>NZ_LMFZ01000050.1 GCF_001427305.1 Duganella sp. Root1480D1 | reverse complement strand
TGGTGCGGCTGGCTTTGGTCCCATGAAACCCTCGAAAATTTGCAAGGAATTGCCACCATTTTAGCGAAACCTTGCAAATCTCAGCAGTGATTTTTGAGCGTTTCGCCTTTAGAATCGGGCGGTATGGGATTATTCAAGGCCGACGAAGTAGGGCAGGCCTACGAAGTGCGGCCGGTTTCGTTCGCCGCCATGAAGGAGCCGGCGCATATGGCCATGCATCCTTTTGGCCAGATTCCGACTTATGAAGAAGGCGATCTGGTGCTGTTCGAGTCGGGTGCGATTATTTTCCATATTGCTTCGCGCTATCCGGGCCTGTTGCCGGAAGATGCCAATGCCCGGGCCCGGGCGATTACCTGGATCTTCGCTGCGCTTAACACGGTTGAACCGCCGATCCTGGAAATCGTCATCGCCAAGTTCCAGGAGGGGGACAAGCCCTGGAGCAAGGAACGCTTGCCGCTCATCGCCGATCGCATTCGCCATCGGCTGGGTCAACTCTCCGCGCGCCTGGGTGAGGCGGAATGGCTGGATGGCGAGTTCAGTGCGGGCGACCTGATGATGATTTCGGTGCTGCTGCGGGCGAGGCCTTCGGGTATCCTGAATGAGTTTCCGCGCCTTGCGGCTTATGTCGCCCGTGGTGAGGCGCGGCCGGCTTACCAGCGCGCCTTCGCCGCACAACTGGCGTTTAATACTGCCGAGCCACCTGCTGGCTGACGGTGCTATTCTTTGAAGAGAGATTGGATCACCTATGTACGCGCTGCCCGAACTCGACGAACAAATCCTGCAGCCAGGCGTCAAGGGCCTGCCTATTGTGGAGCCGCTGCGCCAGCATATGATCGCCGCCCAGCATTGGAACGTGCTGGCGGCCGATACGAGCTTGCCGGTGGCGGTACTCAAGGCTTCGGCCCTGCAGCATAACCTGGCGTGGATGCGCAGCTTCTGCGAGCGCCATGGCGTGCTGCTTGCTCCGCACGGCAAGACCACCATGAGCCCGCAGCTCTTCGCGGCGCAGATCGAAAACGGTGCCTGGGGCATCACGCTGGCGACCATCCCGCAGGTGCAGATTGCGGCGCGCTTTGGCGCGCGTCGCGTGATCCTGGCCAATGAGCTGGTGGCGCCGGCCGATATCCGCGCTGTACTGCATTTGATGCAAGAGGATCACGGCTTCGATTTCTTTGCGTTGGTCGATTCCGTGCCAGGCGTCGAGCGCCTGTCGCGCGCGGTGCAGGACTTCGGCCTCGCGCGGCCCTTGCCGCTGCTGGTGGAACTGGGCATGAAGGGCAAGCGCGCAGGCTGCCGCGACCCCGAAGAAGTGATGTCCGTGGCACGCGCCGTCGCCGCCGCACCGGGCCTGCAACTGGCCGGCATCGAAGGCTATGAAGGCCTGGTGGTCACCGATAACCGCGCGGCAGATGTGGAAGTGGTCAACGGCTTCCTGCAGCGTATGGCCGAAATGCTGAAGGCAGCGGCGTCGGAAGGCTTGTTCGGCGGCGAGCAGGTGATCATCTCCGCCGGCGGCTCGGCCTACTTCGACCGCGTGGCGCGCGAGTTTGCCGGTTTGGCGGTACAGGGCAAGAAAGTGCTGCCGATCCTGCGCAGCGGCTGCTACCTGACCAATGACCATGGTTACTACGGCGGTTTGACCAATGAGCTGGCCAGCCGCGAAGGCAAGGCAGCGGGCGAAGGCCTGCGCCCGGCGCTGGAAGTCTGGACCACGGTACTGTCGCGCCCCGAACCGAACCTGGCGATCCTGGCGCTGGGCAAGCGCGATGCATCGCACGACCTGGGCCTGCCGCGCGCCATCGCCGCGCATCGGCCGGGCGGGACAGCGCTGGCGTTGCCGGAAGGCGCCGTGATCGACAAAATGAACGACCAGCACGCCTACCTGCGCTGGCCGGAGGACGTCCAGGCCGACCTGCAAGTGGGCGACCTGGTCGGCTGTGGCATCTCCCACCCCTGCACCACCTTCGACAAATGGCCCCTGATGCTGCTTGTGGATGACACGTACAACGTCCTCCAGGCCATCAATACCTTCTTCTGAGCGGTTACAATCTTGGCTTCACGCATAGAGGATAGACATGCCCGACGCCTTGCCACACCTGTTCCCGCCGATCCAGCCCCGCAATAGCGGCATGCTGGCGGTCGATGACATCCATACAATTTATTGGGAAGAGGTAGGCAACCCGCACGGCATCCCGGTCGTCTTCTTCCATGGCGGCCCGGGTGCCGGCATGTCGCCGCAGCACCGCCGCTTCTTCAACCCGGACCACTACCGGGTCATCCTGTTCGACCAGCGCGGCGCCGGCAAATCGACCCCGCTGGGCGAAGTACGCAACAACACCACCCAGCTCCTGATCGAGGACATCGAGCGCCTGCGCACCCTGTTCGGCATCGAAAAATGGCTGGTATTTGGCGGCTCCTGGGGCTCCACCCTGGCGCTGGCATACGGCCAGGCCCACCCGGAACGCTGCCTGGGCTTCGTCCTGCGCGGCATCTTCCTCTGCACGCAGAAGGAAATCGACTGGTTCCTGCAAGGCTCCGAATGGTTCCATCCCGAGGTGTACGACGAATTCGTCGCCCCGATCCCGGCGGAAGAACGTGGCAACCTGCTGCAAGCCTACGTCAGGCGCATCATGGACCCGAATCCGGACGTGCACTGGCCAGCCGTGCGCGCCTGGAGCAAGTTCGAAGGCCGTCGCGTCTTCCTGCTGCCGCAGCCGGACGAACCGCCATCGGACACCCTGGACCTGGGCGTCGGCCGAATGGAGTCGCACTACATGGCCAACCTGGGTTTCTTCACCGACGGCCAGCTCCTGTCCAACGTCCCGCGCATCGCCCACCTGCCGGCCGTGATCGTGCAGGGACGCTATGACGTGATCTGCCCGCCGGTTTCGGCCTGGCGCCTGCATCAGGCCTGGGGCGCCAATGCCTTGATGAAGATGATCCCGGACGCCGGCCACGGCGCCATGGAGCTGGGCATCAGCCGCGCCCTGGTCCACGCCACCGAACAATTCCGCCAGCAAGGACGCTTTGCATAATGAATCTCCAGCTCGGCGACATCGCCCACATCATCCAGCTTGCGATTGCCCCTGTTTTCATGCTGTCCACGGTCTGCACCAATCTCTTGGTGCTGCTGAACCGGCTGGCGCGCATCATCGACCGCTCCCGTGTGCTGGAAGAGCGCCTCGACGTGGCCTACAACGATACCTACATCAATGAGCTGGACATCCTGTACCGCCGCTCGCACCTGATCAACGTGGCAATCGCGCTGTGCACCGCCTGCGGCCTGTTCGTTTGCCTGGTGGTGGCCTTGCTGTTCGTTGGCGATGCCACCAACGTCGCGCTCGACAAATACATTGCCGGCCTGTTCATCGCGGCGATGATCTGCCTGATCGGCAATTTCGGCTACCTGCTGCGCGAAATCTTCATCGCCTCGACGTTTATGCGTGCCCACCGCCATGTGCGGCACATCGAAAGAAATCCACACTAAGAATCATCATGCACGATTACAAACGCCCACCTACGCTGCACCGCTACGGCCCGCGCAGCGAACTCGAACAAGCCTTGAAGGACGGCCAGTTCGTGCTGCGCCCTGTGGGCAGCTTCCTGACCCTGAGCTTCTCGCAAGCCTGGAACCGCGACCTGTTCGACCATTTCGGCGCCGATAGCTGCCTGGTGATCCACAACACCGAGGAGTTCGGTGAGCGCATTCATCGTGCAGTGCAGCGTACCTTGCCGAATTGGGCCGGCATCGATGGCGCCGTCGAATACGGCGGCCGCGCCGCGCTGGGCGCAGCCTTTACCAAGACCCGAGAGGATGCGATCGAAAAGGAATGGCAATTCGCCTGGCGCTCGATGCAGACCGCATCCACCATGAATCCGGTGGTGATCCGTATCGGCAGCCTTGAGAATTTTGCGGAAGTGCGCGACCGCGACCACTACACGGCCTAAGCCGCGCGCTTAAGGAACGCTGGGCACCCCGCCCAAGCCGCGTGCCAGCTCGGACTGTTTCGGCAGCGCCGGCTGGCGTTCAAGATGGGCCAGCACCGCGTTCATCATGCGTTCGATATCGCCGCGGATGATGTTGGTGCCCAACAGGCCCGGCACATAGAAATTCGGCATCAGGCGGCCGCTGTAGACCACGCGCGTGCCGCCGGTTTCCGGAATGGGAATCAGTTCCCAGCGCGCCTCGTAATGTTTCATGTCTCCCGAAACCAGGGCGATGTCGATGGACGACATCGGCTGTTCCGTTGCACGCACGACAAGATGGATGGAGCGCGACATGAACAGGAAGCGCGCCGTTCCAAATTGCTCAATGATGACTTCGTTGCCATTACGGGAAAGCACCCGGCACGATGCCATGTCGGGCACGAATTCTTCCATGCGGTCGTAGGTGGTGAGGGTGCGCCAGACTGTTGGCAGGGAAGCATGAACGGTGCCGCTGGCGTTCACTTCATAGAGCTGTTGCGAATCTGCCTTCACCCGGTTGACGGACACTTCCAGCTTTGGAATTTCCAAACGGGCCGCCTGTCCCGCGCCAAAGGCGGGCGCGGTAAAACCGAGGAACAGTACTAATAACAGTCGCTTCATGCTACCAGCGTAAGGTAACTGATGGCAGAATACAAGCGCCGCGCGCTTCCATCGTTAGACAGCGCACCGAACTCCCGCCATTCCGCCATGACCACGAATTTCCCTCATCTTCTTTCGCCCCTCGACCTGGGTTTCACCACCTTGCGCAACCGCGTCATCATGGGTTCCATGCACACGGGGCTGGAGGACCGCTTTTATAACTACGACAAGCTGGCCGCCTTCTACCGCGAGCGCGCCCGGGGCGGCGTGGGATTGATCGTCACCGGTGGCATCTCGCCGAACCGCCAGGGCTGGCTGCTGCCTTTCGGCGGCACCATGAACTTCATCGGCGACGTGTTCAACCACCGCAAGCTGACCGGCGCCGTGCACGAAGAGGGCGGCAAGATCCTGATGCAGATCCTGCACGCAGGGCGCTATGGCTACCAGCCGTTTGCCGTATCCGCCTCCGACAAGAAATCGCCGATCTCGCCCTTCAAGCCGAAAGCGCTGACGGAGGGCGGCATTGAATCGACCATCAAGGCCTATGTGCGGGCCGCCAGGCTGGCGCAGAAAGCAGGCTACGACGGCGTGGAAGTGATGGGCAGCGAAGGCTACCTGCTGAACCAGTTCCTGTGCGCCCGCACCAACCTGCGCACCGACCGCTGGGGCGGCAGCATCGAGAACCGCATGCGCCTGCCGGTGGAGATTGTGCGCCGCATGCGCGATGCAGTCGGCCGCGACTTCATTATCATGTACCGACATTCGCTGCTGGACCTGGTGGACGGCGGCAATACCTGGGAAGAGGTGGTGGCCGTCGCCAAGGCCTTGCAGCAGGCCGGGGCCACCATCCTGAACACCGGCATCGGCTGGCATGAAGCGCGCGTGCCGACCATCGTCACCTCGGTGCCGCGCGCCGCCTTCGCCGAAGTGGCGGGCCGTCTGCGCAAGGAGGTCACCATTCCGGTGGTGGCCTCGAACCGTATCAATATGCCGGCGGAAGCGGAAGACATCATTCTGCGCGGCGATGCCGACATGGTGTCGATGGCGCGCCCCTTCCTGGCTGATGCTGAGTTCGTCAACAAGGCGGCCGCCGGCCGCGCCGACGAAATCAATACTTGCATCGGATGCAACCAGGCCTGCCTTGACCACACCTTCCAGAACAAGCGCGCAAGCTGCCTGGTGAACCCGCGCGCCTGCCACGAGACGGAGCTGGTGTACAAGCCCGCTGCGGCACCGCGCAAGGTAGCTGTGGTTGGCGCCGGCCCTGCCGGCTTGTCGGCAGCGACGGTGGCAGCCGAATGCGGCCACGACGTGACACTGTTCGATTCCAGCGACCGCATTGGCGGCCAATTCAATATTGCCAGGCAAATCCCGGGCAAGGAAGAATTCAACGAAACCCTGCGCTACTTCGGCCGCAAGATCGAGCTGACCGGCGTCAAGCTGCAGCTCAATCACCGCGTCACGCGCGAAGAACTGCTGGCCGGGGGCTATGACGATGTGATCGTCGCCACCGGCATCCGTATTCGCAAGCCGAAGATCGATGGCATCGACCATCCGAAAGTGCTGTCCTATCTCGATGTACTGCGCGATAAGAAGCCGGTCGGCAAGCGCGTGGCCATCATCGGCGCGGGCGGCATCGGCTTCGACGTTGGCGAATACCTCCTGCACAATCCCGAGCACGCCTTGCCGGTTGCGAAGGAGCACTGGACGGCCGAATGGGGCGTCGACCTGCACGCCAAGACCGGCGGCGGCCTGGTGCCGGCCAAGGCGGCCGAACCGGTGCGCCAGCTTTACCTCCTGCAGCGCAAGACCAGCAAGCTGGGCGCCGGCCTGGGCAAGACGTCCGGCTGGGTGCACCGTGCGGTGCTGGCGCGCAATGGCGTGGTGATGATTCCCGGCGTGCAGTACAAGCTGATCGACGACCATGGCCTGCATATCCAGGTTGGCGAAGAAGAACGCCTGCTGGCGGTGGATAACGTGGTGATTTGCGCCGGCCAGGAAAGCCTGACCGAACTGATGCCGCCGGAAGGCGAGGCCGCCGCAGCGGGCGCCCCGCGCTTCCACAAGATCGGCGGCGCCGCCCTGGCGGCCGAGCTTGACGCCAAACGCGCCATCAAGGAAGGCGCAGAGTTGGCAGCGAGCCTGTAAGCGCGTCAGGCGTGCGAGGCATGCGTATTGCCGATCTCGCCGGCGACGTGCGCCGCCATTGACCTGGCCAGCTCCTGCTCGCCGATGAAGATGACGCCGGCACGCTCGCTGCGCAGCAGGGCAGCTTCCTCTTCGCTGTGCGTGCGCACGGCGATCTTGATATCCGGATTCAGCGCGCGCGCCGTTTCGATCATGGCGCGCACGTGGAAGGTATCCGGCGTAGCAACCACCAGCATGCGCGCCTTGTGGATATGGGCCTGGATCAGCACCGCCGGTTCGCCGGCATTGCCAGCTACCGCGGCGATGCCCTGCTGGCGCAACTGGTCGACCAGTTCGCGATTCTGCTCCGCCACCACGTAGTGGATGCCCTGCGCCGCCAGCGCTTCCGCAATATTCCTGCCGACGCGGCCATAACCCACCAGTACCACCTGGCCTTCCAGCTTGGACGATGCAGTGGACATCGGCAATTCCGCCAGCGGGTCGGCAGTGCGGGCGTACTGCGCTGCCAGCACCTTGTTCTTGCCCAGCATGCGCTCCAGCGGCGCGGCCAGCATGAACATCAAGGGATTGAGTGCGATCGACAGGATGGCACCCGCCAAGACCAGGCTCTGGCCTTCATGCGGCAGCAGGCCGAGCGAGATGCCCAGCGCCGCCAGGATGAAGGAGAACTCGCCAATCTGCGCCAGGCTGGCCGACACCATCAGCGCCGTGCTGGCAGGGTAGCGCAGCAGCACCACCAGCGCGAAAGCCGCAATCGACTTGCCGAGCAGGATAATGCCCACTACGGCCAGCACGCGCAGCGGCTGTTCCACCAGGATCATCGGCTCGAACAACATGCCGACCGAGACGAAGAACAGCACGGCGAATGCATCGCGCAGCGGCAGCGATTCATGCGCAGCGCGGTGACTGAGTTCGGATTCGCGCAGCACCATGCCTGCGAAGAAGGCCCCCAGCGCGAAGGAAATGCCGAACAGCACGGTCGCGGCATAGGCGATGCCTACCGCTGCGGCAATCACGCACAAGGTGAACAGCTCGCGCGAATTAGTGCGGGCCACTTGCCACAGAATCCACGGGAACAGCTTGCGGCCAACCAGCAGCATGAAGCCGACGAACAGCGCCACCTGTCCCAGCGTGACTGCCAGCGCCTTGAGCACGCCGCCTTCAGCTGCGCCGTGGCCGTGCGCTGCATCGCCCGCATTGCCGCCGAGGGCGCCCGCCAATGCCGGCAGCAGGACCAGCACCAGCACCAGCACCGTCACCAGGTCTTCGACCACCAGCCAGCCGACCGCGATGCGGCCGTTGAAGGAATCCAGCGTACCGCGCTCCTCCAGCGCGCGCAGCAGCACCACCGTGCTGGCCACCGACAGCGCCAGGCCGAATACCAGGCCGCCGCCCAGGCTCCAGCCCCACCAATGCGCCAGCGCCATGCCCATGCCGGTCGCCGCCGCGATCTGCAGGATGGCGCCGGGCAGGGCCACCTTGCGCACCTCCCACAGGTCATCCAGCGAGAAATGCAGGCCGACGCCGAACATCATCAGCATCACGCCGATCTCAGCCAGTTGGCCGGCCAGGGCGGTGTCGGCAACAAAGCCAGGAGTAGCGGGACCAATCAGGATGCCGGCTGCGAGGTAGCCGACGAGGGCGGGGAGTTTGAGGCGGGTGGCGATGAAGCCGAATACGAGACCGAAGCCGAGGGCTGCGGCGATAGTGGTAATCAGGCTGACGTCATGGGGCATGCAGTGTCTCCTTTCCCAAGGAGTATAACCGCATGAAAGTCGGGGTCAGCTCCGGCAATCGGACATAAATTTCGCAAGCGAAATTTATGTCCGATTGCCGGAGCTGACCCCGACTTTTATCTTAGGCTTTACGGACGACGACGGAGCCGATCGAGTAGCCGGCGCCGAAGCTGCAGATCACGCCGTAGGAGCCCGACGGCAGGTCGTCCTGGTGCTTGTGGAAGGCGATGATGGAACCGGCCGACGAAGTATTGGCATAAGTATCCAGGATCACCGGCGCTTCCATCGGCTCGGCATCGCGGCCGAGGATGGTGCGCGAAATCAGCTGGTTCATGCTCAGGTTGGCCTGGTGCAGCCAGAAGCGGCTCATCTGCTCAACCTTCAGGCCGGCGCGCTCGATCGAATCCTTGATCATTTGCGCTGCCATTGGGCATACGTCCTTGAACACCTTGCGGCCTTGCTGCTTGAACAGTTTGTCCGGCGCGCCAATGCCGCTTTCGTCGAAACGGTTCATGAAGCCGAAGTTGTTGCGGATGTTGTTGGAGAAGCTGGTCTTCAGCTTGGTATCCAGGATTTCCCACTGGTGCTTGGATACGGCGCCTTCCTTGGCTTCCACGATGATCGCGGTGCAGGCGTCGCCGAAGATGAAGTGGCTGTCGCGGTCGCGGTAGTCCAGGTGGCCGGAAGTGATTTCCGGGTTCAGGATCAGCACGGCGCGCGCCTGGCCGGCCTGCACGGCGCCCACAGCGGTCTGGATGCCGAAAGTGGCGGACGAGCAAGCCACGTTCATGTCAAAGCCAAAGCCGTCGATGCCCAGCGCCTGCTGCACTTCCACTGCCATCGCCGGGTAGGCGCGCTGCATGTTGGAGCAGGCCACCAGCACCATGTCGATGTCGGCTGGCGTGCGGCCGGCGCGGTCCAGCGCCTGGCGGGCGGCTGCCACGCAAATCTCGGCCTGCAGCGACAGTTCCTCGTTGCTGCGCTCTGGAATACGCGGCGTCATGCGCTTGGGGTCCAGGATGCCGGTCTTTTCCATCACATAGCGCGACTTGATGCCGGACGCTTTTTCGACGAAGGCCGCGCTGGATGGCTCCAGGGCGGTCACGGTGCCGGCCGCAATAGCGGCGGCGTTTTCCGCGTTGAACAGTTCGACGTAGGCGTTGAAGGCGGTAACCAGCTCTTCATTGCTGATCGAGTTCGCTGGGGTAAAAAGGCCGGTTCCGCTGATGACGGCTTGTTTCATGATCAATATTTCTTTCTTGGAATGGGTCAGGCGACCGGTAAGATGGCCGATTTTACCGCATCTGCAACGAAAAACGGCGCCCCAGGGGGCGCCGCCTTAATCTTTGCTAGCTTTATTTCTTCGGTGGCGGGTCCAGCTTGACCAGCTTGGAGTCGGCCCTGGCCAACTGCACCGGAACGCCTTGCAGGTGGTTCAGCGCCTGCTTGAGCTGGAAATCGTCGCCGCTGCCGTATTCCAGTGGCTTGCGCTTCTTCTCGACAGCCAGGATGCGCATCTGCTCTTCCAGCTCGTCGCGCTGGGCCTTGGCCACTTCCTGCTCGCGGTCATTGGTCAGGTGCTTGGCCAGGTCGGCTTCGCGCATGCGCAGGCTGTTCAGGCCGTCGCCGTCTTCGTTCTCATCCACTGCCAGGTCAGGCGAAATGCCTTTGGCCTGGATCGAGCGGCCATGCGGCGTGTAGTAGCGTGCAGTGGTCAGCTTGACGGCGGTATCGGCCGTCAATTGGCGAATGGTCTGCACCGAGCCCTTGCCGAAGGTTTGCGAACCGATGATGGTGGCGCGCTTGTAATCCTGCAGTGCGCCGGCCACGATTTCGGAGGCCGAGGCGGAGCCGGTATTGACCAGCACGGCCATCGGGATGTGCTTGACCGCTTCCGGCAGCTTGGCCAGCGGGTCGCCATCTCCGCGCAGCGAGTAATATTCGGCGCGGCCGTAGAAAATCTGCTTGGAGTCGGGAAGCTGGCCGTTGGTCGAGACGATCGGGGTGTCCTTCGGCAGGAAGGCTGCCGCCACGCCGATCGCGCCTTGCAGCACGCCGCCCGGGTCGTTGCGCAGGTCCAGCACCAGGCCTTTCAGGTGCGGGTCCTGGCGGTACAGTTCGGTAATCTTGGCCGCCAGGTCATCCACCGTCGGCTCCTGGAATTGCGAGATGCGCACCCAGGCATAGCCCGGCGAGACCATCTTGGCCTTCACGCTTTTCTGGTGGATTTCTTCGCGGTTCAGGGTGAATTCCAGCGGCTGCGGCTCATCCTTGCGCATGATCGTCAGCATCACCTTGGTGCCCGGTTCGCCGCGCATCTTCTTAACGGACTCATCCAGGCTGAGGCCTTTCAGCGAGGTGGTATCGAGGCGCGTGATCATGTCGCCCGGCTTGATGCCGGCGCGATAGGCTGGTGAATCCTCGATCGGGGCCACGATCTTGATATAGCCTTCGTCGCTCTGGGCGATTTCGATGCCGAGGCCGACGAACTTGCCTTGCGAACCTTCACGCAGTTCGGCATAGGCTTTCTTGTCCAGGTAGGCGGAATGCGGGTCGAGCGAAGCGACCATGCCGGAGATGGCTTCGGTCAGCAGCTTCTTGTCTTCCACCGCTTCCACATAGTCGGATTTGATCAGGCCGTAGACATCGGCAAGCTGCTTGAGTTCTTCCAGCGGCAAGGCAGGGTCAGCCTGCTTTTGTGCCATCGCGGAAAACTGCAGGGATACCGCTACCCCCGCAACCACGCCAAGGCCGATCAGGCCAGCGTTCTTGAGTTTCTTGCCCATGTGTCACCTGTTCCGAATACAGCGGTTAACTCGTCCGCCATTGGAATTCAGTATAAACCTGATTTCCAGCAATCGTAGCTGCCAGCATGGAATAAATCCATTTAAAAGCCTCGATAAATTCATAACTTTGTAGGTGTTTGCCAATGTATTTACCAGAGTAAGTATTTGTAAGAAAGACAGATCGACCGCCCCGCCGGGCCTACACTGGGTTCGCTATTTCTCTCTACCCTAAAGTGGTTTATGCCTGCGGCACCCCCGCAGGCATCTTTTTTCCGGAGCAACAATTTGAAACTGATACGCACTGCCCGTGCCGCCTGGCTGGTGCTTGCCATGGCCGTTGCGCCGGCCTTTGCCGTGCCGGTCATGGACATGCGCGCCGAAGACCTGGTGCCCATGGCTTCCGAATTCCGCAAGTCGCTGAACCTGAATGCCAACCAGCAGACCCTGTGGGCCAAGGTGGAGAGCCAGAGCAAGGCGCTGCTGCGCGAGCGTAAGGCACGCCGTGAACGCCTGCAGGAGACGACCAGGCAAGGCTTGCAGGCCCAGAACGTCGAACTGCGCGAGCTGCAAGCCGGGCTGGAGGCGGAGCAGGCTGCCACCGCGGCCGAAGACCGTCAGTTGCGCGAGTGGTGGCTGGGCATCAACGATGCCCTGGACGATAGCCAGCGCCAGGCCGCGGCAAAGTTTCTCGTAGATCAACTGATTCGCATGGAGGATGGCCCAGGCGGAGGACATGAGCGTCCGGCCGGTGAGGAGGGCGGCCATCGCGGCGGACATGGCGCGCGCGGCGGCATGGGCGGCCCTGGCGGCGGCAGCCGCGGCATGTAAGTATCGTAAAGTAACAATGGCGGAGGGCCTGTGCCAGCCGCCGGGGTGGGGATTACAATGCCAGCGCGGCGCCAACCGGCCTGCCGCGCGGAACATTGCCCACCCATGAAGAAGCTGATCCCTTTCGCCCTGGCCACCTTGGGCGCGGCCACTGGTGCCGCCGCCCAGCAGGAGCCCGCCAAACCCGCCGATAAGGTCATCCCCCAGGTAACCATCAGCGGCGGCCGCCAGGACGATATGACCGAGCGCCGCAACTCCACGGCAGGCAAGCAGGTCTTCGGCCGCGAAGAACTGGATCGCAACGGCGACAGCAATATCGGCGACGTGCTGAAGCGCCTGCCAGGCATTACGCTCGGCGGCCGCGCCGGCCGCGGCGGCGAGGTGCGCATGCGCGGCCTGGGCAGCGGCTACACCCAGGTGCTGGTGAACGGCGAACGCCCGCCGGCCGGCTTCTCGATGGAATCGCTGTCGCCCGACCAGGTCGAGCGCATTGAAGTGATGCGCGGCCCGGTGGCCGAACACAGCACCCGCGCCATCGCCGGCACCATCAATATCGTGCTGCGCGACGGCTACCAGATGCGCGACATCCAGCTCAAAGCCGCTGACCGCATCGAGCAGGGCCGCCATTCGCCGGAGCTGTCGGTCACCGCGCCAGGCAAGTCGGGCGCACTGAATTACACCCTGTCCGCCTCGGTCAACTACGGCCGCCAGCATGACCGCACCAGCACCCACAACACGGAAGTTGAAGCCGATGGCGTCCTGGCCAAAGAGCAGTTCCTGGAAAGCGAAAGCAGCGGCAGCACCAAGGGCCTGCACCTGACGCCGCGCTTTTCCTACAAGTTCGAGAACGGCGACACGCTGAACTTCCAGACCTTCCTGATGCACCAGAAGTCGCGCAGCGCTGCGCAGACCAATTTGTCGCAGCCGGTCGGCAGCCAGCCGCCCGAGTACAACCTGGCGCAGCAAACCAGTGACGGCGATGTTACTTTCCTGCGCGGCTTCGGCAATTGGGTGCATCGGCTGCAGGGTGCCAGCAAACTCGACGTGAAATTTGGCTTCGGGCTTGGCAAGCGTGACAGCGATTCGCTGCGCTACCAGTTCGACAAGCAGGGCACGCTGCTGGACCGCTTCACCGATACCGACAACACGCGCGACAAGAGCATCAACACCGGCGGCAAGTACACGTCGCCGATCGGCGCCGGCCATCTGCTGGCCGCCGGCTGGGACCTGGAGGCCAGCCACCGCGAACAGGTGCGCGTGTCGCTGGACAAGAACGGCAACGCACAATTCGCCGACTCCGGCGACAACCTGACTGCAGATACCCGCCGCGCCGCCTTGTTCGCGCAAGACGAACGGGACATCACGCCGCAATGGGCGGCCTACGTCGGCGCGCGCTGGGAGG
The DNA here is from genome assembly GCF_001427305.1 of Duganella sp. Root1480D1. Classification (GTDB taxonomy): domain Bacteria; phylum Pseudomonadota; class Gammaproteobacteria; order Burkholderiales; family Burkholderiaceae_D; genus Rugamonas. Next base: position 234,999 of record NZ_LMFZ01000050.1, on the reverse strand, counting down.
GCATCCGCACCACGTCTGATCGCAGCAGCGGCACCGTCAGCAACACCAGCAAGGTATTCAGCCCACTGCTGCACGCGGTCTGGAAAATTCCCGGCTACGAAAAAGACCAGGTGCGCGCCAGCCTGACCAAGAGCTACAAGTCGCCCAATGTGCAGGACCTGATCGCCGCGCCCTTCCTGTCGCGCCTGAACAGCGCCACCAGCCCTGACCGTACCGGCAACCCGAGCCTGAAGCCGGAACTGGCCACCGGCCTCGATCTCGCATATGAGCACTACCTGGGCCGCAGCGGCATCCTCAGCGTCAGTGGTTTCGTGCGCAATATCGACAACCTGATTCGGCGCGAACTCATGCTGCAGCAAACCGGGCTTGGCCAGCGCTGGGTTTCTTCGCCGGCCAATATCGGCCATGCGCGCACCAGCGGCATCGAGCTGGAAGCCAAGTTCGCGTTGTCCGAGCTGATGGAAAACGCACCGCAGGTCGATTTTCGCAGCAACTACAGCCACTTCTGGTCCAAGGTTGACGGCATCCCGGGCCCCGACAACCGCCTTGACCAGCAGGCCAGACAGACGGCCAACCTGGGCATGGACTACCGCCTGAAAGACATCCCACTCACGCTTGGCACCAGTTACAACTGGACGCCTGCCATCCGCACCCAGGCCAGCGACAAGCAGGTAGTGGAAACCAGCCGCAAACGCGTGCTGGACATGTATGCGCTGTGGCGTTTCGACGGCCGCACGCAAATCCGAATCAGCGCCAACAACCTGCTGGCGGATGATGCAACCGGGTACAACCTGGTCAACGCAAATGGGCTTGCCGTACAAGGAGCCACGCTGAACCCCACATACACCCAGTGGAGCGTTCGACTTGAAACCAAATTCTAAAGGGACAAAGAGAGTGAAACGACATATCCTGAGCACCATCACCCTGAGCCTGATGGCGGCATTCGCCCATGCAGGCGGCCACGAAGGCCATGAGCACACTTCGGGCCCGACTTCCGGCATCGACACGCAGTACATCGACAAGAGCGTGCGTGCCCAGGACGATTTCTTCCAGCACCTGAACGGCGAATGGCTGCGCAGCACCGAGATCCCGGCCGACAAGTCGAGCTGGGGTTCCTTCGCCAAGCTGCGAGACGATACCCTGTTCCAGCTGCGTGACCTGATCCAGGGCCTGCAGGGCCAGAAAGGCCTGAAAGGCGACGACGCCAAGATTGCCGCGTTGTACGCCTCCTACATGGACGAAGCTAAGCTGGAAAAGCTGGGCGCCAAGCCGCTGGCCGGCGAACTGTCCAGGATCCGCGGCCTGAAAGATAAGAACGGCATCCCAGCGCTGATCGCCCACTTCAACAAGACCGGCGTGCCTGCGCCATACGGCGTGGGCGTCAGCCAGGATGCACGCAACTCGACCCAGTACGCCGCCCACATGGGCCAGTCCGGCCTGGGCTTGCCTGACCGCGAGTACTACCTGAAGAAAGACGACGCCAAGATGGTCGACGCACTGGCCAAGTACGAACTGCACGTGGCAAAAATCCTGGGCCTGGCCGGCAACAAGGATGGTGCAGCAAAAGCCAAGGCCATCGTCGCACTGGAAACCGAACTGGCCAAAGTGCAGTGGTCCCGCGTCGACAATCGCGACCCGGTGAAGCGCTACAACAAGATGGAAATCAGCAAGCTGGCTGAAATCGCTCCAGGCTACGACTGGAAAGCCGCCCTGGGCGCCACCGGCATCGCCGCCAAGACCGACAGCGTGATCGTGGCCCAGCCAAGCTATATGACCGAATTCGCCAAACTGGTTGAAAGCACCCCGCTGGAAACCTGGAAGGCATACTTCGAATGGCACCTGCTGCGCGACGCCTCGCCTTACCTGTCGAAAGACTTCGACCAGGCTAACTTCGCCTTCTACGGCACCGTGCTGACCGGCGTGACCGAGCAGCAGCCACGCTGGAAGCGCGGCGTGGGCGTGGTGGAAAGCTCGATCGGCGAAGGCATGGGCAAGCTGTACGTGGCCAAATACTTCCCGGCCGAGCGCAAGGCCCGCATGGAAGAACTGGTGAAGAACCTGCTGGTGGCATACAAGCAGAGCATCGATAGCATCGACTGGATGGGACCTGAGACCAAGAAACAGGCGCAGGACAAACTGGCCAAGTTCACCCCGAAAATCGGCTACCCGAACAAATGGCGCGACTACAGCAAGCTGCAGTTCAATGCCGGTGACCTGATCGGCAACCTGGGCCGCGCTGCCGAATTCGCCTATAACCGCAACCTGGAAAAACTGGGCAAGCCGATCGACAAGGAAGAATGGGGCATGACGCCGCAGACGATCAACGCCTACTACCGCGCGACGGCCAACGAGATCGTATTCCCGGCCGCTATCCTGCAGCCGCCGTTCTTCGACATGAAAGCCGACGACGCAGTCAACTACGGCGCCATCGGCGCAGTGATCGGCCACGAAGTCTCGCACGGCTTCGACGACTCCGGCTCGCAGTACGACGGCGATGGCAACCTGCGCGACTGGTGGACTGCCGAAGACCGTGCAGCCTTCAAGGTCAAGGCGGACGCCATGGTCAAGCAATACAGCTCCTACGAACCGGTGCCCGGCTATAACATCAACGGCAAGCTGACCCTGGGCGAGAACATCGCCGACAACTCCGGCCTGGCGATCGCGTACAAGGCGTACAAGATTTCCCTGGGCGGCAAGACCTCGCCAGTGATCGACGGCCTGACCGGCGAACAGCGCGTGTTCATGGGCTTTGGCCAGGTATGGCGCACCAAGATGCGCGAGCAGCAGGCGATTGTGCAGATCAAGACCGACCCGCACTCCGCCGGCCGCTTTCGCGCCAACGGCACGGTGGTCAACCAGCCAGCCTTCTATGACGCCTTCGGCGTGAAGGAAGGCGACAAGATGTATGTCAAGCCGGAAGACCGCATCATCATCTGGTAAAAAACCGGTAGCCCGGTGTCTGACCCGCGGGGTCAGACACCGATACGCGGCAGCCGCAAGCCCAGTGTCTGACCCTGCGGGTCAGACGGGACGGCCATCCGGCTGGTTTACCGGTTTTGGGAAAAAAGCCACGCCGTTGCGTGGCTTTTCTTTTAACGTTTCACCCTGGCGTGCTAGAGTCGCGCGATACCGTCACATCTACCTAGGAGGGTAACCTTGAAACGCAAGATCCTGAGCGCCGTCATCATCGGCCTCTTCGCTGCAAACGCCGCTATCGCGGCCGGCAAGCCTGCACAAAAATCCGGCATCGAAGCCGGCAACATGGACAAAGCTGTCCGTGCCCAGGACGACTTCTACCAGCATCAGAACGGCACCTGGCTGAAGAACACCGAGATCCCGGCCGAGCGCTCCACCTGGGGCACTTTCGTGCAATTGTCGGACACGGTCCAGGCGCAACTGCGCACCCTGATCGAAGAAGCCGCAGCTAAAGGCGGTAACGCCGACGCCAAGCGCGTAGGCGACATGTACGCCGCCATGATGGACGAAGCCCGTGCCGAGCAACTGGGCCTGACCCCGCTGGCCGGTGAGCGCGCCCGCATCGCCGCCCTGACCGACAAGAAGCAGCTGGCCGCCCAATTTGCGCACTTCTCGCGCATGGGCGTGAGCAGCCCGTTCGACGTCGGCATCCACCAGGACAACAAGGACTCGACCCGCTACGTGGCCGACCTGTCCCAGTCCGGCCTGTCGATGCCTGACCGCGACTACTACCTGAAAAAAGACGACGCCAAGCTGGCCGACACCCTGGCCAAGTTCGAAACCCATGTGGCCAAGATGATGGCACTGGCTGGCGACAAGAACGCCGCCGCTACCGCCAAAGCCGTGGTCAACGTCGAAACCCGCATCGCCCAGATCCAGTGGACAAAGGTCGAGCTGCGCGATCCGGTCAAGGCATACAACAAATACGAAATCGCCAAGCTGAAAGAGCTGATGCCTGGCTTCGACTTCGACACCTGGTTCGAAGGCGTGCATATCAACGGCAAGGTGAAAGACGTGATCGTCAGCCAGCCGACCTACCTGCAGGCACTGGACAAGGTGATCGCCGAAGTGCCGATGGAAGACTGGAAGGCCTATATGGACTACCGTCTGCTGGCGACCTTCTCGCCAGAGCTGTCCAAAGCCTTCGTTGACGAAAACTTCTCCTTCTACGGCACGACGCTGAGCGGCGCCACCGAACTGCGTCCACGCTGGAAGCGCGCCGTGTCGCTGACCGAAGGCTCGATGGGCGAAGCGGTCGGCAAGCTGTACGTGGCCAAGCACTTCCCGCCGGAAGCCAAGGCCCGCATGGAGCAACTGGTGAAAAACCTGCTACAAGCCTTCAACCAGAGCATCGACACTCTGGAGTGGATGGGCCCCGCCACCCGCAAGGAAGCCCACGCCAAGCTGGCCAAGTTCACCACCAAGATCGGCTACCCGAACAAGTGGCGTGACTACAGCGCGCTGGAAATCAAGCGCGATGACCTGGTGGGCAATGTGATCCGCTCCAGCCAGTTCGAGCACGAGCGCAATGTGAACAAGCTGGGCAAGCCGATCGACCGCGACGAATGGCTGATGCCACCGCAGCAGATCAACGCCTACTACAACCCGGAGATGAACGAGATCGTGTTCCCGGCCGCCATCCTGCAGCCGCCATTCTTCGACATGAAGGCTGACGACGCGGTCAACTATGGCGGCATCGGCGCCGTGATCGGCCACGAGATTTCGCACGGCTTCGACGACCAGGGCTCGCAGTTCGACGGCGACGGCAACCTGCGCAACTGGTGGACCGAGGAAGACGGCAAGCGCTTCAAAGAGCGCACCGGCATCCTGGTCAAGCAGTACGGCGAATTCGAAGCGCTGCCAGGCTACAAGGTCAACGGCGAGCTGACGTTGGGCGAGAACATCGGCGACAACTCCGGCCTGGCCGTAGCCTACAAGGCGTACAAGCTGTCGCTGAAGGGCAAGAAAGCGCCTGTGATCGACGGCTTCAGCGGCGACCAGCGCTTCTACATGGGCTGGGCCCAGGTATGGCGCACCAAGTACCGCGACGCGGCGCTGATCTCCCGCATCAAAGCCGACCCGCACTCGCCAGGCCCATTCCGCACCAACGGCACCTTGCGTAACCAGCCAGGTTTCTACGAAGCCTTCGGCCTGAAGGATGGCGACAAGCTGTACCTGGCACCAAAAGACCGCGCGATCATCTGGTAAATAACCGGTAAACCAGTGTCAGGCACAAGTGCCTGACACTGACCCGCGACCGCCGCGTATCCGATGTCAGACCCTGCGGGTCTGACGGGACGGCCATCCGGCCGGTTTACCGGTTCCAAAGGACCCCAAATGAAGAAACACCTCCTCGCCGCAGCCACCGCGCTGCTGGCAACAATGGCCAGTGCCGCCGACAAATCCGGCATCGAACTGCAATACGTCGACCCCGCCGTCCGCGCACAAGACGACTTCTTCAAGCACCTGAACGGCAAGTGGCTCGCCACCGCCGAAATCCCTGCCGAAATGTCGAGCTGGGGCGTATTTGAAAAACTGTTCGAAGACATCCAGCCGCAGCTGCGCAAAATCATCGAAGACTCCGCGCAAAGCGCCGACAGTGCGGACAAAAAACGCATCGGCGACTTCTACGCCTCCTTCATGGACGAAGCCCGCCTTGAGCAACTCGGCGTAGCGCCAATCCAATCCGAGCTGGCCCGCATCGCCGCCCTGAGCGACAAGAAGCAATTGCCAGCCCTGTTCGCGTACCACAACCGCCACAACTTCGCGGCGCCGATGGACATGGGCATCCACCAGGACAACAAGGACTCCACCAAATACGTGGTGGACTTCGTGCAGTCCGGCCTGGGCATGCCAGACCGCGACTACTACCTGAAAAAAGACGACGCCAAGATGGCCGAGACGTTGGCCAAGTACCAGGCCACCGTTGAAAAAATGCTGGCGCTGGCCGGCGACGCCAATGCCGCCGCCAACGCCAAAGCCATCGTCGCCTTCGAAACCAAAATCGCCCAACTGCACTGGACCAAGGTCGACCTGCGCGACCCGGTCAAGGCCTACAACAAGGTACCGGTCGCCAAGCTGGGCGAACTGATGCCGGGCTATGACTGGAACGCTTACCTGAATGGTCTGGGCATCGCCGGCAAGGTCGATTACGTGATCGTCAGCCAGCCAAGCTACCTGAAAGCGCTGGACAAGCTGCTGGCCGAGACCCCGCTCGAAACCCTCAAGCCATATTTCGCCTGGAATGTAATCCGCGCCAACGCGCCGTTCCTGTCGAAAGACTTCGTCGAAGCCAACTTCGAGTTCTACGGCAAGCAACTGGGCGGCGCCACCGAAATGCGCCCACGTTGGAAGCGCGGCGTATCCGCCACCGAGAACGCCCTGGGCGAAAGCATCGGCAAGGTCTACGTCGAACAGCACTTCCCGGCCGCGAACAAGGCGCGCATGGAAGAACTGGTGAAGAACCTGCTGGTCGCCTACAAGGACAGCATCGACAAGCTGCCTTGGATGAGCGCCAAGACCAAGAAAGAAGCGCAAACCAAGCTGGCCAAGTTCACACCGAAGATTGGTTACCCGAACAAATGGCGCGACTACAGCGCGCTGACCATCGACCGCAACGACCTGGTAGGCAACGTGAATCGCGCCACCGAGTTTGCGGTGCAGAAGGAACTGGACAAGCTGGGCAAGCCGATCGACCGCGACGAATGGGGCATGACGCCGCAAACCGTCAACGCCTACTACAACCCTGAGTTGAACGAGATCGTGTTCCCGGCCGCCATCCTGCAGCCACCGTTCTTCGACGCCAACGCGGACGACGCAGTCAATTACGGCGCGATCGGCGCCGTGATCGGCCACGAGATCTCGCACGGCTTCGACGACCAGGGCGCGCAATACGACGGCGACGGCAACCTGCGAGACTGGTGGACCAAGCGTGATCACGCCAACTTCAAGACCAAGACGCAGATGCTGGTAAAACAGTACGGCGCCTTCAGCCCGGTCAAAGGCTACAAGGTCAATGGCGAGCTGACGCTGGGCGAGAATATCGCCGACAACTCGGGTCTGGCGATTGCTTACAAGGCCTACAAGCTGTCGCTGGGCGGCAAGCCGGCGCCCGTGATTGACGGCTTCAATGGCGAGCAGCGCTTCTACCAAGGCTGGGCGCAAGCGTGGCGCGCCAAGTCACGTGAAGCAGCGCTGATCCGCCAGGTCACCACCGACCCGCACTCGCCCGAGGAATTCCGCGCCAACGGCACCCTGCGCAACCAGCCGGGCTTCTACGACGCGTTCGGCGTGAAGAAAGGCGACAAGATGTACCTCGCCCCGAAAGACCGCGTGATCATCTGGTAAAGCGGATCTCAGGCTGTCGATACAGGTAGCACTTCACCAGCCGTTGAGCAGACGGGGTCTGACCCTGCGGGTCAGACCCCGGTTTACCGGTTTAAAAGCCAAAAAAAAACCGCTCCAACCGAGCGGTTTTTTTTCCATTCTGCGAAAAAGCGATCAGCCCTTGCTAGGCTCCGCAGCAGCAGGCGCCTCAGCAGCCGGAGCAGCCTGCTTAACCTCAGGCTCCTTGAACTTGCCGCCAGACTTATTAGCCATAAACACAACAGCGCGCGCCACTTCCACATCATCCAGGTCCGGGTTGCCGCCCTTGGCAGGCATTGCACGCAGGCCTTCCAGCGCATGCTTCACAACAGTGTCGTAACCCTGAGCAATACGGGCACCCCAGGCGCCAGCATCGCCAACCTTAGGCGCACCAGCAGCGCCGGTACCGTGGCAAGCTGCGCAGGTAGCGGTGTAAACCGCTTCGCCGGTCTGCAGTACTTTAGGAGCGTTCACATCTTTCAGGGTAAAGCCGTTATCCGCAACAGGCTTCAGGCGAGCAGCAACAGCTTCCGCAGTTTGGCTTTCCGAACCCGCGCCAGTCAGTTTCTCCTGGGTCACAAACTGCACCAACAAAACGATGCCAATGATGGTAACAGCGAAGAAACCTACAACGGCAGCGACCAGCTGCTTAGGCGTTCTGATAGCGGATTCGTGGCTCATGATTTCCTTAGGACAGTTTTTCGAAGCTGTTGGAGGGTTATCTTTTTGGCATTTTTGATGCCGGGCCCTCGTCAAACCTGCGATTATAGACGGAAACCCCTAGCTATGGAATGGATTTCCGGCTATCCTTCGTGTCTCTTCAGTATCACCTGCGGCTGTAGCTCAGTGGATAGAGTATCGGCCTCCGAAGCCGAGGGTCGTGGGTTCGATCCCCGCCAGCCGCGCCACTTTCCCTTCAGATTGTCCTGCCCAATTCGCCCCTGGCGGGGCCCCGCCATTTCGCAAATCCGATTAATACCTTCCTTATCGAGGAGGTAAATCGTGCGTATTGCGCGCTCCCAACTTCCGTCATATGCAACCGCAACAGCATAAATACGCGATTTATACCGCGCCAAATGCAATCTCGGATCTTCCAGCTTAAATTCACTGCCTGAAGTTAGCTTTACGCTCAGGGAACAAGGATCCGCAGATTCGACGCTTCCCGAACCGGGGCAATACAGACTTAAACCATCGGCTTTTCCATCGCGGTCGATATCCAGTTTCCTAAACTCGATCGTTCCCTCACCTACGTCATTTCCGGCGATCACTAGAGATTTACAAGTTACCGCGCACGATTGAACGTTGCGCATTGGCACAACAATAGTCCATTTATAATCTATTGCTATTTTTGTATGCCCGCCCGCCATCGCCAGCGCAGGCAAACCGCAAGGAATTTGAACCATGAAAATGAATGGGTTGTCTGAATCGCTGGCTGGCTTAGTACCGCTCGGAAGCCTGGCGGGCACCAACCGGCCGATTCGCCTGCGCCTGTCTGATGCGCAGGATGACCTCCTGCTGGTCAAGCACGTCAGTGGAACGGAAACCATCTGCGGCGGCATCGAATACCGCTTGTTGTGCGTATCGAAGAGCGCCGGCCTGCCAACCAAGCAGTTCATCGCCGTGCCTGCTGAAGTGCAGTTCGTGACCGATACCGGAGATTTACGCTCCGTGTGCGGCATCGTGGCCGAAGCGATAGAAGGACAAAGCGACGGAGGCCTGGCGACCTACCAGTTGGTCATCCGCGACGCCTTGGCCATCATGGAACTGCGCACGAATACCCGCGTCTTCCGCAACGCCAGCGAGGTCGACATCACCCAAACGATCTTGAGCGAATGGTGCCAGCGCACGCCGATGATGGCACGCGCCTTTGAGTTCGATCTTGGCCAGTTGCGCAGCTATCCCGCACGTGAATTTACGATGCAATACAACGAATCGGATGCCCAGTTCTTGCGTCGTTTGTGGAAGCGGCGCGGCATTGCATGGTTCATCCAGCCTGGCAAATCAAGTGAGAGCAACGACGATAGCGTGCCGGTGCATACGCTGGTGCTGTTCGACGACGTAACGTCATTGCAGCAGAACGCTGCAGGAACCGTGCGCTATCACCGCGACGACGGAACCGAAACGCGCGACAGCATTACAGCCTGGCACGCCGTGCGCACGCTCAGCCCTGGCAAGACCAGCCGCCAAAGCTGGGACTATGCCAACGCCCAGATGTCGGGCAGCGACGAAACCGGCCGCAATGACCAGGGCGAGTGGGGCAACCAGCTTGCCGCAACGCTGGAAGATTACCTGGTCGACGTGCCGCATGCGGGCGACAGCAGCTCGGACTACCGCGACCTCGGCACGCTGAGGATGCTGCGTCACGAATATGAATCCAAGTGCTATCGCGGCGAGAGCGGTGTGCGCGACCTGTGCATCGGCCAATGGATAGGGGTGACTGGCCATGCCGCCATCGATTCCCATCCGCCCGAGGAACGTGAGTTCGTGATCACCGAGCTGCACGTCGATGCCGAGAACAACCTGCCCAAAGCGTTGAACGACAAGGCACGCCGCCTGTTCGCGATGAACCGCTGGCACGGCGTTGGTGCGAGCGGCGCACTAGAGCAGGCCAGCGATGAACGCGGTGTGCGCTACACCAACCATTTCAGTTGCGTGCGGCGCGGCATTGCGATCGTGCCTGCTTACGATCCGCGCATCGACCTGCCACGTACCGAAGCGCAAAGCGTGATTGTGGTGGGGCCGCCCGGCGAAGAAGTCCATTGTGACGACCTTGGCCGGGTAAAAATCCGCTTCCCGGCTTGCCGGCCCGAGGACCACTCCAACGGCGCCGGGGCTTCCGGCAGTGAGCGCGACTCGGCCTGGGTACGCATTGCCGGCACCTGGGCCAGCCGCCAATGGGGAGCGATCTCGCTGCCGCGCGCTGGCGACGAATGCATTGTCACCTTCCTGGGTGGAGACCCGGACAAGCCAATCATCACCGGCCGCGTACATGGCGGCACCACGCCGCCGCCAACGTTCAGCCACGCCGGTGGACTGCCAGGCAATCGCTACCTGTCGGGCATCAAGAGCAAGGAAGTGCAGGGCGCGCGCTACAACCAGCTGCGCGTGGACGATACGCCTGGCGAGATCAGCGCCCAACTGGCGAGCGAACATGGACATAGTGAGCTGAATCTTGGCTACCTGACCGACCCGCGCTTCGACGGCAAAGGCAGCCCGCGCGGCGAAGGCGCTGAGCTGCGCAGTGACCACGCCGTGGCGATCAAAGGGGCGGAGGGTGTCTACATCAGCGCCGATGCGCAACTGCGCGCCGCCGGCCGCCAGTTGGAGCGTGACGGCCTGACCGGCCTGGCGGATGCCCTGCAAAGCATCCAGCAGCAGTTGGCCGAACTGGCTGGCACCCATCATGCAGAAGACGGAGACGGCAAACCCCTGGCGCAGTTGATCGGCCATCTGAAGCAATGGGAAAAGGGCAGCAATACCGACGGCGGCAAGGGCAATCCGGCTGGCGGGCAACCGATCGTGGCAGTGAATGCGCCCGCCGGTGCGATCCTGGGCAGCTCCGACAACATCGCCATTGGAGCGCAGACCCACGTGGATGTTGTCAGCGTCGGTAATACGCAAGTGTCAGCGGGGCGCAGCCTGCTGATGCGCGCGGCACAAAATGTAAGCCTCTTTGCGCACAAGCTGGGCATGAAACTGATTGCCGCCGAAGGCAAGATCGACATGCAGACGCACCAGGACGACATCGAGCTCACTTCGGCGAAGCGCATCGTATTGTCCGCCTCGGAAGAAATCGTCATCCAGGCGCCGAAAGTGCGCATTGTGAGCCAGGGCGCGCAAACGAATTATTGCGGAGGCGCGGTCACCCACCAGCTTAGCGGCGCCTACACGGTCAAGTCGTCGACCTTCGCACATAGCGGAGCCGGCGACGCCAGTCCGCAGGCGTTGGATCTGCCAAAGAGCAAAGTCCAGACGGACGAAAAATTCATTGTCCGCTACATCGGCAGCAATGCCCCGGTTAAAGGCGCGTCATACATCATCAAGCTGAATAACGGCAATGTCATCAGCGGTAAGACCAATGCCAAAGGCGAGACTGAGCTCAGTAAAGAACAAGAGATGCTCATCGCCGACATTGAGATCCGCGACGACGCAGACGCCTGACGAAAAGATCGAGAAATGACAGACAACACACCAACCAGGGAAGTTCCATCGCAATATGACGGCACCACGGTGCGTGCGAAATCCGTGCTGTCGCCGGAAGGGTTTCCCGTGCGCGCGCTGGTCAAGCTTTACCCAAAGCAGATTATCCCGATTATCTTCATCCCAGGGATCATGGGGACAAACCTGCGCGTAAAAGATGGCAAAGGCTATGCCTGGCGCCCGCCTAATGGCAAGTTGGCAGGCCTGGTCCAGGTTATTCAATATCTCGGCAAAGATGCCGCCGCCAGGAAGAAAGTGCTGCATCCAGATCGTGTCGAAGTCGACGGCGAGGGCTCCGTCAGCCTGACCCGCAAGGTTGAGAAGCAATTAAAAGGCGCACCTGACCTCGATCCTGAAAAGTTGGCACGGCTATTCGGATGGGGCGAGCTTCATCGCGACAGCTACGGTCGAATCTTGAACACCTTGCAGGAGCGCTTGCACGACATCCTGAAGACAGACGGAACGCCTGATGACGCTTGGGTGGAGTTGGTGCTGGAACAGCAAAAGCTTCATCAGTTTGGTGCCGAGAAGGCGTTCGAGGAAATCACGCCAGACGACCTGAAACAATTTGCCAATGCGGCGTATCCGGTACACGCCGTCGGCTATAACTGGCTGCAGTCGAACAATGTCTCGGTCCAGCGCCTAGTAGACAAGATCGACGCGATCACTGATTTCTACAAGAATACCTTGAACAAAGACTGTGAGAAAGTCATCCTCGTCACCCACTCCATGGGTGGACTGGTGGCGCGCGCATGCACGCAATTGCAGGGAAAGAGCGACAAGGTACTCGGCGTGCTCCACGGTGTGATGCCAGCCATCGGGGCCCCGGCAACTTACAAGCGCATGCGCGCAGGTTTTGAAGGCGTCGAACAAGTCCTCCTTGGACGCAATGCGGCAGAGGCGACAGCAGTGTTGACGCAAGCACCAGGCCCAATGGAACTACTACCAACAGCGGAATATCAAGCCAAGCTGCCAAGCGGTGCGCAGCATTGGTTACGTGCCCATTACAGTAAAGGTAAGAACGGTGAGGGCGAGATTACTTCGCTTCTCGGTGAAGGCGATCCTTATGATACGGTTTATTTGAACAAGGCAGATTGGTGGCGCTTGGTGAAGACAGAATTGATCAATCCATCAAAGGCTGAGAGCAAAGATAAGCCCGCAACGACTTCCAATTCGGCTGATGATCCAAATTATCGAGATCAGGACTTCGCAGCGTATGAGGAAGCTCTGAATTTCGCACGGACCTTTCATGATAAGGTGAAGGGCCAGTACCATGGCAACACCCACGCATATTACGCTGCAGATCAAGCGCAGCCAGCATGGGGCGAGGTTCGTTGGTCTGCCGGTACGTCATGCCCAAACTTTTCCAACGGTGTCCTGCTTGACGACGACCTAAACGGCACGGTCAAAGTCCAGTTTGGCGAGGGGTTATGCAAATTAGAGATTGCGGGACAAGACCTGCCTGGCGATGGAACAGTACCGGAACTATCGGGCCAGGCGCCAAAGAATTTTGTCGCACAGATCTTTCGCCACGAGGGTAAGAAGAAAGGGCATGCCAGTTATGACCATCAAGGTAGCTACTCCAATGATTTTACGGCTGGCCTTACTTTGTATTCGATCGTCAAATTGACGCTCAAAGCCGGGATTCTGAAATGAGGCAAACGATGCATAGTCTCAAACGACGCTTTCGACTTGCATTTGCGGTCCAAATGATAATTTTGTTTTCTCTATTGAATACAGCAAGTGCCTCACCGAGTGAAGAGTCAAAGGATCAAGGAATGATTATTACCGAGAAGAGTCAATGGGTCACACACTGCGTTGGTCGCTTTCTAATCGACCTGCCTAAGGAGGCGGAGTATGTTGGCGGCCATTACGAGTATGGGTTCACTACTATTGAGCGCCAATCTATGGATCGCGATGCCTTTCTACAGGAGGTAGATGCACTCGAAAAGCGGTTGCGGAATACGACACACAAATCGGGAACTCCGCTTCTCCTGAAGAAGTCTGCACTAGATGAAAACACTCGGATCTTTGGTTTCTGGTTGGACCGTGATCAGCACGTGGTTGTAAAAATTTGGGGATATCGTTGGCTCAATGGCATGCGCTATTTGGTCCAGAACGGTGCCGATCCCGACAGACTGGAAGGTTCTATGGCGCGCCAGGAGATCATATTGGCTAGCCTTCAAGGAACTCAATCAAATATTCCAACAACAAAAGGCTTCTGTATCGAGCATGCTTTGATTACCGATGACGGAACCAGCAAAAACGAAGCCCTCAATATGCGTTTTCGCATGAAGAATCATCCCGATATCGTGCTCGATATTGCGACTACGCGAAATGCAGGCTCGCCGCCAGAATCATTGTTGTCACGCAAGCCGAGCGTATTCAGTGGGCTGGGACTTCTTGGCGCGACAATAGGCGGAATAAACAACCTTAAGGAGGGTGACCGCAAGATTCGAGAATTTCCTGGTCAAGAATGGTTGTTGAAAGCTCCAAACGATCACGGGCAAAAGGCACATCTATTTACTTGGGAGGCACCTGGACTGTCCCACGACGTCCTACATCCGCAAATTCGCTTTGATCTTCAATCAGGCAACTTTGATGGCGGTCTTGACCCTAAGCCGATCAGCTTGCAAGACCAGCAAATGATCGAACTTTGGGACAAGATCCTCAATTCGTTACGGCTACGACCAACCGATGGTGACCAAGGGGCGCCTGAAAAGAGACCGCCGTCGCAATCGAGTAGTGGCGATGCACTCCCGTTGGGCGAGCTTGTACGTACTGGGGCAATCTGCCCGCAGACTGGTTACTGGCAATGCCCCGAGAGCGACGTACACGGCAATACGCGGCTCTTCAAAGCGGGTGATGCTATGCCACCAGCCATCATCAGGCGCGACTTGTCCTTTGTCGAGCGCCTGAAAGGAAGCAGCGATCGACATAGCGCCAGTACCGTTTGGCGGCTTGTGCGTTATGACGAACAGAGTGCAAATAGTTCACCGAACTCGGTGGCGGGCGACGAGGCCATTCAATCATCAAGCGGTGTCTAAGTATGCCTAACGTCATCCGCCTCAATGACCCGACCTCCCATGGCGGAAAGGTCGTCAGCGTAAGTGCGACGTGGTTTACAGTTGATGGAATTCCAGTCGCACGCGTCGGTGATCAGTGCATCTGCCCTTTGCCGGGCCACAGTGTCTGCGTAATCATCGAAGGAAGTTCCGATCATGTCATTGACGGAATTCCGGTTGCTTATGATGGCCACAAGACAAGCTGCGGCGCCGCACTGCGATCCACAATATCAAGCTTTAGCACAAAGTGAAGCTTCTACGTTGCGGATGGCGGTGGCGGCAAAGTGATTGGCCTGGTGATGGTAGAAGGAGGCAGCAATCCCGCGCTTGCACTTGGGCGGCACTAGCGTTTTATGCGGTGGTGCTCTGCGCTGGAGACACTTGTGCAAATGAGCAAACGATGAACGAGATTAGTAATGACCGAACAGTTACGCACTGTCTTGGCCGCTTCCTGATCGATATTCCTGTGGACGCGGAATATGTCGGCGGCCATTACGAGTACGGATTTGCGACGATTGAACGCAAATCGATGGATCACAACACGTTCATCCAAGAAGTTGATGCTTTCGAACAGCCGCTGCGGGAAACCAAACACAAGTCCGGTACTTCACTTCTCTTGAGGAGCACTGCACCTGATGAAAATGATCGTGTTTTCGGTTACTGGGACGGTAAAAATCAGCATGTGGAGGTCGACATTTCGGGCTACCGTTGGCTCAGCGGCCAACGGTATTTGCTTCACAAGCCTGCGGATTCCGATAAGGTGGATTTAGCGGTTAAGTTAATGGAGAGGGCGATAACCATACTGCAAGCACAGGATCCCGCTGTGAATTCTGGCCCGGGGTTTTGCGTTGACAGGGCAATATTTTCTGACGGCGGTCGTAGTGAAAATGAAAGTTTGAACGTCCGCTTTCGGTTGAAGAATCACCCAGATATCGTACTTGATGTAGCTACCAGTCTTAATATCTATGCGCCGCCTGAGTCTCTGTTGTCCCGCAAACCCGGCGTGCTTAGCGCACTGGGAATTCTCGGGGCGACGCTGGGTGGGATTCGCAATATCAAGGAAGGCGATCGCGTGATAGGCGACCATCCCGGCCAGGAATGGTTGATGAAAGCCCCTAACGACCATGGTCAGCAAGCTCATCTGTTCACGTGGGAGGCCCCCGGATTGCAAGGTGACGAAGTTCACCCCCAAATCCGCATCGACCTCCAGTCGGGAAACTTCGATGGTGGCCTCGATCCTAGGCCGATCAGTATGAGCGATAAGCAAATGCTCCAACTGTGGGACAAAATCCTGAACTCGTTGCGGCTACGCCCGACCGTCCAAGCCCCCGCGCGATAACGTAGGCGTTGCATCCGCCCATCAATCGAAATTTCGAAATTGTATAACTTGCAATTCTGATGCAAAATATGTACTCGACTTTCCGGGTGCAGCAACATGACGAACAAACCGAACCTTGATCTGCTGCGCGCGGTGGCAGTGCTGTTCGTGCTGTTCTCGCATGTACTCCGCATCGGGCAACCCCAACAGTCGCCGATTTTGTACGCGATGGGCCAGTTGGGCGTCATGATCTTCTTCGTGCACACCAGTCTGGTACTGATGCAATCCCTCGAGCGCCAGCAGGTCAGCGGTTCTGCACTGTTCAAGCGTTTCTATATCCAGCGCATCTTCCGTATCTATCCCTTGTCCATCACCCTGGTGCTGGGGATTTTCTTCCTCACCGACCAGCAGTGGACATACTACGAGCTGTTCACCAACCTGACCCTGACACAGAACCTCACCTACACCAGGCTGATGAGCGACCCGCTGTGGTCGCTGCCTCTGGAAGTGCAGATGTATTTCATGCTGCCTTTCCTGTTCGTGTTTTTCCGACACCGTCCGGTCAAGTGGCTGCTGGCGTTCTGGGTCCTGTCGCTGCCCATCGCGATGTTGCCGCAGTGGCTGTCGCCGCGCATGGGCGTGCTGTCGTATCTGCCTTGTTTCCTGGGCGGCGTGATCGCCTGGCGCCTGCAGGGCAGGGAACGGCTGCCGGCCTGGGTGTGGCCTCTCGCCCTGGCCGTCGCCAGTGCTGCCTACATCCTGTTCGCCGATACGCGCAGCAACCTCTATGCGCGCTGGTCGGTTTGCCTCGTGCTGGGCCTGGTCATTCCATGGGTACACCAGTTAGGCAGGCCGGTCTTGAACCATGCCAGCAAGATCATCGCCAAGTACAGCTATGGCATCTACCTGTTCAACTACCCCTTGTTGGCCCTGTGTTTCGACACGCTGGCCGGCTGGCCTCCGGTGCTGCAGTGGAGCCTGTTCTGGGTCCTGATGGTGGCACTCCCTTGCCTGGGCTATCACCTGATCGAGCACCCGATGATCAAGCTGGGCGCAACATGGCGCGAACGCAAGACCGTCGCCGCGAGCCAGCTTACCGGCGCATGATGCAGCGCAAAGCTTAGGCGCCGATCGTCGTGCAGACTGAAGTTTCTGCACCACGCGACCGGAGCCACGATGCTCAAGCCGAATCTCGATTTCCTGCGCGCGGTTGCCGTGTTGCTGGTGCTGGCGGCGCATATTGCTGGCTACACCATCCGCACCAATGCGATGTCCTTCGCCATGGGCCAGTTGGGCGTGATGCTGTTCTTCGTGCACACCAGCCTGGTGCTCATGCAGTCGCTGGAGCGCCAGCAACTGGCCGGGGCCGCGCTGTTCCGTGCCTTCTACCTGCAGCGTGCCTGCCGCATCTATCCGCTGGCAGCGGTGACGCTGTTGGGGATCTATTTCTTGCTGGATGCGCAATGGACGCCGTTCGAGCTCGCCGCCAACCTGCTGCTGGTGCAGAACCTGGTGTATGCGCGCTATATGTCTTCCGTGCTGTGGACGCTGTGCCTGGAAGTGCAGATGTACCTGTTCTTGCCTGTGTTGTTCCTGCTGTTGCGGCGCAGGCCGCTGCGCTGGCCACTGGCGCTGTGGGCACTCTCCGTGCCGCTGGCCTTGCTGCAGCCCTTGGTCAGTGCACGCCTGAACGTAATTGAATTCGCACCGTGCTTCCTGGCTGGCGTGCTGGCCTGGCGCCTGCAGGGAAGGGAGCGGCTGCCTGGCTGGCTATGGCCGCTGCTGCTGGCACTGGCATGTGCCGGCTTTGTCGCGTATGCGGAGCCGCGTGCCAATAACTACGGGCGCTGGGTGGTCTGCCTTGCAGTGGGCCTGCTGTTGCCGTGGATGCGAGAGATGTCGGCGCCCTGGCTGAACCGCGCCAGCAAGTTCATCGCCAAGTACAGCTATGGCATCTACCTGTTCCATCCGCCGCTGATGGGTCTGGCGTTCCGCACGCTGGAGGCGCTCCATCCGTTCTGGCAATGGAGTCTTTTCCTGTCGCTGCTTGTGGTGTTGACCGGCCTGGGCTATCACCTGGTCGAATTGCCGATGATCAGGCTTGGCGCGCGCTGGAGCGCACGCCGCAGCTCTATGCCAGCGGCCGCGCCGCCAGTTGTTCCGGGGTAGAGTAGATGGTCAGGTTTTCGCCGGCCAGGCGCTGCAGGTGGTCGAAGAAACCTTGCGCGGGAATCCACCACGATGGCGCCTCGCCCACCTGGCCGGCATGCAGCAGGCCGGCGCGCGTGAATTCCGCCATGAAGTAGGCGCGCAAATCGTCGCGCGAGCCGTGGTCGATGCGGCGCTTTGCCAGCACCGGGTCGAAGGGGCGCAGCGGCACTTCGCTACGCTGCCCCGCCTGGTCGACGCAGGGCAGGCGGAAAGTTTCCTCGCCCCACACCGGCTCTGGGAATTCGTCGCCCATCGCGTCTTCCAGCACATGGTAGAAGGTGACCGGGCCCATCGAAATGCCCAGGCCCAGCACCTTGGCGTTCTCCAGTCCGACAAAGCGCTGCCACGGCGAGCCTTCGCCGAACACCGACGGCGCACGGTGGTGGGCTTCGGTCAGGTAGGCTGCATGGCGGCCCCAGGCTGAAACCGAGTGGGTCGGGTGCACGCTGCGCGCGATGCCGGCGCTGGCCAGGAACGCTTCCGGCAGGCGGCCCATATTGGTGCCGTGCTTGCGCACATCGAACACATAGTCCTGCATCTCGCAGGTGCCGCGGATCGAGCCGCCCGGCATATAGTACGTGGGCAGCACCAGCGTGCCCTGCGGACCCACGGCTTCCTGCAGCGCTTGCACCACTGTGGCGGCGCCGCCTTCCACATAGCCCAGGCTTTTCAGCGAGGAGTGGATGAACACGGCATCGCCCTTGGCAATGCCGAGCTGCGCCAGCCCTTCCACCAGTTCTTCGCGGCTGACATGGCGTTGCGTTTGCTTGACTTCCTTGGCGCTGCTGCGACGACGCAGCTTTTCCAGCACGGCCTTGACCAGGCGCTTGGCTGGCTTAAGCATGACGTGCCTTCAGCAGATCCTGTTCCAGCAGGTTGGAGTCGATGCAGAACTTGACGGCCCAGTTCAGGAACTCGTAGCGGCCATAATCGCCATTGACCGGGAACGAGCCTTTAACGGCGCCACGGGTTTCTTTCGGGCCCTCGACCTTGACGCTGCGCCGTACATACTGGTTCAGGCGCTGGGCGGCGTCGAAGTAGCGCTGCTGGCCGGTGAGCTGGAACAGCAGGAACAGGCAGTGGGCGTTTTGCACCGAGCCGGTCAGGCAGGCGAAATCAACCGCAGGCTTCCATTGGCTGTCCAGGCGGCCAGGCAGGAAGCCGTCTGCGCCGACCACGCCGGCCAGGGCGTCGCCGGTGCGCACGGCAGCGGCCAGCAGCTCCGGGCGTTGCGAAAGCAGGTAGCCTTCCAGCACGCCGCGCAACACGTAGCCGATGGTGTGGCTGAGCGGATGGATTGGGTCGTTCAGGCAATTCGACGCAAACCAGCCGTTTGGCTGCTGCTTGGTGAGTGCCCACGCCACCTGGCGCAGGCCGGCTTCGCCATAGCCGTGGCCGGGCGCTACGCGCTCGGCGGCAAACAGGCCCCACGATACGTGGGTCTCATAGGCTTTTTCGCCGGGCTTGGCAAACGGCGTAGGGTGCTTGCGCCAGCAGCCGTCTTCATCGAGCGAGTCGCGCAGCCAGGCGGCGGCGCGGTGCATGGCGTCGTGATATTTCTGGTCGCCGTACTCCTGGGCGCCGGCAGCCAGGCCCAGCAAAATCTGTCCGGTATTGAAGGTGACCGGCACCCGTGGCGTGGAATCGATGCGGCCGCCCTGGAAGCCGCCTTCCGGGAACTGGATCGCGACGAACCAGTCCAGCATGCGGCGCGCACGCTGGTGCAGCTCGTCGCTCTGCTGGCGACGCGCCAGCTCGATCACGGTCGGGATGATATAGCCGGTGGTTTCCGGATAGGAGGTGGCCCAGCCCTTGACCAGGCTGAAGTCGCGCGCCACGCCGCCGTCGGCCGAGGCTGAATGGTCCTGGGCCGCCCGCAGCCAGTCGGTGCCGGCCGCAATCACCGCCTCGATGCCCGGGTCTTGCGCCGGCAAGCCGCGCTGGTCGGCCTCGCGTTCCGCAACGGCGCCCAGCGGCAGCGGAGCCTCCGGCGTGAATTTGTTCTTGATCGACCTCAGGAGCTGGAGCATTTTATTTCCGTTAAATGTTGTCAATTGACCATCAAGATGATGCCAGCCGGACTGCCTGGTGTCAATTTCAGGATTGCCGGAGCAATGTCATTAAGCTAATATGCTGGACGTTTTGATAAGCGCGCGGTGGGGCGCTGGCGCTTGCGACAGCAAGCCAACTCCCTTATCCTGATTGCAATCACTCTCCCTGGACCGTCATGAATCCCTCGTCCCCGCAGCAGGCGTCGCTGCATGGCGCCAAACTGGACCTGCTGTTCCCGTCTCCCGTCATGTATTTCGATTGGCCCGACAGTGAGCAACTGAACCGGGAATTGCGCGATGTGGTACTGGCGCGACGCACAACCAGTTGTGGCACCGTGAAGACCAACCGCGGCGGCTGGCAGTCCGATGCCGACCTGCAGGATTGGCAGGAAGCGCCGGCGCGCAGCCTGCTGCAGCGCATGACCGGCCTGGCTGCCGAATACGTGGCGCGCCAGACCGGCCGGGATGCCGCGGAATTTGCCGCCGGCTGGAAAATCCGGGCCTGGGCCAACGTCAACGAGCAGGGCCATTACAACCGGCGCCACGATCATTTGGGCGTGCATTCCTTCTTTTCCGGCGTGTACTACGTCAATGTGGGCGATATCGAAGCCGGCCAGGCGGCCGGCGGCCGCACCCGTTTTGAGGATTGCAGCTTCGTCGCGATCGATGTCGACCGCGATGCCGACCCGCTGCGGCGCGACTATTTCATGACCCCGCGCAATGGCCGCATGCTGCTCTTTCCTGCCAGCCTGATGCATTCGGTGGAGACTTACGGCGGCACCCAGCAGCGCATCACCATCGCCTTCAACCTGTACCACCCCAGCTTTACGGTGCCGCGCCTGGTCGAGCGGTTGCAGCAGGACGACTGGTGGATGACCAATTTCCGCGGCCTGATCGTGCTCAAGCGTAAAGTCCCGGAAAAGCTGTATGCGATGCGCCTGCTGCCGCGCCAACTGGCGGCACGCAAGGTCAGCAACCCGCTGTCGCTGAGCGCCTGGCGCCAGCACATCGATGCCGCCATGCAGCACGCTACCGCGCTCGCCTCGGAACATTTCGAGGCGCGCCGCAATGGCTGAAAAGCAGGGCATGACACGCAGCTTTTCGCTGTACCTCGACTTGCTGCGCCTGCTGGCTGCACTGACCGTGATGGTGGCGCATGCTGCCAGCACCAAGACGCTGCATACCCCACTGCTGTCCAATTCGGTTGGCCACAATGCGGTGGTGGTGTTTTTCCTGCTGTCGGGCTATGTGATCGCCTTTGTCGCCGATGGCAAGGAAGCGACGGCGCGCGAATTCTGGATCAGCCGCCTGGCGCGCATCTATTCGGTGGCTCTGCCTGCCATGCTGTTGGCGCCGCTGGCCGACCAGGTCGGCCTCGCGCTCAATCCCCAGCACTATGCCGGCGGCCTGACCACCCATGATCATCCGGTGCTGCGCATGGCGGCGAGCCTGGTTTTCGCCAACGAATTGTGGCTGGTGTCCATCATGCCGTTCTCGAATTCGGCTTACTGGTCGCTGTGCTATGAAATGTCGTATTACCTGCTGTTCTCGCTGTGGTGCTTCGGCAGCAGCCGCCGCCGCTGGTTGTGGCTGGGCTTGGCCGCCCTGCTGGTCGGGCCCAAGATCCTGCTGTTGGCGCCGGTCTGGGCGCTGGGTGTGCTGCTCTACCGCTGGCAAGGCGGTTACCGGCTGACGGCCGTCATGGGCTGGACCTGCTGGCTTGCTTCGCTGGCGGGCCTGGCGCTCTACCAGTATCACGATACCGGTGAACAGTTGGCGCGCTGGAGCGGCGGCCTGCTGGGCGCCGAGCTGCACCGCTTGCTGCATTTCTCCAAGCACTTCCTCGGCGACTACGTGCTGGCGCTGCTGATCGGCCTGAACTTCCTTGGCTTCCGCGCGATTGCCGCCCGTTTCGACCCCCTGTTCAAGGCTTGCGGCACGGCGATCCGCAAGGCGGCCAGCTATACCTTTTCGATTTATCTGTTCCATCTGCCGCTGGTGCTGCTGTTTGAAGTCCTGCTGGCCGGCATGGGCAAAGGCTATGCTTACCTGGCGGCCGTGCTGGCCGCAACCCTGGTGGCGGTCGTGCTGCTGGGCAGCGTGACCGAGCAGCAGAAGGACCGCCTGCGGCGCTGGCTGGCGCAGGTGATCCCGGCCGCAAAGCCGGCCAAATTCGATTTCCCGGCGCGGAGCACCGTCAAATGAAAATGCATTCCGAGCTGGCGCGCGGCGTGAAGTGGGTGGCGGGGGCCAAGCTGGTGTCCCAGGTGATCACCTGGGGCGTCACCATCTATGTGATGCGCCTGCTGGCGCCTTCCGATTACGGCTTGCTGGCCATGTGTACCGTTGTGCTGGGCCTGCTCGGCATGTTTGCCGAGGTGGGGTTGGGCCCGGCCCTGATCCAGCGCAAGGAAATCAGCGAACAGGAACTGCGGCAGGCCATGGGGGTACTGTGGCTGGTCAATCTCGGCCTGTGCCTGCTGGCCAATGCGCTGGCGCCGCTGGTGGCCGCTTTTTACGGCGAGCCGCGCCTGCAGGGCTTGCTGCACGTGCTGTCCTTGCAATTCGTGCTGCTGCCGCTGGCCACCGTTCCCGATGTGCGCCTGCAGCGCCGCCTGGAATACAAGCAGCGCTCGCTGGTCGAGCTGACTGCGGCGCTGGCCGGTTCGCAAGTCACCCTGTTCATGGCCCTGTTCGGCGCCGGCGTGTGGGCGCTGGTAGCCGGTATGCTGGCCACCCAGGCCTGGCGGGTCGGCGCGCTGAACTGGTGCGCGCCGGGCCAGCCGCGGCCGGACTGGTCGCTCAAGGGCATGGGCAAGCTGCTGGGCTTCGGCGGCAGCCTGACCGCCACCCGCCTGCTGTGGTACAGCTTCACCCAGGCCGATGTGGCGATCGTCGGCCGCGTGCTGGGCGACCACGCGCTGGGCTGGTATTCGGTGTCGATGCACCTGGCGTCGCTGCCGGTGCAGCGCATGGCAGGCATCCTGAACCAGGTCCTGTTCCCCATCCTGTCGCGCAACCAGCATGATTTGCCGGCGATCCGCAGCGGCGTGCTGAAGATGCTCGGCTACATCGGCTTGCTGTCCTTCCCGCTGCTGTGGGGCATGGCCAGCGTGGCGGCGGAAATCGTCGCCGTGGTGCTGGGCAAGGGCTGGGAGGGCGCCGTGCTGCCCTTGCAGGTGCTGTGCCTGGTAATGCCTTTCCGCACCCTGACCCAGATGCTGCCGACCGTCACCGATGCCCTTGGCCAGCCAGGCATCAACTTCCGCAATGTGCTGCTGTCCTGTCTGGTGATGCCGCCCGCCTTCTACATCGGCACGCGCTGGGGCATCCAGGGCGTGGCCTATGCCTGGTTGCTGGCCTACCCGGTAGTGTTGTTCTTCAATATGCGCCGCATGCTGGCCGCCATCGGCATCAGCGCGCGCGCGGTGGCCGGGCGCGCCGGCCCGGCCGTGCTGTGCGCCGGCCTGATGTTCGGCGCCGTGACCCTGGTGCGGGCGCCGCTGGCGGCGCAGCCGCGCGCCTGGGCGCTGGTGGCGGAAGTGGTAACCGGCATGCTGGCGTATGCGGTGGTCAGCCTGCTGTTCAACCGCAGCATGGTGAGCGAGTTGCGCGGCATGTTCAGGCGCCAGGCGCCGGCCTGATTGCAAATCCGCAACACCGGCCATTGAATTTTCCTATTGTAATTTTTCGTGAGTTTCCACAGCGCACCATCTTCCTATACTTGATCGCATGACATGGCAGGGCGCCTGCTTGCGCCCCGCCCAAGCCATGCGGACCCCAGCTCCCGGTTCGTGCCAGAACTCCCCTGTAGATAGCCGATAAGGAGCACCGCCATGCGCCTCAACACCCCTGTCACCAACCAGGAGTTCATCCTGGATGACGGCAAGACCATCGTCTCGACCACGGACCTGAAGGGCAAGATCACCTACGCCAATCCCTACTTCATCGAAGTCAGCGGCTTCACCGAAGAAGAACTGATCGGGGCGCCGCAGAACATCCTGCGCCATCCCGACATGCCGGCGGAAGCCTTTGCCGACCTGTGGTCCACCATCAAGGCCGGCATGCCGTGGAGCGGGATGGTGAAGAACCGCTGCAAGAACGGCGACTTCTACTGGGTGTATGCCAACGTGACGCCGGTGATCGAAGCCGGCCGCCCGGTCGGCTATATGTCGGTACGCACCAAGCCCAGCCGCGAGCAGGTGGCGCAGGCCGACCATCTCTACCGCGAAATCCGGGAAGGCAACCCGCGCCGCCTGCGCCTCGAGCGCGGCCGGCTTCGCCGCTCCGGCTGGCGCAACTGGGCCAGCCAGTTGCGCGACATTTCGCTGGCCAGGCTGATCGGCATCGGCATGGGCGCGCTGAGCGGCTTCCTGGCCTTGCTTGCCATTTCCGGCATCGTGCAGCAGGCGCCGTCGTGGTTGACGCTGGCCCATGCCGGCTTTGTCGCGCTGGCGCTGTCGTTCTGGTACGCGCTGCATGCCGCCGTGGTGCGCCCGCTGCGCCTGGCCACCGGCTTCGCGCGCAAGATGGCCGGCGGCGACCTGACCGGCCGCATCGACATTGGCGCCGACAATGAAATGGGCCAGTTGCTGGCGGCGCTGCGCCAGACCAATGTCAACCTGCACAGCATCATCGGCGACGTGCGCAGCAACTTCGATGAGATCCAGACCGCCACCAGCGAAATCGCCAGCGGCAACCTGGACCTGTCGGGCCGCACCGAATCGCAGGCCTCGAGCCTGCAGCAGACGGCGGCCAGCATGGAGCAGCTCACCAGCAATGTGCAGCAGAGCGCGGCCAGCGTACACAGCGCCAACGAGTTGGCCGGCCAGGCGTCCAGCATGGCGGCAGCCGGCGGTTCCATCGTCTCGCAAGTGGTGCAGACCATGGACGACATCAGCCAGTCGTCGCGCAAGATCCTCGACATCATCGGCATGATCGACGGCATTGCGTTCCAGACCAATATCCTGGCCCTGAACGCGGCGGTGGAAGCGGCGCGCGCCGGCGAACACGGCAAAGGCTTTGCCGTGGTGGCCACCGAGGTGCGCAGCCTGGCCCAGCGGTCGGCCACGGCCGCCAAGGAAGTCAAGCAACTGATCGACAGTTCGATCGCCAAGGTCGACGCCGGCGCCAGGCTGACCAATAACGCCGGCGCCACCATGAGCGAAGTGATCGAGTCAGTCGGCCGCGTCACCCGCGTCATGGATGAGATCCATAACGCTACCCAGGAGCAGAGCCGCGGCATCGGCCAGGTCAACCAGGCGGTGGTGCATATCGACGACATTACCCAGCAAAATGCGGCGTTGGTCGAGCAGGCGGCTGCCGCTGCCAGCAGCCTGGCCCGCCAGGCCGAATGGGTGGCGCAGGCCATTGCCGTATTCAAGCTGAAGGAGATCGCGGCGCGCAGCGCCGTGCCGGGCGTCGTGCCGGCGCAACGTGTGGCAATAGCGGTCCCTACCAAGCGTGCAGTCATCGCTTTGTCGCAATAATCGTTTATCATTTAGACAATGCTGGCGGCCTCGGCCGCCGCGTTGCTTTATGGTGCGCTGCAAAGAAAGGCTGTGACAGCTGTACGGGTTCCGTGTAAAATTGACAATCCGTATCAAACGAACAAGTTAATTGGCAAACATTCCATACATTCATGTCGCATTTGGCCAACGGAAAGCCAAATAGATTGTTACGCGCTTCATAGTGCACGGCGCACTTTTTCGCGCCCCGCACGGCGGAAATTGTGAACCGTGCATTGTAGTTGTAGGGCTTCTGGAATATATTGTTAGCATAATAGTAATTGGTAATTCTCACGGGAACCGATATGGATCACAACAAGGTTGTAGCAGTCGTAGGTTTGGGCTATGTAGGCCTGCCACTGGCGGTAGAGTTTGGCAAGAAGCGCAAGACCATCGGTTTCGACCTGTCGCAGTCCAAGATTGAGAATTACCGGCAATTCTGCGACCCCACGGGCGAAGTGTCGGAAGCGGAACTGCGCGAAGCGACCCAGTTGCACGTGACCTACGACCCGGCCGCGCTGGCCGAAGCCGATTACATCGTGGTGGCCGTGCCGACGCCGGTCGACAACGCCCATTCGCCTGATTTCAGCCCGCTGGTGGGCGCTTCCACCACGGTCGGCAAATACATGAAGAAGGGCGCCATCGTCGTGTACGAATCGACGGTCTACCCGGGCGCCACCGAAGAAGTCTGCATCCCCGTGCTGGAAGAACATTCCGGCCTGAAATGGCCACAGGACTTCAACGTCGGCTACTCCCCCGAACGTATCAATCCAGGCGACAAACAACACCGCCTGACCACGATTTTGAAGGTGGTTTCGGGAGATAATCCAGCAACTCTCGAAGAGGTTGCTAAACTATATGAGTCGATAGTGACTGCTGGGGTATACCGGGCTTCCAGCGTGAAAGTTGCGGAAGCCGCCAAGGTCATCGAAAATACCCAGCGCGACCTGAATATCGCGCTGATGAACGAACTGGCAATCATCTTCGACAAGATTGGCATCGATACGCTGGAAGTGCTGCAGGCGGCTGGCACCAAGTGGAATTTCCTGCCTTTCCGTCCTGGCCTGGTTGGCGGCCACTGCATCGGCGTCGATCCTTACTACCTGACCCACAAGGCCGACATGATCGGCTACCACCCGCAGGTGATCCTGGCGGGGCGCCGCATCAATGATGGCATGGCCAAGTTCGTGGCCGAGAAAACCGTCAAGCAGATGATCGCGGCGGGCTGCCATATCAAGGGCGCAAAAGTGAACGTGCTGGGCCTGACCTTCAAGGAAAACTGCCCGGACTTGCGCAATTCGAAGGTGGCGGACGTGGTGTTTGAACTGAAGTCGTATGGCCTGGACGTGCATGTGCACGACCCGGTGGCCGATTCGGAGGAATCGGTGCACGAATACGGTATTCGCCTGGAAAGCTGGGACAGCCTGCCGCAAGCCGATGCGGTGGTGGCTGCCGTGTCGCACAAGGAATTGCTGGCGCTGTCGCTGGGCGACCTGTCCGCCAAGCTGAATCCGGGCGGCGTCTTCATCGACGTGAAATCGGCATTTAATATGGCAGGCCTGGAAGAAGCTGGTTACAGCGTCTGGCGCCTGTAAGAAAAATATCAGGGAAGCCTGGGAGGGCTGTTGTGGGCAAGTTTGACGACGTGCGGCTGCACCTGCGTGGCCAGCGATACCATTGGCTGGTGACGGGGGCTGCCGGATTCATCGGCTCCAACCTGGTGGAGGCGCTGCTCAAGCTCGGCCAGCAGGTCACGGGCCTAGACAACTTCGCCACCGGCCACCAGCATAACCTGGACCAGGTGCGCGAAGCCGTCGGCTCCGCAGCCTGGGCTTCCTTTACCTTCATCGAAGGCGATATCCGCGACCTGGCAAGCTGCCAGCAAGCCTGCGCCGGCAAGGATTACGTCCTGCACCAGGCCGCGCTGGGCTCGGTCAGCCGCTCGATCGACGACCCGCTGCTGACCCATGGCACCAATGTGACCGGCTTCCTGAACATGCTGGTGGCGGCGCGCGACGCGAAAGTGAAGCGCTTCGTCTACGCGGCATCCAGTTCCACCTACGGCGACCATCCCGCATTGCCGAAAGTGGAAGACACCATCGGCCGGCCGCTGTCGCCGTATGCCGTCACCAAATATGCCAACGAGCTGTACGCCGACGTTTTTGCGCGCACCTATGGCATGGAAACCATCGGCCTGCGCTATTTCAATGTGTTCGGCCCGCGCCAGGATCCGGACGGCGCCTATGCGGCGGTGATACCGCAGTGGGTGTCGGCCCTGATCCGCAACCGTCCCCTGTTCATCAACGGCGACGGCGAAACCAGCCGCGATTTCTGCTTCATCGACAACGTGGTGCAAGCCAACCTGCTGGCAGCCATGGCCGACAAGCCGGGCGCGGCCAACCAGGTGTACAACGTGGCGCTCAACGAGCGCACCAGTCTCAACCAACTGTACCTGATGATGCGCGAGTTGTTGCAGGAGCGTTTCCCGCACCTGCTGCAGCACCAGGCGCAATACCAGCAATTCCGGGCCGGCGACGTGCGCCATTCGCAGGCCGATATCACCAAGGCGCGCGAGCTGTTGGGTTTCGATCCTTCCCACCGTATCGGTGAAGGATTGAAGGAGGCCATGGATTGGTACGTCCGCCACCTGGCCCCGCAAGAATAGTTAACGAGACATGGCCGGAAGGCTCCGCGCGCTTTCATGGCCAGCATGAGCGGCAAAGCGGGAGGGAATAAAAATGCTAAGAATTTCCAATCACTACATTTCCAAGGTTGTCTTCAGCCTGCTTTTCCTGGAGGTGTTGATCCTGATTGGCTCGTTCTACGCTGGCGCTGGTCTGCGTTTTTTCGACGGTGACCAGTTCGCCATACCGAAGCTCGACCACTTCTTCATGTCGGCCTGCATTTTTGCAGCCGCGATCGTGTTCAGCATGTCCGCGCTGGGCATGTACCAGATCAATTTCCAGGAAGGCTTGCGCAATCCCTTCTTCCTGCAATTGATGCCTTCATTTGCCATGGGCTTTTGCATCCTGACCCTGGTGTTCTACCTGGCGCCCGACCTGTACTTCGGGCGTGGCATCCTGGTGCTGGTGTTCATCATTTCCGGCTTTGGCATCCTGCTGGCGCGCGCCATGTTCATGAAAACATCGCGCACGCATTTCCTGTCGACCCGTATCATCTTCCTCGGCTGCGGCGTCATGGCCAAGGAATGCGGTGAACTGGCCACGCGCGACACCAATTACCGCCGCTACGACGTGGCCGGCTATGTGGCGGTGCCGTCGGAAGAAACCTGCGTGCCGCAGAACCAGTTGCTGCACCTGCCGGAAGGCGGTTCCCTGGTAGCGCTGGCAAACGCCCAGCGCGTATCGGAAATCGTGGTCTCGGTGCAGAACCGCCGCGGCGGCGCCTTCCCGATCAAGGAGCTGCTCGAGTGCAAGCTGTACGGCATCCAGGTCACCGACGCCGCCACCTTCTTCGAGCGCGAAACCTACCAGATCCGGGTCGAATCGGTGCAGCCTTCCTGGCTGGTGTTTGGCGGCGGCTTCGACCAGAGCTTCATGCGTACTTTCATGAAGCGCGCGGTCGACGTGGTGGCGAGCGTTTCGCTGCTGGTAGTGTCCTTGCCGGTCATGGTCCTCACCGCGATTGCCATCGTGATCGAAGATGGCGCGCCGATCTTCTACTCGCAGGAGCGGGTGGGCATGGATGGCCGCGTGTTCCGCGTCCTGAAATTCCGCAGCATGTTCAAGAATGCGGAAAAGAATGGCACGCCGCAATGGGCTTCCAAGAACGACCCGCGCATCACGCGCGTGGGCAATATCATCCGCAAGCTGCGCATTGACGAACTGCCGCAAATCCTCAACGTGCTGAAGGGCGAAATGTCCTTCGTCGGCCCGCGTCCCGAGCGTCCTTATTTCGTCGAGCAATTGACGGAGCGCGTGCCTTACTACAATGTGCGCCACAGCATCAAGCCGGGCATTACCGGCTGGGCCCAGGTGCGCTATGGCTATGGCGATACGGTCGAAGACGCGCTGCAGAAGTTGCAGTACGACCTGTACTACGTCAAGAACAACAGCCTGCTGCTCGATGTGCTGGTCCTGATCGACACCATCAAGGTGGTCATGTTCAGGGGAGGCCGTTAAGCACATGGAGTCCTGATGCCGACCAGTATCACCGCCTTCAGTTACGCCAGCGCAGCGCTGGCGTTTCTGTTATTTAGCGTGCTGGTCCTGACCGGCTGGCGCCAGCGCCCGGACCAGCGTCCGCACCAGCGCGTGCTGGCCACCGCCTCGCTGCTGACGGTGCTGTGGGGGGCGGTCATGGCCAGCGCCACCGTGGTGCCGTGGGCGCCGTGGGTGCTGCATGGCGCCGAATGGCTGCGCAATGCCGCCTGGACCAGCGTACTGCTGGCCATGCTGGGCCTGTGGCAGCGCGGCGCCCGTACCTTCCAGGCCAGCCTGGCGGTGTACGGCGCCATGCTGCTGGCCAGCCTGCTGGCGCAGCAGCTGCCGGCCGGCCTGGCCTTCCACGTGCTGGCCATCGGCCGCCTCGGCATGGCCGTGCTGGGCATGCTGCTGGTGGAGCAACTCTACCGCGACCGCAGCGTGCAGGTGCGCTGGGCCATGAAGTTCATCTGCCTCGGCCTGGGCGCGCTGTTTGCCTACGACTTCTACCTGTACAGCGATATGCTGCTGCTGCGCGAACTCGACCCCGAGTTGTGGGCGGCGCGCGGCCTGGTCAATGCACTGATTGTGCCGCTGCTGGCGATTTCGCTGCTGCGGCGCGCCTCCTGGCCGGCCCAGCTTGCCGTGTCGCGCCGCGTGGCCTTCCATTCGGCGGCCCTGCTCGGCTCAGCGGTCTACCTGCTGGCCATGAGCATGGCGGCCTACTACCTGCGTTTTGTCGGCGGTACCTGGGGCGGCCTGATGCAACTGGCCTTCCTGTTTGGCGCCACCTTCCTGCTGGCCGGCGTGCTGTTTTCAGGCTCGTTCCGCGCCTGGCTGAAAGTGTTCATCAGCAAGCATTTCTACCGCTACAACTACGACTACCGCGAGGAATGGCTGGCCTTTACCCGCACCCTGTCGGCCACCGGCCCCAACCTGGGCGAGCGCACCATTTCGGCCCTGGCCGAGCTGGTGGAAAGCCAGGGCGGCGCCTTGTGGATACGCCGCGAGCAGCGCTTTGAGCCGCTGGCCTCCTGGCATGTGCAGGCCCAGCAAGCGAGCGAGCCGGCCGATTCGGGGTTTTGCCAACTGATGGAAAGCAAGCAGTGGCTGGTGGAAGTGGCCGCCCACCACTTGCACGACCCGGAAGTGCCGCTGCCGCCCTGGCTGCTGGCCTTCCCCAAGGCCTGGCTGGTGGTGCCGCTGCTGCTGCAGGGCCGGCTGGCCGGCTTCGTGGTGCTGATGGCCTCGCGCAGCGAGGTCAAGCTGAACTGGGAAGTGCTGGACTTGCTGAAGATCGCCGGCACCCAGGCCGCTTCCTACCTGACCCAGCAGGAAGCCGACAACGCCCTGATGCTGGCGCGCCAGTTCGACTCCTTCAACCGCCTGTCGACCTTCGTTGTGCACGATTTGAAGAACCTGGTGGCGCAGCTGTCGCTGATGACCGCCAATGCGGAAAAACATGCCGACAATCCGGAGTTCCAACGCGATATGATGGAGACCGTGACCCTGTCGGTGCAGAAAATGAAACTGATGCTGCAAAAGCTCAGCCGTACCGCCTCGCCCGAGCGCGCCACGGCGCAGGACCTGGGCCAGTTGCTGGCGCAGGCGGTGGCGCTGAAGGCCGCCTTCGAGCCCAAGCCCACGCTGCAGTTGGCCGACGCCGGCCTGAAAGTGCTGGCCGAAGGCGAACGGCTGGAACGCGTGCTGGGCCACCTGATCCAGAACGCGATCGAAGCCACGCCGCGCGACGGCAAGGTGTGCGTGCGCCTGGCGCGCGACGGCGACAGCGTGCTGGTGGCGGTGGCCGACACCGGCACCGGCATGAGCGAAGAATTCATCCGTGAACGCCTGTTCAAGCCCTTCGACTCGACCAAGTCGGCCGGCATGGGCATTGGCGCATTCGAAAGCCGGGAATATATCCACCAACTGGGTGGAACGCTGCAGGTGCGCAGCACGCCGGAGCAAGGCACCACATTCACGGTCAGCCTGCCGCTGTACCGCCAGCAAACCATTGAACAAGCCGCCTGAAGGCACAAGGACCTGTTGTGAGCCAGAGCAAACCCAAGCTGTTGATTATCGAAGACGACCCCGGCCTGCAAAAGCAGCTCAAGTGGAGTTTCGACGACTACGACGTGGTGGTGGCGGGCGACCGCGAAGCCGCGCTGGCCCAGTTGCGCCGCCACGAACCGGCCGTCTGCACCATGGATCTCGGCTTGCCGCCCGACCCGGACGGCGCCACCGAAGGCCTGGCCACGCTGCAGCAGATCCTGGCGCTGGCGCCGGACACCAAGGTCATCGTCCTGACCGGCAACCAGGACCGCTCGCACGCGGTGCAGGCGATCGCCATGGGCGCCTACGATTTCCACCAGAAGCCCTGCGAGCCGGAACTGCTGTCGCTGGTGATCAAGCGCGCCTTCTTCCTGCACGGCCTGCAGCAGGAAAACCGCCGCATGCAGCAAGGCAGCGCCGACGCGCCGCTGGCCGGCATCATTTCGCGCGACCCCGGCATGCTGAAGGTGTGCCGCCAGGTGGAAAAAGTGGCGCCAAGCTCGGCCACCACCATGGTGCTGGGCGAATCGGGCACCGGCAAGGAAGTGATCGCCCGCGCCCTGCACCAGGGCAGCCCGCGCGCCAAGGAACGCTTCATGGCGATCAACTGTGCGGCGATTCCGGAAACCCTGCTCGAGTCGGAGCTGTTCGGCTATGAAAAGGGCGCCTTCACCGGCGCGGTGAAACAGACCAAGGGCAAGGTGGAAGCGGCCAACGGCGGTACCTTCTTCCTCGACGAGGTGGGCGACCTGCCGATGCCGCTGCAAGCCAAGCTGCTGCGCTTCCTGCAGGAGCGCGTGATCGAACGCGTCGGCGGCCACGAGGAAATCCCGGTCGATGTGCGCATCGTCTGCGCTACCCACCAGAATTTGAAGGAACTGGTGAAAGCCGGCCGCTTCCGCGAAGACTTGTACTACCGCCTGTCCGAGATCGTGCTGACCATCCCGCCGCTGCGCGAGCGCGACGGCGACTCGGTGCTGCTGGCGCAGCACTTCAAGAACCGCTTCTGCGCCCAGGAAGGCCGCGGCAACCTGCACTTCAGCCCCGACGCGCTGGCCCAGATCGCCCACCACGACTGGCCGGGCAATGTGCGGGAAATGGAAAACTGCATCAAGCGCGCCATCATCATGGCCGACGGCCCGGCCATCACGGCCGACGACCTGGGCCTGTCCGGCGCCCCGGTGGAAGAAGAACCGTTCAATCTGCGCCAGGTGCGCGACGAAGCCGAATACCGCGCCATCGTGCGCGCCCTGGCGCGCGTCGAGGGCAATATCGTGAAGGCTTCCGAACTGCTGGGCGTTTCGCGCCCGACCCTGTACGATTTGCTGGAGCGTCACGCCATCAAGGCATCGTCCTGATCGACAGCTTCCAGGACAGCGCGCAGCGGGTGCTGCTGCCCGGCAGCCAGTTGTTCAAGCTGGCGAAGTTTCTGCTTCGCGGCGTCTGGAGAAAAAATGCCGCACGCGGCGCGTCCGCTGTGGTGAATTTCCAGCATCAAGGCGTTCGCTTCTTGCGGCGACTTGGAAAATACCGTTTGCAGGACGTCGACTACAAATTCCATCGGACTGAAATCGTCGTTGAGCAGGAACAGCCGTACTTTGGCCGCCTCATCCTGCAACTCCGGGTGTGCTGCGACTGGCCTTGGGTACCTCGCATTCGTCACATGGCACAGCAAAGCGTAGCGTGAAACAGCGTGCCTTGCCAGGAGTGCGCTGGCGGGACCCGAGCTGTTCTCAATGATTGATAACAGCAGGTCGGTATCCTGAACGACCCCTGGCGGGGGCACCCTCAGGATGGCGCGCATCAATACGTGTGTGGCATCGTCGGAGAAGCGCGGAGCGTCGTCCAGCCATTGATCGAGCCTCCTGATGCCGCGTGGCAGCATGAAACGCGCCAGCGGCTTCAGCGTCTTCAGGCCGTCAGGCCAGCTCCGCCGCGGCGCTGCTTGCGGAGTCGGCTGCCGGTCCAGCATCAGGTACAGTTCGGCGCGCAGTGCGGCTTGGTTTTCCTGCGGCAAGTTGGCATCCAGGAATGCGCAGACGCCCGGCTCACCTACCAGCAGCGCCAACATGTGCTCGACCGTGACAGTCGTGAGCTTTCTATCCTGCGCCAGGTGAAACAAGCGCTGCAAAAGGACTTCAACCGCCACCGCGATGCGTGGAGCAGCGCTCATAGCAGGAGAGTCAGGCAAGGTTGGCGGCATCTGCATCGAGTTCCGCGCCGGGGCGCTGCCGCTTGACCCTGATGCGCTTGCGCGCCGCCTTCAAACTGCCCGCCATGGCCACCAGCAGGAACACGATCGACAGGCGCGGCACGTCGGTGATGGAGTCGAACAAGCCCACCATCATGCAGCCGGTCAGCGAGGCCAGGCAAACCGCCGCATAGCTGTCGCCGGCCAGGCCGCGCGACACCAGGCGCGCACCGACTGCCAGCAGCAGGAAGGCGGTCGCGAACACCCCGGCCCAGCCCAGTTCAAACAACTGGTTGACTGCGAAATTCTTCACGTGCCAGGGCATGTGGTTGCGGTCGCTGCTGAAGAACCAGAAATCGTTGGCGTCGGTGAAGCTGCCATTGCGAAGCAATTCGCGTCCGGTATCCAGCTCCACCAGGCTGACATTGTCGACTTCCAGCGGCGCCTTGTGCGAGCGGTTGTACAACTCCAGTACCAGCGGCGCCCCCCAGGCAGCGCGCGCAGTGCGTACCGGCAGTTCGCCGGTAATGGTTTGCCAGCCTTCAATCAGCGGCGCCTTGCCGAACTTGGCGACGCTGCAATCGATGGGATAAATCAGCCAGCGCAGGCACACCATCGCCACCGGCGAGGCATCGGCGCTGTTGCGGCGGATATCGAGCTTGAGCTGGTAACGCTTGCCCGGCTGCACATCGACGTGCTGCAGCATGCGCAGCACTTCGCCGAAGCCTTGCGCATACTGGGCCGCGCCCAGGTGCAGGAAACGGTTGCGCGGCTCTTCGGCATAACTGAATGTGCCGGGCACTTCGCCGTGGGTGTTCTGCCAGGTGAAGGCCTGCGGGTAGCGGCCCAGGCCCTGGCCAAACGCGGTGGTCATGGCATCGTCGTCCATCATGCCGAGCGCTTCGCCCCAGTGCGCCAGGCGCACATTGAGGTCGTTGCCGACGGTGGCGAAGCGGCTGCCGGTGTAGTAACTGCCGGAAATCGGGATCAGGGCAGCAAACACGATGGCGCTGAAGAAGCTCACGGTCAGCGTGCCGCGGTCCAGTTTCCAGGGCGGCTGCGGCAGCAGGCGGCTGGCGCCCATGGCCAGGGCCAGCGCGATGGCCAGTGCGATCCCCGGCAAGGCATCGTTGCCGCCGTAATGGCGCGCCACCAGGGCCGCCGCAACTGCCTGTGCCGGCAATGCGGCAGCCAGCAGCAGTACTCCCCACGGCCGCTGCGCCTGCGGGCCCGCGGCCAGCAGGACAGTGCCGCCGACGGCGCACAGCAGCGGCAGGGCGTAGGCGACATACGCGCCTTTGTCGGTGGCGCCTGCCGGACCGAACATGCCGATGGCGCCTACCAGCAGCAGCAGCAGCAGTGCCAAGCCGCCGGCAACCAGCGGTTGCGGCATGCGCGGTGCGGCGCCTGCTAGCAGCAGCGCGGTGGCCAGCATGCCAAGCGCGGCACCCAGGCCGCGATAGCCGCCCAGGGCGAACACCTGGCTCAGCACCCAGTAGGTCAGGACCAGCATCAGTGCCGACGCCACCATGCTGCGCCCGGTCAGGGTACCGCTGCGCAGGTGATGCGCCGAACCCAGCACGGCAATGACGCCGCCCGCCGCGGCATAGGCCAGGTAGATATCGCGCGAGAACGTCGTCAGGCCGGCAAACAGTCCCAGGGCCAGCGCTGCCAGCCCCAAAGCCAGGCGGCGCGGCGGCGGATGGTTGACCAGCCACAGCGTGACGAAGGGGAAGGACATCGCCAGGTAGGCATCCAGCGCAGCGCCACCGGTATGCATGGCGGAAAACGGCGCGGTGGGACGGTAATCGCTGGAGAAATTGAACAGCCCGGGGAAGGCCAGGCGTTCCCACACCGCGGCCAGGCTGCAGGCGGCCAGGCCCAGGATCATGCCGGGCACCAGCAGGCGCTGCAGGTTGCTGCCATTGTCGCCGGCGGTGCCGCGCAGCAGGGGCAGCAGCAGCACGGGCCACAACACGCCTTTCAGCACGCGCAAGCCGTTATAGGGACTGGTGTAGTTGGCGAAGGAATTGGCATCCAGCGGGGCCAGCGGCGCCAGGCCGCGCCAGGCGGCAATCGCATAGCACAGCACGAACAAGCCCAGCGCCAGGCGCGCCAGGCCCGGCAGCTTGGTGGGCGCCCGCGTGCGCCCCAGGGCCCAGTAGCCGGCGGCGCAGGTGGCCAGCAGCAGCAGGTCCAGTTCTTCCAGGAAGAACCAGCCGGTCCAGGGCGCGAAATCCAGTACCGGCAGCAGGGCCGGCACCGCCACCAGCCAGGCTTGCGGCCGCCACAGCAGCAAAGCCATGTAGCCGCCCAGCAGCACGGCCATCAGCAGTTTGGGCGCCGGATAGACGCTCGCCGCCGCCAGCAGCAGGCCAAAGAAGGCCAGTGCTGCACCGCGCCGCAGCAGCAGTTGCATCATGGCTTGGTTGACGCGGCCGGATCGGCAGGTTTGGCCGCCGGCGCGGCGGATGCGAGCGAAGCGGCGGAAGCCGCAGACGCCGCGGAAGCGGAGGCGCCAGCTTCCGCCTGCTCGGCTGGTTCTTCCGGCAGCGGCGGCGGTTCAACCCATTTGCCGGCCTTGACCAGCATTTGCTTCAGCGCCGGCAGGGGGAACTTGAGCTGATAGGCCTTCTGGGCGAAAGGCAGGGCCTCGTCATACTTCTTCTGCTTGGCATAAACCAGGCCCATGTTGTAATTGATGGCCGCATCTTCCGGCGACATCGCATAAGCCTTCTCCATCATGGTCAGGGCTTGCGCCTCCTTGCCCTTCATGAACTGGTAGCGCGCATACGCGAACCAGGTCGTCGGGTCGTCCGGGAAGATGCGCACGGCGCGCTCGAAATAGCACTCGATCAGCATGCGCGAACCCGGCATCTTGCCGCTCGAATAGCGCGGCGCCAGGCGCACGACCGAGTTCAGGGCGCGCGGATGGTTGGGCATCTTGGTCAGCGTATAGTCGTATTCGGCGCCGATATCGCCTTGCTTGCCGGTGTAGCCGGCGATGCCCATCTCGATGTCTTCGGTAAAGTGGCGCCCCTCCAGCACCGACATCATCTGCGGCGTGGCAAGGCGGTAATCCCATTCCTGGCCGGTCGGGCCGCCGCAATAGTTGCGGGCGCTGGCGGGAATCGCGCTGGCGCACAGGGCGGCGGCCAGCATCAGCATGCGAGTCTTCATACTTTCTCCGTGGAGCTTGCCGTGGCGGGCAAGGCGAGCGATTGAGGCAGCACGCTATCGAGCAAGCGTGCCAGTTCGGCAGTGCGGGCCTGGCGCGAGGCGGCGGCCACTGCCGCGGGCGACGGCAGCGGCGCCTGGCCGGCGCGCGCCAGTTGCAGGAAGTGCAGCAAGCCCTGCTTGATGCCGGCGCTGTCGTCCAGCGGCGCAATGGTGTCGACCCCGGCGGCGCGCAAGGTGGCGGCGGTATCGCCGGCGGCATCGGTCAGCGCCATGATCGGCCGCCGTGCGCGCAGGTATTCATACAGCTTGGCCGGGATCTGGTGGTTGCAGTTGCTGGCTTGCAGCAGCAGCAGGCCGTCCACCGTCAGCATTTCCGCCAGCGCTGCGTGGTAGGGCACCGGCGGCGCCAGGCTCACCAGGTCGGCAATGCCGTGTTCGGCCAGCAGGCGGCCAACGTAGTCGTCGTGGGCCGTGGCGCGCAGCACGATCTGCAACTGGGAGGCCGAGACGGCGCCGCTTGCCTTGAGTTCGGACAGCGCGCGGAACAGCGGTACCGGGTCGCGTTCGGAGGGATAGATGATGCCGCTGTGTACCAGGGTAAATGGGCGCCCGGCCGCAGGCGTTACGGCCAGCGCGCCGGCGCTGCGGAAGTTTTCCTCGTCATAGCCGTTTTCCAGTACCGTGAAGCGCTGGCGCGGCAGCTGCGGATAGCGCGTGGTGTAGGTCACCACCGCGCTCGGCGTGGTGCACACCACCAGCGCCGCATTGTGCACCGCCTTGCGCTCGATCCAGCGCTGGATCGCACGCACCTTCGGGTCGCGCGGGTAAAACTCGTCGGTCATCGGGTCGCGGAAGTCGACCACCCAGGGCAAGCCGCTCAGCTTGTGCAGCAGATAGCCGATCAGGGTCGCGCTGGCAATCGGATAGGTGCTCCAGATGACTTGCGGGCGGTACTTGCGCAGCAGCGACAGGCCGGCCGGCACGGCGCCCAGGCACCAGCTCACGAAGCGGTCGGGCCAGGCCGTGCAGCCCAGGTAGCGCCCGCGCCACGCCAGGTGGCGCCCGCTGTCGAGGGCAAAGGCGCGCTTGACCACGGCTTCCGGCGGGATTTCCGCCAGCTGGTCCGGGCCCTGGTTGACGTAGGCGCGCGGATGGGCCGACAGCAGCAGCGGCTGCCAGCCCAGTGCCGGCAGGTATTGCACGAACTTCAGCGCGCGCTGGATGCCGCTGCTGCCGCGCAGCGGCGGGAAGTGGAAGGCCACCATCAGGACGCGCTTTACCATGCCGCCACCCATGCGCCGGTCCAGTCGGCTACCTGGTCGCGCCAGGCGCGGCGCGAGAAAGTATGGTCGGCGCCGTCCAGCGTAAGCTGCTGCACGGACGGTCTGGCCAGCAGGCGTTGCCAGCTCGGCGAAGCCTTGCACATGTCGAGGAACTCCTGCGCCGTCAGGTCGGCGCTACTGAAGATGAACAGGACCCGGCCGGTAAAACCTTGCATGCCGGCCAGCAGGCGTGCATGCAGGTCGGGTGTCAGGGGGGGCGCGCTGCCATCGCGCGGCAAGGCAGGCAGTGTCGCGGCTGGGGCGGCGGCGGGCGCCTCCTGGCGTGCCGCGCCGACCAGCCCGAGCAGCGAGCGCAGCGAAGCGCCCAGCGCGAACTGGCCGCGCGCCAGCTTGCGCCACAGGGCCGGGTCGCGTAGGCGCGCCCAGTAATAGTGCTTGAGCGTGCTGCGCGCCAGGCCGGCCGCGCTGCGTGCCCAGGGATTGAGCAGCACCAGGCCGCTGACGCGCGGGTCGCGCTGGCCGTAGAACAGGGCGGCCGCGGCGGCATCGCACAGGCCCCACAGCACCACTTCCTGCAAGCCGGGCACGGCGGCCTGGAAAGCATCGATGGCGCTGCGGATATCGGCCGCCACGTCTTCGAAGGTGCGGGCGGCGCCACTGCTGTCGCCCAGACCGCGATAATCGAAGCGCAGCGCCGGGATGCCCTGCGCCGCCAGATGGCGCGCCAGCAGGGCAAACTGGCGGTGGCTGCCGGCGCGGTATTGCGGGCCGCCGACAATCACCAGCACGCCGCGCCGCGCCGGCGCTGCAGCGGGGCTGAGGATGCCGACCAGGGTCTCGCCTTCGCAGTCGAAGGCCAGCGCGCGCTCGTCAAGCATGGCAAGCCTCCCGCAGCATGGCACAGGTCGCTGCCAGCAGCGCGGGCGCTTCGGCGATTTCCTGGGTGGCCCAGAATTGCGGGCCGGCGACGGACTGGGCGCGGCCATCGACGCCGGCCGCCTGCCAGCCTTGCAGCACGCGTTGCGAAACCGGCGACAGCGGGCGGCCTTCTGCCGCAGCCACTTCCAGCCAGTTGACGGGGCAGGGCGGCGGCAGGCGGCCGGCATCGAGGGTGTCAAGCGCAGCGGCCATGGCCGGGGCCAGGGTGTAGCCGGCCACTTCCACGGCGCTACCGCCGGCCAGCGTGGCGCGCAAGGCGTCGGTGCCGCCTTCTCCATTGCCCTCGCCCAGCATCTGGGCTGCCACGCGCAGGCGCAGGAACTGGGTCAGGTGACTGGCGCCTTGCAGCACCGGTTGCCACAGCAGCAGTTGCGACGGCGCCGGGCCCGCCGGACGGCTGGCGTAATCGAGTGCCAGCAGGGCGCCCAGGCGCAGGCCCCACAGGCCGGGCGCCTGCGGCAGCTGCTGGCCGAGGGTGGCCTGCAGCCAGTCCAGGCCGAGCGCGACGTCGGCGCGCCAGCTATCCCAGCCGGCCTCGCCAAAGTCGCCGGCGCTGTCGCCGCAGCCATGCAAATCGAGCTGCAGCACGGCCCAGCCTTTGGCGGCCAGGGCGCGCGACTGCAGGGCGGCCATGCGGCGCGCCTTGTTCATTTCCTCGGCCCACGGGTGCAGGTAGAGCCAGGCGCCGCGGCACGGCGCCGCCGGCGCGTGGTACAGCGCAAAGCGCGCTGCCGCGCCATGCGCCAGGAACAAGGCTTGGGGCGCCGTGGCCATTGCTTTACGCCGTCAGCTTGTGCTGCACGAAAGCGGCCAGGCTGCCGAGGGTGGCAAAAGTGGTGGCGCTGATCTCGTCGTCGTCGATGCTGAAGCCGAACTGTTCTTCCAGCGCGCCAATCAATTGCACGACGGCCATAGAATCGAGTTCCGGCAGGCTGCCCAGCAGGGCGGAGTGTTGGTCCAGCGACTGGCCGGCCGGGCCCAGTGCGAGGACGTCGATCAGGATGGTTTTTACTTCTTCCAAATACATGTGATGCTCCAGGATTGCGGTCAGTGCGCAGTATACCTGCCCCCGGAAGCGCCGCTGTGCGATTCCGGGCAAAAAATAAATTATTGCCGATTTCGCATGTTTATTGTTGTTTTTGGAATAAAATAACGTGCCAATACTATTCTTTGCTGAGGAAGAAGGCCGAGTGGTAAGCTTAGCTGATTCAACTAGCCCGGTGGGCCCCCCAATGCTGGAGTTCTTGCGTTTCGACCCGACTGCCTGCCATTTCCCGGCACCGGTCGTGCCGGTGCTGCCTGGTCTTCGCCTGGGCGATTTGCGCCTGCTGGCCGGGCCTGCCTGGCCGGCGCATGGCCAGCATTTCGTGCGCGGGCGCTATGCCCTGGCGGCAGCTTACGCAGCGGCCGGCGTCGGCGCGCGCGGCGCCTTGCTGGCGCCGGCTTACCATTGCCGTACCATGCTCGACCCGGCGCTGGCGCTGGGCGGCGCGATCGGCTTGTATCCCCTGCAAGATGACCTCAGCCCTGAGCTCGGCGCGCTGGCAGCGCGCCTGGCCGGGGGCGGCGTGGCCGCGCTGCTGCTGACCCATTACTTCGGCGTGCCGCAGGCCGCAGCCACGGTGGCGGCAGTGCAGGAGCTGTGCCGCCGCCATGGCGTGGCCCTGGTCGAAGATTGTGCCCATGCCTGGCAGGTGGCGCTGCAGCGCGCTCCGCTGTGCCAGCCCGGCGGCGGCCACTACGTGGTGGCCAGTCCCTCGAAATTCTTTGGCTGTGCCGACGGCGGCATGCTGTGGGGCGCGCCGCCGCAAGCGCTGGCGCCGCGCGGCTGGCTGCAGGAAGTGCGCGGCTGGCGCGATGCCTGGCGCCGCGGGCGCCCGGCGCGCCACCCGGCGCCGGCAGCCGCACAGCGTCCCTGCGGCGCCGATGTGCGCAGCCGCGAAAGCGCGCCCTCGCACCAGTTCCAGGCGGCACTGGCGGCCAGCAGCGGCCTGGCCGGTTCGCGCTGGATCATGCGGCATAGCCGGCTCGAGCGGCTGGCCGGGCAGCGCCGCCAGCATTACGCCACCTGGGCAGCCCAGGTGGCCGGCCTGGCCCTGGCGCGCCCGCTGTGGTCCAGCCTGCCGGACGGCTGTGCGCCCTATATGTTCCCGCTGCTGTTGCAGGACGACAGCCGCTTCGCGGCGCTGAAACACGCCGGCCTGCCGATCTGGCGCTGGGACGAACTGGCCAGCAGCGATTGCGAGGTATCGGGGCGCTATCGCCTGAACCTGTTGCACCTGCCCTGCCACCAGGGCCTGGAGGCGGACCAGCTTGAATGGATGGGCAGCCAGCTGCGGAGGGTGCTCGCATGACGCGCTGGCAATCGGCGCCGCTGCGAGGCGGCTTGGGCAGCCATGCCGAACGCTGGGATGCACTGAACCAGCGCATTGGCGGCAACCACCCCCTGCTGGACAGCCGCTTCGTCGATGCCCTGCTGCAGCATTTCGGGCGCGGCGACGAGCACCTGTTCTGGCTTGAGCAGCACGGCCAGTTGCAGGGCATGTGCATCCTGCGCCCGCACAGCCGGATGCGCTGGGCCAGCTTCCTGCCGCCGCAGTTGCAGCTCGGACCCACCCTGGTGGCCGAGCGCGCCCAGCTCGAAGGCTTGTGCCGCAGCCTGCCGGCTGGCGCCGTGCAGCTCGACCTGCTGTGCAACGATCCGCTGGTGGGCGGCGTGAATGCGGTTACGCGGCCGCTCCAGCTCCACAGCAACCACGCCCTGACCATGCAGGTCACCTTGCAAGGCAGCTTCGAGGATTACTGGTCGGCGCGCTCGCGCAGCCTGCAATCGAATATGCGGCGCTACCAGAAGCGTGCCGTCACCGACGGCCTGGCGCCGCGCTACACCGAAGTGAGCGACCCGGCCGAAGTGGGCGAGGCGGTGGCGCGTTACGCCGCGCTGGAAGGCGCCAGCTGGAAAGGACGCGAAGGCACTGCCATCAGCCACGGCGGCCAGCTCCCGTTCTACCAGAACGTGCTGGTCGAAGCGGCGCAGCAAGGTCATGGGCGGGTGTACGAACTGTGGTTCGGCGAGCGGCTGGTCGCTTCCCGCCTGGTGCTGGCGCGCGGCAGCATGCTGGTCATGATGAAGACGGCCTACGATGCCGAGTTCGCGCGCTATGCGCCGGGCCGGCTGCTGCTGCACGACTTGCTGCGGCGCGCCTTCAGCCAGTTTGCCGGCCAGGTGATCGAGTTCTACACCGATGCCGACCAGAACCTGCTGGAATGGGGCACCGCCCAGCGCTGGATCCAGCACGACACCCTGTACCGCTACAGCGCGGTGGAAGCGCTGGCCAAGCTGCGCCAGGTACTGGGCGGCCAGCAACGCCAGCGCCAGGCCCTGGCCAACGGGCGCTACACGGTGGATGCGATCGGCAGCGTCGAGGCGCTGCCGGACGATGCGCGCGCCTGCATCGAGCAGGCCGGGCAGGGCAGCAGCGATGCCGGCTGCGACTGGTACCGCAACCTGATCGAAACCGTGATGGACTGCGACGACGTGGTGCGCTTCTACGTGCTGCGGCGCGACGGCCTGGTGCAGGCGGTGCTGCCGCTGCATGCGGTCCAGCACAGCGGCGGCTGGCAGCTGCATGCGTTGAGCAACTTCTACACCTCGCTCTACCAGCCGGCCTTCAATCCCTGCCTGAAGGCGGCCGATCTGCTGGTGCTGCTGGCCGCCGTGCAGCGCGATTTCCCCGGCGCCAGCCACCTGACCATGAAGCCGATGGACCCGTCCAGCCATGCCTACCAGGTGCTGCTCGATGCGCTGCGCAAGCTGGGCTGGCTGCCCTTCGAGTATTTCTCGTTCGGTAACTGGTTCCTGACCACCGACAGCAACTGGCCGGCCTACCTGGCGGCGCGCCCCGGCGCCGTGCGCAGCACCCTGAAGCGCATGGGCCGCAAATTCTCGCAAGCCGGCGGAACGCTGGAAATCGTCACCGGCGGCGCCCGCCTGCCGGAAGCCATCGCTGCCTATGAGGCCG
The DNA here is from genome assembly GCF_001427305.1 of Duganella sp. Root1480D1. GTDB lineage: Bacteria > Pseudomonadota > Gammaproteobacteria > Burkholderiales > Burkholderiaceae_D > Rugamonas. Next base: position 191,476 of record NZ_LMFZ01000050.1, on the reverse strand, counting down.
TGTATGCCCATAGCTGGAAAGTGCCGGAACCCTACCCGGCCTTCCTGCCCGGCCTGATGCGCCTGTGCGCCGCCCAGGGCAGCTTGCGCCTGGGCCTGGCCTGGCTGGACGGCAAGGCGGTTGCCGCGCAGTTCTGGATTGTGCGCAATGGCAAGGCCATGATCTACAAGCTGGCCTATGATGAGTCAGCCAAGCCGTATGCCCCGGGCACCCTGCTGAGCGCCCACCTGATGCAGCATGTGATGGAAGTCGAGCAGGTGCAGGAAGTCGATTACCTGCAGGGCGACGATCCTTACAAGCAACTCTGGATGAGCGAGCGGCGCGAACGCTGGGGCATTGTGGCGTATCAGCCACGCACCCTGGCCGGCCTGGCCGGGGCCTTGCATGAAACCATAGGCCGCGCCACGCGCCGGCTGCGCCAGCGTGAGCGCGCCCACCCGCCGCGGCATACCGGCTGGCGCCGAGCGTTGCCGGAGCAATGAGTTGCACATACAATTGTCATTTGATCCAGATTTCAGGAGGGCCGCCGCATGAGCGACCTGGTACACGAGTTCATTTTCCACAGCGCAACACGCAGCCCGCAGGCTGAGGCGCTGGTCTACGGCGCCCGCCGCCTCGTTTACGGCGAACTGGCCGGCCTGCTGCGCAGCACGCGCGATGCCTTGCTGGCGCACGGGCTGGGCATGGGCGAGCGGGTCGCCGTCTACATGGAAAAGAATGTCGAGAACGTGGCTGCCATGTTTGGCGCCGCAGCCGCCGGCGGCGCCTTCGTGCCCGTCAATCCGCTGCTGAAGCCGGAGCAGGTGGCTTATATCCTGGCCGACTGCAATGTGCGCGTGCTGGTGACTTCGGTCGACCGCCTGCGCCTGCTGGGCGACGCGCTGGCCCATTGCCGCGACCTCAAGCTGGTGATCGCCGTCGGCGCCGGCGTCCCGGCCGCCGTGCCGGGCGTGGAAGTGCTGGGCTGGGATGCCGCCCTCGCCAGCGGCCAGCATGCCCCGCCGCCGCACCGCGTGATCGACGGTGACCTGGCCGCCATCCTGTACACCTCGGGCAGCACCGGCAAGCCGAAAGGCGTGGTGTTGTCGCACCGCAACTTGGTTGCCGGCGCGAAAAGCGTCGCCAGCTACCTGGAAAATACCGCGACCGACCGCTTGCTGGCGGTACTGCCGCTCAGTTTTGACTATGGCCTGAGCCAGCTCACCACCGCCTTCCACGCCGGCGCCACTGCCGTGCTGATCAACCACCTGCTGCCGCGTGACGTGCTGAACGCCGTGGTGGCGGAAAAGATTACCGGCCTGGCTGCCGTGCCGCCGCTGTGGATCCAGCTGGCACCGCTGCCCTGGCCGGCCGACTGCACGCTGCGCTACCTGACCAATTCGGGCGGCGCCATGCAGCGCCCGACCCTCGATGCCCTGCGCGCCGCGCTGCCGAACGCCAGGCCCTTCCTGATGTACGGCCTGACCGAGGCTTTCCGCTCGACATATTTGCCGCCGGAAGAACTGGAGCGCCGCCCCGATTCGATGGGCAAGGCGATCCCGAACGCGGAAGTGGCCGTGCTGCGCCCGGACGGTTCCGAGTGCGCGCCGGGCGAGCCGGGCGAACTGGTGCACCGCGGCGCCCTGGTGTCGCTGGGCTACTGGAACGACCCGGCCAAGACCGCCGAACGATTCAAGCCGATCGCGCCGCGCCATTACGGCCTGCCGATCATCGAGCTGGCCGTGTGGTCGGGCGATACGGTACGCAAGGACGAGGACGGCTTCCTCTACTTCATCAGCCGCAACGATGAAATGATCAAGACTTCCGGCTACCGCGTGTCGCCCACCGAAGTCGAGGAAGTGGTGTATGCGCGCGACCAGGTGGCCGAAGCGGCTGCACTGGGCGTCAAGCACCCATCCCTGGGCCAGGCGATCGTGGTGGTGGCCCTGCCGCGTGAAGGCGTGGCGCTGACCGCCTCCGACCTGCTGGCCGCGCTGAAGCCGCACCTGCCGGCCTATATGCTGCCGCAGAAAGTGGTGATCGTCGCAGCCAGCCTGCCGCGCAACCCGAACGGCAAGATCGACCGCAAGCTGCTGTCGGCCCAGTATGAAAACGTGTTTGGGGAGGGCGCATGAGCATGGAGGCACCACGCCGCCCGCAACACGCGCCGCTGCTGCAGTTCGCGGTCGAGGACGACTGCCTGCTAATCGGCGGCATCCCGCTGCCGCGCCTGGCGGCCCGCGTCGGCCAGACCCCGTTTTACGCTTACTCGCGCGCCGCCATGACGCAGCGCGTGGCCGAGCTGCGGGCGGCGTTGCCGCAAGACGTGCACCTGCATTACGCCATGAAGGCCAACCCGATGCCGGCCGTGGTGCAGCATATGGCCACCCTGGTCGACGGCATCGACGTCGCTTCCGGCGGCGAGCTGCGGGTGGCGCTCGATACCGTGATGGACCCGGCCAAGATCAGCTTTGCCGGCCCCGGCAAGGGCACGGCCGAATTGTCCTGCGCAATTGCCGCCGGCATTGTGCTGAACCTGGAATCGGAAGGCGAAATGGAGCGCGCCGCCGTGGTTGGCCAGCGCCTGGGCATCGTGCCGAAAGTGAATGTGCGGGTGAATCCGGACTTCGAACTGAAATCGTCCGGCATGAAGATGGGCGGCGGCCCCAAGCAGTTCGGCGTCGATGCCGAGCGGGTGCCGGCCATGCTGGCGCGGATCGGCGGGCTCGGGCTCGATTTCCACGGCTTCCACATCTTCAGCGGTTCGCAAAACCTGAAGGCGGCCGCGCTGCAGGACGCGCATGAAAAGACCTTTGCGCTGGCGCTGCGCCTGGCCGCAGCGGCGCCGCGTGCGCCGCGCATCCTGAACATCGGCGGCGGCTTCGGCATCCCTTACTTCCCGGGCGAAGAACGGCTCGACCTGGCGGCCGTGGGCGAGAATCTGGCGCGCATCATGGATGAAGTGCGGCCGCGCCTGCAGGGCGCCGACGTGGTGATCGAACTGGGCCGCTACCTGGTCGGCGAAGCGGGCGCCTATGTGTGCCGCGTGGTGGACCGCAAGGAGTCGCGCGGCCAGGTGTTCCTGGTGACCGATGGCGGCTTGCACCACCACCTGTCGGCTTCCGGCAATTTCGGCCAGGTGATCCGCAAGAATTACCCGGTGGTGAGCGGCACCCGCGTGGCCGGCGGCCCGCGCGAGCTGGCCTCGGTGGTCGGTCCCCTGTGCACCCCGCTCGACCTGCTGGCGGACCAGATGGAACTGGGCCAGGCGCAGGCCGGCGACCTGGTGGTGGTATTGCAATCCGGCGCCTATGGCGCCACGGCCAGTCCGGCGGCTTTCCTCAGCCATCCGGCCGCAGTCGAAGTGTTCGTGTAAGCGGAAGGGAAGCTATGAGCGGGATTTGTGGATGGATTGGGTTGGCCGGTGCGCCGGAATTGCTGGAGCAGATGGCCGCGCCGCTGTCCCGCTTTGACCAGGGCGTGGTGCTGGCCCGGTCCGGCCAGCGCAGCGGCGTGGCCGTGGCAGCGCAGGCCGGCAGCGCCGACGTGTACCAGCGCGATGGCTTGCTGGTCGCGCTGTGGGGCCAGCCGCGCTTCGACGACCCGGCGCTGGCGGCGCAAGCCGCCGGCCAGGGCATGGCCGCCACGGTGGCCACGCTGTGGCCGCAGGGGGCGCAGCGCACTTGCGCGCAAATCCATGGCTGCTTCACGCTGGCCATCCTCGATGAACGCAGCGGCGAAGCCTTGCTGGCCACCGACCGCATGGGCATCCAGCCGCTGAACTGGCAACTGGCCGGCGAAACCCTGGTGTTCGCCAGTTCGGCCGACGCCCTGGTGCGCCACCCGCTGACGCCCGGCGTGCTGGACCACCAGGGCCTGTACAACTACGTCTACTTCCACATGGTGCCGTCGCCCAGCACGGTGTACCAGGGCCAGCAGCGCCTGCTGCCCGGCCACTACCTGCACTACCGCCAGGGCCGGGTCGAAGAGCGTGCCTACTGGCGCATGCAGTTCGAGGAAAACGGCAAGCGCTCGTTCGGCGAGCTGAAGGAAGACTTCCTGTCCGTGCTGCGCCACAGCGTCAAGGACGCGGTGGGCGACCGCAAGGTGGGCGCCTTCCTGTCCGGCGGCACCGACAGTTCCACCATTGCCGGCATGCTGACCCAGGTTGGCGGCGTGGCGGCCGACACCTATTCGATCGGTTTCGAAGCGCAGGGCTACGATGAAATGGAGTATGCCCGCATCGCCTCGCGCCATTTCGGCACCAGGCACCATGAATACTATGTGACGCCGGACGACGTGGCGAACGCGATCCCGCAAGTGGCGGCGGTGTTCGACCAGCCCTTCGGCAATGCTTCGGCGGTGCCGGCCTTCTACTGCGCGCGCATGGCAAAAGCCGACGGCGTGCAGCGCATGTTCGGCGGCGATGGCGGCGACGAGCTGTTCGGCGGCAACGAACGCTATGCCAAGCAGCATGTGTTCGAGTTGTACGAGCGGGTACCGCGCCTGGTGCGCAAGGCCCTGCTGGAACCGGCCGTGTTCAATTTCCCCGGCGGCGAGCGGGTGCGCCTGCTGCGCAAGGCGCGCAGCTATATCGAGCAGGCCTCGGTCGGCATGCCGGCGCGGCTGGAAACCTACAACCTGCTGGGCCGCTATGGCCCGCAGCAAGTGTTCACCGACGATTTCCTGGCGGCGGCCGACATCGGCAACCCGATCGCCACGCTGGAGCGCAACTACGGCCGCAGCGAAGCGCGTTCCCTGATCAACCGCATGCTGGCGCTGGACTTGCAGATCACCCTGGCCGACAACGACTTGCCGAAAGTGATGAAGGCCTGCGAGCTGGCCGGCGTGGAAGCGGCCTTCCCCTTCCTGCACGATGCGGTGGTGGCTTTTTCAGCCGGCCTGACCCCGCAGCAGAAGCTGAATGGCACCCAGTTGCGCTGGTTCTTCAAGGAGGCATTGCGCGGCTTCTTGCCCGATGCCATTATCACCAAACAGAAGCATGGGTTCGGCTTGCCGTTCGGGGTCTGGCTGCAGCAGCACCAGGCCTTGCAGCAACTGGCCGCGGACAGCCTGAGCGACCTCAAGGCGCGCAAGGTGGTGCGCGGCGAGTTCATCGAACAACTGGTCGGTACCCATTTGAAAGAGCATGCCGGCTATCACGGCACCATGGTGTGGGTGCTGATGATGCTGGAACAGTGGTTCCGCGCGCACCGCAACGTATAACAAAAGATAACCAAACTGAGGGACAACATGGCACATCGCGTAACCCGGCTGGCCGTCGCCGCCACCCTGGCCGCCAGCGCATTGCTGGCTGGCTGCAAATCGGACACCCCGGAAAGCCTGCTGGCCGACGCCAGGCAGCTGCAGCAAAAAGGCGACCGCAAAGGCGCCCAGATCCAGCTCAAGAATGCACTGGCCAAGGACCCCAACAACGGCGAGGCGCGCTACCAGCTCGGCAAGCTGTCGCTGCAAATGGGCGACCCGGTATCGGCGGAAAAGGAAGCGCGCCGTGCCCTCGAATTGAAATACAAGCCGCCAGAGAGTGAACTGCTGCTGGCCGAAGCGCTGCTGCGCCTGGGCGAGATGCAGAAGATGCTCGATGAAACGGAAAAATTCCAGCAAAGTCCGGCCATGCTGGCCTTGCGTGGCGAAGCCCTGATCGGCTTGCGCAAGCTCGATGAGGCGAAAAAGCAATTCCAGTCGGCACTGGAAGCCGAGCCGAACAGCGCCGATGCGCTGACCGGCATGGCGCGCCTGGCCGCCATCGGCAACGACCTGGAGGGTGCGCGCGCGCTGACCGAGCAAGCGATTGCCAAGGATGCCAGCAATATCAATGCGCTGACCTTCAAGGGCGAGCTGCTGCGGGCCCAGGCCAAGCCGGAAGAAGCGCGCGCCGCCTTTGCCGAAGTGCTCAAGCTGGACCCGACCAATAGCAGCGCCAACCTGGAGCAAGCCTACCTCGACATCGTGTCCGGCAAGCTCGACTCGGCCCAGGCCGCCATCAACGCGGCCAAGAAGACGGCGCCGCGCAGCCTGACCACGCTGTACACCCAGGCCTTGCTCGATTATTCGCGCGGCAATTACACGGCGGCGCGCGACAACCTGCAAGCGATTGCCAAAGGCGCGCCCAACCATCCGCCGACCATGCTGCTGTCGGGTGCGGTCGACTTCCAGCTCGGTACGCTGAAGCAGGCGGAAGCCAAGCTGCGCACCTACCTCGACATGCAGTCGGACAATACCTTTGCCCGCAAAATGCTGGCGGCAACCCTGCTGCGCGAAAACAACCCGGCCGAGGCACTGAAAGTGCTGGAGCCTACCCTGAAGGACAAGGTGACGGACGGCAGCCTGCTGGAGCTGGCGGCCCAGGGCAATATGCTGTTGCGCGAACCGGCCAAGGCGGCCTCGCTGCTGGAGCAAGCCATCGCGCTGAATCCGAAACGCGCTGCCAGCTATGTGGCGCTGGGCGGCGCCCGCCTCTCGATGGGTGAGCGCGACAAAGGCCTGGCCATGCTGAACAAGGCGCTGGAGCTGGAACCGGACTCGCTGCCGGCGGCCACCGCGCTGGCGCGCACCCACCTGGCCATGGGCAATTACGACCAGGCCCTGGCCGTGCTGGCCAAGCAGGACGCCAAGCATGGCAAGGAAACCGAGCTGCATATCCTGCGCGGCCACGTGCTGCTGGCCAAGCAGGACAAGGCTGGCGCCCGCGCCGCCTTCAGCAAGGCAGTGGAGCTGGCGCCGACCAGCTATGCGGCGGTGGTCACCATTGCCCAGCTCGAAATGATGGAGAAAAAGCCTGAGGCGGCACGCCAGCACTTGCTGAAACTGCTGGAAAGGGACAAGGACAATATCGGCGCCATGACAGCGCTGGCGCAAATGGCCGAACGCGACAAGAAGCGCGACGAAGCGGCCCAGTGGCTGGAAAAAGCCGCGAATATCGATGCCCAAGCGCTGGCGCCGGCGGTGCGCCTGGGCGGCTACTACCTGCAGACGCGCCAGCCGGCCAAGGCGGTGCAACACCTGCGCAAGGTGCTGGTGGCGCACCCGGCTGAGCCGATCGTGCTGGAACTCATGGGCCGTTCGCAGCAGATGTCCGGCGACATCGAGGGCGCCTACGAAACCTATAGCAAGCTGGCCGGCGCCGCGCCGCGGGCACCGCAGGCCCAGCTGTACCTGGCCAGCGTCCAGGTACAGAAAAAAGACTTGCCGGGCGCCCAGGCCAGCGTGAAGAAGGCGCTCAGCCTGGACCCGAATTCGGTGCCGGCTTATATGATGCAGGCCGACCTGGCCATGATGCAGGGCAAGCCGGACGAGGCGCTGGCCATCGCGCGCAACCTGCAAAAAAACCAGGTCAAGCTGCCCAGCGGCTTCCTGCTGGAAGGCGATTTGCAGATGCAAGCGGGCAAGCCGGCGCAGGCGGTGGCGCCTTACCAGCAAGCCTTCACGCTGGCGGCGCGGCCGGAATTGCTGCTCAAGCTGACGGCGGCGCTGCGCGCTTCCAACCGTGCCGCCGACGCTGACGCCCAGGTGGCTGCCTGGCGCAAGGCGCACCCGGACGAACCGCTTGGGCTGATGTACGCTGCCGAGCAGAATATTGCGGCCAAGCAGTACAAGGCGGCCATCGGCCAGCTGGAAAGCGTGCTGGCCAAGCTGCCGGACAACGTGCTCGCCCTGAACAACCTGGCTTGGTCTTACCAGCAGGAAAAGGATAAGCGCGCCTTGCCTACCGCCGAGAAAGCCCAGCAACTGGCTGGCGATAACCCGACCATCATGGATACCCTGGGCTGGATCCTGGCCGAGCAGAACCAGCTGGACCGTGCCCTGCCGATCCTGAAGAAGGCCAGCGACCTGGCGCCCAAGGCGGCCGACATCCGCGGCCACTACGCAGCCGCGCTGTGGAAGAAGGGCGACAAGGCCGGCGCCCGCAAGGAATTGCAGGCCGCCATGGCCGATGCGCGCTTCGCCCAGACCGACGAAGCACGTAACTTGCAAAAGCAATTTGAATAAGTAACAACTTCTGCGCTGTCCCACCCGCACGCTTGCAGGCAGCGTGCGGGCACCCCTCCTCTATGTCTATTGTGCGATTGAAAACAATAGAGTCTTTTTCACAACATTTACTTCATGGGTATTGTGTAGCGGGCGCTGCCATGCCAACATGTAGAAAGTTAGTAATTTTTACATAACTCGCTTGCAACCCGCTACATTTTCGTCCCGGCATCAATCGTGCGCGCCTCCGCAAGTGTAATCAACTATATTTTGCCGTTGAGCACGGCGTCCGCGCCGCTCGCAGTGCTCATTGGTAGTGGCTGGCCCTGAGGCCGGCGGGTACCAAAGGAGGATAGAGCCATGAATGGAACAGTCCCAGTGCTGGAAGCCGAGCCCGTCCGGCAGGCACCAGCCAATTCCCATGCGCGCGCCACGCTCGAGGACTTGCTTCCGGAAAATATGGAAGACCTGGTCACCGACGAAAAATCGTTTGGTATTCGCATGATCGATACGGTCGAAGGCCGCAGCAAGGCTAGCCTGCTAATCAACAAAATGTACTCCTGGCGAGGCTATGCCGGGACCCACAAACTCACCGATGATCCGAACCGGATCACGCTCACCGCCAGCGACAAGGGCGAGGTGGTCGGCACCCTGACCCTGGGGCTGGATTCGCCAATCGGCATCATGGCCGATGAAATCTTCAAGGAAGAAGTCGATTCGGTGCGCATGATTCCGGGCGCCCGCGTGTGCGAAATTACCAAGCTGGCCTTCGACAATGGCGGCAGCAAGTCGCAGATGGCCTCGCTGTTCCACCTGTCGGTGATTTATGCGCGCGATCTGCACCACTGCACCCACATCTTTATCGAAATCAACCCGCGCCACCGCCGCTTCTATGAAGCCATGCTGGGCTTCAAGCGGCTGGGCGAACTGAAGACCAATCCGCGCGTCGACGCCCCGGCCTACCTGCTGGTGGTCGAGCTGGCCTATGTCAGCGAGCAGATTGAAAAATACGGCGGCCAGGGCGTGGAAATGGCGATGGCGGCGCGCTCCTTCTATCCGATGTTCTATTCGCCGCGTGAAGAATGCGGCATTGTGCAGCGCCTGAAGAACATCCAATAGTCTATTGAGATTTGATAGTCGATTGACAATTATTGTGGTATTGTCAATATCCTGATAACCACGCAGGGGTTTCCATGCCACGTCGCCAGAACCGGGGGGTGCAGCGCGCCCTCGCCATCTTCGGCAGCCTGATGCTGGCTGCCGGCCTGTCCGGCTGCCTCAAGTCTGAAACCAGCGCCACGCTGATGGCGGAAGCGCAGCAGCACTTGCAAAAGGGCGAAACCAGGGCCGCCCTGATCCAGATGCGCAACGCGGCGGCCAAGAGCCCGGACGATGCCGAAATCCGCTATCAGCTGGCGCGCGTCTACAACGACTACAACGACCCGGCCACGGCGGAAAAGGAAATCCGCAAGGCCCTCAGCCTGAACTACGACCGCGCCAAGGCCATGCCGCAACTGGTGCGTGCGCTGGTGGCGCAAGACAAGGCGCAAGCCGCGCTCGACGAAAGCGCCGCCGATGCGGCCCATGCCGGTCCGGCCCTGCTGGCGGCGCGCGCCGATGCCTGGCTGGCCGTCGGCGACAGTGCCAAGGCCAGGGAAGGCTATGCCCAGGCGCTGGTGGCGCAGCCGGGCTTCGCGGCAGCGTTGCTGGGCCAGGGCAATATGGCCTGGATGGCCAAGGATGGGGAACTGGCCCTGAAGCTGGCCGAGCAAGCCGTGCAAGCTAATCCGAAAGATCCTTCCGTGTTCCGCTTCAAGGGTTCCGTGCTGCGCAACCAGGGCAAGCACGAAGCGGCGCTGGATGCGCTGGGACTGGCGCTGGCCCTGCAGCCCGACCACCTGAGCGCGCGCGTCGAACGCGCCGACCTGGAAATCGAACTGAAGAAATATGACGCCGCCAAGGCCGATATTGCCGCGCTCGACAAGGTCACGCCGAACAGCCCTTACGCCATTTACCTGCAAGCACTGCTCGACCATACGCAAGGCAAATTTACCGATGCGCAGGGCCAGCTGCTCAAGCTGCTGAAAATCGTTCCCAACCACATGCCGACGGTACTGCTGGCCGGCGCCAACGAACTCAAGTTGGACAACGCCACCGCCGCCCAGGGTTTCCTCAACGCTTACCTGGAACGCAACCCGGACAGCATGTATGCTCGCAAGCTGCTGGCGCAAGCCCTGCTCAAGACCAGCCAGCCGGCCGAAGCTGCCGCCGTGCTGGGCCCGCTGCTGCGCAGTGGTGCGCAGGATGCCCAGCTGCTGGTGCTGGCCGGCGAATCGAACTTGCGCAACAAGGACTACAAGGCGGCCCAGCAGTACTTTGAAAAAGCCGCTGCCATCATGCCGAACGAGGCCACCTTGCATACCTCGCTGGGGCTGGCCCAGCTCGGCCAGGGCCAGGTGGCGCAGGCCGTCGAGCAACTGGGGCGCGCCACCGCGCTCGATCCCAAGTCGGAGCAGGCAGCGCTGTACCTGATCCGCTCCGAAATCAGCCTGGGCCGCTATGACAAGGCGCTGGCCGCCGTCAAGGCTTACCAGGCCGTGCAGCAGGACAATGCCGTGGTGCGCAATATGGAAGGCAGCATCTACCTGGCGCAAAAGAATGTGCCGGCAGCCCGCGCCGCCTTTGAAAAAGCGGTGGCGCTGCAGCCGACCCATATGGCGGCCATGCTCAACCTGGCCCAGCTCGACCTGCAGGAACACAAGACCGACGCCGCCCGCAAGCGCTTCGAGACCGTGCTGCAGCATGACCCGCACCACGTCGGCGCCATGACGGCGCTGGCCGATATCGCCGTGCTGCAGGGCCAGCCGGAACCGGCAGTGCGCTGGCTGGAGCAGGCGGTGGCGGAAAAGCCGAAATCGGCCGAACTTGGCATGCGCCTGGCACGGGCCTACCTGAAGTCCGGCCAGAACGCCAAGGCCACCACCCTGGCGCGCCAGTTGCAGGTGAACGATGCCGGTAACCCGGCCCTGTCCGAACTGCTGGGGCAGGTGCAGCTTGCCAATAACGACGGCGCCGGCGCCCTGGAGAGCTTTGGCAAGATGGTGCAGCAAGATCCCAAGTCCGCCCCGGCCTGGTTCGGCACGGCCGCCGCCCACCTGATGCTGAAGAACGCGCCGGCCGCCAGCGCCGACCTGAAAAAAGCGCTGGCAATCGATCCGAAATACCGCCCGGCGCGCATGGCCCTGGCGGAAATCGCGCAACAGCAAAACCGCCCGGCCGAGGTGCTGGCGATCGCGCGCCAGATGCAGAAGGAAGATGGCCAGCAATCGGCCGGCTATGTGATGGAAGGCGACTTGCTGGTGCGCCAGCAGAAGTACAAGGAAGCCGTGGCGCTGTACGAGAAAGCCTATGGCTACGAGAAGGATGGCCGCATCGTGCTGGCCATCCACCGCACCCTGCTGGCGGCCGGCTTGCCGCGCGATGCCGACCAGCGCCTGGCGCAATACCGCAAGGAGCAGCCGGGCGACCTGGCCGCCACCATGTACGTGGCCGAGCTGAACTTGTCGCGCAAGGAATTCAAGGCGGCCGCGGCCGACCTGGAGCAAGTGCTCAAGGCCGCGCCGGACAGCCCGGTGGTACTCAACAACCTGGCCTGGGCGTACAGCGAGCAGAAGGATCCGCGCGCGCTGGCGACGGCTGAAAAAGCCTTGAAGGCGGCGCCCGACAGCCCCGCTATCCTGGATACGACCGGCTGGCTGCTGGCCGGCAAGGGCGACACCGCGCGCGCGGTGCCGCTGCTGAAGCGCGCTTCCTCGCTGCAGCCATCGAATGCCACGCTGCGCTACCACCTGGCCGTCGCCCTCAACCAAGCCGGCGACAAGAAAGCTGCCAGGGTCGAGCTGGAAAGGCTGGTCTCGGGCGGCACACCGTTCCCGCACCTGGACGACGCCATTGCCCTGCTGAAAGTCCTGAACGGCAGCTGAGCGATGAGCGACGAATTCATCTACAGCAAAGCTTTCGCCCGCAATATCGGCTGGGTCACCGAGGCCGAACAGGCCAGCCTGCGCGGCAAGCGCGTCGCTATTGCCGGCGCCGGCGGGGTGGGCGGGGTGCACCTGATGACCCTGGTGCGCCTCGGGGTTGGCTCCTTCCACATCGCCGATTTCGACAAATTCGACCTGCCCAACTTCAACCGCCAGGTCGGCGCCATGCAATCGACGCGCGGCTTGCCGAAAATCGACGTGATGGCGCGCATGGCGCGCGACGTCAACCCCGAACTCGAAATCAAGACTTTCCCGGACGGGATCAATGCCGGCAACCTCGAGGAGTTTTTCGAGGGCGTCGACATCTACATCGACAGCCTGGATTTCTTCGCCTTCGATATCCGCCAGCAGACCTTTGCCCTGTGCGCCGCGCGCGGCATCCCGGCCACCACGGTGGCGCCGCTGGGCATGGGCGCGGCGCTGCTGAACTTCCTGCCGGGCCGCATGACGTTCGAAGAATATTTCGGCTGGGGCGATTTGCCGGAAGGCGACAAGGCGATCCGCTTCGTGGTCGGGCTGGCGCCGGCCGGCCTGCACCGTCCCTACCTGGTGGTGCCGTCGGCCGTCAATTTCGCCGAACGGCGCGGGCCGTCGACCATCATGGCTTGCCAGCTGTGCGCCGGCATCGCGGCCACCGAGGCACTGAAAATCCTGCTAGGGCGCGGCGGCGTGCTGGCCGCGCCTTACGGCATGCAGTTCGATGCCTACCGCAACAAGCTGGTGCGCACCTGGCGCCCCGGCGGCAACAACAACCCGATCCAGCGCCTGGCGATCATGATCGGCAAGCGCGCCTTCGCGAAAATGGCCCAAACATGAACACCATCGAACAGATCCTCGACCTGGCGCGCTGGGCGCCCAGCGGCGATAACACGCAGGTGTGGCGCTTCGAAATCCTGGCGCCCGACCATGTGGCCGTGCATTGCTACGACACGCGCGACCACGTGGTGTACGACCTGGACGGGCACCCGAGCCAGGTGGCCGTCGGCGCCATGCTGGAAACCATGGCCATTGCCGCCAGTGCCCACGGCTTGCGCGCCGATGCCTTGCGCCGCGGCGACAGCCCGGACACCCATCCGGTGTTCGACGTGCGCTTCACGCCGGACGCGTCTATCACGCCAAGCCCGCTGCTGCCGGTGATCACCACGCGCAGCGTGCAGCGCCGCCCGCTTAGCACGCGGCCCCTGACGGCGCAGGAAAAGCAGGCGCTGGAAGCGGCGGTCGGCCCCTCGCACCAGGTGCAGTGGATCGAAGGTTTCGGCGGCCGCTGGTCTGCCGCGCGGCTGATGTTCAACAACGCCAAGCTGCGCCTGACCATGCCGGAAGCGTATGAAGTTCACCGCAGCATCATCGACTGGGGCAAGAGCCACAGCCCGGACAAGGTGCCGGACCAGGCGCTCGGCGTCGACAATGGCACGCTGGCCCTGATGAAATGGGCGATGGTGAGCTGGGAGCGGGTCAACACCATGAATACCCTGATGGGCACCTGGGCGCCACGCCTGCAGATGGACTTGTTGCCCGGCATGGCCTGCGCCGCCCATTTCGTGATCCGCGCCAGGAGCGCGCCGGCCGGCATCGACGACTATGTGGCCGCCGGCCGCGCCACCCAGCGCTTCTGGCTGACGCTGACTGCGCTGGGCCTGCACATGCAGCCCGAGATGACGCCGCTGATCTTTGGCCGCTATGTGCGCAATGCCGTGCGCTTCAGCCGCCTCGACAAGTTGCAGGAATCGGCGCGCAGGCTGTATGGCCAGCTGACCGGCGTGATTGGCAACGACCCCGCCACGGCCATGTTCATGGGCCGGCTCGGGGCCGGCAAGGGGGCCAAGGCGCGCTCGCTGCGCAAGCCCCTGGCTGAACTCATGAAGTAAGCCGGCGTCCCGCGATGACACGCAAGAAAATCCTGTTCGTTGCCGAAGCCGTGACACTGGCGCATGTGGGCCGCCCGCTGGCCCTGTCCGCCACCCTCGACCGCCAGCAGTATGAAGTGCACTTCGCTTGTGCCGACCGTTACGGCTTTTGCTTCGAAGGCGAGGACCTGGTGCGCTGGCCGATGCACAGCATTTCAAACCAGAAATTCCTGCAAGCCCTGGCGGACGGCAAGCCGGTGTACGACGCGGCCACCCTGGCCGGCTACGTGGAAGAAGACTTGCAGCTGCTGCGCCAGGTGCAGCCCGATGTCGTGGTGGGTGATTTCCGCCTGTCGCTGTCGATCAGCGCGCGCCTGGCCGGGGTGCCCTATATTTCGCTGATCAATGCCTACTGGAGCCCCTATGTGAGCCAGCAGTACATTGTGCCCAGCCTGCCGCTCACGCGCCTCCTGCCGATTCCGTTGGCCAACGCCCTGTTCAAGCTGGTGCGTCCGCTGGCCTTCGCGCTGCACACCATGCCCTTGAACAAGGTGCGGCGCCGCTATGGCCTGGCGTCGCTGGGCTGGGATCTGAACCGGGTCTACACCGATGCCGACTACACCCTGTATGCCGACGTGCCGGACCTGTTCCCGCCGCACAACCTGCCGCCCGAGCATGCCTTCATCGGGCCCGTGCTGTGGTCGCCGCCGCTGCCAGTGCCGGACTGGTGGCACCAGTTGCCGGCCGAGCGTCCGCTGGTGTATGTGACCGTGGGCAGCTCCGGCCATGGTGCCTTGCTGCCTGCCGTGCTGCGGGCGCTGGCGGACTTGCCGGTGACGGTGCTGGCAGCCACCGTTGGCCTGGTCAAGCTCGATGCCGTGCCTGGCAATGCCCGCGTGGCCGACTTCCTGCCGGGAGAAGAAGCGGCGCGCCGCGCCGCCCTGGTGATCTGCAACGGCGGCAGCCCGACCAGCCACCAGGCGCTGGCGGCCGGCGTGCCGGTGGTCGGCATCGCCGGCAACCTCGACCAGTTCCTCAATATGCAGGGCATCGTCGCCGCTGGCGCCGGCGCACTGCTGCGTGCCGACCGCTTCGATGAGGCGGCCTTGCGCCATGCCGTACAAGGCTTGCTGGGCACGCCGGCCGCCACGACGGCGGCGCGCAGGCTGAAGGCCATATTCGACAGCTATCGGGCGTCGGAATCCTTTAGCAAGTTACTGTCGAAAATCCTTACATCGGCATAAGTTAATATCAATGTGGTACTAACAGTAAGACCTTAAACTATTGATTTCTAAGGGAACGGGGAAGTTGGCACAACTATTGCTCATATGAGTACGTGCCCGCTGCGAGGCCGGAGAGCAGCAAAAGGTCAAGACAGCCCTCTTTAACTCAGGAGTCATAACAATGAAGATTTTCCGCAAACTGCTCCCGCTCGCTACTGTAGCAAGCATGCTGTTCGCTGCTGGTGCCGCCCAGGCTGACGTGCTCACCCCGTTCAACATCAAAGACGGCGTGGGCAATACGCTGGCTTCCAACGTTGACCGCCTCGACTGGTCCTCCAACGGCAGTGGCCTGGCGCGCGGCATCGGCCCGTTCGGCACCCCGCTGACCGTCGGCCAGAGCTTCGATTTCCTCTACCAGTCGACCCTGGTCGGCAAGAATGGCGGCACCGGTACCCCGAACCTGGGCGGCCGCCTCGACGGTGAAGCAAACGGCATCGCGACCGGCGATTTCGAATTCACCATCGCTGCAAAAATGACTGAAGTGGTGACCGGCACCTTCGGCCCAACCGCAACCTTCGGCCTGGGCGGTGCGCCGGGTTCCAACAAGGTCGCGATCTATTTCGATACCGCGCGCAATGCCAACACCGTGACTGGCCAAGGCTTTGACGACGGCATCATGGTGGCGCTGCTGACCATCGATTCCAACTCGTCCGTGTTCACCCTGTTTGGCCCGAACAATGGCCAGGGCTCCGCCAAGCTGCACGCCGGCATGCTGGAACCAGGCGACTTCGTGAACCCTGACTATTTCGAAGGCGTGATGAGCCTGATCTTCGGCGTCGATTTCGAATCGAGCCTGAACTACCCGGCCGGTTCCGCAGCGACCGCCGGCTTCCACCGCAATACGTCGAGCAATAACGGTGACCCGTTCGCTACCGTGCTTCCAGTGCTGGGCGGCCCACGCAGCGACATCATGTTCAAGGTTGACGGCGACAGCGGCTTCACCCGCAACGTGCCGGAACCAGGCACCATGTTGCTGATGGGCGTTGGCCTGCTGGGCTTGGCTCGCCTGCGTCGCCGCGCTTAAGCAGCGACGATTCAAGGAAATTAGATGGGGACGTACCCTCGGGTACGTCCCTTTTCTATTTACTGTGGCGGCTTGAACATCTTGGCCACTTCGCGGATCACCATGCTGTGCGGGAACAGGCCGGCGAAGAAGCGCTGCTTGTAGGTGCCCTTGATCGAGGCCACCACGGGATCGCCCTTGGCCAGGCCGGCCAGCGAAGCCTTCACCACTTGCGCCGTGCTGCCGCGCGTGGTCAGCGCGCTGGCATAGGCGCCGGCCTTGGCATCGAACTCGGTATCGGTCGGTCCCGGCACCAGGGTTTGCACCAGGATGCCGCGCTCCTTCCATTCGCCATGCAGGGCCTGGCTGAAGCTTTGCACGAAGGCTTTCGAGGCGGCGTACACCGCCATGTAAGGTACCGGCTGGTAGCTGGCCTGCGAAGAGACATTGATTACCGCGCTGCCCTGATGCGATGCCAGGTCGGGCAGGAAGTGGTAGCACATTTCCACCATGGCGCTGTTGTTCACCTCGATCATGTCGCGGTAGTCCTTGAGCTCCCAGTGTTCGAGCCGGTTCCAGCGCCCCATGCCGGCGATATTGCACAGCAGGCGGATGCGGATGCCAACCGCATCGAGCCGTTCCTTGATGTGCGCCACCGCGCCCGGCCTGGCGAGGTCGACGCGTACTACTTCGGCCCGCGCGCCCAGCTCGTGCACCACGTGCTGCTCCAGCTCGCGCAAGCGTTCCTCACGCCGCCCCACCAGCACCACGTTGACGCCGTTGCGCGCCAGTTCGCGCGCGAATTCGGCGCCGATGCCGCCCGAGGCGCCGGTCACCAGCGCCCAGTGGCCGCGCAAGTCTTCAAGCTTGATCATTGAAAGCTCCTTTTCCTGTCAGGTGGCGCGCCACGCGCAAGGCGTTGGCAGCAATGGTCAGGCTGGGATTGGTCCCGCCACTGGACGGGAAGAAGGAGCCATCCACCACGTACAGGTTGGACAGGCCGTGGGCGCGGTTGTTGGCATCGAGCACGCTGCTGCGCGGATCGCTGCCGAAGCGGCAGGTGCCGCACACGTGGGCGATGCGCTGGTTGTTGTCGGCCTGTTTCACCAGGTCGAAGGAGTAAGGCTTGAGCGCCGCTTTCATCAGGCTGCGCATGGCCTCGATGCGCGCCGTATCGTGCGGGCGCACGCGGTAGTCGAGTGCCAGGCGCGCATCGCCGCTGGCCGGCGTGACGCGGTTGTCGGCATAGGGCAAGTCTTCCAGCGTGGTGGCCAGCACCAGGCGCTCGTGCACGAACTGCCTGAGGAGCGGCCTGAGCACCGGCTGCGCCAGCTTGAACAGCGGCGCCAGCCAGGGCAGGGCGCCTTGCCGGATGTCGTCTTCCATCGAAGCGGCCAGCACTGGCACCGGCGGCAGGCGGCCGAACGATTGCACCGAGCCCAGTTTCATGCCGTCGCGCTGGTAGAAATCGTTGAAGCCGAATTCCTTTTGCCGGTTGTCGAAGCCGGCCGGGGTGCTGGGCTTGATCACGTACAGGTCGATATGGTGGCGCATCAGGTTACGCCCCACCAGGCCGGAATCGTTGGCCAGGCCTTGCGGCCAGTGTTCGGACGCCGATTGCAGCAGCAGGCGCGGCGTTTCCAGCGCGCCGGCGGCCAGGAACACCAGCTTGCCGCGCAAGGTCAGGCGCTGGCCGCGCTGCTGGCAGACCACGCCAGTGACGGCCTCGCGCGTGGCTTCCAGCTGCACCACCTCGCATTCATCCATCAGCGTGGCGCCATGCTGCGACAGGGCCGGTTGCAGGCAGACGCGGCTGGCGTCGTTCTTGCATTGGCGGTCGCACAGATAGCCCTGGCAGGCATCGCAGCCTGCCACGAATTCACAGGCCAGCGGCAGGCGGTAGGGATGCAGCGCACGCTGCTGGAAGAACGCGAACAGTTCGCCGGAAGCCGGCGTCAGCGGTGGCGGCGCGCGGAAGTGCGCCGCCCAGTCGCCGCTGCGGTCGGCGCGCAGCGGATCCGGCGTGCCACGCACGCGGAACAGCCGCTCCGCCTCTTCGTAATGCGGCAGCAGTTGGTCGTAGCCGATCGGCCAGGCCGCCGGTAGCGTGGCCTCGGCGGCCTGGGGGTGCTGGGCGCGCGGCGCGAAGTCGGCGGGGAAGAAGCGTTCCAGCACCATGCCGTACAGCGCGCTGGAACCGCCGGTGCCGCTGCCGATGAAGGGCACGAAATGCTGGGTGCGCGGGCCGGCGTTGGTGCGGATGGTATCGCTGTAGCGGCCGGCGCGCTGCAAGGTCGCGCGGTGCTGCGGGCCCGGTGCGGCCGGGGCCGGGAAGTGGGTTTCGGCGTAGCTGTTGGCCAGCGCCCCCGGCTGCAGATGGGATTTGCCTCTTTCAAGGAACAGCACGCGCTGTCCGGCCTTTGCCAGCGCGTAGCCGAGTGGCGCGCCGCCCATGCCGGTGCCGATGATGATCGCGTCCCATTCCATCGGGCAAGCATATCATCGGCGTGAGCGAATTGCCATCTGGTGCACGCAGCGTTCCGGCGCCGCTGCCGCGAAAGGATGATTCGATTTGCCGTACAGCTTGCCGATCCGCCGCACATAGGCGCGCGTCTCGTCGTAAGGCGGCACGCCGCGGTACTGGTCGACTGCCTGTTCGCCGGCATTGTAGGCCGCCGTGGCCAGCGTGACGTCGCCGCTGTAGCGCGCCAGCAGCCAGCGCAGGTAGGCCAAGCCGCCGCGCAGGTTCTGCTCCGGGTTGAAGGCGTCCAGCACGCAAAAGCGCGCAGCCGTGGCGGGGATCAATTGCATCAGGCCGCGCGCATCCCTGGGCGATACGGCGCTGCGGTTAAAGCCTGACTCGACTGCGATGACGGCCAGCGCCAGGGCCGGTTCGATTGCATATTCCGGCGCCAGCCGGTCGACCAGCGCGCGCAACTGCGGCGTGGCAGCGTTGTAGTCGGGAATCGGCAAGGCCAGGTCGAGCTCAAGCGCGGGATCGGGCGCCATGCAGGCCGGCAGCGCCGCCGAGGGTGCGCCAGGCAACAGCGCCCGCATGCGTGCGCCGGCCGCGTGGCCTTGCTCGGCAGCGAGCCCGAACAGGCGCCAGGCCACGCCATCGTCGTGCACCACGCCGCGCCCGTTGGCATACATCCAGCCCAGGGCATATTGCGCGTCGGCAGCGCCGAGCCGGGCGGCGCGGCAGTACAGCGCTGCTGCCTGGTCCAGGTCGCGCGCTACGCCTTCGCCGTGTTCCAGGCGCTGGGCTTGTTCAAACAGGGTGGCGGCATTCTGCGCGCAGGCAGCGTGGGCCAGCAGGCTGGCCGCCACGAGGGCAAGGAGTCGCATGCATGCTCCGTGCAAAGCGATGTCCCAGCCATTGTAGCGGGCGGCGGCTGGCAGTTGCTGCCGTTATGCGGCTGCATCCTGGGAGTTTTTGGGCGTCAAAAATGCCTTATGGAACAGGTGGCGCGCCAGGCGCAGCGGCGGCATGCGCAACCAGTTGCCGCGCACGTACAGCAGGAAGTCGGCCAGCGCGCTGCCGGCGCTGCGGCAGCTCGGGTGGTGCGGCAACAGGGCGCGCGTGAACAGCGCATCCATGAGCGCCAGCAGTGCCGGCGGCGGGCCGTCGGGCGCCATGGCAGCCAGGGTGGCCGGCGGGACTTCGGTGCCGAGCAGCATGGCGCTGTAGCGCAAGCCGTAGAACATGAAGCGCTGCAACTGGTGCCGGCGCGCGCGGGCCGGCAGCGCTTCCCAGAAGCCCGCTTCGTGGGCGCCGAAATGGGTGAGCAGGCAGTGCAGGTCCCACAGGTCGCGCAAGCCCTTGTCGAATTCGCCGTCGGCAAACAGGTGGGTGGCGCTGTGCAGCACCATGTCCAGCGGCGCCAGGATGGCGGTGCCGGGCGCCGCGCCGTCGCCGGCCAGCGGCCTGGCAGAGGCGCGCAGCAGTTGCGCGTCGGGACGCTGGGCAGCGGTGCGCGGCAGGATGGTATGGTGCACGTCGATGGCGGTCTGGCGCAGCACGTGCATCATCGGCGGCAGCTCGTGCATCCATTCGCGGTAATAGCGCTGGTCGTAGTTGTCGTGGTGGGTGCCGACCCAGCCGTGGCGCATCAGGGCCGCTTCCACTTGCGGCAGGCTGTCTTCCGGCACCAGGATGTCGATGTCGGAAAACAGGCGGCCGGCGGCCGGCGGCAGGCCGGCCGCGGCATAGGCGCCGCCTTTCAGCAGCAGCAGCGGCAGGCCGAGCCCGGCCAGCGCCTTGCCGATCAGGCGGATTTCCCAATAAGTGGCCTGGCGGTGGCGCCGTGCCATCACGGCCGCCCACGACAGTTGCTCGCGCGCTTGCGGCAAGGCTTGCGCCAGCACGCCGTGCTGCTCCAGCCAGTCGTGCACGGTCGCGCTGAGGTTGGCATTGGCGGCCTGGCGCAGCAGCAGGTCCCAGTCCGCGGGCGGCAGGCCGGCCAGCTGCTGCGGCGCGCGCAGGGCGCGCAGCAGCAGCGGCACGTCAGCTTTCATGGAGGCAGGCAAAGGTGTCCAGGGCTTCATCCAGCGCACTATAGCGGAAGCGGAAGCCGGCCGCCTGCTCGATCAGGCGGCCCAGGGCATGGAAGCCGGCTGCGCCGAGCACGCTGTAATTGAAGCTGTTGCCGGCCAATTCCATGAAGGTGGCGGCGCGCGCCAGCGGTTCCAGCGTGGTGGCGGCACCCGCGCTGTAATGCGGGAACACGATCCAGGCCGGCTGCGCGCAATCGGCGGCGCGCGCCACGGCAGTGCCCGGTGCGCGCATATGGGCCACGGTACCCTTGGTGGTGTCATGCACCGGCGTGCTCAGCACCGCATCGGGCACATAGGCGCGGATGATGTCGATCGAAGCGTTCTTCAGGCTGATCGGGCGCGGGTTGGGCACCAGCAGGCCGGTGTCGAGTTCGAGCAGGGTCAGTTCGTCGGACAGCAAGCGCCAGCCGCCCTTGCCGGACAGGGCCGCTGTCAGCGTGCTCTTGCCTGAGCCGGGCGGGGCCGGCAGGATCACGGCGCGGCCCTGGCGTTCCAGCACGGCGGCATGCACGATCAGGTAGCGGTGGGCGCGGCTCGACACGCACCAGTTCAAGCCCCATTCGAACATGGGGAAGGCGTGCTGCAAGGGCATCGGCTGGAACATCTCATAGCCGTCGCAGTGCAACCGCACTTGCGGCCGCAGCCAGCGGCGCGCCGATCGGGGGCGTACCAGCTGCAGGTGGAAATCGGCGAAATCGCTATCCTGCAGCAGCGGGTAGTCGCCGTAAAGCTGGCCGATGCCGGTCGCCACGCTGGGCATGGCGGCCTGCAGCCGGACGCTGAAGCGGCCGGTGCGCAGGCGCAAGCCATCGCCCGCCAGGCGCGCCTGCAGGGCGCCTGGCGCCAGCGAGGCCACGGTCAGCATGGTTCCACCAGGTAGAGCTTGCGCAAGTCGTTAAAGGCAAGCTGGAGCTCGGGATCGGCCCAGTCTTCGGGCCCCAGTTCGCCATCGCGCAAGGCTTGCAGCAGGTCGAGGGTCTGGTCGTCCAGCAGGTGGGTGGCGCCGGATACTTCGTTGTACAGCACGACCTGGCCGTCCCAGCGACGATGCAGCAGGGACTGGCCCGGCACCAGTTGCCACTGCACCGGCATCAACCCATGGTACCGGACAGGTAGTCGACCACTTGCTTGGCATCCCACTGCACGCCGGCAGTCGGGCTGAAGTGACCGGTGTCGCGCAGCTCGTTCCAGATGTTCTGCAGCATCGGCACGGTCTGGAAGCCGGACAGGCCGGCCAGCACGTTCAGGTAGGCAGCGACCAGGTGCGCGCCGAGCTGGTATTTGTCGAAGCTGGCGGCGTTGCCCAGGATGTAGTCCAGGGTGCAGGTGTCCGAGCCGTAGGTATTGTTCATCTCCAGGGTACAGGTGAACACGGTGCGGAATTTATCGGTCGGCAGCGCGCCGGCCGGCCAGATCTTGTCCGGCAGCGGCGATGGGGTCGGGTTCTTGCCGCCGCCCTTGCCTTTGCCGTTGCCATTGGTGCTGCCGTCCGGCGCCGGGTCGGTGTTTTTCCACGCGCCAGGCGATTTGCCGGCGCAAGCGCCCGGATCGTTAGGGCGAGCGCTGACCAGGCCGGACTGGAAGCCGGAAGGGCCGGCGCAAACGACCGCTGCCATGCCGGGCTGGCTGTGCAGGGTCAATAGAACGCCGGATGCTGCGGCACCGGCGCGGGTAAAGCGGCGGCGCGCAGCGCCTTTAGCGCTCAGTTGCTTGCCTGGCTGTTGTTCAATGGCCACGTCGTCGTCCTTGCGAATTGAGAAGGGCAGCTCTGCCACCCGCGATACTTAGTGAAGAAGCAAGTACCGTTCCAGATACGAGTTTCCCCTATGGAATAGCTGGAAAATCAGGCGCTTAGCCTCGCCAGAAGGGCTCAGGAAACCCCTCGGCCGGCTATCATACTATCTTGAACTGTAAGAATTCTCGACACCTACAGGAAACTATCCGTTTGATACTTCCAGTTTAGAAGAAGCTCTCCGGAATCACCAGGATATCGCCCGGGCGCATCGGCACATTGGCCGAAATATCGCCATCCTTGATCAGGTCGTTCAAGCGCACGGTGAACTGCTGCTGCTTGCCGTCGACCATGCGGATGATGCTGGCCTTGTTGCCGGCGGCAAACTCGGTAACGCCGCCCACGGCAATCATCACGTCCAGGATCGACATATCGCGGCGGTAAGGCAGCGATTGCGGCTTGGCGGCCTGGCCGATTACCCGGATCTGTTCGCCATAAGTACCGACGAAGCCGGTGACGATGACGGTGACGACCGGCTGCTGGATGAACTTGGCCAGCGCTTTTTCGATATCGCGCGCCAGTTCGGTCGAGGTCTTGCCGCTGGCCGGCAAGTCTTCCACCAGCGGGGTGGTGATCTTGCCGTCCGGGCGCACCGGCACCACTTGCGACACTTCCGGGTTGCGCCAGACGATGATGCTCAGGTTATCGCCAGGACCAATCAGGTAGTCGGTTTGCGGCACGACGCCGGCATCGGCAGGGGCGCCACTGTGGGGCGTGGAGCAGCCGCCCAGGCCCAGTGCACCGAGCACCACGGCGCTCGCGGCGAAGAGGCGGGCCAGCTTGGTTTGCATATTCACTTTATTCTCCTTGTTTGCTTTTTAGCATTGCCTGTTATACCACGAGTCTTGCAATTTTACCTTGCTATTTTTGTGCGCCGCCCTGCTGCAGCAGCTCATGCACGTGGCGCACCGGGATGGCATAGCTGATGCCGCTGGGGTCGGAAATCGCGCTTTCCTTCATGCCCTTGACCAGGGTCATATTAATTACCGCCACCACGGCGCCGGTTTCGGGATCATACACGGGGCTGCCGCTATTGCTGGGGTAAGCCGTGCCGTCGAGCTGGTAAATCGTGAACGGTGCGCCACGCTGGAGCTGCATTACGGCGCGCGGGTTGAGGCCGCGCGAATTCGGGGTCGGCAGGATGGCCGGCGTCTGCGCCGCCAGCAGGGCGCGGTGGGTGACCGGGTTCAGGCCCAGCATGATGCCCAGCGGGTAACCTGTAAACACCAGGTCACTTCCTTCGTCCAGCATATCGCTGCTGCCCAGGGTCAACGCCGGCAGCGGCGCGCCTTTCATGCGCAGGTGCACCAGGTCGTGCGCGCGGTCGATGGTGACCACGCTGGCCTCGCGGAACTGCAGCTGGTCGCCCTTGCCGGTGACGATGCCCAGGGTTTCCAGCTTTTCCGAATCGAGCGCGGTGACCGCATGGGCATTGGTGATAACCGACAGTCCGTCACCCACCACAAAGCCGGTCGCATGGAATACGATGGCGGGACTGCGGGTACGGTTGAAGGTGCCGATGCCGACCACGCTGGGCTTGACCGCGGCAATGGTGCGCGGCAGCGGAGCGGCCCCGGCCAGCGGGCTGGCGCAGCCCAGGCAGGCTGCCAGGAAAAGTGAAATCAGCTTGAGCATGCCGCCTCCAAAGTGGTGAATTGCCATAGGGAAATGTTAAATTCTTTTCGTCAGCAGTGCGCAACAGACATAAATTAATAGTAACAGGCAGCGCGTTCTGCTGTATGATAGAGATTAGATGTTATTTAGGCAATATTAGATGTGGGCATTGCGACAGTTTGCCTGCCTAACCAGGGATGAGTGATCGAGATGGCAGAAATTTTGGCATTGCTGTTGACCTTCTTAAAGGCAATCGGGAAATACCGCTGGTATGCAGTAGCAATCGCCTGGCTGGTCGCCGTGATCGGCTGGGCGGTGGTGTACCGCCTGCCCAATGACTACCAGGCCTCGGCCCGGGTGTATGTCGATACCCAGAGTATTTTGAAGCCGCTGATGTCGGGCATGACCACCACGCCCAACGTCGAGCAGCAAGTGATGTTCATGCGCCGTACCCTGATCAGCCGCCCCAATGTGGAGCGCGTGCTGCGCATGGTGGACCTGGATATCAAGGCCAAGGACAGCAAGGAAAAGGAAAAGCAGGTTGACGAGCTGATGACCGCGATCAAGGTCACCGGCACCGAGCGCGACGACATCTACACTATCTCCTACAAGAACGAGAACGCGAAACTGGGCAAGGACGTGGTGCAGGCGCTGCTGACCATCTTCGTCGAAGGCTCGTTTGGCGGCAAGAAGCAGGACTCGGAAAAGGCCGTGCAGTTCATCGACGACCAGATCAAGATGTATGAAGAACGCCTGGCAGCCGGCGAGAATGCGCTGAAGGAATTCAAGATCCGCCACATGGGCCTGCTGCCCCGCCAGGGCACCGACTACTCGTCCAACCTGGGCGACCTGTCGGAAAAACTGAACCAGGCGCGCCTGGAACTGCTGGAAGCCGAGCAGGCGCGCAATGCCATCAAACGCCAGATTGCCGGCGAAGACATGGCGCCCGCTGCCGATGCCACCAATATCGCCAACCCGGAACTCGACGGCCGTATTTCGACGCTGGAAAAGCAGCTCGACAGCCTGCGCATGCAGTACACCGAGGAACATCCGGACATTATTTCCACCAAGCGCCTGATTGCCAACCTGCAGCAGCGCAAGAAGGATGAGGCCAAGAAGGCGGCCAAGAACGGCGACCCGGGCATGGGGTACAGCCCGATGCTGCAGCAGATGAATGTGGCGCTGTCGGCGGAAGAAGCGCGGGTGGCGTCGCTGCGGGCGCGCGTCGGCGAATACTCCTCGCGCATGGAGCGCATGCGTTCGCAGAGCTCGGCTGCGCCGGAAGTGGAAGCGCAACTGGCCCAGCTCAACCGCGACTACTCGATCAACAAGGAAAACTATGAGAAGCTGGTGCAGCGCCGCGAAGCGGCCAAGCTGTCCGGCGACCTCAGCTCGGCGACCGACATGATGAGTTTCCGCGTGATCGACCCGCCGATCGTGCCGCAAACCCCGGTCGGCCCGAATCGCGCCCGCTTCTACTCGATCGTGTTCGTGGCAGCCCTGCTGTCCGGCCTGGGCAGTGCTTTCCTGATGAGCCAGGTCCGTCCTACCTTCCTCAGCCAGCACAGCCTGCGCGAAGTCACCGGCGTGCCTATCCTCGGCACCATTGGCATGAACTGGACCGAGCAGCAGCGCTCCTCGCGCCGGCGCCGGCTGTATGCCTTCGGCCTGGCTGTGGCCTCGCTGCTGACCGCCTTTGGCGGTGTCATGACCGTTACCTTGCTGCGCGCCGGTTGAGCTGCGCAACACCCAGGGAGTCCACCAAGTGAGCATTATTGAAAAAGCCGCCAACCGCCTCGGGCATCCGCGTCCTGCCGACGCCGCTGCCGAGGCCATCATCCCTCCGGCACCGGCCGCGGCACCGGTAGCTGAAGCAGTCCACGCGGCCCCGGCCGCTGCTGCTCCGGCTGCTGCCCCAGCCCCGGCTGCTGCGGCCCCGCTTGCAGCAGCGCCGGCCCCTGCGCCGGCAGTGCCGGCAGCGCCTGTCGCGGCACCTGTGGTGTCGGGCATGGCCACCTTGCAGCCGCATGGCGATGCCAGCCGCCGCACCACCCATACCGTGGAACTGGACCTGATGCGCATGCATGAGTCGGGGCTGGTCACGGCCGCCGGCGGCCGTACCGCGCTGGTGGAAGACTTCCGCATCATCAAGCGCCCGCTGATCAAGCGCGCCTTCGCTGCCCGCAAGCCGGGCGACAATCCGGGCAACCTGATCATGATTACCAGCTCGCTGCCGGGCGAAGGCAAGACTTTCTGCGCCATCAACCTGGCCATGAGCATTGCCATGGAACTCGACCACACCGTGCTGCTGGTGGACGCCGACGTGGCGCGCCCGTCGGTGCTGCGCACACTGGGCCTGCCGGCCCAGCGCGGCCTGATGGACATCCTGCTGGACGACAATGTCGACATGGCCGACGTCATGCTGCGCACCAATGTCAACACGCTGTCGATCCTGCCGGCCGGCACCAGCTCGCCGCGCGCGACCGAGCTGCTGGCCTCGCACATGATGAAAAACCTGGTGAATGAAATCGCGAACCGCTACCCGGACCGTATCGTGATCTTCGATTCGCCGCCGCTGCTGCTGACTTCCGAATCGCATGTGCTGGCCTCGAACATGGGCCAGATCGTGATGGTGGTGGAGTCGGAACGTACCACCCAGCACGCGGTCAAGGAGTCGCTGCGCCAGCTCGAGGGCTTGAGCAACGTCAACCTGATCTACAACAAGTCGCGTGAATTCCCGGGTACTGAAACCTATGATTATCACTATGGCTAAGCGCAGCCGCCTGGCCCTGCTGCCGCTGGCAGCGGGCTTGTGCGCAGCGTTCCCGGCCCAGGCCGCGTGGGAT
Source organism: Duganella sp. Root1480D1 (assembly GCF_001427305.1). GTDB lineage: Bacteria > Pseudomonadota > Gammaproteobacteria > Burkholderiales > Burkholderiaceae_D > Rugamonas. The sequence goes on along the minus strand of NZ_LMFZ01000050.1, from coordinate 164,523 downwards.
TTCACGCCGACCGCCATTGCGCGCGGCACCTATTCCGACAACGTCGCCCTGGCGCCGGACGAGCGCGCCGAAGGCGGCTTCGTGCTGCAGCTCACGCCCGGCTTCCAGCTGCTGAACCGTTCGCAACGGTTCGACTTCAGCCTCGACTACGCACTCAACCTGTACCAATATGCCGGCGGGCGCCCGAACAGCGCCAAGCGCCACAGCCAGGACTTGAACAGCCGGCTGAAGGCGCGCCTGGTGGAGGAAATGCTGTTCCTCGATGCCCAGGCCGGCATCCACCAGCAAGCGACGTCGGCCTTTGGCCCGCTGCAGGCCGGCAACGGCTATGCCGGCACCAACCGCAATGAAGTGCGCAGCTACCGCGTCAGCCCTTACCTGGTGCACCGCTTCGGCGCCTTTGCCAATGGCGAGCTGCGCTACAGCCACGATTCCCTGAGCACCGATAACGTCGGCATGCGCCGCAGCGATGGCAATACCCTCAGCGGGCAGTTGAGCAGCGGTCCCACCTTCCGCCGCTTCAGCTGGGATGCCAGCATGATGCGCGCGGTGATCGACGAGGAACTGCCGGTTCCCGGCGGCGCCAACCGCTCGCAAACCACCAGTTCCAAGGCCGCCAATGTCAATTTGCGCTATGCCGCCACGCAGCAGCTGAACGTTGGCGTGTTCGGCGGCTATGACGATTACGATTACAGCGGCCTGGGCGGGGCCCAGTCCGGTGCGGCCTACGGCGCCAACCTGCAATGGACCCCTTCGGCGCGCACCTCGGTGCAGGCGTCGGCCGGCCACCGCTTCTATGGCCCCAGCTACAGCCTGGCGCTGCAGCACCGCAGCCGCGGCACCGTCTGGAATGTGGTGTACAGCGATTCGGTGAGCAGCTCGCGCAGCCAGTTCCTCCTGCCGCAAGCCATCGACACCGCCGCCATGCTGGACAACCTGTTCCGCGCCCAGATTCCCGACCCGCTGCTGCGGGCTGCCGCGGTGCAGGCCTATATCCAGTCGGCCGGTCTGCCGCCCTCGCTGGCCACCAGCGTCAACTTCCTCAGCAACCGCTATTCGCTGCAGAAGCAGTTGAACGCTTCGGTGGCCTGGCAACTGGCGCGCACCACCAGCACCCTTAGCGTGTTCAAGAACAAGCGCCAGATGCTGTCCAGCCAGCAGGTCGACAGTGCCCTGCTGGGCAGTTCGCTGCTGTCGCTCAACGACAATACCGAGCAGACCGGCGCCATGGCCAGCATCAGCTACCGGCCGGGGGCGCAGACCGTGGCCAGCCTGATCGGCAACGCCATGAACATCAAATCGCTGAGCGATGCGCGCACCAGCCAGCACCGCGACCTGCGCTTCAACCTGTCGCGCACCTACAGCTCGCGCACCAGCGGCATCCTGGAGCTGCGCCACGTGAAGGGTTCCTCCGGCGTGGGCGGCCAGCAGTACACGGAAAATGCCGTGGCCGCCACGCTGACAACCAAATTTTAAGCAGTAAGGTTTGCCATGTATGAAAGTTACTACGGGCTAAGCGACAAGCCCTTCCGCCTGCGGCCCGACCCGCATTTCTTCTTCGGCAGCAAAGGCCATAAACGGGCCATGGCTTACCTGGAGTACGGCCTGTCGCAGGGCGAAGGTTTCATCGTGATTACCGGTGAAGTCGGGGCCGGCAAGACCACCCTGGTGCGCAACCTGTTCAACCAGATCGAGTCGGACAAGATCGTCACCTGCCACCTGGTCAACACCCACCTCAATTCCGACGACGTGCTGCGCGGCGTGGTCGGCGGTTTCGGCCTGCCATGCGAAGATACCGCCAGCAAGACCACCCTGCTGGGCCGCCTGGAAATCTTCCTGCGCCAGTGTGAGCAGGAAGGCAAGCGCGCGCTGCTGGTGGTTGACGAAGCGCAGAACCTGACGCCGAAAGTGGTGGAAGAATTGCGCATGCTGTCCAATTTCCAGACCGACGAGAAATCGCTGCTGCAGACTTTCCTGCTGGGCCAGCCGGAATTCCGCGCCACCCTGCACAGCCCCGGCATGTCGCAGTTGCGCCAGCGCGTCATCGCGACTTACCACCTGGGCCCGATGGACAGCAGCGAAAGCAATGCCTATATCGAGCACCGCATGCGCACCGTCGGCTGGAGCGGCAACCCGCACCTGACGCCGGCCGCCTATGCCGCCGTATTCGAGTACACCGGCGGCATCCCGCGCAAGACCAACCACCTGATGGACCGCCTGCTGCTGATGGGCTTCCTGGAAGAGATGACGGAGTTCTCCGATGCCGACGTCGAGACGGTGATCCGCGACATCCAGCAGGAGTTCCAGCCGCCGCCGGCCGCTGCGGCCGGCGATGGCGCCGCCGCGCCGGCTGCCAATGGCGCGGCCCATCAAGACATGGAAGCGGGCATGATGTTCGGCAGCCAGTACCCGGCGGTGCTGGACGAACGCATGATGCGCGTTGAAAAATCCCTGGCGTCGGTGCTGTCGATCCTGAAGAAGATCGTGCGTTCGCCTTCGTCTTACAACATCCACCAGGACAGCAACGAATGAGTGCCTTCCGTATCCTGTGCGTCGTCGGCGCGCGGCCGAATTTCATGAAGATGGCGCCGATCATGGCAGCTTTCGCCCAACTGAAACCGCAGGTTGAAGCGCTGCTGGTGCATACCGGCCAGCACTACGACGTGGCCATGAACCAGCAGTATTTCGATGCGCTGGGCATCCCGAGCCCGGACATCAACCTGGAAGTCGGCTCCGGCAGCCACGCCCAGCAGACCGCCGAAGTGATGAAGCGCTTCGAGCCGGCCATGGATGAAGTGCAGCCGGCCGCCGTGCTGGTGGTGGGCGACGTCAATTCCACCATCGCCTGCGCGCTGGTGGCGGCCAAGAAGGGCGTGCCGGTGATCCACGTGGAAGCGGGCCTGCGCAGCTTCGACCGTGCCATGCCGGAAGAAATCAACCGCGTGCTGACCGACCAGTTGTCCGACCTGCTGTTTACCACCGAGGAGAGCGGCGCCGACAACCTGGCCAAGGAAGGCATCGGCGCCGGGCGCGTGCACTTCGTCGGCAACGTGATGATCGATACCCTGCGCGCCAACCTGGCGCGCGCCATCCCGGCGCCGCAAATCGCAGCCGACGCCGGCCGCGCGGACTTCAAGGCCGGCAAGGGCGAATACGCCGTGCTGACCCTGCACCGCCCGTCGAACGTGGACGACAAGGCCGTGCTGCAAGGCCTGCTGGAAACCGCTGCCAGGATCTCCGAGCGCACGCCGGTGATCTTCCCGGTGCACCCGCGCACCCGCGCCACCATCGAGAAATTCGGCCTGAGCCACCTGCTGGACCGCCCGGAAGTGCTGCTGTTGCCGCCCATGGGCTACCTGGAGATGCTGGGCCTGATGAAGGATGCCCGCGTGGTGCTGACCGATTCCGGCGGCATCCAGGAAGAGACGACCGCGCTGGGCACGCCGTGCATCACGCTGCGCCACAACACCGAGCGCCCGATCACGGTCGACCAAGGCACCAACACCATCGCCGGCAACGACCCGGCGCACATCATGGCCGCCTACGAAGCGCAGCTGGCCGGCGCCGGCAAGGCCGGCCGCATCCCGCACTTCTGGGATGGCCGCGCCGCCGAGCGCATTGCCGCCATCGTGCTGGACTGGCTGAAGGCGCGGGGCTGAACATGGGCGCGGCCGTTCGCAATGCGATGACCATCGACGTGGAAGACTACTTCCAGGTGTCGGCGTTCGCGCCGCACATCAGCCGCGAGAGCTGGCCCCAGCGCGAGTGCCGGGTGGAAGCCAACATCGACCGCGTGCTCGGCATCCTGGACGACGGCAAGGCCAAGGGCACCTTTTTCACGCTGGGCTGGATCGCCGAACGCTATCCGGACATGGTGCGCCGTATCGTGGCTGGCGGCCATGAACTGGCCAGCCACGGCTACGGCCACCTGCGCGCGTCCGACCAGTCGCGCCAGCAGTTCATGGAAGATATTGCCAGCAGCAAGAAAATCCTGGAAGACATCGGCGGCCAGCAGGTGATCGGCTACCGTGCACCCAGCTTCTCGATCGGCCCGGCCAACCTGTGGGCGCTCGATGTGCTGCAGGAGGCGGGCTACCGTTACAGCTCCTCGATTTACCCGATTGCGCACGACCATTACGGCATGCCGGATGCGCCGCGCTTTGCTTTCCACCCGAACGGCGAGCAAGGCTTGCTGGAAGTGCCGATCACCACGGTGCGCATCGGCCAGCGCAACCTGCCGGCTGGCGGCGGCGGCTATTTCCGCCTGCTGCCGTATGCGCTGTCGCGCGGCATGATGCGCCGCGTGAACAGGGAAGACGGCCAGCCAGCCATTTTCTACTGTCATCCGTGGGAGCTCGATCCCGGCCAGCCGCGTCCTGCAGGCCTGGGACTGAAGACGCGCTTCCGCCACTACGTCAACCTGCATCGCATGGAGTCGCGCATCAGGGCCCTGACGCGCGATTTCGCGTGGGATCGCATGGACCGCATTTTCCTGGGGCAGCAATGACCTCGATTATCGAAGCGGCGGCAGAGCGCCGCGCGGCACGGGCCAAGGCCGAAGCGGAAGCGGCGACTGCGCTGGCGGTGGCTGCCAGCAAACCGGTAAGCCAGGCCCAGACCCAAGGGCCAGGCCCCGCTTCGCCGGTTCTGGTCCAGTTGCTCGGCAGCGGCGCCGACGAACGCGCCCGCTGGGACGCCTTCGTCCAGGCCTGCCCCGCAGCGACCTTCTTCCACCGCAGCGGCTGGCAAACCGTCATCGAGCAATGCTATGGCCACCCGACCTGGTTCTTCTATGTGGAAGAAGGCGGCGTGATCACCGGCGTGCTGCCGCTGGCGCGCATGAAAAGCCGCATGTTCGGCCACTACCTCGCCTCCCTGCCGTTCTGCGTCTACGGCGGCGTGGCAGCCAGCACCGACACCGCGCGCCAATTGCTGGACAAGGCCGCCGCAGAACTGGCCGCCGCGCTTGGCGTCGGCCACCTGGAGTACCGCAACTACGCGCCCGCCCATCCGGACGATCCGAAATGGCAGGGCAAGGACCTGTACTACACCTTCCGCAAGGCGATCAGCGGCAACGACGAAGAGAATATGAACGCCATCCCGCGCAAGCAGCGCGCGATGGTACGCAAGGGCATCAAGCTCGAGCTGCAAGGCGAGGTGGACGGCAACGTCGACCGCATGTTCACCGCCTATGCCCACAGCGTGCACCGCCTCGGCACCCCGGTATTCCCGAAGAAATATTTTGCCCTGCTGAAGGAAACCTTCCAGGACGACTGCGAGGTGCGCGTCATCACGCAGGACGGCAAGCTGGTGGCCGGGGTACTGAGCTTCTTCTTCCGCGATGAAGTGCTGCCTTACTATGGCGGCGGCATGGATATCGCGCGCGAAGTGGCCGGCAATGACTTCATGTACTGGAACCTGATGCAGGCCTCGGCCGCCAAAGGCTACCGCATGTTCGATTTCGGCCGCAGCAAGAAAGGCACCGGCGCCTTCGACTTCAAGAAGAACTGGGGCTTCACGGCCCAGCCGCTGCCTTACGAATACCAGCTGTTCGCGGCCGACGCGCTGCCGGACGTGAACCCGCTGAACCCGAAATACCAGCTTTTCATCAAACTGTGGAAGGCGATGCCGCTGCCGCTGGCGAATGCGCTCGGCCCTTTCATCGTCAAGAACCTGGGGTAAATCGTGGACGACCTGCTGCTGCTGGTGCATCGCATGCCCTATCCGCCGAACAAGGGCGACAAGATCCGCTCCTGGCATTTGCTCAAGCACCTGGCGCAACGCTATCGCGTGCACCTGGCCACTTTTGTCGACGATCCGGACGACTGGCAGCATGTGCCCGCCGTGCAGGCGGTGTGTGCTTCGTCGCACTTTGCCAAACTGTCGCCGCGCGCCGCGCGCGTGCGCAGCCTGGGCGCCATGCTGCGCGACCGCGCGCTGTCCTACGACTACTACCGCGACGCCGGTTTGCAAGGCTGGGTGAACCAGGCCATGCAGCAGCACGGCATCAGGCGCATCGTGGTGTTCTCCTCGCCGATGGCGCAGTTTGCGGAACCCTGGCCGCAAGCGCGCCGCATCATCGACTTCTGCGACGTCGATTCCGACAAATGGCGCCAGTACGCCGAGCGCAAGCCATGGCCGGCCAGTGCGCTGTTCGGTTATGAAGCCAGCCGCCTGCTGCGCTATGAACGCAAGATTGCCGCCGCCTTCGACGCGTCGCTGTTCGTGTCGGCGCCGGAAGCGGAGTTGTTCCGCACCCTGGCGCCGGAAAGCGCGGCGCGCACCGGCTGGTTCAGCAACGGCGTCGACACCGCCTATTTCGCCCCGGGCGATTTCGCCAATCCCTATGCGGCCGGCGACAAGGCGCTGGTGTTCTGCGGCGCCATGGATTACTGGCCGAACGTCGATGCCGTGCAGTGGTTCGCGTCCGAGGTGCTGCCTCCGCTGCGCGCGCGCGACCCTGCGCTGCGCTTCGTGATTGTGGGCGCCCGCCCATCGGCTGAAGTGCAGGCGCTGGCCGCACAACCGGGCATCACGGTCACCGGCACCGTGCCCGACGTGCGGCCTTACGTGGCGCATGCAGCGCTGTCGGTGGCGCCGCTGCGCGTGGCGCGCGGCATCCAGAACAAGGTGCTGGAAGCGATGGCGATGGCGAAGGCCGTGCTGGTCACGCCGCAGGCGCTGGAAGGCATCGATGCCGGCAGCGGCCGCGAACTGCTGCTGGCCGACGGCGCGCAGCAATGGATCGCCGCTGTTGGCGCGGCGCTGGCCGGCCCGCCAGCCGAACTGGACACCCTGGGCCAGGCGGCCCGCGACCGCGTGCTGGCAGCCTATAGCTGGGATGCCCGCCTGGCGCCACTGGATCGCATGATTGAAACCCCTGCTGCGCAGGATGCTGCTGCAGCTCCAGCCCTTTGGACCCCGGCATGAATACCGTACCTTCCACCGGACCAGCCGCCCAGCCCGGCGCGGCCCGCAGCCCTGTCGCCGCCGCCCGCAACGCGCTGCTGGTGGCCCTGGTCATGTTGCTGCCGCTGCTGGTGTTCCACGAAACGGCCTTGAGCGTGGCCGAAATCTGGCGGCGCTCGGAAACCTTTGCCCACGGCTTTTTGATCCTGCCCATCAGCCTGTGGCTGGTATGGCGCCAGCGCGCTGCGCTGCAGGAATTGCCGCTGCAGCCGTATTGGCCGGGTTTGCTGCTGCTGGCCGGCTGCGGCGCGGCCTGGCTGCTGGCCGACCTGGCCGAAGTGGGCATCGTGCGCCAGTATGCGCTGGCCGCCATGCTGCCGTTGACCGTGCTGGCGGTGCTGGGCAAGCGCATTGCCGGCGCGCTGCTGTTCCCGCTGGCCTTCATCCTGTTCGCGGTGCCGGTGGGCGAAAGCCTGGTGCCGCCGCTGATCGACCTGACCGCCAACTTCACGGTCGATGCACTGCGCCTGAGCGGCATCCCGGTGCTGCGCGACGGTAATAACTTCTCCATCCCCAGCGGCAACTGGTCGGTGGTGGATGCCTGCAGCGGCCTGCGTTACCTGATCTCCTCAATCACCCTGGGCTGCCTGTTTGCCTATCTGAGCTACCGCACGGCCTGGCGCCGCGCCGCCTTCGTGCTGGCCTCGATCCTGGTCCCGGTGGCAGCCAATGGCGTGCGTGCCTATATGATCGTGATGATGGGCCACCTGAGCGGCATGACGTTGGCGGTGGGCGTCGACCACCTGATCTACGGCTGGGTATTCTTCGGCATCGTGATGCTGCTGCTGTTCTGGGTCGGCAGCTTCTGGCGTGAAGACGGCCAGGTGGAAAGCAGCAGCCCGGCCGCCGCCGCGCCGGCGCTGCCGTTGCCATTGCGTCCGCTGGCCGGGGTGGCAGTCGCCGTGCTGGCCGTGCTGGCGGTGTGGCCGGCGCTGGCCTCGCGCGCCGAACAAGCCGCGCCGCTGGCGCCGGCAGCCACGCTGGCGCTGGCCTCGCCGACGCCGGCCGGTCCGGAGTTCACGTCCTGGCAGCCCGACTATGCCCCGGCCAGCAGCACGCTGCGCCAGTTCTTTGCCGGCACGCCGCCGGTCGGCCTGAACGTGCTGTTCTACCGCGATGCCCCGGGCAGCGCCAAGCTGGTCAGCTCAAGCAACCGCCTCGGCCAGCCCAAGGCCGCCTTCCGCGAAAACAGTGCCGACCTGCGCGACGAAAGCTTCGGCGGCCGCCATATGGCCGTGCGTGAAGCCATGCTCGGCTATGAGGGGCGGCGCCTGCTGGTGTGGCAATGGTACTGGGTGAATGGCAGCATGACGAGCAGCAACTATGTTGGCAAATTGTTACAGATCAAGGGGAAACTGCTGTCCGGCAACGGCGATGGCGCAGCCGTGATGGTATTCTCGCCTTACGACGAAGACCCAGCCGTGGCGCGCGCCGCCATGCGTGCCTTCCTGGATAGCAACCTCGCGCCGCTGGATCAGTCGCTGGCCCTCACCCGACGTCCCTGATTTCCTGCCATGAACGACATCCCCCTCATCGTCCACCTGACGTATGCGCTAGATTTTGGTGGCATGGAAAACCTCATGGTCGAGCGCATCAACCGCATGCCGGCCGAGCGCTACCGCCACGCCATCGTGTGCCTGACGCGCGTCAACCCGGACTTCGTCAAGCGCATCAACAAGGCGGGCGTCAGCGTGCACACGCTGGGCAAGCGGCCCGGCCTGTCGCCGGCCACCCATGGCGTGCTGTGGCGCCTGCTGCGCGAGCTGCAGCCGGCCGTGCTGCACACCTATAACTTCTCGGCCATCGAATATGCGCCGGCGGCGTTGCTGGCCGGGGTGCCGGTGCGCGTCAACGGCGCCCATGGCCGTGACCATACCGATCCGGACGGCAGCAACCGCAAGCACAATTTCCTGCGCCGCCTGATGCTGCCGTTCTACGACGTGTGCTATGCCAATTCGGCGGCCATGGAGCAGTGGAACCGCGACGTGATCGGCGTGCCGCCGGCCAAGAGCCGCATGCTGGCCAACGGCATCGACGCCGAGCGCTTCCGCGCGCGCGGCGAAGGCGAGGCGCGGCCCTTCTTCAACGACGGCGAGATCGTGATCGGCACCGTCGGCCGCGTGCAGGACGTGAAAGACCACGCTACCCTGATGGATGCCTTCCTGCTGCTGCGCGACCTGATGCCGCAACAGCGCGAGCGCCTGCGCCTGGCGGTGGTCGGCGACGGTCCGCTGCTGCAGAAGCTGCGCGAGAAGGCGGCGGCTGCCGGCATTGCCGACGCGGTCTGGCTGCCGGGCGCCCGTAACGACGTACCGGACATCCTGCGCAGTCTGGATGTCTTCGTGATGTCCTCGATCGCCGAGGGCACGCCCGGCTCTGCGCTGGAAGCCATGGCCAGCGGCTTGCCGGTGGTGGGCACGCGGGTGGGCGGCATTCCGGAAGTGATCGACAACGGCGTCACCGGCCAGCTGGTGCCGCCGTCCAATGCAGCGGCCATGGCGGTCGCGCTGAAGCACTATGTGGAAGCGCCGGCGCTGGCGCGCCGCCATGGCAATGCGGGACGCGAGCGGGTGCTGCGCAAATACAGCATGCCGGCCATGGTCGCCGGCTACCAGGACATGTACGACAGCTTGTGCGAACGCAAGCTCAAAATAAGAAAGCCAGTACCATCATGTGCGGAATAACAGGGATCATGGATGCGCGCGGCGAGCGCGCGGTGGACGAGGCGCTGCTGCGCCGCATGAACGACACCCAGCACCATCGCGGGCCCGACGAGGGCGACGTCTACATCGAGCCGGGCGTGGGCTTCGGCCACCGCCGCCTGTCGGTGATCGACATCGCCATGGGCCAGCAGCCGCTCGGCAACGAGGACGGCAGCGTGATGGTCTGCTACAACGGCGAGATCTACAACTACCGCGAACTGACGGCGCAGCTGAAGGCGCTCGGCCACACGTTCAAGACCAGGAGCGACACCGAAGTGATCGTGCACGCCTGGGAAGAGTGGGGCGAGGATTGCGTGCACCATTTCCGCGGCATGTTTGCCATCGGCCTGTGGGACCGCAACAAGCAGGTGATGTTCCTGGCGCGCGACCGCCTGGGCGTCAAGCCGCTGTACTACGCCATGACGCCGGACGGCTGGTTCGCCTTCAGCTCGGAACTGAAAGCGCTGCGCATGCACCCGTCGCTGCCGCGCGACATCGATCCGCATGCGGTGGAAGACTATTTCGCCTATGGGTATGTGCCGGAGCCGAAGACCATCTACAAGGGCGCGCTCAAGCTGTCGCCAGGTTTCCGCCTGACCCAGAAAGTCGGCGCGCCGCTGGCCGTCCCGGAGCAGTTCTGGGATGTGCCATTCAAGCTGCACGAAAAGATGACCGAGAGCGATGCCCAGGGCGAGCTGGTGGAGCGCCTGCGCGAAGCGGTCAAGATCCGCCTGGTGGCGGAAGTGCCGCTGGGCGCCTTCCTGTCCGGTGGCGTCGATTCTTCCGCCGTGGTGGCGATGATGGCCGGCCTCGACGAAGGCGCCGTGCACACCTGCTCGATCGCCTTCAAGGACAAGGCTTTCGACGAATCGGAATACGCGCAGCAGGTGGCGCAGTTGTACAAGACCGACCATTTCGTGGAAACCGTCGACACCGACGACTACGGCCTGCTCGACACCCTGGCCCACCTGTACGACGAACCCTATGCCGACAGCTCGGCGATCCCGACCTACCGCGTGTGCCAACTGGCGCGCAAACGCGTCACCGTGGCGCTGTCGGGCGACGGCGGCGACGAGAACCTGGCCGGCTACCGCCGCTACCGCTATGCGATGGCGGAGCAGAGCGTGCGCGGACGCATTCCGGAAGCGCTGCGCAAGCCGGTATTCGGCACCCTGGGCCGCGTCTATCCGAAGGCCGACTGGGCGCCGCGCGTATTCCGCGCCAAGACCACCTTCGAAGCGCTGTCGCGCGACCTGGTGGAAGGTTATTTCCACGGCGTGTCGATCATGTCGGACGCCATGCGCGCGCGCCTGTTCTCGGCCAGGTTCCGCGCCGGCCTGCAAGGCTATAGCGCGATCGACGTGATGCGCGGCCATGCGGCCAAATCGCCGACCGACAATCCGCTGTCGATGATCCAGTACCTGGACATGAAAACCTACCTGCCGGGCGACATCCTGACCAAGGTCGACCGCGCCTCGATGGCGCACGCGCTGGAAGTGCGGGTGCCGCTGCTGGACCACAAGCTGGTGGAATGGATTTCCGGCCTGCCGCCTGACATGAAGCTGAAAGGCAGCGAGGGCAAGTACATCTTCAAGAAAGCCATGGAGAAGTACCTGCCGCACGATATCCTGTACCGCCGCAAGCAGGGCTTTGCCGTGCCGCTGGCGGCCTGGTTCCGCGGCCCGCTGCGCGAGCGCGTGCAGCAAGCCTTGCTGGGACCGACCCTGGCCGATACCGGCATGTTCAACCAGGACTACCTGCGCGAACTGGCGGAGCAGCACCTGTCCGGCCGACGCGATTACAGCGCCCCGATCTGGTCGCTGCTGATGTTTGAAGCCTTCCTGAAAAAAGAGATGCAGGCATGAGTATCCGTATCCTGCACGTGCTGGACCATTCGATCCCGCTGCACAGCGGGTATACCTTCCGCACGCGCTCCATCCTGCAGGCGCAGCGCGCGCGCGGCTGGCAGACCTTCCATATCACCAGCCCGAAGCAGGGCGCGTCCAGTGCGGCGCGCGAAACGGTCGACGGGCTGGAGTTTTACCGCACGCCGCCGGCCAGCGGCCCGCTGGCCAGGCTGCCGGTGCTGAACCAGGTGGCAGTCATCAACGCGCTGGCGGCGCGCCTGCTGGAAGTGGCGAAGGAAGTGAAGCCGGACGTGCTGCACGCGCACTCGCCGGCACTGAACGCGGTGGCTGCCTTGCGCGTGGGCCGCAAGCTAGGCATCCCGGTGGTATATGAGATCCGCGCCTTCTGGGAGGACGCCGCGGTCGACCACGGCACCAGCAAGGAATGGGGCCTGCGCTACCGATTGACGCGCGCCATGGAAACCTGGGCGCTGCAGCGCGTCGATGCAGCCACCACCATCTGCGAAGGACTGCGCAGCGAGATCATCGGGCGCGGCATCCCGGCCAGGAAGATTGAAGTGATCCCGAACGCGGTCGATATCGGCGATTTCGCCGTCGGCGGCGCGCGCGACGAAGCGCTGGCGCAGCAACTGGGCATGGACGGCAAGACCGTGCTGGGCTTCATCGGCTCCTTCTACGCCTATGAAGGCCTGGACATCCTGCTCAACGCCTTGCCGGCCATGCTGGCGCAGCGTCCCGAGATCCGTGTGCTGCTGGTGGGCGGCGGGCCGCAGGATGCGGCGCTGCGCGCGCAAGCCAGGGCGCTCGGCGTCGAAGACAAGGTGGTGTTTACCGGCCGCGTGCCGCATAGCGAGGTGCAGCGCTACTACAACCTGGTGGACGTGCTGTGCTACCCGCGCCACAAGATGCGCCTGACCGACCTGGTCACGCCGTTGAAGCCGCTGGAGGCGATGGCCCAGGGCTGCCTGATGGTGGCCTCCGACGTCGGCGGCCACAAGGAATTGATCGACGACGGCCGTACCGGCGTGCTGTTCGCCGCCGGCGATGCCGCGGCGCTGTCGAAGCAGGTGCTGGCGCTGCTGGAAGCGCCGCAGAAATGGCAGGAATTCCGCCAATCGGGCCGCCGCTTTGTTGAAGAGGAACGCAACTGGACCGCCAGCGTGGCGCGCTACCGCAACGTCTACGGCAGCATTACGGAGAAGGCCCTGGCATGAACGCGCCGCAGCAAGCATTCGCCGCCGTGCCGTGCGCCACGGATGCGCCGGAGGTGCAGCGCATTGCGCTGGTCGGCCCCTTGCCGCCACCGTCCGGCGGCATGGCCAACCAGGCTTTGCAGCTTGCCGGCCTGCTGCGCGATGCCGGCATAGCGGTGGAATTCGTGCAGACCAATGCGCCGTACCGCCCGGCCTGGACCGGCAAGCTGCGCGGCGTGCGCGCCCTGTTCCGCATGTTGCCCTATGTCGCCGGCTTGTGGCGCGCCGCCGGCCGCGTGCAGGTATTCCATGTGATGGCCAATTCGGGCTGGTCCTGGCATCTGTTTGCGGCGCCGGCGATCTGGATCGCGCACTTGCGCGGCACGCCGGTGGTGGTCAACTACCGGGGCGGCGAGGCTGCCAATTTCCTCAAGCAGGCCGCGGCCTGGATACGCCCCAGCCTGCGCCGCTGCGCCGCGCTGGCCGTGCCATCGGGCTTTCTGGCCCATGTCTTCGGCCAGCACGGCATCGATTCGGTGATCGTGCCCAATATCGTCAACCTGGAGCGCTTTGACGCCGGCGGCGCATCGCGTGCCCGCGGCGCCTTGCGCCTGCTGGTGGCGCGCAACCTGGAAGACATCTACGACAACGCCAGCGCGCTGCGCGCTTTCGCGATCGTGCGGCAAACCCATCCCGAGGCCCAGCTGACGGTGGCCGGGTCCGGCCCGCTGCGCAGCGAGCTGGAACAACTGGCGCTGGGACTGGGCGTGGCGCATGCCGTGCACTTCACCGGCCGCGTCGATACTGCCGACATGCCTGCCCTGTACCGCAATGCCGACATCATGCTGAACCCCAGCCTGATCGACAATATGCCCAATTCCGTGCTGGAGGCACTGGCCAGCGGCGCCCTGGTGGTCAGCACCAATGTCGGTGGCGTGCCTTACGTGGTGGAAGACGGCAAGACCGCATTGCTGGTGCCGCCGGCAGATCCGGCGGCGATGGCGCAAGCCGTGCTGCGCCTGGCCGAACAACCGGCGCTGGCGGAGGCGCTGCGCAGCGCCGGCCGCGCCAGCGTGGCGCAATATGCCTGGTCCAGCGTCAAGCCGCGCCTGCTGGAAGTGTACCGCCAGGCGCTGGCAAGCAAAGGAGGGCGCCGCCCATGATCTACACCGCCCTGGTTTCCGGCGTGCTGTTCCCGCTGCACGAGAAGCTCAAAAAGCACAGCAGCGTGGCCGTGCGCCGCCATATGGAGCAGACCCAGTACTGGCCGCCAGCCAGGCTGCAGGAGCTGCAGATCGAACGCTTGCGCGCCTTGCTGCTGCGCGCCCAGCGGCATGTACCGTATTACCGTGAAGCCTTTGCCCGCACCGGCTTCGACGCCGCGCGCGACTTCAAGGGCGTGCCCGACCTGGTGCGCCTGCCGTTGCTGGACAAGGCCGCGATCCGCGAAAATATCGAAGCGCTGAAAGCCGACGACGCCCGGAACCTGGTGCGCTACAACACCGGCGGCTCGACCGGGGCGCCCCTGACCTTTTTCGTCGGGCGCCACCGCGTCAGCCACGATGTCGCCGCCAAATGGCGCGCCACGCGCTGGTGGAACGTCGACATCGGCGACCGCGAAATCGTGATCTGGGGTTCGCCGATCGAACTGAGCGCGCAGGACCGCGTGCGCATGGTGCGCGACACCCTGATGCGCACCGAACTGATGTCGGCCTTCGCCACCACCGAAGCCGGGCTCGATGGCCACGTGGAGCGCATCCGCCAGCGCAAGCCGAAGATGCTGTTCGGCTATCCCACCGTGCTGGCGCGCATCGCCTCGCATGCCGAAGACAAGGGCATCCGCCTCGACAAGCTGGGCATCCGCGTCGCTTTCGTCACTTCCGAATGCCTGTACCAGTCGCAGCGCGAGCAGATCGAGCGGGTGTTCGGCTGTCCGGTGGCAAATGGCTACGGCGGCCGCGATTCCGGTTTCATCGCCCACCAGTGCCCGGCCGGCAAGCTGCACATCACCAGCGAAGACATCGTGATCGAGGTGCTGGACCCGGAGGGCCGGCAACTGCCGGCCGGCGAATCGGGCGAAATCGTGGTGACCCACCTGCAGTCGGGCGACTTCCCCTTCATCCGCTACCGCACCGGCGACGTCGGCGCGCTGGACCCCGCGCCATGCAGTTGCGGCCGCACGCTGCCGGTGCTGAAGGAAATCCACGGCCGCACCACCGACTTCCTGATCAACCAGGACGGCACCCTGATCCACAGCGCCGCGCTGGCCTACATCATGCGCGACCTGCCGGCGGTGCGCGCCTTCAAGGTGATCCAGGAGACCCTGGACTGGACCCGCGTGCAGATCGTGTACGACGGCCAGTTCGACGACAAGGCAAGGCAGGTGGTCGAGGCCGGCTTCCATGCGCGCATGGGCAAGCAGGTCAGGATCGAAGTGGAGCTGGTGCCGGAAATCCTGCCGGAAAAGAGCGGCAAATACCGCTATTGCGTGACCAAGCTGGAGACCCCATGGAACGCCTTGACGAAGTAAGCCCGGAGGCGCCATGCGCGACATAATCATTACCCTGATCGTATTCGGCTCGCTGCCGTTCGTTTTCAAGCGGCCGTTCTATGGCGCTGTGCTGTGGGTCTGGATCAGCGTGATGAACCCCCACACCCAGAGCTGGGGCTTTGCCCAGAGCATGCCATTTGCCGCCATCATCGCCGGGACCACGCTGCTGGCCATGATGGCCAAGCCGAAGGAAGTATCGCTCCCCAACACGGCGCTGACCTGGCTGCTGCTGGGCTTTAGCGCCTGGATGTGCCTGACCACCCTGTTTGCGATCGGCCCGGAAGACCCATGGCCGGCGCTGAACAAGGTGTTGAAGATCATGGGCATGACGGTGGTGGTGGCCATGCTGGTACGTACCCGCAAGGATATTGAAATGCTGGTCTGGACCATCGTCATTTCGCTCGGCTTCTACGGCGTGAAGGGCGGCCTGTTCACCATTCGCAGCGGCGGTGCCTATCGCGTGTGGGGCCCGATGGGTACTTTCATCGAAGGCAACAACGAGATTGCGCTGGCCCTGATCATGGTGGTGCCGTTGATGATGTACCTGGTGCCGCTGATCGCCAACAAGTGGGGCAAGCGGGCGATGTGGATGGCGGCGGGCCTGTGTGCGCTGGCTTCCCTGGGCTCCTATTCGCGCGGTGCGGCGCTGGCGCTGGGCGCCATGCTCGCTTTCCTGTGGCTGAAGAGCCATGAAAAAGCCAAGCTGGGCGCGCTGTTGCTGGTGCTGGCGCCGCTGGCGCTGGTGTTCATGCCGGAGCAGTGGCACGCCCGCATCGATACCATCAACACCTATGAGCAGGACGGTTCGGCGATGGGCCGCATCAACGCCTGGCGGATGGCGATCAACCTGGCGGCCGACCATCCCTTGTTCGGCGGCGGCTTCCAGATCTACAACAGGTTCATCTTCCAGCTGTATGCCCCGGTGCCGGACGATATCCACGCCGCGCACAGCATCTATTTCCAGGTGCTGGGCGAACATGGCTACGTCGGCCTGGCGCTGTTCCTGCTGATGTACCTGGTGGTGTGGCGCAGTGGGGCCTGGGTGGTCAAGCACGCGGACAATATTCCCGAACTGGAATGGGCGACGCGCCTGGTGCGCATGATGCAGGTCAGCCTGGTCGGCTTCATGGTGGGCGGGGCTTTCCTCAGCCTGGCCTATTTCGACGTGCCTTACTACATCATGGTGATCATGATGGCGACCCGCCTGCTGGTTGAACGGATGCTGAAAGAGCGCGCGGCCAACCCGCCCGTGGTGCAGCAAGAGGAGGCGCAAGGTGTGGCTTAAACAGCAGATCGAACGCGGCGCGCTGTCGCTGCTGTCGGGCGGCGGTCGCCGGGCACCGGCGATCCTGATCTACCACCGCGTGCTGCCGCAGGCAGACCCGCTGTTCCCGGGCGAAGTGTATCGCGAGCAGTTCGAGCGCCAGCTTGGCTGGCTCAAGTCGCGCTTCAATGTGCTGCCCCTGCTCGACGCGGTGCGGCTGGCGGCGCAAGGGCGCCTGCCTGCGCGCAGCGCCTGCATCACCTTCGATGACGGTTATGCCGACAACGCCGAGGTTGCGCTGCCCGTGCTGCAGCAGCACGGCTTGCACGCGACCTTCTTCATAGCGACCGGCTTCCTGGACGGCGGCCGCATGTGGAACGACACCGTGATCGAAACGGTGCGCCGCGCGCCGGGCGAAGTGTTTGACGCGACGCCGTTGGGCCTGGGCCGGCATGCCATCGATAGCTGGGACGCCCGCCGCAAGACGATCGGGGCCCTGATCGGCCAGCTCAAATACCTGCCGATGGAACAGCGCCTGCAGGAAGTCGGCAAAGTGGCCAGCCTGGCCGGGGTGGAATTGCCGCGCGACCTGATGATGAGCAGTGCGCAGTTGCGCAAGCTGCATGGCGCCGGCATGGGCATCGGCGGCCACACGGTCAACCATCCTATCCTGGCGCGCTTGCCGGCCGACGAAGCGCGGCAGGAAATCGCGCAGGGCCGGGCGGCACTGGAAACGGTGCTCGATGCCCCGGTGCGCGTGTTCGCTTACCCGAACGGCAAGCCGGGCCAGGACTACCTGCCGGAGCATGTCGCCATGGTGCGCGAGATGGGCTTCGATGCGGCAGTCTCCACCTCGTGGGGCGCCAGCCGCGGCGAGACCGACTGGTACCAGCTTCCCCGCTTCACGCCCTGGGACCAGGGCATCGGCAAGTTCGGCTTGCGCCTGGCGCGCAATATGCTGCAGCAGGCAGACCGGGTTTAAGCGTCGCCGCTGCCGCCCTTGCGCAGGCGCGACAGCAGGGCGGCAGTCTGGTCGTTGAGCGGCAAGCCGTGGCGCCGTAAAAGCTGCACGTGCAGCACCAGGTTTTCCAGCACCAGCTTGGCCGCCACCGCGAGCAAAGTCAGGCGGCGGTCTTCTTCGCTGAAGCTTTCCATGGCGTCGGCCATTTCGCACAAATGGTTGGCGACCAGCTCGCGCAATTCCTGTTCATTGAAGGGCAGGTCGGCAAAGTCGATCGGGTCTTCCTGCTCCACTTCGTGCATCAGCTGCTCGAGTTGCTGCGGGGTGATTCCCATGCGTGGCTCCAGTTATGCACACGAGTTTATTGTAGGCCAAAGCGCGCTAGAATAGCTTTCCCATGGCCCAGATCATCTTCACCCAGCAGTTGGCGCGCTTCCTGCCGGTTCCCACCTTGGAAACCCAGGCGGACAACGTGCGCGCGGCGCTGGACGGGGCCTTTGCTGCAAACCCGCGCCTGGGGGCCTACGTGCTGGACGAACAAGGCCGCCTGCGTGCCAACGTCGTGGTGTTCATCGACGGCAAGCGCAGTGAGCTCGACGAGCCATTGCGCAGTGATTCCAGGATCTATGTGCTGCAAGCTTTATCCGGAGGATGACATGGCAGACCGCGCTTTCATTGCAAGCCGCAAAGGCTTGTTCGAACTGGCCCATCGCAATGGCGAATGGACGCTGGAGGAGGACAAATCCTTTTTCGGCGATCCGCTGTCGATGGTGCTGCACGATGCACGCGATGGTGCTACCTATGCCTGCCTGAACCTGGGGCACTTCGGCGCCAAGCTGCACCGGCGCGATGCCGGCAGCACAGAGTGGAAAGAGATCGCGGTGCCGGCCTATCCAGCCAAGCCGCAGGACAGTACCGACAAGGTGGACTGGACCCTCAAGCAAATCTGGTCGCTGGAAGCGGGCGGCCCGGACCAGCCGGGCGTATTGTGGGCCGGTACCCTGCCGGGCGGCCTGTTCCGCTCCAACGACCGCGGCGAGAGCTGGCAATTGGTGGAGTCGCTGTGGAACGTCCCCGAACGCACGCAATGGTTCGGCGGCGGCTACGATGTGCCGGGCATTCACAGCATCTGTGTCGACCCGCGCGACAGCAACTCGGTGCTGGTGGGCGTCTCCTGCGGCGGCGCCTGGCTGACGCGCGATGGCGGCGCAAGCTGGCAGCTGCGTACCAAGGGCATGGCGGCGCGCTACATGCCGCCCGAGATGCAAGATGCCGGCGCGGTGCAGGACCCGCACCGCATCGTGCGCTGCGCAGCGGAGCCGGACGTGCTGTGGTGCCAGCACCATAACGGCATCTGGCATTCGCGCAATAACGGGGAGAGCTGGGAGGAAGTCACGGCGCCGCTGTCGAGTTTTGGTTTCGCCGTGGCGGTGCATCCGCGCGACGGCAACACCGCCTGGTTCGTGCCGGCCGTGGCCGACCAGCAGCGGGTGCCGGTGGCGGCGGCGCTGGCGGTCAACCGCACTGCGGATGGCGGCGCCGGCTTCAGCACCTTGCGCGGCGGCCTGCCGCAGGAGCACTGCTATGACCTGGTGTACCGCCACGGGCTGGCGGTGGCCGACGACGGCAAGACCTTGCTGATGGCATCGACCACAGGCGGCGCCTGGCTGTCCACCAACGGCGGCGAACACTGGCAAACCATTTCCACCACGCTGCCGCCGGTGTACGCGGTACGCTTTAATTGATGCCGTAGTAGGACAGGAACATTTCGACGGTGGCGGTGATGACCGCCTCCTGTTCCTGCGCCGTCAGCGGCGTTTTGCCCATCGCTACCTGCGGCCATAGCGCGAACGATTTCAACTGGCCTTGCAGCATATGCGACATGAAGGCCGGGTCGCCGGCCTTCAGCACCTTGTCTTCCTGGGCTGCACGCAGGAAGCTGGCCACGCCTTCTTCCTTCTTACCCAACTTGGTCATCATGTCGCCGGCGCGTTGCGGAGCGTGGATTGCTTCCGCGATGGCGACGCGCACCAGGTCCAGGAAGTAGGCGTCGCGCAGCATGGCCATTTTCTGGCGCATCAATTCCATCAATTGCGGCTTGAGCGGCTTGCCTTGCTGGTAGCCGATGGCGTTCAGGGCGGCACTGCAATCCCACAGCTCCTGCAGGATCTGCTCGAACAGTTCGTCCTTGCTGGCGAAGTGGTTGTACACCGTGCGCTTGGAAACGTTGGCCGCGGCCGCGATGCGGTCCATGCTGGTGGCTTCGAAGCCACGAGCACGGAATTCGGCAATAGCGGCCGTGATGATGGCGGCGCGCTTGCGGTCAGTGAGTTTGTCGGGTTGGTTCATAAAGAATATTTTACACCGGGTAGTTTACTTTTCCCAAAGTAGAAACTACACTGTGTAGTGTAATATTTTGCGTGAACCCTGTGCCAACTGGAGCAAGCCCCATCATGACTAGCCTTATTTGCAATGCTGCCGATTCCCGCCCTGCGTACCGGAATGATGCCCCGCGCCAGCAGCCGGGCTTCCTCAAGACGCTGAAGATCTTCTGGGAATTCACCTTCAATAAGCCGGCCAATACCGTGCCTGCCCAGTCCTTGCCGATGCAAGTGCTTACTCGCGAGCAATTGCTGTCTGCGCCTGACGATACCCTGTTCCGCCTGGGACACTCGACCATCCTGTTGAAGCTGAAGGGGGAGTTCTGGCTGACCGATCCGGTATTTTCCAAGCGCGCTTCGCCGGTGCAGTGGGCCGGTCCGGCGCGCTTCCACGCGCCGCCGATCAGCATTGCCGAGCTGCCACCGATCAAGGGCGTGATCTTGTCGCACAACCACTATGACCATCTCGATTACGCCGCCGTCCGCGAACTGGAAGCCAAGACCGAATACTTCCTGGCGCCGTTGGGCGTCGGCGACACGCTGGTTTCCTGGGGTATTCCGGTCGAGAAGGTGCGCCAGCTTGGCTGGTGGGAATCGGTGTCGGCCGGCAGCCTGAAGCTGACCGCCACCCCGGCCCAGCACTTTTCCGGGCGCACCCTGTGGGACAGTAACAAGACCCTGTGGGCCTCGTGGGTGATCGAGAGCGGCGGCCTGAAAGTGTTCTTCAGCGGCGATACCGGCTACTTCAAGGGTTTCAAGGAAATCGGCGAGCGCTTCGGCCCGTTCGACCTGACCTTGATGGAGACCGGGGCTTACGACCCGCAATGGCCAGACATCCATATGCAGCCGAAAGAAACCATGCAAGCCCATATCGACCTGCGCGGCAAGGTCATGCTGCCGATCCATAACGGCACCTTCGACCTGGCCATGCATAGCTGGGACGACCCGTTCGAGCAGATCACCGCCCTGGCCGCGGCACGCGGCCAAACCCTGGCCACGCCGATGATCGGCGAAGCCCTCGATGTCGCCCAGCCGCAAGCGACTGGCGCTTGGTGGAGGATGCCATGAAACCGTATCAGCAATTCCTGAAAATGTGGTCGCTGCCGCGCCCGGCGTCCTTGGCGCAGCCCGCCGATGGTGATACAGTCGGGAAATATTTACTTCCTGCTAATTGGCCCGATGCGCCTATCGACATCCCTGCCAGCCGTGCTGCTGTGCCTGCTCAACCTGCCCGCACTTGCTGAGGCATCCGCCGCTCCGATTGAAAAGCTGACCGCGAAGCTGCAGTCCTGCCCCAAGCCGGTGTGGCCAGCCGAGTCGCTGCGGAACGGCGAGGAAGGTTCGGTTGTGCTGGCCTACCTGATCGGCATGGATGGCCGGGTCATTGAGTCCAGGGTGGAGAAATCCAGCGGCCACCCGCTGCTGGACCTGGCGGCGCAGGACGGTCTCGCGAAGTGCCTTTTCGCATCCCCCGAAACGATCGGCCGCCGCGAGCCGACGTGGACCAGGATGAGCTACTTCTGGACCCTGGAAGGCGGCGAGACGCCTGAAGAAGCCAAGGGCCGCCTCGATGAGTTACGGGCGCAGGCGGCTGCCGGCAATGCCGAGGCAATTTACCGATTGAGCTGGCGCTATTTTGGCGGGGATGCGGAAGTCGGGAAAAACGTCCCTGAGTCGCTGCGATTGCTTCGCCAGTCCGCCGATATGGGCTATGTGCACGCGCAGGTAGCGTTGTCGATGGTGCTTGAGGTTGGCCGTTTCGTCGACAAGGACTTGGCGCAGGCGATTGCGTGGGCGAAAAAAGCCGCGGCGCAGGGGGACTCAGGCGCGCAATTGAACCTGGCGCGGATCCTGTTCGAGGCGCCCGAGGAGTCGCAGGATGTTGCCCTGATGTTCGACATGTTGGAAAAGGCGGTCGCCCAAGGCGAGCCTGAAGCCAAAACCCTGCTTGGGATGCTGCTGATTCACGTCGATGACGGCGATAAACAGCGCGGTCTGCGGCTGGTCGTCGATGCCGCGGAAGCGCAAAACCGGATTGCGCAATATGACCTCGCCAGCCTCTACGAACAAGGCGAGCTGCTGCCAAAGGATATTGCCAAAGCGCGCGCACTGTACGAGCGCTCGGCAGCGGGCGGCTACCCGCCAGCCAGGGATGCGCTGCTCAAGCTTCCACGTTGATCAGCTTGCCGATTGTCTGACCCAAGGCGTTGAGGGTGGGCTGCTTCGGCAAGAGCCCGGCGGGGATGCGTTGTTCGATCGCATGGTCCAGGCGCGGCGAACTCAAGGCCGGCGCGGCGGCGGACTGGGCGCGCGAGCTATCCTGTTGGGCTTTGGTGAGCGATTGGGTGTCAAATTGCAGCAACGCGCGGCTGGCGTCCAGCCTGTCCTCATTCTGCGCCACCTGGTCGCGATCCTGCTGGACCTTGCGTTCGGCGTAGGCCACGGCAATCTGCAGAGAGTTGATGGAATTCAGCGAGACCACGAATCTACCCTTCGTCGCAATCTTTCACTCAGGCACCTTTGTCAGGGTAGGCGAAAACAAGGGTGAATGCTAGAGCTCAGTTTGCAAGCGAAAAAAAGGGCGCCGCAGCCTTGGAAAATCCTGCGACGCCCGGAGGGGAACTGCTAAAGGACTAAGGGAGGGTTACGGCATCAGAAGCGGTAGGCCAGCGACAGCTCCCAGCTGCGGCCAAACAATGGGCGCGCGTTGATCGGGCCGCTGCCGCCGGTGGTCAGGCGCGAGTTGCCTTCGGTCAGGCCGAGCTCGTTGGTGATGTTGTTGCCGCTCAGGCGGATCTCGATCTTGTCGCCGATGGTGACCAGGGCACCCAGGTCGACCGTCTTGTACGACGGCAGGTATTGCAGGTTGGACTGGTCGGCCCAGCGGTCGCCTACGTAGGTGTAAGTGCCGTACAGCTTGAGCGAATTGTTCTCGCCCAGCGGAATGCGGTAGGTCGGCGTGAAGCGGTATTGCAGTTTCGGTTGGCGCTGCACCAGCTTGCCTTCGGTCAGCGGGTTGTCCTTGTATTTCGAATCCTGCCAGTTGCCGGACAGGCTCAGCGACAGGTCGCGGATCGGGCGCACCGCCAGTTCCACTTCCACGCCATCGCCTTTGGAGCCGGACACCGAATTCAGGATGGTGCCGTTCGACAGGATCTGCTGG
Organism: Duganella sp. Root1480D1; assembly: GCF_001427305.1. Lineage (GTDB taxonomy): Bacteria > Pseudomonadota > Gammaproteobacteria > Burkholderiales > Burkholderiaceae_D > Rugamonas. The sequence goes on along the minus strand of NZ_LMFZ01000050.1, from coordinate 141,471 downwards.
AAGGCGATGCCTTCGAAATCGGTGTGAAAGTAGTTGATGTAGGCGCTGTACAACTGGCCGGCCGTCTTGAAGCCCACTTCGTATTGCTTGATCTTCGGCGTCGGCAGGAAGCTGCGGTCATCGACCTTGGCTTGGGTGCCGGCATTGCGCAGGTCGTCGAAAGCGATGAAGGTGTGGCCCATATTGGCGCGCGCGAACACGCTGATGTCCTTGGCCAGCTTGTAATTGCCGCCCACGGTGAAGCTGTTGGCGGAATCGCTGCGGTTGAGCGCCGTGTTGGAACCGGTCGGCATCGAGGTATTGTTGTTGTAGACCGTCAGCGGATTGTTGTCCGTATCGCCGGTGGCCAGGTTGGAGATCGTTGCGTCCAGCTTCTGGCGCTCGCGGCGCACCCCACCGTCGATCTTGATCTTGTCGTTGACCTTCCATTCGTTGGCGATAAACAGGGCGGTATTGCTGCCGTCGTAAGATGCGACCGGGGCGTAGAACACGCTGCCATCCTTGCCGTTGTTGGAGACGATGACGCCGTTGTCCAGCTTGACGTTGATCAGGCGCGCATTCGGTACGGCCGTCATCAGGTGGCTGCTACCCAGGTACCACACGTCGTCCGAAGAATAGTTGGCGAAGTAGCCGCCGACCGTCAGTGTGTTGTCCTTGATCCATTCCTTGCTGACGCGGATTTCGTCGGTGAACGATTTCAGCTTCTTCTGGACTGCCCACAGGCCGGCTTGCACCACTTGCTGGTTGCCGGCGACTGGCGTGCCATCGAGGTAGGTTGCAGTGGCAGTGGTGCCGCCATTCGCTGCCAGCGCGGCGGTGTTGTAGGCCGACATGCTCAGCGGGTTGTTACCGGTGAACATGGCAATCGTGTTCAGGTCGCCATCAAAGTGATTGAACTTGTTCGACACATTCCAGCCATTGAGATTCTGGTCGAACTCCATGCCCAGCACGGTCGACTTCAGGCCGCGGCCATCGCCCAGGTCAAAATTCAGCGTTTTGCCCGGCGCGGCCTCCACGGTGAAGCGGCGCATTTCGTTGCTCATCAGCGTGCCCTTGAGCGGGTCGAAGCCTGGGAATTCGCTGATGGTGCGCCCCTCATCGCTGGAGACCAGCGGCACGCCAGTGTAGAAGGCGTTCTTGTCGTCGGTACGGCGCACGTAGAAGGTGGCTTCGCCCTGGTCCAGCTTGCGGGTCAGGGTAGCGCTGACCTGGCCGCCGTCATCGGATGGGAAGCCGGAATCGCGCACGCCGTGGGTGTTGCGGTAGAAGCCGCCGATGGTGCCGTACCAGCCATCGGAAATCTTGCCGCCGTAGAAGACGTCAACGCGGCGCAGCTCGCCGGTGCCGGTGGTGAAGCGCACCGAACCTTCCGGCGTGTCGCCGCCTTTTTTCAGGATGAAGTTCATGGTGGCGCCCGGCTGGCCGCTGGAGAAGATGGTGCTCGGGCCGCCGCGCAGCACTTCCACGCGTTCAATGGTGTCATCCAGCCGGAAGGCCGAGGAGCCTTCGAAGAAGGACAGGGTTGAGACTGGATACAGCGGATTGCCCTGCATTTGCACCGACACGAACGGCGAATCGGAACCGGACGGGAAGCCGCGTACCTGGATATTGGCACCGGACTGGCCGCCGGTCGATTCGGCAAAAGCACCCGGCACCAGCTTCATGACGTCGGCGGTGCTGATCGGGGCGGCTTGTTTCAGTTGTTCTTCCGACGCGGTGGTGATGGAAAAGGCGGAGTCCAGCTTGCGCACGCCGCGGGCGGAGGCCACGCCGGTCACGACCACTTGCTGGATTTCTTTCTGGACGGCGGCGTCTGCCGCAGCCGGGGCTGGCGCGGCTTCCGCCGTGGCTTGCTGGCCTTCCTGTTCCGCGGCCTGCGCCTGGCCGATCAAGGTCAGTACAGCGATGGAAATGGACGACAACAGGAACTTCCGATGGTTTTTCATACGTGTCTCTTCTTTCGTTTTATGTGATTCGGCTTCCAAGGCCTGACCATTGAAACAAGAAATGATATCGATGTCAATCTAAATGTTATCGATGTCATTTTGTTGTTGCGTGGTTTGGAAATCTGTCATAATGCCTCGCATGGCTGTCAATAAAACTATGGAAGACCTCGCCAAGCTGGCAGGGGTTTCGAAAATTACCGTATCGCGCGCCCTGCGTGGCAGTCCCCTCGTAACGGAAGAAACGCGGGAGAAAGTGCGCCAGATCGCGGAAGCCCAGGGCTACCGCTTGAACGTGAGTGCACGCAACCTGCGCATGGGGCGTTCGTATTCGGTGGCAGTTGTGGTGGAAATGACACCCGAGAAGGGCCGGCCGATGTCCGACCCTTACCCGCTGGAGCTGCTGGGCGGGATCACGCAGGAGCTGACGACAGCCGGCTACAGCGTGGTGCTGACCTCGCGCCAGTTGCTGGACACGGCGCCGGTGCAAGGCGCCGACGGCTTGATCCTGCTGGGCCAGGGTTCGCATGGCGAAGCGGTGACCGCGCTCAAAAAGCGCAGCCAGCCGCTGGTGGTGTGGGGCGCGCCAGGGGCGGGCTCCGGCACCGTGGTGGTCGGCAGTGACAACCGCAAGGGCGGTATCAGTGTCGCCCAGCGCTTCATCGAACTGGGGCGCAAGAAGGTGTTGTTCCTTGGCGACGTGGACCACGCCGAGGTGCAGGAACGCTGCGCAGGTTTTATCGACGCGCTGGGAGGGCAGGGTAGCGTGCATATCATGCGGCCGAAGGCATTCACCTTCGAAGCCGGCTTTGATTGCCTGGATTCCCTGCTGAAGAAGAAAGGCTTGTCGTTCGACGGCGTGTTTGCCGCCAGCGACTTGCTGGCGATGGGCGCGATCCGTGCGCTGGCAGAACGCGATGTGCGTGTGCCGGAGCAGGTCTCGGTCATTGGCTATGACGATACGCCGGGTGCTGTGAGTTTCGTGCCGCCGCTGTCCAGCGTGCACCAGTACCTGCGCGATGGCGGCGTGCTGTTGGCGAAGAAGATGCTGGATTTGCTGGAGGGGCGTCCCGTGGCTTCCGAAACCTTGCCGACCACGCTGATCGTCCGCGCTACATAAAAATTTTTTATACGGAATCCAAACCGGTTTGAATGAACAAGAAGGATGAAGATGCAGCATACTTACCCCCTCGATGCCTGGTGTATCCGCGAAACGTCCTTCGATGCGGCGTCGAATTTCCTGGATGAGACCCTGTTCGCGCTCGGCAATGGCTACATCGGCCTGCGCGGCACGCCGGAAGAAGGTTACGCCGGCCCGTCTGGCACGTCGCTGGACGGCAGCTACCTGAACGGCTTCTACGAATCGGAACCGATCCAATACCCCGAAAATGCTTACGGCCTGGCGCGCAACAACCAGTTCATGCTGAATGTGCCGAACGCCAAGGGCATCGCCTTGTGGCTTGGCGAAGAGCGCTTCGACCTGCTGCAGGGCCGGGTGGAGCGCTATGAGCGCCGCCTGGACTTCCGCACCGGCCTGCTGGAGCGCGACATCGTCTGGCAGGCGCCGTCCGGGCGCCGCCTGCAAGTGCGCAGCCGCCGCCTGGTCAGCTTCGCCAGCAAGCATCTGTTTGCGATCGAGTTCACGGTGACGCCACTTGGTTTCGATGGCGCCCTGCGCCTGGAATGCACGGTCGACGGCGTGGTGCGCAACCTGGAAGCGGGCGACGATCCGCGCGTCGGTTCCGCCACAACCGGCCCGGCGCTGGCCTTGGCGGGTACCGAGCTGGCGCCGCACTTTGCCGCCCTGCAGCAGCGCACCCACAACAGCGGCTTCACGCTGGTGACCGCTGCCGCACAGGTGATCGATGCGCAGCACATCTTCGCGCAGCGCGCCGAAGGTTCGCGCCTGGTGCAGTCATACGCCGTTGACGTCCGCGATGGCCAGACCGTGCGCCTGGTGAAGTACGGCTGCTATTACAGCTCGCGTGACTACGCGGCCGATGAATTGCTGGCACGCTCGCGTGCCGAACTGGAAGCGGCGCGTGGCCTGGGCTTCGACAAACTCGCCGCGCAGCAGGAAGCTTACCTTGCCGACTTCTGGGCGCAGGCCGATGTGGAAGTGGCCGGCGACGACGCGCTACAGCAGGGCATCCGCTTCAACCAGTTCCACCTGCTGCAATCGGTGGGCCGCGATGGCAAGACCAATATTTCTGCCAAGGGTGTAACGGGCGAGGGCTACGAAGGCCACTACTTCTGGGACACCGAGATCTACATCTTCCCGTTCTTCCTGTACAACAAGCCCGAAATCGCGCGCAAGCTGCTGGAATACCGCTATGCCGGCCTGCCCGCCGCACGCGAACGTGCGCGCCAGATGTCGCATGCCAAAGGCGCCTTGTACCCGTGGCGCACCATTGCGGGCGAGGAGTGCTCGGCTTACTTCCCGGCCGGCACCGCGCAGTACCACATCAACGCCGACGTGGCTTACTCCATCAAGCAGTACATGGATGCGACGGGCGACGACGCCTACCTGCTGCAATACGGTGCGGAGATTTTGATTGAAACTGCGCGCATCTGGCTCGGCATCGGCAGCTACAACCGCGCCGGCGCTTTCGTCATCAATGAAGTGACCGGGCCGGACGAGTACACGGCGCTGGTGAACAATAACTACTACACCAACGCGATGGCAAAGCTGCACATGCAGTTTGCCGCCGCGGTCGGGGAGCGCATTGCGCACGAACACCCTCAGGAATGGGCGCGCATCGCCGCTGCCGTAGCGCTCGACGATGGCGAGCTGGGACAGTTCCAGCTCGCAGCCGATGCCATGTTGCTGCCATACGACGCAGCACTCGGCATCCACCCGCAGGACGACAGTTTCCTCGACAAGAAAGTGTGGGATTTCGAAAGCACGCCAGCCGACAAATATCCGCTGCTGCTCAACTACCACCCGATGGTCATTTACCGCCACCAGGTCTGCAAACAGGCCGACGTGGTGCTGGCGCTGCTGCTATTGAGCGAGCAGTTCACGCTGGAGGACAAGAAGCGCGACTTCGACTATTACGAAGCCGTGACCACGCACGATTCCTCGCTGTCATCCTGCATCTTCAGCATCATCGCGTCCGAAGTGGGCTATGAAGGTAAGGCCTATGACTACTTCATGGAGACTGCACGGCTCGACCTGGATAACACGCACGGCAACACCCACTACGGCGTGCACACCGCCGCCATGGCCGGCACCTGGCTCGGCGTGGCCTACGGCTTTGGCGGCATGCGCGTAGTGAACGGTGAGGTGCGCTTTGCGCCGAGCATGCCGAAGCAATGGCAGCACTACCAGTTCCGTATCCACCTGCATGGCAGCCTGCTGCAAGTACGCGTCACCGCGGGTGGAACGCAGTACACGCTGCTGCGCGGTGAAACGCTGGCCTTCCAGCATCGCGGCGTGCCCGTCACCGTCAGCCCGGCTGCGCCGGTTCAGGAGCTTGCATGAAAGCCGTTATCTTCGACCTCGATGGCGTGATCACCGATACCGCCCACTACCATTTCCTGGCCTGGCAAAAGCTGGCGCAGTCGCAGCAGGTGCACTTCGACGAAGCCTTCAACGAAAACCTGAAGGGCATCGACCGCATGGGCTCACTGGAGCAGATACTGGCCGGCGCACCTCGCACTTATAGCGATGCAGAAAAGCTGGCGCTGGCCGACACCAAGAACGAGCATTACAAGACGCTGATCGCCGGGATGTCGCCCGCCGACCTGCTGCCCGGCGCAGTTGCAGCGCTGGACTGGTGCCACGCGCAAGGCTTGAAGGTGGGCCTTGCGTCAGTGAGCAAAAACGCCTTCACGGTGCTGGAAAGGCTCGGCATCACTGATAAGTTCGACTATGTCGTAGACGCGGCGACGATCGCGCGCGGCAAACCCGATCCCGAAATCTTCCTGCGCGCTGCGTCGGAACTGGGCGTAGACCCGGCCGATTGCGTTGGCGTGGAGGACGCCGTTGCCGGCGTCACCGCCATCAAGGCGGCTGGCATGTACGCCATCGGTGTAGGCCAGCCGGCCACCCTGTGGCAGGCAGACACGGTGATCCCGGGACTGGAACAATTCAAAAATATAATGGAGACACTATGCAAAACCGGCGCATCATCTGGGTCCTGTTCCTGATCTACTTTACATTCGCCATCCTGTTGAACAGCGTTGGCACGGTGATCCTGCAGGTCATCAACAACTACGGCGTCAGCAAATCCGCAGCCAGCGTGCTGGAAGGCTTCAAGGATTTGCCGATTGCCGCGGTGTCCTTCCTGGTGGCGAGTTTCCTGCCGCGCATCGGATACAAGAAGGCGATGCTGACCGGGCTTGCCATCGTTACGGCGGCCTGCCTGTCGATGCCGTTGCTGCCCTCCTTCCTTACGACCAAAATGTTGTTCCTGTGCGTTGGCATTTCCTTCGCGCTGGTGAAAGTGTCGGTCTATTCCACGCTCGGCCTGGTCGCTGCCGACCGCCGCCAGCATGCTGGCATCATGAATACCCTGGAAGGCTTTTTCATGGTTGGCGTGCTGTGCGCCTACTGGGTGTTCAGCTTCTTCATCGATTCCGCCGACCCTCGCTCGCAAAGCTGGCTGCATGTGTACTGGGTGCTGGCCGCCTTGTGCGCACTGACCTTCACGCTGTTGCTGGCGACGCCTTTCGACGAGCGCCTGGCCGCGCCGCCCGAAGCACGCAGCCTGCCGCAGGAGTTCGCCGCCATGCTCAAGCTGTTCTTCAAGCCCTTGGTGTGCGTCTTCGTGTTGACTGCCTTCCTGTACGTCCTGATCGAACAGAGCGTCGGGACCTGGCTGCCGACCTTTAACAACGAGATCCTGCACCTGCCTGCCGCCATGAGCGTGCAGGTCACCAGCATTTTCGCTGCCTGCCTGGCCGCTGGCCGCCTGTCGGCAGGGGTGCTGATGCGCCGCATGAACTGGTACCCGGTGATGAACGCCTGCCTGCTCGGAATGGGGGCCGTGGTGCTTGTCGCGCTGCCAATGACGCACGATGTAGTGGTGGGACCTGGCGCGGGATGGGGGGACGCGCCGCTGGCGGCCTTCCTGTTCCCGCTAATCGGCCTGTTCATGGCGCCGGTCTACCCGGGCATCAACTCGGTGATGCTTAGCTCCCTGCCCAAGCACCAGCACTCGGCGATGACTGGCCTGCTGGTGATCTTCTCCGCGCTGGGCGGCACTACCGGTTCGCTGATTACCGGCTACGTATTCGGCGCGGTCAGCGGTCACTTCGCGTTCTACCTGACGCTGGTGCCGATAGCGATCGTGCTGGTGACGCTGTACTTCTTCAAGCGTGCCGTCGATGGCAGCGACGGCGGGCTGGAGGCACCGGCTATAATTTCGCAATGAACCTGAAGAGCCTGGCCGACAAACTCGGCATGTCGAAGACAACCGTCAGCCGTGCGCTGAACGGCTATCCGGAAGTCAGCGAGTTGACGCGCGAGCGCGTGCTGCGGGCCGCGCGCGAATCAGGCTATGAGGCCAATCCCATGGCCCGCAGCCTGGCGGTGGGGCGCAGCAATGTGCTCGGCACGATTTATCCGCTGCTGCCGGCCGACCTGGGCGACTCCATGTTCCTCGAAGTGGTGGGCGGCATGTCGGAAGTGCTGGAGCAAAAGCGCATGAACTTCATCATCGCACCAGTGTCGCCAGCGAACGAAATGCCATCCTACGAGCAGATGGTGCGTGGCCGCCGTGTCGATGGCCTGGTAGTCAGCCGCACGCTGGTGCATGACGAGCGCATTGCCTATCTCGCCAGGGCCGGTTTCCCCTTCATCGCCCACGGACGCACGCAGCTCGACGCACCTTACGCCTGGTTCGACTATGACAACGAGGCTGGCATCCGCATGGCGCTGGAGCGCTTGCTGTCGTTGGGCCACCAGCGCATCGCCATGATCAGCGCGCCCTTGGCAATGAATTTTGCCGCCCAGCGCCGCGCCAGCTTCCTAGCCACGCTGGCTGGCGCCAGGCTGTCATCCGATCCCCGCCATCTGGTCGATGACTGCATCGATCGCCGCGCCGGCCACGCCGCCGTACAAACATTGTTGGGCATGACGCCGCGCCCCACTGCCATCGTGGTCGACAACCATCTTGCCGGCGTTGGCGCGGTACGCGCGCTGCTCGACGCGGGCATTGCGATCGGCAAGGACATCTCCCTGATCGTCTGGGGCAGCATGGCCGATACCCTGGCCGACATCGACGTCACCACCATCGACCAACCCAACGCCCGCGCCGCCGGCGCCAAAATGGCCGACATGCTGCTGGCGCGCATCAACGGCAAGCCCGCTGCCAGCCTGCAAGAGCTGTGGCAGCCAGCGCTGCTGACCGGCGCCACTACCGGTCCGGTCGTAAGCTAATTACTCAGCCAGTGGCAGGATCGCTTGGCGGTAAGGTTGCGCTTCGTTTTCGACGTACCAGTTGGCCCATAGACGGTTGCGCGAGCGGCCGTCTTCCATGCGGTCCGGTTCGAGGCTCAGGTAATTGCGGGCGCCGATGTAGCGATGGGCGGTGCCGGGGAATTTGTACATCGAGGTCGTGATGCCGCCTTCCAGTTGCTCTACCTTGTCGCCAACGTGTTCAAGGTAGAACAGCGCCATCGCCGGTGGCGGCGGGTGCACGATGCCGGAAGATGTCAGTTGGTGGATCGTAATTGGCTTGCCGTCATGCCGCTTCTGGCTCGATTCGATGGCGCCGATCGCGCCCACGTGGACGTCGCCGGAGAGAATGGTCACGCGGCCGCCGGTGCGTTGCGACCATTCCTGCAGGCGATGGATAAGGCGCAGGCGTTCCCACTGGTGGGTGCGGCTCAGCCAGTGGTCTTTCAGATCGTCTTCCAGTTCCTGCTGGCCGGGCAGGGCGCACAGCAGCATTTCCAGCGTGCTGAAGTCCGGATGCACGACGGGGATGCTGGACATGATCAACAGGTGTTTGCAATCCTTCTGCGCTTCGAGCCAGGCATAGGCTGCCTGCCACGATTGATCACCCATGACGGTGTCCGGCGTGCGCTCGCTGCGCAGGTCCAGGACCAGCAAGCCGTAGTCGCCGACGCGCACGGCGTTGGTGAAGCCTGGTTGCGAAGGCAGCCGCATTGGCACGTCGGCTTCTGTTGTGCTGTGCTGCTGGAACAGCAGGAAGTAGTCGCGGGCTATGTTGTAGATCGCCTTGAACACGGGCGACTGCTGGAATTTGTCCGGATACGAGCCCCATCCATCGATGATGTCGTGATCGTCCCACATCATCACAGTCGGCACGGTAGCGAACATACGCGCCACATGCGGATATGCCCAGACCTTCAGGTAATTCCCGAAGAAGAAATCGTCGATCTCGGTTTGCAGCGACTTGGTGATCGGCTTATTGGCAAGCTTCTTGTCGTTCGGCGCCGCTGCCCAGTCGTTCAATGCGGTGGTGCTCCACATCGCATCGCTGTAGATTTGGTCGCCGCCCATCAACAGCAGGTGATAAGGGCGCTGCACATGGTTGTCGTGCATCTTGTTCCAGACCGGATCCTGCGGGATGTCCTTCATCTTCTTGTAATCGGAGAAGCCGTTGCAGGAGGTGTAGGCGCAGGTGGGGGCGCTGTCTCGCGCGGGGACGGAGAACGTAAAGGCTTGCCCGTCGACGATGTACTGGACCTGCTGCTCGCGAGTGGCATGCTGCTCGATGGTGAACCGCCAGCTTTCGACGGTATGCACGGCGCGCTTGTGCAGGCGGCTGCGCAAGCGGCGCGATTCGACGGCCAGCGGGCGCACGGCGGCGGCCGCACCGGGCAGCACGGCAGCCGTTACTGAGGGCGGCACTTCGCCCGACCATACCACCAGCGCGCTGACGGTCCACATGCCGTCGGCACAGCCACAGAACTTCAGGATCGGACCAAGAACTACCGCCATTGCCACCCTCTCGATATTGGTAAATAATAAATATTACCGTGGATCTCGAAAGGAAGACAGTGAACGTCAGGAACATCGTGGCATTTATGCTTTCAAGCTTGGCGATGCAGCAGGTTTCGGCGCAGGCGATGGATTCGCGGGAATTCCCGACGCCTGAAGGCGTGCGTCATTTCATGGTGATGCAGCCGCGCGACCTTGGTGGCGACCTGCATCCTTTGCTGATTTTGTTGCATGGCCACGGCAGTTCGGGAACATTCATGCTGGGCCAGGATCCCTTTTTCGGATATCAGCCGCAGGGCTGGCATCGCCTGGCGGCGCGCGAGAATTTACTGGTCATCGCGCCACAGGGCGTAAAGGCGAAGGACGGCAAGTTCGCATGGAACGATTGCCGGGGCGATGCGACGACCAACGCAAGCACCGATGACGTTGCGTTCATATCGGCGTTGATTGACAAGGCGATCAAGTCTTATCGCGCCGATCCGCGCCGTGTCTATGTGTTCGGTAGTTCCAATGGCGGCGGCATGGCCTATCGGCTGGGGATTGAACTTGGGCCAAAGCTCGCTGGCATTGCGGTGCAAAGTGCCTTGATGCCGGCGCATAGTGCTTGCAGGGCACCGGCGCATCCCTTGCCGGTCTTTGTGTCGCATGGGACAGCGGATAAGATCGCGCCTTTTGCTGGCGGTGAAATCGGTGCGCTGGGCTTGCGTGGGCGGGGGACGGGTTTGAGTGCGGACGAGTCGGTGGCAATATGGCGCCAATTGGCGGGGCTGCCGGCGAAGCCGGTGACTTATCGTTTCCCGCAGGGGGAAGCTGCGACATCGGCGACACGCTTTGTCTGGGGCGACGATCCACGCGGTGTCCAGGTGGAATTCCTGCGCATCGATGGCGGGGGACATAATTGGGCCTCGAAGCGCGATGAGATGCCGTGGCTGTTGCGAAAGCTGGTGGGGGAAATGAACCGGGATGTGGATACTGAAGAGGAGGTTTGGAACTTCTTCAGGGATAAACGTGCTTTGGCTAACTGACGGCCTGCGGTGCGGGCTTTAGCCTGATGACATACTCTTTTTTCAGGGAGGCTGTCATGGGGAAGTATTTCTTGGCTTGGCTGTTGGGGGTGCCGGGGATTGTGCTGCTGCTGGTGTGGCTGTTCTTCCACTAAAACCGGTAAACCGGTGTCAGACCCATGGGGTCTGACACCTTACTTCGTTACATATTGCGGCGGTATTGGCCGCCGACTTCGAACAAGGCGGTCGTGATCTGGCCCAGGGAGCAGACGCGGGCTGCGTCCATCAGCTTGGCGAACACGTTTTCGTTGTCGATGGCGGCTTTCTGCAGCGCTGCCAGGGCGGCCGGTGCTGCATCCGCATTGCGGGCGTGGAAATCCGCCAGGCGGGTCAGCTGCGATTGCTTTTCATCGTCAGTGGAACGGGCCAGTTCGATGGTGGCCGGGGCTTCCGAACCTTTCGGGTTGCGGAAGGTGTTCACGCCGATGATTGGCAGCGAGCCGTCGTGCTTCTTGTGCTCGTACAGCAGGGACTCTTCCTGGATCTTGCCGCGCTGGTAGCCGGTTTCCATCGCGCCCAGCACGCCGCCGCGTTCGGCGATGCGTTCGAATTCCTGCAGAACGGCTTCTTCCACCAGGTCGGTCAGCTCTTCGATGATGAAGGCGCCCTGGTTCGGGTTCTCGTTCTTCGCCAGGCCCCATTCGCGGTTGATGATCAGCTGGATCGCCAGTGCGCGGCGGACGGATTCGTCGGTCGGCGTGGTGATCGCTTCATCGTAGGCGTTGGTGTGCAGCGAGTTGCAGTTGTCGTAGATCGCGATCAGCGCCTGCAGCGTGGTGCGGATGTCGTTGAAGTCGATTTCCTGTGCGTGCAGCGAACGGCCGGAAGTCTGGATGTGGTACTTCAGCTTCTGCGAACGGTCGTTGGCGCCGTATTTCTCTTTCATCGCCACGGCCCACAAGCGGCGCGCTACGCGGCCCAGCACCGTGTATTCCGGGTCCATGCCGTTGGAGAAGAAGAACGACAGGTTCGGTGCGAAATCGTCGATGTGCATGCCGCGCGCCAGGTACGCTTCCACGAAGGTGAAGCCGTTGGACAGCGTGAAGGCCAGCTGCGAGATCGGGTTCGCGCCCGCTTCCGCGATGTGGTAGCCGGAGATCGACACCGAATAGAAGTTGCGCACCTGGTGGTGCACGAAGTATTCCTGGATGTCGCCCATCACCTTCAGCGAGAACTCGGTCGAGAAGATGCAGGTGTTCTGGCCCTGGTCTTCCTTCAGGATGTCGGCCTGCACGGTGCCGCGCACATTCATCAGCACCCAGTCCTTGATCTTCTGGTACTCGTCTTCGGAAGGCTGGCGCTTGTTCTCTTCCACGAACTTGGCGATCTGCTGGTCGATGGCGGTGTTCATGAACATCGCCAGGATCGCAGGCGCAGGGCCGTTGATGGTCATCGAGACCGAGGTGCTTGGGTTGCACAGGTCGAAGCCGTCGTACAGCACTTTCATGTCATCCAGGGTCGCGATGGACACGCCGGAGTTACCGATTTTGCCGTAGATGTCGGGGCGGATCGCCGGGTCGGCGCCGTACAGGGTGACGGAGTCGAATGCGGTCGACAGGCGCTTGGCATCCATGCCGGTCGAGACCAGCTTGAAGCGGCGGTTGGTACGGAATGCATCGCCTTCGCCTGCGAACATGCGGGTTGGGTCTTCACCTTCGCGCTTGAATGCGAACACGCCCGCGGTGAACGGGTAGGAGCCCGGGACGTTTTCCAGCATCAGCCAGCGCAGCAGCTCGCCGTGGTCTTCGTACTTAGGCAGCGAAACCTTGCGGATCTTGGTGCCGGACAGGGTGTGTTGCACCAGGCCGGTACGGATTTCCTTGTCGCGAATCTTCACGACGTATTCGTCGCCGGCGTAGGCTGCCTGCATGTCCGGCCATTGGGCCAGCAGCTTCTTGGAGCCGCCGTCCATGGCGTGGTCGCGCTCGATGATCAGGTCGTCGAAGTCGGCCACCGGCTTGCCTGCGACAGCCATCATGCGCTTGGATTCCTGCAGCTGCTGGCGTTCACGTGCCAGCTTGGCTTGTGCTTGCGTTTTCTTGTGGTAGCCGCGCACGGTGTCGGAGATTTCGGCCAGGTAGCGTGCACGTGCCGGCGGCACGATCACGTTCTTGCCGGAGCTGAAGCGCACGTCCATCGGGGCCAGCACGCCTTTGCTGGTCTTCAGGCCTTTACCGGCCAGCACCGGCAACAAGCCTTGGTACAGGGCGGTCACGCCGTCGTCGTTGAAGCGCGAAGCCTGGGTGCCGAATACCGGCATTTCTTCCGGACGCTTGCTCCACATTTCGCGGTTGCGCTGGTATTGCTTGGCCACGTCGCGCAATGCGTCCTGCGCGCCTTTGCGGTCGAATTTGTTGATCGCGATGAAGTCGGCGAAGTCCAGCATGTCGATCTTTTCCAGCTGCGATGCGGCGCCGAATTCCGGCGTCATCACATACATGGATACGTCGACGTGCGGCACGATCGCGGCGTCGCCCTGGCCGATGCCGGAGGTTTCCACGATCACCATGTCGAAGCCGGCCACTTTGCAGGCTGCGATCACGTCAGGCAGGGCCTGGGAAATCTCGGAACCGGCTTCGCGGGTCGCCAGGGAGCGCATGAAGACGCGGGTCTTGCCGTTCCAGGGATTGATCGCGTTCATGCGGATACGGTCGCCCAGCAGCGCGCCGCCGGATTTGCGGCGGGACGGGTCGATCGAGATCACGGCGATGTTCAGCGCGTCGCCCTGGTCCAGGCGGATGCGGCGGATCAGTTCATCGGTCAGCGAGGACTTGCCTGCGCCACCGGTGCCGGTGATGCCCAGGGTTGGGGCGGTGACCGCTTTAGCTGCGTCGGCCAGTTCCGCGCGCAGCTTGTCGGAGGCCTTGCCGTTTTCCAGCGCGGTGATCAGCTGGGCGAGCGGGCGGTGGCGTTGTTCGATATCGCCGCTGCGGATCGCGTCCAGTTGGGTCGGCGAGTAGGTGGACAGGTCGACGTCGCACTGCTGCACCATCCACTGGATCATGCCGACCAGGCCCATACGCTGGCCGTCTTCAGGCGAGAAGATGCGGGTCACGCCGTAGTCGTGCAGGTCGGCGATTTCGCTCGGGACGATCACCCCGCCGCCGCCGCCGAAGACCTTGATGTGCGAACCGCCGCGCTGGCGCAGCAGGTCGATCATATATTTGAAGTATTCGACGTGGCCGCCCTGGTAGGAGGAGATGGCGATGCCTTGCACGTCTTCGGTCAGGGCCGCGGTAACCACTTCGTCCACCGAGCGGTTGTGGCCCAGGTGGATGACTTCGGCGCCCTGCGATTGCAGGATGCGGCGCATGATGTTGATCGAGGCGTCGTGGCCGTCGAACAGGGACGCGGCGGTGACAAAGCGCACTTTGTTCGCGGTCTTGGCCTGCTCTGGCTCAGCGGACAGTTTCTTGGCGTTGGCGAGGTCGTTCATGTTTTGTTCCTTGGAACGGGGGATTTTTGATTATATGACGTTTACGTTAACGTCAAGTCAAGCGATTCTAAAACCGGTAAACCGGTGTCTGACCCGCAGGGTCAGACACCCCGTTCACGCGGCCGTCGCAGGTCAAGTGTCAGACCTTGCGGGTCTGACCGGACGGCGCCCCGGCTGGTTTACCGGTTTTAAGCGGCGTGCGCCTGAGAGCCGCCCTTAAACGCTGCCATCATCTTCGCGCGATTCACCTGGTATTCCGCCACAGCCTTTTCCTTCACATGGCCAAAGCCGCGGATCTTCTCCGGCAGGTTGGCAATCGCCACCGCCTGCTCATGGTTCGCAGCCGACAAGCCAGCCAACAGCTCAGCAATAACCCCGCGGAACTCGGTAATCAGCGCGCGTTCCATCTTACGCTCCTCGGTGTAGCCGAAGATGTCAAACGTACCGCCACGCAGGCCCTTGAACTTGGCCAGCACGGTGAACGCCTTCCACATCCACGAACCGTATTCCGCCTTGACCAGGTGGCCCTTGGCATCCTTCTTCGCGAACAGCGGCGGCGCCAGGTTGAACTTCAGCGAGAAATCGCCTTCGAACTGGGACTTGAGCTGCTCCACGAAGCGGCCATCGGTGTACAGGCGCGCCACCTCATATTCATCTTTATAGGACATCAGCTTGAACAGCGACTTGGCAACCGCCGTCGACAGCTTGTTGCCGAGGGCCAGCAGGGCCTCTTTCGAGCGTACCTGCTGCACCAGGTCTTCATAGGTCGCGGCGTAAGCAGCATCCTGGTAAGCGGTCAGGAACTCGACGCGCTGCTTGATCACGGTTTCCAGCGACTGTGGCATCTGCACCACGACCGCCTGGGTCGGGGTCGCGACTTTTTCCACGCGCTTGAAGTCCACGGCGGCACGGCGGCCCCACAGGAAGCTCTTCTTGTTCGATTCAACGGCCACACCATTCAGCTCGATGGCGCGCAGCAGGGCGGCTTCGCTCAGCGGGATACGGCCTTTCTGGAAGGCGTAACCCATCATGAACAGGTTGGACGCAATCGAGTCGCCCATCAGCGCAGTCGCCAGCTTGGTGGCGTTGATGAAGTCGACCGACTGTGCACCGCCGACGGATTCGGTGATCAGTGCTTCCACGCTTTCAGCCGGGTACTGCCAGTCGGCGTTCTGCGCAAAGGTGCCCGGCGGCTGCTCGTGCTGGTTGACGATGGCGAAGGTACGGCCTGGGCGCATCTTCGACACGGCATCGTAGGCGCCGGAAGTCAGCATGTCGCAACCGAGGATCAGATCTGCCTCGCCGGTGGCGATACGTTGCGCGCGCAGGTGGGCCGGGGTCTTCGCCACTTTGACGTGGGAAGTCACGGAGCCGTTTTTCTGCGACATGCCGGTCATGTCCAGCACGGAAGCGCCTTTGCCTTCCAGGTGCGCGGCCATGCCCATCAGTGCGCCGACGGTAATCACGCCGGTGCCGCCGATGCCGTTGATCAGGATATTGTATGGATGCTCGATGCTTGGCAGTACCGGCGCAGGGATATCGCCCCAGTCGTCAGTCTTTGCGGTGCCGGTCTTGGTCTTCTTCAGCGTGCCGCCTTCAACGGTGACGAAGGATGGGCAGAAGCCCTTGGTGCACGAGTAGTCCTTGTTGCAGGAAGACTGGTCGATGGTGCGCTTGCGGCCGAATTCAGTTTCCTTCGGCAGGATCGACACGCAGTTGGACTGGATGCCGCAATCGCCGCAGCCTTCGCACACGGCTTCGTTGATGACCATGCGCTTGCTTGGGTCAGGGAACTCTCCCTTCTTGCGGCGGCGGCGTTTCTCGGCGGCGCAAGTCTGGTCGTAGATGATGACGGTGCAGCCCGGCAGTTCGCGCATTTCGCGCTGCACGGCATCCATGTCCTTGCGGTCGTGCAGGGAAACGATGTTCGGCAGGGCGGAACGGTCGGTGTAGCGCGACAGGTCTTCGGTCACCAGGGCGATGCGCTTGATGCCCTCGGCAGCCATCTGCTGTGCGATCATTGGCACGGAGACAGTGCCGTCGACCGGCTGGCCGCCGGTCATTGCAACGGCGTCGTTGTACAGGATCTTGTAAGTGATGTTCACTTTCGCAGCTACGGCTGCGCGGATCGCCAGGTAGCCGGAGTGGAAGTAGGTGCCGTCGCCCAAATTCTGGAACACGTGCGGCACTTTGCTGAATGCAGCCTGGCCGATCCATGGCGTGCCTTCACCGCCCATATGGGTGGTCAGCTTGTTCATCTCAGGGTAGATCGAAGTCGCCATCACGTGGCAGCCGATGCCGGCCAGCGCGAAGGAACCTTCAGGTACCTTGGTCGAGGTGTTGTGCGGGCAGCCGGAGCAATAGAAGGCTGGGCGGAACGGGGTCTCGATCGCCTTCTTCAGCACTGCGTCCTTGGCTTCCAGGAAGGACAGGCGGGCCTTGATCTGGTCCTGGATGGAGGTGTCGGCAATATAGCGCGCCACGCGGCTGGCGATCACGCGCGCTACCTGCGACACGGAGAAGTCAGCCTTCGGCGGCAGCAGCCATTCACCGCGCGGGGCAACCCACTCGCCCTTGTCGTCGAACTTGCCGATGATGTGCGGGCGCACGTCGTCGCGCCAGTTGTACAACTGCTCTTTCAGCTGGTATTCGACGAACTGGCGCTTTTCTTCCACCACCAGGATTTCGTCCAGGCCTTGCGCGAATTCGCGCACCGAGTCCGGCTCCAGCGGCCATGGCATGGAAACCTTGAACAGGCGCAGGCCAACCTTGGCGGCCATCGCTTCGTCGATACCCAGTTCTTCCAGCGCTTCCAGCACGTCCAGGTAGGATTTGCCGGAGGCGATGATGCCCAGCTTGGCGTCCTTGGAATCGATCGTGGTGTGATTCAGCTTGTTCTCGCGGGCGTAAGCCAGGGCCGCGTAGATCTTGTAGTCCTGCATTAGCGCTTCCTGGTTGCGCGCTTGCTGGCCCAGCGGAATCGAGGACAGGCGGGCATTCAGGCCGCCTTCCGGCATCACGAAGTCCTGCGGGATCTTGACGTCGACGCGGAATGGATCGGCATCGATCGACGCGCTCGATTCCACGGTGTCAGCCAGCGCCTTGAAGGCAACGGCGCAACCGGAGAAGCGCGACATGGCCCAGCCGTGGATACCGAGGTCGATGTATTCCTGCACATTGCATGGATACAGCACCGGGATCATGCAGGCGGAGAAGATGTGGTCCGACTGGTGCGGCAGGGTTGAGGAGTACGCGCCGTGGTCGTCGCCGGCCACCAGCAGGATGCCGCCGTTCTTCGACGTGCCGGCATGGTTCATGTGCTTGAAGACGTCGCCGCAGCGGTCCACGCCCGGGCCCTTGCCGTACCACATGGCGAACACGCCGTCGTACTTGGCCGGGCCGATCAGGTCAACCTGCTGCGAACCCCAGACAGCGGTCGCCGCCAGGTCCTCGTTCACGCCCGGCACGAATTGCACATTGTGCTTTTCCAGGTGCTTTTGCGCCTTCCACAGGGTCTCGTCCAGGCCGCCCAGCGGGGAGCCGCGGTAGCCGGAGATGAAACCGCCGGTGTTCAGGCCGTCGCGCGCATCACGCAATTGTTGCATCATAGGCAAGCGCACCAGCGCCTGGATGCCGGACAGGAAGACTTTACCGGTGGTGGAAGTGAATTTGTCGTCGAGGGTGACGTCGTGTAGTACGGGCGAGTTGCTGCCGTCTGGCATGGTGGCTGTCTCCAAAATCATGATTCGGTGCGTGCCTGGCATTGGTTGGCGCCGGGTAAGCGCGTCCTTGCCTAAGTCACAACGCCTGCGGGTGCGCAGGCCTTTTCAACCTTGAAGTTTACGGGTTACTTTACGTATACGGAAATACGGTTTGGGGATGGGGGTATAAGAAAAAATGATGGCTAGACGAAGAATTCTGGTGGCGGCGGCAGTGTTATTCGCCAGTCCGCGGCTGGCGCTGGCCGGCGTGGCGCGCAAGATGCAACTGGTGACCAGCCATTTGCCCTCGCTGGTGCATGAAAGCGGCGAGCCCGGCGGTTTGCAGGAACTGGTGGCGGAGCTGTGCAAGCGGGCCGGCGTGGCGCCGGCGACCCAGTTCGTGCCCTGGCGCCGTGCGCAATTCCTGGCCACCACCATGCCGGCAACGGCCATCTATCCGCTGACCCGCCTGCCCGAGCGCGAGGCGCAATACCGCTGGCTGGTGCCGCTATTTGAGGAGAACTATGTGCTGCTGGCAGTTCGCGGCAAGTTGCTGCCGGTGGAGCAGATGAAGGACAAGCGCATCGCCCTGCTGCGTGGCGCGGCCCAGGCGGCCATCTTGAAAGAGCAGGGCTTTACGCGCTTTGTCGAGGCCAGTTCGATCGATGAAGTGCACCGCTTCCTGCTGGGCGGCATGGCGGACGCCGCCTTCGGCGAGCGCCGTATTATTTCTGCGTCCCTCAAAGGCCACGGGGCCAGCGAAAGCGGCTTCGACACCAGCGCTCCAATACGCACCACCACGGCCTGGCTGGCAGGATCCCTGGATTTCGACGAGGCCGACATTGCCCTGTTTCGGCGCGCCCTCGAGTCTCTGCAGGCCGACGGCACCGTGCGCCGCATCCTGGCCAGGCACAAGCTGGCCTGAAAGTGATATTGACGTAGGGAAATGCGACAGGCATTATTTAGCAAATTTGCCATGCCGTTGAATAATGAATAACTCGATTTCCGAGGCGTCCCTGCGCCTGCGCGATGCCATCCGCGAAGCAACCGATGGCCTGGTCGAGCGCGACCAGTTGGCCGAACTGATGATCCTCGCCGCCGTCGCGCAAGAGCACTTGCTGGTGGTCGGGCCGCCGGGGACAGGGAAAAGCGCTGTGGTGCGCCGCGTTGCCCATAGCCTGGGCGGCAAGTACTTCGAATACCTGCTGGGCCGCTTTACCGAACCGTCCGAATTGTTCGGCCCGGTCAACCTGGCGCGCTTGCGCGAGGGCGTGGTCGAAACCGAGACGGCAGGCATGTTGCCGGAAGCGGAAATCGCCTTCCTTGACGAAGTGTTCCTGGGCTCGACTGCGATCCTGAACACTTTGCTGGGCCTGCTCAATGAACGCCAGTTCCGCCGCGGCCATACCCAGATCAAGTGCCCGCTGCGCCTGTGCGTCGGTGCCGCCAATGGCTTGCCGGAGGATGAAGGATTGGCGGCATTCGCCGACCGCTTCCTGCTGCATACTTTCGTTGACCCGGTACCGGACAACCGCCTGGAAGACTTGCTGGCCGGCGGCTGGCAAGTCAATCGCCGCAGTGTCGCAGCGCGTGCCGAGCTGGCTTCGCTGGACTTGTTGAACCGCGCCGTGCCGCAGGTCGACATGGCACCGGTGCGGCCAGCGCTGGCCCATGCGATCCGCTTGCTGCGCGAGGCAAATATCCCGCTGTCGGACCGCCGCATCGTCAAATCGCAAAGCCTGATCGCTGCCGCAGCCACCCTGGCCGGCCGCAGCGCAGCCACCGTCTCCGATTTGTGGCCGCTGTTGTACGCGATCCCGACCGATGCCGGCCAGAAGAGCGCGCGTGAAGTGCTGCGCGAAGTGCTGGCGGAGGCGCGCCATCCGCTGCTGCTGTCGGTCACGGAAAGCGCGGCGCAACACCCCGAAGCGCGCGTGGCCCGCCTGCTGGAGAGCGCCAACGCCTTGCTGGGCGAAGGCAAGCCGGCGCCGGAGCGCGGCCAGGTGGAAGCCCTGTTGCGCGAAATCGACGCGAACTTTGACGCCCGCAATATGCCGGCCGACCTGGCGGAGCGCCGTGCCCAGTTGGTGGGCACCATGAGCTGGGCCTGATGGCAATGCAATGGCTTGTGCAGGAACCGGCGCTGGCGCCGGCAGGTGCGGTGGCATGCGGCAGTGCGGCGCGCGACTTGCTGCGGCAATTGCAGCTGCGTTCGCACGAACAACGCGGTGGCCTGCGCTTCGTCGCCACGGCCGACATGCTGGTGCTGATTGGCGACGCCAGCCAACTGCCATGGGTCGACGGCATCCGCTATTGCGCGGCATCGCCCGAGGCGCCCATGCTATGGCTGCCAACCCTGCTGCGCCCCGGCCAGCCAGTCGACCTGTTGCAACAGCGGCTGCTGCATGAGGCGGGCCGCGGCCCAGTGCTGTTGTGGCCGGAGCCGCCGTGCTTCATGCCGCTCGATGCAGCCGCTCCGCTCGATGAGGCGGCGTTGCAATGGCTGGCAGGAGTGCTGTCATGAATTTGCATCCGCAATTGACGCCCTGGGCGCCATGGCTCAGCCTTTTTGAACCGACGCTGGTGCAACCGGTGGGCGACCTCCTGCTGCGCCTGGCCCCCATGCTCGGTCCGTTGACCCGGGTGTCGGCACGCCAGCAGGTCGAACCGGGCGGCGTGGGCGATATCGTGCAACGCGGCAGCTACGAACGCCTGCTGCTGACGGAGTGGGCCTACGCCGACGTGGCGCCCGAGGAGTTTATCCGCCGCGCCGCCAATAACGAGCTGCTGTTCACCGGGCCCGAACCTTCGACCAGCCAGCAGCCATTACGCAGCGTGGCGCTGTTCGATGCAGGCCCGATGCAACTGGGCGAGGCTCGCCTGGTGCACATCGCCATGTTCATCCTGCTGGCCCGGCGCGCCCAGTTGGCTGGGGCGGAGTTCCGCTGGGGATGGCTGCATAAACCCGGCGAACTGCGCGACAGTAGCAACGAAGCTGCCATGGCCGCGCTGCTCGGTGGCCGCACGCTGCAGGCTGCCGACGAAGCGATGCAGGAGGAATGGTCGCAAGCGCTGGGCACGCAGCAGGACGATTGCTGGCTGGTTGGCGCGCAAGCCAGCATTTGCCCGCCCCAGGCACGCCATCGCGTCAGCATCGAACGCATGCTGCTGGAGGAGAGCCTGGAAGTCATCCTGCAGCAAAAAGGCGCACGCCGCGAGATCAAACTGAACTTGCCTGCGCAAGATACCTGCACCCGCGTGCTGCGCCATCCATTCGAAAGGAAAGTGCCGAAGACGGCTACCCAAGGCTCGCGCCTGAAACCTTCGCTGAAGTATCCGCCGCGTTTCAGCTCCCATGCAAGCTGGCTGGCGGTGACCATGATCGATGGCCGCACGACGTTCTACCGGGTACCTCAGCGCGCGGGTGCTGAGCCAGGCAAGTCGCGCGTCGTCAACAAGGCAAAAGGCGAAATCCTGGCGGTGGGGGTCTACAAGAATTGCCAGGGTATGGTGGTCCTGGAACAGGGCAAGCTGGCTTTCCGCGATTTTCCAGGGCCGTTATTCAATCGAAGAACCGCACCCGTGGAGCGCCCGGATCTACGGCAATTCTCCGCGCTGCCGGGTGGTGGCAGGCTGCTGGATGCGTTTCATTTTTCGGCAGCCCGAGGCAATCGCGAATGGGTCTACGTATTGGACTATGGCGGCAGGCTGGTTTGCTGGCAACGCACCGCCGGGAAGGAAATCGAAACGGAATTCGAAGTTGTTGCTGAAAACGTCGTCGGCGCATGGCAGTTCGGCAAGACGCTTCGATATGCCTACGCGCACAAAGGCACTGAAACGGTCGTCATACACCTCACTCCGTCCAGCGGCGAAAGAATTGAGCATGGTTCCTGGAGCGAAGCGACCTTGAGAGCCTGCTTCGCCCCTCAGCTGTCGGCCTTCCTGGAAGCAAACGGCGAGGGAGCATGGGTTGTCCGGAGCGATGCCGAATGGGCGAGGACGGTCGTCGAAGACCAAGGTGAAGTGCTGGGATGTATCGATACCAAGCTGGAAACCTTCCCCGGCCTGCTGGTGCTGAACAGGCGCCGCTCACGGATCGAATTTCGCGCGCGTAACACACAGCATGTGCTGATCAAGTTCCGCGAGGCGGCGGCCAAGGTCAGTTTCGACCCGATCAGCCGGCGCGTGGCCTGGATTGGTGCGAAATCGCATACCTTGACAGTGCAAAGCATCGACGAAGACGTGCCGCTGCTGACCGTGGTGCCGTTTGGAGAAAACCATGTCGAATAAAGTCCGCCGCCCGGTTTTCGAGGGCAGCCAGTTGGTGCGGGCCATCTGGTTCGACTGCGCCATGCTGGGTGATGGCGTGGCACGCCAGCGCGTGCTGGCGCACTGGGAAGGCGGCGCTCATGTCTACAGCCTGCATAACGGCTATCTGCTGGTCTTGCCGCGCGCCCGCCGCACCGATTGCCGCCAATTGGCCGGCTTGCCGCTTTGCGAAGATGGCAGCCTGCTGGCCAGCGCGCCGCTGGCGGTCGACGAGCGTGCCGGCATTGCACCCGGCAGCGCCGTGATCGTGCAGGACGCGCGCCTGTTCGCCTTCCCACTGGCGCCCGGCATGCGCCTTGAGCCCTGGCGCTGGCTGGAGTTGGATGGCCTGGTCATGCGAGAGCCCTTGCGCATGCCGTTGCCGGCATTTTCCAGCCAGATGCCTGGGCGGGCCGAAAAACCTGCCGAGGTACGCGAAATCCTGGGTTCTGTTCCTCCGCCGAGTGCGGCGCGAGAACGCTTCCTGGAAGAAATCCGCGCCGCAAAACAGGGCAAGCCCAAAGGGAAACAAGCTGGCCGGGAAGGCTTGCGCGCCGCCGCGAAGTCGGCAGCTTCCGGCATTGCCCTGACGGCGCTGGCATTGCCTGTCGGCGCGCTCGCACTGCTTGGCGGCTTGTTGGGCGGCCTGCTTGGCGGCCGGGCCGGCCAAGGCCAGGCCGGTGGCACGGGGAACGGCAGGGCAGCCGGTGCGGGCACAGGACGCGGACAACAGGCACCGGCTCGTTCCGGCTTCATGCGCCAGATGCTGGAAAAACTGGCCATGGTGACCAGGGCCACGGAGCTGCTGGGCATGCGCCAGGCCGCCTACCTGCGCAAGACCATGAACATGTTCGAGAAAGGCGACCTGCACGAAGCACTGCGCCACGCCATTCCGCTCGACTCGGAGAGGCAACTGTCGCGGCAGGCTTTCGGCACGCCGCGCCGCCGCAGCAGCCTGGATATCACCGGCCCGAGCCATGGCGGCAGCAGTATCGGCCTGGACGCGCAGATGCAAGATCATTTGCGCCAGATGTATCGCCGCGCATTTGCCAACCTGGACCGCGAAGGAAAAATCGACGAAGCGGCCTTCGTCCTGGCCGAGTTGCTGCAGCAGGGGCAGGAGGCGGCGGATTACCTGGAGCGCAAGGAGCGCTTCAGGCAGGCCGCACAGATGGCCGAGTCGATGGAACTGCAGCCAGCCATCGCAGTGCGCCTGTGGATCAAGGCCGGCGACATCGAGCGCGCACTCGGCCTGGCGCGGCTGCACAATGCCTACGCCGAGGCGGTAGCCGCCCTGGAGCGCTCGGGCCACCCCTACGCGGCGGAATTGCGCCTGCAATGGGCGGAAGACCTGGCCGCGCGTGGCTTGCTGGCGCAGGCGGTCGAGGCAATCTGGCCCTTGGCGGAAAAGCGGGACAGGGCGCTGGAGTGGATCCGCATGGCAGAAGCGGCCGACGGCCACCTGGGCGTGCAGATGCTGGTGCGGCGCCTGGCGCTCGATGCGGGCAGCCTGGCCGACAGCGTGCCGGCCATCCAGTTCCTGTTGCGCGGGCAGGGCGAAGATGCCCAGGCCCGGCGCGCGCTGGCAGCCGAATGCCTGGCGGCGCTCAAGCCGCATTCGCAAGCGACGCGCCGCCTGGCGCAGGAATTGTTGCGCGTGGTGCTGGTGGAACGCATGGCGCATCGCAATGCCTTGCGCAAGGATGTCATCCAGGCTTTACTGACGCTGGCGGAACATACCAGCCTGAAGGCGGACATGCCGCCCTTGAACCTGCCGCATGACGCCAATGGCTGGCCAGTCTGCCAACGCGGCGATACCCTGAACAAGACGCTCGAGGAGCGCGGCCTGATGCGCATCCACGATGCGCGGCGGCTGCCGGATGGCGGCTACCTGCTGGCGCTGGGCGAGGCCGGTGTCCTGCGCGTGCGGGCCGACGGCAAGCAGCAGGCGCACTTCCCGGTTCCCGCCAGCCACCTGGTGCTGGCCGGCAGCGGCGAAAAGGCCCTGGCCCTGGTACGGCGCGACAGCAACGTCCGGGTCAGCCGCCTGGACCTGCTGCAACGCCGTGCCTCCGACTGGTTCACGCAACCGCTGCGCCACTGGGCGCGCTCCTACGACGGCGCCAGTTGGAGCGTGATCATAGGCGACCGCCTGATCGCTTGCGATACGGCCAGCGCCGGCTTTGCAGCCTTATGGCAGGTCGCCGACCTGCCCGGCCAGATCAGCGGATTCCATGAAGAGAACAATATCCAGGCGCTGCTGCTCCACGGGCCGGACGGCGTGCAGCAATGGCGTTATGCCCTGCCGGCAAGGCGCTTGTTCCAGCGCGATATTTTCGACATGCCGGAGGGCGTGGACTATGCCTTGCCGAATACGGCCGGCGACACGCCCTTGTTCCTGGGGCGCAGCGAACAGGGCTCTGTCATGCTGGCGCCGGCCAAGCGGCTGGATTTTCCGCCGGTTCCACCGAATGCCAGCCACTGCCAGGCGAGCGGCATGCTGCTGTTCCATTGGCAGGAAGCGGACAGCGGCGACTGGCGTTGCGCCGGCGTCGAACTGGCCCAAGGCAAGCGCGTACTGGAAATCGTGCTGCCGCGCGCCCGCGCTGGCAGCGTCGCGCTGCAAGACGGCCACCTGCTGGCCTTCGACCAGGATGGCCGGCTGATCGATATCGACCTGAATACCAGCAATTCCCGCACGCTAGTGCTAAGCTGAAAGTTCCCAGGCCGTTGAGCCCGTGTCCCACCCTGGGGTCACACCCCAACCGAGACACGGGCTCAACCGAGAAGACGGGCGCCAGGCCAGGTGTTGCGCTGGCAGAGGTCGGTGGCGACTTGCTGCGTCAGCGCGGCAATCGCATTGGCGGCGTTGGTCAGGGGGATGTTGCGCGAGGCGCACAAGACGACGGTGCGGCTGATGGCAGGGTTGTTGATGCGCACGCTGCGCATCTGGCCCAGTTCGATTTCCGGCAAGACCGGGGCTACCGGCAAGATGGTCGCACCCATGCCAGCCATGATGGCGGACTTGAGGATGGCGATCGAGTTGATTTCGATGACATTGCCGATCACCAGGCCGGCGGCGCGTGCCATGGCTTCGATGCGTGGACGCACGCCATGTTGCAGTCCCGGCAAGATCAAGGTGGTGTTCAGGGCTTGCTGCAAGGTGACGGTGTCGTTGTCGGTAAACCACACTGCGTCATGGCGGCAGATGAAGCGCAGCTCTTCTTCCGCCAGCGGGGTGGTGGAGAAGGGCGTCAACTGGCCATCGTCGAACAGGACCGCCAGGTTAACCCGCCCGCTTTTGAGCTGTTCTGCCAGGTTTCCGGTCAGTTCTTCGGTCAACTGCAGCGTAATGTCGGGATATTGCTCGCGCGCGGCGGTCAGCAGGGGCAGCGCCAGGGCACCGGAAATGCTGTGCGGCAGCCCCATGGTGACGCTGCCGGAGGGGCGGGCCGACTGGGTGACGGCGGAGCGGGCATCGGCGACCTGTTTCAGGATGGCCTGGGCATGGTCGTAGAACACCTTGCCGGCATCGGTACTGACCACGCCCTGGGCACTGCGGTGCAGGAGCTGGGCGCCAAGTTCTTCCTCGAGCTGGCGTAGCTGCTGGGTCAGAGCGGGTTGTGCAACATGCAATACCAAGGCGGCGCGCGACAACGATCCGTGGTCGACGATGGCTACAAAATAGCGCAGTTGGCGGAGTTCCATATTCCCGTAGGATAACATTGTGTATACTTATTCTAACGTTCTTCACGCAATTACCTCGCGAGCCCCACCATGTTAAAGAAAGTCGATTCAGCGCAGTTAAAGGTCGGCATGTATATCCACGACCTGAGCTGTGACTGGATGACCCATCCGTTTGTCCGCAACCGCTTCGAGATTTCGAGCCAGGAGCAGATCCAGAAAATCATCCAGGCCGGCATTCACGACGTGGTGATCGATGCATCCAAAGGGCTGGACGTGGAGGATGCGCCCTCGCTGGCGGAGGCCCAGGCCGCCACCGAGCGTGAAGTGGAAGAAATCGCGAAAGAGCCGTCGCGCATCATCCGCACCTCCCTCGGCGAGGAGTTGCAGCGCGCAGCCCAGATCCGCCACCAGGCTGCCGGCGTGGTGCGCAACGTGATGGCTGATGCCCGCCTCGGCAAGGCAATCGAAATCGGCTCCGTGCAGCCGGTGGTGCAGAACATTACCGAATCCATCCTACGCAACCCGGGCGCCCTGCTCGGCCTGCTGCGCATCAAGTCCAAGGACGATTACACCTTCCTGCACTCGGTCAGCGTGTGCGCGCTGCTGGTGGCTTTTGCCAATGCGCGCGGCATGGAGGAAAACATCGTTCGCGAAGCCGGCCTCGGGGGCTTGCTGCACGACACCGGCAAAGCCCTGGTGCCGGACGCCATCCTCAACAAGCCGGGCCCGTTGACCGACGAAGAATTTGCCATCATCAAGAAGCACCCGATGGATGGCTTCAACATCCTGCAGCAATCGCCCGACGTGCCGGCGCTGGCGCTGGACATCACGCGCCACCACCACGAACGGCGCGACGGCACTGGCTACCCGGACAAGCTGGCCGGCGACGATATCAGTGAAATGGCGCAGATGGCAGCAATTGTCGACGTTTACGATGCAATTACTGCCGACCGCGTATATCACAAGGGGCTTCCGGCAGCGGCCGCCCTGCGCAAGATCCACGAGTGGAGCAAGCACCATTTCAATCCGAAACTAGTGCAGGAATTCATGCGCTGCGTCGGCATTTACCCGGTCGGCACCCTGGTCATGCTGGAATCGGGCCGCCTTGGCGTCGTAGTCGAGCCGCACGAAAGCAACCTGCTGGCGCCGAAGGTGAACGTGTTTTTCAACACCAAGAAGAATGTCTACATCAAGCCGGAAACAGTCGACCTGTCGCGTGGCCTGGGCTTTGGCGGTGGCGACAAGATCGTCGGCCACGAATCGCCTGCGAAGTGGCAGGTGGACCCGATGCGCTTCCTGACCCTGGCTGGGGCCTGACGGTCAGAAGAATTCGGCAGTATCGTTGGATTCGACGGTCTGCAACTGGCCACCGCTGACCAGTTCGTCGTAATGGCAGGCCATATTGCGGCCATGGCTCTTGGCGTAGTACAGGGCCTGGTCGGCACGGCCGAGGATGATCACTGGCGCTTCATAGGCGCTGATGCTGACGAAGCCGACGCTCACGGTCACCTGTCCCACCTGCGGGAACTCGTGCTGTTCTACGTTCATCCTGAAGCGTTCGATGATCTTCTTGGCGTTATCCAGCGTAGATGAACGCAGCAGCACCACGAATTCCTCACCGCCGAAGCGGAACACCCGGTCCTGCGCGCGGAAGGATGACTGCAGCAGGTTGGCGATCAGGATCAGTACCTCATCGCCGTACAAGTGGCCAAATTTATCGTTAACTGCCTTGAAATGGTCGACATCGACCACGGCCAGCCATTGTTTTTCCTGGTCTTGCGGATTGCGCCGTTCGAGGCCGTCGGGCGGCACCGCCAGCACATCATGCTCGGCCGACGCCTGCAGCATCTTGGCCAGCTGGTCGTCGAAAGTCTTGCGGTTCAACAGGCCGGTCAGCGAGTCGCGCTCGCTGTAATCGAGCAGGTTCTGGAAATTGCGGTACACGCTGACAATGCCGCCAATGATATGGATGGTATCGCTGGTGTAAGGGGTCGGATTGACGATTTCCAGGCAGGTATCGGCCTTGTCGCCCATCCAGATCGGCAGCCAGAGCGTGTGCTCACCTTCGGGCGACATGTAGTCGGCGCTCGACTCATGGTGGGCCAGGCAGCGCGCCAGGGCCGGGAACAGGCTGACCGGGTCACCCGGGGTGGCCGGGTCCTGGTATTCCTCCATGCGCGCAGGCCGGCCTTGCTCGATGACGGCGCGCGGACGGACGTAGAGCTGGCCGCGCACATTGACGATGCTCAGCACACGTGCCTGCGTGGCGGACGCCAATTCCGCTACCGCCGAGATCACCGAGATGTCGAGCATCGTATGATCGCGGTGGCCGGTCATGTCCACCATATGTTTCAGAAGGGAATCCATGTGAGTGTCCGTTAACTAGGCGCTCAGCGGCAAAGCAAGGGGCTTTCTAAAGAATAGCTGATCAGGATAAATCTTTTTTGCATTCTCGGCAATTAACTTTGCGTAGTCTCATGCAAAACGCGACCTCATTGCAACACACCTCCCACGCCTACAGTTTGACATAGAACACCGCACAGCGAGAAAAAGTTCTGTGCGGAAAGCTTGCGCAATGTCAACTTGCTCGTAGGAATGGCTCCTATAGTGAAGCCAATGATGCGCCACCCAGGCATCAGAGTTTTCCTAGCGAAGGAGATCATCATGAAAGCACTTTCTGCAGTGAGGCGTTTCATCAGGGATGAGCGGGGCGTGACGGCAATCGAATATGGCCTGATCGCTTCGCTGATTGCACTTGCGGTAGGCACGGCCATGACCAGCGTCTCGAGCGAGCTGACAGCCGTGTTCAACCGTGTGGTCGATGCACTGACGCCTTGATGGGGTGGCTGGCGCCTGGCGGCGGCCGGGTCGCCAGCCTTTTCTCTATGAGCGGACTCGAAATCATCTTGCTGTGCCTGGTGCTCCAGGCCGCAGTATCGGACCTGGCCTGGCGCCGGATTCCCAATGTGCTGGTGGCGGCGGGCCTGCTGCTGGCGCTGGCGCTCCATTGGCGGCTGGGCGGGGGCAGCGCGCTGCTGGCGCAGGGCTTGGCGGGCGCGACGGTGGGCTTGCTGCTGTTCCTTCCTCTTTATGCACTGGGCGGGATGGCGGCTGGCGACGTCAAGCTGGCGGCCATGGCGGGCAGCTTCGTCGGGCCCTGGCAGGCGCTGCAGCTTTCGCTGTTGAGCGCGATGGCGGGCGGCGTGCTGGCCTTGTGCTGCCTGCAACTGGCGCGCTGGCGCGGCGGCAAGGCGGAAGGCATGCCATATGCCGTGGCAATCGCTGCCGGCACCGTGGCGAGCGTTGTGTTGGCGCATCGCTGACCTTTGCTCCGCCTCAATATCCATCCGGAAACCTATGGCTATCATCGTTTCCTACAGGAGGTCACCATGATCGATTTTGCAGACGATGAACAGCCGCTGTTGCCCATCCCGCCGCGCACGGTGCGCGACACCGGCCTGGAGCCGGCCCTGCTGGCCGAGCTGGCTGGCAAGGCTTTGCTGGGGGCGGGTAAATGCCATTTGTCGGTGCTGACCAGCCGCTTGCGGCTGTCGATCAATGTGTTGCGTGAAGTGCTGGACGGCCTGCAAGGCGAGCAGTTGGTGGAAGTCGCATGGCGCGGCGATTCCGAGATCGACGTGCAGTACCAGCTTACCGGCATCGGCCGCCAGCGTGCGGCGGAATGGCTCGACCGCGCACCATATGCGGGCCCGGCGCCGGTGCCGCTCGAAGCCTGGCGCGCCCAGTTGCAGCGCCAGGCCCTGCAACTGCCGCCGGTGCTGGCGGCCGACGTAGCCAGCGTCTTCGCCGACGATTGCCTGCCGCCGCGCATTCACGAACTGGTCGGCGCCGCCATGCATGCGGGGCGCTCGGTATGCCTGTACGGGCCTTCCGGCAGCGGCAAGAGCACGCTGGCGCGCAAGCTGGGACGCCTGCTGCAAGGCGTGGTGGCCGTGCCGTATGCGGTGGCGGTGGGCAGCACCATCATCCAATTGTACGACCCGGCGGTGCACCTGGCGCCGCCGCCTTTGCCGGGGCGGCCATCCAGTGCCCGCAGCGGCGACACGCGCTGGCTGCTGTGCCAGCGTCCCGTGGTGCAACTGGGGGCGGAACTCGATGGCGCCATGCTGGACTTGCGTCACGATGCCGCCGGCGGCTGCTACCTGGCGCCACCCCAGCTCAAGGCTTGCCACGGCTTGCTGATCATCGACGACCTGGGGCGCCAGCGCCTGCCGGCCACCGCGCTGCTGAACCGCCTGTCGCAATTGCTCGATACCGGCACCGACCAGCTGGCGCTGCCCGGCGGCCATGCCTTCAGCGTGCCATGCCAGGCGGCGCTGGCCTTTGCCACCAACCTGGCGCCGCAAACGCTGCTCGATGGCGCGGCATTGCGCCGCATCGGCTACAAGGTGGCGCTCGGGCCGCTGCCGGAAGCAAGCTACCGCAGCCTGCTGCGCCAGCAATGCCGGGCGCGCGGCATCGAGGCCGATGAGGCGGCGCTGGCCTACCTGGTCGGAGAACTGCACCAGGGCAGCGGCCAGCCCCTGCTGGCCAGCCTGCCACGGGAAATCGTGGCGCGCGTGGCGGAATTTGCAGGCTTCGCCGGCACCGTGCCAAGCCTGAGCCCCGCCACGCTGGACCAGGCCTGGTCCAGCATGTTCGCCGACGGTGCCGTATGAAGAGCCGGCGCGCCCTGTTGATGCTGGGCCTGGCGATGGTGCTGGGCTTGGCCGCCGTGCTGCTGGCGTCGCGCTGGCTGCGCCAGCCTGCATCGTCCACCGTGCGCATCGCGGTGGCCGCCGCCGATGTCGGCCTGGGCCAGCGCCTGGCGCCGGACATGCTGTCGCTGGCCGAGTGGCCGGCCAGCAGCGTGCCGGCCGGTGCCCGGCGCGAAGTGGCGGCGCTCGCGGGCCGCGTGCTGAAAGCCAGCGTGCAGCGCGGCGAGCCGGTGACGGAAACCAAGCTGGCGCCGGCCGGCACGCTGGGCGGCTTGTCGGCCCTGATCGCGGAAGGCAAGCGCGCCATTACCGTGCGCGTCAACGACGTCGTCGGCGTGGCCGGCTTTGCCTTGCCGGGCAACTTCGTCGACATCCTGGTGTATGCACCGGCGCAGAACAATGGCAGCAGCGGCAACGAGGCCGCACTGTCCAAGATCGTGCTGGAACGGATCCTGGTGCTGGCAGTGGCGCAGGAAGTGGCGCGCGACGACACCAAGCCGCGCGTGGTCAACGCCGTCACGCTGGAAGTGACGCCGGGCCAGGCCGAGCAGCTCGACCTGGCGCGCAGCGTCGGCACGCTGTCGCTGGTGCTGCGCAACCAGGTCGACCCGCGGCCGGGCGCCACAGCGGGTGCCACCCGCCACAGCGTGCTTGGCCTGGAGGCTGCGCTGACAGCGCCGCATGCGGCCGCCGCCACCGCACCGCCCGCTGCCGCGCCACGCCTGGCGCGGGCCGCCCTGCCTCCCTCCGCCGAACCGGTGCGCTATTGCATCGGCGTTATCGACGGCAACCGCAGCAGCAAGGAATGCCTGTGAGGAGGGGCCATGCGATTCGCACCTACCTGCCTGCCGGCCGCGCTGGCACTGTTGCTCCTCCCTGTCGCGCCGGCACTTAGCGACAACCTGCGCTGCGCCGGTTCGCCAGCCGTTCCCGGCAAGCTGGCGCTGGAACTCGGAAAATCCACCCTGATGCGCCTGCCCGATACCGTGAGCGGTCGCAGTATCGGCAACCCGCACGTGCTGCAGGCAACCCTGGTGGCGCCGGACACGCTGTACCTGGTGGGGGCCGAAATCGGCAGCACCAACCTGATCGTGCAGGGCAAGACCGGCGCCTGCAGCGTGGTGGAGGTGGCGGTGGGCCTGGACGTATCGCCGCTGCGCGCCAGCCTGGCGGAGCTGCTGCCGCAGGAGCGCAGCATCAAGGTCAGTGCCGCCGCCGATGCCATCGCCCTGAGCGGCAGCGTGAGCGACGGCGCCACACTGGCGCAGGTGCTGGACCTGGCGCAAGCTTTCGTGCGCCAGGCGCCGCAGCCGCTGGCGCGCAAGGAAGGCGCAACGGCGCAGGCCTCCGCACCCGGCCCGCGATTGGTGAACCTGCTGGCCGTCAGCGCGCCGCAGCAGGTCAAGCTGGAAGTGAAAGTGGCGGAGGTATCCAAAACCCTGCTCGACAAGCTGGAGGCCGGGCTGTCGCTGCGCCATGCCAGCGGCAGTTGGACCGCCATGGTGCTGGCCGACTTCCTGAGCGGCACTTTGGGCAGCGGGCTGGCGCTGACGAAATCCAACGGCAGCAGCGTGCGGCTCGATGCGGAGCGGCAGGATGGCCAGGTGCGCATCCTGGCCGAACCGACCGTGATGGCCATGAGCGGGCAGGAAGGCAGCTTCCTCGCCGGCGGCAAGGTCATGGTGCCGGTGGCGCAGGAAAGCAACCGCATCACGCTGGAGGAAAAGGAATTCGGCGTCGGCCTGAAATTCACCCCGACCGTGCTGGCGGGCGGCCGCATCAACCTGAAGGTGGCGCCGGAAGTGTCGGAGCTGTCGCGTGACGGCGTTGGCGTCAGTAACGGCAACTTCAGCGGGCGCGCCATCTTCCCATTGATCACCACGCGCCGCGCCAGCACCACGGTACAGCTTCAGGATGGCCAGAGCTTTGCCATCGGGGGGCTGATCCGGCACACCCAGGTCAACAACGTCAAGGGTGTGCCATTGCTTAGCGAGATACCGGTGCTGGGCGCCTTGTTCCGCAGCAGCGACTTCCAGAACGACCGCAGCGAACTGCTGTTCGTGATCACGGCCCACCTGGTCAAGCCGGACGGCGAGGGTGCCGGGCTCGATGGCGCGGCGGCGGCGGCGGCCCAGGCGCGCTACCGCAAGTCCTTCACCGAACCAGCGCCGGACGCGGGAGAGCGCAAATGAACAGGCAGCGTGAACGCGGCTCGGTCTTGATCATGACGGCCTTCATCCTGCCGCTGGCAATCGGCGTGTGCGGGCTGGCACTGGAGCTGTCGATGGCCTTCCAGCGCCAGGGCCAGCTGCAGCAGGTGGCTGATTCGGTTGCATTGACCGCCGCGCAGCAGCTCGACGGCAGCGCAAGCGGCATATCGAATGCCGTGTTCGTTGCCGGTGCCGCCGTGGTGAACCGCCGTGTGCGTGGTGTGGGCCGGGTCGGGCTCAATGCCGCCGTGCTGTCGTTTGCCGCCAGCCCGGCCGGCCCCTGGCTGGATTCCAGTGCAGCGCAGGGCGCACCCGGCGGGCTGCGTTATGCGCGCGCCGACATGGCCGCGCAGGGCGAGGCTTTTACCGTCCTGCCGGTGGCGTTCGGCCGCCTGCTGGGCGGCAGCGACGCCACCACGGTGGGCGCGCGCGCCGTGGCCGGGCCGAACGGCTTGCGCGTGCTGCCGCTGGCTATCTGCGCACCGAGCAGCGTGCCGACCGCCACGCGCTACAACGGCGCCGGCCTGGACGAACGCATCGACTACGGCTTCCGCTTTGGCGTCGCCTACAACCTGCTGGCCCTGAATCCGGCGGCCGGCGCCAGCAGCGGCGAGTACTTCCTGATCGATCCGGCCAGCCCGCCAGGCAGCGTCGCGCTAGACGCCAGTACCGACAACAGCCAGGTGGCGCCGTTCATGTGCACCGGCAAGCTGGCCTATCCCGCACTGGACGGTGCGCTGCACTTGCGCCGCAACGCCGGTTTCGGCTTGTGGCAGCAGCTCAATTCGCGCTTCGGTATTTATGGCGGCAGCGACGCCTGCGACCCGTACACGGCGCCGCCGGACACCAATGTGCGCGAGTACCGCGGCAGCCTGGCCAGCTGGATCAGCAGCTACCCGCCGCAAGCCGCGGCCGTTGCCAGTACGCCCGGCGCCGGCAAGCCGCTGATGTCAGTCGCCGATGGCGCCTATCCGCTGCCGGCCATCGCCCCGGCGCAGTACGGGACGCTATGGGCTTACGGCCCCGCCAGGCGGAGCAACAACAGCGCCTTCCTTTCCAGCCATTGGAATAGCCTGTACCCCGCATCGCCGGTGTTCAGCGGCACCGGCACCAACTGGCCCGCCTCCGGCGCCTACATCAACAATGGCTTCAGGACCTCACCTGCCGGATACCCGGGCCGCAAGGAACGGCGCCTGCTGTATGTGCCGCTGCTGGCATGCCCGGTCGCGGCCGGGACCAATGCGGACGGCACGGTGCTGGCGGTGGCGCGCTTCCTGTTGACGGCACAGGCCTCGGCCACCGAAGTGCCGGGCGAGTTCGCCGGCATCCTCAGCGCAAAAGAGCTGGCGGCGCTGGCCACCGACGTGGAGCTGCTGCGATGAGGCAGCTGCGCTGCCGCGGCGTGGCCGCCATCGAGGCCGCCCTGGTGATGGCGGGGCTGGCGCCTTTGCTGGTGCTGGCCCTGAACATGGGGCGGTTGGCCATCAACGGCGCGGCGGTGGACCGCGCCGCCAGCAATGCGGCGCGCTTCCTGTCCACCGTGCCGCTCGAAGTGCTGCGCGACAGCGGCCGGCGTTCCGTGGTGCTGAATACCGCGCGTTCGCTGATCGACAGCACGCTGGCTGCGGCCGAAGTCGACGTCCAGACGCTGCGCGTCGAATTCATTTGCGATATCGGCAGTTGCAGCGCGCTGCTGGCAAGCGATACCCCGACCAAGATTGGCGTGCTACTCAGCGTAGACAACGATGCCATCGTCGATTTCGGCACCGATCCGGTGACGCTGGCGGCGTATGCGGAGGTCGGCCGTGACGACTGAGCCAACCCGCCAGCGCGGCAGCGCCACCGTCGAATTCGGCATGGTCTGCCTGGTCTTCATGCCCCTGCTATTCGCCATGTTCGAATATGGCCGCCTGCTGTTCCTGTGGAACGCGCTGCCCGAAGTCACCCAGCGCGCCGCACGTGCCGCCGCGATTACGGACTTCAGCAACAGCGCGGCAATGCAGGCATTGCGCCAGGCGGCGCTGTTCCGCGACGACGACAGCGCGCTGCCGCTGGCGCCGAACGTCAGCAGCGCCAATCTGCGCATCGAATACCTGTGGCAGAACGGCGCCGGCGAACTGGCGCCAGTATCCGTACTGCCGGCCTGCCCGCTGGCCAACCGCATCAACTGCGCGCGCGATCCGCACGGCCCGAGCTGCATCAGCTTCGTGCGGGTGAGCCTGTGCGGCAGCGGGGCCGATTGCCCGGCACTGTCCTATGAACCGTTGCTGCCGATGGTGCCGGTACCGGCTGTGATGCCGTCTTCCAGCGCGCTGGTGGCAGCCGAATCGCTGGGCTATACGCCGGGCCAGTCGCCATGCCCCTGAACCTGCAAGCAAAGGAGGTCCCATGAAAGCGCTGTTGATCAGCAATGACGAGCGGTTGCAGGCGGAGCTGGCGGCCCAGGGCTCCGCGCGGTTGCCGGCGCTGCTGCTGGCCGCCACGCGGCGCGACTTGCGCGATGCGGTGGAGCGCCTGCTGCCGCAGCCGCCGGAACTGGTGCTGTTCGATGCCAGCGAGGTGGCGCCGGCGCAGGCTGAACTGCTGGAGCCGCTGGCACGGCATTATCCGGACACCTCCTTCATCCTGCTGACGCGCGTGCCGCAGCACGAGTTGCTGATCCGCGCCATGCGCGTCGGCATGCGCGAAGTGCTGCAACTGCCGCTGGTGCACCGCGCGCTGCACGAGGCACTGGACCGCATCGAGATCGAGCGCGGCGTGACGGCGGTGCGCGAGGGCAAGGCGCTGGCCTTCATTTCCTGCAAAGGCGGCAGCGGCGCCACCTTCCTCGCCACCAATTTCGGTTATGCGCTGGCAGCGTTGGCCGGGCGCAAAGTGCTGCTGCTTGACCTGCACGGCCAGTTCGGCGACGCCACGCTGTACGTGTCGGACCAGAAGCCGGCCATGACCTTGTCCGATATCTGCGGCCAGATCGGCCGCCTCGATGCTGCGTTCCTGGAATCGTGCCTGGTGCACGTGGCGCCCGGTTACGGCGTGCTGGCGGCAGCCGACGATCCGGCACAGGCCACACAGATGAAGCCGGACCATATCGACGCCATCCTGCGCGTGGCGCGCCAGCATTACGACTTTGTGCTGCTCGATGTGGGGCGCCAGATCGATGCGCTGTCGCTGCGTGCGCTGGACCAGGCCGATGCCATCTACCCGGTGCTGCAACTGGCGCTGCCGGATATCCGCGACGGGCGCCGTCTGCTCGATATCTTCCGTTCGCTCGGCTATCCGCAGGAGCGCACGCGCCTGATCGTCAACCGGTATGAAAAGGGCGGCAAGTTGCGCCTGGCCGACCTGGAGCAGGCGCTGGGCGCCGACGTGCTGCACACGGTGCCCAACGATTACCTGTCCGCCACCGACTCGGTCAACCAGGGCATCCCGCTGCTACAGCTTGCGCGCAGCAGCCCGGTGGCGCGCAGCCTGGCGGAGCTGGTGGAGACGGTGACCGAGCGCCGCCTGCCCGAAAGCAAAGGCTTGTTCGACCGGCTGTTTGGCCGCGCCGAAACTTCGATGGGAGATTGACATGAGCTTGCGAGAACGCCTGGCACTGGGCGACGACGGACAACAGGCGCCGAGCGCCCCGGCGATGGCCGACGGCGCCTACCAGGAGCTGAAAAAGTCCATGCACCAGATGATCCTGGAGCGCATCGACCTGGAGCGCCTGAAACGCCTGACGCCGGAACAGTTCAAGCACGAACTGGCGCTGCTGGTGGCGCGCATCGTCGACGACGAGCGCATCGTGCTGAACCAGGGCGAACGGCACAAGCTGGTGCTGGACATCCAGAACGAGATGCTGGGCTTTGGCCCGCTGGAGCCGCTGCTGGCCGATCCCGGCGTGTCGGACATCCTGGTCAATACCCATGCTCAGGTCTACGTCGAGCGTACCGGCCGGCTGGAGCTGACCGGGATCAGCTTCCACGACAACACGCACCTGATGAAGATCATCGAAAAGATCGTGTCGCGCGTGGGCCGGCGTGTCGATGAATCAAGCCCGATGGTCGATGCGCGTCTGCCGGACGGCTCACGCGTCAATGCCATCATCCCGCCGCTGGCAGTGGATGGACCGATCCTGTCGATCCGGCGTTTCGCGGCGCAGCCGCTGTCGATGGAAAAACTGCTGGAGTTCAAGAGCCTGACGCCGCCCATGTCGGAAGTGCTGAAGGCGCTGGGCCAGGCGCGCCTGAACGTGCTGATTTCCGGCGGCACCGGCAGCGGCAAGACCACGCTGCTCAACGTGCTGTCCGGTTTCATCCCCGCCAGCGAGCGCATCGTCACCATTGAAGACGCGGCGGAACTGCAGCTGCGCCAGCCGCACATCGTGCGCCTGGAAACGCGGCTGCCGAACGTGGAAGGCAAGGGCGAGGTGACGCAGCGGGCGCTGGTGCGCAATGCGCTGCGCATGCGGCCGGACCGCATCATCCTGGGCGAGGTGCGCGGCGCCGAGGCGATCGACATGCTGCAGGCGATGAACACCGGCCACGAAGGCTCGTTTGCCACCATCCACGCCAACTCGCCGCGCGATGCGCTGTCGCGGCTGGAGAGCATGGTCGGCATGGCGGGCGCCAACCTGACGCCGCGCACCGCGCGCCAGCAGATCTGCTCGGCGATCACGGTGGTGATGCAGCTCTCGCGACTGACCGACGGCACGCGCAAGCTGGTCAGCCTGCAGGAGGTCACCGGCATGGAAGGCGACACCGTCGCCATGCACGAGATATTCCATTTCGAGCAGACTGGCGTCGACGCCCAGGGCAAGGTGCAGGGGCACTACTACGCCACCGGCGTGCGGCCGCGCTTTGTCGAACGCCTGCGCATGTTCGGCGTGCCGGTGCCGGACAGCGTTTTCGATCCCGGCAGGGTGTACGAATAAGGGGGCGGCCATGGACTTAGCCTGGACCGGTTTTTCCGTGCTGCTGTTTGCCGCCGTAATCTGCTTGTGCGAGGGCGTGTGGCTGTGGTGGAGCAGCACGCATGGCCGCAGCGCGCAACGCATCGCGCGCCGCCTGCGGTTGATGTCCGGCCGTACCGACAGTGCTGGCGGCGGCATCAGCATTCTCAAGGAGCGCCGTTACGCCAGGTCGCCGGCATTCGACGCGCTGCTGCGGCGCATCCCGCATATCGGCGCGCTGGACCGGCTGTTGCTGCAGGCCGGCTTGCGCTGGCAGGTGGCACGCTTCCTGCAGGTGCAGGGCGGCACCGCGCTGGCGGGCTTGCTGGCGCCAGCCATCCTGCACATGCCGCCGCTGCCCTCGATCATCGCAGGCGTGCTGTCTTGCTCCGCACCGGCCCTGCTGCTGCTGCGGGCCCGGGCGGCCAGGGTGCGCCGCATCGAATCCCAGCTGCCGGAAATGGCCGACTTCCTGGCGCGCGGGCTGCGGGCTGGCCATTCCTTCGCCAACGTGATGCAGATGGCGGGCGACGAGGTGGCCGATCCGCTGGGCGGGGAATTCCGCGCCACCTACGAGGAAGTCAATTTCGGCGTCACCATGCAGGACGCGCTGCACAACCTGGCGGCGCGGGTGCCGCTGACCGACTTGCGCTACCTGGTGATCGCCGTATTGATCCAGCGCGAGTCCGGCGGCAACCTGGCAGAATTGCTGGACAACGTATCGCGCATGACGCGCGCCCGCCTGCAATTGCTGGCACAGGTGCGGGTAATGTCGGCGGAAGGCCGCATGTCGGCCTGGATCCTGACATTGATGCCGCTCGGCCTGATGGCTGCGATGCAGGTGACCAACCCGAAATACAGTGCTGTCCTGTGGCAGGACCCTGGCGGGCAGCGCATGCTGTGGTATGGCGCGTGCGCCATCGTGGCCGGCATGGTGTGGATGCGCCAGGTCGTGAGGGTGCGCGTATGAACGGCGCCGAGATCCGCAGCGTCCTGTTGTTGCTGCTGGTGTTTATCGTGGTGGCTGGCCTGGCGTGGTGGGCCATGCTGGCACTGTCCAGCGGGCCCTTGCGCGAGCGGCTGAAGTCATTCGCCGGCGGTGCCGAAGCGGCAACTGCGCCGGGACAAGGCGAGTGGATCGAAAAGGTGGCGCGGGTGGCGGAGCCCTTCAGCCGCCTTTCGCTGCCGGAAGACGGCTGGGAGCAGTCGGCATTGCGCACGCGCTTCATGAATGCCGGCTGGCGCCATCCTTCTGCGCCAAAACTGTACTTTGCGGCCAAGACTTTGCTGGCCCTGGCCTTGCCTGCATTGGTGGCGGCGCTGGCGGGACGCCAAGGCAACCTGCTGCTGGTGCTGTTTGCAAGTGCAGCCATTGGTTACTACCTTCCGAATGGCGCGCTGGCGCGCCGCGCGGAAATGCGCCAGCGCGATATCTTCGAGAGCCTGCCCGATGCGCTGGACCTGCTGACCATCTGCGTCGAGGCAGGCCTCAGCATGGAGCGTGCCCTTGCCAAAGTTGCCGGCGAAATCCACATCAAGAGCCTGTCGCTGGCACAGGAACTGCAACTGGTGCTGATGGAGATGCGCTCCGGCTTTTCCAAGGAGCGTGCCTTGCGCAACCTGGCCCTGCGCAGCGGAGTGGAAGACGTGGATGCGCTGGTGGCAATGCTGGTGCAGGCGGAGCGCTTCGGCACCAGCATGGGCGATTCCCTGCGCGTGCATGCGGACAACCTGCGCCGCAAGCGCGCAGTGGTGGCGCAGGAAGCGGCGGCCAAGGTGGCGCTCAAGCTGTTGTTCCCGCTGATCTTCTGCATCTTCCCGGCGCTCATGATCGTATTGCTGGGCCCTGCTTCAATCCAGATGAAAGCCGTATTGCATCCTGTGGCGCAAGGCGCGCGTTAGGAGCTTGTCATGCGTAAGACAATCATTGCTGGCTGTGTTGGACTGATGGCGGCATGCAGCATGCCGGTGGTGCCGCCTGCGCCGGAGGTGGCATTCGCGCCGGCCGTCGCCCCGCCATCGCCCGCCGTTCTGGTTGGCGATGGCCGCTATGCCGAAGCAATCGCCCTGCTGAAAGACAGTGTACGGCGCCGCCCCAATGCGGCGCGCTTTGGCGACCTTGGCTATGCCTACTACCTTGGCGGGCACCTGAAGGAAGCAGTGGAGGCGCTGGAGCGCGCCTGCCTGATGGACCCTTCCAACCCGGTGGCGTGGGAGCGCCTGGCCGCGCTGCTGGAGACGGCCGGAGACAGCGGCCGCGCGCTGGAAGCCATGCGCCATGCGCGCATGCTGCGCGAGGCGGTGGCAGAAGACGGGCGCCCGCCGTTACCGGCCGTGAAAGCAGCACCCATGGAATTGTGGCCGGCCGGCATGGCGCGCGTCGAAGTGCGGCAGGTCAGTGCCGGCCTGGTCGAAGTAGCGCGGGTGGAGGGCAGCGCGCGAGCGCCGGCAGTGAGCCAGCCTGCGCGGCTGGAGGTCAGCAACGGCAACGGTATCCGCGGCATGGCGGCCGCAGTGGCGCGGCGCTTGCGGGCGGAAGGGATGCAGGTGGTGCGCCTGACCAACACCATTCCCTTCAACGTGGAAGAGACGCGGGTTGAAATTCGCGGCAGCGGCGAGCCGCAACTGCGCATCGTGCTTGGCAAGGACGCGGGAATAAAAAAGCCGCCCGGGATTAGCGGGCGGCAAGCACCGTGAAACAACTCACGAGTTGGTTGGGAAATCTTGGCTTCAGTTCCAGGACACGCTGCCCAGGCCACGTGCGGTGGACTGGCGGCTGGCCGGCTTGCCGTAGACGGTTGCCGAACCCATGCCGGACAGGCGCAGGTTGGCGGAAGTCTTTGCGTTGAAGGTGGCGCTGCCAAGGCCGGTCATGTCGGCATCCACGCTTTCGCTTTGCAGTTGCTTCGCATCGAGG
Source organism: Duganella sp. Root1480D1 (assembly GCF_001427305.1). Lineage (GTDB taxonomy): Bacteria > Pseudomonadota > Gammaproteobacteria > Burkholderiales > Burkholderiaceae_D > Rugamonas. The sequence continues at coordinate 100,639 of NZ_LMFZ01000050.1, read as the reverse complement.
CTGCCGATGCCGCCCAATTTGGCGTTCAGTTGCCTGCTCTGGCCGGAGATCGCGATCTGGCCGGCGCCTTTCAGGTTCAGGTCCACCACGTCGGCCTGGGTGTCGCTGACTGTCATGCTGCCCACGCCGGTCAGGCGCGCATCGACTTTCTTGAAGCGTGACGCCATGCTCACGGCGCCGGCGCCTTCCAGGGAGAGGTGTACTTCATCGCCGTCGAATCCCTTCACTTCAGCCGAGCCCACGCCGGCGGAGACCAGTTCGCGCAGTTGCGGCAGCGTCAGTTCCGCTTTCAGGTTGCGCGGGCCGATGTGGATGCCGCGCATATTTTCGGTACCGATGCGGATGGTGTCGCCGTTCTGCGTCACCGTGATCTTTTGCAGGTAGCGCTTGTCGCCGGAGAGCACCAGGGCCGGTGCGCCTTGCTTCAGCTTCAGGTCTACCACGCCATCCAGGACCACTTTCACAGCTCGTCCGTCAACAGTGCGCGCTTCGGTGATGATCTCGTCCGCGCGGGCGGCGCCGCCTGCTGCGAACATCACTGCGGTCATCATCGTGGCGGTGAAAAGCTTTTTCATGTTGGGGCTCCGTGAAGTGTCGATTCGTTCGAATTACAGTGCGGCTTTTTCAGCAGCGCTCAGGCGCTTGGCGGTAACGGTCACCACTGGCATTGCCTGGGCTTCGGCCTTGGCCACTACGGCAGCCGGTGCGCTGTGTTTCAGCGGGGTGGCGGCGGTGGCGAAGCCGGTTGCGCTGATCACGGCAACTGCTGCGAGGAAGATGTATTCCATGTTTTTGGCGATGTTCATTTTGCTCTCCGTTCGGTTGGGTTAAGTTCATTTCGCGTTTCGTTGATTGAACTATAGATATGTGCGGTGTCCAGCACTACCGGTGTGCGACGAAATGCAGAAATGGCGACCTGAAATGCAGGAAAGCCGGTGTGACGAAGGTGGATGCCCGTGTGACGGGGGCCGTCGGCCCCTATGGAAAGGGCCGGTATACTGTCCCGCCATGAGAACCTTGCATTTCCTACGTATCCTCGGCATCTGCGTGCTGGCATGGAGCGTCATCTGCCTGACCGGTGCCGCCTCCTCCTATGGCTCGCTGCTGCAGCGGGGCGCCAATCCCTCCTACCTGGAGCTGCTCGGCGAGTGGGGCGCTGCGCATGCGCTGATGGTGGTGTTCAGCGCAGTGCTGTACCTTGCGCTGGAACGCTGGCCACGATCGCTGGCCAGCCCGCGCGGCATAGTGCGCACTTATCTGCTGGTGCTGCTCCTGTTCCTGCCGCTGGAATGCACCTTCGTCTCGCTGCAGCAGGACCGGAGCTGGTTCGCCATCTTCCTCGAGCTGACCTGGACCACCTTCACTTTCGTGACGGTGGCCGGCATCCGCATCTGGCAGATCCAGCGGGCGCGCGAAACCGACAACCTGACCTTGCGCCTGGAACTGGAACAGCAGCGCCTGGCCGCGTTGCGCGGGCAACTGGAGCCGCATTTCCTGTTCAACGCGCTGAACGCCGTCAGTGCGCTGGTGCGCATGGACGACAAGGGCGCCACCCTGAGCGCGATCAGCCGCCTGAGCGGCCTGTTGCGCTACGCCCAGGCCGCCAGCTCGCGCGATTGGGTCACGCTGGCGGAAGAATTGCAGTTCGTGCGCGATTACCTGGCGCTGCAATCGATGCGCTACGGCGGCCGGCTGCGGGTATCGGTTGAGGGCGACAGCGGCGCGGTGCTGGCTGCCGACTGCCCGCCCCTGCTGCTGCAGCCCCTGGTCGAAAACGCCTTGCGGCATGACCTGGATTGCCATGACGGCGACAGCGACATCAAGCTGTGCTTCTGGGAACAGGGCGGCATGCTGCATATCCATATCAGCAATTCGGTGCGCGAAGTGGCGCCCAATCCCGGCATGGGAATGGGCTTGCGGAATATCGAGGCGCGGCTGCGCATTGCCTGTGGCAGCGGCGCTGGTTTGCGTACCGCGCGCACCGATGGCCGCTTTGTCGCCGAAATCAATATGCCGATGTATTTCGCCTCATGAAGATCCGCGCCCTGATTGTCGACGACGAAGAGCCTGGCCGCATCAACCTGCGCTACGGCCTTGCCGCGCATGCGAATTGGCAGCTGGTTGGCGAATGCGCCAGCGCTGCGGCAGCGCGCGCCGTTCTGGACGAGCAGGAAGTGGACGTCATCTTCCTCGATATCCAGATGCCGCAGGAAACCGGCCTGGCCCTGGCGCGCGACCTGGCCCGGCGCGAAGAACCGCCGCTGGTGATCTTCGCCACCGCCTTTAACGAGCACGCGATCGAAGCCTTCGAAGTGCATGCGCTGGACTACCTGCTCAAGCCCTTCGACGACCAGCGCCTGGCGCAAGCCCTCGAACGGGCCGCCGCCATGTTGGAGCAACGCCAGCGTGCCGCCTATGCCCGCGCCATGCGCGCCTTTACCGGGCCGGCAACCCAGGCATACCTGCAGCAGTTGAATGTGCGCTCCGTCGGGCGCATCGAATGCGTGCAGGTCGCCGAAGTGCTGTGGATCGAAGCGGCTGGCAATTACGTCGAGTTGCGCTTGCCGCAGCGGCGCGTGCTGCACCGCGTGCCGCTGGCGCGGCTGGAACTGCACCTGGACCCGGCCAGCTTCCTGCGCGTGCACCGGCGCGCGCTGGTGCGGGTGGGGGAGGTGGCGTCGCTGGAGCGCGACGCCGAAGGCGCCAGCCAACTGGTCTTGCGCTGCGGCGACCGGGTGCCGGTCAGCGAGCGCCACCTGGCGGCGGTGAAGGCCCTGCTGGGCGCTTAAACCAGGGCGGCGATGGCCGTGCCCATGTCGGTGGTGGAAGCGCTGCCGCCCATGTCCGGCGTGCGCGGTCCCTGTACCAGTACGGTTTCAATCGCGCGCATGATGGCGTCATGCGCCTGGGTGTAGCGGGCGTCGCCATTGCCTAGGAAGTCCAGCATCATGGCGCCGGACCAGATCATGGCAACCGGGTTGGCAATGTTCCTGCCGTAGATATCCGGTGCCGAACCGTGCACCGGCTCGAACAGTGAGGGCAGGGTACGTTCCGGGTTCAGGTTGGCCGATGGCGCGATGCCGATGGTGCCTGCGCAGGCCGGGCCAAGGTCGCTCAGGATGTCGCCGAACAGGTTGGACGCCACCACCACGTCGAAACGTTCAGGGCTCAGCACGAAGCGCGCCGCCAGGATGTCGACGTGGTACTGGTCCCAGCGCACCTCCGGGTAGTTGGCCGACACGGCTTTCACGCGCTCGTCCCAGTACGGCATGCTGATCGCGATGCCGTTCGACTTGGTGGCGGAAGTCAGGTGCTTTTTCGGGCGCGACTGCGCCAGGTCGAAGGCGAACTGCAGGATGCGGTCGACACCCTTGCGGGTGAACACGGCTTCCTGCAGCACGACCTCGCGCTCGGTATTCTCGAACAGGCGGCCGCCGACCGAGGAATATTCGCCCTCGGTGTTTTCGCGCACCACGTAGAAGTCGATATCGCCGGGCTTTTTGTCCGCCAGGGGGCAGGGCACACCTGGCATCAGGCGCACCGGGCGCAGGTTCACATACTGGTCGAATTCGCGGCGGAACTTGATCAGGGAACCCCACAGGGAAATGTGGTCGGGCACCGCATCCGGCCAACCGACGGCGCCGAAATAAATCGCATCGAAGCCCTTGAGCTGGTCGAACCAGTCGGCCGGCATCATCTGGCCGTGCTGCAAGTAATAGTCGCAGTTGGCCCACTCGAAGGTGGTGAATTCCAGCGCCAGGCCAAACCTGGCTGCGGCGGCCTGCAAGGTGCGCAAGCCTTCCGGCATCACTTCCTTGCCGATGCCGTCGCCGGCGATGACTGCGATGCGATGGTTGCTCACGCGGCCTCCTGTTCCTCGACCGGGGCGGAGCGCATCCACTGCACCAGCGGCCAGGCGTCCTTGAAGGCGCCGGCGATCAGGCCCAACAGCTCGTCCGGCTTGTTCAGCGGCAGTTTCACTTCCTGGTAGACGAAGAAGCTTTTCAGCTTGATGAATTCGATATGCTCATGCTCAGGGTCGAAGCCTTTCGGCGGACGCTGCAGCTTGTGTTCTTCGGTGATCGAGCCGTAGCGCGCTTTCAGGGCCTTGTTGTTCAGCGCCTTCTTGAAGCCGGCGGCGTCGTTGACCATGTGCTTGCGCAGCGCCTTCAGGCGGTGCGGCGGCGGGATGTATTCGCCGGCGCCGATGCCCAGCACGCCATCAGGGCTGATCTGGAAATACCAGGTCGGGCCGCCAGCCATGCTGGGGCGGCGCATGTCGTTCGGCGCGATGGCGGCCGAGAAGTGGGTCTTGTACGGACTCTTGTCGTGGGCGAAGCGCACGTCGCGGTTGATGCGGAACATGGCCTTCTTCGGGTTGCAGAACTTGACCTGGGCGTCGAATTTGCCCAGTTCAGCGATCACCTGCGTCACCAGCTCCAGGAATTCCTCGCGCAGGATGTCGTAGCGCGGCTTGTTCATCACAAACCATGGGCGGTTGTTGTTGTCGGACAGTTCGGTCAGGTAGCGGGTCAGGTCGCGCAGGTGCATATTATTTTTTCGCTGGGGGGCGTTTGCCCACGGTGAGTTGGAGTTCGCTTTCGCGGCTCTTGCGCAGGATGCGCATGGTCGACTGGCCGCCGGGCGAGAGCTGGGCGATCAGGTTCAGCATTTCGTTGGTGTCCTTGACCGGCTTGCCGTCCACCGACAGCAGGATGTCGCCCGGCTTCATGCCGGCCTTGTCGGCGGGGCCGTTGCGCACCACGCCGGCGATGATGGCGCCCGAATCGCGGTCCAGGCTGAAGCTGCGCGCCAGCTCCGGCGTAATTTCCTGCGATTCGACGCCGATCCAGCCGCGCACCACATGGCCGTCTTTAATAATGGCTTCCAGCACATTGCGCGCCGTGCTGACCGGAATCGCGAAGCCGATGCCAACCGAGCCGCCGGTCTGGGAGTAAATCGCCGAATTAATCCCCAGCAGGTTGCCCTGGGTGTCGATCAGGGCACCGCCCGAATTGCCGAAATTGATGGCAGCATCGGTCTGGATGAAGTTTTCGAAATGGTTGATATGCAGGTTGTTGCGGCCCAGGGCGGAGATGATGCCCATGGTGACGGTCTGGCCGACGCCGAACGGGTTGCCGATGGCCAGCACCACGTCGCCCACCTTGGCTTGCTCGACCTGGCCCAGCGCCACCACCGGCAGCTTGTCCAGTTCGATGCGGACCACGGCCAGGTCGGTTTCCGGATCGGTGCCGACCATCTTGGCGGCGGCCTTGCGGCCATCGGGCAGTACCACCTGGATTTCGTCGGCGGCTTCCACCACATGGTAATTGGTCAGGATATAGCCTTGCGGGCTGACGATCACGCCGGAGCCGAGGCTGTTCTGGTCATCTTCCTCGTCACGGTCGTCAAAAAAGCGCTTGAAGAAGGGATCGCGCGACAGCGGGTGGCGCTTGCGCACCGCCTTGGTGGTCAGGATGTTGACAACGGCCGGCATGGCGCGGCCGGCGGCAGTCCGGTACGACCCGGGAGAGGGCGGCATGGCCTCGGCCAGCACGGTAGGGCGGCCGGCCGCTGGGGCGGCCGGGGCACCGGAATTCGGTGCCGGCCGCTGCACAGCCGTGTATACAAAGAACAGTGCCAATGCGATGGTCACCGTTTGTGCAAACAATAACCAGAGTCTTCGCATGGCGGTATTGCTACAAAATGGGCGTTAACTCCTATTTTCGCAAAGAATCGCGAATTTCGCGCAGGAGCACGATATCTTCTGAAGGTGGTGCAGGTTCTGCCGGGGCGGCAACCGGTGCTTCGGCGCGGCGCAGCTTGGCGACCAGGCGTACCATCTGGAAGATCACGAAGGCCAGGATGACGAAATTCAGCAGGATGGTAAGGAAATTGCCGTAGGCGATCACCGCGCCCAGTTTCTTCGCCTCGGCCAGGGCCAGGTTGTGCGCCTGTCCGTTGAGAGGAATGTAATAGTTGGCGAAATCGAGGCCGCCCAGCAGCATGCCGATCGGGGGCATGATCACGTCGGCAACGAGGGAATCGACGATTTTGCCGAAGGCTGCACCGATGATGACGCCGACCGCCAGGTCGATGACATTGCCTTTCATTGCAAATTCTTTAAATTCTTGCATCATCCCCATAACACATTCTCCCCAAAAATTTATGGATTTGTATCAACTTTGCTGCAAATTCATCGATCGCGCAAGAGGCGCAACATTGGGATGGATTGGCTATTTGCAAGGTTTTGCTTTAAATCGCATCTTCACTACTTTATAATTTAAGGTTGCTAGAAGCTTTGTTAACAATAAAGATTTTGGATTTTTGACTGATTGGGGTTTGTATGAGTAACGAGAAGCAGGTCGATTCGAGCCGTCGCGGTCTCCTCGTCGCAACGTGTGCGGCAGGTGGTGTGGTCGGTTTGGGTGCAACTGGCGCCCTGGTAAGCACGTTCCAGCCGTCCGAGCGCGCGAAGGCAGCTGGTGCACCGGTGGAAGTGGATATCTCTACGCTGCAGCCGGGCGAAATGAAAACCGTCGAATGGCGTGGTAAGCCAGTCTGGATCCTGAAGCGTACCGCGGAAATGGTGGCAACGCTGGCGAAGGACGAGGCTGAACTGGCCGATCCGAAATCCGAGCGCACCCCCGACGACCTGACGCCGGAATACGCCCGCAACCAGCATCGCTCGATCAAGCCTGAAATCCTGGTGGCCGTGGGCATCTGCTCCCACCTGGGCTGCTCCCCATCGTCCAAATTCACCCCGGGCGCACAGCCTTCGCTGCCAGACAACTGGCTGGGCGGCTTCCTGTGCCCATGCCACGGTTCGACCTTCGACCTGGCTGGCCGCGTATTCAAGAACAAGCCTGCTCCGGACAACCTGCAAGTGCCACGCCATATGTACCTGGGCGACAGCAAGCTGATCATCGGTAAAGACGAGAAAGGCGAGGCATAATCCATGGCCGCATTCAAGGAAACCAAATTCCCTGCCGACGCACCTGCAGCCAAGAAGCTGATGGGCTGGGTCGACGACCGCTTCCCGGCCACCAAGCTGTGGAACGACCAATGGGGCAAGTACTACGCCCCGAAAAACTTCAATTTCTGGTACATCTTCGGTTCCCTGGCCATGCTGGTGCTGGTGCTGCAGATCGTCACCGGCATCTTCCTGACCATGCACTACAAGCCGGACGCCGGCCTGGCTTTCGCATCGGTTGAATACATCATGCGCGAAGTGCCATGGGGCTGGCTGGTGCGTTATATGCACTCGACCGGCGCTTCGGCCTTCTTCATCATCGTGTACCTGCACATGACCCGCGGCCTGATGTACGGTTCCTACCGCAAGCCACGTGAACTGATCTGGCTGTTCGGTTTCGCCATCTTCCTGTGCCTGATGGCCGAAGCATTCTTCGGCTACCTGCTGCCGTGGGGCCAGATGTCGTACTGGGGCGCCCAGGTGATCGTCAACCTGTTCGGCGCGATTCCGCTGATCGGCCCAGACCTGTCGCTGTGGATCCGCGGCGACTACGTGGTGTCCGACGCGACCCTGAACCGCTTCTTCGCTTTCCACGTGATCGCCATCCCGCTGGTTCTGCTGGGCCTGGTGGCTGCCCACCTGATCGCGCTGCACGAAGTCGGCTCGTCCAACCCGGACGGCATCGAAGTGAAAGAAAACCTGGGCCCGGACGGCCACCCGGTGGATTCGATTCCTTCGCACCCGTACTACACCGTGCACGACCTGTTCGGCGTATCGATCTTCCTGACCATCTTCTCGGCGGTGGTGTTCTTCGCGCCTGAGATGGGCGGTTATTTCCTGGAGTACAACAACTTCCTGCCGGGCGATTCGATGAAGACCCCGCCGCACATTGCGCCGACCTGGTACTTCACCGCCTTCTACTCGGTGCTGCGCGCCACCACCTCGGACTTCCTGTGGGTGCTGATGGTGGGCATCGCTGCCTACACCGCCTTCCTGTGGATGAAGTCCAAGCTGCCGGGCATGGTCAAGATCGCTGTCAGCGTGATCGCGCTGCTGATGATCGTCGGCATGCTGCCAGGCGCGCTGGATGCGAAATTCTGGGGCGTGGTGTTCTTCGGCGGTTCCGTGGTGATCCTGGCCTTCCTGCCATGGCTCGACCATTCGCCGGTGAAATCGATCCGTTACCGTCCTGACTGGCACAAGTATGTGTACGCCGGCCTGGGCATTGCCTTCGTAGCCCTGGGCTACCTGGGCACCCAGCCGCCAAGCCCGGTCGGCACGATCATCGCTCAGATTGCGACCCTGTACTACTTCAGCTTCTTCCTGCTGATGCCATGGTGGAGCGCGATGGGTACGTTCAAGAAGGTGCCGGATCGCGTTGTATTCCACGCGCACTAATCGGACGACCAGAACGCTAAGCAAAGGACTAATAAATGATCTTTTCGAAGAAACTGCTGGCCCTCCTGGCCCTGGTACCAGTGCTGGCCTTCGCCAACGAAGGCGGCTTCCCGCTGGAGAAGGCCCCGGACCGCTCGCACAATATGGCTGCCCTGCAAAACGGCGCCAAGCTGTTCGTGAACTACTGCCTGAACTGCCACAATGCGTCGTCCATGCGTTACAACCGCCTGCGCGACCTGGGCCTGACCGAAGACCAGATCAAGAACAACCTGTTGTTCACCGGCGAAAAAGTGGGCGAAATGATGACCACGGCCATGCCGGCCAAGGACGCCAAGGCGTGGTTCGGCACCGTGCCGCCTGACCTGTCCGTGATCGCCCGCGCCAAGGCAACGCCGTCCAACACGGGCAGCGATTACCTGTACACCTACCTGCGTACCTTCTACAAGGACGACACCCGCCCAACCGGCTTCAACAACATGGTGCTGCCGAATGCGGCCATGCCACACGTGCTGTGGGAGCTGCAAGGCGTGCAGGCTGCCAAGTTTGAAGAAGTCGAAGACCCACATGAGCACGGCAAGAAAGTGCACAAGTTCGCGGGCTTCGAGCAAGTAAAACCAGGCACCATGACCAAGCTGGAGTTCGACACTGCAGTAGCCGACATCGTTGGCTACATGGAGTGGATGGCCGAGCCAGCCGCACAGAAGCGCAAGCAGCTGGGCGTATGGGTCCTGATCTTCATGACTATCTTCGCTACCCTGGCATGGCGCCTCAACGCGTCGTACTGGAAAGAAGTCAAATAATTGCGTGCGCCGGCTTTCCGGCGCGTGTTTGCGCCCCCTGCCTCGTGCGGGCGGCCCAACTGGGGTGAACCGTTCGCGGTCTCGCCCCCTTTGTTTCTAAGGAACTAGGAAAATGATGGTTCTCTATTCGGGCACTACCTGCCCATTCTCCCAGCGCTGCCGCCTGGTCCTGTTCGAAAAAGGCATGGACTTTGAAGTGCGCGATGTTGACCTGTTCAACAAGCCGGAAGACATTTCGACCATGAACCCGTATGGCCAGGTACCGATCCTGGTCGAGCGCGAATTGATCCTGTACGAATCGAATATCATCAATGAGTACATCGACGAGCGCTTCCCCCACCCGCAACTGATGCCGGCCGACCCGCTGATGCGTGCCCGTGCCCGCCTGATGCTGTTCAACTTCGAGAAAGAACTGTTCGTTCACGTGCACACGCTGGAAAGCGAGCGCAACAAGGCGAGCGACAAGAGCCACGACAAGGCCCGCGCAGAAATCCGCGACCGCCTGACTACCCTGGCTCCACTGTTCTTGAAGAACAAGTACATGCTGGGTGACGAGTTCTCCATGCTGGACGTGGCCGTGGCTCCGCTGCTGTGGCGCCTGGACCACTACGGCATCGAGCTGTCGAAGACCGCAGCGCCGTTGATGAAGTACGCCGAGCGCATCTTCTCGCGCCCTGCCTACATCGAAGCGCTGACTCCGTCCGAGAAAGTAATGCGCCGTTAATTGCGGCCCCGGCGGCGCGCCTTTGCTTGCAATGCGCGCGCCGCACCATATAGTTTGAACATGTCAGAAATCTCCACCAAGCCCTATATGCTGCGCGCCATCTACGAATGGTGCACCGATTGCGGCTATACCCCCTACCTGGCGGTCAAGGTCGACGCAGCAACCCAGGTACCGATGGAATACGTGCGGAAGGGCGAGATCGTCCTGAATATCAGCTTCGGCGCCACCTCCGGCCTGAAGATGGATAATGATGCGATCCACTTCCACGCCCGCTTCGGCGGCGTGTCGCGCGAAATCTACGTGCCGGTCAACAACGTGATGGCGATTTACGCCAATGAAAACGGCCAGGGCATGGCGTTCGAACCATTGCTGGGCCAGGCGCCGGCAGCGAAAACGCCTGCGCCAGTCGAAGAAATTGCGCCGGTCCCGACCCTGTCTTCCGTGCCAAGCGCCCCGGCGCCGCGCAGCGAAGACGACAATGGACCGGACGATGGCGGCGAGCCACCAAAGAAAGGTGGCCGTCCAACCCTCACTCGCATTAAATAGCGTATAATCGCGGCGAAAGTTTTACAGCCGGCTTAGCTCATCAGGTAGAGCAGTTGATTTGTAATCATCAGGTGGCGGGTTCGAGTCCTGCAGCCGGCACCAGCATTATCAAGGGCTTACAGCGATGTAAGCCCTTTTCATTTGGGCGAGTGTCAACGAACTGTCAACCGCGTCAACGGGTTCAGCATTTTGGCTTCGTGAAGATGTTCCGGGCTCAAATGTGCGTAGATCATCCCGCTCTTCTAGTGTTCGCGAATCTCGTCGGCGAGCTCGTCGTCAATCGGGATAGATCTGTTCTTGTCGGTCTTCGTTTGCGTAAAATCAATCATGCCGCTATGTAACTGGGAGATGCGTAGCGACTCGCCTTCATTCCAACCAGCGGCCGAGGCTAAGCACAGTTTAGTAATCAGCAATGCATCTCGATCATTGCGCGCCGCCAACGCCGCAAGTAGTGCCCGAATCTCATCATCATTAGACGAAATCAGCTCGTTGCTAAGGGAAATCAACAGATCAGGTCGCGGCGAGTGGCGCCAGTGCGACTTCATGCTAACATGTGAGTCAGATTGGCGCACAATTTCCTTTAGCAACAGGAGAGATTGCCAGGAGAATGATGATGAAAGCAACATTACATGCCGAGCCGGCCATGGCCGCCCTGCCAGCCGAGCAAGAGGATGAGCAAGCCCGCCTCAACGCCCGCGTGCCAGGAAAGGTGTACAACCAGATCAAGCGCGCCGCCGCCATCAATGGCGTGACAATTACGGACTTCGTGCTTTCGGCCGCCATCGAAGCAGCCCAGCGGACAGTCGAGCAGGCTAATGTCATGCGCCTGTCCTTGGCCGACCAGGAATGTTTTGCTGCGGCGCTGCTGGACCCACCCAAGCCGAATGCCGCCCTACAGCGCGCGCTGACCCGCCGTACCCAACTTCTTCGGGAAGAATGAGCGGGGGGCCGTTTGTTATGGCCTCTCTGAACGGGGACCATGACCGATCCACCTTTTCCTGCGCCACCGAAGCACTGGACCGCTACTTCCAACAGCAGCTGTCCCAAGATGTGCGCCGTCGCGTAGCAGCATGCTTCGTGGCCTCAACACTGACCGGGACGGTGGCCGGCTACTACACGCTGGCTTCGTCGAGCATGATGCTGGGGGACTTGCCGCCCGAGGTGGCCAACAAGCTGCCGCGTTACCCGCTGGTGCCGGCGGTGCGCATGGGACGCCTGGCGGTCGACAAGGCCTTCGCCGGCCAAGGCCTCGGCGCCGCGCTGCTGGCCGACGCACTGGTGCGCGCGGCGCAGTCCGAGATCGCGGCCTATGCCATGGTGGTCGATGCCAAGGATGACAAGGCCAAGGCGTTCTATACGCACCACGGCTTCATCGCTTTCCCCGATGCGCCGTTGACGCTGTTCCTGCCACTGGCCAGCGTGAAGTAGCGCTACAGGCCTCGGCCTGTTTCAGGATGGCGATGATCTGGCTCTCGGTCAAACGGGACGTCTTCATGCAGTAGAACCTTCAATTTCAAAGTTGGAAAATTCCACTTCTTGGGCCGATCATTTGGTGGGGTATCCTGGCATCCGCCAGTGTCATGACTTCATCGCTTCCACAGGTAGTCCAGCGAAAACTTGCCGGCGCCTTGGGAAATCAGTGGCAGCAGCAGTGCGGCCCAGCTCAGGTGGGTGGGCCAGGCTTGCGGGTAGACGAAGATTTCGATGACGGCGGTCATGGCAAGCAGGCCGAGGGCGGCGAAGCGGGTGAGCAGGCCGGCGACCAGCAGCAGCGGCAGGGCGTGTTCGGCAAAGGTGGCCAGCGGGGCGGCAATCTCGGGCGGGACCAGGGGCAGCATGTATTCGTAGCGGAACAGGTCGATCGTCGAATCCTTCAGCGTGAACCAGCCTTCGACCTTGGTGCGGCCGGAGAGAAAGAATATCGCGGCGATGCCAAGGCGTGCGGCGAGCAGTTGCACGGACGCGGGCAACAGGCGCGCGGCGAGCGTATGGAGTGTTGTGATGCGGCCTGGGATGGCGCCCGCGGTAGAACTGGTGGCGCGACGCGATTGGGCGATGTTGGTGTTCATGGTGGTCTCCGTGTTTGTCTGGTGTCAGGTGCGCCACTTACCTTGGCGCGCGAGTGCGATGGCTGCGTCTGCGAGCTGTTGGGGCGTGGCGCCGGCAGTGAGGCCTATGGTTGGGACAGCGCTTGGCGCGGCATTGGCGCCTGTCAGTACGAGGCCGATGACGCGAGTGCGGCGCTGGCTTGCGGCGGCGCGTGCAGCTTGCGCACCTTGGCCGGCACCGATGAAGACTGCTTCCGGGATATGCAGGCTGTCGATGAAGGCGAGCAGGTCCTGGCCTAGCGCGGCGGCATCCGCGTCACGCAGGGCTGGAAGCAGGACGCGGTAACCTTGTGCGGCCAGCAGCGAGGCGGTTTCGGTATGGCTGTCGATGGAGTCGCCGGGGCTCCGAACGAGCACGATGGGGCGGCCGTCGTCCGGTCCGGCAGCGTGGAAGCTGAGCGCCGGCTGTGCGGCGGCGACTGCGCGCAGGACTTCGGTTGCGCTGCGGATGGGCAGCGCGGCGCCGGCGAGTGCCGGTGCGAAGGCGAGGCTTGCGGTCCCTGCCAGTCCGGCCAGGGCGGACAGCAGCAACAGGCGGCGGGTTTCATTCATTTTCAACTCCGGTAATGAGTTCACTGCCAAGCCAGTCGGCCAGCATGGCGCCGGCGCTGGCGATGCCCTGTTCTTCGCCAATGCGCTCGACCAGCAGTGCGCACAGGCCGACAAAGCTGCCGTCGCGCTGAAGCTGCGTCAGCGCGGCAAATTCGACTGCGTCCAATGCGCGCAGGCAGGAAACGAAGCCGCGGCGCCAGACCAGGAGACCGCCGGAAGCAGGCAGCATTTCGCCTTCTGGTGCGCTGCTGCCGTCGCGCAGTGCGAACCACAGGTCGGCGGCGTTGGTGGTGGCGGTGCGCAGGTACAGGGTAGGCGTCAGCTTCAGGCGCGCGTGGTCCCAGTCGACGGCTGCCAGCGCGTCGGCGGCGACCGGCGCCGCATCAGGCCCGATGAACGATTGGCCCAGCGCGTGCTCGATCCAGGCCAGTTCGTGCAGGTCGGGGTTGTCGGGGAAAAGGGCCTGCAGGGAGTCGCAAAAGTCGTCAGCATACGCGTCCAGCGTCCAGGCATGCGGCGGACTGCGCTTGATGTGCGCGGCGGCCGCGTGCAGGAAGGCTTCTTCGCCGATGAAGGAACGCAGTTGCGGGTAGCTCTCTTCGAGGCAGCCGACCAGCTGCGCGCGGTAGTTATTCTGGTACACGGCGCGGCCCGGGCCGACAGGCACGCCGATAGCCGGCATGGACGCTGCGAGCATGGCCTGGAAGTCGCCCTGGAGGTCTGCGAGGTTCATGCTGCCTCCCTGTGCGCGGCAAGGCGGCGCGCGATATCAAGTTCCGCCAGCAGGTCGGCTAGCGGCGGGATGTCGCCGTCGCGTTCGATCATGGCGGCGACCGGGCCACAGCGCGCCATCGCCTGCTGGTACAACGACCACACGGCATCGTTGACGGCGCTGTCGTGCGTGTCGATCAGCAGGCCGTCGCCCTGGCTATGTCCGGCGAGGTGAATTTGGCATACGCGGTTCATCGGCATGCCGCGCAGGAAATCGAGCGGATCGAAACCGTGGTTGCTGGCGCTGACGAAGACGTTATTCACGTCCAGCAGCAGGCCGCAGCCGGTGCGCTTGGACATGGCAGAAATGAACTCCCATTCCGTCATGGTCGACTCGGCATACGCCAGGTAGCTCGATGGATTCTCGACCAGCATGGTGCGCCCCAACGCTTCCTGCGCCTGGTCGATGTTGTTGCAGATGATGTTGAGCGCCTCCTGCGTGTAGGGCAGGGGCAGCAGGTCGTGCGAATTAAAGCGGCCGATGCGCGACCAGCTCAGGTGATCGGAGACGAACATCGGTTCGATCTCCTCCACCAATGTGCACAGGCGCGCCAGGTAGTCCGGCCGCAAGCCGTCGGCCGAACCGAGCGACATCGACACACCATGCAGCACCACAGGGTGCTTCTCCCTCACGCGGCGCAGTATATCGCGCGGCTGGCCGCCGGCGACCATGAAGTTCTCGGAGATCACTTCGACGAAATCCACGTCGACGTCGCCTTCGAGGAAATCGCGGTAGTGTTCGCGGCGCAGGCCGAGGCCAAAGCGATGGGTGTGCATGGTGTGCCTCCGTCGGATCTTACTTGGCTTCGGTCAGGCTGCCGCCCAGCGCCTTGCACTCGGTCGGGGTTTTCACCAGCACGCCCTGGCCTTTGCACTGGTTCAGGCCCTTGCAGTCGTTCTTGGCGGTGGCGCACAGGCTGGTGCCCTTGCAGGTGTTGATGCCGTAGCAGCGGCCTGGTTCTTCCTTCACTTTTTCAGCAGCGAAGGATGGTGCGGACAGGGATGCCAGCGCGATCAGGGCGGCGGCGCCGGCCAGGCCAGCGCGGGTTTTGGTAGCGATGCTCATGATGAATCTCCTTTAGTTGAGGTGGGACTTACAGGACGCTGAGGGCAGCGTCTTCGATAACTTTCGCAACCGCTTCCGGCTGCGAGACTTGCACTGCATGGCTTGCTGCAATTTCAGTAACCTTGGCGCCGGCGCGCTTGTACATCCAGCGCTGCAGTTCAGGGTTCACCAGACGGTCTTGCGTGGCGACGATGCCGAAGCTTGGCTTCTGGCGCCACGTCGCGAACCAGCTTGGAGTCCCCATCAGCACATTGCTGACCGGGACCTGCGAGGCGGCCATGAAGTTGACGCGGTTAGGCGTCAGGTCGGCCGCCAGGTCGGCGTGGAAGCGCGCAGCGTCATAGAACTGGAACCCGGCACGGTCCGGACGGACGCCTTCGCCGGCGCCGGGCATCGACGACAGCAGTTGCTGCGACGTTTCTCCGACTTCAGGCATCAGCGCCGCCACATATACCAGCGCCTTGACCTTGTCGCCGGTGGCCACATTCGACATCACCGCGCCGCCAATGCCATTGCCGACCACAACCACGTTGCCGAACTGCTGGAAGATCGCCTTGCGGGCGATCGCAATGTCGTCGTCGAGCGAGGTGTGCGGCAGTTGGGCGACGGTGACGTTGAAGCCCTTCAGGCGCAGCGTGTCGTGCACAACGCGCCAACTGGAGGCGTCAATGAAGGCGCCAGGCACGATCACGATGTTTTTTGCTGCCGGTTGCGCGGCTGGTGCGGCGGCGTGCGCCGCGCCCGCAAACCCTGCGGCCAGCGCGATCGCGGATGCAATTGCGCGTTTCATCACTTCGCTTTCAGCGAGCCGAAGCCCTTAGGGGTTTTGATGGTGGTGCAGGTGCCTTTTTCGACCAGCATCCAGGCATCGCCCTGGTAGTCGACTTTGGAGGTGGCGGCGCATGATGTGCCCGGCCCTGCGGCGCAGTCGTTCTGGCCGGCTTTCGCCACGCCGTAGCACTTCTCCATTTCTTTCTTGGGTTCTGCGGCGTGTGCGGAGGATGCGCACAGAGCGATTGCCAGGGTTGCTGCCAGTCCTGCGTAAGCGGTTTTCATAATCTTGGTCTCCTTGGTTAAGGTGTGACCAGATTAAGGGGGCAGTGTGTATCGCTTGTGTCGGTGGCGTGGGGTGTTTTCGCGAGTTGTGTATCTGGCATGGCGCCAGATACACTGGGATACAAAAATGTCTACGGCAGGGTGCTGACGTCGACCGCTGGAACCTGTCCCGTTGCCGGGCGCGTGAAATTCTGGTTGATCGCCACGTGCGGGCTGAAGAAACCGCCATTGCGCAGGTAGAAACTGCCGTTCTGCAAGCCGCCTGCGTAGTCCATGCGCTGGGCATTGGCTGCGGTGGCGTCGCCGGTGAAGCGTGCGGTCACCAGTTCGCTCCAGTTGCCGCTGGTGCTGCGCGCCCATTGGTTGTTGAACTGTACGCTGCGGCCAAGGTAGCCGTTGGTGTCGATGAAGTTTTCGAGGAAGGAATAGACGCCGGCGTGGTAGGTGGTGGTGGCCGGGCGCTTCCAGGTGGCGATGAGGCGCCAGGCGTTGGTTTCCGGCGCGTAGAACCAGGCTGAGAAGTCGGTATTGCCGGCGCCATCCGGTTGGGTGCGCGTGATGAAGCGGTAGGTATTGCCGGCTGCCCAGTTGTACAGCAAGTAGGATTGGCCTCCCGTGCCTTCGCCGCCGAACGTGTTGTCGACGACGTTCGGCCCCTTGCGCACCAGGGTGGTCTTGGCGCCATTGTCGGCGTCCCAGATCGAAAACAGCACACGGCGCTCGGTCGGCGAATTGACCTGGATGCCGAAGTACCCGCCGTTGAAGCCGTTCGCCATGAAGTAGGCGCCGATCTTGTCCTCGCCGGCAGGCACCGTCACCTCGTTGTAGAAGTATTCCGTATTAGCCGGCACCGTGTAGCCCAGGTGGACCGATGGGCCGCGGCGCGACCAGTAGTAGTTGGCGGCGTCGTTGGCGTAGTTCAGTGCCGTGGTGGTGTTGACGCGCAGCGCCGACACTTCGCCGAAGTAGGTGCCGGATTTGCTGATGCCCTGCAGGTCCACCCGCACATAGCCGGCGGCAGGCACGTTGATCGAGCCAACCGCGTAGGTTTTCGTTCTGCCCTTGGCAAGGGTGATGTCGAAGGGCGTGCCGTTAGCGGTGACGCGGATCTTGCTGGATTTGCTGCCGCTCAGGCCTGCGTCCAGCGAGAACGTGGCATTGCCGGCGGCGGACATGTGGAACCAGATGCTGGTGACGGTATTGGGGCTGGTCCAATTGGACAGGCCATTGTTGTCGATGACTTCCGTCGAGGCGGAATCGGCGCTGGTGACAAAGCCATTACCGGCCAGGGCAACAACGGCGTCGCCGCTCACGACCGGCTGGCCCGCCAGGGCCGCCGCAGCAGAAAACGCAAGGATTAACAGCGAAATTCTTCGTTTCATCTCCATTTCCTTTCAAATTATTTGCTATGCGAAAGGTAAACTACGATTAATCGAAAGAAAGCGCAACCGAATTCGCGGCGTAGAATGGGCGGCATGAGGCCAGACCTGTTACCCGACCAACAATGGAAGCTGATGCTGGGGAGCTTCATCCATGAGTTCTCCCGGCTTGAGGCACATGTATTCATCCTGTGTGCGCGCAGCATCGGCACTGACGACACCCGCAA
Organism: Duganella sp. Root1480D1; assembly: GCF_001427305.1. GTDB lineage: Bacteria > Pseudomonadota > Gammaproteobacteria > Burkholderiales > Burkholderiaceae_D > Rugamonas. The sequence continues at coordinate 83,039 of NZ_LMFZ01000050.1, read as the reverse complement.
ACTCACCTTCGGCAAACGGCTTGACCGCATCAAGGCGAGCCTGAAGCAGCAATCGCCGGCAAACAGCGAAGGCATGCTGGGGCTACTGCGCGAGGCGCGCGGCCTGGCGGAGTTCCGCAATGGGCTGCTGCACAACACCGCATTCCACGGAATGGGCGGCAGTGCGCCGCAGATGGAAGAAATGGAAGCGCGCCTGCAGCAGCTTGAGTTGTTGCTGGACGCGCTGGCGCTGGCTTAAGCGCGAAGGGAGGTAATGGCTTCCTGTACCCGCGCGCTGTCCACACGTTTGGCCAGTTTGCGGCCTTGTTCGCGCATGCGTTCGAACGCTTCGTCGAGTTCCACCACGCTTGGCTGCAATGGGGCCAGCGAACGGGCCAGCTTGGGCAGGATGGCGCGGCGCAGGAAGCGTTCTCCCATCTGGCTCAATTGCCAGGCCACGGCGCCCAGGCTGAGGAAGAAGGCGATGATGAAACCGGTATCCATATTTTCCGGCGCCTGCTGGCGCAAGGCCGCGAGCACCAGGGTGCAAAACGCAAACGCTCCTGCGATCGACCACCACACTTCGCGGTCGAGCCGCGTGGCCGCCTCGAATTCGTCGAGTGCATCGGCTTGCAGGCGCAGCGCGGAGTCGACCTGGCGGCGGCGTTCCGATGCATCGAGTAGCAAAGGCGCCTCGCGCAGGCGCGCGGCAGCGGCCAGTGCGTCGGCGTGGCGGATCGACAGGTGAGGATTGGTGGTTTGTTCCAACTGCACCAGCGGAAGCTGTTCGGCACTCAACTGGCTGTAGTGTCCGACTTCCATTGGCAACACCATGCCGCAATCGCAGCAAGTGCGCTGGTATCCGGCCAGCTCGCCTTTGGAAACGGTGACGTAGTACACGTGCCAGGCCATGCCGATGCGCTGCACAGAGAACGCACGGGCTGCCCGGCATACGGGGCAGAAGTCAGCGACGTAGCCGGCGTGGGTGTAGACCGCCTTCCTGCCCCAGACGAAAATCATGCGTGCTTGTGATGGGTGGTTGCCTTCGCGGTCTTATGATGCGCGGCAGTTTTCTTCTTGGCCACGTGGTGCTTGCTGGTGGTCGAAGATGTTTTGTGATGGGTGGCGGTGGACTTGGCGTGGGTGGTACTTGCAAAGGCAGGCACGGTCAGTGCGAGGGCCAGACTGGCAACAATCAGATGTTTCATGCGGTATCTCCGAGGGCGGCAATGGCGTGCCGTTTCGCCCAGCCATTATAGGCGCCGTTATCGGAGATTATCCATAGGCACAAACCGTAAGGGAAGCCCTTTAAGCATTGGCTAATTCTGGCGGCAAGCCGCCGTCGGAAATCATGTGGTCGATCCATTCGGCAAGTTGGTCTGGATCAGCCTGCATTAAGACGAAGGCGATATGCCCCGCAACTGGAATTCCGGTGCGCTCAATCAACAACGACAGCACGCGACGCCGTTCAAGTACCCTTGCTTCTTCTCGACCACGCTCGAGCCCTCGCGCGAGCCCTTGTGCGAGTCCCTGCTCAAGGCCTTGTTCAATTCCTTGCTCAAGTCCTCGCTCAAGTCCTTGTTCAAGTCCTCGCTCAAGTCCTTGTTCAAGTCCTTGCTCAATTCCTTGCGCGATCCCTATCGCCATGCCCTTCTCTTTGCCGCGCTCGATTGCTTGATATTCAAGCAGTGCTTCGTAGTCCCTGAATTTGTGTTCGAACATCATGACGATCTCCTCCAAGCTGCTTTCCGGTGGGAGAGTTACCAAATCGAATGCCGTTCCCATCTGACGCTTTATCCAGTCGATTACTGTTCGGGACAGGTCTGGATTGTGCTGGCGGCGCAACCATATGTCGATTATTGACATCAACTCTGGCAGCCGGGTCTGGCGATCGTCTGCCTGGTTGAGCTCAAGTACCGCATGAATCAGGTGGGAAGCAGTATTTCGATCCACTACACAGTATTTTAGTTCCGGCTGCATCGCTTCCAAGTGCGGATTCGCCTGTGGCCGCAAATCGGCAAGGCTGGTGGCTGCATTCCACTGGGAGCGCCCGCTATACAGCACCACGGGCAATACGAGCGGAAAATGGCCATGGGTCGCTCGCCGCTGCCTGAGCAGGTCCTCGCAAAGCAGGCACACGTAGGAAAACATGCGCAGCGCCATGAATTTTTCGGGGCGCGACTGGAATTCAAGCAACATGTAGATGTTTGGCCGCGCAGGTCGATGGACGCACCAGACGATGTCGTCGTGCCGTTGCTTGCCGTCCAGGTTGACATAACTCGCGTTGAGGCGTGTAAAGTCGCCGGCCCTCGCGTGGCGAGCCCATGGCGATGGCACGGCTGCGCGCAGCAATTCGCACGCCAGCTCGGGAAAGGCGAACAGTTGTTTGAAGTCAGAATCGCTGTGCGCAGCCATGTCCCAGTCTAAGCTGGAGCATGGTGCGAGACTTTGGCGGCGCGCAATGCACCGCGTGTTTATGCGGCCGCTTTTTCTTCGCGCGGATCTTCGCGCAGTTCGCGACGCAGGATCTTGCCGACGTTGGACTTGGGCAAGCTGTCGCGGAATTCGATGTGCTTTGGCTTTTTGTAGGCGGTCAATTGTTGCCTGCAGTAGTCCATCAACTGTTCGCTGGTAAGCGAAGGATCCTTGCGCACGACGAACAGCTTCACGGCTTCGCCCGAGCCGGCATCCGGCACGCCGATGCAAGCACATTCGAGCACCATCGGATGCGCAGCCACTACGCACTCCACTTCTGTAGGATAGACATTGAAGCCGGAGACCAGGATCATGTCTTTCTTGCGGTCGACAATGCGCACATAGCCTTGTTCATCCATGATGCCGATGTCGCCGGACTTGAAGTAGCCGGAAGCAGTCATCACGTTGGCGGTTTCGCTCGGGCGGCGCCAGTAGCCTGCCATCACCTGCGGCCCGCGGATCGCAATTTCGCCCGGCTGCCCGAAGGGGAGCGCCTTGCCGTTTTCATCGAGGATAGCCACTTCGGTCGAAGGCACCGGCAAACCGATGGTGCCGCTGAAACACTGCTGGTCCGGGCGGCACAGCGTGGCCGTGGGCGAAGTCTCGGACAAGCCATAGCCTTCCAGGATCGGGCTGCCCGTCATTTTGATCCAGCGCTCACTGACCACCTGCTGCACGGCCATGCCGCCACCGAGCGTAATGCGCAGCCCGGAGAAGTCGACCTTGGCGAGTTCGGGCTGGTTCAACAGTGCGTTGAACAAGGTGTTCACGCCCGGGAAGAAGTTGACGCGGTACTTTGCCAACTCTTTCGCGAAACCCGCCATGTCGCGCGGATTTGGCACCAGCAAATTCATCGCACCCCAGCGTGCACCCATCAGCATGCAGGCGTTCAATGCGAGGATGTGGTACAGCGGCAGCGCGCAAACCGTGACGACCTGTTTGCCATTGCCCTCCTTGAGCAGAGCCGGGCCCGCCCAGGCATCGTTCTGCAGCATATTGGCGATCACATTGCGATGGGTCAGCATCGCACCCTTCGACAGCCCGGTCGTGCCGCCCGTGTACTGCAGGAAGGCGATGTCCTCATGTGCCAGGTCGGGCTTGCGCAGGTCGAATCCTGCGCCGGCACGCAAGGCGGCGCGGAACGGAACCGCATTCGGCAAGCTAAAGCCGGGCACCAGCTTTTTCACCTTGCGCACCACAAAGTTGACCAGTGCGCCTTTGCCGAAGCCCAGCATGTCGCCCATGCTGGCCACGACGATGTGCTTGACCTGGGTGTGCGGCAGTACCTTCTCAAGCGTGATGGCAAAGTTCTCGAGGATGACGATCGCTTCCGCGCCGGAATCGGCCAACTGGTGTTCCAGCTCGCGCGCGGTGTAAAGCGGATTGACGTTCACCACCGTGAAGCCCGCACGCAGCACCGCCGCAACGGCGATCGGATATTGCAGCACATTCGGCATCATCACCGCCACGCGCGCGCCTTTCGGCAAGCCGCGCTGCTGCAGCCAGGCTGCCAGGTCGCGCGAGTGGCGGTCCCATTCGCGATAGCCCATGGTGCTGCCCATGCAAGCGTATGCCTTGCGCTCGGAATATCGCGAAAACGATTCTTCCAGCAGGTGCGGCAGCGAGCCATACAGTTCGGGATCGATGGTGGCGGGAATGCCATCGGGGTAGGACTTCAGCCAGACTTTTTCAGCGGTCATGCAGTCTCCTCTCCTATGCGCACCAGGGCGTGCGTCTTGTCATCGGCGCCGGGACCGGCCACCGTCTCGATTTGTTCGGGTTGCAGCGCGCGTCCATCCGCGGCGAGAATGCCGACGCCGGCCACCGGCAAGCCTGTAGCCTTTTCCACCATCGTCAGGCGGGCGCCTTGCGGATTCGGCGCCCATTGCTCGCCCCACAGGGTCATGGCAGCCAGGATGGGGGAGAGCGCGCGGCCCTTTTCCGTCAGGCGGTAGTGGACGATGCGGGCGTCTTCGGCCGAGGGCTGGCGCAGCAGGATGCCGTTTTCCACCAGCTTTTCCAAGCGCCGCGCCAGGATGCTGGAGCTGATGCCCAGGTGGCGCTGGAAATCCTGGAAGCGGCTCATGCCGCAGAACGCGTTGCGCAGGATGACAAAGGTCCACCATTCGCCCACCTGTTCAAGGGTTTGGGCGATGGGGCAGTTCATCTCCACGAACGAATTCTTGCTCATGGATTGAATTTATTGCAATTACTTCGGTAACGCAAGCGAAATTTGAATGCTTGCTATTCCTGCTTGAAGACTTTGCCGGCCGCCATCACGAATGGCACCCGCTTCAGTACCTTCACATCCTTCAGCGGATCGCCATCAACCGCGATGATGTCGGCAGCCTTGCCCGCTTCCAGGGTGCCGGCGACGGCGGAAACACCCAGCAGGTCGGCGGCGTTGACGGTGGCCGCCTTGATCGCTTCGGCCGCGGTCATGCCGAATTCCACCATGTACTCGAATTCATCGGCATTACGGCCATGCTTGGACACGCCGGCATCGGTGCCGAAGGCGATCTTTACGCCGCTCTTGTGCGCCAGCCTGAAGGCCTTGCCGGTAATGCCGATGCGCCATTTGATCTTTTCCAGCACGGCCGGCTCATAGGCATTCGGCTTGGCTGCCAGGCGCTCCTTGTAGCCGTTCACAGTCGACATGGTGGAGACGTAATAAGCCCCCGATTTCAGGAACAGATTGACGCTGCCTTCGTCCAGCATGGTGCCGTGCTCGATCGAATCCGCGCCCATGGCCAGTGCCAGGTCGATGCCGTCCTTGCCGTGCGCATGCACCGCCACCTTCTTGCCGTACAGGTGGGCGGTATCGACCAGGGCTTTGGCTTCATCGTCGAACATCTGCCTATTGACGCCGGCGCCGATCTTGCTGTTGACGCCACCGGTGGTGGCGATCTTGATCACGTCCACGCCGCGGCCGACCTGCAGGCGCACGGCCTTGCGGCAGGCCTCCGCGCTGTCGCACACGTTATCGGTGTGGATCGCTTCCTGCACCCAGTCGGCATAACCGAGGCGGCCGTCCATATGGCCGGAGGTGGTCGAAATCGGCATGCCGGCATCGATGATGCGCGGGCCCTTGGCCCAGCCTTTTGCAATCGCGTCGCGCAGCGCCAGGGTGATGCCCTGGTCGCTGTCGCCCAGGTTGCGCACCGTGGTGAAGCCGGCGTTCAGCGTCTTGCCCGCATTCATTTCCGCCTCATAGGCCCAGGCCGCGGCGCTGGTGGTCACGCCTGCCAGCGCGCCTTCAAGCCCGGCGCGGTCGGACACCAGGTGCACATGGCTGTCGATCAGGCCAGGCAGCACGAAGCGCCGGCGCAGGTCGATCACCCTGGCGCCCGGATAGCGTTCGGCGCCGACAAAGCCATCCAGCACGGCCAGGACCTTGCCGTCTTCCACCACCAGGGTCGAGTTGCCGCGCGGCGCCTGGCCCGGCTTGTCCAGCAGGGTGCCGGCCTGGATCAGGGTCGGTGCAGCAGCGGCAGCGCCGCAGGCGAAAGTGAACGCCGCAGCAATTGCGGAACGCAGGGGGAAGGAGGACGGCATGGCATTCCTATCGTGGTGAAAGTTCACAAATGTAGCACGCCGGATATCGCATGTGTTCCGCAGTGCAACACATCACACCGTTGTCATTTCCGCCATTTATAGTTAGTCTGTTTGCACAATTACTAACTGTCAACGGAGGTGTGACATGCAAAAACTGGGTGCGGAATTCTTCGGTACGTTCTGGCTGGTGTTGGGCGGTTGTGGCAGCGCGGTGCTGGCGGCAGCTTTTCCTGGCGTGGGGATTGGCTTGCACGGGGTGTCGCTGGCCTTTGGCCTGACGGTGCTGACCATGGCCTTCGCCATCGGGCATATTTCGGGTTGCCACTTGAACCCGGCCGTGTCGGTCGGCTTGTGGCTGGGCGGCCGTTTCCCGGCCAAGGACCTGCCGGGATATATCGTGGCGCAGGTGCTGGGCGGTATCGCGGCGGGCGGCGTGCTGTACCTGATTGCCAGTGGCAAGGCTGGCTTTGATGTTGCGGCCGGTTTCGCCTCCAACGGTTACGGCGAGCATTCGCCTGGTGGCTACAGCCTAGTGGCGGCACTGGTGACGGAAGTAGTGATGACGGCCTTCTTCCTGGTTGTGATCCTGGGCGCGACCGACAAGCGCGCGCCGGCCGGCTTCGCGCCGATCGCCATCGGCTTGTGCCTGACGCTGATCCACTTAATCTCGATTCCGGTCACCAATACTTCGGTCAACCCGGCGCGCAGCACCGGCGTGGCGCTGTACGTCGGTGGCTGGGCCGTGGCGCAGTTGTGGCTGTTCTGGGTGGCGCCGATCGTTGGCGCCGGCGTAGGCGCAGGCATCTACCGCGTCATCGGCGGCGAGCAGAAGTAGATTAAATGGGGACGTACCCCATTTATTGATTTCGCCGGCAGGATCAGGTGCGCTGAAAAAATGGGGTACGTCCCCATTTAATCCTTGCTGCTATCATTGGGATTATCCAGGGAGGGTATATGGCGCTACCACATGCATCATCCGGGCAAGTGGTCCGGATCAGCCGCGAGGCCGGTGAAAGCCTGTCGCAATTTTCTTCCATTGCACTGGCCAAGACGGAGCAGCTCGAATTGATCCGCATGACCGTGCCCGCGGGCCGCGCCTTGCCGGAGCACGCGGTGCGCGGCCAGATCACGCTGCAATGCCTGGAGGGGGAAGTGTCCTTCGATGCCCATGGCCGCACCACCATCCTGCGTGCGGGCGAGCTGCTGTTCCTGGAGGGCGGCGCGCCCCATTCCTTGCAGGCGAACGCCGATTCCCTGTTGCTGCTGACTATTTTGCTGCCGGATTGAAGCTTTCGTAGCGCGGGTCGCGCGCCAGCAGGCCCTGTACCAGGTCGGCTGGCTGCAGGCCGTCGAACAGCACGCTGGCGACCGCATTCGTGATCGGCATGTCCACGCCGAGGCGGCGCGCCAGTTCGCGTACCGCTTTTGCGCAAGGCACGCCCTCGGCCACATGGCCCAGTTCATTGACCACGGTTTCCAGCGACTTGCCTTGCGCCAGGCCCAGGCCCACGCGGCGGTTGCGCGACAGGTCGCCAGTGCAGGTAAGGATCAGGTCGCCCATGCCGGTCAAGCCCATGAAGGTCTCGACGCTGCCGCCCAGTGCGGTGCCAAGGCGGGTGATTTCAGCCAGGCCGCGCGTGATCAGGGCGGCGCGTGCATTCAGGCCCAGGCCCATGCCGTCCGCTACGCCGGTGGCAATCGCCAGCACGTTTTTCACAGCGCCGCCTACTTCCACGCCGACGATGTCTTCGCTGGAATAGACGCGCATGGTGCCGCCATGCACGGCGCCCACCACCAGCTCGCACAGGGCGGCATCGGAGGAAGCAATCGTCAGCGCGCAAGGCAGGCCCTTGGCCACTTCCTGCGCGAACGATGGGCCGGACAGCGCGCCGGCCGGCACGCCGTCACCCAGCACTTCGCGCACGATCTGGTGCGGCAGCATGCCGGTGTCGTATTCGAAGCCCTTGCACAGCCAGACGATGTTCGGGATCTGCTTGCCCTTCAAGGCATGCAGCAGCGGGCGCAGTCCAGCCACAGGGCAGGCCGCGATCAGCAGGCCATCCTGACCCGCATGGGCCACGGCGGCGTCGAAATCGGAACTCACCTGCAGCGCTGGCGGGAAAGGATAGCCTTTCAGGTAATTGGTATTGTCGCGGGCGGCGGCCATTGCAGCCATCGCGGCGGCATCGCGGCCCCACAGCACCACATCGTGGCGGGCGGCGACTGCGATGGCAACAGCGGTGCCCCAGGCGCCTGCGCCCAGCACGCTGATCTTGCGTTTGCCTTCTTGCTGCATCTTGCTCAGTTACCCCAGATATCGTTGCTGCGCACGTAGCCAACCAGGCCGTCGCGGTGCTTGACCTTGGTCCAGCCATTGGCGGCCGGTTCGGTCAGTTCCAGCAGCACGCCCTTGTCGGCGATGAACACCACCGGCGAAGTATCGTCGGCCGCGCCGCGCACCTTGGTATTGGCAGCGCGCACGATCACGTTGCGCTGCTTGTTGCTCAAGCCCTTGGCTTCAGTCCAGGCCAGGTCGCCGGCCATATCGCGCACCTTGACCCACTCGCCGTAAGTCAGCACCACTTCCAGCGGGGCGCCGGAAGGGACGATGTATTGCTTGGCTGCCCGGGTCGACGGGGCGCCGTACAGCACGGCAGGATTGGCGCCGACCGCCCGGTAGTCGATGGCCTGGGCGCTGGCGCAGGCCAGCAGCGCGGCGGCAATGGCGACAATTCGGCGTAAATTCATCGATTAGAACCTTAAAAATGCGCAAAGGCCCGCGGGGGCCTTTGCATGCGGGGGAACCGTGGTTCCCCATGATATCGCAGAAGTATTACTGTACGGTTGCCGAGCCTTCGACCGGGGTCGCGCCAGCGTCAGCAGCTTGCTGCTGGGCGATGGCTGCCAGGCGCTGCTGGTAGAACACTTCGAAGTTGATTTCGGCCAGGTGGATCGGAGGGAAACCGGCGCGGGTGATCATGTCGGCGATGTTTGAACGCAGGTATGGGTACACAATGTTCGGGCAGCCGATGCCCAGCAGTGGGTCCAGTTGCTCGGCTGGAATATTGCGGGCTTCGAAGATACCGGCCTGTTTGCCTTCAACCAGGAAAGCGACTTTGTCCTTGATCTTGGCAGTCACGGTCACGGTCACGGTGGACTCGAAGATGCCTTCGGACAGCGGCTCAGCGCCAACGTCCAGCGCCACTTCGATCGAAGGGGCTTCCTGTTCCAGGAAGATTGCTGGGGAATTAGGCTGTTCCAGCGACATGTCTTTCAGGTAGACGCGTTGGATTTGGAATACAGGTTGCAGGTTTTCTTCAGACATGGAACGCTTTCGTATCAGTTATATAGTTAATGCTTGTCCAGGCCACGGGGGGTAAGCCCAAGTCAAACGCGACGGCAATTGTAGCAAAACTGAACTATCTTCCAAGGTTTTGCCCGCATGTCCGTTGTATTTGGGGGCGTTTAACCTTTTAACAAGGGGTCGAGGCCGCCAGCCTGGTCCAAAGCATACAAATCGTCAAAACCGCCAACGTGGGTGTCGCCGATATAGATCTGCGGCACGGTGCGGCGGCCGGTCTTTTCCATCATGAGCTGGCGCTGGGCCGGGTCGAGGTCGACGCGGATCTTGTTGATGGCAGTGACACCCTTGCTTTCCAGTAAACGTTCGGCGCGCACGCAATATGGGCACACCAGGGTGCTGTACATGGTAACGTTGGCAGTCATTTTCTTAGCTCCGTGTCAGTGGCAGGTTTTGCGACTTCCAGGCATCGATGCCGCCTTCCATCACGACAACGTCGGAGAAACCGGACTTTTCCAGCATGCGGGCGGCGCTGAAGGCGCTGATCCCTTTATCGCATACCACCACCAGGGTCTTGTCCTTGAACTTTTTCAGTTCGTCCATGCGCTTGCCCAGTTCGGCCAGTGGAATATGCTTGGAATCGATGATACGGCTTTCGGCCTTGTCCTTGGCGCGCACATCGAGAATGCCGGCTTTGCCGCGGTTGATCAGCAGGGTGACTTCGGCTGGCGAAGCTTTTTTGCCGCGCTGGGTCAGGACTGGGAACAGCAGGGCGCCGCCGGACAACAGGACGATGGCGATCAGAAAAATATTGTCGATGATGAATTTCACGGTAATCCAATGGTTGAACTTAATCTGCGCATTATAAAATAGATGCTTGTTCGTGGCTTCGGCGGCGATTTTCACCCATTTCCAACTCTATTGTTATAGCTCTATGTATAAAATCGTATTCATGCGTCACGGCGAGTCCACCTGGAACCTGGAAAATCGCTTTACCGGCTGGACCGATGTGGACCTGACCGAAAAAGGCGTCAACGAAGCCAAATCTGCCGGCAAAATCCTGAAAGATGCTGGCTTCTCCTTCGACCTGTGCTACACCTCCGTGCTCAAGCGCGCCATCCGCACCCTGTGGCTGACACTGGACGAGATGGACGAAATGTATGTGCCGATCAAGCATGATTGGCGCCTGAACGAGCGTCATTACGGCGCCCTGCAAGGCCTGGACAAGGGCGAAACCGCCGCCAAGTTCGGCGATGCGCAGGTGCTGGTATGGCGCCGCAGCTACGATATCCCGCCGCCAGCGCTGGAAGCCGGCGATGACCGCGCCTCCTTCAGCGACCCGCGCTACGCCGGCTTGCCGAAGGATTCCATTCCGCTGACCGAATGTCTGAAAGACACCGTGGCGCGCGTGATGCCGGCCTGGAACGATGACATCGCCCCAGCCATCAAGGCCGGCAAGCAGATCCTGATTTCGGCCCACGGCAACAGCCTGCGCGCCCTGATCAAGATGCTCGACGGTATCAGCGACGAGGAAATTGTCGGCCTGAACATCCCGAACGGCCAGCCGCTGGTGTACGAACTGGATGCCGACCTGAAGCCGATCAAGCATTACTACCTGGGCGACCCGGCCGCCATCGCCGCCGCCCAGGCTGCCGTGGCAAACCAGGGCAAGGCCAAGTAATCCCCGTGGCCTTGCATCCGACTCGCCGCGCTTGGCGTGGCGTTGCGCTGGCCCTGCTATTGGCGCTGGGGGCCGTGCATGGCGCTTATGCCGCTCCGAAGCCGACCGAACGCAGCAAGCAAAAAGCTGCGGCCGAAACAGAACGGGCGGCATTGTCGCGCAAGCTGGCCACCCTGAAGGCGGAAATCGGCAAGACCGAGAGCGCCAAGGAAGACGCGGCCGACACCCTGGCCGAGTCGGAGGAAGCCATTTCCGACGCCAATCGCACCCTGCGCGACTTGGCGGCGGAGCAATCCCAGATCAATAGCAAGGTGGCCGAGCTGGCTGCCGAGCAGCTGCGGCTGTCCGCCACCGTGGCGGCCCAGAAGCAGCAACTGGCCAAGCTGCTGCGCGAGCAGTACGTGGCCGGCAATGAAGACCGCATCAAGCTGCTGCTGTCGGGCGACAATCCCAACCGCATCAACCGCGAACTGCAACTGATGGCCTATGTGTCACAGTCGCAGGCCAAGCTGCTCGACTCCCTGCGCGCCAACCTGAAAAAGGTCGAGGAAAACCAGGCCGAGGCCCAAAACGCCAAGCAGGAACTGGACGAAATCGCCGCGGAAGAAAAGCAGCAGAAAGCCAAGCTGGAACAGGAAAAGGGCCGCCGCGCCGCTGCCCTGGCCAGCCTGTCCAAGAAGCTGGTGGCGCAGCGCAAGGAAGCGGGCCGCATGGAGCAGGATGCCCAGCGCCTGGATGCCCTGGTCGACAAGCTGAATAAGCTGATCGAAGAACAGGCGCGTATCGCCGCCGCCGAAAAAGCGCGCCAGGAAAAGCTGGCCGCCGAACGCGCCGCCAAGGCCAAGGCGGAAGCGGAAGCGCGTGCGCTGGCCCGCGCCAAGGCGCAGGCCGAGCGCGAGCGCCTGGCACAGGAAGCGAAGAAAGCCGGCAAGCCGGCGCCAAGGCCGCTGCCGGTCGAAGACGAGCCGAAGGTCGCCGCCAAGCCGGAACCTTCCGAGCAGCGCGACGAGAAATCGCCGCGGCCATCCGAGGTGGCGTTGGCGCCGGTGGTGCCGGATGGCGTGTTCGCACGGCTGAAAGGCGAGTTGCCGATGCCGGTCGCGGGCAAGGTGGACAAGCGCTTCGGCAGCAAGAATGCCGACGGCGTGGCCTGGAAAGGCATGGTGGTGAAAGCCGCCGCCGGCGCCGAAGTCCGTGCCGTGGCGGCTGGCCGCGTGGTGTACGCTACGTCGCTGCGCGGCTATGGCAATTTCATTATCATCGACCACGGCGGCCAGTATTGGAGCGGCTACGGCTACAACGAGTCTGTGCTGAAACGCGCCGGCGACGTGGTGAAAGCGGGCGAGGTGATCGCCACCGTCGGAAATACCGGCGGTTACGAAGAATCGGGTTTATACTTTGAAATGCGCCACCAGGGCAAGCCGATCGATCCGGCCGGGTGGGTCAAGTTCTAGCGGCGGAAAGCAATCAATGGGCAACAAAACGAAGAGTCTGGGCCTGGTCGGCCTTGGTATGGTGGCTGGCATAGCCGTCTCGATGCAGTTTTCCGCCCTTGCGCAAAAGGCCGCGACGCCTTTGCCGCTGGAAGAACTGCGCACCCTGTCCGAAGTGTTCAGCCTGATCAAAACCGACTACGTCGAACAGGTCGACGACAAGAAGCTGCTGCAGGACGCCATCGCGGGCATGGTGTCCTCGCTCGATCCGCATTCCACCTACCTCGATAAGGCCGCATTCAAGGAAATGCGCGAATCCATCCACGGCAAGTTTGTCGGCATCGGCATCGAGGTCGGCGTGGAAGACGGCTACATCAAGGTGGTGGCGCCGATCGAGGATTCGCCAGCCTGGCGCGCCGGCATCAAGGCGGGCGACCTGATTACCCGCCTCGACAGCCAGCCGCTGAAAGGCCTGTCGCTGGACGAAGCGATCAAGAAAATGCGCGGCGAGCCGCGCACCAAGGTGGTGCTGACGGTGTCGCGCAAGGATGAAGAAAAGCCGCTGCTGATTCCCATCGTGCGCGAAGAAATCCGCGTGCAAAGCGTGAAGCTGAAGATGGTGGAGCCGGACTACGCCTGGCTGCGCATCTCGCAATTCCAGGAACCGACAGTGGAAGACATGGCGAAGAAGCTCAGCGCCCTGTATGCCAGGAACCCGAACATCAAGGGCCTGGTGCTGGACCTGCGCAACGACCCGGGAGGCGTGGTGCAGGGTGCGGTCGGCGTTTCGGCCGCCTTCCTGCCGAAGGATGCGCTGGTGGTGTCGACCGACGGCCAACTGGCCGATTCCAAGCAGGCTTTCCACGCCACGTCGGAAAACTATTCCAGCCGCAGCGGCGGCGACCCGCTGGCCAAGCTGCCGGCCGCGCTGAAAACCGTACCGATGGTGGTGCTGGTCAATGGCGGCTCCGCCTCGGCTTCCGAAATCGTGGCCGGCGCCTTGCAGGACTACAAGCGCGCCATCGTGATGGGCAGCCAGACTTTCGGCAAGGGTTCGGTGCAGACGCTGCGCCAGATCACCGCCGATTCGGCCGTCAAGCTGACCACCGCGCGCTACTTCACGCCGAACGGCCGCGGCATCCAGGCCAAGGGCATCGTGCCCGACGTGCTGGTGGACGAAACCTCGGAAGGCGATGCCATCAACAGCCTGCGCCTGCGCGAAGCGGACTTGCAGAAACACCTGGCCAACGGCGACGGCGAAGAAGACAAGCAAGGGCGCATCCGCCGCGACGAACTGGAAGAAGAGCAGCGCCTCCTGGCCGCCGCGAAAAAGCAGAAGCCTTTCGAGTTCGGCGGCAAGGACGACTTCCAGCTCGAACAGGCACTGCGCCATTTCAAAGGCTTGCCGGTGAAGACCGCCAAGCCGGAACTAGCAGCGCAGTAAATGAACGACCAGCAGTTGCTGCGTTATTCGCGCCACATCCTACTCGATGAAATCGGCATCGAGGGGCAGCAGGCGATGTTGCAGGGCAGGGCGCTGGTGATCGGCGCCGGCGGCCTCGGTTCGCCGGCCGCGCTCTACCTGGCCTCGGCCGGCATCGGCCAACTGACCATCGTCGACCATGACAGCGTCGACCTGACCAACCTGCAGCGCCAGATCGCCCACACCACCGAGCGTGTCGGCCAGCCCAAGGCGGAATCGGCGCGCACCACGCTGAATGCCATCAATCCTGAATGCCAGGTGAATGCCCTGGTCGAGCGCGTCGACGATGCGCGCCTGGCAGCGCTGGTGGCGCAGCACGACGTGGTGCTCGATTGCACCGACAACTTCAAGACCCGCCATGCCGTCAACCGTGCTTGCGTGGCGCATCGCGTGCCGCTGGTGTCGGGCGCCGTGATCCGCTTCGACGGGCAGGTCAGCGTATTCGATACGCGGGTGTCCGGACCTTGCTATTCCTGCCTGTTCCCGCAAGACCAGCCATTTGAAGACGTGGCCTGCTCCACCATGGGCGTGTTCGCGCCGCTGGTGGGCGTGGTCGGCGCCATGCAGGCAGCCGAAGCGCTCAAGCTGGTGATGGGCATCGGCGAATCGCTGTCCGGCCGCCTGCTGCTGCTGGATGGATTGCGCATGGAGTGGAACAGCATTAGCATCACCCGCAACGAAGCCTGTCCTGTGTGCGGGACACAACATCAATAAACAGGAGATCCAATAATGAAGCGAGTTTCCGCCGTCCTGGCGTTGGCGATCGCAAGTGCGTTCAGCGCACAGGCGGCAGTCACGCAAACCACCCGCTATCTCATCATTTCCGAAAACAACGGCAAGCAGATGGGCGAGCAGGTGGTGGAAAACCACGACGACGGCTTGACCAAGGTTCGCTACATTTACAAGGACAATGGCCGCGGTCCCGAGCTGACCGAAGAATTCCGCCTGGCTGCCGACGGCACCATGTCGCACTACCATTCCAAAGGCAATTCGACCTTCGGCGCAGTGGTGGACGAAGTCTTTGAGCGCAACGGCGACAAGGCCTCCTGGAAGTCCACCACCGAGCAAGGCGCAACAGATGTCAACGGCCCGGCCGTCTACGTCGCGCTGAACGGCAGCTTCGAAGTCGACTCGCGCGCGATTGCCGCACTGGCCAAGACGCCGAACGCCAGCATCCCGCTGCTGCCTTCCGGGACCTTGAAGCAGGTCGTGCTCGATGAAGTGCAGGTTGCGGGCCCTGGCGGCCAGTCGCAGCAGGTGCAACTGGTGGCGCAGACCGGCCTGGGGCTGAGCCCGAAATTCCTGTGGATCACCAAGGGCGCCAATCCCTCCCTGTTCGCCGTCGTCGAGCCGGGCACCTTCGTGTTCGCCATCGAGGGCTGGCAAGGCAACGGCAAGCTGCTGGCCGAGCGCCAGAAAGCTGCCGAAGCGAAAATGCTGAACGACATGGCCGCCAAGCTGCAGCACCCGCTGCAAGGCCTGACGGTGGTGAAGAACGCCCGCATTTTTGACAGCAACAAGGCCACCGTCGGCGCACCGTCCGACGTGTATGTGCTGCGCGGCCGCATCGCCGCCATCATGCCGGCCGGTTCGCCGGTACGCGGCGCCGTCAACGAGATCGATGCCGCGGGCCGCATCATGCTGCCAGGACTGTTCGACATGCACGGCCACATCGGCCGCTGGGAAGGCGCGCTGCACGTTGCTGCCGGCGTGACCACGCTGCGCGACATGGGCAATGACAACGCCCAGCTGCAGATGATGATCGACGAGACTGCGGGCGGCAAGCTGCTGGCGCCGCAAATCGTGCCGGCCGGCTTCCTGGAAGGCGAAAGCCCGTATTCGTCGAACGGCGGCTTCGTGGTGAAGACGCTGGAGCAGTCCAAGCGCGCCATCGACTGGTACGCCGAGCATGGCTACCCGCAACTGAAGATCTACAACTCCTTCCCGAAAGAGATCCTGAAGGACACCGTGGCCTACGCCCATTCGCGCGGCATGCGCGTCTCCGGCCACGTGCCGGCCGGCCTGCGCGCCCAGCAGGCGCTGGATGCCGGCTACGACGAGCTGCAGCACATCAACCAGGTCATGCTGAACTTCCTGTTCAAGCCGGGCGTGGAAACCCGCAGCCTGGAGCGCTTCTACCTGCCGGCCGAAAAAGTCGCGGACCTGGACTTCAACTCGAAGGAAGTGAAGGACTTCGTCGGCACGCTGAAGAAAAAGCAGATCGTGATCGACCCGACCCTGGCCACCTTCGCCTTCCTGAAGCAGAAGGACGGCGACGTCAACGAACCGTGGGCGGCAGTGGAAGGCAATATGCCGCCTGACGTGGCGCGCGGCTTCCACGTCGGCACCATGAAGATCCCGGATGCCGCCACCCAGGCGCGCTACGAGAAATCTTTCGCCAAGATGGTGCAGTTCGTCGGCACCCTGCATAAAGCCGGCGTGCCGATCGTGGCCGGCACCGACGACCTGGCCGGCTTCACCCTGCATTCGGAGCTGGCCTTGCTGGTGAAGGCGGGCCTGACCCCGGCCGAAGCGATCCAGATCGCTACCCGCAACGGTGCCCGCTACACCCGCACCAGCGGCGACCGCGGCAGCATCGAAACCGGCAAGCTGGCCGACCTGGTGCTGGTCGACGGCGACCCGACCAGGGATATCCAGGACCTGCGCAAGGTATCCGCCGTGATCACGCGTGGCCAGGTGATCTATCCCAAGGAAGTGGACGAGGCGCTGGGCATCAAGCCTTTCGTCGCCGGCGTGCCTGCGGTGAAGCCGCTGGAAGCGGTGCCGTCGAATATCGCCGGTTCCAACGACGGGGTGTTGCGCCACGCAGCCGCATTTGGCCGCAAGCACGATTGAATCACTTATACTGCCAGTTTAATTTTTCGTGAATCTTATGCAAAAACCAAGCAAACGCCGCTCCGGCGGCTTCACGCTGATCGAGATCATGGTTGTCGTGGTGATCATGGGCGTGCTGGCGGCCCTGGTGCTGCCTAAGGTGCTCGACCGGGTCGGCCAGTCCAAGACTGCCGCCGCCAAGGTCGAAATCTCCACCATCATGCAGGCGCTGAAGATGTACAAGCTGGATAACCAGCGCTACCCGACCACGGAACAGGGCCTGCAAGCCCTGATGTCCAAGCCGACCGCCGGCCCGGCCGCCAACGGCTGGAAGGCGCCGTACCTGGAAAAAATGCCGAAGGACCCATGGGGCAACCCGTACCAGTTCCTGTCCCCGGGCGTAAAGGGTGAAATCGATGTGTTCTCTTATGGCGCCGACGGCCAGCCAGGCGGCAGCGGCGACGATGCAGATATCGGTTCCTGGGAAATTTAAGCGTTCGGCTGCGCATTCGGCGGCGCATTCGTTTGGATTCACGCTGATCGAGCTGCTGGTGGTGCTGGTCATCATCGGCATTACGCTCGGCCTGACCGTGATGAATGTCGCGCCGTCCCAGGCGCAGGCCATGCAGAAGGAAGCGCAGCGTATTGCGCTCCTGATGCAGCTGGCGCGCGATGAAGCCATCGTGCGCAACCGCCCGATCGCCTTCGAGGCGGGGCCGGACAGCTACCGCTTCCTGGTGCGCAACGACAAAACCTGGGAGACGCTGCCGCAGGACGACCTGCTGCGCGAACGCCCGTTCCAGTTCAGCCCCATGACGCTGCTGCTCGACCCGCCGACCAATGTGCCGGGTACCATGCGCATTGTCTTCGGCCGCGAGCCGGTCGACCGGCCGTTCATGCTGACCATGGCCAGCGGCGACCTGCGCGCCATCATCCGTGCCGACGGCGTCGGCCATTTCACGGTGGACTGAAGAATGCGGCAAAGAGGCTTTACCCTGCTGGAAGTGCTGGTGGCGCTGCTGATCGTCTGCACCGCGCTGGGCGCTGCCTTGCGCGCCATGGGTAGCCTGACGCAGAACAGCGAAGGCCTGCGCACCAATATGATGGCCATCTGGTCGGCCGAGAACCGCATGGTGCAAGTGCGGCTGGCCAAGGTCTGGCCGGCGCCGGGCAAGACCACCTTCGAATGCCCGCAAGCCGATTTCAAGTTCATTTGTGAAGAAGTGGTGTACTCCCTGCCGAACCCGCGCATGCGCCGCATCGAGGTGAGCGTGTTCGACGCCAGCGCGCCGGAGCGCCGCATCACGTCGCTGAATCAACTGGTGCTGCAAGAATGAAGAACGCGCGCGGCTTTACCTTGATTGAACTGCTGGTGGCGATCACCGTGCTGGCCATCGTTGCCGTGCTGGGTTGGCGTGGCCTGGATGGCATCGTGCGTTCGCGCGAGCAGCTCACGCTGAACATGGAGCAGACGCGCGGCACCCAGCTCACCTTCGCCCAGATGCAAAGCGACCTGGAACAGATCGCCGACAAGCCCTTGCTGCGCGAGCGCCAGACTATGCTGGCCGAGAACAACCGCCTGGTTTTCGTGCGTACCGTGATGGTCGAGAATGCGGCGTCCCAGCTCCAGGTGGTCAGCTACACCATCCGCGACGGCCTGCTGTCGCGCACCGAATCGCGCGGCGCACGCGACCTGATCGAACTCGACGCGCTGTGGAAAGCCGCCCTCGAACAATCGGGTCCGCAGTCGCCGGTGGGCTTGCAGTCTGGCGTCGCCAATATGGAATTCCGGGTGTGGGAGGGCGGCGGCTGGCGCCAGCCGGGCAATTCAGCGACTTCGGCATCCGAGCCGAAGTGCGCAGATCCCGACCCGAACAAATGCAAGGATTTGATGGCGAAGGCCGCGGCGGCGAACAAGGCGGAAGGCCCGAGCGGGCTGGAAATCTCGCTGCAAATCCAGGGGCAGCCGGCGCCGCTGGTCAAAGTTTTCCTGCTGGGGTCCGTATGAAACGACGCATTCCGGCCCGCCAGCGCGGTGTAGCTGTTGTTACGGCGCTACTGTTAACCACCCTGGCCGTGACCATCGTGGCCAGCCTGTTCTGGCAGCAGCAGGTGCAGGTGCGCTCGATTGAAAACCAGCGCCTGCACTCCCAAACGCGCTGGATTGTGCGCTCCGGGCTTGATCTGGCGAGGCTTATCCTGCGCCAGGACATGCTCGATAGCCGTAGCATGACGCGCGCTGACGGCCTGTGGGCCACGCCGCTGGCCGAAACGCGGCTCGACGACTTCGTCAAACGCGAAAAGATTGAAGGCGAAACTTTCGACGCGACCATTTCTGGACAGAATTACGACGCACAATCGCGCTACAATCTTGCGAATCTGGCCAGTACGACCGGGGCTGGCGGCATCAACAAGAAACAGGTGGCGGTATTTGCCCGCCTGCTGCAAATCCTGCAGCTTGACCCGTCGCTGGCCAAGGCTGTGGCGATCCAGGTTGCGCGCAGCGAGGGCGCTGGCCTGTTGCAGCAGCCGCCGGGAAGCCCGCCGTCGCCGGATGTCGAAGCGGTGCCTCCGGGCAGCGGACAGCCGATGAAGATGCTGCGGGCCGAGGATTTGCTGTCGGTGGCGGGCTTTGACCAGAAAGCCATCGACAAGCTGCGCGACCTGGTGGTTGTCTTGCCCGCTGCGACGCCGATCAACGTCAACACGGCGCCGGCGGAAATCCTGGCGGCCTTGATCAACGGCTCGGTGTCGGAGGGGCAGAACCTGGTGGTGGCGCGCAAGCGCGCTCCCTTCCTCAACGTCGGCAACTTCAAGCAGAACGCGGGTAAGCCGCCGCTGCTGCAGGACAGCGACATGGACTGCCGCAGCGACTACTTCCTGGTGATGAGCCGGGTGAAGCTGGATCGGGCGGAACTGGTGTCGTGGTCGCTGATCCACCGCGACCAGAACGGCACCCAGGTGGTGTGGATACGGGAAATTTAAGGAAATAGGGAAGGCCAGCTTTGACAACACTCTACATTCGGTATCCGGCCCGCGCCGCAGCCGCCGACAACGGCGTGCCGGCGAGCTGCCAGTTCGCGCTGGTGGGCGATGGCGGCAATGTGATGCAGCAGGGCGCCGGCGCGCTGGGCAACCTGGGCGAGCTGGTGTCGAGCGCGCGCCGCGTGGTGCTGCTGCTGGCCGCTGCCGATGTCTCGCTGCTGAAGGTCAAAATGCCGCCGCTGTCGGGCGCCCGCCTGAAGGCCGCCCTGCCTAACCTGGTGGAAGAACAAGTGCTGGGCGATCCGGCCGACTGCGTGCTGGCCCTGGCTCCCGCCAGCGGCGACAGCGACGAACGCGTTGTGGCCGTGGCCAACCGCGCCTGGCTGGAAGTGCTGGTCAAGGCCCTGGTGGCGCAAGGCGCGCATGGCGTATCGGCGCTGCCGGTGCAATTGAGCCTGCCGCTGGCGCCGGGCAGCGTGTCCGCCGCCCTGGGCGTGGACGATGCCGGCCTGGAGCTGACCTTGCGCAGTGCGCCCAACGAAGGCCTGGGCCTGACCCTGCCGAATGCTGCCGAACCAGCCCTGCATACCGTGCGCGCGCTGGCCGGCGAAGCCCCGGTCACCCTGTATGTGGCGCCGGCCCAGCGCGCCGAATATGCCGCAGCGGCAGCCAATGTGCCGGGCATCACGATTGAAGAAGACAACTGGGTGCACCGCATTGCAGCTGCCAAGGCAGTGCCATTCGACCTGGCTGCAGGCCTGGGTGCCGTCAGCGGCGCCACCGCCCGTGCCTGGGCGCGCTGGAAATGGCCTTACCGCATCGCCATTGCGGCGGTGCTGGTCAATATCGTCGGCATGAACTGGGAATGGCTGCGCCTGAGGGCCGAAGCCAAGGCGCTGACCCAGAACATGACCCAGGTATTCCGCGCTGCCTATCCCAACCAGCCGGTGAGCGGCGATCCGGCGGACCAGATGCGCAAGAATATCGCCCGGGCGCGCGCTGCCGCCGGCGGTGGCGGCGGTCCCGATGAATTTACCAATATGAGCGCCGCGCTGGGCGAAGCGCTGGCCGTGCTGCCCAACCGCGAAGCGGTGGCAGGCATCGAATACAAGGAACGCAGCATGACGGTCAAGTTCAAGCCGAACAGCGTCGACGCCAACGCGCTGGCGCAGGTGCAGGCCGCACTGGCCCAGCGCAAGATGAGCGCCACCGAAACCGGCCCCGGCGTGTGGCAGGTGAAGGCAGGGGGCAAGTGATGGCAAAGCTGAACGACACCATCGCTGGCTACCGCGCTGCTGCCGCCACCTGGTGGGCGGCGCGCAACGAACAGGAACAGCGCATGCTGACCATTGGCGGCATCGTGGTCGCCCTCGGTCTGGTGTGGGGCGTGCTGATCGACCCGGCCTTGACTGGCCGCGCCAAGCTGCAGAAAGAGCTGCCGCAACTGAACCAGCAGTTGGCGGAATTGCAAGCGCTGGCCGGTGAAGCGACCCAGTTGGCGGCCCAGCCTCCGGTGCAGCCGCAGCCCCTGAGCAAGGACGGTGTGGCGGCACGGCTGCAAGCGGCCGGCCTGACCACGCAAAACCTGGCAGTCACGGGCGATTACATTAAAGTGGAATTCAAGGGGGTGCCGTTTGCCGGCCTGGTGACCTGGCTGGATGCGATGCGCCGCGAGCAGCGCGTGCTGGTGCAGGAAGGCAGCGTGACGCAGCAAGGCCCGGCCGGCCAGGTCGATGCCAACCTGACCATGCGCCAGGAGTCTTCCGCACAATGAAGCGCGCAGTGTTGTGGTTGTTGGCGATCATCCTCAGTGCCGGCCTGACCGTGCTGGTTTTCCTGCCGGCGAGCTGGATGGGGCAGATTGTGGAAAGCCAGAGCGGCGGCCGTTTGACCCTGGGCGACGCCCAAGGTACGCTGTGGCGCGGTTCGGCCTTCATCGGCGGCGCCGCCAGCAAGGATGGGGCGGTGACGCCGCTGCTGCCCGGACGGTTCAGCTGGCGCCTGTCGCCGCTGGTCCTGTTTGGCAGCGTCGACGTGGAACTGCAAAACCCGGATGCGCTGACGCAGCCGGTAACGCTGCGCGGCGGCTGGAACAATTGGGACGTCAGCCCGGCGGCGCTGATGCTGCCGGCCGACGGCCTGGCCGGATTGGGCGCGCCATTGAATACGCTGGCGCCAAGCGGCCGCATGAAATTGTCCTGGACTTCGTTGCACCTGGCGCGCGAAGGGCAGGCGGTGTCGCTGAATGGGCGCACCACGCTGGAAATGCAGGACATGTCGTCGCGCCTGACGCCGGTGAAGCCTTTGGGCAGCTACCAGTTGGCCTTCGACTGGAAGGGCCAGCAAGCCGCGCTGGCGCTGAATTCACAGCGCGGACCCTTGCTGTTAAGCGGCGCAGGAAAGTTCGCCAACGGTCGGCTGGAGTTTTCCGGCCAGGCGGAAGCGGCAACAGGATTTGAAGACCAGCTTGGCGGCTTGTTGAGCATGCTGGGCCAGCGTAAGCCAAATAGCGTTAAAAACGTCATTGCACTAGAGTTCCGATAATGAAAACACACACTGCAAGCCCAACCCCCTTCCCGGCGCTGCGCCGTTTGAGCGCTGCCGCGCTGCTGTGCTGTGCGCTGGCGCCTGCCGCCGCTCCGGTCACGGCCTGGGCCCAGCCCAATGACGAAGCCGCGCTGAATTTTGTCGGCGCCGACATCGAATCGGTGATCAAGGCAGTCGGCCATTACACCAACATCACCTTCCTGATCGACCCGCGCGTCAAAGGCACGCTGACCCTGGTCTCTGAAAAATCCATCACCAAGTCGCAAGCCTTCCAGTTGCTGGCCTCCGCGCTGCGCCTGCAAGGCTATGCCATTGTCAGCGGCGACGGTTACGCCAAGGTGGTGCCGGAAGCGGAAGCCAAGCTGCAGGCCTCGCCGACCATCATCGGCGGCCAGAAAAGCCCGCAGGGCGACCAGATCGTGACCCAGGTCTTCCACCTGAACCACGAAAACTCGGCCAACCTGGTGACCGTGCTGCGTCCCCTGATCACGCCGAACAACACCATCAACGCCAACCCGGGCAACAACACCCTGGTGATCACCGACTATTCGGACAACCTGAAGCGGCTGGCCAAGATCGTCGCTTCGCTGGACGCACCTTCCTCGGCCGACCTCGACGTGGTGCCGGTGCGCTACGCCATCGCCAGCGACCTGGCCACCATGATCAACAAGCTGATGGAACCGGGCGCCGGCGGCGACTCCGGCCGCGTGACCCTGGTGCCGGACCCGCGCACCAACTCGCTGGTGGTGCGCGCACCGTCGGCGGCACGCGCCAACCTGGCCAAGTCCCTGATCGCAAAGCTGGACCAGCCGACCGCGCAGGCGGGCAATGTGCACGTGGTGTACCTGAAGAATGCGGAAGCCAGCAAGCTGGCCGAGACCTTGCGTTCCGTGGTGTCGGGCGATGGCGGCAGCAGCCAGTCCGGCAGCAATAGCGGCAGCCTGAACTCGCTGGGCGGCGCCGGCAGCGGCAACAGCCAGATGGGCCAGTCCGGCCTTGGCTCGTCGTCGCAGTCGGGCACCGGGCAGAACGGCCCGAGCAACCCGGCGCTGCAAAGCGGCAGCCGCAGCGGCGCGCAGTCCTCGGGGGCGGGCGGTTCTGCCGGCTACATCCAGGCCGATGCCACCACCAACACCCTGATCATCACCGCGCCGGAAGCCGTCTACCGCAGCCTGCGCACCGTGATCGACCAGCTCGACGTGCGCCGTGCGCAGGTCTACATCGAATCGATGATCGTCGAAGTCAATGCCGACAAGCTGTCCGAGTTCGGCGTGCAGTGGGCGGGCCTGAGCGGCAACTCCAACAGCAGCTATCGCGTCGGCGGCGGCACTTCCTTCGCGACCGATTCCGGCAACAACATCATCAGCCTGAACAACATCGCCAATGGCGCCACCGGCACCAGCCTGACGCCGCCGGGCGCCGGCCTGACGCTGGGCGTGTTCAAGCAGCTCGCCAATGGCAAGCTGGGGCTGGGCGCGATTGCCCACGCGCTGGGTTCGGACGGCGACAGCAACATCCTCTCCACGCCGAACATGATCACGCTGGACAACGAAGTGGCAACCATCAAGGTTGGCCAGAATGTGCCAATCGTGACCGGCTCGTACACCAACACCGCCGGCACCGCCGGCAACCCGTTCACTACGGTGGACCGCAAAGACGTTGGCATTACCCTGAAAGTGCGCCCGCAGATTTCCGAAGGCGGCACCATCAAGCTGGCGATCTATAACGAAAGCTCGAGCATCGATACCAGCGTGACCTCCACCAGTGGCCTGATCCTGAAGAACCGCGTGATCGAAACCAACATCCTGGCCGACGACGGCCAGGTGCTGATCCTCGGCGGCCTGATCCAGGACGACACCAGCGACGGCGTGGAAAAAGTGCCGGGCCTCGGCGACATCCCGCTGATCGGCAATCTGTTCAAGTACCAAAAGCGCCAACGCAAGAAGACCAACCTGATGGTGTTCCTGCGCCCGGTGGTGGTGCGCAACCGCGAGCAGCAAATGAGCCTGACTGCCGACCGCTACGACTTTATCCGCGGTTCGCAGGAAGCGTCGCGGCCTGAAGCGAGCATGGTGGTGCAGGATCTGGGCCGCCCGACCCTGCCGGAACTGGTGAACGGCGAGCCGAATGGCGGCGGCCAGATGGTGCGCCCGATTCCGCCGGCGCCACGCACCGTGCCTGAACAGAAGCAACAGCAACAGTAAAAGCGAGCAATGACCAACCTCCTGCCCTACGCCTTCGCACGCGACTTCCTGGTGCTGGCCCAGCCCAGCGCCGAAGCCGAACACGCGGTCGATGTCATGATGTCGGCCGCCACGCCGGCTTCGGCGATCGCGGAAGTGTCGCGCCGCTTCGGCCGCATCAACCTCAAGCACCTGTCGCGCGCCGACCTGGAAGCGGCGATTGCCACTGCTTATGCCAGTGCCAGCGGCGACGCCTCGCAAGTGGCGGAGGAATTCGACGCCGACCTGGACCTGACCAAGCTGCTGCAGGACGTGCCGGCGATCGAGGATTTGCTGGAATCGTCCGACGATGCGCCGGTGATCCGCATGATCAATGCACTGCTGACGCAAGCACTGCGCGACGGCGCATCGGACATCCACATCGAACCGTTCGAGCAGACCTCCGTGGTGCGCTTCCGTGTCGACGGCGCGCTGCGCGACATCGTGCGACCGCGCAAGGCGATCCACGGGTCGCTGATCTCGCGTATCAAGATCATGGCGCAGCTGGACATCGCCGAAAAGCGCCTGCCGCAAGACGGCCGCATTACGCTGCGCGTAGGCGGCAAGCCGGTCGACGTGCGTGTTTCGACCCTGCCGACCGGCCATGGCGAACGCGCCGTGCTGCGCCTGCTGGACAAGGAGGCCGGCCGCCTCGACCTGTCCCACCTCGGCATGAGCGAGAAGATGATGGGGCAGTTCAATAGCCTGATCAACCAGCCGCACGGCATCGTGCTGGTCACCGGGCCGACCGGCTCCGGCAAGACCACCACGCTGTACGCTGCGCTGTCCATGCTGAACAACACTTCCACCAACATCATGACGGTGGAAGACCCGGTCGAATACGACCTGCACGGCGTGGGCCAGACCCAGGTCAACGCGCGTATCGACATGACCTTCGCCAAGGCCCTGCGCGCCATCCTGCGCCAGGACCCGGACGTGATCATGATCGGTGAGATCCGCGACCTGGAAACCGCGCAGATCGCGGTGCAGGCCTCGCTGACCGGCCACCTGGTGCTGGCGACCCTGCACACCAACGACGCCGCGGCTGCCGTGACCCGTTTGCTGGACATGGGCATCGAGCCGTTCCTGCTGTCCTCGTCCCTGCTTGGCGTGCTGGCCCAGCGCCTGGTGCGCAAGCTGTGCCCAAGCTGCAAGACTTTCGACGGCACCCAATGGAAGGCCGTGGGCTGCGAACATTGCGGCAACACCGGCTACCAGGGCCGCGTCGGCATCTACGAGCTGCTGCAGACGGACGAACATATCCGGGCCCAGATCCACGACCGCACCTCGGAAGCGGAAATCCGCGTGACCGCACAGCAGCACGGCGGCATGACCACCATGCGCGAAGACGGCGAACGCTGGCTGCAGCAAGGCGTCACCACGCCGGCCGAATTGCTGCGCGTGACAAAGGACTAAGCGATGCCGGCCTTCCGTTATGAAGCCGTCGATGCGGCAGGCGCCAGCAAGAAGGGCGTGGTCAATGCCGACAGCGCCCGCTCCGCGCGTGCCGACCTGCGTTCGCAAGGCCTGGTGCCGATCAAGGTCGACGCCATCTCGGCGCAAGTCGATGCCAGCGGCGCCACCTCGCGCCGCGGCTTCGGCGAAAAGCTCAGCACCACGGAGCTGGCGCTGTTCACGCGTCAGCTCGCCAGCCTGCTGGAAGCGGGCTTGCCGCTGGAGCAAGCCTTTACCGCCTTGCTGGAACAGGCCGAACGCCAGTACGTGCGCGACCTGGTGGCGTCGATCCGCTCGGAAGTGATGGGCGGTTCCTCGCTGTCGGACGCGCTGTCGCGCCACCCGCGCGACTTCCAGGAAATCTACCGCGCCCTGGTCGCATCGGGCGAGCAGATCGGCCAGTTGTCGCGTGTGCTGTCGCGCCTTGCCGACTATATCGAACGGCGCAATGCGCTGGTGCAGAAGGTCAAGCTGGCCTTCACGTATCCGGCCATCGTAACCGTGGTGGCCTTCCTGATCGTGATCTTCCTGCTCACCTACGTGGTGCCGCAGATCGTATCAGTGTTTGCCAACACCAAGCAAAAGCTGCCGCTGCTGACGGTGATCATGCTGGCGATCTCGGACTTTGTGCGCAGCTACGGCTTTGTCGTGCTGGGCCTGCTGGTTGCCGGCGGCTTCGTGGTGCGGCGCATGCTGCAGAACCCGGAGATCAAGCTGCGCTGGCACACCTGGCTGCTGACCGCGCCGCTGTACGGCAAGTTCGAGCGCAGCCTGAATACTTCGCGCTTCGCCAGCACCCTGGCGATTACCACCGGCTCCGGCGTGCCTATCCTGCGCGCGCTGGAAACCAGCCGCGACACGCTGTCCAACGTGGCCATGCGCGATCTGGTTGAGCAGGCCAGCGACTCGGTGCGCGAAGGCGCCAGCCTGGCCCGTTCGCTATCGGCACAGAAGCACTTCCCGCCGATGCTGATCCACATGATCCGCGCCGGCGAAATCACCGGCGAACTGCCCGCCATGCTGGACCGGGCGGCCAGCGCGCAGGAATCCGACCTGGAGCGCCGCACGCTGACCATCGCCGGCCTGCTGGAACCGATGCTGATCCTGGCGATGGGCGTGGTGGTGCTGCTGATCGTGCTGGCCGTGCTGATGCCGATCATCGAAATCAATCAGCTCGTGCGCTGAACCTGGAGAATTGAATTGAAACGTTTGCCTTTGATTTGCAGTGTGGCCGCCGTTGCGGTGCTGTCTGCCTCGCTGGCCTACTGGGGCATGCAGCTATTCAAGCCGAAGCAGCGCCCGATTGCGGCGGTGCCGGTGGCACAGGCGCCGGAAGCGAACATGGATGCGGCGCGCGGGCTGTTCGGCGGGAACACGGCGGTGGCTGTGGTCAGCAATTACCAGTTGCGCGGGGTGGTGGCCGATACGCGCGGCCACGGCAGCGTGGCGATTATTTCCGCCGACGGGCAGCCGGCCAAGGCATTCCCGGTCGGTTCCGAACTGTCGCCTGGCGTCAGCGTGAAGGACGTGCAGCCGCGCCATGTGATCCTGATGGAAGGCGGGGTGCAGAAGCGCCTTGACCTGATGAACGACCAGGGCGTGAGTTCGAGCGGCGGCATTATGCCTCCGCTCGGCATGGGCGGGCCGCAGGAGCCGCCGCCAGTGCCGCTGCCGCAACCGGCTACGCCGATGACCCCGCCGCCAGTGCAGATGGCGCCGGCCCAGCCGCCAACCACTTCGGCGCAGCCGACAGGCGGAGCGCCGCAAGCGCGATGAGGCGCTTAGTATTTTTACTTGCATTGTGCGCGGGCCTGGCCAGCGCAACAGAAAACCGGCAAACCGGGGGCGGACCCGCAGGGTCTGGCACGGAATTACCGGTTGCAAAGCGCCCGAGAGTCGCCCTGGTGTTATCCGGCGGCGGCGCCCGCGGCTTCGCCCACGTCGGCGTGCTGCGCGCCCTGCAGGACATGCGCATTCCGGTCGACATCGTCGTCGGCACCTCGATGGGCAGCGTCATCGGCGGCGCCTGGGCCGCCGGCGCCTCCCTGAAAGACCTCGAGCGCATGGCCGCCACCACCGACTGGGACAGCGTGGTCGCCGACCGCCCGGCGCGCGACGAGCTGCATTTCCGCCGCCGCGACGAAGACATCCAGATCCCGTCCCGCATCGAATTCGGCATCACGCGCACAGGCGTGCTGGGCCCGCCCGGCGCCGCCAGTAACGCCGCGCTGGAGATGGCCCTGCAGCGCCTGCTGCCGCGCGGCACGCGCGACCTGCCGGTCAGCCAGTTGCCGCTGCCATTCCGCTCGGTGGCCTCCGATCTGCTGACCGGCGAGCTGGTAGTGCTCGACAACACGCCGCTGTTCCAGACCATCCGCGCTTCGCTGGCCGTGCCGGGCGTGTTCGCACCGGTGCGCATCAAGGACCACCTGGTGGTGGACGGCGGCCTGGTCCGCAACCTGCCGGTCGACATGGCGCGTGCCATGGGCGCCGACATTGTCATCGCCGTCAACGTCGGCACCACGCTGGCGCCGGAGAAGGAATTGGGCAGCGCGCTGGGCGTGGCCAACCAGATGTTGCAGATCCTGACCGAGCAGAACGTCCAGCGCTCGCTCAGCGAGTTGCGCAAGGACGACATCCTGATCGCGCCCAAGCTGGATGGCGTGACCTTCCTCGACTTCTCCACCTGGGAGAAAGCCATGGCGGCCGGCGAGGCCGCCGCGCGCGAGCTGGCGCCGCGCCTGGCGGCGCTGGCATTGCCGGAGCGCGACTACATCAGCATGGAGAGCCTGCGCCTGGCAACGCCGGCCGACTCCGACCGTCCCGTCAAGCTGGCCAAAGTGCAGATCCAGGGTACGCGCGACGTGAACCCGGAAGTGCTGGAAAAGCAGTCCGGCCTCGAGCCCGGCCAGCCCACTACGCGCGAACAGGTGCGGCAAGCCGCCATTGCGCTGTACGGCCGCGGCGACATGGCCCGCGTGGAAACCGATATCGACGACGTGGATGGCGAACGCACCGTCACCATCCGCACCACGGAAGCCGAGTGGGCGCGCAGCCGCATGCGCGTCGGCCTCGAGCTGGCCAGCGACTTCCGCGACTCGAACAATTTCGCCATCAAGGTGATGCACGTGCTGTCTGCGCTCAATAGCTGGGGCGGCGAACTGCGCACCGAAGGACGCATCGGCAATGAGCGCGGCCTCGGCGTCCAGTGGTGGCAGCCGCTGGGGCCCGGCTCGCAATGGTTCGTGATGCCGTCGGCGCAGATCGGCAGGATTGCCGGCGATATCTTCCTGAAGGAGCAGCGCATGTCGCGCGTGGCTTACAGCACGCGTGCCGCTTCCTTCGCGCTGGGACGGCAGTTCGGCAACTGGGGCGAACTGTCGATAGGCGTGACACGCCAGGCCAATTCGGTGCGGCCGCTGATCCCGCAAGACCCGACGATCCCCGTCAATCGGGTGTACAACAGCAAGACTTTCGCCCGCTTCCGCGTCGACACGCTGGATTCGCTGGCCTTTCCGACGCGCGGCACGCTGATCACCATCGGCCGCGAGCAAACGCCGGGCAGCGGCCGAAGTGTCGGTTCGGCGGGCGTCAACTGGGGGGCGACCGCGCTGCAGGCTTTCGAGTGGAATGATTGGGCGGGCCACGTGTCGTTGGAATGGGCCAAGGCGCAAGCGGGGGCGTCGCCGGTGACGCTGGGTGGCTTCCTGCGCCTGTCGGGCACGTCGACCGACTCGATCCAGGAACCGACGATCCTGCTGGGACGCCTGGTGCTGGCGCGCCGCATCGCTGCGCTGCCGAGCGCTTTCGGCGGCAACATGCGGGCCGGCTTCTCGCTGGAGACCGGCGGCGGTTTTGACCGCGGGACGACTGCGACGGGACGCGCGTTGAAACAGGCCGGCAGCGCCTTCCTGTCGGTGGAGACCCGTTTTGGCCCGCTGTTCCTCGGCGCCGGCGCCACCCGCAATGGCGAGGAGACGCTTTACCTGTTCCTCGGCCCGATCTGGTGATTTCAGCGTAATTCAGAAATTATCGGGCTTTTTTCAGGAATTCAGCGGCAGCCAGCCGGTACACGGCCACGGTCCAGTCACCGACGCGCAGCGTGGCGGCCGGGCTATTCGCCATCGGAACCGGTGATTTTCTTGTCGATCAGCTTCCTGGCAGCCTGGCGCTCGGCAGTCGTGCGGTTCTTGTCGTGCGGGCCCGCCGCGCGTGCCTTGGCCAGCGCCGCAATCGGATTGCGGGGCTTGCCAAAGTTTTGCGAGGGCTCGACGCGGATCCGCATCTTCTGCCGGGTTGCCAGTTGCTTGTTGGCCATTACAGTACGTAGCGTGACAGGTCTTCGTTGACGGCCAGCGCATCCAGCCGCTGGTTCACATAAGCTGCATCGATGGTGACGGTCTGGTCGCCGGTTTCGGTCGCCGTGTAGGAGATCTCTTCCAGCAGCTTTTCCATCACCGTGTACAGGCGGCGCGCGCCGATATTTTCGGTGCGCTCGTTGACCTGGAAGGCAATCTCCGCCAGGCGATGGATGCCGTCCGATGCAAACTCCAGGTGTACGCCTTCGGTCGCCAGCAAGGCCTGGTACTGCTTGGTCAGGCAGGCGTCGGTACTGGTCAGGATACGCTCGAAGTCCGCAATCGACAACGACTCCAGCTCAACGCGGATCGGGAAGCGGCCCTGCAACTCGGGGATCAGATCCGACGGCTTTGCCAGGTGGAAAGCGCCGGAAGCGATGAACAGGATATGGTCGGTGCGTACCATGCCGTACTTGGTGTTGACGGTGGTGCCTTCCACCAGCGGCAGCAGGTCGCGCTGCACGCCGGCGCGCGACACGTCGGCGCCGCCCACCTCCGAGCGCGAGGCGATCTTGTCCACCTCGTCCAGGAACACGATGCCGTTCTGCTCCACGTTGGTGAGGGCAATCTTCTTCATTTCGTCTTCGTTGACCAGTTTGGCAGCCTCTTCCTCGAGCAGGAATTTCATGGCTTCCTTGATCTTGATCTTGCGCGCCTTTTTGCGGCCGCCACCCATGCCGGAGAACATGGACTTGATCTGTTCCGTCATTTCTTCCATGCCCGGCGGCGCCATGATTTCCATGGTCGGGCTCTGCTCGGCCAGCTCGATTTCGACTTCCTTGTCATCGAGCTCGCCCTGGCGCAGGCGCTTGCGGAAGGTCTGGCGCGTGCTGTCATCGGTGCGCGGTTCGGACGTTGCGTTGGCAAAGCCGAAGTCGCGCGGCGGCGGCAGCAGGATGTCGAGGATGCGGTCTTCCGCCGCATCTTCGGCGCGTGCGCGCACCTTGGCCATTTCCGACTGGCGGGTCTGCTTCACGCCGATGTCGATCAGGTCGCGGATGATGGTGTCGACGTCGCGGCCGACGTAGCCCACTTCGGTGAACTTGGTCGCTTCCACCTTGATGAATGGTGCGTCGGCCAGCTTGGCCAGGCGGCGCGCGATCTCGGTCTTGCCGACGCCGGTGGGGCCGATCATCAGGATGTTCTTCGGGGTGATTTCGTGGCGCAGCGGTTCTTCCACCTGCTGGCGGCGCCAGCGGTTGCGCAGCGCAATGGCGACGGCCTTCTTGGCCTTGCCCTGGCCGACCACATGCTTGTCGAGTTCGCCGACGATTTCTTGAGGGGTCATGTTCATGCTTGGTCCAGGGTCTCGATAATGTGGTTCAGGTTGGTGTAGATGCACAGCTCGCCAGCGATGGTCAGCGACTTCTTCACCACGTCAACAGGGGACAGGTCGGTGTTCTCGATCAGGGCCTTGGCAGCCGACTGGGCGTAGCTGCCGCCGGAGCCGATGGCGCCGACGCCGCCTTCCGGTTCCAGCACGTCGCCGTTACCGGTGATCACCAGGGTGGACTCCTTGTCGGCCACCAGCAGCATGGCTTCCAGGCGGCGCAGCACGCGGTCGGTGCGCCAGTCCTTGGCCATCTCGACCGAGGCGCGCAACAGGTTGCCCTGGTGTTTCTCCAGCTTGGCTTCGAAGCGGTCGAGCAGGGTGAAGGCGTCGGCGGTGCCGCCGGCGAAGCCGCACAGGACCTTGTTCTGGTACAGCTTGCGCACCTTGCGTGCGGTGCCCTTCATCACGATGTTGCCCAGCGTGACCTGGCCATCACCGCCGATCGCGACATCGTTGCCGCGACGCACGCACAGGATGGTAGTGCCGTGAAATTGTTCCATGTTAATGCCTTTGTATTGGGATTAACGCGGTATTTTGGGGCCGAAGCCTCAAAATTCAACTGCTCAGTACTTGTGGGGGAAGAGCCGCGCTATATCAGCATAGCCCAGCAGGCGCATCAGCGCTGCCACCAGATGGTTCAGGTCGCGGAACTCGACACGGCGCTCGCCAGTGGCCAATTCAGCCACCTTGGCCTGCAGTGCGCTGGCTGCGCCGAACTCCATGCGCGCCAGGCGGCCGCAATCGAACACCACCACCTGGTTTTCGCTGGCATAGGCATCGATGGCAGTCAGCAGGCTGCTGATGTCGCCTTCGATCACGGCCGGCAGCATGAAGCGGTCGGAAGCGGCCGCCGTTGCCTGGCGGGGAGCATTGGCAACTTTCTTGGGCGCGACGAAAGGCGGCGGCGAGACCTCGAAGGTGACGCAGTAGTCCATCGAGGCCTCTTCGAATTCCTTTTCCTGGTTCAGCAGGCGCAGCAGTTCGAGGTAGAGCAGCCATGGCGCTTCGCCAACGTCGCGATTGCCGATAGTCAGGATGTCGCGCACCTGCTCGGCCAGTTCAGCGGCGCCGACCACGATCAGTTCGCGATCGCTGGCCTGTACCTTCTTCAGGGCAGCCAGCAGCAGGGCGCAGCCTTCCGGCTCAACCCCGTTGACGCGCGAGAAGTCCAGGCGCAGCGGCTGCTTCTGGTCCATGCTGTCGAGTCGTTCGAGTTGTGGTGCAAGCGAGGCATTCAGCACGCCGGACAAGCCCAGGGTCGGGGTCACGCCGGAGTAGCCGCGCGCCACGGCCGGGGCCTTGCTGTCCGCGCTGGCGGGCGGCACCCAGGACGGCGGCGAGGTTTCATACTGGCTGGCATAGTCGATCGATACGTTCTCGAACGATTCCTGGCGGCCCAGTACCTGGTAGAGGTCGAACAGCATCCACCACACGGTGCGGTCTTGCGCCGAGTCCGGCAGGCTGCCCAGCAGCATTTGTTCGGCCACCTCGGCCTGGCCGTTGGAATACAGGATCGCGATCTCTTCCACGATCGGCGCGCTCTCGGCGGCCGCCGCTTCGAGAGGCACGTCCTCGTCGCCCAGCAGTTCGGTGGTGTATTGGTCCAGCAGGGGCAAGGTCGCGCCATCATTGGCGGCAGCAGCGGCTGGCTGCAGCGTGCGCGGCTTGCGGGCCCAGGCTGGTTCCGGTTCGTTAAAGATGTCCGCTGCCATCGCCGCCTCGATGGCGTCGATTTTCATGGCGGTGGCGCGGGCGATTTCGCGTTGCAGGTCCGACTGTTGCGCGCGTTGGCGCTCCAGTTCGCTGTTCGCGGCCAGGCGTGCAGCGTCCGCATCGTCAGTTTCGACGGCGCTTTCGTCAACCTTGCCTTTTTTGAAAATGGAGAACAGTCCCATAGGATCACTAGTGTAGCCCAACGGAAAATTATAAGGGCGTACAGTACGTGTAAAGAAATGAAAAAAGCACGCCTTAGCGTGCTTTTTCTCGATTTGTGGCGGATCAGTCGCCGTACAGCTTCTGTTTCAGCTCACGGCGCTGCTGTGCTTCCAGCGACAAGGTAGCCGTTGGACGTGCGATCAGGCGTGGAATGCCAATCGGTTCGCCGGTTTCCTCGCAATAACCATAGTCGTTATTGTCGATGGCCGCGATCGATTGCTGCACTTTCTTCAGCAGCTTGCGTTCGCGGTCACGGGTACGCAGTTCCAGTGCGTGCTCTTCTTCGATGGTGGCGCGGTCGGCGGGATCCGGCACCAGCACGGTTTCGCGCAGGTGTTCGGTGGTTTCGCCAGCGTTTTTCAGCAATTCTTTTTCAAGGTTTTGCAGCTTGTTCTTGAAAAACGCCATCTGGGCCGGGTTCATATAGTCCTTGTCGCTCATCTTCAGAATTTCTTCTTCAGTGAGCAGGACTTCCGCGGCGGGGGTCGATTTATTTGCTTTTGTCATGACTTCGCTTACCTTCGATACGACAGAGTTTTCAAATTTCTGCTTGGGTGGCGTCAAAAAAAACGCCTTAGTTTATACCAAACATTGTTCAAGGCCAGTAATAAAGATGTCTTTTGGGAGATTTTTGCCAATAAACACCATTTTGCTTGCCCGTGTCTCGTTTTCGCCCCATTTTGCACCCAGGTCGCTGCCCATCAGCTGATGCACGCCCTGGAACACTACTTTCCTTTCTGCGCCCTGCATCAACAATACGCCTTTGTAACGCAACATGCGAGGACCGTACACATCAACGAGACCGCCCAGGAATTCATCCAGTTTGGCCGGGTCAAACGGGCGTTCGCTCTTGAACACGAAGGCCGCGATATCGTCGGTGTGATGGGCATGATGGTGATCGTGATGGCCGCAGTGCTCGTCGTGCACATGGCCATGCTCGTGGTCGTGACCGCAATGCTCGTGATCGTGATCGTGATCGTGCTCGTGATCGTGATCGTGCTCGTCTTCGGCCAGGAAGTCGGGGTCGATTTCCAGCTTTTCGTTCAGGTTGAAGCCGCGCAGGTCCAGCACCTCGGTCAGCGGCGCCTTGCCGAAATCGGAACGGCTGATCGGCGCGCGCGGGTTGATGCGCTTCAGGCGCGCGCTCAGCGCGTCGACCGCGGCGGCATCCACCAGGTCGGTCTTGGACAGCAGGATCTTGTCGGCAAAGCCTACCTGGCGCTGGGCTTCTTCGTGCTCGTCGAGCTGCTGCATGGCGTGGCGCGCATCGACCACCGTGACCACGGCGTCGAGCATGTAGTTAGCGCCTACTTCCTCGTCGATGAAGAAAGTCTGGGCCACCGGGCCCGGATTGGCCAGGCCGGTGGTTTCAATCACCACGCGGTCGAACTGGATTTCGCCGGCGGCGCGGCGCTTGGCCAAATCGCTGAGGCCGACGATCAGATCGCCGCGCACAGTGCAGCAAATGCAGCCGTTATTCATTTCCACGATTTGCTCGCGCGATTCCTGCACCAGGATTTCGTTGTCGATATTTTCCTGGCCGAATTCGTTTTCGATCACGGCGATCTTCATGCCATGCTCTTCGCGCAAGATGCGGTTCAGCAGCGTGGTTTTGCCGGCGCCAAGAAAGCCGGTCAGGATAGTGGTAGGAATCATTGCCATAGTCGTGCGGGAAGCATGTGGAATCGGTCGATTATGCCGGAATTCTGGAAATGCTGGCAAATGGGCAAACTTGAGCGGGATCAAGTTCCCGGCTATTTAATTTTAGCCCTTGGATGGGCCTTGTCATAGACCAGCGCCAGGTGCTGGAAATCAAGAGCCGTGTAGACCTGGGTCGAGGTAATGCTGGCGTGTCCCAGCATCTCCTGCACGGCGCGCAAGTCGCCTGAAGACTGCAGCACGTGCGAAGCAAACGAATGGCGCAGCATATGCGGATGCACCGCCACCGGCGAGCCGGCCTGGATGCCGTGCGCCTTCAGCCGCAGTTGCACCACGCGCGGCGTGACCCGCTTGCCGCGCTCGTTGACGAACAGGGCGCTGCTGCCATCGGCCGGCGCCGGGCGAACCGCCAGCCAGGCCTGCAGCGCATCCAGGGCGGCGCTGCCGACCGGCACGCGGCGCATCTTGCTGCCCTTGCCGGTCACCACGACTTCGGCGTTGTCCAGTTCCAGCCAGCCCAGCGAGGCGGGCTGGCCGTCGCCGGCCTTGCGGAATTCGCGGTCCAGGCTGGCCAGTTCGGATACCCGCAGGCCGCTTGAATACAGCAGTTCGAACATGGCGCGGTTGCACAGGCGGGCCGGTTCGCCATCGCCGGCGCTTGGCGTGGCCGGTGCCACCAGCTGCACCGCATCGTCGACCGCCAAGGCCTTGGGCAAGGTCTTGGCGCGCTTGGGCGCGCGCACCCCTTGCACCGGATTGGCCGCCAGCGTGCTGTGCTGGCCCAGCCAGGTGAAGAAACCACGCCAGCCGGATAGCTTGCGTGCAATGCTGCGCGCGTCCAGGCCGCGGCTATGGAGCTGGGCCGCGTAGCGGCGGATATCGAAGTGGCTGAGGGCATCCCAGGCTTTGCCGTCGGACAGTGTGGCCAGTTCGCGCAGGTCGCGGCCATAAGCGGCGACCGTGTGCGCGGACAGCTTGCGCTGGGTGGCCAGGTGGGCCAGGTAGGCGTCGGCCTGTTCTTGCTTACCGGCGCTGCTCATCGAAGGTTCGGCCTTAATCCTAGGCCAGCAGGGGCGCCAGCGCCACGCTGGCGGTTTCGCCGATGTGGACCAGGAAGTCGGTCGCCATCAGGGAGGTGAAGCGCTCCGGGTCCGGCGAGCCCATGATCAGCAGGCCGAAGGCGGCGCCCTTGGCGCCCGGCTTGCGCAGCGGCAGGATCACCGCGGACTTGATGTGCTCGGCGTCGTCCAGCCAGCGCACGGCTTCGAAATCGTTATTGCTGCCGCAGTAAGGCGTCATCAGGCTGTTGGCGAACAGGCGGGCGTCTTCCGACACGCCGCTGGCGAACCATTCAGCGGCGAATTCCGGCGCTACATTGAACAGGCGCAGGGTGGCAGCCGGCACGTGGAAGCTGTCGATCAGGCCCTGCACGATGGCGCGCGGCACTGCGGCATCGTCGCGCGTTTGCAGGATGGCCTGGTTCCAGCTATGGAAGCGGTTGGCGATGGCGGCGTTGGCCTCGGCGTGGCGGGTCAGGTCGGCCATGCGCAGTTCCAGCGCTTTATATTTGTCGCGCATGACTTCCATCTGGCGTTCCTGCAACGAGACCGCGCGCCCGGTCAGCGGGCTGGACAGCCTGACCTCGCCCAGCAGGTTGGCGTGTTCTTCGAAGAAGTGCGGATTGTCGGCCAGGTACTGCGCGACGATTGCGGAATCCAGGGTGTCGGTCATTGTTGATGTCACATCGAATGTTGCAGGCGTGGACATTTTAACCGATCCAAACCGGTAAAGCGGGGTCCGACCCAAGGGGCAGACCCCGAATGATCTTAAGCAACGGGGTTGGTTCCGGGCCTTTGACGTTTCGTGAAAGTCAAAGGCCCGGAACCAACCCCGCGCCCGGTGCGTCGACTGGGTCAGACCCAAGGGCCTGACCCAGGTTTGCCGGTGTTAGAAGTTGTGATGGATCCCCAGCGCGTAATGATTCTGGCTGGTGTCCACGATCGCAGTCGAGACCAGTGGCAGCTTCTTCTGCGACAGGTCCAGGTACAGGTAAGTACGCGGCGACAGGTTGTACTCATAGCCGACCGAGAACTGCCGGGTCTTGAGCTGGCCGTCCGGATCCTTCTGGCCATAGCCGATCAGGAACTTGCCCGGCCCCACGTTGTAGTTCGCACCCACCATCCAGGACGTGATGCCATCGTTGGCCGCCAGGATGTGGCCCAGGTCCTGCTTGCCATAATTGGCCATCAGCTTCAGCTCGGGAATCGGGCGGTAGTAGGCGCCGATCGAATGCCATTTGACTTCGGTCGCATTGCGTTCGGTACCGGCATAGACCGCCCAGGCCGGCGTGGTGCCCGGCGCCATATAAGTTGCGCTGACCGAGTAAGGGTAGGCACCAGCCATCGCACCCACCGGATACTGTGGCGCGGCAACGGTGCCGCGGCCGACGATGGCAGTGCTCAAGCCATTGTTTTCCTTGCTGCCGACGTTCACATTGAGCTGGAAGCCATTCCACACCGGCGTGTTGTACCAGATCGCGTTGGCGAAGCGGTTGCCGGAGTTGCCGGCCACGCCCAGCGGATCGGAGCCGCTGCCCGCCAGGGCGGTGCGATAGCCGGTAACCATGATGTCGGTCTGGAAGCCGGCCTGGTTAGGCATGCCGGACCATGGCTCGAACTGGGTGCTGGTTTCCTGCAGCGAGGTCAGCGCGCGGCCGGCGCGGATGGTACCGAAGCCGCCTTGCAGGCCGACCCGGCTCTGGCCCTGGAACAGTGGACGGCTCACACCTTCGATGGTGCCGGTGTCGGACTCGAAGCGGATCTCCAGGTGGAACAGGGCTTTCAGCCCGCTGCCCAGGTCTTCCACGCCGCGGAAGCCCAGTTTGTTGTTGTCGCGTTTGCCTTCCTGGATGGCGCTGTTCGTCGTATGGGTGGTCTTGGTAATGCCTGCATCCAACGTGCCGTAGACGGTGACGGAGGATTGCGCAAAGGCAGCACCGCTGAAGGCGCCCATCAAGGCCAGGGCCAGTAACGATTTCTTCATGTGTTGTTCCTTTTTATAAGTCAAACCGGGGTACAGGGATGGTTATACGATAAGTGCAGACCACCCCTCATCCGGGCCGATTGGTCACTTACCTGCACGAAAAAGGGTCAAAACCGGGCAGCACTGTTGTATTTTTGAAACGCTTGCCAGCCTGTTCATTTAGTGAAAGCGCTGTAAGGAAGCCGAAAGCCAGGACTGTCACATTTGTCACACATCAAAAAGTCCGGGAGTCATGCGCCACCGCATAGTGGTGCGGCTACACTGGGCATGCAGCTTATTCCTTGGAACCGGATACATCGATGGCAAATCGAGACGAGCTGGTGATTATCAGGGGAGCGCGGTCAGGAGACGCCGCAGCCCAGCTAGCGCTGGGCAAGCTCTACCTTTTTGGCGGGGCCAGCCTGCCGCAAAACATGCCGACCGCATTGCATTGGCTATGCCGCGCCGCGACCCAGGGCGTGGAAGAAGCCTGGCAGCTGATCGGCGCCAATATCCCATTTGAAGTGGCGCAGCCTGCGCGGGCCCAGGCGTTGCAGTGGTTCGTGCGCGCCGCGCAGGAAGGCATTCCGGCCGCAGTGCGCGTGCTGGCCCAATTGCGGCGAGTCGATGCGGCGCCGCCTGCAGCAGCCGGCCAGGGGCGCAAGGCTGCCGTGCCGGCAGCCGCGCAGCGCGCGGCGCCGTCACCCAGCCTGGAAGTGCCGGCCAGCGTGCCGGAAGCCTGGCGGGCCCTGGAGGGCGAGCAGGATGCCGACCAGGACGAGCTGCTGCGCCTGCGCACCCTGGCCGCCCAGGGCGGCGACCGCGATGCCCAGTTGGCGCTGGGCTTGCACCTGGCACGCATGAACAGCGAAGGCGACCGGCTGGAATCCAGCAGCGGCACGGTCAACTTCAAGCGCGCCTTGCGTTGGCTGGCGCAAGCTGGCGAGCAAGGACTGGCCGATGCCTGGTTTGCCATGTCGCGCATATATATCCGTCCCGAATTCTCCCAGCGCAGCGCGAGCGAAGCGCATGCCTGCCTGGAGCGCGCGGCGGACATGGGGCATAGCGGGGCGCAGCTTGAATGCGGCATCCACGCCTGGCGGGCGCGCCGCGGCGCCGAAGACAATGATGTGCGGGCGGTGTTCTGGCTGCAGAAGGCTGCGGCGCAGGGCAGCGTCGAGGCGCAGCAGGCGCTGGAGCGGATCTCGCCAGCGCCGCCGCCGGC
This sequence comes from Duganella sp. Root1480D1, assembly GCF_001427305.1. Taxonomy (GTDB): domain Bacteria; phylum Pseudomonadota; class Gammaproteobacteria; order Burkholderiales; family Burkholderiaceae_D; genus Rugamonas. The sequence goes on along the minus strand of NZ_LMFZ01000050.1, from coordinate 43,557 downwards.
CGGCTGGGCAGATCCCTTGCTGCCATTGCTGACGCGTGACATCCTCAGCAGCCAGCCTTTGCTGGCGGCACGCATCGAGTTGGCGGCGATGTTCCGGCTGACGCGGGCCGAGGCTTTGCTCCTCGACGTGAAGGCGGCCGACCAGGGGCATTGCCTGGTGGTCGATATCCGCGCCAGCTATGGCCGCAGCAAGCGCCGCCTGGTGCTGGTGCGCACCGCAGCGGAGCGGCAGAAGCTCGATCGCATCGTGCGCCTGTTCGAGCTGGTTGATGTGGATATGGAGGGGAATTACCGCCAGCGCTTGTACCGGCTGAAAAGCTGGCTGGGGGCTGACATGATGGCTGCGGCCTGAAAACCGGTAAACCAGGGCCCGGCCCGGGTTTGCGGTGTTAGATGGTGATCTCACCCTCAAACACAGTCACCGCCGGCCCAGTCAGGTAAACCGGCTGCCCCTCACCCGCCCAGGCAATCGACAACTGCCCGCCGCGCGCATCGACGCGCACCGGCGAATCCAGCAAGCCGCGGCGGATCCCCGCCACCACCGCCGCACAAGCGCCAGTGCCGCAAGCCAGCGTTTCACCGGCACCGCGTTCGAACACGCGCAGTTTCACATGCTGGCGGTCTACCAGCTGCATGAAGCCGGCATTCACCCGTTTCGGGAAGCGCTGGTGATGCTCGATCAGCGGCCCCACCAGTTCCACCGGCGCAGAATCCACATCAGCCACCACCTGCACCGCATGCGGGTTACCCATCGACACCACCGACACCTGCACCGACTCGCGCTGGCCGCCCAGTTCCAGTACCAGTGGCCACAGGGTTTCCCGGCCTTCCGGCTGGCCCTGCAAGCCATCCGCATCGAACGGCACTTGTGCCGGCTCCAGTACTGGCGCACCCATGTCGACGGTAATGCTGCCATCGTCCTCCAGGCGCGGCGAAATGATGCCGGCCAGGGTTTCCACCGTGATCTTGCGTTCCGATGTCAGGCCTTTTTCAACCACGAACTTGACGAAGGCGCGCGAGCCATTGCCGCACTGTTCCACTTCGCCACCGTCGTTGTTGAAGATGCGATAGCGGAAATCGCAACCCGGCACGGTCGATTTTTCCACTACCAGCATCTGGTCCGCGCCGACGCCGAAGCGGCGGTCGGCCAGCGCCTGCCACTGGGCCGGCGTGAAATCGATCTGCTGGTTAATGGCGTCAATGACCACGAAGTCATTGCCGGCGCCGTGCATCTTGGTGAATTTGAGTTTCATCGTTTCCTGGAGTAGAAGGAAGGCTGGCCTTCCGGGCGGGTCTTGAAGCGCTTGTGGGTCCAGAAGTATTCGGCAGGCGCTTCCTTCACACGTTCTTCAATAAATTCATTCATACGGCGCGTTGCAGCTGCCATATCGGGCCCTGGGTAATTCTCCCACACCGGATAGAACTTGACACGGTAGCCTTGGTAATTGGGCAGGAAGGTGGCAATCACCGGCATGACCTGGCCGCCGGTTGCGGCGGCGATGCGTGCAGTGGCGGTCAAGGTGGCGGCAGGTACGCCGAAGAAGGGCACGAATTCGGCATCCTTGTCGCCGAAATCCATGTCCGGCAGCATGAAGTAGGGCAGCTTTTCCTTCAGCGCGCGCAGGATGGGCTTGATGCCGTCCTGGCGGGTGAACAGCCGGACCGGCTTGAATCGCGCACGGCCGGCGCGCAGCACTTCATCGAACACCTTGTTCTTTTGCGCGACGTACATCGACGATGCCGACGCTTCCATGGCGATTGAAGCGCCGCCAACGTCGAGGCAAACGAAATGCGGGCACAGCAGGATGGTTGGCTTTTCCGTCATCTCGGCCACCGGAACCTTGCCGGGCGGCATGCCGGTGCTGGTTTCCACCGTGATCAGCTTGCGCAGGCGTTCCTCGGAAGCCCACCACAGGATCGAGCGCTCCAGCACGCTGCGCGAGTAAGCCTGGAAATGCTGGCGGGCAATGGCGCGCCGCTGCTCCTCCGACAATTCCGGCATGGTCAGGCGCAGGTTGGTTAACGCAATTTCGCGGCGTGGCCCCATGACGATGAACAGCAGGCTGCCGACCGCCTTGCCGATGCGGCCCAGCACTGGCAGCGGCAACCAGTGCAGCAGCCACATCATTCCAAGCAGCAGCCTCATGCCGATGCCTCCTGCGTCGCGGCACCCGGGCCGGCCACGCCGGCCGGCACCTTGTAGCGGTTATAGCTCCAGTAATACTGCGCCGGGCAGCGCGCAATCAGCTTTTCCATTTCAGCGTTGATGGCGCGTGCCTGGGCCGCGCCATCGCCTGCCAGTGAGCCTTCAAACGGCACGAAGCGCACCACATAGCCTTTACCGCCTGGCAGGCGTTCGGCATACACGATCAGGATCACGGCATCGCCCAACTGGGCCATCTTGGCTGGCAAGGTCATGGTGTAGGCCGTGCGGCCGAAGAAGTCTGCCCACACGCCTTCGCCTTCCTGCGGCACCTGGTCGGGCAGCAGGCCGATCGGCTGGCCTTTCTTCAGGAACTTGGCCAGCATGCGCACGCCGCCCATATTGGCAGGCGCCAGCAGCAGGTTCTTGCGGGCACGCGCGCCTTCGATCAGCGGCTTCATCGCTTCCTTGCGCGGCGGGCGATACATCACCATCAGTTCCGTGCGGTGGGCGATTTCCTGTGCGGTAATCTCGAAGCAGCCCAGGTGCGGGGTGAGGAACACGATGCCCTTGCCGGCATCCAGGTATTTCTGCACCAGATCCCAGTTCTCCACCGTGGCGCGGTCGGTCACGCGCTGCGGATCGGCGCACCAGATGAACGGCAATTCGGCAATGGCCTTGCCCGCTTCGCCCACGGCGCGGCCGAGGTGGGCGGAAAAGCCTGCCTGCGTCATGTTGGCCCGCATCCGACGTCGGTACGAAGGTGATAGCAAGTAGACCAGCCAGCCGAGCCCTACGCCCAAGGCATGCAGTACTGGCAAGGGGAAGATGGAGAAGAAGCGGAATATTCTTAACAGCATGTATTAATATATAAGAGCATTTTTACGTTGCTCTGCACAAAATTTTTTTAAGAAGCGTAAAATACCACGTTGCAGTAGCCGCTGAGTTAACAGACAACTTGCGAGGCGGGATACAAACTTCGCTAAAGCGTCGCAAGCTTTATTGGTTTTGCGACAATGTTATGTAGAGCCAAACTAGGAGCTTGCGATGTCCAACGATTTCCTTTTCACCTCTGAATCCGTCTCTGAAGGCCACCCGGACAAGGTAGCCGACCAGATTTCCGACGCGATTCTGGATGCCATCCTCACCCAGGACCCACGCGCCCGCGTTGCCGCGGAAACGCTGTGCAATACCGGCCTGGTGGTGCTGGCAGGTGAAATCACCACCCACGCCAACGTGGATTATATTCAAGTGGCCCGCGATACCATCAAGCGTATCGGCTACGACAACACCGAATACGGTATCGACTACAAGGGCTGCGCCGTGCTGGTTGCTTACGACAAGCAATCGCCGGACATCGCCCAGGGCGTCGACGAAGGTGCAGGCCTCGACCTGGACCAGGGCGCCGGCGACCAGGGCCTGATGTTCGGTTACGCCTGCGACGAAACCCCGGAACTGATGCCCGCGCCGATTTACTACTCGCACCGCCTGGTCGAGCGCCAGTCGCAGCTGCGCAAGGATGGCCGCCTGCCATGGCTGCGTCCGGACGCGAAGTCGCAGGTCACCCTGCGCTACGTCGATGGCCGTCCGGTGTCGGTGGACACCGTGGTGCTGTCGACCCAGCACGCGCCTGAACTGAGCCACTCGCAGATCGAAGAAGCGGTCATTGAAGAGATCATCCGCCCGGTACTGCCGACCGAATGGATCAAGGACACCAAGTTCCTGGTCAACCCGACCGGCCGATTCGTCATCGGCGGCCCGCAGGGCGACTGCGGCCTGACCGGCCGCAAGATCATCGTCGACACCTACGGCGGCGCAGCCCCGCACGGCGGCGGCGCGTTCTCCGGCAAGGATCCTTCGAAGGTTGACCGTTCGGCAGCCTATGCCGCCCGCTACGTCGCCAAGAACGTGGTGGCCGCCGGCCTGGCGCGCCAGTGCCAGGTGCAGGTGTCGTATGCGATCGGCGTGGCACGCCCGATCAACATCACCGTGTACACCGAAGGCACCGGCGTGATCTCCGACGAGAAGATCGCACAACTGGTTCAGGAACACTTCGACCTGCGCCCGAAAGGCATCGTGCAGATGCTGGACCTGCTGCGCCCGATCTACGCCAAGACCGCGGCCTACGGCCACTTTGGCCGCGAAGAGCCGGAGTTCAGCTGGGAGCGTACCGACAAGGCCGCGATCCTGCGCGCCGCCGCCGGCTTGTAATTGAAAAGTCGGGGTCAGCTCCGGCAATCGGACATTTTGCGCAGCAAAATGTCCGATTGCCGGAGCTGACCCCGACTTCTTTGATACAATCCCCACTCTCCGAGGAGCGCTGCGACCAGCAAGCCTGGCCAGGCTCGGAACATCAACACCGCGCTCACGTTACTTTTTTCAACCAATGAAAGGAGGGCGTGATGAACGCCGTACTCAAAGACTCCCAAGACTACATCATCGCTGACATCGGCCTGGCCGCCTGGGGCGAAAAAGAGATCAAGATCGCCGAAACGGAAATGCCGGGCCTGATGGCAATCCGTGAGGAATTCGCCGCCGCGCAGCCGCTGAAAGGCGCCCGCATCACCGGCTCGCTGCACATGACCATCCAGACTGCAGTGCTGATCCGCACCCTGGAAGCGCTGGGCGCGCAAGTGCGCTGGGCATCCTGCAACATCTACTCGACCCAGGACCACGCTGCCGCTGCCATCGCATCGGTCGGCACCCCTGTGTTCGCAGTCAAGGGCGAAACCCTGGCCGACTACTGGGACTACACCCACCGCATCTTCGAATGGCCAGGTGAGGGTGTGTATTCCAACATGATCCTGGACGACGGCGGCGACGCAACCCTGCTGCTGCACCTGGGCGCCCGCGCCGAAAAAGACCTCTCGGTCCTGAACAACCCAGGCTCGGAAGAAGAAATCTGCCTGTTCAACTCCATCAAGGCCCACCTGGCCAAGGATGCGACCTGGTATTCCAAGCGCCTGCCGCACATCCTGGGCGTGACCGAAGAAACCACCACCGGCGTGCACCGCCTGTACCAGATGCACAAGGAAGGCAAGCTGGCCTTCCCTGCCATCAACGTGAACGACTCCGTCACCAAGTCCAAGTTCGACAACCTGTATGGCTGCCGCGAGTCGCTGGTGGATGGCATCAAGCGCGCCACCGACGTGATGGTGGCGGGTAAGATCGCCGTGATTGCCGGCTACGGCGACGTGGGCAAGGGCTCGGCGCAAGCCATGCGCGCCCTGTCGGCCCAAGTGTGGGTGACCGAGATCGACCCGATCTGCGCCCTGCAGGCTGCGATGGAAGGCTACCGCGTGGTGACCATGGATTACGCCGCTGAACACGGCGACATCTTCGTCACCTGCACCGGCAACTACCACATCCTCACCGAACAGCACATGCTGAAGATGAAGGACCAGGCGATCGTCTGCAACATCGGCCACTTCGACAACGAGATCGATGTCGCTTCCCTGAAGAAGTACCAGTGGGAGAACATCAAGCCGCAGGTCGACCACGTGATCTTCCCGGACGGTAAGCGCATCATCCTGCTGGCGGAAGGCCGCCTGGTGAACCTGGGCTGCGGTACCGGCCACCCATCGTATGTGATGTCGTCGTCGTTCGCCAACCAGACCATCGCCCAGATCGAACTGTTCGCCAACACCAAAGCCTACCCGGTCGGCGTGTACACCCTGCCTAAGCACCTGGACGAGAAGGTTGCGCGCCTGCAGCTCAAAAAGCTGAATGCGCAGCTGACCACCCTGACCGAAGAGCAGGCGGCGTACATCAACGTTAAAGTCGAAGGCCCTTACAAGCCTGAGCACTACCGTTACTAAAATCCGTCTACGGCACCGGTAAAACCGGGTCAGGCCCAAGGGCCTGACCCGGTTTTACCGGGTTAATGAATCGAGCAAATATCATGCGTTTGGTCCTCACCTGGATAATCAATGCCGCCGCGCTCTTCGCGGTGCCTTACCTGATGCATTCCGTCAATGTCACAAGCATTGGCGCCGCCTTGGTTGCTGCCCTCCTGCTTGGCCTGGTCAACACTTTGGTGCGTCCTGTGCTGCTGTTGCTGACATTGCCTGTTACCGTGCTGTCGCTCGGCCTGTTCATCTTCATCATCAACGGCTTCATGTTCTGGCTGGTGGCGAAAGTGGTGGAAGGCTTCCATGTCGACAGCTTTGGCTCTGCCATCCTCGGCGCACTCCTGTACAGCGTGATTTCCTGGGCCTTGTCTACCCTTCTGTTGAAAGACAATGATGGCTAACCATAATTTCAGTATCGAGTTCTTCCCGCCGAAAACGCCGGAAGGGGCAGAGAAGCTGCGCGGCGTGCGCGCTAAACTGTCCGAGCTGCATCCCAAGTATTTTTCCGTGACCTTCGGCGCCGGCGGTTCGACCCAGCAGGGCACCCTGGACACCGTACTTGAGATCATGGAGGCCGGCGAAGAAGCCGCGCCGCACCTGTCCTGCATCGGCGGCACGCGCGAATCGATCCGCGCCATCCTGCAGCAGTACAAGTCGCACGGCATCAAGCGCCTGGTGGCGCTGCGCGGCGACCTGCCGTCCGGCTATGGCATGTCGGGCGAATTCCGCTACGCCAATGAGCTGGTGGAATTCGTGCGCGCGGAAACGGGCGACTGGTTCCATATCGAAGTGGCGGCCTATCCTGAGGTGCATCCCCAGGCGCGTTCGCCGCAGGACGATATGCAAGCCTTCGTGCGCAAGGTGAATGCCGGCGCCAATGCCGCGATCACCCAGTACTTCTACAATGCCGACGCCTATTTCCATTTCGTCGACGCGGCGCAGAAGGCGGGCGTGAACGTGCCTATCGTGGCCGGCATCATGCCGATCACCAATTACACGCAGCTGATGCGCTTCTCGGATATGTGCGGTGCGGAGATTCCGCGCTGGGTGCGCCTGAAGCTGGCGTCGTTCGGCGACGATTCGGCCTCGATCAAGGCTTTCGGGCTCGACGTGGTGTCGGACCTGTGCGAACGCCTGCTGGCAGGCGGCGCGCCGGGACTGCACTTCTACTCGATGAACCAGGCCGTCGCCACGACGGCCCTGTGGAACCGCCTGGTCAGTCCTCAGTGAGGATGCGGTCCAGCGCCACATCGTGCCCATCGCTGCCGAAATCGGCAGCGAGGCAGCGATAGGCCACCCCCACGGTGGCCGGGCGCGGCTCGCGCGCCAGGGTGCGGTCATAGAACCCGCCACCATATCCAAGCCGGTAGCCCTGCGGGTTATAGCCCAGGCAAGGTATCAGCAAGGCAGGCGGAAACTCTTCCACCAGCCGCAGCATGGCCGGCACGCCCACTCCCATCGAATCCTTCAGCATCGGTTCCCCGATGGTCCACTCGGCAAATGCGAGTGGCGCATTTTTCTCAAGCACCACCGGCAGCAGCAGTCTCACACCCAGCTCCGCCAATTCCGCATAACAGGCGTGCAAGTTCGGCTCGTCGCGCAAGGGCCAGTACACCCCCAGCGTGCCGACACCGGACTCGCGCCACCACTGGACCACTTTTGCACCGATTTCGCCGTCCCACTGCGCACGTGTTTCCGCTGCCAGCGCACGGCGCACCGCCAGCATATGCTTGCGCAGTTCCGCCTTGCCGGATGCTGGCTGGCCGTCGGGGTTGCGTGGTATCCTAGTTGGGCTGGTCATATCGTGAATTACCTTGAGAGTCGTACATTGATTTCCACCTCGAAATGGATAGCCGGCGCACTGATGGTCGCAGCATGCGCCGCCTCGCCACTGGCTTTGGCGCAGGATAACGCAAGCGACAGCCGCAAGGAAGACGATGCCTTCCTCCTGCTGCGCGATTCGGTGCGGCGCGACGATGCGGCCAAGGCGGAGTTTTACGCCGCCCGCCTGCCAGATTATTCGATTCCCTCCTACGTCGACTATTACCGCCTGAAAGCCCGTTTCAAGGAAGTGGCGGATCCGGAGGTGCGTGCCTTCCTGAGCAAATACCAGGGCAGCGCAATTGCCGACCGCATGCGCAACGATTGGCTGCTGGAACTGGGCCGCAAGCGCGAATGGGCCACCTTCGATGAACAGTTCCCGCAGTTCGTGCTGCAGGACGATACCCAGGTCAAGTGCTACAACCTGCTGTCGCGCCTCTCCAAAGGCCAGAACGTGGCAGCCGATGCGCGCGCGCTGCTGGTCTTTCCGCCGTACTACGGTGAAGGCTGCGGCGCGCTGATTGCGGCGCTGGCGCAGACCGGGCAATTCACAGAGGAAGATTTGTGGACGCAGGTGCGCCTGGCCGGAGAAACCAATTCCACCGGCCCAGCCAAGCGCATCGTGATGCTGCTGAATGGCTCGGACAAGAAGATGGGCCAGGCGGTGGACCTGCCGACGCTGGCGCTGGCCAAAGGTGCCGGCAGCACGCGTGCCGACCACGAGACTTTCCTGGTGGCGGTAGGCCGCGGCGCCCGCACCAGCATGAACCTGGCCCGGATGGCGCTGGAAAAGAACTCGCCGCACCTGACGCCGCAGGAACGCGCCATCGGCTGGGCTAACCTGGCGCTGGTGTCGTCCTACTCGTTTTCGCCTGACACGGCGGGCTATTGGGCCAAGTCGGCCGGTGCTCCGCTGTCCCTGGACCAGATGCAGTGGAAGACCCGTATCGCCCTGCGTGAACGCGACTGGAAAACCGTGAAGGCCACCATCGCCGCCATGCCGCCGCAATTGCGCAAGGATCCGGCCTGGATTTACTGGAACGCGCGCGCCATCGCCGCCGAAGCAGGCAGCAACACGCCGGAAGTGCTGGCCGCCTACCGCAGCATTGCCGACCAGTCCAGCTATTACGGCATCTTGGCCGGCGAGGAACTGGGCCAACTGGTAACCATCCCGCCTCCGGGCCCGGCCCCTACACCAGCCGAAATGGCAGCCATTTCCGCCAATCCCGGCCTGCAGCGCGCGCTCAAGTTCTTCGACATGCGCCTGCGCTTTGAAGGCACGCGCGAGTGGAACTGGGAGACCCGCCGCCTGAACGAACGCGAGCTGATCGCCGCCGCCGAATTCGCACGCGAAAAGCATGTGCTGGACCGCATGGTGTACACCTCCGAGAAGACCCGCGTGCAGGCCGACTACACGCACCGCTACCCGGTGCCGCATGACGACATCATGCAACCAACCACCAGCACGCTGGGCCTGGACCGCGCCTGGGTGTATGGCCTGATCCGCCAGGAATCGCGCTTCGTGATGGACGCGCAATCCTCGGTCGGCGCCTCGGGCCTGATGCAGGTGATGCCTTCCACCGGACGCTGGGTGGCGCGCAAGATAGGCCTGACCGACTTCGTGCAGGGCATGCTGACAGACGTGAAGACCAATATCCTGTTGGGCGCCAACTACATGAACATGGTCCTGGGCAGCATGGACGGCTCGCAGGTACTGGCCACCGCCGCCTATAACGCCGGGCCGGGCCGGCTGCGCGCCTGGCGCACGCAGCTGACCAAGCCGATGGACAGCACCATCTTCATCGAATCGATTCCTTTCGCGGAAACGCGCGGCTACGTGAAAAACGTGATGGTCAACGCCACTTATTACGCAGCACTGTTCGACGGCCGCCCGCAATCGCTGAAGGCGCGCCTGGGCAGCACCGTCACGCCGAAGGGCTATACCGAGCAGGAACAACAGGAAGCCGCTTACGGCGGCCGTTAAAACGATAACAGAGGAATCATGCAGACCACAGAACTCGACCCGAAACTTGCCGAAACCCTTGCCGCCGCGCGTGAGCCTGGCCTGACCCTGGTCATCGGCAACAAGAACTATTCCTCGTGGTCGATGCGCCCGTGGGTTGCGATGAAAGCCTTCAACATCCCGTTCACGGAAGTGCGCGTGCTGCTCGACCAGCCGGACACCTCCAACAACATCGCCAGGTACAGCGCCAGTGGCCGCGTGCCGGTGCTGCTGGCCGGCGACATGGCAATCTGGGACAGCCTGGCAATCTGTGAATACCTGGCCGAGCAATTCCCCGACAAGCCGCTGTGGCCGCGCGACGTGGCCGCACGTGCGCTGGCGCGTTCGGTCTGCGCCGAAATGCACAGCTCCTTCGGCAGCCTGCGCACCACGATGTCGATGAACATCAAGGGCAGCTACCCGGGCAAGGGCCGCACGCCGGCCACCCAGGCCGACATCGGCCGCATCAGCGAAATGTGGGAAGAGTGCCTGAGCCGCTTCGGCCATAACGAATTCCTGTTCGGCGAGTTCTCGATTGCCGACGCCTTCTTTGCACCGGTGGTGTGCCGCTTCAAGACCTATGGCGTGGTGCTGCCGCCGGCGCTGTCCGCCTATTGCGAGCGTATGCGCAATCATCCGGCGGTCGATGCCTGGATCGCCGGCGCACTGGCCGAAACTGAAACCGCGCCACTGCACGACGCGGAGATGCCGGACGATTGATGGTGATGAAGACTTACGTGGTCGGCGGCGCGGTGCGCGATGATTTGCTTGGTTTGCCCGTCAAGGACCATGACCATGTGGTGGTAGGCGCCACGCCGGAAGAAATGGTGAAGGCCGGCTTCCGCCCGGTGGGCAAGGATTTCCCGGTGTTCCTGCATCCGCAAACGCAGGAGGAATATGCGCTGGCGCGTACCGAGCGCAAAACGGCGCCCGGCTACAAGGGCTTCGTGTTCCACACCTCCAGCGACGTGACGCTGGAAGAAGACCTGGTGCGGCGCGACCTGACCATCAACGCCATTGCGCGCGGCGACGATGGCGCGCTGGTCGACCCTTACAACGGCCAGCAGGACATCAAGGACCGCATTTTCCGCCACGTGTCGGACGCTTTCGCCGAAGACCCGGTGCGCATCCTGCGCCTGGCGCGCTTTGCCGCGCGCTATCCGGAGTTCCGCGTGGCGCCTGAAACCAATGCGCTGATGCAGCGCATGGTGGAGCAGGGCGAGGTCGATGCCCTGGTGCCGGAACGCGTGTGGCAGGAAATCGCGCGCGGCCTGATGGAGCAGAAGCCTTCGCGCATGCTGCAAGCGCTGCGCGGCTGCGGCGCCCTGTCGCACATCGTTCCCGAAATCGGCGATGGACTTGCAGTGGCCCCGGTGATCGATCGTGCCGCCGCAGCGGGCCTGGAGCTGCCGGTTCGCTTTGCTGCGCTGATGCAGGCGCTCGACGTGGCGCAAGTGGAGCAAGCCAGCAAGCGCCTGAAAGTGCCGACCGAATGCCGCGACCTGGCCGTGATGACGGCGCGCGACCGCGGCAGCGTGGACAAGGCGCTGGAACTGGATGCCGCCGCGCTGGTCAGCTTGTTCGAGCGCTGCGATGGCTTCCGCAAGCCGGCGCGCTTTGCGCAGATGGTGGCGGCTGCGGAATGTGCCGGTGGCGCGTCGCCGGGCCGGAGCGAATTGTTGGCCCGGGCGCTCGACGCAGCCCGTGCAGTCAATGCCGGCGAAATCGCCCAGCGTTCGGCGGACGCGCCGCAGCAGATCCCGGAGCGCGTGCGCGCAGCCCGCGTACAGGCAGTGCATGCTGCGATCGGCGTGAAGGGGCGCAACGATGACCAGTCTTAACTTCTTCCGCAATCCCTTGCGCGGCCTGTTCGGCGGCAAGGACCGGCCGACAGTGCCGGTCAAGGAGTTGCGCGAGCGCGACCGCCGCCGCATGCTCAAGCACTTCCTCTCGCTGGAGCGCCACGACCGCCTGTTGCGCTTCGGCACACCGGTCAACGACGAGCAGATCACGCGCTATGTGGGCAGCATCGATTTCGACCGCGACCTGGTGTTCGGCGTGTACAACCGCGTCTTCAAGCTGGTGGCCGTCGGTCACCTGGCCTTTGCCGAGCGCGACGCCGACAAGCACAAGGCCACCGAGAAAGACCAGGTGGCGGAGTTCGGCGTGTCGGTTTCCAAGTCCGCGCGTGGCCTCGGCATCGGTTCCAAGCTGTTCGAACGCGCCAACATCGCTTGCCGCAACAATGACGTCGACACCCTGTACATGCACTGCCTGTCGTCCAATGCGACCATGATGCACATCGCCAAAAAGGCCGGCATGGAAATCCACCGCGACTATGGGGAAGCGGATGCCTACCTCAAGCTCGGCCCGGCCGACCCTGCCAGCGTGCTGCAGGAAGCGATGGAAGAACAGCTTGCCTCTCTCGACTACGCGCTGAAAGCCAACGTCCGCGCCGCCGCCAAACTGCTCGACAAGATCCCTGGAGTAAAATCGGAGGAAAAGTAGAGGAGGCTTCCATGCCGTTCGCCCTGCGCAGCATCGCTTTAGCCGTGACCATGGCCGCACCGCTGGCGCAGGCGGCGGGGGCGCCCTTGAAATTCTGCTTCGAAGACATCCCCCAGGCGCCGTGGACCATGCCGGACGGCACCGGCCTGAATATCGAGCTGCTGAAACGCGCAGCGAAAATCACCGGCGACCAGATCAACTTTGTCCCCCGCCCGTGGAAGCGCTGTGAAGAGGAAACCCGTACCGGCGTGATCGACGCCATGGTCGGCCCCTCCGACAATCCGCGCCGCCGTGCCTACAGCCAGCCGCCTACCAAGGCCGATGGCAGCCAGGACCCCGAGCGCGCCATGTACCGCGACCACGTGGACCTGTATCTGCGCGTCGACAGCGGCGCCAGTTGGGACGGCAAGACCCTGGTCAACCCGCGCAAGCTGGTGGTGGCGCAGCGTGGCTACTATATTGTGGACATGTTGCAGGCACGCGGCCAGACGGTGATCGACACGCCCAAGACGGCAGAAGAAGGCCTGCGCCTGCTGGCAGCCGGCAGCGCCGACGTCGCCGTGCTGATGGGACGCGACGCGGAAAACCTGCTGAAAGAAGACCCGCGCTACCAGGGCCGCGTGATCCTGGCGAAGCAACCGTTCGCCAGTTTCGACTTCCACCTGATGGTGGGCCGCAAGGCCTATGACAGGGAACCCAAGCGCTTCGAAGCGCTCTGGAACGCGATCGCCAAAGTGCGCGCTACGTCTGAATACCAGCGCCTTGAGCAGTCGCTGGTACGCCAGCACGAACACGACTAGCCAGGCCGCTTGCTTATGCGAGATCCCAATGGGCGGTCTTGCGTCCGCAGCAGCTGCATTCAAAGGCGTAAATCCCGGTGTCGTCGTGAAGCTGGTCGCCCCAAAGTCCTGGGATGACGGCAAAGAGCGGAAATGGAATCCCGAGATCGGCAAAGGTCTTCAATCTGATTTCTCAATCAGACCAGCGGCAGGGCCGTGGTGTCCTTGATGCGCTGCAGGGCGAAGGAGGACTTCACGTCCAGCACGGCCGGGTGGCGCAACAGGGTCGCCATCATGAAGCGCGAGAAGTGGTCCATGTCTTCCACGTGCACGCGCAGCAGGTAATCCATTTCGCCGGTCATGGCGTAGCAGGCCACCACTTCAGGCCATTGTTCGACTGCCACCGCGAAGTCGGCGCGCGGCGAGGTGCCGGTCGGGTTCACGCCCAGGGCGCGCGCGTTGCTGTGGGCGGCCGCGTCGCTGTGCTTCTCGAGGCGCACATTGACGTAAGCCAGCAGGCCGAGGCCGATCTTGTCCGGATCCAGCAGCGCCACATACTGGCGAATAACGCCTTCCTCTTCCAGGCGCTTGATGCGGCGCAGGCAGGGGGAAGGGGAGAGGTTGACTTGCTCTGCGACATCCTGATTGGACAGCCGGCCGTCCGTTTGCAAGATGGACAATATCTTGCGATCCGTTTTATCCAGCGCAATCTTGGTCATAAATTCCTCTTTCAGTCGATGTTCTCGCAATATTATTGCTCAATCCAATCAATGTTGGGAAATGTTTGCAATTAAATGTCGCATGCAGGGGACTATACTGTGCGCAATTCTAATAGGGAGACGCACCATGAAATTCACCCCCTGGGAAAACCCCATGCGCACCGACGGCTTCGAGTTCGTCGAGTTCGCGGCACCCGATCCAAAAGCCCTGGGCAAGCTGTTTGAAAACATGGGCTTCACCGCTATCGCCCGTCACCGCCATAAGGACGTGACCCTGTACCGCCAGGGCGATATCAACTTCATCATCAACGCCGAACAAGATTCGTTCGCCCAGCGCTTCGCCCGCCAGCACGGCCCGTCCGTGTGCGCCATCGCGATCCGCGTGGACGATGCGGCCTTCGCCTACAAGCGCGCGCTGGAACTGGGCGCGTGGGGTTTTGACAACAAGACCGGCCCGATGGAGCTGAATATCCCCGCCATCAAGGGCGTGGGCGACTCCCTGCTGTACCTGGTTGACCGCTGGCGCGGCAAGAATTCGGCTGACGGCAAGCCGACTGGCGCCATTGGCGACATCTCGATTTACGACGCGGACTTCGTGGCCATCCCTGGCGCCGAAGCCAACCCGGTCGGCAATGGCCTGACCTATATCGACCACCTGACCCACAATGTGCACCGTGGCCGCATGAAGGAATGGGCTGACTTCTACGAGCGCCTGTTCAACTTCCGCGAAGTGCGCTACTTCGACATCGAAGGCAAGCTGACTGGCTTGAAGTCGAAGGCCATGACTTCGCCATGCGGCAAGATCCGCATTCCGATCAATGAATCGTCGGATGACAAGTCGCAGATCGCGGAGTACCTGAACGAGTACCACGGCGAAGGCATCCAGCACATCGCGCTGGGCACCGACGGTATTTATGATTCCGTGCAAGGCCTGCGCAACCAGGGCATCGTGTTCCAGGACACGATCGAAACCTACTATGAGCTGGTCAACCGCCGCTTGCCAAACCATGGCGAGAATGTGGAAGAACTGCGCCGCCTGCGTATCCTGATCGACGGCCATTCGAACGAATCGGAACGCGAACTGCTGCTGCAGATCTTTACCCAGAACGTGATTGGGCCGATCTTCTTCGAGATCATCCAGCGCAAGGGCGACCAGGGCTTCGGCGAAGGCAATTTCCGTGCGCTGTTTGAGTCGATTGAGCTCGATCAGATTCGCCGCGGGGTGCTGGATGACCCGAGCAAGACGGCCGCTTAAAACCGGTAAACCAGCCGGGTCGCCGTCCGGTCTGACCCGCAGGGTCAGACACTATTGCCAGCGGCAGCCACGTACCGGTTTAAAGAATTCCGGCAGCCCCGCAAATAAGAACAGGGCGCCGTTCTAACTTTGAAGAAGTTTTTGGAGACACACCTGATGAACGCACCCGTCAAGAGCGGCGAGCTATCGCCCGCGCACGACATTACCCTCGACGACAAGTGGACCCTTGAGCGCGGCCGCGCCTTCATGACCGGCACGCAAGCCCTGATCCGCCTGCCAATGCTGCAGCGTGAGCGCGACCTGAAAGCCGGCCTGAATACCGCCGGCTACATCACCGGCTACCGCGGTTCGCCGGTCACCTCGGTCGACCAGACCGCGATGAAGGCCAAGAAGCACCTCGACGCGCACCACGTCAAGTTCCACCCTGGCATGAACGAAGACCTGGCGGCGACTGCCGTCTGGGGCACCCAGCAGACCAACCTGTTCGAAGATGCCAAGTACGACGGCGTGTTCTCCATGTGGTACGGCAAGGGTCCAGGCGTCGACCGCTGCGGCGACGTGTTCAAGCATGCCAATAACGCCGGCTCCTCCAAGCACGGCGGCGTGCTGGTGCTGGCGGGCGACGACCACGCTGCGAAATCGTCCTCCACCGCCCACCAGTCGGACCACATCCTGAACGCCTGCGGCATTCCGGTGCTGTACCCATCGTCGGTGCAGGAATACATCGACTACGGCCTGCACGCCTGGGCCATGAGCCGCTACACCGGCCTGTGGGTGTCGATGAAGTGCGTGACGGACATCATCGAGTCGGGCGCGGTGGTCGACTTCGACCCGGACCGCGTCCAGATCCAGATGCCGGAAGACTTCGAGCTGCCGGCGGGCGGCCTGAATATCCGCTGGCCGGACACCGTGCTGGACATGGAAGTGCGCATGAACAGCTACAAGTGGTACGCCGCGCTGGCCTACTGCCGCGCCAATAAGCTGAACAAGATCATCTGGGATGCGCCGAAGCCGAAGATCGGCATCATCACCGCCGGCAAGTCCTACCTGGACACCCGCCAGGCGCTGGCCGACCTGGGCATCGACGAACAAGCCGCGGCCGATATCGGCATCCGCCTGTACAAGATCGGCATGACCTGGCCGCTGGAAGCGGACGGCGTGCACGAATTCGCCAAGGGCCTGGACGAGATCCTGGTGGTGGAAGAAAAGCGCCAGATCCTGGAATACGCGCTGAAGGAAGAGCTGTACAACCTGCCGGACGGCGAGCGTCCGCGCGTGGTCGGCAAATTCGACGACACCGGCGAGTGGAGCAACAAGGGCAAGACCGGCCACGGCGACTGGCTGCTGCCTGCGACCTATGAACTGAACCCGGCCCAGATCGCACGCGCCATCGCTTCGCGCATCGAGCACTATTGCAAGGACCATCCGGTCGCGGCACGCGTGAAAGAGCGTATCGCCTTCCTGGAAGCCAAGGAAGCAGCGCTGAAAAACCTGCCGGCCAAGGCCAATCCGGAAACGGACCGTATCCCTTACTTCTGCTCCGGCTGCCCGCACAACTCCTCGACCAAGGTGCCGGAGGGCTCGCGCGCCATGGCAGGTATCGGCTGCCACTACATGGTGCTGTGGATGGACCGCGAGACGTCCACCTTCACCCATATGGGCGCGGAAGGCGTGACCTGGGTTGGCCAGGCGCCGTTCACCAATGAGAAGCACGTCTTCACCAACCTCGGCGACGGTACCTATTTCCACTCCGGCATCCTGGCGATCCGCGCTGCCGTGGCGGCAAAGGTGAACATCACCTACAAGATCCTGTACAACGACGCCGTGGCAATGACCGGCGGCCAGAACGTGGACGGTCCGCTCGACCCAGGCATGATCTCGCGCCAGATCGCGGCGGAAGGCGTGACCCCGATCATCGTGGTCACCGACGATCCTGAAAAATATCCGGACGATTACAACTGGGCGCCAGGCGTCACCGTGCGCCACCGTTCCGAACTGATGGACGTGCAGAAGGAACTGCGCGACAAGCCGGGCGTGTCGGCCATGATCTACGACCAGACCTGCGCCTCCGAGAAGCGTCGCCGCCGCAAAAAAGGCGAGTACCCTGACCCGGCCAAGCGCGCCGTGATCAACGAAGCCGTCTGCGAAGGCTGCGGCGACTGCTCCGTGCAGTCCAACTGCCTGTCGGTGGAGCCGCTGGAAACTGAACTGGGCCGCAAGCGCCAGATCAACCAGTCCAGCTGCAACAAGGACTTCTCCTGCGTGAACGGTTTCTGCCCGTCCTTCGTGACGGTGGAAGGCGGCGGCCTGAAAAAGCCGAAGAAAGCAGCTGCAGCGGGCGGCGGAGAAGTGCCGGCATTGCCTGCTCCTGTGATCCCTTCGACTGCGAATCCATACGGCATCCTGATCACCGGTATCGGCGGCACCGGCGTGGTGACCGTCGGCCAGATCCTGGCCGTTGCGGCACACGTGGAAGGCAAGGGCGCCATCGTGCTGGACATGTCCGGCCTGGCCCAGAAGGGCGGTCCGGTGATGTCGCACGTGCGCCTGGCCGACAAGCAGGCCGACCTGCACTCGACCCGCGTCGGCACTGGCAGTGCCAACCTGGTGATCGGCTGCGACCAGATCGTGACCGCCTCGAAAGACGCGCTGTCGCGCATGGGCGAAGGCCGCACTTATGCTGCCATCAACTCGACCGGCGCTACCACGGCGGCCTTCGTGAAGAACCCCGACTGGCAGTTCCCAGGCACTTCTTCCCAGTCCGAGATCAAGCGCGCCTGCGGCGAATCCAATGTGGACTTCGTCGACGCCGGCAAGATCGCTACTGCGCTGATGGGCGATTCGATCGCGACCAATATGTTCATGCTGGGCTACTCGTTCCAGAAAGGCCACGTGCCTCTGTCGGAAGCGTCGCTGATGAAGGCGATCGAGCTGAATGGCGTGTCCGTGCCGTTCAACAAGGCAGCTTTCAACTGGGGCCGCTACTGCGCGCACGACACCGCCGCGGTGACCAAGCTGGCCACGCCAGCGACCGTGATCGAATTCAAGCGCACCCAGACGCTGGAAGAGATCATCGCCAAGCGCGTGGAACTGCTGACTGCTTACCAGGACGCGGCATACGCCAGGCAGTACAGCGACTTCGTGGCGCAGGTGCAAGCGGCTGAAGGCGCCTTCGGTTCGAAGAAGCTGACCGAAGCCGTAGCCCGCTACTTCTACAAGCTGATGGCCTACAAGGACGAGTATGAAGTGGCACGCCTGCACAGCGACCCGGCCTTCCGTGCCAAGATCGAAAGCATGTTCGAAGGCGACTACAAGGTGAAATTCCACCTGGCGCCTCCGCTGCTGGTGAAGAAGGATAAGGAAGGCCATCTGGTCAAGCAGGAATTCGGCCCATGGATGCTGAAAGCCTTCAGCGTGCTGGCCAAGTTCAAGGGCCTGCGCGGCACCGCCCTCGACGTCTTCGGCTACACCGCAGAGCGCAAGATGGAACGCGCCCTGATCGGCGAATACCGCAACACTGTGTCCGGTCTCCTGGACAAGCTGACTGCCGATAACCTGGCGACCGCAGTGTCTATCGCGCGCATTCCTGAAGACATCCGCGGCTACGGCCACGTCAAGGAGCGCCACCTGAAGGCCGCCAAGCAGAAGGAAGCATCGCTGCTGGCAGAGTTCAGCAAACCGGCTGTCGCAACGCACGCAGCCTGAAACCACGCGGTTTCCTGAAAAGCCGGGGCGAGTCCCCGGCTTTTTTCATAAGGATCTGCAAAATCATTCGTTCAGTAATAAAGACCGGCTTGATAAGGTGGCGCCTCTTCACAAGAGGACCACTTCAATGCAGACAAAATTCAAATTGAAACCGTTGGCGGCAGGCGCTTTCGTTTTGCTGGCCGGCGTGGCGCATGCCCAGGAAACAGCATCGCCGGCGGCCGTCGTGATCACCGGCTCGCGCATCCCGCGCGCCAGCCTGGAAGGCCCATCGGCGGTGACCGTCATCACCGGCGAGGACATCACCAAGCAAGGCTACAAGAACGTGTTCGACGCACTGACCAACCAGTCGCAGAACAGCGGCTTCGTGCAGGGCGCAGACTACGGCAACACTTTCACGCCATCGGCCAACGCCATCAGCCTGCGAGGACTGGGACCGAACCATACGCTGGTGCTGCTGAACGGCCGCCGCATGGCCGACTTCCCGATCGCATACGAGGGTACGGTCAACTTCACCAACCTGGCCAATATTCCATCGAGCGTGGTGGAACGCATCGAGATCCTGAGCGGCGGCGCATCGGCCGTCTACGGCTCCGACGCGATTGCGGGCGTGGTCAACATCATCCTGAAGAAGCAAGCCAACGGTTACGACATCAACCTCAAGGCCGGCACCACAACGCGCGGCGGCGGCGGAGACAAGCGCCTGCAATTTACCGGCGGCCAGAGCTTCGACAAGCTGAACACCATATTCAGCGTGGAGTTGCTGGAGCGCGACCCGCTGTGGAGCGCCGACCGCGACTTCATGGCCAGCAAGACCGGCGTGGCGCCGACTTCCGTCCTGGCGCGCAAGAACGTCAGCAGCGGCAAATACATCGACCTGGGCACTGCCTGCTCCGACATCGGCGACCTGTTCGGCGCCAGCACCGCCAGGTACACGGCCAAGGCGGGTAGCTACTGTGCCAGCCCGAAGGTCGGCCCGACCTACTGGACCATCCAGACCAAGAACAGCAGCCAGAACCTGTTCGGCAGCGCCAATTATGAGCTGTCCGCGACCACCACGCTGTTTGCGGAAGCGCTTTACGGCAACAACCGCAGCAGCAACAACACGCGCGGCCCGTCGTGGACCTCGCGCTCGGCCACCGACAACTATTTCTGGAACCAGAACAGCAGCCGCTATGAAGCGTGGAGCCGCTACATTTCGCCGGAAGAAATGGGCGGCGTAGAGCGTTACAACCGCCGCTGGGACGACCAGGCGGCATCGCTGTCGCTGGGCTTGCGCGGCCAGGTCCCGCACACCTCGTGGAACTATGAGGCCGGCTACACTGCCTCGCAGTACAAGAGCCAGAACCACACCCAGCGTGCGCTGGCCAATATCGACAGCTTCTTCCTCGGCCAGCAACTGGGTGTGAATGCCAGCGGCGTCGCTATCTTCGCTCCCGACCCGGCGCGATTGACCACGCGCCTGACGCCGGGCGAATTCAATACCATCACCGGTGAATCGGTCAGCGACGACAAGTCCTGGACCAATACCCTGAGCCTGACGGCCAACGGCGAAGTCTTCACGCTGCCGGCCGGCCCGGTCAAGGTTGCCACCGTGGCGGAACTGGGCAAGCAAGGCTTCTCCAACGCTCCCGATCCGCGCATCAACCAGGGCTACTTCAACACGCTGGTGCCGTCAGACGTGACGGCCGGCACCCGCAAGCGCTACGCGCTCGGCGCCGAGGCCAGCATCCCGCTGGTGAATACGCTGGCCGGCACGCTGGCAGGCCGCTACGATCATTACTCATTCGCCGGCCGCGGCGACGGCAAGTTCACCTACAACGGCGGCCTGGAATGGCGGCCAGCCGCGCAGTTCCTGCTGCGCGGGAATGTCGCGACCAGCTTCCGCGCGCCGGACATGAATTACATCTACAAAGCGCGCGGCACCGGCTACTACTCGTCCACCACGGACTATTACCGCTGCGCCAAGGCCGGCCAGCCGGTGGCCGATTGCGATTTTGCGAATTACTCGCCCGGCGCGGACTATGTGCAGACCGGCAGCAAGGACCTGCGTTCGGAAAAGGGGCGCTCGGCCGGCTTGGGCGCTGTCTGGTCGCCGAGCGCCGACTTCGACGTCACGCTGGACTACTGGAAGATCCGCATCGACGACCTGGTCACCAACCTGAGCGCCGACAAGCTGCTGCGCGATGAAGCTGAATGCCGCATCAAGGGCGACCTCGCTTCGCCGACCTGCGCCGATGCGATTCGCCGCATCGTCCGTTACGCCGACAATGCGCTGAACAAGCCAGGCGAGATCAAGCAGATCCTGGTCAACCCGATCAATGCTGCGTCGACCAAGGTCAGCGGCATCGACCTGTCGGCCAGGTACGTCCTGCGTACCAAGGGCTACGGCAATTTCATCACCAAGGTGAACTACTCGAAGACCCTGAAACAGGAGTCGCGCCAGTTCGCCGCCGACCCGCTGAACAACGACAAGGACGACCTGGGCAACTACGACTGGCGCGACAAGTTGAATGCCAGCCTGACCTGGAATGCCGGCGCCTGGTCGAACACCCTGTTCCTGCAGCGCTACGGCAAGGTGCCTGATGCCGCCGGCGAAGCCTGGCTGACCCCGACCACCCTGGTCAACGCCAGCTCGGTAGTCAAGCTGAACCAGCGCACCAGCGTATCGCTGGCCGTAAACAACTTGTTCAACCGCATCAAGCATGACGCCAGCGGCGGCTGGCCTTACTACCCGGTAGGCAACTACAGCCCGGCAGGCCGCCAGGTCTGGCTGGAGGTGAATTACCATTTCGGCTCTTGATATGTGGTAATTATTGTTGGCGAAACGCCGCAAGCGTGGCGCTGTTTGCGGTGGCGCGCCCGTACCGGCGTTTCTGAAGCGCACTATAATGCTCCGGCGCTTTTCCACAACCGCCGGAGCATAGAAATGATTCGTACTGCTGTACTGCTTTCCCTGTTTGCCGCTTTCCCGCTGGCGCAAGCCGCCCCTGACCTCAGCACGGTGGCGGAACGCTCCGGCTACCACGCCACTGGCCGCTACGACGAAGTGCAGCGCCTGTGCGCGGATTACCAGAGGGCTTACCCGAAAGCAGTGCGCTGCTTCTCCTTCGGCGAAACACCGGAAGGACGTCCGATGCTGGCGCTGGCCATCTCGCGCACCGGCGCGCTGACTGCCGTCGCGGCCAGACAGCGCAAGCTGCCGGTGCTGCTGGTGCAGGGCGGCATTCATGCCGGCGAGATCGACGGCAAGGATGCCGGCTTCTGGGCACTGCGCGAAGCGCTGGACGGCAAGGCTGCCGCCGGTGCGCTTGACAAGCAGGTAGTGCTGTTCGTCCCCGTTTTCAACGTCGACGGCCACGAGCGCTTCGGCAAGAACAACCGCCCCAACCAGCGCGGCCCGGCGGAGATGGGCTGGCGCGTCAC
Source organism: Duganella sp. Root1480D1 (assembly GCF_001427305.1). GTDB lineage: Bacteria > Pseudomonadota > Gammaproteobacteria > Burkholderiales > Burkholderiaceae_D > Rugamonas. Next base: position 21,348 of record NZ_LMFZ01000050.1, on the reverse strand, counting down.
CGCGCAGAATTACAACCTCAATCGCGACTACGTGAAAGCCGATGCGCCGGAAATGCAGGCCATGCTCAAGCTGGTCAACGAATGGGACCCGCTGGCTTATATCGACCTTCACGTGACCGACGGCGCCAAGTTCCAGCCCGACGTGTCGATCCAGGTCGAACCGCTGCACGGCGGCGACGCGGCCCTGCTCCCGCTTGGCAAGGAATTGCGCGACAACGTCATGGCCGACTTGCGCAAGCAGGGTTCCGACCCGCGCCACTTCTACATCTCTTTCGACAAGACCGACCAACCGGATTCAGGCTTCGTCGACAGCATGGCCACGCCGCGATTTTCGACCGGCTATTTCCCGCTGCGTAACCGCTTTGCCATGCTGGTGGAAACCCACTCGTGGCGCGATTACCCGCACCGCGTGAAGGTGACGCGCAACACCATCGTCTCGCTGATGGAGCAGTTTGCGCAACATGGCGCGGCCTGGGCCAGGGCCGCTGCGGAAGCCGATGTACGGGCCGCCAGGCTGGCCGACATGCCCCTCAGCTACAAGACCACCGAGCGCACGGAAATGATCGACTTCCCGGGCTATGAATATAGCCGCACCCCATCCGACGTGTCGGGCGGCACCTGGACGAAATACGACGAGTCCAAGCCGCAGAAGTGGACCGTTCCACTGCGCGACGAAGTGGTGCCGGACGTGGTGGCCAAAGCACCCGCCGGTGGCTACCTGGTGCCGGCCGCGCAAGCTGCGCTGGTGGAACCGAAGCTGAAGGCGCACGGCATCGGCTACAAGCGCCTGGAGCAGGCGCCGGGCAAGGTGGCGGTTGAGGCCTTCCGCGCCGATGAAGCCAAGCTGAGCGCAACCTCCTTCGAAGGCCACCAGCTCGCAAGCTGGAAGGGCGCCTGGAAGACGGAGCAGCGCGAAGTAGGCAAGGGCGCCCTGTTCGTGCCGATTGCCCAGCCGAAGTCGCGCCTCGTGATGACCATGCTGGAACCGTCCGGCGCCGATTCGCTGGCTGCCTGGGGCTTCTTCAACAACTACCTGGAACGCAAGGAGTACATGGAGGAGTACGTGGCAGAGCAGGCCGCGCGTGAAATGCTGGCTGCCGATCCGGCGCTGGCCGCCGCCTTCAAAGCCAGGCTGGAAAGCGACCCGGCTTTCGCCAATAATCCGCGTGCCCGCCTGGACTTCTTCGCCCGCCGCCATGCCACCTGGGACGAGCGCCTTAACCTGTATCCGGTGTACCGCACCGGCCTTGTTTACTAAACTTTCTGAAACTTCGCCGTTTCTGTCACTTTCGATTGCGAGGAAATATCGGGTAAAGGTATAACAGCACCATCATAAAGGAGACACCATGGGTATCCGACCTTTCGTGGCGCTGTTTACCGCAACGCTGCTTGCAGCCACGGCGCAAGCGGCGCCCGCAGGCAGTCCGGCGGCCGCCGTCAACGTGTTTATCGGCACGGGCGGCGACGGCCACACCTTCCCCGGCGCCACGCGCCCGTTCGGCATGGTGCAGCTAAGCCCGGACACCCAGCTGCGGCATTTCCGTCAAAGCTACCCATGGGCGGCCGGCTACCGCTACGAGGACGACTCGATCCTCGGCTTCTCCCACACCCATTTCTCCGGCAGCGGCCACTCCGACCTGGGCGATATCCTGCTAATGCCGTACAGCGGCGAGACCAAGCTGGAACCAGGCTATCCGGAGCGTCCGTTCAGCGGCTACCGCTCCCGCTTCCGGCACGAGGATGAACGCGCGGAACCCGGCTACTATGCGGTGCGGCTGCAGGATCACGACGTCGACGTCGAACTGACTGCCAGCGAACGCGTAGGCCTGCACCGCTACCGCTACGCCAGGGGCGCGCAGGCGAAGCTGATCCTTGACCTGCGCCAGAGCATTTACGACTACGCCGGCAAGAACCTGTGGTCGTCGCTGCGCCTGCGCGACAGCACCACCATTACCGGCATGCGCATCACGCGCGGCTGGGCGCCTGGCCGCCAGGTTTACTTCGCCATGAAGCTCTCGCGCCCCATCGCCGGCCACGCCCTGGTCAACCGCGAAGAAGGCGTTGAATATAAAGGCTTTGCCGGCCCGGGCAAGACGCCGGCCGACAAGGTGCAGGTGGAAGGCAAGGCGCTGGTGGCAGCCCTCGACTTCGGCACGCCGGAAGACGGTACCTTGATGGTGAAGGTTGCGCTATCCGGCGTCAGCGAAGATGGCGCACTGGCCAACCTGGATGAAATGCCGGGCTGGGACTTCGACGCCGAACGCCAGCGCGCAGGCGCCGCCTGGAACGAGGCGCTGTCGGCTGTCGCCATCGAAGCGCCGGCCGATATGCGCAGCATGGTCTATACCAGCCTGTACCATGCCATGCTGGCGCCAAGCCTGTTTATGGACCGCGACGGCAGGTATCGCGGCCCGGACAACCAGGTGCACCAGGCCCAAGGCTTCCGCTACCACTCGACGTTCTCGCTATGGGATACCTACCGTGCCTTGCATCCATTGCTCACGCTGGTGCAGCCGGAGCAGCGCAATGCCGACTTCGTAAACTCGCTGGTGGCTTCGCGCCAGCATAGCCCGCACGGCATCCTGCCGGTGTGGGCCTTCCACGGCCTGGAAACCTGGTGCATGATCGGCTACCACGCGGTGCCGGTGATTGCCGACGCCTACATGAAAGGCATCAAGGGCATCCATGCCGACGAAGCGCTGGCCGCCATGGTAGCCAGTGCCGATTACGGCCCTTACGGCGGCATTGAACACTACAAGAAGCTGGGCTATGTGCCGATCGACCTGGAACCGGAAGCCGCCTCCAAGACCGTGGAATACGCCTTCGACGACTGGACCATCGCGCGCATGGCCGAGAAGATGGGCAGGAAGGAGGTGGCCGCGCGCTTCTATCAGCGGGCGCAGAACTACCGCAATGTGTTCGACACCAGGACTGGTTTCGTGCGCGCCCGCAAGTCGACTGGCGAATTCCGCGAGCCATTCAATCCGGTGCAGTCCAACTTCGGCAGCGACTACACCGAAGGCAGCGCCTGGCAGTATTCCTGGTACATGCCGCACGATAATGCGGGCCTGGTCAGCATGCTGGGCGGCGATGCCGGCCTGCAGTCGAAGATCGACCAGGTGTTCGACGCCAAAGTCGATGAGAACGTCTACGCCCACATGGAAGACATCTCCGGCCTGATTGGCCACTACGCACACGGCAACGAGCCATCGCACCACGTGGCCTACCTGTACAACTTCGCCGGCGCGCCATGGAAGACGCAGGCACGCCTGGCGCAGATCGTCGCCAGCCAGTACCACAACAAGGCGGACGGCCTGGCGGGCAATGACGACCTGGGCCAGATGTCGGCCTGGCTCACTTTCACGGCGTTGGGCTTCTACCCGGTCGCCCCGGGCAGCAACGAGTATGTGATCGGCCGCCCCTTCGTCGACAAGGCCACGCTCAACCTGCCGAACGGGAAACGCTTCACCATTCGCGCCGAGCAGCTTTCGGCTGTCAACGCCTACGTCGGCAGCGTTACGCTGAACGGCAAGGCGCTGGCGCGCACCTTCCTGCGCCATGAGGACATCATGGCTGGCGGCGAGCTGGTATTCCGCATGCAGGCAGCACCGAACAAAGAGTGGGGCCGCGAAACCAGTGCCCGTCCATACAGCCAAACGGGGTACCAACAATGAGCGTCACCATTTTGCGCGCCGGCGTGGCGCTCGTGCTGGCTGCTGCCGCGCCGCTGGCTGCCGCACAATTCGTCGGCAAGGTCAGCGACCCGGTCGAGTGGGTCAATCCCCTGATGGGTACCTCCAGCAAGCCGGAAATGTCGAACGGGAATACCTATCCCGCCATCGCCGTCCCTTGGGGCATGAACCTGTGGACGCCGCAGACCGGCAAGATGGGCAACGGCTGGGCCTATCAGTATGAAGCCGACAGGCTGCGCGGCTTGAAACAGACGCACCAGCCCTCGCCATGGATGAACGACTATGGCCAGTTTTCCGTCATGCCGGTGACCGGCGCCAAGCGCTTCATGGAAGACGACCGCGCCAGCGCGTTCTCGCACAAGGCCGAAACCTCCAAGCCTTACTACTACAGCGTCTACCTGGCGGATGCCGACGTCACCGCGGAATTGACGCCGACCGAGCGCGCGGCGCAATTCCGTTTCACTTTCCCCGAATCGGACAAGAGTTACGTGGTGGTGGACGCCTTCGACAAAGGCTCCTACGTCAAGATCATCCCGGAGCAGCGCAAGGTCATCGGCTATAGCACCCGTTATGCGCGCGGCCCGCTGCCAGCCAACTTCCGCCTGTATTTCGTGATGGTGTTCGACAAGCCGTTCACCTCGACCGACGTATGGCGCGGCAAGGAACTGGTGGAAGGCGCGCTCGAAATGGAAAGCCAGCATAGCGGCGCCATCGTCGGCTTCAAGACCAGGCGCGGGGAGCAAGTGCACATGAAGGTGGCTTCCTCCTTCATCAGCCCCGAGCAGGCGGAATTGAACCTGCAGCGCGAACTGGCAAACGACGACTTCGACACCACGCACTCCCGCGCCAAAGCGGCCTGGAACCGGGTGCTGTCCAAAGTGGAAGTGGAGGGCGGCAGCATCGACCAGGTGCGCACCTTCTACTCAAGCCTGTACCGCATGGTGCAGTTCCCGAACAAGATGTATGAAGTCGACGCCGCCGGCCAGCCGGTGCACTGGAGCCCTTACAACGGCAAGGTCTTGCCCGGCTACCTGTTTGCTGGCACCGGCTTCTGGGACACCTTCCGCGCCCTGTATCCCTTCCTGAACCTGGTCTACCCGTCGATCAACCGCGAAATGCAGGCCGGCCTCGCCAATGCCTACCGCGAAGGCGGCTGGCTGCCCGAGTGGTCGAGCCCCGGCTATGCCGACATCATGGTCGGCAACAACTCCGCCTCGGTGGTGGCCGACGCCTGGATCAAGGGCAGCCGCAGTCCCGACATTGAAACCCTGTGGCAAGCACTCAAGCACGGCGCCGACAACGAAGGGCCGGTCAGCGCAGTGGGCCGCGCCGGCGTGAAGTACTACAACGAGCTTGGCTACGTGCCTTACGACGTCAAGATCAACGAGAACGCCGCACGCACGCTGGAATATGCCTACGACGACTTTGCGATCTACCAGCTGGGCAAGGCGCTCGGCAAGCCGGAATCGGAAATCGCCATCTACGCGCAGCGCGCCATGAACTACAAGAAGCTGTTCGACCCCGAGACCGGCCTGATGCGCGGCCGTAACAAGGATGGCAGCTTCCAGTCGCCGTTCAACCCGGTCAAGTGGGGCGATGCCTTCACGGAAGGGAATAGCTGGCATTACACCTGGTCGGTCTTCCACGACATCGATGGCCTGGTGAACCTGATGGGCGGCCGGGCCGCCTTCGTCGACAAGCTGGACACGGTGATGAGCATGCCGCCGCTGTTCGACGAGAGCTATTACGGCTCGGTGATCCACGAGATCCGCGAAATGCAGGTAGCGAACATGGGCCAGTACGCCCATGGCAACCAGCCGATCCAGCACATGCTGTACTTGTACAACTATGCTGGCGCGCCATGGAAGTCGCAGTACTGGATCCGCGAAACGCTGAACCGCATGTACAAGCCAACGCCGGATGGCTACTGCGGCGACGAAGACAATGGCCAGACCTCGGCCTGGTACGTGTTTTCCGCGCTGGGCTTCTATCCGGTGACGCCGGCCGTCGGCCAGTACGTGGTGGGCGCGCCGCTGTTCCAGCATGCCACTGTGCACCTGGAAAACGGCAAGCAGGTTCGCATCAATGCTCCGGCCAATGGCGCCGGCATGCGCTACATCCGCACCGCGAAACTGAATGGCCGCACGCTGCAGCGCAACTGGCTGGGCCACGATGAACTGCTGCGCGGCGCGATCTTCGACGTGGAGATGTCGGCGCAACCGAACCAGCAGCGCGGCATCGCACCGGCCGATGCGCCATATTCCTTCTCGCGTGCCGAAGGCGCGGCTACTTCGCTGAAACGATAGTGTCGATCATCTGCTGGGAATACGCATCGCCCGTCGTTTCGGTCGCTTCCATCATGGAGCGCCAAAGCGGGACGATGCCGATGCCCAGCTGGTCGAAGCGCACCAGGCCGCAGGCATAAATGCCGTCATAGGTGTCGACGGTGTTGTTAAGCTTCTCGCAAGTGGCAGCCTGTTTCGCACGGTAGGCTTGCACCGATTCTTCGCTTAACACACCGGTCTTGACCAAGGCATCGAGGGCCATTGCCTCCGCACCGCCCTCGTGGATCCACGGCCCCTGGTCTCCGCGCATGCCGCCGCGGGAAACGGCCATCTGCCAGATGTGCGCCATCTCGTGTGCCACGTTGAGAGCCGCATACTCGCGCAGCTTCGGATGGTCGAGCAGTACCTGCTTGCCTTCCAGCCGGTAGGAAACCTGGCCCTGGCCCAAGATGGCGCCGCCCTTCATCGAAAAGCCCGACGACTCGAAATTGTCCACCGATACCATGATCAGCAGCTCGTCCTTTAAACTCCTTTGGTAGGCCTTCTCATAGTAGGCGGAAGTCTTTGCGCCAACATCGAGGATCGTTTCGCGCAGCCACTGCGGGATGCGTGGATCGATCAGGACTTTCACCGCACCGGCAGGGATAGCCTGTGCAGGACCAAAGTAGGCATAACCGCGGTCGCCTCCCGGCTCCAGGCGGTTAGCCGGCGGAGCAATCACGTTTTCCTGCGCCAGGCCAAACAGCTTGATATCGGTGTGCATCGAGAGCGTTTTCTTGCCCTGCTCGACGTCACCTTGCAGGTGGCCGAGGTAAACAGCCGTTCCGCCATCGCCGAAGCGGTTGAACGAGACATACTCCTTGGGCGACCAGCCATCGAACGTCTTGACCTGCACGCTGGCCGACTTGAACGGCTTGCCCTTCGCCGCAATCACATCGAAGTCCGGTCCGGATTTCATGGCCATGCCGGGTGTGAGCACCTTCCACTCCTGCTTGCGGAACGCGCCGATGGAGTGCAGCTTGAGCGCCGTAACGGCTTGCGCAAACCGGTAATCCACGCGCCACAAGTCTTTCGCCACATGGCGCACGTCCACCGCCACGGCAAGCTTGGGCTGCTCCTCCGCATGCAGGAGCGGAGCGGCACACAACATCAGGAAAGCGGCGCACAGGCCGAGGAAACGCTGCATCGGGAAGTCCCTTCAGTGAGATGAAGGGAGCTATTCTACCCCGGTGAGTTGCTTTTATTGCAAATTAACGAGAGGGATTGTCGTGGCAGCAGGCGTGGAGCAAGGCTCCTCGTCGAAGGCGATATCGCCCAGCGGATTGGCGATGCCGTCGGTCTTCAGGTCCTTGAAGCCGAACAGGTCGCGGTCCATCAGGTGCGATGGCACGACGGTGGACAGGGCGGAGAAGGTATTCTCCACGCGGCCCGGGTGCTTCTTCTCCCAGTCGCGCAGCATGGCCTTGATCTGCTTGCGCTGCAGGTTTTCCTGCGAGCCGCACAGGTCGCACGGGATGATCGGGAAGTTCTTCACCTCGGCATAGCGCTCGGTATCTTCTTCTTTCACATAAGCCAGCGGGCGGATCACCATGTGCTTGCCGTCGTCGGACACCAGCTTGGCCGGCATGCCCTTGATCTTCCCGCCGAAGAACATGTTCAGGAAGAAGGTCTCGAGGATGTCATCGCGGTGGTGACCCAGGGCGATCTTGTTGCAGCCCAGTTCATCGGCTACGCGGTACAGGATGCCGCGCCGCAGGCGCGAGCACAGCGAGCAGGTGGTCTTGCCTTCCGGGATCAGGCGCTTGACGATCGAGTACGTGTCCTGGTTTTCGATGTGGAACGGCACGCCGAGTTTTTCCAGGTAGGCCGGCAGCACGTCGGCCGGGAAGTTCGGCTGCTTCTGGTCCAGGTTGACGGCGACGATCTCGAAATTGATCGGTGCGCGTTCGCGCAGCGTCATCAGGATGTCGAGCAGGGCGTAAGAGTCCTTGCCGCCCGACAGGCAAACCATCACCTTGTCGCCGTCTTCGATCATGTTGAAATCGCCGATGGCCTGGCCGACCAGGCGGCACAGGCGCTTGTGCAGCTTGTTGTTTTCGTAGGCGGTCTTGTCTTCCGCCTTGGTGTCTACTACCGCGTTCATGCTGCGTCCTTGATCTTGAATACTTCCACGCCCACGCCTTCGCAATCGGGATATACGTCAGGCTTCATGGTCGACACGCGGGCGGCACGCACGCTAGGGTGGGCCAGCATTGCCTGCACCACGTCGTCCACCAGGGTTTCCTGCAGGTGCACGTGGCCTTCGGCCATGCGGCGCGCAATGGTCTCGCGCATGAAGTCGTAGTCGACCACTTCGTGCAGTTCGTCGGCCTTCGGGGTCGACACCGCCAGCGGGATGTACAGGTCAACGTTGATCAGTACGCGCTGCTCGCCTTTCTTTTCGAAATCGTGCACGCCGATGTTGATCAGCACTTCATAGTTGCGCAGGAACAGCCGGCGGCAGTCTTGCAGTTGCGGGTGAATCAGGGCGGACAGCATGGTGCTTAAACCTTCAATGAAGTTATTTGGTAAGGAACATCACATCGCGTGGCGACGGCAGCAAATGCTGGCCGCCATCGACCAGCAGGGTGGTGCCGGTCATGGCACGCGCGCCTGCCGCATACACCACGGCGGCGGCGATGTCCTCCGGAGTACTGGAACGGCCCAGCGGCGTCTGGGTGTGCGCCTTGGCGAAGCCTTCCTCGCTCTGGTCTCCCGACACCATGGTGATGCCGGGCGCCACGCCCACTACCCGGACCTTCGGCGCCAGCGACTGGGCCAGCATCGTGTTGGCCGCCTGCAGCGCCGCCTTGGACAGGGTATAGGACAGGAAATCAGGGTTGAGATTATAAAGCTTCTGGTCCAGCAGGTTCACAACCACGGCCTGGCCGCCTTCCGGCGTGGCGTCGTACAGGGCGCGCGCCAGCTGGATCGGTGCGGCGACATTGGCATGCATGTGCGCGTCCAGCCGGGCGTGGCTGAAGTTCAAATCGCTGTCGTAATCGAACAGGGAAGCGTTGTTCACCACGCAGTCGACCCGTTCCAGCGCCTTCAGCGCCGCCGGCAGCAGGCCGCGCACGGCTTCTTCATCGGACAGGTCGCATTGCAGCGTGATGGCGCGGCGGCCCAGGGCGGCAACGGCCTGCGCCACTTCGCGTGCCTCGTCGTGCGAGTGGCGGTAATGGACGGCGATGTCCCAGCCGGCGCGCGCCAGGCCGAGCGCGATTTCGCGTCCCAGGCGGCGCCCGGCCCCGGTCACCAGGGCCACGCGTGGCTGGTCGGGCGTCGAAGTTGAAGTAGTCATAGTCAAATTGAGCAAAATGGCGCCGGGCTGCGCTGAACCGCTACAATGCCGGGCATGTCTTTACCAGCACCTTCCCCTGACGCGCTGGCCGCGTCCCAAGCCCTGCAGCGCCTGATTGCCGACGACATCGCGCGGCAAGGCGGCGCCATTCCGTTCTCCCGCTTCATGGAACTGGCGCTGTATGCGCCGGGCCTGGGTTATTACAGCGGCGGCGCTGCCAAGCTGGGCAAGGATGGCGATTTTACAACTGCACCCGAACTGAGCGCCCTGTTCGGGCAGTCGCTGGCGCACGTTGCAGCCGCTATTATGGACCAAAGCGCGCCGCATATCCTCGAATTCGGCGCCGGAACGGGCAAGCTGGCCAGGGATATCCTGACCGAGGCGGCGCACGCCGGCATCGTGGTCGAGAGCTATTCCATCGTCGAGCTGTCCGGCGAACTGCGCGCCCGCCAGCAGGAACTGCTGCGCGGTTTCCCGCAAGTGCGCTGGCTCGACGCGCTGCCCGATTCTTTCCAAGGCGCGGTGTTCGGCAATGAGGTGCTGGATGCGATGCCGGTCGACGTGGTCACGCTGACCGGGCAAGGCTGGCAATCGCTGCACGTGGCTGTCGCGGAAACCGGCTTCGCCTGGCGCCCAACGGCAGCCGACGCGGTGCTGCTGGCGCAAATCGCGCGCCAGGTGCCTGACGCCGAACAGTTGCCAGTCGGCTATGTGACCGAAGTACACGGCGCCGGCTGTGGCTTCATGGCCACGCTGGCCGCCATGCTGGCCAAAGGCAAGGGCGCCGCGTTTCTGTTCGACTACGGCTTCCCGGCCCGCGAGTTCTATCTGGGCGACCGCGCCACCGGCACCCTGATGTGCCACTACCGCCACCACGCCCACCCGGAACCGTTCTACCTGCCTGGCCTGCAGGACATCACCGCCCACGTCGATTTCACCGCCATGGCGCTGGCGGCGCAGGACGCCGGCGCCGAAGTCATGGCCTACAACAGCCAGGCCGGCTTCCTGATCGGTGCCGGTATTGGCGAGCTGATCCAGCGTTACGATCCGGCCGACGCCCTGAACTACCTGCCGCACGCCAACGCACTGCAGAAATTGCTTTCTCCAGCCGAAATGGGAGAATTATTCAAAGTGCTGGTGATTGGCCATGGCGTTGAGTTGCCCGGGCAATTGCTGCGTAGCGACCGCAGCCACCGTTTGTAATATGATTGAGAGATGGGAAAGATACATACTCACTATGACAACCTGAAGGTAGCGCGTGGAGCGCCACAGGAAGTCATACGTGCTGCGTACAAAGCGCTGAGCCAGAAATATCATCCTGACAAGAATCCGGGGGATGAAAAGGCGGCTCGCATCATGGCGATCGTCAACACAGCCTATGGCACGCTGTCCGATCCGCAACGGCGCAAGGAGCATGACGAGTGGATCACCCAGGAAGAATGGGAAATCGAATGGCTGGAAAGCACCAGGCATGAACCGGCGCATGAGCCAGGCTGGTCGGACCAGCTCGACTTGCCGCGCCGGCGCCGGGTCCTGAAATCCTGGCGCTTCTGGGGCACGGTCAGCGGCGCCGCCGCCGCCGGCTGGCTGGGCGGCGTACTGACGGTGACCGAGCCGCGCGCCATGTCCAGCGTGCTGGCTGGCGCCTGGGGTGGCAAGCCGCCCGCCGAGCTGACGGCCACTGCGGCCGCCACCCCGAAAATCCATCCGCCCCGGGTGGAAAAAGTCACCCCCGACGATGGCTGGGCCGTGGCCAAGCCGTATTCGCCGGAGCCGTCGGTATCTGCCGCCGCCGCGCCGCCGATCAAGGTGCTGGCCCTGTCGCAGGTCGTGCTGCCGGGCGCTGCCGTCGACTGTGAAGCCGAGGTCGCCCCGGCAGTCGCCCCGAATGGCGAACCGTGGCCGGTACAGTCCGGCTATGTGGAAGGATTCCCGGTCGGGAACAAGGGCGAGGACATGCAGCTCACGCTGGACAACAGCGCCAACGCTGCGCCGGTGTTCATCAAGGTGTATGACCTCGAGCGCCGTTCCAACGTGCGCTATGCCTACGTGCAGCCGCACGACAAGCTGGTGGTCGACCAGCTATCGAACGGCAAATATGAAATCCGCTACCAGAACCTGAACCTTGGCGCCAGCCAGAACGGCTGCACCCATAAGAACGGTTAAGCAGTCCCCGCAGCCAGGGTTTCGCTGAGGCCCATTTCCGGGCTCGCCATCAGGCGGTAGATATCCACCAGGATCAGCATGCGCTCGTCGATGGTGCCGAGGCCGATCATGTATTCCGAGCTGAAGGCGGTGCCCAGGTCCGGCGCCGGCTTGATCTGCTCCGGCATCAGGGTGGTCACGTCGGACACCGAATCGACCACCATGCCCACCACGCGGCCATTGATGTTCAGGATGATCACCACCGTGAACTGGTCGTACACCGGCTCGCCCAGCTTGAACTTGATGCGCATGTCCACCACCGGGATGATGATGCCGCGCAGGTTGATCACGCCCTTGATGAACTCGGGTGCATTGGCGATGCGGGTCACCGCCTCATAACCGCGGATTTCCTGCACTTTCAGGATATCGATGCCGTACTCTTCGGCCCCCAGCTTGAATGCCAGGAATTCCTTGCCTTGGCTAGCGTCTTCTTGCGCAGTAACTTGCATGGTTTTTTCCTTTAGCAAAATCTGTGTTGTCAAAGCGTATCAGAGTGCAAAGCGATTTACGAGTGGGCAATTTTTAATTGCTAGCTAAGTCAAATCTGATTATGCTGGATGTAAAGATTAGCGCATTTTGATCAAGGAGATTTCATGGCGGACCCTCAAGCCGTCGATGACAACTGGCTGCTGGAAGAAGACGAAGAAGAGAAGCAGCCAACATCGGCAGGATCGCCTGAACAGCGGCTGTGGCGCGTGCTGATAGTTGATGACGACCAGGACGTGCATGCGGTGACCCGCCTGGCGCTGCGCAATGTCAGTTTCAAGGGGCGCGAGCTGGAGTTGTTCTCGGCCTACAGTGGCCGCGAGGCATTTGAAATCCTGCGCGACACGCCGGACATCGCCCTGGTGCTGCTCGACGTTGTGATGGAAACCGACGACGCCGGCCTGCTGCTGGCGCGCCGCATCCGTGAAGAACTGCACAATTCCATCGTGCGCGTGGTGTTGCGTACCGGCCAGCCGGGCCAGGCGCCGGAACAGCGCGTCATCATCGAATACGACATCAACGATTACAAGGCCAAGACCGAGCTCACCACGCAGAAGCTGTTTACCACCGTGATCTCGGCCCTGCGCGCGTATGAGAGCCTGAACATGCTGGAGCGCTCGCGCATCGGCCTGGGCAAGATCCTGGCCGGCGCGACCAACCTGTACCAGATCCATTCGCTGCGCGAATTCGCTTCCGGCGTGCTGAACCAGGTTTCCGCCATCCTCGACGTGGGGGCGGACGGTGTGCTGTGCCTGATGCAGGCCGATACGGGCGACACCACCGTGGTCGCGGCCACCGGCGGCTATGCGCCGCTGGCGGAAAACGAGCAGATGCCGGAAAGCCACCCGCTGTGGCCGACCATCAAGAAAGCCTTCAAGGAAAAGAAGAGCCAGTTCGAACACCCGGCCAATGTGCTGTTCATCCATACGCAGGAAAATCGCGACGTGCTGATCTCGGTGACGCCGCCGTGGCCGCTGGCCCAGATCCAGCGCGACCTGCTGGAAGTGTTCTGCGAACGCATTGCCGCTGCCTTCGACAACCTGTACATGTTCGGCCAACTGCGCAAGGCGCAGGAAGCCACCGTGGTGGCGCTGGCCGACCTGGCGGAATTCCGCGACGGCTGCACCGGCGGCCATGTGCGGCGCGTGCAGCAATTGTCCTCGGCCATTGCCGCCCGCATGAAAGAGCGCGGCGTGTATGACGACGAACTGACGCCGCAACTGGTGGACATGATCGGCCTCGCTTCCATCCTGCACGACGTGGGCAAGGTGGCGACGCCGGATCACATCCTGCTGAAGCCGGGCGCCCATACCGAGGAAGAGCGCGCACTGATGCAAACCCATGCTGCCGTCGGGCGCAGCGTGCTGGAGCGCGCGGCCAATATGGTCGATGGCGTCAGCTACCTGACTTACGGCGCGGAAATCGCCGGCGGCCATCACGAGCACTGGGATGGCGGCGGTTATCCGAGCCAGCTCAAGGGCAAGCAGATTCCTTTGTCGGCGCGTATCGTGGCGGTGGTCGATGTCTTCGATTCACTGCTGCATGAGCGCCCGTACAAGGAGCCATGGCCGTATCCGGAAGTCATGACCTATATCCGCGACCGTAACGGTACCCAGTTCGATCCCGAAGTGGTCGCCGCCCTGAACGACGTGGTGGAACGCAACCCCGGCCTGGGCCAGGGAGGCTGAGCCAACCCTGCTGTGGCAGCCGCGCCGCGCTGCCGCGTTCATTCTCACAAAAACTCACGGCGCGGGATAGAATAAGGGCAGCCCTTGTCCTACGCCGAAAGCCATGAATGAACTGAAGGGCCTGACAGCGCTGGTCATCGAGCCCAATCCCAGCATGCGCGCCAGCTTGCACAATATGCTGAGCTTGTGCGGCCTGGTGCGAATTGACGATGCCGCCAGTTCCAACCAGGCTATCCGCGCGCTGGAAACCCGGATCTACGACCTGGTCCTGTGCGAGTACGCCCTGGAAGGGGGGCAGGATGGCCAGCAGATGCTGGAAGACTTGCGCCACCACCGCTTGATCAATGCCTCCACCATGTTCTTCATGGTCACCGGCGAAGGCCAGTTCAGCAAGGTGGTCAGCGCCGCCGAGCTGATGCCCAACGATTACATCCTCAAGCCTTTCGCCGCCGATGCCATGCTGGAGCGCATCTGGCGCGCCCTCGACCGCCGCAATGCCCTGCTGCCGGTGTACCAGTTGGTCGACATGGGCGACTTGCGCGCTGCGATCGAAGCGTGCGAGGAAGGGGAAATCGCGCAGCCGCGCTTTGCCATGGAATTCCGCCGCCTGCGCGCGGAAATGCATATCCAGGCTGGCGAGCCGGAACTGGCAGAGCCGCTCTATGCCGAGCTGTGGGACAGCCGCCAGGTGCCGTGGGCCCGGCTGGGCCAGGCCAAGACCCTGTACCTGCGCGGCCGCTTCGACGAAGCGCGCGCGATGCTGGAAGACCTGCTGGGCAAGAACACACGCTTCCTGGATGCCTACGACTGGCTGGCGCGCACGCATGAAGCGAATGGCGACCCGGCCGCGGCGCAAGCCGTTCTGGCCAATGCAGTTGAGCTGTCGCCGCACGCGGTGCGCCGCCTGCGCCGGCTGGGCGAAGTCGCGCTGGAGGCGGGCGACGTCGATGGTGCGGAACGCGCCTTCAAGCAGGTGGTCAGCAAGACCCGCTATTCCGAATTCCGCACGCCGGAAGATCATGCCAAGCTAGCCCAGACCCTGGTCAAGAAAGGCGACCCGGTGCAGGCGGCCGCCGTGATCCGCGACCTGGACAAATCGCTGTCCGGCACCCCGAATACCGACGTCTGCAGCGCCATTGCCTCGGCCGCGCTGCACGAATTCACCGGCAACGTGGCGCGCATGAATGCCTCGCTGGACTACGCGGTAAGCGGCGTGCGCAGCGCTTCCGGCCTGTCGAACGAGATGAAGATGGAGCTGGCGCGTACCTGCCTGGAAGTGGGCAAGGAGGAGCAGGCGACGGAAGTGATGCGCGACGTGATGCGCAATTCCGCCACGCCGGGGGCTATGGAGCGCGCCATGCGCATGATGGAAAAGAGCGGCCACGCCGAATTGGGCCAGCGCCTGGCCGACGAAAGCCGCAACGAAGTCGGCGAGATGGTGGCAGCCGGCGCGGCGCTGGCGAAGAAGGGCGATTTCCGCGGTGCGGTCGACCTGATGCTGGAAGCCGTGGCCAAGCTGCCGGACAATGCCCAGGTGGCCTTCAACGCTGCGGTGGCTATCCTCAAATGTCTGGAGAGCGAGGGCTGGGACGACGCCCTCGGACGCCATGTGCTGGCGCTGGTGGCCACCGTGCGCCGCCTCGATCCGGCCAACGACAAGCTGAATGCGCTGGCCGGCCTGCACCAGGACATATTGAAGAAATACAACATCCGGCCTGCGGCACGGCGCGAAGCGGGAGTGCGCGTCGCGATCTGATAGCCGCTGGCGCTACAATGGGCTATGAGCTCCAATCCACCAGAAGAACGTCCGGTCCGCACCTACCTGCTGAAAAAGTTATGCAGCGACGATGAGGGCTTGTTTGCACTCGGCGTGTCGATTGCGCGCGTAGTGCAGATGGCCGACTCGGACGACCAGGGCACACAGAGCCTGGCGTACCACGTGCTGTCCGATGTCGCGCTGACGCAGAAGATCCTGCGCCTGGCCAATACGCCGCAATACCGCCAGGCTTCGGGCGCGCCGGTAACCACAATTTCCCATGCGATTTCGCTGCTTGGTTTCGATAATGTGAAAACCACGGCACTGGCCATGCTGCTGGTCGATACCATGGCCAACAGCAAGCACGCGCAAAGCGTGCGGGTGGAGCTGGAGGCTGCGCTGTGCGCCAGCCTGGTGGGGCGCGAGCTGGCGCGCTACAGCCCGTACCAGAAGGCGGAAGAAGCAGCCATTGGGGCCCTGTTCAAGAACCTGGGACCGTTGTTGATCGCGTCGCGCGAGCACGACCGCTTCCGCGAAATCAATGCGCTGGTAGTGGCGGGCGAGCACTCGCAGGCGCAGGCTTCGCAGATGATCCTGGGCAGTACCTATGACACCCTGACCGCGACCGTGCTGCGGGAGTGGAAGATTCCCGATGTGATCATCCGCTCATTGGCGCCCCTGTACGGCAGCACCCTGCGGCCGCCGGCCGACCGCACCGAATGGATACGCCAGGTAGTGCACTTCAGCATGGATGCCGCGCGCGCCCTGACGCGCCTTGGCGGCGTTGCTTCCGATGACGTGCGCCTGCTGCACCAGCGTTTCGGCAGCTCGCTGGAGCTGGAGCGCGAGCAGGTAAGCACCGTGCTGTCGCGGGCGCGCAGCAGCATGGATGCCTTGTTGAACAGCATGCAGCTGGATGGTTCGTCCAGCGGTGCTGCCGGCGAGCCGGGCGATCCGTATGCGGAATCGGGCGAAGTGCCCGGTCCGGCCGGAACTTTGCCGAGCGTGCTGGCGCTGGCCAGCATGGATGCCGGTGCGAAGGAGGGCGCTTACCCGAGCGGCAAGCCGTATGACGCGCGTGAGCAGTTGCTGGCGGGCGTGCAGGAGCTGACCGAGATGCGGGTGGAGGGCAAGGCGCGCGTCAATGAACTGGTGCAGGCGGTGCTGGAGACTTTATACCGCAGCATGGGGTTCCGCTTTGCCACGGTTTGTCTTAAGGATGCGAAGACGGGGCAATTCAGGGCACGTATTGCCTTGGGTGACAAGCGGGCCTTGCGGCAGGAGGGATTTGTGTTCCCGCTGCAGGGCAAGGATTTGTTCCACCTGGCGCTGGATAATGATGCGGATTTGATGATCGCGGACGCCAGCGTGGCCAAGATTCGTGACCTGCTGCCGAAGTGGCATCTTGATTTGCTGCCGGATGCGCGCAGCTTTATCGTGCTGCCGCTGGTGGTGCAGGGCGTACAGCTTGGCTTGTTTTATGCGGATCGCGCGCAGCCGGCGCCGGAGGGCGTACCGCCAGATGAGACTTCGTTGATTCGGGCGTTGAAGGCGCAGGTGCTGGCGGC
Organism: Duganella sp. Root1480D1; assembly: GCF_001427305.1. Lineage (GTDB taxonomy): Bacteria > Pseudomonadota > Gammaproteobacteria > Burkholderiales > Burkholderiaceae_D > Rugamonas. The sequence continues at coordinate 4,325 of NZ_LMFZ01000050.1, read as the reverse complement.
GTTGTCGCCCTAAAACCGGCAAACCTGGGTCAGACCCAAGGGTCTGCCCCCCAACGGCCTAGAAGCCGCGGGGTTGGAGGCCTTTGACTTTTTGAAAAGATCAACGGCGCACAACCGTAACCCGCGGCCGCTGCGCAGACGGGGTCTGACCCTGCGGGTCAGACCCCGGTTTACCGGTTTTAAGCAGGCTCCGGCAACCGTCCGGCAAGCGCCTCGAACTGCGCCACCGGCATCGGCCTTGCAAACAAATACCCCTGCGCCTCATTGCAATACTTACTGCGCAAGAACGCCAGCTGCGCCTCCGTCTCCACCCCTTCCGCCACCACTCCCAACCCCAGCGCATGCGCCAGCCCAATGGTCGCAGTCACAATCACCGCATCATTCGGATCGCTCTCGATGTCTTTAACAAACCCGCGATCAATCTTGATCCGGTCAATTTCGAACAACTTCAGGTAGCTGAGCGAGGAATACCCCGTCCCGAAATCGTCAATCGCCACCTTGATCCCGCGCGCCCGTAGCTCGCGCAGCAAGTCGCGGCTGCGTTCCGGATCCTGCATCGCCGCCGACTCGGTAATCTCCAGTTCCAGCAGCGCAGGATCAATCCCGCTCTCGCGCAGCAACTGGTCCAGCAGCGGCAACAGCGCGTTGCCGTGGCACTGGCGCGCCGACAGGTTGACGGCGAGCCGCAGTGAACCCTGCCAGCGGCGCAGCAAGCCCACCGTCTGCTGCAGCACCCAGTCGCCAAGCGGCAGGATCAGCCCCGATTCTTCCGCGATCGGGATAAAGCGATCCGGCCCCACCATGCCCAACTCAGGATGGTGCCAGCGCAGCAGCACCTCGGCGCCGATCACGCGGCGCGTAGCCAGTTCCACCTGAGGCTGCAGGTACAGCTCGAACTCCCTGCGTTCCAGCGCCTGCCACAGGCGGTTTTCCATCATCAGCCGGTCGTGGGTAGCGGCATTCATGGCCGCTTCGAAGAATTGGAAGTTGCCGCGGCCCTGGCTCTTGGCCGCGTACATCGCCGTATCGGCATGGCGCAGCAGGGTCGCGCTGTCATGGCCATCGGGCGGGAACATGGCGACGCCGACGCTGGTGCCGGTATGGATGGTCTTGCCTGCCAGCTGGAACGGCTCGGCCAGTGCGGCGACGATGCGCACGGCGATCTGGCTGGCCTCTGCCGGCGTCACGTTGCCACCGGTGACCACGATGAATTCATCGCCGCCCAGCCGGGCGATGGTGTCGACTTCGCGCAGCAGGTCGCGCAAGCGGTCGGCCACGGCCACCAGCAACTGGTCGCCGGTGGCATGGCCATGGGTGTCGTTGATCTTCTTGAAGTGGTCGAGGTCGAGGAACATCACTGCTGCGCTGCCCTGGGCGCGGCGCGTTTGCGCCAGCAACTGGTCGAGGCGCAGGTTGAGCGACAGGCGGTTATCCAGGCCGGTCAGCGGGTCGTGGTGGGCCAGCTTGTAGATGCGCTCCTGGGCGCGTTGCTGCTCGGTCAAATCGTGCAGGATGGCGACGAACACATTGCCATCCGGGAGTTCCACCTCGCTCACCGAAATCGCAATCGGGAAGATGCTGCCATCGTGGCGGCGGCCGCTCGATTCGTGCTCGTGGGTTGCGCCGCTGGCAATATTGCGCAGCAGGCGTGCGGCGCTATCGCTTTCCGCTTCCGGCAGCAGGATCGCCAGCGGCATGCCGGCCAGGGCTTCCGCCGGATAGCCGAACAGGCGGCAGGCCGCAGCATTAGCGGAGACCAGCAAGCCATCGGCGCCGATGGTCAGGATGGCGTCCGCCGCCTTGTCGAGAATTGCCTGAAGGCGCGCTTCGCGTTCGCGCAGGCGGATCGTGCTTTCCTTCACCTGCTGCTGGATCAGGGCGCGCTCGCCGCTGGTCAGCAGCATCAGGGCGCCAAGCAAACCGGTCAGCATCAGGCCTGCGCTCAGCACCAGCCAGCTTTGCCAGCCATGCTGGTGCACCATGTAAGAGGCCGAAGGCAGCAGCACCAACTCATACTCACGGCCGCCAAGGCTGAGCTTGCGCCAGTAGTCCTCGTCATTCGGCTCGCGCGACAACTGGTCGACCAGGGTTGTCGGGCCCGGCTTGCTGCGGTCCACCAGGCGTGCCTGGATATGCGGGAACTCGGCGGTGGCCAAGGCCCCGCTGACGTAAGAGTCGAACTGCATGGCCAGCAACAGCATGCCGGCAGCCGGCTGGCCGTCGCCCGGATCGACCGCCTGCAGCAGCACCACGCCGCTGCCTTCGCCCGGCATCGATAGCGCCACAGGTGCGCTGGCCACCGGTTTGCCGGTGCGCAGCGCCTCGCGCACTGCCTGGGCGCGCACCGGTTCGGCCAGCCAGTCAAGGCCCAGGTAGTGGCGGCGCACAGCGGGCTCGACGAACAAGGTCACCATGTGGTCGCCAGGCGGCACTTCGGCATGGCTGTGCGCGGAATGGCTGTGTGTGTGGCCCGGTTCGGTGGACGGGGCGATGATGCGGAAGTCGGGACCGATGGTGTCGCGGGCCCAGGCATCGAAGGCTGGCCGCTCCGCTTCAGACACCGGACGCAGCCAGGCCATCGACAGCAGCTCTGGCCGCTGGTCGAGGTAGCCGTGGGCGATCTTGTCGAAGCCTTGGGCCGACATCACGCGGCCGTAGCGATTGATGGCGCGCGCCATCGCGAACACATAGCGCTCGTGCTCGCTGAAGCGCGACTGCAGCAAGTCGCCCACCTGTTGCGCCTTGAGCCGGAAGCCTTCCAGGTGCTGCCGGGTTTCCCAGCGCGCCACCAGCACGTACAGCATCACGCACAAGCTCACCAGGAACAATTGCGGCACGCCCACCAGCAGGCGGCGCCGCTGCCACAGCGCGCGCGGCTGGCCGAACAGCACCCAGCACAGCGGCGCGGCCAGCAGCACGCCGATCGCATCGCCAATCCACCAGGTCAGCCAGCTCGTCAGCAAATCCTGCGGCGCAATGGCGCCGGATGCGACCGCCGCCAGATTGGACAGCGTACTGCTGACCAGGGTGATGCAGACTGCCAGCAACAGGAAACGCAGCACGTCGCGCCCGGCACCGATTTCCGGACGGATCGCACGGCGGAAATACAGCATGCCCAGCCAAGCCTGCAGCGCCGCGCCGCCGGCAGCAGCCAGCGCCGCCAAGCCTTGCGGCAAGGGCGGCAGGGTGAGCGGGTTGGGCGCGCCAGGCAGGGGCAGGAAATTGATCAGCAAGGCGCCGATGGCTACGCCTGGCAGCAGGCGCCGGCCGAAAGTGACGACAGCGGCGAGGGCAATGCCGGCCGGCAGGAAGAGGGGACTGGCATAGCCGGGCGCCAGCGACAGATAGAGGCAAAAGCGTCCAATGACCGCGTAAGCCGCCAGCATCAACAGGTTGGCGGCCAGCGTTTGCTGCCAGCCGGTGGCGGGATTCTTCACAGAATGAGCACTCCGGTGCACAGGATAAGTTGACCGATTTTATAGCAAACGGTGCAACGCAAAAACAACACTTGCAAATTTGCAGGAGTAGCCATTACAATCTCGCCCCGAAGCGCACGTCATGCAGCGTTTGCGAAATAAGCAAATAACGTTCTTGACAGTGTAAGAAAGTTGCTTCATACTCTGCGGTTCCTTCGCGGAGGGGTGGCCGAGTGGTTAAAGGCAGCAGACTGTAAATCTGCCCTCTTATGAGTACACTGGTTCGAATCCAGTCCCCTCCACCAAAGCTTGCAGGTAGCTGAGTGAAGTTAGTAGTCGAAAGTAGTCGGAACCTCGCGGGTGTAGCTCAATGGTAGAGCTGAAGCCTTCCAAGCTTAAGACGAGGGTTCGATTCCCTTCACCCGCTCCATGCAGCACGGTAGTAAAAATAAGCCCTTGTAGCTCAGTGGTAGAGCACTCCCTTGGTAAGGGAGAGGCCACGTGTTCAATCCACGTCAAGGGCACCAGAATTCTGCAGTATCTATCAGTTAGTCGGGCGCGTGCCCAGCAAATCAACATTTGTTAGGAGTCTAAAATGGCAAAAGAAAAGTTCGAGCGGACTAAGCCGCACGTGAACGTTGGCACCATCGGTCACGTTGACCATGGCAAGACCACCCTGACCGCTGCAATCGCGACTGTTCTGTCGAAGAAGTTCGGCGGCGAAGCTAAAGCTTACGACCAGATCGACGCTGCTCCAGAAGAAAAAGCACGCGGCATTACCATCAACACCGCCCACGTTGAGTACGAGACTGCAAACCGTCACTACGCTCACGTTGACTGCCCAGGCCACGCCGACTACATGACTGCCCAGGCCACGCCGACTACCTTCGAAACTCAAACGATGCGATC
>NZ_LMFZ01000049.1 GCF_001427305.1 Duganella sp. Root1480D1 | reverse complement strand
GGCTGGCTTTGGTCCCATGAAACCCTCGAAAATTTGCAAGGAATTGCCACCATTTTAGCGAAACCTTGCAAATCTCAGCAGTGATTTTTGAGCGTTTCGCCTTTAGAATCGGGCGGTATGGGATTATTCAAGGCCGACTATTTAGCTCAACCTTTACAAAACTTCCAAGCGAATGTCTAAATGATAAAACGAACATCAGATCCCAGTTTACAACCTAAATATAGTTTAATCGCATAATTTGGGCTTAGCTGACGTCGGATGCACTACACAGCTCCAAATCACTTTTCCATTTATGATTTTTGGCTCCTGGACCAGGATTACGCCAAATTTTTCATTGTGCACGAAAATTACACCTGCGCGGGTAATCCAACCAAAGTCAGGAGGAGGAGTTTTAGTGCCGTCAGTGGGCCGCCAGACTAACGAACCCGCAATAGGCACATCTTTATCACTCAAAAGGGCTTTCGAAATAGCATTACGCTGCAATTCCAAATCTGCCACGACAAAGGCAAGATACTTGCGGGGGGTGACCTCGTCAACATGGCTGCATGACACAATCAGAAAGGCAAACATGGCAAGCAGGAAATATTTATATTCAAAACTTCTCATTTGCACTTGCAACCTCCTCGATTATTGCGATTGGGACTAGGGTTGCGATTCCTATTATATTCATCCATGACATCAGAATTAACCAAGTTTTCAGCCTTTTCATTCAATTCACGATGTAGATAACCAAGCGGATTCCCCATCCTAAACATGTTGCTTAACAATCGACTTCCAAATGATTCGTTAACATGGAGCATTTCATGCGCCATCGTTTCCACAAACAGTGTTGATTTTGCATCCGCTACCGGTGTGTTAGCGTCGCCGAAATAGCTCGAATTCATAAATATGTTATCCTTCCAATCTGTATAACCCAACCCACCTTCCCCCATGTCTGCCCACTTAACCGATTTGTGCTTTTTCTTGTATTCATTAGGATGAATACAACGCAGTGCCTCCTCAGCTGCTCGTATTTCATTGGCGGTAACAAGACCAGAAGGGTCGGAATTACTAATTGGGTCTCCAAGAACATAGCTATATGTATTAATTCCGCCATTAAGACCAATCGGATCACTCTGAATAAATCGACGAGCCGCTGGCGAATAGTAGCGAGCACGGTAATAATACAACCCACTCCCATCATTTTCGCGCCCTGTATACTGGAACGGATTACTATCCGCAACACTCGCCACACTTTTACCATAATCATCGTAAGAATATGTCACAACGCTAGCTCCAGCCATATCCTTGAGCGCCAAAACGGATCCAATATGATCTGTCAAATAGGTATCGATCCGATTTGACGATCCCTCTAGCACAATTCTTTGCAGCCGTTCATCCAACGCACCAGTAACATATACGGCTTTTACTTGCGATTGGCTCCCCCGCTCTTGCACAGCATCGACTTGGTCATAAACGTACTTGGTCATTTCACCGTAAATCGTCTTTTCGCGACGCCGCCCCAGAGCGTCATAGCTGAACTTCGCAATGACGTCTCCCAGCGAGTTGCGCATCTCAACTAATTGGTTCCTCGCATCCCAGATGTATGCAGTCGAGGCATCCCAAGTCAAATTCCCATTCCCATCATAGGTGAGGGTTACGCCGTTGACAGGAGACTCCTTAGCTGCCGCATCGTATGTAGCATCAGTCATCTCTTCTGATTGCGAGGACTTCGCAAGGCTTCCACCTTTTGCAACGATCTGACCATCAAGATCATACTGATAGGCAAGGTCACCAGCAACGCTCCCATCTGCTGCCTTATATGTGATCGAAGTCATCTGGCCAGACTTATCGAAACTATTTTCGCGGACCATGCCGTTAAAGTAGGTCGTGTTAGTTCGCCGACCAGCGGGATCATATTCAAAGGCCACTTTACGAACTTGGTTACCATTGATTGCGTCCGCTGCCTGAGAAATTCCTTCGACACCATTTCGCGCGGTATAGGTATAAGTCAGCGTCGGCTGCCCTGCCACAGACATCGTTTTGCGGCGTCCGTCAGCATAATATGTATAGATCACACTACCGTCAGGCGTCGTTTCATTGGTGATGTTATCCAGCCCATCATAGGTTCGCGTGATGGTTCCGTTTGCAGAATCAGCAATTTGGGAAACACGGTTCCCCTGGTCATATGTGTATGTGATCGTACTCTGATCGGCATAAGTGATCAGTTTCGTGCGGTTAAGCGCATCATGTTGGAACTGCGTCACTTGGCCCTTACGGCCAATGGTTTGCTTGACGTTGTGCGCCTGGTCATATTCAATCGAATCCGACTGACTAACCGGATTCGTCTGTTGCATGGTCGCGTTGCGCTTGTCGAATCCGAAGGTGTGCTCGGCTCCTTTCGCATCTCGAACCTTCGTTTGATTGCTGTTCCCGTCATAGTCCATGACGGTGGCGTTTCCAAGGCCATCACGCGCGGTCACCGGGCGGTCTAGCGCGTCCAAATCGACCGAAGTACGAATTCCTGATGGGGAAATGGCCGCCGTTACACGCCCAACCGCATCGGTTACCCTGCTTGACACACGGCCGAGCGGGTCGGTTACTTGTGCCAGATCGAAGCCATCATATTGGTAGGTGGTGAGGTTGCCGAGAGCATCTTCCGACGTTACCAGTTGGCCCGAGCCGTTATAGCTTCCTTTGAAAAGCACGCCATTCGCGTCTGCGACCTGCACCAAATTGCCCGCGCCATCGTAACTCCGTGTGGTCACCCGGCCGGTCAAGTCCTTATAGGTCTGGACATTGCTGTAGTCAGCCGTGTAGGTGGTCTCCGTTGAAACTGCATTGGCCGTCCCTGCGAGCAGCGTCTTCCGAGAGACATTGCCCCTCGCGTCGTACTCGTATGCTGTCTTCCGTCCAAGCGGATCGGTAACGGACAGCAGCTGATTGGTCGGCGTGTACTCGTAAGTGGTTACCTGCTGCTCCGGCAAACCCAGCGCTTGGATAATCGACGTGACATAGCCTCCCGATCCGAACACCATGCGCTTCACCACGCCGCGCTCATTCGTGATGTCGGTCTGCGTAACGCGATTGCTTGCGTCCAGGGTGTAGGCGAGCAGATTTGTAGTTCCGTCGGCGTAAGTTTGTTTCGCTACGCGTCCATTGCCATCGTACTCATTCGTCACCATCAAGTTGCCACGCTTGTCCTGCACCGTCAGCATGCGGTGGGCAGAGTCGTAAGTGAAGGCTTCGAAATTACCGAGCGGGTCGGTTACTTTGACCAAGCGGCCTTGCGCATCGTATTCATACTTTACGGTACGGCCGATATTGTCCGTCGCTTGCGTAATGCGGTTGGCCGAGTCGTACTGCAGATCGACAGCTCGTCCGGATGGCGAAGCGATACGCGTAAGATTGTCGTTCGTTCGAGTAAACGTCAATGCGTTGCCGTACCGGTCAGACATCGAAAGTGCTGCAGCACGGCGAGCAGACCCTGAACTCGTCGACTCCGGGAAGCAAATATGGCTTCCGTCCATCAATGCAAGATCCCAATAGCAGGCGGCGCCGCTGCCACGCCTAATGGTCGAACCATAATAGCTGGTAGCGGACGCCCTATGCTCGTAGACGGCGTCGGTAAAGCTTGTGCCAGGCGAGATTCGATTGAAGCGAATCCTTCCCCCGTCAGGCAAAATCAGCTCCTGATAGGTCCATGGGTTGACGTCCCCGACCAGGAATATGTCATACGCAAGATTGGTACCAATACCGAAAGCGCGGGAGGCCGCATCGCGAGGGCGATAGGTACGCGAAATCTGGATCGGCATGATGTCATTGATCATGAGGTCTGTCGCCGAATTCAGGAACAGGCCCGTTCCGCAGTCGACAGGGTCTGCATCGCAGCCTCTCGGCGGAGGTGGCTGATTTTTCGGGCAAGTAGCGCTGGGTCCTACCGAACCATTATCACCGCAACTTCCCGGTGCCGCACCGTCGGACGGCGCATTGCTTGGCAGCGAAATCATCGCGCCGGTGAACTCATAGATTTTTACGCCAGCATCAGGAACGGCCTGCTTGCCATCTTTGCTGATCGTGCCCTGACCGTACACATACCAGCCCTTGCCACGGGCATCGTAGTTCCAGAAGTCCACCCGGCTGCCTGGTGCCAGTCCGTTGAAATTCGGATAGATCAGGCGAGCACCTTGCAGCGCCTGACCGCTTGCGCTGGTCAGCGTCGCGCCACCAGGTTGGATCGTGAAATAGACAGGCACGCCAACGTTTGGTAGCGGGAACGGCGGACGGTCAACAGGAATTGCCGTCATGTTCAATTGCGTGACGATCTTGCCGTTGTGGTCACGAATGATTGTGCCCGCAGGGATACGCAGCTCCAGGCCCGGGATGCGCGGCGACGTCAAAACGACTTCGCCGGCAGTCGGTGAAGACAATGCCACATTACCAGCGGGATCGAGACGCGTGCTCCAGATTGTGTAATCCAATACGCTTGTCTGCTGCGCCTTGACGTCAACGCGCACCTGGTAGTAGCCGTACTGGCCCTTGCCCTCTCCGCCGCCATCGATAATCAACGGCTGTGCGCCGGGCGTGAGGTTCGTCAGCAGGAAGCGGCCCGTTTCATCCGTCAACGCCGTCTGGTTACCAATCTGGACCTTTGCGTTGCGCAGCGCGCGGCCATGGGCCGTAAGGATTTGCCCAGCGAGTGCAGTGACACCTGGGGGTGCCTTCAGCGGCGGCAGCTTCTGCAGGGGACTTGCTCCGCGCTTTGCGTTCCAGTCGCCTTTGAAATGACGCCCATCCGGCAGCCAGAATTCACTGTCGGTATTGTTAGCCGCTGCGGCCAACGCCTGGCGTTCCAGCGATTGCGATGCGCCAGTTGCATGCAGCGCCTCTTGCGCGAGGCTCGATGTGCTCGGCGAGCTTGTGCCTGCCTCCACGTGGTTTGCCGAACCGCTATTGGGCGGTGTATTGGGTTCGCCGTTATTGCTGCCGCCTTGCAGGCGAGCAGTGGTAAAACCGAACGAGTTGAATGGCAAGGCTTTGCCGGCCCAGGACTTCACGCCATCTAGGAACAGGTTATACCGGCTATCAGGCAGCAGATCGATCGTCGGCTTAACGAAGGCAAGCATGCCCTGCTCTACCGGTACAATCTTCACCGGAACGGCACCGTGTGGTCCCATCAACGTCACTGTCGATGCGTCAAGAGTCGCCACCGCCATCGGCTGGTTGAAACGAATCACGATTGGTTGATCTACCGGCGCAGACGGATCGTTGGCTTCTGGCCGTGTCGCCATAATGGCTGCAACTTCTGGCGCTTTCGCTCCGCGAATGGCCTCCGCCGTTGCTGCCTTCGACAAAGCGCTAAATCGCTGGGATGCAAATTCGTACAACTCGCCGTCTTCGCGAGGTTGATTCTCTGCGTCGAGTCCTTGCCAAAGCAGGACGTCGGCCGATGGGAGCAGCGTCGCAATATGATTCAGGCGGGGAGCGTCAAGCTTTGGATTAAAGCGCTCAATTGTCTTGGTCATGGGATCATAAATTTCGGCCTCATAAACCGCGTTTCCTCGAGCGTCTGCGCCACCTGCAATCAGAACGCGCCCATCCATCAATACTGTCGCCGTATGGCCCCTGCGGGGGAGTAAGCCGGTGTCTTCCGGATCAGTAAAGCGCCCGGTGGCGGCATCAAAACGCTGAAGCGTCGGGACCACTTCGCCAAAACTATCGGTGCCGCCTATGATGAGCACCGTTCCATCTGGAAGTAGTGTCGCGGAATGGGCGGCACGGCTGGTGGTCAGTTGGGCCGCGAGTACCTGTGGCTTACCATCGGGCAGGACAAGTGTCGCAGACGCGATCGCTTTATGGTTCTTGCCCTCACCTCCGAGCAACAGCCATCGACCATCCGGCAAAAGCGTGGCTGATTGGCCTCGCTTGGTGACCGGTGCAGCCGGGAAGCCTACGGCACCGGGGCCGGATGCAACGGGCACTGCCGCCAGCGCCGGCAGTTGGCCGACAGCAGATATACCCAGCAGCGCCGGGAACAGGCCCGCAATCACCCATTTAAATACACGCGACTTGCCGGTTCGAGCGGGAACCGCAAACTGCTCATGGTCTTGATTTGCCACGTTGATTTTTCTTTGTGGAGTCATAGCTATTCTTCGCATTCGTTAGCTGTTTTTCTTACTGCAACTGGACGTTGACCTGGCCAGTCGTCGTTCCACTCGGTCCGATAAGTACTGTGTAAACGCCTGCCGTCGTAAGTGCCGACAGGTTCAAGGTCGCGCTGGATAACACCGATGTCGAATTCACCGTATTGCCGCTTGGATTCAATACTGTGATGCTGACGAAGGATGGGAAGGTGCCGCCAGTAAATCGCAAGGTGTAGGCTTGGCCTGCGACGCCATTGAACGTTAGCCGCGCGCCCTGCCCAGCACGAGCAATATTCACGTTCAGGGGATCAGCATTCTGAACGAGCGTTCCAGTCACGTCACTCGACAGCAGTAGCGACATGTTCGCGGAAGCGAAAGCAGCAGACTGCACCTTGATGGAATAGGTGCCACTCGCGGGCAAGGCAGGCAGGCTGTTGCCGTTACTGCTGTTCCCACTAGCCGAGAACAGTTGGCTTCCATCAGGTTTAAGCACGGTGTAAGAGATAGACTGCGACACCGGATTGGTGATGACGTTGGTGTACCCCAGGCCCAAGCGCTGACCAGCAGCCCCATTGAAGTTGAGCATTGCGCGCTGGCGAGCGTTGAGGGAAATAGGCAACGCTGCGCCGTCGACCTCAATTGCACTGACAAAATCGCCGGGAATTGTCACAAGCTCCACGTCGACCTTGCCGGTCGCAGTAGACGGGGCATCAAACCAGATGGCGTAAGTCCCCGATGCGGAAAGAACGCCCGTGTCAAGGTCCTGCGACGTCGAAACCGAAGTGCTGTTCATCTCAGACCCATCCGGCTTGTAAATGTAGACAGTGGGCGCTCCAGAAATAGGGAAGGTCCCTCCGCGCAGCTTGAGCCAATAATGCTGGCCGGCGACGGCATCGAAAGTCAGGCGGGCATTTTGCCCAACGCGAGCAATGTTCACGTTCAAGGGAGCAGCATCCGGAACGAGCGTTCCCGTCACTTCGCTCGACAAGAGCAGCGACAGGTTCGACGAAGCAAAAGGAGACTGCACTTTGATAGTGTAGGTGCCACTCACGGGCAAGGTGGGCGGGTTGCTGCTGTTACTGTCGTTCCCGCTAGACGAGAACAGCTGGCTTCCGTCGGGTTTAAGCACGGTGTATGTGATTGATTGCCGCGCAGGGTTGGTCGTGACATTGGTATACCCCAGTCCTATACGCTGGCCGGCAGTACCATTGAAGGTGAGCATGGCGCGCTGGCGGATGCCCAGGGATAGCGGCAATGCTGATCCGTCAATTGCTATTGGACCCGTTACGTCCGGTGCAACCTGGCCAAGCTGAACGTCAACCTTTCCGATCAATGTGGAACTTGGATCAATGAAGATGGCATACGCGCCGGTCGTCGGCAATGCCGGGATCTCAAAACTTGCGGCCGCAGTACCGATGGAAAAACTCGTCAGCAATGCGCCATCGGGCTTTACCACATTCACAAAGGCAGTCGAGAGCGTGCTGCCGTTGAACGACAGCCAATAGCGTTCTCCAGCAGTGCCGCTGAACGTAGGGCGGAAGTTCTGCCCGACACGGGAAGAGCTCAATGCCATTGCCTGCCCGGATTCGAACTGGCCTGGGGTATCCTTGGACAACCATATTTTTACGCTGGCAGTCGAGATGGCAGGCGGGTCAACGACAAGCGTATAGGTTCCAGATGCCGGCAACATTGGCAAGTTGTCGCTGCTGTTATTGTTCCAGGTATTGCTGAACAGCTGCGATCCGTCTGGCTTGAAGACTTTATACGACATCGACCCGCCAGGATTCATCGCGAGGTCGGTGTACCCCAGCCCTAGATACTGCCCCGCTTCGCCAGCGAACGTGTAGTACCCGTTTTGCGCAGCGCTAAGGTTGACAAGCTTCGCTGGACCATCGATCACCAATGTGCCGGTATCAGCCGCCTTCAGTTGCAGGTCAGCTTTCCCTGCAACGGACGCAGAAAGCACCATCGTGTATGTGCCATAGCGCGGCAGCGCGGTGAAGTCAAAATAGCTATTGTTGTTTATGCTGGAGGACGCCACTATCCCTCCATCTGGGTCATAGACTGTCATCGCTGGGGAACTCGAAAAAGTTCCTGCCGCAGAAAACAGAGAAAGCATTTGCTTCGCATTGCCGTCAAACAGAAGGATCGCTTTCTTTCCCGCCGTCCCTATCTGCACGGTCTGCGCGCTTCCGCCGACAACGAGTCGCCCCGTATAAACGACATCGGCAGCACTTACGCCTGGGGGCAATGCGAAGAAGTCCGTTGTACTAACTGCCTTCCCAAAGGCCGTGGTCAAAGAAATCCTGCCCGATGCTGAAATCGTTGGGGCGGAAGTCACAACCTGATTGGCACTGGAGGCACTTACACTGGCAGAGTGTTCGCCGATCTTCACCTTGTTCGCGGCCGGTTGAACACTAAAGTTAGTTCCCGAGATTGTGATTGCTGTCCCTACTGGCCCCATGGCCGGAGTAAAGGAAGTAATCGATGGCGCGTTGGCGGTCGCTATCACGAAATCTGAAATGCTGGTCGCCGTCCCCATCGAATTGGACACGCTGATCTTTCCCGTCGTCGCGTTCGAAGGAACTGTAACGGTCATCGCGGACTTCGTCGCGTTCAGAACAGCAGCCGATGCACCATTAAAGGTTACCGCGTTGTTTGAAGGGACTTCATCGAACCCGCTGCCATAGATCGAGACCTGGGCCCCGCTCACACCCGAATTTGGAGAGAACCCGGAAATGACAACACCGCCAGCGACAATGCGCTTGACTGAAAGAATATTTCCAATTTCGTCGTAGCGATACACCGTCCCACTTCCATCGGACGAAGTCGCCTGAACCAGCCTGCCAGCATCGTCATAAACGTAGCGAATCTGATCTGCCATTGCCGGGGTGTTGGCTTGCACCGCCACTGCAACAACAAGGGAAACGAACAGAGTCCAAGCTCCTCCGAGAGTGGAGCGCAACCCTTCTCCCTTCAATAGCTGTCTTCCAGGCAAAACAAACAACATCGCAACCTCTTCAATCGAGTTTTCAGGTGTGTATAATTTCTAAATAGAAATTTGCGGTCGGAAAGTTTTGCATAGCGCAAGACAAAGATCAACCAATTTGTTAAAGTGATAATTGGATAGAATTCTCAATGTTGGAAAAATTGAAACTGATGCGAATGCGGCTTTGGTGCATCCACGTTTTCTTGGCCAGCCTCGCGGGACTCGCGTTCTTCGCAACTACCGAAGCGGGTGAAATATTCGATAAGCTTCGAGGGTTGCCCTCTAACAGTGGGGAACAAGCGCAGCAGTCCCCCAGTCTTATCGCTTTGGGTAAGCAACTGTTCTTTGACAAGCGGTTGAGTGCAAACGGAACAATCAGCTGTGCTTCCTGCCATATGCCTGAGAAGGCCTTTACCGATGGAAAAGCACTTGCCATTGGCATTAATGAGCAAGTAGGCACGCGTAATACGCCATCGCTGCTAAACGCCAAATTCAATACGTCGTTCTTTTGGGATGGACGACGAGATACGCTGGAAAATCAGGCACTTGATCCGATCTTGAATCCCAGGGAGCATGGATTAACCGATCTGGATAGTCTGTTGAATGCTATCCAAATTGATTCTGTCTATAGCAAGCTGTTTGCTTCAGCTTTCCCAGAAGGTTCTGCTGAAGCCAGTGCCAAAAAGGTCTCTTACGCAATTGCTGCGTATGAACGGACCTTGGTCGCCGCAGACTCTCCCTTTGATCGCTTTTATTACGGCGGCAATCAATCTGCGATCAGCGCGGCTGCAAAACGCGGTCTGAAATTATTCCAGGGAAGTGCAAAGTGCGTCACCTGCCATTCGTTTGACAGGCAGAGTGCGTTGTTTACGGACAATGAGTTTCATCAACTCGGCGTTGGTATCACCAGGATCGCAAACGAATTGCCTGAACTAACGAAGCGAATCGTAAAGTTAAAAGAACAAAACCTGAGTCTTGATTCATCCATTCTTCACGACATAAAGCTCGCAGAACTCGGACGATTTGCAGTAACCATGCGGCCGCTGGATATCGGTCGGTTCCGCACGCCTTCGCTTCGCAATGTGGCGCTTACAGCTCCGTATATGCACGATGGAAGCATTCCTACCCTGCCTGAAGCAGTCGAACTCGAGCTTTACTACCGCAGCACCGAGATCGGATATCCACTGATTTTGACCCCGGCTGAAAAGGAAGATCTTGTGCAGTTCCTCGAAAGTCTCAACAGTCCTGCCGCCCTTGCTCCGCCTCGCGAATGGCAGGCGCCACAGACTCGGCCTTAGAGCAAAAGCCGGGCTGCTAACTATGCGGAGCGGCGTTCTTCCAGTGAGGTAATCTTCTTCACCAATTAAGTTACTGGAACCCGAACACGCCAGGACCGTGGCATCGGTGCCGAATCTATTGTTTTGGCGCAGATAATGTCGACACTCAGCTCGACGTCTTTGTTGCGCCACTCGGCCTTCAGTGGCACAGCGCATTTGTAGACCATCGTGGATGCCGACGGATATCCAGCTTCCTGGTTTGCTCCGCCGCGGGTCGGCTCCGAACGAATGAACTTCAATGCGGCTTCGTGGATGTCGTAGTTGCGCTGCAAGCGGTCGCTCCCGATGGACACCGGTAGTTCCCACCGCCGCTGCGGAGCCGAAGTCACCGTGCGACTACAGCTAACCAGCACGCTTTTACGCGATTCAAACATGGTCCATTTGCTTTTCAACGGGACCGCGCAGCGATCAACCACAATCCGAATATCGGGATCAATGGGCCGCCAGTCAGTGCCGTCTCGAGCATTCTGTCGGTCGAGGAAGTCTTTTGCCTCCGCCCGAACCTCGTACAGCCCATGAATTTCATCATTGCTGCGATACTTCGCAAGCGGGTCAATGGCCGGTTCCGTCGTCACGCCACCAGCTAGTGCAGCGCCTGCAGAGAGGATCGCGAGGATTGCACTATTCAATCGTAACAGTACCGACATACTTCCCTTCCTTGTCACTGCGGTTGGAGATCAAATATTTGTACAGCGCATTCCACTTCGTTAAATCGTACATGGTGACGCAACCTTCAGACAGATTGCCGACGTGGACGAAGTTACTGTTCTGGGTAGCGGCGTATTCAATCGGGAACCATACCGTATGATATTTCAGATCAGGATTCCCACCCGGTGCCGTCACGTAGAAGCTGGTGAAATCGGCACGCTTGGCGACTACCGGCGTGAGGATCCGGTAGGTTCCTTTCGGCAGCGGCTGCGAATGCCTTACCTGCTCATAGTACGGGCTCAGAGGATTCGATTCCTTAAAATCCACGTCCGAATCCAACGTGATCATTGCGCTCTGACCATCGAAGGTTAGTGTTGCGATCAGTTGATTGAGTACTTCGTTGTGACGGGGCTTGGAAGCCAGGCGTTGCCGGCCCAATGTCTTCGCTATGAGTTTGGCGCCACTCCCTCGTGACGTCGAGACAAGGCAATTTGCTGCATTTTCACTTTTGAGGCTGGCCACCTTGCCCTTATGTTCGCCCTCAAGAATCATAAAGTGAGTACGACTGTCCTCCTTGGTCACCGAGACCTTCACGTACTCCGGAAGGAACGTCATTTTGCCTGAGGGTTCCAACTGAACCTTCAACCAGCCTGACGTGTCCGAAGACTTCGTAAATTTCGTCGTGACCACTACCGGATGTACGCTACCCGCCGTGGTGTTGGTGCGAGCCCTCGCAATTACTTGATTCATGTTTCGATGTGCCCCAAACAAATTTCGATGTACTGGGCGTCGCCTGTACGATAGCGGCCGGTGCGCCCCTCTGTGTCCGAGATACCGTGGATCAGCTCACCTGATGGGAGTTTTACGGTGTACGGCATGTCGGCCAAGATCACATCGTCTCCATCCTTAAGGAGGAACTGTTCATCGTAGAGCGATTCGTTCTTGCCATTGTCTGCGGCGAGCGGTGGAGACGACTGGCCTCCGCCGAGAGGCGCGGCCAACGGGGCAATGCCCGAAGCTGCCTTTTCACTGGGTGGGTCCGAAGGTTTTGCAGTGGCTTTGGCGGCGCCCGAGGTACCGCCACCGCCCCATTCGACGGTATCGGTAAATTGGCTGGCAATGAGAACTGCCCCGCACGAAGTCTTCATTCCGGCCAGCGCAACGCCTTTGCCGAAGAACGTCGTGGTTGGTACGCCTTCTACGATCGGATAGTCGCCTTTGCACTTGGGACAATGGACTTTGTGGCCGATATAAGCGATCGGTTTGCCCAAGCAAATATCGGTCTGTGATCCTTCCAGGACCGTCCCATCGTGACTGGTTCTGTCACCGAGACGAATTATTTCTCCGGCCATGCATTACCCTTCAATCTGCGTGATCGAATATTGTATTTCTTACCACTTCGTTTCGGCCGCACTGTTGACTCTGCTATTTCATTCCACCAATTGGCAGATTTCGTAATATCTTCGCCAGAGTGCAGGGTGCAGAATCAATGCATCGACTGTTACATTGCGATAGATTTGAACAGGCGATATCGTCAGCAAAGGAGACATTGCGATGGTTCACAATAAAGGACGCGATAACGCGCCTGTTCTTCCTGCGCGACGCGCAACCCGCCGGCTTCCCAAAGCCGTTCACAGGATGCGTGCTTGCCAACATCACTGGCTGGGGCACGCACCCGGGCCACTGTCGTCTTCCAAGCTGGCGCCCTCCGAGTAATCCGACCGTTTCCCTGGTCAATCCATGGCGGCCTGAAGTGCCTGGCCAAAGGAAGGCGCGCGCCTGCTCGCCCCGCTCTGGTCATCCTTTCCGGCGTCTCCACAATATTAATATCGATAAGGTAAAAAAATGGAGAATAAGCGTTTAATTGTTACATCCCTTCTTCTGGCATTATCAGGAAGCGCTGTAAGCGTGCAGGCTCAAACCTGCACTCCGACTGCGGTAACACCCTATGTCAAGGTAGCTGGCGTCTGGAATCAAACAGCAACTGCATCGGTGAATGCCGGAACTCAAATCGTATTGGGGCCGCAACCAACTCAGGGTGGGTCCTGGCTATGGAGTGGAGACTGTGGGACCACAGGTACTGCGCGTGAGCAAACACTGACGCCAAGCGCTAGCTGTACTGCGACAGCTGCCTATACCAACACTTGCGGCGCAAAAACCTATCGAGATTTTACGATCAAGGTTCCTCTTTATCCGAGCTACAACACCAATCCAATTGCCCCGAATGCGACTGGCATGAGCAGTAACGCCATGCAGCTGGCCGCCAAAATCAAGCTGGGAACGAACGTTGGCAATACGATGGAAGCTTATGGTTGCACCCCGGCGGCGGAGACCTGCTGGGGCAACCCCATGGTTTCTGCCGCTTACGTCAAACTGGTGAAGGACAGCGGTTTTGACGCGATCCGGATTCCCGTGTCGTGGGATCAGTATGCCGACCAGAAGACTGGAAAAATCAGTGACGCTTGGCTCAACCGCGTAAAGCAAGTGGTGCAGTACGCGGTGGATAACGGGCTTTACGTCATCGTTAACATCCATTGGGATGGCGGTTGGCTGGAGAAGAATTTTACCGAGGATAAGAAGGAAGCGGTCAACGCCAAACAGAAAGCCTATTGGGAGCAAATTGCCACGCAACTGCGTGACTTTGACGAGCATGTCATGTTTGCAAGCGCCAATGAGCCGGATGCCGACGATGCAGCCGAAATAGCAGTTCTTGAAAGCTATCACCAAACATTCGTCAATGCGGTGCGCTCGACGGGTGGTCGAAACGCCTATCGTGTGTTGATCGTCCAAGCGCCACAAACCAACATCGATTTGGCTGCCGATAGTTGGAATGTCATGCCGTCCGACACGGTAACGGGTCGCCAAATGGCGGAAGTGCATTTTTACCCATTCAGCTGGTCGATCCAGACGCAAGACGAATGGTATGCCTCCATGTTCTACTACTGGGGTAACGGCTTCCACTCGACGACTGACACCACTCGAAACGCGACTCGTGAGGAAGAGCCTTTTGTGAATGCGGAGTTTGCCAAAATGAAGGCAAAATTCGCGGACCACGGAATCCCGGTAGTGTTGGGAGAGTTCGAGGCGGCGTTGCGTACTCAACTGACTGGCGATAACCTTGCTCTGCATCGCGCTTCGCGGGCATATTATTCTCAATATGTCACCCAAACGGCGCTTGCCAATGGCATGGTGCCATTCTATTGGGAGATTGGATCTGCGGTAGACTTGTTTAACCGCACCGCTCCGGCTGTGAATGATCCCCAAATTCTTGATTCACTTCTGGCAGGCGCAGGAAAAGGTGTTGTATTAAGTGCGCGCCCAAATAGCTGGACTGTGAGCAGCGGCGCGGCCGATACGAGTTCGGGTTCAAACATGCGGTTCGTTCTGAACCAGGCGGGTGCGGCGGCCAGCTATACCTTTGCCAATCCAGTGAATTTGAATGGCGCGACCTGGAAAATGGTCCTCAATTTTGATCAGGCATTCGTTTCAAATCGAAATGGTGGGATGGATTCCATTTTGCAATTCTACGCTTATTCCGCGAATTGGGCTGCTTCCGAGTTTAAGTGCTGGACCGCGAATCAAGCGCTGGTTGCAGATCAGGATACAGAGTTCACATGTTCTGCCTTCACCATTCCGAACGCGGTGGGGGTAGGCCTCCAATTCCCTAAAGCAGCAGGTTCCGTCACCATCAAGCGAGCAGCGATTAAATTTGCTCAATAATGGCAAAAACGGCCTATCCGCAGAGGCGGATAGGCCGCCTGGGTGCTACAGCAGAGCCAGCGCATCAGCACCGGCTGCGAAGCGCAATCGACCCGAGGAATCGTTGGCGGCCGTCCACACAACCTCGGCCACGTCGGACTCCTTCGTCACTGCGGCGAGATTTGCGAAACCGGCAAACACGCGGTGCGCAAAAGGCTCATAGGCGAAAGGAATCAGGCCTTGCATGCGCTGCTGGCCGTTAGCCGTGAAGCTGGTGGAAGGACCGTAGCCCGGCTCGACCAGTTTGCTGCAAATGCCGAATTCGTTCAGCTCGAGTTCGAGCGATGCTGTGAATCCTTCAATCGCCATCTTGCTGGCCGTATAGGCTGCAACCAAAGGAAACGGGGCCAGCGTTGCGCTGGACGTCACGTTCACGATCGTGCCTGCGCGGCGTTGCCGGAATTGCGGGATGACAGCCTGGCACATCGCCATCACGCCAAAAGTGTTGGTCTCGAAAATCTCGCGCACTGTGGCCATCGGCGTTGCCTCGAACGCGCCGAACAAGCCGAGGCCCGCATTATTTACCAGCACGTCGATCGGCCCGGCTTCGTCCAGCGCACGTGCGATGCTGTCAGGCTGGGTAACGTCCAGCTGCAACACGCGCAACCTGCTCGACGCGGGAAGCAGGTCCGTGCGCGGCGAGCGCATGGTGGCAATGACTTTCCAGCCTTGCGAGAGAAAGTGCCGGGCGGTTTCCAGGCCATATCCGGAGGAACATCCAGTGATCAGTACAGTTTTCATTTCCAGCTCCAAGTGTGGTTGACTCGGAGTGAACGATAAAGGAAGATTGCCGGATGATCGATAACGCAGAGTCCTAATATGTTTAGCGAAAGTCCAAAAACCTCGGACCCGCTATCGGAGGTGGTCAGGCTTTTGCGGCCGCATGCGGCCTTCACCAACACCATCAGCGGCAAGGGGAACTGGGCAGTCCGCTACGCCGAATATGGCCTGCCCAGCTTTTGCATCGTACTGGAAGGCGGCTGCCTGCTGTCGGTGGATGGTCACGAGCCGGTGTCGATTGAAGCGGGCGATTTCATCCTGCTGCCAGCCACCCCGGCCTTTACCCTGTCGAGCTTCACGCCGGCGCCTCCGGTGTACCTGGACCCAAACAAGGTCGCGGACGAGCGCAAGGAACTGCGCTATGGCGATCAGGATGGACCTGCCGATATGCGCTCCCTAGGCGGTGCTTTCCTGTTCGACTGCCACGATCCGGGCTTGCTGGTCTCCTTGCTGCCTGGCCTTGTGCATGTGCGGGAATCAGAGCGGCTGCCGCTGCTGGTGAAAATGGTCGAAGATGAATCTGCCGGCCAAAAACCCGGCAGCGAATTCATGCTCGCCCGACTGGCTGAACTCCTGCTGGTGGAAGCGATGCGATCAACGACTACAGGCAACGCGCCGCCGGGACTGTTGCGGGGATTGGGAGACGCGAGGCTGGCTCCGGCGCTGAGAGCCATGCATGCGCGCATCGGCCATGCATGGACGATCGAGCAGCTGGCGAAGATTGCAGCGCTCTCGCGCACGGCATTTTTCGAACGCTTCAACAATGCGGTTGGCAAGGCGCCGATGGACTATTTGCTGGCGTGGCGCATGGAGATTGCAAAAGAGCTGCTGCGCGCCAATGAACTTTCCGTTTTAAGCATCGCCGAACGCATAGGCTATGGTTCCTCCAGCGCCTTCAGCGTAGCGTTCAGCAGGCACGTAGGGCTGCCGCCAAGCCAGTACGCCCGATCCTGAAAGAAAAAACCCTGCAAGTCTTGGACTTGCAGGGTTTTGTTCGTGCATCTACCGTTGCTTAGAACGGAATATCGTCGTCCATATCGGAGAAGTTAGGCGCCGGGCGCGCTGCCGGACGTGGTGCCGGTGCCGGAGCTGCCTGTGGACGTGGAGCCTGGCGTGGGGCCGGTGCGTCGTAGCCCATGTCGTCGCCACCGCCCATACCGCCACCCATGCCGGCGCCATCGCCACGGCCGCCCAGCATCTGCATGTTTTCAGCGATGATGTCGGTCGCGTACTTTTCGATGCCGTCCTTGTCGGTGTATTTGCGGGTCTGCAGGCGGCCTTCAACGTAGACGGAAGAACCTTTTTTCAGGTACTGGCCGACGATTTCAGCCAAGCGGCCGAAGAAGGAAATACGGTGCCACTCGGTCAGCTCTTTTTGTTCGCCGGTGTTGCGGTCTTTCGAACGATACGAGGTAGCCACGGCGATGTTGGCAATCGCGTCACCGCTAGGCATGTAGCGGATTTCCGGATCGCGACCCAGATTGCCGACGATGATCACTTTGTTGACTGATGCCATTTATGAAACTCCTGAAGGGGTGTAGGGGCTGTTCCGACGGCCCCAAAACCACGGAGTTTACCCTAAATTAATTTGCTATCAAATATAGAGGGAACTGACACAGCTCAATTTGTTGTCGGGTTAGCGCGTGGCGGCTTCAGCAGTCGCAATGCGATCACGAGTGCACAGGAAACCGCCCCGCAGCCAGCCAGGTAGACTGCATTGACGCCATGCGCGCCAGCCAGCGCACCGGCCAGCGGACCGGTCAGGCCAAGCGAAATATCGAGGAAGGCAACGTAGGCTCCCATCGCCGCGCCGCGGCTTTGCGGTGGAGTGCGCTTGACCGCCTCTACGCCGAAACCGGGAAAGGCCAGTGAATAGCCAAAGCCTGTCAGCGCGGCGCCGACGTACACCAGCGGCGGTGCCGACGCTTGCCAGATGCACAATTGGCCGGCTGCTTCGATCAGAACGCACACCAGCGCCACGCGCGCGCCGCCGATCTTGTCCGGCAAGTGGCCGAACAGCAGGCGGGCGCCGATGAAGGCCGCGCCGAAGGCGGTGAACGCCAGCGACGGGCTGCCCCACGCCTTGGCCGTGAACAGCAGCGAAATAAAGGCGGTAATCACGCCAAAGCCGACGCTGGAAAACGCCAGCCCCATGCCAGGCCACCACACCGCGCCCAGTACCTTATAGAACGGGATGCGGCGCGCGCTGGCCGGCGGCAGGCCTTGGATATTGGCGAGCACCAGCAGTGCCAACACCGGCGCCAGCATGCCGGCAAAGGCGATGCCGTGGAAACCGACCTGCTGGTACAGCGCCATCCCGGCCGGCGCGCCGGCAGCGTAGGCGCCGTACATCGCAATGCCGACCCAGGCCATGACCTTGCCCGCGTTTTGCGGCCCGGCCAGGCAGACGCCCCAGCTCAGGGCGCCTGTGACGATCAGGCTTTCGGCGCCGCCCAGCAGGATGCGTCCGGCGATCAGCACCGCGACCGATGCCTCCGGCTGCGCGACCATCGACAAGGAAGCAAAGTAGGCCAGCGCGGAGGTAACGGCCAGCACAAAGCCGGTCATTACGGCGCGCTTGGAACCGCGGACGTCGCACAGTCCACCGGCCCAGGCGCGGGTCAGCAGCGCGGCGACAAACTGGGCACCGGCGACGACGCCGACCATCAGGGTGCTCAGGCCAAGGCGGTCATGCACGTGCAGTGGCAGCGCAGGCAGCGCGATGCCAATGGCGAGGAAGCTGGCAAACACCGCCAGCACGATAGGAAAAATCCTGGTTGCCACATTGACGGCCTGCGGGGCAGCGGCCGTGGTGGGAGAAGCGAAATCTTTGGGCGGGCTCATATAAAATCTTTCATGGTTGACAATGAATTCTTAGAATGCGAGCATTTGCTCACATACAGCCAAAATTCTAAAATCAACAACACCCCGCGAAAACTCGCATTCCAAAACGCCCATGGTCGACATCCCGCAACCCCGCAAAGCCCCGCGCCAGGCGCGTTCCAAAGCCACCGTCGAGGTGATACTGGAGGCAACGGCTCGCATTTTTTCCGAGCATGGCTACGCCGGAACCAATACCAACCTGATCGCGGAGAAGGCCGGCATCAGCATCGGCTCGCTCTACCAGTACTTCAAGAACAAGGATGCGCTGATCGCGGCCCTGCACCAGCGCCACGCCGAGCAAGTGCAGCAAACGGTGGAAGAAGTGCTGGCAAGACCTTACGAACCGACGCTCGCCGGCCATATCGGTGCGCTGGTGCAGGCGCTGCTCGCGGCCCACCTGCTGGAGCCGGACCTGCACAAGATGCTGGAACTGCAATTCCCGTATTTCGATGCGCCGCAGTCGGAAAACGAGGCCGACCAGGGCATCTTCAAGCGCGTGCGCGCGCTGCTGGAGGATTGGCGAACCGACATCGTGCCGCCCAACCTGGACCTGGCCACCTGGGTTGTCCTTCAGATCATGGAATCGATGGTGCACGCCGCCGTGATCGACGCGCCGGGCTTCGAAATGGCCGACATCGAGGCATCCATCACCGGCGCCATCATGGGCTACCTGACGTATCGCCCGAATACTGGTAATATGTACAGTATTTGACGCTGGGCTTGGTGTATCCAGGGCGCGGCGCAAGAATTCATTCGACGCTATAGTATCGGGCTGACCCCGAAAGGTATCCACGCATGGAAGAGATCCGCATCCGCGGTGCGCGCACGCACAACCTGAAAAACATCAACCTCGACCTGCCACGCAACAAGCTGATCGTGATCACCGGCTTGTCCGGCTCCGGCAAGTCGTCGCTGGCGTTCGACACCCTGTACGCTGAAGGCCAGCGCCGCTACGTCGAGTCGCTGTCGGCCTATGCGCGCCAGTTCCTGCAACTGATGGAAAAGCCGGACGTGGACATGATCGAAGGCCTGTCGCCTGCGATCTCGATCGAACAGAAGGCCACCTCGCACAATCCGCGTTCGACCGTGGGCACCGTGACCGAGATCCACGACTACCTGCGTTTGCTGTACGCGCGCGTCGGCACTCCTTACTGCATCAACCACCCGGACCACGCGCTGGCTGCGCAATCGGTGTCGCAGATGGTCGACGCCGTGCTGGCCATGCCCGAAGGCACCAAGCTGATGATCATGGCGCCGGTGGTGGCCAACCGCAAAGGCGAACACGCCGACCTGTTCGAAGCAATGCAGGCCCAGGGCTTCGTGCGCTTCCGCGTGCAGAGCGGCACCCACGACGCCAAGATCTATGAAGTGGACGACCTGCCCAAGCTGAAGAAAACCGAGAAGCACACCATCGACGTGGTGATCGACCGTGTGAAAGTCAACGCAGAGATCAAGCAGCGCCTGGCCGAATCGTTCGAAACCGCGCTGCGCCTGGCCGATGGCCGCGCCATCGCCTACGAAATGGACACCGGCGCCGAACACGTCTACTCCAACAAGTTCGCCTGCACCACCTGCGGCTACTCGCTGCAGGAACTGGAGCCGCGCCTGTTCTCCTTCAATAACCCGATGGGCGCCTGCCCCGAGTGCGATGGCCTGGGCCATATCGAGTTCTTCGACCCGCGCCGCATCGTCGCCTTCCCCAACCTGTCGCTGGCATCCGGCGCGGTGAAGGGCTGGGACCGCCGCAACCAGTTCTACTATTCGATGCTGGCGGCGCTGGCGGCCTACTACGATTTCGAACTCGATACGCCATTCGAGCAACTGCCTGCGAAAGCGCAGGACGTGGTGCTGCACGGCTCCGGCAAGACCGCCATCCCGTTCACCTACATGAATGAGCGCGGCCGCGCCGTGGTCAAGGAACACACCTTCGAAGGCATCGTCAACAACCTGCAGCGCCGCTACCGCGAAACCGATTCGATGGCGGTGAAGGAAGAACTGGCGAAGTTCATCAACGAGAAGAAGTGCCCGAGCTGCGAAGGCGCACGCCTGCGCGTGGAAGCTCGCCACGTGAAGATCGGCACCGGCAAGCAGGAACGCGCGATCTACCAGATCGCGGACAAGCCGTTGCGCGATACGCTGTCCTACTTCGAGCAACTGAAGCTGAAGGGCGCCAAGAAGGACATTGCCGACCGCGTGATCAAGGAAATCGTTTCGCGCCTGACCTTCCTGAACAATGTGGGCCTGGACTACCTGTCGCTGGAGCGCAGCGCCGACACCCTGTCGGGCGGCGAAGCCCAGCGTATCCGCCTCGCTTCGCAGATCGGCTCCGGCCTGACCGGCGTGATGTACGTGCTGGACGAGCCGTCGATCGGCCTGCACCAGCGCGACAACGACCGCTTGATCGACACCCTCAAGCACCTGCGCGATATCGGCAACTCGGTGCTGGTGGTGGAACACGATGAAGACGCGATCCGCACCGCCGACTACGTGGTCGACATGGGTAAAGGCGCCGGCGTGCATGGCGGCGACGTGATCGCTGCCGGCCCGCTGAAGGACATCCTGAAATCGAAGGAGTCGCTGACCGCGCAATACCTCAGCGGCAAGCTGCAGATCGCGGTACCGAAGAAGCGCCATGTGGCCGATCCCCAGCGCCAGCTGACCATCACCGGCGCCACCGGCAACAACCTGAAAAAGGTATCGCTCAACCTGCCGGTCGGCCTGATGACCTGCGTGACCGGCGTCTCCGGCTCCGGCAAATCGACCCTGGTCAACGACACCCTGTACCCTGCGCTGTCGCGCCACCTGTTCGGCTCCCAGACCGAGCCGGCGCCGCACGACTCGATCAGCGGCCTGGAACACTTCGACAAGGTGATCTCGGTCGACCAGGCGCCGATCGGCCGCACGCCGCGTTCCAACCCGGCCACCTATACCGGCCTGTTCACGCCGATCCGCGACCTGTTTGCCACCGTGCCGGTGGCGAAAGAGCGCGGCTACTCGGCTGGCCGCTTCTCGTTCAACGTCAAGGGCGGCCGCTGCGAAGCCTGCCAGGGCGACGGCGTGATCAAGGTCGAAATGCACTTCCTGCCGGACGTGTACGTGCCATGCGACGTTTGCCACGGCAAGCGCTATAACCGCGAAACGCTGGAAGTGCACTACAAGGGCAAGAGCATCACCGAAGTGCTGGACATGACGGTGGAAGACGCGCACGAATTCTTCAAGGCCGTACCGGTCATCGCGCGCAAGCTGCAAACCCTGCTGGACGTCGGCCTGGGTTACATCAAGCTGGGGCAAAGCGCCACCACGCTGTCCGGCGGCGAAGCGCAGCGCGTCAAGCTGTCGCTCGAACTGTCCAAGCGCGACACGGGCCGCACGCTATATATCCTGGACGAGCCGACCACCGGCCTGCACTTCCACGATATCGACCTGCTGCTGAAGGTGATCCACCGCCTGCGCGACCACGGCAACACCCTGGTCATCATTGAGCACAACCTCGACGTGATCAAGACTGCCGACTGGATCGTCGACCTTGGTCCGGAAGGCGGCGCCGGCGGTGGCCAGATCATCGCTAGCGGCACGCCGGAAGAAGTGGCGGCCAATCCGGCCAGCGTGACCGGCAAGTACCTCGGCCCTCTTCTGAAGAAGAAATAATGAGCCTGCATTCCGTCAAACACTTCCTGGCGCAGCACGCGCCGGACCTGGAAGTCATCGAACTGGCGGAAAGCACGGCCACCGTGGCCCTGGCTGCCGCTGCACACGGCGTCGAGCCGGGCCAGATCGCCAAGACGCTGTCGCTGCGCATGAAGGAAGGCATCGTCCTGGTGGTAACGCGCGGCGATGCGCGGCTGGACAACAAGAAGTTCAAGGCCCACTTCGGCGCCACCGCGCGCATGCTGGGTGCGGATGAAGTGGAAGCGCTGACCGGTCACCCGGTCGGCGGAGTCTGTCCTTTCGGCCTGCCCGGGCCGATCCCGGTTTATTGCGATGTTTCGCTGCGCGCCTTCAGCGAAGTGATTCCCGCCGGCGGCGCGATCAATGCCGCAGTGCGCATCTGCCCCGAGCGCATGGCAACGCTGACAGGTGCCGAATGGATCGATGTAGCGCAAGCCTGACGGCAATGCGCTTTTCGACTTACGCCGCGCGGCGTAACGCGGCCAGCCAACGCTCCAGTTGCGGGAAGCGGTCGTAGCCCCAGAACGGTTCCCCATCCGCCAGCACGAACGGTACACCGAACACGCCCTGCGCCAGCGCCTCCTCATTGCCCTGCTTGAACTGCGTCTTGATCGCGGCATCCTCCATGCCCGCCAGGAAGGCCGAACCATCAATGCCCTGGCTCTCAGCAATCCCCAGCAACACCGCCTTGTCCGCGATATCCACGCCGTCGGCGTAGTAGGCCTGGAAGCAGGTGCGCGCAAACGACACCGCCGCATCTTCGCCATGGTTGGCCCGCACCCACAGCATGGCGCGCCCCGGCGCTATCAGCATTTGCGGGAAGGCGCCGGAGGGATTGAAGGGGATCGCCTCCTCCTGCGCCGTGCGCTGCATGTCGCGCGTGACGTACTTCCATTTGACCGGCACCACCGGCGACGGCAGCACCCCGGTCACCTGGGTCAGCGCCGGCAGCAGCACCGGATGCCAGCGCACGGTAGCGCCATTGGCTGCCGCCAGCCATTCGATGCGGCGTGCAGCAAAGTAGGAATAGCCGGAAGCGAAATCAAAGTAGAAGTCGAGAACCATGGCCGCTCCTTAATAGTTTTCGCCAAAATCGCTATTGTTCTTCGGCAGCCCGCGCAGGATGCCCCACAAGCTGCTATGGCTCACAAAGTAGATGCCGACCGGCACCAGCAAAAGAAGGAATCGCATTTTCTTTCTCCAATTTCGCACACCCGTGCGAAGTTCGGTTAAAAAAAGGCCGCAGGCGAACCCGCGGCAACCCAAAATCACAAATCGTTGAAACTCTTGTACGTCGAAATCAGGCGGTTGAACGCGCGCTGCGCATGGCGCGGCGACTGCTCGTCACGCAGGAAGCGAGCGTCGTGCAGCAGGCCCACTACCAGGCTGTAAATCTCGAACACCAGTTGTTCGGGTTCGGTGTCCGGCCTTAACTGGCCGGCTTCCATCGCCTGCAGGATGGTCTTGCGCAGCGAAGCGCGCCAGGCCAGCGCACCCTGCGCCAGGCGGTCGCGCACCGCGCTTCCTTCATAATCGTCGAACTCGAAGGCGCCCGCCGTGTACAGGCAGGAAGTGCGCAGCGCCTCGTCGGCCGCGCGCTGGAACCAGGCTGCTACCTGTGCCTGCAACCGCGGCAAGCCGCGCGGCAGCGTGAGCGATGGCATGAACACTTCGGCGGCAAAGCGGCGGTCGTATTCATCCAGCACCGCGCACTGCAACTGCTCCAGCGAGCCAACGCGCGAAAACACCCCGCTCTTGCTGATGCCGGTGCGCTTGGCGATCTCGCCCAGCGACAGCTTGCCGATGCCTTCCGCCGCCGCCATTTCCATGGCGGCATCGAGGATGGTGGCAAAAGTCGCTTCGCTTTTCGCGGTCAAGGTGTCCATGTAGCGAACTTTAGCACACATGTGCGAAATATCAAACCTAAATATTTTCGTTATTGTTTTTGATTGACTATTTTGCAAATCTGACTAAAGTTGTATGCGGGAAATATTCCAAGGAGAAAATTTTGAACCTGCCCCCACTGCGCCATCTCGCGTCTGCTGCCCTGCTGGCCTGCGCCACCCTGTCCGCACAGGCCCAGATTTCAACCGGCACCATGACCGTGCCGCGCATGTTCCACCAGGCCAGCACGCTGCCTGACGGCCGCATCATGCTGACAGGCGGTGCCCCGCAACCCGGTAGCAACATCTATTCCAGCACCGAGATCTACGATCCGGTGAACGGGCAATTTACCCCCGGAGCGCCGATGCTGATGCCGCGCCGCAGCCACGCTGCGGTCACCCTGCTGGACGGCCGCATCCTGGTCGCCGGCGGCATGTCGACTAATGGCTATTACACCAACACGGCGGAGATTTACGACCCGGCCACCGGCCAATGGAATATGACCGGCCCAATGAACACCACGCTGGCCGATGCGATCGGCCTCCTGCTGAACGATGGGCGCGTCATGTTGCTCGACAAGCGCGCCGGCGGCCTGGAGGCCGACGTCTTCAATCCATCCAGCGGCCTGTTCACCCGCACCGGGCCGATGGTGGAACGCGCTTACGACTCCGGCCTGGTGGTGCTGCCGGATGGCCGCGTCCTGAAAATGGGCGGCCTCTCCTCGGATGGCTATAGCAGGAATGCCGAGCTGTGGGACCCGGCCACCAACCAATGGAGCGCCACCGGCCAGATGAATGAGCCGCGCAACACGCTGCAACCTGTCGTACTCGGCAACGGTACTGTCCTGGTTGCCGGGGGCCGCAGGGAGTGGTCGCAAAGCAGCACGGAAATCTACGATCCCGCCGCAGGCCAGTTCTCGACCGGCGCCACCATGCCAACCAGCTTCGAACCGAGGAGCGCCAAGCTGCTGCCGAACGGCGACATCGTCTATACCGCCGACTGGACTCGCCAGCTCATGCGTTACCAGGCTGCCACCGGCACCTGGAACCTGACCGGTCCCCAGCGCAAAATCGCGCGCGACAACGCCGTTGCGCGCCTGCCCGACGGCAGGGTACTGATTACCGGCGGCTCCGAGCTGAACGAAGCCACCTCGTATGCGGCGATCTGGGAGCCAGCCTGCGCCGGCCAGGTGACTGAGGTTATGTCGCCCGACCAGGACTTCGCCGGCGACGGCGGCGCTGCCAGTTTCGTGGTGACCGCTGCACCTGGCTGCCGCTTCGAAGCCGCCGAACTCCCATCCTGGTTGACCGTCAACGGCGGCAACGTGCAGCAGATGCCCGAGAGTGGCCTGATGGAGGTGGTCTTCACCGCGGCCCCCAACCAGACCGGTGCCGCGCGCAATGCCAGCTTCATGCTCGCCAACGCCAGCGTCAACGCCACACAAGGAGCATCCCCAAACTGCCCATCGGCGCCGGTTGTGTCGCCCAATCCATTTAACGTTGGTAACCTCGGCGCCAGTGGTACGCTCAGCGTGACAGCCGCCGCCACCTGCCCATGGAGCGTCGCCTCCATGCCGAGTTTTGTGACGGCAACCGGCGCCACCAGCGGTACCGGCAACGGCAGCATCGCCTTCACGGTCCCCGCTAACAATGACCCCGCCGCGCGCAGCGGTTCGGGCCAACTGGTCGCCAAAGGCCAGTACGTTACGTTCACCTTCACCCAGGATGGCCGGCCTTGCCCGACCGTGCCCACCATTAGCCTGAACACCAGCACCTTCCCGGCAACCGGCGGCACGGCAACCGGCACCGTCGCGGCAGCTACGACCTGCACCTGGTCGATCAGTGCGCCAAGCTGGGCCACCGTTTCGGCCGGCGCCACCGGTACCGGCAATGGCAGCTTCACCATCACGGGGCCGGCCAACACCGGTGCGGCGCGCAGCGGCTCGGGCATGCTGACCGCTCCTGGCATAGCCTCGACCTTCAATATGAGCCAGGCCGCTTCGCCATGCGCATCCTGGAGCATCACGCCGTCCAGTGCCAGTATTCCTGCCGCAGGCGGCAGCGGCAGCTTTACCGTCACCGCCAATGCCGCCTGCACCTGGTCCCTTGGCACGGTGCCAAGCTGGCTCACGCTCACCGGTACCCGCAGCGGTAGCGGCAATGGCAGTATCAGCTACTCGGCCAGCGCCAATACCGGCGCCGCGCGCAGCGCAACGACCACCTTGTCGGGTTCCGGTCCAAGCTTGTCGGTCAGCCTGAACCAGGCATCGGGCCAGGCGACTGCCTGCAGCACGCCGATTACCAGCGGCACCCCGGTCAGCGGCTCGCTCAAGTCGAACGGCTGCCCGGCCGGCGCCCGCGGCGGCAGCTACTACACCGACCGCTATACCTTCTCCGGCACCGGCGGCAAGGTCGCGACGATCGTCATGTCCTCATCGAGCTTCGACACCTACCTGTACCTGCGCGATCCGGCAGGGAACGTAGTCAGGTCGGACGACGATGGCGGTGGCGGCACCAACTCGCGCATCAGCTTCACCCTTCCGTCCAGCGGCACCTACACCATCGAAGCTACCAGCTACGGCAGCTACTCGACCGGTGCCTATAGCCTGTCCTTCGCTCAGTAAGGATCGGGGCTCCAGACGGCGTACATCTCGCCGTCTTCCTCTACGCCGGCCTCGATGAAACTGCAGGCGGCGTAGAGTTCCTTCGCCACGGCGTTGCCGGGAAGGTAGCTGGTCCAGATACGCTGCACGTCCCCATGCTTCTGGATTTCCGCCAATGCCAGTTCGACGGCACGGCGGCCATGTCCCCGGCCCTGGAAGCGGCGGTCCACCATCAAGTGGTAGATCGCATAGTCGCCGGGTTCATCGTCGGCGCCAGGCGCGGCGTACATCAGGAAGCCCACCACGCCATCCTTGTCGGCGATGGCGCGGCAGTGGTAGTTGGGGTGGAAGCTGGCTTCCGCAATCGCATACATGGTGGCAGGTGCATGGTCCTGCTGGTGCTCGTGCAATTCGAGTTCGGCGATGTTGGCAAAATTCTCCTTGGTGACCACGTGCAGGTTGGTGGTGATCCATTTCCTCAGGAAGCGTTGGTATGGCCTCATTAATGACTCCTTCTTCTTCGTTACAGCTCTAGTACTGCATTCATTTCGCCATCTTCGTCGACGTCGGTTTCGACGAAGCCCATGCTGGCGTATAGCTCTTTGGCCCGGGTGTTGTCCGGCTGGTAGCTGATCCAGATCTTGCGCACGCCGCCGCGCGCCCGGATCTCGGCCAGCGCCGCCTGCAGCGCCTGGCGGCCGTAGCCCTTGCCCTGGTGAGGCAGGTCCACCATCAAGCGCCACACGCCAAACTCGCCGGGTTGCCCCTCCAGTTTCAGGTCGACGTACATCAGAAAGCCAACCAGCTCACTGCCGGCGTAGATGGCGCGCGCCTGCATCTCCGGGTAGAAGCTGGCTTGGGCGATCGAGTAGGCATTGCTGGCGATGTAATCGCGTTGATAGTCCAGCAGCCGCAAGTCGGTGATGTCGTCGAAGTTCTGCCGGGTGACAGCTTTGAGTTGGATCTCCATGATTCCTTTCCTCCTTGCGCCGGGACCAAAAAACAAAAACCCCGGCAAGTATCCTTACCGGGGTTTTTGTCGTGGGACGTCCGGCTCGGGGGTGGCGATTTGCCAGAAGCCCCGAGCGCACGCGCATCAGGGCTATCTGGTGTGCTTA
This sequence comes from Duganella sp. Root1480D1, assembly GCF_001427305.1. GTDB lineage: Bacteria > Pseudomonadota > Gammaproteobacteria > Burkholderiales > Burkholderiaceae_D > Rugamonas. The sequence continues at coordinate 236,683 of NZ_LMFZ01000049.1, read as the reverse complement.
ATGCAGGTGATAGCGATATTGCGCATGACTGTCCTTTCTTAATCTGGGTTATGAAACTAACGAGCGCTGATTCTGCTCTCTACGCGAATGTGGTGTCAAGAAAAACTTTGAATAAATATTCACTCAGCGTTCTTGTACAGGACATCAATGCGTTTGATGATCTTTTCGCTCAGCTTTGCCGCATTGGCATAGCGCTCATACAGTTGCGGAACCGCGATGGAATTGCGCAGCAGGCGCTTGCCGTTCGGTGTGGCCAGCACATGGTAACGCTGCTCGATGCTGTCGCCCTGCTCCAGCGCGACGTCGAGGTAGTTGTGCAGTTTTTCATGCCTGCTGCGCCAGCCGCCCTCCGACAATTGGATCACGCGATGCTATTCCTGGTACAGCGTAAGGATGTCGTTCAGCAGTTCCTCGTCCTCGATATTGATCAGTTTACCGCTCGACTTGAAGCCTTCAAAGCGGCTGTTGATAGGTATGAAGAAGCGGTTCGAGTAGACCATGAGCCACGCAGGCTCGAACTTTTCCGCATCCGGACTTCCTTTGGGATCGAGTTCGGCCAGGTAGCGGAAGTCGGTATCGGATTCGCGGTAGGCCCCCGGAAGCCAGTTCAGTTGTTTGGTATCAGCCACCAGGTCGGCCTTCAAGCCAAGCAGGAAAACGCGCACCTGTTGCTGCTCGTGCCGATGCTCGCTCATGCTGTGGAACCAGATGCTGATGCTGACCGCGAACACGATGATCGCGATTTCCAGCGCAATCTCTTTCAGCTTGTGCGCCAGGCCATGCTGTTTGCTGGCCGCCATATTGATGACGTTCTTGCCGTGCTTTGCCACTTCGAGCTCCGCCATATTCCCCCCAAAAAAATGAACTGGAAATGATAGCCGGGAATGGCTTGCAAAAAGTCACTCTTTATCACGCAACCATCCGTGCACCGCGGTTTGCACAGGTTTGCTACCGTAAGTCATGATAAGCATTTACAAGCTTGCGCTACCGCTGCTGCTGGCCTGCCAGGGGCTTGCCATTGCGGCTGAGCCAAGCCGCATCAGCGTGCAGACGCTGGCGGCGGGCAAGGAAGTCGCACGCATCATGCTGCCCATCGGCCAGCAGCACACGATGCAGGTGGAAGCGAACCAGGTCGAGCAGGATAACCGCGGCACCACCCATGCGCGCGGCAATGTGCGGGTGACCATCCGCACGGGCGCTGCAACCACCTCGATCGTCGGCGAAGAAATCATCATCAAGCGCAAGGTGCTCGATACCCGCGAGCTGGCCGCCATCCGCGCGCTGGAAGGGATGGGCGCCCCCGGCAAGCGCGATGCAGCGCGCGACCGCAAGGAACTGGCGCGGCTGAAGACCATCGTCGCCTCGCACGGCTGGCCCGGCACGCGCTTCGCGGGCCCCGAGCTGTCGCAAAATGCGTTCACGGTCTTGATGCGCATGCCGGAGAAAGAACTAGAAGCCCTGCTGCCTGCCTTGCGTGAGGCTCAAGCAGAGAACGACGTGCCGGGAGCGCAACTGGCGCAAGCCGAAGACCGGCTGCGTGTCGCCAAGGGCCTGCCGCAACGCTACGGCACCCAGCTCGCCAGCGGCAAGCCGGTCGTGATCGAAGACGAAAACGAGCTCAATATCCGCCGCAAGATGATGGGGTTGCCACCGATGTCCGTTACCTCCGGCCAGTAGCGCACGCACAAAGTCGAGCAAGGTTCACAGCTACGAAGCGGCACGACGGGGCGCTTATGCCGCAAGCCTTGCGCTTATTCCTCCCGCTCCAGCTGGCGGCGCAGTTGCTGTTTCAACGCGCGCCGAGATTGTTCGACGCGCTGGTGGCCGCCGGCCTTGCGCTGGCGCGCCAGCACGGCCAGCGGGTTGCGCGGCTTGGGTAGTTTGATGGTTACCTTCATTGCTTATCCTTTCACGCACACGACTTGCTTCAGCGTGTGCACGATTTCGACGAGGTCGGACTGGTGTGCCATGACCTGGTCAATGTCTTTGTAGGCGGCGGGGATTTCATCCACCACGCCACCGTCCTTGCGGCATTCGATGCCTTGCGTCTGTTCAGCCAGGTCGAAACGGTTGAATTTCCGTTTCGCCTCGCTGCGGCTCATGCGCCGTCCGGCGCCGTGCGAGCAGGAGCAGAACGATTGCTCGTTGCCCTTGCCGCGCACGATGTAGCTGCGGGCACCCATGCTGCCGGGGATGATCCCCAGCTCGCCTTCGCGCGCCGAGATGGCGCCCTTGCGGGTGACGTACAGCTTGTGGCCGAAATGCGATTCCTGCGCCACGTAGTTGTGGTGGCAGTTGATCGCCTCGCCATCGAGCTTGAACGGCGGGACGTGCGGCTCCAGTGCGGCCACCACGCGGCGCATCATTTCGCGCCGGTTCAACATGGCATAGTCCTGGGCCCAGTCCACCGCTTCCACATAGTCGTCGAACAGTTCCGAACCTTCGCTGAAGTAGGACAGGTCACGGTCCGGCAAGTTCACCTTGTGGCGCATCATTTCCTTGCGTGCAGCGGAAATGAAGTAGCGGCCGATGACATTGCCGATGCCGCGAGAGCCCGAATGCAGCATGATCCACACGCGCTGCGCTTCATCGATACACAACTCGATGAAATGGTTGCCGCCGCCGAGGGTGCCAAGCTGGCAGATCCAGGTCTGCGCGAACTTGTGCTGCATCTTCATGATGCCCTTGTGGCGCGCCACAATGCGGTCCAGGCGGTCGTTCAGCGGCCGCCCGACGCGGGCGTGGGCGGAGCCGCGCACCTTGTCGAAGGCATGCTGTTCGAAGCCGACCGGCACCAGCGTCTCGATCGCGCTGCGCACGCGCGCCAGGTTGTCCGGCAACTGGCTCGCGGTCAGCGTGGTGCGCACGGCGTTCATGCCGCAGCCGATGTCGACGCCGACAGCGGCAGGGATGATGGCGCCGCGCGTCGGGATCACGCTGCCGACGGTTGCACCGATGCCGGCGTGTACGTCGGGCATGGCGGCCACGTGCGGATGCACGATCGGCAGGTTCGAAATATTCAGCAGTTGCTGGATGGCCGAATGATCAATGTCATCCGTATAGATGTGCACAGGCACCAGGCCTTTGTGCAGGCTTTGCTTAATTGGCATAACGTCTTTCGTTATGCCGGGGCTGTAGAAACAAAAACCCCGGCGAGTTTCCTGGCCGGGGTTCGTGTTGGAAGAACGACCGGCTCGGGTGGCTAGATTGCCTGCCCCGAGCGCTCGCGCTGCGGGGCTATCTCATTTGCAGATTGTTGATAGCCTTACGTGGCATGGTCGTCCTTTCGAAAATTCGGGTTAATAAAAAATCAGTGGACGCGATTCTGCGCCGTTCGCGAACATCATGTCAAGAGACTTTTTGATCATTTCTTTTCGTTGATTTTTTCGCCGGGCTTGATACTGCCATCCTTGACCGGCCACATCAAACTGTTTTGAGTCGTAAGGAGCACCAAGGAACTTACCTAGCTGATCTACTAATTCTCTCGGCAAGCGAGAGAGTTTTGCGGACCGTTGGTAGTCCCAAGCGTCTGCATATCGCATATATTTTTTGAGATCAGCTTGATCCCCAGCCGAAGCAATACGGCTTGAAGTAAGCGGAGCCGGAAGCAAAAGAGTTGTGAGAGTAGTGTCGTTCAATTCGGTGAGGCTTTCTGTATTTCGTTCAGACGGTTCAGTCCACGAACCGCTTGTTCCATCGTTCGACATCATGCGGTACGTATTTACTGCTCTGCTTCCGCAGTAGCGACCGTTTTTTCTCGATTGTCGCGAATGGTGGGTAGCCATCTTGCCGAACAATTTCACCCTGAGCCCCGTGAGAGTTCAGTTTCCCAGAAAAAGTAAGGATGACTTTCGCCTCTCTCTTTTCTGGCGGAATATCCTTTCCATACTGGGTTCCTTCAGAGTATTTCGCTTTGAAGGAAAGTGTCTTGGACTTTTCATCGTACAAAATGTCGTACAACTTCGCGCCTACTGGTTCAGGAGAACCTACCGCAACTCCAATGCTGCCAAATACGACATCACCCTGCTTGTACAGGTCCAATGCATACCCTGAAATGGCATGGGGATCGACGTCCCTAGTCCAGACTTGGTTCGAATAGTGACCAATGAGAGTGGGAGCCGTGGCTTCGGCGTAGACAGAGCCTAGATTACCAACCAAAAGCGCCCCGACGACAAGCACTTTAATGCCCAGTCGTGGACCAGTGCGGCTTATCAGCATTGCCGCCGACATATTTTTTGACTCCATACGTTAACCCAATCTCTTTAAGTTGAAGATTCATGCCTGTACGAGGCAGAGTGTTGACTTCGACAACCGAACCATCCTTCTTTGCAACGTGTATGGTGCCACTCCAGGTAATCGACATGTCAATTGCCTCACCAATTGCGTGAAGTGTATTTAAGGCCGGCGCGGTGTTGGCAGCCAAGTTCTGGATTTGGAATCCATCAACCATATCTTGTGCGGCCCTAACCGATTGTTCTAATGTCGGATGATCCCACCTGATGTGAACTCCCGCCATTGCAGGCACGCTGGCCGGATTAAATCCGTTTCTCGCAATCTTGTGAGCCCAGTGCATCATGTAAGCGCGCTCTTTTGGCCTGAAGGTATTCGCAATTTTCACGTGCGCGCCAGCGGCTTCCAACGCGGCTTTAAAACCATCAACCGCAACTTTAAAGTCTGGGGTAAGGAAGTCTGTGGTGTCTTCTGCAGGAAATCGAGGCACCCAGACCTCGCCGCTGAGTTCATTGGCAACATTAACAACTGCAGGTGTCTGGTTCGATTGTGGAGTCAGCGTCGCGGACGTCATAGTAGGGTATCTCTATCTTTGCATTCTGGGCGTAATCGGAAAATACCTTTTCCGTATGCCCGTTCTTATCGGTAACACCAATGAACTCCCGCCCATCGTCCAAGACGATCCGGTAAGGGACATTGGCGAGGCTGGTTTGATTCGATTCATCTTTGGCATGGAAAAACAAATCGAACTTCGCTGCATTCTCGGGCGTTTCCTTGGGCTTGGACTGGGCAAATCCATTCACCGGAGCCACTATATTTGCGGCGGCGACTGGCGGGACGATGGCGTCAGGTGCGGCACTAGAAGCGGCACTGCCCGACGATCCCTGTCCCTTCTGGCCGTATTCAACCGTGTCAGTGAACTGGCTGGGAATCAGGATCGCACCGCACGAGGTCTTCATTCCGGCAAGGGCGACGCCTTTGCCATAGAAGGTCGAGGTCATCGCCCCTTCGACAATTGGGTAATCCCCTTTGCACTTCGGGCAATGGACCTTATGCCCGATATAGGCGATAGGCTTGCCGTGGCAGATATCCTGCATCGAACCTTCCAGCACCGTTCCGTTATGGCTTGTAGTATCGCCCTGACGGATTATTTCTCCTGCCATCTGACTTCACCGAATCTTCATCAATATTGCGATAATAATAACTGATTGAAAGAATTGCCTGCGCACAATACGTAGTTGGATACTTAGGAGATGGAAATCATGGGTCGTCGCCTCACCTCTGCGGTCGCACTTGCTGCGATATGTTTCACCGCCAGCGCAGGCAACCTGGTCAAGGCTTATGCCGACAAGGCGCGGAATGTCCATGTCGTGACAGCGTCGGGGAAGGACATCAAGTTGACGACAGACCGGCGGGCGGATGATGTCCGGCTCGCGCCCGACGGCGAGTCCGCGGCCTGGCTCGTACTTGACTATTTCGCCGCAGATGGCAGGAGATGGCCGACCGAGCTGCATGTCTATCATGGCGGCCGCACGCGTTCCAGCAAGTGCGGGTTGATTATTCGGGAATACTGGTTCTGGAAGAATGGCACGCATGTCGCCACCGATTGCGGTGGCCTGCATTTCTCCGGGCTCGAAACGCTATACGAGGTGCGTACCATGAAAGAGGTCGACAGCTTCGACCAGGCCGAGGTTCCGGTCGAGAAGCGGCCGGAATGGTCGACAGCGGACCGGGAATAAAAAACGCGCCCCGTGGACGCGTTTTTTTGCGGAAGCGGAAAACAGCTTAGCCGTTCAGGCGCTGTTCCAGCTTGGCCATATTGTCCTTCAGCTCTTGCGGCAGGTGGTATGCCAGCTTTTCGAACAATTCTGCGTGCAGTTTCAGTTCCGCGCGCCATGCATCCTTGTCGATCGAGGTGATGGTCTCGAACTCTTCGGCGGTGAATGGCAGGCCGTCCCAGCTGATGTCGCCGTAGCGTGGGGTGGTGCCGAAGATGTTTTCGACGCCGCCGCCATTGCCTTCAACACGTTCCAGCATCCACTTCAGCACGCGCATATTGTCGCCGAAGCCTGGCCATACGAAGTGGCCGTTTTCGTCGGTGCGGAACCAGTTGACGCAGAAGATCTTAGGCAGGGTGGCGCCCTTGCCTTCCAGGCGCTTGCCCATGTCCAGCCAGTGCTGGAAGTAGTCGCTCATGTTGTAGCCCATGAACGGCAGCATGGCGAACGGGTCGCGGCGCACCACGCCCTGCTGGCCGGCGGCTGCAGCGGTGGTTTCGGAGCCCATGGTCGCGGCCATGTACACGCCTTCGATCCAGTTGCGCGCTTCGGTGACCAGAGGCACGGTGGTGGAGCGGCGGCCGCCGAAGATGAAGGCGGAGATAGGCACGCCGGCTGGATCATCCCATGCCGGGTCAATCACCGGGTTCTGGGTTGCAGCCACGGTGAAGCGGGCGTTCGGATGCGAAGCCTTGGTGCCGGACGCCGGGGTCCAGTCCTTGCCTTGCCAGTCGACCAGGTGCGCAGGCGCTTCCTTGGTCAGGCCTTCCCACCAGATATCGCCGTCGTCGGTCAGCGCGACGTTGGTGAAGATGGTGTTCTCGTTCAGGCAGGACATGCAGTTCGAGTTGGTCTTGGTGTTGGTGCCAGGAGCCACGCCGAAGTAGCCGGCTTCAGGGTTGATCGCGTACAGGCGGCCGTCCTTGCCCGGCTTGATCCAGGCGATGTCGTCGCCGATGGTGGTGACTTTCCAGCCGTCGAAGGTCTTCGGCGGGATCAGCATGGCGAAGTTGGTCTTGCCGCAAGCCGATGGGAAGGCAGCAGCAACGTAGTGCTTCTTGCCCTCTGGGGATTCGACGCCCAGGATCAGCATGTGTTCTGCCAGCCAGCCTTCGCCGCCGTTCTTGGCGTCGTTGTAGCCCATGGTGGAAGCGATACGCAGCGCGAAGCACTTCTTGCCCAGCAGCGCATTGCCGCCGTAGCCGGAACCGTAGGACCAGATTTCGCGGGTCTCAGGAAAGTGCACGATGTACTTGGTGGCGTTGCAAGGCCATGCCACGTCTTTTTCGCCGGCAGCCAGCGGCTTGCCAACGGTGTGAATCGCAGGCACGAACTCGCCATCGGTACCCAGCACGTCGTACACGGCCTTGCCCATGCGGGTCATGGTGCGCATGTTGACGGCGACGTATGGGGAGTCGGACAGTTCCACGCCGATGTGGGCGATCGGCGAGCCCAGCGGGCCCATCGAGAACGGCACCACGTACATGGTACGGCCAGCCATGCAGCCGTCGAACAGGCCGTTCAGCGTGCCGCGCATTTCTTGCGGGTCCATCCAGTTGTTGGTCGGGCCGGCCGCTTCCTTGGTCTGCGAGCAGATGAAGGTGCGGTCTTCAACGCGGGCGACGTCGGTCGGGTCGGAGCAAGCCAGGTAGGAGTTTGGACGCTTTTCAGCGTTCAGCTTTTTCATGGTGCCTGCGGCAACCATTTCAGCGCACAGGCGGTCGTACTCTTCCGCCGAGCCGTCGCACCAGTAGATGCGCGCAGGCTTGGTCAATGCGGCGACTTCGGCCACCCAATTGATCAGTTTTTGCTGTTTGATGTAAGCTGGTGCGTTCATAGTAGCAACGCCTCCCATAACGGGCTGATTCATAGTACCTCCAATGCCAATAAAGAATTCTGTCTTGTCCCGGCACGGCAGGAATCGTCGTCAGCTGATAGCTTGCGCGGAAGAATTTTTGTTACTTCGGCGAAATACGGCGGTTCTGTCGATGCGCCCGATTACTCGAGGGCGCGAGCGCCTGGCGGGGGTGTGCCTGGTCGCTGGAACATATACTGCTGGAGCCTGGTTGGGCTCCTTGAATTGGCCGATTGTACACCTGCGATCTCGCGTTTCCGACCAAAATGTAGGAATATTGCCCGACTAATGTAGTAGGCTATTCGAGATATTCACAAACCTGTTATTTCCCTACCATTTTCATCACAAAATCTGCTAACTGACATGAAAATTGCGATTCTCGATGATTACCAGGATGCAACTCGTAGCCTGGAATGCTTCAAGCTCCTGGATGGCCATGAGGTCAAGGTTTTCAACAATTCCGTGCGCGGCATGGGCCAACTCGTGGCGCGCCTGACGCCATTCGAAGCGCTGGTGTTGATCCGCGAGCGCACTGCGTTCAACCGCGCCTTGTTATCGAAGCTGCCGAACCTGAAAGTGATTTCGCAGACCGGCAAGGTGAGTGGGCATGTCGATATGGAAGCTTGCCGCGAACTGGGCATTACCGTGCTGGAAGGGGTGGGCTCGCCGACTGCCCCGGCCGAACTGACGTGGGCATTGGTGATGGCGGCACGGCGCAAGCTGTTCCAGTACGCCGGCAAGTTGCGCGATGGGCAGTGGCAGCAGGTATCGATCAGCCATGAGCACAATACGCTGGGCCTGGTGCTGGCGGGAAGCACCATGGCGATCTGGGGCTACGGCAAGATCGGCAAGCTGGTGGCGGGGTATGCCAAGGCGTTTGGCATGCGCGTGGTCGTCTGGGGCAGCGAGCAGAGCCGCGCTACTGCAGTGGCGGATGGCTACGAGGCGGCTGCCTCGCGCGAAGCTTTCTTCGCGGACGCCGATGTGCTGTCGCTGCACCTGCGCCTGGCGGACGGCACGCGCGGCATCGTCACCGCCGAAGACCTGGCGCGCATGAAACGCGACGCGCTGTTCGTCAACGTGAGCCGTGCCGAACTGGTGGCGACCGGTGCGTTGGAAGAAGCATTGAAAGCCGGCCATCCCGGATATGCAGCACTGGACGTTTTCGAAACCGAACCGCTGCCCGAAAATTCACCGCTGCTGCGCATGCCGAACGTGCTGTGCACTCCACACCTCGGCTACGTCGAAAAGGCCAGCTACGAGCTCTACTTCCGCCACGCCTTCCAGAACCTGGTCAAGCACATCAACGGCTGAGCCCGTGTCACACCATGGGGTCACACCCCAGGCGTGACACGAGCTCGGGCATTACACGGCTGTGTCCGTGTCACAGTTGGGGTGTGACCCCAGGGTGTGACACGGGCTGGGCTGTGGGGGCATGGCGTGAACTTTGCTCCAGAGGCCGGCCCAGCCTGGCGGCCAGGTGATTGGCTGGCCTTCGTATGGCGGGAGATTGGCGCGCACGGGCATCACCGGGACCGCGGGCATGTCCGTTAGGGGGGCGCCGTTGGGGCGTTGCATGTCCAGGCTGTACATGTAACCGGGCAGCAGGGCGTCGCAGACCTGCGCGAACCATTCGGTGTGGTCTTCATCGCGGCCCAACGCTTGCGCCAGGCCTTGTGGATCGAATTTGGCCAGGGCGTGCACCAATTCTTCCGTCGTGGCGCCGGGCTGGTCGCCCCAGCCCATCACGGGATTGAAAATGTAGTCGGCGCCGGAGCCATACCAACCTTCACGCCAGGAGCGCTGCATCCAGTCGCGCGGCCCGGTGAATAGGTGCCAGCGCCAGTGCAGCCCGGACGCTTTGGGCCAGGAGTACAGGTATAACTTCTGGTAGCCGGCTTTGTGCAACTCGCGCACGACTGCCATCAGCCGCGCGTGCGGCATGCGGTCGGGTGGCGCGCGGCGGAACAGGATCGCTTCGCCGTCGGCAAATTGCACTTCGTCGGTGGAGAGATTCAGGTCGAGCGTGCGCGATTCATTGCCAAAACGGGCGGAAATCCAGCCGGTCAGCAAATTGACAGCCGTGATGACGCCATAGCCGCGGTAGCGGTGGAAAATCACGGTTCCTGGTGCGAGCGCTTTCATGGTCTTGCCGGGCAAAAAACCCAGTGTAGTCAACTGTTCGGCGGAATGCCAGCCGGAAGTGGCAAACTTTTTCGGCTATCATGCACGCCATTCATCGATTTCATTTTAATTCATCATGACCCTGCGCATCATTGCCACCGGCGGCACTTTCGACAAGCACTATAACGAACTGAATGGCACCCTGGCTTTCGCCGACAGCCACCTGCCTGCAGCGATCAAGCGCGCCCGCATCACCACCCCTTGCGAGCTGGAAGTCGTGTCCCTGCTCGATTCCCTGGACATGGTCGATGCCGACCGCCAGCGCGTGCTGGCGGCTTGCCAGGCTGCTTCCGAAAAAGCCATCGTGATCGTGCACGGTACCGATACCATGCCGCAAACCGCGGCCGTCCTGGGCCAGGCCATCAAGGACAAGACCATCGTTTTTACCGGCGCCATGATCCCTTACGAGATCGATAATTCCGACGCTTTCTTCAATATGGGCTTTGCCTGCGGCGTGGCGCAAGTGCTGCCGCCTGGCGTGTACGTGGCGATGAACGGCCAGATCTTCGCTTGGGATAACGTGCAGAAGAACAAAGCGGCTGGTGTGTTCCAGCCGCTCTGAGTTATTTGAGTTTCGCCAGCGTTTGCTGGAAGCGCGCGGCGTCCTGGTAGCCGACGACGCGCGCGCGCTCGACTCCCGCACCATCGAACAGGATGATGGCGGGCGGTCCAAACAGGCCGTAGCGTTTCAGCAGGGCCTTGTCCTCTTCGCTGTTGGCCGTGACGTCGGCCTGCACCAGCACTGTGCCTTCCAGCGCTGCCTTTATTGGCGCGGCGCTGAAGGTGAACTTCTCCATCTCCTTGCATGACACGCACCAGTCGGCGTAGAAATCGAGCATGACGGGGCGGCCTTGCGCCAGTTCGGCCTCGAGCTGCCGCACATTGGTGACCTGTTTGAACGGCAGGGCGGAGACGTGGCGGTTCGGCAGCAGCGGCAATGCCATCCACACGGCCAGCGCCAGCAGCATGAGGCCGAAGCAGCGCTTGATCCACACCATCCACGCCCCTGCTCGAGGTAGCAGGCTGCCAGCGGATACGCCAACCAGCACCAGCGGCACGCTCATGCCGGCCGCCATCGCGAACAGTGCGCTGCCGCCAACCAGCACGTCGCGCGTCTGGCTGATGTAGACCAGCGCTCCCGCCAGCGGCGCGGCCACGCAGGGGCCGACCATCAGCGCGGAGATGGCGCCCATGCCGAACACGCCTGCCAGCTTGCCGGCGGTGCGGCGATTGGCGCTGTCGGACAAGCGCGATTGCAGGGCCGCCGGCAGTTGCAGTTCATAGAGGCCGAACATCGAGAGCGCCAGTGCAGAGAGCAGCAAGGCAAACGCGCCGATCACCCACGGTTTTTGCAGCGAGGCGGCCAGCCCTTCGCCTGCCAATCCGGCTGCGATGCCAAACGCGGTGTACACCAGTGCCATACCGAGCGAGTAGGCGCCCGACAACAGCAAGCCACGCTTGCGGCTGGGCTTTGCACTGTCGCCGACGATGATCGAAGACAGGATGGGGACCATTGGCAGCACGCAGGGCGTGAATGCCAGGCCCAGTCCAAGCAGCAGGAACAGCGGCACGATCGTCAGCAATTGGCCGCCTTGCAGCACCTGCGCCAGCGGGGCCGCCGCTTCCAGCGTGATGCCGGTGTCCATCGGCGAGTAGCACAGGCCTGCATCGGCGCAGCCTTGGCTGGTCACGCGCAGCACGAAGGGGCCTTCGCCCTGCACCGGTACGTGCACGGTGACGCGGTGACGGTAGGTTTCCACTTCCTTGCCAAAGGCCTGGTCGAACTTCACTTTGCCCGGCGGCAGCTCGGGCGCCCCCAGCTTGGCCCCGTCCGCGCTGAAGCGGAAGCGGTCGCGGTACATGTAGTAGCCGTCGGCGATGTCGAAACTGACTTCTGCGGTGCCGCCGCCGGCCATGCGCGCCGAAAAACGAAATGCAGCTTCCGGTTCGAGGAAGTCTTGTGCCACCGCCCGCGCCAGGCCGAGCACCGTAAGCAGCAGCGCCAGCAAAAAGCGCCGCATCATTGCACCTGCAAGGCTTGTACTGCCTGCGCCAGGCCCTTTTCCTCAGGCCCCATCACGCGTGCTACGCGTCCCTGGCGGTCGAGCAGGACGATGCTGGGAATCTGGCGTACTCCGAAGGCGTTGAACAGCGCTCCATCCTTGTCGAGCCGCATGGCCATGCGCGACTTTTTGCTGCGGGCGAATTCCGCCACTTCCTTTTCCGACGACCATACCGGCGATGCGACGGCAGTCCATTCGACGCCAGGTGCTGCGGCCAGTGATTCGGCTTCTTCCCGCACGCGCTGGCAGGCTTGCGCTGTCGCTGGGCGGCTTTCGCGCAGGTAGGATTCGCACCACGGCGAGAAGAACACCAGGGCGCGCGGCTTGCCCTGTGCGGCTGGCAGCCGCAGCCCTTGCGCGAGGTCGCCGACTTTCAGGGCCGGTCGGGGTGCCGCGGCGGCCGGCGCCAGTGCCAGCGGGCTCGCGACTGCGCGTTCGCCCACGGCGCGTTGCAGCGCTTTCTCAAGTTCCTTGTCGTGCAAATGGCCGATGTGCTGGATGCGGCCATCGCGGCCAATCACGATGTGCTGCGGCGTGACGCGCAGGTTAAGGCTGGCTGCCAGCGAACCGTCATCGATGACGATTGGCATGTGCAGGCCATACTGGGTGCGGTAGTTCTTCACTTCCGCTTCGGTATCGCTGTAGCCGGCGTTGACGGCGACGACGGCGAGCTTGTCGCCGTACTGCTGGAAGGACTTCTCGAACGCGGGCATCTGCTCGCGGCATGGCACACACCAGGTGGCCCAGAATTTGAGGTAGACCGGCTTCTTGCCGTAGTACGAGGCGAGGTCGATGCGCTGGCCATCGATGCTTTGCAGCACGGCAGCGGGACCGGGCTGGCCCAGCAGCGCCTTGCCGGCCAGCTTGGCGCGGCTGGCGCCGCTGCCTGCGTCGCCGGCATGCGCGGGGATGGTCGTGAGGCTCAGTAACAACGCGGCGATCAAGGGCTTGAACATGATGGCTTTCGGGGATTGGGATGAATCCATGGTATCTTTGCCTTGGGCTATCAAAAAGACGCAAGATTGCACTGAATTTATGTACCATTCCCTCAAGCTGTCCATCGACCGCAAGGCCGCCGCCACGCTGGCGGACCAGATCTTTCTCGGTTTGCGGGGTGCGATCGGCGATGGGCGCCTGGCGCCGCAAGCGCGGCTGCCGTCCTGGCATGACCTGGCCGCGCAATTGGGCGTGGCGCGCGGCACGGTGCGGCAGGCTTACGAGCGGCTGCGCGACGAGCAACTGGTCTACACCGCCGGTGCAGCGGGAACTTTCGTCTGCGCCGGTGGCATGGCGGCAGGCGCCGGCCGCCCAAGCGGCGAAACAGCCCGGGCAACGCCCGGCGCCGCGGCGCTGGAAGTGGTGCAGGCCTTCCCTGGCCGGGCAGTCAGCACCAATCCTTTCCAGGTTGGCGTGCCGGCCCAGGATGCCTTTCCCTTCAAGACCTGGTCGCGCGTGATGGGCAGGGCGGCGCGCACGGCGGCGGCAATGCCGCTGTCCTATCCGGACCCGCGTGGCGAATATGCGCTGCGTGCCGAAATCGCGGCTTACCTGTGCGTCGCGCGCGGGCTCGATTGCACGCCCGGCCAGGTCCTGGTCTGCAACGGTTACGCTGGCGCGCTGGGACTGGTCCTGCGCGCGCTGGAACTGAAAGGCGAGCAGGCGTGGACTGAGCAGCCGGGATATATGGCCACGCGCGATGCTCTTGCGGCGGCAGGATTGAAGCTGGTGCCGGTGCCCGTCGATCCCGAAGGCCTGGATGTGGCGGCCGGTGTGCAGATGGCACCCCACGCCAGCCTGGCGGTGGTGACGCCAGGCCAGCAGGCGCCACTCGGGGTGACGCTGTCGCTGCGCAGGCGCCAGGCCTTGCTGGAGTGGGCGGAGCAGGCTGGTGCCTGGATCATCGAGGACGATTACCTGGGTGAATTGCAGCCGCAGGGCCGTGCGGCGCCGGCGCTGGCCGCGCAGGACCGCAATGGCCGCGTGCTGCATCTTGGTACCTTCAGCAAGACGCTGACCCCAACGCTCAGGGTAGGCTTCCTGGTGGCGCCGCCGCAACTGGCGGACTTGCTGGCGCAAACCGCCTCTACCTGCGGTAGCGCCCCGCCGCCGATGGTGCAGTTGGCCGTGGCGGAATTCCTGCACAGCGGCGCCTACCTGCGGCATTTGCGGCATATGAAACGGCTGTACCAGGAACGCCGCAGCGCACTGGGCGCAGCGCTCGACGAATTGGGCGCAGTCCATGCGCCGGCAGCCCTTGGTGTGCTGATGCAATTGCCGCCGGGTGTCAGCGATGTGGAGATTGCCGCACGTGCGCGCAGCCTTGGCATGGCGCCATCCGCCTTGTCGGGATGGTATGCCGGCGCAGCACCCGCCCACGGCGGGCTGCTGCTTGGTGTGACCAATGTACCCGAAGACAAGGCCCCGGGCTATTGCGAGCGCCTGCTGGCGCTCACGCGGCCTTAGGCTTTCGCTTCGCCGCCCAGCGCGTCAACCACGTCCTGCAGCAGCTTGGCCAGCTCGCCGGTCATCAGCATGAAGTCGCCGTCGAAGCGTTCGTCGTCGTTACGGGTAACGGCGTCGTTTTCCTTCATCACGTCCAGCGGCTTGACACCCTTGATGGCCAGCGCTTCGGTCAGCACGAAGCTGATCTTGCTGTTCCAGGTCATGGCCAGGCGGGTGCACTGCTTGCCGGCCGCGATGTGGCGGCGCACTTCTTCCGGCTCCAGGGTGTGGCGCACGTAACGCACGGCCGCCTTGCTCTCGCCGGTGGCGCGCAGTTCGGTGTCCATGTCGACGGTGAAGCCGGCTGGCGCTTCGTCGTCCTGCAGCCAGGCGGTCATCACGCCCACTGGGGAACGCTGTACGCGCAGGCTTTCGATCGGCATGCGGTCGACCGCTTTCAGCAGCATCTTGATGATGTCGTCAGCCTTGGCCGGGCTGGCGGCATCAACCACCAGCCAGCCGTTGACCGGGTCGATCCAGCACCAGGTGTTGCTGCGGATGGTGAAGGCGCGCGGCAGCAGTTCGTCGTGCACGCGTTCCTTGAGCTCTTTCATGGCTTTTTTGCCAGGAGCGAAGCCTTGCTGCTCTTCCATTTCGGCAGCGCGCGCCTTGGCAACCTGGTTGACCACGGTCGATGGCAGCAGCTTTTTCTCGGTGCCCAGCACCATCAGCATCTGCTTGTTGACGACGTGCACCAGGCCACCGTTCGGACGTGGCTTGTCCCAGCCCTGGCGCATCAGCTCATTGCTGCTGGCAGGAGAGAAGGACTGCGACTGGAGCGCCTCTTCGAGTTGTTCTGGAGTAAATGCCCATGGGGCGGGCAGACGGTAAACCTGGAGATTCTTGAACCACATACGTGTTTGCAGCCTAACTGAGCATTTTCAAAGGAACGACATTTTAGCAGGAGCTATTTGGGGCAGCTAACGATTAATGTTCTGCCGGCGTTGTCGATGGCGTTCAGGCCTGCCTTGCCACGGTTGCCGCGCTTGAGCATGCAGTAGCCGCCGAGGGGCGTGGTGACGCGGGCCAGGGTGTCGCCGTTGGGCAACACCGTTTCGGTCATCGAAAAGGCGCCCGAACCTTTATAGGCCAGGGCAATGTCCTGCGCCAGTTTCGGCTCGTGCGCCAGCACCCGGTCATTGTCATTTTTGCTCTCCTTGCGCAGTTCGCGGTCGACGCCGATGGCCGCCGAACGGGCCCGCTCAACCAGGCTTCGCACTTCGGGCGCCGGTTGCGCGAAGGGATCGGGCGCAGCCGTATCCGGCGGCAGTTCCGCTGGCGGCATGCCGGCGGCGACCGGGGCTGTGGGAGCTGGCTGCACGGGCAAGGGCACGGCGCTGCGGCGCGTGCGCGGCGCCGAGGCAGCAACACGCGGCGCATCGTGTTTCGGCTGCCGGTCCGCACTGTGCAGAAGGAAGACCATCTGCCCCTCGCGCTGCGCCACGTTGGGAACAGTGCGCGTTGCCGTCACGCGCCAGCCAACCAGCAAGGCCAGGTGCAGGCCGGCAATCGCGAGCAGCCAGCCATACCGCGGGCGGAGCGCGCTCATGGGCAGGTCTTCACCTGGTATTTGTTTCCGTCGCGGAAGGGGGCCTGCCCCGCCGCCCCCACCAGGTTCACCACTTCACACCATTCCTGGCCGCCGGCGCGGTAGCGTTTCATGGTGCGGCCGTCAGACATGCTGGAGACTTGCTCAAGCACCACTTCCCCGTTATAGGCGCGTGCCAGTTGCCGGGCCAGCGGACTTTGCTCTTGCACGATGGTGGCGAACTTGTTCAGGCTCTCCTTGCGTAACTGGCGGTCGATGCCGGCGGCCAGCTTGCGGTTTTTCTCGAGCAGGCTTTCAGCCGGCTCTGCCGGCTTGGCGAACGGATCGGCGGGATCGCCGCCGGTCGCTGGCACGGTTACCGCCTCGGCGGCCTGGGGCTCGCTATCCGGCGCCGCGGGCGCGGGGACGATGCGGACCAAGGGCGGCGGCGGCATGGGCCGCCCGGCCGCGCGCGGGGCAGGCGGGACGGCAGTATTGGGCTTGGGAAGCGCCAGCAGGTAGACCGGTTCGCTTTCCCGTTGCGGACCGGCCATGCGCCGATCGGGCAGGCCGCGCCAGCCCAGGAAGGCTGCAAGGTGCAGCAGGGCGATAACAGCCAGCCAGGCGCGGCGCGCCGGGCGGAAATCTGTTTGCATAAGGTAATCCGTTTTGCAGCCGGACTCAGCTTGCCGGCTCGCGCGGGAAAGGTATCATAAATTAGCAAAAAGATCACCCTGCGCTGGCTGAGCTTGGGCGGCCTCTTCCAGCGTGCACAGGGCTGACATGCGCACGCCGAGCAAGCGCAGCCGGTTGTCCAGCGGCACGCGGCGCAGGCATTCGCCGGCAGCGCGGCGGATGGCGGCGGCATCGGCAGTCGGCGCCGGTAGGGTCAGGTCGCGCGTCACCGTGCGGAAGTCGGCATAGCGCAGCTTGATGCCCACGGTGCGGCCGGCATAACGCTTGCGCGCCAGGTCGTCCGCCACCTTCTGGCACAGGCGGGTGAAGATCTCGGACAGCTCGGCGCGGTCGCGCTTGACGTGCAGGTCGCGCGAGAAGGTGGTTTCACGGCTCACTCCCTTCGGTTCGCTGCGCGTGGCAACCGCACGTTCGTCGCGGCCATGGGAAATGCGCTGCAGCCATTCGGCGTAGTTGAGTCCGAAATGCTCCTGCAGCAGGGCGGGATCGGCGGCCGCCAGTTGCCCCACCGTGTCGATGCCAAGCGCAACCAGCTTTTTCTCCGCCTTGGGGCCGATGCCGTTCACCTTGCGCACCGGCAGCGGCCAGATGCGCGCCGGCACGTCGTCATGGCCGACCACCGTCAGGCCGTTGGGCTTTTCCAGGTCGGAACAGATCTTGGCCAGCAGCTTGTTGGGCGCGACACCGATCGAGCACGACAGCCCGGTGGCGGCGCGCACCGCATCCTTGATGCGCTGCGCCAGCTCGCGCGTTTCGCCTTCCACCTCGCTCAGGTCGATATAGATTTCGTCGATGCCGCGGTCTTCGATCTGCGGGGCGATGCTGGCCACCGCCGCCTTGAACAAGCGCGAATACTTGCGGTAGGAATCGAAATCCACCGGCAGCAGGATGGCGTCCGGCGCCAGGGCGGCCGCCTTCATGGTGCCCATCGCGGAGAACACGCCCAGCGCCCGTGCCTCATAGGTGGAAGTGGTAATCACGCCACGCCCCACGTAATCGCGCAGACGGGAGAACTCGCGGGTGCCGTCCGGCAGCTCGCGCGGCTGGTGCCGCCCGCCGCCGCCGATCACGACCGGCAGGCCGCGCAATTCCGGATAGCGCAACAGCTCCACGGACGCGTAGAAGGCGTCCATGTCGAGGTGGGCAATGCGGCGGGGCCAGTCCATAACAAATAGTCGAGTTCGCTTATGATACTGTAATTATATACAGCATTTTGAGCAAGGTGCCCGGCGGATATACTGCTGGCCATGCGCATCCTTCCCCTGCTGTTCGTCCTTGCCGCCGCTCCCGCGCTTGGCGCCCCCACCTGCCCGGCGCCCTTGCATGCCGGCGCCAGCGATCTTGGGCTGGCATCCTTCCGCGAGGATGACAAGGTCAGCGGGGCGGCCATTGACGTCGTGCGTGAACTGGCGCGGCGCACCAACTGCCCGCTCGACATCAGCTGGTACCCGCGCGCGCGCCTGTGGGCCGAATATGCAAACGGCCGCATCAACCTGACCGCCAGCTCCGCCCGCAGCGCCGAACGCGATCGCCTGGGCCAGTTCGTGCCCTTTGTCACCACCCGTTTCGACCTGGTGCTGTCGCACCGCGTAGCAGGCAGGTACAAATCGCTGGCCGAATTCGTCGCACATGGCAGTGCGCGCCTGAACCTGGTACGCGGCATCCTCTACACCGCCGAGGTTGAAGCCCAGGTCGAACGGCTGCGTGCGCAAGGCCGGGTTGAAGTGGTCAACGACTTTGATATCGCCTTCCGGAAAATGGCATCGAAACGCGCCGAGGCAACGCTGGCGCCGATGACGATCTATTCACGCTACCTGCAAAGCGCCGGCCTGCAGGAGCATGTCAGCGTGATGCCGGTGGCCGAATCGGCGCCCGTGCTTGCCGGTGCCTATTTTTCGCGCAGCGGCCTGCCGCCGGCCGCACGCAAGGTGTTCGCCGAGGCTTTGCTTGGCATGGTGACCGACGGCTCCGTGGCGCGCATCTACGGCAAGTATGTGGGTGATGCAAATGGCCGCACCCTGGTGCCGGACCATGGGCGCGGCATCGTTTCAGCCTACCAGCCACTCCCCTGACGTTGCTGTGGCATTGATCGCCGCGCCGCGTTACCATGCCATTGCGATCATCGAACAAAAACCACTTTCTGGCGAGGCTTGGCATGAGCTTTTCGAACATGAATATCGGTGTGAAGCTGGCGATCGGTTTTGCGCTGGCAATTGCGATCCAACTGGCGATGTCGCTGACAGGGATCAGCCGCCTGAGCCACAACGCGAACCTGACCGACCGGCTGATCAGCGATCGCTACCTGAAGGTCCAGTTGACCAACGACATGCGCAGCTACTCCAACCGTTCGGCACAGGCATTGCGCAATGCCATGCTGGCGCCGGACAAGGTGAGCAGCGAAAACTTCCTGGCCAGCATGGCGGAGGCGGACAAGGCCGGGGCCGCAGCGGCCGACAAGCTGCAGAAGATCCTGGTGCTGGAAGAAGCCAAGAAGCTGTTTGCCGAGGAAACCCAGGCCTTCGAAGCCTTCCGCGCCAAGCGCGACGCGGTGCTCAAGCTGTTCAACGAAGGCGACCAGGATAGCGCGGTGCAAACGCTGTTCAAGCAGGCCATCCCGCTGCAGAACGCCTACTTCGGCAAGCTCGATGCCATCCTTGCCATGCAAAACAGGCTGATGGCGCAAGATGGCGAGGAGGCGAGCAAGTCGGCATCGAATGCAACCATGCTGATGATTGGCCTGCTGGTGCTGGCAACGGTGTTGTCGATTGCGGCAGGCTACCTGATCACCCGTTCGGTGACGGGACCCTTGATGCAGGCAGTGGAGGTAGCCGAGACCGTGGCACAAGGCGACCTGACTGCCGACATCGACTCCAGCCGCCGGGATGAAACCGGGCGGCTGCTGAATGCACTCAAGGACATGGTGGCGTCGCTCAAGCGCACCGTGGGCTCGGTGCGCACGTCCACCGATACGATCAATACCGCTGCGGCGGAAATCGCGGCAGGAAATCTCGACCTGTCGCGCCGCACCGAACAGCAGGCGGCGAGCCTGGAGGAAACCGCTTCGTCGATGGAGGAATTGACGTCGACGGTCCGGCAGAATGCGGACAATGCGCGCCAAGCCAACCAGCTCGTGGTGTCGGCCGCCAGCCACGCCAGCGAAGGCGGGCAGGTGGTGGGCGAGGTGGTCTCCACCATGGGTGGGATCAAGGCCAGTTCCGCGCGCATGTCGGACATCATCAGCGTGATCGATGGCATCGCCTTCCAGACCAATATCCTGGCGCTGAATGCGGCTGTGGAAGCTGCGCGCGCTGGCGAGCAGGGGCGCGGTTTCGCCGTGGTGGCGTCGGAGGTGCGCAATCTTGCGCAACGCAGTGCGGCGGCGGCCAAGGAGATCAAGGAGCTGATCGACGATTCGATCGCCAAGGTGGATGCGGGCGGCGCTCTGGTGGATCGCGCCGGGGCGACCATGCAGCAGATCGTGGCGTCCGTGCAGCAGGTGGCGGACATCATGAATGAGATTACGTCGGCCAGCCAGGAACAGTCTTCCGGCATCGAGCAGGTGAACACGGCCATCGTGGAGATGGATAACGCGACGCAGCAGAATGCGGCGCTGGTGGAACAGGCGGCGGCGGCGGCGCGCAGCATGCAGGAACAGTCGGAACGGCTGGTGGAGGCGGTGTCGGTGTTCAGGATGGAGGATTCGGCAGGGGCGTATTCGGCTCCCCGGGCGCCAGAGACTCGTGCCTCCATCGCGGTGAGCGTGCCGGCGCGGGCTACCGTGCCTGCGTTGAGGGCGGCGCGGGGTACGCCGGGCGGCAATGCCGGGCGGGCGGCGCCCCCTGCGGCGGGCAGTGGTGCGGCCCCGAGAGCAGCGGCGGCGGCCAGCAAAAAAGCTGTGGCGGACGAAATACTCGACGCGGAAGTCCAGGGCGAATCGGGCGCTGCGGAGTCTGGCGCTTCTGCTGCGGCGACCGGGGCGACGCGCGCCAAGGCTGCACGAGCGGGCGCCGCGAGCGCGGCGCGGGGTGCTTCGGCAAAACCCGCTGCACCGGCGCGCGCAACGCCGCCTGGCGACGACTGGGAAGAGTTTTAAGCCGATTGCTTGCGGAACCACTCCGCTGTCGCTTCGTCAGCGGGGAAGAATGCCTCCATGCGCAGTTCATGCACCGTCACGTCGTGCGGCGTGCCGAGCGTGGTGATGGTGGTGAACAGGTTGAGCTCCACGCCGTCCTTGCGCACCGTGAACGGCAGGAAGGGCAGCGCACGGCGGTCCAGGTTGGCCGTCTTCGACGCCGCCCGGATGCCGGGAATCGCCAGCAATTCCTCCAGCAGCATGGTGGCCTCGCTGCCCGGTCCATCACTCATTGCTTCGCGCTGAATCCACTGCAGCAGGTCGGCGCTGACGTCCTCCCAGTTGACGATGTACTTGCGCAGCCCATCCGGCGCCAGCGTCAGCTTGATGACGTTGCTGGTGGCAGGCGGCCCATCCAGCAGCCACTGGATCATCTTGCCGGCCGGGCCATTACTCATGACCAGGTTCCATAAACGGTCCACCACCAGCGCAGGATAGGGCGCCTGCTGCTGCAGCATGAAGTCCAGCGCCTGCTTCACCGCCTTCATCTCGGGATCGGACAGGTTGCGCTCCTGGTAGGCCGGTGCATAGCCGGCTGCCAGCAGCATCACATTACGCTCCCGCAGCGGAATATCGAGCACGATGCCAAGCTTCAGGATCATTTCTCGGCTGGGCTGCGAGCGACCGCTTTCCAGGAAGCTGATATGCCGCTGCGAGATGCCGCTCTCGGTCGACAGCCGCAACTGGCTGAAACCGCGCTTGCCGCGCCAGTAGCGCATCGCCGCCGCATAGTCGCTGAAATACTGCCCAGATGCTGCCGCTCCCATAGTGCTCCTCTCATGACTGGATAAAGTCCAGCAGGTCCTTGTTCACGCTTGCCATGTGGGTGAGGAACATACCATGCGGCGCCCCTTCGTACACCTGGAGTTTCGCATTCGGCAGCAGGGCGGCGCTGGGCCTGGCCGTCAGTTCGAACGGGGCGCTGGCGTCCCGCGTGCCGGCAATCAGCAAGACCGGCAGAGTAATGCCCGGCAGCTCGGCGCGGAAATCTTCGCGCTGCAAGGAGCGGTTGCATTCGTACAGCGCCTGCAGCGAGACTTGCAAGGGCATGGCACGCAGCCAGTCGCGCATGCCCTGCGGCGTATCTTCGGCAACAAACGGCGGCAGGTTCTCGTCGATCCACCGGGGCAGGTCCTTCATGAGCTGCTCCTGACGGAAATATTCGAGCAGCGCGGGGTCGATGGCGCCTGGATTGTCCGCGGCTTCGGCGATGCAGGGCGTCATGGTGCCCAGCATGGCGACGCGCTTGATGCGGCGCTGCCCATGGCGGCTCAGGTAGCGCACCACCTCATTGCAACCCATCGAATGCGCCACCAGGGTGACGTGGTCCAGGTCCAGCGCTTCCAGCACGGCAGCCAGGTCGTCGGCTAGGGTGTTGAAGTCGTAACCGCGGCCTGGATCGCTGGAGCGCCCGTGGCCGCGCCGGTCGAAGGCAATCACGCGCATGCCCTGCTCCGCCAGCGCCAGCATCTGGTAGCACCAGGAATCGGCACCCAGCGACCAGCCGCTCACGAACAGCACCGGCTCGCCATCGCCCCAGTCGCGATAAAACAGGTTGACGCCGTCGGCAGTGCGCACGGTGTTCGGTTCGATCACGCGCGCGCCGGAGATTTTGTATGCGGTCATGATTGCCTCCCTCGCTTACTGTGCGAAGTAGTCGATGAAGCCGGTGACGCTGCCCAGGCGGCCATCTGCTGCAACGACGGCGAAGTCGGTGCCTTTGGCAACCGGATCGCTGCCAGGCGCACCCAGCGTCCACGAGAAGCGCAGCACGTCGTTATGGCTGTCCGGGGTGCCTGCCAGTTCGAAACGGTGGCCTGGGAAGTGGCCCTGCGCACCGGCGATCATTGCATCGATGGCGGCATGGCCGGCGCCCTGCATCAACGGATCCTTATAGCTGGCTTCCGGTGCAAAGGCGGCGGCCACCCGGGCACGCCGCTCGTCGGCATTGCGTTCGTTCCAGGCGGCGAGGTATTGTTCTACGATCTGCATGGTGTTCTCCTTTCGTTGGTTGGTGAAGCCATTGTCAACAAATGCGCGCCGTGCGACGATTACCTCCCAGGTAATAGAACTTGAAAAACAGGAGTCTCACGTGAAATCGATTTTGTTTGCGGCCAGCCTGGCCCTCAGCGCTGCCGCAGCCGTGGCGGCGCCCGCTGCGCCGGCCAAACCAGCCAAGCCGGCTACCCCTGCTGCCGCCCCGGTGCAGACGCGCGACGTGCCGGTCAACCAGTTCATGCAGGGCCGCCTGCCTTTTGAAATTCCGCTGAATGTGCCGGTGCCGGTGGAATACGAGCAGTCCAAGGTCAAGAAGATCGGCTACTCCTACTGGATGCGCCCGGCCGATGCGGCAACGGCAACCGCCGCCGCGCTGCCGAACCGCAATGGCTATTTCTACGGTTCGACCGCAACCAACGTCACGTATGACGCGCAGCACCATGTGTTTTACGGCATCGACGATCCGGGTTCGCTGAACAAGCTGCGCGGCGCGGCCACCAATATCCAGGTCAAGCAGTTCAAGGAAGGCAGGAACCCGGCTGTGATGATCTCCATGATCAGCGGTACCACGGGGCAGCCGGCCTACTTCATGTACATGGCTACGGGTAAGAAGAATGAGGCATTCTTCCTGTCCTTCCGCGCGCCGGACGGCCGCCCGGATATTGGCGAAGCCGTGTGGAGCAAGCTGGCCGCCAATATCAAATAAGCAGGATTGCGCGGAAGTCGTTCACATTAGTGCGGGTGGGGCCGGTGACCACCAGGTCGCCCAGCGCGGAGAAGAAGCTGTAGCCGTCATTGTTGTCGAGCAGGGCCTGGGCGTCGAGGCCTTGGGCGGCGGCGCGCTGCAGCGTGTCCGGCCCCAGCACGGCGCCCGCGTTGTCTTCGGTGCCGTCGATGCCGTCGGTATCGCAAGCAATGGCATGTACACCGGGCGTCCCTTGCAGCGCAACGGCCAGCGCCAGCAGGTATTCGGCATTGCGTCCGCCGCGGCCGGTGCCGCGCACAGTGACGCTGGTTTCCCCGCCCGACAGGATCACGCATGGCGGCCGCAATGGGCTGCCATGCTCGATCACGCCTTGCGCCAGCGCCGCGTGCGATACCGCCACGGTGCGCGATTCGCCCTCCAGGCGGTCGCTTAATATCAGCGGGCGCAAGCCCTCGGCGCGGGCAACGTCGGCCGCTGCCTGCAAGGCGTGCCTGGCGGAGGCAATCACTGCCACGCTATTGCGTGCCAGGCGCGCATCGCCGGGCTTGGGCGTCTCCTGCACCGGATCTTCCAGCACGGCGCGCACGGACGGCGGAATCCCGATGCCGTATTGCTGCAGGATGCGCAGGGCATCCTGCGCAGTGGATGGATCGGCCAGCGTAGGGCCGCTGGCGACCACGGCAGGATCGTCGCCCGGCACGTCCGACAATACCAGGGTCACGACACGGGCTTCGCCGCAGGCCAGCGCCAGCCGGCCGCCCTTGATGGCCGACAGGTGTTTGCGCACGACGTTGATGTCGCCGATCGGCGCGCCGCTGCGCAGCAGGGCCTTGTTGATGTCGCGCTTCTGCTCCAGGGTGATGCCGGGAGCCGGCAGCGACATCAGTGCCGAGCCGCCGCCGGACATCAGGCACAGCACCATATCGTCCGGCCCCAGGCCGCGCACTGCCGCCAGCATGCGCCGTGCGGCGGCCTGGCTGGCGTCGTCCGGCACCGGATGGCCGGCTTCGATGACCTCCACCTGCCTGGTCGGAGCGCCATGCCCGTAGCGGGTGACCACTACGCCGCTGAGGGGGCCTTGCCAGCGCCGCTCCACGCCCTGCGCCATGCGCGCGGAAGCCTTGCCGGCACCGATGATGACGGTGCGTCCTTTCGGCGGCGGCGGCAGGTGGGCAGCGATGGTTTCCAGCGGGTCGGCCGCGCGCAGGGCGGCGTTGAACAGTTCGGACAGCAGCTCACGGCCAGTCTTCACAGCATTTCTCCTTTGCGCCCCACGCACAACAGCACCAGCACACCGCCTGCCGCCAGGCTGGCCGCCACCAGCAGCATGCCGTTGGCCGTGCTGTGCGTGGCGTCCTTGATCGCGCCCACCAGGTAAGGGCTGACGAAGCCGGCCAGGTTGCCCAGCGAATTGATCATGGCAATGCCCGCCGCTGCGGCAGACCCGCCCAGCATGGCAGTCGGGATGCTCCAGAACACCGGAAAGGTGCTGAGGATGCCCGCCGTGGCCACGCTCAGCGCGGCCAGCGCCAGCACCGGGTTGTTGGCATAGTGCGTCGACGCCAGCAGCGCCGCTGCACCGCTGAAGGCGGCCACTGCGACGTGCCAGCGCCGTTCGCCGGTCTGGTCCGAATGGCGCGCCACCAGGATCATCGCCACTGCAGCAACGCCATACGGGATGGCCGTCAACAGGCCGATATTGAGCACGTCCTGCACGCCGCTATTGCGAATCAGTTGCGGCAGCCAGAAGCCGACGCCGTACAGTCCCATCACGAGCAGGAAGTACACCAGCGCCAGTATCCACACCCTGCTGCTGCCGAACACGTGGCGCAGGCCCCATTGCGCGCGCGGTGCGCCATCGCGTGCCAGTTCTTGCTTGAGGAGCGCCTTCTCCTCGTCGCTCAGCCAGTTTGCATCGTCGATGCCATCGTCCAGCAGCGCCAGCGTCAGCACGCCCAGCGCCACCGCCGGCAAGCCCTCCAGCAGAAACAGCCACTGCCACCCCGCCAGGCCGCCGTGGCCGGCGAATTGCGACATGATCCATCCTGATAGCGGCCCGCCCACCACGCCAGCCACGGCGACGCCGCTCATGAAGATGGCGACAATCCGGGCGCGCCGCTGCGCCGGGTACCAGTAGGTCAGGTACATGATCACGCCGGGGAAGAAGCCCGCCTCCGCCACGCCGAGCAGGAACCGCATCACGTAGAAGCTCAGCGGGCTGCTGGTGAACAGCATGGCTGCCGACAGCAGGCCCCAACTGGCCATGATGCGCGCGATCCAGCGCCTTGCGCCAACGCGCAGCATCAGCAGGTTGGACGGCACCTCGCACAGGAAGTAGCCGACGAAGAAGATGCCTGCGCCCAGCCCGTACACTGTGTCGGAAAATCGCAAATCCGCCTGCATCTGCAGCTTGGCAAAACCGACGTTCACCCGGTCCAGGTATGCCACCACATAGCACAGGAACAGGAAGGGCAGCAGGCGCTTGCTGACGCGCGCATACAGCATTTCGGTAGTGATCATTCTTGTTGTATTTCCAACTATGGCACCCTAGAATCATTGCACATTTTTCCTCTTGGAGCTGAAGAAGTGAGCAAACTCCTGATTACCAGCCTGCTGCTGCCTCTGTTGGCTGCACCGGCCCTCGCCGCGGACCTGCCGCAGCCGCCTATCGCCGAAAAGACGCAGTGGATGGAAACCCGCCACGGCGAACAGGTCACCGACGATTACCGCTGGCTGCAGGACAAGACCAATCCTGCCGTCATTGAATACCTGAACGCGGAAAATAGCTATACCGCCGCCATGACCGAAGGCATCAAGCCTTTCGCCGATACCTTGTACAAAGAATTCAAGGACCGCACGCAGCCAGTCGATTTGTCGGTGCCGGCACGCCGCGGCAATTACTACTATTACACCCGCATCGAGGCGGGCAAGCAGTACCAGCTCAACTGCCGCCGCAAGGCCGCGTCAGACGGCAGCTACGACGCCGCCGCGCCGGAAGAGATCATGCTGGACCAGAATGCCATGGCCGAGGGCCTGAAGTTCTTCGCCCTCGGCGCGGTGCTGCCCAGCCCGGACGGCAAGCTGCTGGCCTATACCACCGACAACAACGGCTTCCGCCAGTATGAGCTGCATGTGAAGGACCTCAGCACCGGCAAGGTCCTGTCGACCACCATGCCGCGCGCTACTACCATCGCCTGGGCTGCCGACAACCGGACCCTATTCGTGGTGCAGGAAGACCCGACCACCAAGCGTTCCGACCGCGTGTTCCGCCTGACGCTGGACGGCCAGCCGGAGCAGGTGTTCCACGAGCCGGTCGAACAGTTCGCGCTGCAGGTTTTCGCCGGCTCGGACAACAAGCATATCTTCCTGTTGTCGGCCGCGACCGACACCACCGAAGTCTTCATGCTGCCGTCCGGCCAGCCGAAGGGCAGCCTCAAGTCGGTACTGGGGCGCACCAAGGGCCATCGCTATTACGTCATGGGCCACCGCGACGGCAAGCTGTACATCCGCACCAACAAGGAAGCCAAGAACTTCCGCCTGGTGGCTGCTCCTGTGGCCAACCCGCAGAAATGGACCGAGATCGTCCCGCATGACAAGGACACGTTGCTGCAGAGCGCCATGCTGTTCAAGGGCTTCCTTGCGCTGCAGGAGAAATCGCGTGCGCTGAACCGCACCCGCATCTACGACTTCGCCACGAAAAAGTGGCTGACTGTGAAATTCGACGATGAAGTGTACGTCTCGATGCCGGGCGGCCAGATGGACTACAACGTCACCAAATACCGTATCAACTACCAGTCGCCTTTGTCGCCCCCGGCCATTATCGACGTCGACATGAAGACCGGCGAACGCACCGTACTGAAAAAGCAGGAAGTGGCAGGCGGTTTCGATTTCAGCCAGTACGAAACCCGGCGCCTGTGGGCGACTGCGCGCGATGGCGTGAAAGTGCCGCTGTGGGTGGCCTACAAGAAGGGCGTGAAACTGGATGGCTCGGCGCCGCTGGTGCTGTACTCCTACGGTTCCTATGGCAGTTCGCAGGAAGCGACCTTCTCGCTGATCCGGCTAAGCATGCTGGAACGCGGCGTGATCTACGCAGCGGCGCATATCCGCGGCGGCAACGACATGGGCGAAAAATGGCATGACGACGGCATGCTGATGAAGAAGAAGAACACCTTCAATGACTTCATCGACAGTGCCGAATACCTGGTCAGGGAAAAATGGACTTCGCCCAGCCGCCTGGCGATCCAGGGCGGCAGTGCCGGCGGCTTGCTGATGGGGGCTGTGGTCAACATGCGTCCGGACCTGTTCAAGGCAGTGCATGCCGCCGTGCCGTTCGTGGACGTGATGAACACCATGATGGACGCCAGCCTGCCGCTGACCACCGGCGAATACCTCGAATGGGGCAATCCGAACGAGAAGGCGGCTTACGATTACATGCGCAGCTATTCCCCGTATGACAACATCTTGTTGAAAGACTATCCGGCCATGCTGGTCACCACCAGCCTGAATGACAGCCAGGTGATGTATTGGGAGCCGGCCAAGTACGTGGCCAAGCTGCGCCGCAATAAGACCGACAGCAATCCGCTGCTGCTGAAGGTGAATATGGGGGCGGGACATGGGGGCTCGTCCGGGCGCTATAACGCCTTGGGCGAGAAGGCCTTTGAGATGGCCTGGCTGCTGTCGCAAATCGGGGTTTCCAAATAATTTTGAGGTTTTTTGGAAAAACGCTTGCGCGACTTTCAAAATCCATCCTATAATTCGGCCTCTTCTGAACGTTGTGACAAACGTTCAACGGTGAAAGACAGGGGCGCTTAGCTCAGTTGGTAGAGCGGATCCCTTACAAGGATTAGGTCGGGAGTTCGAGCCTCTCAGCGCCCACCAGTCACACTGATGAAGAATTGGAGCGGTAGTTCAGTTGGTTAGAATACCGGCCTGTCACGCCGGGGGTCGCGGGTTCGAGCCCCGTCCGCTCCGC
The DNA here is from genome assembly GCF_001427305.1 of Duganella sp. Root1480D1. Classification (GTDB taxonomy): domain Bacteria; phylum Pseudomonadota; class Gammaproteobacteria; order Burkholderiales; family Burkholderiaceae_D; genus Rugamonas. Next base: position 208,039 of record NZ_LMFZ01000049.1, on the reverse strand, counting down.
CAATATTCAGAGAGAAGCCCCGAAGAAATTCGGGGCTTTTTTCATTTTGGCTCGCTGAAAACCGGTAAACCAGTGTCAGGCACAAGTGCCTGACACTGTCTGATCGGCAGCCGAGGGCGGTTGTGCGCCTTTGATCTTCGACGAAAGTCAAAGGCCCAGAACCAACCCCAATGGCATTCGCCGCCCCCGCCTTACCGGTTTTAAGCAGCAATCGCCGCCGGCTCGTCGTCCGCGCTTGAGCGGATCAGGTAGTCGAACGAGCCCAGCGCTGCCTTGGCACCTTCGCCCACTGCGATCACGATCTGCTTGTACGGCACGGTGGTCACGTCACCCGCCGCAAACACGCCAGTCTCGGAAGTCTGCCCCTTGGCATCCACCTCGATCTCGCCATGCTTGGACAAATCAATGGTGCCCTTCAGCCATTCGGTATTCGGCACCAGTCCAATCTGCACAAACACGCCTTCCAGGTCCACGCGATGCGACTGGCCGGACTCGCGGTCGGTGTAGCTCAAGCCATTGACCTTCTTGCCGTCGCCATGGATCTCGGAAGTCTGCGCCGACTTGATCACCTTCACATTGCGCAGGGTAGCCAGCTTGCGCTGCAACACCGCATCCGCGCGCAGCTCCGCGCCGAACTCGATCAGGGTCACGTGCTCGACGATGCCGGCCAGATCGATCGCCGCTTCCACGCCGGAGTTGCCGCCGCCGATCACCGCCACGCGCTTGCCCTTGAACAGCGGGCCATCGCAGTGCGGGCAGTAGGCAACGCCGTGGTTACGGTATTCCTTCTCGCCCGGCACATTGATTTCGCGCCAGCGGGCACCGGTCGAAATGATCACGGACCTGGCTTTCAACACAGCGCCGCTTTCGGTGTGGACCTCCTTGATCTTGCCCGGCACGATCTTCGATGCGCGTTGGGTGTTCATGATGTCCACGTCGTATTCCTTGACGTGCTGCTCCAGTGCGACGGCGAATTTCTGGCCGTCGGTTTCCTTGACCGAGATGAAGTTCTCGATCGACAGGGTATCCAGCACCTGGCCGCCGAAACGGTCGGCGATCACGCCGGTGCGGATGCCTTTGCGCGCCGTGTAGATGGCCGCAGCAGCGCCTGCAGGGCCGCCGCCGACGATCAGCACGTCGAACACGTCTTTCTTGCTCAATTCAGCCGCAGCGCGGGCCGAGGCGCCGGTATCCAGCTTGGCGAGGATTTCCTCGACGTTGGTGCGGCCCTGGCCGAAGTGCTGGCCGTTCAGGTACATCATCGGCACAGCCATCACCTGGCGTTCCTCGACTTCTTTCGGGAACACGCCGCCATCCACCGCCACCACCTTGATGCGCGGGTTGATCACGGACATGGCGTTCAGTGCCTGCACCACTTCAGGGCAGTTGTGGCAGCTCAGGGAGATGAAGGTTTCGAAGACGAAATCGCCGTCCAGGTTGCGGATCTGCTCGATGACTTTTTCATCGAGCTTGATCGGGTGGCCGCCGACTTGCAGCAGTGCCAGCACCAGGGAGGTGAATTCGTGGCCCATCGGGATGCCGGCGAAGCTCACGCCGATATCGCTGCCTTTGCGGGTGATGTCGAAGGAAGGCTTGCGGGCCTTGTCGTCAGTGCCTGCAACGACGGTAATCTTGCCGTGGCCTGCGGATACGATGTCCTGCAGCAGGGCCGACATTTCCTGCGATTTGGCGGAGGCGTCGGTGTTCGCCACGATCTCGATCGGGTGGACAACGCGCTCCAGGTAGGAGGAGAGTTGGGCTTTCAGGTCTGCGTCCAGCATGGCTATTCCTTTCTTGATTAGTCGCTTGCGGTAGGTACCGCTTCAACGCCCCAAGGCGACCCCGTGGGGTCGCCTGTTCAAGCCATTAGCAGACGAGATGCTTAGATCTTACCGACCAGGTCCAGCGATGGCTTCAGGGTTGCTGCGCCTTCGGTCCACTTGGCTGGGCACACTTCGCCTGGGTGGGAAGCCACGTACTGGGCTGCCTTCACTTTGCGCAGCAGTTCAGCAGCGTCGCGGCCGATGCCGTTGTCGTGCACTTCCATCACTTTGATGAAGCCTTCTGGATTGATCACGAAGGTGCCGCGCAGTGCCAGGCCTTCTTCTTCGATCATCACTTCGAAGTTGCGCGACAGGGTGCCGGTTGGGTCGCCGATCAGGGCGTATTGCACTTTCTTGATCGCGTCGGAGGTGTCGTGCCATGCCTTGTGGGCGAAGTGGGTGTCGGTCGAGATGCCGTACACGTCCACGCCCAGCTTGGCGAATTCTGCGTGGTGGTCTGCCAGGTCTTCCAGTTCGGTTGGGCACACGAAGGTGAAGTCGGCTGGGTAGAACACGAATACGGACCACTTGCCTTTCAGGGATTCTTCGCTCAGGTCAACGAATTTACCGTTGTGGTATGCGGTGGCCTTGAATGGTTTTACTTGGGTGTTAATCAGGGACATTGTGGTTTCCTCGTGGGTTTGTGAATCAATGAGACGCCAGTTTAAGGCCTTCCCGGAGATTTGGAAATTTGATTGTTCAAATAGACTCAATAGTCTTTGCCTATTAGAACCGCCTAGCGCGATCGCTATTATCGCCTTTTGACGGCAGCTGATGTTGTCGCTGCCATACGTTTATCGGAATGATATTGCCGTGCGGCTTACGTAATGTCTCTTTTGACAATTTCCCGCGCTATACTGCGTTTCTTTTAATCAACAAAAGGAAATCATGTTTCGCCGAGAATTCTCCGTCATCGTCGCGGCTTTGGTCCTGAGTGCATGCAGCGCCCCGGTCCCCAAGTTCCAGTCCGCCGTGCCTGACGCAGGCAAGTCAACCTATGCCATGGCTGCTGCGCCGCTGGCCAACACCAGCAGCACCATCCAGCATCTCGATAACGACAAAACCATCGTCTACCAGCAGAACTATGGCGGCGGCGGCGTCGGGCTGGGCCTGTTGCTGGGCCCGATTGGTGTCGCTGCCAACGCGTCCATGATTGAAAGCATGACCAAATCGGACGTCGAAAAAATGCGCGAAAAAATCCTGGTCAAGCCGCGCAACGTATTCGAAAGCGCTGCCCGGAAGAAGGGCGTGCAACTGGATAACGTGACCGATGCAAAGATCACTCCTTACCTGTACGTGTCGAAAACCGAAAATGACCGCCTGCTCGTCGCCAGCGCCATGGTCGTGGAGCAGGCTGCCTGGTCCGGAAAATATATGTACCAGCTGCCTGTCACCTACTCGATCGATGAGTTGGCGGGACTGGATGGCAACGCCACGGTGCAGCTGCAGAACGCTGTGGAAGGCGGTTTCGAGGCGCTGCTGCAGCAAATGCAGGCCGAAAGCGCAGCCAGCGAGGCGTCCGAGAAGCCTATCACCTTCAAGTCTGACTTCGTGACGCCACGCTTCGGGTTCGACATGTACGGTTCCCTGGTCGGCACCGACAACGACGTCGTGTGGGTGCGTACTGTGGGCGCCGTGTATGGCCTGCGCAAGTCCAATGTGAGCTATGCCCCGCGCTAATTACGCGCTTTGAGCATGGCCTCGGCCTCCGCTTTGGAGGCCGAGGAATTACGCCTGCGGCATCGCCTTGTCAGCCATGGCGGGCGCCGGGCGGCACCGGAATCCTGGGAAGCAGCTTGCGCCAATCGAAGGCGCTGGCATCCAGGCCGTCCAGCGTGTTCTTGAACAGCAGGCCAAGTTCCGTGTCGCCTTCGAGGATCAGGCGGCGGCTGAAAAACAGCGTGTCCGGGTCTTCCTGGCGGCGCGCCATCAACACCAGGTCGTGCGCGCAGGCGCCGATCGTCAGGTCGGGCTGGTCGCCGTGGCGGGCCATTTCAAAGCACTTGCCCTGCCAGCTGAAGTCGATCGCCAGGCCGGCGTCTTCCACCCTTAATCGCAGGCGGCGGGCAAATAGGGCCTGGCGCACGTCTTCAGGCAATTGCGGCGCCAGGATTCGGTTCAAGCCCTGCACGAACAGCCAGGCGGGCGGCTGCGGCGGCAGGCGGCCCAGCAAGCGGCCAATGGCCGGCGGGATACGGAAGGGGGCGGCCGTCATGCTACGCGCTCCATGCCGGGCTGGCCGTACCAGAAGCCGTCGCAGCTCCCGCCGGGAGCCAGCGGCTCCAGCATCACGGCTGCGTGCGGCGCCTGCCACTCACCGCGGCGCACCTTGTCGAAGGCCGCTACGACTTCCTGCGTATCGCGCGACTGCGGCGAGATGCGCAGCACGTTGATGCCCATGTCGGCCATCTCCGGCATCACGCGCACCAGGTTGCAGCACAGCGCGGACTGGGTCTGGATGCCGTTCAGCACCAGGAAGGCTTTCTGCTCGCGGGTGTCCATGATCAGGCCGTCGGGATAATCGATGCAGCTGAATTGGCAATCGTCTTTCGGCAGGTTGCGGTTACGTGCCGTCATGCAGCGGGCGGAGAACGCCAATGGCATGCGGCCCCAGGCAAAGACTTCGCTTTCCATGCCGGCTGGCTGGGTCTTGAGCAGGGTCTGGATCGCACTGCGGTCCATCTCCAGCGGCGCCACCCAGCGGCGCGCACCCTGGCGGGCCAGCACAGCCAGCGTCGGTTCGCTGTAGATGTTCAGGTGCGGGCCGGCGATAAAGCCGGCACCTTCCAGGTTGCGCACCGCACCGAAGTCATTGGCTTCCACCAGAAAGTCGCGGTGTTCGCACAGCTTGCGCATGGTGGCCAGCTCGGCGCCCGATTCAATCAGGGCTTGCGTGGATAGCACAACTTCCTTGCCCGCATCGCGCAACAGGGCGGCGATATCGAGCCAGTCCGGCAGGCGCAATTCATGGCGGCGCGAGCATACGACCTCGCCCAGGTAGACGATGTCGACCGGGCTCTCCGCTACCTGCTGGTAGAACTCGAACATGGTCAGGCGCGGCCAGTAATAGAGCACTGGGCCGAGGGCTAGTTTCAACATACTTATTTCCATTTGCGGTGATAGGCGCCCAAGGTGTGCTGCTGGCCTTCCGCCACGCGGTCCAGTGCGGCGCTCCAGCTCGGGTGGATGGCGAAACGGCGCTTGCCGTCGCCACAGGCATCAATGGCGGAGCGCCAGGCTTGCGTCACCTGCGCCACATAGGCGGGACTGCGCTGGCGGCCTTCGATCTTGATTGCCTTGACGCCCATCTGCAGCAGCTGCGGCAGCAGTTCCATGGTATTCAGGCTGGCCGGCTCTTCGATCGCGTAATAAGTCTCGCCTTCCACCTCGAAGCGGCCCTTGCACAGCGTTGGGTAGCTGGCGTTTTCATCCGGCTGGTAGCGGTCGATCAGCACGCCGTTCAGGCGCGATTCGAGGCCTTTCGGCGTTTGCTGCCAGCGTACTGCCTTGGCGGGCGAGCAGACACCGGCAGTGTTGGGCGATTCACCTGTGGCGTAGGACGACAGCGCGCAACGGCCTTCGACCATCACGCACAGGCTGCCGAAGCCGAATACTTCGATCTCGGTCTTCACGTGGCGGATCAGGTGCTCAACCTGCTGCATCGACAGCACGCGCGGCAACACGGCGCGCGAAATGCCGAACTGCTCGTGGTAGAAGTTGATCGCTTCGTAGTTGGTGGCGGAGCCCTGCACGGAAAGGTGCAGGCGCAGGCCGGGGTGCCTGCTGCGCGCGTACTCCATCAGGCCGGGGTCGGCCAGGATGATGGCGTCGATGCCGGCGCCAGCGGCACGGTCGACTGCTTCGCGCCATAGCTGCCAGTTGGCCGCTTGCGGATAGGTGTTCAGCGCCAGCAGGACTTTGCGGCCGCGCTGGTGGGCATAGCGGATGCCTTCTGCAATCGCGGCCTCGTCGAAATTCAGGCCGGCGAAGTTGCGGGCATTGGTTGCGTCGCGGAAGCCGAGGTAGACGCTGTCGGCACCGTTATCGACAGCAGCTTTCAGCGCCGGCAGGCTGCCGGCGGGACAAACGAGTTCGATCATGCTTTGCTTCCCTGCAGACGGCGCACGCCGTTGACGAAGCGCGCCAGGGTGTCGGATTGGCCGCCACGCGGCAGCATCACTTCCACCAGTTGGAAGCGGCCGCGCTGATGCACGGCGCTCTCCAGTGCCGCCACCAGTTCAGCGCGCGTGGTGACGCGATAGCCGTCGCCGCCCAGCGCTTGCGCCATGTCGGCAAAGCGCCAGTCGCTCAAGTCGCAAAAGCCGGACTGCGGCTGGAAGGCGCGCAGCATCTCCCAGCTACAGTTGTTGAAGATGACCACGATAGGGTCAAGCCCGTAGCGCTGGCAGTTGCCCAGTTCCCACCCCGTCATCTGGAAGGCGCCGTCTCCCACCAGCACCAGCGGGCGTTCGCCGCCGGCAGCTTGCAGTCCGAAGGCAGCAGGTACGCCGTAGCCCATGGTGGCGTAGTAGCCGGGAGCCAGCAGGTCGGTGTTTTCGATATCCAGCGCGGTAAACAGGCAGTCGCCGATGTCGGAGGCAATCGTCATGCGGCCGTGCTTGCGCATCATGTCGTTGATGGCACTTGCTACATCGTGCGGCACCAGCAGTTTGTCATCCGCAGGCAGGTCGCATGGATAGGCGGTGCGCTCACCGCGCAGGGCCGCATCGGCTCGCAGCGGCTTGGCGTGGGCCAGCAGGCTATCAACCAGCGCTTCCAGCGGGATATCGTGGTAGGTGTGGTAGCCGAGGGTCACGTCGCCATCCAGCGCCAGCATGCACTTGCGCAGGTCGATGCGTTCGCGCTGGACGCCGAAATTAGTATCGGACAGGATCACACCCAGCATCAGCAAGGCATCCGAGCCTTCCACCGCTTCGGTGACTTCCGGTGCGCCGGCAACGCCAAGGTAGGTGCCGAGCAGCGGCGCTTCCGGCTCGCTGGCCAGCAGGCCGCGGCCCATGAAGCAGGTGACGACCGGAACCTGCAGCTTGGTGGCCAGTTGTGCGACCTTGCTCTCCAGGCCGAAACGCCGGATTTCAATATCGACCATCAGCACCGGCCGCGCGGCCCGCTCGAGGCGTGCCAGCACTTCCTCAACGCAGGCTGCCAGCGCATCTGGATCATGGGTCGGCGCCGGCAAGGCATGCATGCGCGCGCAGGGCGCATGGACCATGTCGCGCGGCAGTTCGATATAGACCGGGCGCGAATGCGTGATCGCGCTGCGCAATACACGCGCAATATCGTCCGGTGCGCGCTGCGGGTCGTCCAGCACGCACTGGTCGCAGGTGATCTCGCGGAAGATCGCCATTTGCGAATCCAGATGCTTGACCTGGTGATGCAGCAGGAAGCCATTGCGGCGCTCATTGGTGCCCGGCGCGCCGGAGATCACCACCATCGGTACTTTTTCTGCGTAAGCGCCCGCGACGGCGTTGACCATATTGAGTGCCCCCGCACCATAGGTCACCGCCGCCACGCTTATGCGCCCGTGATAGCGTGCCGCCCCATCGGCTGCAAAACCTACACCCGGCTCGTGGCTCAGGGTGTAGAGGGGCAGGACGCCAGATTTCTCAACTTGTTCGAAAAAGGCAAGGACGAAGTCTCCGGGGATACCAAAGACTTCACGCGCGCCGTGATCAGCCAGCGCGTGCAAGAGTGAGTTTGCGAGATTCATAGCCGGCATCTTGCGCGGGCGCGACTGAAAAATCCTTGAGCCAGGTCAAGGATTCCCCAATCGGCTATCCGCCTTCCATTGTCAGGCCGCCTTGACCAGCGCAGCCAGCATCACTTCAAGCGTTTTGTCGTGGCGCTTGATCGGCGGGATTTCACGGTCGATGCCGAGCAGCTGGTAAACCGCCATTTGGGCCGCGCGCACGGAGTATTCGACCGTGAACACCACGTCATCCTGTACTTCGACGAACTGGCTGACCAGCGCAAGATTGCGCGAGCCGGCAGGCACCGGCAGCGGCCGGTCGCTGTAGTGGCGCGGCATGAACATGCTGGTGATGTACGGCATGCGGCATGGAATGCAGTTGGCTTGCGCGAATACCTCGGGCTCAAAGTTCAGGTGGCCCGCCAGTTCGCGCAGAATCTCTTCGCCGGTGCAATCAGCCATTGGCTTCGCGATGAAGTTGCCGACACGGTCGGGATGCAAGGCATAGCCCCAGAATACCTTGACGCCGGCCGGCTGGCCGGCAAAGTGCGGCTGGTGCGCCAGCACGACTGACATCAACCAGTTGGAATCCTTGAAGGTTACCAGCCCACCGGTACCGGCGACGTTGCCGCTGAATGCCTCCATCTGGTCGAAGAAGGCCGAGTCGTGCAACGTCACCGTGAACGACTCCCACCAGGATTGCTGGATATTGCGGTTGAACGCGGCCGGGTTGCCAAGTTCGGGACGGCCTTCCGCCAGGCGCTCCCACAGCTTCCATCCGCCGCTCTGGTGGCGGTCAAGCCGGGGCGGCGCGGAAGTCATGCTGCCGAAGCTGGAGGCGTCGGTCATGGAGCCGTTCTGGAAGAACACCAGGTCGTCAGGCGTAATCGGCAGCAGTTCGCGCTGGCCATTGCGTTCGAGCTCGATTGCATGCACCAGAAGTTCGTCCTTCCCATCGGCCAGTTTGATGTCGATCACGGTGCAACCGGTCTCGATCCGCACGCCCTGCCGCGCCAGCCAGGCCTGCAATGGCCGGACGAACGAATCGTACTGGTTGTATACCGTGCGCTTGACGCCGGCCAGCGTTTCGATGCGCGAGAACTCCTTCATGAAGCGATGCAGGTAGCGCTTGAATTCCACTGCGCTATGCCAAGGCTGGAAGGCAAAAGTCGTGGCCCACATGTACCAGAACGGCGTTTCAAAGAATTCCGGCGACAAGTGATCTGTGATCGGGCTGTTGCCCAGTGCAGCTTCATCGGCTTCGTGCAGCTTGAGCAGTTCCATCCGGTCGCGCAGGCTGAAGCCCATCGACGTCACGTCCACTTTATGGCGGTTGCGATCAACCAGGCGTGCTTGCGAGTGTGACTTGTGCAGTTCGTTGAATGCCAGCGTTTCGTCCAGCACCGTCTGTCCTGGATGAACCAGCGATGGAATTGACCCGAACAGATCCCACGTGCACTCGTAGTTATCGGTCGTCAGCATGCGGCCGCCGCGCAGGCGATAGCCGTCTTCAGCGTTACCCGCGCCATCCAGGCTGCCGCCCGCTACGCCCAGTGATTCGTAAATATGAATCTGGTCTCCGCGCATTTTGCCGTCGCGAATCATGAAAGCCGCTGCCGCCAGATTGCCAATGCCGGCGCCGACCATATACACCTGTTTTTCTTTTCCCATTTCATTACTCCTTGGTTGGTTCGGGAGTAACTATAGGTTTTTGCAAGGCTGCTTGACTTTGACCTGGGTCAAGTGCGGCGCAATCAGGCGGCAGTGGCGTGCGGGGTAGCTGCGGTGGGGATGGATTGCTGGTGCAGCATCGCATCGAAGTCGGCGGCGGGCAGGGGGCGGGCGAACAGGTAGCCCTGGCCGTAGTCGCAGCCGGCGCCGGCCAGCAGGTCGCGCTGCTCGGTGGTTTCCACGCCTTCTGCAATCACGTTCAGGCCAAGCTTGTGGGCCATCACGATGATTGCGTCGGACAGGGCCATGTCGCTCGAATCGGGCGCGAGGTTGCGGGTGAAGCTGCGGTCGATCTTCAGGTAATCGATGTCGAATTTCTTCAGGTAGGACAGCGACGAGTAGCCGGTGCCGAAATCGTCCAGCGCGACCTGGATGCCGGCGTCGCGCAGTTGCAGGAGCTTGTCGGTGACGCTGGTGTTTGCATCGAGCAGCAAGCCCTCCGTGATTTCCACCACGATGCTTTCGCCCGGCACCCCGAGCTGCTGCAGGTAGGCCAGCCAGTCGGCATACGTAGCACGCTCGCGCTGGAATTCCATCGGCGACTGGTTCAGGCTGACCTGGAAGCCCGGATGCACTTCCTCGCGCCAGCGCTTGACCCATTGCGCTGATTCGCGGAACACCCATTCGCCGATATCGACAATCAGGCCGCTCGACTCGGCCAGCGGGATGAACTCCAGCGGACTGACCATGCCGCGCTGCGGGTGCTCCCAACGAATCAGCGCTTCGGCCTTGTGGATCTTGCCCGTCGGGAGATGCACGATAGGCTGGAAGTAGAGTTTGAGCTGGTTGCCTTTCAGGGCGCCGCGTAGGTCGTTGGTCAGGCGCATGCGGTTCAGCGCGGCGACCTGCAAGGCCGGCGTGAAGTAGCTGAAGCGGTTGCGGCCCGCGCCCTTGGCCGCATACATGGCCTGGTCGGCATGCTTCAGCAAGTCTTCCATATTGCCGGCATCGTCCGGGTAGATGGTAATGCCGACCGAGGCCGATACGAATGCTTGCTCCTGACCGAGCTGGAAGGGCATGCGCAGGCTGTCGATGATGTGCTGGGCGATGCCTTCCACCCGGTCCACTTCCGACAACTCCGGCAGGATCACGGTGAATTCGTCGCCGCCCAGGCGCGACACGGTGTCCGACTGGCGCACGCAGGCGCCGATGCGCCGCGCAGCTTCCACCAACAGCACATCGCCCTGGTGGTGGCCCAGGGTGTCGTTGACTTCCTTGAAGTGGTCTAGGTCGATGAACAGGATGGCAATGCGGGTGCCGTCGCGGCGCGACTTCAGGATATCGTGCTGCAGGCGGTCCAGGAACATGCGGCGGTTCGGCAACTGCGTCAGCGTGTCGAAGTTGGCTTGTTGCCAGATCAGGGCTTCGGTTTCCTTTTTCTCGGTGATGTCTTCGATCATGCACAAGTGGTGCGGCTGGCTCTCGGTGCCCACGGCGTTGATCGATGCTTCCACCCATACGATGCGGCCGTCGGGGCGCACCAGGCGGGTCTCCATCTTGAAGCCGGCGATCTGCTGCGCAGTCAATTGCGCCATTTTTTCCTGCTCCGGCGCCACGTCGTCCGGATGACAGATTTCCAGCCAGCGGCTGTGGCGCATTTCCTGTGCCGAGCGTCCCGCAATTTCGGCAAAGCGCGGATTCACGTCGCGGAACTGGCCGCCGCTTGAATCGATCAGGGCAATGCCCATCGGCGCCGCTTCGAACATGGTACGGAAGCGCTGTTCTCCTTTGCGGATGGTTTCCTCGGCGCGCGTGCGCTCGCGCGTGAGCAGCGAGAAGTGAATCATGGCGCCCAGCACCAGCAAGCCCGCAGCGACACCAAGCACGCGATACAGCCAGGTCAGGTCCGAGCCCGGATCGGCGTTATACAGGAAGCCGTTCCAGGTGGCGCCTTTCGGCATCATGCCCAGCTCCGTGTAGATGTCGGCGATGTGCTGCCAGCGATCGGGATTCATGTAGCCGATTTCCACCAGCACCGGCTGCACCAGCGGCACCATCTGGCGCGCTTCGTACAGCAGGTGCATGCGGTCGTGCTGGCGCGAGTACTTGCTGAGGATCAGGTCGACGATCTCTTCCTGGTGGCTCATGGCATACTGCCAGCCGCGCATGCTGGCGACGCGGAAGGCGCGCACCCGATCCGGATGGTTCTTGACTTCCGCTTCGCTGGTGAACAGGTTGTCGCCGTAGAAATCGATGCCGGCTGCACGGGGACTGTAGATGTCGTAGGGGAAGCCGAGGCGATCAAGGTAATCCGGCTCGTTGCTGACGAAGATCGACATGGCATCGACCTTGCCCTTCACCAGGTCGTCCGGGTTGAAGCTGTGCTCCACGCGCACCAACTGGTTGGTGGGGATGCCTTCCTTGCGCAGGTAGGCCATGATCTCGTCGGCCTGGGTCAATTCGTCGGTCAGGGAGCCGATCATCACGCGCTTGCCGATGATGCCACGGATGTCCGGCGCCGGGCCGGTCTGGCGCATCGCCAGGGCATACGGGGAATGCTGGAAAATTACCGCCAGTACCACCAGCGGTTTGCCGGACAGCCGTGCCAGCAGCAGACTGCTGCTGCCTACGCCATACTGGGCGCGGCCATCGAGCACGGCGCGTTCTGGCTCATTGCCGTCGCTGCCTTCCAGCAGTTGCACATCGAGGCCGGCATCACGGTAGTAGCCTTTTTCCAGTGCGGCGTAATAGCCGGCGAACTGGAACTGGTGGCTGTGCTTCAGTTGCAGGGTGACGCGCTCCTGCGCCTGCACCCAGGGCGCAGGTGTCGACAGCAACAGAAATATGAACAGGCCAGCCAGGAATTGGGGCACGTTTTCGTCCGGATACAAAGTTGGCAGAGTCTACAAGCCGATTGTATCCGCTTCGCCGCACGCGGCGCGCCGAAGTGTGGCATTCCTGCTGCAAATTCCTATGGAATTGCAGCAGGTGATAGCACGTTAGCGTTTTACTTACGGCCTGGGCGGCCGCCAGCCTTGGCCGGTGCGGCCTTTGGTTTGACTTTGATAGTGTCAAGGATGGATGGACGGGCCTTGGTTTCCACCGTGGCCCGGGCCGTCATCGAACCGGTCAGGGCATTCGGCTTGCCGCCGCGGCCGACGTGGGCCGGCGGAGGCAGGCCGGCGCCGCGCTTCTGCTGGCCGGGGGCCAGCATCGGCATGGAGCGCTTGCCAGCCGAAGCCTTGAAATTCTCTTCGCCGACGCGGTATGGCGGGATCAGGTGGCGTTCGCCATCGCCAATCAGGTCGCCACGGCCCATGCGGCGCAAGGTCTCGCGCAGGATCGGCCAGTTCTTCGGATCGTAGTAGCGCAGGAAGGCCTTGTGCGCCTGGCGCTGTTTCAGCGTGCGCGGGGTTTCCACGTTTTCCGAATTTTCGGTGACCTTGTGCAGCGGGTTCTTGCGCGAGTGGTACATGGCCGATGCCATCGCCATCGGGGTCGGCATGAAGGTCTGTACCTGGTCGAGGCGGAAGTTGTTCTTCTTCAGCCACAAGGCCAGGTTCAGCATATCCTCGTCCGTCGTGCCCGGGTGAGCCGCGATGAAATAAGGAATCAGGTACTGCTTCTTGCCCGCTTCCAGCGAGTACTTCTCGAACATCGCCTTGAACTCGTCATAGGCGCCGATGCCCGGCTTCATCATCTTGCTCAGCACATTGCTTTCGGTGTGCTCGGGCGCGATCTTCAGCAGGCCGCCCACGTGGTGGGTTACCAGTTCTTTCACGTATTCAGGCGAACGCACGGCCAGGTCGTAGCGCAGGCCGGACTGGATCAGGATCTTCTTCACGCCCTTGATCTCGCGCGCCTTGCGGTACAACTGGATCAGCTTGCTGTGGTCAGTGCCCAGGTTGACGCAGATCGACGGGTAGACGCAGGACAGGCGGCGGCAGGTTTCCTCGATCGACTTTTCCTTGCAGGACAGGCGATACATATTGGCGGTCGGTCCGCCCAGGTCGGAGATGATGCCGGTGAAGCCCTTGGTCTTGTCGCGGATATGCTCGATTTCGCGCAGGATGGACGGCTCGGAGCGGCTCTGGATGATGCGGCCTTCGTGCTCGGTGATCGAGCAGAAGGTACAGCCGCCGAAGCAGCCGCGCATGATGTTGACCGAGAAGCGGATCATTTCCCAGGCCGGGATATTGGCGTTGCCGTAGCTTGGGTGCGGCGCGCGCGAATATTCCATGTCGTACACGCCGTCCATTTCGTCCATGGCCAGCGGCAGCGGCGGAGGGTTCATCCACACGTCGCGGTCGCCGTGCTGCTGCACCAGCGCGCGCGCATTGCCCGGGTTGGACTCGAGGTGGAACACGCGCGAGGCGTGGGCGTACATCACCGGGTCTTCCTTCACCACCTCATAAGATGGCAGGCGCACTACGGTCTTGTTGTGCTTTTCCTTGGCGGCGGCCAGGCGCTCTTCGCGGGTCATGATGATGACCGGCTTGACCACCGGTTCCGGCGCGGCGTTCTCGGTGGCGCATTCCTTCTTGTCTTCCTTCGCCATGGCGTAAGGATCGGGATGCGGGTCGACGCGGCCCGGCACGTCGACGCGGTTCGAGTTGTGCACCGCCCATTCGTCGGACGGCAGCCAGCCGTGCGGTACCAGGAAGGCAGTGCCGCGCAGGTCCTTGATCTCCTTGATCTTCTCGCCCATGTCCAGGCGGCGGGTCAGGTCGACCAGGGCGCGTTCGGCGTTACCGAAGATCAGCAGGTCGGCCTTGGACTCGGTCAGCACCGATTTGCGCACCTTGTCCGACCAGTAGTCGTAGTGGGCGATGCGGCGCAGCGAGGCTTCGATGGAACCGATGATGATCGGCGTGCCAGGGAAGGCTTCGCGCGCCTTTTGGGCATACACGGTCACGGCGCGGTCAGGGCGCTTGTTCGGCTCGGCGTTCGGGGTGTAGGCGTCGTCGGAACGGATCTTGCGGTCGGCCGTGTAGCGGTTGACCATCGAGTCCATATTGCCGGCGGTGATGCCGTAGTACAGGCGCGGCTTGCCCAGTGCGCGGAACGATTCGACGTTGTGCCAGTCCGGCTGGGCGATGATGCCCACGCGGTAGCCTTGCGATTCCAGCAGGCGGCCGACCAGGGCCATGCCGAAGCTTGGGTGGTCGATATAGGCGTCGCCGGTCACCAGGATGACGTCGCACTGGTCCCAGCCCAGGACGTCCATTTCGGCGCGGGACATGGGAAGGAAAGGCGCAGCAGAAGCGCGCGCAGACCGCTTGGCGACGGTCGCGAAAAGATTGGCTGGGGGATTCATCCCGGCATTGTACCGGAAATCACTGGTTAGCGCCCGCTTCAGCACACAAAAAACCTTTAAGTTTCAGTAACTTGTGACGTTCCAGCAAGCCGTTTTGGCTAAATACATATTGAACATCGTGACATTTTTGCTATAACGGGTATACAACGTCTTCCATGGAGTGTAATCATGCGACGCAGACTGTACTACATGCTTCCCAATGTCAAAGCCGCCCGCGCAGAACTGGACGAACTGCTGCTGGCACGCATCGAAGAACGGCATATCCACTTCATGGCGAAAGAGGGCACCCTGCCCGATGACATGCCAGATTGTAATTTCCTGCTGCGAACGGACCTGATCCACGGCGCCAAGCTGGGGATCGCCATTGGCGGGATTGTGGGGCTGTGTGCCGGCATCTTCCTGGTCGTTTTCCCACCCGAAGGGCTGACCCTGCGCACCATGACCATTTTGCTGGTCACGCTGGGCGGCGCACTGTTCGGTGGCTGGGCAAGCGGTATGAATGCGGCGGCCGTCCCCAACAAGAAGCTGGAGCAGTTTTCAGAACGTATCGAACAAGGTCAGGTTTTGATGATGGTAGACGTGCCAGTGCGGCGCATGAAGGAGATCGAGGAAATGATCGCCAAACGTCATCCTGACTTCAACTTTGGCGGTGAAGAACCGCCCATGCTGGCCTTCCCATAAGGCTAGCCTCCCGGGGGCCGGCCGGACAGTCGGTAAAACCCCGGGTTCCATACCGAAGGCGGGCTGCGGCCCGCCTTCTCTTTTTTGATCAGTTGGTGCCAGGGCCGAACACGCAACGCGCTGCGCGTGTCGCGTATGCGGCGCTGGCACCAATTTGTTAAATTCCCATATTCCCCAGGATGCGCGTGAGTTCGCGCAAAGTAGGCTCCAATGCCGGGTGTTTGGCAGCAAATTTGGCGGTAATTTCCTGAGTGCGTTCGGCCAGGCCGTAGGTGGAGGTGCCGCCGTCGGGCTCCGGCGGCTGGTCGAGGATCAGCTTGATGTCGCCATCGAGCTGGCGCAACAGGCTTTGCAATTCCTCATCGACCGGGCCGTGGTGGGCCAGCGTGGCGTGCAATTGGCGCAGAGTCTCCTTCAGCTTGGTGTCCATGATTCCTTTCCCCGGTGAAGTGGCTACCCCTCTTTATACACCCATCCGGCGGGACCAGCTACGGATGTGCTCAATTTCGGACGCACCCAGCCCGAGGGAGCGCAGGAAGGTTTCGTGTGCTTGCGGGGCTTGCTGTTCGAACAGTGCGTGCCAGCGTTCCATGGCGGCGTCATCAAGGCCGGCGGCGCGCAGGAGGGCGGTCCAGGCGGCCTTGTCGATACTTGCCAATGGGGTCTTGCCGAGCAGGCGCAGCAGCACGTCCTGCTGTTCGCGCAGGCGCGCCATGTCGGCCGCAATTTCCTGCAGGCGGTGCTCGATAGGACCGGCGTTCTCACCATCGCGCAGCAATGCGGCAATGGCACGGACGTCCATGCCGGTAGCGCGCCAGGCGCGGATTTGCTCGGCACGCGCGACGTCAGGTTCGCTGTAGCGGCGATAGCCGGCAGCGTTGCGGGCCGGCGCCAGCAGGCCTTGTGTTTCGTAGTACAGCAGCGTACTGCGCGAGATTCCGCAACGGCGGGCAAGCTGGCCAATGGTGAGCGCTGTCATGGCAAAGGCGCCAGGTCGGGCGGCACGAACGCCGCGCGCGATGCAGACGCGGCGAGCAGCGCGGGGCTGTAGTGCAGCGCCAGCAAGGCAGGTGCGTCGGCCAGCACGGTGGGGCCATGCGCGTGCAGCAGGCGCACCAGGGCGACCGTGATGGTGGCGTGATATTTGTTCGCCCCACCGAGATGCGTTGCGTAAGCGCTGATAGTGGCGCAGGTGCGCGCGATAGCCTCGTCGAGTGGATACCGGTCGAGGTAGAGGCACGCCAGCCGCACATGGCCGGCGTGGTTGAAATGCTCGGGAGCGAGCGTACAGGCTTCGAGCCGGCTTACGAATGTGATGTCGTCCATGGCTTAAGCTTAAAGCTGTCTACCATGGACGGGTCAAGCGCTTTTAGTTGGCTTTCAAGCCGCGGCGTTCCAGCAACGGATCGATCTTCGCATCGCGGCCGCGGAACTCGCGGTACATCTGCATCGCATCCATCGTGCCACCCTTGGACAGCAGGGCCTTGCGGAAATGGTCGCCATTCTTGCGCTGCATGCCGCCATTCTCGGTGAACCATTCAACCGTATCAGCGTCCAGCTTCTCCGACCACAGGTAACCGTAGTAGCCCGCCGAGTAGCCGCCCGCGAACACGTGCGAGAAGTAAGTGGTGCGGTAGCGCGGCGGCACCGGTGCGAAGTCGACACCGGCATCCTTCAGCACCGACGATTCGAACCCCAGCACATCGGTCGGGATCTTGTCAGCCGGCAGTTGGTGCCAGCGCTGGTCCAGGATCGACGCCGCCAGGTACTCGGTGGTGCGGAAGCCTTCATTGAACTTGGCGGAGGCCTGCACCTTGTCCAGCAATTCCTTCGGCATCGGCGCGCCGGTCTGGTAATGCTTGGCGTAATTGTTCAGGATTTCCGGCCAGGCCATCCACATTTCATTGACCTGCGAAGGGAATTCCACGAAGTCGCGTGGTACGCGGGTGCCGGCAAAGCGCGGATATTTCACATTGGAGAACATGCCGTGCAGCGCGTGGCCGAATTCGTGGAACAGGGTGCGCGCCTCGTCATAGGTCAGCAGGGTCGGTTCGCCGGCCGCCGGCTTGGGAATGTTCAGGTGGTTGGCCACGACCGGCTTGGTGCCCAGCAGCTTGGACTGCGACACGTAGGCGTTCATCCATGCGCCGCCACGCTTGTTGCTGCGGGCGTAGAAGTCGCCCAGGAAGATCGCCAGTTGCTTGCCGTCGGTGTCGAACACGTCGAACACGCGCACGTCCTGCTGGTACACCGGCAGGTCCTTGCGTTCCTTGAAGGTGATGCCGTACACCTTGGTCGCTGCGTAGAACACGCCGTTCTGCAGCACGTTATCCAGTTCGAAGTACGGCTTGAGCTGGTTCTGGTCGAAGGCGTAGCGGGCCTGGCGCACCTTGTCGGTGTAGAAGGCCCAGTCTTGCGCAGCGTTCGCGAAGCCGCCTTTTTCCGCATCGATCACGGCCTGGATGTCGGCCGATTCCTTGCGCGCATTGTTCACGGCAGGCTTGGACAACTCCCCCAGCAGTTTGTTGACGGCGTCGGTGTCGTGCGCGGTCTGGTCTTCCAGTTGATAGGCGGCGTGCGAGGAATAGCCTAGCAGCGCAGCGCGTTCCGCGCGCAGCTTGGCGATCTTCAGCACGACTTCGCGGTTGTCGAAATCGCCGCCGTGGCTGCCGCGCGCCAGCGAGGTGGCAAGCAAGCGCTCACGGGTAGTGCGGTTGGTCAGCACTTCCAGCGGCGCCTGGCCGGTGGTGTTGGCGATGGCGATCAGGAATTTGCCGTCCATGCCTTTGGCCTTGGCGGCCGCAGCGGCGGCATCGATAGCCTTGTCGGACATGCCGGCCAGTTCTTCACGGCTGTCGGCCACCAGTGCGGAAGCATTGGCTTCCTTCAGCACGTTCTGGCTGAAGGTGGTGGACAGCGCGGCCAGTTGCGAGTTGTAGGCCTTCAGTTTTTCCTTGTCGGCTGCGGACAGCTTGGCGCCGGCGCGCACGAAGTCGGTGTGATAGCGTTCCAGCAGGTGCTTCGATTCAGGATCCAGCTTCAGCTTGTCGCGCTTGTCGTACAAGTTCTTGATGCGGGCGTACAGTTTTTCGTTCAGGCGGATCGCGTCGCTGTGCGCGGACAGCTTTGGCGCCAGTTCACGGTTCAGTGCCTCGAAGGCGTCGTTGGTGTTGGCGCCGGACAGGTTCCCAAACACGGAGCTCACGCGGTCCAGCAGGCGGCCGGAACGTTCCATTGCGACGATGGTGTTTTCGAAAGTCGGCGCGGCCTTGTTGTCGGCGATCCTGGCGATTTCGGCGGCCTGCTGCTTCATGCCTTCTTCATAGGCTGGAGCATAGTCTTCGTTCTTGATCTTGTCGAAGGCAGGGTAGTTCAACGGCAGCTTCGATTCTGCTGCGAAGGGATTGGATGACGGCAGGGCGGCATTTGCCATACCGGCAACAGCCAGGCTGGTTGCGACAAGCAACATTTTCGGACGGAACATTCTCTCTCCTGTTTGTAATGTTTCGAGGCGCACGATAATAGCAACCTTGCTGAGCAAAGTCATGTTGCGCTGCGCTGCGATTACTGTCATTGTTGATATCCAGTAGCGAACCAAACTCGGAGAGCATGATGAGAGTAATTGCTTGCCTTGCATTTGCAGTTTGCAGCACCGCGCCGCTGTCGGCCGGTGCCGGCGTGATCGACTTCGAAGACTTGCCCCACCTGGCCTACTTTGAATTTTCGTCACAAATCTCGCGTGACTACCTGATCACCCACGGCGGTAACCTCATCGACCCGTTTGCATATGTCGTAGGCCCGGCAGGCGAAGACGCCCTGGATTTTTCGGGCAATGGCAGCAAGCGGCTGGTCGCCTTCAATTCATCCGCCATTACCGTGAGCCGCCCAGGCGGCGGTGCATTCGACCTGCTGCAATTCGATGGCGGTGAAAGCTGGCTGGACATACCTCATGTGTGGGCGCGCCAGATCCAGGTGGTGGGGCAGTTGCAGGCCGGTGGCAGCGTTTCGCAAGTTTTCACGCTGGACTTGATCAAGAACCTGCAGAACGGATTGCAGCCTTTCATCCTTGGGAATACCTTTCGCGACCTGGTGTCGGTGACGTTTTCCGGGCTGGGCGCGACAGGCGGCGGCCCCGAGTTCTCGCTCGATAACCTGGTGGTCGCGCAGGAAGCAGCGCTTGCAATCGATGCACCGCCTGCCATTTGGCTCGCAGGTGCCGGGCTGGCAGCATTGGCGCTTGCCCGGCGGCGCAGGATCAGTAGTGCGGTGGCGGTTCGTTGATTGGCGTCTGGCTCGACTGCGAGGTCGTGCGTACCCGCTCGGCCAGAGCCACCAGCATCGCCTCCAGCTGGTCGATCTGCTTTTGCTGTTCGTAGACGCGCTGGTTCAGCGACTCCACCAGGTCTTCCTGGTGCGCCAGTTTGATTTCGATGTCGATGAAACGGTCTTCGGTGCTCACAGCCTGCTCCTGCTTCGGATAAAGCAGGCATTTTACTTCAGCATGTTTACGATGACGTAGCCTTGCAGGGTGCAGACTGAAATCACGATGCCAACTGTCCAGCATATAATGTCGATCTTGGCGCGGTGGATCTTTTCTGCGAGCTCGGCTTTGGTCAGGTCGATCTTGGCCTCAAGTTCGGCCTTGGTACGGTCTATCTTCGTGTTGAGTTCGGCAAGGCCCCTGCCGACCTTGTCCTCATCGTCACTGGACTTCATTTTACTGTCCAGTATCTCGAGTTCGCACTTCACCTTGCCGATCGCTTCTGCATGCACATGCGCCTGCGCGGCCGGAACACCAAGCTTTGTCAGGTCTTCCTCATAAGCGAACGGGTCAATATTATTCGGCATGACAGCTCCAATAGCTGCCATTATCCCGCCCTCAGGGGAGAGGTGGACGCACGCTTGTTTGATGTAAATCAGCCTTACTTCAGGTAGACACCGCCGCAGAGAATGATGTCTTCCTCAGGCACGCAATACATGGTTTTCGGTTCGATCTTGCCGGTGACCGGGTTGTTGAATTTGTAGTCCTGCCAGAACGGGGCTTTCTTCTTCGCCATTTCGACGCGCTCTTTCACGAATGCCTTGCCGTCGACGTCCTTCAATTCCATCAGGTTCTTGCCGATCATCTTGGCGTTGGCGCCGTGCGCACGCACGACGCCGTCGGTGCCATACACGGTGAGGTACAGGTCGCGGTCGACGAACTGTCCATCCTTCTTGTCGATTTCCGCGAAGGTTTTTTCGCGGCCATTGGCTTTCAGGTAACTGAGGGCTTTTTTCACCATCGCCTCGGCTTCAGGCTTGGTCACCACATCCGCAGCGCTTGCCAACGGTGCTGCACCCACCAGGGCGGCGAGCAGAAAAATGCGAGTCAACATGGGAGCCTCCTGTCAAAAGGAAGAGTACCCATGCTAGCACCAATTACGCTGGATTAATGTCGCGCGGAGCCGACAGCAATTCCTTCATGCGCGCCAGGCGTTCGCGCGGCGACAGTACTTCGGATTCCGTCGGTGGAGCGGTGCCGACATCGAGCGCCATCTCGGCGATGAAGCGCGAGATATCGCATTGCACATGCTCGCCGCCGCGCTTGCGTTTCTTGCACCAGGTCAGCTGCAAGGTGCGCTGCGCGCGCGTGATCCCCACATACATCAGGCGCCGCTCTTCTTCGATGCGCTGGGCCAGCAATTCCACCGGCGCGTCCGGATCGCCCTTGTGCGGCAGGATGCCCTCTTCCACGCCGACCAGGAACACGTGCGGATACTCCAGCCCCTTCGACGCGTGCAGCGTCGACATGCGGATCGCATCGGGCTCTTCGTCCTTGCCATCCAGCATGGACATCAGTGCCACCATCTGGGTCAGCTCCAGCACGTTCTTTTCTTCGCCGTCACGGTCCTTGCCGCCGCGGCCGCGGTCCTTCAGCCAGTTGACGAAATCCATCACGTTGTCCCACTTGCCTTGCGCCGCGCGTTCTTCGAAGGCGTCGTACAGGTAGTGCTCGTAGTGCATGCCTTCCATCAGGTCGTCCAGCACCTGCGCCGCGTTGTCGCCGCTGCCCGATGGGCCCGGACGCGTGGCGCGCGACTCCAGTTCGAGAATGAAGTTGCAGAAGTCCTGCAGCGGCTTCAGTTGGCGGTCGTTCAGCACCGCCTCGATGCCGCCCTTGAACACGGCTTCGAACAGCGAGCATTGCCACTTGCCCGAAAAGGAGCCCAGCGCTTCCAGCGTCGACTGGCCGATGCCGCGGCGCGGCGTGGTCGCCGCGCGGATGAAGGCAGGATCGTCGTCCGGATTCGCCATCAGGCGCAGGTAGGCCATGATGTCCTTGATTTCCGCCTTGTCGAAGAAACTCTGGCCGCCGGAAATCGTGTACGGAATGCGCTGCGTGCGCAAGGCCTGTTCGATCACGCGCGCCTGGTGGTTGCCGCGATACAGGATCGCGTAATCCGCCCATTTGTTCTTGCGCTCGAAGTGATCGGCCGAGATCATGATCGCCACCTGCTCCGCTTCCTGCTCCTCGTTCGGCATCGAATGCACCTTGATCGGTTCACCGATACCCAGCTCGGACCACAGCGATTTCTCGAACAGCTTGGGATTGTTCTGGATCACCGCATTGGCTGCCTGCAGGATGCGGGTGGTGGAGCGGTAGTTCTGTTCCAGCTTGATCAGGCGCAGGTCCGGGAAGTCGACCTGCAGCAGCGCCAGGTTTTCCATGGTTGCGCCGCGCCAGCCGTAGATCGCCTGGTCGTCGTCGCCCACCGCGGTGAACATCGGCTTTTTGCCCAGGCCTGTAACCATCAGTTTCACCAATTCGTACTGGCAGGTATTGGTGTCCTGGTATTCGTCGATCATCAGGTAGCGCAGGCGGCGCTGCCATTTGTCGCGCACCACGTCGTGGTTACGGAACAGTTCCACCGGCAGGCGGATCAGGTCGTCGAAGTCCACCGCCTGGTAGGCGGCCAGGGTGGCGATATAGCTGCCGTAGATGCGCGCCGATTGCGCTTCCTCTTCGGTCTGGGCCTGTTTCAGCGCTTCCTCAGGGGTGACCAGGCCGTTCTTCCACAGCGAAATGTCGTTCTGGATGCTGCGGATCAGGTTCTTGTCGGTGGTGATGGCCAGATCCTGGACCAGCGAATAACAATCGTCGCTGTCCATGATTGAAAAACGGTCTTTCAGCCCCAGATGGTTGCATTCCTGGCGCAGGATACGCACGCCAAGGGAGTGAAAGGTACAGACGGTCAGCAGCTTGGCCTGGCGCGGCTGCTTGAGCATCTTGCCGACCCGCTCCTGCATTTCCAGCGCCGCCTTGTTGGTAAAGGTGAGCGCGGCGATCGTGCGCGGGTCATAGCCGCGATCCTCGATCATATGGGTAATTTTTTGCGTAATGACGCGCGTCTTGCCCGAACCGGCCCCCGCCAGTACTAGGGCAGGGCCGTCGAGATAGAGCACGGCTTCGCTCTGGGGCCCGTTAAGGCCGAACTGGGGTGCATTGGACATCCCGGCATTGTACAGAATATAGTGGTATCCATCCCCCAAATGAGCTCCGAAAAAAGCGGGCAGAAGTGTTATGAAATTTGAACATTTGATAGAAGTGAACGACCTCCTCAACCCGCTGATGGACACCATCACCCACCAGCAGTTGTGGCGCGGCCTGGTACTGCGCGCGGAGTCGCCCAAGCTGTTCGTTCCGCACCTGGACGAAGCGCAAATCTCGGACCGGAGCACGGCAGGCTTCAGCCGCCGCCTGCGCTATGGCGATGTGGTCATCGAAGACAACGTGGTGCTGCACGAGCCGTATGTGGTGCGCTACAACGTGCCGGCGCAGAAAGACATCAGCGCCTCCAGCCTGACCATGACCATCGAAATGCCGCAACCGGAGCGGCTGTACGTGCGTTTCCAGTACGACGACGGCCATGACGCGGCGACCGATGCCGCCAACGCCATGTACGACGATTTCCGCCGCTCCGCCTACCAGGAATCCGACCTCGACACCATCCGCGTGCTGCGCGAACTGGCCAGCCAGGGCCGCCTGGATTCGAGCCTGAACTGACTTGGCCTAGCAGCCGGGCGTGCAATCGTTCGGCACCGGCTTGGGCGGGGGCGGCGGCTTTTGCAGCTCCAGTGCCAGGTCGCGCAAGGCGGTGCGCAAGCCTTCTTCCACTACCGGGTGGTAGAAGGGCATCTCCAGCATCTGCGGCACCGTCAGCCTGGCCTGGTGCGCCCAAGCCAACAGGTGGCCGATGTGCTCCGCACGCGGCCCCACCATCTCGGCGCCGAGGAAACGCCCGCTTGCATACTCCGCATACACCCGCAGCATGCCTTTGTTCTGGCGCATGACGCGGCTGCGCCCCTGGTTGTCGAAACTGACGGCGCCGATCGCGAAGTGCTCGCGGCCATTCGACAGTTCCTTGTAGCCTTGGCCCACGGTGGCGATTTGCGGTTCGCTGAAGGTGATGGCAAGCGGCGTGCGGCGCAGTCCGGGCTTCACCTCGGGATAGCTGGCGGCGTTGGCGCCGGCGATCTTGCCCTGGTCGGCTGCCTCGGGCAGCAAAGGGATTTCGGCGCTGGCATCGCCGGCGATGAAGATGCAGCTATCGCCGCACTGCATGGTGTGGCGGTCGAATTTCGGTACGCCGTTCTTGTCCAGCGCCAGCCCGGTGTGGTCGAGGCCAAGGCCGGAAACGTTCGGCGTGCGGCCGGTGGTGACCAGCACATAATCGAAATGCTCGGTGCGCTCCTCCCCTTCGGTACCGCGCGTGCGCAGTTCAAGCCCGTCGCCGGCACGCGTGATGGCCGACACTTCGGTGCGGAAACGAAGGTCCATTTCTTCGCCCAGTGCTTGCGAAGCGGCAGCCAGCACATGCGGGTCCTTCAGTTGCGCCACGCTGCTGCCGCGCGCAATGATTGCAACCCGCACGCCCAGGCGGTGCAGGGCCTGCCCCAGCTCAAGGCCGATCACGCCGGCGCCAATCACGGCGACTGAGCGCGGCAAATCGGTCCATTCGAATACTGCGTCACTGTTGATTACGCGCGGGCCGGCTGCCGCCCATTCGGACGGGATGTCGGGACGCGAACCGGTGGCGATGACCACGGCCTTTGCCGCTACTTCCAGGTTGGCACCGATCTGCAGGCGGTTTGGCGCGGTAAAACGCGCGCGCCCATGCAGCTTGTCCTCGGCAGGCATGGCAGCCACGTTTTCCAGCACGAAGCCGACAAAGCGGTCACGCTCACTGCGCACGCGCTCCATCACAGCCTTGCCATCGACTTTCAGGCCACCGGGCTGGATGCCGAAGCCCGGTGCCTCGCGCACCGCATGCGCCGCCTCCGCCGCAGCAATCAGCAGCTTGCTCGGCATGCAACCGACGCGCGCGCAGGTGGTGCCGTGCGGGCCGTCCTCAATCAGGATCGCGTGCTTGCCGGCGTTGCGCGCCGCGCGGTATGCGCTTAACCCGGCCGTACCTGCACCGATCACCGCCACATCGCACTGGATGGTTTCCATCTTGCCTCCATCATTGGTAATGCATTAGTATGACTTATCTTTTCGCGCTTTTATTAAGCATACCTTATGGAAAATCTGGACTACCGCGCGCTGGCGGTGCTGGATGCCGTTGCAAGCCATGGCAGCTTCGAAAAGGCGGCCAATGCGCTCGGCATCAGCCAGCCGGCCGTATCCCAGCGTATCAAGGCGCTCGAGGACGCGGTAGGCAGGCTGCTGATCGTGCGCGGCTCCCCCGCCGAAGCTACTGGCCTGGGCCAGCGCCTCATCTCGCATTACCGTAACGTCAAACTGATGGAGGCAGCGCTCGACATCGACCTTGGCCACGAGACCAGCATGCCCGAAATCGCGATGGCCGTCGATGCGGCCAGCCTGGCGACCTGGCTGCCTTTGGCCCTGCGTCCATTGCTGTCGCCGCCGCGCTGCCAGCTCGATGTGGAATGCGCGGAGCGCGAGGTGGCACTGCACCTGATGCGCGAAGGGTCGGTGTTTGGCTGTGTGGCTGCGCGCGCTGAAGTGCCTTCGCCTGCCGCTGCCGGATCTTCCGCTATCCCGCTCGGCGCCATGCGGTATGTGTGCGTGGCTGCGCCTTCGTTTGCGGGGCATTGGTTCGGCGATGGATTCAGCGTTGAGGCTTTGGCGCTGGCGCCGGCGGTGGTGCATGACCGCGACCTGATGGCGCGCTTCCTGGCGCGCGAGGTCGGCTACATGCGCCCATTCCCGCACCATACACTGCCGCTGTCGACGGCTTTGAACGATACCGTGTTTGGCGGGCTGGCTTATGGCTTGCTGCCTTACCTCCAGGCGGCGCATGGATTGTCGCAAGGTTCGCTGGTGGATCTGGTGCCGGGGCGTTATATCGACGTGGAACTGGATTGGCATGCGTGGGAACTGGATACGCCATTCACACATGCGCTCACCGAGCAGATTGTCAGCACCGCGCGGCGGTATCTGGTGCAGGCTTAGCGGTTTTAAATATCGACCGGATCCACTTCAAGCGACCACTTGATGCGGGTCTTCTGCTCGCGCAGCGCCTGCATCCACTCCTTCAGGAAGGCCTGCAACGCCGGGCGTGACGGCGACTCCACCAGCAACTGCGCACGCTCCATATTGTGCACGCGCGCCATGCTCATCGGGATCGGATCGTTGATCGTGATACCGCCATGCTGCACCAGCTCGCGCGCACTGCGCAGGAATTCCAGCGCCAGCTCCAGCTCACGCGCCTCCGCCCGCAAGATGGCCTGGTACAGGTAGGGCGGCAGGCCCGCCACTTCCCGCTCCCCGAGCAGCGAATTGGCGAAGTAATCGTAATCATGCGCCACCAATGCCGAGAACAGCGGATGCTCCGGATAGCTGGTCTGCACCAGCACCTCGCTCTCGCTGCCGCCCTGGCGCCCAGCGCGCCCCGCCACCTGCATCAACTGCGCGAACAGCCGCTCGCTGGCGCGGTAATCCTGCGAGAACAGCGAGCTATCCGGATTCATGATGCCCACCAGCGTCAGGTTCTTGAAGTCGTGCCCCTTGGCGACCATCTGCGTGCCGACCAGGATATCCACCTCCTGCCGGTGTACGCTGTCGAAAGCTTCCTGCGCGCTGCCCTTGCGGCGGGTGCTGTCGGCATCGATGCGCAGCACCCGCGCCTGCGGGAACAGCTCCTGCAAGCTCTCTTCGATGCGCTGCGTGCCTCGTCCCAGCGGCTGCAAGTCGATATTGCCGCAAGTCGGGCAATGGCGAGGGATGCGCATCTCCAGGCTGCAGTGGTGGCAGCGCAGGCGGTAATCCGATTTGTGCAGCACCATGGACGCCGTGCAGCGCTTGCACTCGCTGACCCAGCCACATGATTCGCAGGTAATTACCGGCGAATAGCCGCGCCGGTTCAGGAACAGCAAGGACTGCTCGCCGCGTTCGATGCGCAGCCTGATCGCTTCCACGAGCTGCTCGGTCAAGCCTTCCTGCCCGCGCCGGCGCGAGGTATCAATCAGCTTCACGGAAGGCAGCACCGCCTGCTGCACTGCGCGTTCGCGCAATTCCAGCTTGCGGTAGCGGCCTTTCAGCGCGTGGTGCCAGCTTTCCAGCGACGGCGTGGCGGAGCCCAACACGACCGGGATCTGGAGCTGGTGGGCGCGCCACACGGCGAGATCGCGCGCGGAGTAGCGCAAGCCTTCCTGCTGCTTATATGAAGGATCGTGCTCTTCGTCGATCACGATCATCTTCAGGTTGGGCATGGAGGCGAGGATCGACAGGCGCGTGCCAAGCACGATGCGCGCCTTGCCTTCATGCGCAGCCAGCCAGTGCAGCATGCGTTCGCCCTCCGACAGGCGGCTGTGCAGGGTAGACAGCATCACGCCGGGGAAACGGTTGCGGATATTGGTTTCCAGTTGCGGCGTCAGGTTGATCTCGGGGACCAGCACCAGCACCTGGCCCTGCGGCTCGCGCGCCAGCACTTGTGCACAGGCCTGCAGGTACACCTCGGTCTTGCCGCTGCCTGTCACGCCATACAGCAGGAAGGGCGCAAAGCCCTGGGCGCCGACGATGGCATCGGCCGCCGCCTGCTGGCTGGCGTTGAGCACCGGCACATTGGCTGGCGCCGGGTCATGCGGCTCCTCCAGCTTGGCCAGCTTCTTGATGGCGCGGTCCAGCGCAACGGTGCTGGTGACGCGCAGGTTCTTGGGCAGCCCGGGCAAGGCCACCTCGCCCAGCGGGCGCTGGTAGTACTCGGCGGCAAAGCCGGCCAGCGCCAGCCATTGGGGGAGCAATGGTGCCAACTGGCTGCGCACCGCCAATGCCGCTTTCAGCTTTTCCTCGGGAACATCCGTTTCTTCAAGGATACCCACAATGAACCCGACTACCTCGCGCGGACCAAACGGCACCATTGCCAATTGTCCTACACGCGGCCGATCTGACTTTTCGCAAGCCCAGCGGTAGTCAAATACCGCGTTCAGCGGCGTGTCCAAGGCAATTCGGAGAATGCAGTGCGCCATCCAGGGCTATCAATCGAGGGTTTTTCAACTATCCACAGAAACTGGGGATAACTTTGTGAACAACGGGGCTGGAATCCAGAGCAAGCACTAACCTCCAGCTTGCAATCCGGGGAAACCCAGCAAAAGCGCCTGATTTTTCCCCTTTTAATTCAATCACTTACAAGAGCCATCGTAGGAGAGCCAGAAAGCGCATAATTTTCCGCGCTCTGTGTATAAGTGCACCATTTAAGGAGCAGTTTTTCCTCGAAATCAAGCATTTTTTACAGCTTTTTCTGTGCAAAACGTGCTTGGTGCGCCACAACATCAAGCCAAGCATTGTACACAGGCATGCGTTGCAAGGTTTGTGTTTCCGCAAGCGTTTGCACCACTGAAAGTCTTAGCGAAATATCATGCATCGCAACATAACGCTAAGACAATTCCTACAAATTCCTACTAAGTGCCGGTTTACAAAGTACTTTTGACTTTTTTCCACAGTTTTTGTGGATAACTTTGTGGAGAATGGCCCAACAAGCTCGCTTGCACCTTGGGATAAGGTTTACAAAAGCCAAAACATTGACAAAAGCAGTAAAAAATAAACCCTTAAAAATCAAATACTTGCGAATCCACTGAGAGGGAAGCATTTGCCACTGCCTCTTATTTCCGCAGTAAAAATTTTTGTGCATAAGTCGCTTCTGCACGAAATAAAAAAGGGCGCCGTAGCGCCCTTTGAACCGGGACTACATCTTTCAGCCGCCGCGCAGCTTGCGGCTGTGACTGTGGACAGTCTCCACCAGCGTCGTCACCGACTCCGGCGGGGTGAACTGGGAAATGCCATGGCCCAGGTTGAATACATGGCCGGTATGGTGCGGGCCGTAGCAATCCAGCACCCGGCGCACTTCAGCCGCGATCTGCTCCGGATTGGCAAACAGGATAGCCGGATCGATATTGCCCTGCAGGGCCATTTTGTGGCCCACCAGCTCGCGGATCTTGCCGATATCGGCAGTCCAGTCCAGGCCCATGGCGTCGGCGCCGATAGCGGCGATTTCCTCGGCCCAGTGGCCGCCGCCCTTGGTGAACACGATGGCGGGAATCTTCACGCCATCTTTTTCACGCTTCAACAGGCTCACGACCTGCTGCATGTATTTCAGGGAGAACTGCTGGTAGGCGCCGTCGGCCAGCGCACCGCCCCAGGAGTCGAAGATCATCACGGCTTGCGCGCCGGCGTCGATCTGGGCATTCAGGTATTCGGCAACCGCGCGGGCGTTCACGTCCAGGATGTGATGCATCAGGTCCGGGCGCGCGTACATCATCTTCTTGATGGTGTGGAATTCGCGCGAGCCCTGGCCTTCCACCATATAGCAGGCCAAGGTCCATGGGCTGCCGGAGAAGCCGATCAGCGGCACGCGGCCATTCAACTCGGTGCGGATCTGGGTGACGGCCTTGAACACGTAGTCCAGCGAACCGGCTGGCGGCAGTTGCAGCGCCTTGACGTCTTCCTCGGTCTTCAGCGGGCGCTCGAACTTCGGGCCCTCGCCTTCCACGAAGTACAGGCCAAGGCCCATTGCATCCGGCACCGTCAGGATGTCGGAGAACAGGATGGCAGCGTCCAGTGGATAACGGTCGATCGGCTGCAGGGTGACTTCGGTTGCCATGTCCGGGTTGGTCGCCAGGCCCATGAAGGAGCCCGCCTTCTGGCGCGTTGCGCGGTATTCAGGCAGGTAGCGTCCTGCCTGGCGCATCAGCCACACCGGGGTGTATTCGGTCGGCTGGCGCAGCAGCGCACGCAGGAAGGTGTCGTTCTTCAGCGGGGCAAATTGTGGCATGAAAGACAATCTAAAGCAGATAGAAAGGGGGTATTATCGCATCCCTGCCCTGTTTTTACGCGTTTTGGAGCGCCCATGACATCCACCTCCACCGCGCCTTTTGGCGCCTGGCCATCACCGATCAGCGCCGAGATGGTTGCCGCAGGCGCTACACCGCTGTCTTCGGTCGTCCTGGACGCGGCGGATATTTATTGGCTGGCCGGACGCGCTGCCGAAGCCGGGCGGACCACCTTGATGCGCCGCCAGGGTGCTGCGGCTGGCGAAGTGACGCCGATGCCGTTCAACGTTCGCAATCGCGTGCATGAATACGGCGGCGGCGCCTATGCCGTGGCCAATGGCGTGGCGGTGTTCTCCCATCATGCGGACAACCGCCTGTACCGCCTTGCCCCAGGCGGCAACGCAGAGGCATTCACCTCGCCGGGGCGCCAGCGCTTCGCGGATTTCGTGTTTGACCACGCCCATGCGCGGCTGATCGCGGTGCGGGAGCAGCATCCGCAGGATGAGGGCTCGCATGGCCAGCCGGTGAATACCATTTGCGCGGTAGGCTTTGATGGCACCGAACAGGTGCTCGTGATGGGCAATGACTTTTATTCCTCGCCACGCCTGTCGCCGGACAGCCGCCGCCTGGCCTGGCTGTCGTGGGATCACCCGCGCATGCCGTGGCAGGGCACCGAATTGTGGGTGGCGGATGTACAGGCCGACGGCCGCCTTGGCACGCCTTCGCGCGTGGCGGGCGGGCCGCAGGAATCGATCTGCCAGCCCGAGTGGTCGCCTGCTGGCGCGCTGCACTTCGTCTCGGACCGCAGCGGCTGGTGGAACCTGTACTGCCTGCGCGAAGGCGCAGGCGGCACGGCCAGCGCGGTCGAGGCGCTGTGCCCGATGGCGGCGGAGTTCGCAACCCCGCACTGGGCCTTCGGCAATTCGCTGTACGGCTTCGGCGCCGGCGGCGACATTGTGTGCAGCTATATAGAACAAGGCGTCAGCAAGCTGGGGCGCCTGCATGCCGGCAGCACCGTGCTGGAGCCGATCGCCACGCCATACCAGGAAATCCGCGAACTGCGCGTGGGCGACGGCTATGTGGTCGTACTGGCGGGCAGCCCGACCATCGCGTCGGAGATTGCCCGTATCGACCTGGCGACCGGCGAGCGGGAAGTCCTGGAGCGTTCGATCGCCGAGCTGCCGGCGCCGGGCTACTTGTCTGTCCCCTCAAGCATCAGCTACCCAAGCGCCAACGGCCGCACGGCCTATGCTTTCTACTATCCCCCAACCAATCAGAACGTGCACGCAGCGGAAGGCGAAAAGCCGCCGGTCATCGTCATCAGCCACGGCGGGCCGACCGGCATGGCGGCCAGCACCCTGAGCCTGAAAACGCAATTCTGGTCCAGCCGCGGTTTCGGGGTGCTGGACGTGAACTATGGCGGCAGTACCGGCTTCGGCCGCGCCTTCCGCGATGCGCTGAAAGGCCAGTGGGGCGTCGTCGATGTGGAAGACTGCATCGCCGGCGCGCGCCACCTGGTTGCGCAAGGCCTGGCAGACGGCGAACGCCTGATCATACGCGGCAGCAGCGCCGGTGGCCTGACCACGCTGTGCGCATTGACCTTCCACGATGTATTCAAGCTGGGCGCCAGTTATTACGGGGTGTCCGACCTGAAAGGGCTGGATGACGACTCGCACAAATTCGAATCGCACTACAACGAATACCTGATCGCGCCCAAGGAGCAGGCCGAGGCAGTGTACGCCGAGCGCTCCCCGATCAACCACACCGGCCGCCTGTCGCGCCCCATGATCTTCTTCCAGGGCCTGGACGACAAGGTCGTGCCGCCGCAGCAATCGGAAGCCATGGTGAATGCGCTGCGCAAGCGCGGCATCCCGGTGACTTATATTGAACTGGCAGGCGAAGGCCACGGTTTCCGCAAGGCCGACACCATCGTGCGTACACTGCAGGCGGAGCTGGACTTTTACCAACGCATGTTTGGCTTGACCGGATGAGCGACACCCTGCTGGCGGAATTCGAAGCCCTCGAACAGCCTGAAAAGGCCGTTCTCGCCTTGCTGTCACTGGTGGGCGACCCGGTCGGCCGCACCGCCATCCTCGACCACGTGGTGGCCGCCGGCATCCGCGATGCAAACGGCCAGGCCTTCACTACCCTGACGCTGGACGACCCGCTGCTCAAGCTGGAGCGCCTGGCCTTTACCACCGCTGTGATGGGCCGCGGCTACGTCTGCAACGCCCGCCTGCGCTGGCCCGCCATCCGCGCCGCCATCGGCGCCCACCTGCTGGACGATATCTGCAAGGCCTACGAGTCGCTGAACCCGATGCGCCAGAACTGGAACGGCGCCTACGAGCCGCGCAGCTACCGCCACGGCGTGGCGCGCCTGCGCATGGCCATGCTGCGCGGCCGCCCGCCGCGGGACGTGATGCCGCTGCTGGCTGCGTGCATGGTGTGCTACGAAGCCGCGCAACTGCATCCGATTGTCGACATCTTCTCGCGCCCGTTCGAAGCGGGCATGCTGCTGCTAGTGCATCCGGCACTGCAGGACGATGTGCTGATGCTGCTGATCCAGCACACCCAACGCGAGCCCGGCTTGGCGCCATTGGTGCGCGGCTATGCCGAACGCCACCTGCAGCGCCGCCAGGCCGCCGGGCAGCAGGTCAGCCCGGCCTTGCGGCTGGCGATGGCGGAACACGCCATCCTGTGCGGCAAACTGGCCGATACCGTGCGCTATATGGAAGGGATGGACGGCGCGCTGGCGCAGTGCTTCTCCAGTGCTGTGCTGCTGCTGCGCGGCGACGTGACGGGTGCGATCAATGGCTTTGAAGCCGCGTTGAAATCGATCCGCCGCGAATCCGGCAAGCGCAAGCACCTGTTCCAGGGCATTGCGGGGCACCTGTACATCCTGGCGCTGCTGCGCAGCGGCGATGCGAAGCACCTGAAATCGGCGGAGAGCTACCTCGACGTAGCGGTGCACGCCCAGCACAATGCCGATAGCGCGGTGTACCAGCAACTGAGCATGCTGCGCCAGGTCCGCGCCGGCACCATGCAGGCCGACCTGGTGACCCAGCGCGCCTGGGAAGCACCGCTGCAGGCGCAGATGTTCCAATGCATGCTGTATTATTGGCTCGCGCTGCCGCAATTGAAGCAGCGCCGCGCCGAACTGCAGGACTTGTCGCAAGCTGCCGAGGCGGCAGGCTTCATGCTGCTGGCCGGCGGCGCGGAAAGCCTGCTGGGCCATCTTGGCGATGAGGCGGCAGCGGGGCGTGCGGCTGCCTTGCGCGAGCAACTTGGGTTTGCCGATATGGCCACCTGGTTCGAGCGCCAGGAAGCATGGCAGCGCCAGTTGGCTGCCCTGATCAACCTGCAGCAGGGCGGCCCCGAGACTGGCGGCGAAATGCGCCTGGTCTGGACTATCACCTATGGCGAACGACAAGGCATCGCTGAAATTGAGCCGCGTGAGCAAAAAAGGGATGCACGCGGCGCCTGGGGCAAGGCGCGCCCGGTCGCACTGAAACGCCTGCGCGACGACGGGGCGCAGATGGAATTCCTTACGCCGCAAGACATGCGTGTCAGCAGCGCCATCATGCCCTCCCGCCAGGCTTACTCTTCCGGCCTGCGCTACGACATCGACATTGAACAGGCGGTGCTCGCGCTGGTCGGTCATCCATTGGTGTTCTGGATGGAGGCGCCGGATACCCGCGTCGAACTGCTGGCGGGAGCGCCGGAACTGCTGATCCGCACGCACCAGGGCCAGTTGCACCTGGCGCTGCACCCCGCCATTGAAAACCTGAACGCCAACCTGATCGTGGTGCGCGAAGCGCCCAACCGCCTGCGCGTGGTCAGCGTACAGGACGAGCATCGCCGCATCGCCGCCATTGTCGGCGATGGCCTGAGCGTGCCGGAGCACGCCAAGGACCAGGTACTGAAGGCAATCGGCACGGTGTCATCGATGGTCACCGTGCAATCCGATATCGGCGGCGGTGCTGCCAACACCGAACAGTGCGATGCCGACCCGCGCCTGCACATCCACCTGCTGCCTTACCAGCAGGGCTTGAAGATGCAGATTCAGGTGCGCCCGCTGCGCGATGCCGGGCCGTATTACGCCCCAGGGGCCGGCGCCGAGAACGTGATTGCAGACGTCAATGGCCGCTCGGTCCAGGCGCGCCGCAGCCTGGTAGGCGAGCGCGATGCCGAGCGCCAGCTGGTGCTCAAGTGCGAAGTGCTGGAGCAAGCCACCGAGGAGCACGGCGAATGGCTGCTGGGCGAGCCGGCATTATGCCTGCAGCTGCTGGCTGAATTGCAGGAGCAGGGCGCCGACAAGGTGGTGCTGGCGTGGCCGGAGGGAGAAGCCTTCCGCCTCACCAAGCCGGTGTACACCAAGCAGCTGCGCCTGAGCATCAAGAGCAAGAAGGACTGGTTCGCCGCCAGCGGCCAGTTGGTGGTCGATGAAGACCGCGTACTGGACCTGCGCTCGCTGCTGGACATGATCCGCGCCGGCAAGAGCCGCTTCATCGCCTTGGGCGACAAGGAATTCCTGGCGCTGTCGGAAGAGCTGCACCGCCGGCTGTCCGAGCTTGCCACCTATGGCGAGGACGACGACGCCGGCATGAAGGTGCACCGCCTGGCTGCTTTCGTGCTGGAAGAACTGGCCAACGACGTCGGCATGGTGGAGGCGGATGCCATGTGGCGCGAGCACTTGCAGCGCATCGAAGCCAGCGCCAGCTACACGCCGCAACTTCCAAGCACCCTGCAGGCCGAGTTGCGCGATTACCAGTTGGCCGGCTTCGAATGGCTGGCCCGCCTGGCACATTGGGGCGTTGGCGCCTGCCTGGCGGACGATATGGGCCTGGGCAAGACCTTGCAGGCCTTGGCCCTGGTCCTGCTGCGCGCGCCGCAAGGGCCGACGCTGGTGGTGGCCCCGACCTCGGTCTGCCTGAACTGGGCCAGCGAGGCGGCGCGCTTTGCGCCGACGCTGAACGTGAAAATGTATGCCACCGGCGAGCGTGACGACATCGTCAGCAACGCCGGCCCATTCGACCTGGTGATCACCAGTTACGGCCTGCTGCAACTGGAATCCGAGCGTTTCACCAAGCCGAAGTGGCACACCATCGTGCTGGACGAAGCGCAGAACATCAAGAATGCGGCCACCAAGCGCTCGCAGGCCGTGATGGCGCTGAAGGGCGACTTCAGGATGGTGGCCACCGGCACCCCGCTGGAGAACCACCTCGGCGAACTGTGGAACCTGTTCCGCTTTATCAATCCCGGCCTGCTTGGCAGCCACGAACAGTTCAACCTGCGCTTTGCCGGCCCCATCGAGCGCCAGCAGGATCATCGTGCGGAGGTCGGGGCGCGCAATCGCCTGCGCCGCCTGATCGGGCCTTTCGTGCTGCGCCGGACCAAGGCGCAAGTGCTGACCGAACTGCCGGCACGCACCGAGATCGTGCTGGAAGTCGACCTGTCGCCGGAGGAAACCGCGCTGTACGAATCGCTGCGCCGTGACGCCCTGGAAAACCTGGCCTCCATCGAAGGCCCGGCAGACCGGAAATCGATGCAGATCCTGGCGGAAATCATGAAGCTGCGCCGTGCCTGCTGCAATCCGAACCTGGTCGCGCCTTCGCTGCGGCTGGAGTCGAGCAAGCTGGCCGCCTTTGCGCGCCTGCTGGAGGGCTTGCTGGAGAACCGCCACAAGGTGCTGGTGTTCAGCCAGTTCGTCGACCACCTGGCGTTGATCCGCGCCCATCTGGATCGCAATCAGGTCAAGTACCAATACCTCGACGGTAGCACGCCGATGGCTGCGCGCAAACAGTCGGTGGACGCCTTCCAGGCCGGCGATGGCGATGTATTCCTGATCAGCCTCAAAGCCGGCGGCGTCGGCATCAACCTGACCGCAGCAGATTATGTGGTCCACATGGACCCATGGTGGAATCCTGCCGTGGAAGACCAGGCCTCCGACCGCGCGCACCGCATGGGGCAACTGCGGCCGGTCACCATTTACCGCCTGGTGGCGCGCAACACCATTGAGGAAGGCATCGTTGAACTGCATGGCCATAAACGCGAACTGGCGGACAGCCTGCTCGATGGCAGCGACACTGCCGCGCGCATGACGGCGGAAGACATGCTGGCGATGCTGCACGAAGGCTTGCGCCGCTTCGGATAGGAGACGCTATGCAACTGTCATCAATTGCCGTCCACGCCGCCGCACTGGCGATGGCTTGCCTGGCGGCGCCGTTGCTGTCGGCGGCCGGCACGCCGGGCGCCATGCCGGCTACCTGTCCCACCCCCGCTTTGCGCGACGTCAAGGCCGTAAAGTGGCTGGTCGACGACCACGCCCGGCGCCAGGCACTGGCGCTGCAAGCCGTGTCCTGCCTGTCATCGCCCGACCCGGTCGAGCGTGACGAGCTGGCATTCGAAGCCCTGCAGGCCTGGATGCGTGCCGACAAGCTGGATGCCACAACAGTGCAGGAGCTGCGCATCCGCCTTACCGCGCAACTGCAAGCACCAGACCCGCAAGGTTTCGCGCGGCCTTTCGCCGCTTTGGTGCTGGCAGACGTAGCGCGAGTGGACCGCATCAAGCCTTACCTGTCCACCGAACAGCGCGCGCAACTGGTCAATGCTGCGACGGAATACCTGCGCGGCGTGAACGACTACCGGGGTTTTGACGAAAAGCAGGGCTGGCGCCACGGTGTCGCGCACGCTGCCGACATCATGCTCCAGCTCTCGCTCAATCCGGCGCTTGGCCGCCCGGAACACGAGCAAATACTGGCAGCTATCGCCAGCCAGGTTGCACCGCCTGGCGAACATTTCTACCATTACGGTGAAGGCGAACGCCTGATGGCGCCCGTCTTCTACCTGTCGCGCGCCAAGACCCTGGCATGCAGCGACTGGGATGCCTGGTTCGCCCGTCTGGCAGTGGCCCCCGCATCCGCCAGCACGCAACAAGGGGCACTGGCCCGCAAGCACAACCTGAAGGGTTTCCTGCAGCCGCTCTATGTCAACGTCAGCGAAAGCAAGGATGAAGCGCAGCGTAGCTGCCTCAAGCCACTGCTGCTGCGCACCTTGCGACAGGTTGCAGAATGAACGCGCAGCAGGCATTGGCCTTCGTCGAGCAGCACGGCGTCGTACTGGCATCAGCGCGCGGAAAAGCGCCCACGCTGACGGAAGCCATCATCGGCGCGCCGATCAAGGGAAGCTGGTGGGGCCACCCTGAAGGAAAGCGCATTTTCGCCGTGCTCAGCGAGGTGCAGGAGAATGACGACATCCTGGTCTGCCGCCTGGTGGCCGGCAAACTGACCCTGGTGCACCGTCGCCTGTGGCCCGCCGTAGCAGCATTGGCGGGCGAATTGCCGGCCGGCGCAGTGGCGCGGGTACGCCAGGTGCATACCGCCACCGGCAAGCACGTCAACGAAGAAATCCCCTTTCCACAATGGCTGCCGCCCGATGCGGCCAAGGCAGCCGCTGGCCTTGACCCTGACCGGGCGCGGGCAGCACTCGGCTTGTGATAATCTCCCACGCTGCACTAGCAAGAGGTTGAAATATGATGAAAACCAAAATCGCCCTCGCCGCGATGATGTTGGGCCTGGCCTTGTCGCCAGCCGACGCTGCGACGAAGGCCAAGAAGTCCAATACTCCGGCCAAAACGGCCGTCAGCAAGAAGTCCAGCAGCAGCAAGGGCAAGACGAGCAAATCGTCGTCCAAATCCACCAAGGGTGGCAAGGCCGCCGGGAAATCCAAGGCGGATAAGGGCAAAGCAGCGGCGGCCAGCAAGCCGCTGCCTGCCGAACGCCGCCAGGACAAGGCATTCGACGGCCAGGCCAATCAGTTCCTCGGCGCGCTGTGGCGCATTGATCCCGAAACCGCCATTTCGGTCGGCAAATACGACACCGCCGCGCAACTGACCGTTCCCGACCAGGCTTACCGCGACCAGCAGCTCGCCTTCATCGACGAATGGCTGGAAAAATTCGGCAAGATCGACGCCAGGCAGCTTTCGCCGAAACAGCGCAGCGACCTTGGCCTGCTGCAGAACAAGCTGAACTCGGACCGCTGGTACCTGACCACCTTCCGCGAATGGGAATGGAATCCGGCCATCTACAATATCGCCAGCCCGATCGACTTCGTGCTGAACACCGAATACGCCGCGCGGCCGCAACGCCTGCGCACCCTGCTGCGCCGTATCGCCTCCGTGCCGGCGTATTACGAAGCGGCGCGCAACAATATCAAGAACCCGACGCGCGAGCACGTGAAGCTGGCCATCGACCAGGCACCTGGCGTGCTGGCCGTGCTGTCGGACCTTGACAAGCAGGCGCAGGACTCGATCCTGAACGCCAATGAAAAGAACCTGTACTCGCAGCGCATCGCGGCTGCCAAGGTAGCCGTGGAGGCTTATGCCGCCTGGCTCGGTGAACTGGACAAGTCGCTGGCCATCAGCGGAGCGCGTTCCTTCCGCATCGGCAAAGAGCTATACGAAGCGAAGTTCGGCTACGACATCCAGTCCGGCAGCAATGCCGAACAGACTTACCAGAAAGCGCTGGCGGCCCGCGAACAACTGCTGTCGAACATGGACCGCATTTCGGACGACCTGTGGCCGAAGTACCTGGCCGACAAAGCCAAGCCGTCCGACCGCTTCGCCAAGATCGGCATGATGATCGACAAGCTGTCGTCCAACCATGTAACTCGCGAAGAATTCTTCCCGGAGATCCGCCGCCAGATTCCTGTGCTGCAGGATTGGGTGGTGAAGAACGATCTGCTGACGCTGGACCCGAACAGGCCGCTGGTGGTGCGAGAAACCCCTGCCTACCAGCGCGGCGTGGCCGGCGCCAGCATCGAAGCCCCGGGCCCGTACCGTCCGCAGGACCGCACTTACTACAACGTGACTCCGCTGGACGACGCCACGCCGGAGCAGGCCGAATCCACCCTGCGCGAGTACAACCACTGGATCCTGCAGATCCTGAACATGCACGAAGCGATCCCCGGCCACTATGCGCAACTGGTATACGCCAACAAGTCGCCGTCGATCGTGAAGTCGATCTTCGGCAACGGCGCCATGGTGGAAGGCTGGGCGGTGTACAGTGAGCGCATGATGCTGGAATCGGGCTACGGCAACAACGATCCCGAGATGTGGCTGATGTACTCGAAGTGGAACCTGCGCAGCGTGACCAACACCATCCTCGATTACAGCGTGCACGTGAAGGGCATGACGGAAGAGGAGGCGATCGACCTGCTGACCCGCCAGGCCTTCCAGACTGCCGCCGAAGCGAAAGAGAAATGGCGTCGCGCGCAGCTCACCTCCGTGCAGCTCACCAGCTATTTCTCCGGCTTCTCCGAAATCATGGAACTGCGCGAACAGCGCCGCGCCGCCCTGGGCAGCAAGTTCTCGCTGAAAGAGTTCAATGAAGACTTCCTGAGCTACGGCAGCGCGCCTGTGCGCGTGATCAAAGAGCTGATGCAGTAATCGGTTTAGGCTGCTCCCATGCCCCGCGCGCGCCGCGGGGCGATTCTGCTACGATGAATGAGGGAGTGGCCATGACCATGCCGATCCAGTTTGATACAGCGCAATACATCAAGACGCTAACCGATGCAGGTATCCCGCATGAGCAGGCTGAAGCACACGCGGAGGCCTTGAAACTTGCGATGAGCCAGCCGGTGGCAAACGACTCCGACCTGGCCATTCAGCGAGCTGAACTGCACGCGATGTTTGCGGAGCACGAAGCAAAGATGATTGCTCTGATAGATGAGCGGCTCAGCGCCAAGCTCAGGCCGATCTACTACTGGCTTGGCGTGCTGACGGTGATGCAGGCCATCACCATGACCAAAGTCTTCCTTTAGTCCGCTTTTTCTTCTGGCGCCGTGGTGGCTTTGACGAACATCGGCGACAGGATCACGCCAATCTCAAACAACAGCCACATCGGAACGGCCAGCGAGAACTGGCTGACGATATCAGGCGGGGTCACGATGGCGGCGATCACGAAAGCGGCCACGATCACGTAACCGCGCCACTCGCGCAGCTTGGCGACCGACACCAGCCCCATACGTACCAGCACTACCACCACCACCGGTACTTCAAACGCGCAGCCGAAGGCCAGACACATCGACATGACGAAGTCGAGGTAGTTCTCGATATCCGGCATCACCGCAATCGAGGTCGGCGACACCTGGTTGATGAAGGCGAACACCTTGCCGAACACCAGGAAATAACAGAACGCCACGCCCGCCATGAACAGCGTGGACGAGGCAATCACCAGCGGCGCCACCAGGCGCTTTTCATGCTGGTACAAGCCGGGCGCCACGAAGGCCCACATCTGGTACAGCACCCACGGCAGCGACAGGATGAAGCCGAACAGCAGCGTCACCTTCATCGGCACCAGGAAGGGCGAGATCACGCTGGTGGCGATCATCTTCGAGCCCACCGGCATGGCGGCGATCATCGGCGCGGCGATCAGGTCATAGATCCTGGATGGGCCGATGCCGAAGCCAATCAGGGCCGTCATCACCGCGATGCAGATGCTGGCCTTGACCAGGCGGTCGCGCAGCTCAACCAGATGGCTGATGAAGGTCTCTTCGACGGGTTCTTGTTGACTCATTTAGAAAAACGATGCGTTCTTGCGGCTGCCGGGGCGGTGGCGCTTCATGCGCGCCGCGCCGGAGATGACGTGGGTGCGGACGCCTGCCTGCTGCTTGTACCACAGCGGCACGGCCGAGCTGCGCACCACGCGTTTGCGGCGGAAGTCCTTGGCCTTGCGCGCCATGTCTTCGCTGGTCGGGGTGTACAGGTCCAGCGCCGGGGTGGTCGTTGGCTGGTCGCGCAGCGCCGCCTCCACCTCCGCCATATCCTTGCCGATGGAATTTTCCATCTCGTCCTTGAAGGTGCTGGCAGCTTCCTCGGCCTGCTTGCGCAGGTTCTTCAGCTCATCCAGCTCCATCTCGCGCGAGACTTCGGATTTGACGTCGTTCAGGTAGCGCTGGGCGCGGCCGTACAGCGTCCCGGCCATGCGCGCCACCTTGGGCAGCTTTTCCGGACCGATGACGACCAGGGCCACTACCCCGATGACGGCGATTTTGGTAAGACCGAGGTCGATCATTGCTGATTACTGCTTGGTCTTTTCCTTGGCTTCGACCTCGATCGTGCCTTTGTCGGTCACCTGAGCTGGTGGAGGTGCAGGCTTGTCTTCATCCGCGCCCTTGACGCCATCCTTGAAGCCCTTGACGGCCTTGCCCAGGTCGGAGCCGATATTGCCCAGTTTCTTGGTGCCGAACACCAGCATCACGATGACGAGGACAATCAGCCAGTGCCAAATGCTAAAGGAACCCATTACAAAACCCCTAAAAAAACGTTAGTTTGGACAGTATACGCGAAGCGCACCCCGTCATGTGCCTGTCATAAGCTCAAGTCCGCATGCCGCGCCATGGACGCGGGCCGCCGTACAGGTGCATATGCAGGTGATACACCTCCTGGCCGCCATCCGGACCACTGTTGATCAGGGTCTTGTAGCCGCGGGTCGGGGTGCCATCCGCCTCGTAAGTGACGGCGATGTCATGCTGCTCAGCCAGTTGCGGCACCAGCGCCAGCATCTTGCCCAGCAGGGCGGTGTGCTCCGGCTTGCAGTCAGACAAGGTCGACAGGTGCAGTTTCGGGATGATCAGCAAGTGTACCGGTGCGGCCGGGTGGATGTCCTTAAACACCATCAAGTCGTCGTCTTCGTGCACCACGTTCGACGGGATCTGTTTTGCTGCAATCTTGCAGAACAGGCAATTTTCCACTTTTATTCCTTACGGGATGCTTTTTCTTCGAGGCCGGACAAACCTTCACGGCGCGCCAGCTCATCAAGTACCTGCTGCGGCGACAAATCGAATTGCGCCAGCAGCACCAGCGAATGGAACCACAGGTCGGCGCATTCGTACAGCACTTTCGATGCATCGCCGCTGACGCGGGCGTCTTTCGCCGCCATCACGGTCTCGGTGGCTTCCTCGCCGATCTTTTTCAGGATCGCGTCGTCGCCCTTGGAAAACAGCTTGGCCACGTAGGAGGACGACGGGTCGCCGCCCTTGCGCGATTCGATGGTGGCCGCCACGCGGTCCAGTACATTGCTCATTTTTTCACTTCCGCGTAAATCTCTTCGGGGTCTTTCAGCACCGGTTCGGTGTTCTGCCAATCGCCATTTTCGAACTTGTTGAAGAAGCAGGAGTGGCGGCCGGTGTGGCAGGCGATCGAACCTTCCTGTTCGATCTTCAGCAGCACCACGTCTTCGTCGCAATCGAGGCGGATTTCCAGCACTTTCTGCACGTGGCCGGACTCTTCGCCCTTATGCCATAGCTTCTTGCGCGAGCGGCTCCAGTAGACGGCCTCGCCCAGCTCCACGGTTTTGTAGAGCGCATCGCGGTTCATCCAGGCGAACATCAGCACGTCGTTGCTGCCGGCTTCCTGGGCGATGACAGGCACCAGGCCATGCTCGTCCCACTTCACCTTGTTCAGCCATTTGGCTTTGGCGACATTAGCTGCAATTGCGGTAGCCATTGTGTGTTCCCCGAAGTTTAAGAAAGGCGCATGGGAATGCCCTGCGCCGCCATGAATTGCTTGGCTTCCTGTACGGTGTGCTGGCCGTAGTGGAAGATGCTGGCTGCCAGCACTGCATCGGCATGGCCCAGCTTGACGCCGTCGGCCAGGTCCTGCAGGCCGCCCACGCCGCCGGAAGCGATCACCGGGATGTTGACCGCATCGCTCACCGCGCGCGTCAGGCCCAGGTCGAAGCCGGACTTGGTGCCGTCGCGGTCCATGCTGGTCAACAGCAGTTCGCCCGCGCCCAGCTCCGCCATCTTGCGTGCCCACTCGACTGCATCGAGGCCGGTGGCGTTGCGGCCGCCGTGCGTGAACACTTCCCAGCGCCCAGGCGCCACGTTCTTGGCGTCGATCGCCACCACGATGCATTGGCTGCCGTGCTTCTGCGAAGCTTCGTACACCAGTTGCGGGTTGGTCACGGCGGAGGTGTTCATGCTCACCTTGTCGGCGCCGGCGTTCAGCAGGCGGCGCACGTCTTCCACCTTGCGCACGCCACCGCCCACCGTCAGCGGGATGAAGACTTGCGATGCCACGGCTTCGATGATGTGCAGGATCAGGTCGCGGTTGTCGCTCGACGCAGTGATGTCGAGGAAGGTCAGTTCGTCCGCGCCCTGCTCGTCGTAGCGGCGTGCGATTTCCACCGGGTCGCCAGCGTCGCGCAGCTCGGTGAAGTTGACCCCTTTCACGACGCGGCCATCGGTCACGTCAAGGCAGGGGATGATGCGTTTAGCCAGCATATTCTTTACTCTGAAAGTTCGTCGGCACGTTCCTGCGCCGAAGCCAGGTCCAGCGTGCCTTCATAGATCGAACGGCCGCAGATCACGCCTTCGATGCCTTCGTCCTGCACTTTGCACAGGGCTTCCACATCGCTGATGTTATGCAGGCCGCCGGAGGCGATGATCGGGATGCGCACTGCCTGCGCCAGGCGCACGGTGGCTTCGATGTTCACGCCGCCCATCATGCCGTCGCGGCCGATGTCGGTGTAGATGATCGATTCAACGCCGTAGCCTTCGAACTTCTGCGCCAGGTCGATCACTTCGTGGCCGGACAGCTTGCTCCAGCCATCGGTCGCCACCTTGCCGTCCTTGGCATCCAGGCCCACGATGATGTGGCCAGGGAAGGCGCCGCAGGCATCCTGCAGGAAGCCCGGGCTCTTCACGGCGGCGGTGCCGATGATGATGTAGCTGATGCCGTCGTCGAGGTAGCGTTCGATGGTGTCGAGGTCACGCACGCCGCCGCCCAGTTGCACCGGGATTTCAGGCAGGTCGAATTCTTCCGCATAGTCTTGCACGGCTTTGAGGATGGACTTCACCGCGCCTTCGTTCTTTGGCTTGCCGGCGAAGGCGCCATTCAGGTCCACCAGGTGCAGGCGGCGCGCGCCCTGATCCAACCAGTGGCGGGCCATCTTGCCCGGGTCGTCGGAGAAGACGGTTGCAAGTTCCATATCGCCTTGTTTCAGGCGAACGCAGTGACCGTCCTTGAGGTCGATAGCAGGAATGAGCAGCATGATGTTGTTCTTGAGGTTAAGGATTCCAGTGGATGAAATTTTTGTACAGTTGCAGGCCGGTGGCGGCACTCTTTTCAGGGTGGAACTGTGTGGCAAAAATATTGTCGCGGGCTACCGCGCAGCAGAACGGCTGACCGTACACGGTCTCGCCGACGTTCTGCGCATCGATCTCCGGCTGCGCAAAGTAGCTGTGCACGAAGTAGAACCAGGCATTGTCCGGAATGCCGTCCCACATGGCATGCGGCACGCGCTGGCGCACCTGGTTCCAGCCCATCTGCGGCACTTTGAAGCGCGAGCCGTCTTCCTGCACCTGGCCTTCGAGCTGGAAGCGCACTACCTTGCCTGGCAACAGGCCCAGGCCCGGCGTGTTGCCGTTTTCTTCGCTGGCGTCGAACAGCATCTGCTCGCCCACGCACACGCCCATCATGGGCTTGGACGCGGCAGCGCGCATCAGCGCTTCCTGCACGCCCGACTCACGCAGACTGCCCATGCAGTCGCGCATGGCGCCCTGGCCGGGCAGTACGATGCGGTCGGCGGCATCGATGGCGGCGGGATCGCCGGAAATCATTACGTCGGCTTCGGGCGCGACCGCACGCAATGCCTGCGCAACGGAGCGCAGGTTGCCCATGCCGTAATCGACTACTACGATTTTTTTCATGTCAGTCAGCCGGTGTGTCGTTACAGGCTTCCTTTGGTGGACGGGATGGCGCCAGCAGCGCGCGGGTCAAGTTCGCTGGCCATGCGCAGGGCGCGGCCGAAAGCCTTGAACACCGTTTCGCACTGGTGGTGTGCATTGGTGCCGCGCAAGTTGTCGATGTGCAGCGTGACGCCGGCATGGTTGACGAAGCCGCGGAAAAATTCCAGCGTCAGGTCGACGTCGAACGCGCCGATCATCGCGCGGGTGAACGGGATGTGGTATTCGATGCCCGGGCGACCGGAAAAGTCGATGACGACGCGCGACAGCGCTTCATCCAGCGGCACA
Organism: Duganella sp. Root1480D1; assembly: GCF_001427305.1. Classification (GTDB taxonomy): domain Bacteria; phylum Pseudomonadota; class Gammaproteobacteria; order Burkholderiales; family Burkholderiaceae_D; genus Rugamonas. Next base: position 163,530 of record NZ_LMFZ01000049.1, on the reverse strand, counting down.
TAGGCATGACCGTAGCGGCGGATGCCCTTCTTGTCGCCAATTGCCTTGGCGATCGCCATGCCCAGCGTAATGCCCACGTCTTCCACCGTGTGGTGGTTGTCGATGTGGGTGTCGCCGGTGGCTTCGATATCGAGGTCGATCAGCCCGTGGCGGGCGATCTGGTCCAGCATATGGTCGAGGAAAGGCACGCCCGTGTTCAGCTTTTGGGCGCCGGTGCCATCGAGGTTGATGGCAACGCGGACCTGGGTCTCGCTGGTGTTGCGAGTGATTTCTGCGGTGCGGTTCATGAAAAGCTCTTGAGTTTCGCTTCAGGACGCCAGGGCGGCTTTCAGGCCGTCCAGCATGATTGCGTTTTCCTCGGGCGTGCTGACCGTGATGCGCAGGCAGTTGGCCAGTACATTGTGCATTCTACCCACATTTTTGATCAATACCTTGCGCTCCAGCAGTTTGGCATGAACCTGGTCGGAGTTCGGTACGCGAATGAGGATAAAGTTTGCCGCCGAGGGGAAAACGTTGACACCCGGCAATTCCGCCAGTGCCGCCGACAGCTCGCTGCGCTGTTGGCGCAACAGGGCGGCCTGCCCATTCAGCACCTCGAGGTGGTCGAGGCAGAATTCGGCGGCGGCCTGGGTCAGGACGTTGACGTTGTAGGGTGGGCGGATCTTGTCGAATTGTTCCAGCAGGGCTGGCGCGCACGACATATAGCCAAGGCGGATGCCCGCCAGGCCAAGTTTCGACAGTGTACGCATGACGATCAGGTTGGGGAATTCAGGCAGGCGGCCCATGAAGCTTTGTTGCGCAAATGGCTCATATGCTTCATCGACCACGCACAGGCCCTTGTCGCCCAACGCATTGATGACTTGTTCGATATCGCCGGCAGCAAACAGGTTGCCGGTCGGGTTGTTCGGGTAGGCCAGGAACACCAGCGCAGGCTGGTGCTGTTCGATGGCTGCCAGCATGGCCGCCAGGTCCAGCGTCAGGTCGGCCTTCAGCGGTACGCCGACGAAGTCCATGCCCGCCACCATGGCCGAACGCTGGAACATCACGAAAGACGGCGCGGGCGCCATCATCACGACGCGGCGGCCTTCCGCCGGCTGCAAAGCGCAGGCTTGCGCCATGATGGCAATCAGCTCGTCGGAGCCATTGCCCAGCATGACGTCATAGCCTTGCGGTACACCCAGCTTGGTCCGGATGCGTTGCTTGATGGTGTCGTAGCTGGCGACCGGATAGCGGTTCAGCGCGACGCTGGCGATACGGTTCGCCAGTTCATGATGCAGGTGGCTCGGCAGCACATATGGATTCTCCATCGCATCCAGCTTGATAAATCCGCTGGCATCCGGCACATGGTAGATGTGGTCGGAACGCACATCCTGGCGGATCGTATTGGCGATAAGGCTGTCGAGGGACATCTGCATTACTCCTGTTCTAAAGCCTCGCTGGGCAAGGGCGCCGATTTGGCCCTGCGCCCTCTGCGTGGCGGAGGTGTCTGACCCTGCGGGTCCGACACCGGTTTACCGGTTTCGGCTAGCGCCTCGAGGCGCCTCCGAGCTATGTCGCAATACTCCGGATTCAACTCAAAGCCGACAAAATCACGCCCGCAGCGACGCGCGGCAACAGCGGTCGTCCCGCTGCCCATGAACAGGTCCATCACCACGCCATCCGGCGGGCAACTGGCCTTGACCATGCGCTCGATAATTTCCAGCGGCTTTTGCGTCGGGTGATCGACCCGTTCCGCATGCTCCCGGTGCAAGCGCGATACGCTCCACAGGTCCTTGGGGTTGTAGCCCACTTCCAGCCATTTCGCGCCGACGAAGATCGAGCGTGAACGGGCTTTCTTGGTTTCGGCGTCATACGGGATACGCACGGCGTCGAGGTCGAAGTAGTAATCCTTGCGGCGCACGAAAAAACCAATCGTGTCGTGCACCGACGAAAAGCTGCGGGTACTGCCGCCCATGGAAGGCACGCGGCGGTCCCAGATAATTTCATTCATCATCGTCATGCGCTTTTTCAGCATGACGAAAATCTCCGGCGAGTAGCGCCAGGTCAGGAAGATGTACAGGCTGCCGTTCGGCTTCAGTTTCGGCAGTGCCGCGTCGATCCAAGCTTCGGTCCACGCCAGGTAGTCTTCCATCGACTGCTGGTCGGAAGTGTTGCCGTAATCCTTGCCCAGGTTATAGGGCGGATCGGTCAGGATCAGGTCGACGGAACCATCCGGGACGCGGGCCAGTCCGGCCATCGCGTCCTCTTGGAAGACCTGGTTTTTCCAAGGATGGGATGAATGCGTCATTTCAAGCGCAACTCCGCGCTGCGGGCGTGGGCTTGCAAGCCTTCGCCGTAAGCCAGTTCGGCCGCGATCTTGCCCAGCGTCTGAGCGCCGACTTCGCTGACATGGATCACCGAAGAGCGCTTCTGGAAGTCGTACACCCCCAGCGGCGACGAGAAGCGCGCGGTGCGCGAAGTCGGCAGCACGTGGTTCGGGCCGCAGCAATAGTCGCCCAGCGATTCGGACGAGAAGCGGCCCAGGAACATGGCGCCGGCGTGGCGGATCTGGTCGGCCCACTGCTGCGGGTTCTCGGCCGAAATTTCCAGGTGTTCGGCAGCGATGCTGTTGGCGATGGCGCAGGCTTCCGCCATATCACGCACTTTCACCAGCGCGCCGCGGTCGCGCAGCGAGGTTTCGATGACGGCCTTGCGCGGCATGGCCGGCAGCAGCTTGGCGATGCTCGCTTCGACTTGCGCGATATAGCCGGCGTCAGGGCACAGCAGGATGGCTTGCGCCAGCTCGTCGTGCTCGGCCTGTGAGAACAGGTCCATCGCCACCCAGTCGGGGTCGGTGGTGCCGTCGCAGATCACCAGGATCTCGGACGGGCCGGCAATCATGTCGATGCCGACGGTGCCAAACACGCGGCGTTTGGCCGATGCGACGTAGGCATTGCCCGGGCCGACGATCTTGTCGACCGGCTGGATGGTTTCCGTGCCGTGCGCCAGCGCCGCCACGGCTTGCGCGCCGCCGATGCCGATCACGCGCGTCACGCCGGCAATCGCAGCCGCAGCCAGCACCATCTGGTTCTTCACGCCGTCCGGGGTTGGCACGACCATGATGATTTCCTGCACGCCGGCGACTTTGGCCGGCACGGCGTTCATCAGCACCGACGATGGGTAGGCAGCTTTGCCGCCAGGGACGTAGATACCCACGCGGTCCAGCGGCGTAATGCGTTGGCCGAGGATAGTGCCGTCGGCTTCGGTATAGGTGAAGCCTTGCAGTTCCTGCTTCTGGCGCTCGTGGAAGGCGCGGATGCGGTCGGCAGCGGTTTGCAGCGCGCTGCGTTGCGCAGCTGGCAGCGCTGCCAGGGCTACCTCCATTTCGGCCTGGCCAATGTCGAAATCGGCCATCGACGCGGCTTTGGTGCGGTCGAAGCGGTTGGTGTATTCCAGCACGGCTTCGTCGCCACGTGCGCGCACGTCGGCGATGATCTTCGCTACCACGCTTTCGATGGCATCGTCGGTTTCAGCTTCAAAGGCCAGCAACGCGTCGAGCGTTTCCTGGAAGTCGTCCTGGGTGGAGTCGAGCTTGCGGATCATATTCATGCTTTCGCCAGCGAGGCGCGTTCAAAGGCTTCGATAATCGGTTGCAGGCGGGTGCGCTTCAGCTTCATCGCAGCCTGGTTCACGACCAGGCGCGAAGAGATGTCCATGATCTCTTCCACTTCCACTAGGTTGTTGGCGCGCAGCGTGCTGCCGGTGGAGACCACGTCGACGATCGCGTCGGACAGGCCAACCAGCGGCGCCAGCTCCATCGAGCCATACAGTTTGATCAGGTCGACGTGCACGCCCTTCTTGCCGAAGTGCTCGCGCGCGATCGTGGTGAACTTGGTCGCTACGCGCAGGCGCGCACCCTGGCGCACCGCGGTCTCGTAATCGAACCCGGCACGCGTCGCCACCGACATGCGGCACTTGGCGATATGCAGGTCCACCGGCTGGTACAGGCCTTCCCCGCCGTGTTCCAGCAGAACGTCCTTACCCGCCACCCCGAAGTCCGCCGCGCCATGCTGCACATAGGTCGGCACGTCGGATGCGCGCACGATCAGTACGCGAATGCCAGGGTCCGAGGTAGGCAGGATCAGCTTGCGGGAGGTTTCCGGATTTTCGAGGACTTTGATGCCTGCGGCTTCCAGCAGCGGCATCGTGTCTTCAAAGATCCGGCCTTTCGACAGGGCGAGGATAAGTTCCATAACGATTTATTTGATACGGGTGATATTGGCGCCAACGGCGGACAGCTTGTCTTCCATGCGGTCATAGCCACGGTCCAGGTGGTAGATCCGGTCCACCAGGGTTTCGCCCTTGGCTGCAAGGCCGGCGATCACCAGCGACGCCGATGCGCGCAGGTCGGTCGCCATCACCGGCGCGCCGATCAGCTGCTCGACGCCGTCGATGTAGGCGGTATTGCCATCGATGGAAATCTTCGAGCCCAGGCGGTTCATTTCCTGCACGTGCATGAAACGGTTCTCGAAAATCGTTTCGGTCACGCGGCTGGAGCCGTTGGCGATCAGGTTCACGGCCATGAACTGCGCCTGCATATCGGTCGGGAAGCCCGGGTATTCGGTAGTGCGGAAGGTGACCGGGTTCGGGCGCTGATCCATCTGCGCGCGGATCCATTTGTCGCCCACGGTCAGTTGCACGCCCATTTCACGCAGCTTATCCAGCGCCACGTCGAAGATGTCGGTGCGGGTGTTGCGGATGGTGATATCGCCACCGGTGGCAGCAACTGCGCACAGGAAGGTCGCCGCTTCGATACGGTCGGAAATTACTTCATGCCTGGCGCCGTGCAGTTCCGGCACGCCCTGGATCACCAGGCGGTCGGTGCCGATGCCTTCGATCTTGGCGCCCATCGCCACCAGCAGGTTGGCCAGGTCTGTCACTTCCGGTTCGCGCGCGGCGTTTTCCAGGATGGTCTCGCCTTCGGCCAGGGTGGCCGCCATCAGCAGGTTCTCGGTGCCGGTCACGGTGATCATGTCGGTGACGATGCGGGTGCCCTTGAGCTTCTTGCACTTGGCGTAGATGTAGCCGCCGTCGATGCTGATCTCGGCGCCCAATGCCTGCAGGCCTTTGATGTGCTGGTCGACAGGACGCGAACCGATCGCGCAGCCGCCCGGCAGCGAGACCTTGGCTTCGCCGAAGCGCGCCAGCAATGGGCCCAGCACCAGGATCGAAGCGCGCATGGTTTTCACCAGCTCATACGGCGCTTCGTACTTGTCGATCTTCGAGCCGTTCAGCGTGACCTTCTCGCCGTCCTGCTCGACCGACAGACCGGTCTGACGCAGCAGCTTGAGCATGGTCGCCACGTCGTGCAACAGCGGCACATTGGTCAGTTCCAGGTCGCCCGCGGTCAGCAGGCCCGCGCACAGGATAGGCAGGGCAGCGTTCTTGGCGCCGGAAATCTTGATGTCGCCGACCAGGCGTTTGCCGCCGGTGATAAGCAGTTTGTCCATATTGTTCTTATCCTTGGAATTCTTCTGGGGTCAGGGTTTTCATCGACAGCGCATGGATCTCTTCGCGCATGCGGTCGCCCAGCGCGGCATACACCAGCTGGTGGCGCTGGATCGGGCGCTTGCCGGCGAAGGCAGGCGACACGATCACGGCCTGGAAGTGCTGGCCGTCGCCCTCAACTTGCAAGTGGGTGCATTCAAGGCCGGCAGCGATGTAGCTGTGGATTGCTTCTGGAGTTGTGGTCACGTTGAATTCCTCAATAAATCAGTGGCGCAAGCGATAGCCGCTGCGCAGGAGTTTGATAGCGAGCAGCGCCAGCCCCACCAGGAAAGCGGAGACGATGGCGACGCTGACCCATGGGTTCACGTCGGACTGCCCAAAGAAGCCGTAGCGGAAGCCGTCGATCATGTAGAAGAACGGATTGGCGTGCGATACGGCCAGCCAGAAAGGCGGCAGCGAATGGATCGAATAGAACACGCCAGCCAGGAAGGTCAGCGGCACGATCAGGAAATTCTGGAAGGCTGCCAGCTGGTCGAACTTCTCGGCCCAGATGCCGGCGATCAGGCCCATGGTGCCGAGGATGGCTGCGCCGAGCAGTGCGAACACCAGGATCCACAGCGGCGCGGTGAAGCTCAGGTGCGCGAACCAGGCGGTGATGGCGAACACGCCAAAGCCCACGGTAATGCCGCGCACCATCGAAGCCAGCACGTAAGCGGAGAAGATCTCCCAGTGCGACAGGGGTGTCAACAGCACGAACACCAGGTTGCCGGTGATCTTGGACTGGATCAGCGAAGAAGACGAGTTGGCGAAGGAATTCTGCAGCACGCTCATCATCACCAGGCCCGGGATCAGGAAGGCGGTGTAGGTCACGCCCGGATACACCTCGACGCGGCCCGACAGCACATGGCCGAAGATCAGCAGGTACAGCATGGCGGTCAGGATCGGCGCGGCAATCGTCTGCGTGGCGACCTTGTAGAAGCGCAGCGTCTCTTTATAGACCAGGGTGCGGAAGCCGGTGGTGATCATACGATGTTCTCGTCCATGATTTGCAGGAAGATGTCTTCAAGGTCGGCCTGCTGCAGCTGCATCTCGTCGATGCTGATGCCGCCCTGGCGCAGGCGCGCGAGGATGCATTCCACTTCCGCGTAATCGTTGATGCGCAGGCTGTACTTGTTGTCTTCCGGAGGATGGTTCAGCAGCGGCTGCAGCTCTTCCGGCAGGGAGTTGTGCGGCAGGTGCAGCACCAGTTGCGAGCCGGAGATGCGGCGGATCAGCTGCGACATGGTATCCAGCGCCACCACTTTGCCCAGCTTGAGCATGGCGACGCGCTTGCACATGGCTTGCGCTTCTTCCAGGTAATGCGTGGTCAGCACGATGGTGTGGCCTTCGCGGTTCAGGCGCGAAATGAATTTCCACAGGGTCTGGCGCAACTCGACGTCGACGCCGGCGGTCGGCTCATCCAGCACGATGACCGGCGGTTTGTGTACCAGCGCCTGCGCCACCAGCACGCGGCGCTTCATGCCGCCGGACAGGGCGCGCATATTGGTGTCGGCCTTGTTGGCCAGGCCCAGCTCTTCCATCACCTCGTCGATCCACTTGTCGTTGTTTCCGAGGCCGAAGTAGCCGGACTGCAGGCGCAGGGTTTCGCGCACGGTGAAGAAAGGATCAAACACCAGTTCCTGCGGCACCACCCCCAGCTTCTTGCGCGCGGCGCGGAAATCCGACACCACGTCATGGCCGTGAATCTTGACCCCGCCGGCGTCGGCGCGAATCAGGCCGGCAATGATGGAGATCAAAGTGGTCTTGCCCGCGCCGTTCGGACCGAGCAAGCCAAAGAACTCGCCCTCTTCGATTTTCAGTGACACGCCGCCAAGCGCCTGCAGCGCCTTATAGCGCTTCTGGACGTTGCTGATTTCGATTGCTGTCATGCTTACTTGTATAGATAACTGGGACAACGATGACCGTTGCAAAGGCGCGCGCTCAACAGGCGCGGTAGACGGTCAATTATATGGGAAATTCGGTTCGGGCTCGCTGGACCCGTATTTACTTAGCGGTGCCAGGTGCTGACAGGCGGAGCCTGCTAGCCCCTGATACCGCTAATTTAGCGGCGGAGGGGGAGGCGGGGGTCAATGATGATGCAGGTCGGCGGGCGACACGAGCGTGCACACGCCGTAGAGCTTGGTCAAGCTCTGGAGCTGTCCTGGCAGGTTGCGCAGTTCCAGCTTGATGCCGTGTTGAACGGCAGCGCGCTGCCATGCCAGCATGACTGACACGGCAGCGGAGTCCACGGTTTCCACCTGGCCCAGGTCGAACACGGTCTGGCCGGCGCGCAGCGCAGCCAGGCCCTGTGCCAGCGCTTCCGTGGCATTGGCCACGGTCAGCGTCTTCAGCGACAGTTGGTTGGAAACAGTGGTGTCAGGCATTTTTATTTACCTGCGGTCTTCAGCGGCTTGGAAGCCAGTTTCTTGTTCTTCTCGGACAGGGTCTTGATCAGGCCATCGACGCCGCCCTTCGAGATTTCCGAAGCGAAGGTGCCCTTGTAGGCTTCTACCAGCCAGGCGCCCAGCACGTTGATGTCATAGATCTTCCAGCCGGCATCGGTCTTGGCGACGCGGTAGTTCAGTTGCACAGGCTCGCCGCGCTGCTGATTGACCTGGGAACGCACTTCCACTTCAGTGTCGCCCGGGGACGAACGCATAGGCTTGAAATCGACGGTCTGGTCTTTCACCTGGGACAGGGCGCCCGAGTAGGTGAAGATCAGCAGGGTACGGAATTCGGCAGCCAGCTGCTTTTGCTGCTCCGGGGTAGCTTCACGCCAGTAGCGGCCGGCGGCCAGCGAGGTCATGCGCTGGAAGTCGACGTAAGGCAGGATCTTGGTTTCCACCAGGTCCATGACTTTCTTCTGGTTGCCGGCCTGGATGTCCTTGTCGGCCTTGGCGGTTTCCAGCACTTCGGAGCTGATGCGCTTGACCAGCACGTCCGGCGCTTCGTTGGCAGGAGCAGGGGCGGCAATTGCGCTGGTGGCCAGGGCTACCGTTGCTACCGCGATCAGTTGTTTGATCAGTTTCATTGTTCTTTACCTATGTAGGGTTGTGTTCCGGATCACAGGCTGGGTTTGGTTTCAGCCGGTTCCGGCATTATAGCCTGAGGCTGTTTTGGCGCCTCGTCCTCCTCGTCAGGCTTCTTCTGCTTGTCCTGCGGACCGTCTTCACCATCGTAAACCTGGCTGTTACGGCGCTGCATCCAACCGTCACGGATGAACTCGTAGCGGTCGAGGGCGGCATCTTCAAGCAGCGTGGAGGCGTCCAGCAGAGCTGCACGCTGATCCACAACACGAAGAACGGTGCCGGTGTTGCGCACGTTGACAGGATCTTTGTATTGCCATGGGTCGGCGGTGATATCCACCGGCAAGGCCGCCGTGTCACGCACGGTCGACGGGCCCAGCAGCGGCAACATCAGGTAAGGGCCGGATGGCACGCCCCAGGAGCCCAGGGTCTGGCCGAAATCTTCTTTATGTTTTTGCAAACCTGCTTCGGATGCAATGTCGAGCACGCCCAGCAGGCCGAAAGTCGAGTTCATTGCTACGCGCATCAAGTCCGACATGCCATCGCCAACCTTGCCTTGCAGCAGATTATTGGCAGCGGTCCAGACGTCGGCCAGGTTGCCGAAGAAGTTGCTCACGCCGGTCTGGAAGAAACCCGGGGTGACGTTCTTATAGGCGGTGGCAGTTGGTTTCAGCGCGTATTCGTCGACCTTGTCGTTGAAGTTGAAAACGGCGCGGTTATAACCTTCGAACGGGTCGCGTGGGTTCGGACCGGCGCAGCCGCTCAGCGTGCCCACCACGGCCAGGCTCAGGGCAAGTGTACGGAATTTGCTCATTGGGCGTCCTTTCCTTCTGCTGCCTTGCTATAGATAAATTGGTTGATCAAGTCTTCCAGCACGGTTGCGGACTGGGTACGGGCGATCTTGTCGCCAGCCACCAGGTTCTTGTCGTCGCCACCGGCTTCGATGCCGATGTACTGTTCGCCCAGCAGGCCGGCGGTCAGGATCTTGGCCGAGCTGTCTTTCGGGAATTTGAAGCCCTCTTCCATGTCCAGCGTGACAACGGCCTTGTAGACCTTGTCGTCAAAGCCGATCGAGGCAACGCGGCCCACCACCACGCCAGAGGCCTTGACGGCAGCTTGTGGACGCAGCGAGCCGATATTGTCGAAGCGCGCAGTTACCTGGTAGGTCTTGCCAAAGGCCATCGAGCCAAGGTTGCCGGCCTTGAGGGCCAGGAACATGAGCGCAGCCGCGCCCATCACGATAAACAGGCCAACCCAAACGTCGAGAGATTTACGTTGCATATCAAATCCTATAATCAGCGGTGTCAGGTCCTGACATACAACACGCTGCGCGTGTCGTATGTCAGGACCTGACCCCGGTTTTCATTTACTGAACATCAGCGCCGTCAGCATGAAGTCGAGCCACCAGATCATCAGGGAAGAGATGACCACCGTGCGCGTCGTCGCACCGGAAACGTCTTCCGGGGTAGGCTGGGCTTCATAACCCTGGTACAGCGCGATATAAGTGATGGCTACGCCGAACACCACACTTTTCACGAATCCATTGAATACGTCTTTCCATACGTCCACGCCGCCCTGCATCTGCGACCAGAACGCGCCTTCGTCGACACCGATCAGCTCCACGCCGATCAGGTAGCCACCGAGGATACCCACAGCGCTGAACATCGCGGTCAGCAGCGGCACCGAAATCACGCCAGCCCAGAAACGCGGCGCCAGCACGCGCTGGATCGGGTTCACTGCCATCATTTCCATGGCGGACAGCTGTTCGCCCGCCTTCATCAGGCCGATCTCCGCGGTCAGCGAAGTACCGGCGCGGCCGGCGAACAGCAGGGCGGTGATCACCGGGCCCAGTTCGCGGGTCAGGCCCAGCGCCACCAGCAAGCCCAGCGACTCGGATGCGCCGTATTTATTAAGGGTGTAGTAACCCTGCAGCCCCAGCACCATGCCGACGAACAGGCCGGACAGGATGATGATCAGCAACGAATAGTTACCGATCACGTGCAACTGTTCGACCAGCAGACGCGGGCGGCGCAGCAGGCCGGGCGACAGGCCCAGCATGACGAACATGGTACGGAAGGAAAGGCCGATGCTTTCCACATAGTCGCGCGCGCCACCACCCACGCTCAGCAGGAAACGGCGCATCATTTGCGTGCTCCCAGGCCCAGGTCGTCGGCCAGCGATTTGCCAGGATAGTGGAATGGCACGGGGCCATCCGATTCGGCATGCACGAATTGCTTCACGTAAGGATCAGTCGAAACCATCATGTCCGCCGGTGTGCCGTGGGCAACGATCTTGCCCTGCGACAGGAAATACACATAGTCAGCGATCATGAACGACTCTTTGACGTCGTGCGACACCAGGATCGTGGTCGAACCGAGCGCATCGTTCAGGTTGCGGATCAGGTTGGCGGTCACGCCCATCGAGATCGGATCCAGGCCGGCAAACGGCTCGTCATACATGATCAGTTGCGGGTCCAGCGCGATCGAGCGCGCCAGCGCCACGCGGCGCGCCATGCCGCCGGAAATTTCACCCGGCTTCAGCTTGGCGGCGTTGCGCAAGCCGACCGAATGCAGTTTCATCAGCACCAGGTCGCGGATCAGTTCTTCCGGCAAGTCGGTATGTTCGCGCAGCGGGAAGGCCACGTTTTCGTACACGGTCAGGTCGGTGAACAGTGCACCGTGCTGGAACAGCATGCCCATTTTGCGGCGCAGCACGTACAAGTCCCTGGTCTTCAACTGGTGAACGACCTGGCCTTCCACATTGACAGTGCCTTTTTGCGGGCGGATCTGGCCGCCGATCAGGCGCAGGACCGTGGTCTTGCCACTGCCGGAACCGCCCATGACAGCCACCACCTTCCCGCGCGGGAAGTCCATATGAAGGCCGGACAGGATAGCCCGCTTCCCATAGCTGAAGTGTAAGTCACGGATTTCGACTAAATTTGACACTGATGTCGCTCTTTGTTCTTGAGGCCACATTGTAATTCAGAAACGCGTCTCTCTGCTTGCAGCCCCGAAGCGGCCCAGGTGGCACAGCTAAAGAGGCAAATTTTACAACACTAATAACCGCAAAGTCAGCAATTTACAATTAGAAACGCCTGTTGACTGGCTGTTCACTGCTGCAAGGCAGCAAATTCCTGCTATTTTAATAACTTTGGCTCATTCATAGGAAAAAAGGCATGAAAATTCGTCGGACGGTCCTTGCTTGCTCCCTGGCAGCTATTTCAGTCCAGGCCCTGGCGGAAAGCGACAAGATCGAAGTCGTCACCGTGACCGCGCAAAAGCGCAAGGAAGATCCGAACAAGGTGGCGATGAGTATTTCCGCCATCAGCGGTTCATCCCTGCTTTCGCAGCAGGTGGACGATTTCACCGACCTGACGCGCGCCGTGCCGAATATTTCCTTCACCGCAGCCACCGGCAACGGCGGCGCCGGTCCCGGCACTTCCAATATCGAGATCCGCGGCATCAGCTCCGCAGCCGGCCAGGCGACCGTGGGCATCTACCTCGGCGACGTGTCGCTCACCGTAGGTAACCTGTACACCATGGGCACGGTGGAACCGAAGTTTTTCGACATCGACCGGGTCGAAGTGCTGCGCGGCCCGCAAGCCACGCTGTACGGCGCCAGTTCGATGGGCGGCACCATCAAGTTCGTGCCGAACGAGCCGGACCTGAAAGAACGTGAAATCAGCGCGTATGCCGAAGCCTCTTCCACCAAGGGCGGCAGCCCAGGCTATTCCACCAATGTGGTCGGCAACTTCCCGCTGGTTGCCAATGAACTTGCGCTGCGTATCGGCGCCCAGGCCCAGCGCTCCGGCGGCTTCATCGACCAGATGGATGGCGACGGCAAAGTGCTGGCCAGCGATATCAACAAGATCAATGACCAGGAGTTGCGCGTAGCACTCAAGTGGGCGCCGACGCGCGACCTGACCATCACGCCATCGGTCTACTACCAGCGGGTGGATGCCAAGGATATTGCTGCCTTCAACCTGGACCGCCCGCCATACCAGGCGCAAAAGCAGGTGCGCGAGCCTTCCATCGACAAGCTGCTGACGCCGAACCTGGCCGTCAACTGGGACCTGGGCGGGGCCGACCTGACCTCCAGCACCAGCTACTTCCAGCGCAAGTTCGACCGCACGCAGAACGGCTCCGCCTACAACAGCTATTCGCTGTCGACCTTCCTGACCTCGACCGACGATGGCGGCAAGGCGCCGCCGGAGTTGATCGAAGCGATCGCCGGCCTGCCCTCGGCGGTCTACCTGAACAACGCGGTGCGCCAGATTTCGCAGGAATTCCGCCTGGCCTCCAAGCCTTACGAGGCGGGCGGCTCGCCTGTGACCTGGCTGGCGGGCTACTACTTCTCCAACCAGCACACCAACCTGAACGAGAACGATCCGATCTTCGGCGTCAACGACACTTTCACCAGGTTCGGCTTCTCCAGCGCCGATCCGGACTTGCTGCCGGATTCCTATCCAGGCGCCTTCCCGAACGATAATTCCTTCGCCGGTGAATTCCACTACCGCGAAAAACAGCACTCGATCTTCGGCGAAGTGAATTACTACTTCTCGCCGGCGTTGCACGCCACCATCGGCGCACGCTACCTGAAGGGCAAGTCCGCACTGGCGCAGCGCAATAGCCTTTACCTGGCCGGCGCGGGCAATAACAGCACCACCAACCTGTCATCGCATGCCTTCACGCCGAAATACGCGCTCACCTGGGAAGCTTCGCCCGACCATACGGTGTATGGCTCGGTTGCCAAAGGCTTCCGCCTCGGCGGCTCCAATGTGTTCGTGCCGCCCACCACCTGCGGCCCCGATCTCGAAGAAAACGGCCTCACGGCCGGTCCGCCGACCTACGCCTCCGACAGCCTGTGGAGCTATGAAGTCGGCAGCAAATCGCGCTTCATGCAAGGCCGCATTGCCGTCAACGCCGACGTGTTCTACGTGAAATGGAAGAACATCCAGCAAGGCGTCTACCTGCCAACCTGCGCCTATTCGTACAATGCCAACGCCGGCAACGCCACCAGCAAGGGCTTCGAATTCGACGTCAAGGCCAAGCCGATGGCGGGCCTGACCCTGAGCGCCGCCGGCGGCTATGTGAAGGCCGAGCTGTCGAACGATGACGGCATCGCCAACGGGGTAGTCGGCGCAGTCAAAGGCGCGCAAGTACAGGGGGTACCGAAGTACAATGGCACCGTCACCGCGCAATACAACTTCTCGACCGCCGGCGGCCGCAGCGCCTTCGTGATGGGCGGCGTGCAATGGGTCGGCCCCAGCAAAGGCTCGCTCAACCCCGAACAGACCGACTACCAGCGCCCGGGCTACCACACCGCCAACTTCAGCGCCGGCATCTCGCTAGACCGCTACCAGTTGACCGCCTTCGTGAAGAACGCCTTCGACGAAGACAAGGTAATCCAGCACCCGCAGGTCGCCTCGATCGTGCAGGGCTATCGATTGGCACCGCGCAGTATCGGCATGAGCGTTGCAGCGAAGTTCTAAGTTGATGAAAGCATCGGATTTCGGTGCACGCCTTGTCGTGCTGCTGTTCGCGCTTGCATTTGCGCTTGTGTTCACTTGGGGCGGGGTTTGGGCTTGTCTCCGCCCCTTGTACATGCAGTTGCACGACAGCTGGACGGCCAACAGTTATGTGCCAGTGCCGGCGCGAGTCGAGTCGATTGTGCTCGACGAATGGTCTAGCAAGAAGACCGGCACCGCGTACCGAGCGAGAGGTGAATTCAGTTACGAATTCCAAGGCAGCACCTACCATGGCAACCGCCTTAACTTCAGCCTCACAGCGGACAACAAAGGCGGCTACCAACACGCCTTATATGCAAAGCTGAACAAGGCTCGGACGTTTGGGCGACCCGTGAATTTGTGGGTGGACCCAAACAACCCTGAATTCTCCGTCTACGACCGCTCGATACGCTGGGACGACTCGATCCTGGAACTTGTGTTCGGCCTTCTGTTCACGGCCGGTGGACTTTATGCCTGGCGCATCGTCTACCGCATATTTCGGGTTTGACACAACTACAATGATGTCAATTCCGAAATTGAGTCTTGAACGATGTTGGCACCTGCCAGAAAATTTGACCAATAATTGGCTGCGAAATAGCTCCGCTCCGCAAGCGCTGATCGATAAACTCTGTCGGGAATGTCCATTCCCAATTCCTTCCGGTCTACTTGCGTTATGGGCATATTCCAACGGCGGCGAAAGCGGTCACCTGGACCTGCCACCTGGCACTTTTATCCTGGACCGTGTTGAAGAAGCCATCGTATCTTTAACGAGGGATTTCGAATGCACTGAATTTCCCGGACTGTTCTTCTTCAGCGGGAATGGGGGTCTCGAACGGCTGGCGCTCGACTATCGGGCTTCGGCATCGCCACTTGTCGTAATGGTCGACCCCATCGCCGGAATTGAAAGCGTCGAAGTCATCGCGAATTCGGTCGAGGAATTGTTTTCAGCTGTCTGCGCTTACCCGGAAGATCACGACGAGCCATCCAGCTCGGATGGCTATTCTTGCTAAACCGCCGAGCGCTAATATTACAATTCGTCCATATTCCAAAACATAGCGTTAGATCATGGACGACAAAGACGACGACAATCCGCTCAGTATGCGTGTAGCCGTGGTAGTGGCAATCCTCGCCACCTTCATGGGCATCTGCAAGGTGAAGGACGACAACATCAACCAGGCCATGCAGCAGTCACAGGCCAACAAGGTAGATCACTGGTCGTTCTACCAGGCCCGCAATATCCGCGAAGAAGTTGCCAACTCGACCATCCTGCAGCTCAAGCTGGCCAAGGCCGGGCGGCCGGTAAGCGAGCAGGCTGCCTACGACGAGGCCATCGCCAGTTACACCAAACTTGCAGCGGACCAGAAGCGCAAGAAGGAAGAGCTGAAGGCCCAGGCCAAAGAGGATGACAAAACCTATGATGCCTTGAATTTCAAGGACGATCAGTTCGACCTGTCCGATGCCATGCTGGCGATCGCAATCGCCCTGCTGGCCATCACGGCGCTGACCAAGCAGCACTGGCTGTTCACGCTATCCATGGTGCCGACGACGTTTGGCGTGTTCATGGGCTTGTGCGGCTTGTTCGGCTGGCACTTCCATCCAACGGCGCTAGTCGCGCTGCTTTCCTGAAGTGCTGGACGAATGTTTGAGTTTAAGGTGGTTGACCTCCTCCCAATCCGTGACCGTAACATCGTATTTACCGGGAGGGTTGCGCAAGGCGAGGTACGCACCGGCGATACGCTTCTCCTGCGCTCCCCGCGAGGTGAACTTCCTGTCACTGTCATCAGCCTCGAGCCAAGTGGATTCCGTCGAGCTGGAGCGAAGGCTGGAGACAATATCGCAATTGTCATCAAATTCCAGGACCTTCGCGAAGTCGCAGATGGTTTTCGTCACTTAGAAGGGAGTACTTATCAAGTACAGTCCCTGACTTTGCTAGGAAAATGAGTTCCCAACAAGTAAGAGCGGCACCAGGTACCGAAGGCTACGCTGAAGATGCCACTTGGCTGATTCCTCGATACGACAGCATTTCGTTTGAGGACAAATATCGAGCTGTCTCGCATCTGATGCCTACGGCACCGAGTTCGGTTCTTGATATAGGAGCTGGCACAGGTAGCGATTCAGTTTGGCTCGCGGCACGAGGGCACAAGGTGATGGCCATTGAACCTGTCACTGAATTTCGCAACGCAGGTATCCAGCGACACTTCCCGCTTCAAATCGATTGGATTGACGATAGCCTTCCGGACTTGGTAAAAGTCGCACGATGTTTGGAATCCTTCGACCTGGTGCTGGTTGCCGCTGTCTGGCATCACCTCACGCCAGATGACCGGATAGTCGCTATGTCCAACATAGCGCGGTTACTGAAAAATGGCGCTATCCTCATAATGTCGATCCGTCATGGCCCGTCCCCAGCGAATCGTCGAGTATTTGAAGTGTCCGCTGACGAAACGATTGACCTCGCGATTTCATATGGCCTCAAGAAGATGCTTGAAACTCAAACCGCCTCGGCACAGCAAATCAACCAGAAAGCTGGTGTTACATGGACTTGGCTAGCCTTCGCCAATGAGAGATTCATACCCGCTGAATACATTAATAATCAGTGTAACTGTGCCGAATCCCATTGCCGCGATCATCTCTTCATCGGTCACATTGGAAGCACTAAGCGCCATAGACTTTGGCCAGGATCGCGACTACTCCAAGCACGACCGTAAATAGCATGCCTGTAAGGACACGAATTTCCACACGAACGCCCCGAATTTCCGCTCGAACATCACGAAAATTCCCTCTCGTCTCCTCTCGGAATTCACGGAAATTCTCGCGCGTATCCTCGCGAAATTGATTTAGCAACACCGATTGATGTTCAGCCTCGAGCCGAGATACTCGGTTTTCAACGTCACCATTTGGCTTGCGGGTTGGATCGCCGTTCATGGCTGCCTCGCATGAGAATGCGTGAAACCAGTTTACGCTCATGCGGAAAAGCGTCAAGCGCACTGGGCTGTGCGCTTGACGTGTACGAAGATCAGTTCACCGTGATCTTGCCGGTGCCTGCGTTACTCAATACAGATGCCTTCACCGCCGACGCGTTCAGCGGCGTCACCGAGTACGGCACGCTCCAGCCGACCTGGTTGCTGAAGTTGCACTTGCCTGCTACATCGAGCGCTGCACCGTTCAGCAGCGAGCCAGCATCAGTAATCGCGCCGGTCTTGCTGGACGAGCCAGGGTTGGTCACGACATTCGGGCAGCTCGAAGCGCCGGCAATATCAAATGCGTTGTTTTGCGAGATGATCTTTGCCTTGTAGGCGACGCCAATGCTGTAGTGGTTCGGGTAGACAGGATGCGAACGCGAGCCTTCAAAATAATTGTTATACAGGTGCACCTTGCCGAACCGCACGCGAGGACCGCGTTCCGCCACGTTCAGGAAGTGGTTATTGTTGAAGGTAACGGTCAGGTGGCCCTCATCGGAGGTGCGGCTGTCCGACGAGCCAATCAGGTTGTTTTTCTGGTGCAATTCGAAGCGGTTGTTCGATACGGTCACGTAGTCCGAGCCGTTCTTCACATCCAGCGCGCCGTCATGGCATTGCTTGGTCTTGCCGTTTTCAATTGGCAGCTTGTCGTCCGTGATCGAGCCATCAGTGAAGACGTTGTGGTCGACCCACACGTTGCGGGAGCCGGAGATGGTAATGCCATCGTATTCCGAATTCCAGTTGCCGCTGCTGCCATCGTTAGGGTCCCAGACCGGGTAGAGCGAGCATGGGTTCTGGATGGTCAGGTTGCGCACGATGACATTCTGAACGCCGCTCAGCACGATATTGCCGTTAACCAGGCGGGCATCGCTGCCCACGCCGATCAGGGTGGTGTTGCTGCCCGGTTTGATTTGCAGGCGCAAGCCTTCATCGGTAGCGCTCTTGAATGGACCGCCATTGTCGGATGCGGCCATATTGATGGTGCCCTGCAGCTTGATGATCTTCGGATTGTCGCCTTGTGCCTTGAGCGCGGCGACGAGTTGCGAACCGGTGTTGACCAGGTAGATCGCCGAAGCTGGGGCTGCTGCGCCGCCGGTGGTGCCGCCGCCTTGCCCAGCCCAACCGGTGGAAGGCGCAGCTTCCTTGGTGGCGTTGGCGGATGGCGCCGGGGTTGGCGTTGGGGTTGGGGTGGGTGTCGGGGTCGGTGTTGGGTCGGTGCCCAGCGCTCCGACTGCGCACTTCTTGGCCACGCCAGGATAAGGGTCGCTGCCAAACGTGCTGGTGTCGCACTTGATATCGCCCGACAAGGTCTTGAGGACCCATTTGTCTTTGATGCCATACGACACCGAGCGGCCGCTGCTACCAACTTTGCAGGTGCCGCCCTGGTCGGCACACTTGGAATAGCCACCGGGCCAATCTGCCGCAAATGAGCCAGCGGAATAGATCAACATCAGGGCGCCGCAAATGAAGCTTTTCTTCATAGCCAAGATATCTCCAAAAATTGTTTAGGGGAAGTGACATGCTGGACAATATTGTTCAAATAACGCATGTCGTCAGACATCCTATAACATTACAGGAATTTACGCAAAAATATTTCTTATAGGTAACTATATCGCAGGTATGGCGGGATTTTGGCGGGTTGGATGCCCACAGTTGTATGATGACTATGAATTTTGAACCTTTTGAGCGCGGTGTGGAATCAACCTCCATCGACATTCGAAAGGAGACGCCATGAAAATCCGATATCCCTCCAGCAGGGCGTGTGCGGCCGGCCTTGCCACCATGATCGCTGCTGCAATGCTGGCAGCTTGCGGCGGCGGTTACGGCGGTGGCAGCGATTACATGCCTCCCGCCCCGATGCAGCAACCGCCCGTCATCGCCGGCTACAAAAGCACCAGCCTGGTTGTCGACGTGGCCACGGCTGGCGTGGCCAACACCGACGCAAAACTGGTCAACGCCTGGGGCATTGCCTTCAACCCGGCAGGTTTTGTCTGGGTGGCCAATAACGGCAGCGCCACTTCCACCCTGTACGACGGCAACGGCGTGCCGCAAACGCTGGTGGTGGCCACACAGCCCGGCCCTACCGGCATCGTTTTCAACGGCAGCCAGGATTTCAAAGTCACGCAGAACGGCGCGACAGCCGCCAGCCCCTTTGTCTTTGCCAGTGAAGGCGGCATTATCTCGGCCTGGTCGCCGACGGTGAACCGCAACGCCGTGGTCAACGTTTTCGACGGCAGCTCGGCGAATAAGGTGTACAAGGGCCTCGCCACAGCGCCTTATCTCGGACTGAACTACCTGTATGCGGCGGACTTCCACAACAACGCCATCAATGTCTTTGACCGCAATTTCGCTCCGGCTGTGTTGCCCGGTTCGTTCAGGGATCCTGGTTTGCCGGCTGGCTTTGCGCCGTTCAATGTCCAGGCAATTGGCGACAAGATCTACGTGGCATATGCCAAACGGGAGGCCAGCGGCGACGACGAACAGGCCGGTGCAGGGCTCGGCGTGGTCAGCGTGTTCGATACGGGCGGAAACTTCGTCAAGCAACTGGCTTACGGCGGGGCGCTCAACGCACCGTGGGGCCTGGCGATGGCGCCAGCGAATTTCGGCGCGGCCAGCAACATGCTGTTGGTTGGGAATTTCGGTGACGGCAAGATCAATGTCTACAATCCGGCGACCGGTGCGTTTGCCGGCGCGCTGGCCAGGGCCGACAACACGCCAATCGTGACTGAAGGCTTGTGGGGCATCGCATTCGGGCCGGGCGTCAACAGCCAGCCCACCAACACCCTGTTTTTCACCGCCGGTCCGGGCGACGAGAAACATGGGCTGTATGGCCGCATCGATATGCAGTAAAGCTATGGAAGGGCGTCAAGCGCACAGGCATGTACGCTTGACGCGAGGCAGGGCTTAGCGTGGCAGGACGGAGCTACCCATCAGGTATTCATCCACCGCGCGGGCGCACTGGCGACCTTCGCGGATCGCCCACACCACCAGCGACTGGCCGCGGCGCATGTCGCCTGCTGCGAACACGCCTGGCTTGCTGGTCTTGTAGCTGTTGTCGCCTTCAGTCTGCGCGCGCGCGTTGCCGCGTGCGTCCTTGTCGACACCGAAGGCGTCCAGCACTTGCGCCACTGGCGAGACGAAACCCATGGCCAGCAGCACCAGGTCGGCCTTCATTTCGAACTCGGAGTTCGGCACTTCGCTCATCTTGCCGTCTTTCCATTCGACGCGGCAGGCGATCAGCTTTTCAACCTTGCCGTTCTTGCCTTCGAAGCGCTTGGTGGCGACAGCCCAGTCACGCTCGCAGCCCTCTTCGTGCGAGGAGGAGGTGCGCAGCTTGGTCGGCCAGTATGGCCATACCATCGGCTTGTTTTCCTGCTCCGGCGGCATTGGCATCAGTTCGAACTGGGTAACGCTGGCAGCGCCGTGGCGGTTGGAGGTGCCGACGCAGTCGGAACCGGTATCGCCGCCGCCGATCACGACCACGTGCTTGCCGCTGGCCTTGATCTGGTCCTTGATCTTGTCGCCGGCATTGACCTTGTTCTGCTGCGGCAGGAAGTCCATCGCGAAATGGACGCCTTTCAGATCGCGGCCGGGCACTGGCAGATCGCGCGGTGCTTCCGCGCCGCCTGCCATCACCACGGCGTCGAAGTCCTTTTCCAGGTCTTCAGGGAAGATGGTTTCCTTGGAGCCGTTGGCCACGCTCGCCGGGAAGTCCTTGCCGATCAGGACCGAGGTGCGGAATTTCACACCCTCCGCCTCCATCTGTTCGACGCGGCGGTCGATGTGGTGCTTTTCCATCTTGAAGTCGGGGATGCCGTAGCGCAGCAGGCCGCCGATGCGGTCAGCCTTTTCGAACACGGTCACGTCGTGGCCGGCGCGCGCCAGCTGCTGCGCGGCGGCCAGGCCTGCAGGGCCGGAACCGACCACCGCAACCTTCTTGCCGGTTTTGACTTCGGCCGGCTGCGGCACGACCCAGCCGTGCTCCCAGCCTTCGTCGATGATCTTGTGCTCGATCGACTTGATGCCGACCGGCAGCTCGTGGATGCCCAGCGTACATGCGCTCTCGCAAGGCGCAGGGCAGATACGGCCGGTGAACTCCGGGAAGTTATTGGTCGAATGCAGCGTGTTCAGCGCTTCGCGGTAGTGGCCGCGGTATACCAGGTCATTCCAGTCCGGGATGATGTTGTTGACCGGGCAGCCCGAGTTACAGAACGGGATGCCGCAATCCATGCAGCGTGCGCCCTGTACCTTGGCCTGGTCGTGCGTCAGGTGGATGACAAATTCCTTGTAGTTCTTGAGGCGAGCCTCGGGTGCCAGGTAGCTTTCTTCCTGGCGCTGGAATTCCATAAAGCCGGTGATCTTACCCATTTTCGTGATCCTCTCTTACGCTGCGATTGCTTGAGTTTCCGCTTCGATCGCGGCGTTGTCTGCCATTTCCACCAGGGCGCGTTTGTACTCGCTCGGGAACACTTTGACGAATTTGGAACGGCTCTCGTTCCAGTTGTCGAGCAACAGGCGCGCGCGCGTGCTGCCGGTGTGTTTGAAATGGCGCTCAATCAGGCGCTTGAGGATGATTTCATCGGCCTCCGGTTCGCCATTGCGATGCTGGCTATGCCAGGTGGCTTTGTCGACCAGCTGGTCGGCTGCCGCCCTCACTTCTTCCAGGCTCACCATGGACATATTGCATTTGCTGTGGAATTCGCCGTCCGGGTCGTACACATAGGCGATACCGCCCGACATCCCCGCCGCGAAGTTGCGGCCGGTGGCGCCCAGCACGACCACGGTACCGCCGGTCATGTATTCGCAACCGTGGTCGCCCAGGCCTTCCACAATCGCGGTGGCGCCCGAGTTACGCACGGCGAAACGCTCGCCGGCCACGCCGTTGATGAAGGCTTCGCCGGCCACCGCGCCGTACATCACGGTATTGCCAACGATAATGTTATTCACAGCCCAGCCGCGGAACTCGGTGTTCGGGCGCACGATGATGCGGCCGCCCGACAGGCCCTTGCCCACATAGTCGTTGCCTTCGCCCACCAGGTCGATGGTGATGCCGGCCGCCAGGAAGGCCGCAGCCGACTGGCCTGCAGTACCCTGCAGCTGGATGTGGATGGTGTCGTCCGGCAGGCCGGCGTGGCCGTATTTCAGGGCCACTTCGCCCGACAGCATGGTGCCGACGGTGCGGTTGACGTTCTTCACCGGCGAGATGAAGGACACGCGTTCGCCTTTTTCCAATGCCGGCTTGGCTTGGGCGATGAGTTTCAGGTCGAGGGCCTTGTCCAGGCCGTGATCCTGCTCTTCGCTGTGGAAGATCGACATGCCGTCGTCCACCTTCGGCTGATAGAACACATTGGTGAAGTCCAGGCCCTGCGCCTTCCAGTGGGTGATGGCTTTCGACTTGTCCAGCAGGTCGGCGCGCCCAATCAGTTCCTGGAAGGTGCGGATGCCCAGTTGCGCCATCAGCTGGCGCGCTTCTTCGGCGACGAAGAAGAAGTAGTTCACCACGTGCTCCGGCTTGCCCTGGAACTTCTTGCGCAG
Organism: Duganella sp. Root1480D1; assembly: GCF_001427305.1. Taxonomy (GTDB): domain Bacteria; phylum Pseudomonadota; class Gammaproteobacteria; order Burkholderiales; family Burkholderiaceae_D; genus Rugamonas. The sequence goes on along the minus strand of NZ_LMFZ01000049.1, from coordinate 140,980 downwards.
TTCAGGATCTTGCGTTGCAACGCCGACCGGGCAGGTGTTCAGGTGGCACTTGCGCATCATGATGCAGCCTTCCACCACCAGCGGTGCGGTGGCGAAGCCCACTTCGTCGGCGCCCAGCAAGGCGGCGATCACCACGTCGCGGCCGGTACGCATCTGGCCGTCGGCCTGCACGCGCACACGGCTACGCAGGCCGTTCAGCACCAGGGTTTGCTGGGTTTCGGACAGGCCCAGTTCCCATGGCGTACCGGCGTGCTTGACGGAGGACAGCGGCGATGCACCGGTGCCGCCGTCATGGCCGGCCACCACGATATGGTCAGCCTTGGCTTTCGACACACCGGCAGCCACGGTACCGATACCGACTTCCGACACCAGCTTGACCGAGATCGAAGCGCGCGGATTGGCGTTCTTCAGGTCGTGGATCAGCTGTGCCAGGTCTTCGATCGAGTAGATGTCGTGGTGCGGCGGCGGCGAGATCAGGCCCACGCCTGGTACCGAGAAGCGCAGTTGCGCAATGTACTCGGAGACCTTATGGCCCGGCAGCTGGCCGCCTTCGCCCGGCTTGGCACCCTGCGCCATCTTGATCTGGATCTGGTCGGCGGAGTTCAGGTACTCCGCGGTGACGCCGAAGCGGCCGGATGCTACTTGCTTGATGCGCGAACGCAGCGAGTCGCCTTCCTGCAGTTGGATATCCGATTCAACCTGCTCCTTGCCCAGCACGGAAGCCAGGGTTTCGCCGACCTTGATCGGGATGCCTTTCAGCTCGTTGGAGTAACGGCGTGGATCTTCGCCGCCTTCGCCGGTGTTGGACTTGCCGCCGATGCGGTTCATTGCAACTGCCAGGGTGGCGTGAGCTTCGGTCGAGATCGAGCCCAGCGACATGGCGCCGGTAGCGAAGCGCTTGACGATTTCCTTGGCCGGTTCCACTTCATCCAGCGGGATCGCCTTGGCCGGGTCGATCTTGAATTCAAACAGGCCGCGCAAGGTCAGGTGGCGCTTGGTCTGGTCGTTGATCAGCTGCGCATACTCTTTATAGGTCGAGTAGTTGTTGGAACGGGTCGAGTGCTGCAGCTTGGCAATGGCGTCCGGCGTCCACAGGTGGTCTTCGCCGCGCACGCGGTAAGCGTATTCGCCGCCCGCGTCCAGCGCGTCGGCCAGCACTGGGTCATTGCCGAAGGCCAGCTTGTGCAGGCGCAGGCCTTCTTCAGCCACTTCGAACAGGCCGATGCCTTCCACATTCGACTGGGTGCCGCGGAAGTACTTGTCGACCAGCTGGCGGTTCAGGCCAACGGCTTCGAAGATCTGGGCGCCGCAATAGGACATGTAGGTGGAGATGCCCATCTTCGACATCACCTTCATCAGGCCCTTGCCGACTGCCTTGGTGTAGTTGTAGATGGCAGCTTCCGGAGTCAGGTCGCCCGGCAGCGAGTGCGCCAGTTCGGCCAGCGATTCCATCGCCAGGTAAGGGTGCACCGCTTCCGCGCCGTAGCCGGCCAGCAGGGCGAAATGGTGGGTCTCGCGGGCCGAGCCGGTTTCCACCACCAGGCCGGTGGAGGCGCGCAGGCCCTTGCTCACCAGGTGCAGGTGGATGGTGGACGTTGCCAACAGGGCAGGGATCGCGACGCGGTCAGGGCCGACAGTGCGGTCGGAGATGATCAGGATGTTGTGGCCGGATTTCACCGCATCGACGGCTTCCGCGCACAGCGACGCCAGCGACGCTTCCACGCCTTCCTTGCCCCAGGCCAGCGGATAGCAGATGCTCAGTTCATAAGACTTGAACTTGCCGCCGGTATGCTGGCTGATGGTGCGCAGGCGCGCGATGTCGTCGAAGCCCAGCACCGGCTGCGACACTTCAAGGCGCATCGGCGGGTTGACGTTGTTGGTATCCAGCAGGTTCGGTTTCGGGCCGATGAAGGACACCAGCGACATCACCATCGCTTCGCGGATCGGGTCGATCGGTGGGTTGGTCACCTGTGCGAACAGCTGCTTGAAGTAGTTGTACAGCGGCTTCAGTTTGTTGGAAGTGACGGCCAGCGGCGAGTCGTTGCCCATCGAGCCGACGGCTTCTTCGCCATTGATCGCCATTGGCGCCAGGATGAAGCGCATGTCTTCCTGGGTGTAGCCGAACACCTGCTGGCGGTCCAGCAGCGATGCCGATTGCTTCTCGCCGGCGGCCGGGCCGTACTTGGCCACGTTGGCCGCGGTCTGGCTTTCGCTCATTTTGAGCTCGCCCAGCTTGATGCGCACGGCGTTGATCCATGCCTTGTATGGCTTGGCGTTGGCGTAGGTGTCTTTCAATTCCTTGTCGTCGATGATGCGGCCGGCTTCCAGGTCGATCAGGAACATCTTGCCCGGCTGCAGACGCCATTTCTGGATGATCTTCGATTCAGGAATCGGCAGCACGCCCGATTCGGACGCCATCACGACCAGGTCGTCGTCGGTCACGATGTAGCGGGCCGGGCGCAGGCCATTGCGGTCCAGGGTGCCGCCGATGTAGCGGCCGTCGGTGAAGGCCATGGCGGCAGGGCCGTCCCATGGTTCCATCATCGATGCGTAGTATTCGTAGAAAGCCTTGCGGTTGTCGTCCATCAGCGTGTGGTTTTCCCACGCTTCAGGAATCATCATCATCATCGCTTGCGCCAGCGGGTAGCCTGCCATCAGCAGCAGTTCCAGCGCGTTGTCGAAGCAGGCGGTGTCGGACTGGCCTTCGTAAATCAGCGGGAACAGCTTCTGCAGGTCGTCGCCCAGCACGGCCGACTTCATCACGCCTTCGCGAGCCCGCATCCAGTTGAAGTTGCCCTTCACGGTGTTGATTTCGCCGTTGTGCGCGATCAGGCGGTATGGGTGGGCCAGCGGCCACTCAGGGAAGGTATTGGTCGAGAAGCGCTGGTGCACCAGCGCCAGCGCGGAGATGCAGCGCGGATCCTGCAGGTCCTTGTAGTACACACCCACCTGGTCGGCCAGCAGCAGGCCCTTGTACACCACGGTACGGGCCGACATCGACGGCACGAAGAATTCCTTGCCGTGGATGAGTTTCAAAGCCTGGATCGCGTGGCCGGACGATTTGCGGATCACGTACAGCTTGCGTTCCAGCGCATCGGTCACCATCACATCCTGGCCGCGGCCGATGAAGATCTGGCGGATGACCGGCTCTTTTTCGCGGACGCGCGGCGACATCGGCATTTCCGAGTCGATCGGCACGTTACGCCAGCCCAGCACGACCTGGCCCTCGATGCGCACGGCGCGTTCGATTTCCTGTTCGCAGGCGATGCGGGACGCGTTTTCCTTCGGCAGGAAGACCATGCCGACGCCGTATTCGCCAGGCGGCGGCAGTTCCACGCCCTGCTTGGCCATTTCGTCGCGATAGAACTGGTCAGGAATCTGGATCAGGATGCCGGCGCCGTCGCCCATCAGTTTGTCCGCACCGACTGCGCCCCTGTGGTCCAGGTTCTTCAGGATCAGCAGACCCTGTTCGACGATCGAGTGGCTCTTGTTGCCTTTGATGTGGGCGACGAAACCAACGCCACAGGCGTCGTGTTCGTTGGCTGGGTTGTACAAACCTTGCGCTTGCATGCGATTCTCCGCTGAATTTTTGGTCACGAAAATCCAGAGTAGTGCAACGCAGCAAAACGCGCAACAAAAACAATTAGGGTCGGAGTCGAATTAATCCATGGACAGTCGCTTGAAAATTTAAATGGGGACAGAGTGGCACTTAAAACCGATAAACCAGTGTCTGACCCGCAGGATCAGACACTTCGGCACGCACCCGCCGCGTTCTATGGTGTCTGACCCTGTGGGTCAGACATCGGTTTACCGGTTTTGGCAGGCCGCCCCCGCTTCGCCGGCAGCACCTGCCGCTTCATGCGCCGCTCCAGCTCAGCCTTCCACTTGTCGCTGCCTAATGGCCACCCTTTCAGCGCCGTGCCCTCAATCGCCCGCGTTTCCGTCCCCGCCAACCCCTGTGCCGCCAGTTCTATATAGGCCGCCTCACGCTGGAACGGCGTATTGCCCAGCGCCCAGTAAATGGGATGGTCATTGACTGCTCCGTCCTGGCGGATCCCGGCATGATGCGGATAGCTCGACCATTGGTAATGCTCCGGCCCCTCGGCCAGTCGCGCTCGCACCGCAGCGAATTCAATGTATTTTGAGCAAGAAACGAAGTAGCGCTCAGCCTCGATCACCGAGGTTTTATAGCGGCCCTGCCATAAAGTCCCGGCGCGGGAGTACTTTTGATTGAAATAAGGGACATAGTGCCGCCCGATCCATTGCATCATGCTGCCCAGCCCTTCCTCATCGCTGGGGGAGGCTAGGAGATGCAATTCCCCCGGCAAAAGGGTGTAAGCGTGCACCGCCACCTTGTACAGGCGGGCAGCGGCGCGCATCCAGGCGACAAAACTGCTGAAATCTTCATCATCCAGGAAGACTTCCTGGCCATTCAGGCCACGCTGGATGATGTAATGAGGCTGGTTGGGGACGACGAGACGAGGCAAACGGGCCATAAAGAAACAAAAAAGGGTAGGATCGGGAAACCCCGATTCTACCCAGTTCGCTTGACTCTGTCCCTTTTAAGAGAGATTGAAGCTGGCGGACAGGCTATAGCCCTCGCCATAGGCCGAGCGCAGGGGCAAATCCTGGCCCAGGCCGCTACGCGCCTTTTTGCGTAAACGATACACCAGCATGTCGACGCGGCGGCCGGCATCCGGATCGTCGCCGCCGATGCCAGCCACGATCACCTGGCGCGGCACTGGACGGGTGTTAATGGTCAGCAGGTGCAGGAAATTGCACTCTTTCTCGGTCAGGGTGATGGCCTGGCCCTGCAGTTCAAGCTGGCGCGCCGACACTTTCAGGGTCCACTTGCTCGGCACAGGAATCGCTTCCTGCGGCCCGACGCGGCGGTCCAGCGCCTCGATGTGGGCGGCCAGTTCCGGGAATTTGATCGGCTTGGTCAGGTAATGGTCAGCGCCCAGGCGCAGGCCCATGATGCGGGAATCGAATGCCACGCGGCCGGTCAGCACAAGCAGGCCGATCTGCGGGTACAGCTGGCGCATGCGCGGGATGACATTAAAACCATCCTCGTCCGGCAAGCCCAGGTCGAGCACGACAACGCCCACGGTGCCCTGGCTGAGGGCGGACCACATTTCCTGGGCGTTATTGGTGGTGTGAACTACATGGCCAAGCTCAGCCAGGAAATCCGCCATCTCTTCGGCGTATTCCAGGTTGTCTTCCACGATCAGTATTTGCGTCATTGATGCGCCATTTTCCATTCTGTCGCGAGCCGGGGTTTAGGGCTTGCGTCAAAGAATTATCACGGTTGGTCACGGGCTGCGCAAGGCTTAAGCAGCGATAGGGAGCCAAATCCGAAATTTCTTGCCGCTTTCAGGCAAATTTTCCACAGACAGTGTGCCGCCGTGGACCTCTACAACATTCCTGGCCATATACAGGCCGAGGCCGGAACCGGCATGCCCTGCGGCCGCCTTGCCTCGGTAACCCTTGTCGAAGAGTTTGCCTAGCTCATCATCCGGAACGTGATCGCCGCGATCGATGACGAGGAGCTCAACCCCGCCTTCGCTAGCTTTCCTACCCTGCAATTCTATCGCAACGTTGTCATTTGTGTACTTGAGGGCGTTATCTAAAAGTATGTCGAGACACAAACGCATGCCTTGCGGATCACAACGCATCCATTGCGGCAAACCTTCCGCGCGCACCGTGACGTCGGCGCGGCGCTGGCGCGCGGCGTCGGCCGCCGTTTCCAGCAAGGCTTCCGGCGATACTTCGTCCGCCTGGCGCTTGCGGCCGATGCTGGCCAAGCGCTCCGGGCTCAGGTACTCATTGATCAATTCCAGCAAGCGGTCCACCGCAGTCTGGATCTTGCGGTAGCGCTTCCTGGTGTTTTCGTCAGCATTGGCCGAAGTCATTTCCAGGCGCTGGATGGCGCCGTCAATGGTCGACAATGGCGTGCGGAATTCGTGCGACACCATCGAAGCAAACTTCTTTTGCTGCTTCTCGCGTTCGACGCGTTCGCGAATATCGCGCACCGTGCCCACCAGGCGCAGCACGCCGCTGTCCACATCAGGCACCAGGGTCGATTCGATTTCCACCGGGATCATCACGCCATCGCGGCCCGCCATTTCAGCATCGCGCACGGTGTGGCGGCGCGTCGTGTCGCCGGAGGTGTAGGCTTCCAGCCGCGCCGGCAACTCGCCCATCAAGTCTGCCGCTATCTGCTGCGCGCGGTCCGGCATGTAGCCGAACAGCTTTTCGGCGGAAGGGCTGACGTACAGCAGCTGGCCACTATCGCAGTCCAGCATCCAGTGTACGTCGCTACTGTGGTCGAGGATCTGGCGATAGTGTTCGGCACTCAGCATGGGATCAATCCTGTAACGGTGCGAAGATCTGTTGCAGGTCTTCCTGGGTCAATGCCATCTTCTGCGATTCGCCTTCGGCCAGCACGGATTGCGCCAGGTCCGATTTCTTCTGTTGCAGCAGCTGGATCTTTTCTTCCAGCGTGCCCTTGGCGATCAGCTTGTACACGAACACCGGCTTGTCCTGGCCGATACGCCAGGCGCGGTCGGTGGCCTGGTTTTCGGCAGCAGGATTCCACCATGGATCGTAGTGGATCACGGTGTCGGCTGCCGTCAGGTTCAGGCCCACGCCGCCAGCCTTCAGCGAGATCAGGAAGATCGGCACCGCGCCTTGCTGGAAGGCTGCTACCTGGGCGCCGCGGTCGCGGGTTTCGCCGGTCAGGATGGCGTATGGGATATCGCGTGCTTCCAATTCCTCTTCGATCAGCTCCAGCATCGAAGTGAATTGCGAGAACACCAGGATCTTGCGCTTTTCTTCCAGCAGGTCTTCGACCATCTGCATCAGGTCGACCAGCTTGGCCGAGCCGGTAGTGGCGGCCTTCTTGGTGCTCTTCACCAGGCGCGGATCGCAGCAGACCTGGCGCAGCTTGAGCAGCGCTTCCAGGATCACGATCTGGGAGCGCGCTACGCCCTTGCGGTCGATCTCCTCGCGCACTTTCTGGTCCATCGCAAGACGCACGGTTTCGTACAGGTCGCGCTGCGCGCCGCTGAGTTCCACCTTGCGCACCATCTCGGTCTTCGGCGGCAGTTCTTTCGCCACGCTGTCCTTGGTACGGCGCACCAGGAACGGTTTGATGCGGCGGTTCAACAACTGGCGGCGCTGCGGGTCGTCCTGGCGTTCGATCGGGTGGCGGAAGTTGCTGTTGAAAGTCTTCTCATCGCCCAGCAGGCCAGGCAGCAGGAAGTGGAATTGCGACCACAGCTCACCCAGGTGGTTTTCCAACGGCGTGCCGGACAGGCACAGGCGGTGGCGTGCACGCAGCAGTCCCGCGCTCTGAGCCGCCTTGGAGCGCGTGTTCTTGATGTAATGCGACTCGTCCAGGATCACCAGGTGGAAGTCGTGCTCGCGCAGCTTTTCTTCATCGCGCGGCAGCAGGGCGTAGGTGGTCAGCACCAGGTCGACTTTCGGGATTTCGTCGAACAGTTCGGCGCGGTCCTTGCCTTGCAACAGCAGTACTTTCAAGCCGGGTGCGAAGCGCGCGGTTTCGTCCTGCCAATTATTCATCAGGCTGGTCGGCGCGATGACCAGGGCTGGATGATCGAGGCGGCCGGCTTCCTTCTCCACCAGGATGTGGGCGATGGTCTGCACCGTCTTGCCCAGGCCCATATCGTCGGCCAGGATGCCGCCGAAGTTGTACTCGCGCAGGAATTGCATCCAGCTCAAGCCATCGGTCTGGTAATCGCGCAAGGTCGCTTGCAGGCCAGCCGGGGTCGGCACGCGCTGCACCGAGGAGAACTGGTTGAGCTTGCGGCCCATTTCGCGCAGCGCTTCGCCGCCGGTCCACTGGAAGTCGACATTGCGCGCCAACTCATCCAGGCGGGCCGCGTCCAGCGACGACATGCGCACCGAGTGACGGATCTTCTCGCTGAAGTACAGCTCACCAATGGTGGCCAGGATAGGGCGCAAGCGATTCCATGGCAGGGCCACGCGGGTGCCATCCGGCAGGGCAGCCAGCATCTGGTCCGAATCGCCGTGCACGGCCAGCGCTTTCGGGCCGAAGTCGTTCGGGAAGTTGCGGATCATCTGCACCAGCACCGGCAGCAGCGGCACGCGCTCGCCGTTGACGGTGATGCCCAGCTCCAGGTCGAACCAGGCATTGCCGTTATCAGTGGATTCTTCCTCGACCTCGGCATACCAGTCCTCGACCACCACCATATCGTAGCGATACTTCGGCGATTTCTCGACACGCCAGCCGGCGGCCAGCAATTCCCCGATGCCCGATTCCGCGAAGCGGATCCAGTCAGCCTGGCTGGCCAGCAGCAGGCCGCCGCGCACGCTGGACAGCGGCAGCGCGGTAGGCTTGCGGAAGCCAAGCTGGGTCAAGGTTTCCAGCGCAGCCACTTCGGCGGCTTCGTCGCGCTGGATAATTTCGGTCACTTCGCCACGTTGGCGCACCACGCGCTGCGACGGATCGAAGGACACACGCTCGCCATCATAGTCATACGACAGCACGGCATAGTCGTTCCAGCGCTGCAGCGTGCCATCGGCCAGTTGGGCCGAGTCGAGCACCAGGATAGGACGCGGCTTGACGTCGGTGCGCACGCGCTGCGGCAGCGGCTGCGGCAGCGGCATCAATTGCTGCAGGCCGTGTGCCAGCAAGAGCTGGGACACGCGCATCTTATCGTTCGGCATCAGCAGCGGCGCCTGCGCCACCAGGGCTTGCAAGTCCGCCAGCGGAATGGTGGTGCCGCCCTGGTTCAGTTGCAGCACGCCGGTCGACAGGTTGTCGATATACCACGGCGGTTCGGTCGGCAACATGTAGTCGATCTGGTCGGCGGCGCGGTGCTTGGCGCCTTCCGGCACATCGACTTGCCAGCCGAGGCGCAAGCCCTTGCCTTCTTCGCGCCAGGCCAGGCTGGCATTGCGCCTGTCGCCCGATTTCATCGGGTAGACCAGGCCGTTACCCACGTCAGACCAGGAATTGGCCCACAGCAGCTTGTCCTGCTCGGACAGCATCTGCAGCAAGGCCGCGCCGATCTTGCCGCGCGGCTCGGTCGCACTGCCGGTCTGGGAATTGGGGCCGCTGCGCATGGCCACGAAGAAGCGCACCAGGTCTTCATCGCCCGGCGCCAGGAACGCGGGCGGGGCGGAAAGCAGGGAAAACACTTCGCTGACCGGGCTGGCCGCGGCCACGTCGCCGTTCGGCTTCAGACGTGCCTTGTAGAGGCAGAGTGCAACATGGCGCCCGCCGCTGGTAGGCGCCAGCACATAAATCAGTTTGTAGTTAGTCTGTTTCGGGTCGATTTCGACCGGGGCCAGTTTAGGCTTGGGATGCGCGGCTGCATCCACCCTCTGCAACCAGGTCGCCACTGCATACGGGAGCTGGTTGGGCGGTGCGGCAGGCACCGGAGAAGAGGCAGGGGCCGGTGCGACTGGAGTTTCGCGGGCTTCGTCGCGGGTAATATCCATTGGGCGCATTCTTTTAAATCAGCGGTTCAAAAACAGCAACATGCAATATTATCCGCCTTCCACAGTTTCGTGTTTGTGAAAATCCTAACTTAGTGCAACTACAAGTTAGACGGACAACGTTAACTAATTAATAATAATCTATTCCGGCGCCCGTTGGCCATGCGGGCGTTGTATGATTTCGGCCTTCACCGTTTGGAACACCGCAATGCTGCCTTCTATCGAACAACGCCTCGCCCTCGAACTGGCCGCCAAGCCGGTCCAGGTCGCCGCCGCCATCGCCCTGCTGGACGAAGGCGCCACCGTCCCCTTTATCGCCCGCTACCGTAAGGAAGCGACCGGTGGGCTGGACGATACCCAGTTGCGCAACCTCGAAGAGCGCCTGCGCTACCTGCGCGAGCTGGAAGAACGCCGCGCAGCGATCGTCAACTCGATCAACGAGCAGGGCAAGATGACGCCGGAGCTGCTAGATGCGGTCATGCACGCAGAGGACAAGACCCGGCTGGAAGACCTTTACCTGCCCTACAAGCAAAAGCGCCGCACCAAGGCCCAGATCGCCATCGAAGCCGGCCTGGCCCCGCTGGCCGACGCCCTGCTGGCCGACCCGAGCCTGAATCCTGACGAGCAAGCCGCCGGCTACCTGCGCGAAGCCTTCGAGACTGCCGACGGCAAGAATCCTGGTGTTGCCGATGCGAAAGCGGCCCTGGACGGCGCCCGCCAGATCCTGATGGAACGCTTCGCGGAAGACGCCACCCTGCTGCAATCGCTGCGCGAATATGTCCAAGATCATGGCGTAGTTGAGTCCAAAGTTGTTGATGGAAAGCAAGAAGAGGGTGAAAAGTTCGCCGATTACTTCGATTATTCCGAGCCGTTGGCCGCCGTACCGTCGCACCGCGCCCTGGCACTGTTGCGCGGACGCCGGGAAGGCATGCTGGACGTGACCCTGCGCCTGGATTCGGAGGAAGAAAAACCGAAGTGGGATGCCCCGCATAACCCATGCGAAAGCCGCATTTCCGCCCGTTTCGGCATCAAGCAAGCCGGCCGCCCGGCCGACAAATGGCTGGCCGACACCGTGCGTTGGACCTGGCGCGTGAAATCCTTCATGCACCTGGAAACCGAACTGATGGGCGCCCTGCGTGAAAAAGCCGAGCTGGACGCCATCAACGTCTTCGCTACCAATTTGAAAGCCTTGCTGCTGGCCGCGCCGGCCGGCCCGCGCGCCACCATGGGCCTGGACCCGGGCCTGCGCACCGGCGTGAAAGTTGCCGTGGTCGACGCCACCGGCAAGGTTGTGGATACCTCAACCATTTATCCACACCAGCCGCGCAACGACTGGCACGGCGCCCTGCACACCCTGGCGCAGCTGGCCGCCAAGCACAATGTGTCGCTGGTCTCGATCGGCAACGGCACCGCCTCGCGCGAAACCGACAAGCTGGCACAGGACCTGATCAAGCAATGCCCAGAGCTGAAGCTGACCAAGATTGTGGTGTCGGAAGCCGGCGCATCGGTCTACTCCGCCTCCGAATACGCTTCGCGCGAACTGCCGGAGCTGGACGTGTCGCTGCGCGGCGCGGTCTCGATCGCACGCCGCCTGCAAGACCCGCTGGCGGAACTGGTCAAGATTGATCCGAAGTCGATTGGCGTGGGCCAGTACCAGCACGACGTATCGCAAACCCAGCTGGCGCGTTCGCTGGACGCGGTGGTGGAAGATTGCGTGAACGCGGTTGGCGTCGACGTGAACACCGCCTCCGCGCCGCTGCTGGCGCGCGTCTCCGGCCTGTCCACCAGCGTAGCGCAGAGCATTGTCACTTACCGCGACATGAAGGGCGCCTTCGCCTCCCGTGCAGCGCTGAAAAACGTGCCGCGCCTGGGCGACAAGACCTTCGAACAGGCGGCCGGCTTCCTGCGCGTGATGGGCGGCGAGAACCCGCTGGACGCATCGGCGGTGCACCCTGAGTCTTATCCTGTGGTCGAGAAGATCCTGGCGGACATCCAGAAGGACGTGCGCGGCGTGATTGGTGAAAGCAAGCTGTTGAAAGCGCTGTCGCCGGCCAAGTACGCCGACGACAAGTTCGGGGTGCCGACCGTGACCGACATCATCAAGGAACTGGAAAAACCGGGCCGCGACCCGCGTCCCGAATTCACCACCGCCACCTTCAAGGAAGGCGTGGAGGAGATCAGCGACCTGCGCGTGGACATGATCCTGGAAGGCGTGGTGACCAACGTGGCTGCCTTCGGCGCCTTCGTCGACATTGGCGTGCACCAGGACGGCCTGGTGCACATCTCCGCGCTGTCGAACACCTTCGTGAAAGACCCGCACACGGTGGTGAAAGCAGGCCAGGTGGTGAAGGTCAAGGTGCTGGAAGTGGACGCCAAGCGCAAGCGCATCGCCCTCACCATGCGCCTGAGCGACAGCGCACCGGCGGCCGGCTCGCGTCCCGAACAACGCGGCGACCGCAACGACCGCCGCGCCATGGGCCAGCAGCAGAAGCAGCAATCCCGCGAGCCAGCCCAGCAAAGCTCGATGGCCGCCGCCTTCGCCAAGCTGCGCAGCTAAAAAATTCGGGGTCAGGTCTGTCTTTTGGACAGGTATCGCTATCCTTTGATTTATATCAATACGCGAAAAGCAGCTAAATTCGGTATTGATGCAGATCAAATGGTGGCGCTAGCTGTCCGAATGACAGACCTGACCCCGAATTGTTGGTGGCGGCCGGACATGACCTGCGTCATCTGGCAAAGCGCCGTTTCGCGGTAAAATGGCGGGATTCCAATCCTTAGCAGTGAGAATGCAATGAGCGACGTACAAACCTGGATCAAAGAAACCGTGACCAACACCCCTGTCGTGCTGTTCATGAAGGGCACCGCCCAGTTCCCACAGTGCGGCTTCTCCGGCCGTGCCATCCAGATCCTGAAAGCTTGCGGCGTTGAGAACATCGCCACCGTCAACGTGCTGGACGATCCGGAAGTGCGCCAGGGCATCAAGGAATATTCGAACTGGCCAACCATCCCGCAGCTGTATGTGCGCGGCGAGTTCATCGGCGGCTCCGACATCATGTCCGAGATGTATGAATCCGGCGAACTGAAGGCCCTGCTGGACAACAATGGCTGATCGCCCGCAGCGGCTGGTCATTGCCATCACCGGCGCCACCGGCGCCGTGTATGGTGTGCGGCTGCTGCAACATCTGCGCAATATCCAAAGCGTCGAGACCCACCTGGTCATCTCCGACGCCGCCGTCCTCACCCTCCACCAGGAAACTGGCTTGCAGCGCAAGGAAGTCGAAGCGCTGGCCCATGTCGTCCATAAGCAGAACAATATCGGCGCTTCCATCGCCAGCGGCTCGTTCCAGGCCGACGGCATGGTGATTGCGCCCTGCTCAATGAAAACCCTGGCCTCCGTCGCGCACGGCCTGTCGGACAACCTGATTGCCCGCGCCGCCGACGTGATGCTGAAAGAGCGCCGCCGCCTGATACTGATGGTGCGCGAAACGCCTTTCAACCTCGCGCATTTGCGCAATATGACCGCCGTGACCGAGATGGGCGGCATTATCTTCCCGCCATTGCCTGGTTTTTACCACCAGCCGAAAACCATCGATGAAATGGTGGACCACACCGTGGCCCGCGTGATCGACTTATTCGGCATATGTCACAATCTGGCCCCTCGCTGGAATGGCATGAACCCTTGAAAACATGCGCCTTTGCGGGCCGATGTATCAAGTTTGTTACAAAGTGGTATGGTCGTTTGTGACATGGCGGGACACCATGCTGGCAGTATCAAAAACATCATTTTGATACCCGCGGAAGGCAGGCCGGGAGCCGGCGCGCTAAGTGAAACCCGGACGCAACTTTGAAAGCTATTTGCCCCGTTTTGCGCAGGACAAATAGTGTCGTTCTGTTACTTTTGGTAGTTGACCCTGACGAGCATGCGAATAAATTCGCGCGCAATTTGCTTGTGATGGTCATCCAGCCGTTGCAAATCAGCGATCAATTTGACGTCGGCCGACTCGAAACGGGCCAGGTTGCTACCGTTCGTGTCCCCATTATGGTGCTCGATTTCGGCACCGCCAAAGCGCAGCCATTCAGCAGGAACGCCAAGCCACTGCGCAATCATGCGCAGCTTTTCCTGGGTCGGAATTGCCTCTCCAACCAGCCATTTTCGGGCCGCGTGGACCGTAATCGGCCTGCCCTCAAACCTGATGTTGAACTCTCTCGCCAGCCGGGTAGGGCTGTCCGGAGAGTAGTGGGCATTTTTCAAAGCCTGCTGGAGTCGCTGGCTGAAGCTTTCACGTTCGTTCGAAGAATTCATAGTTGCACTATTTCATGTCACAACATGAATGTCAGTCTCTAGAACCATCAGACCAATTGTGACAATTGTAGATAACAACAATTAACAATTGGCGCTACAGACTGCCCGATTTCCTGCTCTGCCACCCCGAATTTCTTTCGGTCAAATTGGTGAAAATTAGCAGAATCTACTTGTCAGGACGACAAATAATCGGTTACAACTTTAGAAATAAAGTTGATTTGCGACTACAAACCTAGGGGCCGTCTTTGTTGTCGACCGGTCGGCTGGTATTAAGGACCGACGGTAACTTTATGCGCCTTTATGAATTTTATGATGCCGTCATTTCCGGTATCCCGGCGCACGATACCATCCCGCCATAACTTATGCAGATGGGCCAGCGCTTCGCCCAGCGCAAAGCTGAGCTGGTGGGCGTCCAGCGGCCGGCGGAACATGATTGGTACTATCTCAGCCGCAGAGCGTGGCTGGTCGGCACAGGCGGCCAGCACCTCGGCCAGGCGGGCTTCGTGGTGATCGCGCAACTGCCTGATGCGGGTGTGCAGGCCGCGGAAGGGGCGGCCGTGCGATGGCAGGACCAGCACATCATCCGGCAGGCCGGCAAATCGCTCGAGCGAGTCGAGGTATTGCTGCAACGGGTTGCCTTCCGGCTCGACGGCAAATACCGAAACGTTGGTGGAGATGCGCGGCAAGACCATATCGCCGGAAATCAGCACATTGAGCTGTTCGCAATACAGCGCCGCGTGCTCCGGCGAGTGGCCGGAACTCGTGATCACGCGCCAGCTGCAGCCACCGGCCAGGATCGACTGGCCGTCCTGCAGCCGGACATAGGAAGCCGGTACCGAGGGCACGAGCGATGGGTAATAGCTCTTCCGCGAACGCATCTTTTCCAGCATGTCGGGGTCGGCCAGGCCGTGGCGCTCGAAGTGCGGCACGGCAGAAGGGCCGTCCACACCCGGCAGGGCCGCCGACATCATGCGCGCGAAGGCATATTCGCCGGTCGTCATCCAGAGCGAAACGCCGAAGCGCTGGCACAGCCAGTCCGCCAGCCCGACGTGGTCAGGATGACAGTGAGTGGCCACTACACGCTGCAAGGGCTGGCCCGCCAGCGGCCCGGCCAGCACGGCATTCCAGGCCTGCTTGCTGGCATCGAGCGCCACACCGCAATCAACCGCGCTCCAGCCGCCTGCCTCACGCAGCAGCCACAGGTTGATGTGGTCGAGGGCGAACGGTAATGGCAGGCGCATCCACGCCACGCCGGGCGCGACTTCGAGCACCGTGCCGCTGGCCGGCAGGGTGTCGCCTAATGGATAGTCAAGCTGGGATTCGAGCGGGTTCATGGCGTACAATAGATTGACGTTACGTAAACGGAAGATCCATTGTAAGCCATGCCGACCTACACCATCACCGAACTGGCCCGCGAGTTCGATATCACACCGCGCGCCATCCGTTTCTATGAGGACCAAGGCCTCCTGGCGCCTTCGCGCGAAGGCGCCGGCGGCCGCAACCGCGTGTATACACCACGCGACCGCACCCGCCTCAAGCTGACCCTGCGCGGCAAGCGCATCGGCCTGTCCCTGAGTGAGATCAAGAGCCTGGTCGACATGTACGAGTCGCCGAAAGACACCGAAGCCCAGATGAACCGCTTCCTGGGCGTGCTGTCGCAACACCGCGAAACGCTGGAACAACAGCGCGAAGACATTGAAATGTCCCTGCAAGAGATCGCTACCCACGAGGAAGAGTGCAGGCGCCTGCTGGCGGCACTTGCTGAAAAGCAAACGACTGCTGGTTGAGTTGACGTTTACGTTAACGTCACTCAGGCGTATCATTTGCGCTTCAATACCCAACACCAATAGAGGAAGACATGCTCCATCTCCCAGGCCTGACCTTTGATCACGGCGAAGACATCGCCGCCCTGCGTGAAGCGGTACAGCAGTTTGCCGCCGCCGAGATCGCCCCGCGCGCCGCTGAAATCGATCGTACCGACCAGTTCCCGATGGACCTGTGGCGCAAGATGGGGGAACTGGGCCTGCTGGGCATTACTGTCTCCGAAGAATACGGCGGCGCCAATATGGGCTACCTGGCCCACATCATCGCGATGGAAGAAATTTCCCGCGCGTCTGCTTCGGTGGGCCTGTCCTACGGCGCGCACTCCAACCTGTGCGTCAACCAGATCAAGCGCAACGGCACTGAAGAACAGAAGAAGAAATACCTGCCGAAGCTGATCTCCGGCGAGCACGTGGGTGCGCTGGCCATGTCCGAGCCGAACGCCGGTTCCGACGTGGTGTCGATGAAGCTGCGCGCCGACTTCAAGGGCGACCGCTGGGTCCTGAACGGCACCAAGATGTGGATCACCAACGGCCCGGACGCCGACACCCTGGTGGTGTACGCCAAGAACGACATCGAAGCCGGCCCGCGCGGCATGACCGCGTTCCTGATCGAGAAGGGCTTCAAAGGTTTCTCCATCGCCCAGAAGCTGGACAAGCTGGGCATGCGCGGCTCCCACACCGGCGAGCTGGTATTTGAAGACTGCGAAGTGCCGGCCGAGAACGTGCTGGGCGGCCTGGGCAAGGGCGTCAACGTGCTGATGTCCGGCCTGGACTTCGAGCGCACCGTGCTGTCCGGCGGCCCGCTGGGCATCATGTCGGCTTGTATGGACGCTGTGGTTCCTTACATCCACGACCGCAAGCAGTTCGGCCAGCCGATCGGCGAATTCCAGCTGATGCAGGGCAAGCTGGCGGATATGTACTCCACCATGATGGCTTGCCGCGCTTACGTTTACGCCGTGGGCCAGGCCTGCGACCGCGCCACCTCGCCTGAACAGGTGCGTGCACTGCGCAAGGACGCGGCCGGCGCCATCCTGTACTCGGCCGAGAAGGCAACCTGGATGGCTGGCGAAGCAATCCAGGCCCTGGGCGGCAATGGCTACATCAACGAGTACCCGGTAGGCCGCCTGTGGCGCGACGCCAAGCTGTATGAGATCGGCGCCGGCACCAGCGAGATCCGCCGCATGCTGATCGGCCGCGAGCTGTTCGCCGAGACCAAGTAAGCAAAGCTGCCCGCAAGGCCGCCATGATTCACGCCGCCTTCCCCAAGCTGCTGTCGTCGCAAATCGCGTTCGACATCGCGCGCACCATCCGCGAGGGGTTCGACAAGCACTACCGCCTGTTCCGGCAGGCGGCGCAGGCGGCCAAGCGGCATTTCGAGCAAGGCGACTGGGCGGTGGCCCAGCTCGCGGCGCGCGAACGGATCGATTTTTACGACAAGCGCGTGCAGGAATGCGTGCAGATGCTGGAGGACGAGTACGATCCGTCCGAGTTGACCGACGAAGTGTGGCGTGAACTCAAGCTGCACTACATCGGCATGCTGTCCGGCCACAAGCAGCCGGAGCTGGCGGAGACCTTCTTCAACTCCGTGTGCTGCAATATCCTGCACCGCTCCTACTTCCACAATGAATTCATCTTCGTGCGCCCGGTCGTATCGACCGAGTACATCGACACGGAAGAAGTTGCGCCGACCTACCGCGTGTACTACCCGGGCAAGGATGGCCTGACCTTCACGCTCAAGCGCATCGTCACCAACTTCCAGCTCAACACACCGTTTGCCAACCTGTCGCGCGACGTGGCATTAGTGGAAGAACGGCTGTCCGACCTGTTCGGCGAGCTGGAGCCGAATGCACAGATCCAGGTTCTTTCGAGCCTGTTCTTCCGCAACAAAGGTGCCTACATCGTGGGCCGCGCCATCAACGGCAGCCGCGAGTTGCCATTCGTGGTGCCTATCCTGCACAACAAGAACAGGCAGCTGGTGCTGGATGCGGTGCTGACGGAGCAGCAGGACATCGTGCTGCTGTTCTCGTTCACGCGTGCCTACTTCCTGGTCGACATGGAAGTACCGTCGGCCTATGTGCAGTTCCTGCGCAACCTGCTGCCGCTGAAGCCGCGCAGCGAGATCTACACCATCCTCGGCCTGCAGAAGCAAGGCAAGAATGCCTTCTACCGCGACTATCTGCAGCACCTGAAGCACTCGTCCGACCTGTTCGCAATCGCGCCCGGCATCCGCGGCCTGGTGATGCTGGTGTTCGCACTGCCGTCCTTCCCTTATGTGTTCAAGGTGATCAAGGATTTCTATCCGCCGCCGAAGGAAACCACGCGCGAGCATATCAAGGGCCGCTACCTGCTGGTGAAGCACCACGACCGCGTGGGCCGCATGGCCGACACGCTGGAGTACTCCAACGTCGCCTTTCCGCGCAACCGCTTCAGCGAAGAGCTGGTGATGGAGCTGAAACACTTCGCGCCATCGCTGCTCGAAGAAGAAGGCGACCAGCTGGTGATCAAGCACCTGTATATCGAGCGCCGCATGGTGCCGCTGAATATGTTCCTGTCGCATGCCGATGAAGTGGGCGACGATGCGGCAATGGAGCACGGCATCATCGAATACGGCAATGCCATCAAGGACCTGGTGGCGGCCAATATCTTCCCGGGTGACATGCTGTACAAGAATTTCGGCGTCACCCGTCACAAGCGTGTCGTTTTCTACGACTACGATGAAATTGAGTACGTCACGGACTGTGTGTTCCGTGTGATTCCGACGCCGCGTAACGAGGAGGATGAAATGTCCGCCGAGCCGTGGTACCCCATCGGAAAGCACGACGTGTTTCCCGAGCAGTTCGACAAGTTCTTGCTCGGGAACGCGAAAATCCGAAAATACTTTATGAAGCATCACGCCGACCTGCTCTCGCCTCACTGGTGGGCCAAGAAAAAAGAGCTGATCGCCAGTGGCGTCATTGAGGACGTGTTCCCGTATCCGCAGCACGTCCGTTTCCGCAACCGAGATTCGCTGCCCGAGGCAGCGAAGCAGGCAACACCTTCCCTTTTGGAGACCTTTGAAAATGAATGACCCTATCGTAATCGTCGGCGCAGCACGTACCCCAATGGGTGCATTCCAGAGCGACTTCGCCAGCCTGAGCGCCAATGACCTGGGCGCAGTGGCCATCAAGGCCGCCGTCGAGCGCGCCGGCATCAAGCCGGAAGCCGTGGAACACGTCTATTTCGGCAACTGCCTGATGGCAGGCCAGGGCCAGGCGCCTGCACGCCAGGCATCGATCAAGGCCGGCCTGCCGGTTTCCGCCGGCGCCGTGACCCTGTCCAAGATGTGCGGCTCGGCCATGCAGGCAGCGATCTTCGCCTACGATGCACTGGCAGCCGGCAGCGCCGAAGTGATCGTGGCAGGCGGCATGGAATCCATGACCAACGCCCCTTACCTGATTCCCAAGGCACGCGGCGGCTACCGCATCGGCCACGGCATGATGTTCGACCACATGATGTACGACGGCCTGGAAGATGCCTACACCCGCGACGCCAAGACCGGCGCCGGCCGCTCCATGGGCACTTTCGCCGAACAGTGCTCCGCGACCTACAAGTTCACCCGCGAAGCGCAGGACAATTTCGCCATCGAATCCGTCAAGCGCGCACAGGCTGCGCAGGCTTCCGGCGCCTTCAACTGGGAAATCGCTCCGGTGACCGTGTCCGGCCGCGCCGGCGACGTGGTGATCGACAAGGATGAAGGCCCGCTGAAAGCCAAGATCGAAAAGATCCCGGCACTGAAGCCGGCCTTCGCCAAAGACGGCACCATCACCGCCGCATCGTCCTCCTCGATCAACGACGGCGCTGCCGCACTGGTCATGATGCGCGAGTCCACCGCCAAGAAGCTGGGCGCCAACGTGATCGCCAAGGTCACCGGCCACGCCACCAACTCCCTGGTCCCGGAACAGTTCACCACCGCTCCAGTGGGCGCGATCCAGAAGCTGCTGGCCAAGACCGGCTGGAAAGTCAGCGAGGTTGACCTGTTCGAGATCAATGAAGCCTTCGCCGCCGTGCCAATGGCAGCGATGCACGACCTGGACATCCCGCACAGCAAGGTGAACGTGCACGGCGGCGCTTGCGCCCTGGGCCACCCGATCGGCGCCACCGGCGCGCGCATCATCACCACCCTGATCGGCGCACTGAAGGCCCAGGGCGGCAAGAAGGGCGTGGCGGCACTGTGCATCGGCGGCGGCGAAGCCACCGCCATGGGCATCGAGCTGGTGTAAGCAGGATGGCGCTGGCACTCGTTATCGGCGCCTCGCGCGGCATCGGCCTGGAACTGGTTCGCCAGTACCTGGCCGACGGCTGGCGCGTGATCGCCACGGCCCGCAGGAAGGAAGACGTCGCCATGCTGGCCGAAATGGGTGCCGAAGCCCATAAGCTGGATGTAACGAATGTGGAAGCCGTGGCAGGCCTGGGCTGGAAACTGGATGGCGAACAGCTTGACGTCGCCATCCTGAATGCCGGCGTGTATGGCCCGCGTTCCGACGGCTTCCCGATGCAGGTTGATTTCGACTCCGTCATGCACATCAACGTGCTGTCGGCAATGCGGCTGCTGCCGATCATCGCGCCGCTGGTTTGCGCGGGTCGCGGCAAGCTGGCCGTGATGTCGTCGCGCATGGGTTCCCTCAGCGAACGCAACGGTTCCACCGGCTCGCTGTACCGCGCCAGCAAGGCCGCGCTGAACTCCGTGCTGGTCGACACAGCACACCAGTTCGGCCCACAAGGCGCCACTTGCGTGGCCCTGCACCCGGGCTGGGTGCGCACCGACATGGGCGGCGCCGGCGCCGCGTTGTCGGTTGAAGAAAGCGTGCGCGGACTGCGCAAGGTGCTGGCCGAACTGCCCGCATCCGAACAAGCCGTCTACCGAGACTACGACGGTTCAACAATTGGCTGGTAAAACTAGAACATGATCCTCAACGAACAACACGAAATGATCCGCGACGCGTTGCGCGCGTTTTCGCAGGAACGCCTGGCGCCCAACGCAGCACGCTGGGACAAGGAACATCACTTCCCGAAAGAAGAGCTGAAAGAGCTGGCCGCGCTGGGCGCCTTCGGCGTCGCCGTGCCGGAGGACCTCGGCGGTGCGGGCCTGGATTATGTTTCCCTGGCCCTGGTACTGGAAGAAATCGCGGCCGGCGATGGCGGCACATCGACCGTGATCTCCGTCAACAACTGCCCGGTGTGCAGCATCGGCATGATGTACGCCAACGAACAGCAGAAGCAGCAGTGGCTGCGTCCATTGGCGCAAGGTGAAATGCTGGGCGCCTTCGCCCTGACCGAGCCGCATACCGGCAGCGACGCCGCCGCCCTGCGCACCACCGCCACCCAGGACGGCGACGACTACATCATCAACGGCACCAAGCAGTTCATCACCTCGGGCAAGCATGCCGACGTGGCGATCGTGTTTGCCGTGACCGACAAGGCAGCCGGCAAGAAGGGCATCAGCGCCTTCTGGGTGCCGACCAATACGCCGGGCTACATCGTGGCCGGCATCGAGCACAAGATGGGCCAGCACTCGTCCGACACCGCCCAGATCCAGTTCGAAAACTGCCGCGTACCGGCAGCGAACATGATCGGCGAAGCGGGCCAGGGCTACAAGATTGCCCTGTCCGGCCTGGAAGGCGGCCGTATCGGCATCGCCTCGCAATCGGTCGGCATGGCGCGTTCCGCGTTTGAGGCGGCCCTGAAGTACGCGCGCGACCGCGAATCCTTCGGCAAGCCGATCTTCGAGCACCAGTCGGTGCAGTTCAAGCTGTCGGAAATGGCGATGCAGCTGGAAGCGGCACGCCAGTTGATCTGGCACGCCGCCTCGTTGAAGGACGCTGGCCAGCCCTGCCTGAAAGAGGCTGCGATGGCCAAGCTGTTTGCCTCCGAGATGGCAGAACGCGTCTGCTCCGACGCGATCCAGATCCACGGTGGCTACGGCTATACCGCGGACTTCCCGGTGGAGCGCATCTACCGCGACGTGCGCGTGTGCCAGATCTACGAGGGCACCAGCGACATCCAGAAACTGCTGATCGCCCGCGCGCTGTAAGGCAGCACGCAACCGGCCTGGGGTTCTGCCAACTGCCGCTTCACAAAATGTATCGTTTTGTCGGATTTCAAGTGCATATATGCCATGTGCTTGTAGCTCTTATAAAATGTCCGCCATAAGGAGAAAGACATGGTTCATGTGATGTTGGTGGAAGACGATGAGCGCCTGGCCGAACTGGTCACGGAGTACCTGGCGGGCTACGAGTTCAAGGTCGATGTGGTACCGCGCGGCGATGAGGCTTTGCCGCGCTTCAAGGCGGCCAACCCCGACGTCGTGGTGCTGGACCTGATGTTGCCGGGCATGGATGGCATGAAAGTCAGCCAGCAGATCCGCGAAATCAGCGATGTGCCGATCCTGATCATGACCGCCCGCGAGGATTCCTACGACGAGGTGTCGCTGCTGGAACAGGGCGCGGACGACTTCATCAACAAGCCGGTGCAACCGCGCGTGCTGCTGGCGCGCCTGCGCGCCCTGCTGCGCCGCCGCCAGGGCAAGTCGGAAGTGGATCAACTGAGCTTCGGCCAGTTGAGCATTGCCACCAGCGACCGCTCGGTCACCTGGCGCGGCCAGCATTGCCCGCTGTCGAATACGGAATACAAGCTGCTGCTGGTATTGGCGGAATCGGCTGGCACCGTGCTGTCGCGCGATGCGCTGCTGAAGACCATGCGCGGCATCGAGTTCGATGGCCTGGACCGCTCGATCGACAATTCGATTTCGAAACTGCGCCGCAAGTTCGACGACACGGATGGCGAGAAGATCAAGACCGTCTGGGGTGAGGGCTACCTGTTCTCGCCTTCGGCCTGGAATTAAGCGCGTCTATTCAAACAGCGGGGCGATCGCCAGCGGCGTATTCTGGCTGACGACCTGGCCCTGCGCAGACCAGTCGGCGAAGCGGTAGGTAGCGGTGCGATAAGTGCCGAGCGTTTCGCCATCGAAGGCTGGTCCATCCACCACCGGCAGGGGCGCTTCCCGCGGCCCGTACTTGGCCTGGACTAGCGCATCCGCGCGGTTGC
This sequence comes from Duganella sp. Root1480D1, assembly GCF_001427305.1. Taxonomy (GTDB): domain Bacteria; phylum Pseudomonadota; class Gammaproteobacteria; order Burkholderiales; family Burkholderiaceae_D; genus Rugamonas. Next base: position 118,285 of record NZ_LMFZ01000049.1, on the reverse strand, counting down.
CGAACACGAAACGAACACCGCCGCATTTTTTTGAGCCATAGGAGGCATCGATATAACGCTGGTAGGCCAGCGCCTGTTCGCACGCTGCCTGCAGGTCGGCCGATTCGTAAATGCCGTCGTTGCGCGTGATAATCGTCACACGCGGGACAAAGCGGTAACTGGACATGCGGCGGTTCAGCGCCAGCACGGCATTATCGTCATAAGCTGCCTTCAGCAGCGGGAACACGGCGCGGCCGGTGGCATCCAGCGGCAAGTTCAGCTGGGTATTCTTGCCGGTCAGCGTCAGGTGCAAGCCTTCCAGCGTTGCCGATGGATCGCGCGGCCTGACTTCATAATGGATCTGCAGGAAGTTCTTCGGCTTGCCGTATTTGGCGAACACCACCATCTGCTTGTAAGCGTCGCGATAGCTGACCCACTCCTCCTGCGCCTGGACGGCGCAAGTCACCACCGCCAGGCATACAGCCGGCAGCGTGGTGCGGAGTGGGGGCAGAATATTCATCAGAATCGGTAAGCCAGGGCAGTTGAAACGGAATAATTGGTAGCCCGCTCAACCAGCGGGCTGTCTTTTGCATCGCCGACCAGGCGGTTGACGGTAGCGCCGGACGTCAGCATCCAGTCCGGGCTCAGTACCCAGTTCCAGCGCACACCCGCGCGCACATCCTGCACGCCAGCGCCAGGGCGGTACGATCCCTTGATGCCGGAGCGCTCGGCTTCATCCTGGGTCACGCCGAACCAGGTCTCGTTGTAGGCGCGATTGGCCAGCGACACGCCGGCCGACAACACGACGGTATGGTGGGGCGCCACATCTTCCATCATGTACTGCAAGGCGGTGTGCAGGCGCGCGCCATTGCGGTCCTTGCCGCTGCCATAGGTCAGGGTATTGGTCAGGCGCAGTTTGGGCGACAGGTAATAGTTGAAAAAGCCACCGGCCAGGAGGCGGCGCTTGATCACGTCCATATTGCGCAGGCGGTTGTCGTCAACCGGTTCGCGCTCGGTGAACTCGCCGGGACGCAGGCTGGAATAGGCCATGCGCGCGCCGGAGCCTTCGCCCACGCCGCTGAAGCTGAAGGAAACGCCATCCTGGTCGCGGCGCGGCGACAGCGCCAGCATCGGGCCGAATTCCATCGATGGAGACTGCGACAAGTGCCAGCCCAGCGAAGTGCCGGAGACGAAGATGCCATTGCTCCATTGGACCTGCAGTACCGGCAGGGGCAGGGTGCGGTTGTCGCTGGAACCGTCGTAGCGCGGTACGGACTGTGCGCCGATGCCAATATACATATCCCGGCTGCCGTCCGGCATCGGGTTGGTGGCCGGCGTCTGTGCAGCTACTGTGCTGCAGGCACTGGCAATGGCGAGGAACAGGTACTGTCGCATATCAGGTCTACGGTTGGGATAGCCGGTCATTGTAATTGCAATACCTTCCCAGGCCGCTAAAACGCTCAGCTCCCTAATCTCAAATTCGTTGCGAATTCACCCAAGCGGTAGCGTAATCATATAAAAAAATGCTGCTGAAATCCGCCCTGAGCTGTACGCTTTTTGTCGGAAATTTGTACGGCCGATTCGCTCCAGGCCCTTGTTTCTTATACAATGCGCCTTGATGAATCGCCTGTTCTTCCGTTTTTTCATACTGGTGATGCTGTCCATCAGTGCGGCGGCATTCATCGTCTATTTCGCGATCAATCGCCTGTTTGGCGACCCGCTCGACTCGATTGCGCGGCGCCAGGCCGCGGCCCAGATCTTCCTCCTCGAGCAGTACATCGACCAGGCGCCGGCCGACCAATGGCTGGACCGCCTGAACAAGGTGCGCGAAGTATCCGGCGTGCGATTCGAACTGGTGCCGCTGGGCGACGTGCGGCGCCAGCTTTCGGGCATCGACGCGGCGGGGTTTGAACGCGGCGACGTGGTGCTGGATATCAGCCGCAAGGCTTTTTACCGGCGCGTGGACCTGATCGGCGAGCGCTATATCGGCAGTAATGAGGAAGCGTTGGTGGCGCAGGACCTGCCGATCGATATCGGATTCGCGCTGTCGATGGAGGCGGTGCGCTACCTGATCGTGGCCCTGGTGCTGCTGATCCCGATCGCGGCATGGTCGCGCGCGCACTGGCAGGGGCTGCAGCAGCTCTCCGACGTGGCGGACCGCTTCGGCGGCGGCGAACTGGGGGCACGCGCGCATATGGAGCCCAAGGACAGCATCTACCCGCTGGCGGAACGCATCAACCACATGGCAGACCGCATCGAACGCCTGCTGGATTCGCAGCGCAACCTGCTGCATTCGGTGGGGCACGAGATCCGCACCCCGATCGCGCGGCTGGAATTCGCGCTGGAACTGCTGCGCGATGTGGCGGAGAATCCTGCGCTGGACAAGCGCATCAACGCCATGGAAGGCGACCTGCGCGAGCTGAAAGAGCTGGTCAACGAGCTGCTTGGCATGACCCGTCTGGATGCCGAGCCGCACTTGCAGCGCCGCTCGTTCGACCTCGGCTCGGCGCTGGCCCACTGCCGCGAAACCCTGCCGCCTTCCGAAGGCATGGTGCTGGAAATGGAGCTTGGCACCACCCTGGGCCAGTTCAGCGGCGACCAGCGCTTGCTGGAGCGGGCCGTTGGCAACCTGCTGCGCAACGCCCTCAAATACGGCACGCGCTCGGTGCGCCTTGGGGCGGCGCGGATGGGCAGCGTGGTGCAGGTGGTGGTCGAGGATGATGGTCCCGGCATCCCGGATGGCGAGCGCGAACGCATTTTCGAGCCCTTCTACCGGCTGGACCGCAGCCGCGACCGCAATACCGGCGGCTTCGGCTTAGGCTTGTCAATCGCACGCAAGGCGGTGCAACTGCACGGCGGCACCCTGGTGGCGGGCAGGTCCGCGCTGGGCGGGGCACGCTTCACGATTACCCTGCCCGGCTAACAGGCGGTCTTGGTTTGCAGGCGGTGCGGCGCCTTGTGCTGCTCGCCGCGGCCGACCCGCTCGAATTCCGAGATGACCTGGGCACCGAACAGCAGCAGGGTGGCGCCGATCTCCAGGCTGAACATGACAACGATGGCGGTGGTCATCGAGCCGTACACCAGGTTCACCTGGGACAGGGTGGTGAAGTACCAGACCAGCACATGGCGCGCGACTTCCCACAGCGCGGTGGCGGTGGCGCCGCCGATCAGGGCATGTGACAGCGACAGGCGGCCGACCGGCATGACGAGGTAAATGGAACTCAACATCAGCACTTCGCCGGCCAGGCCAAGCATGTACAGCAGCACGCCGGACAGGCCGTGCAGCGACCATTCGTAGCCGAACAGGTGCACGCTCTCTTCGCCGATGACTTGCAGGCTGCCCGCGACCAGGGTCATGACCAGCGCGCCGATGCCGAGGAACAGGATGTAGCAGTAGGGCAGGATGGCCGACACCAGGTAATGCCGGCGGCGCAGCTTGCCGCGGTGCAAAAAGATGAAGCACATGGCGTTTTCCAGCACCGAAAAGGCCAGCGAGCTAAAGAACAGCATCACCAGCACCAGCGCCCAGCCCACCAGTTCCCGGTGGTCGAGGAAATGGCCGACTTCCGCCACCACGGCCTTCGACTGGCCGGGGATCAGCCATTCGAGGTAGCGGCCGATAATCTGCAGCAATTCCTGCTGCGGGATCACGTGGGACAGCGCCACCACCACCAGCATCAGCAGGGGGACGATGGACAGCAGCGAGTAATAGGCCACGGCGCCGGCCAGCAGCAAGCCCTGGTTAGCCCTGAATCCCTTCAGGCACTGGAGCGCAAAGTCCAGGGGATGCGCCAGCACAAAAGCCACCGCCTTGTGCTTGAGTATTCGCATCGCCCCATTCTACGCCGAAGTCCGCAGCCGAGCCCGTGTCACACTTGGGGTGTGACCCCAGGGTGGGACACGGGCTCGGCTGTCAGGAAACGGCGGGTTCGAGCAGGGTGAGTGTCTGGCGTTCGGTGTCCAGGCGGGCGCGGATGCCCATCGGGAGCGTGAACTGGTGGCGGATGTGACCGAAACTGTATCCCGTCACTGCCGGTACTTTCAAGGGTTTGAGATGCTGGTCCGTGGTTTCGTCCAGCGTCAGGGAGATGTCGCTGTCCTGTGGGCCGCAGTTCTCGCATATTCCGAGCATGACACCGGCGGCATGGTCGAACTTCTGGTTGAGCTGGAGCTGCATCAGCATGCGGTCGATCCGGTACGGCGCTTCATTCACTTCTTCCAGGAACAGGATGCCACCCTTGTAGTTGCTGGCATATTCGGTGCCGACCAGCGCGCTTACCAGGCACAGGTTGCCGCCAGTCAGCGGGCCTTCGCATATGCCGGGCACCACGGTGCGCAGCGCATAGTGCGGCTCCTCTTCCGCCTTGCGGCTGTTTTCCAGCGCCATCGGGATGGTGTATTGGTCTTCCGGGTGCATCAGCACATTCAGTAGCTGGGTCACCGTATAGTCGGAGAACGTGGAGGAGGCCACCGGGCCATGGAAAGTCACCAGCCCCACTTTCTTCTGGATCGCCAGGTGCAGCGCGGTAATGTCGGAATAGCCGATCAGGATCTTCGGATGGCGCCGGATCAGCTCATAGTCGAGATGCGCCAATAACTGGATGCAGCCTGAGCCGCCGCGAATAGCCCAGATCGCCTGCACTTCCGGATCGGCAAACATGGCATGCAAATCGTCCAGCCGCTGCTCGGGCAAGCCGCCATAGTTGCCATACACGGCTTCCAGGTTGCGGCCCAGCTTGACGTGGAAGCCCAGCGATTCAATGTTCTTGATGGCCTTGGCGATCGCCGGGGTGTCGGTGTGGCCGCCAGGGGCGATCAGACCCACAGTATCGCCTGCCTTCAGGCGCGCTGGCTTGACCAGGGCGGTTTTCTTCATGGTTGGCTTTCGGGAAACTGGACGGCCGCCCGCCGCTGCCGACACCCGGGGGAGCGCGGCAGCGGCCAGGGCGGCCGCCACGATTCGGCCAAAACTGCGCCGAGTAATCAAGTCAGTAGAACTTGTATTTCAGGTTGAGCGCGAAGGAACGGCCACGGCCATCTGCCACGCGTGGGTCCCAGCCCGCGCCCACCACCTCGTCCACATTGTGGGCGGTGAACGGCGGATCGGTGTCGAACAGGTTCTGGATGCCGGCCGTGATGGTGGTGTTCTTGAAGCCCGTATACGTGCCAGAAATGCCGAAGATGCTGTAGTGCTTGATCTGCGGATCGAAGCCGGCCGGCGGCGTGCCTTTGCCGCCGTTCGGTACCTGGTCGGCGTAATGCGAGGCGAATTTGTTGGTGAACAATACGCTCCAGTCGCCGCGCGAGACGGTCACGCCGGCGTTATGTTTCCAGCGCAGGTAAACGTCGCGGGTGGCGAACTGGCCCACTTGCTCGACGAAGGGCTGGCCTTCGAATTCGGCAAACTTGAACGATTGCATCCAGGTGCCATCCAGGGTGGCGCTGGCCTTGTAGCCGCCGAACTTGGCGTCATAGCGCAAACCCAGGTCCAGGCCGCGGGTTTTCAGCCCGGCAGCGTTGATCCAGCCCGCTTCCACATGGTCGATCGCGCCGGTCTGCGGGTTGCGGATGATGTAGTCGTTCAGGTATTGCCAGTTCTTCAGCACTACTTGCGGCGTGCGGTTCAGGATGCGGTCCTTGACGTTGATGGCCCAGTAGTCCAGCGAGGCGGTGAAGCCGGTGAACGGTGCCACCACCATGCCGAGCGTGCCCTGCTTGGAGGTTTCCGGCTTCAGCGCTTGATTGCCGCCCGAGAAGTAGTTCAGGCGCGGAATCGCGCAGAAGGCAGGATCGCCTGGATGTGCGGCGCAACCTTCCTGGTCGATAACACCATTCGGCAGCTCGCCCAGCAGGCGGCCCGAATAGAGTTGGGTGAAGCTCGGCGCCAGGAAGCCTTCCGAGGCGGAGCCGCGGAACATCAGGGCCTGCGACGGCTGCCAGCGGAATGACACTTTCGGGTTGGTGGTGGAGCCGAATACCGAATAGTGGTCGCGGCGCACCGCCAACTGCACTTCCAGGTCTTTCATGATCGGGATGATCATCTCAGCGTACACAGCCCTGACATTGCGGCTGACCCTGTTTTGGTTGGCATTGCCTGGTGCCAGCAGCAGTTTGCTTGCGTCCACGTCTTGCGCGAACTCATAACTTTCTTTGCGCAGGTCGAGGCCAGCCGCCATCATCACCGCCCCCGCTGGAAGCTGGAAAACTTCGCCCGAGAACGAGCCATCGAGCTGGGTCATAGTGGTCTTGCCATGCTGCAGGCGGCCGCGGAACTTGGTCGATTCGACCAGGCTCATGGCTTCGTCGGTCTGGCTCTGGCCGGGCAACAGCCATGGATTGATCTTGCCGCTACCGAGGGCCGAGTAGATCTGGCTGGTCCAGCCATAACCGTCGACCAGGTCGGTCTTGGTGGTGCTCTGGGCGCGCGACAGGCCGACTTTGTAGTCGTATTTACCGGCCAGCAGGCCTTCCATGCCGATCAGCCCGCGCAGGTTTTCGGTAACGTTTTCCTGGGTGCGGTTGCCCCATGGGGTGGAGCGCCATTTGTAGATGATCGGCTTGGTCTTGTCGTAGCTCGGAATGAACTGCATCATGTCCAGGTAGTACGGGCCGTTGACCGGGTAGGCGGCGCCGTTGGCCAGGCTGGTCGAGATCTGCACCGGGGTCAGTTCGGCAGTGGCCTCGGTGCGCGAGCCCAGGAGTTCGGCGAACAACTTGTGTTGTGGGCTCAACTGGAATGTCGCGCGCGAAATTGCGTTGGTGCGCTCTACCGGGAAGCTGATCACGTAGTCCGCGCCATAGTCGTAGGCGCAGGAGTATCTGGTGCGGGTCGGCGCGGTGACGTCTTTCCACAAGTCGGTCTGGTATTGCGACATGCCGGGAATGCTGTCGCACTTGCCCTGGAAGCTCAGCGGGCTGGCCTGCAGGTAGGTGGTGTTGTCGCCTGGGACCTTGAAGCCGGTGCCCAGTGCCGTCCCGGCACCGGTCAGGACGTTGGCATAGGGCGTGCCGGTGGTGTCCGGCGACAGGCCGCGTGCCGGCTGGAAACCGTTGGCGAAATCGCGCTGGTGCGAGGACAACTTGTCGTTGACATCGTGTGTCACGCTGGCCATCACATTCCAGCCCTGTTCGGCGAGGTTGCCAGCGCCGCCCAGCAGGGAATAGCGGCGCTGCATGCCGCCGCCGGCTTCGGTGGCGTTGTAGCTGACGCTTGCTTCCACGCCCGTGTAATCGGTGCGCAGGATGAAATTGACCACGCCGCCTATCGCGTCGGTGCCGTAGATTGCGGAGGCGCCGTCCTTCAGGATTTCCACGCGCTGGATGGCGCCCAGCGGGATCGAGTTCAGGTCAACCGCCTTGCCGGAGGCGCCGTGGTTGCCCACGCGGCGGCCATTCAGCAGCACCAGGGTGGCGTTTGGGCCCAGGCCGCGCAGGGAGGCGAAGGAGGCGCCACCGGAGACGCGGTCGGCGTCGGCGCCGAACACGTTGTTACCGGAAGTCATATTGTCGGCGCCAGTGCCGTTGGCGGAAATGCTGCGCAACAGGTCTTCGGTGCTGGTGATGCCTGCCTTCTGGATGGCGTCGAACGTGATGACCTGCACCGGGAGGGCGCCTTCCGCCGCCACGCGCTTGATGCTGGAACCCGTGATCTCGACGCGCGGCATGGGCTGCGCGGCTTCCTGTGCGATTGCTGGACTTACTACCCCGATCAGCGCAATCAACTGCGCCAGCTTCTTAATCTTCACAAGCCTCTCCCCGATAGTGTTTTTTGCAGAGTAGCGCTATGAAAAACTTGTCATCCAATGAAAATTACTATTGCGTCCATAACTTAATGTAATGCAGTGGTCACATTGCTTTTTGGTTCAAGGTCCAGGTAACGCCAATTGGTCAGTTCGACCGGGTGTCGATTGTAGTTTTTAAGCCACGGTTGCTGGATATCGGCCGAAATCGGGTGGATCAGCAATACCCAGGGGTTATACGCGTGGATCAGCTGGTTCATCTCGCGGTACAGGGCGTTGCGCTCAGGGCCATCGCTGAGCTGGCGGGCTTTCTCATATCGGCTGTTGTAGTCAGGCAGATTGAAGCGGGCGTAATTGGCGCGGCCGCTGTTGGAGCCCCACAGGAGCTGGTAGAAGTTGTCGCCATCCGGGAAATCGGCAATCCAGTTGGTTTCGAACATCTGCACCTTGCCAAGGCGACTGGCTTTGATGATCTCGGTCTTCTTGTCGGTCTTGAAGCTGACGCGGATGCCAAGCGCGTTCAGGTTCTTGCGCCACAATTCATCGCGCAGGCGGCCCACCATGGTCGGCTCGCTGTGCATCACCAGCGCCAGCGGCTGGCCGTCGGGCAGGGTGCGGAAGCCGTCCTTGCCTACCTTGTAGCCGAAGCGGTCCAGCAGGGCTTTGGCCAGCTTGGGGTTGTAGCTGATCGGGCTGCGGTAGTCGGGGTCGTAGCCAAGCACGTTCGGCGGCAGCGGGCTTTGGGCGGGAATCGCCAGGCCCTTCTTCAGCAGGGCGATATCTTCGGGGCTGTCATAACCCAGTGCTATGGCGCGGCGCAGGGCGACCTTCTCCTTGCTGTAGCCGCCGATGACCGGGTCGTCCATGTTCATCCACATGTAATAGGTCTGCAGCACGGGAAACGGGGACAACACCATGCCGCGCGCAGCCAGGTCCTTTTTCAACACCGGCTTGGGCGAGGAGGGATCGAGCACCATGTCGCGCATCGATTCCGGCACCTGCTCGATGTAATCGAACTCGCCATTCAGGAAGCCCAGCACGCGTGACTGATACTCCTCCATGACCTTGACTTCGACCTTGTCGACGATCGGCAGGTGCTGGCCTCGCCAGGCCTGGTGGTAGCCCTTGTTGGCGGCCAGAGTGATCTTGTCGCTGCGCTTCCATTCTTCGATGACGAAAGGGCCGGAGCCGACCGGGTGGTTGCCTACCTGGCTGCCGTAGGCATCGGTCACTTCTTTCGCCACCGCTCCGGTGGCCGGCAGGGCGAGATAGAACAGCAGGCTCGGGTCGGGCTCTTTCAGCGTCAGGCGCAGGGTGTACTTATCCAGCGTCCTCAGGTCGGCCAGTTTGCCCTCGAACATGAAGGACCAGGGCGATTTGAGCGCGGGATCGAGCAGGCGTTCGATAGCGAATTTGTAATCCTCCGCCGTAACTTCGCGCTTCTTTCCGTTAAAAGCTGGATCGCCGCTGAAAAACATGCCTGGCTTCAGGTGGAAGGTCCAGACTTTGCCGCTGGTGTCGCTGGTTGGCATTTCACGCAGGCTGCTTGGCGCCAGTTTGACCGGGCGCGCCTCGTAGTCGTAGCGCAGCATCGGCTCGAACAGGTTTTCCAGCAGGCTCAGGCTGGCCAGGTCGGAAGCGACAGCAGGATCGAGGCCGGTTTCGCCCGTCGACAGAAAAGCGTGCAGGACCTTGTCGGCGGCCTGCGCTGCCGGAGCGGCAATGGCCAGGGCAAGGGTCAGGGCGGCGAGAACGCGAAGTTTTTTCATGCAGCGGAGCATAAGCCAGTGCTTGGCGATACGCCAGCTTATAACTTTTTTACATGAGCGCAGCGCATACTTTCATCCGCTGGCCCTATACTTTCGCTGCAAAATCGGTCATTCCACTACAAGAAGTACATCCATGTCCCTTAATTACATCTGGTCCGGGTTTTTCCTCGTAGGCTTCGCCGCCGCCATCATCCAATGGCTGTTCATGGGCGATACGGAGATCTTCAAGAAGATCATCGACGGCACTTTCGAGTCGGCCAGGCTGGGTGTGATGGACATCGCACTGCCGCTGGCCGGCGTGATGACGCTGTGGCTGGGGATCATGAACATCGGCGAAAAGGCCGGGGCGATCGGCTGGCTGGCGAAGATCATCTCGCCCTTCTTCTCGCGCATCTTCCCTGAGGTGCCGAAGGACCATCCGGCCACCGGCCACATGGTGATGAACTTCTCGGCCAACCTGCTTGGCCTCGACAACGCCGCCACCCCGTTCGGCCTGAAGGCGATGGAAAGCCTGCAGTCGCTGAATCCGAACAAGGATACGGCCAGCAACGCGCAGATCATGTTCCTGGTACTGCATACCTCCGGCCTGACCCTGATCCCGCTGGCGATCATGGCGCAGCGCGCCATCCTCGGCGCAGCCGATCCATCGGATATTTTCATTCCCTGCATGATTGCGACTTATGCGGCGACGATCACCGGCATCATCGCGGTCGGCATCCGCCAGCGCCTGAACCTGTTCGATCCAGTGCTGCTGGCCTGGATCGGCGGCATGACGGCGGCCATTGCGGGCCTGATCTGGTACTTCACTGCATTCCTGACGCGCGAGCAGATCGAGGTGGTGTCGAAAGTGGCCTCCAACCTGATCCTGATTTCGATCATCGCCGCCTTTATCATCGGCGCGCTGGTCAAGAAAGTGAACGTGTATGAGGCCTTTATCGAAGGCGCGAAGGGTGGCATCCAGACTTCGCTGACGGTGATTCCTTACCTGGTCGGCATGCTGGTGGCAATCAGCGTGCTGCGTAATGCTGGCGTGTTCGGGCTGGTAATGGATGGCTTCAACTGGGTCTTCAATGCACTGGGCTTGCGCACCGACTTCGTGCCTTCGCTGCCAACGGCGCTGATGAAGCCTTTCAGCGGTTCCGGCTCGCGCGCCATGATGATCGATGCGATGAAGACTTACGGCCCGGATTCCTTCGTCGGCCGTCTGGCTTGTATCTTCCAGGGATCGGCGGATACTACCTTCTATATCGTGGCGCTGTATTTCGGCTCCGTCGGCATCCGAAAGACGCGCTATGCGATTTCCGCCGGCCTGATTGCGGATCTCGCGGGGGTCTTGACCGCGATTGCGGTAGCCTACGTGTTTTTCGGTTAAGGATTCGATAATGCGCCGCCTGCTTTTAGCCACTTTGCTTGCCGCTATAGGCGCGTCCGCCCAAGCGGCACTGCCGGAGCCGATCGCTCGCCTGGCTGCCGAAAAAGGCATCCCGGAGGATGCCATCGGGGCAGTGGTGCTGCGCGGCGACCAGGTACTGGTCTCGCACGAAGCGGCGCGCACCTTCACCCCTGCTTCGACCATGAAGCTGTTCACCACCATGGTCGGTCTGGACGTGCTTGGCCCGCAGTTCCGCGGCCGCACCGAACTGCGCACTACCGGTGATGTGGTGGGCGGCGTGCTGCACGGCGACCTGGTGCTGCGCGGGGGCGCCGATGGAGACTTCACGGCCGACGTCTTCACCCACATGCTGGAAAAGCTGCGCACCAAGGGCATCCGCAAAATCGACGGCAACCTGGTGCTGGACCGCCAGCTCTGGCAACCCGCGCGTGCCGATGCGGGTGCGCCGCCGTTCGACGAGTCTCCCGAGGCTTACTACAACCTGATCCCCGATGCGCTGCTGCTCAACATGAACTTGCAGACGCTCGATATCGCCTCCGACGCGAAATCGATCAAGGCCAGCGTGCTGCCGGAGCTGGACAATGTGCGCGTGCGTTCGGAACTGACGCTGGTCGACCGCGATTGCACCAAATGGGAAGACGGCTGGAAGATTCCCGAGTATGTGCGCAACGGATCGCACCTGACCGTGGTGCTGAAAGGGACGTTCCCGCGCAATTGCAGCAAGACCAATGTGATTAACGTGTTGGACCGCACGGATTACGCCGAGCGCCTGTTTCGCGCCACGTGGGAGCGCCTTGGCGGGCAATTCAACGGCATGGCTGTCGAGGCTTCCGCCGAGCAGTCGCGAGCCTTCAATAGCGGTGCTTCGACGCTGCTGGCCGAACATGTGAGCCGCTCGCTGCCTGAGATGGTGCGCGATACCAACAAGCTGTCCGACAACGGCCTGGCGCGCACTATCTTCCTGAGCCTGGGCAGCCTGCAGGCTGATCCCGTGCAGGGCAGCCGCCCCTTGCCGGACGCAGCGCCAACGGAAATTCCCGGCGGCGCCGAAGCGGCGCCAGCGCCGATGACCACTAACGCCCGCTCGGAAATGGTGATCCGCAACTGGTTGCGGGCCCACGGCATCGACGACACCGGCATGGTGTTCGAAAACGGTTCCGGCCTGTCGCGCATCGAGCGCTTCAGCCCGGAGCAGATGGCCGGCTTGCTGAAGGCCGCGCAAAATTCGCTGTGGGCGCCGGAGTTCCTTACCAGCCTGCCGATTGCGGCGATCGACGGAACCATGAAGCGCCGCCTGAAAGAAAGCCCTGCCGCCATGCACGCCCGTGTCAAGACCGGCACGCTGAAAAACGTGGTCGCCATCGCCGGCTACGTCCCGGATGCCAACGGCCAGCAGTGCATCGTCGTCGTGATGGTCAACCATGATCGCGCCGGCAACGGCAATGGCCGCGCGCTGGTCGATGGCGTGATCGATTGGGTTTCGCGGATTCCGGCGCAGTAATCAGACAGTTATAACTCCAACACTCAATCTTCGGAATGAAATTATTCAAAGCGGGCCTGTTGCTGGCCACTCTTTTAGCATCGAACGTAGCCTTCGCGCAGGTGAAGTCTTCCGACCTGGTAATCGACTCGATCAAGCTGGACCCATCCAATGGCAGCACACTGAAGGAACAAACCCCAGTTCTCGCAACAATCAAGTTCCACTTTTCCAAGCCTGCGTCCCCGCTTCGCGCCTGGGTTCGCATTTTCGACGAGACTTATCAGTCGCAGTACATTGGAGTGCCAGAAGAACTGGAGCCAGGGACGCACGTCATCAGGCGTGGTGCCTACCTGACCGAGCCCGGTACTCTGAACAAGATGACCGTAGTTTTCAAGGATGAAAACTCGACCGAGGTATTCAGGCAGGATCTTCCTGTCAACTACAAGTTCGTGCGCGATCCCGCTTTGGATAAACGAAAGCGAGACGGCCTTGGTTCCTCAATCAAGCAGGTACGCCTTCCAACAGGAAAACAAGCCTCGGTGAAGAAAGGCACTTTTATTCCGGTCGAATTCGAGTACGACATCAACACTCCAAATGGCCTTTTTCCCGGCACCGTACCCGACACGAACTGCAGCATGACTCACACCGGTCTTTTCGAACCGCTTTACGCCAAGGGCAAGATCCAGATGGGTTTCTCGGTTGGTGAGCGGTGCTCGATTAAACGTATTAAAGTCTCATTGCGGAACGAGGCGGAACGGCAGGTCTTCGAGAAGATCATTGATGTCGACTTAACGATCACCGACTAGGATCATTTCAGATGGCGAAGCAAAGTAAAGGTATCCCGACGGCATTGCTGGCGGTCGTTATTGCGATAGCGGCGTATTGGTATTGGTCGCCGCTGCTTGTTGTGCACCAGATGAAGGAAGCGGTGCGGGTGCATGATGTGGAGGCATTCAATAGCCACGTCGACTTTCCGGCGCTGCGGGAAAATATGAAGGACGATATCGCCGGCAAGCCAAATGACGATGCTCTCAGCGGCTTCGGCCGACTGCTGGGCGGCGTGGTGGTGGATGCACTGGTGCGGCCGGAGGCGGTGATGCTTGTGCTGGAGCACGGCGACTTTGCGAAGAAGCGCAAGGACCGGCACGAAGATCGTGACGCACGTGAACAGGAACGCGAACGCGATGACGAGCCGCCCTCAGGCGAGAAAAGGCCAAAGTGGGTCACCGAGCGCGATGGCGTCAACCGCTACATCGTCCGCAACGACAAGATCGCGCTGGTCTTCGTTCGCAACGGTTTTGCGGACTGGAAGCTGTCCGAATTCCGTTTATGAAGCGCGCAACACCTTGCGCGTCGCCCACACGATCGGAAGGCTGAACAGGAAGATGTGGGACAGGATGTCCATGCCCCAGGAGAAGGCATTGAACGTCACCGGGCGCGGAAACGCCGACAGCGGCAGCACCACCAGCCGCATGGTGAAGAACACCAGCAGGCCGTAGCCGACCGCCGCCAGCAGCGGCTTGCTCGCCAGCGCCGGAATGCGGCGCGCAGCCAGGAAGAAGATCGCCATCCACGCGAAACTCAGGGCGAAATGGCAGGCGAGGCCGAATGCTGCGGCAGGTGCGCCGCCGGTGAATGCCGCTTGGCCTAATGCGCCGCTGGCCACTACTTGCAGCAGCCGTTCCGGCGGCAGGCCGTTGTAACCGGCGAAGCTGATCGCGAACAGGATGTCCAGCAAGCCGCCCAGCGCACCGCCGGTCAGGATTGCTCGTGTGGTAGACCAGGGCTGCCGCATGGCGGATGTCTCCTTTATAGGACTTTTGTGTAATCGCGGCGCACCAGCACGCGGTCGCCGCAGTCGAAATGCCACCATTCGCTATTGATTCCCGCGAAGCCGGCCTGGAACATGGCGTCGCGCAGCAATTGGCGGTTGGCGATGTGCACGGCAGTCAGTTCACCGCTCGCCAGGTGCCGCGCCTCCAGCGCTGGGTGGGACAATTCTGTCATATCGTCGAAGCCGGTGCCCATGTCGAGCTCCTGCCCTGCCGGATCGAGAATGGTGATGTCGACCGCCATGCCAAAGGAGTGGATCGAGCCGCGTTCCGGCGGCGCCAGGTACATCTGCAGGCTGGTGCCGGCCAGCGCATCCCACAACTGTTCCTGCACGCGGTGCGGGCGCAATGCGTCGAGCAGCAGGACCTTGCAACCAGGCGCACGCTGCGCCAGGTAGCCCACCACGCGTTCGATGGCGGCGGCAGCGTCGCGGTGCAGCCAGGCGCAATCCAGCGGCGAATACAGGTCCCGGCCCACGAAGTTGTCCGGTCCGGCATAGCGCAGGTCCACCGCAATACCGTCGATGGTGTCCAGGTGCCGGAAATCGGGGCTGCCGGGAACCTCTTCACTGGGAATGGTATTGCTCATCACTTTCCTTGTTCGAGGCAGGCGCGGGCCATGCTGGCGATGGAATCAGCCAGTTGCCGGGCGCCGTGCGACAGGGGCGCGTGGCTATTCGTCAGCAGGAAAAGCTGGATCGGAATAGCCGGCGCCCATTGGCGTTTCTGTACTTTGGCCGGATCGGCCGATGCCGCCGTGAACGGATCAACCACAGCCAGGCCAGCGCCGGCTTCCACCAGCGAACGGGCAATCTGGTAAGTCTGCACGGTGGTGCGGAAGTTGGGCTGGATGCCCTGCGCTTCGCAGGAAGCCACGATCATCTCGCCCAGCGGGTCGTTGTCGGCATGGCCGATCAGCTCACCGCTCAGGCCTTCCGCCGTCAGCGGCATGCCGGCGTCGTCGCTGCGCCAGGTGCCGGCCGGTGCGATTACCGTCATTACGCCTTGCGCGATCGGTTCGGCGATGATGCCGGGGTGGCGCGGATCCTGCAGCGACAGCGCCATGTCGGCTTCGCCCAGACGCAAGGTGTTGACGATCTCGGATGTGTGGTGGGTGGCCAGCTCGCAGCGGGTATCGGGGAAATCCTTGCGCCATTCGCTCATGGCTTGCGGCAGCACGCTGATGGCGATGGTCGGGGTCGAGACCAGCCGCACGGTTTCGACGGCGCGGCCTTTCAGGCTGGCCGCCAGGCGGCGGATGCCTTGCAGGTCGCGGTGCAGTTTTTCGGTTTCGGCAAACAGGCGGTGCGCTTCCGGCTTCGGGTACAGCTTGCCGCGCACGCGCTCGAACAGCGGCATGCCCAGTTGCAGTTCGGCGTGCTGCAGCACTTTGGTCACGGCTGGCTGCGATATATGCAGCACCTGGGCGGCACCGCTGATGGTGCCGACCTGCATGATGGCGTGGAAAACTTCGATGTGGCGCAGCCGCATGGTCCTGGTTCCTCTTCCTCAGCGCCGCAGGCCCTCCCCCGCGGCATTTTGGCAGGATAGGGGAAAGCCGGCGGCCGTGCAAACCGCCTTATGGTTTTGGCTTGGGCGCGGTCAGTACGTCGAGGATGGCAGCGGATTCCGCGTCAGGCACGCCGTCCCATTTGCTGTTGCGGTACTTGGCCTGGAAAGTCACCAGCACATTGTGGGTTTCCGGGTCCAGCACGCCGGTCTGCGGGGTGGCGTAGCCGTGCTGGGCCAGCTTTTGCTGGAACCAGGCGACGTCGGGCAGCTGGGTTTCATATTTCGGGAGCGCCGCAGCGACGGCGCTGGCGTCCGGCCAGGCGATCAGGCCCTCGTCGGCCAGGCGCTTCCACGGGAACATCGGGCCCGGGTCCTGCTTGCGCTGTGGCGCCACGTCGGCGTGGCCGAGGAAGTTTTCCGGTGCGATCTGGTGGCGTTCCTTGATCTGCTTGAGCAGGGCGACCAGCTGGTCAATCTGGCGGCCGGTGAAGCCGTACCAGTGGCGGCCATCCGGCATGTCCTTGAAGCCGGGATTGACGATTTCGATGCCGATCGAGTTGTAGTTCAGTGCCGTGTAAGTCTTCCAGCTGCTCAGGCCCGCATGCCAGGCGGCGCGGTTTTCGTCGACCAGGGCGTAGACGCGCGGCTCATTCTCGTCGGTGATCAGGTAGTGAGCGCTCACTTCTTTCTCGGTCAGCAGCTTGACCGACAGCGGCAGGTCGGACACGGTGTAGTGGATCACGACAAAGCGCACGCGGCTGCTCTGCCCCTTGGACGTCAGCGAATGGTCGATGTTCGGCAGTTGGGTGGCGCAGCCAGTCAGCAGGGCGATCAGGGAGGCAAGCAGCAGTTTCTTCATATTTTCCTTAGTTGCGGGGCCGGGCGGCCATCCTGGCAGCCGCATGATGCGGCCTGGCGGTGCGTTTTTGCAAATGGAATCCAGGCGGCAAGTCTGCGCGCATGGCTTCGAAAATCAGGGGATGCAGTTCGGCGGCGCGGCCGGACAGGACAATCGGCCGCTCGCCGAAGCGCGTCACCAGCGCCAGCGCCAGGCGGGCCAGCTCGCGTCCGGCCTGCAGCAGGATGTGGCGGGCGGCCGGGTCGGCGCCGGCGCTCATGGCGACAGCCAGCGCCAGCTTGCCGATCTCGCCCCGCTCCTGGGTGTACATGAAGTTGCGCGAGAAGGACCAGTCGCTGCCGCCCACATGGTCGAACACCGCATGGGCCATCGGCGAATCCTGCCATGTGCCGGGCTGCTCGTCCTCGCCGCGCCAGATGCGGCGCATCGCTTCGCGCGCGATCCAGAAGCCGCCGCCGGCATCGTCCAGCATGACGCCGCGGCCGCCGGCACGGTGGAATTCGCCCTGTTCGTCAATGAAGGCGGCAATCGAACCAGTGCCGGCGTAGACCAGGTAGCCCTGGCCGGGTTCGAAAGCGTCGAGGTAGGCGACTTCGATATCGTTGCAGAGGGTGACCGCGTCCAGGTGCACCCCGAGCAGGGTGGACAGCCAGTCCATCAGCACATTGCCATCGCCGCCGAAACCGGTCAGCCCGGCGCAGATGCGCAGCGGCTTGCCGGCTTCCAGCACCTCCTGCGCCAACTGGCTGAAGGTGGCGTGGACTTGTTCACGGCCGGCTGGCTTGGCCATCATCAGGGCGGACAGTCCGGCGACCGTGCTTTCGGCCACAATTTCGCCTGCCGGGTCGGACAGCGCCCAGCGTGTTTCCGTGCCGCCAGCATCGATTCCCAGCCCTAAGGTACGATCGGTGTCAGGTTTGCCCATGATCTGTCGAGTGTACGTTGAAACGCTGTCATCTTGACATGAATGCGTGTGCGGCACTCATTCCAAAAAGTTATAAGGCAGCGGAAACTCGTGGACTTTCGTTACCTAAGCGGTCGACCGCCGACACCACCACGCTGCGGGCGGGCACGCCGCTGTCGTCGGTCAGCACCACTTCGCTGCGGCCGGCTGGCACTACATTGAAACGCCATTCCTCGCCATACCGCGCCCAGATGGCGAGATGGGTGGCGCGGGCGGCATTGCCAAGGGTAAGCGACAGCCCGCTGGCGTGGCGCTTGACTGCCACGGTCGGTGCGGGCGGCGCTTCACTGCCCAGCCATGGAGATGCCGGCACCAGTGCCGGCCCCTGGTAGCTGGTGGCTTTCAGCTGGTCACTCACGCCTTTGCGGTTTTGCATCAGGGCGGCGATGCTGAAATGGATGTGGCCATTCGCATTGGCGCGGCTGCGCATCACATCGACCTGCTGCACGATTTCGTCCGCCGTGAAGGACTTGCTGCTGTCGTCGATGCGGCTGGTGTACAGGCCCGGCCAGATATGGCGGCCGCGCTTGTTTTGCCCCAGCCAGTAATCGAGCAGCACGGGGAAGGCTTGCGGCTGCTGGGCGATGGGCCAGTAAAGCTGCGGCGCCAGGTAATCGAGCCAGCCGTTTTGCAGCCACAGTTCGGCATCGGCGTACAGCTTGTCGTACTGGCTGAAGCCTTGGATGCCGGGCGGGCGGCGGTCCGGGCGGCCAATGCCGAAGGGGCTGATGCCGAAGCGCACCCAGGCTTTTTCCTTGTGGATGCCGGTGTAGATTGCTTCGATCAACTGGTTGACGTTCTGGCGGCGCCAGTTGGCGCGGTCCAGGGTGCCGCCGCCTTGCAGGTAGCGCTGGTAGGGGGCGCTGTCGGGGAAATCCAGTTCGGGCTTGTTGCCGTTCGATGGTGCGTCCAGCGCCGCCTCGCCGCCATTGGCTCCGGGGGCTTCGATCGGGTATGGATAGAAATAATCGTCGATGTGGACGCCGTCGATATCATAGCGGCGCACCACGTCCAGGATCACGTCCAGCGTTTGCTGGGCGGCGGCTTCTTCGCCCGGGTCCATCCATTGGAACTTGCCGTACTGGCGCACCACTTGCGGCTTGGTGTTGGCGATATGGTCCCGCGCGTTCGGCGTGCGGGCGGCGGAATGACGGGCACGGTAGGGGTTGAACCAGGCATGCAGTTCCAGTCCGCGGGCATGGGCCTGCGTGATCCAGAACGCCAGCGGATCCCAGGCTGGCTCGGGGGCCCTGCCTTGCTGGCCGGTCAGGAATTCGGACCAGGGTTCCAGCCTGGACGGGTAAATGGCGTCGGCGCTGGGGCGCACCTGCAGCACGATGGCGTTCAGGTGCAGGGACTTGGCGCGGTCGAGGATGGCGAGGGCTTCCGCCTGCTGGCGCGCCGGCGGCAGGTTGCTGCGGCTTGGCCAGTCGATGTTGGCGACCGTCGACACCCAGGCGGCGCGGAATTCGCGCGGCGCGGCAGGCGGTTGCTCGCCGGTGATGCGTTGGGGCGCCGCTGCCGAAGCCGCACTCGCGGCCGGAACCGGCATATTGCCGCTCCCGCCACCGGAAGGTGGTACCGCAGCTTCACCGGCGGCTGGCACGGTAGGCGTCGACGAACACGCTCCCATTAATGCGGCCACGCCGGCCGCGGCGGCGGCTATGGTCAGCCGCCTTTTCGCATTAAAAGCCAAAACCTAATCCTCACATCAGCAGGAGCCGTATTCTACCTATTCCCGGCCAAACGCCGGGTCTATCTTGATCAGTGCCGTCATGATGAAGGCCGGGATAGTCGCCGTGCAGGCAAAAATGAAGAAGTGCTGGTAACCCAGGATTTCCTGCAGCTTGCCGCTGGCCATCTGCGGAATCATCATCCCAAGCGCCATGAAGCCGGTGCAAATCGAATAATGCGCAGTCTTGTGCTCGCCCTGGCTCACCATGATCATGTACATCATGAAGGACGTGAAGCCCAGACCGTAGCCAAACTGCTCCACCGCCAGGCAGGTCGAAATCCAAACAAAGTCCTGCGGCTGCGCTTGCGACAGGTAGACGAAAATCAGGTCCGGGATGTGGATCGCAATCGCGAAAGGCCACAGGCAGCGCCTGAGGCCAAAGCGCGCAATCAGCCAGCCGCCTGCCAGGCCGCCGAGAATCAGTCCAATGATGCCGACGGTGCCGTAGGCGATGCCAACGTCTTCGGTGCTCAGGCCAAGCCCGCCTTTCGCCAGCGGGTCTTTCAGGAAGGGCACCACCATTTTCAGCAACTGCGACTCGCCAAGGCGGAACAGCAACAGGAACAGCAGGATCACAACGATGCCGTCCTTGCGGAAGAATGCTGCGAAGGTGGCGAAGAATTCTTTCATCGGCGCAGACGATCGCACCGCCGGTGCATCCTCGGCCGGCTTGGGCAGCGCGAAGAGATGGTAGAGCGCCAACGCCAAAAATACGGCGCCCAGGGCGGCAAAGGCGACTGACCACGCCATATGCGGGTTGCCGGTGTGCTTGATGATTTTCCCAGCGAGGAAAAGCACCCCGCCCTGGCAGGCCACAGTCGCGGCGCGATAGAAGGTACTGCGCACGCCGACGAATTCCGCCTGCTGCTTTTGCCGCAGCGCGAGCATGTAGTAGCCGTCCGCCGCAATATCGTGCGTGGCGGAGCTGAACGCCATCAGCCACATGATGCCAAGGCTAAGCTGGAAGAAGTTCGATAGCGGCAGCGTGAAGGCGACCGAGGCCAGCGATACGCCCAGGACCATCTGCAGGATGGTGGTCCATGCGCGCTTGGTGCCGAGCATTTCGATCAGCGGCGACCACAATGGTTTGATCACCCAGGGCAGGTACAGCCAGCCTGTGTAATACGCCATGTCCGCGTTGGAGATGCCAAGGTCTTTATACATTGCGGTGGTCAGTGCCATGACCGCAAAATAGGGAATGCCCTGGTTGAAATACAGTGTCGGGACCCAGCCCCAGGGGCTGCGTTGCTGCGCTCGATCCATTACGTCCTTTCTTATCGGCCGGGACGAGCGCAGGGCGGGTCAAATGGCGAGTGCGCCGCGCACGCTGCCCCTGGCCTGGTCCAGCAAGTCTCCCGCTTGCTGAACCGTGGTTTTCTTTAACAGGGCGACCACCGCCACTTTGACATGGAAGCCGCACTGTTCCAGCGCTGTGCGGGCTGCCGCTTCGTCGGCACCGGTGGCGTGCATGGTGAGCCGCACCGTGCGCGCAAACAGCTTCGCATTGGTCGGCTTCAAGTCTACCATCAAGTTTCCATAAACCTTGTTCAATCGCACCATGATCGCGCTGGAGATCGTGTTCAGCACGATCTTCTGCGAGGTGCCGGCCTTCAGGCGCGTGCTGCCGGAAATGATTTCGTAGCCGGTGTCGAGGGTGATGCCGATTTCGGCTTCCTGCGTGAGCGGCGAGCCAGGGTTGTTGGCGATGCCGACAGTCAATGCACCGGCTTTGCGCCCCGCCTCCAGCGCGCCCAGCACATAGGGCGTGGTGCCCGATGCAGCCAGCGCCAGCACCACGTCATGGCGCCCGGGGTTCAGCGCCAGCAGGTCGCGTGCGCCCTGTTCGCGGTCATCCTCCGCGCCTTCCACTGCCTGGAACATGGCTTCCGTGCCGCCGGCAAGGATGGCGACCGCACGTTCATGCGGCCAGGAGAAAGTAGGGTAAAGCTCAACGCTATCGAGCACGCCGAGCCGGCCTGAAGTCCCGGCGCCGACGTAGAGCAGCCGGCCGCCCGCTTCGATGCGGGGCACGGCAGCTTCGACTGCTTTGGCAATAGCGGGGACGGCGGCACGCACGGCTTGCACCGCGTTGAGCTGGTCATCGGCAAAGGCGGCGACCAGCTTTTCGATCGGATATTGGTCCAGCTCGCGATGTTGGGAACTGGGCGTTTCGGTCTTCAGCATAAAACGAGTGTAATGCCAAAATGCCGGGCCCCCCCATGACAGGACTTGCGGAGCTTATGCCCCCAGGTTATGCAGCCCGGCCTACGCGGCGCGGCGCATCTCCGCCACGAAGTCGTAATGATCGCTGCGGCAGTAGGAATGCGTGAGCTCGATCGCCTGGCCCGACTCAAGATAGGCGATACGGGTAATAAACAGTACGGCCTGGCCTTCCGGCACTTCGAGCTGGCGCGCCAGCTCGGCCGAGGCATTCATGGCGCGGATGTGCTGCAGCGCGCGTGCCGGCCCCTTGCCGACCGAATCCAGGTATTGGTAAAGCGAATCGCCGATCAGCTCCGGATTGGGGACGATGGTTTGCGGCAGCACCGATACTTCATACGCCATCACCACGTCATCGGCCAGGCGCAGGCGTTCCAGGCGCGCCACACGGGTATTGGGCGACAGGCCAAGGCTCAACTGCTCGTCGGCACTGGCGGCCACCAGCGCGCGCTTGAGCCAACGCGAACCCGGCTTGTAGCCGCGCTGCGAGAGTTGTTCCGAAAAGCTGGTCAGGTTCGACAACGGTTGTTCAATGCGCGGCGCGATGTAGTTGCCCGAACCGCGACGGCGCACCACCAGGCCCTGGTCCACCAACTGGTCGATGGCTTTGCGGGCGGTCACGCGCGAAACGTTCAGCAATTCCGAGAGGGTTCGTTCGGAAGGCAGCGCCTGGTCGACCTGGTAACGTCCGTTTCGAACATCGTCGCTCAACTTGCGGGCAATCTGCATGTACAGCGGCGAATTGTCTTGTTGATCTGGTTTGAATTCAACGCTGGTGAGGCTCATTACATTTCTCCTATAACTGCTAGTGTAATAGCGAAAGAGAAATTTCGCTGCTCTTTTCATTTGGCTTTAGAGCCCGATACACCGGGGTTATAGGCAGATAATCAGTTTTCATTAGCTGCCTGAAAGGGCGGCGCCGTATGCTGTTTGCAAAAGGAGAATGCATGCAAAAAGGGATACGCGCCCTGATCGGCGCAGTACTGTTGGGCAACCTCGGCCAAGCTGCGGCGGGCAAGCTGGATGCGGAGCTGGCGGCCATCGTCAACGATGCGCAGCGGCCGCTGTCGGGCTTGTCGGTGCTGGCGATCCGCGATGGCAAGGTGACTTATCAACAACAGTTCGGCTTGCGCAGGATTGATACCACGGGCAGCGGCGGCGCGGCGCCGGTAACGCCGCAGACCATGTTCCGCATCGCTTCCATTTCCAAAATGATGACCACCTTCGGCGTGATGAAGCTGGCCGAAGAAGGCAAGCTCAAGCTCGACGCCGATGCCGGCGATTACCTTGGCTTTGCCTTGCGCAATCCGAATTATCCTGAGCGGGCGATCACGCTGCGGCATTTGCTGAGCCACACTTCGACCTTGCGCGACGACGGCGGCTACTTCTGGAGCGCAGGCACGGCCTTGCGCGCGGTGCTGGTCCCGGACGGCAAGATGTGGGCGCGCGATGGCGAGCCCGGCCAATACTTCACTTATTCCAACCTGAACTGGGCTGTGATCGGAACCATCATGGAGCGCGTGACGGGCGAGCGTTTCGACCGCCTGATGAAACGTTTGCTGCTGGCGCCGATGGGACTGCGGGGCGGCTATAACCCGGCAGAATTCAGCCCGCAGGAGGTAGCAGATACCGCCACGCTATACCGCCGCCGCACGCGCGATACCGAAACCTGGGATAGCAAGGGGCCCTGGATCGCCCAGGTCGACGATTTTGGCGTGGCGGCGCCGCAGGATCCGCCAGGGCTGGACAACTATGTGATTGGCACCAATGCCACCCCCTTCAGCCCGACCGGCGGCCTGCGCATCTCGGCTGGCGATTTGGGCAAGATCATGCTCATGCTGATCAACCATGGCCGCCATGAGGGCAAGCAGATCATCAGGCCGGCTTCGCTGGCCCTGATGTTCGGCGAACAATGGCGCTTCAACGGCCGCAATGGCGATACGCTGAAAGGGCTTTACCATAGCTGGGGCCTGGGCACGCAACGCTTCGTCGACGTGCGGGGCAATATGGGCGGCATGCCGCAGGATGGCCGCTTCAATGCAGTCGGCCACCTGGGCGAAGCTTATGGCCTGGTCTCCACCTTCGCCGTAGACTTGAAGAAGAAACAGGGCATCGTGTCCCTGATCGGGGGCTTTGGCAGCGATCCGGACGCCGCCCCGGGCCAGCACTCGGCGCACACGCGTGCCGAGGAACAGATCCTTGATGCGATTTTCCAACGCGCCGTCCTGGGCCGCGACGACTGAACTACAATACGTTTAATTTTCCACACGGCAATACAAATCGGAGACTGGATGGCGAGAGCACGGCAAGTGGTGGTGATTGGCGGAGGCGTGGTCGGCCTGGCGTCGGCGTGGTGGCTGCTGGAAGCAGGCTTCCGCGTGACGCTGCTCGAGCGCGCCCCGACCGTTGCCAGTGCTGCCAGCTATCGCAATGGCGGCCAGCTCAGTTATCGCTATGTCTCCCCGCTGGCCGACGAGGGCGTGCCCAAGAAGGCCATGCAATGGCTGTTCGAGCGCGACGGCCCATTCCGCTTCCGTCCCGAAGCCGATTACCGCCAGTGGCGCTGGATGGCGCAATTCCTGGCCAATTGCAAAGCGGAGGCCAATGCCCGCACCACCGCCAAGTTGCTGCAGCTCGGCGAGTTGAGCCGGATGTCACTGTCGTTGCTGGAACTGAAACTGCCGCTGCGGGAATTCAACTGGCGCAATGCCGGCAAGCTGGTGGTCTACCGCAGCGAGGAAGCCTTCAAGGCGGCCCTGGACAAGCCCGATAACGACGAAAACCGCGCGGTGTTGTGGGGCCGGGATACAGCCCGCATCGAGCCGGCCCTGGCCCAGTTGGCGCCCAAGCTGGCCGGCGGCATTTTCAATCCCGGCGAAGCGGTGGCGGATTGCTATGCCTTCTGCCTGGCGCTGGAAAAGCGCATTTACGCCCACCCGCGCTTCGAGCGCTGCATGCACACGGCGGCGCGCACCATCTTCGTCGAAAACGGCAAGGTGACGGCAATCGAGACCGATGCCGGCTGGCTGTCGGCCGATCATTATGTGCTGGCAGCAGGCATCCAGAGCCGCGACCTGGCTGCCACGGCCAACCTGGACCTGCCCATGTATCCGCTGAAAGGCTACAGCCTGACGGCGCCGATCCGCCACGAGCATGTGGCGCCGAATATCAGCGTGACCGACTTTGAGCGCAAGACCCTGTACGCCCGCATCGGCAAGGAATTGCGTATCGCAGCCATGGTGGACATGGTGGGCGAAAGCACGCGCATCGACCGGCGCCGCATTGCCAGCCTGTCACGCCTGGCGCGCGAATCGATGCCGAATGCCGCCGACTACGACAAGGCGGAGGCCTGGGCCGGCCTGCGTCCAGCGACGCCAAACAGTGCCCCGATCATCGGCCCGACGCCTTACCCCAATTTGTGGCTTAACGTCGGCCACGGCCCGCTGGGATTTACCTTCGCCTGCGGCAGCGCCAGCCTGCTGGCCACCCTGATGCGCGGCAATGAGCCGCCGTTTGAACTCGACTGCCTGGCTTACAAGCGTTGACGCCGAGCGTTCGCGGTCGCGCTGGAGCAGGAAATCCGCTTTAATCCGTATCTGGCAGCTGGAGGTATTGGGCCGGCACGGCATCGGTCAGCCAGACGCCGTTTTCCGAAACGTAGAACAGGCGGCCGTCGCGTGCCATCTGGCCGGTCTCCACAGTCAGGATCACGGGGTTACCGTGCCGGCTGCCGACTTTTTCAGCAGTTGCCCGGTCGGACGAGAGGTGGACATGTTGGCGGGAGGCCGAATGCAGCCCGATTTCGCGGATCGAATCCAGGAAACGTGTGGCGGTGCCGTGGAACAGCTGCTCCGGCGGCGTGTGCGGCGCCAGGCCGAGGGCAATGTCGACGGAATGGCCCTGGTTGGCCCGGATTTTCATGCCATCCGCGCTGATTGCAAATCGCTGCTTGTCGCTGTTCTCAACGATGGATTGGATCTGGGGGCGGCTCAAGTTCGTGCCGCGGACGTTGGCAAGGGCGATCAATTCGTCGATCGACGCCCATCCATTCTGGTCCAGTACGAGCCCGATTTGTTCCGGTTGGTGTCGCAAGACCAGGCTCAGGAACTTGCTTATTTTTACTTCGTTCATGCCGACATGTTAGCACTAGGCACTGTCGGCTTTCTTTACTCTGCAGCAAATCAGAAGGGCCAGACCAAGGCCCAGCAAGGCGACCGTGCCCGGCTCAGGCACTGCCACCACCACTGGCGACTGGACCGGCGTCTCGAAGAGCGGGGGCGAACCGGTTTGCCCTGCTTGAGCCGGAGGCAATGCCGGGCCAGGCACGCTGGCCGGCGGATCGGCAGGCAAGGGAGGCGGCAGTCCTCTGAAAGGCGGTGGCTTGCGATTGAAATAAGAGGCCGGCGGCTGGCTGTAATTCATGTAGCTGAAATGGATACTGTTGACGGTATAGGGCGACGGCGTCGATATGATTGGATCTGCGAGCGCTTGGCCCCCTGTCATGGCAGAGCAGGCCAGCAGGCAGGTCTTGAACAAGGCATCAGCTTTCATTTTGCGCTCCCTTTCGGTTGGCCAAACTCCAAGCTTGACGATGCATTAACTGTACCTGCGTCTAAGTACTTGATTATCCAGTCACCTCCTGTATCAACCGCGCCAGGCGTAAAGAATTGCGACGCGCTTAAAGCAGCTGCCTGGCCTTGGGAAGCCACACCAGCCGGCGATATGGCGGATAATGGCGGGATGTCCAAATCCAAGACCCCTGTCGGCTGCCCATGTGGCGGTCCCACTTTTGAGGCTTGCTGCGGCCCCTTTATCGAAGGGAAAGCCGTGCCGGAGACGGCTGAGCAGCTGATGCGCTCCCGCTATTCCGCCTATACGCTCCGGAACGAGCCGTATTTGTTGTCGACCTGGCATGAAAGTACCCGTCCAAGCGAGCCACTTATTCAGCAGGACGAAAAGCTCCAATGGCTGGGACTTGAGGTAAAATCTGCTTTACGTTTACGTCAACGTAAAGCAGAAGCCCAGCCGAACGAGGATTTTGTCGAGTTCGTCGCCCGCCTGCGCGTGAATGGCCGTGGCCAGCGCCTGCATGAGCTGAGCCGCTTCCTGCGCGAACCGGGTGAAGGCGGCTTGCGCTGGTTTTACGTCGACGGCGAATTTCCAGAATAAGACAAGAGGACGAGACAATGCCGCATATCGAAAGCAAACTCAATCCGCGTAGCGAGGACTTCAAAGCCAACGCCAACGCCATGCAAGCCCTGGTCGACGACCTGCGCGCCAAGGTCGCCAAGGCGGCGCAGGGCGGCGGCGAAGCAGCCAGCGCCAAGCACGTGGCGCGCGGCAAGCTGCTGCCACGCGACCGCGTCCAGATGTTGCTCGATCCCGGCACGCCTTTCCTTGAGTTCTCGCAGCTGGCCGCTTTCGATATGTACGACAACGCCGCTCCTGCAGCTGGCGTGATCACCGGCATCGGCCGCGTCAACGGCCAGGAATGCGTGATCGTCTGTAACGACGCCACCGTCAAGGGCGGCACTTACTACCCGATGACGGTGAAGAAACACCTGCGCGCGCAGGAGATCGCCGAGCAGAACAACCTGCCGTGCATCTACCTGGTCGACTCGGGCGGCGCCAACCTGCCGAACCAGGACGACGTGTTCCCGGACCGCGACCACTTCGGCCGCATCTTCTTCAACCAGGCCAATATGTCGGCCAAGGGCATCCCGCAAATCGCGGTGGTGATGGGTTCCTGTACTGCCGGCGGCGCTTACGTGCCCGCCATGTCGGACGAATCGATCATCGTGAAGGAACAGGGCACCATCTTCCTGGGCGGTCCGCCGCTGGTGAAGGCGGCGACCGGCGAAGTAGTTTCCGCTGAAGACCTGGGCGGCGGCGACGTGCACACCCGCCTGTCCGGCGTGGCCGACCACCTGGCGCAGGACGATATGCATGCGCTGTCGATGGCCCGCACCATCGTTTCCAACCTGAACCGCCAGAAGCCGCAGCAGGGCGTGCTGCGCGAAGCAGTGGAACCGAAGTACGCGCCGGAAGAACTGTACGGCGTGATTCCGGTCGATACCCGCAAGCCTTTCGATATCCGCGAAGTGATCGCGCGTATCGTAGACGGTTCCGAATTCGACGAATTCAAGGCGCGCTATGGCACCACCCTGGTGTGCGGCTTCGCCCATATCTACGGCATGAAGGTCGGCATCATCGCCAACAACGGCATCCTGTTCTCCGAGTCCGCGCTGAAAGGCACGCACTTCATCGAACTGTGCTGCCAGCGCAAGATCCCGCTGGTCTTCCTGCAGAACATCACCGGCTTCATGGTCGGCCGCAAGTACGAAAACGAAGGCATCGCCCGTAACGGCGCCAAGATGGTGACCGCAGTCGCCACCGCCTCGGTGCCGAAGTTCACCGTGATCATCGGCGGCTCTTTCGGCGCCGGCAACTACGGCATGTGCGGCCGCGCCTACTCGCCGCGCATGTTGTGGATGTGGCCTAACGCGCGCATTTCCGTGATGGGCGGCGAGCAGGCGGCAGGCGTGCTGGCCACCGTCAAGCGCGACGGCATCGAAGCCAAGGGCGGCACCTGGAGCGCCGAGGAAGAAGCGGCCTTCAAGCAGCCGATCAAGGAGCAGTACGAAGTGCAGGGCCACCCATACTACGCCTCCGCGCGCCTGTGGGACGACGGCGTGATCGACCCGGCCGACACCCGCATGGTGCTGGGCCTGGGCCTGTCCGCTGCGCTCAACGCGCCAATCCCGGACACCAGGTTCGGCGTATTCCGCATGTAAGGAGATGGCGATGAGCTACGAGACCCTGACCATCGAGATCAACGACAAGATCGCCACCGTCACCCTGAACCGTCCGGAGGTGCGCAATGCCTTCAACGAGCATTCGATCAACGACCTGACGCGCGCTTTCTCGGAGCTGGGCCGCAACGAAAACGTGCGTGCCATTATGCTGGCCGGGAACGGCCCGGCCTTCTGCGCCGGCGGTGACCTGAACTGGATGAAGAAGATGGCCCATTACACCCACGAGGAGAATGAGGCCGACGCCATGCAGCTGGCGCAAATGCTGCGCACTATCTACCTGTGCCCGAAACCGACCGTTGCGCGCGTGCATGGCGATTGCTATGCAGGCGGCATGGGTCTCGTCTCGGCCTGCGACATCATCGTTGCGGTGCCGGAGGCGAATTTCTGCCTGAGCGAAGTGAAACTGGGTCTGATCCCCGCGACCATTTCGCCGTATGTCATCAAGGCGATGGGTGAGCAGGCTTCGCGCCGCTATTTCCTCACCGCCGAACGTTTCAGCGCCGCCGAAGCCCACCGCATCGGCATGGTGCACGAACTGGTCGCCGCCGACGCACTGGATGCCAGGATGGCGGAAGTGCTGAAGGCGCTGGTGACCAACAGCCCGAACGCAGTGAAGGAAGCCAAAGTGCTGGTGCGCGACGTGGTCGGCAAGCCGGTGAACGATGCGCTGCTGGCCGATACGGCCGAACGCATCGCCCACATCCGCGCTTCCGAGCAAGGCCGCGAAGGCGTGACCTCCTTCCTGGAGAAGCGCAAGCCGGGCTGGCTGAATTGAACGGAGCAGTTTTTGGAAGCAAACCAACAAAGCGATTGGGTAGCACGTAGCCTGAAGTCTGTCTGGCACCCGTGCACCCAGATGCAGCACCATGAAACGGTACCGCTGATTCCGGTCAGCCATGGCCGCGGCGTGTGGCTGTATGACCACCAAGGCAACCGCTACCTGGATGCGATCAGCTCCTGGTGGGTGAACCTGTTCGGCCATGCCAACCCGCGCATCAACGCGGCGCTGCGTGAGCAGCTCGACATGCTGGAGCATGCCATGCTGGCCGGTTTCACCCACGAGCCGGTGATCCAGCTCAGCGAACGCCTGGCGGCGCTGACCCAGCACAATCTGGGCCACGCCTTCTATGCGTCGGACGGCGCGTCGGCAGTCGAAATCGCGTTGAAAATGAGCTTCCACGCCTGGCGCAATATGGGCCAGGGCGGCAAGCAGGAATTCGTTTGCCTGAAGGGCAGCTACCACGGCGAGACCATCGGCGCGCTGGCCGTGACCGATGTGGCGCTGTTCAAGGATGCCTACGGCCCGCTGCTGCGCGCCACGCAGACGGTGATGTCGCCGGATGCGCGCCAGGCTGCCGAAGGCGAAACGGCGGCCGATGTGGCACGCCGCGCCGCCGCCGACGTCGAGCGCATGTTCACCGAACGCGCCGGCAGGATCGCCGCCATCATCATTGAGCCGCTGGTGCAATGCGCCACCGGCATGGCGATGCACGATCCCCTTTACCTGAAGCTGGTGCGCGAGCTGTGCGACAAGCACGGCGTGCACCTGATCCTGGATGAAATCGCTGTCGGCTGCGGCCGCACCGGCACCTTCTTCGCCTGCGAACAAGCCGGTATCTGGCCGGATTTCCTGTGCCTGTCGAAGGGCATCAGCGGCGGCTACCTGCCGCTGTCCATCGTGCTGTCGCGCGACGAGATCTACCAGGCGTTCTACGATGCCGACGTGACGCGCGGCTTCCTGCACTCGCACTCGTACACCGGCAATCCGCTGGCCTGCCGCGCTGCGCTGGCCACGCTGGATATCTTCGCCGAAGACCACGTGCTGGAAGCGAACAAGGCACGCTCGCGCAAACTGACCGAGGCGCTGGCGCCGCTGGCCAACCACGAGCACACCGAAAACTTCCGCAACCGCGGCATGATCTGGGCGTTTGACGCCGTCGGCGCCACGCCGGGCTTCTCGCGCCGCTTCTTCACCGAGGGCACCAGGCAGGAGCTGCTGCTGCGCCCGATCGGCAATACCGTGTACCTGATGCCGCCATATATCCTCAGCGATGAGGAAATTGACGGCCTGGCCGCACGCACGCTGTCGGTATTCGAGCAAACGCGGGTGGGCTGATCATGGAACTGCTCGCAAAACTCGACCGGCAGCTGCAAGCGCTGGATGACAAAAACCTGATCCGCAAACGCCGCTCGGTGGAAACGGCCTGCGCGCCGCGCATGATGGTGGATGGCCGCGAACTGCTGGCCTTCTGCAGCAATGATTACCTTGGCCTGGCGGCGCACCCACGCGTGGCCGAGGCCCTGCAACAAGGGGTTGAACTGTATGGTGCGGGCAGTGGCGCCGCGCACCTGGTCAGCGGCCATAGCCGCGCGCACACGCTGCTGGAGCAGCGCCTTGCCGAGTTCCTGTCGCCACACCTGGTGGAGTCGCAGGCGCTGTACTTCTGCACTGGTTACATGGCTAACCTGGCCGTGGTGACCGGCCTGGCAATAGGCGACAAGGACACTGAAATCTTCAGTGAAGCCTTGAACCACGCCTCCCTGATCGACGGCGCCCGCCTGGCGCGCACCAAGTTGTCCGTCTACCCGCACGCCGACGTAACGGCGCTGGGGAAACTGCTGGCAGCTAGCACCGCCAGCAACAAGATCGTGGTGACCGATGCCGTGTTCAGCATGGATGGCGACCTGGCCGACCTGCCGGCGCTGCTGGCGCTGTGCGAACAGCACGATGCCTGGCTGGTGGTGGACGACGCCCACGGCTTCGGCACGCTGGGCGACAGCGGCCGCGGTGCGCTGGAACATTACGCCATGCGCTCGCCTTACCTGGTGTATGTCGGCACGCTGGGCAAGGCCGCCGGCGTGGGCGGCGCCTTCGTGGCTGCACACCGCACTGTGGTGGAGACGCTGATCCAGCGCGCCCGTCCGTACATTTTCACTACCGCCGCGCCGCCGGCGCTGGCGCACGCGCTGCAAGCAAGCCTGGATATCATCTGCGGCGAAGAAGGGCGCGAGCGCCGCGCTCACCTGCAGTCGCTGGTGGCACAATTGCAGGACAGCCTGCACCTGAACCGCTGGCAACTGCTGCCGTCGAAGACGGCGATCCAGCCAATCATCATTGGCGAGAACGACGAAACCATGCGCCTGTCCGCCGCGCTGTACGAGCAAGGCATCTGGGTAGGCGGCATCCGCCCGCCGACCGTGCCGGCCGGTACCGCGCGCCTGCGCGTTACGCTGTCCGCCGGCCACACCGCCGACGACGTGCGCCGCCTGGCTGACGCGATCAACGAACTAGAAAGGACCTGATATGGCGCTTGAAGACCCAGTCATCGCTCCTGAACCCCAAGCCGCTGCAGCCGCCGATGGCCTGCCGCCACGCTTCTCCTGCTTTGTAGCGGGCACCGACACTGAAATCGGCAAGACCATGACGTCTTCCGCCATGCTGTACGCGCTGGTGCAACAGGGCGCCCGCGCCTGCGGCATGAAACCCGTCGCCGCCGGTGCAGTGATGAAGAACGGCCAGTTGCACAACGACGACGCCGACCAGCTGATCGAAGCAAGCAATGTGCACCTGCCGCAGTCGCTGACCACCCCATTCATGCTGAAAGAGCCGGCTGCACCGCATATCGCCGCCGCACTGGAAGGCGTGGAAATCGACCCGGTACCTATCCTGGCAGCTTACGTTGAAATCGCAGCCGCCACCGACGCCATCGTGGTGGAAGGCGTGGGCGGTTTCCGCGTGCCGCTGACCGACGACTTCGACACTGCCGACCTGGCCGAACAGCTTGCGCTGCCGGTGGTGCTGGTGGTCGGCCTGCGCCTGGGCTGCATCAATCACGCGCTGCTGACCGTGGAAGCGATTGAAGCGCGCAGCCTTAAGCTCGTGGGCTGGGTCGCCAATACCCTGGAATTTGAAATGAACTTTGCGGACGAGAATATCGCCGCACTGGCAGCGCGCATTCCCGCACCGCTGCTCGGCCGCATCCCGCGACTGGCAAAGCCAACTGCCGCCGCCGCTGCCGAATACCTGAACTTCACGTCCCTGCCGAACTGGCCGGGCCGCCGCACCAAGTAAGAGAGGAAGAACATGTCCCTGCAAGAACCTAAAGCCGTCCAACTGCACCGTCCAACCGCCGCCATCAAGCTGCCGGAAGCCGCCACCTGGCCCCTGGAAGACGTGATGGCCCTGTACGAGCTGCCATTTAACGATTTGATGTTCCGCGCACAGGAAGCGCACCGCGCCCACTGGCCGGACGGCGACGTCGAACTGGCGACCCTGCTTTCGATCAAGACCGGCGGCTGCGAGGAAGATTGCGGCTACTGCCCGCAAGCCGCGCGCTACGACACTGGCGTGGAAGCGAAGAAGATCCTGGACCTGGACACCGTGCTGGACGCCGCAAAACAGGCGAAAGACAACGGCGCCACCCGTTTCTGCATGGGCGCAGCATGGCGCAGCCCGAAAGAGCGCGACATGGAAAAAGTCGAAACCATGGTGCGTGAAGTGAAGGCCATGGGCCTGGAAACCTGCGCCACCCTGGGCATGCTGGAAGCCGATCAGGCGCAGCGCCTGAAGGATGCGGGCCTGGACTACTACAACCACAACCTGGACACTTCGCCGGACTTCTACGACAACGTGATCTCCACCCGCCAGTACCAGGACCGCCTGGACACCCTGGGCCACGTGCGCAACGCCGGCCTGAAAGTCTGCTGCGGCGGCATCGTGGGCATGGGCGAGACGCGTGAACAGCGCGCCGGCCTGATCGCCCAGTTGGCGAACCTGAACCCATACCCTGAGTCGGTACCGGTCAACCACCTGGTACAAGTGGAAGGCACCCCGCTGCACGGCCTGGACAAGCTGGACCCGCTGGAATTCGTGCGCACCATCGCCATCGCCCGCATCACCATGCCGAAAGCGCGCGTGCGCCTGTCGGCTGGCCGTCGCGAACTGGGCGAAGCCGTGCAAGCCATGTGCTTCATGGCTGGCGCCAACTCGATCTTCTACGGTGACAAGCTGCTGACCACCGATAACCCGGAAGCCAACGACGACCGCGCACTGCTGGCGAAACTGGGTCTGCCTACCCGCGGCGCCGTGCTGGACTCCGTGCAAAAAGAAGCCTGCGGCTGCTAAGAAAAAATCCAAAAAAGAGTAGAGAGAGACATGTTCAAGAAAATCCTGATTGCCAACCGTGGCGAGATCGCTTGCCGCGTCGCTGCAACCGCACGCCGCCTGGGCATCAAGACCGTGGCCGTGTATTCGGACGCGGACGCGAATGCCAAGCACGTTGCCGTGTGCGACGAAGCGGTGAACATCGGCCCGGCCGCTGCCAAGGAATCCTACCTGTGCGGCGACAAGCTGATCGCCGTGGCGCTGGCCACCGGTGCGGAAGCGATCCACCCAGGCTATGGCTTCCTGTCCGAGAACGCGGAGTTCGCCGATGCCTGCGCCGAAGTAGGCCTGGCCTTCATTGGCCCGCCAGCTTCCGCCATGCGCGCCATGGGTTCGAAATCGGCTGCGAAGCAGCTGATGGAGAAGGCCAACGTGCCGCTGGTGCCGGGCTACCACGGTGACAATCAGGATGCAGGCTTCCTGCAGGAACAGGCCGACCGTATCGGCTACCCTGTGCTGCTGAAGGCTTCGGCCGGCGGCGGCGGCAAGGGCATGCGCGTGGTCGAATCGTCCGAGGCGTTCAAGGATGCGCTGGCATCCTGCAAACGCGAAGCGATCAGCTCCTTCGGCGACGACAAGGTACTGGCGGAGAAATACCTGCAGCGCCCGCGCCACATCGAGATCCAGGTGTTCGCCGACACGCACGGCAACTGCATCTACCTGTTCGAGCGTGACTGCTCCGTGCAGCGCCGCCACCAGAAAGTTCTGGAAGAAGCGCCGGCGCCAGGCATGAGCGCTGAGCGCCGCGCTGCCATGGGCGAAGCCGCCGTTGCTGCGGCACGCGCCGTGGGCTACGTCGGTGCTGGTACGGTCGAATTCATCGCCAACCAGGACGGCAGCTTCTACTTCATGGAGATGAACACCCGCCTGCAGGTTGAGCACCCGGTGACCGAAATGATCACCGGTACCGACCTGGTGGAATGGCAGATCCGCGTCGCCGCCGGCGAAACCCTGCCGAGGAAGCAGGAAGAGTTGGCCATTAACGGCCACTCGATCGAAGCGCGTATCTACGCCGAGAATCCGGAGAAGGGCTTCCTGCCGTCGATCGGTACCCTGCGCCACCTGGAAACCCCAAGCGCCGCCAACTTCGAATTGGGCGGCGTGCCTGGCCATCCGGCTGCGGTGCGTATCGATTCCGGCGTGCGCGAAAACGATGCAATTTCCCCGTTCTACGACCCGATGATCGCCAAGCTGATCGTCTGGGGCGCAGACCGCAAACAGGCGCTGGCCCGCATGGCGCAAGCGCTGTCGCAATACCAGATCGTCGGCCTGGCGACCAATATCGCCTTCCTGAAGCGCCTGGTGGAAGGCGATGCCTTCGCCAACGCCGACCTGGATACAGGCTTGATTGAGCGCAACCACGATGCGCTGTTCCCGCCGGCGCGTTCGATCCCTGTCGCCGCCGTGGCGCTGGCCGCGGTGTCGCTGATCGAAGAAGAGAAGGACAAGTCGGCCGCCCAATCCGGCGCCAACAAAGGTGATCCATGGGGCCAGGCCCTGGGCTGGCGCATGAACTTCAACTATGCGCGCAAGCTGTCCTTCAGCGACGAGCATGGCAAGCAGTACGCGCCGATGCTGACCTACCTGCCGCACGGCTGGCAGTTCGAGATCAAGGGCCTGGAAGTCGACCTGTCGCTGTTCAAGCAGGACGGCGTCGACCTGAGCATCAAGCTGGGCGAGACTTCGGTGCATGGCACCGTGCGCCGCGACGGCGACGTGTTCCACGTCTTCACCGGCGGCGGCCACTATGTGCTGGACTATAACGACCCGATGGCGCATGCCGGCGAGTCCGAAGCGGAAGGCGGCCGCCTGACCGCACCGATGCCGGGCAAGGTTGTCGCCGTGCTGGCCGAGAAGGGCAAGGAAGTGAAGAAGGGCGACGCGCTGGTCATCATGGAAGCGATGAAGATGGAGCACACCATATCCGCGCCGCATGACGGCGTGGTCGAAGAGATCCTGTACGCCGTGGGCGACCAGGTGGCCGATGGCGCGCCGCTGCTGGCGTTCAAGACCGCCGCTTAAGGAGAAGCGGAATGCGCATCCTGCTGTATCGCGCGGATGGCAATACCGCGCCCTGGATCAAGGATTTCGCCGACTTCATGCCGGAGGCGGAAGTGGTGGTGTGGCGTGAAGGCGCCGACCTGCCGCCTTGCGATTACGCCGTGCTGTGGACTCCGCCGCAGGCAATGCTGGCCGACCTGGCACGCGTGAAGGCGATTTTCCTGACCGGCGCCGGGGCCGATGCGATCATGAAGTACTCGCATGCGATTCCGCCGCATATCCCCATCGTGCGCCTGAACGACGCAGGCATGGGCATTCAGATGGCGGAATACGTCACGCATTCCGTGCTGCGTTATTTCCGTCGACTCGACGAATACGAGGCGCAAGCGCGCGCTGGCGCCTGGCTGCAGCTTGAAGCACGCGACAAGGCCGATTTTCCCATCGGCGTGATGGGTGTGGGCGCTTTAGGGTCGCATGTGATCGAAGCGCTCAAGCCTTTCGGCTTTCCGCTGCGCGCGTGGAGCCGTTCGCCGAAGTCGCTGACTGGCGTGGAGTCCTTCCATGGGTCGGAGGGGCTGGATGGCTTCCTCGGCTCGTCGCGCGTGGTTGTGTGCATGCTGCCCTTGACCGAGGAAACGGTCCACATCCTCAACCGCACCAACATGATGAAGATGCCGCAGGGTTCTTACATCGTCAACGTCGGGCGCGGTGCGCATATATCCGAGCCGGACCTGCTGCCGCTGATTAAAGCCGGCCACATTGCGGGTGCGACGCTGGACGTGTTCCGCAGCGAACCGCTGCCGGCGCAGCATCCGTTCTGGCAGGAACCGCGCATTACGATCACGCCGCATATTTCCGCACTGACGCTGCGCCGCGAAAGCGTGGGGCAGATGGTTGGCAAGATGCGCCAACATGCACGCGGCGAAGAAGTCGCCGATGTAATCAATCGCACAAAGGGATACTGAAATGAGTTTGCCAAAGAAGGTCAAGATTGTTGAAGTGGGCCCGCGCGACGGCCTGCAGAATGAAAAAGGCGACGTGCCGGCCGATGTGAAGATCGAACTGGTGAACCGCCTGACGGAAGCGGGCTTCCCGAATATCGAGGCGGCGTCGTTCGTATCGCCGAAATGGGTACCGCAGATGGCCACGTCGAAAGAAGTCATGGCTGGCATTACGCGCAAGCCGGGCGTGATCTATTCCGCGCTGACGCCGAATATGCAGGGCTTTGAAGCCGCGCTGGCGGCTGGCGCCAATGAAGTGGTGATCTTCGGCGCGGCATCGGAGGCATTCTCGCAGAAGAACATCAACTGCTCGATCGCGGAATCGATTGAACGCTTTGTGCCCGTTGCGAAAGCCGCCAAGGACGCAGGCCTGCGCCTGCGCGCCTCGGTCAGCACGGCCTTTGGCTGTCCGTACCAGGGCGAAGTACCGCTGGATTCCGTAGCCTATGTGGTTGGCCGCATGCGCGACCTGGGCTGCGACGAAATCGATATTGCCGACACTATCGGCGTATCGACTCCGCGCAAGACGCAGGCGGTGATGGAACGCGCGATCCAGGAATTCCGGGCCAATTCGCTGGCGGGCCACTTCCACGATACTTATGGCCAGGCGCTGGCGAATATCTACGCCTCGATGGAGCTGGGGATTGAGATCTTCCATTCCTCCGTGTCGGGCCTGGGCGGCTGCCCTTACGCAAAAGGCGCTACCGGCAACGTCGCCACGGAAGACGTGATCTACATGATGAATGGCCTGGGCATCGAGACTGGCGTGGACCTGGACAAGGTAGTCGACGCTGGCCAGTTTATCTCCAACTTCCTGGGCCGCAAAGCCGCCAGCCGCGCGGGCAATGCGATTGCCGCCAAACGCGCCGGCTGATCAGTTTTCGTCCGAGCGGCCGCGCAGCAGGAAAACTGCCAGCAGCGTGGCCGCTGCACGTTGCAGCGATTGCCAGTTGGGCGTCGCGAACAGCGTTTCAAGCCGTGGCAAGGGATGCGGCGCACCGTCGGCGATCTCACGCCACACGCGCGCAAACTGGGCGATGCCGTTGCGTTCTTCCGCGGAAAAGACTGGTTCGGTGAAATGCTGCTTCCAGTCCGGCGTTACCCAGTCTTCCCATTGATTCAATACTTCGTCCGCCGCCGACATCGCTGGTGCGGACGCTTGCAGTTGCCGCTGTGCGTCGAAGGAGCTGGCCAGTTCCAGGTATTCGATGATCCGATTGCGCACGCGGCGCAGGCCGACCGGCTGCTCGGGCACGGAGGCGCGTGGGGTACGGAGCCAATAGTACAAATCGTATGTAGTAGCGTTGTCTTGCGGCGAGCCGTCCGGAATATCGGCTTTTTGCTGCCACAGCGGGAACCAGTGCGGGTCCCGCACGTGTTCAGCGCCAGCTGGCGCGCCACCGAATTGCACGTAACGGACTTGCGCCTCCGCCAGGTTATGCACGTTTGCGCCGCTGGCAAGGAAGGGGGAGTAGAGTTGCGGCAGGTCGTCGTGCCACTCGCAGACAGGGCACGTTGCGAGGGAGCCGGGGGCGCCGGCGAAGGTGGCATATCCGCAGCAAGGGCAGGTGTACATGGCGCTGATCCTAACGCAGAAAAAAAAAAGACCTGCACGAATGCAGGTCTTTTTTCTGAAACTTGGTCGGAGTACAAGGATTCGAACCTTGGACCCTCTGCTCCCAAAGCAGATGCGCTACCGGGCTGCGCTACACTCCGAAGAAGCAAGATAATACAAGCTGGGTCAGGGATCGTCAACCCCCAATTTAAAAATTGGAGAATTTTGATGCCTTATCGAACGCCGAGATGGCGGATAGCGGTCGGGATCGTTATTTCTTTGCTACTGCACGTGGCGGTGGTGGTGTTCGTGCGCCTGCCCGAGCCGCGCCATGCGCCCGATGCGCGCACCTGGTTGACGACAGTGGAAGTCAGGATTGTGGCGCCGCCCCCGCCGCCGGAGCCTGCGCCCGACGTTGAGCGCAAGCCGGAGCGAGTTGCGGTCGCCGAACCACGCCGCCCGCCGCGTCGCGCAGAACCGCACAAGAACGCATCTAAAGAGGAATCGGAGTTGTCAGCCCCGCCGGCGCGGGAATCGACCTTGATCCTGCGTCCGGCCGAGCCTGGGCCGGCACCACATTTCGACCGTGAAGCGGCGAAAGTCGCCGCCCGCGACATAGCCGGCGAGCTGGACACAGCCCCACCCAAGCTGCGCGAAACCCGTGAGGAAAAGCTGGCCCGCCAGATCCAGAACGCCGCCCGCCCCAACTGCAAGGACGGCATCCCCGGCGGCCTGCTGGCCCCGCTTTACCTGATGATGGACAAGAAAGACAGCGGCTGCAAATGGTAAGAAATAAATGGGGACGTACCCCATTTATTTCAGCTCGAGTGCGCGGTCGTAGAGGGCGTTCTTTTTCTTGCCGGTGATCTGGGCGGCAAGGGTGGCTGCTTGTTTTACCGGCAACTCGGCCAGCAGGATTTGCAGGATGCGGTCTGTGTCGGCATCCTGGCCTTCGTCGGCTGGCGGGGCGCCTTCCACCAGCACCACGAATTCGCCTTTTTCATGATTGGCATCGGATTTCAGCCAGGCCACGGCTGCGCCCAGCGGGCAGCGGTGGATCTGCTCGAACAGCTTGGTCACCTCGCGGGCGAATACGACCTGGCGTTCGGCCCCGAAGGCGTCGGCCAACGCCTGGGCGCACTCGACAATACGGTGCGGGGCTTCGTAGAACACCAGGGTGGCTGGCGCGGCCGCTAATCCTTGTAGTACTGCCTCGCGCTGTTTGGCTTTTGATGGCAAAAATCCAACAAAATGGAATTGGTCGTTTACCAGGCCACTGGCCGACAGCGCGGTCACGGCGGCCGACGCACCCGGTAGGGGGATCACGCGCAAGCCGGCTGCCCGTACCGCGTCCACGATCCGGGCGCCCGGGTCGGAAACAGCAGGCGTGCCGGCATCCGACACCAGGGCGATGCGTTCACCAGCCTGCAGGCGGATGATCAAGCCTTGCGCTGCTTCACGCTCATTGTGCATATGGGCTGCAATCAAAGGCTTGTGCAGGCCGAAGCGGTTCATGAGCTGCGCTGTGTTGCGCGTATCTTCACAGGCGACCGCATCGACCAGGGACAACACGTGCAGGGCACGCAGGCTGATGTCAGTAACGTTGCCAATTGGCGTGGCCACCACGTATAAAGTTGCCGTAGGATAATTCTGATGGGCGGTCTCGCCGAGGATTGGTAAACTGGCGAGAGGGCTGGAATCTTGTGCTGTCATTGGGGGAAGCATGCTGTTTAAAAATATCAAAAAACTGATACTCGGCGTTGCCACGGCCATGTTGGCCAGCGCTTGTAGCACACCGTGCGACGCGCCCGGGGGATTGTGCGCGCCAATCACTTCGGTGACAAGTGCGCCGCCGGCTGTTGCCAAGGCGCCGCGGCCGAAACCTCCCGCGCCGCCGCCTGAACCGGAAGTCGTGGTCGAAACCTTCTCAGTGCCGTCGCCGGAAGATGCGGCACGCCCGCCAGGCATCATGCAGGTCATCCCTCAGCCTGCGGAAAATGCTGACGGCAAGCGGGCTTACCGCATCGCGCTGCTGCTGCCGCTGCGTTCGGAGGCGCTGGGCCGCGCTGCAGACGCCTTGCGTGCCGGCTTCATGGCGGCAATGGAACGCGACAGCCATGGCTTTGAAGTCAATGTAGTGGAAACCGGCGACTCGCCGCAGGACGTGCTGTCGGCCTACGTCACTGCGCAGGAAAAGAACGATATGGTGGTCGGCCCGCTGGCCCGTTCCGCCGTCACGGCCATTGCGGCCAGCCCGCTGGTGGAAAAGCCGACCATCGCGCTCAACCACCCCGAGCTGCGCGGCGATCCCCAGGTCCCGCCGCAGTTGCTGGTGATCGGCCTGTCGATCGAAGACGAAGCACGCCAGGTGGCCGATTGGGGCGCGCGTGAGAATCCTTCGGCCAGGGCGCTGGTCATTTCGGGCAACTCGTCGTGGCAGAAGCGCATTGCTGGCGCCATGTCGACGCAATTGCAGCGCCTGGGCCTGCACCCTCGCAACGTTGACCTGAACCCGCTCAACGGCTACCTGCAGGATTCGGAACTGGTGGCCCTGCGCACGCGCCTGCAAAACGAGCCGGCCGGCGTGCTGTTCGCCGCGCTGGACCCGGACCAGGTACGCCAGCTCAAAATCGCGCTGTCAGCGCCACCGCTGGGCGATATTCCGCTGTATGGCACTTCTTCCCTGAATCCCGGCCGCAGCATGTACCGCGCCGGCCCCGAGCTGGACGGTGTACGCCTGCTCGACCTGCCATGGCTGGTGCAGCGCGACCATCCGGCGGTGATGACCTACCCGCAGCCGATTCCCCGCGATGAAGCGCGCATCAGCGCCGATATGGAAAGGGTTTATGCGCTTGGCATCGATGCCTTCCGCATTGCCCGCGAAATCGCCATCCAGCCGCAGCGCCGCTTCCAGCTCGATGGCGTGACCGGCCAATTGACCATCGATTTCGGCAACGGACCGTCCTGGTTCGAGCGGATCGAGGTGCCGGCCGAATACCGCAACGGCGTGCCGGTACCGGTCGCCCAGTAAGGAAATCGCATGCCCCGCACCGAACTCCAGGAGATCGGCCGGGGCGGCGAAGACCGCGCACTGGCCTACCTGCAGCAGCAGGGGCTCAAGCTGGTCGAACGCAATTTCCTGTGCAAGACGGGGGAGCTGGACCTGGTCATGCGCGATGGCGAGCACCTGGTGTTCGTCGAGGTCCGGGAGCGCAGTAATCCCCGGTTTGGCGGCGCCGCCGCCAGTATTTCCCCCGCCAAGCAGCGCCGCATCGTGCGTGCCGCCCAGTTTTACCTGCTCCGCTTTGCCAAAATGCCACCATGCCGTATTGACGTGGTGGCAATTGATGGC
This sequence comes from Duganella sp. Root1480D1, assembly GCF_001427305.1. GTDB lineage: Bacteria > Pseudomonadota > Gammaproteobacteria > Burkholderiales > Burkholderiaceae_D > Rugamonas. The sequence continues at coordinate 76,915 of NZ_LMFZ01000049.1, read as the reverse complement.
GAGCACATAAACTGGCTGCGCAACGCTATCATTGATCAAATGTAAGCATTTTTAACAGCGCTTGTGAGACCCGCCAAGCCACTGCACTATAATTACGCACACTATGACCAATCAACGCATCCTCTCGCACTTTCACGAAAGTGCCGAAATCAAGATCCAGTCCGCAACCGTCCTGGCGCAGCCTATCGCGCAGGCTGTGGACCTGATGTTCTCTGCCCTCTCGAACGGCAACAAGATCCTGGCCTGCGGCAATGGCGGCTCGGCGGCTGACGCCCAGCACTTTGCAGCGGAGCTGGTTGGCCGCTTTGAGCGTGAACGCTTCCCGCTGCCAGCCATTTCGCTGGCAACCGACACCTCGATCCTGACTGCTGTGGCCAACGACTACAGCTACCGCGAGATTTTCTCCAAGCAGGTGCAGGCGTTCGGCCAGGCTGGCGACATCCTGCTGGCGATTTCGACTTCGGGCAATTCGGCCAACGTGATGGCTGCAATCGAAGCGGCGCTGGAACGCGAGATGCGCGTAGTGGCACTGACCGGCAAAGGCGGCGGCGCAATCGGCAAGATGCTGACCGACGCCGACGTGCATATCTGCGTGCCGGCAGACCGTACCGCCCGTATCCAGGAAGTCCACCTGGTGACCATCCATTGCATTTGCGACGGCATCGACGTCGCCCTGTTCGGAGGAGATGTAAATGAATAAAGCCCGTCCACTTTCGCTGGCCGTGATGGCCGCGGTCCTGGCGAGCACCACCCTGTCCGCTTGCGCGCCGATCCTGGTCGGCGGCGCGGTTGCAGGCACCCTGGCAGCGTCGGATCGCCGCACCCTTGGCGCTCAAACCGAGGACAAGTCGATCGTTGTGAAGGCCGAGGTCAAGATTCCTAACATCGCCGGCAAGAGCTCCCACGTCAACGTGAACAGCTTTAACCGCCGCGTGCTGCTGACCGGTGAAGTGCCAGACGACGAAACCAAGGCCAAGGTGGAACGTGAAGTGCGCGCCATCGACGGCGTGCTGAACGTGACCAATGAGCTGGAAGTGGGCTTCTCCTCCAGCTACACCTCGCGTTCCAACGATGCGCTGATCACCTCCAAGGTCAAACTGAGCCTGGCCGACGCCAAGGATATTTCGGCCAACTCCTTCAAGGTCGTGACCGAAAAGGGTGCCGTGTTCCTGATGGGCCGCGTGACCCAGCGTGAAGGCGCGCAGGCGGCCGATATCGCGCGCGGCGTGTCCGGTGTGTCCAAGGTCGTTAAGGTATTCGAATACATCACCGATGACGACGTGAAGCAATACCAGCCGTCGCAGCAGGCTTCGCAGGGCTAAAGAAGTATCATGGGTACAGGCTCCAGGGCGTGGATTAAACCGGCGATTGCGCTTGCCGTCATCGCCGGCATCGGCTTCACGACTTACCAGTCGCTGAACAAGCATCAGTCCGCGCCTGCGGTCACCTTCCTCGGCATCAAAGGGGAAAAAATCACACCGGATAGCCTGAAAGGCAAGGTGGTGATGGTCAATTTCTGGGCCACCTCGTGCACCACCTGCGTGGCCGAGATGCCGGAAATGGTCGAAACGTACAATAAGTACAAGGGTCAGGGCCTGGAATTCGTCGCCGTGGCGATGAAATACGATGCGCCCAACTACGTGGTCAACTTCACCGAAACCCGCCAGTTGCCTTTCAAAGTGGCGCTTGACGTGAGCGGCGATGCGGCCAAAGCCTATGGCGACGTCTCCATGACCCCGACCACCTTCGTCATCGACAAGGACGGCAACATCATCAAGCGCTACGTGGGCAAGCCGGAATTCCCAGCCCTCCACGCGCTGCTCGAAAAAGCGCTGAAAGGCTGATCGCTCAGAAAGCCACTTGCGCGGACACGTAAGCGCCGCGCTGGGTCTTCGGGTTGAAGACCGTAATCGTTCCCAAGTCGGCATACGCTGCCGTCAGCGAGACCTGGCGGTTCGGCAGCCATGCAAGGAAGATGTCCTTGTAGGCTTTCTCGTTATCCACGCTGAGATTGTGCGGTTTGCGGCGGTATTCCGCGCCAAGCGCCAGCTTGCGCGTCAGCAGGTAGCCGAACGACAGCTCGGGCAAGAGCTTGCGGCTGCTTTCCTTGTCGCCGCCAAACCCCAGTATTCCCATCTGGTTGGCGCGCGTGCTGCGCAGGGTGGCGTTCACCAGCAGGCTTTGTTCGAACAGAATCTTGGTCGCTGTGATGTAGAAGTCGGTGCCGCGCTCGGATCTTGCGCCGAGCTGCTTGACGCTGGTAACGCCGAGTGCGCCCAATCCGCCGATACCCTTGTTCTTCTTGTACTGCACGCCGATCGCGATCTGCGGCTTCCAGCTATCCTGTTCGTAGACCGCATCTCCGGCCAGTCGCAGCTTGACGCCGACGATGTCCTGCTTGATGCGCAGTTGGTCAAGCGGGGCCAGGTTGCCTTCGAAATCCTGGCGGGCGAGCGAGACTTCGACGCGGTCGCCAATGCCGACGGCTGCGCCATAACTGAGCAGCTTGTAGTCCTGGGTGGAAACGTGTGTGGCGAAAGCGCTGGCGCCCCAGCTATCGCGTGTGCCGTAGCCGGTAATCAGCGCCCATGGCACGATGCCGCCGCCGGCGCTGCCTTCCACCGAGCTGACGCCGCCGGTTGCGATGAATTTTCCGTGATCCGGTTTCGCTTCCGGCGCACCGCCGCCGGCGGTCACGATATCGCGCTGCATGGGAGCCAGCTTGGCGACCAGGCGGTTCGACACGCTGGTTGGAATGTTGTTGCGTTCCATCGCAATTTGCAGGTCTTCCGTCAGCGCGTTGAAATGCTTGTTGTTGAGCTTCAAATCTTCATGCGCTGTCTTCATATCACGGTTCTTGCCCTGACCCGTGAATTTGCACGGGCCGCCGGACAATTCGCAGAACTGCTCGGCCAGCCGCGCCTTGGTTTGCGGGATGTCGAAGCCGTCGAAAGTCTCCTTGATGCGTTCATCGGCCAGCACGATGTCGAACATTGTGTCGACGATACGTTTGATCCCCGCATCTCCGCCAAGCCCGCGATAGAGGCTGCCGTCCTGCGCTAGCGCCGCCGAGGCGGCCACCAGCAAGCCAGCACCAAGGAGTTTTCGCATATCAGCCCTTTGGATAGAGGATCATCTGCGTGCAGCGGAACAGGGCGATGGCTTTGCCGGTCGCCTTGTTGGTGACGGTTGCGTCCCACACTTGCGTAGTACGGCCGCCATGCACCATGCGGGCGGAGACGGCGATCGTGCCTTCACGCGCGGTGCCGAGGTGGTTCGACTTCAACTCAATCGTGGTGAAATTCTGGGCGCCTTCCGGCAGGTTGGCGATGCAGCCGAAGCCGCAGGCAGTATCGGCCAGGGTGACGACCGTGCCGGCGTGCAGGTAGCCATTCGGGGCCAGGTGATGCTGGACGATGTCGATTTCGGCCTGCAATTCGCCTTCGGAGGCACCGGTAACGCGCACGCCGAGGTGGCCAGTCAGGTTGTTGTAGGTGAGCTGGTTGAGTTTTTCGAGGTCGAATTTCATCTGGCTAGTCTCCGTTTACAGATGAAGAATCATAACAGCGCGAAACAGGGTATGCTTACGCATGCGCGACCTGCCCCACAAGGGCCCGGTCTGCAGGCAAGACCAGAAGCTCAAAAGGTGGATTCAACCGATTAACTTACGGAGAATGACCTATGAATGAACGAGAGCAACTGTCTGCCATCGTGCAGCGCATGGAAGTGAAGCTGGCGCAAGGCCACCAGGATGATTGGGCTCGCCTGCTGCACCGCGCACGCACCTTGAGCGCCTTCGATTGCTCGGCTGCCAAGGGCGAGATCCTGCATTATTTCGGCGGCGCCGGCTCCATCAGCGATCTTCAGCTCGATGAAGAATTCAGCGACCTGCGCACCCAGCTCTACACCCTCTGCTACGGCAAGCGCACCACGCATTGAAGCGCAGGACAGTCCGTTGGCTGTTCCTGGCCTGGGCCCTGGTTTCAACGGGCTGGCTGGCCAACTCTTATCGGACACGAGGCGTCGGCCCGGCGCTGCTGGCTGGCAGCGTCGACGCTGACGAAAACCTGTTCCTCCCGGCCCACGCGCAGGGCGTGCATTCAGGGCTGGTGTTTATCTGCGGCTCCGGCGTCGCGGCGGAAGCTTATGTGCCGATGTTGCACCCGGTGGCAGATGCCGGCTTCCCAGTCGTCATCATCAAGCTGCCGCTGCGCTTTGCGCCACTCGACAGCAATAAGGACGAAGCACTGCAGCGCGTGCGCCGCGCCATGGCGGCCCACGGTGACATTCGGCGCTGGGTCGTAGCAGGTCACTCGCTCGGTGGCGCCCTGGCGGCAAGGCTGGTGCATGATGCGCCCAATTTGCCGGCGGCGCGCTGGTATTGGTGGGCACGACCCATCCCAAGCAGCAGGATCTCTCCGGCCTGCGCATTCCCGTTACCAAGGTGTTCGCTACCCACGATGGCGTGGCGCGCCTGGGCGACGTGATGCGCAATAGGCCTCTGCTGCCGCCACACACTCGCTGGGTAGAAATCAAGGGTGGAAACCATTCGCAGTTTGGCCACTACGGGCACCAGTTGCTGGATGGCGATCCAAGCGTGAGCCGTGGAGCGCAGCAGGCCATCGTCGCGCAGGCCTTGCTCGACGCGCTCAAGCCCAATTAATCGGCGCCTTGCCCTGCTGCGCCAGGAAGGCATTGGCGCGCGAGAACGGGCGGCTGCCGAAGAAGCCTTTGTGCGCCGAGAATGGCGACGGGTGCGGCGAGGTGATGACCATATGCTTGCGCGGGTCGATCAGCGCGCGCTTGGCGATGGCGTAGCTGCCCCACAGGATAAAGACCAGGCCCTCGCGGCCGGCCGACAGGCGCTTGATGGCGCTGTCGGTGAAGTTTTCCCAGCCCTTGCCGGCATGCGAGCCGGCTTCCCGGGCGCGCACGGTCAACACGCTGTTCAACAGGAACACGCCCTGGCCGGCCCAGTCGGACAGGTCGGTGCGCTGGCGCGCAATGCCAAGGTCGGATTGCAGCTCCTGGAAGATGTTCTGCAAGCTCGGTTGCGGGCGATTGCCGTCGGGAACAGAGAAGCAGAAGCCCATCGCGGCGCCGGGCGTGTGGTACGGGTCCTGGCCCAGGATTACGACTTTCACATCGTCGAACGGCGTCAGGTCGAAAGCGCGGAAGATATTGCGGCCGGCAGGAAAACACTGGCGTTCGGCGTATTCGGCGCGGACGAAGCCGGTGAGCGCTTCCCAGTAAGGTTGCGCGAATTCGTGTTCCAGTTGGGCTTTCCAGCTTGGTTCGATTCGGACTGTCATATGGAAATCTTATCATCCTGTGAGAGGCCTATACTGGCCCAATGAGCACTCCAACCCTGTTTGCCCACTCGGTGGCTGCGGCGCCGGTCGACATCCGGCGCGCTGCACGGTTTGGGGAGGCATTTGAGGCCGTCGCACAGAATTGCCTGGCGCAGTTCCGCGGCAATCTGCCTGGCGTGCTGGCAGGAGATATCGAGAGCCTGCACCAGATGCGCGTGAGCGTGCGCCGCTTGCGCGCACTGCTGTCGGCGGCGCGGGCATGGGATCCCATGCCCGAAGGCACAGCCGGCAAGTTGCGCTGGTTCGGCGTGGAGCTGGGCCGGGCACGCAACTGGGATGTCTTCCTTGGTTCGACATTGCCCGGCCTGGGCGGCTCCTCGCAACCAGTTGAAGCGATGGCACGCGAGCTGGCGGCGAAGCAGCACATCCACATCCAGCATTTGCTGCAAGGCCCGCGCTGCAAGGCGTTGCTGGATGAGTTGGCGCTGTGGAGCGGCGAACGGCTGTGGCGCGATCCGGCACGCATACAGCCTTGGGATAAGGATGCGCGCAAAGTGTCGCGGTCCTTGGTACGCCAGGCGCGCGAACGGGTTGCGAAGCGGGTCCGCCAACTCGATGCCGCGCAACCGGGCGGCTTGCACCGGCTGCGCATCGCAGTGAAAAAAGAGCGCTACATGCGCGAGTTCTTTGGCGTGGGCAGGCGCTTGCAGCTATTGTCCGAGGCGCAGGAAAAGCTGGGCAAGCTGAATGACAGTCGCATTGCACGCGATTTGCTGCGCACCCTGCAGGATCACTTGCCTGCCCACGCGGCCGAGCTGTCGTTCATGGAAGGCTTACTGGCCGAGCGCCTGGACCAGGAGCTGCCCAAGGCCTTTCGCTTCGCCCGCCACAAGCTTTAGTCGTCGAGACCCTTGCCGGCCAGGATCTGCGGCATGCATTTCTCGACGCGCGACTCGCGGGTCTTGGACTGCTTGGCGGAGGAAAAGTGCAGCAGGTAGCCACGCTGGCGGCCCGGGGTCAGGGCATAGAAGGCTTCCGCCAGGGCGGGATGCTCGTCGAGCTTTTGCAGGAACTCGTCAGCCATCGGGAAGTCGTTGGTATCCTTGAATTCAACCTTAGCGCCGGACTTTTCGACGCGGATCGCTTCTTCGACATAGTCTTTGATGACCTTCGCCTGCTTCTTGATTTCTGCGAGACCTGTGAAGCGCAACTGACGCCCGGCTTGCACGTTGGCGGTCTGCTGCACCAGGATGTTTTCCGGGTCGTGCATGATGGAACCCTTGAAGAACAAGAGCGCGCAGTATTCCTTGAAACCATGGATCAGGACCACGTTCTGGTCATTATAGGTAAAGCACGCGCAGCCCCATTTCGTCTCCTCGGTCAAATGCGCGGAGAGAACGATCTTCTTCAGTGCCGCAAACTCTTCGTGCCACTTGTGCTCAGCCATCTCCGCCTCCGTTTTAGTTGGCGACAATACTACTTCAGTTTCGTGGAGCTCGCCCCAACAAGTCGTGACGCCGCTCAATACTGCAGACGGCTCAAGTCTGGACAATCGACCTGCATTACGGAATGCTGAATGAGTCGTACTTCCAAAGCGCCTCAATGACGGCATTGGGAGTTGAACTGTGAAAGGGAAGAAAGGCGAGAAGGCGGGACAAAACGTGTTCAGCGTCGAATGCTGCTGAACACGTTCGGGTGGCAGGATTACGCCTGCTCGAGGACGTTATGCGCCTGCACGTCGGCGTGGTACGAAGAACGCACCATGGCGCCAACCGCGGCGTGGGCGAAGCCCATTTCGTAGGCTTTTTCCTCAAACATCTTGAACACGTCCGGGTGCACGTAACGGCGCACCGGCAGGTGGCTGTTGGACGGCGCCAGGTACTGGCCGATGGTCAGCATGTCGATGTCGTGGGCACGCATGTCGCGCATCACTTCCAGGATTTCTTCGTCGGTCTCGCCCAGGCCGACCATCAGGCCGGACTTGGTCTTGACGTGCGGGTAGCGTGCCTTGAAGTCTTTCAGCAGGGTCAGCGAGTGCTGGTAGTCGGCGCCTGGGCGGGCTTCCTTGTACAGGCGTGGCACGGTTTCCAGGTTATGGTTCATCACGTCCGGCAGGCCGTCGGCGAAGATATCCAGCGCCTTTTCCAGGCGGCCGCGGAAATCGGGCACCAGCACTTCAATCTGGGTCTTGGGCGACAGTTCCTTGGTCTTGGTGATGCACTCGACGAAGTGGCCGGCACCGCCGTCGCGCAGGTCGTCTCGGTCCACGGAGGTGATCACCACGTAGGACAGGCGCAGCTTGGCGATGGTGTTGGCCAGGTTGATCGGCTCCTGGGTGTCCAGCGGGTCAGGACGGCCGTGGCCCACGTCGCAGAACGGGCAGCGACGGGTGCACTTGTCACCCATGATCATGAAGGTAGCAGTACCCTTGCCGAAGCATTCGCCGATGTTCGGGCAGCTCGCTTCTTCGCACACGGTCACCAGCTTGTTCTCGCGCAGGATGTCCTTGATCTCGTAGAAGCGGGAAGAATGCGATGCTGCTTTCACGCGGATCCACTCCGGCTTCTTCAGGCGTTCTGCCTGTTCGATCGGGATGATCTTGATCGGGATGCGGGAGGTCTTGTCGGCGCCTTTTTGCTTGTCGCTTGGGTTGTAAGTCATAGCTGCTTGCTTTCAAGTTAATTCAGGTTCGGCCACCTGCAGCTGGTTGACCAGCTCATTAGCCAGGGCCTGCTGGACATCGGCCAGCGGGACATCCACGCCCATCGAACGCATGTCGATGGTTTCCAGGCCTGCGTAACCGCAGGGATTGATCCAGGTGAAGGGGGCCAGGTCCATGCCCACGTTCAGCGATACGCCGTGGTAGGTGCAGCCATTGCCGCGCACCTTCAAGCCGAGGGCGGCGATCTTGGCGCCTTTTTTCGGGCCATTGGCGATGTAGATGCCGGGCGCACCTTCGATGCGCTCACCGGCGAGATTATACGCGGCCAGCACATTGATGATCGCTTCTTCGATCTTGTTGACGAACTGGCGGGCGTACAGCTTGCCGCCTTTCTTGTTGCGGCGCAGGTCCATCATCAGGTAGATCACGACCTGGCCGGGACCGTGGAAAGTCACCTCGCCGCCGCGGTCGGTCTGCACCGTGGGAATCGAGGTTGCTCCGGCCAGCAAGTGGCCGCGGTCGGCGCCCAGGCCCAGCGTATAGACGGGCGGGTGCTCGACGATCCACAGTTCGTCGGGCGTATCTTCCTGGCGCGCGTCGGTGAAGGCGCGCATCGCTGCGAAAGTTGGCTCGTATTCGGCTTGGCCGAGATGGCGGATCACCGCCGGCTGGATAGGCATAGGGCTACAGGTCGGGAAAAGCCCCGCCATTATACCGGCCTCGCCCTTTCACTGCTTAATGACTGAGCAGTTTTATGCCGATTTCCTTAAGCTGGCATCAGGTTGATGTTCTTTAGCCAATCTTGCAAAGACTCCCGCTGCCATTGGTGCGCGACGTAATCCTTAAGCTTTTGCGGCACCGGGTCACCGTTCATCACCAGGCGGCTCAGCATGATGGCCAGGTCGGTATCGGCGATGCACCAGCGGCCGAACAGGTAGGGGCCGTCGATCACGCGTTCCGCCAGGTGCACCAGCTTATCCGCCGCCGCTTGGGCGGCGGGGGACAGCGGCTGTTCGGCGCGGCGGTAGAACACCGTGTAGGTGCTGCGCTCTTCCCTCAGTGCGCCCAGGTCGCTGCGCACCCAGGCCTGGATCTGGCGGGCGACTGCGCGTTTCTGGGGCAGCACCGGGTAAAGCGCTCGGTGTTCCGGGGCTGGAAACATCTCGTCCAGGTATTCGGTGATGGCGCTCGACTCCGTCAGCATGAAGTCATTGTGTACCAGGCAGGGCACGCGACCGGTCAGTGCCTTGCCGGTATAGGACAGTTCCTTGTTCTTGCCGGCTTCCAGGTCCACAGTCTCGAGTTCGAAATCGAGGCCTTTTTCGCGCAGCGCGACGAAGGCTGAAATGGCGTAAGGGCTGGTGAATTGACTGTCCACATACAGTTTGAGGCTCATGGCGGGGCTCCGGCTTGGTTAGGTTTATTCACATGGTATGCCTTGCTTCATGCTTGCCAAAACGATATATTTTCAATTGCCTGGTTAGTTTTTCTCACAACGATATGCGTTTGCCGAATTTGTCTGCCCTGCGCGCCTTTGAGGCGGCGGTGCGCCACGAGAACTTCTCGCGCGCAGCTGCGGAGCTGTGCCTGACGCATGGTGCGATCAGCCACCAGGTGCGCGGGCTGGAGGAAGAACTGGGTGTGCAGCTGTTCGTCCGCAACGGAAAGCAGGTGACGGCGACGCCGGAGGCGCGGCGCTATGCTGCGACGGTGGCGCGCTGCCTGGCGGAATTGGCGGACGGCGCAGCCGAGCTGCGGCCGCCGGATGGCGTGCAGCGCCTGAGCGTGACGGCGATTCCTTCGTTTGCAGCGCGCTGGCTGGCGCCGCGGTTGGGGCAATTCATCGAGCAGCATCCGACCATCGAGGTGATCTTGCAGGCCAGCGGGGCTTTGCAGGACCTGGTGCGGGAGGGAATCGATGTCGGCATCCGCTTCGGCCGAGGCAAGTATCCCGGGCTCGATGTGGAGCGATTGATCGGCGAGATTTACTATCCGGTAGCGAGTCCTCACTATCGCGGTGGACAACTTCCTGCTTGTCCCCAGGACCTGGGGAAGGCGACTTTGCTGCGATCGAATGAACCTTGGGCGCCCTGGTTCCGGGCAGCCGGGCTGGACTTGCCGGAGCCTTCCGGCGGCGTGATGTTCGAGGATTTGTCGATGCTGATACGCTCCGCCGTCGATGGCGACGGGGTGGCGCTGGTGCGCCATGTGGTGGCGATGCAGGAGATTGCGTCGGGCCAGTTGCTGCGGCTATTCGATATCGCCTCGCCTTGCCCGGACGATTACTACCTGGTCAGTCCGCCCGGCGCCTTGCGGAAACCGCAGGTGCGGGCCTTCCGTGAGTGGCTGAAGGCAGAAATCGCCCGCAGCCAGCTCCTTACAACACCATCTTGACCATTGGGTGGCCGGACAAGGCGCGATAGATATTGTCCAGCTGCTCGCGGCTGGTAGCGCGCACGGTGCAGGTCAGGCTGGTGTAATTGCCCTTCGCGGATGGACGCGACTCCAGCTTCCCTTCGTGGAAAGTCGGGTCGTGCTCGACCACTACCTCAATGATCGTGGGGGCGAAGGCGTCGTGGGTGGCGCCCATCACCTTGATCGGGAAGTCGCTCGGGTACTCAATGAGGGACTCTTCAGGCGGGATGGGTTTCATCATGATTTTTCCAATCGTGTAACAAAAAAAAGACCCGGCGCGGTGCGAGTGCGCCGGGTTCCATTTTACATCGATAGCTAAGTGGGTCCTTCTTGCTGATTTTCAAGCCCGCTGCTTCGGGCTGGACAGCAGGCGAAAAAGACGAAATACTTGGCAACAATAATTTTTTACTAATTTCCCTTACTAATCGCCAACTATGAAATTCGTTGTCCCATTTGCTTTAATGATCTCAGGTGCGCTGATGGCCGGTTGCAACGGCAGCAGCTATGAATTAGAGGCTGCCAAAAAGAAGATTGCTGAACTAGAAGCGGAAAACCAGAATCTTAAAGCGCATGCAGCTGGTTCAACTCAGAAACCCGCTGCGGGTTCCGATGCGAAAGCTGGCGAGGACAATTCAGGCAAACAATGGGATTACACGGCATCCGAAGACAAAATGAGTGGCGGGACCACTTACTTTGCCTCGGTCAAAAGCACTAATACCGTCAATTTTGACTCTCCTTATCGGGGCGAGCAGCACGCTACATTGGATCTTCGGATAGACCCTAAATATGGAAAGGACATGATCTTTTCCATTGAACGCGGCCAACTCCTGTGCCGCTCATACCAGGCCTGCTCTGTCCTCGTCCGCTTCGACAATGGAAAGCCGACAAAATATTCGGCAAATGGCCCATCCGATCACAGTTCTAAAACGCTTTTTATCAGCAACTACGATCAATTTCTCAACAGTATGAAGAAAGCGAAGATAGTTCGCATTTCTCCGGAGGTCTATCAAAACGGCAACCCGGTATTCGAGTTCGATGTCAGCGGCTTCAGCCAAGACAAGTTCCGCCCCAAAAGCTGAACACTAGCGAGGGTTGAACGCCGCGCTAGTGTGGTTGCTATGCAATTGCCTTACGCAGCCGCGACGTTACCGGAAAGGCGTTGCAGGCGTTCCAGGGCCGACTCGCTGCCGTTCACCGGGTTAGTGACGGATTTGCGGATTGCGTCGATTTCGGCAGCCTGGTCGTATGGGCGCTGGCCGATGTCGGAGACGATCTTCATGCCTTCGGCTTCGTTGCTGATCTGCTGGGCACGCTTGGTCAGCGCATTCAGCGCATTGGTGTTGCCGCGCATGCCGGACAGGCTGGCAAGCTGGCTCTGACGGTCTGCCCGTACTTGCTGCAGTTCGCGTTGGGCCTTGGCCTGGGACAGGGCTTGCATCGCTTTCTTGGCGGCGGCGTCGAAGTCGGCCAGTTGCTGCGACAGCGCGTCGACAATCTTTTGCAGCTCTTCCATGTAAGCCTGGGCGTCGGCTTCCTCCTGGATTTCCTGCGGCAGGCGGCCCTTATTGGCTTCCAGCTCGTCGCAGAACAGGTTGATCGTCGCTTCCGAAATCTGGCCGGCGGCCAGGCGTTCGGCCAGGGTGCCGGTGGCCTTTTCGTCGGTTTCGATCAGCTTGCGCAGGCGGACCACGTCGTCGCGCTCCTTGTTGAAGGCGGCGCGGGCCTGGGCCAGCTTTTGGGCGGCGCTGCGCAGAGTGTCGGCCAGGCGGTCGCGGTCGGCCTCGGTCGCCGTTTCCGGGTCAAAACTGGCGATCGCTTCCGACACGCGGTCGCCCAGGGCGCCAAAGTGCTTGGAAATCAGTCGTGCAGTCAGGGCCCAGCCATTCGAGTTGCTCATTTTTTGCATCCTTTCAGTTAAGTTCAATTCACCAATGCGGCGGTCGTTATTGGATGACCAGCCGTTCCTGCTCCACCGGAATTCCCACTACGAAGTCGACGTGAATTCCGCGTTTCCTTGCATCGCCGTTCACGCTTTGGACAATCTCCGTCGTGATCAGCAGATATTCCTTGCTGCCGTCGCCCAACTGACGGGCGTAGGGCATGAAGTACAGCTCTTGCTTCAAGCCCTGCATGCCGCTGGCTTCGTCGATGCGGGTTTCCGTACCCGTGAAAGGCGGGACGAAACCGGCATTCGGGTCGCCCACATCACGTTCGAAGTCCAGCGCTTCCTGTTCGCCGAAGGCGGTAGCCAGTACTGCGCTGTCGGCGCCGCTTTCCTCCAACTGGCTGCGCCACAGGCTGAACTGCAAGTCGCCCAGGCCGCAACCATCGGCACCGGTAAAAGCGTCCTGGTCTTCCACGCTGGTGGGGATGAAGCGCACCAGTTGTGTGCAATACAGGATTTCCTTCACTTCGCCATGCTCATCCACGTAGAGCTGGAGGAACTTCTCGCGCTCGTCCTCGTCGCCCTTGGCCAGGTAATAGCGGTACAGGCGGCCGGCCATCGACAGCTTGAACTGGGAGATGGCGAGGATCCGGCTGTCTTCCGCTTCCGGCAGCGCGACCAGGGAGCCATTGGCGTTGGCGCGCAGCAGTGGCGAGGCTTGCAGGTCGACCACGCTGCCAATCCTGGCTTCCAGCGGCAGGCCACGGTCTTCCGACTGCGGCGCGTCGCTTTCGACACCGCGGCGCTTGGCGCCGCTGCGCAGGTATTCGATGGCGTCTTTCCAGCCCATTCCTTAGTTCCTTTCAAACGAGTAGTTAGCGTTCTTTTTCACGTCCTGTGCTCCAGCCATCAGGCGGAAGGCTTTCCAGGCCAGCCAGACCAGGCCGCCAACCAGCAGGGCTACTGCCAGCTTGGCCAGGGTGCTCGATTCGTGCGCGGCCGGCTTGGCGGCCGGGGCTTGCACCTGGGGCTGGCGTGCCTGCTCTACTACCGCGCCTGAGGCCCCAGCCGAGGTGGCGATGTCGCTGGCACCAGCCGCATCTGCCATGGCGCCGGTGTTGCCGCTGACGTCGGCAGGCTGCGCCGGCGGCATTGGCTGGGGTGCCGGAGCCGGGGCGGGAGCGGCGTGGCCGCTTGCGGCGCGGCCCAGCATGAAACCGCCAATGCCCCACAGCCAGCCGTTGCTGCTGTCACGGACGATTACCGGGGCTGGCGCACTGGTCGAGCCGCTATTTGGGGCGCCATGCTGTGCATAAGCACCGCTGTTGTAGCCGCCGCTACCGCCACTTCGGCCGCCGGGAACCACCGGGTCGAGCGGGGGCAGCGGAGGCGTGGTGCCGGAACTGCCAGTTGCTGCCTGGCCGCTTGTGGCGGCGCGCCGCGTGTCGTAAGTACGCATCGCCTGGTCCTGTGCCGCGCGGCGGTCGAGGTCGCGCGACATCGCAGAGTCGCGTTGTGGCGTGCGCGCTGCAGCCGGTGGCGGCGACTGGCGCTGGCCGAAGGTGCCGAAACTTGGCTGTTTCGGCGTGCTGACGCTGCGCGACACCGTGCTCCGGCCCGAGGAAAAACCGCTGCGGTACGAGCTGCCCGGACGGGCATCGGCCGTGTTGGCGACTACAATTGCCACCACGATTGCCATGATGGCCGCGAAGCGAGTGCGCTTTAACATGAATTTCACCGTTGTCAGGTAGTTAAACTTTCGATGAAAATCAGCATATCTTTCAAACAATCCGACTGCATCGGTAAAAAAAGGCCAGCTTCACCATGACTAAGAAATACCTGGACATGAACCAGCACGACGCGCTGTATAAGGTGGCGCGTACTTTCCCCGGCGGTATCGAGGCACTTGCCCAGCAAATGGGCATTTCGGCCAATGTGCTGCGTAATAAGCTGGCGCCGACCATCGCCTCGCATTACCCCTCGTTCGAGGAGGTTTCGACTATCGTCGACCTGTGTCACAAGGCCGGTGTGCATGAGGCCATGCTGCCGCTGCATGCGCTGCTGACGCGCCATGGCATGGCGGCCTTCATGGTGCCGATCCCCGATGACGTGAGCAATGACGACCTGTCGCAGACTGTCTGCAAGGTGATGGCCCAGGTGGGCGCGGTGGCGGAGGCGGTGTCGGAGGCCCTGCTCGATGGCAAGGTAACGGAGGCGGAAGCTGACCTGATCGAGCGCGAATTCCATGGCGCGCTGTCGGCGCTGGGCGAGTGGCGCGAGCGCATTCGCCAGCGCGCCAAGATCAGCAGGTGAAAAAAAGCCAGCCTAGGCCCTGCGGCCCGGCTGGCTGAAGATTTTTCATCCACATGCGGGCGAATAGTCGGGACAAGGCGCGCAGCCTATCCCGCTTTCGCTACCGCTTCATGACTTAGCGGCGGTTGCCGTCGTTGTCCTGGCGCTCCTGAGCACGCTCGCGCGAGTCTCGGCGCTGTTGCTGTTGCTGCTGGTGCTGTTGCGGCTGGGGCTGGGGCTGCTGCGCCTGCACTTGCGGCTGGGGCTGCGGTTGTGGCTGGGCCTGCTGTGCCGGTGGCGACATCTGCGCCGGGCGGGCCGGGGACACCTGCATCTGCGGCGCTTCGCGGCGGCCGCGGTCTTCACGCTCGCCCCCGCCAAAAAAGCGCCCGTGGCGTGGCTGTTCCACCGGCTGAGGCTGAGGCTGAGGTTGCGGCTGCGGCTGCGGTTGTGGCTGCTGCTGCACTTGCGGCGGCGCGACCTGGAACTGGGACTGTTGCTGAGGCGCCGTGATGATGCCGGAACGGCGCGGCTCCTCGCGCGAATTGCGGCCACGCCAGTTATCGCGGTCGTCATTGTCGGTACGGGTCCAGTTCTGGCGCGGCTGCGGCTGCGGTTGCGCCGTTACCTGCTGCGGCTGTTGTACTTGCGGCTGGGTCTGCAGCAGCGGCTGGCGTTGCTGCTCCTGGCGCTCGGCGCGGCGATCCTGGCCACGGTCGCGGTTGAAGCGGTCGTCGCGGTCGCGGTTGAAGCGCTCTTCACGGTTCGGCAGCGGATCCTGGCGCTGAGGACGCTGCAGGCTGGAGGCCAGCACTGGCGGCGCAGTCATGATCGGCACATTGCGCACATCTTGCGGCGTGACACGTGCTCCGTTCGTTACCGGAATATGGCGGCCCCGGCCGAATTGGTCGCTCGGCAGGGCGGTCACGCCATCGCGGCGGCCGTCGTGGTCGCGGTCCTGGTAACGCTCACGCCAGCGATCGTTGGTGCGGTGATTCCAGGCCAGGCGGCGTTCGAAATCCGCCGACATGCGGTAGGCCGGCACATACGGGTCGCGCGGGTTCAGTGGATACCAGCCAACCGCAGGGCTCGAGCGGCCAGAGCCGAAGCTCACGCTCCAATTGTTGCCCCCGACCCAGCCCACCAGCGCTGGCGACCACACCGGGCGGCCAACCACACGGCCTGGCGTCCAGCACCAGCGGCCGCTCACCACGACCCAGCGGCCGTAGTGGAACGGGGCATAGCCCCATGGCGAATTATCGACCCAGGTCCAGCCCCAAGGCGAGATCCAGACCCAGCGGCCGTCGCGGTAAGGTGCCCAGCCGACCGGCACGGCGCGCGGGAACCAGACTGTGCCGTATTCGCGGTCTTCGACCCAGTTGCCGTAATTATCCAGGTCTTCGTAGCCGGTCATGTCGGCCGGCACATAGCGCGAGGCGACCATGCCTTCATCGCGGCGGTCGCGGCCGGAGACCCAGTTGTCGAAATCGTCACGCCGTGCCAGCGCGGTGAAGATGTCGTCACCGCGCACTTCCACGCGCTTGCCGGCGCGGGCTGTCAGCATGGTGCCGGCGCCTTCGACACGGATGTTGCCGGCGAAGACATTGACCACGCTGGTGTCGGGCGCGCGTTCGGTGTCGACGCGGAAAGAACCTGGTTCGGTCAACGTGACGCGCGCTTGCGGGGTGAGGAATTCGAATTCGTTAAGCATGCCGGGATCGCGGACGCGCACGGCAGCGGAGCCGTAATTCAGGCGCAGCACCAGGCGGTCGTCATCCAGCTCCTGCACCTCGATATCGGTATCGCCATCCAGGCGAATGGCTGCGGAGCCGACGCGGAATTCCGCGCGGGCCCCGGAGGCGGTTGTCAGGTGGTTTTCGCTGGTGACCGGCCAGTTCATCAGGTTGCCGGATTCTTCTTCGCCGTTGACGAGCATGGTCACCCTGCCTTCGGTGACGGTGACTCGCCCCACCCGGGCGGGGGGATCGGCCAAGGCGACCGAGGTGACTGCAACCAGGGCTGCCAACATCAGGAACTGCTTAATCTTGCGGCTCATTTCTATCTCTCCAAGGGAACGTCTGCGGCGTTTTTGTTTTTATATAACGCCTGAGCCCCCTTGGCGAGGACGCAAGTTACAAATAATTTCAAATGGGGGTGAAGCGCTGCACCTTTTTGCCATCCACCTCGATGATTTCGAAGAAAACCTCGCGCGGACGGCACCAGATGGAGCCGTTGGCGGCCTTGTACACGATCATCGTGCTCAAGTCGGATTCCAGCGTTGCTTCGCACACCAGCTCGTAAAGGCCACCTTTGTAATGCCGGAACCGGGTCGTCATGCCTGGGCCGCTCCCCGCTTGACGAAGAACAGGGCGCCGCCAATAAACATCAGAAGGCCGCCGAAGACGCGGTTTTGTACCTTGATGGCAGAAGATTCGCGGAAGAAGCGCTGCATTGACGACGCCAGGAAGGCGTAGCTGTGCATCACCACCAGGTCGATCACGCACATGGTCGCCGCCAGGATGGCCAGTTGCGGCAGCAGCGGCGCATGCTGGTTGATGAACTGCGGCAGCACGGCCACCATGAAAATGATGCCCTTCGGGTTGGTAGCGTTGGTCAGGAAGCCGATCATCACGCGCTTGCGGAATGTCGGCAGCGCCTGGTGCGTGGCGTGCACGCCTTCGCCGGCAGCGACCCTGGCGCGCCACTGGCTGATGCCCAGCCAGATCAGGTACAGGGCGCCGACCGTCTTGACCACGCTGAAGGCGACTTCCGAGGCCAGCAGCAGGGAGCCAACGCCCGCGCCGGCAATCGCCAGCACCAGCAGCAAGCCCAGTTGCAGGCCGAGGATGGTGGCGGAAGTGCGCTTCACGCCATAGGACAAGCCATGCGACATTGACAACACCGCGCCCGAACCAGGCGACACGGCAATGATGCAGGCAGCAATGACAAAGGTGATCCAGGTGGTGAAAGTCATGACCGATTACCGACGAATAAAGAGTTCATTGTAGCGTTGAAGGTGCCCGCTCGCAGCGGCGGCGTGTTAGATTGTCGATCCTGTAATTTTTCTTTGGAGTTATACGACATGGCCGGTTCCAGCCTGCTTGCACTGATCGACGATATTGCCACCATCCTGGACGATGTGGCTGCCATGAGCAAAGTGGCGGCCAAGAAGACCGCGGGTGTGCTGGGCGACGACCTGGCGCTGAACGCGCAGCAGGTCGCGGGCGTGCAAGCCGACCGTGAACTGCCTGTTGTTTGGGCAGTCGCGAAAGGTTCGATGATCAACAAGGCGATCCTGGTGCCTGCCGCGCTGGCGATCAGCTATTTCGCTCCTTGGGCGATTACGCCCCTGTTGATGCTGGGCGGCGCCTACCTGTGCTTCGAAGGTTTCGAAAAGATTGCCCACAAGTTCCTGCATTCGGACGCGGAAGACGAACAGCACCACAAGGAGCTGGTCGACGCGAACCAGAGTGTTGACCTGGTGGCAATGGAAAAGGAAAAGGTCAAGGGCGCCGTGCGCACCGACTTCATCCTGTCGGCCGAGATTATCGTGATTGCCCTGGGCACCGTGGCGACCGCTACCTTCCTGCAGCAGTTGACCGTGCTGGTCGGTATCGCCATTGTGATGACCATCGGCGTGTATGGCCTGGTAGGCGCCATCGTGAAGATGGACGACGCCGGCCTTTACCTGAGCAAGCGTGCCGGCGCCGGCGTGCAGGCCTCGGGCCGTTTCCTGCTGAATGCCGCGCCCAAGCTGATGAAATTCCTGTCGGTGGCCGGTACCGTAGCCATGTTCATGGTCGGCGGTGGCATCCTGACCCATGGCATCCCGGGCGCACATGAGGTGATCCACCACGCGGCCGAAGCTGCCGCTTCGGTGGGCGGCGTTGGCCCCCTGCTGGCTGCCGTGACCCCGTCCGTGCTGGACACAATCGGCGGCGTGCTTGCCGGTGCCATCGTGCTGGCCGTCGTCACCATCGGCAGCAAACTGTTGAGCGCGCTCAAGCGCTAAGCGCCGGCCTGGCCGCACACTGTCATTTTTAACAAGGAGACCTTATGTCGACCCATCACCGACCTTCCGGCGCCTTTGTCGGCGCCTCCTGGACCGCCCTGCTGCTGGGCGCCGGCGCCTTCCTCGCCGGCCTGTGGAATGCCCAGATGGCGCTGAACGAGAAAGGCTATTACCTGACCCTGCTGCTGTACGGCCTGTTCGCGGCCGTGTCGCTGCAAAAGTCGGTGCGCGACAAGGTGGAAGGCATCCGGGTGTCGAATATGTACTTCGGCCTGTGCTGGATTTCGACCGCTTCCGCCATCCTGCTGCTGGGCGTCGGCCTGTGGAATGCCAACCTGGCACTCAGCGAAAAAGGCTTTTATGGCATGGCTTTCTCGCTGAGCCTGTTCGCCGCCGTGGCGGTGCAAAAGAATGTTCGTGACAGTTCGGCAATCCAGGCGGAAGTGGCCTGACAGGCCAACCCTGCCAGATTTGATCTACATCATTAAAAAAGCGCGCCTAAGTCCCTAGACTTATCCCTGTGATCTTGCGTTATGGCAAGAAAGTCAACAGGGAGCGCGCGATGCGTAAGAATTTACCGGTAACCAAGCAGGAAGTAGAACTGGACGAAGACCAGGCCATCGTCTCCAAGACGGACCTGGAAGGCAATATCGTCTACGTCAATCCTTACTTCGAGCACATCAGCGGCTTCTCCGCTGCGGAGCTGGTTGGCCAACCGCAAAATATCATCCGCCACCCCGACATGCCGCCGGAAGCGTTTGCCGACCTGTGGCAAACCATCCGCGCCGGCATCCCCTGGACCGGCCTGGTGAAAAACCGCTGCAAGAATGGCGATTTCTACTGGGTCAAGGCGAATATCACCCCGATCAAGGAAAATGGCCGCACCACCGGCTATATGTCGGTGCGCACCAAGGCCGAGCGCGGCCAGGTTGCTGCCGCGACCGAGGCTTACCGCAAGATCGCTGCCGGCGCCGCCAATATCCGCATCAAGAACGGCCAGATCGTGCGCCTGGGCCTGTCGAACGTGATGGCGCGCCTGAGCCACGTGTCGCTGGCGATGCGTATCTGGCTGGCCACCAGCGTGGTCAATGTGCTGCAGATCGCGGTCTGCGTTGCGGCGCTGTTTGCGGACGGCACCAGCGATGTGACGCGCTGGGGCATCTTCGGCGCCACCGCCTTCGGCTTCCTGATCAACGTGTTCCTCTGGTACACGCTGCGCACCAGCATGCTGCAGCCGCTGGGCCGCGCCCTGGACGGCGCGCGCCTGATCGCCGCCGGCGACCTGACCGGCTCCTTCGATACCGACAGCACCGACGAAATGGGCCAGTTGCTGCGCGCCCTGCAGCAAATGAATAACAACCTGATCGCCACCATCCGCGACGTGCGTTTCAATATCGATGCGATGGCGGTGGCGACCAAGCAGATCGCCGCCGGCAATGCCGACCTGGCAGGCCGTACCGAATCGCAGGCCGCCAGCCTGGAAAAAACCGCGTCGAGCATCGAAGAATTCTCGTCGACCGTGAAGGCCAATGCCGAGAACTCGATGGAAGCGAACGACCTGGCGCTCAGCGCTTCCGACGTGGCGGTGCAGGGTGGCGAGATCGTGTCCGAAGTGATCGCGACGATGGACGAAATCAATTCCTCCTCCAGGCGCGTGGTCGACATCATCGGCCTGATCGAAGGCATCGCCTTCCAGACCAACATCCTGGCGCTGAATGCCGCTGTCGAAGCGGCGCGTGCCGGGGAACAGGGCCGTGGTTTCGCCGTGGTGGCAAGCGAGGTGCGCAACCTGGCGCAGCGTTCCTCCGCTGCCGCCAAGGACATCAAGCAACTGATCGAAGTCTCGGTGGAGAAAGTCAGCACCGGCATGGAGCGGGCCCAACGCGCCGGCGCCACCATGGACCAGGTGGTGAACTCGGTCAAGCAGGTCACCACCATCATGCACGAGATTTCCACCGCATCCCGCGAACAGAGCATTGGCGTGGACCAGGTCAACCAGGCCGTCAACCACATGGACCTGGTCACGCAGCAGAACGCCGGCCTGGTCGAAGAAGCCGCCGCTGCGGCAGTCAGCCTGGCCGACGAGGCCGGCCACCTGCGCGACGCTTTCAGCCTGTTCAAATTTGAACGCACCCGCCACGCGCGCCTGGCGGCTGTCAATTCGGCACGCGGCGCGCAGCAAACCCGCCAGGCCCCTAAACGCCTGGCAGCCTGATACCGAACGAGAAAATCATGAACAACATCGCAGAACCAACCGTACAGTTTGACGCAGAGCTGATCAACCGCTTGAGCACTTCCGGCCCGCGCTACACCTCGTATCCGACGGCCGACCGCTTCAAGCCGGACTTCGGCTACTCCAGCTTCATCGAGGCGCAAGCCAACCTGCGCATGCGCGGCGCGCGTGCACCGCTGTCGCTGTACGTCCATATCCCGTTCTGCAACGTGGTCTGCTACTACTGCGCCTGCAACAAGGTGGTGACCAAGGACCGCAGCAAGGCAGTAACCTATCTCGGCTACCTGAAGCAGGAAATCGATATGCAGGGCAAGCTGTTCGCCGGCATGAACCGCGTGGAGCAGCTGCACTTCGGCGGCGGCACCCCGACCTACCTGAGCGATGAGCAAATGGGCGAGCTGCTGGCGCACATGCGCAAGCACTTCGAGTTCGCACCGGACGAAGAGGGCGAGTACTCGATCGAGATCGATCCGCGCACCGTCGATGCGGAGCGTATCCATACGCTGCGCAAGCAAGGCTTCAACCGCGTCAGCATGGGCGTGCAGGACTTCGATCCCGAGGTGCAGAAGGCCGTCAACCGCATCCAGCCTGCCGAGGAAACCCTGGCGGTGATCCAGGCGGCGCGCGACGCCGGCTTCCGCTCCATCAGCGTGGACCTGATCTACGGCTTGCCGAAGCAAAGCATGACCACCATGCAGGCCACCATGGACAAGGTGATCGAGGCCAATCCCGACCGCATCGCGCTGTACAACTACGCGCACATGCCGCACCTGTTCAAGCCGCAGCGCCGCATCGCGGAAGACGAGCTGCCAACGCCGGCCGTGAAGCTGGACATGCTGGCCCTGTGCATCGAGCGACTGACCAAGGCTGGTTATGTCTACATCGGCATGGACCATTTCGCCAAGCCGAATGACGACCTGGCCGTGGCACAGCGCCAGGGCCGCCTGCACCGCAACTTCCAGGGCTACTCGACCCACGCCGAGACTGACCTGGTGGCGCTGGGCGTGTCGGCCATCAGCTCGGTGAACGGCACCTACAGCCAGAATGAGAAAACGCTGGACGAATACTATGCGCGACTGGATGAAGGCCGACTGCCGATCGCACGCGGCTATGCCATGGACAACGACGACCTGCTGCGCCGCATGGTGATCCAGAACCTGATGTGCAATTTCGAGCTGTCGATCTCGGCGCTGGAACTGGGCTACCCGATCCGCTTCAAGCAGTACTTCGCCAAGGAACTGGAAAAGCTGCGCGAGTTCGAGCGCGATGGCTTGCTGGCGATCGAGGATGACTGGATCTCCGTCACGCCGAAGGGCCGCCTGCTGATCCGCAATATCTGCATGGTGTTCGACCGCCACCTGGCTGCCGACCGCGCGGCAGGGACGGCGCCGGGGCAGGTGCATACGCTGCGCTTCTCGCGCACCATTTGAGGAGTCCATGAACCTGCTGCCCATCCTGATTGCCGGCCTGGCCGGCAGTGTGCATTGCGCCGGCATGTGCGGCGGCATCGTCAGCGCGTTCAGCGTTGGCGGTCCGTCCGCCGCGCCGGCGCGCACGCGCGTGATCCCGATCGCGCGCGTGGGCGCGGGTGGTACTGCCACCATGGCATGGGCCGGCGCAAACGCGGCCGAAGTTGTCCACGTGCTGGCCTATAACACCGGCCGTATCGGCAGCTACATGCTGGCTGGCGCGATCGCCGGCGGCATCGCTGGCAGCATCGCCGGCCTGGCGCAAATGGCATCGGCACAGTTGGCGGCCTACTGGATGGCCAACCTAATGCTGGTTGCCATGGGCCTTTACCTGATGGATGCCTGGCGCGGCCTGGCCCGCCTGGAGGCGGCGGGCGGCATCCTGTGGCGCCGCGTACAGCCTTTGGTCAAACCGCTGCTGCCAATGGATACGCCGCTGAAGGCGCTGGCCCTGGGCGGCCTGTGGGGCTGGGTGCCTTGCGGCATGGTCTACAGCATGCTGCTGACCGCCATGCTCTCCAGCTCCGCCCTGGATGGCGCACTGGTCATGGGCGCCTTCGGCCTTGGCACGCTGCCTATGCTGCTGGCGATGGGCATGGCCGGCGCCAAATTGCGCAGGTACCTGCAACAGCGCTCGGTGCGCGTTGCCTGCGGCCTGCTGGTGTTGGGCTTCGGCGTGCTGGGATTAGCCCGCGCTGCCAGCGGCGGCCAGCATGCATGGTTCGACGTACTTTGCCTGACGGTGCAGCCATGATGATGAATGAGATTGCGGCCTGCTTCCATTGCGGCCAGCCGGTAGCCGCAAGCGCCAACTGGCATGTGAACATTGAAGGCGTGGAACGTGCAATGTGCTGTCCTGGCTGCGCGGCTGTCGCGCAAACCATCGTCGATATCGGCCAGGCGAGTTATTACCGCGAGCGAAACGGGCTCGCGGCGCCGGCAGGCACATCGACACTGGTGCCGGCCGCCCTGGCCCTGCCGGAAGACGATCCGAACATCGTCAACGATGGCGATGCCCGCGAAACCACCTTGCTGGTGGAAGGCATCCGATGCGCCGCCTGCGTGTGGCTGATCGAGCACCGGCTGCGCCAGGTCGAAGGCGTACAACAGGCCAACCTGAACGTCGCCACCGAGAAGCTGTTCATCCGCTGGCACAAGGACAAGACCACGGCTGCGGCGCTGCTGGAAGCGGTGCGCAGCATCGGCTACAACGCCTGGCCTTACGACGCCACCCGTCACGATGCGCAGTTGCAGAAAGCTAGCCGCACGCTGGGCCGCCAGCTTTTCGTAGCCGGCCTGTCGATGATGCAGGTGATGATGTACGTGGCTCCCGAATACATGGCTGGCGACGACGGAACGCTGGATGCCAGCATGGCAAGCCTGATGCGCTGGGCCAGCCTGCTCCTGACGCTGCCCGCCATTGCCTATTCCGCCCAACCATTCCTGAAAGGCGCCTGGGCCAGCCTGAAGGCGCGCGTGCTCGGCATGGATGTGCCAGTGGCGCTGGGCATCCTGGCGGCCTTCATCGGTAGCGCGGTATCGACCTTCCGTGGTCATGGCGAGGTGTATTACGACTCCGTCACCATGTTCATTTTCCTGCTGCTGGCCAGCCGCTACCTGGAAATGGTAGCGCGCCGCAAGGCAGCCAGCGCCTTGTCGCGCCTGCGCCATGGCGTGCCGGAGATGGCACAGCGCCTGGCCGCGTGGCCGGACCTGCGCGATGCAGCCCCCGTGCCAGCCAGCGCGCTGGTGGCCGGCGACCATATCGTCGTCAAAGGCGGCGAAGGCGTGGCGGCCGATTGCGTCGTGGTGGAAGGCAGCACGGCTGTCGATCTCTCGCTGCTGACCGGCGAGAGTGCCCCGCAGCGCAAGGCTGTCGGCGACACAATCCCCGGTGGCGCCGTGAACGCCGGCAGCCCGGTCGTGCTGCGTGTCGAGAAGCCAGCCCGCGAAAGCACGCTTGCCGGCTTGCTCAAGCTGATCGAACGTGCCGGCAGCGCCAAGCCGCAGATTGCGCAGTGGGCGGATCGTGCTGCCTCCTGGTTTGTCGCCGCGCTGCTGCTGTTTGCTGCGGCCAGCTTTGGGTTCTGGACCTGGCACGATGCAGCGCGCGCGTGGCCGGTGGCGATAGCGGTGCTGGTGGTGTCCTGCCCATGCGCCTTGTCGCTGGCAACGCCGTCGGCACTGGCCGCGGCAACTGACTGCCTGCTCGGCAAAGGGGCGCTGGTCGTCCAGCCGCATGTCCTGGAGACCCTGCATCGCGCTACCCATATCGTGTTCGACAAGACCGGTACGCTGACCGAAGGCCGGCCGACCGTGCAGAGTGTCGATGCGGTCGACGGTGCGAGGATCATCGGCATCTTGCGCGTGGCGGCGGCGCTGGAAGCCGGCAGCGCTCACCCGATTGCGCGGGCCATCAGCAATGCCGCCGACGCGCATGGCGCCGGCGCGGCTGGCGCCACCTGCCTGCAGGAGCTGGCAGGGCAGGGCATGGAAGGCATGGTCAACGGCGTGCGCTACCGCCTTGGCACCGCAGCCTACGTGGCCGGCATTGCAGGTAGCCCAGTGCCGCCGTTGGGCCGGGCTGTGGCGGAAGGGGCGCCGATGACGACGGTCTGGCTGGGGATGCATGGCCGTTGGCTGGGCCGCTTCCTGATCTCCGATGCGCTGCGGCCGGATGCGCGGCGGACGGTTGAATTCTTCCAACGGCTCGGCAAGGAGGTAGTGCTGCTGAGTGGCGACCAGCAAGCGCTGGCTGAAAACGTGGCAGCGCAGTTGGGCATCAAGGAAGCCATCGGCGACTGCCTGCCCGACGAAAAACTGGCCTATGTGCAGGCCCTGCAAGCGCGCGGCGGCGTGGTGGCGATGGTCGGCGACGGCATCAACGACGCCGCCGTGCTGAGCGCCGCCGATGTCTCTTTCGCAATGGGCAGCGGTGCAACGTTGGCACAAGTGCACGCCGACTGCGTGCTGCTCGACGCGCGCCTGCCGCTGCTGACGGACACCGCCCGCAGTGCAGACAAAACCATGCGCGTGATCCGCCAGAACCTGGCCTGGGCCACGCTGTACAACATCGTTGCCATTCCGGCAGCAGCCTTCGGTGTTTTGAACCCCTGGCTGTCCGGCGTTGGCATGGCGGCCAGTTCCGCCATCGTCGTTCTGAATGCGCTTCGGCTGCGCAGGAATTGATAAGGAAACTGAGAAATGGAATCGCTTTACCTGCTCATACCCCTCAGCGTCGGCCTGGTTTTTGGCGCGCTGTGGCTGTTTTTCAAGGCCTCGGACGACGGCCAATTCGACGATCTTGTAGGTCCTGCAATCCGAGTTTTACAGGACAACGACCGGATTTGATCCACGTCATGTTTTTTTGAAGTGCTCCTCGGTAACCTTTGACATATCTCATCAAAGTGTCTGCCTGGAGAATTCAAAGTGGATCAATCACTGGACTACAACTACAAGGTCGTGAAGCAATTCGCGATCGCCACCATATTGTGGGGCGTTGTGGGCATGCTGGTCGGCGTCATCATCGCCGCCCAACTTGCCTGGCCCGCCCTGAACCTGGACATTCCCTGGCTGACCTACGGCCGCCTGCGTCCCCTGCACACCAATGCAGTGATCTTCGCCTTCGGCATCAGCGGCCTGTTCGCCACTTCGTACTACGTGGTCCAGCGCACCTGCCAGGTCCGTTTATTCTCCGACAAGCTGGCAGCCTTTACGTTCTGGGGCTGGCAGGCCGTGATCCTGGCCGCCGTGGTCACCCTGCCAATGGGGCTCACCCGCGGCAAGGAATACGCTGAACTGGAATGGCCGATCTCGATCCTGATCGCCGTGGTGTGGATCGCCTACGCGACGGTGTTCTTCGGCACCATCATCAAGCGCAAGGTCAAGCACATCTACGTCGCCAACTGGTTCTTCGGCGGCTACATCCTGGCAGTGACCATCCTGCACGTGGTGAACGGCATGAGCATGCCGGCTTCGCTGTTCAAGTCCTACTCGATGTACACCGGTGTGCAGGACGCGATGATCCAGTGGTGGTACGGCCACAATGCGGTGGGCTTCATCCTGACCGCAGGCTACCTGGGCATGGTGTACTACTTCATCCCCAAACAGGCCGAGCGCCCTGTGTATTCCTACAAGCTGTCGATCGTGCACTTCTGGGCGCTGATCTTCACCTATATGTGGGCCGGCCCGCACCACCTGCACTACACCGCGCTGCCTGACTGGGCGCAATCGCTGGGCATGGTGTTCTCCCTGATCCTGCTGGCGCCAAGCTGGGGCGGCATGATCAACGGCATGATGACCCTCTCCGGCGCATGGCACAAGCTGCGCACCGACCCGATCCTGAAGCTGATGATCGTTTCCCTGTCCTTCTACGGCATGGCCACCTTCGAGGGTCCGATGATGTCGATCAAGACGGTGAACGCACTGTCGCACTACACCGACTGGGGCATCGCCCACGTTCACGGCGGCGCGCTGGGCTGGGTGGGCTTCATCACCATGGGTTCGATCTACTACCTGATCCCACGCATGGCCGGACAGACCAGGATGTACAGCACCAAGCTGATCGACCTGCACTTCTGGGTCGCCACCATCGGCATCGTCCTGTATATCGCCGCAATGTGGATTGCCGGCGTGATGCAAGGCCTGATGTGGCGCGCAGTGAATCCGGACGGCACCCTGACCTACACCTTCGTGGAAGGCGTGAAGGCAACCTACCCGTACTACGTGGTGCGCTTCCTGGGTGGCGTGCTGTACCTGGCCGGCATGTGCATCATGGCCTACAACACCTGGATGACCTTGAAGGGCCGCGAAACGACGCGTGCGCGCATCCCTGAAATGAGCCTCGCGGCCTAATGCAGCATATCGGAGCAGAAGATGAAATTTTCCCATGAATGGATTGAGAAGAACCCCTGGCTGCTGATCGCACTGGTCACGCTGGTGGTGTCGGTGGGCGGCGCGGTGGAAATCATCCCGCTGTTTTTCCAGAAGTCGACCACGGAGCCGGTGGCGGGCCTGAAGCCTTATTCCGCGCTGCGCCTGACTGGCCGCGACATCTACGTGCGTGAAGGCTGCTACACCTGCCACTCGCAGATGATCCGCCCGTTCCGCGCCGAGACCGAACGTTACGGCCACTACTCGGTGGCGGGCGAGTTTGTGTATGACCGTCCGTTCCAGTGGGGCTCCAAGCGCACCGGCCCGGACCTGGCGCGCGTTGGAGGCCGCTACAGCGACGAATGGCACCGCACCCACCTGAACAATCCGCGCGACGTGGTGCCGGAATCGAACATGCCCAACTACCCGTGGCTGGCCCAGACCAAGCTGAAGCCGGAAGACGTGGTGCCGAAGATGCGCGCACTGAAACGCATGGGCGACCCGTACACGGAAGAAGAAATCGCCGCCGCACCGGCCGAACTGGCCAACAAGACGGAAGAGGATGCACTGGTGGCTTACCTGCAAGGCCTGGGCACCCTGATCAAGACGAGGAACTGAAATGGAAAACTTTTTTGGCAACGCGAGCAATGTGATGACGGTGATTTCCTTCCTCACCTTCCTCGCGATCGTATGGTGGGCCCAACGCGGTAACTGGGAAGAAGCGGCCAAGCTGCCTTTCGCGGACGAGGAGAAGGACCATGGCTGATTTCACCAGCGAATTCTGGAACCTGTACGTCGTCGTACTGACCGTCATCGGCATCGTCGGCTGCGGCGTGCTGCTGTGGTCCCAGTCGTCCGTTAAAGGTTCGGCCCTGAAGTCGGTGGACGGCAAAGTCGGCACCACCGGCCATATCTGGGATGAAGACCTGACCGAGCTGAATACCCCCATGCCGCGCTGGTGGATGTGGCTGTTCTACCTGACCATCGCCTTCGCCATCGGCTACCTGTGGCTGTATCCGGGCCTGGGCAGCTACCAGGGCTCGCTGGGCTGGACTTCCGCCAAGGAGCACAAGGAAGAACTGGCCAAGGCCGAGAAGGACTACGGCCCGCTGTTCGACAAGTACAAGGGCCAGGACCTGAAGGCCGTTGCGGCAGATCCGCAGGCGCACGCCATCGGCGAACGCCTGTTCCTGACCTACTGCGCACAGTGCCACGGTTCCGATGCGCGCGGCAACAAGGGCTTCCCGAACCTGACTGACAAGGACTGGCTGCACGGCGGCGATCCCGACACCATCAAGCTGACGATCATGAAAGGCCGTCATGGCGTGATGCCTCCGATGGGAGCGGCAGTTGGCTCGGAGAAGGATATCGAGAACGTCGCGCAGTACGTCCTGAGCCTGTCGGACAGCACGCACGACCCGATCAAGTCCGTGATGGGCAAGTCGAAGTTCAGCGCCTGCATGGCCTGCCACGGCGCCGGCGGCAAAGGCAACCCGATGCTGGGCGCGCCTAACCTGAGCGACAAGGTCTGGCTCTACGGCGGCAGTTCCGAAACCATCATGGAAACCATCCGCAAGGGCCGCAACAACACCATGCCTGCATTCGAGGACTTCCTCGGCGAAAGCAAGGTGCACGTGCTGGCCGCCTACGTATGGGGCCTGTCCAACCCTCCAGTCACAGCAATGAAATAGCAGCAAGGTTGTCTTATGAATGCCCCCGCACCACAAGTCATCAAGATGTACGCCAAGCGCGAGGATATTTTCCCGCGCGAGGTGAAAGGCCATTACACCAATCTGCGCTGGATCTGCCTGATCCTGACGCAACTGGTCTTCTACGGAGCGCCCTGGCTGCAATGGAACGGCCGCCAAGCTATCCTGTTCGACCTGGTGTCGCGCAAGTTCTACATCTTCGGCCTGGTCTTGTGGCCGCAGGACTTCATCTACCTGGCGGCAATGCTGATCGCCTGTGCCTGGGGCCTGTTCCTGGTCACGGCGGTCGCCGGCCGCGTGTGGTGCGGCTTCTCTTGCCCGCAAACGGTCTACACGGAGATGTTCCTGTGGATCGAGCGTAAATTCGAAGGTTCGCGCAGCGCGCAGATGCGCCTGGCGAAAGAACCGATGTCGTTCAATAAGGCCTGGCGCAAGGGCGGCAAGCACCTGGCATGGCTGACGCTTTCGCTGTGGACCGGCTTTACCTTCGTCAGCTATTTCTCGCCACTGCACAACCTTGCCGAAGCGGCGCAGACCTTCAACTTCGGCCCATGGGAAACGTTCTGGGTGCTGTTCTACAGCCTTGCCACCTACGGCAATGCCGGCTGGCTGCGCGAGCAGGTGTGCAAATACATGTGCCCCTACGCCCGCTTCCAGAGCGCGATGTTCGACCGCGACACCCTGATCATCACCTACGATGAGAAGCGCGGCGAACCACGCGGCCCGAAATCGGAAGGCTCCTGCATCGACTGCTCATTGTGCGTGCAGGTTTGCCCGACCGGCATCGATATCCGCAAAGGCTTGCAATACGAGTGCATTGGCTGCGCGGCCTGCATCGACGCCTGCGATATCGTGATGGACAAGATCGAACAGCCGCGCGGCTTGATCCGCTACAGCACCGACCGCGCCATGCAGCTGGGCCTGAGCGCGAAAGAGATCCGCAAGCGCGTGATGCGTCCGCGCGTGCTGTTGTACACCGGCGGCCTGCTGCTGTTCATCGTCGCCGTGTTCGCCACCCTGGCCCTGCGCACGCCGCTGAAGATGGACGTGATCCGCGACCGCGGCTCGATGGGCCGTGAAGTGGAGAACGGCATGATCGAAAACGTGTATCGCCTGCAAATCATGAACACCGGCGAACAAGGCCATACCTACCGCATCCGTGCCAGCGGCATCGATACGCTGCAAGTTGCGGTGCCGGATACTGTGGAGGTGGGTCCGACCGAAACCCGCGCTGTACCGATCCGCCTGCGTGTCGATCACGGCCAGGGTACTACCGGTTCCAACAAGATTGCGATTGAACTGACGGCGCTGGACGATCCATCGCTGGCCGTCAAGGAAAAAGCGGTATTTATCGTGCCACGCTGAGGAGTGAGAAATGAATGCTACCGTTGCCGCCCCTGCCGATGCTGCCCCCTGGTACACCCACCGTTGGCCGTGGCTCCTGATGCTCGGCCCCGCCGTCGTGGCCGTGGCAGGCATCGCCACCAGCTACGTCGCTTTCACCAGCCAGGATGCGCTGGTGGTAGGCGACTACTACAAGCAAGGCAAGGCGATCAACCAGGACTTGCGCCGCGACCGCGCCGCTGCGGCCCTGGGCCTGTCGATTGACTTTCGGTACGACGCTGCGGAGGGACTGCTGCACGGCCACGTCGGCAGCGCCAAACCGCTGGTGGATGAAACACTGTCGGTGCGCCTGCAGCACGCCACCCAGCCGAATCGCGATATGGTGCTGATGGCCCGGCCGGACGCGGCAGGCAACTTCAGCGTGACCTTGCCGATGCTGGAACGCTCGCGCTGGCAAGTGCTGGTCGAAGGCAAGCAGCGCGACTGGCGCCTGGAAGGCGCGTGGCAGTGGCCGGCCGAGCGCGAAGTCGCGATCCGCGCGGACGCCGGCACGCCCGGTGCGGCGCGCTAGCCGACCAGGTATTCCCGCGCCAGCGCACGCGCCCGATGCAGGCGGCTCTTGGCAGCCGCCGTCGTCAGCCCCAGCTCCTGCGCGATCTCCGCAATGCTCAACTCCTCGAAATCGCGCAGCAGTACGATCTGCAGGTAATCGCGCGGCAGCGATTCCAGCGCCTGCACCAACTCTGTCCGCAGGACCGCGTCATCCTGCGACGCCAGCCATTGCTCCGCACGCTCCTCGTCATACGGGTCGTAATTCAGGGCGCGCCGGCCCAACCGGCGGCATTCGCGCTGCACCACTTTGAACAGCCACCCGGAAAACGCCGCCAGCACTTTCAGCGACGACAGGCGGCGCGACATCACCAGCAGCACCTCCTGTACCGCATCGTCCACGTCGCTGATCAGGCAATTGCGCTGGGCATAGCGGCGGATATCCGGCTGGCATACGGCCAGCAGCTTGGCCAGCGCCTGATGGTCGCCGCTGTGGGCTGCCCGCAGCACCGGCTGGTGCTGTTCAAGAAGTGCCATTTACCGTCTCGCCTTATTCAGTTTGCGGCCCACCATGGCGCAGGCAGGGCAGAAGCCGAAAAGCCCGGACAGGACGATGCCCGCAGCCGAAAGCGCCAGTACCGTGCCCCACAGTCCGCCCAGGGCCAACACGCTCCACGCCACCACGGCCAGGCCGACGATCACGCGCAAGGCGCGCTCCCAGGTTGGTACATTTTTAACATAGAACATATTGCACTCCTTTTCGTAATTGGAGGGGAATTCCTCACCTGCTAAGAGGAGTCGATGCGGCATTTGGATTCGCGGTTACAAAAATAAATTACACTAACCAGCAGCCCCCTCGCCCAAAGGACGTCAATGAAGCCTCTCGGGATCAATGTGAAGGTCGCCCTTGCCACCAGCATCACGTCCATCGTGATGATCGCCGTGGTGACCGTCTTGCAGGCGCAACGCCTGCGCGAGGACTTCACCAAGGTACTGTTTGCGCAGCAGGACGCCCTGATCACCCGCACGGCCGAAGACCTGGACGACAAGCTGACCGCCCTGCTGGACGTGATCGCCCAGTCGGCGCGCAAGCAGCCGCCCGCCTTGATGAACGACGCCGCCGCCCTGCGCAACTGGTACGAGGAGCGCGCGATGCTGTCGATGTTCGACGACGTTATCGTGATCGACGCCGCCGGCAATGTGGTGGCCGACGTACCGCGTATCGCCGGCAGGGAAAAAGTCTCTGTGGCGGACCGCGAATACTTCAAGAAGGTGCTCGATACCCGCAAGCCCCTGATAGCGGGCCCGATCAAGAGTCGCGTCAGCGGCCAGCCGATCGTGCAGATGGTGGCGCCGATCATGGACGACCATGGCAAGGTGGTCGGCGTGCTGGCCGGCGTGCTGCGGCTGTACAAGGACAATATGCTGGGCCACCTGCGCACCGCCAAGGTCGGCAAGACCGGCTATTACTTTGCCGTGACGCTCAACGAACCGTCGATCTATGTGGTGCATCCCGACGCCAGCCGCATCCTGCAGCCGCGCGCGACTAACTCCAATCCTGCCACCACGCGCGCCATGCGGCAGGGCTTCGAAGGCACGGTGCTCAGTACCAGCGCCACCGGGGTGCCGGGCGTGAGCAGCTACCGGCGACTGAAGTCCACCGACTGGCTGCTTGCTTCCATTTTGCCGGTGCATGAGGCGTTCGAGCCTTTTGAAGGCGTTCAGCTACACCTGCTGGCCTGGGGTGTGGCCGCATCGGTCATCTCCGCGCTCCTGATCGGCTGGATCACGCTCTACCTGCTGGCGCCTGTGGCCAGACTGCGGAACGCGATCCAGGATTTGCGCGCGAAACCGGGCGAGTTCACCCCGATCCCCGTGACGCGCAAAGATGAAATCGGCGAACTGACGGATGCCTTCAATAGCCTGATGCAGGAACGGCAGGCGGCCGAAACCCACTCGCTGTCCCTGATGGCGGAGGCCGACCTGCGGGCGGCAGAACTGGAGCAGGAACGCGATCGCGCTGAAGCGGCCAACCGGGCCAAGAGCGATTTCGTGGCCAATATGAGCCATGAGATCCGCACGCCGATGAACGCGGTGCTGGGCATGGTGTATTTGCTGGGGAATACCACGCTCAGCGCGCAGCAGCGCAAGTACCTCACCATGATCCGCACTTCGGGCCAGTCTTTGCTGGGCATCCTGAACGACGTGCTGGACTTTTCCAAGATCGAAGCGCGCCGCATGGAGCTGGCGCCAATCGATTTCGACCTGGACGAGGCAATGGCGACCCTGGCCACCACCATGACCATGAATGCCGGCGACAAGGAACTGGAACTGGCGATCGTGGTGGCGCCCGACGTGCCCACCCTGCTGCATGGCGACGCGTTGCGCTTGCAACAGATTCTGACCAACCTGGCCAGTAATGCGATCAAGTTCACCGAGCAGGGTGAAGTGGTGGTCTCCGTGTGCACGGCCGTGCGGGTGGCGGACCGTGTGCTGCTGTGCTTTGAGGTGCGCGATACCGGCATCGGCATGACCGAGCAGCAAACCACGCAATTGTTCAACGCCTTCTCGCAGGGCGACGAGAGCATCACCCGCCGCTTTGGCGGCACTGGCCTTGGCCTGGCCATCACGCGCCGCCTGGTGGAGCTGATGGGAGGGCAAGTACAGCTCCAGACGGTGCCGGGCAACGGCAGCACCTTCTCCTTCGAGCTGTGGTTCGGCGTGCTGCCGGAGCGCAGCGAGGCACGGCGCCTGCCGTCCATCGGCCCGCTGAACGTGCTGGTGGCCGACGACAACAGCACCAGCCGCAATATGATCGCCGGACTGCTGCGCGCCTGGGGCTGGGATGCGGACGAAGTCGACTCGGGCGAAGCGGCACTGCAGCGCTTCCGCGAACGACTGGCCGGCCCGCATCCTTACGACGTGGTGTTGACCGACTGGCATATGCCGGGCTCGGACGGTTATGCCTCGGCACGCGAGATACGGCTCGCCGCCGAAGGCCATCGCCAGCCCATCGTGGTGACCATCAATGCCTTCGCTCGCGCCCAGGTCGACGACATCGCCAGTACGCAGGAAGCGGACGTGGTGCTGGTCAAGCCAATCACTGCATCGAGCCTGTTCGACGCCATGCACCAGGCGCTGGCAGCGACCAGCGGCGGCGAAGACAGCTCGGCATCCGCTTCCACACTTGGCAATCGCCTGCACGGCGTGCATTTCCTGCTGGTGGAAGACAACCTGCTGAACCAGGCCGTCGCGCGCGGCATCCTGGAACTTGCCGGGGCCACGCTCGACGTCGTGGGTGATGGCCAGCAGGCTGTAGACGCCCTGCGAGCCAGCGCCAGCCGCTATGACATCGTCTTGATGGATATGCAGATGCCGGTGCTCGATGGCTTCAGCGCCACGCGCATGATCCGCGATGAATTGAGCCTGGACCTGCCGGTGATAGCCATGACTGCAGGCGTGCTCGCCTCCGAGCGCCACCGCTGTACCGAGGCCGGCATCACGGACTTTATCGCCAAGCCGGTGGTGATCGAAGAGATGATGGCAGTTATCGAGCGCAATTTGCGCCGCCACTCGGGCCAAGCGCCTGCCGCGAACGACGCTTCGCAGCCGGCTTTGGAGCCAGCGCCAGCCGAACAGGTGTTCAGCATGGACAGCTTGATGCGTGTGATGGGCAAGGACCAGAAGGGCCGTGCGGTAATGTTCAAGATGGTGCGCGGTGCACTGGAAGGCGGGCTGCAGCCGATGGACGATGCCGATGCCGCAGTGCGCGCGGGCCGGCCCGGCGAGGCCGCGCGCATCCTGCATGGCTTGCGCGGCGCAGTCGGCGTGTTGGGTGCAAAGCGGCTGGTGAAGGCGACACTGGATGCCGAGTCGGCGATACGGGTCGGCAATCCGGACAAGCTGCCCGGCATGCTGGCTGCCGTGCGCTACGAACTGGAACAGGTCCTGGCACACGGGCGCCGCTGGCTGGAGCAGGAGGACCGCTAGCTCTCGTGCCGGTTCAGGTAGGCGCCAGCGGCCAGGCCGACGCCGAAAGCAGCGTAAACCATCAGCAGTGAAGGCCGCGACAGGCGTTCTTCGAAGCCTGGCCGCAGCCGCGGCGGTGTCAGTTGGTAATCGGTGAAGCAGGCGACTGCGCTGGCCGCCGCCGCAACCGTGGCGGTGGCGGCGGCGTCCTTCTTGTCGAGCGTCCTGCAGCAGGATTTCTCAAATAGCGCAGCCCAGAACATCGAAGCGCCGTGGTGGATCAGGTAACCCACCAGCGTGTGCTTGAGCGAAGGGCGGTCGGCGCGCGTGGCCTTGTCACCCCAGAGCCAGTGGCTGACGGCATTCACCCCCGCGAACATGCTGCCGGTCTCGCGTTTGCCGCAGGCCGCCAGCACCAGCATCGAAGCAAGGCTGGCTAGCGCGCCGGGCAATACGCTTTGTTTAAGCGCTCTGCTCCAAGTGTCCATGGCGATTTTCCCTTTTCGTGTAATGTCGGATGGCGGGAGGAGAAGCCGATGCTGGTGCTGCTGACCGGTGCTACAGGGTTTATCGGGTCGCACGTTGCTGCGGCCCTGCTGGCGCGCGGTCATCAAGTGATTGCTGCCGGGCGGCATCCCGGCAGCAATCCCCGCTTGGGCTTTGTTCCTGCCGACTTTGCCCACGATACCGAAAAAGCCGTGTGGGTGGCGCGCCTCAAGGGCGTGGATGTTGTGGTGAATGCGGTCGGGATTTTTCGCGCCGGCGGCGATGCGTCGTTTGCGGCTGTGCATGACGCGGCGCCGCGTGCTTTGTTTGCTGCTTGCGCAGAGGCCGGGGTCCGCTATGTGGTGCAGGTGTCTGCGCTCGGAGCGGATGCTGGTGCGCGGTCGGCTTTTCACGCGAGCAAGAAGGCGGCTGATGATGCGTTGGCCGCCTTGCCGCTGGCCGGATGCATTGTCCAGCCATCACTGGTGTACGGCGCGGACGGCGCCAGTGCGCGGATGTTCCGCATGCTGGCAACCATGCCACTGGCGGTGCAATTGGGCAGCGCACAGCAAATGGTGCAGCCGGTCCATATTGACGACGTAACGGCCGCGATCCTTGCACTCGTCGAGCAGGGCGTGGCGGCGCATCGTGGCGGAGTTTCGCGGCTTGCGCTGGTGGGGCCGGATGCCATGCCATTTGTGGACTACCTGCGCGGACTGCGGTTGGCGATGGGCCTTGGGCGCTGGCGGTTGCCCGTGCTGCGGCTGCCGGACTGGATGGCGCGTGGGCTCGCGGCTATCGGCGGGATGCTTCCGGGTAGCCCTCTCGACCGCGATGCGCTGGACATGCTTGCTCGGGGGAACACCGACGACGCTGCACCCCTAGCCAGCTTACTCGGCCGCCCACTACGCGCGGTGCGCAACTTTATCGCGCAGCCCGGCGCGGCGCGCATCCAGGCACAACTCGACTGGTTAGTCCCCTTGCTGCGCCTGAGCATTGCCGTCGTGTGGATATGGACCGCCATCGTCTCCGCTGGCCTATACCCGGTCGCGGACAGTTACAGCTTACTGACCCGCACCGGCGTGCCGCAAATCCTGGCGCCGCTGATGCTGTATGGCGCATCCGCACTCGACCTGGCTTTCGGCATCGCATCGCTGGCCTGGCCCCGCCGCAGCCGCCGTTGGTTGTGGCTTGCGCAGATCGCATTGATTGCCTTCTATAGCGTCGTCATCGCCTGGCGCTTGCCCGAATTCCTGCTCCACCCCTACGGCCCAATCAGCAAGAACCTGCCCATGCTGGCGGCGCTGTGGATGCTCTACGAACTGGAGAAGCCCCCATGGAATACCTGATCGTCAAATGGCTGCATATCCTCTCTTCAACCCTGTTGTTCGGCACAGGCATCGGCTCTGCGTGGTACCTGCTGTTCGCGGTAATCAGCAAGAATGTGCAGGCGATCGCGGTCGTCACCCGCATCCTGGTCATTGCCGACTGGCTGTTCACCGGCGTCACCATGCTCGTCCAGCCGGCGACGGGTTTTTACCTGATCCACCTCGCCGGCTTCCCACTGAATACGCCATGGATCAAATGGTCCATCGTGCTATTCGTGATTGCCTTGCTATGCTGGCTGCCCGTGGTATGGCTGCAGATGAAGATGCGCGACATTGCTGCTGCAGCGATGCAGCAGGCGGCTGCGTTGCCGGACCAGTTCTGGCGCTACTTCCGGGCCTGGGTCGTGCTTGGGATTCCGGCATTCTTCGCCTTCATCGGCGTGTTCTACTTGATGGTCGTGAAGCCGGCCTGGGGATGAATCGCCTCGCCTCGCTCCAGCATGGCGACGAATTCGCCGATGCGCTTGGCCCGCGTCTCCGCGCGCTTGGCCTGGTGGGTGCGGAACAGGATCGCATAGCGGTTTTGCGAGCTGAGTGCTGCGAACTTGGCCGAGGCCTTGGCGCTGGCATCCAGCGCGGCCCGCAGGTCGGGCGGTACTTCCGCCGCGCTCCAGGAATCGTAGGCCGCGTCCCAGCGTCCATCCTGCTTGGCACGTTCGACTTCCGCCAGCCCGGCAGGCTGCATCAGTCCCTTCTCGACCAGCGCAGCCACCTTTTCCCGGTTGACCTTGGACCAGATGCTGCGCTTCGCGCGTGGCGTGAACTTTTGCAGCCAGTATTGTTCGTCGATGCTTTTCTTCTGCCCGTCGATCCAGCCAAAGCACAACGCCGCATCCAGTGCCTCGGGATACTGTACCGACGATTCGGGCGCACCTTTCTTGGCGATCTTCATCCACACCCCGGGCGAGGCGGCGTGCTGCTTCTGCAGCCACGTCCACCATGCCTTGCCGGTGGCGAACAGGCGCTGTTCCAGTTCCGCTTTAACGCTCATAGCCTGACCTTTCGTGCGACTTCGACAAATGCCTTGGCGGCCGGCGACGCCTGCGCCAGGTTACGCAATGCCAGCCCGACGCGGCGCCGCACTGGCGGCGAGAACGGCCGCACTGCGATATTCGGATGGCTGGACGCGAGATCGACCGGCAGCGCCAGCTCCGCCATGCCGGATACGCCATCGCCGCGCCCCACCATGCCCAGCACCGTCAGCACCTGCGACATGCGGTAGCGCACCTGCGGGCACAGGCCTTGCGCGGAGAAAAGAGGTTCGATCAGGCTCGAACAGCCCGCATCCGGCATGATGAACGGCTCATTCGCCAGGTCATGCGCGCTGACCGACTTCCTGGCGGCCAGATGATGGCCGGCCGGCAGCAACGCCACCATCTGGTCTTCCACCAGGTCGACCGTGTCGAAGCGGTCGTCGGGCTGCTGGATAAAGCCGATGTCGACGCGCCGATCGAGGATCCATTGCAGCGTATCGTCGTCGGTGCCCTCGTCGATACGTACTTCAATGCCCGGGTAGCGCTTCTGGAACACGTCGAGGATGGCGGGAATCAGCTTGAGCGAGGAAGTAGGGCCGAAGGAGCCGATGCGCAGCAAGCCTTTATTCAGACCGCTGGCCGCCGAGACTTCCTGCCGCATCGATTCCGCCAGGCCGAGAATTTCGCGGGCGCGCACCAGCAGGCGCTGGCCCAGCTCCGTCACGTCGGCTGTGGCGCCCTGGCGCTCGATGAGCTGTACGCCCAATTCCTGTTCCAGCGACTTGATGGCATGGGAGATGGCGGACTGGCTTACGCCCAGGCGCATGGCGGCGGCGGTGAAGCCGCGCAATTCAGCCACCAGGGCGAAGATCTCCAACTGTGTGAATGTCATAAGTTCCTCATGAGCTTTTCCTCATTTCTCTATGAGTAAGGATTAGCATTAATGTATAACTTCCTTCACTGACACGCAAGGCCCACTGCCATGATCTACCTGAAACTGATCGCCTGCACCCTGATCTGGGGCGGCACCTTCATCGCCGGCCATATTGTCTCGAATGCATTGCCGCCGCTGACGGCAGCCTCCATCCGCTTCTCGATCGCGGCGGCGCTGCTGCTGGTGCTGGCCTGGAAGCGCGAAGGCGGCTTGCCGAAACTCTCATTGCAGCAATTAGGCGCCACGGCGGCGCTGGGGTTGACCGGTATTTTCCTGTACAACTTCTTCTTCTTTTCCGCGCTGGGGAAAATGGAAGCCAGCCGCTCGGCGCTGTTCATCGCGATGAACCCAATCGTGACGGCGCTGGCGGCCGCCGCCGTGCTGCGCGAGCGCCTGAACTGGCAGAAATGGGCGGGCATCGGCATCGCCTTCGTCGGCGCCACCGTGCTGATCACACGCGGCGAGCCGATGGCAGCGCTGCATGACATCAGCCAGTCGATCGGCATCGGCGAACTGATGATGCTGGGCGCCGCTTCTTGCTGGGCTGCCTACACCCTGGTGGGCCGCGCTGCCCTGAAAGGCC
Source organism: Duganella sp. Root1480D1 (assembly GCF_001427305.1). Lineage (GTDB taxonomy): Bacteria > Pseudomonadota > Gammaproteobacteria > Burkholderiales > Burkholderiaceae_D > Rugamonas. Next base: position 37,827 of record NZ_LMFZ01000049.1, on the reverse strand, counting down.
TGTCGCCGATTGCGGCCACCACCTACGCCTCGCTGTGGGGCCTGGGCTTCCTGCTGATTACGGCCTCGCGTGAACTGCCGAATGTGGCCTGGTCGTCGCTGGGCTGGCAGGTGTGGGCGTCCGTCACCTACCTTGGCGCCTTCGGCACTGTGGTGGCGTTCGTGTGGTGGTATGAGGGTGTGAAAGCCCTGGGCCCGGCACGCACGGCGGTGTTCAACAACCTGGTGCCGGTATTTGGGGTATCGCTCGCCGCGCTGATGCTGGGCGAGCAGGTGATGACTTCGATGATTGCCGGCGGCCTGCTGGTAGCCACCGGCGTGACCATCACGAATCGGTAATCAGGCGTAGCGCAGCACGTGGTCCAGCGGGCGGCGTGGCTTTTGCGGCCAGTTGCCCTGGGCGGCGCGGCCGACGGCGACCAGCATCACCGGCACTTCGTCCGCTCCCAGCCCGAATGCGGCGTGCACGGCTTCCGCATCGAAACCGGTCATGGCGCAGCTTGAAAGGCCCATGCCTTCGGCGGCGAAGATCATGGTCATCGCCGCCAGCGAGGCGGAGCGCAGGGCTTCGTCGCGCTGGGCGCGCTCGTCGCCGTTCATCGAGCCCTGTGCCATGCGGGTCCAGCTATCGACAACGGGCTGGATAAGTATGCCTTTATCCACAGCCGGTTTAAGCGCGGAGGCTATCTGGTCCTGCGCCTTCAGCGTGCCGCTGATGATGAAGGTCACTGGCGCGTCGACAACTTTCTGCTGGCCGAAGGACAGGTCGCGCAATTTTTCACGCGCCTCTTTCGAGCGTACTGCGACGAATTGCCAGTTCTGGACGTTGTAGGCGGAGGGCGCCAGCGTGGCCAGGCGCGCCAGCTCCGCTACCTGCTCGTCGCTGACCGGCGCAGCCGGGTCGAAATAGTTGGCCGACACGCGGGATTCGATCAGGTCTTTGATTGCCTTGTTCATTATTTGGGCTCCTGCAGTTTGAATTGAAGTGTCAGTACGCTGCCCAGCACCACGGTCAGGCCGATCATTGCGCTGCCACCGAGCTTTTGGCCAAGCAGGATCCAGCCCAGTACTACCGCAGTGGCGGGGCTCAGCAGGCCAAGCGAAGAAACTGCGACCGGCGACAGGCGGCTCAGGCCGCGGAACCACAGCAGGTAAGCCACCAGGGCGCCAACGAAGGTCAGGTAGGCATAGCCGAGGATTTCGCTGGTGGCCAGCGAGTCTGGCAGCGGTGGATCGGCCAGCAGCGCCAGCGGTGCGAGCATCAGGCCGCCGAGCAGCAACTGCCAGCCGGCCAGTTCTGCCACCGGCAAGCCGGTCTTCCAGCGGCGTGCCAGCCAGGTGCCGACCGCCATGCTCAGGGCACCAGCCAGGGCGGCGGCGACGCCGAGCGCATCCCAGCGGGCGGTTGGCGACAGCAGCAGGGCGGCCATGCCGGCCACGCCCACCGCCGCGGCACCGAGAGCAGCCCATTGCGGACGGCGGCCATCCCAGCCCCAGGCCAGGCCCATGATCACGATCGGCTGGATGGCGCCCAGCACGGCAGCCAGGCCGCCCGGCAAGCGATAAGCGGCAACAAACAGCAAGGCCTGGAACGCGCCAATATTGAGCGCGGCGAGCACGGCAACGCGCCACCAGAGATGACGGGCCAGCATGCGGCCGGCGAACAGCACCAGCAGCAGTCCAGCCGGCAGGGCGCGCACAGCGGCGGCAGTGAACGGGCGCCCGGCGGGCAGGATTTCAGTGGCGACAATATAAGTCGAACCCCAGATGACGGGGGCCAGCGCGGTGATCGCGGTATCGGCCAGGGGGAATTTTTTCATGGCTGCAAAATTATCTTGAAGTCGAGATAAATCGCAGTATAGCAAATTATCTTGAAATCGAGATAAATTGTTATAATCGTCCCGATAGCTAACCTGGAGACGGCTGTGGATAAAGTGGATTTAATCCTGGAGCAATGGGCACGCGAGATGCCCGCCCTGGACGTGGGACCGATGGGCGTGATCGGCCGCCTGAACCGCTGCGCGGCGCTGATGCGGCGGCGTCTCGATGCGACGTTCGAGCAATTTGGACTCAGTAACTGGGAATTCGACGTACTGGCGACGTTGCGGCGCTCGGGCGCGCCTCACCAGCTGGCGCCCACGGCCCTGTTTTCCCAGTTGATGGTGACGTCAGGAACAATGACCCACCGCTTGCAAAGGCTGGAAGCCCAGGGCTGGGTAACGCGCGCGCCAAATCCGGCCGATGCGCGCAGCATGCTGGTGCAGCTCAGTCCCGCAGGGCTGGAGCTGATCGAACGCGCCGTGCAGGCGCACGTGGAAAATGAGAAGAACATCATCGCCCCGCTGGGGGCCGGGGGCGCAGCCGAGCTGGATGCCCAACTGCGCAAACTGCTGGCGATGCTGGAGGCTAGGCAGGAGCCTGGGAAGCAGCCTTGAAGGCGCCGACCTGGGCGCCGATCCGCGCGCCCATCGCCTCACCCAGCGCCTGCAGGCCGCTCAGCGGGCGCACCATCACTTCGAAGTCGACAATCTTGCCCGCCTCATTGAAGCGGATAAAGTCGATGCCCTTGAGCTGCTTGTCGCCGACATTGGCGCTGAATTCCAGCACCACGTTCAAGCCATCGCCGGTCGCCAACTGGCGGTGGTAGGCGAAGTTCTCGAACACCTGGTAAGCGGTGTTCAACACCAGCACCACCGCCTGCCGGCTGGCATAAGGCTTGTTTGCAATCGGCGAGCGGAACACCGCATCCGCGTCGACGATGGAGGGCAGGGTGGACAAATCGCCGCTGGCGACCATCTTGTGCCAGCGTTCGAGCGATTCCGCAACGGCCGGTTGAAGCTGCATGGGCTTACTCCTTAAATGGCGGCAGCCAGTCGGGTGCCTTGGTTGATAGCGCGTTTCGCATCCAGTTCGGCCGCCACGTCGGCGCCGCCGATCAAGTGTACCTTGCAGCCCGCATCGAGCAGGCCTTGCTGCAGCTCGCGCAACGGCTCCTGGCCGGCGCAAACAATCACATTATCCACAGGCAGCACGTGCTGCTGGCCGTCCACAGTCACGTGCAGGCCTGCGTCGTCGATGCGATCATAGCTGACGCCCGACTGCATGTTCACACGCTTGGCCTTCAGCCCGGTGCGGTGGATCCAGCCGGTCGTCTTGCCCAGGCCATCGCCAACCTTGCTGGTTTTACGCTGCAGCAGGTGGACTTTGCGTGGCGAAGCTTCGACCTCCGGGGCGCGCAGGCCGCCGCGATCCTTGTAGCCATTGTCGATGCCCCACTCGGCGTAGAACTTTTCCGGCACCAGGCTGGCGCTCTTGCCTTCGTGGGTCAGGTATTCGGAGACGTCGAAGCCGATGCCCCCGGCGCCGATCACGGCCACGTTCTTGCCGACCGGGGCGCCGTCGCGCAGCACCTGCAGGTAGCCCAGGGCCTTCGGATGACCGATGCCGTCGATGGCCGGGGTGCGCGGGGTGACACCGGTTGCCAGCACCACCTCATCGAAGCCCCCTGCAGCCAGACCGGCCGCGTCGACGCGGGTGTTCAGTTGCAGCTTGACGCCGGTCAGCTCGATCTGGCGGCCGAAGTAGCGCAGGGTTTCGTTGAATTCTTCCTTGCCCGGCACTTTCCTGGCCACGTTGAACTGGCCGCCGATCTCACTGGCGGAGTCGAACAGGGTGACGTCGTGGCCGCGCGAAGCGGCGGTGGTGGCGAAGCTCAGGCCCGCAGGACCAGCGCCGACCACGGCGATGCGTTTGGCTTGTTGGGCCGGGGCGATCACCAGCTCGGTTTCGTGGCAGGCGCGCGGGTTCACCAGGCAGGAAGTGATCTTGCCGGAGAAGGTATGGTCGAGGCAGGCCTGGTTGCAACCGATGCAGGTGTTGATTTCGTCGCCACGGTCTTGGCGCGCTTTCTGCATGAAGAAGGCGTCCGCCAGGAACGGGCGCGCCATCGACACCATATTCGCCGCGCCGTCGGCCAGGATGCCTTCGGCCACTTCCGGCGTGTTGATGCGGTTGGTCGCGACCAGTGGAATGCCGACCTTGCCCATCAGGTTCCTGGTGACCCAGGCGAAACCTGCACGCGGCACCTTGGTGGCAATAGTCGGGATGCGCGCCTCGTGCCAGCCGATGCCGGTGTTGAGGATGGTGGCGCCGGCCGCTTCAACAGCCTGCGCAAGCTGCACCACTTCGTCCAGCGAGGAGCCGCCTTCCACCAGGTCCAGCATGGACAGGCGGTAGATGATGATGAAATCCTTGCCTACGCGCTCGCGCACCTTGCGCACGATTTCGACCGGGAAGCGCATGCGGTTTTCGTAGCTGCCGCCCCATTCGTCGGTACGCTGGTTGGTGCGGGCGGCGATGAATTCGTTGATCAGGTAGCCCTCGGAGCCCATGATTTCCACACCGTCGTAGCCGGCTTCGCGCGCCAGCACCGCGCACTGGGCATAGTCTTCGATCGTCTGCGCCACTTCTTCAGTGCCCAGCTCGTGCGGGGTGAACTGGTTGATCGGCGCCTTGATCGCGCTCGGGCCCACCAGTTTTGGATGGTAGGCATAGCGGCCAAAGTGCAGGATCTGCATCGCAATCTTGCCGCCTTCCGCGTGTACGGCGGCGGTGACCTTGCGGTGCTGCGCTACTTCTTCGGTGGTGGTCAGCTTGGCGCCGGCTTTCCACGGACGGCCCGCCTCGTTGGGGGCAATGCCGCCGGTGACGATCAGGCCCACTTCGCCGCGCGCGCGCTCGGCGTAGAAGGCGGCCATGCGTTCGAAGCCGTCAACTTCTTCTTCCAGGCCGACGTGCATGGAACCCATGATCACGCGGTTTTTCAGGGTGGTGAAGCCCAGGTCGAGCGGGGCGAGCAGGTGTGGGTAGCGGTTCATTGGCGTCCTCATTATGCAACTAGTTGCACAAATATAGCCCGGTTCGCACGTCTCTGCAACTAGTTGCAGAGACGGTGTGGCTTGTCCGCCTCGCGCTGCTCAGGCAAGATGGTGGCATCTTTTTCATTGTTTCCTGCCATGTCTTTGCCCCACGCGCTGTTGACGTCCCTGTCCGAGCGAGCCGGTTCCGGCTCGGAACTGGCGCGGCGCTTCGATAAGTCGATCGGCTTTTTCTGGGCCGCCACCCACCAGCAGATTTACCGCGAACTGGCACGCCTGGAGCAAGCCGGCTGGATCGAGTCCCTGCCCGCCGAGACAGGCCGCGGCCGCAAACGCGCCTACCGCGTGCTGCCAGCCGGCACCGAGGAGTTGCGGCGCTGGGTCGCCGAGGGCGAAGATCCCCGCCCCCAGCGCGACGCGCTGATGGTGCGCATTCGTGCTGAGGCGGCGATCGGCCCGGCGGGTCTGGCGGACGAAATGCGCCGCCACCTGGCCCTGCATGAAGCCAAACTGGCCCTGTACAAGAGCTTTGAGCAGCGCGACGTGGCCGGCGAATCCGATTCGCGCGAGCGGAAGTTGCAATACGTACTACTGAAGGGTGGCATCGCGCAGGAGGAGCTGGCAATCAATATGGCGCGCGAGGCGCTGCGCATCCTGGAAAGCTGACCTGGATCATTTTCCCGGGGAGGGGAGGCGTCTACCATCCGGGCATGGATACCGAATACAAAGACCTGACCCAGGACATCTCCGCCAACCTGGCGCAACTGCGCAAGACCCAGCCCGACGTGATGAAAGGCTTCGGCGACATGGGCAAGGCAGCCATGGCCGGCGGTGCACTTGATCCCAAAACCAAGGAGCTGATCGCGCTGGCGGTTGGCGTTGCTGCCCGCTGCGACGGGTGCATTGGCTTCCACACCAAGGCGCTGGCCCGGCTGGGCGCCACTGTCCAGGAGGTGCACGAAGCGCTGGGCGTAGCGATCTATATGGGCGGCGGCCCGGTGGCCATGTACGCAGCAAATGCCGTGGCCGCTTACCAAGAGTTTTCGGAACTACAAAAAGTGTAGGCAGTGTTATGCTCCAGTTAAGGGATTGCCTGGAGATGAAATGCGTCGTCGCGCCGTGTTGGGTTTCGCGCTGTCTGGCCTGCTGCCGGCCTGGGTAGCGGCGCAAGCTTTTCCGGTGATGAACGTCTCTACCCTGATGGGCGACGACCCTGCCGCCACCGTTTCCGAGCTGGTTCTGCGCGAAGCTTACCGGCGCATCGGCCGCACGCTGGTGGTGCACCAGCTGCCCGGCGAGCGCTCGCTGATGTATGCCAATGACGGCAAGATGGATGGCGAGCTGTATCGCAAGCTTGGCCTGGACCGCGATTACCCCAACCTCGTCATCGTTCCCGTTCCCTTGCTCACCTTCGAGCTGGTAATTTTCTCGCGCGGCACTTCCTTCATCGTCAACAGCTGGGAAAGCCTGCGCCCCTACACGCTGGGCTTTGTGCGCGGGAATAAGATCGCCCAGGAAAACACCAGGGGCATGAAGGTGGAACAGGTGCCGACCATGCATCAGGCTTTCGAAAAGCTGATGATGGGACGCACGGACCTGGTGCTCGGCCATCGCGCCTCGGGCATGGCCGTGGTGCGCAGCCAGAAGCTGGAAGGCGTTACCGTGCTGGAGCCGCCGCTGGCGTCCTTCCCGGTCTATCACTACCTGAATAAAAAGCATGAAGCGCTGGTACCGGAGCTGACCCGCGTACTGAAGCAAATGCAGGCCGATCGGACCATCGAGCGCATTCAGAAGTCCATACCGGGCAACTGACCGGCAATACCACTCGGCGGGTAGCCGAATGCTGGTATTCATCGTTTAACAAAATGTCTCATTTGAGACATGTCCCTCTTCATTCTCAAACAGGCAATTTCACAGGCCTTTGACGACACATGCCATTTTGCAACTGGTCTTATATTGGCAGCACTAATTAAAACCACTTGACTACCAATTGTCCCAATCCCATCCTAGCCCGACAACCACAACCGAAGGAGGGGGAGCATGGAACGAAAGGTTTCGAGAAGTTTTCTGGTCGCCGGTTTGACCAGCAGCCTGCTGGCTGCTTGCGGTGGCGGCAGCGACACTGGCCAGGCTGCGCAGCAAGCCAAGACGCTCGCGGCATCCGCTGTGTCGGAGTCATGTCCGGCCTGGAGCAGCAGCGCGGTATACACCGCGGGCATGTGCGTGACCTATAACGGCTCGGTGTACAAGGCCAAATGGTGGACGCAGAACAATGTGCCGGGCACCGAACAGTATGGGCCCTGGGAGCTGCAGGCGACCACGCCAACGCCAACGCCGACTCCAACACCTACCCCGACGCCGACGCCCGATTGCCCCGCATGGAGCGCAAGCGCGATCTATACCGCCGGCATGTGCGCGAGCTATAACGGTTCCGTGTACAAGGCGAAGTGGTGGACTCAGAATAATGTGCCGGGCACCGATCCGAACGGGCCGTGGGAGCTGCAGTCGACCACGCCAACGCCAACGCCTACTCCGACACCAACGCCAACACCGACACCGACTCCCACACCGACCCCAACTCCTACGCCTACTCCAACGCCAACGCCGACTCCTACGCCCACGCCGACGCCGACGCCAAGCGGCCGCGAGATCGGTTCCTATTTCGCGCAGTGGGGCGTGTACGGCCGCGATTACGAGGTGGCGGACATTCACACCACGAAGACTCCAGTGAATGGCGTGCAGACCAGCGTCGCCGACCAGCTTACCTTCATCAACTACGCCTTCGGCAATGTGTACCAGAAGAACGGCGGCTACGAATGCGACATGGTGACGAAGGCCGAAGTCGGCAACGACAACCCGACATCGCCGGATGCCGGTACCGGCGGCGACTCCTATGCCGACTACCAGCGCCAGCCCCGCCGCACCGTTAATGGCCAATCCGTTCCGTGGGATGCTCCATTGTCCGGCAACTTCCTGCAACTGAAGCTGCTCAAGCAACAGCATCCGAACCTGAAAGTCTTCATCTCGCTGGGCGGCTGGTCGTGGTCGAAATTCTTCTCGGCCGCGGCCAAGACCGACGCGCTGCGCAAGCAACTCGCCAGGTCCTGCGTGAAGATGTTCATCGCCGGCGACCTGCCGGTACAGGACGGACGCGGGGGCCCCGGTGCAGCCAAGGGCGTATTCGACGGCATCGACATCGACTGGGAATATCCGGGCGGCGGCGGGCAGCCGTACAACACCTACGACGCGGTCAACGACAAGCATAACTTCACGCTGCTGATGGCGGAATTCCGTGCGCAGCTCGACGCGCAAGGCGCCACCGACAACAAGCACTATGCACTGACCGCTGCGATCGGCGCCGGCGTCGACAAGATCGCCAACACGGAACCGAACCTGTACGCGCAGTATATGGATTGGGTGAACGTGATGACCTACGACTTCCACGGCGCGTGGGAATCGAGCACCAACTTCCATTCGCCGCTGTACCGCGACCCGGCCGACCCTGCGACCGGCAACCTGGTCAAGTACAACGCCAACGACGCGATCGCTGCGCTGACTGCCGCCGGTATGCCGAAGAACAAGATCCTGCTCGGGATTCCGTTCTACGGGCGCGGCTGGAAAGGCGTCACGGCAGGTCCGAATGGCAATGGCCTGTACCAGGCCGCCACTGGCGGTGCAGCCGGTACGTATGAGGGTGGCATCGACGACTACAAGGTCCTGCGCAACAAGACCGGCCAGCGCTGGTACCACCCGGTAACCAAGCAGTTGTATTTGTACACCAGCACCGGCGAGTGGTGGAGCTATGACGATCCGACCGTGATTGGCACCAAGATGCAGTACGTCCGCGACCAGGGCCTGCGCGGCGCCTTCTCGTGGGAACTGGACGGCGATGCAAGCGGTGCGCTGACCAGCGAAGTCTGGAAAGGACGTTAATCGTCCAGCCCCTGCCGGCGGCGTATTCCGCGCCGCCGGCTTTTCCCATTTGGAGACGCTTATGAAACGTCGTGCGACGGTGCATTCCATTGGCATCAGCGACGAATGGCGGCGCTGGATTGCCGAAAACCTGATGCTGGGCCATTCGCCTACAACCCTGGCAGGCATCCTCGGCCAATCGGGCATTCCTCCCCAGCTCGCGCAAGCCGAAATCACGGCGGCGATGAACAGCCCTTACCTGCACGGCGTGCAGCGCCTGCATAACCGGCTGGCCAAGCGCGATTGGCTGCTGGGAATCCAGGCACGCCTGAACCGCATGGTGCACCAGGAGGTGCCGCGCCGCGAACGCTTGTCGGGCGAGGTTTTCCTGCACGAGCATTACCTGTGCAATCGTCCTGTAATCATCACCGGCATGCTGGACGACTGGCAGGCGCGCGGCAAGTGGTCGCTGGACTGGCTGGCCGCGCAATTCGGCGAGCGCGAAGTGGAAGTGCAGTTCGGCCGCAATGCGGATGCCGATTACGAAATAAACAGCATCGCGCACAAGCGCTGCATGCCGTTCGGCGAGTACGTGGCATTGGTGCGCAGCAGCGCCAGCACCAACGATTTTTACATGACGGCCAATAACGACGGCCGCAACCGGCAGGCATTGGACGAGTTGTGGCAAGACATGCCGCTGCTGCCGGAATACCTGGATGGCGAGCGCAAAGGCTTCTTCTGGCTTGGGCCGGCTGGCACTGTCACACCGTTCCACCATGACCTGACCAACAACTTCATGATCCAGGTGCTGGGGCGCAAACGTGTGCGGCTGATTGCTCCTTGCGAAACGCCGCGCTTGCAGAACCAGCGCCATTGCTTCACGCCCGTCGACGGGCGCGACATCGATTTGCAGCGCTTCCCTTCAATGGCCGGCGTGCCGGTCATTGACGTCGAACTGGCGCCAGGAGAAATCCTGTTCCTGCCAGTCGGCTGGTGGCATTTCGTCCAAGGGCTCGACATCTCTTTAACCATCTCGGCGACGCACTTCCGCTGGGATAACGATTTCTACAGCAGTTATCCGAATAACCACGATTTCTAATAACGGAGACAGCATGAATTTTCGACCGAATTACCTGATGCTGGCGCTGGTCGGCAGCGCCATCGCCGGCTGCGGCGGCGGGACCGATAGCGGGCAAGCCTCACCGGCGGCTCGCACGCTTGCGACCGCAACGGCTTCTGAATCGTGCCCGGCATGGAGCGCCAGCGCGACTTACACTGCGGGCATGTGCGTGACCTATAACGGCACTGTGTACAAGGCCAAGTGGTGGACACAGAATAATGTGCCTGGCGCCGAACAGTATGGGCCTTGGGAAGTGCAGTCGACTACGCCGACGCCAACGCCGACTCCTACGCCAACTCCGACACCAACGCCGGATTGTCCGGCATGGAGCGCCAGCGCGGTCTATACCGCCGGCATGTGCGCTACCTATAACGGGTCTGTCTACAAGGCGAAGTGGTGGACGCAGAATAACGTCCCCGGCACCGATCCGAGTGGCCCGTGGGAGCTGCAGACGTCCACGCCTACACCAACGCCGACGCCGACGCCTACTCCAACGCCAACTCCGACTCCAACACCTACCCCGACTCCGACTCCGACTCCGACTCCGACCCCGACGCCAACTCCAACTCCAACGCCAACGCCGACGCCAAGCCCAGTGGCCTGCCGCCCTGACGGCCTGACTTCGCCGGTGCCAAACATCCCATACTGCAGCGTATACGACGCCAACGGCCGCGAAAAACTGGCAAATGGCCTGAACCGCCGCATCGTCGGCTACTTCACGAGCTGGCGCACCGGCGCCAATGGCCAGCCCTCCTACCTGGTCAACGACATTCCATGGCAGAACATCACCCACGTGAACTACGCCTTCGCCAGCGTCGGCACTGACAACAAGGTGCAAATCGGCAGCGGCGCCAACAACCCCGAAACCGGCATCACCTGGCCCAACATCCCGGCCGCAGCGATGGATCCATCCCTGCCATACAAAGGCCACTTCAACCTGCTCGCGCAGTACAAGAAGAAATACCCCGGCGTGAAGATCATGCTGTCGGTCGGCGGCTGGGCGGGTAGCGGCGGCTTCTACACCGCCACGACCAACTCGGACGGCAGCATCAACACGGCAGGCATCAACACCCTGGCCGACTCGATGGTCGCCTTCCTGCGCCAGTACACCTTCTTCGACGGGATGGACATCGACTACGAGCACCCCACCACCAACAACGAAGCAGGCAATCCGCTCGACTTCCCGGTCTCCAAGCCACGCCTGGCAGGCCTGATGAAGAGCTATAACGTACTGCTGAAAACCGTGCGCGAGAAGCTCGACGCGGCAGCGGCGGTGGACAACAAGTACTACATGCTGACGATTGCCGGTTCCGCATCCGGCTGGGTGCTGCGTGGCGAAGAAAACCTGTCCGGCCTGAAGTATCTGGATTACGCCAGCTTGATGAGCTACGACTTGCACGGCGGCTGGAACCAGTATGTCGGCCCCAACGCACCCCTGTTCGACGACGGCAATGACGGCGAGCTGAGAGCCGGCAACGCCTACCAATACGGCGGCATCGGCTACCTGAACGTGGACTGGGCCTACCGTTACTATCGTGGTGCGCTGCAAGCAGGCCGCATCAACATCGGCGTGCCGTACTACACGCGCGGCTGGAAGGAAGTCAGTGGCGGCAATAATGGCCTGTGGGGCACCAGCCCGGTCGTCAGCGATCCAGTCGTTTGCGCCGGCGTGAAGACCTGCGGCAAAGGTGCCACCGGCATCGATAACGTCTGGTACGACCTGGACAGCAACGGCAAGCCGGTACCGGGCGGAGGCAACCCGCTATGGCATGCGCTCAACCTGCAGAACGCCATCGTGCCGTCGTACCTGGATGCGTATGGCGTGACTGAAAAGACCATCACCGGCACCTACAGCCCGCAGTACAGTGCGACGCTGGCGGCGCCATGGCTTTGGAACGCAACGCGCCAGGTCTTCATCTCCACCGAAACGGCGCAATCCATCGCAGCCAAGACCAGCTACGTCGTGAACAACGGCATTGGCGGCATCATGATCTGGGAACTGGCCGGCGACTACGCATGGAACGCAGCACGCAACGGCGGGGCGGGCGAGTATTTCATGGGCTACACGCTGACCAACAACATTGCCGCCGCGTTCCGCAGCGCTGCCCCGTATGGCGCAACGCGTGCCGAGACGGCCATGCCAGCCAGCAGCGCGAAGGTCAGCATATCGCTCGGCGGCTGGAAGCTGGGCGACAGCAACTACCCGATCAATCCTGTGATGACGGTGACCAACAATACCGCCACCACGATTCCGGGTGGCTCGGCGGTGGAGTTCGACTATCCGGTGTCGGCACCGGCCAATATGAGCGACCAATCGGGCTACGGCCTGACCGTGATCAAGGCCGGCTACAGCGGGCCGAATAATATCGGCGGCTTCAAGGCCAACTTCAACCGCGCAAAGTTCACGATACCAGCCTGGCAATCGCTGGCGCCGGGTGCATCGGTCTCGCTGACGCTGAACTACACCTTGCCGATCAGCGGGCCATCCGCCTACACGATCACGGTGAACGGTGTGCGCTATGCGCTGAGCGAAGAGTATCCGGACCTGCCGGTGGCGCTGAAATAAGCGGGGAACCCTGACATGAGAACTCTCTCTTATGCGGCAATTGCACTGCTGCTGTCCGCCTGCGGGGGCGGTGGCAGCAACACGGAGGGCACGGCGGCTGCGCGCACGCTGGCGCAGGCCGCAGTGGCCAGCGCCACGGCATCCTGCCCGGCATGGAGCGCGAGCCAGGTATATACCGTCGGCATGTGCGCCATCTACCAGAGTAAGCAGTACGAGGCGAAATGGTGGACGCAGGGGAACGCCCCAAGCCAGGCCGATACCTGGGGGCCGTGGAAATACATCGGGGAAGCGACCGATCCTCCCACCGGACCAGGCGACCCACCAACACAGCCCGGCGGCGTGCCGACCAAAGCGCAAGCCGAAGCGCGCGAACAGGCGCTGACCGACAATGACTTCTTCCGTAGCGTCAAGGCGTCGATCCGGACGCTCGACAACGCGGTGGTGGAAGCCGTGGCGCCCGGCGCGGCCAGCAATCCGGCCAACGTGAAGCGCGTCGAGCGTTTGTTGTCATCGGCGAAGTGGGACTACTACTTCTCCCTGCGCGAAGCGAGCTATGAATACCGGCGCTTCCTGCAGGCGGTGGCAAAGTTCCCGGCCGTATGCGGCGACTACAGCGACGGCCGCAATGCGGACAACATCTGCCGCCATTCGCTGGCCACCATGTTCGCCCACTTTGCCCAGGAAACCGGCGAGCACAATGCCAGCCTGCCGTTGCCGCAATGGCGGCAAGGCTTGAAGTACCTGCGCGAGTTGGGTTGTAGCGAAGATGGCCCGGGCTGCGGCTACAACACCGAATGTGCAGACCCGGTGTTCAACACGGTCTGGACCTGCGGCAAGAACGCCGATGGCAGCTACAAGAAGTATTTCGGGCGCGGCGCCAAGCAGCTCTCGTATAACTACAACTACGGGCCATTCTCGCAGGTGATGTTCAACGGCGACCAGTCTGTGCTGCTGAAGAATCCGGACCAGGTGGCGTCGACCTGGCTGAATTTGGCTTCGGCGACGTTCTTCTTTGTCTATCCGCAACCGCCCAAGCCATCGATGCTGCACGTGATCGACGGAAGCTGGGTTCCCAACGCCAGCGATACCGCCGCCGGCGCGGGGAACAACTTCGCCACCACGATCATGATCATCAATGCGGAATGCGGCACCGGCAGCGAGAAGCCGGCGGCACAGAACCGCATCGATTATTACAAGCAGTTCGCGGCGGATCTTGGGTGGAACGTGGCGGGCGAGCAGCTTTCGTGCGCCACCATGCAGCGCTTCGGCCCTTCCAGTTCTGCCGCCTACAACATCTATTGGGAGAAGAACTGGAACAGCGGCGGCGATTTCCAATGCCAGCTTGTGAACTACCAGACGCCTTACAACGCGCTGATCGCCGGCAATTACGTGAAGTGTGTTGAGCGCAACTGGAACGTCACGCTCAACTAGGCCGCATCAGCGCTGGGCAGTAGCGCCGACCGTTCCGAGGGACTCCGCCATTCGTACCATCCTGACGAATTCGGCGCGATAACCGTCACGGTCGGCGCCACGGGCGCCCTCCGCCAGCCTGGCAATATCGCCGTAGCTGAAGTCCGCCACCTGCTGCTCACCGCGCAGGCGCTGGCCGAAAGCTGCCACGGCAACGGCAAAGCGCTGGTCATCCGGCACCGCGTCGAGGGAATTGCGTGCGCTGCCGGCCCGCACGACGTGGTCGACTTGCTTGCTGGCCGGCTGGCCCGGCAGCTTGTAGCGCACTTTCACGAAACACAGTTCATCGTTCTTGCCCGATGCGTCGGACTTCTTCTTGCCCGGCTGTTCGTAACGCAGCGGGTCGACCAGCTTGCCCGCGTTGGCGGCCGGCGTGATTTCGTAGATAGCGGTCACGGTGTGGCCGGCCCCCATATCGCCAGCATCGACCTTGTCATCCTTGAAGTCCTGTCGGTTCAGCATGCGGGTTTCGTAGCCGACCAGGCGGTAGGCTGCGACTTGCGCCGGGTTGAATTCCACTTGTACCTTTACGTCATTCGCGATCGGGAACATGGTCGAACCCAGTTCCTGCGACAGCGCCTTACGGGCTTCCAGCAGGGTGTCGATGTAGGCGGCGTTGCCGTTACCGGACTGCGTCAGGCGCTGGATGAGGGCGTCGTTCAGGTTGCCCAGGCCAACACCGAAGACCGACAGGTAGACGCCGGATTTGCGCTTGTCGACAATGAATTTCTCAAGCTGTTTGGGATCGGTGATGCCGATATTGAAATCGCCATCGGTGGCCAGGATCACGCGGTTCACCGCCTTCGGATCGAAGTTGCGTTCGGCCTGGGCATAGGCGCGTTGCAGGCCATCGCCACCGGCGGTGCCGCCAGCAGCGTGCAGGTTGTTGATCACGTCGATGATCTTCTGTTTGTCCTTGCCGCTGGTCGGCTCGAGTGCGACCGAGGTGCCGTTGGCATAGGTGACGATGGACACCATATCGTCGTCGCGCAACTGCTCGGCGAACAGGCGGAAGCCTTGCTGCAGCAGCGGCAAGCGGTCGCGCGGGCCCATCGAGCCGGAAACGTCCACCAGCAGCACTACATTGGCGCGCGGGCGCGCAGCCGTCTTGATGTCGTAGCCTTTCAGGGCGATATGGACAAGCTGGTTGCCCTGCTGCCAGGGACTGGGCATTACCTCGGTGGTCACAGCGAACGGCTGGCTGGCCTGGGCCGGGGTGGCGTAGTTGTACGGGAAGTAGTTGACCATTTCTTCCACTCGCACGGCTTGCTGCGGCGGCATGCGGCCATCGGACAGCAGGCGGCGCACGAAAGCGTAGGAGGCGGTGTCCACGTCGACGCTGAAGGTCGACACTGGCTGCTCGCTCACCAGGACGGATTTATTGCCGTCCTTGTCGGGGAATTTGTCTGCGGATTCCGGCAGGCGTGCGATCTGCGGCATCGGCGCTATTATGCCGGCCGAGTAATTCATCATCGGTACGGTTTTCGCGGCCTGTTCACGCGTCCGGCCCATGGTGGCACTGCCGGCAATACGCTGGTCGGCCATCGGCACGGGCGCCGCGGACGCGACGGGTGCGGCGGGCGGGGCTGGCATCGGCGCCTCGGCAACCGGTTGAGGTTCGCGCCGTTCCGGCAAGGTGCTGCAGGCAGCCAGTGCAAGCATGCCGACTGCCACGACCGGGGCAAATCCTGTGTTCTTCTTCATGGTGGACGTCCTCTGGAATTGTTGTCTTGCTAAGATGCTCCAGAGGCACGTCCGTTGCAACGAAGGTTACATCTTGTATCCCTTATGCAGTGACGACGTTGATCACAACGTCGATATTGCCGCGTACAGCTTTCGAGTATGGGCAGATCGCGTCGGCGAAATGCGCTACCTCGGTGACGGCAGCGTGGTCGGCACCCGGCGCGAACACGTTCAGCCGCGCTTGCAGGAAATAGCCGCCGCTGCCCTGGCCCAGGTCGACCTCAACTTCGATGTGGGTAGCGGCCGGCAGGACGACTTTCTTTTCCTTGGCTGCCAGGCCAACCGCGCCCGAGTAGCAAGCCGACCATGCACCGGCGAACAGCTGTTCGGCGAGCGGGTGCGGCTGGGTCGCCTGGATATCGATCACGCGGCCAGCCGGATTGCCCGGGGTGGTCAGGTGGATGTCCAGGAGGCCTTCAGGATTGCCGGAAAAGATGGCGGTATCGACAGGGGTGGTGGTGGTTTTGCCGGTGGCGAGGACTTTGGTGATCTTGCTCATTGTGAAGCTCCGTTAGGTCGGTTGATTTGAATCGCATACGATGCAGTCGCATTCGATGAACGGGAGTATAGCTACGCATTTTCAGATGTCAAGCGCATTCGATTACATCGTGTGCGATATTTTTGACGGAGATTCAATTGCGTCAAAAGCAAGCTTAGTAGAATTACCTGGCCAGTGACTTGGCCAGGTTGTTGCGCAGCTTGAGCACCACATCGCGCGTGTCGGCGAACTCGTCGCCCGTCAAGCCGCATGCATCGCGCAGGTTGGCGTTGAAGGCGCGTTCGCGCAGTGCCCGGCCTTCATCGGTCAGGCTGACCAGTACTTGGCGTTCATCGGCGGCGCTGCGCTGGCGCGTGACGTAACCCATGGCTTCCAGCTTTTTCAGGATGGGCGTCAGCGTGTTCGACTCGAGGAACAGCTTTTCACCCAGTTCGCTCACCATCTGGCCCGATTCCTCGTACAAGGCGATGATGGTGATGTACTGGGTATAGGTCAGGCCCAGCTCATCGAGGATGGGCTTGTAGGCCTTGCCGAAGGTGAGGTTGGCAGAATAGATGGCGAAGCACAGGAAGTCCGCAAGTTTCAGGTCTTTCGGGTCCGGTACCGGCTTTGCTTTGCTCATGGTAAGTAGTGACGTTGGTTTAACGTCACTACTTTACCATGTGATCCGATTCAATCGGACCAGCGGCATTACAGGAAGCCGAGATCGCGCGTGGTGTAGTTGGACAGGTTCGGCAGCAGCGCGAGCAAGTCGCTGTCGCTGGCGCCCAGCCATTTACCCATGGTCGCTGCGTACTGGTCGACCGAGGTGCTTGGCAGCAGGCGGCCCTGGCCGACGTCGTCGGCCCCATTATTGGCAACCACGGGCGCAGTGCCGTAGAAGCGCTTGCCTTTCACCGCGCCGCCCATCATGAAGTGCATGCTGCCCCAGCCATGGTCGGAGCCGTCGTTATTAGCCACCAGCGTGCGGCCGAAATCGGAAGCGGTGAAGGTCGTTACCTTGTCGGCCACGCCCAGTTCCACCGTCGCCTGGTAGAACGCGGCCATGGCGTCGCCCAGCTTTGCCATCAGGCCCGGATGGACGGTGGCAAGGTTGTCGTGAGTATCGAAGCCGCCCATTGAAACGAAGAAGACCTGGCGCTTGGCGCCAAGGCTGCCGCTGGCGGAAATCATGCGCGCGACCATCTTCAACTGGTCGCCCAGCGAGTTCGATGCCGGGAATACCGTCTGCAGCGCCGGCGCCGTGGCCAGGGCTGCAGTGAGCGCCGCGTTGGCGTCCACCGAACGGCGCGAAACCCGGTTGTATTCGTTTTCCAGCACGTGCGTGCGCTGCTGCGTAATCAGGGTACGCAGGGCTTCAGTCGCGGTGGAGGAACCGAACAGCGGCGACTTCAGGCCGTTGAACTGCATCGATCCGTTCGCCGAGACCTGGTACTGCACTGCAGTCTTGCCGGCCATGTAGACCGCGTTGCCGGATACGTTAACGCAGGTAAAGGTGGCATTGCCATTGCCCGATTCGAACAGGTCGCCCAAGAGACCGCCCCAGCCGAATCGCGAACCTTCGGGTGCCGACGATTGCCAGATCGATTGCTGGTCGTTGTGCGAGAACAGCTTGGGCGGCAGCGGCACCGACTTGGCCTGGTACTGCGCTTTCGTGGTCGGCTGAATCAGCGGACCGACATTCAACATGACGCCCAGCGCGCCGGCGTTGAAGATCGGGACCAGCGGCGCCAGTGCAGGGGCCAGTGCGAAATCGCGCGCAGCACCAGTGGAATCGAGCACTGGAACGGATGGCGCCAAAGCGGTCGCCGTCAGTGCATCACGCGCTAAAGCGATGGTCGGGCGGAATTGCTGGTACAGCGTGTAGCTGGTGCTGTCGTAGGGGACCACGGTGTTGGCATAGTCGTTGCCGCCGTACAGGAAGACGCAGACCAGCGCCTTGTAGTCGGTTGCGGTGGCGGCTGCCGCCTCGGCGATCGACATAAGGTTGATTGCCCAGGGCGACGCCACGCCTGCCACGCCGAGTGCCGAGGCGCGCTTGAGGAAGGCGCGGCGCGAAGCTTGATTAGTCATGGTGTGGCCTTTATTTCTGCACGATGAATTCAGGGGATGCCATTACCAGCGTGAGCGCCGCATACACGCGGTTGGCGCGCGCGGTGTCGGTGCCGGTTGCCATGCTGGCGACTGCGTTGCGGATCAGCGTGACGGTGTCAGTACTCAACTGGCCGGCGGCCAGCACCAGGTTGATCTCGTCGACCAGGGCCGGTACGTTGTCGGCCAACGGCAGCAGGGTCGAATAGTCGGCCTTGACGTCGCCGATACCCTTGCTGATGGCATTTTGCATGTAGTTGGCGTAGCCGACCACGCTGCTTTCGTTCACGATCTGGAATTCCGGCGCGACCACGCCCAGTGCCGGCGGCACGTAGCCGGGACGGAAGAAGTTGAACACGCTCGGCGAGCGCAGCGGGCTTTGACCCAGGCGGGACGAAGACTCGCTGGTATTGCCAATGGCCCAGGCATCGCTTGGCGAAGTGGCGTTATAAGCGCGTGCCCAGGCGGTGAAACGCAGGATCGGTTCGCGCACCTTGCCGAAACTGGTGGAGCTCAGGTTGGATGCGGAGCGGGCTTCCTGGTCCAGCAGGATCGCCTTGACCACCGCTTTCAAGTCGCCTTTGACGCCGCTGCCGTTATTTTCGAAGACGGCCGCAACGCGCCCCACGTATTCTTTCGCGGGATTGCTGGTGACCAGGCGCTGGATCAGTTGCTTCGAGACGAAGGGCGCCACATTAGGGTGGGCGAAGATCGCGTCGAGTGCCTTGTTCAGGGCAGTTGCAGCGTCGACGCCGCTGGCGATCGTGGTACCGAGGAAGGTTTTCTCGCCAGGCTCGTACTTGGTTCCCACCTGGACCATCGGGCGCTTGCGGTAATCCGGAGTATCGTTGGTGCCGCCGGCGAGGTCATTGTCCCAGCCGGTGAACACGCGCGCCAGGCCGGAAATGTCGGCCTGGGTATAGGTCTCCTGTTCGGTGGCCGTGCCGTTCGGGTTGAGTTTCAGCAGGCCGATGGTGAACAGCTGCAGGATCTCGCGGGCATAGTTCTCGTCCGGCATGGAGCCGGTTTTCGGGTTCGCCTTGGCGTTGCCGCGATAGGTCAGGTATTCGCCCATCGCCGGCGACAGCGTGACCTGCTGCAGCAAGGTACGGTAGTTGCCGAAGGCGTTGGCTTCCAGGATGTCCATGTAGGCGGCGCCGGTGAAGGCGCGCCAGGCGCCGGTGAAGCCATCCAGCGAAGCGACCACGATTTCGGACAAGGCCAGCGTCACGCGCTGGCGCAGGGTATCGGGAGACGTCAGCAGCTTGACCCACAGCGCGGAATCGATGCCGGCCTGGTTGTTCTTGTTCTCGATGGCGTTGAAACCCTTCGCCATCAGCCAGTCCCAGCGCGACTGCGAAGCGGGCATCGCCATTTGCTCGTCCAGCCACTTGCTGTAGCCGAGGGCCTGGACCCGCGTCATCTGTTCATGCGTCGCACCCATCGAAGCCTGGGAGAGAAAGCGTGCAGCCTGGGCGCCGGCAATCGATTCGACTGCGGTCGGCGGCGCGGCGGAAGTGGTGCCGCCGCCATTGGCACTGTCGCCGCCGCCGCCGCAGGCCGTCAGCAGGGTTGCCGCTGCCAGCGTCGCGGGAAGCTTCGCCAAGCTCTCGTTAGATTCGATTGTGTCGTCCATTGTTGCCCCTCGGAAATTTCCTTGAGGGAGCAGTATAACGAGAAATGGTTGAGAAAAACCTATCGTGCGCAGGGTCTGTCTGTTTTATTCAACCCTTTGCAAGCTGTAGTCAGGAGCGACTTTTTTAATGAAAGCTTGTGTGCCGATCCGGAAATTTTCTGTCGCTGCAACCAGGCCGAAATAGTCGGCGCCCAGGCCGGCAGATTCTTCCAGCGTCATGCTCAGGCCGCGATGCAGCGCCTCCCATGTCAGGCGCACCGCTTCCGGCGATTGCTCGAGGATGTCGTACAGGACCGCGCGCGCCGCATCCATCAATTCGTCGGGACTGGCCACCTGCTGTACCAGGCCAATCCGCAGGGCTTCTTCCGCATCGATGGCGCGTCCCCGCAGCAGCATTTCGGCGGCGCGGCCTTTGCCGACCAGGCGGGCCAGCCGCGTGGTGCCGCCGAATCCCGCCACGGCGCCGATGCGCACTTCCGGGTGGCCCAGCTTTGCGTGGCCGGCGACGATGCGGATCATGCAGGCCTCGGCCAGTTCCAGCCCGCCGCCAAAGGCATGGCCATTCAGCGCGGCCAGCACGACTTTGCCGAGGTTCTCGATGCGATTGGTGATGCGCACCGCCAGGCGGGCGAAGTCGCGCACTTCAAGCGGCGAGGCCTGGCTCAGGTACCTGATGTCGGCGCCGGCGGAAAACGCCTTGGTGCCGGTTCCGGTCAGGATGACGGCACCGGCGCTGGAACTGTCGGCAGCCATTTCGAGCATTTCTTCGAGGCGCTGCAATGTTGGCAGGTCGAGGGCGTTGAGTGCGTCGGGGCGGTTCAGGGCGATGACGGCGATGCCGGCGGATTCCCCATACAGGACGGTCATGGCTTTGCTCCGGAAGTGAGATTGGAGTTAGTATAGGTTTCCAAATCTGGCTTCAGTTTGAGGATTTTAGAAAATAGTTTTCCGAAAATGAAAAACCTTGCCTTCGACTGGAACGAGCTGAAATTCTTCCTCGCGGTCGCGCGCGGCGGCGGCTTGAGCGGTGCCGCGGCGGTGCTGGGCAGCAGTGCCTCCACGGTCTCGCGCCATATCGACGCACTGGAACGGCGCACCGGACGGACGCTGTTCCTGCGCCAGCAAAGCGGTTATGCATTGACCGATGACGGTAGCGAGCTGTTGGCACAAGTGGAGCAGGTGGAGCAGGCGATGGCGATCGCCGGGCACACGGCGCGCCATCCGGCGCAGCAGGAGGTGTCCGGCGTAGTCAGGCTGGCGACGACCGAAATGCTGGCGCAATACCTGGTGGTGCCGAAACTGCCGGCATTGCGCGAACTGCATCCGGCCTTGCGCGTGGAGCTCGATATCGCGATGGGTTCGGTCAACCTGTCGCGGCGCGAGGCCGATCTCGCGTTGCGCATGGCCGCTCCCGACGACGGCGCCGGCGACTATATCGCCAAGCGCGTCGGCACGCTGGATTTCGCCCTTTACAGCTCCCGCGGTGCACCGCACGACCACTATGTAAGCTGGGACGGTGCCTGGGATGGCCTGCCGATGGCGACGTCGCTGCGTGCAGCGTTCGGCGGCAAGCCGCCTATCCTCGCGTGCAACAGCCTGCCCGCGCACATCATCGCGGCCAAGGCCGGCGTGGGCGCGGCCATGCTGCCATGCTTCATAGGCGATGCCGAGCCGGCGCTGCAGCGCATGGGACGCCAGGCCGCTCCGGTGTCGCGCGATTTATGGCTGGTCTATCACCGCGACCTGAAGGCCAGCCTGCGCGTACAGGCAATGGCGGCCTTCCTGGCGGAGAGTGCAGCCGTTTGCCACGCCCGAGGCCTTTAATGTACTATTCGGCAATTGGGTGCGCGCGTCCAGTCCTGGATGCGCGTTAAACGGGAAACCGGTGACGCTGCCATGTGCAGCCATTCCGGTGCAGCCCCCGCTGCTGTAAGCCTGACGACTTCGGAATACGCCACTGCGCAAAGCGCGGGAAGGCCCGAACGAGGATGAAGGCGAGCCAGAATACCGGCCCGATACTGCCAGCACCGTTCTCCGGGGTGAGAGGAAGCCGCTGTCGACCGGCTTCCAGCATTCAGTTCGCCCAGCCCCTGTCGACCGTTCCCCTGCTCTCCCTTGATGGTGCTCCCACTGACCATTCGACGGGAGGTTTCGAATGCACATCATGGAAGGTTTCCTGCCGCCCGCACACGCGCTGGGCTGGGCAGCCGTATCCGTTCCTTTCCTGGCCTGGGGCTTGCGCAGCATGGCGCGCGGGCTGCAGGCCCACCCCGAGCGGCGCATGCTGTTGGGCGTTGCATCGGCCTTCGCTTTCCTGCTGTCGGCGCTGAAACTGCCTTCCGTGACGGGCAGCTGTTCGCATCCAACCGGAGTCGGTTTGGGCGCGCTGTTGTTCGGTCCCGCGGCGATGGTGCCGGTGGGCTTCGTCGTGCTGCTGTTCCAGGCATTGCTGCTGGCCCACGGCGGCGTGACGACGCTCGGCGCCAATGTGTTCTCCATGGCGATTGTCGGGCCCTTCGTTTCCTACGGCGTGTTTCGCGCGGTGGCCACCCTGGGCCTGTCGCGTACCGCGGCGGTCTTCATGGCAGCCTTCGCAGGCGACCTGGCGACCTACCTGACCACCTCTGCGCAATTGGCATGGGCTTTTCCCGACCCGGTTGGCGGGATCGGCGCTTCATTCGCCAAATTCGCCGGCATCTTCGCGTTGACGCAACTGCCGATCGCCATCAGCGAAGGCTTGCTGACCGTGCTGGTGGTGAACGCTATGACGCGCTTCAACGCGCATGAACTGCGCATGTTGCCAGTGATGGCGCTGGTGAAGGGGAAAGCGGCATGAAGGCGCGCACTGGATTGCTTTGGACGGCCATCATCCTGCTGACCGTCCTGCCTTTGTGGTTTGCGGCGGCCCCGCCAGAGGGACCGGGAAGCGGGGCGCCGCCAGCATTCAGCGGCGCGGATTCGCGCGCGCAGCAGGCAATCGGCATCATTGCCCCGAACTACAAGCCATGGTTTGCGCCGTTATTCGAGCCGCCGAGCGGAGAGATCGCGTCGCTGCTGTTCGCGCTGCAGGCTGCGATCGGCGCCGGCGTGATCGGCTTCTGGCTCGGCATGTCGGTGGCACGCGAGCGGGAGCGCCAACGCACATCGGCCGCGCCCGAACGGGATGCCAATGCGGATTGACGCCACTGCCTACGCTTGCCGCTGGCATGGCGTCGCTCCAGCCGCCAAGGGCTTGTTCGCCCTGGCTGGCATTGGCGCCGCCTGGCTCGCCCGCAGCCCCGGAACGCTGGCAGTGCTCGCGCTGCTGTCCGTGATCGTCACGCTGGCCGGCGCGCGGGTACCAGTTCGCACCTATCTTGCCGTCGCAATAACGCCACTGGGCTTCCTGTTGCTGTCCTGCCTGACAATGCTGGTCACGCCAGCTGCGGGCGGCGGCTGGCGATGGGCGCCGCAACTGATGCCAGCCGTCGCCTGCATTGCTCTACGCTCGGTCGCCGTGCTGTCAGCCGTGCTTGGACTGGTGTTGACGACGCCGATGCCGGACCTGCTGGCATTGCTGCGCCGCCTGCGCGTGCCCGGGCTTCTGCTGGACCTGATGGCGCTGTGCTACCGCATGCTGTTCGTGCTGCGCCAGGCCTGGGACGAAGGCAGCACTGCGCAAGCCGCCCGCCTCGGGCATCGCGGCATGCGCCAGCAATGGCGCTCAATCGGCCTGTTGGCCGGGCAGATGGCGGTGCAGGTATGGCAACGTGCATCGGCACTGCAGATGGCGGCCGATGCACGCGCCGGCCAGGACAGCCTGCGCTTCCTGGCGGCGTCCTTTCCCCATGCGCGCCGCCAGCTCGCGCTTTCGCTGCTGGCGAGCCTATTCCTGCTCGCATTCGCCTTGCGGGACCGCCTATGACGCCCTTGATCGAACTGCACGCGGTGGAGCACGCATTTGCCGATGGCAGCTCCGGCCTGCGCGGCTGCACGCTGTCGCTGGCGAAGGGACAGCGCCATGCGCTGTTGGGCGCAAACGGTGCCGGCAAGACCACGCTGCTGCTGCATTTGAACGGCTTGCTGCGCCCGAGCGCCGGCAGTTTGCGCTGGCATGGGCGACCTTATGACTACAGTCGCAGCTCGCTTTCCGCGTTGCGCAGCAGCGTCGGCCTGGTATTCCAGAACCCGGACCGCCAGCTCATTTCCGCCCTGGTCGAGGAAGACGTGGCGTTCGGGCCACTCAACCTCGGCCTCGATGACGCCACCGCGCGCAGCCGCGTCGCAACGGCGCTTGTCGCGGTAGGGCTGGGCGGCTTCGGCCGTCGTCCCGTGCACCAGTTGAGCTTTGGCCAGAAGAAGCGCGTCTGCATCGCGGGTGTCCTGGCCATGGAACCTAAAGTCCTGCTGCTGGACGAGCCGATGGCCGGCCTCGATGCGCCGATGCAGGCCGAACTGGAGGCACTGCTGGACCGGCTCGCAGCACGCGGCGTAACGGTCGTGCTGTCCACCCACGACGTCGACTTTGCCTATCGCTGGGCCGACGAAATCCATTTGATGGCTGCAGGGCGCTGCATCGCATCCACTGCGGCGACGGAGCTGGCCTCGCATCACGAGGCCTTGCGCAGCGCCGGCCAGCGCATGCCGCAGGCATTGTCGCTACATGCCGAACTGGCCAGGCACGGCCTGCTTCCTGGCGGCGCCGTTCCGCGCAGCGTCGACGCCCTGCTGGCCGCCCTGCGTGCCCAGCCAGTCCAAGAACCAACAGGAGAACTACAGACATGACATCCGGCACCACAGGCAAAGTCTGGTTTGTCGGCGCCGGCCCCGGCGATCCCGAACTGATCACCGTCAAAGGGCAAAAGCTGCTCGCGCAAGCCGGCGCCGTGCTGTTCGCCGGTTCGCTGGTCGACCGCGCGGCGACCCTCTATGCGCCGCCAGGCTGCGTGATCCGCGATTCGAAAGACATGACGCTGGAAGAAATGACGGCATGGCTGATCGAACAAACCCGCGCCCACGCCACCGTGGTTCGGCTGCAGACCGGCGACCCCGGCCTGTATGGCGCCCTGATCGAAATGGCGCGCCCGCTCAGCGCCGAAGGGATCGAATGGTCCGTCGTGCCGGGCGTCTCATCGGCCATGGCTTCGATGGCCGCCGCCGGCGAATCGATGACGCTGCCCGAGGTAACGCAAAGCGTGATCTTCACCCGCGTTGAAGGCCGCACGCCGATGCCGGAAGGTGAAGACCTGGCCAGCCTGGCAGCGCACCGCACCACCCTGTGCATTTTCCTGTCCATCACCCTGATGTACAAGGTCGAAGCGGCGCTTCGTGCAGCCGGCTGGCCGGAAGACGCGCCGATGCTGGTGGTGCACAAAGCCAGTTGGCCGGGCGAGGAAAAAATCCTGCGCGGAACCCTTGGCGACATCAAGCAGCGCTGCCGCGAAGCCGGCGTCGCCAGCCAGGCCATGATCGTCGCCAGCCCCACACTGGGCGCGCTGCACTGGGAAACCCTGGTGCGCTCCAAATTGTACGACCCAACTTTTACCCACCGTTTCAGAAAGGCCAGCGCATGAACCAATCCATCATGATGCCAGCGATTGCAGCAGCCAGCGATACCATCCTCGTCGTCGGCCATGGCTCCCGCGAGGAGTCCGGCAACCAGGAAATCCGTGAATTCGTGGATATGTGGCGCGCCCGCCGGCCAGGCTGGCGCATTGAATTGTGCTTCATCGAGTTCGCGCCACCCGAACTGAATGCCAGCCTGCAGGCGGTGGCCGCGAGTTCGCGCCGCGTGCTGGTTGTGCCGCTGATCCTGAACGCCGCCGGCCACGTCAAGATGGAAATCCCGGAAGCAATCGAGGGCGCGCGTCTGGCTTTCCCGCAGACCGAATTCCTGCTGGCGCCGCACCTGACAGCCTGCGATCCGGTACTGGCCATCCTCAAGCGCCGCCTGCGCAAGGCGATGGGCACGCTCGACATGCCCGATCCGACCACCACCGGCGTGGTAGTGCTGGGGCGCGGTTCATCCGATCGGGGCGCCAACGGCGAGATGGCCAAGATGGCACGCTGGCTGCTGGAAGAGGGTGACCATGAGCTGGTGGACCTCGCGTTCACCGGCATCACCTGGCCGCGCCTGGAAAAAGTGGTGCAGCGCCAGGTGGCGCTCGGCATGCGCCAGGTCGTCGTACTGCCCTACTACCTGTACACCGGCACGCTGATGCAACGCATCCACCGCCAGGTCGAACACCTGCGCGGCCAGTACCCGCAAGTGCGTTTCGCCTGCACCGAGCATTTCGGTTTTGAAGCTGAAATTTTCGAATTGATGGACCAGCGCGTGGAAGACCTGCGCGCCGGGGTGCCGGATAGCCGCCTGCCTTGCGACGGTTGCACCTACCGCGAAATCGCGCACGATCATGGCCACGGCCACTCCCACGCGCACACGCACGATCAAGCACCAGCGCAGGCGGAGGCGCAGCCGGCATGAGCACCATCAACACCGTCACCGAACAACTGACCCGCGCCGGCCAGGCGATCGAGCATGACAGCTTCGCCATCATCGATGTCGAAGTCGGCGCGCATTCCTATGCCGAATCGCAGTGGCCTATCGTGCGCCGCATGATCCATGCGAATGCGGACTTCGACTTCAACGGGCTGACGGACTTCCATCCGGCGGCAGTGCAGGCCGGTATCGCCGCCATGCTGGCCGGGGGAACGCCCGTGGTGGCTGACGTTGAAATGATCTGCTCCGGACTGTCGCAACCACGCCTGGCGCACTTCGGCATGAAGACGCACCAGTTCATCAGCGATGCCGATGTCATCGAGGCCGCGAAAGTGGAAGACACCACGCGCGCCGTGCAGGCAATGCGCAAGGCACACCGGCTCGGCCTGCTGGAGGGCGCCATTGTCGGCATCGGAAACGCACCAACGGCGTTGATCGAACTGGTGCGCCTGATTCGCGAGGAGGGCCTGCGTCCCGCGCTGGTGGTCGGCATGCCGGTTGGTTTCGTCTCCGCCGCCGAATCCAAGGACCTGATGGCGGAGGTGGCCGAGGTGCCATGGATCGTCATTCGCGGCCGCAAGGGCGGCTCGACGCTGGTGGTGGCGGCCCTGCATGCGCTGCTGGCACTGGCCGAAGCGAAACAGAAAGCAGGGCAGGCATGAAGGAAAAGGCCGCCGCCGAACGCGGTACACGCACCGGTTTCACGACCGGCGCCTGTGCTGCGGCGGCAGCGCGCGCGGCGATACTCGGACTGGCAACCGGCCAGGTGCCGAGCGAAGTCGAAAGCCTGCTGCCAAATGGCAGCCGCGTGCTGTTCGCCGTGCAGGACGGTGGCTGCGACGCGCAGTCTGCACATGCGATGGTGGTCAAGTTCGCTGGCGACGATCCCGATTGCACCGACGGCGCCCACCTGACGGTCGACCTGCGCCTGCTTCCCGGCCAGGCTGGCGACGTGCAGTACGTGGCCGGCGATGGCGTCGGCACGGTGACGATGCCCGGCCTCGGCCTGGAAGTAGGCGGCCCGGCCATCAACCCGGTACCGCGCCGTAATATTGCTGACAACCTGCGCGAGGCAGCACCGGCCTTGCTGCGGGAACATGGCATCGAAGTGACCATCAGCGTGCCTGACGGACAAGTGATGGCCAAGAAGACCACCAATGCGCGCCTGGGCATCCTGGGCGGCATCAGCATCCTCGGCACCACCGGCATCGTCAAGCCGTATTCGACCGCGGCCTGGCGTGCCAGCGTAGTGCAGGGAGTGCAGGTAGCGGCGACCACCGGCCACGAAGTGGTGGCGTTGACCACCGGCGGCCGCACGGAGACCTTTGCCATTGCCACGCTGCGCGCGGAGCGCCCCGAGCTGCCGTCGGCCTGCTTCGTCCAGATGGGCGACTTCCTGCGCTATGCGCTGGACGAAGCGGCCTCGCAGCGCATCGGGCTGGTGGTGCTGGCAGTCATGGTTGGCAAGCTGACCAAGATCGCGCAAGGCGAAACCATTACTCATGCCAATCGCAGCGAAGTCGATACCGACCTGGTGGCGGAAATCGCGCGCAAGATCGGCGCCGCCCCCGAGGACTGCGCCGCCATCGCCGCGGCCGAAACAGCGCGTTTTGGCGCCGAATTGATGGTCGAGCGCGGACTGGGCGACGCCTTCCACCACGCGCTGGCCCAAGCCGCCATCGACACCCTGACCGCGCCTGAGCGCTACGGCCGGGCATTCCAGCTCCGCGTGCTGGTGTGCGACTTCAGCGGCAACCAGGTGGCGGACGTCTGGTCGGCGCCCGCGCTGCCCCAGGAGCAGCAAGCCGATGCAAGGCGCATCGGCATCGACCACATCCTCGATATCGACCCCGAACCCATTTCCGAGTGACTCAATGGATACCTGCTTAACTGATCCCAACCCTTGCCACGTGATCGGCGTGCTGGATGACGGCGCGGCCAGCCTGGGCGCGACCGCCCTGGCATGGCTGCGCAACGCCGACGTGGTGATTGGCGGCGCACGCACGCTTGCGCTGCTCAAGAACGAATTCAAGCCTGGCGCCGTTTGCCGCGACCTGACCGCCCGGCTGAAGGATGTGCCCGAATGGGTGCGCGCCGCACGCGCCGACAACCTGTGCTGCGTGGTGCTGGCCACCGGCGATCCGCTGTGCCACGGCATTGCGCCTTACCTGGCGCAGCACCTATGTGTGCAGGCGCTGGAGATCCTGCCCAACCTGTCGACGCTGCAACTGGCTTGCGCGCGCATCGGGCTGGCCTGGCAGAATGCGCGCATCGTGTCGGTGCACGCACGCGACGCCGGCGAGTGGTCGCGCGGCAGCCCGCCGGGCCATGGCCTTTACACGCTGGCCCAGGCGTTGCGCCAGCATTCGCGCCTGCTGGTGCTGACCAGCCCAGACAATAGCCCGGACCGCATCGCCCGCCTGCTGCTGGCCGAAGGCCTGGGCGACGACTTCCATATGGCAGTGGCGGAAAACCTGCTGCAGCCGGAAGAACGCGTGCTGGCCGAACTCAGTCCGCAAGAGGCGGCGGGGATGCATTTCGCGGCCCTCAACGTGGTGCTGCTGTGGCGCGTAACGCCATTGCCGCTGCCGGTGCGCTTTGGCCTGGCGGATGCCGAGTTCGAGCAACGCCAGCCGGAAAAGGGCCTGATCACCAAGCAGGAGGTGCGCGCGGTAAGCCTGGCGCGGCTGCAGCTGCGGGTGGACAGCGTGATGTGGGACATCGGGGCCGGTTCCGGTTCCGTAGGGTTGGAGGCGGCACGCCTCTGCCCACAAGGTCACGTATTCGCCGTTGAAAAGAACGAGGAAGACTGCGCCATCGCGGGCCGAAATCACGCTGCGTTTGGCCTTTCCAACTACAGCCTGTATCACGCCAAAGCGCCCGAAGGTCTGGATGCCTGGCCGGACCCGGACGCGGTGTTCATCGGTGGCTCGGGAGGCGAACTGGCCGGATTGATTACCGGCGTGTTGCGACGCCTGCGCCCGGACGGCACGCTGGTGATGAACTTTGTCACGCTGGAAAACCTTGCCACCGCCACTGCCGCGCTGCAGGCGCTGGAAGGCGAAGGCATAAGCTGGGACGTGCTGCAATTGCAGGCCGCGCGCAGCAAGCCGATCCTGCACATGCACCGCATGGCGGCCGAAAACCCGGTCTGGATCGTCTGCGCCCGGCGCGTCGGAGGGCCGGCATGAGCGGCACTTTATGGGGCATCTCGCTCGGTCCCGGCGATCCTGGCCTGATTACGCGTGCCGCCTGGGAAGCGCTGCAGCGCCGCGACGCGATCTGGGTCTATCCCGCGCGCAGCGGAAAGACACCGAGCTACGCGCTCGATATCGTGCTACGCGCCGGCCTGGGGCCGCCGGCAGAACATCAGCTGCTGCTGTTCCCCATGACGCACGACGGCGAAAAGCTCGCGCGTGCGTGGCTGAAGGCTGCCGAAACCGTCCTGCCCTGGCTGCGCGCCGGACGCGACGTGCTGTTCCTGGTCGAGGGTGACGCCAGCACCTATGCCACCTTTGGCCACCTGGCACGCACCGTGCGGGCGCTGGACGAACGGGTTCCGGTGCAAATCATCGCCGGCGTCAACGCCTTTACCGCCGCCTGCGCCGAAGTGCCGGTGCCATTCGCGGAGCAGGACGACACGGTCGCCATCGTGCCCGCCGCATATGGCGTGAGCGCCGTCGACCGCCTGCTGCCCGACTTCGACACGCTGGTGCTGATGAAGGTAAAGCCATTGCTCGATGAACTGATCGATTGGCTGGAACGCAAAGACTTGCTGCCTGGCGCGCACTTCATCGAACGCGTCGGAGCACCAGACGAGCGCCGCTTCAGCGGCCACGAAATCCTTGCGCTGCGTGGCACCAAGGTCAGCTACCTCTCGCTGCTGATCCTCAAACATCCGTACCGCATTCGCGGCGAACGAATCAAAGGCTGCCTCAGGAAGGCAGGCCCCCAACCAACCTTACTGGAGACTGCATGAGCAGCTTATCAATTGTCGACACAGCCGCCCCGCGCCTGTGCCTGGTGGCCATCACGAAGCACGGGGCAGCCCAGGCTGCGCGCCTGGCAGCCGACCTGCCCAGCGCCGATATCTGCGCGTCTGCCAAGTTTGCGGCGCAGTTCACCGAGCTGTCGAACAGGGTACGCGCCTATGACGGCGCCCTGCGCGACGAAATTGGCCCGCTGTTCGAAGGCTACGACCAGATCGTGTTCTTCGTGTCGCTGGGCGCCGTTGTGCGCCTGATCGCACCGCACCTGCGCAGCAAGGATGAAGACCCCGGCGTGATCGTGGTCGACGACGCGGGCCAGTTTGTGATTCCGGTCCTGTCCGGCCATGTTGGCGGCGCCAATGAATGGAGCGAACGCGTGGCCGACCTGCTGGGCGCCGCACCTGTGCTGACCACCGCGTCGGACGTCGGCCGCACGATCCCCGTCGATATCCTCGGCCGCCACCTTGGCTGGCGGGTGGAGGCGCCCAAGATCAATATCACGCGTGTCTCGGCGCACGTGGTGAACGGCGAGCCGATCGCCTTCGTGCAGGAAGCGGGCAGCCCGGATTGGTGGACCCGGCCGACACCGCTGCCGGACAATATCCACTTCTTCAAGCGCTTCGACGACGTGCTGCTGGAACGCTATACCGCACTGCTGTGGGTAACCCATGCCGAGGTGCCGCAAGAGCGCTGGAAGGCGCTGCACGAACGCCTGGTGGTCTACCGTCCGCCACTGGACGGTGCGGCGTGAGCACCTTCACCATCGGCCTGGGTTGCGACCGCGGCGCCATGCTGCAAACGGTTCGCGACGCCGTGAGCTACGCCCTGCGCGAAGCCGGCGCCGAGGCCGGACAGGTGGCTGCCGCCGCAAGCATCACGCTCAAGCGCGATGAGGAGGCGCTGCTCGCTTTCGCCCGGGAGCAAGGCTGGCCGTTGCATTTTTTCGCACCGGAGGAACTGGCCGCAGTGCCGGTCCCCAATCCGTCTGAAACCGTGCGCCGCTATATCGGCACGCCCTCTGTCAGCGAGGCAGCCGCGCTGCTGGCCGCCGGCCCAGGTACGCCAATGACCGCTCTGGTCGTCGAAAAATTCAAACTGCGAGGCGTGGATAACCGCAATGTCACCGTCTCGATCGCAAGGAAAAATTCATGAACGCACAACTCGAACAACCCGCCGCCGCGGGCAAGATCATGCTGGTCGGGATTGGTCCCGGCAGCGTGGACCACATGACGCAGCGCGCCCGCGATGCTATCGCCGAAGCCGATGTGGTCATTGGCTACGTCACCTACATCAAACTGGTGGCCGACCTCATTGAAGGCAAGGAAATCATCCGCAAGTCGATGACGGAGGAGCTGGATCGCGCCGTCAGTGCGCTGGAAGCGGCGCGCGCTGGCAAAAAGGTAGCGCTGATCTCCTCCGGCGACGCCGGCGTGTATGGCATGGCCGGCCCGACCTACGAAGTGCTGTTCCAGTCAGGCTGGACTCCCGAGGACCCAGTGCAGGTGGAAATCATCCCCGGCGCATCGGCACTGAATAGCTGCGCCGCCCTGGTCGGTGCACCGCTGACCCACGACTTCTGCGCAATCTCGCTGTCCGACCTGCTGACGCCCTGGCCAACCATTGCGCGCCGCCTGGACGCGGTGGCCATGGCGGACTTCGTGGTTGCCCTGTACAACCCGAAGAGCGGCCGCCGCACGCGCCAGATCGTCGAAGCGCAACGCTTGTTCCTGCGCCATCGCCGCCCTGACACGCCAGTGGCCATCGTCAAGAGCGCGTATCGCCGCCGCGAGAATATCGTGTTCACCACGCTCGACAGCATGGGTGACGCCGACATCGGTATGCTCAGCACCGTCCTGATCGGCAACAGCAACACCTTCGTGCGCGACGGCTTGATGGTCACGCCTCGCGGTTACGCCAACAAGTACGATATGCAGGAGGGCGGGGCAACACGCGAAGGCGAACGCGCCGGGCGCTCGCTGTCCACCGGCCTGCTGGGATGGCTCGACACCCTGCGTGCCGAATACCAGGCCGGCGCCAGCATCGACGCGCTGGCCATGCAGTACCACCTGCCCTCCGACTACATCCAGGCCACGCTGGACGAACCATGGGAAGCAGAGACAGGCAGCGAAGCGGAAGGGAGCGAGGCATGAGCGACACTCCAGTGAAACCGAAGATCGGCAGCTACCACCGCCACCTGCTGATTTGCACCGGGCCGCGCTGCGCCGCCGACGGCCAGTCGCAAGCCTTGTTCGATAGCCTGGGCGACAAATTCAAGGCCGCCGGCTTGAACGAAGGCGAGCTGCGGGTAAAGCGCAGCCGGGTAAGCTGCTTCGCCGCCTGCAAGGGCGGACCGATCGTCTGCGTCCAGCCCGACGGCACCTGGTACTACAATGTGACCCCCGAGAACATGGACCGCATCATCGACCGCCACCTGTGCAACGGCGAGGCCGTCGAGGAGATCGTGTTCCATCAACAGTGAGAACAGAAGTGCAGAGCAGTTTTGACCAGGCGGCAATTGCTGCCGTTTATCGTGTAATTGCCGAACGGCGCGACGTGCGTCACTTCGTGCCCGGTGCAGTGGATGAAGACATCCTCATGCGCCTGCTGGGCGCGGCGCACCAGGCGCCCAGCGTAGGCCTGATGCAGCCCTGGCGTTTCATCCGCATCCAGGATCCGGCATTGCGCGAGCAAATGTACCAGCTGGTCGACGAAGAACGCCAGGCTACTGCCGCGGCCTTGGGCGACCGCAATGAGGAATTCATGCGGCTGAAAGTCGAAGGCATTCGCGAATGCGGCGAAGTGCTGGTGGCGGCCCTGATGGACCAGCGGGAAAAGCACATCTTCGGCCGTCGCACGCTGCCGGAGATGGACCTGGCCTCGGTGGCCTGCGCCATCCAGAACATGTGGCTGGCCGCCCGCGCGGAAGGCCTGGGCATGGGCTGGGTGTCGCTGTTCGACCCGGCCAGGCTGGCGGCATTGCTGGGCATTCCGGAGGGAGGCAAGCCGGTCGCCATCATCTGCCTCGGCCACGTTGCCGGCTTCTATCCGAAACCGATGCTGGAACTCGAAGGATGGGCAATGCGCGGCAAACTGGCCGACCTGGTTTATACCGACCGGTGGCAGGATAACAACAATGCATAGCGTATAATCGCCGCCGTTTGGTGCCTCGCGCGCGTTCAAGCGCGCAGTTAAACGGGAAACACATGGCCATGCCGCTTCTGCCGGCAAGCCAAGGTGTGCTGCCCCCGCAACGGTAAGCAAGCGTCGTTCATCAACGACAGGCCGTCTCTGAAGCCACTGTGCGCAAGCATGGGAAGGCAAGACAGTCCGCCTTGCCAGCCCGGATACCGGCCAGACAGGTGGTGCATGCATCGGCGACGATGCGCGCACTGTTCGGTCGCGCTCACGGGGAGGTGGGCGGGATTGCCGATTCAAACATCCATAATGAAAAAATCACTGATCCCCATGATCGCGGGGGCGTTGTGCGCTGTCGCGCAGGCACAAGAGCAGGAAACACCAGCAAGGGTATACGTTGTTGGCCACCACTACGACAACGGCATTCGCACTTCCGACGCGGCCAGCGAAGGGACTATCACCTCGGCACTGATTGCCAACCGGCCCGCATTGCGGCCGGGTGAAATCCTGGAATTCGTCCCGGGCATGATCGTCGCGCAGCATAGCGGCGACGGCAAGGCGAACCAGTACTACCTGCGGGGCTTCAACCTGGACCACGGCACCGAGTTCGCCACCTTCGTCGACGGCATGCCGGTCAATATGCGCACGCACGGCCACGGCCAGGGCTACACGGACCTGAACTTCCTGATCCCCGAGCTGGTGAGCCGGATCCGCTACCGCAAGGGTCCGTATTACGCCGACGAAGGCGATTTCGCATCGGCCGGCGCGGCGCACATGGGCCTGGCTGACAAATTGAACGAAGGCTTTGCATCGCTGACTGCGGGTGCGCATGCCTATCGCCGCGGCGTCGTGGCGAATTCCGCTGAAGTCGGCAACGGCAACCTGCTGTATGCACTGGACCTGGGCCACAACGACGGCCCATGGCAAATGCCGGAAGCGTTCCACAAGGCGATTGGCGTGCTGCGCTACAGCTCGGGCACCAGCGCCGAGCGTTTCAGTATTACCGGCATGGCTTACAAGGCTGGCTGGCATGCAACCAGCCAGATTCCCCTGCGCGCGGTGCAGGACGGACGGCTCGACGAATTTGGCGCTGCCGATCCAAGCGATGGCGGCCGCACCGCACGCTACAGCCTTTCCACCGAATGGCGCAGGTGCGTTGGCGACAACCTGACGGAAGCACATGCCTATGTGGTGCGCAACGACCTGTCGCTGTACAACGACGTCACATACTTCCTCGACGATCCGGTCAATGGCGACCAGGTGCAGCAGACCGAACGCCGCAAAATGACCGGCTTCGACCTGTCCCATACCTGGTTTGGACAACTCGGTGAGCGTTCGATGGAAAACAGCGCAGGCGTGCAGGGGCGCTTCGACCGCATTGCGCCAGTCGGCCTGTATGCAACGACGCAGCAACGCGTGCTGCACCCCATCGCCGAGTCGCGCGTGACCGAAGGAAGCGTGGCGGCGTGGTTCCAGAACACCGTGCAATGGACACCCTGGCTGCGTTCCATCGCCGGCGTGCGCTACGACCGCTACAGCTTCGATGTCGACAGCTCGATTGCGGAAAACACTGGGAAGGTGAGCGACCATATCGCCTCGCCCAAGCTTTCGCTGATCTTCGGGCCCTGGAGCAAGACCGAGTTCTTCGTGAACTATGGCGAAGGCTTCCACAGCAACGACGCGCGCGGCACGACGGCGCGGCTGTCGCCGCGCGAACGCGAACCTGTCGATCCTGTCACGCCGCTGGTGAAGACCCGCGGCGCGGAAATCGGCGCACGCAGCGAGATCGTGCCGGGCCTGCAAAGCTCGATGGCATTGTGGCGCCTGCGTTCCGGCTCCGAACTGGTGTTCTCCGGCGACGCTGGCGACACAGCGCCAAGCCGCGCCAGCAAGCGTTCCGGCATCGAGTGGAACAATCACTATGCAGCCACCAGCAAGCTGCTGCTGGACTTCGACCTGGCTTACTCCCGCGCGCGCTACACCGAGTTCGACCCGGCCGGCGACCGCGTTCCGGGCGCTGTGGAAAAGGTGGCGTCATTTGGCGCCACCTTGAACGACCTCGGCCCATGGTCCGGCGCGTTCCAGTTCCGCTATTTCGGACCGCGCCCGCTGATTGAAGATAACAGCGTTCGCTCGTCCGGCACAGCCATTGCCTACTTGCGGACCACCTATCGCTTCGACCGCCGCTGGCAGTTGACGGCCGACGTGTTCAATCTGTTCGACCGCAAGGCGAGCGATGTCGATTACTACTACGCCTCACGCCTTGCAGGAGAGCCGGCGGAGGGAATATCCGACATCCATTTTCATCCCGGTGAACCACGCACGCTGCGTTTGACCCTGCGCGCCGTGTTTTGAGCTGCCAGCCCGGCCAGGTATGCACACAGCATATCGGCCAGGGCGCCCGCATAGGCGGTGATTGCTTCGTCCGCGCGGGGTTCTTGTGAAAACTGCTGGCCAACGGCGCTGAGCGTATCCATCACGAGGTCGCTCGCCAATGTGCGCTGCGCATCGGAAGCGTTTGGCAGCACCTCGTCGATGAAGGTCCGGAACATCTGGTCGCCGGCGGCTTTGGTTTCGATTGCCTCCGGCGCGTCGCGGTACAGCGGCGCGGCGTCGTTAAGCGCCGTGCGTACCGCCGCCTCCTCGCACTCCGAGCGCACAAAGGCGTGGACCAGGTTGCGCATGCGTTCCAAAGGCGGTTTCGCCGCATCTTGCAGGATTTCGGACAGCATGGCCGAGGTTTGCTGCCACTCATCGCTCTGCAGGCGGAACAGGATCGATGCCTTGTTGGGGAAGTACTGGTAGATCGAACCCACGCTGACGCCCGCACGCTCCGCCACCCGTGTGGTAGTGAAGCGGCGGGCGCCTTCTTTCGCCAAAACCTGAATAGCCGCCTGCAGGATGGCGCCGACAAGGTCGTTGGAGCGGGCCTGTTTTGGCTTTCTTCGCGAGGAAACACGGGCGTTTTTGCTGTCGGTCATGGTGGGCGTTGGGAATGCGAATATGAAACGTGAAGGATTATTCATATTATTCCTGCTCTTACACAAGAAAGGAATACCCCCATGATTACCCTGACATCCGCTCCTGTCGCTCCCTTGCTCAATCGCCTGTTTGCTGAAGCCGAAAACACTGAAGTACCGGCCTTGGCCGAGTTCGCAGCTCTGCCCGTGGCGGAGCGCGGCCGCATCTTGAGCAGCAAAACCGATTACAAGCAAATCTACGCAAGCCTGAAGGATGCCGCGATCCCAGTGTCTCGCGAAACGGGATTGCTGCTGTACCTGTTGGCGCGTAATGCCAAAGCCCGCGTGATCGTCGAATTCGGCACATCGTTCGGCATCTCGACCGTGCACCTTGCCGCAGCCCTGCGCGACAATGGCGGCGGCCAGTTGATTACCACTGAATTCGAGCCGTCCAAAGCGCAGCGCGCGCGCGACAACCTCTCCGCCGCCGGCCTTCTCGATTTGGTGGAGATCCGCGAAGGCGATGCGCTCGAAACGCTGCGCACTAACCTTCCGGAACAGATCGATCTGCTGCTCCTCGATGGCGCCAAGGGTCTGTATTTCGACGTCCTGCGCCTGGTTGAAGATCGCCTGCGGCCCGGGGCCCTGATCATCGCCGACAATGCAGACTACTGCCCCGAATATGTGGCGCTGGTGCGCACCTCGGAGGGCTACCTGTCCGTGCCCGTTGCCGACGATGTCGAACTGTCGATGAAGCGCGACTAGCGCTAAAGCTGGCTTTGGAGCATGGCTGCAAAGCGGTCAGGGCTCCACTTCTTCCGATCGGATACTTGTCCGTCGCCCAGTTCGATCAGCCTTAATTGGCCAGATTTCGAGATTACTGTGTCGAGTGAGAAGAACGGGCTTGGGATCAGTGCAGCCAGTTCATGCACTAAAGGCGGGACGTTTCCGTCCCGGGAGAACGCCATACGGTCAAGTACGAAGTAGCGTTCTTCAGTTTCAGGAAGGAGCTCCTCGAATTTGCGAATGCATAGGGCATGCGCGCTTCCAACTCATCGACCGCGAGGTGTTGAGCCCTCTCCTTCGATGATGCCCGCATACGAAATAATTTTAGCCTTCTAGGAATTCCGCGTCCCACTGGACGACTCGTTCGTGATGCACCCGCTCCAAGGCGCGCAGACCTCTATCCGGTCGACATGTCTTGAGGGGTGAGTAACGGGATATCTAGTCCGGTCTGAATAATTCAAATTCCGTTGGCGCGTAGCCGGCATGGTGCGAAGGCCAAGGCAGCGCATTCGCGGGCTTGATCCCATCCAGGCCACAGGAATCATCCCATCCAGGCCACAGGAATC
>NZ_LMFZ01000048.1 GCF_001427305.1 Duganella sp. Root1480D1 | reverse complement strand
TCCGAGGCGACAACTGCATTTCGCGACGCGCCAGGCCCTTGGCCAGGTTCCAATCAAAGCGATTGAATTACCCGACAAGTAGTCTGACACGGGGGGTTATTAACCCGCAATGAAGACCTGCTTCGTTGTAGAGTTTCGTTCTTATCCAGCAGTATTTTCTGGGCGCCGGCCAGCTCGCAGTCCCAGTACTGTAGACATTGCCAGACTTGCACTGTCCTGCCAATCACTCTCAGACTATACTGGGATCAATGGGTCATCCAGTCACGCGAGACAGCTTCTGCATTTAGAGCTCATAGCCGCAATGCTTTCTACCATTGTGGACATCATCGCGTGATCGACTTTAAACTTAGTAAATTTGTTATACGAAATCGTTTTTTTGAGGATCGAAAATTAACACGCCCTTAATTTCCTTTAAAAAATCAATCACATAAATTATTTCATTTGTAAACCTCATGTCCTCATCAGAACCAAAAACAACTCGAATCCGTCGACGTACAGTCGATACATCAACGTTATACGAAGAACCAATTCTATTCTGAATTTCGAGTGAGTCCGCGCGAACAGCATCGCCTTCCTCATATGCGACTCTTANGTACAGTCGATACATCAACGTTATACGAAGAACCAATTCTATTCTGAATTTCGAGTGAGTCCGCGCGAACAGCATCGCCTTCCTCATATGCGACTCTTACCAACCATCCTCCCCATCGAAGGGCGATCGTCGCATTTTTTGAAAAGGGTAATTGTTCCAATTCCAAAGAAAATCCGCTCTCATTTCGGAAATAGTGCCTGAACTCAGCTACCAAAGACTCATTTGAAACCAATGGAGCTTCATCATTCAATAACGCATAGAGAGAAAATGTCATGGTTTTGATGTAAACTCCATCATTTCGCCCCATTCGGGAGTCATAGTTAGCCAGAACTGCCAGGTTGACCTGGCCGAGGCCGCCGCCGAGTTAATATTCAAGTTCGCGCCCAGTTCAGTGGCCGGATTTCGGTATTTCGAAGTTTCCTAAAGAACTGAATGTGCGGCGTAAATAACGTCTGGATCTTCTACCGAAACAGATGCCTAATAAATAGCCTCCATAGCAACGAACGGATTTCTCACGAGCCGAATATTTCTTAGTCCCGACATTTTCAAAAACCATTACCTTCCTGTATACCTCTAGGCACAGACAGTGTAGTGAAGAGCCTTGTCAAATTATAGGAATCAGCGAAACCGCCATTTCTAGCGCAATTTTGGAATAATTGACACCACCATCGACGGCAGGCTGACGCTTCAATTCATCCAGTGCATAAACTATCTCAACCTTATGCCCTAGTTTAAAGAGTCCGATATCAATTTCATCATTAACATAAATTCCAACGGCGCGCACAGAACCATCGGCCAATTGCAAATCCACCATGTTATTTTCTTCCGATGGGTCTTGGCCAGCACAGTATGCTCGCAGCACAATGCCAGAAATGCGCAGCAATGGCATTACGCCTTGTTTGATATTGTCCCACCACTCTCTGGAGCCGAAAAGGCCCAGGCTACCCGTGAGCCCAATTAACGGCCTTGAGTCATCTAACGTCAAAGCTTGAGTGACGGATACTCTCTCAAAGTTGCTCTTCAGCTCTTCGGAAAGTTGATAGACCAGCTTCATTGTAAATTTTAGGTTACAAAACCAAACTCGAATCAATCGTCATCCTGTCATGTATAGACCGCTCGGATGCTCCTTCTGCTCTTTTTTGTACATTTGGGGGCATAATTTCATCGTACCGTCTGATTCACGAGGCCAATCCGAATTCGTCGACTGGACTTGAATTACGCAAACAACGATTTTTTTGATAAAACGCCGCGCAGTGTCCAGATTTCATTTATTCGGACTCGATTATCTATCGTAAAAAGGAGTAAATGGCGTCATATTCTGCCAATACGTCATTTCCCATCCATTCCTGAGGAACATAAGGGGAATCGATCTTCAGCGTATAGCCATGGCGACTAGCAATTTTTGCATAAACTACCGCCGAAGTAACAATCAGGTCTTGTGTAAAACCGCCTTCGTCTTCGTACCTCTTCTTGACAAACTCCGGGCTCAACAATTGCTCAACAGCCGATTCCATCTTTTCAGAATCCGCTTGAGACAATGCCAAAAAGAATTCGAAATCTATCAAGTAAACTTTACCGAACTCTCCCTTCGGTGGATTGAATATAAAGTCTTTCGCTCTTTCACCCAGTTTGGTCCAGTCTCCCCGAATTGCTAACAAAAATTGGTATGCGAGGAAGTCGCGCGTACCCAACTCGTTGATACGCGCAGCATCAAAGGCAGTCTCATAAAAACCAACAATCGACTGAATGAGCGATTCATTATTTGAGATTAGAGGCTTCAGGAGGCCAAGGGCAGAAGGCAACGGCTGAATGGGTTGGTCACCTCGCATATTCCGCTTATGCTCAAGTAGGCCGGCGACATAGAACCACCCACGCGTCGCAGCAAGATCCTGCTTTTCGAACCAACTATCCATCGCCTCCGCCGTCGCATTACTAGCGAGTGACAAAAGACAAGCAGAAATATTTCCAATCCCTTTTTCTATATTTGCCTTAGCATTTGAAGTCAAATAAAACCGTTCAATATGCGATTTAATGTGTTGCAATCTTTCATTTTTTGTCTGCATTCTCGCTGAATAATTCCAGAAATGCGCAGCAATGGCATTACGCCGTGTTTAATATAGTCCCACCACTCTCTGGAGCCAAGGAGGCCAAGCTACCAGTGAGACCAATTAACGGCCATTAGTCATCTGATGTCAAAGCTTGAGTGAAGAACATCCTCTCTGGGTTGCTTTTAAGCTCTTCGGAAAGTTGGTAGACCTGCTTCATTGTAGAGTTTCCTTCTTATCCAGCAGTATGTTCTGGGCGCCGGCCATTTCGCAGCTTCAGTACTGTAGACATTGCCAGACTTGCACTGTCCTGCCAATCACTCTCAGAACCCAACTGGGATCAATGGGTCATTCAGTCACGCGAGACAGCTTCTGCATTTAGAGCTCATAGCCGCCATGCTCTCTACCATTGTGGCCATCATCGCGTGATCAACTTTAAACTTAGTAAGTCTGTTATACAAAATCGTTCTTTTGAGGATCGAAAATTAACACGCCATTAATTTCTTTTAAAAAATCAATCACATAAATTATTTCATTTGTAAACCGCATATCATCATCAGAACCAAAAACAACTCGAATCCGTCGCCTTACAGTCGATACATCAACGTTATACGAAGAACCAATTCTATTCTGAATTTCGAGTGAGTCCGCGCGAACAGCATCGCCTTCCTCATATGCGACTCTTACNTACAGTCGATACATCAACGTTATACGAAGAACCAATTCTATTCTGAATTTCGAGTGAGTCCGCGCGAACAGCATCGCCTTCCTCATATGCGACTCTTACCAACCACCCTCCCCATCGAAGGGCGAGCGTTGCATTTTTTGAAAAAGGTAATTGCTCCAATTCCAAAGAAAATCCGTTCTCATTTCGGAAATAGTGCCTGAACTCGGCTGCCAAAGAGTCGTTTGAAATCGATGGTGCTTCTTCGCTCAATAACGCATAAAGAGAAAATGTCATGGTTTTAAAGGCCCTGAGAGCCCAATTTCAATTTTTGTAAAAACGCGTGTCACGGGATCGTATCGCATGACACTACCGCCTGTCTGGCGGATACTATTCAGCAAAGGCTCGCTAATCGTCTGCGTTCTGGGGCCAATAACCAAATTAAAGGGCAATTCGTTATCAACCGCATATTGATAGAACGCACGCAACTGGTTGCTATTACTAAGACTGACAACATTCTTGACGTCCGTAACACCAAACTGCGAGCCAACTGGCAAGTCGGGAACGAATCCCTGAATCGATGTTGGCTTGGACCCAGCTCCAAGCGGAGCACCTAATTCTGACCGGACTGTCTGCTCAAATACATTGCCATTTGCATTGTTGGTCCAGGCACGCTGTGCAGCAGCGTACCATTCGTCAGGGCTTAACTTATTAGCAGAAGGGCCGTTCTGATATCGATCATATCTCCATCGATGTTCGTCCGGGATATTCCCGTAGTCCCGAGCGGCTGTACTTGACGTTTTACCACCTGGGCCAACGCCTGATGTAACCCCATTTGACTGTCCAGGACTATTACTTCCCGCGGTAGACCCCGTAGAGTTGCCCGCGCCAGATTGCCCATCCGACTTACCTGAAGTATCAGCGCCATCTTGCCCCGAAGATAATAGCACGTTGTTAGGTACATAAATCCGAGCACCTGGAGTGACAACCGGCGGCGTCAAGACGCAGAACGGAGGCACCGCACACAGTACTGTCGGCGGAAGTGCCATTCCTCCAGCACTAGCCATCCCGCCTCGAGGGCCTCCCATATCCTCGGGAAGATCAGGAGGAATTTGGGCATTTCTCCCCGGGCCGTTTACTGCGATCAAGTAAGCTAAGTTGCGTGCGCCGCGTGCCGCGCTCGCTGCTTCCAATGCAATCCTTTGCGCGGTCTTGGTAGAGAAGTCGTTCGCTGTATCTTTCCAGCCGTACTTGAACAAGCCGGTGGCCTCCAGCTCATTCTTCTCCTGCACGTATTGCTGCCCTCTGCGTTCTTGCTCTTCCACCGCTGCCTTCCGCGGATCAGCATCGGACATCTGTGCTGAGCAATGCACCAGCGCACAAGCAGCATCAGCGAGCCGCTGTTGCCTTTCAACGGTCTGCCCTTTTTGAAGTTGCCTCAGTTTGGCAGTTTCATCCGGGTGTGCTTGTCGGTTAAAGACATCAACCGCGCTGGCGGCTTGACCACCCTGGGCCGCGGCAAGCA
Source organism: Duganella sp. Root1480D1 (assembly GCF_001427305.1). Classification (GTDB taxonomy): domain Bacteria; phylum Pseudomonadota; class Gammaproteobacteria; order Burkholderiales; family Burkholderiaceae_D; genus Rugamonas. The sequence goes on along the minus strand of NZ_LMFZ01000048.1, from coordinate 349,942 downwards.
ATGCTCCGGCATTGCTCGCACTACCTGTTGCCCCCGCTGCCGCGCCAGCAAGCATGCCACCTACAACAGCACCGGTGTTTTGATAAGCATTGATAAGTGCTAAGCGCTTTTCGCCAGTCAAGCCAAGTCTATTAGCCTCGGCATTTCCCAACTCCTCGGCAAGTTGTTGGCCCAGGTTTCCGCCTACTACACCTGCCGCGCTTTCCAATGCTCCGGAATGTCCATTTGATAAACTCCCTAGTACGCCTTGCATTGCCGCATGCAACCCCACGCGGTAAATGCCATTCTCGCCCCAATTTTCCGCAGTCGCTGCCGCTTCGTTGGCTTTGGATGTGTACATTGCGGCGGATACCAGATCGTTGTTGGCCGCGGCCTTTTCAGCCAGGTTCCTAAAATCTTGCGCTTCCTTGTCTGCTTTGTGCGAGAGCGAGATACCAATATCACCAACCGACTTTGCTACTGTAGGTGCAGCAGCGCTGGCAGCTATCTGCCCGCCACGCTGGCCTGCCAGACTTCCCACCAAAATATCTACACCAGCGTTAAGTGCACGGCTATAGATGCCAGCGGGAGCCCAGTCTGCCTGAGTTTTTTCAGCATCCTGCATTAGAGCTTTTGCGGTCGCCTTTTGCTCGGCCGTGCTATTCGGATCGTTCAGCACTTTCGCCGCGGCAGCCTGATCGCGGATCGCTGCACTGCTTGCACTCGTCGCGACTTCGCCGATGATTTGTTTCGAGGTTGCCAGCACGGTACCGGCAGCCGCCGACATGGCCTGCTGGTCTTTCAACACCTTCTGCAAATCGGGCAGCTTGTCGAGCGCGGTGTTGGCCTTGCTCGCGTCGTTGTTGATGCCCAGGTCCTTGACGGAATTGGTGGTCACGCCGCCGATATTGATCTTGCCATCGGTGATGGTGGCATAAGTGGTCGAGCTGTCGCTGCCCTTCTCCATTACCGGCACGCCAGGCGTCACGTTACCGCTCTTACGGTCGCCGAACAACTGTTGCTGGTCTTTTGGCTTCTCTTTGCCGTCCGGAGTCGTATCGCCCTTGCCGCTGCCGCCCGTAATGCTGCCGGCCATGCTGACGTTGCTGGCCGAATAGCTCATCTTGTTTTCGATGTTGGATGTGGTCAGCTTGTTCGTCGTCAGCTCGGAGTCAACTTTGTTGGTGCTGGCGATGGCGCCGCCCTTCAGGTCCACCGTATCGGCTTTGACGTGGTAGCCGCCATCGCCTGCAAACAAGCCCGATTGCTGGCCGACCATCGCGGAGCTGCCATTGCTCTTCGATTGAGACAGGTTGCCGGATGCTTCCCAAGCGGTGCCGAACGATACCTGCACGCGTGCGCCCACGTTGGTCTGGCTGCTTTCCTGCTTGCTGACGTCCTGCAGGCTTTCGACCGCCAGTTTGCCGCCGATGTCCGCGTTAATGGTGTTGGCTATCGCCGTTGCACCTTTCAGCGTAGTGTCGCCCTTGCTGGTGATATTGATCGTTTCAGCTTTGAGCTGGGTGTTGTTGTTGATCGTCGCGTCGCTGTCGTGGTGGCCTTTGCCCACGTTCGCAGAAGCGTAAGCGTAGACGCCCGTGCCACTTGCCCCGGCCTGGAAGCCCACGCCGACTTCCACACCGGCGCTGTTGTTCTTGCCGTCGCTGTGGATTTTGCTCTGGCTGGTGTCCAGCACGATGTTCTGCGCAGCGTCCAGGCTCAGTGCCTTGCCGGCACCCAGTGTGGCGCCGGTGGCATGGATGTCGCCTTCCGTCGACTTCAGGGTGACGTTGCCGCCGCCGTTGACCGTGCTGCCCACGGCAGTATTGCTCTGGTCATTGCTGGAGTTGCTGCTGCTCGCGAAACCAACGCCAACTTCGCCTTTGATCAAGGTACCGCCGTTGGTAATGGCTTTCGTGGCCTGGTAGCCCTGAGCTGCTGCGGCCATGCCTTGCATTGTTTGCAGGCGGCCGTCCGATTTGCGGGCGGCTTCAACGTTGTTGACCAGGTCGATCAGCGGGGAACTGATGCGCGCAAAGGCGCCGATCTTCAGGTCGCTGTTGGAACTCTGGCTGCTGCCGGTATCCTGCAGGGCCGTAATATCAATCGACTTGGCGGTGATGTTGACGTCATTCCCGGCCACGACATTGCTCGAAGTCTGTGTGTACTTCTCGCCCGCAGTCAGCACCACGTCGCCTTTCAGGCTGCCGACGTTGGAAGCCACCTGCTTGACCTGGTCGGTGTTGTCCTTGTGCTTTTCGTTGTGGTAGCCCGAGAAGCGTTCGGTGTCCGAGATGACGACCTTGCCGATTGCCTTGTTGTCGCTCTGGTTTGCGTTGTGGACCGTGTCCTGCGCGCTGGTGATGGTCAGGTCGCGCGCAGCACTGATTTCAAGCTTGCCGTCCGAGACCACGCTTGCGCCGACCAGCGCAATGTCACCGGTCTGCGTCGCCATGGTCGCGTTGCCGCCGACCGACAGCTTGGTGCCGGTCACGGTATCGGTCGCGCCATCGCCCTTGCCCTTGTTGTTGAAGGTGCCGGCCATCATGGCTGTGCGGTTGTCAAAGCTGAAGCCCGATGCCTTGGAATCCTGCGACTTGCTTTCCGTGTTGTGGGCAACATCAAGTTTGATGCTGTCCTTGGCCACGATCATGGCATTGCCTTCTGCACTCATTTGGGTGCCCTGGCTGTTGATCGAGCCGTCGGTAGCCAGGATGGTCAGGTCCTTGCCGGCATTCAGGCTGGTGCTGCGTGCATCGCTAATCGACTGGTTCTGATGGCTGGTCGAGCTCTTGGCGCCGAATTGCACCGTCACCGCAGTAGTGGCTGCCCACAGGCCATCGGCCACACCGTCAGCCTTGCTGGTGATCTTGCCAATCGTGCCGGAAGACTTGGAATTCTTCGTGCTTTCCTTGTAGGCGTCCTTGGCGGCAGCCAGCGGGTTCACCGTCACGCCAACAGAGAAACCGGATGACTTGCTCGTTGCGGTCTGGTGCTCTTCCGAAGTATTCTGCGCAGCCGACAGGTCGACGTTCTTGCCGATAAGGGTCAGGTTTTCCTTGGCCGCGATATCGGATGCTACCACCTGCAGTGTTTCGCCCGACTTCAGCTTGGCGCTGCCGTTCAAGGCGCCGATGGTCGATTCGTGCTGCGTCACCGACTCCTTGGTGCCCTGGGTGGACGAAGACGATTTGCCGTAGCCTACGCTCAGGTTACCCGAAGCATAGCCGCCGGTCAGGCCCGACTTTTTCACTTCGATGCTGTTCGCCGATTTGGCAGTATCTTCAACACTGAGCACGCTCAGGTTGCGCGCCGCTTCGATCGCGAGATTCTGGTCGGCGACGATGCTGGAGCCCTTGACGGTCATGTCGCGGCCGGCGACAACGTTGACATTGCTGCCTTCCAGGCTCGATCCGATTGCGGTCGCGTTTTCCAGTTGATCATGCGTCGTGACAGTCTTCTTCGACAAGAAGCCTTTGCTGGTGTGCTTATGCGCTTCGTCCAGGCTTTGCGTTACCTGGCCTGCCGTGATGTTCACATCGCGGCCAGCGGCAACGGTCAGAGTCTGCCCTGCATTCACCACTGCTGCCTTGACATTGAGATCCTGCCCCGCATTCAGCACCAGGTTGCCGCCGCCTTTGACTTGCGAGCCAATGTCCATGCTGGCACTCTGGCTCTGGCGATTGTTGGCATCCCATACTAACTTCTGGCTGACGGAGGTGTTTACCGCCGACAGGTTCAGGTTATTGCCCGCATTCAGCTGCGTCAGGCCCGCGCCAGAGTTGTTAATCTGTGCTGCGGTCAGGTTGATATTATTGCCGGCGCTGGCCAGCAATACGCCAGCAGGACCGGATACGTACAGCCCTGCCACACGGTCGATGCCGGTCTGTGCGAAGCTGTTCGCGCCAACGGTATTGCTCAAGCTCTGGGTGGTGGTCGTCAGGTTCAAGTCACGGCCAGCCGTCAGCAGCGCAGCATTCTGCGCCTTCAGCGTGCCGCCAACATTGTCGATGTCCTTGGTCGCTTGCAGCGCCAGGGTGCCGGCACTCATGGTGCCGCCCAAATTGCGGATATTGTCCGCGCTGATATTCACCAGGTTGCGGCCTGCGACCGTGCCCTTGTTGGCAAAGTCGCCGGTCAGGTTGATATTGACTTCCTTACCTGCCAGCAGCGCGCCGCTGCCATCCAGGTCGCCCGGTTGCACGCGCACATACACCTGCGGCACCAGTACGCTTTGCGTGCTGCCGTCCGGCAGCTGGACATCTTGCGTGACCAGCCAGACGATGTCCGAAGTCAGTTGGGATACTTGTTCCGGGCTCAAGGCAACACCCGGACGCAAGCCCCACTGCTTGGCATAGGTCAGGCCATTATCCATCAGGGCCTTGTATTCCTCGTCGTCGTTGGTGTAATCGCCGAGGAAGCGATTGCCGGTCAATGCCAGCACCTGCTCGCGAATCAGCTTCTGTTCATAGAAGCCATCGCCCATGCGCTTCTGCGTGCTGGCCGGATCGACCTGCAGCGCATCCAGCATGTAGTCGCTGGACAGCCAGGACTTGTAGTTGGTGAACTTCGGATCGGTTTCGATCAGGTACTTGGCCTGGCTTTCCGGATGCGTCTTGAACAAGCTGGCAGTCGGCAGGCGGAAGTTTGGACGCATGGTGCGGATCGAGATCTGCGCCGATCCGGTGGCCGTGCCGGCCGTGTCAGGCGTCTTGCCCGATTTGGCAGCGGCACCGCTCAAGGACTGAACTTGTCCGGCTGTCTGCTGCGTGGTGGCCTGCCCAGTCGCCTGATCGCTGCTCTCGGCGCTGCCGATAATGTGGCGCCCAACGTTATCGCCGATGGCGTCGCCGTGGGCCAGTTCGCTGTTTGCCGCATTTCCGGTGATTTGCTTTCCGGTGCTGCCTGCGACAGTTCCGCCTTGGGCTTGCGCGGCGCTCGCATTGTTATTTTGAACATGGCTGCCGGTTTGCGAAGCCGTGGTAGCGCCCGAGGCACTGCCCGCCTGCGTGCCGGAGACATTGCTCAGGTTAGCCGTGTTGTTCGAGGCATTGACGGTGCCGCCCGCGCCTGCGTTGGCCTGCACAGTCGACAGGGTGCTGGCACCTGGGCCCGATCCAGTGGAGGCGTTACCGGCAAATTCCTCGTAACGGCTGGCCTGCATGTCAAACGAGGTGACGATAGTACCCGGATTGTAGGCAGTGACCGTCTTGCCCGGGTCGTCCGTACCCTTGTGCTTGTCACGCCAGTTCTCGGTCACCGTGCCGGAATCGGTGGTGCTGCGGGTGCCATCCACCTTGGTGTTGGACGCTGTTGTGCCCTGCACGTCGATGCGGCCGCCAGCCACGATCTGGCTCTTGTCGTTCAACAGGTTGTTGGCCGTCAGGCGAATGCCGCCGCCGGCCACGATCTTGCCGGGATCGCTCTGGGTGACGACGGTCTCATTGACGGTGCGGGTGTAATCGTAGCTATTCCAATTCTCATGATTGCTGCCGTCCGGCGTATGCAAGAAAAACACTTCGTCGCGATAGATGTACACGCCTGGCGTGCCTGGCAGGTAGCGCTGCGTTTGGCCGACGACCTGGTACTCGGTGATGGCGGTCTGGCTTACCTGCTGCACCGTAGTTGCAAAGTGTTCGTTGGTGTTACGGATGTCGGAGGCCGAAATCGCCATGTTTTGCGATGCTTCGATGGTGGCGCTGTTATTGTTCACCGTTTGCGCCATGCCTGCCGCTTGCCAGTTGCCATCCAATGCGCCGCCAATAGCCATGTCGCCCGCGCTGAAGATCAGCGATCCTTCGCGGTTGGTGAGGTATTGCGCGCCGATGTCGACGCGTTGGCGTCCGGCGATCGTGGCAGCCGAAGTGGCGCCACCGACGGTTTCCTCCAGGTTGTTGACGACCGAGGCGCCGATTGCAACACGGTCGCCATAAATGCGGCCTGTGCCGAAATTGTTGACCTGCGATGCCTGGATATGCGTATCGGCACCGTCAATCAGGCCGCGGTTGGTCAGCGTGCCGGCAATGGCAAGTGTGGTGGTCTCGCCGCTCAGCAGCTCCGCGCCAGCCTGGTTGTCAAGGTTGGCAGCATTCACGCTCAGGTTGCGGCCGGCTTGTACCGAAATCGGATTGGTCAGCGAGCCGGTCGTCTTCAGATCAAGGTTGCCGCCAGCCTGGAGCGTGCCAGACAGGGTGTAGTCGCCCTGCAGGTCGAGGCCGACGTCCCCTCGGGAGACGATACTGCCGGCACCAGTGAGCGTGCCGGTGCGCACGTTCACGCTTTGATCGGCAATGATCTGGCCGCCCGAGTTGCTGAGTGCCAGGCTCGGCGTTGCAGCCTGGTTGGTGGTGATTTGCAGCGCTCGTCCCGCGCTCAGTTCGCCCTGATTATTGTTCAACTGGCCATCGTCGTGGATGGTCAGGTCCTGCCCTGCCCTTACCGCACCTTGCGTATTGTTCAGGTTGGCAGTGACGATATCAATGGTGCTTGCCTCAATGCCGGCATTGCCGCCTTGGGTCGACGTGTTATCGATAGCTCCGGCCTTCAGGGTCAGCGCTTGACCAACGCGTACCAGGCCAGCGCTGTTGCTCAGCGTGCCGCCGCCCAGCAGGATATCGGCACCTTGCACCGCCAGCACCTGGCCGGCGGTGTTGTCCAGGCCGGTAGCTTGCACGGTCAGGTTTGCACCACTGTAGATCTGGCCGGCATGGCCGTTGCGCGCGGCATTGTTGACCGCGCCGCTGCTGGCGATATCGAGGCCAGCCTGTGCGCTGATCAAGCCGGCGCGATTATCCAGCGCACCGCTATTGACGGTCATCTGTCCGCCCGCGACCAGCCCGAGAGCGCTGCCGGGATTGGCGGTGCCGTCGAGGTTGCTCAGGGTTTGTCCGTGGGTATCCACGTGCAGGTCGTGGCCCGATGCGATTAAGCCGCTATCATTGCCCACACTGCCCGTCGACAGATTGGCGTCGCGCCCGGCGATGATTTTGCCTTGGGCGTTCAGCAGGCTGTTGCCTGGACCGTTGGCGGTTAGTCCCAGGTCCTGTGCCGCCTGGATCAGGCCAGCAGCATTGTTGATGCTGCCCTGTGTGCTGTTCAGCGACAGGTTGCCCTGCATCGCCACCAGCTTGCCCTGATCGTTGTCGACACCCGCCGCGCCGATCGTCAGTGTCTGCTGCGCCGACACCAGGCCACTGCTGTTATCGACAAAGCCGGAGCTGGACACGGTGGTCGTGCCGTTGCCCACCACCTGGCCGCGCGTGTTGTCCAGGCCGTTAGCAGACACATTCAGCGAACCAGTGCCAGCATGGCCAATCTGGCCGTCGACGTTGCTGAGCGCGCCGCCGGCGCTGAGGGTGAAGTCCTGGGCGTTGGCCACGATGCGGCCCGCGTTGTTATTGATTGCGCCGAAGCTTTGGATACTCGCGCTCTGCGCCCCCGTTCCGCTCTGCTGGATCACGCCCTGGGTGTTGTCCATCCGCCCTACCTGGACCTGGAGTTGCTGTGCACTCAGGAGGCCGTTGGTGTTGTCCAGCAATTGGCCGGCATTGTTTGCGGCGGTGATGGTGAGCTGGCCAGGCGTGCTGACCTGCGCCTGGCGCGTCAGCACGTTGCCGCTTTGCGCTGTAAGGCTGACATTGCCATTGGTGCTGCCCGTGGTACTGCCACTCAGGTCCAGGCTGGAGCCGGTCAAATTGAGGTTGCCGGCGGCCAGCATCTGGCCACCAGCGTTCAACGTGCCGGAAGTGCTGATGCTCAAAGCGCCGGTGGCAGCCAGCTTGCCGTCGCCTGCCATGCCCGCAGCCAGCACGTTGGTGCCGGTTCCTGCCAGGCTGCCGGCGCTTACCGTCAGGTCCTTGCCTGCCGCAATCGTGCCGCTGCTGTTCAGGGCATTGCCCACGGTCACAGTTTGCCAGCCGGCTGCATACATGGTGCCGCTGTTGTTCAAGGAAGCGGCGTGGGTAACCAGGTTCTGTGCGGCGCGCACGCTGCCGCTATTGACGAAGTTCTGTACGTTCAGGCTGACATTGCCGGACTGGCTCTGGACAGTCGCACCGCTGGTGCTGGCAAGGTCGGCGCCGTTCAGGACCAGGTCGTTTTGTGCGGCAATCAGGCCGGCGCTGTTATCGATATTGCCGGTGCTGCTGAGCGTGACTGCGCCATTGCCGGTAATCTGGCCATTGTTGTTGCCAACGCCAGCTGCGTTGATGCCCAGCGAGCCGGTGCCGGCATGGCCGATCACGCCGCTGGTGTTGGTGAGCGCACCGCTGCTGATCGTGAAGTCCTGCGCATTCGCAACGATCTGGCCGCTGCTGTTGTTCAATGAGCCGATGCTCTGGATATTAGCCGCTTGCGCGCCGCTGCCGGTCTGCTGGATCGTACCCTGGGTGTTGTCGAGTTGGCCGACCTTGACCTGCAGTTGCTGGCCACTGAGCTGGCCTGCTGTGTTGTCCAGCGATTGGCTGCCATTGGCATTCGCCGTGATATTGAGAAGGCCTGGGGCGCTGACCTTGGCGTTACGCGTCGACACATTGCCGCTGGTTGCGGTCAGGTTGACGTCGCCTTTGGTGCTGCCAGTGGTGCTGCCATTCAGGTCCACGTTTCCGCCGAGCAGGTTGACATTGCCTGCGGCCAGCGCCTGGCCAGAGGTCTGTAGACCGCCGGTGGTGGTAATTGCCAACGCGGCATTGCCGGTGAGCTGGCCATCGGCCGCCATGCCGGCTGCCAGCACGTTGGCGCCGGTGCCGGACAGGTTGCCGGCATGGAGGGTCAGGTCCTTGCCGGCGGCGATTGCGCCGCTGGTGGTCATGCCGTTCACGACAGCAATGGTCTGCCAGCCGGCCGCGTACATCGTGCCGCTGTTGTTCAATGAGGCGGCATGGGTGTCGAGATTTTGACCCGCACTTACGTTGCCGCTGTTCGTGAAGTTCTGGACATCGAGGTTGACGCTGCCCGCCTGGCTTTGGATGCCGGCGTTGGTGCCGCTGGTGTTGGTCAGGTCCGCACCACTCAGTGTCAGGTCGTTTTGCGCGGCAATCAGGCCGGCGCTGTTGTCGATATTGCCGGCGCTGGTGATCGTCACGACGCCATTGCCGGTGACCTGCCCGTGGCCGTTATCGACGCTGGCGGACGTGATCCCCAGCGTACCCGTACCTGCGTGGCCAATCAGGCCATTGTTGTTGGTAAGGGCGCCGCTGGCGATCGTAACGTCCTGCGCGTTTGCGACGATGCGGCCGCCGGTGTTATTCAGCGCACCGCTAGTTTGGATGCTGGCAGGCAGCGCGCCAATGCCGGTCTGCTGGATCGAGCCCTGCGTGTTATCCAGTTGGCCAACCTTGATCTGCAATTGTTTGCTGCTCAGCTGGCCACCGGTGTTGTCCAGCAGTTGGCTGCCATTGCCGTTGGCGTTGATGGTCAGGTTGCCAGGTGCGCTGACCTGCGCGTGACTGGTGACCACATTGCCGCTTTGCGCAGTCAGCTGAACGTCACCCGTGGTGCTGCCCGTGGTACTGCCAGCCAGATCCACGCTCGCGCCACCCAGGTTCACGTTGCCAGTGGCCAGCGCCTGGCCTGCCGTTTGCAGCGCGCCAGAGGTGGTCACGGACAAGGCTCCGGTGCCGGTGAGCTGGCCGTCGGCTGCCATGCCGGCCGCCAGCACATTGCCGGCTGCGCCAGTCAGGCTGCCGGCATTGACCGTCAGGTCTTTCGCCGCAGCGATGGTGCCGCTGCTAGCGATTGCATTGCCGACGGCGAGCGTCTGGGCGCCTGCCGCATACATCGTGCCGCTGTTGTCCAGCGAAGTAGCATGGGTGCTCAGGTCCTGGCCCGAGCGGATGCTGCCGCTGTTGGTCAGCTTTTGTACATCGAGGCTTACATTGCCTGCCTGGCTCTGGATACCGGTCGCCGTGGTGGCCGTTCCGCTGACGGTATTTGCTACGTCTTTGCTGGTGGCGGTCAGGTCGGCATGGGCCGAGATCAAGCCATCGGCATTGGTCAGGTTGCCCGTATTGGACAACAGCACCGCACCGTTGCCTACAATCTGGCCGCGCGTATTTTCGATGGAAGCGGCGTTCAGGCTCAGTTGACCAGTCCCGGAATGACCGATTTCGCCAGCCGTGTTGGTCAGCGCGCCGGTACTCAAGCTAAGGTTCGCAGCATTGGCCACCAGGCTGCCGGAGCTGTTGTTGAAGGCGCCACCGTGCAGGTCGATCGCCAGGTCGGTATTTCCGGTGTGCTGGATCGAGCCTTGCGAGTTGTCGATATTGCGCACGTCAAAGTCGAGCTTTGCTGCGCTGATACGGCCGGCGGTGTTGTCCAGGGTCTGGGTGCCACTCTGGTTCGCGCTGACGAAGAGTTCGCCAGGGGTGCTGACCTGCGCGTTGCGGGTCAGCACATTACCGCTTTGCGCCGTAAAGTGAACTTGCCCCGCCGTGCTGCCAGTGGTGCTGCCGCTCAGGTCCAGGGCGGAACCATCGAGCACTACATTGCTGGTGGCCAGCAATTGCCCGGCATTCTGCATGATGCCGGTGGTCGTGATGGCTACACTGCCGGAACCTGTCAGTTGCCCGCCAGTGGTCATGCTCGCTGCCAGCACGCTGGAAGCGCTGCCCGCCAGGCTCGCAGCATTGATCGTCAGGTCTTTGGCAGCGGCAATCGTGCCGCTGTTGGCCAGGGCATCGCGCACGGCCAGGCGCTGCTGTGCGCCTGCATACATCGTGCCGCTGTTGCTGGCCGAAGCAGCAGTGGTATCCAGGTTCCTGGCGGCGTAAATGCCGCCGGAATTATCCAGCATCTGCGCGTTCAGGACGATATTGCCCGTCTGGCTCTGGATGCCTTTACCACTGCCAGCCCCCGCGTTCGACAGGTCGCCAGTGCTGATGGCAAGGTTGCCGATCGCCGAAACAAGGCCGTCGGTATTGGTCAATGCGCCACCGGCAGTGAGGGCGAAGTCCTGGGCATTGCCCACGATGCGGCCGCTGGTATTGTTCAGTGCGCCAGCGCTCTGGATGCTGGCGGCCTGCGATCCGGTGCCGGTTTGCTGGATGGAGCCGAGCGTGTTATCCAGTTGGCCGACCTGCACCTGCAACTGGCGGCCACTGAGCTGGCCGCCGGTGTTGTCCAGCAGTTGGCCGGCCTTGGCGTTGGCAGTGATGGAGAGCTGCCCCGGCGTGCTGATTTCCGCGTTGCGGGTCAGGATGTTGCCGCCCTGCGCTGCAAGACTGGCGTTGCCTGTGGTACTGCCGGCGCTGCTGCCAGTCAGGTCCAGGCTGGCAGCGGTCAGGTTCAGGTTGCCGGTGGCCAGCAACTGGCCGGCGCTTTGCAGCGCTCCGGTGGTGTTGGCGGTCAAGGCACCAATGCCGGTCAGCCTGCCATCGGCGCCCATGCCCGCCGCCAGCATATTGGAGGCACTACCCGTGAAGCTGGCCGCATTGATCTTCAGGTCCTTGCCTGCGGCAATCGTGCCGCGGTTGGCCATGCCGGAAGTAAGCGAGAGGGCTTGTGCGCTCGCCGCATACATCACGCCGCTGTTGTCCAGCGTAGCAGCATTGGTGTTCAGCTCACCTCCTGCATTGATGCTGCCGGTATTGCTGATCGCCTGCGCTTGCACTTGCAATGCGCCGGAACTGACGACGCGGGCGCCATCGGCGAGCGCGCCTTGCGAGGCGCTTTCAGCATTGTTTTGCAACAGGCCCTGGCTGCCCAGCTTAAACGTGCCCTGGCCGGCGTGAAGCAGTTGGCCGGCGGTGTTCTCGATGTCCCGCGCGCTGATGGTGAGGTTTTGGCCTGCAGACTGGATCACGCCCGCCGTGTTGTCGATCTTGCCTTGCAGCGCGATGGCCTGGTCGGCGCTGCCAGTCTGAATGACCTGACCGCGCACATTGCTCAGGCTCTGCGCCTGCGTGGAGATCGTATTTGCCTGCACCAGTGCGCCGTCGGTTGTCAGCGCTCGCGGGGTTTGCAATTGCAGCGTGTCCGTCGCCAGGATCTGGCTGCCGCGGGCATTCAGTTCGCCGCTGCTGGCTTGAAGCTGGATCGAATTGGCTTGAACGCCGGACTGCGAGAGATCCAGGCTGGCGCCACGCAGCGCCAGGTTCTGGCTCGCCAGCGCCTTGCCGGCGCTCTGCAACTGCGCCGCTGCTTGCACGTCGAGATTCTGGCGGCCGGTCAGGCTGCCGTCCATCTGCAGGCCTGCAGCCCAAACTGCGTTGCCGTTTGCCTGGACCGCGGCGCCATCGCCAATGGCTTCAATGCGCACATCGCCCTGTCCAGCGACAGTGCCGCTATGCGCCTGGCTGCCTTGCGAAGCCACCAGCACATTCGCGCTGCCGTACACAATGCCGCTCTGGTTGATCGTGCCCTGGACCTGGACTTTGACATCGCCGCCGCTAGCCTGCAACGTGCCGCTATTGGCCAGCCATCCATCCTGTGTCAGCGTCAGCGGGCCACTGCTAGCCTGCACCACGCCGTCGTTGCGGACACCCAGGCCAGCCTCGGTGCCGATCAGTGTGATCTTGCCTGCGTACATGCCGCCAAGGCTGGAAACGTCGAGCGCATAGTTGGGTACGTTGCCATCGCCGTCGATGCGCTGGGATTGCGGCGCCGAGTCCGAACCCAGGCTGCCAGCCTCGATGGTGTTGCTGCCGGTGACCAGCTGCAGTCGGTTGGCCCAGATGCCGGCATTGACCTGCGCGGCGCGGGCCAGGATGGCCGTGTAATCCGCGCCGCGGGTATCGAGCCCGGCGCCACTGACGCTGATGTTGCCGCCCTGTACGCGGTAGCTCTCGAGGCTGCCGTTGTTCATGACCGCCGTGCCGGTCGTCAGTGTCACGCCGCTAGCGTTAATGAAGCCGCCGCCGTTGACGGCAATACCGGCCGGGTTGGCCACCACGACTTCCGCGCGCTGGCCTGCCACTTCCACGTAGCCTTGCAACTGGCTCGGATTGTTGGAGTTGACCTCGTTCAGAATCACCCGTGCCGCGCCTGTAGCCAGCCATGGATTGCCCTGCACCCAACCGCCCAACTGCGTCTGCACGTTGTTGCGGCTGTTATTCAGGATCGCACCCGACGCACCCACGTCGAACTGGCTGTAGGTATTGCGGCTGACGCCGGCCTGGCTCGGGGTCTGGATATTGACCTGCGCTACGCCATTGGAAGCATTCAATACCGTCGCCTGCTGGGCGCGCGCCGCCGCCGGGTCGGCCACGATGCGCGTTGCTACCGTCTGCGCGTCTACCTGCATCGGCGCCAGCCACAGCGAAGCAGCGCCGAGCAGCATGGCCCGGTGTATGGATTCGCAGGCTGCCAGGGCAGCACGGCCACGCTGGCCGCCCTGCTTCTTCGCGCCCCGGCTGACACGCTCGCCGCTGGCGGACTTGCCGGAACTGGTTGCAGTTTCCGCCACCACCATCAGGCAGCCGCGGGCTTGGTTGAACACGAGACGATAGATTTGCTTGTTCATGGTTTTTACTTATTAAAGTTCTGCGGCAACGGGCGGCTGGCCCAGTAATGTGCTTGTTCGGCTTTGGTGACGGCTATGCCCTTGAGATGCATGACCTTGAGGCCGGTTTCGTGGCCCCGGTGATACAGGCTGCGGAAGCTGCTCATCGGCAGCGCGCGGCGGATGGCCGACACCACCGTCGCGGTGTCGCCGAACGGCGCCACGATATCCAGTACCCAGGGGCGATCGCCCTCATCCCAATCGCGCGGCTGCAAGGTCCGGTCCAGCGATTGCAGGTAGCGCAGTTCCGCTTCCGGCGTGAGATTGGCCCAGGTCATGAGGCCGACCGGCTGCTGCTGTTCATCGTTCTGCAGTGCCAGCACGAACTGGCCGGTCTTAATCGCCGGCATCAACAGCCGCTGCAAGTCCTCCAATGGGCAGCGGCGATGGGTCGACGAATGCATCCACAGCCAGACCATGGCACCAAACAGTTCGGCTTCGCTCTTTTGGCTGGGCGCGACCCGGGGACAAATGACAATCAGGGATTTCGACATGATGGTTACAGGCTCATGGCCAGGCTGAAACCTGCGGCATAGCCGGAAGTTTTGAAGTGTTCAGGCTTGTTCAATGGCGCGCCTACAAATACCTCGTACTGCAGGTGAGGCAATTGGCCGCGCAAACCAACTACCGCGCCAGTCAGGCTGGTGCCGACCAGGGTCTCCGCAGAGGCGCCGCCTACGTGCCCGGTATCGATGCCGCCATAAGCGCGAAGCCCGCCCGGGACCGGCATCGAGACTTCGTTGCGCAGCAACCAGCCGTGCTCTGCGCTGAGAACCGATTTGCCGTCAAAACCGCGCACCGTGAAGCGCCCGCCGATCGAAAAACGGTCTTGCGGCGTCAATGGCGAACGATTGAACTGGCCGCGCCATTCGCCGGTGTATTGCAGGCGCTGCCCGCCTAAAACAAAGCCCTGCGAGACCGTGGCGTCCAGCAGCCACATGCGCATACGCGATGTGCCTTCGCCAAACTTCTCTTCCGGTGCCGGCAGGCTATCGAAAGCACCGGTACCGCGGCGGAAATTGGCACCGGCATCGAGGCTGCCGTTATCCCAACTGCGGCGGTGGTTCAGGCTCCACTCCATGCCGGAGACCACACGGCGCTGGACTTCAACTTCGGCATCGTCGATGAAATTGTTGGAAGTACGCTGGAAGCCCTTGAGGCTCAGGGTGGTCTTGCTTACCGCATCGCGAAGCACCACGCGCGAGAGCTTGAACTCCGTGTTGCGGCTGTTACCGCTGTACAGGTAATCCTGGTTGGCGCCGGCCACGGTCTGGTGGTAGCGATTCTTGCTTTGCGTGAAGCCTGCCAGCCAGTAGCCGAACGGAACCGAGTAATGGACGATGTGGCCGCGCGTGCCACGAGCACCCGGGTCGCTGCCGCCAAGGTCGTGCAACCAGGTGAAGTAGAACAGGTCGCTGATGGTCCACCAGTTATCGTAGCTGAAGGTAAGGCTGCCCTGGTACTTGCCAGTGCTGCGGGTTCCGCTGTCGTCCGCAGTGGCGGACAGGCGGAACGGCATCTGCTGCTGGTGCGCGATCACCAGGTCGCTGGTCCCGGGCTCGCTGCCTGGAGCGATCTGAATATCGGCCTCGGCGGTCGGTACCCGCTTGAAGTTTTCCAGCGCCTGCTCGATATCGCGCAGGTTCAGCAATTCGCCACTGGTGCTGGGGACAGTGTTCCAACGGCTGCCGCGCGCGCCAGTATCTTTCGCCCAGCGAATTTCGCCTACCCGACCCGGCACTACCGTGAGGACCAGGGAGCCGCTTTGCAGGTTTTGCGGGCCGGCCAAGACGCGGCTCGTCACAAAACCGCGCGAGATCAAAGCGTTCTGCAGGCGATCGATAACAATCTGGACGCCCTGCACACCGACACAGCGGGCCACGACCGGGTCAGGCTGTGGCAGTTGTGCATGGCCATCGGCGTAATCGAGCAGCCAGTTGAATCGGCTGGTCTCCTGCCCATCGAGCTCAATGCGTTTGATCGGGAAGCATGGACTTTCGTCGGTCAATGGCAATGCGGCAGCCGACTGGGCCGGCTGTGGCAAGTGCACGTCGGGCGCCGTTTCAAGCTGTTTGCGTTGCTGCGCTTCCCGTTCTTGCGTCCGGCGCAATTGATCGGTGTCGATATCTTTGCTCGCCTGTGCTCGGGCCATTGGGCTAAACGCCATGGCGGCACAAGCTGCCGCGATGATACTTATTCTTGCAGTTAACATTTGTTTCTTTATACGTTTACGGACGTGAAACATCAGGGCGCGCGTGATGCGGCGACGCCGAGCGGTGCCTCAGGTGGATCTTTTCGAACCGGAGCCTGGGATGCAAGCCTGTCCATGCGGGCGCAGTTTTAGCGGCACCGAACAGTTGCAGAATGAATTACATGATTTTTATTAACGCAACTTACTAGCTGGAAATATAACATGCTAGAGTTGTAAAGATTCTCACCAAAACTATCAACATGTGTGAAAAAGTTTCGATGAAATGTCACATTGGCAATAGATTGCCTTGGACGGACGCGCTGCAACAAAAAAGGCTTGCGGCTGTTATGCCCGCAAGCCTTTACCCTGCCAGGTCAAGCGTAGGCAGTTAGCGACTACCCCCGGCAAGCACCATCGGCACCGCTTTGATCGTAAGGGATATGTCCGTTCATGCGCATGCGCTTGCGCCCTTCTGTACCTTCGCACAGCCGATGCGCATGTTTTGCCATCATCGGCGACAAATCCAGTCTCAACCTCTCGATCAACTTTGTACCCCGGCGACCGAGAGCGTGAAGCGCCGCAATCCGCACACTGTCGTGCTCGGCCTGGTTCAGCACCAGCGCTTCCAGCAGCGGGGCGGCGTCATCCGCATTGATACCCGCCAGGGCGCGCACGGCCTGGCGGCGCAGCAGGGCTCCTTCGCCGCTAAACCGCTCGCGGGCAACCCTCAATAGCAATCCGACTTCCCTTGCATCGAATTCCGGTTTGGCTGGCTTGCCGAATGCGCAGGTGGCGGCCATTAGCTTCTGGTTCACTTCACGCCGCAATTGCACTAGCGGCAGCTTGCCCAGGTCAGCCGTTATGGAGCTTCGCACGAGCGGTGTTTGTTTAGCATTTGACATGACCTGACTCCTATTCGTAGTGCATGAAACCATGCGGGAACATCCGGCGGTATTGGTCGTAGTTGATATCCGGGCCACGCACACCGGTATTGCTGCGCATGATGTTGTTGGCGTCTTCCAGGTGCTCCAGCCCCAGGTAGTGGCCCACTTCGTGTCCAATCAATTGCGCCAGGGTGGCCACATCCAGCCGCTGTGTCCCGCTGCCATCCGTATAACCGGTCTTTTCCACCGCCACCCCATCGCGCCGGCCGCCTTTTGAGGCAGGCCCCGGAATCCCGCCGGCAAGGCCGTTGTAGCTAGCCCAGTTAAAGTCCTGCGCCACAAAGACATCGATGGAATCGTTGGCGCAGGACCAGTCTTCCCACATGTCACGGATTTCATCTTCGCTGTCCAGCGTCTGGTAGCCTCCTGCCAAATCAGGCGGAATGATGAAGCGGTTCACCTGGCGCAGCGTGATGTCGCGCCGCTCATAGATCTGCCGCATCCGGTCGA
This sequence comes from Duganella sp. Root1480D1, assembly GCF_001427305.1. GTDB lineage: Bacteria > Pseudomonadota > Gammaproteobacteria > Burkholderiales > Burkholderiaceae_D > Rugamonas. The sequence goes on along the minus strand of NZ_LMFZ01000048.1, from coordinate 332,880 downwards.
CGGCAGCATACAGGTCGACGTGCTCCTGCCAGCCGAAATTGCCGACCTTGATGATGTTGACGCCGAACGACAGCATGGTACGCACCGTGATTTCGCCACGGACGACGCGGCCGTCATTGGCGCGCATGGTGATGGACAGCGCCATGTCTTCCTTGCGATCCAGCACATTGAAGATGCCACTGCCGCGCGGCGAACTGAACCAGACACTGCCGTTCCAGACACCATAAGCCGGGACTGTGATCGCTTCAAACCAGTCGAAGCCGCCCACTTCAATACGGGTGCCGTTGCCAACCGGGCCATCCCAAAACTCCCAGGCGACATTCCGGCCCATCGACACCGGCCATGCATCCCCGTTGGCCAGCGTGATCATGCACTCGGTGAGAAAGGTATCGGACTCGGGGTGGTAGTCGCCACGCGCGCTCCACGTGCCGGTGACCCGTGCTCCCGCAGGCGAAAGTCCCAGCGACAGCGGATTTGAAGGCAGTACGTACACGTTGCGCGTGAAGCCGGACATCGCACCGTCTTCACGGAACAGGCAGACTTCAAACTCTGCCTGTCCAATCGGCAAAGTATGGTCCTGGTCAAAAGTCAGCAGGACCTCCCCATCCCGCCCGGCGCAATCAACCAGCTGCTCGATCACAAATGATTCACCGGACCAATTGGTTCTCACCGCAGCCAACGCTACAGGCGCGCGGCCGAAGTTCTGGAACCGGATGCGAAGCTCGAAAGGACGATTGCTCAGCACCGCCTTTTCGACACATACGTCCGTAATATGAAGTGCCTCTTCTTCGATCCGGCTGGCCTGGGCATAGACCTTGCGCAAATCCATCAGCAGGCGCTCCTGCTCCGCTTGGCTGCATGCATCGTGCAAGCGCCGATTGCCATCGGCTTCCATCGCTTGGGCCGCAACATCGAGCCGGACAGCCGCACGCTGTGCCAGCTCATTTGCGGAAATGTCATCCAGAACGAGCAGTTGGCGTCGTTCGGAATCATGCTCGCCGTAACTGTTAGCCGGCATGCTCGGCCGTGTCAGATGGCGCGCCACTTTGGTCGATTCGCACATGCTTCCTCCAGAAAGTGTGTAAAGGGAGTTAGCACTGTATCGCTGGCGGCGGGTGTCGCGCATGGAGGCTAGTACCAAGTTTTCAGGCGACGGCTCCCCTATTTTTCGGCCGCCAACGCGGTCACTTGCGGTGACCTGGCGGGGTAAGCGAATCGCCTGCTACTTTTTCTTTTCACATGAGTTCGAGTCCTTGTCCAGCTCGGTTAGCCCTCTTTTCGTACCCATCTCAAGGTGCAAAGCCATTTCCAAAGGGTCGTATCCCGGCTCGTGGGTTCCCAGGACAATGAAGGTATCGCCGCGTTGCCATGCATAGGCTTCGCCAAAGAAATGCGTTCCGATCCGGTTTGTTTGATATTCCGCCGTGATGTCCTTCCCGTCCTTGAAAGCGGCGCGAGCGAAATCGATGTCTTCCCTGCTGCCGCGCATGATCAAGCCCATCGCTTCGACGCCGGCTCCTTTCTCGACCTCGCCCAGCATCATGGCCTTGACAGGAAGCTTCCCTCGGAACATGCAAACCGGAACACCGGCACTGATGATGCCAATCGCTTTTGATTTCGGTGCGCATTCGTTTGGCGGCATATCTGTAACGAGCAAGTCGGCCCGCCCAGCGACAATCTTGGCGGCCAGCTCCTGTATCGAGACGGTGTTTTCAGGAAACGCGTCACAGATTTCAGCGGAATGGGCAACGCCGCCAAGCAAGAATAAAGAGACCGGCAAAAAATTCCACTTCATAAGCATCTCCGTGTTGGGATCGCCTGTGCAATCGGTACACCTATCCTAACGGGGATAAGTCCAAGCAGACAAGACGCGCCAAGGGTTGTAGCCTGCTGGCGTCACGCGCCCTTCTTCTCGCTAAGCCATGCGCGGAATTGCGAAGCGCCTTCGAAGAAGATAATCTCGCTCATTCGGCAGCAGCGACATCGAACACCCAAGTCACGCCGAAGCGATCGTTGAGCATGCCGTAAAGCGGCGACCACATTGCAGGCGCCAGCTGCTGAATGACATTGGCACCGTGTGACAGTTTTTCCCAATAGGCCGAGATCTCGTCAACCGTGTCCCCGCGTACCGATACGAAAAAGGAGTTCTGGCCTTGGTCCCAATTCATGGCGCTTGGCACGTCATATGCCATCACATGAAATCCGCTTTCCGATATTACCTGGCCCCACATGATTTGCTCCGCTTCCAATGGATCGGCGACTTTGCCGGCATCACGGTAAGTGACCAAGGCAAGATGGCCGCCAAAGACCGAGTGATAGGCTTCCAATGCTTGGCGCGCGGCGCCTCGCAGGTTGATGTGGGTTACGGATTTCACGGACATTCTTATTCCTTGCAGAGATGAGGCCTTTGGAGGCCGGGGCGTACCAATTCCTGATTGGCGGTGCTATTCTATCGATCCCTCCTGGCCTGCGCCTGCTGCGATGCCATCGTACAGGCCCCGGCCGCCAGCCGCCCAATTGAGCGCGGTCTGGCCGGCCCCGGCCTCCTGGCGCATGTGCTGGTGGCCAAATTCGCCGACCACATTCCCTTGTACCGCCAAAGCACTATGTATGCGCGCGAAGGCGTGGAATTGGAGCGCGCCTTGCTGGCCAACTGGGTCGGCGTCGCCGGAGCGCTGCTGCGCCCACTGGTCGATGCGTTGCGCCGGCATGTGCTGGCGGCGACCAAGCTGCACGCCGACGACACGCCGCTGCCGGTACTGGCGCCAGGCAATGGCAAGACGCGCACGGCGCGCCTTTGGACCTATGTGCGCGACGACCGCGCCAGCGGCGACAGCACGCCGCCAGCGGTATGGTTTGCCTATACTCCCGACCGCAAAGGCGAGCACCCGCAAGCGCACTTGGCCAACTTCAGCGGCCTCTTGCAGGCAGATGCGTATGCCGGCTTCAATGCCATCTACGAGACCGGCAAAGTGAGCGAAGCCGCATGCTGGGCTCATGCTCGCCGCAAATTCTACGACTTGCACGCAGCGCGGCCATCGGCCGTAACGACCGAAGCGCTACGCCGGATTGGCGAGCTATATGTCATCGAGGACAGCATACGGGGCAAACCGCCCGACGAGCGGTGCGCCACTCGCCAGCAACATGCCAGACCACTGCTCGACGACCTCGAACGATGGCTGCACGCCACGCTCGCTACGCTGTCGCGCAAGTCCGATACGGCGGCCGCCATTCTTTACTCGCTCAAACTGTGGCCGGCGCTGACACGCTACTGCGATGACGGCCGCATCGAGATCGACAACTCCGCCGCCGAGCGAGCCTTGCGCGGCGTGGCCCTGGGTCGTCGCAACTTCCTGTTTGCAGGTGCAGACAGTGGCGGCGAACGCGCTGCCGCCATGTATGGCCTGATCGGAACGGCCAAGCTTAACGGTGTCGACCCCGAGGCCTGGCTGCGCTACGTGCTGACCCATATCGCCGACCATCCGGTGAATCGGGTGGACGACTTCCTGCCCTGGAACTGCGCCGACAAATTCGCCGGCGTTTAAACTCCGCTTCCCAGCGGTGTTGGGAGCATCTTCGATCAAAGTAGCGCAGCGCTCAAGACGGCGCTACACGCAAATATCTTCACCAACCGCAAGGCATACCGGCTTTGGGTTCATTCACCTAGGCGCGGTTGGATAACGAGAACGCCTTTGTTTCCACTTCTCGGACGTTGGACGCTGGCCCTGGAGTCATCCGCTCGCAGCACAGGAGACGCTCTTGCCAGCTACGTTCAGCTTCCAAAAAGACGGGTCAAGTCACGCGTGCTAGAGGGCGTCTTCGTCCCACACTTCCATAAGTTCATGGCCCTCGCGAAGAAGCCAGTCGATGCAGAGCCTTCTGACATCTAACGATTAAGGTTAGATCGTGCGAGCGAAGCGAGCCACGATCTGAACCGTTTGTTGGACGAGCCCGCCCCGTGAGCCGTGGGCACGGCGTATAGAAAATATCTCCTTTGGATTTCACCGCGATGGTCAGCGAACCTTATGAAATAAGGCGCGCTGCCTTTTGAAATGATCCACTCCCGTCGTCGGAGCAGTCATTCGATTGGTATGCGGAGCGTTCCGCTCTGCTTTCAGGCGAGCGTCATTCTCAGCTTACGGGAACTGAACTCCATCCTTTACCGAGCTGTGGGCGCGCTCACATGGTGGATGCCTGACCTCGATCCGAGATCGGTATTGGCACCGCCGGAATCCGCGTTCTAACGATCTGCATCGCCGCACCACAGCAAGGGCATTTGATCGGTGACCGAGGCCTGAGCAATGCCGGCCCTTGCGGCGGCACGAATTTAAGCAGTAAATGCAGCAGTGCGATCAAGCGCTTACAGTTTGGGTGCAAGAAACCGAAGTTACGCGCGCGTCGAAGGCCTTTCGGAAGAACGTGCTGCAGCACCAGCCAGAGGAACTGGGCACCACTCACAGTGCGCACTTCGGCCTTGCCGGTCCTGGCATTCTGAAAGCGGAAGCTGACCTGACCGTTGCCGCAAGCGACGATGTCCTTTTCGCGCACCACGCCGCGGTACAGGTAGCGCCCGAGATACACCAATGCCTTCGCGCCGCTACCGACGGATTTGCAGTCGACCACCCATTGGCTTGGGCAGCGCGCCGGCAGCTTTAGCCCGGCTACAGCAAAGCCAGCCAGCATCTTGGCGCGAAATACCTTGGCCAGTGCCTTGTGGCTGAACAGGTAGCCTTTGCGACCTGGCTTGGTCCGCCATCGTTTGTGCGCAGCATCGACAGCGGCCGCTGGCATGACCAGATGAACATGTGGGTGATAATCGAGCCGGCGCGAATGCGTGTGCAGTACGGCGATGGCGCCGGGCTCTCCCTTCAACCTCTTGTCGTTCTGGCTGAAGCACTGGACGGTTTCCCAGCTGGCGCGCAGCAGCAAGTCGTAAGCCGCTGTCTGGTTTGCCCAGCAAAGCGCCCGCAGCTCGGCCGGCAAGGTGAAGGTGAGCAGAAAATATTCGGCGGGCAGCTGCTTGCGTACCTGCCGCTCCAGCCACTGCTGGCTTTCGTGGTGCTGGCAGTGCGGGCAATGACGGTGGCCGCAGGAATGGGGCACCAGCATCTGATGGGCGCAAGCTTCACCTTCGCAGCGTACTTGCATCTTGGGGCTGGCCTGGTTACGGCAGCGGGCCATGGCCAATAGCGCGCGCAGGTGGTCGTCGCCGAGCCGGTGTCCATATTGCGCCAGGAAGTCTGCCTTGAAGGCGCTGATGACCGTGGCAAGCCGGATCATTTGACGCCTTTCCAGTCGACGTGGAAGCCGTTCATCAATCCATTGATGGTGTCGATGGCGTGGTGCTTGGTCTGGTCGGTCAGGTGGGTGTAGCGGGCGGTGGTGAGGATGGAGTGGTGGCCGAGGAATTTCTGGACTTCGATCAGGTCGACGCCGGCTTCGATCAGGTGCGTGGCGTAGCTATGACGCAGGCAGTGGGGCGTGATCTTTTTTTTAGGCCGCAATCCTGCGCCACCTGGCGCAGGGTGATTTGCACGCCGCCGCGATCGAGCGGTGTGGTAGCGCTGGCACTGCCTTTCAAGCCGCCCGCACGGTTTGGGAACAGCAGGACAGGATTGCGGTGCAGCCGCCAGAAGTTGCGCAGCACCTGGTGCGTGGCGCTCGGCAAAGGCACGAAGCGGTCCTTGTTGCCCTTGGCGTCGCGTATATGCACACGGGCGCGCACCGCGTCGATGTCAGATACCTGCAGGCGCAGCCCCTCGCCCAGGCGCAGGCCAAGGCTGTACAACGTGAAGTAAAACACGCGGTAGCTGAGGATGCGGGTGGCGGCGATCATGCGCTGGACTTCAGCGACGGTAACGATGTCGGGCAGGCGCTGCGCCTTCGGCGGCTTGATCAGGCCGGGTGCGGCCCAGGGCTTGCGCAGGACATGGGTGTAGAAGAATTTGAGGCCGTACAGGTCGAGTTTGACAGCGCTCCATGAGTGCGTCGACAACAAGTCCGTGAAGTAGTCCGTGAGCTGCTGTGCAGTTAATCCATCAAGATCACCATTGAAGCGTTCACCGATGCGGCGAATGGCGCGCGCGTAGGCGTCGATCGTCTTTGGCTGCAGGCCTTTCAGTTTCAGGTGCTGCAAATGCTGCCGATATTGGATGGCGAAAATTGCGTTGACGGGTAGTTCCATATTAAGATGGCCTCGATGTCTATTGATAAACAATCCCAAGAAGGGACGAGGTCGTATTTTGAATCGGATCGTGCGCACGCACTCCTGCCGCGCAGCGGCTTCGTCCAACCTATCCATCTAGAGGACGTTGCGCAGCAAGCGGGGCGCCGCTTATCAGTCAACGTTGTACGTCCGCTTCGGGGCCAGGCCGTGTAAAAACTCATTAATGTGAACCGGCGATGTAATTTTACCCGCATGGATCAATGTGGAAGTCTCCAAGGGCGTTGTGGGCGCATCGCCACTTCTTCAGCACTTTCGGCAGGGGCTGCCAAGTAAACGCGCAGAGCATGCGTTTAAGCCCGGAAAAAAGGGCGTATGCCCTGATGGCATCCATCACTTTGTTGACTCCAAGCAGGGTCATTAAGCGTTTGAGGTTATAGGCAAGCACGTGCAGGCTCATCTCTGTCTTCACGCACGCAAGGCCTGGTGGTCGGCATGCGCAGTATGCCTGGCAACCCATACGATGGGCATACGCTGTTTGAAGCGCTGGAACAAGTCGCGATCCTGACGGATTGCCAGCCCAAAGAAGTCTTTGTGGACTTGGGCTATCGCGGCGTTGAGGTGCAGCCTGGCACCAAGGTTTACCACCCCAAACTCAAGCGCAACATTACGCAGCGCCTGCGGCGCGACATCCGGCGCCGCAGCGCCATCGAGCCGGCGATTGGGCACATGAAAAATGATGGCCGATTGCGACGGAACTGGTTGAAAGGAACGGATGGCGATGCGTTCCATGCGCTGCTGTGCGGCTGCGGCCACAACCTGCGCATGATCCTGCGGAAGCTGCGGCTTCTTTTGGCCTTGATCGCCGCCGGCCTAACCTCGCCATTTGATTTCGCCGTCAAGCCGCAGCCCTGTATGCTGCCGGCTTGCGGCTGATTTTGATTTGTTCAGAGCGGACTGAATAGTCGATGCAATCATTTTAACAATTGTGACTATGGCTTCATAAGGGCTGACGGCTTTCGGCTTGCACACGGCTACCGATCACCGGCGCGGACCTCAGTTCGCCAACCCTTGAATTTATGCGGCCCTGGCCAGGAATCGCAACGTACGATCACTACCTCCCGGCTCGCCCGCCGCCTCAAGATCCACTACACCCAGTTCCACCAGGCGAGCGAATTGCTCTTCGATGCGTTCAATGCGGTGCGCACGGACGAACTCGTAACATTCTGCATCGCCGGCCAGACTGGTGTCTTCCGGTCCAATGTACAGGTCGATAAGCATCTTGTCTTCGGCGACCGGAAGCGGCGCCACAACGACCGCGGCGATCAGAGACGGTAACAGCGACTTTTTGCGGCGAGGTGAGTCGACCGTCCACATTGCCAACTGGTCGACGGAGAGCGTAAACGAGCAGGCGATCAGCAAGCAATCGTGCACATAGCCCGAGGAAACGTCAGGTTTGCTGTACCTTGGGTCGATGATGAAGCGACGGTAGCCTTGCGCATAAGCGCTTTCCAACGACGGCAGGAAAGGTAACTGCCCGATAGACTCAGGCACCAGGTCGAATTTGCTCATGGTGCTGCGGTGCCTCGGCATGATGCGCGCCGCCGGCCCGAGGTGATCCGTCAATAACAGCCCGGCGACGGCCAGGTCCGTGCCCGGATTCTCCACATCGGCCATCGAGCCAAAAGCCAGGATGCCTGTCTGCCTCTTCGCCAAAGCCCCGCGCAGCTGCTCCGTCACGCGCGCCGGCAGGCAATCGATTTTGCTGCTGTTGGACCTGCGATGTACAAGAGGTCCGTAGCGCCGCTCGACGCCAGCCAGCAACGCCCCATCTTCCATGACCATGCCGACGATTTCGTCTCCGAGATCTGGATCATCTTCGGTACTGGCGAGCAGCGTCGCATCAGCGCCCAGGTGCTCCGGCGCAGGCGTGTCAAACAAGATGGCCACTCGGTGGCGGGTGTTTGCAGCGCGATAGCACGCCATGATCACCCGCTCGCGTGCATCCGACCAGGATTCTTCATCGAGCTCGATCGGTCCGACCACCAGCAACGCCCCGCTGGGTACCCGGTCCATGCCGCTCGACCATAAGCCGGAGTCGCCCAGATCGATCGCGCCGTCGTGTCGGTTGCCGGCGCGCTCCGCATACATCAATGCGCCGTCCGTGGCTTCCTCGTACTGGGCGATCAATGCGTCGATTGCCCCCTGCGACGTTGTCAGGTAAACGCCCGGCGCAGGCCCGGCTGGCCACACTTCCGGCACTGCCGCGCCGGCCTCAGTCACTTCATGCATGGCCTCGTTTGAGAAAGTACCGCAGTTCCAAGGCCGCCTTCACAAGTATCTCCGGATTTTCGGTTCGCTTCAAGCAGGGTCGGCAGATGAAGCGCCGGTGTTCAAGCATCGATGCGGCTCGGGGTCGCGGTTCCCGGATTAACGCGAATGGTGAAGATCGTACAAAGGTGCAGATATTCGCATTGATACTGCAATTCCTGGCACTCGCGTACGGCGCGGCCTGCGGCACACTGGCGGCCGTGGGATCGCACGGCGAACTTTCAAGCGACCAATAGCAAAATCTGCACAAGTACCGATACGGTCCGTGCAGAATTTTTCAATGAGGCCGTCAGGCCCGGCGGCGACACATTTCAGCGTGTATTTTTGCCGCTTTTTTTGAGATAGACTCCGCCGGATTGCGGGAAAGGCGGAGCCGGCGCCCCATACCGCAAGCAGAAAAAAAAGGAAGATATTAATGAGACTAAAAAAATGCGGTATGGGGATGGCGCTGTGGTCAGCCTTGGCAATAGTTGGTTGTGGCGGGAACAACGCAATTGCGAACAGTTCTACCGAGCCCGCGGCGCTGGCATTCAACTGGACTTCGAGCTTGCCGCTCATTACGCCTCAAGCAGATCCAAAACAGACAATTTATGCCGTAAAAGATCCTTCGATTGTTTACGCGGAGGGCAAATATCACGTATTTGTCACGCTGGCCGGGTCTGCTGGCTGGGGTCTTGGATACACCAGCTTTGACAAATGGTCGAACGCGTCGGCTGCGAAAATCGTTCCACTTGACAAATCTCCCATGGGGCCGGGCTATCGCGCAGCGCCGCAAGTATTTTATTTCGCTCCCCAGAAGACGTGGTATCTGGTCTATCAAGGCGCCGATCCGCTTTATTCGACGTCGAAGGATATCGGCGATCCAATGTCCTGGAGCGCGCCGAAGCCGTTCTTTCCAATCGTACCCGACATCGTCAAGGCCCCGCTTGGCGTTGGCTGGTTGGACTTCTGGGTGATCTGCGATGACAAGAAATGCTATATGTTCGGCACCGACGATAACGGACGTCTGCTCCGGTCCGAAACCGACATAGGCCAGTTCCCGAATGGCTTTCATAACACCGTCGCCGTCCTGAGCGAAAAAAAGGAAGACGTGTTTGAAGCGAGCAATACCTACAAGATTGCCAACACGAATACCTACATAACCTTGGTGGAGGCAATTTCGCCACAGGGACGATACTTTCGGATTTGGAAAAGCAATGGCCTGGGCGGCACATGGGAGCCATTATCTTCCGCGCCGATGAATGCTTTCGCGGCGCGCGACAACGTTGAACGGATTTGGTCGGAAGGCATTTCCCACGGCGAAATGGTGCGAATGAATGCCGATCAAACGATGACGATCGATCCGTGCCGGCCGCTCGAATACCTGTTCCAGGGGAACGATCCCGCAGTGCGTGTGGACGATTACATCAAAGTTCCGTACCGCTTAGGTGTTATCACGGCAAAGGGTGCAAACCCGGTAAGCGCGCTTTGCCGCTGATCCCGTGCCCCGCCTCACTGGTCTCTAACAACTCTCTGAATACGCCTGTATGAACATCATCAAACACAGCCTCGCCGTTCTCGGCATGCTCGCGGCACCGGCTTTTGCTGCGGGCGAAGTCAGCATCAGCATCGACGCCGGTAAACCCGGCCCTGTCATCAACAAGAACGTCTACGGCCAGTTCGCCGAACATCTCGGGGCCGGCGTCTACGAGGGCCTGTACGTCGGCCCCAAGTCGGACATCCCTAACACCAGGGGCTGGCGCAATGACGTCGTGGGTGCGCTCAAGGAGTTGCACGTGCCGCTGGTGCGCTGGCCGGGCGGCTGCTTCGCCGACACCTACCATTGGCGCGACGGCATTGGACCACAGGACGAGCGTCCCAACGTGATCAATACCAACGCGGCCGGCGTAGCGGAGGTCAACGAGATCAACGCCGTCGGCACCCACGAATTCTTCGACCTGATCGACATGCTGGGTGCTGAGGCCTACGTCAACGGCAACGTTGGTACCGGCAGCGTGCAGGAGATGTCCGATTGGGTCGAGTACATGACTTCGGACGGCGGTTCGCCCCTGGCCAGGCTGCGCGCACAGAACGGGCATGAAAAGCCGTTCAAAGTCGCCTACTTCGGTATCGGCAACGAGCTGTGGGGCTGTGGCGGTAACATGAAGCCCGACTACTACGCGAACCTGTACAGCAATTACGAACATTTCCTGAGGGCGCCTGAAAAATCCAGGCCGAAAATGATCGCCAGCGGCGGCGACACCACGTGGACCGACGTCCTGAGCAAGGAACTGAAGGGCCGCACGGCCGGCATCAGCGTCCACCAATACACCATCCCGGGCAGCAGCTGGGAGGTCAAAGGCAAGGACCTCGGCTTCAAAGAAGGCGAGTGGATCTCAACCCTGGCCAATACCTTGAAAATGGATCAGATTATCAAAGATCACGGGGCCGTGCTGGACAAAAACGATCCCGACAAGAAAATCGGGCTGATGATCGACGAGTGGGGCACCTGGTATGACGAGACGGGCGCCAGAAGCGCTTTGTTCCAGCAGAACTCCATGCGCGACGCGCTCGTGGCGGCGCTCAACTTCCACATCTTCCATGAGCACACGGAGCGGGTGCCCATGACCACCATCGCCCAGATGGTCAATGTCCTGCAGGCGATGATCCTGACCGACAAGGAAAAGATGGTCCTGACGCCAACCTACTACGCGTTCCAGATGTATGTGCCATTCCAGGATGCCAGGTCGCTGCCGCTGGCAATCAAGGACAACACCAGTTACACCCTGGGCACTACAACCGTTCCGGGCGTGAGCGCTTCAGCGGCACGCGCCAAGGACGGCAAGGTGTACCTGGCGCTGGTCAATACCGATCCGTCCAAGGCGGTCGATGTCACCGTCAGCGTCGCGGACATGAAGTTGAAAGGTGCGTCCGGCAAGGTGCTGACCTCGGCCGCGATGGATGCGCACAACACGTTCCAGCAGCCGCAGGCCATCAAGCCGGCGGCGTTCAGCGCGCGCGCCGCTGGCGGCAAGCTGTCGATCAAGCTGCCTGCAAAGGCTGTGATGGTGCTCGCTTTAGCGGAGTAGGCGCGTGGCCCATCCATGACAGGTGTGCCCGCAGCCGCAAGGGCGCCAAACTTCAATCAATTGACATCGTATTTGGAAAAGTATGCGTTCAATGCCCGAATCCAGTTTGCCCGCGTCGCCAACCGAAGGGCAGTCGCCGCCGCGGCGCTGGAACCGGCGCTACGCGCTGGTCATTGTGGTGCTCATCCATGTGGCCGCGCTGGTCGCTATACTGCTGTCGCGCGTGCACCGTCCCACGCCACCGCCACCCAGCGTCGACGTGGTCCTGTTCCAGGAGAAGGTGCCGGAAAAAAGGACTCCCGAGCCGTCGCCCAACGCGAGCAATATCGTCCCTGCCGCCATCGCGCCGCCACCAGTCGCCGTGCCGCCGTTACCACCGCTTGACGTCGCGCCCGACGCAGTCCGGTCCCCTGCCCCGGCACCGGCCCCAGCGTCGCCCCCAGCGCCGACACCGCAGTCGGCCCCGAGCCCGCCCGTGAAGGAGACTGTGGCCAGCGCGCCGCCCAAGCTGTTCGAAGAATGCGGCGATGCGTCGGATCGGCAGATGGTCGCTGACGTCTATCGCCTGACTGTCGGCAGCCAATCGGTGTCTGAAATGCGCCGGCGCAAACCGATCAAGCGCGTTTGCCTGGCCCAGCTCGATATCACGCCGCGTTCCTTCCGCGAGGGCTTTCCCGGCATAGGCTCGACAGTCGAATGGTTTGGAATGGATATTCGCTTCACCGTCAATGTTGCGGAAACCGCCACGTGGGAACTGATGCTGCTGGCCGATGACGGCGCCGTTCTCAGCATCGATGATGAAAACGTGATCGACAACGATGGCATCCACGCCCCGACACCCGTGGCGACCCGGGTAAAGCTGGAAAAAGGCTTGCGCAATTTCCGCGTGCGCTACTTCCAGGGGCCCGGCCCAGATCTCGCGTTGATGCTTGCGTGGAAAAAGCCCGGCGCGGCGGATTACGCCTACGTACCGCGCAGCCTGATAGGGCGGCCGCCGTCCGGCACGCTGCCGCCGATCCATTAGAAGGAGTGTCCCACATGAAAAAAACATCCCGCTACGCCCTCGCTCTCCTGTCCGTACTGGCTTCGCTGCCCGCCGTGTCGTTCGCGCTCAATCCGGTGATTCAAACGATGCATACCGCCGATCCAGCCCCCATGGTCCATAAGGGCACGCTTTACCTGTTTTCCAGCCACGACGAAGATGCCGGGGAAAAGAACAATTTCAACATGAAGAACTGGGTGCTCGCCACAACGACGGATATGGTGAACTGGACCCAGCATGGCGTGATCGCCTCGCTGCGGGACTTTCCCTGGGCCGCCAAGGAGATCTCCGGCTGGGACGGTTTTGACAACGGCGCCTGGGCACCCCAGGCGATCGAGCGGGACGGCAAATGGTATCTCTATGCCCCGGTGCAGGGCCGTGGCATTGGCGTGCTGGTGGCCGATAATCCGCTGGGGCCCTACATCGATCCGCTCAAGAAGCCGCTGATCGCCGGCCACGCCGGCGGCCTGTACGACAGCATCGATCCCACCGTGTATGTCGACGACAAGGGCCAGGCCTATCTGGCCTGGGGCAATCCCAATCTGTGGTCGGTGAAGCTGAACAAGGACATGATTTCCTACGACACCAGCGTGGGGGAGAATGGCATCATCCGCCATCCGATGACCGTCAAGGCCTTGGGCGAGCGCAACCCGTCGGACACACAGGGTGTGACGCTTCCAGTGCCTGCGCTGCGCGGCACATCCTACGAAGAAGGCCCCTGGCTCTATCGGCGCAAAAATCTCAATTACCTGTTTTTTGCCGGTGGTCCCATTCCTGAGCATCTCGCCTACGCCACCGGCCCCACTCCCGAAGGCCCATGGACCTACGGCGGCGTCGTCATGACCCCGCAAAGCGCCTTTACCAATCACCCGGGCGTGGTCGATTACAAGGGCAAGACCTACCTGTTCTATCACAACGCCGCGCTTCCGGGCGGCGACGGCTTCAAACGTTCCGTGTCCGTCGATGAGCTGAAGTTCAACCCGGATGGCTCGGTCCCGATGGTGCAACCAACCAGGGAAGGGCCGGCACCGGTTGCCACCCTCGATCCCTACAAGCGCGTGGAAGCCGAAACCATCGCCCGGTCTTCCGGTGTGAAAATCGAACCCAGCAGCGCCGGAGGCCAGAACGTGCGCGACATCCACGACGGCGACCATATCCAGGTGCGAAATGTCGATTTCGGCGCGACCGGCGCGCGCGCCTTCATGGCCAGCCTCTCCAGCACGGCCAAAACCGACGCGGCCACGGGGGCGAAGATCGAGATTCGTTTAGGCAAGCTCGACGGCCAGTTGATCGGCACGCTGCCGGTCGCGGGCACCGGCGGCGAATGGAAGCCTCAGCGGGCCCGGATCTCCGGCACCTCCGGCGTCCACGATCTATTCTTCGTATTCCGCGGCGCGGCCGGCGAAGAATTGTTCAAGTTCGATTACTGGCGATTTTTCCAGCGCGACTCCGCCACGGACCGCGCCTCCGCCGCGCCCCACGCGAAGCTTGCCCACAATCCCATTATCTGGGCTGACGTCCCGGACATCGCAATCATCCGTGTAGGAAAAACCTACTACATGAGCAGCACCACGATGCACATGAGCCCCGGCCTGCCGATCATGAAGTCGACGGACCTGGTCAACTGGAGCATGGCCTCCTACGCCTATGAAACGCTGGCCGACAACGAAGCCTTCCGCCTCGAAAACGGCAAAAACGCCTACGGTGAAGGCTCCTGGGCCAGCAGCCTGCGTTACCACGACGGCGTGTTCCATGCCTCGACTTTCGCCGCCAACAACGGAGGGCGCACTCATATCTATACCACGCGCGATCCGGAGCGCGGACCGTGGAAAGAAACGAGTTTCGAGCCCGCCCTGGGCGACCATAGCCTGTTCTTCGACGACGACGGTCGCGTTTACATGGTGTACGGCGGCAGTCGCATCTCGCTCATCGAGTTGAAGCCCGACCTCTCCGGAATCAAGCCGGGCGGCGTGAACAAGGTCATTGTCGACAACGTCAACGCGCTCTTCGGCGCCGACCAGGGCGGGCTCAAAGCCGAGGGCTCGCAGCTGTCCAAGATCAACGGCCGCTACTACCTCTTCAACATCGCCTCGCCCAAGACCCGTTGGGCGCGTACCGTCATCGTCCACCGCGCCGATGCAATCGTCGGTCCCTACGAGGGCCGCATCGCGCTCGATGACCGCGGTATCGCCCAGGGCGGCCTCATCGACACCCCGGAAGGCAAATGGTATGCCTATCTATTCAAGGATAACGACGCCGTGGGTCGCGTCCCCTACCTTGTGCCCGTGACCTGGAAGGATGGCTGGCCCGTGCTCGGCGCAGACGGCGAGGTGCCGATGACGCTCGACATCCCCGCCGGCGCACAGGGCGCCTCCGGCGCTTCGGGCATCGTCGCCTCCGACGAATTCGGGCGCCGGCCCGGCGCCCCCGATCTGCCCCTCGCCTGGCAATGGAACCACAATCCCGATCCTCGCAACTGGTCGCTCACCAAGCGCCCGGGCTACCTGAGCTTCGTGACCAGCCGGGTCGACTCCAGTCTGCTTGAGGCCCGGAATACGCTTACCCAGCGCACCTTTGGGCCTGACAGTTTCGCCACCACCAGCATAGACGTGAGCGGCATGAAGGACGGCGACTGGGCCGGCCTGGCGGCTTTTCAGAAACGGTATGGTTTTGTTGGCGTAAAGATGAGCGGCGGCGTCAAGTCGCTCGTCATGGTGAGCGCCGACTCCGACCATCCCGAGGAGATCGTCGCCATTCCCCTCTCCGGCAACACCGTTCACCTTAAGGTCGCATGCGAATTCCAGCCTGCGCCTGAAGTCGCGCGTTTCTCCTACAGCCTCGACGGCAAATCCTGGACTCCCATCGGGCGTCCTTCGCGCCTCGCCTACACGTTCCCGCACTTCATGGGTTACCGCTACGCGCTCTTCTTTTACTCGACCAAGACCGCCGGCGGCCGTGTCGACTTTGACTATTACCGGATCGGGCAACGCGGGCGGCTCCAACCGACCGCCGCCCGCTAAGGAGAAATCCATGAGCCCCGCATCCAAACGCATCGTCGTGGTTGGCGGCGGCACTGCCGGCTGGATGGCAGCCACGTCACTGGCCACGGCGCTACCGGGCAGCACGGTGCAACTGGTCGAATCGGAAGAGATCGGCATCGTCGGCGTGGGTGAGGCTTCGTTTCCCATGCTGCGTGACTATCACAAGTTGAACGGCATTGACGAGGCCGGGTTCTTGCGCGCCACCAATGGCACCTTCAAGCTGGGCATCGAATTTCGCGACTGACACGCCAAGGGCCACTGCTTCTTCCATACCTTCGGCAATTTCGACGACCTGACCGGCCCCGCCTGCCTGTGGGGTCAGTACCGCCGGGTAAACGACGCCGCCCTTGGCCCGCTGGGCGAGCAATGCCTTCCCAGCGTGATGGCCAGCCAGGGCCGCTTCGCCATGCCACCCAGGGAACACCCCAATCTGTATAGCTACGCTTATCATTTTGACGCCACCCTGTACGCAGGCTTCCTGCGCAACATCGCGCTTGGCAGGGGCGCGCGACGCACTGAAGGACGTATCGTCGAGGTCAAGCGCCGCGCCGACGGCGGCATCGAGCAGCTCAAGCTCGAAGATGGCCGCGTGCTGGCCGGCGACCTGTTTATCGACTGTTCCGGCTTCGTTTCGCTGCTGCTGGGCCGCGCCCTGGAAGAGCCTTTTGTCGATTTCAGCCGCTGGCTGCCGGTGGACCGGGCCTGGGCCGTGCCCAGCGAGCCGGACAGACCCGGGCTCACGCCGCACACCGTGGCCACCGCGCTCGAAGCGGGTTGGGCCTGGCGGATTCCGCTTCGCAACCGCATCGGCAACGGCTACGTGTTCTCCAGCCGTTATATCGACGAGGAGCACGCACGCGCCCAATTGCTCGAACAGCTGGAGGGACCAGTCCTGGCCGAACCGCGGCTGCTGCGCTTCATTACCGGTCACCGCGAGCGCTTCTGGGTCCAGAACGTGGTCGGGCTGGGATTGTCGGCGGGCTTTTTGGAACCACTCGAATCGACCAGCATCCTCCTGATCCAGCGCGGCCTGGCCAAAATGATCGAACTGCTGCGGCCAGGTGCGCGCCCCACCGCGTCCGCCGTTGCGGACTACAACAGGGGCATGACAAGGGTGTTCGAGCGCATTCGCGACTTCATCATCCTCCACTATTGCCTTACCGGGCGCCGCGACAGCGCGCTGTGGCGCGACGTGGCCAGCATGGAACTGCCGGAGACGCTGGCCTTCAAATTGCACGCCTGGCGCCAGACCGGCTGGCTGAACATGAACGGGGAAGAAGGTTTTGAAGCCACCAGCTGGCTGGCGATCCACGCCGGCATGGAGAGCTGGCCCGTACGCGCCGCCCCCGTGCTGGCCGAAGTGCCGCTCGCAGAGGCGTTGCACGCCCTGCACCAGAGGCGCGACCATTACGCCGCCGTCGTGGCAGCCATGCCGACCCACGAAGCATTCCTGCGCAACATGCTTGGGCGCTGAAGCGACATGCCGAGGCGGCCGCGCACGCCCTATGGTTTCGCTGGGCCGGACAGGCGCAGCATCAGCACGCTGTGCGGCGCCAGCCGCGCTTCCAGTTTGGTGCTGGTGTCGCCCGTCTTCTTGCTCCACAGGTCGGACCAGCGGTAGATAGTCTGCTTGAAATCGACCGACCGCTGGCTCAGGTCATCGACCAGGACTTGCTTCTTCCAATCATGGCGAACATCGGCAGCCTGGTTGGAGCGGTTCAGGAACATCAGTGCCCATTGGCCGCCATCGAGCGGCTTGGCATAGACTTCCAGTGGACCGTCGGCGAGGACGCGCAGCGCCTGCACACCCAGCTTGTCCTGGTTCACTGCGATCACGCCGGGATTGGTCAGGATGCGGCGGGTCGACTCGGACATGGAACGCAGGTCGTTGCCCAGGATGAGGGGCGAGGCCATCATGGCCCAGATCGACATATGGGCACGGTCTTCATCCTCGCTCATGCCGTTGCCCACTTCCAGCATGTCCATATCGTTCCAGTGGCCGGGCCCTGCGAACTTGCGCAGGCTTGCCTGCTTGTCGAGGATGCGCAGCACACCCAGGCCAGTCGAGAAACCGGGACTGAATTCGCAGTCGAAGCAATTATAGATATCGGGCGTGGTGCGCCACGAATGGGCGACCTTGCCGGCCCACTCCCACGGCTTGCTCATGCCCCATTCGCACACGCTGAACACCATCGGACGGCCCGCCTTGGCGATCGCGTCACGCATCGTGGTGTAGGCCGCTTCGGCGTTCAAGCCCGGGGAATCGCACCAGTCGTACTTGACGTAATCGATGCCCCAGCGCGCATAGGTCCGGGCATCCTGATACTCGTGGCCGCGGCTGCCGGGACGGCCGCCGCAGGTGGTCGCGCCGGCGTCGGAGTAGATGCCCAGCTTGAGTCCCTTGCCGTGTACATAGTCCGCCAGCGCCTTCATGCCGGATGGGAAGCGCTTGGGGTCGGGCTGGATGTTGCCGTCGGCGTCGCGCTGGCCTTGCCAACAGTCGTCAATGTTCACGTACTGGAAACCGGCGTCCTTCAAGCCCTGCTGGACCATGGCATCGGCGGTCTCGCGGATCAGGCGCTCGTCGATTTCGCAGGCAAATTTGTTCCAGCTATTCCAGCCCATTTGCGGGGTGCTGGCGAGGCCTTCAGACTTTTGCGCCCAGCTATTGCAGCAAGCGGCGATACACAGCAAGAAGCCTGACAAGAGCTGCGCCGTACGTTTGGTGTTCATTTCGAATCCTATCACTATGTGGATGTAATAAAAGGTACTTCACGGATTATCGGAAAAGCCGACGTCTGTCGATAGCGGCTGCGTTCGCCGGGTCTGACCCTTGGGTCTGCCCCAGGTTTACCGGGTCGTGCTTAGATCACCAACGAAATCTCAACCGCGGCGTCACGCGTCAAAACCGGTAAATCGGGGTCAGACCCAACTGCGATAAACCTAAAAAAAGAGGCGGCCGGAGCCGCCCCTGAAACTGCCGCCAACGCGGCAGGAGAGGATGGACGGTCCATCGCGCCTACGTCGCGATCGACCACATGTCGGGACAGCGAAACGACTTAGTACGTGTAGCGCAGCGCCAGGCGATAACTGCGGCCAGGTTCGAACCAGGAGCGGGTCATGTTGCCGATACCCTGCTGTTGGGTCTGCTTGACGACGGTATCCAGGAGGTTACTTGCGTTGAAACTGGCCTGGATATGATCGTTGAACCGGTAGTCGAACCCGAAGTCCAGCTGTCCAGCCGCTTCCTGCCAGGTCGGCAAGCCCCAGCCCACGTCCCGCGGATAGGCCGTCTTGCCATCGACAACCGTGGCCCGGGTCGGATCGGCACTGGTGGCGTCCTGGCCCTGCGTGCCGTTGACGGACACGCCCTGCAGGAAGCGGCCGCGCCAGCTGTACGCCAGGCGCATCGACATCGCCCCCCGGTCGTACATGAGCATCCAGTTGTAGGCGTTCTTCGACAAATACTGCAAAGGCATATCGGTGAACGGCATGCCATTGGTGTCGCAGCCAAGCAAGTTCAAGGAACTGTTGTTGAACGAACTGGCGGCCGGGCAGTACTGCAGATTGTACGGGTGGTGCAGCGTCTGCTTGCTCTTGATGTAGGTGTAGTTTGCCGAGACCCCGAAGCCCTTGGCCCATTCCGGCATCACGTTCGCCAACATTGGCACGTTATTGAAGTAGGTCTGGCCAGCCAGCTCCAGTCCGGTCACCTTGCCGTCTGCCGCATTGTCCGGCGCGGTGATCATGAAGGTTTGCGGATTCCCGGCCAGGTCCTTGTAGTCGCGGGTATAGGCCGAGCGCATGATGATGTCGGTCACCCGCTTGTGGAAAAGCGCGCCAGTCAGCGACGTGCCGTTGCCTGGATACCATTCGAGCGTCGCGTCGAAGCTGTCGGCCTTGGTCGGCTTCATGTGGACGTTGCCCTTGTTTTCACCCCTGTAATTGACGGTCTGCACGGCGCCGCCAGTGGGAGCAAGAATGACCTGCTGCTCCAGCTTGATGTACTCGTTCAGGTCGGCAAAGCTCGGCCGGTACATCGACTTCGCGAACGCGAAGCGCGTTTGCAGCTGGGGCGTAACTTCCATTTTCAGGTTAACGCTGGGCAGCAGGTCGAGGGAGCTGCGGCCTTCGACGATCGGTTCGTCGATCTGTCCGAACCGAGGCACCGACGGCAACGAGCCGGCGCCGTAGACCGGCTTGAAGACGGTATAGCCGCGGGCCCGCGTGTTGGTGTGGACCACGCGCAGGCCCGCGTTGCCTTCGATCGGGGAGCGCAGGTCGTCGAAGCCGAAACGCGTCATCAGGTAGGCGGCCTCCGTTCTCTCCGACTGGCGGGAGGTTTTGGCCGGGTCGCCGTCGAAGACGAGCGGCTTCCATGGGTCCGGTATGTTCGAGCAGTCATTGTTGGTATTGGACTGCGCGTTGCCCTGCTCGCATTGAATCTTCATGATCGCACTCGCCGCCTGCGCGTAAGCATTGGGGTAGTCCTTGACCGCGGCGAGGCTCGGCACCACCAGGGCGCCCGGGTTGGGGATCTTGCCGTTGAAGAAGTTGTCGAAGGTGTAGAGGTTCGTCGGCACCAGCGCCGCGACCCGGGGATCGCTCAGGTAAGTGAAATTGGCGCGCGAACCCCAGGTTGGTTCGTCCGTGGTGGCGGCCGGCTGCCCCGGCGTGGACGAATTCCTGACTTCCCATGGCCTGGCGATGCTGTACCATTGCGAGCCGCTCGCTTCGACCCGGTTCGCCGTACGCTTGGTCAGGCGCACACCGAAGCGCACGTCGCGCATGACAGGATGGTCGAACTTGAAGCGCACGTCAGTCTTCCATGCATACAGGTCGGCGTCCGCCTTCTCCCTGACCGGCCCAAACATTTCCAGGTAGTAGTTGGCCGGATTCCGCAGGAACGCTTTCGCCTTGTCATCGAAGGTAATCTCCCCGATATTTTTGCTCAGGTCGATATTCATGCTCGGCACGAACGTGGCCAGCGTCATGTTGCTGCCGCTGTTCTTGTTGGTGGCATGGACCCATTGCAGGTCGTTCTGGACCGACCACCGCTCGTCGATGTTCCACTTGACGTTCCAGGCGATCTCGCGGGTCTGCGAGCGCCTGTCGTTATAGGTTTGGTTGGAATTGAAACCCAGTCCCCCGTCCACGAAATTATTCGCGCCGCGGCCGCCAATGGGATAGGTGTACCGCGCCGACTGCAGGATTCCCTTGCTGTCGAATACCGGATTGATGAGCGTGGATTTGTAGGCGTCCTCCACACCAGTGAACAGGGCGTTCTCGGTGCCGGTTTCCTTGTAGCCGGAGTGGAAATAAGTCAGCGCGGACGTGGCCCCATCCTTCTTCCATTGCAGCGCCGCATACGCGCCGACGCGGTCGGTCTTGCTAAGGTTGCTGCGCCACGAGGCCGATTTCGGCACCCACACGGTTTGTCCGGCGACGATGTCGGTACGCGGAAAGTATGCGTCGACCTGCACCGTGTCGTTGTGGGCATTGCTCTCGTTGGCGGACAGGTTGAGCAGCGCCCCCCATTGGCCGAAATCGTTTTCCCAGCGTTTCGAGACCAGGCCGGACAGGGCCGGCGAGGTTTTCGAGCCGAGCTCGTTGTAGTTCACGTAGGTCGACGCCGCGAATTTATCGCCCTTGTAGTCGAAAGGCAGCGCGGTGCGCAGGTCGACCTGGCCGCTGACGCCGCCTTCGATCAACTCGGCCGGCGGATTCTTGTGCACCACCACCGCGGACATCAGTTCCGCCGGAATGTCGCCCCAGCTCAGTTCCCGTCCCGGCCAGCCGGCCGAAAACGATTCGCGGCCGTTCAGGGTGGACGAACCCCAAGTCAGGCCGCGCACCGAAATGCCGGAGCCCTCGACCGAAAAATGCTCCGGGTCGCCGCGCGAGCGGTTGCGGTCCATCGTCACGCCGACGACGCGCTGCAGCACCTCGGTGATCGACTTGTCGGGCAGCTTGCCGGCCTCTTCGGCGACGACGCCGTCGATGACCTCCTCGGCATTCTGTTTGAGCTTGGCGGCCGACTGCATCGCCGCGCGCTGGCCGCTCACGACCACGGTCACGCCCTCCTCTTCCTTCGAAGCCGGCGCCGATGGGGACGATTGCGCCTGCACCGCGCCGCTATGGAACGCCGCGAGCTGCGCCGCGGCGAACGCCAACGCGGTCATCTTCAAGGGGTTCCGCTTGGTCATCTCTTCGATTCTGCTCATTGTCTCCATCCTCTTGAAATCATGTTTTTCTTTGGCTGCCCGCCGCGCCGCACCAGGCCAGCAAACGGTCGCGCCCTCACTGGAAGGTGATCGGCCCGGACAGCGTGATCGTGGTCGGGTAATTCGGAGCGGGGGCGGTCGGACTCGGGACTTTGAAGTTGCCGACCGGCGAGGCGAACCTGATCGCGACGATCGGATAATCCTGCAGCTCGAACCAGGGGTTCAGATCCGTCAACTCGCACGAATCCGCGACCGTGAAGTCCCGGAGCTTGAGGCTGTAGTTCGCCGGGGCCGGTGAGCTTGGCTTGAAAGTCGCCCGCAAATGCACGTTGCATTTGTCGTTGTTCGCTTTGCGGTTGAAGTGGCCGAGGATCAAGTCGACTTCGACCTGGTTATCGCCCGTGGCGAACCATTCCTGGTTCTGCGAGAAGTTGAACTTCAGCGCCGCCTGGGCATCGATCCGCACGCCGTCCGGCGTGTCCTTGGTCTCCAACAAATTCGTCACGTGGGGCGCGTACAGGTCTATTTCCGACCAAACCCTCCACCAGCGTCCGTCGGTATAGGGCTCGTTCTTATAGGTGTAGGTATTGCTGATGCTGCTGCCGTCTGCCGAAACGCTTACATCGCACCAGCCGTTACACCACCAACCGGTCTCGCTGCTGCCGCCACGCGGGTCGCCTTTCCCATCCTCGCTGGTGGTGGTTGTGTTCTTGTAGCCGCTCAAGAACTTGATTTCAGGCGAAAGCGCGCTACCGATCGGCATGGTCTTGACTACCTTCACCGACTCGTAGATATCGCCGCCGTCAATAGCGGCGGTGACGGTGCACAGCCCATCGGCGAGCTTTTGCAGCGTGGTTCCACTGACCGAGCACACCGTCGGCGTGCTGGTGGTAAAGACGGGGACGAAACCGGCCACGCTCGACTCAGCCACCAGTTGCAACGGCTGCGAGTCCAGCGGCTGCGCCCCCGGGTTACGGAAGAAGATTGCTGCCGGCCGCTTGGGGATGACGAAGAGTTGGCGCTGCGTGGCCGGGGCGTAGCCGTTGCCGCCGACCTGGTTGGCGTTCACCGAACACTCGCCTGCTTTCAACAGCGACAGCGTGTCGCCGCTGACGGTGCAGGTGCCCGGTGTGTTCGACACGTAGGTGATAGGCCCGCCCGAACTGGCAGTGGCCTTCAGCGTGATCGTCGCGACGGTCGGGGGAACCGCTACCGTCTCCCCGCCCGGGAACGGGAAGGAAACCGATTGCGCCATCCCGCCTTCGCCGCCACTGCCACCGCCACCGCCACCGCAGGCGGCCAGCAGCGTGGCGCAGCCCAACCCGATAGCCGTATACTGGAATCTCATTTGGTGTCTCCTAAGGATTTTATGCGTCTGCTCTGTTGCGTTTGCTAGGGCTTGCTTGTCACCGGCACCGCGGCCGAAAACGTGGGGCGTAAGACGGCCGTGAGGTGTGCATTAGCCCTCGACCGCTTTCGCTGCGAACGGCGCCGGCTTGGCCGGATTGAGGTCCTGCCTGTCCAGCAAGTCGGCGGAGTGTATCCCGAAAATTGCGGCAAAAATACCTGCTGAAATGGGGCGCGGCCTGGCATAACGGCCGCGAATAAAAATAGCTGCACGGCGAGTATCGGTACTCGTGCAGATTTTGCTATTGATCTCTTAACGGTCGCCCGTTCGATCGGCCCAACCACCTGGGGCGCCGCGGCCGCAACGCCGTCGCCGCACGACGGATGCAAGGAAGTGCAGCATCTATGCGACTATCTGCACCTTTGTACTATCTTCACCATTCGCGCTATTCCGGCCCGGCGCGCGGGAGCAGCACGCACACCGATTTACCTTAAATTTCGGGAGAAGTCGGGCGTCGCACGCGAAGTGCTGCGCGAAGCCTGGCAGCGCACGCGGAGGGAATGGAAGCATTGTGGCGCTATGCGAACGCAGGCGCTGGCGGGGACATCCGTGAACGCGGCTGCGCTCAACGCAGCCGGCGGAATAAAGGCTTATAGCGCGGGTTCCCGCGCCTCCTTCTTGCACGCATCCCGGAATGCCTTGGGCGTGCATTGGTATTCCTCCTTGAAGAGCTTATTGAAATACGAGGAATTCTTGTACCCGACCGAATAGGCGATTTCCGCAATGCTGGCGCTGGTGTTTTCCACCAGTAGGCGCGATGCTTCGGTCAATCTGAGCTTGTTCAGGTACCCAATAAAGGTGTAGCCCATTTCCGCCTTCAAGATGTCGTTGACCTTATTACGGTTGACGCCGGTTTCCGACACCACGGTTTCCAGATCGAGTTCTGAATCCGCATAACGTGTCGCCAGCAATTTCAAGATGGCCGACTTTCCCTTTTCCCTGTGCGGCTCCAGCGCCAGCTGCTGGTACGCCACCAACGGCAGATCTTTCTGCATCCGCCCCTGCAGGTCGTTGGTCAAGGCCAGCGCGTACTGCCTGATGAACCAAAACCCGAAAGCAGCCCAGCTCAGTACCAGGAACGCGGCAAGGAAATATAAGTAGCCGTACTTCCGGTCGTGCATTTCAATACCCGCGATTTCGATACGCGACGGGGTGCCGACACGGCTGGCATTGCTGGTGCCGACTTCGATCTGCGCTACCTTATCCAACGAGTAGCCCAGGTCGGACGGATTGAGTTTGTTCATGTCGACCCACCATTCTGGAATGGCCAAATGCGCCAGATCGAGTTCGACGCGGGCCCCGTCCTGATTGCAGTTGACGTATGCCAGTGGCGAACGGTACGTCATCAAATCGCCCGGCTTGGACAGCTTGTCATCGAACGTGGCCAAGCCGACCCGTATGGTCCCGGCGGGGAAGCAGCGCGCCTCGAAACTGATCTTGCCGAACCTGGACCAGTCGAACAACGCCGGCCTGCCGTTGCGGTCCGTGAAGAACAGGCCGCTCGAAACATAAGGGTGGGGATTGCTGCCTGATAGAACGAATTCCATGATCAGGCGCGCCGCATCGACCCTCGCGTGAAGGTTGGTTGTCGCGTCGTTGGTGCTGTGCGTGCGTAACTCCCAGGAAAAGTCTTCTTGCTCAAACAACGCGACGCTGTGATAGCTGCGGCTGACGCACAGATACCCGATCAGAATGCTCACGCCGAGAAGCAGGACCAGCCGAAACAGTGCCTTTGAATATAACGCGTGCATATAGATCAAATTTGATGTCGGACAGCAGCGAAGCCGCAAGACACGTGCGGCGGTAGTCGTCAGGTCTCGCAATGTACAACATGTCGTGCCGTCTGTCACCGCGATGCTGTTGCGTGCCGCAGACGGATGTCCAATGGCTCGATTGGCGAGAGTAAATCATTGCTGCCATCGGTGATTTTCATAATTGTCTTGTCCCTCCTGATGAATCACAATCCTTGCTTGCGGGCTCGCCCCACTGACTCGAGACATGATGCGACTACTTCCAATCACTGCCATGTTGGCGGCGTTTCTGCTCTGTGCGCCAGCCGTTTGCCTCGCCGAAGCAAAACAACGTCTGATTGTCCTCAGCGATATCGAGGCGGATCCCGATGACAGCCAGTCGCTCGTGCGCTTGCTGCTATACGCCAACCAGATCGATATCGAAGGCATCATCGCCACGACCTCCACGCACCAGAAGTCGCATATCGCACCCGAGTCCATGCGTGCGATCATCGATGCTTACGGGCGGGTACAAGCCAATCTGTTGAAGCACGAACCGGGCTTTCCGAAAGCGGAGGCGCTCAAAGCGGTGGTGCGCTCCGGCTCGCAGCACTACGGCATGCAAGGTGTCGGCGACGACAAGGACTCGCCGGGATCGGACGCCATCATCAAGGCCCTGGAAAAAAACGATACGCGGCCGCTATGGGTTACGGTGTGGGGCGGTGCCAATACGCTTGCTCAAGCGTTGTATCGGATTGGCCACGACAGGACGCCGGAACAGGCCGCTCGCCTGGTGAACAAGTTGCGTGTCTATACGATCTCCGACCAGGACGATTCCGGCATCTGGATGCGCACCCGGTTTCCCGATCTGTTCTACATCGTTAGCCCCGGCGGGTACGGCAATGGCACTTGGACTGGCATCCACGCGACAGAACCGGGCTTCGACAGCACGGAGGTAAGCAACAATTGGCTCGCCGCCAATATTCAACAGGGGCATGGACCACTGGGTGCGATATATCCGGATGTTGCTTTTGGCATGGAGGGCGATACGCCATCCTTCCTGTCCTTGATACCAAACGGTTTGAACGCCCCCGAGCATCCGGACTGGGGCGGCTGGGGTGGGCGCTACGAGTTGTACACGCCAGCGTTGGAGAATACCGACCCGAAAGGCTTCACCGGCGACGTACCCGTATTGCAAGAGCCGCGTGCCATCTGGTCCAACGCCATCGATAGTTACCGACCGATGGTCTACAACGACTATGGCCGCAACGTACACGCCCACGACAAGGCCTCCACCGGGTACAGAACCACCGTATGGCGCTGGCGCAAAGACTTCCAGAACGATTTCGCCGCAAGAATGGATTGGACCACCAAGCCATACAAGGCAGCGAATCATCCGCCAATCGTCAAGCTTGGCCACGAGGAGCGGCTCACCGTCAAATCCGGCGAAAGCTTCATGCTGAGCGCCGCCGGCAGCTCCGACCCCGACGGAGACAGCTTGAGCTACCTGTGGTTCCAGTATCCCGAAGCCGGCAGCTGCAAGGACCAGATCAAGCTGGGGTTCGCGGAAAATCATCACACCGTTTGGGGGCAGGCGCCTGTGGCAACCCGGCCCAAGACCGCCCACTTCATCGTGAAGGTTATCGACAAGGGGAGTCCGGCTCTGACGCGCTACCGACGCGTTATCGTCACTTTCGTCCCGCCTGGCCAGTAAGCCGCCCGAAAGGCACAAGTGAAGACCTGCTCTCAAAGCTGTACAAACATACCAGCATGGCCATTACGAAGAATCTCGCTCAGCGCCTCGTACTCCGGGTGCTGCAGTTCGTCCCACAGCGCCCGGCAGCGCTCGCCGAGCCAAGTGTTCAATTCAGCGAGAGAACCGAACTGGCGATCCTGGGCTTCGACCCAAATCCGGCGCCGGCTATCCTGCACGTTCTTCTCCACCACGCCCTTTTCCCAGCCAGAGGCCACGTTGCAGAAATCGGGCTCGAACAGGTAGTGCGCGGACATGACGGTGAAGCGCGAGTTGACCACCCGGCTCTTGCCTTTCTGGACCTTGTCCACCGCCGTTTTCATATTGTCGTAGATGCCGCGCCGGGCCACGCCGCCCAGCGCCGCGAACGAGCGAGTGTGGGCGTCGAAGAGCATCTCGTGTCCCTGACTGGGATAGGCCACCAGCCAGAAGGCGCGGCTGGCGCACAGCTTCATGTGCGACACCTGCAGACGCCGGTAGATGCCGCCGACCACCATGCCTTCCTCGCTCCAGTCGAACTGGAACGCTTCGCCCAGCTCGAAGCTGAGCGGGACGAAAGCCTCGGCCGCCTTGCCTTCGCGACCACGCCATTCCCGGATGAAGTCGGTAACCCGGCTGTAGCTGCCGGCGTAGCCTTGGGCCCTGAGTTGGGCGAACAGCGCTTTGCCGGTACGCCGGTTCTGCTTGTTGCGGTGGGCGTCAGCCTTGAGCGCCTGCTCCAGCGTGGCGTGGAACTCGCTCAGCTTGGTGGGTGCCGATTCTCGCCGATAGCGCGGCGGTGGCGCGTCTTCCGGCTTGCGTAGCCACTTGCGCAGCGTGTTGCGGGACAGGCCCGTACGCTTCGCGATCTCATGCAGCGACAGCTTGTCGCGCAGGTACATCCGTCGAACTTTAGCTAACATTTCCATGGTGATCACCTTGTTATCTCCTGCCCAAGAATTAGGCGGGAGTAGTAGAACACCTAGGTCAATTTTCAGTCGGCATCAGCCCTCAAAGTGGGTCAATTTTCGGTCGGCGGCAACAGACGTTGAATGGCGAGGAAGCTCTCCAAGTACTAGATGAATTAGACGAGAGGTTAGGAAAGTGATGGAACTATGGATTTGTGCTGGTGTGGCATGGATTTTCGCGATGTTTATGTCGGTTCATGTGCTCCGTTCTGATCGCCAAGGCGCGAAGACCTCGGGTCACATCAGGATCGCGCGATTCGTGCTTTATGCAATCGCCGGCGCGTTCACTGTGCTTTCGCTCGCGAAGTGGGGCAGATTAACTTTCAGTATTTCCGGACGCCGAAATTGTTGAAGAGCTTCGCGACCCAGTAATTGACGGAAATATTGTTTCGGTAACGCGAAAGTCCGGCGTAAGGGCTCGGTATACGCTTTCGAAGCTCTAATGCCGAACTTCGGCGTTGGGGCCAGGCCGTGTGAAAACGCGGCTGGACGCCATCGGTGTGGCGACCAAGTGGAAATTCAGTTCTTTCTCCGAGGTATCGAGCGCTTCGAGAGCGGCATGGTCGTCGCCACGCTTCTCAAGGTTGCGGTGATAGAAACGGCTGAGGCGCCGCGAGAGGCTCTCGGCGCGGTCGGAACCGCCGGCGTCGGGGTCATCAAGGTGCCGCTGCGCGCGCAGGAAGTCCACTTTCACCAGCGACTTGAGAATTGCCGCACCGCCGGGCTCCTTGCCTAGTGGTAGCGGCTCGTAGTCGGCCTCTTTTGCCCGGTAGCCGATAAAGGCACGCTCATCAAGTACATAGTAGCGGAAAGTGTATTCCTTGCTCAGTTCCTTGGCGAGGTACTTCGTCAGGCTTTCTGGCCAAGGCTTGTAATCGCTGGCCTCGACACTCGCCTCAACCTCATCCCCCGCACCCGCCTCGGCGGCAGGTTCACTGGCTGCTTTGCGCTTTTCGGCTAGGGCGATTGCCGCGTTGTTGGCCTTCTCATGCAATTCACGGAATCGTCGGACGAGCTCGGAGGCATCGCGCGGCTCGAATGCCACACGGATCCCGACACACTTGCCATCCCATTCGGTGCTCGGAAGAAGCTGCATCGCGGTGACGAGGTCATCTTCACCAACGCGGAACCAGAGATCCAAGAGAATGGACGGCAACCTCTTGTGCGATTCATCTTCCTCTTCAGCCGTGTTGCCGACGGCGTCAATTTCGCCCCACAGGGCCGCGCTGAAGTCGAAGAGCTCGAACTTTTTCGCATCACCCCGAAGCATTGAGTACAGCCCCTGGACGGCAGAGGTCTTCCCGCTATTATTGGCACCGACGAAGATGGAAATTTCGTCATCGAGTTCAATGACAACGTCTCGCAGGCGACGATAGTTCTGCAGCCGGTACGCCTGCAGTTTCATTATGTTCTCCCTTTAAGTTGTCTTCACGGGATGCAGCGTACTGCAGCAGATAGTACTGATAAGTGAAAGCGCTTTCGTCGCTTCGACGCATGTTGCAGTCAACAATAGCAAATTTTCCACACGGAAAACTCACGCATTGTCACATTGAGCATCAACATCCGCATGCGGCGGACAACTGAATCGGAACCCCAACACACCTGACGCATCGTGTCTGGTCAAGACTGAGTTAGTGCAGATAACTAGTGGGCACCTCGAATAACTGCGGAATTTTCGGCGCCGGTAAAGAAAAAGTCGGCATAGAGCGCCGGGGCGTCGTCGGCAGCGCCCCTTTCGGAGTTTTTCACGTCCGCCGGTGCCGTTTTCGACAACGCGGACGGACTTCGGGCGTTAGAACGCCTCGATGCGAGCCTCCTTCAGGTAGGAAAGACGCTGCAAGTTATAGACGGCGGCCTTCCAGTTCAGATGCAGCGTGGCGCGTGCCAGGCCGATCGAACGCATCACTTTGCCGCCCATCTGCGCCAGACCGGCAAATACATGTTCGACGCGGGCGCGCGGCGAAGCGATCCGCCGGTTGCGTCGTTCTTGCGCTTCCGACAGCGGCTTGCCCTTGTGCCCTTTGCGCTGGATATGCACGCGCCAACCCTGGCTGCGTAGACGGGCTTCGCGCCCGCCATCGACATAGCCTTTGTCGGCGTAGACATCGCGGCTGGTGTTGGTCGGATCGAGTACATCATCAAAATGCAGGGTGTCGTGTTCGCTGGCAGTGCTGATCTTGATTTTGCGGATCAACTTGTAGCGCTTGTCGGCGTTGGCCGAGAGCTTATAGCCAAAGTAGGACTTGCCATGCTTCTTGGTCCAGCGCGCATCGGTGTCCTTCTGACGGCGCTTGGCCGGCGTCCAGTCGGCAGGCATCGCGTCTTGTGCCACGATGCCCCTTTCCTCTTTATCCATTGATTGCTTGGGTACTTGCACAAAGCTGGCGTCGATCATCTGCCCGCCGCGCGCGATAAAACCGTGCTTGGCCAATTGGCGATTGACTGCCTCGAAGATGCTCTCGCTGGCACCAGCCGCGATCAGACGTTCTTTAAAAGTCCAAATCGTGGTCCGGTCCGAAATCTGGCTGCTGCTGCGCAAGCCGACAAAGCGCTGGTAGCTCAGGCGGTCAAGCAGCTGGAATTCCATCTGCTCGTCGGAGAGGTTGAACAATTGCTGGATCAGCAGCACCCGCACCATCAACTCGGTCGGGAACGGTGGGCGACCGCCGCGCTCGCGGCCTGGACGTGGTGCTGCACGGTCCACTTCGGCGGCCAGTGCCTGGAAGTCCACATGCTGTTCCAGCACCTGCAGCGCATCGCCAAGCTTGTTCAGCTTCGCTTCTCGCTCTTGATCGGCAAACAGGCTGATTTTGATCATCAAATTCGGTTCAGATCGAAGGAGTCAACATCATGCCATCAACGGGGAGGTTTTTCGAGGCGCCCTAGTGTCAGGTACAGTTAGGATTAGCACATATAAATGCGTGCCCTTCTTTTTAGGAATTCCATCTGTGAATGGCCGTTTCTTCGCTATGGTTTCCTTGATTTCGCATGCGCATCGTCGCTATCCCAGCCGAACGAGATGCGATCAAGCAAACATGCGAGTTTTCTGAAGAAGGTGGAATAACTTGCAGAGTCGAAACGATCAATATTATCCAGCAAGAACTGTCGCACCAGCTCGGCATCGAAGCGTTCTTTAGGCAAGAAGGCCAAGAAGATCGCCGCTTTTTCTGGCGGATTTGTGCTTATTATTTGAGCAGCATCTTTATGCTTCTCTGAACGAAGAAACGCTTTGGCATAACCCGAGGACGCGTAACTTGCCAGCGTTGGCAGTATGTGCTTTTCCACTTTGAACTGAGAGGCCGCATATTCTTCAGCACTCGATATCCCGCATCCCTTGAGGTACCTGAACACAGGCACGTAAGTCGCGCCCTTGCCCAGGGAAGGCACTGTATTCATCAGTATCTTCTGGGCGTCGAACTTTCCTTCCGCGCTCAGCACATCCTTGAATAGGTCAACCATTGATATCGCCTGGTATCCGATCTCATTGGTTCGTTCACTTGCAACTCCGACCCCCACGACGAATTGAACGTCTTCCTTCTTTTCAATTTTATCGATATCAACCACGCATAGTTTGGCCTCAGGAGTACCCGATTTCACAAGCTCGTAAAGCTGCTCTTTACACAACCTCAACACACGAGCTGGAATCCTTCGCTTAACCTGGTCCAATGCCTCATACATTGGAACAAAGCTCTTCGATTTGACAATTGTAATCGGGATCTGACCTCCATCGATCGTCAAATATGTTTCGCTGTACTCCCCGTCCTCTTTATCCGAGCGCTGTAAAAAGACCAGATTGTTCTGCAACTTTTTAATATTCTCCGGACCCAACACAGCTACGATCGATTTGAGCAGCGCCGCAATATTGCGGTCAGTCAAGGAGTATCCGATAAAGACGATGGGATGCTCGACAAACAATGTGATGAGTTTTGCAGCGAGATATGGATTCTTGCTTTCGAAATCTTCATAGTCCTCGCGAGTTAGAATCAAGGATGCCGCACGTGTGGATGATCCATGAATTTTGTAGATCTCAGCGATCGACTGCGGGTTCGAGAAAAGGAGTTCCGACTGCCCAATGTACACCTTATAGTCGGGGAACAATTTTTCGAGCAAAAGATCCCAGTTCGTTGTGATAATACCGTCCACGTTAAGCTTGGACAGAAGCTCAATCTCTTTTCGATATTCGGAGGCCATCAAATCTGACAATGAGATCGAATTCAAGTAGTTGCTGATCTCAATCCTTAGTGCAGACGTCTTATCCCTTACCTTCGCCTTGTTACGCTCGCGGCTCGCCTCGTACGCAGGGCTATTCCACCACATCTCGTGAAAGTCCTCTGCCATTGCAGAAGCGGCACCCGCAAGATCACCGTTCGCGGAAGCCAAATAGTACTCAAAACTCTTTATATTGGTGCAGAACTTCCGAAGCAATTCCTCCCAACCTTCAAGCCCGAGATAACGTCGGGAAAAGCCCGAGCCTATAAACAGAAATGGTGTGGATGGCGCGGCCTGAAAATGCGCGACAAGTCTTTCTTTCAAATTCACGTGTGTCCCAAATGAGAAGATTACGAAGCTGGCGACGACCGGCTGTAGTGCAAAGCAAAAGCCTAATTTAGGCTGGCATATTTTGCAAGCTAACCGGCGGACGATACGAACTGAATCGGTCGCAGAGGCAAACCGCGTCGCGCCTGGTCAGGAGCCGATCATAATTCGGTTTCAGCGTCTCTCGTGAAGCCGCCGGTGCACACTAATAGTCCAACGTCATCGCCTCCAACAATGCGAGGAAGATCTCAATCCGTCAACGCTAACCGATTTCTACTACCGCTTTACCTGCACTTTAACGCGAGGCGGACGAGTTCCAAGCGCGTCCGGACGAGCGAGAATGTCTACTCCACCATTCTTGCCAGATGGCGAAACCCAGCTCACGTTGACATCGCTCTCAGCAAGTCTGTGATCAGCTCCTGAAAATCATACGGACTCATTGAGTGAAGATATTGCGAAATCTCCGCCCACGTGTGCTCTTCTGCCTCCTCGACCGAGCGCACGCACTGCACGACCCCGAGTTCGTAAGCGATGTCACCGTGCTTCTTCATTCTATGCGCGAGAGGCAGCGAACATCGAATCGAAAAAAGTGGTCAAATCCACTTTTCCACACTTTTTCCACACCAAACAAAAAAGGCCTGCGACGTGAATGCGCAAGCCTTTGATTTGATTGGTGAAACTTGGTGGGAAGTACAAGTTTCGAACTTGTGACCCCTGCAGTGTGAATGCAGTGCTCTACCCCTGAGCTAACCTCCCGAAGTGGCGCTATTATAGACTAGGGTTGCGCCAAACACAAGTTCCCTTGACTGCCTTGTCCAGGCCGTCCAGCAATGCGATGTGCTCAGCTTCTTCGGTTTCACTCGCGCGCAGCACAATGACGTCGGCCAAGGCGATTTCCGCCATGGCAATACCGCTGCCCGATTCCTCGATGACGATGTCCATGCCCAGGCTGTTCTGGCCACGAGTCATTGCCAAATAAACATCAGCCAATAACTCCGCGTCCAGCAACGCGCCGTGCAGTTTGCGGTGGGCGTTGGAGATGCCAAAGTGTTCGCACAGTGCATCCAGCGAGTTGCGTTTGCCAGGGCGCATTTCCTTCGCCTGCACCAGCGTATCAATCACACCGCCGATGTGGGAGTCGAACGTCGGCAGCTTGAGCAGATTGAACTCGTGGTTCAAGAAACCCAGGTCGAATGGCGCATTGTGGATGATGACTTCGGCGCCCTGGATATACGCGCGCAGGTCCTCCACTACCTCATGGAAGCGCGGTTTATCGCGCAAAAACTCAGTGGTCAGGCCGTGAACGGCCAATGCGCCCTCTTCCGAATCACGCTCAGGATTGATGTAAACGTGGAAGTTATTCCCGGTCAGCTTGCGCTCAAACAGCTCAACGCAGCCTATTTCAATGATTCGGTTACCCTGTTTAGGGTTAATGCCGGTGGTTTCGGTATCGAGGACGATTTGACGCATAAATTGACGAATAAGTTCGTAGCAAGCGGCGAAGTATAACAGGCCTTATTTGCGGCGGACCGATTCCACGCCCAGGTTGGCCAGTTGGTCGGCGCGCTCATTGCCCGGGTGGCCGTTGTGACCGCGCACCCAACGCCAATCGACGGTGTGCAGGGCTTGCGCTGCGTCGAGCGCCTGCCACAGGTCGGCGTTCTTGACCGGCTCCTTGGTTGAAGTCTTCCAGCCGCGCGCCTTCCAACCGTGGATCCATTCGCTGATGCCCTTCTGGACGTACTGGCTGTCGGTGTGCAGGACCACCTCGCATGGCCGCTTCAGGGCTTTCAGCGATTCGATTACCGCGGTCAGTTCCATGCGGTTGTTGGTGGTATTCAGCTCGCCGCCGAACAGTTCTTTCTTGGCGTCGCCCGCGATCATCAGCGCGCCCCAGCCGCCCGTGCCGGGATTACCTTTGCACGCACCGTCCGTATAAATCTCTACTTTATCCATCGAATCTTTCTTTGTGTTTGTTGGTGGCCGGGACGGGTACGCCCGCCTTGGCCGTTTTCTGTTTCCAGGCCGGGCCGATCAGGCGCATGCCTTTCACGCGTTTGATCGCCTGAACCATGTACACCGCGCCAAAATATGGCCAGTAATTGGGGCCGGCGCGGTCCATGAAGTTGTAGCGCGCCAGCCAGCGCTCGGTGCGGCAGGCAGGCGCATAGCATCCCAGGTGCGTGTGGCTGACACCCATATTCAGCAATTTTAGCCAGTCTTTGATGCGCGGCATGGATATGAACTCACCTGCTTTGGGCAGGTAATGCGATCCGGTCAGGCGCCCGCTTAACTGGCGCAAGCCCCACAGGCTGGCCGGATTGAAGCCGCAGACGATGACCTGTCCCTCCGGGATCAGCACCCTTTCCACCTCGCGCAGCACCTGGTGCGGCTCGGCCGAGAATTCCAGAACGTGCGGCAGCACGACCAGGTCCATGCTGTTGGTGGCGAATGGCAGCTCTACGCTGTCCAATGTAACAGCCACCGCACGGCCACTGCCGGACTGGCGCGGGCGCAGGCGGATGTCAGCCAGCCATTGGTGCGGCATGCGATTGGCCGCCAGCGCGTCGATCTGCGGCATACCAATCTGCACGGCGTTGAAGCCGAAGATATCGGCTACCATCTTGTCCAGGCATGCCTGCTCCCAGGCGCGCACATATGCACCCGGCGGTGTTTCAAGCCATTTGTCGAACGCTATAATGGATTCGTCGGATGTTGCGCTATCCATGCATTCCCTCTATTGAGCCCATGAGCAAACCTGTTTCCGTCCTGACCGTCCCCGCTTTCAAGGACAACTACCTATGGCTGGTCCACGATGGCCGTAACGCAGCAGCAGTCGATCCCGGCGACGCGGCGCCTATCCTTGCCGCCCTCCGCCAGCACAGCCTGACGCTTACCGCCATTCTACTCACCCATCACCATGCTGACCATATTGGGGGCGTGCCGGGGCTTTTGGCCAGTTTCCAGGTACCGGTTTTCGGCCCGCGCCATGATGGTATCGCAGCCGTGACCGTGCCGCTGGGCGAAGGCGACCGGGTGCAGGTTCCCGGGCTGGACTTGTCGCTGCGCATGCTGGATGTGCCGGGCCATACGCGCGGCCATATCGCCTATGTCCGCGATGGCGCCGTGCCTTGGGTATTTTGTGGCGACACCCTGTTTGCCGGCGGTTGCGGGCGCCTGTTCGAAGGCACTCCAGAGCAGATGGTCAGTTCGCTCGGCAAGCTGGCAGCACTGCCGGAAGCCACCAAGGTGTTCTGCGCCCATGAATACACCTTGTCCAATCTGCGTTTCGCCAGTGCGGTGGAACCTGGAAATCCAGCCTTGGCCGCCCGGGTGGCCGCCGATACCGCGACCCGCGCGCGCGGCGAGCCGACCGTGCCAAGCACCATCGGCCTGGAACGCGCCACCAACCCTTTCCTGCGTTATCGTGAGCCTGAAATCGCCGCCCAGTTGCGTGAAGCCGGCAAATTGCGTGGCGATGAGCCGCCGGTTGCCGTTTTCGCTGCGCTAAGGGAGTGGAAGAATACCTTCTGACCTAAGGAGTTCTATGCAAACCGTCCGCATGTACGTTGACCCCATCAGCCCTTTCGTGTGGCTGGCAACCAAGCAGATTGCCCGCATTGAAGCGGCGGGCGTGCAGCTTGAAATGGTTCCTGTGTTGTTTGCGGCAATGCTGAACAAGCATGGCTTGGTGGGACCGGCGGAGGTGCCGGCGAAACGTGTTCTGACTTTCCGCGACGTGATGCGGCAGGCATCTGCGCAGGGGCTGGAATTTGCGGGGCCGCCGGGGCATCCATTCAATCCATTGCCTATGCTGCGAATGGCAACGGCGATTGGCGGGCGGTCGGAACGGATCGCGTTCGTCACTGCGGTGATGGCGGCAACTTGGGAGCTGGGCCAGGATGCGCAGGATTTCGAGGTGCTGGCGCGCGTGGCCCGTGATTGCGGACTGGATGGCGAGGCGCTTGTTGCTGCGGCGGGAACGCCTGAAGTAAAGGCGGAACTGGCGCGTGCAACCGAGCAGGCCATCAACGATGGCATTTTCGGCGTGCCGAGTTTTGTTTATGAGGGCGAATTGTTCTGGGGCGCGGACCGGATCGAGAGCCTGCTGCGCAGGATAGCTGGCCATCGTATCGATGAGGCGCGCTTGCAGGAATTTCTCGACAGACCGCCGCTGGCTTCCCGTCAAAACCGATAAAACATTCGGGGTCTGACCCTTGGGCCAGACCCCGGTGTACCGGTTTAGATTTCCTCGTACAGCGGCAGCGTCAGGAACTCTTCAAACGCTTCCGAAGTCGACATCTTCTCGAAGATCTGCGCAGCGCGATCGTATGCCGGGGTAGCGCCGTCCGGAGCCGTTGCTTTCACCTTTGGCAGTTCTTCCGGAATCATGGCACGCACCATGTCGGCAGTGACTTTGCGGCCGTCTTCCAGTACGCCCTTCGAGGAACGAATCCACTGCCACACCTGCGAGCGTGAGATTTCAGCAGTCGCCGCATCTTCCATCAGGTTATGAATCGGCACGCATCCGTTGCCATTCAGCCAGCTACCCAGGTAGTGAATGCCGACGTTGATGTTGTAGCGCAGGCCGGCTTCGGTGATCGGCGCTTCCGGCTTGAAGTCCAGCAGTTCGGCAGCGGAAACTTCCACGTCCGGACGCTGCTTGGAAATCTGGTTCGGGGCATCGCCCAGCACTTTCCTGAACTCGCCCATCGCCAGTTCCACCAGGCCTGGGTGAGCCACCCAGCCACCGTCATAGCCGTCGGTCGCATCGCGCGCCTTGTCGTTGCGCACGCCGCCCATCGCCACTTCGTTCTTTTCCGGATCATTCTTGATCGGGATCAGCGCAGCCATGCCACCAATCGCCGGGGCATTGCGCTTGTGGCAGGTCTTCAGCAGCAGCAGTGCGTAGGCGCGCATGAAAGGCGCAGTCATGGTGACCTTGGCGCGATCGGCCAGGCAGAAGTCCTTATCCAGCTTGAACTTCTTGATGCAGCTAAAGATGTAGTCCCAACGGCCGGCGTTCAGGCCGGAGCTGTGCTCGCGCAGTTCATACAGGATTTCATCCATCTCGAAGGCAGCGAGGATGGTTTCGATCAGCACGGTGGCTTTGATGGTGCCTTGTGGCAGGCCCAATTCATTCTGGGTCATCACGAAGATATCGTTCCACAGGCGGGCTTCCAGGTGCGATTCCATCTTCGGCAGGTAGAAATATGGGCCGGCGCCGCGTGCCAATTGCTCCTTCGCGTTGTGGACCATGAACAGGGCGAAGTCGAAAATGCCGCCCGAAACACGCTTGCCATCGACGGTTACATGCTTCTCGTCCAGGTGCCAGCCACGCGGACGCACTACCAGGGTGGCGGTCTTTTCATTCAGCTTGTAGGACTTGCCGTTCTGTTCCAGCGAGATGGTCTTGCGGACCGCGTCCTGCATATTGATCTGGCCGGAGATCTGGTTGTCCCAGTTCGGGCTGTTGGAATCTTCGAAGTCGGTCATGTAGGAATCCGCGCCGGAGTTCAGCGCGTTGATGACCATCTTGCGGTCGACCGGGCCGGTGATTTCCACGCGGCGGCATTCCAGTGCCTTGGGAATCGGGGCGATTTTCCAGTCGCCGTTGCGGATATGGGCCGTTTCAGGGAGGAAGTCCGGACGCTCGCCGGCATCCAGGCGCTTGGCGCGCTCGACGCGCTTGGCCAGCAGCTCCTGGCGGCGCGGTTCGAATTCGCGGCTCAGCTTGGCTACCAGGGCCAGTGCTTCCGGGGTCAGCGCGCGTTCGAAGCCTGGCTTGATTTCACCTGTGATTTGCATACCTGCTGGCAGAGTGATGCTCATAGTCTTTCTCCGTGATTGATGATTAGTGTTGTGATTCGATGTTTTCCAGTATATTGACTAAAAACATAGAGAAACAAGACTAAAAAGCACTTCATCTGTGCGTTTTAGTCATAAATGAGGTCTTATGGGTCAGTTCAGGCAAATCTCCACCTTTGTAGAAGTGGTCAACCGCGGCAGCCTGTCGGCGGCAGCTCGCGCGGAAGGCATAGCGCCCGCCGTTATTGGGCGCCGCCTGGACGCGCTGGAGCAGCGGCTCGGCGTCAAACTACTCCAGCGTACCACGCGCAAGCTGGCGCTGACGGACGAAGGCGCGGCCTTCCTTGAGGATTGCCAACGCATCCTGGTCGACCTGGAAAGCGCGGAAGCCGCAGTTGCAGAACGTAGCGCACGCGCCACGGGGCACCTGATGATTTCCGCTCCGGCTGGCTTCGGACGCCTGCATGTCGCGCCGCTGGTCCCTTCCTTTTTAGCGGAACACCGTGACGTTGCGGTGACATTGAACCTGAATGACCGCGTGGTGGATTTGATTGGCGAAGGGGTGGACGTGGCGATCCGCATTGCTTCGATGTCGGATTCCAATCTGGTGAGCGTGAAGCTGGCAGATAACCACCGCGTGGTGGTCGGTACGCCGGCCTATCTCAAGCGCCACGGTGTGCCGAAGACGCTGGACGACCTGTCCAGGCACAACTGCATGACCATCAGCAGCGAAGGCAGCCAGCGCGGCTGGACTTTCCGCGAAGGCGACAAAAACGTGACGCTGAAAATTGCGGGAAATATGAGTTGCAACGACGGCGCGGTGCTGCACGACTGGGTATTGGCTGGCAAGGGCCTGGCGTGGCGCTCGATGTGGGAAGTCGGTGCTGATATTGAAGCGGGCCGATTAAAACCTGTGCTCAACGAATATTCAGCGCCAGGGAACGATATTTACGCCGTATTCGCGCAACGGCGCCACCTACCATACCGCATCCGCGCTTTCGTCGATTTCCTGCGCCACACATACGCCCAGCCGGGCTATTGGCGCAAGGGCTGAGGCCGTGTCACACTTGGGGTGTGACCCCAGGGAGTCCAGGGAGTGACACGAGCTGGGGTGTAAGGGCGAAAAAGTGAAAGGGCGAAAAAAAATCCTCCGATTCGGAGGATTTTTTATCGTTTTGATCCGTCTCGATTACAGAGGCTGGATGTTCGACGCCTGCTTGCCTTTTGGGCCGGAGGTCACGTCGAAGGACACGCGTTGGTTTTCCTGCAGCGACTTGAAGCCGGCGCTTTGGATAGCCGAGAAGTGAGCAAACAGATCTTCGCCGCCTTCATCAGGGGTAATGAAGCCAAAACCCTTTGCGTCGTTGAACCATTTTACGATACCAGTTGCCATTACAATTCCTATTACAGTTAAATGAGCTTTACGCCCGTGATACCGTTTGAACCCAGTCACCTGAATCTAAACGATCCGCCATTATACCGAAATACCTGCTAAAAGCACGTCGCAATGAAAATTAATTCACTTCGTGCCCAACAGGTCCCGAACATGTATGACTAACTATAGACAAGATTTATCAATCTTGTTTGATAAATATCAATCGTGCGCGGCAATTTTCCCTGCGCCAAAATCCTTGTCGGCCCATTGCAACAATGTATGAATGGCAGCTTCAATGCCGAACCACGGCGCCCCTGCTTCCAGCACGCCGCGAACCATCTGTTCGATGCGGCGCGCTTCGTCGCCCAGCGGGGCCAGGCCAAACGATCCGGCGGAGCCGGCCACGCTGTGCAATGCGTGGTGCAATTGCTCGATGTGGGAAGGGATCAGGCTGCCCTGGCATAGCACCAGGGCGTCGCGGATTGCAGCCATGCGTTCGGGAACGCTGGCGGCATATTTGTCGCGCAGGACTTGCAGCCGGTCGTGGAAGGCAGGGTCGACCGGCGTGGCCATGGCTTATTTGGTCCCGAAAATGCGGTCGCCCGCGTCGCCCAGGCCTGGAATGATGTAGGCGTGGTCGTTGAGGTGGGAGTCCAGCGATGCGCAGAAGATCTTCACGTTCGGGTGCGATTTCTGGAACACTTCGATGCCTTCCGGTGCGGCCACCAGGGCCAGGAAGATGATCTGGTCGTCCGGAACGCCGCGCTTTTTCAGCACGTCCACCGCGTGAACGGCCGAGTTACCGGTGGCCACCATCGGGTCGCACAGGATGAAGGTACGGTCGACCAGGTCAGGCAGGCGCACCAGGTATTCCACCGGCTGGTGGGTGTCCGGGTCGCGGAATACGCCAATGTGGCCCACGCGTGCCGATGGCACCAGGTTCAGCAGGCCGTCGCTCATGCCTACGCCTGCACGCAGGATCGGCACCACGGCCAGCTTGCGGCCGGCGATCACTGGCGCCTGGATGGTTTGCAGCGGTGTCTCGATTTCACGGGTGGTCAGCGGCAGGTCACGGGTGATTTCGTAACCCATCAGCAGCGTGATTTCTTTCAGCAGTTCGCGGAAAGTGCGCGTGGACGTTGACTTGTCGCGCATATGGCTCAGCTTGTGCTGGATCAGCGGGTGATCAGTGATGAACAGGTTGGGAAAGCGCGGATCTTGTTTCATGTTAATCAGGAATAAATTCGGTCAATTGCGCGCATTATCCCAGCCTCAGGCGTTTTCCACCAGCGCCCGCTGTAGAATTGCTTCACAGTTAGTTCCTGGCGGCAAGCGCCCATAGGCGCCGCCCGGCTCACGCGCCAAGCGGCTGGCGACAAAGGCAGAGCTGGCAAAGGCCGGTGCATGCCGCAGCAGCAAACCTGCCTGTATCGCCAGCACGAGGCGCTCCGCCAACTGCCGCGCCCCGAATTCGTCTTCGCGCGCTTTCGGCAGGTCGGCCAGCAGCTGGCTGGTGAAACGCACATAATCAGGGTCGGCATGGCTGCCCTCGCCGAGCTCCGCCGCCAGCACTTCCAAAGCCTGCCCCGATTTCGACAAGGCGCGCAGCAAATCCAGGCACATCACATTGCCCGATCCCTCCCAGATTGAATTGACCGGCAATTCGCGGTACAGCCTGGCGAGTGAACTTTCCTCAACGTAGCCGCTGCCACCCAGCACTTCCATCGCTTCCGCACCAAAACCGGGGCCGCGCTTGCAGATCCAGTATTTGCCGGCAGGGGTTAACAATCGCGCGAGCAGGGCTTCAGACGGATTGTCCATATGGTCGAAGCAGCGTGCCAGCCGCATGGCAAACACGGTCGCCGCTTCCGATTCCAGCGCCAGGTCAGCCAGCACGTTCTGCATCAGCGGTTGCTCGGCCAGTGGCTTGCCGAAAACGCTGCGGCGGCGCGCATGGTGCAGCACCTGCGTCAATGCCGCGCGCATGATGCCGGCCGTACCCAGCACGCAATCAAGGCGCGTGTGATTTCCCATTTCGAGAATCGTCGGCACACCGCGGCCCAGCGGGCCAAGCAGCCATCCGTAAGCGCCGGTGAATTCGACTTCGGACGAGGCATTGGACTTGTTGCCAAGCTTGTCTTTCAGGCGCTGCACGCGCACCTGGTTGCGCGCGCCCTCCGGCAGGAAGCGGGGAACCAGGAAACAGCTCAATCCCGCATCGCCGGCTTGCGCCAGCACCAGGTGGGCATCGCATTGGGGCGCGGAAAAGAACCATTTATGACCGGTCAAACGATATACGGGCTCACTGTCGGCGCCAAACAGCGCGCGCACTTCGTCAGCGGGTACGGATTCAGCCTGCGTGGTATTGGCCCGCAGGTCGGAACCGCCCTGCTTCTCCGTCATCCCCATGCCGATCAGCGCGCCGCGTTTTTCGTCAATCGGCAGCGGGCTTGGATCGTATACGCGCGAGAGGATTTTCGGCAGCCAGCGCGCGGCAATGCCGGGGCTTTGGCGCAGCGCCGGCACGCTGGCATATGTCATGGTAATCGGGCATTGCGCACCGTTTTCGACTTGACCGAACAGGATGTAGCGTGCCGCCCGCGCCACTTGCGCGCCATGATGCGGGTGCTTGCCTTCCCATGGCGATGCGTGCGCGCCTGCCGCGACCATCAGCTCCATCAGCTTGTGCCAGGCCGGGTGGAATTCGACTTCGTCGATCCGATGTCCGGCGCGGTCGAAATTCTTCAGGACGGGCGGATGTTCATTAGCCTGGCGGGCCAGCTCTTGCATCTCTGCGGTGCCCAATTCCGCCCCCAGTTCCATCAGCGAAGCGGTGGCGAAAGCGCCGCCTTCGCGTTCAAGCGCTTCGCGCAAGGCGGTGTCGCAAGTGAACAGATTGACGTTCACAAACGGGCTCACCTGGTTGAAAACCTCGTGCGTGTCGAAACGGTTCATTTCGCCCTCCTCGGCTTCCTCTGTAACGCGAGGCTAGCGCAAACTTTCAGCTGTAGCAAGGTTA
This sequence comes from Duganella sp. Root1480D1, assembly GCF_001427305.1. GTDB lineage: Bacteria > Pseudomonadota > Gammaproteobacteria > Burkholderiales > Burkholderiaceae_D > Rugamonas. The sequence goes on along the minus strand of NZ_LMFZ01000048.1, from coordinate 290,435 downwards.
GCGTAATAATGAAACATTGCTTACTAAAGCATCAAACTTCTGCTGTTTTCATTCGAAACTGATCTATGGCAACAAATTTCCTAAAAACATGGACTAATGTTGCTCTTTTTCATGTGAAACATGAGGTTTAAGTGATACATTTCTCTCTGGTTTCGACCCGAAGAGAAAGAATCGAGCGCAACAATGCTTTCCAGCTCCCAGACAGTGCCCCTGACATCAACACACCATGAGGCAAATCTCCTGCTAGAGGAAGCGGGCGATGTAGTGTTCAGGCTGAATCTGATGGGTCAAATTCTCTTCGCCAGCCAGCGCACAGCCAATTTGTTATGTAATGGACAGGAACTGGAAGGCCAGCTTCTCCTCGCCTTTATCTGTGAACTGGACCATGCGGCACTGAAGTCTGCGCTCTCGGAATCCATCCAGGCCCGTGGTGCTCACCGCGCCGAAATCCGCCTCAAAACTCCCGAGCACGAAATCTGGTTTGAACTGCGGGTCAGCAGCTACGCCACCGCCAACAAGGCTTATGAATTGCTGGTTGTCGGGCGCGACATGACGGCCCAGCATGCGACCGAAGAACGCCTCCGTCACATGGCCACCCACGATGGCCTGACCGAACTGCCGAATCGCCTGCTGCTGTCGGACCGCCTGCGCATGACCATCGCCCAGGCGCGCCGCTCCGGCCAGGGTTTTGCAGTGGCCACCATTGGCCTCGACAGCTTCAAGAAAGTGAACGATGGGCTGGGCCATCCGGTAGGCGACGCTGTCCTGAAAATGGCCGCGGTGCGCTTGCGCAAAACCCTGCGCGACAGCGATACCCTGGCCCGCGTCGGCGGCGATGAATTCGTGGCAGTGCTGCCCGGCACCTACAATGAGGCGCAGATCAAATTGGTTACGGGCCGCCTGCTCGCTACGCTGCAGTCGCCATTTGAAGTTGAACAGCACATCATTTACGTCAGCGCATCGCTCGGCGTATCGGTCTACCCGGAACACGCGGAAGATGAGGTGCGCCTGGTAGCGTTGGCCGATGCCGCCATGTCGCGCGCCAAGGAAACCGGCAAAGCGCGTTGCGTGGTTTACAGCCAGCGCCAGAGCGGTCCGCCGGAGCATGATATTTCGTTGGAAGCGGCCATGTTCCAGGCCGTGCGCGAAGGTGAGTTCCTGCTGTACTACCAGCCGATCGTCAACTCCGGCACGCGCGAAATCGAAGGTTTTGAGACACTGATGCGCTGGAAGCACCCTACCCTGGGCATGGTGCCGCCGGTGCGTTTCATCCCGATCGCGGAAACCAATGGCTTGATCAACCTGCTCGGAGCCTGGGCACTGAAGTCGGCCTGCGTGCAGCTAAAGCAGTTCGAGGAAGTCGCCAAACGCCCGCTATACATCTCTGTCAACATCAGCCCTCGCCAGTTCCGCAACGACAAATTCCTCGATGTCCTTGACGATGCATTGGCGTTCTCCGGCCTGGCTGGTGAGCAGCTGGTGTTGGAAATTACTGAAGGCACGCTGATGATCGATCCGGCACATGCCGAGACGATTCTTGCCAGGATGGCCGAGCGCCATGCCCGTATCGCGATCGACGACTTTGGCACCGGCTACTCCTCACTGTCCTACCTGAAACGCTTCCCGATTTCCGTACTGAAGATCGACCGCACTTTCATCCGCGACCTGCCGGGTTCGGAAAAGGACGGCGCCATCTGCAATGCAGTGCTGGACCTGGCCAAGCACCTGGATTTGTCCGTCGTGGCGGAAGGCGTGGAGACCGAAGAGCAAATGCATTACGTCGCACAGCGCGGCTGCCAGTACGTCCAGGGATTCTTGACCGGCCGTCCAATGGCAGCGCACACCGCCATGGCGGCGCTCAAGGAACGAACCTACGCCGCCCTGATGACCGAAGAACCGCGGCAGGTGGCCCAATGAACGCATTGAGCGAACAAACCCTGTCTACCTTGTGGGAACGCACGCGCCAGCAAGGCGACATGCCCGGCTTCGCCAAGGCGATTACCGCCATCCTGGGCGCTATGCGCGGTGAGGACGATAAAGAGTTCGATATGGCGCGTACCGTGCTGTCGGACCCTGTCCTGACGCAGAAAGTACTGCGCCTGGCCAATAGCGGCATGTATTCCGCCTTCGGCCAGCAAATCAATACCGTCAGCAAGGCCATGCTGGTGCTGGGTACGGAAGCCATCGGCCACCTGGCGCTGGGCCTGAAGCTGATCGAAGAACTGTCCGTGATATCGCCCGATTCAGGCCTGGCCCATATTGAAATGGAAAAGGCCGTCCTTGCGGGAATCGTTGCGCGCGAGGTCTCCGCCACCGCGGAAAATCGCCACGGCGAGGAAGCCGTGGTCTGCTCCATGCTGCAAACCTTGGGCCGCATGCTGATCACTTTCTACATGCCGGAACGCTGGACCGAGCTGCAGAAGGCAACCGGCGAAGGCAAGGAAGACAGCGCCGCCGTCGAAATGCTGGGCCTGAGCCTGCAGGACATCGGCCGTGCAGCTGCCGTGCATTGGGGGCTGCCCGAGAACCTGCTGTCCGGCATGCGCACCCTGGTGCCGCCTGCCGACGATATGCCGGCCGAGCCGCTCAGCCCTGACGATTGGGTAGCCGGTGTATCGACCATGTCCTGCATCTGTGCCGGTGCACTATGGAATGACAGCGAAGAAGGCGCCGCGGAAGTCCAGCGCATCACCGCCCGCTATTCGTCCATGATCGGGGTCAGCACCGACAAGCTGGCGCTGGCCATCGAACAGGCCAAGGTTGTTGCAGCAACCGACTTGTCGATTGCTCCACTGTCCAAGCCGGCCGAACGCCGCGCCAAAGCGCTGGCACAAACGCGCCAGCGCGCAGCCGGCAACAATATCCTATTGAGCGGCTTGGCCGACATGCGCGATTCGCTCGATACCGCAAGTGCCGGCCAAATGGCTTCGATCGCGCTGGAAACCGTGTTCAAGGGCTTGCAGTTCAGCCGCGCGGTAGCCTTCGTGCGCAACCGTCGCGAAAACAAATACGCCGCCCGCATGTGCCTGGGCGACGGGGTGCGCGAGCACCTGGCAGCCATGCATTTTGCCGATACTTACGAGCCGAATGTGTTCCATGCCGCCCTGAGCAGCGACCGCGTGATCTTCATCGAAAATGCAGCAGATCCGAAATTCGCGGCCAAGTTGCCCGCTTGGTGGCGCGACACGCTGAGCGATGCACGCAGCTTCGTCATCCTGCCGCTGTGCTCCAACGGCCAGCCGACAGGCTTCCTGTACGGCGATTGGGATGACTCTTTCCCGACCATCCATCTCAGCCCGACCGAATTCTCGCTGCTGAACGACATACGTTCACTGGTGATGAAGACAGCCGAGCGCCGCCATCCGGCAGGCACCAGCACCGTCAACCGCGCTGCCTGAGCGCTTTCGCTGCAATTGGCAGTCGAGCGTAGCGGCCGGCTGTCAAAACGATATCCGTTACTTTCACGATAATACTTGTTGCTTTTTTGCTATTTGATAGCGAACTTAGCAATTTTTAGGTCATCCGCGCGAAACGTTGTAGGAATAATCCTTCAAAATGGGGCGTAATCCTACTGTGCAGAAACAACTGCGGAGGTTTCAATGCGCGACTCACACTGCAAAACGTACATTGCCTTGTTCGTTCTGCTGTTATCGGCCTGCGCCACTGATTCGCCCCAGGTAAACCCCAGTCGTTTCAAGGAGAAACCGCAGCCATCGAGCACGCCGTTACCGGTTTATCCAGACCTGAAACCGCCGCAGTCAATCGAAGAGTCGTTCATCTGGACTGAAGACCTCATGCGCGAATTTTCCCTGGCCAGCCAGCGCGCAAGCAATGTGAAGCCCCATGTGGCAACCGCCCTGGCCACCTTCGGTACACTCGGCCTCTTGCGGGAAGCGGTGGATCCGGAACCAAGAATGACGCGCGGGCTGGCGGCACTGGGATTGGGGGCATACGTGTATGGCTCCTCAACTCCGTGGGAAACCCGCGTACAGGTCTATAGCACGGCCATCAAGGCACTGGACTGCCGGTTGGACTTGGCCCGGCCATATTTGACCGATCCGGCAAGCGCCGGCGGCAGCAAACCGAATCACGTACTAGTCGAAGCCCACGACCAACTCGCCAAGGTTTATTCGGCGTTGATCCCGGTCCAGGCCTTGAATGCCGAAACTGTCGTCCCGGCCTCCACACGCGTGCCCGCAGACAAGCAGGCTTGTGCGGCCGCCAGCCAACCATGCACTCCACCGCTTGGTGCCGGCAAGAACGATCCTTTCATGGGCCGCTGCCTGGCGGCTAAAAAGGCCCTTGAGTTGCGCTGCCGGGGCACCATGACAGCCGAGCGCCGCAGCTACCCCGATCCCTTGATAGGCCAGGCCATAGCGGCGGCCACGACTCACATCGATCAAGTCCAAAAGGCAACCCTGGCGCTCGAAACCCGTCTTGAAGATAGCTACCAGGCTGGCCTCTGGCTGTGGATCGAAACGCATTGGGTCAAGGGCCAGGCCGACCAGGACCTGGCAAACGCGGGCCCCGATCTCGACTCAATCATGGAAAAGCTGGCCTTGAAAATCAAGCCACCGCCAAGCCAGCCTGTCACTGAAAGTACAAAGCCAGACGTCGGCGCTCTCCATTCGGGAACCATCGAAGTTCCACGCGCTGCGGGGAAGGAAATCAAATCCTTGAACATGGATGACCGGGAAAAATTGAATACGCTGGACAGTGCCGTATTGAACTCGCGGAAGCAGTTCGCAAAGGTGAACGCACTGCTCGCCCGCTACCAAAGCCGGCCGAAGCCTGAAACGCTCAATTCCGGCACGTGTCCAATGCCTCGCGCAAAAACGCTGCCAACGGCTCCCGCAGCAAGCAGCAACCGACCAATTGGAACGATTCCGCCGGATAGCGTCGACGACAAACTATGGATGGCGCTGGGCCTCAATCCTCAGCAGAAGGATTTCCCGGAGTTCGCGCGCCGTGTCAAGTTGTGCAAAACGGAAGGATTGAAGCTGCCAGGAGTGGCCGACAGCGACATAACCGATGCCATCCAGCAGCGTATCGTCAATGGCGAATGCAAGGCTGTGAAATACTCATGAGTCCCTCTCAATCTTCGCGTCTGGCGTACCTCGGGCTGAGCTGCCGTCTACGCCCGCACCTTCTCCCAGGCCCCGCAGCTTATGACTGGGGTTTGAGCGCCCTGCAATTGCATTCCTTGCGGATGGTCGCCTGGTTGCCGCGCCAAAACGCCATTTCGCGGGCAGAACTACAGCTTGGTTTCGCCGACGGTACGCCCCTTCCGCACAGCGTCCGCCTGGCCGACGGGGCGACGCTTCCCATCCATGCAATTCGGATAGCGCCAGGCAAAATGCACGGTGCAAGGATAGGCAATGCGGTCCGCAACAGCGGAAGTGGCACCCTGACAGGCCTGCTGCGCGGGCGGGAAAACCGTGGCCTTTATGCGCTGACCGCCGGCCACGTGCTTGCAGCTGCAGCCGATACCAGGATCGGCGACCGCATCAGCATTTGGCGCCAGGGTGGCCCTGTACGCGATGCCATTCTCGACCACTGGATGCCGGGTTTCTTCAGCGGACCGCGCGAGTCCCGAATTGATGCGGGCCTCGCGAGGATGGATCTTGCCCAAGCCCATGAACTGGCCGAGCAAGACTTGCAATTGCCTGACGGTGCAGTTGGGATCAACCTTCAGCGTTTGATGGAAGTCCGCACTTGCGGCGACAGCGCTCCCGTCACCGCAATCGCCCAGGGATTCGCAAGCGCCTGGATGGAGCTCGAAGGGAATACAGGGGTACTGGATTACCAGATTATTGATGCCATGGTGTTCGCGGCCGGGCAGCAATCACTGGTCGCGGGAGACAGCGGCGCGCCGGTCATGGAGGGAAATCGCCTCGCCGCGATGTATATCGGCTCAGCCCCTTCGGGCCTATTGGGCGTCACAGGTTGGGCTGGTCTGGCGGTACCGATGGTACGTATCCTCGACTGGTGCAAAGCGGATTTGGTTCTCAGCACAGCCGACCTTGCCACGCTTGAAAAGCCGGCCAGCCAGCCCGCCTCGCCAATTCCAGCGCCGGCTGCCTCTACTGAATTAACACTTGCTCGCACCATCTGGGGCGAAGCACGCGGCGAAGGCCAGGATGGCATGACCGCCGTGGCGAATGTGGTAATGAACCGGGTCAAACGGCCCCGATATTGGGGACGCAACGTCGATGAAGTCTGCCTGAAACCTTATCAGTTCAGCTGTTGGAACCAGGGCGATCCCAACTTGCGCAAGCTCCAGAAATTGAACGCTCCCGATCTTCTCCAGCCGCTGTCGCTGGCCCGCGCCGCAATTGCATTGCAGTTGCCGGACATTACAGGGGGCGCGACGCATTATTACGCACGCAATATACCCAAACCGCCACGCTGGGCAGAGAATCATCGGCCTTGCGCCATCATCGGCAATCACATTTTCTACAACGATATCGCGTGAGGCAATATGGACACACGTATGATCGATGTCATTATCGGATTAGTGCTGGTCATTGCCCTGGCGAGCCTGGTGGTGACAATCCTCTCGGAATTGCATGCCAGTCTGCTTGGGTCTCGCGGCAAAACCCTGCAACAGCAACTAAACTCAATCGGCGGCGACAATCCCAAGTTCTCTGGTGCATTGCTTGAGTCGCCGCTCCTGAAGAGCATCAGCCAGTTCAAGGACGACGAGTCCAAACAGCGGGCACCTTCATATATCAGCGGCCAGATGTTTGTCGCGGCCCTGCTTGAACGGATGGACGGACTGACCGGTAACGAACGCGCCGCAAGTCCCTCCGCCCTGATAGCGCAATTGGGATCGGCAGCAAGCGATGCATTCAGAGGCATCGTGCCCAACCTGCAGGCACTGAGCAAGGGCGTCGAGCAGGATTGGCCGGCTTTCGAGGGGCGGCTGGTTGCGTGGTATGACGAAGTGGGGAAGCGGGCGACCGGTTGGTTCGTGCGTCAGAACCAGGTTCGCTTGATGGTGTACGGATTCATTGTTGCCGCGGCCTTGAATATCAATCCAATCGCCATCAGCGACAATTTATGGAACGATGCGGGTTTGCGCCAAAACATGGTGGCCCAAGCCGAGCTTGCCGTCAATGCCTACAAATCCGATCCAAACGTCGCGCCGCGTGAGACCAACTCCAAAGCGCTGGATTCTGCGGCCAAAGAAATGGCTGCAACCGATTCAGCTTTGGCGGAACTGCGTGCCCTGCTCGAGGCCTGGTATCACCAGCTGGAGCGCACATCCACCGCGCCCGATGATCCACTGGTTACTCTGATCATTAACACCCAAAAAAGTTTGACCGAAGCACAGACCTACCTTGGGCGCGACCGCAAAGCCGGCATAGGTGACCCGCATCCCCAGGCGCGATCCGAGCTGGATGCGCTGGTGATGAATCTGCCTGATTTCGCGCACAGCGGGTTTCAGCCGAAGGTCGCCGGCGAAAGGCTTGCAATTCTTGCCAAGCGCTTCAGTACAGCCTTGGACAACGAACGAGCCAAACGCCTTGGCAAGGCGGACGCCGGCAACAGCCTCGCCCTGCTTTTGGAAGAACGTTGTGGCGCCATCGAAGACAAGGCGCAGAAGGCCCTGTGCTTGCGACTGAAAGATGCAGGCGCATTCAAACAAGTCAGTTTGCCGATCGGATGGTCTTATAACAACTGGCCGCATGTAGCGGCATTCGACTGCGAGCTCGAAACCGCTGGCAGCGGCTTGGAATCGACCAAGTGCCCCGGCAACCTTTCCGGCATGTTGTCCGACAGCGGCACTTACAAAAACCTGCCAATTGCACTGGGCGGGTGGTTCATGACCGCTCTGGCAGTCTCACTGGGCGCTCCGTTCTGGTTCGATCTGCTCGGCAGGCTGGTCAAGGTTCGCGGCAGTGGCGCCAAGCCGGAAGCGGCCAGCGTCACCAGCAAATCCGACGGCGCCGCAGAACCAGCGGTAAGCGTCCTGGCGCGCCCAACTACCGTCACTGAACTTCCCGGGCAAACAGCGCTACCGGTGTTGCCGCAGCCGGACCAGAAGCTCATTCCGTTCTCAGACGCAGTCAACGAGGCGGAGCATGCCTTGAGCTTTGAAGAAATCATCCGCATCCAGCGAGCGCTGGAACTGCCGCCAAGCGCACAAACGGGCCGCCTCGATAGTGCGACCCGGAGCTTTATCCAGAAGTGGCAGGAAAGCAAAGGGGCGGATCCGAACGGCGAGCTCACCGAGATCCAGATTCGCACGTTATTGCATCCAGGTGAGGAAGATGACTATGTCGGCTGAAATTCCAAATTACACGGTCCTGGCCAATTTCGCCGCGGCCCCCCTGCTGCTGCAAGTACGGCGGCCACTGAATATTCGCGACGCGGCAACGACAAAGGGCCGGCGCGTAGACGGGGTCCGTCCACCGGCGCAGTTGCGCGCCCTCACCCTGGTCGATGGTGAAGCGGTGAACGACAATAGCCATTGGTACTGTAACGCAGACAATCCGAATCAGTTTTTCTGGAGCGGGGGCGTGGAGCCGGTGCTGCCGGACTTGCCGGCCCTCGGACCCTTGCCGGTCAAGCGCCGCAGCAACGGCACCATCTTGCCCCTGCTTGGACAAGACCTGCGAACCGTTTTCGGGATGTTCGATGCCAAAGAGCTGGCGAATGGCTATATTTCAATCGACCCCGCATGGGTCAAGCAGAACATTGCGAGCTTTCAGCACCCAGTGTTACAAGGCATTGGAGTGAAAAGCGTCGAGCTGCACCAGCATGCCATCCCCTACTTCGAAGCTGTTTTCAACGAAATTGCTGCTGACCCGGCCCTGCAGAATTGTATTCGCACGTGCGCGGGTACTTTCGTGCCCAGGCACGTGGGCTTCAACCCCAGCAAAGACTACAGTTCACACAGCTGGGGCATTGCCATCGATCTCAATTCCCAATGGAATTCTTACCATAAACCGCCCGCACCCCAAGGAGCCATCGGCAGCGTGCGTGAACTTGTGCCAGTCTTCGCCAAGCATGGTTTTGCGTGGGGCGGCCATTTCAGCGGTACGTCAATCGACGGCATGCATTTTGAACTAGCGTTGACCGCACTGGCCGAAGGTTGTTCCGGGGATGGCTATCGCTGCCAGCGATAACTTAGCGCAGCGGCCACGGAGCCAGCCGCCACCAGTCCGGATGCCACGTAATAGATGAACTGCGGCCCGGCGCTTTGCCAGACCTGCGTCAGCGCCAGGCTGCCGATGCTGGCGCCAACGCCATAGGAAATACTGATGTACAGCGCCTGTCCGCGCGCCTGCAAAGCCCCGCCAAACCAGCGCTGCATGGTCTGCACCGACGCAGAGTGATGCAGCGCAAAGGTCGCCGCATGCATCAACTGCGCGGCAACCAGCAAGGCCAGCGACTGTGCGCCGGCCCCGATCATGGCGAAACGCAGTACGCCGAAAGCAAAGCAGGCATACATCAGGCGCTTGGCGCCCCAGCGCTTGAACAGCGGCGCCTGGAAGTAAAAGCAGAGCACTTCCGCCACCACCCCGACGGACCACATCATGCCGGTGACGGTCTTGCTGTAGCCCTGCTTTTCCAAATACAGCGAATAGAAGGTGTACAGCGAAGCGTGGGCCGAGACCATGAGCGCGGTGGAAGCAAAGAAGGCCAGCACTTCTTTCTTGCGCAGCACGGACAGCAAGGCCGGCGGCTTGCCGGCATGGGTCAGGCGCGGTACGTCTTTCAGGCGGAACGCCGCGCCCAGCACGCATACCAGCAGCACGCCGCAAAACCAGATCAAGGCACCAGTGCCCTGCCAATCCATCAGGAAGGATGACAGCATCACGGTGACGATAAAGCCGATCGAGCCCCACAGGCGAATGCGCCCGTAGTAAGTGAGGTCGCCACGCATTTCGGACAGCATCAAGGCTTCGCACATCGGGCCCTGCGCGCTGGTGAACAGGTTAAGCAGCACCATCGCGGCAAAGAAGTGCGCGAACGTGGAACCGAAGATGAAACCTGAAAACGATACCAGTGCCGCAACGCCGGTCAGGCGCAATACAAATACGCGCCGTTCGGAATGGTCAGCAACATAGCCCCAGACATTGGGGCCGAAGATACGCAGTACCTGGATCAGCGACATCAGGACGCCGATCTGCGCTACCGACATCCCCCTGCCCTGGAAATACAGGCTGGCGTAAGTCGAAAAAGTACCGGCGTAAGCGTAATAACAGAAGAGGAAAAGCGCGAATCCGAAAGCCTGGGCCGGAAGCACTTAACTGCGCGCTTTACTGATATCCGGGGTCGAGACTTCGACATCGCCGCACTGCGCCCGGTGCATCAGCGCGTGGTCCATCAGCACCAGGGCCAGCATCGCTTCCGCAATCGGGGTGGCGCGGATGCCGACGCAGGGATCGTGGCGGCCGAAGGTTTCCACCATGACCGGATTGCCTTCCTTGTCGATCGAACGGCGCGGCGTGCGGATCGAAGAAGTCGGCTTGATCGCGATCGACACAGTAATGTCCTGGCCAGTTGAAATGCCGCCCAACACACCGCCGGAATTGTTGCCGACAAACCCTTCCAGCGTCAGTTCATCGCCGTGCTCGGAACCGCGCTGCGAGACGCTGTCGAAACCGGCGCCGATCTCAACACCCTTCACCGCGTTAATGCCCATCATTGCGTAGGCAATATCGGCATCGAGCTTGTCATAGATTGGCTGGCCCAGGCCGACCGGCACATTGCGCGCCACCACATCGATGCGGGCGCCGATGGAATCGCCATCCTTGCGCAGGCCGTCCATATAGTCTTCCATGCGCTCGATCAGCGCCGCGTCGGAAGTGGCAGCGAAGAACGGGTTGGAAGGCACGTGTTCAAAACTCTCGAACGGGACTTCGATTTCGCCCAACTGGCTCATGCAGCCAGCGAATTCGGTGCCGTACTTCTCGTTCAGCCATTTTTTTGCGACGGCTGCCGCACCCACTACCGGAGCAGTCAGGCGCGCCGAAGAACGGCCGCCGCCGCGCGGATCGCGCACGCCATATTTATGCCAGTAGGTATAGTCAGCGTGACCTGGGCGGAAGCTCTCGGCGATATTGCCGTAATCCTTGCTGCGCTGGTCTTCGTTCTTGATCAGCAGCGCGATCGGCGTGCCGGTGGTAACGCCCTGGTATACACCCGACAGGATCTGCACCGTGTCAGGCTCCTGGCGCTGCGTCACGTGGCGCGAAGTGCCAGGCTTGCGGCGATCCAGCTCCGGCTGGATGTCGGCCTCGCTCAGCGCCAGGCCCGGTGGACAACCGTCGATGACGCAGCCAATTGCAGGACCATGGGATTCGCCAAAGGTGGTGACGGTGAACAGCTTGCCAAAGGAATTGCCGGACATGATGGAGACGATGAGTAGTAGCAGGGGGAAACTACCCATTCTAACCCGATATGGCAAATCTCGCAGGAAGTAGCTTTTTAAACTACAACTTTTGCGAAACTAGCACACCGCTATTCGTTAACTTCCATGAAAGTGTTTTAATGGTCGTTCTCAAGAACAATTCGCTATATACTAAGTTGTAAGAACACCGAGACCCCTTGGAGAAGCGACACATGCCCCCTTCGATCACGGCGCCGGATGGCGGCCACGACGATCAGGACGATCTGGTTTTCTTAGAAGAGCATACGGCTCAGCCAGCTCTCCCAACACAGCGCAATGTCTGGCGCGTGATGATTATCGATGACGACGAAGACGTCCATTCGACGACCACGTTCGCCCTCGGCAACCTGGACATGCAGCACCGCCCCCTGGAATTCGTGCACGCTTATTCCGCCGCCCAGGCGCGCGAAATGCTCAAGCACGAACAGGAAATCGCCGTGATCCTGCTCGACGTAGTCATGGAGCAGGATGACGCCGGTTTGCACCTGGTGCGCTATATCCGCGAAACCCTCAAGCTTGCCGACGTGCGCATTATCCTGCGCACCGGCCAGCCCGGCTACGCCCCCGAGATCGATGCGATCCGCGATTTCGACATCAACGATTACAAGACCAAGTCGGAGCTGACGCGCATCAAGCTGTTCACGACTGTGACCGCCGCGATCCGCTCCTACGAGCAAATCCGCAATATCAACGAGAGCCGGCGCGGCCTGGCACGCATCGTACATTCCAGTACTGAATTGATGGCGCTGCACGGCGTGCAGAATTTTGCCTCCGGCGTGCTGTCGCAGATCGCCGAATTGCTGGGACAGGAACCGCATGGTGTCCTGTGCGTGCAGGAGTGCCCGGACGCAGGCTGCCATGAGCTGGTCGTGATGGCAGCCACCGGCAGCCACCATAACCTGTCCAATTCCCAGCTCACCGCAAACGAAGATCCGCGTGTGCACAAGGCGATGGAAGAATGCCTGGCTGCGCGCCGGAATCTCTATTGCACCGACAGCATTGCGCTGCACTTCGCCGGCAAGGCCAGCCGCACCTTCGTCGCGTTCATGGATGTTTCGCGCGCACCAAGCGCGCTGGAAGAAAGCCTGCTGGACGTCTTTTGCAGCAATGTGGCGGTGGGCCTCGATAACGTGGAACTGGTGTCGCACTTGCACACCGCAGCCTTCTACGACAACCTGTCCAAGCTGCCGAACCGCACGCGCCTGGTCGAGATCCTCGATGCCACACTGGCTGGGCCTGCCAAGCAGGACGCCACGCTTTGCCTGGTTGACCTTGACCACTTTGCCGAAACCAACGACGCACTGGGCCACGAATTTGGCGACCTGCTGCTGTCCGCCGTGGCAGCGCGCCTGCAGAATAGCCTCGGCAAGCAATTGACCGTAGCCCGCATCGGCGGCGATATTTTCTGCGTGCTGGGCGACGCAGGCCAGGTGAACCCAGGCAATATCATCGCCCTGTTCACCACGCCTTTCAGCATAGACGGGCAGGACGTGCAGCTATCGGCCACCCTTGGCCTGGTGCGGCTGCTGGAGCACGACGGCAGCGGCGCCGATGCACTGAAGGATGCCGATATCGCCCTGAAGCGCGCCAAGACCCAGCAGCGCGCCGGCCACTTCTACTTCTCGCGCAGCATGGGCGTGGAAATCCGCGAGCGTGTGCGCATGATGCACGCGTTGCGCACCGGTTTCAGCCAGAACCAACTCTTTGTTGTCTACCAACCGCAAGTCGACCTCGATACGCGCCGGCCGATGGGCGCGGAAGCCTTGCTGCGCTGGCAAACGCCGGACGGCAAATTCGTGTCGCCGGACCGATTCATCCCGATCGCGGAATATTCCGGCCTGATTATCGACCTGGGCGAATGGGTGATGCGTACCTCGATGCAGGAACTGGTCGCCTTGCGCGCCGCGGGCTATACCGAGTTCACCATGTCGATTAACGTATCGCAGGTGCAGTTCCGCCACCCGCATTTCCTGGAGATGCTGCGCAATGCGCTGCACGACACCGGCGCGCCGCCGGAATATGTGGAACTTGAGATCACCGAATCGATGGCGATGGAAGAACCGGATATGCTGATCAAGATGCTGGCGCAGATCAAGCAGACCGGCGTGACCATTGCAATCGACGATTTCGGCACCGGTTTCTCCTCGCTCTCCTACCTGCAGCGCCTGCAAGTGGACCGCCTGAAGATCGACCGCGCTTTCGTCACCGAGATTACCAACTCCGCCCGCGGCAGCAGCATCGCCGAAATGGTGGTTCAACTGGGACGCAACCTGGGCCTGGCCGTGATCGCAGAAGGCGTGGAGGACGAACGCCAGGCGCAAATCCTGCACACCCTGGGCTGCCCGCTGGGCCAGGGCTTCCTGTTTGCGCGGCCGATGACCGGCGAAGCCCTGGTCGGGTGGCTCAGCGACGATGCACTGGCCGGCGTCGCATAAATAAAAAAATGGGGACGTACCCCATTTTTTTATTTGGAGCTGGCCGGAATCAGCCTTCCGACTTTTCCTCTTCTTCTGCAGGCCAGTCGCGGATGTATGCCTTCAGCATGCGGTTCTCGAAACTCTGCGCCTCCAGGACGGCGCGCGCCACGTCGTAGAACGAGATCACGCCCAGCAGGGTTTTGGCATTCATCACCGGCAGGTAGCGCGCGTGCTTTTCCAACATGATGCGGCGCACTTCATTGACTTCGGTATCCGGGGTGACGGTGATCGGGTGGTCATCCATGTGCTTGCGCACGGTGCCGCCGCCGACCGAGCCCTGGTTCGCGTGCAGCGCCTTCAGCACTTCGCGGAACGTCAGCATGCCGACCAGGTCACCGTATTCCATCACCACCAGCGAGCCGATGTCTTTTTCGGCCATGGTATTTGCCGCTTCGACCAACGGCTGGTCCGGAGTGATCGTGTAGAGGATGTTCCCTTTGACTTGGAGGATTTCAGATACTTTCATTTTGGGCCGTCCTGTCCGGTGGTGATTATGGTTTTATTGTAAGCCTTACCATCGAATTTAGCGTATGCCAAGCGAAAAATCCAGAGTTGGATTAATCAAAACGCAACAGTATTCACAAGCTAAATAACACGATAGCATGGCATCCATGACAACGCCAAATTATCCCGGGTTCGATACCCTCGCCCTGCACGCGGGCGCCACGCCGGATCCGGCCACCGGCAGCCGCGCTACGCCGATCCATTTCACGTCCTCCTTCGCTTTCCGCGACTCGGACCATGCGGCTGCCCTGTTCAATATGGAACGGGCCGGCCATGTGTATTCGCGCATTTCCAACCCGACCAATGCGGTGCTTGAAGAACGCATGGCGGCGCTGGAAGGCGGCGTCGCCGGCATCGCCACTGCCAGCGGCCAGGCGGCCATGCACCTCGGGCTGGCCACCATTGCCGGCGCGGGTTCGCATATCGTCGCATCGCGGGCGCTGTATGGCGGCTCGCACAACCTGCTCGCATATACGCTGAAACGCTTCGGCATAGAGACCACTTTTGTCGATCCGCGCGACCTGGATGCCTGGCGTGCGGCGATCCGGCCTGAGACCCGGGTGCTATTCGGCGAAACGCTGGGCAATCCGGGCCTGGACGTGCTGGACATCGCCGGCGTGGCTGCGATAGCGCACGAGTCCCACCTGCCGCTGATGGTCGACTCAACCTTCACCACGCCCTACCTGCTGCGTCCTTTCGAGCATGGCGCCGACCTGGTATTCCACTCCGCCACCAAATTCCTGTGCGGGCACGGCACGGCGATCGGCGGCGTATTGGTCGATGGCGGCACCTTTGACTGGCAGGCAGCCTACGAGGCAACGGGCCGCTTTGCCGAACTGTGCGAACCGTATGACGGCTTCCATGGCATGGTTTTCGCTGAAGAATCGACCGTGGCGCCCTTTGCGCTGCGGGCCCGGCGCGAGGGCTTGCGCGATTTCGGCGCGGCCATGAGCCCGCACAATGCCTTCGCCATCCTGCAGGGCGTTGAAACACTGGCGGTGCGCATGGACCGGCACGTGGCCAATACCCGCCGCATGGCGGAATTCCTGCTCGCCAATCCGGCAGTCGAGTCGGTGATCTATCCGGAACTGGAGAGCCATCCGGACCGGGCGCTGGCGGCCAGACTGCTGCCGAAGGGCGCAGGTGCGGTGCTGTCGTTTACGCTGAAAGGCGACCGCGCGGCCGGCAAGCGCTTCGTCGACAGCCTGAAAGTGTTTTCGCACCTTGCCAACGTGGGCGACGCGCGTTCGCTGGTGATCCACCCTGCTTCGACGACGCATTTCCGCGTGCCGGCCAACCAGTTGGCGGCGTCGGGGATCGCGGAAGGCACGATGCGGCTCTCGGTCGGCCTGGAAGATGCCGGCGACCTGCTCGAAGACCTGGCGCGTGGGCTCAAAGCCTCGCAGAAAGGGGCCTGAGCATGATGTTCGGTGATTCGTATTGCTACACGGGCGGCAAGCAGTTTGACCCGGCGCTGCCCACCGTCGTCATGCTCCACGGCGCACAGAACGATCATTCGGTCTGGGCATTGCAATCGCGCTACCTGGCGCACCATGGCTTTGGCGTACTGGCCGTCGACTTGCCGGGCCATGGCCGCAGCCGCGGCGCCGCACTGCGCAGCGTGGTGGAAATGGCGGACTGGCTGCTGTCGCTGCTTCGCGCAGCGGGTGTCGACCAGGCTGCCCTGGTTGGGCATAGCATGGGCGCCTTGATCGCCCTGGAAGCCGCGCACCGTGCGCCGGACCGCATTACGCGACTGGCACTGCTTGGCGCCACCTATCCCATGAAGGTTTCCGACGCGCTGCTCAACGCCGCTCGCGAAGCAGAGGGCGAGGCCATCGACATGGTCAATATCTGGTCGCACAGTTCCTATGCGCAGAAGCCGTCCTGCCCTGGGCCGGGATTCTACGTGAGCGGGATGTCGAAACGGCTGATGGAACGCATCTCTGCGCAAGGCGAGGACCTGCTGTTCCATACCGATTTCACGGCCTGCAACAGCTATGCAAATGGCGATGCCGCGGCGGCAAGCCTGCGCTGCCCGGTGCAATTCATCTTTGGCAGCAAGGACATGATGACGCCGCCGCGCAGCACCAAGGCACTACTGGCAGGGCTGCCGGGCGCGAAGACCGTGACGGTCGACGCCGGCCACCAGATGATGGCTGAGCAGCCCGACGCGGTGCTGGACGCGCTGCTGGCCTTCCTGCGCTGACCCCAGCCCCTCAGGCGGCGCCGAAATGCTCCGCCAGCGTGCTGCCCAGGCCTGACTCCACCGCGGTCTCGACCTGGCGCGCCAGGACGGCCGCGTCACGACTGGCCTGGCGATCCATTTCATCGTCCGAATCGGCCAGCACGCCGGCATTCAGCGACATGCCGCCGAACACGAACAGGCGGTAAACATCGGCCACCGTGATCTTATGGACGTTGGCCAGCAGCACCCAATTGTCGGCCCCTTCGCTGACCCGTTTCCCGAACTGCACGCGCGGCGGCGGCGCGATCTTCACCTTCGCCACCCAGCCCGGCACCAGCATTTTCTCCAGCAAGGCGTCCATTTCATCGAAACCCAGGCGGGTGCGCCCGCGCATTTCCGCTGAACTGACGGCGGCGTTATCGCCCTTCTCCCTTGTCTCGTGCAGCACTTTCAGCACCGCCATGGCGTCGACGAATTCGCCGCCCGGCACCGCCTCGTGCCACCAGCGTTCATATTTCACTACCGGCAGCGCCGCGGTCAGCAAGGCGCCCAGCAGCGTAATCAGCCAGGAAACGTAGATCCACAGCAGGAACAAAGGCAAGGCCGCCAAGGCGCCGTAGATCTTGGAATAGGTCGGCGCCTGCGTAATGAAGATCGCGAAGCCGCGCTTGGCCAATTCGAAAGAAACTGCCGCCAGCGCGCCGCCGCAAATGGCATCGCGCCAGTCCACCATCCGGTTCGGCACGGTGATGTACAGGAAGGTAAACGCCAGTGTGGTCAGCAGGACCGACAACAAGGTATAGAAAATCGGCCCGGTCACCGAGCCCACCAAGCCGCTGGTGGCATCAAACAAGTGGGTCGACAGGCTGATCGACACGCCGATCAGCAACGGCCCCAGGGTGATCAGGGCCCAATACACCAGCACCCGCCGCACCAGCCGGCGCTCGGTCTTGACGCGCCAGATGCGGTTGAAGGCGCGTTCGATCATGCTCATCATCGCCACCGACGTCAGCACCAGCGTCACGGCACCCACTGCCGACAGGCGAGTGGCCTTGGCCGCAAACGTGGTCAGGTAACCCAGGATCGTGCTGGAAATCGCCTTCGGCATCACGCTCTTGATGAAATACGCTTCCAGCGCGGTGCGGAAGGTATTAAACATGGGGAAGGTGGTGAAAATCGCCAGTGCGATCGTCAGCACCGGCACCAGCGCAAACACCGTCGTAAAGGTCAGGCCGCCGGCCACCTGGGGCAGGCTTTCTTCGCGCAGGCGGCGGCGCCCGAATTGGATCAGGTCATGCAGCTCGGTCCAGGACAACGCGCGCAGTTCGGCCACGCCTTTGGAGCAGGCGCGGGCAACGTTGGTATAGAGGGACTTAAACACCATCAGTGAAGCTTATTAGTCATGCAACTTGTGTAAAGGGCCATATAATAGCAATGATGAACAGAACTCACCTCACAATTCTAATTTTGTATTATTCAAGGCACGGATCCGTGCGTAAATTGGCAGAGATGATTGCCCAGGGCGTTGAATCCGTGCCGGGCTGCGACGCCCGCCTGCGTACCGTGCCGGCCGTTTCCACCGTAACGGAAGCGACCGAACCGGAAGTGCCGCCGGATGGCGCGCCTTATGTCGAATTGCAGGACCTGGAGGAATGCGCCGGGCTCGCGCTCGGTTCCCCCACCCGCTTCGGCAATATGGCTGCGGCGATGAAGTATTTCTGGGACGGGACGTCGGCGCAGTGGCTGTCCGGCACCCTGTCCGGCAAGCCGGCCTGCGTCTTCACGTCGACCGGCAGCCAGCACGGCGGGCAGGAGTCGACGCTGCTGACGATGATGGTGCCATTGCTGCACCATGGGATGATGGTCATGGGCCTGCCCTACACCCATCCCGAACTGATGACGACAACCAGCGGCGGCTCGCCTTACGGCGCCACTCACTGGTCGGGGCTGGACGGCAAGAAGCCGTTCACGGAAGATGAGAAACGCCTGGCGATCGCGATGGGTCGCCGGCTGGCCGAAGCGGCCGTCAAGCTGCGGGGACGAAATGAATAGCACGAAGCATAAACTTTTCCATTGGGGCGCCATCGCCAGCCTGGCCTTGCTCATCATCTGGAGCGTGGCTTGGGAAATGTGGCTGTCGCCGTTGAAACCGGGCGGTTCCTGGCTGGTGCTGAAAGCGGTGCCGCTCCTTTTCCCGCTACTGGGCGTTATCAAGCGCGATATCTACACGCTGCAGTGGACTTCGATGATGATCCTGATCTACTTCATCGAAGGCGTGGTGCGCGCATACGGCGACAAGGTCACCCCGTGGCTGGGTTGGGGCGAAGTGGCCATTGTGGTGGTCTACTTCCTGTGCGCCATCCTGTATGTACAGCCGTATAAGAAGGCAGCCAGGCAGGCGGCCCGCGAATTGCTGGAAAAGGTCAACACCAGCAAGACCAAGTAATTATGGACAATTCCGCTTTCCTGGGCGCTTGCCGCGCCTTGCTTGGCGATGCGCACGTCATTTCCTCTGAAGCGGATATGGCGCCGTTCCTGCGCGACTGGCGCGGGCGATTCACCGGCCGCGCCCTGGCTGTCCTGCGCCCGGCCGATACCGGACAAGTCGCCGCCGCCGTCAAACTGTGCGTAGAGGCCCGCGTCCCGATCGTGCCGCAAGGCGGCAATACGGGCCTGGTGCTGGGCAGCGTGCCCGATGCCAGCGCAACGGCTGTAGTCCTTTCACTGGCGCGCATGCAGAAGGTGCGGCTGGTCGATCCGGTCAACCGCACCATGACGGTCGATGCCGGCGTCATCCTTCAGCGCGCGCAGGAAGCGGCTGCCGAACAAGGCTGCCTGTTCCCGCTCTCGCTGGCCGCCGAAGGCAGTTGCACCATTGGCGGCAACCTGTCCACCAATGCCGGCGGTACCGCCGTGCTGCGCTACGGTAATACGCGTGAGCTGTGCCTGGGGCTGGAAGTCGTCACGCCGCAAGGCGAAATCTGGTCCGGGCTGCGCGGGCTGCGCAAGGACAATACCGGCTATGACCTGCGCGACCTGTTCATCGGCGCCGAGGGCACGCTTGGCATCATCACCGGCGCGGTGCTCAAGCTTTATCCGCAACCGAAAGCTTCCGTCACGGCGCTGGCTGCGATGGAGTCGCCGGCCGCGGCATTGCGGCTGCTGTCGATCATGCAGGATCATTGCGGGGCGAGCCTGACCGGCTTCGAATTGATGTCGGCTTTTTGCCTGCGATTGGTGGGCAAGCATTTCCCGGCCCTGCCGCAGCCGCTGGCCGACGGCCATGCGCAATATGCCTTGCTCGAGCTTTCGAGCAGTGAATCGGAAGCCCATGCAGCGGCGCTGCTCGAAAGGGCCCTTGGCGCGGCCCTTGGCGAAGGCGTGGCGCAGGACGCGGTAGTTGCCAGCTCCGCAGCACAATCGCGCGGGCTATGGGACTTGCGCGAGCATATTCCACTGGCACAGGCGGCCGACGGCAAGAACATCAAGCACGATATTTCGCTGCCCGTATCGTCGATTGCCGACTTCATCGCCAGCACGGAACCGCAATTGCAAGCTGCCTTCCCCGGCTGCCAGCTGGTGTGTTTTGGCCACCTGGGTGATGGCAACCTGCATTTCAATGTTGCGCCGCCAGCCGGCGTGGCGAACGAAACCTTCCTGCATAACCAGGAAGCGGTTAATCGCGTGGTCCACGATGCCGTGGCTGCCTTTGGCGGCTCGATTTCGGCCGAACATGGGATTGGAGCATTAAAGCGTGACGAACTGGCGCGCTACAAGTCGCCGGTGGAGTTGAGCCTGATGCGGGCAATCAAGTCCGCATTGGATCCTTTGGGCCTGATGAATCCAGGGAAAATCCTATGAAACCCCTGCCCTTGCTGCTGTTGGCGATGGCGCTTCCTGCGGGGGCGCAAGCCCTGCACAAGTGCACCATCGATGGGAAAGTAAGTTACTCGCAGCAGCCATGCGAGAAAGGCGTCGCCAGCACAATCGAAGTGCCTGCGGCGCCCGCACCCGATCCCGCCGCGGCGGCCAATCTCAAACGCCAGGAACGCGATGCGGAAAAACTCGCCAGCCAGCGCCGCAAGCGCGAAGCACGCGAGGAGCGCGAGAGCCTGGCCGAAGCGCGGGCCGTCGCCAGCCATAACAAGAAATGCAAGAAGCTCCAGATGCAGCACAAATGGGCAGAGGAGGACGCGCGCGGCGCCACGCTCCAGAATACCGAACGCGCGAAACAGAAGGCCAAACGCGCCGCGGACATGTACCAGCTGGAATGCGGCGGCTGACCCGTTGGCTGGCCATTGGCGAATGGCGCGCCCATCCGGTCCGCGCACTGACCGCCATCGCGGCGATCGCGATCGGCGTGGCGCTGGGGTTTGCCATTCACCTGGTCAACGCGGCGGCACTGAACGAATTCACGACTGCCGTCCATAGCCTGTCGGGACAAGCCGATATCCAGGTGAGCGGCACCGAGGCGACTTTTGACGAGGCGATCTATCCGGTCCTTGCGCGCCTGCCGGAAGCCGCGGTGGCGTCTCCGGTGCTTGAATTTGATGCTTCGATGCCAGGTGCACGTCAGGCCCTGAAAATCATCGGCCTGGACGTGTTCCGTGCCGGCTTCATTACGCCGGACCTGATCGGTGCCCCCGAAGAAGATCTCCCTTACGACACATTGGCCGACGACGCGATTTTCCTGTCGCCTGCTGCAATGAACTGGCTGCAGGGGCGGCCCGGCGGCGAACTTCGCCTGCAGGCTGGCAGCAAAGTGGCGGTTCTTCGCGTGGCCGGTTCGTTGCAGCGAGCACGCGTGGGCCAACGCTTTGCGGTGATGGATATTGCAGCGGCGCAGTGGCAATTCCAGCGCCTGGGCAAGCTGTCGCGCGTAGACTTGAAGCTGCGCGATGGCGTCGATCGTGGCGCGTTCGAACGTTCCCTGGCGGCGCGGCTGGAGCATGATTTTCCTGGCCGTTTCAGGGTCGGCCAGCCGAACGACGCGGAACAGGAAAGCCGCAACGCGAACCTGAGCCGGGCTTATCGCGTCAATCTGAGCGTGCTTGCACTGGTGGCGTTGTTCACAGGTGCCTTCCTGGTGTTCTCGTCGCAAGCACTGTCCGTGTTGCGTCGTCGCAGTGAGTTTGCACTGTTGCGGGTGCTGGGGCTGGAGCGCCGCCAGTTGATTCGCCAGGTGCTGCTGGAAGGCGCCCTGCTGGGAAGCATCGGTTCGGCGCTTGGCGTGGCTGGCGGCTATGCGCTGGCCGCCGCCGTACTGCGCCTGTTTGGCGGCGATCTTGGCGCAGGCTATTTTGCCGGCGTCCAGCCAGGCGTGCAGTGGGCGCCAGTCGCAGCGCTGTGCTACTTTACGCTCGGCCTGGGCGTCGCTCTGCTCGGCGGCCTGGCGCCGGCCTTCGACGCAGCCCGCGCACGGCCAGCTGTCGCGCTCAAGGCGGGTACCGATGAAACCGCGTTGCGGCCCCTCTCGCGTCCGTGGCCGGGCCTGGCCTGCCTCGCACTGGCCGGCGGCCTGACGTTTGCGCCGCCAGTGCTCGAATTGCCAATCTTCGGATATCTTTCCATCGCCCTGCTCCTGGTTGGCGCCATCTCCCTGATGCCGCGGCTGTCCGGCATGACGTTCACCGCCCTCTCCCGCCGCACCACCACTACCGGCGGTGCCGCGCGCCCACGGGCGGACGCGAGTCCGGTGCGCGCGCTGGCGCTGGCGCGGCTTGCCAATGCGTCGGGGCAGGCCGGCATCGCGCTAGGCGGCGTGCTGGCGAGCTTCAGCCTGATGGTGGCGATGGCAATCATGGTGGCCAGCTTCCGGACTTCGGTCGATGAATGGGTGCTGCGCATCCTGCCGGCCGACGTGTATGCGCGCGCCGCATCGGCCGGTGCCACTGGCGGCCTTTCGCCCGCGGAGCAGGACGCGCTGCGGGCAGTTCCCGGCGTCGCCCGCATTGAATTCTTGCGCATACGCTCAGTTTCGCTGGCACCCGAGCGTGCCAACGTAGCCGTGCTGGCGCGTGACGTCGACCCAGCGGATCCGGGCCGCGCCATGGTCCTGGTCGATGGCCCGGCGCAGGCCGCGGCGGTGCCGTCCACGGGCGCCCCCGCCGCGCTGCCTCCGGCCTGGGTGTCGGAAGCCATGTCCGACCTGTACGGCCTGCAGCCCGGCGCCACACTGCGCCTGCCCCTGCAAGGCCGGCAACGCGAATTCCGCGTGGCCGGCGTCTGGCGCGATTACGCCCGCGCCGGCGGCGCCGTGATCGTGCGCCGCTCCGACTATATCGACCTGACCGGCGACCGCGATGCCGGCGATGCCGCCATCTGGCTCGCCAAAACCGCCAGCGCAGTCCAGGTGCAGGACGATATCCGCAAGCTGCCCTTCGGCGAGCTGCTGGAGACCAGCGTCCCCTCCGAAATCCGCAACCTGACGCTGAAAATCTTCGACCGCAGCTTCGCAGTCACCTACCTGCTGGAAGCCATTGCCATCGTCATCGGACTGTTCGGCGTCGCAGCCACTTTCTCCGCCCAGACCCTGGCAAGGGCACGCGAATTCGGCATGCTGCGCCACGTCGGCGTGACACGCGGCCAGGTGCTCGGCATCCTTGCGCTGGAAGGCGCCGCCCTGACCACCCTGGGCATCCTGGCCGGCTTCGCACTCGGCTGGGTCATCAGCCTGGTGCTGGTCCACGTCATCAACCCGCAATCCTTCCACTGGACGATGCAAATGCACTATCCCTGGCCATTGCTGGCAACCGTGGCGCTGGCGCTGTTGCTGTCGTCGGCGGCCACCGCCCTCATCGCCGGCCGGCAGGCCCTGTCCGGCGGTCCAATCCGTGCCGTTAGGGAGGACTGGTAATGCGCGCCCTGCTTTGCCTCCTGTTCGCGCTGGCCTTCAACCTGCCGCTGCACGCCGCCGACTTCACGCCGGTAACGCCAGGCGTCCAGCTCCAGTTCCCGCGCGACTTCGGCGCCCATCCCGGCTTCAAGACGGAATGGTGGTATGCCACCGGCTGGCTCGACACCGCCGACGGACGCCAGCTTGGCTACCAGGTTACCTTTTTCCGCAGCAGCACCGGCCATGGCCGCGACAACCCAAGCCAGTTCGCGCCCAGAGACATCATCGTCGCCCACGTCGCACTGTCCGACCCGTCGCAGGGCAAGCTGCTGCACGACCAGCGCACAGCGCGCGCCGGCTTTGGCCTGGCCAGCGCCGCCACAGACGACACCAGGGTGCAACTGGATGGCTGGCGCATGCAGCGCGACGCCGACGGCACTTATCAGATCGATATAGATGCCGCCGAATTCACGCTGGCACTGAAGCTGCAGCCGACCCAGCCCGTCCTGCTGCAAGGCGACGCCGGCTTCTCGCGCAAAGGCCCAAAGCCCGAGCAGGCAAGTTATTACTATAGCAAGCCCCAGCTGCGCACCAGCGGCACCCTGGCCCGCCGCAATGCCGCCGCACAAGCGGTACAGGGCGTGACCTGGCTCGATCACGAGTGGTCAAGCCAGGTGCTCGATCCGGCTGCCGCGGGCTGGGACTGGGCCGGTATCAACCTGGCCGATGGCGGCGCCCTCATGGCATTCCAGATAAGGGACCGCCAAGGTGGTAAACTATGGGCCCACGCGACATGGCGCGATGCATCCGGTAAGATCACGCACTATTCGCAGGACCAGGTCAGTTTTACCCCGCAGGTGCGATGGAAATCCCCGCGCACCCAAGCTGAGTATCCCGTCGCCACCCTGATTTCCACCGGCCCCGAACAGTGGCAGGCCAGTCCTTTGCAACAGGACCAGGAACTCGATTCGCGCCGCTCGACCGGTGCGGTGTATTGGGAAGGCGCGGTGACAGTCGCGCGAAACGGCAAGCCGGCGGGGCGCGGCTACCTGGAGTTGACGGGCTATGTCCGTCCTATGAAACTTTGAACAAGAACGTAGAATACGCAATGAGCACCACCAATAACGGCCAGCCTGAAGCCCGAGAACTCAAGAAAGGCAGCCTGGCCGCCTTCAGGGGCCTGCTGCCCTTCCTCAAGCCTTACCGCAACCGTTTCGCCATTGCCGGCGTCGCGCTGGTGGTCGCTGCCGCTTCCACGCTGGCGATTCCTTACGCCTTCAAGCAGATGATCGACCTGGGCTTCGGCGCCGATGCCGGCGTGCGCAGCGCGGCCCACGTCAACCAGGTGTTCCTGGCGCTGTTCGCGGTCGCCACCGTGCTGGCACTGGCGACGGCGGCGCGCTTTTATAGCGTGTCCTGGCTGGGCGAACGTGTCACTGCCGACATCCGCAATGCCGTGTATTCGCACGTGGTGCAGCAAAGCCCGGAATTCTTCGAAACCACCAAGACCGGCGAAGTACTTTCGCGCCTGACCACCGACACCACCCTGATCCAGAGCGTGGTTGGCACCAGTATTTCGATGGCCTTGCGTAATGTGCTGCTGTTCCTCGGCGGCCTGGCCATGCTGTTCATCACCAGCCCCAAGCTGTCGTCCATCATCATCGGCCTGCTGGTGCTGACCGTGCTGCCGATCGTGATGTTTGGCCGCCGCGTGCGCAAGCTGTCGCGCGATTCGCAGGACCGCGTGGCGGATGCTTCGGCCATGGCCGGCGAAATCCTGAACGCCATGCCGACGGTGCAGGCCTTCACCCATGAAGGGCTGGAAGCCAAGCGTTTCGGCGGCTCGGTCGAAGGCGCTTTCAGCACCGCCATGCGCCGCATCCAGGCGCGCGCTTTCCTGACCATGCTGGCCATCGTGCTGGTGTTCGGCACCATCGTGTTCGTGCTGTGGTTAGGCGCCCACGCCGTTTTGGAGGGCACCATGACGGGCGGCGACCTCGGACAGTTCATCCTGTACGCCTCCATCGTGGCCGGCGCGATTGGCGCCTTGTCCGAAGTCATGGGCGAAGCCCAGCGCGCCGCCGGCGCCACCGAGCGCCTGCTCGAATTGCTGGCCGTGCGCTCCGATATCCAGAGCCCCGCGCAACCACAGGCCCTGCCGCCGCGCGCCGCCAACGGCGCGGCCCTCAGCCTGGCCGAGGTGTCGTTCAACTACCCTTCGCGCCCGGACACGCTGGCACTCGACCACGTGACGCTCGATATCAAGCCGGGCGAGACCATCGCGGTCGTTGGTCCTTCCGGCGCAGGCAAGACCACCCTGTTCCAGATGCTGCTGCGTTTCTACGATCCGCAATCCGGCGCCATCCGCCTCGACGGCACCGATATCCGCCTGCTGGACCTGCACACCCTGCGCGGCGCCATCGGCATCGTGCCGCAGGATACGGTGATCTTCTCCGCCGACGCGATGGAAAACATCCGCTACGGGCGTGCCGACGCGAGCGACCAGGAAGTGATCCAGGCCGCACGCCTGGCTGCCGCACACGAATTCATCGAACGCCTGCCGAACGGCTACAAGTCCTTCCTCGGCGAGCGTGGCGTGCGCCTGTCGGGCGGTCAACGCCAGCGTATTGCAATTGCCCGCGCACTGCTGAAAAACCCGCCGCTGCTACTGCTCGATGAAGCAACCAGTGCGCTGGACGCCGAGTCGGAACGCCTGGTGCAAGGCGCGCTGGAAGCAGCCATGGTTGGCCGCACCACGGTCATCATCGCGCACCGCCTGGCCACTGTACAACGTGCCGACCGCATCATCGTCATGGAAGATGGCAAGATCGTCGAAACCGGCACCCACCAGTCGCTGGTGGCACTGGGCGGCATTTACGCCAACCTGGCGGCGCTGCAGTTCCACAGCGTCCATGTGACGCATTGAGGCGCAACGTGACCGATGCTGAACTGCGCCAGGGTTGCCACACCGTCCTGCCGGGCCATCGCCAACCCTCGCCGGCGGAGACTTTCGCCGCGATGGCCACATGGTGCGAAGCCAACGGCATTGCCCATGACGTGTATGGCGAAGGTGAGCTGATCCAGTCCTTCGAACAGAAAGTTGCGGACCTGCTGGGATTCGAAGCGGCGACTTTCTGCATCACCGGCACCATGACCCAGGTCACGGCGCTGCGCCTGGCCTGCATGCAACGCGGCAGCCGCCTGGTGGCGCTGCATCCGACCGCCCATATCTTCAAGCACGAACGCAGCAACCACCAGTTGCTGGACCACTTCCAGTCGATCCAACTGGGCGACCTGCACCGTCCATTCACCCTGGCCGAACTGCAGGCTGTGCCTGACCGGCTGGCTGCCGTATCGCTCGAATTGCCGGCGCGCGAACTGGGCGGCCAATCGCCGCGCTGGGACGAACTGGCAGCCATCAAGACCCACTGCCGCGAACAAGGCGTCCATTTGCATATGGATGGCGCACGCCTGTGGGAAGCTGCCGCAGGCTATGGCCGTTCGCCGGCCGAGGTGGCGGCAGGTTTCGACAGTGTCTATGTATCACTGTACAAGGGCATCGGCGGACTGGGTGGCGCCATGCTGCTGGGCAGCCGCGCCTTCATCGCGCACGCCCAGGAATGGTTCCGCCGCCAGGGCGGCAATGTCATCCACCGCACGCCTTACGTGGTCGCCGCTGCAATGCAATTCGACGCGCGCCTGTCAGCCATGCCCGAATACTTCCGCCGCACGCACTGGCTTTACGACACCTTGCGCGACTACCCCCGACTGCGCGCCAATCCTGCGCAACCGCATGCGAACATGCTGCATATCCATGTGCCGGTCGATCGCGACCGCCTGCTGCAGATCCGGAATGAAGTTGCTGCCCATCACGGCGTCTGGCTGCTGAACCGTGCGGGCCATGCCCAATTGCCGGGCACCAGCTACACCGAATGGTACGTCGGCGACAACCTGCTTGCCCTTTCGGACGAACAAGTCCGCCATGCCCTCACTTTATGGAGCGACGCGCTATGAGTTTTGCTTCGCTGGACCTGATTGACGGGCTCCTACGCACACTCGAATCGATTGGCTACAACACACCGACGCCAATCCAGAAACAAGCCATTCCCGCCATCCTGTCGGGCCGCGACCTGCTGGCCGCCGCGCAGACCGGCACCGGCAAGACCGCCGCTTTTGCCCTGCCCCTGTTGCAGCGCCTGACCATGGAAGGCGACCAGGCTGCGCCGAACCATGTGCGCTGCCTGGTGCTGGTCCCCACGCGTGAACTGGCCGAACAGGTATACCAGAGCTTCCATAGCTATGGGTTCCACCTGCCGCTGCGTTGCGCCGTTGCCTACGGCGGTGTGCCGATGGAGCCGCAACTGGCAAAACTGCGCAAGGGCCTGGACGTCCTGGTCGCCACGCCGGGCCGCCTGCTGGACCTGCATCGCAAGGGCGCGCTGGAGTTCGGCCAGTTAACCGCCCTGGTGCTGGACGAAGCGGACCGCATGCTGGACCTGGGCTTTGCCGCCGACCTGGACCTGCTGTTTGCCGTGCTGCCGGCCGAGCGCCAGACCCTGCTCTTCTCGGCCACCATGCCGGACTCGATCCGCGCCATGGCCAGGCAATTGTTGCGCGACCCGCTTACCGTACAGGCCAGCGCGCCCAATACGGCGGCGCGCACCGTGCGCCAGGTGGTCTTCACGACCGACAAGCGCAATAAGGCCGAATTGTTCGTGCACCTGCTGCGCAAGGAAGGCTGGGGCCAGGTGCTGGTGTTCGTCAAGACGCGCAAAGGCGTCGAGCAGTTGGTAGGTCTGTTGCAGGGCGAAGGCCTCTCGGCCGATTCGATCCACGGCGACAAGCCGCAACCGGCCCGCATCAAGGCGCTGAAGCGTTTCAAGGCGAACGATGTACAGATTCTGGTAGCGACCGACGTGGCGGCGCGCGGCCTGGATATCGAAGCCCTGCCGCTGGTGGTCAATTTCGACTTGCCGACCGTGGCGGAAGATTATGTGCATCGCATCGGCCGCACCGGCCGCGCCGGCGCGGAAGGCGAGGCAGTGTCACTCGTGTGCGCGGATGAAGTCGAACTGCTGCGGGCAATCGAAAAGCTGACCGGCACCGTCTTGCCGCGCCGGGAAGAAGCCGGCTTCGAGGCGGATCACCGAGTGCCATCGACCGGCACGCCGGCCGCGCCCGCCGTGCAGGCCACCGGCGCCAAGTCCGCCCGCCCCGCCAAGCCGGCGAAAGGTGCTGCGGCCGGTAAGGCGCCACGGCCGCCGGCCAAGCAAATGGCCCCGGCACGGGATGACACGCCGCGCCCCGCCGGCGGGTTTGGCGGCCTGAAGGAAGAGCTTCCGCCGAAAGAAAATAGACAGCGCTCGCGCGGACCGATCTATGGCGCGCGGGCTGGTAGCCCCGGCGGCGGCAGCGCGGGCACTGGCAGTGGCCGGTCTGGCGCCGGCGCTCAAGGCGGCAAAGTCGTGGTGACCGCGACGCGCGGCGCCAAATCGGCCGCGCGCGCTGCAGGCCGCGCCGCCGCCAAGCCCGGTGGCCGTGGCAACAAACGATAAACGGAGAAACGCATGAAGCAGTACAAAGAATTGATCAGCACCGTGCTGGAACAAGGAAGCTGGCAGGACAACCGCACCGGCATCCGCACCCTGAGCGTGCCCGGCGCCATGATGCGCTTCGACATGAACGACGGCTTCCCGGCCGTGACGACCAAGAAACTGGCCTTCAAATCGGTGGTTGGCGAGCTGTGCGCCTTCCTGCGCGCCTCGCGCAGCGCCGCCGACTTCCGCGCCCTGGGCTGCAAGGTGTGGGACCAGAATGCCAACGAAAATGCGCAGTGGCTGGCCAATCCGCACCGCACCGGCACCGACGACCTGGGCCCGGTGTACGGCGTCCAATGGCGCCAGTGGCCGGGCTACAAGGTACTGGACGCCGCCGCGACGGCGCAGATCGCAGATGCGGAACGCAACGGCTACCGCCAGGTCGCTCCGCTGGAAGAAGACAGCGTGCAGAAAGTCCTGATGTACAAGGCCATCGACCAGTTACGCGAATGCCTGGACACCATCGTCAACAATCCATCCAGCCGCCGCATCCTGTTCCATGGCTGGAATCCGGCCGTACTGGACCAGGTGGCGCTGCCGGCCTGCCACCTGCTGTACCAGTTCATCCCGAACGCCACCACGCGCGAAATCTCGCTGTGCCTTTATGTGCGCAGCAACGATATCGGCCTGGGCACGCCGTTCAACATCGCGGAGGGCGCCGCCCTGCTGCACCTGGTGGCGCGCCTGACGGGCTACAAGCCGCGCTGGTTCAGCTACTTTATCGGCGACGCCCACATCTACGAAAACCACATGGAAATGGTGCAAGAGCAGTTGAAGCGCGAACCGCTGCCGCTGCCGCAACTGCTGATCAACAGCCGCGTGCCTTCGTTCGCCGTAACCGGCAAGTACGAACCCGAATGGCTGGAGAAGATCGAGCCTTCCGACTTCACGCTGGAAGGCTACCAGCACCACGCGCCGCTGACGGCGCCAATGGCGGTCTAAGCCGGTTCGTCCTGGGGCACTACGCTGCCCCACCAGCGTTTTGCCACGGCTTCACCGTCCCTCTCCAGCAGGAATTGGTAGCCGCGTTGTGCGGCTTCCTCCAGCAGCCGCGGCTCGTTCAGCGCCGCTTCGCGCAGATGGTCGACGCCACGGCGGTCGCCTTCCGCCACCAACACACGCCCGTACATCAGCGATGCCCGCGGATACGGCCCGCCGCTACGCTTCATCAGTTCGACCAGCGCCGGCTTGGCGGAAACGGTTTCCTCGAATTCCAGCTTCAACGAGGCCAGCTCCAGCAAGTCCTGTACCGAGAGTTTGGCCAGCGGCATTGCCGACAGCTCCCCGATGCGGCCGCGCGAATTCTGCACGTGGCGGAAGCGATGGACCCAGCCGCGTGAGTTGACTTCCCACCAGTCCTGGTCGAGCTCCGCTTCCAGCTTCTTGCCCACGCCGGAAGCCAGCATCACGTCGGCCGCACAAGCGTCCACCGGTGGCGGCAGCACCGGCGCCATGTCAATTGCGTCCAACCGCTCGCGCAGGCAGGGGTGGGTGTCGTCGAGATCCGAACGCTTGGTCCATGCCGCATCCAGCGCGTTCTTGGTGGCCCACTCGTCGTAATTGACCTTGATCGCCATCCGCATCGAGGAAAACGGCATGAACGGCGGTTTTTCCAGGCGATCCGCATTCTCATACATGCTGGGCCAGAAATCGCGGGCGATCCAGTCACCCAGCAAACGGGCGCGTATCAGCATTTGGGAGGTCGCCGTGTGTCCGGCCATGTCGACGGCGATCAGGTCGGCCTCGTATTCCTCCTGGCGCGACAGCACAAAGGTGTAGGCGCTGTAATAAGGGAAGAAGCGCTTCAGCGCGCGCACAATTGCTGCGCTGAGCACGTTCTCGTCCGCGGTATTCTCCAGGTGCTGGTACATGGCGACGAACAGGCGGCGCTGGCGATAGATCCGGGTCGCGCCCTTGCCATGGTCGCCGCACAGGTGGCCGTATTCGTGGGCCAGCACAGACAGCATTTCCTTGGGCGTGGAGCCGAGCAGGAATGGCAGGCCGACCAGCAGGTAGTTGCGGTAGCCGCCGAAAATGCCGAAGCGTGCATGCTGCACGATCGCTGCGTTGTATTCGTCCGTCACCAGGACGTGCTGGATGTGCGGACCTTTCAGCTTGCCGTACAACTTGTCCAGGATATCGAACAGCTTGGGCGCTTCGTCCCGGACCAGCTCACGCCCGAGCGGCGGATCTAGGCGCATCAGCATTACCCGCAGGACGACGAAAATCAGCGACAACAGGAACAGGCCCGCCAGGCCCGCCTTGACCATCACAAAGGCGCGATGCGACTCGACCGCCCATTGCATGAGCATGACAAATAACGCAAGCAGCCCGGCCAGCAATCCGAACAGGATGACGTATGCGGCCAGGCCGATCGCAAACACTTTGCGGCGGAATGCCGCCGGGCTGGCATTTGAATCCAGCTCCAGCCGGCGGACTAAGTGCTCAAATGCTTTGTATTCCAATCATGCTCCTTCATTAAAACTCTTCCCAATCTCCTACCTCGCTATTGGCGACCTTGCGCGACGCCGCCTTGCTGTCACGCTGGGCAGGCTTGGCCTTGCCCGGCAACGCCGGCTTGGTGCGTACCGCCTGGATCACCGCGCGCGCCTGCACCGCGGCGGGATGCTCGCGGCGCTGGCCGTCAACCTGGAACACGCTGACAATCTTCGACAGGCCGTTGGCCTGGTCCTGCAAAGCGGCGGACGCCGAAGCTGCCTCCTCCACCAGCGCCACGTTCTGCTGGGTGATTGTATCCATCTCGTTGATGGCCTGGTGGATTTGTTCCAGACCCGCAGTTTGTTCCTGCGTAGCACTGGTAATTTCTCCCATAATATCAGTCACGCGCTGAATGCTCGTCACGATTTCCTTCATCGTGTGCCCGGCCTGGTTCACCAGCTTGGCGCCACTTTCCACTTTGCCAACAGAATCGTCGATTAACTGCTTGATTTCCTTGGCTGCGGCGGCCGAACGCTGTGCCAGGTTGCGCACTTCGCTGGCCACTACCGCAAAGCCGCGGCCCTGCTCGCCGGCACGTGCCGCCTCCACAGCCGCATTCAGGGCCAGGATGTTGGTCTGGAAGGCGATGCCGTCGATCACCGCGATGATGTCCACGATCTTGTTGGACGATTCATTGATCGAACCCATGGTCGCCACCACCTGCTCAACCACTTCGCCGCCCTTGGTGGCGACGGATGATGCCGAAACGGCAAGTTGGTTGGCCTGGCGTGCGTTGTCGGCGTTCTGGCGCACGGTGCTGGTCAGTTCTTCCATCGAGGAGGCGGTTTCCTCCAGCGACGCGGCCTGTTCGCCGGTGCGGTCGGACAAGTCCATATTCCCCGCCGCGATCTGCGCCGAAGCGCTGGAAATCGTGTCGCTGCCGCCACGCACCTCGGTCACGATGGCGGCCAGGTTGTCGCGCATCTTGTCCAGCGCGCGCAGCAGCTCGCCGAATTCGTTGTCGGCGTGCTTGGTGGCCTGGCCTTTCAGGTCGCCATCGGCAACGCGGTGGGCCACATCCATTGCTTCTGCCAGCGGCTCGGAAATGGCCTTCATCAGGACCAGGCCGGCGAACACGCTCAGGGCCAGGCCGCAGATGAGGACTACGGTCACCGTGGTGCTGTTGCGGCTCAGGCCTGCGGCAACTGCGGCGGCATCGGCTTCGATACGCTTGTCGGCGTGCTCGGACAGCGCCTTCAACGCGCCGTCGCCAAGGCGGTAGGAAGGATTGATCTTTTTGATCAGCACCGTTTCCGCATCGTCCCAGCGGTTTTCCTTCACAGCGACCGTGGCAGCGCGGATGTGCTCCACGCCCAGGCCATCGCTCTTGGCGAACCAGTCTTCGGCCAGCTTGCGCTCTTCCGGCGACTTGATGCTGGCCAGGTAGCTTTCCCAGCGCTTGTTCACCCGTGCCGTGACGTCGTCCACGATGTTGAAGTGGTTGGTCAGCGGGTGGTCATGCAGCTTGCTCCAGCCGAGGTCTGGATTGTGCTGCAAGGCTTGCAGGATCTGGCTGCGGCCTGTTTCCATGTCCAGGCGGATGGCGTTGCGCTCCGCGACATTCTTCTGGTTGGCGACCGTGACGTCCTTCACCAGTCCGACCGAGCGCTCAGCGCTCAGGATTCCGAGGCCGCCAATAATCGCCAGCAGGCCAATCAGCAAACCCAGCACGCCAACCAGCAGGGTCTTGATCTTGAAATTATTGAACATCGCTCACTCCTTTACCAAACATTTGAAAAACTGATGCAACCGGCCACGCAACTCCGAAACGTCGTCGAATTCGATATAGGTGATGTCCACCAGGTCATCGAGTTCGCGCAGCAGCGTGGTTTTGATTGGCGCGCCCTTCCACACCAGGAACAGGATAGGCGTTCGGCGGCCTTTGAATATGTGATAGCTCAACTCGAATGCACTGCTCTCGCTCATCCCGACACGGATGTTCACCATCACGTCCGCCTGGTCCAGCAATGTCAGCCGGTGGCGGCGGAAGTTCTGCGGCGTGAACGGCAACCCCTGGCTGCGTTCGAATGAGGCGCGGAAGGTTTCCGCGCTCTCAGCCTGCAAGCCGGTCAGGTAGTCGAACGCGTGCGGCAGGCCGTTGGCGCTGTCGATCATCTGCATGATCTCGCTGATCATGCGCTGCTCATGTTCGTTCGATTCGGTGAACGGCTGGCGAATGAAGACCTTGATCGGCTCCACGCCGACACTGCGCTGACGCGATTGGGCGCGGCGCTCCGGCATTTGCCAGGCTGCCGCCGCCAGGTCCACTGCACCGGGGACAGGGCGCGGCGCCGGCGGCGGCGCCTGGCGCAGTTCGGCACCGACCATCGCGTGCAGTTCCTGCAACGAGCGCACGATAGTGTTGCCGGCATGCTTGCGGGCTTCCGCGGCGGCTTCTGCTGCCGCAATCGTGGTAAACATCACCGTGCCGGAAGCCAGCGCCGCCATGCGCAGGCTGCGTGTAGCGGCAATGGCCACGCGCTTCTCGTCCACCGTAACCACAGCCATGGCGATTTCGCGCAGGGCCAGCAGGCCAAGCAGGGTTTCATCTTCGATGGCATTGACAGGCACTTCGCCGGCTTCCAGCACGGCGGCCGTCACTTCGCTGGCGCACAGCAAATAGCCGGCTTCGGCCAGTTCGCGGGCCAGCGCCACGGCGCGCGCCTGGTCGGCTTTGCGGACCCGCATATAAACATAGCCTGCCTGCGGTATGCGCACGCCGGCGCCCAGCTCCGCCTTCAGGAAGGCCTCGCCGAAGGTGGTTCCGGTACCCATCACTTCGCCGGTCGATTTCATTTCCGGCCCGAGGATGGTGTCGACACCGGGGAATTTCGCAAACGGCAAAACAGACTCTTTGACGCTGTAATAAGGCGGAATCACTTCCGCGGTGACGCCCTGCTCGGCCAGCGAACGGCCTGCCATGCAGCGTGCCGCCACCTTGGCCAACTGTACCCCGGTCGCCTTCGAAACAAATGGCACGGTGCGGGAGGCGCGTGGATTGACTTCCAGCACGAAGACACGGTCCAGCATGCGGCCATCGGTTTTCTGGCGCTGCACCGCGAATTGCACGTTCATCAGGCCGATCACATTCAGGCCGCGTGCCAGGCGCACAGTCTGGCGCTTGATTTCGGCCACGGTGGCTTCCGACAGCGAATAAGGCGGCAAGCTGCAGGCCGAGTCGCCGGAGTGGATGCCGGCTTGCTCCACGTGCTCCATCACGCCGCCGATCACAACCTCGGTGCCGTCGCTGACGCAATCCACGTCCACTTCAATGGCGTCGTTCAGGAAGCGGTCCAGCAGCACCGGCGAATCGTGAGAAACCTTGACCGCTTCGCGCATATAGCGCTCCAGGTCCGCGCGCTCATGGACGATTTCCATGGCGCGGCCGCCCAGCACGTAGGAGGGGCGCACCACCAGCGGATAGCCGATCTCCTCGGCCATCGCCACGGCCTGCTGCTCATTGCGGGCGGTGCGGTTGGACGGCTGGCGCAGATCCAGTTCGAACAACAGTTTCTGGAAGCGCTCGCGGTCTTCGGCGGCATCGATCATGTTGGGCGAGGTGCCGATGATAGGCACGCCGTTTGCCTCCAGCGCCAGGGCCAGCTTGAGCGGAGTCTGTCCGCCGTACTGCACGATCACGCCTTCCGGTTTTTCAATGGCGACGATTTCGAGCACGTCTTCCAGGGTCAGGGATTCGAAATACAGGCGGTCGGAGGTGTCGTAGTCGGTCGATACGGTTTCCGGGTTGCAGTTGACCATGATGGTCTCGTAGCCGTCCTCGCGCATAGCCAGCGCGGCGTGCACGCAGCAGTAGTCGAATTCGATACCCTGGCCGATGCGGTTCGGACCACCGCCCAGCACCATGATCTTGCGCGCACCAGTGGGCTGGGCTTCGCATTCCTCGTCATAGGTTGAATACATATAGGCGGTGCGGGTTGCGAATTCGCCAGCGCAAGTGTCGACGCGCTTGTATACCGGACGGATACCTTGGGCATGGCGCTGCTTTCGCACTGCGTCTTCATGCACGCCCAGCAAGTCCGCCAGGCGGCGGTCGCTGAAGCCTTGCTGCTTGAGACGGCGCAGAACGTGATGGTCAAAGCCGCCCAACTGCTGCGTGGCCACCCATTCCTCGATTTCCACCAAATCCTGGATCTGGGACAGGAA
Source organism: Duganella sp. Root1480D1 (assembly GCF_001427305.1). Lineage (GTDB taxonomy): Bacteria > Pseudomonadota > Gammaproteobacteria > Burkholderiales > Burkholderiaceae_D > Rugamonas. Next base: position 254,767 of record NZ_LMFZ01000048.1, on the reverse strand, counting down.
CCATGGGTCGATGTGCGACAGGCGGTGCACATCCACCAGCGACATGCCTTGTGCGAAGGCCTCGCCGACATACCAGATGCGCTGCGGGCCCGGCAGGCGCAGTTCCTGCTCGATCACGTCGCGGCCGGTGGCGATGCGCTGCAGGCCGTCCACGCCGATATCCAGGCCGCGCAGCGCTTTCTGGAACGATTCCTGGAAGGTGCGGCCCATCGCCATCACCTCACCCACGGATTTCATCTGCGTGGTCAGGCGGTCGTTGGCGCCGGCGAACTTCTCGAAAGCGAAGCGCGGGATCTTGGTGACTACGTAGTCAATCGCAGGCTCAAAAGAGGCCGGGGTGGCGCCGCCGGTTATATCGTTCTGCAATTCGTCCAGCGTGAAGCCGACCGCCAGCTTGGCGGCGACGCGCGCAATCGGGAAGCCGGTGGCCTTGGAAGCCAGCGCCGAAGAACGCGACACGCGCGGGTTCATCTCGATCACGATCATGCGGCCGTCTTGCGGGTTGACGGCGAACTGCACGTTGGAGCCGCCGGTATCCACGCCGATCTCGCGCAGCACCTTCAGCGACGCGTCGCGCATGATCTGGTATTCCTTGTCGGTCAGGGTCTGGGCCGGCGCCACGGTGATCGAATCGCCGGTATGCACGCCCATCGGGTCCAGGTTTTCGATCGAACAGACAATGATGCAGTTGTCCTTGCGGTCGCGCACCACTTCCATCTCGAATTCCTTCCAGCCGATCAGGGATTCTTCGATCAGCAGTTCGGAGGTCGGCGACAGTTCCAGGCCGCGCAGGCAGATGGCGGTGAATTCGTCGGCATTGCGGGCGATGCCGCCGCCGCTGCCCCCCATGGTGAACGACGGCCGGATGATGACCGGGAAGCCGAGGCGCTCCTGTGCCTGCCAGGCTTCAGCCATGGTGTGGGCGATACCGGAACGGGCCGACTGCAGGCCGATGCGTTCCATCGCTGCCTTGAACTTGGCGCGGTCTTCGGCGCGGTCGATCGCTTCCGGCGTCGCCCCGATCAGCTCCACATTGAAGCTATCGAGCACGCCGTGGCGATGCAGGTCCAGCGCGCAATTGAGCGCAGTCTGGCCGCCCATGGTCGGCAGCACGGCCTGTGGGCGCTCTTTTTCGATGATGCGGGCCACGGTTTCCCAGGTAATCGGCTCGATATAAGTCACATCGGCCATGCCCGGGTCGGTCATGATGGTGGCGGGATTGCTGTTAACCAGCACGACCTCGTAGCCTTCTTCGCGCAGGGCCTTGCAGGCCTGGGCGCCGGAATAATCGAACTCGCAGGCCTGGCCGATCACGATCGGGCCGGCGCCAATAATCAGGATGCGCTTGATGTCGGTACGCTTAGCCATGGCGCGCGCCCTCCATCATGCTGACAAAGCGGTCGAACAGCGGCGCCAGGTCGTGCGGCCCGGGCGACGCCTCGGGGTGGCCCTGGAAGCAGAAGGCCGGCTTGTCAGTGCGGCGGAAGCCTTGCAATGAGCCGTCAAACAGCGAGATATGAGTGACTGCGCAGTTATTCGGCAGCGAATCGGGATCGACGGCGAAGCCGTGGTTCTGCGAGGTGATCATTACACGTCCGCTTTCAATGTCTTGCACAGGGTGGTTGGCGCCGTGATGGCCGAATTTCATTTTCAGGGTGCGGGCGCCGGAGGCCAACGCCATGATCTGGTGGCCAAGGCAGATGCCGAAGGTCGGCACGCCACGTTCAATCAGTTCACGCGCCGCTTCAATCGCGTAATCGCAAGGCTGTGGATCGCCCGGCCCGTTCGACAGGAAGATCCCGTCCGGGTTCAGCGCCAGCGCAGCGGCGGCGCCGGCTTTCGCAGGCAGCACGGTCACGCGGCAGCCGCGCTGGGCCAGCATGCGCAGGATGTTTGCCTTCACGCCAAAGTCGTAAGCCACCACGTGGCAGCGCGGCTGCATCTGGCGGCCATGGCCCTGGCCCAGCATCCATTCGGTCTCGGTCCATTCATACTGTGCAGCGGTGCTGACGGTTTGCGCCAGGTCCATGCCCGACAAACCGGGGAATTCACGCGCCAGGCGCAGTGCCTCCTCCGCCGCGCCGCCGGCGATGATGGCGCCGGACTGGGCGCCTTTCTCGCGCAGGATGCGGGTCAGCTTGCGGGTATCGATGCCGGCGATTGCCACCACGCCCTGCTCCGCCAGCCACGACGACAGGTCTTGCTCGCTGCGGAAATTCGATGCCAGGAAAGGCACGTCCTTCACCACCAGGCCTGCTGCGTGGATCAAAGGCGCTTCGCCATCTTCGCGGTTGACACCGGTATTGCCGATGTGCGGATAAGTCAGCGTGACGATCTGGCGGCTGTAGCTTGGGTCACTCAGGATTTCCTGGTACCCGCTCATGGCGGTATTGAATACGACTTCGCCAGCCGTGGAGCCGTCGGCACCGATCGAGATGCCTTCAAACAGGGTGCCATCAGCCAATGCGAGAATAGCGCGCCCGGCATTCCCGTGGGGATGCTTGAGTGGGTGTTTCATCAGGGGTTCTCCTGGGGTCCGTATCGTTATAAAACCAACAAACAGAATTACTCAGCAGTAATTCCTAGCGCGCTGGAAGCTACGATACGCCGGCACACCCCCGCCAAAACTCTCCAAACGTCACAAGGCCCCGTTCCAGGGCCAAAATAAATTGCGGTGGCGCAATTCCGCAACGTGACCGAATAGCAAAGTGCTCCGATATATAATGTCGGCCATGACAAATTTGACCATCATCGTTGCCACTGATTCCAACAATGGCATAGGCATCAACAACACTCTTCCATGGCACTTGCCGGAAGACCTGGTGCACTTCAAGCGCCTCACTTCCGGCCATCCGATTATCATGGGCCGCAAGACCTTCGATTCGATCGGCCGCCCTTTGCCGAACCGCCGCAATATCGTCATCAGCCGCAATGCGGATTGGCAGCACGAAGGCGTTGAGCGAGTTGGATCGCTGGAAGAAGCGAAGGCCTTGATCGCCGGTACCGCCGAGGCATTCGTGATCGGCGGCGCGCAGGTGTACCAGCAAGCCTTGCCGCTGGTTGACAAGCTTGTAATCACCCGCATCGGCCGCACATACGACTGCGATGCATTCTTCCCGGCGCTGGCAGCGGGCGAATGGCAGGAAGTAGCGCGTGAAGAGCACGTATCGGCAGCCGGGCTGCCTTATTCTTTCATCAGCTTTACCAGGAACTAAAACATGTCCGGACACGGTTTCCACGTCCACGGCCCGCATGACCACGCCGTGGAACACGCAGCACACAGCAACGACAAATTCTCCGGCAATATCGCCGTGACAACGGCCATCCTGGCCACCGTGGGCGCCATCTTCGGCTACCAGGGCGGCGCCACGCAGAACGATGCAGCACTGTTCAAAAACAATGCCGCCATCGCCAAGACCGAGGCGTCCAATCGCTGGAACTACTACCAGGCCAAATCGTCCAAGCAGAACCTGGCCGAACTGGCCATGCTGCTGCCGAACGCCGATGTAGAGAAGTTCAAGGCCGAAGTACTGCGCTACAAGGAAGAGAAAGACGCCATCAAGAAGGATGCCGAGGAATGGGAAGCCAAATCGACCGAGTGGGACCATAAATCCGACCACGCCCTGCACAAGCACCACCAATGGGCGCTGGCCACCACGGCCGAACAAATCGCCATCGCCCTGGCTGCGATTACCCTGCTCACCAACCGCAAGTGGCTGATGTATGCCACCTACGGCGTGGCAGCAATCGGCTTGGGCCTGGGTGCCCTTGCGATGTTGTAAATTAATTTCCCCCGGGAGCCGAATTTCTGCGATACTCCCGGTCTTATTTTTTTGAGGCGCTTGGTCGCGCCTGGAGAACATCGATGAAATTCCGCTTCCCCATCGTCATCATTGACGAGGATTTCCGTTCCGAGAACACGTCCGGCCTGGGCATTCGCGCCCTCGCCGCCGCGATGGAAAACGAAGGCATGGACGTCCTGGGTGTGACCAGTTACGGCGACCTGGCGCAGTTTGCGCAGCAGCAGTCGCGCGCTTCGGCCTTCGTGCTGTCGATCGACGACGAAGAGTTCGGCGGCGGCACCCCGGAAGAAACCGACTTCGCGCTGGCCTCCCTGCGCGCCTTCGTTTCCGAGATCCGCCACAAGAACGCCGACATCCCGATCTACCTGTACGGCGAAACCCGCACCTCGCGCCATATCCCTAACGATATCCTGCGCGAACTGCACGGCTTCATCCACATGTTCGAGGACACCCCGGAATTCGTCGCGCGCCACATCATCCGCGAAGCCAAGTCCTACCTGGACAGCCTGGCGCCGCCGTTCTTCCGTGCCCTGGTGCATTACGCGAACGACGGCTCCTACTCCTGGCACTGCCCTGGCCACTCCGGCGGCGTGGCGTTCCTGAAGTCGCCGATCGGCCAGATGTTCCACCAGTTCTTCGGCGAGAACATGCTGCGCGCCGACGTCTGCAACGCGGTGGAAGAACTGGGCCAGCTGCTGGACCACACCGGCCCGGTCGCCGCCTCCGAGCGCAACGCCGCCCGCATCTACAATGCCGACCACGCCTACTTCGTTACCAACGGCACCTCCACCTCCAACAAGATGGTGTGGCATTCGACCGTGGCGCCGGGCGACATCGTCGTGGTGGACCGTAACTGCCACAAATCGATCCTGCACTCGATCATCATGTGCGGCGCCATCCCTGTATTCCTGATGCCGACCCGGAATAACCTGGGCATCATCGGCCCGATCCCGCTCGAAGAATTCACCATGGAGAGCATCGAGCGCAAGATCGCCAACAACCCGTTCGCACAAGCTGCGGTGAACAAGAAGCCGCGCATCCTGACCATCACCCAGTCGACCTACGACGGCGTGGTCTACAACGTGGAAACCCTGCGCGAAATGCTGGACGGGAAAATCGACACCCTGCACTTCGACGAAGCCTGGCTGCCGCACGCCACCTTCCACGACTTCTACAAGAACATGCACGCGATCGGCAAGGACCGTCCGCGCGCCAAGGAGTCGATGATCTTCTCGACCCAGTCGACCCACAAGCTGCTGGCCGGCCTGTCGCAGGCGTCGCAAGTGCTGGTGCGCGACTCCGAAACCGTCAAGCTGGACAAGGACGCCTTCAACGAGGCCTACCTGATGCACACCTCGACTTCGCCGCAATACTCGATCATCGCCTCCTGCGACGTGGCGGCGGCCATGATGGAAGCGCCGGGCGGCACCGCCCTGGTGGAAGAATCGATCCTGGAAGCGCTGGACTTCCGCCGCGCGATGAGGAAGATCGACGAGGAATGGGGCCAGGACTGGTGGTTCAAGGTCTGGGGTCCGGACAGCTTCGCCGAAGAAGGCATCGGTTCCCAGGAAGACTGGATCTTCACTGAAGACAGCGAGAAGTGGCACGGCTTTGGCGACCTGAAGCCGGGCTTCAACATGCTCGACCCAATCAAGGCCACCATCGTCAACCCCGGCCTGTCGCTGGACGGCCAGTTCGGCGAGACCGGCATCCCGGCCTCGATCGTGACCAAGTACCTGGCGGAACACGGCGTGATCGTCGAGAAGTGCGGCCTGTACTCCTTCTTCATCATGTTCACCATCGGCATTACCAAAGGCCGCTGGAACACGCTGCTGACCGCACTGCAACAGTTCAAGGACGACTATGACAAGAACGCACCGATGTGGCGCATCCTGCCGGAGTTCTCGGCGGCCAACCCGCGCTACGAGCAAATGGGCTTGCGCGACCTGTGCCAGCAGATCCACGATTTCTACAAGGCCTACGACGTGGCGCGCCTGACCACCGAGATGTACCTGTCGGACATGGTGCCTGCAATGAAGCCGTCCGACGCTTTCGCCAAGATGGCACACCGCGAAATCGAACGCGTGGCACTGGACGATCTGGAAGGCCGCATCACCTCGATCCTGCTGACGCCTTACCCGCCGGGCATTCCGCTGCTGATCCCGGGCGAGCGCTTCAACAAGACCATCGTGGATTACCTGCGCTTCGCACGTGACTTCAATGAACGCTTCCCTGGTTTCGAAACCGACGTGCACGGCCTGGTGAAGCGCGAAGTGAATGGCCGCAAAGACTACTTCGTCGACTGCGTCAGGCAGTAAGCCCTGCCGGCAAAACAAAGCCCGCAACGGACGCAAGTCCCTGCGGGCTTTTTACTGGTTACTATCATAGGTACCCGGCATTTCGCAGCATGCTCAGAACTTCAATCGGTTCATCGTCGGCGCGGCACGCCAACACTCGGTCAATTACATAGATCTCTGGGCGTTCAGGGGATGCTGCCTGCGTAACCACCAGATAATTGAGTACCGCGTCCGCGTCCAGGTAGTTTGAGATCCAGCCTATGCGTTCATTTCCAATCACGTGGAAGAAGAACTCCAGCGACGTCCTGTCCCAACCGTCACAGCATTGATCCAGGAATGCGTTAATCGCAGTTTGCGGCGCAGGACACTTGAAAATAACCTTTTCATTGATTTCCAAGCCGGTCAGGACCTCGAATGCATGGTATCTCAACCATCGGTCCGGACAATATTCACCAAGCAGCCACCGGGCCAAACGGTTGGCCTCCTGATTGCCCCGAAATTGCAAATTGGTGAACGCAATACTGGCGCAGCTTAGTTCTCCGGGAAATTTCTCTATCAGCTCAATCAAAGTGTCATCAGGTACAGTATCCCAATCCGGTTCATCCGGGAAACAACATTGTATTTGCTCCGCATAGCTGAGGCCAGCCATAGAGTTTGCATTGAACGACTCAGAATTCATAAACGTCTGAAGCCCACGCAAAAGGCGATATCACATAGAGGTGATTTTAGCGCCCGACGGTGGTGCAGACAATGCTGTCGCCGCCAGGGCGGCAGCTGCGATGCGCGATTGAGCAAGCTCAACTCTATGGACTGATTTCGCTCTATAGTGGACTTCCAGTCCTAATTGAGGGGCGAATATATGGCGCTTTCAGCTTGCATTCTCGCGGCCGGGAAGGCACCAGCAAATGCCAATAACAAACTGCGGACCGATCTGTGCGACGCTGGCGTTTCACTCCTCGATGCACCGCAGGAAAGCCATGCTTCCATCCTCTTATTCAAGCAGTGGGACGAAGAACTGGCCGCGAGCTTGCAAGCGGCGGGCGCGCCGCAAATGCTGGCCATCTGTTGCGAGCCTGCCGAACTTGCCGCCGACGCCATGTGGGAAGTGCTCGCGGCGGGCGCCTCCGACCTGCTCTTGTGGCGCAACGGCGAGGCGATCCTGCCGCAGGTGCTGGCCCGCCTGGAGCGCTGGCACGAAGTCGCGCAGCTCATGTCTTCCGATCGCATACGCGCCTGCCTGGTCGGGCAAAGCGCGGCCTGGCGGCGCATGCTGCAAAGCCTGGTGGAGGTGGCGGCCTTCACCGACTCCCCCGTCCTGATCACCGGTGAAACCGGCACCGGCAAGGACTTGCTGGCGCAGGCCATCCATCGCCTGCACGGCGGCCCGGGACTGCTCACGGTGGTCGATTGCACCACACTGTCGCCAGAGCTGGCCGGCAGCGAATTGTACGGGCATGAACGTGGTGCTTTCACTGGTGCCTACAGCGCGCGCGACGGCGCATTCGCCGCAGCCAACGGCGGCGTGCTGTTCCTCGACGAAGTGGGTGAATTGCCGCTGCCGCTGCAAGCGCAGCTCCTACGCGTCATCCAGGAGCAGCAGTATCGCCGCGTCGGCAGTAATGACTGGCATCCAACCCGCTTCCGCCTGGTATGCGCAACCAACCGCGACCTGGAGGCGGAGGTCCAGCGCGGTACGTTTCGCGCCGACCTCTATTACCGCATCGCGGCGTGGCGCTGCCGCACGCCGCCACTACGAGAACGGCAGGGCGATATCCTGCCATTGGTGCAGCACTTCCTGCGCCAGTTGAGCGGCCACGATGTCGACCTCGATCCGGCCGTGCGCCAATACCTGCTCACCCGCAGCTATCCGGGCAATGTGCGCGACCTACGGCAGACCGTCGCACGCATGTGGCATCGGCATATCGGTCCCGGGCCGCTCACCATCGGCGATGTCCCGCCGGAAGATCGGCCGTGCGGCGGCGCCTCATGCTGGCCAGATGCAGCTTTCATGAACGCCATAGGCCGCGCCGTGGACCTTGGCGTCAACCTTGCACGCATCGGCCAGGCGGCAACCGACGCTGCGATCCAGCTTGTGCTGCAACAGGAAGACGACAACAACCAGCGCGCGGCCCTGCGCCTGGGTGTGACCGATCGCACTTTGCAACTGCGCCGCAAGGCGCGCAATGCGCCAGCATAGATCCTGCTAATCCCGGCCGATCAGCCGCAACAGGTTGCCGCCCAGGACCAAGGCTTCGTCCCCTGCCGCCAGCCGCAGCAAACGGATCTTCTCAAGTTCCACGCCGGGATGCAGCCAGGGTCCGTCCGATCCGAACAAGACCTTGTGCGCACCTGCGCGGCGGATCGCCTGCTCCAGCAGGTCGAAGCGGCGTACACCGGCGCTGTCGGTATAGATGTTGCGATGCCGCGCCAGGTGGTCGATCAATGCGAGTTGCGCTGCCCAGTCGTCGGCAAAGCTGCCCAGGTGGGGCAAGATGAAGTTCACGTCCGGGTACTGCGCTGCCAGCAGCTCGGCCACCGATGCGACGCCGACCGGGTCGTACAGCACTGGCAGGCCGAAGTGCCGCGCCGCCTCGCACACTTCGCCTGTGATCGCTGCGTCGTGCCGGTGCAGCTTGATGCCAACGAAGCCGTATTCCTCCACCGCCCTCCGGACCAGCGCAGCAATCCGCCCCGCGTCGCGCCTGGCATGCACGAAGGCAAAGGCCAGGTAGCGCTCCGGTTCCGCTGCAACCAGCCGCGCCACGCCGGCATTGGCGGCGCCGTAATTGGAATGGAAAGCTGCCAGCAGCACCGTGCGGTCGATGCCTGCTTCACGCGCGCGCCGGGCGTAGCGGCCAAGCGCGGCGTTGCTGTCCCAAGGCCCGGTCAAGCCGTCGCCGGGACCGGCGTGGCAGTGGCAGTCGATGATCATGACTGGCCAAAATGCGGTGCGTGGGTACGCAGGGCCTCCAGCACGGCACGCCGCACCGCCTGCGGGCTGCCATCGCTGTCACCTGCCGACTGCGCGGCGCTGCCGGCAATGCGCACAAATCGGCGCGCCACTTCCAGCTCGCGGTCCACATCGGGCATCTCCTGCAATTCCATTTCGAGCGCATTGCTCAGCGCACCGCCAAGCGCACGCCCCAGCGCCGTTCCTACACCGGGAATCGGGATAAACGATCCCAGCGCACCGCCGACGAACGGCAAGGCCTTCTTCGCAATTCCCTTCAGGATTCCGCCCAGGGGCTTGGCGACCTTCTTGATCCCACTCCACACGCCTTTGAACATCTTGCCCAGGAATTGTTCCAGCTCCTCCTCGTTTTGCACGCCCAACAGCTCCATCGCCAGCTCCATCTCCTGCTCAGGGCTGAACGGGCCGTGCTGGCAGCGCCTGCAACCGCAGGGGGCTTCGTGCTCTTCTCCCAGCACTTCGAATTCGAGCTCGCGGCGCTGGTTGGTCAGCACGCCCTGGTGATGCCGGAACATCGTGTCGTGCAAGCTCCGTTCGCGCCGCCTGCGGTCGGCGTCGTCTGCCAGGTTGGCAGCAACGTAGACGCTGACTTCCGATGGCCGGATACCCATCATGCCGGCGCAGATGCGGTGCTGCGCCAGGCGCTGCCCCATATGCCTGGCCTGTCCGCTGTACCCCCGGCGCTGGCCGTTGACGGTGAATTCCAGGTAATACAAGCCTGGCCCGTGCGTGCGCGGATCGCCGGGCGCGCGGTCGAGCGTGGCGACCGGCGCATAGGCTGGCTGCAGGGCGCGCGGCATCTGCCCCACGGCCTGGGCGATGGTCGGCGGCAGCTCGCTGTCGCCATCGCTGTCCCCTTCGTCCGGGCCCGGCTCGTCGCCGGCCGGAGGTTCCAGCAGCGGCAGCGGTTCGAATACTGGCACGCGGTAAGGCCAGCCGCTTCCGTATACCGGCGCCGGGCGGGTTTTGCGGGTGGGGCGTACACGCGGGCGCCCCATTGCGCGGCCGCCTTTGGGGCGCCATTCGAATTCCATCGTCTCAAACATGCAGCACCTCCATCAGTTGTCCAATTGAGCGGGCGGCACAGGCAACCTGCTGTGCGCTGTGGTCGGCCCGCAGCAGCAAGGTCAGGATCTGCCTGGCCGGTGTTCCTTGCAACAGCACTTCGATTCCTGCCAACGAAAGCCCGCTCCTCAAGGCAGCGCCATCGCATGAAGGCGGCAGCAGGATGCGCTGGACCGGGAACTCGCCGCCCATGCACGCTATCCCGCGGGCAGCCAGCGCCGCCTGCAATTGCGCTATCCGCTCCCGCAAGCGTTTGCGCAGCGCGCGCCCCATCCTGCGATTGGCCTCCAGTGCACAGCGGCCTGCCGCAATCGCCGCCACCGATGGCGGGCTGCAATGCACCCGCGTCGCGCTGGCCGCCATGAAGCTGCCCAGCATCTTTCGCGGCCCCGCCAGTACTGCCAGCGGTGCCCCGAAGCCTTTCGCCAGCGAGGCGCCCACCAATACCGGCCCGCCGCCAAGGCCATGCTCGGCCACCGATCCGCCGCCCTCCACACCCAGCACGCCAAGCGCCTGGGTGTCGTCCAACAGCAGCATGCCCCCGCTGGAATCGGCGATGTCGGCGTAGGCCGCCAGCGGCGGCGCGGCGGCATCGCCGGGCGAGTAGCCGTCGGTCAGGATCACCGGCCGCCGGCCCCTTTCCCGAATACGCTGCGCCATCGCCGCTGCCTGTGCTGCATTGCAGTGGCCAAAGCACTGCACCGGCACGCCCTGCGCGCTGGCGCGTTCGGCGCCCCAGCGTGCTACCGGGTAGGCCGCGCTGTCGACCAGCAATGCCACACGCGCGCTCGCCAGCCAGCCGAACAGGTCCCAGAACAGGTGCAGGCTGGAAGGCAGCAGGCAAGCCGCTTCGCAATCCATCAGGCGCGCCAGGGCGGCCCCCAGTTCCGGTTCGCCCGGCACCGGCTCCAGCACGGCCGGCTTCCCCAGCGTCAGCTCATCCCAGGCCGGCAGCGATTGCGCAGGATGCCGCATGCCCAGGTACAGGGCGCTGGTGAAGTCGGCGCGCACCGCCGCCTCACGCGGTGCGCGGCATGGCCTCCAGGCGCTGCCGCAGCAGAACCGAAGGCATGGTGGCTTCCAACTTCTGGTTGGGGGTTTCCGACGCCATGTCCACGCCTGTCACGGCCCGGTAAGCGTGCATATAGCCTTGCGCCTGCGGCCGCCAGAAGCGCGCCCAGGCAAAGGCCTCGGTCGGATCGTACACATCGCTCCAGTGCGTGTAGCGCACCGACAGCAGCAACTGTTCGCCGAACATGGCCAGGTCGCGGAAATGGGCGATGCTGGTGTCGCTCCAGCCCTGCACCTTCTTCATGGCGTCGACCCGGTCCATCCATGGCTCGGGGTGTGCCACCATCAGCCGGGTTGGCAGGAACTCGCGGAATTCCGGCCGCGCCAGCATCCATTGCTGCATCAGCATTTCGATGCGCGCGGTGGACGGCAGGTCGCCGAACTGGTTGTGCGCGCCCTGCGACAGGATCAGGTGTACCTCCTTCAGCGCGTTCAGGATCGGGAAGGCATCGGCCTTGACCGTGGTGTCGTCGTCCTGGCGATAGAACGGCATGAGCTGGCGCAGCAGGTTGTGGAAGGCTTCGATGAACTTGGAGCGGCTGTCAGCCGGACGGAAGTCGCGCACGGCCTTGCCGTCCAGGTGGATGCCGTAATGGTGGTCGTACTCGTAATTGCGGCGCACCACGCTCAAGCGGTGCTGTTCGTCCTGCACATAACCCCACAGCAGGTTATTCAGCGGCCGCAGCATGTCCACTTCCATATTGGCCAGCGGATCCGGCCCGTTGCCGTTGGCCGGCGAGCGCACGTTCTGGAAGCGGCGCGTGACCGCGTTCATGGTCTGCACCAGCATGCCCTCTTCCTGCCAGTAAGACCAGATAAGTTCCATCATGCAGGGATTGACCAGGCGGTCGCGGATGAAGCCCGCGCACAGCTCGGCGTCGTGGTGCTCCTTGTGCCCAATGTGGATGCGCACGTCCGGCAGCTTGCTGCGGATCAGGGCCAGGTAAGGCAGGATGCGCGTATTCTGGTCCAGCGACGTCAGGTAGCGCTTGACCAGTTCATCCTCCAGCTTGCGGTCGGCCGGCAGGTCGCGCCGGTCGAGGTAGTCGGCGTCTTCCTGGGGACGGAAGGCATACGGGGTGCGCAACACGCCGCAATTGACCATCACAAACGCTTCGGTCGCGGCCTTCAGTACGCGATAGGAGTCCGAGTCGCTGAATGGCAAGGTGCGCCGTTTCTCAAGCAGCCGGAAGGCGCGCTCCTTTTCGTTGAAGCGGCCGCGCTCGAATTCCGGCACCTCGCCGCCGGCGTCGTTGCAGAACAGGTGGTCGATGAACAGCTTATAGGTGTTGAATGACAGGGCTTCAGCGCTGTTCCGGATCAGGGTCCAGTGTGCGAGTACGGGCCGGAATTCGGCTTCCGTGCGCGAGGCCTGGGTGGTGATCGTACCGCTCACCTTCGTCGCGCTGCCCTCGTCGACGATGATCGGCTCCGAGGCGCGGAAGTGGGCAGCGTCGTTCGGGTCGGGTGTAACGCCGTCCGGCTCCAGCGCGGCCATGTAGACGTTGACCGCCGCCTCTGTGGTGCCGGTCGAGTTCAGCCGCATGCTGGACTTTACGCCCTTTTGCGCCTGGCTTTGCAGCGGGGGTTCCGGCACATAGTACATGCCTTCCATTGGATTAGGCTGTCCCGGCAGGTCGTGCGCTACCGAAACCCAGACGGTGTCGCCCACCAGCCCGTGGGGACGGTCCTGGTTGTCGCCATTGGCGAAGAACACCGGATCGAGCCGGAATGGAGGATCCAGGACGAATTCGGTCTCCCCGCGCGTGTCGGATGCCAGGATATCGATGCGGTTGAAGCGCACGAAATCCTGGTCGAAGGGAGTGACGTTGTTGTACACGACATAGTAGGTGCCGATTCCCAACCCGTCGAAGCGCGCATGCCCATTGGGCCCGGTATGGGTGGGCCGCAGGCAAGGCCATGCCGCCATCATCTTGCGCGCTTCCTCTGGCGTGCCCTTGTCCTCATTGAGCAACTGCAGCTGCTTCAGTTGTGCGTCTGAAGGTTGAACCAGCAACAGATGCGCATGCACCACCGGGACCCAGCGATTGTCCGATATCCGGGCCCGCACGTTGACATCGATCTTGCCGCTTGCACCAGCGGCTGCCGCACTCGTTTTCGTCATGATGGAACTCTCCTCAAATATCAGTCAATGTGTTGCGAAGTGCCCAGTGCGTCAGCAGGCGTCCCAGCAGGGTGCTTTCATGTTCCGGGCTCAGGATGCCGTCCGCGCGCGCCTGGCCGATCACTGCGAACACCAGCACCGGCGACGCCTGGTACATGCGTTGCGGCTGGCGTTGCCAAAGCCGGAACAACAGAGCCAGGTAGGTCGGCTGGCGTTGCTCCACTTGCAGCGCTTGCGGCAGCGAAGCCCCGCGCAGCAGGGCCGGACGATGGCTGGCCAGCAAGCCTGCCAGTGCTGCCATCGAGTCGCGCAGTGCCATCAGCAACTGCCGGTCAGCCTCCGGCACGCCATCCAGGGGATAGTAGGATTCCCACAGGCGTGCCATGCGCTGCCACTGCGGATGCGGATAGAGCCGCTCGCCCATCGCGCAACTCAGGAGCACCCGGATCCACGGCACCGGGTGCGGATCGTCGATATTGATGCGGAAGACGAAGATGCGCGGCAGGCTGACCACGCCGATCAGGCCGTGGGTGGCCGCCACTCCCACCCTTGCCAGCGACCAGAAGTCGGCGACGATTTCGGAAATCCAGCGTTCCCACAGCTTCCACACCTGTGCCGGCCCGGTAGCACCGGATTGCAGCGATTGCAGCACCGGCCGCAAGGAGTTGACGAGGTCCAGCAGCGCAGCGCCCTGGTGCCCGACTTCATGGAACAGGGAGGACGCAATGCTGGCGCCGACCATTCGTTCGCGCGGCACCCGGATGATGGCGACCGGGTTGTCGCCGCCGCCGGGCAGTCGCGTGCGCGCCCGCCGGATCGCCGCGCCGGGCCCGCGGTCCAGGTAGCACACCACGGGCGGCGCCGTGTAATAGCCGCCGCGCAGGGCCAGGGCATCGGCCGACGCAATGTCCAGTCCTGCCAGCCACACGCCGTTCCGATGTTCGCTACGCTGCGTGATCACGTCGTTGAACATGTCGAACTGGATCAGGGCCGCGTTGAACTTCATGCGCAGGAAGGTGAAGCGGCGCTGGGCATGGGCCGGGCTGGCGCGCCGCCCGCCGGGGCTGTGCAGCCAGTGCAGGAAGCCGCGCACCATGGCCCGCAATTCGCGCCGCCCCGCCACCAGTTGCCGCTCGATGCCAAGCTGCGCACGTGGCAGCAAGGCCGCAGCCGGCACCATCGGCTCGATCAGGGCGAATGGCAGCACTCGGGCCAGGCGCGTCAGCAAGGACCGCGCCTCCTGCGCCAGCATCCAGGCGGCATACGGGCTCATTTGGTTCAAGCTCCGTACAGGACGATCTTGCGGCCCTGGCGCACCCAGCGCCCGGCGTTGCCGTGCATGGCGCCCGCCGCTCCGCCCGTCCCGCCCACGTTGCGGCCGGCCACTCCTTGCTGGCCGCCCTGCTGGCCAGCCCTGGCCAGCAAGCCCGGCGCGTGCTGGCGCACTGCCGCAGTCGCCGCCTGCATGGCAATCTGGCGCGGGTCGCCGCCGCGTGCCTGGGCCGCGCGGTTGACGGTATCGGCTGCCACTTTCACGAAGGTGCGGGCACCATCGAACTCGCGGTCCTCGCCCGACATTTCGCCCTCCGCCTCCAGGCCCAGGGCGCTGCCGGCAGCCGATGCCAGCCCACTGCCGATCTTGGCGCCCAACGGGCCGCCGAAGTAGCCGCCGATGGCGCCACCAGCCAGCGGCAGCGCTTTCTTGGCCACGCCTTTCAGTGCCCCGCCAATGGCCTTGCCGACCGGCGAGCGGATCACGTTGCCGGCGAACGAAGCTGCCTTTTTCAGGAAGCTGCCCAGGAACTGCTCCAGTTCCGCTTCATTGGTCACCGACAGCAGTTCGCTGGCCAGTTCCATTTCCTCGGCTTCGGTCAGCATCCCTTGCTGGCCCATTTCGCCGCCCCATTCCGATTCGCCAAACTCATACTCGCCTTCATAGGAAGTTTCGTTGCCGAATTCCAGGGTGGTACGGTCGATGTCATGCATGATTAGCCCCCTTTGATGTGATGCTGCGGATGGTGGAACGGGATGCCGTTCCATGATGGATACGATGGTGGGCAACAGCCCGGGCGCGTACTGCCGCGCTGCGAGGTTCAGGGCGGCGCGCCTTACGTGGCGCGGGTCGCCGCGCGCGGCCTGCCTTGCGCGGCGTGCGGCCAGCCCGGCAAAGCGCATGAACTGGCGCGCCGTTTCGAATTCACGGTCTTCGGCGCTGAGGCCTTCGAGCTCCATGCCGAGCATGCGCCCAGCCCTGGGGCCAGCGGACAGCACCTGGTCGGCCAGCTTGGGCAACACGCCATCAAGGCCGGGGGCCACATGGCGGAACCAGGCCGGCAAGCGCCCTTCGCGCCGCGCCGCCAGCAGTTCGGCTGCTTGCGGCAGGCTTTCATCGCGCCACACTGCCTGTGGCGCCGCCGGGGACAGTTCCAGTTCCGGCCGATAGCTGAGCAGACGATCCATGCTTTCTCCAATGCCTAAACCATGCAAGGATTAGTGCAAGGCGCGTGCCAGCGCTGCCACTGGGGCAGGCGCCGGTTGCGGCGAAAGCCGTTTCGGTGATGGCGAAAAAAGGGGGATTTGGGGCGAAAGCGGCTTCGCCCCGGGTGAATCAGGCAGCCACTGCCACCGTCAGGGTCACGACATAGCCGTCGGCGACATTGCCGCTCATGGTGCCAAGCTGCAGTGAATAGCCATCGCTGAAGATATTGTCGGTAGCGTAGCTGATGCGCGACAAGTTGCTTGCGGAACTGCTGTAACCCGTGGTGGCATAGACTTCGTTCAGCGTCGCCATCGGGAAGGTGAATTGCGAGGTCTTGATACGGTTGGAGGCACTGGTGCTTTGCGCCAGGCTGCGATACACCTCGAAGTGCACGTGCGGCATGCGGCCGTCGTAGCAGCCGGGGAAGATGGTGGTGAAGGACAGGTCGCCGTTGGCGTCCGCGCCCTGCACGCCGCGCAGGTAATTCTGGTCCGTCACGCCGCTGGAGTACAGCGAGTAGCGGCCTTCACGATCGCAATGCCACAGGTAGACAGCGAATTCGCCGGCCGCGCCGCAGCTGTTGTTGGCGTTGACGATCTTCAGCTTGATCGTGAGCGGAATGCCGGCCGCCGTGCCGCTGGCGCCATTGAAGCTGCTGCGGATATCGCTGCGCACTACGCCGGTTTGCGTCAGCACGTTGACGATGCCGCTGGCATTGCTGTTGGTGCCATCGCCTGGATAAGGGCCGCCGGTTTCTTCGGGAATGACGGTGCAGCTTCCGGTGGTGGTGGTGGTACCGGTTCCCATGCCGACGGTGCCTGTGCCGCTGCCGCTGCTATCGGTGCTGCTGCTGCCCGAGCCGCCGCCGCAAGCGGCCAGCGGCAGCGTGGCCGCGCCGGCCAGCAGCCATCGCAGCGAGCGACGGCGGCTGCTGCCCATATTCATCATTGCTTCCAGGTCCGCTGCCAGGCCGTGGTCATGCGCGTCCATAGGGTTCTCCTTGTTATGCCGTGGTGTTGATCAGGTTGCCGCTGCTGCCCGCTTGCGGCAGCTTGTCCGCCAGCGCTTGCAGGAAGCTGGTCAGCTTGGTCCTGGATTCGCTGCTGTCGGCGCCGAGCGACGATAGCAGCGACGAGAACGAGGACTCAAGCGAAGACGTTTCGCCGCTGCCCGACGAATCGCCTTGCAGCGAGGAGATCAGGCTTTGCAAGTCTTCCGCCAGCCGGCCCGGACCTCCAGAGCCGCTAACACGGTCTTCCTGCGCGCCCTTGGCTGCACCCTGCGCATGCAGGGAAGTCATGAGCTCCTGCAGGAAGCTGCCCAGCGAAGACGCGGCGCTTTCCTTGTCGCTGGAGGCGACATCGGTCACTCCCAACGATTCAAGCGCAGAACCGATAGCGCTGACGAAACCGCCCTCGCCCGGTGGCGGGCCTGGTGGCGGTGGCGGCGGCGCCTGGCGCGCCTGCTCCGTGCCGCTGCTGGAAAGCTGGCTGGTGTAGCTGCTGTAACTGATCGAATTAACGTTCATTGAAGCCTCCCTGTTTTTGGCGGAAAGTTATTTGGAGGCGTTGCTCGGGGGTCAACAGGGCCAGCACCTTCTGGTGCGTGCGGATGTGGGACAGGGTCAGGTTGGCTTCCGCCTGCGCCGCGGCTTGCGCCAGCTTGACGGCAGCTGCGTCGTCGAATTTCTCGGCATTGCGCATTTCATGCAAGGCGCGCATGGCCTTGTCGCGGGCACGCTGCTGTTCGCGCAGATACGGCACCTGGTTGTGCATCAGTTGGAACAACTTGTCCTCTTGGTTTTCCGACAATTCCAGGCCGTGCAGGAATGGCAGGCCTGGCGCGCCGAAATGGCCGCCAGCACGGCCGCCTGGATGGCCGCCCGGGAATTCACCGCGTGGACCATCGCCTTGCGGGCCGGCCAGCGGCGGGCGGTCGCCATCCGGCGGCATGGCTTCCTCTGCGCGGCCCAGCAGCGGCAATGCCATGGCGGCGGCCAGCAGGAGCTGGGTCAGTTTGCTCTTGTTCATTGTGAATCTCCAGTGGTGATGGTGAGCTTCCATTCTCTGGCTACAGCCTGTAAAGCGCCGTAAGTAGCAGGTAAAAACGTGTAAAGATGGAGCAACCCGGCAGGGGCGATTTGCTATCATGGGCGCCATGAACAAGGTCCTATTGATTGACGATGACGTCGAGCTGGTCGGCATGTTCCAGGAATACCTGGAGCAGGAAGGCTTCGAAGTCGGCACCGCCCACGATGGCGAAGCCGGCACCGCCTCCGCATTGACGGGGGCTTTCGCCATTGCAGTGCTCGACGTGATGATGCCGCGCATGAACGGCCTCGAAACGCTGCGCCGCATCCGCGCCGTGAGCCAGATGCCGATCCTGATGTTGACCGCACGCGGCGACGATACCGACCGCATTGTCGGCCTGGAACTGGGTGCGGACGATTACGTCACCAAGCCATGCACGCCACGCGAGCTGACCGCCCGCATTCGCGCCATCCTGCGCCGCACGCAAGCGGTGCCGGATACAGGCAGCGGGCCGCTGGTGGTCGGCCAGCTCACCATGTGGCCGGAACAGCGCCGCGCCGCCTGGGCCGGCATGCCGCTGGAACTGACCAGCACTGAATTCAACCTGCTCGAGGTATTGGCGCGCAATGCGGGCAAGCCGGTCAGCAAGAACGTACTGTCCGAGCAGGGGCTGGGGCGCCCGATGGCGCGCTTCGACCGCAATATCGACGTGCATATGAGCAGCTTGCGCCACAAGCTGGGCGCCATCTCGGACGGACGCTCGTGCCTGCAGACCGTATACCGCCTGGGTTACCAGTTGATTCGGGAGTAAGCCGTGGGCCGCCTGTTCTGGAAGTTCTTCTTTTCGATCCTGCTCGCCCAGGTAGCGGCAACCGCAGCGATTGGCGGCGCGGTATGGCTCAAGGCGCGCGCCGCTACTGAAGCGCGTCCCTCCGATATCGAGACCGGCCCGCCGGCGGAAATGTCGATTGAATCGGCCGCAGCCACACTGGCCTTCGGCGGCACCGACGGCCTGCGCCAGCTACTGGAAAATATGCCGCGGCACCGCGTGTATGCGGTCGGCGACGACGGCAAGGAGCTGTTGGGACGCATCGCAACCCCGAGCATGCTGTCGGAGGCGCAAAAGATGCTGGCCAGCCCCGACCCGCGCGGCGTGCGCCAGGTCACTGCGCCAAACGGCCAGCGTTACCTGCTGTTCCTGCCTTCCCGCCGCCACCAGGGCGCGCTCGAAGCGCCGGATTCCCGTGCCCTGCTTGCAGGATCGGGCATCCCCGGCCTCGATCCGCGCGCCTTCCGCCGCCAGGAAAGCCGTCGCCCTCCGGCGCCGCTGCTTGACGGGCCCGGCAACACTCGCGATCCTGGCCTGGCTCCCCGCATGGACGCTGCGGGCACGCACCCGCCCCCACCGCCATCCGGCAACGATGCGCGCGCCTTAACGGGTCCAGGCCCCGGCCCCGCTCCGGGCGCCGGCCCCGACCCCGGCCGCGTCGAGCCCGGTGGCCCACCGCCGCGCTTCCGCCCATTGACGCCCTTCATCCCGATTGGCGCCGCGGTGCTGGCAAGCCTGCTGTTCGCAGCCCTGCTTGCGTGGTATTTCGCGCGTCCAATCCGTGAGTTGCGGCAGGCCTTCGACGCCGCAGCCAGCGGCGACCTTGCCCCGCGTTTCACCGCAAAGCCACGGGCCGGCGGCGACGAACTCACGACGCTGGGCCGCGACTTCGATCGCATGACAGGCCGCCTGCGCAGCTTGCTGGACGGTCAAAAGAACCTGCTGCACGACGTCTCGCACGAACTGCGCTCGCCATTGGCCCGTTTGCAGGCAGCCATCGGCCTGGCCCACCAGCAGCCCGAAAAGGCAGCAGCCTCGATGGAGCGGATCGAACGCGAAAGCGTGCGCATGGACAAACTGGTTGGTGAGTTGCTCACGCTGTCCCGCCTTGAAGCCGGCGCCTTCGATGCGCCCAGGCAGGACTTCAGCATTGGAGAACTGCTCGACGACATCCTGCAGGATGCCAGATTCGAAGCCGCCACCAACGGCCGCGAAGTCGCATTCAGCAGCAGCGCCGACGCGCAGGTCAACGGCCAGCCGGAGCTGCTGGCACGGGCCATCGAAAACGTGATCCGCAACGCCATCAAGCACAGTCCCGCCGGCGGCAAGGTCGACGTGGAAACCGTGCTCGACGCGCGCTTCATCCGCATCCGTGTAATGGACAGCGGCCCTGGCGTAGCACAGGACGACTTGGGGAAGATTTTCCAGCCCTTCTACCGCAGCAGCAACACGGAAAAGGATGTGGACGGGCATGGACTGGGCCTGGCAATCGCCCAGCAGGTGGTGCAGCAGCACGGTGGCCGCATCGCCGCCGCCAATCGAACTGGCGGCGGGCTTTGTGTGGAGCTTTCGCTCCCGCTGGCCAGCGCCTGACGCTTAAGCCTTTGGCAGGGTCACGCCGTGCTGGCCCTGGTACTTGCCGTTGCGGTCTTTGTACGAGGTTTCGCAGACTTCATCGCTTTCGAAGAACAACACCTGGGCGCAGCCTTCGCCAGCGTAGATCTTGGCGGGCAGCGGGGTGGTGTTCGAGAACTCCAGGGTCACATAACCTTCCCACTCGGGCTCGAACGGGGTCACGTTGACGATGATGCCGCAACGCGCGTAAGTCGACTTGCCCAGGCAAACGGTCAGCACATTGCGTGGAATACGGAAGTATTCGATGGTGCGGGCCAGTGCGAAGGAATTCGGAGGAATGATGCAGACGTCGCTCTTGATGTCGACGAAGGAATTGGAATCGAAGTTCTTCGGGTCGACGATGGTGCTGTTGATGTTGGTGAAGACCTTGAATTCGTCAGCGCAGCGAATGTCGTAGCCGTAGGAAGACGTGCCGTAGGAAATCACCTTGCGGCCGTCCACGGCGCGTACCTGGCCGGGCTCATACGGCTCGATCATGCCGTGTTGTTCCGCCATGCGGCGTATCCATTTGTCGCTTTTAATCGTCATCGCAGGTGCTTTCTGGTTTAAATAATGGTGCGGATTTTACATCAGGCGCGCATGCGCTGGGGCGCTTCGCCGGCCTGGAGCTCGCTCCCCAGCATCTGGCGGATCAAATCACGTGTCATTTCCGCCGCAATGCGCGGCATCTCCATCGGGAACAGGTGGGAGCCGCGCATCATGCGGAAATTGCGCCCCACCAGCTTGCGGGTGTGTTCCAGGCCTGCCTGGCGGTTCTCCATCGAGTTATCGCCCGCCACATAGCCGACTGGCACCGGGAACTGGCCCTTCACCAGCGTGCCGATATGGTGCGGCAGGCTGCGATAGATGGCCGTTTCGGTTTCGCGGCTGAAGCGCAATTGCACCCCTTCCGGATGTTCGACCAGGCCGTGCTCGAGGTAGTCCAGCAGGACGCCCGGCGCCCAGGCGCCGAACATTTCCTTGCTGGCGAAGTGGCGCAGCGCTTCCTTGTGGCTGGCCCAGACGTTGCGGCGCTTGACCGAAAAGCGCGCCGGGGAATAGCGGTCCGAGAAACGGGTGCCCTTGAACAGGCGCCATACATTGGCACGCCAGCCGGCAACCACCGGGGAATCGAGCATCACCACGCAGCGCACCAGTTCCGGGCGCTGGGCCGCAGCCATCAGGCTAAGAAGGCCGCCCAGGGAGTGGCCAACCAGGATGACAGGCTCCTTCTGGTAGCGCGCTTCCAGCTCGGTGATCAATTCATCGACCAGCCTGGCCCAGCCGTCTTCCACCGGATAGCGCGGGTTATGGCCGTGCATGTCGAGCGCCTGCACTTCGAAATCCCGGCCAAGGTACTCGAAGAATTGGCGGTAGGTTCCCGCCGGATAACTGTTCGCGTGAGCGAAATGGACTTTCGGTTTCGTCATCAACTTATTCTAAAAGCAATGGCAACAAGTGTTTCGTACAAAGCTTCTAATTATCGCTCAGGATTAGCGGCCATGCCAGTAGCGAGCATGCTGCCTTCGATAGGCACTGAGCTGTGGAACGCCGCCAATTTCGATTGAAATGGCCCCGAGTTCGTCCGTGCGCCAGATGCCGGCCCCGATTTCCACGTACCGTTGCAGCACGTCGGCACGCGGATGGTGGTAGCGGTTGCGGTAGCCGAGCTGGAAAATCCCCTGCTGCGGCTGCACCGCGGCCAGGAACGCCGGCGTCGAAGAGGTGCCGCTGCCATGGTGCGGCACGAGGAGTACCCCGGCGCGCAGCTTTTCCGGCATGGCCGCGACCAGGGCTGCCTCCTGCGGGGCTTCGATGTCGGCGGGGAGCAGCATGCTGCCGGTATTCGCCGTAATGCGCAAGGTGCAGCCGCGCGCATTCGGTTTCAGGCTGTGGTCCCTGTAGCTTGCGGCCGTGGGGTGCAGCATCTCGAAGCGGATGCCATCCCATTCCCATGCCTGCCCAGCGACGCAATGCGCGTGCTGCGGCGCAGCGGCGGCAATTGGATGGCCATCCGGCAGCGAGGACAGCACCCATCCGGTCCGGATCTCGCGCAGGATCGCCAGGGCGCCGCCGGAATGGTCGGTGTCGCTATGGGTGACGACCATGCCTTCCAGCGAGTTGATGCCACGCGCCCGCAGGTACGGCAGGATGACACGGTTGCCGCCGTTGGTTTCTGGTGAGTACGCGGGGCCGGTGTCGTACAGCAGCCGATGCCTGCTGGTTTCGATCAGGATGCCCATGCCCTGCCCCACGTCGAAGGCAATTGCGCGGACCACGCCAGGCGGTGGGCAGTCCGGCTGCGCCGACAGCAGCGGCAACCAGCAGGCGAGGCCCAGCCAGCGCAGCGGCCAACCGCGCGGGGCCAGCATCCAGGCAGTTCCCGCCAGGGCGAAGGCGAATACCGGCCAGCTTGGCGTGGGAGCGGTCCAGACAGCCAGGGGCTGGGCCGACAGCCGCTGCAGCAGGTCGAGCAGCATTTCCAGCATCCAGTGCGAGCATTGCAGCAGCGGCCCCGCCAACGGGTCCGGCAGCACGCTGCCTGCCAACGCAAGTGGCGTAACCAGCAGGCTGACGACGGGGATGGCAATGGCGTTCGCGACAGGGCTGATGATCGAAACTTGCGAAAAAAGCAGCATTGTCAGCGGTACAAGGCCGACCGTCACCGCGAGCTGCGTTACGGCGGCCAGGCGCAGGTTTTCGCGCGTGCCGGCCAGCCAGGCGGCGTTTCTCCAGCTGCCCGGACTTGCAGCGGCGGCGGGAATCGCGGCCGGCGACAGGTCCCTCGGTGCGCTCGCCAGCGCAACCGCAGCGGCGTCACCTGCCAGCGCCATCCTGCCGACCGTCGCATACAGGATCGCCGCGACAGCGCCGAACGATAGCCAGAATCCAGGCCACATCACCGCCCACGGATCGAGGATCACGACCACGCCGGCCGCCAGCGCCAGCACGTGCGAAACTGCAGACAGCCGGTCCAGCCACACGGCAAGCGCCACCACCGCCAGCATGTACAAGGTCCGCTGCGCCGGGACCCCGAATCCCGCCAGCGCAACATACGCCCACGCCGCCAGGAAGCCCGCAATTGCCGCCAGCCGCGCGGACGGCAGCAGCAAGGGCAATTGCCATTCCGGCACGAAGAACGATTTGCGCCACAACCAGCCGACCAGCCACGCAGCGAGCCCGGCGATCATGGTGATATGCAGCCCGGAGATCGAGACCAGGTGCGAAATCCCCGTCCGGCTGAAAACCTGCCAGTCCTGCTGCGAAATCCCCCGCTGGTCGCCCATCGCCAGCGCGGCAATCACGCTTGCATAACGGGCCTCCGGCAGCGCAGCGTTGATATGCTCGCGAATCGCGTAACGGGTGCGCTCAACCGCATTGTGCGCAGTCGGCACGAAGCCGGACAAACGCTCGCTGCGCCCCTCGGCCCGCACGTAGCCGGTGGCGCGAATGCCCTGCTCCAGCAGCCACAATTCGTAATCGAATCCATAGGGATTGGCGTTGCCATGCGGCCGTTGCAGGCGCACCTTCAACCGCCAGCGCTCGCCAGGCAGCAGTTCCGGAGGCGGCGCGCCACTGCCTGCGCGCGTCCCGGCATACCAGGAAAGCACGATGCGCGGCGGGACCGGCGAAGGGGATTCCACCGCAAAATTGAAGCGTATGCTGCCGTCCTGCCGGCTTGGCAGGCTGTCGACGGTGCCGACAATTTCGAAGTCGCTGCCCTCGTCAGGCTTTGCCAGTTCGGTAGACAGTATGCCTTGCGCGATGAAGGCGGCCCAGGCGAAACCTGCCAGAGCTCCGGCGATGGCGGCTAGTCCCGCACGAAGCAAGACCGTAGCGAGGGCCGGGCGCCACGCAACCCGCGCGGCTGCAAAGCAGCCCAAGGCGGCCAGCGCCGCACCGAGTGCGCAGGCTATTTGGGCATTTGCTCCTGGCAAAACCGCCTGCGCCTGGAGCCACGCCACGCCGCCAACCAGGCCGAGGATTGCGCAACGCATCTCCCCTCCCCGGTTAGCTGGCCGGTCAGGCGGCCATCAAGGCCCGCAAGCGCGGCATGACATCCAACGCATTTTGAGTCGTCGCCGCAGCGACGCCGCCTGGTTCCTCGCCACGCAGGCCGGCCAATGCCTCGCCGATCCCCGCCACCTCGGCCGGCGTATTCACACCCGGATGCACCCAGGAAGGCGCGATATCCGGCGCATCCGTCTCGACCACGATGGACGACAACGGCAATTCAGCCGCCAGCCGGCGGATCTGCAGCGCGCGGGTGAAAGTCAGGTTGCCGCCAAACCCCAGCTTGAAACCGGCGTCGATATAGGCTTGCGCCTGCTGGAAGCTGCCATTGAACGCGTGTGCGATGCCGCCCGAAGGCCCCACCTGCCGCACGTGTTTCAGCACCTGGTCCTGCGACTTGCGCACATGGCATAGCACCGGCAAGTCAAAATCCCGCGCAATCTTGAGCTGCTCGCGCAGGAAGAACACCTGCTTTTCGCGCATCTCCGGCTCTGACAGCATGGGAATGAAGAAGTCCAGCCCAATCTCGCCGATCGCCACGAATCGCGGATCGTCCATCGCCTGCGCCACCGCCTCGCGCATGAAGACCAGGTCGTCCTCTACCGCATGCGGCACGTAGATCGGATGGATGCCCAGCCCGTAACTGGCGTTGGTAGCCCTGTGCGCCAACTCGCGCACCACAGCGAAATTGGCGCGGTCGACCGCCGGGATCACCACCATTCCCACGCCGCGTTCTCGCGCCTGTGCCGCCAGCGCCAGCGATTGGCCGCCGAACTCGTGGGCATCAAGGTGGCAATGGGTATCGATCCACATGGCGCAGTCCTCAGGCAGGATTCAAACCTTCGTCGGTCAGGCGCAACATGCGGTCGCAACGTTCGGCCAGGCCTGCGTCGTGGGTCACGATGATGAAGGCCGTACCCAGGGTGCGCGACAACTCGAGCATCAGGTCGAACACTTTTTCCGCGGTCGAATGATCCAGGTTGCCGGTCGGTTCATCGGCCAGCACGCAGGCCGGCTTCGTCACCAGCGCACGGGCCAGGGCCACGCGCTGGCGTTCGCCGCCGGACAGCTCGCCCGGAACGTGCGTCACGCGCTTTTCGAGCCCCACGCGTGCCAGCATTTCGCGCGCCTGCTGCTCGGCTTCCGAGCGCTTGACGCGGCGGATCAGCAGCGGCATTGCCACATTGTCCAACGCCGAAAATTCAGGCAGCAAGTGGTGGAACTGGTACACAAAGCCTAGTTCACGATTGCGCAGGTCTCCGCGTGCGGCCTCGTTCATCGAGGCAAAGTCGCTGCCTTTCAGGACGACGTTGCCAGTGCTTGGCGTATCCAGGCCGCCCAGCAGGTGCAGCAGCGTCGATTTACCCGAACCGGAGGCCCCGACAATCGCCACCCGTTCGCCGCGCGCCACCGACAAATTGATCCTTTCCAGTACCTTGACCTTGTAACTGCCCTGGGTGAAGGTTTTGCCCAGGTCGCGGCAGCTCAATACATTACTCATAGCGCAGCGCCTCCGCAGGTTTGACGTTAGCCGCCCAGCGGCTCGGGTACAAGGTCGCCACGAACGCCAGCAGCACGGCCACTACGCCGATCACGCCAACATCGGACCAATGCATGTCCGATGGCACGGAGCTGATTGTGTAAATATCTTTAGGCAAGAACTGGACTCCCAGGAGGTTTTCAATAAATGGGACGATGACGTCGATATTCAGCGACACCAGCACGCCGCCGGCCACGCCAAGGATGGCGCCAAGCAGGCCAACCAGCGCGCCCTGGATCACGAAGATCTTCTGGATCGAGCGCGGCGAGGCCCCGATCGTGCGCAGGATGGCGATATCGGCCTGCTTGTCCGTGACCGTCATGACCAGGGTCGACACGAGGTTGAAAGCCGCTACCGCCACGATCAGCGCCAGCACCACGAACATCATGCGTTTCTCAGTTTGCACTGCTGCGAACCAGGTCGCATTGAGTTTTGACCAATCCCGTACAGTCATTTCCTTCGGGACGAGCTTTTGCAGCTCGCCAGCCACTTCGGGAGCACGGTGCATGTCTTCCAGGCGCAGGCGCAGGCCGGCCGGCCCATCCAGCCGCAGTAACTTCTGGGCATCCTCGATATGGATGAAGGCCATGCTCTCATCGAACTTCTGGTGTCCTGCAACAAACACGCCGGCAACGGTAAAGGTACGCATGCGCGGCACAATGCCGGCCGGGGTGACAGTCCCCTGCGGCAGCACCATGGTGACCTTGTCGCCAAGATTGACTTGCAAGGCGCGCGCCATGTCGATACCCAGCACGATACGGAATTCGCCCGGTTTCAGGTCATTGAAGCTGCCGTAACGGGTGGTCTTTGCCAACTCCGACACGTTCGGCTCGACCTCCGGCAGCACGCCGCGCACCACAGCCGGACGCAGCGCCTCGCCGCCATGCGACAGCATGGCCTCGGCCTGGACGAACGGGGCCGCCCCCTTCACTTCGGGATTGGCTTCCAGTTTTTTGGCCAGGCCTTGCCAGTCCGGCAAGCTGGTGCCACGCTCAAACACTTCGACGTGGGCCAGCACCGATAACATGCGGCCGGTAACGTCCTTGCGGAAGCCGTTCATCACCGACAGGATGATGATCATGGCGCCGACACCCAGCGCGATGCCGCCGACCGAGATCAGCGAAATGAAGGAAATGAAGCTATTGCGGCTATTGCGCTTTCCCGCACGGGTATAGCGCAAGCCGACGATCCATTCAAATGGGAGGTTTTTACTCATAACGCAGGGCCTCCGCAGGTTTGACGCGCGCGGCCCACCAGCTTGGGTAGAGGGTCGAGACAAGTGACAGCAGCAAGGACGTCAGGCCGATCGAGGCGACGTCGCCCCAGCGCAGGTCCGATGGCACGGCACTGATGAAATAGATTTCCTTGGACAGGAAGTGAATACCGAACAGGCTTTCCATGCCGCCGACAATGCTGCCTACGTTCAGTGCCAGCAGCACTCCACAGACAACGCCGATGGCCGTGCCGAACACGCCAACCAGCGCGCCCTGCACCACGAAGATCTTCATGATCGAGAACTGAGAGGCGCCCAGCGTGCGCAGGATCGCAATATCGGCTTGCTTGTCCGTCACCGTCATCACCAGCGTGGCCACCAGGTTGAACGCCGCGACCGCGATGATCAGGGTCAGGATAATGAACATCATGTTCTTTTGCGACTTCACGGCCGCGAACCAGGCCGAATTGAGCCTGGTCCAGTCGCGAATCACCAGGCGGCCCGGCATGGTGGTGCGCAGTTCATCTGCCACGGCCGGGGCTTTCTGCATATCCTGCAGGCGCAGGCGCAGGCCGAACGGGCCACTGCCGTTGAGCAGTTCCTGTGCGTCGCTCAGGTGGATCAGCGCCAGCCCCGAGTCGAATTCGTTGTGGCCGGACTCGAAAGTGCCGGCCACGGTGAAGGAGCGCATGGTCGGCGCCATATTCGAGGTGGAGTTCCCTTGCGCCATCGCCAGCGCCACCTTGTCGCCCGGCTTCACCTCCAGCTCTTTTGCCAGTTCCGCGCCGAGGATGATGCTGAAGGAGCCGGGCTGCAAGACCTCCAGCGTGCCCTCCTTCATCTGTTTGCCGATATCGGACACCTTGGGTTCTTCGCCCGGCAGGATGCCGCGCACAATCGAAGGACGCATGAAGTCCCCGCCATGTACCAGCATCCCTTGCAGTTCAATGAAAGGCGCGGCGCCCTTCACCTGCGGGTTGCGGGCCGCGGAAGCCGCCGTGGCGCGCCAGTCGCCAGGACCGGGCCCGCCCACGTCATACACTTCCACATGGCCCAGCACAGACACCATGCGTTCGGTCACCACCGTCTGGAAGCCGTTATAAACGGACAGCACCACGATCAAGGCGGTGACGCCAAGAGCGATGCCTGCCATCGAAATCGCGGAGATAAAAGAGATGAAGCTATTGCGCCCATTGCGCCTGCCAGCGCGTGTGTAGCGCAGGCCAACCAGCCATTCGAACGGCATTTTTATTAAATTGACACAGTAAAGCCCGCAGTTTGCCATATAAAGAGATTCCACTACAATGCCGCATGGCTTCCACGACTGTCGTCCTCCCCTTCGCATTACCGCCCGCCGAACTGGCCCCGGAACTCTCCCGCAACCTGCAGGCTCCCGCCCTTGCGACTTTACTTTCGCGTAATAACTGGCTGAAAAAGCATGTTATCGGCGACGATAGCCGCATTTTGCCGCACGAAGCGTGGCTGGCCCGCGAGCGCGGCGGCCTCGCCGCAGCTGTCATGCAAGGCTTTGGCCTCGCGCCGAAGGAAGGATATTGGTTCGTCGTCCACCCGGTCCACATCCAGCTCGCCCGCAATCACCTGGTGCTGGCCGATTCGCGCCGGCTGCGCCTGGACGAGGCAGACGCACGGGTCCTGTTCGAGCTTTCCAAGCCGTTTTTCGACGAATTGGTATGGGGCGATGCCGAGACCTGGTTCATGCGCGCCGATGACTGGCATGGCCTGGATGCCGCCTCGCCGGATGCCGCCATGGGCAGCAACCTGGCCGACTGGATGCCCCTCGGCCCGACTTCCCTGGCCTTCAAAAAGCTGCAGAATGAAATCCAGATGCTTTGGCATGAGCACCCTGTCAATGAGGCCCGCCAGCAGCGCGGCCTGCCCCCGGTGAATTCGTTCTGGATGTGGGGCGGCGCCAGCGCCGGCCCGGCAGCCAAAGCTGGCGCCCCGGCACGAGCCTTGTCCGTTGCCGGCGCCGCGCCTTCCTGGCTGGCGGCCCTGGCAGCGCCGGGTGGGAAAGCAACCCCGGGAGAAGCCGGCACCGTCGTGCTGCCCCAACTGATCCCGGCGGGCGCCGGCAATGACTGGGGAGCCTGGCTTGGCGCCATGCAGCAGCTCGAACACGATTGGTTTGCCCCCCTGCTGGCCGCCCTGCGCGACGGTCGCACCAGCGACCTGACCCTGATCCTGTCCAGTCGCGAAGGCTGGACCGAGATCCGCACCAGCAAACCTGCCCTGCGCAAATTCTGGCGCGCACCGAACCTGAAGAACCTCACGCAATGACCCGTATCGCCATCCGTCCCTGCCCATCGCAGGAAGCCGAACTGCTGCGCCAGGGCGGCGTCCACCCCGTGCTGGCCCGCCTGTTTGCCGCGCGAGGACTGAACAACCCGGCAGAACTTTCCAGCGAGCTGGCCGCCCTGATCCAGCCTTCCGGGCTGCTGCACATCGACCGCGCGGCGGAATTCCTGGCCGACTCCATCGCAGCCGGAAAACGCATGGTGATCGTGGCCGACTACGACTGCGACGGCGCCACCGCCTGTGCTACCGCCATGCGCGGCCTGCGCGCCATGGGGGCCAACGTGGACTTCATCGTCCCAAACCGATTCGAATACGGTTATGGGCTGACGCCGGAGATCGTCGAGCTGACCGCGCGCGAGAAATCGCCCGACATCATCATCACCGTCGATAATGGCATCGCCAGCATCGAAGGCGTGGAAGAAGCCCGGCGGCGCGGTATCGACGTGGTCGTCACCGACCATCACCTGCCTGGCGACAGCCTGCCGGATGCCCGGGTCATCGTGAACCCCAACCAGCCGGCTTGCGGCTTCCCGTCCAAGCACCTGGCAGGCGTGGGCGTGGTGTTCTACGTGCTGCTGGCGCTGCGAGCCGAAATGCGCCGCCGCGGCGTGTTCGACGCCCAGACCCAGCCCAAGCTGGATTCGCTGCTGGACCTGGTCGCACTGGGTACCGTGGCCGACGTGGTACGCCTGGATAGCAATAACCGCATCCTCGTCGCCCAGGGCCTGAAGCGCATGCGCGCCGGCCGCATGCACCCCGGCGTGGCGGCGTTGTTCCGCGTTTCCGGACGCGCCGCGCGCACGGCATCTCCATTCGACCTTGGTTTCGCCCTCGGCCCGCGCCTGAATGCAGCCGGGCGCCTGGAAGACATGTCGCTCGGCATAGAATGCCTGCTGACGGACGACGAAAGCCGCGCCTGGGAACTGGCGCAGCAGCTTAACGACATTAACCTGAAACGCCGCGAGATCGAGGCGGAAATGCAGGATGCCGCCCTGCTGCACCTGGACGATTTCCAGCCAGCCGACCGCACCACGATCTGTGTCTACGACGATAGCTGGCACCAGGGCGTGATCGGCATCGTGGCCTCGCGCCTGAAAGAACGCTTCTACCGTCCGACGATCACTTTCGCCCCGGCTGGCGACGGCATGATCAAGGGCTCTGGCCGCTCGATCCCCGGCTTCCACCTGCGCGACGCACTGGACCTGGTATCCAAGCGCGCGCCGGGCGTGATCGACAAATTCGGCGGCCACGCCATGGCAGCGGGCCTGAGCCTGCGCGCCGAAGCCTTTGAACACTTCTGCGCCGCCTTCGAAGCGATCGGCCAGGCCTGGCTGACCGAATCGCAACTGGAGCGCGTGGTGGAAACCGACGGCCCGCTGGAAGATACCTGCTACACGACCCAGTTCATCGAGCTGCTGGATGGCCAGGTATGGGGCCAGGGCTTTGCGCCACCGGTATTCTGCGATGAATTCCGCGTGCTAAGCCAGCGCATCCTGAAAGACCGCCACCTCAAGCTGATGCTGGAAAAGAAAGGCGTGCGCTACGACGCCATCTGGTTCGGCCACACCGATGCACTGGGCGAGAGGGCGCGCGTGGCTTTCCGCCTGGACGCCAACGAATACAACGGCGTGACCCGCGTCCAGTTGCTGGTGGAGCACGCCGAATCGGCTTGATTACGGTTTTTTGCAGTCGCAGACACGTTCGCCCTTGTCGAACACGATGCGCCATTTCCCCGATGATTCCAGGCGCCAGACGGAGTTGAAACGTCCGGTGACCTTGCCTTGCGGGTCGCGCACCGGCCCCGAAGAATGCGCCAGGGTGCCCGAATCGAGTACCTCAACCTGGTCCGGCTCCCAACTGAACGGCGCTTCCGGCTTTTCATACAGGGGCTTCCATTCCGCTGCGACGGTATCCTTGCCGCGCAGGACCTTGGGGCCGTTGTAGAAAATCGCTTCATCTGCCAGGAACGAAGCGAAAGCCTGGTGGTCGCGCTTGGCCATGGTGGCCGCAAAGGCACGCTCGGTGTCGGCCACTTGCTGCTTCAATTCCGCGTTGCCCGGCACCGCAAACACGTTGGCGCATGCCATCGCCGCCGCCAACACGATCAGTTTTTTCATTTCGTCTCCGCGCTTTAATGGGTGGCCAATACTAGCAAAGCTGATAACGCAAGTCATCCCTTTCGCCAGCTGGGTGCGTGGCCAGCAGCGCGTCATGTCCCAGTCGCGCGCCAACGCCCAGCATTGCGCCTGCGCTTGCGCCAGGCGCCAGGTGGATGCGTGCCTCCGCCTGGATGCCGCTATCACCCGCGAACGATTGCCATAGCTGCGCCAGCGCCAGCGCATCCCGGCCGCCAGGCAGGAAGGCCTGGGCCGCCTGCCGGCCCAGCGGCCCGACGTGGATCAGCACAGCGCCGTCGATCCGCCACAAGCGCTCTCCCAACAGCGCCCCGGTCCCGCAGCATGCATTTCCGCTTCCGAGTGCGCTGGCCTGTATTTTCGGCAGGCTTTCCCAACGCCCCGCGAATTGCTCGATTCGCACTGGCGCGCCCAAAGCATGTGAAAGCTGCTCGCCAAGCGCCCGCGCCCTCAGCGCCCCCCGCTGGGCCGGCATTGCCGGCAACGGCATGTATTCGGGACGAGCTTCCCGCCATGCAGCGAAAAATGCATCGATTGCCGGCGCCGACAACAGGTCGAGGAAGGCGCGCGCGGCGGTTCCGCCTTCCCGCGCCACGGCCTCGGTGTAGTAATAAGGCAGCGCTCCAGCCATGCCGAGCAAGCCTATGCAGCCGGGCGTGATGGCACGGCCATCGAGTGCAGTGACGTCGCTCGCGGGAAAGGCCAGCGACAGGCTGTTGCGCCACTCCGGCACGCCAAGCAGGCCTGCCAAATGGAAAATGGCAAATCCGTTCGCGTCTGCGGGGCTTACTCCAGCAGCGTGCCGCCATTCCTTGCCTTGCATCGCATCAGCTCCTCGCCTGTATCGGCCGATGCCAGCACCAGCCGGGTAAATGAATTCATGTGCGCGCATTCGCCGAAGAAGCGGTCCATGACTTGTGCGAACAGCAGCAGGCCGCTGCCTGCGAATGCCGCTTCATCGACTTGCAACCGCACTTCGGTACCCACCAGTGGCGTAGCGCGGCCCCGGCCCAACATCGCCGGCTGGGCGCTCACGCCACGTACTGCGCTGATGATTGCCCGACTCGCAAGAGAATTATCGATGGCTTGCGTCGCCATCTGCTCCCGTAGTGAACTGGCATCGAGCGGCAGGTGGTCAAGCGCCAACAAGGAATTGAGCTGCCAGCGGCAACCCTCGCCCCGCGCGGGACGCGCCAGCACGGCTTCCCGCTCGCAGCATGTTGCGTCGATTGATGCGACTGTACCCACCGGCCAAGGCCGCTCGCCATGGAAAGCAATGCGCCACTCGTGGCCAGCCGGCGCACCATCGACCCGGCGCGCGACCCATCCAAGGTCCTCCGCTCCGCCCACGTGGACCCGGTCGATGCTGAAAATTTCCAGTTCGGGCGGCACTGAGAGCAGGTATTCGCTTTGGCGCCCGTCGATCCTTACCGGTGCTGCGGCGACACGCTGCAAGCAAGCGCGTACCGTGCAACCGGCGCGCAGGTGGCGCGCTTGCAGCGTTTCCAGAAGTGGCGTTGCAGGCACTGGCAGCCTTACCGTCCCGCGTCCGGCGTTCGCGAATTGGCAAAGATCGAGCCGCAGGATATTGAAGCGCGCAGGAAAGATAAAATACTCACGCAGCAGCGCCAGCCCGGCATGCGCGCCTGGCGCGCGCGGAAGCAGCGCTTCCACCGGATCAAGGCCGGTCGGCGCGAATGGCCAGCGCGCAAGGGGGCGCCACTCACCGTCGGCAGCGCAAGCTGTACCCGCGCCGGCCAACAGGGCGCTGCGCAAGGCGGCGCTGAAAGCAGCGTCACCGTCAATCAAGATGTCCAGTGTCCCGCCAAGCCGCTGACCGGGGTCGACCGCCAGCTCGATCGACGCTGGCGGCCCGGGACTATAGCGTGCCGAGACGATCGCGCCATCCAGCGCCGGCCCGATCCGGCATGCGGGGAACGGGCGCAACTGCTCGGGAAAGTGCATCTCCAGCAAATGCTCATCCTGCTGGCAGCGTGCTCGCTGCAGGGCCATTGCCGTGCGCGCGTGCAGGTTGGCGACGCCTTGCACCAGGCGATCGACATGAGCATCCGGCGGCCAATCCAGCGGCCCGAGCTGCCGCGCCAGGCCCGGGTGTCTCTCAGCCATGACGCCAGCATTCGCCTTGAAGCGCCGCAATTGCCCTTCCAGCGCCGGAAGAATCCTCTCCATCGCGCGCCCCTGTTCGATGATTTAGTGCAATATTGGCAGCAGGCAGCAATCCCCGTTTTGACACCGCACAAATACATTCAACTTGAAATAGATGCGGAAATGGAGTATAACTAATCCATAAACGGAGGAAATATGAATCCCGCCTTTGCCTACCCCAACAGCGAATACACCATCCCCCAACCGGTCGACCTGAGCCGCAAAGAGGAACGTGAACGCCTGTCGCACGCTGCCCTCAAGGGCTTTTTCAAACTGACAGCAGCCTGGAAATTGCGCGACGACGATGCCCGCGAACTGCTGGGCGGCCTGTCCAGCAGCGCCTTCTACGAATGGAAAAAGCACCCGGACCGCGTGCTGGAAGTCGACCGTATCACGCGTATTTCCTACCTGCTGGGCATCTACAAGTCCTTGCACATCATTTACGGCGACAAGCTGGCCGACGAATGGGTCAGCCTGGCCAACCGCAACAGTATTTTCGGCGGCCGCACCCCACTTGACTATATGGAAGCGGGCGGCCTGCTCGCCATGCAGACCGTGCGCCAATTACTTGACGCTCGTCGCGGAGGCCTGTAATTGCCGCCATTCCGCCTGCTGCGCCAATTCGACACCGTGCGCCTGATCCCGTCGCGCTTCGTCGATAAAGAAGATTCCGTGCTGGCCGCCCTCGCCGAAAACGACGCCGAGCTGCACCAGCTGTTTGAACTCGATAACGCCACCAATGCCCGCCTGCGCGCGGAACACGGCGGCGCCATCGGCATCGGCATCGAAGAACTGGTCTATTACGTCCCCAATTACCGCAGCATCAATGCCGCCTTCACCTACGCCCGCCCGCAAGGCAGCCGTTTCAACGACGGCCAGCGCGGCGCCTGGTACTGCGCCTTCGAACACGAAACGGCATTGGCCGAAGTGATCTTCCACAAAACCGTGGAATACGCCGAAATCGACCGCTTCGACGACTCCGTCAGCTACCAGGCCCTGCTCTCGGACTTCAGCGCCCAGTTCCACGACATCTGCGGCCTGCCGGAATATGCCGATTGCCTGGACCCGGACAGTTACGTCGCCTCACAGCGCCTGGCGCGCAGCCTGCTGGCTGAGGGTTCGACCGGCATCATCTACCCGAGCGCGCGCCGCGAAGGCGGCACCAACCTGGCCTGCTTCCGCCCCGCCTTGGTGGGCAATGTTCGCAAAGGCCCGGCGTATCGGTTAACATGGCGGGGTTCGCCGGCGGCCATCGTCGAGCAGATTCCCACGATTTAAGAGTAGAAAAAATGCAGCTCAAGCCTGAAAAAGACGCGGAACTCCGCGCCAAAGTGAACCGCGAAACCGCGCGCATCCCGTGGAGCGAATTGCTCAAGCACTTCGCCCAGGGCAATGTGGTGTGGGTGGCCGATGAACTGGACCTGGTGGACGTCGCCGTGCGCATCGCCCACGACGACAAGTCCAGCATTTCGGCCTGGATGGAGGCCGGCCAGGTCGCCAAAGTCTCCGACCAGCAATGCCAGGAATGGATCGCCAGCGACGCCAACCTGTGGGCCAGCGTCGTCAGCCCGTTTATTCTCGTCCAGCAGGAGAAGCGGAAGCCTCATTGAGGCCTGGCAGTGGCTGTCCTAGTTTCCAATCGAGGGCAACAAAGTCGCCCATCTTTTTGCTCTCAACAGACAACTCTTTCGAAATGCGCTGCACAGTTTCCCATTTGAGCACCCGTGGGGCGAGCCTCGCAGCAAGGAGATAATACGTATATGCGAGCGATAGGTCGCGTTTAACGTAGATCCCCTTCTCGAAAAGCGCACCAAGGCTGTAGAACCCCATTGAATTGCCAGCACGTGCCGCCGAACTGTACAGTTCATATGCGCGCTTCAAATCGATGCCAACACCAGCGCCACGCTCGTACAAATCCCCCAGCTCGTTCATGGAAGCGCTATCACCTTGGGCCGCTGCTTCGCTGAACCAGCGTGCGGCCGCGTGGAGATCCGTCGCCACCACGCTACTCTCCACGTAAAAACGAGCAAGTAAAAACTGCGCTTCCGGCAAACCCGCTTTGGCGGCGCGTGTCATCTGCTCCAAGGCCAGTGACTTGTCAGCCGGAGCACCAAGTCCGTTCTTATTCATCAATGCGAGGTAGTACCAAGCCTGGGGCAGCCCGCCGGCTGCGCACTCTTGATACAGCTTGCGTGCAAGCGCAGCGTCCTTCGGCATTCCAAAACCATTCTGATACATGAACGCAAGCAGATACTTGTTGGAGATTGCCTGCTCGACACGGCTTGCTTTGTTCAGTGCTACCGGTACGCGCGGCGCTCCGGATTCAGACGCTTGGTCGGGCACAAACAATGTCCCGAGAGCCGCTGCCTTATCCTCAGCCAGAGCGCTATACATCGGCTCAATGTCATACAGGTCGGCGGCTCTGGCACGCATTGCCCAGTACATCGACTGCATCCAGTTCGCTTCGACCGGTACGCCCAAGCCATAGGCCGAGGCAACGAAAGCCTGTGCTTGAACCTGTCCAGCCTCTGCTGCACGAAGCGCAAAATCAAAGGCCCTCCGCAAATCCTGCGGCCCGTTATCACCTCGCGCATACATTACTGCCAAGTCAAACAGCGCATCGCCATTATTGCCATCGGCAGCCTTTTGCAACCATGACATTCCCGCCGGTTGTCCCTGCAATACAGCAAGCTCACGCTGCGCCTGAGAGTGGCCTTGCTCAGCCGCCTTGGCATACCAGTCCCGCGCAAGGACAAAGTCCTGTTTTACGCCTGTTCCCGAATGGTATACGACAGCCAGCTCAAACTCCGCCGCCGGGTCGCCGCCGGCAGCGGCCCGCTGCAACAACGCCAATCCTGCGCGCTGATCCTTTCTGCGATAAGCCTCCATCGCCTCGCGTAAAGCGGTTCCGTTATCGAGTACAGCCAGCTCTGCGCGTGCAACCTGATAATACATCGACGAAACCAGCCCTTGCGACCGGAACCAGGTGAACGCCGCCTTCGCGCCAGCCCTGTCCCCCTCGGATAGCCGAACCTGGCCGATATGGAACCAGGCGTCGTTCAAAGCATGGATGCCTGCATCGCGCGGCAACTTGCCAGCGATCGCTAGCAATTGTTCCGCCGTGAGCGCGCCCGCATACATCGCCAGTATCGGACGCGGCCACTGCGCTTCCGCGTCCGATTCGGCCATTGAGATCAGGTCAGGTGGAAGTGGTTTGCCTGCGCGAAGGGAAAAAGCGGCTAGGTTTGCAACGTCCGACATGGTTGCCAGGCCAGCGTTCTTGCGCCCCTTGTAATAGAGCTCCATCGCAGCCAAGGCATCTTTTGGGGCGCCGGAAAGCAACTGGGACCAGGCCAGCATTACCTGCGCGGAACTGGACTCATCGAATTTACTGGCGCGATAACTGGCAACACTCTCCTTGAACCGTCCTCGCGTGAAATAGGCATAAGCGATGCAAGGAGCGACTTCAGCACGCGATAACAGGTCAGGCAAAGCTTGATCCACGGTAGTCAGGCGATGCCTTCCCTCATCCGTCAACCGGTCCTGTTGCATATACAGCGTCGACAAATAGCCGCACAACCGCTCGGGCGGAAGATTCGCCAAAGTCGCCCCATCTAGCGTCGCCCGATAGTAGTTCAGCTGCTCATGTAGCAAGAAAGAGCTCAGTTGCCTTGTCGTCAAAGACATCCGCTCCTTGCTCGTCGCCCAATCTGCGTTGACCCGAAAACTACCTTGCGCGAACTGGTTCAGACCTTTGGCCTGTTGCTGCATTTCTGGCAAGTCCTCCGCCTCCACCCGATTCGTCTTAATCTTATAGTCCAGTGTGTAGTCCAGGAACGAGCCGCGTTGAATCAAGTGTTCGCTTGCACTGAACTGGGCAGTATCAAGCAACTTCGAGGTTTGCTCGTTATTGCTGCGAAACTGTTCCGGCCATTGAAGCCGCATGCGATAGCGGGCCTTGTATCGACCTGACACTGGCGCAAATGGGAAGTTGCGTACCAATTTGTCCGGAATACCCAACGTGCCGTCCATCACCTTACTGTCGAACGCTACCGCATACCGACCATCCTTCAGCTCAGCCGGTTTCGGAACTTCGAAGCGCGATGTGACAACCATGCGTCCCGCAACATCGGCGAACTTCGGACCTTCAACCAGCTTGATCCCAGGATAAGTCTTCTCATAATGCTCCAGCGCCAGCTTTTTGAGGTTGGCCTGCGCACTGCCAGTGTAAAGGCGCCGCGCCCAAGCAGCATACTTGCCACGGTAATAGCGGCGTGAGGTCAGTTCAGCCGGCGTATCGAACCCGTCCAGCTTGAGGTCCTCTTGGATTTCCAGATGCGGAGCAACGCTTGGATCTTCAGGAATTGTCAGCAAACTGACTGACTTCGGATCAACCACCAAGCCAACGCCCCCGGCAAGCGCAACCGGCAGTTCCGCCAGGCTTTCAGTTTGTCCGGTCTGGGTCGGGTCGACATAATAGTCGGCGCCATCAATGGAGATCTTCACAATCACATGGTCGAACCATTTTGGGGACGGCAGCATGCGCGCCGGAAGCTTTGGCGACTGAGCAGAAACCAACACGGGCCGCGCCTCGATTCCCAACAACCGTAACAGGGAAGTCAGCAAGTAGCTCTTGTCCTTGCAATCGCCATAGCGGCGTGAAAGCACTGCATCCGGCGCCTGCGGTCGATGCGAATTTTCTCCGATTGACACGCTGAAATAGCGGACTTCGTCCTGCACCCAATGAAGAGCCGCAGCTGCACGCAATGCTGGCGTAGCACCACCTTCAAGCGACTTCGCAACCGACCTTAATGCGGTCGACGGTTTTACTTCGGGGAACATGGAAACTGCCCATTGGGCCACGTCACCCCAGTTCTCATATTCGCTGAACTGGAGTATGCGACCAGGCACGTAATCGGACGGAATCGAAATCTCATTTTCCAACGCATCGATCGCCTTCTCAGTGAACACGAGGCGCTCTTCAGCTCCAAATTGTTCGCGCTTCGGTTTCAGTTCTGTTGTTCGGAAATCCCCCAACTGTCGCCAATAGACAGGCCGCCGCTTGGGATAAGACACAACCAATCGCCGCAGTTCGGTCGGGCCAGCGGAATCCCAGCCGAAGATTTGTGACCAGCGCTTGCCGAACACCGGATTGTGCCCTTCGATTGTGTAGGTCACCCACAAGGTGTCGCCAACGCGCACATCGTGCATCAGCATCTGCAGGGTAACCTCGCCGCCATACATACCTTGCTCAAGTTGTTGCTCGCGTTCCAATGCACGCATATTCACGCTAGCGGTGCGGTCGATCAGCTCTCCATTGCGCAGAATGATTACTTTATGGACCAGTAGCTTTTGGTAGGCGGGTGCATAGGTAATCGAAAATTGCCCGATTTCTGCCAGTGAGCCTGAATCGTTAACCTGGATTGCACGGCTGTATAAGACGGCTGGGGTTTCGGTTAATGAAACCTGAGTGTCCGCCATTCGAATCAGGACAGGATCCGGCCTTTCGCTAGAAGGAATTTCAGGCAGCGTCTGTGCCCACCTGGGCATCGGTGCCCCCCTGACAAAACTGGCTTGGTTGACGGTGCTTACCGTTGCCGGGTTGAATACTGCCGCTCCGGCGTGGATTGGCGCGACGATGAGGCAGGCCGATACGGCAAGGGCTAAACGCATAATTATCCCGAAATTTATTTGCGGCAATTATAAAACATTTTCATTTTGATAAATCAATTGCATAAATGGAATACCCCTTGCCATCTGACTCTTCCTGGATCGAAACGCCATTCAGTCCGGATTGCCTTGCCAGCGCCAATCTGTTTGGTGCTGAATGGAACACCACCGCCCCCTTTGTTCCAATCCGCGCGAATCGCCAACTGCGCGCGGAACCATTTACATTCCGGGTCAGGTGCTGCACCGACTTGATGTAGGCGACCAGTACTGCGCGGTTATTGTCCGGCGAAGCGAAAATGGTCTTGCTGCCATCCAGTCCCGGGAAGCCGCCACCGCCGCTGGCGCGGAAGTTATTGGTCGCAACGATGAATTCCTGCTCCGCCCGCACCGGTTTGCCACGCCATGACAGGTTTTTGATGCGCTGGCCCGGTGCCTGCGTCACGTCGATTTCGTAGCGCACATCCGAATCGGTCAGCATGTCGAAATTGAAGCCGGCGAAGCCGGCATTTATCAGCTCTTGTGGTTCGCTGCGCGCCGGGTCGATTGTGTTGAAGCGGCCGGCGGCCTTCTCCAGCCAGGCTTGCAGCGTCGTTCCGTTGACCTTCACGGCATGCAGGTCGTTCGGGTACAGGTAAAGGTCGGCGGCGTTATTCAGGGCCATTTTCCCAGGGGCGACGTCAGTGTAGTCGGCTACGCCGGCTGCACCGGTCTTGAACGGTGCAGACATCGACAACACCGGCAAGTGCGCATATTGCGGCATGTTCGCCTGGATGTGGCGCCGCACATAGTCGGCCTGGGCCTGGTTCACTACCTGGATCGCAGATACGTCGCCCACATCGGCAAAGTAAGCCGACATGCGGAAGTCCGTATCGCCAATTGGCGTCTTGACGTAGGCGATGGTCGCCTCATGCTCGGCCTTGACCAGCGCGGCGACTTCCGGGTCCGGCTCAACGAAACTGCGGTCAGGGCGCTGGATGCTGCGCGTTTCGACTTTCGCCGCGCCCGCATCGGCAACCCAACGCGTTCCGTCATGGCGCAACGCCAGCTGAATCACGCCGAGATGCTTGCCCCATAACCCCGGCATTACCGTCGGCACACCATGCACCCGTCCCCGGACCTTGTCGACGCCTGCCAGGTTGAATCCGGCAGACTTGCTGGCCGGGTTCGGGAACACGTCATGCGAATGCCCCAGCAACAACGCATCGATCCCCGGCACCTGCGCCAGGTACCAGCTGCCGTTCTCCATGGAAGGCGCATAGGCCGCGCCATCCAGCCCCGCGTGCGAGATCGCGACGATCACTTCCGCGCCCTTGGCGCGCATCTCGGGAACGTAGCGCTGGGCGGTCTCGCGCCAGCCTTCGGTACGCACACGGCCCTCCAGCCAGCGCCTGTCCCAGCCCATGATGGCGGGAGTCGTGAAGCCGATGATGCCCACTTTGACGATAGCTGTTAGCGGCTTGCCATCCGGTCCGGTCGCGCTCACGCGCTTATCGAGAATGCAATAAGGTTCGAACAGTGGCGTGCCCGTGCGCGCATCAACCACATTGGCCAGCACCACAGGGAACGCCGGCCCTGCACAAGGCTGTGCGCGAACCGAAGCGCCCTCGGTGCCGAAGCGGCTGGCGGTGACCTGGCCCAGGAAGTCCAGGCCCCAATTGAATTCATGATTGCCAACCGAACCGCCTTCAAAGCCCAAGGCATTCATCGCCTTGTAGATGGCCAGCGGCTGGCCGCACCCGACCGGCGCAACCAGCGCCTGGTAGTCGCCCAGCGCCGTGCCCTGGATGGTGTCGCCGTTATCGAGCAGCAGCGAATCCGGGAAATCCTTGCGCGCCTGGCGAATCAGGGTCGCGGTGCGTTCCAGCCCCAGCGAGGCATCCGGCGCCAGCTTGTAGTAGTCGTAGCTGCGAACGTTGGCGTGCAGGTCTGTCGTCTCGAGGATGACGAGGGTGGCTTGCGCGCCTTGCGGCGGCTTCCCTGGAATGCAGCCGCAGCCTGCAAGCAAGGCCGCCACCGTCGCGGTGAAAAAAATGCGCATTAACTGTCTTTTGAATTGAAATTTACTGATGAATATTTGCCATGCGCCATTGATATCGTCCTTGCAATTCAAAGAATTGCACATTGCACTCTGGGGCACCGCAAACTAACTTGCAAAATTATATGGAATCTTTGCAAAAGCGCCACGTTGACGCAAATAAATGTTTGATTGTCAATACCCGGACGTATGATCCATCTCAACTTTCAGCCATCCGCCAAAAGGAAAAAGCCATGAAAATCCGTGCTGCGCTGACCGCGATCCTGCTCCTCACAGCCTCACTTGCGCAAGCGGGTCCCAACCTGATCTCGAACGGCGATTTCGAAAACCTCGATTACAGTATGTGGACGCTGGTCAGCCCGGGTGGCGGCGGCCAGGCCTTCGGCACCGACCCTACTGCTTCGCCCTTATCGGATGCCTTCAACCACGTCTTCGGCGACTTCAACACCATCGAGCTTGGCTACCTGCGCCAGACCGTCAGCACCATCGCCGGTGCGACCTACCAGCTCAAATTCGACTTGCAGCGCTGGACAACCGATCCGCAATTCCCGCCCGATAACCAGGCCCAGGTCAAATTCGGCGCCACCACCGTCTTCGACGAATCCGATATTACCGGCGACTGGGGCACGCACACCCTGATCGTCACCGCGCTCACGGCCAGCACACTCCTTGAATTCGGCAATTTTAACAACGACCCGATCTATTGGAACCAGCTCGACAACATCAGCCTTGAGTTCCTGCGCGGACCGAATGACCCGGGCGATCCCGGCGTCCCCGAACCTGCCACGCTGGCCTTGCTGGCGGGCGGCCTGATGGCCATGCGCTTCAGCCGCCGCAAGACACTTTCCTGATTTTCTCTTTCCATCGAAACGGCCGCAACGCCCCGGCAGGGGCGCTTGCACCTGCAAGGAGGCTGCATGTCCGAACCGTATCTCGCAGAAATCCGGATGACCGGATTTAGCTTTGCCCCCAAGGGATGGGCCTTGTGCAACGGCCAGATCCTGCCGATCAACCAGAACCAGGCATTGTTTTCCATTCTCGGCACCACTTACGGCGGCAACGGCCAGACCACCTTTGCCTTGCCCGACCTGCGCGGCCGCGTGCCAATCCACATGGATGCCGGTTTCAACCTGGGCCAGCAGGGAGGCGAAGCCAGCCACACCTTGATCGCCAATGAAATGCCGTCGCATAGCCACAGCCTGGGCATCTCCACGGCTGCCAGCCACCAGGCCGACCCCAGCGGGCGAGTGCTCGGCAATGTCGAAGCCGGGGCACTCAATTACTACGCCCCGCTGGACGGCACGGCCACGCTGGCACCCAACACCGTGGCCAACTCCGGCGGCAGCCAGCCGCACGAGAATATGCAGCCCTACCTGACCATCAACTTCATCATCGCGCTGCAGGGCATCTTCCCCTCGCAGTCCTAGACCAGACCGGAGCCGGCGCATGGATAACTTCATCGGCGAGATTCGCCTGTTCGCGGGCAACTTCCCGCCCCTCGGTTGGGCGTTTTGCGACGGCAGCCTGCTGTCGATCGCACAAAACACCGCCTTGTTTGCCCTGATTGGCACCACCTATGGCGGCAACGGGCAAACCACGTTTGCCCTGCCCGACCTGCGCGGCCGCGTGCCGCTGCACCAGGGTACGCAGCCGGGCACCGCGAACAACTATGTCATGGGCCAGCAAGCGGGTGCCGAAACCGTGACCCTGACCAGCAACCAGATCCCGTTGCACAGTCACAGCGCAAGCGCCAGCACGGCCGTGCCGCCCGCCACCGGCAGCGGCATCACCCTCACGGGGCCTGCCGTCTATGTGCCTGCCGCGCCCGCCAAGCCGAAGTTTTACGCGCCTGCCGGTTCCGCCACGGTCGCCATGTCGGCCCAGGCGATACAGCCGGCCGGCGGCAACCAGCCGCACGACAATATGGCTCCTTTCCTGGCGGTCAGCTTCATCATCGCCATTGAAGGCATCTTCCCCTCCCAGAACTAGCCGAGGAGTCCAGCATGGCAGAGCGTTATATCGGCGAAATCCGCATGTTCAGCGGTAATTTCGCACCCGTTGGCTGGGCAATGTGCAATGGCCAGCTGCTTCCCATTGCGCAGAACACGGCACTGTTTTCCATTCTCGGCACCACCTATGGCGGCGACGGCAAAACCACGTTCGCGCTGCCAAACCTGCGCCAGCGCATACCCATGCACGCCGGCGCCGGCCCTGGCCTCACCCTGCGCGACCTGGGCGAGCAAGGGGGCGCGGCCACCAGCACGCTGACCGCCCTCCAAATGCCATCGCACAGCCACGGCATGTCGGCATCCAACGCAACAGCCTCAGTGCAATCCCCAGCCAATGCCCTGCTTGCCAAACCGGTGACGGTTAGCGCGCCTTATCACGATGCGGCGGCGATGGCGCCTTCGCCAACGGGACCGTTGGGCGCTGCCGGCGGCAATAGCCCTCACAACAACTTGCAGCCCTACCTGGTGCTCAACTTCATCATTGCCCTGAGCGGCATTTTCCCGCCCCGAAGCTGATTAGCGATGAGCAGCCACCTCACCTTGCGGTCCGTTGATGCCGGCGACCAGGAATTCCTGCTGGCGCTGGTGGATACCACGCGCGAGGACCTCGCCATCCTCGATCGCTCAGTCAAAGGCATGCTGGTTCGCATGCAGTACGAAGCCCAGCTCACCGAATACCGCCGCCGTTTCCCCGCGATGGCGGAGAGCATCGTACTGTCCGATGGGTTCGCGGCTGGACGCCTCTATGTGGCGCGCAGCCGGGACGAGATCCGCCTGGTCGACATCAGCCTGCTTCCCACATTCCGGGGCCAGGGAATCGGCAGCCGGCTGCTGGCCCGGCTGCAGGACGAAAGCCAGCGATCCGCCCTGCCCTTGCGCTTGCATGTTTTACAAGGCAACCCCGCAGGCGCCCTGTACCGGCGGCTCGGTTTCCAGCCGGGCCAGGCAGACGGGATGTACCAGGCCATGGAATGGCACCCTATATTATTAAAGGAATAAGTCATGGAACGTCGCAATTTCATTCTCGCCGCAGGAAGCCTGGTCGGCGCCCCGGCCGTCGCCCGCGCTGCATCGTTGGCCGCCCTGCCGCCAACCCCGTCCACCCTGCGCATGGCTGGCTTCCGCGACCTGGTGGGCCAGCAATTCATCGCCTACCAGGGCAAGCGCGGAACCTCGCTCGACCTGCATTCGGTTCGCGCCGGCAAGGAGGCGCCGCACCAGGAGCAATTCACCCTGCTTTTCAGCGGATCGCCGGGACTGGATGCCGGGATTTACGAAATTGACAACCCGCTTTCCGGCCGTATGTCCATCTTCATGGAGCCGGCCGGCCGTGGCCCGGCAACCGGCCTGGGCGCCCTCTACCGCGCCGAATTCAGCCTGCTTGTATGAGCTGCCCGAT
This sequence comes from Duganella sp. Root1480D1, assembly GCF_001427305.1. Classification (GTDB taxonomy): domain Bacteria; phylum Pseudomonadota; class Gammaproteobacteria; order Burkholderiales; family Burkholderiaceae_D; genus Rugamonas. The sequence continues at coordinate 209,986 of NZ_LMFZ01000048.1, read as the reverse complement.
GCGCCAGCCTCTGAGGTATAATTTCAGGTTCGATTTAACAACTATCAGACCTGAAAAACCATGGAAGCTGAACGCATCAATTCCCTCGCCAACCTGCTCGCGGACCTGACCAACCGCGAAGCCGAACTTCGGAGGTATCTTTGACTTCGATAAGAAGTCGGAGAAACTGGAACAACTGAACGCCGAACTCGAAGATCCGGCCGTTTGGAATGACCCGAAAAAAGCCCAGGACATGGGCCGCGAGAAAAAAGCCCTTGAAGGCGTGGTCCTGACCTTGCAGAAGGCGGAAAGCGACCTGCGCGACATGAATGAACTGTTCGCGATGGGCAAGGAAGAAGGCGACGACGATACGCTCGAAGCCGTGATTGCGGATACTGCAGAAATCCAGAAGACCATCGAACAGATGGAATTCCGCCGGATGTTCAGCAATCCGATGGACCCGAACAACTGCTTCATCGACATCCAGGCCGGCGCCGGCGGTACCGAAGCCCAGGACTGGGCCTCCATGCTGCTGCGCCAGTACCTGCGCTATTGCGAACGCAAGGGCTTCAAGGTCGAGGTGATGGAAGAGTCCGAGGGCGAAGTTGCCGGCATCAAGACCGCCACCCTGAAAGTGGACGGCGAATACGCCTATGGCCACCTGCGCACCGAAACTGGCGTGCACCGCCTGGTGCGCAAGTCCCCGTTCGACTCCTCGGGCGGCCGCCACACCTCGTTCGTGTCGCTGTTCGTCTATCCGGAAGTGGATGATTCGATCGAGATCGAGATCAACCCTGCCGACCTGCGTATCGACACCTATCGCGCATCCGGTGCGGGTGGCCAGCACATTAACAAGACCGACTCCGCGGTGCGTATTACCCACGGCCCGTCCGGTATCGTCGTGCAGTGCCAGAACGACCGCTCCCAGCACCGCAACAAGGCTGAAGCGATGGACATGCTGAAGGCCAAGCTGTACGAACTGGAACTGCGCAAGCGCATGAGCGAGCAGCAGTCGCTGGAAGACTCCAAGACCGACGTGGGCTGGGGCCACCAGATTCGTTCCTACGTGCTGGACCAGTCCCGCATCAAGGACCTGCGCACCAACTTCGAGACCGGCAACACCAAGGGCGTGCTGGACGGCGACCTGGACGACTTCATCTCCGCGTCCCTGAAGCAAGGCATCTAAAGCATGACGCAGCAGCGCGCCTTCATCTTCGACATGGACGGCACCATCGTCGATAACATGGGTTTCCACACCCGCTCGTGGCTGGAGTTCTTCGGCCGCCGCGGCCATGCTGTCGACGAAGCGGCATTCTTTGCCGCCACCGCCGGCCGCACCGGCCACGAAATCATGCGCCAATACCTCGGCGAGGGCCTGGCGCATGACGACGTGACCGCGCTGATCGACGAGAAGGAAGTGCTGTACCGCGAAATCTACGCGCCACACCTGCGCGCTGCCGAAGGCTTTGGCGCGCTGGTGAGCGCAGCGCAGGCTGCCGGCATCCGCCTGGCAGTCGGCACCGCCGCGCCGCCATCCAACGTGGACTTCACGCTGGATGGCCTGGGTGTGCGCGAACTGTTCGACACCGTCGTCGGCGCCGCCGACGTCCAACGCGGCAAGCCGGAACCCGACGTATTCCTGCTGGCAGCCGAACGCTGCGGCGCCGATCCGGCGCACTGCATCGTGTTCGAGGACGCGCCTTTGGGCGTGGAAGCAGCGCGCCGAGCCGGCATGCGCTGCGTCGTCCTGACAACCACTTTGCCTGCTGAAGCGTTCAGTACTTTCGACAATGTGATCTGCATTGCACGCGACTTCAGCGAAATCAATATCAATACACTGACAAACTAATCAAACCATGACTACGGAAAACCAAGTGCAAGACCAGGCACCAGGCCAGGACGACAACAAGATCATCGCCGAGCGCCGCGCCAAGCTGGCTGCCATCCGCGAAAAACAGAGCGTCGCCTTCCCTAACGATTTCCGCCCTCAGCACAAGGCCGCCGACCTGCACATACAGTATGGCGAGAAGACCCGCGAAGAACTGGAAGCCGCGCCTGTGACCGTGGTCCTGGCTGGCCGCATGATGCTGCGCCGCGAAGCCGGCAAGAAAGCCGCCTTCGCAACCCTGCAGGACTCCTCCGGCCAGAAAGCCGACGGCCGCATCCAGATCTACGTCACCGTGGACACCAGCGGCGAAGAAGCAATGGAAGCCTTCCGCGGCTGGGATCTGGGCGACATCCTGGGCGTGACCGGCACCCTGTTCAAGACCAAGACCGACGAACTGACCATCAAAGTCAGCGAAGTGCGCCTGATCACCAAGGCCCTGCGCCCGCTGCCGGACAAGTTCCACGGCCTGGCCGACCAGGAAACCAAGTACCGCCAGCGCTACGTCGACCTGATCACCAGCGAAGAAACCCGCCGCACCTTCAAGGCGCGTACCGCCGCGATCTCCTCGATCCGCCGCTTCATGGAAGCCAACGAATTCATGGAAGTCGAGACCCCGATGCTGCACCCGATCCCGGGCGGCGCATCGGCCAAGCCTTTCATTACCCACCACAACGCGCTGGACATGCAGATGTTCATGCGCATCGCTCCCGAGCTGTACCTGAAGCGCCTGGTGGTGGGCGGTTTCGACCGCGTGTTCGAGATCAACCGCAACTTCCGTAACGAAGGTGTGTCGGTTCGCCACAACCCTGAATTCACCATGATGGAGTTCTACGCGGCCTACACCGACTACGAATGGATCATGGACTTCACCGAGAAGGTGATCCGCCAGGCCGCAGTCGACGCCAAGGGCACTGCCGTGCTGACCTACGGCGGCCGCGAACTTGACCTGTCCAAGCCATTCCAGCGCCTGACCATCTGCGGCGCCATCAACAAGTATGCGCCAGGCTACACCGAAGCGCAGCTGAACGACATGGACTTCCTGAAAGCCGAACTGCTGAAATTCGGCGTGAAGCCATTCGCCACCGCCGGCCTGGGCGCGCTGCAACTGGCGCTGTTCGAAGAAACCGCCGAAGCGCAACTGTGGGAACCGACCTTCATCATCGACTACCCGATCGAAGTGTCGCCGCTGGCCCGCGCTTCCGACACCCGCGAAGGCATCACCGAGCGCTTCGAACTGTTCATGGTCGGCCGCGAAATCGCCAACGGCTTCTCCGAGCTGAACGACGCCGAAGACCAGTCGGCCCGTTTCCTGGCCCAGATGAAGGCCAAGGAAGCCGGCGACGACGAAGCGATGTACTACGACGCAGACTTCATCCGTGCCCTGGAATACGGCATGCCGCCAGCCGGCGGCTGCGGCATCGGCATCGACCGCCTGATGATGTTGCTGACCGACTCGCCAAACATCCGCGACGTGCTGCTGTTCCCGCACCTGCGTAAAGAAGACTAAAAACAGCCATACGGCCGAGCCCGTGTCACACCCTGGGGTCACACCCCAAGTGTGACACGGGCTCAACTGTTTTACTGGATCACGCGGTAGCAAGGCGTGTATGCCTTGCCCGCCAGCTTCATCCGGCTCTGCGCCACGAAAGAAGCCAGCAGCGCATCCATCGGCCCCATGATTTCCTTGTCGCCGTGGATCTCGAAGTGGCCGTACTTCTCAATGGTACGGATGCCCTCTTCCTTCACATTCCCCGCCACCACGCCCGAAAACGCCCGGCGCAGGTTAGCTGCCAGCACATGCACCGGCTGGTTCTTGTGCAAGCTCAGGTTGCGCATGTTTTCGTGGGTCGGCGCGAACGGGCGCTGGAATTCATCATCGATCTTCAGCGCCCAGTTAAAGTAATAGGCGTCCGAACGCGACTTGCGGAATTCGCGCACCTGCTTCATCCCTTCCTGCATCTCCTGCGCCACCAGTTCCGGACCGTCGACGATGATCTTGTAGCGCTTCTGCGCTTCCGCGCCCAGGGTCAGGCCGATGAACTCATTGATCTGCACGAAATACTCGCGCGCCGTTTCCGGACCGGTAAAGATCAGCGGGAACGGGATCTCCGCATTATCCGGATGCAGCAGGATGCCGAGGATGTACAGGATCTCCTCCGCCGTGCCGGCACCGCCCGGGAACACGCAGATGCCATGGCCGACGCGCACGAAGGCCTCCAGCCGCTTCTCGATGTCCGGCATGATCACCAGGTCATTCACGATCGGGTTCGGCGACTCCGCCGCGATGATGCCCGGCTCCGTAATGCCCAGGTAACGCCCGCCGGTAAAACGCTGCTTGGCATGGCCGATGGTGGCGCCTTTCATCGGCCCCTTCATCGCGCCCGGCCCGCAACCGGTACAGATGTCCAGCCCCCGCAGGCCAAGCTGGTAGCCGACTTCCTTCGAATAATTATATTCAGCGCGGTTGATCGAATGTCCGCCCCAGCACACCACCAGGTTGGGATTGAGCTGCGGCTTCAGCACATTCGCATTGCGCAGGATATGGAACACCGCATCGGTAATACCCTCGCTGCGGGCCAGATCGAACTTCGGATTCCCCGTGACTTCGTTACTGACAAAGACAATATCGCGCAGCACCGCAAACAGGTGCTCGTGGATACCCTTGATCATCTTGCCGTCGACGAAAGCGATGGCCGGCGCACCTTTGATTTCCAGCTTGATCCCGCGCTCGCGCTGCAGGATGTTGATGTCAAACGACTTGAAGCGATCCAGCAATTCCTTTCCATCGTCGATCGTGCTGCCGCAATTCAGCACCGCCAGGGCGCAGTTGCGAAAGATGTTATAGAGGCCGCCTTTGCCCGAGTCGAGCAATTGGACCACCTCCGCCTTGGACAGGACTTCCAGCCTGCCCTCCGGAGCAATGAGAGTATCGACAACGTTGCTGTCCATGATACATAAATCCTTTTATTTAACTTTTGGGGGACTGCACCTTCAATATACGCTCTTGCTATGCCGATTCACAGACGCAAGCTTGGCAAACATACCACAATGCTGCTGTGCAGCACGCGAAATTGCCCTTCAACCGCGCGGGTAGATTAAAATGCGACTTTTTTTCGACCAGGAGAAACCGCATGAGCGGTCCTACCACGCAAACCACCGAGGTTAAAATCCCTGAGTTCAGGCAGATCATGGGTCACCCTGCTCCGCTCTGGATGCTGTTCATGTCGGAGTTCTGGGAACGCTTTGCGTTTTACGGGATTCGCTGGGCACTGGTGCTGTACATCGTTTCGCAGTTCTATCACGGCGACGCATCGGGCCAGGCAGCGGCCAACCTGACTTACGGTTCCTACCTGGCGCTGGTGTATGCCGGAGCACTGTTCGGTGGCTATGTCGCTGACCGCGTGCTGGGTTACCAGCGTTCCATCCTGGTCGGTGCGAGTTTCATGGCGGCCGGCCTGTTCATGATCGCCATACCGGATCCGACGATCTTCAAGTTCGGCCTGGCGACCATCATCGTCGGTAACGGCATGTTCAAGCCGAACATCTCGACCATGGTCGGCAAGCTGTATTCGCTGGGCGACACCCGCCGCGATTCCGGCTTTACCATCTTCTACATGGGCATCAACGTCGGCGGCTTCGTAGCCCCGATCCTGACCCAGTTGCTGGCACAGAAAGTGTTCTCCGACGGCGACATCCCTGCCTACAAGATCGTGTTCATCTCCGCCGGTATCGGCATGATCATTTCGCTGTTCTGGTTCTACCTGGGCCGCCGCGGCCTGAAGGGCATTGGCGAACCAGCACCGGAAGCCAAGAACCCGATGCGCATTGCCTACGTGGCACTGGGCGCACTGGTCATGATCCCTGTCGTGTACAGCCTGCTGGCGCTGGGCGCAGAAAAACTGCAAGGCGTGCTGACCGTGCTGTTCCTGATCCTGGTGGTAATGCTGATCGTCGAAGGCGTTCGTAACGGCCCTGTGGCGCGCGACAAGACCATCGCCATGATGGTGATTTTCGCCTTCAACATCATGTTCTGGTGCTTCTTCGAGCAGGCCGGTTCCTCCTTCACCTTCCTGGCCGACCAGATCGTGAACCGCGACCTGGGCTTCATGAACTTCCCGGTTGCCTGGTTCCAGTCCGTCAACTCGCTCGCCATCATCTTCTTCGCGCCGGTAGTGGCGGCGATCTGGGTCTGGATGGGCAAGCGCGGCCAGAATCCATCGATCCCGCGCAAGTTCGCACTGGGTATTATCGGCAATGGCCTGGCATTCGGCTTGCTGATGTACGCGCTGACCCACCTGGTCGACGACAAGAAAATGATCCCGTTCTGGACCCTGTTCATGGTCTACGTGATCCAGTCCATTGGTGAGCTGTGCCTGTCCCCGATCGGCCTGTCGATGGTGACCAAGCTGGCTCCGACCCGACTGGTTGGCATGGGCATGGGCGGCTGGTTCCTGTCCACCGGCATCGGCAACAATTTGTCGGGTATCGTGGCTTCGATGATGTCCGGCGAGCACGGCATGACCGTCGAATCGGCACTGATCGGCTACACCCAGGGCTTCTGGATCCTGATCGGTGGCGGCGTGTTGCTTTTCGTCCTGGCCCCGTTCATCCAGAAACTGATGCACGGCGTGAAATAAAAAAATGGGGTACGTCCCCATTTTTCAAGCAACAAAAAAGGCAGCTTCGGCTGCCTTTCTTTTAATTTGCTGCAAGCCAGGCATCGAGCCTGGCTTCTGCTCCTGCCGGCAAGTGCAGGCCGAGCTTGGAACGCCGCCACAGGATGTCGGCAGCCGTAACAGCCCACTCCTTGCGGCGCAGGTAGCTTACTTCCGCAGCGTACAGGCCTGGCAGGATTTCCTCTCCCATATCGGCCAGCGACGCGCAGCCTTCGAGCAGCGTGTGCACGCGCGTGCCGTATGCGCGTGCATAACGCCTCACCAGCTCCTGCGGCAGCCAGGCATATTTCACCTGCACGGCCGCGGCCCAGTCGCAAAACTCCAGCACCGAGCGGTTTTGCGGCATGGCGCCGAACAGGTCGCCGCCGGGAAGGCATGCCCTCTCGGTCCAGCCTTGCTCCGGCCTGCCGAGCGTTTTGCAAAGGATGTCCACCGCATCTTCCGCCAGCTTGCGGAAGGTTGTGATCTTGCCGCCAAAGACATTCAGCAGCGGCGCGCCTTCCTTGTCCAGCTCCAGGAAGTAGTCGCGCGTCACGGCCTTGGCGTCGGCTGCGGCATCTTCCAGCAACGGACGCACCCCGGCGTAGGTCCACACCACGTCGGCCGGACGCACCGGCTCGCGGAAGTAATCGCTGGCCAGTTCGCACAGGTAGCGGATTTCGCTTTCGTCGATTGCGACCCGCTGCGGATCGCCTTTGTATTCCAGATCGGTGGTGCCGATCAGCGTGAAGTCCCGTTCATACGGGATGGCAAACACGATACGGCCATCCCTGTTCTGGAAAATATAGGCCTGGTCATGCTCGAATATGCGGCGTACCACGATATGGCTGCCTTTGACCAGCCGCAGGTGCCGCGACTCCTGCCTGGCCCCCGCGGACTGGATGAAAGACTGCGCCCACGGACCGGCCGCGTTAACAATGGTGCGCGCTGTGATGCGCTTTTCGGTGCCATCGGCCTTGCGCAGCGTGGCTACCCAATGATCGGCGAGGCGTTCGACGCCAACGCAGGTGGTACGGGTCAGGATACAAGCGCCTTTGGCGCAAGCGTCCATCGCATTCAGCACCACCAGCCGGGCATCGTCGACCCAGCCATCGGAATATTCGAAGCCGGCACTGAAGGTCTCTTTCAACGGCCGTCCCGCCGGATGAGAACGCAGGTTGATGCCGCGCGAACCAGGCAGCAGCTCGCGCTTGGCCAGCATATCGTAGAGGAACAGGCCGGCGCGTATCAGCAGCGCCGGACGCTGGCCAGCATCGTGCGGCATCACAAAGCGCAATGGCCACATGATGTGCGGCGCACTGCGCAGCAGCACTTCGCGTTCGGCCAGCGCCTTGCGCACCAGCCGGAACTCATAGTATTCGAGGTAGCGCAAGCCACCATGAATCAACTTGGTCGAGGCCGACGAGGTGTGCGAGGCCAGGTCATCCTTCTCGCACAGGACGACACACAGGCCGCGGCCCGCAGCATCGCGCGCTATGCCCGCCCCATTAATCCCGCCGCCAACTACCAGTACATCGCAATCTACGTCCGCCATGCGCTCCCCGACTACTGTTTATAAACAACGCCTTCCTTCATCACGAATCCTACCTTCTGCAGCAGGGTGATGTCTTTCAATGGATCGCCCGCCACCGCCACAATGTCGGCCGCGAAGCCCGGCTCCAGCGAGCCAAGGCGGCTGGATTGGCCCAGCAGCGACGCGGCGCTGAGCGTGGCGCAGCGGATTGCCTCGAGCGCCGGCATGCCCGCTTCCACCATATAGGCGAATTCCCTGGCATTTTCGCCATGCGGGAAGACGCCGGCATCGGTACCGAAAGCGATCTTTACGCCCGCCTTGTAGGCACGGGCAAAAGTCCCCTGGATCTGAGGACCGATGGCGGCAGCTTTCGGACGTACCAGTGGTGAATAATAATTCGCTTCCTTCGCCTTGTCTGCGACATAGCGGCCGGCGCTGATGGTTGGCACGTACCAGCCACCGGTTTTCCTGAACAGGGCAATCGCTTCGTCGTCCATGAAGGTGCCGTGCTCGATCGAGTCCACGCCGGCCCGCAAGGCGCGCTTCATGCCTTCAGCGCCGTGGGCGTGCGCCGCGACCTTGAAGCCGTAGTCCCTGGCGGTAGCGACCAGCGCTTTCAGTTCCGCCTCAACGAATTGCGAGTTCATGCCGCTGCTGGCCTGGCTCAGGACCCCGCCGGTGGCGGTAATCTTGATCACGTCCGCACCTTCCTGATAGCGGGCGCGCACGGCCTGGCGGGCTTCGTCGGGGCTATTGACCACGCCTTCGTCCGGGCCAGGCGTGCCATGCAGGTGGCGCAGTTCGCGCGACTGGCCGTTGCTTGGGTCGGCATGGCCGCCGGTGGTGGCAATGGACTTGCCGGCCGTGAACATGCGAGGGCCAACGATCGCACCGGTATTGATGGCGCGCTTCATGGCGATGTTCAGCCCTTCGTTGGCGCCCAGGTCGCGCACCGTGGTAAAGCCGGCCTTGAGCGTGCGCTCGGCAAAGGCCACCGAATCATAGGCGCGGTCGATAGCGTCCAGCGTCATCTGGCCGCGCAGGGCTTCGACCTGGGGTTGGGTCTGGCTGGTCAGGTGCACATGCATGTCGATGAAGCCGGGCATGCAGGACATGGCGCTCAGGTCCACGTCGCCTTTGCCTCTGGTCGGCTCGATCGCCTTCACGGAACCATTCTCGATGTGCACCGTGACTTTCTCGCGCCAGATGCCGGCTTTGACGTCCAGCAGCCGGCCGCAGTCGACCGTTTGCGTGGCGGCACTTGCCGCTCCCATTGTCAACAACAGGCCCGCCGCACCCAGTTTCCTCATCGCCCAGCCTCCTTTAACGTGTGGATTTTTCCCGCGCTGCCCACAGCAGCAGCGCCATGATTACAGCATAAGGCAGCAAGGACAGCAAATCGGCCGTCGGGCCGCTGAAGAATGGATTGCTGCTTTCTGCCCACGCAGTCACCGCTGCATCGAAGTTGGTCATGACGCCGGCGGTGATCGCAATCACGATGCCGGCCAGCGCGCCGCCTGCGATATAGCCCGAAGCCAGCAGCACGCCCTCGCTGCGGTCGCCTGCCGCCTGCAATTCTTCCTCGTTCATGCCGGCATATTCCGGTAGCTTGTTGTTGCGGCGGTCGGCCAGCCAGCGCAGGACACCGCCCACCGCAATCGGCAGCGTGGCGGACAGCGGCAGGTAGACTCCTACGGCAAACGACAAGGACTGCACGCCCGACATTTCAAGCACCACCGCAATCATTACGCCCAGCATCACCAGCGTCCACGGCAATTGCTGGTCGAGGATGCCCTTGATGATGTAAGACACTAGCACTGCCTTCGGGGCATCGTATTTGCGCACCTCGGTGCCGTCGGGGCGCTTGTGGTGGGTGCCGTTAATCCCGGGATCGACGAACCAGACCGCCTTGCCGTCCGGCGCGACCAGGTATTTGCCTTCCGGGCCGCCCTGAGCGTCCGGCTTCTGCCACACCTTGTAGGTGGCAGTGTCGCTGGCCGCCTGCGGGCCATCCAGGCGTGCCGTAGCGGTCAGCCGTGCGGCATCGGTCGCCAGTCCCGGTGCAACCTGGGCCGCCGGCACGTAGACCGTGCTGGAACTATTCAGTTGCAGCAGGATCGGGCCAAGCAGCAAGGCCGAAGCCAGCGAGCCAACCAGCATGGCGTACTGCTGCAGGCGTGGCGTGGAGCCGACCAGGAAGCCGGTCTTCAAATCCTGCGACACCGTACCGGCATTGGCCGACGCGATGCAGACAATCGCGCCCACCGACAGCGCCGTCACGTAATATTGGCCGCCGGTCCAGCCGACCATCAGGAAGATCAGGCAGGTGAACAGCAGGGTCGCCACGGCCATGCCCGAAGTCGGATTGGAAGACGAACCGATTTCACCAGTCAGGCGCGAGGAAACAGTGGAGAACAGGAAGCCGAACACCAGGATCAGCAAGGCCCCCAGCAGATTCATATGCAAGGGCGCGGATGCCGTGATCACTGCAATCAGTCCCAGGCAACCAATCACCACCCACTTCATCGGAATATCCTGCTCGGTGCGGCGCGCGGCATCGGCCTTGCTGCCCTTGCCGACACCGGCCAGGCCGGCGGCCAGGCTGCGCCAGATCATGGGCATGGCACGCAGCAGTGCAATCAGGCCGCCTGCCGCCACCGCGCCCGCGCCGATGTACAGGATGTAGGCGCCGCGCACATCGTCCGGCCCCATGTCGGAAATCAGCATGGTGGCCGGGGCCAGGATGGTGGTCAGCGGGTCGCCGAAGAATTTGATCATCGGGATCAGCAGCAGGTAGGACAGCACGCCGCCCGCCGTCATCGTCAGCGCAATGCGCGGGCCGATGATATAGCCCACGCCCAGCAACTCCGGCGATACTTCGGCCCCGATCGAGCCCCCCTTCAGCGGCGCCCCCAGCACTACTTCCGGCGTATCCTTCCAGCCTTTGAACGAGACGTTCAGCGCCTTGTACAGCAACCCGATACCAAAGCCGCCGAAAATCAGGCGCGCGCGGCGCCGTGCATCGCGCGCGGCTTCCGATTCGCCCTGTACCGGCTCACCTGCCGCCTGGCGCGAAGAATCGCTGGCTGCCGCCTTCAGCACTTCGGCGCACGCAGTCCCCTCCGGGAATTTCAGCTCATGGTGCTGGTCCACGATCATGGTGCGGCGCATCGGGATCATCATCAGGATGCCAAGCAGGCCGCCCAGCACACCGACCAGCATCACGCGCCAGATTTCCAGTTCGAAGCCCAGGATCAGGATGGCGGGCATGGTTACGCCAAGGCCGAAGGCAATCGATTCGCCCGCCGATCCGGCAGTCTGCGCAATGCTGTTCTCCAGGATGCTGGCATCCTTGCCGCCCATTTTTTTTGCCAGGCCGAAGAAAGTGATCGCAATTACCGCTACGGGAATCGATGCGCTGACAGTCAAGCCGACTTTGAGGACCAGGTACAGCGAAGAAGCGCCAAACACCATGCCAAGCAGGGTTCCGAGGAACAAGGCGCGGAAAGTCATCTCCGGCAGCCGCGCCTCGTCGGGTATATAGGGACGGAACACGTAAATCCTTTTAGACTAAAACACCTAGGACTATGGCATATATAGCAATGAAGTAGCAACTGGCGAGTAGTCTATAATTCCCCGACTTAGCAACCGAGAGAGCTGATTTGATCAATCGTCCTTCCTGGCTGAACCGCCGCAACGTTATCCGCGCCGGTGTCGGCGCAGGCCTCGCCACCGTCGCTGGCGGCATCGCCCTGGTCTGTTATGCCGCCTTCGTGATCCGCCCTAACCTGCCAACGCTGGAAGCGGTCACCGATTACCGGCCCAAGATCCCGCTGCGCATTTACACGGCGGACAAGGTGCTGATCGGCGAATTCGGCGAAGAGCACCGTGATTTCACCCCGATCGCCGAAGTGCCTGAGCTGATGAAGCAAGCCGTGCTGGCAATTGAAGACTCGCGCTTCTACGAACACGGCGGCATCGACTGGCGGCGCGTGCTGGGCGCGGCGCGTGCCAACCTGCGCGGCAGCTTCCGCCAGGGCGGCTCGACCATCACGATGCAGGTAGCGCGCGATTTTTACCTCAGCAAGGACAAGTTCATCACGCGCAAGATCGCCGAATCGATGCTGGCCTATCGCATCGAGGCCGCGCTGGACAAGGACAAGATCCTCGAGCTGTACATGAACAACATTTACCTGGGCCAGCGCTCCTACGGCTTTGCCAGCGCATCCCAGGCCTACTTCGGCAAGTCGCTGAAGGAATTGTCGATTGCCGAAATGGCGATGCTGGCCGGCCTGCCGCAAAACCCTTCGCGCAATAACCCTGCCGTCAATCCGAAGAAAGCCCGCTCGCGCCAGCAGGTCGTATTGCGACGCATGTTCGAGCTCGAATACATCACTGAAGCGCAGTACGAAAAAGCGAAGAAGGAACAGCTTCACGTCAACCACCGCGGACAGGAATTCGACGTCCATGCCGAATATGTGGCCGAACTGGCGCGCCAGGCCGTATTCGCGCAGTACAAGGAAGAGAGCTACACCAAGGGCATCAACGTCTACACCACCATCCAGTCGCGCGACCAGGAAGCGGCCTACGATTCCGTGCGCCGCAACGTGGTGGCCTACGACCAGCGCCACGGCTACCGCGGCCCGGAAGCCTATATCGAACTGCCTGCCGACGAGGAAGAACGCGGCGACGCAATCGATGAGGTGCTGGGCAAGCGCGTGGTCAGCGATGGCCTGATCCCGGCCGTGGTGCTGGATGCCAGCCCTACCCAGGTCAAGGCCGAGACTTCGGACGGCGACGTGCTGTCGATCAGCGGCGACGGCCTGAAGCTGGCCGCAGCGGCACTGTCCAGCAAGGCCAAGCCGGCTTCGGCGATCCGTCCCGGTGCCGTGATCCGCGTCATGCAAAACGAAAAGAAGGCCTGGGCCATCACCCAGGTGCCGCAAGTTGCCGCGGCTTTCGTGGCGCTGGACGCCAACACTGGCGCCTACCAGGCCATGGTGGGCGGCTTCGACTACGGCCTGCAGAAGTTCAACCACGTGACGCAGGCCTGGCGCCAGCCGGGTTCCTCGATCAAACCATTCATCTACTCCGCCGCTGTTGCCAAGGGCTTCGGCCCTGGCACGGTGGTCGCCGACGAACCGCTGGAACTGCCGGGCAGTTCGATTGGCCAGCCTTGGAAACCGCAGAACGACGACGGCAAGTTCGACGGCCAGGTCACCATGCGCCGCTCGCTGGCCGCGTCGAAAAACGTGCCTTCGGTGCGTATCCTGCGCGCCTCGGGCCTGGACGATACCCACACCTACCTGGCCCGCTTCGGCTTCGACCTGTCGCGCCATCCGAAGAACTTCACCATGGCGCTGGGCACCGGTGCTGTCACACCGCTGCAATTGGCGGGCGCTTATGCGGTCTTTGCCAATGGCGGCTACAAGGCTACGCCATTCCTGATTTCGCGCGTGACCGACTCCAAGGGCGTGCCGATCATGGACATCCAGCCGCCGGCGCCGGCCACTTCCGGCGAGCGAGTGCTTGACGAGCGCAATGTCTTCATCATGGACAGCATGATGCGCGATGTCGCCCGCAGCGGTACCGGCGCTGCGGCCGGCCGCCTTGGCCGCCCTGACCTGGCCGGCAAGACCGGCACCACCAGCGATTCCTTCGACGGCTGGTTCGCCGGCTATGGCGGCGGCGTGGTAGCCGTGGCCTGGATGGGTTACGACGAACCGAAGTCGCTCGGCGGCCGCGAGTTCGGCGCCACCCTGTCGCTGCCGATCTGGATGGACTATATGCGCTCGGCGCTGCCAAAGCATCCGCCGATCGACCGTCCAGTACCGGAAGGTGTGGTGCAGATGAACGGCGACTGGCTGCTGGAGGAATACGCCAACGATCCGACCGTACTGGCAATCGACATGGGCGACGTGCCTGCCGAAGGCGAGCCGCCAGTGCCGGCCGACGGCACGCAGCAGCCGCCAGCCACGCCGGCGGCGCCAGCGCAACCCATGCCGCCAAGCCAGCCTGCGCTTCAGCAAGTCCCGCAACAGCAAGCCCCGGTGGGTACCTGAGCATGCCGGGCCAACGGGCTCCATCGTTCCGGCGCCGGCGCCTGCTCGGCGCTGCCGCGGTGCTTGCACCGCTGGCAGCCATCGCCCCGGCCGCCAGCGCCTACGGTGCCAGCCCACATGTCCCGCGCATCTACATGATCCTGTTCCGCGGCGAGACCGACGTTGAAGCCGGCTTTCACCAATGGTTCAGGGACAAGCACCTTGACGCGGAGATCATGGTGCGCAGCGTGGACATGGACGCCAGCCGCGTGCCAGCCTTGCTGGATGAAGCCCGCGCCTGGCACGCAGACCTGATTTACACCTGGGGCACTCCGGTCAGCCTGGCAGTGGCTGCCAAGGAGTTTGAAATTCCCATCGTGTTCACCATGGTTTCCGCGCCGATTGCGGCCGGCCTGGTGCCAGGCCTGGCCACTTCCCGGCGCAACCTGACGGGTGTCAGCCACGTGGTGCCGGCGCGCCAGCAAATGAACGCGATCCAGACTTACCGCCGTTTCGACCGCATTGGCGCCATCTTCAGCCCGAACGAAGTGAATGCCAAAGTCGCCATGCGCGAAATGCGCGCGGAATCGGAACACATCGGGGTTGAATTCACAGCCCATGCGGTACCGCTGGACGAGACCGGTCAACCGCGCCCCGACGCAATTCCTGAAATGCTGCAGGAGTTCGCGGAACGCAAGACGCAACTGATCTATATCGGCCCCGACAGCTTCATCGCTTCCCAGCGCATCCTGGTCACGGAAACCGCATTGGCGCTCGGCCTGCCGGTATTTTCCGCCGCCGAGGTAGCGCTGCGCGACGGCAGCGCCTTGTTTGGCCTGGTGGCCGGCTATAAGAATGTCGGGCGCCTGACCGCCCATAAGGCGGCCCAGATCCTGTACCATCGCGTCAAGCCCGCCGCGCTTCCGATTGAAACGCCGGGTACTTACTCTTACCTCGTCAACATGGACGTGGCACGCCAGCTCGGCATGATGCCGCCGGCCCGCGTGCTGCAGTTTGCGGAGCAAATCAAATGATCCCGCTGTCGCCGCCGGTATTGCAGCAGATGGCCATGGGCCTGGCCTATGGATTGACTGACGTGGGCACAGTACGCCCCAGCAACCAGGACAACCTGCTGCTGCTGCCGGAATCGAACCTGGTCGCCGTCGCCGACGGCATGGGGGGCCATGTCGGTGGCGATATCGCCAGCACCGAAGCCTTGCTGCTGGTGTGGAAGCACCTGCGCGCCCAGCACGTGCCGGGCAGCGATACGGAGGCGCTGCGCCAGTTGCATGAAGCGGTCCTGTTTTCCAACAGTACCCTGTTCCGCAACAATTCAGCCGCCGGCCTGGCAGACGGCTATGGGATGGGGACTACGCTGACCGGCATGTGGCAGCCGCAGGCAGACGGCCCCGCGTTCATCTTCCACGTCGGCGATAGCCGTATCTATCGCTATCGCGACGGGCACCTGGCGCAGCTCACCCACGATCAGACGCTGTACCAGCAGGCGCTGGAGGCTGGCATGAAAGGCATTCTGCCGCCGCGGAACCTGCTGCTGCAGGCCATTGGACCAGGCGAAGAGGTGCGTCCGGACGTGTTCACCCACAAGCTGGCGCCCGGCGACCTTTATTTGCTATGCAGTGATGGCTTGTACGGGGCCTCGACGCAGGAGGATTTGTCCGCACTGTTGGCAAACGCCGGCCCGGATAACTTGCCTGAAACCTGTGCCGCATTGATCGAAAAAGCCAAGCTGGATGGCAGCCGCGACAACATCACGGCCATCCTGCTGCTCTGCCCAGCCTGAAACTTTTCCCGGCATCGGACTTAAATTCCCGTGCGTCAACGGAATCGCATGCCCGTGCGCCATTCGTGCAACAAAGTGATTTGGCACTGAAGGAACCCACCGTGCTAATTCCGCAATCTTGTCGCGCAGCGCGTCGCCGGTGCTAGATTGGACTCTCCAACAACCAATCAGCACAGGAGGCTTTATGAAGAAGTTCGTCTGGCAGCTGCTATCGGTACTGTTCATCGCGATCACCGCACTCCCCGCTTCCGCAACCGGCTACACGCAGACCCGCTATCCCATCGTCCTGGTCCACGGCCTGTTCGGGTTCGACAGCCTGGGGCCACTCGAATACTTTTATGGCATCCCGGGTGCGCTGCGCAGCGGCGGCGCGCAGGTTTATGTGACCTCCGTTTCAGCGGCCAACAGTACGGAAGTGCGCGGCGAGCAGCTTCTGTTCCAGGTGCGCCAGGTCCTTGCCGCCACTGGCGCGGAAAAGGTCCACCTGATTGGCCATAGCCACGGCGGCCCGACCTCGCGCTATGTCGCCTCGGTGAGGCCGGACCTGGTGGCCTCCGTGACCAGCATTGGCGGCGTGAATAAAGGCTCCAGGGTGGCCGATGTCCTGGTCGGTGCTGCGCCGGACCTGGTGTACAGTATTGGCAACGCGCTGGGCGGCTTCCTCGGTCTGATTTCCGGCAGCTCTTCGCTGCCCCAGGATGCCTACGCCGCGGCACAATCGCTCAGCACTGCCGGCACCGCTGCCTTCAACGCGCGCCATCCCGCCGGCCTGCCTTCGACTGCCTGCGGCGAAGGCGCGCACCAGGCCAATGGCGTGTACTACTTCTCCTGGAGCGGCGGCACGCCGTATACCAACATCTTCGACCCCGCCGATCCCTTCCTGGCCGTGACCTCGATCGCATTTGGCGGCGCCAGGAACGACGGCCTGGTGGCGAGCTGCTCCTCCCACCTGGGCCGCGTGATCCGCGACGACTACTGGATGAACCATCTCGATGAGGTCAACCAGATGGTCGGCATCACGCACCTGTTCGAAACCAGTCCGGTGACGCTGTTCCGGCAGCACGCCAACCGCCTGCAGGGAATGGGCCTGTGAACGCCCGGGGACGGGCGGGATTGACCGCGTGCGCCGTGGCGGCAGCCGGCGCGTTGGCCCTCTGGGCTTATGTGGCAGGAGCGCAGCCGCCCAGCTCCGGCGCCCAGCCGGTGCTGCCAGCGCCGGCGCCAGTCACCGCGCTCCCATTCGTCCCCTCGATGGCCGGCACCCAGCCCGACGGGCGCCTGGTTGCCGCTGAAGGTGGCGCGCTGAATGTCGACGCAGAACTGCGCCACCTGTTCGACTACTACCTGTCGGCACTAGGCGAGGCCCAATTGCCTGCCATCCGTGCCGGTATCGAGAAGGAGCTGGAACGGCGCCTGAAACCCGCCGCTGCCGCCGAAGCCAAGCGCCTGCTCGGCCAATACCTGGCCTACAAGCGTGCCCTGGCCGAGGCGGAGCGGAGCCAGGGTGCCCCAGCATCCAGCGCCTCATTCTCAGCCGCCGCCCGCAGCCGCCTGCTCGCCATGCAGGAGCTGCGCAAGCGTTATTTCTCCGCTGCGGAAGCCGCCGGCCTGTTCGGCGATACCGACGCCCGCGACCAGGACGCCATCGCCCGCCTTGCGCTAATGGACGATAAAAACCTGACGCCCGCCCAACGCCTGCAACGGATGGCGGAGCTTGACCGCAACCTGCCGCCCGCGCTGCGGGAAGAACGCAGCGCCCCGCTGCGGGTGCTGAGCGTCGAGCAGCAGGTCTCGGCAGCACGCGGCAGCGGCGCCAGCGACGATGACGTGTTCCGCCTGCGCGCAGCGGCATTCGACCCGCAAGCCGCCAGCCGTCTGGCCCTGCTGGACCAGGAGCAGGCCGCATGGCTGCGCAGGGTCGCTGCCTACCGTTCTGCAAGCGCCGGCCTGAGCGAATACCAGGCCGCCGTCCAGCAACTGCGCGATAATCTTTTTACATCATCGGAGCAAAAACGGCTGGGCGCCTACGAATAGGTGCTTGCACTATAATGTGGGGCCAGCATATTAGTGTCTCCTCAGTTAGCGCCACGTTTGCATGCCTTTCGACTTCAAAAAAGCACTTCCCAAGCCCGGCAACCGCTTCGCGTTGCCCAACCTGTTCGGCTCCGGTGACGCCTACGCGCTGGCGCATGCGGCACTCGAATTGAAAGCACGCGGCCAGATGCTGGCCGTAGTGGTAGCGCAGGCCAGCGACGGCCAGCGCCTGCTGGCCGAAATCCCATGGTTTGCCAACGGCGGCCTGCGCTGCCATTTGCTGCCCGACTGGGAAACCCTGCCCTACGATGCGTTCTCGCCGCACCAGGACCTGGTGTCCGAGCGGCTGGCAACCCTGCACGAGATCCAGACCGGCCAGTGCGACGTCGCCATCATCCCGGCCACCACCGCCCTGGTACGCATGGCGCCGCCCTCGTTCCTGGCCGCCTACACCTTCTTCTTCAAGCAGGGCGAGTCGCTGGACGAGGCCAGGCTCAAGTCGCAACTGACCCTGGCCGGCTACACCCACGTCACCCAGGTGATGTCGCCCGGCGAATATTCGGTGCGCGGCGGCCTGATCGACCTGTTCCCGATGGGTTCCGCCCTGCCTTACCGCCTTGACCTGTTCGGCGACACCATCGAAACCATCCGCACCTTCGACGCCGATACCCAGCGCTCGCTGTACCCGGTCAAGGAAGTGCGACTGCTGCCTGGCCGCGAGTTCCCGATGGACGAAGCCTCGCGCACGGCTTTCCGCAGCCGCTGGCGCGAGACATTCGAAGGCGACCCGTCGCGTGCCGTGGTGTATAAAGACATCAGCAGCGGCATCGCCTCCGCCGGCATCGAGTACTACCTGCCGCTGTTCTTCGACGAAACCGCCACCTTCTTCGACTACCTGCCGGCCGAGGCCAGCGTGGCGATGGTTGGCGACATCGACGCCGCCATCAAGCGTTTCTGGGCCGATACCGAATCGCGCTACAAATTCCTGAAGGCGGACCGCGAGCGCCCGATCCTGCCGCCGCAAGACATCTTCCTTGGCGACGAGCAGTTCTTCGTACTGGCCAAGCCGCACCCAAGGATCGCCATCTCGCGCGACATGTCGCTGCCTTCGTCCGAATTGTCGGCACCGGTACCGAACATCGCGGTCAACCGCCACCTGGACGACCCGCTGACCAACCTGCGCGCCTACCTGATGAAGTCCGGCCGCCGCGTGATGATCTGCGCCGAAACCAACGGCCGCCGCGAGACCCTGCAACAGTATTTCGCCGAATTCGACCTGTCGCCGGCCCTGATCGAAGGCTTCGACGGCTTCCTCGCCAGCGACGCCAAGTTTGTATTGGGAGTTTCGCCGCTGCACGCCGGCTTCGAACTGGATGAAGGCATTGCCTTCATCACCGAGACCGAGCTGTATGCCGGCACCGGCCGCCGCGCCGGCCGCAAGAAACAGGAAGCGGTCACGCAAGTCGAATCGATGGTGCGCGACCTGTCCGAGCTCAAGATCGGCGACCCGGTGGTGCACATCAACCACGGCATTGGCCGCTATATGGGCCTGGTCAGCATGGACCTGGGCGAAGGCGAGACCGAATTCCTGCACCTGGAATACGCCAAGGAGAGCAAGCTGTATGTTCCGGTCTCGCAGCTGCATGTGATCTCGCGCTACTCCGGCGCCTCGCCCGACGACGCCCCGCTGCACACCCTCGGCTCCGGCCAATGGGACAAGGCCAAGCGCAAGGCTGCCGAACAGGTACGCGACACTGCCGCCGAGCTGCTCAACCTGTATGCCCGCCGCGCCGCGCGCCAGGGCCACTCATTCGAATACTCCTCGCACGATTACGAACGCTTCGCCGACAGCTTCGGCTTCGACGAAACACCCGACCAGGCAGCCGCGATCATGAACGTGATCAAGGATATGACCTCCGGCAAGCCGATGGACCGCCTGGTGTGCGGCGACGTCGGTTTCGGCAAGACCGAGGTCGCCCTGCGCGCAGCTTTCATCGCCGTCATGGGCGGCAAGCAGGTCGCCATCCTCGCACCGACCACCCTGCTGGCAGAACAGCACGCCCAGACCTTCGCCGACCGCTTCGCCGACTGGCCTGTGCGCATTGCCGAGATGTCGCGCTTCCGCACCGGCAAAGAGATCGCCAACGCCATCAAAGGCATGCAGGACGGCACGCTGGACATCGTGATCGGCACCCACAAGCTGCTGTCCGACGATGTCAAATTCGACCGCCTCGGCCTGGTCATCATCGACGAAGAACACCGTTTCGGCGTGCGCCAGAAAGAAGCGCTGAAGTCCCTGCGCGCCGAAGTCGACGTATTGACCCTGACGGCAACGCCGATCCCGCGTACCCTGGGCATGGCGCTGGAAGGACTGCGCGACTTCTCCGTGATCGCAACGGCGCCGCAAAAACGCCTTGCCATCAAGACCTTCGTGCGCAGCGAAAACGACTCCATCATCCGCGAAGCAGTCCTGCGTGAACTGAAACGCGGCGGCCAGGTCTACTTCCTGCATAACGAAGTCGAAACCATCCAGAACCGCCTGGCCAAGCTGACCGAAATGCTGCCGGAAGCGCGCATCGCAGTCGCCCACGGCCAGATGCACGAGCGCGACCTGGAAAAAGTGATGCGCGACTTCGTGGCGCAGCGCTACAACATCCTGCTCTGCACCACGATTATCGAAACCGGTATCGACGTGCCGACCGCGAACACCATCATCATGCACCGCGCCGACAAGTTCGGCCTGGCGCAGTTGCACCAGTTGCGCGGGCGTGTCGGCCGTTCGCACCACCAGGCTTATGCCTACCTGCTGGTGACCGACGTGCAAGGCTTGACCAAGCAGGCGCAACGCCGCCTCGACGCCATCCAGCAGATGGAAGAACTGGGCTCCGGCTTCTACCTCGCCATGCATGACCTGGAAATCCGCGGCGCCGGCGAGGTGCTGGGCGAAAACCAGTCCGGCGAAATGCTGGAAGTCGGCTTCCAGCTCTACACCGATATGCTGAACGAAGCCGTGCGGGCGCTGAAGGCGGGCAAAGAGCCCGACCTGGCCGCCCCGCTGGCCACCACTACCGAAATCAACCTGCACACGCCGGCCCTGCTACCAGCGGACTTCTGCGGCGACGTGCACGAACGCCTGTCGATCTACAAACGCCTGGCCAATTGCGAAACCCAGAACGCAATCGACGACCTGCAAGAGGAGCTGATCGACCGCTTCGGCAAACTGCCCGATCCGGCCAAGGCACTGGTGGAAACCCACCGCCTGCGCATCGCCGCCAAGACCGTCGGCATCATCAAGATCGATGCCCACTCGGAAGCGGTCAACCTGCAGTTCATGCCCCAGCCGCCGATCGACCCGATGCGCATCATCCACCTGATCCAGAACCAGCGTCACATCAAGCTGAATGGACAGGACAAGCTCAAGATCACAGCGAACATGCCTGACCTGGCGGCCCGCGTGAATCAGATCAAGACCGCCATCAAACAACTGACATGAACAACGACATGACCATGAACCTTGTGCTGCAAGGCGTCGGCGAATGCGCCGCACGACTGCAGCGCATTGCCGCCCTGACCGCGCCGAAGAATGTAGTGACGATTTCCGACAACGCCGTGCGCTGCGAAGGAATCAGCTTCACACCGGCCCTGCGCCAGACCATCGAGATTGCAGCCCAGGCGGCCCAGCTCGACGCCACCTACATGATGGGCGTGCGCCGCCTGGACGAATTCAAGCTGGTGGCAATGGATATGGATTCGACCCTGATCACCATCGAGTGCATCGACGAAATCGCCGACATGCAAGGCCTGAAGCCTCAGGTGGCGGAAATCACCGAAGCAGCCATGCGCGGCGAACTTGATTTCTCCGAAAGCCTGAAGCGCCGCGTGGCGCTGTTGGAAGGCCTGGAAGCCTCGGCCCTGGAGCGCGTCTACGAAGAACGCTTGCGCCTGTCGATGGGCGCCGAGAACATGCTGAAAGCGGTGCAAGCCGCCGGCCTGAAAACCCTGCTGGTATCGGGCGGCTTCACCTTCTTCACCGAGCGCCTGAAAACGCGCCTTGGCCTCGACTTCACCCGTGCAAATGAACTGGAAATCGTCGACGGCAAGCTGACCGGCAAAGTGACCGGCGAAATCATTGACGCCACCGTCAAGCGCAACACCGTCGAACACGTCTGCGCCGCCATTGGCATCTTGCCGGAGCAAGCCATCGTGATGGGCGACGGCGCCAACGACCTGAAGATGATGGGCATCTCCGGCATGTCGGTCGCCTTCCGCGCCAAGCCAGTGGTGCGCGAACAAGCCAACGTAGCCCTCAACTTCGTCGGCCTGGACGGCATCCTCAACCTGCTAGCGCATTAAAAGTCGGGGTCAGGTCCGGCAATCGGACATTTTGTTCGCTTGTCAGGCCGTCTTAAAGGGCCCCGGCCTCAGTCCTCCCAATGAAACAGCGCATCAAATAGGGTAAACGGCCTGTCTGACAGCACAGTAGGTACATCGAATTCAGGGTCGATAGGCTTATCCAACATCTCATGGCTCAAGCGAATTAATCCATGTATCTCGAGGATAGCCTGAACTTCGCTCGCAAGATCAAGCACCGCCTGGCTTCGGAATTTGTCGACTGAACCCAGATTCGGCAGATAACTACTTCCTCCGCCTTCGGCATTCCAGCTTTTTTCACCTTCCATCAGAACGAAGTATGGAGAAAGGCGGCTTAGAACCACCACTAAGCCAGTGTAGGACTCTCCTCGATCTGGTTCAAAGCTGGCGGAAAAATCAGGGGACTCCCTGTAGAACCAAGCGTCTACGAAAGAAGCATAACCGGATCCGTAGTTCTGCCATTCGACCAGAGACTTGACTTGAGTCTTCCGTCTCGTCTCGGCAAAAAGAAACTTAAAGAATTTCTCGATCTCCTGAAAATCATTTGTTACCCAGGGATACTCTTGCGAGATTGAGCGCTCCGATAGCAGCGCCGAAATTTCGTCGTCAGATATGAACATTTTTAATCAGATTGATCCGCAAGCCAGGGAAGCGCAATTTCAGCCACGGCGCTTTCTCCAATTGCAACAAGCGTTCCGCGCTTCGCATCGTATATTCGGGGCGAAATATTGGGCAAGGTGGCAATCCTTGTACGCGACGCGATATCCCAAACTGCGAAACTCTTTTCATCAACGATGAAGAGACGCTTTCCATCACTGAATAGGTCTCGCGGCGCCTGGTCCGCCTCTATCGGCCACTGTACATCCGACGAACGGTCCTTCGACGCCGCATCAGAAATTTGAACGCCGGGTCGTTTCCCGCTCTCTTCCGGGTCGTCCGAATCCACCAGTCCCCACATCGCGACATGGCTGTCGTCAATCCAGCAAGTGGAAGTATTCCAATCGTCCCGAAACACGAGATCAACAACGGACGCACCGTCTTCACTTTCCCAGGGATTGAGACGAACCCAATCCGAAGCAGACCAGATGCGCGGAACGGAAACTGGATGCCAGACCCACCCATCATCAAGAACCCGCCCCCCATCGGGGCTGGGCCATAGCCGGCCATGGAAATAGTCCAGATAGTGCGCTGGCCTTGCACCTGCCTCCTCATACGGTGCGATATGTCGATCGGTGAGCGGAATTCCAGTCGCAGGATCCGCGGCATCGAGCCGGTTCCAAGCGCTGCGATGGACAAGAACGTCCTTGCCGTCTACAAGAAGAAAGCATGCGCTAAAAGGGACCGTCTCTTCGTAGTAATCCCCACCATCGAGCATCATTGTTATCACACCGGATGACGTGTCCACGACGAGGCCCTTGCGCCCCCTGTCAACGACGATTGCGCAATACCTTCCGCTTATATTCGAGTGCAACCGCCAAGCCGGGGCACCAAAATGACTATGCCCCGCATCACTTGGTAACTCGGGCAGTTCGACTGAGCACAAACTCGTCATCAACCCGTCGTCGAGGTTCACGCCGCATATCTCGCCATCGGATTTCAGCACCAGCAAATGACCGTAGCTCGCCTGAACGGCGCAAACGTCCAGGATGCTTGCGCCAGGCATTTCCAGCGAGCGCATTAGGCACTCGCGATTATCATTTGTAAGCAAGCTGGTTGCGTTGAACATCTTTCCTCATTCATTTAGAACAGTTCATCCAGCATCAAATGGAACTGCAGCTTTCTTCGGCCCAGGTCATGGATCCCATACTGCGCCAGGAATCGCTCCTGAAGTGACGCGCCGAACTCGCCGAGGCAATTCCAGGCGACCGCAAGGTCCTGGTAGCGATCGGCAATGCCGACTCGCCCGGCATCGATACAGCCTGCCACCTCACCATCACAAATAAGAACATTATCCAACGAAAAATCTCCATGGCTGGCCACCAGATCGGGGACTAGCGGCAGCGAGCCTCGCATCGCATCCCAAACTTGTTCTGCCGTCCAGCCTTCCCGATCTTCATCAAAATCGTCTTCGTCCACCATATTTGCATCAATGCGCGCACGCGCACGAAGCAGCCGATGTACGATGAGCCTTAGCTCGCAAATGACATCGTGCCCACCATTGCCGCCATACGTCGTTGACGTGGCGGTGAAAGGCTTTCCTCCAACCTTTCCGGTCATGTTGGTTGTGGTAGCGGAGTCCGGCATCCAGACTCGATTCGACCAGACATAGACTTTTCTACCCATGATCGACCGCTCCTCGGATGGGAATCCAAGATATTTCACTGCTTCCGACGAATTCTGCCCAACGAGCTTGGGCAAGGTTTCATCCATTACAGAGAAGCTGGTGACACACGCGGAAAGAGTGCCGAACAAGAAAACAAAGGAGATCTTCTTCAGGGCCTTAAGATACGGGAAAGGCTTTTGCAACTTGATGTTCTCTATTGTGGTTAATTTTCAGGGCAATTGCCTGGCTTGGTGGCAAAGACAGATTCGGCCCTGGGTCTTAGGCCACGATCCCGCGTTCGCGCAACGCCGCGATTGCGGCGGCGGCGACACCCAAGGCTGACAACACGCTATCTGTGTGTTCGCCCAGCGTCGGCCCCTGCCAGCGCACCTCGCCCGGCGTTTCGGACAGCTTTGGCACGATGCCCGGCATCTTCACGTGTACGCCGTCTGGCAGCTCGGTATCCAGCAGCATATCGCGCGCCTGGTAATGCGGGTCAGCGACAATGTCCTTGACCGAATAGATCCGGCCCGCCGGTACTTCGGCGCGTTCCAGCACCGACAGCACTTCGTCGATAGTGTGCGCCGAGGTCCAGCCGGCGATTGCGGCGTCGATCAGCTTTTCCTGGGCGGCACGGCCGTCGTTCTGGGCGAACTGAGGGTCTTCCGCCATGTCAGCGCGGCCGATTGCGTGCATCAAACGCTTGTAGATCGGGTTGCTGTTGCCGGCGATGACCACATATGAACCGTCGCGGGTCGGATAGGTATTGGATGGCGCGATGCCCGGCAACGCGCCGCCGCTACGTTCCCGAACGTGTCCCAGCAAGTCATATTCCGGCACCAGCGATTCCATCAGGTTAAACACGCTTTCGACCAGCGACACGTCAACCACCTGGCCATCGCCCTTCCCCATCTTCACGCGCAACACCGACATCAACGCGCCCATCACTGCATGCAGGGAGGCCAGAGAATCCCCAAGGCTCACCCCGACACGAGCCGGCACGCCACCCGCCTCGCCCGTGGTGTAACGAATGCCTCCCATCGCCTCGCCGATAGCACCAAAGCCCGGGCGGTCCTTGTAAGGGCCAGTCTGCCCGTACCCGGAAATGCGCACCATCGTCAGCTTCGGGTTCAGCGCGTGCAGCACATCCCAGCCCAACCCCAGCTTCTCCAGCGCGCCCGGCTTCATATTCTCGATCAGCACATCGGCATCGGCACACAACTGCTTGACGAGTGCGATGCCCTCCGGCGCCTTCAGGTTGATGGAAATGGACTTCTTGTTACGCGACTGCAGGTACCACCACAGCGAAGTCCCTTTATGCAGCTTGCGCCATTTGCGGATCGGATCGCCCTCGCCCGGTGCCTCGATCTTGATGACCTCCGCCCCGAATTCCGCCATCAGCCGCGCCGCGAACGGCGCTGCGATCAGCGTCCCAATTTCGATAACTTTAATTCCCTGCAACGGACCCGCCATTTTGCCCACTCCTCTTGCAATTACATTATCATTAGCGCCAAGCCAATTATTCTAACCGGAGGCGAAAAATGCTGTACAAGGGAAGCTGCCATTGCGGCAATGTGAAGTTTGAAGCAGAAGGCACGATCGAAGGCCTGGTAGCCTGCAATTGTTCCATTTGCCAGCGCAAAGGCGCATTGATGTGGTTCATTCCGCGTGCCAGCCTGAAACTGCTGACGCCCGAAGAAGACCAGGCGACCTACGTTTTCAACAAGCACGTGATCAAACACCGCTTCTGCCCGAAGTGCGGCATCCACACCTACGGCGAAGGCACGGATCCGAAAGGCAATGCCATGGCAGCCGTGAATGCCCGCGTGCTGGAAGACATTGAACTGGAACCCCACCCTGTCCAGCATTACGACGGACGCAAACTGTAAGGGGCCAAGATGGCACAAGAACTCGTATTGGACAACCAGACCCGCTCCGCCAAAGACTGGGCTTTCTGGCTTTACCTCGGCCACGGGCTGAGCATTTTTTTTACGCTCGGCGCCGCGTCATTTATCCCGCTGATCCTGAACTACATCAAACGCGACGACAGTGCCGGC
Organism: Duganella sp. Root1480D1; assembly: GCF_001427305.1. Taxonomy (GTDB): domain Bacteria; phylum Pseudomonadota; class Gammaproteobacteria; order Burkholderiales; family Burkholderiaceae_D; genus Rugamonas. The sequence continues at coordinate 183,363 of NZ_LMFZ01000048.1, read as the reverse complement.
ACCTTCGTCCACAGCCACCATGGCTGGATGATCCGCTCGTTCTGGTGGTACCTGGTGTGGATAGTCGTCGGTTGGCTTCTTTTCATCACCTTCATCGGTATCCTGTTCGCGTGGATGGTATGGGGCGGCGCCTGGTTGTGGAAGATCTATCGCCTGATTCGCGGCATTACCGCCCTCAATAACAACGTCCCGGTCGGCGACTCATAAAGTGCGAAGGAAGGCCACCAGGTCGGCCTTCTCTGCCGTTGTCAGTTTCGTCTCGAGAATCAGGTTGAAGAATTCCACCGTATCCTCGAGCGTCAGCAGCCGCCCGTCATGCAGGTAGGGCGGCGATTCCTTGATCCCCCTTAGAGGGAACGTCTTGATCGGGCCATCGCCCACCATCATCGCGCCCTTCACTTCGTGCGGCTTGAAGAACCGCTCCGTATGCAGGTTGTGCATCAAGTTATCGCTATAGTGTGGCGGCGTGTGGCACGTTGCGCACTGGGCCTTGCCGAAGAAAAGCGCCTGGCCGCGCAGCTCCTGTTCGTTCGCCTTGCGCGGATCGAGCTTGCTGGTAACACCCAGCTTTGGCGCAGGCGGGAAGTCCAGCAGTTCCTGGAATTCGGCCATGAAATGCACCTGACTGCCGCGCTCCAATACGTTGACGCCTTTCTTGGTCGCGATCACCGGGTCGCCGTCGAAGTAGGCGGCACGCTGCTCGAACTCCGTGAAATCCTCCACCGACTTCAATGCGCGCTGCGAGCCAAATAGCCTTTGCAGGTTCACGCCGCGCAACGAAGGCGTGTCAATGCGGTGCCGGAACGCCTGCGGCCGCGCATCCCCTGCCAAATGGGTTGAGGCATTGGTGTGGCCATTCGCGTGGCAGTCGAAGCAGGTGACGCCGCGGCTAGGGCGTTCCGAGCGGCGATCCTCGGTCTGGTTGAATTGCTGCTGCGGGAAAGGCGTCAGCAACAGCCGCAAGCCTTCAAGCTGCTTGGGATTCAGTATGCCGTTGAACATCTGGTGGAAGTTATCGATGGTCAGCAGTTTGCCCTTCGAAACATCGCCGAGGTCGGGGCGCGTGGTCAGGAACATCGGCGCCGGGAATTCCGGCAGCAGGTGATCGGGAAAGTCGAACGCAAGGTCGAAGCGATTAAGATCGCGCTGTTCCTGCTTCTTGATTTCATCGATGTGGAATTGCGGGAACAGCATGCCGCCTTCGGGATGATTCGGGTGTGGCAGCGGCAGGAAGCCTTGCGGATACAAGCCCTTCTCGCGGATCTCATCAGGGCTCATTGCGCCGAGCTTGTCCCAGCTTGTGCCGCGTGGCAGCTTGACCCGGATTCCTTCTTGCACCGGCTTGCCGCGGAACATGGTAACGCCAGCCGCTGGCCGGTTCGACAGGTCATAGCGGCTTTCGAGGAAGGCGGCCTGCTCGCGTAACAGACCCGCCCGCGCTGCCTTCATCCTTTCAAACGTGGCCTGGAAGTCTTCCTTCGCCACCACGGGCATGTAACTTGTTGGCGGCGCCGCTGAAATCAAGCACGTAGCGCCACACAGCACGGCGCCTGCAGCAATTTTCAGAATTTGCATGTCGGTCTCCCCTGCTAAATGTCCGACCAATGTAAGCAAGCAGGGAAGATCGATCAATACGCGCACGCCATTGTATTGATCAATCGCATAGATAGCTAACTAGCGCTTCGCGAGCAATGCCGCGACCCTTCGCCCCTCATCGACTAATGATGGGGAATTTTCATGAGTCCAGCTATCGTCGCACCAGTCGCAGTTGTTCCAAAGATTTCCCAGCCACTGCTCTGTCGTGCCAGGCGAATTTTCGGGCTTCAGGATGAAAGTGAGCCCGATTCACATCGTTGCCAGTGCGCGCTCGATGTCGGAGATCAGGTCGTCGGGATCTTCGAGGCCGATGTTGAAACGAACCAGCGTGCCCTTTTCCTTCCAGCTCTTGCGCATGGCCTGGATGCGGTATGGAATGCACAGGCTGTGCGCACCACCCCAGCTATAGCCGATGCCAAACAGCTTGAGCGAGTCGACAAACCGGTCGGTCTGCTCTTCAGTGAAATTCTCGTCGAACAGAACGGAGAACAGGCCGCCGGCCCCAGTGAAGTCGCGCTTCCAGTTGTCGTGGCCAGGGCAATCGTCAAAAGCTGGATGCAGGACTTTGCGGATCTCAGGACGCGCTTTCAGCCAGCTCGCTACCTTGCGCGCGGAGGCATCGTGCGTTTCGAAGCGGATCTTGAGCGTGGGCAGGTTGCGCAGCACGAGGTAGGTATCGTCGGCGCTGACACCCATGCCCAGGCGCATATGGGCCATGCTGAGGCGCTCGTGCAGGAGCGGGTCGCGGGTGACCAGGGCGCCCATCAGAACATCGGAGCCGCCGGACTGGTATTTGGTCAGCGCCTGCATCACGATATCGACGCCGAGGTCGAAACCGCGCAAGGCCAGGCCTGCGGACCAGGTGTTGTCCAGTGCGACCAGCACACCCTTCTGTTTTGCTGCAGCGCAGATCGCAGGCAGGTCGGGAACCTCCATCGAAACCGAGCCGGGAGCTTCGGTCCAGATCAGTTTCGTGTTGGGCTGGATCAGTTCCGCGATACCGGCGCCGATCATCGGGTCATACAAGCGTGCGGTGATGCCGAAATCGGCGGTCAGCCATTTGCCGAGGTCTCGGTTGGGGCTGTAGACGTTATCGGGCAAGAGCACGTCGTCGCCGGACTTCAGCAGCGCGAAATCGCACATGGCGATGGCAGCCAGACCGCTGGGCGCCAGCAGGCAGTGGTTGCCGCCTTCGATTTCGGACAGGCGCGCCTCGAGGGTGAAGGTGGTCGGCGTGCCGTGCAGGCCGTAGGTATAGGCGTTCTTTTCTTTCCAGTCGCCTGAACGCATCGCGGCGACGTTCTTGAACAGGACGGTGGACGCGTGGTGGATGGCGCTGGGGAAAGCGGCGAAGCCTTCGGGCGGCACGTAGTCCGTGTGGATGATTTGGGTTTGGAGGTGCTTTTTGGTCATGGCACCTATTCTAACCAAAACCGGTAGTGCGGGGTCAGACCCCGTGGGTCTGACACAGGTTTACCGGTTTTACTGAGCCTCGCCCCACAGGTCGTGGGCATCGGCAGTCGTGATCTCAACGTCGTAGAACTGCCCAACCGCCAGCTTCTTCTTCGGATCAAACGGACGCTTGACGTGAACCACACCATCAATCTCCGGCGCATCCGCAGCCGAGCGGCCAATCGCACCGCTAGGAGTCAGCTCATCGATCAGCACCTTCACGGTGGTACCAACCTTCGCCTTCAAGCGATTGCGCGAAATCTCTTCCTGCAGCAGCATCACACGGCCGCGGCGCTCTTCACGCACTTCTTCCGGCACCGGGTTTGCCAGTTCGTTGGCGGTTGCGCCTTCCACCGGCGAGTAGGCAAAGCAGCCCAGGCGGTCGATCTGCGCCTCTTTCAGGAAGTCCAGCAGGTACTCAAATTCCGCCTCGGTCTCACCGGGGAAACCAGCGATAAAGGTCGAACGGATCGTCAGGTTCGGATTCATCTCGCGCCACTTCAAGATGCGCTCCAGGTTCTTCTCGCCGGACGCCGGCCGTTTCATGCGCTTCAGCACTTCCGGGTGTGCGTGCTGCATCGGGATGTCCAGGTAAGGCAGGATATGGCCGTCGCCCATCATCGGGATGATCTCATCCACGTGCGGGTAAGGATAGACGTAGTGCAAACGCACCCAGGCGCCATACTGCTTGGCCAGTTCGCCCAGGGCCTGGGTCAACTGGGTCATATGGGTCTTCACTGGACGGCCATTCCAGAAGCCGGAACGGAACTTCACGTCCACGCCGTAGGCAGAAGTATCCTGGGAAATCACCAGCAGTTCCTTCACGCCGGCCTTGAACAGGTTTTCGGCTTCCAGCATCAGCTCAGCGATCGGGCGCGATACCAGGTCGCCGCGCATCGATGGGATGATGCAGAACGAGCAGCGATGGTTGCAGCCTTCGGAAATCTTCAGGTAAGCGTAGTGCTTGGGGGTCAGCTTGATGCCCTGTGGCGGCAGCAGGTCGATGAACGGCTCGTGCGGCTTAGGCAGGTGGGTGTGGACCTGTGCCATCACCTCGCCCACAGCGTGCGGTCCGGTCACGGCCAGCACCTTCGGGTGCACCTTCTGGATGATGTCTTCGCCGTCCTTGTCCTTTTTGGCGCCCAGGCAGCCGGTCACGATGACCTTGCCGTTTTCGGCCAGCGCTTCGCCGATCGCGTCCAGCGATTCCTGCACTGCCGCATCAATGAAGCCGCAAGTGTTCACGATCACGAGGTCGGCGCCGTCGTAAGACTTGGCGGTCTCGTAGCCTTCAGCGCGAAGCTGGGTCAGGATCTGTTCGGAGTCGACCAACGCCTTCGGGCAGCCGAGGGAAACAAAACCTACTTTTGGAGCTGGTGCGCCGTCGGCGGGAGTGATGCGGGTGATTTGCTTGGATTGCATGGCAGAGAGCTGATGATGATTCAGGGCAATCCACCATTATAGCAAAATCAAGGACAAAAAAAATGGGGACGTACCCCATTTTTCCGCATTGCGAAAAACGGGGTACGTCCCTATTTTTCGCTTACTTTTTATCCGTTGGCGGTGCAGCAAACGGGAAGCTGCCGAAGATATTCTTGCTCTGGTTCTGCATTTGCTCTTGCATTTGCACAAACAGGCTCTTCGACTGGTCGATGTAATTATTCATCATGCCCTGCATGATAGGCGCTTGCACATTCATAAACTGCGTCCACATTTCGGGGCTAAAAGTCTTGCCATCGAAAGTTGCGGCGCCTTGCGTGAATTTGCGCTGGATATCGGTAAATGCCTGGATATTCTTTTCCAGGTAAGAGCCCATCATGCCCTGCATTGCATGGCCGTAGAAACGGATGATTTGTGCCAGTACATCGGTAGAGAACATCGGAACGCCACTCGCTTCCTCTTCCAGGATGATCTGGAGCAGGATGCTGCGAGTCAGGTCTTCATTTGTCTTGGCGTCAACGACAGTGAATTCCTCGGCATCGAGCACGAGTTGCTTCACGTCCGTCAGGGTAATGTAGGAACTGGTCTGGGTATCGTAAAGACGGCGATTTGGATATTTCTTAATCAAACGTTCTGTACTTTTTTTTGCACTACTCATCGCTGTGTCCCGTTGATAATATTTGCAAGCCCATTATAGGGCGAAAAAAAAGCTTTTGGCACGACAATATTGCATTGCAACTTAACATTACCAAAAATCAATCAGCCTTAGCTTTTACATAACGACCAGGTGCCGGCTCGACCGGTTCGTATTTGGCGCTGCCAAGCTTGCTGCGCGCCTTCACGTCCTTGCCGCCATGCGCAGCCAGGAACTCGGACCATTCCCCCCACCAGCTTCCCGGATGTTCGACCGCACCGCTGAACCATTCGTCGTGCGAGGCTGGGCGGGCATCGTTGGTCCAGTAGCTGCGCTTCTTCTTGGCGGCCGGATTGATCACGCCGGCGATGTGGCCGGAGGCGCCCAGGATGAACTTGTTCAGCTCCGGATTCTTGTTGTTCAGGAGCTTGGTCGACTGGTAGGCCGCGTTCCACGGCACGATATGGTCTTCGCGCGAAGCGTAGATAAAGGCCGGCGCGTGAATTTTCGTCAAGTCGACTTTCTCGCCTGCCACGATCAGCTTGCCCGGCACTTTCAGGCTGTTTTCCAGATAGGTGTTACGCAGGTACCAGCAGAACATCGGCCCCGGCAAATTGGTCGAATCGGAATTCCAGTACAGCAGGTCGAACGGCGGTGGCTCGTTGCCTTTCAGGTAGTTGGACTGCACATAGTTCCACACCAGGTCGTTCGGCCGCAGGCTGGAGAAGGTGCTGGCCAGGTCGCGGCCCGGCATCAGGCCGCCGGACTTCAGGGTCTGCTCGCGCAGTTGCACCTGCGGCTCGTCGACGAATACGTTCAGCACGCCGGTGTCGCTGAAGTCCAGGAAGGTGGTCAGCAGCGTAATGCCGGCCGCGGGCTGTTCGCCACGCGCAGCCAGCACGGCCAGCGCGGTCGACAGCAAGGTGCCGCCGACACAGAAGCCCAGCACATTCAGCTTGTCCTGCTTGGTAATCTCGCGGGCGATATTGATCGCGTTGATCGCACCCTTCTCGATGTAGTCGTCCCAGGTCGTGCCGGCCAGCGACTGGTCCGGATTGCGCCAGGAGACCAGGAACACGGTATTGCCCTGCTCCACCGCATAGCGCACCAGCGAATTCTCCGGCTGCAGGTCCAGGATGTAGTACTTGTTGATGCAAGGCGGCACCATCAGCAGCGGGCGCTCGTGCACGGTCTTGGTCAGCGGGGTGTACTGGATAAGCTGGAACAGCTCATTCTCATACACCACCTGGCCTTCGGTCGTGGCCAGGTTGCGGCCCACTTCGAACGCCTTTTCATCAGACAGCGAAATATGGCCCTTCTGCATATCTCCCAGCAGGTTGGCCAGGCCTTTGGTCAGGCTTTCGCCCTTGGTTTCGATCAGTTTCTGGTGCGCTTCCGGGTTCGTAGCCAGGAAGTTGGCCGGCGACATGGCGTCAACCACCTGCTGCACGGCAAAGCGGATTTTCTGTTTCTGGTGAGGGCTCGCGTCAACGGCTTCCGCCATTTGCATGAGGAACTTGCTGTTTAGCAGGTATGATGCCGCATTGAACGCGGACACCGGATTGCCCTGCCAGGCTTCGGACGAAAAGCGGCGGTCCTTCAGGGACGGCGCTTTACCGGTGGTCAGGAATTCCTGCCACAGCGCACCGAACTCGCCCATGTACTCGTTGCGCAGCTGCTCCATCGCCTCAGGGCGGACGGTAGCACCTGCATCGCGCAGCAGTGCGGCGCCTGGGACAGCATCCATTTCGGGCATCATCTTGATCCAGGATTGCCATTGGTTCGGATCGCTGATTTGCGCCATCCATGCGTTTGCGAAGGCTTGCGGGTCGGGCATGTTCATTGTTGAGTCCATTCAGAATTTAAAAAGACTACTTATGTTGATTGTTGCTGTTGCCTGGCTCTACGTCACCATCCTGATGGCGTTCACGGAACCGACCGTGGTTGCCGGGATCATGACTTTCCTGCTGTATGGCTTGTTGCCATTAGGAATACTATTTTATCTAACTGGCGGCAAACGCCGCAAACGCAAACGGGCAGCCGAAGCCGCCCGTCGTAATGAACCACCTACTCCTTGATCCAGATCAAAGTCGCCTGGCGTCCCGTGACCTTGTCCCTGCGGTAGGAGTAGAAGCGGCTGGCGTCGGTAACCGTGCATAAATCGCCGCCCGCCACGTCGCCCACGCCCACCCTCCGCAGCGCAAGCCGTGCCAGCGCGTAAATGTCCGCAAGGTATTTACCAGGCTTTCCGGGTCTGGCAACGAAGGCTGCGCGCACTGCGGATTCGCCCGCCCCGCCCTCGCCCGCTGCGACCGCCCCGTCCAGGAAGGCCGCCAAAACATCTTCGCCAACCTCAAATTCCTGCGGGCCGATCGCCGGGCCAAGCCAGGCGATGATTTCGCTGCCATCCCCGCCGGTGCCGGCCTCGGCGCGCATGCCATCCACTGTCGCCTCCAGGATGCCTCCCGCCAGGCTGCGCCAGCCCGCGTGGGCCGCGCCGACCACGCTTCCCGCGCGATTTGCCAGCAGGACTGGCAGGCAATCCGCCGTCTGGATGGCGCACACGGCACCCGGCATGGCCGCAAAGCTGGCATCGGCTTCCGGCACTTCGCCCCGGCCAAGCCGGTCGGCGCGCACCACGGCTGTACCGTGGACCTGCGACAACCAGGCCGGTTCGGTCGGCAAACGCCCGCGCAGGATGGCCCGGTTGAACGCCACATTGGATGGATCGTCGCCAACGTGAACGCCGAGATTAAGGCCGCCGCCAGTAGTGGCGATAGCCTGCGGGCCGGGCCCGTAAGGCTCCGGGCTCACGCCGCCGCGCCGCGTGGTGCAGACAAAACCGATATTGGCCGGCGCGCTGGGCCAGTAAGGCACCAGCCATTGCGCCCCTTGGAAAGATTGCTGCATTTATTCGTCGTCGAATTCGTCGTCGTAGATATCGTAGTCTTCGTACTCGCCGTGCTCGGCGGCGGCGGCCGACAGGACCGATTCATCCGGCTCCTCGATGCCTGCGCGCTCCATCAATTCCTTGAAGTCGTCCGCCAGTGGCACCAGCCACTCCACCTGCTGGCCGGTCACAGGATGCACCAGGCCGAGGCGGCGCGCCTGCAGCGCCTGGCGCGGGAATACGCTGGCCATATGCTGCTTGCCGTACACCTGGTCGCCGATCAGGGAGAAGCCCAGGTGCGCCATGTGGACGCGAATCTGGTGCGTGCGGCCAGTCTCCAGGCGGCACTGCACCAGCGAGACCGGACGGCCGTCCAGCACACCTTCCGCCAGGCGCTGGTAATGGGTAATTGCAGGTTTCGAGCCCATGCTGGTCGACACCGCCATTTTCACACGGTCTTTCTGGTCGCGGCCCATGGAAGCATCGATGGTGCCGCTCATGCGCGGGGTACCCCATACGATGCACCAGTAAACGCGCTTGACGGTACGGGATTGCAGTTGGCGCACCAGGTCGGTCTGGGTCGGCAGGTCCTTGCCGACCACCATCAGGCCGCTGGTGTCCTTGTCCAGGCGGTGCACGATGCCGGCACGCGGCACGCCGCCCAGTTGCGGCCAGCGGAACAGCAGGCCATTCAGCATGGTTCCGGACCAGTTGCCGGCCCCCGGGTGAACTACCAGGCCAGCCGGCTTGTTAATCACCAGCAGGTTGTCGTCTTCGAAAACGATATCCAGCGGCACGTCTTCCGGGGCGAATGCCACGTCTTCCGGGGCCGGCTGGGGGTTTACCAGGACTTTTTCGTCGCCATACACGGTGGCGCGGACTTTGGCCGGCTTGCCATCAACGGTAATATGGCCCTCTTCGATCCAGGATTGCAGGCGGCCGCGCGAAAACTGGGGCACCATGCGTGCCACCACCTTGTCCAGGCGCTCGCCGCAGTCTGATTTGCTCAGTTGCAGTTCGATCGGCGCGAGGGGATCGGCCGTTAAATCACCTTCAAAATCGGCGTCAAAATCGTTATCAGGCAATTGTTCTGCCGAATTCATCTCAGGTTTCAATATCACAGCATTCCCATCGGCTATAATCAGCCAAGTTTAGTATTTTGGTTAACGATTCCTTGCACATCAACATGCAAAAAAAATTATCAGTAGTTGCAGCAACAGTCGTACTGTTTAGTTTGTCAGCTTGTGGCCTGTTACCAGAACGTGCAGACGAGACTCGGGGCTGGTCCGCAACGAAATTATACTCGGAGGCCAAGGAAGAACAGGCTAGTGGCAACTATGAACGTGCCGTCCAGCTCTTCGAACGCCTTGAATCGAGCTACCCGTTCGGTACGTATGCGCAGCAGGCGCAGATGGAAATCGCCTATTCCCACTACAAGGCACAAGACCAGGCCCAGGCCCTGGCTGCCGTGGAGCGCTTCATCAAGCTGCACCCGAACCACCCGAGCGTTGACTACATGTACTACCTGCGTGGCCTGGTGAACTTCAACGATTCGATCGGCTTGCTGAACTTCCTCTACGAGCAAGACCCGGCAGAGCGCGATCCGAAAGCGACCCGCGAAGCGTTCGCCGCTTTCAAGGCACTGGTTGAAAAGTTTCCCGACAGCAAATACGCGCCGGATTCGATTGATCGCATGAAGTACCTGATCAATGCAATGGCGAAGTATGAAGTTTACGTGGCACGTTACTACTACCGCCGCGGCGCCTACCTGGCAGCAATCAATCGTGCCCAGGCCGTCCTGACCGATTACGCCGATTCGCCGTCGATCGAAGAAGCGCTGTCCATCATGTACCGTGGCTACGACAAGATGGGTAACGTGACCCTGCGCGACGATGCCAAGCGCGTGTTCGCGAAAAACTTCCCTGACAGCAAGATGCTGGAAGACGACGGCATCAAGAAGAAGGCCTGGTACAACATCTGGTAAACCGGTAAAGCGGGGTCCGACCCACAGGGTCAGACCCCAACCCTTCATCAGGCTGCGATCTTGCGGCGGAAGACCCAGGTAGTATCGTTCGAGGCGTCGGCTTCGAATTTATAGCCATCCACATCAAATTTCTTCAGCTTTGCCGGATCGGTGATGTTATTCACCGCCGCAAAGCGCGCCAGCATGCCGCGTGCGCGTTTGGCGAAGAAGGAAATGATCTTGTATTTGCCGCCCTTCCAGTCCTCAAAGACCGGCGTAATGACCGGCATATCCAGCTTCTTCGGCTTGACCGACTTGAAATACTCGTCCGAAGCCAGGTTGACCAGCACTGGCGAACCTTCCTTGTTCAGCGCTTCCGTAATCATGTCGCCCCAGAACTCGTACAGGTTTTTGCCGCGCGGGTTTTGCAGGCGGGTGCCCATTTCCAGGCGGTGCGCATGGATCAGGTCCAAAGGCTTCAGCATGCCGTACAGGCCGGACAGGATACGAATGCGCGACTGGGTGTAATCGAGCTGCCTGGCCGACATGGAACGCGCGTCCAGGCCATCATAAACGTCGCCGTTGAAGGTCATCACTGCCTGCCGCGCTTCACTGGTGTCTTTGGTCCAGGATGCGTAGCGTGCCACATTCAGCGTCGACAAGGCATCGGACAGGTCCATCAATTCACCCAGCTCATTTGGTGAAAAATCGCGCAGGCGCTCAATCAACTGCTCCGAATGATCGAGGAACGCTGGCTGTGTTGCCAGTTTGGTGGTTGGCGGAGTTTCCAGGTCAAGACTTTTTGCAGGCGACAGCACAATCAGCATAAGATTCAAAATTCAAAACGAAAAACCCCGATATGATACCTGTTCCAACACAAGTTGCACCGAAGCGCATCGTCATCGACACCAATGTCTGCCTCGACCTGTTCGTTTTCCAGGACCCGCGCTGGGCTCCCCTGCTGGCGGCGATTGAAAGCGGTGCGGTCGAAGCGATCACCCGCGCCGACTGCCGCGCCGAATACCTGTTCGTGCTGAACTACCCTCACCTGCCACTGGACGAAAGCACGCGTCCCGCCAGTGCGGCCCGCTTCGACCAGTACATCAAGGTAGTGCAGCCGCCGGAATCCGGCGCGCGGCTTCCGGTCTGCACTGACCGCGACGACCAGAAGTTCCTCGAACTGGCGCGCGACGCGCAGGCCGACATCCTGATCACCAAGGACAAGGCCCTGCTCAAGCTGGCCAAGCGGCTGGCGAAAGCCGGCATGTTCAAAGTCATGCAACCGGAAAAATGGAGCCTGGACGCTTGACTTTCCAGTTTTACCCTCGGGGCAACACTTGTTTTATTCGGCTGCGCTAGAATGGAAAAAATGTCCTTTTCCTAAGCAGAATGAAACAACTGACTTCCCGCTTGCCGCATATCGGCACCACCATTTTTTCGCGCATGTCGGCCCTGGCTGGCCAGTACGGCGCGGTCAACCTGGGCCAGGGCTTTCCCGATTTCGCCTGCGACCCCAAGCTGGTTGACATGGTCACCGTTGCCATGCGCGAGGGGTTCAACCAATACCCGACGGGCGTCGGTGCGCTGGAACTGCGTCAGGCCATCGTCGAAAAGGTCAGACGCATCTATGGCCACCATTACGACGTCAACACCGAGATCACCGTCACGCCCGGCGCGACGGAGGCCTTGACCACCGCCATCCTGTGCAGCGTCCATCCGGGCGACGAAGTAATCGTCATCGAACCGGCATACGACAGCTACCTGCCAGCCATTGAACTGGCTGGCGGCGTGCCCGTGCTGGTGCAGATGGAAGTGTCTCCGCACGGCGGCTTCAGTGTGCCGTGGGCGCGGGTCGACGCTGCCGTCACGGAGCGCACCCGCATGATCATTATCAACACGCCGCACAATCCAACCGGCAGCGTGCTGCGTGCCACCGACATGGAAGCCCTGCGCGAGATCGTGCGCGACACCGAAATCCTGATCCTGTCCGACGAAGTCTATGAGCACATGGTCTACGACGGCCAGCACCACGAATCCATGTGCCGCTACCCGGACCTGGCCGAGCGCTCGTTTGTCGTTTCCAGCTTTGGCAAGACTTATCACGTCACGGGCTGGAAGGTCGGATATGTCGCCGCGCCGGCGATGATGTCGCTCGAATTCCGCAAGGTCCACCAGTACAACGTGTTCTCCGTGAATACGCCCATGCAGCATGGGATTGCCAGCTATATGGCCGATCCCGCGCCGTACATCGGGCTGCCCGCCTTCTACCAGCGCAAGCGCGACCTGTTCCGCAAAGGCCTGGAGGGCAGCCGCTTCGAACTGCTGCCGGCGGATGGTACCTACTTCCAGTGCGTGCGCTATGACCGCATATCGTCGCATTCGGAAGCTGATTTCGCCGAATGGCTGACCAGCGAGATCAAGGTCGCTGCCATCCCGGTATCGGCGTTCTACCGCAACGGCAAGGATTCGGGCATTGTGCGCTTCTGCTTTGCCAAGAAAGACGAGACGCTGGCGCTCGCATTGGAGCGGCTTGCGCGCGTGTAATACGAGGGGAGCAAAACATGAACCAGTACCTCAACAGCTTGCAGGACCTTGGCTCGGAAGGCGGATCGCGGCTGGAGCCGCCGCCCTCCGTGCTGCATGAACTCAACCTGGCCAACAAGCGTCTGGAAAAGCTGTTGGGCGATTTGCGCAACGAACGCAACGCTGACGCCGACTTGCGCAATATCGCCCGCGAAGTGGTGCGTGCGGTCGAAATGAACCCCGAGATCGCGCTGGCCTGCCTGTTCCTGAACCAGATTGCCGGTACTTACGCGGTACGCCATTGCATCGAGACCGCCATTGTAGTGATCCTGGTGGCGCGCGGCCTTGACAAGGCTTCCGATGAAGTGATTTCGCTGACAGCGGCCGCACTGACCATGAACGTGGGCATGCTGCGCCACCACGATAACTTCCAGTGCAAGCCGGGCACGCTGAATAGCGAGGAAATGGCGATCGTGCGCCGCCACCCTGAAGACAGCGCGGAAATGCTGAAGTACGCGGGCATCGAGGACGATGAATGGATTTCCTGCGTATTGATGCACCATGAGAATGACGACGGCACCGGCTACCCCGCCGGCATGACGCGCGAACAGATCACGCACAATGCGCGCTTGCTAAGCCTGGCCGACCGCTATTGCGCCCGAGTTTCGGCGCGCAACTACCGCTGCTCCATGCTGCCGGACGAAGCGCTCGAAAAGCTCCTGCATGATCCGCTGCATCCAGCCGATCCGGCCTTGCAGGAACAATTCCACCGCCAGCTCGGCAAGTTCCCTCCCGGCGTGCTGGTGCGCCTGGCGAACGGCGAACTGGGCGTGGTGACGGGCCGTGACAGTGGCGACGGCGTGCTGGAGGTGCACTGCATGCGCGATGGCGCGGGCAAGGCCTTGCCGACTTGGCTCCATCGCCGCACCGACCAGCCGGAATGCGCAATCCTCGAAGCACTCACCGAGGACCAGGCGGAACTGCGCTTCAGCATGAAGCAGATCTGGGGCGCCCAGGCCGCGCTTTGACTTGTAGTTGCCTTTTGCTCGTACTGTCGCCCACGCACTGGGCATCTTCGTCGGCCACTGGCAGCGGATTCAGTCGGGTGCAAGGCTCTGCACTTAATTTAACTGCTGCAAGCGACGCTCGACGAAGGACTGCAACTCCTGCGTCAGGCGGCCGCTTTCGGCAGCGCGCTGGAACGCGGCTTTTGCATCCGCATTGCGCTTATCGGCTTGCAGCGAAATGCCCATTCCCATCCACCACACCGCGTTGGACGGTTGCAGGCGTACCGCCGCTTGGTAATGCTCGACTGCTTCCTTGTGGCGGTTCGCCCGCTGCAGCACGCCCGCCATCAACGCCCGATACTCTGCGTTCGATTGGGCGTAAGGCAGGCTCTTTTCCAATGTATCAAGGGCACCGTTGCCATGTTCCAGTTGCAGGCGCGCCAGCAGCATGGCCATGCCGGTCTGTTCCGGATTCAGCGCCAGCGCATGCCGCAAATGGCGCATTGCATCGGCTTGCTGGCCGGTCTCCACCAGCACACCTACAAGTGTCTCGCGCGCAGCCAGGTAGCGCTGGTCCAGCTCGAGCGCCGCTTCCAGGTCGACAATCGCTTCCGCCACGCGCCCGAACGCCAGCCTGTCTTGCGCACGCTGGAAAAGCGCTGTCGCCGATGCCTGCGCGCCCGGTTCGCGCGATGCAGGAGACACTGCGCCGCCAGGATTGGCTGCGGCGCGCGGTTGCGCCTTGGCAGCCGCCTTGGCGACATTGTCGCTCTTGCTAGCAGGAGCCTTGGCGCCGCCACTGGCAGCTTCGCGCTTCGCCTGATTTTCGCCAGTCTGCTTGGCCGGCACCGATGCAACCGGCGCCGCCACATCCGTCTTGCCGTCGTGAGCAGGTGCAGCAACAGCCGGAACCTCGTTCGCGCCCGGCAGCTGCAAGCCATCGACCATTTGTTCAGGCGGCGTCGCTTGCGGTTTTTCCACGACTTGCGCTTGCCGGATAACTCCTGCGGCAGGCCCCGAGGCCGCCTCCACGGGCGCACTGCGCAAATAACGCCAGCCGGCAAAAGCGGCCACGCCTGCGATGGCGATAACCGCCGCAACCGCCAGCAAGGCGATGCGGTTGCGTGAAGGCCCGTACTGGACTGCCTGCACGGAATCGGAAAGGCCGCTCCCTTTTGGAGCGCCGCCCCTGGCATCCAGGTCCTGCAGCATTTTGTTAATCAGGCTCATAAGCTCAAACGATAAGACAGCAATGCGCCCGCGGCAGCAAGCGCTGCCAGGGCAAGCCCCGTAGCCAGCCACGGCCAGCCGCGCCGGCTTGCCACTGCGGTATCCCTGGCGGCCAGCTTCACGTGGTGCGTATCAATGCGCTGGCGCCCTTCGCCGTAGGCGGCCAGCATGGCCTTGTGCGCGATGATGTTGACCAGGCGCGGGATGCCACGGCTGGCAGTAAACAGCTTGCGCACCGCGCCTTTGCTGAACAGGCGCGCTCCGGTAAAGCCGGCCACCCGCAGGCGGTGCGCCAGGTAATACTCCATATCGTCGCGCGTCAGGCCGCCCAGGTCATGCTGAAACGTTATGCGCTGCGCCAGCTGGCGAATCGACTGCGCCTGCAGGTGCTCGTTGAGCTCCGGTTGCCCGAACAGCACGATCTGCAGCAGCTTGCGCTTTTCGGTTTCCAGGTTGGTCAGCAGGCGCAGCGCTTCCAGGCTGTCGCGCGGGATGGTCTGCGCCTCATCGACGCACAGCACGACACGCTTGCCCTGCGCCGCCAGCTCCAGCAGGCGCGCCGTTAGCGACTTCAATAACTGGTGCTGGTCGACGTCACTTGGCAGCGGCAGTTCCAGTTCGTCAGCCAAAGCCAGCATCAGCGTGCGCGGCTCAAGCAGTGGATTGGGCAAATAGGCCGTGACGAAATCGTCGCCCAGCGTTTTCATGAACGTTCGGCAGAGCAAGGTCTTGCCGGTGCCGACCTCGCCGGTTATCTTGATGAATCCCTCGCCGCTGCGCGCCGCAACCAGCAAGGTGTTCAATGCCTCCTGCGAGTGCGGGCTCTTGAAGAAAAAGCTGGTGTCCGGCGTAATGCCGAACGGCGCCTCGCGCAAGCCGAAGTGGCTCTCGTACATATCAGCGGCGCCCCGTCGAATTCTTCGGATCGAGAAGCTCGATGCGTCGGCTGCTTTCCATCAGGTCCTGGCTCCAGTCGCTGGCGGTATCGACAATGGTGGGCTTGATCAGGACCACCAGCTCGCGCTTCTGGATGGAGTCGGCAGTGCTGCGGAACAAGCTGCCGACCACGGGAATCCGGCCGGCAAGCGGGATCTGCGAGCGGTCGGCACTGGTGGATTGGCGCATCAGGCCGCCGATTGCCACCACACTGCCGTTCTCGCCGCGCACCATGCTGTCCATTTCCGAAGTAGCGGATGCCGCCAGCGGCAGGTTCAGGCTGCCGGCATTGCCAAGGTTGATATTCTTGTTCACCGTCGAGACCTGGCTCACCGATGGGTGAACGTGCAGGATGATGTTGCCTTTTTCATCGATCTGCGGCGTGACGTCCAGCACCACGCCGGAGAAGAACGGCTGCAGCGTGACGTTCGGCGACACCGTGCCATTGCCGGTCGCATTGGTATTGGTGGTGGTGCTGACGCCGGTGACGAAGAATTCATCGGTGCCGATCTTCAGCACCGCCTTCTGATTGTTCAGCGTGGCAATGCGCGGGCTGGACAGCACGTGCACCGTGCCCTGCGACTCGAGGAAGGAAATCAGTGCCGCAAAATTGGAGTTCTGGAACGCCAGTCCGAACAGCGAACCGGGCGCGCCGGTGGCCGCAGCCAGTGCGCTGCCAGGCGTGCCCAACAAGCCATTTGGCTGGCCCATCAGGGAGGTGGCGCCATTGATGCGCGGCGCCAGCGCCGTGCCTGGGCCAACCATGCCGGCGGAAATGCGCGATCCGAATGCAGCCCAATTGATGCCGGACTGTGCTTTTTCGCTCAGCTCCACCTCAAGGATTTTCGCCTCCAGGATCACCTGCCGCGCCACCGCCAGCTGGGTCGCCTTCAGGTAGCGGTCGACGTTGCGCAAATCCTCCGGCATGCCACGGATCACCACCAGGCCCGATTGCGGGCTGATGACCACCACGCGGCCATCCTTACCGGCACCGACAATCGCTTCCAGCGACATCTTCAATTCGGCCCAGAAATCGGATTCCGAACGCGTGGTGACGTTGGCCGCTTCATCCAGCACATTGGCATTCGGTGAATTCGGGTCGCCATTATTGTTGTTGCGGTTCTGGCGATTGTTATTGCTGGAGTCACCGTTGTTATTGCTGTTACCGTTGTTGCCCGCATTCTGCACGGAAGTCGACGTCACGCGCAGGTTCGACGAGCCGCGGCGCGACCCGGTCAGGTAATTCACCTGGAACATGCGGCTTTGCATGGTCAGCGGCTTGATCGTGATGCGGGTACCCTCGATGCGGTAATCGTAGCCATACATCTCGCGCACCGCCTCCAGCGCTTCCGCAATCGTGACGTCCTTCAGGTTGGCTGTGATATTGCCGCTGACTTCCGGATGCACCAGCATGTTGTAGCGCGTACCCGCCACCAGCGAATTGAAAAACTGATTCGCCGGCACATCGTTGAAGGCGACGTTGAAGCGTTCTTCCAGCACCGGACGTGCTTTCGGCAGTTGTCCTGCCAGTTGTTCGGCGGACGGCAACAAGGCGTCTGACACCTGGTGTGGCACCGGCGCGGCAGCCGCCGATTGCGCCGCGGATTTCACCTCGTTGCTGATGCTGCTGTAGGTGTCGCGCATCGGTGTCTGGGTGCATGCGGCCAGCATCGCGAATGCGCCGCCGCCCACCGCCAGCCGCCAAATTTGTGAAGCTTTCGAGATGCTCGTTTTCTCTGTCATGGCTGTCGCGCCTTATCCTGTCCCGATGATACCAATTTCAATACTTGTTTTTGCTTCCCGCGTTGCAGGACAACGGCACTCTCGCGCACTTCCACCAGAACGGCGCCGCCTACCTTCCCGCCCAAGGGGACAATTGCGCCGTCGATCACGGCCAGCTTGCGCCCGCCCGGGCGGCGCGCCACCAGCACCGACTGCAGCTGAGGGCCGGCGGCGGCGACTGCCACTGCCGGCCCGTTGCGCTCGGCTTGCGGCGCCAGCACTTCCGGGGGCGGCCTGGTCGGGTCGGGCAGCGCAGTTTGCGCCAGCGCCGGGATTGCGGCAAATACCGCCAGGGCGGCCAGGATCTTTCTCATAACTGCACCCAGGTTTCGTCGAGACTCAATGTGTACACCGTCAACGTCAAGCTGGTCTGAGGATGCTTGATGACGCTCAGGCGCGCACTGCCCCATATCAGGCGCGGCGTGACTTTCTCTAACGTTGCCATGTAGCCCAGCAGGTCGGCATAGCTGCCCTCCACTACCACCTCGACCCCATGACGGTACAGGATCGCTGGCGCCTGGCTGGCCGACTGCGGCGCCGTGCCCGGCGCCGCTGAGCTGCCCTGGTCGAACTGCCCGTCGCGCAAGCCGCTGACCGGCAAGGTCTTCATGCCGACCACTTTCAACCCGGGATGTCCGGCCAGCATTTGTTGCAACAGCGGCACGATGCGCTGTGGCTGCACCATGCCCTGCTTGCGGTTCAGCAAGTCTTCGCTGGTCGCACGAGCCTGTTCCTGCACTGTGGCCAGGCGGCGCCGCATGGCGGCGTTCGGGTCCGACTCGTAGGCCTTCAGCGTGGCAGCAATTTCCCTATCGAGCGTATCGACCTGGGACTGCCCTTGCTGGACGGAGGCATGCAGGGACTGGCGTTCAGCCAGCATGGGTCCGAATTTCCCGAACCACGCAATGCCTGCGACCAGCACGATCCCCGCTGCGAACAAGGCGATACGCCGCGGCAGCGGCATGGCATCGATGCGTTGTTCCAGCTTCAGCAGCGCGGCCTTCATGGGTTCACCCCGCTTGTCGCGGAGGCCGTACTGCGCAGCCTGAACTCAAGAAAATTCGCCTGCGGCGGCTCGGCTGGCGTAGCGGCGGCAACTGCGCTGGCGGCCGTACTGCCCGCGACGGGCGATAACGCTGCAAGCGGCATGCGTCCAGCCGCGTCGGCGGCCGGCAGTTGCACTGCCGCCGGCCCCAATTCCAGGGTCTGGAAGGATTTGCCGCGCAGGACAGGCTCGCCGCCAAGGCGGGACAGGTAGGCAGGGACCAGCGCCGCCTGCAGCACCCGGCCTTGCATGCTCACTTCGCGCCGTTCGCCTTGCACCGCCACTTCCGTCAGCCACAAGCCGTTGACGCTCTGGCGTGCAAGCGCACGGAAATACTCGGCGAAGCCCTGCCCACCTTCGCCTTCCGCCTGGCGCAGCATCTGCATCGCCTGCTGCAGCGATTTCAGGCGCGCTTCCTTCGTTTCAAGCTCTGCTTTCAGCAGCGGGTCGCTGGGCTTTGGTGCGAACTCCACCGCTACCGCCTGTACACGGACCTGCCGATCCTTCAAGCGGGTTTCCTGCAGCGCAGCCTGGTTGCGCAAGGGTTGCAGCTGCTGGCCAGCGAACAGGACGATCGCAACAGTGCCGGCCACCAAAGCCAGCAGGGCGAGCGCCATGCCGCGCGCGCCGAGACTGTGGCGCTGCCGCATGAAGATCGGGTTGAACAGGTTGATCTGCTGGCTCATGGCGCGATCACCTCCTGGCGCAATGCTGCACCAAGGGCGAAGAAATACTGCGCCTGCTGCGCGCTGTCCTGCAGTTCAGGCACGGCCGACAGGTCGATCACTTCCGCCAGGTTGCACTGGACAACAGGCATGTACATATTTGACGACAGGTAGTTCAGCAGCGACTCGCTGCAGCCGGGAGCCAGTACCATTTTGGAGATTGAAACAAAGCCGAACTGGCGCTCGAAGTGGTCCAGCGAACGCTGCACTTCCAGCATCAACCGGTCCAGTGCGGCATGCCGGCGATCGGCATCGCCTTCGTCCAGCACTGCCGGCGTGACATCAATACGGCGCGCCAGGTAAAGCTCGCCCTGATAGGTTACGGTCAGCAAGCCCCCCTGCGGACCGATCGACAGCATGGCCAGGCCGCGCCCGTCCTGCTCCAGCAAGGCCGATACATTGCGCTGGGCAGTCTCAGGAATTTCGATCACTTCCAGGTCGATGCCGGCGCCGAAGAACAGTTCCTGGCGCTGGCGAATCACGCTGTTGCGTGCAGCGACCACGAACATGCTCGGTGTGCGGCCACTGGCGCGCTCAACTGGAATTGCCATCACGTCGAAGGTCGCATCGTCGACGTGGAAGTCCAGCATGTCCTTCATGCGCCAGCGCACCGCCGTTTTCAATTCGTCTTGCGGAACGTTGGGTGCCTCCAGCGTCAGCAATTGGTAATCGCTCGGCGCGAGCAGCGTACTGCAACGGAATCGCGCGGCATTGCGCGAACGCGCAGCGCGCGCCAGCGCGTCGTCTGCGCCCTGGCCTTCGAGTACCGCCTCGACACAGCCAAGCAGTACGGGCGTGCTGGCGCCGTGGCGGCGCATCGTCGCCAGGGCCATGCCTTGCGGCATAGGCGCAAACACCAGCCAGGCGTCTTTCTCTTTTTTAGCTTTCGAAAAGAATCGCATTGCGCCCTGTCTTCAAACTTTTAGATGAAGAAACAATCGTAATTGTTTGATTAATATGCCATATTTTGCCATTGTTCAGCCTCACTGTCAGTACAATTCCCTTATATAGGTGACAGGTGTGTTGCGATAAATGCCAAACGTCGCCCTGCCCACTGTGCTTGGCAGCCATTCCGGCGCCAGCAGAGGGTCGAAGTAGTAATCCGTCGTGCCGCTATTGCCGTCGCCCGGCGCCTTCAGCAGGAAGCGCGTCTGGCCACTGCTGATGGAACGCAGCGCGTTCGAGGTGGCGCCCAATACCGCTGCTTTACAGGCGCCGCCCGACAGCAGGTTTTTCTTGCAGTTGGTGAATCGCAGCAAGGCAGGGTTGACCACGTCGGCCATCGAGTCGCCGGCGCTGGTGGCCCAGCGCGTACCGTTCCAGTATTGCACGCGCGCGTTGACCGGCTGGTACTGCAGCTCCGAGCCGAAAAGATTCGGCAGCTGCAGCCGCGCATTGACCAGCACCACCTGGCCCTCCACCAGTTCGCGCGCGGCGTTGTATCCATACAGCGAATTGACTCCGTCAGCATCGGTCGCGCGCACGTACACCAGGACAGGCGCCTGGCGGCCGGCGTTCGCGGTGCCGGCGATCGAATAGGGGTTCGCCAGTTTGTAGTCGACCGACAGGGACAAGGTTCCGTCGTCGTTATCGAAATCGATGTCGCCACTGTCTTTCACCATTGCCGCTTTCTTGTCCCTTCGCAGCGAGTTATCGGGTGCGCTGGCGCCAAAGACCAGTGCCGGGCACACGCCTCCGCTTGGCGGCGCGAGCGTCTGGTTGCCTGCGCCGCACATATACAGCGCCTTGGAAAACGCGCCGCGGTAGTTCTTCAGCAGGTTGCCGTCGACATCATGGGCCGTCACCGTGGTGGCAAACGGCAGTCCCGAATACACCATGCCGCTGCTGGCGGAGCAAGGCACGTCGGACGGACAAGGCAGGATGGGGCCCAGCGAATCCGGAGCTTCGAGCTTGGTATTGAAATGATCGGGCACGAAGCGGCCGATGTTGGTGGTGGCCGGGCTGATACCGCCACTGCCAAGGTAATCGTTGCCGGCGAGGGTCGCCTTTACGGTAATGATGCCCACTTCCGGATAATTGAACGTACCGCTTGAACGGCCCAGCGAGAATGGATTGAGGCTGCCCTCCAGGTCCGGTTGCGCCACCATGTCGGCAAAATTCAGGCCATCGCTGGGATTCGGGTCGAAATTCACGCTGCGCGGCGATGTCTCGTTGCCGAAGTTCTGAGCGAAGTACTTGGTGCCAGGGGTCTTGTCGCGCGTCCGGACACCTACGCGGATGGTGAACGGTTCGCCGGCGGCAGCGAACATTGCGCCAGTGGCGGCGCTGGCGCCGGGATTATCGGTGCGCGTTCCGTCTGCAGCGGTCTTGAAAACTTCCATCTCTAGCATGTATGGACGCATGACCACCGGCCCGCTGGCTCCGGTCTTGCCTGTTGAATCCTGCATGAACAGCTTGATGCGGCCAACATCGAAATAATTGAACGTCAGAGGGGTGCTGATGCTGGCCTGGTTGGCAGCGACCACCAGCGCGCGGTACGACGACCATTGCGCGCCGCTCGGCGTGGCACTGCTCTCGGCGCACTTCGGCAGCAGCGAAGAACGGTCCGGGAAGGACGCAAACTCCGACGATCCTTTGACGGGATTCTGGCAGGACATGCCAAAGCGCATCGACACCGTAGTGGGCAAGGTCGCGCTTGGGGCGGTCGGGACGCCGGAAGCGTTGACCAGCGTGACGTACACGGGGATGTCATCACCCGCAACCACGCTCTTCCAGTCGATGAACAGGCATTGCCCGGTGCTGCCGAACGCCACGCCTTTGGTGCATTTCGATTGCGTGAACACATAAGGCGCCACGTCCACCGAAGCCGTATCTGTCGCCGTATTGTTCGCCATCTGGTTGTCGAACTCGCTGCCGCTGACGGTGACCGTGTTGCTGAGCGAATTCGTGACAGCGTTGACCATGACAGTCAGCTGCAGCGGCGGCGCGCTGGCGCCGACGTCCAGCGGCGCGTTGTAGTTGCACGTGACTTTCTGGCCAGACTGGGTGCAGCTCCAGCCGTCGCCGCCGGCATACACCAGGCTCACTTGCGACGGCAGGTTGTCAACCACCTGGACGGTCCCCGGCTCGGCTGCGGGCCCATAGTTGGTGACGTTCACCGTGTACACCATGGTTTGGCCAAGCGTCGGCGCCTGGTCGCGGGAGATGGTGATGCCCAGGTCCGTCACGGGCGTATTCGGCACCGCGATGATCTCTGCGCTCAGCAAAACCAGGTCCTGGTCGGAGCGGTACACCGTCGTCGCGCTGGTTTGCCCGGCCTGGATCACCGGGCTGCTGACCGTGTACGCATCGTAGTCGATACCATAGGAGGCTGAGTCCGTTCCGGCAATGGTACTGACCGAGTTGAACTGGTTGCCCGGTGGGTTCACGCTGTTCGACATCGAATAACCGTTGAAAGTCAGGAATTCGCCGCTCGAAGTACTGCTCAGCGTTGCATCCCCTTCCCAGGTGATATGGGCCACGCGCCCGGTCTGGGTCGTCAACGGTGGAATCTTGAAGTTCGACAGCGACAGGCTCACGCTGCTGTATTGAATGTACTGGAAGCCTTCATAGATGTTCAGCACCCTGAAGGTTTCGCTCGGCAGGGAATAGACCACCATGATTGCCCAGCCGCCAAGCACGGCCTGCACGTCGCACCACTTCGATGAATTGTTGATGGTCAGGCCCGAAAACGTATATTTGGCATTGCGCTTGGCGGTGACCTCGGCCGTGATATCGTAGGCAGCGCTGAAAAAGTCGTAGCCCACGGTCGCGCTCTTGTACTGGCGTGCAGTCGGCGCCGTAACCGCCTTGCCTTCAAATACCACGGCATAGTCGGTAGTGGTACCGGACGCGGCCCAGTAAAGCTGGGCGCTGAGGATCTTGGCGGTCGTCGGAATGCCGCTCAGCGTCAGGTCCGTGGTATCGCTGGCGGAATAGACGCTGCACGGATCGGTCGTATTGGATGCCTTGCGCAGCGTCCTTTCCGCGCCGACGAAATTGACATTGCCGGCAAAGCTCTTGAACAGAGAAATGGTGGTATCCGCTTGCGCAGGCGCCACCAGCGCCACGCACATGGCGGCAGCCAGCAGGAAGCGGCAGAGGCGCAACAGGCTATTCACTTCTTCATTCTCCGAAATCGACCTGGATGACCCGCTGCACATAATCGGAACTGTTGTTCGCATTCGGGCACGCGCCTGCGGCAGGCTGGTTGCAGGCCACCGAACGCATACGATAGCGCCTGATCGCCCCCAGCACCGTGGTGGTACAGCTCACAGTAACAGTATAGGGGCTGAGGGTGGTGCCGGCCGGCATGGCGAAACTCGACGTGGACGAAGCGCCGCTCGCTGCCGGGCACAAAGCGGCGCTGCGCAACTGGCGGTGCAGGCCCCACTCCACGCCTGAGCGGGCCGCCTGGTAGGCGCGGGTTCCCTGTACATCGAGCCCGAAGGCAGCCTGCTGGGTGGAAGTGACGGTGACAATCGCAACGGCCAGGAAGGCCAAAACCACGACCAGGAAAATGGCCGCTACCAGGCTCACGCCGCGCTGCCGCGAAAATTGGCGCATGCTCTTCATATCGGATTGTCCACGTGGATCTGGTGGAACAGTTGCACCGATTCGGCCGGCATATCCGGCCGTGCCAGCGTCAGGCTAATGCCAAGCAAGCCGGAGCGCGTGTTGGCGATATTCGCGTCATACGCGAAGCGGCAGGCGGTGACGTTGCTGGCCAGTATTGCCGTAGCCGGTGCCGTCGATGGCGGCGTGTAGTTCCATTGCCGCACCAGCTGGCGATTTGCCAGGTCGCAGACGAACTTGACGGGGCCGGTCACCACCTGGAACCGGCGCGCCGGCGAACTCAGCACCGCCGCAGTGGCACCCGTACTGGCGAACGGATTGCTGGCCAGGGTGACGACATTGCCTGCCACCGAACTGACCAGGGCGATATTGTCGCCCGCATAAGCGTCCGCACGGTCGATGCCTGGTCCCAGGTTGTACACCACGATGGAGTCGGTACCCGGCACGATCGCAGGCGACGGCATCTGCCCGACCACGGTAAAAGTGAGGTCGGTGCTGTCGGTAAAATCGAGATAGCCGGCGCCCTCGTCATCCTCTTCGGCAAGATAGCGCCCGCCGGATTTGGTCGGAAAGAATTCCACCGTGCTCCCGCCGCCGGTGACTCGCACGCTATTGGGCAGTGCACGCCGCACCTCGCGGGCGATACGGCGCACGGCGATATCGGCGGCATCGCTCAACTCGGCGCGTGCTGCGCTGTCGACATAGGCCTGCACCGGCGCGCGCAGGAAGACGGCCACCATGCCTGCCACGATGCCGGTCAGGACGATCACGACGATCATCTCGATCAGCGTGAAGCCCCCTGCCCGCCTCATTGCGCCACCTGCGGTGAGTGACGGGTGCGGTAGGTATCGAGTTCGACGAAGTCGTTCGCCAGCGGGCCGTGCGTCACGCGCACAGTCAGCCGCAACACTTCCTGCGTCGCCACGGCAGCGGTCGACGGGATTCCGTTCAGCGGTTCCGCGCGCAGCGTCAGCGTGGCCGCGTAGCCACTCACACCGAGCTCGTTGCCGGCGGCATCGACCAGCTTGCCCGCTGCGTTATTGAAGGCGGCATACGGTACGCCCAGGTTCAGCACATAATCGTTGATGTTGTCGAAAGGCCGCAAATTACCGAGCACGGTCTCAGGACCGACAGCCTCCGGCGTGACGCAGTTGGCAGGCGCCGCGGGGTTTTCGGTGGTGTCACTTGGTTCGCAGAAGGTGAACGCC
This sequence comes from Duganella sp. Root1480D1, assembly GCF_001427305.1. Classification (GTDB taxonomy): domain Bacteria; phylum Pseudomonadota; class Gammaproteobacteria; order Burkholderiales; family Burkholderiaceae_D; genus Rugamonas. The sequence goes on along the minus strand of NZ_LMFZ01000048.1, from coordinate 158,357 downwards.
GCAAGCTGGACTTCCTCCAGCAAGCCTTCGGCGATCAGCAATGCCTGCTTGCGGCGCAGCGGGTCCGCACTGGCGTTGCTGGTATTGGCCAGCGTGCGCAGGACGGCAGCAGCTGCGATGCCAACGATGATGATGAACAGGATCAGTTCGATGAAAGTCAGGCCGGACTGGCGTTGGCGTCTAATAGACATAGCCGGTTTCCCATTGGACCCTGACCGCCTGCTGTACGCTGCCGGCACTCACCTGAAGGTTGAGGGAGTTGAACTCCGCCCCCGAAGACAGCTGCGGTTTGCCGGAAGCGTCGAAAAAGAAGTGGTTATTTGCCGCGCCGGCTGGCGACAGTGCCAGGGTGACATTGGTCGGTGGCGCAACACAGGCCCACGAGCGGTCGCTGCCGCATTGGCCGCCGTTAAAGCTATTACCGCCCCCGGGATCGCGGACATGATTGGCCGCGCTGCAGTCGGCGGCAAAACAAAGGGCCACGCTGGTGCTGTCGAGGTACACATAGATCGGCCGGTTTTGCGCGATGGCCAGCTGCTGGCCGTAGCGCAGCGTTGCCCTGGCTTGCGCTGCAAAACCGGCGGCATCGTAGTCGCCGCGCATGAAGAAGCGGCCAAACGCAACCGCCGACAAGATGCCGATAACAACCAGCACAATGATCAGTTCGACCATTGTGAAGCCGCGCCCAGGCGAAGCTCCGCCGGTTGTCATCGCTCCCTTATGGTGCCTGGCGGCTTAGCAGCCGGACGTGTCCTGCGAAATGACCGGCGGCGTCACGACAGGTGGAGTTGCTGAGCTGATCACGGCTGCCGCATATTTCACGTAGCACTTGGCCGCCTTGCTCGTACCCGCTACGCTGATCGGTACAAATGCAGTCTCAGAAGCACCGGTCGTAGGAGCAGTGGCTACCGACGAATTTGGGGCAATGGTCGTGTAATCGGTACTGTTGATGCCCGCCATGCTTGCAATCTGGGTAGTCGCGATAGTCGGGTAGCCCGCAGCATCTACCGTGACGTCCAGGCCTTCCATCTTCACTGGAGACGTTTGGGAGATCAGCCAGCGGCTGTGGACCATCGCGGTTGCCGCGTTCAGCGAACCACGTACTGCAGATACGCTTGCAGCGCGGGCCTCGGTGCCTACGTCCATGAAGCGCGGCAGTGCGGTGGCGGCCAGGATGCCGAGGATCACAATCACTACGATCAATTCGATCAGGGTAAAACCTGCTTGCTGCGAGCGGCGCATCGAATTAGAAAACTTTTTCATCACTTCTCCCATGAGTTCAAAAATCATACGGACCAGCAGCGTGGCTAGTCATCTAGTTGATTCAGAACAACACCGGCATTTGCTGCGGGCGGCTCTGAAGGCCTGACGGTTGGTTCGGGCAAGCGCCGCAATTCTAACTTGAAATACAGCATTTGTTGTTGCTTCAATGAAGATTTCTCTGGAGCAAGTAATACATAAACCAGCTCTTCTGACTGCCTGTCGAAAAACCACGTCCCCGGTTGGACCGGAGCGCTGTCACGGCTCGCGAACTCTCCCAGGTAATTGGCAGGCTTCACCGCCAGCAATTGCATGGGATTGCTACCCTCGAGAGTAGTAGCTGCTGCAGTTGATCTTAGGCGATGCATTTCCACTGCGGCGCGCAGTTGTGACAGCGTCACATCTATTGCCCGCTCCTCTGCACTTTTAGTGTAGAACGAAACCTTGCTGAGGAAAACCGTCAGTAGCACCAAACCAACAATCAGCCACACCAATGCCTCGAAACGCCGGAACCTGCTTGGCTTTGTCATTTTTTGAAGGCGACTTTCCCCAGGTCCCAGATCGGCAGGAACACGCCAAGTGCCAGGATCAGCACCATGATGCCCAGGAACGTAATCAGGATCGGCTCAATCTGCGACGACAAGGTCTTCAGTTCATAATCGACTTCGCGCTCGTACATCCCGGCAATTTCTTCCATCAGGTCGTCGAGCGAGCCGGTCTCTTCCCCGACGGCGATCATCTGCAGCACTACGGGCGTAAAGACGTTTGCCGCAACAGCAGTGCGCAGAATGCTTTCGCCGCGCTCGACCCCGTCGCGCATCTGCTCGACACGCGCTGCAAGGTAAGCGTTATCGACCGTCTGCGACACCACCGTCAGCGCCTGCACGATCGGCACGCCGCTGCGGGCCGAGAGGGAGAAGCTGCGGGCAAAGCGTGACATCGTTCCCTTGTGGATGATCTTGCCGGCGATCGGAAGGCGCAATTTCCATCGGTCCCAGGCATAGCGCCCCGGCTCGGTTGCGATCCAGGAGCGCCATCCGAAGCCCGCAACCACAAGCAAACCCGCAAACAAGGGCCAATACTTGACAGTGAAGCCCGACGTCGCCAGCAGGATGCGCGTCATCAGCGGAAGCTCCGCATTCAGGCTGCGGAACACACCCTCGAAGGCGGGGATCACCCACATATTGATCACCACCATGGCCACTGCCATGGCGATCATCACGAAGGTCGGATAACGCAATGCCGTGCGCACGCGCTCCTTCATGTCGCGCTCGAACTCGAGGTGATCGAACAGGCGCAGGAAAACTTCGTCCAGCCGGCCGGTCATTTCGCCGACCCGTATCATCGACAGGTAAAACGGCGTAAACGCTTCCGGATGGCGCCGCATGGACGCCGACAGCTCGCGACCGGCATCGAGCGACTCGCGCAGGTCGGCGATCACCCGGGCAAAGGCTTTGCTGATTGCCGACTCCTGCAAGCCGGCGAGGCCGCGCATGATCGGCACCCCCGATTTCAGCAAGGTGTACATCTGCCGGCTGAATAACTGGACGTCCATCGAAGTGACGCTTTTTTCGGTCAGCCGTTCCCACAACTGGCTCCAGGCCGACTTGCCCGGTGCCCGGTCGGTTGTTTCGGTAATTTCGACCGGGGTCACCCCGGTTGCAAACAGTTGGTCGGCAACAGCCCCGCTGTCCGCGCCTTCCAGCACGCCGGCCAGCAATTCACCACGGCCATTTCGGCCCTTGTACGCGAAGTAAGGCAAATCAATCCTCTAACTGGTTACTGATACGCATCGCCTCCGAGACGGTAGTTCGACCCTGCACCACCAGTTGCACCGCCTGGCGCCGCAAGGTCTGTCCCGCCATCTGCTGGGTAGCGGCTTTCAGGAAGGTGGCGGGATCCGGGTCATTGGCCGCATCGACCACCGACTGCGTCATCTCCAGCAATTCGTAAATCCCGGTGCGCCCGCGATAGCCAAGGCCATTGCAATGGGAACAGCCTTTGCCGTAGAAGTAGTGGCCCATGTCGACCTTGTCCTTCAATTCCAGGCTGAGCCATTCATGTTCGTTTGGCGTCAAGGTATAGGGCGTGGTGCAGGACTCGCAAATCACGCGCAGCAATCGTTGCGCCAGCACCGCCTGCAGCGAACTGCCCACCATATAGCGCGGCACGCCCATGTCCATCAGGCGCAGCGGCGTGCTGGCGGCATCGTTGGTGTGCAGGGTCGACAGCACCAGGTGGCCGGTCATTGCGGCGCGCAGGCCGATCTGGGCGGTCTCCTGGTCGCGCATCTCGCCGACCAGCACGATGTCCGGGTCCTGACGCAGCGCGGAGCGCAGCACGCGTGCAAAATCCAGCTCGATCTTCTCGTTGACCTGTACCTGGTTGATGCCGGCCAGGCGGTATTCGACCGGGTCTTCGACGGTGATCAGTTTCTTCTCCATCGAATTGAGTTCAGCGAGCGCGCAGTACAGCGTGGTGGTCTTGCCGCTGCCGGTTGGGCCGGTCACCAGCACCAGGCCGTTCGGACGCGCCACAATCGCGCGGAAGCGGTCCAGCAGTGGCTTGGGCATGCCGATGGCGTCCAGGCGCAAGGTCATGCCACTCTGGTTCAGCAAACGCATCACGATCGATTCGCCGTACTGTGTCGGCATGGTGGAGATACGAACGTCAATCCGCGCGCTCTTGACGCGCACGGCGAAGCGGCCGTCCTGCGGCAAGCGCTTCTCGGATATGTCGAGGTCGGACATCAGCTTGAGGCGCAGCGCCAGTGCCGGCGCGATCTTGATATCGGCTTCCGTCTGCAGGTGCAGCACGCCGTCGATGCGGAAGCGGATTTGCAGCCGGCCTTCCTGCGGCTCGATGTGGATGTCGGACGCGCGCACCTGGGCGGCATCGTCGAACAGCGACTGCAGCAGCTTGACCACCGGCGCTTCTTCCAGCCCCGGGCTGGCGGCAGCGAGCGCGCCAAAGTCCACCGAGCCCTCGCCCATCTCCTGCTCCAGCTCGCGCGCCAGGCCGGAGATATCTTCGGTGCGGCGGTAGATGCGGTCGATCGCGGCCAGCACCTCGGTCTCGTTGACCACGGCCAGTTCGATGGTCTGCTTCAGCAGGCGCGAAATCTCGTCGTAGGCAAACAGGTCGGTCGGGTCGGACAGGCCGACCAGCATCGTGCCCTTGCGGTCTTCCAGCACCAGGGCGCGGAAGCGGCGCGCCTGCGTCTCGGGCAGCAAGCGCACCAGATCGGAGCTGATCTGGTAGAACTTGAGGTTGATGTAGGGGATGTTGAGCTGGCGCGCCAGGGCGCCGGAAATCTGTTCTTCGGTGACAAAGCCATGCTCAACGAACACGCGCCCTAACTTGCGGCCGCTGCGCTTTTGCTCCGCCAGCGCCATGCCCAACTGTTCTTCCGACAGCAGTTTCTGCTGCACCAGGATTTCACCCAAACGAACCTTTTCCGGTCTCGTCATACCGCTTCCCCGCATCCATTATTTGCTGGCATTGTATGCGAACGAATCGTGCAAGCATAGCAAATCCAGTTGTCAGATTCACCACGGCGCAAACGCGTGGCTGGAGGGCGACGAATTCTTGCGATACGTGCTCCAATTGCAGGGCCCATTCCTAGCCACCCACTGCCTGCACGCCGCCATGTACCAGCAACATTTTGGCCTGCACGAGGCCCCATTCGGCATCACGCCGAACCCCGCTTTTTTTTACAGCGGGAATACGCGCGGGGAGATCCTGTCCGCCCTGCTCTACGCTGTCACCCAAGGCGAAGGCATCGTCAAGGTGACTGGCGAGGTTGGCTGCGGCAAGACCATGTTGTGCCGCATGCTGGAGTCGCGCCTGCCGCGCGGCGTCGACGTGCTCTACCTCGTCAATCCCACGCTCGGCCCGCAGGGAGTATTGCATGCCATTGCCGCCGAGCTGGGTCTCAACACCAGGGGCCAACGCGCCGATGAAGTGTTGCGCGCCTTGCACACGGAACTGATCGCCCGCCATGCGGCCGCCCATCGCGTGGTGCTGCTGGTCGAAGAAGCCCAGGCCATGCCGCTTGAAACACTGGAAGAAGTGCGCCTGCTGACCAATCTCGAGACTGCCAGCAGCAAGCTGTTGCAAATCGTGCTGTTCGGCCAGCCCGAACTTGATCAGCACCTGGCGCTGCCGCGCATGCGCCAACTGCGGGAACGCATCACGCACAGCTTCAATGTGCCGCCAATGCCACGCGAGCAGATCCCCTACTTCCTCTCGCACCGCCTGCGCGCTGCCGGCTACCATGGGCCCGAACTATTCAGCCGTGGCGCGGTGAAGCTGATCGCGCGAGGCTCGCAGGGCATCGTCCGGCGCATCAATGTACTGGCCGACAAATCGCTGATGGCCGCCTATGCCGAAGATTTGCCTTTTGTAAATTCCTACCATGTGCGCCAGGCAATTGAGGACAGCCGTTATTCGTGCGCGGCGGTTCCGGGCAATCGCAGTATGATCGTTTTCGATAAACTCCTGGCAACTTGCTTCAGGCGGCGAACGACATGAAGAACCTTGCGGCTTCCCTGTTATGCGTCCTGCTTGCGGCTTGCGCTGCACCGAAACTCCCCTTGTCTCCCAGCCATGTGGCCGAACCCGAGCCGGTGGCTGGTGCGATTCCGGAACCGGTGCAGCAAAGCGCCGCGCTTCCGCCGCCTCGTCCAGTTGCGCGGCAGGAGACCTATAGCGTGTCGGTGCACCGCGTGCCGGTGCAGTCCGTGTTGTTTGCGCTGGCGCGCGACGCCGGCCTGAACGTCGACGTGCATCCTGCGATCGAGGGAACAGTGACGCTCAATGCGCTGGATCAGACTTTGCCGCAGTTGCTTGCACGCATCGGCAAGCAAGTCGATATGCGCTATGAGTTGCAGGGCAATAACCTGGTGGTGCTGCCCGACCAGCCCTACTGGAATCACTACAAGATCGATTACGTCAATATTGCGCGCAGCACCAACAGCAGCGTGAACATCGCGACGCAGATCTCCACTACCGGCGGCTCGGCGTATGGCAGTGGCGGCACGCCTTCCAACCCGGTGCCGTCCGCCGGCAGTGCGCTGGGCAATGGCGGCAACAATAATTCGACGACCTCGGTTGCCAATCGCTCGGATAACAATTTCTGGTACAGCCTGGAAAAAAATATCCGCGACATGCTGCGCCCAACCACGCTCAATGACCAGCTTACCGATCCGCTGGCGCAGATGCGCGAGCAGGCCAATGCCATGGTGCAGCAGATACAGGTGGCCGGCGGGGCGGCGCCGGCTGAGGCCAACTATCCCGGCGCGCAGGCCGCCGCCGTGCAAGCACGTGCCCCAGTCGGCGGACCGGCGGCAAATACCGCGTTCGGCAGCGCCGGCGGCGCCCCGCAGGGACGCAGCTCGCCATCCGTGATCGCCAATCCGGAAGGCGGCCTGCTGTCGGTGCGCGCCACCAGCCGGCAGCATGAAAAAGTGCAGGAATTCCTCGATATCATCATGTCCACCGCCAAGCGGCAGGTGCTGATCGAGGCGACCATCATCGAAGTGAAGCTCAGCGACCAGTACCAGCAAGGCATCAATTGGGCGCGCATCAATGGCAACGGCAAACTGGGACAAGGTCAGGTCGGCACTGCGCCGTTGCCTTCCGGCGTCGCGCCAAACGGTTCGGCGGGAATCTTCATTTTCGATTACGCCAACCCGACCACACGCTTCGGCAATATCACCGCCACCATCCAGTTGCTGGAATCGTTCGGCAAAGTCAAGGTGCTGAGCAGCCCCAAGATCAGCGTGCTGAATAACCAGACCGCCTTGCTGAAGGTGGTCGACAACAGCATCTTCTTTACGCTGAAAGTGACGCCCGCCGTACTCACCTCCACCGGCACCATCGCAACGCCGGCGACCTATGAGTCCAAGGTGGAGACCGTGCCCGTGGGCTTCGTCATGAGCGTGACGCCGCAGATTTCCGCGGAAGATGAAGTGACGCTGAACGTGCGGCCGACGATTACGCGCATTGTCGATTACGTCGATGATCCCAACCCCGAGCTGAGCAAGCAAGGCGTCAAGAGCCGGGTACCGGTGATCCAGGCGCGCGAAATGGAATCCATCCTGAAAGTCCAGAGCGGACAGGTAGCCGTGATGGGCGGCTTGATGCAGGACTCGGTCGACAACAAGAAAGACAACATTCCGCTGATCGGCTCCGTCCCGGTACTGGGCAACCTGTTCTCCTACCGCAACGAGACGGCCAGCAAAACCGAGCTGGTGATCTTCCTGCGCCCGGTAGTTGTGAAGGATGCCAGCCTGGCGGGCGATTACCGCAACTATCGCTACCTGATGCCCGCGCGGCCGGCGGGGGGACTATGAGTTTGCTCATGCAGGCTTTGCGCAAGGCTGAACGCGCCCGTGCGCAGAATGGGCACGAGGCCGGGCACGATGGCGACCAGGAACCACCGCAGTTTGGCGCCGAGTCCGTCCCTTCGCCTCCACCAGTCGAGGGCGGCCCGGCGTTTGCCGTGATGCCCGATGCATGGCGGCTTGAGCCTCTCGATGCGGAGCCGCCGGTTGTCGCGGCTGAAGAGGCGGCGCATGACCCGGTTCCGCCTCAGGCACGCCACGAGCCGAGGCCCACGCCGGCCGCTCCGCCTAAAGCCAGCACGCGTACCGCGCCCCTTCCGCCTGCCGGGAACCATGAACTGCCACCCGGCAGTACAACGGGCACTCCCCGCGCATCGGCATCCTCCCGCACGGCGGCCAGCAGCCTGGGACCGGAGACTGGAGCTTCACGAAGGCCGGGATTGCAGCGGGCGATCGCCTCGCCGCAACGCCGGCTCGCGATCCTGGGAGCGACGCTGGCTGCCTTGCTTGCGCTGTTTTCTTTTATCTATTGGCGCGCCGTATCTGCGCCGGGGTCAGGTGCTGCGCTACCTATGGTGCCCATGCCGGCGCCCGGAGCATCGCCAGTGGCGCAAGGCGGCACGCAGCAAGGAGTGCCGATCCCGGTGACGCCTTACGTTACACCGCCCGGCAATGATCCAGGTCCGTTGGCCACGGCACCGGGCAGCGCTGCCGGCGCTGCCGAAGGGGGTGGAACGGGGCCAGGCGCCGCTACAGGAGCGATGGCCGGCGCCGGGGCCACGGGTGCGGGCGGCACGCCAGCTGTGGCAGCAAGCGACGCGAGTGGCGCAGCTGCGCTTGGCTCTGCCGGTGCCAACGGGACTGCGGGGCTGGTCGGCGCCGGGGCAGCCTCAGGGGCGGCAACTGCAAAAGCTGCCCCCTCCCGGCCGAATGTCGACGTGACAATTCCAACGCCCGAGCAGTTGGCTGCGATCACCGATCCGGCGATACGCGCAGAAGCCATGCGCGATGCCAGCGAGCGCGCAGCACGGCAAGTGCGTGCGGAAGGCGCAGCGCCGCCAGCCACAACAACGCCAGTGGCGCAGGCGCCCGCGCCATCGCCAAAGACGCTTCGTTCGGCTCCGACGGAACAGGCCATCGCGCACGCCAATCGCAACGCAAGTTCGCCTGCGCTGAAGACCGCAATCGGCGACACCGGCAACGTCCAGTTCGTGCGCGGCGCAGCCTCGGTTCAGGTGGCGCCCGCAGTGCAGAATGGCTACGCCGCGCTGCAATCCGGCGACCTGGCCAGGGCGCACCAGCAGTACGACCTCGCCCTGCTGCAGGAACCCAACAATCGCGACGCCCTGCTCGGCGCTGCGGCGGTGGCGCTGCGCGAACACGATGGCCGGCAGGCGTCCGACAACTACCTGCGCCTGCTGGAGCTGGACCCGAACGACCCGGACGCACTGGCCGGCCTGGCCGAACTGCGCCCCGGCGACCTGCAATCCAACGAAATCAGGCTGCGCGGCCTGGCGCGCCAGCATCCCGACTCCGGCCCCGTGCAATTCGCCCTCGGCAACCTGTTCGCGCGCCAGGGCCGCTGGCCGGAAGCCCAGCAAAGCTACTTCCGCGCCTTCAGCGCCATGCCCGAAAACGCAGACTACGCCTTCAACCTCGGTGTCGGCCTGGACCGCATGAACCAACCGCGCCTGGCGCAAACCTATTACCGCCGCGCGCTGGAACTGGCCCAAGCCAGCCCTCCAAGCTTCAACATCGACACCGTCCGCAAGCGATTACAAGTCCTCGACACGCCGCCCGAATAAAGCACAATGGCCGACACGCAGAAAATCCCGCTCGGCAAACTGCTGATCCAGAAAGGTGTCATCAGCCAGGACCAGCTCCGGATCGCACTGACCGAGCAAACGCGCAACAACGAACCCCTGGGCAAGTTGCTGATCGCGCTCGGCTTCGTGACCGAAGCGACAATGCGCCAGGCTCTCAGCGAAAAGCTGAATACCCGCTCGGCCGATTTGAAAAGCCTGGTGGTCGACGCCGTCGCGCTCAAGCTGATCCCCAAGGAGGTGGCCAAGCGCTATCGCGTCTTCCCCATCGTGTACGAACGCGCCACCGATGAACTGGTGCTGGCCATGTCCGACACCACCAATATCGTGGCACTGGACCAGATCAGCGCCATGCTGGTCAAGGGCATTACGCTGGTGCCGCTGCTGGTCAACGACTCCGACATCGCGCACGCGATCGACCACTACTACGGCTTCGAGTTGTCGATCGACGGCATCCTGCACGAGATCGAAACCGGCGAGGTGACGCTGGATGCCTCCTCCGACGAATACAGCCAGCCCATGGTGCGCCTGATCGACGCCCTGCTGGCCGATGCGGTGCAGAACAGCGCTTCGGACATCCACTTTGAACCGGAACACAGCTTCCTGCGCATACGCTACCGCATCGACGGCATCCTGCGCCAGATCCGCAGCCTGCACCGCTCCTACTGGCCGGCCATGGCGGTACGGCTGAAGGTGATCAGCCAGATGAATATCGCCGAGACGCGCGCACCGCAGGATGGCCGCATCTCGATCCAGTTTTCCGGCCGCCAGATCGACTTCCGCGCCAGCAGCCAGCCCACTACCCACGGCGAAAACATTGTGCTGCGCGTGCTGGACCGCCAGAAAGGCATCGTCCCGCTCGACATGCTTGGACTGGCCGAACACGAACTGGATGTACTGAAATTGATGATCGCGCGTCCCGATGGACTGATCCTCGTCACCGGCCCCACGGGCAGCGGCAAGACCACCACCCTGTATTCGGTCCTGAACCACATCAATACCGAATCGGTGAACATCATGACGATGGAAGATCCGGTCGAATACCCGATGCATATGATCCGCCAGACGTCGGTCAACGAGTCCGCCAAGCTGGGATTTGCAGACGGCATCCGCTCCATGATGCGCCAGGACCCCGATGTGATCCTGGTCGGCGAGATTCGCGACAAGGAAACCGCCGACATGGCGCTGGCCGCAGCCATGACCGGCCACCAGGTCTATTCCACCCTGCATACCAATTCCGCCGTCGGGGCCATACCGCGGTTGCTGGACCTGGGCGTGGTCGCCGACGTCCTGGCCGGGAATATCATCGGCATCATTGCCCAGCGGCTGGTGCGCAAGCTGTGCCCCCACTGCCGGCAAGCGGTGGAAGCCGATGAACTGGAACGGCGGCTGCTGGGGCTTCCGGCCGAGCACCCGCCTGCCACGATCTACCGGGCAAGCGCCTGCGACCGCTGTGCGCACCAGGGCTACAAGGGCCGCATGGCCATCATGGAACTGCTGCGCATGACCGGCGAACTCGATGAGATGGTGGCGCGCCGCGCCCCGGCACGGGAGCTGCGCAATGCCGCGCGTTCCGCCGGCCTGCGCACAATGGTCGACGACGGCATGCGCCGCGTGATGGAAGGCCTGACCACGCTGGACGAAGTATCGCGCGTGGTGGACCTCACGGACAGGCTGACCTGACATGCCACAGTTCATTTACCGCGCCATGGACGCCAACGGCAGCATCGTGCCGGGCAATATGGACGCGCATAACGCGCCGGACCTGGAACTGCGCCTGCAGCGCATGGCGCTGGACCTGATCGACTACCGCGAAACACGCCAGCGCAGCCTGCGCATTGGCAGCCAGCGCGTCACGCGGCGCGACCTGATCAACTTCTGCTTCCACCTGGAGCAAATGAGCAGCGCCGGCGTCCCGATGCTGGACGGCCTGCGCGACCTGCGCGATAGCGCCGATAACCTGCGGCTGCGGGAAATCATCACCGACCTGGTAGAGAAGATCGAGGGCGGCTTGCAGCTCTCCAGCGCGCTCGCCGCCTACCCGGAAGTCTTCGACCAGAGTTTTACCAGCCTGGTACGCGCGGGCGAGCAAAGCGGCAAAGTCAATGAAGTGTTCCGCGACCTGGCGGAAAACCTCAAATGGCAGGACGAGCTGGCTGCCCAGGCGCGCAAGGCCATCACCTACCCCGCCTTTGTGCTGCTGATCGTCAGCGGCGTATTGTTCTTCCTGATGATCTACCTGGTGCCGCAACTGACGGCCTTCATCAAGAATATGGGCCAGGAACTGCCGATGCATACGCGCGCCCTGATCGCGCTGTCGGATGTCTTCATCCATTACTGGTATCTGCTGCTGGCTGCGCCCGTGGCCGCCTGGCAGGTGCTACGCTGGCAGTTGCGGCACAATGAACGCAGCGCTTTTGCCTTCGACCGCCTGATGTTGCGCGCCGTGCCAGTGCTGCACAAGCTGATCATGGCCCGCTTTGCGACGTACTTCGCGCTGATGTACGCCGCCGGCATTCCGGTCCTCGAGTGCATCCGCCTGTCGGAGGGCATTGCCGGCAACCGCGTGGTGGCGGCCGCCATGCGCCGGGCGCGCGAACTGATTTCCGAAGGCCACACCGTCGCTGCCGCTTTCAAACAGGTCGAACTGTTCCCGCCGCTGGTGGTGCGCATGCTGCGGGTTGGGGAATCGACCGGCGCGCTCGATGCGACACTGCGCAACGTGGCCTACTTCTACAACCGCGAAGTACGCGAGCGGATCGAGCGCATGCAGTCCATGATCGAACCGGCGATGACGGTGGTCCTGGGCATTCTGCTGGGCTGGATCATGCTTTCCGTGCTCGGGCCGATTTACGACACCATCAGTTCAATCAGGATCTGAGGCCATGACCCGCAAACTTCTCCTGCACCTGACCGGCGAGCGGCTTTGTTGCTGGCTCTGGGAACGCGCCAGCCTCGGGACCGGGCCATGTTTCGACCACACGCCCGGCGGCTTGCAGCAATTTTCCGCCTGGCTGGAAGGCCGCGAAGATACGCCGGCCCTGATGCTGGCCGACCTGGTGGAGGAAGATTTCCAGCGCCACCTGCTGCCCCATGTGGCTGGCCGCGCCGGCATGACCATGCGCGACCGGCGCCTGGCCCAGGCCTGGCGCGACACGCCTTTCCGCTGCGCGCATGTGCAGGGCCGCGAGGACGAGGGGCGGCGTGACGATATCGTGCTGTTGGCGGCCCTGACCAATCCGGTCATCCTGGCGCCCTGGCTCGAAGCATTGGAAGGCCAGCGCATTCCGCTGGCAGCGCTCTATACGCCTGCACTGCTCAGCGCCGCGTTGCTGCCCGAAGAGGCGCGGCAGGAACCGCAGCTGTTGCTGGTGACGGAGCACGCCAGCGGTATACGGCAGACCTTTTTCCAGCACGGCAAAGTACGCTTTTCGCGGCTGGCGCAGGCAGCGGCAAACGCCGAGCAGGAAGCGGAACGCACGCGCCAGTTCCTGGTCGGCGCGCACCTGTTGAAACGCGACGTGCCTTTGCAGGTTCTGGCCCTGCTGCCGCTTGCGCGCATTGCTTCGCCGCCGGCGGCAGCCAATATTGCGCCACTGCTTGACTGGCGTGTCATGCCGCTGGAAGAAGCAGCGGCCCGGCAGCGGCTGGCCGCTTCCGACAATCCCGATCAGCTGTTTCTCGGCCTGGCGGCACGCGCTTCGCCGGCCAGCCATTATCCCCTCGGCCCGCGCCAGCGCTATTACAGCCTGTGGCGCGCGCGCAAATCCCTATATGCATCGAGCGCGGTCATGGCGGCGTGCTGCCTGCTGTGGACCGGTGCAAATATCATCGGTTACTCGCTGGCGCGCGGGCACACGCGGGAATTGCAGCAAGAGGCGCATGGGTTCACGACGGCGTACCAAGGCAGCATGTCCAGCATGCCGCCAGCCGTCGACAAGACTGCCAATATGAAGGCCGCGGTGCAGATTGCGCAAATGGTGGCGCGCCAGGGCCCCTGGCCGCAGGCGGTACTGGCCATCTTGAGCGAGGCGCTTGAACGTTCGCCGCAAATCCGCCTCACGCAGCTCGACTGGCGGGCCAATGCTCCCGGCGTCCTGCCGGTGAACGCAAGCAGCGCCTTTCCGGGGGCCGCCACCACACCAGCCCTGGTGGCGCCGCAATCGTCCATGCTGATCGGGATCCCCAAGGCGCCGCCGCAGCAGGTGCGGTTGCAGGCCGAGGTACTGGTCGAGCAGGACGACTATCGCAGCGTCCTGCTGAGCATGAACCGTTTTGCGCAGGAACTGGCACGCACGCCCGGCATGGCGGTGGAGATCGAGCAGCTCCCGTTCGATATCAGGCCGAACGTCAAGCTGAGTGGCAAGGCTGGCTCGCCGGCCGGCTTGGGCGAGCGGTCGAAATTTACTTTGAATCTCAGGTGGGCGCCATGATTCTCTTTCGCGAGTTCTCATTGCTGCGCAATGCGGTGCTGGTGTTCCTTGCGACGCTGGCAGCTTCGCTGGCCTTGGTGTTTGCGAGTTCATGGCATTTGAAACGCGCTCATTTCGAGGAGGCGGCGGCTTTGCTGGAGCGCGACGCCGCGCGGCTGCGGCTGGCCCATGCCGAGACGGAGAAGGAAGAAATCCGGCAGTACCAGCCGCAATTCGTGGAATTGCGCCGCCGTGGGCTGGTCGGTCCGGAGCGGCGGCTGGATTGGGTGGAAGCGATCCGCCAGATCCAGGAACAGCGCCGCTTGCTGCCTTTGACATACGAGATCGAAGTCCAGCAGCCGTATCGGCTGGAGACTACCTTGCCGACCGGCGATTACGCCTTGCTCGGCAGCCGCATGGCCTTGCATATGGACTTGCTGCATGAGTTGGATTTATTGAACTTCCTTGCCGATTTGCGGCTGGCGGGGACCTTTGCGGTACAGGATTGCGTGATCCGCCGCACCGCGGGCGCAGCGCCGGTGGCTGGGGTGCTGGCGCCGACATTGAATGCCGATTGCACCCTAAACTGGCTGACCTTGACGCCTGTCCCTGCGCCGGGCAAACCGATGCGAGGGGCATTGTGAAGGTCGGCCTGCCAGCGCTGCTTCTGCTGCTGGCGTTCGAGGCTGGCGCGCAGAGTTTTATCAGCATGGGGAGGTTGTTCACCACGCCGGATGAACGCACGCAACTTGATGCGCAGCGCAACCTGGCTCCAACGACAGCCAGCCTGGCACCGGCAGGAGGCGTGCCAGGCGCTGCGCCCGGCACGGTCGGCGCTGCGCCAGCGCCGGCAATGGACGCCTCAACGGGCTGCCCTCCCGGGGCGGCACCGGGATGCCTGCCGGCAGGCACGCCCGGTGCGGGCGGCGCAGCGGAAGCCGGCGGCGGGTCTGCCGGCGCCGCAGGCATGGCGGGAACGCCGGACGTGGGGGAGCCCGAGCCGCCGGGACTGCGCCTGGGCGGCTTTATCCGCCGCAGCAATGGGCCGGCCATGATCATCGTCAATGGCGAAGCGCAACCGGCACCGCCGGGTGGCGTAATGCGCGGCACGGTCACCCTGCAGGCCGACGGCCGCTCTGTCGTGCTGAAGCCAGGGCAGCGCTATGATCCCGCTACCGGGGAAGTCCATGAAGCCGCACGCTAAACAGCGGGGTGCGGCACTGCTGACGCTCCTCCTGATTGCGACGGTGGCAATGGCGGCGGTCCTGCTGTCGGCATTCAGCGGCAGCGGCGTGGAGCGCGCGCGCGAACAACGCACCTTCGCCCTGCTTGCGCAAGCCAACGAAGCGCTGATCGGCTTTGCGGCGACCCACGGCCGCCTGCCGCGCCCTGCGGCAGGCGCCGATGCCAACACTGCCTCGGACCAGGCGGGACGGGAGCGGGCTGCGCCCTGTACCAGCGAGGCCGACTGCACCGGCCTGCTGCCCTGGACCGAACTCGGGCTCCCGGCGCAGGACAATTGGGGCCACCAACTGCGCTATAGCGTAACGCCCGCATTCACCGTAGCGCCCCTGGCACGGACAGCGCTCGTCGCCAGCAAACGGGTGCTCTCGCGCGACGCAAGCGGCACACTGTTCTTCGTCGCCGGCCAGGAAGCCTGTTCGCTGGCCGCCCAATGTGCACCGGCCGTCATCCTCTCGCGCGGCCGCAGCGATACGCCCGACAGCCAGGACGAAGCCGGCAACCTGCTGGCAAGCACCGACTTCATGCAGCGCCCGCGCAGCGCGGAAGCGGGCGCCCCCGGCGGAGCTTTTGACGACCTGCTTGCCATCGTCCCGCTGAACACACTGTACGAAAGGATGGCCGCCGCCAAGACCCTGCCATGAAAAACCAAACGGCCTTTACCCTGGTTGAAATGGCGATCGTGCTGGTCATCGTCGGCCTGCTGCTGGGCGGCATGCTGGCGCCGCTGTCGGCGCAAATGGAACAGCGCCGCGCCGCCGATACGAGCAAGGCGCTGGAAGAAGCGCGCGACGCTTTGGCCGGATTCGCGGCCCGCAACGGCTACCTGCCCTGTCCCGCCATCTCGGCATCGAACGGCCTGGAGGACCGAAGCGGCACCCGCTGCAGCAACGAGCGCCGCCTCGGTTTCCTGCCGTGGGCGACCCTGGGCCTGCCCAAGCTCGACGCCTGGCAGCATATCTACCTGTATAGCGTGACGCCGGCCTTCAGCGACAGCGGCGCCCCGTTCCGCCTCAACACTCCGCGCGACATCACGATCACCAGCCGCGATGCGGGCGGCAACATTGTGCCGGCCAGCGCCCAGAACGATATTCCCGCCGTGGTGCTGTCGCAAGGCCGCAACGGCTTCGGCGCCTTCAGCGACGTCGGCGTGCAGGCCGCCGACATGGGCCAGGGCAATGTCGACGAAAAAGCCAACTTCCAGGCCGACGGCCGCATGTTCATCGCGCGCGACCGTGCCGACAACCCCGCCGCTGCGGGCGGCGCCTATGACGACATCGTAGTCTGGCTATCGCCCAATATCCTGTTCAACCGAATGCTCGCAGCCCAGAGGCTGCCATGACATGCAAGCAAAGGAGAGCGCCATGAAACACCGCGGCTTTACCCTCGTTGAAATCGCCATCGTCCTGGTCATCATCGGCCTCTTGCTCGGCGGCGTATTGAAAGGCCAGGCCCTGATCGACAGCGCCAAGGTCAAAAGCATCATCCAGCAGGCCACCGCCCTGCAGGCGGCAGTCAACGCCTACCAGGACCGTTTCCGCGCCCTGCCCGGCGACGATGTCCTCGCCACCACCCATGTCCCCGGTGCAGCCGGCAACGGCAACGGCGATGGCCAGATCACGGAATACCAGCTGGCGCCGCAGCACCTGGCGCTGGCGGGCCTGATCACCGGCTCCTACAACGGCACCACGGACTTCATGACCAGCGCCCAGGGTGGCGCAGTGTATATCTACAACGACGTGGTGGGCGGCCGGGGCGGCAACGGCATCCGCTTCGACAACCTGCCCGACACGTTTGCAGAGCAGATCGACGCCAAGCTGGATGACGGCAAACCCGATTCCGGCAACGTGCGGGCAACTGGGCCTTATACTAATAATGGAACCATCATCACGCGCCTAGCAATCTTCTTCTGAGAGCCTATGACAGCAAACCCTGAACGGCGCCGCGTCTTCCTGATGCGGCATGGCAGCGTCACCTACTTCGACCAAGCCGGCAAACCCCATCTCCCGGAAGCCGTACCCCTGAACGAAGCCGGCCGCACGCAAGCTGCAGCCGCCGGCCAGGCCTTTGCCGTCGACGGCATCCAATTCGACCGCGTCATCGTCTCCGGCCTGCCGCGCACCGTGGAAACCGCGATGCGCGTGCTGGCGGAAACCGGCCAGCAGGTCCAGCTCGAAACCTGGCCGGAACTGGCCGAAATCCGGGGCGGCAAGCTGTCCGGCATCCCGGATGACAAGCTGCGCGAGGCCTTCACCGGCGCATTCGAAGGCGTGGTGCCGGAGCAGCGCCGCTTCCTCGGCGGCGAATCCGTGGGTGAATTGATGGACCGCATCCACCCCGCCATCGCCAATCTGCTTGCCGACGATGGCTGGGACACCGTGCTCCTGGTACTGCATGGCGGCGTCAATCGCGCCATCCTGTCCTATGCCCTGACCGGCGGCCAGCGCCTGTTCCTCGGTAACCTGTCGCAGGCCGCCGGCTGCATCAACGCCCTTGACGTGGGCAAGGAGCGACATGACTGGATCGTGCGCTTTTCAAACTACGCCCCGCCCGCTCCCCTGCAAGCGGCGACCCGCACTACCACGATGGAACAGCTGTTTAACGAATATTCCAAATCACGCTTGCTTTCCCGCCCACAAAAATAGTACGATCGTTCGGAAGGAGGCATTATGTTCGAAGAATTCATGGGCACCAAGGAGGTGGCGGAGCGCCACCGTTTCGACACGGCCGCACTGGACGCATACCTGCGCCGGCACGTAGAGGATTATCCGCAAGGCGAATTGAAGATCGCGCAGTTCAAGGGCGGCCAATCGAATCCCACCTTCAAGCTGTCGATAGGCGGACAGGATTATGTGCTGCGCACCAAGCCTGCGCCGGCAGCCAAGCTGCTGCCGTCCGCCCATGCGATCGAACGCGAATTCCGCGTGATGGATGCGCTGTACAAGGCCGGTTTCCCTGCCGCGCGCCAATACTGCCTGTGCATGGACGAAGACGTTATCGGCCGTGCCTTCTACGTCATGCAATTTGTCGAAGGCCGGGTGCTGTGGGACCAGGCGCTGCCCGGCATGACACCGTCCGAGCGTGCAGCGATCTACGATGAACTGAATCGCGTCATCGCGCAATTGCACAGCGTCGATTACAACGCCATCGGCCTTGGCGACTACGGCAAGCCGGGCAACTACTTCCAGCGCCAGATCGAACGCTGGAGCAAGCAATACAAGGCTTCCGAAACCGAAACCATCGAACCGATGGACCAGTTGATTGCCTGGCTGCCGGCCAATATCCCGCCCGGCGAAGACACCGCCATCGTGCACGGCGACTACCGCCTGGACAACATGATCTTCCACCCCACCGAACCGCGCATCCTGGCGGTGCTGGACTGGGAACTATCCACGCTGGGCCACCCGTTTGCGGACTTCAGCTACCACTGCATGAGCTGGCACATCGAGCCGGGCAAGTTCCGCGGCATCGCAGGCCTGGACCTGGAAGCGCTCGGCATTCCTTCCCAGCGCGAATACATCGCGCGCTATGCCGAACGCACCGGCAAGGCAATCCGCCTGGAAGACTTCAACTTCTATCTCGCCTTCAATATGTTCCGCCTGGCCAGCATCATGCAGGGCATCATGAAGCGCTATGTGGACGGGACGGCTTCGAGTGCGCAGGCGCTGGAGTCGGGCAAGCTGGCGCGCCCGATGGCGGCCATGGGTTGGGCTTACGCCCAGGGCAAGTCAATCGAATAAGGAACCGGCATGGACTTCGACTACTCCGCGCGCACCAAGGAATTGCAGGCGCGCCTGCTGGCCTTCATGGACCAGCACATCTACCCGAACGAAAAGGCATTCCACGAAGAGGTGGAGCGCAACGGCCGCGAGAAAGGCAACCGCTGGATTCCCACCGAGCTGATTGAGCGCCTCAAGCCGCTGGCCCGGGACCAGGGCTTGTGGAACCTGTTCCTGCCGCGTTCGAGCCGCGCACCGGAAGGCCTGAGCAACCTCGATTACGCGCCGCTGTGCGAAATCATGGGCCGCGTGCCCTGGGCTGCGGAGGTGTTCAACTGCTCTGCGCCGGACACCGGCAATATGGAAACGCTGGAGCGCTACGGCACGGAAGAACACAAGCAGCGCTGGCTGGAACCGCTGCTGCGCGGCGAGATCCGCTCGGCCTTTGCGATGACAGAACCGGCGGTGGCATCGTCCGATGCCACCAATATCGAAACGCGCATCGAGCGCGATGGCGACCACTACGTGATCAATGGCCGCAAGTGGTGGATTTCCGGCGCCGGCGATCCGCGCTGCCAGGTCTATATCGCCATGGGCAAGACCGACTTCGAAGCGCCACGCCACGCGCAGCAATCGATGATCCTGGTGCCGGCCGATGCGACCGGACTGACCGTGCTGCGTCCTTTGCCGGTGTTCGGCTACGACGATGCGCCGCACGGCCACTGCGAAATGGTGTTCGAGAATGTGCGCGTGCCGGTGTCGAATATCCTGCTGGGTGAAGGGCGCGGCTTCGAAATCGCTCAGGGCCGCCTGGGACCGGGCCGCATCCACCACTGCATGCGCGCCATCGGCGTGGCCGAACGGGCGCTGGAACTGATGGTGCAGCGCCTGACCTCACGGGTTGCATTTGGCAAGCGTCTTTCCGACCAGGGTGTGTGGCGCGAACGCATCGCCGAAGCGCGCATCAGGATTGATACCGCGCGCCTGCTCACCCTGAAAGCCGCCTATATGATGGACACCGTGGGCAACAAGGTCGCCCAGTCCGAAATTGCCATGATCAAGGTGCTGGCGCCCAATGTGGCGCAGCAGGTGCTCGATTGGGCCATCCAGGCCCATGGCGCGGCCGGCGTATCGGACGATTTCCCGCTGGCCTACCAGTGGGCAGGCAACCGCACGCTGCGCCTGGCCGATGGCCCGGATGAAGTGCACCGCAACGCCATTGCCAAGCTGGAGATTGCGCGCTTTTCGTCCAAGTCAAGCTAAGCTATCATCATCCTGCAGTCACTCTTCCGAAAGGATGTGCCGTGCAGGACGAATCCAGCAAGCCCTTGCCGCCGTTGCGGTCGCAGATCGCGCTGATGGCTGCGGCCTGCGCCGCGCCGGCGCTGCTGGCGTTGGCGCTGCTGCTGGTGTACTTCCAGCAGCGCGACCTGGGGCGGGCGGAATTGCAGGTCCAGCGCATCGAACGCGCGGCCGCGGCCATCGTGGATCGCCAGTTGCTGGCGGCGGAAGCAGTCGCCATCACACTGGCCAGCAGCCCCAGCGCCCGCAGTGGCGACCTGGTGGCCCTGCGCAGCCAGGCTGCCGGCGCCCTGCCGCCAACCTTGCCCTACCACTCCCACGTACTTTTCACCGAAAACGGCGCCACGCAAGTCATTGCCGGCAGTGTCCTGCCGATCGACCGCGCCGCCAACGCAGCCCGCATCAGGTTGTCGCCAAGCGCCCGATCCGCCGTCAGCTTGCTGCGGGCGAATGGCAAGGAGCCGGCCCACCTGGCAATCGACGTGCCGGTCCAGCGCCCCGGCAAGCAGCCGGCTGCCCTCAGCGTCCTGCTGCCCGGCGACGTGCTGGACAAGGTGGCCGAGGAGATGCAGCTTCCATCCGGCACCGTCATCGCCGTCCTGACGCCCGATGGAAACGTTGCGGCGCGCAGCAATGACGATGGCCGGTCCAGTGGCCAGCCCGGGGCCGATGCCTTGCATGGCCTGGCGCTGCAGGTAGGCTACCTGCGTGGCGCCGACAGCCCATGGAGCGTGGCCGTCGCCACGCCCGAGCCCGGAACGCTGCTTGCCTTCGACGGTTTGTTCCCTGGCCTTGCCGCCGCGCTGGCGGCACTGGTCCTGGCCGGCTTTGCTGCAGCGGCTTTGGCGGCGCGGCGCATTGCAAACTCGATCGAAGCCTTGCATGCGCCAGCGCAGGCCATTGGCAGCGGCGCGCCCATTGAAGCGCCGCGCGTGTCGTTCCAGGAGGCGCGCCAGATCGGCGACACCCTGCTCCGGCTCGACCGCGACCTGACCCGCCACCGGCAAGACCTGGAGCGCGTGGTCGAGGAACGCACGCAGCAACTGGAAAATTCCAACGCCCTGCTGGAAACCATCTACGCTACTGCTCCGGTCGGCCTGAGTTTTGTCGACACCCGCCTGCGCATCCTGATGATCAACGATTACCTGGCCTCGATGAACGGCATGGCTGTCAACGACCATATCGGCCGCCGCTTCGATGAAGTGATCAGCGATCGCAGCCTGGTAGCGCAGGTGAACCAGGCCTACCGCAAGGTGCTGGCGACCGGCGAGGCCGTTCCAAGCACGGAGATCACTGGCAGTACCGCTTCACGGCCCGGCCGCGGCAGCCACTTCCTCGCCGGCTATTACCCGGTCTTCGGCGCCGACGGCGCCATGGTCGGCATCACCGCGGTCCTGATGGATATCACCCAGCAGAAGGAGACCGAAGCGGCGCTGCGCCAGTCCAGGACCCTGTTCAAGTCCGTGCTGGAGAACATGCCAGCCATGGTCTTCGTCAAGGACGCCCAGCACCTGCGCTTCGAACTGCTTAACCGCCAGGGCGAATTGCTGCTCGGGCGCCCGCGCGAGGACTTGCTCGGCAAGAGCGACCGCGACTTCTTCCCTTCCGAGCAGGCTGCGGCTTTCCAGGAAGCGGACCGCCGGGTGCTGGCATCCGAGCAGGTGATGGAAATCCCCGAGGAAGCAGTACGCATTGCCGCCGGCGAAATGCGCTACCTGACTACCCGCAAAGTGGCCCTGCGCGACGAGCAAGGCATCGCCACCCACCTGCTGGGCATTTCGCTCGATGTAACGGACCGCAAGCGTGCCGACGAAGCCTTGCAACAAACTTCCCTGAGCCTGGCCCGCAGCACCAGCTTCCTGCACACGGTGACGGAGAACCTGCCGGGCCTGGTCGCTTACTGGGACGCCGAGCTGCGCTGCCACTTCGCCAACAAGTACTTCCTGGCCTGGTTCGGCAAGACGCTGGAACAGGCCATGGGCGAGCCGATCGAGCGCGTGCTGCCGGCCGCGCTGCTGGAGCAGATCCGGCCCCACATCAATGCCGTGCTGGAGGGCAGCCCGCAGCACTTCCTGCGCGAACTGGAGCTGCCGTCGGGCGAGCCGCGCTATGCATGGATCAACTTCATTCCCGACCGCGGCGAATCGGGCGCCGTGCGCGGCTTCTATGCCCTAGGCTCCGATGTTACTGAACTTAAGCGCGGCGAATTGAAATTGCAGGAGCTGAATGAACAACTGATGCGGGCACGCGACCGCGCCGAAGCGGCCAGCCGGGCCAAAAGCGAATTCGTGGCGAATATGAGCCATGAGATCCGCACGCCGATGAATGCCATCACCGGCCTGGCCCGCCTGCTGGAAGAAGCGCCGCTGGAACGGCGCGAGCGCAGCTATGTCAGCAAGATCCAGCTTGCAACGCAAAGCCTGCTGGGCGTGGTCAATGACGTGCTCGATTTCTCCAAGATCGAGGCAGGACAGCTTCAGCTCGAACAGGCCCGTTTCAATCTCGAACAGTTGCTGGCCGGGACCGCCGTGCTGGTCGCAAACAGCGCCTGGGACAAAGACGTGGAACCGGTGTTCGATATTGCCCCTGCGCTGCCGCCGGAAATGGTAGGCGATGCCATGCGCCTGCAGCAGGTACTGCTGAACCTCCTGAGCAATGCCATCAAATTCACCGAGCGCGGCGAAGTGGTGCTGACAGTGCGCGAAACCGAAGGCAGCGCCAATTCGCTGACGCTGGAATTCACCGTGCGCGACACCGGCATCGGCATCCCGGTCGAACAGCAGCACCATATGTTCGACGCCTTCTCGCAGGGCGACAGCAGCACCAGCCGCCGCTACGGTGGCACAGGACTGGGCCTGGCCATCGCGCGCCGCCTGTCGGACCTGATGGGCGGCGTCATCGAGGTGGAGAGCACGCTGGGCCGCGGTTCAACCTTCCGCTTCACCTGCCCCCTGCAGCGTATTGCCGGCATCGGCCAACCGGAGGCGCCGGCCAGCCTGCGCAGCCTGGCCGTGCTGGCCGTTGACGACAACGCCACCGTGCGCCAGGCCCTGCAGCGGGCCGGCAAGTCCCTGCAATGGACCATGACGGCAGTCGCCAATGCGGGCGACTGCCTGCAGGCACTGCGCCAGCGGCAGTATGACCTGCTGCTGGTAGACAGTGCGATGCCGGCCACCGACGGCATTGCCATGCTGGTCCAGGCGCGCGACGAAAACCTGGCCGTGCCCAAAGTCGTGATGATGGCGCCGGAACGTTCCAGCGACGATTTGCAGCAATTGGCCGACAGCCTGCAGATCGACGCCGTGCTGGCCAAGCCATTTACGCCATCGCGCCTGCGCGATGCCGTCCTGGCGGCCGTCACCGGCACCAGCCAGCCCGAGCACCGCAGCAGCCATGCGGCCCTTTCCGGCAGCCTGGCCGGCATGCACGTGCTGCTGGTGGAAGACAACGAGATCAACCAGGAGATGGCGCGCTACATCCTGCTCCACTGCGGCGCGCTGGTGGAAGTGGCGTCCAACGGAGAGATTGCACTGGACATGCTGCGCGACGACCCGCAGCGCTTTGATGCCGTGCTGATGGACTTGCAGATGCCCGTGATGGACGGCTACCGCGCCACCGAGTCGATTCGCTCCATGGGCCTGCGTACCCTGCCCATCATCGCCATGACCGCCAACGTCATGCCGGAAGACCGCATCCGCGCCATCGAGGCAGGCGTGGACGCGCATATCGCCAAGCCTATCGACGTCGATGAAATGATCGCCACGCTGACGCGCCTCGCTCCGCTGCACCCTGAACTGGCCGCCAATGGGCAGGCCGCCCTTGCGCGCGGGGAGCCGCGCAGCGACGGGCGCCCATCCTCGGTGCCCGGCATCGACCTGGAAGCGGCGCTGCGGCGCGTGGCAGGCAATTATGCCGCCTTCGCCGGCCTGCTCAAACGCTTCGAAAACTCGCAGGGCGACGCCGTGCGGGAAGTACGCGATTGCCTGGCGCAGGATAAACGCTATGCCGCCACGCGCGTCCTGCACCGCCTGAAGGGCGTGGCAGCCAACCTTGGCGCAACCGATGTCGCGCGTCTTAGCGCCCAGGCCGAAGCCGCCCTGGCGGAAGGGCAGGACAGCTCGGCCGCCGCCCTGCTGCTGTCGCTGGAACAGGCGCTGGCCGTAGTCATCAATGCTGCACGCGAACTGCCGCTGCCGGTACTCGCGGCCGCCAGCAGTGCGGCAGTATCCAACCTGCCGCAAGCCCTGGCTGACCTGCAGGCGCTGCTCAGGAACAGCAATATGCGCGCGCTGGCGGCGTTCAAGGCGCTCAGCCCCGTCCTCGAACAGCGCTGCCCCGACCTGCTGCCCGGCCTGGCCAATGCCATCGAAACGCTCGACTTCAGCAGCGCAGATCAACGGCTGCAGGAAATCATGAAGCGGGAGGAAACCGCATGACCTGGACCGACCAGGCGCGCAACGGGCGCCTGCTGATCGTCGATGACGCAATGGAGAATATCCAGATCCTCAACCACGTGCTGGGCGAAGAGCATGAAGTGCTGTTTGCAATGAATGGCGAGAAGGCGCTGGAACTGGCCCACCAGCACCAGCCCGACCTGATCTTGCTGGACGCCGTGATGCCGGGCATGGACGGCTATGAAGTCTGCGCCGCCCTGCGCGCCTCGTCGGACGTGCGCGATATCCCGATCATCTTCGTCACCGCACTGACCACGCCGGAAGACGAGACGCGGGCATTGGAAGCCGGTGCGGTCGACTTCATCACCAAGCCATTCAATGTCGCCGTGGTGCGCGCCCGGGTACGCACCCATCTTACGCTGAAGCGCCAGTCCGACTCCATGCGTGAATTGACGCTGACCGATGCGCTGACCGGCATTGCCAACCGGCGCAGCTTCAACGACGCGATCCAGAACGAGTGGCGGCGTTGCGCCCGTTCGGCCGCGCCGCTGTCGGTCATCATGATCGACATCGATCACTTCAAGCTTTACAACGACGCTTACGGTCACCAGGCCGGCGACACCTGCCTGAAAGCAGTGGCCGACACCATGCTGCAATGCGCCGGCCGTTCGCCGGACCTGCTGGCGCGCTACGGCGGCGAGGAGTTCGTGATCCTGCTGCCCCAGGTCGACGAGACGGGAGCGCAGACCGTGGCCGAACGCATCCTGGCCAGCGTGCGCACGCTGGCGATCCCGCACCGCATGTCCTCGGCCGGCGATACGGTGACCGTCAGCCTCGGCATCGCCACGCTGATGCCGGCAAAAGGCAGCGATCCGGAAGCGCTGGTACGCTGCGCCGACAATGCCCTATACCGGGCCAAGAAGGATGGCCGCAACCGTTTCTGCGTCGAGGACTGCGATCAGGGGTAGCGGCGCATCAGGAATTCGGCCACGCAGGCAGGTTTTTCGCTGCCTTCGCATTCCACTGTCACTTCCCATGCCAATTGATGGCCGCCCGCGACGGGCGTGATGCTGCGCAGGATCACACGGCCGCGCACGCGGCTGCCGACCGGCACCGGCGCCGGGAAGCGCACCTTGTCCAGGCCATAATTGACGCCCATGCGCATGTCTTCCATGAACACCGCGTCCTGCAGCAGGCCAGGCAACAGCGACAAAGTCAGGAAGCCATGCGCCACCGTGCCGCCGTAGGGCGATTCGGCGGCGGCACGCGCAGGATCGGTGTGAATCCACTGCTCGTCGTTGGTCGAGACGCCGAACGTGTTGACCCGTTCCTGCGTGATATCAACCCAGCCGGAGACGCCGACTTCCTGACCTGCCAAAGCTTCCAGTTCTGCTACGTTGCGTACCAATCGTGCCATTAAGCCGCCTCCGTGAATCCTGGCTGCGCGATAAAGCGCTCCAGGTGATGGTCTGCATCGCCCAGCGTGACTTCGATCATCGCCAGGCGTTTGAAATAGTGTGCCGCCGGCAGTTCGTCCGTCACGCCCATCCCGCCGTGCAGCTGGACCGCCTGCTGGCCGACAAAGCGCGCAGCCTGTCCAACCCTTGCCTTGGCGGCGGACACCACGCGGCGGCGTTCTTCCTCGTCGCTGGAGCCCACTTTAACGGCGGCCAGCATGGCCATCGAACGCGCCTGCTCAAGGTGGATGAACATGTCGGCCATGCGGTGCTGCAATGCCTGGAACTTCCCGATCGGGGCGCCGAACTGCTGGCGGGTTTTCAGGTATTCCAGCGTGGCGGCAAAAATGGCATCCATGGCGCCAATTGCTTCCGCGCAGAGCAGCGCAGCGCCGTAGTCGGCGGCAGCTTCCAGCAGCGGCCAGCCTTTGCCCTGCTCGCCAAGCAGCGTGCCCTGGGCATCATTGAATTCAATCGTCGCGGCGCGCTGGCCGTCTATGGTTCGATAGTCGGTGACCTGCACGCCTGCAGCATCGCGCGCAACCAGATATAGTGAGATGCCATCGGTAGCGCGCTGGCCATCGCTGCTGCGTGCAGACACGATGAACGCACCGGCCTGGCCGCCGTGCAGCACGACCGTCTTGCGGCCGGAAATCCGGCCGGCGCCGGCACTATCCGTTGCCAGTACGTCATTCAGCGCGTGGCGCGACTGCTGCTCACCCAGTGCACATGCCAGTTTCAGCTCGCCCGCCGCGACGCGCTCCAGCGCGCCCTCGTGGCCGCCGGCCAGCTTGAGCAACTGCGCCCCCAGCACGGTGGCGAAGTACGGCTCAACCACCAGGCCGCGCCCCAGTTCCTGCATCACGACCAACATGTCGACCGTACTGCCATTGAAACCGCCCTGCTCCTCAGGCACCGGCAGCGCCAGCATTCCCAGTTCCACCAGCGTGGCCCAGGCTTGCTCGGAAACGCCAGCCTCCGAATGGATGATCTTCTTGCGCGCCTCAAAACTGTAATCCTTGTCGATCCAGCGGCGCAGTGCATCGGCGAATTGCTGTTGCTCTTCCTTGAATGTGAAGTCCATGCCGCCCCCTTTAAAGCCCCAGGATCATCTGGGTGATGATGTTCTTCTGGATTTCGTTCGAACCGCCGTAGATCGAGGTCTTGCGGAAGTTGAAGTAATATCCCGCCAACGGCGCCGCATCGTCATCGCCTGACAATGCATGTTCGCGTTCGCCGTCCAGGTAAGCGGGATCGAAAGGCAAGGCTTGCGGGCCAAGGGCCTCCAGCATCAGCTCCGTCAGCAGTTGCTGGATCTCGGAACCGCGCACTTTCAGCACCGACGCCTGCGGCCCCGGGCCATGTGCCTCCTGTGCGATGGTGCGCAACACGGTGACTTCCAGCGCCATCAGCTCGATTTCCAGGTTCGCCACGCGCGCCGCAAACAGCGGGTCCTCCAGCAAGGGCTTGCCGTTCTTCTGCTGCTGGTTCGCGACCTTCTTCAGGAACAGCAGTTCGCGTTTGGAGCGTCCCACCGCGGCAATGCCGGTGCGCTCGTGGCCAAGCAGGTACTTGGCATAGGTCCAGCCCTTGTTCTCCTTGCCGACCAGGTTGGCCACCGGCACGCGCACATTGTCGAAGAAGACTTCATTCACTTCATGGTCTTCATCCAGCATGATGATCGGCCGTACCGTAATGCCAGGCGTTTTCATGTCGATCAGCAGGAAGGAAATACCCTCCTGCTTGCGCACGTTCTGGTCGGTGCGTACCAGGCAAAAGATCATGTCGGCATGCTGGCCCAGCGTGGTCCAGGTCTTCTGGCCGTTGACGACGTAGTGATCGCCCTCGCGCACTGCCGTGGTTTTCAAGGAGGCCAGGTCGGAGCCGGAGCCCGGCTCGGAATAGCCCTGGCACCACCAATCGGTGCAATCGAGGATGCGCGGCAGGTAATAGGCTTTCTGCTCGGGGCTGCCGAAAGCCATGATGACCGGCGCCACCATATTGACGCCGAACGGCAGGATGGGCGGGGTGCCGGCAATGGCGCACTCCTCTTCCCAGATGTGGCGTTGAGTAGCATCCCAGCCAGGGCCGCCGAATTCAATTGGCCAGGCCGGTGCAGCCCAGCCTTGTTTGGCGACGATCTTATGCCAGAGCACATAGTCTTCGCGCTTCAGGCGCAAGTGCTTGCGGACTTTGGCTTGCAGGTCGGCTGGCAGGTTCGCTGCCAGGAAAGCACGCACTTCGGCGCGGAAGGCTTCTTCCCCGGCAGAGTAATTCAGGTCCATGCTATCTCCTCGAAAAGGTCGCGCCAGCAAAATAGCACGACCGTTTCAAAGAGTCTACAGCGCTTTGCGTCTCCGCGCTACAAAGCCGATGAGGCCCAGGCCAGCCAGCAGCATGGCGTATTCCCCAGGCTCGGGGACAGGCGTAGTAATGGTATCCATTTCGCGCCCGAAAATGGTCAGGTTCGAGAAACCCGGAGTCGATTGATTATTGCCGGTGAACCAATCGATATTCCAGGTACCGCTCAGGGTCTGGCCAGCGTTGATGGTCTGGTTATCGAACAGGAACGCAGCGGCACCATTGGCAGCCTTGAGCGACAGCACCAGGTCCAGGGAGACGTTCTGGTTCGCGCTGGTATTGGCGATGGTCCAGGTGCCGGTCTTGCCGTCGCCGACGTCGAAGCTGAAGTTCAGCCCGCTGTACAGGCTGAAGCCCGTACTGGAACCGCCCTCCTGCTTGCCCAGCAACGTCCAGTCGCCACTGCCATAGCTGTTGAAAGTACTGCCCATGCCGCTGGTGTTGCCGTTCAGCCCGGCTTGCGGGTTCCAGCCTGAAGTGAAGACGAAGGCGTCGGCGCTTTGCGCGTCGAGCGTGACGTCGTCTGCAGAGGTATTACCGATGGTTGTAGCGCCGAAGGCGCTTGCCGCCAGGAGCATGCTGCTGGCAGCCAATGCAAACTTCTTTGCAATTGGTTCCATTCCGATTCCCCTTCTTGTGAAGTTAAGACTGCCACCTCACTGTAGCGGTTAAGCGACCTCGACGGCGTTCATTACCTTTCCGAAATATAGTCACTGTTCCTTGCGCCTCCAGGCAAGGAGACCAAGCCCTGCAAGGCCCGCGAGCAGCATGCCATATTCGCCCGGCTCGGGCACCGCGGACACATCGCGCGCAAACAGGGCGAGATTGGAAAAGTCCGGATAGGCATTGTTATTCCCCGTGAACCATTCGATGCGCCAGGTTCCGTTCAAGGTCTGGCCGGCGTTGATGGCCTGGTTATCGAACAGGAAGCCCGCCCCGGCATCTGCCGCATGCATGGCGAAGACCAGGTCAAGCACCATATTCGCCGCACCCGTGTTGTGCACGGACCAGGTGCCCGCCGTGCCGCTGCTCATCGCAAAACCGAACTGCAGCACGCCGACGCCGCCGAAGACAGCGTTCAGGTCATATTTATCGAGCAGGCTCCACGGCCCGCTGCCATACGCATCGAAGGCGGTACCGAAGCCACTGGTGTCGCCGTTCAAGCCCGCATGCGGGTTCCAGCCTGCGGAAAATACAAAAGCGTCCGCATCGAAACCACCGAGCTGGACATCGTCGGCCGATGTATTGCCAATGCCCGTCGCGCCAAAAGCGCTTGCCGCCATTACCAGGCTGGTGGCGGTCAGGGCCAGCTTTCTTGCAATTGCGCACATGATGTCGTCCTCCCTTCTGAAAAAGACCGAACCTTTCAACAGCTTAGGTAGCCCGGCAGTTGCGGGTTTGTGCGGGCACAAGCCTGGAAGGGAGGGAAAAGCACGGCCATGCAAAAAGAAACGCCGCAGATGGCCTATCCGCGGCGTAAATAAGGGGTATGTAACTAGATTGTTCTCAGCAGCGGAGCTGCCGGGCCGGCACGAAGCCGACACTTTCATCTTATCAATTTTTACAACCCAGCACCCAATTTCTGCATTTCGTCGCATTCCTGCCATACGCTTGGGCGTGGGCCGCTAGGATGCTCACATCCCACAGCCCGCACAACAAGGACACAACATGCACACCAAGCTTACTCTCGCTGCCCTGATCTCACTCAGCCTGGCCGGCTGCGTGGTGGTGTTGAATGACAGCGGCGACTACGTCAAGGGCAATGGAACCACTACCACCGAGACCCGCAGCATCGCCAGCGCCACTGGATTGCGCATCGAAAACCGCCATCGTGTCGACATGGACGTTGAGGTCAAGGTAGGGGGCGCGCCATCGCTGGTCATCGAGGGCGACAACAACCTGGTGCCGCTGGTGCATACTGAAGTGCGCGGCGATACGCTGCGCGTGTGGACCGACGAACGCATCGAAAGCCGCACACCGATCCATGTGCGCTACACGGTACAGCGGCTGGACAACCTGGAGTCGAACGGCTCCGTGCGCACGGACGTGCAAGGCCTGGCAGGCGGTCCGCTAAGCGTTTCCCACACTGGGTCCAGCTACCTCGAACTGCGCGGCCACGTGGACCGCCTTGACGTGCACCACGCTGGCTCGGGCCAATTGTATGGGGACGGGCTGGAAAGCAAATCCGCCGCAGTGGACATGGTGGGCTCTGGCCGCGTGAATATCGGCTCGGTACGCGGCGATTCGCTGCGCGTATCGTCTTCGGGCTCCGGCAGCTTCTACGCCCGCGGCATCGTGCACACGCTCGATGTGCAGGTGCAAGGCTCGGGCAGCGCGCAACTGAACGACCTGCGCGCCGATGAAGCCAATATCACCAGCAACGGCTCCGGTGGCGTACAAGCGTGGGTGCAGCACAAGGTCGAAGCCCGCGCCAACGGCTCCGGACGCATCGCCGTTACCGGCAACCCATCGCAACGCAGCCTGTACGGCCGCAACACCTCGATCCAATAATGAAAGTCGGGGTCAGCTCCGGCAATCGGACATTCGCGCAGCGAATGTCCGATTGCCGGAGCTGACCCCGACTTGTTAGTTGATCGTCAGTGCGAGGTCGCGGCCGGTTGCGGCGGTATTGCCGGCGTAGTCTGCCGCGTAAATGCGCAAGGTGTAGTCGCCCGGCGCGAGCTCGCTGACCTGCCAGCGGCCGGGCGTGACTTCGCCTTGCGACAGGTGGCTTAACAGTGAGTAGGTGAAGCGCGTGGACTTGCTGCCATAGACGGTAATGCCGCTATCGGCGGAGTACACCACTTTCACCGCTTCGCGCTGTTTTGGCAGCTCGTCATAGGTTTGCATGATGCGAGGCTTTTCGTAGCCCGCCAGTGGCGTGCCGTCCGCTTGCAGCAACTGGTAGCCAAGCTTGTATAAGCCGAGGCGGCGCCGCGCAAGGTTGCCGTCCATCTGGTCGAAAGCGTCGACCACCACGTTCACTTCCCCCAGGCTGCGCGACACTTCCAGGCGCTTGCCTTTCTTGCCCGGCAAGCGCTTGTCGTTGGCGTCGTACAGGGTGATGCCCTGGATCACCGGTGCAATGCTATCGCGCAGGCCGGGGAATGGCAACGCAAGCGGGTTCACCACGCGGCCGCGGTCGTACAGGTTGAGGTGGACGTGGGCCATCTGGTTCACCACCCCCAGTTGTTCGCCTACATAAAAGCGCGTGCCACGGCGAACGCGCACGCGCTCAGGCTTGCCTTTGTCGTTCAACAGGAGTTGGAAGCGCTCGTCCAGCGCCCGGTTCTTCTTGTCCCGGCCAACCTTCATGTGGATGTAGCTGGTCGTGCCGAGGTTGATGCCTTCGCCCAGCGAAGCAAACGCCCAGTTGGGAAGCGGGTCGCTGACCTTGGCCTTTTCCACCACGTGCACGGAGCTGCCGACATCGGCCTGCACGTCCAGACCGGCGTGGAAGTGGTGGCGACTGTCGCCGTCGTAGCTTCCCCTCACCTCCCCCATCAGGCCAACCACTTCGTGCGGCTGGTTTTGCGGCAGGACGGGCCAGGGCATCGCACCTTGGGTGCGTAGGGTCATGATTTCGCTTGGGGCGAGCGCCGGCGCGCCGGCCACCGGCGCCTTCTCCGCTGCGTGCGCGGTGGCGATCAATGGCGCCGTGACTCCGGGTGCGGAACCGTTAACTGCCGTTGGCTGCGCCATGGCCGGAGTCTGGCCCGCACTGGCGTGCACCACGCGATGCAGGCGCTGTGCAGCGCCGTCGGAGAGGATCAGCGTGCCGTTCGATGCCAGCGCAAGTCCTCGCGGTCCGTAGACCTGGATATTGCCATCGATGCCCGTTGCGGGGTCGGCGGGCCGCGCAGCATCAGGCATTCCAGCCAGGCTGCCATCCGGCGCCAGTTGCAGCAGACGGCCGCGGGACGATACGGCCACGTAGATAAAACCATCATGCGTCACCGCCAGCGCCATCGGACGGCGCAGGAGCGGCTCTTTTTCCAGTTCGGGCGCTACGGCAAGGGTCACTACCGAACCGTCCGCATTAATGCGGCGCACGGCGTCGTTGCTGGTGTCGGCAATATAGATGCCGTCCTTGCCGACGACAATGCCGCATGGCGTATCGAACTGCGCGGCCTCGCCGATGCCGTCCATGAAGCCTGGCTTTCCACTGCCTGCCAGCGTGGTCACGGTTCCATCGGGAGCGATCTTGCGTATCCGGTCATTATAGGTATCGGCGACGTACACCACACCCGCCTCATCGACCGCCACGGCCACGGGCCCATTGAATTGCGCCTGTGCGCCCTGCCCGTCCGCGAAACCGGCAACGCCATTGCCGGCCAGGGTCGACACCGTGCCATCCGCGGCAATCTTGCGGATGGCATGGTTGCCTGTATCGGCGACGTAGACATTGCCTTGCTTGTCCAAAGCGATGCCGGAAGGTGTGTTGAAGGCGGCGGCCGCGCCGATGCCCTCGCGGTAGCCCTCGATCCCTCCAGCCAGCACATGCACCCTGCCATCCGGCGCCAGCACCGATACCGTATTCTTTTCGCCGCCATCGGAGTAGTAGACATTGCCCTGCTTGTCGGCAGCCACGCCGTATGGATCCGCCAGCCCGCCCTCCAGCAAAGTCTCCAGCCGCGCCGGCCACGCCCGCTCAGTAGGCACCGGCCCGCGCTTGACCAGCTCCGGCAAACGCGGTGCCACACTGGTCTCCGGCGAAGAATAGTAGAAATAGCTGCCCCCGCCGGCAATCGCCAGCACCGCAGCTCCAATAACGGTCAATTTGATAGATGTATGCACGGACAGGATTTTACCGTCCTGTGGGACGCATAGGGGTAACGATAAACCGAACTAGGCAATCAGCATCCGCAACTCATCCGAGATGTTTTGCTCAAGATGCAAGACTTGCCTGGCAATGTTCAATTGCTTGGCGGTCTTAGCAATTTCGATCGTGCCTGGCGCCAGTTTGTATGTCCCCTTCTTCATTAGCCATCCAAGCACATCGGCCAAATGCCAAAGTGAGGAGCTACCTTCGTGGACTGGGGTGGGAAAGCTTGTCGAATTTGTGACAGCAAGCTTGCGTATGTTTTGGCGGGTGACCCCGACGAAATCAGCAACGTCCGTCAAACCTACGAGGTCTGGGCCAACTTCGATCAGCTTTGCAGCGGGCACTGCTCGCTTTACATCTGCTAACGCGCTAATCAACGCAGCAAATGCGCTCTCTGCTTCTCGCGTAAATTCCAGCGCGACTCGACCGGGCTGTCCAATACCAATCAACGCGTCGTCGCAGCCGGCCTCACCAAGCCGTTCGATGAGTTCGTCATGATTCGAGTCATCTGACGTTAATTGATATTTGAGTTTAAAGGTAAATTCCATGATTATTCCTTTGCGGAATCCTCATTTTGCTTTTTGCGAGTCGTGCAATTTCCAACTACTCGCTTAATGGCACGGGCGTGATTCCCCGGGTTCTTGGGAGTACTCCAGATCGACGTGATGCAGAACTCTCCGCAGCGGCATTCGTCGTCGTTGTAAGGGCAGTATAGTTTCCCCCAAGCGTGACTTCCGCCAACTTCAACACGCCACCCCAGTTCCTCCGCGTGTTTAAGTGCTTCCTCGACCTCTTTGTTTGGGTGGTTCCGGCGAGCCATCTCTAGTCTCCGATTCTAGAAATATCCACAGCGGTTGTCAAGTGACAACCAAAGACGGATTCCGGGAAATTCTACGGATGCCGAGCAAAGTTTAACTCTGCCCCACCAGATGGCTTAAGAAAAAAAAAGCCCGCTCAAGAGCGGGCTGAAGTCTATTTCCTTGGAGGAGAATAGAGGAGACAGGTGTAAGTATGCTGCGGCGCGGTATATCTGTCTACTTTATTGTAGTAATACTAGATATAACCAACCGCTATATCACTTGTCGCTGACGTAAGGCAGCACACGGCTGGCCAGGCGGGTATCGGTGCGCAGCACGCTTACCTCGTCGGCCAGGATGTGGACTGCCTCGTTCAGCAGTACGTCCTTGGCATTCTTGGCGGCCTTTTCGGCATCCAGTTCAGCAGACAGGGAACGTTCATCCGCCTGCAAGCCATCGTCGGTGCGGATCGCGCCACGTACCTGGTTGGCCTGGCGCTGGGCGGCGCGCGGGTTGGCAGGTTTGGCGGCAATTGCCTTGTTCAGCGCGTCTTTCGGGTCCGGCACCAGGATAGGATCATCCGGCGACGGGCCGGCGGCCAGGCGCTGTTCGCGCAGCTTGGCGCGGGCTTCCTGCTGGTCGCGCTCCTTGCGGCGCACGGCTTCATTCAGGGAGACCACATTGTCCTGGCGCTGCTTTTTGACGTAGCTGATGTCGTCCAGCAGGTATTGGTAGTCCTTATCCTTGGCAACGCGTGCCTCATGCTTCTTGTCCAGGATCGGCACGATTTCCTTCAACTCGCCGGCCGGAATGTACACCGCAGGCTTGATCTGGGTGTATGGCAGCGCATTGTCGTAGCTCGATTCGCCAAAGTTGTCGGCATCGCTGGTGGAGGCCAGCTTGATGTCCGGCGTAACGCCGCGCAGCTGGGTGGTGCCGCCATTGATGCGGAAGAACTGGGCAATGGTCATCTTCAGTTCACCGAAGCGAGTCTTGTCGCTCTGGCCAAAGCGGTCCAGGTTGACCAGGGTCTGCACGGTGCCCTTGCCGAAGCTAGGCTCGCCGATCACCAGGCCACGACCGTAATCCTGGATCGCCGCTGCGAAGATCTCGGAAGCCGATGCCGATCCACGGTTGATCAGCACACCGACCGGACCGTCCCACGACAGGCCCGGCACGTTGTCCGCTTCCACTTCCACGCGGCCTTCGGCATTACGCTGCTGCACCACCGGGCCGCGATCGATGAACAGGCCGGTCAGCTCGACCGCCTCGGTCAGCGAACCGCCGCCGTTGTTGCGCAGGTCGATCAGCACGTTGTCGACCTTCTCTTTCTTCAGCTCACCCAGCAAGCGGGCTACGTCGCGCGTGGCGCTCTTGTAGTCCTTGTCGCCCTTGCGGCGCGCATCCCAGTCCTGGTAGAAGGTCGGCAGCGAGATCACGCCGATACGGCGCTTCACGGCGCCGTCCTTGACTTCCAGGATCGAGCGCTTGGCCGACTGTTCTTCCATGCTGATTTTCTTGCGCACCAGCGACAGTATGATCGGCTTGCCGTCCGGGCCGGCATCGGCGCCCAGCACCTGCAGCTTGACGGTCGAATCTTTCGGACCGCGGATCAACTGCACCACGTCGTCGATGCGCCAGCCCAGCACGTCGGTGTACTTTTCGGATTCGCCCTGCGCCACGCCGACGATGCGGTCGCCCACCTTCAGCTTGTTGGACAGGCCGGCCGGGCTGCCCGGCACGATTTCGCGGATCACGGTGTATTCGTCGCGGTTCTGCAGCACGGCGCCAATGCCTTCCAGCGACAGGCGCATGGCGATGTCGAAGTTCTCCGAAGCGCGCGGGCCCAGGTAATTGGTGTGCGGCTCGATCGACATGGCATAGGCATTCATGAAGATCTGGAACACGTCCTCGCTATTCAGCTTGCGCGAGCGGGTCACGTAGTTTTCGTAGCGCTTGTCCAGGGTTTCGCGGATCGCCTTGTCGTCCTTGCCGGCCAGCTTCAAGCGCAGCCAGTCATTCTTCACGCGCTTGCGCCACAGGTCTTTCACCTCGGCTTCGGACTTCGGCCATTCCGCCTTCTCGCGGTCGAACTGGTAGCTCTCGTCCTGCGCGAAGTCGAATTTGGATTTCAGCAGCTCGCGGGCATAGGCCATGCGATCGGTGAAGCGCTGCAGGTACAGGTTGTAGATGGCGAAAGGCGTTTGCAGGTTTTCGCTGGTGATCGCGTCGTCCAGGCGGGACTTTTCCTTATTGAAGGAATCGATATCGGCCTGGGTAAAGAACAATTTTTCGCCGTCGAGCGATTTGAAGTAGCGGTCGAAGATCTTCTCCGACATCGCATCGTCCAGCGGCATGGCCTTGTAATGGTAGCGCGACAGCACGCGGGACGCCCACAGGGCGGCCTGGGTCTGCTGTGCTGCAGGCTTGACGGTTACATCTGTCGCCTTGTCTGCCTGGGCCGCGCTTGCGTAAGCGGTGATCAGTGCCAGGGACATGGTGGCCAACAGGGTGTGCTTCTTCATCGGCTTGCTCCGAACGTAGTGATTCTATAAGGATAGTGCTAATCCCATTCTACAGGATAGGACACTCTATAGGAGAGGGGATGATGGCCAGTGTGCTGCGCTTCACTTAAGCCAGACTGAAGGCTGAGCTTCCTGGCAAGGTTTACGCTAAGTCATTGAATTTACTGAGAAACATTTTGTAACAAGTGGAATTTCCATGCGGCAACGAGTTATCATATCGGCCCTTCCCCGAAAAGATCAAGAAACCATGGCCCATCCAAAGTCCCCTGCGCGCAGCTGGAGCGTCGGCACCAAGATTGCCGCCTTCACCTTTGTCCTTGTCAGCACGCTGTTAGCGCTACTTATCGCCTTCATCAACTGGAACAGCACCACCATGCTGGAGCAACGCGCCCGCGACCAGGTCGCGGCGGACCTGAATGGCGTGGCGAACATGCTGGACGTGTTCAATGCAGCCATGGTGAACGATGCCGGCAACTATGCGCGCCAGTTTGCGGCCCACGTGCCCGGCCCCTTCGCGCTCGATGGCAGCCAACTGTCCGCCAACGGCAAGGCCGTCAACAACGACTTCAGCATCCCCGACGACTTCACCACGCAGACTGGCGCCATTGCCACCATCTTCGCCGCCGATGGCGCGGATTTCGTAAGGGTGACCACCTCGGTCAAGAAGGAAGACGGACAGCGCGCAGTGGGCACCAAGCTCGATCACAACAACCCAAGCTACGCCCTGCTGCGCGAAGGCCGTTCCTACACCGGCCTGGCCCAGTTGTTCGGCAAGCCCTACATCACCCAGTACGACCCGGTCAAGGATGCCTCAGGCAAGGTGGTTGGCGTGCTGTTCATCGGCCTCGATATCAGTAAGAACATCGCCGCCCTGAAAGAGAAGATCAAGGGGATACGCATTGGTGAAACCGGCTATGTCTACGTGCTGAATGCTGCTGCAGGCAAGGATTACGGCACGCTGCTGGTCCACCCATCCAAGGAAGGCGCTTCGATGCTCGATTCGAAGGACAGCAACGGCAAGTCCTTCATCCAGGAGATGCTGGAGAAGAAAACGGGCGAGATCCGCTACATGTGGGCCGATGCCGACAGCAAAGCCGCCGCTCAGGAAAAACTGCTGGTGTACCGCCATTTCAACGACTGGAAATGGATTGTCGCCGGCGGCACCTACGTCCATGAAATCACCAGGGACGCCGTTACCGCGCGCAACCGTTATGCGGTTTGCGGCATCGTCGCCCTGCTCTCCTTCGCCGCCAGCCTGTTGCTGCTGGTGCGCGCCATCGTGACCCGCCCGCTGGTGCAGGTACAGGATGCCGCCGGCCGTATTGCCGGCGGCGACCTGACCGTGCGCCTTGACGTTACCACCGGCGATGAAATCGGCAAGGTGCTGGGCGCCATGAACGGCATCAGCGAACGCCTGGCCAATGTGGTTGGCGGCGTGCGGGAAGGCGCCGACCAGATCGCCACCGCATCGTCGGAAATCGCGGCCGGCAACCAGGATTTGTCGGCCCGCACCGAGCAGCAGGCCTCCAGCCTGGAAGAAACCGCAGCATCGATGGAAGAACTGACTTCCACCGTGCGCCAGAACGCCGACAACGCGCGCCAGGCCAACGCGCTGGCGCGCGAAGCATCGGACGTGGCCTCGCGCGGTGGCGCCCAGGTGGCGCAAGTGGTTGAAAAGATGGGCGCCATCAACCAAGCTTCGCGCAAGATCGAAGACATTATCTCGGTCATCGACGGCATCGCCTTCCAGACCAATATCCTGGCCTTGAATGCGGCAGTCGAGGCGGCGCGCGCCGGCGAACAAGGCCGCGGCTTTGCAGTGGTGGCCACCGAAGTACGCAACCTGGCCCAGCGCAGTGCCGCGGCAGCGCAGGAGATCAAAGGCCTGATCGCCAACTCCACCGGCGAGGTCGAAGCCGGCGCCAGGCTGGTCGAACTGGCCGGCGCGACGATGGAAGAAGTGGTCAACAGCGTCGGCCGCGTGACCGACATCATGGGTGAAATCAGCGCCGCCAGCGAAGAGCAGCGTGCGGGCATCGACCAGGTCAACCAGGCTATCGGCCAGATGGACCAGGTGACGCAACAGAATGCCGCCCTCGTCGAGGAAGCTGCGGCTGCGGCGGCAGCCATGCAGGACCAGGCGGAAGCGCTGGCGCGCGAAGTGCGCGCCTTCAAGCTGCCGGCCAATGCCACGACAGCCACGAATGCAGCCCGGGGTATGTCATCCAGACGTACCACCCTGCGCCTGCAATAATCGCCAATGGCCATGAACGCATGGCCAGTTTCCAGTCCGCCGCAGACGGCCAGCAGGCCAGGAACTGCGGCGCGATCAGGAAAGCCAGGCCGGCGTCCAGGGGCGTAAAGTGCCACGCGCCGCGCGTGCGCAGCACCGCAATCCACCACGGGATCAATACCAGCAGCATCGGCGCCAGCGCGGTCAGCGCGGAGTTGTACCAGCTGGCGTTGGCGAGCTGGACCTCCCCCAAGCGGTACCCTTTGCCCTCGCGGCGCGGAACGATCGACATTGAAACCGGCCGCGCAAGCGTGAGCAGCCCAGTCAGGAAATGAGCCAGTTCATGACACAAGGTGCCAGGAAGCTGCAGCAGCGTGAATACCACATAGCGCCGCGACAGCACCCAGATTGCCACCGCCAGGCATAGCGACGGCGTCAGGTAAAACAGTTTATCCAATTAGCCCGTGTAGAAACAACGGCCGCAAGCCTGGCGGTAGGCCTCGTTGCCGCCAATGCTGATTTGCTCGCCCTCGCGAATACGCTCACCCTTCTCGTCCACCCGGATATTCATCGTGGCTTTTTTGCCGCAGGTGCAGATATTCTTGATTTCTTCGATGTCGTCGGCCAGCGCGAGCAGGTAGGCCGAACCTGGGAACGGCTCGCCGCGGAAGTCGCTGCGCAAGCCGTAGCAGATCACCGGCACGCCCTTGGCCTGCGCCAGTTGGTGCAGCTGCTTGACCTGCTCCGGCGACAGGAACTGCGCCTCGTCCACCAGCACGCAAGCGACCTTCTGCATATCCTGCAGGAAGCTGGTTTCGGAGGAGAACAGCTCGACTTCGCGCTGCGGTCCCAGGCGGGACGTCACCTTGCCCACGCCATAGCGGTCATCGATAGCCGCGGTGAACAGGCGCACGATCAGGCCCTGCTCTTCGTAGTTATGGGCGACCTGCAGCATGGAGGTCGATTTGCCTGCGTTCATCGCAGAATAGCGGAAGTAGAGTTTTGCCACGGTGGAAATTAATTTAAAAGTCGCTGCAGGATTATACGCGAGCCGCCATCCACCAAAAAAGGTATAAGCTAGCGCAAAGATATTCCTTCTTGGTTTAATCGGATCGCCACACAATGCGCGTTTTTCGCAAGGAGAGAAAATGCAGAATACCCGTCCTGCAGCTTTGTTCAGCCTGATCGGCAATACACCGCTTGCCGAAGTCACTCGTCTCGACACCGGCCCGTGCCGGCTGTTCCTCAAGCTCGAATCCCAGAACCCCGGCGGCTCCATCAAGGACCGCATCGGCCTGTCCATCATCGAGGCGGCCGAACGCGATGGCCTGCTCAAGCCGGGCGGCACCATTGTCGAAGCCACCGCCGGCAACACCGGCCTTGGCTTGGCCCTGGTCGGCGCCATCAAAGGCTATAAGGTGCTGCTGGTGGTGCCGGACAAGATGGCGACCGAGAAGATCCTGCACCTGAAGGCGCTGGGCGCAGACGTGCGCATCACCCGTTCCGACGTGGGCAAAGGCCACCCCGAGTACTACCAGGATTACGCGGCCCGCCTGGCCAGTGAGATCCCCGGCGCTTTCTTCGCCGACCAGTTCAACAACCAGGCCAACCCGCTGGCCCACGAAACCACTACCGGTCCGGAAATCTGGGAGCAGATGGCGCGCGAGATCGACGCCATTGTGGTCGGTGTCGGCTCTTCCGGCACCCTGACCGGCCTGGCGCGCTACTTCCGCAAGGTCGCGCCGCACGTCAAATTCATCCTGGCCGACCCCAAGGGTTCCATCCTGAAGGAATACGTGGACACCGGCAAAGTGTCCGACACCAGCGGCTCCTGGGCAGTGGAAGGCATTGGCGAAGACTTCATTCCCGCCATCGCCAACATGGATGCGATCTCGCAGGCCTACACCATCACCGACCAGGAAAGCTTCGACAGTGCACGCGCCCTGCTTCGCGCTGAAGGCATTCTGGCAGGATCGTCGACCGGCACCTTGCTGGCCGCGGCACTGAAATACTGCCGCGAACAGGCCAAGCCGCAACGCGTGGTGACCTTCGTTTGCGACACCGGCACCCGCTACCTGTCCAAGGTCTACAACGATAGCTGGATGTTCGACCAGGGCCTGCTGCAGCGCCAGAAACTGGGCGACATGCGCGACCTGATCGGCCGCCTGTTCGAGCACGGCGACGTGGTCAGCGTAGCGCCGGGCGACACCCTGCTGATCGCCTTCAACCGCATGCGTTCAGCGGACCTGGCGCAGTTGCCGGTGATCGACAACGGCAAGCTGGCAGGCATCATCGATGAATCGGACATCCTGCTCAAGGTGGAAAACGACGCCGCCCAGTTCAAGGGCGAAGTCGGCGCCACCATGACCAGCCGCGTCGAAACCCTGGCGCCCTCTGCCGGCATGCCCGCCCTCCGTGATACCCTGGACCGCGGCTTGACCGCCGTGATCGCGGAAGGCGGCAAATTCTATGGTCTGATCACCCGCTACGACTTACTCAACCACTTGCGCAGGACCTTATCTTGACCGACAAAAAGACCAAAGCCCACCTGGCCACGCGCGTCATCCACGCGGGCCAGCACCCGGACCCATCGACCGGCGCCATCATGCCGCCGATCTATGCCACTTCCACTTTCGTCCAGCAAAGCCCGGGCGTCCACAAAGGCCTGGACTACGGCCGTTCGCATAATCCGACGCGCTGGGCGCTGGAGCGCTGTGTGGCCGACCTGGAAGGCGGCTCGCAAGCTTTCGCCTTCGCTTCGGGCCTGGCCGCCATTTCCACCGTGCTGGAACTGCTCGATGCAGGTTCGCACATCGTCGCCGGCGACGATATGTATGGCGGCACCTTCCGCCTGTTCGAACGCGTGCGCCGCCGCAGCGCAGGGCATGAGTTCACCTACGCCGACCTGACCAATCCAGAAAACCTGCTGGCCGCCCTGCGCCCCGAAACGAAGATGGTGTGGGTCGAGACCCCGACCAACCCGATGCTGAAGCTGGCCGACCTGGCGGCAATCGCCCGCATCTGCCGCGAACGCGGCATCCTGGCGGTGGCCGACAATACCTTCGCCAGCCCGATCGTGCAGCGCCCGCTGGAGCTGGGCTTCGACATCGTGGTGCACTCGGCGACAAAATACCTGAACGGGCACTCCGACATCATCGGCGGCATCGCGGTGGTCGGCGGCGAAGAGCGCCAGTCGGCCTGGCGCGAGCAACTAGGTTTCCTGCAGAACTCCGTGGGCGCGATTGCCGGCCCGTTCGACGCTTTCCTGGCCCTGCGCGGCGTGAAGACGCTGGCGATCCGCATGGAGCGCCACTGCAAGAGCGCCCTGGAACTTGCTCGCTGGCTGGAACGCGAGCCAAAGGTGAAAAAGGTGTTCTATCCGGGCCTGGAGTCGCACCCCCAGCACACGCTGGCCAAGGCGCAAATGGACGGTTTTGGCGGCATCATCTCGATCGACCTCGACACCGACCTGGCCGGCGCCCGCCGCTTCCTCGAACGTTGCGAGGTGTTTGCGCTGGCGGAAAGCCTGGGCGGGGTGGAATCGCTGATCGAGCACCCTGCCCTGATGACCCATGCATCGATTCCCGCGGCACAGCGCGCCACGCTGGGCATCGGCGATGGCCTGATCCGGCTCTCCGTCGGCATCGAAGATATCGAGGACTTGCGCCAAGACCTGCGCAATGCACTTGACGCCATCTGAACGTCATTGCAGCAACTGCAAGCGCCCGATGCGGGTGCTTGACTTGTCCGGCCACTACCAGCGGCGGGTGCAGATCGACACCTGTTCGCACTGCTGCCTGGTGTGGTTCGACGACACCGAATCGGTGAGGCTGGCCGGCGCCGGCATCAGCGAATTCGTGCGCGAAATCCATGGGGCGATGCAGGCGGATGGCGATCACGCGCATGCCGTTTCGCTGGCGAGTGTGCAATCCTGCCCGGTTTGCGGCGCCGCCCTGAAGCCCGTCGTCAATATGACGCGCTTCGGCCGTACCAGCCAGCTCGATTGCCCTCATGGACACGGCTATTACCAGACCTATATCCTGTACTTGGCCGAGAAAGGGTTCGTCCGCCCTTTGGCCTGGGCCGACATCCGTTCCCTGGCCGGCGCCGGCAAGGAGTTGTTTTGCGCCGATTGCGGCTTTCCCTTGCCGGCCCGGCCGGCCGAGGCATGCCCCGCTTGCCATTCGGCGATGGGCGTAATCGATCCGGCGCGCCTCGCCATCGCAACCCACGCTGCCGACGGCGGCACTATCGTCAGGAATGTCGCGACCGAGGTCCGGCAGCACAAATGCCATGCTTGTGGTGGCGCTGTCGACCCGACCCACGATATCCGGTGTCCGCATTGCCATGCGCCGGTGCTGCGCCATGAAGTCCCCGAGACGGCCGATGCCACCGCGGCTGCGCCCCGTTTTGTGCCGACCGCCGATGAGCGCCACCAGGCGGCGACCGGCCGCGCACCGATGACGGCAGCAGACCTGGCGATGGTCGACTTCAGCTCGGAGCGTGGATCGCAGCGCGGAATCAACCGGGCGTTCCGGATCGCGGTCGGCTTCCTGGTGGCGGCGATTGCGTTCTGGATCGGCGCCTGGAATTGGCGGTCAACGCAACCGATCGACGGGATCATGCAAGTGGCTCCCGTGATTTCATACAGCCCACGCTTCCGCGAGGATCGAATGGAATGCGACCTGCATTCCGCGGTACGCCGCGAAGTGAGGATACGCCAATTGATTGTGATGCCAGGCGCACCAGGTCCCGGCCCGGCCACCGCAAGCTACGGCGCCTTGCGCCTGGCCTACCAGCGTGCCGTGACCTTGCGCAACGACTGGAAAAACGGCATCGACTTTGAATTGCTGGAACCCCAATTCAGCAATCCTTTCGCAACCCCAAGCAGCATGCCGCCGGGCTTCTTCCGCCGTGGCACAGCGCTAGCCGCCGTAGAACGCGCCGCCTTCTGCCTGCCGGTCCATGAAATCAGCCCGCCAATCCTGGCGGAAGATGGCTTTCACATCATCGAGGTGCTGGAAGCCCGCTAATCGCTTGGCCGCCGCGCTGGATCGGAAATATTGAACACCCGGCGCACCAGGCTTTCCAGCGCCACGAACACGCCTTCCACACCGAAGCCGGCGATGAAGGACAGCG
Organism: Duganella sp. Root1480D1; assembly: GCF_001427305.1. Taxonomy (GTDB): domain Bacteria; phylum Pseudomonadota; class Gammaproteobacteria; order Burkholderiales; family Burkholderiaceae_D; genus Rugamonas. The sequence continues at coordinate 114,521 of NZ_LMFZ01000048.1, read as the reverse complement.
CCGACGTGCTGAGCGCCCAATTGCCCAGCAAGCCGATTTCGCTGCCTGGCGTCTGGCCGGAAGGGTTCACGAACAGCGCGATGCAGGCACCGATCGTGGCGCCGAGCGCAAGCTGCAACAACGCCAGCGTGAAGTCGCGCGGCGACAGAAGGCTTTCGCGCATCTTTGCCCATAAGCCCCGCACCACGGCGGCGCCTGCGCCCAACACGCCGTAGCAAAGCGGCAGCACGGCCGTTCCCACCACCAGCGTGACCAAGCGCGCCTGTTCTTCCAGTGCGCGCTGCACGCGGCTTTCTTTCTCGGCGGGCGCGGCAACCGCCTGCACCACGCCGCCTTCCGGCATGCGGCCGAACGGGCGGGCCAACATGCTATAGCAGGCCTGCCAGGGCACCAGCCAGTCGCGCAGGTTCATGCTGATCGAGGCGGCCTGCGCCGTCAATTGGCTGCGCCGGGTACAAAGCTGGTACTCGTCCGTGCTGCGGTATTGCGGCACGCCGGCGCGTTCGCCTTCGGTGCAAAACTGCATGGGCGATGCAGTGGCACTGGCAGCGTGCTTGAATTCCGCTTCCTCGATTTCCTTGGAAAGTGCGGCTTGCGCCGCCTGGACCGCATCCAGGTGTTGCAGGATTGCGCTGCCGCCGGCAACGTGCCAGGACATGACGCAGGTCAACACCAGTCCAACCAGCAGCAGGTAGACCACCAGCTTCATGCGGAAGTTGAAACTGGAGGCCACCCGAACCAGGCCCGGGAAGGCATTGCGGGCCAAGGTAAGGCGCGTTGGCTTGTCCCAGTAAGGGCTGTGCGCGGAGCCGTTCTCGCCGGCCCCGCTGCCGAACATTTTGTCGCGCAGCCAGTTACGCCAGTCGCGCCGGTTGTCCTCGCCCACCACCAGCAAGGTGAAGGCGATGGTCAGCCCGGTCGCCGGGCGCGCGGCGGCATTCAGCTTGTCCTTGGCGCACAGCACCTTGACCGCCTGCGCCACGCGCTGTTCGTCGCTTCCGGGCGGCGACAAGCCGATGGCGCACAATTCATCGATGTGCGGTTCGCCATCGTCGTGGTCGTGGAAGTTGTAAAGGCTCTTGTCCCAGCGTCCGGAGATGTGGTCAAGCAGCAGGAAGACTTCATTCAGTTCGCGAACGAAGATGAATTCTTCTATCCGCTGGCATGCAGTGCTGCCGTTGTCGTCAGGATCGGAAGACATGGCCGCCTCCCATTAGCAGTTTGTCACTTCATTGTGCGCCAGCTAATGCGGGGAAGACTTTGCGCTATCTCAAACGTGTACCTTATTCGCCCGGATGGTACTTGCGCTCCAGGTTCCTTTCGATGTCTTCTTTATAGAACAGCACATCCTTGAATTCGCCGCGTGCATACATCTCGGCCTGGTCATTGAAGTGCGGCGACGCCGGGTCGCCGCTTTCGCCGCCGGCCAGGATGCTCTTGGCCTTCACCTTCGGGCCGAATTCAACGGCTGCCACGAAGCTATTGCCGCGCTCGCCATAAATGCGCTTGGTGCGCTGCTGCGAGGTCATGCCGTAGGCGGCCAGCGCGCCGAAATTTCCGGAAGCGTAAGGCACCGGGATGCTTGGCTTGTTGTCGTCAAACGGCTGCACAATGTCGCCGGTCAGGCGCTGGAAACGGTTGATTTCACCCCAGGGCGTTTTCCAGCTCCCAAAGTCGGAAGCCAGCTTGTTCGAGGCGCGCACCAGCGCTTCCAGCCGTTGCTTCGGCGTAAGCTGGGTCGCCAGGTAGTCGAGGACCGGCATACCCTTTTCCTTCGCCTCCGGCCCATATTGCTTGACCTGGTCCTGCAGCCAGTAGATGGCCACCGAAGTCGGCACCGACGTCAGCGAATAGCGCATATCCCAGTCGCGCAGCAGCGTGATTTGCTCGATCACGGCAGCCTTATTGAGGTCGCTGGCCGGTGCTTCGTCATAGGCGCGCACCAGCAACGGCAGCAGCGGTTCGAAGGCCGGCAACTGGCTGTCGTAAGCGGCTGCGATCAGGCTGTCGATAGTGAAGTCCTTTTTCCCTTGCAGCACGCGCACCGCGTGGATGCCGCGTGCATTTTCGGGGTTGACCGACATATAGGCCGGATAACTTTCAGGGCGCGGGCTGTAGGCGCCGGCTGCCGAGAACGGCCAGTTGTTGGTGTTCTGGATCCAGCCATTTTTCGGATTGAACAGCTGGATGGTTTCGCGCACCTGGTGCAGGCCTTTCCAGTCGGTCGCAGGCTCGGCGCCATTGACCGGCTTGGTGTAGTCAAAACGCTGGTCGCGCACCGGCATGAAATTGCCATGGAAATAGGCGATATTGCCGTCCGCGTCCGCGTATACCGTGTTGTTCGACGAGTTGGTACGCAGCTCCATCGACTTGTAGAAGGCCGGATAGTTGCGCGCCTTGGTGCGGATGAAGGATTGCGTCAGCGCCTTCAGCGGCTCATTCATCATCGCCACCGACACCCATTTGCCGTTCTGCTCGCGCACGACCGGGCCACGATGGGTGAAGTACGCGGTCACGGTCTTTTCGGCCATGCTGCCGTCTTCAGCTTTATAGGGCAGGCGTACATTCTCGGTGCGGAATGGCCGCAGCTCTTTACCGTACTGGTAGAAGAACTTGCCGTCCTTCTCGACCACCGTTTCCAGGTATTCGTCGATGACGTCGCCGCCGCCGGAAGTGTGCATCCAGCCGATGCGGTCGTTGAAGCCCTGGTAGACAAAGAACTGGCCCCAGGTGACGGCGCCGTAGGCATTGAGGCCTTGCTGGCTGTTCACGTGGATCTCGGGCCGGAAGTAGAACGAGGTGTGCGGGTTGATCATCAACAGCGCGTGGCCCGAATTGCTGAGGGCAGGCGCGATGGCAAAGCCGTTCGAGCCGCGCGGTTCATGATCCAGGTCGCTGCCAACGGCGGCCAAGGCTGGCGCCGGGCGCTTGCTGTAGAACGCCTTCAACTGCTCGATGTTGACGGATTCGATGTCGCCGCCGATGCTGCCCTCACTGAAGCTAAGAGCCATCCAGGGCTCGAAGCGGGTCAGCAGGCGCGCTTGCACCTGCGGGTGCGTTTGCAGGTAGAAGTTCAGGCCATCGGCCCAGCCCATCATCAGCTTCTTCAGCCAGTCCGGGCTGGCCTTGTACTGGGCCTTCAGCTGCTCGGGCGTGATGAAAAGCTTCATGCGCAGGTCCTGGTACAGCGCCTTCTCGCCCTCCACTTCCGCCAGGCGGCCCATCGCGTTGATGAAATTCAGTTCGATGCGCTTGAAATCATCTTCCGATTGCGCATACATCATGCCGAATACCGCATCCGCGTCGGTCTTGCCATAGATATGCGGAATGCCCCATTTGTCGCGCAGGATGGTGACGCGCTTGGCAATCGCATGCAGGCGCAGCACTTCCGCAGGACTCAGTGCCCCCGCCGCCTGTGGCGCGGCCGGGGCGGCAATCGCAGGAATGGCACAGAACGCGATCAGCGCGGCATTCAGCTTTAGCATGCTTTATTGCTCCACCAGTTGTGCAATGCGTTCGCGCAGTTCGGCGTTTTCAGCGCGCAGCGCGGCATTCTTTTCCTTCAGTTGCGAGATCTCGAGGCGCAATACTTCCACCTCGGTCAGCGGAGCCGGACGCTCCGCCGCTTCGTAATGGCCCTCGCCCGCATCCTCTTTCGGCGCCTTTGCCGGACGGTTGGCTGCGCGCTGTTCGCGGATCTCACGGGCCGCCTGCTGCAGGAATTTGCGGCCGCCTGCGACGGCCGACTTCTGGTCTTCTTCCGACAGCGAGGCCACGGTGGCGGCGGCATTGATCGAGATCGTGCCGGAACGCACGGCATCCACCAGCTCTGGCGTGGCGCTGCGGGTGATCTTTTCGATCTGGCCCAGGGTGTTGGCGCTCAGGCGCGCGGCGCGGGCGATGTCCTCCCGCTTGGCCTTGGCTTTTGGCGGCGCTGCCGGTTCCTCGGTTTCCGGGTCCGGCGGCGCAATGGCGGCATCTTCCGCCTTGGCCTGCTCCTTCACGATCTGTTCGCGCTTGCCCAGAATTTCCTGCTGGCGCAGAGCCAGCACGCCACGCTGGAAGTCCGACACGCTGCGGCGGCCCAGGTGGTTGTCGATCATCCAGAGCATCACGTCTTCAATATCCTTGAAGCTCGTGTTCTGGGTGACTTTGAAAGGAATGCCGTGCTGCTGGCAGATCGAATAACGGTTATGGCCATCGACCAGAACATCGTTCCACAGCACCAGCGCATCGCGGCAACCTTCGGCCAGCAGGCTGCGTTCCAGCGCAGTGCGCTCGGCCTCGGTCAACGGTTCAATATAGTCCCGCAGGACGTCATTAATCTTGATTTGCATGGGGTCTTTCAAGGGAATTCTGCGACCAGCATGCTACAACATTCCGCAGCGATTACAAGCGTTGCCAGAATTGCTACTACTGGATGTTAACCAACAGACATGTCATAATAGCGGGCTCCAACCGGTGCCCCGGTGGTGAAATTGGTAGACACACCGGACTTAAAATCCGTTGGCCGCAAGGCCGTGCCGGTTCGATTCCGGCCCGGGGCACTCTCAAATTAAGTGATTCCCTAAGTTGACTAGGGGTATCACATCCGCCTACACTCCGCCCCGTTATCATTTTCTGGAGCCCCCTTTCATGGGCACTTGTTCGAGTCATAGTTGTCACCGAATTCACTTCGGCATCGCATAACGGCACGATCACGTCCAGGGCTCCTGTCCTACCGTCATCTGCCATGAGCGGATGATGATTCAAGCGCGCACGATCGCGGGCCCGCATCCTTGCGGAGAGCCTGATGTTCGCATCTATCACTACGCGTCCCAATCGCTGGGACTGGGCATTGTTGCCGCTCGTGCTGGCGGTGTTGATTGCTGTCGCCTATGGCGCCATGCAGATGGCACGTCCCTTCGTGCTTGGCCAGCCTATGCCGGTCAGCCTCGATCCGGCGGCACTGCCCTATTATCTTTTGCGCACCATTTTGCGCATGTTCGCGGCGCTGGGCGTTTCGCTGGTGTTCGCCTTCGTGTTCGCGGCGGTGGCGGCCAAGTACCGGCTGGCTGAAAAAGTCCTGGTGCCGCTGCTCGACGTGCTGCAGTCGGTACCGGTACTGGGTTTCCAGGCGATCGCCATTGCGCCCTTCATCGCCCTGTTCCCCGGCAGCCAGATGGGCGTCGAGTGCGCGGCCATTTTCGCGATCTTTACTTCGCAAGCCTGGAATATGGCCTTCAGCCTGTACCAGTCGATGCGCGCCGTGCCGGCCGAACTGCATGAGGCGAGCCGCATGTTCCGCCTGTCGGCCTGGCAGCGCTTCTGGCGGCTCGAGCTGCCGTTCGCCATGCCTGGCTTATTGTGGAACATGATGATGTCAATGTCGGGCGGCTGGTTCTTCCTGGTCGCTGCGGAAGCGATTTCCGTCGCCGGCCAGGACGTCAAGCTGCCTGGCATCGGCGCCTACATCGCGGTGGCGATCGAAGCCGAGAACGGCCGCGCCATCGCCTGGGCCATCGGCGCCATGTTTGTCGGCATCGTCATGTATGACCAGTTGTTCTTCCGCCCCTTGCTGGTGTGGGCGGACAAGTTCCGCTTTGAAGAGCTGGATGGAGAAGTGGGCCGCCGTTCCTGGCTGCTGGACTGGGTGCGCCGCAGCCGCATCGCCAGCCGCCTGACCGGCAAGGCCTGGAGGCTGATGCGTTCGACCCTCGGCTGGTTCCCGGCCCGCCCGGTCGACACGGCCGTCGCCGGAAAGGCTGCGCGCCGCTGGCGCCTGCCAGCACGCGCGGCCGATACCCTGCTGCTGGTGCTTGCGGTGTGGGCCAGCTACCGCGTTGCCGCCTTCATCCATACCGAGGTGGGCTGGCGCGAGGCTGCCGGCGTATTTGGCCTGGGCCTGGCGACACTGGCGCGCGTGGCGGTGCTGATTGCGCTGGCTTCACTGTTCTGGGTGCCGGTGGCGGTGTGGATCGGCCTGCGGCCGCGCTATGCGCAGAAGATCCAGGCGGTGGCGCAGTTCCTGGCCGCGTTCCCGGTCAACCTGCTGTTCCCGGTGGTGGTGTATTCGGTGCTGCACCTGGGGCTCAATCCGGACATCTGGCTCAGTCCCCTGATGGTGTTCGGCACCCAGTGGTACATCCTGTTCAACGTCGTGGCGGGTGCTTCCACCCTGTCTACCGACTTGCGCCTGGCGGCAGCAAACCTGGGCTTGAAAGGCTGGCTGAAATGGCGGCGGGTCTACCTGCCGGCGGTGTTCCCGAGCTATGTGACCGGCGCCGTTACCGCTTGCGGTGGTTCGTGGAACGCCAGCATCGTGGCCGAATATGTCACCTGGGGCAAAACCACGCTGGTGGCGCATGGTCTGGGCAGTTATGTGAAGCAGATGACCGATGCCGGCGACTTCCCCCGTATCGCCCTCGGCATCGGCGTTATGTGTGTATTTGTAATGGCAATCAACCGCTTCGTTTGGAGCCGTTTGTATCAGGAGCAGGCATGAAAAAAGAAATCCTGGTCGACCTGCAAGGCGTCGGCAAATCCTTCCGCACTGGCGATGGCGCCAGCCGCACCGTGCTCGACGGCGTCGACTTTGCGCTGGAGTCGGGCGAGATCGTCGCGCTGCTTGGCAAGTCCGGCTCCGGCAAATCGACCCTGCTGCGCATTATCGCGGGCCTGGTGCAGGCCGATGCCGGCGCTGCCAAGTATCGCGGTGCGCCGCTGGCGGAACCTGTGCCTGGCATTGCCATGGTGTTCCAGTCGTTCGCCCTGTTCCCCTGGCTGACGGTTCAACAGAATGTGGAACTGGGCCTGGAGGCGCAAGGTGTGGCTGCGGACGAACGCGCAGCACGCAGCGGGGCCATGCTGGATTTGATGGGCCTGTCCGGCTTTGAAGGCGCCCTGCCGCGCGAGCTGTCCGGCGGCATGCGCCAGCGCGTAGGCATTGCCCGAGCGCTGGTCACCAATCCGGACGTGCTGCTGATGGACGAAGCGTTTTCCGCACTCGACGTGCTGACTGGCGAGACTTTGCGCGACGACATCCTGGAGCTGTGGGATCACGGCCGCATTCCAACCCGCGGCATCCTGGTCGTTTCGCACAATATCGAGGAGGCCGTGATGATGTCCGACCGGATCATCATGCTCTCCAGCGATCCGGGCCGCATCCGCACCGAAATCCGCATCGACCTGCCACGCCCGCGCAACCCGGACAGCCCCGCCGTGCGCCAACTGGTGGACGAGGTATACGGCCTGATGACCATGCGCGCGCCCGCTGCGGTGCCAGCGCGCGAGGCTGGCCCCGACTACCGCCTGCCCGATGCCGACATCGAACGCATCGAAGCAGTCCTGTCCCTGCTGGCATCGGATGGCTTTAACGGCCGCGCCGACTTGCCGCGCCTATCGGACGAAAGCGAACTGCCGGACGAGGCCCTGTTCCCGGCCTGCGAGGCTTTGTCCCAGCTCGGCCTGGCCACGGTGGAAGGCGGCGACATTACCATGACCACACTAGGCCGGCGCTATGAAGCCGCCGACCATGCCGGGCGCCAAGCCATCTTCGGCCGCCAGCTGCTGGCGCACGTCACTCTGCCGCAACACATTTACAGCATGCTGCGAGCCTCCGCAGACGGAGCGCTGCCGGAAGAACAGGTGCTGTCGCCGCTACTGGAATCGAATGAACCCGAGGAGGCGCGCCGCATCATGCGCACCGCCGTCGAATGGGGCCGTTACGGGGAGATTTATGAATTCGATTTCCACACGCGCCGCCTGCGCCTGGCGTAACAAGCGCCAATGATGCGACCATCCTCGAACCGCACGATTGCGTTGCGAAAACGCCCGGCGCACCGCACCAACTGGCGCTTGGCATGACTTGGGCGCTTCCGGGCTTGTTATACTAGGGGGATGAAAACCCTGCTTCCCGTCGCAGCCATTGCTGCGCTCCTCACTGGTTGCGCCGGCATCGGTGCACAGAGCTTTTATGCCAATCCGTCGGCGGCCAGCGAGTTCGAGATGTGCAAGACGCTCGCCACGGGTTCGCCCGACATGAACTTTTCCAATGCGCTGCGCATGGAACTGGGCCGCCGGGGTGTAGCGGAAGCGGCCTGCCCTGGCGTCATCAAGGAACGCGAAACCTGGGTGACGGTTGGCGTAGCGGCCGGCGTGGTCGCGCTGGCCGTCGCAGCCAGCAAGCATAATGATGTGAGCATCGGCGTTGGCGGCACGATCGGCCTGTACAACGACGACTGGTATTCCGAGCCGACCTACACGACCGCCTCCCCGAACACCGACCGCGAATGGGCATGGGACCGCTACACCGGCGAAAACGGCAGCCAGATCTGGGCCTGCCGCGGCGTACAGACCGGCGCCCTCGTCGACCCATCGCGCTGCCAGGGCCGTCCACTGGCCGATACCGTCTGGCCGGGCCCGGCTGCTCCATTCAGATAAAGCGTTTCCCTGTCGAAACTGACTATTGCTCCCGCCCGCACGATAGCGGCAATCTTTCGGCAGACGCGCCCCATGCGGGGAGAATGATGGCGTTCTCTTCGACGGGGCAGCAAAATGAACAAAAGAAACTTTCTGATGCTCGCCACTTGCGCAGCATGTTCAACACTGGCCGCGCCCGCTTTCGCCGGCACTTTTGACGACGGTCTTCCCGCGCCGTGGCGCTGTACCGGCAATTGCGGCACACTGGGAGCCAACGGCGTCGTCGGACTCGCGCCGGGCGGCGGCAGCGCCTATGGCTGGATCTCCAGCTACAATTCGACCAGCGAAGTCGCGCTGCCCGGCGTCGGTGGCGTGGGCGAAGCAACGAATGGCTCGATCCTGCGCTCGGTTTCGTTCATGGCCGACGCGCATGCCGCGCTGGACTTTCGCTTCAACTATGTGACGACCGATGGCGCGGGTTACGCGGACTATGCATGGGCGCGCCTGCTGGACGCCGACGACAAGCAAGTGGCGCTCCTGTTCACCGCCCGCACCAACGAAAATGGCAACGCAATTCCCGGCTTCGACATGCCTGCGCCCATCGCGACGCTGACACCCTTCCCCGTCGCCGTCGCACCGGGCCGGACCAAGTGGGCGCCGTTGGGGCCCGATTCGGACGACTGCTACGACGCCGGCTGCGGCGCCACTGGCTGGGTGCGGGCGCAATACGCCATTTCCAACGCCGGCAAATACCGGCTCGAATTCGGCGTGACCAACTGGGACGACCAGGATTTCGACTCCGGCCTGGCCTTCGACGCCATATCGGTCGGCGGCGAGCCCTTGCCCATCCCCGAGCCTGGTCAGTACGCAATGTTGCTGGCCGGCCTGGCAATGCTCGGCACGCTGAAGCGCCTGGCACGGTGACCAGGATCGGCATTTCGGGCTGGCGCTATACTCCCTGGCGCGGCGTATTCTATCCGCCCGACCTGACGCAGGCACGCGAGCTGGAATTTGCCTCGCGCGCCGTGCGCACCATTGAAATCAACGGATCCTTTTACTCGCTGCAGCGGCCGCAAAGCTACCAGGCCTGGTACGACGCCACCCCTGGCGATTTCGTGTTCGCCCACAAAGGCAATCGCTACATCACGCATATCCTGCGCCTGCGCGAACCCGAAAAGCCGCTGGCCAACGTCTTCGCCAGCGGCGTCTTGCTGCTACGGGAAAAACTGGGGCCATTCCTGTGGCAGTTCCCGCCCAATTTCAAGTTTGACGAAGACTTGTTCGAGCACTTTCTCAGCCTGCTGCCGCGCGATACCGAACAAGCATCGGCTCTCGCAAGCCGCCACGAGCCGCGCATGAACGGCCGCTGCGCCACCGAGACCGACGCCAAGCGCAAGCTGCTGCACGCAGTCGAAATCCGCAACGAGTCGTTCGCCGATCCCGCTTTCGTGCGACTGCTGCGCAAGTATAAAGTCGCGCTGGTGGTCGCAGATACGGCAGGCAAATGGCCTGACTATGAGGACGTGACCGCCAGCTTCATGTACCTTCGCCTGCACGGCGAAAAGGAGCTTTACGCCAGCGGGTACACGCAGCAGTCACTCGATCGCTGGGCAGCCCGCATCCGCACCTGGGCAAGCGGCCATCAGCCCGGCGACGCCAGACTGATCGTCGACAGCGCGCCGCCCAAGCGCGCCAGCCGCGACATCTACTGTTACTTCGACAACGACGTGAAAGTGCATGCGCCATTCGACGCGCAGAGCCTGGAACAGCGCTTACTCGGCTGACGGGCGCCGTTGGGCGCGGTAAATGCCGGAGTGGCCCGAGAACATGAAGGCAACCGCGCAGGCCAGTGCGGCGTAGGGGCCGATTCCGGGCCCGAACAATTCCATCGCCATCACGGTACAGGCCAGCGGCGTGTTAGCGGCGCCGGCAAACACCGCGACGAAGCCGATTGCCGCCAGCAGCGGGAACGGCAGGTGCAGGAGAGGAGCGAGCACGTTGCCCAGTGTGGCACCGATATTGAACAGCGGCGTCACCTCGCCGCCCTTGAATCCGGAGCCGAGCGAGCCAACGGTGAACACGAATTTTCCCAGCCAGTCCCACCAGTCGAGCGGCACGCGGAATGCTTCCACCATTGGGCCGATGCCAAGGCCCAGGTAGCGGTGGAAGTCGATGCCGGAAGCGCTGCCGGCGCCGACCACCAGCGCGATGACGGCGCCACCGGCCAGTGGCCGCAACGGCGCATAGGCAAAGCGCTCCTTGAACCACGCCGACAAGCCATGCGCGGCAGCGGCGAACGCGCGCCCCACCAGGCCAAACACAATGCCCGCAGCGACGATGCCGGCCAGCGCCAGCAGCAGAGGGCCATCCGGGGCGCCCAGCGTGCCCGCCGGATAATGCGTGTGTCCCACGCCCCAGGCGCGCGTGACCTGGTCGGCCAGCAGCGCCGCCAGCATGCAAGGGTAGATCGCCGTAAACCGCATGCGCCCCACCACCAGCACTTCCAGCCCGAAGATCGCACCGGCCAGCGGGGTGCCGAACACCGAAGCAAAACCAGCGCTGATGCCGGCCATCAGGACCGTGCTGCGGTCTTCGCGCGGCAAGCGGAATACGTGGGTGAGCTGGTCGGCCAGCGCGCCGCCCATCTGCACCGCCGTTCCCTCGCGGCCGACGGAGGCGCCGAACAGGTGCGACACCACGGTACTGCACAGGATCAGCGGCGCAAGGCGCAGCGGCACGACATTCTTTGGATCGTGGATCTCGTCGATCAGCAGGTTATTGCCCGCTTCGACGCGGCTGCCGACATGCAGGTAGATCCAGCCGACGGCAAAGCCGGCCAGCGGCAGCAGCCAAACCACCCAGCGATAGGCTTCACGCCAGGCGGTCGCCACGTCCAGCGCCACCAGGAAGAAAGCGGACGCGCTTCCGGCCAGCACGGCAATGATGCCGGCCAACAGGCTCCACTTCCCCAGGTAGCGCAATTGCTTAATGATGATCGTGTCCCTTCTTGTCGCGGGTCACTTCCACCGGCTGCACGCCTGCAGGCGGCGGCGCATTGGGTGCGGAAACAGGCGGCGGCAGCTCGCCGGTCCACTCATAGGCCGTGGTGCCTTTCGGCGCCTTGTACCAGCCCGGATCGGTGTAATCGCCCTTCTTCTGGTCCGGACGCACCTTCATCAGGGTGAACATGCCGCCCATCTCGATATCGCCATACGGGCCGGTACCGGTCATCATCGGCAGCGTGTTCTCGGGGATTTCCATCTCCATGCCGCCCATCGAGCCGCCCTTGTCGCCCATCACCATATAACCAGGCACCAGCTTGTTGATCTTCTCCGCCACGCCTTTGTGGTCGACACCGATCAGGGTCGGCACGTTGTGGCCCATGGCGTTCATGGTGTGGTGCGATTTGTGGCAATGGAAGGCCCAGTCTCCCGGGTTGTCGGCGATGAATTCGATGGCGCGCATCTGGCCTACGGCAACGTCGGTGGTCACTTCCGGCCAGCGCGCCGTCGGAGGCACCCAGCCGCCGTCGGTACCGGTCACTTCGAAGCGGTGGCCGTGGATGTGGATCGGGTGGTTGGTCATGGTCAGGTTGCCGGCGCGGATGCGCACACGGTCGCCCTGGCGCACGACCAGCGGGTCGATCGCGGGGAAAACGCGGCTATTGAATGTCCAGATATTAAAGTCCGTCATCGTGTTGACCTTGGGGACCATGCTCCCGGGTTCGATATCGTATGCGCTGAGAAGGAACACGAAATCGCGGTCCACCGCGTGCTGGCGCGGGTCTTTCGGGTGGGTTACCCAAAAGCCCATCATGCCCATCGCCATCTGCGTCATTTCGTCAGCATGGGGATGGTACATGAAAGTCCCGGCATGTTTTGCGACAAATTCATAGACGAAGGTCTTGCCCGGCTGGATGGCGGGCTGGCTCACGCCCGACACGCCATCCATCCCGCTTGGCAGGAGCTGGCCATGCCAGTGCACGCTGGTGTGCTCCGGCAGCTTGTTGGTGACGAAAATGCGCACGCGGTCGCCCTCCACCACCTCGATGGTCGGTCCCGGGCTCTGGCCGTTGTAGCCCCACATTTTGGCGTACATACCGGGCGCGATTTCGCGTACCACCGGCTCCGCAACCAGGTGGAACTCCTTGACGCCATCCTTCATGCGCCACGGCAGGCTCCAGCCGTTGAGGGTGACGACAGGATTGTATGGGCGGCCATTTGGCGGCATCAACGGCGGCGCGGTCGAAGCGCTTGCTTGCACCGGGGCTTCCGGCAAACCGGCGGCGCCGGCACGGCTCACCAGGCCCGCGCCGATCAGGGCAGCGGCGCCGTTGGCGAGGAAAGATCGGCGCTTGTTGAGGGGATTATTCATTGCTGTACTCCTTTACCGCCAATCGCGGCATCCAGATTGGCGTCCGCGATCCAGTATTCCTTGAGCGCGTTGATGTAGTTATTGACGGCGGTCGCCTGTTCGCGGGCATCGGCCAGCAGCTCGAACACAGACAGCAGCATGCCGTTGTAGCGCAACAGGGTCTCCTCTGAGATTTTCTGGCGCAGCGGTATCACCACATCGCGGTAATGCTTGGCCAGCTCGTAGGAAGCCTGGTAGTCCTGCCGGCTCTCTCGCGCTTCACTGCGGGCATTGACTGCCGCCGCGGCCAGCAGGTTGACCGACTGCATATAAGTCGCCTCGGCATGCGCGACACGGGCGCCGCCCCAGTCGAACAATGGTACTTCCACCGAAATCTCATAACCATGCGAACGGCGCTCGCCATCGCGCTCGCTGATGCCGCTCAATTCCAGCACGTTGATGAAGCGCGTGGCCTTGGTCAGGCCGAGGGTATTTGCCGTGTGTTGCGACGCCAGGCGGGCTGCCTGCACGTCGAGGCGGTCGCGCATCGCGGCCGCTTCGGCATCGTCGATCTTGCGCGGGCTGGCCGGCAGGTCCGGCAGGCGTTCCGGCAAGCGGTAGCTGGTGGCTTCCACGCCGGATAGTCCCAGGATGCGCGTCAGCTTTTCGCGGCTGGCGGTGGCAGCCTTGCGGGCACGCGCCACGTCGGCCATGGCGTCGGCGTGGAAGGCCTCCTCCTTGGCCGCATCGTATTTGCTCCAGTTGCCGGCGGCCTGCATGCGCCGCGCCAGTTCGCCGCTGGCATCTGCCGCGTCGCTGACCTGCTGGGCATACGCGACGCCCTGCTGCGCCGCCACGGCCTCGATCCACGCCAGGCGCGCCTGGTGGGCCATCGCCACAGCTTCACCGGTCAGCTCCAGCTTGACCTGTTCAAAACGCCGGGATTCGATGCGGCTGGCCAGCGGCAGCGTGAGCAATTGGATGAAGTTCATGCTCAGGGTACGCTCGATGCCGACCTCGCCGCCGCCATGGGTGCGCTTGAAGCTGAAACCGGGGTTTGCCATGCGGCCCGCCTGCACCAGTTCCGCTTCGGCGATGCCGAGGTCCCAGTAACGCGCTTGCAGGCTGCGGTTGTTCACCAGTGCGATCTGGACGGCTGCGTCAGCGCCCAACGGCTCCGCCAGCAGCTTTTTCAGCTGTTCGTCCAGGGCACGCAGGTCATCGTCATTGCGCAGCAGGCGCGTCTCGGCGCCGCTGTGGCTTTTGGTGGCTTGCGCCACTGCGCCGAAGCCGCCATCGTTCGAGAACGTGGCGCAGCCGGAGAGCAGCGCAGCCGCGGCGGCCATTGCCGCCAGCTTGAATGCTTGTTTCATGATTGTCTTTCCAATGCTTGGTCGTCCTGCGCGGGGTCGCAGGATGGGGCCAGCCGCCTTGGCTGGCATGGATCAGGCAAGGATCGCCCGCGGCGGGCGCTTGGGAAGGGCAAGGTCGACCGGCGGTGGCGGTACGGGTTCGGGCAGGTGCAGGCGCTCGGCAAGCTGGGGATGTGAGGCCGGTTGCGGCAAGGCGTAAGCCAGCGCGGCGCCGACGCAGCAAGCGCCCATCGCGCCGCCGTATGCGTTGCCGGCGCAATGGCCGCCATTGTCGCCTTCCTGCTGGGCAGATGCCAACATGGCCGCATGATCATGGTGTGGGCCCTGCGCCGCCTGGGTAGCCGGCTCGACGGGATTGCCCGTAGCGCACAGCAGCATGCTGGCCGAAGCGAAGCCCTGCAAAGGCAAAGCCACCAGCATCAGCCAAAGCGCAATGACACGGATCACGGATTTCATGGGCAGCGATATTACCATGCCCGCCTTAGAAGCGGCTTATGACCCTGGCATAGGCGCCCCGCCCCAGCGACAGGCGGTTGGTGCCGCTGAATTCCTCGTGGTCGCGGTCCAGCGCATTGCTGGCTCCCAGCGCCAGCTCCAGGCCAGGCTTGAGCTGCCAGTTGAAGTTGACGTCCAGCGCCGTATAGCCCGCTACTGCGGTAAAGCGCAGCGGGCCGACATAGCGCAAGGTCAGGTCCAGGTCGCGCCCTTCGCCCAGCGTGTACGAGGAACGCAGCCTGGCCACGCGGCGTGGATCCGAGTTACCGGTGACCGAACGGTTGCCGAAATCGAGTTCGCCCGGCTTGAGCGAAAATTCTTCGTGCATCAGGGTCAGGCCCGCGCTGAGGCGCCAATCGGTCGTAGCCTGGTAGCTGCCCCATGCTTCCAGGCCGCGCGTTTCGCCTTCCATGCCATTGCCGATTTCGAAAGCCAACGGCGCCACTGGCTTGATGGTGCGCAGCTTGTCGTACAGGGCGCGATAGGCGGTGAGCGAATAACTGGCGTGGTTGCCGAATTGCTGGCGCAAGCCGATTTCCAGCACGCGCGCCGTCTCGGACTGGAAATTCGGGCCGCCGGTCAGGGTGCCGCGCGACCCGGCATTGATAAAGATTTCGCGGTCAACGCGCGATGGCGCCCGAACGGTGCGCGACAAGGCCGCCCACCAGGAAGTCGACGGAGTCGCCTTCCATGCCAGCCGCACGTTGGGGAGAACCTCAGTACCGGTGTACTTATTGCGCTCCAGCCGCAATCCGCCCGTCAGGCTTAGCTGCTCGCCGAGGGCGATGGTGTCCTGCCCGAACAGGCTGGCCCAATGCATGGCGGCACGCTCTGGGTGGAAGGCAGTACCGCTGGTGACCGACACCCGGTCGAGAGCGAAGCGGTATTCAACGCCCGCCGCCAGCGTGTGCCGGCCAAGGGGAGCGAAGTTATAGAGCGCCTGCAGGTCGGCGACATCCAGATTCTCTTTATACGCGCCAGTCTGGTCGCGCTGCGTTCGATCGTAATAGGCCAGCACGGACAGGCTGGCGCCGCCATAAAGCTGGCGGGTCCAATGTCCCATCAGGTTGGCACCGCGCATGGATGCAGCCGGCAAAGGAAGCGCCGGCGGCGTCACGACCTGCCCGGCGCCGATGCGGTACACATCGCCCTGCACCGTGAGCGCATCGCTGCCGCGCAGCCAATCCGCCCGGAAGCCCGCCTGCGCATTGTGCCAGGCATCACCCAGCGCTTTGCCGGCCAGCGTTTCGCCGTGCGGCATCGCGTAATCCATGCCGTAGGCGCGCCAGGCGCCATCATCCATTGCGGCGCCATAGCGGAAGGCCGCGCCTGACTGCGCCTGGCCCCAACGCAGGTCGGCCATCGCTCCAAGTGTGGACGCGGCAGGCTTGGTAATCACATTGATCACCCCATTGACCGCATTGGTGCCCCACAGGGTGCCGCCAGGCCCGCTGATTACTTCGATCCGTTCGATGGCGTCGATCGGCACTTGCTGCACGTCCCAGGACACGCCGGAAAGCAGCGGCGTATACACCGAGCGGCCATCGATCATCACCAACTGCTTGTTGGCGCTGTTGCCGGCAAAGCCGCGCGCTGTGATGATGTAATTGCCGGCAGGCGTCTGCGCGACATGCAGGTTGGGCGCCATGCGCAGCGCTTCGGCAAGGCTGCGCGCACCGCTGCGCCGGATGTCGTCAGCGGTGATCACGAATACCGAAGCCGGCGCATCGCCCAGCCTCTCTTCGCGCTTTGAAACGGATACCACGCGCACGTCGCTCAATTCTTCAAGCGACAGGTTGGCAAAGTTTTCCGGCGTGGCTGCGCCGCCGGCGGCAGCGATTGCCGATAGTGACCGGCTGCAGATACAGCCAGTAACCAGTCCCCACATCAGTGAATAGCCAGCTTTGGGCATGGCGGCCTCTCTTTCAGGAAGCACTGTCGAAAATCTTATCACGGCGACAGTTTTTCCCGCCACACAGATCACTTGCATCGTAAAACGAATAAGCCTCGCCCGCTATATCAGGATTCTTTATAATAGTTGGGCTTGAATCATCCTACTATCCTGATATGAAGCCTGAGATCCAAGGGTTCTTCGACCCCATTACCTCCACGGTCAGCTACGTGATTTATGAGGCTGACGGCAGCGATTGCGCCATCGTCGATTCAGTACTTGATTACGATCCAAAGGCCGGCCGCACTGCGACGACGGCCGCCGACAAGATCATCGCCTTCGTGCGCGAACATCGCCTGACCGTAAGCTGGCTGTTGGAAACCCACGCCCACGCCGACCACCTGTCGGCCGCGCCCTACCTGCAGGAAAAGCTGGGTGGCCGCATCGGCATCGGCGCCGGCATCTGCAAGGTGCAGCATGCCTTCTCGGCGATCTTCAACCGCAAGGACGAAAAGGAAGACGGCTCGCAGTTCGGCCATTTGTTCGAGGCCGACGAGGAATTCACGATCGGCAAGCTGAAGGCACGCGCGCTGCACGTGCCGGGCCATACGCCGGCCGACATGGCATACCAGGTGGGCGATGCAGTATTCGTCGGCGATACCATGTTCATGCCGGACGTGGGCAGCGCGCGTTGCGACTTTCCTGGTGGCTGCGCCGGCGACTTGTTCAAGTCGGTGCACCGCCTGCTGTCACTGCCGCCGGAAACGCGCCTGTTCATGTGCCACGACTACCCGCCTGCAGGCCGCGAGCCGCGCTGGGAAGTGACGGTGGCCGAGCAGCGCGCCGCGAACATCCATATCCGCGACGGCGTCAGCGAAGAAGATTTCGTGGCGATGCGCACCAAGCGCGACGCCACGCTGCAGATGCCGGTGCTGATCCTGCCTGCCATCCAGGTCAATCTCAGCGCCGGCCACCTGCCGGAGGCCGAGGATAACGGCGTGCGTTACCTCAAGATCCCCATCAACGCCCTGTAATTTCTCTTATTTCAGCGGTTCCGGCGCGCGGCCGATCGGGTCGTCGGTATTGGCCAGGTACCAGGCCAGCGCCGACATCACGGCCACGTGCTTTTTCATGTTCACCGGGTCGACCTTGTCGAAGGTGTCGGCCGGCGTGTGGTGGTAGTTGAAATAGGCGCTGGTATCGACGTAAGGCATGAAGGCCGGCACGCCGCCCGCTTCCAGTTGGTGCACGTCCGAGCCCGAAGCCGAGTCGCGGCGGTTGAACACGCCGGCGCCAATTGGCAGCAGCGCGTTGGTTACAGGCGCGAAATACTTCTCCGCTTCGCGGCGCACGCTGCCCATGACGCCGAAGGTGCGGCCTACGCCGCCGTCGGTCTCAATCGCGGCGAACTGCTTTTCCAGCTTGCCCTTATTGGCTTCGAAGTAGGTGTTGCCGCCCTTCAGGCCATTCTCTTCATTGGCCCATGCCACCATGCGGATGGTACGGCGCGGCTGCAGGCCCAGTTTCTTGATGGTCTCCAGCACCCCCATCGAAGTGGTGACGCCAGTGCCATCGTCATGCGCCCCGGTGGCCAGGTCCCAGGAATCGAGGTGGCCGGAAACGATGACGACTTCGTCGGACTTGTCGCTGCCCGGCAGGTCGGCGATCACGTTGAAGGTATCGGCATCGGGCAGGATCTGCGGGGTCAGGGTCAGCTTCATCTTGACCTGGCCACGCTTCATCAGGCGGCCGATCAGCATGGAGTCTTCCGCCGTGACGGCTGCGGCAGGAATGCGCTGCCCGTCTTTCAGGTTGGTGGCGCCGGTGTGCGGCAGGCGGTAATCAGCGCCGCCGACCGAGCGCACCAGGGCCGCCACCGCACCCAGTTCTGCCGCCATGCGTGGGCCGTTGGTGCGGTAGCGCGAGCCCTGGCCGTAGGCGTTGCCTGCCAGGCCGCGGTCCGCCATGCCCTGGTCGAACACCACGTCGAACAGTACGATGGCGCCCTTCACTTCCGCCGCGCGGGCTTTCAGTTCATCGAAATCGTGCACTACCACGATCGGCGCGGTCAGGCCCGCGGCCGGGGTAGCGCCGGAGCCGCCGAGTGCCGTCAGCACCACACGCTGCGTGACATTGGCCGGGCGGCCTTTGTAATCGACCAGTTCGCCCTTCTCTTCGCCGCGCACCCAGTGCGGCACCTTGACCGGCTGCAGGGTGACCTTGGCGCCCAGGGCTCGCATGGCGGCAGCCACCTGTTCCACGGCGGCGGCGCCCCCGGCGGAACCGGACAGGCGCGGGCCGACCAGGTCGGTCAGGTCTTCCAGGCGCTGGTAGGAGTAATCGCTTTGCATCGCCGCATCGCGGATCTTGTCCAGGGTGGCGGCGTCGCTCGGGCTGGCGGCACTCGCGATGCCGGAGAAGCCTGCGCCCAGCAGGCAGATAAACAGGGCGGAAAGTGCGGGCTTGCGGAGGTTCATGCGTTTCCTGTGAGAAGGTTAAGTTTCGCTCGGAACTTGACACAATAGCGTATTTAATAAGTTCCTGCTGGGAGGGCAACTTAACGATACAATTCTCTCTCCTCTGTGGAGTTTGTAAGAATGTGTATATGCACTGGCGCAAGATTTCGCGCTTGGATAATCTACACTCCAACAGAGATTGAAAGGGGACTTACCATGTTCAACAAACGTTTTGCCGGGCTGATGCTGATGGGCGCAGCCCTGACCGCTTCCTCCGCCGCTTTTGCCGCGGGCGACCGTGACTTCAACACCGCAGCAGGTGCCGTAATCGGTGCCGCAATCGGCAGCCAGAATGGCAGCGGCGGTGCAGTGGTAGGCGGCCTGGTAGGCGCTGCAGTTGGTAACTCCCTGCCGACCGGCCGTCACAGCCGTGGCTACGTCGAGACCCGCGTGTACTCGCAGCCGGCCCCGGTCTACTACGAGCCAGCGCCGGTCTACTACAACCCGCCGCCACGCGTGTACTACGAACCAGCCCCGCGCGTGTACTACGAGCCGGCCCCGGTCTACGTTGAACCGCGCCCGGTGTACTACTACGGCGACCGCTACTACCGCGGCCACGGACATGGCCACGGCCACGGTCGTTGGTAATCAGACAAGAACCCGGCAGTTGCCGGGTTTTTTTTCGCCCATTTGCATGCCAATCTGACAGCAAAACGTTGCGCTTTTGGTGCGCGACGAATACAGGGGTAAAAACACCCTTTATCGAAGGAAAGCCGTGTTGCCAAGCAACGGGGTAAACGCGTAAAGTTGCGGTATCCCTACCAACGTCTTTCCATGAACAAGTGCTGTAACCCAGACCATCCGCATTGCACCTACTGGGTCATGCCAGGGGAAAGCACTTGCGCCGGCGGCCACGCGCAGCCGGCAGCCGAGGCGGAAGGCGGCAGCTATGAGCTGCTGAACAATATGCGCAATGCCCGCAGCGGCCCGCCGGCCATCCCGGTCGCAGGCTATTCTGCACCCGCACGCGTCCATCCCCAGTTGCACATCAGTGGTTTTGATCCCCGTGCGGCCGGCGGCCGGCAATCGCTCAAGATGGAATTGCGCGGCATGCCGCAGGAATGCGGGCCGCAATTGTCGATCCGCCTGCGCTCGGAACTGATCCCGAATGGCGCCTTGCAGCAGCAATTCATCCGCTCCGTACACGGCGACTGGCGCCCGGTGTTCGTGGAATTTTCCTCGCGCGGCAAGGAACATGGCCAGTACCAGATCCATGCCGAAATCGTCAGCAAGGACGATGACGCCCAGCGCCAGTGGGAATGCACTTTTGTCATCCTGGTGCCGCGCGTCGACGCCAGCCTGAATGAAATCCACCGCACCTTCCTCAGCACGCACAAGAATGTGCGCGTGATGGCCGACGACGCCGCGATCGCCCGTGTTTCCGCCCAGGGCGGCAACACCATGGACATCGACGTCACCGCCCGCAACGCCGGCATCGCCCACCTCGACCTCGGCGAGCCCACGGGCAAGGTGGATGTAGGCTATTCGACCATTGCCTGGGATGAAGACCTGATCGAGATCGAGCAGCCGCGCAGCGGCCCTTCGCATCCCCACCCTACCCTGGCGGCCAGTTTCATCAATGCCGCGCCGGAAAACGGCGCCTGCCGCCACATCCGCCTGTTTGCGATGGAAGAAGTATCGTTCGGCCGCTTCGAACTGGCCGATCCGGAAGCCGACGTGCTGCTGCACCACTTCAGCGCCGAAGGCCCCGACTGCGCCGGCCTGACGCGCCGCTTGTCCGGCCGCCACGCAGTCATCCGCCGTACCCGCAATGGCTTCGAAATCGAGGACGTGTCGCGTTACGGCCTGCTGCTCGATGGCGTCTGGCCGGGCAAGAACAAACCGGTGCCGCTGCGCACCGGCATGAAGATTGAATTGAGCGCCAGCATCAAAGGCATCGTGCTGCTGGAAGTCAGCGCCGTGATGCCGCATGGCGTGATCCTGCACCGCATCGACGAAGGCGCGCGCGCAGAATGCTTCGTTCTGCTGGCGGCAGACACCCATCCCGGCTACCCGCTGCCGCGCCACAACGCCCTGCCCAAAGCCTCCAGCCTGCCGCTGCTGATGCACCACCAGGGCGGCTTCTGGCATATCGACCAGCTCACCGGCAAGGAAACCGCGCTGGCGCCAACGCCGAAACAGGAAAAGCTGAGCCGCGTTCCGGCCCATACCCGCTTCGCCAGCGATCCTTATCCCGAACACTGGATCGTGCGCAGCGGCGCCGCGCACTTGCCGCCAGCCGAAGCTACCGCTTAAGTTGCGATTGCAGGCCTTTTCGGCAGCGGAATGAATTCCGTTTCGCCGGGAACCTTGTCGAAACGCTGCGCTTCCCAATCGTCTGCTGCCTTGACCAGGCGCTCCTTGCTCGACGAAACAAAATTCCAGAACAGGAAACGCTGGCCATCGAGCGGCTCGCCGCCGATGATCACGAACTGCGTATCAGTGTTGGCGGTGACGCGCTTCGAACTCGAAGTGTCAAGCAAGGCCATGGTGTTTTGCGGCACCGGTGCACCGTCGACGTCGACCGAGCCGCTGACCGGATAGACGGCCGCTTCCTGCGGCAGTCCGCTCAGGCTCAATTGCTGGCCCGCTTTCAGGCTCACATCCAGGTACAGCGTTTGGCTGAAGGTCTTCACCGGCGAAGTCTGGCCGAAGGCCGAACCAATCAGCACGCGCACTTTGGCGCCGTCGACCACTATCTCCGGAATTGCCGCTGCCGGCGTGTGGGCGAACGATGGCTCGTCCTCCTCATGCGCCTTGGGCAAGGCCGCCCATAGCTGCAGGCCATGCGTGCGATGAGGCACGCCAACCAGGTCCTTCGGGGTGCGCTCCGAATGCACGATGCCGCGGCCGGCCGTCATCCAGTTGATGGCGCCCGGTTCGATGCGCTGCAGTGTGCCCAGGCTGTCGCGGTGCTCCATTGCCCCCTCGAACAGGTAAGTGACAGTCGCCAGGCCGATGTGCGGATGCGGCCGCACGTCATGGTCGGCATCGACCGGCACGTCGACCGGGCCGAAATGGTCGAAGAAAATGAAGGGCCCCACCGCCTGCTTGACTGCCGCCGGCAGGTAGCGGCGCACGACGAAGCCGCCGCCCAGGTCCTTCTCGTGACCTTTCAGGAGTTGCGCAATGTTCATGGCGATTACCCCAGTCTGGTGGAGATTTCGGTAGTCACTGCCGTCATCAGCTTGTGCACTGGGCACTTCTGCGAGATGGCCAGCAACTCTTCACGCTGTTCTTCGCTCAGGTCGCCGCTCAGGTGCAGCGTCGCTGCCAGACGGTATACGCCCTTGCGCTCTTCGCTTGCATCGCGCTCGGTGGTGACTTGTACATCTTCGACCGGAATGCCTTTGCGGCGGGCGTACCAGATTACGGTCAGGGCCTTGCAGGCGCTGACGGCGGCGTCGTACAGGTCGTGCGGCGAAGGGCCGGCATCGTTGCCGCCTTCTTCAATGGTGCCGTCGACGGAGACGATGTGGTTGCGCACATGAAGGATGCTGCGCATTGGGAGCGACTGATCGCGGGCTACTTTAACGGTCATGGTGATTTCCTGCTTGTTGGTTTATCCCGCAATTTACACCAACTTGCGTGCCACGCGGAAGCCCACCACATCGTTCGCCAGCAGTGCCGAATAGCCGTTGCGCAGGGCCGAGCGGAGATAGCGCGGCTGGTACAGCCAGGCCCCGCCGCGAAGGATGCGGCGGGCATTGTCGCCGCCCTGCTCCCACGCGCTGCCATCGATCGGCGCGCCGAGATAATTATCGTGCACCGTATCCTGCGTCCATTCCCATACATTGCCGTGCATGTCGAACAGGCCCCAGGGATTGGGCTGGTAGCTGCCGACGCGCGTCGTGCCGCCGTGGCTGTTGCCTTTGGGGCCGTCGTTGTAGGTGAAATGGCCGTCGTAGTTGGCGTGCTCCGGCGTGATCTGGTCGCCGAAACTGAAGGCAGTGTGGCTGCCGGCGCGGCAGGCGTATTCCCATTCTGCCTCGCTGGGCAGGCGGTATTCCTGGCCGGTTTTTTCGCTGAGCCATTGCAGGTAAAGCTGTGCATCGTGCCAGCTTACGCACACCACGGGATGGCGGTCGTCCTGTGCGAAACCGGGCTGCTGCCAATCCACGTCCAGCTTCGATTGCCAGCCTGTCGCCTTGACGAAGCCGAGCCATTCGCCGACTGTCACCGGATAGCGGCCCAGCGCGAACGAGTGCTCGATGCCGACCCAATGCGCCGGCAATTCCTTGTCCAGCCAGGTTTTCTGGGCGCCTGCCTTGACAGCGGTTTTGTGCTCGTGGTCGGAAGAGCCCATCTGGAAGCGTCCGGTCGGGATCAATACCAGGTCCGGCCCGACGCCGCTGCCATCGGTAAAGCGGTCGCGCAGCACGCCTTCCGCATCGGCCACCGGGCTGCTGGCAGAGGGCAGCAGGGCCGCCAGTTCGGCTGCCTTGCGTGCGGCTTGCTCCTTGCGGTGACGCTCCTGTTCGGCGCGATAGGCTGCTTCCGCCTTCAATTGCGCCATCTTGCGCTGGTATTCTTCCTCGGCCTGGCGGGCTTTCAGCGCATCGGCGTCACGGCGCGCAATCAGTTGCTGGCGCAAGCGCTCCTTGCGCTCCTTGGCTTCCTGCTCGGCTTGCGCCTTGCGCTGTTTCTCCTGTTCGCGCCGCAACTGCTCCTGGCGCGCTTTTTCCTGCGCCGTTGCCAGGGCTTCTGCCTTGCGCCTTGCGGACTGCTCCACTTCCTTCTGGCGGCGCTGCTCCTCTTCCTCGGCGCGGGCAATGGCATCGGCACGGGCACGCAGTTCGCGCGCAGCACGCGCCTCGCGCTCCTGCTGCTGCGATGCAGCCAGCCCGGCCAAGCGCGCTGCGTCGCGCCGGGCTGCTTCTTCGGCACTTGGTTCAGCCGCCTGCTGCAAGGCATCCAGCAATTGCGCAACCGATTGCTGCCGCTCGCCGGCCCGGTTGGCGAAGCCGCGCTTCAGCACTTCCCATTGCTGCGCATTGAGCGCCGCCGGCTTGGCCGGCTCGAGCAAAGCGGTATGCTGGTCGAACGGCAGCCGTCCTTCCAGGAGCTGGTAGATCATGACCGCGACCGCGTAGACATCCACCTGGGGACGGGGTGCGCCCTGGCTTGTGCCGGCCTCCGGTGCGCGATAGCCGGCGGTGCCCGCGTTCGGCGTCGCCATGCCCAGATCGGTGCCGGTCGAACGCGCGCGTGAAGCGATGCCGAAATCGAGCAACTTGATCTCATCGGCCTTGGTCAGGAACACATTGCCCGGCTTGAGGTCGCGGTGCACCAGGCGGTGCTTGTCCCAGGCATATTGCAGTGCATTGGCCACCGGCCGCAGCATCTGCTCGACCTGCGCCAGGCTGGCCTTGCCGTGTTCCGCCAGCCAGGCATCGAGGTCCAGGCCTTCCAGGCATTCCATGATGATGAAATAGCTGGATGTAGCCGGGTCTTGCGCCCATTCGTAGACGCGCACGATATTGTCATGCGCCAGGCGGCGCGCCTGGGTCGCTTCTTCGATCAGCAGCTTGGCGTGGGCCGGGCTCTGGGTCAGCTGCGGCGGCAGGATCTTCAGCGCAACCACGGCGCTGTGGCCCAGTTCCGCATGGGTTGCCAGGTCGGTGGCTTGCCATACCTGTCCCATGCCGCCCATGCCGATCAGGCGCTCCAGCCGGTAGCGCCGGTTGTGCGGGCCGATTTCCTGGCCGGCCATCAGGCCAAGTTCGGTCCCCTGGCGCAGGATGGTGATGGGTGCGGCAGCCCCTCCCGGCGGCGCGTACTCGGCGTCCAGGATGGCATTCTTGCGGCGGTCGAACTCTTGTAGGCTTAACAGGCCATCTTCGTGCAGGGCACGCAGTTCGCGAATCTTGTCTCGGGCTGTCTGCATCTCTCTCGTGCTTTACCTCGCTAGCGGCGCCCCGCATTCCGGACAGAATTTCGCATCGCCGCAATCGGTCGGCACCGCATGGCCATTCCGGCAGCGGCGCGCCGCCGTCGCCCCCACGCTGGCTTGCGCCCGCAGCAGGTCAAGCTGGTGCTGGCGCTCCTTGTCGCCCACGGTGTCGCGGTACATACGCTCATCCCGCACGTCCTCGCGCGCCAGGCGCAGCGCTTCGGCGGGGGTAATGCTGTTTTCGGCGGCCACCACGCCGGCCAGCGCCTGCAGCTGTTCGGGCGACATTGCCGCCTGCGCCTGCTGGCGCATCAGGCGCGCCAGCGCTTCGGCATTCGGCGTCGCCGCCAGCGCAATCTTGGCCGTATCGCTCATGCGGCCGATTGCTTCCAGGCGGTCGATGTCGATGCGGGCCAGGTCGGCAGCGTGCTGCTGCTGCGCCACCATGCTGTCGTACTCCACCTTCCAGCGGTTAAAGCGCTCTTCGCGCTCCACTTCCATCTTTTTCAGCGACTGCTGCCATTGCGCTTCCTGGTCGCGCAGCTTCAGTTCCAGCCGTTGCTCCTCAACCGCCACCTGATCGAGCATGGCCTGGCGTGCCAGGTTTTGCCCCTGGCGTTGCTGC
This sequence comes from Duganella sp. Root1480D1, assembly GCF_001427305.1. Lineage (GTDB taxonomy): Bacteria > Pseudomonadota > Gammaproteobacteria > Burkholderiales > Burkholderiaceae_D > Rugamonas. The sequence continues at coordinate 88,975 of NZ_LMFZ01000048.1, read as the reverse complement.
ACGCCGTCGGCCTCGATGGTGCGCAGCAGCTTTTCGTATTGGGCGACCGCTTCGGCCGCGGCGCCGCTGCGCTTCAATTCTTCCAGCTTGGCGCTGATCTCGGCCACGTGGACGTTCGAACTGGCATCCTTCGCTTCCTCGCCGCGCGCCAGCTCGCGTTTGCGGGCCAGGTGCTGCTCTTCTTCCCACTCGCCGATGCGCTCCGCCTCGCGATGGCGGGCAGCATTGGCCAGCGCCAGGCCCTGGAATTTGGCGCGATGATGTTCGGCTTCGATTTCCTGCTCGCGCTGCTGGGCATCGTTCTCGGCCTTGCGCAAGAGCTTGAGCTGATTGCGGCGGTGCTCTTCGTCTTCAATGGCGAGCGCCTGCTGGATGCGGTGCTGGAGCTGCTGCTGGTACAACTGGTGCGAGAAGCGCTGCCTGGCCAATGCCTTTTCCTCCAGGCCGGCCTGCTGCGCCAATTCCATCTCGGTGCGCATCTTGATTTGGGCCAGGCGGCGTACCTGGTCCCATTGCGCGGTCTCACCGGCGTGCAGGGATTTGTGGCGCGCCAGTTCATGTTCCAGGTCGGCCAGCGCCACGCCGGCGCCGTGTTCGAAAGCTTGTTTGCGGCTCTTGGCTTCGACAATGCGGCCATACAAGTCGATCTCACGGGCGCGGATGGCTTGCATCTGCTCTTCGGCTTCGGCCTTCAACTCCGCCCGGCGGAAATCGCTGCGCATCTTCTGCTCCTGCCGACTGATGGCCTGCCACTCTTCCTCGTTGTATAGCTGGTCGAGCTGCTTGACGTGCTCCAGTTGCCGCTGGCGTTCGTCGGCAACCAGGAACAGGCTGCCCTCGCGCTCGCGGTTGTCATCATATTTATCATGCCGAAGTGACAAGGTTTCCACCTGCACGGCCGCCAGCCCGAATTCGGCCAGGCGCTGGCCCAATGCACTGTGCAAACGTTCGTTGAGCTGTTCGCGCAGCGCGTTGGAATTGGCCATATCGCGCACCGAACGGCTGCCCAGGAATTCCGCCGCTAGCTGGCGCATTGATGGCGCCAGCAAATCATGCAGTTGCAGCGTGCTGACAGTGCCCGGCGCGGTCATGAAATGCCGTGCAAAGACTTGCACATTGTTCACCAGCAGGCCAACCGTGAAGTGGGCGGCCAGTTTCAGGTATTCGGCGCTATGCAGGTCCGTGAAATTGAACTCGACCGGCAGTGGCGAAGTACGCGTAATCAGGATTTCGCCCCGCTCGTCACGCAGCAACTTGCCCATTCTGGCGAAAAAGCCTTCCAGCTCATAATCGCCTTGCGGCACTTCGGAAACCTGTTCGCCCTGCAGGATGAAAGCGCGTGTCGCAGCCGGCACGTGCAAGGTTTTGGTAAAGATGCCGGAGAGCTGGCGCACGCCAAAAAATACCGCCAGCTCATCGTTAGCCGGAATCCAGCGGTTATCGCGCAACACGGGCTCATTGCGCGGCGCACCCAGCGACAGGCCGCAATGGCTGCAGTAGTCGGAGCTGTCGCCGTTGCGGTGCTCGCATCGCGGGCACTTCACGCCGCCAAAACCAAACATCTTGAACATTTCCTACTCCTTGTCTGACCCTGCGCCTGTCGATTGTAACAGGGGCACCAGGCACCCAATACACACCTCCTTATCTTGGCACAGGGTCAGCCCATCCATTCGTTCCGTATGAAGGTGGTTTTCCCTTCTGTTCGGGATTCAGGCGCCAAGCCCCCGTTTTTTTGCATTTCACACCACGTTTTGGACAGCTTGTCGCACGGCGATGGCTGGCGCCAGGCCGCATGGATACAGTGTGCACATGGATAGTCCTCAACCGGAGAACATCATGAAAGCCCTGCGTAATTTCGAAGCCCTGTTCATCGCTTTTATCGGCCTGGCCTGCGCCGCCGACTTCATGTATGAAAACCGTGTCGGTGAAACCGCGGCCCCTGCAAGCTACGCCAGCGCCGCCCAGCCGGCGCCCGCAGTGCCGGTGGTGGTGGTGGCGGCCAAGCGCATGAGCGAAGCGGAAAAGCAAGCCTCGCTGGCGGAAGAACGCAAGGCTGCCCAGGGCGGCAAGATCTGAGCAATTGTTACTTCCCTGCGGGATTTGTAAAAAACTGAATCAGGCTTTTCTCTGCGGCGGCGCGCTTGGTATATTGAACTCAGCGCATCACCAAACAGGAGAAAAGCCATGTTCAAATCGAAACTCATCGCTGCAGCCGCCCTGGCACTTGGCACGGTTGCATTAGCACCGACCGCCGCGCTGGCGCAGGTTGATTTCAGCGTCGTGATCGGCAACGCTCCTCCACCACTGCGTTTTGAAAGCGTGCCGCCACCGCGTTACGGCTACGTTTGGGCCCCTGGCGTATGGCGCTGGGACGGCTACCGCCACGTATGGATGGCCGGCCACTGGCTGCAGGAACGCCCGGGCTACCGCTACAACCCGTCGCAATGGGTTCGTGTCGATAACGGCTGGGGATGGCGCGAGGGCGGCTGGGCCGTCTACGACAGCCGTCCGACCTACATCCAGGGCCCAAGCTACGGCTACCGCGATTACCACCGCGACAATTACTACTACCGCGATCGCAACTGGGACCGCCATCGGGACCGCGACCATGACGGCATTCCGGACCGCTACGACCGCGACCGCGACAACGATGGCGTGCCAAACCGTTATGACCGCGACCGCGATGGCGACGGCGTGCCTAACCGCTACGACCGCCGCCCCGACAACCCGCACCGCCGCTAACAGCGCGTGAAGGCAGCCGCCTAGCCCGCAACAGCAATATCCTGTTGCGCGGCCCAGGCGGCCATGTCCTGCTTGCGGATGGCAGCCGCCATCAAGTCGGGGAACTTGTCCGGCGTGCAGGCAAAGCAAGGAATTCCCATCGCAGCAAATTGCGCCGCGTGGTGCCGGTCGAAACTCGGTGCGCCATTGTCGTCCAGGGCCAGCAGGCAAATCATCTGCATGCCGCTGGCCGCCATGGCCTGCGCGCGCGCCAGCATTTGCGCCGCATTGCCACCTTCATACAAATCGCTGATCAGGACGAAAATCGTCTCTTGCGGGCGATGTACCAGGGTCTCGCAGTAAGCCAGGGCGCGGTTGATGTCCGTGCCGCCGCCGAGCTGGGTACCGAACAGCACTTCGACCGGGTCGCTGAGTAAATCCGTCAAGTCCACGACCGCCGTGTCGAACACCACTACCTGCGTGCTGACCGCCTTGATGGTCGCCAGCACTGCGGCAAAGATGCTTGCATACACCACGGACGGCGCCATCGACCCACTCTGGTCGACGCACAGCACGATGTCGCGCAAGGCTTGCGTCTTGCGCGCGAAGCCGACGCGCTGTTCCGGCACAATGGTCTGGTAGTCGGCCTGGTAATGCCGCAGGTTGGCCTTGATGGTGCGCAGCCAGTCGATCTCGTTATGGCGCGGCCGCTTGTTGCGGGCAGCGCGATTCAGGCTGCCGCTGACCGCCTGTCGCATTGGATTGGACAGCTTGCGTTCAAGCTCCTGCACCACTTGCCGCACCACCTGGCGCGCGGTTTCCTTGGTCTTGCTCGGCATCAGCCGGTTCAGCGACAGCATGGTGGCCACCAGGTGCACGTCGGGTTGCACGCTGCGCAGCATTTCAGGCTCCAACAGCATCTGGTGCAGGCCGAGGCGGTCCATGGCATCCTTCTGCATCAATTGCACAACGCTGCTAGGGAAGTATTCGCGGATATCGCCCAGCCAGCGCGCCACGTTCGGCGCCGAGCCTTGCAGCCCGCCGCGCCGTTCGCCCGGATCGTATAGCGCGGCCAGGGTGCGGTCCAGCGCCGCATCCTGTTGCTGCAGCGGCAGGTTGTCCGCTTCACTGCCCAGCATCAGGCGCCAGCGCCGTTCCAGTTCTTCTTGCGAGCACTGCTTGACGCTCATGCTGCCACCTCGTTTGTCTCAATTGGTCCGAGCAAGGCCGCCAACACCGGCAGCACCAGGCTGGCCCGGGCCTCATCCGTTCCGGCGCTGGACATTGCCGATGCCAATGCCACCGTGCCGGTCGCCACACGCTGCCCCAACTGGCGCCGCTCCGCCGCTTCGAAGGTGGCGAAAGTGCGACGCAGCAGCGGCAGCAATTCCATGAACGTCTCGCCGGGCAGGCCGGCAACCCAGGCTTGCAGGATCTGCCAGAGCTGCTCGTTCATCACCAGCAGCAAGCCGCTGCCCTGCAGGAAGCCTTCCAGCCATTCGGCGCTGGACAAGGGCTGGATCGGATTGGTGCAGGCCAGCGACAGCGCTTGTGCCACCTGCGCCACCTGCCACCGCTGCTGTTCCAGCAGGATGCGCACGGCACGGCCGGCGATCAGCGGGTTCGATTGGCCGCGCGTGCATTGCTCAAGCGCCTCCAGCCAGGCATCCCGATGTTCTGGCTTTTGCAGCAAGCCGATTGCATTATTCGCCTGCAGCAGTTGCTGCAGCAGCTTCTGCGCCGCTTCCTCGTTGATGCCGCGTGCCGCCAGCGGCAAGGCGATGCAGGCACGCTGCACCAGGCCGTCCATCACCTGCGCCACGCTGGCCGTATCGGTATTGCGCGTGCTGCCGTAGCGCAGCACATTGGCCAAGGGCGCCAGCGCTTCCAGCAAGGCGCCCGCTTCATGGGTACTGGCGGCCAGGGCCTGCATGCGTGCCATCACTTCCGGCACCGCATGGCGGGCATCGGCCAGCAGCATCTGTTCGGCCAGTCCGGTCACGTCGGCCAGGCGGGTTGCGTTGCGCGCCAGGTGGATCAGGCGCGCATTACACGCGGTTTCCACGGTGGCGCCCCAGACGTTGGCTTCGATCAGGCGTACTTCAAAATCCGGCTCCCACGCCAGCACCCATTTCTCATGGAAGCTGCCGCTTTTGCCGCTGACCGCCCGGGTGCGCCCCCAATCGATGCCCAGCAGGGACAAGCGGTGCAGCAACACGCTCTTCTCCATATGCTTGGGCTGGCGCAGGTCCAGCTCAAGGTCTTGCTGGTCGGCGCGCGGCGCCATGCGGTAGCTTTTCTGGAGCTGGCGCACGTCCGCCGGCAGCGGCAGGGTCGGCGTTTCGGCCGGCACCGTGCCGAGGCGGTCGTTGACCAGCAACTCGCGTTCGATCAGGCGCAGCGGCGCCTCGCTGTCGCCAAACAGCACGCTTTGCAGCGATTCAAGCAGCTCGCCAAGGCCGGCGCGGGGACGATCGCGCAAGGCAGCCAGGCTTTCGGACAGGCGCAGCGCCTCGATCACGTGCGCCGAGGAGGCATCCAGGCCATTCTTGCGCAGCAGGCGCACGGCATCGGTCAGCCAGTAGGTCGATGCGCTTTGCGGCGTATTCCACAAGTGGTGGTACCAGCCCGGGGCTTGCACGCCGGCCCCGTAACCGCTGTCGAAACTCAGGCGGCCATAGCTCCACGGCGTCCAGGTGGCGGCAACCTTGGCTTTCGGCAGGTCGCTGAGCACGTCCTTGTCATGTTTCGCAGTTGGCATGTCCCGCAGCGCCGGCACGTGCCAGGCCCCGCACACCACGGCGATCCGCTCGTAGCCCTGCTTCTGGGCGGCGCGGATCATCTGGCGCATATGGGCTTCGCGCTGGGCTTCGCGCGGCGACAACGGCTCCTCCAACGATTTGCGCGCCACCGACATCATTTCTTCGATGGCGGCGAACAGTTCCAGGCTGTCGTGCCGCTGTTCCACCAGGTGGTCCCACCAGGTCTCGAAGTCGGAAAAACCGGCCGCTTGCGCGAGTTGGGCCATTGCGTCGCCGCTGCGCTGCACTGGCTGCGGCGTGCTATCGCCCTCTGCGCCCTCCTCCGCCGCCACCGACATATGCGCTGCGAGAGTATGCGCCATCGGCAGGTCGATAAAGCGTGTCGGCACGCCATGCGCCTGGCCATACTGGATGGCTTGCCATTCCGGCGAAAACTCCGCAAACGGGAAATGCGAGGCATGTTGCGGCATGGCCGGTGCGTACACCAGCAGCGCCACCGGCGGCCGCATCTCCGCATGCGCGGACAAAGGCAGCAATTCGTCCGCTTCCGGCGGGCCTTCGATCAGGATGGCATCCGGCTGCAGTTGCTGCAAAGCCTGCGCCAGGCTGCGCGCGCAACCCGGGCCATGGTGGCGGATGCCGAAGAAATGCAGGGCCATCAGAGCACAGCGTGGCAGGCGCGGTAAAGGTCTTTCCAGCCTTCGCGTTCCTTGACCACGGTTTCCAGGTACTCAAGCATGACCACGCGGTCCTGCACCGGATCCTTGACGATGGCGCCCACTACCGACGACGCCATGTCCGCACCGCGCAGCATGCCGTCGCCGAAGTGCGCCGCCAGCGACATGCCGTTGGTGACCACGGAAATCGCTTCGGCAGTGCTCATGCTGGCGCTCGGCGATTTGAGCTTGATCTTGCCGTCATCGGTCTGGCCGGAGCGCAGCTCGCGGAAGATGGTGACGATGCGGCGGATTTCCTCCAGCGCAGGCTTCTCGATCGGCAGCTCCAGCGCGCGTCCCAGGCTGGCCACCCGGCTTTCGACAATGCTCACTTCTTCGTCCGCGCTGTCCGGCAGCGGCAGCACCACAGTGTTGAAGCGGCGCTTCAAGGCGCTGGACAGGTCGTTCACGCCGCGGTCGCGATCGTTCGCAGTGGCGATCACGTTAAAGCCCTTGGCGGCCTGTACATATTCGTCCAGTTCCGGAATCGGCAGGATTTTCTCAGACAACAGGCTGATGAAGCTGTCCTGCACTTCGGATGGAATGCGCGTCAATTCCTCAATGCGGGCCAGCTTGCCGGTGCGCATGGCGCGCATCACCGGGCTTGGCACGACGGCATCCTGGCTCGGTCCCTTGGCCAGCAGTTGCGCATAGTTCCAGCCGTAGCGGATCGTTTCTTCCGCCGTGCCGGCCGTGCCCTGCACCACCAGGTTCGAGTTGCCGCTGATGGCCGCCGCGAGGTGCTCTGACACCCAGGACTTCGCCGTGCCGGGCACGCCAAGCAGCAGCAAGGCGCGGTCGGTGGCCAGCGTGGCCACGGCGATCTCGATGATGCGGCGCTTGCCGATGTACTTTGGCGTAATCTCGAAGCCGTTATCCAGGGTGCCGCCCAACAGGTAGGTGGCAACCGCCCACGGCGACAATTCCCAATTTGGCGGGCGCTGACGCTGGTCGGCCTCTTTCAATGCCGCCAGTTCATGTGCAAACTGCTGTTCGGCGCTCTGGCGCAGTACTTTGATCTCGTTAGCCATGCTCACTCCTTATTGTCCGTAAAGCTGCGGTGCAGCGTGTTCTTGAAGCGCAGGGCTTCTTTCAGCTCATCGACCAGCTGGCGCCAATTGTCCCAATGCGCCCAATCCGGTTCGGGCCATCCCTGTTCCAGGTATTCCATTTCACCGATGTCCAGCAGGCCGGCCATCGTTTCGAACTCATACTTCATGCCGTAACCCGGCGTATCCTTCTCGCGCATCATCTGCTGCAGGCGGCCCAGCAACAGGCGCGATGAGGCCAGCGACACCTGGGCGCCGCCTTCGCTCGCCATCGACCTCGCCAGCAGCAGTGCATCCGGCACGCCGCTGCCATTGCCGCACTCCAGCCACGCATGCAGCACGCGCTCGCGGCCGGATGGCGGCAAGGCCATCGCCATATCGGCGAACCTGGCCGACAACACGCGGGCATTCGGCACTTTCGATGCGTGGATTGCCACGAACCAGTCGGCAGCCTGCCCGTCCCCCGCCCGGGCGGACAGGCCGACGGCGTGCACCAGGCCTTCCTGCAACACGCGTCCGAAATCATTGGCCTGCAGCACCTGCAGGACACCTGCCGGCGGCTGTTCCCAGCGCTCCGACCAATGCGACGGAGGAACGCACTGCATCATATTGAAAAGCCAGGCCTGCTTCTCACCCATGTGATAGGGGTTCTCGACGCCAACGCCGTCGCGCTTCATCGCCTTGTCGCATGCTTCCGGCAGGGACACTTCCAGTGCCGGCAACTGGCCCTCGCCTCTTGGCAGCAGCGTAAGCAAAGCGTCCATGCGAGCGGCGCAACGCGCACTGAGCTGGGATCCTGGCAGGGCGGCCAGCAGCTCGCGCGCGATCCCTCGCACCTCCTTGCGCTTGTCGTCCAGCGCAGCCTCAAGGAATGGTTCGTCGGCCAGCGACAAGCCCACTTCCAGGCACGGCAACAAGGCCGCGCGCAAGTCGGCCGCCTCTTGCGCCCAGCCGCCTTGCAAGGTGGCCAGGGCGGCAGCAGGATCTGCGGAACGCATTGCCCGCAAGGCTGCCGCGCGCTGCGGTGGGCCGCCGGTATTCCAGGCCAGGTCCACGGCAGCGGCATCATCGGAGCCGGCAACATATTTCGAAATCCACTCAGGGTTTTGCGCCACCAGCCAACGGCCACGCTCCCCAAGCACCGGCAACAGCTTTTCGCGCAAGGCCGGCTTGCCCATGCCCTGTTCAAGCAAGGGAACCAGGCAGGCGTGCGGCACGGCCACGCCTTTTGCATGCGCCAGCGTCAGCCAGGTTGGCAGCAAGGCCGCGTGCATGCCGCGCATCAGCAGCAGCAAAATATCTTCGGCGGCACGTGGGCACGCCGCACCATCGGGGACCGCGCCTGCCGGCGCTTCCATTGCTCCGGCGGGCAGGAAACCGGCGCGCTGCCAAAGATCTTGCGCGGCAAGCGCCTGCCACAAGTTTTGCCCGGCTACCGGCAGCAAAGCAGGCGTTACGCCGCTGGCAGCATCGAACGGAACACGGCTGGTACCCGCCAGCACGGATTTATGCAAATTAACTGGCAGTTGCATCGGTGTCGAGATTAAAGGTGCGGCCGTCCACATAGGCCGACAGCGGAATGAAAGAATAACCCTGCCACAGGCCGAACACCCGCAAGGGATGGCCGCCCGCCAACGCATGAAGTTGCCAGCCCTGGAGGAACGCTGCATCCACTGCCAGCGCATCGCCATTGGCAGCGCGCAGCGACCACGGCATGGCATTGCCCGCCTCATGGACCGGCGTGACCTGCTCCAGCACCATCGGCCAGGATTCGAGGAAGGGATTGGCGGCCAGGGCCTGCGCGTAGCGTTCGAACTCGATCGCGAATGACGTCGGCGCTACTGCGGGCGGCACGCCAGGTGCAGCATTGCGCAGCTTCATGTCGTCGGCAAACACCACGCGCATCGGCACCGCAGCCGGGTAGAAATGTACCGTGCCCTGGTAGATTGCACCGGTCGGCGGCGCCGGCGGCAGGGCCTGGCTGCCGGCGGAAAACTGCAGCAGCATGGCCCAGCGCCCACTGCTCTCTCCGCGCAGGAACGTCGCGCAACTTCCTACGCGCCCATCTTCCATCGAGCGGGCGCCAAGCACCAGCCAACGATCGTGGACACCAGGCTGCGCCAGCACATCTTCCTGGCTGGTCACCCAGCCGATGGCCGAGCGCACCTCATGCTGCAAACCGACGGGCAGCGATGCCAGGCGCGCATAGGCCTGGCGCACAAGCGCCAACTGGGCCAATTCGCGCGCAGCGGCAAGCTCCCAGCCATCGCCGCTCCCGCCGTAAATCGAAAGCCCAAGGCGGCGCACGCGCGAGGCCAGCCCCGGCGCTTGCGTATCGACCAGGCGGGCCGCCATCGCATCCCAGTCCCTGGAGGGCTTGCTGCGCAGCGTCGCCAGGCCGTCACGTGCCAGGTCTTCCAGCCAGGCGTCCAGCACGGCCAATCCGGTTTCCACATTGCCCTGGCGTTTTTCCTGGCGTTTTTGCTGGCTCGCCTCGCGCGCCGCGATCGCTTCCGGCGTCGCAGCTTCCGCCTCCTTGGCAGACTTCTTCTCGCTGCGCTCTTCGCGGCTTTGCAGCCAGTCGCTCACCCACTGCGGCGCATCGGTCTCCTTGAAGGCAGCGCTGTCGCGCGCGTACAGCAGGTAAAGGCCAATGCCATGCTTGCAGGGGAATTTGCGGCTCGGGCAATTGCATTTGAAGGCGGGGCCGGCCAGGTCGATCTGGGCGCGATAAGGCTCCTTGCCGCTGCCCTGGCACAGTCCCCAAAGGGCTTGTGCATGGCCACCGAGGCCGGACCATTTGGAAAGGCTGGCCTGCCCGGTGCCAGCTTTGGCGGATGCAGCGTCCGGCGCAAGCGCCAGGATTTGTTCGGCAGTAAGGCTCACAATCACCTGTTAAAGTGGAGGCTGAAACGAGCCGCAAGTGTTGCAAAATAATTTACGTATGTCAATTAAACAAGAACGTGCGCGCGCTGAAAAACTCGCGCGCCAGCCAGTCCCCGCCTCCGCCGCTGCATGGCATGCGTGGTTCGACGGCTCCGCCCATCCCAATCCCGGCCGCATCGGCATCGGCGTGCTGTTGTCGGGCCCCGCCGGCGAACGGATAGAAATCAGCCGCCGCGCAGACCACGGCAGCAGTGGCGACGCGGAGTATCTCGCCCTGATTGCGGCGCTGGAAAAAGCGGTGGAATTAGGCGTGCCGGAATTGCTGGTGTACGGCGACAGCCAGGTCGTGGTGCAGGATGTGCTGTTATCGCCCAGCGCCGGGGCCAAAGCGCTGGAGGAACATCGGGCCCGCGTAGGGCACTTGCTGTCGGCCCTGGGGCAAGTGAATGTACGCTGGGTACCGCGCCATAAAAATGGCGATGCGGACCGCCTGTCGCAACAGGCGATCCGCGAAAGTGCTGCTTAACGGACCTTGAACACGCTGACCACCTCAGCCAGGTTGCTGGCCTGGTTCTGCATGGATTCAGCGGCAGCCGCAGCTTCTTCCACCAGCGCCGCATTCTGCTGCGTGACCTGGTCCATCTGGCCAACGGCCTTATAGACTTCATCGATGCCGGAGCTCTGTTCGGCACTGGCAGCCGTGATCTCGCTGATGATGTCCGAAACGCGCTGCACGCTGGAGACGATTTCTTCCATCGTGTTACCAGCATCCGACACCAGGCGCGTGCCGGCATTGACCTTCTCGACCGAGTCGCCGATCAATCCCTTGATCTCTTTCGCCGCCGCCGCCGAGCGCTGCGCCAGGTTGCGCACTTCCGACGCCACGACCGCAAAGCCGCGGCCCTGCTCACCGGCGCGCGCCGCCTCCACCGCCGCATTCAACGCCAGAATATTGGTCTGGAACGCGATACCGTCGATCACGGTGATGATGTCCACGATCTTGCGCGAAGAAGCATCGATCGACTCCATGGTACCCACGACTTCCGACACCACGCTGCCTCCCTTGCGTGCCACCGAGGCCGCGGCGCCAGCCAACTGGTTGGCCTGGCGTGCGTTATCGGCATTCTGCTTGACGGTCGAAGTCAGTTCTTCCATCGACGAAGCGGTTTCCTCCAGCGACGCCGCCTGCTGCTCGGTACGCGCCGACAAATCCTGGTTGCCAGCCGCGATCTCGCTGGAAGCGATGGTGATCGAATGGGTGCCGTTGCGCACTTCGCTGACGATGTTCAGCAAAGCCTGGTTCATGTCGCGCAGCGCGCCCAGCAGCTGGCCGGTTTCGTCGTTGCCGTGCACGCGGATGTCGCCGGTCAGGTCGCCCGCCGCCACGCGGCGCGCCGCTTCCACTGCACGCGACAGTGGCGTGGTGATGCCCTTGGTCAGCATGAAGGCGCATGCCGCGCCGAATGCCACCGCCAGCACGGCGAGCACCGTCAACAGGCTGCGGCTGTTGGTCGAAATACTGTCGATCTCCTTGCCGATGGCATCGATCTTCCCGCGCTGCATCGACAGCAGGTCCTGCACCAGGTCCTGGTATTGCGCGGCAGCCGGGCGGTAAGTCTTTTCAAAAACTTCGTTCGCCTGTTCCAGTTCGCCATCCGTCTTCAGCTTGGCAACCTTGTCGCGCGAAGCGATATAGGCCTTGCGCTGCTCCATCACGCGGTCCCACAAGGCTTTCTCGTCGGCGTCGCTGATCAGCGGTTCGATTTTCTTCTGCAGTTCGGCCGAGGTGGCGCTCGATGCTTTCGATTCCTCGGCAAAGAATGAGCCCAGCGTCGCATCGCTGCTGCGGGCAATCGCCGTGGTGCGGCGGATAGCGCTATCGATCTTGGAATACCAGTCGGAGATCATGCGCTCCTTGGCCAGCGGGGTCTCCATCATATGGCGCGTCGCGCCCGCCACCTGCTGCAGGCGCCACACGCCGATGGCGGCAATCACGATGGACAGTGCAAGCGTAACGGCAAAGCCGAATGCCAGGCGTTTGCCGATACTCAGGTTATTCAGGAATTTCATGCCGCCATCTTCTCGATCAGGCCCATGTCAGCGGAAGACATCAAGCGTTCAATATCGACCAGGATCAGCATGCGGTCATCGATGGTGCCCAGGCCGGTGATGTATTCAGTATCCATCGAACCGCTGATGTCCGGCGCAGCCTTGATCTGCTCCGGCTGCAGGGTCGTTACATCGGACACGGCATCCACCACGATACCCACGGTGCGGGTGCCGATGTGCAGGATGATGACCACAGTGAACGGGCCATAGGTCGGCTCGCCAAGCTGGAAGCGCACGCGCATGTCGATGATCGGCACGATCAGGCCGCGCAGGTTGATCACGCCTTTCACGTAGTCCGGCGCGCTGGCAATGCGGGTCGGGCTTTCGTAGCTGCGGATCTCGCTGACCTTCTGGATATCGATGCCGTATTCTTCCTGCCCCAGGGTAAAGGCCAGGAACTCGGCGGCTTGGTTGGTAGTTGTGGTCATGATAATTTTTCACTTATGAACGATGACAGCATAATGTTACCGTAGACCAATAAAATAATCACCAAGAATTTTGCTCTAGAGAAACATACAAGCTTGCGATAAATACATGGCACAATTGCGCAGCTAAAAACGGAATCAAGGTTTTATGGATATCTCTCTGAGCACTTGGCAGCAGCGCCTGGTGGCGCTGGCCAGCGCAGCAGCGGGCGACGATGGCGCCCACGACACCAATCATTTGCACCGCGTGTGGCGCAACGCAAACCTGTTATTGGAACAGCATCCCGAGGCCGACCGCCTGGTCGTGATGGCTGCCTGCTACCTGCACGACCTGGTCAACCTGCCGAAGAACCACCCGGAACGCCACCTCGCCTCGCGCCAGGCCGCCGTGCTGGCACGCGCCCAACTGGCTGAAGCAGGCTTCCCGGCCGACCGGCTGGACGCGGTAGCCCACGCCATCGAAACCCACAGCTTCTCCGCTGCGCTGCAGCCAACCACGCTGGAAGCGTGCATCGTGCAGGACGCCGACCGCCTTGACGCCCTTGGCGCAGTCGGCCTGGCGCGCATGTTCTATATCGCAGGCCGCATGGGCACCGCGCTGGCCCATCCGGAAGATCCGCTGGCCGTGAACCGCGAGCGCAACGACAAGATCTACTCCCTGGACCACATCGAAGTGAAGCTGGCTACCCTGCCCGGCACCATGCAGACCGCCGCCGGCCGCGCGCTGGGCGAGCAGCGCCTGCGGGACTTGCTGGCCTTCCGCGACAGCTTTGTCGCAGAATGGGCGGTGGCAGCATGAGCGAGATCGCACCAAGCACCAAGTCGAAAGGCAACCTGAACTTCGTCCTGGTCAGCATCTTCATCGACATGCTGGGCATCGGGATTATCGTGCCGGTGCTGCCAATCCTGGTTGGCCAGTACGTGCAGGACCGCGAACTGCATGCGCTGTGGTACGGCATCCTGGGCGCCACCTTCGGCCTGCTGCAGTTCATCTTCATGCCGATGCTGGGCGCGATCAGCGACCGTGTCGGGCGCCGTCCCGTGCTGCTGTATTCCATGGCCGGCATGGGCATCAACTTCCTGACCACGGCCTGGGCGCCCAACCTGGCTTGCCTGTTCATCGGCCGCGTGATCGGCGGCATGTCCTCGGCCAGCATGTCGGTGGCCTCGGCTTACGCCTCCGACATCTCCACCCACGAAGACCGCGCCAAGAGCTTCGGCAAGATCGGCGCCACGTTCGGCCTGGGATTCATTTGCGGCCCGATGCTGGGCGGCCTGCTGGGCGACGTCAACCTGCACCTGCCGTTTTACGTAGCGGCTGCGCTATCCTTTGCCAACTTCATTTACGGCTACTTCTTTGTGCCGGAATCGCTGCCGGAAGCGCAGCGCACCAGGTTCAAGCTGGTGTCGGTCAACCCGTTCAATTCGCTGGCCAAACTGGCGCGGCGCCAGGATATCCGCGGCCTGGTCATCACTTTCGCCCTGGTGACCGGCGCGCAGATGATGCTGCAATCGACCTGGGTGCTGTACACCCACTTCCGCTTCGGCTGGAGCCCGGCGGAGAATGGCGCGGCCCTGTTCTGCGTCGGCCTGACGGCTGCCGTGGTGCAGGCCGGCCTGCTCGGCGTCTTGATCCGCAGATTCGGCGAGGTGCGCTTGTCGCTGCTGGGGCTGACCTCGGGCGCCATCACTTATATGCTGTACGGCCTGGCCACCCACGGCTGGATGATGTACGTCTTCATTCTGTGCAACCTGCTGGCATTCGCCGCCGGCCCGGCATTGCAAGGCATCTTATCGAAGTCCACCCCGGCCAACGAACAGGGGGAATTGATGGGCTCTTTGCAGTCGATCAGCAGCCTTGGCACGGTGATCATGCCGCTGCTGGGCGGCGCAATCCTGGGCACGGTCAGCCACCTGCCCCCGAGCGACTGGCGCATCGGCAGCACGTTCTTCCTGTGTGCCGCGATGCAGGCCGTAGGCATTTACGTCGCCCGCCGCTACTTCCGCCAGCACCACATGGCCACCACAGCGACCACGGAAACAAGCGCATAATCCGCAAATGACCGCACGCGCGCACAGCTTCTTCCGCCAGTTGCTCGCCGCCCTGCCCTTTGCGGCGGCGGCCTTGCCGTCGCATGCCGACTGCTCGCGCGACATCGTGGTGCCGGTCTCCACCACCGGCGTCAGCGTCATTGTCAGCAACGGAACCTATAGCGGAATCTATCCCGAGATATTCCGCAGCCTCGGCCCGCGCGCCGGTTGCCATTTCACCTTCATCTCGGTCCCGCGTGCGCGCCAGGAGCTGCTGTTTGAATCCGGCAAAGCCGACCTGCTGGTGCCTGCTACCCGCACCCCGGCACGCGACGTCAACGGCATCTTCGTGCCGATGGTTGGACACCGCGCCGTGCTGATCTCCCTGCAAAGCCCGCGGCCCCAGATCACCAATGCCCAGGACCTGCTGGACCGGCGCGACCTGCGCGTGGCGATCGTTCGCGGTTATGATTACGGCGAAGCTTACCAGGCCATCGTGCGCGAACTGGCGCGCCAGGGACGATTGTTCACCGAGGTAGAGCCAAGCGCCATCGCACGCCTGCTATACGTTGGCGCGGTGGACATCACGATCATGGGACCGACCATCCTGGCCGGCGCCATCAACCGCGAAACGCGGGTGAACGGCATGCTGGACCGGCTGCGCCTGGAGCCGATTCCCGAGCTACCCTGGCAGCAGACCGGCGTCTACGTCTCGCGTTCCTCATTGAATCCGGATGACCGCGCCGTGCTGCTCGAATTGCTGGAGCGTGCCGCCAAGTCGAACGTGGTGATGGAAGGCTTCCAACGCTACCATCGGCCAGAAATCCTGGCCGAAAGCGTGCGTCCCCGCTGATGGCGCCCTCGGTTGTCGCCATCGTCCTGTGCGGCGCGCTGCTGCATGCCGGCTGGAATGCGCTGGTCAAGAAAGGCCGCG
This sequence comes from Duganella sp. Root1480D1, assembly GCF_001427305.1. Classification (GTDB taxonomy): domain Bacteria; phylum Pseudomonadota; class Gammaproteobacteria; order Burkholderiales; family Burkholderiaceae_D; genus Rugamonas. The sequence continues at coordinate 73,342 of NZ_LMFZ01000048.1, read as the reverse complement.
ATCCCTTCCTGAGCAGCGTGCTGGTCGCAAGCGGCGCCGGGCTGATCTCGCTGCCGCTGCTGCCATTCCTCGCGCAACCGGCCGCCGCAAGCTGGCCTTACGCACTGGCCTCCACCATCATCCATTACGCCTACTACGGCCTGCTGGCCGCCGCCTACCGGCATGGCGACATGAGCCACGCCTACCCGCTGATGCGCGGCAGCGCGCCGCTCCTGGTCGCACTCGCCAGCGTGCCCTTGCTCGGCGAACACCTTAGCCTCACCCAATATGCGGCAGTGGCCTGCATCAGCGGCGGCATCTTTGGCCTCTGGTTCGCGACCCGGGCCGCGGGCGCCGGCGACGAAGACGCCAGCTCCCGCCCTCGCTCAAGCGCTTACGCCTTGCTGAATGCCCTCGTCATCGCCGCCTACACGCTGGTCGACGGCCTCGGGGTCCGAGCGTCCACGGCTCCAGCCGCCTACGTCATGTGGCTGCACGTCCTGAGTGCTATCGGACTGCTGGCCTGGTGCCTCCTGCGCTGCGCACGCGAGTTGCGCGACTACGCCAGGCAATTCTGGAAAGTCGCCATTCTCGGCGGCGCCGGCACCCTCGGCGCCTACGGGCTCGCGCTGTGGGCGATGACCGTCGCGCCGCTCGCAGCCGTCGCAGCCCTGCGCGAAACCTCCATCCTGTTTGCAGCGCTGATTGCGAAATTCTTCCTCGCCGAACGTATCGGCAGCAAACGCGCCTTTGCCATCGCAGCAATCGCCGCCGGCGCAGTCCTGATGCGGCTTGCTTGACCTGACAGCTACGGGACAAGTAGTTCGCCGCACCATATGCGCCCCGAGGGCTCAGTCGGAACCAGGATCTTCGCCAGGTACTCTTCGAGCCTGAACTCGGACCGGATCACATCCCCGCTGTTCTCATCAAATCGATGAACCAGGCCGTTGCCTTCGGCTGTCGAAATAAAGAAGTAATGCGTCTGGTTTTCACAAGAGAGAAAGAACGGCTTTCCTTCAACGAACTCGTTCATCTTCGTCTTGTTGATATCGTACTGCTGTTGGGCCTTCATCTCGTCGAAGGCGAGGCTCAAGAAATCCTCCCGCAATTGGTGCTGGCGAAGGACCTGGAACCTTACGTTGGATGAACCGTAAGGAAAGAAGTCCAGTTCAAGCCCAAATGCGCCCTCGCCCAGTCCACAACCTGACGTCCGTCCTGCTTCCGACAGGAACAGCCGGAAATCCCCGGCAATCTCAATGTCGTACAGGCGTGAAATCTGGGCCAGCTCCGTTTCGCTGTAACCGCTGCGCATGCCTGCGACCGAGCCCGTAAAGTTAGTCTTCATCACACGCGTTCTCGTCAACGATTCGCGTGTAATTCTCAAATTCAGTCCCTGCCAGGTCCTGCTCAATGACGCGCTTTGCGATCTCGAAATCCACCACGAAATTGCATACTTCCATTGATCCGCTGCCGATGCTGCCGCCATCGCAGGCGCCCAGGCCGGTCCAACCTAGCGTTTCATCCATCCGCTCTTGCAGCCGATGGCGCTTCTGCAGGTCTTCCGCAGAACCCATTCCCTGCACCGCGTACTCGATCAACAGTGTGCGATGATCATCATCAGCAATCGACCGATAGCCGTCTTCCATGATCAAATCAATCTCTGCCTGAATCTGCTTCTCAGCATTCTTCAGCAGTGTCTTCTTCACGTTCTTCGATTCACCTCGTGTGCCAAGTTCGCCCCAATGGACCGTGTGGGACCCGTTTTCGTTCTCCCAGGTCTCCCAATATTCCTTCTTGCCCGCTGAAAATTTATACAGTTTAAGCATTAGTCGTTCCCAAATTCCACAGCGCTCCATTCAGCGCCGGCAACTTCAGCGCATTGCGACGAACCTCAATCTGCTCCACGATCCTCTTCTCGAACGCCGTCGCATCTGGAAGAAGCGGAATCAATTGAGCAGACTCCTCTTGCTTAGAATCCAAGACGAATGCAGCATCGGCAGCCCGCCCCGCCAATCCAAGCGAGACGCCGCGATGGAAGCGATCGATCCACTCTTCCCCAGTATTTTTGGGAGTCATGGAATGCACGGCCAGCGGGCTGTGAAGCTTCGTCCGCAACAACCCTACTTCCTGCGCCGCCCGTTGTGCAAGAAGGTCTGCTTCCGCAGCAAACTGCTGCTCGTCCACAAACTCCACGTGACCTTCTTTTCGATAACCAAAGTCGAATGAAATGGCAGTCGTCGAACTCCATAGAAAATGCGCGCCTACGTTCAGGTAAGCGCCTTTGCTCCAGGAGCTGGGCTGGAATTCAACCACCGCTGCGTACCACCCGCAATCCACCAGCCAGATCCGGGACCGGCCCTTCTGGATCCCGCCAAGCGGCGCCAAATGGCGTTTGGCGGCTTCTTTAATCAGCTTATCGTGAACTTGCATTCGGTTTTCCACAGTATTCGGAGCGTTTTGCGGGCACCCGCAGCACCTGGTCTACGTAATAGGCCAGCGCATCCTCGGAATATTTCGGGTCCGGATGCATGGCGACGAACTGCGCCCCCTTTTGCATCCAGGTCGCGACGCAGCTTGCCGTAGGCTGGCTGCTCTCCGCGCACGCTGTGAAGGCATCAAACGCACTACGGTAGCTGGAGAATGTGGCGTGATCCATCGGCAGGCCGTGCCCCGGCACCAAAGTCTGGAAATCAAGCCGGTCAATCTCGGCCAGCGCCTCGCGCCACCCTTCCGCACATCCCGTATCGAAGAATGGCAGCGGCACCACCACCAGGTCACCGACGAAGACGGTCTTACTGGCCGGATCATGAACCCATACATCGCCCTCGGTGGCCGCGTACTGTGCCAGGTGCAGCTTCAACTCGCGCTCTCCCAGCTTGACTGACATCGTTCCCTTCACCGGATGGTCGGGAACCAGGTTGGCAGGATCATTGATCGCATTCAGGTACAAGCGGGTATCGGCTTTGCGCGGTTCGGGCACGGATGGATCGTCCAGACGAGCCTTTGCCTTGTCAACGTTCCGGATCAAGAAGCCTTTCAGCGCGCCCTCAACGGCCGTACTTGTATAAAGCTTGGCGCCTGGGTACGCGGCGCGAATGCGGGCATTGCCAGTCGCGTGATCAAGGTGCCAATGCGTGTTGATGATGGCTGTAATCGGCTTGTTTCGCGCCTTTGCTACGGCAATGATCTTGTCGGTGTGCTCGGGGTGGCGGCCGGTATCGATGACCAGCATCTCGTTCGGCCCTTCGAACACAATCGAATTCCCATCCGGCTGCACGTCTTCCGGTACTTTGCCTTCGATAAATGTATACGGCGCTTGCGCTTTCGGCGCTGCGCCCCCAGTTACAACAGGTTCGGCCGCGCTGACACCAGTATGCGCAGCAGCAATGAGAAGGACCGCTGAATACTTCAATTGTATTTCCCCCTGTCTTCAACAAGTTCAGTAATGTTTGAGTCTAAGCCGCTCAAATCTATCACGCCTGTGCACTCTTCGACTCTCGCCAAGGATTATGAGGCCAGCACCAACCATCGACGCGAAACACACGCAGCCGTCCAAGATCGTCCTTGACCGACAGGCTGCATGCAAATGCCCTGGAGTTCTCACCAGCACTCGGATAAGCCGGTTCGGCGAGCTGGCTCTCGAATTCGATGCGGAATACTGCCTCGGCAACCCAGGCATGCGGCACATCGCGCTTGTTCAGCAAGGTATGCAGCATCGTTCTGTACTGCCAAATGAGTCCCGCGAAATGCGGCTGCTGGTATATGCGCGGCAGACGGGCAGCCGGCGGATCCACTGATCCGCTCAAGATATCAAGCGTTACCGTCAGCTCACCCACTTGTTGCGCATAAAGGTAAAGCACACCGATGCCCCAATAACCTCCTAGATTATTGTTCCGGCTTACGAACGAATGCAACATGCCGCTCGCTATGCTCCCAATTTCACTCCGTCTACGCATCCAGCCCCTTCATCGGTCAGTCACCACACCTTCGCATACTCGCGGATTGCGCTGTCATTCTCAAGGACAAACGCAGCAATTTGAAGCGCTTGATCCCGGGCTCCAGTGTGAATCGTGTTGGCCTCGTGCAGGGAAATGGGAAGTGCGACCGGCGTCCAGTCGATCCAGATGCCGGACGGCTCTACCAATCGAAGCTTGTCGGATCCATATCGGAAAGCGAGAGAACAATAACCTCCATTCGCCGCGATCGGAGCCAGCACGATCAGCAGTTCGATTTCGCTTTTACTTTCAGAGAACCAGCGCGCCTTGTAGAACGCCACGCCGTTTTCCCCTTCATAAATGTCGCCGCGCGCGAGCTCGCCGATTTCGCCTGTATCCGCAAAATCGTCCGTATACTCGCTCTCGTTCTCTTCTATCCGAAGCATGCCCCGATCCCTTCTGAAACAAAATTGCGCTCTCGTGCCATGGCAACCGGCCTAAGCGGAGTACAGCTTGTCGGCGACAGTTTTCAGTTCATGGCCAGGAATCATTTGGTCGGAAATCGTCAAGATAGAAAACAGGTTCCTTTTCAGCCCTTCTTCCGACATCTCACCCTCCCTAAGTGCCGTTTGCAGCAGATGAAGCGCCATGTCAGCAAGTAGAACCCTTTGCTTTTCATTCCATCCCGACTCGCCGCGTTTCGACGGGATCTCCTGGTAGGATGATTCGGTCAGGTCGTGGGCAGCCCTGGCCAACGTCAATATCTCGCGTCTGACTGCTTCATCCATTTGCTACTTCTTTCAAGAGTTTGTGCACTATTTCTTAACCCGGCCGGCTTCGGCAATCAGTGCCTTAATTTCTTGCACCGTAAGAGCCTTGAGCTCGGAATAGGCGCCTGCTGAAGCGTCCCTGCTTCCCGTTCCCTCACCCACCACTTCATATCCCTTAGGTCCTTCAAAGACCATGAAATAAAACGGAAATGCCGAATTCCCAGGTGCAGTAACGGCGACCATTGAGCGGCCGTCAACGCAACCATAAACTAGCCATTGTGAGTTCCCGAACACCCTGGTAACCGGACCGGATTCGCATTTGAGTGGTTCCGAGTTGTTCGCCGGCGGCGCCGCCATGGCAAAGCCAGCATTGGTCAACACTGACAAAACTGTCGAATAGATTGCGATGCGGATCAAACGCATATGGTCCCTAATGTTATCAATTGCTTCCGATGGTGTTCAATCTTCAATGAACGGCGACTCGCCATCCTACTGCCCTACCTTCTGGTACCAATTTTCACCGTGACGACGGGATAGTTCCGCACCGCTAACATCGTTATAGCCTTCGACGAACGCTTCTATCCGCACAGCTGGCTCAATCACATCGTTGCAAGCATCGTACTCCCTGGGCTTGACCTCAATCCTCATCAAGCCTCTCTTTGTGCGCTCGATTCTTCGAACTTCGGCTTTCGACGCAGGAGAAGGAAAGCTGCAAGTGCCCAAATAGAATGCTTGGCGTCCATTCGCGATGTCGTCCTTCGCAGTTGCCCGCCCACGTTCAACTTGCTCTGTCCGGAAGTGGTTGATATCCACCATGAGGACTGTGGGTTCAGTTCGAGCATCGCCGGCGCTCATCACATTTCCTGCAAGGAGAAATAAGCTCAAATATTCCAATGCCATCTGATTACCGAAAAAGCTTTTACTCAACGACACGTGCGAGGCCATGTAGCGCGACCACCGTGCACTCCGCGACTCGCTTCGGGCCTTCAACAAACGCACCGCGAGTACCGACTGAAATTCGCTCCCGGTGCAAGCGCTCGTTGTCAAGGTTGACGATGAACATCAGAGCCCGCCCCTCCATTGGCACCACGCCATCCGGCAAGGCCTGCCGATCGTCCGAAATGAACTCCGGCCAGATCATCCAGATCCCATCCCGTTCCGCGTCATCGCCTTCATACAAAAAGTCCCAACGGGTATGCTGGTGAGGCGGTAGCGTGCGGCCGCCTTCATCAGCGGAGAGAAATCGATATTCGACCTCGAACGAAGGGGCACGTCCGCTCCTTTCAGAATAGGATGCCATGGTCCGCTGCCTTACTCACCATCATGTGGATGGCGCAAATTGTTAAAAAGAGTGCTCAATGCGAAGAGCAATTACAGTGCGCCGATCAGCGCTGCATCACCGATCTGCCACAACTCGTCGCGACAGACCGGTGGTTGGTGGGCGAAGCCACCAACTGGTGTGCAAATCGCCTAACGAATTGCGTCCTCAGTAATGCGGGCGTGCGCATCGGTGACGTGTACTCCATAAGTCTCGATGTCGCTCAGGCACTCGTTCGCATCTACACCTGGCGTGTGCTCATCCTTGCGAAGTTCGATGGTCTTGAATTCCGACCACGGTGCATACTTCTGCGGCAGGTTCTCACCCGATGGTTGTGCGGTGAAGGCGAAAATGCGGCCCGGTCCCCTGAAGATGTGTACTTGCATATGTTGCTCCATTATTTGTGATTCGGTAGTTTGCTGTTTGCAGCATTTGAACGAACCTCCTTTCTAGAGTCCACAAGGTAAATCTGACAAGGTCAAGCTATCGCTTGCCCAGCAAGGGAGCCAGCGCAATTGCCGTTCCCTCTGCAATCTCGGAATCGTTGGCAAACAAATCGGCGCGGACCTCATTCTTGGCAGTTCTCGCATTTACCCGGTATGGAAGCAAAGCGCCACCGAAGCTACTCACTACCGTTTCCCCGCTGGTCGCGAGCATTTGCAGGCTAACCGACAAGCCCAGCGTTGAACCGCTTTGAGTGAACGTACCGGCTCCCGTGCCAAACGTGGGCACACGCCGCTGCTGGCCGTCCCACAGTGCAGACATGCCGGAAATCTCGGCCTCGCGCAATTGCAGCCGAGGCATGATTACAAGGGAGGCCCCCGTTTCGGCTGACACGCGTTGAACCAGATGGCCAATCGCCTGGGCTACTTCGCGTTGGCGCACTGCGCCACTATTCGGATCATAGATGCCGCCAACCGCCTCGACTTCCTGGCTCCAGATAGCGTCATGACTTGCTTGATCAAGTGCCACCACCTTGTAGCCGGCAGCATTCAAATGCCGATGCAGTGCATTCATCAGCATGGTGGCCCCTGGCCCCATATCCTCCGTCTCGGCCCGTGCCGGTAGCAGGACGATCAAGGAGTTAGGCTTTGGCAGCACAAAGTTGGGCGAAACATAATTCGCCGCGACCTCCCGCCGCGGAGCGGATGCGCACGCGGACAACAAGAGCACCAGCGCCAACCCAAAGAATTTGCTGCGAACGCTCATTGCTTCTCCACCACCGGAAGTTCGATCGAGCTGCCATGGAACACGCGCTGTGTCGCCTTCTTGTAGTCGCCTGGCGTCGCAAGGAAGATGTTCGGCACGAAGGTCTGAGGATTGCGGTCATACAGCGGGAACCAGCTTGACTGCACCTGGATCATCAGCCGATGCCCGGGCAGTACAACGTGGTTCACTGGCGGCAACGCAAAGTTGAACTGCACCGGCTTGTTCGATGGGATGGCCGACGGCTTCTCCAGGCTGTCGCGATAGCGCCCGCGGAAGATGTCCATCGACAGCGGCAACTGGTAGCCGCCCAGCTTAGCTTGCGATGGCACTTCGTCCGGATAGACATCGACCACCTTCACCACCCAATCCGCGTCGCTGCCGGAGGTCGACGCCACCAGGTGCACCTGCGGCGCGCCGGACAGCACCAGCGGTTCCTTCAGCGGTTCCGATACATAGCTCAACACGTCGGTGCGGTCGCTGACGAAGCGCTGGTCTTGCACCAGCCATGGCTTCCACACATTCTCATCGCCCATGCGAACAGGGCGCGGGACGAACGGCACCGGCTTGGCCGGATCCGCCACGTATTCATCGAAGCCTTTGGTGTTGCCGGCCTGCGACCACGCCAACTTGAAGCCATCCTGCAGGTACACCGCCTTCGCAGCAGATGCGCACCCGTTCGCGCACGACACTGGCCATTGCGCCAGCCGCTGCCACTTGTTGCTGCCTGTCTGGTAGGACAGCACCGGTGGCGTATCCGCTGCGGGCGCGCCATCGAGCAGGTACTGCTTCAGGAATGGCACCATCACGTCGCGCCGGAATTCCAGCGCAGTGTCGCCGGTGAATTGCAGCGCGCCCAGTCCCGAGCCATCGTAATTCACACCGCTGTGGCGCCACGGCCCGACTGCGAGGAAATTCAGCTTGTTGTCCTTGTCCTGCTTCTCCAGTGCGGCGTATGTCACGTAGGTCCCGTAGATATCCTCCTGGTCCCACTGCCCGACTACGTGCATGGTCGGCACCGATAGCGGGCGCTTGGCCAGGATGCGGTCCAGCGCCTGCTCCTGCCAGAAGCTGTCGTAGGCGGGATGTTCAAACAGCTTCCTGGTGAAATTGAGCTGGTCCAGGCCATATTTGCGGGCCAGGCCAGCCACCGAGCCGCCGCGCAACACCACGTCGTAATCATCGTAGGCGCCGGTCGCCAGCGGCTCGCCGCGGCCCTTTACCGTGTTCTGGCTGGCGATGTAGTCCAGCGTATTGACACGGAAAGCACCGTTGTGGAACCAGTCGTCGCCGCGCCAGCCATCCACCATGGCGCTCATTGGCACGGCAGCTTTCAATGCCGGATGCGGGTCGGTCAGCGCCATCAGCACGGTAAAGCCTTCATACGAAGAGCCGATCATGCCGACCTTGCCGTTCGTCTCGGGTACATTTTTCACCAGCCAGTCGATGGTGTCCCAGGCATCTGTGGCGTTATCGGTCTGGCTGGAATTCAGCGGGCCGCGCACCGGGCGGGTCATCACGTAATCGCCTTCCGACCCGTATTTGCCGCGCACGTCCTGGAACACGCGAATGAAATCGCGGCCGAACACTTCGTCGCCCTGCGGAAGCGTGGACTGCATATATGGACTCGCATTGCGCCGCGCACGGCCGTCTGCACTGTACGGTGTGCGGGTCAGGATGATCGGCGCTTTGCTGGCCCCCTTGGGGACCACGATCACGGTATGCAGCCGCACGCCATCGCGCATCGGGACCATCACCACCCGCTTGATGTAATCGGCCTGCTCTTGCGGCGCATCGAACCCGGGCACGATATCCGGCGCCATGGGCGAGGTTTGCGCGCCGGCATGGGAAGCCAGCAGCAGGGAAATAAGGGTGAGGCAGCTACGCATGGGGACTCCGGTAGGGCATAAACTTTTGCAATATTACTAGAAAACCAATGCCAATATGAAAGCTAGTGCGCGCACATACGTGTCGGGCAGGCTCAGCAAAAATACCCCTACCAAGTAATGGAAGGAGCCAAACATGAAAAAACTACTCTTTGCCACCATTCTGGCAGCTTCCCTGGGCGGCGGATTGACCCTGGCGCCGGTTGCCAGCGCCGATGTGGTCGTGGTTCGTGTTGCCCCGCCGCCACCACGTGACGAAGTCGTCCCTCCCGCCCGTAACGGCTTTGTCTGGACGCCCGGCTACTGGCGCTGGAATGGCCATCGTCACGTTTGGGTCAACGGCAAATACGTGCGCGCCCGCCACGGCTACTACTGGCGAGAACCGGCCTGGGCCCAGATGGACAATGGCCGCTGGCGCATGGAGCGTGGCCGCTGGGAACGCGGCGACCGTGACCACGACGGCATCCCCAACCGTTATGACCGCGACCGCGACAACGACGGCGTGCCAAACCGGGTGGACGCGCGGCCGAATAACCCGAACCGCTACTGAGCGGGCTTGACAGGGCCGCGCTGAACTGTAACCATTGCGGGATGAAATTTATCCAATCACATCTGTTCTCCCGCAATTGGTGGCGCCGCTGACTTAGCGCGGCCACTGAAAAGTGATGTGATTTTAATATCAACGCCGCCTCTGTCCAGGTGGCGTTTTTCTTGGCGCAATCGGTAGGGGCAAGCAGAAAGTACCCTATGAGCCAGCCAGCATCCAACCCCAAACCGATTATCCTTACCGGCGACCGCCCGACCGGTCCGCTGCACCTCGGCCACTTTGTGGGCAGCCTGCGCAATCGCGTCTCCTACCAGGACGACTACAAGCAGTTCATCATGCTGGCAGACTCGCAGGCGCTGACCGACAATATGGAAGACACCAACAAGGTGCACCGTAACGTGGTGGAAGTGGCGCTGGATTACCTGGCCTGCGGCATCGATCCGGCCAAGTCGACCATCCTGATCCAGTCCCAGATCCCGGAACTGGCCGAACTGACCTTCTATTACCTGAACATGGTCACCGTGGCCCGTCTGGAGCGCAACCCGACCGTGAAGCAGGAAATCGTCCTGCGCGGCTTTGAGCGCGACATCCCGGCCGGCTTCCTGACCTATCCAGCTTCGCAAGCTGCCGACATCTCGGCTTTCAAGGCCACCGTCGTGCCGGTCGGCGAAGACCAGATCCCGATGATCGAGCAGACCAACGAGATCGTGCGCAAGTTCAACCGCCTGGCCAACAAGGACATCCTGGTCGAGTGCAAGGCCGTAGTGCCGGAAGTGGGCCGCCTGCCTGGCATCGATGGCAAGGCAAAGATGTCCAAGTCGCTGGGCAACGTGATCAACCTGGGCGCCAGCGCAGCCGAAATCACTGCCGCCGTGAAAATGGTCTACACCGATCCCCTGCACCTGAAGGTCTCGGATCCTGGCCACCTGGAAGGCAACGTCGCTTTCATCTACCTGGATGCTTTCGACACCGACAAGGCCAGCCTGCAGGAGATGAAGGACCACTACGTGCGTGGCGGCCTGGGTGACTCCGTCGTCAAGAAGCGCCTGGAAGCCGTGCTGCAGGACATGCTGGCACCGATCCGCGCCCGCCGCGAAGAGCTGGCCAAGGATAAGGGCTACATCATGCAAGTGCTGAAGGAAGGCACCATGCGCGCGCGCGAAGTCGCCGCCCGCACCACCGATGAAGTGAAGGCCGCCCTCGGCCTGAACTACTTCTGATGCTGTTTGCCGCCGCGCTGTATGCAGTCGCCAGCGCGGTGTGCTTCATTGCTTATGCGCTGGACAAGTCGGCGGCTCGCCAGTGCCGTCGCCGCACGCCCGAGCGCACCCTGCTCCTCCTTGGGCTGGCCGGGGGCTGGCCCGGCGGCTTCGCGGCACAGCAGCTCCTGCGCCACAAATCGTCCAAAACCTCGTTCCTGGCCAAGTTCTGGCTCACCGTAGTCGTGAACCTGGCAGTCCTCGCCGCGCTACAAGCCGGATGGATAAGTTTCGGCGGGCTCCTCGTGGTGCCACAGGGCTGACCGCTCCAGCGGCCTGAGCGCCGTAGTGCGGTCGATGTGGATCAGCGCATCGAACTGCTGCGCAGCGTCGGCGAAGAAGTAATGGCTCATGCGCTCCGTATCTGGGCGGTAGATCACTCCAATCGCCCTTTCCAGCAAACGAGTGCCGCCCCGCGCCAGAGCACTGCTGCGGCCTCGCAGCGGCAACAGGAAGGCCGGGACTCCCACCTCGTGCAGCACGTGCTCGACGCTGTCGGGCCGCGACGGCACAATGGACTTGAGTTCGGCCGGCCCATCCCAATCGCTGGCCGCCGTCACACTGCCGGCATGGGTGGTAAAACCGAGCAGGAAGCTGTCCTGCGGACGATAACGCTCGCGCACCAACTGGCCCAGGTTCAACTGACCATGCCTGCCCATTTCGGTATGGCGCGCATCGCCCAGGTGCGAGTTATGCGCCCACACCACGATGCGTGCCGGCCTGCCGATGGCTTGGCCGAGATGCTCGCGCAAAGCTTGCAGCGTTTCCGCCATGTGCGAATCGCGCACATTCCACGATTCGTCGCGGCCCTTGAACATGGCACGGTAATACACCTCCGCATTGCGCGTCACGCGCGCATTCTGCTGGGCATAAAAGAATTCATCCGGCACCATGCCGGTGCGCAGGTGCTCGTTGGCGGCGCGGTTCATGTCGACCAGTTGGCGCAGCACTTCGGCCTCGCAGTCGGGCTTCATGCCGAAGCTGGTCGCGTAGCCGTAGCGCTGCGGATCTTCTGCAAAGTGGTCGATGCAGCCATACCGTTGCCGCGCGCGGGCTGCCGCTTGCGGGTCGGCCTGGTCCAGGTAGTCAATCACAGCGTGCATCGATTGCTGCAGGCTGTACAAATCCAGGCCGTAGAAGCCGCAGCGGCGCGCCGGGCTGGCGACGTGGTGGTTATGCACGCGCAGCCAGTTCACCAGGTCCACGATTTCGTGGTTACGCCACATCCATTGGGGGAAGCGCTTGAAGCCTGACAGTGCCTGGTCGGCGCTCATGTCGTCGCCGCCATGCTGCACGTAGCGGCTGACACGCAGGGCGTCCGGCCAATCGGCTTCGACCGCGATCGCGTCGAAGCCCTTGTCGACGATCAGCCGCTTGCTGATGTCGGCGCGCAAGCGGTAGAACTCCCGGGTGCCATGGGTGGCTTCACCCAGCAGCACCAGCGATGCGTCGCCGATACAGTCGAGCAGGAAGTCCAGGTCCTCCGCCGTTTCCAGTGGCCGCGCCTCGCGCTGCAACGCGGCGATCAACGTCTTGTCCATGATTCAGCACGATATCGCAAGCTGTGCGAAACTGTCGCAGGTTTAAATAGGGAAATATTGCATGTGGACTGGTATGGTGTGCGGCCTGCTGGCGGGCGCGATGTGGGGCATGGTGTTCATCGTGCCGGAATTGCTGTCGGCCTTTACGCCGCTGGAGATGGCTGTCGGCCGTTATGTCGCCTACGGCGCAATTGCCTTGGTCCTGATGCTACCACGCTTGCGCAACCTGGTCGGCCGGCTCGAGCGCGATGACTATTTCGCGCTGCTGCGGCACGCACTGGCAGGCAACCTGGTCTACTACATGTTCCTGGCGCTGGGCGTGAAGCTGGCCGGCGTGGCGCCGACCTCCCTGATCATCGGCGTGCTGCCGATTGCCGTGACCCTGATGGGGCGCAACGACCACGGCGCGGTACCGCTGCGCCAACTGACCATGCCTTTGCTGGTGACCGGCGCGGGCATCGCCTGCATCAATATCGACGTGTTCCAGCATGCCGCGGCCGCCGGCGCATCGATGCTGAATACGGTGATCGGCGTGGCGTGCGCGACCGGCGCCCTGCTGTGCTGGAGCTGGTACACGCTGGATAATGCGCGCTACCTGAAACGCAATCCGCATTACAGCAGCGCGGAATGGTCGGCGCTGTATGGTTTATCGACCGGCCTGATTGCCCTGGTGGTGGGCGGGATTGCCTTCGCCATCTTCCACGCCGACGTGACCGGCGCTGCTGGCGCGGCATCGGGACGCGATTGGACCCTGTTCTGGATCTGCAATAGCCTGCTGGCCCTCGGCGCATCGGTGATCGGCAACCACCTGTGGAATATCGCCAGCCGCCGCGTGCCGATTACCTTGTCCGGGCAATTGATCCTGTTCGAGACCTTGTTCGCGCTGATGTACGGCTTTATCTACAAGCAGCAATTTCCGCGTCCACTGGAAATCGCCGCCATCGTGCTGCTGATCGCCGGTGTAACGTGGTCAATGCACGTTCACGCCCAGGAAGAAGAACTCAGCCCGGCTTGACGTCCGGGGCGATGCGCTGCGCGACCAGCGCAGCCATCGCTGCCGCGCCATCGGGCGCCGGCGTCTCGCTTCCGGCCGCCGCGGCGCGCGCCTTCAGGCCCGCCACCACCCCCTCGGCATCCGCGCTGCCGCGATTCTGGCTCACTTTCCACTTGCCCACGAGCGATGCGATCGGAATCTCGATCCCGATAATCGCCTTCAGCAGCCCGTTCACAAAATCGGGCGGCGCATCCGACACTGCCCAAGGCTCCGGCAAGCCATTCTCTTGCACGGCCGTCAGGTCGCCGAGCTGCCGCCGCAGCCAGGCTGCATCTTCCACCACGCGCGCCACTCCGCGCGCCTGCACCATCGCGTAATTCCAGGTCGGTACCACCTTATGGGAAATGGCCTTGGACGCGTACCAGCCAGGACTGATATACGCCTCCGGTCCCTGGAACACGACCAGGCATTCGCCGCTGCCCCCGGCCAGTGCACGCCAGGCCGGGTTCGCGCGCGCAACATGCGCACGCAGCACGCCCAGGCCGACCTCGCCCTCATCGGGGTAAAGCGCGAATGGCACCAGGTCCGCAGTTGGCGCAGCGCCAGGAATAATCAGCATCCCGAGCGGATACGCCCGGATCAGCCCATGTTTGACTTCAAGGCGGTCTTCAGCGAAAGCAGTAGGCAGGTACATGCGTCCAGTGTAACGCCGGGGCCAGGAACGCGCATAGAGCCAGCGATAGCCTAATTCAATAGGCCATGTTCGACCATCACATCCTGCACCAGCTCCAGCCGCAGTACCGGATTCTCCTGCGCCAGCAAAAGCTGCTTTTGTGACAGCGACAGGCGCAGCAGTTCGCACCAGCGATTCGCCACCCAGCCCGCCTCCTGCAGGCGGTACGGCGCCTGCATCGGCATCTGCCCGGCGGGGATGCCACGCTCCTGCAAGGTCTGGATCAGGATGCCAAGGCTGTCCGCCACATCCTGCTGCTCGGAAGGAACGGGAACCGTCATATCGTCCTCGATCGGCGACACGTCGGCCATCCACAAGCCATGTTTTAGCTGTTCGGCCGAAACGATGCGGAAACGTTGGCGCCCGCAGCAGCGCAACTGCATCAGGCCCGGCATGATCGCCTTCCATTCCCCGATATGCGCCATGGTGCCGACCGCGCACAGGGTTTCGTGCTGGTCCGGCTTGCGCACTTCATCGCCCTGCACCAGCGCGACGACGCCGAAATCTTCCTTATGTTCGATGCAACGCTTCACCATATCGAGATAGCGCACCTCGAAGATTTGCAACGGCAGGTACCCATCCGGATACAGCACCGTATGCAACGGGAATAAGGGGATCGCGGACATACTTCATCATCGCACGTTTCGATAGACAATGCCGCCTTTCATCACAAAGGCAACATGGTACAAGGCCGTAATATCAGCCGTCGGATCGCCCTCCACCGCCACCAGGTCGGCCAGGTAGCCCGGCTTGATCTGGCCCAGTGAGCCGGCCCGGTCAAGCACCGCGGCATTGACCACGGTCGCCGCCCGCAGCGCCTCGGTTGGCGTCATGCCCAGCTTGACCAGCCACTCCGCCTCGCGCGCGCTGCCGCCGTGGGCAAATACGCCGACGTCGCTGCCCAGGCCAATTGTCACTCCGGCCCTGCGCGCAAGCTGGAAAGCCTTTGCCGCAGCCTGCATCGAAGGCGTCGGCGCCCCACCCCGCACATGCTTCTGGAAATACTCGCTGGTCGCTTCCGGCGCGGCCAGGGTGGGGAAATAGGCAACTTTGCGTTCGGCCATCAGCTTGAAGGTGGCTTCGCTGCCGCCATAGCCATGTTCAATGGTGTCCACGCCCGCCAGGACCGCGCGGCGCATTCCTTCATCGGTCGCCGCGTGGGCCGATACGCGCCGCCCGGAGCCGTGGGCGGTCGTCACCAGGGCATCAAGCTCCTGCTGGCTGAAGGTGGCGTGTGCCGAGCCATCCGGGCCGGTGCGGTAATCGGCGTACACCTTGATCCAGTCGGCGCCACGTGCCGACTGTTCGCGCACCGCCTTGACCACTTCGTCGACGCCGGTCACTTCCTGGGCGCCGACTGGCAGCGCCATGTCCGGCCGGTAGGACCTGGCATTCGGGCCGTAGCTGCTGCTGGCCACAATCGCCAGCGTCGCCACGAACAGGCGCGGGCCGGGCAAGACGCCCTCCTCGATCGCCCGCTTGACCGAAACGTCGGCATAGCCAGCGCCTTCCGAACCCAGGTCGCGCAAGGTGGTAAAGCCCGATTGGAGCTGCGCCTGCACATGGCGCGCAGCCAGCAGCACGCGGTAGGCTTCCGGCTCCTTCAGCACCTGGTCGTCCCAGCTCGTTTCGTTATACGGATGCAGCAGAACATGCGAATGCAGGTCCATCAGGCCGGGCAGCAGCGTTTTGCCCGGCAAGGCCACGCGCTCGGCGTCAGCCGGAACCGTGACGCCGGCCGTCGGGCCGGCAGCGGCCACCTTGCCATCTGACACCAGTACCGACCAGCCAGCGTGGGCTGCTCCTTCGCCCGTCCAGACGCGCTCAGGCGTCAGGAGCACCGGCCTGGCCGCCAGCACGGATGAGGCAAAGGAAAGCAGAAAAGCCGCCAGCAGCGGCCGCAAAGCTAAGCTCGACATATTCTCGCCGTATAAAAAGAAAAAGGGCGGATATTAATCCGCCCCTCTCGCCGTGATCGGCTTATTTAATCAGGAAGTCTTCCTTCTTCTTGCCTTCCAGCCATTTCGGCGCCCGGCCACGGCCGGTCCATTGGGACCCCGATACCGGGTCCTGGTATTTCATTGGCACGCGGGCACGCGGCTTGACCGGCTTATTGCTCTTGGCCGCTGGACCGAGATCAGCCAGCGTCACGTCGTGTTCACGCATGAGCGCCCAGATCTGTTCTTTGGCTTTTTGCACTTCGGCTTTGCGCGCATCTGCCGCCAGGTTTTGCAATTCAGCAATTTTCGCTTGG
Organism: Duganella sp. Root1480D1; assembly: GCF_001427305.1. GTDB lineage: Bacteria > Pseudomonadota > Gammaproteobacteria > Burkholderiales > Burkholderiaceae_D > Rugamonas. Next base: position 56,920 of record NZ_LMFZ01000048.1, on the reverse strand, counting down.
TATTCTTGGTAGGTTGTCATCTTTCTTTACCCTAAGTGTATGAAAAATCAAAGTGTGACAAAGTGTGAGATTTCTTTCCCGCAATGTACCATAGTTGCGATGATTTTATCTACATAATTTAACCATATTAAAAAAAAAGCGCCACACATTTGACAGGCGGCGCTTTTTATTTCATTTCTATTAAATCCCGGTATAAGACAACTATTTACTTTCAGAAGCGCATCTCCAGTTGCAGGCGTATATTACGCACGCCAAAACTAGTCTGTTCCGCGCTCAACGATCCAATATCCGTATTGTAGATAGTCTTCGATCGGTAATCCTGTTTCAGCAAATTCCAGGCGGAGAATCGCAACTGCGTCTTGCTATCCAGTTTCCAGGCCAGGTAAGCATCCAGTTGGCGCGCTACCGATGCCCAGCTATATCGATTCGATTCCACGTGGACTTCGCCATTGGTACGCAGGTTAAAACTGCTGCCCATGCTCCAGCTGCCATCCGGGGTTTTGTAATCGAGGCCGAAAATGGCTGTCAGCGGCACTTGCTGGTCCAGCGTATTGTGCGGGCCCGGCACCGAATCGACACGCGACCAGTTGCGGCTTACGCTGGCGCGCACGTCGAGCGCCGGCGCCTTGTCCATCACCGCCTTCATCGGGAATTTCAGTTCCACGTCTACGCTGCGCACATCGGCGCGGCCATTATTCGTCATCGTGGAAACCCAACGGCCGGTGTCGTCCAGGAACACGCTGCGGCGCGTGAAGTTGCTGATGCGGCGGGCCGCCGCGGCCACACTGAATAAGCCGCCCTCGCCCCAGTAAAGTTCATACGAAGCGTCGATGCCCGTCGCCAGTTCCGGCTTCAGCTTCGGGTTGCCGATCCAGTCTGGCTCGATCTGGCTGTTGTTGGTGGCGGTAAAACGGCGGCCGGACAGCGTGGACGCCTGCGGCGCCTTATAGGTACGGGTCAGGGCCGCACGCAGCTGGTCCTTGCCGTTGGGGAGCTTGTACAGGGTTTGCGCCAGCGGGCTCCATACGCTGCTGCGGTTGCTGACCGGGTCGAAGCCGGCGCCCGAGCTTTGCGTATGGATGCCCTCCCAGCGCAAGCCGGCATAGACCGACCAAACCTTGCTCACGCTCCATTCGTCCTGCACATAGGCGGCGGCGCGGCGCAGCGAAGCCTGGTAGCCCTCGTCCTTGTCGTCGCGCGCGCCGTCAGCGCTGAACAGGTCGCGCTGCTTGCGCCAGTCGTCGCGGTCCGTGTAACCAGCCTCCCAGCCTGCTGCCAGCGAGTGATCGGCCCCGATCGGCGTCGAATATTTGCCGGTACTACTGATGCCCCATTCGCGCACGCCGCTGAAAACGTCGTGCTGAAGGTTGGGCGCGCCTTCGTGCGCATCGGACTCGAACCACTTGCCGTTGGTACGCATGCGGTGGCCGCCAATCTTGGCATCCAGCTTGGCGCCCTCGCCGAACTTGTGCACCCAATTCAGGTCAGTGCGCCCGAACAGGTTCTTGTTTTCATTCTTGATATGCACGGCATCGAAGAATGGCGCCTGGCCCACGTCAACCTCGTAGCCGCGGTCAATCGCGCTTTTGAAGACATTGCGGTTGATGAAGGACTGTGAAGTCAGCGTATCGCCATTCTCCAGGTTCCAGTTCAGGCGCGGCGACAACTCCAGGCCGCGCGCATGGCCGCGGTCATGCGTCAGCATGCGGCGGTCCAGCAGCGGCTTGCCGGTCAGGTCGATTAGTTCTTCGTCGTTAAGGCCGTTGCGGTCGAATTCGTAGCGGCCGCCGCCCAGGTTGACCGAATAGGAGAAATTGCCGTCCTTATCCGACAGGATCAGGTTGCCGTTCGGGTTGGTCGCCTCCTTGCTGTGGCTCACGCCGAACTTCAGCTCGCGTTGCGCCGTCTTGACGGCCTTCTTCAACACGATATTGATCGTGCCGGCAATCGACTGGGTGCTGAACTCCGCGCTGGCGGCGCGAATCACTTCGATGCGTTCGATGCTGTCGGGCGCCAGCGTCTCGATATTGAAGCCCGTCGGCACGCGTTCGCCATTCAACAGGATTTGCGTGTAGCCGCTGCCCAGACCGCGCATGCGGATATCGCGGCCGCCGGCGCCGACCGACACGCCCGGCACGCGCTTCAGCGCATCGCCGATCGAAGTGTCGCCATAGCGCTTCAATTCGTCGCTGCTGACGATGATCTTGCTGGCGGTGTCGTCCTTGCGGGGGTTATAGGCTTCGGCCGCGCCCTTGATTTCGACTTTCTGGACGGGTTCCTGCTTCTGTTCCTCGGCCATGGCCTGGGTCGCGGCGAGGATGGCGGTTGCGGCAAGTGTCAGGCGAATCATTATTGCAAAAAATGAAAATAATTCTTGGCCGCAACTGTACCCTATGGTGCAAACGGTAGCAAGGATATAATTCGGGATCTTCAATCTTTGGAATGCCAACCGTGTCCCGACTTGCCGTATTGCCGCAATACCTGCTCCCGAAAAGCGCCTTGACCAACTTCGCTGGCCGCGTGGCGGGTGCCAAGGCGGGCGACAAGACGACCCGCCTGATCCGCTGGTTCGTGACCAAGTACGATGTCAACATGGACGAGGCGGCCAACTCGGACATCGCCAGCTACCAAAGCTTCAACGAATTCTTCACCCGCGCGCTGAAGCCGGGTGCCCGCCCGCTGGCCAAGGCCGACTTCGTCTGCCCGGTCGATGGCCGCATTTCCCAGTTCGGCGCGATTGAGGGCGACCAGATCTTCCAGGCCAAGGGCCACAAATTCAGCACCACTGCCCTGGTCGGCGGCGACGCGTCGCTCGCCAAACACTTTGAACACGGCAGCTTCGCCAACCTGTACCTGAGCCCACGCGACTACCACCGCATCCACATGCCATGCAATGCCAGCTTGAAGCGTATGATTTATGTGCCAGGCGAGCTGTTCTCCGTCAACCCGACCACCGCCCGCGGCGTGCCGGGTCTGTTCGCACGCAACGAGCGCGTGGTGTGCGAGTTCGATACCGCCTTCGGCCCATTCGTGCTGGTACTGGTGGGCGCGACCATCGTCGGCAGCATGGCCACCACATGGCACGGCGTCGTCAATCCGCCCCGCCTGCAGAAGGTGACCGAATGGACTTATAAGAAGAACGAGTATGTGTTCAAGAAAGGCGAAGAAATGGGTCGCTTCCTTCTCGGCTCCACCGTCGTCATGCTGTTCCCGAAAGATACGCTGCACTTCAACGATCAATGGCGACCGGCCGGCCCGGTTCGCCTGGGTGAGATGATGGCCAACCGGAAGTAAGCGGTATGGCGCTTGATGCGCCGCAAATATGCTTCGCCTCTCTTTGGTCTAAACTGGCAGTGGGAGGCGTCATGAATATTGTTGCCAAAACCGAAGTCGAAGAGGACGCACTGAGGGCCATCACAGCTTCCGATGACATACTCGGAGGCCAGCCGGTGTTTCGAGGAACCAGAACACCCATCGATGCAGTCCTGGGCTTCTTCGACAGCGGAATGAGCTTTAATCAGGTTAAGGAATCCTTCCCCTTCATCACTGAAGAACTCGTTGCTGCGGCCAGAATATACGCACAACTTCATCCCTGGACTCCTAGCCGGAGCCTAGGTGAATTGAACCCGGGCTGGAAGCTGATCCGCAGGACCATAGTCCCTTTCAAAGGGCAATGAGCTTTCGCTTCTTCATCGATGAATGCCTGTCGCCGCATCTGGTGGTAACTGCCATTAACGCTGGGCACGAAGCAACCTGTGCACGAGACTGCGGTCTACTGGGAATGCCGGATTGGCGCTTGCTGCCCAAGCTATTAACCGATGGCTATGTGTTAGTGACGCGCAATGCAAGAGACTTTCGCGGGCACGGATTCCAAAATCCTGGTGGCCTGTACGCGAAGCTCGACATCCATCCCGGGCTCATTTGCCTCAACTCGTATCGCCAGCTTGGCATCGCCGATGAAGAACGGCTGTTCCTTTGCGCATTGGACCATCTTGCCCCTCTCCCCGACTTCATTAACCGCGCGCTTGAAGTAACTCAGTGCGAAGGCGGCGATCTCGTTGTGGACGTTTACGAAATCGCGTTTAGTCCCATACCTTTGTGACGAGAGTCATGCCCGCGGCCAAAATCTCGCGCGGGCGTGCTCGACGCAAGTAGCTGGCGTAAGCGTGCTCACGCTGCGACAGTTCTTCGATGAGCTCCAGGAGTTCTTATCGGCACTTCAGGCGCCCACCCGTGAATAGCGCCCCATCATCACAGGCAGCCAGCTGGCGCCCGAGTCGAACGAACTTTCCAGGATCAGCTCATATGAAGCCGGTCCAATGGAAACGTAGGTATGGCGCGTCTGCCCGCGCGGCGAGCTGCGCACGAATCGCAGTGCACGCCCATCCCACTCCCCTGGCGCCGGTGCGGCGGGGACGAATCCCATGCTGTCGAACCAATGCAGGCTCAAGGCGGAGGTTTGCTGGTCGAACGCGATCACGGCATGCGCATGGAACCACGGCTTGCCATCGCGTTGCGCACTGTAATCCTGAATCAGCACGCGCCCGCCGAGGTCGAGCCGCGCAGTGACCGAGGCGATAGCCACGCCCCCTTCGCCCCATTTGGAAGCTGCGATTTCCTCCTCGCCGGTCCAGGAACCGGCAAAGAGTTCCAGATAGCTGCATGCATCGTTCATGTTTGAATCCGTCCCCCGGAAAATGTGCAACGCGAGTATGACATTCACCCCGGCAGCGGGCAAGAACGGCCAGAGTGTGACAAACCGCGTATTTTCCGGCCAGCACCTTGTGGCAAGATCGCACTCAGTCTTATCGCGCCATCGGCAAAAGCGAGTCAACCGTCGCCTTGCCCACAATATTTTCCGCTGGCTTATACCGAGGACCCATAGACAATGACGGTGAAGAGCTTCAGGTTTGGCGAATGGCAGGTCGATCCTGCTTCGAACTCCATTGAGAACGGGGTAGAGACGCGGCAGCTGGAGCCGCGCGTGATGGACGTCCTGCTCTTCCTGTGCCAGCGACAGGGCGAAGTCCTGTCGGCGCAGCAGCTGCTGCACGAATGCTGGGGCTCGACCGCCTTCGGCGATAACCCGATCCACAAAGCCATCGCCCAACTGCGCAAGGCCTTCAGCGATTCCAGCGCTACGCCGCGCTATATAGAAACCATTCACAAACGCGGCTACCGGACCGTGGCCCAGGTGGTCCGCGACTATGAAGGCGTCGCCGGGGAATGGCTGCACGCCTCGCCATTCCGCGGCCTGCAAGCCTTTGACGAACGGCACGCCGCCATCTTCTTCGGCCGCAAGGCAGCGATCAGGCAGCTGGCCGATGGCTTGCATGAGCAGGCCGGCAAGGGCTGCGCCATGTTGCTGGTGCTCGGCGCCTCGGGGTCGGGCAAGACATCCCTTATCCGCGCCGGAGTCCTGCCCCAGCTCGAGCGCGATTGCGCGCTGTGCCTCGACCTGGCCGACATGGGCGACGGTGGCCTGTTGCTGGCCCTCGGCAGTGTGCTGCTCGATGCCGAAGCCGGCCAGGGCCTGCCGTTCGAGCGCGACAGCGCAGCCAGCCTCGCCAGCCGCCTGCGCGACGATACGGCCGGCATGGTGGCCCAATTGCAGGAGCGCCTGGCCGGGCACAAGCTGGCACTTTTCGTCGACAGCCTCGAAGTCATCTTCCGCCTGCCGCCGGAAGACGAGGCAGAGCGCATGGCCTTCCTCGCAACCCTTGAACAACTGGCGCAGTCCGGCTTCGTCGACGTGCTGCTCGCCTGCCGCAACGATTTCTACCCGCATTTATCGAACTATCCGCCACTCAAGCACCTGAAGCAGCGCGGCGGCCATATTGACCTCGATCCGCCCGATCTGGCGGAGATCGCGCAGATCATCCGCCAGCCCGCACTGGCCGCCAACCTGCACTTCGCCTCCGATCCGGACAGCGGGCTCGGCCTGGACGAAGTCTTATGCGCCGAAGCCCAGTCGCGCTCGGACATGCTGCCGCTGTTGCAGTACTGCCTGGAACAGTTGTACCAGCAACGCGGCCCGGACGGCGAATTGAGCTTCGCCGTGTTCCGCACGCTGGGTGGCATCGAGGGGGCGATCGGCGCACGCGCGGAACAGGTGACGCAGGCACTGGACGAGGCCCAGGTTGCCGCCCTGCCCGGCATGCTGGCGCAACTGGTCTGCATTTCCGAAGACGACCTGCCGGTGACCTCGCGCCGCCTGCCTTGGGCGACGCTGGCCGATGCCGCCAGCCAGGCGCTGGCCAAGGCCATGGTCGAGGCCCGCCTGTTCGTCAGCGACCTGACCGCCGGTGTACCGACATTTGGCATCGCGCACGACGCCCTGCTGCGGCGCTGGCCGCGCGCCGTTGCCTGGATCGAAAACCACCGCCACGCCCTGCAACTGCGCACGCGCATCAGCCTGCAGGCGGCGCGCTGGCAGTCGAGCAGCCGCAGCCGCGACTTCCTGCTGCCGCGCGGCACCCAGGTGAACCAGGCACGCGACCTGCTGCAAACGCCGGGATTCCAGCTCAGCGCGCTGGACCGGGACTATATCCATGCATCGCTGCGGCGCGCGCAACGCGATGAGCGGCGCCGTGCCGCGCTGCTGGCCATGGTGGCGGCGCTGGCACTACTGGCCAGTGTGCTCGGCCTGTGGGCGCAGGCCTCGCAGAAGGCGTCCGAGCAGCACCGCATCGAAGCCGAGGAATTGATGGGCTTCATGCTGGGCGACTTCACCGACAAGCTGCGCCCTATCGGCCGGCTCGACCTGCTCGACAGTGTCAGCAATCGCGCCCTGTCTTACCTGTCCACGGCGCATCCGAAAGATGACGATAACGCCCTGGTGCAGCGAGCCAAGGCGCTGCAGGTCATTGCCGAGATCAAGGTGGCGCGGGCCGACCCGGCCGGCGCTGCCAAGGCCTTGCTGGCGGCGCGCCAGATCCTGTATTCGCGCTGGGACGAAAAGGCTGCGCCGGACAAGTCCCTGCTCAAGTCGCTCGGCGCCAACGCCTTCTGGCTGGGCCAGATCGACCTCGACCAGCGCAACTGGCCGGCTGCCGAACGCTACTTCAGCGAATACCTCGACTTCAGCAACCGCTTGGCGGCCGCCGATCCAAGCGATATCGACGGCTGGATCGAGCAGTCCTATGCCCATAGCAACCTGGGCACCGTGGCCCTGCGGCGTGGCGCTACCCGTCATGCGGCGGACGAATTCGCAGCATCGATTGCCCTGAAGAGCCGCGCCCTGGCGCGCAATCCCGGCCGGCAGGATTTGCAGATGGACCTGGCCAACAGCCTGTCCTGGCTGGCCAGCGCATGCGCCAAGCTCGGCCTGGTGCAGGAAGCCATGACGCTCTACCAGCGCGAAGCCGAGCTCACCCTCGCCCTGCACCAGGCAGTGCCCGCCAATGCGCAGTGGACGCAGCGCTACGCCTTCGCGCTTTGGCACCAGGCCAGCCTGCTTGCCGAACGCGGCGATACCGCTGCCGCCCGCGACAGTTACACCACCGCCGAGTCGCTGCTGCAGGCGGTAACCAGGCAAGACCCGAGCAACCGCAGCTGGCAGTCTGCGCTCTACACCGTGCAACTGGAGCAGATCAAGATCGGGCAGGCGCCACCCGCCGCACGCATTGCAGCCCTGCAAGCGCTGGAAGCGAAGCTGGCGGAGCTGGTCCGGCTGGAGCCCAAGAAATGGAACCTTCAGCGCCTGGTCGCCCTGACTGCCGAGCAACGCGCCAAGCTCTACTGGTCGCTGCAGCAGCGCGACGAAGCCAACCGGCAGCTGGCGGCAGCCACAGCAGCCCTCGAACACTTGCACGAAGTGGCGCCAACGGATGCACTTGTGCGCGATTCGCTGGCCAGCACCCTGCTGCTGCGCGCCGAGTTCAAGCGTAGCGAACAGGATAGCGCCACGGCCCGCAACACCTGCCAGCAGGCTGCCGGCCTGCTGAAGCCCGACCTTGGCGCTGAAACGGAATTCCGCCAGTTGTCCCAATGGGCGCGTGCTGCGCATTGCGCCGGCGATGAGGTCGCAGCCAGCATGGCAGAAGCACAACTGAACAAAATGCAGCACCAGCAAGTCCGCTATGTCCCAGCCTTGGCCCTTAACTTCAATCAAAAGGAAGCGCAATGAGTTTCTACGACCAGCAACCGTATATTCCCCTGGCATCTTTTAAGAACATCGTCGTCACGGTGACTGAAGACGAGACCGGCAGGCTCCTGCCCAACTGCGTCGAACTGATCAACTGCAGTGCACGGGACACCATCCTCAACTTCCAGCTCACCCAACCGAAAGACAAGCAGTGCGATTACCGTTTCGATCCGCCTGAGATCAAGGGCGACGTGTCGCAGCTTGGCACCATTACCATCAGCCGCAGCGGCAAGATGCTCACCGTTTGCAACGAAGTGTCCGAGCCGGGGTCGATCTTCATCACGCTCAAGGTCTACGACAAGATGTCGCTAGAAAAGCGCGGCTCCTTCGATCCGGAAGTGGCCAACCAGCCTGAGGGTTAAGCCCTGCAAGGCAGCGCGTATCGTGCTGCACCCCAGTCGGCCCTGTGCTTTTGGCACAGGGCTTTTTTTCGCCGAATCAGGCACTTGGCCTCCGGAAGATAAAGGGAAGAACCCGCACGCTGCTTGCGCACTAGAGTGAGGAACAGTTCAACCGACCTCATGGAGCGCATCATCAATACTAACTTGCAGCTCGCCAGAGCCTTGCCGCACTTTCCCTTGGCTTGCCCGGCCGACACGCCGGTGCCGCCGGACAGTACGACGATCCAGGCCAGTCTTGGCTGGATATTGAACAACGATATGTTCCGCAAAGCACCGCGTTTAAGCAGACTGCTGCGCTTTCTGGTCGAACGTTGGCAGGCCGGGGCCGAACGCGACACCACCGAGTACGGCATCGGCATCGAAGTCTTCGACCGTGACCCTGCTTGCTACAGTACTGGAGAAGATCCCATTGTGCGAGTCCAGGTCGGCCGTTTGCGCGAAAAGCTGCGGGCCTACTATGCAGGGCCGGGCCGCCAGGACGGCATCGTAATCTCCATCCCGATCCGCAGCTACATGCCGGTGATCCGCCGCCGCAGCGGCGATTCGCAGGAGCAGCATGCCAGCTACATGCTGGCGGTCCATGAGCTACGCAACGCCAGCGCACCAGCCGCCGGCATGCCGTTCGCGCAAGGCCTGAGCGAAGAACTGAGCCACCACCTGTTCCGTGCCTTCGGCGACCACGTGCTGTTCCACATCGCGCAGGGCGAACCGGACGGCGCCGATTACCGGCTGGAAGGCAGCGTGCGCATCGATGAGCAACTGGTGCGTGCCGCGGTACGCCTGACCAGCACCCAGTCCGGCGCCATCGTCTGGTCCGAACAACTGGACCGCCATGGCTCGCCCGGCATCGCCATGCAGGAAGACCTGGCCTGCACCATCTGCAGCGCACTAAAGGAGTTCTTCGCGTCCTGATCGGCGCCTGTTACGTATCGATACGTGCGCTGTAACGGTCACGATACTTACCAGGGCCGAAAGCGGGCAGTACATTCGACTAACCCGCCCTGACGATCTTTTTCCACGGAGCTGAACATGCCTGATACAAGCTTCACCATCTGCCTCTCCGGCACCGCCTGCACCCGCGACGAAGGCGAGCGCTCGCGTGACAAAAGCGACCGCCGCATCTACTGTCCGCAAACCGGCTACATCCCGGTGCGCATCCACCTGGAGCTGTCCGGCACGCTGGAGGCAGTCCAGCCCAGCATCACGGTGCGCGGCGTGGGGGAAAACGACTGGGCCGAGCCACGCGACAGCAGCGAACCTCTCATGCTGAAAGGCCCGCTGGACGCACCGCAAGCCCTGCTCGACTACGCCAGGAAATACTCGGGCGGCGACCAGCGCTCGCTGCCCTCCTCCGTCATCGGCTGGGCTGCTGCCGCGCTGGCACTGCACACTGCCAACCTGGCGCTGGCCAGCGGCGCGCGCAATATCAACCTGGTCGGGCACAGCCGCGGCGCGGTGGAAGCCATCATGGCGGCATGGTTCATCTATGCCTACGGCTCGCGCGACATCACCATCAATATCTTTGCCATCGACCCCGTGCCGGGCACCGGCGAGTGGTATGGCATCCTGACCCAGCTGGCGCCCAATGTGCGCAACTACGTCGGCATCTATAGCTGGGACATGGGAATCCAGCCGGGCGACAAGCCGTTCATGGCCGTGATTCCGCGTCCGAACCGGAAAATGCTGGGCCTGTCCGATGGCAAGGAGACGATCGAGCTCGGCGGCACCTGGGACACCCTCGCCGACCATTACCAGCAGGCCGACCCGCTGCAGGCGGGCGATGCGCTGCAGCCGCAGGGCTACGCGCTGTTTGCCTGCCGCGGCCGGCACAGCACGGTTGCCGGCAACAGCACCTCCAACAGCGGCTACCAGCCCGAGGACGTGAGCGGCTTCGTCGCGCCGGTCCCCAAGCTGGTATACAAGCTGGCGCGGGCCTACCTGACCCAGTGGGGCATCAGTTTCCCGGTCCATTCGGCCGTCAGCGAGAGCCTGCCCGAGCTGCGCCGCAGCATCCACACCGACCCGGCGCAGTTCGATGCCATGGGCGGCGGCGCCACCCGCACCAGCAGCCTGCCTTATCGCCCTTATGTACGCCGGATTTCGTCGATCTCGGGCCGCAACCCCTTCAACAGCTATTACATGGACAACGTGGTGGGCGATCCGCCTTACCGGCTGGCCTATCCCGTCACCAGCGAGCGCAACGAAACCGGCCGCGTGGCGTGGACGTTCCTGTAGACCTCACAAGGGAGACGCAACCATGAGCCAGATCGACAATGTGCAGCAGAACCTTGGCAGCTACTTCAGCCAGCTCGGCGGGCCTAACTACCTGAGGATCCTCGACACGCCCCACGTCTGGGGCATGCAGTTCGGCAAAGAGATCATGCCGCAGGCCCTGGTGCGCCAGGCGGAATTCGAGCGGGCAGTCGTCGAGGTCATGCAAAAGGCGCGCTACCGCTGCGACCTGTCTTCCCTGAACAGCCCCGACCCGGCCTGGGTGCGCGCCATCCTTGGCGCCATCGACACCGCCCTCAGCACGCCGATGGATCGCAGCGCACCGACCCAGTTCCGCTTCCTGTTCGGGCAGACGCCGGTGTCGCCGTTCATGGAACCGGCCAATTACACCGACTTCAAGGCAGCCCTGGTGCGCCTGGTGCGGCTGCGCTCGGCCTCCTGGGAACGCATGCCGGAAATCTGGATGGGCCGCTTCTACCGCCTGCAGGAAGGCGTGCTGTCGGCGCTGACGCAAAAGCTGTTCAGCGACAGCATCATCTCCACCGACGATACCAAGATGACCTGGAACCACTCCAAGATCATCGCCGTCGATGGCTGCGAAGCCTTGGTGGGCGGGCACAATCTGAACATGGACCTGTTCCGCAGCTATCCGCCGGTGCATGACCTGTCGTGCGTGGTGCATGGCGCGGCGGCCTATGGTTCGCAACTGTTCCTGGACCGGATGTGGGATTGCGGTACCGACCTGCTGACCAAGGAATACCTGGATACCGCCAGCCTGTCCTGGAAAAACGGCGACAAGGACCGCAGCAAGCCAGCCGACCCGCTGCGCGAAGCGACTGCCGCCGCCTACCTGCAGCAACGGCAGGCCGCGCTGATTGCCTTGCACCGCTCCGGCGTCCAGCCTGGCGCAGATGAAACAGCCTCAACACCACCTGCTGCCGGCACGCGCGACACGCGCTCGGACGACCTGCAGACATTGAGCGACCTGGCGGTCGAGGTCTTCCCGCTGCGCGTGGTGTACACCAGGTACGACGGCTTTGACGAGTACCAGCTCGCCAGCCGCATGCTGTCCGTCGGCAAATACTGGAGCGGCCCCAAGGAAAGCGATTACCAGAAGGGCTCTGAAGTAATGAAGGAAACCCTGATCAAGCAGGCCAAAGAAAAAATCTGCATGTCGCAGATGGACCTGGTCAGCGCATGGAAAAAGAACTGGTCCGATCATGTGGTCTGCCAATGGCTGATGGAAGCGTTGCTGGCCAACCCCAAACTCACTGTCGACGTCGTCGTCTCACCGCTGGACGCCGGCGCTGGCGCCGAGGGCGACCAATACTCCTTCGGCTCGGGTGCCATCCGTACCTTCGAATTGATCAAGTACTACATGACCCATGACGCCGCCACCGATGCCCCGCTCGGCGACAGCGATGGCAAGCGGGCCGAGGCGCTCAAGCGCCTTTGCGTCGCCCCGTTCTACTTTACCGACCAGGTACCGGCGTCCAGTACCGGCGAAGGCCTCACGTATAAGTGGCCCGACCTGTCGCCCGAGGGCTACACCGCTACCCTGAAGCAGCCGCCGCTATCGGAAAAGCCGCCCAGGGAAGGCGTGATCGGCAGTGCTGCCATGTCCCTCATCAAGGCCAGCGGCTCGGTCTTCAGGAAAGTGCCATCGGCGCCAGGCAACCACTCCAAGCTGATGATCATCGACGACCAGGCCTATGTCATCGGCTCGGACAATCTCTACCCTGGTTCACTCTCCGAATTCAATTACCTGGTCGAGGGACCGGACGCCGTCAACGCATTGATCGAAAGCTACTGGAAACCGCTCTGGAAATATTCCAGCCCACATGGATTCAGCGGCTGATGCACACACCCTGCCAACGCCACCCACTTACCACACTGGAGAAATAACATGAGCAGCTCTTTTGAAGGTTCACAGGCGTTCAACCGGATTTCCAATGCATTTGAAAACGTGATCCCCAACTCGGGATCGCTGATGCTCAACATCCCGCTGGTCACCCAAGTCGGCAAGCTTGATGGCATTGGCCTGTCGATCCAGCTCTCCTACTCGATGGGAACGCCGGGCCGGCTCGGCTTGCCGGACAACTGGAGTTTCGGCATCCCCTTCCTGACCCCGGGCGAAGCGCTGGAAGTCAACGGCATGCGCTATATCATCGATCCCAACTGGACCGACGCCACCGGCTATGCTTCCGGCCTCAAGTACGAGAACAATCACGGCTTCGCCTTCACCAACAATATTTCCGGCCAGCCCCTGCCTTATGGACAGTCCGGCGCCAGCTACCAGTTCTCGTTCTCCGGCACCGACGGCTCCTGCCACTATTTCGACAGCACCGGCAAGCTGCTGATGCGGGCCGACCGCTACGGCAATTTCATCTATTACGCATACACCAGCAACAACCTGCTGGACACCATCACCGACAGCTTCGGCCAGCAGACCAGCTTTGGCTACAACCCGAACCAGATCATCATTACCTGCCCGGATGGCGGCACCACCACACTGAATTACACCAGCAGCGGGATCAGCAGCCTGGTCGACCCGCTCGGCCATGTCACCAGCTTCACGACAGTCGCGCAAGGCGACTTCAACGTCATCAGCTCGATCGCCTACCCGTCTGGCAAGACCACCAATTTCAGCTACACCAGCATCCAGTTCCTCGATACGAATAACGGGAGCTATTCGATCCCCGCCATCTCCGACCTGTACTACATGGACCAGGGTAACAATCTGCTGTCGCACTACCAGTATGCCTATGGCACTAATAGCGGCGGCAATACCTTCACCGGCTACCAGGCCGGCTATGCACTGTCCAGCACTTCCGACGGCCTGCTCGACAGTAACAACACCCTGTACCAATACAATGTCGAAGTGCGCAGCATGGACGCCGCCAGCAATATCCTGGCACTGACCGATACGCTGTACAGCTTCTCGCACGTGCCGGTCCAGCAAAACACCTACATCATCGACGCCAGCGGCAACCAGCAAGGCTTCCTGCAACTGAACTCGGTCTATGACCTGACCCCGGACAAGCACAGCCAGCAACCGAACTACCTGAGCCCGAAGCAGACCGAGCAGTTGTTCTTTGCCAGCCCTTCCGCGAACGGCGTACCGCAGAACAAGTGCGCCTACCAGTATGACTACTTCGGCAATACCACGTCGATCCAGTCGAGTTCGTACAAGCCGGCCAGCGAAGCCTATTCCATGGACACGCAGCAGTCGGCGTCCTACTACACTGCGTCGGGCATGACCATCTTCAGCCTGGCGAATACCACTACCATGCAGGACTGCATCACCAACCAGGTGATCAAGACCGTCAACTCGCTGACGGCAAACCGGCTGGCCGTTGCCTCGGCCACCGTCAGCTACAGTAACGACGGCGGCAGCACCTGGAACGACTGGAAAGCGCGGAACATGGCGTATGACACCTTTGGCCGTGAAGTATCCGAAACGCTGCAATGGGTCAGGAAGAACGCCCCTGGGGTACAGCAAAGCACGACCCAGTACGCCTATGCCTTCGACGCAGCCAACTTTGCCGTCACCACAACGATTACCGATGCCCTTGGTTTTGTCAGCAAGCACACGGTCAGCACCATGGTCGGGAAAAAGCTGGCCGACATCCAGCCTTCCGGCGCAACGACAAGCTACAGCTACGACAGGCTTGGACGCCTGATCAGCGCAGTGACGCCGTCCGGCCTGCAGACCAGCTACGCCTACAAGATCGCCACGGTGGACGGCGAGAACAGCACGCTGAAGACCACGCCACTGGGCTACCAGACCAAGTCGGTCTACGACTGCCTGGGACGCGAAACGGCCAGTTACGACAATGGCACGCCGGGAAATCCCGGCGCGCTGCGCCCCTTGTCGACCAAGCGCTATGACATTCTCGGCAATGTCGTGGCAGAAACCGACGTGTTCGGCAATGTGACGACTGCCGCCTTCAATTCCCTGGGCAAGCCCACCAGTTCGGTTGACCCGCAACGGAACCAGACTACCGTGGCCTATGACTTTGCCGCCAACGCCGCCATGACCAGCCTGAATGGCGTACCGCAGAAGAAAGCGGTCTCGGATAATTGCGGCAATACCATCCTGGAAGAGAAATACCCGAACACCAAGAACCCGGACCAGGGCTCGCAGTACACGCTGCGCCGCACTTCCAGCTATGGCGGTTTCGGCTACCTGCAGACGGCGCAAGTCAGTCAGTTGGCCGGCGCCGTGGAGACGCAGCTTTTCGCCAACGCCTACCAGTACGATGCGGAAGGCCAGCAGGCCAGCGCCAAGTTCAGCGCGCCGGACGGTTCCACCCGCCTGACGCAGACCACCTACGACCTGAACAAGAAAGAGATCAGCCACAGCAACAGCGTCAGCTATCCCGACCAGCGCAACTACAGCGTCGCCAGCGACGTGTGCCAGTACGATGCCTTGGGCCAGATGACCAGGCTCACCAACAATATGGACCAGTCGGAGGCCTATGCCTACAACGGCGACGGCCAGGTGACCGCCAAGACCTTGTTCGACGGCAGCGTCATCAGCTACCAGTACACGGCTGACGGCCAGAAAGCAAAGGAGTCCTGGACCGAGGGCGGCATGCCTTGCGCCATCGCCTACGCTTATGACAAGGATGGACGCCTGCTGTCGACCAGCGACAACACGGGTGCCGTGGCCAATGCCTATACGCTGGATGGCGTGCTCACCTCGATCAGCTACCCGGACGGCAAGACGCTGGCCTATACGCTGGACCAGTACAGCCGCAAGATCGCCCAGACCGACGTCAGCGGCGCCACCACCAGCTACAGCTACACGCAGCAAAACCAGCTGGCCACCGTCAAGAACGGCCAGGATACGCTGAGCTACGGCTATTACAGCGACACCAGCAAGAACACCGTGATCGGCGCCCCGCAAAGCGTGACCCTGGCCAACAACTACACCGAGACTTACCAATACGACGCGCATGACCGCAAGAACGCCACCCAGAAAGTATCGGCCGCCGGCCAGGTCCTGCTCAACGAAAACTGCGTGCTGAATGCGCTGAACCAGATGGTGTCGAGCACCCTGGCTTCGGCGCTGAGCAGCGACGTGAGCCTGAACCAGCAGCGCAGCTGGACTTACGATGCCTTCAGCCAGCTCACCGCCGATACCGTCAAGAACAGCAGCGGCGCGGTGACCAGCGCCGACACTTACCAGTACGACGGCAACGGCAACGTTCTGAAGAAAACCTCGAACGGGGTGGCCACGGTGTACACCTACAACAGCATCGACCAGCTGCTGTCCTATACCGTCGGCAGCGGCAAGGCGCAGTCGCAGACCTTCGATACCAACGGCCGGCTGGTGGTCGATGGCGACGGCAATGGCTATCGCTACGACCTGCGCGGCAAGCTGTTGAACGTCGAAGGTGCCAGCAATACGCGCTACAGTTACTTCCCGAATGAGCTGCTGGCCACGCGCGCTTCCCAGTCTTCGACCGTCCAGATGTACTACGACAGCACGCAGCAGATGGTCAACAGCTACCAGAACGGCAGCGCCACCCAGTTCCTGCTGGTGGGTTCGAAACGGTTTGCCGCCTACAAGCAAGGCAGCGCGCCCTTCTATTACGGCACCAACCAGCGCCAGGACACCGTTCTGGGCATGGCGGCCGGCAAGCTGGTGGGCAGCGCCAGCTACCAGGCCTATGGCGAGGAAACCGATGTCAACCTGGGCCTGGACGCCAGCAACAACTTCGCCTGGAACCAGGAATACACGGATCCCGACAACAAGCTGGTGTACTTGCGGGCCCGCTACTACGACGCCAGCACCATGCGCTTCATTTCGCGCGACAACGCCCGCCTCGACAACCGCTATGGCTTCGGCAACGGCGACCCGATCAACAATATCGACCCGACCGGCAATGACGCGCTGGAGTGGGCTGCAATCGGGGTTGGCGCGGGTGCGGGCGCGGCCCTGGTCGGTGTCGGCGCCTACCTGGCGATCACCTATGGCGCGGCAGTGACAGCAGCCGTCGGCGGTGTGAGCGCCGTCGCTTCCATTGGCGCCGGTGTGCTGGCCGGGGCAGGCGCCCTGGCGCTGGGTGCCGGTGTCGGCTCGACCGGCCTGATTGCCGGCGCGGTAGCGGGCGCCTCCACCGTCTTGCTGGGCGTGGCCACCGACGCCGGCATCAGCACCGCCATCGGCGTCACGCTGGGAACCGGCCTGGGCGCCTATGCAGGCTCCGCGCTGGCAGGCACCACGGGCGCTTTGATTGGCGGGTCCTTGGGCGGCGCGATCGGCGGCTACGTTGGCACGGCGGCCGGCGAGGCCCTGGGCTATGCAGGTACGGCAGCCGCCGAGGCGCTGGGTTATGTCGGTGCGGTAGCCGGCGATGCCCTGGCCTACGTCGGCGCCACTACCGCCGCCGGCGTGGCAGCGACAGCAACCGAGGCCACGCTTGCCGCAGTGACAGCGGCGACCACCATGGCGGCCGATGCTGCCGTCGCAACGGCCGCCGCGGCAACCGGGGTGGCAGCGGCGGCGGGTGATGCGGCCTTCGGCTTGCTGGCGTTGTTGCTTCTTTGATTTCCAGTTATTTCCGCAGTCTTCAACCACCAAGAAAGGGGAAACATCATGAAAGCGATGAAAACGATGGGCGGCGCAATGGTCCTGGCTGGCAGCGCCATGTTTGCAGGGTCGGCTTACGCTGGCGCCGGCGCCAACGTCAACGCCTGTATCAGCCTGCCGACCAAGCCGGCGCAAGCGATGACGGTGTCGGTCACGGCCGGCGGTGCCGGCACCCACTGCATGAACGACAAAGGCAACAGCACCAGCTTTACCGTCAACTCGGCCGGCGTGACTTGTGCTCCGGTAGGCTACGTCGAAGCCAAGGCCAGCTCCACCAAGGGCGACACCTGCGCCACCGACTCGTCGAACTGGCCGCTGAGCTACTCGATCAGCAATACAGCCTTCAGCGGCGCCACCCAGTCCGGCTGGAGCGGCTCAGGCACCCGCAACAGCATCAACCTGGAAAACCCGTCCAAGGACACCGTGGTATGCGGCAGCGGCACGCTGTGCAACGCCACCTCCTGGAACTGGGACCACGGCACGCAGGGTCCGCTGTACATCATCTTCCAGCCGCAAGGCCAGTGAGGCACAGGCGATCATGGAGCGGATTCCATCCGGCGAAGTGATCGTCCAGGGCGCCGGCGGCGCGCTTCCCTGGGAGCGTGCCGCCCTGTCCCTGCCGATTCTGTGCCTGCTCGCGGCAGGCACGGGAATGGTGGCATGGACCGGCCAGCAAAGCCTGGCGTCGCTGGCTTTGCTGCTCCTGCTGCCGGTGCTGGTGTTCCGCGCCAGGCGGCGCGGCGCGGCCTTCTGCATCGCCTTTGCCTACTATGGAACGGCAACGCGCGCCGTGCCAGGCATCATCAGCTATTTTTTCCCGTCCCTGCCGCCAGGCGCGAGCCTGTCGCTGTGGGCCGGGCATACCGCCTTGCTGTCCCTGCCCTGGGCGCTCGCGCTGGCCCCGCCGGCAGCAGGCGCAGCGCGCCGTGCCGCAATGGTACTGGTCGCGATGGTCATGGTCACCATCCCGCCGGTCGGGCTGTTTCATTGGGGCTCGCCCTTGATGGTGGCAGGCCTGCTTTATCCCGGCTGGCAATGGGCCGGGCTGCTGCTCACTGCGCTGCTGGCGGCGCTGCTGGTGGCCAGCCAATGGAACACGCGGCGCATCCACATGGCGATCGCCTGCCTCCTGGCGCTGTCCGCCGGGGCCAATGCCAGCTACCGCGAGCCCGTCCCGCCAGCGGGCTGGCAAGCGGTTTCCCTTAACCTCGGCAAGAGCCCGGAGCTGTGGTCCGACGACATGGCTGCGCGGCGCGACATGCTGGCCGACATCGCCATGCGCGAATTGGCTGGCGGCGCGAAGGTTGTCATCTTCCCGGAGTCGATATCGGGCTCAAGCCGGCGTTCGCAGCAGGCCCTGTGGCAGCGCGTGTCCGAGGCTGCCAGGCAACGCGGCGCCACCGTCCTGGTCGGCGAAGAAAGCTGGAACCCGGCACGCACCAGTTTCCACAATGCCCTGATCGGCTATGGTACGGCCAGGGACGGCGGCGGCGTGGTCGTGTCTTCCATGGTGCCAATGCCGGTCGGGGACTGGAAGTTCGGCCTGGAAGAAGGCGCCGAGACCAATATCTTCGGCAGCGACCTGGTTGCACTGCACGGACTGAACGTCGCCTTCTCCATGTGCTACGAAGACTTCCTGCTGTGGCCGCACCGCGGCTTGCTGGCCGGCGGCGCCGGGCTGATGGTGTCGGCCACCAATCAATGGCCGTCCAGCGGAACATCGGCCGAAACTTCCCAGGACCGCTCGCGCGCCGCCCTCGCCAGGCTGGCAGGCGTGGCCCTGTTGACCGCAAAAAACCGCTGAGGGGGCCATATGAACGCATCCATTCCCGCCGGGCGCCTGTTTAGCATGCCATACGCCCTGCTGCTTCCCTTGCTGCCGATGGCAGCCATATTCCTGCTCCTCCTGCCCGCAACGCCTGCGCACCGGATTCCCGAGCAGTTTCCTCTATGGGCCTTCTTCTTCGGCTTGCCGCACATCGTGTCCAGCTTCCAGACCATGTGCGATGCCGAATATCTGGCGGCCTACCGGCAGCGGGCAGCCAGGCTACTGTGCATTTTGTTCTTGCCGCTTGCCCTGGTTAGCGCTGGCGTGCCGGCGTCGCTGTTGCTGGTCGTCGTCCTCATCCTCACCCAGCATCACATCGTCGCACAACAATATGGCATGTCGCTGGCCGTCGCCCGCATGCGCCCGACGCTAGCCTTTGCCGTCTGCAAATGGAGCACGATCGGCTTGGGGGTGCTGGCAACGTTCCAGACTTATGCGGCCAACGAATTTGAAGGGACCGCGCAATTTTCCGTGCTGACCGCATTGGCAGGCCACCTGGCATGGCCGATGCTCATGCTGATGCTTGCCAGCGGCGGCTTGCTGGTCTGGCGTTCGCGCCACAGCAGCGCGGGAGCGATCATCTTCGTCATGAATGTGCTGTTGTTTGCGACCGCCCTGCTGCTGATCTTCCACACCCCTTACGCGCTGGCCGGGCTCATGCTCGTGCGCATCCTGCACGACGTTTCCGGTTTCGTGGTCTACATTGGACACGACGCGGCACGCAACGCCACGCGGCGCTGGAATGTGCTGTACCGCGCCATTCCCTTCCTTCCCGTGTGGTTGCTGAACCTGGCGTTTGCCATCGGCCTCGCCGCCGGGTTGACCTATTGCGCCAACCGTGTCGCCGCGATCGGCTGGCTGGTCACCGGCCTGACGCTCGCCCATTACTATATGGAGAGTTTCATCTGGCGCGGCCCGACGCCGCACCGGCAACACTTCAAGTTCTCCGCCGCATAGTTGAGGACTATTGATCGGCGAAATTGGATTCCAGCATGTCCAGGAAAGCGCGCGTCTTGGCCGGCATCAGTCGGCGGCCAGGAAAGACCGCCCAGCCGGTGACTTGAGGAAAGCACCAGTCGGGCAGCACGCGCACCAGTTCACCGCGCGCGACCAGTGGCGCCGCGAACTGCGTGGTGCAGGTAGCGATGCCCATGCCGGTAGCGGCCATGCGCGTCAGCAGCTCCGGCGAATTTGCCATCAAGCGCACTGGCAGGTCGCGCTCCCAGGTCGTCTTGCCACGCGTGAGCGTCCAGCGCACCAGTCCATTCGGCATCGGCCGCAAGCTTAAGAGTTCGTGCTTGAACAAGTCGTCCGGATGCTCGGGCAGGCCATGCACCACGGTGTAGGACGACGCGGCGTACAGCCCCCAACTCGATATCAGCACCTTGCGCGCCGCCAGCGTGGCGTCGTCGGGCAAGGCCCCCATGCGGATCGCAATATCGAAATTCTCCGCCACCAGGTCGACCCGCCGCGGCGACAGGTCCAGCTCAAGTTTGATACCCGGGTACCTGGCCATGAACGCCGGCAGGATCGCCGCCAGGTAGACGTTGGCAAAATCGGCCGGCATCGACACCCGCAGCAAGCCGCTGGGCGCCTGTTGGCGGTGCTGGGCCAGCGCCCCGGCAGCCTCGGTCTCCTCCGCTACCCGGCGCGCGTGTTCGAGCAAGCTGGCGCCAAACTCCGTCAGCACCAGTTTACGGGTGGTACGAGTCAACAGTCGCTCGCCCAGCCTGGCCTCGAGCTGGGTCAGGCGGCGGGAAACTGTCGATTTTGGCAACTGCAGGCGCTCGGAAACCTGGCTCAGGCTGCCAAATTCCACGATACGGGCGAACAACAGCAAGTCGCTGGGGTCGAGTTCGGTCATCTTTCGGCTCCTTGTTCCACCAATGGAACAATGTTATCCATTTTAACGTCTTCTGCATCAAATATGGAACCGCTATAGTTACTCCATCGCAGCAACTAACCGAATACTGAAAGGAAGCACACCATGAACATCCTGCAAATCAACTCCAGCGCAAAAAGCTCCGGCTCCGAATCCACCCGCGTGGCAAGCAATATCGTGAACAAGCTGCTGGCGGCTAACCCGGGCGCCACCGTCGAAGTACGCGACCTGGCTGCCAACCCGCACCCGGTGCTGGACGAAGCTGCACTGCAGGCCCTGTTCACCCCAGCCAACCAGCGCAGCGCTGAACAAGCTGCCCGCGTGGCCCTGGATGACGCCCTGATCGCCCAGGTGCAGGCGGCCGACGTGATCGTGCTGGGCGCGCCGATGTACAACTTCGGCATCACCGTGCAACTGAAATCCTGGTTCGACGCGATTGCCCGCGCCGGTGTCACCTTCAAGTACACCGAAAACGGTCCGCTCGGCCTGCTGCAGGGGAAAAAAGTCTATGTCGCCACCTCGCGCGGCGGCATGCACAAGGATGCGCCAACCGATACCCAGTTCCCGCACCTGAAGATGTTCCTGGCTTTCATTGGCCTGACCGACGTGGAATACGTGTTCATCGAAGGCCAGGGCTATGGTCCGGAAGTGGCCGCGCAGCAGAAGGCTGCTGCCGATGCACGCGTTGAAGAACTGCTGGCTTAATTAAAAGGAAAGAAGACATGGACAACATTGCACAAACCCGCACAGTGGAACGGATTATCCGCGGCCAGGCCGTGATGGATGGCGCTGGCGTGAAGATCAATCGCGTGTTGACCCAACCACTGCAGCGTCGCCTCGACCCGTTCCTGATGCTGGACAATTTCGGCTCGGAGCAAGCCAACGATTACATCGCAGGCTTCCCCGACCACCCACACCGCGGCTTTGAAACGGTCACTTATATGCTGACCGGCCGCATGCGGCACCGCGACAGCGCCGGCAATGAAGGCCTGCTGGCCAGCGGTGGCGTGCAGTGGATGACGGCCGGCCGTGGCGTGATCCACTCCGAAATGCCGGAACAGGCGGAAGGCTTGATGGAGGGCTTCCAGTTGTGGCTTAACTTGCCTGCCAGGGACAAGATGCAGCAGCCTTGGTACAAGGATTTCCAGGCCGGTGAAATCCCGGTGGTGAAGACCGCAAACGGTGTAACCGTTCGTATCATCGCCGGCGAAAGCCAGGGCGTGGCAGGCGCAGTGCAACGCGAGGTGACGGAACCGCTGTATCTCGACGTGGAACTGCCTGCTGGAGAAGCATTCAGCCAGGCGATCCGCGCGGGCCATAACGCCTTCATCTACACCTATCGTGGTGAGGTGACGGTGGATGGCAAGGCGGTGCCTGCACAGAGCATGGCGATCCTGGCCAACAATGCGGGCGCCGATGGCGTGACCATCAAGGCTGGTCCTGACAGCCGCTTCATCCTGTTGTCGGGCAAGCCGCTGAATGAGCCGATCGTGCAGTACGGCCCATTCGTGATGAATTCGCAGGCCGAGATTTTCCAGGCCGTCGAAGACTTCCGTGCCGGCCGCCTGGGCGAGGAAGCGCACGCTGCCTAAGCAGTGGCGGTACAATGGCCGCCATGAGCTCCATCATCATTGATTGGGTGAAGAAGCTGAGCCACGCGCTCGGCTTCGACACCGCCGACGCCTTCCCGCCCGGCCACCAGTACGCACGTACCCGGTGGGCGGGCGCGTATTTCGACATTCCCTCCGATACCAAGGCCGACGACATCGAGCGCCGCATCTGCGAAGCGATCGCCAATACGCCGCTGGTGTTTGCCCATATCGAAAACCCCACGCCACGCATGCAACGCGTCGTGATCGACGTGATCGAACGGCGCCTGCGCCAGAACCACGAGCGCGAAGCGGCGCAACTGGCCGCCTTGCTGATCCGCGCATATGATAGCCCGCATACTGCCGAAGCGGCCGCGGGGCTGCGCCGCGCCATCGAAGCCACCGACGGCTACGAGGCTCCGGCCCGCGTGCGTGCGCTGTTTGCCTTCCTGACCGACGCCCGGAACGACAACATCATTGAGATGCGCAGCTAGTCCTTGGGGATGTAGCTCATATCGGCGCGGTAGCGCAGCAGTTCGGTGCGCACGCCACGTACCAGCGCCCTCGCCCCCGGCGGCAATACTTCCGGCAAGTCCGACGCTGCGCCAAAACTCGGCACGGCGCGCATCAGCACATACTGGCCGCCGGCGCCACCGATCTGCAAGCGATACCAGGTGAACCGGGGCGCCGCGCGGCCGGTGTTGGCAGGCGCTGTGGCTCCCGCCGCCAATTGGCGTTCGAAAGCCGTCTCCTCGCCGGGTGCGACGGTGTACGTCGCCATCGCCAGGAACGGCGACGCATCCGGCAGCGGCTGCCCAACGCTGGCCGCATCCAGCCGGCGGAACACGCCGTGACTCAGGAAGTCGGCATGGGGCACGACATTCGCTGCGTTATCGGCCGCATCGCCTGTCGGCTGCACTGCGGCGTCGAAGTTGGCTGCCGCATGACCGAACGTGCCATCCATGAACATGCCAAGCCGCTCGCCCAGCACGAAAGACCAGCCATGCCAGGTCCAGCGATCGTTGGCGCCCTTGTGCCACTCGAGGTGGCGCTGGTAGCCTTGCTCGAAGGCTGTGCTTTGGCCTGGCTTCGGCTGGATCACGACCATCCGCGCGAAAGGTCCGGCGGCGGGCTGTGCGAATGCTTGCGCGCTAAGGAGTAACAGGGACGCTGCCAACAGTTGCTTCATTCGATCTCCGTTTGAGGTTGTTCGGAATGAAGCGCTCGCGGAGGCTCATGAACGGCGCTTCGACCGCAAAATATAGCAGCCATCCGGCAAAAATGCTGGCCGCGATCATGATGGCGATCGAGTCCAGGTCGACCGGCTCCCAATGGTCGGCCAGCAGGACGCATAGCTGCTTGTGCGTCAGGTAGATCGAATAAGACCAGAGGGCAATCGCGCCCATGCCGGGAATGCGGGTGCGGTGCAGCAGCGAGCCTTCGCTGAGGGCGGCCAGCAGCAAGGTGGCAAAGGCTACGCCCAGCAATGGGTAGCCGAAGACCGACATGCCCCAGCTAAAGTGGTGTTCGAGGAACAGCCAGAAAGCCAGAGCCGTCAATGCCGAACCGGCAGCCAGCATCCAGTTCCCATGCCGGGTCAGGCGCTGCCATAGCGTTGGATGGAAGTTGCGCAGCATGGCCAGGGCGACGCCTGCCAGCAATTCGTCGAAGCGCGACAGCGTGGAGTAGTAGATAAGGGTGTAGTAACTGCGGCTTCCGCGCTCGCCAAGATCCATGGCCGGCTGCCACCAGCCATCGCGCAGCCACATCCCCGCCGCGATAGCGGAAACCAGCGCCGCCCATCCCAGCGCCAGCGCAAGGGCGCGGGAGGATCCCGCCCGTGTGACCGCAGCGATGGCCAGCGCGATCGGCGGCAACAGCAGGTAGAACTGCTCCTCCACGCACAGCGACCATGCGTGCGAGAACAGGGTCCCCGGCTTGAGATTGATATTCAGGGTGAAGGTCAGGTACTTCCACCACGGCGCATGCGGCGAATTGCCCGCCCAATACGGCCAGTACGCATACAGAGCCAGCACCGCCAGGTAAGCCGGCACGGTCCGCAGCAAGCGGCGCGCATAAAAATTCGGCAGCGATAGGCCAGGCCCGCGCAAGGCGGAAAACACCTGGTTACCAATCAGGTAACCGGAAAGCGCAAAGAACAAATCCACGCCGGCCCAGCCGATTTCGCTGAACCAGCCAAAGGTCGGTTGGTGGCTGACGAAGGACATGTAATGGTTGGCAAACACCAGCATGATGGCCAGCGCGCGCAAAGTATCCAGGCCATGGACGCGGGAAGATCGATTCATGCGCGCATTGTACCTGCGCTAGAATATTGGCCACTTATTCGCCACCAGGGAACAGCATGACCGACGCCAGCAAAATGCATTTCAAATCTGTCAATTACACCGGCCAGGCCAAGGGCCGCCGCCTGATCATCACTGGCGCCGTGCACGGCAACGAAACCTGCGGCACCAAAGGCATCCTGCGCGTCATGGAGCAACTGGACAAAGGCGAGCTGCACATCCTGAATGGCAGCGTGACCTTCGTGCCGATCACCAATCCGCTGGCATACCAGAAAGGCGAGCGCTCCGGCGATCGTAACCTGAACCGCAACCTGTTCCCAACCGACACCCCGCAAGACTTCGAGGACCACATCGCCAACTGGCTGTGCCCCCTGCTCGGCCAGCATGAAATCCTGCTGGACCTGCATTCCTTCAACGCCCAGAGCCAGCCTTTCGTCATGGTGGGTCCGCGCAATAACGACGGCACCTTGCAACCCTTCAAGCACGAAGCGGAAGAACGCGCCATGGCGCGCATCCTCGGCGTCAAGCGCTTCGTCGACGGCTGGATGGCCACCTATGGCGCCGGCGTACAGCGCCGCCTGCGCAACCACAGCGAAGTGCAGACCGTCCTGAAATATGGCGTCGGCACTACCGAATACATGCGCAGCACCGGCGGCATGGCCCTGACCCTGGAATGCGGCCAGCACTTCGACCCGAATGCGCCTGACGTGGCCTACCGCGCCATCATGAACGTACTGGCCCATTTCGGCCTGATCGACGCGCCCAAGCCGCAGCCAATCGCGCTGGAAGACATGGAATACCTGTCGATGATCGAAGTGCACGACAAACTGGATCCCGCCGATGCTTTCAGCCGCACCTGGTCCAGCTTCGACCGACTGTCGGTCGGCGACGAGATCGGCCGCCGCGCCGATGGCAGTGCCGTGCTGGCGCCGTTCGACGCTTATATGTTGTTCCCCGACGTCAATGCAAAACCGAATGCCGAATGGTTCTACCTCGCCAAAGTGAGTGACTCTTTCGTCTGATAGCCATTAGTTCTAAAATCGCGGTAAGGGGGTAAACAATATGAAAATATTCCCACTTGCCGCGCTTGACCCGATGCGCGCAGCGAGCGCGTTGCTGCTTGCGGCACTGCCGTTTATGGCGGGTGCCGCCGACCTTGTATTGCGCGTCACCGGCCAGGAAAGCCTTCCGCCGAAATGGATCCAGCAAGACGGCAGCGCATCCACTGGGGTCTGCCCCGACATTCTTGCAGCCATCTCCCGCATCGAACCGCGGATTCGCTTCACGGGCCTGGACGACATCCGCTCGGCGCTGGTAATCGAACAGAATCTACGCCTTGGCAACGCCGATATTGCCTGCGCCCTGGTTTCGACGCCATTGCGCCGCCATATTGCCATCGCCATTCCCCAGCCTTTGTACATCTCGCGCCAACGCCTGGCGGCGGCCGCCGACGATACCGCTGAAATCAATTCGCTGGACGACCTGGCTCGCCTCAACGCCCTTGTCACAACCTCCCGCGGCGCCGCCTATATCGACCAGTTGCGCGCACGCGGCATTACAGTCGATGACAGCACCGGCAGCAACGTCACCAACCTGCGGAAAATCCTGGCCGGCCATGGGCGCTATTTCTATATGAACGAGTTGACCCTGCACTGGCTGATCCGCGAACAAAAACTGCAAGGCAAGGTCAAGCTGGTGCCCGCCATCCTGCAAGAAGACTCGATGTTCCTGTGGGTGAGCAAGAAGGCGCCGCCGCAGGCAGCGCCGTTGCTGGCCGCTGCGGTCCGGAAGCTGAGCGATAGCGGCGAACTGGCGCGTATCTACGCACGCTGGTCGGGCGAATCGGGCGTCGGCCCGCGCAGCGATTAGTGCGGCGAGAGGATTTTCAGGCCGGCGATGCCAAGCACGATCATGGCGATGCACACCAGGCGCGCCACGCTGGCCGGCTCGTTCAGCATCATGATGCCCCAGATGACAGTGCCCACGGTACCGATGCCGGTCCAGATGGCGTAAGCGGTTCCCAGCGGCAGTGCGCGCAGCGCCAGCCCAAGCAGGATGACGCTGCCGGCCATGGCGGCCAGCGTGACGGCGCTTGGCAGCAGTTTGGTGAAACCTTCGGTGTATTTGAGTCCGACAGCCCACACTACTTCCAGCAGGCCAGCGAGTAACAGGACGATCCAATGCATGATGCTCTCCCAAGTCATGACGGGGTCGTCCCCGCCTGGCTCCCTGGTCTTGCGGCGAGGTCGTCCCCGCAGGAGAAGGCCGACAGTATATCATTGGGGTCCATAACTTTCAGGGAGCTCCCCAATGCTGCTGTTCGCGCAGATCGCCGTCGCCATCGTCCTGCTGATCCACGTTTATATCGTCCTGCTGGAAACCGTCTTCTTCGATACCCGCGGCCGCCGCGTGTTCGGACTGTCTGCGGAAAAGGCGGCCATCGTCAAGCCGGCCATGTCGAACCAGGGCTGCTATAACGGCTTCCTGGTGGCGGCATTGGCTGTCGGCTTGTTACATGGTGAACCGGCGGTGCGTTCCGCCTTCATTACTTATGGCCTGCTGTGCATTGCCGTCGCCGGCATCTGGGGCGGCCTGACCGTGAGCAAGCGCATCATCTTCGTGCAGACCGTGCCGGCCGTCGTAGCGCTGGTGCTTTACCACTTAGCATAAAAACAAGTCTTGAATTTCATCGCCATGCTCCGATATATGTATCGGTATTTTCCGATATACTTATCGTGAAACACCGAAATATGACCAACTCAATTGACATTGATGCAATCCACAAGGCCCTGGCCAATCCGGTCCGGCGCCAGATCCTGTCCTGGCTGAAAGAGCCGGACGCCTGGTTCAGCGAACAGGTCGCGCCGCTGTCCCTGGGCGTCTGCGCCGGCATGATCGACAAGCAGACCGGCTTGTCGCAATCGACCGTCTCCGGCCACCTCACCATCCTGCAAAAAGCGGGACTGGTAACGGTGCAGCGGATCGGCCAGTGGAATTTCTTCAAGCGCAATGAGGAGGTCATCCTGCAATTTATTGAGCATGAGAGGAATACCTTATGAGCACCCTGTTCGACTCCATCACCATCGGCGCCCTGACCCTGAAAAACCGCGTCATCATGGCGCCCCTCACCCGTTCGCGCGCCGTTGGCGGCAAGCGCGTGCCGAATGCCTTGATGGCCGAGTACTACGCGCAGCGCGCCACCGCTGGCCTGATCATCAGCGAAGCGACTTCCGTTACTCCTGAGGGCGTGGGCTATGAAAATACCCCTGGCATCTGGTCCGACGAACAGGTTGAAGGCTGGAAGCTGGTTACCGAAGCGGTGCACGCCAAGGGCGGCAAGATCGTGCTGCAACTGTGGCACGTGGGCCGTATTTCCGACCCTAGCCTGCTGGACGGCCAGGCTCCGGTGGCGCCAAGCGCAATTGCAGCCAAGGGCAATGTCAGCCTGCTGCGCCCTCCACGCCCATACGCGGTGCCGCGCGCACTGGATACCGCCGAAATCGCCGGCGTGGTCGAGGCTTATCGCAAGGGCGCCGAAAACGCCAGGAAAGCGGGCTTCGATGGCGTGGAAATCCACGGCGCCAATGGCTACCTGCTCGACCAGTTCCTGCAGGATTCGACCAACCAGCGCAATGACCAATACGGCGGCAGCATTGAAAACCGTGCCCGCCTGATGCTGGAAGTGACCGATGCCGTGATTGGCGTCTGGGGTGCCGATCGCGTTGGCATGCACCTGGCGCCGCGCCGCGATGCGCACGACATGGGCGATTCGGCGCCCGCGGAAACCTTCGGCTATGTAGCGCGCGAACTGGGCAAGCGTGGCATTGCCTTCATCGCAGCCCGCGAAGCCGTTGGCGATGACTCGCTAGGCCCGTTGCTGAAGCGCGAATTCGGCGGGGTCTATATCGCCAACGAGAAGTTTGATGTGGCGGGCGCGCAAGCGGCCTTGGCCGAAGGACGTGCGGATGCGATTGCCTGGGGCAAGGACTTCATTGCCAATCCAGATCTGCCGCGCCGCCTGCAGACTGGCGCGGCATTGAATGCGCAGCGACCGGAGTTGTTCTATGCGCCGTCGGCCGAAGGATATACCGACTATCCAGCGCTCGCCTAAACCGGCATCCCAGCCGGACGGCCAGGTGTCTGACCCTGCGGGTCAGACACCGGTTTACCGGTTTACCGGTTTAACGGTTCGCAGAATAGTTCACAGGAAAGAACCGATACCCCTTCCCTTCCGCCCGCAAATGCCCCACGCCCGGGAACGGCAAGTGCGCCGCCCCCATCCAATAGCCCTGCTTCGCGGCTTCCGCAAACGCCGCCTTGCGCTGGGCCAACGCTGCCTTCGAATCGCTGTCAAACTGGATCGTCACACCCGGATCAGGGAATTGCACCGCCGCGTTGTGCATCAAGTCGCCAATCAGCACCAGCTTCTGCCCTTTGCTCTCCACCACATACGTAGTGTGGCCCGGCGTATGGCCATAGCTGGAAGTCGACCGCACGCCTGGCACCAGTTCGGTATTGCCTTCAAATGGCTTGACCTTGCCTGCATAACCGGACACCGCACTGATCGGCCCCTGGAAATTGCCCTTCGCTTCAGCGCTGGCCTTATCCAGGTTCGCTTTGCTCAGGAAGAAATCCGCATCACGCTTGTCCATGCGCACCACAGCGTTCGGGAAGGCTGGCTTATCCTGCGCACCCAGGCCGCCGACGTGGTCGCCGTGCAAGTGGGTGATGTAGATCTCGTCAACCTGCTCTGGCTGGTAGCCGGCCGCTTTCAGGCTGGTCAGGATATTGCCCAGGGTTGGGCCGAACAGGCCGCCGGCGCCGGTATCGATCAGCACCAGTTTCGAACCAGTGTTGACCAGGAAGGCGTTGACCGAGGTTTCCACCGGCGTCTTCAGGAAATTATGCTCCAGTGCCTTGTTGGTTTTCTCAGGCTTCTGGTGCAGCAGCTGATCCATCGGCAGGTCAATTGTGCCGTCGTTCAGCACGGTCACCTCGAAGTCGCCCACATTCATGCGGTAGAAGCCAGCTTGGGTTTTCGCCATCGGCGCTGCGGCTTGTGCGGCGCCTGCAATGGCGGCGATTGCAAACGGTACGGCGAGCTTTTTCAGGATCATGCGATCTCCCTCTTGTTAGTTGCCAAAACGCTAGATTAGCGTAAACGGCAACTACATGCTCGTCGGTACCCGCAGCATGACGGAGACGTCCGGCGTATCGCGCGTCAAGCCGGCTCCCACCGAAACATTGACCGTCTGTTTCGCGTTCAGCCGGTAGGAAAACCCCACCAGCAAGGTGCCCAGTTGCGTGCGCACCGAGCCCGGTGCGGGAACGCCATTCTGCCGCGTGCGCGCGATCGAGCTATGGTCGTAACCGAAGCTGAGGGAAGCTTTTTCATTCAGCGCCAGGCCAACGCCGAAATTGAAACCGATCACCGCGCCCGGCTTCACGGTACCGAGCGGTTCGCGCTCGCCATCGAGCACCAAACGGCTCAGGTTCTTGCGCTGGAAGTTGTGCAGGTAGCTCACGCTGCCGAAGAGGACCGCCGGATCGCTCGGGTACAGCCACGTCAGGCTGGGCTGCAAGGCGTAGAAGCCGGAACCGGTCGGCAGTTCCAGCGGCAAGCCGGTACCGGTCGCGTTCTCGCCGATGCAGCGCCGCACGCAGTCCGTCACGACGTCAAACGGGTCGCGCCCGGTGCGCGTCTTGAAACGCAGGCCCGCCACATAGTATGGCTTGTCGGCGCCGCCATCATTGAGCTGGTGGCGCAGCGAGAGTTCGACGTCGCCCACGGCATGGCCGCTGACGTCAAATACTTTTTCGACCGCCGTGCCGGTGAATACTTCGCGGCTGACGGTGGAATCGGAGCGGTAAATGTAGGGCAGGCGCAACTCGAGTTCGGTGCGGTTGCTCACGCCATAACGCCCGCTCAGGGTGGCTGTGCTGGTGTTGCGCTTCACTTCGCGCACGTCGATCAGGCCGATCAGCAAGGCGGGGATGATGGTATAGCCCACCAATGCAACGCGGTTGCTGGAGGAATAGCCGAACTGGAAAGCGGGCTCAAGAACCAACTTGCCGCGCGCAGTCAGCACGCCAGGGTTTTCAAAGATCGGCGCCACTTCCGGCGGTTTGCTGTCGCGCTTCGGCGGCTGTCCCACGGCCAGTGCCGGCTGCGGCGCACCGCCCGGCGGCGGCACGTTGGGCTGCGGCTGGCTTTGCGCAGCGCCCGCCGCGGCACCTGCACCGCCGGTGCCGCGCGCGGAAGCCAGCCGCTCCTCCGCCACCTGGCGCCGCAAGTCTTCCAGCAAGGCGCGCTGTTCGGCCAGCGCCTGCTTCAACTCGGTCAGCTCGGCGGCCAGTTCCGCATTGCTGCGCTGTTCAGTCGGCACCTGGGCCAGCGCCGACTGGCTCGCAAGGAGCATGATCCCGGCCGCGAAATTCTTTGCAAGCATCGTTCCCTCCCTAGCGGGGCACAATGACGTTGGTTAATGCCTGGCGCAGGTTGCCCTCCAGGTTCAGTCCTTTCAGGGTCGACAGCGCATTGACCGTCAGGTCGATCGTGGTCAGGCTGCGGATCAACTGTCCGTTCGCATTGTTCTGCACCAGTATTGGCGCCAGGGCCGCACCCGCCTCGGGCGAATTGGCCAAGCGCGCCACGTCGGCCAGCTCCACGCGGTTGCGCGCCACCACCACGCCATTCACTTCGACCATGCGCTCGACGCCCAGCGCTACCAGCAAGCCGCTGGCGTTCTCAAAACCGCCACGGGCTTGTTCCAATTGCGCGTCAGGCGCGGGAGCCCAGCCCTCAGGCGGGCCCTGTGCCATGGCAGGCATCGCCAACACCAGCCACCAGCACGCACCTGCGCCGATTCCTCGCTTCATGCCGACCTCCTCTCAAAAATCACTGGCGCCCAGCTTTGGCAGTGTCACATCGCGCAGGCTGTCGCGCACAATGCCCTCCGACAGCAGCGCCTGCGGCGCCACGCGCCAGTCCGCCGCTTCATTGAAGTGCGGCTTGCCGGGCCGCCCATGGATCACGAACAGCAGGCGGTTCTGCCAGATCGCTTCAAAGCCCTGGCGCGACAAGGCGCGCGTGCCGCCGGCCGGATCCCCGATCAGCACCCGCTCGCCCTGCACGCCCTTGATCACCACGAAGTGGCGATAGCCGTTATCGGCCACTAGCACGATCGCCGGCAATCCAGCCTGGGCCAGCTTGTCCAGCGCCTGCTCGAAGCCGTCCGCCGTGAAGCCGCGCGTGGCCAGATAGCGCTTCATGTCCAGCAAGGAAAAGCCCTCGCGCCGGATGCGCGGCTGGTCGCCGCGCACGAACATGTCACGGAAGATTTCCTGTTCCGTGACCGGAAAGTCGTAGTGGTGGCTGAGCAAGGTCGCCAAGGCCGCAGAGCCACAACTGAAATCGTATTGCTGCCGCACCGTCGTGCGGAAGCGTGCCTCTTTCAGGCTGGTCACCGGCACCATAAAACTGGCGCCGCCGGCTGCAAAGTCGGCGGCCTGCACGGCAAATGCCGGCAGCAATGCCAGAACGCTGATGAGGCCTCTCATTTGATCTGCACGTTGACGATGGTTGCATTCTGGATCAACACGTTGGCGCCCGAGTTCTGGATCACCATCGGCATGCCCGACGCGTTGCTGAACGCACCGTCAGTTACGATATTGGCACCGGTAACGACGTTCACCGCACTGTTGTTAGCCACGGTGCCGGCCAGCTTCATATCGCTCCACGGCGCATCGCTGCCGCCGCGCATCTGTTCAAGGCGCTCATCCTGCGCGGGGCGCTCATTGCCTGCCACCTGCGGAACCACGGGCGCGAGCCGCGATTCGGGCCGCGATTCGGGCGGGGGCGGGCCGGCCGCGGCAGACAGCGGGCCAAGCGGCAGCGCGCCCACCCAAGGGGACGCTGCCGCCAGACCCGGCGCCACTGCGGCGCTCAGGGCCAGGACTAGCACTGGCCTGCCTAAGCTTCGCATGATGCCGCGCGGGTTATTTACCCACGGCCAGGTTGGCCTGCACGTTCACACTCTGCTGCACCAGCGAGGACATGCCGTTGTTCTGGCTGATCACCATGATGCCCGCCGCCGACTGCCCGACGCCGCTCATGGTGTTCGACATGTCGAAGGTGCCGGCAGTAACGCTGTTGCTGCCGCCAGCCCCGCCATTGCCGCCCGTGGCATTGCCGCCGGTCGCATTGCCTGCGGTATTGGTGCCGCCATCGCCGCCCGCGCCAGCTACATTGCCGCCGCCGCCGGCGCCGCCCGCACCGCCGTCGCCTGCCGTGGCACTGCCGTTGGTCGCAGCCCCTCCGGTGCCGGCCGCACCGCTACCAGCGCCGCCCGTCGCTGCGCCGCCCGTACCGCCGGTGGCCCCGCCGCTCGAACCAGCGGTATTGCTTGCCATGCCGCTGGAGCCGCCATTCCCGCCCGCACCGCCGGCCGCACCCGCGCCGCCGGTGCTGGTGCCATTACCGCCCGCCGCCCCGCCGCCGCCGGCGCCGCCGGTGCCGGCCGCTCCCGCACCGCCAGTTGCCGCCACCGCGCCGCTGCCGCCGCCGGCGCCCGAACTATTGGCCCCGCCAGCAGCGCCATTGCCTGCGGTATTGCTGGCTGCCGCGCCGCTGCCGCCAGCCGCACCGGCACCGCCGCCACCGCCCGCGCCGCCGGTGCCGCCAGCGCCACTGGTGCCGGCGCCGGAAGTCGAGGCGTTGCCGGTATTGGCCGAGCGGCCGTCGGCCGTGCCGGTGGTGCCGCCAGTGCTGTTCTGGTCGCCCATGCCGGGGATGGTCAGCGGCTCGGTGCCGCTGGTGCCGTTCGACGCGGTATTGCTGGAACCGGCGCTGCCGCTTGACGCTGCGCCGCCAGCCGAAGATTGCGTCGAGGTCGACGCGCCGGTCGCAACACTGCCAGTCGCGCCAGCCAGGCCGCCGGCGCCTGCTGCCCCGCCTGCCCCGCCTGCCCCGCCCGCACCGCCGCTGGCAGCACCTGTTGCGCCGCCGTCGCCGCCGCGGGCACCGGTGGCAGCGCCAGTGGCGCCGCCGGCACCGCTGCCGGCAGTTCCAACCAGGCCGCCAGCGCCGCCCGCAGCCGCACCGCCGGCACCGCCGGCGCCGCCTGCGCCTGCCACGACTGCGCCGCCCGCACCACCTGCGCCGCCCTCACCGCCGCGCGCACCGTCGCCACCGCGGCCGCTCGCAGCACCGGCAGCCAGGCCGCCAGCACCGGTGGTGCCGCCAGTTCCAGCGCCGGCAGTCGCTGCCCCGCCCGATCCGCCGCCACCGCTGCCATTCCCGCCGAGGGCGCTGCCATTGAATGCCACGCCGCCAGCCGCACCTGCCGCGCCGGCGCCGCCGCTGGACATGCCGCCCGCGCCGCCGCTGCCGTTCGCATTGCCGCCAGCTGCGCCGCCGGCAATCGCGCCGGCGCCCGCACCGCCATTGGCATTGCCGCCATTGCTGGCTACATTGCCGATATTGTTGATGGTGTTATTGGTGACCGTGCCGGTCAGGGTGCTGACGGCGGTCGCCGTCGAAGTATTGAAGGCATTGGTCATTGATGATGTCGCCGTCGCGCCGTTGTTGGCTGCTGCGGCGCCGATGGCGGCCGCATCGGCCGCACCGCTACTGTTGTTGTTGGCATTGGCCTGGCTGCTGTCCTGGGTGGCCGTGGAATTGTCGTTGGCCTGGGCGCCCGGCCCGGCCTGGCTCACGTTGGGCGGCGGAGTCTCCTGCGCGAATGCACTACCCATCGCCAGTGCGATGGCTGCTGCAAGCAATGTTTTCTTCATCTCGTCCTCGCTGATGTCGTGTTCTTCAAGCGCCCGCAAAGCTGGGGCCAGAACCGATATCGCAAGCTTGATGCCACCTTCACTAAGCTGTTGAAATTGCTCGACTTTGGTGCGGCGGCGCAGCAAGTGGCATGCATCACGGAGGCCAGTTTGTCACGCAACTGTGACAGGCCTGGAGCCACGCCCTGCCTACCACCATAGGAGATAAGGGGAGAAAAACGCGGCGCAGCAATGTCACATCTTTGTTACTCGGCTGTTCGCAGCCTCAATCTTCGCCGCCCCGCGCAGGACGCTGGATGCCATGCTTGGCCATCAGCCGGTAAAGCGTCATGCGCGACACGCCAAGTTCGCGCGCCACCGAGGTAATGCTGTGGCCGGCATCGATCCGTCCTTGCAGCGCCATCCGTTCAGCACTGGCACGCGTAGTGACAAGGTCTTCGGCAGCGGCGGTGCTATCGAGCCCATCCAGTTCGAGGTCATGCGGGTGGATCAAGGCCCCATCGGCCATCACGGCCGCGCGCCGCACGCGGTTCAGCAATTCGCGCACATTGCCGGGCCAGTCGTGCGCACGCAGGGCCCGCAGGGCGCTGTTGCTGAAGCCGCGCACGCGGCGCGCACGCTCGGTGGCGTAACTGTGGAAGACTTCGTGCGCGAGCGCCACAACGTCGTCGCGCCGTTCGCGCAAGGCCGGCACTTGCAGGGTCAGGACATTCAGCCGGTAGAACAAATCTTCCCGGAACAGGCCGCGTTCGACCGCTTCGCTCAGCTTGACGTGCGAAGCCGCGATCACCCGTGCGTCGACCGGCACACTGCGCGTCCCGCCCACGCGGTAAATGGTTTTCTCCTGAAGGAAGCGCAGCAGGTTGGCTTGCAGCTCCAGCGGCAGATCGCCGATTTCGTCCAGGAAAATGGAACCGCCGCTGGCCGACTCGATCAGCCCGCATTTGCCGGGACCGGCGCCGGTAAAGGCGCCCTTCTCATAGCCGAACAGTTCGGATTGCACCAGCGAGGCCGGGATCGCGCCGCAATTGATGGGCACGAAGGGCCCGCCGCTGCGGCCCGAATGCTCATGTATCGCGCGCGCCACAAGCTCCTTGCCGGTGCCGCTTTCGCCCCAGATCAGCACCGGCGCGTCGGCGCCGGCTACTTTCAGTACCTGCTGGCGCAGCAGCGTAATGGCTGTGCTGCGCCCGGTCAGCCGCATCGACTGGCACTCTTCCGGCAAATGCCCCAGCCCGGCAAGTGCCGCCAGCCCAAGCGCATGTCCCAGCGTATGGCTGAGGCGCGCCGCGTCCAGCGGCCAAGTGTGGAAATCGACGCAGTGATCGTGCACCAGTTGGCGGAAAGCCGCTTCT
Source organism: Duganella sp. Root1480D1 (assembly GCF_001427305.1). Classification (GTDB taxonomy): domain Bacteria; phylum Pseudomonadota; class Gammaproteobacteria; order Burkholderiales; family Burkholderiaceae_D; genus Rugamonas. The sequence goes on along the minus strand of NZ_LMFZ01000048.1, from coordinate 20,788 downwards.
TCCAGCGCCTGCGGCAGGAATACGGCGACCCAACGCAGGCCGCTGTGACGGCGCAGGAAATGGTCGAGTTCAGTGAGCGGGCCGTCCCAGTGATCGAGCACCAGCAAGCCGACCGGGAAGTGCTGTTCGCGCAAGGCCGCCGCTGCCTCGGCCAGGCCGGCCACATGGCAGACATCGAACGTCAGTTCGGCGGCAAGCAAAGCCGCCGGCAGCGCTGCCGTTGTAGCGGCGACGCACAAGACTTGCCTTGTCATAATTTCACCTTGCTGCCCGGAGGACCGGCGGGATAGAATACCGCCGCACAATTTTTCGGCACCAAAGGTAACTAACAATTAATGGTGCCAATAAAACAATGGGGAAGGCATGAATTACTATAAGCTAGAGGCGGACAAACTGCCAACACTAAAGCAGCGCGTCGCCTTACGCCTGTTGCATGCATTCGGCTGGCAGATGAAGTTCAAGCCGCTGCCGGAACCGCGCGGCATCGCTGTGGTGTACCCACATACCTCGAACTGGGATTTCATCATCGGGCTGCTCGGCAAATGGGCGCTGAACCTGCCATTCCGCTGGCTGGCCAAGCACAGCCTGTTCAAGATCCCGCTGCTGGGCCGCTGGTTCTATTACCTGGGCGGCGCACCGGTTGACCGCAGTGCGCCGCAAGGCCTGATCCAGGCCCAGGCCGATGCCATGCTGAAGGAAGACTGGTACTGGGTCGGCATCACGCCGGAAGGCACGCGCGGCTACAAGCCTTACTGGAAAAGCGGCTTCTACCAACTGGCGCTGGCCGCCAAGGTGCCGCTGGTGCTGGTGTATATCGATTACCCGAACAAGACCCTGGGCATGACAGAGCACGTGTGGATGACCGGCGACGAAGAAACAGATATGGCGGCCATTCGCGCCGGTTTCGAAGGCCACCTCGGCAGGCATCCCGAACTGATGGCGCCTATCGTCTTGCGCCAGCACTGAAGCCGGCCACTTCCGCATCCCCCTCAAGGCGCACCAGCGTGATGGTGTGCGCCTTGCCCGGCTCGAAGCGCAGCGCCGTTCCCGGCGCGATATCGAGCCGCATGCCATACGCCTTCCAGCGCTCGAACTGCAGCGCCGAATCGACTTCAAAAAAGTGGAAATGGGAGCCGACCTGGATAGGACGGTTCCCCTGGTTTGTTACGGTCAGTGTAGTGCGATCAGTCATGTGACCTATATCTGCAAGACTCATGCCAGTATTTTCAAGTGATTCTCTCACTTTTTTTGCACCAGCATAAGGCAATGCACCACACAGGTGCGCTTATTCCTTCGGATAAGGGCTCTTGCCGCCGCTGGCGATGAATTCGTCGATGCGCGCCTGCAGCACCGGCAGCGGCACCGAACCCAGCTCCAGGATGGTGTCGTGGAAGGCGCGGATGTCGAACTTGCTGCCCAAGGCTTTTTCCGCCTTCTTGCGCGCTTCAAAGATCGCCATCTCGCCCAGGTAGTAAGACAGCGCCTGGCCCGGCCATGAAATATAGCGATCCACTTCGGTCATGACTTCGTGCGAAGACAGCGCCGTATTCTCCATCAGGTACTGCTGCGCCTGCTCGCGGGTCCAGCCTTTGGCGTGCACGCCGGTGTCCACCACCAGGCGCGATGCGCGCCAGGCCTGGTAGCTCAACATGCCGAACACTTCATACGGCGTCTCGTAGATGCCCATCTCGCTGCCCAGGCGTTCGGAATACAGCGCCCAGCCCTCGCCGTATGCGGAGATGTAGGCGTTGCGGAACGGCGGGCGGCCCTTCTGCTCCAGCGCGATCGGCATCTGGAAAGCGTGACCCGGCGCCGATTCATGCAAGGTCAGCGCCGGCAGCGAATACAACGGGCGGGCCGGCAAGTTATAGGTGTTGACCCAGTAACCGCCAGGGCCGCCGCGGCCCGAGGTGTAGAACGGCGCAATCTCCGGCGCCACCGGGATGATGGCGAAGCGGCTGCGCGGCAGGCGGCCGAAATAGTCGGCGACCTTGCCGTCGAACTTCTTGGCGATCCATGCCGCGCGCATCAGCAGTTCTTCCGGCGTCCTGGCATAGAACTGCGGGTCGGTGCGCAGGAATTGCAGGAAAGCCGGCAGGTCGCCCTTGAAGCCAACCTGCTTCATCACGTCCTGCATCTCGGCGCGGATCTTCGCCATCTCGTCCAGGCCGATCTGATGGATCTGGTCGGCGCTCAGCGTGGTGGTCGTGAATTCAACAATCTTTGACTGGTAATACGCTTTGCCGTCCGGGTAGCTTTCAGCGGCCAGCGCTTCCTTGGCTTTCGGGACGTATTCCTCGCGCATGAATTTCAGCAGCTCGGCGTGCGCCGGGATCACTTTCTCGCGGATCGCTTTCAAGCCTTCAGCTTTCAGGGCTTGCTGCTCGGCGGCCGGGATCACGTTCGGCATTTCCTTGAACGGCTTGAAGAACACCACGTCTTCCGGCTTGGCGTCGGTGACCGAGGTAATCGACTTGTCGCGGCCTTCCAGCGTGACCTTGGGCGGCGTGAAGCCGCGCGCCAGGCCGGCGCGCATATTGGTGATCTCTTCGCTGAAGTAGCGCGGCACGTCGTTCAATTGCGCCACGTAATTGCGGTAGTCTTCCGCAGTGCGGAAGGATTTGCGCGCTTCGCCCGCCAGGTTGCCCCAGAACGAAGAGTCGGCGTTCAGCGGCTTTTCGTATTCGCGGAAGCGCTGGTTATCCAGCAGCGCGGCGACCTGCGCACGGTACACCTGGTAGTTGATGCGCTCCTTGTTCGAAAGCTGTTCGGGCTTGATGCTTTCGAGTTGGCGCAGCGTGTCTTCCCATTTTTTCTGGCGCTCCACCTGCACCGCGAGGCTGACGTTCGGCAGGCGGCTCTCAACGCCGCGCACATCGTCCTCATCGTCTTCCAGGCGCTGTTGCAGGCGCCATTTCCATTCCGCCTTGTGGATGGCGGTGAAACGGGCATCGGCACTACCGGGCTTGGCTGCTGCGAAGGATGGAGAACTGAAGGCTGCTGCGATGGCGAGTGCTGCGACAATCTGTTTCATGGTGCTCCCGAAGCTCAGGTTGGTAACGGTTCCGGGAGTGTACCTTACGGCCAAAGGCCCAGCGGCGTCAATGGCGCGATTGTGCAGAAACGTATCAGGCCACGGGTGGATTCAACCGAAGCGGCGCCGCCGCACCAGCATTGCCGCCAGCAGTCCGGCCAGCATGACGATCACGCCGCCAGCACCAAGGACCGCGCCGCGATAGGCTTGCCACAGCGACGGTGGCTGGAACAGGATGGTTGCGCCCTGCAGCGGCGCAGGGTCGATATGCCAGCGTTCGAGCTGGCGCCAGTCGTACAGGCTTTGCACCGGCCCGACCGGCACCTTGGTCAGTGCGCCGTTGGCGGCCAGCCGGCCTGCCATGACGGCCAGTAGGTGTTCCGCCAGCTCGCGCCCGGATTGGCGCAGGTTGCGCACCGCGCCACCCACTGCACCCTCGCCCACAATGCTGTCGAACAGCGCAAACACCGGCACGTTTGCCGCGCGCATCGTGTCGCGCGCGGCATCGATGGTGGGCAGCGAATAGCCGTCGCGATCGCGGTTGAACATGCCCGTCACCACCACGGTATCCTGCGTCAGGTTGCCGATGTAGCGCATTTGTTCGGCCCAGCTCATGTTCTGCAGGAATTCGACCTGCAGGCGGCGCAGCCACGGCGCCAGGTCGACTTCTGCCTGGCGCTGGAAAGCACTGTCGGCTTCACTGACGCCGCCCGGTATCACCACGCGCCGCGTGCGCGGCAAAAGGTCCATGATGTCCTTGACGGTGGCGCCCAGGTCCGGAACGATGGTGTACAGGAAAACCGGGCGCCGGCTGCCGGCCAGTTGCACCGTCGACGGCTCGCTGTCGGTCAGCAAAGGCGCCTCCGGCGCCAGGTCCGCCAGCTCGTGCACGACGAAGTTCAGCGCCGGCTGCTGCAGCACTACCAGCATATCGATGCGACCGCCGCCGTACTGCGCCATCAGCAAGGCGCGCCGCGCCGGCGCCACCAGGGCCGCATTGGGCTGCTCCTGGTTCAGGAATTCGACATGGATATGATCGAGCGAAATGCCGCTTTCGCGCAGGCGCTGCACGAAAGCGTCGGTGACGCTGTCGATCCCCGGGCGCCCCGGACTGTAGGAGTTGAACAAAAGGACGTGGGCACCCGCAGGGTCCGCGCCAAGGGCGGTCAGCGCCCACGCGGCGAGTAGCAAGCCTGCCCAGAATCGTTTGATGGATATGCCGCTCATGTTGCAGCGATCATACCCAATCCTGCGGCTACTGCAACTTTTTGTCCGCGATGTCGATGCTGAGGAAGACTTCGCCGTTCAGCGTTTGCAACAGGTCGGACTGGCGCAGGCGGTCCATCACCGGCCCCTTGACCTCGGCCAGGTGGAAGCCGATACCCCGCCGCGCCAGGCTTGTGTTCAGTTCCGACAGTGCAAACAGCGCCGAAGTATCGATCGAACTGACCGCCGTCATCACCAGCACCAGGTTGCGTGCGGTCGGGTGGCTGCGCAATTCATCCTCGATGCGCTCCTGCACCGCTTCCACATTGCCGAAGAACAGGTTGGCATCGATGCGCAAGGCCAGCAAGCCAGGCCGGGTTTCGGCAGGATACCTTTCGATATTGCGGAAATGCTCGCTGCCCGCAATGCGTCCCAGCACCGCGATATGCGGCCGGCTGGCGCGCCAGATCAGGGTGCCCATCGACAGCGCCACGCCCACCAGCACGCCCGCTTCCACGCCCAGCGCCACCACGCCGGCGGCACTGGCAAACCACGCCAGGGCATCGCCGCGGTCGTAGCGCCACGCGGTACGCAGTGTGCCCAGCTCCAGCATGCCCAGCACGGCGACGATAATGGTCGCCGCCAGCACCGGCATCGGCAGCAATGCCAGCCAGCCGTTCGGCGCTACCAGCGCCACCGCCAGCAAGGCGGCGGTGATGATGCTGGCCAGGGGCGTCTGCGCGCCGGCCGCAAAATTCACTGCGGAGCGCGACATGCTGCCGGTAACAGGAAATGCGCCCGACACCATGCTGGCCAGGTTGGCCGCGCCCAAGCCAAGCAGTTCGCGGTTGCTGACCAGCTTTTCATTGCGCTTCAAGGCCAGCGACTGCGCCGCCGACATGCTCATGATGAAGATCACGAAGCCGACCAGCAGGCCCGGTTGCAGCAGTTGCTGCCAGTGCGCCTGCGACATGGCCAGGTTCAGTTGCGGCAGGCCGTTCGGCACATTGCCGGTGGTTTTCACGCCCAGCGCATCCAGCCCCAGCAACTGTACCAGCACCAGGCCAAGCAGCACCACCAGCATCGGCGCCAGGCGCGTCGCCATGTCCGCGCGCGCCGGCTTCATGCCGAGGGCGCGCAGCATGGGCGCAAGATGGCTGCGCGACAGTACCAGCAGCAGCACGGAACCCAGTCCCATCGCGGCGCTCGGGCCGTGCCAGTGCGGCAGCTCTACCCCCAGCAGGGGCTTCAGCTGGCCCCACGCGATCACCAGCGCGGAACCGACGGTAAAGCCGCTCATCACGGGACGCGAGAAGAAGTTGGCAAGGAAGCCGAGCCGCAGCAGGCCGCACAGCAGCAGCACCGCGCCCGCCACCAGCGCCAGTTGCGCCGCCAGCACCGAGTACAGGCCGGAACCGGCTGTCGCCATCGGGCCGATGATCGCCGCCGTCATCAGCGACACGATCGCCATGGGGCCGACCGATTGCGTCATGCTGGTGCCGAAGATCGCGTAAACGATCGGAGGCAGGATGCTGGCATAAATGCCTGTCACCGGCGGCAAGCCCGCCACCAGCGCATAAGCCATGCCTTGCGGGATCATCATCATCGCCACCACGATACCCGCACTGATATCGCCCGGCAGCATCGCGCGCCGGTAGCTTCGAAGCCAGGCCAACATCAGCGATCCTGTTCCAGGGAGGACAGCACCGCTGCCAGGATTTCGTCGGACTGTTTTTTATCCGCCACCGAGCGGGCCAGTACCAGGCCGCCCACCATGGCGGCATAGGCAGCAATGGCATCGCGCCTTGCCTGCCCGGGTTCGCCGGGAAGGGCCTGCGCCAGCGCCTCGAGTTGCGCCTTGAAGCTGTCGTCCATCGCCTGCCGCACTTCCGGACCGACCCGCGACACATCGGGGCCGAGCGAGGCCAGCGCGCAACCCTTGCCGGGGTTGTCGCGGTGCTTGGCAGTCAGGTACATATGGGCCAGTGCGGAGCGCGGATTGGCCGGTCGTTCGGCCAGCAGCTCGCGCCAGCGCTTTGCGGAATTTTCCATCGCCTTGCCGAAAGCTTCGGCCAGCAAGTCTTCCTTGGAGGCGAAATGGCCGTAAAAGCCGCCGTGCGTCAGGCCGGCGCTTTTCATCAGGTCGGCCACGCCGATGCCGTCGTAGCCTTTTTCCCGGAACAGCCGGGATGCCGTTTCAACAATGCGTTCGCGGTTCTGGGCCGCTTGCTCCCTACTGACACGCATGATCCTCTCCTTGATTATTTTTATTATGGATGTAATATATCACACGTGGATGACGATCATCATCTATCTATCGTGCTTTGCGGCGGCTTGCGAAAGCGGGCCGCCGCCTTTTTAGCGTGCCATGGCCAGTTCGACGCAGTTGCGGCCTGCCCGCTTGGCGCGATGCAGGGCAGCCTCCAGCCGCGTTACCAGTTCGGTAGCGCCTTCGTCAGGCGCCAGCTGGGCCACGCTGAAGCTGGCCGTTACGCTGTCGCCACCCGGCAGTTCGGTCGCGGCGATCGTTTCGCGCAGCTCTTCGGCCAATTTGTAGGCATCAATCGCTACGGTATGGGTGGCGACAACCATGAATTGCTCGCCGCGCATGCGCGCCATGGTGTCGGAATTACGCAGGCGCGACTGGATCATGGCTGCCAGGATGGACAGGGCGCGGTCGCCTGTTGTGTAGCCGTGCAACTCGTTGATGGTGCGGAAGCTGTCGAGGTCAAAAGCGATCACGGCCAGCGGCAGGCTGTAGCGGCGGGCGCGCCGGATTTCGCTGTCCAGCACGTGCTCGCCCTGGCGCCGGTTGGAAACGCCGGTCAAGCCGTCGAATGGCGTGATCTGGGTGATTTCCAGCCCCAGCGCATTGTTCTGGTGGCGCAGCTCGCTCATCACCATGCCGAAGCTGATCAGTTGTGCGGCTGAGCCGAAGCAACTGAAATGTTCGCGGCTCATGACCAGGGGACGGTCAAACAGCATGCTGATGGCGCCCAGCAGCGGGCCGCCGGGCTCGCCGCGCAGCGGGAAAGCCAGCAGCATGTGCACGCCCTGCTCTTCCAGCATGGCCGTCAATTCCAGGTCGCCGGTCTTGGCGGGCGCGTCGAGCAGCACCAGCTCACCGCGCCGCACAGGCGCTTCCAGCAATTCTTCGCGCCCGCCCAGCACTTCCTTGATATCGAGGTCGATGCGGCCGTCCTGCGCCACCAGCCGCAATGGCCCCTCATCGACCGCCTGCAGCAACGCTGCGTGGCAAATGCCGGGATAGCTGCACAATGCATTGCAGATGCGGGCGCCCATGCGTTCGATTTCTTCCGAGCCATAGAGTGCACGCTGCAAGCTACGCTGGATCGACAGCAGGTCGTTCAAATCCGCTTCCAGGTCGAGCAAATGCTGCTGCGCTGACGCTTTGGTATTGGCGGCAGGGGCCAGCAACGCTGTCACGGAGTCGCGCAAGGCATCCGGTGCAATGGGAGTGATCCGATAAGCCAGCGGCCCCTGCGCCATCAGCTCAGCCATGGTCGAGGAACGCGTATAAGGGCACAGCACCAGCACCGGCGCGCCGGCCCGGCTTCGCACCAAGGCGGCCAGCTCGTTGCCGGCCGCCATGGCTGGGCCATCAAGGTCAATGACAAGCAGGGAGATCTTGTTGTGCCCCATCGCATAGCGTGCGCTGGCAATGCTGTCCGCAGTCAGCAAACGGTCGAACGATTCGGCGCAAGCCGCTACAAATTCCTGGCGTCGCGCGGGATCGGGATGGAGGAAAAGGCCGGTACGATGTCGGCGGCCAGCAGCATTAGCCATGCGGTTTAGTTTGCCACAAGTTCACTCCAGACAACATCCCTATTATGTGTGGGAGCGCACGGTTAGCAACGTTGCTGCGGCGAATACTGGACTTCCGAGCACAGGAGGAAGCCATGTCGAATTCGCAGCAAAAGACTGGCGCTGGCAGCGAACAGCGCACCGTCCAGCAAGAACAGGACCAGCGCGACGCCAAGCAGCCAAAGCCTGAGGAAAAGAAGCAGCCGGCACAAGCCGGAACGCACGATTTCCCGGCGCCGCCGCTGCCTGAACAGCACTTGGAAAAGCCCGGGCTCGAACACCAGATGCAACTGAAGCCGCAATTCATGGCGCCAGACTATTGCGGCAGCGGCAAGCTGGCCGGCATGAGCGCGGTCATCACCGGTGGCGACTCCGGCATCGGACGCGCAGTAGCTGTGCTGTATGCCCGCGAAGGCGCCGACGTGGCGCTGGTCTACCTGGCCGAAGAGCAGCAAGATGCGGACGAGACCAAGAAATACATCGAGGCCGAGGGCCAGCGCTGCATCCTGATTCCAGGCGACGTGCGCGACCCGGCATTCTGCCGCCATGCGATCGACGAAGTACTGCGTGGCTTCGGCAAGATCGACATCCTGGTCAACAACGCCGCCTTCCAGGAACATGCCGGTTCGCTGGAAGACTTGTCCGAGGAACGTTTCGACCTGACCATGAAAACCAATATCTACGGTTACTTCCACATGGCCAAGGCCGCCCTGCCGCACATGAAAAGCGGCAGCTCGATCCTCAATACCGGCTCGGTAGTGGGCTTGCGCGGCTCGAAAAAACTGCTGGACTACTCGACCACCAAAGGCGCGATCCATGCATTTACGATGTCGCTGGCATCCAACCTGCTGGAGAAAGGCATTCGCGTCAACGCCGTGGCGCCCGGCCCCGTGTGGACCCCATTGAACCCGGCCGACCAGTCGCCCGACAAGATCAAGGAATTCGGTTCACAGACCGATATGCACCGGCCGGCGCAGCCGGAAGAGATTTCGCCGGCCTTCGTTTTCCTGGCGGCGCCTTCCTGCGCCAGCTATATCACCGGTATCGTCCTTCCGATTACCGGGAGTATCGGAGAGTAATCATGGCACGAGCACTCTGGAAAGGCGCGATCAGTTTCGGCCTGGTGCACATTCCGGTGGAACTGCACAAGGCAGTGGAATCGCACGACCTGGACCTGACCATGCTGGACAAGCGGGACTTCTCGCCGATTGGCTTCAAGCGATACAACAAAGGCAGCGGAAAAGAGGTCACCTGGGACAATATCGTCAAAGGTTATGAGTATTCGGACGGCGAGTACGTGGTACTCAGCGACGAGGACTTGCGGCTGGCCAACCCGAAGGCCACACAGACTATCGACATCATGGCCTTCGTCGATGCGGATTCCGTGCCGCTGACTTTCTATGAAACACCCTACTACCTCGCGCCCGGACGCGGTGGCGACAAGGTCTATGCCTTGCTACGCGAGACGCTGCACAAGGCCGGCCGCATTGCGATTGCGACGGTGGTGATCCGCACCCGGCAGCACCTATGCGCGCTGGTTTCCGTCGGCGACGGCATCATCATGAATACGCTGCGTTATGCGACCGAAATCCGCAATCCGGAAGACCTCAAGCTGCCGGGCGATTCCGGCCTGACTGACAAGGAGCTGAAAATGGCCTTGTCGCTGGTCGAAGACATGAGCGAGAAATGGAATCCCAAGGAATACCACGACACCTATCGCGAGGATGTGCTCAAGCTGGTCGAGAAGAAGGTAAAGGCTGGCCAGACGCACACGATCACCGCACCTTCCGACGAATCGCCGGTGCCGAAAGCCAGCAATGTGGTGGACCTGGTGGCGCTGCTCAAACAGAGCCTCGGCTCCAAGGGCAAGTCCGCAGGCGCTGCGGCAGAGGAACCGGAGGAAGAGGAGGAAGAAGCCGAACCGCGCACGCCTCGCACGCGCCGCAGCACAGGCGCCGGTGCCAGCAAAGGCCGTACAAGTTCGTCGCGCTCAAGCACTTCATCCGCCAAAACCACCACCAAATCCGCCGCGAAACGCACCAGCGCAGCCAAATCCAGCGCAAAGTCCAGCGGCACGCGCCGCAAGGCCGCCTGAATCAGCCTGTCGCGCCGATCGCTTTCATTGCCGGCGCCAGGCCCACGGCGGCCTTTGCGTAATCCGCCCACGGCGTATTGCCGACGTCGAGCCGCGTATGGGCGGTGGCGACGGTCCAATGATCGCCGCCACGCAAGCTGGCCAGTTCGTCCCATCCGACCGGCACCGAAATACCAAGCCCCGGCCGCGCACGGGCCGACCACGCGGCCACCGTGGTTGCGCCGCGCCCATTGCGCAGGTAATCGATGAAGATCTTGCCGACCCGGTTCTTCGGCCCGCTCTTGAAGGCAAACCTGTCCGGCAGGGTTGTCGCCATGTGCTCGACGACCATTTTGCTGAAAGCCTTCACCGTATCCCAATCGTAGTAAGGCTTGATCGGCACCACCACATGCAGCCCCTTGCCACCGCTGGTCTTCAGGAAGCAAGGCAAGCCCAGTTCATCGAGGAAGGCATGCACAAGTTGCGCCGCCTCCTGGATCTTTGACCATTCGACACCGCTGCCCGGGTCAAGGTCGAACAGGATGCGGTTCGGCTTCTCGTAGGTACGCCCAAAGGCGTTTTGCGTGTGGAATTCAATCACATTGAACTGCGCGGCAGACAGCAAGGCTTGCGTGCTGCCCACTTCCAGCATTGGCGGGTGATCGGGATCCAGCTCGCGCGGGAACTCCTTCAACCCGCGCAGCTTGCTCACATCGGCGTGCTTTTGGAAAAACAGCTCCGAGCCAACGCCATCCGGCGCCCGCAGCAGCGCTACGGGGCGGCCCTTGGTGTGTTCCAGCATCAGGTCGGCCACCAGGGCGTAATAGCGCACCAGGTCAATCTTCTTGATGCCGCTGGCCGGGTCGACCAGCCGGTCCGGATTGGTCACCTTGAGTGACGCGGGCAGTTTGCTTTGCACGGCTTCCTCCTCCACGTGGGCAGCCACCTCGCGGCTGATTTCAGCCGCTTTTTTATCCTTGCGCAGCCCCTGGAAGACAGCATGCCGCACCGAACCTCCGCGCGTCCATTCGCCGAAGCTGACTTCCGCCACCAGTTGCGGCTTGACCCAATGCGCCTTGCGGGCCACGGCCTTGCTCGCGCTGAACGGACTCTCGTCGGCCCTCAATCGTTTCAATTTTTCGGCGAGATCGCGCAAAGTCTGGTCATTGAAGCCGGTACCGACATTGCCGGCGTAATGCAGCTCGCCATCTTTGCCGTAGACGCCAAGCAGCAGCGAACCAATGCCGGTGCGGCTGCCTTGCGGGTCAGTGTACCCGCCAATCACGAACTCCTGGCGCTGGGCGCATTTGAGCTTGATCCAGTCGCGCGAACGGCGTTCGGTATAGGTGGAGTCGCGGCGCTTGCCGATCACGCCTTCAAGGCCCATCTTGCAGGCTGCGGCAAGCATTTCATCAGGAGAGGCCTGCAGCACGGCGCTCAGCCGAATCGTGTCGTCTTTGACCTTGGCCATAGCTGCCTCCAGCCTGGCGCGGCGCTGCTCGAGGGGCAAGCCGCGCAAATCTTCGCCATCCATGTAAGGCGCGTCAAACAGGAAATAGACGATGTCCTTGGTGCGCTGGCCATCGAAGGCTTGCTGGAGCAGACCGAAGTCCGGCCGGCCTTCTTCGTTATGGACCACGATCTCGCCGTCGTACCATCCGTCCGGCAGCTTGGCCTTGGCAAGCGCAGCGCGCAGCGGCTCAAGCTTGTGCGTCCAGTCGTTGCGGTTACGGGTGTGCAGCGTGATGTCGCCACCGTCGATGCGGGCCAACAGGCGATAGCCGTCGTATTTGACTTCGAACAGCCAGTCTTCCGGCGACGCAGGCGGGCCATCGACCAGGGTTGCCAGCTCGGGCTCAAGCTCGGCAGGCAAGCGCTTGATGCGCGGTGCAGCCGGCCGCTCTGGTGCCGGCGCCGCAACGGCCGCGCCGAGCGCCTTGACGCTGTCCGGCATCTCGTCCACCACGCTGAAATCAGCTGCCGGACGAACGTATTCATCCTTCTCCTTGATCAACAGCCAGGGCTCCTTGTCCTCGCCCTTGCCCCGCATGCGCACCAGCGCCCAGCGGCCATGCATCTTGTGGCCATGCAGGTTGAAGACCAGCTTACCGGCGCGATAGCCCTTGTGCGGGTCATCGACCGGCTCCCAGGTACCGCGATCCCAGATGATCACCTTCCCTGCGCCGTACTGCTTTTCGGGAATCGTGCCTTCAAACTCGTTATAGGAAATCGGATGGTCTTCGACATGCACCGCCATCCGTTTGTCGTGCGTATCGTAGCTCGGGCCTTTCGGCACGGCCCAGCTTTTCATGGTGCCGTCGAGCTCCAGGCGGAAGTCGTAATGCAGCCGCCGCGCCCAGTGTTTCTGGATAACGAAGGCCAGCCGCCCCCGTCCTGGCTGGCCTCCCTCTGCGGGTTCCGGCGTAACGCTGAAGTCTCGCTTCGCCTTGTAGGTCTTGAGTGAATCCTTCATAGGACCACTGTACGGGCGGCGGCGAGGCGGGACGGTTATCTGCCGCACTTTGTAAGCAGTTTTGGCAGATGTAACCATGTGTAATACCCGTCAACTTCAGCCGATTGGCCGCCGTTTTCTGCTCAGTGACACGGCAATAGTGCACGACACCCGAAACGACTGACCCAATTTCTCTCCGAGGAGCTTGACCATGAAGAAGACCATCGCCACCCTGATCGCCGGCCTGTTCGCAACCGCTGCCTTCGCCCAAGCCCCGGCTGCCGGCGGCCACGCAGCCAAACCTGCTGCCGCCCCGATGCCTGCTGCCACCGCAGCCGCTCCGGCCACCCCAGCAACTCCTGCCGTTCCTGCCACCCCAGCCGTTCCAGCCGAAAAGGGCACCAAGGCGACTCCAGCAACTCCTGCCACCCCGGCAGTAGCTGCGACGCCAGCCTCCTCGGCCACCGTTGCTGCCCCAGCCGCATCGCACGAGCACTCCAGCGCGACCAAGGAAGTGAAAAAGACCAAGCACTCCGAAAAAACCGCTGCATCCAAAGAAGTAGCCGCTGCCAAGGAAGCCGCACCGGCTAAGTAATCCAGACCGCCGGCTCCCCAGTCCCCAGCGCGCCTCCCGAATCCGCCTCCAAACCGGAATGGCGCGCTGGCCCGGCGGAACCGATCGCGGCATCTTTCTTCCCGGCCTGGCAGGCTTCTCCGCTGACCAGGCGGGCTTTTTTGCGTCGAGCGTGACCGCATCGTATCATCGTCATTATTTGGCTATCGATACGGAGCGTCCTTTGAAATCTCGCACGAACCTGGTTATCGCGGTCCTCGCCGCAGCAGTCCTTGCGGTGATCGCCGTCAAGAGCCTGACCCGTCAGCCTGCGCAATTTGTCTCAAAACCGTCCGTTGCAAACTGCACGCCAGAGGCAATCAAGCAGGTCACGGATGCTCTCGAACGATCCGTGCTTTCTTCAAACTGCGCGAAGCAGAAGAAGACGGATAAAGATCAATCGGCAATGCCATAGCCCAGTCGAGCTCGCCAGCCGAGAAGCCGCAGCGGTGCTGCGGCACGTTGTGAATCAGAGGCCTTTGCTGTTAATACCCGGCATACCCAAGCTGGCCTTCAACCCACTGCCCTTCGCAATTTGCGTCCCAGCTGATGAAGTGATCGGAACGGCCGCGAACGCCACAGCGGTAGAACGGCATCACACGGGTATCAGATGAAACGTAGGAGAAACCGACGATCGAGTGCAGCTTGCCGCCGCCTTCGCAGTTTCTAACCAAAGATAAGTAGTCGTCTTTCGGCTGCGTCGAATTCAGACAGCGATAGATCGGCTGAGTCGCACCAGCACCCGTCAGCCGGGGGATGTGACTCAGAGCGAAGCTTGCCTCCCAGATTGCGCCGGGAACTTCGTTTACAAAACGAGCCTCGATGTGTTGCTCGCTCGTCCCATATCGGTAAAAGCCGTAGGCGCTCTTGCTGTAGGGGTTCGAAGAAGCCGCACCGTTACCTGTGAAAGGATAGACCGGCGTGGCAACCGGAAAACCGACAGCACTCGCAAAGGGCCCGGGCTCGCCATTGGGATCGATCACGGCGAGAACGCCAGCCACTTGGTTATCGGGCGCAAAGGTCTCACCTATCACGCTTGAACCCGGGTTCACTCGAATTGCGGTCGCGGAGAGATTGTAAAAGTAATTCCCGCTGATCATGAGCCTTGAGGTCGTTTCCGCGCGGGCGCCGGCACCGGTGCCGATTTCGATTCCGGTCACGTTTGGATTGGGTGTGCAGTTTTCGCAGTAACCGTCGGCGATGATATTGTTGGTGACCTGGATATTGTCGGTAGCATCGATCAGCAACTGCCCGCCGGTTGTGATCCCGCCGCCTTCAACAGGCCACAAGCCGGACCAATGATTCTTCAAAAAGATATTGCCGGAAATCTGGTTGGGGGCATCGGCGTCGCCAGGTAACGCGCCCTCAAAGGCAACCGCGTTTGCCCGAATGTGGGCAAAGATCGAATCCATGATCCGCACATGCTTGGACGGCAGTCCTGTACGGAACTGTCCGACATAGACGCCGACCGCTCCGCCCTCGGCGAAGATGGAGCGCCCCACATAGACGTCCTTCGAGTTTTCGATGTCGACGAGGTAGCCTTTGCCATAATAAATACCCAAAGTGTCGATGCCGACATCGGTGCTGCCCGTGATGTTCAGAGTGTTGGCACAACCTCCGTGCATGATCTCGTCCAAAGTACAGGAAGCTGAGTTTTGATTTTCGTCGAAGTTCAGCTTATTGACCCGAATGGTTTTCGAATTCGCGATATTGAGGACGGGGCAAACCTTTTGACTTCCCATGCGGTGGACTGTGTGGCCATTGCCGTTGAGGAATTTATCAGTTTGATTGGCGATGGAAATGAGAGCAGTGCCGTTCGGTCCGCAGCAGCTCGAATCTGAACATGTCAGATCGTTGGTGATCTCAATGCTGTTGTAGGAACTGATCTGCTCAACACAGAGTTGAAGCGAAGGGATATCGGTGACCGTGCAGCCACCAGCAGCGGCTTCCGCTGTGATGAGCAACACCAACAGTCCGCTAAACCAAATTCTACTTTTTGAAAACAAAATTGATCCCTCCGTTTATCCCGACAATGCGGAACGCAAAAATTCAGCATGATATCCGACTCCAGCGCACTCTTTCGGGCCGAGTGATTGGCTGCGAGTTTCCACAAACGATTCGTGGCGAGCAAAAAATCCCCGCCATAGCGAGGTTTTTCTCCAGATTTGCCGCTCACGGGAGGCAAAACCTTGACGTTTTGGAGGCGAAGCCCGGAATCGAACCGGCACACACGGCTTTGCAGGCCGTTTGCCATCTATAGAACCAAGCACTTAAGCGCTGCTACCCTGACGGCTACCGTTGAGCATCGCGCGAATCGACGTTCCTCAGCTCTATGCAAAGCGCTTCACGCAATTCAACATTATGGCTCAGGCGATCTGCGTCCCAATCGAGCATGTACAACCCAGGCGCTATCACGGACAACAGCTTAAACGCCTGTTTAAGACTAGCTGCCCCACTTGAGCAGACTTTACGACGACTCCGCGACATTGCCATCTGGGATCACACCTAACAATTGCACATATTCACCATAACACTATATTTCAAATGGAGAATCAAAAATGTCACACTGATTTTCCTCGAATTTGAAGCTCGCGGCGACAACCGCAAAGCGATTGCCGGATGAACTAAGAATTAACACAGAAGATGGAGCAATGTTTTTACCTAGCTTTACTTCCAAGCAAGAGAGCTCTTCACCGGCCAGTTGGGTCAACAATATTCAAATTCCGCAAAAACCTAGGCGCGGCTATGTATTCAACACCACAACAAATAATGTCGAGATTAGTTGAAAAATCAGATCCGCGGGGACTTCGAATCAACAAACTACCGTGACTCACACTGTACTCCCAAAGCTGAAATACCCTGTTAGCGAGCGACGTATTTAACATATGGCCATCCTCATCTAAACGGGTTCGGGACTTGAGCGCCCTTTTCCCAAAATTGAAGTGAATCCCAGAACTGGGGATTTTGTCGAATCTGGAGTAACTCCCAATCAGTCGCACCGCCACGGCCTGCGGCCGCTCGCTGAACACCACTCATCCGTTATGACATCCGACGCCGACCACCTTGCGCGACGCGACCGATTCACCGGCAATGGCATTCGTCATGGAAAGTGACATACCGATACAGAAAACGAGACTTAGAATAATTCGCAGATGCTTCATGAGCTTCCCCCAGTATTATTGCCCACCATCTCCACCATTAGTGGCAAAGTGGATCCGAGCGAATCTGACATCAAAGCCTGGGCCTGTTACTTGCCCTGCATATGTCCGATTCACTCCGACGGAGATGATTAGTTGGCAAAATAGCAGGCATAGTAATATGAAAACTCGCGGGAACGCAAATCTCCAAGTCGTGCAACCACAGCCGGATCGTTGGTAAAGCGGAAAGTGTCGGCAAATTCTGCGGTCACGCTGACCGAAGACACCGTATTCTTGCGCTTCCGTGCTGCTTGCGCAAACTACGGGAAAATCGGTTCGAGTCACCTGCACTGGCGCTTGCTTAGCCGGGACTGCAGCAAAAGAGAATTCAGAGTTAAACGTCGGCGACTCGGGACGGTAAGAACTTCTGCGGCATCGCTCGCTAGTGCGATGCCCGTCCAGATTACTTACCTTCGCTTACCAAGCGTGTTTCGAGACGCTTCCGACCAGCTTCCACGATCGTCTTGCAGCCATTGGTGTCAACATAGGCCGCACTGCCTTCGTTCGCTGAACGCTGCTGACGA
The DNA here is from genome assembly GCF_001427305.1 of Duganella sp. Root1480D1. Classification (GTDB taxonomy): domain Bacteria; phylum Pseudomonadota; class Gammaproteobacteria; order Burkholderiales; family Burkholderiaceae_D; genus Rugamonas. The sequence goes on along the minus strand of NZ_LMFZ01000048.1, from coordinate 3,863 downwards.
CCCCACAAGTCGTTCACCTCCGGATGGGCGGCAATCGCGACGTCGCACTTGAGCCCTTCGATTGTGGCGAAGCTGCTGCGCAGCTGTGCCACCACTTCCGGATGGTCGGTAAAGCGGTAGCTGTCGGCCGATACCGCGGTCACACTGTCAACAAACACTACGTTCTTGCACTTTTCTGCTTCGCAGGATTGCCAACTCCAGCTTGTGCCGCCGGCAGTGTGGCCCGGCGTGCTGTGCGCGGTCACTGCTAACGTGCCGAGTTTGATTACTTCGCCATCGGTCACGCCCCGCACTTTTGCGGAGCCGGCAAAGTTCGACAGGCTGCCAAACTGCGGGTCGATCTTCGGCGAAACACCAGTGCGCATAGTTTCGACGTTAGCGGTGCCGGCCAGCACGGTGGCGCCGGTCAGTTTTTGCAGGGCGGAGACGCCGCCAGCATGGTCTTCATGCGAGTGGGAGCTAAGAATGTATTTCACGTCTTTCAGCTTGTAGCCCAACGTGCGGATGTTCGCCGCCACCACTTCCGCGCCTTTGGCGGTAGTGCCGTCGACCAGGATGTGGCCTTGCGGCGAAGTCACCAGAATCGCGCTGATCCCTGCAGTGCCGACGTAATGGGTGCTGCCGTAAATGGTGAACGGTTGTTGCGCTGCGCTCCAATCGCGGTCTTGCGCGATGGCGACCGTTGCGAAAGCGGACAGGAAGAGGGATGCGATGACCTTCATTTTTCTCCTTTGGTGGTGATGTACAGACCGGAGTGCATTTGCGACCCACGGTCGCCACGCCGGTAACTGCGGTAAATGGGTTGGCCTGCGGCATCGCGGGCACAGCAGGTGCAGCCGCCGACATGTTCGATTTCTTCAACGCCTGCGGCGCGCAACTGGTGCTCGGCGATGGCGCGCAAGTCGAGGTGGCGGTACGCCGGCAATACAACCTTGCGCGGCAGCTCGGGGAAGCGCCGCGCGAAATCCTCTGCCAGCTCTTCGCTCACTTCGTAGCATGCTGCGCAGATGGTAGGCCCGACTGCGGCGACAACTGGCGCGCCCGCCCCCATCGCGGCCAGTGCTGCGGGAATGATGCCGTCGTACAGACCGCGCCAACCCGCATGGACCGCGGCGATTTGCGTGCCGTCGCGGCGGACCAGCAGCAAAGGAACGCAGTCGGCGGTGATGATACTGACTGGAAGACCCGGCAAAGCGGTGTGAAAGCCATCAGCTTCGCCCACTTCCTGCTTCGCCTCATGAATTGCTGCGACGCGGGTGCCGTGCACCTGACGCTTCGCAGGCCTCAATTCCCAGACTGGCGCCAGTTCGGCCGGAACAAGCGACGACGCGCTTCCGAATCCGTGCCGGATGCCGGGGATGCCGCTTAGCAGACTACTTGTGACCATATTAGCCTTTGTGTGACATTTGTCGCAATAATAAACCGGTTCGGCGCTTATTGCAACAATCCGGATAGTCGTGTCACACAAACCCCAAAACAACAACCAATGGAGTTTATTTCCGAATAGTAGTATCCTTCGTGCTCATTATCAGTAAAACAAGATTAATTACTCACCGGCTCTTATAGCGGACTCAACACATTCAATAGCTTGTACATGAACATTTCTTCTCTCAAAGCCACCGGCCGAATCATGATTTCTTCCGCTTTGTGCGCCATCGCTGTAGCACATGCGCCAATCGCGTCGGCGGCAAATACCACCGAAGGCCCGTTCACCATTAAATCGGTGATCGTCGGCGGTTACGGCGCTCATATTGAAGTCACGCCAGCGCCTGCCGGATGCACGGCAGACTGGTCAGGCACTCAACTTGTCGTCTTAAAAGAGTCGCCAATTTACAGAGAGTTGCTTGCTGGTGTGTTGTCGGCCCAAGCTCAAGCCAAGCCGTTGATCGTTATCCATACCCCTCAAGGCAGTGGAATTTGCAGCTTCGGAAATCAGAAGGAAGTTGTGGCGATTCAAATTAAGAGCTGAGAAGCACCATACCAAATCCTCTTGGCCGCGATCGGCTCATATACCTGGCGCTTGGGAGCTCCGGCTCCCTATGGGCGTTAGTTCTGTGGGATTCACTACGAGTCCCCAACCCGAATCCATGCTGTACGCATGGGACACAACCTAACAGTATGCTTGTGACCAAACATACTTGTATTCGCCCGACATTCGTCGCAAAAATAAGCTGATTCACAAAGATTTGAAAACGGCGATGTGCCGTGTCAAGCTTTGTGAGCGAGCTTCCCGCAGTTATGGCTGCCGCCAGCGAAAGTCAAGGTGCCAACGTAGCCTGCAGCGTAATCGTACCGTGCGGAGTAGCCCTGCTTGCATAAAACAGCGGTTCGTTCGTAATCGGAGGGGATCTTCTGCCAGCCTTGAGCAAGGAGAATGGCATCGGTTTGCGCAACAGGTATATCCGAACCACTATAGTGGCCCCCGAAATTGAGACGGTGGTTTAAGCTGTCGTCCGCGAAAGGATGATAGCAAATGAGTGAAGGCAAAAAACGCAGGGTGCATACGGCGNCTATAGTGGCCCCCGAAATTGAGACGGTGGTTTAAGCTGTCGTCCGCGAAAGGATGATAGCAAATGAGTGAAGGCAAAAAACGCAGGGTGCATACGGCGGAATTCAAGGCCAAGGTGGCTTTGGAGGCTGTGCGCGGGGTGAAGACGGTCACGGAAATCGCGCAAGAGTACGGTGTGCATCCGGTGCTTGTCGGTCAGTGGAAGAAAGAGATCCTGGAGAATGCCGGTGCCCTGTTCGACGTTAAGCGCGGCCCCAAACCGGTCGATGAAAGCAGCCCCGAGGACAAGCTGTATAGCGAGATCGGCAAGCTGAAGATGCAGGTGGATTGGCTTAAAAAAAAGCTAGGGGAATGAGTCCGGCGGGACGAGCACGATGGATCGAGCGGGACGACGATATGCCGCTGACGATGCAGTGCGAGCTGGCAAGCATTCCGCGCTCTTCGGTCTATCGACGGATGGAAGCTGCAGCGCGTGAGCAATGTCTGACCGAAGAGGATAGCCAGCTGCGCAGCTTGATCGACGAGGAGTACACGAACCGGCCGTTCTATGGCAGCCGGCGCATGGTGGTGTTCCTACGAGGGCGCGGTTACTGCGTCAATCGCAAGCGGATACAGCGCCTGATGCGCGGGATGGGTTTGGCAGGCATGGCGCCGGGGCCGGCGACGAGCAAGCCGCACCCAGAGCACAAGGTCTACCCGTATCTGCTGCGCGGCGTGGCGGTCACGCAGCCAAACCAGGTGTGGAGTACAGACCTGACGTATATCAGGCTGGCGCGGGGCTTCGCCTACCTGGTTGCCGTGATTGACTGGTACAGCCGCAAGGTGCTGTCCTGGCGCATCAGCAATAGCATGGACGCGTCGTTCTGCGTGGACTGCCTGGAGGATGCACTGCGCCACCATGGCAGGCCGGAAGTGTTTAACAGCGACCAGGGCTCGCAATTTACCAGCACGGCCTTTACTGGTGTGCTGAAACGCGAAGGCGTAGCGATCAGCATGGACGGCCGCGGGCGGGCACTGGACAACATCTTCGTGGAGCGCCTGTGGCGCAACGTGAAGTATGAGGACGTGTACTTGAAAGGGTATGCCAACATGGCGGAGCTGATGGTCGGCTTGGCGCAGTATTTTGCGTTCTACAACGCGGAGCGCCCGCATCAGGCACTCCGTTATGAAACGCCGGATCGCGTCTACAGGTCGGGGATCGGCGGCGGCGCACTGATCGTCGATAAATTTGGCGACGATGACGGCGAGCAGAAAAATGCAGGAATTACGGGGCAGCGCCATGCAGCTGTGGAATTGGAAATGGGCACAGCTTAAACTAAGCGGCAAAGTGTCTTGACTGATGGGTCCACTTTAC
>NZ_LMFZ01000047.1 GCF_001427305.1 Duganella sp. Root1480D1 | reverse complement strand
ATGCACGCCGACGGTACTGAAGGCGTATCCAGCTATCGCTACCGTCCTGTCGAAGAARTTCGGCGGCGAAGCYAAAGCTTACGACCAGATCGACGCTGCTCCAGAAGAAAAAGCACGCGGCATTACCATCAACACCGCCCACGTTGAGTACGAGACTGCAAACCGTCACTACGCTCACGTTGACTGCCCAGGCCACGCCGACTACATCAAGAACATGATTACCGGTGCTGCGCAGATGGACGGCGCGATCCTGGTTTGCTCCGCAGCTGACGGCCCAATGCCACAGACCCGCGAGCACATCCTGCTGGCSCGCCAGGTTGGCGTTCCATACATCATCGTGTTCCTGAACAAGTGCGACCTGGTCGACGACGCAGAACTGCTGGAACTGGTCGAAATGGAAGTGCGCGAGCTGCTGTCCAAGTACGARTTCCCAGGCGACGACCTGCCAATCATCAAAGGTTCGGCACGTATGGCACTGGAAGGYGCWGCTGGCGAAATGGGCGAAGAGTGCATCATCCGCCTGGCTGAAGCCCTGGACACCTACATCCCAACCCCAGAGCGCGCAGTTGACGGCGCCTTCCTGATGCCTGTGGAAGACGTGTTCTCGATCTCCGGCCGTGGTACCGTTGTGACCGGTCGTGTTGAGCGTGGCGTGATCAAGGTCGGCGAAGAAATCGAAATCGTCGGTATCATCGACACCGTGAAAACCACCTGCACCGGCGTGGAAATGTTCCGCAAGCTGCTGGACCAGGGTCAAGCCGGCGACAACGTTGGCCTGCTGCTGCGCGGCACCAAGCGTGAAGACGTTCAGCGTGGYCAGGTTCTGGCKAAGCCAGGCTCGATCAAGCCGCACGATCACTTCACCGGCGAGATCTACGTTCTGTCGAAAGATGAAGGCGGCCGTCACACCCCGTTCTTCAACAACTACCGTCCACAGTTCTACTTCCGTACCACCGACGTGACCGGCTCCATCGAGCTGCCAGCGGACAAAGAAATGGTTATGCCAGGCGATAACGTCTCCATCACCGTCAAGCTGATCTCCCCGATCGCTATGGAAGAAGGCCTGCGTTTCGCAATCCGTGAAGGCGGCCGTACCGTCGGCGCNAGGCGATAACGTCTCCATCACCGTCAAGCTGATCTCCCCGATCGCTATGGAAGAAGGCCTGCGTTTCGCAATCCGTGAAGGCGGCCGTACCGTCGGCGCGGGCGTTGTAGCCAAGATCCTGGGCTAATCGTTTTTTAGCCTGATCGAAAACGGGCCGGCATGTGCTATCATGTCGGCCCGTCGTAGTATTTACTTACATTGCCGGAAACAAAATGTTGCCGGTTCGTTCTTTTAAGGAATAAGCATGTCCGCTCCAAACCAAAAGATCCGTATCCGCCTGAAGGCTTTCGACTACAAGCTGATCGACCAGTCCGCACTGGAAATCGTTGACACCGCCAAGCGCACCGGCGCCGTGGTAAAAGGCCCAGTTCCTCTGCCAACCCGTATCCAGCGTTACGACGTGCTGCGTTCCCCGCACGTGAACAAGACCTCCCGCGACCAGTTCGAAATCCGCACCCACCAGCGCCTGATGGACATCGTGGACCCAACCGACAAGACTGTTGACGCCCTGATGAAGCTGGACCTGCCAGCTGGCGTGGACGTCGAAATCAAACTGCAGTAAGACCGGTTTCGTCGCAAGACACCTGGAAAGCCCGCTCCTGAGCGGGCTTTTCTTCTTTTCGGGAGCATCACATGAAACGCTTTGCAGTATTCGCCGCGGTCGCGGCATTGTCCCTGCTGGCCGCATGCGGCAAGAAAAATCCTGCCGACCAGGCGGCACAAGACATCAAGGCCATGGGCGCCCAGCGCGACAAGGCGCAGGATGCAATGAAGGCGATGGAAGAGGCCCAGCAAAAGCAGAAAGAAGAAGCCGACAAGAACTGACGCGCTATACTGCCGCGCATGAGCGACAAGACCATCCTGATCGTCGAAGACGAACAAGCCATTGCAGACAGTATTGCCTTCGCCCTCGGCAAGGAAGGCTTCGCCCCGCACCATGTGATGCTGGGCGAGCAGGCGCTGCTCGCTGCACGCGAACTGGCGCCGGCGCTGGTGATCCTCGATGTCGGCCTGCCCGATATCAGCGGCCTTGATGTGTGCCGCCGCCTGCGCCAGTTCTCGGAAGTGCCGGTGATTTTCCTCACCGCGCGCAGCGATGAAATCGACCGTATCGTCGGCCTGGAAATCGGCGCCGACGATTACGTCACCAAGCCGTTCTCGCCGCGCGAACTGGTGGCGCGCGTGCGCGTGATCCTGCGCCGCGCCGGCAACGGTGCCGCGCAGCTCACGCCACCGGCGGCGCCGCCCGCGCCAGCCGTCTCGCGCACACCCGGCTTCGAGCTGCGCGCCGCCGAAGCGCGCATCCTGTTCGCCGGCCAGCCGCTCGACCTGACCCGCTACGAGTACCTGTTGCTGAAAACCCTGGTCGAACACCCTGGCCACGTGCTGTCGCGCGCCCAACTGATGGACCGCGTCTGGTGCGACGCACCCGAAACGCTGGACCGTACAGTGGATGCCCACGTGAAATCCCTGCGCGCCAAGTTGCGCGCCATCGACGACAACGCCGACCCGATCCAGACCCATCGCGGCATGGGTTACAGCCTGCAGCCCGGCGCATGAAGATCGGCCTGCGCATCCTGCTTGGCTACTTCCTGATCGTAGGCCTGGCAGCCTGGTTCCTGCTCAACGTCTTCGTGCAGGAAGTCAAACCGGGTGCCCGCTCCACGCTGGAAGCGGCAATGAACGATACCGCCCAGTTGCTGGCACAGCTGGTGGCCGAGGACGTGAAGCAGGGCGCTACCGACCCCACGCTGCTGGCCAGGATTGCCGCCGCCAGCCGCAACTCCGACTACCGCATCACCATCACGGACGAGAAAGGCATCGTGCTGTTCGACTCCGCCGGCAAAGCCGTCGGCCAGGACTACTCGCGCTGGAACGACGTCTACCTCACGCTGCGCGGCAAATACGGCGCTCGCATGACAAGCGAGGTGCCGCGCGACTACGGCAGCCTGGGAATGTACGTCGCCGCACCGGTACGCGATGGTGAGCGCATCATCGGCGTGCTGACGGTCACCAAGCCCATCTCCAGCGTGCAAGGCTTCATCGAGCGCAGCCAGCGCAAGATCCTCAAATGGGGCATTGTGCTGCTTGGCCTGTCGCTGCTGATCGGTGTTGCCATCACCTGGCGCATGGCCAGCACCGTCAACAAGCTGATGGTCTTCGTGGAAGACGTGCAGGCCGGCCGCAAAGCCGTCATGCCCAAGCTGGGCAGCAGCGAGATCAGCACCCTCGGCCACGCGCTGGAAGCCATGCGCGCCAAGCTGGAAGGCAAGGATTACGTCGAGACCTTGATGCATACGCTGACGCATGAACTGAAAAGCCCGATCGCTGCCATCCAGGCCACGGCCGAACTGCTGGAAGAAGACATGCCGCCCGAACAGCGGCGCCAGTTCCTGTCCACCATCCAGGCCCAGAACGCCCGCCAGCGCGACTTGATCGACAAGCTGCTGGCACTGGTGCGTGTAGAGAAGCAGCAGCGCATCGACGATGCCGCTCCACTTGACGTGGCGGGATTGCTGCAAGACGTGGCCGGCGATTTCCAGGCCCGCCTCAACGCACGCCAGTTGCACTTGGTGCTCGACGCCGACTCTGCATTGCAACTGCGCGGCGATGCCTTGCTGCTGCGCCAGGCGCTGGGTAACCTGCTGGACAACGCCATCGGTTTCGCGCCGCCAGGCAGCACGGTGACGATGGCCGCGCAGCGTAGCGACGGCCATGTCGAAATCAAGGTGTGCGACGCCGGCCCCGGCATCCCCGCTTACGCCGAAGCGCGCCTGTTCGAGCGCTTCTACTCATTGCCGCGCCCCGACGGCGCCAAGAGCACCGGCCTTGGCTTGCCTTTCGTGCGCGAAGTCGCCGCCCTGCATGGCGGCAGTGCACAGGTAGTCAACGGGGAGGGCGGCGGTTGCCGCGCCGCCTTGCTGCTGCCGCTTCACGCCGAACGCATCGCCAGCGCATAAACGCTCCCTACACTGGCGCAATTTGCGCAAGTGATGGAGCACTCTTGAAACGAAAATCTATTCTTCTTCCCTTGGCGCTGCTGGTGTTGGCGCTCCTCGCTGCCAGCGTCGGGGTCTGGCAGCGCAATGGCGCCTACGGTTTCAATGTCCTGAAGCGGCGCGGTGGAACCTACTGGATCAAGATGGGCACCGACGATGCCGGGCTGCCGTTGCCCATGCGGGAAGCGCTCAAAGACATCGTGCCTGAAGTCTCGGCGGGCCAGTTCTACTGGCGCGAATTTGAGCCCGGCTACGAGGTGGCTGAAATGCCAGTGATGTCGGCTGGCGGCGAGGTAGACCGCATCCTGCTCAACCGGATTGACCCGAAACGCTTTCGCTTCGTGGCGCGCAGCGCGCCGGCAGGCGACAAGGGCCTCGATGAATGGGAGCAGGCATTGCCTGCCGCGGTACTGATTGTGAACGGCAGCTATTTTGGCCTGAAAGGCGAGCCTGACACGCCATTCGTCAGCGAAGGGACGCAGCTTGGTTCTCGCCAGTACAAGGCACGCGCCGGCGCCTTTGTTGCACGCGAAGACGGTAGGGCGGCGGTGCACGACCTCAGGCACGCAGATTGGCAAAGTGCTTTCGCGGGCGCGCGCAATGCGATGGTCTCCTATCCACTCCTGCTGGGCGAGGACGGGGAAACGCACGTCAACCTGAAAAGCCGCTGGCTGGCCAATCGCACTTTCGTGGCGCAGGACCGGTCGGGACGCATCCTGGTTGGCACCACCAAGGAAGCATTCTTCTCGCTTGACCGGCTGGCGAGCTTTCTCAAGGACGCGCCGCTGGACCTTGCGATGGCGCTCAACCTGGACGGCGGGCCGATCGCCTGCCAGAGCGTGCGGCTGAAAGGATTCCAGCGCAAGTTCTATGCGCAATGGGAGGCGCAGGTACGCGAGGGGGCGCCGAAGGGCTTGGAGGTGAGCTTGTTGCGTTGGCCATTTGCGCAGGCAAGCTGGGCGATGCCGCTCGTGCTGACGGTCGAGCGCTCCCGTTGACCCGGAGCGAAAAAAAACCGTCGCTTCACACAGAACGCATCGTCCCTGCACACCAGCTTTCTACACTGGCGCAACCATAACAAAAGGAAGCACCACTATGCAAAAGAAACTTCTGTTCAAAGCCCTTATCGTCGGCATGCTGATGCTGCTGCTCGGCGTACCGCTGGCCATGATCCAGTCCACCATCAGCGAGCGCATCGCCTACCGCGAGGAAGCGGCCAGCAGTATCGCGGCCGACTCCGTGGGTGAGCAGCATATCTACGGACCGGTGCTGGTCATGCCATACAGCGAGGTGTACAGCGTCGAAGAGAAGGACAAGGACGGCAAGCCGGAAATGAAGCGCTACCGCAAGCAATCGCAGCACCTCGTGTTCCCGAACGAGCTTGAGGTGCTGTCCAACCTTGGCACTGAACGACGCCATCGGGGCATCCACCAGGTGCTGATGTTCAATGGCGCGCACAAGATCAATGGCGACTTCATCGTGCCTGCGGCGACTGAATTGCCGCACACCGAGAACGGTTCGCAGATCACGCCGGAACGCCCATTCATCGCGCTGGCAGTGGCCGACGTGCGCGGCGTGCGCGATATCCCGCGCCTCGTGTGGGGTACGCGCAGCGTCGAATTCGAGCAGGGCTCCGGCCTGCGCTCTTCGCGCCAGGGCTTGCACGCCACGTTGTCGATGGAGGAAGCCGCACCGGGCCCGGTCAAGTTCAGCTTCAACCTGAACCTGGCGGGCATGAACAGCCAGGGCTTCGTACCGCTGGCGCGCAATAACCGCTTTGTCATGTCCTCGCCGTGGCCGCACCCGCAATTCAGCGGCCGCTTCCTGCCGGAGCAATATAGCCTGGACGCTAAGGGCTTCCAGGCTGTGTGGCGCATCTCCTCCCTGGCCAGCGAGGCGCAGGCGCAGTTGCGCCTGCGCGAACAATCGGCCGGGCAGGGGGAGAATGCCTTGCCTGCGCTCGACACCATCCAGGCCGCGTTCATTGAGCCTGTGAATGTGTACTCAATGGCCGATCGCGCCACCAAATATGGCTTGCTGTTCGTGGCGCTGACGTTTGCCGCCTTCTTCCTGTTCGAGGTGATGAAGCGCCTGCCGATCCACCCGGTGCAGTACCTGCTGGTGGGACTGGCCCTGGCGCTGTTCTTCCTGCTGCTGGTCAGCTTGTCCGAGCACTACGACTTCGTCGCGTCCTACATTGCCGCCAGCGCCGCTTGTATCGTCCTGATTGGCTACTACCTGGCGCACGTGCTGCACGACTGGAAGCGTGGCCTTGGTTTCGGTGGTGCCCTGTGTGCTTTGTACGGCATTTTGTTCGGCCTGCTCAATTCGGAGAACAATGCACTGATGCTGGGCGCGATCCTGCTGTTTGCCGTACTGGCCACGATCATGGTCGCCACCCGTAAAGTGGACTGGTACAACCTCAATAACCCGGCACCTATGCCGGTGGAGCAAACGTGATGCTGCCGGGCGGCCTGCTGATGCCTTCGATCGCCGAGGACGCGCAACTGGTGGTGTTGTCCGGCTACACGGCCGGCCAGCCCGCCGGGCCGGTGCGGGTGGTGCTGGACCAGCGCGGCGCACGGGTGGTGTTGGTGCTTGCCAGCTACGAGACGGTGGCCTGGCAACTTGATGTGCGCCCGGGTACGGAGCTGGCGGCAGTGGTGATCAGCGCCTACCGCGAGGTGGCCGTGACCGGGCATGGCACCGCCCCGGCTTACCGGCTGGCGTTGCCTTGTGCGCCGGCGCCCGGCAGTGCTGCCTACCGTGACCTGATGCAAATCCTGCGGGCGCGCTTGGGACGTGGCCGGCCGGATACCTTCCGCGGGTATGTGCGTTTGCCGGAGCAGGTGGCGATTGCCTCTTGCGGTTTAGCGGCGAGCGCTGCGGCGCAACCACAGCCACCCATACAGCAAGAGGTTCACGCCAAGCACGACGCTCGCCAATACGTATTGCACGGCAGGCGTCAGTCCGGCCGGGTAGAGCACGGGGAGCAGGTAATGCTCGATGAATCCGTCCGCATAGCCCTGTTGGCCTGCGCGCATGCGTAAGTCGTTCTCCAGGTAGGTGAGCGGGCAGATCGCGCCCGTCAACTCGATGCCGGCCGCCCATAACGCGGCCGGCAAATGCAAGCGCACCACGCGCGGCCAGCGCAGCGCCAACACGGCGCCGCACAGCGCGAACAGGATGAAGGCAAGATGCAGCAGCAGGACCGCATCGCCAGCGAGGCGAAAGAGCATGGCAGCATTCTACCCCCGCGCTCCGGACGAGCCCGTGTCACACTTGGGGTGTGACCCCATGGTGTGACACGGGCTCGGCTGTATTACGGGCGGGTGAAGCTCCATTGCTGGTTGCTGCCGTTGGTCAGCGACCATTGGATGATTTGCGCGTTCTCGGCGGTGCTCTTGTTTTGCACGTCCATCACGTAGCCGCTCAGCAGGTTTTTCACCGTGTACCAGCCGCTCGACGGGCTGGCGAAGCTCCAGTGCTGGCCGTTGCCGGCCCAGTACGACCATTGCGCGATATTGGTGCCGGCGGTGGTGGAGTTTTCCCAGTTGTCGAGGCTGAGCAAGCTGCCGGCGTTGAGGATGCTGTATTGGCCATCGCCGTGACCCACCACATACCATTGCTGGTGCTTGCCGCCGCTGTAGGTCTGCTGCTGCACCATGGCGCCGTTGCTGGTGGAGGCGTTGGCTACCGCCAGCGCCTTGCCGCTCAGGCGTGACTTGATGACGTAAGGGCCGTCGCTCATGCCGCCGCAGCCGGCGAAATTGCTGAAGTTGCGCGTCAGCGATGGCCAGCCGCCGCTGTACGTCATGCGCAGGATGTCGAGCTTGGCGTTGCCGCTGTCGTTCAGGTCGTAGTAGTGGACCGTGGTGAAGTTGCAGCCATCCTGCTTCAACACGCCGATGTGGCCGGGGCCTTTGTACTTGCCGTCGACATTGGGCAGCACGGTGCGGGTCCCGGAATAGGGCCCGGTGATGCTGGTGGCGCGCTGCACTTCGACGTAGTAAGTGCTGTTGACGCCCTTGCAGCAGGCGCCGCGGTTGACGAACAGGTAATAGTAGCCGCCGTCGCGCGTGATGTAGGGCGCTTCGATGTCCTGCCCGTTGCCGCCCCAGATCTTGGTGACGTTGCCGGCCAGCTTGCCGGTCGACTGGTTGATCTCGGCCACGCCAATGCCGCCGAAGAAGGAACCGTAACTCATGTACACCTTGCCATCATGGTCGCGGTACAGGGCCGGGTCGATGGCATTGATCTCGCTGCTGCCGCCAAACGATTCGACCACGATGCCAAGGTCGGTCCAGGCCGGATTCTTCAGCGAGGCCGAGCGCGCGACCCCGATCGCCGAACTGGAAGTGCCGAAGGTCGAGACCGAGTAGTAAATGTAGTAATACCCGTTCATGTGGATCACGTCCGGCGCCCAGAACGAGCCGCTGAAGTTGGGGATCTTGTTGGCGATCCAGCTAGGGTTGCTGCTGAACACCGGCCCCGGGCCGCCCTGCCAGGTGCTCAGGTCGGTCGAGGTGGAATACCAGATCCCGGTGCCGGTGGTGAAGTTGAAATAAGTGTCGCCGTCCTTGGTGATGGTGCCCGGGTCGTGGGCATTCTGCAGCCCGGCGAGGTTGATGGCCTGCGCCGCCAGGGCGTGCAGGCACAGGCAGAGTACTGCCAGCAGTTTTTTCATTGGGTCTCCTTATATGTTTATAGGGCGCACTAGCCCATCACCACATTAGGAGTTCTTGCCACCTGGCACCAATGAGTTTTTCAGGCGTTGCGATACCGTTTCCGGCATGCTCCCAGCAAGCCAAGACCGGCGGCCAGCATGCCCCAGCCAGCCGGCTCCGGCACTGGCAAGGGGGCGATGGCGCTGACCGACAGCTTGGTGCTCCACAGTAGTTGCTGGTTGCTGTCGGTGCTGTTGGTCCAGCTCAAGGAAAACTTGTCGGAATAGCCATCGGGATCGTCGGCCAGCTGGGTGGTGCGCCGGTAATCGTTGCGGCACTCGCCTGGCGTCAGGTCGAGGCAGACGCCGACCATGCCGGTGCTGAAGGCCTGGCCGATGCTGCTGTTCTCAAATTCCAGGGCAAGCTGGCCGCTGACCGTGATGCTGGCGCCCGGTGCCAGGTAGACCAGGGTGTTGGTCCACAGGTCGGTATTGCCCCAGCGCCAGGGCGCGTCGCTATCGGCCATCGCGACGCCCAGGCTGCCGCCGCCGCCCAGGGCGTCCCAGCTGCCGCGGGTCAGCGAAGCGCCGTGGCTGGACGCGGTGGCGAGCGGTACCCAGCTGTCGCTGTGGCGGTCATAGTCGGAAACGTCATGGTCGTTATTGACATTGATAAGGCGCGACTCCATTTCCCAGGAGCCGGGCTGGAACGCGACATTGCCGCTGGTCTGGACCTGCAACTGGTCCAGCATCAGGGTGGCGCCGACGGTGCCGGCGCGGGCAGGGGAAATGGCCAGCAGGGCGGCCAGGACAGCAGGAATTGCCAGTTTAACCATGCTTACCTCCTTGCGCGAAGTGGGCAATCTTAACTGTGAGTCAATTCGCGGCGGCGCTCGCTTGCCGGGAGGCTATAAACAGATGACATACCTCGTACAAAGCTGTTGCGTCAAGGGGCAAATGCCGGTACACTAGCCGGCTTCGGTATGGGTTCGTCTTTTTTATGGCCTGTATCTTTTTTTGTAGTTAAACAAAGCCCCGCCCAATCGTAGGTGGGAATGGAGAAAAAATGAGCCTTGGCCTCCTCGGTCGCAAGGTTGGTATGATGCGCATCTTCACCGATGACGGGGATTCGATCCCAGTCACCGTGTTGGACGTATCGAACAACCGTGTTGCGCAAATCAAAACTCCTGAAGTGGATGGTTATTCCGCTGTTCAGGTTGTCTTCGGTCAGCGTCGCGCATCCCGCGTGACTAAAGCTGCTGCCGGTCACTACGCTAAAGCAGGTGTCGAAGCTGGTTCCTTCCTGAAGGAATTCCGCGTTGACGCAGCTAAAGCAAACGAACTGAAAGCCGGTGAAGTTATCGCCGCTTCCCTGTTCGAAGTCGGTCAGAAGATCGACGTGCAAGGTGTGTCGATTGGTAAAGGCTACGCCGGTACCATCAAGCGTCACAACTTCGCATCGGGTCGTCAAACCCACGGTAACTCCCGTTCGCACAACGTACCAGGCTCGATCGGTATGGCGCAGGATCCAGGCCGTGTGTTCCCAGGTAAGCGCATGACCGGTCACATGGGCGACGTCACCGTCACCACCCAGAATCTGGAAATCGCACGTATCGACGCTGATCGCCAGCTGCTGCTGGTGAAGGGTGCAGTGCCAGGCGCGAAAAACGGCCAGGTTGTTGTATCGCCAGCTGTTAAAGTTAAAGCAAAGAAGGGAGCTTAATCGATGGAACTGAAGCTCTTGAACGCGCAAGGTCAAGTCGCCTCCAACGTAGCCGCCGCTGACACCGTCTTCGGCCGTGACTACAACGAAGCACTGATCCACCAAGTCGTCGTTGCTTACGCTGCTAACGCACGTAGCGGTAACCGCAAGCAAAAAGACCGTGAAGAAGTCCACCACACGACCAAGAAGCCATGGCGCCAAAAAGGCACCGGCCGCGCTCGTGCTGGTATGTCCTCCTCCCCGCTGTGGCGTGGTGGTGGTCGCATCTTCCCGAACTCCCCTGACGAGAACTTCACCCACAAGGTCAACAAGAAGATGTATCGCGCAGGTATCTGCTCGATCCTGTCTCAGCTGGCCCGTGAAGAGCGTCTGGTCGTGATCGAAGAACTGGCGATCGATGCCCCTAAGACCAAGCTGCTGTCGCAAAAGCTGACCGGCATGGGTCTGGACTCGGTCCTGATCGTTACCGACACCATCCAGGAAAACCTGGAACTGGCTTCCCGCAACCTGCCGAACGTGCTGGTTGTCGAGCCACGTCACGCTGACCCAATGTCCCTGGTCTTCTACAAGAAGGTCCTGGTCACCAAGGCAGCCCTGGCACAGATTGAGGAGATGCTGGCATGAGCGCAGTTATCAAACACAGCGAAGAGCGCCTGATGAAGGTGCTGCTGGCTCCGGTCATTTCCGAAAAAGCCACCATGGTTGCGGAAAAGAACGAACAGATCGTGTTCCTGGTGTCCAAGGATGCGACCAAGCCAGAAATCAAGGCCGCCGTTGAACTGCTGTTCAAGGTTGAAGTGGAATCGGTGCAGACCGTGAACCGCGAAGGTAAGGTCAAGCGTTCCGGCCGTTTCATCGGTCGCCGCAACCACACCAAGCGTGCTTTCGTGTGCCTGAAGCCAGGCCAGGAAATCAATTTCACCGAGGAGGCTAAATAATGGCACTCGTTAAGATGAAGCCAACCTCCCCAGGCCGTCGCGGCATGGTGAAGGTTGTGAACAGCGACCTGTTCAAAGGTCGTCCGTTCGCCGCCCTGCTGGAAAAGAAGTCGAAGACTGCTGGCCGTAACAACAACGGTCACATCACCACCCGCCACATCGGCGGTGGCCACAAGCAGCACTACCGTATTGTGGACTTCAAGCGCAACAAGGATGGCATCCCTGCGAAAGTGGAACGTATCGAATACGATCCAAACCGTACCGCACACATCGCCCTGCTGTGCTACGCCGACGGCGAGCGCAAGTACATCATCGCCCCGAAAGGCGTTGCTGTTGGCGACACCCTGCTGAACGGTTCGGAAGCGCCGATCAAGGCCGGCAATTGCCTGCCAATCCGTAACATCCCAGTCGGCACCAACATCCACTGCGTGGAAATGCTGCCAGGTAAAGGTGCCCAGATGGCCCGTACCGCTGGTGCTGTTGTGGTCCTGATGGCCCGTGAAGGTACCTACGCCCAGGTTCGCCTGCGCTCCGGCGAAGTGCGCCGCGTGCACATCGAGTGCCGCGCCACCATCGGCGAAGTCGGCAATGCTGAGCACAGCCTGCGCAAGATCGGTAAAGCCGGTGCCATGCGCTGGCGCGGTGTTCGCCCAACCGTCCGCGGTGTGGTGATGAACCCGATCGACCACCCGCACGGTGGTGGTGAAGGCCGTACCGCAGCTGGTCGTCATCCAGTGTCCCCATGGGGCCAGCAGACCAAGGGTAAGAAGACTCGCTCCAACAAGCGTACTTCTTCGATGATCGTCTCTCGCCGCGGCAAGAAATAAGGATAAACCATGACTCGTTCATTGAAAAAAGGGCCGTTCTGCGACGCCCACCTGGTGAAAAAAGTCGAGACCGCGCAAGCGACCAAAGACAAAAAGCCAATCAAAACCTGGTCCCGTCGCTCGACGATCATGCCTGACTTCATCGGTCTGACCATTGCCGTGCACAACGGCAAGGTCCACGTGCCTGTGTACGTGTCCGAAAACATGGTTGGTCACAAGCTCGGCGAATTCGCGCTGACCCGTACCTTCAAGGGCCACGCTGCTGACAAAAAGGCTAAGAAATAATGGAAACCAAAGCTATCCTCAAAGGCGTGCGCCTGTCGGATCAAAAAGGTCGCCTGATCGCTGACCTGATCCGCGGCAAGAAGGTTGACGCTGCGCTCAACATTCTGCAGTTCAGCCCAAAGAAAGGCGCGTTCATCGTCAAGAAAGTGCTGGAGTCCGCTATTGCGAACGCCGAGCACAACGACGGTGCCGACATCGACGAACTGATCGTGAAAACGATCTACGTCGAAAAGGGTCCAGTCCTGAAGCGCTTCACTGCACGCGCTAAAGGTCGTGGCGACCGTATCTCGAAACAATCCTGTCACATTTACGTGACTGTCGGTAACTAAGGAGCTGCGATGGGTCAGAAAATTCATCCAACCGGTTTCCGTCTGGCGGTCACCCGTAACTGGGCATCTCGCTGGTACGCAACCAACGGTAACTTCGCTTCGATGCTGAACGAAGACCTGAAGGCACGTGCTTTCCTGAAGAAGAAGCTGAAAAACGCTTCCGTCGGCCGCATCGTGATCGAGCGTCCTGCCAAGAACGCACGCTTCACCGTGTACAGCTCGCGTCCTGGCGTCGTGATCGGCAAGAAGGGCGAGGACATCGAAGTGCTGAAGTCCGCCCTGACCAAGATCATGGGCGTGCCAGTGCACGTGAACATCGAAGAAATCCGTAAGCCGGAAATCGACGCTCAGCTGATCGCTGACTCGATCTCCCAGCAGCTGGAAAAGCGTATTATGTTCCGCCGCGCCATGAAGCGCGCCATGCAGAACGCAATGCGCCTGGGCGCCCAGGGCATCAAGATCATGTCCTCGGGTCGTCTGAACGGCATCGAGATCGCCCGTACCGAATGGTATCGTGAAGGCCGTGTGCCTCTGCATACCCTGAAGGCGGACATCGACTACGGTACCTCCGAAGCTTCCACCACCTACGGCATCATCGGTGTCAAGGTGTGGGTGTACAAGGGTGACCGCTCCGCCACCGGCGAAGCACCAGTCATCGACACCCCGGCCGAAGAGAAGAAGCCACGTGGCCCGCGCCGCGACGACGGTAAGCCAGCTGGCCGCCGTCCAGCTCCAGGCGCCAAAGCCCCAGCCGCCCGCCGCGCTGCCAAGCCGGCTGCAGCTGACAAAGCAGGAGAATAAGCATGCTGCAACCAAGCCGCAGGAAATATCGTAAAGAGCAGAAAGGCCGCAACACCGGCATTTCGCACTCCACCGGCACTAACGTGTCGTTCGGTGAGTTCGGCCTGAAGGCCGTGGCTCGTGGCCGTATCACTGCACGCCAGATCGAGTCCGCTCGTCGTGCAATGACCCGTCACATCAAGCGTGGTGGCCGTATCTGGATCCGTGTTTTCCCAGACAAGCCGATCTCCAACAAGCCTGCCGAAGTCCGTATGGGTAACGGTAAAGGTAATCCGGAGTACTACGTTGCCGAAATCCGTCCAGGCAAAGTCCTGTACGAAATGGATGGCGTTGGCGAAGAACTGGCACGCGAAGCGTTCCGTCTGGCTGCTGCTAAACTGCCTCTGGCTACCACCTTCGTGGTGCGCCAGGTTGGCCAATAATTGGAGTGAAATATGAAAGCATCTGAACTCCGTGGCAAAGACCAGGCTGCACTGCAGAAAGAACTGAACGACCTGCTGAAGGCCCAGTTCGGTCTGCGTATGCAAGCTGCTACCCAGCAGCTGGGCAACAGCTCGCAGCTGAAGAAGGTCCGCCGCGACATCGCCCGCGTGAAAACGGTAATGAACTCGAAGGAAGCGAAATGACCGAACAAGTTAAGCTGAAGCGTACTCTGATCGGTAAAGTCGTGTCCGACAAGATGGACAAGACCGTTACCGTTCTGATCGAACGTCACGTCAAGCACCCTCTGTATGGCAAGATCATCGTGCGTAGCGCCAAGTACCACGCGCACGACGAGACCAACCAGGTCAAAGCCGGTGACACGGTAGAGATCGTGGAAGGTCGTCCGATCTCCAAAACGAAGGCGTGGACGGTGACCCGTGTAGTGCAAGCTGCACAAATCGTCTAAGTAAGTTGCAAGCCGGGAGCGTGAGTTCCCGGCCACAATTTAATTAGTTCTTGCAGGCCCGCAGGTTTTATGTGATACTTGCGGGCTTCGTCCATGTATCCGCCGCAAAGTTTCTCTCCGCAGACGCGATAGCGGTCAGTACTTGTATGAAGATCAAGCACCCAATCAGCAGACGTTGTGTTTGCTGGCGGGACCAAGACTGACCGATATCCGCATTGTGTGGATTCTTCGGCTTAAGTTGGGAAAGAGATAACTATGATTCAAACTGAAAGCCGGCTCGAAGTAGCCGACAACACCGGTGCCAAGGAAGTCATGTGCATCAAGGTGTTGGGCGGTTCCAAGCGCCGTTACGCTGGCATCGGCGACGTGATCAAAGTCACCGTTAAGGTGGCTCAGCCTCGCGGCCGTGTCAAAAAAGGTGAAATTTATAACGCCGTGGTAGTGCGCACCGCTAAGGGTGTGCGTCGCCAGGACGGTTCGCTGGTGAAGTTCGACGGCAATGCCGCTGTCCTGCTGAACAACAAGCTGGAACCGATCGGTACCCGTATCTTTGGCCCAGTGACGCGTGAACTGCGCACTGAGAAGTTCATGAAGATCGTGTCCCTGGCACCGGAAGTCCTGTAAGGAGTCAGACAATGGATAAGATTCGCAAAAACGACGAAGTCATCGTCCTGACTGGTAAGGACAAGGGCAAGCGCGGCGTAGTGACCCAGCGTGTAGACGCTGAGCACGTCGTGGTGGATGGCGTTAACGTGGCTAAAAAAGCCGTTAAGCCAAACCCGATGACTGGTGTTCAAGGTGGCATCGTCGATAAGACCATGCCTATTCACGTGTCCAACGTTGCTCTGTTCAACGCTGCGACCGGTAAGGCAGATCGCGTAGGCTTCAAGGAAGTGGACGGTAAAAAAGTCCGCGTCTTCAAGTCCTCCGGCGAAGTAGTGAAAGGGTAATCAGAAATGGCCCGTCTGCAACAACTGTACAAAGACAAGATCGTCGCTGAGCTGACCGGTAAATTCGGTTACTCCTCCGTGATGGAAGTGCCGCGCCTGACCAAGATCACCCTGAACATGGGTCTCTCGGAAGCCGTGGCTGACAAGAAAATCATCGAGCACGCTGTTGGCGACCTGACCAAGATCGCCGGCCAGAAGCCAGTCATCACCAAGGCCCGTAAGGCAATCGCAGGTTTCAAGATCCGCGAAGGCTACCCGATCGGTACCATGGTGACCCTGCGCGGCGCCCGCATGTACGAATTCCTGGACCGTCTGATCACCGTGGCCCTGCCGCGCGTGCGTGACTTCCGTGGTGTGTCTGGCAAATCCTTCGATGGTCGTGGTAACTACAACATCGGCGTGAAAGAACAGATCATCTTCCCGGAAATCGAGTACGACAAGATCGACGCACTGCGTGGTATGAACATTTCGATCACCACCACCGCGAAGACCGACGACGAAGCCAAAGCGCTGCTCGCCGCCTTTAAATTCCCGTTCAGGAACTAAACGATCATGGCAAAACTCGCACTGATTAACCGTGAACAGAAGCGTGCTGACCTGGTAGCCAAGTTTGCTGCCAAGCGCGCCGCTCTGAAGGCCATCATTGATGACCAGACCAAGTCGGAAGAAGAGCGTTACGAAGCGCGCCTGAAACTGCAGGCACTGCCGCGTAACTCGGCTCCAACCCGTCAGCGTAACCGCTGCCAGGTCACCGGTCGCCCACGTGGCACCTTCCGTAAATTCGGCCTGGGTCGTATCAAGCTCCGCGAATTCGCCATGCGTGGCGAAATCCCGGGTATGACCAAAGCCAGCTGGTAATAGGAGAATAAGCAATGAGTATGAGCGATCCTATCGCCGATATGCTGACCCGTATTCGCAACGCACAGACCGTGCAAAAGACCTCCGTGGCCATGCCATCGTCGAAGGTTAAAGTTGCGATTGCCAACGTCCTGAAAGACGAGGGTTACATTGAAGATTTCGTCGTGTCCACCAACGAGGGCAAGTCGGAACTGAAAATCGGTTTGAAATATTATGTAGGCCGTCCTGTGATCGAACGTCTGGAACGTGTATCGCGTCCAGGCCTGCGTATCTACAAAGGCAAAGATGAGATCCCAACCGTGATGAACGGCCTGGGCGTGGCAATCGTGTCGACCCCGCAAGGCGTCATGACCGATCGCAAGGCGCGCGCTACCGGTGTTGGTGGCGAAGTCATCTGCTTCGTGGCTTAAGGAGTAACACAATGTCTCGTGTAGCTAAAATGCCGATCGTTGTGCCTGCTGGCGCCGAAGTTGCCATCTCCGCACAAGCGATCACCGTCAAGGGCCCGCTGGGTACCCTGACCCAGAGCCTGAACGGCCTGGTAAAAGTTGAAAACAACGCTGGCACCCTGTCTTTCGACGTGGTGAACGACAGCCGTGAATCGAACGCCATGTCCGGCACCCTGCGTGCCCTGGTCAACAACATGGTGGTGGGCGTAACCAAGGGCTTCGAGAAGAAGCTGTCCCTGGTCGGCGTGGGCTACAAAGCCCAGGCTCAAGGCGACAAGCTGAACCTGTCCCTGGGCTTCTCGCACCCGGTCGTTCACGACATGCCAACCGGCGTGAAGTGCGCAACCCCGACCCCAACCGAGATCATCATCTCTGGCGTTGATCGCCAAAAGGTTGGCCAGGTTGCCGCCGAAGTGCGTGCTTACCGCTCCCCTGAGCCATACAAAGGCAAGGGTGTCCGCTATGTGGACGAAGTGGTTAAGCTCAAAGAAACCAAGAAGAAGTAATTAGGGGCTGACGATGGACAAAAAAGAATCTCGTCTGCGCCGCGGACGTCAAACTCGCATCAAGATCGCGCAACTGAAAGTGAACCGCCTGTCGGTGCACCGCACCAACCTGCACATTTACGCGAACCTGATCAGCCCGGACGCCAAAGTTCTGGTTTCGGCCTCGACCGTGGAAGCGGAAGTGCGCGCCGAGCTGGCTGGCAAGTCTGGCAAGGGTGGCAACGCCGCCGCTGCCGCACTGGTTGGCAAGCGTGTCGCAGAAAAAGCACTGAAAGCGGGCATCACCGAAGTCGCCTTCGACCGCTCCGGTTTCCGTTACCACGGCCGCATCAAGGCGCTGGCTGAAGCCGCGCGTGAAGCTGGCCTGAAGTTCTAAGGGTACGATCATGGCAAAAATGCAAGCAAAAATGGCATCCGATAAGCCGGATGATGGCATGCGCGAAAAAATGATCGCGATCAACCGCGTGACCAAAGTGGTCAAGGGTGGTCGCATCATGGGCTTCGCAGCGCTGACCGTGGTTGGTGACGGCGATGGCCGCATCGGCATGGGCAAGGGCAAGTCGAAGGAAGTTCCGGTCGGTGTGCAGAAGGCAATGGAAGAAGCCCGCCGCAACCTGATCAAGGTTCCTCTGAAGAACGGCACCCTGCAGCACACCGTCACCGGCCGCCACGGCGCGTCGAAAGTGATGATGTCGCCAGCCAAGCCAGGTACTGGCGTGATCGCAGGTGGCGCAATGCGCGCTATCTTCGAGGTGATGGGCGTGACCGACGTGGTGGCGAAATCCACCGGTTCGAACAACCCATACAACCTGGTGCGCGCCACCCTGGACGGCCTGGCCAAAATGAGCACTCCAGCTGACATCGCCGCCAAGCGCGGCAAGTCGGTTGAAGAGATCCTGGGTTAATAGGGAGCACTTCAATGAGCACTATCAAAGTCAAACTGGTGAAGGGCCTGATCGGCACCCGTCAAGACCACCGCGCAACCGTGCGTGGCCTGGGCCTGCGTCGTGTGAACTCTGTCAGCGAACTGCAGGACACTCCTGCTGTGCGCGGCATGATCAACAAGGTCGCCTACCTCGTTAAAGTCGTTTCCTAAGCGACCCTTAGGAACTGGAGAAAACAATGCAACTGAATACCATTCAACCAGCAGAAGGCGCGAAGCACGCTAAGCGCCGCGTTGGCCGCGGTATCGGCTCCGGCCTCGGTAAAACCGCAGGCCGCGGCCACAAAGGTCAGAAATCGCGTTCGGGCGGCTTCCACAAAGTCGGCTTCGAAGGCGGTCAAATGCCTCTGCAGCGTCGTCTGCCTAAGCGTGGCTTCAAATCCCTGAATGCCACTTTCAAGGCTGAAGTGCGTCTGTCCGACCTGAACGCCCTGGCTGTCGGTGAAGTCGACATCCTGGTGCTGAAACAGGCCGGCGTGCTGAATGTTCTGGCACGTGACGTCCGTGTGATCGCTTCCGGCGAAATCACCAAAGCAGTGACCGTAAAAGGCCTGAAGGTGACCGCTGGCGCGAAAGCAGCCATCGAAGCAGCTGGCGGCTCGGTAGCCTGAGTCAGTTAGCTTAATCGGAGCGAAAATTGGCAACGAACCAACAGCTTGCTAAATCCGCCGCCGCCGGCTTCCCTTGGAACCGGCTGTGGTTTTTGCTGGGCGCTCTGGTGGTGTACCGGATCGGGGCTCATATCCCCGTTCCTGGTATTGACCCGCTAAAGCTGGCACATTTGTTCGAATCGCAGCAGAACGGCATCCTGGGCATGTTCAACATGTTCTCGGGCGGCGCGCTGTCGCGCTTCACCATCTTTGCCTTGGGCATTACTCCATACATCTCGGCCTCGATCATCATGCAACTGGTGTCGATCGTGTCGCCGACCATGGAGGCGCTGAAAAAGGAAGGTGAATCGGGCCGTCGCAAGATTACCCAATACACCCGTTATGCAACTGTCGGTTTGGCGCTGTTCCAGGCGTTCGGCATGGCAGCCTTCATGGAAACCCAGGGTGTGGTAATTGACCCTGGCATGGGCTTCCGTTTCGTCACCGTAGTGACGCTGCTGACCGGCACCATGTTCGTGATGTGGTTGGGCGAGCAGATTACCGAGCGCGGTCTCGGTAACGGCATCTCGATCATCATCTTCGCCGGTATCGCGGCTGGTCTGCCGAATGCGCTGGGTGGCTTGTTCACCCAGGTCAGCAACAACCAGATCAACGCCTTCTCGGGGATCCTCATCGTGGTCCTGGTGGCAGCCGTCACCTACGCCGTGGTGTTCGTGGAACGTGGTCAGCGCAAGATCCTGGTCAACTATGCCAAACGTCAGGTCGGTAACAAGATCTACGGTGGGCAGACCAGCCACCTGCCGCTCAAGCTCAATATGGCAGGCGTGATTCCGCCGATCTTCGCTTCGTCGATTATCTTGTTCCCGGCTACCATCGTGGACTGGTTTTCGAAAGGTGCGGACAACAGCAACCCTGTTGTGCGCTTCCTGAAAGATCTGGCTGCGTCGATGGCTCCTGGTGAGCCGATCCATGCACTGCTGTACGCCGTGGCAATCATTTTCTTCTGCTTCTTCTACACCGCACTGGTGTTCAACAGCAAAGAAACTGCGGACAACTTGAAGAAGAGCGGGGCCTTTGTGCCAGGGATTCGTCCCGGTGAGCAGACAGCCCGTTACATCGACAAGATCCTGATGCGATTGACCCTGGCGGGCGCCGTGTACATCACCGCCGTGTGCTTGCTGCCGGAATTCATGCAAGCCCAGTGGAAAGTGTCGTTCTATTTTGGTGGTACTTCGCTGTTGATTATTGTGGTTGTGACCATGGACTTCATGGCCCAAGTGCAAAACTATGTGATGTCGCAGCAATATGAATCGCTGCTGCGCAAAGCTAACTTCAAGGGCGGGCTTCCGACACGATAAATGGCAAAAGACGACGTCATTCAGATGCAGGGCGAGATCCTGGAGAACTTGCCCAATGCAACTTTTCGAGTAAAGCTGGAAAACGGCCACGTGGTACTCGGCCACATTTCGGGTAAAATGCGTATGAACTACATCCGCATTCTCCCTGGCGACAAGGTCACGGTTGAATTGACGCCTTACGACCTGAGCCGGGCCCGTATTGTGTTCCGGACAAAGTAATTAATTAAGCAATTTCGAACATAAGAGAGTGCAATCATGAAAGTTAACGCTTCAGTTAAGCGCATCTGCCGCAACTGCAAGATCATCAAGCGCAAGGGCGTGGTCCGCGTAATCTGCGTGGAAGCTCGTCACAAGCAGCGTCAAGGTTAATCGAGGGAATAACGAATGGCACGTATTGCAGGGGTTAACATCCCAAATCACAAGCACACCGTTATCGGCCTGACCGAGATCTACGGTATCGGCCGTCCACGTTCGCAGTTCATCTGCGCACAAGCCGGCGTTGCAACCAACAAGAAGGTCAAGGACCTGGACGACAGCGAGCTGGAAAAGCTGCGTGAAGAAATCGGCAAATTCATCGTGGAAGGCGACCTGCGCCGCGAACTGTCGATGAACATCAAGCGTCTGATGGACCTGGGCTGCTACCGCGGTCTGCGTCACCGTAAGGGCCTGCCGGTCCGCGGCCAGCGCACCCGCACCAATGCACGTACCCGCAAGGGCCCGCGCAAAGCCGCTCAATCGCTGAAGAAATAATCTAGGGAACTACTATGGCTAAGCAACAAAGCTCCGCAGCAGCCGCTCGCGTTCGCAAGAAGGTCAAAAAGAACGTCGCTGAAGGTATCGCTCACGTTCACGCTTCCTTCAACAACACCATCATCACCATCACCGACCGCCAGGGCAACGCTCTGTCGTGGGCGACCTCCGGTGGTGCTGGCTTCAAGGGTTCGCGTAAATCGACTCCGTTCGCAGCGCAGGTTGCTGCTGAAGCCGCTGGTAAAGTTGCACAGGAATGCGGCGTGAAGAACCTGGAAGTTCGCATCAAGGGCCCTGGTCCTGGCCGCGAATCCGCTGTTCGCGCACTGAACAACCTGGGCATCAAGATCACCGAGATCCAGGACGTGACCCCAGTGCCGCACAACGGCTGCCGTCCTCCTAAGCGTCGTCGCATCTAATCTCAGTCTGACCCTGGCCGGCTCGGTGTGAGCCGGTCACCGTCTTCTGAATCAAAATCGCTGGAACAGTGAGCCGGAAACGGTTATACTGTCCGGCTATTTTTGCCTTTCCGCGCCGCTTTTTGTGGCCGGACTGGCAATGTTGAGCCACCGCCTGTGCTGAAAGTGAGCCAGGCTAGCGCCTAACCGCATCCCGATGCGGCTGGGGCGTCATTTACATCATTAAGGAAAATACTGTGGCACGTTATATCGGACCAAAAGCAAAACTGTCCCGCCGTGAAGGCACCGACCTGTTCCTGAAGAGCGCACGCCGCTCCCTGGATTCCAAGTGCAAACTGGACGTCAAGCCAGGCCAGCACGGCGTGAAATCCGGCGCCCGCACCTCCGACTACGGCAACCAGCTGCGCGAAAAGCAGAAGGTCAAGCGTATGTACGGCGTGCTGGAACGCCAGTTCCGTCGCTACTTCGCTGAAGCTGAGCGCCGCAAGGGCCCAACCGGCGAAACCCTGCTGTCCCTGCTGGAATCGCGCCTGGACAACGTTGCTTACCGCATGGGCTTCGGCTCGACCCGCGCTGAAGCGCGTCAGCTGGTTTCCCACAAAGCCTTCACCGTGAACGGCCAAGTGGTGAACATCCCTTCGTTCAACGTGAAGACCGGCGACGTGATCGCTGTGCGCGAAAAGTCGAAGAAGCAGACCCGTATCGTTGAAGCCCTGTCGCTGGCTGAACAAGTTGGCATGCCAGCTTGGGTGTCGGTTGACTCCAAGAAAATGGAAGGTACTTTCAAGTCCCTGCCAGAGCGCAACGAAATCGCTGCTGACGTCAACGAATCGCTGATCGTCGAACTGTATTCCCGTTAATCCCGGGTGCTGTACCAAGGCGGGACTGGCTCCCGCCTTTTCCATTTAATGCCATCAGCCTTATCGGTGTAACGAGCCGAGGGTAATGAAAAGGACATT
Organism: Duganella sp. Root1480D1; assembly: GCF_001427305.1. GTDB lineage: Bacteria > Pseudomonadota > Gammaproteobacteria > Burkholderiales > Burkholderiaceae_D > Rugamonas. The sequence goes on along the minus strand of NZ_LMFZ01000047.1, from coordinate 340,337 downwards.
TACATGCAAAATAGCTTGTTGAAACCACGTATTATCGATGTTGAAGCCCTGGGCCACGGTCACGCCAAAGTCGTGATGGAGCCATTCGAGCGCGGCTACGGCCACACTCTGGGCAACGCGCTGCGCCGCGTGCTGCTGTCTTCGATGACCGGCTTTGCGCCGACCGAAGTCACCATCGCCGGTGTCGTTCACGAGTACTCCTCGCTGGACGGCGTGCAAGAAGACGTGGTGGACCTGCTGCTGAACCTGAAGGGCGTCGTGTTCAAGGTGCACAACCGTGACTCCGTGACCCTGACCCTGAAGAAAGAAGGCGAAGGCCCAGTGATGGCGTCGGACATCGACCTGCCACACGACGTCGAGCTGATCAATCCAGACCACGTGATCGCCAACCTGACCGCTGGCGGCAAGCTGGACATGCAGATCAAGGTCGAAAAAGGCCGCGGCTACGTTCCTGGCAACGTGCGTCGCCTGTCGGAAGACACCAACAAGACCATCGGCCGCATCATCCTGGACGCCTCGTTCTCGCCAGTGCGCCGTGTTTCCTACGCTGTCGAATCGGCACGTGTGGAACAGCGTACCGACCTGGATAAGCTGATCATTAACATTGAAACCAATGGCGTGATCACCCCGGAAGAAGCGATCCGTCAATCGGCCCGCGTGCTGGTCGACCAGCTGAACGTGTTTGCTGCCCTGGAAGGCACCGAAACCACCGCTGAAGCGCCATCGCGCGCTCCAATGGTCGATCCGATCCTGCTGCGTCCAGTGGACGACCTGGAACTGACCGTGCGTTCGGCCAACTGCCTGAAAGCAGAAAACATCTACTACATCGGCGACCTGATCCAGCGTACCGAAAACGAGCTGCTGAAGACCCCGAACCTGGGCCGCAAGTCGCTCAACGAAATCAAGGAAGTGCTGGCATCGCGCGGCCTGACCTTGGGCATGAAACTCGAGAACTGGCCACCGGCTGGTCTGGAAAAGTAAGAAATTCGGTGACAGTGCTGGACATCGCGTAGCGATGTTCTGCCCTGTCACCAACCGATTAGCAGTTTAGCAGTACCGCCCGCTGCGTTTTGCCGCAGGCGTATTTAACTTGATTACCGGACCGCGCCACGGCTTGCCAAGGCGATCGAAGATCTCGGATTTAAACAACATCGAAAGGAAGTACCATGCGTCACCGTAACGGCCTCCGTAAACTGAACCGTACCTCGTCCCACCGTCTGGCAATGCTGCGCAACATGACTGTTTCGCTGCTGCGTCACGAAGCGATCAAGACCACCCTGCCAAAGGCAAAGGAACTGCGTCGCGTCGTGGAACCAATCCTGACCCTGGGCAAGACCGACACCCTGGCCAACAAGCGCCTGGCTTTCTCCCGTCTGCGCGATCGCGAGATGGTTCTGAAGCTGTTCGCTGAACTGGGCCCACGCTACGCAAACCGCAACGGCGGCTACCTGCGTATCCTGAAAATGGGTTTCCGTCATGGCGACAACGCTCCAATGGCTTTCATCGAGCTGCTGGACCGTCCAGAAACCACCTCCGCTGACGAGGCACCAACCGCTGAGTAATCTCAGTCAGGTTTATTGAAAGGCCGGGCATTGCCCGGCTTTTTTTATTTCCAACCGGTAGTAGCTTAAAGCGGCGTTAAGCCGCCCGGTGTAAGATTGGCGTGCCGATCGATTCACCGCCCAAGACCATGCACCAACAAGCGTCCTTATTCAAGGCGTGGCTACTCGCCGCGCTCTCGCTCTTTGTTCTCCTGTTTGCCGGCGCGGCGCGGGCCGACGAAGAATTCCTCGATCCGCAAGTCGCATTCAAGTTTTCCGCCAAAGTGGTGGAGGGCAAGGCCATCGCAGTGACTTACGAGATCGCCGATGGCTATTACATGTACCGCGAACGCTTCAAGTTCGTTGCCGACGGCGCAACGTTGGGCGAACCGCAAATCCCGCCGGGCAAGGTCAAATACGATGAAACCTTTGCCAAGAACGTGGAGACTTATCGCCACCAGGTGACGATCGTGATCCCGGTGGAGGCGCCGGGGCCATTCACCCTGAAGGCTACCAGTCAGGGCTGCTCGGAAAAAGGCTTGTGCTATTCGCCGATGGAATCGTCGGCGCGCCTGATGGTGGTGGGCGGCAGCAGCGCGGCAAATGGCGGCGGCGTGTTCGGCATCGGTGCCAGGCAGGGCGCCGCCAGCGTCCAGCAGAGCGTGCCGGGCGCGCCGGCAGCAGCGGGCGTGGATACGCCGGTGGCGCCAGTTGCCACCACCGCCCCAGTGGCGCCAGCCGCCTCCAGCGACAGCGAAATGGGCAAGATTGAGTCGGCCCTGAAAGGCGGCAGCCTGCTGGTGATCGCGCCGCTGTTTATCCTGCTTGGCCTGGGCCTGGCCTTCACGCCGTGCGTGCTGCCAATGGTCCCGATCCTGTCGTCGATCATCGTTGGCGACGGCTCCTCCGGTAATCGCTCGCGCGGTTTCGTGCTGTCGGTCAGTTATTCGCTCGGCATGGCGATCGTGTACACCGCGCTTGGCGTTGCGGCCGGCCTGATCGGCCAGGGCCTGTCGGCAGCGCTGCAAAACCCGTGGGTGCTGGGCTTCTTCGGCTTAGGCATGGCAGTCATGGCGCTCTCCATGTTTGGCGTGTATGACTTGCAAGTCCCGGCATCGATGCAATCGCGCTTGGCGGGGGCATCGAACCGCCAGTCCGGCGGCAAGCTGGCAGGCGTGTTTGCCATGGGCGCCATCTCGGCCCTGATTGTCGGTCCTTGCGTCGCCGCTCCGTTGGCTGGCGCGCTGGTGTACATCAGCCAGACCCGCGATGTTCTGGTTGGCGGCAGCGCACTGTTCTCGATGGCGCTGGGCATGAGCATTCCGCTGCTGCTGGTCGGCATTTCGGCCGGCGCCCTGGTGCCGCGTGCCGGCATCTGGATGCAGGCCGTGAAACGCTTCTTTGGCGTGCTGATGCTGGCGATGGCATTGTGGCTGGTAGCGCCGGTATTGCCAGGCAAGGTGCAAATGATTGGCTGGGCAATCCTGGGCGTGGGCTATGCATTCTTCCTGCTGACCCATGAACGCGGCAAATGGCTGCCGAAAGTCATTGCAGCCTTCTTTGCAGCCTTCGGCCTGATCCAGGTTGCGGGGCTGGCGACGGGTAGCGCCGATCCCTTGCACCCGATCGAAAGGCTGGCCGGCCGCGCCGACCGCCATCTGCAATTCACCCGCATCAAGACGGTAGCGGACCTGGACCAGATGCTGGCGCAAACCGGCGGCAAAACCGTGATCCTGGACTTTTATGCCGACTGGTGCGTGTCATGCAAGGAAATGGAAAAGCTGACCTTTATCGACCCGGCCATTCAACAAAGACTGGCCGATACGATCCTGCTGCAGATCGACGTCACGGAGAATAACGAGGCCGATAAGGCCATGCTGCAGCGCTTCACCTTATTTGGCCCGCCGGGCATTATCATGTTTAATGCCGCGGGCCAGGAAATTCCCGATTCGCGGGTAATTGGATTCCAGGATACCGGGAAATTCCTGCGATCCCTGCAAAAGCTGAATCCATAAAAAAAGGGCGCCGCGGCGCCCTTTCTTATTCGCCGTGATGGCGCATCATGCGCGAATGCTGGCGATGGCCGAAATGGCCGGCCTTTTCGTCAAACACCTTTTGCTGTTCAGGCGTCAGCGTGGCGTAGAAAGTTTTTGTCGCCGCCAGGTTGCTTTCCATGCGGGCCAGATGGGTCTTCTGCATTTCAATCCGCTTTTCCATGCGCTCCGGCGCCGGCATATTCTTGAACGAAGCGCGGTCGAACTGGCCGTGCTGCGGCATATTCGATTTCAGCGCCGACAAATAGGCCTGCCATGCGCCTTCCTGGGCTGGCGTAATTTTCAGCGTATCGTGCATGCGCTTGGCATGCGCGTCCATGCGCTCCTGCATTTTGACCGGGTCGAATTTGGTTGCCGCATATTGATGCTGTGGAGCTTCTTCTGCCATGGCCGGCAAAGCCGCCGCGCCAAAACCAATCACTGCTGCGCCGATGACGAATGCTTTATGCAAGGTTTTCATCATTAATCCCTTCAGAAATAAATTTATGAAAATGTGCACTCGCACTGCACATGGAAAGCATCTTCCCGTTTTCCTGTTTCCGCCAAGTGTCCCGGAGCAAACACTTTGTATCCAGATGTTGCTTGACCGCTGAGTCCCGGGCAAAACGAGTTTGTAACGCAATGTGTAACCCGGCCCGGTATACACTTGGCGATACAAACTGATTCCCCTGCCTAGTCGTATCAAGGGATAATTGTAGGCATGGAAAATGCCGCCACCATCCTTATCGTCGACGACGACCGCGATATCCGCACCCTGTTGCAGGATTATCTGGAAACCAACGGTTACCGTACCCATGGCGCCAGCGACGGCGCCGCCATGTGGAAGCAGCTCGACAACACCAAGCCCGACCTGATCGTGCTGGACCTGAACCTGCCCGGCGAGGACGGCCTGACGCTGTGCCGCAAGCTGCGCGCCCATTCGACCCTGCCGGTGATCATGCTGACCGCCCGCAGCGAACCGCTGGACCGCATCCTGGGGCTGGAAATGGGCGCCGACGACTACCTGCCCAAACCATTCGAGCCGCGCGAGCTGCTGGCCCGCATCCGCAGCGTGCTGCGCCGGAGCACCAGCACCGCCGCCAGCGGCGTCGAAAAGGCCAGCCGCATCCGCTTCTCGAACTGGGTGCTGGACCTGACGGCGCGCCACCTGGTCAACCCACAAGGCACGGTCATCATGCTGTCTGGCGCTGAGTTCCGCCTGCTCAAGGTCTTCCTCGAGCACCCGAACCGCGTCCTGAACCGCGACCAGCTGCTGAACCTGACCCAGGGCCGCGATGCCGACCCGTTCGACCGCTCGATCGACATCCAGATCAGCCGCCTGCGCCAGAAGCTGGGCGAAGATGCCCGCCTGCCGCAGATCATCAAGACAGTCCGCAACGGCGGCTACGTGCTGGCGGGTACGGTGGCGGTGGAGCCTGACTGATGAAAGCGTTTTTCAGGGGCATGACGGGCCGCGTGTTCCTGGTCCTGATGCTGGGCATCATTGCCTCTGCCGCGCTGACCCAATACCTGGCGGTCAATGAACGCCAGCGCACGCTGCAGCGCTATCGCGACTATTTCGCCCTGGAGCGTGCCGAACAAATCATTTCGACTGCCGTGGTGGTGCTGCCGGAATCGCGCAACCAGTACCTGCGCGTGGCCAGCATGGGCGCCATCAAGCTTGAGGTTTTGAACGACCTGAGCGGCATCAACCCGGAGATGAGCGAATTCGGCGCCACCCTGGCCAACCGCCTCGGCAAGGAATACACCTTGCAATCGCTGCTTGACCGCCCGGACGCCTGCGAACGCCCAACGCCTGCCTACACGGCTTTTTCCGTGTTCGGCGCCGGCACCGGCACCTGGCGCGGCACTTGCGAATCGCTGGCGGTCACCATGCCCGACGGCCAGCACCTGAAATTGTCCATCCTGCCGCCGCGCCAACCGGCGCCGACCGGCAAAAATGAATATGCTGCTTTTGTCCCCTTCCTGCTCAGTATTGCCGTGCTGGCCTACCTGGTGGCCCGCATGACGATGGGCCCGCTGAATAAACTGGCCGATGCTGCCAAGAACCTGGGGAACGACATCAACCACGCGCCGATCGACCTGAGCGGCGCAACCGAGATCCGTACCGCCTCGGCCGCTTTCAATGCCATGCAGGCACGCATTCGCCAGCATATCGCGCAGCGCACCGAAATGCTGGCCGCCATCACGCATGACCTGCAGACCCCGCTGACCCGCATGCGCCTGCGCCTGGAAAAAGTGCAGGACCCTGAGCTGCAGGGCAAGCTGCTGGAAGACTTGTCGGCCATGCAGCAAATGGTCAAGGAAGGCCTGGACCTGGCGCGCAGCATGGATACCACCGAAGTGATGCAGCGTGTCGACCTCGACGCCTTGCTCGACAGTGTATGCGCCGATGCCGCCGACGCCGGCCAGGAAGTGGAATTGAAGGGCCGCGCCGCCATGGACTTGATGGGCCGCCCGCTCGACATCCGCCGCTGCCTGGTGAACCTGATCGATAACGCCGTCAAATACGGCCAGCGTGCCCACGTGACAGTCGAGCGCGAGGCCGGCGCTTCGCGCGTGCGCATCCGCGACGAAGGCCCCGGCATCCCGGCCGGCCAACTGGCGCAGGTGTTCGAACCGTTCTACCGCCTTGAAACTTCGCGTAACCGTTCTTCGGGCGGCACCGGCCTCGGCCTGACGATTGCGCGCAATATCGCTGAACAGCATGGTGCCAGCCTGAGCCTGGCCAACCACGCGAGCGGCGGCCTGGAAGCCACCCTGGTGTTCCCCGAATTTTATGCAGGAAAGTAGCTGGACCTCTCATGAAGAAGAAAACTTTGGCAGTAGTGGTGGGCCTTGCCGTGGCAATCGGCGGCGGCGCCTGGTTTGCGGGCAAAGGCCCGGCAGAGCAGGGCGCTGGGCAAGCGCAAGGCAATGGCGGCGGTGGCGGCAAGGGCAAGGGTGAGCAAGGGCCGACCACGGTCAACGTGGTGGCCCCGCTGCGCCAGGACGTGCCGGTGGCGCTGTCGGCCAACGGCACCGTCAGCCCGATTTCGACGGTCGACCTGCATCCGCAAACCACCAGCACCATTGTCAAAGTGCATGTGAAGGAAGGCCAGTTCGTGAAGCAGGGCGAGCTGATGTTCTCGCTCGACGCGCGCACCGAAGCAGCCAATGTGGAAAAGGCCGACGCGCAAGTGGCGAAAGACCGTGCCACCCTGGCCGACCTGGAACGGCAGTACAAGCGCGCGCAAGAACTGCGCACGCAGAACTTCCTGGCCCAAAGTGCAGTCGACACCCTGAAGAGCCAGGTGGACTCGAGTCGCGCCGCGCTGGAAGCCGATGTCGCCGTGGCCCGGGCCAGCAAGGTCGACCAGAGCTTTACGCAGATCCGTTCGCCGCTGAGCGGCCGCGTCGGCGCCATCAACGTCTACCCGGGCAGCCTGGTGCAGCTCAGCACGTCGCTGACCACGGTGACCCAGCTCAACCCGATCAACGTCGCCTTCACCGTGCCGGAATCGAGCCTGGCGGCGCTGCTCGATGCGCAGCGCGCCGGCAAGGTGGCGGTGCAAGCGTTCCAGAACAATTCCGCTAAGCCGATCAACGGCCAGCTCAGCTTTGTCGACAATACGGTCGACCCGGTGGCCGGCGTGATCCGCGTCAAGGCCGTGTTCGACAATGCCGATACGCGCCTGTGGCCGGGCCAGTACGTCAACACCAGGCTGACGGTCGCCACGCTGAAAGACGCCCTGGTTGTTCCTCAGAACGCTATTATTACCAATACCAAAGGTACTTTTGTGTACGCTGTTGCGCCTGACCAGACCGCCAAGGTCGTCAACGTCCAACGCGTCCACGGCTTCGGCGCATTGGCCGCAGTCACCGGCCTGAACGGCGATGAGCAGATCATTGTGGAAGGCAAGCAGAACCTGCGTCCGGGCGGCAAAGTCCGCATTGCCGAACCCGCCGTTGCGCAGAATGGCAAGGGCAACAAGAAAGGCAAGTCCGAATGAACCTTTCCGAGCTGAGTATCCGGCGCCCCGTCATGGTGGTGCTGCTCTCGCTGAGCCTGATCCTGGCGGGTGTGCTGGCATATTCGCACATCCCCGTCGCTGCACTGCCGAGCTATAACACCCCGGTCATCAATGTCAGCGCCGATTTGCCGGGCGCCTCGCCGGAAACGATGGCGTCGTCGGTTGCGCTGCCGCTGGAAAAGCAATTCTCGACCATCGGCGGCCTGTCGATGATCACTTCCACCAGCACGCTCGGCAATACCTCGCTGACGCTGGAATTCGATCCATCGATCAACGTCAATGAAGCCGCGGTTGACGTGCAGGCCGCGCTGTTGCGCGCCCAGCGTTCGCTGCCGCAGGAAATGACGGACTTGCCGTCCTACCGCAAGGTCAACCCGGCCGACGCGCCGGTGCTGTTTGCCACCATGACCTCGCCATCGCTGAGCCTGTCCGAGCTGAACGATTACGCGGAAAACCTGGTGGCGCCCAACCTGTCCACCCTGCCGGGCGTAGCCCAGGTGTCGGTCAATGGCCAGAAGCGTTTCGCCGTGCGCGTGCGCGCCAAGCCGGACCTGATGAACTCGCGCAACCTGACGCTGGACGAGCTGCAGGCTGCCATCAAGGCCGCCAACGCCAACACCCCGCTTGGTACCATCGACGGGCCGAGCCAGACCCTGACCATCCAGGGCAACGCCCAGCTGATGCGCGCGGCAGATTTCTCCGAGCTGATCATCGCCACCCGCAATGGCCAGCCGGTGCGCCTGAAGGAAGTGGCGACGGTGGAGGACAGCTACCAGTCGATCAAGGCGGCCGGCAGCTATAACGGCGAGCGCGCCATCGTGCTGCTGGTGCAACGCCAGCCGGATGCCAACACTGTGCAGGTGGTCGACGCAGTACGCAAGCTGCTGCCGCGCTTCCGTGCCCAGCTGCCGGAATCGGTGTCGATCAACCTGGTCAACGACCGCTCGGTGTCGATCCGCGAAGCAATCCACGACGTCAACCTGACGCTGGCGCTGACCGTGGTGCTGGTGGTGCTGGTGATCTTCCTGTTCCTGCGCCGCCTGGCCGCCACCTTCATTCCTGCGATCACGATGCCGATCTCGCTGCTCGGCGCGCTGTCGCTGCTGTATGCGCTGGGCTACAGCCTGGACAACGTGTCCCTGCTCGGTATCACGCTGGCGGTCGGCCTGGTGGTCGACGATGCGATCGTAGTGCTGGAAAACATCGTGCGGCACATCGAGCTGGGCAAGAAGCCCTTGCAGGCAGCCCTCATCGGCTCGAAAGAGATGGGCTTCACCATCATCTCGATTTCGGTTTCGCTGGTGGCCGTGTTCATCCCGATCTTCTTCATGCCGGGCGTAATGGGTCTGATGTTCCACGAATTCGCGGTGGTGGTGGGCCTGTCCGTGCTGGTATCGGCGATCGTGTCGCTGACGCTGGTGCCGATGCTGGCTTCGCGCTTCATGCCGGCCGATTCGCATGAGACCTCGGGCGACCATACTTTCATCGGCCGCCACTTCGAGCGCGCCTTCCACGCCACACGCGATGGCTATGCGCGCACGCTGGACCTGGCCCTGCACCATCGCTTCGTGGTGCTCGGCATTGCCGTCGGTACCTTCGCGCTGACGGCCTGGCTGTACATCGCAATCCCGAAAGGCTTCTTCCCCGAGGAAGACCTGGGCCAAATTCGCGTCAATACGGAAGCTTCGGAAGATATCTCGACCTCCGCCATGCTGGAGCTGCAGGAGAAGGTGGCAGCGGCGATCCAGGCCGACCCGAACATCAAGGATGTGACGTCCTTTACCAGTGGCGGCAATACTGGCCGCATGTTCATCGTGCTGAAGCCGCGCGGGGAACGCCAGAAAATGACTGAAGTGCTGGACGGCCTGCGCAAGGCAACGAAGAAGATAGCCGGCATCCAGGTCTACCTGAGCCCGGTGCAGAACCTGCAGCTCGGCGGCCGGCCATCGAAGAGCCGCTACCAGTACACGCTGCAGTCGGTCAGCCCGGATGCGCTGAATGACTGGGCCGCCAAGTTCCTGGACCAGATGCGAGGCGACACCGATTTCCGCGACGTGACCAGCGATTCGCAAAACAAGGGTCTGCAGGCGCAACTGAAGATCGACCGCGACAAGGCCAACATGCTGGGCGTCAAGCTGGCCGACGTGCGCACCGCGCTGTACCTGGCGTTCGGTGAGCGCCAGGTGTCGACCATCTACTCCTCGGCCGCAAGCTACTTCGTGATCCTGGAAGCGGCGACCGAAGACCGCCAGTTCGACGACTCGCTGACCAAGCTGTCGGTGCGCAACAGCAGCGGCCAACTGGTGCAGCTATCGAGTTTTGCCACCGTGGAGCGCACCGTGGGGCCGACCTCGGTCAACCACCAGGGCCAGCTGCAGGCGATCACGATTTCCTTCAACCTGGCACCGGATGTCCCGCTGGGCAATGCCACCGCCAAGATTGAAAAAATGGGCATGCAGATGGGCTTGCCGGCCTCGATCATCACCAGCTATGGCGGCGATGCGGCGGTGTTCAAGGATTCGCAGGGCAGCCAGCTGATCCTGATCGTGGCGGCGCTGGGCGTGATCTATGTGCTGCTGGGTGTGCTGTACGAAAGTTATATCCACCCGCTGACCATCCTGGCCGGCCTGCCGTCCGCTGCCGTGGGCGCCTTGCTGACGCTGTGGATCTTCAAGATGGACCTGACCATGATCGCCATCATCGGCATCCTGATGCTGATCGGTATCGTGAAGAAGAACGCCATCATGATGATCGACTTCGCCCTGGTGGCGCAGCGGGAAGAGGGCAAGGCGCCGATCGATGCGATCCGCGAGGCCTGCATCCTGCGTTTCCGCCCGATCATGATGACCACGCTGGCCGCCCTGATGGGCGCCTTGCCGATCGCGCTTGGCCTGGGCGCCGGCGCCGAACTGCGCCAGCCGCTGGGCCTGGCCGTGATCGGCGGCCTGATCTTCTCGCAGGTCATCACGCTGTACATCACGCCGGTGATTTACCTGTTCCTGGACAAATACTCCGGCAGCGGCCCGATGAAGGATGAAGACATGGATGACGGATCTGCAACGGAAGTGGTGCAGCCGGTCGAGCTGCGGGCCTTTAAAGCGGCCAAACACTGATAATATGCGGGGCGGCGCTTACAACCTGTAACATTCGTCAAGGGCGAAAGTCGGTAAGCTTCCACCCCAGCATCTTCAGTAAAAAGCCAATATCTTGCACCAGTACACCCACTCTCACGCCGAACTAGCGGCCCACGACGGGCATCATTGCCCGACCTGCGGCCAGCCGTGGCCGCAGGACAAGGTGCTCGAGTATGGTGCGAGCAAGCCCAACCGCTGGGGTATGGCCTTTACCATCGGCCTGCACTTGCTGGTAGTGCTGATCTATTTCATCAAGCCCAAGGACAAGATCGACATTACGCCGCCTTCCAAGGCCGGTGAAATGGTCTATATCACCCCGGGCAAGCCGGCGCCGCAGCCGAAACCCAAATCGCAGCCCAAGGCGAAGCCGTCCAAGGAAACCCCGCGTTCGTCGCGTGCCTACCTGCCGCCGAACAAGAATGCAATCACCGAGGTCATCAAGCCGCAGGAAAAAATCGTGCCGCCAGAGCAGGCCAAGCTGACGCCGGTGCCGGATACCGTGCCGGACATGGCAGCCCTGATCGAGCAGCGCCGCCGCGCGCGCCAGGGCGATTCGCAGCAGCCGGCGCAGGAGGACGATGCCGGCGCCACCGGCAAGGCACGCGCCCTGGCCAATATCATGGGCGCCCAGGGCCGTAACGCCAATGGCGAGCGCAACGATACTGGCGGCGTGTTCCAGATCGTCAACCAGACCTTCAATGGCGCCGATATCAAGTTCCGTGGCTTCAGCACCAACTTCAAGCGCACCTGGCAGCAGCAGGTCCACGTCGACCAGGGCTCGGAAAAAGATATCGAAACGGCAATCGTCAAGAAGATGATCGAGATGATCCGCAAGGAGAAGCCGGGCGACTTCGTCTGGGAATCGCATCGCCTTGGCCGCAACGTGCCGATGAGCGCACGCAAGGAAGACGAGAAAGAGCTGCAAGCGTTCCTGCTGCTCGAGTTCTGGCCGAATTACGGGAAGTTGCGCTGATCGATGGTAGCGTCGCCGATCGCGACCAGCCTGGAACTGTGCACCGCCGGGCTCGGCCTGTTCCTCGCGGCGCCGCTGCTGGCCATGGCCAGGCGGCGCCCCGCCAACGCCTGGCTGGCTCTCTTTGTTGCCAGCTTTGCCTCGCTGGCGCTGGCGGACTTCTGTTATAGCGCCGGCATCTATCGCCAGTTTCCTGTTATTTGGGGCCTGTTCGATTTGCCGCTGGCTTGCCTGGGAGCTTCCTTCTATTGCTACAGCCGCAGGATGACCGGCCTTGGCGCTGGCCGGCGCCAGGCATGGCACCTGCTGCCGCTGCCATTGTGGCTCGCCGTGATCGGCTTGCTGCGCGCTGGCGTCGCGCCGGGCTGGCTGTTCCTTGGCGCCGTGCTGTCTTTGCAGTTGCTGACGCTGGCCTATGGCCTGGCAGTGCTGCGGCGCTTGCGCCAGTATCACCATGCCGTGCGGCAGAACTTTTCGTCCATGCGCCGGCGCGACCTGCATTGGCTCAACCACCTGACTGCGGCCCTGATGGTGCTGCTGGTGGTGTGGTTCCCTGCCACCTTGCTTGGCGGGGCATGGGACGTCCTGTTGCTGCTGGGGCGGCTTGCCGTACTCTGTTTTGCGGGCTGGTTCGGCATGCGCCATGTGCCAGTCTTCGTGCCGGACTGGCAGCAGGCCGTGCATTCGCGCCCGCTGCGCCCGGTGCCGGCAGCGGAAACAGCGCCGGAACCGGAACCGGAGCCCGAGCCGCCTGCGGACGGCAAGTATGCCCGCTCCGGCATGACCGCTGCCGCAGCCAAGGAAATTGGCCGCCGCCTGCGCAAGCGGGCGGACACGCAACACGACTATCGCGAGCCAGACCTGTCGCTGGCCGAGCTGGCCGGCCGCGTCGGCACTTCGCCGCAACTGCTGTCGCAGTACCTGAACGAGGTGGAAGGCGTCACGTTTTACGACTACATCAATGGCTGGCGCGTGGCCGCCGTGCAGCGCATGATGGGCGACCCGGCGCGGCACGGCGCATCCTTGCTTGACCTGTCGCTGGCGGCCGGTTTCAACAGCCGCTCCACTTTCAATGCCGCGTTTAAGAAAGTGACGGGAACCCCGCCTTCGCAATGGCGCAAGCAAGTCGCCAGCCTGTCCGCGCCGATCGGCGCGGACGACAGACAGCGCGCCTGAGCCGATAGTGCCTGCATTCCAACCGTAGAGTTGGATCATCTATAGACGAGGAATGCATGAGACTTATCAGCCGCACCAGCCTGGCCGCCCTGGCCCTGCTATCGCACGCCGCCGCCATGGCGGCCAAACCGATCGAACCGCCAATGGCGACGATCCCGGCCGGCAAATTCCTGATGGGCGACCCGCAGTCGCCAGCTTCCGACGGCCAGATGATTTCCGCTGCCCCGCAACACCAGGTCAGCGTCAAATCCTTCCAGCTTTCCAAATATGAAGTGACGGTCAAGCAGTTCCGCCAGTTTGTCGAGGCGACCGGTCACCAGGCCGGCAGTGCGCCGGGGGAATGCTGGAAATGGGTCAAGCCGGGCACCGGGGCCTTCCCGGATGCGCCGCTTACCCCGGCGCCCGGACTCTGGAGCAGCCCACAGTATGCGCCGTCCGACTATCACCCCGTCATGTGCGTCAGTTGGCAGGATGCCCAGGCCTACGCTCAATGGCTGTCCAAGGCCACCGGCAAGCATTACCGTCTGCCGAGCGAGGCGGAATGGGAGTATGCCGCCCGTGCCGGCGCCACCGGGGATTACCCGGGTGACGGCAAGCCGGACAGCATGTGCCGCCATGGCAATGGCTTCGATGTCAGCGGCCAGCTAGCCTTTGCCCGTGACCTGGGCTGGGAACGCAAGCTGCCCTCGTGCGACGACCAGGCGCCCTACACGGCGGTGGTCGGCTCCTACCTGCCCAATGCCTTCGGCCTGTTCGATATGCTGGGCAATGTTGCCGAATACGTTGAGGATTGCCAGCACAATGATTACCAGGGCGCACCGGCAGATGGCTCGGCCTGGACCAGCCAGTGCAAGGATGGCGAAGAGCGCATGCAGATTACCCGCGGCGCTTCCTATGGCGCCAACCTGCCGCAGCTGTCGCTCTCGCTGCGCGGCCATGCCAGCCCGGACAACCGGAGCAGCCTGGGCGAGGGCTTTCGCCTGGCCCTGGATGGCCAGCAGGCGGCCGCTTCCAGCGCCGTTGCCTTTGAGCGGGAACTGGCGCAAGCGCGCGCCGCCGGGGCGCGGAGGACTGCTGGCCGCTAAGGTGTTGTAGATTGTCAGGGTGATGTGTAAAAAGCGCCAATTTCTTGATTCAGCCGAAGTTCTTGCAGCTATAATCGCGAAATTTGCCGATTGGAGCCGGAGTTTCCGCCGCGATGAACATCACCCTGATTTCCTTTGTCGTCCTGTACCTGCTGGGTACGCTGGGCCTCGGCGTGTGGGCCGGTACCCGCATCAAGAATACGACCGACTTCGCGGTGGCCGGCCGCAGCCTGCCGCTGATCATGGTGGTTACGACAACTTTCGCGACCTGGTTTGGCGCGGAAACCGTGATGGGCATTCCTGCCAAGTTTGTGCAGGGCGGCCTGAACGCCATCGTGGAAGATCCGTTTGGTGCCGGCACCTGCCTGATCCTGGTCGGCATGTTCTTCGCTGCCCGCCTGTACAAGCTCAACCTGCTGACCATCGGCGATTTTTACCGCCAGCGCTTCGGCAAGGGCATCGAAGTGTTCTGCTCGGTAGCCATCATCGTTTCCTACCTGGGCTGGGTAGCGGCACAGATCACCGCGCTGGGCCTGGTGTTCTCGGTGCTGACCAATGGCGCCATGTCGGAAACCATGGGCATGATCGTCGGCACCCTGGCAGTGCTGATTTATGTGGTGATCGGCGGCTTCCTGGCCGTGGCCTGGACTGACTTCATCCAGATGATCGTGCTGGTGGTGGGCCTGTCCGTGATTGCCTTCTTCTCGGCCGACCTGGCGGGTGGAGCTGGCAAAGTAGTCGACCTGGTTGCCAGCAAGGACCTGGGCAACTTCCTGCCGCCGGCGCAGTTCACCGATATCGCCTTCTTCGTCGGCTCGGCCGTGACCATGATGCTCGGTTCGATCCCGCAGCAGGACGTGTTCCAGCGCGTGATGTCGGCCAAGAACGCGCCGACCGCGCGCACCGGTGCGATCATCGGCGGCGCCAGCTACATCCTGTTTGCCGCGGTGCCGATGTTCATCGTCTCCTGCGCCATCATCGTGCTGGGCGACCACGGCCTGGAAATGGCCAAGAACGACTACCAGCGCCTGCTGCCGACCTTCGTGCTGACCAAGATGCCGCTGGTGATGCAGATCCTGTTCTTCGGCGCGCTGCTGTCGGCGATCAAGTCGACTTCCTCGGCGACGCTGCTGGCGCCGTCGACCAGCTTCGTGGAAAACATCCTGAAAAACCTGCGTCCGGGCATGGGCGACAAGCAGCAACTGTTCGCGATGCGCGCCACTATCGTGGCCTTCGCAGCGTCGGTGCTGGCCTATGCGATTGCCATGCGCGGCACTTCGATTTATGAGCTGGTGTCCTCGGCATACCAGGTGCCCCTGGTGGCTGCCTTTGTGCCGCTGGTGATGGGCCTGTACTGGAAGCGCGCCACCACGCAAGGTGCGATCTTGTCGCTGGTGTTTGGGATTGTGACCTGGCTGGTGTTCTTCCCGCAGATCGGCGGCGAAGCGCTGGCCGCGAAATTCCCGGGCCAGCTGGCCGGCCTGGCGATGGCCTTCGTTGGGATGATCGTGGGCTCGCTGATGCCGCAGTTCCTGCAGGACCGCCAGGAAGGTGTGCAGCACGTCAAAGGCTTGAACGCTTGAACCGGTAAACCGGGGTCTGACCCGCAGGGTCAGACCCCCAACGGTACAACGGCCGCAGGGATGGTTGTGTTTAGCACAACCATCCACGCGGCCGTCGCATCTCCCGGTTTTAACCCTTAAGCTTGCGCGCGATATCGAGCGCGAAATAGGTCAGGACGCCGTCGGCGCCGGCGCGCTTGAAGGCCATCATCGATTCCATCATCACCTTGTCGTGATCGAGCCAGCCGTTCAGCGCGGCGGCCTTCAACATCGCGTATTCGCCCGACACCTGGTAGGCGTAGGTCGGCACCTTGAATTCATCTTTCACGCGGCGCACGATGTCCAGGTAAGGCATGCCCGGCTTGACCATCACCATGTCGGCGCCTTCAGCGATATCCAGCGCCACTTCGCGCAGGGCTTCGTCGGTGTTGGCCGGATCCATCTGGTAGGTGAACTTGTCGGCCTTGCCCAGCGCCGCTGCGGAACCGACCGCATCGCGGAACGGTCCGTAGAAGGCCGAGGCGTATTTTGCCGAGTAGGCCATGATGCGGGTGTGGATCAGGCCCTTGTCTTCCAGCGCCTTGCGCATCACGCCGATG
The DNA here is from genome assembly GCF_001427305.1 of Duganella sp. Root1480D1. GTDB lineage: Bacteria > Pseudomonadota > Gammaproteobacteria > Burkholderiales > Burkholderiaceae_D > Rugamonas. The sequence goes on along the minus strand of NZ_LMFZ01000047.1, from coordinate 324,200 downwards.
CGGCCGTCCATCATGTCGGAAGGACCGACGATGTCGACGCCGGCTTCGGCCTGGGTCAGCGCCTGGCGCACCAGCATTTCGGTGGTCTCGTCGTTCAGGATCGAACCTTTTTCATCGACGGTGCCGTCCTGGCCGTGGCTGGTGTACGGGTCCAGCGCCACGTCGGTCATGATGCCCAGCTCGGGGAAGTTCTTCTTCAGCTCGCGCACGGCGCGCGGGATCAGGCCTTCCGGGTTGGTGGCTTCCACCCCGTCATTGGTTTTCAGCGACGGGTCGATATTCGGGAACAGCGACAGCACCGGGATGCCCAGCTTCACGCATTCCTCGGCCACCTTCAACAGGTTGTCGATCGAGATGCGGTCCACGCCCGGCATGGTGGTCACCGCTTCGCGGCGGTTGGCGCCTTCCACCACGAAGACCGGGTAGATCAGGTCGTCCACGGTGACGGTGTTCTCGCGCATCAGGGCGCGCGAAAACGGGTCGCGGCGCATGCGGCGCATGCGGATGGCTGGAAAATCAGGAGTGATCATTCTTCGCTTTCATCAGGAATGGGCGCTTGGTCGTCGTCGGCGAGGCCGGCCAGCTCTTCGATCCTGGCCGTCGCTTCCTCGATGCCGATGCGCTTCAGCGCGGAAAACAGTTGCACGGTGAAGGGGAAGCCTTCGCCGTCTTCATCGACGTAGCTGTCGAGCTTGGCCTTGGCCTGGCGCAGCACATTGATGGACTCGTTGCGGTTCAGCTTGTCGGCCTTGGTCAGGATGCAGTGGATCGGCTTGCCGGTCGGGGCGAACCATTCGATCATTTGCACGTCCAGCTCGGTGAACGGGCGGCGGGCGTCCATCATCAGCACCAGGGCTGCCAGTTGCTCGCGCTGCTGCACATAGTCGCCCAGCAGGCGCTGCCAGTGGTTCTTGGCGTCGCCCGACACTTCCGCATAGCCATAGCCTGGCAAGTCGGCGATCAGGCACTGGACCTCCTCCATCTTGACCGGGTCATGGCGGTGCATGGCGACGTGGGCGCCGCCGACCGAGAAGAAGTTGATGTGCTGCGTGCGGCCCGGGGTTTTTGAGGCGAAAGCCAGGCCCTTCTGGTTGCACAGGATGTTGATTGCGGTCGACTTGCCAGCATTGGAACGGCCCGCAAAGGCGATCTCTGGCACCGTCGTGCGCGGCAGGTCGCGCAGATGGTTAACGGTAGTGAAAAAACGGGCTTGCCAGAGTTTGGACATGGGGAAAGCAACAAAAAGAGGGCAAAAGTGCAGGAAAGCTATTGTACAATAAGGGGTTACGAATTGTTGCCATGCTATATTGGCCAATTCTTATACTACTCATTATTTACTTCTGTCCCAAGGTGTCTGAATGAATCGTGCGTTTTCGCCATTTGTAAAATCCTTGTTCGTCGCAATGCTGGCCGTTTCCGGCGTGGCCTCCGCTAATGAAGCGCATGCCCCGGCAGCAGCCAAGGTTGATCCAGCCAAAGGTGCGACCCTGTACGCTGAAGGTGACAACGCACGCGGCATTCCAGCCTGCGTATCCTGCCACGGCGCCAAGGGTGCCTCGACCATCACCGTCAATCCGAAGCTGGGCGGCCAGGGCGAAACCTACGTCTACAAGCAACTGGTGGCCTTCAGCGGCGATGCCCGCCCAGGCACCGTGATGACCGCCTTCGCCAAGGCACTGACCGACGAAGAGAAGAAGAACGTTGCTGCCTACCTGGCAACCGAGCCAAGCAAGGCCGGCGCTGCCAAGAACAAGGACACCGTCGAACTGGGCAAGAAGATCTACCGCGGCGGCATCGCTGAAAACCGCGTTCCGGCCTGCGCTTCCTGCCACGGTCCAGCCGGCGGCGGCATGCCAGCCATGTACCCGCGCGTAGGCGGCCAGCACCAGGACTACACCGCTGCCACCCTGAAAGCTTTCAAGGCCGGCACCCGCAAGTCCAGCCCTGAAATGCAAGCCATCGCTTACCGCATGTCCGACAAGGAAATCGAAGCGGTTGCCGACTACATGGCCGGCTTGAAGTAATTGCAATGCGCCGCCCAATGCAGGGCGGTTCTGGACATGAAAAGGGCGGCCGCGCAAGCAGGCTGCCCTTTTTTTGCGTATCCTCCTGATTTTTTCCCTGAGCAGCAATGAGCGACACCCCAAGCACCTCCGGAATCCAGCTGCGCAACCGGCGCGGCCCCCTGGCAGAGACGGTTGAGCTGCTGTCCTCGATGCGGTTTGCGATCGCGCTGTTCGTGGTGATCATCTTCGCCGCGATCATCGGCACCATCGTGCAGCAAAGCCAGCCGATGCCGAACTACATCAACCAGTTCGGCCCGTTCTGGTTCGAAGTGTTCAATAAGCTGGGGCTGTACGCGATTTACTCGTCGTGGTGGTTCGTGTCGATGTGCGGCTTGCTGGTGGTGTCGACCACCCTGTGCATTGTGCACAACACGCCGAAGATGCTGAAGGATATGCGTAGCTGGCGCGAGAAGGTACGCGAAGCTTCGCTCAACAATTTCCACCACAAGGCGCACTGGGAGTCGCCGCTGTCGCGCGAACAGCTGGCGGGCCAGACTGCCCAGCGCCTGGGCCATGCCGGCTACGGCACCAAGGTCATCGAGAAAGACGGCGCCATCCTGGTCTCGGCCAAGCGCGGCGCAGGCAACAAGTTCGGCTACATCTTCGCTCACAGCGCCATCGTCATCATCCTGATTGGCGGCATGCTCGACTCCGACCTGCCGATCCGCTTCCAGCAATGGATGTTCGGCAAGACCGCTTTCGGCGGCACTGGCCTGATCGCTGATATCCCGGCCCAACACCGCCTGGGCGTGCATAATCCAACTTACCGCGGCAATATCGCGCTGCCGGAAGGCACGGCCGGCAATACGGCCATCCTGCCGCGCCCGGATGGCGTGCTGCTGCAGGATTTGCCGTTCACCATCCAGCTCAAGAAATTCGACATCGATTTCTATAGCACTGGCATGCCCAAGTTGTTTGCCAGCCATGTGACCGTGCGTTCCAACGACAGCGGCAAGACCGTCGACGCGGTGGTCGAAGTCAACAAGCCGCTGATCTTTGAAGGCGTGGCGATCTACCAGTCGTCCTTCGAAGACGGCGGCAGCAAGCTGAAGCTGCTTGGCTACCCGATGAAGGGCAGCGCCACCACCACCTTCGGCCTGGACGGAGAGGTCAACGGCACCACCAAGCTGAACGACGAATACACGGTGGAATGGAGCGATTTCCGTCCCTTCAATGTGGAAAACATCAGCGGCCAGGACGCGCGCGCCGTCACCAAGGGCGAGAGCCTGAACGAGTCCTTCTCGCGCAGCCTGGACAAGCAGTTGGGCTCGGCCGCCAAGACAGCCCACAACAAGGACCTGAAAAACGTCGGCCCTTCCGTGCAGTACAAGCTGCGCGACAAGACCGGCCAGGCGCGCGAATACCAGAACTACATGCAGCCGGTGACCATCGAAGGCGATACCGTGTTCCTGGCCGGCGTGCGCGCCAACCCGTCCGACCCGTTCAGCTACCTGCGCATTCCTGCTGACGACGAACACAGCGTGCGCGAGTGGATGCGTCTGCGCGCCGCCCTGCAAGACCCGGCCCTGCGCCAGAAAGCCGCTGCCAGCTACGCGGCGCGCGCCATGCCGCAATCGAAGGCGGGCGATACCCTGCGCGGCCAGCTGGAAGCCTCCGCCCTGAAGGGCCTGGAGATCTTTGCCGGCGATACCAATGGCGCCGGCTTCTTCGCCATCAGCCGCTTCCTGGAGAAGGTGCCGCAAGCCGAGCAGACCAAGGCTGCCGAAATCTTCCTGAAGATTCTGAATGGCTCGATGTGGGAATTGTGGCAGGCCGCCCGCGCCCAGGACGGCAAGCCGGCCGCCGCGGCGGACGAAATCCATGGCCGTTTCCTGCAGCTGGCCACCAACGCGCTGTCGGACAGCTTCTTCTACGGCGCCCCGGTCTACCTGCAGCTCGATGAATTCACCGAGATCAAGGCCTCCGTGTTCCAGGTCACCCGTTCGCCGGGCAAGACCATTGTGTACCTCGGCTGCGTGCTGCTGGTGCTGGGCGTGTTCTCGATGTTCTATATTCGCGAACGCCGCGTCTGGGTCTGGATCAAGGATGGCGAAGGCGGTACCGAGGCCCTGATGGCCATGAGTACCCAGCGCAAGACGCTGGACTTCGAACAGGAATTTAAGGAACTCAAGGAAAAACTTCCGCAATCGGCGTAAGCTGTTGCCAAGTTTTGGAGAATCGCAAATGGAAGCAATACAAACTTATACCCAGCAACCCGGCTATTTCAAGCGCCTGAATGCGTTCGACTGGCTGTTTGCCCTGGTGCTGTTCGCCGGCGCGCTGTACGCCTTCAACCGTTTTGGCGCCTACATGGATATCTATGAGAAGGGCATCCTGCTGGCGTCGGCCCCCGTATTCTCTGCCCTGGGCTGGTACTGGAAGCCCGTGCGCTGGCTGATGCCGCTGTCGTTTGCGCTGGCGCTGTGGGCGGTCAGCCTGTACGGCGGCGAGCTGGCTGCGGCGGACCAGCGCTTCTTCCTCAAGTACATGCTGTCGAGCCAGTCGGCCATCCTGTGGATGAGCACGATGTTCGTCCTGTCCACCCTGTTCTACTGGGTCGGGCTGGTGGCGCGTTCCGATTTCGGCGGCGCGATCGGCTCCAGGCTGTGCTGGGCCGGCATCGTGCTGGGTGTGACCGGCATGCTGGTGCGCTGGTACGAGTCCTACCTGATCGGCTCCGACGTCGGCCACATCCCGATTTCCAACCTGTACGAAGTGTTCATCCTGTTCTCGCTGATCACGGCGATGTTCTACCAGTACTATGAAGCGCACTACAAGACCCGCGCCCTGGGCCCCTTCGTGCTGCTGGTGATTTCCGCCGCGGTCGGCTTCCTGCTGTGGTACACCGTGGCGCGCGGCGCTTCGGAGATCCAGCCGCTGGTACCGGCGCTGCAAAGCTGGTGGATGAAGATCCACGTACCGGCCAACTTCATCGGTTACGGCACGTTCGCGCTGGCGGCGATGGTGGCCTCGGCCTACCTGCTCAAGTCGCACGGCATGCTGGAAGACCGCCTGCCTTCGCTGGAAGTGCTGGATGACGTGATGTACAAGGCGATTTCGATCGGTTTCGCCTTCTTCACCATCGCCACCATCCTCGGCGCACTGTGGGCGGCGGAAGCCTGGGGCGGCTACTGGTCCTGGGATCCGAAGGAAACCTGGGCGCTCATCGTCTGGCTGAATTATGCGGCCTGGCTGCACATGCGCCTGATGTCGGGCCTGCGCGGCCGCCCTGCGGCATGGTGGGCCCTGGTCGGCCTGCTGGTCACCACCTTTGCTTTCCTGGGCGTGAACATGTTCCTCTCGGGCCTGCACTCCTACGGCAAGCTGTAAGCAGGGCATGGGGCGCGTCCTGCTTGGCCTGGCACTATCCATTCTCAGCGGGTGGATGGTGCTGGCCCTGGAGCCGGGCGGCAAGCAAATCCTCGCATGGAGCCCCTTCCTGGCTCCACCTCTAGCCATACTGGCTGTTCGCGGCGCCCGTGCACTGCAGTCGGGCATCCTGCTTCTGTCGTTCCTGCTCTTGCTGGCCGATGCGGTGGCAATCGGCTGGCAAGGCCATCCCGGCGAGGCCAGATTGCTCTGCTATGTGTTGCATGTCTGCTTTGCGGGCGCTTGCTTGCTGACCGTCCTGCTGGGCGCGGCATGGCGGCTCTTGCAGCGCTACTTTGATGCGCGCCTTGCTGGCCGCCCTAAGTAAGTTCTAATTGGCGGGACGGGATTCTGGTGTAAGGTTTAGCTATTACCACGCACCGTTCCTGGAGCTGCCATGTTGATCCTTCCATCCGAAATCACGCCGCGCGAAGTGTTCGAATCGCGCCGAAAATTCATCAAGCTGGCAGCCGCGGGCGCCATCCTTGGGCCCGAACTGGCTTTCGCGCAGGGCGGCGCCAAATTGTCCGCGCGCCCGAATCCCGCCTTCGCCGTGATGGAAAAGCAGACCTCGCGCAAGGACGCCACCAGCTACAACAACTTCTACGAGTTCGGCACCGACAAGTCCGACCCGGCGGAGAATGCACACACGCTGCGCACGCGTCCCTGGACGGTGCAGATCGAGGGCGAAGTCAAAAAGCCGATGACGCTGGACATCGACAGCCTGCTCAAGCTGGCGCCGCTGGAAGAGCGCATTTACCGCCTGCGTTGTGTGGAAGGCTGGTCGATGGTGATCCCGTGGGTCGGTTATTCCTTCTCCGAATTGATCAAGAAGGTCGAGCCGACCGGCAATGCCAAGTTCGTCGAATTCGTTACCCTGGCCGATCATCAGCAGATGCCGGGCGTGCGCAGCCGCGTGCTGGACTGGCCTTATGTCGAAGGTTTGCGCATCGACGAAGCCAACCACCCGCTGGCGCTGCTTACGCTGGGCATGTATGGCGACGTGCTGCCGAACCAGAACGGCGCGCCGGTACGCATGGTGGTGCCGTGGAAGTACGGCTTCAAATCCGCCAAGTCGATCGTGAAGATCCGCTTCGTGCGCGACATGCCGCGTACCTCCTGGAACAAGTCGGCGCCGAATGAATACGGCTTCTACTCGAACGTGAATCCGGAAGTCGACCACCCGCGCTGGTCGCAAGCGAGCGAGCGCCGTATCGGAGAAGACGGCTTCTTCACCAAGAAGCGCAAGACGCTGATGTTCAACGGCTATCCCGAAGTGGCATCGCTGTACACCGGCATGGATTTGAAGAAGTTCTACTGATGGCCTTTACTCCAACACCACGCCAGCTGACGGCAATCAAAAGCATCGCCTTCATGCTGGCGCTGGTGCCGTTCTTCGCCCTGGTTTACCTGGTTGCGACCGACCAGCTGGTCGAGCCGCTGCAATACATCACACGCAATACCGGCTCGTGGACCTTGTACTTCCTGTGCATCACACTGGCCGTCACGCCGCTGCGCCGCTTATCCGGCTGGAACTGGCTGCTCAAGTTGCGCCGCATGATGGGCTTGTACGCATTCTTTTACGCGCTGCTGCACTTCACCACCTTCCTGTGGTTCGATCACTTCTTCGACGTGCAGGAGATGCTGAAGGATGTCGTCAAGCGACCGTTCATTACCGTCGGCTTTACCGCCTTCGTGCTACTGGTGCCGCTGGCCGTGACCAGCACCAACGGCATGGTGCGTCGCCTGGGCGGCAAGCGCTGGCAGATGCTGCATAAGCTGGTGTACGTGATCGCGCCACTTGGCATCCTGCACTTCTGGTGGATGCGGGCGGGCAAGCACGACTTCAATAAGCCGATCCTGTTTGGGCTGATCGTGCTGGTGTTGCTGGGGATGCGCGCCTGGTGGGCGCGTGCTGGAAAACCGGTAACCCGGGGGCTGACCCAAGGGTCAGACCCCCGATGATCTTACGGATGGCGAAGCTGGTTGTGTGTTGTTGATCTTCGTCGAAAGTCAAAGGCGCACAACCCTGCCAAGGGCTGCTGCATAGAGTGGGTCTGACCCCTCGGGCCGGACCCGGGTTTACCGGTTTCTAGCGGATCACCGATTCCAGCGCGAACAGGTCGGCCGGATTTTCGCGCTGGCGCACGACATGGACTTTGCCGCCGTCGACGATCAGCTCCACGGCGCGGCCGCGGGTGTTGTAGTTGGAGGCCATCGTCATGCCGTAGGCGCCGGCGGTCTTCATCACCAGCAGGTCGCCGGCATCGACGCCCAGCTCGCGGTCGCGGGCCAGCCAGTCGCCGGATTCGCAGATCGGGCCGACCACGTCGAACATGGCGGCAACGGCTTCGGTGCGAACCACCGGCTGCATGTCCATCCAGGCCTGGTACATCGCAGGGCGCGCCATATCGTTCATGGCGGCGTCGACGATGCAGAAGTTCTTCTCTTCGCCGTGCTTGATGAATTCCACGCGGGTCAGCAGCACGCCGGCATTGCCGACGATGGAGCGGCCTGGCTCGAAGATCACCTTGATCGGTGCGCCGCCGTGCTTTTCGGCGCGCCAGGCGTCGATGCGCTTGAACAGGCGCGCCAGGTAGTCGCCCACCGGCACCGGTGCGCCGTCGCCGTAGTCGATGCCGAGGCCGCCGCCGATGTCCAGGTGGTGCAGGTGGATGCCTTCCGCGCCCAGGGCGTCGATCAGTTCAATCAGCTTGTCCAGCGCTTCCAGCAGCGGCGCGTCATCCAGCAGTTGGGAGCCGATGTGGCAGTCGATGCCCGACACGTCCAGGTGCGGCAGCCTGGCGGCGGTGCGATAGGTTTCCAGCGCGTCGTCGAAAGCCACGCCGAACTTGTTGGCTTTCAGGCCGGTGGCGATGTAGGGGTGGGTCTTGGCGTCCACGTTCGGATTTACGCGCAGCGAAATGCGCGCTTTCTTGCCCATGCTGCCTGCCACTTCATTCAGGCGGTGCAATTCGGGGATCGATTCGACGTTGAAGCACAGGATGTCGTGTTGCAGCGCCAGACGCATTTCTTCCACGCTTTTGCCGACGCCGGAGAAGATCACCTTCTTCGGGTCGCCGCCGGCGGCAATCACGCGCAGCAGTTCACCGCCGGACACGATGTCGAAGCCGGCGCCGCGGCGGGCCAGCAGGTCGAGGATCGCGAGGTTGGAGTTGGCCTTCATCGCATAGCACACCAGCGCATCGCGGCCGGCGCAGGCATTGGCGTAGGCGTCGAAGTTTTCGGTGAGCTGGGATTTGGAGTAGACGTAGGCCGGGGTGCCGTACTGTTCCGCGATGGAATCGAGCGCGACGCCTTCGGCGTGCAGCACGCCGTTCTGGTATTCGAAGTGGGACATAGGGTTACTGTTGGGATGCTGGTGGTGTGGACGGAACCGGAGCCTCCGGTGGCGCCACGCCCGGTCTTGCCTCGGCGGCGGGCTTGGCGGGACGCTTTGGCATGTAGAGTGGGCCGGTTTGGCCGCATCCGGCCAACAGGGCTGCCATTGTAAGGACAGCAAGTGCGATTGGGGACTTCACGATTAAAATAGGGGCTTGATAGGAATCTTGGAGTGTAGCATGACCGAATCGGAATTTTTGGACCTGGCCGAAGCAACCCTCGATGCGATCGAGGCTTCCCTGGACCGCCTGTGCGAGCAGGATATGGTGGACGTGGAGTGCAGCCGCAGCGGGAATGTGCTGGAAATCGAGTTCGTTGGCAACGGATCTAAGGTGATCATCAACTCGCAGGCGCCGATGCAGGAGCTGTGGGTGGCGGCGAGGTCGGGCGGCTTCCATTATCGCCAGGTGGACGGCAAGTGGACGGATACGCGCCGCGGGACGGAGTTGTTTGCGGCGCTGTCGGAGATTGTGACGGAGCAGGGTGGGGCGCCGGTGGTGGTGGCGCCTTAAAACCAGGCCTGCGGCAGCCGCGTATCGGTGTCTGACCCTCCGGGTCAGACACTGCACTGGCGGTTTTAGAACAGCTCGTTCTTGACGGCGTCCTTCTGCTTTTCCTCCGCCGGCGTGCCGCGGGTGGCACCCTCCAGGCTGTCGATCCCCACGCCCGGCGGGTTCTCCGCATAGTAATACTCGCCATCCTGGGCGATGATGCCCTGCGGAATCGGCCTTTCCTCAATCGGAATATTTTTCAGTGCTTTGCCCATGTAGCTGATCCAGATCGGCAGGGCCAGGCCGCCGCCGGTTTCCTTGTTGCCCAGGTTCTTCGGCTGGTCGAAGCCGATCCAGGCGATGCCCACCAGCTTGGCCTGGTAGCCGGCAAACCAGGCATCGATCGAATCATTGGTGGTGCCGGTCTTGCCCGCGATGTCCGGGCGTTTCAGCGACAGCGCGCGGGTCGCGGTACCGAAGCGCACCACGTCCTTCATCATCGAATCCATCAGGAAGGCATTGCGTTCGTCGATCACGCGGTTCTTTTCGTCGCCGGCCTTGTCCGGGTTGGCCTGCGACAGCACCTTGCCGTTGGAGTCGGTGACCTTGGCGATCAGGTAGGGCGAGATCTTGTAGCCGCCGTTGGCAAACACCGCGTAGGCGCCGGCCATCTGCATCGGCGTCACGCCGCCGGCGCCCAGGGCCAGCGTCAGGTATGGCGGGTTGCGCTCAGGGTCGAAGCCGAAGCGGGTGGTGTATTCCTGGCCGTACTTGGCGCCGATGCGGTGCAGGATGCGGATCGAGATCATGTTCTTCGACTTGGTCAGGCCGCGGCGCATGGTCATCGGGCCTTCGTACTTGCCGTCGTAGTTCTTCGGCTCCCAGGCCTGGCCGCCGGTCTGGCCGGCGTCGAAGGAGATCGGGGCGTCGTTGATCATGGTGCCCGGCGACAGGCCGCGCTCCAGCGAAGCTGAATAGATGAAAGGCTTGAACGAGGAGCCGGGCTGGCGCCAGGCCTGGGTCACGTGGTTGAACTTGTTGCGGTTGTAGTCGAAGCCGCCCACCATGGCCTTGATCGCGCCGTCTTCGGTACTGGCCGAGATGAAGGCCGATTCCACTTCCGGCATCTGGGTGATCAGCCAGTCCTTGTCGTCCTGCATGACGCGGATCACGGCGCCGCGGCGGATGCGCTTGTTCGGCGGGTTCTTGTCCGAAAGCCAGCTCTTGCCCATGGCCAGGCCATTGCCCTTGATGGTGATTTCCTCGCCGGAGGCGGTGACTGCCACCACCTTGTCGGCGGCGGCGCTCAATACCATGGCAGCCACGATATTGTCGCTGTCAGGATGTTCGGCCAGTTCGGTTTCCACGATTTCGTCGGCTTCCGACTTATTGGCCGGCAGGTCGACATAGGATTCCGGGCCGCGGTAGGCATGGCGCTTTTCGTATTCCATCACGCCGCTGCGCAGCGCCAGGTAGGCCGCGTCCTGGTCGGCCTTGGTAATCGTGGTGAAAACGTTCAGGCCGCGCGTGTAAGTCTCTTCCTTGAACTGTTCATATACGAGCTGGCGCGCCATTTCCGCAACATATTCGGCATGAACACCAAACGCGCTGCTGTCTGTTTTCACTTTTAACTGTTCATTCTTCGCCGTCTCATACTGTGCGGGCGTAATATAGCCAAGCTGGGCCATGCGTTGCAGGATGTACTGCTGGCGCACCTTGGCGCGCTTCGGGTTGACCACCGGGTTGTAGGCCGAAGGCGCTTTGGGCAGGCCGGCCAGCATGGCCGCTTCGGCCACGCTAATGTCTTTCAGGTTCTTGCCGAAATAGATTTGGGCGGCCGAAGAAAAGCCGTAGGCCCGCTGCCCCAGGTAGATCTGGTTCATGTAGACCTCCAGGATCTGGTCCTTGGTCAGGTTCTGCTCGATCTTCCAGGCCAGCAGCGCTTCATAGGCCTTGCGCTTGAACGTCTGCTCGCTGGAGAGGAAGAAGTTGCGCGCTACCTGCTGCGTGATGGTGGATGCCCCCTGGCGGGCGCCACCGGTTGCGTTGTGGACTGCGGCGCGCAGGATGCCCCAGTAGTCGACGCCGCCGTGTTCATAGAAGTTGCTGTCTTCAATTGCCAGCACTGCCTTCTTCATGACATCGGGGATGTCCTTGATATGCACCAGGTTGCGGCGCTCTTCGCCGAACTCGCCGAGCAGCACATTGTCGGCCGAGTAAATACGCAGCGGCATTTTCGGCCGGTAGTCGGTGATCGTATCGAGCGAGGGCAGGTTGGGGTAGGCCAGGGCCAGGCCGAACACGACCAGCAGCACGCCGGCCAGTATCAGGCCCAGCAAAGAAATCAGGGCCATCAGCAGAAAACCCTTCGGCGATTTTTTTGCCGTGGTCTCGTGGTTGTTTGCGGTCATATGCAGCTTCAGTAAGTTTTATGCAAGGCATTATAAATGAGGCCCCCAGCCCCTGAGCGCACGTGATATCCGGAAATATTGATTGTGAGCAACTAGGCAACTTAGTTTATTGATATGCCATTAATTGCAACATTAGGTGTGGCAAATCCCTCACAAAACATTAATGGTGCACTGGAGAAATACCTTTACATGGCGCTGACAATGTTGCTAGCATCTAATGTACTGTCTCATGTTTGCGGTCTAAACACGGGTTTTTAAACGAATTTGGATATGTAAATGTCTATGGAGTTGTCAGGAGTGCATCCATGTCATTGGACCTGAAAGCCCTGTTTGGCGGCGCGCAGGCCCCGCTAGTTGGCTTAGATATCAGCACCTCAAGTGTGCGCTTGGTGGAATTGTCCGATGCGGGCAAGGACGGCATGCGCCTCGAGCGGTGCGCCTCGGAGCCATTGCCGCGCGGCGCGGTTGCCGACGGCAATATTGAAAATATGGAGCAAGTGGTCGAGGCGGTACGCCGCCTGATCAAGAAAAGCGGCACGCGCGCCAAACATGTCGCGCTGGGCATGCCGCCTGCTTCCGTGATTACCAAGAAAATCGTGCTGCCCGCCGGTTTGTCGGAACAGCAGCTCGAAATGCAGGTCGAGTCCGAAGCTGCCCAGTACATTCCGTTTGCACTCGATGAGGTGAGCCTGGACTTCGACGTGATCGGGCCGGTTGCCAATTCGATTGAAGACATCGAGGTGATGCTGGCTGCAGCACGCCGCGAAAAAGTCGTCGACCGGGTGGCGATCGCCGAAGAGGCCGGCATGAAAGCGTCGGTGGTGGACGTCGAGTCCTACGCCGCGCGTGCTGCCCTGGACCACGTCACCTCCCAGCTGCCGAATGCCGGCGCCGGCCAGGTGATTGCGCTGTTCCAGATCGGTGCCGTGTCGACCCAGATTTCGGTGATGCTCGATGGCGCCACGATCTATGAACGCGAGCAGCCGTTCGGCGGCAATTCGCTGACCCAGGATATCGTGCGTTCCTACGGCCTGGCGTTCGAAGAGGCGGAAGCGCGCAAGAAGGCCGGCGACCTGCCGGAGAACTACCAGTCCGACGTGCTTGCACCTTGGCTGGAAGGCGCCGCGCTGGAAGTGACGCGGGCGATCCAGTTCTTCTTCACGTCGACGCCTTTTACCAAGATCGACCAGATTTTCCTGGCAGGCGGCTGCGCCGTGTTGCCGGGCTTGTTGGACATGATTGCCAGCCGCACCCGCATTTCCAGCGCCGTCATTTCGCCGTTCAAGGGCATGCAGCTTGCCTCCGGCGTGCGTGAACAGGCGCTGCGCAGCGATGCGCCGGCATACCTGGTGGCCTGTGGCCTTGCCATGCGGAGGTTCGGCTGATGATACGCATTAACCTTCTCCCGCACCGGGAAGAAAAACGCGCACTGCGCAAGAAGGCCTTCTATGCCCTGCTGGGTATCGGTTTTGGCGCGGGCGCGGCCATCGTTGTCATGGTGGGCGGCTATAACGCACGCGGCATTTCGATCCAGTCGCTGCGCAATGAGGAGCTGAAAGGCGCCATCGTTGAACTGGACAAGAAGATCGTGGAAATTTCCACGCTGCGCCAGGAAATCGATGCGCTGAAAGCGCGCCAGCAGGCCGTGGAAGACTTGCAGGCCGACCGCAACCAGCCGGTTTACCTGATGGATGAACTGGTCAAGCAGACCCCGCCTGGCGTGTTCCTGAAGACGGTCAAGCAGGAAGCGCAGAAAGTCACGCTGACCGGCAGTGCCCAGTCGCAGGAACGCGTGTCCGAGCTGCTGCGCAACCTGTCCGGCAATTCGCCATGGCTGGAGCGTCCGGACCTGGTGGAAGTCAAGGCTGGCACCATCGGCGGCAACAAGGATAAGGCAGGCGCAGGTGGCCGGCCTATCGTCGAATTCCAGCTCTCCGTCATGATCAAGCGTCCGCGCGAGAAGGACGAAAACCCGGACGGCAAGCCGGGCGCCAAACCTGGCGCCAAGCCGACTGCCGAAGCCAAGTCCTGAGAACATAACCATGGCAACTGATTTGAAACGAATGGATGAGGTGCTGAAGAGCCAGTTCAGGGACCTGAACGGCGTGCACCCTGGCCTGTGGCCGATCCTGCCACGCGTGCTGCTGGCGCTGGGCGTTGCGGCCCTGGCCGTCGTGGCCGGCTACTTCCTGTACTGGCAAAGCCAGTACGAGGAGCTGGAAGCCGGCGCGCAGCAGGAATTGAAACTGCGGGACGAGTTCAAGCTCAAGGTGGGCCAGGCGGTCAACCTGGAAGAACTCAAGCGCCAGAAGGAAAAGGTCGACCAGTACGTGGTGCAGATGGAGAAGCAACTGCCAGGCAAAGCTGAAATGGCGGCCCTGCTGTCGGACATCAACAACGCCGGTACCGGCCGCGGGCTGACCTTTGAACTGTTCAAGCCGAACCGCGTCGACGTCAAGGATTACTACGCCGAACAGCCGATCGAACTGCGCGTCAACGGCAGCTACCATGACCTGGGCGCCTTTGCCGGCGACCTGGCAGGCATGGCGCGTATCGTCACGCTGAATAACATCTCGCTGGATACCAAGCCGAAGGAAGGCAAGGAATTGCCAGCCGGCATGCTGCAACTGAATGCCACCGCGAAGACCTTCCGCTATCTCGATCCGGAGGAAGTGGCTGAGCAGCGCAAGGCCGCCAACGAGAAGAAAAAGGGAGGTAAGAAGTAATGAAGAAGTTTGCCCCCCTCGCCTGCGCCCTGCTGCTGACCGCCTGCGGTGAGAGCGATGTGCAGCAAGTGCGTACCTGGATGAAGCAAGTCGAAAGCGAGACCAAGCCGACCGTCAAGCCGCTGCCGGAGCCGAAAACCTTCGTGCCCTTTGCTTACGTTGCCGGCGATGCGCTGGACCCGTTCAACGCCAGCAAGCTGCTGACCGAGCTGGCCAAGAGCCGCCCGGGCGGCGCCCAGGCACCGGACCAGAACCGGCGCAAGGAATTCCTCGAAAGCTTCCCGCTGGATGCCATGAAGATGGTCGGCACCATGGAAAAGAACAATGTGGTGAATGGCCTGGTGCAGATCGACCGCACCGTCTACCAGGTCAAGAAGGGACAGTACGTGGGACAGAATTATGGTTTGATCACCGCGGTCACGGATGACGCGATCACGGTGCGTGAAATTGTTCAGGATGCGGCCGGCGACTGGGTCGAGCGCATGTCGAAGCTGGAACTGCAGGAAAGTAAGGAGAGCTCCAAATGATCGCCATCAGAACCCTGAAGCGCTTGTGCCGCCAGGCTGGCGTAATGCTGGCCCTGGCCGGCAGCGCAGCTGTTGCGCAGGCCCAGCAAGGCAACGCGATCGAATCGATCACGGCCAACCAGCAAGGCAGCAATGTGATCGTGAAGATCGCAATGAAAGACACGCCGCAAAAGCTGCCGGTCGGCTTTGCCATCACCAACCCGGCCCGTATCGCACTCGATTTCGGCCAGACGGCCAATGCCACCGGCAAGACCAGCCAGGACCTGAACATGGGCGACCTGGCCAGCGTCAACGTGGTGCAGGCCGGTGACCGTTCGCGCTTGGTATTCAACCTGAAGCGCACGCTGAACTACGCTACCGCGCTGGACGGCAAGAACGTGATCCTGACCATCGACGCTTCCGGCGGCGTGGCGCAGGCAGTCGATGCGCGCGGCCTGCCGGTCGCGGCAGGCAAGCCGTCGGCACCGGCACCGGCCGGCAAGCAGGCACTGCGCGATATCGACTTCCGCCGCGGTAACAACGGCGAAGGCCGCGTGGTGATCGACCTGCCGAACAACCAGGTTGCCGTCGACGTGCGCCAGACCCCGACCGGCGTGGTGGTGGACTTCCTCAAGACCACCCTGCCGGAAACCCTGCGCCGCCGCCTGGATGTGACCGACTTCGGCACCCCCGTCAACCGCGTCACCACCGTGCCGCAAGGCGACAATGTGCGCATGACCGTGGAAGCGCACGGCCTGTGGGAGCAGAGCGTCTACCAGAGCGACACCCAGCTGATCGTCGACGTCAAGCCGATCAAGGAAGACCCGAACAAGCTGGTGCAGGGCACCCAGGGCTACCGCGGTGAAAAACTGTCGTTCAACTTCCAGAACGTGGAAGTGCGCGCGGCGCTGCAGGCGATTGCCGACATCTCGGGCCTGAACATCATTACCAGCGACAGCGTGCAGGGCAACCTGACCCTGCGCCTGAAGGAAGTGCCATGGGACCAGGCGCTGGACGTGGTGCTGCAGGCCAAGGGCCTGGACATGCGCAAGAACGGCAGCGTGCTGTGGATCGCGCCGAAGGAAGAACTGCTGACCAAGGAAAAGCTGGAACTGGAACAGAGAGCCCAGATTGCCGACCTGGAGCCGCTGAAGTCCGAAATCTTCCAGCTCAACTACCAGAAAGCAGAAGCGTTCAAGACCGTGTTCGGCATTGAAGGCAGCGGCGATTCCAAGAACCGCATCCTGTCCAAGCGCGGCAGCGCCATCATCGAGAGCCGCACCAACCAGCTGTTCGTGACCGATATCGCCTCTAAACTGGACGAAGTACGCAAGCTGATCCAGAAGACCGACGTCGCCACCAAGCAGGTCCTGATCGAGGCGCGCATTGTGGAAGCGTCCGACACCTTCACCCGCAACCTGGGCGCCAAGCTGGGCTTTGCCGACATGCGCGCCATCCGTGGCGGCGACGCCGGCTGGGGCATCGGCAACGGCAACAACCGCGTCGGCCTGTCCGGCAGCCAGACCGGCATGGGCCAGGCCCAGGGTGTGGTGAAGATCAATAACGGTATCGATGACTACGGCAATATGCAGTTCATCAATCTGCCTGCATCATCGATCAACGGCGCCCAGGCCGGCAGCCTGGCAGTCAGCCTGTTCAACCAGGCCGCCAACCGCTTCCTGAACCTGGAACTGTCGGCCCTGGAAGCTGACGGCACCGGCAAGATCATTTCCAGCCCACGCGTGGTGACCGCCGACAAGGCGCCAGCCGTGATCGAACAGGGTGTGGAACTGCCATACCAGGTGGCGACTTCGTCCGGCGCGACTTCGATCGTGTTCCGCAAGGCCAACCTGAAGCTGGACGTGGTGCCGCAAATCACGCCCGATGGCAATGTGGTGCTGGACGTCGATGTCAACAAAGACTCCGTGGGCCAGGAAACCCGCGCCGGTTTCGCCATCGACACCAAGCACGTGAAGACCCAGGTGATGGTGGAGAACGGCGGCACCGTGGTGCTGGGCGGTATCTACCAGCAGGTTGAGCGCAACGTTACCAACAAGGTGCCGCTGCTGGGCGACGTGCCGATCCTGGGCAACCTGTTCAAGCAGAATTCGCGTACCAATGACAAGACCGAACTGCTGGTCTTCATTACGCCAAAAATCGTTACCGACCGCCTCTCTGCGCGTTGAGACGAAACATAGTGTCATCAGAGTAAAGGAAAGAAAATGGCAAACGTAGTATTCCGAAAACTGTCCGCCCTGGCAGGCGCGCTGGCTTGCGCCGGCCTGCTGGCAGCTTGCGGCGGTGGCGGCGGCCACCCGGGCACCAGCACCACCGATCCCGATCCCAACACGCCGAAGGCGGCGAGCGTCCTCGTGACCTCCAGCTCCGACACCATCGCCGCCTCCGGCGTCGACGGTACCGAAGTGACCATCACCGCCACCGTCAAGGACAGCGGCAACCAGGCCGTGCCTGGCGCAACCGTACTGTTCAAGACCACGGCCGGCACCATCAGCAATAGCGGCAACACCACGGACAGCAGCGGCCGGGTTTCCGAGAAGCTGAGCGTCAAGGGCGTTACCGTGAACGGCGTGTCCCAGCCTGTTGGCCTGGACATCAAGATTTCCGCCGGCGTGGTCGGCGTTGAAAACGTCAGCAGCAACACCATCACCATCAAGACGCAGTAAGCGCGCCCCGTGCAGCAGCTGCCCCGCGGCAGGCTGCTGCCGTGCAATTTGCGCTATCATGCGTGAATGCAAAATGTTTACTTAGTTGGGTTGATGGGGGCGGGCAAGACGACCATAGGTCGCCAGCTCGCCCGCAAGCTGGGCTTGCGGTTTGTCGATTCCGATCATGAAATCGAATGCCGCACCGGGGCCTCGATCCCGTGGATTTTCGAGATCGAAGGCGAACCCGCCTTTCGCCGGCGCGAAGCGGAAGTCATCCGCGAGCTGACCAGCCAGCAAGGCATCGTGCTGGCCACCGGCGGCGGCGCCATCCTCAATGAAGCCAGCCGTACCCTGCTGCAGGAACGCGGCACCGTCATCTACCTGCGCGCGTCGATCAATTCGATCCTGGCCCGTACTGCGCACGACAAGAACCGGCCCCTGCTGCAGACGGCCGATCCCCGCAAGAAACTCGAAGAACTGCTGGCGCAGCGCGAGCCGCTGTACATGGACATGGCCGACCTGGTCATCGACACCGGCCGCCCTAACGTACAATCGATGGTCCAGAACATCATCAACCAGCTCGATGCGCTGGCCTGCCAGGCCGCGCCCAACTGCGTGACCAAGGCCCAACCCGCCATGAACGAACAAACCAATATCCTGCTCAACGTCGACCTGGCCGAGCGCAGCTACCCGATCGCCATCGGCCCGGCGCTGCTGGACGACGCCAGCCTGCTGGCCAGATACGTGGGCGGCAAGAAGGTCGCCATCGTCACCAACGACACCGTGGCGCCGCTCTACCTGGAGCGCGTGCGCGCCCCGCTGGCCGCTGCCGGCAAGGAAGTGATCGAAGTAGTGCTGCCCGACGGCGAAGAACACAAGCACTGGGAATCGCTGATGAAGGTGTTCGATGCCCTGCTGGCCAACAAGGCCGACCGCAAGACCACCCTGGTGGCGCTGGGCGGCGGCGTGATCGGCGACATGACCGGCTACGCGGCTGCTTCGTACATGCGCGGCGTCGACTTCGTGCAGGTGCCGACCACCCTGCTGTCGCAGGTCGATTCCTCGGTAGGCGGCAAGACCGGCATCAACCACCCGCTGGGCAAGAACATGATCGGCGCCTTCTACCAGCCGAAGGCGGTGATCGCCGACACCACGACCCTGGAAACGCTGCCGGTGCGCGAACTGTCGGCCGGCCTGGCGGAGGTGATCAAGTACGGCTGCATCATCGACGTACCGTTCTTCGAGTGGATCGAAGCGAACATGGGCCTGCTGATGGCGCGCGACAAGGCTGCGCTGGCCTATGCCATCGCCCGTTCGTGCGAAATCAAGGCCGACGTGGTGCGCCAGGATGAACGCGAAGGCGGACTGCGCGCGATCCTGAATTTCGGCCACACCTTCGGCCACGCCATCGAGGCCGGCATGGGCTATGGCGCCTGGCTGCACGGCGAAGCGGTCGGTTGCGGCATGGTGATGGCGGCCGACCTGTCGCAGCGCCTGGGCTTCATCGACAGCGCCACGGTGGAACGCATCCGCGACCTGGTGGCCGCAGCCGGCCTGCCGATCGTGGCGCCGGACCTGGGCACGCAACGCTGGCTGGAACTGATGGAAGTGGACAAGAAAAACGAGGGCGGCGACATCAAGTTCATCCTGCTCGACCTGCTGGGCAAAGCCCGCATCACGACCGCGCCGCAAGACCTGCTGCTGCAAACCCTGGCCGCCTGTACGGAGTAATATGGAACAGACGCTCGCCCCCTACGCAGCACATTCTGATAAGGGGCGCGGCCGCCGCTTCCCCGAAACGCCACACGCCTCGCGCTCGCAGTTCCAGCGCGACCGCGACCGCATCATCCATTCGACGGCTTTCCGCCGGCTCGAATACAAGACCCAGGTCTTCCTCAACCACGAAGGCGACCTGTTCCGCACCCGCCTGACGCACAGCCTGGAAGTGGCCCAGATCGGCCGCTCGCTGGCGCGCAACCTGCGCCTGAACGAAGACCTGGTGGAAGCCATCGCCCTGGCGCACGACCTGGGCCACACCCCGTTCGGCCATGTGGGGCAGGACGTGCTGCACGAATGCATGAAGGAGCATGGCGGCTTCGAGCACAACCTGCAAAGCCTGCGCGTGGTGGACGTGCTGGAAGAACAGTACGGCGCCTTCGATGGCCTGAACCTGATGTTCGAAACGCGCGAAGGCATCCTGAAGCACTGCTCGGTGAATAATGCCCGCCTGCTGGGCGATGTGGCGCAGCGCTTCCTCGACAAGAGCCAGCCTTCGCTGGAAGCCCAGTTGACCAACCTGGCCGACGAAATCGCCTACAACAGCCATGACATCGATGACGGCTTGCGCTCGGGCCTGATCTCCATCGCCCAGCTGGAAGAAGTGGAATTCTTTGGCCGCCTGTGGCGCGAGGTGCAGGCCGCGCATCCGGGACTGGCTGGCCGCCGCGCGATCTACGAAACCCTGCGCCGCCTGATCACGGCGCTGGCCGACGACCTGATCGCCACTTCGCTGGAGCGCATTGCTGCACATGACCCGCAAAGCATGGACGCGGTGCGCGCCGCGCCGCCGCTGATCCGTTTTTCCGACCAGATGCGCAAGGACGCCACGGAACTGAAGCGCTTCCTGCACGAGAACCTGTACCGCCACTACAAAGTCAACCGCATGCGCGTCAAAGCCAGCCGCATGGTGCGCGAGCTGTACCAAGCGTTTGCCTCCGACCCATCGCTGCTGCCGCCCGATTACCGCACCGGGCGCGGCGACGCGAGCGGCCAGGCGCGCCGCGTGGCAGACTACATCGCCGGCATGACCGACCGTTATGCCATCGCCGAACACCGCCGCATCTATTCGCTGGAAAACCTCTAGCCTTGCATCGCGGCCCGTGGCGGGTTAATCTTCCGGCAACCAACTCTCGCCAGAAGAATCATGACAGACACTACACTCGCCAACGGCCCGCAACTGAGCAAACACCGTATTGAGGCCCTGGTCGACGGCATCTTTGCCGTTGCCATGACGCTGCTGGTGATCGAATTGAAATTGCCCGAGCACGTACAAGCCACCAGCAGCGCCGAGCTGCTGCATGTGCTGGGCGAACTGGCGCCGACCTTCGGCTCCTGGCTGATCAGCTTCCTGGTGCTGGCGATTTTCTGGGTCGGCAACCATCGCCTGTACAGCTACGTGCGCCACCTGGATGGTCCGCTGACGTGGTACACCATCCTGATGCTGGCCGGGGCCAGCCTGCTGCCGTTTGCCTCGGCGGTGAACGGCCGCTTCCTGTCGCAGTTGGCACAAGCGGTGTACGCGATCGTGATGACGGTGATGGCAATCGGCTCGCTGCTGGTTGCTGCGCGCATCTATCGTCGGCCGGAACTGTGCTCGCACCCAATGGACAAGGCGACCTATGTCGGCGTTTGCATCCGCCAGGGCATCCTGATCGCCGTTGCCGGACTGACCGTCGTGCTGGCAGGGCAGGCGCCCGGCATTGCCAACACGGCCTTCCTGCTGCTGTTCCTGGTCCGCCCATTAAGCAACGTCCTGACGCGCCGCCTGCACTAAGCCTGGGCTTGCTTGAAGTCCTCCGCGGCCGGGCGCAGAATGGCTTCATGGCGTCCGGCCAGGGGGACATATGGTTGACGAACAAGAAGAGGTTGCCTTGGCAAATGAGCGCCGCCACGCAGCAATCGAGCGCGACGTCGCCATCATCAAATCCAACTACGCGACCAAGGAAGACATTGCACGCCTGGAGACCCAGATCGCGCGAATGGAAACTCATATGGCGCACATGGAGACGCGCCTGGTCAAGTGGGTCATTGGTGCGATGGCTGCCAGCATCGTCAGCGTGATCGGCACCGCTCTGAACATTGCCAAGCTGTTCGTATCTTGAGCGGACTCAGAACATGCGAGCCTGGCTGCGTTCGCCCAGCAAGTCGAGCAGGAGTTTCTTGATCGGGGCGGGCAGGGCGGCGTTGGGAATGGCGGCGGCATCGAACCATACGTAGCGCTCCTCGCCGGCCAGTGCGGCGCGGCTGGTAAGCGTGACCAGCAGCGGGTGGATGTGCAGCTTGTAGTGGGTGAAGACGTGCACCAGCGGCAGCAAGCGTTCCAGCGATTCCATCGCACCAAAAGGCTGTACCGCAGCGGCTACGGCCGCATCGTCAGGTGCGTCGGCGGCCATGGTGTGGCCGGCCAGTTCGGGCAGCGACAGCAGGCCGCCCCAGATGCCGGTCGCCGGCCGCTGTTCCAGCAGCACCTGGCCGCGATCCACTACCAGCAGCATCTGCGCCGACTTTTCAGGCGTGGCTTTCTTCGGTTTGCGCACCGGCAGTTCGGCGGTGCGGCCGGTGGCAAAGGCCACGCAGCGCGGCTGCATCGGGCAGCGTTGGCACGACGGGCTGCTGCGCGTGCACAGCGTCGCCCCCATGTCCATCAAGCCCTGGGTGTAAGCTTCGATGCCTTCGGCCGGCGCCAGCGCTTCCGCGCGGGCCCACATGGCTTCTTCGGTCTTGCGTTCGCCGGGATAAGTATCGATGCCAAACACGCGAGCGAACACGCGTTTCACGTTGCCGTCCATGATGGCGGCGCGGCGGCCGGCGGAAAAGGCCGCGATGGCGGCCGCCGTCGAGCGCCCGATGCCGGGCAGGTCTGCCAGCAAGGCGGGATCGGAAGGGAATGCGCCGCCATATTCGGCCACCACGCGCTGCGCACACTTGTGCAGGTTGCGCGCGCGGGTGTAGTAGCCCAGGCCGGCCCACTGCGCCATCACGTCTTCAACGGGAGCGGCGGCAAGCGAGGCGAGGGTGGGGAAGCGCTCCAGGAAGCGCGCGTAATAACCCAGCACCGCCGAAACCTGCGTCTGCTGCAGCATGATTTCGGACAGCCACACCAGGTAGGCATCGCGGGTGTTCTGCCACGGCAGGTCGTGGCGGCCATGTTGCTTCTGCCACGCAACCAGCGTGGCAGCAAAGCTTGGGTCTTCGTACTGCAATTACGCCGCAGCCTCCAGCACGACATGCTCGGCCGAGATGGCATCGCTGATGGCAGCGGCCAGCGCGGCCAGCTTGGCCTTCTGTGCTTCCAGTTCGGCCTGGGTGGTTTCGAAGGCCTCGATCTTCTGCTCCAGCGTATCGGTCGCATCGTGGATGCGCGCGATCGATTGCTGGCGATGCTTCAGTTGTTCCTTGTGCTGGCGGATCTGCGCTTCCAGCGGGGCCATGATCACCTTCAGCCAGGCGTCGGTATCGGCATTGGCGGCCTTGAAGCAGCGCTTGACTGCCGATGCCACGGAATCGAAGAAGCGCTCCATCAGCACCACGCGCGAAGTGGTCAGCATTACCGCGGTGCCAAACTGCTTTTCGTAGATGCCATGGGCTTCGTTGATCTCGTCGCGGTACTTGGCCAGCGAGAAGGCCATCGGCATCGGCAAGGTCAGGCCGTGCTCCGCCGAGAACTTCTTGTACATGGTTTCCATCATGCTGCGGATCTCTTCGATCTTGCGTTCCGATTCATCCAGGTTGGTGTGGATGCTGTCGAAGTAAATCTTGATCGCATCGCGCAGGCCGGTGGTGAAGCGGCTGTTCTGCATTTCCGAACGCGCCTTGACCAGGTTGTCGCGCAGGATGCCCATGCCCAGGCTGGAGTACAGCTCGGTGGACAGGCGGGTGAACACCGCGCGCGTGGCCTGCAGCTTGAACAGGCTTTCGTCGAATTCCTTTTTCTCGGCCTCGACGCGGCGCGCCATGTGGGCGATCACCGACTGGTTCTTGCCGCGCAGGCCCTTCAGCTCCAGCAACTGCTCGACGATGCCGCGCGTCTTGGCCGACAGCGCTGCATACTGGGCGCCGCTCAGCGCTGCCAGCTCGTCACCCAGGCGGCGGCGGATGATGTCCTTGCGGGCCGGGATCAGTTCGTTGAACAGCGCGCTTTCCAGTTGCTTCATGCGGCTCTTGTGCACCAGTTCATGGTCACCGGTGATCTTGCCCAGCAGCGCCTTCTGCGCCGAGACCGGAAACACCTGGCGCGCATCGAGGCCCAGCATATGGGCGGCGTGCTCGCGCTGGCGCGCGATGGCCGCTTCGATCTCTTCTTCGGTGCGCAGCGGATCCCACATGGAGTCGATCTTGTTCAGCACTACCATGCGGCCGGCGCCGTTGCCGATGTGGGTGCGCCACACTTCGATATCGCTCTTGGTGACACCGGTGTCGGCCGCCAGAATGAACAGCACCGCATGGGCATGCGGGATCATGTTCAGCGTCAGTTCCGGCTCAGTACCGATGGCGTTCAGGCCCGGGGTATCGAGAATCACCAGGCCCTGCTTCAGCAGCGGGTGCGGGAAGTTGATGATGGCGTGGCGCCACTGCGAAATCTCGACCAGGCCGTTGTTGTCCAGCGTGGCCCCCATGTCGGGATCGTTCTCGTCGTACAGGCCATAGCGCTTGGCTTCTTCCACCGGCACGTGGCGGGTCAGGCTGACCTGCTTGAACACTTCCTGCATATGTTCCGCCGAATCGAGCTGCAGCGGCAGCACGGTCCAGGCGTGCGGATCCTCGCGGTAATCGCTGGTGGACAGGTTTTCGGCGCGCGTTTCGATCGGCAGCAGGCGGATGCAGGCAGGATAGGCTGCGTCGTACATCAGCTCGGTCGGGCACATGGTGGTGCGGCCGGCTGCCGATGGCAGGATGCGCTGGCCGAAATCGGCAAAGAAGATCGAATTGATCAGTTCAGATTTGCCGCGCGAGAATTCCGCCACAAAGGCCACCGACAGCTTGTCGTCGGCCAGTTTGGACAGTGTTTGCGCCAGGCGCTGCTCGGTCGCGGCGTCGGACAGGTCGGCCTGCACGACCCAGTCCCGATAGTTTGCGACGGCGCTCATGACGCCTTGGCGCCATTGGCTGTATTGTTCCAGGTCCCTTACCATTCTGCTCTCGTTATTTCTGGCAATTTACACAATAAAAAGTTGATCTTTGGCCCTGCTTGATCTGGCGCACAGGCGCGCCGCATAAACGGCAGGGCACACCAGCACGATCATAGACGAAATATGTCTGTTGGAAATACCCTGATTGTCCATTTACACCGATAAAGTCGCGCAAAGTGCTGCCTCCTTGCACAATTGCCTCAGCCAGAACGTCGCGGATGGCCTGGGCCAGGCGGTCATAGCGGGCCGCGCTGATGCGGTTGGCCGCCGTTTTCGGGTTGATCCCGGCGCGGAACAGGCTTTCAGAACAGTAAATATTGCCCACCCCAACCACGATATCGCCGGCGATCAGCACCTGCTTGATCGCCGCGCTGCGGGTGCGCGTTTGTTCAAACAACAGCTTGCCGGTGAACGCGGGGCCAAGCGGCTCCACGCCCAGGCCGCGCAGCAGCAGGTGTTGTTCCAGTTCGCCCTCTTCGATCGGATGCCACAGCACGGCGCCAAAGCGGCGCGGGTCGGTCAGGCGCAGCACATGCTTGCCATCTGCACCTTCCACCATCATGTCGAAATGATCATGTTTTTCGGGCGGAATGCCGGTTGGCAGCACACGCAGGTGGCCACTCATGCCCAGATGGATGATCAGCGTGCCATGCTCGAATTGCAGCAGCAGGTACTTGCCGCGGCGGTCGGTCGCCACGACGCGGCGGCCGGCCAGCAGGGCCGGCAGGTCGTCCGGGAAGGGCCAGCGCAAGCCGTCGCGGCGCAACACCACGTCGCGCACGATACGGCCTTCAAGATGGGGGGCGACCCCGCGCCGGGTAACTTCTACTTCTGGTAATTCAGGCATGAGGGTGGTTTCTTGCAGGTTGGCGTAGAATCAAGTCTTGAGCCCGATTTGCAGGATCTTCCTTTGAAAAACGCATTCGCCATTGTAACCCTGTCGGCCCTCGTGTCCGCCTGCGCAGTCGTGCCGCCGGAACATGCCGCGCCCGAGCCTGCAGCGCCAACCGTCGCGCCGCCAACGCCGGATGCCGAGGCCGTTGCCAAGGCCGCCGCGCCGGATGAAAAGCTGCCCAACGTCGAACTGACCAGCGATTTGTTCTACAAGCTGACCAAGGCCGAACTCGATTTCAAGCGCGGCCAGTGGCAAAGCGCTTACGTGACGATGATGGTGCTGGCGCAGCAGACGCGCGATCCGCGCCTGGCGCGCCGCGCTTCCGAAATGGCGCTGTCGGCCAAGCAGGGCAATGAGGCGATGTCGGCAATCCGCCTGTGGCGCGAACTGGCTCCTGAATCGGACGAAGCAGCGCAATACTTCCTCGGCTTTGCGGTACTCGGCGACGACTTGCGTGAAGCGGAAACCCTGTTCGCGCAGCGCCTGAAATCTTCGCCGCCAAATGGCCGCCCGCTGCTGATGTTCCAGATGCAGCAATTCCTGCTGCGCGCCAAAGACAAGGCAGCAGCCTTTGCGCTGATGGAGCGCGTGCTGCAGCCTTACTTGAATACGCAGGAAGCGCACCTGGTGCTGGCGCAAGGCGCCAACGCCGCCAGCGATGCCGAGCGCGCCCGTGCCGAAGCGAAGAAAGCGGTGGCGATCAAGCCCGACTCCGAGCTGGCCACGCTGACCATGGCGCAAATGCTCGGTGAACTGGATGGCGCACAAAAACTGTTTGCCGACTTCCTGCAAAAGTACCCGGCTGCGCGCGAAGTGCGTTCGGCCTACGCCCGCCTGCTGGTGGAGCAGAAGCAGTATGACCAGGCACGCGAACAATTCCTGCTGCTGCTGAAAGAGCAGCCTGACAATCCAAGCACCTTGTACGCGCTCGGCATCATGGCGCTGCAAGGCCAGGACAACAAGGCGGCGGAAGGCTATTTCAAGCGCTACGTGGAAGTGCTGGAAGCGCAACCCGACCCTGAGCGCGATCTGAACAAGGCCCTCATGCTGCTGGCCCAGATCGCCGAAGAAAAGGGCGACCTCGATGGCGCGCTGGCATGGCTGGACAAGATCGACGGCGAAGAAGCCCGCACCATCCTGGCAGCCCGCCTGAAGCGCGCCCACCTCACGGCGCGCAAGGGCGACGTTGAAGGCGCGCGCGCCCAGTTGAAGGACATCGCGCCGGCCGACCCTGCCGAGCAAGTGCAGATCCTGCAGACGGAAGGCCAGTTGCTGCGCGACTCCGGCCGCGCGCTGGAAGCGTTCAAGACCTTGCAGGACGGCGTGCTGCGTTTCCCCAACAGCCCTGACCTGATGTACGACTACGCGCTGGCCGCGGAAAAGCTGGGCAAGGTGGAAGCGATGGAAACCGCGCTGCGCAAGGTGATCGAATCGGTGCCCGACAACCATCATGCCTACAATGCTCTGGGTTATTCGCTGGCGGACCGCAATGTGCGCCTGGACGAAGCGTATGAACTGATCGACAAGGCGCTGAAAATGGCGCCGGGCGACCCCTACATCATGGACAGCATGGGCTGGGTCCTGTTCCGCATGGGCAAACTGAAAGAAGCCGAGCAATCGCTGCGCCAGGCCTACGCGCTGCGCGGCGACGCCGAAATCGCCGTGCACCTGGGCGAAGTGCTGTGGAAGCAGGGCGACAAGGCCGGCGCTGCCAGGCTATGGCGCGAGGCCCGCGACAAGGATCCGAAAAACGACGCGCTGCGCAGCACGCTGGCGCGCCTCAACGCTGGAATTTAATGAGCTTTAAGACACTCGCCGCTATCGCCGGCGCGGTCGCCATCCTGTGCGGCTGCGCCATCACGCCTTCCGTGCCGCCATCCACCGCCATCGTTGCGCCCTATGCCGACAGTGTGGCGTTGTCGGGCCGCTTGAACGTGCGCTACCTCAAGGACGGCAAGCAGGAATCGACCACGGTCAAGTTCGACTGGAAACAGGACGCGCAGAGCACCGACGTCGCGCTGTTCGATCCCTTCGGCAGCAAGGTCGCCACGATCAGCGTGACCCCGCAGCTGGCGACGCTGAATCTGGGGGGCAACAAGCCGCCGATGACGGCGCCCAGCGTCGACGCGTTGAGCGCCCGTGCCCTGGGCTGGGCGCTGCCGGTGGCCGGGCTGCGCGGCTGGCTGCAAGGCCACGCCACTGCTGCCGATGGCAAGCCGTGGTCGGCCAGCCCTGCCAATAGCGAAGTGACCACGCGCGAAGGCTGGCGCCTGCAATACACCGATTGGCAGCGCGGCAGCTCGCCGCCGCGCCCGAAACTGATCGATGCCGAGCATCCGGGCGGTGGCGACGTGCAGCAAATGGCCCTGCGCATCGTGATCTCTGAATAAAATGAAAAGCCTGCTGAACTGCCCGGCCCCGGCCAAGCTGAACCTGTTCCTGCATGTGAATGGCCGCCGTGCCGACGGCTATCACCTGCTGCAATCGGTGTTCCAGATCATCGACCGCAGCGACACCCTGCATTTCTCCTTGCGCGAGGATGCCGAGCTGCACCGCAGCAACGACATTCCCGGCGTTCCTGCCGAGCAGGACCTGGTGATCCGCGCCGCCCGTATCCTGCAAGCGGAAGTGCTGCGCCGCACAGGCGCCATGCCGCCGGGAGTGAATATCACGGTCGACAAGATCCTGCCCATGGGCGGCGGCCTGGGCGGTGGATCGTCCGACGCGGCGACCACCTTCATGGCGCTGAACAAGCTGTGGGGCGCCGCACTGACGCACAAGGAATTGATGGCACTGGCCTTGCCGCTGGGTGCCGACGTGCCATTCTTCATCTTCGGCCAGACCGGCTTTGCCGAAGGCGTCGGTGAAGAATTGCAGCCGGTCGATGCGCCGGACTGTTGGTATGTTGTTATCGAGCCCGGCGTAGCTTGCCCGACAGCGCAGATTTTTACTTCAGAGCATTTGACAAGGGATACTCCGCCCGTTAAGATGTCGGACTTTTCCAGCTACCATGCAAATCGACAAGATCTGCGGCAGTTTGGGAAGAACGATTTGCAACAAGTGGCGTGCCGCTTATTCCCGCAAGTAGCAGAAGCGGTAGAATGGCTGGGCGCTTACGGTGACGCCAGGATGACTGGCTCCGGAGCTTGTGTGTTCGTCGCAATCCAGAGCGAAGAACAGGCTGATGCGGTGCTTGCGAAAGTGCCAGCCGCCTGGACCGGATGGAAAGCGAAGGCACTGAAACGGCACCCGATCATCGCAAAGTTGTGAAGCGTAAAAAGATTTGGTTTTTCGTGAAATAGGCTATATAATGTCGGCCTACTGACGAAAGACTGTCAGTTAAGAGTAGGGGAATCGCCAAGCTGGTTAAGGCACCGGATTTTGATTCCGGCATACCAAGGTTCGAATCCTTGTTCCCCTGCCACCGTTTTCCCTGGTCTGTCGAGGCAGCAGTCTCCAGTCAGGGTTAAGACAAAAGCTCCTGTATCGCAGGAGTGCCTCAAGAATTCAACACTACCTCTCGGGACTCCCAATGGCTTACGAAAACCTGATGGTTTTTACCGGCAACGCTAATCCAGCCTTAGCAGAAGGGGTCGCAAAAAATCTCGGCATCCCACTCGGCAAAGCAGTCGTTTCGAAGTTCTCCGACGGCGAAGTCATGGTCGAAATCAACGAAAACGTCCGTGGTAAAGACGTGTTCGTGCTGCAATCGACCTGCGCACCGACCAACGATAACCTGATGGAACTGATCCTGATGGTCGATGCCCTGAAACGTGCGTCCGCTGGCCGTATCACCGCTGCAATTCCTTACTTTGGTTATGCCCGCCAGGATCGCCGCCCGCGTTCCGCCCGCGTCGCCATTTCGGCAAAAGTGGTTGCCAATATGCTGGAAGAAGCCGGCGTCGAGCGCGTCCTGATCATGGACCTGCACGCTGACCAGATCCAGGGCTTCTTCGATATCCCGGTTGACAATATTTACGCTTCGCCAATCCTGCTGGGCGACCTGCAGAAGAAGGCCGAGCAAGACCTGCTGGTGGTGTCGCCTGACGTCGGCGGCGTGGTACGTGCCCGTGCACTGGCCAAGCGCCTCGGCTGCGACCTGGCCATCATTGACAAGCGCCGTCCAAAAGCCAACGTGTCCGAAGTGATGAACATCATCGGCGACGTGGAAGGCCGTAACTGCGTGATCATGGACGACATGGTCGACACCGCAGGTACCCTGGTCAAGGCTGCTGAAGTACTGAAAGAGCGCGGCGCCAAGAAAGTAACCGCTTACTGCACGCACCCGGTGCTGTCCGGTCCGGCAATCGACCGCATCTCCGGCTCTTCGCTGGACGAGCTGGTGGTGACTGACACCATCCCGCTGTCCGAAGCAGCCAAGGCCTGCGGCAAGATCCGCCAACTGACCTGCGCTCCGCTGCTGGCAGAGACCTTCAAGCGCATCATCAAGGGCGATTCGGTGATCTCCCTGTTCGTCGACTAACAGTTTTTCCGGCCGTGGCGCAAGCCGCGGCCGATTGTTGAAGTGCCCTGGTCGCGGGGCACTTCGTTTATCGACAAGGCGCGAGCCTTGTTTTATTTTTTTGGAGTATTCCATGAAAGTTGTAGCATTCAAACGTGATCTGCAAGGTACGGGTGCGAGCCGCCGCCTGCGTAATTCCGGCCAGACCCCAGGCATCATCTACGGTGGCACCGAAGCCCCTGTGACCATCGCCCTGGACCACAACGCACTGTTCCACGCGCTGAAAAAAGAAGCTTTCCACTCGTCCATCCTGGACATGGAAATCGACGGCGCCGTACAGAAAGTGCTGCTGCGTGACTTCCAGATGCACGCGTTCAAGCAACTGGTTCTGCACGCTGACTTCCAGCGCGTTGACGCCAACAAGCCACTGCACGTGAAAGTCGCCCTGCACTTCGAAAACGCTGACGTGTCCCCAGCTGTGAAACTGCACGCTGCAACCATCAGCCACGTGGCCAACGAGATCGAAATCTCCTGCCTGCCAGCTGACCTGCCAGAGTTCCTGACCGTTGACCTGTCGACGATGGATGTCGGCCAGTCGATCCACGCTTCCCAGCTGTCCCTGCCAAAAGGCGTGACCATCGTGACCCACGGTTCCGATGCCACCATCGCTACCGCATCCGTGCCAGCCGGCGCTGTTGCTGCTGAAGCCGCTGCTGCTAAAGAGTAATCCTCTTTCGCTGCAATGAAGAACCCCGCCGCGGCGGGGTTTTTTGTTTTCTAGGTGCCGGGGCGCGGCTGGGGAGCCGAGGGCGGCACCACGACGGCCTCGTTCAGGCGCATGAACTTGAAGCCGGCCAGGCCATTGTTGGCACGCGCCTGCGTGCGTGCGACAAAAGCTTCGAACGGTTCTTCGCGCACTTGCGGCGCCGATGAATGCAGGAAGCGGCGTGCTCCCTGTGCATCAAGCACCACCAGGCCGACGTGGGTCACCATGTGCTGGCCCTGGCGCACAGACACTACCTCCACCATATCGCCTTCGCCCAGCGTGCCGAACTCCTGCAGCGCGCGCTCGACCGGCAGGAAGGCTTCCACCGTGTCCTGCACCGGGATGTCGCGCTGCACGTGATGCTGCGACAGCAGGAATTGCGCACGGTCGACCCGCATGGCGTAGCTCGCGCCGCTGCTTGCATCGGAGAGCAGCCAGTGGTTGTTGATGTTCCAGTCCACTTCCATGTAGTGGTTGCGGTTTGCGACGCCGATCACGCCATCCTTGTAGCGGATGCGCTGCAAGGTCCAGAAAAATTCTTCCCATGTGGCGCTGAGCGCCATCGCGTAAGTGTGCTCGGCAAACACCAGGCAGTCGCTGGCGGACAGGCTGTACATCGGCAGGGTGTCGTGCAGCTCGTAGGGGAATTCGCCCAGCAGGTTCAGCTTGTATGGCTGGCCGATATTGCGGCGGCCGATGGCGGCAATGCGCTTGCGCAGGTCGGGCTCGGCGCGCCGCTCTTCGGCGATGAAGGCCCCGGCTTCCTGGGGCGACATCTGGTAAATCTGTTTCGGTTCGGCCGCCGCGGTGAGCGCGGCGGCGAGCATTACGCTGGCAAGGAAGGTCATGGTCAGGCAGGTTTTGTTTTCGTTGGCCAGGTGAAGTAGGACTTCGCGATATAGCCCCAAGGTACGGCAATGATGGCAAGCAGCACGCCAAGGAAGGCATACGTCGTGCTTTCCGCCGGCGAGCCGACCAGCGCGTCGCGCGACCAGAGCGGATAGGCAACGATCGTTAGCCACATCACCTTGTAGAGGATCTCCAGCAGGATGATCGGCAGCATCTTCACCGGCCGCAGCAGGCCGAGGCCGGCCAGTGTGGCAAAGGCCGTCCACACCGTCCAGGCCACTGCCTTGTTCGGCTCCCACGAGCCCTGGTGGGTCAGGATTTCGCTCCAGGTAGTCTGGCCCAGCATGAAGAACATCAGCGCATACAGCAAGCGCAGCAAGTAGATGTTGATGCGCATGACGCCTTCATGCCGCGCGTCGCGCTGCCACAGACCGGCCAGCATCAGCCCACCTCTTTCAGCATGGTTTCGACTTCGGCCAGGCGGCTGTTCATGTTCGCCAGCGTGGCTTGCATGGAAGCCAGGGCGGCGGCATTTTCGGCCTGAACTGCAGCCGACCGGACTGCCAGCTCGCGGTAGGCTTCGGCGCTGGCGGCTCCGGCGCGCGCCTTGTGCGCGGCGGACCAATATTTCATGCCAAAGACGATCAAGGCGGTGGCCAACGGCAGGCCCAGGGTCAGCAGGTAAATGTGCTCGGACATACGGTTATTCCTCTTCCAGGTTGAGATGTTGGGCGGCTTCCGCGATTGCGGCGGGATCGAGCGTCAGGCAGAAATCCGCCACTTCAAAGTAGTTCAACGCCTTGCCGTCGCTGGACAGCTCGTGCTGGCTGGTGACGAGGCCAGCGGCTTCCAGCTTGGCAAGGTGCAGGTGCAGCAGCGGGCGGCTGATGCCTACGTCGCGCGCCAGTTGGCTGACGTAGTTGCGGCCGTCCGTTTTCAATGCAGCGATGATGCGCAGGCGGTGCGGATTGGCGAGCGCTTCGAGCACTGGTAACAGCTTTTGCATTTCACTCACTTCAACAGCAGGCGGCAGTTTGAACCGACCGACTCGGCCGCCATCGCGCCTTTTTCGCCGCGCGCGGCCTGCATGCATTGGGCGAAGGCTTCTTCCTTGGTTTTTGGCCGTTCGCACTGTTCGGCCAGCAGGGTGTTCTGGGCGATCAGCATCCTGTTCTGCTCGATCAACTGGTCGATCCGCTCCTTGTCGGTCAATGGTGCGTCGGCGGCAAAGGCCGGTGCGGCCAGGCTGGCAGCGAACAGCAGGGTAGTCAGGTATTTCATGGAACGTCCTTTCTGTTTTAAATTGAAGACACGTGTAATAAATATCTTACAGGTGGATTCCGTTGTCAAGTGGTCTATGCTGAAATGAAGAATTCTCACAGGAGGGCTGTCCGATGAAAGCGCAACTTGCAGGGGGATTGATGGTGGCTGCCATATTCGCGGCGCCGGCGTTGGCTGCCGATGCGAAGGCCGATGTGGCAGCGATCCACGCAGTCGACCAGGCGTGGCTGAAGGCCTTCCGCGCGGCGGATGGCGATGCCATGGCCAGCCTGTACGACGAAGCTGCGGTGCTGATGCCGCCGGGGGTGCCTGCTGTCAACGGCCGCACTGCGATCCGCGAGTTCTGGCTGAAGGAAGCGCAAGGCGCGAACCAGGGCGGCATGGTGTTCAGCTTCGGCGAGAAGCGCGCTGGCGGCGCGGACGGCAAACTGGGCTGGTCGTCCGGCAGTTACACCGTGCAGGACAAGGACGGCAAAGTGGTCGAGACCGGCAAGTTCCTGTCGGTGAACAAAAAGGTCAACGGCAAGTGGATGTACCTGCGCGATACCTGGAACGCCGACAGGGCACCGCCGAAATAGTTCCGCTGCTTCCTGTACGCCGGCTCAAGGCGCGACGCGCGAGAATGGTAAACAATGGTGGCTTGCCGACAGCGGGAGGCCGCCATGGAACAGCTGACCCCGGATGAACGGATCGCCGCACAGGAGAAAGCCTTGGATGGCGTCAATTGCGAACTGGCCTTGCTGCGACAGCACATGGATGCGCGGTTCGCCAGCATGCAGGCGTCTACCGACGCGCAGTTCGCCAGCATGCGCCAGTACATTGATGACGGCTTCGTGAAGTTGCGTCTTGAAATGCAGCTCTACACGCGCGAAGAGATCGCCAAGGCTGTGGCGCCATTGCAGGCCCAGATCGACGCACTGCGCGACCACGTAGACCGGATCAGCCGTTGGGGCTTTGGCATGATGGCCATGATCCTGCTAGGCGAACTCGCCTTGCTGGCGCGCGGGCTGCTCGGTTGAGGGCAAGGGTATAATCTGCGGTTTTGCACTCGCAACCGCAAGACCATGTCCATTCGCCTGATCGTTGGCCTCGGCAACCCCGGTGCCGAATACGAACAAACCCGCCACAACGCCGGCTTCTGGCTGGTGGACAATCTCGCCAATTCGCTGCCGAACGCGCGCCTGCAGCGCGAGTCGGGCTTCAATGCCATGGTGGCCAAGACCATCATCGGCGGCAACCAGCTATGGCTGCTGGAACCGCAAACCTATATGAACCGCTCCGGCCAGTCGGTCGGCGCGATCGCGCGCTTTTACAAGATCCAGCCGGACGAAGTGCTGGTGGTGCACGATGAACTGGACCTGCCGCCCGGCGCGGCCAAGCTGAAAAAGGGTGGTTCATCGGGCGGCCACAATGGCCTGAAGGACATTACCTCCGCGCTGGGCACCCAGGACTACTGGCGCCTGCGCATCGGCATCGGCCACCCGCGCACCCTGAACCTGAACCAGCCGGTGGCCGATTTCGTGCTGCACCGCCCGCGCCGCGAAGAGCAATTGCTGATCGAAGAAGCGATCGAAAAAGCCCTGCGCATCATCCCCACTGCCGTCGCCGGCGACTTCACCAAGGCGACGATGGAACTGCACACCAATTAAGTGCTGCTGGCGCCTGCCTGCCGCAGCAGGCGCCACACCATTCCCGCCACCACCGCCACGCCCAGCACCAGCACGCCCCACAGGATCAGGAGGCGGTGCTGGGCTGCGCTGTTATCGGCACTGGCGCGCTTGGCGGCGTTGGCCAGTGCCTCAAGCTGCTCTTGCGCGGCGCCGGCCGTGGCGCGATCCAGCGTGCGCAATTCCGCCGCGCTAAAGCCAGGTGCCACCTCATTGATATCGCGCCCCGCAGGGGCAGCTTTGTCGCGCCCGACAGCCAGCTTGTAAGGCGGCGTGCCGCCGGCAACGAACACCAGCGTGGCCGGCACCCAGCTCACGCGCAGTGGTGGCTTGACCGGCGGCGGCGTGTCGAAGCGTAGTACCCAGCGCTCGCCGATCCAGGACGGGACCGTGATGTCGTCCGCCAAGCGCGATTTGCCATCCTTTTCCAGGCGGTAGAACGTGGTGCGCAAGGCGGGTTCGAAGCGGAACTGGCCGGTACGATGCACTTCGACGTAGCTGCCAAGCATGGCGGGCAGCACCATATTCCCGCTATCGACCTGCAGCCCGACGCGCCGAGGGGTGACGCCTGCCGGCTTGACGTATTGCAGGTCGCGCGGATCGCGGCCCGGCTGTGGTTGCAGGAGCAGCGATTCGATGGGCGCTGTGGCAGGCCCGCGCTCCGGCGACTGGGCGCTGATGCTGGCGAAGGGCAGCGGTTCGCCGCTGCGCCAGCTCAGGCGCGCATAGCGCATCGGGCGCGCCGGGAATTCCAGCTTGTCGTTGGCCAGCGTCTGCTCGCTGGCATTGGCCAGCCAGCTCAGTTCCGCCACGCCGATGGCGTCCCAGTGTTTCAGGTCGTCGCTGGCTTCCAGCCATACCTGGCCGGTATAGGTGTTGCGGCCGGCCGGCAGCGTGAAATGCAGGGCATCGACCATCGGCGCGTCCTGCTTGCCTTCCTGCCGCAGGTCGAGCACCAGGCCAGCCAGGCGTTCCTGCGCGCGGCCGGCAGATGCGGCGCCTTGTTGCGAGGGCAGCCGCACCGAGAGCACCCGGCCGTCGGTCGCGGTGCTGACCTCCAGGCCAGCCAGCGGAACATCGGGGCGTTCCGCCATCAGCGGGAAGATGCGCACCGGCAGGGCGCGGTGCGTGGTGCCGGGTTCCGCGTCCGGCTGGCGCAGCGCAAATGGCTGCGGCGCGCCATTGGCATCGAACACGCGCAAGTCGTTGAGCGATGCCGAACGTGCGTTCAGGTAGGCGTCACGCGGCAGTTGCAGCTGGACCACGCTGGGCTTGCCGTTGACCGTCAGCGGGATCACATGGGTGTAATCCTGCGGCAAATCGCTTGCTGCAGTGGTGGCGGCAGCCGCCGCCAGGAGCAATGCGTTCATGCAGCTTCCTTTTCAGTTTCATCGCCGCGGGTGGACGGGTAGGGGGCGAGGTAGCCGATACCGACCATCAGCGCGCCAACGCCGAGGAAGGAGACGATGCGCTCAACGCCGCCAACATTGGAGAGATCAACCAGGAACAGCTTGGCCACTACGACGCCGAGCAACACAGCGCCGGCGATCCACAGCTTGCGTTCTTGCTTGCGCGTTGCAAAGCGCATCAGCAGCAGCGCGGTCACGCTCCATACCAGCGACAGCATGGCTTGCACGAACTGCGATGCAAACAGGTCTTCGAACTGGTAGGGCACGCCGACGTAATGCGAAACGGTGCGCAGCAGTGCGAGGTTGAACCAGGCGTATGCGGCCAGCGCGGCACCGGCCAGCAACTGCGGGCGGTATGGCGAAAGCTTGTCCTGCAGCAGGCGGTAAGCCGCGATCGACAGCAGCAGCGCGAAGATGCTGGTCAGGTCGAGCGGGTTCGCCAGCGGTACGTAGGGCAGCGGCGACATGGCGCCGTCCTGGCTCAGGTTCCAGACCGCGACCAGCAGCAGGGACCAGCCGCAGCCCAGCGGCAGCAGCACGTTGCGGTACCAGCCAGCCAGCGGCTTTACCGGCCAGCCGTCGGCGCGCACGCGGCGCATCACCCAGGCCAGGCCGCCCATCATCAGCCAGGCCGGCAGGAAGTTGGCCCAGGCCGGATCGGCGCCGCTGCCCTCCAGTCCACGCGAAATCCAGTAGGCGCCGACCGGCCAGATCATCAGCCAGGGGCCGGTGCTGCGTAAGGTATGCAGGATCACCAGCGGCGCCTCGCCCAGCCCGGTACCGCGCATCAGCCATTCGGACAACAGCCACAGTGCTGCGTAGGCGAACCATACTTCGCCGGCGGGCACGTTGATGCTGCTATACAGTATGCCAAGCATGCCGAGCGTGGTCATGCCGAACAGCAGCCATGCCGGCAGCACCGCGGCACGCAGCGCTGGCCAGGACAGGCGTTGCGCCAGCTTGACGAACAATGGCGTGGTGGCGACGATCACCAGGCTGTAGGCGCTGGGACGCAATGGGCTGTGCGGTTCGAAGTTGCCGGTGGTGGCGATTTGGTAATGGGCCAGCAGCCAGTTGGCGATGGTTGGCACGATCACCAGCAGCCACCACAGGCCGGAATAAGCCAGCACCGCGTTCGACCACGAAGGCGGATATTGCGAGCCGTAGCGCTTCAGGGTCCAGGCGCTGAACACGGCGCCGGCCAGCAGCATGACGCTGCCGAGGAAAGGCGTTGCGAACAAGTCTGGCGAGACCGGTGCCACCTGCCAGTTCAACGCCAGCAGGAAGGCCAGCACCAGGCCAGCCAGCAGTTGCGCGGCCAGTGCCAGCCCGCGAGCCATCGGCCAGGCCACGCTGCGCCCGATCAGGGCCATCACCGCGGCGGCGCCCAAGGCGCTGGCCACCAGCAGGTTCGCTTGCAGCTTGCCGCTGGTACGCAAGATGACTTCGGTCCAGGCGCCGCCGACCAGCCAGATGGCGGAGCCGGCAAGGAACAGCGCACCCAGCAGCTGCAGGCCGCGCGTGCCTTCATCGCTGGAATGGCTGCGGAAACGCATCGCCATGATGCAGGCGCTGATCGCCAGCAGCAGGAAGCCCAGCCACAAGTTGGAGTGCATTGCTGCTTCCTGGTCCAGGCCGGACACCGAGCCAATGAAGCTGACCCAGGCGCCCAGTTGCACCAGCAGGCCGAAGCCCCAGGCCAGCGGCTGGCGCTGGCGCAGGCCGATCCAGACGATGCCGGCGCCTTCCAGCGCCCAGGCGGCCGAAGTCCAGCGGCCGTCGAGCGCCATCGGGATGGCGAGCGTGCCAAACACCACGGCCAGCGCTGTAAAGGCATCCACCAGCAGGCCGTAGGTGGCGCGGCGGCGCGCCAGCGCGATGGCCAGCACGCCATAGAACAGGCCGAGCGCGAGGGCGGAGTAGGCCATGCCGAATGCGAAGCCTTTCACCAGGCCGAATTGCAGGCTGGCTGCCAGCATCGGCGTGCCGAATACCAGCGTGCCGTCGACATAGCTTTTCAGCTTGGGTGCTTCCAGGTGGGCGTAAGCGATGGCAATGCCCACGTAGTACAGGAAGAACAGGGCGAGGAAGCCTTGCACCGACAGGTAGAACTGCGGCTCGTAGCGCAGCACGCCCCAGGCGGTGCCGATGGCGAAGGTGAACGCGAAGCCGAGCAGGTTCAGTGCGCGCCAGGAGCGCTTGAGGGCGATGGCCAGCACGCCGGCGTTAAGCAGGGCGTAATAGCTGAACAATCCAATATGGCTGCCCTGGCCGGTCGAGGCCAGGATCGGTGCGGCAAAGCCGCCTGTGATGCCGAAGATGGCCAGCCATTGGGCGTTCTGCAGTACGGCCAGCAGGCAGGTGCCAAGCGTCAGCAGGAACAGCATGGCGAAGGCCATGCCGCCAGGGATCAGGTGGTAGATACGGAAGGCGCCAAACACCACCAGCATCAGCACGGCCATGCAGGTGCCCTGCAGCGGCAAGCTGACACCCTGGTTGCTGTTGCGGATGCGCCAGGCCCAGGCCAGCGCCGCCACGTCGGCAAGCACGATGCCGGCCAGGCGCAGTTCGATCGGCACCGTGACGCGGGCGGCGGCGTATTTCAGCAGGAAGCTGACGCCGATAAACAGGATCAGCAGGCCGATTTTTGCAACCAGGTTGCCTTCGAACAGCCAGTTGCGGGCGGCGGTGAACCAGGCTGGCGGCTCGTTTGGCGGCAAGCTTGGCCGCGCAGCAGAAAGGGATGGCGCGGCGCTTTCCTGCGCAGCCTCCCTGGCCGCGGTCCAGGCCCGGTCGGCTGCCTCGCTTGATTTGGCAGGGGCTTCCTGGCGCGGCGTCGCGGCGGCTTCGACCGGCTCCGCTGGCGTTGGCGCGCTGGCCGCTGGCGCCGGCGGCACCGGTTGTGGCGCAGGCACTGCGGCGCGCGCTACCAGCGGTTCGCGTTCGGCCGGCTTGGGTGTTGCGGCCGGTGGCGCGGAAGGAGCCGGTGCGGCTGGCACTTCCGGTGCGACGGCAGCCGGCTGGGCCGCTGCGCTGTGCTTGAAGCCAGCAAGCGCAATCTCCAGAGCCGCAACGTCGCGCTGCAACTGGAGGGTATGCTCGCGTGCCTGGCGGGCATCGCGGCGGGCCAGCCAGGCCCAGCGCGCGACCAGCGCCAGCACGATAAACCAAAGCAAATCCATGAGGGCTCCCTATATTGTTCTAATGGCATTATTTTCCATCGGTAACAATATTACAAGCATCAACGATACCCGTATCGCCGTTTGCCCAAAGGCGTATCAGGATTTGATCCTGCTCAAATCTCCTGCTCTGGCACCAGCAACAGCAAGTCGGTCGCGCCCACGTCCACGCCCGCCTGCGACAGCAAGGTGGTGGCTTGGCCGCGATGGTGGGTTTGATGGTTGAAGAAGTGCTGCAGCAGCAATCCGAGTTGGCGGTTATTGGCCTCGCCGTTCATGCGGCGATAGGTGATCACGGTGTCCAGGTCGGCGTCGGCCAGGCTGGCGGTCCAGTCCAGGATCAGGCGGTCGAGCCAGGCGCGGCGCTCGCGCAGGGCGGGGAGGGAATCGAATAGCGGCTGGTCCAGTGCGGCGGGCGCCGGCAGGGCCGCCACTGGCGACAGCGTGGCGGCAAAGCGCGGATGGCTGCCAATGCGTTTCAGCCAGATCGTGTCCGCCACCGCAATATGATTGAGGGTCGCCAGCAGCGAACCAAAGAACGCCCCGCGATCGGCCGCCAGCTCTTCCGCCGGCAGGGCCGCTGCCGCCTCGTACAGCTTGTTGTTCATCCACTCGTTGTAGCGGGCCAGCAGGGTGATATGGGCGGTTCTTGACATGATCTGGGGT
The DNA here is from genome assembly GCF_001427305.1 of Duganella sp. Root1480D1. Classification (GTDB taxonomy): domain Bacteria; phylum Pseudomonadota; class Gammaproteobacteria; order Burkholderiales; family Burkholderiaceae_D; genus Rugamonas. The sequence goes on along the minus strand of NZ_LMFZ01000047.1, from coordinate 284,481 downwards.
ACAATCTCGGTCTATTTGCGGAAAATTCCGTGGCAGAACAATATCATTTAAAGGTTTTCCATGAGTCTCAAATGCGGCATCGTCGGCCTGCCAAACGTCGGCAAGTCCACTCTTTTCAATGCACTGACCAAGGCCGGCATCGCGGCCGAGAACTACCCGTTCTGCACCATCGAGCCAAATGTCGGCGTGGTGGAAGTGCCTGATCCGCGCATGGCCAAGCTGGCGGAAATCGTCAAGCCTGAGCGCATGGTCAACGCCATCGTGGAATTCGTCGACATCGCCGGCCTGGTGGCTGGCGCCTCCAAGGGCGAGGGCCTGGGCAACCAGTTCCTGTCCCACATCCGCGAAACCGACGCCATCGTCAACGTGGTGCGCTGCTTCGAAGACGACAACGTGATCCACGTATCGGGCCGCGTATCGCCGCTGGACGACATCGAAGTGATCCAGACCGAGCTGGCGCTGGCCGACCTCGGCACCGTTGAAAAAGCCATCCACCGCGAACAGAAGAAAGCCCGTTCCGGCGACAAGGATGCCGCCAAGCTGGTGGCGCTGCTGGAAATCCTGGTGCCGCACCTGAACGAAGCCAAGCCAGTGCGCGCACTGGGCCTGGACGCTGAAAAAATGGAACTGATCAAGCCGCTGTGCCTGATCACCGCAAAGCCAGCCATGTACGTGGCCAACGTCTCCGAAAGCGGCTTCACCAACAACCCGCTGCTGGACCAGCTGACCAAGTACGCTGAAGCGCAAAATGCGCCGATCGTCGCCATCTGCGCCGCTATCGAGGCGGAAATTGCCGACCTGGATGACGCCGACAAAGCGGCCTTCCTGGAAGACATGGGCATGCACGAACCTGGCCTGGACCGCCTGATCCGTGCCGGCTTCAAGCTGCTCGGCCTGCAAACCTACTTCACCGCCGGTGTGAAGGAAGTGCGCGCCTGGACCATCCACGTGGGCGACACCGCGCCGCAAGCAGCGGGCGTGATCCACACCGACTTCGAACGCGGCTTCATCCGCGCCCAGACCATCGCCTTTGACGACTACATCACCTACAAGGGTGAAGCCGGCGCCAAGGAGGCGGGCAAGATGCGCGCTGAAGGCAAGGAATACGTGGTCAAGGATGGCGACGTGCTGAACTTCCTGTTCAACGTCTAAGATCGCTTGCTCCGGCCAAGCCGCGCGTTGCGCGGCTTTTCTTTTGGAAGTCCACCAATGGGCTTCGGCTACAGGTGGAACTGGCATGCGATGCCGGCGGGTGCTATTTGAACGGCGTGAGCGGGACTTCTTTCGACGTGCCCGCCGTAACATTAGTTCTTCGCGGGGAAACAAGTATTGAAATTCTCTCTAGAGAAAATTTCAGCGGATGACCAGCTCAGGATCCTTGCCGATGCAAGCGCCGGGGCCGTACATGGACCCGCCGCACAATTCGAAAAGTACGGCGAAATGTACTTGGGGGGAGGGGCCGAGCTGGGCCATCGGCCCCTGGCGCAAATCGTATTTGATCAGGGCGCCCCGCTATACAGCGTGCGGATCTTCGCAGCGGTATTACTATCTTTTTTCCGACGGCAGCTGGTACCAGTTGGCGCGCCGCGCATCGATGTCCGAGCAAGTTGCCATCCTGGGGCAAGACCAGATCCGGCCTGAGTTGCTAAGTCACCTCAAGGAACAGATTACGGCGGCATTTGCCGTCTTCGGCGAACGCGGCGATGGGCCCGACAGCGCGGGCTGGGGCGCGACCATCGTTCCCGTCTTCGTCGGCGAGAGCAGGCGAGGCCGAGTGCTATTTTGCCTTGGCCTCGTGTTCGGCGATCGCTTTGGTGAAGCTGTCCATTAGCGGATTGGGCACGGCCAGCGACAGCTGGTAGTGCTCGATCTTGAATCCCTTGCCGGTGTTGACCAGCACTCCGCTGGCCTGGCAAGTCCCCATCTGCGTGTTGAGCTGTTCGTCGAACCACACATATTTCTTATCCGGCGAGAAGTAGACATTGCGCTTTTGCGCGGTAAAGCTCCACGCCTTCTTGCGGTCCCAGAAGCGCTTGGCCCAGGCCTTGAATTCCTTGTAGCTCCACACTTCGCTCTTGTCGGTGCCGATGAAAACGGCATCCGGCGTGAACTTGTCCCAGTAGTCGGGACGGGTGTTGGCGGCGTCGTCGTGCCAGCTGTCGACGAAGGCGTTGACCTGCTGGCGGAACTCGCTGTCCGGGTCGGCCGCCAGGGCGCTGTGCATCATGAGGACAGTGGCGGCGGCGATCAGCAGGCGTTTCATTCGGTGTCTCCCGGGTCAATGTTGGTGAAATAGTATAATCGCTGGATTGTGCACAGCTTCCCATAAAAAAACATGGCCTCCCCCAACGATAACGCCAGCATGGCATTGTTCTGCGACTTCGAAAACGTCGCACTGGGCGTCCGCGACGCCAACTACGAGAAATTCGACATCAAGCCGGTGCTGGAGCGCCTGCTGCTGAAGGGCAGCATTGTGGTCAAGAAGGCTTATTGCGACTGGGACCGCTACAAGGCCTTCAAGGCCCCGATGCACGAGGCGAATTTCGAGCTGATCGAAATCCCGCACGTGCGCCTGTCCGGCAAGAACTCGGCCGATATCCGCATGGTGGTCGATGCGCTGGACCTGTGCTACACCAAGTCCCATGTCAACACCTTCGTCATCATTTCGGGCGACTCCGATTTCTCGCCGCTGGTTTCCAAGCTGCGCGAGAACGCCAAGCGCGTGATCGGGGTGGGCGTGAAGGATTCGACTTCCGACCTGCTGGTGGCCAACTGCGACGAATTCATTTTCTACGACGACCTGGTGCGCGAATCGCGCCGCCAGCGCCAGGCCACGCGCAACGACCGCGAGCAGCAGCCTAAGCGCTCGGCGGAAGAGGAAAAGCGCCGCCGCGAAGAGATGGACAAGCGCCGCAACCAGTGCGTAGAAATCGCCTACACCACCTTCGATGCGCTGGCTGCCGAACGCGGCGAGGGCAAGATCTGGGCTTCGGTCTTGAAGGAGGCGATCAAGCGCCGCAAGCCGGACTTCAGCGAGTCGTATTACGGTTTCCGCACCTTCGGCAACCTGCTGGAAGAAATGAAGGCGCGCGGCCTGCTGGAGTTCGGCCGCGACGAAAAATCGGGCGCGTATGTCTATCGCGGCAGCCAGCCGGTTGTGCTGCCGGTTGCTGACGCACCGGTCGAGCAGGATGCCGGCGTGGTGGCCGATGGTGCGGCTGCCGAGCCGCAGGAAGGCACCGAAGAAGCTGCGGCGCCAGGCGAGGCCGCCGATGCGCGCCGCGAGCGCGAGGGCCGTGACAGCCGCCGCAATCGCGGCAACCGTGGTGGCCGTGGCCGCCGTGGCGAGGGCGATACCGCTCATGCCGCTGCCGTTGAAGTGCCGGCCGATGCCGAAGTCGCTGCCGTGGCGGCAGTGGAAGAGGTTGCGCCAGTGGTGGAAGCACCAGTCGTGGAGGCTCCTGCCGAAGCGCCAGCCAAGCGCACCCGCGCTGCGGCCAAAAAGCCGGCTGCAAAGAAAACCAGCTCGCGCGGCAGCAAGGTAGCGCAGGCTGCGGCCGATGCGGCAGAAGCGGTGCAACAGGCGCAAGCCGTGCTGGCTGCGGCTGCGGAAACTGCGGTGGTGGCGGAAGCGGCGGCGGTCGAAGCGCCGGCGGAAGCCAAGCCAGCGGCGCCGAAGCGCGCCAGGAAGGCGGGCACGCATAAGCCTTCGGCGCGCAGCAAGCTGCCGAAGAAGCCGAAAGAGGAAGCTTAACGTCCACGATTCGCCGCGCGCCGCGCGGCGTTTCTTTTTCTGCCATACTCACGGGCACCATGCCCTTTATCTCCGAACTTACCCTTTACCCGATCAAGTCCTGCGCCGGCCTGTCGCTGAAACACGCAACCCTGACCCGCGCCGGCCTGATGACCGAGCAAATCTACGACCGCGAATGGATGCTGGTCGACGCCAACGGCGTGGCGCTGACCCAGCGCGAACATCCGCGCATGGCGCTGATCGTGCCGCGCCTGAAATCGGAAACCATGGAGCTGCGCGCTCCTGGCATGCTGCAACTGGAAATCCCCCTCGGCCTGCCGGACCCGGAGGCTGCGCCGGCGCTGCAGGTGCAGGTCTGGGAAGACACGGTGCTGGCCTACGATTGCGATGACACCACCGCTACCTGGTTCAGCAAATTCCTCGGCGTCGAATGCCGCCTGGCGCGCTTCCACGCCAACGCCAAGCGACTGACCAGCGGCAAGTGGACCAATGGCGAACAGCACCCGACGCTGTTTTCGGACGGCTACCCGATCCTGGTGGTCGGCACCGGCTCGCTGCAGGACCTCAACGCAAAGCTGGAGCAGCAGGGCCGCCAGCCCTTGCCGATGAACCGCTTCCGCGCCAACCTGGTGGTCGGCGACCTGGATGCCTTTGAAGAGGACTACACCGAGGAATTTCGCATTGGCGAAGCCGTGCTGAAGCCGGTCAAGCCTTGCGCGCGCTGCCCGATGCCATCGGTGGACCAGTCGACCGGCGAATTCGGCCCCGATCCGCTGGACATCCTGCAAAGCTATCGCGCCAAGCCGGAAGTCGACGGCGGCATCTGCTTCGGCATGAATGCAATCGTAACAACAGGCGATGGCATAAAACTATCGGTTGGCGACCCAATCGAGGTTACACTGTCGTTTTAGTAGTGAATATCGGCAGGGCGATGGAGATCACGCAGAAAACCTCGGGCAAGCAGCCCACCCAGGCGGAACTCGCAGCAGAAAACCAGTCCCTGCGCGCCCGCCTTGCCTACCTGATCGAGCAGGCCGAGCGCAATCACTCGATCATGACGCGCCACCAGGCGTTCGACCTGGAGATTGTCGGCGCGGCCAGCTTCCCCGAGCTGATTGGCACCATCTTCCGTACCCTGCCGGTGATTTCCGACCTGGACGCGGTGACCCTGGCGCTGGTCGACGTGGATGACGATATCCGCACCGTAATGGAAAAGCTGGGCGTCGATTTCGCCGACTTCCCCAACCTGGTGTTCGTGCCGGAGGTGGAAGGGCTGGCCTTCGACCTCGATGCGGGCCTGGCGCCCAAGCCTTACCTTGGCATGTTCGACGCGCAAAAGCATGCCCGCCAGTTCCCGCAGGCTGGCGTGCGCCTGCAAAGCGTGGGCGTGGTACCGCTGCTGCGCAACAAGCGCCTGATTGGCTCGCTGAACCTGGGCAGCGCCGACCCGACGCGCTTCTCGCCCAGCCTGGGCACGGATTTCGTCGAGCACATGGCGTCCATCATCGCCATCTGCCTGGAGAACGTGATCTCCAATGAAATGCTGAAGTACCTGGGCCTGACGGATGCGCTGACCGGGGTGTTCAACCGCCGCTACGTGGACCGCCGCCTGCTGGAAGAGATTGCGCGGGCGCGCCGGCAGTCGTATCCGGTGTCGTTCATGTACATCGATATCGATCACTTCAAGCGCGTCAACGACACCGTTGGCCATGGCGGCGGCGATGAAGTGCTGCGGGAAGTGGCGAACCGGATCAAGGCGGAATTGCGGCTGTCGGATGCGCTGGCGCGCTTTGGCGGCGAAGAGTTCGTGGTGCTGTTGATTGATGCGGACCTGGAGAGTGCGACCTATGTCGGCGAGCGGATTCGTGCCGGCATCGCGGCGACCATGATCGAGCTGTCGCATGGGGTGAAGGTGTCGATCACCGCCTCGGTGGGGGTGTCGAGCCTGGCGCAGGTGCCGGATGATGTGTCGGCCGAGGAGCAGGCGGCGCAATTGATTGAACAGGCTGACGAGGCACTGTACCAGGCCAAGGAGGGCGGGCGGAACCGGGTGATGCGGTACGCTGCCTGAACCCGGTAAACCGGGGTCAGGCCAGTAAATCGTTCTCGGCGCGCGCCACTTCTTCCGCCGTGCCGCGCAAGACCACCACATCGCCCGCTTCCAGCGTGGTGCCCGCTTCAGCTTCCAGCCGCATCTTGCCGCGGCGGATGGCGGAAATCTCCGCCCCGGTCTCATCCAGCCCCAAATCCTGCACGCATTTGCCGATGCACGAAGCCTGCTCGCCCAGCGACACCGAATGCAGGCGCACCATTTCAGCTTCCTCGCCGCTGTCGCTGGCGCCGTGGAAGTAGCCCCGCAGCGAAGCATAGCGTTCCTCGCGTGCGCGCTGCACGCGGTGCACCACCCGCCGCAGCGGCACACCCAACATCACCAGCGCGTGGGAGGCCAGCATCAGTGAGCCTTCCATCAACTCCGGCACCACTTCCGCCGCGCCGGCTTCCTTCAGGCGGTCAAGGTCGGTGTCATCGTGCGAGCGCACGATGACCGGCAGCTCCGGCGCCAGTTCGTGCACCAGGTGCAGCACCCGCAGCGCGGAGGGCGTCGAGGCGTAAGTGATCACCACCGCCGAAGCGCGCTTGATGCCTGCCGCCACCAGCGATTCGCGCCGCGCCGCGTCGCCGTAGGACACGTTGGCGCCTGCGGCTTGTGCCTCCTGCACCCTGGTCGGGTCCAGGTCCAGCGCCTGGTAGGGGATCTTCTCCTCGGTCAGCAAGGTAGCCAGCGACTGGCCCGAGCGGCCAAAGCCCGCCACGATCACATGCTTCTGCGCCGACATCGTGCGCGCCGCGATATTGGTCAGGTTCAGCGACTGCATCATCCACTCGTTGGCGGAGAACTTCAGCACGATCTTGTCCGACTGCGCGATCAGGAAAGGCGCCAGCAGCATCGACAGCACCATCGAGGCCAGCACCACCTGCACCACGAACGGGTCGACCAGTTTCATGCCGCCCACCACGTTCAGCAGCACGAAGCCGAATTCGCCCGCCTGCGCCAGCGCCAGGCCGGTGCGCATGGCAGTCGAGGTGGAGGCGCCGAACAGGCGCGCCAGGCCCGCGATCAGGGCAAACTTGAGCAGTACCGGGCCGGTCAGCAGCACCAGCACCAGCCACCAGTTCTCCAGCACCACGCGCGCATTGAGCAGCATGCCGACGGTGATGAAGAACAGGCCAAGCAACACGTCGCGGAAGGGCTTGATGTCCTCCTCCACCTGGTGCTTGTATTCGGTTTCGGAAATCAGCATGCCCGCCACGAAGGCGCCCAGCGCCATCGACAGGCCGGCCTGCTCGGTGATCCAGGCCGCGCCCAGCGTCACCAGCAGCAGGTTGAGCATGAACAGCTCCTGCGAACGGCGCAGCACGACGATGGTGAACCACTTGCGCATCACCTTCTGGCCCACGAACAGCAGCAGCAGCAGCACTACTGCAGCCTTCAGCCCGGCCAGGCCCAGGGTCTTGGGCAGGTCGGCCGGGTTCTGCGCCAGCGCGGGGATCAGGATCAGCAGCGGCACCACCGCCAGGTCCTGGAACAGCAGGATGCCGATGATCTTGCGCCCGTGCTCGCTTTCAAGTTCCAGCCGTTCCGTGAGCAATTTGACTACAATCGCGGTTGACGACATGGCAAGTGCGCCGCCCAGCGCGAAGCAGGCCTGCCAGCCGAGCTGGATCGAGGGCGGCAGCAGGAAATGGATGAGCCAGCCGAACAGCATGGTGGCGGCAATGGTCAGCCCCACCTGTGCCATGCCCAGCCCGAACACGATCGAGCGCATGGCCATCAGCTTGGGCAGGGAAAACTCCAGCCCGATCGAGAACATCAGGAATACCACCCCGAATTCGCCCAGCAACTCGGTCGCATGGCTTTGCTCGGCCAGCCCCATGGCGTGCGGACCGAGCAGGATGCCGACCGCCAGGTAACCCAGCATCGGCGGCAAGTGCATCATGCGGAAGGCAACCACGCCAAGAACGGCGCTGCCGAGGAGGAGGAGGGTCAGTTCAAGGGGGGAGAACATCCGTTGTTTGTTTTGTCTGGCAAGTTTTTTGCTTATCTAATTCGGCTATACTTCGGGCATGAGTTTAACCCATGAAAAAACAATGCTGAAATCTTTTGATGCCAAGACCGCAACCCGCGCCCTGGAACTGGCGCGCGAGGCCCTGCAGATCGAGACGGACGCCCTGGCCGCCATGAACGCGCGCCTTGCCAACGACGAGACCGTGGGCCAGGCAGTGTCCTTGTTGCTGCAATGCAAGGGCCGGGTTGTGGTCTCCGGCATCGGCAAGTCCGGCCATATCGGCAAGAAAATCGCCGCCACCCTGGCCTCCACCGGCACCCCGGCCCTGTTCGTGCACCCGGCCGAGGCGGCGCATGGCGACCTGGGCATGGTGACGCCGGAAGACGTGGTGATCGCGATTTCCTATTCCGGCGAAGCGGCTGAACTGATGGCCATCCTGCCGGTGGTCAAGCGCATGGGCGGCCACGTGATCGCCATGACCGGCAAGCCGCAATCGAGCCTGGCCAGGATCGCCGACGTGCACCTGGACGTGTCCGTGGCCAAGGAAGCCTGCCCGATGAACCTGGCCCCGACCGCCTCCACCACCGCCACCCTGGCGCTGGGCGACGCGATTGCCGTCGCTTTGCTGGACCTGCGCGGCTTCAAGGAAGAAGATTTCGCCCGTTCCCACCCAGGTGGCGCCCTCGGCCGACGCCTGCTGACCCATGTGCGCGACGTGATGCGCAAGGATGGCGCCATCCCGGCCGTGGGCCTGGAAACGCGCCTGCCTGACGCGCTGCTGGAAATTACCCAGAAGGGCATGGGCATGACGGCCATCGTCGATGCCGGCAACAAGCCGGTCGGCGTGTTCACCGACGGCGACTTGCGCCGCATGATCGAGAAAGTGCAGGACTTCACCAAGGTCGTGATCAAGGATGTGATGCACCTGAACCCGCGCACCATCGGCCCCGACCAGCTGGCGGTGGATGCCGTGGCGGTGATGGAAGAATTCCGCATCAACCAGATGCTGGTGGTGGACCCGGACGGCACGCTGGTCGGCGCGCTGCACATCCACGACCTGACCCGCGCCAAGGTGATCTGATGACGCAAAAACGCGAAGACCTCGTTGCCCGCGCAGCCAAGGTGCGCCTGTTCATCTTCGACGTGGACGGCGTGTTGACCGACGGCAGCCTGACCTATGGCGCCGACGGCGAAATGGTCAAGACCTTCAATGTACACGACGGCCTGGGCATCAAGCTGCTGCAGGAAGCCGGCATCAAGACTGCCATTATCAGCGCCCGCCGCACGCCGATCGTGCTGGCACGCGCCAAGGACCTGGGCATCGATTACGTGCACCAAGGCGGCCACGACAAGCTGACCCCGTTCAAGGCCTTGCTGGCCGAGCTGGCACTGGCCGAAGAGCAAGTGGCCTTCATCGGCGACGACGTGGTCGACTTGCCGCTGCTGAGCCGTGTCGGCTTCGCCGTCAGCGTGCCGAACGGCCGCCAGGAAGCGCAGCAGCGCAGCCACTACATCACCGAAGCCGCGGGCGGCCGCGGCGCGGTGCGGGAAGCCTGCGAATTCGTGCTGCGCGCAACGGGCAGCTATGACCGCGTGATGGCGCAGTTCCTGGTGTAAGGGAGCCAGCAATGCGTAACCAGAGGATAGCGCACCGCTTCCGCCTGTCGATCGGCATGATTGTGGTGCTGCTGGCGGCGCTCGGCAGCTTTTACCTGCTCGAGTTGCTGAACCGCGCGGGCGAGCAGATGCAGGCCGACAAGCGCATGAATGAGCCGGACTACATCATCCATAACTTTTCCTTCGTGCGCATGACGAAGGACGGCAAGCCCAGCTACATCATTGCCGGCGACAAGCTGACGCACCGCCCGATCGACGATTCTTCCGAGGTCGACAATCCGCGCGTGCACAGCCTGGCCGGCGACAGGCCGCCAATGGAAATCGTGGCAAAGACGGCGCGCGTGGAAGATGCCAATAGCCGCGTCACCCTGAACGGCAACGTAACGATCGACCGCGCGGCATCGCCGGACTCGCAACTGCTGCACCTGGAATCGGACAAGCTGGTGATCTTCCCGGACGAAGACCGCATGGAAACCGACCATCCGGTGAAGCTGCGCCTGGGGAATACCACTGCTTCGGCCAACAGCATGCGCGCCAATAATGCGACGCGCGAAATGCACCTGGCCGGCAACGGCACACTGCAGCTTCCGCCCAAGGCTGCAGACCAATAACTGAGGAATGACTATGAAACGACTACTCTTGTCGGCAGCCTTGCTGCTGGGAGTTGCGGCTCCGGCACTGGCCGAGAAAGCCGACTCTTACAAGCCGACCAACATCAGCTATGGCTCGATGGACATCGACGACGTCAAGCAGATCACCATCCTGCTGGGTGGCGTCAAGCTGACCCGCGGCACGCTGACCATGACGGCCGAACGTGCCTACGTCAAGCAGACGCCGGACGGCTACCAGCAAGTGACCCTGTTCGGCGACGGCAAGAAAGCCACCTTCCGCCAGAAGCGCGACGGCGCCGGCGACCAATGGGTGGAAGGCGATGCCGACCGTATCGAATATGAAGAGCAGGTTGAACTGGTAAAGATGTTCAACAAGGCCACCATCCGCCGCCTGGAAGGCGGCAAGCAGAACGATGAAGTGCAGGGCGAGTTCATCTCCTACGACAGCCGCAAGGAGTTCTTCAGCGTGCGCAATACCTCCAGCGGCGAAAGCAAGCCGGGCGGCGGCCGTGGCACCATGGTGATCCAGCCGACGCGCACCGAACCGCCTGCCACGCCGCCAGCAGCGCCTGCCGCCAACATGGAGAAGAAGTAAGCATGCAAGCAAATACCTGCGCCAGCACGCTGGTCGTGCGCGGCCTCCAGAAGACCTATGGCAAGCGCCAGGTGGTACACGACGTATCGCTGCAAGTTGAGTGCGGCGAAGTGGTCGGGCTGCTCGGCCCCAACGGCGCCGGCAAGACCACTTCCTTCTACATGATCGTGGGGCTGGTGGCCTCCGATGCCGGCACCATCGATATCGGCGGCACCGACGTGTCCAGCCTGCCGATCCACAAGCGCGCCACGCTGGGCCTGTCCTACCTGCCGCAGGAAGCATCCGTGTTCCGCAAGCTGACGGTGGAAGAGAATATCCGCGCCGTGCTGGAATTGCAGAAGGTCGACGGCAAGCCGCTGTCCAAGGCCGAGATCGACCAGCGCCTGGAAGCGCTGCTGGCTGACTTGCAAATTGAGAAGCTGCGCGAGAGCCCGGCCCTGTCGCTGTCCGGCGGCGAGCGCCGCCGCGTGGAAATTGCGCGCGCCCTGGCCACCAATCCGCGTTTCGTGCTGCTGGACGAGCCATTTGCCGGCGTCGACCCGATCGCCGTGATCGAAATCCAACGTATTGTGCGTTTCCTGAAGGAGCGCAATATCGGCGTGCTGATCACCGACCATAATGTGCGAGAGACCCTCGGCATTTGCGACCGCGCCTACATCATCAACCAGGGCGCCGTGCTGGCTTCGGGCCGCCCGGACGACATCATCGCCAACGAATCCGTGCGCCGCGTCTATCTCGGCGAACACTTCCGCATGTAAGCGAAGGCCATGAAACAAACACTGCAACTGCGAACCTCGCAACACCTGGCGCTGACGCCGCAGCTGCAACAATCCATCCGCCTGCTGCAGCTCTCTACGCTGGAGCTGCACCAGGAGTTGGAACAGCTGCTTGGCGATAATCCCATGCTGGAGCGCCTCGACGATCCACTCGACCACTCGGTACGCCTGCTGGCCGATGGCGCCATCAGCCAGGGCAACGGCAATGGTGCCGAAGCTCCGGCCGCACCGGCCTCCGAAGGCCCGCAAGGCGAGGGCGGCGACGCCCCGGCTGCCGCTGCCGAAGGCGAAGGCTATGAGGGCGGCGACAATGAGAGCGCAGGCAACGGCAGCGATGATGCCGACTGGAGCGCCAGCGCCGGCAGCAAATCCGCCGACGACGAAGACAGCCGCCCGCAACTGGAAGCTTCCGGCTGCACGCTGCGCGAACACCTGCTGGAGCAGATGCGCGTCACCGTGCAGGAGCCGCGCGACCGCGCCCTGATGGAACTGATCATCGACGCGCTGGACGACAACGGCTACCTGGAAGAACCGCTGGAAGAAATCCACGAGCGCCTGCCGCCCGAGCTGGAAATCGAACTGGACGAGCTGCGCTGCAGCCTGGTGCTGCTGCAAAGCTTCGACCCGCCCGGCGTCGCCGCCCGCAATGCCTCCGAATGCCTGGCGCTGCAGATCAGGCGCATGCCGGGCGTGCCGCTGGTAACGCGCCGCATGGCGCTGACCATCGTCGAAAAACACCTGACCTGGTTTGCCCAGCGCGAATTCACCAAGCTGAAGAAGGCGCTCGACTGCGACGACGAAGACTTGCGTGAAGCGCAGTGCGTGATCCGCCAGTGCAACCCGCATCCGGGCGCCGAATATGCGTCGGGCGAGTCGGACTACGTGGTGCCGGACGTGATCGTGAAGAAGGGCCGCGGCGGCTGGCTGGTCACGTTGAATAACGACGTGGTGCCGCGCCTGCGCGTCAACGCGCTGTACGCCAACCTGCTCAAGCAAGGCAAGAGCGAGTCGCAGATGAACGGCCAGCTGCAGGAAGCGAAGTGGCTGATCAAGAATATGCGCCAGCGTTTCGACACGATCCTGCGCGTCGCGGAAGCGATAGTAGAAAGACAAAAGAACTTTTTCAGCCATGGCGCGGTGGCCATGAGACCCCTTGTGTTGCGTGAAATTGCTGATACACTGGGACTACACGAGAGCACTATTTCTCGCGTAACAACTCAAAAATATATGCTCACCCCACATGGCATGTTTGAGTTGAAATATTTCTTTGGTAGCCACGTCGCGACCGAAGCTGGGGGTGAGGCTTCCTCGACTGCGATACGGGCACTGATCGTGCAATTGACAGGAGCAGAAGACCCGAAAAATCCTTTATCCGACAGTAAGATTGCGGACATGCTGGGAGAACAAGGCATGGTGATTGCGCGACGGACTGTTGCCAAATATCGAGAAGCGTTGAAGATCCCTCCAGTAAGCCTCCGCAAATCTTTGTAGTGCAGTGCATGGGTTCCTCTGTGCGCTTCGGCGCGCACGAACTCGAGAGCGACATCATCTTTAGGAGTGTGTATGAATCTCACCATCAGTGGACATCATGTCGAAGTGACCCCAGCCATTCGCGAGTACGTGCAGAACAAGCTGGAACGAGTCAAGCGCCATTTCGATCAAGTAATCGATATTGCTGTCATCCTGACTGTAGATAACCTCACCGAGAAAGAGAAACGCCAGAAAGCGGAAATCAACCTGCGCATGTCTGGCAAAACTGTTTACGTCGAAAGCCTGTCGCAAGATCTCTACGCCGCCATCGACACCCTGATTGATAAACTGGATCGCCAGGTCATGAAATACAAAGACCGTGTGCAGAACCACAATCATGCGGCCATCAAGCATTTCCCGGATACGTATGAGGCACCACCCACCGCCGTGTAAAGGACCGGCCGTGTAGCACACCAAAGGGCGCAATTGGCGCCCTTTTTTGCGACCAGTGTGCGTTAAAATATTTGCATGAGCGAATACGTCCACACCCACATCTCCAACGGCACCGGCTTCATTACGCTGGACCGGCCCAAAGCCCTCAATTCACTATCCCTCGACATGGTGCGCGCGATGACCCAGGCGCTGCTGGCGTGGCGCGACGATGCGTCTGTGGCCGCAGTGGTGGTGCGCAGCACCAGCGAACGTGCGTTGTGCGCTGGCGGCGATATCCGCTTCTTCTACGACGTTGGCCGCGCCGACACGCAAGGCGACAGCGCGCTGCTGGAAGACTTCTTTACCGAAGAATATGCGCTAAACCACTTAATCCATTTCTACCCCAAGCCTTATGTGGCGCTGATGGATGGCGTGGTGATGGGCGGCGGCATGGGCATTGCGCAGGGCGGGCCTGACTGCGGCGTGCGCATCGTCACCGGCCGTACCAAGATGGCCATGCCGGAAGTGAACATCGGCCTGTTCCCGGACGTGGGGGGTAGCCACTTCCTGTCGCACGCGCCGGGACAGCTCGGCATGTGGCTCGGGCTGACCGGCTTGACGGTCGGCGCCGCCGATGCGCTCTATCTCGACCTGGCCGATTGCTTCGTGCCGGAGACCGAGCTGGCCGGCCTGGGCGAACTGTTCGAGCGCACGCCGGGCCGTTCATTGCGCGATGCGATCGCCGTTTTCGCAGGGCCGCACAATGCCTTCGCCGGCGACAGCGAGCTGGAAGTGCAGCGCGCCTTGATCGACAAGCATTTCGCCGCCGGTTCGGTACCGGCCATCATGGACTCGCTGCGCGGCGACAGTACGCCGTTCGCGCAGAAGTCGCTGAAAGCAATGGAGCTGCGCTCGCCGCTGATGATGAGCGTGACGCACGAATTGTTGAAGCGCGGCGCAACGCTTGGCGTATCCGATTGCCTGCGCATGGAGCGCAACCTGGTGCGCCGCAACTTCGAACACGGCGAAATCTTCGAAGGCGTGCGTGCGCTGGTGATCGACAAGGACAACCAGCCCAAGTGGAATCCCGCGTCGCTGGCCGACGTCACACCCGCAATGGTGGAGCGCTTCTTCGAACCATGCTGGCCAGCCTGGGCGCACCCATTGCGACACCTCGCATGAGGGAGTTGGACCGGATCGACCGCAGCATCCTCAATATCCTGCAAGAGGATGCCAGCACGCCCCTGCGCGAGATCGCAGAGCGCGTGCATTCATCGGTCGCGACCTGCCAGCGCCGCATCGAGAGGCTGCGTGCCGACGGCGTGCTGGTGAAAGCGGTCGCGCTGGTCGACCGCGCGCTGGCAGGGCGGCCATTGACTGTGTTCGTGTCGGTCGAACTGGAAAAACAGAATACCGACGTCCTCAAGCAGTTCGAGCACCGCATGCGGTCGGAGCCCGAGGTGATGTCCTGCTACGAAGTGGCGGGCGAGTTCGACTTCCACCTGATCGTCACGGTGGAATCGATGGAGGAATACAGCGCGTTCACGCGCCGCGTCTTTACCTCGCACCACAACGTGATCAACGTAAAGAGCCTGTTTGCCATGAACTGCTCGAAATTTGAAACCAAGCTGACACTTTAGGCGAGTGTCGATCGTCGCGTTTTTCAGCTGTAGTCGCCACGCACGCGATCGAAGAATGTCCTTGGAACCGGCTCGACCTGCACTTTTCCGGGCAAGGCCGTTTGCAGGAAATTGATGATGGCCTGTTCTGGTTCACGGCGGAATGAGGTTGGAATGACGGTAACCATGTCGCCCGCGGCCGTAACGCTGAAGTAGCGGTATCCAACCTGGCCGTAGATGCGGACCTGCTGTATCTCGGCAAGCGGGAAGCGCTTCGGACGGCCGGCGTTCAGGCTGTGGAAGACCAGCGTGTCGCCTTCAGTTGCAACGAGCGGCGAGCCTTCAGGCCCCAGCTTGCGTAGTCGGGTGAAGCGGATGGCAAGGCCTGCGAGCAGCACTGCAGCCAGGGCGAGATAAAATCGCTGGCTGCCAAATATCCCGATGGATGCCCAGGTTGCGGCCAGCACCAATGGGGGAATTTCGGCGTACTTTGAAATTGGCCGGAATACTCCGTTTGGCGTTTCTCTGAATTGCGGAGTGAAGAGCTTTTTAAAAGTACTCATTTTGCGGCCTGCCGGCGTGTGGCTAGTGCGGTCGCCATCAAGGCAATGCAGGGCAGCCAGACCCATAGCAGTTCAGACTTGATGACCGTCAAGCCGGCAGGGCCAAGGAAGCGACCCATGGTCAGTGGGGAGACACGGATAAACTGGACCGGGAAGAAATGCCGCTGGTCAGAGAAGGGCCACCAGATTGCGGCACCCAGGCCGCCGGTCGTCAGCATGTCGAGCAAAGGATGTGAAACGCAGGCGATCGACACGAACGCCATGGCCACCCAGCGTTTCGTGTGAAGCCACGGCGCAGCAAGCGCTGCCAGCATGCCTAAAGCAAGTGCAAACGCGATCGAATGGGATGCGCCGCGATGGCCAAGCTGGTTTGCGTATTCAATCCCGAGCTTGAACGCGATAACGTCCATATCGGGTACGATAGCCGCAACCATGCCTGCCAACAGAAGGCGGCGCGGAATGCGGTTCGGGCCAAGTGCGACACCGAGTGCCAGGGGAATCGCAGGGTGGGTGAGGATGGTGGGCATGGTGCGGGGAACTTAAATTGGCGGCCGGTTGTGAAAGCCTACGTACAATGCCTGCAGCTGCGGCGGCAGCTTATTCCAGTACGCGGCGGCTTTCGCTGGCGGCACTTGCCAGAACAGGTTCTCGACGAACGATACGTCGATGCAGCGCCTGACTTCTTCGCTGGCTGATGCAAATATGCTGTCGACAAACTCAAAGAATTCGGAACAACCGGCGAGATCGCCTTCCCGCTTCATTTCCGCATTCAGGGCATTGGCCGCGCTTTCGAACCAGCCATACGCTCCTTCTGCGCGAGGCTGCTCGTCCCAATACTCGAAGTACTTGCGATCAGCCTTCTCGGCAAAGTCAGGGAAGCGCGCTCGGGCGGCCAGGTAAAACGCCGAGTTAGTCTGCATTACTCTTTAGGGCACTCGACCGGCGGCAATGGGCCGAAGACGACTTCGGAATCTGCCGGGCCGGAAGTCTGCAGGATGTAGACGACCCTGGCTGTGCTGTCGACGTACATCATGTGCGCACGGCCGCCTGGCAGCATGCCAGGTGAGTTAAGCGTCATATGACGCGTATCGCGCAACTTCGCCGGAAGCTCAGGTACGGTAGGCCATTTTTCGCGGGTGCCGGATGGCGACACGAAGCTGGCATAGTGCGCAGCCGTGCAACGCCAGATTGGTTCCGGCTCGGGTGGTGCAGCGCCCAGCGCTGCTGCAAGCAGTAATGAGATCGCCATATGCAGATAATAGATCAAAAATACGGTGCCGCACTAAATTTCATTGTTACCGTCGGCTGAGCTGCGGCCTGGCTGGCGGTGCGCCGCTTTCCATACGGATGCGCAGCACGCCGTCTTCCTTGACCAGCAGGACAGCATAGGAGTGCGAGGTGGTTTCCGCTCCGGCCTTGTCGCTACGCGCGACGCCGCCAGTGACCATTACCGACTGGTCGCCAAGTTTTTCATATGCCAGGCCTTGCCAACGGAACGTAACGGGCGGCTTCCAGCTTTTCGCGTATTCGCTGGACAGCTTGTCAAACCCGATTTCTTCTTTCCACTCGCCGCCAATGAAAATGGTGCCGCGCCGGGAATAGTGGTTGGCGAGTGCCTTGCGGTCGCCAGCGGTGACGTCTTCAGCGTAGGTATCCATGAAGAATTGCGCGAGATCGAGGATGTCGGTTGCCGCCGGATCCGCGCAGGCGATCTTTGGCAGCGGGCCGAAGATCACGATGGAATCCGGAGTGCCTGCGGATTGCTCGATATAGGCGTTGCCGGACTTGGTATCAACGTACATGACGTACCCCTTGCCGCCGGCGTAGGCGCCCGATGTGGAAAGCAGTATGGACCTCTTGTTGCGCAAGTGCTCCGGCAATGCCTTCAGCACCGGCCATTTGGCTGAAGTGCCGGACGGGGAAACGAAGGCGCCGTAGTGCTTTGCTGTGCAGCGCCAGGCCGGATCGGGATCGGTTTCGGTACCTGTCGCACTCACCGCGGCGGCGGCCAACAATACGAGCAAGCTCATTTTTCCTTCAGCTCCTTGATGCGTTGAGGGATCGGGACCTCGCCCGCACGCGGCCAATCCAGATTGTATTTGGGATGCGATCCCGCGGCGTTTGCCGGCTGATACGCCAGCAGTGCCGCGATGGCGAAGAGGCACAATGACTTCATGGCGAAATGCTAACACGGCGTGGGAAATTTTCCCGCACCCCTGCGCGAAATCGGGAAATCGTTTCGCGCGGAATGCCTATGATGATCGCTCGTTGTTTGAAAGGAGAGCATCATGATTGACCACGTATCCATTGCCACCCGTGACCTGCCACGTGCGGTGGAATTCTACAAAGCCTGCCTGGAACCGCTTGGCTACAGCGTGCAGCACCAGGACGACAAGCAGGCCATCTTCGGCGCCGATGGCCATTGGGCCTTCGCCATCTATCCGGCGCAAGGCGATGCACCGCTGGTTGGACAGCGCGGGCACATCGCCATCAAGTCGCCATCGCAACAGGCGACGCACGCCTTCCACGCCAACGCCATGGCGCAAGGCGCGGAGTCGTTGCGCACGCCGGGCCTGCGGCCTGATGTCAACGAGCG
Organism: Duganella sp. Root1480D1; assembly: GCF_001427305.1. GTDB lineage: Bacteria > Pseudomonadota > Gammaproteobacteria > Burkholderiales > Burkholderiaceae_D > Rugamonas. Next base: position 266,381 of record NZ_LMFZ01000047.1, on the reverse strand, counting down.
CTATTTTGGGACGATGATCACCGATCCGGACCAGCATACGATCGAAGTGGTGCACTGGCTGGATTAATTTGGTGCACAGGGCCAGCCGGCGGCTGGCCCGCATTTTGCTGTATCGCTTGGGTCATCCACTTTATCCAAGCGCTAATGACCACCATCCGCTCAGCCCACCCGGCCGATGCCGCCGCCATCGCTGCGATCTACAACCATTACGTTTCAACCACCACCATCACTTTCGAAGAGGCCGAAGTCGGCGTCGACGACATGGCCAACCGCATCACCAAAGTCATTTCATCCAAGTTGCCATGGCTGGTGCTGGAGCAGGACGGCAAGATCCTTGGCTACGCCTACGCCAGCAAATGGAAGGAACGTTCCGCCTATCGCTTTTCGGTCGAGAGCTCGATCTACCTGCAGCAGGAAATGCGCGGCAAAGGCTTCGCACGCAAGCTGTACCAGCATCTGTTCAACCTGCTGCGCCAGAGCGGCGTGCACCTGGTAATCGGCGGCGTCGCGCTGCCCAATGAAGCCAGCGTTGGATTGCACGAGAAGATGGGATTCCAGCCCGTTGGCGCCTTCAAGGAAGTCGGCCGCAAATTCGGCCGCTGGATCGACGTCAGCTATTGGCAGCTAAGGCTGGAATAGTCGCGATCAGGTTTGCTCGCGGTGGCGCAGCACTACCGTCTCGGTCGGTGCGAAATGCCGCGCCAGGCGTTCGGCCATGTAGACGGAGCGATGCTGGCCGCCGGTACAGCCGACAGCAACCGTCAGGTAGGAGCGGTTGTCGCGCTTGAAGTGCGGCAGCCATTTGGCGACGAAGCCTTTGATATCCTGGAACATCTCTTCCGCGCTTTCCTGCGCATCGAGGAAGGCGATCACCGGTGCGTCGCGGCCGTTCAATGGACGCAGCGTGAGGTCGTAATACGGATTCGGAATCGCGCGCACGTCGAACACGAAGTCGGCGTCGAGCGGCACGCCAACCTTGAAGGCGAAGGATTCGAAGAACAAGGTCAGTGGCGCGTTCTCGCTGTGCACCAGGTCCTTGACCCAGGCGCGCAGTTTGTTGGCGTTCATTTCCGAAGTATCGATCACATGGCCGAGCTGCTGGATGGCAGACAGGCGCTCGCGTTCTTCGGCGATGCATTCGATCAGGGTGCGGCGTGCTGCAGGATTCTGGCCGGGGGCCAGTTCGTGCGACAGCGGATGGCTGCGGCGTGTTTCGGAGAAGCGCGCCACCAGCGAATGGGTATTCGCAGTGAGGAAGATCACCTTGACCTCATGGCCGTCCTCTTTCAGCTTGCGGTACTCGCCAGGCAGGCTGGCAAGGCTGGAGGCGCTGCGTGCATCGACTGCGACAGCCAAGGCATCCGTGCCTTCAATTGCAAGGCGATTGATCAGGTCTTGCAGCAGCGCTGGCGGCAGGTTGTCGACGCAGTAGTAGCCGATGTCTTCGAGAACATTCAGCGCAACGGATTTGCCGGAGCCGGAGATGCCGGTGAGTAGGACGATTCGCATGTGACTGATAGTACCATTAGTCCGTATCAGTCGCCGCTCATCGCCTGCCGTTGGCGCTCCATGAATTCCTGCAGTGTGTCGATGCCGCGCAATTGCAGGATGGTGTTGCGCACCGCAGCTTCCAGCAGAACCGCGATGTTGCGGCCGGCCGCAACGGGAATCACGACCTTGCGGATTGGAAGCCCCAGCACATCTTCGGTCGGGAACTGGAACGGCAGGCGCTCCACTTCTTCTTCCAGTGCCGAGCGGCGCACCAGGTGCACGATCAGCTTCAGGCGCATCTTGCGGCGCACGGCGGTCTCGCCGAAGATCGCCTTGATATCGAGCAGGCCCAGGCCGCGCACTTCCAGCAGGTTTTGCAGCAGCGGCGGGCAGCGGCCCTCGATCATGTTCGGCGCGATGCGTGCGAATTCCACTGCGTCGTCGGCCACCAGGCCGTGCGAGCGTGAAATCAATTCAAGTCCCAGCTCGGATTTGCCGAGGCCGGAGTCGCCGGTAATCAGCACGCCCACGCCCAGCACGTCCATGAACACGCCGTGCATGATGATGCGCTGCGCCAGCTTCTTCGACAGGTACACGCGCAGGAAGTCGATCACCTGGGCTGCCGGCAGCGGCGTGGAGAACAGCGGAATATTTTTTTCGTCGCAGATCGCCAGGATGTCCGGCGGCGTTTCAAGGCCCTGCGCGATGATCAGCGCCGGCGGGCCGCCTGCGATCAATTCGCCGATCACGTGGGCGCGCGTCAGCGACTTCAGGCGCTGGTAGTAATTGATTTCCTGGTGGCCGAACACCTGGATACGTCCAGGGTGAATCGTATTCAAGTGGCCGACCTGGTCGGCCGCCGAAGCGACGTCGCCAGAGATCAGGCGCTCGCCGCCTGGAAAGCCGGCGAACCATCCCAGTTGCAGGGTTTCGCGATTGTCGTCGTACAGTCTCTGGATCGTCAGCGGCGTCTGCAGCATGTTCAACCTGCCGCTTGCAGGCTAGGCTGCCAGTTGACGATGCGGCTGTAGACCGATTTCGGGTCGGGGTCTTCCGTCAGGGCCTGACGGAAGGCGTCGTCCGAGAACATTTCCGCGATCTCGGACAGGATTTCGAGGTGCTGCTGCGTCACGTGGTCTGGAATGAGCAGGAAGAACAGCAGGTTGACCGGCTTGCCGTCCGGCGATTCGAACGGAATCGGTTCGGCCAGGCGCACGAAAGCGGCCAACGGCGCCTTCAGGCTCTTGGATCCCTTGATGCGCCCGTGCGGGACAGCGACGCCGTGACCGAGGCCGGTGGAGCCCAGGCGTTCACGCGCGAACAGGTTGTCCGATACGGTGGAGCGAGCGATGCCGCAGTTATTCTCAAAGATCAGGCCGGCTTGCTCGAAAGCGCGCTTTTTGCTGGAGACTTCCAGGTCGAGCTGGACGTTCTCTAGCGAAAGGATTTTGCTCAGGTTATTCATGACGCGACATTTATGTGCATTGCGAGCGCATTATAGGCTTGTTTCTCAGCCGTGTAACTCGAAATTCACGCAATGTTTCCGTATGGAAAAAGCCCTTACTGGCGGGCGTTGCGTAAATTGGACGGCCGCCGTGCACTACTAAAGTTGGTGCGCCACGGGTTGATATCAAGGCCGCCGCGACGGGTATAACGTGCGTACACCGTCAAATGTTGAGGCTTGCACTGGCGCAGGATGTCCGTGAAGATGCGCTCGATGCACTGCTCGTGGAATTCATTGTGCTCGCGGAAACCGATCAGGTATTTGAGCAGGCTTTCCTGGTCGATTTGCGGACCGTAGTAGCTGATCTGCACGCTGCCCCAGTCGGGCTGGCCGGTGACCAGGCAATTCGACTTCAGCAGGTGCGACACGAGGGTTTCCTCTACTGGCAGTTCGTCGAAGTTGGCTTTCAGGGTTTCCGGCTGCGGCGAATAGTTGTCGACGTCGATATCCAGGCGGTCCAGCAACTGGCCTTCCAGCTCACCCATTCCCAGTTTTTCGAAGTCTTCCTGCATGGTCAGGGTGACGTGCACGCTGGCGCCGGCGGCGGCGGAAAGGTCTTGCTGCAGCAGGATTTTCAGCGCGTCGGGACCGGTCAGCCTGGTCTGGTTGAAGGAGTTGAGGTAAAGCTTGAAAGATTTAGATTCGATCAAGTTTGGCGAATCGGCCGGGATGGTGAAGCGGGCCACTGCCACTTGCGGTTTGCCGCGCATGTTCAGCCAGGACAGCTCGTAGCCATTCCAGATATCCACGCCGAAGAAGGGCAGGGTGCCTTGCAGTCCCAGTTCATCACGCTTGGCCTGGCGCGGGATGGGGAACAGCAGTTCCGGCGCGTAGTCGGTGCGGTAGGCGGAGGTTTTGCCGAGGGGGGATTGTTCGGGGAGGTTGGGCATGGCGGACTTCGTTTTGCGGGACAGTCTGGCAGTTTACCAAAAACCGGTAGTGCGGTGTCTGACCCGCAGGGTCAGACACCTGACGGTCTTGGGGCTGCGGGGCTGGTTCTGGGCTTTTGACTTATTGAGAAGATCAACGGCGCACAACCAACACCTGCAGCGGGGGATCTGACACTGGGTCTGACCCTGCGGGTCAGACCCAGGTTTACCGGTTTCAGAGGAACAGCTTGTAAACTGGATTCTGCGACTCATCCCAGTAGCGATACCCAAGGGTAGCCAGGAATTGCGCGAACTTGTCCGAATCCTGCGGCGGCACCTGCAAGCCGATCAGGATCCTCCCCACATCCCCGCCCTGCGAGCGGTAATGGCATAAGGAGATATTCCACTCCGGTGCCATCGAATCCAGGAAGCGCATCAGCGCACCCGGGCGCTCCGGGAACTCAAAGCGGTACAGCAATTCATCCTTCGCCAACACGCTCTTGCCGCCCACCAGGTGGCGCAGGTGGGACTTGGCCAGTTCATCGTGCGTCAGATCCAGCGTCTTGAAGTTATTCTCTTCAAAGCGCCGCGCAATCGTCGACGATTCACCACGATCGGCGATCTGCACGCCGACAAACACGTGCGCCTGCTCCTGGTCGCTGATACGGTAGTTGAACTCCGTCACATTGCGCGGACCCACCAGGCTGCAGAAGCGCTTGAACGAGCCGCGCTGCTCCGGCATGGTCACGGCGAAGACTGCCTCGCGCGACTCGCCCAGTTCGGCGCGTTCCGCCACAAAGCGCAGGCGGTCGAAGTTCATATTGGCGCCGCTGCAGATGGTGACCAGGGTCTCGCCTTGCACCGGGTACTTGCCCATCTCGGCGCGTTCGACATAAGCCTTGGCGCCGGCAACCGCCAGCGCGCCGGAAGGCTCAAGGATCGAGCGCGTATCGGTGAACACATCCTTGATCGCTGCGCAGATCGCATCGGTATCGACCACGATCACTTCATCGACAAATTGCTGCGCGAGGCGGAAGGTTTCTTCGCCCACCAGGCGCACGGCAGTGCCATCTGCGAACAGGCCCACGTCGGACAAGGTCACGCGCTCGCCTGCCTTGATGGAGCGGCCCATCGCATCCGAATCCATGGTTTGCACACCGATGATCTTGATATCCGGGCGAAGCTGCTTCACATAGGCTGCAACGCCGGCAATCAGGCCGCCGCCGCCGATCGGCACGAAGATCGCGTGGATCGGGCCGGAATGCTGGCGCAGGATTTCCATGGCAATCGTGCCCTGGCCGGCAATCACTTCGGGATCGTCGAACGGGTGCACGAAGGTCAGCTTCTGCTCTTTTTCAAGTTGCAGGGCGTGGTTGTAGGCGTCCGTGTAGGACTCGCCATGCAGTACCACCTCGACGCTGGCGCCGCCGCGGCGACGCACGGATTCGATTTTCAGCAGCGGGGTGGTGGCAGGCATGACGATGAGGGCGCGGCAACCGAGTTTGGCCGCCGACAGGGCAACGCCCTGTGCATGGTTGCCGGCCGAGGCGCAAATGACGCCGCGCTTCAATTGCGCGTCGCTCAGATTCGCCATCTTGTTGTAAGCGCCGCGTACCTTGAAGCTAAAGACGTCCTGCACGTCCTCGCGCTTGAAGTAAATCTGGTTGTCAATTCGTTGCGAGAGAATCGGTGCCAGCTCGAGCGGAGTTTCATGGGCCACGTCGTAGACGCGGGAGGTCAGGATTTTCTTCAGGTAGTCGATAGTCATGATTTGCAAAAGTAAAGGTGTGGTGCAAAGACTGACAACGGCGGGTAACCGAAGGGAGTGCACGCCTGCCATGCGGGTATGCGGGTGGCAGGATGTCTAACGTGCTTTGAGCTTGGTACGGATGATTATAATTGACCAATGATTGAAAACGCTATTCACTGGCTGCTGGACCTGATCGCGGCGCCAGAAGTGGGGCTGACGTCGGTGTTCGTCATCAGTTTCGTCTCAGCCACGCTGGTACCCTTGGGCTCGGAGCCGGCTGTCTTTGCCGTCTGTAAAGCCAATCCTGAACTGTTCTGGCCCGCCATTGCGGTGGCCACGGTGGGCAATACGCTGGGCGGGGTCGCTGACTACTGGATCGGCTATTACGCCAAGAAAGCCTTCACCAAGGAACGTTCGAGCCGCTGGTTCGGCTGGCTGGCGCACTATGGTGCCAAGACCATGCTGCTCTCCTGGGTGCCGGGCATTGGCGATCCCCTGTGCACGCTGGGCGGCTGGCTGAAGCTGCCGTTCTGGCCGTCCGTGATGTACATGGCGATCGGCAAATTGGCGCGCTATCTTATGATGACTTCCTTGCTGCTGTATGTGCCGGATGGCTTCTGGCGCTCGGTTGCCCATGCCTTGGGCGGATAAACATTCCGCATAGCAGCAAAGGTGCAAAATTTCGGGGTGGAAATGGCATTATATTTCGACCAAAAGATGGAATTACGGCTGCATTGTCGAATAATGTTTTGCAGGTTGACGTTAACGGAACCCCGTTGGCCTCTAAGGCTGTTTCCATCTTGTGCGCCGCAATAAGATAGAATGTTCTGTCCCAGCGTCAGCCCCCCGTCCACGCAATATGAACGCACCAGCTCAAATCCAGGCACTGCTTGCCGAATCGCCCGATGGTCACGCCCCTACCCGCTTGCGGGAAATTCCATACAACTACACCTCCTTCTCCGATCGCGAAATCGTGATCCGCCTTCTCGGCGAAGAGTCCTGGGCGTTGTTGGACGAACTGCGGGCCTCTCGCCAGACCGGCCGCTCCGCTCGCATGCTGTATGAAGTGCTGGGCGATATCTGGGTCGTGCGCCGCAATCCTTACCTGCAGGACGACCTGCTGGATAACCCGAAGCGCCGCCAGGCACTGATCGACGCGCTGCATCACCGCTTGTCGGAAGTGGACAAGCGCCGCAACACCGTCGACGCGGCAGCCGATGCCGATTCGCAAAAGCGCAGCGGCAATGTGGAAAAGCTGCTGCGCGCGGCAAGCAAGGCAGTTGCGGACTTCGGCGAAGAATTCCGCCAGATGTACGACCTGCGCAAACGCACGCAGAAGGTACTCGGCAAATACACCGAGAAGCACAATATCTGCTTCGACGGCATGAAGCGCATCACCCACGTGACCGATGCGACCGACTGGCGTGTCGAGTACCCGTTCGTGGTGCTGACCCCTGACAGCGAAGAGGAAATGGCCGGCCTGGTGAAAGGCTGCATCGAGCTTGGCCTGACCATCATCCCGCGCGGCGGCGGCACCGGCTACACCGGCGGCGCGATTCCGCTGACGCCTCTGTCGGCTGTCATCAACACCGAAAAGCTGCTGAAGCTGGGCGCCGTTGAAATGAAAGTGCTGCCGGGCCTGGACCGCGAATATGCGACCGTCCACTCGGAAGCGGGTGTCATTACGAATAAAGTCAGCGAAGCGGCCGAGAAGGCGGGCTTCGTGTTTGCGGTCGACCCGACTTCGGCCCACGCATCCTGCATCGGCGGCAATATCGCGATGAATGCGGGCGGCAAGAAGGCCGTGCTGTGGGGCACTGCACTGGATAACCTGGCCTCGTGGCGCATGGTCGATCCAAACGGCGACTGGCTGGAAGTCACGCGCCTGGACCACAACCTGTCCAAGATCCACGACACGCCGCTGGCGCGCTTCAAGCTGGAATGGACGCATCCGAATGGCCGCGGCGAGTCGAAAGGCGAGCCATTCAAGACCGAGATCCTGGAAATCGAAGGCCGCAAGTTCCGCAAGGAAGGCCTGGGCAAGGACGTCACCGATAAGTTCCTGGCCGGCCTGCCTGGCGTGCAGAAGGAGGGCACCGATGGCCTGATCACGTCCGCGCGCTGGATCCTGCACAAGATGCCGAAGTTCACCCGCACCGTCTGCCTGGAGTTCTTCGGCCAGGCGCGCGATGCGATCCCGTCGATCGTCGAGATCAAGGATTACCTGGACGGCCTGCCGGCACAGGGCGAACAATTCAAGACCATCCGCCTGGCTGGACTGGAGCACCTGGACGAGCGCTACCTGCGCGCCGTCGGCTATGCCACCAAGTCCAAGCGCGGCGTGCTGCCGAAGATGGCGCTGTTCGGCGACATCGTCGGCGACGACGAAGGTGCCGTGGCGCTGGCCGCATCCGAAGTGGTGCGCCTGGCGAACACCCGCGTCGGCGAAGGCTTCGTGGCCGTGAGCCCGGAAGCGCGCAAGAAATTCTGGCTGGACCGCGCCCGCACCGCGGCGATTGCGAAGCACACCAACGCCTTCAAGATCAATGAAGACGTGGTGATCCCGCTGAACCGCATGGGCGAGTACACCGACGGCATCGAGCGCATCAACATCGAGCTGTCGGTCAAGAACAAGCTGCAACTGGCGCAAGAGCTGCGCGAATTCCTGGCCGCCGACAAGCTCCCGATCGGCAAGAGCGACGACGCATCCGACGACAAAGTCGGCTACGCGGAGATGCTGGGCGACCGCCAGGCGCAGGCGCTGGCGCTGGTGGACCAGGTGCATGCACGCTGGACCTTCATCCTCGCCAACCTCGACAAGCCTCTGGCTGAAGTGCGCAGAGACCTGCTGGCGCTGGGCCTGGAGCACCTGGCCGGCGCGTTGGACGACCGCCTGCAGCACCAGCCGCAAGCGACCCTGTTCGACGTGGCGCAAGACCGCACCGTGCGCATCAGCTGGAAGCAGGAGATCCGCGCGCAACTGCGCCAGATTTTCAACGGCGGCGCCTACAAGCAGATTCTCGACGAAGCGCAAGCGATCCACAAGCGCGTGCTGCACGGCCGCGTGTTCGTGGCGCTGCACATGCACGCGGGCGACGGCAACGTGCACACCAACCTGCCGGTCAACTCGGACCACTACGAGATGCTGCAGGATGCGCACAAGGCGGTGGCGCGCATCATGAAGCTGGCCCGTTCCCTGAACGGCGTGATCTCGGGCGAGCACGGCATCGGCATCACCAAGCTGGAATTCCTGACCGACGAAGAGATCGGCGAATTCCGCGAGTACAAGAAACGCGTCGACCCGGAAGGCCGCTTCAACAAGGGCAAGCTGCTCAACCTGCCGGGCATGGAAGCGACGCTGGAAAACGCCTACACGCCGTCCTTCGGCCTGATGGGCCACGAATCGCTGATCATGCAGCAAAGCGATATCGGCGACATCGCCAACAGCGTGAAGGACTGCCTGCGCTGCGGCAAGTGCAAACCGGTGTGCTCGACCCACGTGCCGCGCGCCAACCTGTTGTACTCGCCGCGCGACAAGATCCTGGCCACCTCGGCGCTGATCGAAGCCTTCCTGTACGAAGAGCAGACCCGCCGCGGCATCTCGATCCGCCATTGGGAAGAATTCGAAGACGTTGCCGACCACTGCACCGTATGCCACAAGTGCGAGTCGCCGTGCCCGGTCAATATCGACTTCGGCGATGTGTCGATGAATATGCGCAACCTGCTACGCAAGATGGACAAGCGCTCCTTCAATCCGGGCAAGCGTGCGGCCATGTTCTTCCTGAATGCGACCGACCCGTCCACTATCCGCGCCACGCGCGAGGTGATGATGGGCTGGGGCTACAAGGCGCAGCGCCTGGGGCATGAAGTGTTCAAGACCGTCGCGCGCAAGCAAGCCAAGGCGCCGCCGCCAACCGTCGGCAAGCCGGCCGTGCGCGAGCAGGTGATCCACTTCGTGAACAAGAAAATGCCGGGCAACCTGCCGAAGAAGACCGCGCGGGCGTTGCTGGACATCGAAGACAACAAGATGATCCCGATCATTCGCGATCCGAAGAAGACCAATGCCAACAGTGAAGCCGTGTTCTACTTCCCTGGCTGCGGCTCGGAGCGGCTGTTCTCGCAGGTCGGCCTGGCCACGCAAGCCATGCTGTGGGATGTGGGGGTGCAGACCGTGCTGCCACCGGGCTACTTGTGCTGCGGCTATCCACAGCGCGGTGCAGGCGATTACGACAAGGCGGAGAAAATGGTGACGGACAATCGTGTCCTGTTCCACCGTATGGCGAATACGCTGAACTACCTGGATATCAAGACCGTGGTGGTGTCTTGCGGTACCTGCTACGACCAGTTGGCTGGCTACGAGTTCGAAAAGATCTTCCCTGGCTGCCGCATCATGGACATCCACGAGTATCTGCTGGAGAAGAACGTCAAGCTGGAGGGCGTGACCGGCACGCGCTACATGTATCACGATCCGTGCCACTCGCCGATGAAGATGCAGGATCCGTTGAAGACGGTGAACGCGCTGGTGTCCACGGTCGACAATGTGAAGATCGAAAAGAACGATCGCTGCTGCGGCGAATCCGGCACGCTGGCTGCCGCCCGTCCGGATATTTCGACGCAGGTGCGCTTCCGCAAGGAGCAGGAGATGGTGGCCGGCGCCGACAAGCTGCGCCAGGATTTCGACGGCGAGGTGAAGATCCTGACCAGCTGCCCGGCATGCCTGCAAGGCCTGACCCGCTATAACGACGATTCCGGCACTACTGCCGACTACATCGTGGTCGAAATGGCCAAGCACAAGCTGGGCGATAACTGGCTGGTGGATTACGTGGCGCGCGCCAATGATGGCGGCATTGAAAGGGTGCTGGTATGACGATCAACTGCGACTTGTGCAAGCTGCTGGTCAACCCACCTTCGGACGTGTTGATCTGGCGCGACGACCGCCTGGCGGTGATTCTGGTCGACGAACCTGGCTACCCAGGCTACGTCCGCGTCGTGTGGCACGACCACGTGCGCGAAATGACGGACCTGCCGTCGGCGGACCGCGACCACGTCATGCAATCCGTCTGGGCGGTAGAGGAGGCGCAGCGCGCCACCATGTCGCCGCACAAGGTCAACGTGGCAAGCTTCGGCAACATGACGCCGCACGTGCACTGGCATGTGATCCCGCGCTACACTGACGATGCGCACTTCCCGAACCCGACCTGGGGCGCGAAGCAGCGCGAGCATGATGCGGCCGCTATCGCGGCGCGCGCGGCTTTGCTGCCGGCCTTGCGCGCGGCAATCATCGAGAATCTCAAATGAAGAACCCAACCGGCCTGACAGTCCACAGCAAATCGCGCTACCTCGAAATCTCTTTCGATGATGGCGCGAGCTTCAACATTCCTTTCGAACTGCTGCGCGTGTATTCGCCGTCGGCGGAAGTGAAGGGCCATGGGCCGGGCCAGGAAGTACTGCAAGTCGGCAAGCGCGATGTCGCCATGACCAACCTCGAACCGGTCGGCAATTACGCTGTCAAGCCGACTTTTGACGACGGCCACAATTCCGGCCTGTACACCTGGGATTACCTGTACGACCTGGGCGCCCGCCTGGAGCATCACTGGGCCGACTACCTGAAGCGCCTGGAAGCCGCCGGCTTCGCTGGCGACTCCGGCCGCGAACCCGGCACCGTGCTGCCCGGCGCCGCCGCCAAAGCCCACGGCTGCGGCCACCACCACTGAGTCAGTCCCGGTCCAGCTCCGGATGCTGGCGCATGTATTCCTCGTACTCTTGGACGTGGCGTAGCCACACATACTTATACATTGCGCGGTTCTTTGCGGGCATCATTCGAAGGAGCTCTGGAGTGAAGCAAATTACTTTAGGCGTTCCTTTTGGTTTCCCAGCATTGATACGCTCCAGTTCCTCATGTGCGGCGTCCATCGCCGCCTTGTCTACCGGTTCAATATCAGGAAAGTCAACGTCCTTTGGAAGTTTGTAGTGTTTCATAATCGTTCTCCACAAGTTGAAGTGGCGAGATGAAATCCATCTGCGGAAGCCCGGCTTGTTCGAACATCAGATGTAAAAACGGCAATCGTTGTGCTTCTAACCGCTGCCAGTCCCACGTCACATAAAGGTCAACCCCGAAGGTCGCCGCGCAGGCAATTTCAGAGCCCATGTTTGCCGTGTCTGACTTAAGACCGCCACCTGCGAGGAAAAGTTCCGTTTCGGTTGTAAAAATTACTTCTGTGCTGAGCACATGCAACTGTTCTGCTACGAGAAGGCGGGACGAAGCCAGTGCAACTGGACCTGATTTGATCTTGTCGAGGGCGAACGTTGAGGCGCAAAGGTTGCGGTATGCGGCAGGACGCGGAACCAGCGGCGGGTCAGCGACTGACAGGTGCGTAGGCGCTGCGGGCTGGCGGGTCGGCCAGGGCGCAGAGAACTGAGGTGTCGAGGTAGATATTGCTGGGCATTGGGCCAGCTTACGCTTGGCCCGAATGCCTGCTTTCGGATACATCAAGGAATGGCGGCATGTTACCGCCATTGAAAGAATGCTTAGTTGACCATCATTTTGCGGCGCTGGAACTCTTCATAGCGCTGCTGCTCACGTTCCCAGATGTATCGGAATGCGGCACGGGCTTCCGGAGTCAGGCGACGGATGGCCTCTACGTTAAAGGTCATCGGATGCGGCTCAGCGGATGCCAGGGCGCGCGATTGGGCGCGGGTGGCGTCGATGAACTGCTTGGTGGCTTCGTCGATATCCGGGAAAAAAATGTCCGCGGGCAATTTTTGCTGAAGCTCCATCTGAAAATCTCCTAGTAAGACAAATCGTCTGAGCCATAAAACGACTCGATGAGCATTCTGGTTGACAAGCTTCATCAAAATCTGTGCGCCACCCCACAAATGTATAATGCGGCAATTACAAGGCACCCTAAAAATGACCAATACCACCCATTTCGGTTATAAAACCGTCAACGAAGACGACAAAGTCAAGGAAGTCGCCAAGGTCTTCCACTCCGTCGCCGCCAAGTACGACATCATGAACGACCTTCTGTCCGGCGGCCTGCACCGCATCTGGAAGGCTTTCACTATTGCTAACGCGGCTGTGCGTCCAGGCATGAAGGTGCTCGACATCGCGGGTGGCACTGGCGACCTGGCCAAGGCATTTGCCAAGGCTGCGGGTTCGACCGGCGAGGTCTGGCTGACCGACATCAATGAGTCGATGCTGCGCGTTGGCCGCGACCGTCTCTTGAATAAGGGCCTGGTTACCCCCACCTTGATTTGCGATGCGGAGAAGCTGCCGTTCCCGGATAACTACTTCGACCGTGTCAGCGTGGCGTTCGGCCTGCGCAATATGACGCACAAGGATGTTGCTCTTTCTGAAATGCGTCGCGTGCTGAAGCCGGGTGGCAAATTGCTGGTGCTGGAATTCTCGAAAGTGGATCCGGTCTTGCAAAAACCGTATGACTTTTATTCCTTCACGGTGTTGCCGTGGATGGGCCAGAAAGTGGCCAACGATTCGGAGAGCTATCGCTATCTGGCCGAATCGATCCGCATGCACCCGGACCAGGAAACGCTGAAGACCATGATGCAGGCTGCAGGTCTCGAGCGCGTGCAGTACTACAACCTGACGGCGGGTGTGGCCGCTTTACACACTGGCATCAAAATGTGAGATATCGGATACGATGAAAATCAAGAAATTCCTGGCCGGCGCAATGATTGCGCTGTCCGCGGTAAGCATGATGAGTGAATTGTCGGCGCGCCCAATGGGCGGCGGCAAATCCTTTGGCCGCCAGTCGTCGAGCGTGAGCAGCATGCCGCGCCAGGCCGCACCGGCGCCGGCACCTGCTGCCCCGACCGCGGCACCGACGGCTACCCGTCCTGCTGCCGCACCTGCGGCGGCTCCCGCAGCACCGGCACCGGCACCAAAACCCAGCATGTGGAAGGGCATTCTCGGCGGCGCACTGCTGGGCCTTGGCCTGGGCGCGCTGCTGTCGCACTTCGGCCTGGGCGGCGCCATGGCGTCGGCCATCAGCTCGATCCTGATGATCGCCCTGATCGGCGGCGTGATCTTCTTCATCGTCCGCATGCTGCGCCGCAAGTCGCAACCGGAGGCGCAGCCTGCGTTCAGCGGCTACAACGGCGGCAATGTGCGCGAGTTGCAGCCAACGCCTTTCGAACCGGTGATGCCGGCTGCCGGTGCAGCCCTGGCGGCGCCTGCAGCGGCGGAAGCCGTAGCGCACGCTCCTTGGGGCGTGCCGGCTGATTTCGACACCGCAGGCTTCCTGCGCGCGGCCAAGTCCAACTACATCCGGCTGCAGGCGGCATGGGACAAGGCGGACGTGGAAGATATCCGTACCTTCACCACGCCTGAAGTCTTTGCCGAGTTGCGCATGCAGATCCAGGAACGCGGCGCGCAAGCCGAGTACACCGATGTGGTGGCAATCGAGGCTGAACTGCTGGGCATCGAGAACGACGGCAACGATTCCCTGGCCAGCGTGAAGTTCTGGGGCAAGATGAAACCCGCTGCCGATGCGCTGCCGGAACCGTTCCAAGAAGTATGGAACCTGAGCAAACCGCACAACGGCAAGACCGGTTGGATGCTGGCAGGTATCCAGCAGCTTGCGTGACGTGGCGCTGTAACTGGTAAGATCGAGACCGCCCTGGTTTTCCGGGGCGGTTTGTTTTTGTATGACGCGACCGCTGCGGGCCGGGTGTCCGACCCCATGGGTCTGACAGCGGTTAGCCGGTTTTAAGAAGAAGACGACGATGTTTCCATTCCCTCCCAAGCTGCCGGGCCTGAGCATGCCGGCAGCTGCCACCATCAACCACCTGCTGGCGCAGGAGCCATGGGCACGCACTGAGCTCAAGCTGCACGCCGGCAAGGTCGCCGTGATCGACGCCAGCCCGGCCGTACTGCGCCTGCGCGTAGCGCCGGACGGCATGGTCGAGGCGGCCGGCAGCGAGGCAGGGGCGGCGGTGACGATTCGCCTCAAGCTCAGCGACTTGCCGCTGATCGCCCAAAACCGCGAGCGCGCCTTCTCCTATGTGCAGATCGAGGGCGACGCCGAATTTGCCAACGCCATTTCGCGCCTGTCGCAATCGTTGCGCTGGGAAGCCGAGTACGACCTGGAAAAACTGGTGGGCCCGATCGCTGCCGTGCGCCTGGTGCAGGGCGCCAAGGCGGTAGTGCAGGGCGCGCGCAACGGCCAGCGCAAAATGGCCGAGAATGTCGCGGAGTACTTCCTCGACGAGAACCCGCTGTTGATCCGCCCGGTGGTGGCGGAAAGCTTTGCGGCCGATGTGACCCGCTTCCGCGATGACGTGGAACGCGCCAGCAAGCGGCTGGAAAAACTCGAACAAAAACTGGCTAAATGATTCGCAAATTCCTTCGGCTGTTCAAGATCATTCGTGTCTCCGTCCAGTATGGGCTGGACGAAATCGCCATTTCCGGCTTCGACAAGCCACGCATCAGCAAATTCCTCGATACCGTTTTCTTCTGGCGCGAGCTGTCGACGCCGCGTGCCGTGCGCCTGCGCTGCGCGCTGGAAGAGCTGGGCCCGATCTTCGTGAAGTTCGGCCAGGTGCTGTCGACCCGCAGCGACCTGTTCCCGCTCGATATCGTGGCCGAGCTGTCCAAGCTGCAGGACCGGGTACCGCCTTTCGACTCCGACCTGGCGATCAGGATGATCGAGGAGTCGCTGGGTGCCCACCCTGACGAGTTGTTTGCGCGCTTCGAGCGCGTGCCGGTGGCCTCGGCCTCCATCGCCCAGGTGCACTTCGCCGCGCTGAAGGATGGCACGCAGGTAGCGGTCAAGGTGCTGCGACCGGGCATGAAGAAGCTGATCGATGAGGACGTGGCGCTGATGCACATCGCGGCCAACTTCATCAACCGCGTGTGGGCCGATTCCAAGCGCCTGAAAATCCAGGAAGTGGTGCAGGAATTCGACAAGTACCTGCACGATGAACTGGACCTGATGCGCGAAGCGGCCAATGCCAGCCAGTTGCGCCGCAATTTTGCCGAGTCGAAGCTGCTGCTGGTGCCGGAGATGTATTGGGATTACTGCTCCAGCAATGTGATTGTGATGGAGCGCATGCACGGCATTCCGGTGTCGCAGATCGAGCGCCTGATCGAGGCGGGAGTCGATTTGAAAAAGCTGTCGTCGGATGGCGTGGAGATCTTTTTCACGCAGGTGTTCCGCGATGGCTTCTTCCACGCCGATATGCACCCGGGGAATATCCTGGTGTCGATCGAGCCGGAGTCGTTTGGCCGCTATATTGCGCTGGACTTCGGCATCGTCGGCACCTTGAATGACTACGACAAGGATTACCTGTCGCAGAACTTCCTGGCCTTCTTCCGCCGCGATTACAAGCGCGTGGCGGAGGCGCACATCGAATCGGGCTGGGCGCCCAAGGAGACCCGTGTCGACGAACTGGAAGCGGCTGTGCGGGCTTGCTGCGAGCCGATCTTCGATCGTCCGCTGAAGGACATCTCCTTCGGCCAGGTGCTGCTGCGCCTGTTCCAGACTTCGCGCCGCTTCAATGTGGAAGTGCAGCCGCAACTGGTGCTGTTGCAGAAGACATTGCTGAATATCGAAGGCCTGGGCCGCCAGCTCGATCCTGACCTGGATTTGTGGAAGACGGCCAAGCCGTATCTTGAGCGCTGGATGGCGGAGCAGGTGGGCTGGCGTGGGCTGGTGGAACGCCTGAAGGCGGAGGCGCCGCGCTACTCGCATATATTCCCGCAGTTGCCGCGGCTGGCGCACCAGGCGCTGACCGTTGCGGCAGAGCGCGATGTGGAGACCAGAGCGTTGCTGGCGCACCTGGTGGCGGAGCAGCGCCATACCAATCGCTTGCTGTCGTTCTTTGCGTTCTTTGTCGGGTCGTTTGTGGTGGGCGCTGTGGCGTACCTGGCTTATGCCCGACTTCACTAATCGCGATCCGCGCACGGCGGAGTTCTGGGACCAGCGCTTCGACCAGCAATTCACCCCTTGGGATCGGGGCGGGGTGCCGGGGCAGTTGGCGGGTTGGCTGCAAACCGGTAAACCGGTGTCTGACCCGCAGGGTCAGACACCGTCCTGCCGGCTTTCGGTGCTGATCCCCGGCTGCGGCAGCGGCTATGAATTGCAAGCCTTTTGCGAAGCCGGCTGGGACGCTATCGCCATCGATTTCTCCCCATCCGCCGTTGTTGCGGCGCAACAAGCGGTCGGCCCCTGGCGCGAGCGCGTAGTCGAAGCCGACTTCTTCGCCTACGACCCGCAGCAGCCATTGGACCTGATCTACGAACGCGCCTTCCTGTGCGCCATGCCGCGCGACATGTGGCCGCGCGTGGTGCAGCGCTGGGTGCAATTGCTGCCGGAAGGCGCCCTCCTGCTAGGTTACTTCTTCTTCGACAACAACCCCAAAGGCCCGCCATTCGGCGCCGACAGGCAACAGCTGGTGCAGTTAATGAGCGCTCACTTCGATCTCGAGCAAGACATGCCGGTCGAGGACTCGATCCCGGTATTCCAGGGCAAGGAGCGCTGGATGGCATGGCGCCGGAAAAAAGCTTTATAATTCAGGGTTTTGATGTTTTTTGCGGAGTAATAGATGCCTATCTACGCTTACCGCTGCGAGGAATGTGGCTTTGCCAAGGACGTGCTGCAAAAGATCTCCGATCCGCAGCTCACGGATTGCCCTTCCTGCGGCAAGTCCACCTTTAAGAAGCAACTGACCGCAGCCGGCTTCCAACTGAAGGGCACCGGCTGGTACGTAACCGATTTCCGAGGCGGCACCGCCCCGGCAACCGGCGTTGCCAGCACGGCCAAAACCGACGCCCCGGCGGCAGCCGCTCCGGCGCCTGCGCCGGCAAAGTCCACCAGCGAGGCCTGATTTACCCCGCACAAGGAACGCGATGCGCAAATATTTCATTACCGGCTTGCTGATTTTGGTTCCCCTGGCGATTACCGCCTGGGTGCTCAACATCATCATCAGCACCATGGACCAGTCGCTCCTGATCGTGCCGGAGCGCTGGCAGCCGCGTACCCTGATCGGTTTCGATATCCCAGGCCTGGGCACTATCCTGACCGTGCTGATCGTGTTCATTACCGGCCTGCTGACCAATAACCTGGTCGGCAATTTCGTCGTCAGGCAGTGGGAAAAGCTGCTGCACCGCATCCCGGTAGTCAGCTCCCTGTACGGCAGCGTGAAGCAGGTTTCGGACACGCTGTTTTCCGATTCCGGCAATGCTTTCCGCAAGGCCGTGCTGGTGCCATACCCGCATGCCGGCTCGCGCACCATCGGTTTCCTGACCGGCGCGCCAGCTACCGAAGTGCAGAAGCACCTGGACGGTGAGTACATCAGCGTCTACGTGCCTACCACGCCGAACCCGACTTCCGGCTTCTTTTTGATGATGCCGAAAAAAGATGTAATCGAGCTCGATATGAGCGTCGATGCCGCACTGAAGTACATCGTTTCGATGGGCGTTGTCGTCCCTGAATAAAACTTAACCTGAAACTGAGAATCAATATGTCCATGCGTACTGAATACTGCGGCCTCGTAACCGAAGCCCTCGTAGGCCAAACCGTCAGCCTGTGCGGCTGGGTGCACCGTCGCCGCGACCACGGCAAGCTGATCTTCATCGACCTGCGCGACCGCGAAGGCCTGGTGCAAGTGGTCTGCGACCCGGACTTTGCCGACATGTTCAAAGTCGCCGAATCCGTGCGTAACGAGTACTGCCTGCAAATCACCGGTACTGTGAAAGAGCGTTCGGCCGAAACCATCAACGCCAAGCACAAGTCGGGCAAGATCGAAGTGATCGCCACCCAGGTAGTGGTGCTGAACGCTTCGGTGCCGGTGCCGTTCCAGCTGGACGACGACAACCTGTCCGAAACCACCCGCCTGACCCACCGCGTGCTGGACCTGCGCCGCGCCCAGATGCAGAACAACCTGCGCCTGCGCTACAAGGTGTCGATGGAAGTGCGCAAGTACCTGGACGACCTGGGCTTCATCGATATCGAAACCCCGGTGCTGACCAAGTCCACACCGGAAGGCGCGCGCGACTACCTGGTGCCATCGCGCGTCAATGCGCACGAATTCTTCGCCCTGCCGCAATCGCCGCAACTGTTCAAGCAGCTGCTGATGGTCGCCAACTTCGACCGTTACTACCAGATCACCAAGTGCTTCCGCGACGAAGACCTGCGTGCTGACCGCCAGCCTGAATTCACCCAGATCGACTGCGAAACCTCGTTCCTGAGCGAGCAGGAAATCCGCGACCTGTTCGAAACCATGATCCGCAAAGTGTTCAAGAACACCATGGACGTGGAACTGCCAAACCCGTTCCCGGTGATGGACTTCGCAGAAGCCATGGGCAAGTACGGTTCGGACAAGCCGGACATGCGCGTAAAGATGGAGTTCACCGAACTGACCGACATCATGAAGAACGTCGAGTCGAAGATCTTCTCCAGCGCCGCCAACATGGCCAACGGCCGCGTGGTCGGCATGCGCGTACCGAAGGGCGGCTCCATGTCGCGTTCGGAAATCGACGCATACACCCAGTTCGTCGCCATTTACGGCGCCAAGGGCCTGGCCTACATCAAGGTCAACGAGAAGGCCAAGGGCCGCGAAGGCCTGCAGTCGCCGCTGCTCAAGTCCCTGGATGACGCAGTACTGGACACCATCATGGAGCGCACCGGCGCGCAAGACGGCGACCTGATCTTCTTCGGCGCCGACAAGGCGAAGGTGGTGAACGATGCGATCGGCGCGCTGCGCGTGAAGATCGGCCATTCCGAGTTCGGCAAGGCCAACGGCCTGTTCAACGACGTGTGGGCACCGCTGTGGGTGATCGACTTCCCGATGTTCGAGTACGACGAAGAAGAAGACCGCTGGACCGCAACCCACCACCCATTCACCTCGCCAAAAGACGGCCACGAAGACATGCTGGAAACCAATCCGGGTGCATGTATCGCCAAGGCCTACGACATGGTGCTGAACGGCTGGGAACTGGGCGGCGGCTCGATCCGTATCCACCGCGAAGAAGTGCAATCGAAAGTGTTCCGCGCACTGAAGATCGGTGCTGAGGAAGCACGCGAGAAGTTCGGCTTCCTGCTGGACGCACTGCAGTACGGTGCGCCTCCGCACGGCGGCCTGGCTTTCGGCCTGGATCGCATCGTGACCCTGATGACCAAGTCCGATTCGATCCGCGACGTGATCGCCTTCCCGAAAACCCAGCGCGCACAGTGCTTGCTGACCCAGGCTCCTTCGCCGGTCGACGAGAAGCAACTGCGTGAACTGCATATCCGTCTGCGTTCGGCCGAGCCGAAAGTAGCTGGTTAAAACCGCAAAGCGGTGTCTGACCCGCAGGGTCAGACACCCGGCCAGTTCCCGCCGCTTTACCGGTTTCAAATGATGAAGCCCTACAAAATCCCGGAATCAGTCCTGGTGGTGATCCACACCGCCGACATGGAAGTGCTCCTGATCGAGCGCGCCGGCAATCCCGGCTACTGGCAATCCGTCACCGGCTCCAAAGACGCCCTCGACGAGCCCCTGTTCACCACCGCTACCCGCGAACTGTTCGAAGAAACCGGCATCGTTGCCGACGGCAAAGATATCGTGCTGCAAGACTGGGGCCTGCAGAACATCTACGAAATCTACCCGGTCTGGCGCCACCGCTACGAGCCTGGCGTCACCCACAACCTCGAACATATCTTCAGCGTGCAAGTGCCGCGCAATGTGCCAGTCATGCTCAGCCCGCGCGAACATACCGCCCACGTCTGGTTGCCTTACCTCGAAGCGGCCGACCGCTGCTTTTCCCCATCCAACGCCGAAGCTATCCTCCAGTTGCCACAGCACGTGTAACTAGCATTTTGCTCGTTAATTGTGCGCCGCGCGTTTGGCTATAATCGGACATCGACTGTCACGCTGGGGGCGCACGCCATGCCGGAGACTCAGGATATTCTTCTCGAGCAGTTGCAGGTCGGCCTATACGTCCACCTCGACCTGAAGTGGTTTGAGCATCCATTTGCGTTCAGCCATTTCAAGATCAAGTCGCAGGAGCAGATCCACCAGCTGCGCAGCCTGGGCCTGCACAAGATCCGTATCGACCCGGCCTTGAGCGACGTGCAGCCCGCCGCGCTGTCGGCCGAAGCGCATGAAGTCGCTGCCGCGGCGCCGCCGCCGCCGCCGGCGCCCGAGTCCCCCGAGCTCACCGCCAAGCGCGCGATGATGGAGCGCATGCGCCAGCAGCGCGAGAATGCAGCGCGCATCGAGCATGCCTTTATCGATACGGCGCGCGCCATGAAGGACATGGAAAAGAACATCTTCGCGCGCCCGGCCGAGAACCTGCAAAAGGCCAGCGAGATGATCGGCAAGATTGCCGACTCCATCCTGAGTGCGCCGGAGCTGGCTATCCACGTCATGGGCGACCGTACCGGCGGCGAGGAAATCTACCTGCATTCGCTCAACGTCACCATGCTGTCGATGATGATTGCGCGCGACATCAAGCTGCCGCGCGAAGTGGCGGGAGCGATGGGCGTCGGATCCATGTTCCACGACCTGGGCGTGCGCAATATTCCCGACAAGGTGCTGACCAAGACCGAAGCCTGGACCCACTCGGAGCAGAACCTGTATGAAACGCACTGTGCGGTCGGCACCGAAATGGGGCAGCAACTCAAGTTCCCTGCCGCTGCCGTGGCCATCGTGCGCGACCATCACGAAATGTACGACGGCAGCGGTTACCCGCGCCACCTGAAGGGCGAGGAGATTGGCGTGCTGGCGCGCATCGTGGCGATCGCCAATTACTACGACCGCCTGTGCAACCCGGTCAACGGCACGCCGGGCCTGACCCCGCACGAAGCGCTGTCGCTGATGTTCGCCAAGAACCGCGGCAAGTTCGATCCCAAGCTGCTGCAGGTGTTCATCCGCTGCCTGGGTGTCTACCCGCCAGGCACCATCGTGCAGCTATCGAACGGCGCCACCGGCATGGTCGCCACCATCAATACCGAAAAGCCGAACAAGCCGGAACTGGTGGTGTACGAACCGGGTGTGCCGCGCGAAGATGCGATCATGGTCGACATGGAGCGCGAAAGCGACCTTAATATCGTGCGCGCCATCAAGCCCGCGCAGGTACCGAAGGAAATCTATGCCTACCTCAGTCCGCGCAAGCGGGTCAGCTATTACTTCGATGCCGCCAAGCCGGGCCAGGGAGCAGCCGGGTGATCTCCGCACTGCGCCAGCTGATGCTCGACCACAGTCCGCACATGATGCTGCTGGTCGATCCTGCCGACCTGCGCATCATCGTTGCCAACAAGGTGGCCGAGCAAGTGCTTGGCTATTCGGGCGCGCAGCTGGTCGAAATGCTGATCACCGATATCGAGAGCTCGCTGCAGGACGTGTTTTACTGGGAGGACGTGCGGGGCGGCCATTTCCAGGATATCGACGCGCAGGAAGGGGAATACCAGCGCGCCGACGGCACCCAGATCATGGTCATGAAATCGTTGCGCGTGCTGCGCCACGAGGAGCGCTGGCTGATCCTGATCCTGGCCCGCGATGCGCGCCAGGAACGCAAGGTGGAGGACGTGCTCGAACAAACCCTGTCGCAACTGCGCACTACGCTGGAGGCGACCGGTAACGGCATCCTGGTGATCGACTGGCACAACAAGATCGCCAGCATGAATCGGCAGTTCAGCGAGATGTGGCATATTCCTGACGCGTTCCTGAAGAACGGCAACGATTCCGCCATCCTTGAATTCCTGACTGCGAATGTGGCTGAACGGGAATTGTGCCGCGAGCGGCTGCAGCAAGTCAGCGATCCGCACGAGGCGCTGGACCAGTTTCACCTGCACGACGGCCGCGTATTCGAGTGCCGCTCGCGCCCGCAATTCCTCGGCGAGCGCATTATCGGGCGCGTGTACGGCTTCGTCGACAACACGGAGCGCGTGCACGCCGAGCAGGCGTTGCGCGATTCGCGCGACCAATTGGAGAGCCGCGTGCACGAGCGCACGCTGGCGCTGCAGATGGCGAACATCACGCTGGAGAGCGAGAAAACACGCCAGGCGGATTTGATCCGCAAGCTGGGCGAGGCGCAGAACCAGCTCCTGCAATCGGAGAAGATGGCGTCCATCGGCGTGCTGGCGGCTGGCGTGGCGCACGAAATCAACAACCCGGTCGGCTTCGTCAATTCCAACCTGAGCAGCCTGCAGCGCTACATGCAATCCTTGATGCGGCTGCTGGACGCTTATGAGGCGCGCGAAGAACACCTGCCGGAATCGGACCGTAGCGAGCTGAATGCGCTGCGCAAGGAAATCGATGCCGACTACCTGCGCGAGGACCTGGGCAGCCTGCTGTCCGAATCGACGGATGGCCTGGACCGCATCAAGCGCATTGTGCAGGACATGAAGGATTTCTCGCACGTCGGCGGCGGCGATGTGCTGGTGGCCAATCTCGAAGCGGGCCTCGACAGCACGCTGAACGTGGTCTGGAACGAGCTGAAATACAAGGCGGAAGTGGTGAAGGAATATGGCGGCGTGCCGGAAATCGAATGCATCCCGTCGCAACTGAACCAGGTGTTCATGAACCTGCTGGTCAACGCCGCCCATGCCATCGAATCGCGCGGCCGCATCACGGTGCGCACCAGTTACGAGAACGAAATGGTCACGGTGTCGGTGAGCGATACCGGCGGCGGCATTGCGGCGGAAAACCTGGGCCGCATCTTCGAGCCCTTCTTCACCACCAAGCCGGTCGGGAAGGGTACGGGCTTGGGCTTGTCGCTGTCTTACAGCATCGTGCAAAAGCACGGCGGCCGCATCGAGGTCGACAGCGAGATCGGGCGCGGCACCACCTTCCGTGTGATCCTGCCGCGACAGATGGCGCCCGCTGCCGAGGAAAATGATGTTGTAAATTGACTAAGTTGCCATGCGGTGATTACTATCTTCCGCATGAAAAACCTGTTCTTCCACTTCGGCCGCGACGCCGATACCCATCGCCCGCCAGAAGGCGAGACCTGCCACAACTGCCATGCTGCGGTCAGCACCCCCTACTGCGGCGAATGCGGCCAGAAAGCCACAGTGCATATCGCCAGCGCACATGAATTCATCCATCACTTCATTGGCCACTATGTAGCTGCCGAGGGCAAGCTGTGGCGCACGCTGGGCTGGCTATTTGCCAAGCCGGGGCAACTGACGGTGGAATTCATCCGCGGGCGGCGCGGGCAATTCATCGATCCGCTGCGGCTGCTGCTCACGATTTCCTTGCTGATGTTCCTGGTCATGAAATGGCAGGTGCATCACTTGCCCACCGTTGCAATGGATGCGCAAACAGCCCAGGGCCAGGCGATGGCTGCGCCTGCGACGCTGGCGCAGGCGCAGCACAAAGTCGACCGCAGCTTGTTCGCTGTCCTATCCTCGGCCAGTCCGCAATTCGCCCTCAATTACGGCAAGTTCCTTGCCCTTCCGGAGCAAGCCCGGGACGCGCAGTTGTGGGAAACCTGGCTGCGCGCTGGCCCGACCATCATGTTGTGCCTGATTCCGCTCATGGCAGTGGTGTTGAAGCTGCTGCACCTGGGAACTGGATGGCGCTACGGTGAGCACCTGGTGTTCTCCATGCATCTGCAGACGGTCAGCCTGGTGGCTGCGCTGCTGATCGTCGGCGGCATGCGCGACACGACCAAGTTGGCCATGTTTGCCGCGATGGCGGTGTACATCCTGCTTGCCATGCGCAAAGTCTACGGCGGCGGTTGGATCGTGCTGCTGCTGCGTACCGCCATTCTGGGTTTTTGGCTGACCCTGTCCTTCGAATGGCTGACGCGCACCACCTTCCTGCTGCGATTTACCTGAACGTCAGCTGCACGGGACGGCAAAGTCGACGTGGTAATGCTCGTCGTGCCGCACCCACGGCTTGCCCTTCATGAAGTTAAGCCGCTTCAGTTCGGTGCCGCGCGGCGTGGCGAACAGGCGCGGCAGGTAGGCGGTGTCGAAGATCACCAGCGCGATGCCATGCCCGCGTGCACGGGCCGCCTGGTCCAACTGGTACAGGTGTTCGGCCATCGCGGCAAAGTCGATGCTGTACGCGCCGTAGCGCGCATTCTTGTCGAATTCGATGTCGTAGCCAAAGCGCTGGGTGGCCGGTGTCGGCAAGCGCGCAGGCCGGTCATCCTTGTCACGCACCGGCACAAAGAAGTCGACCGACAGGCCATTCTGGTGCGTGCGGTGGGGCCGGAAGCGCCCGCCGAATTCATTGCCCGATTCCCCGTACACATACTGCGATCCCGGCGCAGTGCGCTCGAGCTTTGCATAGGCATCCCGTATGATGGCCGACACTTCGCTGTGCACATGGTTGCGGCCCATGCTGATGGCCAGCGCGCTGTAGGCCTTGAAATTGGCACCCTCTGGCGGAAGCTGGACACTGCCTTCGATGCTGCCGCGGTTCACGCTGCCGTAGCAGCGGCTGCCGGCTGCACTGGCAGTGGCCGCGCCAATCGCCAGCATTGTGGCGACCGCAATCTGCGTCGCCTTCATCAGGCCGTTCCGGCAAGCAGGCGGCGCAGCATGTAGCAGGCAGGGAAGGCCGGCAGCAGCAGGAGCACGAACGACAGGTCGCTAGCAGAAGCGCCGCCGCTGGCACTCGCCGCCATCAGCATGACCGAGGCATTGACTGCCGCGTGCATGGCAATGCCCGGGATCAGCGAGCGGGTCCGCTCATACAGCCAGCCGGCGACGATGCCGAACAGGGAGGCGCCGACGAGCTGGTAAATATTCATGTGGTAGAAGCCGAACACGACTGCCGAGCCCAGGATGGCATAGTTGCGCTCGTACTGTTGCAGGAAGCTGCGCAAGATGATGCCCCGAAACAGCATCTCTTCCACGATGGGGGCGATGACGCAAACCAGCAGGATTTGCGGCAGCCCGCCCGACAGCCAGTTACTCATCTCGTTTTCCATGCCCGCACGCATGGGAAATTCGGTGATCAACAGATAATTCACGCAACCCATGAGCAGGAATAGGCATGGCGTGGCCAGCAGGACCAGGGGCACGATGACCACCATGGTCGCCGCTGTCGCCGAGCGCGAAGAGTTGAACAGGTCGCGATACTCCAGGTTCTTCCAATGCAGCAGCGCGGTAAACACGATGCCGTTGGTAAGCAGACGGGACAGCGTGAGCAGGCTGTAGGGATCGTCAAGGCCCAGCCATTTGTGCGCGTCATACAGCGCACAGGTCACCAGGTAGTCGACGCCCCACAGGCATAAGACAAGGAAGAAGGCTTCCAGCGCGGAAGGGAAGGTAGCGTGTCGTTCGGTCATGGAGTATGACTATAAAGCAATTCGCGACACTTTTGACAGGGAGCAAGCCGGGCAGTTGGGGTTAGAATGAATCCCATGATGATCCGCGTTGCCACATACAATATTCACAAAGGCGTGTCGTACCGCAGCCACCCACGGGTGCATGCCTTGCGCCATGCGATTGAGGCCTTCCACGCCGACCTGGTGTTTTTGCAGGAAGTGCAGGGCCAGCACGACAGGATCGAGGCGCGTTATGGCGAGGAAAGCCAGGGCCACCGGCACTGGCCGAAGAAAGCCCAGCATGAATTTTTCGCGGGAGAATCGCACCAGTCCGTGTACGGCCTGAATGCGCAATACGACCATGGCCACCACGGCAATGCGCTGCTCAGCAAATACCCGATTGCACGCTGGACCAATACCGATATTTCCGACCACGCCTATGAATCGCGCGGCATCCTGCATTCGGTGGTGGAAACGGATGGCAAGCTGGTGCATTGCTACGTGATCCACCTCGGCCTGTTCGAGCGCAGCCGGGTGCGGCAGGCCGACATACTGATCGAAGCCGTGCGCAGTTCGGCGCCGGACGGCGAGCCGGTCATCATCGCCGGCGACTTCAACGACTGGCGCAATACGCTGACCGACAAGCTGCAAAGCGCACTCGGCGTGCGTGAAGTCTTCGACGAGATCAAGCACGGCCATCCGGTCGGCGACCTGGTGCGTACTCTGGCGCGGCGCAAGTCGGGCCAGCGCCCGGCCCGCACCTTCCCGGCCGCCTTGCCATTTTTCAGGTTGGACCGCATCTATGTGCGGGGCTTCAAGGTAGAATCCGCGGAAGTCCTGCATGGCCCGTTGTGGGCCAGGCTGTCGGATCACGCGCCCATCGTGGCGAACCTGAAACTGGTTTCCTGACACATGCGTCACGTTGATTTTCTAGCCGATAACGAAGTCAAACTCCTGCACTGCGGTACCGATTATTTTCCGGCACTGGTCGAGGCGATCGAGGCCGCGCAGTTTGAAATCTATTTCGAGACCTATATCTTTGCCGAGGACGAGACCGGCAAGCGCGTGATGGCCGCGCTGAAGGCCGCCGCCCAGCGCGGCGTGAGCGTGCGCATGATTACCGACTGGTTCGGTACTGGACATAAGCCAGCCTCTCGCCTGCATGCCGAGGTCACGGCGGCCGGTGTCGAACACCGCATCTTCAATCCCTGGTTCCGGCGTGGAGTGACGCGCACCCACCGCAAGATCTGCGTGGTGGATGCCCAGGTGGCTTTTGTCGGCGGCATCAATATCAACGACGATATGTTCACCGACTATGATCACAGCAAGGCGCTGGAGGCGCCGCGCTGGGACTTTGCGGTCGCGGTGCGCGGGCCGCTGGTCGAGTCTATCCATTCCGAAGCCGAGACGCAGTGGACCCGCCTGGGCCACATGAATATCGTCAAGCGCCTGAGCTTGTTTAATGAAGTGCGCAAGCTGAACAAGATTGCGCGCCAGAGCACGATGCAGGCCGGTTTTGTCGTGCGCGACAACCTGCGCAACAGGCGCACCATCCAGCGCGCTTACCTGCAAGCGCTGGGGCGGGCCAGGAAGAGCGTGCTGCTGGCCAATCCTTACTTCGCGCCGGGCCGCAAATTCCGCCGCGCCCTGGCCGCGACGGCGCAGCGCGGGGTGGACGTGGTGCTGTTGATCGGCGTTGGCGAATTCTGGCTGCAGGATGCGGTGGCGCATTCCTTCTACCCCAAGCTGCTGGAAGCGGGCGTGAAGGTGGTGGAGTACCGCAAGACGCAATTGCATGCCAAGGTGGCGGTCATCGACGATGATTGGGCGACCGTTGGCTCCTCCAATGTGGATGGGTTGAGCCTGTTCCTCAACCAGGAAGCCAATGTGGTGATCAAGGACGCCGAGTTCGCGCGTTCCCTGCGGGCCAAGATCGAGGATGCGATTGCCGAGGGTGTGGCGATACAACCGCAGGATTTCGAGCATGTCGGGCGCTTTCGGCGGGCAGGGTACGAAGTGGCCTACTTTTTCTACCGCACGCTGATGCGCATTTTTGCAGTGGGAAAGTACACATGAGTGACGTAAGAATCGACAAATGGCTGTGGGCGGCGCGCTTTTTCAAGACCCGCCAGCTGGCCATCGACGCCATCGACAAGGGCAAGGTGAAATTGTCGAGCGGCGAGCGCATCAAGCCATCGCGCAATGCGAAGCTGGGCGAGCGCCTGCATATCGATAACGGTGCGGACGAATGGGACGTGCTGGTGGTCGGGATTTCCGGCAAGCGGGAAGGGGCGCCGATCGCGCGTCTTCTATACGAAGAGAGCGAAGAATCGCTGGCCCGCCGCGCCGCACTGATCGAGCGCAAGAAACTGTTCCCCGAACCCTTCGCCGACAACAAAGGCCGGCCGACCAAGCGTGACCGCCGCGCCTGGGAGCGCGCCACAACAAAATAAATGGGGACGTACCCCATTTTCCGCCTGCGGCGAATAAATGGGGTACGTCCCCATTTATTTTGTTGCAACGCAACAATAGAGGTGCACTTCTAGTTGTGCCGTTTGACTTTCGCCACCCGCTGGATAATAGTACGAACGTTCGCAAAACTTTTCACCAGTGGCCGATCTGTTAGAGCGAGAATAAGGTTTTTCCTTCTTTCTGGATGGGTCCAAAAGTGAGTGGCATTCTTGTAAATACACCAACGAAATTCATGCGCAAAGGCGAAATGACCCGTGCGGCCATCCTGGATGTGGCCCTCGACCTGGCAAGCCGTGACGGCCTCGAAGGCCTCACGATCGGCCTGCTCGCCGACAAAATGAACATGAGCAAGTCCGGTGTGTTCGCGCACTTTGGTTCGCGAGAAGATTTGCAGATTGAAGTCCTGAAGCTGTATCACCATCGCTTCGAGCAGGAAGTGTTTTACCCGGCGATGAAGGAGGCCCGTGGCCTGCCTCGCCTGCGCGCCATGTTTGCCAACTGGATCAAACGTGTGAGCGTGGAAATTGCCTCGGGCTGCATCTATATCAGTGGCGCCGTCGAGTATGACGACCGCCCTGGCCCGATCCGCGAAGAACTGCTGGCCATGGTCGGCGCGTGGCAGGCAGCCTTGCTGCGTTGCGTGCGCCAGGCCATCGACAACGGCGACCTGCGGGCCGATACCGATGCTTCCCAGCTTGTGTACGAGATGTACGGCCTGATATTGGCCCTGCACCACGAGGCGCGCTTCATGCGCACCCCTGGCAGCGTGGACCGGGCAGGCGTAGGCTTCAACCGACTGATCGAAAACTATCAACCATCCTAAGGCTGCACTTCGCAGCAGCCGAGCAAACATAACCTTTTAGCTATCTGGAGAATAAAATGGGTCAATACGTCGCGCCAATCCGTGATATGCAGTTCGTACTGCATGAACTGCTGAAGGTGGAAGAGAAGCTGAAAGAGCTGCCTCCTCACGCCGAAACCGACGCGGACATCATCAACCAGGTGCTGGAAGAGGGCGCCAAGTTCACCTCCGAAGTGCTGTTCCCGCTGAACCACTCCGGCGACCGCGAAGGCTGCCACCACGATGCGGCTGCCAAGACCGTGACCACGCCAAAAGGCTTCAAGGAAGCCTATGCGCAGTACGTTGAAGGCGGCTGGGCTGCGCTGGCCTGCGATCCTGAATTCGGCGGCCAGGGCCTGCCTATCGTCCTGAACAACTCGTTCTACGAGATGCTGAACTCGGCTAACCAGGCATGGACCATGTATCCAGGCCTGTCGCACGGCGCCTACGAGTGCCTGAAAGAACACGGCACCGACGAACAGAAGCGCCTGTACCTGCCTAAGCTGGTTTCCGGCGAGTGGACCGGCACCATGTGCCTGACCGAGCCACACTGCGGCACCGACCTGGGCATGCTGCGCTCGAAAGCCATCCCTAACGCCGACGGCTCGTGGGACATCACCGGCGCCAAGATCTTCATCTCGGCCGGCGAACACGATATGGCCGAAAACATCCTGCACCTGGTGCTGGCACGCGTGCCGGACGCTCCGGAAGGTTCGAAGGGCATTTCGCTGTTCCTGGTGCCTAAGTTCATCCCTAACGCCGACGGTTCGATCGGCGAGCGCAACCCGATCTTCTGCGGCGCGATCGAAGAAAAGATGGGCATCCACGGCAACTCGACCTGCCAGATGAACCTGGACGGCGCCAAGGGCTGGATCATCGGCCAGCCGAACAAGGGCCTGAACGCGATGTTCGTGTTCATGAACGCCGCCCGCCTGGGTGTAGGCGTGCAGTCCCTGGGCCTGACCGAAGTGGCTTACCAGAACGCCCTGGTGTACGCAAAAGACCGCCTGCAAATGCGCTCGCTGTCCGGCGTGAAGAATCCGGAAGGTCCTGCCGACCCGATCATCGTGCACCCGGACGTGCGCCGCATGCTGCTGACCGGCAAAGCCTACGCTGAAGGCGCGCGCGCTTTCGCTTCCTATGTGGCCCTGCAGATCGACCGCGAACTGCACCACCCTGACGCCGACGTGCGCAAGGAAGCTGGCGACGAAGTGGCCCTGCTGACCCCGATCATCAAGGCTTTCATCACCGACAACGCATGGATCGCTACCTCCGACGCCATGCAGGTGTACGGCGGCCACGGCTACATCTCCGAGTGGGGCATGGAGCAGTATGTGCGCGACGCGCGTATCAACCTGATTTACGAAGGCACCAACACCGTGCAGTCGCTGGACCTGCTGGGTCGTAAGATCCTGATGGACAACGGCGCCAAGCTGCGCAAGTTCGGCGAGAAAGTGCGCGCCTTCGTGGAAGAAAACGGCACCGACGAAGCGATGTCCGAATTCGTCACCCCGCTGGGCGACCTGGGCGAGAAACTGACCAAGCTGACCATGGAAATCGGCATGAAAGCCTTCCAGAACCAGGACGAAGTGGGCGCGGCTGCCGTGCCTTACCTGCGCGTGGCCGGCCACCTGGTGTACTCCTACTTCTTCGCGCAGATGGCGAAGATCGCCCTGGAAAAAGAAGCATCGGGCGACAAGTTCTACACCTCGAAGCTGGCAACCATCCGCTTCTACTTCGGCCGCCTGTACCCAGAAACCGCAACCCTGATCCGCCAGGCTCGTTCCGGCGCCGCCAACCTGATGGCATTGGACGCAGACCTGTTCTGAAGTTGATGGCGCTGGCGGTTCGCGCTCTAAACCGGTAGGGCAGGTGTCTGACCCAATGGGTCAGACACCGGTTTACCGGTTTTGGCGGTGACAGCCGACGCCCACGCATAGCAACGGAAATACCAACTAAAGGATATATATGAGCAACTTCAACGTGAAAAAAGTAGCGGTGCTGGGCGCCGGCGTGATGGGCGCGCAGATCGCTGCCCACTGCGTCAACGCTAAAGTACCAGTCGTCCTGTTTGACCTGCCTGCCAAAGAAGGCAACAAGAACGGCATCGGCATCAAGGCCATTGAAGGCCTGAAAAAACTGTCCCCAGCTCCTTTCGGCGACAAGGCCGACGCTGAGCTGGTGCAGATCGCCAACTACGAAGACAACCTGGACCTGCTGGCCGGCTGCGACCTGATCATCGAAGCGATCGCCGAGCGCATGGACTGGAAGCATGACCTGTACAAGAAGGTCGCTCCGCACATCGCCCAGAACGCGATCTTCGCCTCGAACACCTCCGGCCTGTCGATCAACAAGCTGGCCGAAGGCTTCGACGCCGACCTGAAGGCGCGCTTCTGCGGCGTGCACTTCTTCAACCCACCGCGCTACATGCACCTGGTGGAACTGATCCCGACCACCGCCACCAAGCCGGAAATCCTGGACCAGCTGGAAACCTTCATGACTTCCGTGCTGGGCAAGGGCGTGGTCCGCGCCAAGGACACCCCGAACTTCATCGCTAACCGCGTTGGCGTGTTCGGCATCCTGGCCATCATCCACGAAGCCGAGAAGTTCGGCCTGTCTGTCGACGTGGTCGACGACCTGACCGGCGCCAAGCTGGGCCGCGCCAAGTCCGGTACCTTCCGTACCGCCGACGTGGTTGGCCTGGACACCATGGGCCACGTGATCAAGACCATGGAAGACAACCTGCCGAACGATCCGTTCGCAGCGCTGTACAAGACTCCTGCCGTGCTGTCCGGCCTGGTCGCCAAGGGCGCCCTGGGCCAGAAGTCCGGCGCCGGCTTCTACAAGAAGGTCGGCAAGGACATCATGCGCCTGGACGCAGCGACCGGTGAATACGTCGCCGGCGGCAAGAAGGCAGACGACATCATCGCCCGCATCCTGAAAGAAAAGGATCCGGTCAAGAAGATGAAGGCGCTGCGCGATTCGACCAACCCGCAAGGCCAGTTCCTGTGGGCGATCTTCCGCGACGCTTTCCACTACATCGCGATCCACCTGGAATCGATCGCCGACAACGCACGCGACATCGACTTCGCCATGCGCTGGGGCTTCGGCTGGAACGTTGGTCCATTCGAGACCTGGCAGGCAGCCGGCTGGGGCCAGGTTGCGCAGTGGGTCAAGGAAGACATCGAAGCCGGCAAGGCGCTGTGCAATGCACCGCTGCCAGCATGGGTGTTCGAAGGGAAAGTGGGCGAGCAGGGCGTGCATACCGCTGAAGGCTCGTTCTCGCCAGCGACCAAGTCCTACACCCCGCGTTCGGAACTGGCCGTGTACAAGCGCCAGGAATTCCGCGCTCCGGTCGTGGGCGGCGGCGGCGCCGATCCTAAGACTGCCGGCGTGACCGTGCACGAAGACGAATCCGTGCGCCTGTGGCACACCGGCGACGACGTCCTGATCCTGTCGCTGAAGACCAAGATGCACGTGATCGGCAAAGGCGTGATCGGCGGCATCCAGCGCGGCCTGGCCGAAGCTGAAAAGAACTTCAAAGGCCTGGTGATCTGGAACACCGACGCAGCCGAAGGCGGCGCCTTCTCGGCCGGTGCCGACCTGCAGGAAGCCCTGCCAGCCTTCATGGCCGGCGGCGCCAAAGCAGTCGACCCGATCATCAAGGAACTGCAAGACACCTTCATGTCGATGAAGTATTCCAACGTGCCAGTGGTGGCGGCTGTTGCCGGTATCGCCCTGGGCGGCGGCTGCGAAATGATGCTGCATGCATCGAAGCGCGTAGCGGCCCTGGAATCGTACATCGGCCTGGTGGAAGTGGGCGTTGGCCTGATCCCAGGCGGCGGCGGCCTGAAAGAAGCGGCTGTACGCGCTGCCCGCGAAGCCAAAGGCAACGACATCCTGCAATTCCTGAAGACCGGCTTCACCAACGCTGCAACCGCGAACGTTTCGAAGTCCGCGCTGGAAGCGAAGGCCATGGGCTACCTGAAGGAAGACGACATTATCGTGTTCAACGCCTACGAACTGCTGCACGTGGCGAAAACCACTGCACGTGCGATGGCTGATGCAGGCTACCGCGCTCCGATCCAGCGCCCTGTGCCAGTGACCGGCCGTTACGGCTGGGGCACCATCCGCGGCCAGCTGGTCAACATGCGCGATGGCGGCTTCATCTCCGCACACGACTACAAGCTGGGCGACATGATTGCTGAAATCGTGTCCGGTGGCGACATCGACCAGGGCAGCGTGGTGAGCGAGCAGTGGCTGCTGGATATGGAACGCAAGGCCTTCCTGGAATTGCTGAACCATCCTAAGTCGCAAGAGCGCATCATGGGCATGCTGCAGACCGGTAAGCCGGTTCGCAACTAAGAGCAAATGTCCATCCTGTCGCTGGCCTTCAAAATCCTGTTGCGAGTGAAACCTAGCATGGTCTATGAGCAAATCAAGAAGCACATGACGGAGTCGCTGCCGTTCGTGCGCCTGCTCGGCATCCGCATCGACAGCATCGGCCCGGGAACGGCCGAAGTGTCGATGCCGGACGACGGCAAGCTGCACAACCACCTCGGCACGCCGCACGCAGGTGCGATCTTCACGCTGGCCGAAACGGCGTCAGGCGCGGCCATGGCAGGCGGCTTTGCCGACCTGATCATGGACATGCGCCCGGTCGCCAAGCAGTCGCGCATCGAGTACCAGAAAGTGGCCAAGGGCGCGACGCGCGCCTCCGGCAAGGTGCCGGGCGACATCGCCGCGCTGAAAGCGCAGCTGAAGGATGAAGGAAAAGTAGCGTTCCCGGTCAACGTCGACATCTTCGACGAACACGGCACGCTGGCAGCACAAGTACAGGTGGACTGGTACCTCTCCGCCAAACGCTAACGAACACAGATACTGGAAAGCTTAAAAATGAGCAAACAACTCCAAGACGCATACATCGTCGCCGCTACCCGCACCCCGATCGGTAAAGCACCGCGCGGTATGTTCAGCAAGACCCGCCCGGACGACCTGCTGGTCGCCGCCATCAAGGGCGCCATGGCTGCCGTGCCTGGCCTGGACCCGGCCCTGATCGTCGACGCCATCGTCGGCTGCTCCTTCCCGGAAGCAGAGCAGGGCTTCAACATCGCCCGTAACTCCGTGGTGCTGGCGGGCCTGCCGAACACCGTGGGCGGCGTGACCATCAACCGTTACTGCGCATCGGGCATCACCGCCCTGGCCATGGCTGCTGACCGCATCCGCGTTGGCGAAGCCGACGTGATGATCGCCGGGGGCGTGGAATCGATGTCGATGGTGCCGATGATGGGCCACCACCCATCGATCAACATGGACACCTTCAAGGACGAGAACGTGGGCCTGGCCTACGGCATGGGCCTGACCGCCGAGAAAGTGGCGCAGCAGTGGAAGATCTCCCGCGAAGACCAGGACGCCTTCGGCCTGGAATCGCACCGCAAGGCGATCGCCGCCCAGCAGGCCGGCTTCTTCAAGGACGAGACCACCCCGGTCGAAATCATCACCCGCACCCCTGACCTGCGCACCGGCGAAATCAAGGTTGGCAAGCGTACCGTGGATACCGACGAAGGCGCGCGCGCCGACGCCTCCATGGAAGGCATGGCCAAGCTGAAGCCAGTGTTCGCTGCCAAGGGCACCGTGACTGCCGCGACCTCCTCGCAGATGTCCGACGGCGCAGGCGCGCTGATCGTGGTTTCCGAGAAGATCCTGAAAGAACACAACCTGACCCCACTGGCCAAGTTCTCCTCGTTCGCCGTGCGCGGCGTGCCACCAGAGATCATGGGCATCGGTCCTAAGGTCGCCATCCCAGCCGCTTGCGCCGCTGCCGGCATCACCCAGGACCAGCTGGACTGGATCGAACTGAACGAAGCGTTCGCCGCACAGGCCCTGGCCGTGATCCGCGACCTGAACCTGGACACCAGCAAAGTGAACCCGATGGGCGGCGCAATCGCCTTGGGCCACCCACTGGGCGCAACCGGCGCGATCCGCGCTG
This sequence comes from Duganella sp. Root1480D1, assembly GCF_001427305.1. Lineage (GTDB taxonomy): Bacteria > Pseudomonadota > Gammaproteobacteria > Burkholderiales > Burkholderiaceae_D > Rugamonas. Next base: position 231,241 of record NZ_LMFZ01000047.1, on the reverse strand, counting down.
CGACCGTAGTGCATGCACTGCGCCGCAACCAGCTGAAATACGGCATGGTCACGATGTGCGTGGGCGCCGGCATGGGTGCAGCAGGCATCATCGAGCGCGTATAATCCGCGCGACAACGCAATAAGCAAGGCGGGTCAGAATGGCCCGCCTTTTTTTATGGTGTCGGACCCTGCGGGTCTGACACCGGTTTACCGGTTTAAAGATTGGAGACAAAGAAAATGGCAATCCAGACCAGCAAGAACGCAGGTATCCTGACCATCGAATTCGACCGCCTGGACCGCAAGAACGCGATCACCTCCGCCATGTACCAGACTATGGCCGACACCATCAACGCCGCTGAGTCGGACACCGAAGTGCGCGCCATCCTGTTCACCGGCAAGCCGGAGATCTTCACCGCCGGTAACGACCTGGTCGACTTCGCGACCACCACCGCTGCCAACGACGGCGTAGCGTTCTCCGATCGCCCTGTTATCAAGTTCATGAAAGCCCTGTTCAACAGCACCAAGCCGGTCGTGGCTGCCGTGAACGGCGCCGCCATCGGCATCGGCACCACCATGCTGATGCACTGCGACCTGGTGTACGCCGCCGATAACGCCAAGTTCTCGGTGCCATTCGCAGCACTGGGCCTGTGCCCTGAATTTGGCTCCAGCATGCTGCTGCCTGCCAATGGCGGCCATGCCCGTGCGGCGGAAAAGCTGATGCTGGGCGAGCCGTTCAGCGCACAGGAAGCCTATGACATGGGCCTGATCTCCAAGCTGCTGCCGGCCGACCAGGTGCTGGCGCATGCGCAAGCGCAAGCGGCAAAGCTGGTAGCACTGCCGGCCGAATCGATCCGCCAGACCAAGCGCCTGATGAAGGCCGGCCGCGAAGCGCTGAAAGCCCACATCGACGTGGAAAGCGCGCAATTCGGCTCCATGCTGACCGGCGCCGAAGCCAAGGAAGCCTTCACCGCCTTCTTCGAGAAGCGCAAGCCTGACTTCTCCAAGTTCGCCTGACGCGAACCATGCAGGCGATTCCCGCTCTGGCCTGGCTGCCGTTTGGCTTGCTGGGCCTTTCAATTGCAAGCACCGGCATGGCGGCCGCGCCCAATGGCCGGCCGGCTTTCCTGCGGCACCTCTGGCTGGTACTGCTCGGACTTGCAATCAGCGCCGGCCTGGTGGCAGGCGTGCTGCGTCCCATCGCCGGGGCCAGTATCGCGGCCTTGCTGGCCTTCTCATGGCTGGCGACCCGTCACGGCAAGACCGCTGTGCGCGTGCCGTTTACGCTATTGACTCTGTTACTGGCATTTGCGCTTGCAGTCCATGCCGTCCCGGGCTACGACAATCCCTTGCTGCTGAAGGATGTCCGGCTGTCCGCCAGCTCAGCGCCATACACCTTGTACGCGAACTTCGACAAGGGCGTGGTCGGGCTTGTGCTGCTGGTGTTCTTCTGCCAGCGCGCCAGCTCCTGGCTGGATTTGGCCAAGGCGTTGAGATCGCAAGCGCTTGCGTTTGCTGGGCTGTTGTGCGCCGTGCTAGGTGTCGGCTGGGCAATCGGATTCGTTCATCCCGACTTCAAGCTGTCGCCATTCCTGCCGCTATTTGCCGTCATCAACCTGCTGTTTGTCTGCGTGGCGGAAGAGGCTTTCTTCCGTGGCGTCATCCAGGGCCAGCTCGCACGCTTCGGCGATGCTTTGGCAGTCGCCGTGGCAGGCCTGCTGTTCGGCGCTGCGCACCTGGCTGGCGGCTGGCAGATTGCCGTCCTGGCCAGCGTGGCAGGCTTGGGTTATGCACTGCTGTATGCGCGGACGCGGCGCATCGAGGTTCCGATCGCCGTCCATTTCCTGCTTAACCTGGTGCATTTCATAGCGTTTACGTATCCGCGCGCTGTCTGAAAGCAGGCTTCAAATCTCGACGATGCAGTTCGGATTGAAGCCTTCATTCTCGCCGCTTCCGCTCTTCGACATGTATCCAAACGGATTGCATACCACTCGGCACGACCCGATCTCGTAGTCAAAGGATTCGTGCATGTGTCCATGCACCCAAAGATCTGCCTTTGCCACTAACTCGTCGAGATTCGAGGCATAGGCAGACGACGTCAGGTCGTTCGCATACTGGCTGGGAACTGAACGCATGGACGGGGCCATGTGGGTCACGACGACGGTTTTGCCGCCATGGGGATCGGCCAGCTTACTGTTAATCCACGACCTGTGCTTTTCATGGAACAGGGCAGTATCCTTGGTGCGCAGCCTGCCGTAGTTCTTGCTCGCCAGTCTTATGCGGCGGTAGTCCGACATTACCTCCTCTGCCCTGGTCATTGCAAGGTAGCGCCGGTCGTCTCCAAATAGCTTGAAGTCGGTCCATAACGCGGCGCCCAGGAAGCGCACGTTTCCGATGATGTGCTCTTCGCAATCCAGGAATTTCACGTTCTCCGTCGCGGCACTGGCTGCGCGTATCTTTTCGATCTCGCTATCCAGGTTGTGGCCATAACCTTCATGGTTGCCATGCACATAGATGACCGGGATATTTTCAAAGGCAGCTTCGGCCCACTGCACGGAGCGCACGCCACTGGTATCGATGTCCCCAGCCAGGACAACGGCGTCCGGCAACGAGGACGCGAGGTCAAACGAAACCTGGTGTTTATTCCAGAATTCACGATGGAGGTCGGAGAGAATCAGTAAGCGCATCGTCTAATCATACCAGTCGCCCCCCGCCATCGATATGCAGCACCTCTCCATTAACGTAGGCATTGGTCATCATGAACAGGATGGCAGAACCGATTTCCTCCGCGCGGCCCACGCGTCCGACTGGAAGGCTTTCGGCAACCTGTTGAAGGAATACCTTGCTGCTTTCGCCTAGCACGTCGAACAGCGGAGTGTCGGTGAAACCTGGCGCGACCACGTTCACGCGAATGGGTTTCAGCTCTTGCGCGAGCGCGCCTGCAAGCGCCTCGACGCCGCGAACCGCAGCCGAAATCACTGCAACGCCGTTGCCGGTCGGGCGATCCGACAATTGGCCGCCCATCAGCGTGATGGAAGCACGTTCGGCAAACAAGGGCAGTGCTGCCTTGATCGCATACAGGGGGCCGGCGATACGCTCGTCAAGCGCGCGCAGCAAGGTGTCCGGGTCGGTATCGGCTACGCGGCCTGCGTTAAAGGTGCCAGCGGTGACGACCAGATGATCCACGCGTTCCATGCCGGCGAACACCGCTTCGACTGCCGCGCGGTCCGTAATGTCTGCCACGACGACTCGGGCGCCTCCCAGTGATTCTGCAGCCCGGTTCAGCTTTTCACGGCTTCGGCCGACCAAGGTGAGTCTTGCGCCCAGGCTCCTGGCTTGGCCGGCCGCAGCCAAACCGATCCCGCTGCTGCCGCCGAAGATGACTACGTGTTGATTGCCGAGCATATCGCTCCTCCGATTGAAGTTGAGTTGCGACGCAGTGTATGCTCTTCAAAAAATGTTGGGTATGCGGTCAAATCGAATGGATGCCATTCCAAAATGGAATGCTGGGAACAATGGATCAACTCAAGGGAATGCAGTCTTTTGTACGTGTCGTGGAAACGGGCAGCTTGTCAGCGGCCGCCCGTGAAGCGGGAATTACACAGCCGACTGTCAGCAAGACAATTTCGAATCTCGAGCGAACGATCGGCGCTCGCCTGCTGGAGCGCAGTTCCACCAGCTTGACGGTAACGGATGCCGGCAAACGATTTTATGAGCAGGCCAAACGCGTGCTTGACGCTTATGAGGAAGCCTTGGCGGACGTCCATGGCGCCCTGGAACAGCCCTCAGGCGCGATCCGGGTCAGCGCGCCGGTCGGCATCGGCCAGGCGCATTTGAGTGCGGCGATCCAGCGATTCCTCGAAGCGCATCCGAATATCCAGGTCGAATTGATCCTGAACGATCGCATGATCGACCTGGTTGAGGAGGGCGTCGACCTTGCAGTACGCCTCGGCGGCGACCTGCCTGGCAACCTGATCGCGAGAAAAGTCGCGTCGTCGCCGCGCGTGCTGCTGGCATCTCCGCAGTATCTGCATCGCTTCGGTACGCCGGCAACGCTGGAGGAGCTGGCCGGACATAACTTTGTGCGCTACGCGTGGCTGCCAGGCGGCGACCGGATTGCCTTCCGTCGTGGCGGACAAGTGGCGGAAATCGAAGTGCGCGGACGTTTTCGCATCAACAGCTCGCAGGGGGTACGCGAATGCCTGGCGTCGGGATTTGCTCTCGGGATGGCTCCACTTTGGCTGGTCGAAGACTTGCTGCAAAGCGGCCAGCTCGTGCGTATCCTGCCCGAGTGGCAAGCGGCGCCCCATGAAGTTCATTTGCTTTACCCGTCCAGGCGCTTCTTGCCGGTCCGCACGCGCGCACTGATCGAGTTCCTGCAAATTACGATTCCAAGCTGGCCAGGCATGGTTCAATAATGCGCGATGGGGGGGCAGACGCTGCTGGTTGCGCTCCCCTGGAGCAGCGGCATGATTTGTCCTGCAAGAATGGCGATGGGTGAGAGTGTTTTTTGTCGTGGTGGCTGGATTGCCAAAAATGCAAAGCAACCATTAAGGCAGAAGTGCGCGGTCGTGCCGCACAAGAGTGCGCGTATAATCCACGCGACGTTTTTCAACCGGAGAATCCAGCAATGTCCATGCAATTCCTGCGCCGCGCCGCCGCACTTTCCGTACTGGCCGCAGCGATCGCCATCCCTGCCCAGGCCGGGAGTTCCGCTTCTTCCGCCTCGAGCGCCGGTTCCGAGTCCTCGGGTAGTGTGTCCGACTCCATCGGCGGCTCCAGCAAGAGCTCCAGTGGCGACGACAAGAAAGTGGCCGCAGGCCAGTATCGCGTGATCGACGTAGCGGAAGCCCCAGGCAAGCCAGGCGCCACCCGCCTGAAGCTGCAAGGCCAGGGTAATGAATTCTTCCTCACCGTGCCGAAAGCCGCCTTGGCCGACCGCGCGCTGCCCACCGGTTCGCTGGTGCAGGTGAGCGAGCGCCCATACGGCTATGAATTCGCTTACGCCGACACCCGTCAGGCCTTCTTCCTGGCCCTCGACGACGCATGGCAACGCGAACTGCGCTCGCACGCAATCTGATCTCCGCCTGCCTCGCGCTGGGCTGGAATACCGCAGCGCAGGCTGGTGGAATGATGTTCTGCGACCGTCCGGCGAAAGTTACGGCGGCGGCGCAGGACCACGTGCTGCGTTTTGCAGCCGTGGTGAAGGATGAATTGAATAGCTCGGGCGCCACGGCCGCCGTGGTGTCGCGTGCCGGCCTTGACCTGGCACGTGTCGGCCTGCGCTATTCGCATGCCGGCCTGGCGCTGAAATCGAGTCCAAACAGCCCGTGGTCGGTGCGCCAGCTCTACTACGCTTGCGACGAGAAGCGCCCGCGCATCTTCGACCAGGGCATGGCCGGTTTCGTGCTCGGCGCGGAAGAACCTTCGCAAGGCCACCTGTCGCTGGTGCTATTACCGGAGGGGGAAGCGGGAAAGCTGCAAGCGGCGGCACTTGACGCACAAATTCCGCTGTCGCTGCTGGCGGGCGAATACAGCGCCAACGCCTACGCCTACAGCACGCGCTACCAGAACTGCAACCAGTGGCTGGTGGAGCTGATCGCCAGCGCCTGGGGTGCGGCTGCGCCGCAACGCGAAGAAGCGCAGCGCTGGCTGCGTGAACGCGGCTACCAAGCGGAGCCGGTCAACGTTGGCCGCACGCTGGTAATTGCGGCGCATTTTGTGCCGCTGGTACATGTGATCGACCATCCTGATGAAGACCTGCGTGCGCAAACAATGCGCGTCAGCATGCCTTCATCGATTGAGCATTTTGTTCGCCGCGAAGCGCCACAAGCGCGACGCATTGAGCTTTGCTACAACGCGAACCAAATCGTGATCCGGCGTGGCTGGGATGCGATGGGTGCGGGTTGCGAAGCGCAGGCTGGCGACGAGGTTATCGCCTTTGAAAACAATCACTGACAAGGTCATATGGATACTCCCATTGCTTCGCTTTACCTGATCTCCGCGGGTGCGCTGGCAATGTCTGCGTTCCAGTCGGCGCTGGTGGCACGCAACAGCTCCTATGTGCGGGCGTGTTGGGCGTTTGCGGTGATCTGCCTGACATTTGCCTGCTTCCAGTACACGAACGTACAGCAGCAACTGGCCCCGGGGCTGGCAGAGGCGATCACGGCGCACAAATGGGTCAATTTCTTCTCGCTCCTGCTGGCGCCGCAGTTCTGCTACCTGGTCGCCTCGCTGGATCCGAGCCCGAGCGCGTTCCGCCTTACCTACGGCATCGCCTTCATTTCGGCCGTGCTGGCGGTGGACAATTTCATGGTGCCTTATGGCTACCGCTTTTCCACATTGCAGACGGATGCGCCGATAGAGCTGCTGTGGGGCGGCAACGCCTTCCTGCTTTACGGTGAAACGACGGCCGCCTATTCGGTCAGCCGCCTGCTATCGCTGGGCGCAGCGATTTTTGCGGCCATTTACTGCGTCCGTGTGCAGCGCCAGAAGGCGCGCTTTTCGAACCGCCTGGTGTGGAGTTCGGCGGCACTGGTGGTGGCGACCACGGCGCTGGGCGGCGCAACCGATACCGGCATGCTGCGGCTGCCTTACCTGAGTGGTTTCGGTTTCCTGTTCCTGGCTGCGTCCTACTTGTTGCTGGTCAAGCGCGAAGCGACCCAGCGCCTGACCGAGAAGATCCGTATCAGCGCCGCGCTGGAGCGTGAACTGGAGAACCACAAGCTATCCAGCAGGCGCATCGAGCGCGCCCTGACCAACGACGCGCTGACCCGGCTGCCCAACCGCGAGGGGGCGATGGAGAAACTGCAGTCCATGGCTACCTGGAGCGAGTCGAACATGACCCGGATGGCGGTGCTGCTGCTCGACCTGGACCGCCTGGCAATCATCAACGGCACGCGCGGCTATGAAGCTGGCAACCAGGTGCTGATCGAAGTGGCGCAGCGCCTTCGCGAGCACTGCGGCAAGCGCCGCCTGGTGGCGCGGCTTGGCAGCGCGCGTTTTGTCGTCGGCATTGCCGGCCATAAGACCCTGGGAGGAATTGAGCGCGAAGTGGAAGGCGTCCTGGCCGCGATCAAGCCGCCCTTTGCGGTGGCGGGCAGCATCCTGAACATGACATTTAGTGCCGGTGTGGCGATCTATCCGGACCACGCCGAATCGGCGGAAGACTTGCTGGCATCGGCGGGCCTGGCCCTGCACGAGGCACGCGATGCGGGCCCGGGCAGCATGCGCACCTTCCATCCGTCGCTGCAGCGATCGCTGAGCGAGCGCATCGGCCTGGAAAATGAGCTGAAGGAAGCGCTTGAGAACGGGGAGCTGTTCCTGCACTACCAGCCGCAAGTCTGCGCCGTCACGGAACGCGTGCTGGGCATGGAAGCCCTGATTCGTTGGCAGCATCCGGAGCTGGGCCTGGTGATGCCGGACAAATTCATTCCGCTGGCAGAATCGACCGGCACGATTGCGGCAATCGGCAGGTGGGTGATCGAAAGCGCTTGCCGCCAATTGCAGGATTGGCGTGCCCTGGGCTTCAGCGAGGTACGCATGGCGGTCAACCTGTCGGCGCAGCAGCTTCTGCTGGACGACCTGGACGATAATGTGCAATCGGCCTTGCGGCGCGCTGGCCTGATGGGCGCCGACCTTGAACTCGAAATCACCGAGTCGGTGCTGATGCAGGATCCGCAGCGTTCGATTGAAAGGCTGGAGGCCTTGCGCGGCCTGGGCGTGCGGTTGTCTATCGACGACTTCGGCACCGGCTATTCCTCGCTCGGCTACCTGAAAATGCTGCCGGTGCATTCGTTCAAGCTCGATCGCAGTTTCGTGCGCGATATCGGCACCAGCGAGAAGGATCTCGAAATCTGCGCTACCGCAGTCGGCCTGGCGCGCAAGCTTGGCCTTGAGATAGTTGCTGAAGGCGTGGAAGACACGGTGCAGGCGGCGCAATTGCGTCATTTGGGCTGCAACCTGCTGCAGGGCTATTACTTTGCGCGCCCGCTTGCGGCGCATGCCGCCACCAATTTCCTGATGGAGCAAAGGGAAGCTGTCGCGTAATTGCCAGCCTGCCTTGCCCTCGCTATTCGCAGCCAGCCGCGCTGCAGCAGTCTTCGTTCGCCGACCCATTGCTGGCGCGGGCGCTATAGACAGCAATGACACTTTTCATGAAGAACTCCGCAGCTGGTCTTGGTATAACTACCAAGTCAGTATGTGCGAATGCGTCTGGTGGCGATGGGCGCAAATGCTGCCGGCTGCGTTCCTTTCAAAGAACAATGGCCCGGGCTCATGTTTGTAATAAAATAACGCGAATTGCCAAAAAGAAAACCGAGGACTGTATGGATACTCCCATTGCTTCGCTCTACCTGGTCTCCGTGGGAGCGCTAGCAATGTGTGCATTCCAGGCGGCTTTGCTGGCACGCAGCAGCTCCTATGTGCGGGCTTGCTGGACCTTCGCCGTGATCTGCCTGACGTTCGCGTTGTTCCAATTTTCCAACGTCCAGCAGCAGCATGCTCCCAACCTGGCGGCTGCCATTGCGGCACACAAATGGGTGAACTTTTTTTCGCTGCTGCTGGTGCCGCAGATCTGGTACCTGCTTGCCTCGCTGGATGCGCGCACGGGGTCGTTCCGCCTGGCTTACGCGGTGGGCTGCGTGACTGCCTGGCTGGTGGCTGAGAACTTTGCCGCTCCTTACGGCTATCGCTTTTCCGCGCTGACAATCGATGTTCCCGGCGAATTGTGGTGGGGCGAGCATGCCTTCCTGCTGGCCGGGGAGACGACGCCGGCCTACACAGTCAACCGCCTGCTGTCGCTGGGAGCGGCGGTGTATGCCGCCATCTTCTGCATTCGCGCCCGCAGCCAGCGTGTGCGCTTTTCCAACCGCCTGGTATGGATATCGGTGGCGCTGATTATTGTCACGACTGCGCTCGGCGGCGCCAGCGATGCAGGCAAGCTGGAATTGCCTTACCTGAGCGGCTTCGGTTTCCTGTTCCTGGCTGCTTCCTACCTGCTACTGGTGCGGCGTGAAGCGACCCAGCGCATGACAGAGAAGATCCGCATCAGCGCTGCGCTGGAACGCGAAGTCGAGAGCCACAAACGCGCCAGCCTGCGCTTCGAACATGCGTTGAGCAACGATGCGCTGACACGCTTGCCAAATCGCGTCGGCGCGCTGGACATGCTGCATAAGATGTTCGTCACGAGCGAGTCGAACCTGACCAGGATGGGCGTGCTGCTGCTTGACCTGGACCGCCTGGCGATCATCAATGGCACGCGCGGCTACGAGGCCGGCAACCAGTTGCTGGTGGAGGTGGCGCAGCGCCTGCGCAATCACTGCGGCAATCGCATGCTGGTGGCGCGCCTTGGCAGTGCGCGTTTTGTGGTCGGCATTGCCGGCCACAAGACCTGGGCCGGGATTGAAAGCGAAGTGGAAGGAATCCTGGCAGCGGTCAAGGCGCCGTTCAGCATTCCGGGAACGGTGCTGAACATGACATTCAGCGCCGGCGTTGCGGTCTATCCTGACCACGCTTCGTCGGCAGAAGACTTGCTGGCCTCGGCAGGCCTGGCCCTGCATCAGGCGCGCGATGCCGGACCGGGCAACCTGCGCGTGTTCCATCCTTCGTTGCAGCAGTCGCTGAGTGAACGCATCGGCCTGGAAAACGAGTTGAAGGATGCGCTCGACAAAGGACAGTTCATCCTGCATTACCAGCCGCAGGTGTGTGCGGTCTCTGATCGCGTGGTGTGCATGGAAGCGCTGATCCGCTGGCATCATCCGACGCTGGGCCTGGTGATGCCGGACAAGTTCATTCCGCTGGCAGAAGCGACTGGCGCTATCGCCGCCATCGGCTCGTGGGTGATCGATGCCGCCTGCCAGCAATTGGCAAGCTGGCGTGAAAACGGTTTCACCGATGTTCGCGTGGCGGTCAACCTGTCGGCGCAGCAGTTGCTCCTGTCGGACCTTGGCGATACAGTGCAGTTGGCCTTGCAGCGTGCCGCGCTGCGGGACGCCGACCTGGAACTCGAAATCACGGAGTCGGTGCTGATGCAGGACCCGCAGCGTTCCATCGAAAGGCTGGAGGTTTTGCGCAGCCTTGGCGTGCGGTTGTCGATTGACGATTTCGGCACCGGTTATTCCTCGCTCGGCTACCTGAAGCTGCTGCCGGTGCATGCTTTCAAGCTCGATCGCAGCTTTGTGCGCGACATCGGCAGGTCGCCCAAAGACCTGGAAATCTGTGCCACTGCGGTTGGCCTGGCGCGCAACCTGGGACTTGAACTTGTGGCGGAAGGGGTGGAAGATGCGATGCAGGCCGCGCAGTTGCGCAAGCTGGGATGCCATCTGCTGCAAGGCTATTATTTCGCCCGCCCACTGGCCGCTTACGCCGCGACGGACTTCCTGGCAAACAAAAGGAAAGTGGCATGAGACCTGGCTGGAATCCAACGCGGCGCAACCGCAATGCAGGCACCAGGGCGAATGGCCTTGGACGCGATAACGACTTCGACATTCCGTTCCACCATAACCGCAGCACCGCCTTTTTCGAACAACTGGCCAACCCGGTAGTGGTGCGGCGGCAGGCTGGCGCGCGGGAGCTGGTCTTCATCATCGAGCCGGCGCGGCCGGGATTTGCCTATCCCTGCACAGTCGACGATATCGTGGCTGTCCTGGCGCAGCAACCTGCGGCGCACCTGGAGCTGGTGGACTACATCGTACTGCGCCAGCGGACGCGCAAACAGGAAGTGCATTCGCCGGTCTGGGGCCGCGCCATCTGGAGCTTCGAAGGCCTGGGGCTGAACGGTCCCGCAATCATCCTGGAGGCATGTACGCTGCTGCCATATCGCTGGGGAAAACACATCGGTCCGGAGAGTGCGCGCGAACTGGAGCGCCTGCGCGACGATGGCCACGAGATTGTCGGCACGCGGCGCGGGTTCGAATTCCGCCCGACGCCGGCCAGCCTGCGCAATACTGTCCTGTTTCGCACCTTGCTGCACGAGCTGGGCCACCATGTCGATTACAAGGTGCGGGGCGACGAGAACTACTATCTGCGGACGCTGGCGGCGCGTGAAGACTTCGCGCATCGCTATGCATCGGAGGCGCAAGGGCGGCTGCAGTGCTTTGCGCCAATCGCCGATCCAGAGCGAATGGCAGCGGAGGGCCTGCAACCAGCCTGGTTCAGCTTCTGATCACTCCCAGTGCCAGGTCTGGCCCCAGCTTTCCTGGTAATCCCACAGGTGCAGGTCCTGGCCGTCGAATGCGCCCCACCAGGCGTCCTTGACGTCGACCGCCTTGCCGGGAGCGTGGGCCGGACGCAGGGTCTGGCCGGACCACGAAAAACGCTGGTTGGCCTTGTCGTTGCAGTCCCACACCACCAGCTTGGCGCCGTTGCCGCTACCGAAGGCGTAGGCGTCGACGCATTTGTCCGGATTGTTCTTGTTGCGCAGCAGGCCGTCCGGGTCCTGGTACCACAGTTGCGTAACCTGGCCCTGGCAGCTCCAGTGGTGAACCGGTGTGCCGTTGGCCATGTTATTGCCTTCGATATCCATGCACTTGCCGCGGCCGTCGACCAGCTTGCGGAACACGTAGGCGCCGCCGGGCTTGACGCTGGCAGTCACGCCGGCGCCATCGATTGAACCGTCAGACACCAGCCGGATGCGCGCGCTGTCGCCGCTGACCATGAAACTGGTGGCGATGGCACCGGACAGCGATTTGACCAGCGTGCCATGGCGGTCATAGACGTGGATGAAATCGCGATTGGCATCGGTGCTGCCGTTGAGATAGACCTTCAGCGAAGCCGCGCCCGGAATGGCCAGCCACTGCGAACGGTCCTCATTATTGCCGTATGCGCCGCTGGTCCAGGCGGTGGCAAGCGCTTCGATGCCGACGCTGGCGCCGCTGGAAGTGCCGGCGCCGTCGGACACCAGTTGCGCAATGATGGCATTGTCGGCCACCACCAGGGAATGGGCCAGTGCGCCGCTGTAAGTTTGCAGCAAGCGGCGGTTGCTGTCGTAAATGCGCAGCACGTCGCCGGCGCCGAGCGCGCCGCTGATGCTGGCGCGCACCGCAGCGGTGCCGGGCAGTCGCAAGGTCTGCGCGCGGTCTTCGTTGTTGCCATAGGCGCCGGTATCCCAGCGCGTTGGCGCATCGTCATACTTTTCCCATTTGCCTTCTTCCGCCTGGTCCGAATAATTGAGCCAGACCGGATTGGCGCCGGCCGCCAGGCGCAGGCGCTCGTTCATGTAGGCGTTGGCCGGAACGGAAAACGCAAAGCCGCTGCCGAAGGCCGCGCTGCAGGCCTGCCTGCCGCTTTGCCAGGCGCCGGCAGCCGCCGTAACGCGCCAGTCGTCGGGCTGGGCCTTGTTCTGGCAGGCAAAGCGCAGTGCAGCCGTGCACGCAGCATCGTTCCAGCGCCCGTCGCCGCGCATTTGGGCGCAGTCTTCGTTGTTGTAGTCGTTTGGCTCGCCGTCAGCCCAGGACCAGATGGCGGAGGCAATCATGCCGTCATCCCAGCGGTCGGCGTCGACGTTGTCCACGCCGCAGCGCAGCAGGGCAGGGATATTGGAAGCGTCGATGGTGCCGGTTTCGTCGACCCAGGAATCGGGCAGCACGTCCTTGCCCAGTTTGGAATCGGAGACCGCGTAGATTTTCTCCTGGTCGATTGGCGCGCCGTCCACCGTGCAGTTGGCGGTGTTGACGTATTTGACCTGCCGGCTGTTCCAGCCACTGGCGGCGCCGGTCGCGAACAGGGGGCCGTGCCAGATCACCGCGCCGTCGTAGGTATTGTTGGCAGACTTGACGATCACGTGCTTGCCGCGGGCGATCATCTCGCGCGGCGATTCCCAGCGGTTGGCTGGCTTGTCGGAGGGCTTGTACAGCAGCGCGCCGAAGACCGTGGCCAATGGCCCCACCACGCCGGCCTGGTCGTTGGCACGGTCTTCCAGGTCGATGAAGACGATCGCCTTCGGATTGGCATCAAGCCAGTTGCGGATCTTCCACAGTTCATTGGGGTAGTTGTCGGCTGCGCCGTAAATCGCCGAACAATCCTGGTGGCATAGCTGCACCTCACCGTTGTTCATATGGAGGTCGAGGTCGACGTTGCGGATGCCCGAATTGAGCAGCTGGTTCATCGGCCAGCGCTGGTTGGCCCAGGTGGCGCTGCTGTCGTTCCAGGCGTTATGGGCGCCCAGTACCTGGACGCGGTTCAGCGGCGTGTCCATCGCCACGTCGTACTGCGTGCGGATGCCCAGGCCCAGGTCCGCAGCGTGCAATGCCTGCATCCCGAACAGGAGAGAAACGATGACGCCTGCCAGTTTCATTCTGCCTCCGAAAGTAAGAGCCGTGAACCGGCAAACTTAACCCAGGAAAGCCATGCGCACGATGGAGGTGAACCTCTAAGATTTTGGCTCGTGCGGTCATTTACTTGTAGCAGAGTCCTGCTAGTTTTGCCGGCACCAACCACTTAAAGGAGGAACCAATGTTGAAAATCGTTCGCTGTGCGGTCGTGATCGCGTGCGCCATTTCCGCCTTGCCTGCCGTGGCAGCCTGCCCGGACTACTCGACGGCGGCCAACCCGCCCACACTGTCCGGCCCCGCGCGCAAGGCGTTTTCCCATTTCGGCAACACCATCCTGGCCGGCTTGTACCAGCCCTGGCATATGGCGCATGACGTCATCGTCAAGGCGGGCCAATCCGCAACGATCACCGGCAAGTTCGATTACGACGCGGTCCTGCACAAGGACCTGGAAGGCGAACGGGTACACGCCTATCTATACGGCACCGGCATGCAGCAATGGCAGTATCTCGGCAGCTTCATCACCGATAGCGACGGCAAGGTCAATGTGCCGCTGGGTGTGCGTGCGGTCGGCGACTACGTGGTGCGCTTCGTGGTGGAGGGGGACCTGAGCAGCACCAACGGCTACCTGAGCGTGGTCGATCCGAACCGCGATGCGGTGCTGTTCGATATTGACGGGACCCTGACCATCAACGATTTCGAGGCCTATGCCGACTATGTCGGCGTCAAGACCGCAACCGCGTATTCCTATGCGACGCAAGTCGTCAACGCCTACCGCCAGAAAGGCTACCAGGTCATCTTCCTCACCGGCCGGCCGTACTGGGTCACCAAGGATGGCCTGGAATGGTTGAAAATCCAGAACATGGGCCAATGGCATTACCACTCCAACCCCTACGGCGACGGACCGATCCCGCCAAATACGCAACAGTTCAAGACCGACTATGTGCGCTACCTGCGCAATACGGTCGGCCTGAACATCGTGCGCGCCTACGGCAATGCCACGACCGATATTGCGGCCTATGCCGATGGCGGCATACCCAAGGCGCAAACCTACATCATCGGGCCCAACGCCGGCGCCTCCGGCACACAGCCAATCCAGGGTGACTACACCGCCCATTACAGCTTTGTGGTGGAACCCACTCCGGTGGCTAGCTGCCGCCTGTAACGTGGTAGATTCCCACTTTGAACATTGAGAAGGAGGTTTGAAGTGGGAATCCTTGACGGCATGCTGGGCAACGCGTCCAAGATCGACATCGCGGACTTGCGGGAAGACTTTGCGAAAGTCCTTGCGCCCAATGAGCGAGTGGAGCATGCTTACCAATTGATACGCGACTATTTCGTGTTCACCGACAAGCGCCTGGTGGTGGTGAATATCCAGGGTGTCACGGGCAGCAAGAAGGAGTATCACTCGATCCCTTACAAGAGCGTGACGCATTTCAGCATCGAGACCGGCGGCACGCTGGACCTCGACGCGGAGCTGAAGATCTGGATCTCCAGCACCGCGGAACCGTTCACGCAAAAATTCAACAAGCGCCTGAGCATCTATGAGGTGCAGGCTGTCCTGGCGAGTTATGTGCTGAAATGAAGCGATTTGTCTTCGTGCTGGTGTTGGCTGCAGCCGCCTTCTTTATCTGGGGCGATCCTGCCGGGCTGCTGCACCGCGTCAGCATGTGGACTTGCGAATGGCTGCGCGTCTTCAAGGTTTGCTGACGCATCCATCCTTCGTCGGCGGGCGAATTGTTGCGAAGGCGAGGCCGCTAGCATGATGGCTTTTACGGGAGCCAGCCATGCCAGCCTACGAAGTCATCGACATCCCCAGCCACCAGCCCGCCCTGGTGGCGCGCGTGCGCCATACCGCACCAGACCGTGCCAATGGCGCGCTGCCCGTGCTGTTCGTGCATGGATCTTCATTCCCCTCGGGATTGTCCTTCGATTTCCGCATGGATGGCCAGTCGTGGATGGACTGGATGGCGGCGCGCGGTTATGACGTGTATGCGCTCGATTTTCCGGGTTACGGCCTGTCGGACCGCTATGCCGCCGATGCACCGTCGCCGCCCGGCCGTGCACGCGAGGTGGCGCAGGACGTGGGCAGCGCAGTCGACGCAATCCTGCGCAGGACGGGCAAGCGGCAAGTGCTGCTGGTCGGGCACTCCTGGGGCGGTTCGGTGACTGCACGCTACGCCCAGGATCACGCGGCCAGGATAGCAAAACTGGTGTTGTTTGCGGCGGTCACTCCGCGCCCGGCCCGTGCGCCGGCTGATGCGCTGGCAGCACCCGCCGGTGCTTATGAAGAACTGACGCCCGCCCAGCGCATTGCCGCCATGGACAGCCTGCGCCCGCCGCAGGAAGCGCCGCTGCTGCACGCCGATATTTTCACCCGCTGGGGTGCACAATGGCTGGCGTCGGACGCGCGCAGCGAAGGACCGGTACGATTCCCGTCCGGCCCCAGTGCCGACCTGGCGGACTTGCAGCAGGGCCGCAGCTATTACGATCCTGCACGGCTGGACATGCCGGTGCTGCTGGTACGCGGCGAATGGGACGCATGGCCCAGCGATGCCGACTACCGCGCGCTGCTGGCCGCGATCAAAGATGCGCGCTATGCAACCATCCCGCGCGGCACCCACGTGATGCACCTGGAAGCTGCCCGTTTGCAGCTCTATGCAGCGGTACGCGAATTTCTCGATTAATTGACGCCGTAGCGAGCCCTGATAGCAGCCAGCGTGCCGTTCTGCTCCAGCTGGGTGATCGCCTGGTTGATGCGTGCGAGTTCCGCTTGCGTGGTGCTGGCGGCGTTCAGCATCAAATGCACCGGTGCGCGGTAGGGCAGGTAGGACAACTGTGCGATCTTGACGTTCTGCTGCCGTGCGATGTGGCGCAGTGCATTGGCATCGCCCATGATCAGGTCGCCGCGCCCGGCTTCCAGCATCTTGACGCCCTGCTCGAAGGTGCCGAAAACGCTGCGCCGTCCTTCCGCATTCAGCAGCGGCAGGGCGCGTTCATAGTCGTCACCGTAATAACCAAGGCGCGGCGCCAGCAGGCTGGCGTGCTGCTTGACGATGTCCTGGAAGCTGTCGATGCGGCGGAATTTATCCAGTTTTTCGGGCACGGTGAACAGCCCAACCGTCTCCTGCCGGTAGGGCAGGCTGAAACGGGCATAGCCACGCCGCTCCTCGGTGGCGGAAGCGGCCATCAGCAGGTCCAATTTGCCCTGCTGAAACAGCACATTGCGCCGTGCCGGCGGCATTTCTTTTTCCAGTTGCAGGGCGCAGCCCGCGTGCTTGAGTATGGCCTGCAGCAATTCGAAATCGACGCCGCCCAGAACTTCCTTGTCATTGTGATAAAAGTAGGGCGGCCATTCTTCCGGTGCCATGCGCAGGGTACAGGCTCCGGCAGGGCTGGCAAGTTGTATCAGCAGTGCTGCGAGCAACAGCCTCATGGCCGAATGCATCCGAAAGTATCCACGAGGACAGTGTTTCAGATGGCAGCGTCGCTGTAAAGAGAAAAGCTGGTACCTGTGGTGCCGGTATATTTCCCGACCGCCGGCCCCGGTAGTGGCGCCGCAGCGCCAGGTGCATGCATTTTGCTGGCCGAATATGACGGCCGTTTGACGTCCGTGTTACGGCTTGGTGTAATACGCCCCATGAAAGAATTACATGCCCTCCTGCAACAAGCCGTTGCCCTGCACCAGAAAGGCGAACTGGGTCGCGCGCAAGCCATCTACGATGAGGTGCTGCGTGCCCAGCCGCTGAATTTCGATGCGCTGCATTTGAGCGGCGCCCTGGCGCGCCAGCAGGGCGAGCCCCAACGTGCACTGGACTTGATCGATGGCGCGCTGGCCATCGACAGCCGCCGCGCCATCGCCCACTGCAACCGCGGCGTAGCGCTGCAGGATCTCGGCCGCTACGACGAGGCGCTGGCTAGCTTCGAACGCGCGCTGGCCCTGCAGCCGGATTACGCCATCGCCCTGAGCAACCGCGGCAATGCCTTGCGCCACCTGGGGCATCTCGATCGCGCCCTGGAAAGCTACGATGCGGCGCTGCGGCTGTCGCCGGCATACGCCGATGCCTTGTGCAACCGTGCGCTGGCGCTGCAAACGCTGGCGCGCCACGAAGCGGCCCTGGACGGTTTCGGCGCGGCGCTGAGGGCGCGGCATGACTATCCGGAAGCCTTGCATGGCGCCGCCGTTTCGCTGCTGGCATTGGGCAAGCCGGCCGACGCGCTGGAAGGCTTCGAACGCGCACTGCACATCCAGCCGGAGTATGCTGAAGCATGGTGCTCGCGCGGCGCCTTGCTGCTGCGCGCCCAGGATCATGAGGAAGCGCTGTCGAGCTTCCAGGATGCGCTGGCCGTGCGCCCGCGCTACGCGCGCGCCCAGCTTGGTGTGGCCAACACCCTGCGCGCCATGGGCCGCCGCGAACAGGCTGTCGAAGCCTACCAGGCTGCGCTCGCCTTTGGCGCCGACGCTGAAACCGTCGGCTATATGCTGGCCATCATGGGCGCCGAACAGGCGCCCGGAGCGTCGCCGGCTGCGTATGTGAAGGCGCTGTTCGACCAGTATGCCGGCAATTTCGACCGCCACCTGGTGGAGGTGCTGCGCTACCGCACTCCGTCGCTGCTGGTGGAGGCCTTGCGCCGCCACCTTCCGCCGGGCGAGCTCGATGTGCTGGACGCCGGTTGCGGCACCGGCTTGTGCGGCCCGCTGCTGCGGCCACTGGCTTGCCTGCTGGAGGGCGTCGACCTGTCGCCGCACATGCTGGACCGCGCGCGCGATACGGGCCTGTATGACGGCTTGTATTGTGGCGAGATGGTGGGCTACTTGCGGGTGCGCCCGGCCAGCGTTGACGTCATCGCTGCGGCCGACGTGTTCGTCTACCTGGGCGACCTGAAACCGGTATTCTCCGTGGCGCGGCTGGCGCTGCGCAGCGGCGGCCGTTTCGCCTTCTCCGTGGAAGAGCACGCGGGCGCGGAAGACTTCATGCTGCGTTCCTCCGGCCGTTATGCCCACTCACGCGGCGGCATCGAAGCACTGGCGCGCAGCCACGGCTTTGCCATCCATGAAATCACGCCGAGCACGCTGCGCCAGGAAAGCGGCGCAGACATGCGTGGCTTGCTGGTCGTACTGGGAACCCATGCAGAATAGCATCCTTGAAATCGCCGCCAATGCGGTGATGGCCATTTCGATCCTTCTTGCGGGCCGCAACAATATCCACTCATGGTGGACCGGCATTGTGGGCTGCACGCTGTTTTCGGTGCTGTTCCATGGCTCGCAGCTATATGCCGATGTGGCGCTGCAGTTGTTCTTCATTGCCACCTGCATCATCGGCTGGCGCCAGTGGCTGCGCGGCGACCATGGCCATGCGCTGCATATCCGCACCACGCGGCCCGCGACGCTGGTGAAAATGGCTGTTGCAGGGGCGGCGGCGGCGGCAGCCTATGGGCTGGTGCTGAAGCATTACACCGATGCCTTTGCGCCGTTCGTCGATTCGACGGTGCTGATGTTTTCGGTGATCGCGCAGATCCTGTTGATGGGACGCCGCATCGAGAACTGGCCGGTATGGTTGCTGGTGAATACGGTCTCGGTGCCGCTGTACGCCAGCCGCGGCCTGTACCTGACCGCTGCGCTGTACGTGGCTTACTGGATCAATGCCCTGGTCGCGTGGCGGCATTGGCGCCGCCAACGCGCGGCTGGGGCTTAGAAGGGCCGTTCGTAGCCGATGTACATCCTGGCTGCGTCGTATTCGCGGGACATGCTGGCTGTGCTGCCATGCACGTCCCGGTAGCCGCGACCTGCGCGCGTCCACTGTTTCAACAGGTTGTAGGCGCTGATGCGCAGCAGGCCGCCGATCCCGGGACGATAGCTGAGGTAGGCGCTCAGTTCGCGCTGGCCGCCGGCATATGCCGATTGCGATGCCGTGACCCGGCTCCAGCCGGCGCCGGTAGCGGCCAGCGTTGCGCCACCGCCCCAGGCGCCGCTGCGGTATTCGGCGCCGGCCGTCGCGTTCCAGCGGGGCTGGCGCGCCAGCCGGTTGCCGGGACCCGGTATCGACTCCACTGCGGACCAGTGGCGGCCTGCGTTGAGGGACAAGCGCCACGGCGTGCCGTCCAGCGGCTGTTTCCATTCCAGTTCAAGGCTGTGCGTCTGCGCGCGGCCGCCGTTGCGCGGCGATTCCACCCAGCGGCCATCTTCAAGGCGCAGCACGTTGAGGATGACGTCGCGGATGCGGCGCGTGCCCAGCGTCAGCGAGAGCAGCTCGCCCTCCTTGCCGTAAGTTTCAAACGCCAGGTCGGCGCCACGCGCGGTTTCGGGCCGCAAGCCAGGATTACCGCCGCGGTCAGGTTCGACTTCGGTATTGACCAGGCTGAGGAAGCGGCGCGGCGCAAGCTGCTGCAGCTCGGGCGCCTTGTAGCTGGAGCTAAGGGCGGCGCGCGCCTGGCGGCGCGGTTCGCCCGGCAGCTTCCACAGCGCTTGCACGGTCGGGCTGGTTTGCGTCATGCGGGTTTCGGCTGCGGCAAAGTCGCTGCCTGATGAACGCGTACTGCTGCTTTCGCGCCGCACGCCGGCATACAGCGACATTCCTTTGCCGAGATCCCATTCGTCTTGGAGGTACAGGGCCGCACGCTGGACCCGAGCGTCGGTAAGGTGGTCAAAGTCGATTGGTGCAGGGCCGCTGGGGTGGCTGTCGCGCTGGACCTCGCGTTCGCGCTGCGTGTTCTGGCTGATGTCCCAGCCGGCGCTCACGGTGTGGCTGCCTGCCCCAGGCCAGGTGTATTTTCCGGTGGTGGCGGCGCCGCTGCTGTCGGGCGATGTCTCGTAACTGCGCGCCAGCAGTGCCGCGCCTTGCGGACTGCCGGCGCTGTATTGGCGGTCGCGCCGGGTGTCGTTGCCATTGAGACTGAAGGACGCATCGAGGCGCGCGCCGCTTTCCAGTTTGCGTGACCAGGCCAGCTCGGTGCGCAGGATGTGGGTGAGATCCCTGCGGTGCATGTCCTCACGTCCATACGGGTAACCGGGGCCGAACTCCACCTGCTGCATGGTGGCGCGGTCAAAGCGGAACAGGGTGGCGCTGCCAAAGGTATTCCAGCTGATCGTTTCGCCGGCTTGCAGTGTCCACGCCAGGCGTACGTTGAGGTTCAGGATGTAGCCGCGCGCCAGCGAATTGCCATCGTCGTTGCGCAGCGCATCCACCTTGCCGTCCACATCGCTGTGCTGCACGCTGCCGATTTCGCTCCGTTCGTTGGCGATGTGCTGCAGGCTGGCATTCACGGTGTACGACAAGTCGTCGCCTTTGTCTGCCAAGGCAATCTCCGCGCGATCGCTGCCGAAATGGCGCGGCACGCCCGTCGCCAGCTTCCATTCGCGCGAGCGCTTGCCGGGCGCCTTGCGCAATACGATGTTGATGCTGCCGGCGATGGCTTGCGCGCTGAATTCCGCAGTGTTGGCGCGCAGGATTTCGATGCGCTCGATCATGTCGGGCGCGAGCGTGTCCAGCGAAAAGCCGGGTACCGGGCGTTCGCCATTGACCAGCAGTTGGGTGTAGCCGGCGCCCAGGCCGCGCATGCGCGGTGTATTGCCGGCCACGGTGATGCCGGGCAGGCGCCGCATCACATCCAGCGCGGACGGGTCGCCGTGACGAAGGATTTCTTCGCGGTTGATGATGATGCGGGCGGCGGTATCCTCGCGCCGCTGCATGTCGGCGCTGGCTTTTACCTGGACTACCGACGGTGTTTCCTGGGCGTAGGCGCGTGCGAAGACCATCGCCGCGCAGGCGATCAATCGAAGTTTCATGGATTTTCTTTTACTTCAGGATGAAGATGGCGTTCACGGTCTGTGAATAGGCGATCGAATCGGGCACGGTGTATTTGCCGGTTTGCGGTGCAGTGCCGCGCGTTTCGTGGCCTGCTTGCAGTTCCATGAAGGGCGCGCCGACCTGGGCGAGAGGACCGCGGGCGATGGCGACCACCGGGCCAAGCTTGCGGCCGAAGGCTTTGGCCAGGGAGGCGCCCTTGTTGCGCGCGTCATCGGCGGCTGCGGCCATCAGCTGGGTGTTGATATCGTCGCCGTCCATGCGCTCGAAGGTGGAGCTGATGCCGGTGATGTGGGCCATCTCGACCAGCATCTCAACCAGGCCGGGCCATTGCGCCAGGTCGCGCACGCGAGCGTGGAACAGGCGGCCCATCGAATACACAGGCGGTGCGCCTTCGCCGACCTGGACGGTTTTCTTTTCTACTTCGTAGGACTCGATGTCGGTCGCCTGCACGCCGTGTTCGGCCAGTAGCTGCATGACGCTGGCGCTCAAATCCTGCAGCTGGCTGGCAGCCGCTTCCGAGCTGGCATCCTGGGCGCCGGCTTCGAACTTGACCTCGCCGATATCCGGGCGCATCCACAGCTGCGCCTTGCCGCTGGTGCTGACGAACGGGTGCGAGGGCAGGGCGGCACCGGATGCCTGCGCGTAGCTGCCGGCAGATACGGCCCACAGCGCCAATGCTGCAATGGTGGAGCCCAATCTCATTTGCCGTGCTCCTGGATCCAGACGTATTGCAGGGTCGTCTCGCCTGGGCCGTTCTTGAAGCGGCACTTGGCGATGCCGCTGCGCGCCGCTTCATCCAGGGCAGGGTGGCCGGATGACTTGACGATGGACGAATCCTTGACGGCGCCATGTTCATCAACCGTGAAGGCGAGGGTGACGGTGCCGGTGTGCCCGGCCGCCAAATCCTGCTGCGGCCAGGCCGGCTTGGCGCACGAGCTGAATTCCACAACCGGGCGTTGTGCCGGTTCGCTTGAGCCGGCGTGGGCGCAAGCGGTAAGCGTTGCCAGCACGGCGGCGGTACATAGTTGCTTCATTTGTCTTGTCTCCTTATTCGAGGGTCCACACGTACTGCATTTGCTGCCAGGTTTCGACAGGCTTGCCGCGTACCTTGGCGGGTATGAAATGGCATTTGCTGATTCCAGCCTGGGCCGCCTGGTCCAGCCCCGTATGACCGCTGGTCTTGTCGACGCGCGAGCCGGCTACGTTGCCGCTTTTGTCGATATTGAATGACAGCGTCACGGTGCCGGTATGTTCGGCCTGCAGGTCCTCGCTGGGCCAGAGTGGCTTGGAGCAGGATTTGAAGTCGACCACGGCCGGGGTGCGCGCAACCGGCACTTTGGCAGCGTCGACGCGCGCATGGGCATAGCCAGCCAGGCAGGCGGCGGTGACGCCAAGCGCGGCTACTGCGGCTTTCCAGTTGCTGCGATGCTGGTGCGGCGCCATCAGCTCACGGATGCGTTGCATCAGGTCGCCGCCGTCGGCTGCCAGCGCCACGCGATGGGAGGCGAACTGCATCTTCTCCAGCTCGGACAGGGCGAGCGCCAGGCGGCGCGGCTCGCCGGTCAACTGCGCGGCAATGCTGTCGGCCACCAGCTCACGCTCCTGGCGGATGCGGCGCGACAGCCACCATACGGCAGGGTGGTAGAACAGCAGGATTTCGGCTACGTTCTGCAGCAAGTTGACCAGGAAGTCGTGGCGGCGCACGTGGGCCAGTTCATGCGCCAGCAGCGCTTCCAGCAGCTCCGGCGGCATGCGCGCCACCAGCGCCGCTGGCACCAGCACGACGGGACGCCACCAGCCCGCGGTGATCGGGCTGGCCAGCGTTTCAACGATGCGCAGGCCGACTGCGCGGCGGATGCCGAGACGGCCGGCAAGATTCGACAGGCGCTGCTGCCAATGGCTATTGCGGCCGCCGTTGCGGCGGGCGCGGGCGATCCAGGCCAGGCCGAAAGCGCTGCGCAGCGCCAGTGCACCTACGCAGGCCAACCAGGCGGCGACCAGCATCGGCAGGTGGCTGTCGATATTGGCCAGCAGTTCGCTTTGGGCGAACGCGCGGTCTCCGCCCGCCAGAATCAGTGCTTGCAGCGAGCGTGGCGTGGTTTGCAGCGCAGCGGCGAATTCGTAAGCGGGCCACAGCAGGCTGGCCAGCATCGCCGCGCAAGCGACGGCGTAGCGCGCGCCGGGGCGGGCACCGCGCATCAGCCATAGCAGGGTGGCAGCGGCAAGGCCGACCAGGGCGCCTTGCCACAGGAAGTGGACCAGGGTCCAGCCGGCGGCGTGGATGATGTCATTCATTC
This sequence comes from Duganella sp. Root1480D1, assembly GCF_001427305.1. Taxonomy (GTDB): domain Bacteria; phylum Pseudomonadota; class Gammaproteobacteria; order Burkholderiales; family Burkholderiaceae_D; genus Rugamonas. The sequence goes on along the minus strand of NZ_LMFZ01000047.1, from coordinate 207,890 downwards.
GGCTTGTTCTCCTGCTTCAGCAGCGCCTCGATTTCTTCGCGTTCCTTCCTTGAGATTCCGCTTTTCAGGGCCGCCAGCACCAGCGCCTTGGCGGAACCGGCGAAGGCGCGCTGCAGCAGGTCCTGCAGCATATTGCCCTGCATCGCCTCGCGCGCCACGGCGGCGGCGTAGATATGGGAGCGCTGGCTTTCGTCGCGAATCAGCAAGCCCTTGCCATGCATGATCTGCATCAGGCGCAGCACGGCGCCGTAAGCCAGATCGGGCTTTTCGGCCAGCATGGCCTCATGCACCTGTTTCGCGGTGGCCGGGCCCAACGGCCAGATCGCTTGCAGCAGTTCCAGCTCGGCCGGAGTAGGTTTCGGAATGGTAGCCATGTTTATTTCCTTTTAACGTTCCGACTAGAATAGCGTGTCTAGACATGGTTGTATACTTCGCGTTTTTCACTGTGGCGAAATGTAGACAACTATGTCTATAGACTCAAATTGCATATAAGTCTGAGTTTTAATTAGTTTCAGAAATGAAAGGTCGACGTTATAGTTGCCTCATGAAAACGCAAGCCTTCCACCACTGCTCCATGTGCCGCTAGGCACGCTCTCCCGAACCCCTCGCAACACCGTTTAGCCATTCCCGCCCACGAGGCAGGCAGGCCCCTGCTTACCCAAAAGGAAGAACATGATCAAGCCACTCAGCATCACCCTGGCCATTGCTGCCGCTTTCCCGCAACTGTCGTATGCGGACGAAGAACTGGCCCGCGTCGTCGTGACCGGTTCGAATATCCGCACCTCGCAAAAAGAGGGCGCGAGCGCCGTGCAGGTGCTGACCGCCAAGGAACTGGCCGCCACCGGCAAGACCACTGTGGCCGACATCCTGCGCACGATTTCCGCCAATAGCGGCAACAGCTACAACGAGCAGTACACCGGCAGTTTCTCGGCCGGCACGGCGGGATTGTCGCTGCGCGGCCTGGGTCAGAAGAACACCCTGATCCTGGTGAATGGCAAGCGCGTGTCTTCCTACGCCACGGCACAAGACCTGCAGGAAGTCTTTGTCGACCTGAACTCGCTGCCGATGGCCGCCGTGCAGCGTATCGAAGTGCTGAAGGATGGCGCCTCTTCCGTCTATGGTTCGGACGCGGTGGCGGGGGTGGTCAACATCATCCTGTACAAGGAATTCAAGGGCACCGAGGTGAGCGCGCAAGTGGGTTCTTCCACCGAGGGCACCGGCCAGCTTGAACGCAGCGCCTCGCTGCAGACCGGCTTTGGCAGCCTCGATGAAAAAGGCTGGAGCGTGGTGTTCTCGCTGGATGCGCTGAAACGCGACAAGCTGCAGCAGGCGGACGTGTCCTACCTGCGCGGCAGCGATTTCCGCGGCTATGCCAACGGCACGCTGGCGTGGACTCCGACCAATTACTACGGCACGTCCGACGCGACCAGGCAACTGGGCGGGGTGCAGGGCCCGTTGCAGGTGCAGAACTACGGCGACATCACGCCTGGCAAGAACGGCCAGGTGCTGGCTTATAACCCGGCCGAATTCCGCACCCTGATCCCGGGCGTGGAGCGCGTGCACACTTCCTTGCGCGGCACGCTGAAACTGAATGAAGACACCGAAGTGTATGCAGAAGGCCTGTACGGCTATTCCTGGGCGGAGCAGACTTTCGGCGCGCCCCTGACCGTGGGTAGCGGCCTGCGTGCATGGAACAACGGCAAGCAGGCGCTCGATAACATCACCGTGGCGCTGCCAGTGGGCCATCCGAACAATCCGGGCACGGCTGCGCTGCCGTTCACGGCAACCCTGTTCGACCTGGGCCCGCGCCTGAAGCAGGACAAGGTGGACTTCTACCGCGCGCTGACCGGCATCAAGGGCAGCTGGAGTGGTTGGGAATATGACGCTTCCATCGCCCGCTCGGGCAGCAAGCTGAAGGAAACTGTGCAGAACTTCGTCAACCGCTACGAATTCGAGAAAGTGCTGGCCGACGGCAGCTACAACTTCGCCGACCAGTCGAAGAACAGCGAAGAAGTGCGCAACCGCCTGCGCCTGTCGACCCTGCGCCCTGCCGAATCGACCCTGACTGTGGCTGATTTCAACGCTTCCCGGGAGCTGCTGGACCTGCCGGCAGGTGCACTGGGCTTCGCCTTCGGCGGCCAATGGCGCCAGGAAGAGATGAACTCCAACACCTCGACCGCCGTGTTGTCAGGCACCGAGCTGCGCCCTGCGATCAACATCATCAAGGGCAAGCGCGACGTGACTGCGGCCTTCGCCGAGTTCAACATTCCGGTGCTGAAAGAGCTGACCGTCAACCTGGCCGGCCGTGCCGACAAATACAGCGACTTCGGCTCCGCCTTCTCGCCGAAAGCCAGCGTGCGTTACCAGGCTGCCCCGTGGCTGTTGTTGCGCGGTACCGTGTCGCGCGGTTTCCGTGCACCGTCGCTGCCGGAGATCACCAATTCGACTTCGGTCAGCTACGGGTCCGTGATCGACAAGCTGGACCCGATCACGCCAAGCCAGGCCCGCGGCGTGACCAATATCACGATGGCCAATACCGAGCTCTCGCCTGAGCGCTCCAGGAACCTGAACCTGGGCTTCGTGGTATCGCCGTCGGCCAACAGCAGCGTGGGCGTGGACTTCTACCACATCCGCACCAAGGGCGTGATCGACACCGAAAGCACCGACACCATCCTGGCCAACGAAAGCATCCATCCTGAAAAAGTGGTGCGCGATGCACAGGGCCGCATCCTGACCCTGTACCGCCAGTACGCCAACCAGGGCGAGCGCGTGGTAAGCGGCATCGACGTCGACCTGCGCTACAAGCTGCCGAAGACCGCCTACGGCAACCTGACCCTGAATGGCCAGTTGAGCCGCGTGTTCAAGTACTCGCAGCCGCTTGGAACCGGCGAGCCGCTGACCAATGGCGCCGGCACCAACTTCTTCGGTTCGATTCCGAAATGGCGCGGCACCACCAGCGCCACCTGGGAGCTGGACCAGTGGACCAGCAACGCCGCCTGGAATTATGTCGACGGCTACGAGCAGACCACCCGCCCTGGCGAGCGTGTCAAGCCGTTCGCTACCGTGGACCTGAACGTGGGCTACAAGATCAGCACTGCCACCAGCGTCAACCTGCTGCTGGCCAATGCCTTTGACAGCAAGCCTTCGTGGGATAGCTCGTTCAACTTCTTCGACTACACCCAGGGCGACCCGCGCGGCCGCTTCCTGTCAGTCAAAGTCAATCACAAGTTTTGATGATTGTGGCGCGGTAGCTGCTGGGGGTCGTGCCCATCCGCTCGCGGAAGGCGGTAGCGAAATTGCCGGCGTTGGCAAAGCCCAGCAGCAGCGCAATGTCCTGCACGTCCATGTCGGTATCGCGCAGCAAATGCATGCCGCGCTGGATGCGCGCTTCGCGAATGTAGGCAAACACGGTCATGCCGGTATGGGTGCGGAAAAGCTGGTTCAGCTTTTCGCGGTAGGTGCCCACGCTGGCGGCGATTTCCGCCAGGCCGGGCAGGGCAGCAAGGTTGTCGTAGATCAGGCGCTTGGCTGCGTTGACGATCACCGAATCGGTGTCGACCGGTTCGGCTTCGGCAGCTTCCGCCGGGGGGCGCTTCATCAAATTCAGGTGCACGTGGATGCGTGCCGCCAGTTCACCCGGCGTGAAAGGCTTGCTGACAAAGTCCACGCCGCCAAGCTGAAGGCCCATGATGCGGTCTTCCACCGCCTCGGTGCCGCTCAGGAAAATAATCGGGATATCGCGCGTGGCCGGGTTGGCTTTTAACAGGCGGCAACAGGTGTAGCCGTCCATATTCGGCATGCGCACGTCCAGCAGGATCAGGTCGGGCTGGCCGGAAAGCGCCAGTTGATACCCCTGTTCACCATTGAACGCCACCGATACGCGGTAGGGCATTTCGCTTAACAGGTCGACGAGCATGCGCTGTTCGAACGCGGAATCATCCACGATCAAAATATTTCGCACTTGTGCATCGCTGGTCAGGTACATGGTTATCCGGGGTCGGCAGTGTTGCTTATTATGCCCAAGTTTAAAAAAATGTTGCGCATTTCACATCGGGCAAAGGCGTTCTCTCCTCTGGCAAAAGTAATGTGCGCCGCAACAACGCCGAATGGAAAGAAGATAGCCACGTTCCTTGCAAGAGTGATTTTTGGTGAGTCTTTTAGGGGTGTTTTCGCGGTTCAATTGAGTCTGAAGCATTCAACTGGTTAAATTAAACCAACTGACTAGGAGGCAACATGAAACATACCGACTTTGGCCAAATGCCCTGCCCGATCGCGCGTAGCCTCGGCAAGGTAGGCGAGTGGTGGAGCATCTTGATTCTGCGCGATGCGTTCTACGGCCTGACCCGCTTCGATGAATTCGAGAAGAGCCTGAAGATCGCGCCGAACATGCTGACCCGCCGTCTGGCCGGCTTGGTCGAGGGCGGCCTGATGGAGCGCCGCCAGTACAGCACCCGTCCGCCACGCTACGAGTACATCCTGACCAAGGCTGGCCGCGACTTCAAGCCTGTGCTGCTGGCCTTCATCGCCTGGGGTAATGAGCACCTGTCGCCGGAAGGCGCCAGCTTGCTGGTGGTGAGCCGCGAAACCGGCAAGCCGGCCGACCAGGTCCTGGTCGACGCGAATAGTGGCCTGGCCATCAATGACGAGGACTATATGTTCGCGCCAGGGCCTGCTGCACCGGAAGTGATGCGTAACCGTATCACCGAAGCCGGCCGCCGCATGCCTAATTAGGCTGGAGCTGTTCGTAGACCGCGTTGGCGACCTGCGACAGCTCATTCTTCCCGACGGCAGCCGACAGCGCATAGCCGAAGCTGCCGTCGATCCAGTAGAACACTCCCAGATTGCCTTCCTGCGCGAACCGGAATCCGGTGTCGCGGTTCTGCTTTTGGCCGGAACTGACGTAGAGCGTCAGGCGCTGGCCGCTGGCGTCGGCGTACATGAATTGCGCTACCGGGCCGGTGTCGCCGGGCAGCAGGCGTCCCCCTACCAGCTCATAGCCTTGTTTCGCCAGTTGCGGCGGGCGGAGTTGCTTGCCCACGCGTTTCGACAGCCAGGCCACCAGGTGTTGCTGCTGGTCGGCGCCGACTTCCACCGGGTGTTTGACTTCGGGTGTGTAGACGGCGTGGGCGATGGCGGCCTGGCGCGGCAGGGCGGCCAGGATCTGTGCCGCGCCGCTGGGTGCCAGGCCGGCGCCGGCGCCCGTTCCCGCGCCGCGCAGCGTCCAGCCGGCTGCGCCGCCGACCATGCCGGCGCCGACCGCCAGCGCCACCATGGCGGCCATGCGGCGCCAGGCGGGGATGGTCCACGCCGGGGAGGGCGCGCCGCCGGGCCGTGGCGGATGCAGTGTTTCGGGCACGGGGGTGTCCAGGACATCGTCGAACAGCGCGTGCAGCGCGGCATTCTGCTCGCGGTAGGCTTGCAGCCGCGCGGCTTCGGCAGGGTGGTCGGCCAGGTAGCGATCGACCGCTGCCTGCCGATCCGGCGGCAGGCGGCCATCGACCCAGGCTTGCAATTCGGCTTCGTTCATTTCACAACTTTCAAGGCGGCGGCTGGCGGCTGCCCTGCCATCAGGCGCCGCAAGTTTTCGCGTGCGCGGCTCAGACGCGACATCACGGTGCCAAGCGGGATATCGAGCGCGGCCGCCACGTCTTCGTAGCGCATTTCTTCCAGCGCCACCAGCAGCAGGACTTCGCGCTGGGCTGGCGGCAGTTGCTGCAAGGCGCGCTCCAGGTCGCGCAGGTCCAGCGCTGCCGTGGAAGGGGCGGCCGGCAGGTCCGCGTCATCGAGCTCTACGGCAGGCGGCGGCAAGCGCCGCAACTGGTCAATGTGCAGGTTGTGCATGATGCCGAACAACCACGCGCGCAAGTCGCCGTCCGGCCGCCACTGGGCGATGCGCGCCCAGCCGCGTTCCACGGTGTCCTGCACCAGGTCGTCCGCGCTGGCGTTATCGCCGGTCAGCGCCCGCGCATAGCGGCGCAGGCGCGGCAGGCAGGCCAGCAATCGTTCATGCAGCTCCTGCATCCGCTCAATCCTTGACGACGTGCCAGATATCCTTGACGTTGTCGCCCGCGCGGTCGCCGGCTTTCTTGTCGCCGACGAACAGGTACAGCGGCTTGCCTTTGTAGGCCAGTTGCTTGCTGCCGTCATCGCGGGTAATGGCCGACCAGGGCGCGGCCAGTTCGCCGTTGGCGGCAACGGCAGGCCAGTTTTTCAGGCAGCCATCGGCACAGGCGCTCTTGCCGCTGCCGGCGACGTCCTTGTCGAAGGTGTAGACGGTCATGCCGGCGGCGTCGACATACACGCCATCGGCTTTTTTCAATGGTTCGGCAGCGACTGCAGCAGTGCTCAGCAGGGCAGCCAGGGTCAAGACGATGACTTTCATTTTTAAGCTCCTTGTGTGTTGGGTATTGCGTATACGTAGCGTGTGGCCAGCTTATTCCATCCTGCCTAAAATGATTTTCCGCCAATTCTGTCACGGAGGATGCGATGAACAATTTCATGCGTGTAGCTGTGTTGTCGGCCCTGCTCGGTGTGGGAAGCGCCTGGGCTGAAGGTCTCGCCAAGGCGGACCAGAAAATGCTGACCGATCTCGCTATGGCCAATATGGCGGAAATCGAGACCGCCAAGCTGGCCTTGCAAAAGACCCAGAGCGACCGGGTCAAGAGCTTCGCCCAGCAAATGGTCGATGACCATACCAAGGGCCTGGAAGAAGTGCGCAAGGTAGCCGCGACGCGCAGCGTGACGCTGCCGACCGAACTGGATGCCAAGCATAAAGCCATGGCCGCCAAGCTGGAAAAACTATCGGGCGACAAGTTCGACCGCAGCTACATGGAACAGGCCGGGGTCCAGGCCCATAAGGAAGCGCACCAGTTGGTGAGCAAGGCCGCATCGACTGCCCAGGACAGCGAACTGAAATCGCTGGCCACCCGTTTGCAGCCAACCATCCACCAGCACCTGAACAATGCCGAGCAGTTGAACGCTGCCATCAAGGGCGGCAGCTCGACGGTGGGTAGCAGCGGCACCCAGGGCAGCAGCGGCGCCGGCAACAAGCCGCAAACCGAGGCCGATAGCCACGAGCATGGCACGACCGGCGGCAACAAGCCCGATTCAAGCAGTCGCGACAACAAGCCGGAACGGCGCTGAAGATAGCGGCCGCAAGGCCGCATGCTTGTTCCTTAAGCAAGCTTAAGCTACTTGAACACCGAAAAGTGCGGCCGTGCGGTATGATTCTTCGCTGCAACACCTATTTCAAGGATATCAAGTAGTGGATTTGTTCGCGCTGGACGAAGAGCTGGCCCTGTGGGAAGCAGAATTACCGTATTCTGAGGGCGAACATCGCCTGATGCTGCTTTCCCTGCTGGCCTGGCAGCTGCGCCAGCGCGACGGTGTGCGTTCCGCGCAACTTGTCGCCGAAGCAACTCCGCTAGCCCATCTTTTGCCGGCGGCGGAAAGGCGTGTGCTGGCTGCGCGTTGGGAGCTGATCAAAGCCGAAACCAGTTGGCTCGACGGCGACCTCGACACCGCCTGCGCCATCGCCGAACGGGCCATGCTGGAATTTGCCCGCCACAACGACCGGCTGGGCGCGGCCGACACCCACAGCCTGCTGGCCTGGATCGCCGTCGACCGCGGCGATTCGGCCGGCTGCGACAATGAGCTGGCGCTGGCCATCGCCGATGCCCGCGCTTCGGGCGATGCCATGCGCATCGATATTTTCGAAAGCCTGGCGGCGCTTTTCAGCGTGTTCCGCAACGCGCCGGCGGCCAACGAGCGCTGGCGCAAGCGCTTTGCGATCGATCTCGCGGGCCGCCATCCGGTCGTCGCCGGCTGGATTTCCGACTACCTTGGCACCGCAGCTTTCCAGGCGGCGGAATTCGGCCGCGCCATCAGCCACCTGATCGCCGCCTTCGAAGCGGCTCTGATTTCCGGCCAGGTGCGGCGTGCCGTGATCCTCGCCACCAATATCGGCAACGCCTTCACCCGGCTGAATGCGCACGACGCCGCGCTGGAATGGATGCAGCGCGGACTGGAGTTGGCGCGGCCGACCGGCTGGCCGATGTGCATCGGCTTGACCCAGATGCAATCGGCGGAAACGATGCGCCACCTGGGCCAGCGGCGGGCGGCCAAGGCCTTGCTGCGCGATGCGCTGCAGATGCTGGCGCCTTTGTCCGGTTCGCGCACCTTCGTCATGGCGCTGGAATACCAGGGCGACCTGGCGCTGGACCTGGGCGACTACGCAGCTGCGCTGGCCAGCTTCCGCGAGCTGGAACAGCGTGGCCACGCGCTGGCGCAGAGCGATTTCCACAGTGGCGCGCGGCGCGGCCAGGCGCATGCACTAGCGGGACTGGGACGGATGCAGGAAGCGCAGGCCGCCGCCATGTCGGCCCTGGCGCTGGCGCGCGAACTGAACGATCCGTTCAGCCAGATCGCAGCCTTGCGCGTGCTGGCCGATATCCATGCCGGCAATGCGATGTCCGTGCTGCAGTACCTGCGTGAAGCGCTGACGATCGCCGCTACCATCGACGGCTACATCGTCCCGGGCGAATTGCTCGCTTCCGTGGCGCGCGAATATGCGGCGCTCGGCGACTTTGCGCGCGCTTACGAATTCTCGGTGCAGGCCAATGCGGCCCGCGACCGCAGCAACAGCCAGGAAGCGACCAACCGCGCAATTGCAATGCAGGTGCAGCACCAGACCGAGCGTGATCGCCAGCTCGCCGCCGCCGAAGTCCAGCGCGCGGAAGTGCTGGCGCAGACCAGCGCCACCCTAAGCCACCTGTCCGCCATCGGCCAGGAGATCACGGCGCAACTCGACGCGTTGGCCGTGTTCCGGGCGTTGGACCGTCACGTGCACGGACTGCTCGACTCGACCCACTTCTCGATTTTCCTGCTCGAGCGGGACGGCGACTTCCTGCATTGCGCCTTTGGGGTGGAAATGGGCTTGCCGCTGCCGCCGACGCGCATCGCGCTGTCTGATCCCCAATTCAATACGGCGCGTTGCGTGCGGGAACGCAATGAAATCCTGATCGAGATCGAAGACAAGTCCGACACGCCCAACCTGATTCCCGGCACACTGCCGACCCTCACCTTGCTGTTTGCGCCGCTGATGGTCGGCGAGCGCGTGTTGGGCGTGATGACGGTGCAGTCGATGCTGCCGCGTGCTTATGGCGAACGTGAACGGCTGATTTTCCGTACCTTGTGCGCTTACGGCGCCATCGCGCTGGACAATGCGGCGGCACAGGCGCAACTCCTGGAAAAGAACCTCGAACTGGAGCGCGCCTACAAGGCACTGGAAGAAGTCAGCCTGACCGACCAGTTGACCGGCCTGCGCAACCGCCGCTTCTTCCTGCAGCATGTGGAGTCGGATGTGGCGCTCAGCCTGCGCGGCTATGACGGCGGCGAGGGCGGGGCCGGCAGCGACCTGGTGTTCTACATGGTGGACCTGGACCACTTCAAGGCGGTCAACGACCGGCACGGCCATGCAGCCGGCGATTGCGTGCTGGTGCAGATGAAGGACCGCCTACGCGAAGTATTCCGCGAGTCGGACTACCTGGTGCGCTGGGGTGGCGAGGAATTCCTGGTGCTGGCGCGCGCCACTGACCGCAGCGGCGCGCACGTGGTGGCGGAACGCATCCGCCAGGCCGTGTCGTCGCGCGACTTCGTACTGCCCGATGGCACGCCGCTGGCGCGCACCTGTTCGATCGGCTTCGCCTGCTATCCTTTCCTGCCTTCGCATCCGCGCCTGATGTCCTGGTCGCAGGTGGTGGAGCTGGCGGACCTCGGGCTATACATTTCCAAGCATTCGGGCCGCGATGCCTGGACGGCGGTACATGCGACCGACGCTGCGCGGCCGGAAGAATTGTTCCCGCGCCTGGTGCACCAGCTTGCGGAATGCGTGGAGCGCGGTGAGGCGCGCATCGTGACCAGCCTTGGAGAGCGCACTATAATCTGCCCATGAGCACACATCGCTGTTCCTGGGCCAATCCAAACAATCCGCGCTATATCGCCTACCACGACCAGGAGTGGGGCGTCCCATGCCGCGACGAGCTGCGGCTGTTCGAAATGCTGAACCTCGAAGGCGCGCAGGCGGGCCTGAGCTGGGAAACCATCCTGAATAAGCGCGACAACTATCGCGCGGCGTTCGATGGCTGGGATGCGCGCAAGATCGCTGCCTACGACGAGGCCAAGGTCGAGCAATTGCTGTCCGATCCGGGCATCGTGCGCAACCGTCTCAAGGTAAATGCTGCCATTACCAATGCGCGCGCCTACCTGCGCTTGCTGGAGGAGGGAAGCAGCCTGTCCTCGCTGCTTTGGGGCTATGTGGGCGGCAAGCCGATTGTGAACCGCATCGCAGCACAAGGCGACCGGCCGGCGCGCACCGAGCTGTCCGACCGCATCTCCAAGGATCTCGCCAAGCGCGGGTTCAAATTTGTCGGTTCGACGATCGTTTACGCCTACATGCAGGGGATCGGCATGGTGAACGACCACGACCTCGCATGCTTCCGTCACCAGGAGTGCCAGTACGGTGGCTGATTCCCGCCACGTCGTCCTCGACACCGCGTTCGGCAGCGGCGACCAGCTCCTCGCGACCCTGGGACGCCGCCGCACCTCAGGCAGCTTGGCCGCCGGTGGCCACCTGCACTACCTCGCGATTGCCCCATCCGTCCCCGGCGCGACCGTGCGGGCCGCGCTGAACACCGCCGTGCCCGGCCTGGCAATGCAATGGCCGGTCGACGTCCCCGGGCTGCATCGCCTGCACCTGCCATCGGAACGCCTGACGCTTGACTTGCTGGTCGGTCCAGCCGAAGGGTGGTTGCCCGAGATCGTGGCCCGCGTCGACGAATTCATCATCGCCGAACCGCTCGACCACATCCGCGCCCTGCAACGCCTCGCGACACCCGCATCCACGCTTCGCATCCGCCAGCCCGACGAGCAAGCACTGCGCTCCCTGCGTGCCGCCGGCTTCACCATGAGCGGCGAGCCGGAAGGCGAATGGCAGCACGCCGCCTACACCAGCCGCAAGCCGCAAGCGCCCCGTCCACCTGCGCCCGAACGCCGCGCCATTGTGATCGGCGCCGGCGTTGCGGGCAGTGCGGCCTGCGAACGCCTGGCAGCCCGTGGCTGGCAGGTCGCCCTGATCGAACGCCACGACGCGCCGGCGCAGGAAGCATCGGGCAACCGCGCCGGCATCTTCATGCCGCTGCTGTCGAAAGACGACAATATCCCGACCCGCCTGACGCGCGCTGCCTACCTGTACGCCCAGCGCACCTGGCAGCACCTCGGCGGCCTCGATCCGCTTGCCCCCGGCCCCGAGGCCGAAGCTGGCGCAGGCCCAGGCCCTGGCTCAATCCGCGGCAGCCAGTGCGGCGTGCTGCAACTGGCGCGCGACGCCGAACACGCCCTGCTGCAAAAGGAAGTCGCCGACACCTGGCACTACCCCGAACAATACGTCCGCTGGCTCGACGCGCATCAGGCAAGCGCCATGCTGGGCGTCCCAACGCCCTACGGCGCCTGGCATTTCCCCGAAGGCGGCTGGGCCACCCCCGCCAGTGCCTGCCGCGCCATGCTGCAAGCCTGCGGCGACAAGCTGCACCGCATCTTCCACACCGAAGCCTTGCGCATCGAGCGTGCCGGAGAAGAGTGGCAAATATTCGATGCCCAAGGGCGGATGCTCGCCGCCGCACCAACGGTCGTGCTGGCAAACGGCGCCGGCGCCACCGCGCTCGAGCAGGCACGCCAGCTGCCGCTCTACACCATGCGCGGCCAGGTCACCCACCTGCAGGAAGGCGACTTCCCCAGCCTGAAAATGGTGGTCTGCCGCGAAGCCTATATGACGCCGCCAGTCGAGGGCATCATTTGCGTCGGCGCCACCTACGACAAATCGACCGAACGCAAGCTCTGGCAATCCAGCCAGGACGAAAACCTGCAGCGTGCGGAAGAAATCCTCGGCAGCCCGCAGGGTGCGGGCGCCCCGCTGCAAGGCCGCGTGGGCTTCCGCACCATGGCTCCTGATCGCCTGCCGCTGGTCGGCGCGCTGCCCGACAGCCGCAGCGAAGACCGCACCGAACGCCTGCGCGACCTGCCGCGCCACCCGGGCCTGCACGCCTTGCTAGGCTATGCCAGCCGAGGGCTGATCTGGGCTCCGCTCGCAGCCGAAATCCTGGCCTGTCAACTGGAAGATGAACCCCTTCCCGTTGAAGCAACACTGGCTGCCGCACTGGACCCTGGACGCTTCCTGCTCAAGCAGCGCCGCAAGCTATAATGGCCTCCTATCCAATGGCTGGAGAATCCATGGAAGACCGCGCCGGCTCGCCAGAGCTGTTCATGTTCCTCGCCTCCACGGTGCACGACATGAAGAATTCCATCAGCGTGCTGACCGGCACGCTGGAGAACCTGCTTGTGCAGGCAGGGGATTCGGCGCAAGACAATCCTGCCTACCCGCAGATGGCGCAAATGCTGTATCAATCCAAGCGCCTGAACGACCACCTGATCCAGCTACTAGCGCTCTACAAGGAAGTTGGCCGCCCGAATTACCCCTTCGACCCGAGCCCGGTGCAGGTCAGCGAACTGGTCGAGCAGCTGGTGGCCCAGCAGCGCGTCCTGCTGCAATCGAAAGGCATCCGCCTCGACACCGATTTCCCGCCAGGCCTGATCTGGACCCTCGACGAAGACCTGGTATTAGGCCTGTTGGCGCACGCAATCAACAATGCCGTGCGTTACACGCGCGACCGCATCGCCCTCGCCATCCGCGAGCATGAAGGCTTCATGGAAGTGCGGGTGGAAGATAACGGCTCGGGCTTCCCGCCGAATATGCTGGAAGCCGGCCAGGTGACAGGCCGGGGCATCGACTTCCTGACCAATAGCAGCGGCCTTGGCCTCTACTTCGCCAGCGAAGTGGCCAAGTCCCATAAGCATCGCCAGCGCCAGGGCAGCATCGCGTTGGAAAACGGCGGCGCCCTGGGCGGCGGCTGCTTCATCCTGCGGCTGCCATGAACGCGCCAGCCGTCACCACGCCAACCGCGGCGGCGCCGGAAAAAGAGCCCGGCATCAACTGGGCCGACAAGCGTTACCTGATCGTGGACGATTTTGTCGGCGTGCGCCAGTTGTTGCGCGAAGCCTTGCGCAGCCTGGGGGCGCGCCATATCGACCAGGCGTCGAGCGGTGGCGAGGCGATGGGCCTACTGACGCGCGTGCAGTACGACGTGATCCTGTGCGACTTCAACCTCGGCGAAGGCAAGAGCGGCCAGCACGTGCTGGAGGAAGCCCGCATCCGTGGCCTGCTGATGCCAAGCTGCGTGTGGCTGATGGTTTCCGCAGAAAAGAGCGTGGAGGCAGTGATGGGCGCCGCCGAACATCAGCCCGATGCCTACCTGATCAAGCCGATCACCGAAGGCGTGCTGCTGACGCGCCTGAACCGCGCGTGGCAGAAGAAGCAGGTATTCCAGGAGATCGACCAGGCCTACCTTGAAAAGGATTACCTGCGCGCGGCGAAATTGTGCGCCGAAGCGGCAGGCCGCAACAAGCTGCATGAAGTTGACCTGCTGCGCATGCGCGCCACCTTGCTGCTCAAGGCCGGCGAGACGGAGCAGGCGCGCCTGGTCTACGAAAAAGTGCTGCAGGAGCGCGATTTCAACTGGGCCCGCACCGGGGTCGGCAAGATCCGCATGGCCAATGGCGAAAACGAGGCTGCGCGCCAGATGTTCCAAGGCGTGATTGCCGAGAACCGCTTCTACCTGGATGCCTACGACCAGTTGGCCAGGTCCCTGCAGAACATGGGACGCATCGAGGAAAGCTGCGACGTGCTGGAACGCGCCGCCAGGATGTCGCCCAATTCGGTGCCGCGCCAGCGCGCGCTGGGCACGACTGCCCTCAAGCTGGGGAATATCCCGCTGGCCGAACGGGCCTTCCGCAAATGCCTGCAGATTGGCGAATACTCGATCATGAAAACGGTCGATGCCTACTTCGGCCTGGCGCGCGTGCTGGGCCAGAAGAACGACGCCAAGGAGGCCTTGCTGCTGCTGGCGGCGGCGCAGCGCGACTTCTCCGGCAGCATGGTGGAGTTGCGCTCCAAGATCACCGAAGGGCTGGTGTACCACGAGAGCGGCGACTACCGCCGCGCGCGCAAGTCTGGCGACGAACTGGAAACCATGCTGAAAGAAGACAGCGAGCGCCCCGACACCGCGACCTGCCTGGAAATGGCCACCTTGCTGTTTGCCGTCGGCGTGAAAGACGCCCCGGTGGAGCTGCTGTGCTACGTGGTGCGCAACAACGACGAGAACGCCGTCATCCATGATGAAGTGCAGCGCATCTTCGACAAGGCCCGCATGGGCGACGAAGGCGCCGCCCTGATCAGCACGGCGCGCAGGGAAGCGTCGGAAATGATGAACAAGGGCGTGCTGCTATGGAAAACCAATAAGCTGGACGACGCGGTGGAGTGGATGCGCGAAGCACGCCGCGGCCTGCCTGACAATATGCGCATCCTGTTCAACTCGGCCCAGGTCCTGATCTCCCACATGCAGGCGACGGGCTATAACGAGGCCCTGATGTCTGAAGCGAATGACGTGTTGATGCACGTTGACCGGATTGCGCCGGGCCAGCAGCGCTTTGCGCAGCTCATTGAGCAGTTGCAGAAGTTGATCCCCGGCCGGATGTCGGCGGAAGAAATCGAAGCCGAGCTGACGGCCGCCATGAAAGATGACCACGACAAGGAGTGATCCATGCGCGATATCGCCAAAGAGGTCTATAACAAAATGAAGGTAGGGGCTGCTGCCTGGATTCGCCCAGTCAGCGCGAAGGGCGACACCCTGGAATCCTTCCAGTCCGCACATGATGCGGCCAGGGCCCTGGAAGACGAAGGACTGATCAACATCATGAAGGTGCAACGCGATGAGGATGGCCTGATTGAGGCCATCCGTATCCAGAAGCTGAATTAAGGTTTGGGCGCCTTCGGGGCGCGCTTGGCTGCCGGCTTGCGGACTGCCGGTTTGGCGGCTGGCTTGCTGGCGTCATGTGCGGCGCCGTTCTTTGCTGCTGCCTGCTTGGCGACCGGGTCGGTGGCCATTGCCGTGTTGACGGCTTGCGCGAACTGTTCCTGCAGCAGGTTCCACCAGGCGGCGGGATTGGCCATTTGGTTGGCAGCTGTGCTGGCAGTGTCGTGCGCAGCAGGCTTGCCGTCAGCGGCCGGCTTTTCGCCAGGCTTGTCAGCCGGCCTGGCAGCTTCGGTGGCAGGCTTGTCGGCCGGCTTGGCGGCTGCCGCCTTGGCAAACGGATCGTTGTGCGGCGCCTGTTGCACGGCGGCAGCCAGCGATTGGCCCATCGATTTCAGCGCCGCGATGGTGCCACGCTGGACTTCCAGTGCGTGGATGCTCGAGCGCAGCATGGTGGCGTTCAGGTTGAGCCAGGACTCGACCGCTTTCAGTTCGCTGATTTTCTTGTCCAGGTCATCCACCGACAGCGTTGGCGCGGCGATGCCGGGAATGCTGATGCCTGGCACGCCCATGCTCCCCCACAGGGATTTTACGAAGTCCAGCGTATCCGTCATCACTGCAGCGCCGGGGATGTGGGGCATTTGTGGATTGCTCATATCGGGTCTCCGAGGGTAGGTTGTTTAGCGTAGCACACAGCTCTCCCAGACAGCAACGAGCAGCAGCACGGCGACGCAAGCGCCGGTGGCCAGCAGCGGGGAAAGATGCAGCGTGATCGACAATATGCCCAGCACCAGCAGCAGCGCGACGCCGAGCAGATGGGATAGCGGCGGCCAGGCGCGCGTGTGCGCCAGCCACTTGAACACGGCAGTCCCGCTCAGGAACAGCAGCGGGCCGCCGATGATGGCCGCCATCGCGGCCGTGTCGCCATGCTGGGGATGGCTCAGCACCAGTTCATCGCCGACCGCGCCGACGATGATGCCGGCCACGATAGGAATGTGCAGGTAAGTGTAATTGTTGCGGGCATGGCGGCCCGGCGTGTCGGAATGCACGATGCGGTGGTGGCCCTGTTCCAGGCCGTGGTCGAAATACAGCCACCACATCAGGATCGAGCCGACTACCGCCAGCAGGAAGGCCAGCACGGTAACCGGATCGAAGGCCAGCTCCGCAAACGTGGCGCCGGTGACCAGCAGCGATTCGCCAAGCGCGATGATGATGAACAGCGCGCAGCGTTCGGCCATATGGCTGCCGTCCACATTCCAGTCGGCCAGCGTGGAGCGGCCCAGGCCCGGCACGAAGTAGAACAGGAGCGGCCCCATCATGTCCACTGCCAGCGCTGCGAGCCACCATGGCATGCGCGATTCCGGTGCCGCCAGGCCGCCCGCCAGCCACAGCGCGCCGCTGGCGCCGAGCCACAAGGTAATGCGCATGAAGTTGCAGCGCAGTCCCGCATCATCGCCGCGGCTGGCCGCCAGCATGGCGAGTGTGCGGCCCACTTGCTGCACCAGGATGGAGGCGCCGAACAGCCAGCCCATGTCGGTGAAAGCGCGCGGGATCGAGACTGACATCAGCAGGCCCGCTGCCAGCAGCGCGAACAGGGCGGCGCGCACGGTCTTTTTCTCCGGGTCAAACCAGTTGGTGGCCCAGACCGTATAGATCCAGACCCACCAGGTTGCCATGAACAGCAGGCCGACCTGCAAGGCGCCTTCGGCATCCAGCTTTTTCAGGAGGGTGTGGGAAAGCTGGGTGACGGCAAACACAAAAACAAGATCGAAAAACAGCTCGACCATGCCGACCTTGCCGGAATCGGCCTGGCCGCGCTGGCGCAAAAGGGACATCGGGACTCCTTGTCAGAATATCCAGCAAATTATGCCATTGAGCGTGCTGTCAGCGGAATCGGGGGGCGACACGTTAAACTAGCGACCATGACGATCGTTACATTTCCCCGCCACCGCCGCCGCATCATTGCCATTTGTGCAGCCACCGTGGCCCTGCATTTCGTGACGATCAACTGGGTCAGCGGCCGCATTGGTGCGGCGGAGCGCGAACGCGATGATGAAAAAAACGTCATCAGTGCGGAATTGCGCGTGGCGCCACCGCCGCCCGACCCAGTCGTGCCGGCGCCGGTCGAAGCGCCTGCGCCACCGAAACCGAAACCGAAACCAAAGCCGCCCAAGCCCGCCGCGCCGCCGTCCGAAGAGGTGGCGCCGGCCGGTGAAGCTGCACCGCCGGCAGCAGCGCCCGCGGAGCCGGATGCCGCCGCCGATGCCGGGCAAGCGGGCGCCGCGCCCGCCACGCCTGCCATAGAATCCGCGCAAGCGCAGCCTGAGCCCGCGTCAAAAGCCGAGCCGCCAACCGACGTCAAACGCTGGCAGGTCGCACTGCCGCCATCGGCCAGGTTCGAACTGGACGTCAAGCGCAAGGATGCGGACGGCACCAACTGGAGCGGTTCGGCCAGCATCGGCTGGCAGACCGACGGCGCCAGCTACAAGGCGACGCAGGAAGTGGGCATCAGCCTGCTGATTGCGCGCGTCAACCTGCTGGAAGTGAACAGCGAAGGCACGATCAACGAATTCGGCATCGCCCCGGCGAAATTCAGCGAAAAGCGCCGCAACCGCTCGGCCACCGCCACCCACTTCAACCAGCAGGAACAGAAGATCACCTTCTCCGCCAGCGACCGCAGCGTGCCGTTGACGGCGGGGGCGCAGGACCGCGCCACGCTGCTGTTCCAGCTTGCCGGCATCGGGCGCGCCGACGTCAACCAGTTCGGCAAGCCGATGGACATCCTGGTCGGCGAAGACCGCAATGCCCAGGTCTACAGCTTCCTGCTGGTCGGCGAAGATGAACTGGAAACCAAGATGGGCAAGCTGGTGACCTGGCACCTGGCGCGCCCGCCCAAGCCCGGCAGCTACAGCGCCAAGCTCGATATCTGGCTGGCGCCAAGCCTGGACTGGTACCCGGTGCAGATCCGCAATACGGAAGGCAACGGCGCCGTCACCACCCAAACCGTCACACGCATCATCAAGTAAGGACCCAGCCATGCGCAGTACCCTGATTTCCCTGGCCCTGGCCTTCGCAGCCACCACCGCCAGCGCCGCCAAGCTCGAATACCCGGTCGCCAAGCGCGCCACCAGCCTGCCGCCATCGGCCGACCTGTCCTATTCGGTCAAAGGCAGCAATCATGGCTTCCCCCTGGCGGGCACCGGCACCATCGCCTGGCGCCAGGGCGAGGGCAGTTACTCCCTGCATACCGAAGCACGTTCCAGCCTGTTCGGCAAAGTGCTCGAGCAGCGCAGCGACGGCGCGCTGGACGGCTATGGCCTGGCGCCCGCCACCTTTTACGAGAAACGCTTCCGCAAGGACCCGACCACCACCCGTTTCGACCGCGACACGCACCGCATCGAATTCGAAGACGGCAAGATGAGTTACGCCATCCGCGGCGGCGAGCAGGATCGCAGCAGCGTGACCTTCCAGTTGGCGATCCTGGCCCGCGCCACGCCGGAAAAGTTCACACCCGGCAGCGAATGGACCTTCTTTGTCGCAGGCCGGCGCGATGGCGAGCCCTGGACGTTCCGCGTGGTCGGCACTGAAACGCTGGAAAACGCCGCCCTCGGCGAACAGAAGGTATTGCACTTCAGCCGCAAGCAAGGCGGCAGCCATGAGCAGCAGGTCGACCTGTGGCTGGCCCCCGACCTCGACTGGTACCCGGCACGCATCCTTTTGAAGGAAGAAGATGGTGATTCCTTCGAGCAAGTCCTAGAGAAAGTCAACCGAAAATAGCCACACCCGGCCTGTTATACTGGCGGACTTGAAAAAAGCGGGGAAAAATTAAATGGGGACGTACCCCATTTAATTAGCAACATTTAAATGGGGTACGTCCCCATTTATTTTTTCCGCTTTTGCAATGCGTGTTGATGGAGTGTAATGATTGACTTAATGGCAAGTGCGGCCCTGGCCGACACCAACCCGACTGAGCAAGAGCAGCAGGATGCCCTGCAGGCCCACTTCCAGCCCCACATTTCCGCCGACGAGATCGAGCAGGTCTACCACCTGAAGCGCGCCCAGCCGCTGTTGCAGGTGTTTACCGCATTGTTCCACGGCGGCTTCGAGGGGGTGCTGGTGCGCCTGCTCGTCCTGCGTGAACTTGCCAACGAAACAACTTCGTCCGCGTTTTCGCGTGCCGATATCAATACCCGCCTGGCCTACCTGCTGCCGGAAAGCCTGGAAACGGTGCTGAACCGCCTGCGCTCCAACGGCCTGCTGGCCTGGGATGCGCAGCAATCCGTCTACCGCGTGACGCCGATGGCGCGCAATGTGCTGGCCTCGATCGACAGCCTGCTGGCGCTGGCCGCTCCGGAAGACGACGATGCCGAAATGGGCTTCCTGCTGTCGCAGGTGGCCGGTGCCCAGGCCGTGGGCGGCGTCACCACCGAGCAGCTGCAGCACCTGCTGGGCCGCCTGGTCGACCTGACCGAAGAATTCCGCGACGCCATTGCGTCCGGTTCCGAATTCCGCCTGCGCGAGTCGCAGGCCAAGTGGCACCAGGCCTGCGACTGGGTCGAGAAGGGCTCCGTGATCCTGCGTGCCATCACGACAGACGAAAATGCGGACAGTGCCACGCACCGCGCCGCGCAAGCCATCGGCCGTGCCCAGTCGCAGCTGCTGAACATGCAGGGCATGTTCTCGCGCGCGCTGAACCAGATCGAGCGCCAACGCGTGCACCTGGGCCAGTCCGGCCTCTCTACTACCGATATCAAACGCTGGCTGCTGGCCCATGAGGACCTGTCTTCGCTGGCGCTGGATGCGATCGACCAACCGGTGAAACCGCTGTTCATCACGCCTGCCGAGATGATCGACGTCGCCGAGACAGAATTAATGACAGAACGTGCCAATAACAATGGGCTGAACGGCCTGCCTGCCGGCCAGGATGCGCCGACCACGATCAACGATACCCCTGCGATGCAGAAGGAACTGGATGACTGGCTGGCCCGCCTGTCCGACTTCGCGCAGCTGAACAACTTCCCGGCCGTGGCCGAAGGCTCCCCGCGCGAAGTCAAGGTGCACGAAGCGCTGCTGCCGGCGTCCTTTGCCCTGGCGTCTTACCGCGCGTCGATGCTGCCGTTGCTGGGCGACGAGGCCGAGGCTTCGATGCAAGGCACCACGGCCGACCTGGCGCGCCTGCCGGTGCGCTTCTCGCCGCAAGACGAGATGGTGCAACTGCCCGACCTGGAGATCGCTGCCATATCCCTGGCCGCGCTGACCCTCGAATTAGACAAAGAAAGTCCGAAGTCCGATGAGTGACGATACCCAAATCCTGATCGCGCGCCTGGTGGCGCACCAGACCCTGCGCCGCGACGACAAGATGGTCAAACGCGTCCTGTCGGACGAATTGTTCCGCGCCGAAGTCGATGCGCGCCTGGCCGCCTGCGGCATGAAGCTGCTGGATAACGTCTACGCCGACCACGTCACCCTGGCCCTGCACCGCAATATCGAGCCGAAGGTATTCGGCGCGCGCGACACCTGGCAGAACAATAATTTCGGCCTGGCGCGCGACGGCGTAGCCTTGCTGGTGGTGCTGTGGGCGCTGATCATCCTGCCCAAGCGCGAACGCCAGGAAACCCACCAGGCGGCGGACGACGACCAGAACGATATGTTCGGTACCGACAAGCCGGTGCCGCGCGCTGAAGACACCTCGATCGGCATCC
Organism: Duganella sp. Root1480D1; assembly: GCF_001427305.1. Taxonomy (GTDB): domain Bacteria; phylum Pseudomonadota; class Gammaproteobacteria; order Burkholderiales; family Burkholderiaceae_D; genus Rugamonas. Next base: position 187,267 of record NZ_LMFZ01000047.1, on the reverse strand, counting down.
CGTACAAGGCGCTGCTGGCCGACTTCGGCGACAAGCTTGGCAAGAAGACCCGCATGGACATGAACCTCGGCATCCTGGGCAAGCTCGGTTTCATCGAGCGCCGCGGCGAGATCATCGTCGAAGGCCCGCTGCTGGACCTGCTGATGGATACCGACCTGCTGAAAGAGCGCATCATCAACGGCGCCCTGGCCGATGTGTTCAAGCGCGCCCCGGCGCAGATCGTGCACATTCCGCGCGAAGTGCTGGCTGCAGCCAACGACGCCGCGCCGCAGCAAGCGGCCAATGAAGAAACCCCAACGGAAGAATAAGCGATGTTCCAAATCAAATCCCTTGAGCTGGTCCACTGGGACTACTGGCAGCGCATCAAGAACATTCCGCTGGATGCAAAGATCATCACCATCGCGGGCCAGAACGGCTCCGGCAAGACCACCTTGCTGGACGCGCTGCGCACCCTGTTCGGCCTCGATTGCTCGATGGGCCGCACCTACAAGCATTACGCCCGCCACAGCGGCCAGCAGACCGCCTGGCTGCGCGCCGTGGTGGACAACAAGCCGCAGGGCAAGCAGCTCTCCAACCGCCCGTTCCGCAGCAGCGGTTTCTTCGCCGAAGACGAAGTGACGCTGTTCTGCCAGGTGCAGAAAAACGGCGGCGACTGGAAGCGCCAGTACCTGATGCGCCCTGGTAACGTGGACATCGAGGAAGTCACAGAAGCCAACGACTGGCTGGGCGTAGAGAACTACCGCAAGCGCCTGGCCAATGCCGGCCTGTCGCAAGCCATGTCCAAAGTGCTGGCGCTGGAGCAGGGCGAAACCGACAAGCTGTGCGAATACGCACCGCGCCAGTTGCTGGACCTGGTGTTCCAGGTCTTCGGCGACAAGGAAGTGCTGGATGCCTACGACGAGGCCAAGCGCCACCAGCGCGACACCGAGGAAGAACTGAAGCGCTTCGAGGCCGAACTGGAAGGTTCCAGGACCAACCTGGAAGGCCTGCGCCTGCGCGTGGCCAACTACCACCAGTGGGAAACGCTGCACAAGGAACGCCGCAACCTGCAGGAAGAAGTGCTGCCATCGCTGGAATACCACGAGGCGCGCGAGAAATCCGCCAACGTCAGCCGCCAGCTGCGCGAAGCGCGCAAGCCGTTGGCGCAAGCCGACCAGCTGCTGGCCGACAAACGCAGCGAAGTGGCCAAGCAGGCCAAGGCGCTGCAGGACGCGCAGCAGCAGGAAATCCTGCTGGAGCAGGAACAGACCGCGCTGACTTCGCGCCTGAACCACATCAACGGCAAGCTGAAGCCGCTGGAATCGCTGGCGGAGCAGAAGTCCCGCCTGCAAAAACTGGCCGCCGAGTCGGGCGCCGATGTGGCCGATGCCGCAGCGGAGCTGGAAGCCAAGGAAAGCGAGTTGCTGAAACTGCGCTCGCAGCGCGACGCCGTTTCGAATCGCATCGCGCAGGACAAGGCCACCATCAATGCGTTGTCGGGCAAGACCGCGATGCCGGAACCGGACAATGTACGCGCCATGCGCCGTGCCCTGAACGATGCGGGCATCCCGCACGCGATGCTGTCGGATATCGTCGAGGTGACCGATCCGAAGTGGCAGGGCGCTGTCGAAGGCGTGCTGGGCGGCTATGCCTCCGTGGTACTGCTGGAGCGCTCGTCCGACGCGTCGTCGGCTTACCGCCTGGCGGAGAAGGAACGCTATCGCCACTTCATCGTGCCCGATTGCGTGAAGGCGCACGAGCCGAAGAACCAAAGCCTGCTGTCGGTGGTGAAATTCAGCGGCCTGGCGCCGGAATGGCTGATCGACCAGCTGTCGCGCATCACCCGCGTGGAGTCGGTGGAAGACGGCGCAAAGCTGGGCAATATCGAAGAATGGATCACGCCGGAGGCCTACCACAAGGAACGCCGCGGCGGCCGCTCGCTGTTCGTGGAAGCTTCACGCTACCGCTTCGGCTCCGCCGGCAAGACGTCGCGTATGGATGCGATCCAGAAGAACCTGCCGAACCTGGAAGCCGAGGAAGACAAATACACCCTGCAGATTTCGAAGCTGGCTTCGGAAACCTCCGCACTGAAAGCCCGCCTGGCCGGCGTGGACGCGGTGAAGGAACTGTCGGCCCGCACCGAGGAATTCGACGAAGCCGCACGCTCCGCCGTGCCGCTGCGCGCGGAGCGCCTGGAGGTGGGTTCGCGCCTGGGCGAGCTGCAAGGTTTGATGAAGAACGCCACCGTGGCCCGCACCAAGGCCGACACCGCGTGGCAAAGCGCCCGCATGTCGCTGTCCGAAGCGGAAGCCGGCATGCGCCTGAACTTCAAGCGCCAGATGGAACAGCGCTCCGACCATGCACGTGCCATGCTGGCGCTGCGCCGCCAATGGCGCCACCTGCCTGGCGCCTGGCGCCGTCCTGCGCGCCGTTTGGCGCTGGTGCAGCAGCACCAGAACGCGCACCAGGTCGACCTGCGTATCGCCAGCCTGCAATCTTCGCTGGCGCGCGACGACTGGGAACTGGATGCAACCGTGATCGACCAGTATGCGCGCCTGAACGAGCAGCTCTCGAACCGTAAATCGGAAACCGAAGAACGCCGCTACCAGAACAATCGCGCGATCGAAGCGACCGCCAACGCGCGTGGCGCCTACATCGAGCGCCTGCGCTACACGATCAAGACCTACTCGTCGAACATCAAGGAACTGGGTGCGCTGGCAAATATCGACGTGCACGTCGAGCCGGTCAAGCTGGAGAACGACGACCTGCTGCTGTCGCAAGCGGGCCTGCAGGTACGCTTCAAGTTCGATGGCAAGGGGCCGATTGGCCTGAACGACGGCGAAGCGTCGGGTGGCCAGCAGGTGATGAAGTCGCTGGTGCTGCTGATTGGCTTGCTGAAGTCGGAAGACGGTTCCGGCGGCTTCGTGTTCATCGACGAACCGTTCGCCCACCTGGACATCCGCAACATCCAGCTGGTCGGCGAATTCCTGAAGAACACCGACGCGCAGTACCTGATGACGACGCCGCTGACCCACAACACCGACGTCTACGATCCGTCCGACCTGACGCTCATCACGAGCAAGAAAAAGAAAGACACCCAGTGGGCGCAACCGATCTTCGTGCTGCAACGCCGCCAGGCCGCAGCCGCCTGATGGCGGCTGGCCTGGCGCACCGCGCAGAGCTGCGTGGACGTTGCGGCAGCTATGCGCAAGCTGGAAATGGGTCGCCCCGGAGAAGCGGCGAATGCGGTACTTGACCGGCGTCGCATGACGATCCGATGTACTTCGTCTTCGCCGGCACGGCGTTCGCCGTCTTCTTGTTCGGGGCCGCTTACTATTTCCTGCCACGCAAACAGAAACCAGCGCGCAAGACTGTACGGCGGCTTAATCGTTCGTGGTAATCCCGACGGCCCGGTACAAGGGGCAGAATTTGAGGGTGCCCGTCAGCAGCGGTACGACGCCGATCCAGCCCCACAGGCCGATCAGGCCAAACAGCGAGGCTGCGATCAACCCCAGGCCAACGGCAACGCGCAGGGCACGGTCCACCGTGCCGATATTGTCAATCATGGTCATGGCTTTCTCCTTTTGACTGGCAACCAGTATGGGAAAGCCCGGCATTGCCGGGAATGACCTGGATCAAATTTCTACAAGCGTTTCAGGCAGCTTCTTTGGAGCAGGCGCCGAGAATGCCATCGAGCTCTTTTTTCAGCGCCAGTGCCACAGGCCGGCCGCGGATGCGGTTCACCATCTCGAAGAAGGTGATGCGCATCGCTTTCAAATCCTCCAGCGTTGCAGCGGCTTCTAGCTTGGCTTGCAGGACCTGGCCGCGCAGGCCAAGGGTCGGCTCGATAGTGCGTGCATAGAAGTCGCGCGCTTGCTTGTATTGAGCAGCGAGCTCTTCTTCGGTAGGCGGGATCGGCATGATGGTAATTGGCGGCGCCTCGCCTTCTTCGATGAAACCCTGTGCCAGCAGTTCGTGCACGGCGCTGGCGTCCAGTCCAAGCCCGGTCACTTTCGGCAGCAACTCTTCCATTGGATGGCGGCCGTCAATCATCACCAGCAGGGTTCGCATACGGGATTGCAGCCCATAGGTGCGCGCCGAGATCTCTTCCCGGCCCTTAGCGGTCTTATTGTAAGTCGTCATAGGAATATTTCCTCGTGGAAATTAATTTCTGTGAATTTAGAATACACGACCTTTAAGGATTTGACATCGCCTGAAATATGGTCTTTAATTTCTGTAACGACAGAAAAAAATGAAAAATAACATAATTCAACAACTATTCATTCTGGAACCGGTGAAAATGCGTGAGTTTCAGGGTGTCAAACGTGTAGCAGGGAAATTTCACGTTTGTAGTTTTTTGGTCACAAAAGGAGTTGGCGCATGGCCGTACTGACTTTGTATTTCGATAATGCCTGCCCGTTCTGCCGGCGCGAAATGGCACGCCTGCGGCGCTGGGACCGCTCCGGCCGCCTGGCTTTTGTCGATATTGCCGCACCGGGCTTTGATCCCGCGCCGCTGGGCGTCAGCCTGGCTGCCATGAACACGGAAATGCACGGCCTGCGCGCGGATGGCGCCATGCTGGTCGGGACCGACGCCATCCTGGCGGCATATACGCTGGCGGGCCGTGCCTGGCTGGTATGGCCATTGCGGGTGCCGGCACTGCGGCCGATGCTGGCCGCGGCCTACCGCAGCTTCGCCCGCAACCGCTACCGCATTTCGCGCTGGCTCAGGATCGACGGCGTGCGCCCGGCATGTGACGGCGATCGCTGCCAGATCTACTTCGGAGGCAAAGATGGAGCGTAAATGGCTGGTGCGCTGGATGTACGCCAGCGCGTTCGCACACTTGCTGGTCGGCCTGGCGCTGCCATGGATCGCCAATGCTGCAACCCTGGACTGGTACCACGCCTGGCTTGGACCGGCCCCGACGCGCCCGCAGCATGCCTGGTGGATGGCGCTATTCGGGCCGACCATCCAGTGTGTCGGGCTGTGGATGCTGGCGCTGGTGTGGTTTGGCGACCAGCGCCGCGAGCCGGCGGCCTGGCTGTGGGTGGCGGCCGGCCTGCTGCTGTGGGGCCCCCAGGACATCATGGTGTCGCTGCGGGCCGCTGTCTGGCCGAACGCCTGGCTCGATATCGCCACGCTGGCGCTGTTGCTGCCTGCCGCCTGGCGCCTGTACCGGATCGACGCCGCCGCGCGCGATGCGGCAGATGCGGCGCCCCTGGTCGGCGAAGGAGAGCTGTTCCGCAAGATCCTCGGCAGCGAATGGAACAAGCTGCACCCGGACATCCAGCAGCGCTTCGCCAAGAATCCTGCACCCGGCAAGCCATTGCTGTACTACGGCAGCTTGTCCGAGCTGCGCGCTTCGCGCTTTGGCAAGCTGCTTGGCTTCGTCAGCAAGCCCTTCATCCAGGGCGCGCTGATTCCATACAGCGACAGCGACTTCCCGGTCGACATCCAGGTCTACGGCAAGCCTGGTTCGCAGAACATCTACAAGCAGCGCATCTATATGCTGAATGGCCGCAAGCCGATCAAATTCACTTCCTACATGGCGGAGAGCGAACGCGGCGAAGTGCTGGAATACGTCGGCCTGGGACTGGGCATGAAGCTCAAACTGCACGTTTCCGACGGCAACCTGCATTTCACCAGCGATGGCTATTTCTGGGACGTCCTGGGCTGGCGTGTGCCGCTGCCGGGCGTGCTCACGCCGGGCAAGACCTTCCTGCGCCATTGCAATGAGGGGCCCAACCGCTTCAACATCCGTATCGAAATCCGCCACGTCCTGTTCGGCACGACGTTCGTGCAGGCCGGTGTCTTCCACGAAAGGCACGCGGCGGAGAAGGAGGCAGCTTGAATACGCATTTACTCGCATTGCAGCTCATGGCCGCGCAAGGCTGCCTGGGCGCTTTCGACACGATCTACCATCATGAGTTGACGGAAGCGCTGCCGCAGCGCGCCACGGCACGGCGCGAACTGGCCATCCACGCGGTGCGCGCCACAATTTACGGCGTGTTGTTTGTCGGCTTGTCGGCCTGGGTGTGGCAGGGTGCCTGGGCGTGGGTGCTGCTCGCGCTGTTCGGCGTCGAGATCGTCCTCACGTTGTGGGATTTCGTGGTGGAGGACCAGACGCGGCTGCTGCCGGCAACCGAGCGCGTGACGCATACCGTACTGGCGATCAACGGCGGCGCCTTCATTACCTTGCTGGTGCTGGGAATGCCGGAAGCCACCGCCGCCCCGACTGGCTTCGCTTATGCGCCGCAGGGATGGCTCAGCGTGTTCCTCGCCTTGTGCGGCGTGGGTGTGTTCGTGTCCGGCATCCGCGATGCGTTCGCGTCGCGCGCCTTGCCTGGCGCCACTGCGGAAGGCCCGCGCTTTGAAGGTCCGTCGCAGACGGTGCTGGTTACCGGCGCCACCGGGTTTATCGGGCATTCGCTGGTGCCGGCCCTGCTCGCCAGCGGCCACCGGGTCATCGTACTGTCGCGCGAGCCGCGCAAGGCAGCGTGGGAGTTCGGCGGCGCAGTGCGCGCGGTGGGCAGCATGGGCGATCTGGCACCTGCAGAGCATATCGACGTCGTCATCAACCTGGCCGGCGCCCGCATCCTCGGCTGGCGCTGGAGCGCGCGCCGCAAGGCCGTGCTGCGCGGCAGCCGCGCCGGCTTGACCAGGGGCGTGGTGGACTGGATCGCGAGCGCTGACCGCAAGCCGCGCCTGATGATCAATGCATCCGCAGTGGGTTACTACGGCATCCAGCCGCAGGGCCGCGAGCAGGTACTGAATGAAGCCAGCCCGCCGCAAGCGATTTTCATGTCCCAGCTTTGCCAGGAATGGGAAGCGGCTGCCGGCCGCGCGCGGGAATTTGGCGTGCCGGTCGCGCTGGCGCGCTTCGGTGTGGTCTATGGTCGCGGCGGTGCGCTGCAGCCGATGCTGCTGCCGGTCAGGCTAGGCTTCGGCGGCCGCATGGGAACAGGGCGCCAGCGCAATTCGTGGATACACATCGCCGACTTGCTGGGAGCCATGGCCCACGTCTGGCGCCTTGGCGCCAATGCCGACGGCGCCTGGAATTTCACTGCGCCGGAGTACCCAACGCAGCTTGAATTCACCCAGGCTGCCGCCGCGGAAATGCGCCGCCCCAGCATGATTCCCACACCCGCCTGGCCGCTGCACCTGCTGCTGGGCGAACAATCGGCGCTGCTGCTGGAAGGCGCCGCCGTCGCGCCGGCACGCCTGCTGGCCAGCGGCTTCACCTTCCGCTTCCCGACAGTGCGGCAAGCGCTGGCGGACCTGGTTTAGTCCAGCTTCTTCTGCGCCATGCTCCAGCGCAGCAGGCCAATCGAATAGGCGGCGAGGTAGCCGAGCATCAGGCCGAAGGGGACCACGGTCAGCGGGTGTTGCAGGACTTCGGCCTGGTTGATCACACGCGGGTGCTCGGACTGGCGGTTGACGTAGAACTCGACGCCGATCTGCAACACGCGGGCGGCGAACAACATGCAGACCAAAATGGCGGTACGGCTCGGCGGGGTGAAATACAGCTTGCTGCCGGTGTTTTCAAAGCGCGTCTTCTTCAGCGCGAAGAAGGCCATCCAGGCGCCAGCTATCACGGCGGCAGTCATCATTGCCAATGCAGGCGGGTTGCGCAGCATGGACTGGGCCGCGGCCAGCAGCAGGATCGGCAGGCCAGCCGCCCCCACCCAGTGCCGCCATGCGACCGATTCCTGGCGCCGGAACATCAGTTTCAGGCGCGAGTAGACGCGCCAGATCAGCATCGGAACGAGGATGAGCAGGACTACGGTCGTGACAGTCAGTTGCATTGGGCGCCGGATTCGTGAAAAAAGAAGAATTTTAACCGCAGGCGTAAAATACACCTTCGTGATCTCGCTTTCGGGAGCTCCAGTCATGGAAAAACACCGTATCCACGCCCACCGCGCACCGGACCTGCCGGTGCCAGTCGATGAGTCGCAGCCGCACCCCGAGCCGGTGCATCCGCATAGTCCGCACCATCCCGTCCCGCAAGACGAGCCGGTGCCCAACCATAATCCCGAACTGCAACCGCCCGGTCAGTCGAAAGCCCAGTTGTAAAGCACGTCCAGTGCGTTGTTGGTGCCCGTCTGCACCTGCAACGTCACCCGGTTATTGACCTTGTAGCGCAGCTTCACCAGGCTGGTCGCCGTGCCTGCGCCTTGCTCGAAACTGATGTAGGCGCGCGAGGACAGTTTTTTGCCGACCGTGACCACCGTGCTTTCCAGTCCCTTGGCCTGGCTGACGCCCAGTTCATCGAGCCCGACCCGGTTGGCCAGGCTTGGGCCGCCATTGCCCCCCAGCAGGGCGCCGGCTGCAGTGCCGAGCAGGCTCATTTCATTGCCGGCCATGTCGGCGGTGCCGTGGCCGAGCACCATCCAGGCCAGCTTTTCACTGTCCGGCACCGACGGCGTGGAGACCAGCTTGGCGGATGGCGCCAGGGCGGTGCCGCGCACTTCGACGCCGGCTTCCACATTGGTCTCGCTCAACTCATCGCCCTCAGGGCGTTTGCGCACGGCGCGGATGTTCAGGCCCGGATTGTCATAAGCACCGGTGAAATTCAGCACGCCGCGTTCGATCGTCAGGCGCTGGCCATAGGCGGCATAAGTGCCGCTGACAACCCGGATGCTGCCGTTCACGCGCGGCGCGCGGCGGTCCGCCATCCGCACGCGCACGGTGCCGGCCAGTTGTGCATCGAGGCCCTTGCCACGCAAGGAGAAATCGTCGCCCAGGTCGGCTTCCAGGTCGATGTTCAGGGGCAGGCCGGTGCTGGCGGCAGCTTTCGGCTTGTCGCGGCCGAGGATGATCACGTCTTCGCTGATGGTGGGCGTATCGAGCGACGGCAGTTCAATCACGGCGCGGTTGGCCTTGAACTTGCCGTCGAATTCGAAACGCTTGGCGTCGCGCACCAGAGTGCTGCTGCCGCTCAGCACCAAGGTGCGGTCCGGGCGGTTGAATACCTCGAGCTTGTTGGCAGCCAGCTTGAGGTCCATCGACATGTCGCCGCCGGCCAGGCGCAACCAGCCATCGGCCTGCACATTGCCATCGGCGCCGTCGAAACGCAGGCGTTGCAGCTGCAGCTGGTCGCCAGCGACTTTCGCCTGCAAGGCGCCGTTGCGCAGGCGGATGCCTTGCTCGGCCCAGTTGATCACCAGCTGTTCGCCGACCACTTCGCCGTCCAGTAGCGGGTTGGCGATGGTGCCGTGGCCGCCCGCGTGTGCGCGCAGAGAACCGCCCAGTTCCATGCCTTGTACGCCAAGCAGCGGCGACAGCCACGCAATGGAAGGCAGGCTGGCGCTGGCGCCGAAGGTCAGGGGACTATCGGAGGGAATGCGGCCGTCGCGCAATTGCGCGGTGGCTTCCAGGCGCGCGTTGCCGGCGCGGTCGCCGGCCAGTTCAGCCTGGGCGCGCAACTGGTCGCCAGCGACGGTGACGCGCGCATCCAGCACTTTCAGTTCGAGCGGTATCGGGCGTTCGCCGCCGGTGATCGTAACGTCGCCTTTTTCACGGAATACGTGCAGGTAGCCGTCCAGTGCGGGCGCCGCGCCTTTTGCCGCAGGGGCGGCAAGTTCGAGCGACCAGTCGCCGCCCAGCGTCATGGTGCTGGCAACGTTGCGGCGCCAGGTGTCGGACAGTTGGGCGAGGTAGCTGGCATTGACGCCGGTGGCGCTGCCTTTGCTGCGCCAGTGCAGGCCATTCTTTTCCAGCGTTTCGATATGCAGGCTGCCTTCGGGCATGGCGATGGCGGCGCTGCCCAGGGCGAGCTGCTCCGGTTTTGCCAGCCCGGCCACGCCTTCGCCTTTGCGGCCGGTAATGCGCAGCGTGGCCGGGGCTTGCAGGTTGAGGGCGAAGCGGCCCTTGTTTTGCAGGGCATCGATGCTGCCGCTCCAGCTATCCGCGGCAAAGCTGCCGTGTATTTTCGCACTGGCGTCGAAGTCCGGATTGGCGGCGGCCGCTTGCACCGTGTGGTTGCCGGCCGTGCCGCTGGCTTGCAGGCGCACGCGGTCGAGCAGGATGCCGGGCATGTTCAGTCCAGCGATGGCCAGGTCGGCTTGCAGCGGATCGTCCTGGCCGAATGAGGTGCCAATGGTGGCGCTGCCCTTGATGGAAGAGATTTCACGCTGGCCGGGCAGGCGCAGGTGGGCGCCGTCCAGCGTGGCGCTGAGCGTTGGCATGGCGTTGGGGCCGCGGCCTGCGACGTTTCCTCCGCTGGCGTAGCCGCTGCCGCGCAGGTTGCCGGACCATTCGCGGCCCAGCACCGCCAGTTGCGGTGCGTCGAGTTTCCAGTCGACGCGGTCCTGCGGCTTGCCGAAGGAGCCTTTCGCCTGCAGCATGTTGGGGCCGAGGTGCAGGTCGATGTCGCTGTCCTGCACGCATCCTGGGGCGGCGGCGAATCTGGCGTGGCCGCTCAGTGCTGCGTTGCCAAGCGTTGATGCCGCTTGCAGGCTGATGTCGGCATTGGCCAGCCAGTCTGCCGACGCGCGCAGCGTGGCGTCGAAATCGGCATTCACGTTGCCCGCGACCGGGGAGCCAAAGCTGGCGGGATTGACGCGGCTTGCGCTGCCGGACAGCTTGACGTCCATTGCGCCAAAGAGCGCAGCTTCGCCGCTGGCGCGGATCAGGCTATCGCCACGCGCCGCCGCTGCGCCATCCGGTGCCGTGCCGGCAGCCGCGCGCTGGCCGGCCGCCGGGGCCAGATAGCCCAGGCCGCGCGCCTCCATGCTAAAGCTGGTGCGCGGCGCCTGGTAGCCGCCGCCCAGGATGCCGCTGGCGGTGGCGCTGCCTTGCAGTCGCGGGTCGAGCACGGAGAGCTGGGCAGCATCGAGCTGCCACTCCAGCTTGTCGCCGGCAGCGCCGAAAGCGCCGCGCGCCGTGGCGCTATTGCGGGCAAAGGCCAGGCGGGCGTCGATGCCGGCGATATGCAGGGCGTCGGCAGCCAGCTTGACGGTACCGGACAGCGGCTGCCCCATCAACTTGCTGGGCTGCAGGGCGATGTCGGCGTTCGCGCGCCAGTTCGGGGCCAGCTTGCCGCTGGCCTGCAGTTCCGCATTCAGGTCGGCCGATGGGAAGGCGCCCAGCGCCGCCGGGTCGAAACGCTTGACGCTTGCGTTGGCCCTGAAGGCCTTGTCGTCTTTCAGGCTGGCTTGCGCAGTGGCGCTGATGCTGCCCTGGCCGGCGGTGACGCGTGCCTGGTCCAGCGTTAACAGCAGGTCTTGCAGCGTGGCGTGGGCGTCCAGGCGCAGCTTGCCTTCGCCCAGCGCGGCGCGCAGGGTGTGCTGCTTGCCCCTGGTTTCGGCGCTGATGTCGCCGGCAATTGCGGTGCTGATGGCGTCGCCGTGCAGCCCGCGCAGGTCGAGGCGGTCGGTGTGCAGGCGCACGCTGGCGGTGTCGATGCTGCCGTCTTTGGGCAGGCGGCGCAGGGTGCCGCTGCCGGTGAACTTGCCTGCGGCGCCAAGGTCGATCAGCAGGCCGCTGAGGCTCGCGTTATTCAGCGTGCCGCCCAGTTGCGCGGCGGCGCTGTGCAGCGGCAGTTTTTGCTGGTCGAGCGGGCCTGGTGCGCTGCGGTTGCTGACTGCCAGTTTGCCGGACAGCGTGTCGCCATTGACGGCGGCTTCCAGCGCGAGGTCGATTGCCGCTTTCGGCCAGGCCGGGTCGAAGCGGGCCGGGTCGACGTCGCGTGCCTGCAGACGGATGCTGCGCAGGGGCAGGGTATCAAAGGGCGCGAGCATCAGGGTGCCGTCGCCGTTGGCGTAGTTCGATTTCCCCTTGACGTCCAGCTTCAGTTGCGCGAGATCGCCGCTGGCGAAGATTTCCAGCCGCGTCGCGCTGCGCTGCACCAGGCCCGGGTCAGGTGGCGTTGCTGCCGGCGCGCCGGGTGGCGTCGTGGTGGAACCGCTTGGCCGGGCTGTCGGCAAGATCGGCGCCAGGGCGGCGGTGGCACCCAGCTTGTACGGGCGCGCGGTGGAGATGTCGGCGCTGGCGGCAAGGGCGCCGATTGGTGTCTCGGCACTGGCATCCTTCAGTTGCCAGTGCCGGCTATCGCCCTGCAGCTGCAGCTTGATGGCGCGCAGTTCGGTGCGGCTGCCGTCCTGGCCGACCAGGGCCAGTGTGCTGACGCGTCCATCCGCAATGCTCAGGCGAAAGGGCGGCGCAATCGATGCCGGCATCTCGGCCGGTTTGGAAGGCCCGGTCGCGCGCGACTCTGCCCGCGCCACATGCAGTTCGCTGATCGCCACGCCTTCGCTGAAATACTGCAGCGGCGACCAGTTGATGTCGATGTTGTCGAGCGTGAGAACGCTGGATTCATCGCGATAGACGATGCGCCCGATATGCATGCGCCCGTACAGCGAGCCGCTCACGCCGGTGACCACCACCTGGCCGCCGCTGGCGCGGGCAACCTGCGCAACGATCTGCTGCAGCGTCGTCTCGCGCCCCAGCAGCCATACGGCGCCACCGAGCATGGCCAGCATCACGCCGCTGCCGATCAGCGTGCGGCGCAGCCATTTGCGGCGGGGCGCTGCTGGCGGCGTGTCCGGCGCCGGAGGATTGCGTGGGGTATCCATCAGAACGTGAACCCCAGCGAGAAGTGCAGCCGCGCCTTCTTGGTGGCATGGCCATACGCGACGTCGACGTTGATCGGCCCGACAGGGCTCTTGTAGCGCGCGCCGACGCCATAGCCGGACTTGGGGTGCAGGCTGCCCAGCGAATTGGAGGCATTACCGGCGTCGTAGAACACCGCCGCGCCCCAGGCCGGCTTGAACCAGTACTGGTATTCCGCGCTGCCGGTCACCAGGTAGCGGCCGCCGACCGTCGCTTCGCCTTGCTGCACGCCCAGCTCCTGGTAGGCATAGCCGCGCACCGAGTTGTCGCCGCCCGCGCGGAACAGGTAGGTGGTTGGCACGCCTTCCTGGCGCGCCGAAGCCAGCGCCCCGAATTCCGCCCGCAGGATCACGGTGGACTTCGGGCTAAGCGGGCGGTAAGTGATGCCGCGCGCCGTGCCGCGAATGAACTTCTCGTCCGTCAGCACCGGCAGCAGGGCCCCGCCCAGCGTGGCATTCAGCACATAGCCCTTGGTCGGGAACACCAGGTTATCCACCTTGCGCCAGGTGGCGGCATAGGTGATCGGCAAGGACTGGCTGTGCGACGACAGCACGCGGTTCACGGTCTTGCTCTCGTTCAGGTACTCGATGGAGATGCTGCGTTCGAGCAGCGGCGTGCCCCAGGCCCGCTTGGCCGCAACCGAAGCGGTACGCGTGATCTCGCCCTCGATATCCTTGCGCTCCAGCGCGGCACCGAAGCTGTCGTTATAACCGTCCGCCGTGGTGGGGAAGTAGAAATCGCTGCGCGCCTGCTGGCGCTTGGTCTCCAGCGTCAGCGCGCTCTTCATCTTCAGGCCGAACACGTTCAGGTCATCGTAGGTGCCTGACATGCGCGAGCCGGTATTGGTGCTGAAACCAATACCCACGCTGGCATTCTTGCGCTTGTTCTCCACCACCCGCACCAGCAGGGGCAGCGGCGCCATGCTGCCTGGCTGCGGCACGCCTTCGGCTTTTTGCTCGGCAGCCTCGATCTGCTCTCCCAGGATGGATGACAGGTCGGCGCTGACCTCGACGTTGGCGAAGTATCCGGTCTCCTGCAGCTTGCCCTGGTAGGCCTGCAGCGCCGCCTCGCTGTAGTAGTCGCCCGGCTTGATCGGGTTCAGGTTGCGCACCGCCGATTCCGGATAACGCCGCAGGCCCTCGATCTTCAATTCGCCGAAGCGCATCTCCGGCCCGCTATCGAGCGCCACGTGCAGCAGCGCGCGCCGGGTCTCCGGATCGACCACCGCCTCGCTGGAAACCAGTTGCGCGCGCGGATAGCGCGTCTGCACCACGGCGCGCAGGATATCGCGCTTGGCCTTCTCCCATTCGTCCTGGCGGAACACGGCGCCGGCCGGCAGGCCCCAGCCAGCCTTCAGCGCGTTCTTGTCGAAAGGCGCGCCGGAGGACGCCTGGAAGCCGTCCAGCACGATCTCGACTTCCCCCACCAGCACCGGATCGCCGGGCTGCACATCAATCCTGACTGTCGGGGTGCCGCTTTCGTCCAGGCTGATATTCACCGCCGGCGTGTAGTAACCGGCAGTCGCAACCAGCGTCTTGATCTGCTCGGGCGCGGCGCGCAGCATGCGCTGCAGCTGGTCGCGGTCCATGCGCTCGCTCGTGCGGTAGCGCACCAGGTCAAGGTTATTTTCGAGAAGGGACTCCAGCGCGCGCGGCGCGTTGATGCGGACCTGGTAGGTCCAGCCCTGGGCAGCCGCCAGCAAGGGCAGCAGCAGGGCGGCGCAGCCCAGTACAAGGCCCCTCAATACTTTTATGCCGGTTTGTGCCAAAATTCGTGGTCTGTGATCGGGAAGTCGAAACCGAATGTTACCGGATCAGCCGCCAAATTGGCGTACCCCTAAGATTTTCAAAAAAACCAGAAGAAACCAAAGAAAGTGAAGCGATGCTGACAAACGACGCCGCACTGGTCCTGTTCAGCGGCGGACAGGACTCCACCACCTGCCTGGCCTGGGCCCTGGAGCGCTACCCGCGCGTCGAAACCATCGGCTTCGACTATGGCCAGCGCCATGCGATCGAGCTGACCGTGCGCCCGCGCCTGCTGGAGCAGATGCGCCAAGTGAAGCCGGAATGGGCCGGACGCCTGGGCCAAGACCATATGGTCGACCTGGGCCTGATCTCGCAACTGTCGAAGACGGCCATGACCGAAGACATCGAGATCGTGATGCAGGAAAACGGCCTGCCGAACACTTTCGTCCCCGGCCGCAACCTGCTGTTCATGACCGTGGCTGCCACCCTGGCCTATCGCCGCGGGCTGACCGTGCTGGTGGGCGGCATGTGCGAGACCGACTTCTCCGGCTACCCGGACTGCCGCGACGACACCATGAAAGCGCTGCAAGTGGCGCTGAACCTGGGCATGGACACCCGCAACAAGCTGGAAACCCCGCTGATGTGGCTGGACAAGGCGCAAACCTGGCAACTGGCCGAACGCCTCGGTGGCCAGACGCTGGTGGACTTGATCCGGGCCGACACCCATACCTGCTACAAGGGCGAGCGCGGCGCGCTGCACGACTGGGGTTATGGCTGCGGCACCTGCCCGGCCTGCGAGCTGCGCGCGCGCGGCTACCGCCTGTACCAGGCCGCGCTGAGTGGCAATCACGACGCTAGCGCCGATTGACTTTTTCTATAGGGCAATTATTTTGCCCTGAACAAATTAAGATGCTGGTATGCCGAGGCCACCTGCCAGCCCGCCTTACCAACGCCTGCTCCAACCCCGCCTGCTGGCAGGGCTGGTGGCAGCGCTTTGCCTGACGGCGACCGGCAGCGTCTGGTGGGGCGCCTACGTCGATGCCGAACGCGACGCCCGCACCGGCTTCGACTACCATGCCCGCGAACTGGTCAACAATATGGCTGCGCGCATGCAGGCCTATGTCCAGGTGCTGTACGGCGTGCAAGGCCTGTTCGCCAGTTCCGACTTCGTCGACCGCCAGGAATTCCACACCTATATCGAGCGCCTCGAGTTGGGGCAGAACTTCCCCGGCATGCAGGGCATCGGCTTCATGCGCATGGTCCCGGGCCCGCAACTGGCCTCGCACATCGCCATCGTGCAGGCGGAAGGCTTCCCGGACTATGCCGTGACGCCGCCCGGCCAGCGCAGCCAGTACGGCCCGGTGGTCTATCTCGAGCCGTTCTCCGGCAGCAACCTGCAGGCTTTTGGCTATGACGGCCTGTCCGAGCCGGTACGCCGCGCGGCTTTCGAGCAGGCGCGCGATTCTGGCCTGCCGACCATGACCGGCAAGCTGCTGCTCAAGCAGGAAACCGCCGATCCGGTGCAGGCCGGCTTCATCATCGCGCTGCCGATCTACCAGAACGGGGTGGGGCGCTATACCCTGCTCCAGCGCCGCAGTGCCTTGAAGGGCTGGGTCTATGCGCCGTTCCGCATGGGCGACGTCATGGCCGCGCTGGGCCACGACGCCTTGCACGGCCTCGACGTGGAAATCTACGACGGTGACGAGCCCAATGCCATGAGCCGCATGTTCGACAGCGCGCCCGCGGCCCCCGCAGCGGAAGGACGCCAGCACGCAGTCAAGCGCATCGGCCTGGCCGGCCGGCGCTGGACCCTGCATATCAGCGCGCTGCCCAAGCGCAACGGTGTGCTGTCGGATAAACCGCGCACCATCGCTATCGGCGGGCTGCTGATCAGCGCCTTGCTGGCCTTGCTGGCTTACGTGCTGGCGGAAAGCCGGCAGCGCCTGCGCGTTGCGCTCGACTACAGCAGCCGCATGGGCGACGAATTGCGCGAAGGGCAGGAGACCCTGCTGGCCATGGCCGAGCATGCGCAAGGCAGCCAGGCGGTGCTGCGCTGCATTCTTGACTCCACCGTGGACGGCATCCTGGTCGACAACTACGGCGGTACCGTGCTGAACTCCAACCGCCGCTTCCGCCAGTTGTGGAATGTGCCGGAGCAGCTCGATTGGGAAAACGACGGCGCCATCCTGCTGGCCCATATGGCAGGCCAGCTCGATCAGCCGGAAGCTTTCCTGCACGCCTGCGCCAGCCCTGAGACCGACGATGAGGACAGCCACAGCCAGCTCCAGATGCGCGATGGCCGCGTGCTGGAAGTCACCACGCGCCCGCTGCGCCTGGGCAGCGAGGCGGCACGGCTTTGGTCCTTCCGCGACATCACCGAACGCACCATGAACGAAAGGCGCGAGGAAAGCCGCCACCATGTGCTGGAGCTGCTTGCTGCCGGGGCGCCGCAGCAGGAAGTGCTGGAGAGCCTGATGCGCGGCATCGAAGCGGTCAACCCCGGCATGATCTGCAGCGTGATGCTGCTCGACGAGGATGGCAGGCATCTGCTGCTGTCGGCCGCCCCCAGCCTGCCGGCCTTTTTCAAGCAGGCTATCGACGGCCTGCCGATCGGCTTCGGCAACGGTTCCTGCGGCAAGGCCGTCACCAGCAACAGCCGCGTGATCGTGGAAGATATCGCGCGCGATCCGTTATGGGCGCCCTACCGCGAGATGGCGCTGCGTGCCGGCCTTGGCGCCTGCTGGTCGGAGCCGGTGCACGGCGCCAACGGCAAGGTGCTGGGCGCCTTCGCCATCTACCACCGCGAACCACAGCGCCCCAGCGTGGCGCAGCTGGCCCTGATCGACCAGGCGGCCAGCCTGGCCGGCATCGCGGTGGAACAGGCACGCGCCGCCGAAGCCCTGCGCATCGGCGAAGCGCGTTTCCGCAGCCTGTACGACCATGCACCGGTAGCCTTGTGGCAGCAGGATTGGTCGGCCGTGCGCGCAGCCTTGCAGGAGCTGGTGGAATCGGGCGTGGAAGACGTGGCGCAATGGCTGCAGGTGAATCCCAGCCAGTTGCAGCGCCTGGCCGGGCTGGTGCGCATCACCGACGTCAATTCCGCCGCCCTGGCCCAGGTTGGCGCCGACGCGTCCTGCAAGGAGTCGGGGCGGCTAAGCCTGGCGCAGAATTTCGCGCCGGCGGCCATGCAGGAATTCGGGCAGGCGCTGCTGGCGATGGAGCAGGGCTCGCACCTGTTCCAGTGCGAGGCCAGCTTCCTGCGCCTGGATGGCGTGCAGCGCCAGAATGAACTGACGCTGCTGGTGATGCCGGGGCACGAGCATGCGCTCGACTTCGTGATCGTGTCCACCCTCGACATCACCGAGCGCAAGCGGCTGAACGAAGAACTGGTGCAGCTTGCCACCACCGACTTCCTGACCGGCTTGCCGAACCGCCGCGAATTCATGTTGCGGCTGGAAGACGAACAGGCCCGCCTGCAGCGCGATGTCGGCGGCCGCGCCGCCGTGCTGATGCTCGACATCGACTACTTCAAGGACATCAACGACGCCCACGGCCACGACTGGGGCGATGCCGTGCTGCGCCACCTGGCCGGCCTGATGCGCGATTCGCAGCGCAAGATCGACATGCTGGGCCGCGTCGGCGGCGAGGAATTCGCCTTCCTGCTGCCGGGTGCCGACCTGGAAGCGGCGCGCGCCTTCGCCGAGCGCCTGCGCCAGCGCATTGCCGACACGCCGATGGGGCGCAACGGCAGCACCATCGCCATCACGGTCAGCATCGGCATTGCCAGCATGGCGCCGGGCGACCGCAGCGGCGATGCGGCCCTGGTGCGGGCCGACCATGCGCTGTACCGCGCCAAGCGCGCCGGCCGCAACCGGGTGGAAGGCTGATCAGTCGGGGCGCATGCGCAACTGCTCGACCTTGTCGCCCTTGCCCAGGCTCAGGTCGACCAGCAAGGCGCCGCTGTTGTAGTTCAGGCGATAACTGTACTTGCGCATCTCGCCATCGGTGCTGCGCGCCAGCGCTTCCACCGTGCGCAGCGGGCCCCACTCGCGCAAATCTTCCGCCACCATTGCGAGGAATTCCGGCGACAGGTTGCCGGCCACTTTGTCGCTCAAGCCTTGCGGCAGCTTGCGTTCGGCAATATTGGCGAAGATGGCGCGCACGCGTTCCGCCACTGCCGGTTCGGTCTCCTCGATCGCCATTTTCGGCTTGACCGCCAGCGCCGGCAGGTAGTGCGCGGCGACGATGTCGGCCAGCTTGCCCGGCCGCGCGCTGGCGGAATTGGCCAGCACCACCACCGACAGCCTGTCGTCGACGAAGCGGTACAACTGGGAGCGGAAGCCTTGCCACGCGCCGCCGTGGGCGATGGTGCGATGGCCGTTGCGCTCGAACAGTTGCCAGCCGTAGCCGTATTCGGTGGCGCTGCCGTCGTTCAGCCTGGCCGGCGTCCAGCTGGCCTTGCGCACGCTGGCCGGCAGCACCTTGTCGCCGTACAGCGCCAGGTCCCATTTGGCCAGGTCGCGCGCCGTCAGGTACAGGCTGCCGTCCGCCGTGGTGTTCAGGCGCGGCGCCACCCATGACTGGTTGACCAGCTGGCCGCCCTTGCGTTCATAGCCGCGCGCCCGGTGCGGGATGATGTCGGCTTCGCTGATGATGCGGGTGCCCATGTCCAGCGGCGCGAAGATGCGCTCGCGCAATTGGTCGCCATAGAACTTGCCGCCCGCCTTGTTGCAGATGAAGCCCAGCAGGTGATAACCCATGTTCGAGTACGACCATTTCTCGCCTGGCGCGAACAGCACGGGAATGTCCGCCTCCAGCGCGACCAGTTCCTGTTCCGTGTAGTCCCTGGTCAGGTCCAGCTTGGCATAGGGATCGCCAAGGCCCGAGGTATGCGACAGCAGGTGGCGGATGGTGATGCCTTCCCAGGCCTTGGGCGTGTTGGCCAGGTGCTTTGAAATCGGGTCGTCCAGCGCCAGCTTGCCGTCTTCCGCCAGCAGCATTACCAGCGCTGCGGTAAAGGTCTTGCCGATCGAGCCGGACTGGAAAATGGTGGCGGGGGTGACCTTGACCTTGTTTTCAAGGTCGGCGAAACCGTAGCCCTGTTCGCGGATGATCTTGCCGTCTTTCACGACGGCGATGGAAACGCCAGGGATATGGCTGCGTTTCATTTCCGCCTGGATGGCGTCGTCCAGTTTGTCGGCGAAGGCGGAAGCAGGGAAGGCGAAGGCGAGGGACAGCAGCAAGATGGTCGGGCGCATGGATGCAATTCTATGAGTTGCCAAAATTGCATTCTAGCACCCGGCCCGGGCTTTCAGGCAGGCGAGTGTTCCAGGGCTGGCGCAGCCGGTTCGGCAGGCTTGCGGCTGTGGCGTTTCATCAGCCAGTAGATGAAGAACGGGATCATCAGCGGCAGCAGCAGGGGCGACACGGCGGCTATGGTCACCACGGCAGCCAGCGCCAGGGACAGGATCACGATGACGCCAACCCCCGCCATCACGACGGCGACGATGGCTGCCACAAAGACCATCACGACCGCCGCCGCGGCAAACGCGCCGCCGGCCAGCACGGTACCGAGGAAGGCGCCCAGCGGCCCGTCATAGTCCGAGTCGCCGACCGTGACGACCAGGTCGTTGGCGTCGATGGAGATCCAGGCTGCAACCATGCAGAAGAACAGCAGGACCAGGGACAGGGCAAATACCTTTTTCATGATGGGCCTCTTGGCGTTGAACATGGTGTCACTGTAGGCCCCGGGTCCCGGCGCAGCCATCGGATTGCGACGAACGGTGGATTTTGGATGATGAACGGAAAAAGTCCTGCTGCAAGCCAAATCGCTGCTTGAATTCATTAACTGTTTGCCTATACTGAATATCCGATCTCTGAATTGGAGGGGAATATGGCTTGGCTAGTAAGAGACGGGAGCCAATCGTTGCTCCTGAGAATCGACAGCGAACCGCGCCAGCGCAGCGCAATTTCATGGTTCGGCGGCGGCCCCAAAGGCCCGCCATCGGCACCACCGACGATTCCACCAATCATCATCAATCCCTTCAAATACCAGACGCCCGACCCGGCCATCGACCCGCGCATTACGCCGCTTGGCCCGCCGGTCCTGCCGCCGCGACGGCCTGCCATGTCGCTGCATTGATCTGGCACAAATCTGACGGCCCGCACACCACGCGGGCTTTGTTTTCCGCTGGCTAGGCTGGGCGCCTCCTGCTATATTTCCCAGACGCATCTAACCTTGGGAATAAGATGGAAAGCCGTCTGCGCCGCCTGGAGGCCGTCCAGGAAATCCTGCTGGAAATTGGCAAGCTGTCCAACAGTTGCACCGATATCACGGTCTTCCTGCAGTCCGTGCACGCGGCGCTGGGCCGCATCATGTACGCCTCGAATTTCTATGTGGCCCTGAGCGACCGCGATGCACCCGGCAATGCGGTGCGTTTCGTCTATTTTGTCGATGAAGTCGACGACCATCCCTACAAGGACCAACTGGTGCAGTTGGCCACGCCCGACCAGTCGCCCACCGCCTGGGTGATCCTGAACAAGCAACGCCTGGTGATGACGGGCGATGAACACCGCGCCCGTGAAGAGAATGAGGTATTCGGCGTCGGCACCATTGCCGAACATTGGGTTGGGTGCCCGCTGCTGGACCAAGGCCATGAAGTGATCGGCGCCATGGTGATCCAGAGTTACGACAAGGAGCATACCTACAGCGAGGAAGACCAGGCCCTGTTCGCGCAGATCGCCAACCACGTGTCGAGCGCCCTGCAAGGCTTGCAGAGCATGGACCGGCTGGAGCGCGCCGTGCGCGAACGCACGCTGGAACTGGAACGCGAAGTGGCCGAGCGCAGCAAGGCCGAACGCTTGCAGCGCGCACTGTATGAAATTGCCAGCCTGTCCGCCTCCGCCTCCGCCGAATCGGATGCCGGCGTGCTGTATGCCCGCCTGCACGACATCGTCGGCAGCCTGATCACCGCCCGCAATTTCCTGATCGCGTTGTACCACCCGAAGCGCGACGAAATCTCGATCCCTTATTTCGTCGACGAGAAAGACCTGGAAGCGCCGCTCAAGCGTTTCGAATACGGCGTCGGCATGAGCTCTTTCGTGCTGAAGAAGCGCCAACCCATGCTGCTGGACGGAGCCGCGTTCGCAGCCTTGATGGCTGGCGGCGAAATCAATGAACCGCTTGGCAACCAGGGCATCGCCAGCTGGATGGGCTGTCCCATGATGGTGGGCGAGCAGGCGCTGGGCGTGATCATTGTGCAAAGCTACGACGCGTCGGTGGTGTACTCGCAGGCCGAACTGGATATCCTGGCCTATGTTGCCAACCACACGGCGGCCGCCATCGCGCGCACCCGCGCCGACCTCGCGATCCGCCGTGCCAAGGCCGAACTGGAAGAACAGAACTCCGCACTGGCCACCGCGCTGACGCAATTGCAGACGGCGCAATCGGAACTGGTGCGGCAAGAGAAGCTCGCCTCGCTGGGCCGCCTGGTGGCCGGCGTAGCGCACGAGATCAACACCCCGCTTGGCATCTGCGTGACGGCCACCAGCCATCTGGTGGAAGAGCTGCGCCTGTGCCGCCTGGACCTGGCCGAAGGGACGCTCGACGAAGACGGCTTGCAGCAGTTCTTCGATACGGTCGACCAGTCGCTCAAGATCATGACCACCAACACCCAGCGCGCCGCCGCCCTGGTGCGCAGCTTCAAGCAGGTGGCGGTGGACCAGTCTTCCGACAATATCCGCCACTTCAACCTGCGCAAATACCTGGACGAAGTACTGTTGTCGCTGCAGCCCAAGCTGAAAGGCAAACCGATTGCCGTCGACGTCGACTGCCCACCGGACATCCATTGCGAAAGCTTCCCCGGCGCTGTCTCGCAGATCGTCACCAATATGGTGGTCAATTCGCTGGTGCACGGGTTTGAAGAGGGGCAAAAGGGCACCATCCGCATCACCGGCAAGCTCGATGGCGACCACGTGCTGTTCGACTACAGCGATGACGGTGTTGGCATGGATTCCACCACGCTGCAGCAGTTGTTCGATCCCTTCTTCACCACCAAGCGCGGCTCCGGCGGCAGCGGCCTGGGCGCGCACATCCTGTACAACCTGGTGACCGGCCCGCTGGGCGGCACGGTAAAGGTGGTCAGCTCGCCCGGCATGGGCTTGCACTACCACCTGCGTTTCCCGCGCGACCAGCGCAAGCAGGCGTCTTAGGTGAGGTCGGCGATTTTTATAGCCGGCCTGCTGCCATTGGCGGTACAGGCAGGGGATTGCCCCAGGAATGCGGAAGCAGCGGCGTCCCAGTTCGTTTCACTTGGGGTGACGGATCCCGCCCGCTCGACGCGGCTGCTGGAGGCCGAATCCCTGCAAGATTATGCCGAACGAATCCGGCAACTGCTGGACGACCGCTATGCACCCGGCGCTGCAGCCTTTCGCCAACGCTTTCTTGGTGAGGATTGGAGCAGCGAGCGTGTCAGGCAGCTGGGCGCCAGCGAACTGGTATCGGCGTACCTGGCGGCGGGCCTGGCCCGCAGGGCGAGCTATCGTGTGCGGATCCTGGGGACTTCTTCATCTCGCAAGCAATGGGGGACTGGAAAGGACGTCACGGTTTCGTATCGCGTATCCGGGCTGGACGGCGAGCAAGACGCCAGGAAAGTCTTTTCTGTCGTCCAGGAGGCATCGTGCTGGAAGGTCCAGTTGCCATTCGACGTCTATGAGCGCATCAGCGTCCTGGCAAACGCCTTGAAGGAAGGGCGGCCGGAGCCGGTATATGCCAGCACTGGGACTTCGACGCTGAAACTGCAGCTGGTGGCAGCCAGCTACAGCCCCGTTGCGGGCATGAGCGAAGCAAGCTGGTGGCGCCCGCGGTCCGGAAAGTCCCGGGTCTGGGTCAGCAGCGAGGCGATTGCAACCGAGGCAGGCATACGGGGCACTTCCGCTTATTGGAGCTGCGATAGCGGCAATTTCGAATATCCATCGCTGCATTTGCTGCTGCTGCCTGCCGCTGCGCAGGCGGTTGGCGAATGGACTTCGTCGCATATCGGGAAAGACATGGCTTTGCTCCTGAATGGAAAAGTCCTGAGCTACGCCAAAATCGCGGGAAAACTCGACCACGGCCTGCAGCTATGCATGCACGACAGCTCGCTGGAGGAAGTCGATGCGCTTGCCGCCGCAATAGCGGGCAAGTAAAGAGAACGGCGCCGATGGCGCCGTCGTTCCTTAGTCAGGGAAGCGCTCGTTGATCGCGAGCGCCTTGTCGATGTTCTGCACCATCAGTTCTACGTATTTCGGGTCGAGGTGGCTGCCCGCCACCTCGCGCATGTGCTCCACCACTTTCTCGACCGGCCAGGCGTCCTTGTAGCAGCGCTTGTGCATCAGCGCGTCGAACACGTCGGACACTGCCACGATGCGGGCGTATTCATGGATGTCGTAGCCCTTCAGGCCTTGCGGATAGCCGCTGCCGTCGAACTTCTCGTGGTGCTGGTGGGCGATCACGGCGGCGGCCTTCAGGATCGGCCGCTGCGAGCCGTCCAGGATCGACAGGCCGACCGACGGGTGCTGCTTCATGATTTCCCATTCGGCTGCATCGAGCTTGCCGGGCTTCAAAAGCACAGAGTCCGGGGTGGCGATCTTGCCGATGTCGTGCATCGGCGCCGCGTGTTTGAGCACGGCGGTTTCTTCTTCCGGCATGCCGGCCGCGGTGGCCAGCAGGTGGCAGAATTCGGCCATGCGGCGCACGTGGTTGCCTGCCTCGTTGGAGCGCGATTCGACCACGTCGCCCAGGCGCATGATCAGTTCGGCCTGGGTGTCGGTGATTTCCTGCGTCAGCAGAATATTGTCGAAGGCAATCGCCACGCCGCTGCAGAATATCTCGAGTAGCTGCTGGTCGATCTCGGAAATCTCTTCCACGCCCTTCAGCACCAGCAGCGAAGCCTTGCCGCTGCTGTTCGGGAAGTAGCCGACAAAGGTGTCGCCGGTCATGCGCGAAATGCGGTTGCGTTCAGCGTCCTTGAGCTGGGCCAGCAACTGCGGCGTCAGCAGGCTGTCTTCGTCCTGGCCGATCTGGGCCAGCACTTCGTAATCGGTCTCGCCGCTGACGGCGCTGGCGCCGCGCAGCCGCACCAGCATGCTTTGCTCCAGGCGCAGCAGCGCCACCACTTGCTGCAGCAAGCCGTTGGCGAAGTCCTTCAGGTTGCGCGCCTGGAAGATGTGGGCCGAGGCGGCAATCACGCGCTCCAGGCCTTCGCGGTAATGCATTTGCTGCCGGCGCGCTTCTTCCACCTTCATGATGTCGCGGTAGGCGCGCAGGGCGGCGAAGGTGGTGGTGAACAGCTTGGTGCGATCGAGCTCGGTCTTTTCCTTGTAATCGTTGATGTCGTAATTGACGATCACGCGTTCTTCTGGCGCCTGGCCCGGCTGGCCGGTGCGCAGCACGATGCGGGTGAACTGGTTGTCGAGGTCCTGGCGCATCCAGCGCGCCACTTCCAGGCCCGAGTCTTCGCGCTCCATCACCACGTCGAGGAACACCAGGGCGATGTCTTTTTCTTTTGTCAGTACTTCTTTCGCTTCGGCGCCGCTGTAGGCATGCAGGAAAGTCAGGCCGCGGCCTTCCAGCCGGAAGCGGCTCAGTGTCAGCTTGGTGATGTCGTGGATATCGGGTTCGTCATCGACCAACAGGATTCGCCACGGCGCAAGTTTGGGCGTAGCAGAAGACAAGAAAGACATATTGGCAAATTCCAAATGTGACACACAGTCCTGGATGATGCGCAATTTTTAGGCGCATCAAAATGATTGTAGTCCTACCCATTGTTATTAACAACAGGCAATACTGGATGAGCTAAATCTTTACAACATCAACTGCGTCGCCGTAACGCTTCTGACAGCGCTCGCACCAGAAAGTGCGGCGCTGGGTGAGCCCGAGGTGGGCTCGGTGCAGCTTGATATTACAACGCGGACAGTCACGGCGATTATGTACCTGCCAATGTTTTTTCAATTCGAATGCCTGCTTCCAGGTTTTGAACTCAAAACTATATTGGCGTGCCTGCTTCACCAATTCCCGCAACTTTCCTTGTGGCAAGTTGATTACCGTAGAGAGAGGATGAATGCGCAATCGGAACAATACTTCGTTTTTAATAATATTGCCAACACCGGCAAAGATACTCTGGTCGAGTAAAACATCGCACACCAATCGCTCGGGATTTTCGCGCAGCCTTTTCAGCGCCAGGCGCGGGCTCCAGTGTTCGGACATGACGTCCGTGCGCCAATCGTAGGCCTGCTCCAGCTCACCTTCCACCAGCTTGATCGAGCAGGAATAGAAATTCAGCTCGCCGCCTTCTTCAAACTGCAGCGACAGCCGCGGCGCCGCGCCTTCCTTGCGTTCGTCGATGCGGTAGCTGCCGAACATCAGGAAATGCACGCGCAGTGTGTACAGCGGCAGCTCGATCAGGAAATGCTTGCCCCAGCTGCGCAGCGACAGGATCGGCTGGCCGGGCAGTTCGTCGAAGGGCAGTGCCTTGCTGTTCCCGCTGGCGGAGGAAATGGTGCGGCCTTCAAAAGCGCGCACCTGTTCGGTGAGGATGACGATCGATGGTCCTTCGGGCATGGCAAGCCTCCTTTCAGCCCAGTCTCCCGCGCTCATGCCCGGCACGCAGTGCGCGCACGCACAGTTGTCCCATGGGAAGCGCTGGAAAGCCATCCGCACATCAAGCGAAAGCTGGACTGCTGAACGTTTTCGTTTGCGGCGCGCAATTGGCGAGTCACGATGTTGTCATTTTCGCTTCCTAGAATGGCGGGCATTTTTAACCTCCCCATCCCTGGAAAGCGCAATGGAACACAAGATCGATCACGACGACATCGGCTACAACGACACGCCGAACGAGCACTTCAGCGAAATCCTCGACCAGCGCATCAGCCGCCGCAACCTGCTGCGCGGTTCGGTAGCATCGGCCATCTCCGTGATGATGGGCTCGGCCACGCTGAGCGCCTGCGGCGGCGGCAGCGACGGCCCGGTCGTGACCAAGCCTGATGCGCCGGCGCCGGAGAAGCTGCTGGGCTTCACGGCGGTTGGCAAGAGCCTGGCCGACGTGGTCACCGTGCCGGCCGGCTACACCGCCACCGTGATCTATGCGCTGGGCGATCCGCTGAACGCTTCCGCTGGCGCCTTCAAGAACGACGGCAGCGATGCCGATTTCGACAACCGCGCCGGCGACCATCACGATGGCATGGAATTCTTCGGCCTGGACAGCGCCGGCAAGCCTTCCGCCAGCGGTAATGAGCGTGGCCTGCTGGCCATCAACCACGAAGCCACCACCAACGAAAAGCTGGCGTCCTTCTTCATCCACGCCAACGGCGGCACCAACACCCTGCCGCGCCCGGCCGCGGAAATCGACCGCGAAACGGCGCTGCACGGCATCTCCGTGGTGGAAGTGCGCAAGAACGCCGGCAAGTGGGAATACGTCAAGGATTCGGCGTTCAACCGCCGCGTCACCTGCCTCAGCGACTGCGACCTCAGCGGGCCGGTCAAGGGTAATGCCCTGGTGA
This sequence comes from Duganella sp. Root1480D1, assembly GCF_001427305.1. GTDB lineage: Bacteria > Pseudomonadota > Gammaproteobacteria > Burkholderiales > Burkholderiaceae_D > Rugamonas. Next base: position 160,394 of record NZ_LMFZ01000047.1, on the reverse strand, counting down.
AGACCAGGTACTCGCCGGACGGCAGCAAGATCCGCGGCACCCTGAACAACTGCGGCACCGGCCGCACGCCGTGGGGCTCCTTCGTCTCCGGCGAGGAAAACTGGAGCGGCTACTTCACCCGTGGCGCCGCCGACGATGCCGCGCGCGGCAACGACAAGAGCGTCGCTTCGCTCAAGCGCTATGGCCGCAACCAGGGCGCCGCTTCGCGCCACGGCTGGGAATCCGGCGGCGCCGACGACAAGTATGCGCGCTGGAACAACTCCAGGCTGGGCGCTTCGCTGGACGGTAGCGACGACTACCGCAACGAAATGAACGGCATGGGCTACATCGTGGAAGCCGACCCGTACAACAAGACCAGGAACTTGCGCAAGCGCACCGCGCTGGGCCGCTACGCCCACGAAAGCGCCGCCTTCGGCAAGACCGCGGCCGGCCAGCCGCTGGCTGTCTATATGGGCGACGATTCGCGCAACGAATACATCTACAAATTCGTCTCCACCGCTACCTGGAGCGATTCCGACGCCGCCCCGGCCGACCTGCTGGCCACCGGCGACAAATACCTGGATGCGGGCAAGCTGTTCGTGGCAAAGTTTGCCGCTGACGGCAGCGGTTCCTGGATCGAGCTGAGCATCGGCAACGCCGCCATTGCCGGCTATGCGAACTACAAGTTCGCCGACCAGGCCGACGTGCTGGTCAATGCCCGCCTGGCGGCCGACGCCGTGGGCGCCACCAAGATGGACCGCCCGGAATGGTGCTCGGTCAACCCGGCCAACGGCGAGGTGTACTTCACCCTGACCAACAACAGCGCGCGCACCGTGCCGGACGGCCCGAACCCGCGCAGCTATGAAGACATGAAGGGTGCGAGCAAGCAGAGCGGCAACGTGAACGGCCACATCCTGCGCGTCAAGGAAAAGGATGGCAACGCCTCCGCCGCCTTCACCTGGGACGTCTACCTGTTCGGCGCCCAGTCCGACGCCAACCCGGGCCTGGTCAACCTGTCCAGCCTGACGGCCGACCAGGACTTCTCCAGCCCGGACGGCCTGGCCTTCTCGCGCGCCACCGGCATCTGCTGGATCCAGACCGACGACGGCGCCTACACCGACGTCACCAATTGCATGATGCTGGCCGGCCTGCCGGGCCAGGTGGGCGACGGCAAAAAAGTCACGCTGGCCTATGGCGCTGCCAATGTCGACACCTTCGTCGGCAAGACCCCGACGGCCGACACGCTGAAGCGCTTCCTGGTCGGCCCGGTCGATTGCGAGCTGACCGGCATCACTGAAACGCCGGATGGCAAGACGCTGTTTGTCAACATCCAGCACCCGGGCGAGGGCACGGCCAGCGCCAATATCGCCGACCCGGGCAAGTACACCAGCCAGTGGCCAGGCAATGCCGGCTATGGCGCTGGCAAGCGCCCGCGCTCGGCCACCATCGCCATCACCAGGAACGACGGCGGCCGCATCGGCAGTTGATTGTAAAAAGTTGTCTTAAAAATGGGGTACGTCCCCATTTTTCTGGGCCGGAGGTATCCGGCCCATTTTTTTTGTCAGAAATTGTTTCAGTGGCGGCAGGGGTGGGGGCGAGGAGTATATTGAGCTTATCTTTGAAAGGAAACCGATCATGAAACGTCAAACTCGCTTCTGGATTGCCGCCGCCTTGCTGCTGGCGGCGGCCGGCGCCGCCTCGGCAGGCGGGGTGACCGTCAAGTACCAGGAACCGGACAAGTTCACGGATGTGCCGTTCTGGGAACAGGACCGTGACCAGGTGTTGAAAGAGCTGACTGCCCACTTCGATTACCTGGCGAAACAGTTGCCGGCCAACCAGCAACTGTCGATCACGGTGACCGATATCGACCTGGCCGGCCGCGTCGAACCGCGCCGCCGCACCTTGCGCGACCTGCGCATCCTGCGCGGCGGGGCCGACTGGCCGACCATGGAATTGCAATACACGCTGGAACAGGATGGCAAGGTGATTGCCAGCGGCACCGACCGCCTCAGCAACATGATGTACCTCGACCGCCTGAACAGGTATGCCGGCAGCGATTCGCTGCGCTATGAAAAACCGATGGTCGACGAATGGTTCAAGAAAAGTTTTGGGGCGCCGACCCAGCTCAGCAGTAAATAAGCGGTCTGCTCAGCCGGGGCAGCTCAGTCGATCCAGTTCACGCGGCTGAACTTGGCGCGGAAGTCGTCCGGCATCGGCACCACTTGGCTGTGGCTGTAGTGGTAGAACACGAAGCCTTGCTTGGCCATCGCCACCAGGGTGCCATCGGCCGGGCGGGTGATGCGGAAGATCACGTCGCCGCCATACTTGTTGAAATCCATCACCCCCACTTCAAACAGCAGCTGGTCGCGCGCATGCGCTTCGGCGCGGTAGGTGGTGGCCAGGTCGGTGACGATGATGCCGGTGCCGTCGGCTTCGGTTTCCTGCACGCCAAACTCGAACAGGAAGCGCGCCCGCGCTTCCGAAATCATGGATATCATCGAATCGTTGCCGAGGTGCTTGGCGCCGTTGATGTCGGTGACGCGCACCGTGAGCTGGGTCGAAAAGCAGAATTGATCTTCCGGGAAGGCGAGCGTCAGTCTGGCCATGACTTTCAGGGGCAAGTGGGAAAGCGCCCATTGTAGCGCGCCTTCGCCACTGGCAGCGGCATGCTAGGGTTTGCGGATGATCTGATACACCTTGCCGTTGCTGCTCATCATGTACAGCTCGCCGGCCGCATCCTGGCCGAAGCCCGGCACCTGGCCGATGTCGCCCACGGCCCAGTCCTTGCCTTCGCTGACGGCGCCATTGGCGTACAGGAAGCTCTTCAGGAAGCCCTTGCAGTAATCGGAGTAGAGGTAGCGCCCGGCCAGTTCCGGCAGCGCCGTGCCGCGGTAGACGAAGCCGCCGGTGATCGAGCAGCCGTTGGCGTTGTTGCTGCCGTGGTCGTATTCGAACACGGGCAGGGTCAGGCCTTGCTGGGAACAGGTGGCGGCGTTGTAGCAGCTGCTGCCTTCCATGATGTTCCAGCCGTAATTGGCCGGCTTCAGGCCGGTCGAGACCACGTCGACTTCTTCCTTCAAGTCCTGGCCCACGTCGGCAATGTACAGCGAGGAGCTGCTGTTGTCGAAGGCGAAGCGCCATGGGTTGCGCAAGCCGTAAGCCCAGATCTCGCCGCGCTTGCCGGCCTGGCCGACGAAGGGATTGTCGGCCGGCACGTTGTACAGCGGCGCCACCACGTTGTCCACCTTCAGGCGCAGCAGCTTGCCCAGCAGCGAGTCGAGGTTTTGCGCATTGCCGGCCGGATCGCCGGCGCCGCCGCCGTCGCCGGTGCCGGCGTACAGGTAGCCGTCGGCGCCGAAGGCCAGCATGCCGCCGTAATGGTTGGTGTAGGTCGGGTGCGGGATGGTGATGATGCGTTTCAGCGAGTTCGGATCGGCCACGTCGGCATTGGCCGACACTTTCACTTCATCGATGGCGATGTTGCTGAACTTGTCCGTGTAGTAGATGTAGAAGCGGCCGTTTTGCGCATAGCCGGGATGGAAGGCCATCGACAGCAGGCCGCCTTCGCCGTCGGTGCTGAGCAGGCCGGTCAGGTCGAGGAAGGGCGTGCTGCGCAGGCTGCCGTCGCTGGCCAGGATGCGGATGCGGCCGGGGCGCTCGACGATGAAGCGGCGCGTGTCGCCGGCCGGTGCGGTCAGCAGCAGGGGTGTGCTGAGGCCGCTGGCCACTTCTTTGACGGCCAGGGCGAAGGCCGGCTTCGGCGGTTCCGGCGCCGGCGGCTCGGGTTGCGTGACGGGCGGAGTGCTGCCGCCGCCGCCGCCGCCGCAGGCTGCCAGCAGCGCGGCCATCAAGGTTGCAGCCAGCGTGCTGGCCGGGGACAAAGCGGGGGCCGCAGTTGCGGGCCGGGAATTCAGGTCTTCAGCCATCATTTCCTCCGGTTGGGTTAGCAGCCAACTGTAGAACTGCCCCACCGCGCCATCTGTGCGGGAACGCACTTACTGATTTTCACTCAGGAACAACAGGGTATGGCCGTGCGCCTCGGCCGCGCTGCGCTGGTGGTAGCTGCTGCGGTGGTTGCAGTTGAAGCCGTGTTCGGCGTCCGGATAGAGGTGGATTTCGACGTCCTCATGTTCGCCCAGGCGTTCGGCCACCTGGCGCACTGCCGCCGGCGGGATGTGCGCGTCGCGCCCGCCGAAGTGCAGCAGCAGCGGGGCGCGGATGTCGCCGGCGCGGTCGAGGCAATGCTGGATGCCGCCGCCGTAGTAGGCGACCGCCTGGTCGGCATGGCCGTTGGCCAGCGCCAGGTAGGCCATGCGACCGCCCCAGCAAAAGCCCAGCGCGGCCAGCCTGCCTTCGGCGCCGGGCGTGGCGCGCAAGGCGGCAGCGGCAGCGCCGATATCGGCCTGGGCCTGCGCCACGTCGGCGCGCTGCATGCACTGGGCGGCGCGGCCCCAGTCCGCCTCGTCATAGCCGAACTCGAGGCGCGGGCCCTGGCGCCAGAACAGGTCGGGCGCCAGCACCACGTAGCCGTCGGCGGCATACTGCTCGGCCACGGCGCGGATATGGGCGTTGACGCCGAAGATTTCCTGCAGCAGGAGCAGGGCCGGGCCGTGGCCGCTGCGCGGCAGGGCCAGGAAGGCGTCGAAGGCGCCGTCCGGGCCCTGCACCGTGCTCCATTGGGTGCTGAGGTCCATGGCGTCAGCTGCCATGCTGCGGCCGGGCCAATGCCTGCAGGCAGGCGTCCAGGTCCTGGCGGGCGAAGGCGCTCACGTTCTTGGCCACTTCGGCGCTGACCAGCTTGCGGGTCTGCTTGTCCAGGCTGTCGCGCAGCAAACCCAAAAAACGCGGCGCCGCCACCAGGGCCAGGTGCTGGTAGCGGTTTTGCGCGGCGGCCGTGTCGAGCCGGTGGCCAATCTCGCGCGCGAACTGGCGCACCTCGTGCTGCACCGGTTCTTCCACCCGCGGCGCGGTGTGGCCGCGCCCTTCGGGGCCGAAATACTGGCCGTGGCCGTCGGACGCCAGCTGCCGGTTGTCGGCCCGTCCCAGCGGGTTGGCCAGGTCTTCGATTTCTTCGGCCGGGAGCTGGCCGTCGCGCAGTTGGAAGATGCGGGCGTGGCTGCTGTCAGCCACGACGATCCAGGTGTTTTCCATGGTCGCCTCCTGGTGGTGTGGGCAGTCCAGTATAGGCTGCTGGCGTGGTGCCCGGCGCCAGCGAGCCGGGTGGAAAATGTTGCCCTATAGCATTAAACGGCTGGGCGTGCGAAAATGGTAAGCTCGCACCGGCAGGGGGCCAGATGGACGATCCGATCAACGCAGCATCACCGCAACCGTTCCGCACCCGCACGGCGGCGCTGGCGCTGCTGTGCGGCTTCGGCCTGACCGGCGCCCTGTTTGCCGGCGTCAGCCGGCTCGAGGCGCAGCGCGCCCAGCTCGCTTTCGAGCAGCGGGTGCAGGCGCGCGCCTTCGTGCTGCGTGAAGGCATCGGCAGCGCCCTGGCCAGCCTGCATGCCGTCAACCAGCTGTTCGTGGCCCGCCCCGACGCCAGCCGCGAAGAATTCCACCGTTTCGTCACGCCGCTGCTGGCGCGCCATCCGTATGTGCTGGGCACCAGCTACCTGCGCTTCATCGAACATGCCGAGCGGCCCGCCTTCGAGGCGGCGCTGCAGGCAGTGCAGCCGGGCGCCACGCTGCGCGAATTGCACGACGGCGCGGCCGTGCCGGCGGCCGCGCGGCCGCGCTACCGGGTGATCGACTACATCGAGCCGCTGGCCGGCAACGAGGGCGCGCTCGGCCTCAACACCCTGTTTGCCGAGCGCGACGACCCGGCGCGCCAGCGCGCCTATGCCAGCGGCCAGCCGGCAGCCGGGCCGTTGGTGCACCTGGTGCAGCGCGCCGGCGCGCGCAAGCGGCTGGGCGTGGTGGTGGCCATGCCGCTGTATGCCGGCGGCGCGCCCGGCGGCAAGGTGGTGGGCGAGACGGCGCTGACCTTGCAGCCGGGCGAAATGATCGACAAGATTTTCGCCAGCGCCGGACCGGAAACGGCGGCGCTGGACATGCAGGTGTACGCCAGTGCCAGCGCCGACCCGGCCGCCCTGGTGTACGACGCGCCGCCGGCGCCCGCCCATGGCGGGCTGGCGCTGCCGGCCTGGCTGTATCCGGCGCGCACGGCGCCGCTGCAGCAGTCGATCGAGGTGGCGGGCACGCGCTGGCTGATGGTGGCCACGCCCAGCGCGCGGATCCTGGCCGGCGAGCACCTGGCTTCTCTGTTTACGCTGGTGTTGGGCGTGCTGACCACCGTGATGGGCTCGGCCTTCATCGATTCGCTCAAGCGCCGCAAGCTGTTGATCCAGCAGCGCGTGGCCACGCGCACGGCGGAACTGAAGGCGGCCAACCAGGCCTTGCTGCTGCGCCAGCGCGCCATCGAGTCGAGCACCAATGCGGTGATGATTACCGCCGCCGCGCCGCACAACCCGATCGTCTACGTCAACCCGGCCTATGAGCGCATTACCGGCTACCGCGCCGACGAAGCGCTGGGCAACAGCCCGCGCCTGCTGTTCGGCGACGACCTCGACCAGCCCGGCATCGACGAGCTGCGCGCGGCGATCCGCGAGCAGCGCGACGGCCACGCGGTGCTGCGCTGCTACCGCAAGGACGGCACCCTGTTCTGGAACGACGTGGTGATGTCGCCGGTGCGCGACGAGCATGGCGCGGTGGTCAACTTCATCTCGATCCAGCACGACATCACGGCCATCAAGGCCTATGAATCGGAACTCGCGCACCGCTCGACGCACGACGCGCTGACCGGCTTGCCCAACCGCGTGCTGCTGCAGGACCGGCTGGCGCAGACCATCCAGCACTCCGGGCGCAAGGGGCACGAGCTGTGGCTGGTGTCGATCGACCTCGATCGCTTCAAGTTCACCAACAGCCGCCTGGGCCACAAGGGCGGCGACCGCCTGCTGCAGATCGTGGCGGCGCGCCTGCAGGCGGCAGTGCGGCCGGTGGACACGGTGGCGCGCCTGGGCGGCGACGAGTTCGCCCTGCTGCTGTTGCCGGAACGGGGCGGCGTGGCGCCGCGCGCCGAACAGCTGCAGCGCGTGCTCGATAGCCTGGCGGCGCCGCTGGTACTCGACGGCACGGAGCTGTTCCTGACCGCCAGCGCCGGCATTGCCGCGTTCCCGACCGACAGCAAGGAACCCGGCGTGCTGGCCGAACGGGCCGACATGGCCATGTTCCGCGCCAAGGAAATGGGCGGCAACCAGTACCAGTTCTACACTGCCGCCATGAACGAGCGCCTGGGCGAACGGCTGCGCATCGAGAGCGCGCTGCGCACCGCGCTGGAGCGGCGCGAGTTCGAGCTGCACTACCAGCCGCAGGTCGACTGCAGCACGGGCCGCATCATGGGCATGGAGGCGCTGATCCGCTGGCGCCATCCGGAGATGGGCATGGTGGCGCCGAACCGCTTCATCCCGCTGGCCGAGGAAACCGGCCAGATCCTGGCGGTCGGGCACTGGGTGCTGCGCAGCGCCTGCCGCCAGTTGCGCGACTGGCAGCGCGCCGGGCGCCAGGAGCTGCGTATTGCGGTCAACGTGTCGGCCCGCCAGCTGGCCGAGCCGGATTTCGTGCAGGACGTGGCGGACGTGCTGGCCGATACCGGCCTGGCGCCGCGCTGCCTGGAGCTGGAACTGACCGAGAGCGCGGTGATGAACGACGTGGCGCATGCCACGGCCGTGATGCATGAACTGAAAAAGCTGGGCGTGAAGCTGGCAATCGACGATTTCGGCACCGGCTACTCCTCGCTGGCGCACCTGAAGCGCTTCGAGATCGACGTGCTGAAGATCGACCAGACCTTCGTGCGCGACCTGACGGTCGATCCGGACGATGCGGCCATCGTCACCACCATCATCGCGCTGGCCGACAACCTGGGGCTGGAAGTGATATCGGAAGGGGTGGAGACGCAGGAACAACTGGACTTCCTGCGCCGCCATGGCTGCCGCCACATGCAAGGCTACTTCTTCGGCCGGCCGCTGCCGGCCGAAGCGTTCCTGGCCCTGCTGCTGCAGGACGAGGCGGCGGCTAGCGCTTCACAAAGCTGAACGGGTCGCCCTTGTTCCAGGCCGGCATGGCCTTGCCGTTGGCCACTTCGTAGCCCAGGTTCAGCGTGAACTGGGCTTGCTGCAGCATGCCCGACAAATCCCAGTTGGCGTGGTATTCGTCCTTGACGCTGTGGTAGTCGCCCTTGAAGGCGACGATCCTGGCGGCCGAGGCATCGTGCGCATGTTCGAATTCGAAATGGCCGTCGCCGGAGAACACGGCCGAGCCCACGTTAAACGCCGGCACGCCGGCCTTGGCGAACTGGAAGTGGTCGGCGCGGAAGTAGGCGCCCGACAGGTCGGGGATCGGCGGCGCCAGCTTCAGGCCCATTTGCTTGGCTACCTTGGCGGCGCTGTCGAGCAGCGTGCTGCGCTCGGCGCCGGCCACGCCGATGTCGCGCGTGCGGCCGGCAAAATTCATCGAATCGAGGTTCAGGTCGGCCAGCGTGCGCTTCAGCGGGAAGGCCGGCGCAGCGACGTAGGCCTGGGCGCCATGCATGCCCACTTCCTCGGCGGCCGGCCACAGGAAGACCTGCGAGCGCCGGGCCGGCTTCTGCACCGCGGCGGCGGCCATGGCCAGCAGCGAGGCGGCGCCGGAACCGTTGTCGATGGCGCCGTTGTAAATGCGGTCGGTGCCGTCGGCCGGGCCTTCGGCCTTGCCCAGGTGGTCCCAGTGCGCGGAGTACACCAGCGCCTCGTCTTTCAGCTTGGGGTCGCTGCCGGGCACGATGCCCACCACGTTGAACTGCTCGACCTGGCGCACGCTGGAACGCATTTCGCTGTGGGCGCTGACGTTCAGGGCGACCGGGCGGAAGTCCTTGCGTTCGGCGGCGGCGCGCAGGGTGTCGAGGTCGAAGCCGGCAGCCTTGAACAGGGTGCGCGTAAAGTCTTCGGACAGCCAGCCTTCGACCAGGTTGCCGGCGCCGGGCGCGTGGAAGCGCTCCAGCGAGAAGCTGGTGGCGGGCACGTTCCAGCCGTAAGCGGCGGACGGCGTGGTGTGGATCAGCAGGGCGCCGGCGGCGCCGCGGCGCAGCGCTTCCTCGTACTTGTACATCCAGCGGCCGTAATAGGTGTAGCCTTTGCCGGCAAAGCGGTTCGGTTGCTCGGCGGTGGGCTGCGGGTCGTTGACCATCATCACCAGGATCTTGCCCCTGACGTCGGCGTCCTTGTAATCGTTCCAGTCTTCCTCCGGTGCGATGGCGCCGTAGCCGACGAACACCAGCGGTGCGTCGAACGCCACGTCGGCGCGGCCGCTGCCGGTGCCGATCAGGACATCCTCGCCCAGGCGCGGGACCAGGGTGCTGGCGCCAGCGGCAAAGGCGATCGAACTGCCGGGCAGCAGGCGGGTGCCCTGGAACTTCACCGGCTGGCGGTAGCTGCCGTTAGCCAGCGGCTGCAGGCCGATGACGGCGGCCTGGGTCTCCAGGTAGCGCACGGCGAGGTCGCCGCCGCGCTGGCCGGTGCCGCGGCCTTCGAGCAGGTCGTCGGCGAGGAAGGAGAGGTGGGCGCGCAAAGGCGCTTCCTTGACGGCAGGCGCTTGCTGCGCGGCGGCAGAAGCGGCCGCCAGCAGCAGGCCGGCGGGGATAAAGGTCTTGGTTTTCATGGCGGGGATCTTACCCCATAATGAAACCAATTCCCGGCGGCGAAACAAAGGAGATACATGGACGTCATCATCATTACCGGCGCCTCCGACGGCATCGGAGCAGAAGTGGCCCGCCAGCTGGCCAGGGCACGCGGCAAGGACGTGGCGCTGGTGCTGGCAGCGCGCAATGAGGCAGCGTTGCAGGCGGTGGCTGCCGACTGCAGCGCGGCCGGCGCCGCCACCCTGGTGGTGGCCACCGATGTGGCCCGGCAGGAGCAGTGCCGGCACCTGGTTGCCGCGGCAGTCGAGCGCTTCGGCCGCATCGATGCCCTGGTGAATAATGCCGGGCGCTCGGCCCATGCGCTGTTCGAGGAAGTCACGGACCTGGGCTGGTATGAGGAGTTGATGAAAGTGAACCTGTGGGGGGCGATCTGGTGCACCCATGCGGCGCTGCCCTACCTGAAGGCGGCGCAGGGGCGCATCGTGGCCGTGTCGTCGCTGGCCGGGCTGGTTGGGGTGCCGGGGCGCACCGCGTATGGCGCCAGCAAGTTTGCCATGGCGGGTTTCTTCGAGGCGCTGCGGGCGGAGATGAAGCCGTATGGCGTCAGCGTGACCACGGCGTATCCGGGCGTGGTGGATACGCAGATCCGTTATCGGGGCTATAACGCGGCCGGCGGGGAACTGGGCAAGAGCAGCTTGCGCGAGGACGCGGCGATGCCGGTGGCCGAATGCGCTGGGCTGATCATCGACGGCATGGCAGGCCGCAAGCGCGAGGTGGTGATGACGGCCAGGGGCAAGCTGGGGCGCTGGCTCAAGCTGCTGGCGCCGGGGTTGATCGAGAAAATGGCGCTGAATGCGTTGAAGGATGATGTCAAGCCGCATAGCTGAAACCGGTAAACAGGTGTCCGACCCGCAGGGTCAGACACCTGTGCCTGACACCGGGTTACCGGTTTAAAGCGCGCTAAAGGGTAAAATAGCGCTTTCCGTCGCATCAGGCGATACAACAATAACCTCACGAGTGCCGCCATGTCTGACACCATGTTTACCGATTTGAACCTCAGCGCCCCCATTTTGAAGGCGCTGAAAGAAGTAGGCTACGAGACCCCGTCTCCGATCCAGGCCTCCACCATCCCGCACCTGCTGGAAAACCGCGACGTGCTGGGCACCGCGCAAACCGGCACCGGCAAGACCGCAGCCTTCGCGCTGCCGATCCTGTCCCGCATCGACATCAAGCAAGCGGCGCCGCAGGCGCTGGTGCTGGCGCCGACGCGCGAACTCGCGATCCAGGTGGCGGAAGCCTTCCAGCGCTACGCCGCGCACATCCCGAAATTCCACGTGCTGCCGATCTACGGCGGCCAGTCCTACGGTCCGCAACTGCAAGCGCTGCGCCGCGGCGTGCACGTGGTGGTGGGCACCCCGGGCCGCGTCATCGACCACCTGGAAAAGGGCTCGCTCGACCTGTCGCAGCTGAAAACCCTGGTGCTGGACGAAGCGGACGAAATGCTGCGCATGGGCTTCATTGAAGACGTCGAGCGTATCCTGCAGGAAACGCCGGAGTCGCGCCAGACCGCCCTGTTCTCGGCCACCATGCCGGCCCAGGTCAAGCGCATCGCCACCACCTACCTGAACGACCCGGCCGAAGTGATGGTGGCAGGCAAGACCACCACCAACACCAATATCCGCCAGCGCTACTGGCTGGTGTCCGGCATGCACAAGCTCGACGCGCTGACCCGCATCCTGGAAGCGGAGCCGTTCGACGGCATGATCATCTTCTCGCGCACCAAGATCGGCACCGAGGAACTGGCGGAGCGCCTGCAGGCGCGCGGCTTCTCGGCCGGCGCCATCAACGGCGACATGCAGCAGGCGGCGCGCGAACGCATGATCGGCCAGCTGAAAGACGGCAAGATCGACATCCTGGTGGCTACCGACGTGGCAGCGCGCGGCCTGGACGTGGAGCGCATCAGCCACGTGGTCAACTACGACGTGCCGTATGACCCGGAAAGCTACACCCACCGCATCGGCCGTACCGGCCGCGCCGGCCGCAGCGGCGAGGCAATCCTGTTCATCACGCCGCGCGAGCGCAACCTGCTGAAACTGATCGAGCGCACCACGCGCCAGGCGGTATCTCCAATGACGCTGCCAACCATCCAGGCCGTCAACGACGTGCGCGTGCAGCGTTTCAAGGACCAGATCACCGACGCCCTGGCGCAGGAAGGCCTGTCCTTCTATGAAACGCTGGTGAACGAGTACGAGGCTGAGCACAATGTCCCGGCCGTCGAAATCGCCGCGGCACTGGCGCTGATGGCCAGCGGCGGCAAGCCGCTGCTGCTGGATAAATCGCGCGAAAAAGGCTGGCATGAAGACGGCGCGCCGCGCCAGGAAGGCCCGGGCCGCGAAGGCCGCGAACCCCGTGAGCCACGCGAGCCGCGCGAGCCGCGTCCGAAGAAAGAACGCATCGAACGCGAGCCGGAGCCGGGCAAGGCCACCTACCGGGTGGAAGTCGGCTACCAGCACGGCGTCAAGCCGGGCAACATCGTCGGCGCCATCGCCAACGAGGGCGGCATCGATTCCAAGTTCATCGGCCGCATCGAGATTTACGACGACTACTCGCTGCTGGATATGCCGGCCGACCTGCAGCCGGGCGACATCGAAACGTTGCAAGCGCTGCGCGTCGCCGGGCAGCCGCTGCGTCTGCATCGCGACGGCGAAACGCCGCCGCCGGCACCAGCCGCCAAGGCGCCGCGCGCAGCCAAGCCTGAACGCACTGAACGCACTGAACGTGCCGAGCGCCCGGAGCGTGCCGCGCCACCGCTGTCCTCGCGTGCGGATGACGACGAGCCAATGTTCGAGGAAGCGCCGAAGCGCAAGAAGAAAGACAAGGCCGAAGCAGGCGAGGGCGGTGCAGCCCCGATGCCGATGCGCGCCTACCGCGTGGAAGTGGGCTCGGGGGACGGCGTCAATGCCGGCAACCTGGTTGGCGCCATTGCCAACGAAAGCGGCCTCGAATCGCGCTTCATCGGCCGCATTGAAATCCTGGACGACCACGCCTTTGTCGAGATGCCGGATGGCATGCCTGACGATATCTTCAAGCATCTGCGCAAAGTGTGGGTCGGCGGCAAGCAACTGAAAATGTCGCTGGCCGACGCCATGCCGCCGATGTCCGGCAAGCACACTCCGCCGAAGAAGCCGGCAGCCAAGCCGAAGCGCTGATTCGCGCCGAAACTCCGGGACCGGGCGGGCTGCCCGGTCCTGTTTCGCAATCCCTCTGCACCTACTACTGAAAGCTACTGAAATTTTTCGGGTTATAGCGCTATCAAGGGCAAAACACGCAAATTTCAGTAGTTTTAAGTAGTTGTTTCAGTAGTTTTCAGTAGTAGTCTGCGACAGTTCTGGAACGGAGACCGGATGCCGCGCCAAAGCTGGCGGCGCCAGCCAAGGTTTGTTGCCGGATTAGCCATCCGCACGCTATGCTGCTGGCTGTTCCGGACTTCGCCGAGAAAGCCATGCACAAACTGATCCGCCATTCCCTGTGCGCCGCCGCCGGCGCTGCTGCCGTCGGTGCATCCGCCGCGCAGGCCGACGCCGTCGTGACCAAGCCACTGACGCTGGACCAATACCTGGCCCTGAAAGGCCCCGCGCCCGACAAACGTATCTTCTACGGTACGGCGCCCAGCCAATTCGTCGAACTGTTCAAGCCCGCAGGCCCGGGCCCGCACCCTGTGGTGGTACTGGTTCATGGCGGATGCTGGACGCGGCACTACGACGGCATCGAGCAAATGCGCAATATGGCTGGCGCAATGGCCAGGGATGGTATTGCGGTGTGGAGCGTTGAATACCGCCGCCACGACGAGGAGGGCGGCGGCTACCCCGGCATGTACCAGGACGTGGCGACAGCCGTCGACCTGCTGAAGCACGAGGCACAAGCCAGCGCGCTGGACCTGGGCCGCATCGTCGCGGTCGGCCACTCCGCCGGCGGCCACCTGGCGCAATGGGCCGTTTCGCGCCACAAGCTGCCGCAATGGAGCCCCGCCTGGGCACCGCAGCCGCTGAAAATCAACACCGTAATCAGCCTGGGCGGCCTGGCCGACCTGCGCAACGAAGCGGCCCTGATCCGTACCAGCTGCGATTGCGAATCCGCCTTCATTGCCGGCAAGCCAAGCGAGCAGCGCCCCGACATCTTCGCCGACACCTCGCCGGCGGAAATGCTGCCAGCCGGTGTGCACACCGTCCTGATCCATGGTGAGCTCGATACCATTTCGCCAACCGTCACGGGCGAAAACTACGCGCGCCGCGCAAAGGCCGCCGGCGACACTGCCGAAGTGCTGGTTCTGCCGGGCGGCAGCCATTTCGACGAAGTCTCCGCTGACTCGAAGTCCTGGCTGATCATCCGCGGCCAGATCCACAAGGCCTTGGGACTCTGATGGAAGCGGTGCTGTTCGTCGGCATCCAGGCATCCGGGAAGTCGACGTTTTACAAAGAACGCTTCTTCAATTCCCACGTTCGCATCAGCAACGACCTGCTGAAAACGAAGAACCGGGAAAAGCTGATGTTCGCGCTTTGCTTCGAGACGGGGATGCCGCTGGTGATCGACAACACCAATGTCAGTAAAGAGGTGAGGGCGCGCTATATCGCGCTGCTGAAGGAGCACGGCTACCGCATCAAGTGCTACTACTTCAAGAGTGACCTGGAGCGCTCGCTTGAATGGAACGGCCAGCGCCAGGGCGCCGAATGTATCCCGCAGGTTGGTATTTTCAGCACCCACAAGCGGCTGGAGATCCCCAGCCCGGAAGAAGGCTTTGATGAATTGTTTTACGTTGACTGGATAGCCGGCCAACGCGTCGTAAAGGAATGGAATAGTGAAGTTTGATGAACTCGATGAATCCATGCGCGTGTACGAAACCGCGCATGACCAGTGCGTCCTGCCTGGCATTTACATGGTCGCACGCATCGACGGCCGTAGTTTTACGCGGTTGACCAAGGAGCTTGCCGGTTTCGAAGCGCCGTTCGACGTTCGCTTCCGGGACCTGATGATCGAAACCACCAAGCACTTGATGAACTGCGGTTTCAATGTGATCTACGGCTACACCGAGAGCGACGAAATCTCGCTGCTGTTCGATCTGGACATCAATGTCTTCGGCCGCAAGACCAGGAAATACAACTCCATCCTGGCCGGCGAAGCCTCCGCCAAATTCAGCCTGATGCTGGGACAGTTGGGCGCCTTCGATTGCAGGATTTCGGAACTGCCGACCAGGCGCCTGGTGGTCGACTACTTCCGCTGGCGCAACGAAGACGCGCATCGCAACGCGCTGAACGCGCACTGCTATTGGATGCTGCGCAAGGAAGGCGTGGACCCGAACAGCGCGGCCGCGACGATTGCCGGCAAATCGCTGGCCGACAAGAACGAACTGCTGTTCAGCCGCGGCGTCAATTTCAACGAGCTGCCGAACTGGCAGAAGCGCGGCGTGGGCCTGTATTGGGGCGTCGAGGAGAAGGCGGGCTTTAACCCCAAGGACAATGTGCCGGTCGTATCGCAGCGCCGCGCAATCGTGACGGAGCTGGAATTGCCGATGCGCGACGAGTACAGCGCCTTTGTCGCAAACCTGCTGGAGAGAGGAAAGCAATAAGTGACACTCGTCAAAAAGGGCAAGTACTGGTACGGAGCGGACCAGGCAGATATTCGAAAAGCCATTCAGGATTTCTCATCAAGCTAGTATGCCGACTGGAAGAACGAATACTCAGGCTACCAATCCTTGCTTGCGCGCGTGTGAGCTGTCACGCCTTCGGGGCCGGGTACTTGATGGCATTGAGCTGGATCTTTTCCAGCGCCGCTGCGTGCAGGTCGACATCGAGCTTGTCGGCGAGCTGCACCAGGTAAAGCAGCACATCGGCCAGTTCCTGGCGAACCGCCTCATGCTGGCCTGGCGCCAGTTCGCCGGCGCGACCGGTCGGCAGCCACTGGAAATGCTCGGCCAGTTCGGCTACCTCCACCGACAGCGCCATCGCCAGGTTCTTCGGCGTGTGGTACTGCTCCCAGTCGCGCGCGGCGGCAAAGGCGCGCGTGCGCTCGCGCAGGTCGTGCAGCGCGTCCGTCATGCCGCCTTCTCCATGAACACGCTCAAAGGATCGTCGCGGTAATCGCCATACGGCCCGCGCACGCGGTAGCCCAGGCGCTGGTACAAACCGATCGCTTCGGGCTGGGATGGCCCGGTCTCCAGCATGAACTGGCGGCAGCCGCGCGCCAGCGCTTCCGTTTCCAGCATGCCGAGC
This sequence comes from Duganella sp. Root1480D1, assembly GCF_001427305.1. Lineage (GTDB taxonomy): Bacteria > Pseudomonadota > Gammaproteobacteria > Burkholderiales > Burkholderiaceae_D > Rugamonas. The sequence goes on along the minus strand of NZ_LMFZ01000047.1, from coordinate 144,476 downwards.
AGGCGCTGCGCCACGCCCTGGCCGCGCGCGGACGGATGCACGAACATGCGCTTCACTTCCCCGTATCCCGGCGTCACCACGATGGCGCCACAGCCCACCGCTGCGCCGTCCAGGTTGCGCGCCACGGCAAACAGCACATTGGGCTGCAGCAGCGAGTTCATGTCGAGCGCATACACGCTCTCCGGTGGATACAGCGATAGCTGGTAAGCGTCCAGCAGGTCGATCAGGGCCACGACTTCGGGCTGGTTAGGGGTCTCGAGTTTGATGTCCATCGCCCAATGGTATCATCCCTGCGCCACCAGACCGGGGCCGGTCCGGGGCGAGACATGTATAAGGAAAACCATGAAATCGCTAGTTCCTCATGCCATTACACTGGCAGTCAGTGCACTTGTCGCCACCAGCGGCATGGCGGCCGACAACAGCGCCATCACCCCGCGTGCTGAAAACCCTTACCTGAGCCAGGCCGATGCCGCCGCCCGTTCGGCGCGCGTATCGAACGTGGCCTATGTCCTCGACTTTACGCTGACCGGCGGCGAGACCTTCAGCAACACCACCACCGTCGCCTTCGACCTGAAGGACAACGCGCAGCCGCTCACGCTGGACCTGGACAAGGCCACCGTCAAGCGCCTGGTGGTGAACGGCAAGCAGGTCGCCGCGCCGCAGTACAACAACTGGTTCATCACGCTGGCCGCCGCCGACCTGAAGGCCGGCCGCAACAGCGTGACCGTGGAATTCGAGCGCAAGCACAGCACCAATGGCGAGGGCCTGCACCGCATGGTCGACCCGGTCGACGGCCGCGTCTACACCTATTCGCACTTCGAGCCGGCCGCCGCGCACCAGATGTTTGCGCTGTTCGACCAGCCGGACCTGAAAGCGACCTACCAGGTCAGCGTCACCGCCCCTGCCGACTGGACCGTGGTGTCCACCACCCGCGAATCCAAGGTGGAAGAGGCGGCCAATGGCAAGCGCTGGACCTTCCCGGTCTCCAAAATCCTCAGCCCGTACAACTTCTCGATGCACGCCGGCCCCTACAAGGTATGGGAAGACGCCACCAGCGCCAAATACCCGATGCGCCTGTTCGCACGCCAGTCGGTGGCCGACCAGGTCGACCCGGCGCCGTGGTTCGAATACACCAGGCAAGGCCTGGCCTGGTTTGACGACTATTTCGGCGTTCCTTACCAGTACGGCAAATACGACCAGCTGCTGGTGCCGGACTTCCTGTATGGCGCGATGGAGAACGCCGGCGCCGTGACCTTCGCCGAGCATTCCTTCCTGCACAAGGACAAGATGACCAGCGCCGAGAAGCACGAGCTGGCCAGCGTGATCATGCACGAAATGGCGCACCAGTGGTTCGGCGACCTGGTCACCATGCAGTGGTGGAACGGCCTGTGGCTGAACGAGAGCTTCGCCTCTTTTATGGGTACCCTGGCCACCGCCGAAGCCACCGAATACAAGGACTCCGCCTGGCAGTACTTCTACGCCCAGGGCAAGGCCGGCGCCTACGTGCAGGACCAGCGCGTCACTACCCACCCGATCGAAACCCCGGTGCCGTCGACCGCCAACGCCTTTGACAACATCGATGCCATCACCTATTCCAAGGGCGCTTCGACCTTGAAGCAGTTGCGCCACCTGCTGGGCGAAGAAACCTTCCGCAAGGGCGTGCATAACTACCTGGTCAAGTACCAGTGGAAGAACGCCAGGCTGGATGACTTCATCGGCAGCCTGGCCGATGCCGCCGGCCGCGACCTGGGCCAGTGGACCCAGGACTGGCTGTACCAGCCGGGCGTGAACACCATCACCGCCAACTACAGCTGCAAGGCCGGCAAGATCGACGCCTTCAGCCTGCAGCAGACGGCGGTGCCGCAGTTCCCGACCCTGCGCGAGCAGCGCGTGCAACTGGCCCTGATGCAGAAGCAGGGAAAACAGCTCGCCATCGCCAAGGTGCTGCCGGTAACCTACAAGGGCGCCGTCACCGAGGTGCCGGAGCTGAAAGGCGCCGCCTGCCCCGACCTGGTCTATCCGAACTACCAGGACTGGGGCTTCGTGAAAGCCAAGCTCGATGCGCGTTCCTTCGCCACCGCGCGCCAGGACGTCAGCAAGGTGGAGGACAAGCTGCTGCGCACCATGCTGTGGCATAGCATGTGGGACAACGTGCGCGACGGCGCGCTGCCGCTCAACGAGTTCCTCGACACCGTGCTGGTCAACGCGCCGCTGGAAAAGGACTACGTGCTGCTGGGCGACGTGCTGGGCAGGATGGGCGAGTCGATGCGCTACCTGCGCACCATGGCGGCCGACGGCGCCTACACTCGCACCGTGGTGGGCCGCCTGGAGAAAATGGCCTGGGCGCAGGCCAAGGCCAGCAAGGGCGACTTCCAGCGCCGCTGGTTCAATGCCTACCTCGGCACCGCCGGCAGCAAGGAGTCGCTGGAGCGCATTGCCGCCATGCTCGACGGCCGCGAAAAGCTGGCCGGCCTGACCCTGAGCCAGGACGTGCGCTGGAACATGATCGCGGTCCTGAATCGCCAGGCTTACCCCGGCGCCGAGGCGCGCATCGCGGCCGAACAGGCCAGGGACAAGTCCGACAGCGGCGAACTGGCGGCGGTAGCGGCGCAGGCGGCGCGTCCGGACGCCAAGGTGAAGCAGGAATGGCTGGACCGGATCGGCGACACCCAGACCAAGCTGCCGTTCTCGCGCATCCGCACCGCCATGTTCTCGCTGTACCCGTCGGCCCAGGTGGCGCTCAACGAGCAAAGCGCGGCGGCCCGCCTGGCGCAGTTGCCGCAGCTGGACAAGTCGGCCGGCCCGGTCTTCATGCGCGCCTATGGCGGCAGCATGATCCCGGCCACCTGCAATGCGCACAGCGTGCAGCGCCTGGCCGATACGGCGGCCGCCAACCCGGGCCTGAGCGACGGCACCCGCCGCGCGCTGCTGGTGGCGCACCAGGAAGACCAACGCTGCGTGGCGATCCGCAAGGCGCTGACCGTCAAACTCAACTAAACCTGCAGCTTGGTGGAGAGCGCGGCCTGCGCAGTCAGCAGGTCGAGCAGCGCCGGCAGCGGCGCCGGGCGGCCCAGCAGGTAGCCTTGCAGTGCATGGCAACCGTGGGCCGCCAGGAAATCGGCCTGGGCCTGCGTCTCCACCCCTTCCGCCACCACCCGCAAGCCCATCTGGCCGGCCATGGCCAGGATGGTCTGCACGATCACCACGTCGCTGGCATCGTCCGGCATGTCCATGATGAAGCTGCGGTCGATCTTCAGTTCGTACAGCGGCATGCGCTTCAGGTACGCCAGGCTGGAATAGCCGGTGCCGAAATCGTCGATCGAGAAACGCACGCCCAGCGCGGCCAGCTCGTTCATGCGCGCCACGATTTCATCCATCTTCTCCACCAGCAGACCTTCCGTCACTTCCAGGATCAGCAGCGCCGGCTCCACGCCATGCTCCTGCAGCACGGTGCGCACCTGGTGCACGAAATCGGCCTGGCGGAACTGCTGCGGGCTGACATTGACCGACAGCGGCAAGGACAGGCCCAGCACCGACATGCGCTGCTGCGCCAGGCATGCCTGCTTCAGCGCCCATAGGCCGAGCGGCACGATCAGTCCCGCTTCTTCCGCCAGCGGAATGAAGATGGCCGGCGCCACCATGGCGCCTTCGTCGCGTTCCCAGCGCATCAGCAATTCGGCGCCGTGCAGCCGGCCATGGCAATCGAACTGCGGCTGGTACGCAACATGCAGCCGCTCCTGTTCGATCGCTTGCGCCAGCTCGCGTTCCAGCGTCAGGCGTCGCTCGACTTCGGACTGCATGGCCGCTTCGAAGAAGGCGATGCCGTTGCGGCCGGCGCCCTTGGCGCGGTACATCGCGGTGTCGGCTTCGCGCAGCAGGTCGTCGGCTTGCTGGCCGTACCTTGGCAGCAGCGTAACGCCGATGCTGGCCGAGCAGCCATAGCCCTGGCCGGCGATTTCGAATTCCTGCGCCAGCGCGGCGCGGATCTTTTCGGCCACCCCTTGCGCCGCATTGCCGGCCGTTGCCAGGTCGGGCGCCAGGTGCGCCAGCAGCACCACGAATTCGTCGCCGCCGATACGCGCTACGGTGTCGCTCTTGCGCACCAGTTCCTCCAGGCGCTGCGCGGCCAGGCGCAGCAAGTGGTCGCCGGTGGCGTGGCCGCGCGCATCGTTGATGGTCTTGAAGCGATCGAGGTCGACGAACATCACGGCGCTGAACACCTGCTGGCGCTCGGAACTGGCCAGCAGGCTGGCCAGGCGGTCCAGCAGCAGGCGCCGGTTCGGCAGCCCGGTCAGGGGATCGTAGAACGCCAGCTGCTCGCCCTCGGCCAGCGAGCGCGCCAGGTGGCGCAGCAGCACGCCGCAGCTCATGGTCAGGATGCCGGCAATGAACAGGTAATTAAGCGCCACGATGGCGGCGCGCAGGGCGGCATCGTCCGACAGGCCCATGGCCGCCGGGTCGGGCGCCGGCGCAAACCCGGTCAGCACGATGGCCACCGCGCCGGCCAGCAGCAGCCAGATGGCCGGCTTCAGCCCCACCAGCAGCGCGGCCAGGCAGGGCACCGCCAGCAAATAGGTGTGCGCCACCGGTCCCACCTGCAGCATCAGTGCCACCCCCACGCCAAAGGCAATCAGCAGGAATTGCATGGCGCGCAGCGGGTAGGACACCACCTCCTGCAGCCGCCACAGGGCCGCCAGCCAGGACAGCGCAATCAGGTCCACCACCATCACGCCCCACAGCCCCTCGCGCAGCGATTGCACGATGCTGGGGATGGCCGTGGCCAGGCCCAGTACCAGTACGATCTGGACCAGGCGGGCAAAGATCTTTTCGCGCCAGTGGGTGATCTGGTCGGGGGCAGCCATGCGCTAGCTTCCTTGCTCTTAGGAACCTTGATGGTACGCCCAATGGCGCGCCGTGTCACCGCTGCGGGTGGGGCCAGCGGGCGTGACTATTTGATAGTATTTTTGACATGTCTTTCTTATAAAATCGGCCGTTTCATCCAATAATTAGGGGATCTACGTATGAAGACCAAACTGTTCGCGGCCGCGGCGGCCCTGGCGCTGGCCGGTTGTGCCGGCACCCAACCAACCCTGGGCGGCGGCAGTACGGTAGCCACCGGCAGCGCCGGCGGCGCGACCGCTGCCAACGCCAATACCCAACTGGAAAAATGCGACCGTCCGCTTGGCACCCTGTCGGTGGTGGAGGACCGCAGCATGCCGTGGTTCCAGCAACTGAGCCAGTACAAGCTCGGTTCCACCACGCCGGTGCTGCGCATGATGATCCAGCAGTCGAACTGCTTCGTGGTGGTGGAACGCGGCGCGGCCATGGACCATATGATGGGCGAGCGCGCGCTGGAAAAATCCGGTGAAATGCGCGCCAACAGCAACTACGGCAAAGGCCAGATTGCCGCTGCCGACTACACCATGAGCCCGACCATCACCTTCAGCCAGAAGGGCACGTCGGGCGTGGGCGGCGCGCTGGGCGGCTTTGGCCTGATCGGCAGCGTGGCCGGCGTGGTGGCCGGCAATATGAAGACCAATGAAGCATCGACCATGCTGCTGATGATCGACAACCGTTCCGGCGTGCAGCTGGCGGCAGCCGAAGGCAGCGCCAAGAACACCGACTTCGGCATGTTTGGCGCCATGTTCGGCGGCAGCGCGGCCGGCAGCGCTGGCGGCTACACCAACACCCCGGAAGGCAAGATCCTGGTGGCAGCCTTCATGGACTCGTACAACAACGTGGTGCGCGCAGTGCGCAACTACAAGCAGCAGGAAGTAGCGGGCGGCCTGGGCACCGGCGGCGCGCTGGGCGTGCAGGGCGGCACCACCGCCGCTTCGCAGCAGCCTGTGCCTACCCAGTCGCAGGTACAGGCGTCCAAAGCCAAGGCCAAGAAGAAGTAAGCCGCAGCGCATGCCGGGCGTTCGCTACGCCCGGCAAATTGCCAGTCCGGCCTTCCGTTGCTATAGTGCTCCGTTGCAGTCCTGCGCGGAGCTTTCCTTGAACACCCAGACCATTCCAGACACCGCCGCGCCAATCCGGGTGCTGCTGGTGGACGACCATCCCATGCTGCGTGCCGGCCTGGCCGATGCAATCGCCGGCCAGCCCGACATGCAGGTAGTGGCCGAAGCGGCCGACGGCCACCAGGCACTTGCCGCCTGGGCCTCGGTGCGTCCCGACCTGGCCATCATGGACCTGGCCATGCCGGGCATGTGCGGCATCGAGGCGCTGCAGGCGATCCGCGCCCAGTTCCCGGCGGCGCGCATCGTGATGCTGACCACCTTCGGCGGCGACGCCCAGGTGCGGCGCGCGCTGGCGGCCGGCGCCAGCGGCTTCCTGCTCAAGAGCAGCCTGCGCAAGGAACTGGTCGGCATGATCCGCGCCGTGCACGGCGGCCAGCGCTACATCTCGCCCGAAATCGCGCAGCAGCTGGCCAGCCACCTTGGCGCCGCCCTGCTCAGCGAGCGCGAAGTCGAAGTGCTGCAATGCGCGGCGGCCGGCAACGCCAACAAGCGCATTGCCAGCCTGCTGGCCATTTCCGAGGAAACGGTGAAGGCGCATATGCGCAGCATCCTGTCCAAGCTCGATGCCAACGACCGCACGCACGCCGTCACCATTGCCCTAAAGCGCGGCATTATCGGGCTTTGATGCCTCGGGCTTTGACAGCGCCGCCAGCGCCAGCAGCAGCGCGATGGCCGGCAGCAGGCCGACCCCCATGCCCCAGCGTGAAGCCAGCGCGCCCATCACGCAGCCTGCCGCGAACGCCAGCACGCCGCCGCTGAGCGCCGCCAGCGCGGGCCGCTCGGCGCCGCCCGCGCGGTCCAGGCAATCGATCACCAGTTGCGTGACATTGCCTGTCATGACCGTGCTGGCTGGCAGCTTCGCCAGCAGCAGCTTGCCGTAGCCGTTCTGGGCGCCCATGGCTGCTGCGCACAGCAGGCCCGCCGCCATGTCCCAGCGCGCGCTGGCCGCGGCGGCCAGCATCAGCGCCGCCTGCAACAGGTGGGCCGGACGCAGCGCCCCCTTGCCACCGCCCTGGCAGCGCCGCACCAGGGCGCGCACCGCCACCACGCCCGCCACGAAGGCCGGGAAAGCCAGCAGCTTGAGCAGCACGTCGTTGCCCGGCGCCACCACCTCGCGCCCGAGCAGCACGAAGTTGCCCGTCACGTGGGCCGTGAACAGCCCGTGCAGGGCAACGAAGCCCAGCGTGTCGACATAGCCGGCCAGGAAACTCAAGCTCATTCCGCGTGCCATGCACCCCCCTTGCCTGATTTGGCAGCCAGGTCATGCCAGGCCACCAGCAGGAAACCGCCGGCCAGGCCCAGGTGCTCGTAAAAACTGTTGGCGGCCATGAAACGCTGCATGCCCGTCATTTCCCAATAGCGGTTGGCGATGAAGCTGGCCGCCACCGTGAACAGGGCCAGCCAGGCCGCGCCCAGCCAGCGCAGGCGGCCGCTCAGGATCATGGCTGCCGCCCCCAGTTCGCCTGCGATCACCAGCAGCGCCAGCGGCGCTGCCGGCTGCAGCCCGAAGTGCTGCATTTCGCCGACCGCGCTGCCAAAGTCCAGCAGCTTGTTCAAGCCGCCCTGCAGGTAGGCGGCGCACAGCAGGAGCAGGGCCAGCCAGTGCATGGCACGCATCGGGCGCCCCATGTCACACCGCCCAGCAGGAGCAGCCCAGCGCGCCCCAGAACGACTTCAGGTCCGCGATCGGCAGCGAGCGCGTCCATGCCGTGGCGTGCTGGTGGCCGTGCATGCCGCATTGGCTGGAACAGCCGCAAGCTGCCGCCGCTGCCATGGCTGCCGTGCGGGCGTGGCCGGCATGGCCGCCGGCCGCGGCACCCGGCAGCGTGCCCCAGGCGCCGTAGCCGCCGTACTGGCGCACCGGCGACCAGTCCGGCATGGCGGGGGGCAGCGGCGGATCGAAGGCGCCGAAGGGCCCGGCGCCGTACACCACTTTGCCGCCGACGATGGTGAGCAGCGACGTGGTATCGGCAATCTCGTCCTCCGGGCAACGCAGGAAGTCGCGGTCCGGCACCATCAGGTCGGCCAACTGGCCGGCTGCAATGCGCCCCTTTTTTCCTTCCTCGTTGGAGAACCAGGTCACGTTCTCGGTCCACATGCGCAGCGCCGCCTCGCGGTCCAGCAGGTTGCGCTGGGGGTAGAGCCGCATGCCGCCCACGGTGCGCCCGGTGGTCAGCCACGACAGCGAGACCCACGGATTGTACGATGCCACGCGCGTGGCATCCGTGCCGGCCGACACCTTGACGCCGGATTCCAGCAGGTACTTCACCGGCGGCGTCGCCTCCGCCGCAGCCGCGCCATAGCGCTCGACGAAATACTCGCCCTGGTAGGCCATGCGGTGCTGCACTGCCACGCCCCCGCCCAGCGCCGCGATGCGCTCGATGGATTGCGGCGAAATGGTTTCCGCATGGTCGAAGAACCAGTGCAGGCCATCGAGCGGCATGTCGCGGTTGACTTTTTCGAATACGTCCAGCGCGCGCGAAATGGTTTCGTCATAGGTCGCGTGCATGCGCCACGGCCAGCGGTTCTGCACCAGGATGCGGATCACGCCTTCCAGGTCGTCTTCCATATTGGCCGGCATGTCGGGGCGCGGCTGGCGGAAGTCTTCGAAGTCGGCGGCCGAGAAAGTCAGCATCTCGCCGGCGCCGTTGTGGCGGAAGTAGTCGTCGCCCTGCTGGTACTTGCTGCTGGCCGCCCAGTTCAGGAAATCGTCCTTCTCCTGCTTGGGCTTTTGCGTGAACAGGTTGTAGGCCAGCCGGATGGTCAGCTCGCCGGCGTCGGCCAGTTGCTGGATCACCTGGTAATCCTCGGGATAGTTCTGGTTGCCGCCGCCCGCATCCAGCGCGCCGGTCACACCCAGGCGATTCAGCTCGCGCATGAAGTGGCGGGTGGAGTTGAGCTGGTATTCCGGCGGCAGCTTCGGGCCTTTGGCCAGCGTGGCATACAGGATCGAAGCATTCGGTTTGGCCAGCAGCAGCCCGGTCGGGTTGCCGGCACTGTCGCGCAGGATCTGCCCGCCCGGCGGCTGCGGCGTGTCGCGGTCGTAGCCGACGGCGCGCAGCGCGGCGCCATTCAGCAGGGCGCGGTCGTACAAATGCAGGATGAATACCGGCGTATCGGGCGCCACGGCATTCAGCTCTTCGATGGTCGGCAGGCGCTTTTCCGCGAACTGGTGTTCGGTGAAACCGCCCACCACCCGCACCCATTGCGGCGCGGGCGTGATCGCCACCTGGGCGCGCAGCATGGCCATGGCGTCGGCCAGCGAGCGCACGCCGTCCCAGCGCAACTCCATATTGAAGTTCAGGCCGCCGCGGATCAGGTGCAGGTGGTTGTCGATCAGGCCGGGCAGCACGCGCCGGCCTTGCAGGTCGATCACGCGGGTGTGCGGCCCCGCCAGCGGCAGGATCTCGCGCGCCTCGCCGACATGGGAAAAACGGCCGCCGCTGACGGCGACCGCATCGGCCTCGGGCTGGCTCTTGTCCAGCGTCGTGAAGCGGCCGTTATGGAGTATCAGCTCCGGTGCAGCAGTCATTTCTCCTCCTTGGAACCGGCGCATGGCAGTTGGCCGAAACAATGCGGCTTCACTTGCTCATGCAGCCAGGATACCTGCTGTTCCTTCGGCGCCAGCCACTGGCGAACCAGCGGCGGCACCTGTTCTCCCAGCAGAATGCCGAGCAGCCCCACCAGCGCCACCACGGGCGGCGCCGGCGAGCGCACGTTCAGCACGCCGTACAAAATGCCGGCCAACAGGCCGGCACCCAGCGAGAGAAGATAAATCTTCACTGGCCTTCCTTGGCGTGGAACATGGTCTGTGCGTAGATGATACCCAAACCGTAGGCGCCGCCGAATTTCTTGGCGATGCCGGTGGTCATTTCATAGGAATCGGTGCGAGCCCAGTCGCGCTGCAGTTCCAGCAGGTACTGCAGCGAGGTCATTGGACGCGCGCCGGCTTGCACCATGCGTTCCATAGCGCGCTGGTGCGCTTCGGCCGACACGTCGCCGCAGGCGTCGGCAATCACGTACACCTCAAAGCCCTGGTCCAGTGCCGACAGGGCCGGGCCCACGATGCAGACCGAAGTCCACAGGCCGGCCAGCACGATGCGCTTCTTGCCGATGGCGTTGACGCGGCGGATCACGTTCTCGTCTTCCCAGGTGTTCATCGAGGTGCGGTCGGTGATCTCGGCGCCGGGGAAGGCATCCTTGATCTCGTCGAACACTGGGCCGGAGAAACTCTTCTCGGCCACGCTGGTGATGATGGTCGACACGTCGAAACCGGCGGCGGCATGCGCCACCAGCGCGGCGTTGCTGCGCAGCGTGACGGCGTCGATCGAATGGGTGGCGAAGGCCATCTGCGACTGGTGATCGATCATGACCAGGGTGTGGTCGCGCGGGGTCAGCAGTAATGAGCCTGGGGCAGCTTTAGCGGTAATGGTCATTTGTCTTCCTTTCGTGGATTTACCAAAGTGGGCGCAACTTGTCGAGCGCGGCGGAGATGCCGGCGCCGTAGGCCTCATCGGCCTTGTTGCAGTTTTCAATGTGGCGCTGCTGGATATGCAGCGCCACGCCGGCCAGCGAACGTGCGGTGTTGTCGAACAGGGCCTGGCGCTGCTGCTCGTCCATCAGGCGGAACAGGGCGCGCGGCTGGCTGTAGTAGTCGTCGTCGGCGCGGTGGTCCCAACGCGCGGCGGCGCCTTCCAGTGCCAGCGGCGGCTCGGCGTAGGCGGCTTGTTGCTGCCATTCGCCCTTGGAGTTCGGCTCGTAGCCGATGGTGCCGCCCTGGTTGCCGTCGACGCGCATGGCGCCGTCGCGGTGGTAGCTGTGGAACGGGCAGCGCGGCGTATTCACCGGGATCGCGTGGTGGTTGACGCCCAGGCGGTAGCGCTGTGCGTCGCCATAGGCGAACAGGCGCGATTGCAGCATGCGGTCGGGCGAGAAGCCGATGCCCGGCACCACATTGGCCGGCGTGAAGGCGGCCTGCTCGACGTCGGCGTGGTAGTTGTCCGGATTGCGGTTCAACTCCAGCACGCCCACTTGATGCAGCGGGTAGTCCTTGTGCGGCCAGACCTTGGTCAGGTCGAACGGATTGAAGCTTGCCTGCGCCGCTTGCTGCTCCGTCATCAGCTGCACTTTCAGCGTCCAGCACGGGTATTCGCCGCGCTCGATCGCTTCGAACAGGTCGCGCTGCGAGGATTCGCGGTCCTTGGCGATCAGTGCTGCCGCTTCTTCGTCGCTCAGGTTGACGATGCCCTGCTGGCTGGTGAAGTGGAACTTGACCCAGTGCCGCTCGCCGGCCGCGTTGATGAAGCTGAAGGTGTGGCTGCCGAAGCCGTGCATGTGGCGGTAGGAGGCAGGAATGCCGCGCTCGCTCATCACGATGGTCACCTGGTGCAGCGCTTCCGGCAGCAGGGTCCAGTAGTCCCAGTTGTTTTCCGCGCTGCGCAGGTTGCTGCGCGGGTCGCGCTTGACGGCGTGGTTCAGGTCCGGGAATTTCAGCGGGTCGCGCATGAAGAACACCGGCGTGTTGTTGCCCACCACGTCCCAGTTGCCTTGCTCGGTGTAGAACTTGACGGCAAAGCCGCGGATGTCGCGTTCCGCGTCCGCCGCACCGCGCTCGCCGGCCACGGTGGAAAAGCGCGCAAAGACCTCGGTTTTCTTGCCGACCGCGCCGAACAGCGCCGCCTTGCTGTAGCGCGTGATGTCGTGGGTGACGGTGAAGGTGCCGAAGGCGCCCGAACCCTTGGCGTGCATGCGGCGCTCAGGAATCACTTCGCGGTGGAAGTGGGCCAGTTTTTCCAGGTGCCATACATCCTGCAGCAGCATGGGGCCGCGCGGCCCCGCCGTTTCCACGTTCTGGTTGTCCGCGACCGGCGCACCGGCCGCGGTAGTCAGCTTGCGGTCCATGGATTAGCCCTTGATGAAGGCCAGCAGATCGGCGTTCAGCTTGTCCTTGTGCGTGTCGGTCAGGCCGTGCGGCGCGCCCGGGTAGATCACCAGCTTGGCGTTCTTCAGCAGCTTGGCAGCGGCCTTGGCGGCGGCGTCGATCGGCACGATCTGGTCGTCGTCGCCATGCAGCACCAGCATCGGGATCTCGATCTTTTTCAGGTCGGCGGTGAAGTCGGTTTCCGAGAACGCCTTGATGCAGTCGTAGGTGTTCTTGTGGCCAGCCATCATGCCTTGCATCCACCAGGCGTTGATCATGCCTTGCGATGGCTTGGCGCCTGGACGGTTGAAGTTGAAGAACGGGCCGGAAGCGATATCCAGGTAGAGCTGCGAGCGGTCCTTCAGCGAGCCGGCGCGGATGCCGTCGAACACTTCGATCGGCAGGCCGCCCGGATTGGCGGCGGTCTTCAGCATCAGCGGCGGCACGGCGGAAATCAGGCCCGCTTTGGCGATGCGCTTGCTGCCGTGGCGGCTCAGGTAGCGGGCCACTTCGCCGCCGCCGGTGGAGAAGCCGAACAGCGCTGCGTTTTTCACGTCCAGCAGGTCCAGCAACTGCGCCAGGTCGTCGGCGTAGTGGTCCATGTCGTTGCCGTCCCACGGCTGGCTGGAGCGGCCATGGCCGCGGCGGTCGTGGGCGATGGTGCGGTAGCCCTGGTCGGCCAGGAACAGCATTTGCGATTCCCAGCTATCGGAGTTCAGCGGCCAGCCGTGGCTGAACACCACCACCGGGCCGTTGCGCGGACCCCAGTCCTTGAAATAGATTTCCACGCCGTCGCGGGTGGTAAAAGTGCCGGAGGTGCGGCCGGCGGCAGCGGATGCCTTGGCGGCAGCCGGTGCGGCGGAAGCGGAGAGGGAAGCACCGGCTGCGGCGACAGCGGTGGCGGCGCCCAGCAGGACGTTGCGGCGGCGGTTGCTGATAGGGGAGGTCATGGTTTTGCTCTTCTTTCTACATGTGGTTAAAACGCAGTTGAAAGAATAGCCAGACCGTGCCGGGGCCGAATCGCCCATCCGGGGGCGTGGGCACTACCTCTTTTGGGGGATGCCGGGCCCCGCACCGCTCACAGGCGCGCCAGTTCCGGCCCTTCTTTTGGCCCCAGCCAGGTGGCAGCGAAGCGCTTGCGGGTGGCAGCTGCCGCGGCCTTGTCGCCGCGCTTTTCGTACACCTCGAGCAGCCCGCGCAAGGCCCAGCCATTGCTCGGCGTCTTGGCGAACGAAGCGCGGAAGGCCGCTTCCGCTTCATCCAGCTTGCCGGCCTTCAGCAGCGCCGCCCCCAGCGACTGGCGCACCGGGTAGTACCAGTACGGCGGCTCGGTATAAGGCAGCGCATCCTGCGCCGCCACCGCCTGCGTGAATAGCGTAATGGCGCTGGGCAGTTCGCCCTTCGCTTCGGCCAGCTTGCCTGCGGCGACCAGGCGCGCGGTATGCACGATATCCGGGCCGGGCACGCCCCAATCGGTCAGCGGCTTGAAGTCGGCCTTCTGTTCGATGGCGGCAATGCTGTCGACCTCGCGCTGGCTGTCGTCCCACATGCCCTTGCGCGCAAAGCCGACGGCACGCGCGTAATGCCACATCGCGCGCAGCAGCACGAATTCCTCGGCCGGCGCGGGCAGCGCCAGCAGCGTTTCCGGGCTGCTGAACTGCACGTGCGCGAAATACGGCGCGGCGCGCACCGGCTGCATCGGCGGGATCGCGCGCAGTTGCTCAGAGCTGATCGATTGCTCCAGGCGCTGCGTGGCCCGCAGCGTGGCTTTGCCGTCGCCGCCCATCAGCGCCGACACCATGGCGAAGTGGATGTTGTGCGGGTAGTAGGCGCCTTTGTATACCGGATCGCTGGATGCGCCGCTGAAGTATTTTTCGTCGATGGCAATGGCATCGATGTTCGACTGCAGCGCGTCCTTGTACAGGCCGACGCGGTAGTAGATGTGCGAAGGCATATGCACGATATGGCCGGCGCCGGGAATCTGCTGCGCCAACTGGCGCGCATAGGGCAGGGCTTTTTCCGGATGGGTCGAGGCTTCCATCGCGTGGATGTAGTAGTGGATGGCACCGGGATGGCTGGGGTTACGCTCCAGCACCCGCTCCAGCGCGTCGACCATTTCCTGTGTGCGGCCTTTCGGCCTGGCGCCGCCGGCTTCCCAGTAATTCCAGGGCGACAGGTCCATCAGCGATTCGGCGAACAGCACCTGCACCATGTCGTCGTTCGGGAAGCTGTGCGCAGCTTCGGTCATGCCAGCGGCATAGGCCTGGTCCAGCGGCGCACGGTCGGCCGGCGGTTGCGCGGCATAGCGCTTGTTGACGGCGCGTACCAGCGCCTGTTCCACCGGGCTGGCCGTGTTGGCGGCCGCTGCCGCGCGCTCGGCGGCAGCGAAGGCCGGGGCCATCGCTTCCGGGAACATCGGGGCGTTGATGTTCGGCCCCAGCACCAGGGCCTCGCCCCAATGGCACATGGCGCATTGCGGGTCGGCCTGTTGCGCGGCGTGGAAGGCGCGCGCAGCCTCGGCGTGGTTGAAGGCAAACAACAGGCGCAAACCCTGGTCGAAGAAAGCCTGGGCGCGCGGGCTGCGCGTGGTGACCGAATAATGCAGCTTGCCCAGGTCCTTGTATAGCGGCGGCGGGCTGGCTTCCTGCGGCGTGCGCGCTTGCTGCACCGGCTTGAAGGGCGCGGTTTCGGCTTGCGCCAGCATTGCCAGCATGACTGGCTTCCCGCCTGCCGGGATGGCGCACAGCGCGCCATCCAGCAGCGGGTCGAAGACTGGTTCGCGCAGCGCCTGCGAACCGGTCGGCAGGGTGCCGGCCGCCAGGCACAGCATCAGGGGCAGGGCACGGGCGGTCGGCATATCAGCTCTCCTTGTCAGTGGTGTAATGGCTTGCCTGCAGCCTGGCCTGTGGTAGCCGGATGCAAGGCATGTTCCAGTTTGCTGGTGTCGTAATAAGCGCGCAGCGAGACGACTTTATTGTCGCGCATTTTGAAGACATGGACGAAGGGATTGTCGTAGGCGATGCCGGTGCTGCGCGCAATCCAGCTCGAGTCGCCGGTTACCACCACGGTATCGCCTTCCTGCACCATGGTCTTTGGTTCAAGGTAGGTGCACTGCGTGGTCTCATTCAACTTCACGAAGAATTCGGCTATTTGCTGCTTGCCTTGATAGCTGCCGCCTATGGGCAGGTAGTCGGAGTCGGGATTGATCATCTCCGCGTCGTCGTTATAGCGTTCGAGCAGGCCTTTCAGGTCGCCTGCCGCGAACAGTTTGTAGCCTTCACTAATGAACTTTTTGGTGTCCATGGCATCCCCCAAACACCGGCACCTGCAGCGGCATGCCGCAGGCTGCCGATCAGATAAGCCTAGTACGCAGGGGGCGGATGTCAAGCTCAGCGCGGAGCGCCGAACACCTGGGTCCAATAGGCGGCGGGGCGCCTGCTTTGGCGGATGCTGACGCCCACGCCGATTTCGGTGAAGTTGGGATTCATCAGGTTGCGGCAATGGCCCGGGCTGTCGATCCAGCCCGCCACGGCTTCCTGCGCGCTGGTCTGGCCGCGCGAAATGTTCTCCCCGATGTGGCGCCAGCGGTAGCCGCGCGCTTCGGCGCGCTGCGGCACCTCGTTGCCTTGCTTGTTCTTGTGGGCGAAGTAGCCTTGCTGCGCCATATCCTCGCTATGCGCCTGCGCCGCCTCGGCCAGTTGCGGGTTCCAGCCAAGCGGCGGCGCGGCCTCCATCCAGGTGTCGCCGCATTGGCGGGCTGCGGCGCGGGCAGTATTGGTGGCCTGGAATACCTGCTGCGCCGCTTCGGCAGTATCGGGCAGCAGGGTGACGGGATTCGGCGTCGGCGCGGCCAGCACGATGGTCCAGTCGTTGCCATCACGGTGGGCGCCGATGTCGCGGTAGCGCCGGCTGCCCAGGGTCGCGCAATACGATTCACGCAAGGCTTCGAAGGCACTGCGTGCATCGCTGGGCCCTTCCACATTGACTGCGTCGGCCACTTCCGGATCGTAGCCAGCGCTGTCCAGCGCGGCCAGCAGGATGGTGCCGGGGCGCAGCGCGAAGCGCGACAGCACGGCCCGTGGCGTCAGTAGCGGCACGGCAGGGCGCTGCTTGCCTTGGCAGGTGGCAGGGGCGGCACGCCAGGCGTTGACCATGGCGGCCAGTTGTTCCGCGTCGCCGGCTTGGGCGGCAGGCAGCTGCGCGGCACAGGCCATTGCGAGAATGATCAGCCTTTTCATGGGGGGCACTATACCTGCTCTGTTAAACTGCAGGCAACAAAGGAGTGTAGACATGGTTTCGTTGCAAGAACAATTGATGAAGGCTGGCCTGGTCGACAAGAAAAAAGTCAACAAGGCGCAGCAGGAAAAATCCAAACAGCACAAGGAAGAACTGCGCAGCGGCACCAAGGCCGTTGACCAGTCGCGCGAAGCAGCACTGGAGCAGCAGCGCAAGAATGCCGAACGTGCGCGCGAACTGAATGCGCAGCGCGACGCCGCTGCGGGCCAGAAGGCCATCCTGGCCCAGGTGATCCAGATGGTGCAGCAGCACCGCCAGCCGAAAGGCAACGGCGACGTGGCTTACAACTTCACCGTCGGCAGCAAGATCGAGCGCATCTATGTGTCGGATAAGGTGCAGCAGCACCTGGTGAATGGCCGCCTGGTGATCGTGGCGCTGGATGGCGGGGCCGAACTGGTGCCGAAAGTGGTGGGCGAAAAGATCGCCGAGCGCATGCCGGAAGTGGTGGTCGCGGTCAGGAAGGCCGCCAGCGAGCAGCCGGCGGAAGATGATCCATACGCCGACTACAAGATCCCGGACGACTTTACCTGGTAAGCAGCGCTCCGGCTTCGGCCGATACGGTGAACGGCACCGTCGCCCCGCCATAGCCGGCCCAGTTGCGCAAGTCAAAGCTGCCGCCGCCCGACATGCGCTGGCCTTGCAGGTTCAGGTAAGTCAACGGCTGCTTCGGCTTGCACACTTGCGGAAGACCGACCGATTGCAGGAAGGTGACAGAACCAGCGCCAACGCGCGTGCCCTTGCCGTCTTCCACCAGCAGCGCCGTTTCCACGTCGACCCCGATGCCGCGCGCCATGCCGGCCCAGCCATCGTTGACGATGCGGGCGATGAACGCCACCAGGCGGCCCAGGCGGTCGCGCGTATCGAAGTGGGCATCGGTAATCACGCTGCCCAGGTCGGGCAGCAGCAGGAAATCGCGTTCCAGCGTCAGGCGCTTGTCGAAGGGATCGGCCAGCGCTTCATCGGACGTAATGCTGCCGTTCAGCGCGGCAAAGCCAAAGCGCCCCAGCAGGGCCAGGCCGGCGCTGGTGCCGCCGATCGGGATCCTGCGGCTGGCCAGTTCCTGGATCGCCGCCTGCACCGGCGTGCCTTGCCAGAAATTGATGTAGTCCGATTGGTCGCCGCCGGCGATGAACAGTTCTTCCGCATTGCGGATACGCTCGGCCACGAAGGGATCGTTGGCGGCATCGCGGCTGGGGATCACCAGCGTTTCCACCGACTGCGCGCCGCCCATGGCGTAGATATAGGGGTTATAGGCATCGGTGCCGCGGCTGCGGATCACCACGAAGTTGCCGCCGCCGCCTTTCTGGATCATCCAGGCAAAGGCGGCATCGACGTCCGGCCCGCCGCCCATCAGCACCAGGCTCGGTTTTTTCGGCGGCGCCAGGACTACATTGGCCGGGTCGCCCACCGCGTAGTACTGGTAAGGCTTGCCGGCGTGGGCGGGCGCTGCCAGCGCGGCGGCCAGCAACAGGAAGAAGGCAAACAAGCGGTGGAGGCGGTGCATGGCGATGCTCCCGGGCAAGGTGAATCCTGCCCAGCCATTGTACGCCCGTCACTTGCAGGAATTTAGCCGCGGGCCGGAATTTTCAGGCCGCGCGCCACAGCCGGGCGGTCGACGAAGGCACCCAGCACGCGGCGCACATTGGTGAATTTCTCGAAGCCAACGAGCTCGCCGGCGCCATAGTATTCCACCAGGTTGCGCACCCACGGGAAGATCGCGATATCGGCAATCGTGAACTGATCGCCCATGATCCACTTGCGGCCTTGCAGGCGCTGGTCCAGCACGCCGAGCAGGCGCGCCGATTCGTTGAGGTAGCGGTCGCGCGGGCGCTTGTCTTCGTATTCCTTGCCGGCGAACTTGTGGAAGAAGCCCACCTGGCCGAACATCGGGCCGATGCCGCCCATCTGGAACATTACCCACTGGATGGTTTCGTAGCGCCCAGCCGCATCCTGCGGCATCAGCTTGCCGGTCTTCTCGGCCAGGTAAAGCAGGATCGCGCCGGACTCGAACAGCGGCAGCGCTTTGCCGCCGGGGCCGTCCGGGTCGATGATGGCCGGGATCTTGTTGTTCGGGTTCAGCGACAGGAACTCCGGCGACATCTGGTCGTTGCTTTCGAAGCTGACCAGGTGCGGCTCGTAAGCGAGGCCGGTTTCTTCCAGCATGATCGATACCTTGACGCCGTTCGGCGTAGGCAGGGAATACAGCTGCAGGCGTTCAGGATGTTGGGCGGGCCATTTGGCGTTGATAGGGAAGTCGGTGATGCCAGTCATGCTCAAGCTCTCTCGGTTGGACAATGAATCGCGATTATGCGGCATTCCGGTTTTTCATGCCCGGGCCGGGGTATTATTGCCAAGCAAATAACTTTGCCTATCCCGAAAACTAGGAGACACGATGAGACAGCATGTTTTATCCCGTATTCTGATGTTGATCCCCCTCGCGCTGCTGGCCGCCTGCGGCAGCAGCAGCGATGACCCGCCGGCGCCGCCTGCCGCCAGCCCCATCACCGGCACCAGCTTCGTCGCTTCGATCCGCTACACCTCCTATGGCGTGCCTCACGTTAAGGCGGAAACCTTCAAGGGTGCCGGCTACGGCTATGGCTATGCCTTCGCCAAGGAGAATATCTGCCTGTATGCGGAAGAACTGGTGACCATGCATGGCGAGCGCGCCAAATATTTCGGTGGCGCCAACGGCTATCTTGGCCAGCTGGGCGACACCTTCGGCAATATCGATTCCGACTTCTTCTACAAGCTGCAGTTCACCCCGGCCCTGGCAGCGAAGATCAAGGCCGCTTCCAGCGCCGACGCGCAAGACCTGACCACGGGCTTCGTGGCGGGCTATAACCGCTACCTGAAAGAGACGCCGCTGGCCAGCCTGCCGGCGGCCTGCAACAACGCCGCCTGGGTGCAGCCGATGACGGAGGATGACGCCTACCTGCGCTTCGCCCAGGCCGCGATGGCGGGCAGTTCGCTGGCCTTCATCAAGCAGATCGGCTCCGCCCAGCCGCCGAAAAGCGCTACTGCCGCGCTGCTCAAGCGCAGCAAGCCGCGCCTGCTGGCTGCTGCCGACTATGCCAATTCCTCGATCGCCAAGGGCCTGCAGACGATCCAGGAGCACACCATCGGCTCCAACGGCATTGGCCTCGGCAAGGACGTGACGCAATCGGGCAAGGGCATGGTGTTCGGCAATCCGCACTTCCCATGGTGGGGCGCGCTGCGCCTGAACCAGCTGCACCTGACCGTCACCGGCCGGGGTTACGACGTGTACGGCGCCACGCTGCTTGGCGTGCCGCTGCCGCTGATCGGCTTTAACGACAAGGTGGCGTGGACCCACACCTTCTCGACCGACAACCGCTTCACGCTGCGCTACCTGGCGCTCGACCCCAGCAACCCGACACGCTACATCAAGGATGGCCAGCCGGTGGCCATGACGGCCGTGCCGCTGACCATCAGCGTCAAGGGCGCCGACGGCGCCATTACCTCGCTGTCGCGCACCCTGTACACCACCGAGTTCGGCCCGATGCTGATGGATAGCTCCTTCGCCTGGGGCACTTCGTCCGCCTTTGCGATCCAGGATGCCAACCTGGCCAACTACAAGCTGATCGACCAGGTCATCCTGAACGGCAAGTCGGGCAGCGTGGACGACTTGCGCACCGCGGCCTCCACCTATGTTGCCATGCCATGGGTGAACACCATGGCGGCCGACCGCGCCGGCGACACGCTGTACGGCAACTTCTCGGTGGCCGCCAACGTGCAGAATGCCCAACTGGCCGCTTGCGTTCCCGGCGCGGCGCAGGGCGCGCCATTCCAGGACATCATGGCCTCGACCGGCGTGGTGGTGATGGCCGGCACCACCTCGGCCTGCGACTGGTCGGGTGCGATCGGCGCGGCCCAGCGGCCGTGGGTCAAGCGCAGCGACTACATCCTGAACGCCAACGACAGCCACTGGTGGCCGTCCGCCAATACCTTCCTCACCGGCTATCCGAAGATCATTGCCACCGGCCCGAACCAGGAAGGCGCGCCGCAGAACAACCGCACCCGCACCGGCCACGCCATCGTGCGCGACCGCCTGGCCAGTGCGGACGGCCTGGCGGGCAACCGCTTCACCATGGCCAACCTTCAGCAGATTTACCTGCAGGCGCGCTTTTTCAAGGCGCAGAAATGGCTGCCCGAATTCACCGCCGCCTGCCTGGCCTCCAGCACCGCGTCGGCAGCGGCCAAGGATGCCTGCACGGTGCTGCAATCGTGGGATAAGACCCATGCGCCGGGCAGTGCAGGCGCGATCCTGTTCTATGAGCTGTACGCAGCGCTGGGCGAGTTGAATGCCGGCTCGTTGTGGAGCGTGCCCTACAATCCGGCCGATCCGCTGGAAACGCCGCGCGGCGCCGCCGGCATTCCTGCCGCGATGGCCAAGCTGGAAGCCCTGGTTGCCACCACCCAGTTCGACACCGCGGCAAAACGCAGGACCCGTCCGGAAGAAGTGCAAACCCTTTCGCGCCCCGATGGCAGCCTGGCGGTGCCGGGCGGGCGCTATACCTTCATGAACTGGCGCGGCGTGAAGAACCAGATCTATCCCGGCATCTGGATTTATACGGCCGATTCGAAGACCAATGCCGGCGCCTACGGCAACAGCTATATCCAGTTCGTGACCTGGGACGACGCTGGGCCGGTGGCGGAAGGCATCCTGACCTACAGCCAGTCTTCCAACCCGGACAGCCCGTATTTCAACGACGAGACCAAGCTGTACGTCAAAGGCCAATGGGTCAAGCTGCCGTACACCGAAGCCCAGATCACTTCCGACCCGGGCTACAAGCTGGTCCAGGTCTCGGAGTGAGTTGACGTGGATTAGCCGGCGCGGCGCGCGGCGCGGCAGGCTTCGAGCTGGGTGCGCAGTTCGGAAACTTCTGCCAGGTAGTTGTCGCGCGCGGTGGCGGCGCCCACCAGTTCCATTTCGGCCGCCAGCTTGGCGTCGGACAGCGTGGCCGCAATGGCGACGCTGCGTTCGAGCTGGCCGCGCAGCTCGGCGATCTGGGCGTCCTTGCCTTCGATCGCCAACTGGTCCTTGGCCTTGCCGACCAGGGCATCGGCCGCGATATTGCGCGCGTTGCGCAGTTCGCCGTTCAGGCGCGTGATCTGGTCTTCGTTTTCTTCCAGCGTGGCATGGGCGGTGGCCAGTTGCGCGCGCAGGTCTTCGATCTCGCTGCGCAGTGGGCTGCCGACGTCCTGGGCGGCTTGCCGTACCCAGCTGTTCAGCGCTGCCGCGACCGATGCGGGAATGTCCAGTTGGGGGATGTTGTGCTCTGCCATGTCCGGCTCCGGTGAGGTGTCCGCAATCCACCCACGATACCGAACGATTTGCCGCAGGGCAATGGATGAAAGGAAACTGAAAGCTGCCATTTGCTATCCTGAAATTTGCTTCTTGGTAACAAACCAGGAGTAACAAAATGATAGGGAGACATCATGCGTTGGTTCTATCACCTGAAGATCGGGAGCAAGCTGCTATGCGCTTTCAGCCTGGTCATCGCATTGACCTGCGTGATGGGGCTGTTCTCCATCGTCGAGCTGGTCAAGGTCAGCAAATCCTCGACCGATATCGCCACCAACTGGCTGCCTGCAGTGCGCTATGTGGGGCAGGTGCAGACGTCATTGGCACGTTACCGCATTTCGGAGGCCAGCCATATCCTGGTCGACGAGGGCGAGGAAATGGGCACCATCGAAAAATCGATGGCCTCGCGTCTTGAAACCATGCGCCAGCAACAGGAATCGCTGGCCGCGCTGGTCACCGATGCCGAAGAGTCACGCATTTACGCCGAGCTGAAACAGGACGTTGAAGCGTATCTGGCGCAGAGCGCAAAACTGGTTCAGTTGTCGCGGGCCGGCAACAAGGAACAAGCGCGCGTGCTGTTCCGTGGTGCTTCCAACAAGGTTTACCGCAAGCTCAATGAGCAATTCGAAGCGCTGTCGAAATATAACGACGAGGGCAGCAGCGGCTCGGAAAAGGCTGCCGCGGAACGCTTTGACATGTCGCGCAAGCTGATCATCGGCATGCTGGCCGCGCTGGTGGTGGTCGGCGTGCTGCTGGCGCTGTGGGTCGCGCGCATTGTGGCCACGCCCTTGAATGAAGCCGTGGCGGTGGCACAGCGCGTGGCCGGCGGCGACCTGACTGCCGATATCCAGGTCAATTCGCGCGACGAAACCGGCAAGTTGATGCACTCGCTGCGCGAGATGAACGACAGCCTGGCGCACGTGGTGGGCCAGGTGCGCGGCGGCACCGATGCCATTGCCACCGCCTCGGCGCAAATCGCCAGCGGCAACCTGGACCTGTCGGCCCGCACCGAAAGCCAGGCCAGCTCGCTGGAAGAAACCGCATCGGCCATGGAAGAACTGACTTCCACCGTGCGCCAGAATGCCGACAATGCGCGCGAAGCCAACCAGCTCGCGCAGTCGGCATGGACCGTGGCCAGCGATGGCGGCAAGGTAGTGCAGCAGGTGATCCTGACCATGGAGAATATCAGTGCCGCCTCGGGCAAGATCGTCGACATCATTGCGGTGATCGATGGCATCGCGTTCCAGACCAATATCCTGGCGCTGAATGCGGCAGTGGAAGCGGCGCGCGCCGGCGAGCAGGGGCGTGGTTTCGCAGTCGTGGCATCGGAAGTGCGCAACCTGGCCCAACGCAGCGCCTCGGCCGCCAAGGAAATCAAGCAGTTGATCGACGATTCCGCGCTGCAGGTGAATTCCGGCACCCAGCTGGTGCAGCAGGCGGGCAGCACCATGGAGCAGGTGCTGGCCAGCGTGCGCCGCGTCAGCGACGTGGTGGCGGAAATCTCGGTCGCCAGCGCCGAGCAAAGCACCGGCATCGATGAAGTCAACCGCGCCATCGGCCAGATGGACGAAGTAACGCAGCAGAACGCCGCGCTGGTGGAGCAGGCCGCCGCCGCCGCCGGCGCGCTGCAAGACCAGGCCGCGCAACTGGCGGGCGTGGTCAGCCAGTTCCGGCTGGCCGGCATGGCGCCGGGCCGGCAGCTGGCACTGCGCTAAACGCTTCCCCGCATAATGGAAACCACCTTCGGGTGGTTTTTTTTATTTTTCGGGAACGCAGAAGCGCTTCGTGGCATCCAATGTCATGACAACAGCCAACAACGGGGAAACCAATGAACGACCTAGCCGCATTCGAACAGCTGATGCGCCGCCACAACCGCGCGCTGTACCGCACGGCACGCAGCATCGTGAAGGACGACGCCGAGGCGGAGGACGTGCTGCAGGAGGCCTATCTGCTGGCTTTTCGTGCAATGCAGAACTTCCGCGCCGAAGCCAGCATGTCGACCTGGCTGACCCGGATCGTGATCAACGAAGCAATTGGCCGCACGCGTCGCCGCAGCGCCGAGATCATCCCGCTTGACGTGGAGGAAGCAATGGACGAAAGCCATGAACAACCGGAACAGGCACTGTTGCGCAGCGAGGCGCGTCGCCTGATCGAGCGGAAGATTGACGGCCTGCCCGACAGCTTCCGCACGGTGTTCGTCCTGCGCGCCCTGGAGGAAATGTCGGTGGAGGAAACCGCCGCCTGCCTCGACATCCCGCAAGCGACCGTGCGCACACGCTACTTCCGTGCCCGCGGCTTGCTGCGTGAAGCCTTGTCGCGCGAGCTTGATGTTGCGCTGGAAGATGCGTTTGCTTTCGACGGCGCGCGCTGCGACCGCATCGTCGCCAACGTGCTCGAACGCCTGAAAAATTAGCCACCCACAAAGGAGATAACCATGTCTTTCCTGATTTCCCTCGACGACGCTGCACAGGGCACACGTCGTTCCTTCCTGTCCAAATCGGGCCTGTTGCTATCCGGCGCCGCCGTGGCGCTGCTGGCGGGCGAAGATGCGCTGGCCGCCAAAGGCGATAAATCGACCGACGAAGACGTGCGCATCCTGAACACGGCGCTCGGCGCCGAACTGGAAGCCATTGCCGCCTACCAGCTGGGTGCGGAAAGCGGCCTGCTGCAAAAGCCGGTGCTCGACCTGGCGGTGACCTTCCAGGGCCACCACAAGGAACACGCCGACATCCTGGCCAAGACCATCGGCAAATTGGGCGGCAAGGCCGTTACCGCCAAGGCGAAATACACCTTCCCGACCGAGAACCTGAAATCGCAGGCGGACGTGCTGCGTTTTGCCGCCTCGTTGGAGAAGGGCGCTGTCAGTGCCTACCTGGGCGCGGTGCCGCTGTTCGGCAACCGCGACCTGGCCAAGGCTGCCGCCAGCATCCTGGGCGACGAAGCGATGCACTGGGCCGTGCTGCGCAACGCCTTGGGCGAAGCACCGGTGCCGTCGGCCTTCATGTCATGAGAGGCCTGCCAGGCGCACTGGCGCTGGCCCTGGCCCTGGCGGCATGCGGCGCCCCGGCGCTTGCTGCGCCGGGGCCAAGCGTGGCGGACGGCAAGGTAGTATACGAGCGTTGTCTTGCCTGCCATGCCCTGGCCTACGACCGCACCGGGCCCCGCCACTGCGGCCTGTTCGGGCGCCGCGCCGGCACCGTTGAGGGCTTCCCTTATTCGGATGGCATGCGCCGCTCGCGCATCGTCTGGAACGAAAAGGCGCTGGACCTGTTCCTGGCCGACCCGCTGAAGACCGTGCCCGGCACCAGCATGGGCTACGCCGGCGTCAAGGAAAAGGCCGAGCGCGCCGACCTGATCGCCTACCTGAAGCAGGCCTGCCAATAAATGTGAAGGTGGCTAGTTTTGCGGTATCCTCGGTGAATGACCGATGCTTTAGAGCGCCTGCCGGAGCTGTTACTGGATGCCGTCTTCATGGTGGACGAGGGCGGGCGGATCGTGTTCGTCAACCCGGCCTGCCGGGCCATTTTCGGCTATGCGCCGGAAGAAATGATCGGCCGCATCATCCTCGACTTCATCCATCCCGACGACAAGGACCGCACTGTGGCGGAAATGGGACATGTGCTGAACGGCCGTCCCGGGCTTGGTTTCGAGAACCGTTACCTGCGCAAGGATGGCAGCGTGGCCCACATCATGTGGACCGCCCGCTGGTCGGAACAGGACCGGCTGCGCATTGGCGTGGCGCGCGACGTCAGTGAGCGCAAGCTCGCCGAAGTACGCCAGGCCGGCATGCTGGCACTGGCTACTGCCGCCCATGGCGCGGAAACGCTGCCGGAATTGTTCCGCATATTCGACCAGGTCCTGCAAGGCTTGCTGCCCCTGCGCGGCATGGCCGTGGTGCTGCAGCCGGGTGAACGCCTGGCTTATGCCAGCGCGCCGTCGGGCGTCCCACCGCCGGACGTGACGGGCTGGCACCACGTCAGCCTGTCGGCTTCCGGCATTGTGTTCGGCGAAATGCGGCTCGACCTGGGCCACTACGGCGCGCTGTCGTCCAGGGACATCGACCTGCTGGAATTTACCGCCGGCCAGGCTGGCGCCGTCATCGAAAGGCTGGCGCTGCACGCCGATCTGGCCCACGCAGCGCGCTACGACGAGCTGACCGGCTTGCCGAACCGGCGCCTGTTCCAGGACCGCATCCTGTCTGCCATCGCGCGCTGCCGGCGCGGCCAGTCGCGCGGCGCCCTGCTGTTTATCGACCTGGACGACTTCAAGCAGGTCAATGACGAGCATGGCCACGTGGCTGGCGACCAGCTGCTGCAGGCCATCGCACGCCGCATCACCTCCTGCGTGCGTGAAGCCGACACCGTGGCGCGCATCGGCGGCGACGAATTTGTCGCCCTGCTGGAAAACGTGCCCGACCATGCCCAGGCCGAGGCCCTGGCCAGCAAGATCCGGCAAGTGATCTCCACCCCGCTGCTGCTGGCCGGCCGCACTGTGCAGCCGCACGCCAGCATCGGCATCGCCCTTTATCCCGAGCACGGGGAAGTCATCGACCAGCTGATGCGCCATGCCGACCAGGCCATGTACGCCTCCAAGGCTGCGCGCAAGGCCGCGGCAAGTTAAACCTGCAAGCCTTGTAAAGATGGTCATGGCGCCGTCATAAAGCGCCGCTATCGTGTTGGCTTTTCAACCATGCTGGAAATACACCACATGAAACGCAAAGCCTCCCTGATTACGGCCATCAGCGTCGCCGTCGCCGCGCTGCTGGCTGGCTGCAGCCAAAGTGGCACCAACAATGCCACTGTGACGGACGGGCAAGCCTCCGGCACCCCGACCAACGTCATCTTCTTCCTCGGCGACGGCATGGGCATGACCACCATGACTGCAGCGCGCATCTACGCCGTTGGCGAAGACGGTGAACTGACCATTGACACGCTGCCTGAGACGGCTTTCGTCAAAACCTATTCCAACGACGCGCAAGTGACCGACAGCGCGCCGTCCATGTCGGCCTACATGACCGGCGTGAAGATGAACAATGAAGTGATTTCGATGACGGCCGACACCAAGGCCATCGATCCTGCAGCAGATGCCAACGGCAACAAGCTGGCCAACAACTGCGGCAGCGGCAATGGCAAAGCGGTGCCTACCCTGCTGGAGCAGGCCAAGGCCAAGGGCTGGTCGACCGGCGTGGTCACCACCACCCGCGTCACTCACGCGACCCCGGCCGCAACCTATTCGCACATCTGCCACCGTGACCTGGAAAACGATATCGCTGCGCAGGCAGTACCGGGCGGCACCGGCTACAACGCCGCGCTGGGCAACGGCCTGGACGTCCTGATGGGCGGCGGCCGCCAGTTCTTCCAGCCGGTCAAGGATGGCGGCAAGCGCGCCGACGGGCGCGACCTGATCGCGGAAATGAAGGTCATGAGCTATGCCTACGCCAGCAACGCCGCGGAGCTGAACGCGATTGACGCC
Organism: Duganella sp. Root1480D1; assembly: GCF_001427305.1. Taxonomy (GTDB): domain Bacteria; phylum Pseudomonadota; class Gammaproteobacteria; order Burkholderiales; family Burkholderiaceae_D; genus Rugamonas. Next base: position 117,445 of record NZ_LMFZ01000047.1, on the reverse strand, counting down.
AGCAAGACCGGCCGCCTGCTGGGCCTGTTCACCTCCAGCCACATGAGTTATGACCTGGACCGCGACCCGTCCAAGGAGCCAAGCCTGGCCGAGATGACCACCAAGGCAATGGACGTGCTGTCCAGGAACGGCAAGGGCTACTTCCTGATGGTGGAAGGCGGCCGCATCGACCATGCACTGCACGAAACCACCGCCAGGAAAGCACTGCAGGACACTGCTGCTTTCGACAGCGCCATCAAGGCCGCCATCGCCAAGGCCCGCACCACCGATCCTGAACTGAAAAACACCCTGGTCGTGGTGACCGCCGACCACGACCACACCCTGGTGCTGAACGGATACGCCAAACGCACCGGCAAGACCACCACTGCCAACGCCGGTGTGCTGGGCGTGGTGAAGGATTACGTCACCGGCGCCGTGACCAAGGACGCCGATGGCGCGCCTTATTCCATCATCGGCTTTGGCAACGGCGAGAACCGCACCCAGAGCAGCCGCGCCGCCATGGCCAGCATGGACGACAGCGTGACCAGCGCCAACACCTACCACCAGGAAGCCGTAGTGCGCGTCACTGCCGGCAACGAGACCCACGGCGGCACCGACGTGTTCCTGGGCGCGATCGGCAAGGGCGCCGACACCTTCAACGGCACCATCGACAACACCAGGGTCAACGCCCTGGTAAAGGCTGCCGCCGGACTGTGACCACATACAAAGAACTGGAACGAACTATGAAGCACACTATGATTGCCGCCGCACTGGCGCTGGGTTTTGTGAATGCCGCCAATGCCGCCGGCGAAGCCAAGAACATCATCTTCTTCCTGGGCGACGGCATGGGCCCGTCCACCATCACCGCTTCGCGCATCTACAAGTACGGCGAAGACGGCAGCCTGACGATGGACAAGCTGGAGCGCACCGCGCGCGTCAAAACCTACTCCTACGACGCGCAGACCACCGACAGCGCACCGTCGATGGCTGCTTACATGACCGGCGTGAAGATGGCCAATGAAGTCATCTCCATGTCGCCGGAAACCGTGGCGACCCCGCCGGGCAAGGATGCCAACGGAAACCTCGGCGTCAACAACTGTGCCGCCAATAACGGCACTTCCGTTGCCACCATCCTGGAACTGGCCAAGGCCAAGGGCAAGGCCGTTGGTTCGATCACCACCACCGAACTGACCCACGCCACGCCGGCCGCGACATACTCGCACATCTGCAACCGCAATGCGCAATACGCCATCGCGGCCCAGGCCGTGCCTGGCGGCGCCGGCTACAACAGCGCGCTGGGCGACGGAGTCGACGTGCTGATGGGCGGCGGCCGCAACCACTTCACCCCTTACAACGCCACCACCAACAAGGCTGGCCGCGCCGACGGCCGCGACCTGCTGGCCGAACTGGCCGCCAAAGGCTACACCGTGGCTGCCACCAAGGCAGACATGGCAGCGGCGCCGAACGGCAAGAAGTTCATCGGCCTGTACAGCAGCAAGAGCCACCTGGAATATGAACTGGACCGCAGCGCCACGCCGCCGGTCGGCGAGGGCGCCAACCAGCCAAGCCTGGCAGAGATGACCGTCAAGGCCATGGACCTGCTGTCGCAAAACAGCAATGGCTACTTCCTGATGGTGGAGGGCGGCCGCATCGACCACGCCCTGCACGGCACCAACGCCAAACGCGCGCTGACCGACACCATCGCTTTCGACGACGCGGTCAAGGCTGCGCTGGACAAGGCCAGGCTGACCGATCCGACCCTGGCCAACACCCTGATCGTGGTCACCGCCGACCATGACCACACCCTCGCCTTCAACGGTTACGGCAAGCGCGGCAACCCGATCCTGGACATCAATCGCGACTACAAGACCGGCCAGCCAAGCAAGGACGCCGACGGCAATACCTACACCACCCTGGTGTTCGGCAATGGCCCGAACCGCCCGGCCCTGCGCACCAACGTCGACAGCGCCACCGCGCTGGGCAACGACTACCTGCAGGAAACCGGCGTGCGCCTGTCCAGCGAAACCCACGGCGGCGGCGACGTCAAGCTGTTCGCCACCGGCGCCGGCGCCAAGAGCTTCAAGGGCACCATCGACAACACCAAGGTGTTCACCCTGCTGAAGACTGTCTTCGGCTTCTGATGTACCCGGGGCCGGGCTCTTGGGCCTGGCCCCGTCTTACCGGTCCCCAAGCATGATCCTCCGCACAGCGATTTTCACCGTGGCACTCGCCACCGCCCAGGCACAAGCCGCCACGCCACTGCCGGCACCGGCGCTGGACCTGCGCATCCAGTACTACAGCAAGGCCATTTCGCCGGAAGGAGTCACTCGCGAAGTGCGCTATGAAGAAACCATGCTGCGCCGCCCCGGCCACGTCTGGGTGGCGCGCGTGCTGCCGCCGCAAGCCCTGGCCACGGGGCAGGCCAGCGACCATGAGCACAGTGTGCACAAGCACTTCAATCCGGTGCTGCTGCCGCGCCACGTGCAACAGGACGGCGACAGGACGCGCCTGGAATACGTGGACGCCCGCAAGAAGGAAGTGATTGCCGTGCCGCCCGGCGAATACGGCAATGTCGACTTCGACGGCTCCTGGGCCAATGCCTACTACCTGTTCGACCCGAAACTGGTGCATGCCATGCCGCTGTCGCAGCGCCAGTCGGCCGTGCCTGGCGCGCGCTGGCGCGAGCAGGTGCGCAACGGTGGCTTCCGCCGCGTGCTGTGGGACGAGCAGCGCCAGATCCCGCTGGTGATCGAAAGCGGCGACCAGGCCGCTACCACCTTCCAGCGAGTCGAAGTCCAGGCCCAGGCCAGCCTGGCCACGGTGCTGCCCTGGCAGTATGTCAAGGCGTACTCCCAGCGCGATTACGGCGACTTCCTCGACTGAACGGCCGCACCGGCGGCGTTAACTTCCGCCGGCCCGTTCGGCCTGGCACAGCACTCCTGTACGCGCCCCTGGACATCTGGCCATCGCGGACGCCCACTGCAGGTGTCGCCGGCGGCCGGCATGACGCGAGGTGGCGCCTCGCGTGGGCGAAAAATGGAGATTTTGGTAATATTTTTAGCCGCAGTTGCGGATAATTGTGTTTCCAAATTCAAAACAGAGGTGATCTGATGACCATTTTCGTAACGGGCGGCGCAGGTTATATCGGCTCTCACACTTGCGTCGAGCTGCTCGCCGCCGGCCAGCAGGTCGTCGTATTCGACAATTTCTGCAACAGCCGGCCAGAGTCGCTGGCGCGCGTCGAATCCATTACGGGCCGCAAACCGATCGTGGTTGAGGGCGATATCCGCAATCAAGCCGAAATCGAAGATGCCATGCGCCGCTACCGATGCGAAGCGGTGATTCACTTCGCCGGTCTGAAAGCCGTGGGCGAGTCGGTGGACAACCCGCTTGCCTACTATGACTGCAATGTGATCGGGACGCACCGCCTGTTGTCAGCAATGAAGGCGTGCGGCCTGCGCACGCTGGTTTTCAGTTCCTCGGCAACAGTCTATGGCGAGCCGCAGCACCTGCCATTGACCGAAGGCCACCCCTTGTCGGTCACAAACCCTTATGGCCGCAGCAAGCTCTTCATTGAAGACATGCTGCGCGATTTGTACCGCGCCGACCCGAGCTGGCGCATCGCCATCCTGCGCTACTTCAACCCGGTGGGGGCCCATGCAAGCGGGCTGATCGGTGAAGATCCGCAAGGCGTGCCGAACAATCTGATGCCCTACGTGGCGCAGGTGGCTGTGGGGCGCCGCGCGTACCTGAATGTATGGGGCAACGACTATCCCACCCCCGACGGCACCGGCGTGCGCGACTATATCCATGTGGTTGATCTTGCTCTGGGGCACTTAAAAGCACTGGAACGGCTGAACGTTCCGCAATGTACGGAAGTCAACCTCGGCACGGGGATTGGCTATAGCGTCCTGCAAGTGGTGAAGGCCTTCGAGCAGGCCAGCGGGCAGGCTGTTCCGTTTCGCATGTCGCCGCGGCGTGCCGGTGACGTGGCGGCCTGCTATGCCGACCCGGCCCGCGCGGCACGCGATCTGGGCTGGAAGGCGCAGCGCGATCTCGCGGCCATGTGCCGCGACCATTGGAACTGGCAAATGCGCAATCCGAACGGCTTCGAATAAAGGGGACGATTGCCCGGGTTTTTTGAGGGGAGTCCGCCAAATGTTAGAATACCGGCCAATTTTGCACGCTTATTGGCAGTCAATTCATCGGGGAATCTCTAGTAATGAGTCAAATTAAAAAAGCTGTATTTCCAATTGCGGGACTAGGAACCCGCTTCTTGCCTGCCACCAAGGCGTCTGCCAAGGAAATGCTGCCGGTCGTGGATAAGCCGCTGATTCAATACGCGGTCGAGGAAGCCTATGCCGCCGGTATTCGCCATATGATTTTCGTGACTGGCCGTACCAAACGCAGCGTCGAAGATCATTTTGACACTGCCTACGAATTGGAAAACGAGCTGGAACTGGCTGGCAAGACCGCCCTGCTGAATATCGCGCGCAGCATCGCGCCGGAAGATATGGTCTGTACCTATGTGCGCCAGCCCCGTGCCCTGGGCCTCGGCCACGCCGTCCTGTGTTCCAAGGAGCTGGTCGGCAATGAGCCCTTTGCGGTACTGCTGGCCGACGACCTGATGGTTGGCAAACCGCCAATCATGGCGCAAATGGTTGAACAGTTTTCGGAATGGCGTGCCAGTATTCTCGCTGTACAGAATGTTCCGCGGGAAGAGACCAAGCGCTACGGAATCGTCAGCGCGGAAGATGTCGGACAAGACATCGTCAATGTGACGGGAATTGTCGAAAAGCCAAGCCCTGAAACGGCGCCGACCACGCTCGCCGTTGCTGGGCGCTACATCCTGACGCCAGGAATTTTCAAGGAGTTGGAGAATCTGCCGCGCGGCGTTGGCGGTGAAATCCAGCTTACCGATGGCATTGCCAATCTTCTGCGCCGCGAGAAAGTCTTTGCTTATCGCTACAAGGGCGCGCGCTACGACTGCGGCAGCAAGCTGGGCTTCTTGCAGGCCACGGTGGACCTGGGCTCGCATCACGAAGAAATTGGCGCCGAGTTTACTGCGTGGCTGGAACAGCGCAACGCCGTAATTGCCGAGTAAGTATTAGAACTGGCGTGACATACTGGCGGCCCGAGCGTGGTCGCCCCGGCACTTCCAGTTGGTGCCGTCTCGATTTGACCCGCAAGAACTCGCGCGCGGGCCGGGTACTATGAATACATGCGTAAAAAACTAACCCTTTCGATCGTCAGTCACGGTCATCGCGCCCACGTGGCAATTTTGTTGCAGCAGCTGGCGAGACTGGATCGAAGCGATTTTGAAGTCATCCTCACCCTGAACCTGCCGGAGCCCGAGCCTTTGCCGCTCAATACTCTGCCGTATCCGGTGCGGCTGATTCAAAATCCGGCGCCGAAAGGTTTTGGGGCCAACCACAATGCCGCTTTTCAAGAAGGCAACGGCGACTATTTCGTCATCCTCAATCCGGATATTGAATTGACGGAAGATCCGTTTGGCCCGCTATTGAAGCTGGCGGAGCAAGACAGCCTGACCATCTGTGCCCCCTTGATTCTCGATACTGCCGGCCAGGTCGAAGACAGTGCGCGTAATTTTCCGACGCCGTATGGCCTTTTCAAGCGCATGCTGTACCGTTTGCTGGGGCGCCCGATCGTCCCCGATACGCTCAGGCAGGACGCCGACACCCTGCAGCCGGATTGGGTGGCTGGGATGTTCGTGATGGTGGCGCGCGAAACTTACCAGCGGCTGGGGGGCTTCAACGACGCCTACTTCCTGTACTTCGAGGATGTCGAGTTTGGCGCGCGGGCCCGCCTGGCGGGCTGCCATATCCTGGTGTGCAAGCACGCGCGCGTGATTCACCAGGCCCAGCGCGACAGCCATCGGCGGCTGCGTTTCATGTTGTGGCACCTGCAAAGCGCCGCCAAGTATTTCCTTTCGTTTGTCCACTTGCGCGTCTTAATCCGGCGCCTGGCCAAAACTAAATAGGCCGTAATGGCAAATGTAATTTATGTTTCAAATGTTGTGCACGGATCAAAACCCGCGGGGTTGACATTCTCACATGCGGTAAAATCTCCGTTTGCCTGAACGGCAGAAGTGAAATTAATAACTTGTAATAACTTGTATTAAAGGAAGTCACGATGATCTTAGTAACGGGCGGTGCAGGCTTTATCGGGGCCAATTTCGTACTGGACTGGCTGGCGCAATCGGGCGAAGCCCTGGTCAACCTGGACATCCTGAGCTACGCCGGCAACCGCGAGACCCTGGCTTCGCTCGACGGCGATGCACGCCACATTTTCGTGCAAGGCGACATCGGTGACAGCGCCCTGGTGGCGCGCCTACTGGCCGAGCATAAGCCACGCGCGGTGGTGAATTTTGCCGCCGAAAGCCATGTCGACCGTTCGATCCATGGCCCGGAAGCTTTCATCCAGACTAATATCGTCGGCACTTTCCACTTGCTTGAGGCGGTGCGCGCCTATTGGAACGGCTTGGAAGGCGAAGACAAGGCCAATTTCCGCTTCCTGCATGTCTCGACGGACGAGGTGTACGGCTCGCTGGGCAAGGAAGACCCGGCTTTCACCGAAACCAATCGTTATGAGCCAAACAGCCCATACTCGGCCAGCAAGGCTGCCAGCGACCACCTGGTGCGCTCTTACCACCATACTTACGGCCTACCGGTCCTGACCACCAACTGCTCGAACAATTACGGTCCTTATCACTTCCCGGAAAAACTGATCCCGCTGATGATCGTCAATGCCCTGGCCGGCAAGGCGCTGCCGGTGTATGGCGATGGCCAGCAGGTGCGCGACTGGCTGTACGTCAAGGACCACTGCAGCGCCATCCGCCGCGTGCTGGCAGCAGGCAAGCCGGGCGAGGTGTACAACGTCGGCGGCTGGAACGAAAAGCCGAACCTGGAAATCGTCCAAACCGTTTGCTCGCTGCTGGACGGCCTGCGCCCGCGCGCCGACGGCGCCAGCTACAGCAGTCAGATTACCTACGTGACCGACCGCCCCGGCCATGACCGTCGCTATGCCATTGACGCGTCCAAGATTGAGCGTGAACTGGGCTGGAAGCCTGCGGAAACCTTTGACAGCGGCATCCGCAAGACGGTGCAATGGTATCTGGACAACCCGGCCTGGGTCGCGAACGTCCAGTCCGGCGCCTACCGTGCCTGGGTCGAGAAGAACTATGTCGAGCGCCGGGCATGAAGATCCTTTTGCTGGGCAAGAATGGTCAGGTTGGCTGGGAACTCCAGCGCAGCCTGGCGCCGCTGGGCGAATTGATCGCACTCGGCAGCGATAGCCGGGATTTGTGCGGTAACCTGGGCGATGCTGAAGGCCTGGCAGCGACCGTGCGTGCCGTGGCGCCTGACGTGATTGTCAATGCCGGCGCCTATACCGCGGTCGACAAGGCGGAGAGCGAAGCGGCAGCATGCCGCGCCGTCAACGCCGCCGGGCCAGCCGTGCTGGCCCGGGAAGCGGCGCGGCTGGGCGCCTTGCTGGTGCATTATTCGACCGATTACGTATTCGATGGCTCGGGCACGGCGCCGTGGCAGGAGGACGCCCCGACCGGGCCGCTCAATGTGTACGGACAGACCAAACTCGAAGGCGAGCAGGCCATCGCTGCCAGCGGTTGCCGCCACCTGATTTTCCGCACCAGCTGGGTGTATGCTGCGCGCGGCGCCAATTTTGCCAAGACCATGTTGCGCCTGGCAGGTGAACGCGAGCGCCTGTCGGTGGTGGACGACCAGGTCGGGGCGCCCACCGCAGCCGAACTGATCGCCGACACCACGGCGCACGCCGTGCGGGCTACGCTGCGCCGTCCTGAACTCGGCGGCATTTATCATCTGGCTGCAGCAGGTGCCACATCCTGGCATGGCTATGCCCAGTTCGTGATCGAGCAGGCCCGCCGTGCCGGCATGATCATCAAGGTGGCGCCCGAGGCCATCCTTGCCGTCGGCAGCGATGCATTCCCGACGCCAGCAGCGCGCCCTCGCAATTCGCGCCTGGCGACCGACAAACTGCAGGCCGCGTTCGACCTGGTGCTGCCGCCTTGGCAAACCGGCGTGGCGCGCATGCTCACTGAATTTTTTGAAAAATAATCATGTTAAAACGCAAAGGCATCATCCTTGCCGGCGGCTCCGGCACCCGACTCTATCCGGTCACCAAAGCGGTATCAAAGCAGCTGCTGCCGATCCATGACAAGCCGATGATTTACTATCCGCTCAGCACTTTGATGCTGGCCGGCATTCGCGAAATCCTGGTCATTTCGACCCCGCAAGATACTCCGCGCTTCGAGCAATTGCTGGGCAATGGTGCCGACTGGGGCCTGGACATCCAGTACGCGGTCCAGCCGAGCCCGGACGGCCTGGCGCAAGCTTTCATCATCGGCAAGGAGTTCCTCGGCGGCGCGCCAAGCGCGTTGGTACTGGGCGACAATATTTTCTATGGGCATGACCTGCAGGCCCAGCTCGAGAAGGCCAATGCGAAAACCGCAGGAGCCACCGTGTTCGCCTACCACGTGACCGATCCTGAACGTTATGGCGTCGTCGATTTCGACGCGGCCGGCAGGGCCACCAGCCTGGAAGAAAAACCGGTTGTACCGAAGAGCAATTACGCGGTCACCGGCCTGTATTTCTACGACCAACAAGCGGTCGAAATCGCACAGGGCCTGAAGCCCTCCGCGCGCGGCGAGCTCGAGATTACTGACCTGAACCGGATTTACCTGGAACGCGAACAGCTGAGCGTGGAGATGATGGGGCGCGGCTACGCCTGGCTCGATACCGGCACCCACGAAAGCCTGATCGAAGCGAGCAACTTCATCCAGACCATCGAACACCGCCAGGGCCTGAAAGTGGCGTGCCCGGAAGAGATTGCCTACCGCAAGGGCTTCATTGACGCCGCACAGTTGGCCGAGCTGGCCAAGCCGCTGGCCAAGAACGGCTACGGCCAATACCTGCAGCGCTTGCTCAAAGAGGGTGTGCGCCCATGAACCTGATTCCCACCGCCATCCCGGACCTGAAGATCATCGAGCCCAAAGTGTTCGGCGATGCGCGCGGTTTTTTTTACGAAAGCTTCAACCAGCGCCGTTTCAACGAACTGGTCGGGCGCGAAGTCGGGTTCGTGCAGGATAATCACAGCCGTTCCGCGCGCCATGTGCTGCGCGGCCTGCATTACCAGGTCCAGCAGGCGCAAGGAAAGCTGGTGCGCGTAGTGCAAGGCACAGTCTACGATGTGGCGGTCGACCTGCGCCGCAGCTCGCCCACTTTCGGCCAGCACGTCGGCGTTGAACTGTCGGCGGAGAACAAGCGCATGTTCTGGATTCCCGAAGGCTTCGCCCACGGGTTCCTGGTGCTGTCTGAAAGTGCCGAGTTCCTGTACAAGACCACCGACTACTGGGCGCCGGAATTCGAACGCAGCCTGGCCTGGGACGATCCGGCGCTGGCCATCAATTGGCCCTTGTCCGAAGCACCGGCCTTGTCGGCCAAAGACCAGCAGGGCAAGCTGCTGGCCGAAGCGGAGTGTTTTGCGTGAGTCATGAATTCGCGGCAATCAACCCGCATGCTTCCCAACCGACTTCCCTGCGTGCCCTGGCGGGCAGCCTGTGGCGCAACCGCGCCCTGATCCTGCAGTTGACCCGGCGCGACGTGATCGGACGCTACCAGGGCTCCGCCATGGGCCTGGCCTGGTCCTTCTTCAATCCGGTGCTGATGCTGTTGGTGTATACCTTCGTCTTCTCGGAAATTTTCAAATCGCGCTGGGGCGGCATCGGCGGCAACGACAGCAAGACCTTGTTCGCGCTGGTGCTGTTTGTCGGCATGATCGTGCTCAGTCTGTTCAGCGAAGTGCTCAACCGCGCGCCTGGCCTGATCCTGTCCAACGTGAATTACGTCAAGAAGGTCGTGTTCCCGCTCGAGATCATGCCGGTGGTCACCATGGCGGCGACCCTGTTCCATGGCATGGTGAGCCTGGCTGTGCTGCTGGCTGCCTTTGCGCTGTTCAACGGCTATGTCAACTGGACGGCGGTTTTCCTGCCGCTGGTGCTGCTGCCGCTGGTGGTGTTGACCACCGGCCTGGCCTGGATCCTGGCGTCGCTTGGCGTGTTCCTGCGCGATGTCGGCCAGACCATCGTGATCGTCACCACGCTGCTGATGTTCCTGTCGCCGGTGTTCTATCCGATTACGGCCGTGCCTGAGGATTTCCGCGCCATCATCATGGCCAATCCGCTGACCTTCATCATCGAACAGGCGCGTGAAGTATTGATCTGGGGGCACCAGCCGGACTGGCTGGGCCTGGGAATTTACATGATTGCCGCCATCGTCGTGGCGTGGGCCGGGTTTGCGTGGTTCCAGAAGACGCGGAAAGGTTTTGCCGATGTCCTCTGACAACACCACGATCCGGGTCAGCAAGCTGAGCAAGCGCTACGAAATCTACGACAGCCCGCGTGACCGCCTCAAGCAGTTCGTGCTGCCGCGCCTGCAGCGCGGCGGGCAGCCAGCGCGCCAGTATTTCCGCGAGTTCTGGGCCTTGCGCGACGTCTCGTTCGAGGTCAAGCAAGGCGAAACGGTCGGCATCATCGGCCGCAATGGCTCCGGCAAGTCGACCCTGCTGCAAATCATTTGCGGCACGCTGTCCCCCACCGGCGGCCATGTCGAGACGCGCGGCCGCATCGCAGCGATGCTGGAGCTGGGCTCCGGCTTCAACCCCGAGTTCACCGGCCGCGAAAACGTCTACATGAACGCGGCCGTGCTGGGCCTGACCCCGGCCGAAATCGACGAGCGCTTCGACCGCATTGCCGCATTTGCCGATATCGGCAGCTTCATGGACCAGCCGATCAAGACTTATTCGAGCGGCATGACGGTGCGCCTGGCCTTTGCGGTGCAGTCGCAGATCGACCCTGACATCCTGATCGTGGACGAAGCGCTGTCGGTAGGCGACGCCAAATTCCAGGCCAAATGCTTCGACCGCTTGCGCCAGCTGAAGGACAACGGCACCAGCATCCTGCTGGTGACCCACTCGAGCGAGCAGATTGTCACCCACTGCACCAAGGCGATCCTGCTGAACCAGGGCGTGCAACTGGAAACCGGCAAGCCGAAACAGGTGGTCAACCGCTACCTCGATCTTTTGTTCGGCAAGGAAAAGCAGGCGCTGCCAGAGACAGCTGCCGGCAAACCCGCAGCGCAGGAAGCGTCGGCCGGCGGCAGCGAGCTTGGCCTGAGCCGCAGCGACGACGTGTTCGCCACGCGGCATGGCTACAACCCGCATGAGTACCGCTGGGGCGACGGCAGCGCCAGCATCCTGGACTTCCACCTGGCGGCCGACGGCGTGCCTTACCCGACGGTGGTAGCGACCGGCCAGCAGATCACGCTGTCGGTCACGGTCAAGTTCCATGCCCAGTTTTACCGTCCCATCCTTGGCATCACGATCAAGACCAAGGAAGGCGTGACGGTCTACGGCGTCAACTCGGAAACGCTGGCATGCGCGCCCTTCCATGAGCTGGGGCGCAGCGGTTCCGTGATGCAGGCCGATGCCGCCTTCGTGTGCCGCCTGGCGCCGGGCGACTATTTTATCTCGTTGGGCATCGCGTCGAAGGAGGGCGAAGAAGCCGTTCCCCACGACCGCCGCTACGATTCGATTCATTTGCAGGTGGGCCCGAACACGGTGATGTTCGGCCTGGTAGATCTGGAACTTAATATGATGGCAAAAGAGGTTGTGGCATGAGGGCATTATTGGAGCGTGCAGGCTATGCATTCAATACGGAGCACGACATCTGGAGCGCGCCCGACTTTGGCGGCATTGCCTACAGTGATGGCGATGAAGTGGAGCAGCGCATCGGGCGCGCCATTCGCCTGGTCAGCGACGTTTCGGTGCTGTCGACGGAACTGCGCCAGCATTGCATCGACTGGCCTTCGCTCTACCACCTGGGCAGCTTGCGCGCCAACCTGATGCGTCCCTTCGGCACCCTGTTGCGTGGCGCCGAAGTGCTGGAAATTGGCGCCGGCTGTGGCGCGATTACGCGCTACATGGGCGAGGCAGGCGCCCAGGTACTGGCGCTGGAAGGCAGTCCGCGCCGCGCTTCGATCGCGCGCGCGCGCGCGCGCGATCTCGAAAACGTGACCGTCCTCAGTGAAAAGTTCGACCAGTTCAGGTGCGACCACCAGTTCGATGTCATCACCCTGATCGGCGTGCTGGAATACGCAAACATGTTCACCGAGGGCGAGCACCCGCCGCTGCATATGCTGCAGCGCGTGCGGCGCCTGCTCAAGCCGGGCGGCCGCCTGATCATCGCGATCGAAAACCAGCTCGGCCTGAAGTACTTTGCCGGTGCGCCGGAAGATCACCTGGGCCATGCGATGATCGGCATCGAAGGCCGCTACCGTGCTGACCAGCCGCAAACCTTCGGCCGTGAAGTGCTGGGGCAACTGCTGGTAAGCGCCGGATTCTCGCCGGCGGAATTCCTGGCGCCGTATCCCGACTATAAGCTGCCGGTATCCATCATCACCGAGCAAGGTTTTGCCGATCCCGGTTTCGATGCGGCGGCGCTGGCCTGGCAGAGTGCGCGGCGCGATCCGCAAATGCCGCCGCTGAGCAATTTCTCGATGGAATTGGCGTATCCGGAAGTATTCGCCAATGGCCTCGGCATGGACATGGCCAATTCCTTCCTGGTGGTCGCGACACCCGAGGGCGCGAAGGCGCTCGGGCCTGAAGTCCTGGCCTTCCATTACAGCGTCGACCGGGTGCCGGAGTATTGCAAGGAAACCCGCTTTGTACGCCGCGCCGGAGCGCCGGTGGAAGTGCGCTACCAGCGCCTCGGCACCGCGACCGGACAGGCAGGGCTGTCGGCGATGAAGTTCACGGTGCCAGAGTCGGACGCCTATGCGCTCGGCAAGGTCTTGACCCTGGAGTTCATGCAGATTGTCATGCACGACGGCTGGACCTATCAGGAGGTGGCGGCGTTTATCCGGCGCTACCTGCAGATTCTGGCCCAGTTCGGGGCGTTTGCTGCCGGTGGCGGCGAACTGGCCTCGGCTTATGTCGAAGTGCCCGGCCGCTTTTTTGACGTCATCCCGCAGAACATCGTCATCGGTGCCGATGGCAGCGCCGCCCTGATCGATACCGAATGGCAGCTGGAACTGCCGATCGAAAGCGGGCACCTGCTGTTCCGCTCCCTGCTAGCCTTGATCAATGCCATGACGCGCTTTGGCCGGCCGTCGCCGCAAACGGAGGACGTGACGCGCCAGCAATTCATCGATGCCGTGCTGGCGGAACTGGGCCTGTCCTTGCAGGAAGCCGACTATGCCCGCTATATTGCCATCGAGGCCGACATCCAGCAGACGGTGACGGGCCGCCCGGCCGCGCAGTTTACCGATTGGGGTCGGCAGCATCTGCTGCCAATGCAGACGCTGGCCCAGGCAGTCAAGGAACGGGTAACCGAGGTCGAGCACCTGCGCTATATCATCGGCGAACGCGACAAGACTATTGCGGCATTGCAGCAAGGCGTTGGCGAAGGGGCCATGCAGTTGCAGCAGGCTCAGCAAATGATCGCGGAACGCGATACGCAATTGCAGTATACACAAGAGCTATTTAGCCAGCGCGACCAGCAGGTGCAGACCTTGCTGCAGGTGGTTGGCGAACGCGATGCCACGGTGCAGGCCCAGCAGAAAGTGATTGCCGACCGGGATTCGGTCGTGCAGGCCCAGCAAAAGGTCATTGCCGAACGCGATGCCACGGTTTGCGAACTGCAGCGCCAACTCGCCGAGCAAGCCGGTCCGCTGGCTGAATTGCGTCACAACGTCAACAGCCGTGACGCGGAAAACGGCCACCTGCGCGAATTGCTGCGCCAGCGTGAGGCCGCCTTCGTCAGCGTGATCAACTCGCGTTCCTGGTGGTTGACCAAGCCTTACCGTTGGACAGGACGGCTGTTGCGCGGCGATTTCGCCGGCGCGGCGGATCCGTTCCAGAAGATGCTTGGCCTGAAAAAAGACCGCCAGCTGCCGGCCCTGGTTGCGGCGCCGGCCGAAGCGCCGGTGCCAGCAGTGGCGGCGCCTTCCGACATTATCGTTCCTGCCCCGATTGCGCCGACCCATACCGTCTCGGTGATCTTGCCGGTGTACCGCGGCATCGACATGACGCGCCGCTGCATCGAGGCCGCCATGCCGGGCGTGTTGGCAATGGACGGCGCCAAGCTGCTGGCCATCAATGACGGCAGTCCGGACCAAGGCATGCAGGCCATGCTTGAATCGCTGGTGGCGCTCTGGCCGGGGCGCTTCGAAGTGATGGAAAACCCGCTCAACCTGGGCTTCGTGGGCACCGTCAACCGCGGCATGGCGCACTTCCCGTCGCAGGACGTGGTACTGCTGAACAGCGATGTGATCGTGCCAGCCGACTGGCTGAAGCGCTTGCAGGTGGAGGCCTATTCGCACCCGCGCGTCGCGACCGTGACTCCATTCTCGAACAATGCGACCATCTGCAGCTTCCCCAACTTCCTGGAAGAGAACCCGCAGGCCTTCAATCTCGACGTGCACACGATCGACGCGGTGTTCCGTCAATCGAACTTGCCATGCATCGCGGCACCGACCGGCATCGGTTTCTGCATGTTCATCCGCCGCGCCTGCCTGGACCAGATCGGTTACCTGAATGCCGAAAAGTTCGGCCGCGGCTATGGCGAAGAGAACGACTTGTGCCAGCGCGCCATCAAGGCTGGCTGGCTCAATATCCTGTCGCCGAATATGTATGCCTTCCATGAAGGTGGCGTCAGCYTCTCCACCGACAAGCAGGCCCTGGTCGATCGCGCGATGGGCGTGCTCGACAGCCTGCACCCGAACTACCATGCCGACGTCCAGGCCTTCATCCAGCGCGATCCAGTCCGTTCGGCGCGGGTTGAACGTTACCTGCAGTTGCTGGCAACGCTGAGCTTGCCGAAGGTGCTGCACGTCTCGCACGGTTCGGGCGGCGGCGTGGGCCAGCACATCGAAGAGCTGGCCGGGTATTTCAAGCAAGGGGCGGCGCACCTGGTGCTGGCCCCGCAAGATGGCCCGGCCGTGGTCAGCCTCAGCCTGCGCTCCTGCAAGCTGACCGACAAGCTGCTGTTCGACATGCCGGCCGATTACGCCAAGCTGCGCAAGTTGCTCGAGCAGCTTGGCATCAGTGCCGTGCACTACCACCATACCTATAACCTGGATCCGGTGCTGCAGAACCTGTCGCGCGAGCTGCATGCGACCACGCTGCTGACCGCGCACGACTACTTCTGGCTCAATGCCAATCCGACGCTGACGGCAGCCGACGGCCGCTTCCCCGGCCAATATGTGGAAGACCAGCACAATCCGCTGTATCCGCTACCAGCCGGCGTGACGGCAGCGCAATGGCGCGAAAAGCTGCGGCCCCTGATCGAACAGGCCGACTGCGTGATCTTCCCGACCAATGCCACCCGCACCCTGTTCGGCGATATGTACAAGCTTGACCATGTCGTCGTAGCGCCCCATGTGGAGCCGCACCTGGATGTACGGCAGGCGCCGCGCCAGCTGGCCGCCAAGCAGCACTACGTGGTGGGCGTGCTGGGCGCGGTGGGCCGCGAAAAAGGCGCTGACGTGCTGGAAAAGCTGGCGGAGATGGCGCAGAGCCTGGGGGCCCGCTTTAGCTTCAAGCTGATCGGTTACTCCTACCGCCAGTTGAATGCCGTCGAAACCACTGGGCCTTACAAAGTAGAAGACCTGTCGGCGCTGATCGAGCAGCACGCGGTCGACATCATCCTGTTCCCGGCGCAGTGGCCGGAGACTTATAGCTATACGCTGAGCCACGCTCTGGCGTCGGGCTTGCCGATCATCGCGCCGAACCTGGGCGCCTTCCCTGAGCGACTGTCAGGGCGCGCCAGTGCCGCGCTGTTTGATCATATGGAGCCGGTAACCGAACTCTATCGCCAGATCGGTGATTTCATCACCGGCCTGGAAACCGGTACTGTCAGCGCGCCAGTCTTCCAGGGCGACCAGTCGCAGCCGGAGTTCTACGCACGTGATTACCTGCCCCTGCTGGCGCGCACGCTCAAGGCGCCGGTGATCGGCAAGCCAGCGTTCGAGTTCGATGCGGCGCATATCGTCCGTGGACCCTTGAACAAGACTGGCTGGCGCCACGCGGTGCTGCGCGGCTTGTGGCGCCTGCATACGCATCCGTCGCTGCGCTGGGCCAGCTCGGCGGTTCCATACAGTTTCAAGCGCGCAGTCAAGCGTTCGCTGAGCCGCAGCCCGATGCACGATATCACCAATGCATCCTGAGAATATCCGGGCGCGTGACGAATGAGCCGGATTGCAAGAGAGCGGCAAGGAGGCCTCCTTGCCGCTCTCTTGCGTTTACGCCACCCTGCGCATGAATGGTATCAATCGAAGGGCGCGCACGATGCCAAACGATATCGCCACGGCTGCCATCGTGCTGACGATTGGCCCAAGCCATTGATTGCTTACGGTGGGCGGCAGGCCCCAGTTGGCCGACAACTGGCCGACGATCAGGACGTGCACGCCGTAAATTCCAAGTGAACAATTGCCAATGGCCTGGATCGGGACATCGAGGCAAGGCGGTAATTGTTTCATTCGGAGCACTAGGGCGAATACGGTAGCGGAGAACAGGATGATATTAGGCGACAGGTTCGCATAAAACAGTTGCGATGGCACGCCGGTCTGGCTCGAGTAGTAATGCGTCAATACGGCGGTGAAGAGCGCCGCAGCCAGCAATAATGCGGCCCAGCCACGGGTAGTCAGGGCAGGGAATATCTTGTTGTGGTAAAGGCCGGCGCCAAGCAGCAGATAGCCGGTATTTCCGAAAAACTGCCACTGGTGCCAGGCTTTCATCAGGTCGTGCAGGCCGTTTGGCAGGAAAACATTAAATACCGTATACGCCGACGTGATAATCCAGGCGATCAGGTACAGGGACGTCTCCGAGTTTCCTTCCGACTGATAGACCCTGCGCAATACCGGGACGAAGAGATAGATGCCAACCAGCGCGTAGAGGTACCAAAGGTGGAAGGCAGCCTGCCCGTTGAGGAACTTGACGGGCCAATCGGCGGATCTGGTCCAGTAATAGGTCCAGAGGATATATACCCCGGACCAGAACAGCACGGGCGGGAGGATTCGCACGGCGCGCTTGGAGAAAAAATCGCGGAGCGACTCACTTTTTCCCAAGAGCGTCGCGCCGGCATTCATGAAGAACAGCGGCACGCAGACGCGCGAGGCGCTTGCGTAGATGTTTGCAGCAGTCCAACGGCTGGAAAACTCAGCAAACACTTCGCCGCTTTACGTGCAGCAGTACGACCAGTACGCATGCCAGGGCACGCAAGTAGGTAATGCGGAAATCCAAAACGCCCCCAAAGACGAAAAAAGGGCTAGATATTACATCTTTGAAATGTGCATTGGTAAATTATGTTCCGGTAGGCAATAGCGACCTGCCGGCCGCCGCGCTTATTGGGCAGGCTTGGCGGGGGCAGGGCGATAGGTCACCACGGTCAAGCCGCGGAAGTCCTTGCGTTGGACTGCGCTTAATGCCGGGCAAGCTGCCAGCTGTTCGGCATATTGCATACTGCCATGCTGCAGAAGGATGACTTGCTTGCCATCGGGCTGAATGGAGGCGCAAAAGTCCGCCGTATCCTGTGGCGACGAGACTGTCTGCAATTGGTATGCCTGGCCGCCTGCCGGCGCATATTGTTTGAGGTAATGATTGTAGAAGGCCGCATTGGCACGCCAGCCTAACAGCACCAGCTGGTTGGCTTCAGATATCTGAGACACATAGGCGGCCGCTTCGTTATATTGTTCGCCTGACTGCGGATGCTGGGCGTAATACTGTTTCAGGCCGAGCAGGCTGAACCCTACAAGGATCAGGGTGACCGCCGCCGCGATCACTTTGCCCGGCCTGATGGCGGAAAACAGCAGGGCGAACGACGCCAGCAAGATCGGCAGCGAGGCAGCAAAATAGCGCGGGTGCCACATGCCGGCATGGAAAGCGTTATAGACGCTGTAGCCGAATTGCAGGGCAATGACCACGATCAACAGCACGGCCAGCAGGGCCTTCTTCTCCATCAGGCGCTGCTTGATGCTGGCGCTGGAAAGGTACCATTGGCCATGTTCATCTCGACCGCACAAGGCGCAGATGAATGCCAGGGCCCAAACCGCCAGCAGCAATGGGCCAGCATTGGTGAGGAAGAAGTCGATGGTCTTCGGCAACATCATGCCCAGGATGTCATTCTTGCTGTAGGTGGTCCAGGCCAGGCCGCCCTTGCTGGTGAAGCGGAATGCCTTCCAGCTCAGCGCAAACCAGGGCGCAATCGCCAGCGGAATCAACAGCAGCTTGAAGAAATGCGCATAGCGCCTGTTCGGGATGATGACCAGGAAAAAATACACGGCGGACAGCAGGCCGTAAGTGAACAGGCCGGTGTAGTGCGAGTAGGCCAGCAGAATATAGACCACCACATCCAGCCAGAATGATGGCAGCGCTGCCTTCTCTGCTTCGGAGCCGGAGGTTTCCGCCAGCACGCGCCTGACCAGCAGGGTGACCGCGACGGTTGACAGCAACATCGTCAAAATATACGCGCGTACTTCCTGGGAGTAGGTAACGGCGGCAGGCGCAACGCAGAAGCACGCCGCGCCCAGCAGCGCCGGCAGATTGCCGAGCGGCTTGCGCAAGCCGAAATAGAAAGCCAGCGGGGCCAGCGAACCGAGCACTGCAGGCAGCGAGCGCAACGCAAAATCGGAAGATCCGAACAGCTTGGACCAGATGATCAACAGCAGCTCGAACAAGGGCGGGGTATTGTCGGCTGCCTTCCAGGTCAGGAAGGAATCCTCCATGGTCAGCTCGGGTATGACTTTGGAAGTGTGGCTGAGCCAGGAATGCCCGTTGCCGACGTCGAGCGCAGCGGCCACCGTGAACAGCTCATCCGACCAGAGACCGATGCTGGCCAGGGTGTGGAAGCGCAAGTACACACCGACCAGGATCACAAGCAGGGCCAGTAAGGTCAGGTATTTGCGGCTAACGCCGCTTTGCGCGGTCAGTGGCAGGCTGGTCGGGGTAGTAGACATCAGGGCTGTGATCTTTATAAGGGTCGCGGGTTTACAGCTTCATGCGCTTGAAGATGAATTCAGGGATATTCCTGATGATGAGCATGATGTAGCGCCAGAAGAACGGGAAATACACCACGTCTGCGCCCTGGCGCACGCGCTTCGCAATATGCGCGCCCGCCGCTTCGGGCGAAGCCATCAGGAAGGTGCCGGATTTCCCGGCCACCATCTTGGTGTCGATAAATCCCAGCTTGACGGTAATCACCCGCACCCCCGCTGGCGCCAGGCGGTTGCGCAAGCCTTGCATGAACGCGCTCATGCCGCTCTTGGCCGAGCCGTACAAATAATTGCTCTGGCGGCCGCGGTCGCCGGCCACGGAAGACAACACGCACAGGCAGCCGGAACCTTGCTGTTCCATGATATTGGCGGCGACGGACAGCGTGGTTGCGATGCCCACGTAGTTGGAGTCGATGATGTCCTTGATCGTGGCCAGCGATTGGCGTGCCTTGAGCTGGTCGCCCAGGGCGCCGGTGCCGGCGACGACAATGTCGAGCCCGCCAAGTTCGCGATGCGCAGCTTCCACCAGTTCCTGGTGCGTGGCGAAATCGCTGGTGTCGAACTTGTGCGTGGTCACCAGGGCGGCGCCGGTCCGCAGGCGCAGGTCGGCCGCGATCAGGGCCAGTTCTTCCGTGTTGCGGGCGGCCAGGCACACCAGATCGTCCCTGCCGACCAGATTCAATGCCACCTGGCGCATGATGGTCGAGGTTGCGCCAAGTAGGAGGATGCGTTTAGCCATCTTTATTTACCAGGTTAAGGCGTCTGGCCATGTCAGACGCGAACAGGTTGCGGGGATCGTAGCTGCTGCGCACGTTCTGCCATTCTTCGATGCGCGGGTACATGCGGTGGTAGGCTTGCGCCGAGACGCGACCGTCCTTGGCCAGGTAGACCCGGCCGCCGGCGGCGATGACGATTTCGTCCAGCTGGTCGAGGAAGCCCCACAGGCCCTCCGAGACGGGGAAGTCAAACAGGGCGCTGAAACCGTTGATCGGGAACGAGAGCATGCCGGCGCCGTCGCGCACGCGCTTGATCGCGGCGAAATAGGCTGGGAATTTTTGCTTGTGAGCGAGCACGTAGTCGAGCACGCGGGTCAGCGATTCCTGGGCGCCTTCGAATGGCAGGCAGCATTGGTATTCGACAAAGCCCTTGCGCCCGTACAGCAGGTTCCAGTTCGGCAGCGCGTCCCATGGGAACAGGAACGATCGCAGGTCGGCCTTGGATGACGGCTGGCTCCGGTGTTTCAGCGCGAACGCCAGGTTGAATGCCTTGTTCGACCAGCGATTGAAGAACGGCGCGATAAGCCCGAGCGGCGGGGCTTTCTTATCGGCCCAGATGGCCCCATCCTGCGGGGTGTCTTCGAGCGTGGAGGAAATGACATAACCGCTGGCCTGGCGCTGGTTCAGCAGGTCGAGCCAGGCCACCAGGTGGGTCGTGCCCGGCTGCGCCTGGACTTCCGCGATACGTTCCAGCAGCGCCGGCACGCCTTCGAACGGCAGCGAACGGTTGGCCGCCGTCTGCCCCGGCAGCGGGTGCAGGGCCACTTCCAGTTCCAGGATGATGCCGGTCATGCCCATGCCGCCCAGCGTGGCATGGAACAGGTCCGCGTGGTGCTGGCGCGAGCATTCGAGGCGGCTGCCGTCGGCCAGCAGCATCTGCATGCTGAGCACGGACTCGCCAAAGCCGCCGACTTGCCAGTGGTTCTTCGAATGGATGTCAAACGCGGCACAGCCGCCCAGGGTGATCTTGCTCAAGCCCGGCGTGGCAGGCAGGGTCAGGCCGCGTGGCGCGAAGGCGCGCATGACATCGAGCACGGTCACCCCGGCTTCGGCGCGCAGCACCGAGCGCTCGGGATCGAAGGACAGCATCCGGTTGACCCGTTCCGTGCTGGCCAGCACGCCGCCGGTGTTGAGCGCGGCGTCGCCGTAGCTATTGCCCAGGCCACAAGCGAGCAGGGAGGCGTTGGCCATCTGTTGCGGCAGCGCCAGGATGTCCTGCAGGCGCTCTGGGCGATACAGCGCCTGGGTGGCGTGGCGGTAATTGCCGAAGCCGTGGCGCTCGACGGTTTGCAGCGGCAGCGTATCCGGTAATGGCTTAGTCATGGGCGGCAGGCGTGCGTTCAGGACGGGACAGTGCCTTGCTGAAGGCTGCCCAGCTATTGCCCTGCATCTTGCGCCGCAGCCAGCAATAGCCCAGCGTGAACAGATACAGCGAGGATTGCCCCAGCACGTCGAATTTGCTGGTGCCTTCGCTGCGGTCGCGCCACGAATTGGCCACCACCGCAATTCGCGGCTTGGTCATGGTCGCGTTGATCGACATTTCGATGGTCAGGTTGAATTTTTCACCGTACAGCGGCTGGATCGCATCGATTACCTCGCGCCGGTAGCATTTGAAGCCGTTGGTGAAGTCGTCGTAGGCGAAGCCGGTAGTCCAGCCAATCAGCTTGTTGCCCAGGCGGTTCAGCAGCATCTTGAACTTCGGATAGCCCTCGACCACGCTCTCGGGCTGGAAGCGGCTGCCGAACGCGCAATCATAGCCCTCGGCAATCTTGGCGGCGAAGCGCAAGATGTCTTCGGGCGACTCGGAACCGTCGGCCATCACGATCACGACTGCGTCGCCGGCATAGTGCTGCAGGCCCCAGCGCACTGCGACGCCGTAGCCGGCCAGCGGCGGGGTATTCACGTAACGCAGGTGCGGAAATTCGCGGGCCAGTCCCTGCAGCACCGTTTCAGTGCTGTCCTTGCTTGCATTGTTGACGCACAGGATTTCATACGACATTGCCGCCGCGTCCATGGCTTGCGCCAGCACGCGGACAGTGGAGCCGATGCTGGCTTCTTCGTTATAGCAAGGAATCAGGATGGATAAGGCAGGAGCGGCATTGGGAAGGGCAGAAGTCACGGCAAATCCAGTAAAAAGACGGCTTATTGACGGGTGATCAGTACTACGCCGGCCAGCACCAGCACCACCCCGATCATGGACGAAGCAGGCATCGGTTCCTTGAACCAGAAGGAGGCGATCAGCACCACCAGCGCGATCGCGCCCGCGGTCAGAACCGGATACACCACGCCCAGCGGCAGGCGCGATACGGCAACCGTGTACATGACGAATGCGAGGCCATAAGACACCAGGCCTACGAACAGTGGCCAGTTGGTCAGCAAGGTCATTGGCTGTGCCAGCGATGGCAGTTGAAATGGCGGCTGGCTGGCCAGTTTCAGCATCACGCTGGCCAGCGCATTGAGCACAATGGCGAAGAAAACGCTTAACCAGATCATTGCTGTCCCTGTGCTGCGGCGCTGCCACGGTAGGCATTGCTGGCGCATTGCAGCGCGCGTTCGATGGCGTTGGTATGCGCTTCCGAGGTACTGGCCACCATCTCGATGGTCACCACATGTCCTGGCAGCGCCTGCGCCACCAGTGGGCCGATGCGGCGGTGATCGGTATCGGCGTCGCCCAGGGTGACAAGATTGCGCTCGCTGGCGTGGATGTGGCCGATCAGGCCGGCGCATTCTTGCAGTACCTGCGCCGGGTCTTCGCCATTGATGGTCAGGGCGCCGGTATCGAACTGCATCTTGATTGCTGGGTGGGCCACCTGGCGCACCACTGCCGCTGTTTCCGCCGCGCTGGTCATGAAGTTGGCGCCATAACAGGCTGGATTGGGTTCAAGGCAGACCGTCACGCCGCGTTCCTGCGCGATCGCACCCAGGCGGCGGAAAAACGGCAGCGCTACTGCCAGCGCCTGTTCGTCGCTCAAGCCGCTGCGGTCACGGTTCTTCGGTGAACCGAATACCAGGCGGGTGGCGCCCAGTCCCGCGCCGATGCGGCATACCGCATCGAGGTGCTGCAGCATCGCTTCCTGCGAAGCGGAGTCGCCGAACACGTTGAGGCCGGTGGTGCCGAACAGCAGGGCTTGCATGCCGGTGAGTTCGATGCCGCGCGCCGACCACCACGCGCGCACGGCGGCGATATCGTCGGCAGTAGCCTTGGCAGGGTCGGGAAAATATTTTCCCGGAGCGACGTCGATCGCGTCGATTGCATAACGCTGCAGCAGCGCGGCTACCGCCTCGTCTTCCGTGGTATCCCACGCAATATTGGAAATGGCCAGCCTCATGCTGCTGCCCCTGCTGCCGGCAAGGTGCGCGGCTCCGACTGGGCGTAAGCGCGCACGGCCTGGATGGTTTCGCGCGCGCTGTACTGGTATGAGCCGCTGCCGCCAAACAGAGCGGCGTGGCGGCTGCGCATGTCGTAACGGGCCGCCGCCCCCTCCTTTGGCTGCTCGAACGGCACGCCGAAGCCGTGTAGCGACAAGTCGGCCACGCTGACCGGCTCCGCGGTCAGGTGCAGCACCTTGATGCCTGCTTTCAACGCGATCTGGATGTCGTACCACAGATTGACCATGGGGTAGAACTGGAACACGCCGCGGCTATCGATGGCGCCAACGTTGTTCTGGTTCAGGAAATCGAAAATCACATTCTTGCGCAAGCCCGGACCGACCAGGCCCGGCAGCCGCACGATCAGATGATGGGGGAAATGGCTGGCGACAAACTGTTCCAGGCGATAGCGGTTCAAGCCGTAGGCATGCAGCCCGGCTTCATCGACCGGGGTGTCCTCGTCGACACCCAGCGGTGCGCCGAAGACATCGACGGTACTGATGAGGACGAAGGTCTTGCAGCGCACGGTCTTCAGGTGGCCGATCAGGCCATCGATCTTGGCGCGGTCGCCTTCCGGGTCGCGGTTGGCGATCCACTTCTGGGCCGGGGCGCCGGCGCACACCAGAGTGTCGAACTCGCGCTGCGCGATCTGGTCGATGTCGGTCGAGCGGAATTGCGCGCCGAATGTGGTTTGCCGGAGCAAGGTGCCGCCGACAAAGCCGCTGTGGCCGATAAGTGCATTGGTCATGCTGAACTCCTTAGGTCCGATATGCCCGCGGCAGCCACGAATTGTTCGGCGTCGAGCCTCTCAAGCACATCGTAAATATTGTCGATTTTGCCGCCCAGTACCGAGTAGCAGCCGGGCAGTTCGGCGTGTTTTTCAAACAGGATGGGGCGGCCGTCGTCGCCTTCGTTCTTGACCAGGACGGTCTTCACCTCAAACAGCGAATCGGCGTAACGCGCCTGCGCCATGCTTGGCAGGTAGCGCGCCACGTCGCGCACCATGCGATCGACCCGGGTCTCGCGCGCGTAGCTGCCGAGCTTGCTGTACGGATCGAGGGCAGGCGCGTCGGCCCAGTGCATGTGGGGCGTGTACCGCACGTGCGACAACGTATGCAGCTGCCGTGCAGGGAATGGCATCATCGAGAAGAACGGACCGTCCATGACCGTGATGCCTAGTTCCTGCAGCACGGGCGGCACATCCATCAGCGCCATCTCGGTGATTTCCTGCTTGAGCCGGGTTTGCGTGCCAGGGAAATCGCCGGCAAACTGGTTCAGCCCGCTGTACGTGCAGTTGAAGACGTAGCGGCACGTCACTTCGCTGCTGCCGTGGCGGTCGTCCAGCCTGACCCTGGAAGTCAGGTCCGGGCCGCGCGAAATCGCCATCACCCGTGTGTCAAAACGCAGTTCGACCGCGCATTCCTCGAGTTCGCGCTTGGCCCAGGCCGCGAGCTTGCTCGAATCGAAGGCATATTCCTCGACTTCGAACACGCCTTCGATCAGGCGTGGTTCGAACAGGTTCAGCAGGGCAGGATCGGCCGGCCGGACCGGCGCGCCGATTTCGCGGCAAAACCGCTCGAACTGCTTGGTGGTGACTTTGGAGTTGCGGCGCGCAATCGCATACAGCTTGGTGAAGTCCTGCTTGACCACCTGGGGCCAGTCGCGCACGAATCTTGGCAGGTTGATGCGGCTGCGGTAGGCGGTAGTGAAGCTGCGCGGATAGTGGTAGCCGTTATGGACGCGGGCCTGGTTGTGATACGAGGCGCGCTGCATCAGTGCCGACTCGCGCTCGACCAGCAGGACGCGCTTCAAGCCGCGCTGCCTGGTCAGGTAGATCGCGATTGCCGCGCCATAAAAGCCGCCGCCGACGATGACTGCATCGAACTGAACCGCCCCCGGCATCAGGCGACTCGTTCCGCGGGTGCCGCTGCAGTTGCCGCCGGCGCCGCGCCGACCACTTCGATATTGAGTTTCTCGCGCTGGGTCAGGCGCGCGCTGGTGAATTCCTGGCCAACGTGATACAGCGGCCCTTCATTGGTCAGGCTGGCCATGTGCAGGATGTATTCGCCGAGCACCAGCAATACCAGCGAAATCAGGAAGAACATGCCGGATTGCTGCAGGGACAAGCTGACCCAGCCCGGGGCGATGGACGTTTTGAACAGGCCGATGGCGACCACGTAGGCCGAATAGACCAGGTTGGCCACCGCGCCAAACAGGGACAAGGCTGTGACCAGGCGCATGGGAGCGCGCGTCGTCGAAACCAGCAAGCGCATGCCGCGGTCGATGCTGTCCCACAGGTTTTTTGAGGAAGACAGGGTCGGCGGCGCACTGTATTCAAGGTACTCGCGGGCGAAACCGCCGGTGGCAGGCAGGTGGCGGTAGGTCATCGCAGGCTGCGGGTGCTGCAGGATGAAGTTGACCACGCGCTTGCTGAGTACACGGTATTGCGGGGCATCCTTGGCCAGGTGGATGCCGTTGAACCACTTGTAGAGGTAGTTGAACACCGCAAAAGCGCTGCGGTAGGCCAGACCGTGAACCGGAGCCCGCGCATTGCGCGCAAACACGACATCGGCGCCGCTGACGGCTTTGTCCAGCATCTCCGGCAGGAACCCGATATCGTCGACCAGGGGATCGATCACCGTGACGAAGTCGCCCAATGCGTTTTCCAGGCCAACCCAGGAGGCGGTATCGGCGTCGACTTCCTTGGTCAGTGCGTAAACTTGAAGATTTGGCAATCCGGATTCGCCGGTCAGGCTTTTCAGCTTGCTGACGCTATTGTCTTCGGATGCATTATCGACAATGATGAGTTCGTAGTCGCTTACCAGGGGCGCAATCTTGGCCGCCGCGTGTGCAAGGATTCCTTCAATTCGTTCGGACTGGTTGCGCACGACAAAAACCACCGACAGAAAAACCGGGAAAAACGCCATTTAAAAGAACCTCCCTAAACGCGAACGGCGGACGTGACTATCCCGTTTGCATAAATAACATTAAATTTTAAGTGAGCCGGCGGTTGGTGTCAATTGAGCCGTGCGGGCCAGCGGGCGAACGATTGCAGGCCGACAAGCTGGTCATTTTTGCCAACTGAATAACAGCGGCAATGGTAGGATGTCGGCCTCACAACCTTCCCATTGTGCAACACGGCAACGCCTGCACCGCATAAAAATGACTGATAAAAAGCAGCTCGCATTGACCCTAGGCCTGGCTGGCGTCCTGGTTTATCTCTCGTTCATATGGCAAGGCGCGACCGGCTATAACCTGTCCGACGAAGGTTTCCTCTGGTATGGGGTGCAGCGCGTGCTTGCGGGCGAGGTGCCGCTGCGCGATTTCATGGCCTACGACCCCGGCCGTTACTATTGGTCCGCCGCGCTGCTCAAGCTGGCCGGCGCCAACGGCATCCTCGCCCTGCGCGCTGCCGTGGCGCTGTTCCAGGCAATCGGCTTGGGCGCGGCATTGTGGATGATCATGGCGGCCGGTCGCGGCCGCCAACTGGCCTATCTGGTGCTGTGCGGCTTCACCTTGTTGCTGTGGATGTGGCCGCGCCATAAACTGTTCGATGTCACGCTGTCCATCCTGCTGATCGCGGCGCTGCGCTACCTGGTCCAGCAGCCCGATGCCAGGCGCTACTTCGTGACCGGGCTGTGCGTTGGCCTGGCCGCAGTCTTTGGCCGCAACCATGGCATGTACGGCGCTCTCGCCAGTGCCGGCGTGATTGCCTGGCTGTCGCTGCGCCGCCGCGCAGGGCCGTCGCTGCTGCGCGGCGGCGCACTGTGGGCGCTCGGCGTGGTAGTGGGGTTTGCGCCGGTGCTGTTGATGCTGGTGTTCGTGCCCGGTTTCAGCCAGGGTTTCTGGAACAGCATCCTGCTGCTGTTTGAAGCTGGCGCCACCAACCTGAGCTTGCCGGTGCCATGGCCATGGAAAGTCCAGTGGGCTGGCCAAGCCCCCGGCGACGCACTGCGCGCGGTCCTGATCGGGCTGTTTTTTGTTGCCTTGCTGGTGTATGGCGGCTTGGCGATCGCGTGGGTGGTGCGGAAGAAATGGCGCAATGAATTCGTCGAACCGGTCTTGGTGGCAACTGCTTTCCTGGCGCTGCCGTATGCGCAATACGCGTTCTCGCGCGCCGATATCGGTCACCTGGCGCAAAACATCTTCCCGCTGCTGCTAGGCTGCCTGGCCTTGCTGGCCGCACAGCCGCGCCAGGTCAAATGGCCGCTCGCAATGCTGTTGTGTGCAGCCAGCGTCTGGGTCATCTTCGTGTATCACCCTGGCTGGCAAGCACGCCAGAGCGGCCAGTGGACTGCGCTCGAATTGTCTTCCGAGCGCCTGTTGGTCGATCCCGATACCGCCAACAACGTCAGCTTGCTGCGTTCGCTGGAGCACCGCTACGCCCCGGATGGACGGGCGCTGGCGGCAATGCCCTTGTGGCCGGGGGCTTACGCCTCGCTTGGCCGCAAGGCGCCGGTATGGGATATCTATCCTCTGTTCCCGCGCTCGGCCCGGGTCGAGCAGGCGGAAATCGAAAGGATGAAGCAAGCCCGCACCAGCGTGGTCCTGGTGCTGGATGTCGCGCTGGATGGACGCGAAGAATTGCGCTATCAGCACACCCATCCGCTGACCTATCGCTACCTGCTCGACGGTTTCACGCGCATCGACGGTGGCCCCAGCCCGGCATACCAGGTGTATGTCGCCAATGACCTGATCAAATCAAAGTGACTACTTTGCGTGACTTGAGCGCCATGCTGCCGGCGGGCAGCTACCGTATCGCATTCGCCTTATACCTGTTGCTGTTCGCGCTGCTCACGTTTAACTACTGGGGACGCGGGGAGGTGGTGGCGCCATACCGCCAGCATGCCGAACTGGGAATGGACGACACCGTCGATGCCCAGCACCGCGAAAACCGCAAATTCAGCGATTTTGCGAATGGCTATGTCCCCGAGGTGCAGCCGCAGGTGCTCGCACAGTCGCCGGGCTGGCTGCCTTTGTGGACCAAGCAGAACGAAATGGGCCGGCCGCTGTTCCACCTCTCCGGTTTCAGCATCGCCTATCCGCCGTCCTGGATTATCGCCCACCTGAGCGCCAATCCATGGCGCTTCCTGACCGTCCTGTCCCTGTCGATAGTGTTGCTCACCGGCCTCTTCGTACTCTGTTTTTGCCGGGAAACCGGCTTGGCGCCGATGGCTGGACTGGTGGCTGGCTGCACCCTGGCATTTTCTCCCTTCCTGGCCTACTGGCTGACTTTCCCGATGTTCGCCGCTGCGCTGTGCTGGAGCGCTATGGGGTTGTGGGGACTGGCGCGCCTGGCCCGCAAGCCTGACCTGCTCAGTTGGAGCATCCTCGCCTTCAGCGCATACAGCCTGCCAATGACGGCCTATCCGCAGATGGTCGTGTACCACGCCTATTTGCTGGCAGGGTATGGCCTGTTTGCCTGGTACCGGCAAGCGCGCGGCGACTGGCGAGGCGGCATGCGTTACGTGCTGCTGGCCGTCAGCGCTGCGGTGTTGGGTGGTGCGCTGGCGTTGCCGGTTTATCTTGATGTCGCGGGCGAAATGAACGATTCGCTGCGGGTGATGCCGCCTGCGTCCTTCTTTGCGGTGGTGCTGCCGCGATTTGCTACCGCGTTGGATGCCTGGAAATTTATTGCTTTCAGCTCGGTTCCGGAACTGCTTGGCGAGCCGATGGCGACTACATTCCCGCATCCTTACAACGGAATCAGCCTCACGCTGCCTATGCTGTTCTTTGCCGTGGCTGCGCTGTTTACCCGGCTGCGCCAGCATTGGGGGTGGTGGCTGGCAGTCCTGAGCCTTGGCCTGCTGACGTTCGTGGAGCCGATTTACCTGTTTGGCGTGCAGCACCTGGGCTTCAATTTGTCCCGTACCAATCCACTCTGTTGCCTGCTGCTGCCGCTGGCGATCATCACGGCGTATGGCGTTGACGGCCTGCTCGGCTTGCCGCTTGCTGCCTGCCGCTCGCGGGCTGTGTGGATTGCCGGCAGCGCCGCTGCGGCGGCGATTGGTGCTGGCTGGTTGCTGAGCCGGAGCGCCGGCATGCCCATCCGTCCGCTGGTACTGGCCGCCATGCTGGCCATGCTGGCGCTGCTGCTGTGGCAGCGCTGGAGCAGGCACCCGGCCCTGATGCTGGCCGTGACGGTCGGCTCGCTGGTGGTCACCACGGCGCCGTTGATGCTGCATCAGGATCCAGGCCAGATTGTTACGACCTCGCCCCTGGCCGAGATGATTCGTGCCGAGCTGACGGCGGGCGCACGCTTTGCCGTTGCCGCGCCAGGGTTGCCGGTATTGCCGCCGAACTTGAACGCCAGCGCCGGGCTGGCATCGGTGCACAGTTACAACAGCCTCTCGCCGCGCCGCTATCACGCCCTGATCCAGTCGCTCGGCGGTGAGGTGCTGACCTTCGGCCGCCTGAACAACAGCATCGCCCCCGACTATGGCGGCAGCATGTTCTGGATGAGCAACGTCGGCGTGATGTTGTCGCCAGCACCGCTCGAGCATCCCAACCTGCGCTTGTTGGCCAATCAAGCCGGCATCCATCTGTACAAGGTGCAGGACCGGATGGGAGAGGCGATCCAGTTGGCGGCAGTCACAGCAGAGGGGGCGCGCGAAGTGAAGCTGGATGACCCGCGCCGGCTGCCCCGGCTGCCAACGGCAAAGCGGCTCGATCAGACCGACCTGATGGAATTCGACGTCACCCCAGGCCAGCCGTCATGGCTGGTATTGAGCCAGAAATACCATCGGGACTGGCAGGCGCAGGCGCTGGTCGGCGGCAGCTGGCAAGCGGCTGCGACCACGCCGGTCAATGGCATATTCCAGGGGGTGAAGCTGGCACCGCAAGCAACGCAGGTGCGCCTGCGCTTCATGCCGCATGTCCGGCACGCCTGGATCGCCCATGCATTCTGGCTGTTGCTGCTGGGGGGGCTGGTGGCGCGGCGGCTGCGGGGCCGGAAGATATAATCGACATCCCCGCAAAAAGTAGATGCTGATGAAAAAAGTTGCAATTCTGCAGTCCAATTACATCCCGTGGAAGGGCTATTTTGACCTGATTGCCGCCGTGGACGATTTTATCCTCTACGACGACATGCAGTTTACCAAGAATGATTGGCGTAACCGTAACCTGATCAAAACACCCAACGGGGTGCAATGGCTGACGGTGCCAGCCGGCCAGGATATCCGCCGCCGCATCCGCGACGTCAGCCTGCCGGACAGCTCATGGCAACGCAAGCACTGGACGACATTGCAGAACAATTACGCCCGTGCGCCTTACTTTAAGGAAGTTGCTGGCTGGCTGGCCCCGCTCTACCTGTCCGAGGCGCATCACAACCTGTCCGCGCTTAACCGGCAGCTGATTGTCGCCATATGCAACTACCTTGGCATTCGCACTCGCATCCATAATTCCTGGGATTTCACGCTCGCTGAGGGGCGTACCGAGCGCCTGGTATCGCTGTGCCAGCAGGTAGGCGCGCGCGAATACCTGTCCGGACCGGCGGCCAAGGAATACATGGAACAGCCACTGATGGAAGCTGCCGGCATCAAGCTGACGTGGTTTGATTACGCCGGCTACCCGCCGTATCCACAGCAGTGGGGCGAGTTTACCCACCATGTTAGTATTGTCGATTTGCTGTTCAACTGCGGACCCGAGGCGGCCCGCTATATGAGGTATGTTGGCCAATGAAAATATCGATTGTCGCCACGCTGTATCAATCTGCGGCTTACATCAGCGAGTTCCACCAGCGCGCCAGCGCGGCGGCACGCGCGCAGGTCGGCGATGATTACGAGATCGTATTCGTCAACGATGGCTCGCCGGATGCCAGCCTGGCCCTGGCAGTCCAGTTGAGTGCCCAGGATGCCCACGTCGTCGTCGTCGACTTGTCGCGCAATTTTGGCCACCACAAAGCCATGATGACAGGCCTGGCTCATGCCCGCGGCGAACGCGTGTTCCTGCTTGATGTCGACCTCGAGGAAGATCCGGAGTGGCTGGCAGCGTTTTGCGCCCAGCTCGATGCCGACGGCTGCGACGTGGTATACGGCGTCCAGGAAGCACGCAAGGGGGGCTGGTTCGAGCGCTGGAGCGGCCAGTGGTTCTGGTCCCTGTTCAATGCATCGACCGGGCTCGGCCTGACTCCCAATATTGTCACAGCACGGGTCATGACCCGCCGCTATGTCGAAGCCCTGCTGCTGCACGACGAGCGTGAAGTGTTCATGGCAGGCCTGTGGCACATCACCGGCTTTGACCAGCGTGCTCAGGTCGTCAACAAGAAGGCCAGGTCTGGCTCCAGCTATACGCTGCGCAAAAAGATTGCATTGCTGGTCAATGCGGTGACCTCGTTCAGCAATGCACCGCTGATCGGCATCTTCTATCTCGGCGCAGGTATTTCCTTGATCGCGGGCGCCTATACCGTCTTCCTGCTGCTGAATTGGCTGCTTTGGTCCAAGCCGATCAGTGGCTGGACGTCCGTGATGGCATCGATCTGGATGCTGGGTGGCCTGGTGATTTTCTTTATCGGCCTGGTTGGCGTCTATCTGTCGAAGATGTATTCGGAGACCAAACGTCGCCCCTACACCATTGTAAGGCGGGTTTATGGACGATAAACAGCCGAAGCGCGTCGTATTCCTGTGCTCGGGCGGCGGCGGCAACCTGCGGTTTGTTCATCAAGCCATTGCCCAGGGCTGGTTTGGCGCGGCCGAACTGGCGGCAGTATTTACTGACCGGGAATGTCCGGCAAATGCCTATGCCAGGAGCGCGGGAATCGCCGAAGCCTGCATCGATTTCGGCGATACCGGCCAGGATGCGCTGCTGGCGGCGCTGGATGGCTTCCAGCCGGACCTGGTGATCACCACGGTGCACCGGATCCTGGCCGCTGCCGTGACCGGCAGGTATCGTGGCCGCCTGATCAATTTGCATTATTCGCTGCTACCCGCATTCGGCGGCTCGATCGGCGTGCGGCCGCTGCGCGACGCGCTGGCCTACGGCGTGCGTTTTGCCGGCGTGACTGTGCACGAAGTCGACGAGACGCTGGACGGCGGCCGGCCGCTGGTGCAGGCAGCCATACCGGTGCGCGACGGCGACGAGGCGGAAAGCCTGATGGACCTGGTGTTCCGTTGCGGCTGCCTGGCGCTGGCTGCCGGCATCGATCTTCGGTTGCGCGGGCGCGCCGCCGCTGGCCGGGCGGAGGAAGAAGCAGTACTGCTCAAGCAGCGCCTGTGCCTGTTCAGCGCGGCCGTTGGCAGCTATCCGGAAATTCAGTCCGAAGCATTCTGGGCAGCCTTGCGCGCCCCTGCCGCCCAGGGATGATGCGCAGGCTTGGCATGGAGCGGTTGCGGACGTCGCATATGCAATTGCTGCGCTACCTGCTGGTTGGCGTGTTGAGCAACAGCGTCGGCTACCTGGTATTTTTGTTGCTCGCTTGGTGGGGGGGCGCACCCAAGGTGGCCATGACGCTGGTGTATGTCATTGGCGCACTGACCGGGTTTGTTGGCAACCGGAACTGGACTTTCCGGGATCGCGGCGGGACAGGACGCAGTGCGTTCTATTATTTCCTGGCGCATGGTTCGGGCTACAGCTTGAACTGGCTGTTGCTGTACGTTCTGGTCGACCGGTTCGGCTACCCTCACCAGGTAGTGCAGCTCGTGGCAATGGTGCTGGTGGCACTGGTTTTGTTTGTCGAACTTAAATATCTCGTTTTCCGGGAGAAAGGGTAAGGCGTTCGTCCCATGCAGATCGGCTTCAAACCGCACTATTTCGAAGAACTGGCCGCCTTGGAGGCCAGGAATTTTTGGTTCCGGTCGCGCAACAAGCTGATACTCTGGGCGTTACGCTCTTATCAGCCGGGCATGCGTTCCTTCCTGGAGATCGGCTGTGGAACGGGATTTGTATTAAGTGCGGTTGCCGAGCAATTTCCGCAGGCGCGCATGGCCGGAAGCGAGCACATGGCCGAAGGCCTGGACTATGCACGGCAGCGCGTCACCCGCGCCGAATTCTGCCAGATGGATGCACGCGCCATGCAGTACCGCGAGGAGTGGGATGCGATCGGCGCGTTTGACGTGATTGAACATATTAAAGAAGATGAGCTGGTACTGGATCGTATCTACGCCGCGCTGAAACCGGGCGGCCATGTTTACATCACGGTGCCCCAACACCGCTGGCTATGGAGTGCGGTCGATGAGTACGCTTGCCATGAGCGGCGCTACACGGCTGATGAATTGCATCTGAAGGTTGCCGCGGCCGGATTCGAACTCGTGCGCAGTACCTCGTTCGTCAGCCTGTTGCTGCCGATGATGCTGGCATCGCGACTGGCGATGCGCGGCCGGAAGAACATCAGCAGCGACGATATTGCCGGCTTGCGTGTTCATCCTGTGCTGAACCGCCTGCTCGAAGTCGTGCTCGGCGTCGAGCTGGCTTGGATCCGTTTTGGCGGCTCCTGGCGATTGGGCGGCACGCGCCTGTTGGTGGCAAGGAAATCGAGCAGCGTTGAAGTAAAACAGAAGGAAATAATTGCATCATGAGTGACAAACAGATTCCATTCAACTGGCCTTACATGACGGGCAAGGAGTTGCATTACATTGCCGAGGCCCACTTCAATGGCCGGCTGGCGGGCGATGGACCGTTTACCAAGCGCTGCCATGCATGGCTGCAGCAGCGGACCGGCAGCAGCAAGGCTTTGCTGACCCATTCCTGTACCGCAGCGCTGGAAATGGCTGCGCTGCTGCTGGATATCCGTCCCGGCGATGAAATCATCATGCCGTCCTACACCTTCGTATCGACGGCCAATGCCTTTGCCTTGCGCGGCGGCGTGCCGGTATTTGTCGACGTCCGTGCCGACACCCTGAATCTCGACGAGCGCCTGATCGAAGCGGCCATCACGCCGCGCACCCGCGCTATCGCCGTCGTGCATTACGCCGGCATCGCCTGCGAGATGGACACCATCTTGGACATCGCCCGCCGTCATGGGCTGGCTGTGGTCGAGGATGCCGCCCAGGGGGTGATGGCAAGCTACAAGGGCCGGGCGCTGGGCGCGATCGGCGACCTCGGCGCATACAGTTTCCACGAGACAAAGAATGTCATCGCCGGGGAAGGTGGCGCCTTGTTGGTGCGCGATCCGGCGCTGGTGTTGCGCGCGGAGACCGTTCGCGAGAAAGGCACCGACCGCAGCCGCTTCTTCCGCGGGGAAGTGGACAAATACACCTGGCAGGAAGTGGGGTCGTCGTTCTTGCCGGGCGAACTGGTGGCCGCGTTCCTGTGGGCGCAGCTTGAGCAGGCGGATGCCATCACTCGCGAAAGGCTGGCGCGCTGGGAGTATTACCATGACCTGCTGGAGCCGCTGGAGGACTCCGGCGCGCTACGGCGCCCGGTGATTCCGGCCGAGTGCGCGCACAACGCGCACATGTATTACGTCTTGCTCGGTGCCGGACTGGATCGCCAGGCCGTGCTGGACGAACTCAAGCGCAACGGGGTTGGCGCAGTGTTCCACTATGTTCCTTTGCATTCCTCGCCGGCAGGCCAGCGTTATGGCCGGGCCCATGGCCGCCTGGAAGTTACCGACTCGCTGTCGGAACGCCTGGTCCGCTTGCCACTGTGGATGGGGATCACGCCACAGCAGCAGGAGAAAGTCGTTGAGGTATTAAGTGCCAGTGTGGCGCGCTTGGGCCAACTGACCTGTGCCAGCTAGCTCAAGGCCACGCGCGCCAGCAACCCTTTACGGGACGATCTGGTATAGCAGTACCGGACCGTCCTGATGCACCAGCGTGAAGGATTGCGCAAATCCTGGCCGGGTATTGATGCTCGGCCATTGAGCGGTGTTGATCATCAGGCTGGAGTACCCGGCCTGACGCAAGCGCTTGGCCAGGTCTAGCGGGGCCAGGTCTGCCAGATCGCGATAGCGCCCTGGGCCAAAATGATCGCCGCCGGTTCCGGGCGGAGCGTAGTAGAGCCCGCCTTCCAGGCCGAACTGGTAAGTCCGGCCCATCGGGTGTTCACGCAAATAGGCCATGACCGGGTAACCGGCAATCTCCTTCTGCAATACTGCTGCGCGCGCGGCGGCAGTCGGAGCCACCAGTTTCCAGCTCTTGTATTCCTTTTTCAGCGAAACCGGCAGCACGACCAGCAAAGCCAGGGCGACGCTGGCCGCGGCGGCTTTGTAGGGCAGCCTGGACTCGGGATCACGGGCCAACCGGCTGCTTGCCGTAACGAACAGCCAGTGCCAGACGGCTGCTGCCAGCAGCGCCAGCACAGGGTAGAACGGCATCAGGTAGCGCGGGTAGCGCGAGGTCAGCAACCAGACGGCCATGCCGGCAGCGGCCAGGATCATGGCCGCTGGCGCGCCCGGCAGCCGGCGTACTTTGGCGATAAATGGTGCCAGCAGCGCTGGCCAGATCACCCAGCTTGGCCAGCCTGCGTTACGCTTGATGTCCTCAAGCTGCCACTGATAATCGGCCAGGTTCCAGTCGCTGAAACCGAACAGCTTGCCGCCGATCGGGTTGAACGGGTCACCGGTCAGCACGTAGTTCCGCACGTACCAATAGGCACAAGGCAGAAGCAGGGCGGCGGCGGCGATGGGCCAGTTGCGCGGCGAGCGTGTCTTGATCAGCAAGGCGATTGCCAGCAGCGGCAGTACCTGCAGCGCCTGGTACTTGATGCCAGCTGCTACGCCGAGCATCAAGCCAGCGAAGGCCAGCAGTGCGCGGCGCTGGGGCTGCTGCTGCCAGAGGTGGAAAACCAGGCAGCCGCCGAATATGAACAGGGCGGCGCTGGTGTCGACCATCGCATTGTCGAATTCTTCCCGCGTCAGGGACAGGAAAATGATGGCAGCGATGAAGGCCGCGCTTTTGCCGGCATAGCGCTTGCCGGCCTGGTAGACCAGGAAGGCGGTAAGCCAGGCGGCTAACGCGCTGAGCAGGTGCGGCATCACATCGTCATACGTTAGCAGGGCGGCGCTGAACAGCAGGTTGGCATTGTAGGGGAACCATGGATAGCGCAGCCATTCGTTGACGCTAAGCTTGCCGTTCAGCGCCCATTGCCTGGCGTGCGGCAGGTGGTACATCACTTCGTCCCAGGCCAATGGCGGGCACAGCGGGGCGATGACGGTTGGCAGCACCAGCAAGGCGATCAGCAACACGGTGCCGCGTTCGGCCCAATTTGCAGCCTGCCAGCGCTGCGCCAGCGATGGAACGCTGCGCGCCGGCAGGGCGCGCCACTCCAGCAGGCACAGGGCCAGGCCGAGTCCTAGCGCAAGCAGCAGAGGCAACAGACGCAGCTGCCCGGCGATGGCCAGCCATTGGACCAGGCAGATATAAATGCCGATGCCGAGTGCCGCTGCGATGCCATGCCATAAAGGCATTTCTTCGGGCGGGGCGCCCCCCTGATTCACGCGCCGCAGCAGGGCCCGGCCGGCACCCCAGCAGGCGAACACGAAAATCAACAAGGCAAAATAATGGGTAAGCGCGTAGACGATTTTGTCGATCATGTGCAGGGAGCGGCGTAGGTTGAGGGAGGGCGGCGCTTGTAATCTTGTCAAACGAAATTATATGGCCAGAAAGCAAAAACGCCGACCACAAGGGTCGGCGTTCTCACTTTTTATTCTTGGTGGCCCGGGGCGGAATCGAACCACCGACACAAGGATTTTCAATCCTCTGCTCTACCAACTGAGCTACCAGGCCAAGGCGCGCAATTATAGCAGACTGGATTTCCTTTTGCCAAGCCCTCGGCCCGGTGCGATAGAACGTTGTCGTGAGTGCAGCAGATTTCGATCCGGACCGATGGCGTTCATCATGGCGTTGTTCTACCGGTTCTTCAACAAGACGCGCGCCAATAGCCCTTCTTGATCACGGTGCCCGCTGGCGTGCTTTCAGGGTCATGCCATCGGCACCGAACAGCAGTACGTGCTCGCCCATGCGCGCCCGGCCGTCCGGCCCGGAGGCCAGGTGGGCCGGTGGCGCGGACTGGTACAGCCAGACTTCGCGTCCGCTGTCGAAGCGCCTGCTGAGCTGGGGAGCGCCGAGCGCGGCCAGCGCTGCCGTGCGGTCGGGCGGGGCCGCCGGGCTGGCGGGCGGCGGGTCGTCCATGTATTCAAAGCTCAGCAAGGTATCGTCCGGCCAGGAGCGGTCCCATACCGGCGCGAAGTAGCTGCGCTCCAGCAGCACCTGGCAATCGCAGTAAGGCATTTCGGCGGCTGGTGGATTGCCCGCGTATAGCGCGTGGAAGGGCAAGGTGGCGCGCCGTGCGCCTGCCTGCAGCGTGATGGAGAACAATGGCTTTTCCGTGAAGAACAGATAGTTGCCGTGTGGGTCGCTGCACACCTTGTCGGGGCTGCGCAGGAATTCATCGAGCCAGGCAAACAGGTGGGCATTGTTGGACACCAGGCCGGCCTCCATGCCGACCAGGCACTCCAGCCGCAGGTCGCCCAGGCGCCGCAGGCCTTCCGGCACGCCGGGGCTGCGCACTTCGGCGCGCCATGTCATGGACAAGGTCTTGCGGTTCGCCAGCACGGCGCCGTCCTCGCGCCACAGCAGCTCGTTGTACTGCAGGATGAAGCTGTTGTCGGCGCCGACCGGCACTTCCATGCTGGTGGTATCGCCCAGCACCTTCAGCGTGATGCCCTGCATATCCGTGCCCGGCTGGCGGGGCAGGAGGCGGAAGCGCAAAGTGGCCTGCGGCGCCAGCGCCTGCTCGCGCTTGAATCGCTCCACGCCTTGCAGCATCTTGCGGTAGGACTTGTCCACCGGTGAGCGGGTGTTGGGAACTTCTACCGTTGGCAGGGCCAAGGCGATGGCCAGCAACATAGTCGTTTTCCACATAATTGCAGATTGTGGCATCCTCCTGAAATCCTCGCATATTCATGCGCGCAGCAGTGCGCACAAAACTGATGATCAACGAAGCCCCGGCGCTTGAGAGTTTGTCAACCAGGTATGAACTTCTGGTGGCCAGCATCAGCGACTACGCGATCTACATGATGGATACCGAAGGCCGCATCAGCAGCTGGAATGCGGGTGCCCAGCGCTTTAATGGCTTCAGCGAAAAGGAGGTATTGGGCACGCACTTCTCGCGTTTCCATACCGAGGAAGACAAGAAGGGTGGCCTGGCCCGGCGCGCGCTAGGCACAGCGCTGCGGGAAGGCCGCTTTGAATGCGAGGGTTGGCGACTGCGCAAGGATGGCTCGCTGTTCTGGGCCAGCGTGGTGATCGATCCGATCTATACGCCCGAAGGCGAGCATGTCGGCTTCGCCAACGTCACGCGCGACGTCACGGAGCGCAAGCGCGTCATGGAAGCCTTGCGCGAAAGCGAGCAAAGCTTCCGCCTGCTGGTGCAAGGGGTGATCGATTATGCGATCTATAAGTTGTCGCCCGAGGGCCTGATCACCAACTGGAATCTCGGTGCGGAACGCATCAAGGGCTATGCGCCGGAAGAGGTACTCGGCACCCATTACCGCCGCTTCTTTACTGAAAACGACAAGGCGGCCGGCGTGCCCGAGCGGGGGCTGGAAGTGGCGGCGCGCGAAGGACGCTACGAAAGCGAAGGGTGGCGCGTGCGCAAGGACGGCACGCGCTTCTGGGCCCATGCCGTGATCGATGCGCTGTATGACGATGACGGCGAGTTGGTCGGCTTTGCCAAAGTCACGCGCGACAACACCGAACAGCGCCAGGCGCAGGAATCGCTGGAGCAGGCGCGCGCCGCCTTGTTCCAGGCGCAGAAAATGGAATCGATCGGCCAGTTGACGGGCGGCGTGGCGCACGACTTCAACAACCTGCTGGCCGTGGTATCGAACGGTATCGACATCCTGTGCACGGCGCCCCCGGAAGGCACAGGCGGGCGCGTGCTGGACAGTATGCGCCGCGCCGTCGAGCGTGGTGCCGCATTGACGCAGCAATTGCTGGCGTTCGCGCGCCAGCAGCCGCTGGAACCCAGCGTGCAGCAATTGAACCGCCTGGTGCTCGGCTTCGAAGGCGTGCTGCGGCGCGCTGCCGGCCCGCTGATGCGCTTTGAAATGGACCTGGACCCCAAGCTGCGCCAGGCCTCGATCGACGAAGCGCGCTTTGAATCGGCCTTGCTCAACCTGGTAGTCAATGCACGCGATGCCATGCCTGAGGGCGGCACCCTGGAAGTCACCACGCGCAACGTCAGGCTCGAGGCCAACCAGACCGGGTCGCTGCCTGCCGGCGATTATGTGCGTGTGAGCGTGGCTGATACCGGCACTGGCATGAGCGAAGAAGTGCGCCAGCGCGCCTTCGAACCTTTTTATACCACCAAGGAAGTCGGCAAAGGCTCCGGCCTGGGTTTGAGCCAGGTGTACGGCTTTATCGTGCAATCCGGCGGCGCGGTCACCATCGATACCGAGGCGGGCAAGGGTACCACCATCAATCTCTTCCTGCCGGCGCTGGCGGAGTCGGTGCCGGATGTGCCGGCGCAGCGTCCCGCCCGCGAGGAGCGCGTGCTGATCGTGGACGACGATCCACTGGTGATGGAGTCGGCACGCGAGTTGTTCCAGGCCATGGGTTATGCCACCGTGCACGCCAACGATGCGGCCGCGGCCTTGCGCACACTGCAGCGCGATCGAGAAGTCGATGTGCTGTTCAGCGACGTGATGATGCCGAACGGGATGACCGGGCTGGAACTGGCACGCGAAGTGAGGCAGCGCTACCCCCATATCAAGATCATCCTGTCGTCAGGTTTCCCGCAATCGGAGCAGGAGTTTGCTATCGTCGGCAAGCCGTATCGCCTGGCCGACCTGGCCCGCCAGCTGCGCACGGGCTGAGTTACACTCTACGACTTTGACACAGGCCGTAGAGGAGACAATGAAAAAAATCGTACTTGGGGGATTGGCCATGCTGATGGCAGGCAGCGCCATGGCGGCATCGGTGCAGGACGTGGCGGAGCGCTATCGCAAGCTGGCGCTGGCCATCGGCCAGCACGATGCCAGCTATGTGGATGCTTATTACGGGCCGCCGGAACTGGAGCAGCAGGCGGCGAAGGAAAAGCAAAGCCTGGCATCGATCAAGGCCGGCGTGGTGGCCGCCCAGCGCGACATCGCGCAGCATAAGGCTGGCGGCGCCGATGAGGCGCTGCGCATCGAGTTCCTGTCCAAGCAGCTCAAGGCCATGCAAGCCCGCGTCGAAATGATGGAAGGCCGCAAATTCAGCTTCGACGAAGAAACCGCGCTGCTGTATGACGCGGTCACCCCGCACCACGACCGCGCCTACTACATGGCGCTGGTGGCGCAGGTCGACAAGCTGCTGCCAGGCGACGGCCCGCTGCCGGAGCGCCTGAAAGCCTTCCGTGCCAGGTTCGCGATCCCGAAGGACAAGCTGAAGCCGGTATTCGATGCAGCCATTGCCGCCTGCCGCGAGCGCACCGCTGCCTTCATGGCTTTGCCTCAGAAGGAAAGCTTCGTGCTGGAATTCGTCAGCAACAAGCCGTGGTCCGGCTATAACTGGTACAAGGGCAATGCGCACAGCCTGATCCAGATCAATACCGAATTCCCGATCTATATCGAACGCGCGGTAGACCTGGGCTGCCACGAAGGCTATCCGGGCCATCACGTCTACAATGCCTTGCTGGAGCAGTCGCTGGTCAAGCAGCGCAACTGGGTGGAGTTCAGCGTCTACCCGCTGTATTCGCCGATGTCGCTGATCGCCGAGGGCAGCGCGAACTACGGCATTGAAATGGCGTTCACCGATGAGGAGCGGCTGGCCTTCGAGCAGAAGGTGCTGTACCCGCTGGCGGGCCTGGATGCGGCACTGGCTTCGCAATATGCGCAACTGATGAAGCTGCTAGGCAAACTGAGCTATGCCGACAACGATGCGGCCCAGGCTTACCTGGAGGGGAAGTGGACGCGTGAGCAGACCATTGAGTGGCTGGTGAATGTGGCCCTGTACCCGCCGGAGAAATCGACGCAGCGCCTGTCGTTCTATGACGCCAACCGCGGCTACGTCATCAACTACAACCTGGGCAAGGACATGGTCAAAGCCTGGGTGGAAAAACACGTGACGGCCACCGATCCGGTGGCCGCCCGCAAGCAGCGCTGGGAAGCGTTCAAGACATTGCTGTCATCGCCACGCCTCGCCAGCGGCTTGAGGTAGCCTGAGGCTGGTCAGGCAGCTTTCTTCGCGCTCAGGCATTCCTTCATGAAGGCCTTGCGCTCATCGCCTTTCTTGCCTGCCGCGTCCGC
Source organism: Duganella sp. Root1480D1 (assembly GCF_001427305.1). Lineage (GTDB taxonomy): Bacteria > Pseudomonadota > Gammaproteobacteria > Burkholderiales > Burkholderiaceae_D > Rugamonas. The sequence goes on along the minus strand of NZ_LMFZ01000047.1, from coordinate 76,052 downwards.
GTTGCAGGTCTTCATCTTGTCCTGCTGCGTCGCTGGCGCAACAGGCTTCTTGCTCAGGCATTCCTTCATGAAGGCCTTGCGTTCGTCGCCTTTCTTGCCCTCGGCTTCCTTGTTGCAGGTCGTCATTTTGGATTGTTGGGAGTTCTTTGCCGGCGCCGGATCCGCAGCGAAGGCGGCGGAACAAGACAGGGCCAGGGCGGCAATGATCAGTTTTTTCATGAAGGCTTCCTTCTAACAGTTGAGTTGGTCTTGCGCTAGTAACTATACATAGATTTTTTGTCGATGTGGCCTATTCTCAAAGGACGCCGATGAGTTCAAACGGTCGTTTCTAGTGGGGAGTGAACATGGACAATAAGACGTGCTTCATATCAGGGAATTCCTTAGCTGGCCTGGCAATGCTGATGCTGTCTGCCTGCGCGGGAACGGACCCCAAGCTGGGCGGTGCTCCTACCATGGCTACGGGTTCCGCGGGTGGCGCCACGGCGTCCAATGCCAACACGCAGTTGGAAAAATGTGACAAGCCGCTGGGCACCTTGGGCGTAGTGGAAGACACCGCTGCGCCCTGGTACCACCACCTGTCGCAATACAAGCTCGGCTCGACCGTGCCTGTGCTGCGTATGATGATCCAGCAATCGAATTGCTTCGTCGTTGTCGAGCGCGGCGCGGCGATGGGTAAGCTGATGCAGGAACGGGCGCTGGCGTCGTCCGGTGAGATGCGGGCTGGCAGCAATTACGGCAAAGGCCAGATGGTGGCGGCCGACTACACCATGAGCCCGAGCATCACCTTCAGCCAGAAAGGCACGCAGGGCGTTGGTGGCGCCTTGGGCGGTTTGGGCCTGCTGGGCAGCGTGGCCGGCGTGGTCGCTGGCGGGCTGAAAGCCAACGAGGCATCGACCACCTTGCTGATGGTGGACAACCGTTCCGGCATCCAGTTGGCTGCTGCGGAAGGCAGCGCCAAGAATTATGACTTCAATGTTGGCGGTGCATTGTTCGGCGGTGGCGGCTTCGGTTCGGCCGGCGGTTACTCCAACACGCCGGAAGGCAAGATCCTGATTGCTTCCTTCATGGATTCGTACAACCAGCTGGTGAAGGCGGTACGCAACTACAAGGCGCAGGAGGTCGCCGGCGGCATGGGGACGGGCGGCGCACTTGGGGTACAGGGCGGCTCGACGCCGGCATCCAAGGAGCTCGAGAAGAAGCCGGCCAAGAAGAAAAACTGAGTCACAGCCAGCGCAGGAACGCGCCGATCACGGGGGCATTGGCCAGGTCGATCAGGAAGCCCCCGGTCGGCGGCACGATGGTGGTGGCGCGCGGGGCGCTGCCGTGCTGCCGCGTGATGGCGTCCATGGCGGCGACGGCTGTGGCGGTTGAACCCACGCCGTAGCCGGCCAGGCCGGCTGTCGCCACGGCAGCCTCCTTGTCGCCGCCCAGCAGCGGATAGATGAGCAAGGCGGCAAAGGCCAGCGTCATGAGCGTGTTGACGGTGAGGATGGCGAGCATGGGGCCGGCGACGGCAGCCAGCTCGGCCAGGTTCAGCGGCGCCAGCGTGATGACCAGGAACAGGGGCAGCAGCACGGCCGCGATTCGGTTGATCACCTCGTTGCGCAGCCAGGCCGCGCCCGCGGCGTCGTGCGCCGCGCGCAAGGCGAAGCCGAGCAACAGGGCACCCATATAGACGGGCAGGGCCGCTCCCAAGTGGTCGAGGCCGAAGCTGATCCAGGCGCCGGCTTTCACGCAAAACGCGACCAGTAACAGGTGGCCGGCTGCGCTGCGTCCGTGTGCCGCCAGCGACCGCACATCAGCCAGGAAGTCGGCGACCACAGGAGCCGCAGGGCGTTCGGAGGCGGGCAGGATGCCTGCGCCCTCGCTGGCTGCCGGCTGGCGGCGCAGCAGTGCGATGCCGAGCGGGCCGGAGAGCAGGGCGCCGGCAAGCAGGCCGAACGTTGCGGCGGAGGCGCCGATGGTCGCCGCCGCCGCCATGCCGGCTTGCTCAAAGCGCGCGGTAAATCCCAAGGCCGTGCCATGCCCACCCACCAGCGTCAGCGAGCCGCATATGACTCCCAGCAAGGGTGGTGCGCCAAGCGCCGTCGCAACTGCCGCGCCCACTGCGTTCTGCAGCACGGCAAGCAAGGTGGTTCCAAGCAGCAGCACCAGCAGCATGCGCCCGCCGCTGGCGAGCAGCCGCAGTGGTGCAGCCAGGCCAACGCAGGTGAAAAATCCGACCAGCAGTGGCAGGTTGAGGTTTTTTGCAGGACGCGCCAGCCATTCGGTGTCGGGCGTTACCAGCCAGGTCCACCACGGCGCATCGACCCTGGTGGCAAACGCGACTTCCAGCCCGGCCAGACGCAGCAGCAGGCAGGCCAGCGCGAACAGCAGGCCGCCGGGCACCGGCACGGGGATGCTGCAGCGCGCCAGCAGCGGCATGCTGCGCAGCAGGCTCTGGCCCAACAACAGGAGCGGCAAGGCCAGCAGCAGGAGCAGCCACGGCGACAAGGTCATCCGGCAACCTTCAAGGCGACTTCGCTGCCGCCTGTGCTTGCGCCAGGCTGTCGCGTGCCGTGCCCGATTGCGGGAACAGGCGCGTATTCAATTCGAAGACCTTGACTGCGGCGGCGGCGCCGCGCGTTTCCAGCATGGCATAGCCGGTTTCATTGATGCGCCGTTCCAGTGCGGCGCCATCGCGCGCCGCCAGCGTTTGCAACTGCTGCCATAGCGCCTGGGTCTGCGCCGGCGCCGCCACCGGCCGGCTGGCGTAGTCGATCAACTGCTCAGAGACCGCCTCCAGCGGGAAGCGGGCCGGGTCGATTGCTGCCATCAGGCTCTCGACCAGGGTGCGCGACCAGACGTTCTGCGCGCTGCCATTGGTGAGGTAGACGATAGCGTAGCTGTCGCCATTGCCGTTTGCCGGCCACAGCAAGCGCACGCGCACCTTGGTGCCGCCATCGTGCCCGACGAAATCATCGGCGCCGCTCTTTCCGGCTTCCCAGCCGGCGGCAAACCCGCCATCCTGGCCGTTGGCCAGCTTCTGCGCCTGCCACAGCTTGTGCAGCGTGTCTTTGCCGACCAGCTCGCCGCGTGCCACCGCAGTGAGGAATGCGGCCAGGTCGTCCACGGTGGTAAACAGCTCGGCATGTGCGTTGGCGTATTCCGGCCATTGGACCGCAGGATCGGCCTGCAGCTTGCCGTTCTTGCCGATAAAGCTGCGCACCATGCCGTGCCGGCTGGCGCTGGCCAGGCCAAGATAAGTGTTCTTCAAGCCCAGCTTGTTAATGATGCGTTCGTTGGCGAGCTGCGTGTACGGCTTGCCGTAGCGAGCTTCGAGCAGGGCTTCCAGTACCAGGAAGTTGGTCTGCGTATAGCGGGTGGCGGTGCCGGGATCGAATAGCAGGGGCTGGTCCGCCAAGGCGGCAAAGACTGCCGGCAATGTCGGCGCAAAGCTGGCCCCGGACAGGCTGCCGGGGGCGAAATATTCGGGCAATCCCGAAGTATGGTTCAGGAAGTAGCGCAGCGCAATCTGCTGCCAGCGCAGCGGCAGGCCGGGAAGGTAGGCGCCGGCTGGCTGGTCCAGGTCCAGTTGGCCGGCTTCCACCAGCTGCATCACCAGCACGCTGGCCAGCAGCTTGCTGACGGAGTACACGGGGAACAGGTCGTCGCGCCGGGCACCGGCAACGTTGCGGAAAACCACTTCGCCATTGCGCGCCACCAGCACCGCCTGGCTGGCGATGACATAGCGCTGGGCGTTGGCGGCCATTTTCTGTTCCAGTGCGCGATCGAGCTCTCCTGCGTGGGCAGAGCTTGCAAACAGGCCGAAGGCCAGGGCCATTGAGCGTAAGCGCATCGCACCTCCATGCTTCATTAACAAGCAGGCAAATGTAGCATGGAATTGCGGGCCAAACGGCCTATAGTGTAAATAGCTCTTCGGAAGGGAGGTCGCCATGACCCGTAAATATATCGACTGCCGCGAATTCCCCAGCGATGCAAAATGCAGCGTCGCGATATCGGCAGATAATGAAGACGAGCTGCTGGAAGTCGCCGTCCAGCATGCCGTCTCGGTGCACCAGCATGCGGATAGCCCGGAACTGCGCAGCGCCATCCGCGGCATGATCCATGAGGGCACGCCGCCGGAACATATCATGCCGCCGGGGACAACGACCGGCGTGCCGGACGGCATCCGGCCGCATTAGGCGGGCGCTACGCCCGGCTGGGTTTCCAGATAGCGGACCAGGTCGCGCCCCAGCACGCGCAGGCGTGCCGTGTCGACCTGGCGTTTCTTGTAGGCGTCATGGCTGGCCGGGCCTTCCAGCGTGCGGCCGTGGCTGGCCTTGTCCATCAGCTGGATCTCGTACTCGAAGAAGAAGCCGACGTCGTAATCCGGCCCGCTGGCTGCGGGGTCGTCCGGCGGCAGGTGGATCATCTTGCGCACCGTGACCTGGATGCTGCTGAAGCCGGCGCCGCTGTGCGGGTTGTCGGCCCGCGTCTGCGGCGATGAAATCTCCATCAGTTCCGTATCCATCTTTTCCAGCAATTCCGCCGGATAGCCGTCGGCCGCTTCCAGCAGGCAGCGATACTGGGTGAAGACTTCCTTGGCCGCTTCCATGTCGAGCAAGGTGTTGCGGGTGCGCTGGGAATCGACATTGGTCACGGAAATCAGGTGGGCGCGCTGCAGCGTGCGCAAGGCAAGCAGGCATTCGAAGCGGGTGTTGAAGATCAGCCGCACCCCCAGATGGTCGAAGATATCGGCCGCCAGATAAGCGGCTTTTTGCAGCAACTTCAACAGGATACTGCCGCGGCTTTTGTTGTTTTTTCGGTCAAAATGCAGCAAGGGCAGGCAAATCTCGCCATCGCTCAAATAAAACTGGCCGTCCTCCTGGTGGATCACTTCATCCAGGCTGGCAAACACTTGCTGGCGGATGGTGTTGAAGTAGCGCAGTTTGAGGTTGTTATCGATGTAGAAGATGCCGTGCATGACTTTCAGCACGGCGCAAGACCACATGCGCCGCAATTCGACCTGTTCATTGCCGTGCAGCGAGGCGAACACCAGCAAGTCCAGCGGATCTTCGGGCCGCTGCACTGCCGGCGGGACCAGGGCCGCCTGTGCGGGCGTCAGGAAGTTGGTGCAGATGAAATCCAGTGCTTCGCCATGGGCGCGCGCAATCACGTCGCGGGCATGCGGGTTGTCGATGTCGAAGCCGTATTCGCGCACGAACTGGTGGGCGTCATGCTGGTTGCGCAGGGCCAGCCCGCCAAGGTCGATTGCCGACACGCCGGACGCGATGGCATTCAGGTAGGTCCAGTTCAGGGAAAACTTGCCCTGGCACTTGAGTGAGGGGTGCATGGCCGCGTTTGTGTAGTGGTGCAACCGTCCAGTCTTTGCAGCAAGTATCGCAGCCGCAGGTGCAAGCCGCAAGCCGGGTGTTGTATCGAAATCGGCCTTGTGCCTTAGTAAAAAAATAATGTAAGATTTTCTCGGTAGTAACTTTAATAACGAATTAAAAATCCTTTTAGGAGCAACCGTGAGTAATCCGTATTCGATGCCGCAGTCCGAGCTGGTTGAACGCGCCAGCGACGAAACCTATATGCCGAAGTTCTTTGCCGTCAATGGCCGCATTGGCCGTGTGCGTTACCTCGGCTATAGCGTTGCCTCCAGCTTCCTGCTGATGCCGGTCTTTATCGTCCTGCTGGGCGTGATGGGCGTGTTCAGTATCTTCACCCGCGGTCCGGCGGCCCTCGGCGCCCTCGGTGCCGGATTTGTCCTCGGCATTCTCGCGATGATCGTTTTGGCGTTTGCCACCGGCATCATCATTGCTCGCCGCCGCCTGCACGACCTCGGCAAGTCCGGCTGGCTCAGCCTGTTGATGGTGGTGCCCCTGGTCAGCGTGGTGTTCTGGCTCTGGCTGGTCTTCGGCCCTGGCGATGCCGACAGTAACGAGTATGGACCGCCACCTGGCCCGAACAGCACCGGCGTGATCATCCTGGCCGCCTTCGTGCCTGTTATGTTCGTCCTGAGTATCATGGCTTCCATCGCACTGCCAGGCTATGCCTCCTATAAAGCCAAGGCGGAAGCGGCCCAGATCGAGAACAGCCAGTAAGCATGCATAACCCTTACGCCGCGCCCCAGGCAGGGCTGGATCTGCCTTTTGCACCTGCCACCGAGGCGCGGCTGCTGTGCTGGAATGAGCGCATCGGGCGCGTGCGTTTCCTTGCGTATAGCCTGCTGGGTATCCCGCTGGCGATCCTGTTCGGCGTGCTGACCGGGATCGTCATCGGCGTGTTTGGCTGGCAGGCCTACTTCAGCAGCGGGCGCGCACAGGCGCTGGGCGCCGTGGTGCTCATGATTCCCCTGCTGGTACTGGCCGCAGCGGCACGCCGCCGCGTGCACGATGTCGATCTCAGCAGCTGGTGGGTACTGGTGCTGCTGTTCCCCATCTTGCAGTTCATTTTCCTGGTCTACCTGATGGTCGCACGCGGTACGCCGGCCGCCAACCGCTTTGGCGTGCCGCCGCCGCCGCCCGGCTTCGGCCTGAAACTTGGCGTGGTCATCGGCTGCGCCTTGCCGTTTGGCTTTATAGCGCTCCGCTTTCTTTGATATCGAGATAGCGGTTCAGCAGCGCGCCGGCCAGTTGTTCCGGCGCGACGTCGACCAGGTGGCCGGAACGCAGGCCGAGGCGGCGGATGGCTCCCTGGCGCTGCTGCAGGTAATGCTCGCTGGCCGCCAGGCGCAAAGCATCGTCGAAACCTTGCACCGGCGCCGTGCTGGCGGCATCCAGCGCGCGCTCGCGCAGGCTGGCGCACATCACCAGGTGGCGCGAGGACAGCAGGTCGACGGCCTGGCGCAGCGCCACGTCGTCTTCATCCCGGACGTTGGTCACCAGCACCACGAAGGCGCGCCGATTCAGGCGGTTCAGCAGGTCGTTGGCGGCGCGCATGTAGTCGGGCGCTGCTTCGCCTGGCTGCAGGTCGTAGACCCCGGCCAGCATGCGGTCCAGGCCAATGCGGCCCTTGGCCGGCGCCAGCCAGCGCTTGTCCACGCCAAAGCTCATCAAACCCACGGCATCGCCCTGCTTGCCGGCCACGAAGGCCAACGTCAGCACGGCGTATAGCGCGTGGTCGAAGTGGCTGGTGTCGTCGTCGCGCGCCAGCATGCGGCGGCCGGTATCGAGCAGGAACACCACCTGCTGGTCGCGTTCGAGCTGGTATTCGCGGCTGATCGGCTTGCGGTGGCGCGCCGTGGCTTTCCAGTCGATCGAGCGCAGGCTGTCGCCGCGGCGGTACTCGCGCAGCTGGCGGAAGTCGGTGCCTTCGCCGCGCTGGCGTTTCAGCAGCGAACCGGCGGTCGGCGCCTGGCGGTCGGTGGCGCGCAGGGCCTGGCCCAGCAGGCGTGCGACGTCGGGGAACACCTTTGCCGTCTGCTGCGGGCCGATGCGGTGCGTGGCCTGCCACAGTCCGAGCGGGCCGGCGATGCGCAGCCATGGCGTGCCGAACGCGCCGTCACCCCGTTCCAGCGGGCGCACGCGATAAGCCACGGTGGAAAACGCGCCCGGCGCCAGCCGCGTCGCATGCGGCATGCCTTCCAGTTCCCAGGCTGCCGGGTAGTCGTCGAATACATCGAGCTGGAGCGCAGCCTTGCCTTCGTTATGCAGGGTCAGGCGCACGTCGTGCCAGGCGCCGACCGGCAGCACGCCGGCCATGCTGCGCTCTGCGCGCAGGGCGGGACGGCGCCGCGCCAGCAGGGCGTCGGCGCCGGCGGCCAGCAGCAGGACGCCGCCCAGCACCTGCCACGGCGCCTGCAGCGCCGGCCACACGCTGGCCGGCACGCCCAGCGCGGTCAGGCCCAGCAGGGCCAGGAACATGCGGCGGGTTGGCTTCATCAGTTGCGCGGCGCGGCGACCGAATCGATCAGCGCTGCCAGCACGTCATCCGCGCCCAGGCCATCGAGTTCGCTTTCCGGCGACAGGGCGATGCGGTGGCGCAGCACCGGCAGGCTGGCTTGCTTGATGTCGTCCGGCGTGGCGTAATCGCGCCCCGCCATCAAGGCCATGGCGCGCGCCAGGCGGATCAGGGCGATGCTGCCGCGCGGGCCGGCGCCGACGGCCACGCCGGGCCACTGGCGCGTTGCGCGCACCATGCGCACGGCGTAATTGGCCACTGCCTCGTCGACGCGGATGCGGGCCACCAGCTGCTGCAGCGCGACCAGGGTTTCCGGCTTGATCAGGGTGCGCACCTGCGCCACGTCCAGCGCATCGCCGACACGGTCCTGGGTCACGGCCAGCAGCATCTCGGTTTCTTCCTTCTCGCTGGGATAGGCGATGCGCGCCTTGATCAGGAAGCGGTCAAGCTGGGCTTCCGGCAGCGGATAAGTGCCTTCGCTTTCCAGCGGGTTCTGGGTCGCCAGCACCATGAAGGGAGCGTCCAGGATATGCGCCTCGCCCTCGATGGTGACCTGGCGTTCCTGCATGGCTTCCAGCAGGGCGGACTGGGTCTTGGCCGGCGCGCGGTTGATTTCGTCGGCCAGCAGCAGGTGGGTGAACACCGGGCCCTTGCGGATGCTGAAGGTCTGCTGGCGCTGGTCGAACACGGCGTGGCCCATCACGTCGGCCGGCATCAGGTCGGGCGTGAACTGGATGCGCGAAAAATCGCCGGCGAAGGTCTTGGCCAATGCCTTGACCAGCAAGGTCTTGCCCAGGCCCGGCACGCCTTCCAGCAGCACATGGCCGCCCGCCAGGCAGCAGGCCAGTACCTGTTCCACCACCGCTTGCTGGCCGACGATGGCGCGCCCGATTTCCTCGCGCAGGCGCTGCACGATGTCGATCGCCTGCGCCAGGCGGTCGGCCGGAATGGCGTTGTTGGTTGGGATGGACATGCTATCGCTCATGATGGACTCGCAATTGTTGGAGTATTGAAATTTGTCGTGTGAAATCGGCGGCGCGCCGGGCCGGTGCGCCCAGCAGGGCATCGCTGACTTGCGCTTCCGGCAGCCCGGCCAGGCGTGCCAGGCGGCGTGCGCGCTCGGCTGGACCCAGCGGATGCAATTCGGGCAGGCGGCGCAGCAACTGCTTCTCGGTGCTCTTGCGCACGGCGTCCAGCAGCAGGGTGCGGCCTTGCGGCAAGCGCCACAGCCAGCGGCCGCTGGCCTCGATATGCTCGATCAGGGCGCGCCGCGGGGCTGCGGCTTCCGGCAGCAGGGGGCCGAAACGGCGCGAGACGCTCCAGGTCCACAGCAGCAGCAGGGCGGCCAGGCCGAGCACCACCAGGCGGCCGTGCTGCCATAGCCAGGCGCCCCAGCCGACCGGTTCGTTGTTCTGCACCAGCATCACTGGCGCCTGGGGCCCGCTCTGCCCTGCCAGCAAGAGCAGCAGCTCGCCGTGGTCGAACTGGCGCAGCGTATCGTTGTCGAAATAGCTTTCGCCGGCATCGACCGCCACCATGGCAACCTTGCCGCGGCCCTCACCGTAGACCAGTACGGCCAGCTCGTAGGTGTCGCCCCACAGCGGTTGCGGGCCCTTGCCCTCGAAGCGTTGCAGCGTGTCGGAGGGGCGGGCCAGCTCGATCGCATGGGCGGCGCCGGGGGCGTTCAGGCAGACCAGCCGGGGCGGGCCAACGGGCTCCTGTTCCTCGTCTTCCTCATCGTCACCGCCCTCGGCGGCTTGTATGGCCTTGTCGGCTGCGCGCTTGGCGCGGCGCCTGGCCTCCAGCGGGTCGATGCGGCAGGTGTCGTCAATGCGGGAGCGGCTGGACATGGCCACGCCAAAATGCTTGCCCAAAGGGTCGCTCGCCTGTTCGAGTGCGGCCGTCTGGTTCTCCGCGTCGTCGGCGTTGTCGATCCAGTCCGGCGTCATGATCAGGGTATTGCCGCGCCGGACCCAGTCCAGCAGCAGCCTGGCCTGGCGCTCGTCCGGCGGGCGCGCGTAGCGCGACAGCAGCAGCACGCCGTCCGGCAACTGGTTCAGCAACTGGTAGCTGAGCACAGGCTCCAGGCGCACCTGATGACCGCTTGCCTCCAGCAGCCGGGTTGCCGCCAGCATCGGGTTCTTGGCCTGCGCTTCCGAGAAGTGATATTGGCCGCGCCACACTTTTTGGAAGTACACATCGCGCAGCCCATAGCAGGCACCGGCCAGCAGCAGCACAACGATGGCGCAGATAATGATGGGGTAGTGCCGCTTCATGCTGCCTCGCGGTCGAAATGCGCCTGCCAGCGCGTGCAAAGCGCCGTCACGGTATCCGCGGCCGGCCAGCGCGCACCGTAAGCGGCGTTCAGCCACAGTGTGGTGGCCTGGTCGGCCAGGGCCAGGCTGGCGCTATCGAGGGTGCCGGCGGCATTGGCGCTGCGCGCTTGCGCCAGGCATTCGCCTTCCGTGGCGCCGTGGTGCAGCTTGAGCGACTGCCGGCTGACCAGGCGCGACAGCGTGGCGCGGTACAGCAGCGCCAGTGCCGCGCGGTGCTGCCCTTGCTGCCACAGCGTGCGCACGGCGCTGGCCACGTCGGCCGGCAAGCTCTCTGCGCGGATATCGAGGCCGCCGATTTCGGTGGCCAGCCTGGGCTCGGGCGCTGCCGCAAAGTTGAAGCGCAGCGGAGCGGCATAGCGCCACAGCAGCCAGCCCACCAGCGCGATGGCGCCGCCGATCAGGGCCACCTTCAACACGCCAGCCAGGATCGCCGCTACCCAGCGCGGGAGCAGTGGCTTGGCTTGCGGCTTGTCCTTTTCTTTTTCGGGCCGATTGCGCAGCTCCCACACCTGTTCGCAGCGATAGCCGCGCAAGTCCTGGTGCTCGAACACCCGGTCGACCTGGCGTCGCACGGCAGCCTGCTGCGGCGAACGGTCGGGGCCGCGGCCGCTGTCCTCTTGCTTGAGTCCCTCCGGCGGCGCGCAATCGGTGACTGCCGGCGGTCCGCTGGCGGCCGGCGCGGCAGCCTGCACCGGTGGCGGCATGCCGAGCAAGGCGAGGGCCAGCAGCGGCGCTGCCATCAGCACGGCGGCAACGTGGCGCGCAGCCGTTGGCCGCGCAGGCGGGCGCAATTGGCGCAGCACGATTTCGATGTCCCAGGCTTCCAGCGTGGCGCGGCGGTTCAGGTAAAGGGTGAAGGTGCAGGCCGTATACACCGGGGCGACAATTGCCAGCGCCGTGCAAACGACGGCGTTGATGATGGCCGAGCGCAGCGCCACGTCCTTGATCAGGAATACGGCCCCCAGGTCCGGCGATGTGCTGGACAGGAACAGGCCGATCAAGGCGAGCAGCCCCGAGCCCAGTATCAGCAGTTCAAGCAGGAACAAGCTGACCCCGAACAGGAAGGCGGCGACGCCGGTGCCATTGCGCGCGATCGTGGCGCGGCGCGCCGTAGCGGTATTGCCGCGTGCGCGTTCCAGCACCCACACCGGCTGGTGCAGGCCGCGCCCGGCCATGAAGGGGCGCCACCAGGTCAGCATGCGGAACCAGCCGCCGCCCAGTTCGCGCGGCCAGGCGCGCAAGGCATCGCGCCAGCTGGTCTGTTCGCCGAACACCTGGCGTGCCAACACATACAGCGGCGCGCGTTCCAGCAGGGGCAGCAGCCACCAGGCCAGCAGCCAGCCAAGCGGTAGTTCCCAATACCAGGCGAGCAGGGTGGTCAGCGCCGACAGCGGCAGCCACAGGGCCAGCCAGGCCCGCCACACGTCGGCGCCGCCGGCTTGCAGCAGGGCGAAGCCAAGGTCCAGGCCTTGCGCATTGCTGCGCGGGCGCAAATCCAGGCGCAGCTTATCGAGTTGCATGCAGGCCTTTCTCGCGGCCGGCGAAGCCGAAGAACAGGAATACCATGGCCCAGCACACCGCGCCGACGCTGTACTTGACGGCCGGTGCAAAGGCGCTGGCCGACCAGAACGCTTCGAAGAAGGCGGCCAGCACGGTCAGCAGGGCGGCGCCTGCCACCACCGGATACATCTGGATGCTGGCCTCCTGCAGCGCCCGGCGGCGGCTCAGGCGGCCCGGCTTGACCAGCGCCATGCCCAGGCGCACGCCGGCCACGCCGGACAGTACCAGGCCGGTCAGCTCGAAGCTGGAATGGGTGACCACGAAGGACCAGAAGTTGCCGCGCGTCGCAGGGTCGAGGCTGAGCCAGGCTGCCACCACGCCCATCTTCATGCCGTTGAACAGCACGCTCAGCAAGGCTGGCACGCCGCCGAAAATGCCGCCGGCGAACGTGCGGAAGCCGATCGAGACATTGTTCCAGATATAGTGGCCGAACATCTGCAGGTCGCCCTCGCTGCCGCCACGGCCGCTCTTGATGCTGGACGGCGCATACATCTGGTGCATGTGGGTCAGCTCTTCCGGCGAGGCAAACAGGAAGGCATTGTGCGCGTCATGCCAGACCAGCACGCCGATCGCGATGGCTGGCCCCAGCAGGCAAAGCAGCACCAGCAGCAGCAGTTTCCATTCGGCGCGCACGCGGCGCGGCAAGTCGGCGCGCAGCCATTGCAGCAGCACGGTGGGGCGTTCCGCTGCCACGCCGTACAGCGCGTGATGGCAGCGCGCCACCAGGCCGTGCAGGTAGGACACCAGTTGCGGCGAGTAGCCGCGCTGGCTGGCCAGGGCCAGGCACTGGCACAGGCGGCGGTATTGTTCGGGCAGGGCTTCGCGGCCGTCGGCGCGCCTGGACAGCAGGCTATCGATCTCGCTCCACAGCGGACCGTAAGCCGCTTCAAACTGGGCTTGCTTCATCGGACCAGTCCTGCGGCCATGCCGCGCAAGCGTTCCAGCGAAGCTTCGCCCTGGCGGCCGGTCAGCGGTTCGGCGAAATCGGCCAGTTCCAACATGCGCCCGTGCGGCAGGCGGCTTTCGCGCGCGAACAGGTCGGCCAGGGCACGCTGCTGCTCCGGCGTCAGCGGGAAGGGCAGCGGCAGCGGCGCCGCATCGGGTACTTCAACGCGCTTGGGCGGCTTGTCGCGGTACACCACCTGGGTGCCGGCCACGATGTCGCCCAGGCGGCGAAACTGGCGGTCGAACAGCATGGCGACCAGGCCGGAGGCGTAAAACAGTGGCAGGAAGTCGGCCACCAGCAGCAAGTTGCGCAGCACCGATTCGCGCCAGCGCACCGGCAGGCCGTCGGCGCGCAGCACCTGCAGGCCGACCACATGCTTGCCCAGCGTGCGGCCGTTGGCGTAGATCTCGCACAACACCGGATAGGCCCAGTAGGCGAAAAACCACAACAGGGTAGCGACGCCGCTGTACAGTTTTTCGGAGGGGATGAGCACGCTGGCGATCGACAGCAGGACGCTGGCGCCGATGCCCCAAGCGAGGAAATCGATGGCCCATGCGTAAGCGCGTACTACCGGGCCGGCAGGAACTAGCTGCAAACGCACGCCTTCGGGGGTGATCAGGGACAGGCGTCCATCGAGAAGGAAATTCATGCCATTTATTTAACCATATAATTTCCTCGATGGAAATATTAATGGAAATGTTTTATGCCTGCCGCCTCCTCGACTTGCCGGTAATCGCGCGTCTGGCGCACGCTGCCGATGGCTTGCCAGATCGCTTCCACCCGCTGCGGATCGCGCTGGTACACGCCGCGCCCGACCATGAGGTGCAGGTGGACGGTGGAATAGGGCGGCTCGGCCTGCTGGACCTTGCCGATGAAGCGGGGATCTTCGTGCGCCAGCTTGCTCGCCTCCAGCCCCTGCAGGATGGCAACGTCAAAGCTGCCCGTGGTCAGCATGCGCAGCGCATCGGCTGCCGACTTCACGGTGTCGTGCGGGATATAGCCCTTTTCGCGCAATTGCTGCCCGACCAGGTAGCCGGTCTGCACCACCACGACCTTGCCGGGGGCCAGCAATTCGTGGCCATCCCAGCTCCCGTTGCCGCCCACGCGCAGGAAGACCAGGGCCGCGTCTTCAAACAAGGCGCGGCCGGGATCTTCGCGCCCATCGGGTAATTGGGGGATACGCGACCATGCGCGGCGGTCAATGGCATCTGCGGCACCGACTACCGCATCCACCTGGCCAAGTTTTAATTCACTTAAGCAACGTTTCCAGGGTTTCGGTGAATAAATAAAATGTTCATTAAGGAGTGATTCAACTCTTTTTAATAATTCGAAATTGAGGCCTTTTCCATCCGGCGTGCTCCAGGGTCTTTGGTCCACATCTTCAAAGCACAGGCGCAACGGCGGCTCTTTCGCGGCATGGGCAGCCATGCCGCTCATCAGTGCCAGCAGCACGCAGAGGCTTTTATAGCTCATGGCACAAAGATTATCACGGCGTTTTTCCGTTCCGGGCGACTTCATAAAAAAGATCCATACATGTTGTATTTGTGCATGTATAACTGGAAATAATAGACGGATGAAAATGTTGCATATAAATTCTCCTCTAGTTTTTTTAAAATCTGTATGGAAGAGAGAAATACATGAATAAACATTTTCCGATTGCAGCATTAATGTTGTCTGCCAGCCCCTTCGTGCTGCTGGGCCAAGCCCACGCGCAAGCACAGGATGCCGCCCCTATCCAGGCGCAGCAGGCCAGCGACACCACCACCGACGACATCCAGAAGGTGGTCATTGTTTCGACCGGTAGCCGCGGTTCGCAGCGCACCATGGTGGATACCCCGGTACCGGTTGACGTGCTTAGCTCGCGCGAACTGACCAAGACCGGCCAGGCCACCCTCGACAAGTCGATGCAGTTCCGCGTCCCTTCCTTCAACACCGTACAGACCCCGGTCAACGACGCCACCTCCCTGCTGGATCCTTACGAAATCCGGAATATGGGCCCGAGCCGCGTGCTGATCCTGATCAACGGCAAGCGCAAGAACATGAGCTCGCTGGTCTATACCCAGACCTCGCCAGGCCGCGGTGAGTCCGGCTCCGACATTTCGGCCATTCCAGCCGATGCGATCAAGCGCATCGAAGTGCTGCGCGACGGCGCGTCGGCACAGTACGGCTCCGACGCGATTGCCGGCGTGGTCAACATCATCCTGAAGGACAATGCCGAAGGCGGTTCGGTCACCGCGCGCACCGGCATCACCCACAAGCACGATGGCGGCATGGGCGGCGTGAGCCTGAACCAGGGCTTCGCGCTGGGCGGCGACCGTGGCTTCTTCAACTACACCATCGATGCTTCGCGCGTGAACCTGTCCAGCCGTTCGGGCGCGGTCAGTGCCGCCGGCGAATCGGGCGACTTCGGCGCACCGCTGTCGGAAGTGCAGGCCTTCCTGTCGAAATATCCCGACGCGCGCAACGTCAACGGCTCGCCGAAGACCAAGGCCTACAAGGGCCTGTTCAATACCCGCTACGATATTGGCGAAGGCATTGCGATCTACGCCAACGCGGCCTATGTGAACAAGAAGGTCAACTCCTTCGCGAACTACCGTACTCCTTACTGGCGCCCGACCGACTACGGTCTGCTGCACCCGGCCGGCACGGTGTACGAAGGTTACCAGCCAACCTTCGACGGCACGCTGGATGACTACAATGCCACCGCCGGCGTGAAGATGGACCTGGCCGGCTGGAATGCGGACTTCAGCCTGACCTACGGCGGCAACAAGCAGAAGTACGACGTCGACCACTCCGTCAACCGCAGCATGGAAGATGCGGTGCTTGCCGGTACCAGCACCGAGCACTCGCCGACCCATTTCTACGCCGGCGGCGTCGAGTTCCAGCACTACGTGTTCAACGGCGACATCTCCAGGCAGCTGACCGATACCGTCAACTTCTACGCCGGTACCGAGCTGCGCCACGAGAAGTTCGAGGTGAAGGCAGGCGAGCGCGCCTCCTGGCAGGGCACCGGTGCCGATTCCTTCGCCGGCAACCACCCGGACAACTCCTTCCCATCGTCGCGTTCCAACTACGGCCTGTATGCCGGTTCGACCTGGGACATCAGCAAGGACCTGCTGGTCGATGGCACCGGCCGCTGGGAAAAATACACCGACTTCGGTTCGGCCTTCGTGTGGAAGCTGTCCACCCGCTACAAGGCGAACGACTGGGTGACGCTGCGCGCATCGGCATCGAAGGGCTTCCGCGCTCCATCGCTGGCACAGATCTACACCCAGAAGGCGCAGTATTCCTTCGTGCCTGGCGGCGGCATCCAGGTGTCCGGCCTGGTGAACAACGTGTCGGCGCAAGCTGCTGCGCTGGGCGTGCCGAAGCTGAAGGCTGAAAAGTCCGACAACATCACCCTCGGTGTGGGCTTGAAGCCGGATGAAAACACCAGCATGACCCTGGACTATTACCGCATCAAGGTCAAGGACCGCATCGTGCTGGGCAAGGAAATCGTGCCGACCGGCGATCCTACCCAGCAACTGGACCAGATCCTGGCTGCCAACGGCATCGTTTCCGTCAGCTTCTTCGTGAACGCGGTGAAAACCAAGACCGAAGGCCTGGACTACGTTGTGTCGCGCAAGAACATCGCGCTGGCCGACGGCAAACTGACCCTGAACCTGTCCGGCAACTTCACCCGCAAGAATGAACGCGACGGCGAGGTGAAGAATCCTCCGATCGTGGCCAACGCCGGCCAGTCCGTGCTGGATGCAACCCAGGAAGCGCTGATGTTCACCTCGCGTCCGAAGTTCAAGACCATCCTCGGCGCCGACTGGGATTACAAGAAGCTGAACCTGTCGGTCAACAACACCGTGTTCGGCCCGACCCGCTTCCGCCAGGCCGGCCTGGACAGCAACCTGGAGACCAAGTTCAAGACCAAGAACGTCACCGACTTCGCCGTCAACTACAACCTGATGCCGAACCTGACCGTGTCGTTCAACGTCAACAACGTGTTCAACACCACGCCTGAGTGGGAGTTCCGTGCCCTGAATGCCGACGGCCAGAAGGTCATCGACGATCCGAATGCCAAGGCCATCCAGCGCAACCTGATCACCTTCAACGGCCGCTACGACATGGTGACCTACGATGGCTCGCATTTCAGCCAGCTTGGCCGTACCTACGCAGCGTCGCTGAACTATCGCTTCTAAAGCGCTATCCGGTTGACGCGAAACCGCCCCTCGGGGCGGTTTTTTATTGTAAAGTGGATAATCAACCGGTGAGGGGGAAACCATGCTCTCGATGCGGCGGGCAATCACAAGTGGCGCGCAGCACGTAAGGCCCGTTATTGACGATGCAGTGCTCGCCCGTTACGTCGAAATCGGCCTGGCGGTGCGCGAAGCGTTCCGCAAGCCGGAGCTGCGCGATGCCTTCATTGGCCGCCTGAAGCCGCACCGGCGCCTCATTGCAGGCTGCGTACCGGCCGGCATCCAGCAGCATGGCATGCTGCCCGAACGCGCTCCGGCGCACGGCCTGGCCGAGATCTCCGACGCCGACCTGGCGCAATGGCTGGTCGACGATGGCCGCCTGATCTACGGCGAATTCACGCAGCAGGAACTGGATAACTACTTCGAAGCCATCGCGCCCTGGCTGCCCCTGCATGGCCACTTCATTGACCTTGGCAGCGGCCTTGGCAAGGTCGTATTGAGCGCGGCATTGGCCTTGCCCGGCATGCGCTGCACAGGCGTTGAGCTGCTTGGCTATCGCAATGACATGGCGCAGGTACGGCTGGCGCAGATGCTGGCAGCCGGCGTGGCGGACGATCCCGCCGCGGCAGCCAGGGTAGCTGCCCGCGTGCGCCTGCTGCACCAGGATATGTTTGCCACCGATGTCTCCGACGCGAGCATGGTCTATATCTACAGCACCTGCTTCGCGCCGATGATGGACCGGCTGGCCGAAAAATTGGCAAGCGAATTGCCGGAGGGCGCCCTGGTGACGACCGTCACGTTCCCCATGCAGCACCCGGCCTTCGAGCTGGTGAAGCAATTCGCCCCGCCCAGCGTGGCATGGACGACGGTGTTCCTGTATCGCCGGCGTAGTGCACTGGATGCGGCCGCGCCGCCGGCGGCCAGCTTCCTTTACGAACAGGATAGCGCTGCCTGGGAATATGCCGTGCGCGCCGCATTCGCCGCTTATGACTCGTCGCTTGGGACCTGATATGGACATTCGTGCCATGACCCCGCCCGAGCTGGAAATGGTGCTCGAATGGGCTGCGGCAGAAGGCTGGAATCCAGGCCTGCAGGATGCAGCCAGCTTTTATGCCGCCGACCCGGACGGCTTTCTGCTTGGCTCGATCGATGGCGAGCCGGTGGCCAGCATCTTCGCAGTCCGGTATGGCAGCGGCTTCGGCTTTATCGGCGGCTATATCGTGCGGCCGGAGTTTCGTGGCAAGGGACTCGGCATGGCGGTCTGGCGCGCCGGCATGGCGCGCCTCGAAGGGCGCAACGTGGGGTTGGATGGGGTGCCGGCCCAGCAGGAAAACTACGCGCGCTCCGGCTTCAGGCTGGCACACCGCAACGTCAGGTATGAGGGCCGAGGCGCAGACGTGCCCGTGGCCGATCGCGTGCTGCCGCTAGGGCCGCAGGATCTCGCCGAAGTGCTGGAATACGATCGCGCCTTCTTCCCCGACGACCGCCAGCAGTTCATGCGCTGCTGGTTGCGGCAGGAAGGCAGCGTGGCACTCGGTGTGCGGGATGCCGGCGGCACGCTGCTTGGCTATGCAGTGCTGCGGCCATGCCGCGCCGGCTTCAAGATTGGCCCGCTCTGCGCCGAGTCGCCGCAGGTGGCCGAGGAATTGATGCAGGCCGTATGCGGGCGCGTGCCGGCCGACGAACCGGTGTTCCTCGACGTGCCGGAGCCGAATGCGGCCGCCATCGAGCTGGCCGAGCGGCGCGGCATGCATGCCTGCTTTGAAACGGCGCGCATGTACACTGGTGCAGACCCGGGATTGCCGCTGGCGCGGCAGTATGGCATCACGACTTTTGAACTGGGCTGAAATTAGTGCTTGACCATGACGTCGCGTCAAGCTTGAGGATGGCTGCATGTACACCGTGAAACAGCTCTCCGATATAACTGGCGTAACCGGGCGCACGCTGCGCTACTACGACAGCATCGGCTTGCTCAAGCCCTCGCGCGTTGGCGATAACGGCTACCGCTATTACAACGAAGCGGACCTGTTGCGGCTGCAGCAAGTCCTGTTTTACCGGGAAATGGACGTGCCGCTGGCCGCCATCTTCGACATCATGTCGCAACCCGGCTTCGACGTATTAGCGGCGCTGCAAAGCCACAAGCACGCACTGGCGGGCCGGCTGCAGGAACTGCAAGGGCTGATCTCCACGGTGGACAGAACCATCCTCCACCTGAAAGGAAACCAGACCATGAAAGCAGTACAACTCTTTGACGGCCTGCGC
The DNA here is from genome assembly GCF_001427305.1 of Duganella sp. Root1480D1. GTDB lineage: Bacteria > Pseudomonadota > Gammaproteobacteria > Burkholderiales > Burkholderiaceae_D > Rugamonas. Next base: position 56,874 of record NZ_LMFZ01000047.1, on the reverse strand, counting down.
GAACGCCAGCACAAATACGAGCGGGAAGCGGAACAGAAATACGGCAAGGACGTCGTGCAAGCGTCGGCCAGGCAATGGCAAGGCTATAGCGAGGGCAAGCAGAAAGACCTGATCGATGAAGGCAATGCGATTTATTCCGAGCTGGCAGTCGCGATGGGGCTGGGCGCCAGCAGCGAGACCGTGCAAATCCTGGTCGCGCGCTGGCATCATCACATGCAGCACTTCTGGCCCGCCGAACGTGAGCACCTGCCACGGCTCGCAGCTACTTACCGCGACGACCCACGCTTCCGCGCCAGCTTCGACAACATCCACCCCGACCTGGCTCCTTTCATGGTCGAAGCCGTCAGCATCTACGCGGCTTAAACGCTTCGCTTGCCCCAACGCAAAACGCGCCGCCCCACGCGGCGCTACTCTCTCTTCTAGGCGACGCGATGGGATCGGAGGTTCGAGGATGAAAGACGAGGTTCTTCTTCTCCTGTCTGCGATTGCTTGCGCGCTTGGCGCGTGGGCGTTCTGGCGCTACCTGGATGCTGATGCGATAGTCGTACTGATGATGCTGGCATTGGTGTCGGTTGTGGCGGATAACCTGCGTTTGCGGCGCAAGTTGCGCGAAACCGAGCGGCGCGGTTGACAGGGCTGCGCGGCGGCGCGGAGAATGGCTCTTCCACAACCCTGCTGGATAAGGAGGAAGCCATGAAGCCCCGTCGTGTCGTGCAGTACCTGGTTGTTGTTGCAGGATTCACCCTGGCTGGCGCTGCCGTCTGTGCTGCGCCGGAAAAGAAGAAGGCCGCCGCGCCGCCTGATGAAAAGGCGGCGATGGAGATGATGGCCAAAGCCGCCGCGCCCGGCGAGGCGCACAAGAAGCTCGATGCATTGGCCGGCAAGTTCACGGTCAAGTCGAAAATGTGGATGGACCCATCCAAACCTCCTGAAGAAACCGACGGCTCCACGGAACGCAAGTGGATCATGGGTAACCGCTACCTGCAGGAGAATTACCAGGGCAAGTTCATGGGCCAGCCATTCGACGGCATGGGCATCCAGGGCTATGACAACGTGACCAAGAAGTACTTCGGCAGCTGGATCGATTCCGGTGGCACCGGCATGACGCTGGCCCACGGCGCCATGACCGGCAACACCATCAAGTACAAGGGCATGATGTCCGACCCGATGAGCGGCAAGGAAATCCCCTATACGATGAGCGTGGCCATCACCGATAACGACAACCACAAGCTGGAAATGTGGGGGCCGGGTCCGAATGGCAAGGACATGAAGTGGATGGAGATGAACTACACCCGCGTCAAATAGGGCAGCCTGCAACTGGACGCAAATACTGCTGCGCCGCCGTCCGTATGGCGGTGCTCAGTATGTCCAGTGCGCGGGATTTGATTTGCCATCTGTGGAAATAGAGATCGACATCGATGTGCCTGCCCGGCGCCACTTCTACCAACTCGCCGCGCACCATAAGTTCATTGGCCATATGCTCCGGAATCATGCCCCAGCCGAAGCCCTGCCTGGCAAGGTGGACAAAGCTGCTTGTCGAAGGAATGAAGTGCGCTGGCGGATGAATGGGGCGTCCGACGATCGCTTTCGCAAAGGACTGCTGCATGTCGTCCTTGGCGTTGTAAATCAATGTTGGTGCTTGCGTGAGCGTGCTTTCGTTGACTCCGCTTTGGAAATGGCGGCTGAAAAAAGCTGGCGAGCATAGCGCCAGATAACGCATGCTCCCCAGCCTTTCTGCTGAACAGCCTTGCGGCGCAAGTGGGGAGGCCGCAATCGCCGCCATTACCTCGCCATCGCGCAGCATTTGTGCAGAATAGTCCTGGTCTTCAACGCGGATGTCGAGCAGGATAGGCGCTGACGAGCAGCATGTTTCGAAAGCGTGGACGAACCAGCCGTCGAGGGAGTCTGCATTGACCGAGATCGAAAGGCTCAACGGCTGGCTGAGCGCTGCATTGGCTGCGCCCATGTTCTCGATTAACTCTTTCTCCAGCAAGTCGACTTGGTTTGCGTGCTTTAGCAGCTCCTGTCCCGCGCGCGTGGGCCGGCAGGGTATTTCCCGCACAAGGAGCACTTGTCCGAGCCGGTCTTCCAGTTGCTTGATGCGCTGGCTGATGGCGGAAGCGGTGACATTGAGCTTCTTTGCTGCGCCATCAAAGCTGCCCTGGCGGATGATTTCCGCGAATGCGGCCAGCTGCGAAGAGTTAAGGCTGTTCATCAGTTTTTCTTAACCAGATTAAGAATTATTAGTTTGTCTTATTCATTTTGCAGCGTCAAACTGGACCCATGACTACTGCATTAACCATCTTCCAAGGCCTGGCAGGCGACCACAATAACCTGGCAATTCCAGGCGCCAGGTCCATCGGCGAACACTTGGGCAAGCTCTTTGATTTACCGGCCGTGACCATTGGCAGCCCGGAGCCGGCCCTGAACACTGAGTGGCGTACAGAGCTGAACCATGCGCTGCCAACACTGCATAAGCTTCAACAGCATTTCAGGAAAGTCGTTGCACGGGGCGAAAAGCCCCTTTCCGCGACGAGCCGGTGTGCTGTTTCACTTGCCACGCTTCCCGTCATATCGGCCTTGCACAACGATGTCTGCATCGTCTGGTTCGACGCTCACGCCGACTTGAATACGCCGGCCTCGACGACGAGCGGATATCTCGGCGGATTGGCTTTATCAGGCCCGGCAGGACTGTGGGACTCAGGGCTTGGTGCAGGAACGGCATTGGAAGACATTGTCCTGGTGGGGCAACGCGACCTGGACCCGTTTGAAGTGGACCTTATTCAATCGGGCAGGGTGTGCCATATCAAGCCGGGGGGCGGCCTGGCAGAAAAGCTCCGCCTGGCCATCGCGGGCAGGGCAGTGTATGTCCATCTGGACTGCGATGTGCTGGAGCCGGGCATAGTTCCGACCGACTACGTGCATCCGAACGGACTGAGTCTCGAGGACTTGCGCAGCGCCTGCGAAGTCCTCGCGGAGAGCGAAGTCCTTGGGCTGGAGATTGCCGAATTCCAGAACTCGTGGGTCGTTGACGGCCCGCCGGTTTCGCCGGAACCGTTGATCCAGTCGCTGCTGCCGATCTTACGAAAGTTCGGTCAACTTGCCTGAAGTGGCGTGCGGTTTGCGACTTCAAGCAGGATGCCCCAATCGGTGCGGCAGTAGAAGCCTGGGCCGCCGCGCATCTCCTGCACAGGTGAAAGCCCGTTCACGCCAGCGGCCGCCAGTTCGGCATGCTTTGCGCCGACTTTTCCAGCATCGTCGACGAGGAAGCCGATGTGGAAGGTCTTGGGGTAGGTGGGTTCCTCATGCCGGGTCAGCACGAGTACCAAACCGCCATCGCCGGCCAGTACAGCCATGCCGTGATTGCCTTTGGTTTGCAGAAGGGTGAAGCCGAAATGGCGGATCAGGAAAGCGGAAGCCGTTGCCACATCGGACACGGACAAGTCGAGGTGATTCAATTGCATGTTGACTCCATGGTTGGTGGGCCCAACGGGAGTGCCTGAGAGGATCGACCGGCCACGCCCCGACGAGCCCGAGACGCGTTCGCGCCGGGATCGTCGTGGGTTCTCATGCAAGACTGCGCACGGAGCAGAGCTCTCCGGGGAGGAGAGGGACCGGGCTTACCTTGAACCGGTCCTGCCTTTTTCGACAGGCCCGATCATATCACGGCATTAGCTGCGGCCAAGGCGTGGCGTGCGGCGCGCCGTCATGGCAGAAGGTTCGGCGTCGACCCGGAACACGCCAACCGCCTGCAGCAGCGCTGCCGACTGTTGCTGCATGCTGGCCGCAGCAGCGGCAGCCTGCTCCACCAGCGCAGCGTTCTGCTGCGTCACCGCATCCATTTGCGAAATCGCTTCATTGACCTGCGCGATGCCTGCGCTCTGTTCGTTGGAAGCGGTGCTGATCTCATTGATCACCTGGCGGACACGGTGCACGCTCTCCACCACTTCCTGCATGGTGCTGCCGGCCTGCGCCACCAGCGAATTGCCGATGCCCACGGTCTCCACCGAGGCGCCGATCAGGTCCTTGATTTCCTTGGCCGCCGCCGCACTGCGCTGCGCCAGGTTGCGCACTTCCGATGCCACGACCGCGAAGCCGCGGCCCTGTTCACCGGCCCGCGCCGCCTCCACCGCCGCATTCAGTGCCAGGATGTTGGTCTGGAACGCAATGCCATCGATCACGCTGATGATGTCGACGATCTTGCGTGAAGAACTGTCGATGGAAGCCATGGTCTCGACCACTTGCGACACCACTGCGCCGCCCTTCTGCGCCACTTCCGAAGCGTTGGCTGCCAGCTCGTTCGCGGTGCGCGCATTGTCTGCATTCTGCCGCACGGTCGAAGTCAGTTCTTCCATCGAGGCGGCGGTTTCCTCCAGAGAGCTGGCCTGGCTTTCGGTGCGTGCCGAGAGGTCGCTGTTGCCGGCCGCGATCTCGCTCGATGCGGTGGCGATGGTATCGGTGGCGGTGCGCACCGAGCTGACAATGCGCGCCAGGTCATCGCGCATGCCCTTCAGCGCATTGACCATGCTGCTGCTGTCATCGCGCTTGACGTCGATCGGCACGGTCAGGTCGCCGCCGGCGATGCTGCGGGCAATCGAGGAAGCGTAATCCGGTTCGCCGCCCAACTGGCGCAGCAGGCCGCGGGCGATGAAGACGCCGATGCCAAGCAGCACGGCGGCCAGCACGACCGCACCGGCGGCGAAGGTGACGGCGCGTCCGCGCACGGTGGCATCGACGGTGTCGACGTAGACGCCGGAGCCAAGGATCCAGCCCCATGGCTCAAAGCCTTTGACGAAGGAGACCTTCTGCACCGGCTTGTCGCTGCCCGGCTTTGGCCACATGTAATCGACGGGTCCGGCACCTGCCTTCTTGACCATGTTGACGAATTCGACAAACAGGTGTTTGCCGGTCGGGTCCTTGTTGGCGCTGAGGTCTTTGTTATCGAGTTCCGGTTTGATCGGATGCATGATCATCTTCGGCTGCATGTCATTCAGCCAGAAATATTCGTTGTTGCCATAACGCAACACCTTGATCGCTTCCATCGCCTTCTTCTGGGCTTCAGCGCGGGGCAGGGCGCCGCTGGCTTCCTGCTTTTGGTAGTAGTCGAGCACACCGTAAGCCGTTTCAACGGCCTGTCGCACATTGCTTGTCCTTTCCTCAAGGATGAGGGTGCGCTCTGAAATGAGGAAGATGGCGGTAAGGATGATGATGCCGAGGATGGCGCCAGCATTCAGCACTGCCAGTTTCTTGGCAATGCTCATCGACTGCGTGAAGTTCATGGTTGTCTCCAGCTAAAACGATCCTTTTTGTGAAGCCAGCATGGCACGCTCCGCAGAAAAAGAAAAGGCCCTCGGTGGAGGGCCTTGACTTGGGATTGTATTTTTATTTAGATCGTTTTGCTGCGCTCTGGTCGCGGACCGCGCGGAATTCGGAATCGCTCGACCAGTTCGGCCAGTTCTTCGATTCGGCCAGGTCGCGGCCCAGGCTGTACAGCACGCCGAGGTCGCGCGCCATGCCGGTGAACGGCCACTTGGCATCCCACTCGTCCGAAGGCTGGTGGTAGTTGTTGGTGGTGTAGGCTTCCTGCGCTGCTTTACCTGCAGCCACGCCGCCTTGTTCCCAGTCTTCACCGGAATCGAGCGAGAAGGCGGGCACGCCGCGCTTGGCCATCGGGAAGTGGTCGGAGCGGAAGAAGTAGCCGGCTTCGGTGTGCGGGTCGGGCGTGTAGCCCACGTTGATCGCTTTGAACCTGGCAACCAGCATATCGAGCAGGTCCAGCTTGGCGCTGCCGGAAATGGTGAAGTTGCGCGCCGGGCCGTATGGACTCAGTGCATCCATATTGATCATGCCGACGGTGGTGGCCAGGGGGTAGACCGGGTTGGCCGCGTAGTACTCGGAACCGAGCAAGCCTTTTTCCTCAGCCGTCACGGCCAGGAACACCACGCTGCGCTTGGGGGGCGGCGCCTTGGCGTAGGCGCGGCCCAGTTCCAGCAGGGCGGCGATGCCGGTGCCGTTGTCGATCGCGCCGTTGTAGATCTTGTCGCCTTTGGCGTCAGGCAGGCCGACGCCGAGGTGGTCCCAGTGGCCGCTGTAGATCACGGTTTCGTTCGGCGCCGCCGTGCCTTCGCGCACCGCAATCACGTTCTTCGACTTGATCACTTGTGCATCCACCGCGTAGTGGGCCGACAGGCTCACGCCTTTCAGTTCGACCGGCTTGAACTCGCGCGTTTGCGCCTGCTTCTTGAGTGCGTCGAAATCGAGGCCGGCGCGCTTGAACAGGTCAGCGGCTACGTCGCGCTGGATCCATGCCTCCATCGGCGCGTGCGACTTGCCGGGTCGCTTGCGCACGATGTCGTACATCACGTTGGTGTTGGAGTTCTTCACCGTCGCCCAGCCGTAGGAAGCAGGTGCGGTTTCATGCACGATCAGGGTGCCGATCGCGCCCTGGCGTGCCATCTCTTCGTACTTGTAGGTCCAGCGGCCGTAGTAGGTCATGGCCTTGCCGCCGAATTCGCCCTCGCCGGTTTCGAAGTCCGGATCGTTGATCAGCACCACGGCCAGCTTGCCCTTCAGGTTCACGCCCTTGAAGTCGCTCCATTTGCGCTCGGGCGCGGTGACGCCGTAGCCGACGAACACCAGCGGGGCCTTGTCGAAGTCGACGCGCCTGGCGCCATTCATTGCGGCGCGCACGGCCACTTGCTCGCCTTGCGCGAACGGCAGCTTGTCCTTGCCGGCATGTGCGTTCAGCACCACCGGACCTTTGATCTCAAAGCGGCCCAGCGGCACTTCCTGGTACCAGCTGCGCTTGCCCTTCACCAGGTCGCCGCCAGGCTTCAGGCCGGCTGCTTCGAATTGCTTGGCGATGTATTCAACGGTCTTTACCTCGCCGGCGGTGTTCGGGCCGCGGCCTTCGAATTCATCGGATGCCAAAGTTTTGACGTCCTGCGACAAGCGCTGTGGATCGATCTTCGGCACGTCCTGCGCTTGTGCTGCGGCTGCAGCCAGCAGCACGGTGGCCAGCATGGAATGTTTCACTGCTTACCTCCTGGTTGGGGTGAATGGATCTAAAACCCGGCAAGTATCGGCCTTGGCGGGCCGCAGGTCAAATGCAGGGTCCTTATGTAACTTAGTGTTGCTCGTTGGGCTGTGGCGACCACGCGCCGCGCTGGCTGCGGCATACTGCCGGAAGCATTTTTTCACCGGAGCTATGACATGAAACGCACTATTCTCGGCAGCCTGATTCTTGGCCTGGCATGTTCGCACGCATGGGCGGCGGAACCGGGGTCGGGCATCGATGCTGCAGGCATCGACCAGCAGGTTCGCGCGCAGGACGATTTTTTCCGCTATTCCCAGGGCAAGTGGCTGAGCGGCGTCGAGATCCCGGCTGACCGTTCGAGCTGGGGCGCGTTCAATGTGGCGCAGGAAAACGTGGAAGGCCAGCTGAAATCCATCATCGAAAACGCAGAGCGCGACAAGGCGCGCAAGCCCGGTTCCGATGCGCAGAAAATCGGCGACTACTACGCCAGCTTCATGGATGAAGCGCGCCGCAATGCGCTGGGCCTGAAGCCGTTGAAGGCGGAGCAGGCGCGCATTGCCGCCTTGTCCGGCAAGCAGGGCATCGCTGCGCTGGTGGCGCACCTGAACCGAATCGATGCCGGCGGCCCGCTCGACATGAGCGTGCGCCAGGATGCGAAGGATTCGACGCGCTATGTGGTGGGCATCCGCCAGTCCGGCCTGGGCTTGCCGAACCGCGACTACTTCCTGTCCGATAAGGATGCGCGCCTGAGCGATATCCGCGCCAAGTACCAGCTGCACGTTGAGAAGATGCTGGCGCTGGCCGGCCATGCGCAAGCAGCGCAGGAGGCAGGGCAGATCGTGGCGCTGGAAACCGGGATCGCCCGCGCCCACTGGTCCGCTGTGGAAAACCGCGACCCGGTGAAGACTTACAACAAGCTGTCGCTGGCCGAACTGAAAGCGCTGATGCCGGGCTTCGACTGGGACGCTTACCTGAAAGGTGTCGGCGCGGCAGGCAAGGTCGATTCCGTGGTTGTCAGCCAGCCAAGCTACCTGGCGGCGCTGGACAAGCTGATTGAAGCGACGCCGCTGCCGGTGTGGAAGGCATACTTTGAATTCCACATGATCAGCTCGTTCGCGCCTTACCTGTCCCAGCCCTTGGTCGACGAGAACTTTGCCTTCCGCGGCGCAGTGTTGGCAGGCACCAGGGAAAACCGTGCGCTGCAAAAACGCGCCATTGCGGAAGTGAACCGCGCGCTCGGTGAAATGGTGGGCAAGGCCTATGTGAAGGAATACTTCCCGGCTGAGCGCAAGCAGCAGGTGGCCGAGATGGCACAGAACTTCATCGCCGCCTTCCGCGAAGGCATCGAGACGCTGGAGTGGATGAGCCCTGAAACGAAGCTGCAGGCGCAGGCCAAGCTGGCCAAGATCAACGTCAAGGTTGGCTATCCGGACAAATGGCGCGATTACAGCAAGCTGAAAGTGGCGCGCAACGACCTGGTTGGCAATGTGTTGCGCTCGCGCGAATTTACGCACAACTTCAGCATCGACAAGCTGGGCAAGCCGGTGGACCGTTCGGCCTGGAGCATGACGCCGCAAACCGTCAACGCCTATTACAGCCCGTCGCTGAACGAGGTGGTGTTCCCGGCGGCGCGCCTGCAGTATCCGCTGTATGACGCCAAAGCCGAACCGGCGGTCAATTACGGTGCGGTCGGCATCTCCATCGGCCACGAAATCAGCCATGCCTTTGACGACAAGGGCTCGCAGTACGACGGCGACGGCAACCTGCGCAACTGGTGGACCACGGAAGACGGCGAAAAGTTCGCGGCGCGCGGCAAGATGCTGGTAGCGCAGTACAACAGCTACAGCCCGGTACCGGGCTATAACGTGAACGGCGATCTGACACTGGGCGAGAACATCGCCGACAACGCCGGCCTGATCATGGCCACCCGCGCTTACAGGATTTACATGAAAGGCCAGCCCGGCCCGGTGATCGATGGCTATACCGCGGAACAGCGCATCTTCATGGGCATGGCGCAGGCACGGCGCGGCAAAGGCCGCGACGCTTTCCTGATCCAGCAGGTGAAATCCGACCCGCACTCGCCATCCGAATTCCGCGTCAACGGCAGCCTGAAAAACCACCCGGGTTTCTACGACGCCTTCGGCGTGAAGGACGGCGACAAGATGTACCTGCCGCCGGAACAGCGCGTGATCTTCTGGTGAATGGTTCAGGAACGTTGTATTTTAGTTGCAAAGTGAGTAATGGTGAGTTTTTGAAATATTGCTTGCAATAAAATAATGCCTTTTTCCTACGGGCCTTATTTCTATGCATCCAGTATTTCGCGCTTCCGTGCCGTTCGTGATGGCACTGGCATTGGCCGCCTGCGGTGGCGGCGGCGGTAGTCCGGGCGCCAACGGTAGCTCTGGCGCGAGCAGCGGCACCGGCGGATCCACCACCACCAACCCCGAAGGCAGTTGGCTCTCCTTCACGCCGAACCCGGTCGAATTATCGGGCTACGAAGGAGAGTCGATTCCGTTCAAGATCACTGCGACTTCCAGCCGCACGTTTACCAAGCCGTTCAATGTGGCCATCGTCGACACATCGGGCACGATTACCACCGACGTGCAGATTTCGGCCCTGAACGAGATGACCTATCAAGCCAGCCTGAGCACCTCGCCCAAGCTTCCCGCCGGTCTGACCCAGGTCAATCTTGAAGTCCGCTTGTGCGAAGATGCTCCGCTGACCTGCAGCAAGCCGCTGCCTGGTTCGCCATGGAAAGTACCGCTGAAAGTCAACGTGAAATCGACAACGGAGGCGGCTAAGCGTCTTGCCCTGTCGGCGCAATCACTGCAGGCAGAAACCTATGCCGGCGAACAGGTTGAACTGAACCTGGACGGCACGTTTACCGGCGACCTGCTGAATACGCAATTCATGGTGGGCGTGTACGACAAGGGTGGTTTGAGTAATGTCAGCTATACGCAGACTGCGCAAGGATTCAAAGCCACGCTGAAATCTGCTGCCGCCTTGCAGCCGGGGGAATACAACAGCAATGTGGAAGTTCGCCTGTGCCGCGACGACCCGGCAACCTGCCGTTTGCCGATATCTGGTTCTCCCTGGACCGTCCCGCTGAAATTGACGGTCAAGAATGCAAGCAACCTGAGCACGCTCTTGCGTGTACCGGGCGTTGGCGCCTGGTCTAGCTTCCAGGGCAACGCTGCGCACAGCGGATTTGTCGATGCGACTTTCGACGCGACCAAGTTCTCGCGGCGTTTCAGCTTGCCTGCGAACGCTATGACTGAATCAACGAATAGTGTCGCCACCGATAATGGCAAGGTGTTTATGACGCTTGGCAAGAGCTTCGACAGCGAATTCGAGCTGCTTGCCATCAGTGAGGCCGACGGGAGCATTCTGTGGCGCAGCAGCCTGGGCAAAGTCAACCGCGCCAACTCGCCGGCTGTCGGCAATGGGTTTGTGTTCGTGGTCACTGACGATGTGACGAACGACCTTTGGGTATTTGACCAGCAGAACGGCAATCTGGTCTCAAAAACCGCAATTGGCGCGTATACGAGTTCCCGCGCACCGACTGTCGCTGGCACCGACGTGTTTTTGATGGGCGGTTATGACTATGACCGCGGCATGACAGCGTTCTCATCCTCGCTCTTGAGCAAGCGCTGGTCCTCTCCCATGCAAAGCGCGCTGCGTTCTAGCCCTACGCCGGCTGTCGACGTTGAAAACGTTTATGTATTCCTGGATGGGAAACTTCGCGTGCTCGATACCAGCAATGGCAATCTGAAGTGGGTGGCGCCTGGTCCTGACGCCAACGCCGTGGGCGAACAGAGTGTGACGTTGTCCGGCAACCTGGCCTTGACCTACGGTTCGGGTATCAGCGCCTTTGACCTGACTTTGCGCACAGTTGCCTGGTCGGTGGCGAACAGCAATGTGGTCGATATGGCTGTGGGTAATGGCATGGTGTATTCCGTGGCCGGCATGAGCACTGTGCTGGAGGCCCGCTCCCTGTCCGACGGCAAGCTGCAGTGGACTTCAGAAAGCCTGGGCCAGGATAACTTCCGGAGCGTGGTCGTGGTGCGCAACCTGGCCTTCGTCAGTGGCAGGCTGAGGACCGTAGCGGTTGACCTTGCGACCCATAAAGTAGTGTGGAACTACCCGCGCGGCGGCAATCTTGCGATCTCCAGCAACGGCGTGCTATACATTATGGAAGACAACCGCTCTGTATCGGCGATCAACCTGCAGTAATCAGAGGTAGCGCGACAGCAGTGCGCCATCCAGCCCTTCATCGAGCTGGATGCGCACAACGTGGCCGCTGCCAGGTGCAATCGTGATCTCGCTGCCATCGTCCGCCAGCATGCGCTCGATGGCGATATCGCGGTTGCCGCCCGGGTGCATGACTTCAATGCGGTCGCCCACCGCGAAATGATTCTTCACGTCGACGCGCGCCCAGCCGCCGTCGATGCCCAACACATCCCCAACGTACTGGCTGCGATCGGTTTCCGAGGCGCCGCGCATATAGTTCTGGTGTTCCTGCGTGTGATGGCGCTGGTAGAAACCGTCCGTGTAGCCGCGATTGGCCAGGCCTTGCAACTGGCCGAGCAGGCTTTCGTCAAACGGCCGGCCGGCTACCGCATCGTCGATGGCTTTGCGGTAAACCTGCGCCGTGCGCGCTGCGTAATAAGCGGACTTGGTGCGGCCTTCGACTTTCAGCGAGGTGATGCCGATCTTCACCAGGCGCTCGACGTGCTCCACTGCGCGCAGGTCTTTTGAATTCATGATGTAGGTCCCGTGTTCGTCTTCGAAGATCGGCATCAGTTGGCCCGGGCGCCCGGCTTCTTCCAGCAGGTAGGTCTGGTTGGCCAGCGGATGGCGCGGCTGCTGGTGCAGTACCGAGATATCGCCGCTCGCATCCTGGCAGCCTTCACCCACCTTGTAGTCCCAGCGGCAGGCGTTGGTACAGGTGCCCTGGTTGGCGTCGCGGTGATTGAAATAGCCTGACAGCAGGCAGCGGCCCGAGTACGCCATGCACAGCGCACCATGCACGAATACTTCCAGCTCCATGTCGGGGCAGCGCTGGCGGATTTCCTCGATTTCGTCGAGCGACAGTTCGCGTGACAGGATCACGCGTGTGAGTCCCATGCGCTGCCAGAATTTCACGTCGGCCCAGTTGACGGCATTGGCCTGCACCGACAGGTGGATCGGCATCTCCGGCCACTCTTCGCGCACTATCATGATCAGGCCAGGGTCGGCCATGATCAGCGCATCGGGCTTCATGGCGATCACGGGCGCCATGTCGCGCAGGTAGGTCTTGAGCTAGGAGTTGTGGGCGAAGATATTGCTGGCGACGAAGAACTGCTTGCCGCGCGCATGGGCGCCGTCAATGCCGTCCTGCAGCGCTTGCAGGGTGGAGAAGTCGTTGTTCCGCACGCGCAGGCTGTAGCGCGGCTGTCCGGCATACACGGCGTCGGCGCCGTAATCGAAAGCGGCGTTCATCTTCGCCAGGGAGCCGGCGGGCAGGAGGAGTTCGGGGGCGGTCGGCATGGCGGGCAAAATCCGCCAGCGTAGCCATGCCGCCGCCGCCCGGCCATGACCTGGATCAAGTTCGGCGCATTTACGCCGGCTGCAGCTCGCCGTACAGGGCCAGGAACTCCAGGCTTAGCTTGTGGCTGCGATCGAGGTGGATCATCGGCAGGTTGCGCTCGTGCGATTCGCGGATGCGGATCGAGCTTGAGAGCTTGTTCTCGAATACCGGCAAGCCTTCTTCCTTGAGCTGGTCCACCATGCGCTGCGGCAGCAGGGCGCGCGGCTGGAACTGGTTGACCACGATGCCTTCAATCTGCAGCCTGGGATTGTGGTCGGCCTTGATCTCTTTCACGTTGTTGACCAGGGTGTAGAGCGCCTGGCGCGAAAAGTCGTCGCAGTCGAAGGGGATCAGGCAGCTATCGGCCGCGATCAGGGCGGACTGGGTGAAGAAGTTGTAGGCCGGCGGCGTGTCGACGTAGATTTCGTCGTATTCCTTTTCCAGCTCGCCCAGGGTGTCGCGCAGCTTGTAGATCTTGTGGCGCGATTCCAGCTTCGATTGCAGGTCGCCCAGTTCGGGATGGGCCAGCATGATGGACAGGTTGTCGAATGGCGTGGCGTGCACGTATTCGCCGACCGGCCTGGCGAAGATGCTGTAGCTGAGCATCTGCTCGAAGTAGGCGCCCAGGGTCGGCGCCAGTCCTTCGGTAGCCGCCCCGAGCAGGTAGCGGCTGCTGTTGCACTGCGGGTCGATATCGATCAAGAGCGTGCGTTTGCCATGGTGCGCCGCAATGGCCGCCAGGTTTACCGCAATGGTCGATTTACCGACGCCGCCCTTCTGGTTGAAGATTACGCGTTTCATTTGCTGGCCCCCACTGTGGCTAAGATTGCAACGATTCTAGCATGATGCGGCGCAGCAAAAGCAAGCGGTTTATGCGCGTTTATGCCTTCATGCAGGAATTCGACTCCATCAGGCCGCGCAGGTAGCCGCGGCGGACTTTGCCTGCCAGGACCGCGGTCTGCGCCTGCTTCGAATGGCGCTCGGCGCCGCTCAGCTTGCGCAGCCAACCACGGAAGGGGATCGCGCCTTCCACCGTGCGCGCCAGGGCGCCGGTGGCGGCGTCGCCCAGGGCTTCCTTCGAAGCGTCCATGCGGTTCTGCTTTTCCTCGGGAACGTCAAGGTCCGGGCCCAGCTCTTCGTCGAGGTCCGCAACTTGCGCCAGCAGGGCCGGGCAGCTTCGGTCGGAAGGGCTCTTGTATGGATTGCCCACTGCGTCCCGCAGGACGTCGGGGATCTCGATTTTGGCGATATTCAGGTCCCGCAGCGGCGTGGCCCCGATTTCCTGGATGCGGTTTTGGTCCTTGGTGGCGCACGCGCTCAGGGCCAGCGCGGCAATGGCCAATGTCAGTCGTTGCATATGTTCTGAGGTTAAGAAAAATGCAAGTATAACTAAGTCGGGGACATTCGATCCAGCACTGTTTTGCGGTAGCTGCGGCTCATGCGCAGGCGCTGGCCGGTTTCCAGCACGACTTCATACTCGCCGTCTTTGCCGAGTTCCAGTGCGCGCAGGCGTGCCAGGTTGACGATGGCGGAGCGGTGGATGCGCTGGAAGCCGTGCGGCGCCAGCTCGCCCTCCAGCTCGGACAGGCTGCGGCGCAGCATGTGCGCACGGCTTCCGGCATGCAGCGAGGCGTAGTAGTCGCTGGCTTCGATCCAGTCGACGTCCGCAAACTTCACCACCTCCAGGGCGTTGCCGCTCCTGATGATGAAGCGGTGCGTTTCGCCCGGCAGGCGCAGGCGCTCTTTGACGCGTTCCAGCACGCGTTCGAAGCGCTGGTCGTCGAACGGCTTGAGCAGGTAGTCGAGGGCGCCCACTTCGAAGGCGCGCAGCGCGAACCGGTGGTGGGCCGTGACAAAGACGACCGCAAAGGGTGGCGCTGTGCCCAGGCGCTCAAGCAGTTCGAATCCGTCGCATTCCGGCATTTCAATGTCGAGGAAGACCAGGTCGGGCCGGGCCGCCGGCAGCGCTGCCAGGGCTTCTTCCGCCGAGCCGCACTGGCCGACCACGGCGATGGCAGGATCGCGTGCCAGCAGCAGGGCGACATTGCTGCGTGCCAGCGGTTCGTCGTCGACAATCAGGGCGCGCAGCATCATTGCTCCCGGTAGGGCAGGATGAGCATGGCCTGTACGCCTTGCGCCGTATCAAGCAATGCCAGCGACTGCCGATCGCCGTACAGCGCCTGCAGGCGCTGGCGCGTATTGGACAGGCCAACACCGTCGCGCAGTTCCGCGGCCAGCGCCGGGCCGTCGTTGGCAACGGACAGCGTCAGCGTATCGCCGGCGCGGGCGGCCGTGATGTGCAGCGTTCCGCCTTTGGCGCGTTTGGCGATGCCGTGCTTGATGGCGTTTTCCACCAGCGGCTGCAGGACAAGGTCGGGCACCTGTGCACCTGCGACATCTGCCGGAATATCGAGCTGCCAGTGCAGGCGCTCGCCGAAGCGCACTTGCTGGATCTCGAGGTATTTGCGCAGGAACTCGGCCTCGCTTTCCAGAGGCACCAGTTGGCGCTCCGAACGGTCCGTGACACGGCGCAGCAGGTCGCCCAGTGCGGCAATGGTGGCGATGGCTTCGTTGTCCTTCTTCTCGCGGATCAAGCCGGTGACCGCATTGAGCGCATTGAAGATGAAATGCGGTTCGAGCTGAAGCCGCAGTGCGGCCAGTTGCGCCTGCGCCAGCAATTCGCGCTGCTGCGACAGGCGCTTGCGCGTGGCGAAGGTCACGCTTAGCGCCGCAATCGCGCCGTACAGGATCACGTCGCCCACCAGGTTGCCGATGAATTTCGATTTCCACAAAGGCAGGAACGGCTCAGGCCCTTTGGCATAGGCGAAGGGATTGAGTGCATGTTCGAGCGTGGCGGCCCAGCAGGTCCAGGCCGCGCCGATCGCCAGGCAGGCGCAGAAATGCACGGCCCAATTGCCCGCAACGCGCGATGGCAGGGGAAAGCGTCGCAGCAGTGCGAGCGCGACCGGGGTCGCGGCTGCCCACACGCCCCACGAGGCGACGATCACGAAAAACAAGGTCCACCAGTCGTGCTGCATGCCCATGGCGTGCATGGATACCACGGTTTGTGTGGCATCGAATAAAGCCAACGCCAGCCAGGCGAGGAAGGGGGCGATTGCGGTCATGGCCGCAATGATAGGGGAAATCAAAGCACCGGGCGACGGCTTTGCAGCGAAACCACAGCGGGCTGCAGCGAGCTGCATCGCCTCGCACAGGGAGCGATGGGAAACTGCAAGCCTTAACAATCCCTCGAGGGCATGCCATGAAAAGAAGAGAGCTGTTCCGTATTTCCACCGCAATGGGACTGGGTGCCGCGCTGCCGGCCCTGGGCCTTGCCAACGCGCAGCAGCCCGGCGCACCGGCACCGGCAGCGCCCTTGAAACCGCCTGCGCAAGGCAGCATTCCGGTGGCTTTCCTGCTGTCCGATAACGCCGTCGTCATCGACTTTGGCGGACCGTGGGAAGTGTTTTCCAATGTCAGTGTGCCGGGACGTGGCGAGGGGCCGGTGTTCCAGCTCTACACCGTTGGCGCAACGGAAGCACCGATCACTACCTACGGCGGCATGAAGATCGTGCCGAACTACTCCATCGCCAATGCACCCGCGCCAAAGCTGATCGTGGTGCCGGCCCAAACCGTGGGCGATCCGGCAGTGCTGGACTGGCTGCG
This sequence comes from Duganella sp. Root1480D1, assembly GCF_001427305.1. Lineage (GTDB taxonomy): Bacteria > Pseudomonadota > Gammaproteobacteria > Burkholderiales > Burkholderiaceae_D > Rugamonas. Next base: position 40,603 of record NZ_LMFZ01000047.1, on the reverse strand, counting down.
CCAGGCTTCGCGCACGGCGGACCTGACCATGTCGGTCTGTACCGGAGCATTCATCCTGGCCCATGCCGGACTGCTGGACGGGAAGTCGGCCGTCACCTATCACGGCGCATTCAAGGACTTCGCCATGCGCTTCCCCCGCGTCACCCTCAGGCGCGGTGCGCGCTTTGTGGAAGAGGGCAATATCGCCACCGCCGGCGGGCTGTCTTCCGGCATCGACCTCGCCCTGCGCGTGGTGGAGCGCTACTTTGGCCGCGCCGTCGCAAGCAATACTGCCTATACCCTGGAATACCAGGGCCAGGGCTGGCTGGACCCGAACTCCAACAGCATCTACGCCAAGGCGCGCCGTTCAAGCGAGCGGCACCCGCTATGTCCCGTTTGCGATATGGATGTCGACAAGGCCAGCGCGGCCTCCACCACCTACCGCAAGCGCACGTATTACTTCTGCATGGAAGAGCACAAGAAGCTGTTCGAGGCGCATCCCGCCAGCTTCATCTGATTACATTGCAGCCACGTCGATGATCGCCTGCGCAAACTCGCGCGGCGCTTCGTGTGGCAGGTTGTGGCCGATGCCGCCTGCGAGCGTGCGGTGCTGGTACTTGCCGGTGAATTTCTTCGCATAGGCCGCCGGCGGCGGGTGTGGCGCGCCATTGGCGTCGCCTTCCATCGTTATCGATGGTACGGTGATCGCGGGGCCTGCCGCCAGCCTGGCTTCCAGGGCATCGTATTTGCGCTCGCCGTCTGCCAGGCCCAGGCGCCAGCGGTAGTTGTGGACCACGATGTCGACGTGATCCGGATTGTCGAAGGCTGCAGCGCTGCGGGCGAACGTGGCCTCATCGAAGGCCCATTTTGGCGACGCGGTTTTCCAGATCAGGCGGTTGAAGTCGTTGCGGTTGGCTTCATAACCGAGCCGGCCACGCTCGGTGGCGAAGTAGTACTGGTACCACCACTCGTATTCGGCCTGCGGCGGCAAGGGTTTCTGGTTGCCTGCCGGGGTGCCGATCAGGTAGCCGCTGACCGAGACCAGGCCCTTGCAGCGTTCCGGGAACAGGGCGGCGATGATGCAGGCCGTGCGCGCACCCCAGTCGAAGGCACCGAAGATGGCGGTGTCGATTTTCAGCGCATCCATCATGCCGATGATGTCGAGCGCCACGGCAGTCTGCTGGGCGTTGCGGAACGTGTCCTTGGACAGGAAGCGCGTGCTGCCATAGCCGCGCAGGTAGGGCATCAGCACCCGGTAGCCGGCGCCTGCCAGCAACGGCGCAACGTCTTCGAAGCTGTGGATGTCGTAAGGCCAGCCATGCAGCAGGATGACTGGCTGGCCGCTGGCGGGACCCAGTTCGGCGTAGCCGATTTCCAGTTCAGCCGTGCGGACCGTGCGCAGGGTGCCAAGGGAACGGCCGGTGCTAGCCGGCAGGGGTATTGCCTGTGCCATGGGCGCCAGCGTGGCCAGGCCGGCCAATGCCAGGAAACCTCCCATCAGGGAACGGCGTTGCGTGTCGATCTTCTGCTCCAAGGCTTCCTCCGCGTGTGTTGTTGTGCGCCAAGTATAGAAACGAAACGTATCTGGATTGTGTCACGGTATATCATGACTGTAGTTTCATCGATTGGATTTGGCATGCTCATAGTGACTCACAGCGGCACCTTCCACGCAGACGATGCGTGGGCGGTCGCTGTCCTGAACGTTTTGTATCCCGGCGCCGGGATCGTCCGCACGCGCGACCAGGCGGTCATCGACACGGCCGACTTTGCGGTCGACGTCGGCGGCGTGTGGGACCCGGCCGCAGGCCGCTTCGATCATCATCAAAAAGGTTTCGATGTGGCGCGGCAGACCGGTGTTCCTTACGCCAGCGCGGGGCTGGTGTGGCGTGAGCATGGCGCCCGCTGTGTGAGCGCGCTGGCGCTTGCCCATGCCGGGCAGGAACTTACGGAAGGGCAGGCGCGCGAGATCGCCTACGGCATCGATGCGGATGTGGTGCAATACCTCGACCTGGCGGACGTCGGCGCGACGAAGAGCGCGCCGGGCGGCTACGGTTTGTCGGCAGTGATTGCCGGCTACAACATCAACTGGCTTGACGGGCAAAGGGTGGGTTACGGCGAGGCGAGCGAGGCGTTCCGGCTGGCGCAATTCCGCCGTGCCATGGCCGTGCTGACCGATGTCATGGTGAATGCCGTCAAATACCGGGTCGGCGCCTTGCTGGCGGTGGAGCAGGTGCGCCAGGCCGAAGTGCTGGAGGGCGGCAAGGTTCTGTTCCTGAAAAACGGCGCGCTGCCATGGAGCCAGGTAGTGCGCAAGGAAATGCCGAAAGTGCTGTTCGTGATCAGCTACAGCATCGCCGAGCAGCGCCACCTGCTGCATACCGTCCCGGTCAGCGCCGAGAGCTTCGACGCGCGGGCCGACTTGCCGGAATCCTGGGCGGGCTTGCACGATGCCGAACTGGCAGCGGTTACCGGCGTGCCGGATGCCGGCTTTTGCCACAACGGCAGGTTCATCGCCTCTGCCAGGTCTTACGAGGGAATCCGCGCCATGGCTTCCCTCGCACTGCAAGCGCTTACCCCGGCTTAATTGTTGCAGCCCATGGTACGGATGCGGTCATACGCCGCCTTGGCTTGCACCAGGCCGTAGCCATAATATGGATCGCGGCCGGCCGCACCCAGGTCAAGCGCGGTCTTGTCCAGCGTACTGCGGATCTGGGCCGCGCTGCATTTCGGGAAGTAGCTCCACACCAGCGCAGCCACTGCCGACACGTGCGGCGTCGCCATCGAGGTGCCGTCGAACAAGGCGTAGTTGGTGGCAGTCACCTTCAGGCTGGCTTGCTGGCCAAGTTGCGCCACCAGACTGGCGCCATCGGTGTCCGAGACGCCGACCGAAGGAATTGCCGTCACGGTGCCGCCCAAGGTGCCGTTCAATTCGCCCGCCACGTTGTTGTACACCACCGCGCCGACGCCGCCGCTGGCCTGGCAGTTGGCGACCTTGGTGCCGAACGAGATCGAGCCGCGCTGGATCAGGCAGATCTTGCCGGCCATGGCGCTGTCGGTTGCCGTGCCGAGGCCGAAGTTGGCCAACGGCGCAGTGACGGCGCCTGCTGGTGAACCATCCATGACGCGCGAAGCATAGCTGGAGGCGCCAACCTTCAATTCCGTTTCGCGGCCGGAACCCATCGGGACCGTCGACAGCACGCTCACGCCAGGCGCTGACAGCTCGACTTTCGGCGTGAATTGCGAGAAGTCGGCAATCTTCATGTCCTGGTCCACTGCGCCGATCGACATCACGCTGGAATAGCCGGCTGGATAGGACTGGGTATTGTTACCATCATTGCCGGCCGCCGCGATCGACAGCACGCCGCGCTTGGCCAGCCCGGCGAAAGCAAGTTCCTCGGCGATGCTCGGGGCGCCGCCGCCAAGCGACATGCTGATCACATTGGCGCCCGCGGCGCCGCATTTGTTGGCGGCGCCGATCAGGGTCGAGGTGTAGGTCCATTCGTCGGCACTGAATACCTTGACGATATGGATGTTCAACTGGCGGCCGGGATTGACGCCAACCACGCCGACGCCAGCGTTGTTGAGGGCGGCGATGGTGCCGGCCACGTGGGTGCCGTGATGCAGTTCGTCGGTGTACCAGTTGCCGGTGCCTGGATTGCTGTTGCCGCTGAGGTGATTGCCGTTCAGGTCTTCATGCGCCAGGTCGATGCCGGAGTCGATGATGCAGACCGTGCGGTTGCTGACGTATGTGTCCGGCAGCTGGTCGGCCTGGACCATGCTGATGCCATACGGGACCAACTGGCCCAGCATATAGGGCGTGCCGGTGGACGGCGTGCTGGTGGCGAAGGGGTAGCGCTTCTGGTCCTCCTCCACGAAATCGACCTGGGAATTCTTGCGCAGTATGGCCAGTTCGCTGCTGGGGATCTCGGCTGCCGTGGCGTTGATTTCCGCCAGGTCCTGTACCACTTTGCCGCGCGCCGCCGCGATGGCTGCCTTGCCGTTTGCCGCGCCGCCGGCTTTGAAGCCGACGATGACGCGCGTGCTGCCGTCGGTGGCAGCGCTGGCGAGCGAGAAGTGGGCGCTGATTGCCGCGGCCAGTACGGTCATGGCGAATTTGGTGCGAGTATTTCCGGTATGTTTTTTGAACATGATGAGTCCTGGGAATCGTATGTGGATGAAGGGCCTTGGACACCAGAAGCGAGACAGCCGCACGTAGCGGCTATCAAGGTTGATGCTAGAAGGCTTCTGCTATTTAGGTCAATCGTGACGTTTCGTTAAGCGCCAGCGATTGACCAGGAAACCACACAAATTCCGAAGGGCAATAAAAAACGCCACCCGAAGGTGGCGTTGCTTGCGTTGGAGGGCAGGCTTAGAACTGGTTCATGGTGTTGTCTTTACCGGCGGCCTTCAGCGCCGATTCGCCGCTGAAGTATTCCTTGTGGTCGTCGCCGATGTCGGAGCCGGACATGTTCTGGTGTTTGACGCAGGCGATACCCTGGCGGATTTCCTTGCGCTGCACGCCAGCCACGTAGCCCAGCATGCCCTGGTCGCCGAAGTATTCCTTGGCCAGGTTGTCGGTCGACAGGGCCGCGGTGTGGTAGGTCGGCAGGGTGATCAGGTGGTGGAAGATGCCGGCTTCGCGGGCTGCGTCAGCCTGGAAGGTGCGGATCTTCTCGTCTGCTTCCAGGGCCAGCGCGGTGCTGTCGTACTCGACATTCATCAGCGCGGCGCGGTCGTAGGCCGATACGTCTTCGCCGGCGTTCTTCATGCGGTCGTAGGCTTGCTGGCGGAAGTTCAGGGTCCAGTTGAACGATGGGCTGTTGTTGTACACCAGCTTGGCGTTCGGGATTACCTTGCGGATTTCCTTGACCATGCCGCCGATCTGGCCGATGTGCGGTTTTTCGGTTTCGATCCACAGCAGGTCGGCGCCGTTCTGCAGCGAGGTGATGCAGTCCAGGACACAGCGCGCTTCGCCGGTGCCGGAACGGAACTGGAACAGGTTGGAAGGCAGGCGCTTAGGACGCAGCAGCTTGCCGTCGCGCTTGATGATCACGTCGCCGTTGCCCAGGGCGTCGGCGGCGACTTCGTCGCAATCCAGGAAGGCGTTGTATTGGTCGCCCAGGTCGCCTGGCTTGCTGGTGACGGCGATCTGCTTGGTCAGGCCGGCGCCCAGCGAATCGGTACGGGCCACGATAATGCCGTCATCCACGCCCAGCTCGAGGAAGGCGTAGCGCACGGCGCGGATCTTGGCCAGGAAGTCTTCGTGTGGAACGGTGACCTTGCCATCCTGGTGGCCGCACTGCTTTTCGTCCGACACCTGGTTCTCGATCTGGATGCAGCAGGCACCGGCCTCGATGAACTGCTTGGCCAGCAGGTAGGTCGCTTCGGCATTGCCGAAACCGGCGTCGATGTCGGCGATGATCGGCACGACGTGGGTCACGTGGTTGTCGATCTTGTCCTGGATGGCTTTCTTGGCGTCGCCGCTGGCGGCATCCAGTTGACGGAACAGGCCGCCCAGTTCGCGCGCATCAGCCTGGCGCAGGAAGGTGTACAGCTCCTTGATCAGGGCCGACACGGCAGTTTTTTCGTGCATCGACTGGTCAGGCAGCGGGCCGAATTCGGAGCGCAGTGCAGCAACCATCCAGCCCGACAGGTAGAGGTAGCGGCGGTCGGTGCTGTTGAAGTGCTTCTTAATCGAGATCATTTTTTGCTGGCCGATGAAACCGTGCCAGCAGCCCAGGGACTGGGTGTACTGGGATGGGTCGGCATCGTAACGGGCCATGTCGGCGCGCATGATCTTGGCAGTGTAGCGGGCAATGTCCAGGCCGGTCTTGAACTTGTTCTGGGCGCGCATACGGGCGGCCGCTTCCGGGCTGATGGCGTTCCAGGCGCTGCCATTGCGTTCCTTCAGGGCTGCGATGGCTTGGATGTCGTCTTGATAGTGGGACATGGTCTATTCCTAGCAAAAAAGCGGATTAAAAAAGGTGAAGCACTTGGAATAATGATAGGCCGTTCTTTTGCGATGCACCATGTCTTATATAAGACATATAAGCTATATTTTGTTGTTTAAATTCAGTGTGTTAGTGATTTAATGCCATGATATGAAATTGCTTTTCGCGGAATGAACTGTTCGGTATGGTGCGCCGCCAAGCAATTTTCTACGATATGAGATTCGATTTTCGTAATGTGAAATGCGGCGCAAGGCCCCCCGCGACAAAACTGGCACGTAGCCATGTATGTATGTCAAACTTGGTACATGCCTATTACCAAGACTCTGTCGGCGCGAAGTTTGTTCAGCTTCCTGGTCGTGGGCGGAAGTGCGACAGCTTTGCATTATGTGTTGACCCTGCTGTTTGTCTACGGCGCAGGCATGGATGTGCTTGCTGCGTCCACGATCGGTTACGCGCTCAGCGCAATTGCAAACTACCTACTGAACGCCAGGCTGACCTTCCGTACCGAAGTCGGGTACCGCGGCGCCTTGCGCTTCACTGTGATGGCCCTCATGGGCTGGCTATTGAATTATGTCTTGCTCCGCGCATTGATCGCCATTGGCCTGGCTGCGGCGATTGCCCAAGTTTTGACTACCTTAGGAGTCATCACATGGAACTACCTGGTCAGCGCCTTCTGGACTTTTCGTCCATAGAGGAAATCAAGGTACCGCCCGTCGTCAGCCTGGTATTGCCCTGTTATAACGAGCAGGAAGTGTTGCCCGAAACAACGCGGCGCTTGCTGGCGCTGCTCCGGGAGTGGATCGACAGTGGCCAGATGGCGCAAGGCAGCGGTATCTATTATGTTGACGACGGCAGCCGCGACAACACCTGGCCCATGATTGTCAGCTACGCCGCCGAGCACAAGGAAGTTTCCGGCATCAAACTCAGCCGAAATCGCGGCCACCAGAATGCCCTGTTGTGCGGATTGATGACGGCCCCAGGTGATGTGCTGGTCAGCCTGGATGCGGACTTGCAGGATGACCTGGAAGCCATCCCGAAAATGGTCAAGGCCTATTGCACGGGTAGTGAAGTCGTTTTCGCGGTGCGCAGCAAGCGCAGTACCGACACCTGGTTCAAGCGCGTCAGCGCAGAGGGCTATTACAAGCTATTGGCCTTTCTCGGCGTGCAGATTGTCTTCAACCATGCGGATTACCGCCTGTTGTCGCGGCGGGCAGTGGAAACTTTGCGCTCCTACGAGGAAACGCACCTGTTCCTGCGCGGCATAGTCATGCAACTGGGCTTCCAGACCTCCGTGGTGGAATTTGAGCGGGCAGAGCGTTTTGCCGGGGAATCCAAATATCCATTGCGCAAAATGCTGGCACTGGCCTGGCAGGGGGTGACTTCTTTCACTGCCTACCCGCTGCGCATGATCACCGGCGCCGGCATGCTGGTCTCGTTCGGCAGCATGCTGCTGGCTGCCTGGGCCTTGTTCCTGCGCTTGTTCACGGAGCAGGCGCTGCCCGGCTGGGCGTCGGTTGTCCTGCCCATGTATTTCCTGGGCGGGGTGCAATTGCTTAGCCTGGGCGTGATTGGCGAATACCTGGCCAAGGTGTATGAAGCTTCCAAGAAGCGACCGCGCTTCCATGTGGATCGGGTGGTCGGCGCGGGATTCCGCAGGAAGCTGGACCGATGAGCGAAGCATTGGCGCTCCGGCTGCGCGCACTGGCTGCGCTTGGCGCAATCGCCATGCTCGCCCTGTATTACTTCCATACGGCGCCGACCAATGGCGATTTCTGGTGGTATGACGCTTCGCGCCATGCGATGAACGGGGTATTTATCCGCGACTTCCTGCTCGATGGCGGCTTGCTCGACCCGCTGCGTTTCGCGGCCGATTACTACCAGCGCTATCCGGCGGTCAATGTCGGCTTTTACCCGCCGTTTTTTTATTTGAGCTCAGTGCCTGTGCTGCTCGTGCTGGGCGCCAACCATGCGGCCTCGCAGGCGGCAGTGAGCCTGTATGTGCTGCTGGCCGGGAGCATGTCCTACCTGCTGTTGCGCCGCTTGCTGGGGCCGCTGACGGCGGGGGCGGCCGTGCTGGCCATGTTGAGCCTGGCGCCGTTTGCCCTGTGGTCGCGCCAGGTGCAACTCGACGTGCCGGCGCTGGCCATGCTGCTGGCGACCGGCTATGCCTTGCTGCGTTACCTCGAACTTGGCGGGCGGCTGTGGCTTTACCTGAGCGCACTGCTGATGGGCCTGGCCATGCTGACCCGGGTGCAGGCCATGTTTGCCGTGCCGGCGTTCCTGTATTTCCTTTTCCTCCATCGCTACGCCAACCCGGCGCCGCTGCGCCAACGCCTGGCGGCATTCGTGTTGATGGGGTGCGTGACCGCGCCGGCAGTGCTGATGGTGGCCCATTTCAGCCAGGTCAACCAATCGCTCGCCACGGCCGTGCCGGGCATGCCGGGCTTGTGGACGCTGGAGAACTGGACCTGGTACCTCAGGCGACTGCCGCAGCAATTCGGCTGGCCTTGCATCGTCCTGGTTATTGTGGGGCTGGGAGCGATTGTGCGAGCTGCTGCGCTGCGCAAGCTGCCGCCGGTGGCCAGGGTCCTGCTGGCGTTCGCCCTCTGTGCCTGGCTGTTCTTTACCGTTGTGTCGAACAAGGACGGACGCTTCAACCTGCCTGGAATTACCTTCCTCTTCCTGGCCGCTGTTGCAGGCCTTGCGACAATTGGCGGGCGCCTGGCGCCGGTCGCGATTCCGGCACTGGCCGCCTGGCAGCTCGCCCAGCTTGCCCTGATGCCGCCCGTGCCATATGTCGCAGGCTTCAAGGAGGCGGCGCAACTGGCGGCGGAGCTGGCTCCGCGCAACAGCAATGTGCTGATCTCGGCGCACCGTGATGGCAACTTCATCTACGACTTGCGCACTTTGGACCTGCGGCCGGATGTCGGAGTACGGCGCGCCGACAAGCTGTTCGTGGAAATCGCCATCATGCGCGAACTGGGCATCAGAGACCTCGGGTATGGACGGCGCGAGATCCTGCAGCTCCTGGCGCAACACCGGATCGACACCATCGTGATCCAGCCCGGCTATCTGGCGGACCAGCCAGCCATGGCCGCGTTTGAATCCTTGCTGGGCGAAGACACCCTCTATCGCAAGGTGCGCACGATCCCGATGCGCGGCACGCTGGACAAGCCCGAAAAGGAGCTGGTCATCTACAGCAAGCGTGCAGCCGCCAATTGATTGCACTCATTTCGGCAGCACCGGCATGACGCCGCTTTGGTCTTCGTCGTTATCGACATTGCCGAAGTGGACGTCGAGGTCCTGGGTCGGGTGGAAGTTCTGCAGGCGTACCTGGTAAGTGCGCGCATCGATCTTCTTGAAGTCGCCGGGGAAGCACAGGCTGATCAGTTCATCCGGCTTGCGCTTGACGATATTCAGCGTGAAGTCTTCGATGCCGTTTTTCCAGGTGTTGCCGGTGGTGAGGATGTAGGACACGTTGTGGGTATTGAGGTAGCCGTTCTTGCGTGCTTCAACCTTGGCCCGGGCGTTCAGGTAGCTTTGGTCGGTGCAATAGATCTTTGCGAAATCTTCATGCATGGCCGATTCACCGGGGCCGCCGGCGACGAAGGGGCGGTAGTCGTGGTGGACGCGGACGATCTTATTGGCAGGGAATTTCTGGGTCCAGACGTAGTTGACTTCTACTGTCCAGGTCGGCTCGCGGGATTCCTTGTCGAGCAAGCCCAGCTTGATCATCTGCCTGGCTTGCTGTTCGGTGAAGGCAGCGACCTTGCCTGATTTGTAGGCGAACGTGGGGGAGTAGGCAATTTCCTTGTTGCTGAAGCCGAGTTTGCGCAATTGTGCAGTGACGTCATCGCCGTCAGGCGAGCGGGCTACCAGCCTGCTCTGGAATGCCACCGGCTTGCCATCCACCCGGATCGAAAAACCGTCTGGCTGGCCGTAGTAAGTATCGCTGCCCTGTTGGGCGGCAGGGTAGGCCGGCAGGGGGAAGACGATGGTTTCATCGACGTCCCTGGTCGACTCGTTGAGGAATTCATAGTCGACGCTGATCAGGTTATGGCTGATGTTCAGCACTTCCTTTTTCATGGCAATGGCGTCGGTCTTGCCGAACACAATGCCGCCAACGCCAACCGCGGCAATGCCGTCATTGGCCAGTGCGGCGTTGGAAAATGTGAGCGCCGCGATGGCGAGTTGCAGGTGATTTTTCATGGGACGGCATTATATTGGTAATAACGGTTTGCTGCGCGCTCCAGAGTCGTCGATGGCGCTACATTGACGATTTGCACAGGGAGGCCAGCCATGACTATCAAAGGAAGTTGCCACTGTGGTGCCGTCGCGTTTGAAATCGATGGCGAGATTCCCCCTGAACTCACGCGCTGCACTTGCTCGTTTTGTGCCAAGCGCGGCGCCCTGCTGGCCTATTTTTCGCCGGGCCAGTTCAAGCTCGTTCCGGCTCCGTCGGGCGACACTGCCTACCGCTGGAAAACCCGGGCGGTGGCGCACCATTTCTGCCCGTTGTGCGGCTGCGCTACTTATTCCGATTCGCCCGATTTCCAGCGTGACGGGAGCTGGGATGGGCAGACCCGCCGCATAGGTGTCAACGCACGCCTGTTCGATGACTTTGATGCTGCCACGGCCGATGTCACCGTGATAGACGGCAGGCACTTATGGTGACTTGAGGGGGTAAGTTGAAGAATTTTCATCTAGGCAAGTTCATGGTTATATAATTTGTAACCTTTATTTTTATATAGGAACTACCCAGAGTGAAGCTTCTTACCGCCATCATGCTCAGCGCAGGGATCCTGTCGCCTGCATTCGCCAGCGCGCCCGCAGTGCCGGCCAAGGCCGCCGCCAACAAGGCTGCTGCAGTCAAAGTCACCTCGGTCGAGGGGATTACCGAATACCGGCTGGCCAACGGCCTGCGCGTGCTGCTGTTCCCGGACGCGAGCAAACCGACCCTGACCACCAACATCGTCTACATGGTCGGTTCGCGCCACGAAAACTATGGCGAAACCGGTATGGCTCACTTGCTGGAACACTTGCTGTTCAAGCCGACCGCCAACTTCGGCATCAAGAAAGGCAGCAAGACTCCGGTGGAAGTGCTGAACCAGACCGGCGGCCGCTTCAACGGCACCACCTGGTATGACCGTACCAATTACTTCGCGACCTTCCCGGCCAACGACGACAACCTGAAGCTGATGCTGGAGCTGGAAGCCGACCGCATGGTCAATTCGCCGATCAGCAAGGACGACCTGTGGAACGACAAGACCCAGAAGGGCGAAATGACGGTCGTCCGCAATGAATTCGAACGGGGCGAAAGCGATCCGTTCCGCGTCACGCTCGAGCGCACCATGTCGGTCGCCTTCGACTGGCACAACTACGGCAAGTCGACCATTGGCGCCCGTTCCGACATCGAAGGCGTGAGCATTGAGCGCCTGCGCGCGTTTTACCAGCGCTACTACCAGCCTGACAATGCGATCCTGATGGTGGCGGGCCGCTTCGACGAGGCCAAGGTACTGGCCCAGATCAACGAATTGTTCGGCAAGATTCCCAAGCCGGCCCGCGTGCTGGCCCCAACCTATACTGCGGAACCGACCCAGGACGGCGAGCGTTCGGTCACCATCCGCCGCACTGGCGGCACCCAGATCGTCGCCGCCGGCTACCACGTTGCCCCGGCCAGCCATGCCGATGCGGCAGCCTTGCAAGTGCTGGGACGCGTCCTGTCCGAGGCACCCGGCGGCCGCCTGCACAAAGCCCTGGTCGATGCCAAGCTGGCATCGTCCGTGGCGGACCTCGATTTCAACCAGATGGAGCCGGGCTATCACCTGTTCGCTGCCGTGGTGCCGAAAGACGGCCAGACCGCAGCGGTGGAAGAGGCGATGCTGAAGGCGCTGGAGGACATCAAATCCAATCCGGTGACCGAAGCTGAAGTCGAGCGCGCCAAGGCCTCGATCGCCAAAGACATCGACCAGACCGTCAACGACACCGCCCGCTTTACCATTGCCCTGACCTCGGCCCAGGCCGCCGGCGATTGGCGCCTGTTCCACCAGCGCCGCGACCAGGTCGAGAAAATCGACGTGGCAGCAGTGCAGGCCGTCGCGCTCAAGTACCTGAAGCCTTCCAACCGGACCCTGGCGCGTTTCATCCCGACCGACGCGGCCGACCGCAGCGAAGTGCCGAAGACGCCGGACGTCGCCGCCTTGGTCAAGGACTACAAGGGCCGCGCAGCGATCGCCCAGGGCGAGGTGTTCGATCCGAGCCCCGACAACATCGAGAAACGCACCCAGCGTTCGGTGCTGGCCAACGGCATGAAGCTGGCGTTGCTGCCTAAGAGCACCAAGGGCAACACCGTCAGCGCGTCGATCCAGCTGCGCATGGGAACTGCCGAGAACCTGGCGGGCAAGGCCGTCATCGGCAACCTGGCCGCGTCGTTGCTGTTGAGCGGTACCGAGCGCTTGTCGCGCCAGGAAGTCAAGGATGCCCTCGACAAGCTGAAGGCCAACGTGAACGTCAACGGCGGCGCCGAAGGCGTGACTGTCAACGTGACCACCACGCGCGACAAGCTGGCGGCCGCATTGGACTTGCTGGGCGAATCGATGATGAAGCCGGCGCTGACCGCGATGGACTTCTCCGAGCAGCAGCGCGAGATGATCTCGGGCACCGAGCAGCAAATGACGGAGCCGCAACCGTTGGCCAGCAATGCAATGCAGCGCCTGACCGATACTTTCCCTGCGGGCCATCCACGCCACGCCATGACCTTGCCGGAGCAACTGGCGGAAGTAAAGGCTGCGACCGTGGAACAGGTCAAAGCCTTCCACAAAGCCTACTACGGCGCCGGCAACGCCACCCTGTCCGTGGTGGGTGATTTCGACGTCGCCGCAGTGCAGGCGCAAGCAGCCAGGCTGTTTGGCAACTGGAAGGCGGAGCAGCCATACGCTCGCATCGCCAGCGAAATGAAGCAGGTGGCAGGCCAGAACATTTCGCTGGAAACCCCGGACAAGGCCAACTCGGCCCTGCTCGCGATCCAGCCGGTGCCGATGAAGGACGACGCGGCGGCCTATCCGGCACTGTTGATGGGCAACTACATGCTGGGCGGCGGCGCCATGCGCAGCCGGCTTGCCGATCGCATCCGCCAGAAGGAAGGCCTGTCGTATGGCGTGGGTTCGCAACTGTCCGTGCCATCGCGCGACCCGGCCGGCTCGTGGCTGGCCTTCGCGATCAGTGCGCCGCAAAACACCGCCAAGGTGGAAGCCGCGCTGCGTGAGGAGCTGGGCAAGGCGCTCAAGGATGGCTTCACCGACGCCGAACTGGCCGATGCCAAGAAAGCCTGGCTGCAATCGCAGCAAGTGGGCCGCACCGTCGACGCCGGCCTGGCTGGCCGCCTGGCGAACTACCTGAGCTTCGACCGCACCATGGCCTTCGACAAGGACCTGGAAGCCAAAGTCAGTGCATTGACCCTGGCGCAGGTTAACGAAGCACTGCGCGCCAACCTGAAGCCGGAAGCCGTTTCGGTGATCAAGGCCGGAGACTTCGCCAAAGCCGCTGCCGGTGCAGCCGCTGGGGTGCCCGTCTCCAAGCCGTAACTGAGGCCTCCCTGCCGCTTTGCCGGCAGGGGCTTCAATTGAGCTCAGGCGCCCAGAGCGGCGTCGAGCTTGTCAAAGGATCCGCTCCAGCCCTGCGTCATGCTGGCGCGGTGTTCAAGGAAGGCAGCCAGTTCCGCCGCCGTAGCTTTGCCTGCCACTTCCCATGTCACGGTAACCCTGGTGCGCTGCGGCGTTTCGGCCGCGAACTGCACTGTGGTGCGCATGGTTTCCGGCCACACCGGCGCCATCGGGTGGCGCGAGACATTTTCGTTCTCGTCGCAGAATTGCTGGGTGTAGACCAGCAGCTCGGGGCGGCGGATCTGCTCGTAGTGCGCGCGGCCATACATGGTGATGGCCGCATTGCTCATGCAGTACAGCGACGCGCCGCCAGTGCGGATGTCTGTGCGCAAGAAGCGCATTTCCATGCCGGTAGGCGGCAGCCAGCGGGCCAGGTGCTCGGGCCTGGTCCACATGTCGAACACGGTTTCCAGTGGCGCTTCGAAGCTGCGGTTGATGACGAACTTGTCTTCGTCCGCCAGGCGCTTGCCCAGGTATTCGGCCAGGCGGTCCCAGGTCGAATCGCCGTTGGCGTGCTTGATGAACTGGCGGGTTTGCGCTGCCGCTTCGGCATCGGCCAGGCCCATGGTCATGTCCATGCGGGTCTTGCCCTCCACTTCGTCAAACAGCACGGTGACGCGGAACAGCGGCGGGGTGTCGTCGGTGGCGCCGTGGTCGTAGACCAGTTTGCGCAGCGGTTCCACTACGTGATAAACCGTGGTGTTCGGATAGTCGGTGCCATCCGGGCCATGCATGGTATAGCGCCAGTTTCCGCCGACCCGCAACTCCTTGCTATGCGTGGTGAGCGTGAAGCCGCGCGGCCCCCACCATTGGGCTACCTGGGCCGGATCGGTCCATGCATCCCAGACAGCCTGCACGGGGGCATCGTACAGGCGGACAATGCGGATTTCATTCGGGGCGCTGAATTCAGGCATTTTCTTCTCCTTTAGGTGGTTTTTGGGCGGTGACGGTTTTCAGGTAGGCGTCGAGGCGATCGAAGCTCGCTTCCCAGAACACGCGGTATTGCTCCATCCAGTCGGCTGCATCCTTCAGTCCATCGCCGTTGATCTTGCAGGAACGCCATTGCGCCTTGCGCGTCTTGGTGATGAGGCCGGCCTTTTCGAGTACCTGCAAGTGCTTGGTGATGGCCGGCAGGCTCATCTCGTCCAGGAAGGGTTCGGCGAGGTCGGAAACGTTGGCTTCTCCCTGCGACAGCCGCGCCAGCATGGCGCGCCGCGTCGGGTCTGCCAGGGCAGAAAAGGTTTGGCTGAGCGCGTCTTGCATCGAATTTCACCAATTACTTAATTAACCGATTGGTTTAATATAGGGCGGGCTGCGGCGCAAGTCAAGCTGGTACGGTCCCCAATACAAAAACGCCGATCACATGGATCGGCGTTTTCCGTGTTTACCCTGCTTAAGACTTGCGTGGCTTGCGGCGCGAAGCGGCGATTCCGGCCAGGCCCAGGCCCAGCAGCAGCATGCTGGCTGGTTCCGGCACGCTGGCAGGAACGTCCGGGGTGGTGGTGTTGGTGAAAGAGAAGCTCAGGTCGTTGAAATCGAAAGGACCGTTGTACAGGTCTTCAAAGCTCACCAGCGTGGTGTTAGGCAGCCAGGCGCCCTGGACGCGTGCGTGGAAAGAACCGTCCGGGTTGCGGCCGGCCGGGCCGGTAAAGTAGTCCGTGTTGGTGTTGTTGACGTGCAGGCGGAACACCAGCTCACTGCCAACGGCAAAGCTGCCCAAGTCCATAGTCGCGCCAACGGCGGAACTATGGTTATTGAACAGGAAAATATCGTTGCCCACGATGCCATCATCGGTGACGAGGTAAAGGTCGTTGCTGTAGGAAGCGGAATTGCCTTCATAGCGGGCGATGATGTTGGCGACGCTGCCAACCAGCACCGGGTTGCCTTCGGTGCCGGCGGCAGCGATCGGGAAGGCAAAGGCGGACAAAGGGGCAATCAGCGCGATGGCAGCCAGGAACTGGCGAACAGTTTTCATATTGGGTCCTGAAAGTTAAAAAAGACCCAACATGCTTAGCACATATCATGCCATTGCAATAAGATTGCAAGTTTCACTTGTAGTTACAAGCAGTTAGGGCTTGATTTACTAGTGAAATTCGTTGTTCGGATGGCAATGTGTAAGATTTCCCGACAAAAATAATACCTGAGTACCGCACCCCGAAATGCTTATATTTCAACGAGTTAGCTTCTCCGAAACGCGAGTTGCCGGTCGTGCGATTCCCACCCAAACTTGGCGCTGACAAAGCTTAAGAGGGTGCTCACCATGAATATGTCGCAAGAACTAATGCTCGCTCGCTTCGGTGTGCGTAATCGTAATGACGTGGACGGACTTCATTTCGCCGCATCCGGGCAGCAGTGCGTTGCGCTCGAGGTGCTGTGCGCCTGGTGCGGCCTGGCATGAAGTACCTGGTCACTGGGGCGACCGGAAACATTGGTTCACTCGTCACCGCGCGCCTGCTGAGCCAAGGAGAGATACCTTGCGTGCTGGTACGCGATAAAGGAAAGGCGCGGAAATTCTTCGGCGGCCGCGTCGACATCCGGATCGGCGACCTTGCCGGCCCTGTCGATCAACTGGCTGCGGCATTCGAGGGATGCGAGGCGCTATTTCTCGTCAACAGCGGTTCCGATTTGGCAGAAAGAGACCGCAACTGCGCTTTGGCGGCGCGCCAGGCAAGTTCCGGCACCTGATCAAACTCTCGACGCTCGACGCCGCCGCTGGCGTGGGGACAGGGCCATGGCACGCGCGCGGAGAGGAAGCCATACGCAAGAGCGGCGTGCCACACACATTCATCCGACCCGCCGCCTTTATGTCCAATGCCCTGAGCTGGGCGAATGCGATCCGCGCGGACGGTGTTCTCCACTCATCGACCGGCGAGGGCAGGATTGCCTTCATCCATCCGGACGATATCGCGGAAGTCGTTGTAGCGGTCCTGGCTCGGAAGCACACTCGTAACAGGTCGCTCGTCATCACCGGGCGCGAGGCACTGAGTTACCGGGATATGGTCGAGGCGATCGGTGACGCGATCGGCAAACCCGTTCGATATGAATCCATGTCGGACCGGGAGGCTCTCGCCGGAGCACTGCTGTGGGCTGATCGCCCCTACGCCGCAGCGCTGGTCGATATCTGGCGCGCCGTGCGCGAGGGCCGCCTTGCCACGGTCGGCAAGGGGGTAGAGCAGCAGCTGGGAAGGGCGCCAAGAAGCTTTGGCGACTGGATCAAGGAAAACCTCGGCGCGTTTGGCGGAAGGGCAAGGCGCTCCTGAAGGGCTCGACTTGTCAGCCGAGTTCCGGGTGGGCCGTCAAATAAGCGAGCGTCGCCTTCACTGCCTCGCCTTTGGCATCGCGGGCGGAGAGTGGCGACATTGTCGCCCCATGCACCAGCCCCTCAACCAGGTTTGGCAGCACGAACAGAACCCGGTCCGTCTCCCTGGCGCCGCAGCGGGCGATGGCCTCGGCAAATGTCGCCTGCAGCCCGGCGCGAAAATGCTCTGGTCCCACCTTGGTTGCGGCGGCAATCAGTTGGTGCAATTCCGCGTCGACGGAATGAAGGTCGAGCAGATCTTCAACAAGAGCCACGGCAAACGCGCTGAACGACGATGACTTGTACGCTGCGGCATGGCGCTCCAGGATGCTCCGCGTATCCGCCACATGGCGCTCATGCAATGCGCTGAACACCGCCTGCTTGTCGGGGAAATACTGGTAAAGGGACCCGATGCTGACTCCGGCCACTTCGGCAATGCGGTTCGTCGTCATCGCGCCTGCGCCGTGCCGCTTCAAAACCAGGGGGACAGCGGCAAGAACGGCTTCCACCGTCAGGTGTGAACGGTATTGCCGGGGCGTGCGCCGGACTGGCTTGTTCGCGCTGTGCATGATTGATAATACCTTGGGCGCCTGGCGCAGGTAAAGCCAGCGGCCACCGTGCACGAACGAAAACGCCGGCCTGGGTGGGCCGGCGTTTTTCCTTGCTGGCTTTGCTGCTTACTGCTTGCGGCGGCGGGCGAAGCCCATGCCCAGCAGGGCCAGGCCGAACAGGCCAAGGGAGGCTGGCTCCGGCACCGCATTTGGCGGAACCGGCACTTGCGCGGCGGCGGCCAGGGCGCCACGCAAGTAAGGCATGGTGAAGTTGGTCATATCGCCCGCGGTGCCGTAGGGGCCCGGATCCATTGCAAGGTAGTTGAATGAGCCGCCGTTGGCGTAGGTACGCAGCGCGGCAATGTTATTGCCCTCGCCGTTCACGCCCAGCATGACGGTGTCTTGCGTCGCCAGCAGGTGGGTCATGTGGAAGGTCACGGTATTCGCTTGCGGCAGGTAGGTGCCAGGCATGAATTGGGTAGCGGTGTTGTTGGCGACGGTGGTCCAGGCGCCGTCGGTATGCCAGCAGCCGCCAGTGTTGTTGATGTATTGGCCCATCCAGGCGCTGAAGCCGGCAGCACCGTCGCAGGAACCGCCGAACACGATGACGTCGAGGCCGGCGTTCAGGGCGCTGGTGTAGTTCAGGTATGGACCGCTGCCGCCGTCGAAGGACAGCACCAGCGTGTCGCCAGCGCCCACGCCAGCCGGCATGGCGCCGCCTACGCTGACGTAGGAAACACCCAGATTGGTCAATGCGGTGGCGATGTTGTTGGTCGCGGTACCGGCGAGGAATACGCCGGCCTGGGCGGCCGACATGGTGGAAAAGATGGCCGTGGCGGCCGCTAGCGTCTTAATTTTCAGCATGCTGTTTTCTCTATGGTAAATAGGTGCGTACAGCAGAGCAATGTCTATGCCAACTTGGAAATATTGCTGTAGGTCCTTGTTTTAATTGGGATTGGCTAGGGTAGGGGCCGGCGCTACATTGATGAAATGTAAAGTTTTCCGACAGGAAAATTTGGTAGATAAGGAAGGGCTACTGTTGGGCAGTCAGTTGCCGCAGCCGCAGAAACGAAAAACGCCGATCACAAGGATCGGCGTCTTCACTTTTTATTCTTGGTGGCCCGGGGCGGAATCGAACCACCGACACAAGGATTTTCAATCCTCTGCTCTACCAACTGAGCTACCAGGCCAAGAGGCAGCATTATAGCAGGGAATCCTAGGTTTGCAATAGCCTTTTTCCATTGAGGGAAAGCTATAATGCGCGGATGAACAAGCCCACGCATCACCATATGCAGACTGCGGTCTGCATCGTCGGCAATGGCGCGATTGCCAAGACGGCCGCCCTCGCGTTTGCACAATCCGGATTGAGTGTGACCTTGCTAGGGCCGCCGCCGGCACCGGCTCGCGCGGATGATGCGAGCTGGGATGTCCGCGTGTTCGCCCTCAATCACACTGCCCACCGCGTGCTCGATTCCCTGAAAGTATGGGGAGCCATGGAGCAGTCGCGCATCGCCCCGGTCGACGCCATGCTGGTCAATGGCGACGGCAGCAAGGCCGGCGCGCTGAATTTCGACGCTTATGGCGCCCATACCGGCACCCTGTGCTGGATCGTGGAAGACCGTAACCTGGACCAGGCCCTCGATGCGGCGCTGCGCTTCGCCCAGAACGTGCATTTCGTGCACGGCAAGGCGGTCGCACTGAAGCATGACGAGCAGGGGGCCGTGATCACCGTGGACGATGGTTCCCACCTCGGCGCCTCGCTGGTGGTTGGCGCCGACGGTGCCCAGTCCTGGGTGCGCGGCCAGTGCGATATCGGCCTCGATTACCGCCCCTATAACCAGAGCGGCGTGGTCTCGAACTTTGCGTGCGAATTGCCGCATCATGGCGTTGCGCACCAGTGGTTCACCGGCGAGCAGGGCATCGTGGCCTTGCTGCCCCTGCCGGGCCAGCAGGTGTCGCTGGTGTGGTCGGCGCCGGACATGCTGGCCGACTCGCTGTGCCGCGAAGGCGCCACGGCGCTGGCGCAACGGCTGGCCGCTTTTGCCCAGGAAAAGCTGGGCAAGCTGAGCCCGCTGCAGCCGGAAGTGGTCAAGGCTTTCCCGTTGCGGCTGATGCGCCCCCATTCGATGGTGGCGCCGCGCGTGGCCCTGGTAGGCGATGCCGCCCACGTGGTGCACCCGCTGGCCGGGCATGGCATGAACCTGGGCTTTGGCGACGTGCAGGAACTGGTAAAAGCCGTGGCGGAACGGGAAGAGCACCGTTCCATCGGCGATGATCGTGTGCTGGCGCGCTATGCCCGCGCACGCAAGGAAGAAGTAAGCCTGATGCTGGCCACCACGGATGGCCTGGAGCGCCTGTTCGGCACCGATCTCGAACCGGTGCGCGCAGTGCGCAATTTCGGGCTAAACTTGCTGGATAAATTGCCGGGCGTAAAGCGCCGGCTGATTTCACATGCCCTCGGAAAGCTGTAAAGCGGAGACCCTATGAAGAAGAGTAAGTTGGTATTGGTAATGGCTTCGGTCATGCTGATGTCCTGTGCAGACGCGCAGAACGCAAAAGAAGATGCGCAACTGCGCAAGGCCCTGGCGGAGCGCCTGAACGGCGTCAAGATCGACTCCGTCAAGAAGTCCCCGATCCCTGGGATGTACGAGGTAACCATCGGCAACGAAGTGCGCTACACCGATCCGACCGGCCGCTACCTGCTGGAAGGCCATATCCTCGACCTGCAGACCCGCACCGACCTGACCCAGGCCCGCATCGATGACCTGAACAAGATCAAGTTCGACGACCTGCCGTTCGAGCTGGCGCTGAAGACCGTCAAGGGCAACGGCAAGCGCGTGATGGCGATTTTCGAAGATCCGAACTGCGGCTATTGCAAGCGCTTCCGCCAGACCACCCTGGCCAATACGGACAATGTGACCGTCTACACCTTCCTGTACAACATCCTGTCGCCCGATTCGGTCACCAAGTCGCAGAACATCTGGTGCGCGTCCGACCGCAACAAGGCCTGGGATGAATGGATGTTGAACGGCAAAGCCGCGCCGGTTGCGCCAAATGGCTGCACCGCGCCAAACGAAAAGGTACTGGCCCTGGGCCAGAAAATGAGCATCAATGGCACGCCGGCGATTTTCTTCGCCGACGGCAGCCGCATTGCAGGAGCAGTCGACCAGCGAACGCTGGAAGCAAAGTTCGCCACCATCAAGTAAAAATGCGGGGTCAGGTCCAACAATCGGACCGCTGGTCCGATTGCCAGGGCTGACCCCGGAGATAACTTAATCAGGGAGCTGGCATGGTCACATTGAACATCAACGGGCGCGACGTACAAGTCGACGCCGACCCTTCTACGCCCATCCTCTGGGCCCTGCGCGACAATCTCAATATGACCGGCACCAAGTTTGGCTGCGGCATGGCGATGTGCGGCGCTTGCACGGTGCACCTGGAAGGGCAGGCAATCCGCTCCTGCGTGACGCCGATTTCGGCGGCGGTGGGACAGAAGATCACCACCATCGAAGCCATGTCCGGCGACAAGGTGGGCAAGGCGGTGCAGGATGCCTGGGTCAAGCACGATGTACCGCAATGCGGCTACTGCCAGAGCGGCCAGGTGATGAGCGCGACGGCCCTGCTGCGCACCAACAAGGCGCCGACTGACAGCGATATCGACAACGCCATGTCGGGCAATATCTGCCGCTGCGGCACCTATCAACGGATCCGCGCCGCCATCAAAGACGCCGCGAAATCCATCGCTTAAGGGAGGCCGCCATGCGCAAAGAATGGTTCATGGCAGCTCAAGCGGACGGCGTGGCTCCTGAAGGGGTGTCGCGCCGTACTTTCCTGAAGGCCGGTAGTGGCCTGATCCTCGGCTTCTACGTGGCCAGCGGCGGCGGGCGCTTTGCCCGCGCCCTGGCTGCCGACGCACCGGCCAAGCCGCCGGTGGCGCCCAATGCCTTCCTGCATATCGCACCGGACAATACCGTCACCATCCAGGTCAACCGCCTCGAATTCGGCCAGGGCGTGCATACGGCCCTGCCGATGCTGATCGCCGAGGAGCTGGATGCAGACTGGTCGCAGGTGCGCTCTTCGCTGGCGCCGGCCGGCGATCCGTACAAAGACCCCAACTTCGGCATCCAGATGACTGGTGGCTCGACCGCCGTCAAGCACTCCTGGCAGCAGCACCGCGAGATCGGCGCCCGAGCGCGCGCCATGCTGGTTGCTGCGGCAGCCGAGCAGTGGAAAGTGCCGGTTTCCCAGGTGCGCGCTTCGAAAGGCATGCTGAGCGGCCCGTCCGGCCAGAGCGCGACGTTCGGTGCGATGGCCGATGCGGCCATGAAGCAGCCGGTGCCCAAGGATGTGAAACTGAAGGACATCAAGGACTTCACCATCATCGGCAAGCCGACACCGCGCCTGGACGCGCGCGCCAAGTCGAGCGGCACCCAGCAATTCGGCATGGACTTCAAGCCGGAAGGCACCAAGGTTGCGTTGGTGGCGCGTGCGCCGGTTTTCGGCGGCAAAGTGAAAAAGTTCGATGCGTCCAAGGCCAAGGCCATTCCGGGCGTGATCGATGTCATCAAGGTCGATACCGACCGTGGCGGCAGCGGCCTGGCTGTGGTGGCAAACGGCTACTGGCCGGCCAAGCAGGGCCGCGAGGCGCTGGTGGTCGAGTGGGATACCGAAGGCCTGGAAAAGGTCAGCAGCAAGAAACAGCTGGCCGAGTACAAGGCGCTGGCGAAGAAAGCCGGCACGCCGGTGAAGAAGGCCGATATCGCGGCCATCGCCACGGCGCCGAAGAAAATCAGCGCGACCTATGAGTTCCCGTACCTGGCGCACGCGCCGATGGAGCCGCTGAACTGCGTGGTGGATCTGAAGGGCGATTCCTGCACCATCTGGGCGGGCAGCCAGTTCCAGACGCTGGACGCGGTAGCTGCCGCCAAGGCTGCCGGCCTGACGCCGGACAAGGTCACGCTGAACACCATGATGGCCGGCGGCGGTTTCGGCCGCCGCGCGGTGCCGACTTCCGACTACATCGTGGAAGCGGTGAACGTCGCCAAGGCCTGGGGCAAGGGCCCCGTCAAGCTGATCTGGAGCCGCGAAGACGATATCAAGGGCGGCTACTACCGTCCTTCCCATGTGCACCAGGCCGATATCGGTTTTGACGCCAAGGGCAATATCGTTGGCTGGAACCATGTGATCGTCGGCCAGTCCATCATCACCGGCACGCCGTTCGAGCCGATGATGGTGAAGGATGGCGTGGACGCGACCATGGTCGAAGGCATGGGCGATCCATATTCGGTGCCGATGAACCTGAGCGTGCATAACGTGAAGGCCAACGTGCCGGTGCTGTGGTGGCGCTCCGTGGGCTCGACCCACACCGCGTTCGTGATGGAGACGCTGATCGACGAGGCGGCGCATGTGGCGAAAATGGATCCGGTGGAATACCGCCGCAAGCTGATCGACCCCAAGCATGCGCGCCAGTTGGCCGCGTTGAACCTGGCGGTCGAAAAGTCGGGCTATGGCAAAACCAGGCTGCCGAAAGGCCAGGCCTGGGGCGTGGCGCTGCACGAATCGTTCGAAACCTCCGTGGCTTATGTTGTGGTGGCGTCGATCAGGAATGGCCAGCCCAAAGTACACAAGGTAACGGCCGGCGTGCATTGCAACCTGCCGGTGAATCCGATGACCATTGAAGCGCAGGTGCAGGGGGCTGCCTTGATGGGACTTGGCACCACCTTGCCTGGCGCAGCCATCACGCTGAAGGACGGCATGGTCGAACAGTCGAACTTCAACGACTACACGGTGGCGCGCATGACGGACATGCCGGTGGTGGAGGTGTTCACTGTCGCTTCGACCGACAACCCTACCGGCATGGGCGAGCCTGGCTTGCCTCCGCTGGCTCCGGCCTTGGCCAACGCAGTGTTCAAGCTGACCGGCAAGCGCGTTCGCAAGCTGCCGTTCGACCTGGCCAAGGCCTAAGGCAGGCAGCGCACGTGGCCGCCCCCATCGCCGCCCACGCGTCCGCCGCTGCTGCGGACGCCGGCGCCGTGAAGGGCGTGGTCACGCCATACGCCGAACCGCTTCCCGCTGCGCCGCCTGCAGCGGGCATTGCTGATAGCGCCGTCGCAGGCATTTTGCTCGCCGCTGGCCGCGGTAGCCGTTTCGATCCGACAGGAGAGCGCTACAAGCTGCTGCAGGCGCTGCCGAACGGAGATCCCGTCGTCGTCGCCAGTGCCCGCGCCTTGCTGGCTGCGGTGCCGCGCGTAATCGCCGTGGTCCGCACGGAAGACGCGGTTACAGCAAACCTGTTGCGCGGCCTTGGTTGCGAAGTCGTTGCCTGTGCGAATGCAGGCGACGGCATGGCCGCTTCGCTGGTTTGCGGTGTGCAGCATGCGCGCGACGCGAACGGCTGGCTGATCGCGCTGGCCGACATGCCTTATGTGCGGCCAGCCACCATGGCCGTGCTGGCAAGTGCGATCGGCGCAAATTCTGCGGCAATCGCGGCGCCGGTACACCGGGGCCAACGCGGCAACCCGGTCGCCTTCGGTTGCGCCCACCTGCAAGACCTGCTGGCGCTGGCCGGCGACCAGGGCGCCCGCGGCATCTTGAAGAACAATCCGGTTAACGAACTGACGGTGGACGATCCCGGCATCCTGCAGGATATCGACACGCCGTCCGACATCCAATGAAAAACAAAAAAATCAGTTACGCCATCGCCGCCAAAGACCCGGCAACCCATATGTTCCAGGTCACCATGACCGTTGAAGCGCCGGACCCGGAAGGCCAGGTGCTGGTGCTGCCAGCCTGGATTCCCGGCAGCTACATGATCCGCGAATTTTCGCGCAACATCGTGCAGATCCGCGCCGAGGCAAGCGGCCAGCCGGTCGAACTGGCAAAGCTCGACAAGCACTCCTGGCAAGCGGCGCCCTGCAAGGGCAAGCTTACCGTGCACTACGAAGTCTATGCCTGGGACCTGTCGGTACGCGCCGCCCACCTCGACCAGACCCACGGCTTCTTCAATGGCACCAGTGTATTCCTGCGCGCAGCCGGGCAGGAAGGCGAGCCGCATGTGGTTGACATCCAGCGCCCGGGCCACGAAGCAGCGGCCAAGTGGCGCGTCGCCACTGCACTGAAAGAACTGAAGGCCAGGCGCTACGGCTTCGGTACCTACATCGCCCAGGACTACGACGAACTGATCGACAGCCCGGTGGAAATGGGCACGTTCGAAATGGCCAGCTTCAAGGCGCAAGGCGTGCAGCACGACGTGGTGTTCACCGGCCGTGTGCCCAAGCTCGACATCGCGCGCGTCTGCGCCGACCTGAAACAGATCTGCGAGACGCAAATCGCCTTCTTCGAGCCGCGCACGAAAAAGGCGCCGATGGAGCGCTACGTTTTCATGACGATGGTGGTGGGCGACGGCTACGGCGGCCTGGAACACCGCGCTTCCACTGCGCTGTTCTGCTCGCGCGCCGACCTGCCGACTATGGCGCAGAAAGGCAAGGAGCCAAGCGAAGGCTATATGAAGTTCCTCGGCCTGTGCAGCCATGAATACTTCCACACCTGGAACGTCAAGCGCATCAAGCCGGCGGTGTTCGCGCCGTATGACTACCAGGTGGAGAACTACACCCCGCTGCTTTGGCTGTTCGAAGGCTTCACCAGCTACTACGACGACCTGATGCTGGTGCGCGCCGGCCTGCTGGCGGAAGAGGGCTACTTCAAGATGCTGGGCAAGACCGTCGGCGCGGTGTTGCGCGGCAGCGGCCGCAGCAAGCAAAGCGTGGCCGATTCCAGCTTCGATGCCTGGGGCAAGTACTATCGCCAGGACGAGAACTCGCCGAATGCCATTGTCAGCTACTACGCCAAGGGTTCGCTGATCGGCCTGGGCCTGGACCTGACCATCCGCGCCAAGACCAATGGCAAGCGCTCGCTGGACGACATCATGCGCGCCCTGTGGCAGAAATTCGGCCGCGACTTCTACAACGGCAAGCCGCGCGGCGTGACGCCGGAAGAAGTGGAGGCCCTGTTCGACACCGTGGCCGGCTTCAAGCTGAAGACTTTCTTCGACAAATACATCCGCGGCACTGAAGACGTGCCGCTGGCCAAGCTGTTGCCGCAGTTCGGCGTCGGCTACAAGGACGAACGCAAATCGTCCAAACCCAGCTTCGACGTCAACCTCGGCCGCGAAGGCGCCGACTGCAAGCTGAGTGCCGTGCATGACGGCGGCGCTGCGCAGAAGGCCGGACTGTCGGCCAACGACCTGCTGGTGGCCATCGACGGCCTGCGCGTCAGCGGCAACCCGTCCAATGTTGACGGCCTGCTGTCGCGCTACAAGGTCGGCGAGAGTGTGCAGGTGCATGCCTTCCGCCGCGACGAGCTGATGGCGTTCGACGTGGTGCTGCAAGGCGACCGCGTGCCGGGCATTACCATCGCAGTCGAACAGCAGAAAACCAGCCTGCGCCGCCCGACCGCATGATAAAACCGTGAAATTCGCGCTGGACCCGTTCACCATCCTGTTCACCACCACGCTGACTTGCGCGGTGCTGGCAGTGGCCATGTATTCCATGCACGTGAGCTTCCGGCGCGAGGTGGCGGGTGTCGGGCACTGGGCCTGCGGCCTGCTTTGCATGGTTGGCGCAGGCGGGTTGTTCCTGTCGCGCGGACTGCTGCCCGATGCTGTAGCACTGCCTGCTGCAAACACCTGCCTGATGTGGGGCATCGGCCTGTCGATGGTCGGGACGCGGCGCTTTTTCGGCGAACCGCCGGGATGGACGATTTTCCACGCAGTATGGGTGCTGGAACTGGCGGCCATCCTGTGGTGGCTGCTGGCGGAGCCTAACTTCCCGCGCCGCGCCACGGCCTATAGCTTCCTGGTTGCAGTGTTCTACCTTGACCAGTTACGCCTGGTCTGGCGCCATCGCACGCCGCATTTTACGAGCTGGTTCTTCGGCATCCTGCTGGCGCTGCAGATGGTCAATGTGTTGACGCGTGGCGTGGCTGCCATGTTCATCAGCGGCGAGGCGGCGGACCTGATGCAGCGCAGCCCTTTGGTAAATGTCTACCTGGCGCTGGCCAACTTCATGGCCCTGCTGATGACGGTGGCCTTCCTCATGCTGGCCACGCGCAAGCTGCAAAAAATCCTGGAGCAGCGCTCCACGCACGACCCGCTGACCGGGGTATTGAACCGCCGCGGCTTCCTGCAAAGTTTCAGCGGTGTGCGGGCGCGCCAGCAGCGCCACGATTCATCGCTGTCGCTGATGGCGATCGACCTTGACCTGTTCAAGGCCATCAACGACCAGCACGGCCACGCGCAAGGCGACAAGGTGCTGGTGCATGTCGCGGCGGTGGTGGTGCGCGCGGTGCGCCAAAGCGATTTCGTGGCGCGCTTCGGCGGCGAGGAATTCGTGGTGCTGCTGCCGGAAACCGCACTGCCGCATGCGCAGCAACTGGCGCAGCGCATCCAGGCGAAATTGCACGAATGTCAACAACCAGGGCTGCCGTCTTGCACAATCAGCATCGGCATCGCCGGCCAGCAGGCGCCGGGCGAATCTCTTGACAGCTTGTTATCGCGCGCCGACGCCGCCCTGTACCGCGCTAAGGCAAATGGCCGTAACCGCACTGAAATCGCGGCCCCTACACCTTTAGCTGCCTGAGCGGCGCCGCGTTGCTGGCTGTCGTTTTCATGCCGCACGGACTATTATTTTGCTCGCTGGTAATTTACCATCACTCATTACGAGTTTGGTGACGTTTAATTTATGACTTATCTACTGCACATCGTCGCGCGCGAAGTTCCCGCCAACGATGCGGAAGTGCTCCCTTTCCTGGAACAGATTGCCGGCGCAACCATCAGCATTGCGCCATCCCAGCAGTTGAAGAGTTTTCGCGATGCCATCCTGAAGCTTTTCCCCTGCCTGAGCAGCTATGGCGCCGGGGACAAGGCCATTGATGACTGCCCATGGGCGGACGGCCCCCTGGCAGAAAACTTCAAGGGCGGTTATGGCAGCGTTGCGATCACGCGCCGCCATGACGAAGTGATTCCTCACGTACTGCGCATCGCCAGCGACCTTGGCATGACGGTGGTGGACGAGCAAAATGGCGCCGTGCACCGGCCGCAGGCTTACCAGGTGGTGCTGGAAGGCCCGCTGGAAGGGGTGGAAGTTGAAGTCGCCGCGACCCAGCTTGCGGATCTGATGAACCAGCCGCTGCCGCAAATGGTGCTGCTGCTGCATTCGCGCCGCCGCACCCTGGTCAAGAAAGGCCTTACCCGCGCGCAGGCCGACGTATATGTGGCTGCCTTGCGCGACCGGGCCAGCTGCCGTGCCTCGGTCTCGCCGGAACCGCGCAAGTCGCCCTCCAAGGCTGCCCCCAGGGCGCCAGCGACTGCCGCAAGCAAGGCGCCAAGCGCACCAGCGGTGCGCGCGCCGCAAGCACCAGCCCTGGTTGTCACCAGCTTTGACGAACCGACAAGTGTCGGCATCGGGCCTGATGAAAACATGTTCAAGGCCGCAGAGTCCCAGCGCATGGCCGCGCGGGCGCTGGCGATCAGCATTGCCGTGCTGCTGCTGGTGATGGTCCTTCGCCTCAAGTCGCCTTACCTGATTGCGCTGATATTGGCGATGAATGTGCTGGGCGCCATCTCGGTCTTCCAGCTCGGCCAGGCGACCGGTTCCACCCTGTTCCGCCTGGTGCTGGCGCCACTGGCCCTGATTCCAGGTGTCGGCAGCCTGCTGGCCGCCTTCAGCTATTTCCGCGCGGCGGGCGTCCTGAAAGAAAACGGACTCACCACCCGCAACGCCTTGCTGGATGCCGACGAAGTGCGCGAACTGGGCGGGCGCGAAGGCATGCTGCCTTCCACCAAACTGCTGCTCGCCTTGCTGGTCCTGGCAGCAGGCGGCGGCTTCGTCTTCATCAATTACATGCCTTGAGATGGCGGCGGCTGGTCAGCGTTGCGCTGCCAGCCGGTCCTGCGTCCGCAGCAGCGCTTCATTGGCCGCCATGGCCAGGTCAGGCTTGACGCCTGTTGTGTCCCAACTGCCGTTGCTCAGGACGTTGTGTGCGCGCGCAGTCGGCACCCAGAACCGGAAATGGTCCGACAGCCTGAATAACTCCACAGCATTGGCGCCGCCGCGCGTTGATTCACCAACAATGACAGCGCGTTTTTGCTGCTGCAGCGCGTAGGCGAAATCTTCGGCGGCGGAGAAAGTGCCGCGGCTGGTCAGGATATAAACAGGCTTGTTCTGGCCGTAGCGCGGGCCATCCAGCTGCTCGCTGGTCCAGCCCTCCACAGTCACCCCCTCGCGCGGGAAGATGACATCGTTCAGGCGCGTGCGCTGGTCGAAGAAGTAGCTGGCCAAGAGCTGAACCGACTCGCCAGAACCGCCGTGGTTATTGCGCAAATCGATGATCATGGCGCGCGTATCGTGCAACTTGCGCATGGCTGACCCAAATTTCGACGCAACCTGGTAGGGCTCGAGGAAGCCGTTCAGCTTGAGGTAGCCGACATTGCCGTCCAGGACCGATACCTGCGTCACCCCGAAATCACGGATGAGTCCTTCCACCGAGCGCAGCCCGGCCGCCAGCATGCCCTGGTCGGGGCCCGGCTCCGGTTTCGAGCCTAGCGGCGGAACTTCGGGATCCAGCACGATCGACTTGTATTCGACATACAGGTGATGGTCCCTCTGGACGCTGCGCAAATCGTTGGTCAGGGCATTGGCCAGTTGGGCGCCTGCGGTCAGGCCCTCGTATTTGCCCGCTGCTTCGGCAGCTTCAACCACTTTCCGCATTTCAGCGGCTTTTTCCGGCAGCATGTAATAAGCATCCAGGCGGGACAACATCAGCGCAATCATCTGCTTGCGTTCCGTGGCAGCCATCGGTTGGCCGGCGCTTTCGCGTGCTTGTGATACGCCGAACAACATTGGTGCGATCGCGTAGAAGTAAAAGCCTGCCAGGCCGGCCAGGATGACCAGGCGAGTTGTCGTTTTCATGTCTCTCCTGTCTTTATTTTTGCCTTATAGTAATTTAACATGGATTGAAAATAGTTTAATTAAATTGCATGAGTTATCAGATTCAACTGGCGTCGGTTGCAGCTCCGGAAGCAGACCTGGACGTTTTCCCCTTTATGAACAAGCTGTGGCAAGACTGCGGAGGGCAGCCGCCATCCGCCTTGCTGAAGCGTTTTCGCGACGCGTTGACGGCCCTTTTTCCGGATACTCCCTGGTCGGATAGCCATTTTGTTGGTGATGCCGGCCGCCTGAGCGTGGACAGCCGCAAGCATGAAGTGTTGCCGCACCTGCTCTATCTTGCCGGCGAAATGGGCCTGACCGTGGTGGATAACCAGTCCGGCGAAGTGCATCGCCCCGCCACCTACCAGGTTGTGCTGGAGGGCCCGGCGCCAGGTGTGACGCTGGGCGATGCTGCCCAGCGCCTGGCAGCCGTGCAGAGCAAGCCGATCACGGAAATGCTGGCGCTGCTGTCGGGCGGGCGCCGCACGGTGGTCAAGAAAGGCGTGCTGCGCGCCCAGGCCCAGTACTATGTGGACGCGCTGAAGGAGCGCGCTGGCTGCCACGCTACGCTGGCACTGGAGCCCGGCCGCGTAGTGCGTTCCGAACCGCCGCCGCCAAGCCCGCCGCCAGTGCGAGCCGCCGCAGTAAAGCAAACCGTGGCCGCTTCTGGCCTTTCGCTGGAACCTGCGGGCGCCAGAGCGGCCATGCCGCCGCGATCGCGCCGCGAGCCCGAGGCGGAATCGCATGCGGTGGCTGATACCGGGGCCGACCCGCGCCTGTTCATGCTGGCCGATGGCTTGCGCCTGACGGTCTATGCAACCGTGCTTTACCTGGTCGCCGCTTATTTCATCCGCAACCTG
Organism: Duganella sp. Root1480D1; assembly: GCF_001427305.1. GTDB lineage: Bacteria > Pseudomonadota > Gammaproteobacteria > Burkholderiales > Burkholderiaceae_D > Rugamonas. Next base: position 10,319 of record NZ_LMFZ01000047.1, on the reverse strand, counting down.
GCCGGCTGGCCAAGGCCTGCCCTGGCACTGCTGGTTACAGCTTTGGCGATGGCTGGCGTGTACCGGATTGCGAAGGGGGCTGGATCGAATATCGTGATGCGTATCATTGCGATGGCCTTGATCATCATCCCGCTCGCCAATATCCTGATCCTGTTCCTGATGATACGGCGCGGCAAAGTGGCGCTGCGCGACAATGAAGTCGGCGCCGGCTGGTTCGGCGCTTCATACGACGACATCGTCCGGCTGCGCGGCGGCAGTACCGGCATCCTGCCTTCCACCGCGATCGGCTTGTTCGCAGCGCTGGGCGTGGCAAGCCTGGTCGGCCTGGGAAAACAGGCGGCGGAAAAATATGTCGACGCAATGCTCGGTAAACATTCGCAGCCTTGCGCCATTGTCGGCATCTGGGAATCCAGCAAGATCGGTCCGAATGGCAGGGTGGTGATGCGCGATGACGGCAATTACTTTGTGCTGCCCTTGAAAGGCCAGGAAGACAAAGTAAAAGAGGAGCAGGGCGAATGGTCGGTGCGCAACCGCAACTTCGTCTGGCAAGTGCCGCTGGCTGACAAGCCCTGGATGAAGGCTGAACATATCGAGACCTTCAAGCTTAGCCTCGACGGCCAGTCCCTCACCATGTTCGAGCCTAGCGGTAAGGGCTTGTTTACAGAATGGCGCCGCGCCGGCGCCATGAAGTCGGACCGTTGCGGGTTTAATTGAACAGCTTGCGCAGCTCGGCCCCCGGGTCGGGCGCGCGCATGAAGGCTTCGCCGACCAGGAAGGCGTGCACGTCGCTTTCGCGCATGCGCTGCACGTCGGCCGGGGTCATGATGCCGGATTCGGTGATCACCATGCGTTCTTGCGGGATGCGCGACAGCAGGCCGAGCGTGGTGTCCAGCGTCACGTCAAAGGTGCGCAGGTTGCGGTTGTTGATGCCGATCAGGCGGCTCTTCAGGCCCAGCGCGGCGGTCAGCTCGTCGCCATCGTGCGATTCGATCAGCACGTCCATGCCCAGTTCGTGGGCGCAGGCTTCCATTTCCGCCATCAAGCCATGGTCCAGGGCGGACACGATCAGCAGGATGCAGTCTGCGCCCATCGCCCGCGCTTCATAGATCTGGTACATGTCGACCATGAAATCCTTGCGCAGGACTGGAATGTCGCAGGCGGCGCGCGCCTGCTGCAGGTATTCGTTCGAGCCCTGGAAGAAGTTCACGTCGGTCAGCACAGACAAGCAGGCCGCGCCGGCGTTGGCGTAACTCCCGGCGATTTCGGCAGGGCGGAAATCTGGACGCAGCACGCCTTTTGAAGGCGAGGCCTTTTTCACTTCGGCGATCACGCCGGCCTGGCCAGCTTCGATTTTCCGGCGCAGGCTGGCTTCAAAGCCGCGCAGGCCGGCGCGCAGTTCCTTGTCGCCCTCGACTTCGTCGCGCAGGGATTGCAGGCTGCGGTGCTTCTTGGCAGCGGCTACTTCGTCGGCCTTCACGGCCAGGATTTTGTTCAGGATATCGGACATGATGATTTTCAGTGTTGTTCGGCCAGGGCCAGGCGTGCGCCGAGCGCGATGAACAGGCTGCCGGTCACGCGGTTCAGCCATAGCGCCACCAGCGGTTTGACCTTCAGCCTCGCGCTCGCAAAGGCGGTGAAGATGGCAAGGCCGTTACACCACAGCATGCCGTTGAAATTGAAAATAGAACCAAGGACCAGGAAGGCCAGCGGCTTGTTGAGCGCATCGGCGTCGATGAACTGCGGCACGAAGGCCAGGAAAAACAGCGCGACTTTCGGGTTCAACACGTTGGTCAAAAATCCCTGGGCAAAGATTTTGCGGTAGGGCAGTGCCTGACCCAATGGCTCGGACACCGGTTTGCCGGTTTCACTGGCCTTAAGCCGCGTCCGAAGCATCCCGATGCCACACCACACGATGTAGGCCGCACCCACCCATTTGACAACGGTGAAAGCGGTCGCCGAGGTCGCCAGCACTGCCGACAGTCCAAGAGCCGCCGCGCCGATATGCACCATGGTGCCGGCGCCAATCCCCAGCGCCGCCGCGCAACCCGCGCGCCAGCCCTGGGTAGCGCTGCGCGCCATGATCAGCAATGAATCCGGTCCCGGCATGATGTTCAGCAGCAGACCGGAGATCACAAACAGCGTCAGGTCATGGATGCCGAACATCGCTTAGCCCTCCCGGCCGAGTTCCTGCGTAACGCGCACGAATTGCTCCAGCTTGGCGACTGCCGCGCCGGAGGATACCGCTTTGCGAGCGCGCGCCAGGCCATCCTCGATCGAGGATGCAATGCCTGCCGCGTACAGCGCGGTACCGGCATTCAGCGCCACGATATCCGAAGCAGGCCCCGGCTCGCCGCGCAGCGCCTCCATCACACGCGCTTTGGATTCCACCGCATCCGCCACCTTGAGGTTGCGCGACGCGATCATCGCCAGGCCGAAATCTTCAGGGTGGATCTCGTACTCGCGGATTTCGCCGTTGACCAGTTCACCCACCATGGTGCCGGCACCGAGCGACACTTCATCCATATTGTCGCGGCCGTACACCACAACGGCATGCTGCGCACCCAGGCGCTGCAGCACGCGCACCTGGATACCCACCAGGTCCGGGTGGAACACGCCCATCAGGATATTCGGCGCGCCGGCAGGATTGGTCAGCGGGCCAAGGATGTTGAAGATCGAACGCACGCCCAGCTCTCGCCGCACCGGCGCCACATGCTTCATCGCCGCGTGGTGGTTGGGAGCGAACATGAAGCCGATGCCGGTCTGCGCGATCGACTGCGCGATCTGCTCTGGCTTCAGGTTGATGTTTGCGCCCAGGGATTCGATCAGGTCCGCGCTGCCCGAAGAAGAAGACACGGAACGCCCGCCATGCTTGGCCACGCGCGCACCGGCGGCTGCGGCGACAAACATCGAAGCGGAAGAAATATTGAAAGTGTGGGCGCCATCGCCGCCGGTGCCGACGATATCCACCAGGTTGGTGGTATCGGCCATCGGTACCTTGGTCGAGAATTCGCGCATGACCTGCGCCGCAGCGGTGATCTCGCCGATGGTTTCCTTCTTGACGCGCAGGCCCATGGTCAGGGCCGCCATCATTACCGGCGACATTTCGCCGGACATTATCTGGCGGAACAGGTGCAGCATCTCGTCGTGGAAAATCTCACGGTGTTCGATGCAGCGAACCAGTGCTTCTTGATGCGTAATTGCCATGATGCTTCCTTCTCTTATTTGCGGTCGAGGAAATTCTTCAGCAGGGCGTGGCCGTGCTCGGACAGGATGGACTCGGGGTGGAATTGCACACCCTCGACGTCATACTCCTTGTGCCGCACGCCCATGATTTCGCCGTCGTCGGTCCAGGCTGTGACTTCCAGGCAGGAAGGCAGCGAGGATCGCTCGATTGCCAAAGAGTGGTAGCGGATTACCGTGAACGGGCTGGATAAGCCCTGGAACACGCCCACACCCGTATGCGCGATAAGAGAAGTTTTGCCATGCATGACTTGCTTGGCTCGGATAACTTTGCCGCCAAAGGCTTCGCCGATGGCCTGGTGCCCCAGGCAAACGCCCAGGATTGGTTTCTTGCCGGCGAAATGCTTCAGCACTTCCAGCGAGATGCCCGCCTGCGACGGATCTTTTGGACCCGGCGAAATGCAGATGCGGTCAGGATTCAATGCTTCGATTTCGGCGATAGTGATTTCGTCGTTGCGGTGCACGCGCACTTCTTCGCCCAGCTCACCGAAATACTGCACGATGTTGTAGGTGAAGGAGTCGTAGTTGTCGATCATCAGCAGCATTTCAGAACTCCCCATCCAGGCCATCTTGCACTTGCTCGGCTGCGCGCAGCACGGCGCGCGCCTTGTTTTCAGTTTCCTGCCATTCCATTTCCGGTATCGAGTCGGCGACGATGCCGGCGGCCGCCTGCACGTACAGCATGCCGTTCTTGATCACGCCGGTGCGGATCGCAATCGCCACGTCCATTTCGCCGCCGAACGACAGGTAGCCGCAGGCGCCGCCGTAGATGCCGCGCTTGCAGATTTCCAGTTCGTCGATGATTTCCATCGCGCGTACTTTCGGCGCGCCGGTCAGGGTGCCGGCAGGGAAGGTCGCGCGCAGCACGTCCAGGTTGGACATGCCTTTCTTCAGCTTGCCCTCCACGTTGGAGACGATGTGCTGCACGTGCGAGTACTTCTCGATCACCATCTTGTCGGTCAGCTTCACGCTGCCGATTTCGGAGATGCGGCCCAGGTCATTGCGCGCCAGGTCGATCAGCATCACGTGTTCCGCTACTTCCTTCGGATCGTTCAGCAGTTCTTCCGCCAGTGCGGCATCGCGTTCCGGCGTATTGCCGCGCGGGCGGGTGCCGGCGATCGGGCGCAGCGTCACTTTCTTCTCGCCGTCCGGCAGGGTCTCGTTGCGCACCAGGATTTCCGGCGACGCACCGACGATCTGCATGTCGCCGAAATTGTAGAAGTACATGTACGGCGAAGGATTCAGCGAACGCAGGGAGCGGTACAGCGTGAGCGGCGAATCCACGTAAGGCTTGCGGATACGCTGGCCGATCTGCACCTGCATCAGGTCGCCGGCCAGGATGTATTCATGTGCTTTGCCGACCGCCTTCAGGTAATCCTCTTTGGCGAAGTCACGGATGGTTTCGGTGCGCACCGAAGGCGTCGTCACCGGCGCATCGACGCCACGGCGCAGCAGCGCGCGCAGGTCTTTCAGGCGCTGGCGGGCTTTGGAGAAGGCTTCGGGCTGTTGCGGGTCAGCGTAGACGATCAGGTACAACTTGCCGGACAGGTTGTCGATGACGGCCAGTTCCTCGGTCACCATCAACTGGATTTCGGGCAGGCCCAGGTCGTCCTTCGGCTGCGTCCTGGCCAGCGTCTTTTCAATATGACGAACGGTGTCGTAGCCGAAGTAGCCGGCCAGGCCGCCGCAGAAACGGGGCATGCCGGGACGCACGGCGACTTTGAAGCGCGCCTGGTACTGCTCGATGAATTCGAGGGGATTGCCTTCGTGCGTTTCGATTACCTGGCCATTCCGGACGATTTCGGTCAGCTTGCCGGTGCTGCGTAGGATGGTGTTGGCCGGCAGGCCAATGAAGGAGTAGCGGCCGAAGCGCTCGCCGCCCACCACCGACTCCAGCAGGAAAGTGTTCTTGCCGTAGTTCTGGGTCTGGGCCAGCTTGATGTACAGGGTGAGTGGGGTTTCCAGGTCGGCGAAAGCTTCCGCGATCAGAGGGATGCGGTTATAGCCTTCCGCGGCCAGGGATTTGAATTCGAGTTCGGTCATGTGTCTCTCCGTTCCGCCGCAGGGTAAGGTGGGGGCGGCAGGTTACAAAAAACCTGTCGGAACACATGCGCGTGCGCCGACAGCAATCAGGACTAGGTCAGGATTGCCAGCGTCGCCACAGCCAGGCCTCAATCGAGCCCCGGTGGGTTACATTGTGTCTTTTGTTGAGAAACATTTGCGTTAGTTTGCGCTTGAAATCAGTTCAGCTGCATGAAGAAGCGTGTCAACTATACCATCGGAATCTGTTTCGTGTATACCCACTCCGTGGTTATATCCATATGGCACGGTAAGCACAGGACAGCCTGCCGCGCGGGCCGCTTCGGCATCGTTTGAGGAGTCGCCAATCGCCACCACCTGGGCTGGCGGCAGGTCGAAATGCTCGCAGGCCTTCAGCAATGGCATGGGGTGCGGCTTCTTCTTTTCGAAGGAATCGCCGCCGAACAGCACTTCGAAATAACCATCCAGGCCTTTCAGTGCGAGCAGCGGTTTGGCGAAGGCCACCGGCTTGTTGGTGACGCAGGCCAGGCGCAGGCCATTGGCCTTCATCGCCTGCAGGCCCGCCACCACGTCGGCATATACCTCGCTGTGGCGGCCGTTGATGACCAGGTAATGGCGCTGGTAAGCTTCCATCGCCTGCGCGAACAGGCGTTCCACGCCTTCTTCGCCGTAATCCAGTGCGAGCACCCGCCGCACCAGGTTTTCAGAACCTTTGCCGACCATCAGTTCGATCTGCTCAACGCCAATAGGTGCCAGGCCCAGTTCTTCGCGCATCAGGTTGATGGCCACCTCGAAGTCCGGCATCGTGTCGAGCATGGTGCCGTCGAGGTCAATGATGGCGGCCCTTACGCCGCGCAGGACCGCCGCCATACGATTACACCGAAGCCAGTTGGACGCGCATTGCGTCGATCACGGCCTTGTAGTCGGGCTGGCCGAAGATCGCGGAACCGGCCACGAAGGTATCGGCGCCTGCTTCTGCCGCGGCCTTGATGTTGTCGATCTTGATGCCGCCGTCGACTTCCAGCATGATGTCGCGGCCGGATTCGTCGATGCGGCGGCGCGCCTCGGCGATCTTCTTCAGTGCCTGCGGGATGAACGACTGGCCACCGAAGCCTGGGTTCACCGACATGATCAGGATCATGTCGATCTTGTCCATCACGTGGTCCAGGTAGCTCAGTGGGGTGGCCGGGTTGAATACCAGGCCAGCCTTGCAGCCGTTGTCGCGGATCAGTTGCAGCGAACGGTCGATGTGGTCGGACGCTTCCGGGTGGAAGGTGATGATGTTGGCGCCAGCCTTGGCGAAATCAGGGATGATGCGGTCGACCGGCTTGACCATCAGATGCACGTCGATCGGCACTTGTACATGCGGGCGGATCGCCTGGCATACCAGCGGGCCGACGGTCAGGTTCGGTACGTAGTGATTGTCCATGACGTCGAAGTGGATGATGTCGGCGCCTGCGGCAACAACGTTGCGAACCTCTTCACCCAGGCGGGCGAAGTCGGCGGACAGGATGCTCGGAGCGATACGGAAAGTGGTCATGGCTGGTCGGCAGTGAAAAAAGATGCGTTATTTTACGCTGCCGTGCGGACACTGTCCGATTGCTTGGACTAGAATTGCCCAATTGTTATGAAGGAAACCCTTATGGCCCAGTATGAGTTTGCGGTCGAGGTACGCACCCAGTACCTGCCGGAACAGTCCAATCCGGACCGCACCAATTTCGTGTTTACTTACACGATCACCATCAAGAACACCGGCACCGTGCCGGCCCAACTGATTTCCCGTCACTGGGTGATCACCGATGCGAACAACCATATTGAAGAAGTGCGCGGTCTGGGCGTGGTAGGCCACCAGCCATTGCTGGCGCCTGGCGAAGTGTTTGAATACACCAGCGGCACACAATTGCGCACGCAGCAGGGCTCCATGTATGGCGAATATTTCTGCGTGGCCGAAGATGGCCACCAGTTCGAGACCAAGATCCCGGAATTCGTGCTGTCGCTGCCGCGAACCCTGCACTAATTACTTGTCGCCGTCCTTCTTCTTTTTGTTGGATGGCAGCGTCCACCAGACGATGAACACCAAAAGAAAGAGCGCCACCAGCGCTTCAAGCATCAGATAAATCATAGACAACACCTCATGTTTTTGACACGCCGTAGTTTACCTGTTTGCGCCACCGCCGTCGCGTTAGTGCTTGCCGGCTGCGTTACGCCGCCGCCCCCGCCAACCAAACCGGCGCAGCCTGCGCCAATTACGCCAACGGTGCCGGCTACGCCCGCCCAGCCGCCTGCCCAGCCAACCGCGCCCGCGGTGCCGACCCCGCCTGCCAAGGCCGAGTTCATCCCAGCACGTTTTTCCGACTTGCCGGGCTGGGACCGTGACGACCTGCGTGCCGCATGGCCGGCCTTCATGCTGTCCTGCTCCAAGCTGGCTGGCGGCGCGGATTGGAAAGAGCCTTGCGCCATTGCCAAAACGGTGGACGGCAACAGCCAGGCCGCCATCCGCCTGTTCTTTGAATCGTTCTTCGAGCCGCACCAGGTGGTCGCTCCGGACGGCAGCAATAGCGGCCTGATTACCGGATATTACGAACCGCTACTGCGCGGCGCCCGCAGGAAGGGCGGCCCTTACCAGACACCGTTGTACAAAGTGCCGGACGATATGGTCATCATCGACCTCGGCTCTGTTTATCCGGAGCTGGCCAACAAGCGCGTGCGCGGCCGCTTGAAAGGCAAGCGCGTCGTGCCTTATCCAGCGCGTGAGGAAATCACGCGTTCGGGCCTGCCTGGCAATGAGCTGCTATGGGTGGATGACTCGGTAGAGGCGTTCTTCCTCGAAGTACAGGGTTCCGGCCGCGTGCAACTGCCGGATGGGGACACCGTGCGTGTTGCTTACGCCGACCAGAACGGCCGCCCTTACCAGTCGATCGGCAAATGGCTGGTGCAGAAGGGGGAGCTGACCACCGAACAAGCCACCGCGCAAGGCATCAAGGCCTGGATCGATGGCCATCCGACGCGCCAGCAGGAACTGTTCAACGCCAATCCAAGCTACGTCTTCTTCAAGGAAGAAAAGCTGCCGGACCCGAAAGTGGGACCGAAAGGAACGCTGAACGTGCCGTTGACGCCGCAGCGTTCCGTCGCGATCGACCGCAGCCAGCTGCCGCTGGGGGCGCCGGTCTACCTGAACACCACGTTGCCGGGCGACGATGAACTGCCGCTGCAAAGACTGATGCTGGCGCAGGATACCGGCGGCGCGATCAAGGGCGCTATTCGCCTCGACCTGTTCTTTGGTTTCGGCTCCGAAGCGGCCGATCTTGCCGGTCGCATGAAACAGCGCGGCACTATCTGGGTGCTGCTGCCTAAGCTGGCGCGCTAGCGCAGCACGAGCACCGGCAGATGCGTGTGGGCGAGGACTTTCTGCGTTTCGCTGCCAAGGAACAGTTTATTTAGTCCCGTGCGGCCGTGGGACGCCATCAAGATGATGTCGCAGTGGCGCTCTTCCGCGGTCTTGACGATCACCTCATAGGGGCTGATCGCCTCGCCCATCACCGCCTCGCATTCGACGCCGGCGGCGCTGGCGGCGGCCAGCACCTTGTCCAGGCCGGCCTGGACGCTACGTCGCACTTCCTGGTCGAACACGCCGGCATTTGGCAGCACGACAGCATCGGCCAATGGTACGAAGGGCAGGGGCTGGACCACGGACACCGCAGTAATGCGCGCGCCGTGGATTTTGGCAAACTCGATCGCGGTCTGGGTTGCCCGTTCCGAAAGTTGCGAGCCGTCGGTGGGCAGCAAAATCGATTTGAACATGGCGGTTCTCCTGACAAATTCCCTGGTTCAGTGTAGGTCTGCCCCGGATTCATAGGCGCGCGCTTCGATCACAACAGCTACAATTGCCCGATAGTTAACCGACTGGAGGAGAATAAATGGAATACCAGGACCTGCTCGTAGAAGTGCATGACAAAGTGGCACTGATCCGCTTGAACCGTCCAAAGGCGCTGAATGCCCTAAACGACAATATGATGAATGAACTTGGAGAGGCCTTCGCCAAGTTCGAAAAAGACCCGGCGATCCACGTGATCGTGCTGACCGGCAGTGAGAAAGCCTTTGCCGCCGGCGCCGACATCGCCGCAATGAAGGACTACACCTACCAGGACACCCACCGCGACAACTATATTGGCCGCAACTGGGAGCACATCCTGAAGGTACGCAAACCGGTAATCGGCGCCGTGGCTGGCTTCGCGCTGGGCGGTGGCTGCGAACTGGCGATGATGTGCGACTTCCTGGTTGCCGCTGATAATGCGAAGTTCGGCCAGCCGGAAATCAAGGTTGGCGTGACCCCGGGCGCCGGCGGCACCCAGCGCCTGCCGCGCACCATCGGCAAGGCGAAAGCCATGGACATGCTGCTGACGACCCGCATGATTGACGCTGCTGAAGCCGAGCGCATCGGCCTGGTATCGCGTGTGGTCCCTGCTGACAAGCTGATCGAATCTGTGCTGGAGATTGCCCAAGGCATCGCCCAGATGCCGGTCTCCGTTGCCATGCAGATCAAGGACTGCGTGAACCGCGCCTTTGAAACTACGCTGAGCGAAGGTGTGAACTACGAGCGCCGCCTGTTCCATGCGGGCTTCGGCACCCCCGCACAGCGCGAAGGCATGTACGCCTTCCTGGAAAAACGCACCCCGAATTTCGAGGGACTGTAAAACAGCCCTTGCGGTACAGCGATCCCTTTGCTATAGTTCTGTCCCTCGCAACGCAACGCTGACAAATCAGCGAAGCGAAACGAGAAAAAAGAAGGGGTTGACGAGTTGCACGCTGTACCGCATAATCTCGCTTCTCTGCTGATGACGAACACAACGCTTCGTCGAACAAACAAGGCAGCGATCTTTAAAAATCAACAGTCGATAAGTGTGGGCGTTTGACGATATGCCCAGGCCTTCGGGCCTGATGCTCAAAATATACGTTATAACGCTCGCACAAAATATATTAAACGTAATCTCGAAAGAGATTCGTCAGTATTTTGAGTGAGTGACCTCCGATAGCAATAT
>NZ_LMFZ01000046.1 GCF_001427305.1 Duganella sp. Root1480D1 | reverse complement strand
CGCGTCGCCGCGCGCCACCACCACCGCCTCGCGCACCCCGGCGCAGTCCTGCAGCTGCGCCTCGATCTCGCCCAGTTCGATGCGCAGGCCGCGGATCTTCACCTGGAAGTCATTGCGGCCCAGGTACTCGATGGCCCCATCGGGCAACCAGCGCGCCAGGTCGCCGGTGCGGTACAGCCGCCCCGGCGCAAACGGGTTGTCCATGAAACGCTCGGCCGTCAGTTCCGGACGGTTCAGGTAACCGCGGCCCACCGCCACCCCGCCGATGTACAGCTCGCCCGCCACGCCCACCGGTACCGGGGCCATGCTGCTGTCGAGTACATACATCTGCACGTTGGCGATCGGGTAACCGATCGGCACCTTGCCCGCCGGGCCCTGCGCCGTGCAGCGCCAGGCCGTGACGTCGATTGCCGCCTCGGTCGGTCCGTACAGGTTATGCAGGGCCACGGCCGGCAGGCGCGCCAGGAATTGCTGCTGCAGCGCATAAGGCAGCGCTTCGCCGCTGCAAAGCACCTGGCGCAGCGTGCCGCAGCACGAGAGGTCGGCATGCTCGAGGAACAGTTGCAGCATCGATGGCACGAAGTGCATGGCCGTGATGCCGGCGCAGCGTGCCGCAGCACGAGAGGTCGGCATGCTCGAGGAACAGTTGCAGCATCGATGGCACGAAGTGCATGGCCGTGATGCCGGCCTCCTGCACCAGGCCGGCCAGGTAGCCCGCATCCTGGTGCCCGCCCGGACGGGCCAGCACCAGCTGCGCGCCGGCCGCCAGCGACAGGAAGAATTCCCAGACCGAGACGTCGAAGCCGAATGGGGTCTTCTGCAGCACGCGGTCCGCGCTGCCGATGCCGTACTCCTGCCACGCCCAGCACAGGCGATTGACCACGGCGCGGTGTTCGTTCATCGCCCCCTTGGGCAGGCCGGTCGAGCCAGAGGTGTAGATCACATAGGCCAGGTGCTGCGGGCCGAGGCCGAGGGAAGCCGCATCGGGATTGCCTTCGGATTCTCCGGCGCAGGCCGTGGCTTGTGCGTCGAGTGCCAGCACCGGCACCCCGATTGGCGGCAAGCCGTCCTGCAGCCAGGCTTGCGTCAGCAGCGCCGCCGGGGCGCTGTCGGCGAACATATGCGCCAGGCGTTCGGCCGGATAGGCTGGATCGAGCGGCACATARGCACCGCCGGCCTTCAGGATGGCCAGCAGGCCGACCACCATCTCGATGCCGCGCTCCATGCAGATCGCCACCCGCGTGTCGGGCTTGACCCC
>NZ_LMFZ01000045.1 GCF_001427305.1 Duganella sp. Root1480D1 | reverse complement strand
TGAACCCTGAGAATGGACATTCTTTGAACAGCATGGAGGTAGACCAGCACACATTGAAAAAAGCAGCTTGAACTATCAAATTAGGCGACAACTAGCTTGAAAATTTCCGGCTCTTCATCACTGACCCAATCTCAAATGGAATCCAATCGAAAGCTCGGGAAACAAGCGGTTTACAATTTGCTGGCGGAGCTTCCGCCGGCGGTGTCTGTTGAAAATAAAGTAGATAAGGACGACCCATCATTTTCGGTCGATCTCGATGGAGGTGTACGTCTCGAGGTTTCGAATTACCCGAATTGGGCGCTAACGCTTGACTGTCAAAACGTAGCCAAGCGGGTACAGGTTTTTAGACGTCGGCTCCAGGAAGGGCGCTGAATATTATTCCACGAAACGCCTCTCATATACGTGAGGATTGACTCATCAGGTGCGGATTTACCAACGTCTGATTTGGGGCGGAAGCCGACGGCCACAGAGCGTGTCGGGCTAGGTGTCATTGCGAGGAGCGGGCTCAGATCAGTTTGACGACGTAGCTTGAAGATTCGGTGTTGACGTTGCTTGCTGTACCGCGCCGCGGTTCGTACGTGTGCGACGATGCCGGTATAGAATAATGGATGCCTCGACTCTGGCTCCGCTTGGCGACATGGATCGCATTATCTTGCAGGTCCAATATAATTGCGGTGAATTGTGATCAAGTGGGCGCTCTAAACGAACAATAGGTGATGGTACTTCTGCTGGTATCGATTGTGAAAGAATCCGGAAAGCTGTGCCAAATCAAGGACTTCGGTCTGCCGTAAATAATAGAGTGGGAGTAGGGTTGCTTTTTTGGAAACTAAAATTCCAAATCGTGCCTAGATGTAAAGCCCTGTTTTTGCAGGGCTTTATTTTTGGGCGCATGCAATACCAAGGAATTCGCACGATCGGGCCGCAGAATTATCAATGAGATTTGATTCTTGCCATTTCCTGTAACGAGGCTCTTCGCTCCTTGAACACATCGGTCTGGCTGCCTCGCGTCGTGATAGATGCGCAGCAGTCAGATTTCGATAGGAAATAGAGAGGTAAATATGAATGTTTCGTTAGTCAAAATAAGATTCTGTTGCATACTTTTTCTAACCACGACCGTTTCCTCGTGTGCAACCTCCCCGAATTCGCCTTCGCCGTGGATTGAAGTTGATAGTGTGCTTGCCAATCCAACTGCTTTCGACGGCAAGAAGGTTACCGTAAAGGGATGGGTGTCCATCCGGAACGAGGATAGGGGCATATGGGATGGTCCGGCGGACTACGCTAACAGAAATCGACGTCGCTGCATTTCATTGTTGAACACGTATTCGGATGAGAGCATTAATCGTGCACTTGATCGCAAGTATGTTCTTGTTACTGGTGTAGTCGATGCTGATTCATATCATGATGCGTCAGGGCAAGGTATAGTTCGTTTGGCATCGTGCAACAGGGTCGCTATTCGCTTTGAAGAACCCAATGGATTGCGACTTCTCACTCAATAGATCTTCGATTCGTCGAGAGTCGGTTGCGCAGTACTTAATCCGGCCATTTACTGCGGCGTGAAGATAGCACGATCTTTCGGTACTCAAGGGCTATAATTTTGAACCGAGGATTGCGCTATTCTTGATGGCATTTCTGATGGTATTGCTACAAACTAGATCGAAAATCCTCACAAAATCAAGGGCTTTCGATTCTCGTAGCTAATCGAATGGGAGTGACAGAATATTAACTGTCATTGCCTCAGGTAAGCAAATAATGGCTCCTTTTTGGAGCCATTATCTTTTGGTTCCTCATTGAACTGCCGGTGATTTCCTTGCGCTGTTTCGCAAAGAGCAAATGCGGGACCGCGACGGCCAGAGAGATATGGAGCGGATCCGATGACATGCTAGTGCTGTGCTTGCTTGTCGGCCAAGCCGTCCAGTATTACGAAGGTCGCCGACGCTAGGACCTTTTCCCAGGCGGCGTCCTTGAGCTTGAAACCATCGTTGCGCACGCCCAGCGTCAGCACACCGTTGAACATTCCCCAAAGCGCAGTCGCCATTGCGGGAGGGTCGATGTCGGCCCGCACCTCACCGCAGGTAATCCCTTCCCGCAACAACTGTTCCAACTTTGTGTTCTGTTCGGCGACTAGTGCTATCAGAGGCTTGGCAGTTTCGAAGTCGTCGGGTGGCGAGGCCAAGAGCAGGAACTGGATCGGTTGTTCTAGCGCAAACTGACGATAGGCCGCGCCAACCAGCCGGATGCGTTCCAACGGCGACCCCGGCATTGCATACGCCGCATCCATGTGCCGGCGGTTTTCGAGCATGGCTGATTCGGCCGCGGCAGCCAGTAGGGCGCCTTTGCCACCAACCCGGTTGTAAACCGTCTGCGGTGCTATGTCGGCACGGCGCGCGACTTCCTCTGCGCTGAGCGCTGCGGTGCCGCTTTCGGCGAGGATTTGCGAGGCGATTTCGATGATCGTGCGACGCATTTCCTCGGTGCGCCGCTGAGTGCGAGTGGGTTTGGCTTCATTCATAGCTTGACTATAGCATACTCCAAGTATAGAGTTAACTCCAATCAATGGAGACAGCTCTAATACTGGGGTTAGCTAAAAATGACAACTCGTTTAGAAATTCACTTCCCATCGCAGGGCGAGCGGTGTGCCGCGTGGTTGTACCTGCCGCAAGGCGCGCGGCCGGCACCCATCATCGTGATGGCCCACGGTCTGGGCGGAGTCCGGCAGATGCGGCTGGACTCCTTTGCCGAACGTTTCCAAGCCGCGGGATATGCCTGCCTGGTTTTCGACTATCGGCATTTCGGCGGCAGCGACGGAACGCCGCGCCAATTATTGGATGTCGGGAAGCAGCAGGCTGACTGGCGTGCTGCCGTCGAGTTCGCGCGCGGGCTGGCGCAGGTCGACGGCCGTCGTGTGGTGGTCTGGGGCACTTCTTTCGGCGGTGGGCACGCTGTCCATGCCGGCGCTACCGTTGAAGGAGTCAGCGCAGTCATCGCGCAATGCTTGTTCACCGATGGCCTTGCGTCGGGGCTGGCAATGAATCCGATCACCTCCCTTCGAGTCCTGCCGCTCGCCATTGCCGACCAACTGCTGGCCTGGGCCGGCGCCAAGCCGATCATGGTCGATACCAGCGGCGCGCCGTGCTCGGCCGCGCTGATGACAGCGCATGATTGCCTGGATGGCTACCTCAAGCTGGTACCGCGCGGTTTACCGTTTCAGAACCGTGTTGCTGCACGCGCCGCGCTGCAGATCATGGCCTACCGTCCCGGCAAGCTGGCCAGCCAGTTGCCCTGTCCCGCCCTGTTCTGTGTCTGTGAGCACGACACCGTCGCACCGACGCGGTCCACGCTCCGCCATGTCCGCAAGGCGCCGCGGGGCGAGGTCAAGGTATACGGGGAAGGCCACTTCGGCGTCTATGTCGGGAAAGGCTTCGAGAAGGTGGTGGCCGACCAGATCGAATTTCTGCACCGCCATGTTCCTATCGCTATCCAAGAAAGTACATGATGACTTACGACTTGAATGACAAAGTGGTGCTGATCACCGGCGCGGCGGGCGGCATCGGTGCCGCGACTGCTCGCGAACTCTATGCTCTCGGTGCGAGCTTGGTGCTGACCGATATGCAGCAAACCGCTTTGGATGAACTTGCGAAAGAGTTCTCCCAATCTCGGGTGCTACCTGTGGCGCTCGACGTCACTGACGCCGCAGCAACGAAGGCAGTCATCCAGAAAACGATCCAACGCTTCGGACGCCTGGACGTGGTTTTTGCCAACGCCGGCATTTCATGGCGTAGTGGTGCCTCAACTATTGCCAGTTGCGATGAGGCCGAGTTCGAGAAAATCGTAGAGGTGGACTTGCTTGGCGTCTGGCGTACGATTCGTGCGGCGCTGCCGGAGATTATTCGCAACAAGGGGCAAGTCCTTGTGACATCTTCCGCATACGCTTTTCTCAACGGAATGGCGAATGCACCTTATGCCGCATCTAAAGCAGGGGTGGAAATGCTCACACGCTGTTTGAGGGCAGAGTTCGCATATAGCGGCGCAACGGCCAGCGTCGTCTACCCCGGTTGGACGGCCACAGCCATTGCGAAGGTTGCCTTCGGCGGAAACGCAACCGTGACCAAAATGAATGAGGTTGGGCTTCCAGGGTGGCTGCGTCGGGCCATTCCTCCCGAGCAGGTAGCACGTGCGATCGCGAAAGGTGTGCAGTATCGCAGGACCCGCATCTACGCGCCTTGGCGGTGGGTTCCGTTCTCACTCTTCCGCGGTGTCTTCGGTGTACTCACCGATGCCATTCTGAGTCGACACAAAGTAATGCATGCGTTGCTCCAGCAACTCGAGACTGAATCACAGCGTTGAGAAAACACGGGCGGCCATATCGAAGACCGCCGGCCATACCAAGGAGATTGAGATGCTTCACTATGACTTAACCGGCCGCGTCGTGGCCATCACCGGTGCTACTGGAGGGCTGGGTAGCGCCCTTGCGCGTGAGCTATCGGCCAGGGGCGCGCGGCTGGCGCTACTCGACTTGGACGAAGCTGCCATCAGCCGGCTGGCGCAAGGTTTCGGCGGCGAGCAGCAGGCCAAGGGTTGGCGTGTTGACGTTCGCTCCTACGAGCACCTGCAGGCGGCGATGGGCGCCGCCGCAGCGCACTTCGGGCGCATCGACGTAGTGATCGCCAATGCCGGCATCAATGAGGTCTCGCCCATGGCCACAATGAACCCCGATGCCTTCGAACGCGTCATCGACATCAACCTGAGCGGGGTATGGCGCACCCTGAAAGCCGGGCTGCCCCATGTCGCCAGGCAGCGCGGCTACCTGATGGCCATTTCGTCGATGGCGGCGTTCGTGCATTCGCCGCTTCAGGCCCACTACACGGCTAGCAAGGCCGGCGTCTGGGCCATGTGTGACAGCGTCCGCTTGGAAGTGAAGCACTTGGGCGTGGGCGTCGGCAGCGTGCACCCGACGTTCTTTCGCACGCCTTTGATGGAGCAGATCCATGCCGATGCCGCCGGCGTCAAGCTCTGGGGCGGCAACAAGGGCGGTTTGTGGCGGATGATTTCGCGCGACGAGGTCGTCGATGGGGTGATCCGCGGCATCGAACGGCGCAGCGATATGGTGGTATTGCCGGCGCAGAACACCTTAATTGCAAAGGCACCTGGCTTGTTCCGCAAGATGGCCGAAAGGCTCGGCTTCAAATCGGCCGACATCGTCGAGGCCATCGCGTTGGCCGAGAGAGAACTGACGCTTACGTAGACTTGGGCGCTGGCTGGCCCACTACCTTAATCGCATGCCTTCGAGGTGTAAGATGATTGAAGCGGATCGTGAGTGATAGTGGCGTCCTAAACGAACAATAGGCGATGGTGTTACTGCTGGTATCGTCCGAAAGCCGATCGGGAAAGCGACGTTAAATCAAGGGGTTGGATCTTTCGTTGATAATCGAATGGGAGTGAGTTTTCAATTTCTTAAGATTGAATATAAATTCATTTGCTGCACTAAAGCCCTGTTTTTACAGGGCTTTTTTTCGGCTTTTGCCGGCAACGTTCTCGCCGGTCGAGCCGGTCTTCAACGCTCAACTGGAGTTGGGGGCCGGAAATGGCGGGCTTGTCCGGCAAGTTCTTCTTGCGCACCGCCGACGGGCGGCAGAGCCTGCCGGGCACGGATGATGTTAATCAGGGCACGCAGCGCCGGATGACCATGGCGCCGGCTGCTGTAGTACATGTGGAAAGGCTCGCCGCGCGCGGCGAACGCATCCAGCACGATGCGCAGGCTGCCTTCGGCCAGTTCTCCCGCGATTCGGGATTCGAGAAGATAGGCCAGGCCCGCGCCGGATTTCGCCACCGCGATCGTTGTGGCCGTATCGTTGATCGTGATCGGTCCCGGCACGCGGATCCGGCGCCGTTCACCGTCGAGGTCGAATTCCCACTTGTAGGCCGAGTTGTCGCCGAGAAGTAGTTGCAGGCAGCGGTGCTGCGCCAGTTCGTCGGGATGTGCCGGCTCACCGTATTGGGCCAGATACGCCGGGGCCGCCGCCACGACCCAACGCTGGGGGCCGCTCAGCGGCACGGCGACCATGTCTTCCGGAACGTAATGCCCATACCGGACGCCGGCATCGTAGCCTTCTTCGACGATATCGATGGGCCGGTCTTCGACGACGACGGTCAGCCTTACGTCAGGATAGGCACCGGCGAACGCCACGATCGCCGGCTCGATCAACAGATGGGCCGCGTCCGCGAAAACGTTGATGCGCAGTTCGCCATGGGCCGGCGTGGCAGAGTCGATGACTCCGAGCGCGGCGCCGATCGCGTCGAAGCCGTCCCCCAGGCGCTTTGCAAGTTCGAGGCCTGTATCGGTCGGGGTGACGGAACGCGCGGAACGGTTCAGCAGCTTGACGGCGAGGCGCGCTTCCAGCCGCCGCATGCCGTGGCTGGCTGCTGAGGGCGACAGGCCCAGCTGGATGGCGGCCGCCTTGAAGCTGCGTGTACGCACGATGGCGAGGAACAGGCGCAGGTCGGCGAAGTCGACGCGATCGATCAGGGACATGGTTGAGAGTGAATCACTGCCGCGATGAATGCGGCTCATCTTCGAATGATAGCACTGCGGCAAGGCTGGACGGTATAAAGACGGCTCGACAACTCATTCGAGCGTGCCCATGCCATTTCGCAGCGAACTCCACATCCCTGACCTTGCCGGCAAGCGGATCCTCGTCACGGGGGCCTCGGCCGGCATCGGCGCAGCGGTTGCGCTCGGGTTCCTCCGGCAGGGCGCCCGTGTGGCGATCCACTACGGAGCCAACCGTGCCGGCGCCGAGAGCGTCGCCGCCGGCGCACCGGAGCGTGCCGTGGTCGTACACGGCGACCTGGCCGACCTGGCCGACACCGAGCGCGTCGTCCATGAGGCCGCCCGCCTGCTAGGTGGCCTCGACGGCATCGTGAACAATGCCGGCAACATGCTCGGCCGCATCCCGACGGAAGCGGCGACGGCCGATCATTTCGACCGGGTCGTCGATCTCAACGCCCGTTCGGTGTGGCAGGCCAGCATCACGGCAGTGCCCTACCTACGGCAGGCCGGCGGTGGATTCATCATCAACACGACGTCGATTGCCGCGCGCAACGGCGGTGGCCAGGGGGCGGTCCTGTACGCCGCGGCGAAGAGTTTTGTCAGCAATCTCACGCGTGGGCATGCGAAGGAGTTCGTGGCCGACGGTATCCGCGTCAACGCCGTCGCGCCCGGGGTGATCCAGACGACCTTCCATGACCGCTACACACCGGCCGACCTGCTGTCGGCCCAGGTCCGCACGATCCCGATGGGGCGCGCCGGCACCCCGGAAGAATGCGTCGGCGCATACCTGTTTCTCGCGTCGAACGAACTGTCCGGCTATCTCACTGGCCAGGTCATCGAAGTCAATGGTGGACAACTGATGGTTTAAGAAGGAAAGCAAGCATGCAACGAAGAAAACTGGGCCGCATCGGTGCGGCAGTCTCGGAAATCGGTTTCGGGGCCTGGGCGATCGGCGGCTCATGGGGCGCAGTCAGCGTGGAGGATGCCAAGGGGGCGCTGCATGCGGCCCTCGACAATGGCGTCACGTTCATCGATACCGCCGACGTGTATGGCGACGGCCGTTCCGAACAGATCATCGCGGACGTGCTCGCGGAACGCGGCGGCGAGCGGCCGTTCGTGGCTACCAAGGCCGGGCGCCGCCTGTCGCCTCACTTGGCGGAAGGCTATACGAAGGCCAACCTGGCGGCATTCGTTGAGAGGTCGCTGCGCAAGCTGCGCGTCGACTGCCTGGACCTCGTGCAGCTGCATTGCCCGCCGACGCCGGTCTTTTATCAGCCGGACGTCTTTGGCGCCATGGACGACCTGGTCGCGGCTGGCAAGATCCGCCACTACGGCGTCTCCGTCGAGAAGGTCGAAGAGGGCCTGAAGGCCATTGAATATCCGAATGTCGCCACCGTGCAAATCATCTACAACATTTTCCGCCAGCGTCCGGCCGCGCTGTTCTTCGCGGAAGCGGCGCGGCGCGACATTGGCGTAATCGTCCGGGTCCCGCTCGCGTCGGGCCTGCTGACCGGGAAGATGAGCGCCAGCACCACGTTCGCGGCGGACGATCACCGCGCATTCAATCGCGAGGGGGAATTGTTCGACAAGGGCGAGACGTTTGCGGGCGTCCCCTACGACCTCGCGCTCGATGCCGTCGAACAGATCCGCGGACTGTTGCCGGGCGGCGCGTCGATGGCGCAATTCGCGCTGCGCTGGATCCTGATGGAGCAAAGCGTCAGCACGGTGATTCCGGGCGCCAAGAATGCCGCGCAGGCGATCGCGAATAGCCAGGCCAGCGCGCTGGACGCCATTTCGCCGCAGGTGATGGAACAGTTGCGCGCGCTGTACCACGAGAGGATCGCACCGCACGTGCACCATCTCTGGTGATCGTCGCGCGGCCCTTGCCCGTATGCACATCGAAAAATGAGGACGAAATCATGAAAGTCAGAAAATACATCCGCGGGTTAGCCATCATGACTACCTTGGCGGGATGCAGGGGGGGCAGCGCGATTTCAGATCGCACTCCGGCGCCCGCGCCGATGCCGACAAAGGCGACGTTCAACTAGACATCGAGCGCTGCTTCCGATGGTATCTGCGAAAGCGGGACCCGACAGTGTCCGAATACCATCAACGCGAAAATCCCGGTTCGATGGTATCAAAACGCGCTATCTCATTGAGTTGTATGAAAGTGGTTTCGTTCACAACCGCTCTCAGTCAACGGCAGCCCGTTAGCTTCACATTGGCGTTCCGCGTCGATTTCGCTGGTGCTTCGGGGCAGGGCCGCCCGTTCCGCCATAAGTGCGAGGCGTGGCGGCGTGCGAGTACGTTCCGCAATGCGGATTGTGGGTTTGATTACTGGACTACCAGTTCCACCCGGCGGTTCTTGGCTCGTCCGGCTTCATCTGCGTTCGAAGCGACGGGGGCCAGGCTGGCGACGCCTTTGCTTGCCAGGCGCGCTGCAGGAATCTGGTATTGCTTGGCTAACGCTGCGACCACGGCTTGTGCACGTTGCTGTGACAACGTCTGGTTGGCGTCGAGGTTGCCCTGATTATCCGTGTGGCCAACGATGTACACCTTGAGTGCCGGTTGGCTCTTCAGGAGTTTCGCCATTTCGTCCAGTTGGTTTTTGGATTCAACTGCTTTGATATCGGCCTTGCCGGTGTCGAAGTAGATGCCGTACAGGGCGATCTTGCCGCTCGACTGCAAGGCAGACTTCAAGCCATCCGCATTGACAGTAACCTGGCCGCCCTCCATCGCTTTAGGTTCGGCAATCTCGATGTAGGTCGCGGTGAAATCAGTGTTGTAGACCTTGCCCGAATTTAGCATCACGTGGACGATGGCGCCGTTTTTGGCCAGGGTGCCGTATGTGAAGTAAAGGTCATCGGTACCAAGCATATTCGAACCGCCCAGCGAGCCCATCTGTCGATCGAGTGCGGAGCCGTCAGGCTGACGATCCCGGTTCGCATTGAAGTCGGCTTCCTTCATGGTGCGGTAACGGTCGTTCAAACCGAAACGCATGTATTCGCAATCTTTATCGCGCGGCGTGCAGTTGATGGTGGCCTTGAACCCAGCTGCCTTCAGTGCCTGTTCGTAGTTTCGATGAACTTCCAGCGGTGTCTTGCCGAGTGGGGCGAAATATACGATGCGGGTAATCTGGCCTTCCACGGTGATCGGCGCGATGAAATCGTTGTTGCTGTTCAGGCCCAGCTTGCCGGGGAAAGTCGCCTGGTCGAAGTTGATCTTTTTGTAGGCCATCATCCAGGAATTGTTGTAGCGCTGAAGCAGGGGATGATCCTGGCCACCGGCGACATCGATCGCCCAATTCGGACCGGCAGAAGCGGAATTCGTAAATGCGAGGGCGGAGAGACAGATTGCGGTGGAGAAGAGGCGGCGTGCCAGATGGGAGGACAGCAGTTTCAAGGTTGATCCTTTCTCAAAGAGGGGCAAAGCATGGAGTTAAATTGCAACGATGTCAATTTTATACCGATCATCGCGCGGATTCGTCGGTAATCGGCGCGCTTATTTAACGATGCCCGGCAGGCTTCTTTAGTCGTCTGCGCACGGCTGCGCATTATCGGAAGGAACCAGGCGCGGGTAGTTCTTCACGCACCCAGGATGGGCGGGTTGATGCAGTCAGCGCGCCGCAGGCCAACCTATGCCTGCATGGTCGCCGCCGGCCTGGCCTTGCTGGGTGCCGTTTCGCTGAGAAGTCGACATGCGTCGCGTGGCGCTGAACCCGTGCGGGATTTTGGTATCGTTCTCAAATATGCGTCTGCCACCCAATGCGAATAGCTAAACGTCAATTGACACGTGCCACTCGCGCTCACGGGGCCACATATTTCACAGCGTCGGGTCAAGTTAGTCCGGTCTTTTCAGTTCACGCATCACCTTCCGACGGAAGTGTCTTGTTGTATGTGTTAAGGCAGCGACCTGATGATCCAGGCGACTCAACGCCCTTCAAAGTGCAGTGCAGCACTGCGAGGCTCCTGAGCGGCAACGAAGCGTTCGCACCGCGTGACAGCAAACAGTCGCCGACGAGTCAAGGTGGCAGCTGGCGTATCGGTTCATGCGTTGGGAAAGTGATTGTCAACGGTGATGACAAGTTGGCTGGCGTGCTCATTCGGTTTGAAACGGGCAGGGCACTTGACGATAGATTTTCTGTAGTGCTGCCGAGAGTGGAGTTTGGTGCCGGGCCATCCGAACAAGGTCGGACAGTGACGTTCTCGAAACGCTTGCTTAAGGAAGTCGGAGGCATCCGAATATTGATTAGCCAAGTACATAGCAGGATCGGCACGGTGTGCGCCTGGGAGTTGCTGCGTTTAGCGTCGGTGCTTTCCGAAGAAGCTGGCCATCAT
Organism: Duganella sp. Root1480D1; assembly: GCF_001427305.1. Taxonomy (GTDB): domain Bacteria; phylum Pseudomonadota; class Gammaproteobacteria; order Burkholderiales; family Burkholderiaceae_D; genus Rugamonas. The sequence goes on along the minus strand of NZ_LMFZ01000045.1, from coordinate 411,822 downwards.
CAGGCTGCTGTCCGGACCGGGATGCGCATGGAAGCGCTCCGATGCGTCGCCACCGCTCCAGGCATGGCCAAGTCCGGCGATGCGCACGACGCGCAACATTGGCTTATTCCCGATCAGGTAATCACGGATTTCGTAGGCGTTTCGTTTCCCGCCACGCCCTGCAGGCTTGCGCGTGACGTGCTGCCCAGTGCCGCGCGTGGGCATGTTGTTGATCCTAAGCCATTGACGCTCCAGCTGATCCTGGTTCACCGGGTGTACCGCCTGGTCATCCTCGCCGTGGATGAGAATTGCTGGGAGGATTGGGAAGGTGCCGCTCTCCGTCATGGGCGAGCGTGCTGCGTGGCGCTTTAACACTTGGTCGATCGCAGAATCGTGGCCAGGCGCAGAGCCGTGACGCATGACGCGCAAGCCATCGACAGCATTACGTCCAGTACCAAACACCGGACCGGCGTGCAGGCCGACCGCTGCAAACAAGGCAGGGTGGTTCAGTGCCAGGATGGCCGCCATCCCGGCACCGGCGGAAAGCCCGGCAACGAAAACACGGCGACGGTCGATCGGATGTTGAGCGCAGATCATTTCGATCAGCGCGATCAGCGCTCCGGCTTCGCCACCACCCTCTTGAACTGTTGGGCTGTACCAGCGCCAGCAGCGGTGTGTTTGAATACCGAGGGATTGCTGAGGGTAGAGGATAGCGTATCCCTTGCCCTCAGCAACGTGATTCATGCGGGTACCCTTGGCGAATTGGGTGGCACTTTGATGGCAGCCATGGAGCATCATAATCAGCGGCCAACCGTGGCGCTCGACAGCAACTGGAGTGTGATCGGGTATGTAGAGCCAATAATTCAATCTGAACCGATGGTTCTCTGGAAGCTGCTGGGAATATGCGAACTGGCCCGCAGCCCATTTGCCTGGTGCCGGCGTGACATCTGGACGATCGTTCTGCCTGATCTCGAGCATCTTGGCGCGGTCCGGGCGTGTCTTTTGGCCTATCGGCAGAGAACGCTTGGCGGGCTTACGCTGAGCGGCGGCGATACTGGAGACCAGCTTCTGCTGCGCCCTTCCAGCGCGCATCAGACTGCGCACCAAACGCAATACTGAACCTGCTTTCGCCATTGCCCCTCCACGGTTATGCTGCACCGCAGTATGGTAACGAGTGTTTGGTGAGCGCAGCGCGAGATTGTTCAGTGTGAAATAGAGCTTTTCGCGAGGAGATGGTACCGTTAGTCCGACTACTCCCTCGTCGCCCTAAGTGAGGATGACGAATTCAGCCCGCAGATGCGGGCTGCTTTTTTTTTGAGTGCAAATGTGTTGCTGTAAGGGGCCCCGATGAAGGAGCGCTACGGCGCAGCGATGTGCGGATGGCAGAGCGCGTGGATTGCGCGATCGCAGTTCAGGCGCTGACGGGGTTGCCGGATGCAGTGCAATACCTGCGTGACTGCGGGGCGTCCGCGAATGTTATTGAGCCCGTCTGGACCTCGACGATTGCCCGCCGCCCGCGCGAGTTCACTTCGCCGATCCCAGCCAGTCCCTTTGCGGCGCCTCTTTGTAGTGAGCGCGCGTACAGCGAAATAAAATAAGGCCAGCTGACACAAGGGCCTATGCTTCGATGGTTGGCCATTCAAGTCGTGACCGCTTTGCGGTACGATTCAGTTCTAACGTAACGCGCATTCATGAGCGAGCCTCTTTCACTACCCTCCATCACCATTGTGCTCGTTGAAGAGCACAACGCTGATCTGCTGGCGAACGTCTCACAGGGTGTGTTTGATAACGAAGTCGACCCAGACCTCACGACTCAATATCTACGAGATCCAAGGAACCTGTTGGTAGTCGCGGTTCATGAGAATCAAGTTGTCGGCATGGCGTCCGGGCTGCTTTATCTGCATCCAGACAAGCCGCTTCAGCTGTTTATCAATGAAGTAGGTGTGTCGGAGAGGTATCACCGGTTGGGCGTTGGGAGGCGACTCATCGCTCGCCTTCTGCAGTGCGCCGAGGGGCAGGGGTGCACAGAGGCATGGGTTACCACTGAGGAGGAAAACACCGCTGCCAGAGCCCTGTACGTGTCCTCGGCTGGAAAGGAAGAGCTCGATCGCCCGTGCGTCTATACCTGGAGGCTTGACTCAAATTTGTAGTGGCCAGTCTCGCCGAACGAATTGGCGCGATCCTGTTCTTGTATGCGATCTGTGAAATTTGTGAATACCGTCCCATGAATATTTTGTAGAATGAAAGTCTCTTCGCGTGATCGTTGACGGATATCTATTGTTGATCCTTGCGTGTCAGAACCCAGTGCAGTTTACTCGTGGTTACGGAGGACGGCATGCTCATACCGATAGAGTCGGACCTTGCGACGATTGCTCAGATTGAGGCCGTACCTACGATCCTCGAGGCAGTTGGGGAATTGACGGGCCTGCGGTTTGTCTGCATCGCCCGCGTCACTGACACCACGCTGTACATCTGTGCGCTCCTCGATAAGCTGAACTTTGGCTTTCAGGTTGGAGACAGCCTCGACGTCAAGACGACGCTTTGCGAAAAAGTCCGGGAAAAGCAGAAGCCCATCGTTATCGACTCTGTTGCCGACAGTGAGTATCGCGGCCATCCTGCGCCCAAGCTGTACGGTTTCCAAAGTTACTTTTCTATTCCGCTCTATCGCCCTGGTGGGGAATACTTCGGGACCTTGTGCGGTTTGGATCCCAAGCCAGCACATCTTTCGACGGAGACGATGCACAAGACACTGGGATTGTTTGCGGAACTCATTGCCCGGCAGTTGGCTAACGAAGTTGTCCTTGGAAGAACGAGGCTTGCGCTGGACGACGCGATTGAGACGTCGGTCCTGCGCGAGCATTTCATTGCAGCTCTGAGCCACGATGTTCGCACGCCGCTTGCGACGATGTTGAATGGGGTCGATATTCTCGAGCAATTGGTCGATCGATCCGCAATACCATTACTCGATACCATGCGCCGCAGTGGCAAGCGAATTTCGGAACTGATTGACGACGTGAGCGACTTCGCACGCGGCCGGCTGGGCGGGGGAATCGCAGTTGAACTTCGCGAGGAGAGCAACCTCGAACTGACGCTCTGCCAGGTGGTCGAGGAGCTGCGGCATAATTATCCTGCCCGGACAATTGATGCGAATTTTCCGTCTGGCATTGCATTGTTGTGCGATGCCCCCAGAATTGCGCAACTGCTGTCAAACCTGCTGAAGAATGCCATCGTTCACGGTAGTGCCAGTCAGCCTGTATCTGTGCGCGTTTCATCGAGTCCCGGAACTTTCGAGCTATCCGTGACCAACTTCGGTCCCGATATTCCCCTGGAGACCCAAGCCGAGCTTTTCAAACCATTTTGGCAAAGTACGACTTCCGGAACAAAGAAGGGCTTGGGATTAGGTCTTTACATTGCTTCCGAAATTGCGCGTTCGCACGGGGGCCGACTTGTCGTGGATTCGTCCGGAGGACAGACCACGTTTACTTACCATGTCCGGATGCGGAATGCTCGGGCGAACATTCCAGGGACCTGATCACAGAGCCATAAGTCCCTGACCCGGCCTCATCCGGCGCAACAAATACGCAACACAGGAGGCCATTAGGCGCGCTACCGTTCGCCGGATGCGAATATTGGATCTACAATCAAGCTTGCAAGATGGAATCATCCAGACTGGCGGATGTCATGATTTTGCAACGAATGAAAATCCGCGCACGCTTCATTGTGATGATGAGCGTATTCGGAGTGGGCTTCGCCGTGTACGGGGTATGGTCCTTTCGCACATTGAACGAGCTTAAAGTCAACGGCCCGGTGTATGAGCGGATTGTCCAGAGCAAGGACCTGAACGCTGACGTCCTTCCTCCGCCCGAATACATCATTGAATCCTACCTGGCCAGCCTGCAACTGGCCGATGCGCAAGACAAAGCCCGCCAGGACCAACTGCTTGAGCGCCTGCGCAACCTGAACAAAGATTATGTGGCGCGAGCGGTAAACGATCAGCGCATGGCGGAGGCGACAAATGATCAACGAGAATGTAGCGGGACGGCATGGTACGGATATTGTCGGGGCGATTTTCAAACGGCTTGGCCGTAATGCCCCCGAAGCGCAGGCGGTGCCCGAGCACTTCATCCTGGAAGGAAGGATCAAGCACGTTGAAACTGGGCGTAGGACCTTCGCACTCACCAGCGGCGGACGGGTATATTGCATTAGTTGGGATGACGTGACGAAGTTCAATGGTACTGCGGTGTCGAATATGCACGGTACCGAAGTAGTGGTCAATGCACGTGCAAATATTATGGGGTTGCACGCGGAATCGATTACCGCTGCCGCATAGCCTGACCGTAGCGAAGCGTTCCATCCGCAATTTACAAAGGTGGCGCCGTTTTTTTCGCTATTGGATGCCAAGAGGCGGCCGCCTTCCCGGGGGCTCACGTCGCGTCGTTGACGGACAGTTGCATGGTTCGGGAAACCGAGGTGGCGGCTTCGAAAATCCGGGCAAACTCTGCTGGTTTCCGGATCAGTGTATCGAATCCTGCGGCGAGAGCGAGTTGTGCGATATCGTGCTCGGGCCAGCCACTGAAGGCGATCAAGCGTGGGCAGCGTGCGCCGTACATTTGGCGCATTTGGCCCGCGAACTCGAAGCCGCTCATTCCCGGCATTTGAAGGTCGCAAATCACTACGGTGGGAAGCGCCCTTGACGCACAAACAAGGCCTTCAGACGCGCAGTTTGCTCGTTCAGGAAGCCAATCATTTTGCAAGAAGAGGGCGGACAGAAGGTCGACAATATTGTCGTCGTCGTCAACGAGAAGCACGATATTTTTCATGATCTTCGCAAGGGCCTCCTGAGTGAACTCTAGAGAAGCCAGGCCCGGATCGCTATCAGCGTGCAACCCTTGAGGCTGTAAGACAGGTCCTAAATCCGGCGAGGAATCAATTAGCTGAAGTGGTGGATTGAGCGGGGCCCGTCAATTTCGCTTTTCCCGCCGTCTGTCCTTGATTTGCTGCCCAAGCAACTCCTGTCTGGTACGACCGCGGGCACGTGCAAATACGCCGGCAATGAGTTCGGGCGGCACACCTGAAAGGACTGCGTGACGCAACCCCGCGGAGGTGCCAAATGCAGCGCGAGTCAACAACGCCATCGAGACCTTTTCAGCCATGACTCGATCGATCCGTCTCGGTTTGCTCATGAATCTTTGCGCGATGACGCCAGGCGGCAGTTTGTCTAGGCTGGACTCTATCGTAACTAGACTCCTCTATCTCGCACGTTAATGCATAGAAATTTATGCAATAGTTGGAAGGGCGCGGCCAGACCGGGGCAGAGCCGACGCACGTTCCGCATCTGCGCTGGCCTGATACCGATTAAATGTGCGGCGCCGAACTGATTGTGGGGAGCTGGCTCTGCGTGATTTCCGCTTTCAGCCATTTACGAAATGCCCGCACCTGCGGTTTTTGCATGGAGTTTGGCGGAATCACCAGGTAATATTCGTTCGCGCAAGGTATGGCGAGATCGAATAGTCGCACCAGATGTCCCGAGGCCACTTCCTGCATGGCCACGAGATGACGCGCCAGTGCAATTCCTTCACCGTCGACGGCAGAACGAATCTGCATTGACAAATCATCGAATATGATGCCGCCCGTGGGCTCGGGCAAATAGAGTTCGGCGGCTTGGAACCATGGTGTCCAGGCATCTTCCGAACGCAGCAGAGTCGCCTGCTCCAAGTCTCGTGGAGAGATCGGCAGTTCGCCGTTTCGGTAACGTGGGCTCGCCACAGGATAGAGTACTTCGCCGGCCAGGTGCTCTGTTTCCAGCCCGGGATAATTGCCGCGTCCGAAGCGGATGCCTATATCGATCTCTTCCATCGCCAAGTCTTGTAACTGCTGGCCGACTTGCAGCATTACTTCAATCTGGGGATGTTGTTCGATAAACTGCCCCAGCCGAGGCGCCAGCCAACGTGCGGCAAAAGAGGGGATTGAAGTTACGCTCAGGCGCTGCAAACCCTTCTGGGGGCGTAGCGCCGCTGCGCCGTCCACCAACTCCGCCAAGCAGCGCGCCACATTAGTGGCATAGTGACGTGCTTCGGGCGTCGCGGTGACCTGCCTCCCATTGCGTGTGAATAGTTGCACGCCCAACTCCTCCTCGAGGGCACGTACCTGATGGCTGATCGCCCCGTGCGTCAGGCACAACTCCGCCGCCGCCCGCGAGAAATTCTCGTGTCGGACGGCCGCTTCAAAGGCGCGCAAGGCAGAAAGATTGGGAAGTCGCATGTGAGTGATTTTAGCAAGGCGGTCAAAAATATATCGTTTTGGCTAGTAATTGGCAAGCAATATGATGCGAATACTCTTAATCAAGCTAGAATATTGCCATGAGCCTCAAACTGTATGTGGACAGTCAGTTCATCAGTCCTTACGCCATTTCCGCTTTTGTCGCCTTGCGCGAAAAAGGCCTCAAGTTTGCGATCGAGACTGTAAACCTTGATGCCGGTCAGCATAAGGAATCGTCCTACACTACCCAAGCCCTGACTGGTCGCGTTCCCTGCCTGGTGCATGACGACTTCATGTTGACCGAGTCGAGCGCCATTGGCGAATACGTGGACGAGATGTACCCAGCGCCGAAATATCCGAGCTTGTACCCGGTTCAGTTGGAAAAGCGTGCGATTGCGCGCCAGATCCAGGCCTGGATTCGTAGTGACCTGCAGGCGCTGAGGGAAGAACGTAGTACTTATACCGTGTTCTACAAGCAGGCAGATCAGCCCGAAAAGCCGCTCTCTTCAGCCGCCCAGGTAGCCGCTGACAAGCTGCTGCATTTGGCTAACCGCATGGTCAACGGCGATTACCTGTTCGGTAGCTGGTGCATTGCCGATACCGACCTCGCAATCATGCTGAGCCGTCTAGTCATGAACGGCGACCCGGTCCCGCAAAAGCTCAAGGCGTATGTCGCGTTCCAGTCTCAGCGGGAGTCGTTGCAAGATTGGTTAAAGAACGTCAAATTGGCGCCATAGCGACCGCCAAGTGCGATGAGCAATTTAATGAAAAGCGATTCCCGGGGATTGTTGATGCTGCATATGGTCAGCTGTGCGCGTCGTTTTTCGCCTTCCCGGCGCAGTTCTTCATCGAAACCCTGGTCGAGGATCCGCAGGGACGTGGCCTCATTACGTCGCCTTCGGTCTCGCCAGAAAACCCGCATGCTTTTGGCTCGTCACTCGTCGCCGGGCCGGCGATGGACCGCCAGATCTTGCGCGACCTGTTCACCCATACGCTGGAGGCGGCGCGGATCCTGGGACAAGATACGCCGCTCCTGGCGCAAATCAGCGCGGCACGCCAACGCCTGGCACCTGACCGCACCGGAGGGCAAGGACAGTTGCAGGAGTGGCTGGAGGATTGGGACACACAAGCGCCCGACCAGCGTCACCGGCACGTATCGCACCTGTACGCGGTCTACCCGAGTAGCCAGATCAACCTGCGCGACACCCCGGAGCTTGTGCAGGCAGCACGGACATCACTCGACCGGCGCGGCGACTTTGCAACCGGCTGGGGCACTGCCTGGCGGGTGTGCCTGTGGGCGCGCATGGGCGATGGCGAGCGGGCCTATTCTGTGCTCAAGGGGCTCACAGGCCCGATGCGTACCTATCCGAACATGTTCGATGCGCATCCACCGTTCCAGATCGATGGCAACTTTGGCGGCGCCGCGGGCATGATGGAAATGCTGGTGCAGTCTTGGGGCGGTGAAGTGTTGCTGTTGCCAGCGCTCCCTGCAGCTTGGCAGCATGGCACGGTAAAGGGCATTCGCGCCCGTGGCGCGCTGTCGGTTGATCTGACGTGGCGCGACGGCCAATTGACGGCTTTGCGGCTAGCCGGCCCTCCTGCGGCACGCGTGAGGCTGCGTTATCGAGGCAAGCTCAGCGAAGTGGTCTTGGACAGCCAGGGTCGCTTTGTGGCGTATTCCGCTTTGGGCGTCTGAGCCGCAGCGATTGCGAGCGATGATTCTGTAGTTCAAAAACATGTCGGCAATTGGTGAAAAACGTAAAACACGGTCGCGATCGCGGCCGTTAGAATCATGCGCAAAAATGAAACGATGAAGCGCCGATGGGCGCACAGCTAATCGATTTCCTAACGCGCATGGAAGGCCGCGATGCATTTGGCGGCTGCGCCCTGATTGGCCTGTTCCGCGTTCTCATGCCGTACCGTCTTCTTTTTGCTGCAGCCGGTCCAGATGCGAATTTAATCAAAAAGGAGAAGTTATGAGATATGTATGGGCCGCGTTATTGTTCACCACGCTCGTTGCTTGCGGGGGAGGATCAGGCGCCACCAGCACTTCCGCACCGACACCAGCGTTGGGATCAACATCCCCAACCCCCGTCCCCGCGCCCTCTACGAGCACCGCGGGCTGTGGCAGCGGATCCAAGTTAACAACCGGCATGCGTTCGCTCACCAGCGACGGTACCGAGCGCAGCTACTGGATCGAGATGCCTGGTGCCTATGACCGCAACAAGGCCTATCCCGTGATCATCGGGCTTCACTGGCGCGATGGCAGCGCGGCCGATGTCTACGGTTGGAGCGGCTTTTTCGGGCTGAAGAATTTGTACGGCGACAATGCCATCTTTGTCGCTCCGCAGGGCCTGGACAAGGGCTGGGCCAACACTGGCGACCGCGATATTCGCTTCCTGCGTGCCATGATCTCCGAGGTCCAGCAGGGCGCGTGTACTGACAACCAGCGTGTTTTCGCTACCGGCTTCAGCTTTGGTGGCATGATGTCCAACGCCATCGGCTGCCAGATGGGCGACGTGGTGCGGGCGATCGTGCCCATGGCCGGTTCGCTCTGGAGCGGCTGTGCCAGTTCTTCCAACAAGGTGGCGGCCATGTTCATTCACGCCAAAGACGATAACGTCGTGCCTTATTCAGCTGGCATGGAGGCGCGCGATCTTTTCCTGAAGCGCAATAGCTGTGGTGCCGCCACAGTGCCTGTTGGCAGTAACGGTTGTGTGGAATACCAAGGCTGCGACAGCGGCAAGCCTGTGATTTGGTGCGGCACTGAGACTGGCGGTCACTGGTACCCTAATTTTTCGGCGCAGGAGTCCAAAGCCTTCTTTGATCGGTTCAAGTAGTCGCATAGAGCGCACAAACTCTGGTGTGCAGCAGTTGGTCCTGGTCATTGCGGCCAAACGTAAAGCGGTAGCCCAGGCTGCCGTTTTTTTTGAGCCAGCATGGACATAGCACCTGCGGGCGGATGCCTGCCATGCATTGGCGGGCATCCATCGTGCGATCGGGCCATTTCGTCGCTCCCGGGGCGATTTCGTCGCAGCGCTGCCGCGGCGGCGCTGCACTTCATATGCTTCGTTCTTCCCTGAACAACATGAAAGCCCAGCATGCATGCAGCCACCAACTCGAACATGCAATTTTTGCCGCCGGAAATCTCCGCCGGCAGCGGCACCTGGTTCGGGCGTGCCCGCAGTTACCCGGTCTTCAGCTCAGCCTGGTACCGCTTACGCAGTCTGGCCATCTTGACCGGCAGCGCGCTGACGATGCTGGTGATCGCGGCCATGCAGGGCGTCCTGATGATCAATGCGCCTGCCGGGGATATCGACTGGGTCGCTGCTGCCCAGGTGACCGGGGTGTTCGCGGCGCCTTACTGCGCACTGTGCCTGGCCGGGCCAGGGCTGGCGGTTGCCATACCGCGCATCGGCTTGAGCCGGCGCCATGAGATCGCTGCCCTTCTGGCGGTTCTGTTGTTCGGTATGGGACTGAGCGCGGGTCTGTTCGCTGTACTCGTGCGTGCTTATGAGAGGCCGCGTTTCGATGTCGTGAACGATGCTCTCGTTATTCGCCACCTGCCCGCCATCCACGTCCGGGTGGTGCGGGGGGCGGTTACACAGTTCTATGGCCAGCGCGCGGGCACGGGGATTCGGAAATCGCCCGAGGTCGACCGGGCTCTGAAGGCGCTGGAGGCGGCACAGATTGCAGCGCTGGCGAAACGGTCCGGGGACGGAACGGCACCGGACGGGTATGCCTACCTGGGCCATGAAGCGCAACTGGCCATCCGCACCATGCAGCAACTCGATGCCGGTGACCCGGCTTTCGACCCCGCACGCCGTCCGGAGATTGAGAAAAACTACGCCGCAGCGATTGAAAAGATGTATGCGATGCAGCCCATCGCCGAGGCGGCGGCAATCGCAGCGGGGCGCGGGCAGCAGACCTCTCCGGAGCAGGCAGGCGCCGCCCAGCGTTTTGCTACGGTATCGCAGGCCGGGGCGGAGAAATGGGCGCGCGCCCAGGCCGAGACACAGGTGCAAGCGCAGGCACCGGCCGCCGCAGATCTATTTGGGAGAGACCTGGGCCAGCTTGCCGCCGTCTTCCTCGCTTGCTCGATGCTATTGCTGGCCGGCTGGCTGGGCGGCTTGTTCGACCTGCTCGTCTTTGTACGCCAGCGCGGCAAACTGGTCGAGGTGCTGCAGAAACAAGAACTCAAGCGCGCCCAGGCCGCTCGCAACAGCGCGGAAATGCGGTTGTCGGTGTTGGCGGCCCAGGTCGAACCGCACTTTCTGTTTAACACGCTGGCCAGCGTGCGTTCCGCGATTTCATCCGATCCCCAGCGTGCGGCGCAGATCGTCGACCACATGGTGACCTTCCTGCGCTCGACCATCCCGCAGATGCGCAACGATGCTGGAAGCGCTACCGTCAGCCTGGCATCGCAGCTCGATTCGGCGCGTGCCTACCTGGCGCTGATGCATGAACGGGTCCCGCGGCTGCGCTTCAGCGTCGATACCGAAGCGGGCCTGGAGCAAGCTTCGATACCGCCCCTGATGCTGATCTCGCTCGTCGAAAACGCAGTCAAGCATGGCGTCGAACCGAAGATAGGGCCGGGCCGTGTCGACGTGCGTGCGCGCCGCAGCGCAGCCTTGGAAGCGCAGCTTGAAGTAAGTGTGATCGATGACGGGGTCGGCTTCGGCGAGGCGGCCAGCGGCGACGGAATCGGGCTGGCGAATATCCAGGAACGCCTGCGCTGCTTTTATGGTCCGCGCGCCAGCCTGACCCTGAAAGCCCTGCCGGAAGGCGGCATAGCCGCTATTCTGCACCTTCCCTTATCGTTCGAATCCTGACCATGCCTACCGCAATCATCGCCGACGATGAAGAACTGCCACGCGGAGAACTGCGCCGCATGCTAGCCGAAGTCTGGCCCACGCTCAACATTGTGGCCGAGTGCGAGCATGGCACCGACGCGCTTGAAGCAATCTACCGGTGGCAACCCGACATCGCCTTCCTCGACATCCGCATGCCAGGCCTGTCCGGGCTGGATGTGGCCAAGGCAGTGGGCGGGCGCTGCCGCGCCGTGTTCGTTACCGCCTACGACAGCCACGCCATCGACGCCTTCGCGGCTGGCGCCATCGACTACCTGCTCAAGCCAGTCGTCCGTGAACGATTGATGCAGACCATCGGCCGCCTGCGCGAGCGCACCTGCCTGGCCCAGCCGATTCCCGATCTGGATGGTCTGATGGCCGAACTGGACCAGCGGATGCGCGGCGCCGCCACCCGCATCCGCTGGATCAGCGCCAGCGTGGGCGACACAATCAAGGTGATCCCGATTGAAGACGTGATCTTCTTCCAGTCCGACGAGAAGTACACGCGCGTTGTGACGTCCGACGACGAGGCGCATGTGCGAAAGCCCATCAAGGAGCTGGCCGACTGCCTGGACCCGGGCCAGTTCTGGCAGGTCCACCGCAGCGTGATCGTGCGGGCATCCAGCATCGCGCGGGTGCAGCGCGATGAGATGGGACGCATCACCATCGGCCTGCGCGGACTGGACGAAACGCTCAAAGCTAGCCAGGCTTACGCCTGGCAATTCCGGCCGATGTAGGCGGCGAGCAGCGATCCGTCCGCTGCGCGCGCTGATTTATAGCTCATGCCATCAGTAGTGACGCGTTATTGGAGCTCGCCGATGATCACGCCGCCGCGGTTTGCGCCTACATAGACACGGCCAAAGACACGCATATCGCCGGTGACATAATTCGCACCTCCCCATTGGTGCTTGTCGTCATTGATCCTCTTCCAGGTGGCGCCGGCATCGAGCGATTGATAGATGCCGGACACGTTGTCGATCTTGGCGGAGAGATAGATTGCCGGGTAGCTCTGGCCGGCGCCGGCCATCCCGAATCCCACACCGTAGGCCGACTGCACATTGGCGATCTTCACCGGCGCCGCGCCGGCACCGTTGATGTGCCACAGGCCGTTCGGGGTTGCCAGCCACAGGTCGCGGCGTACCGAGCCTGGGACGGATGCCAGCTGGTGTTGCGACGACGAGGTAGGCAAGATATCGAGGCCGGAATAAATCGGCGCGAAGCCTTGGCCATTATTCGCGCTTTCCAGAATCGTGCCGGCCGAATAGTCGTAGGTGTAGAAGTAGCCGTTCGCGACCTTGTCAGCCACGGGATTGAAGAATTTGCCCGAGTTCACGGCACCCGTTACCGGATAGCCTTTCGATAGGACCCAGGTGGCGCCGCCATTGGTCGAGTAGAGCGCGGACAGTCCGCCCGGCACCCATAACAGGGTGGTACCGGTCGCGGATACGGCGATACGGCCGGCATCATAGCCGACGATGCCGGCAGACTGGCGCCAGGAGATGCCATTGTCGGACGAGAGCATGAGTGCGGTGCTGGTGGTGCGCGCTACCACGTTGGTGTTGAGTTCCGCCACATCGACGCTGTAGCTGGAGCTATTTGGACTGCTGAAATAGCCGCTGCCGCTATTGAAGGACGTGTCGTAACGCGCGCCTGCCACGTCACCCAGCGCGGTAAACAGGTGGGCGCCGCTGCTGGGGGAGACCAGCGGCGCTGTGATCCCGCTCTCTTCGATGCCGCTGACATTGAAGAGCCACGCCACGGTTGCGCTGCCCAGGTTATTGCTCTCCCACAGGCCGTAGCCGGTGTTGTACATAATGTGATTGGAATCGAACGGATCAATGTCGATGTCGCTGATCCAATGCCCCATCTTGCCGGCCAGCGAGCCACCGTAATAAGCGGTCACCCAGGGATTGGCGGGCGCTGCGTGCGTACTGTTGGCGTTCAACCCGGTCCAGGTCTTGCCACCGTCGCTTGATTTGTACAGGTCATCGCCGGTGGAAGAACGGTTGATGGTTGAGACGACGATGGTGTTGGGATTGCGGGCATCGACGGCCAGGCCGCCGTAGCCGAACGGCAAGCCGCCGCTCGGAGTGACCGGCGTGATGTTGTTCCAGCTCGTGCTGGCCGGCGTCAATTTGTAGACGGCACCTGCCGTGATGTTAGTCGGTCCAAGGCCATTGGCGTAGGTCAGTACCAGGTTCCCGGAGCCGTCCAGTGCCCCTTGCACTGGCATCAAGCCGGCCGGGCCGCCTGGCACCGGCGCCCAGGTCGTGCCGCCGTCGATTGAACGGTATAACGTTTCGCCGCTTGTCGCTGCGATGCCGACGTACAGCGTCCTTGTGGCCGTGCCCACGTTGCTGCTGGATTTGTCGAACAGGACGAAAGTGGTCCCGGCCGAGGTTGGGAAGCCCGGCACCTGCGACCAGCTAACGCCGCCATCGGTCGATTTGTACAGGCCGTTCTGGTTAGTGCCCAGGAAGAGGATCGAGCTCTTGTTCGGGTCTACCTGCAGGCGTTCGCCCGTGCCCCGGCCGTCCGAATTGCCGCCCAGGCGGAACGGCAGTTCGGTGCGCGACCACGTGGCGCCGCGGTCGGCGGAGCGCAGGATGGCGCCATTGCGCCCCGACGCTGGCAGGTACATGCCAGCCGCCACATACAGTTTCTGCGAATCGCTCGGATCGATCGCTAGCGATGCGGCACCTTCCAATTGCCTGTCGTCGCGGTTCAGGTCATCGTTAAGCGGTACCCATGTCGAGCTCCCCGGATTACGGCGGTAGACGCCGCCTATGTCGGTGCGCAGATACGCCAGCCCCTGTGCCGACGGATGATAAGTGATACCGGTAATATACCCGCCTGCGCCGAACTGCACCGCCGACCATGCATAAGTTTTTGGTGGCGTTGGTACAGGCGTATTTCCGGTAGGTGGTGGACTGGTGGTCCCGGAAGGCGGCAAGCTGATTGTCCCGGAAGGTGGCGTGCTCGTACCCGATGAGGGCGGTGTGCCCGTGCCCGTGCCCGTGGCAGGCGGCGCAGACGTATCTGCCGCGGGTGGTGTCGGCGCCGTGCTGGATGGTGGTGTTGCTGCCGTCCCGTCGGTTGGCGGGGGCGTGCTTCCGCCCGATGGTGTGGCCGGGCTTGTGCTGGAAGGAGGAGCGATGATTTGGTCGGTTGGCGCCGCCTTGTTATCGGCCGGGCTGCCTGACGATCGGTGCCAGCAGCCGGTCAGGGCGAGTGGCAGTATGACTGTAGTCAGGAAAACTTGATTAGCTGGTTTATTCATTATGCGAAGTCTGCGATATCCATATCTTTAACATCTTGAATAAAACGTTGCTTTATGGCAATTATGATAAATGCCAAAGGCATTTATGATTCTTCTCATTTCCAACCGGCTGGAAAGATTCAAGCGCACCTCGCCGATATGGTATATGATGGGCATCATGCAGAAGAAGACCACCAAATCACCGTTGCCCAGTCGTAAAGAAGAAACTCACGAACGTATCGTGGAGGTCGCAGCGCGCGCCATTCGCCGCACCGGCTACAGCGGTACCGGTGTTGCCGACATCATGAAGGAGGCCGGCTTGACGCACGGCGGTTTCTACGCGCACTTCGAATCGCGCGATGCGCTGCTGGCGGAAGCCGGGGATCGCGCCGGTGCCGAATCCGTGGCGCTGGCGGCACGCGTGGCGGCGACAGCTCCGCCAGGGCAAGCATTGCAGGCAATGATGCAGGCCTACCTGTCGCCCGAACACATCTCGGCCATTGAGACTGGTTGTCCGGTCTCGGCGCTGGGATCGGAAATGCCAAGGCAGGCGCCGGAGGTGCGGCGTGCGGCGACCATTCACATCAAGGAGATGATTGACTTGTTTGCGCGTCAATTGCCGGACTGGGGCCAACCGCAGGCGCATGAGCGAGCAATGGCGCTGGTGTGCGGCTTGATCGGTACGACAATGGTGGCGCGTGCGGTCGATGATCCCAAGCTGTCGCAAGCACTGTGCGCAGCCGCGCTAAAACAATTTACACCGGCCGCCGAGTGATGTGGGCGCCACGGCCGCGCCTTTTTTTTGCTTTGGAATATGATGAGCATCATATTCAGTGTGTGACTTGAGAAGAAAGTGACGTTATGAAAAAGATTGCTTTGGTTACCGGCGCCTCGTCCGGGATTGGTGAGGCGACAGCAAGGCGCCTGACGCAAGCTGGCTTCAAAGTGTACGGCACCAGCCGCCGTGGCGCACAAGGGGCAACGGGGGCATTCGAGATGCTTTCACTCGACGTGACCAGCGACGCCTCCGTGCAAGCGGCCGTCGCGGCAGTGGTTGCCGCTGAAGGGGGCATTGATTTGCTTGTCAATAACGCTGGTTTTGGCGTAGCCCCTGCGGGTGCGGAAGAAAGCTCGATCGAACAGGCGCAGGCGATTTTCGACACGAATTTCTTTGGCGTGGTCCGCATGACCCGCGCTGTCCTGCCGCACATGCGGGCAAAGGGAAATGGGCGCATTGTGCACATCGGTTCTGTGCTGGGCTTCCTCCCGATGCCTTACGGTGCTTTGTATTCGGCCAGCAAGCATGCCATTGAGGGCTACTCGGAATCGCTGGACCATGAATTGCGCCATTGGAGCATTCGTTCAATCGTGATCGAGCCGGCGTATACCAAGACACCATTCGATGCCAACTTGCTGGAACCCGATTCAAAGCTGGAAGCCTACGGCGAGGTGCGGGATGTCGTCGCCCGCCGGGTGCAGAAAGCGATGGACGGCGCGGAGGGACCTGAGATCGTCGCCGAAACGGTATTGGAAGCGGCGCTGGCACGCAGGCCCAGACTCCGCTACACCGCTGGAGTCCTGGCCAGGCGGCTGCGCTTGCTGCGTTCCTTCGCACCAGCGGGGCTGGTGGACGCCGGCTTGCGTAAGGACTTGAACCTCGCTTAGTGCGCCTTTCAGGCCTCCCGCACTATTTCGTCACTCTCCAGGGAATAAAACAATGAAAGCATTAGTCTTGAAGCGCTACGGCGGCGCAAAGCATATCGAGTTCGCGGATGTTCCGCGGCCAACGATCAAGCCGGATGAAATCCTGGTCCAGGTTCACGCAGCGGGTCTCAATCCCATCGATAATATGATTCCCGCCGGGAGCTTCAAACCCATTATCAAACTCCAATTGCCGGCGACCATGGGGAGCGATCTCGCTGGCGTTGTCGTCGCGGTCGGGAGCGCGGTGACCCGATTTAAAGTCGGCGACGCGGTATTTGCCAGCACCTTCGACCTCGGTGTCGGTACGCTAGCCGAATATGCCGCTGTGCCGGAGCGCGTAGCGGCGAGCAAACCTGCTAACCTGGACTTTGTGCAGGCCGCGTCAATTCCAATGGTAGGCCTGACCTCGTGGCAAGCGTTGGTGGAACGTGCCCGATTGCAGCCGGGCCAAAAGATGTTCGTGCCAGCCGGTGCAGGCGGTATCGGCAGCTTTGCCATCCAGTTGGCGAAGCTGCTGGGAGCCAAGGTGGCAACGACGACCAGCACGGCCAATGTTGAATTTGTGCGTAAGCTCGGCGCGGACGAAGTGATCGACTATAAAAAGCAGGAATTCGAAGAACAACTCCGCGACTACGACGTGGTGCTTGGCACGCTGCGCGGTGGCGAGCTGGAAAAGTCGCTTCAGGTCGTCAGGCCCGGCAGCCAGATCGTTTCGCTGGTCGGGCCGCCGGATGCTGCATTCGCACAGCAGCGCGGGATGAACTTCTTGATGAAGTTCGTGTTCGGCCTCCTGAGCGGCGGGATCATTCGAAAGGCAAAGCAGCGTGAGGCCAGCTATTCTTTTCTGTTCGTGCGTCCGGATGGGCGGCAATTGACAGAGATCGGCGCACACCTCGCTGCGTCGCGCCTGCATCCGGTAGTCGACAGGGTATTTCCTTTTGCCCAGGCAAAGGAGGGCCTCGCGTACCTCGAGCAAGGCAGGTCGAAAGGCAAAGTGGTGGTGCAGATGTGTTAGCTTTCTTGTTGTTTGAGAAGGCGCCAGTAAACGGAATAGCGTTGATGATGCAGGTCAAATAACGGCCGAAGGACAATTCCATTTGCTGGACCGGCGTCCTTGATCTTGAACGCGGACGGATCGCCGGGGATTGGAGCGAGCCAATCGGCGGGATCGCTGGACGTGCTGACGATATCGGGAACCGGTGCCCTGGCGATCTTCAGGTAGGCATCCTTGTCGCCCACGTCGCTGCCAGGCATATTGTGCTTGCCAAGTTCTCCGGCCAGCAATACGGGACCATAGAATATGGAAACCATCGACGAGACGTCCCTGGCGTGCTCAAGTCGCAGTCCAGCTGGAAGTGTAAGGTCGATCACGTCACCGGCCTTCCATTGCCGCCTTAACGAAACATAGCTTGAGGGCTTTGCATCCACGTGTTGCGGCTTCTCGTTGATTCTTACTGAAACCGGCTTGGCGACCCACGCGGGGATTCGCAAATTGAGGGCGATGGCTTTGGCTCCGGCTTTGACCACCTTCAGGCGCACCGGCTGACCCCGCGTGATATCCCCATGCTGCCGCAAGACGATCCCGGCTTCCCGCCAATTGAGCTCGGAGGGAATATACAGGTTCACCCAGAGTGCATCGCCCTCGTGGAAGTAAATGCCTTCGTTATAGCGTGCAGTGTTTTCAATGCCGCTGCCGGTACAGCAAAAGCTGCCGTTAAGATAGGTGCGGAAGTCCCCATGGAGCGGCGTGAAGTAGGTCATGGCGCCCGAATCGGGGGCGACAGACGCCAGCACGTGGTTGTACAAGGCACGCTCGTAGTAGTCAGCAAGCTCCGCACGGCGGGTGCGCTCGAACAGCCTGGCGGTAAGCTTGAGCATGTTGTGGGTATTGCACGTTTCGGCAGTAGTCGGGGGTAATACCTTCCGGTCATCGATCGACGGGCCAGCCTCCGTGCCGGGTGTGTCGAACCATTCGTTAAACGAGTTGCCTCCGTTGACGAACGAATGTTTGTGCACGACCAGCCGCCAGAAGTTCTCGGACGCTTTCAGTTCCTCCGGGTTGCCATCGGCGTTTGCGCAGTTGGCCAAGCCCACCGCTTGCGCGATGTGCGTATTCGCGTGTAAGCCGCCGAGCCGATCCTCGCCCTCGGCAAGTGGGCCGACAAACCATGTGCGATTGAACATGCGGGCGGCGTCGAGGCGCCGGGGATCTTTGCTGATCTTGAAGAGTTCCGTCAGAACATCACCCATCGCACCAAATTCGTTTTGTGGATTGCGGCTGGCGTCCGTGCGGAACATCCTCTCGATCTGCGTGGCTTGAAGCGCCGCGAGTCGTTTCCCAAAGTAGTCAGCCATCCCGGTGACGATCTGGAGCGCCTGCTGGTTTCCGACATAGGCATGGGCGTCGAGGAGGCCCGACATGATCTTCTGGATCGTGTAATAGGGCACCCCGATGCCCTCGGCGTCGGCCCCTGGCTTGCCTTCAAGCTGGTCAAACGCCGCCGGGGAAAAGGCTGCCAGGTAACCATCCAGATTCAGCTTCACCTGACATTTGGATAGCTCTCCCACGATATAGTTGACCCGGTTGCGAAAAAGGGTGCTTCCCGTAGCCGCCGCCATGCGCGAGGCGGCGGACAAATAGTGCCCGGTCATGTGCCCGCGCAGAAATCCACTGTCCCAGCCGTCGTAGCCTTTGTCGACGCCTTCCTTTTGGGGAAGTTGGGCCACAGCGCGGTAGGGGTAAAGCAGCTTGTCGGGGTCATAAGAAGCCAGTACCCCTTTGCGATGCAATTCCTGCCGCACGTAAAACGGACTTCCCGGCAGCAGGCGCGCCTCGGTTGCCAGGAAGGCGCGAGCCGCATCGACTGGAGCAACACCCGGCGCGGGATGTGCAGATTGACCAAGGTCGCAGGCGGCACAATGTGCCGGCAGCGCGGCCAAGGTGGCCTTGAGCATCGAGCGTCGGGTGAAGGGCATATGAAAGGTTTTCGTCAAATGGCCGTGTTCATCATGGCTTGGTAGCGAACAGTCCGAATTCGGCGAGATCGGTAAAGGTGGCGTCGCCGTTATTGGCCGTGATGTTGAGCCGGTAGTAGCGATAGGCGCCAGGTCTCGAGACCGCGTAACTGTTTGGTGCGAAGCGCCGGGCGAACGCCTGGTTGTTTTGAGCATCAAGAGTTTGCCAGGTGACGCCGTCGTTGGAACCCAGTAGCTCCCAGGCCTTCGGGTCGCGGGGAACCAGGTCGTTGGAACTGATGACGGTGTAGCGCTGGACTGTCTCCTTGTGTCCGAGGTCATACTGCAGCCAGCCCGTCACGCCCTTGTAGAACCATTGCGTTGCCGAGTTATGGTCGAAGGCGCGCTTGGCGTTGTCCACATTGTTCGCACTGTCGCTGGCGGTACCGCCGGTGGCGACATTGACCATCGGGTGGAACGGCGTTGCCGCATCCTCGGGGGAATTGGCGCTTACGCCCGCGGAGTTTGCCGCCGTTACGGTGTAATAGTAGGTCGTGCCGTTTGTCACCGATTTGTCGGTGTAGCTGCCGCCCTTGACGTCCGTTGCGATGGCGGTGTAAGGGCCGCCGCTCACGGTGGCACGCTTGACAATGTAGCGAGTGGCGCCGAAGGAGCGCTGCCAGCGTAGCGGTACGGCGCCATCGCCCGGGGCAGCCAGCAGCGTTGCTGGCGCTGCCGGGATCACGCTCGGTGCATTCCCGTCTCCGCCAGTGATCTGGACGTTGCTGAAGACTGAGCTGTTCGGCGTGCCGTTTGCGGTCGAAGAAACTACCAGGCCGGCGTAGATCTTGTCCGGAAGAGGGCCGTCGATACGGCCGACGTCTGTCGCAGCCCAGTTGGTGCCATCGGGAGACAGGTAGCCGGTGATGACGTTGCCGATGCGCTCGAGCTTCACCCAATAAGAGGCCGTCGTGCTCGCAATCGGGAGGACTTTGTTCGCATAGTTGCTGCCGCCATACGCCGTGAGATTGCGCATGTTCTGCTCGGCCGCAGCGCGGTTGGCGATCGCCATCCACGCGCGCGGGGCGCCCTGGTCGAGGCTTGTGCGCATCATCACGCCCGCCTTGGCGGAAGGTCCGGTATTCTGGACCGATTCCACCTTGGCGATGATGGCACCATCGCCGACAAGAGCCTTGTAAGCGAAGTAGCAACTGTCGTTTGTGCCCCAGATCTCCGATCCGCCGCCTTTCACGGTCCATTTGCCGGCGGTATAACTGGCAGTGCCAGTTGGGGTGGCGCCGCCGAGATCAATGCTGCTCAAGCCAGCGGTAAGCGAGGTCGTCGACGGTATGGGGAGCTGTGGCGCAGGCGCAGCGACGGAGGCGTCGGCGTCCTTCAAGAACATGAAGCTGTTGCCATCCACCGGCATCCAGAGACGTCTTTGTGCGATAAACGGAGCCTGCAAACCTTTGCGAAGGGCGTAGGCGCCATAAATCTGATTGAGCACGACGTTCCCGCCACCCCCGCCGTCCCAACCGCGGTTGGTCATGTCGGCAGTGTAATAGGCATCGGTGGTGCCAAACGGGAGTGCAGTGGTCGGTACGAGCTCGTTCACCCGCGCAAAATATTCACCGGCGGCCAGCAGCCGATCGTCAAAATCGGAATAGACGTCGATGCCTTGCTTCCAGAGCGCCTCGGAGAGCATGATCAGCGATTTCAGCTGCCCATGGAAGTGGCCTTGATCGCGCAGGGAGTCGCCGATCATGCCGATATCGTTGGAATTGCGCAGTCCGATGTGGGCCAGCGTGCGCAGCTGGTAAACAACTTTGTCCAGCGCCACCGCGTCGTCGTTGAAGATGTCCATCAAACCGAGGGCAACCAGGGCCAGCGCCCCCTTGTTGGCGGCGCCGAACTGATGCTCGCCGTAGGGGTTAGATGCCGGTATCAGGACGTTTTTGAAATACTTCTTCACTGTGGCGGTGTCGGCTTCCGTCCAGCCCGGCCAAGTGCCGCGCAGGATGTCGGCGCCGCCCACGAACATGTAAGCGTAGTCGCCCAGGTCAAGCATCGACTCGCGGCCGGTGAACTCCACCTGGGTGGTGGCCCACGCCATGAGGATTTCGCGCGCCTTCTTTGCGTATTCCTGGTTGCCGGTGAAATGCCACATGCGCGAGAGATTCCAGATCGCGACCATGTCGTTGCGCCATGCCCAGAGATTGACGTCCGGCGCACGGCCCACTGTCGCATAGGGACCGCCCATGACATAGGTTAACTTGGCCTTTCCATCGTTCGCCAATTGCTGGTAGGCGGACTTCCAGGGTTCCCGGCCCTGGTCGACGTAGGTCTTGAGCGTGTCGAGGTCGGATCGAGTGAGCGCGATGCCTGGGTGGGCGAAAACGCGGGCCGCTGTGCCGCCTGTGCCGGGCGCGGTGCCAGTGCTGGGCGTGGTGCCAGCGCTAGGTGGAGTCCCGGTGCCTGGCGCAGTGCCACTATCGGGCGTGGTGCCGGTGCTGGGCGTATTGCCAGTAGCAGGCGTGCCGCTAGTGCCACTTGACGCCGGGGCGTTGCTGGCGTTGTTTGGTGCCGTCGTAATACCAGCATCCTCTGTGCCGGCGCCACAGCCCACAGTGAGGCCCGCTGCGATGATCGACAGGACAATTGTTCGCATCTTGTATTTTTTCATACCTTCCTTCGAATGGTTGAAGTTGCTTTGCGGCAATTGTCGGATCGCCTCCGTACCTTGGCAATTACGAATATTCGCAACGGGCTTAATGAAATTCACCAACGGCGGCAGAGGAAGCATGCTTGGCGGAACGGCAGTCGCTTTGCTCCTTGTTCAGTATTGAGCAGGTTGACGGCAAAGCGAGCTCACCGGGTTTTCACCCTTCGCGGTGATCACACCCAGCTGGTACGGGATTTTGATGTAATCGTCCACGCGCACTGCCGGGTCGTTGCCCTGGAACAGATACTCGAGCGGCCGGCAAGGATCGATGGTCATCGTTTGATCGGGATTCGTTCGAATCATCTCCCCATGCGAGATACCTTCGGACCATAGTTGCTCGACGTTGTCACGGCTGGCAAACGTGTTCATTGGCGCGGAAGAAAATGGCTCCCATTTGCCGCCCAGTCCATTGCTCTTCCAGATCCGGAAATAGCGTCCCTTTGGCGAAATCGCCTCTACAAGTGTGATGTAGGTCTGCGAACCGGCAATCCTGTAGGTATTGCTGGCCTCGAACAGGTCCTCCATTTTTTCGCTCATGACGGCGACCGTGTTATGGAAGCCATTGGGGAATTGGCCGATGGTAGTTTCGGATCGCAGCAGTCGGCCATGATCATCGGTATTGAACAGATAACATTTTGCTTCGTCACAAATCACCCAGAAATCCAGCCAGCCGTTACCCTGCGGCGGTTTTACGATGTCTGGGGCAGCGGCAAACAAGGGTTTGGGCGCACTCCACGATAGGGGGTCTCCGACGTCCTTCGATGTCGAGTAAAGCGGATCGGGCCCCTGGTAAATGAGGTACCAGGTTTTTTGCGGTGCGAAGTAAAGTACTTGCGGTGCAGCGCGGTATCCAGGGCCCATCGGAGATTGGGCGAGCGGCACTATCTTTGCAGTCCGGGCGTCGGACCACTTCTCAAAGCTTGTGTATGCCAGCCCCCATCCATCGGATCCGGCGGTCGTCATAAATACGTGATACTTGCCCCCCGCATGGACGATACTCGGATCTTTCACTGCGTAGCTTGCCCGGCCAGGAGCGGCCTGCGGCAATATGAGCGGTGCGCTGGATGTCCAGCTGAATGCCGGCCTTGCAGTGCTGACCGGGATCGCACTGGTTCCACTGCATGCAGCCAGGGCAGCCAATGCGGCCAACCCGAAAAGGTGGGGAATTACTCTCATCGTTCGTCCTCATTTGCAAACGAACAGACTCTAGGCAATGCCTTTCCGCGGGTCAACGAAAGCGCAATCGTTTGAAAGAAATCATAAGCGGCCTCGGCCGATTTATAGGACGCGGCATTGGAGTGCTACTTCCGGCGCAGTTCCTCGATCGCGAGGACGGCCTTTTCCGTGTCATGCGGCGGCTTGAGGAACTGGCGCAGCCCCTCGAACACCGGACCAATCAGTTCCGCCTTGGCCTCCCGGTCGAAGAATGTACTCAGTCCAGCCGCATTGGCCAGCACCTGTCGTGCAGCCTCTTCCATCCGGATGGGTGGGGACAAGGCGCTGGCCTGCGCCGGGAAAGTCTGGTCCGCCTCGGCGATGTGCCGCACCGCGCCGCTTTCGGCGAGAAAGGCCAGGAAGCGCTTGCGGGCTTGGGGATTTGCTGCGCGCGCCGGCAAGACCAGCACGTCGAGCGGGACGTCCTCAAATTGCGGCATGTCGGGCAAAATGCTTGGGAAGGCAAAGAAACCTATATCGTCCGCAAGCGCCGCAGGATACTTTGCGGCGACGAAGCTGCCGGTCAGCATCATGCCTACCTGGTTGCGGTACAAGTAGGGCAGGACACGCTCGTGGTTCATTTCGATGGTCGGTTTGAAGAAGTAGCCCTTGCGCAGCAAGCTTGCCCAGGTATTGAATACTTTCTTGACCCTATGATCGGTAAAAGGGACATCGCCACGGAGCAGCTTGCGGTGGAATTTCAGGCCATTGATGCGCAGGTCAAGGTAGTCGAACCAGCCGGCGGCAGGCCAGTTGTTCCCGGCACCCAGGCCGATCGGACTCACACCCGCAGCCTTCAACCGTTCGCATACGCGCTGGAATTCGCCCCATGAGGTTGGCGGCTCAAGACCAAGGCTCTGGAATAGCGATTTCCGGTAGACGAAGCCCCATGGGTAGTAATACAAGGGGAAGCCATATACCTCGCCTTCGATGCGGGTCCCCTCCAGGGTGGCCGGATAGAACTTGTTTTTTTTGAGTAGCGCAAGCGTATCGTCATCCAGCGGGGCCAGCAATTTGTTTTCGACCGCGTCGCGCAGGCCTTCTCCCGCGTACCAGAATGCGATGTCGACCTGTCCGCTGCTCAGCCGAGCTGTGAGATCTCGCTGGTATTGCGCCCACGGATAGTCGTTTTGCGTCACCGCAATATCTGGGTTTGTCTTGGAGAACTCACTGATGATGCGTGTCCACGCGGTTCTCTGGGCTCCGTGCGACAAGATATAGTCGACAAACAGCTGTTCGGCTCCGGCGGCCAAACTGGGCAGGCTGTAAACCAGGCATGAGGCCACTGCTCCCTTCAGCCAGACCCGGCGGCGGGAAAGCTTGTGGATCGAGGGCTTGGTCTCTGTAGCCGTCATGAAACAAGTTTGTGCCCAAGACCGGGGCCTGTCAATGACAGTCAGAAACGTCGACGGCTGGCACCGAGGCGGTTTGCCACGCCACCAGAACGATTCGCTCAGAAAGGAGGCAGGCTACGCCGGCCTTTGACCGTCAACTTCACGCCGATCCCCGCAGCCTGTCCGCCTGGCTGGCCGCCGCCAATCCAGATATCGGCTGTTCCGGGCTCGACGTTGCGTTGGCCTGCCGCGTCGACGGTGCTGAGCGCCTTGGCGCCGAGCGTGAAGCTGACGCGCCGCGTTTCACCAGCGCGCAGGGCGAGGCGGGTAAAGCCGGCGAGCGTGCGGTTCGGCGCGCCGGGGACTGGCCGCGATACATACCATTGCACCACTTCGTCGCTGGCCCGCTTGCCCTCGTTTTTTACGTCGACCACGAGTTTGACGTCGCAACCGGCGCACACCGTCTTCGGCACTGCCGCACCAGTCTTGTAAGTAAAGCGGGTGTAGCTCAAGCCATGGCCGAACGGGTACAGCGGCTTGCCCTTGAAATATTTATAGGTGCGGCCCTGCATGCCGTAGTCCTTGAACGGTGGCAGGTCCGCGGCGGACTTGTAGAACGTCACGGGCAAGCGTCCGGCCGGGCTGAAATCGCCGGCAATGAGTTCGGCGATCGCCTGTCCGCCTTCGCCGCCCGGATACCAGGCCTGGATGATGGCCGGTACATGGCGGTCGGCCCAGTTCAAGGCCATGGCGCTTCCGCTCATGTTGACCAGCACCAGGGGTTTGTTCAGCGGGCCCAGCTCCGCGCTGAGCTGTTCCAGAAGGGATTGCTGCGGCGCCGGCAGGTCAATGCTGGTGCGGTCGCCGCCAGCGAAGCCTGGCGCGTGCACGGACATTTCCTCGCCCTCCAGCTGCCAGGTCAGGCCGCTGACGAATACCACCAGGTCGGCTTGCCGGGCTGCTTCCAATGCTGCTGCGTTGTCGAAGCTCGGGCGCGTCCATTGCAGTTGCTGTTCTCCTTCCCAGCCGGTCTGCTGCGCCTCGATTTCGATCCGGTACAGCTTTCCTGCATCCAGGGTAAGCCCGGTGTTCGAGGTCGGCCAGGCAAGGTCCCACATATCGGCCGCCAGTTGGCCATCGATACGGATACGGTAGGTCTGGTTGCCCTTCAGGCGGAAATGGTGCGTGCCACTTTCGGCCGCGCGAAGGTAGCCGGACCAGCGCGTCGAGGTCTTGCGTTCGGCGTTGTCGGGCCATCCCCATTTGAGCGCGGCATTGGCAGCGGATTCAATCGCACTTGGGGCGCCCGCCAAAGCGAGGTTGTCGAATCGCTCCAGTTTGACGCCTGGACGGGTGCACTCGGCATCGACGCACAAGCGGTCTGCCGGAACATCCTGCAGGGGCGGGGCGACCCAGCCGGTGCCTTCGATGTGCGTCACGCGCGCCTGCGGGAACCGGGCGCGCAGGCCTGCTACCACTGTCACTGGCCGCGACGGCGTGCCGTTGTAATTGCCGACCAGGGCGTCGACGCTATCGGCA
Organism: Duganella sp. Root1480D1; assembly: GCF_001427305.1. GTDB lineage: Bacteria > Pseudomonadota > Gammaproteobacteria > Burkholderiales > Burkholderiaceae_D > Rugamonas. The sequence continues at coordinate 386,007 of NZ_LMFZ01000045.1, read as the reverse complement.
TTCGGGCCGATGACGGCAATGCTGCGGGGCGCTTGCTTCAGCGGCAGCAATCCCTCGTTTTTCAGCAGCACCAGCGATTGCCGCGCTGTTTCCAGGTTCAGGGCACGGTGGGGTGGTGTGTCGACCTCGCTGGCCGCGATTTGGCCGAAAGTTCCGCTGCCAGGCTTGTCCAGCAAACCAAGGCGGATGCGCGTCTCCAGCAGGCGCAGCACGGCGCGGTCGAGAACCGCTTCGGCCAGCAAACCTTGTTGTACCGCCCGCACCGTCGTGGCGGGAGTTGCCGTTGGGCTGCTACCGAATTCACACATGACGTCGGTGCCGGCATTGAAGGCTGCCGCCACGGCTTGCTCCGGCGTTGCGGTGAAGTGGTGTGCATCGGCATCATGGATGTCAGCCACCGCCCCGCAATCGGAGACCACATGGCCCTGGAAATGCCAGGCGCCGCGCAGGTAGTCCTTGAGCAGTTTGTCGCTGGCGCAGGCGGGTACGCCATCCACTGAGTTGTAGGCGCACATGACCGCCATGGCCTGGCCCTCGGTCACCGTGGCATGAAATGCCGGTAAATACGTTTCGGTCAGGTCGCGCGGCGAGGGATGGACGTCTTCGCGGTGGCGGTCGGCTTCCGGCCCGCTGTGGATCGCGAAATGCTTGACCGTGGCAGAGACCTTGGGCGCGGAAGGATTGTCTCCTTGCAGGCCGTGTACGTAAGCCACGCCGATGCGCGAAGTCAGGTAGGGGTCTTCGCCGTAGGTTTCCTGGCCGCGTCCCCAGCGCGGGTCGCGGAAGATATTGATATTTGGCGACCACACCGTGAGACCGCGATACAAGGCGGTCGAGCCATCCGGGCCAACGGTTTGCCGGTATTTGGCGCGGAACTCCGTGGCAACCGTATCGGCGACGCGCGTGACGAGAGGGACGTTCCAGGTCGCCGCCAGAGCGATCGCCTGCGGGAACACCGTGGCATTGCCGGCGCGTGCCACGCCGTGCAAACCTTCATTCCACCAGTCATATGCGGGGATGGCCAGGCGCGGAATGGCAGGCGACTCATGTTGCAGCAGGCTGGCTTTTTCGTCGAGTGACATGCGGGCCAGCAGATCCCGGGCCCGCTGCCCGGCATCGTCAGCGCTGGCTGACTGGGCCTGGCAGGCATGGAACGAAAAGGCCATGGAGACGAGTGCCGCGAGGATGGTGCGGCGATTGCGGAAATTAGTCATGTAATGTCGAGGTTAGACTAGAGCTTAAGAATCCAGCGGCGCCGATAGCAGGCTTTCAGGATCAGGAACTGGAACACGAGATAAATCAGTCCGAAGCTGAGCGATGCTGCATAAGGATCGAACACGCCGCTCAAGGCGGCCTGGCTGGCGCTGCGTATCGAAGCCGCGCCGCCCGGAAAGTACCAGCTGTAATCGAGCAGCGGCGCTAGCAGAAAGCTGGTCACATAGGCCAGTAGAGGGTTGGCGCCGTATACCTTTAACGGGAACAGAAGCGTGTGGGTTAGTGGCCAGTTGGCGAGGATGCTGAATACGGCCAGCAGGGCCAAGGAGAACCCGGCGCTGAACAGCACGAAGGTAGCGGTATAAATATTCTTGATGATCGGGCAGATGCCGCTCAATAACAGCGCCGCGACGATCAATGCTGCGCCGGTGGCAAAGGCCGTTGCAGCGGGGCGTTTGAGCTTACCGTTCATATGGGCGAGACCGGCCAGGACGCCAATCAATACGCTGGCGCTGCTGGTGTAAGCGTTGAGCAAACCGTCTGGGTCGAAAACCACCTTGCCTTCGACCGGCCACCAGATGAACATATGCGGGACGGTGAACACGTTCCGGTCGATGTACGCGGGCCAGCTGCCGACCGGGTCAAAGCGGGGCGCACCGAAGCCTGGCACCGGAACAAAATAGAGCAGGGCCCAATGCGAAGAGAGGATAAAGAGCGTGGCGCCGAGTAGAAGGTAAGGCCTGAACTTCGGCGTGCTGCCGGCCCGGCGCTGCATCGTCAGCAGGACGAGGCTGAGCGCCAGCGCGAAGGCCAGTCCGATCTTCTGCAGCACCCCGGGGATGCGTAAATGAACGAGGTCAAAACCGGGATAGGCGTTCAGGAACAGGCCCAGTGCGACCAGCATCGCGGCGCGCCACATTCCGTGGCGCCAGAGCGCTGTGGTCGATTGTCCCATGTTCATCCGATGTGACAGCGATAAGGGCATTGCGGCGCCGATGCAGAACAGGAAAGCCGGCGCCACCATGTCTACCAGGTTGCCGCCTTCCCATTTGGCATGGACCATCCATCCATACTGTTTTTCCCACGCTCCAGGGGTGAGATTCAACAGCATGCCGATGATGCTGAGGCCCCGCAGCCAATCGAGCGCCTGCCAGCGCGCCGCGCCGCCGCCGTGTGCAGCGCGTGGCGGCACAACCTGGAGTTCAGCATCATCCATGGGAGATCAGGCGCGACGGCGCGCCAGGCCAGCGGCGGCCAAGCCGCCCAGCATCAGCAGCAATGTGCCGGGAAGCGGTACGGCTTTTGCCGCGGCATCGACTTCGACGTTGTCGATCTGATTGAATGCGCCAGAGCTCAGTCGCAGTTCGGTGATGCCGGCAAGTGCCGTGGTCCAGGTGCCTGCATCCTGGATGACGCCGAGCAGGTTGCCGTCCGCCGAAACATCGCTTGCGTCGGTGAGGTAATCGAAACTTGCCAGGTTGAACAGGCCGCCCCCGACGCGAGTGAGGGTGACGTAGGTGTCGGAACCGTTGTCCAGGCCATCGTGCCAGTTGAAAGTCTGGGGCTCGAAGGTGCCGGTGCCGATGTTGGCCGTGCCGGGGGCTGCGTTCGGGGCGTGCAGGGTCAGTTTGAAGCCGGATTCCACATAGCTCAGGTCTGTCCCGTCATAGCTCATATTGGCGGCCAGCGGGAAGCCGTCGCCGTACATCATCTCGGTAAGGCTGTCGAAACTGAGGACCGCTGCACTGGCGCTGCTCGCTGCCGCGCCAAGCACGACGGCGGCGATGAAGGTGCTGAATTTCATGTCATTCTCCAGGAAATGGTGGGTGATGCGCCGGCAGTGCCGGCGCGATCATCAATAGCTGAACACGACGCCGCGGCCGGCAGCGCTGGCGAACACGCGTCCCGGTACCGACTGGTCGGCGGCCAGGTTGCCAAGGCCGGCGTACTGGTGCTTGTCGTCATTGATACGGCGCCAGTTCGCGCCGCCGTCGTCCGAACGGTGCACGCCCCACACGCCATTGATCGTGCCGACGATGTAGATCGAGGACGAATACGTGGCGCCGGCAGGAGCCTTGCCCAGAGCGATCGAGGTCGCGCCGTACACTTCCGGGTACATCCAGCCTGGATTGCTGCCCCAGACCGGGGCCGTTGCCGCGAGCTTGGTCCAGGTGGCGCCGGAGTCGGTGGAGTGGAGGACGCTGAAGCCATCGGTGACCCAGATATCGCCTTCGGCATTCGGGTTGACCGCCACGGATGAATGGCCGAAGTCCGCTACCAGCGCGCCGGCGGCGATGAACGACGTGCTCTCGGTGAAAGTGTGGCCGCCGTCGGTCGAGGTCCAGAAATGGGCGGTGTCGGACCACTGGTTCCACCACGCGCCGCCCGAATTATAGGCATACACCTTGTTCGGATTTTTGCGGTCCGCGACGACTCGGTAGCCGCGATTGATGCCGACGGCGCTCAGGGCCGGCAGGTTGGTATAAGTCCACGTTGCCCCTTTATCGGTGGTGTAGGCCGGTCGGGAGTTCGCCGGGGCCCATACGATAAAGCCTGGCTTGGATACGGCGATATTGGACTCGCCGCCCTGGTTGGCGAGGGCGTCGGGGTGGTTGGCGGCAAAGGCTGTCCAGGTCACGCCGGAGTCGCTGGAGTATCCACCTGCGACGTTGGGCGTATTCCATACAGGGCTGCCGATGGCTGCGATGTAGGAGGGCGTTGACCAGGCCATGTCGGCGCTGAAACCGTTGCCGAACCAGCCCAGCGGGCCGCGGGTCGGCTTCTTCAGCAATTCGGTCTGTACGTGGGTGCCGATGTCGCCCGAGCTGCGTAGCAGTGTATAGCTGGCGCCCTTGGGGGGCGTCATCAGGGCCAGCGTGGCGGTTTCTTCGAGGCTGTTCACGGCCAGGTTCCAGCTTGGGCTGGCCGCCGAGGCATTCCTGGTTTCCCAGACGCCGCCACCGAACACGTGCAGGATGCGCTCAGGGTTGTTCGGGTCGATCTCGACATCGTCGATCCAGCCGGAAAAATCTCCTTCGGACGGGGTGTGCGGCGTCATCGAGGAGATTTCACGCCAGGTCAAGCCCGCGTCGTCCGAGAGCTGGACGATTGGCTGGCCCTGCCAGTTGCCCCAGGAATTCGTGACGCCCAGTGCAATACGGGTGGTCGGGCCGGAACCGGAAACGGACAGGCCGCCCAGGCCGAAGTTGACCCATTGCTCCGTATCGTAACTTTTCAACAGCGTCCAGTTGGCGCCGTCGAACTTGTAGAGCCGGCCCGGGCCCCCGGCGCCGGGACCCATGTCGCGCGTGAACGCCATATAGATCATGCCGTCCTTGGCGCGGACCATGTGGGGAATGTGGTAGCCGCTGACCGGCGTGGCGATGCCGGTCCAGGTGGCGCCGCCGTCGTTCGATTTGTACAGGTTGTAATTCAGCCCGGCAGCGTTGGCGTAGTCAGGCGCCACAGTGGTGTAGATGGCCTGCGTGGCGCTGCCGGAAGCAGTGCCCGAAGTGTCGAACAGCACGCCCTCGATACCGCCCGACGCGCGCCCTGGCAGGGCAGGGATCTGGTCGCTGCTGTACTGGAACGAAGACAAGGACGTGAGCTGGGCCCAGGTCTGGCCATAGTCCGCGCTCCTCCACAAGCCGGAGGTACGCGAGCCGTAATACAGGACTGAGGACTGGTTCGGATCGACCACCAGGCGCTCGCCGATGGCGCGGCCGGGATCATTGGAACCCACGCGGAATGGCAGGTCGACGTGGGTCCAGTGGTCGCCGCGGTCGGTCGAAATGTAGAGCCGGCCATTGCGACCGGCCCAGTCGTACATGCCCGTCACCAGGTAGACGCGTTTGTCATCGTTCGGATCGAGGCCGATGCTTTCGGCGCCATTGAAGAATTCTTCGGTGATGCCGAAACCGTCCGTGATCGGGATCCAGGACGATGTGGCGGCATCCCAGCGATAGCTGCCGCCCATGTCGGTGCGCGCGTAAAGCACATCCGGGCTGGTCGGGTGAAAGACCAGGCCGGGTACATAGCCGCTGCCGCCGTACTTGACGTTCATCCAGCGCGTACCGGTGGTGCTGGCCGTACTGCTGGTGGTTACCGTGGCGGCGAATTGCGGCGCCTGGTCGGACGGACTGCTGCCGCCACCGCAGGCGGCCATCATTGCGGCCACCACGCAGGCAAGGGCGAGGGTTGGTTTCTTCATCCTTTATCTCCAAGAAAAAATCGAATCGAGTTTGTTGGGAACGGGCCGGCGGCCGCTCGTTACGGCTTGTCCGGCAGGCCCGTCGGGCCAGACTAAGTGGAGCGGGTCCCGATTTCTCGAATTCGTGGCGATAAAACTTGGAATGTGCAGAAAGTTGAAAAGAATTACACAGTATTAGAAGCTGATCCGGAAGCTGCTAGCCACTTGGGTTGGCAGGCTGGCTGGCAACTGGATCGTCAGTGCCTCATCGCTTTGCTCCCAGCGCAGCGGGGTGGCGCTGCCCAACAGGGAGACCGCCTTCACTGGCCGCGTTTCAAGGCCCGCCTTGCGGCCCAGGGACTGGATACGCACTGCCGCTGTCGGCGTGCCGAGAGTGATCGCGTAGAGAGCCCCGTCTTTCGTTGTGAAGCGGATGTCCTGCGGCGTGTACGCGGCGTTTTCCTGGAAGTGGCCGGACGTGGCTTTGGTCGGCCCTTCACCGAAAGTCTTCCAGGGGCGCGTGCCATAAATCGCATCGCCATTGACCGACATCCATGCCGCCATCTCCTTCAGGAACTGCATTGGCTCGGGTGGCAAGCTGCCGTCAGGATACTGCACCACGTTCAGCAACAGGTTGCCGTTCTTGCTGACGATATCTGCCAGCATGTGCACAACCTCGGCGGTGGTCTTGTATTTGTAGCCTTCGCTGTAGAACCAGTCGCCAATCGAGGTGTCGGTTTGCCATGGCAGCGGATTGATACCCTCCATGACACCGCGTTCCACGTCCTGCACTCCGGCTTCGCGGATGAATTCACCAGAACCGATGTTCTTGTGGTTGTACACCGCCTCCAGCTTGCCGCCATGGCTGGCGCGGTTGGCATTGTAGAAGTTGGCCACCAGACTGCGGCCCACCTGGCCGAAGGGCAGGCCGCCGTCGGAATAGAGCAGGTCGGGCTGATAGCGCGTCACCAGGTCGGTGATGCGCTGGTACCACTCCTGCTGGAAGCGCGTATCGGTGGTGTACCAGCCGCTCGAGCCGCGATATGGCTGGTTATGCGCGCGATGGTAAAGCGAGGCGTATTTCGGATCGGCGCCGTCGTAGTCGACGCCCAGCATCGGCCAGATCTGGTCGTAGCCATGGCTGGGCGTGAACCAGCCATAGCTGGCGCCCAGGTGCTCCGATACGCCGAAACGCAGGCCGGCTTTCAGCGCGGCCTTCTTCCAGTCACCCACGATATCGCGCTTGGGGCCCATTTTCACGGCATTCCACTCGTGGTAGCGCGAGTCCCACAGGTCGAAGTTATCATGGTGGACGCCCATGCTGACGAAGTAGCGTGCGCCGGCCTTCTTGTACAAGGCCATCAAGGCATCCGGCTCGAACTTTTCCGCTTTCCACAAGGGGATGATGTCCTTGTAGCCCGACTTGGAAGGGTGGCCGTAGTGCTCCAGGTGGTGTTTGTATTGATCGGTTCCGTAGATGTACATATTGCGAGCGTACCAGTCGCCTGCGCGCGGAACGGACTGTGGCCCCCAATGCGACCAGATGCCGAATTTGGCGTCGCGGAACCACTCGGGCGTCTTGTAGGTTTTAAGCGACTCCGCCTCGGGATGGAATGGGCCGGGAACCGTGGTCAATTGAACGGGCTCCTCCTGCGCCTGGACGGCGTGGATCGGGATCGACAGGGCAAGTAGTGGGGCGGCAAACGCAAGTAGCGTGGCGCGGCGATTCGGCATGGCTTAGGCTCCGGACTGTTGGTTTTGATTATCCGGGTCAGGTTAAATTCAATCACTGCACCGGGCAAGCGATACCGGGTGTTTTACGGGCTGGGTGAGAAATTTCGTTGGCCCGGTTGTTAACTTTCGCAATTGCCGCTTCATTCGCGCCGCTCGCACAATGGCCATAGTCAAGCAAGTCGAGAGTCGGCACAGAATGAAATCGCAAAGAGACAAGCATTGCGCCAGGCCCGCCAGGCGGACATTACTCGTGGGGCTGGGTGCCCTGGCGTTTGCCGCAAGCGCGCCATCAGGTGCCTCCGAACAGGTTCCGACATTTGCGGCCATCTTCGGCGACCATGCCGTCCTGCAGCGCGACCAGCCGATAGAAACCTGGGGCAAGGCGCAGCCGGGAGCTTCTGTTACCGTCAGGCTAGGCGGCGAAACCGTGCAGGCCAAAGCAGATAGCGGCGGCAAGTGGCGCGCCCGGTTGCCGGGCCTGTCCGCTGGCGGCCCTTTTTCGCTGAGTGCCAGTACGGGTGGCGGCACGACGACGTTGAACGACATCCTGGTCGGGGACGTCTTCCTGTGCGGCGGCCAGTCGAACATGGAACTGGCCATGGCAAATGCGACCAATGCGCCGATGGACGTGACGTATTCGGCCAACCCGCAGATCCGCTTCGCCAATATCGCGCGCGAAACCTCGCCGGTCCTGCAGGAAGAATTCAGGACCGCCCCACAATGGCAGGTGGCGGGGCCGCAGACTACCGGCCAGGCTTCCGCCGTCTGCTATCACATGGCGCGCAGCTTGCACCGCCAGTACAAGGTGCCGGTAGGCTTCGTCAACGCCAGTTGGGGCGGCAGCGCGATCCAGAGCTGGATCAGCGGTGCCTCCATGCGCAAGCTTGGCACCTACCAGCAGGCGCTCGACGTGGTGGATGCCTATGGCGCCGACACCGCAGCCGGGATGCGCGCTGAGGAAGAGCGCCAGGAAGCATGGTGGGCCAGCGTCGATCCGGGCGCCCGCGTGCAACTGGCCTGGGTCAATCCGGAATTCGACGACAGTGCCTGGCCCGGCATGGAGGCCGGTGGACGCTGGAGCGAATCTTCCATCAGGGAAGTCAGCCGGCATCGAGGCGTCGTCTGGTTCCGCGCCACGGTGGAGCTGACTGCGCAGCAAGCTGACGCCGGCGCGCAATTGTTGCTTGGCCAGATCGCTACCGCGGACACCACCTGGGTCAATGGAGTGCGTGTCGGCGCCAGTATCAACTGGTGGTCGGGCCGCGACTATCCGGTGCCGAAGGGCGTACTCAAGCCGGGCAAGAATGTGATTGCGGTGCGCGTGCTGGATGACGATAACGGCGGTGGGTTGGTGAGCCCGGCCGACCAGCGCGCGCTACGATTTGCCGACGGCAGCAGCATCGCTTTGCCCTCGCGCTGGAAATACCAGCTTGGATCCCGTCTCAAGGCGACGCAGCCGCCGACGCCCTGGGAGCCGCCGACCAGCGTCACCACGCTGTACAACGGGATGATCGCACCGATGCAGGGCTTCAGGTTCAAGCTGGCAGCCTGGTACCAGGGCGAGGCGAACGCCGGCGCCGCGCAGGAATACCGTACCTTGCTGCCACTGCTGTTTGCCGACTGGCGCAGGACGTTCGCGCAGCCCGAGCTGCCATTCGTGGTGGCCCAGCTGACTGCTTTCGGTTCGGTGGCGACCACACCTGGCTATTCGGCATGGGCCGAATTGCGCGAGGCGCAGTCGGTGTCGGTGCGCAACGATCCCCATGCGGGACTGGCGGTGACCTTCGACTTCGGGGACCGCTCCGACATCCATCCCGGCCAGAAGGCAATCGTCGGCGCCCGCCTTGCGCGGGCGGCGCGGGTTGTCGCTTACGGCGAAAAAATCACGCCGGGCGGACCGCAGGCGGTTTCGGCAAGCCGTAGCGGGAAGGATATCGTGGTCCGGTTCACCGACACCAACGGGGGCTTGCGCACCTATTCCTCGGATACGGCGATTGGTTTCGAAGTCTGCGCGAATAAGGTGTGCAAATACGCCCACGCGACCGCCAAGGGCGATACGGTCACCCTGCATGGCGCCGCGACAGGAAGTGCAAGCAAAGTGCGCTATGCCTGGGCCGACGCGCCTTTCATTAATCTGTTCAGTGCAGACGATCTGCCTGCCAACGGGTTTGAACTGGAGGTGAAATGAGATTCCTGTTGCCTCAATGGTCATTCGCTATGCTGCTTTTCGCCGCCGCAGGTGGCGCGGTTGCTGCGTGCGCTCCGGAGGCCCTGGGCACTTCCCGTGTGTTGACGCTGAAGCGCGAATATACGGCTTACGGCACGGTGCAGCATGGCGCCCTGCCACTGGAGAAGGGAGAGGTGGTCCTGACTTTTGACGACGGGCCGAATCCGGAGACGCTTGACAGGGTGCTGCAAGCGCTCGCCTCACAGTGCGTGAAGGGGACTTTCTTCATGACAGGGGCCAATCTTGCCAGCCACCCGGAACTGGGACAGCGCGTCGTGCAGGCCGGCCATACCCCGGCTCTGCACAGCTTCGCACACCCTTTCCTGAAGTCGATGCCCGACAACGAACAGCTGGCCGACCTGGCGCGCGGCATGCAAACCTTTTCCGGCGTTTTCGGATACGGACCGGCCGCATACCGTTTCCCCTTCCTTGAAGAGACGCCTGCGATCCTGGCGCAGCTCAAGCAACGCAAGATCACCGTGGCCTCTATCGATGTCGGCATCGACGACTACAGCCCAAATGACATGAGCACTGCGGCGCTGGTGGCGCGCCTGGTGGAACGGCTGCGCCATAGCGGTGGTGGCATCGTCCTGATGCACGACGCAAATGGCCCGACGGCCGAAGCGCTGCCGGCTCTGCTGAAGGCCATCCGCGACAACGGCTACAAGGTCGTGCACCTGCGCTGGGAATGATTACCGATTGATAATGAGAAAAATGAAGATGAAGAAACTGAGTGCGATTTTTGGATTGACCCTGGCCAGCGGTGCCGCGTTGGCGCTCGAAAGCCCGAACAAGCAGTTGGACGTGTCGGTTGTCGTCAATCCGGACAAGACCCTGTCTTATAGCGTCAAGCGCAATGGCCAGCCTGTGCTCCTGCCGTCGCCACTGGGTCTGAACCTGGCCGGCGTGGACTTCGCTCGCGGCCTGAAGCTGGTGAATACGTCGCCGGTGCAGCCGGTTGCCGAGCAATACGAGATGGCGGTCGGCAAACGCCGCGACATCCAGTACCGCGCCAATGAACAGGTGTATTCGCTGGTGAATGCCGCCGGCAACAAAATGGATGTGGCGTTCCGCGTATCCGACGACGGCGTGGCCTTCCGCTACGTGGTTGCTGACGCAGCGATTCCGGTCAAGCGTTTCGTCAGCGAGGCCTCCGGTTTTGCTTTCGGCCAGAATACGCGCGCCTTCCTGCAGCCCTTGGCGGTGGCCAAGTCCGGCTGGGGCAAAACCAACCCGTCTTATGAAGAGCATTACCTGCTTGATGTTCCTGTCGGACAGGCCGCTCCGCTGAAATCCGGCTGGGCGTTCCCGGCGCTGTTCCGCAGCGGCGATACCTGGGTAGCGTTGACGGAAGCGAATATGGATGGCAGCTTCCACGCGTCGCGCCTGGCGACCGCGTCGCCCGGCGGCGTGTACCGCATCGACGGGCCGACGCCAAAGGAAGTCTTCACCAAGGGAAGACTGCTGGCTGAAACCAAAGGCACGTTTGCAACGCCGTGGCGCGTGGTCGCGGTGGGTGCGCTTGGGACCGTGATGAATTCCACGCTCGGCACCGACCTGGCGGCGCCGGCCGTCAAGTTCGATGCCAAGCTGGTGCAACCTGGCCATGCGTCCTGGAGCTGGCCGCTGCTCAAGGACGGGGCCACCGTTTACGACGTGCAGAAGAAGTTCATCGACTATGCGGCGGACATGAAATGGGACTACACCCTGGTCGATGCCGAATGGGACAAGCAGATCGGCTACGACAAGATGGCCGAACTGGCCGGCTATGCCGCAGCCAAGGGAGTGAGCCTGCTGGCGTGGTACAACTCCGCCGGCGACTGGAATACTGCGCCGCAGACGCCGCGCAACAAGCTGCTGACACATGATGCCCGCCTGAAGGAATTCGGACGCCTGCGCGACATGGGCATCAAGGGCATCAAGGTCGACTTCTTCGGCGCCGATGGCGTTTCAATGATCCAGTACTACGTCGACATCCTGAAGGATGCCGCCAATGCCGGCCTGCTGGTCAACTTCCACGGCGCCACGCTGCCGCGCGGCCTGGAGCGAACCTACCCGAACCTCATGACGGCCGAGGCTATCCGCGGCCTGGAGTTCACCACATTCGACCAGAAGGATGAAGACGTAGTGGCCGGCCATGCAGTGAATGCAGCCATGATCCGCAACCTGTTCGATCCGATGGATTTCACGCCGATGGTATTTGGCGACAAGCCAAACATCAAGCGCTCCACCCGCAACGGTTTCGAGTTGGCTGAGTCGGTCCTGTTCCTGTCGGGTATCCAGCACTTCGCGGAGATCCCGGAGGGGATGTCCGCGGTGCCGGAATATGTCCGCGGTTTCCTGCGCGACTTGCCGCGCCGCTGGGACGACAGCCGTTTCCTCGCCGGCTATCCAGGCTCGCACGTTGTCGTGGCACGTAAGGCCGGCGGCAGCTGGTATGTGGCGGGCATCAATGCCGACAAGAGCGAGCGCACTGTCGAGCTGGACCTCTCCTTCATCGGCAATCGCAAAGGCACCATGATCAGCGACGGCGCAGGAGATCGCGAATTCAGCCAGAAAGAACTTGCCACCGGCAAGGCCCGCGTGACGATCAAGCCGCGCGGCGGCTTTGTTGCGGTATTCCGCTGATTGAGAGGATACATGAAGCATCTGCCAAGAACCGTACTGGCTGCTTCGATTGCGCTGGCCATTGTTTGGTGCGTGCCAGCCGGCGCGGTGGAACGGGCCAGCAGTGGCCTGGATAAGAATGGACACCTGTTGGCGGTGCCTTTCGCCGCAGGCGTGCACGAAGGCTTTGCTTACGTGCGCCTGCAGAACGGCGTCCAGTTCCGTGCCGCCGGCGTGACGAAAAACGTGATTTTCTATGGGCCTGACACGGTCCGCATTAACGCCAACCTGGGTGCGAACCATTGGACCAGCCCAAGCCTGGTAGTGGTGGAGAAGCCAGGTGCGGTGGCCTTCGAGCTGGAGGAGGGCGCGGACACGTTGACCATCAAGAGCGCGAAGCTGCGCATTGCCATCGACCGCAAGACAGGGGCCCTGAGTTTCATGGACGGGTCAGGGCGCTTGTACACGCGCGAGTCGCAGCAACCGCAGTCGATCAAGACGGTGGAAATTTCAGGGGCGCCGTCGTATGAGGTGGAGAACCGGTTCACGTTGAAACCGGACGAAGCGATCTTTGGCTTCGGCTACACCGACAGCGACGCCGTCAACCGCCGCAACCAGGACCTGCTGCTGGTACAGACCAACCTGGGCATCATCATTCCTGTCATGATGTCCTCGGAGCGCTATGGCATCCTATGGGATACCTATTCCAAAATGCGGTTCCGGGACGGTCCAGAAGGCGCCAGGCTGTGGGCCGAAAGCGCTCCCGGTGGCGTTGACTACTATTTCATGGGCGGCCGTTCGATGGACGATGTGGTGGGCGAATACCGCCGCCTGACCGGCGCCGCCCCCATGTATCCGAAGCAGGCTTTCGGCCTGTTCATGAGCAAGGAACGCTATCCTACCCAGCAGCGCCTGGTCGAAGTGGCGCAGGCTTTCCGCAAGGAGCGCTTCCCCCTCGATTACATTGTGCAGGACTGGCAGTACTGGGGCAGCGACAAGGATGGCAGTTGGAGCGGCATGACGTGGGATCCGGTGCGTTATCCCGATCCGACCGCCATGACGGACAGCCTGCACAAGATGAACCTGAAGCTGATGGTCTCGATCTGGCCATCGGTGGGCAACGACACGGCGCTGGGCAAAGAGCTTGACCAGCACGGCCTGCGTTTCGAACCGCTGCACTGGATATCGCAGAAGGCGCGTGTCTACGATGCCTACAGCCCTGAAGGGCGCCGGATCTACTTCAAGCACGCGAAGTCCGGCCTGTTCGACAAAGGGGTGGATGCGTTGTGGATGGACGGCACCGAAGTGGAAGTCGGATCCGCCGCCTGGGATGCGGGCAAGAATGAAGCCGACATCAAGTCGCTGGGCAAGAACGCGCTCGGTGATTTCAGCCGCTACCTGAACCCCTATACGCTCCTGACCACCCAGGGTACTTACGATGGCCAGCGCGCCACCAGCAACAAGCGCGTGTTCACGCTGACCCGCTCGGCCTGGGCTGGCGCGCAGCGTACTGCAGCTGCATCGTGGTCGGGTGATATTTTCTCGAGCTGGGACACCTTGCGCAAGCAGGTGAGCGGCGGCGTCAACGTCACCATCACCGGCAACCCGTACTGGACCCAGGATACCGGCGGCTTCTTCGTCGCGCGTGATTATCCCGGGGGCGAGAAGGACCCGGCCTATCGCGAGCTGTTCGCGCGCTGGTTCCAGTATGGCGCGTTCAACCCGATCATGCGCGTGCATGGCACAGATATCGAGCGCGAACCCTACATCTTCAAGTCGCTCGACGCGGAAGTCTACAAGTCCCTGCTGGACGCCGCTCACCTGCGCTACCGTTTGCTGCCGTACACTTACGGCTTGAGCGCCAGGGTGACCAGCGACCATTACACGCTGATGCGTGCCTTGCCGATGGACTTTGCGGACGACAAGGACACTTACGCCATTAACGATGCCTTCATGTTCGGCCCCTCGCTGCTGGTGCACCCGGTCACCCGGCCGATGCATCGCATCCAGCCGCCACCGCCGGCGACCATCCCGGGCGACTTCCTGCGCACGCCGGATGGCCAGCCCGGCCTGGCGGGCCAGTACTTCGAAGGGCGCAATTTCGAGATCCCGAAGGGTAAAGTGATCGACAAGGCCATCGACCACTCATGGCCGGCTCCTCCGCTTGCCACAATTCCCGCGGGCTTGAGCCAGCTGGACGACTTCTCGGCACGTTGGAACGGCACGCTGGAAGTACCGGAAGACGGCGAGTACGAGATCGGCGTCGAAGGTGACGACGGCTATCGCCTGTATTTCGATGATGCTGTCGTCCTGGAACGCTGGGAGAACGGCGGCAAACGGCTGGCCGGCAAACGCGTGGCGCTGCACAAGGGCCAGCACGTCAAGGTGAAGCTCGAGTACTTCCAGGCGACGTCCGACCGTAGCTTGCGCCTTGCCTGGCGCACGCCGAGCGCTATCCGTGCGTTGGCTGAATCCAAACCGGCGATCGACGCGAACTTGCGCACCTACCTGCCGAAGGGGACCGCCTGGTACGACTTCTGGACCAACCAGCGCTACCAGGGCGGCCAGACCGTCGAGCGCGATGTGCCGCTTGATATTGTGCCGCTGTACGTGCGCGCCGGCGCCATCCTGCCAATGGGGCCCGAGCTCCAATATGCCACCGAACAGCCCGAGGCTCCTTATGAAATCCGCATCTATCCGGGCGCCGACGGCAGTTTTACGCTATACGAAGACGATAACGAGACCTATGCCTATGAGAAGGGCCAGTCTGCCCGCGTGAAGTTAAGCTGGAACGACAAGGCCAAGACCCTGGCCATCGGCGCCCGCAGGGGGAGCTTCCCTGGCATGGTGAAGGGCCGCACCCTGAACCTGGTGCTGGTCGACCAGGGCAATGGCAGGGGCCTGACGGCTGCACAAGCCACGCGTACCGTGCGTTACGACGGCAAATCCATGATTGTGAAGTTTTAACCATATTCCCAGATCCCATGATTAATTTACCTCGCCGACGACTCATCACAACTTCCATGGCCACGGCCGCCGCGGCAACGCTGCCAGCCGCCGCGCTGGCGACAACGCCAAGGGCGGCCGCCCGCGCGCCTCTCGCGCCCACGCCGCCGATGGGTTGGAACAGCTGGAACTCGTTTGCCACTACTATCACCGAGGCCCAGGCCCTGGAAAATGCCCGCATCATGGCGCAGAAGCTGCTGCCGTCGGGATACGACATCTTCACGGTCGACATCCAATGGTATGAGCCGAATGCGAAGAGCTACGAATACCGCAAGGATGCCGAGTTGACGATGGATGAATACGGCCGCCTTCTGCCGGCGCCGAACCGCTTCCCGTCGGCCGCGGGCGGCAAGGGATTCAAGGGTCTCGCGGACCAGATTCACCGCATGGGAATGAAGTTCGGCATCCACGTCATGCGCGGCATCCCGCGCCAGGCAGTGCGCATGAATACGCCGATCCTGGGCACCAGCCTGAGGGCACAGGATATTGCCGATACCAGTTCGATTTGCGAATGGAACGGCGATATGTACGGCATCGACATGACCAAACCGGGGGCGCAGGAGTACTACAACTCGATTTTCAAATTGTATGCTTCGTGGGGTGTGGATTTCGTCAAGATGGACGACCTGGCCCGTCCCTATCACAAGAACTGGCGCGAAATCGAAGGCGCGCACAAGGCCATCCAGGCATCCGGACGGGCCATCACGCTCAGCATTTCGCCGGGCGAGACCGATCTCAAATGGGCCGGCCACGTACCGCATTACGCGCAGATGTGGCGCATCTCGGACGACTTCTGGGACGAGTGGAAGCTGCTGAAGGAGCAGTTTGAGCGCCTCGAAAACTGGAACCCGGTCATGGGCGAGAACTCCTGGCCGGACGCCGACATGCTGCCGCTTGGACGCCTCGCACTGGGCGAGCGCGACACGAAATTCACGCCGGATGAACAGCAGACGCTGATGACGTTATGGAGCATCGCCCGCTCGCCCCTCATCATGGGCGGCGACCTGCGTAGCCTGGACAGCCATACGCTGGCTCTGCTGACCAATCCTGAAGTGCTGGCAATGCACAAAAAGAGCCAGCGAAACCGGCCGCACCGGGCCGAGCCGGGTATCCGGATCTGGAGTGCGCAGCCGAACGGCAGCAATGCTTCACACTACCTTGCCCTGTTCAACACCGGCGATGCGCCAGTGGACGTCGCATTCGACCTGTCGCGGCTGAACCTGGGCGACAAGACCGTCGCCTTGCGCGACCTGTGGCAGCGCAAGGACCTGGCGCCAGCGCACGGTGTGATCCGCCAGGCCCTCGCACCTCACGCTTCTGCCCTGTTGCGCATCACGGCGTGAGCCTGCGCGCGGGCTCCGCCTGGCGGCAGCGCGCGCCCTCGCGCTGCCGTGCGAAATATCGTTCCGCTCCTTGGTGATTTTAGCAATTGCCGGCTGTTGCCGCTGTTTGCACAATGGCTGCATTGGACGAAATATATGACGTACACAAGGAGCCGGAATGGAGCGCATGGGGATGGTGATCGGGATCGCCGCCGATAAGATCGCGGAATACAAGGCGCTGCATGCAGCTGTCTGGCCGCAGGTGTTGGCGAAGCTTCAGCAGGCCAATGTGCGCAACTACAGCATTTTCCTGCGCGAGCCCGAGAACCTCCTGTTCGGCTACTGGGAATACCACGGCGCCAACTTCGCGGCCGATATGAAGCTGATCGCTGCCGATGCGGAGACCCAGCGCTGGTGGACGTTCTGCGGCCCTTGCCAGTTGCCCCTGGCCAGCCGCGCCGAGGGTGAGCATTGGGCGACGACGGAATCCGTCTTCCATATGGATTGAAAGGAGCGCGCCATGTTGAACAGTACTCCACCAAACGCGCCGCAACTGCTTCTCATGTCGCCTGAAGACAATTGCCTGATTGCCCGCACGGCGCTGGCTGCCGGCGATATCGTCGACATCGACGGTGTGGCGGTGACCCTGCCTGAAGATATCCCCCTCGGCTACAAGGTGGCGCGCCATGCGCTGCAGCCTGGCGAGAAAGTACTGCGCTACGGCGCCTTGATCGGCAGCGTCACTGCTGTAGTCGCGCGCGGCGCCATGCTGCACACGCATAACCTGGCCAGCGACTACCTGCCTACCTACACACTGGGCGCGGACGCCCATGTCTTTATCGGAAGCGGCCACTGAACATGAGTACAAACATGCCTGCACTGTCGGGTTACTTGCGCGCCGACGGCCGCAAGGGCATCCGCAATATTGTCGCCGTAGCCTACACAGTCGAATGCGCCCATCACGTAGCGCGGCTGATCGTCAATGCATTCCACGGACAGGAAGTGCACTTGATCGGCTTCCCTGGCTGCTATCCAAACGAATATGCAGATACGATGATGAAGCGACTTGTGACCCACCCGAATGTGGGCGCGGCGTTGATCGTCTCGCTCGGTTGCGAAAGCTTCAATCGCAGCGGGCTGCAGGATGAAGCGGCCGCCAGCGGCCGGCCGGTCCACACTATCACCATCCAGCAGAACCGCGGAACCCGCAGCAGCGTCGCTGACGGGGTGGAGTGGGTCCGCTGGGCGCTGGACGCGCTGGCGCCGCACGAGCGCGTGCCAATGGCTGCGGAAGAACTGGTCGTTGCAACGATCTGCGGCGGTTCGGACAGCACCAGTGGCATTACCGCCAATCCGGCTGTCGGCGTAGCTTTCGACCAGCTGGTTGCGGCAGGCGCAGCCTGCATTTTTGAAGAAACCGGCGAATTGGTCGGCTGCGAGTTCCACATGAAGAGGCGTGCCGCCACGCCGGAACTGGGCGATGCCATCGTGGCCTGTGTCGACAAGGCGGCCCGCTACTACACGGTCCTGGGCCACGGCAGCTTTGCGCCTGGTAACGCGGATGGCGGCCTGACGACGCTTGAAGAGAAGTCGCTGGGCGCTTATGCCAAGAGCGGCGCGTCGCCGATCAGCGGCATCCTGAAGCCGGGCGACCAGCCCGCGGGCGGCGGCTTATACCTGCTGGACGTGGTGCCCGACGGCGAAGTGCGCTTCGGTTTTCCAAATATTTCCGATAACGCGGAAATCGTTGAATTGATTTCCTGCGGCGCCCACCTGACCTTGTTTACCACCGGGCGCGGCTCGGTGGTGGGTTCGGCAATCGCACCGGTAATCAAGGTGTGCGCGAACCCGGCGACCTATGAGCGCCTGGCCGAGGACATGGACGTGAACGCGGGCCGCATTCTCACCGGCGAAGCTTCGCTCCAGGAAGTTGGCAGCGAGATCGTCGACCTGGTGGCACGCGTGGCGAACGGGGAGCAAAGCTGCTCGGAGGCGCTGGGCCATCAGGAATTCATCCTGACCTACAAGCATTTCGAGCCCTCCGGCCCCGGATGTTTTCCGCTGAAGCGGGCCTGACACGGCGGCCGGCATGAACGCCAGCGATACCCGCAAGCTGCCGCGCAGCGGCATCGCATTGACAGGCATGGGCCTTGGCTGCGCCCAGCTCGGAGGCTTGTACCAGGCAATGAGCGATGCGGAGGCGCAGGCGGTGGTCGACGCCGCATGGGACGCGGGCATCCGCTATTTCGATACCGCGCCTTACTACGGCTATACGCTGTCCGAACGCCGGCTGGGGGCCGCCCTGCGCGAGCGGGAGCGCGACAGCTTTGTGGTCAGCACCAAGGCGGGACGCCTGATGCTGCTCGATAGCGGCGTGCAGCCCGGCGAAAACGGCTGGGCGCAGCCACTGCCATTCCGGCCTTACTTCGATTACAGCTATGACGGGATCATGCGTTCGCACCAGGATAGCTTGCGGCGCCTGTGCATGGATCGCGTCGACATCCTCTATGTGCACGATATCGGACGTGTCACGCATGGACCGTTGCACCCACATTACTGGAAGCAGTTGACGCATGGCGGCGGATTCCGCGCGTTGACGCAGCTGCGCGAGGAAGGCAGCGTAGGCGCAATCGGGCTTGGCGTCAATGAATGGCGCGCAGTCGCCGATGCGATGGAGGCTTGCGATATCGATTGCGCGCTGCTGGCGGGCCGCTACACCTTGCTGGAACAGGCCTCCCGCAAACCTTTGCTGGACGAATGTGCCAGGCGCGGCGTAGGCATCGTGATCGGCGGGCCATTCAACTCGGGCATCCTGGCCGGCGGCCGGAAGTTCAATTACGAAGACGCGCCAAGTGAGGTCGTCACACGGGTCGATGCCATCAGCGCTGTGTGCCGCGATTTCGACGCGCCGATCCAGGCCGCCGCCCTGCAGTTCCCAATGGCCCATCCGGCGGTCGTTTCGTGTGTAGCGGGTGCGCACAGCCCGGAACAGTTGCGCCAGAACGCCGCCTGGTTTGCCCAGGCATTGCCGGAAGGGCTCTGGCAGGAATTGGCGCGGCGCGGCTTGCTGGACAGCGGGGCGCCGACACCGAACGCTGCCTGAGAGGCGGCTCGCTTATTTTCGACTTACAAGGATATTATGAAACTGCTGCGCTACGGCCCGAAGGGCCAAGAAAAACCCGGCCTGCTCGATGCGAACGGCATCGTGCGGGACCTGTCCGATTTGCTGCCTGACCTGACCTCGGATTGCCTGGGCCGCGCAACACTGGACAAACTGGCATCGGTCGATCCAACGCGCCTGCCGGCTGTTGAAGGCCCGGTGCGCATGGCGCCAATCGTGGCCGATATCGGCAAGCTGATTTGCGTCGGCCTGAATTACTCCGACCACGCGGCAGAATCGGGCATGGACGTGCCGTCGGAGCCCGTCCTGTTCACCAAGGCGACGAGCGCCATCATCGGCTGCAACGATCCGGTGGTGCTGCCGCGGGATTCGGTCAAGAGTGACTGGGAAGTCGAATTGGGTGTGGTGATCGGCACGCGTGCCCGCTACGTTGAAGTGGACCGGGCGCTGGAGCATGTGGCCGGCTATTGCGTAGTCAACGACCTGTCCGAACGCGAATACCAGCTTGAACGCGGCGGCCAGTGGGACAAGGGCAAGGGCTGCGATACCTTTGGTCCGGTCGGCCCGTGGCTGGTCACGGCCGACGAAGTGCCCGACCCCCAGAACCTCGATATGTGGCTGGAGGTGAACGGCAAGCGCTACCAGAGCGGCAATACCCGCACCATGGTGTTCACGGTAGCACACCTTGTAAGTTACATCAGCCGCTTCATGACCCTCAACCCGGGTGACGTGATCAGCACCGGAACCCCGCCCGGCGTAGGCCTGGGCCAGAAACCCGAACCGGTCTACCTGCGACCGGGGGACCGCATGGTACTTGGCATCGAGGGTCTGGGCCAGCAACGCCAGACCGTGCATGCCTGGGACCCCGCGCTGATCGACGGCTGACCGCCGTTCCCTCTACTCTCCGGAGACATCCGCCATGACCGAAGCAAGCAGCCGACAGAGCTATGCCTTTGCCTTTGTGATGACCACCTCACTGTTTTTCATGTGGGGTTTCGTCCATAATCTCGATCCGATCCTGATTCCGCACCTGCGCCGTTCTTTCAACCTGAGCGTGCTGCAATCGGCGCTGGTGGATTCGGCGGTCTTCATCGCCTATTTTGTGATGGCTCTGCCAGCGGGCATGTTGATCCGCCGCGTTGGATACAAATGGGCGATGATTTTCGGTCTGTCGCTGTTTGCCGCCGGTGCATTATTGTTCCTGCCGGCTGCCGATACGCATCGCTATGGTGTCTTCCTGGCTGCGCTGTTCATCATTGCCTGCGGACTGGCGGTGCTCGAAACGGCGGCTAATCCGTATATCTCGATGCTGGGGCGGCCGGACCGTGCAGTCCAGCGCCTGAACCTGGCCCAATCGTTCAACGGCCTGGCGGCCACGTTGGCCCCGATAGTCGGCGCCCGCCTGATCCTGGTGGATGGGGTGCCCGATGCGCAATTGCAGGCGATGCCGGAGAACCTGCGCCGGGCGACCCTTGCGGCGGAAGCGGCCAGCGTCAAAGGACCGTACCTCGCGATCGCCCTGGTCATCATGCTCATCGCCGTGATTTTCTATTTCCTCAAGATGCCGGCGGTCGGTGCGGGCGAGGGGAGCGGTGCAGGCCAGGCGGCGCCTTCCACGGCGACCGGACGCGCCTTGCTGCGCGCCATGCGCAAGCCATCCATCCGCCGCGCAGCCATAGCCCAGTTCTTCTATGTGGGCGCACAGGTCTGCGTCTTCAGCTTTTTCATCCTGTATGCGTCGCAGGCGGCCGGGCTTTCACAGGTGGCGGCTGCCGATTACCTGGGGTGGGGCTGCGGCCTGGCCTTTGTCAGCGGACGTTTCGCCGGCACCTGGCTGATGAAGTATTTCGCGTCGGCGCGCCTGTTGTTCTCCTATGCGCTGGCCTGCGCCGTACTGTCGGCCGTGGCCATGTTCGCCGGCGGCATGGTTGGCGTGGCGGCGGTGATAGGCATTGCCTTCTTCATGTCCATCATGTTCCCCACCATTTTTGCGCTCGGCATCCATGGCGCGGGAGCAGATACCGAGATGGGCAGCAGCCTGATCATCATGAGCATCGTCGGCGGCGCCGTGCTGCCGCTGGTGTTTGGGTATATCAGCGATGCCACCCACAACCTTCAGTACGGCTATGCAGCCCCCTTGCTCTGCTTCTTCGTGATTGCCTGGTTCGCGCGCACCGCGTCGCTGGAGCAGGACGCGCGGGCCGCCGTTTCCAATGACGGAGCATTGCAGCATGTTTGAACTGAACCAGAAGAAAGCCGTCATCACGGGCGGCGGCAGCGGCATCGGTCGTGCGATTGCCATCCTGTTCGCCCGCCAGGGAGCGCTGGTCCACATCGTGGACGTCAGCGACGAGGCCTGCACCACGGTGGCCGCCGAAATCCACGCGGCTGGCGGCGACGCTCGGGCGCATCCTTGCGACGTGACGCAGCAAGCAATGGTGGAGGAGGTATTTAGCACCATAGGACCATTCGATATCCTGGTCAACAATGCCGGCGTGGCCCATATCGGCAAGGCTGACAACACCAGTGAGGCCGATTTCGACCGTGTGATGAACGTCAACGTCAAAGGTGTCTACAACTGCCTGCACGCTGCCATTCCCCGCTTGCGGGAGCGCGGCGGCGGTGCAATCGTCAACATGGCGTCGGTGGCAGCCTGGGTCGCCGTGGCGGAACGATTTGCCTATTCGGCCGCGAAAGGGGCCGTGATGGCGATGACCCTGTCCGTGGCGAAGGACTACCTGCAGGACAAGATCCGCTGCAATTCGATTTCACCCGGCCGCGTGCATACGCCTTTCGTCGATGGCTTCCTGGCCCGCCAATACCCGGGCAGGGAAGCCGAGATGTTCGAGCGCCTGTCGAAGACCCAGCCTATCGGCCGCATGGCCCAGCCGGAGGAAGTGGCGGCACTGGCGCTCTACCTATGCAGCGACGCGGCAGCATTCATTACCGGCAGCGATTATCCGATCGATGGCGGCTTTATCACATTGAACTCATGAAACCAGTCTTGACAACCCTTGCGGCGGCGATTGCCGCGGTCCTCTTGCCTGCCGCTTTCGCCGCTGCGGCACCGGCCACGGTGACATCACCGGACGGCCGCGTTGCCATCCGCATCGATGAAGATGCCGGTCACTTTGCGATTTCGCGTGGCGGAAAAGCCGTGATTGCGCCATCCCCGCTGGGGCTGGAATTCGATGGCGCGGCAGAATTTGGTCCGTTGGCGCTGGAATCGCGCGAGGACGTGAATGTTGACCGCAATATTCCCCTGGTGGCCACCAAGGCCGCGACAGCGCGCGACCATTACCGGGGAACCACCCTGGTTTTCAAGGAGCGTTCCGGCGCTGGCCGGCGCCTGCTGATCGACGTGAGGGCGTATGACGATGGCGCCGCCTTCCGCTACCGCATCGATGGCGCCGAAGCCGTGCGCCTGCGCGGCGAGCGGACGGCCTTCATCCCTGCCGGAGATCCCGAATGCCTGGTATCGGTCGCCGATGGGGCGCACGAAGTGCCTTTCGACAGTGTCAGGGTATCGCAGTTGCGTGCAGGCCAGGCTTACGACGTGCCGGTCGTGTGCAGCGTGCCATCGGCGAATACTGCCTATGCAATCACGCAGGCCAACCTGGCCGGTTACACCGGCGCGGCACTGGTGGCGGAGAATGGCGCGCTGCATGTCCGCCTGTCCGCGCCGCCGAAACGGCCGGCGCCTGCTTTCGTGTCCCAGGGCGGGCTGACCACGGCCTGGCGCGCAGTCATGATGGGCAACCGCGCCGGCGACCTGATAGGCTCGCATCTGGTCGGCAACCTGAATCCTCCGCCGGAGGGTGACTTCAGCTGGGTGCGCCCTGGCAAAGCGGCTTGGGACTGGTGGTCGGGGCCCCTGGTGGGAATGAAGCCGGAAATGTCCAGCTACAAGCGCTTCATCGATTTTGCTGCCGCCGCCGGCTTGCCGTATTATCTGATCGATGCCGGCTGGGCATTCGGCCCTGGCGGTTGCTGCGATGCCAATCCAGCCACCGACATCACACGCCCCGCCGACGGCATCGACATGCCTGACCTGGTGCGCTATGCCGCAGCCAAGGGCGTCGGCTTGCTGCTCTGGGCGCATTGGGAGCATGTCGCACCCCGCATGGACGAGGTGCTGGACACCTATGCACGCTGGGGCATCAAGGGCATCAAGGTCGACTTCATGAACCGCGATGACCAGGACGTTGTCGCCTTCTACCACCAGATCGCGCAGGCCACGGCCAGGCGCCACCTGCTGCTGGACCTGCATGGCGCTTATGTTCCAGCCGGATTGCAGCGAACCTACCCGAACTTCATCACCCAGGAGGGCGTGATGGGGGCGGAGTGGAACAAGATGGACAGCAAGATCACGCCGCGTCACAACCTGATGTTGCCGTACACCCGCATGCTGGCCGGCCCGCTCGACTACACCCCTGGCGGCTTTGACAACGGCACGCCTGCGAGCTTCAGGGTGCGCGAGGTGAACCCGCAGACGCAGACCACGCGCGGGCAGGCCCTGGCGATGTATGTGGTGTACGACAGTCCTTTGCAGATGGTGTCCGGCGCGCCGGAGTCGTACCGCGACGCAGCCGGCTTCGATTTCATCCAGCGCGTGCCGACGGCCTGGGACGAGACCCGCTTCGTGTCCGGAACGCCGGGGCGCGACATCGTGCTGGCGCGGCGCCAGGGCCGCACCTGGTATCTCGGCGCGATGACGGCTGACGAAGCGAAGGGCGGGTGGCCTGAAAAGGTATCGCTGCGCTTCCTGCCAGCAGGGCGCTACCGCGCCACTGTATGGGAAGACGTCGCTACGCCCAACGAACTGCGGCGTGTGCAACGCCTGGTGAGGGCAGGCGACCTGTTGCCGCTGCACCTGGCGCCGGCAGGCGGCGCGGCCGCGATCCTGGAACCGATTTCAGAGGAAAAGTAAGATGAAAACAGTAATATGCCAAGCGCCGGGCGAACTGCGCCTGGGCGACTTGCCGGTCCCCCAGCCTGCTGCCGGCGAAGCGCTGGTGCGGGTGCGCCGCATCGGCCTGTGCGGCACCGACATGCACATTTTCCGCGGCACCCAGCCTTTCCTTCAGTATCCGCGTGTAATGGGACACGAGTTGTCGGGCGAGATCGTCAGCGCGCCGGAAGGCTCCGGCCTGGCGGCCGGCGACCAGGTCTATGTGATGCCTTACCTGTCGTGCGGCAAATGCGTGGCCTGCCGCCAGGGCAAGACCAACTGCTGCACCAACATCCAGGTGCTGGGCGTGCATCGCGATGGCGGCATGGCCGAATACCTGGCGCTCCCGGCGCAGTTCGTATTCAAGACCGACGGCATTTCGCTTGACGAGGCAGCGATGCTGGAATTCCTGGCGATCGGCGCCCACGCCGTTCGCCGTGGCGCGGTCAAGGAAGGCCAGCGTGTGCTGGTGGTCGGCGCAGGCCCGATCGGCCTGGCGGTCACGCTGTTCGCACGCCTGAACGGCGCGCAGGTGACTGTGCTCGATACCCGTGAGGACCGCCTGGCGTTCAGCCGCGACGTGCTCGAGGCGCCGTACACGGTGCTGGCGGGAGAGGGCGACAAGCAGGTGATGGCGGCATTGACGGATGGCGAGTTTTACGACGCCGTCTTCGATGCCACCGGCAACGTCAAAGCCATGGAACGCGGCCTGGAGTTTGTGGCGCATGGCGGCACTTACGTGCTGGTATCGATCGTGCTGGACCGCATTTCCTTTGCCGACCCCGAATTCCACAAGCGCGAAACCACGCTGCTGGGCAGCCGTAATGCCACTGCCGACGATTTCCGCACAGTGCTGGCGGCGATGAAGGCCGGACAGGTGCCGACCGGATTGATGAACACGCACCGTACAACGCTGGACGGCTTTATCGACGTGCTGCCGCAATGGATGGATCCGGCCAGCGGCGTGATCAAGGCCATCGTCGAGGTCTGAATGCACCCCATTCTTCAATTTGGCACCAGCCGATTCCTGCAGGCGCACGTTGACCTGTTCATCAGCGAGGCGCTGGCAGAGGGCACGGCGCTGGGCCGGGTCACGGTGGTGCAGACCACCAGCAGTGCTGAAAGCGCGCGCCGGACGGCCGCCTTCAGGCAAGGCAGCGCCTATCCCGTCGTGATTCGCGGCTGGCAGGGCGGCGCGCCGTTCCAGCGCAAGCTGCAAGTAGGTTCGGTCGCCTACGCCTTGCAGGCCAGCCAGGAATGGCCGGAAGTTGTCGAAGCGGCGGTGGCGGCGCAGGTGATCGTCTCGAACACGGGCGACCGTGGCTACGAGCTGAATCCCGCTGATGGCGCGCACTTGCTGGAAAACGGGCAGGTTCCGCAAAGCTTCCCGGCCAAGCTGCTAGTATTGCTGCATGCGCGCTTCCTGCGCGGTGCGGCGCCCGTCACGCTGATGCCGTGCGAACTGATTGCCAATAACGGCAGCGTCCTGCGCGAAACGGTGGCCGGGCTCGCGCGCAACTGGCAGATGGACGGCGTCTTCCTGGCATGGCTGGAAAGTTCCTGTGTCTGGGTCAATTCCCTGGTGGACCGCATCGTGTCGCAGGCGCTCGAGCCGGCCGGTGCCGTGGCCGAACCGTATGCCTTATGGGCGATCGAGTCGCAGCCGGGCATGGTATTGCCGTGTACGCATCCGCAAATTGTGGTGACCGACCGCCTGGCCCCCTATGAGCGCCGCAAGCTGCTGATGCTGAACCTGGGACACACCTTCCTGGCCGAACGGTGGCTGCAGGATGCGCGTGCCGCCGGTGAAACCGTGCGCGAAGCCATGGCCGACCCTGCGCAGCGTGCGGAGCTCGAAGCGGTGTGGGAAGAAGAAGTCTTGCCGCTGTTTGCTGCGCTGGGCGAAGGAGAGGAAAGCCTGGCCTACCTGGCACAGGTCCGCGACCGCTTCTGCAATCCATTCCTCGAGCACCGGCTGGCCGATATCGCCCAGAATCACGCAGAGAAGAAGCGCCGCCGCCTGCAGCCGGCGCTCGACCTGGCGGCCGGGTTGGGCCTGGACCTGCCGCAAACGCGATTGCGCGCGGCATTGGCACGCGGCGTGGCGGCATGAAGCGCATCGACGCCCACCAGCATTTCTGGCGCCTGTCCGAGCGTGCGGGCGCCTGGCCGCCGCCGCAACTGGAGGCCATCTACCGCGACTTCTACCCGGAGGACCTGGGGGCGCTGCTGCACCGGCACGGCGTCGCAGCCACCGTCCTGGTGCAATCGATGCCCAACGAGGCCGATACCCATTTCATGCTGGACCTGTCGGAGCGCTACAGTTTTATCGGCGCGGTGGTCGGCTGGACCGACCTGAAGGCGCCCGATGCGCCGCAGCGGATTGCCGCGCTGGCTGCGCACCCCAGGCTGCGCGGCCTGCGGCCCATGCTGCAGGACCTGGACGACGATCGCTGGATCGCCGACCCGGCCCTGGCGCCGGCAGTGGCCGCCATGCAGTGCCATGGCCTGTGTTTCGACGCGCTGGTGTTGCCGCGCCACTTGCCGTCCTTGCTGGAATTCGCGCGCAGCCATCCGCAGCTTCCCATCGTGATCGACCACCTCGCCAAGCCGGCCATGCGGGATGGGCCGGATGCGTCCTGGATGGAGGACATGGCGGGCCTGGCTGCCCAACCGCAGGTTCACTGCAAGTTGTCGGGCATGGTGACCGAGGCCGGCCCCGGGTGGACGGTGGAACAGCTGCGGCCCTTTGCCTGCCATATCCTGCAGGCGTTTGGGCCGGAACGCGTGTTGTGGGGCAGCGACTGGCCGGTGCTCAACCTGGCGGCGGACTACGCCACATGGTTCGATGCCAGCGGCGAGTTGCTGGCGCATCTGGACGAAGCGCAACGGCAGGCTGTGCTGGGACTGAATGCGCAGCGCTTTTATCGCATGGCTTGAAACGGAAGCAGATGATGCCGAATGAAGTCGCCAAACCAGAGCCTCGCCTGTACCGGCTGGTGGCGGATCGGATCCAGCAGTTGATCCGGGAGCAGGGCCTTGGAACGGGAGCTCGCCTGCCGGCCGAACGGGAGCTGGCCGCCACGCTGGGCGTTAGCCGGGCTTCCTTGCGCGAAGCTTTTGTCGCGTTGGAGATCGGCGGCGTGATCGAGGTGCGCAGCGGTTCCGGAGTCTATGTCACCGGCGCCACGCCGGCGGCGGACCCGGTGTCGGGCCCCGGACCGTTCGAGGTACTGGCCGCCCGGCGCATGATCGAAGCTGAAGTTGCGGCCAGAGCCGCACGCAATGCCAGCGACTCCGACCTGGACGCGATCCTGGCCGCAGTGCTTGAGATGGAGCGTACCTACGCCAACCCGGCCAGCCATGAAGCTGCAGACCGCAACTTTCACCTGGCCCTGGCGCATGCCGCCGGCAATTCGGCCCTGCTGGGAGTAGTTGAATACCTGTGGCAGCAGCGCGGCGCCATGGCCCACAGGCTCAAGCAGCACTACCGTACCGAAGAACTGGGCCAAGCCACCCTGGCGGACCACCGCGCCATCTTCAGCGCCGTTGCCGCGGGCGATGAAGCCGCTGCACGGCAAGCGATGCGCGCGCACCTGGCGCGCGTGCACCGCACCTTGTCGGGAGGCTGAGGCATCGATGGCTCGTGCTCCGACCGTGTCCAGGCGTAGCGTCAATGTGCTGCTGGACCATATCGCGGCAAGCGTGGAGGTGGGCGAAGCACTGCCTACCGAGCATCGGCTGGCAGCCCTGGGGGAGGGCAGCCGCAGCGCCGTGCGCAGCGCCATCGCCCACTTTTTCGAGCGGGGCCTGATCAGCGGCATGAAGGAACGCCGCCTGCTGCGCAAGCCACTGCAGGCGGATTATTTCGATGTCGCCGACTTGCAGAGCGGTACCGAACGGGTACGGCAAGTGCTGATGGAGTTGATCTATCAAGGCGACTGGCCGCCTGGAACGGAATTCTCCGAGGCCCATTTGGCGCGTGCGGCCGGGGTCAGCACCATCAGCGTGCGCGAATTCCTGATCGGATTCTCGCGCTATGGCTTGATCGCCAAGAAACCGCAAGGCGGCTGGCGCCTGTGCGCCTTCGACCGCGCATTTGCGATGGAAGTGGCCGAGGTGCGCCAGATGTTCGAGCTGGCTGCGATCGAGCGTTTTGCGACGCTGGCGGCAGACGATCCTGCCCATGCGGAACTGGAGCGGTTGATCGCAAGGCATGAACAGCTCGGCGCCGTGATGCCGGCCCGTCACCAGGATTTCCCGGCGCTCGACCGCGACTTCCACACCTTCCTGATCGGCAGCCTGCATAACCGCTTTGCCCAGGACTTCTACGACATCGTGTCGCTGGTCTTCCACTACCACTACCAATGGGATAAGGGCACGGAAAGGGCGCGCAATGAGCATGCCGTGCACGAGCACCTGGATATCCTGCAGGCCCTGGCGCGGCGCGACACCGCGGCTGCATTGGAGGGCATGCGTGTCCACCTGGCCTCCGCCCGCAGCACCCTGTTGCAAGCAGCCCAAATCCGCGAGTCTGCGCATTACGAAATCGGCCAACGGCAACAATGATTTAGCTCAAAGCGCGCCATGGTTGGCGTGCGGCCCCCCTCTTTCCTATATGTTTTAAACGTCCCTCCGCCTGTTCTGGCGGCCGGGGATACGCGCCTGCAGCCAGTCCGGCTTCAGGCTTTTCTTCTATTCCACATGCAGTCAATTCAATTGGAGACAAATCAAATGAAGTGGATCAAATCAATGCTCCGGAGCGCGGCCGTCCAGGCTGCGGCTTGCGGGGCGGTGTTGTTGGCGGCGCAGCAGCCGGCAGCTGCCTATAGCTGGGACACGGTCGCCATCGGCGGCGGCGGATTCGTGTCGGCGGTCATACCGAGCAAGACCGAATCGGGCGTGGTGTATGCGCGCACCGACGTCGGCGGCGCCTTCCGCTGGGACAATGCGAACGGCCGCTGGTTCTCGCTGCTGGACTGGGTGGCCGATGACCAGACCGGCTACCTCGGCGTCGAATCGCTGGCGGTTGACCCGAAGAGCGCGCGCAATATCTATATGCTGGCCGGCATCAGCTATTTCAACGGCGGCAAGAGCGCCATCCTGCGCTCCACCGACTATGGCGCGACGTTCACTACCATCGACGTGAGCAGCCAATTCAAGGCGCATGGCAATGGCATGGGACGGCAGAACGGCGAGCGCCTGGTGGTCGACCCGGGCTCCAGCAACGTGCTGTACGTGGGTACGCGCTGGAATGGCCTGTTCAAGAGCACCAATTCCGGCTCGAGCTGGTCGCGGGTCAGCGCCCTGAACGTGACGACCACGCCGAACGATAACGGCATCAGCGTCGTCATGGCCGATCCGTCCAGTGTGTCGGGCGGGGTGGCGCAGCGTTTGTTCGTCGGCGTGTCGCGCTACGGCTCGGTGGGCGCGAACTTCTACCGCAGCGACAATGCCGGCGCCTCGTTTTCCGCCGTGTCGGGCGCGCCTTCGGGGCTGATGCCGCAGCGCGCTGCGTTTGACGGCGCAGGCAACCTGATCGTCACGTATGGCAACGGCGCCGGACCGCACGGCAATCAGTCGGGAACGGAACCGATGGACAACGGCCAGGTCTGGAAGTACACGATCGCAAACGGGGCCTGGACCAATATCACTCCGGCCGGTGTCACGCGTGCGTTCAGCGGCATCAGTGTCGACCCGAACAATTCCCAGCGCATGGTGGCGTCGACCGTCAACCAGTACGCCGCGCAAGGAGGAGCCTGGGGCGACCGCATCTACATCACGACCAACGGTGGCGCCAGCTGGACGGATGT
This sequence comes from Duganella sp. Root1480D1, assembly GCF_001427305.1. GTDB lineage: Bacteria > Pseudomonadota > Gammaproteobacteria > Burkholderiales > Burkholderiaceae_D > Rugamonas. The sequence continues at coordinate 355,822 of NZ_LMFZ01000045.1, read as the reverse complement.
GATCGCGCGCGGCTTCGCACGCGACAATGGCGGCATCAGCTGGATCGGCAACGGCTCCATCCATTGGGCCGGCACAGTGGCTTTCGACCCGTTCAACACCAAATCGGTATGGGTCACCTCGGGCAATGGCATCTTCAAGACCAGCGATATCGATGCCGTGCCAACCACTTGGACCTTCAACACCAAGGGCCTGGAAGAAACGGTGCCTTTGAACCTGGTGAGCATCCCCGGCGGCCCGTTGCTCTCGGCGCTGGGCGATGTCGATGGCCTGCGTCACTACAACACCTCCACCTATACCAATCCGATGTACGAACCGCGCATGGGCACCACCACCGGGCTGGCGGTGGCCGACGCCAACACCAGCCTGGCGGTGCGGGTCGGGGGCAATATGTACACTTCTGCCAACGGTGGGGTGAATTGGAGCCAGGTGTCGATGAATGGCAGCAAAGGGCAGGTGGCTTTGTCGGCCAGCGGCTCGGCCTTGCTGCATAGCCCTGAGAATTCCACCACCACGTATCGCTCGACGAATATGGGTGGCAGCTGGTCGGCGGTGGGTGGCCTGGGCGTGAACAATGCACGCCCAATAGCCGATCCGGCCAATGCCAGCAAGTTCTATGTGTATAGCCCATCCGATGGCAGTTTCATGATCAGCACCGATGCCGGCGCTTCGTTCTGGAAGTTCAACACGCTGGCCAGCTGGGGTTCGGATCTGATCCGCGCCGCTCCGGGACGCGAGGGTGATATCTGGGTGCCGCTGTATGGTGGCGGCCTGGCGCGGACGACCAGCTCCGGCTGGCAATTCAATACGCTGGCCAACGTCAGCTACTGCAGCGCTGTCGGTTTCGGCAAGGCTGCCAGCGGCGCCAATTATCCGACGGTCTTTATCTGGGGCACGGTGGGCGGTGTGGTCGGCTTGTTCCGTTCCACCGATGCCGGCGCGAACTGGACCCGCATCAATGACAATGCGCACCAGTATGGCGGCGTTGGCAATGGCCGGTTCGTCGTAGGCGACATGAATACCTTCGGTGTTGTGTATATGAGCACCGCAGGCCGCGGCATCGTGATGGGCAGGCCGTAAAAAAACTCCCGCCGCAGTCCTTTCGGAGTGCGGCGGGAGCGAGGTGGGACAGTTTTAGAACATGTAGCGCAACTGGACGCGATAGCTGCGGCCCGGTTCAAACCAGGCGCGCCCCATGTCGCCGATGTGTTGCTGCTGCGTTTGTTTGACCACGACATCGGTCAGGTTGGTTGCCGAGAAGCTGGCCGAGAAGCGTTCGGTCAGCTTGTAGTCGATGCCGAGATCGAGCTGGCCCATGGCTTCCTGCCAGGTCGGCAACCCCCAGCTGACGTCCTTCATGCCTGCGCGGGCAGGATCGGCGCTGGTCCCGTCGTCGCCGCGGGTGCCGTTGACCGTCACGCCCTGCAGGAAACGGCCGCGCCAGCTGTATGCCAGGCGTGCCGACAGTGGGCCGCGATCGTACAGCAAGGCCAGGTTGTAGGCATTCCTGGACAAGTACATGATCGGCAGCTCGGTGAACGGCAGGCCGTTGGTGTCGCAGCCGTACAGCGACAGGGAGCTGTTGTTGAACGTGCCCGCCGCAGCGCAGTATTTCAGGTCGAACGGGTGGTCCAGGTTCTGCTTGCTGCGGATATAGGTATAGTTGCCCGAAATGCCGAAGCCCTTGGCCCATTCCGGCAACAGGTTCTGCAAGCCTGGCACGTGGTCGAAGTAGGTCTGGCCGGCGATTTCCGCTCCGCTCAACTTGCCGCTGGCTGCGTTGTTCGGCGCCGTGATCAGGAAGCTCTGCTCGTTGCCGTCCAGGGATTTGTAGCTGCGGGTGAAGGCGGACGGCAGGATGATGTCGCGCACCTTCTTATGGAACAGGCCGAAGGTCAGCGACGAGCCATTGCCAGGGTACCACTCGAGCGACAAGTCGTAGCTGTTGGCGGTGATCGGTTTCAGGTTGGCGTTGCCGTCGTCCTTGCCGGTGTACGTGATGTTTTTCACGCTGCGGTCGTTGTCATTGTTGATGACGTTCTGGTTCAGCGTGATGTACTCGCGCAGGTCGCCGAAGCCCGGACGGTACATTGCCTTGGCGAACGCGAAGCGGGCCTGCAGCTTGTCGGTCAGGTCTGCTTTCAGGTTGAGGCTCGGCAGGACGTCGGTATAGTTGTGCTTTGCTTGCAGCGGCTCGTTGATTTCACCGAACAGCGGGATTTCCGGCTGCGGATCGTTGCCGTAGTTCGGCTTGAACACAGTGTAGCCCTGGGCCGTGGTGTTGGTGCGGACCACGCGCAAGCCGGCATTGCCTTCCACCGGGAAGCGCCATTCGTCGAAGCCGAAGCGTGCGGATACGTAGCCGGCCTGGGTGCGCTCCTTCTGGTGCCCGACGTTGGCTGGGTCGCCGTCCCAGGTCAGCGGTTTCCAGTCGTTGCCGGCGGTCGAGCAATCCTTGTTGGTGCCATACAGCTGGTTGCCGTCCTGGCATTGCATCTGCATGATCTGCAGCGATTGCTGGTAGGCGCCAGGATAGTCCCTGGTGAAGGCCATGGTCGGCATGACCAGGGATGGCGGCAGGGTGGTTTTGCCGTTGAAGAAATTGGTGAAGTTGTACATCTGGGTAGGCACCAGGGCGGCATAGCGCGGATCGCTCAGGTAGCCGAAGCTGCCGCGGCTCTGCCAGCTCTGCATGTCGGTGGAGTTTGGCAGGCGGCCCGGCACGCTGGTGGTCTTGACGTTCCATGGCTGCGCCACGCTGTACCAACCGGTGCCGCCGGCGTTGATGTGGGTCGCCGAACGCTCGGTCAGGCGCATGCCGAAGGCCAGGTCGCGCAGGACAGGATGGTCGAGGCGCAGCTTGGCATCGACTTTCCAGGCGTACAGGTCGCCGGACGCCTTGCTCAGGCTGGGCATGAAGTGGTCCAGGTAGTAATTGCCCGGATTGGACAGGAAGTCGCGCGCAGTCTGGTCGAAGCTGACCTGGGGAGGCACGCCGGTGGTCGAGATATTCATGCTCGGCACATACGTGACCATCGCCATATTGGTGGAGAAGTTCTTGTTGGTCGAATGTACCCACTGCAGGTCATTCTGCACCGACCAGTGATCATTGATCTTCCACTTGGTATTCCACGCAATTTCGCGGGTCTGCGAACGGCGGTCGGCGAAACCGGTGTTGGAATTGAAATTCAGGCCGCCTGCTGCGAAGTTGTTGGCCCCCAGGCCGCCCAACGGATAGGTATAGGTGGCCGATTGCAGCACGCCATTGGCATCGAAGACTGGATTGATCAGCGCGGACTTGTACGCACTCTCCACGCCGCTGAACAGGGCGTATTCATCGCTTTGTTCCTTGTAGCCAGAATGGAAATAGGTAAGGGCCGATTCCACCTTGTCGTTTTTCCACTGCAGCGCACCGTAGATGCCGGCGCGGTTGGTCTCACCGGTGTTGCTGCGCCAGGATGCGGACTTGGGGACCCATAAGGTCTGGCCCTTGACGATGTCGTCGCGCGGATAGAAGGCATCCATCTGCACGGTGTCGTTGTGGGTGTTGGTGCGGTTGAAGGACAGGTCGATCAGGGCGCCGAACTGGCCGCTGCCGGTGTCCCAGCGTTTCGAATACAGGGCGGAAGCGCCGGGCGACTTCTTCTTGCCCATCTGGTCGTAGTTGCCGTTGGCCGAGAATGCGAACTTCTCGCTCTTGTAGTCGAAAGGCAGCGCGGTGCGCAGGTCGACCTGGCCGCTGACGCCGCCTTCGATCAGGCTGGCCGGCGGATTTTTGTGCACGATCACGGCGGACATCAGTTCCGGCGGCACGTCGCCCCAGCTCAGCTCCCGGCCCGGCCAGCCGGCCGAGAAGGCTTCGCGGCCATTCAGGGTCGATGAACCCCAGGTCAGGCCGCGGATCGAAATGCCCGAACCCTCCACGGAGAAGTGCTCAGGGTCGCCGCGCGAGCGGTTACGGTCGATGGTAATGCCGGCAACGCGCTGCAGCACCTCGGTGATCGACTTGTCGGGCAGCTTGCCGGCTTCTTCCGCCACCACTGCGTCCACGATTTCGTCCGCATACTGCTTGATCTTCTGCGCCGATTGCATTGCCGCGCGCTGGCCGCTGACGACGATCTTCGGCGTGGTATCGGCTTCCTGCGCTGTGCCATTGCTTCCCGGCGCCTGGCTGTTGGTCTGTGCGTAAGCTGCACCGCCCACGACCAGCGCTGCTTGTGCGACCGCGATGGACAGCGCGGTTCTTTTAATATGTCTCCGCATCACTTCATACTCCCTCAAGAAAATTTTGCTCGATTACCTGGTCATTGGACGGTGACTGCACCACTCAGCGTGATTTCGTTCGGATAGGTCGGGCTGGTGGCGGTGGTGCTCAATACCGTCACATTGGAGTTGGCAGCTTCGAACTTGATCGTCACGATCGGGTAAGTCGCCAGTTCGGTGGCCGCGTCCAGTTGCGTCAGGCCGCAGTTCTCGCCGAATGCGGTGAAGCTGGCCAGCTCCAGCTCGTACTTTTGCACCGAGGCACCCTTGGGCGTGAAGGTAGTGTTCAGCGCCACGTTGCAAGCCTTGTTGTTGTCCGATACTTTGTTGGCGAAGTGGCCGAGCACCAGGGTGACCTTGATGTCCTTGGCCGAAGCGCTGAACCATTCAGCGTTTTGGCCCAGCTTGAACTTCAGCGTGGTCTGCTTGCCGACCTGGATGCCGCTGGTGGTGTTACCGGTGGTGCTGATCGTTCCGACGCCCGGGGCCATGATGCCGAAGCCGAGGTATGCGCCGATCCCGCCGCCGTTGAAGACGTGCTTGGGATCCTGGGTCTGGATCAGGTAATGGAAGCTGTAGTTGCTGCCGTCGGCGCTGATGGCGGAACCGCACCAGTTGGCGTCGCTGCACCACCAGCCGTCGACATTGCTGCCGGCCCAGGTGTTGATGTTGCCGCCTTCTTGCGTCGCGCCGGTTGATGCAAAGCCGGAAAGGAAGGTCAATACCGGCGGCGGTGCGTCCCCTACGGTGAAGGCGACCGATTGCGGCGTCGCTGGAGCGAAATTGGTATTGCCGTCCTGGTTTGCAGTCAGGCCGCACTGCCCTTTGGAGACCAGCGTCAGCGTGGTGCCGCTAGTGGTGCACACTGCCGGCGTGGTGCTGGTGAATGCGACCGGAAGCCCGGAGGTGGAGGTGGCAACCAGCGGCGCAGGCTGCGCGGTAATGGCCTGGAAGCCTGGCGAATCGAAGGTGATGGTCTGGACTTGTTTCAGGACTTTGAAGAGTTGCTGCGAGGAGGCAGGTGCATACGTCGCGTCACCGGCCTGGCTGGCGGTGATCGAGCATTCGCCGGGCTTCCCCGGCACCAGCTTGCCGTCGGCCACCGTGCAGATTTCAGGCGTGTTGGAGCTGAAGGTGATTGCCAGTCCCGAAGTTGTCGTCGCAGCCAGTGGGGCTGGGTCAGTCGCCACGTAGCGTGCGCCCGGATAGCCGAAATCGATCGACTGGAATTTGCTGCCCGTTGCGGCAGCGGTGCTGGTGCCATTGCTGCCGCCACCGCCGCCGCCGCAGGCACTCAGTAGCGTCACGCAGGCCAATCCAGCCACCGAAACGTGGGATCTCATTGCTTGTCTCCTCATGATTTTTTCCTCTAATGATTTATTTGAACGGCTTGTCGCCGCAGCCGCTGGTCAAGCGGCGCCGCGCATGGCGCGATGCGGCGACAGCATGCGTATGGTGCAAGTCCTGGCATTGGCGGGCAATTACAAAAAACGCCAATACAACAGACAAAATTCCTTAAGCACCTGTCTTGGCGGCGTTAGCGGCGAACGTCGAGCGTCCCTGTGCGCGCGGCTTCGATCTGCACTTCGTCTGCCAGGTTGAAATCGCCTGCGATCGAGTGTTTGACCACGGCCGCCGCCAGACCGAATTCCAGCGACCGGTCCTCGTCCCAGCCGCACAACAGGCCGTGTAAAACGCCGGCGGCGAAGGCATCGCCGGTTCCGATGCGATCGACAATGCCTTGCAGCTGGTACTCGCGGGCCTGGAGCAGACCGCTGCGCGTGTGCATCGTCGCGCCGAGGCGGTGATGGTCGTTGGCGAGTTGGGTGCGGCTGGTCGCAGCCACCTGTGACAGGTGAGGAAACGCTGCAAATGCCGCAGTCAGCGCTTCGCCGGTGCTGCACCGGGCGAGTTCGGGGCGCCGCAGCAGCAGCGCGAAATCGCGCTGGTCGGCGAACGCCAGGTCGGCGTGGCGCATCAGTTCGCACAGAACATCGGCGCCGTCGCTGCCGCGCATTGCCCATAACGAAGCGCGGTAATTGCCATCGAAGGAAACTTTGAGTCCTTGTGCGCGTGCTTCGCGCATGGCCGCCAGCGTTGCCTGCGCGCCGCGGTCGCCGGTGGCGGCCGAAATGCCCGAAACATGCAGCCAGGTCGCGCCTTTCAGCAAAGCGCGCCAATTATATGCGGCGGGATCGGTTTCGGCGAATACCGATCCTGCGCGGTCGTAAATGATCTCGGAAGGGCGCAGCACCGCACCTGTGGTCAGGAAGTATAGCCCGAGGCGTCCCGCTGCGAAATGGATAGCGCCAGTGTCGACCCCATGCATGCGCAGCCCGTCGCGCACCGCCGTGCCCAGCGCATTCGCGGGCAGGCTGCTGACCACCGAAACGCTGTGACCGAGGCGGGCTAGCGATACAGCGACGTTGGCCTCGGCGCCGCCGAAGCAGGTGTCGAGGTGCGGCGATTGCAGCATCAGTTGGCCCGCAGGTGCGGACAGGCGCAGCAGAAGCTCGCCGAAGCAAACAATGTTATTTTCCATACATGCATCTTGAGAACTGCGCCGCTGCAGCGCAATGGCGAAAATTGCCAAGCGGGGCAACGAAATCCGCCAAGCGAAGGCCTGCTGCGGAAAATCGTTTGTGTGCTTGGTGAATATTGGAATTGCCCGGCTTTGGGGCAGCGGCCAAAATCGGGCGCATCCGATCATCTGCCTGGAATGCATCCAATGCCCCACAGATTCCCCGCTGTAGTCGCCGCAAGCCTGCTGGCAACCGCTTGTGCGCTGCCAGTACAGCCAGGCCATCCGGCTGCCAATCCCGAGCAGCACAGGATTGCGCGTCCCGGCGCAGTTTCCCTCGATGCCGATGATGTGCGTGCGTTTCCTGTGCCGCCTGCCGGTTTCGCCGATGTGCAGCCCGGCGTCGCGCAAGGCGCGATTGTGGAGTTCAGCTACGAATCGGGTGTGACTGGAACCATGCGCAAAGCCAGCGTCTACCTGCCGGCCGGCTACTCCCCGCAACGGCGCTACCCGGTGCTGTACCTCTTGCATGGCTTGGCGGGGAACCACCAGGAATGGCCCGGCTACGTCCACGCAGGCGCCATCCTCGATAATGTGATCGCGTCCGGCAAGGCGGTGCCGATGATTGTCGTCATGCCCAATGGCCGCGCGTTGCCGGACGACCGCCCGGTGCCCGAGGAGCGCAAGTTTTCGCCGGAACATATCGCCGGTTTTGCCCTATTCGAACAGGACTTGCTGGACTACCTGATCCCGGCCGTCGAGCGCGCCTATCCGGCCGTGCCTGGCCGCGGGGGGCGCGCGATTGCCGGTCTTTCGATGGGTGGCGGCCAGGCCCTGAACTTTGGCCTCGGCCACGTCGATGCTTTTGCCGCAGTGGCCGGATTTTCAGCGGCGCCCAACACACGCGCCGCCGCCGGCCTGTCGCCCCTGCTCGAAGCGGGACAACCCCCTCTGCAATTGATATACCTGGCCTGCGGGGAACAGGATGGTCTGATAGGCGTGTCGCAGGAATTCCATCGCACGCTGCGCCAGCATAAAGTGCCGCACATCTGGCATGTCGACGGCTACGGACATGACCGTGATAGCTGGGCCGAAAGCCTTTATCATTTTTCGCAGCTTATTTTCCGCCAACCAGTGGTCCAATCATGAAGCATTTAAAGTCAATAGTTTTAGCGGCATCATTGTTGATGACCGCTACGGTCGGCGTACCGGCCATGTCGGCGGAACCCAAGGCGGAACGCATCGACTGGTGGCGCCAGGCCCGCTTCGGCATGTTCATTCATTGGGGACTGTATGCCGTCCCCGGACGGGGCGAATGGGTACAGTGGAACGAGAAGATTCCAGTGGGCGAATACGCCAAGCTGGCCGACCAGTTCAGGCCGGACCACTTCGACCCGGATGAGTGGGCGCAATTGGCCAAGGCGGCCGGCATGAAGTATATGGTGATGACGTCGCGGCATCACGACGGGTTTGCCATGTTCGATGACGGGGACAATCCTTTCACCAGCGTGAACAGCGCAGCGCACCGCGACTTTGTGGCCGACTACGTGAAGGCGGTGCGTAAGGCCGGCCTTGGCGTGGGCTTGTACTATTCGCCGCTGGACTGGCGCTTCCCGGGTTTCTTCTTCCCCGACCTGCAGCGAGAAAACGCCGAGGCGATGCGCGCCCAGTATCACCGCCAGATGGACCGCCTGATGTCCAACTACGGAAAACTCGACGTGCTGTGGTTTGATGGCGGAGAAATGGACTGGCTCAATTTCGGCGGCGACTGGGATGGCGCGGAATGGGGTGTAGGGTGGGCGAAGCGCCCAAATGGCAAGCATTACAAGGGTGGCTTCAGCTGGGGCTCGGACCAGGTGTACAGCAAGCTGCGGGAAAAGCAGCCGCAGGTTCTGGTCAACGGCCGCGCCGACATGCCTGAAGACTTCCATTCGCGCGAAGGCGACGGCGCGCTGGGGGACTTCGACAACACCCACCCATGGGAGCTGTGCACCACCATCGCCGGCGCCTGGGGCTACCAGCCCAACATGAAACCGAAGCCGCTGAAGTATTACATCCAGCTGCTTGCCAATGTTGCGGGTCGCGATGGCAACCTGCTGCTGAATGTCGGGCCCGGGCCGGATGGCAGGATTGATCCGGAGCAGGCACAACGCCTGCGCGAGATCGGCGCCTGGCTGGACAAGTACGGCCAGAGCATCTACGGCACGCGCGGCGGTCCTTTCCTGCCTGGGGCATATGGCGCCTCGACGCACAGGGGCAACACCATTTATGTGCATGTCCTGCAATGGCCTGGCGACAAGCTGACTTTGCCGGCGCTGCCAGCCAGGATCGTCCGGGCGACGCTGCTTTCGGGAGAAAAGGTCACGTTCAGCCAGGACGCGGACGGCATCAAGCTGACCATGCCGGCTGCGGCCCGCGAAGCGATCGATACGGTGATCGCGGTGCAGATCGATTCGCCGGCTTCGCAGATTGCGCCGTTGAAGATCTGAACCGCGCGGGCGCTAGAACCTCAGCGCGAGGTAGGCGCCGGAAACGGCCAGGGTGGCAAGGGTCACCGGCACGCCGACGCGGGCGAAGCGTTTCCAGTCGATGGCAATGCCGCGCCGTGCCGCCGCATCGACCACGATGATGTTGGCAATGCTGCCGACAATCAGCAGATTGCCCGACAGGGTGCTGACGAGGGCCAGCATGACGCCGCCTACTTCGTGCTGCACAACGGGGAGAAGCAGCATGACAGCGGGCACGTTGGAGACCAGGTTGGACAGCAGGAAGGTAGCACCGAACAGCGTGCCTGGCCGCTCGAGTTGCACGCCGTGGCCGGACAGGTAATGCATGGCATCGGCGGTGAGGCCGGTGCGCTGCAACGCGTGGTTGACAACGAAAAGGCTCATGAACAGCACCAGCAATTCCCAATCGATCAGGCCGAGCATCTTGCGGGAATGGAGTTTGCGGCTGGTGAGCAGGATGCCGGCGCCGATCAGCGCCATATGTTCCCTTGGCCACGGTGCGAAGAGGAAGGCCACCAGCAGGGCCCCCGCGATCACCAGTCCTTTGCCGGTCTGCCAGGCATCGAACGGGACTGCCTCGCGCGGGGCCTCGGCATCGGCGGCGTCTTCGGCGTTGCGCGGTGCGTGCCATGCGCCGGCGGTTTGCCACACGATCAAGGCCCAGCAAGCGAACAAGCCGAGGGCGACAGGAATCGCCGCCTGCAGGAAGTACCCGTCGAACGGCAGTTTCAGCGTCTGGCCGATCAGCATGTTTTGCGGGTTGCCGATCAGGGTTGCCGCGGAACCGATATTGGCGGAGCAGGCGAGCGCCAGCAAGAAGGGGATGGGCGCAACCTTGCGCTGCCTGCAAGCGTCAACCAGGACGGGCGCAACGGCCAGGCAGACGATGTCGTTGCTGAACACCGCGGACAAGCCTGCGGTGACCACGATCAGGACGGCGAGCAAGCGCGGTGGCGTGACGGGCATCCCGGCCATCTTGTCGGTGACCCAGTCGTAGAAGCCGCCCAGCCGCATCTGCGCCGACAGCACCATGAAGGAGAACAGCAGGATCATGGTGGGGAAATGGATCGATGCCAGTGCCTCGTCCACGGTGAGGGCGTTGACGCTGATGAGGGCAATGGCTCCGAGCAGCGCGACGCCGGTGCGGTCAAGCTGCAGGAAAGGCAGCCCGCCAAGGATCATGCCGAGGTAGACGATGAGAAAGATAATGAGGATGGTGGTGGACATGAGCGGCGCAGTGTCGGTGGCAGTCAAACGTCGCCAATTTTAACAAATGTACTGTCTTTGACCTGAGAGGGGCGCAAAATGCAAGCCCGGAAAATCGACGTCATGCCACGAATGGAGGGCCTCGATGCCTTGCGCGGCTTTGCGCTGTTCGGGCTTTTCCTTGTCCATATGCCCGAACTGTATGAACTTTACTGGGCGCATCCGACCTCGGACCCGGTGCAACTGCTCTGGCACGATGCCGTTTTCAAGACCTTCGCCGACAAGGCATTTGCGCTGTTGGCGCTGTGTTTCGGCGTGAGTTTCTTCATCATCATGGACAGGTCGGCACGGCGCGGCGTTGACTTCACGGGCCGCTTCATCTGGCGGCTTGTGGTGCTGGCCGTCATCGGCGTCGCCCACAGCCTGTGGTATCGCGGGGACGTGCTCCAGGTGCTGGCCCTGATGGGCTTATTCCTGCTGCCTTTCTACCGGCTCCGGTCCAACCGTGTGGTCATTGCACTCGCCGCCTTCTTCCTGCTGCAGCCTACGCTGGTGCTGAAAATGTTCTGCGGCCTGAATGGTGCGGCCTGGGCCAATGAGGCGCCGTATTTCTGGACCAGCCCTACGCCGCAGGTGTACCTGACCGGCGACAGCCTGCTCGAAACCATCCGGATGAACTGGACCGACGGCCATCTCGTCACATGGGGCTTCATGGCCGAATCGGGCCGATTGAGCCAGATACTCGGGCTATCACTCATCGGGATGGTGCTCGGCCGAATTGGCTTCTTTTCCGATCCCGGCCGCTTCAGGGCGGCGCGCTACGCCGGGCTCGCGGCAGCGGTGTTGGCCCTGGCCGTCATGTCGAAATGGGGGGAAGGGTTGGTAGCGCTGGTGCCGGCGACCCCCGCGATGTTCATGCCGCGCAGCGTTGCCGGGACCATCGCTGGCAGCCTGACCAACCTTTGCATCATGTCGGTGTTGTTGTTCGGCTTACTGTTGCTTTATTACGGGCCGGGTCACGCCGTGTTGAAGCTGCTCGCGCCTGTCGGCCGAATGACCCTGAGCCTGTACGTGGCGCAATCGCTGGTATTCGTACCGGTCTTTTACAGCTTCGGTCTTGGCCTTCATGCGACCATGCTGCAGTCGACGGCAGTTCTGCTTGCCCTGGCGGCGTTCGCGGTGCAGGTGGCGTTCGCCCATTGGTGGTTCGGGTGGTTCGCGTATGGGCCGCTGGAATGGATATGGCGCGCCGCGACCTACCAGACGGTGGATGTGCCGTTCCGGAGGAGGATGCCGGAGATTGCCGAAAATCGTTCCGGCGCCTGGTGATTTTCATAATTGCGCCGGCGCGGTGGACCGCAGCAAAATCGCAGGATGAGAATCCTAAGACACTTTTCAGCTCTGCTGCTCCTGGCAGCCGTCTCTTCCGCTGTACATGCCGGCGATGCAAGCGAAATCGCCTTGTATGCCGGCAGGCCAATGCCTTCATGGAGCGTTTCAATTGGCGCCCTTGAGGCCTCGCCCACCGGGGTGGCGGGAATCCGCGTCGATGAAGTCGACGGCCGGCAAGGCGCGCTTACCCTGCAGTGGCGGGATGTGTGGCACACCAGCCTGCGTTTCGACGGTGGTGCGCCGCTCGACTTGCGGTCTTTCGCCGCAAGCGGCACGCTGGAATTCGACATCAATGTCCAGCAGCTTGAAAAGGGCGGAATTTACTTTGTCATACGCTGCGGGCAGGACTGCTATCGCAAGGTGCCGTTTGTGCTGCCGGGCCAGGCCTTGCAAGGCAAAGGCTGGCAGCACCTTTCTTTCGCACTCTCCTGTTTTGCGCGCCAGGACGACGACTTCAGCAAGGTGGGTGGGCCTTTCGCGCTGGAGGCAAACGGCAGCGGCCAGGTGGTGCTGGCCGATATCAAATTCGTCCGCAGCGGCAAGGCAAATCAGCACTGCACCGATTATCGGGTGCAAGCGCTGACGCCGGAACCCTTGTCGCATGCCTGGGCCTTGTCCGGCTGGTTGCCGCGCCACGAGAGAAAGCTGGAGGAAGTCCGTAAGCTCAAGGCGGCCGGAAAATCGCCGAAGCTCGTCTTCATTGGCGACTCCATCACCGAGGGCTGGGAGAATTCGGGCCAGGCCGTGTGGCAGCGCTATTACGCGAAATACGATGCCGTGGCGCTGGGATTCGGCGGCGACCACACGGAAAATGTGCTGTGGCGCCTGCGCCATGGCGAGGTGGATGGCATTGCGCCAAAAGTGGCCGTGCTGATGATCGGTACCAACAATACCGGTGACCGCAACGATGATCCTGCTGCCACCGCCGCGGGCGTGAAGGCTATCATTGACGAGCTGCATAACCGCCTGCCGAAGACGAAAGTACTTTTGCTGGCGGTTTTCCCGCGCGAGGAACAGCCGTCGGCCTTGCTGCGCCGGCTCAACGAGAGCGTGAACGCAATCATTGCCAACTACGCGGACGGGCATCGCGTATTCTTCGCGAACATCAATGCCGCGCTGCTTAACGCGGATGGCACCTTGTCGCGCGAAGTGATGCCGGATCTCCTGCATCCGCAGGAAAAGGGTTATGAAATCTGGGCGCGCAGCATGGATCCCGTGTTGAAAAAATTATTGGTGGATTAAACCTATGGCTATCTTCAAAGCGGCGGCTGTGTGCCTGCTACTGGCTGCTTGCACTGCCCAATCGGCGTGGGCAGGGAATTGCGCCACGGTACCGGCCGAGCGCTACGTCGAATATCCCTGGATGTCGGTCGAGCGCTGGCACCAGATGTACTCCGACCAGGCGGCCCGCGCCGCGAAGGGCGATGTCGATGTGATGTTCGTTGGCGACTCCCTTACCGAGATGTGGCCGAAAGACCTGTGGGACAAGCATTTCGGCCCGCTCAAGGCTGCCAATTTCGGCATTGGCGGCGACCACACCGGCAATGTCCTGTGGCGTTTGCAGGATCCCGCCATCGCCGCGCTCAGGCCGAAGCTGGTTGTGCTGATGATTGGTGTGAATAACATCAACCTGTGCAATGAGGGCGCCGACGAGGTATTCAGCGGTATCGAGGCCGTGGTGGCGAAGCTTAGGCAGCAGTATCCGCAAGCGCGCATCCTGCTCAATGCCGTGCTGCCGGAAAGCGCGCCGGATTCGGAGGAGCGCCGGCGCATTATCGCGCTGAACCTGAAGGTCAGAACGCTGGGAAATGGCAAGAACATCTTCTACCGTGACTATGGCCTTGTCTTCCTGGGCGAAGGCGGCGTCCTGTCCAGGGAGCTGCAGCCCGACCTCCTGCATTTCTCGGAGAAGGGCTACCAGTTGCTGGCGCAAGCGATTCGCCCCGACATCGAGGCGCTCCTGAAATAAGCGGCAGGCGCCCGGGCGCCTGACTTCCTAGCGACTTTCCTCCACGATCGCCAGGTCCCAGGGACCGAGGCTAACCGTTTCGTCGGCCTTGACCGGGCGGGATGTGAGCAGGTCGGTGCCGCCCTTGTACTGGTACTTGAAGCTGGCGGCGGCGCCGGAATAGTTGAAGAAATAGCGTACCGTCCTGCCGTAATCATTGGTGCCGCTGCGAGTGTGGACTTGTGCCGGCAACTGCTGGTGGGGACTGGACAGTCCCGCATCCTCCAACGCCGTCTTCAGCACCGCCTTCTGCAGCTTGTCCGTCAGGTAGGTTCCCTCGTAGATCACCTTGCCGGCCCCGTATTGGTTCTGCGTGATGGCCGGCCAACGGCCGAAGAAATGATGGTCGTAGTAGGCCAGGGCCTTTGCGGTATCGAGCTGCAGGAACTCGGCCCAGTACTGGACCTTGTTGTCGCCGCCTGCCTGGAATGGATCGCCTTTCAGCGTCAGGGGCTGCGCCAGGTTGGAGAATTCCTGGTAATGGAATCCCAGCGCGTCGCGCAGCGGCCCCGGTGCCATCGACCAGCGAACTGCAGCGTTTTCGTTGGTGAACCCACTCTTGAAGGTCATCACCACGCGGCCGCCTTTGCGGATGTAGTCGGCAATGCGCTTCAGCAGCGCGTCGTCGGCCACGTACAGGGCCGGCACGATCAGCAGCTTGTATTGTGAAAAGTCTTGCACCTCCGGGAACACGAAGTCGGTGCCGACCTTCATGTCGTACAGGGCGCGATGCACCTGGCGCACCAGTGAGCCGTAATCGGCCTTGCTGCCGCCGCCACCCCATTGGGAGTCCTTGGCGAAAGGCATGTCGTTGAGTGCATTCAGCGAGTCCCGGCTCCACAAGATGGCAACGTCGTTGCGCAGTTTCAGGTTGACCAGGCGCGGGCCGATCTTCTGCAGCTCGCGGCCGGTGCGGCTCATTTCCGCATAAGCGCGGTTCGGCTCCATATCGTGCGACAGCACGCCTTTCCAGTAGGTCTCCTGGTTGGCATGGATCGACGACCAGTGCCAGTATTCGACCATGTTCGAGCCGTTGGACAGGTGCGTGTAGACGTCCTGCCGGAACTGGCCGTCGTATGGCGGATACTGGAACGAGGAGCTCCAGTCCGTGGTCTGCGCGTTGGTCTCGGTGACCAGGAAGTTATTGCGCTTGAGCGAGCGGGTGAAGTCCGCTTGCATGGTTTGATCGGCGCCATTGTAGTATTCGCGCTGGCCCCAGTGGTAGATATTCACTGCCGGCACGTCGAGTGCGGCCGACACGGCTTCCTCATTGACGTCGCTATGCATGGAACCGGCGAAGTCGTGCGTCACGAACTGGCGCGCCGACGCGCATTCGCGCACCAGCTTCGCCTGCCAGTGCAGGAAGTCGGTCACGCGCATCTGGCCCCAGCGCGACCATTCAAGCTTGTAGCCCGTGCTCTGGGCCGCGTCGGGACGTGGCAGGTCGGCCCAGGAGTGCAAGTCCTGGCCCCAGTAATTGAGGAACCATGCCTTGCTCAGGTTTTCGGGTGTGCCGAATTTCTTTTCCAGGTGGTGCTGGAAACGCACGAATACATCTTCATTGGCCGCGCCGTAGGTGCCGGTCTCGTTGTCGACCTGCCAACCGATCACGTTCGGATTGTCCTTGTAACGGCTGGTAATTTTGCGGATCAGGCGCTCGGCATAGAAGCGGTAAGCCGCCGAGTCGGTATTCATGTTCTGCCGCATGCCGTACATATTCTGCGCACCGTTGAACTTGCGGGCCAGGATTTCCGGGTTCTGCCTGGCCATCCATGCGGGGATGGAATAGGTTGGCGTACCCATGATGACCTTGATGCCTGCCTTGCCCATGGCATCGACCACACGATCCATCCAGGCATATTCGAAGCGGCCGTCTTCGGGTTCCCACAGGCTCCAGGTCGATTCCCCCAGGCGTACCACGTTGAAGCCGGCGGCTTTCATCATCTGCACGTCTTTTTCAAGGCGTTCGTAAGGCATGTACTCGTGGTAGTAAGCCGTACCGTACAGGATGGTGGACATGGGCGGCACTGCGGAAGAGGGCGCCTGAGCCCAGGCCGCGCCGGCGAACGCGCAGGCGAGCGCGGAAAAGAGTAGTTTCTGTCGAAGCATTGAAGATTATCCCCGGTGTTGTTTTCCAATGTCCCCATTGTGTGGATACTATCGCTGCAAGCCAATGTTTTAACCGCGGTCTGCGCAATTTCATATTCCGCGTTGGCGTATTTTGCAATTGCAGCGGCATGGAGCAACTTACACAATGCACACTGGAACAAGGGAAAAGGCAGAACGATGAAACCTGGGGTGACAAATGCGGTCCTGGCATTGGCGCTGTGTTCTGCGCCATTGGCACAGGCGCAGAACTGCGGTGGCGGTGGCGGGGCAATCGTATGCCTGAGTGCCAACGGCAGCGGCAGTGACGTCCGCCTCGAATGGACCGTCGAAGGAGCCGTCAGCGACCTTCAGGTATACCGCGATACCGACAGCAGCATGGCAGGCGCCAGCCAGGTCGCGCTGCCGGAGAAGAGCGCTACCAGTTATGTCGACCGTAGTGCGGTTCCGGGCACGGTCTACTGGTACTGGATCAAATTTAAGGCCGGCGCAAGCAGCTTGCAATCCGGGGCGGCGCATGCCGCGCGCGTTGGCGTCATGCGCGATATGACCAGCATGCAGTTGTCGGCGCAAATGGCGCCTGGCTGGAACCTGGGCAATGCGCTGGAGGCAACGGGCCGCGCCTACATCTGGGGCAGCCGCAATTTCAACGAGACCGGCTGGGGCAATCCCAAGGCGTCCCAAGCGCTGTTCAACGCCATCAGGGAAGCCGGCTTCAGGAGCGTGCGGATCCCAGTGTCGTGGAAACAGTACGCCGATGCCGATGACAATATCAGTCCGCAATGGATGGAGCGCGTGACCGAAGTCGTCAACTATGCCCATAACGCCGGCCTGGTTGCGATGATCAACATCCATTGGGATGGCGGCTGGATGCAGCCAACCTTCGCCGCGCAGGCCATGGCCAACGCCAGGCTGGCCATGTTCTGGACCCAGATTGCCAACAATTTCAGGAATCACGACGACACGCTGCTGTTTGCCGGCACCAACGAAGTCATGGTCGATGGCGACTATAACGCGCCTACTGCCGAATACTGCGAGGTGCAGAAAGGCTTCAACCAGGCCTTCATCTCCGCCGTGCGCGCTACGGGCGGCAATAACGCTACCCGCCACCTGGTGGTCCAGGCCTTCAACACCAATATCGATCACTCTGTCAGCTGCAACGCCACCATGCCGGCCGACCGCGTCGCCAATCGCATGATGTTGGAGGTCCATTACTACGACCCTTACAGCTTTGCGCTGGACGAGAAGAGCGCTTCCTGGAAGTGGGGCCAGGCGGCCGATCCATCCGGCGGGTTTAATGAGCCACACGCCGACCGCCAGTTCCAGAAAATGAAGAACGGCTTTATCGACAAAGGCGTGCCGGTCCTGCTTGGTGAATACGGGGCTATCCGGCGCACGGAACATGATCCATCCGGCGTCAACCGCAAGTATTGGGACCAGCATATTACGCAGGCTGCATGGACGCGCGGCGTGGTGCCGATGTACTGGGATAACGGCTATGCCGCCAACCACCAGATGGGCCTTTTCGACCGCGCGACCGGCAAGCAGACTTTCCCCGATGTGATATCGGCCATTGTTGATGCGGCCCGGCCGCGTTAGTTGTACCAGTTTTGACCTGGACGCGGGGCGGTTGATGCCGGCCCGCCTTCCTGGTGCTCCTGTTGTACCCTGTAGTCTCCTCTACCCTTTCCGGTAGTTTTCGGGGCGGCCCCACGGCCGCCCCTTTTTTCGAGGAACCCATGAAATTGAAGAAAACGATCAGTCTCCTGTCCGCCGCGGTTGCCATGTGCTGCGGGTCTGCGCTGGCCGCATCGGATGCAAAACCCTGGATGAATACGCAGCTGGGCGCCGCCGAGCGCGCCGAGCTGGTGGTCAAGGAAATGACCATGGACGAAAAGCTGAAGCTGGTCTTCGGCTACTTCGGCATGGATCAAGAGGCCAAGAAGTTCAAACGTCCGGATGAGTCGTACAACCAGTCGGCTGGTTTCGTGTACGGCGTGCCGCGCCTGGGCATTCCCAACCTGTGGCAGACCGACGCCGGCGTCGGCGTGGCGAGCCAGGGCGGCCCGCACGTGCGGCTGGCCACTGCGCTGCCATCCGGGCTGAACACAGTGGCGACCTGGGACCCGCAGACTGCATTCGCGGGCGGCGCCATGATCGGTGCCGAGGCGCGCGGCTACGGCTTCAATGTGCTGCTGGCTGGCGGCGTGAACCTGATGCGCGACCCGCGCAATGGGCGCAATTTTGAATACGGAGGCGAAGATCCACTCCTGGCCGGCAAGATGGTCGGCGCCCAGATCAAGGGTATCCAGTCGAGCCATGTGGTGTCGACGCTGAAGCACTACGCGCTGAATGACCAGGAAAGCGGCCGCACCACCCTGAACGTGAAGATCGACGACCAGTCGGCACGCATGTCGGACTTGCTGGCCTTCCAGATTGCAAACGAAGAGGGCAAGCCTGGTTCGGTCATGTGCTCGTATAACCGCGTCAATGGCGTGTATGCCTGCGAGAACAGCTATCTGCTGAACGAAGTGTTGAAGAAGGACTGGGGCTTCAAGGGCTGGGTCATGTCCGACTGGGGCGCGACCCACAGCACCATCCCGGCCGCCAATGCGGGGCTGGACCAGCAATCGGGCTTCCCGTTCGACCTGTCCGACTATTTCGGTGCACCGCTGAAGGAAGCCGTGCTGAATGGCTGGGTGCCGCAGGCACGGCTGGACGATATGGCGCGCCGCGTGCTGCATGCCATGTTTGAAGCCGGTGTGGTCGACCATCCAGTGGCATCCGCTCCGAACGCCATCGATTTCAATGCCCACGCCGCCGTCTCGCAAAAGGACGCGCAGGAAGGCATGGTGCTGCTGAAGAATGAAGGTGGCCTGCTGCCGCTGGCGAAGTCCGTCAAGCGCATCGCCGTGATCGGCGGCTATGCCGACAAGGGTGTGCTGGCCGGCGGCGGTTCATCGCTGGTTTATCCCCACGGCGGCAATGCCGTGCCTGGCCTGGAACCGAAAATCTGGCCGGGCCCGATCATGTATTACCCGTCGTCGCCGCTGAAAGCGATCCAGAAGCGCGCGCCCACGGCACAGGTGTCGTTCAACGACGGCAGCGACGTGGCAGCGGCAGCGAAACTGGCGCAGGAGAGCGACGTGGTGCTGGTATTCGGCACGCAATGGGTCGGCGAAGCGCTCGACGCGGGCAACCTGTCGTTGTCCGGCAAGCAGGATGAGTTGATCGCGGCGGTGGGTGCGGCCAATCCGAAAACGGTGGTGGTGCTGGAAACCGGCGGCCCCGTCACCATGCCCTGGCTGCCGAAGGTACCGGCAGTGCTGGAAGCCTGGTATCCAGGTACCAGCGGCGGGGAAGCGATCGCCAGCGTGCTGTTCGGCGAAGTCAATCCGTCCGGCCACCTGCCGGCCACTTTCCCGGCGTCCGAATCGCAGCTGCCACGCCCGGCGCTGGATGGCTATCCCGAGGTCGCCGACAAGCGTTTCGACGTCAATTACCATGAAGGTGCGGCTGTGGGATACAAATGGTTCGACCTGAAGGGGCTGAAGCCGCTGTTCCCGTTCGGCCATGGCCTGTCGTACACCGAGTTCGGTTTCAGCGGCTTGTCTGCCAGCGTGAAGAACGGCACGCTGGAGGCGGTGTTCACGGTGAAAAATACCGGCAAGCTGGCGGGCAAGGAAGTGGCACAGGTATACGTGGCGCCGCTCAAGGCCAAGTGGGAAGCGCCCAAGCGCCTGGCCGGTTTCCGGAAGGTCGACCTGCAGCCGGGCGGCGCAGCCAAAGCCTCGGTTACGGTCGACCCGCGCCTGCTGGCCATGTACGATTCGGCCAGCAAGACCTGGAAGGTCGCCAAAGGCGATTACAAAGTCACCGTGGCGGCCGATGCGGCGGGTGCTGGCGCGATCAGCACCGTGGTCCACCTGGAAGCGGTGAGCTATGACGTCAACGGCAAGCCGTTGCACCGTTCGCGCTGAACGAGGGGGAGGGGAGCACGATTGGTCCCCTTTAACTGGTTGAACTGTTATGATGCAAATAGCAGGCCCGGCAAGAGGCATTGCATCGAAAGAGACAGTTCAACCATTTTAAATAATGCAAGAGTTTTATAAGAAGGCGCTGCTGGCACTGATCGCCCTGGTGATCGGCGATGCGGTGCTGGCGTTTTTCCTGATCTACCAAAGCTACCTGTCGGTTCCCCTGCTGGCAACGAACAAGGCCGGCGCGGGTTGGCATTACATGACCAACACGGACGCGGCGATGGGGGGCACTTCGACTGCGCGTATCCCCGATCCCCAGCGCGAGCAGTTGCGCTTCGACTTCAAGTTGACCAAGGTCGGGCAGTATCCTTTTACCTCCGCGGGCATGCTCCTTCACGATGCCAAGGGAAAATTGGCCCAGGCCGACTGGACCCGCTATAGCGAAATTTCCTTCCTGGCCAAGTGCGCGCCATCGAACTCGATGATCTTCGGGATCTCAACCTTCGACGACAAAATCTCCAGGGTCGGCGATTTCATCACCTATCGCTCGCCGGGGACCTATTTCTCCTGCAATGCACGGGGCGTGCCGGTTACGCTCGACCTGACGCGGCTCGCCATCCCGGACTGGTGGTTCTATTCGGTCAAGCTGGACCTGTCGCACCAGGGTTATGAATTGAACAAGGTGTCAAAGATAGTCTTCGGTACCAGCAGCCAAAGCCCGATGGGCGTTGACTCCTACCTGGACATCAGCGAACTGACCTTGAATGGCCGCGACTACCGCTACATCGGCGCGCTGGCGATCGTCCTGCTGGCGAGCTGGCTGGCGTTCGCGGTATGGTTCTTCCGTGCCCACGCCCACGCGCTGACCGCCAGCCTGAATCTGAAGATGAAGAAGGATTTGCCACTGGTCGCTTACCGGCAATTAACCCTCGAACCGTACAAGGATAAGGAAAAGGCGACCGTCCTGCGCTATATCGCGACCAATTATACGAATACCGAGCTGGACCTGGAATCCGTGGTATTGGCAACCGGCACCAACCGCAATAAAGTCAATGAGGTTTTAAAAACCGAATTGGGCATGACATTTACCAGTTACCTGAATAAATTGCGGTTGACTGAAGCTGCCAGGTTATTGGCGGAAAAAAGTGGTGCGGCCGTGGCGGAAATCGCTTATTCTGTCGGTTACTCCAACGTTTCATATTTTAATAAGCTGTTCAAGGAAGAATACTGCTGCACGCCGAAGGCCTTCCGTTCCCTGGCCAGCCAACTGGAGTCGCCGGACGCCGCCGTCCTGGCCGACAATCCTGCCGACAATCCTGCCGACACCCCGTCCCCTGAAGGCGTACCATCCGCCTGACGCACTTGCACTCCCTGCAGAACTAATCGCAATTTTTGCATATTGATAGAAATTCTCCCGTGGGCGTTACTGGCTTGCGGGGGTGTCCGCCTATGCTTGGGCTGTGGCTTAGCTTCCGCTATCCACTAAATAAAAAAATAGC
The DNA here is from genome assembly GCF_001427305.1 of Duganella sp. Root1480D1. Taxonomy (GTDB): domain Bacteria; phylum Pseudomonadota; class Gammaproteobacteria; order Burkholderiales; family Burkholderiaceae_D; genus Rugamonas. Next base: position 334,342 of record NZ_LMFZ01000045.1, on the reverse strand, counting down.
AACAGCGCCCCGGAACCATCCGCGGCGCCAGCCCGGCTAATTGGAGACACCATGAAAACTATTTGGTCCAGCAGCGGTAAACATAATCCCCCGGCGAAATTCGTTCGAACAGGCAATATGCCGCGCAAGCGTGTCATTGCGACACAGTCCGCTTCCTAGCATTCATTTGAAACCTGTTTGGCGATTGGCGATTATGAATACTTCGAAAGCACACCGTATTGCCTTGCTGTTTAATGCAAACAAGAGTTTTGACCGCGAGGTTATTTCCGGCATCGCTGCCTATCTTGGCAGTACCCGGGCCACCTGGGATTTATTTCTGGAAGAGGATTTTCGCCTGCGCCTGGCGGGAATTGAAAATTGGCAAGGCGATGGCATCATCGCCGATTTCGACGATCCTGCGGTCGCGGCGGCACTGTCCCGCTGCAGCGTTCCGGTAGTGGCAGTTGGCGGCTCCTACTCGGACGAAGCCGAATATCCGCGCGGCCTGCCATATGTGGCCACTGACAATTTCAAGCTGATCAAACTGGCCCGCGACCACCTGATCGATGTCGGCTTGCACCGCTTTGCCATGTTCAGCCTGCCCAAGGCCAAGGAAAACCGCTGGGCGCAGGAACGCGAGAATGCCTTCCGCACCCTGATGGAAGCGGACAAGATGGAAGCGCCGATCTTCCGCGGCTGCGAGACCAGCGCTTCGGCCTGGGATGAATCGGTGGAAGGACAGATCGCCTGGTTGCGCAGCCTGCCCAAGCCGGTCGGCATCATCGCCGTCACCGATGCACGGGCGCGGCAGCTGCTGCAGGCCTGCATCATTGCCGGCATCGCGGTGCCGGAGCAGGTGGCCTTGATCGGCATCGACAACGACCCGCTGGTGCGCATGCTGACCCGCATTCCGCTCAGCTCCGTCATCCAGGGCGCCCAGGAAATGGGACGCACCGCAGCGCACTTGCTGGACCAGATGCTGCATGGGGTGCGCCTGTCGAACACGCGCATCCTGATGCCGCCGGCCGGGATCAATGTATTCGCATCGAGCCAGCACCAGGCTGTGCGCCATCCCCACGTGGCACGGGCGCGCCATTTCATCCGCCAGTACGCCTGCCAGGGCATCAAGACGCACCAGGTGGCGGAATATGTCGGCGTCTCGCGTTCTTCGCTCGAAGCCTATTTCCGCCAGGAGCTCGGTTGCAGCGTGCACGACGTGATCTTGCAGTTCAAGCTCGATGCCGCCAAGGCCGGCCTGGAGTGCGGCGAGCGCAGTATTGCCGACGTGGCACTGGGCTGCGGCTTTACCTCGACCCAATACATGCACCTGGTGTTCAAGCGCGAGCTCGGTTGTACGCCGAGGGCCTACCGCGACAGGGCGCTGGCGGTGGAAACGGAATGAACCAAGGGCCTGCGGGCCCTTTTTCCTGGGGCCTGCGCTCACCTGCCGGGACAGCAACAATTGGCCGGGCGTGCAGGGCGCCACTGCGGTGGCCCTCGGCGTGCCTCCGATTTTCCTGCCGATGAATTTCATTGACTGCGTTGACCATTTTCGCAATTGAAGTGCGATGCGGGCGCTCGCAGAATGCGATGCGAGCATTTCAACTTTACCCCGCATAGACAATGAAATTCAAAAGAATTGCCGCCGCCTGCGCGCTGGCGCTGGCCGGCTTCACCACCGCAGATGCCTGGTCCCAAACTGCTGAAGGCCATCCTGAATGGCCAGGCGCCGGCCAGCTTTTTGTCGGCACCAACTACCAACCCTTCGACCGTAGTGGCCGCGACCAGATCGAGCGCGACATCCAACGCATGAAGCAGGCCGGGATGAAGGTCGTGCGCATGGGCGACCTGGCGTGGGACGCCTTCGAACCGGCCGAAGGAAAATTCGATTTCACGCTGTTCGACTGGATCATGGACCGCATGCAAGCCGCGGGCCTGAAGGTCATCATGGATATCCCAGGCCAACCTGCGCCGGTTTGGCTGCACAAGAAGTACCCGGGCGTCGACATTGTCACCGAGCGCGGCGCGCGGCTCGATCCGGTCGAACGCTACATGGACGACACCAGCGATCCGGACTACAGGCGCCTGCTGGTGCGCCTGGCCGACACCATGACCAGGCGTTATGCAAAACATCCGGCACTGTTTGCCATCGGCTACAACAACGAGAGCGGGAATGGCATGGTGTCGTACTCCGAGGCCGACCGCAAGCGCTTCATCGGCTGGCTCAAACGCAAGTACGGCAGCATGGACGCATTGAACAAGGCCTGGGCCACGCAGCGCTGGTCGCGCCACCTCAACACTTGGGATGAGGTGCGCCTGCCGTATATCGAGGGCGCTGGACCCTACGAGCGCTATCTCGACATGCGGCGTTTCTGGTCGGACCAGACCGTTGAAGTACTGGAGCTGCTTGAAGCGGTGCGCAAGAAGAACGTGCCGGACAAGCCCGCCATCTCCAACCTGTGGGACAGCGCCTGGCGCAAAGGTTTCGACATGCTGGCCAACTACCGCAAGTATGCGAGCTATGGCGCGATGGGCTTCTATCCGGGCGACCCGCTGAGCGCCGGGTTTGAATCCACGATGATGCGGGCCGGTATGAAGGCGCCGATCTGGTTCAACGAGTTTACTGCGGGTGGGCCAGGCTACTACGGCACGCCGGGACGTTCGCGCATGTGGGCGCACTTCGGCCTGCTGATGGGCGCGCAGGCGGTGATGCCCTGGACCTGGCACAGCCACCACGGCGGCGAGGAACAGGCGCTGTTCGGCCTGATCGACCACGACGACCGGCCTTCCTGGAAGCTCGACGAGTTCGCTACTATCGCGAAGGAATTCGCCAAGCTGGAAAAGCTGGGCTTCCCGCGCCTGCAAGAGCCCAAGGTGGCCATCGCCTACGCGTTCGACAACATCATCGCCACCAACTTGCCGAAGGAAGGCATGAACAACACGGTGCGGCCATACGTCAACCCGGGCTACATGAAGCAGGCGCACGGCGCATATGAGCCGCTGTTCAAGGACAATATCGATGTGGCCGTCATCCACATCGGCCATGAGGACCTGAGCCGATACAAACTGGTGATCGTGCCCGGCATGTACTTGCTGGATACCGCTTCGAGGACGAACCTTCGCAAGTTCGTGTCGGATGGCGGCACGGTCATCATGACCGCGCAGTCGGCCAAGGTGAACGACAACAACCAGTGGTTCGACACGCCGCTGCCCGGCGGCCTGACTGACGTATTCGGCCTGCGCACCAACGCCTTCTACAACGCCGGTACGCTGCAGACCACGATCGGCGGCGAGGAGGTCAAGGCCGAGCTGGGTCCCTATGAGGTGTTGGAACCGTCCAGCGCCGAGGTGCTGGCGCGCTTCTCGAACTCGGACGGCAACGTGCCGGCCATCACAGTCAACCGCTTCGGCAAGGGACGCGCCATCTACGTTGCCACGGCGGCGCATCCGCAACTCATGGGGCTCCTGTACCGCCAGCTTTACGCCAGCCTGGGCATTACGCCGGGGCCGAAAACCCCCGATGGGGTCTATGCGCGTGTTGTGGAAGGCCGTAAGCTATACGTCAATACCACGGGCGAGCCCAAGGACGTGGTGATCGAGGGCGCCATGAACGGGGTACTCACTGGGAAACGCTGGCAAGGCGTGCTGCGCCTGGAGCCGTCGGGAGTCGAACTGCTCGAGAAGTGACGCAGCTATGTAAAAAATCGTTGTACGGACTGGTGATTTTCACAATTGCTGCGGCATGACGCGGCTTCCAGAATGCTTTCAGGGGCGGCTTCGGCTGCCCATTTTTCGATGAAAGCACACATGAAACTGAATAGAATTTTCCTTGCCGTCGCAATGTGCTACGGCACCATCCTGGCCCCTCAAGGCGGGCTTGCCTTTGCCAATGCGGCGCCTGGCGACCAGCCCTGGATGAACTCCCGCCTGGCGCCCGGGGAACGCGCCGAACTTGCGGTCCGGGCCATGACCCTGGACGAAAAGCTCAAGCTGGTTTATGGCTATCTGGGCGCCGACATGGACTACAAAAAATCCACCCGTCCGGCGGAATCCCGCCTGCAGTCGGCCGGCTTTATTTACGGCGTGCCGCGCCTGGGCATCCCGCACCTGTGGGAAACCGATGCGGGCCTTGGCGTGGCCAGCCAGGCCGGTCCGGATACCCGCCCCGGTACAGCACTGCCATCGGGCATGAACACGGCCGCCACCTGGGACCTCAAACTGGCCCAGGACGGCGGCGCGATGATCGGTGCGGAGGCGCGCGCCTTCGGCTTCAACGTCATGCTGGCGGGCGGCGTGAACCTGGTGCGGGAGCCGCGCAATGGCCGCAACTTTGAATATGGCGGCGAAGACCCGCTGCTGGCCGGGAAAATAGTCGGGGCGCAGATCCGCGGCATCCAGTCGAACCGGGTGATTTCCACCCTCAAGCATTTTGCGCTGAATGACCAGGAATCCGGGCGCACGACGCTGGATGTCAAGATCGGCGACCAGGCGGCTCGCACGTCGGATTTGCTGGCGCTGCAAATCGCGGCGGAGGAGGGCAATCCCGGCGCGGTGATGTGTTCATACAATCGCCTGAACGGCGTCTATGCCTGCGAGAACAGTTACCTGCTGACCGAAGTGCTGAAGCAGGACTGGGGCTTCAAGGGCTGGGTGATGTCCGACTGGGGCGCGCTGCATAGCACGATTCCGGCCGCGAATGCAGGCTTGGACCAGCAGTCGGGCATGCCATTCGATCTGGCCGACTATTTCGGTCCGCCGCTGAAGGAAGCCGTGCTCAATGGCTGGGTGCCGCAAGCGCGCCTGGACGATATGGCACGCCGTGTGCTGCACGCGATGTTCGAGCACGGCGTGGTGGACCATCCCGTCAAGCCGGCGCCGGAGACCATAGACCGCAAGGCGCACGCCGCGGTGTCGCTGAAAGATGCTCAGGAAGGCATGGTGCTGCTGAAAAACGCCGCCGGCCTGCTGCCGCTGGTTAAGTCCGCGCGGCGCATCGCCGTGATTGGCGGCTATGCCGACAAGGGCGTGCTGGCTGGCGGCGGTTCCTCCCTGGTGTCGGCGGACGGTGGCAACGCCGTGCCGGGCCTGGGGCCGAAAGCCTGGCCGGGACCGATCACGTATTATCCGTCCGCGCCGCTGAAAGCGATCCAGCGGCGTGTGCCGTCGGCGACCGTGGCTTTCCACGATGGGGGAGACGTGGCGGCCGCTGCCCGCCTGGCGCGCGAGAGCGACGTCGTGCTGGTGTTTGCCAACCAATGGACCGCCGAAGCGTATGATGCGCCGAGCCTGACGCTGCCGGATAAGCAGGATGAGCTGATTGCCGCGGTGGCGGCGGCCAACCCGAAAACCGTGGTGGTACTGCAAACCGGCGGCGCAGTCACGATGCCGTGGCTGTCGCAGGTGCCGGCGGTGCTGGAGGCCTGGTATCCCGGCACCAGCGGCGGCGAAGCGATCGCCAGCGTGTTGTTCGGCGAAATCAACCCGTCCGGGCATTTGCCGGTCACCTTCCCAGCGTCGGAATCCCAATTGCCGCGCCCGGTGCTTGATGGCTATCCCGAAGTGCAGGATCGCCGCTTCGACGTCGACTACCACGAAGGCGCGGCAGTGGGCTACAAATGGTTCGACCTCAAAGGGCAGCAGGCGCTGTTCCCCTTCGGCCACGGCCTGTCGTATTCGGAATTCACGCTATCCGGCCTGGCAGCAACGGTCAGGGACGGTATCCTGCACGCTTCATTCACGGTGAAAAACGTCGGCAAGCTGGCGGGCAAGGAAGTGGCGCAGGTCTACGTGGCTCCGCTTGGTGTGCGCTGGGAGGCGCCGAAGCGCCTGGCGGGCTTCCAGAAAGTCGATGTGAAGCCGGGCGCGAGCGCGAGGGGCGAGGTGACAGTCGATCCGCGCTTGTTGGCAACGTATGACTCTGCCTCCAAGACGTGGCAGGTCGCTGCGGGGGATTACAAGGTGATCCTGGCGGCCGACGCGGCCGGCAGCCAGGCCGTAAGCCAGGTCGTGCACCTGGAATCGGCCATTTACGACGTGAAGGGCAAGCGGCTGCGCTAAGCTGACCGCTTGCCGGACCGCCCCTTTTCGAAGGGACGGTCTCTCTACGACCGGCTGCCCTTAGTTCGAGTAGAACAGGCCGCGGCCGGTGCCGGAGACGTAGATCCGGCCATACGTGTTCTGGTCCGCAGCCAGCACACCGATGCCGCCGAACTGGTGGGCGTCGTCGTTGAAGCGGGTCCAGGTCGCACCGGCGTCGTCGGAGCGGTACACCCCCCACACGCCGCCCATCGTGCCGACCACGTAAATTGCGGCGGAGTACTTGGCGCCGCTGGCTGCCTTGCCCAGCGCGATCAGGCTGGCGCCCTGCGTGCCCGCGCCCGATGCGAAGTTGTTCAGCTTGGTCCAGGTCGCGCCGGAATCCACCGAGTGGTAGACCGTGTTGCCGTCAGCCAGCCACAAGTCGCCTTCCGCGTTCGGGTTGACGGCAACCGAAGTCTCCCAGAACGCCTTGGGTGCCAGGTTGACCGTGACCGAGCCCTGGCTCAATGTGAAGGTGTGGCCACCATCGGTCGATACATAGAACTTGCCTGCCGTTGCCCAGCTTGCCCCGCCGGAATCGTAGGCGTACACCTTGTTCGGATTCTTGCGGTCGGCGACCAGGTGGTAACCACGGTCCCAGCCTTGCGCGACTGCGGGAAGCGGCGGCAGGTTGGTGGCGGTCCAGCTGGCGCCGTTATTGGTGGTGTAGGACGGTACCGAGTTGGCCGGGGCCCAGATGATGCTGTTGCGGGCCGGGACTGCCACGCTGGCGCTGGACCCGGTATTGGCCTGCGCGCCGGCGGGCAGGGTCGCGAAGTTCGACCAGGTCTTGCCGCCGTCGCCGGACCAGAAGCCGAAGCTGCCGGTGCCGTTCCAGTTCGCCACGCCCGCGCCGGCGATGAAGAGCGGGTCGGCCCACGCCATGTCGGCGGCGTTGCCGTTGCTCCAGTTGGAGGTCGGGGCCAAGGTTGGCTTGACGGTAACGTCCGTCTGCAGCCAGGTGCCGATATCGCCCGCGCTGTTGATGAACTTGTACGGTGCGCCAGCCGGCGGCGTCACCAGCGACAGGGTCGCGGTTTCCTCGATATTGGTGATGTTGCCGCTCCAGGTCGGGGAAGCCGAAGAAGCGTTCTTGGTTTCAATGATGCCGCCGCCGTGCACGTGCAGGATGTGGTCGCGGTTGGCCGGATCGATCTCGACATCGTCGACCCAGCCCGAGGCGTTTTCGCCCGGCGTCATCGCTTCGATTTCGCGCCAGGTCTTGCCGGCGTCGTCGGACAGCTGTACGGTCTGCTGGCCGCTAAAATTGCCCCAGGAATTGGTCACGCCCAGCGCAATGCGGGTGGTGGCGCCGCTGCCCTGGACGGAAACACCACCAAGGCCGAAGTTGGTTCCGTTAAGCGGGTCTTCGCTCTTGAGCAGGGTCCAGGTACTGCCGTCGAACTTGTAGAAACGGCCAGGGCCGCCGGCGCCAGGGCCCGTATCCTTGGTGAATACCACGTAGAACATGCCGTCTGCAGCGCGCACCATGTGGGGGATGTGATAGCCGGAGACAGGCACCGGGACCGGCGACCAGCTCGCGCCGCCGTCGGTGGACTTGTACATATTCGATGCCAGGCCCGCAACGCTGACGTAGTCCGGTGCGATGGCGGCATAGATGGTCTGGGTGGCCGTGCCGCTGCCCTTGGTGCCGGTGTCGTAGACCACCAGCTCGACGCCCATCGCACCATTTGCGGCGCCGATCTGGTCCGACGTCATCTTGACGGAGGACAGTGCCGTCACCTGTGCCCATGTCTTGCCCGAGTCGGTGCTCTTCCACAGGCCCGACGCGCGTGAGCCGTAGAACAGGGTCGAAGGTTTGTTCGGGTCGACCATCAGGCGTTCGCCCATGGCCCGGCCGGGATTGTTGCCGCCCAGCGCGAAAGGCAGGTCGACGTGCGTCCAGTGGTCGCCGCGGTCGCTGGAGATGTAGAGGCGGCCATTGCCTTCAAAGGTGTACATGCCGGTTGCCATGTAGACCAGTTGGTCGTTATTCGGGTCGAGGGCGATGCTTTCGATGCCGTGGTATTTGCTCTCGGCCGCGCCGAAACCCAGGCCGTCGGTGATCGGCGTCCAGGACGAGGTAGCCTGGTTCCAGCGGTAGGCGCCGCCGATGTCGGTGCGTGCGTACAGCAGGTTGGCCGTCGTCGGATGGAAAATCAGGCCGCTGACATAGCCGCCGCCGCCCCATTTCACGCTGTTCCAGGTGGTACCCTTGCTGGCCGATGCGCCCCCGGTGCTGCCAGTGTCGGTGCTGCCGCCAGTGGCAGGCGGGGTGCCGGTATCGGTTCCACCGGTGGCAGGTGGGGTGCCTGTGCTGCCCGTGCTGCCTGTGCCCGGCGTACTGCCCGTGCTGCCGGTAGCCGTTCCGCCGCCGGAGCCGCTCGAGCCACCGCCGCAGCCTGCGGCGAGGCTTGCCGCGATGATCGCGAGGACGATCGTCCGCATTTTGAATTTGTTCATGCTTCCCCTTCGAATAAGTGTCAATTGCCGCATACGCAAGTTGCATTGTGGTAGTGGACGGTAGCCCTTGCAATTCTGAAGATCGCCAAGTGGTTGAATGAAATTGCTCAATAATTGTCAGAAAATGAACAAAGGGCCTTGCGGCCCCTTGCTTTTTACTGTGAATCCAGGCTTTTGCTTACCAGAGCGTGCCGTAAATTGCTGCCAGCGCCACGCCGATAATGGCCGACCCGAAGGTGAAGGCGCCGTCGACGCGGAACATCGAGGTATCCACGTGCAGGTGCTTCGCCACGCCATCGCGCTTGGCTTCGGCGGCCTTGCTGATCAGGACCATGCCGGCAATCACAAACCAGAACACGATGAACATGCGGTCCAGGAATGGGATCTCGGCCACGCCGGAGGAGGTGACCTTGGCAAAGCCGATCGGCACCAGGAAGGACAGGTCGATCATGGTCGGAAGGAATTTCAGCACGATGGAGCCGGCCAGGCCGCCGACGGTAGCGAACATGGCTGCGCCGGAGGTGGTCTTCTTCCAGAAGAACCCCATCAGGAACATGGCCAGGATGCCAGGCGAAACGAAGCCGGTATATTCCTGGATGTACTGGAAGCCGCCTTTCTTGTCGATGCCCAGCATCGGCGCGATCAGCACGGCGAGCGCCATCGAGACCACCACGCTGACGCGGCCGATCCACACCATGCGCTGTTCGGTGGCCTGCTTGTTGAAGGTCTTGTTGTAGATGTCGAGGGTGAAGATGGTGGCGATGCTATTTGCCTTGCCGGCCAGCGATGCCACGACGGCTGCGGTCAGTGCTGCGAAGGCGACGCCTTTCAGTCCGGACGGCAGCAGGTTGAGCAGCACAGGGTAGGCGCGGTCGGGATTCAGTTCGCCGCCCTGGCGCATGGCGTCGCCCAGGGCGCCCGATTTGTCCAGCGCGTAGGCGGCAATCCCTGGCAGCACCACGATCACCGGCATCAGCAGCTTGAGGAAGGCTGCGAACAGCAGGCCTTTGCGTGCGGTCGGCAGGTCGGCGCCCAGTGCACGTTGGGTGATGTACTGGTTGCAACCCCAGTAGTTCAGGTTGACGATCCACATGCCGCCCAGCAGAACCGACAGGCCTGGCAGGTCCATGTAGTTCGGGTCTTCGCGTTTCAGCACCATGTCAAAGTGGCCGCGCGCCACGCCGAACAGTTCGGACAGGCCGTCCAGCGCGCCATGCTTGCCCGCCAGGCCCGCCACCAGGTCGAGCGCCAGCCAGGTGGTGACGAGGCCGCCGACTACCAGGCAGGCCACCTGCACCACGTCGGTATAGCCGATCACCTTCATGCCGCCCAAGGTGATGATGGCGGCGAAGATGGCCAGGAATAGCATGCAAGGCAGCAGCGCGATGCCGGACAGGCTGGAAATCGCCAGTGCGCCCAGGTAGAGGATGGAGGTCAGGTTGACCACCACGTACAGACCAAGCCAGAACAGGGCCATGGTGGTGGCGACGGCCTTGCCGTAGCGCTGCTCCAGGAACTGTGGCATGGTGTAGATGCGGTTCTTCAGGTACACCGGCATGAAGAACACGGCCACGATGACCAGGGTGGCGGCTGCCATCAGCTCGTAGACGGCGATTGCCATGCCGATCTTGTAGCCGGAGCCGCTCATGCCGATGAACTGCTCGGCGGAGATGTTGGATGCGATCAGGGAAGCGCCGATGGCCCACCAGGTGAGCGAGCCTTCAGCCAGGAAGTAGTCATGCGATGCCTGGCCGGAGCCGCTTTGTTTGCGGCGGTAGATCCAGATGCCGTAACTGGCCACGGCGACGAAGTAAATCAGGAAGACAATCAAGTCCAATGTTGAAAAGGTACTCATGCGGTGCTCACAATATGGTTTGTCTCTGGGCGGGAACGCGTGGGCTTGCGTCGCACCCTCTTATTGAAGTCGGCTGGCGCTGGCCTGCCGAGGCTGATGCGTTTGCATTATTGCCCAATCCGCGCCGCAAAAAAGCCCTTTGCCGCGCAGTTCGCCAGAATCGTTCGGTGGCTTGGTGATTTTAGTAATTGAATCGGTATGCGCCGGATTGCAGAATGACACGGTGCCGAAGTGTGCACAGGGAGCCCGATTTTTAATGATGACGAAACATATTTCCGGCGCAGCGTCCGAAGCGGACGAATACCGCGTGTTTACCCTCAGGAACGCCAGCGATATGGTGGTGATGGTCAGCGAGTGCGGCGCCGCCTTGTGCGGCTGGCGCGCGCCAGACCGTTATGGCCGGATCGCCGACGTACTGCTGGAACCCGAGCGCAGCGCCAAAGCGGCATTGTGGCAAGGACGCCACGATGATGGCGGCGTTCGGCTTTTGCGGATGGAAAATAGCGAGGGCTTGGCCCAGTTGGCGCGCTACCGCCTGGATGACGATGGCAGCCTGACCGTTGAGCACGAGGTGGTGGCCATGGCCTTGACGCCGCTTGAAACGGCGTCCAATCCTCGCTTTAACCTGAATGGCGGCACGGCCGACGTGGGCGACCACATGGTGCAGATCGATGCCGATTATTTTGTTGAAGCTGATGCCTGCGGCGCGCCGACCGGCGTGGCCTCGGTAGCCGGCACCGCGTTTGACTTCCGGCAGCCAGCGCCGATCGGGGCGCGTTTGCGCTGGCCCGATAGCCAGCTTGTCGGGCAGTCGGGCTTTGACCACGGTTTTTTCGTGCGGGACCATTTTGCCGGGGGGCAGGGGCCGTTGCGCAAGGTGGCACGTATCGCCGATCCCGGTTCAGGACGGTGCCTGCAGGTCCATACTACCGAGGCTGCGGTGCAGTTCCGGGCGGGGCCGCAAGGCGGCTTCACCATCGAATCGCGGGCGCGTCCTGAACTGGCCAGCGCCGCCTGGCCGAACGTGATGCTGTTGCCCGGCCAGGTGTACCGGCAGACTTCCGTCTACCGGCTGTCGCTGGAAGCTTAGGCGGGTTTCAGGCCGCGGTAGGAAAACTGCCGCGCCCTGACTTCGCCGCTGCCGGCGCTGTAGATGCCGACTTTCAGGCTCCTGAAGCCACCGAAGACATTGTGGTGGAAGCCGGAGACTTCCATCTGCCATGGGTGCTTGATCCACTGCACTCCGTCCCAGGAGTAATGAAAAGTCAGGACGTTGGCCCGATTGGTGAGCCGGATGTGGATGGTCCCGGCGCTGACATTCTCCCGCATCCAGCTTTGCTCTTCGCTGCAATGGTAGGTGAACATCTGTTCCGGGCTGAAACCGATGCCGCAATAGGCGCGTTGACTGTAATAGAGCAGCAGGCCGCCCTGCGCGCCGGCTGAAATATCGAGTACCACGGACGCCTCGTAATCACGGTCGCCGACAACACAGGTGAGCGGGGAGCAGTCCGCAGGCGAGCTGCCTTTGCCCTTGATGACCAGTCCCTTGCCGTCGAAGCGGGCACGCTGTATTTCATCCGGTCCGGGGGCGAAGAAACTCCATTGCACGCCGAATTTATTGGTGCTGAAGTCATCCGACAGCGCCTGTCCGGCCGGCGATGAACGGCCGCCTTTGGGCTTGCGCATGGGCTGCGACAGTGTGCCGCCGCGCGCCCGGAACCAGCCGTCGCTGGTCCACTCGACCGGTTCCAGCAAGGCCTGGCGGCCCAGCGTGCGGAAGCCGTTCTCGTAGCCGTGGTATATCATCCACCAGTCGCCACCGGGTCCTTCGAAGACGGTGGCGTGGCCGCGCGACCACCACGGTTCGTCCGCGCTGCTGGTGCGAACGATCGGGTTCGCAGGGCAGTTTTCCCACGGACCGTGGATAGAGCGCGAGCGCGCCGCGGTCACCATATGGCTGGTGGGCGGGCCCGAGGTGCCGCCGACGGCGGTCACCAGGTAGAACCATTCGCCGCGGCGGAAGATCTTGGGGCCCTCGGGTGCGAACATTTCAACCACCCAGTCTTCGGGGTAGCGCCAGGGATCGTAGACTTTTTCCAGCGGACCGGCGGTCGATAGCCCGTCGTCCGAGAGCGCGATGCGCCGCACACCGTTGAAGAACAGGTAACGCTTGCCATCCTCGCCGACCGCGTGGCCGGGGTCGATGCAGCCTTTGATCTTGAGGTCGACGGGATCGCTCCATGGGCCGCGGATATTGTCGGCGTGGATCACGAAGATCGAATCACCGGCGGGGATATACAGGTAGTAGCGGCCATTGTGCTTGGCCAGGTCCATCGCCCATACGTCGCCGATCGGTTTGGTCAGTGCGGCGCAGACGGGAGCCCAGTTGACCAGGTCGCGCGAATGCCAGATCACCGCGCCGGGGTAGGAGAGGAAAGACGAAAACGTCATGTAGTAATCGTCGCCGTCCTTCAGGATGGTCGGGTCGGCATGGTCGCCGGGCACGATCGGGTTGAGGAACATGCCGTTGCCAAGGTCCGCCTTGCGTTGGCCCTCGATGCCGTGGCCGTGCTGTAACGCGCCCGGCGGACATGCCGGCGCGCCGGCGGCGGTGGCAGCGGCTGCGCCGGCCATTGGTGTCAGCGGAGCCGCAGCAGCGCCCGCGCCGGCCAGGGCCAGCTTGAGCAGGCCTCGGCGGCGCGAGGGGTTGACAGGGGTGCTGCCGCGTGTCATTTCCCCAGCACCTTGATGATGCCGGGCGCCTTGCGCGACAGCTCGCTGTCGCCGCTGACGGACAGCTTGCCGGCGCCGTTGTCCCATTTCAGCTTGGCCAGTGTGGCTTTGCCCTTTTCGTAGTCGTAGGACACGCCGTCGTCGTCATACAGGGCGAACTCGCCGTCCTTGCCCGGATAAACCCTGATCTCCGCAATCGCCTGCTTGCTGGCGGTCGACTGGATATCGGCGCCCAGCGGCAGGATGGAGCCTGCTCGCACGAAGACCGGGATCTGGTCGATCGGTGCGGCCACCTTGATCCAGCGGCCACCGGCCAGCTTCTCATTGGTCCAGAAGTTGTACCAGTCGCTGCCCGCCGGCAGGTAGACGTCCTTTTCGGTCTGGCCCTGCTCGGTCACCGGCGCCACCAGGAAGGCAGGGCCGAACATGTATTGGGTGCCGATATTGGCCACGTTCGGGTCCTGCGGGAAGTCCATCCACAGCGGACGCATGAACGGCGCGCCGCTGTCCCAGGTCGACTTGGCCTGACTGTACAGGTAAGGGATCAACTGGTAGCGCAGGCGGTCGTAGCGCGCCATGATGCTCTCGGCATGCTTGCCGAAGGCCCAGATCTCAGCGTGCTTGCGATCGCCGTGCAGGCGCAGTGTCGGCAGGAAGGTGCCGTACTGGAACCAGCGCGTGAGCAGTTCAGGGTAGTCGTGGTTCTGGCCGACGGTTTCCTCGGCGCCGCGCGGATCGACCAAGGGCTGTTTGGTGGCACGGGTCGATTGCGGCAGCCATTGCCAGCCGCCGATATCGTTGCCCCAGTAGGCGATGCCGGAAGCAGTCATGTTCAGGCCTGTTGGAATCTGGCGCGCCAGCGCTTCCCACGACGGGTTGATGTCGGAAGACCAGAACAGGGCGCCGGTGCGCTGGGAGCCCAGGTAGGCGGCGCGCGAGAGGATCAGGGCGCGCTTGTTCGGCTTCCAGGCACGCATGCCCTGGTGTACTCCCTCGGTGTGCAGCAGCGGGAACACATTGTGATAGCGGTCGCCCGAGCCGATCGAGTAGAAGAAGCCGTCCGGCACCAGGTCCGGTTCCGTTTCGTCCAGCCATGGGTAGTCGAAGCCCTGCGACAGCACGTTGTCGCGCATGCGTTCCCAGAACCATTGGCGCGCCGCCGGGTTGGTGGAATCGATCAGGGCGCCGGCGCGGTCGGAACGGAAAGGCAGGCCGTCGACGGTCTTGCCGTCCTTGTCCTTCAGGAAGTAGCCCTTGGCATCGAGTTCGTTGAAATAGCGGCCGGAAGTTTCAAAGCGCGGCCAGACCGACACGATCGACTGCATGCCCAGGTCGTGCAGTTGCTTGTTCATGGCGGCTGGCGCAGGGAACTGCGCAGGGTCGATATCCAGCTGGCCCATGCGGGTCCAGTAGAACCAGTCGAGCACCATGATGTCGAGCGGATATTGCTTCTGGCGGTAGGTATTGGCGACGCTCAGGATTTCCTGCTGGCTCTCATAGCGCGCCTTGGACTGGATCAGGCCGAAAGCGGCCTTGGGCGGGATAGGTGTCTTGCCGGTCACACGGGCAAAGCCCGAGTAGATCTCTTCCGGCGTGCTGCCGGTGATGACGAAGAAGCTGACACGCTCGCCGACGTTGGACTGGAAGGCGGTACGGCCATTGACGCCGGCGATGAAACGCGTGGCGGAAGGGTTGTCCCAGACGATGCCGTAGCCCTTCGACGAGACCATGAAGGGCACGCAGACCGTTTCGCCTGCCGGCGCGTCATACCAATGCTTGCAGTCGAGCGTGCGCCCGCGCAGGTCGAGCGGCCCGGTCGATTCCTGGTTCTGGCCCATGCCGTAGTAATGCTCGTCGGCCTGCGCACTGAAGCTGGCACTGGCCTGGTAAGTTTTTTCGCCCGCGACTGTCTGCGGCGACAAGTCCCAGCCCGTCATGTCGAGTACCACGTCACCTTTGGCGTTGCGAACCTGCAGCCCGACTGGCGCCAGTTGCGGCGCAAAGTACTTCTCCATCTGGCTCGGCACGCGCGGCTGCGGCGCCGGGTTGACGCGCAGCTTCAACATCGGCGAGACAAAGCTGTCGCCGTCGTTGCCGCTGCTGTGGCGGAAGGTTGCATTGTCGGCGTTCTTGGGCAGGATGCCGTAGCCCGGGCCTTTCAGCGCTTCGGCCTTGTCGGCCGCAATCGTGATATGGACCACGTTCGGTCCGTAGGCTTCGACGGAAACCCAGGCTCCGTTGCGGTCCAGGGTGGCGATCGGGGCGGCCTGGGCTGCGCCGAGGCCGATCATCGACACGGCTGCAGCCAAGGCTTTGCGCTTGTAATGCACGTTCATCAAAACTCCTTTATTGGGAAATCAGCTTGCGGTCGCGCAGCCAGTCTTCGGCGCGCCGCGTCCAGTTCGAGGCGGTACCGTTACCGGTGCGCATGGCCATGCCGTGGCCGCCGTGTTCGAAGATCATCATTTCGGCCGGCACCTTGGCGCGGGTCAGGGCCTGGAAGTACAGGATGCTGTTGTCGACTGGGACCAGGCCATCATCCTGCGAGTGGATCAGCAATGTCGGCGGGGAAGCGGCGCTGACCTGCTTCTCCACGGACATCAGTTGCACCAGCGCGGCTGGCGCCTTGGAGCCGAGCAGCGCATCGCGCGACCCGGCGTGCACCGCTGGCGCTTCCATGGTGATCACGGGGTACATCAGGATAGCGAAATCGGGGCGGGCGCTGACGGCGTCAAGCGCGTCGCCGGCTTTTCCGGCCGGGTGGTTGAACAGGGTGGACGCGCTGGCGGCGAGGTGGCCGCCGGCGGAACTGCCCATCACGCCGATGCGGTCCGGCGCGATGCCGTATTTCGCTGCCTGCGAGCGTACCAGCCGGATGGCGTGCAGCACGTCCTGCAGTGGCGCCGGATGGCCTGCGTCCGCCAGGCGGTATTTGAGCACGAAGGCCGTGATGCCGAGGGTGGAGAGCCATTGCGCGTACTGCTGCCCCTCGCGCGTGTTGGACAGGAACTGGTAGCCGCCGCCGGGGCAGATGATGACGGCCGTCCCGGTGGGACGGTCGAGCGCTGCCGGATAGACTGCCAGCGTCGGTTGGCTGACGTTGCTGATGCGCTCTCCGTCAACTTTTTCCGGGCCGGCCTGCGGCCGCGCGTTCGGCACGCCGCCGGGCCAGACCGGAATGATGCTGCTTTGCGCCAGCGCGCTGTTCGCGGCCATGAACAACAAGGCCAGGATCCACGATCGCATTTCTTGTAGTCTCCAATAATTATTGAATCAGGCCATCTTTGCAGACTGGCCGGAGCGCTGCAATTATGAAAATCACCGAGTGGAGGAATGATTTAGTCGAAGCTGCGCCGCAACGGGCCACAGGCGAAATCCACGGTGATAGCATGCCTCGCAATATCAGCCACAATCAGGAGTCAGGAAGCATGAAACACCTGCAGCAAATCTGTCTCGCGGCGCTGGGCGCTGCTTGCCTGTCAAATAACGCCGCCCTGGCCGCTGGTCCGGCCAAAGTTGCCGCGCGCCAGGTGGTGCTGGACGCTGCCAAAGCGGAGCAAGCGCTGGATCGCTTCTACGACCTGTCAGTCGGTTCCGATTACCCGGGAACCCTGCGCCGCGACGACAGCATGGCGCAGCTGAAAACCGTGGTCGATGAAACCGGTTTCCGCTACATCCGCTTCCATGCCATCTTCCACGATGTGCTGCAGACCGTGAAGAAGGAAAACGGCAAGCTGGTTTACGACTGGAGCGGCATCGACAAGCTGTATGACGACCTGCTGGCCCGCAAGATCAAGCCTTTTGTCGAATTGGGTTTCACGCCCAAGGCGCTGGCAACCTCCAATGCCCAGATCTTCTATTGGCAAGGCAATACCTCCCATCCGGAGCTGAGTGGCTGGCGTGAGCTGGTGTCGGCGTTCGTCGAGCACTGCCAGCAGCGCTATGGCAAGGAAGAGGTGCGCAGCTGGTTCTTCGAAGTCTGGAATGAACCGAACCTGGATGGTTTCTGGGAGCATGCCGACCAGAAGGCGTATTTCGAGCTGTATGACGTCACGGCCAAGGCGATCAAGGCGATCGACCCGGCGCTGCGTGTCGGCGGCCCGTCCACCGCAGGCGCAGCCTGGGTGCCGGAGTTCCTCGACCACGTTGCGAAGAGTGGCGCGGCGGTCGATTTCGTGACCACCCATACCTACGGTGTCGATAGCGGCTTCCTCGATGAGAAGGGTGTGGAAGACACCAAGCTGTCGCAGGCTCCGGACGCCATCATCGCGGACGTGCGCAAGGTGCGCGGAGAAATCGAAGCATCGAAGTATCCTGGGCTGCCGCTCTATTTCACGGAATGGAGCACGAGCTACAACCCGCGCGACAAGGTGCATGATTCCTATATCGGCGCCGCCTATATCCTGAGCAAACTGAAGGGGACGAAGGGGCTGGTGCAGGGCATGAGCTACTGGACTTACACCGACCTGTTCGAAGAGCCGGGGCCGCAAACCAGGCCGTTCGACGGCGGCTTCGGCCTGATGACTCCGCAGGGCGTGCGCAAGGGCCCCTATTTCTCGTACAAATACCTGCACGCCCTGAGCGGCAAGGAAATCCCCGTGGCGGATGGCCAGGTGATGGCGGCCAGCGACGGCAAGGCGGTGCGCGCCGTGGCGTGGGACTTCCAGCTGCCGAAGCAGCCTGTCAGCAACCGCTCCTTCTTCAGCCGGGTATTGCCGGCAACGCCTTCGGCGCCGCTGGCGTTTTCGTTCCAGCATGCTAAACCTGGCAAGTACCGCCTGCAGGTGCGCCGCACGGGCTTCCGCGCTAACGATGCCTACACGGCCTACATCGAGATGGGCATGCCGGACAAACTGTCGCCGGAACAGCTGGACAACCTTGCCGCCTTGACCAAGGATGCGCCGGAGACGGAGCGCGAAGTCAGTATCGGCAAGTCCGGCGCCTACTCGCTCACCGTGCCGATGCGCAGTAACGATGTGGTGCTGGTGACGCTGGAGCCGGTGGAAAAGCGCTAGCGTGCTGCGGGCGCCGGCCGATAGATCCATTCGACTTCATCGGCGGCGGCGCCCGCCGTGACTTGCAGCCGGTTGGCGCCCTCGGCCAGCTCCACCTGCCAGGTGGCGATGCGGCCGGTCACCGTCCGTTCGCCGAGGTCGACGCCGTTAAGGCGCAGGCGGGCGCTCGGCTGGTTGCTGTACACCTTGACCTGCGCGGCGGCCTGCGTGCGCAGCGCATGCCGGCGTGACGTGATATAGGCCATTGGCCGTGTCGTCCAGTTGGCCTGGTACCAGAAATAGGCGTCCTTCCTGACGCTGCGGTCAAAGCTGACCAGGCCCTTGTCGTTGAAGCCCGGCGTGTCGCCTTCGTTGCGCCCGGCCGAGGCGAAGTCGAAGCCGACCCAGATGAAATTGGCCCACAGCCAGGGCCGCGCCGCCAGCTGCGGCCAGGCCGCTTCGTGATAGAGCGCCTGGTATTGCTCCGGGTGCCAGCGGCCGCCCGGTTGCGGGCGCTGCGGCGGGTCTTCCTGCTGCAGTGCGCTGGCGCCGGCGCCGTACTCGCTGATTGCCAGGGGCGTGTCCGGGCGCCGCACATGGTTCGCGTCGAGGAATGGTCCGAGATCGGCGAACTTTCCGTCATACCAACCAAAATACACATTCGATCCCACGGCATCGGTATGCGAGGCTTGCGCGCCATCGATCGGCCCGCAGCAATTGGCATAGGCTGTGGGCCGGCCGGGGTCTTCCTCGTGGGCGACCTTTTGCAGCGCGTCGAGCACGCGCGCGCTGGTCGCATCGCTCTGGTAGATTTCATTGCCCAGCCCCCAGACCATGACGGAAGGATGATTGCTGTTCTGGCGTACCAGCTCGCGCAACTGCTGTGTACTGTTGGCGAGGAAGGCATCCGAACCGTTGACGGCTGCCGTCAACGGCAATTCGGTCCACACCAGCCATCCCGCGCGGTCCGACAAGTCGTATGCGCGCTGGGGGTGCTGGTAGTGCGCGTAGCGCAAGCCGGTCACTCCCAGCTCGGACAGAATGCGGTAATCGGCATCGATGTCGGCATCAGTGGCAGCGATGCCTTTGCCCGGCAGCGATGTCTGGTGCACGTTGACGCCATGGACCTGGTAGCTGGTTCCGTTCAGCAGCAGGCCGCGCTGGGGATCAAGGCGAATGTCTCGCAGGCCGGCCTGGAAGGACAGCAGGTCGGCATGGGCGGACGTTGCGGCGCCTTCTTCCGAGAGCGCGGCCTCGCTGGTGTACAGGTAAGGATCCTGGATACCTTGCCACAGGTGCGGTGCAGGCAACGCGGCATGCAGCTCGATCTGCACGGTGCCGCGAGGCGGCAGCACAACCGTTTTTCGTGCCGAAGCGACTACATTTCTTTGGGCGTCGCGCAATTGCGTGGCGACGATGGCGCGCACGGTGCGAGCACGGTCGTTGCTGGCGCGCACGGTCCAGGCCAGGTTGGCATGCTCGCGCTTTATGGCGCTGGGCTTGAAGTAGACGCCCGGCCCACCGTAATCGAGCATGTCGAAATGGACGTCGCCAGTCGTCACCAGCCTTACCTTGCGATAAAGGCCGCCCGCCAGGGTGTAGTCACCCGCCAGCGGCGCGATGCCGCTATCGGGGGCGTTATCGACGCGCACCACGACTTCGTTGTCGCCGTCGTGGAGCAGGTCCGTGATGTTAAAACGGAAACGGGAGAAGCCGCCGGCATGACGTCCCGCTGACTGGCCGTTGACCCAGGCCTCCGCCACCAGCAAGGCGCCGTCAAACTCGAGGAAATGCTGCTTCCCGTTGCGCACTCGCGACAGGTGCAGCGTGCGGCGGTACCAGGCCGGGCCCCTGTAACCGTCGAAACTGTGGGGCAGGGCGACCGCCTGCCAGCCATGCTCGCCAATCTTATGGAAAAACCAATCAGTATCGAGAGGAATCACTTCTCGTGGCTGCGCCATGGCGGCTATTGGTGCAAGCACCGCGCACGATATCAATGCATGGAGTGTCTTCATAGTGCCGCATTCTCCACCGCGTCGCGCCGCACTTCAATTGGGCTGCAAGATTTCATTGAACGACTTGGTACTTTTCACAATTGCGTGCCCCCATGCCCGCTTGCACAATCGATTCACATAATGAGTCGATCCGGACACGAGATCGCGAAGGAGACAGAATGAAGACTGCATACAAACGTATCGTGGTTGTCGGCGGTGGTTCAGCCGGCTGGATGGCCTCGGCGGCATTCGCGACGGCGTTCCCGGCTTCCTCTGTGGAGCTGGTCGAATCCGAGGAAATCGGCATTGTCGGAGTTGGCGAGGCCACGTTTCCTTCCATCCGCCACTTCCACAGGCTGCTGGGTATCGACGAAGCGCAATTCCTGCGCGCCACCAACGGCACCTTCAAGCTCGGGATTGAATTCCGCGACTGGCGTGAACTCGGTGAACGCTACTTCCACACCTTTGGCGATATCGGTGCCCTCAGCGGCCCGCGCTCGCTGTGGGGCCAACACCGCCGCGTAGGCGATGCCGGACTGGGCCCCCTGGATGCGCAGTGCCTGCCGAGTGTCATGGCGCGCGAGGGGCGCTTCATGTGCGCTGCAAGCGAAGAAGAGCAACAGTTCAATTACGCCTACCATTTTGATGCCGTGCTGTACGCGGCCTTTCTGCGCAAGCTTGCCGAAGGGCGAGGTGTCCGGCGCACCGAAGGACGCATCGTGCACGCGCCGCGCCGCGCAGACGGCGGCATTTCGCAGCTCTCGCTGGCCGATGGCCGCGTGGTGGAAGGGGATCTCTTTGTCGATTGCTCCGGTTTTGCTTCCCTGCTGCTGGGCCGCGCGCTGGAAGAGCGTTTCGTCGACTTCGGCCGCTGGCTCCCTGTGGACCGAGCCTGGGCCTGTCCTTCCGAGCGCAGCGGCCCGGAACTCGCGCCCGCAACGCGTTGCACGGCGCTGGAAGCCGGCTGGGCATGGCGCATCCCGCTAAGCAACCGTAGCGGGCATGGCCACGTCTTCGCCAGCCGCTACATCGACGAGGAGAAGGCGCGCGAGCAACTGATGCAGCAGCTGGACGGCGCGCCCATCGCCGAACCGCGCCTGCTGCGCTTCGAGGCCGGCCATCGTGAGCGCTTCTGGGTGCATAACGTGGTGGCGCTCGGCCTGTCTTCGGGCTTCCTGGAACCGCTGGAATCAACAAGCATTTTCCTGGTCCAGAGCGGCCTTGGCAGGTTGATCGAACTGCTGCTTCCCGGCGAACGGCCGGCGCAGGAGGCGGTGGACGCCTACAACACCGGCATGCGCCGCCAGTTCGAGCGCATTCGCGATTTCATCATCCTGCACTACTGCCTCACGGCACGGCGCGACGGTCAGCTGTGGCGCGATATGGCAAGCATGGAATTGCCGGAAACGCTGGCCTTCAAGCTCCACGCCTGGCGCGAGGCCGGCGCCCTGCACCAATATGATGAAGAAGGATTCGACGCTACAAGCTGGCTGGCCATCCATGCCGGCATGGGGCATTGGCCGCAGCGTTCCGACCCCTCCTTGTGGGACGTGCCGCATGAGGATGTGATGCGTGCCCTATGCTTCCGACGCGACAGCATTGCCGCCTCCGTAGCGGCAATGCCGACTCACGAAGCCTACTTGAATAGCGTGTTGTCGCGCTAACCGAAAACCAGTTGGATAGGAAACAGATGAAACGCCGAGATTTGTTGAAACACATGGGAGCCGCTTTGCCCGCCGCCGCGTTGTCAGGCGTCGCTACTGCCGCCGATGCGGTGGCGCCGGGCGCCGCTTTGCCGATTGCCAGCGGCCCGTTTGCGCCGGCCTGGGACTCGCTGGACAAGTACCAGGTGCCGGACTGGTTCCGCAACGCCAAGTTCGGCATCTGGGCACATTGGGGCCCGCAATGCGAGCCGGAATTCGGCGACTGGTACGGGCGCTTGATGTATGAGGAAGGCAGCGACGCCTACCGCCACCACCTGCGGAAATACGGCCATCCGTCCCAATTTGGCTTCAAGGACGTCATCCACCGGTGGAAGGCGGACAAATGGCAGCCGGACGAATTGGTCGCCATGTACAAGAAAGCTGGCGCCAGGTATTTCGTCGCCATGGCAAACCATCACGACAATCTGGACCTGTACGACAGCCGCCACCAGCCGGAATGGAACGTCACCAAAGTTGGTCCGCGCAAGGACCTGATTGCCGGCTGGAGCAAAGCCGCACGTGCCAATGGCCTGCGCTTCGGCGTCAGCGTGCATGCCGCGCATGCCTGGACCTGGTACGAGCTGGCGCAGGGTGCGGACAAGGCCGGCCCGCATGCCGGCGTCGCCTACGACGGCAACCTGACGCGCCTGGATGGCCTGGGCAAGTGGTGGGAAGGACTTGACCCGCAAGGCTTGTACGCCCAGCGCCACCCCCTGAGCAAGGCCGGTGGCGACGGTGGTGTGCAGTATGAGCAATGGCACTGGGCCGGCGGGGCCGCCATACCCGACCAGGCATATTGCGAGAAATTCTTCCACCGCACGCGGGACCTGATCGACTCATACGATCCCGATCTGGTGTATTACGACGACACCGTGCTGCCGCTATGGCCTGTCAGCGACGTCGGCTTGCGCCTGGCTGCGCATATGTACAACCGCAGCATTGCCACCAAAGGTAAGCTGGAGGCTGTCGTCAACGGCAAGATCCTGAATCCGCAGCAGCGCCGCAGCATGGTGTGGGATATCGAACGTGGCCAAAGCAACCAGATTGAAGAATTGCCATGGCAAACCTGTACCTGCATTGGAAACTGGCATTACGACCGGCGTGTGTACGACAACCGCAGCTACAAGAGCGCGCAGACGGTAGTGCATACCTTGATCGATGTGGTGAGCAAAAACGGCAACCTTTTACTCAATATCCCGGTACGTGGCAACGGCTCGATCGACGCGCAGGAGCGCGCTATTGTCGGCGAAATAGGGCGCTGGATGGCGCGCAACGGAGAGGCGATCTATGACACCCGCCCGTGGGCAGTGTTCGGTGAAGGGCCGGTGATGGAGGAAGCCGTGCAGATGTCTGGGGCCGGTTTCAATGAAGGCAAGAGCAAGCCGTTTTCCGCCGCGGATATCCGCTTTACCGCCAAGGGCGAGTCGGTTTTCGCCTTCGTCATGGGCTGGCCGCAGGATGGCAAGGTGACAATCAAGTCGCTGCGCAGCGCCTCGCCGTACCTGAAGAAGCGCATTGCGCGGGTGGAGCTGATCGCCAACGGGTTCCCTTTGGCGTTTCGCCAGACGGCAGACGGCCTGGAGGTGACGCTGCCGCGCGACCAGCCGCCTTTGAGTTATGCCAACGCGCTGAAAATCAGCTGACCGCCAGCGCATTTACAGATTTTCGTTTGTTGTATTGGTGATTTTCGCAATTGCCGCTGAAAAGTGTGAGAGGCAGAATGGTTTCATCGCCAGGCGACATAAAACATACAAGGGAGACATTCCAATGGTTATTCGAATTCTTGCCGCGCACAGCGGCGATATGGCACGCGCCTCGTAGGGCGCGGCGCGGGGCTCCGGGCTTACCCCGCCAGGCACTCCAAAGACATGCGCAGATCAGCCCCGACACGGAGGCATGGTGGCGCTTTATGGGCACACGGTGAGTAAACTTATAAGTTAGAACGAGAGGATTCAGAGTGAGACACTTGAAGAAGACAGCAATCGCCATGGCAGCGGCGCATATTGCACTATTGGCGAGCGGCGTCGCGATGGCGCAGACTACACCAGCCGCGCCGGCCGCCAAGGGAGATCCGAATACCGTGGTGGTGGTAGGCCAGCGCGCAGCGCTGGAGTCAGCACAGAAGATCAAGCAGAATTCCGACGAGATCGTCGATTCGATCGTGGCCGACGATATCGGCAAGTTGCCGGACCGTTCGGTCACCGAAGTGCTGCAACGCATTCCGGGCGTGAGCATCGACCGCACCATGAACCGCGCGGACCCGATGCAGGGCCTGGGCGATGGCATCCAGCACTTTGCCGCGGAAGGCACGGGCGTGTCGGTGCGTGGCTTGAGCTATGTGCGCTCCGAATTGAACGGCCGCGATTCGTTCTCCGCCAACGGTGGCCGCGCCCTGAGCTTCGAGGACGTGCCGCCTGAGCTGATGGCCGGCGTTGACGTGTACAAGAATCCATCCGCCGAGCAGATCGAGGGCGCAGTAGGCGGCCTGGTCAACCTGCGCACCGCCATGCCGTTCGACTTCAAGGGCTTCAAGGCCGCGCTGTCGGTGGAAGGCTCGCGCGCCAGCCGCAGCGGCAAGACCAAACCTGCGGTATCCGGCCTGGTGTCGAACCGCTGGGATACCCCGATCGGGCAGGTGGGCGCGCTGCTCGACCTGTCGCATTCGCAGATCTCCACCGCCAGCGATGCACTTGGCGTCAGCAACTACCTGCCGCGCGCCGATATCACGCCAGGCCAGTTGCGCTGGATCAGCCCCGGCGCCAGCTGGAATTCCAACACCTTCGACCGCACCCGCGATGGCCTGTACGGCGCGCTGCAATGGAAGAAGGACAATCTCTCGTCCGGCCTGACCTACTTCAAATCGAAGTACAAGATTTACACGGAAGAGAGCGGGTTCTTCATGACCACCACCGCCTCGACCCTCACTGTCGACCCGGGCGCGACTTACGACGACAATGGGGCGCTGTTGACGGGCGTATTGCGCAATCCGACCGATGGCGGCTTTGGCCTGAGCAACGGCATCGGCTTCGGTACCGACGCGCGCACGACCAGCCGCAAGGCCGACACGTCCGACCTGTCCTGGAACGCGCAGTGGCGCGCTTCCGACCAGTGGGTTTTCAAGGCGGACCTGCAGCATACCCGTGCCACCACCAAGGGCTACGACAATACTGTCGGCCTGGGCGGCTTCATGCCCAAGGAAACGATGGACTTGCGCACTTCGCCGCCGACCTACACCTTCGACGATGGCGACCGTGCCTGGCTGGCCGATCCCTCGCACTATTACTGGAGCTTTGCGCAGGAGCACCGTGACAAGGCGGTAGCCAAGCAGAATGCGGCACGCCTCGACGCCAAGTTCATTTTCGATTCGCCCGTTCTTCAGGACCTGCGCTTCGGCGTGCGTGCGACCAAGCGCGACGCGATCACCAACCGAACCCATGGCGGCAACGGCGGCAACGAATGGCAAAATATCACGCAGTCCTGGTCGGTCGGCAACAGCTGGCAGCCATACAGCAAATTCGCCGTACTGACCGATCCGCGCCTGGGGCAGAACTACACCGCGCACGCCTTCCCCAGCTTCTTCAACGGCACCGTGCCGGCTCCTCCGGCGATCATCGTGCCGACGCCGGCGACCGTGGCAGGCTCCTTCGATGCCACGCCGGCGATGTTCCAGGAGTTGCACGGTTACGCCAACTATTTCTGCGCCAACCCCGGACCGACCGGCGATTGCACCAACTGGAAGCCTTCGCCATTCGGTGGCCCGAGCGACACCAATGAGCAGCACGAGCGCACCAAGGCGGCGTATGCCCAGCTGCGCTTTGCCTTCGACAACCTGCCTTACCCGGTCGATGGCAACATTGGCACGCGGGTCGTGAGAACCGAAGCGCAGGCAGTTGGCATGTTCCTCTTCAGCCCTCCAACAGGGACCCAGCCTCCGGGTGTGCCTGTCATTGCGGAGTTGGAAGAGAAGCGCACGGTTGAACATAATTACACCAACGTCCTGCCGAGCCTTAACCTGCGCATGAAAGCCGGTGACAAGCTGCAGTTCCGCTTCGCTGTTTCCAAAGGCATGACGCGGCCGGACTTCTACCTGATGCAGCAGTACACCACGCTGGAACAGAAGGTGAACACGCACACCGACGCGACGACCAACCAGTCAGTGCTCGATTCGATCGACTACAAGGGCAATGCCAATGGCAACCCGATGCTGAAGCCGACCACGTCGACCAACGTGGACCTGACGGCCGAGTGGTATGGCAGCCATGGCAGTTCGCTGACCTTGTCCGTGTTTAACAAGAATCTCAAGGACATCATCATCAACCGCACGTTCGCCTATACGCTGGCGGACAGTGCAGGCACGGCGCATGATTTCCTGACGACGGGACCAGTGAACGGCGCCGATGGCCGCGCGCGTGGTGCCGAGGTCGGATTCCAGCACTATTTCGACAAGCTGCCAGGCTGGCTGTCGGGCATCGGTTTGTCGGGCAACTACACTTATATCGATAGCAAGCTGGATATGCACGCGCCGACTGGCCTGTGGTGCACGCCGAAGGGCACGCTGGAGGCCAACACGCTGCGTGACCTGGCCGGCTGCGATACCGATGGCCGTGTGATCGGCAATATGCCGCTGACAGGCATGTCGAAGAATGCATACAACCTGGCCTTGCTGTACGATCAGGGACCGTGGTCGGGGCGCCTGGCGTACAGCTGGCGTTCGAAGTACCTGCAAGTGATCAATGCCTACGGCAGCAATGGCACCGATGGTCTGGACCAGAACCCGGATAGCCCGAACAAGGGCCAATTGAACTCGGTGAATTACGCACTGCCTGTATGGGGCGGCGCGTATGGCCAGCTGGACCTGGGACTGCAGTACAAGGTGACTGACAACCTGACGGTGGCCTTCAACATCGGCAACTTGAACAACGCCATGTACAAGCAATACGTACAGCAGCACATCGGCATGAAGGAGCACTTCGCTAACTTCACTGGCCGCAGCTATTACCTGCAGGCGCGTTACTCGTTCTAATGTGGCCCGGCAGCACGCCCGCGCGGCGTGCTGCCTTTTTTGATATGGGTGTCGCTTGAAAAAAATACACAGCCGCCTGATGGCGGCGTTTTGCTTGGCAGGCATGTTGACGGCGAATGCCGATGCCGCCCAGGCGCCGATTCCGCAACTGGTACGTCAGGATGGGCGCTATGCGCTGCTGGTCGACGGCCAGCCATTCACCATGCTCGGCGTACAGGCACATAACTCCAGCAATTATCCGGCCGCACTGGATAAGGTGTGGGGCGCTGCAAAAGATGCGCATGCCAACACGGTCGAAATCCCGGTGGCCTGGGAGCAGCTGGAGCCGGTCGAAGGCAAGTTCGATTTCAGCTACGTCGATACGTTGGTGGCGCAAGCGCGGCAAAATAAGATGCGGCTGGTCCTGCTCTGGTTTGGTACCTGGAAGAATACTGGTCCCCAGTACACGCCGGAATGGGTGAAGTTCAACAACCAGCGCTTCCCGCGTATGGTCGATAAGGACGGCAAGACGATCTACTGCCTGTCGCCGTTTGGCGAGCAGACCTTGCAGGCCGACACCAGGGCTTTCGTCGCGCTGATGGAGCACCTGAAGAAAATCGACAGTGCGCAGCGCACCGTTATCATGGTGCAGGTTGAGAACGAGGTCGGCACCTATGGTACCGTGCGCGACTTCGGCGCCAAGGCACAGGCGGCTTTCAAGCAGCCGGTTCCGCAGGCTGTCCTGGCGCGCAAGAAAGCACCCGTTGCCGGCGCTGCCATCGGCAGCTGGGCCGAAGTCTATGGTCCGTATGCGGACGAATACTTCCATGCCTACTCGGTTGCCAGCTATATCGAAACGTTGGCCAAGGCCGGGCGCGCGGTGTACGACTTGCCGATGTTCGTCAACAATGCCCTGCGTGACCCGGTCGAGCCGATGGCTCCGTGGAAGGGCAACTTTGCTAGCGGCGGTCCGACCTTCGATGTGATCGATATTTACAAAGCCGCGGCTCCGCACGTCGATATTGCCGCGCCGGACCTGTACTCGCCGGAATCGAAGAAACTAGGGGCCACCCTGGCCTTGTTCCAGCGCCAGGACAATGCCTTGTTTGTTCCGGAGATGGGCAATGCCGCTTTGTATGCACGCTATGTCTACCAGATCCTCGGGCGCGGAGCGATCGGTGTCTCGCCGTTCGGGATCGATTATGCCGATTACAGCAACTATCCGCTCGGCTCCAGGCTGAAAGACAAGGCCATGGCCGAACCGTTCGGCAAGGTCTACGCTGCCTTCCGCCCGATGGCGGGCAAGTGGGCGCAATGGTCGCTGGCCGGCCGCACCTACGGTATCGCGGAAGCTGATGATCGCCAGCCGCAATCGTTTACCGCCGCGGGCTGGAAAGTGACAGCTACCTTCCGCGAGTGGCAGTTCGGTAACGCCAGCAAGGACGACCTGCCGCCGGGCACTGAATCGCCCAACGGCGGCGCCGCACTGGCACAGATAGGCGACAATGAATTCGTCGTCGTCGGGCAGAACGTGCGCCTGAACTTCGAAGGCGCGGGAGCCAACGCCGGCAAGCCATCGATGTATGCGCGCGTGGAAGAGGGCCGTTTCGATGCTGCCGGCAAGTGGATCATGGAGCGCAACTGGAATGGCGACCAGACCGACTGGGGCATCAACTTGACAGCCAATCCCACGGTGTTGAGAATCCGTCTGGGGACATATTGAAGGAGAAACAGGCATGTCCGGTAAGCCGATTCGAAAAATCGTCATCGTCGGCGGCGGCACCGCAGGCTGGATGACTGCGGCGCCGCTGGCGCTCAAGCTTGGCAAGTCCTGCGAGATCGCGCTGGTCGAATCGCCGGAGATCGGTACCGTGGGGGTGGGCGAGGCGACACTGCCGACCATTCGCTACTACAACCAGGCACTCGGCATCGATAACGCGGATTTCGTCCGGAAGACGCAGGCCACCTTCAAGCTCGGCATCGAGTTCAAGGATTGGGGCCACATCGGCAACCGTTTCTTCCATGGATTCGGCGATTTCGGTCCCGCCATCGAGAACCGCTCCCCGGTCATGTATTGGCTGCGCCTGGCGAGCGTCTACAAGGACATGCCGTCGTATGAGGAATGGTCGACAGCGACGGTGATGGCGCGCGCCAACCGTTTCATGGAGCCCTACGGCGACCAGCCTGCCGCAACCAATGCGTTCTCCTACGCCTACCACTTCGACGCCAGCCTGTATGCCGCCTTCCTGCGCGGTTATGCAATGGAACGCGGCGTGCAGCGCGCCGAAGGGATGATCAATGAGGTTGAACAGCACCCGGAAACCGGTTTCATCACCGCGCTGAAGCTGAAAGACGGGCGCCGTATCGAGGGCGACCTGTTCATCGACTGTTCCGGCTTCCGCGGGCTGTTGATCGAGGGCGTCTACCAGACTGGCTATGATGACTGGAGCGCCATGCTGCCCTGTAACAGCGCGCAGGCCGTGCCATGCGAAAAGGTGGAGCCGCTTACGCCGTACACGACGTCGACCGCCCGCAGCGCGGGCTGGACCTGGCGCATTCCGCTGCAGCATCGCACCGGCAATGGCCACGTTTACTGCAATGGCTTCACCACCGATGAAGAAGCGGGACGCGTGCTGCTGGACGGCCTGGATGGCCGCGCCCTTGACGAGCCGCGCCAGCTTCGCTTTACGACGGGACGGCGGCGCAAGTCATGGGTCAAAAATTGCGTGGCGATTGGACTGTCGAGTGGCTTCCTGGAGCCGCTGGAATCGACCAGCATCAACATCATCGAAAACTCGGTCGGCTGGCTGCTGGAGTTTTTCCCGGATTGCGACTTCAGTCCGGAATTGGCCAATGAATTCAACCGCTTGGTGTCGCAGCGCTATGAATATGTGCGCGACTTCATCATCCTGCACTACAAGGCGACGCGGCGCGATGACTCGGAATTCTGGCGCTACTGCGCCAGTATGGCGATCCCGGACACGCTGCGCCACCAGATCGAGCTGTTCCAGGCGACCGGCCGGGTGGCCATTTATGACGCGGATGGCTTTGGGGTGGCATCCCATCTATCGATCATGATGGGACTTGGCATCATGCCGCAGGCGTATGATCCGCTGGTTGACCTGTTCGACCTGGCGCGCATGAAGGACCATTTCGCCCGAGTGCATGACACCATCCGCCAGGCGGTGGACGCGATGCCGCAACACGGCGATTATATTGCGAAAATGCGGTAGATGCCTGATGTACGCGTAATTATGAGCCGCGTTGGTGAGTTTCGCAATTGCAGATAGCACTTGCAGCGGGCAACATTCATTCGTCAATCAACAAACGCAGTCAGGGAGAAGATTCAAGTGACGAATGCAATATTGCCCACCGATCTGGAGCGGGCATTGCTGGTAGGGCGTGTCTGGCGCGAAAACGTCGGGCCGGCGGTGGTCGTTGTGCGTCAGGGCGAAATGTTCGATATCACCCGGCATGCACCGACGGTGTCCGCATTGTTCGAGCGCGCCGATTTGCATCAGCTGCTGATGCAGGCGGACGGTGAACCGCTCGGCCCTGTAGCTGCCTTGGCGAACGAAGCTGGTGCCAGCGAAGGCGTGCTTTTGATGGCGCCATGCGACCTGCAGCCCATCAAAGCCTGCGGTGTTACCTTTGCCGTCAGCCTGCTGGAACGGGTGATCGAAGAACGGGCCAAGGGCGATCCGGCCCGTGCGGCCGAGCTGCGGAAGGAAATCCAGTCGCGCATCGGCGCCGACCTGTCCGAAATCCGCCCCGGCTCCGAAGCGGCCATGCAATTGAAAGCGGATCTTTTGGAGCGTGGCCTGTGGTCGCAATACATGGAAGTGGGCATTGGGCCGGACGCCGAGGTGTTCACCAAGTCGCAAGCCATGTCGGCGGTCGGCCACGGCACGGCGGTAGGCATCCATCCGGAATCGAAGTGGAATAACCCGGAACCGGAGATCGTCCTGGCCGTCAACAGCGCCGGCGTCGCTCTGGGTGCAACCCTGGGCAACGATGTCAACCTGCGCGATATCGAAGGCCGCAGCGCCCTCTTGCTGGGCAAGGCCAAGGACAATAATGCATCCTGCGCCATCGGTCCGTTCATCCGTATGTTCGACCAGCATTTCAGCATCGACACGGTGCGTAACGCCGAAGTCAGCCTGCGCATTGAAGGCGAGGACGACGGCTTCCAGCTTGCCGGGACCAGCCGCATGCGTGAAATCAGCCGCGACCCGCTGGACCTGGTGAAGCAGACCTGCGGCCGCCACCACCAATATCCCGACGGCTTTATGCTCTTCCTCGGCACCATGTTCTCGCCGACCAAGGACCGCGACGCGGCGGGCTCTGGCTTCACCCATCACCTGGGCGACCGCGTCAGCATCAGCAGCCCGGCGCTGGGCACCCTGGTCAACCAGGTGCAGCGCAGCGACCAGCTGCCGCCGTGGACTTTCGGAGTGCGTGCACTGTATAGCAACCTGGCGCAGCGCGGCATCGCGTTCGGGGAGTGAGCATGTCCGGAAAACCTATGGAGTTTGCCCGTTACCCTGATCTGCCGGGTAAGCTGGTGGTGGTCACTGGCGGCGGCACCGGCATCGGCGCCGCCATTGTCGAAGCGTTTGCGGGGCAGGGCGCGCATGTCGTGTTCCTTGACGTGCAGGACGCCCCCTCCCAGCAACTGACTCATAAGCTGGCCCAATCCAGCTTCCCACCGCGCTATGTGCATTGCGATCTGACCGACCTGGAGCAGCTTGGCGCGGCCTTTGCCGGTATCGCACGCGACTACGGCGCCGTGGACATCCTGGTCAATAATGCCGCCAACGACCAGCGCCACCAGGTGCAGGAAGTCACCGCGCAATATTGGGATCAAAGCCTGGCGGTCAACCTGCGCCATCAGTTTTTCTGCGCGCAGGCGGTCCTGCCTGGCATGCAGGAAAAGAAGAGTGGGGTCATCCTGAACTTCGGTTCCATTTCCTGGCACCTCGCATTGGCCGGGCTACCGCTGTACATGGCCT
Source organism: Duganella sp. Root1480D1 (assembly GCF_001427305.1). GTDB lineage: Bacteria > Pseudomonadota > Gammaproteobacteria > Burkholderiales > Burkholderiaceae_D > Rugamonas. Next base: position 302,529 of record NZ_LMFZ01000045.1, on the reverse strand, counting down.
CCAAGGCGGCGATCGAGGGCCTGACCCGCGGCCTGGCGCGCGAGCTGGGGCCGCACGGGATCCGCGTCAACTGCATTGTGCCGGGCGCAGTCAATACGCCGCGCCAGATGGCGTTGTGGCAAACGCCTGAAAGCGAAGGCGAGATCCTGGCGGCACAATGCCTGCCGCAGCGCGTGCAGCCCGATGACGTGGCGGCGCTGACCCTGTTCCTGGCCTCGTCCAACGCCGCGCGCTGCAGCGGTCGTGAATACTTTGTAGACGCGGGGTGGTACGGTGCATAAGGAGGATGGCAACATGAGCGAACGCCGTTTCCGCTCGCAGGATTGGTTCGACAATCCGGAGCGCATCGACATGACGGCGCTGTATCTCGAGCGCTTCATGAATTACGGGATCACTGCCGAGGAACTGCGTTCGGGCCGCCCCATCATCGGGATCGCCCAGAGCGGCAGCGATATCAACCCTTGTAACCGCATCCACCTGGAACTGGCCAAGCGGGTGCGTGAAGGCATACGGGACGCGGGCGGGATTCCGATGGAGTTCCCGGTACACCCGACTTTCGAGAACTGCCGCCGTCCGACTGCGGCGATCGACCGCAACCTTGCCTACCTGGGCCTGGTGGAGATTCTGCACGGTTATCCGATTGACGCGGTGGTGCTGATGACGGGCTGCGACAAGAGTACGCCGTCGCAGCTGATGGCTGCCGCCACGATGGACCTTCCGGCCATCGTGCTGTCGGGCGGGCCCATGCTGGATGGCTGGTTCGAAGGCGAACTGGTTGGTTCGGGCGCCGCCATCTGGAAAGGCCGCCGCATGCTTGCCGCGGGCCAGATCAACGAAGAGAAATTCCTGCAGATCGCTACCGCGTCGGCGCCTTCTTCGGGCCATTGCAACACAATGGGTACCGCATCGACCATGAATGCGATCGCCGAAGCGCTGGGCATGTCGCTGACAGGTTGCTCCGCCATTCCGGCACCTTATCGTGAACGCGGCCAGATGGCCTATGAAACCGGACGCCGTATCGTGGCCATGGCGCATGAAGACCTGCGGCCATCGAAGGTCATGACGCGCGATGCCTTCCTCGACGCCATTGTGGTCAACGCCGCCATCGGCGGGTCGACCAACGCGCAGCCGCACATCATGGCCATGGCGCGTCACGCCGGGGTGGACATCACGCCGGAAGACTGGATGCGCTACGGCTATGATGTGCCCCTGCTGCTCAATATGCAGCCGGCGGGCAAATACCTGGGCGAGCGCTTCCACCGCGCCGGCGGCGTACCGGCCATCATGTGGGAGTTGATGCAGGCCGGGCGCCTGCGCCAGGACCGGCCAACTGTGACGGGGCGCAGCATGGCCACTAACCTGGAAGGCCGCGCGACGGCAGACCGTGAAATGATCCGTCCGTTCGAACAGCCGCTGAAGGAGCAGGCCGGTTTCCTTGTCCTGAAAGGCAACCTGTTCGACTTTGCGATCATGAAAACCAGCGTGATCTCGGCGGATTTCCGCCAGCGCTACTTGTCGACGCCGGGCCGCGAAGGGGTGTTCGAATGCCGCGCGGTCGTCTTCGACGGTTCGGACGACTACCATGCGCGCATCAACGATCCTGCCCTTGAAATCGATGCGCGAACCATGCTGGTGATCCGCGGCGCTGGGCCGATAGGCTGGCCGGGTTCGGCCGAAGTGGTCAACATGCAACCGCCGGATGCGCTGCTCAAGCAAGGCATCACAGCGCTGCCGACGCTGGGCGACGGCCGCCAGTCCGGTACTTCGGACAGTCCGTCGATCCTGAATGCATCGCCGGAAAGCGCCGCCGGCGGCAATCTGGCGTGGTTGCGCACCGGTGACATGATTCGCGTCGACCTGAATGAGGGAAGCTGCGATGTGCTGATCAGCGATGAGGAATTCGCCGAACGTAAAAAGGCTGCGCCGGCGCCGATCCCTCCAAGCCAGACGCCCTGGCAGGAATTGTATCGCGCCACGGTGGGCCAGTTGCAGTCCGGCGCCTGCCTTGAGCTGGCTGTTTCCTACCGTGGTGTGGGGCAGGATATGCCGCGGCATAACCACTGACCGGCATGGCTTCGAGTCCGGCAGCGGCATCATCGCTGCCGCGCTTGAGCACAATTTATTCTTCGCATTGATCGAACTGGTCATCATTGTGGCCGTTGCGCGCATTGCAGGCCAACTCGCGCGCAAAGCCGGCCAACCGCATGGCGTCGGCGTCTGGCGCCAATTTCTGAAAGTCTCATATTCCGGTTCCGGCCGCGCGGGGAGTTCCGTCGGCGCTGCACCTGTCGCGTCCCGTGTACGGGGTTGATCTTCTGCAATGCGGAGCATGGGCAAGGCCCGACGTTACGAGATGTCTATACATTGCCTGGAAAACGACAGTGGCCTTTGAGATTTCGATTTGAAATGGAATAATGGGCCTCAGCGGTTCCAAGTCACAAGATTGTCGATGAATCGCGATGGCCAGCAGGAGGTGATGATGCGCTCTACAACGGAAGTGCTCGGGTCACATAGCGTTCGGCACGAGATGTATACCGTAATTTGCAAGAGTGGACAGCGCGGTATCGAGTTCAGCGATGCCCGGCTTGCGGCGTTGGCCTTCCTGCGCGCCCCGGCCGATGACCGGCCTTTTGTCTTGCGCCACCAGGGTAATGCGACGCATGTCATTGCTTCTGCAAAGGCGGGAACAAAGCTGATTGAACCCGGGCGGCTCGACGATACCTTCCGTGCTGCTTACGAGTCGGCGGCCATTGCCGATGCGTTTTCGTGAGGCCGGATTATCATTGGATGTGAGCAAGCCAGCAGAAGCGGCCGCCGTAATTGTCCGGCCGCAGGCTTGCCGGGCGGCGCTGGCAGCCCTGCACAGGCCTTCGTGACCGGATCGCGCGGCCGCTCCGCTTTAACTTTGACGGCACTCACTCGGGCCGGACATTCGCAGCTTTCTCGCCTTTAGGACTTGGGGCGCGCTCAAAGGACACGCGTTGATTTTCTTTGAGAGCCTTGAATCCTTTTGCCTGGATATCCTGGAAATGCACGAACAGGTCTGCACCGCCGGTGTCGGGTGTGATGAAGCCAAATCCCTTGGCGTCATTGAACCACTTTACGGTGCCGGTTTCGGTAGTCATGTGTAAACCTCGAATCGAGATGAAAATTGCCTGGCGCTTCCTGGTGAATAACGCCAGCTGGGCCAGCCTACCTACGGGTAGGTCCGAGAAGGTCTGGAACTGTTCTCCCTGCCGACAAAGACCCGGTCTGTAATGTCATGACGGAACAGGTCAAGCCAGGAAGTATTGTCACTGATGAGGTATTGTCTGGTTTTGCCAGTTGACTTACGCGTCACCGTAAGTTCGCCCTGCAATCCGGATACCTCGTCGGTCTTGGGATCGGTTGTGTCGATGGCGGTCACCGAAAAGTCTTGCTGAGCCAGACGGTACTGGCGCAGGATCGATTCAAATTCCGCAATATCTCTCTGTTCGATCAGTTGCATGGTTTCACCTTTTGAGGGCTTGCGCTTTCAGTTTAGGCCGAATTTGCCGCTCTGCTTTTCAAATAGTGCGCAGGTGAGCCAGGGCCGCAATGCCGGCCGTCCGGATAAGCCCCCTATGTGCTATGCCGCACAGATCCGCCTGAAGCGTCGAACCTACACTGACGCAAAGCAATACCAGGTTTTTCGCAAGCGCTGCAAGACCAGCGTCGTCAAAAGAAAAACAATCCGACACCATGAGCAAGGTCGCTGCCAATCAGGCGCAAGGCGCCTCATCCCGTTCACCACCGACCATTGTTGTCAGCGGAGAAGGTGACAAGCACGCGATGTCGGGCTCGCTTGTCATTGCCACTCTTACTACCGCCAGAAACTCGCTGAAGAGCTGGCCACAGCACGGAACTGACAGCACGCTTGATGTGTCGGGAATTACGCAGCTGGATACGCCGGGTGCGCTGTTCCTGTCCGCCTTGCGCCACCTGGGCGTAGCCCTGACCGGGGTGCGTTCGGAACACCAAACCTTGTTCGACCTGATCGATTCACTCGAACTCAAGCCGCTGCCAGCTGTAGCCCCCGTTCCGCGGTGGCGCCAGATGGTGACGGCGCTGGGGAAAAGCGCCCACGACGCCAGGCACGAAGTGCTTTCCCTCATCACCTTTATCGGCCGTGTCGCAAGCTGGATGGTTGATGCGGCGTTACACCCGAGCACTTTGCGCCCGTCGTCGATCTCGCGCCACGTAAGGGAAACCGGCATGCAGGCTTTACCCATCATTGGTTTGATGGCAGTCATGATTGCCATCGTCATCGGTTACCAGGGTGTCGCGCAATTGCGCCAATATGGCGGAGAAGATCTTACGATCAACCTGGTTGCGGTCTCTGTACTGCGTGAAATGGGGGTATTGATCACTTCCATCATGGTGGCCGGCCGCTCGGGCTCTGCGTACACGGCTGAAATCGGCGTCATGAAAACGCGCGACGAAGTCGATGCGCTAACCGTGATGGGACTGGAGCCGATGCAGATGCTGGTGGTGCCTCGCGTGATCGCGCTGGTACTGACCTTGCCCGTGCTTTCCTTCTTTGCCGACATCATGGGCTTGATCGGTGGCGCGGCCATCTCGCAAGTGCTGTTGCACCTGTCGCCGACACAATACCTGTCCCGCCTGCCGCAAGTGGTCAGCCTGAGCGACTTGATGGTCGGACTGTTCAAGGCGCCGGTCTTTGCCTTCTGCATTGCAGCCATCGCCTGCATGCACGGGCTCAGGGTGACCGGTTCGGCGGAGAGCGTCGGGCGCGAAACCACCCGCTCGGTCGTGAAGTCGATCTTCCTGGTGCTGGTGCTTGATGCCTTGTTCTCGATCCTGTTCGAAAAGCTCAAGGTATGAATCCCGCCGCCGCGACCATCCTGTCTGCCCGGGGCATCGTCAACCGTTTCGGCAAACAGCTCATACATGACAAGCTCGATCTTGACGTCAAGCGTGGCGAAATACTCGGCATCGCAGGCGGCTCCGGCTCCGGTAAATCGGTGCTGCTCAAGACCCTCATCGGCCTGCATCAGCCCGATAGTGGCGATGTCCTGTTCGAGGGCAAAGCGATCGGCGCCATCTCAGCCCATGAGCGTGCTTTCGCGTTGGGCGTCCTGTTCCAGCAGGGCGCCTTATTCTCCTCCCTGTCGGTGGCCGACAACATCATGCTGCCCATGCGCGAACATACGAGCTTGCGGGCCGACGACCGGCAGCAGATCGCCGCGATGAAACTGGCGTTGACCGGGTTAAGCGCGGATAGCGGCATCAAGCTGCCATCCGCATTGTCGGGCGGCATGGTCAAGCGCGCGTCGCTTGCCCGCGCGCTGGCACTTGATCCCCAGATTCTTTTCCTGGACGAACCAAGCTCCGATCTCGATGCGATAGCCGCCGCCGGCATCGACGACTTGATCCTGCAGCTCAACCGAAGCTTGGGCATCACGGCTGTGATTGTCACGCATGACCTGACTACTCTGGTGACCATTTGCGACCGCATCGCTGTGCTGGTCGACCGGGGCCTTACCATCGGGACCGCCGACCACCTGCGGCAATCCAGACACCCATGGATACACGACTTTTTCCACGGGCCGCGTGCCGAGGGGGCAATGACAGCAAGGAAGGTAAGCCATGGAAACTGACAAACGCTATTTTATGGAAGGGCTGTTCATCATCGGCTTCGTTATTGCCGCCGCTTTGTTTGCGGTCTGGCTGGGTAGCCCGGGCCGGCGCGACGATGTACTGTACCGGATTCATTTTCCCGAATCGGTCAGCGGCCTGGCCGTGGGCGATCCAGTGAAGTTCCGTGGCGTCGATGCCGGAACGGTCAAATCCATCATCAACGATCCGGATGACCCGCGCCTGGTGCAGGTCGACGTGCGCTTGCGCAAAGAGACGCCTGTGAAGACGGACACCCGGGCCAGCCTGGCGATCAAGGGCATTACCGGCGTCGTTTTTGTCGAATTGAGCGGCGGGGACAAGTCGGCCAAACCCCTGCTGGCGGAAACGCGCCCAGACAAGGTTCCCGAGATTCCATTCCAGAAATCCGGTCTCAAGGCTATGCTTGATGACCTGCCCAAGGCCGTTGAAAAATTCATGGCAATCGAGAACCAGGCCAAGAAAGTTGTCGCGGATGTCGGCGGGCTGACCGAAAAGGTCAAGGCCAATCCTTCGCTGCTGCTACGCGGCCCAAGCAAAGATAGCAACGAAGCTGCCAAAAAATAAGTGCGGGCGGCCTGACTGGCAGGACAGGCCGCCCGAGTGGCGCATCAGAATTTGTACTGCAGGTTGGCAAACATCGAGCGGCCGCGTGGATCGCCGTAGGTCGGGTCCCAGGTCACTTCGAAGTAGCGCGACTGGTTGGTGAATGGCGGCGGCGTATCGAACATATTGATCACGCCGGCCCGTAGCTTGAGGTTCTTGGTGAACGCGTAGCTGCCCGTCAGGTCCCACAGCGAATAGGCCTTCACGTCGCGGTCGTTCCAGCCCGGATCGGCCAGGCCTGGAATGTTCTGGTCTCGATAGCTGGAGAAGAAGGTGTTGCCCAGGCTCAGATTGAGCGGACCCTGGGCCCAGTCGATATTGAGCTTGTGGCGCCAGCGTTGCACGGCCTTGTCGTCGCGGAATACGCCCAGGCCATTCGTCATCGGCGAGTTCGGATCGGACTGGAATTTGTACTTGGTGATCAGCGTGCCGTCCAGGCTGGCGCTGAAGCGGCCCAGTGAGGTGGCATCGCCATGCCAGTTAAGCGCAATATCGAATCCTGAAGTGTTGAGCTTGCCTCGGTTTTCCTTCTTGAACTGCAGGAAGGATACGGCGCCATCGTCGTCTCGCACCACGATCTGCGGATCGTTGTAGTAGATCGGGTTGTCGAACACGGTTTGCTCGCCGATTTCCGAAATGATGTCGGTCTTCCGAATGATCCAGTAATCGAGGCTGCCGTCCCAGTTTTTGTTGGGTTGCAGTACCAGGCCGGCCGAGAACTGCTTGGACTTTTCCGGTTTCAGTTGCGGATTGCCGTAACGGTCCAGGTCGAATTGGGAAACTTCGCCGGAGACCGGGTCTTTCACGAAGCTGGCTGTGGTGCCGGATCGCACCGGCAGGAACAGTTCGGCAATCGATGGTGCCCGGAAGCCAGTACCGTAGGAAGCGCGGCCCAGGACTTCCTTGTTGGGACGGTAGCTGACAGCGATTTTCGGATTGGTGGTTGTCAGCTTCGGCGTGGTGACGTTGGTCAGCGGATCATGCACGCCTTTGTAGCGGTCGTGACGGATGGCAAACTGGCCTTCCCACTCCTTGCTGAATGGCGCATTGATCTCTGTGTAGAAGCCGGCGATGTCGCGCGAGTTGGACGAATCGGCCAGCAATTCGTCGGAGCTGGCGCGGTCGCCCTGCACGTCGTTGGTGCGCAGTGCGTCGGTGGCGCTGAATTCGGTCTTTTCGCGCCGCAGTTCGGCGCCTACAGCCAGCATGACATCGCCACCGGCCAAGGACATCAGCGGGCGGGTCAGTTTGCCGTCGACGCTGTCGCTGGTGCCTTTGGAAATACGTGCCGCATCATGGATTTTGATCGAGTCCATGAATTTTCGCCCCGAATCATCGGTGGCCGGAACAAACGGGTTGTACTGGCCACTGGCTATGCCAGCCAGCATCTTGCTGCGCGAAACCCAGCCATCGATATCCAGGTCGGTGGCTTTGTTCATGCTGTGGTTGAATGCCGCATCGTAATCCCAATCGCCGGCCTTGCCGGTCGCGCCGAATACGAAGCGTGACGCTTTGCTGGTCACTTCCGAGGTACGGCGGCCGGCGTCCGACAGGCGGAAGCGGAAGTTGACCGGGGTGATGATGCCGGTCTTGGCTTGCAGGTCGGCCGGCAGGTAGATGCCGTTGTCGGTGCCGTTAATGCTGCCCGAGGTTGCGGGTGAGGCAGCATAGCTGGTCTTGGCTTTGCTTAGGAGGACTTCGGCAAATATCTGGTCGGCCTCCGTCACCTGGAAGGTAGCCCGGCCGATAAAGCTTTGCTTTCTGGAGTCCGGATAGACTTCGGAGTCGCCCATGTAGTTGAAGGAACAGCCTTCCGTGCCGCCGGGACCGAGCGGACGCACCACGTTGGGGCTGCCGTTCACGCAGGAATCCTTGCCGAAGTTGACGCGCCGGCCCGGCGACGGCACCCAGGTGCCGCCGGGGCCGGAGCCCTTCAGGTAGCTGGAATTGTTCAAGGTCGCCAGTTGGGCGGACGTCAGGTCGACGTTGCCAGGAAAGGAATAGCTCGATAGCTGCGGCGACAGGCGGTCAGGCAGGCTGTATTCCTGCATGAACTCTCGCTGCGAGCTGGCCAGGCGATCCGTTTTCTGCACGTCCAGGGCACCGAACACGTTGTAGCGGTCGGTGGTCAGATTACCAAAGCCGCCGGACAGCGTCGCCGATTTCTTTCCGCCGCCACCCTCGCTAGTCCCTAGCGCATACATGCTGGCATCGCCACCCTGGTAATCTTTGCGGGTGATGAAGTTGATCACGCCACCCATGGCATCGGTACCGTAAATCGCTGACGCGCCGTCCTTGAGTACTTCCACGCGTTGAATGGCGCCGGCCGGGATGTTGTTCAGGTCAACGCCTGAATTGTCGCCAGGGCTGGCGAAGTTGGCCATGCGACGGCCGTTCAGCAGCACCAGCGTACTCGATACACCCAGGCCACGCAGGTTGGCGCCGTTAAAACCGCGCTGGCCACCCATGACGTCGCTGACGCTGGCGCCATCGGTCAGGCCACCGACATTGGAGGAGATTTTTTGCAGCAGTTCGGCGGCCGTGGTCACGCCGGTCTTTTCAATATCTTCCCGCTTGATGATTTCGACTGGCAGTGCTGCCTCACCCTCGATGCGCTTGATGCTGGAGCCGGTGATTTCCACGCGCGGCATATTCTGCGCATAAGCGTTCAAGCTCATGCCGCCAAGCGCGAGTAAGACGGCATGGGTGCAGTGGGAGCGGCGCAATGCCGATGCCTTGTGCTTGCCAGGTATTTTCATGCGATCAGTCCTTGTAAGTGGGTTCTTATGAAACAGTTTCAGTGTATGCAACTTTGCTAGGCTTGCGCGCGCGGCAACTTGCGAACGCCACTCCGCAAGGAGAGCTTGTTGTGTTGTTGCAACAAAGTTAATAGTGGGTGCTCCATCAATGGCAAGATTGGCGGCAATCCCACTGTGGTGAAGGAGCTTGCTTGTGAAAACCATGTTGCTGTGTGCGGCGCTGCTGGGCGCTCAATTTCAGTGTCCTGTTGCGAACGCCGCGGAGGCTTCGAAGCCGCTCTCGTTTCAGCCTGTCGCCGGCACGGTGGTGCCAATGGGGGGCTCGGTGCGCAACGACAATGAGGCGGTACGCCAGCGGCTGGTGCAACTGGCGGGCGGCTCCGCGGCACGGTTTGTTGTGATTCCCAGCGCGTCGTCCCAGCCTGAAACGTCGGGCGCGGATGCGGTGGAACAACTACGGCGCCGTGGTGCGCAGGTGGAATTGCTGAAGATCGCACCTTGCTGGGCCGGCGAGACGCTGGAGTCCGCGCGCCGGGCAGCGGCCGAGCCTGCCAACGTGGCCAAGATTCGCGCCGCGACTGGTGTGTTCTTTACCGGCGGCGAGCAGGGGCGCACGGCCGATGTACTGAATCCGGACGGGGTAGCCTCGCCCGTCCTGCAGGCCGTGCGCGAATTGCAAGCGCGCGGTGGCGTGATAGCCGGCAGCAGCGCCGGCGCTGCCATCATGAGCAGCACGATGTTCCGCGATGCGATGAATTCCGTGCAGGTGATGAAGGGCGTTATGCGCGAAGGCAAGGAAATTGACCGGGGGCTGGGCTTTGTTGGCGACCAGCTATTCATCGACCAGCATTTCCTCAAGCGGGGCAGGGTGGGGCGCATGCTGGCGCTGATGCTGGCCAAGGGCTACAAGGTGGGTCTCGGGGTGGATGAGAATACTGCGGCAATTATTCACGGTAGCGAAATTGAAATTGTGGGCAGCAGCGGGGCGCTCTTGCTGGACTTGCGCCAGGCGACGCAGGAACCGGGGCCTGTGAACGTGCGCAATGTACGCATTTCCTATCTCGATAATGGCGATCGTTATGACCTGGCCAAATTGCAGGGGCAGGTGCTGGCAGCCAAGCAAGCCAAGGGCGAGATCAAGTTCCGTCAGCCGGGCTTTGCTCCCGATCTGGAATTTGTCCGTCCCGCTTATACCGATATCCTGGGTGAAAACGCCATCCTGCGCGCGCTGTCGCAACTGGTGGATGGCCCGCGCGACCATGTTCGGGGCATTGCCTTCGACCTCGAACAGCTGCCCGATGCGCCCGTAGCCGATCCTGCTCCTGAGCTGGGGTTCGAGTTCATGCTGCGGCGCGATGAACATACGCATGGCTGGGATAGTGCCGGGCTGGACGATAAGGATTACTCCATCTTCGATGCACGGCTCGACGTGCGGCCGGTGCGCCTGAAAGCGCCTTTCTATCAAGCGTGGCAATGATGTTCAGTATGCGACTGAAGTTGCGTTTCGCTAAGTTGTCAGTAAAAGGCATATGCAAGGAGTGGAAGTTTAGCACCGGCCTGGCTTGAAACTTGAATGTCCAGTGTGCATAGGACTTATTCTTTATGCATGTAAATCTCAGCTTCGATTTGAGACATTTGTTGCGGCCAGTTCTTAGCTGAGAGTATTCTCTCTTTATCCTCGTTAATGCGTAATTCAATGACAATTCGCTCAATCAAGCTGGACAAAACTGCTTTCGATAATTCAAATATTGGACTGTCTGAGCTTCCATTAGACGTCGCGCCACTTCATCTTCATTCCCTTGGTCAGGTCGTCGTAGTTGCAGGTGCCAATGGCGCTGGAAAATCGCGATTGTTGCGCCTGATTCAGTCCCTCGCATCAAAAGTATTACCGTCAGCGACTGTTGAAGACATGAAGCGCGACCGCGAGAACAACGAGAATATGATAAGACTGCAACTGGTTCATAAGGAAGCGATTCTGAACGGATCAATTCCGCTTTCATCTGAACTGGAACGGGAAAAAGGGCTCGCAAACATTGGAAGAAATTTGGCTCGCGGATATCAAGCAATTGAGCGAATCGATCGAGCTCTGTGCGCACACACAGCATTTCAAATTTCACCTGCTGAGCCATTTCAGGTCATCGAATTTGTACCTCGAGTAGCTCGCTTGGTAGACGCTTCGCATACGACTGATCACGATGCAAGACAGCGAGCGGAATCCTTAACTCATGGCGGCAGCGCGAATGCTGAGCAAAATGCACCTGCATATGCACGAAGTGTTCTGCGCGCTGCGATGAGGTCCCGCGATCGGGCGAGGGCTCACGGGGATAACGACAAGACGGCCGAGCGAGCAGAGACGAGTCTGCGAGAGATTGTACGCAACCTCTTGGGCGAATTCTTTTGGTTTGAACTGAATAATGACTTAAATCTTTGCATAGGGAGAGAAGGCACATCATCTTACGCTTCTGAATTGTCTCAAGGTCAGCAAGTGCTTTTTCAGCTCGCATGTATGCTTCATGCGCAAGGTGACCGGCTGCAGGGAAGCGTAATCCTCATGGACGAACCCGAAAATCATTTGCATCCAGCGGTTCTAAATGAGGTGGTGAACCGACTTAGACTCGTGCCTGGTTTTGGCCAGCTCTGGTTAGCAACTCACTCAGTTCCACTGATTGCGCATATGGTTGCTCTCGATCCAGATTGTCTGTGGTATGCAGAGGCAGGAAGCTTCAAGCGAGCTGGGCGAACCCCGATGAAAGTATTAGAGAGTCTTATGGGCGGCTCCAAGGGCTCAGCAGATCTTCAGGCTCTAACAAGGCTTCCTGCTGAATATGCGGCGCTCAAGTTTCTATCCGAGTGCCTCGTTGAGCCCGGTGTCGTTGGGCCGGACACAAAAGATCCGCAGACGAATCAAATTGTTGAAATCATTTCAGAGTTAGCTAAATCGCGCACCAGAGCGTTGCGGATTGTCGACTTCGGCGCTGGCGTGGGCCGCTTGCTAACAACGGTAGCGGCGTTGGCTAACGAGAAGGTGATCGGTGAGTTCGTTGACTACTTAGCTCTTGAGCATGATCGAGAAAAGCACAAACAATTGCAACGCGAGATTTGCGCGGTTTATGGAACTCAAGGCGATGAACGCATTTTCTTGAACGAACGCGAACTGAGTACAAGAATCGATGGCGGATCCGTTGACTGCATTGTCATGTGTAATGTACTGCACGAGATTTCACCTGACGACTGGATTTTGCTATTCAGTCCAGAAGGCCCGATGATGACTACATTGGCTGAAGACGGATACCTATTATTTGTGGAGGATTACGGAATTCCTATTGGCGAACGCGCTCATCGATACGGATTTCTATTGCTTGACGAGGGGGAATTGAAGACCTTGTTTAAGGTGACTGAAATGGATCGAATGGAAAAAAAATTCGTGAGAGTCCCATCTTCTCAGGAACGATATAGGGAGAGATTAGTGGCGCATTTGGTTTCGAAAAGCTGCGCGGAGAGGGTAAGCGCGGAAACCCGGCGAAAGGCTATTCAGGTCTTGTGTGATAGAACAAAAAATGACGTTAAGGCCCACCTTGAGGCTCCTCCGTCTTCCGAAGACAGCGTCGCTGGAAGAGATTACGCGCGGAACGCACAGCTCTATTCGAACGCATCCATTTGGTTGAGTGTGCATGGCGTGAGCTAGCCTCAACGATGACGTCGCTAAACAGCCTCTGCTGCTGTTTAAGCGACGCCCACGTCGATACAGGAAGCTCGCCGCGCTAGAATTGATAGACCAGGTGATCCGTGAACAGGGCTACTGAACGACCAGTTCCACCCGGCGGTTCTTGGCACGTCCGGCATCGTTATCGTTCGACGCGACCGGTGCCAGGCTGGCGACGCCTTTGCTCGCCACGCGCGTGGCGGCAATCTGATACTGTTTGGTCAGCGCGGCCACCACCGCTTGTGCACGTTGTTGGGACAATGCCTGGTTGGCGTCAAGGTTGCCCTGGTTATCCGTGTGGCCAACGATGTAGACCTTCAGTGCAGGCTGGCTCTTCAGGAGTTTCGCCATTTCGTCCAATTGCGTTTTGGATTCCGCGGCTTTGATTTCCGACTTACCGGTATCGAAGTAGATGCCGTACAGGGCGACTTTGCCGCTGGACTGCAAGGCGTTTTTCAGCGCGTCCGCATTGACCGTAACCTGGCCGCCTTGCATGGCTTGCGGCTCGGCGATTTCGATGTAAGTCGTGGTGAAATCGGTGCGATAGACCTTGCCGGTATTGAGCATCGCGTGCACGGTGTTGCCATCCTTGGTCAAGGTGCCGTAAGTGAAATAGAGGTCGTCGGTACCGAGCATATTCGTGCCACCCAGCGAAAACATCTGGTTATTGAGCGCGGATTTTTCCGGATGGCGTGCCCGGTTGGCGCGGAAATCGGCTTCCTTCATGCTGCTGTAATGGTCGTCAAAGCCGTAGCGCATGTGTTCGCACCCCTTGTCGCGCGGCGTGCAACTGATGATGGCTTTGAATCCAGCCGCCTTCAATGCCTGTTCATAGTTGCGATGCACTTCCAGCGGGGTCTTGCCGAGCGGTGCGAAGTACACCATGCGGGTGATCTGGCCCTCTACTGTGATCGGGCTGATGAACTCATTGTGGCTGTCCAAACCCAGCTTGCCAGGAAAAGTCGTCTGGTCGAAACCGATCTTTTTGTAGGCCATCATCCAGGAATTGTTATAGCGCTGGATCAAGGGATGATCTTCGCCCCCCGCGACATCGATTGCCCAGTCAGGGCTGGCGGAGGCAGGTGCGGCGATGGCTAAGGAGGAAAGGCAGAATGCGGCGACGGCGAAGTGGCGCGCCAGGTTAGAGGACATCAGTTTCAAGGTTTATCCTTTCTCGAAGAACGGCAGCAGTAAGGGTCAGTGCCAGTGATATCAATTTTATACGGCGCTGCCACCGCTCATCGTGGAGATTCGTCGGTAATCGGAGCGACAATTTAACGATGTCCCCGTGCCTGCGCCCCAGGTTCCGATTTCAAATCTGGGTGTCGAGGTCGCTTAAATTTAGGTGGCAGTACCAATTCGTCCAGTCCTGTACTTCCTTAAAGTTCATTGCAAGGTATCGGCGCAGTTGCTGATCACCTCGGTCAACAAAACAGGGAGCTCATCATGACAGGGCATTACTTTTCAAATCGACTCAATCTGCTGGGAGCCATTTTCGCGGCAATCGTGGCTTCGCTGCTCACGGGGTGCCAGATTACGCGCACCGTCCACAATGACGATACGCCGGTGTCCGGCAGCACGGTGTTCGAAATGTATGTGGTACAGAGCGACCGGGATCGGGCATTCAACGTGCTCTTCGTTCCTGACACTTCTTATGGCGACATGTCGGTTCTGGCTAACCGCCAGGCGTTCGTCAACGACCTGGCCAATGTGATCGAGAACGGCTACTGGCAAAATCGCGCCTATTTCAATGCCTGGGGTGTCTACAACTACTTCTACATGACTGCCAGCGGCACGGTGGTTGAACAGGCGCCGGGTCCGGGTGGTCAATTCCGCTGCCCGATCGTTACCTGGCCGGGGCAGGTCAATTCAGACGGTGTCTTCGCCGACCAGATCGTTCTCATCCACCGTAATGAACTACGCGACTGCGGCGGCGGCGGACGGGCGACTGCCGAGCCAACCAGCTATAGGACCATCGTGCATGAGACCGGCCATGGCCTGTTCGGCCTGCCCGACGAATACTGCTGCGATGGCGGCTATTTCACGAAGGCCCCTGTCATGTACAGCTCACAGGCGGCCTGCAATGGTGACAGCGCGAACGCCGGCTGGCGCAACTGCCAATCGCTGACCTCCAGCAGGGATGGATCGGTCTGGTGGCGCTCGCAGGGCAATATTACGGACAACCTGATCATGCGCAATGCCGGCGACGAAGTGTGGGAGGCAGGTCCGGCCGATTGGGCAGTGATGCGCGCGGCTTATCACGGCCTGTCGGGTGCTCCTGCGATCACGCAACCCGCGGCATTTGCACCAGCCCACTGGAGCTACACGGTTCCGCCACCATGGCACCCTTGAATGACAGGAGAACATCATGAAAAAGACTTTTGTTGCCATCGTGATTTGCGGAGCGGGTCTTACGCTGGCTCAGGCCCAGCAACAAGATCCTGAGCGCTCCAGGGCTTTGCGAAGTGCCGCGCATATCGAAGGTGCCAAGCCGGCCACCGCGCCGGCGGGACAGCAGCAGGTCGCCGTACTGGCGATCAAGCTCGATGTTGTGAAAGGCGAAGTACGTGCTGCGCGGATCGAGTCCGTCAAGCGCATCGCCGCCTATGCTCCTAAAGTGTTTGCACGCGAGGGCGGGATGTGGGAAGTTGTGATCGAGGGCGAAACGCGCCGCACTTTCTATGTGGACAGCCCGGCAAGGCGCGAAGCTGAAGCGTATTCGAAGTCGAACTCGGATTACCAATGGATCGATGAGACCGGGACCATCGACTGGCGATTGGTCGTTCCATTGTATGCCGATGGGCGTTCGCTTGGGGCCCGTAGCGTCACCGTTCGCGACAAATTGACTGGGGCGACGATCATGCAGTCGAATTTGTGAAGTTGCGCTTAAGGTAGGCCGGGGCACCCCGTGCCAGCCTGTTTTAGGCCCCTGAGTTTTCAGGGGCCTTTTTTGCTCCCGGTTAGATGGTCCGGTTATCATCACAAGAAACGGAAATTAGGAACGCATGTTCCAGGATAAATCTCGGGTTGACGATGTCCTTCACGCGCCATTTGCTTGCAGTCATTCTTTTAAGTTCAAAGACTCTATTCGCATCCGAACTGGTGATGGCAATCTCCAACGGCAGTGGCATGCCTATGACGGACATTCGCGACGAACAGCTGAGGGGAGGGATACTCAAGGAACTCGGCGACGCGTTAGGGGCACAGCTGCACCTCCAGCCACGATACCTGGTCCTGCCTCGCACCCGTGTGGAAGGCGCGCTGCTGAGGGGCCACGCCGACTTGCTGTGCGACTTGCGGCCCGAATGGCTCGATAATCAGACCTTCCTCTGGACCGACGCGATCATTTCGAATCGGATGATCGTCGCCATGCGCCGCGAGACACCGGCGCCCACCTCCCTGGACGCTATTGCAGGCCTGCGGGTGGGCACGGTGCGTGGTTACCGGTATCCGGAAGTAGCGCACCTGCAGCTCCAAATCCTGCGCGACAATGCGGCGAACGATAGCCAGAACCTGGAAAAATTGCTGCTCGGGCGCTTCGATCTCATTTTCACGAACCGAATCTATTTCGACTACCAGCGCAAGGTGCATCCGGAACGGGCACGCCTGGCGGATCACAACCTGAAGATTACGGATTTCGACACTTTCTGTGCCGTTCCCGCACGAGGCAAGCTCGGCATCGAGGAGCTGAACCGGGCGATCGCGGCACTTAAGGCGCGTGGCACGATCCAGTCGATCCTGGCGCGGTATCGACCGCATGAACCACACTGAGCAAGTTTAAGGAAGGTTGGCCCTTTGATACGTCGGCGTGAATTTCTTTTGGCTGGAGCGGGTTTGCCGCTTCTTGCGTCCTGCGCGAGTACCCTGGAGCCAGGGCGTAAAGGTTCACTGCCGGAGTCTGCGAAGAGTTTGAACGCAAGCGCAGTGACGTATTCCGTACTTCGTTCAGGGTCGCCACTGGGGACCCACGCGGTAGCCGGCGCGCCGGATGCCATTTTCCAGGCTGCATCGCTGACCAAACCGGTTGTTGCCTTCGCTGCGCTTCGGTTGGCGCAGGCCGGCTGGCTCGAATTGGCTGCGCCCGTGTCGCATTACCTTCCTGACGGCTACAGGCATTATCACGATCCCCTAAAGCGATCGGCTCGCGATTCGTTTGATCTCGTTCCTCCGAAGATGCTGGAGCGGATCACCGTGGCCCATTTGCTGAATCATAGTTCCGGCTTTCCGAACTGGTCCAGCAAACCGCTGGCATTTGTTTCCGAGCCCGGTAAAGACTGGCGTTATTCCGGCGAAGGCTATGTGCTCCTGCAGGGCATCATGGAGGCGATTACCCAGACCGAGCTTGCGGTCTATCTTGACCGGCAGCTGTTCATGCCGCTCGGGATGAGCGATACGAGCCTGGTCTGGCGCGACGCATTCGAAACCCGGGCTGTGGCAGGCAGGATGTACCTGGGCCTGTCGCAGCGAGCCCGTTTCCGAAGTGCCGTGGCCGCATCTACCCTTTACACCACGGCATCGGACTATGCGCGCTTCATGTCCGCGCTTCTGGCCGATGATGCCCTGATCCGGATGGTGCTCGCTGCGCCAGTCGAAGTAAGCGAGCCGCTTGGCCTGGCATGGGGGCTTGGCTGGGGTATCGAGAAAAGCGCGGGCGGAAGCTGTATCTGGCAATGGGGTAACAACCCCGGCTTCCGCGCATTTGCAATGGCGTCGACCACTTCAAAGGATGGCTTTGTGGCCCTCACGAAGAGCGAACGGGGCATGCCGCTCGCCGCTTCAGTTGCGCGGGAGGTGCTGCCTTTGGATCATGGCGCCTTCCGCTTTCCACCGGTCGCGTAGCTCTCAGAACTGCTGGTTGCGGGCGACCAGTTCGCCAGGTGAGCTGAGCAGGAAAACATTGTCGTTCAGCGCGTCATCGCCTTTGATGTGTTCATACGAGGTGAGCGAGGAGAGCAGGTCGCGCACGATCGACTGCTGGCTCGGGATGGTTTTGTCCGACTTCAGCTTGCCCAGGAAGAAGGTCTGCACCTGCTCGGATTGCTTGGCCATCTGTTCCAGGCTTGCCTTCTTCAGCTTGCCCAACCTGTAATTCAGCGAAACGTCGCTGCGCGCATTATCGTCGACCTGGTGGTACTCATAGTTCTGGGTTTCCAGTGTCCCATCGAAAAATGGCGGGCCGGATTTGCCGATGTCTGTATGGTACTGGGCCCCCAGGTGCGATTGCTGGGTTTGATTAATTTTGCGGTCGTCATGACTTGTGCCGCCCACCCTGGTCGTCTGCGACACATCGAAGGAGAACGTGTCCTGTTCCCACGCCTTGCGCGGATTGCTGGATTTTGGCGTCTGGGTGACGGAAGCGCTGAAATCGGAAAGGCCGGTCAGTGTGGAGCGGTCGTCGGCATTCAGTTGCCACTTCGATGAAGTACGCAGGAAGTCGTCAGGGTCGTCGGCGATGGCGGTTCGGTGCATATCGGAGAAGGCGTCTTTGAACATGGACATCAACTTCTTGTCGCCGTGTCCGCGCGAGACAGCCTGATCGAATTGGGCCAGGTAATTGTTGATCGCCTTGGCCTGCTGCTTCCTGGTGCCAAGATGCTCCAGGCTGCCGGTGTCCACGTTCACTTCTGCCTGCCCGTCAGGGCCGCCAATGCTCACTTTGCGTACCGAGTCGTCAATATGGAGATCCAGGGTCTGCGGTGCGGATTCCGGGCCGGCCACTTCTGCGCGGAAGTCGATGGACTTCACAAACTTGCTGTCGAACTGCGTCAGGCCGCTTAGCCGGATTTGCGGGTTCGATCCAGTCATTCCGTCAATGGCGGCCTGGAAGCCGGCTGCCAAATCGGACAGGGCCTTGCGCTCGTCGTTATCCAGCTCGGCGCTCGAGCTGACCTGGTAGATCATCTCTCCGTCCACATCGGCTAACGTCAGGTCGACCTGGGCGCCACCTTGTGTGGTGATGATCAGCGTGAACTTGTTATCGATCGAATCGGGCAGTTTGGCATGGTCGACCGGAAGGATCGATCCGGAGCCGAGCTGCTTGAGCATTTCGGCGCCAAGGTCCTGGTAGCGTAGGCTGGTCGAAACCGGGGCAGCGGCAGCCGCAAGCGCTTGCGGGCTCAGGGTGACGATGGTTGAAGGCGAAGACGCCGCCGCTGCTGCGTCGAGCTTGGCCACAATCGGATTGATAGTCCGGGCCGGCGCGGGGGCGGCGTAGCGGGTAGCGGGTTGCCAGTTGGAGAGGCTGGATATGAAGTTCATGCCCGCTTATCGGCAAGTCATTTACGAAACTTTAATTTCTGAACATGTGTCCCCCTTCATGAGAACAAAAAAGCGTGCTACGCTAGCGTTGCTTTCAAGGAAATGTTTTTCGTGCCCGATTTGCGATTCGCAACGGGCGGTTCCACAGTCCAGGCAAGCCGCCGCTACCCGCTATCGGCCAGCCGGGATTGACCACTCCAAGTGCGTTACCATCGCACGTGAAGGAATCTGAATGAGCAAGGGCGAACCACTTCGCCTGCACGTGCCCGAACCTACGGGGCGTCCAGGTTGTGCAACTGATTTTTCCTATCTCCGCCTGTCGCCGGCCGGTGCCGTGCGCCGTCCCGAAGTCGACGTGGCGCCCATGGATACGCGGGATCTTGCGTACTCCCTGATCAGCGTGATCGATGCCGAAGGTAACGCCGTCGGGCCGTGGGTACCCGAAATTGATATCGAAGTATTGCGCAAAGGCATGCGCGCCATGATGAAGACCCGTATCTTCGATAGCCGCATGCTGATGGCGCAGCGCCAGAAGAAGATGTCGTTTTACATGCAGAGCCTTGGCGAGGAGGCGATTGGCACCGCGCAAGCACTCGCGCTGAATGTGGACGATATGTGCTTTCCGACCTATCGCCAGCAAAGCATACTTGTCGTGCGCGACTATCCGATGGTCGACATGATCTGCCAATTGATGTCGAATGAACGCGATCCGCTCAAGGGCCGCCAGTTACCTGTGATGTATTCAGTGAAAAAGGCTGGCTTCTTCTCCATCTCCGGCAACCTGGCGACGCAATACATCCAGGCGGTCGGCTGGGGCATGGCTTCCGCGATCAAGGGCGATACCAAGATCGCCTCGGCATGGATCGGCGACGGCGCCACGGCGGAAGCGGACTTCGATACCGCCCTGACGTTCGCCCACGTGTACCGTGCACCGGTGATCCTGAATGTGGTCAATAACCAGTGGGCCATCTCGACCTTCCAGGCGATCGCCGGTGGAGAGGACACCACGTTTGCCGCGCGTGGCGTCGGCTGCGGTATCGCATCGCTGCGGGTCGATGGCAACGACTTCCTGGCGGTGTACGCCGCCTCGCGCTGGGCTGCGGAGCGTGCGCGCCGCAATCTCGGGCCATGCCTGATCGAATGGGTGACCTACCGCGCAGGCCCGCATTCGACGTCGGATGATCCGTCGAAGTACCGTCCAGGCGACGACTGGTCGCATTTCCCGCTCGGCGATCCGATCGCGCGCCTGAAACAGTACCTGATCAAAGCCGGCGCGTGGTCCGAACAGGAGCACGAGGAAACCCAGAAGCTGTTGGAGGCGGAAGTCCTGGCCGCGCAGAAGGAGGCCGAGCAATACGGCACCATGGCCAGCGGCCACACTTTCAGTCCCGCGGAAATGTTTGACGGCATCTACAAGGAATTGCCGGAACATTTGCGCGTGCAACGTCAGCAACTGGGGATCTGAAATGGCGGAAAATACGGTGAAAACTTCCATGACCATGATCCAGGCGCTGCGTTCGGCGATGGATGTGATGATGGAGAAGGATGAGAACGTCGTGGTCTTCGGCCAGGACGTAGGCTACTTCGGCGGCGTGTTCCGCTGTACCGAAGGCCTGCAGAAGAAATATGGCAGGTCGCGCGTATTCGATACGCCGATCTCGGAAGGCGGCATCGTTGGCGTGGCCATCGGCATGGGGGCCTATGGCCTGCGGCCGTGCATTGAGATCCAGTTTGCCGACTACATTTATCCGGCCTATGACCAGATCGTGTCCGAGGCGGCGCGCTTGCGCTTCCGTTCGGCCGGCGACTTCAGCGCACCGATCACCATCCGGACCCCTTGCGGCGGCGGCATTTATGGCGGCCAGACCCACAGCCAAAGCCCGGAGGCAGTTTTTGCCCACGTCTGCGGCTTGCGCACGGTGATGCCGTCGAATCCCTACGATGCGAAAGGCTTGCTGATTTCTTCGATCGAAAACGACGACCCGGTGATCTTCCTTGAGCCGAAACGCCTGTATAACGGGCCGTTCGATGGCCACCACGATAAGCCGGTGGTGCCCTGGTCGCAGAATCCGTTAGGCGAAGTGCCGGAAGGTTATTACACCGTCCCCCTCGACAAGGCGGCGGTCTTCCGGCCAGGCAAGCAGCTCACCGTGCTCGCTTACGGCACCATGGTGTGGGTATGCGAGGCGGCCGCACGCGAGACCGGCATCGACGCCGAAATCATCGATTTGCGCAGCCTCTGGCCGCTGGACCTGGAGACGATCGTCGAGTCGGTCACGAAAACCGGCCGTTGCGTGGTGGTGCACGAGGCAACGCGGACCTGCGGGTTCGGCGCCGAACTGGTGTCGCTGGTGCAGGAACACTGCTTCTACCATCTGGAGGCGCCAATTGAACGCGTGACGGGTTGGGATACGCCATACCCGCATGCGCAGGAATGGGCGTACTTCCCTGGGCCTGCGCGCGTTGGCGCGGCCTTCAAACGTGCGGTGGAGGCATAAAGATGGGTATTCACGTCATCAAGATGCCTGACATTGGCGAGGGCATTGCGGAAGTTGAACTGGTCATGTGGCATGTCAAGGTGGGCGATGCAGTCACTGAAGACATGATCCTGGCGGACGTCATGACCGACAAGGCCACCATTGAGATTCCATCGCCGGTGCATGGCACCGTGGCCATGCTCGGTTGCCCGGCGGGGCAGGTGATGGCCGTGGGGGCAGACCTGATTCATATTGAAGTTGAAGGAGCGGGCAACCTGAAGCCGCAACCGGGTGCCGCTGCCGCACCTGCCATGCCGACGCCCCCGCCGGCGGCTCCTGCGGCGCCACCTGTGGCTCAAGCCGCGGTGCCTGCAGCGGCGCCACCTCCCGTCGTTTCGCCTGCCAAGCCTGCGGCGGCAACGACGGCTTCAAGCCGTGTTGCGCGCGAACCTGGCGAACGTCCACTGGCTTCGCCGGCTGTGCGCAAACGCGCATGGGACATGGGTGTTGAGCTGCAGTTCGTCCATGGCAGCGGCCCCGCAGGCCGCATCTTGCACAGCGATCTGGATTCTTACGCCGCGCGAGGTGTGCAGGGCGCACCTTCCGCGGTCCTCGGCGGGTACCGCGAGAACCACGGGGAGCAGGCAATTCCGCTGATCGGACTGCGCCGCAAGATTGCCCAGAAAATGCAGGAGTCCAAGCGCCGCATCCCGCACTTCTCCTACGTTGAGGAAATCGATGTCACCGAGTTGGAGAGCCTGCGCGCGCGGATGAACGAGCAGTGGGGCAAGGAGCGCGGCAAGCTGACGGTGTTGCCGCTACTGGCGCGGGCCCTGGTGGTGGCGCTGCGCCAGTTCCCCCAAATGAACGCGCGCTTCGATGACGATGCCGGTGTGGTTACGCAGTACGGCGCCGTGCATCTTGGCGTCGCTACGCAGACCGACGCCGGCCTGATGGTGTCGGTCATGCGCCACGCTGAGGCGCGCGACTTGTGGTCCTGCGCCACCGAGATCGGGCGCCTTGCCGATGCGGCGCGCACTGGCAAGGCGACGCGCGATGAATTGTCCGGCTCGACGATCACCATCTCCAGCCTGGGCGCGCTCGGCGGCATTGTCACGACGCCTGTGATCAACCATCCCGAAGTCGCCATCATCGGCGTCAACAAGATCGTGGAGCGCCCGATGGTGCGCCAGGGCGGGCTGGTGGTGCGCAAGATGATGAACCTGTCGTCTTCGTTCGACCACCGTGTGGTTGACGGCATGCACGCGGCCCAGTTCGTGCAAGCCATCCGCGCCTTGCTGGAATGCCCAGCGATGCTCTTTGTGGAGTAATTGATGAACCAACATACCACTACGCTGCTGGTGATCGGCGGCGGCCCTGGCGGCTATATCGCGGCCATCCGTGCCGGACAGCTTGGCATTCCCACTACGCTGGTCGAAGCCGCTGAACTGGGTGGCACCTGTCTCAATGTCGGGTGCATTCCCTCCAAAGCCTTGATCCATGCGGCGGAAGAATTTGAAAAAGCCAGCCATTTCGCCAGTGGCTCGGCACTAGGCATATCAGTGCAGGCACCGCGCATCGACATCGGCCAGACCGTGCTGTGGAAAGACGGCATTGTCGGACGCCTGACCGGCGGGGTGGCGGCATTGCTGAAGAAAAGCGGCGTGCGTGTCGTCAAGGGCTGGGCCAATATTGTCGATGGCAAGACCGTTGAAGTAATTCGCGACGGCGAGAGCCCGCAACGTATCGGCTGCGAGCACCTGCTGCTGGCGACCGGTTCGCATGCTACCGAATTACCGTTCATGCCGTTCGGCGGCAAGGTGATCAGTGCAACGGAAGCGCTTTCGCCCAAGACCGTGCCTGGCAAGCTGGTGGTGGTGGGGGCGGGGTATATCGGCCTTGAGTTGGGCATTACTTATGCCAAGCTGGGGGCGCAGGTTCACGTGGTGGAGGCACAGGAGCGCATCCTGCCTGCCTACGACGCGGAGTTGACCCGTCCGGTGTCTATTGCGCTCAAGGGGCTCGACGTCGAAACCCATCTAGGCTGCTCCGTGCTTGGCCTGGACCAGGCGGGCGGCGCGGTACGCATCCGCAATGCTGCCGGCGAAGAAGCGGTGCTGGCGGCGGACCAGGTGCTGGTCGCGGTTGGACGGCGCCCGAACACCCGCGGCTTCGGCCTGGAGAAACTGCGCATCGACATGGATGGCCACTTCATCAAGGTCGACGACCAATGCCGCACCTCGATGCGCGATGTGTGGGCCATCGGTGACGTGACTGGCGAACCGATGCTGGCCCATCGCGCCATGGCGCAGGGCGAGATGGTTGCCGAGATCATCAGCGGAAAACGCCGTCATTTCAGTCCGGCGGCCATTGCCGCGGTATGTTTTACCGATCCGGAAGTGGTGGTGGTGGGCGCTACTCCCCAGCAGGCGCGTGCCCAGGGCATCGACTGCATCGAGGCGATGTTCCCGTTCGCTGCCAACGGACGCGCCATGTCGCTTGAATCGAAGGACGGTTTTGTGCAGGTGGTGGCGCGCCGCGACAACCATCTGATTGTGGGCTGGCAGGCGGTCGGCAAGGCAGTGTCCGAGTTGTCCGCCGCGTTTGCCCAGTCAATCGAAATGGGTGCAACGCTGGAGGATGTGGCAGGCACGATTCACGCACACCCAACCCTGGGCGAGGCAATTCAGGAAGCGGCGCTGCGTGCCTTGGGGCATGCGTTGCATATTTGAGCCACTGGAGACTGTTGCAGATGCCGCGTCGCGAACACCATGCACTTGTTGCTCCTGGCAGCGTTCTGCGCCAGCTCACCAAGGCGGAGGCGAGTCGGCTTGCCGAAGACTGGCTTGCGGTCTTCGGTAAAATGGCGCAAGGCGTGAATACCAAGGCATATCTTTGGCATGCATTCAGCGCTGATTGCTATCCCGCCATTTCGGGCGATGAGGCAGTCGGGCAATACAGGCAGCAGGCAGGTGTGGAGTTCGTGGTTCTGTCGAACGATCGCAAGCAGGCCTTCGTGACCGACCTGCTTCCAGAGTCGTCTTCGCTATCCGACTTCTACGTATTCCCGTCAAATCTCGCGTGGACAATGGCGTTCACGCACGAAGATGGCTGGCTGGGGCCCTTACTTCGCGAGGCATCCGGACTACGTGAAGCTGGATCACGATAACCGGGCGAAAATCGAGAAGCGCCGCCAGGCAGACGCGGCTCGTCAGAAGGGATGGACCTGAACGAGCCGCATCGCTTTACTGTTGCGGTGGCTGCTGGTTGCGCTTGGCGATCTCGTTGCCAACATAGCCGCCACCCACTGCGCCGACGACGGTGGCCAGCTTGCGGCCGGTGCCCCCGCCGATCTGATTGCCAATCAAGCCGCCCACCACCGCGCCTATGCCGATGCCAAGGGCGCTGTTCTGCGGCGCTGGTGCTGGCGCAGGTGCTGGAGCCGCTGGCGCGGACTGCAGGGACGCTTGCGATTGCCCTGGCGTGGCTTGCGAAGGGGGCTGGTACGCATGATGTGTCACGGTCCTGTGCTCCACGACTACTTTGCGTACCGCCGGTTCGGGCGCTGGTGCTACGACAGCCGCGGGCGCCGCAACCGTAGCTACCGGTGCGCCGGCTTCGCTTGGCATCGTGTTCGCATGCGAGTTCGGCAGCAGGCCGGCAATTGAAGCGGCTCCAACCAGACTTACTATCGCTACCGAAGCGGCTGCAACGGCCATCATGGGATGAATTTTGGTGCGTGCGCTGTTTTGCATTTTCTTTTCTCCTGATATCGCCGTCATTGGCGCTTGCTTCTAGAACGGCCTGGAAAGAAAACACGGTGACGCTAAAATTGTTTCGCCGGTAAGCAATTGTTACGCGGTGACCGCTACATCGCACTCCAGCTCAAAACGGCTCGGGTGGCATTTCTGGCAATTTGCAGCTGAATTTCAACCGTCTGTCGCAATTCGAAGCCGGGGATGCCACTGCATTCTTACAATGCATGCTGGCCAATCCGAGCCATTCCAAAAGAGAGAATCCATGAGACTTCCCCTGACCGCACTTGCCTTGTCGCTGGCTGCCGTGGGCGCCCAGGCCGAAACGCCATTCAACTTTGCCGCCACCCCCGGCAAGCTGCCGAAGGACGTGATCCCGCTCCAATATACGGCGCACCTGGTGCCGGATGTGGCGAACAATACTTTCAGCGGCTCTGAAACGGTGGAAATCGAGGTGAAGAAGTCCACCTCGAGCATCATGCTCAACGCCCTGAACATGGAAATCGACGCGGCGACCCTGAGCGGCAAGGACCTGGCTGAAACCAGGCTGGAGCCAGTGCTGGACAAGCAGGCGCAGACCCTCAGTTTCAAGCTGGGCAAGCCGCTGGCTCCGGGTAAGTACACCCTCGCACTCAAGTTCCGCGGCGTGGTCAACCGCGAACCGCGCGGCCTGTTCTACCTGAAGTACAAGAACGGTGCGGACGACAAGTCCCTGCTGGCCACGACCATGGAACCCACCGACGCGCGCCGCCTGCTGCCTACCTGGGACGAGCCGTCCTTCCGCGCCAGGTTCAAGCTGACGGTGGACGTCCCGGCCAGCTTCAAGGCTTTCTCGAATACGCCGGCTGAAAAGCAGGAGAATCTGCCGAATGGCCTGCAGCGCGTGTCCTTCGGTGTGACGCCAAAGATGCCGAGCTACCTGTTCGTATTGGTCGCCGGCGAGATGGCGCGCAATGCGGGCATGCAGGATGGCGTCGAAATCGGGATTGTCTCCACTGTCGGCAAGGAAGGCTCGACCCAGTTTGCGCTCGACTCTTCCAAAGACCTGCTGCGCTACTACAACAACTACTTCGGCCAGCCATACCCGCTGGCCAAGCTGGACCAGATCGCTATTCCGGGCATGAACGGCGCCATGGAAAACTGGGGCGGCATTGTCTACAACGAGGCGACCCTGTTGTACGACGCGAAGAAGAACCCGGAAAGCACCAAACAAACCGTGTTCGCCGTCACCGCTCACGAGATGGCCCACCAGTGGTTCGGCAACCTGGTCACCATGGCCTGGTGGGACAACCTCTGGCTCAACGAAGGCTTTGCGTCCTGGATGGGCACCAAGGCCACGGCCAAATTCCATCCTGAGTGGCGCGTGCAGCTGGAAGCGATGGTGGAACGCGAGGGTGTGATGAACCTCGACTCGCGCGCCACTACGCACCCGATCCAGACCAAGGTGGAAAACGAAGAACAGGCCAACAGCGTGTTCGATGCCATCACCTACGGAAAGGGCCAGGCCTTCCTGCATATGCTGGAGGCATATCTGGGCGAGGACGCATTCCGCAAAGGTATCCAGGCCTATATGGCCAAGCACAAGTACTCCAATACCACTACCGCGGACCTGTGGGCTGCGCTGGAGAAGGCTTCGGGCAAGCCGGTAGCCTCGCTGGCCTCCGACTGGACTACCCAGGCCGGCGTGCCTGTGGTGAAAGTCGCGCAAAGCTGCGAACGGGGCCAGCGCAAGGTCACCTTGACCCAGCAGCCGTTCGTGCTGGATGGCAGTCCTGTGCCACAACGGCAGTGGCACATTCCCGTCGCTATCGGGACGGTTGGCGGCAAGGTGGAGTACACCATGCTGTCAGGCGCCAGCACCACGCTGACCCGTGCCGGCTGCGATGGCCAATTGATCATCGACCCGGAAAGTGTCGGCTACTACCGCGTGCAGTATGACGACGCCAGTTTCAACGCACTTGCCTCAATGGCCACCAGGCTGCCGGATGCGAGCCGCGTCAAGCTGCTGGGCGATGCCTGGGCCATGGTGGTGAGCGAACGAATTCCCCTGTCGCGCTACCTGGCGCTGGCCAGCCAGTTCAAGGATGAACAGCGCCTGGCCGTCTGGGGGGCAATGCTGAACAACCTGGGCAACCTGTACAACCTGGCGCAAGGCACGCCGGAGCGCGCCAAGCTTGGCCGCTACATTGCCACGCTGGTGCTGCCGAAGTTCCAGTCGCTGGGTTGGGAAGAAAAGCCGGGGGAATCGGTCGAGGATCGCCAACTGCGCACGGCGCTGGCCGGCGTGCTGGCCCGCACTGGCGACGAGAAGGTGATTGCCGAAGCCCGCGCGCGCTTCCAGCGCTACCTGGCGGATCCAGCCAGCCTGCCGCCGTCTTCTCTGAGCTTCGTGATGTCGGTAGTGGGCCGCTATGCGGACGAGGCGACCTATGACGCGCTCAAGGGCCTGGCGTTGAAGGCGCAGTCGGTTGAAGAACGCAATCGCTTCGCACGATCCCTGGCCTCGGCGATCGACCCCAAGCTGTCTGAGCGCACACTGCAGATCGCGCTGTCGCCCGAACTGCCGATCCAGCTCACCAGCATGGTGGTGCCGAGCGTGGCTTCGGCGGAACACGTCGACCAGGCCTGGGCTTTTGCAGTGGAGCACCGCGAGGCACTGCTGAAGAACCAGGACTCGGTAGCGGGCAACCGCATGTATCCCGCCATCGTCGCCAGTTCGGTCAATGCGGCCGACGCGGAAAAGATGGAAGCCTATGTGCAGGAGCACTTCTCGGCTGATGCGCTGGTCGACGCCAAGCGTATCGGCAACGGCATTCGCGTGCGTGCCAAGCAAAGGGCGCTGCTGGTGTCGCAGATCGGCCCGGCCCTTGACGGAATGAAGTAAGTTTTAAGAAGCCTGGAAAGGAACGTGCGTCTCACGGGCGCACGTTCCCGTAGTAGCCTGGCTACTTGAGCTGGACAAGGTCAATTACGACCTCGAAATTGCACTGGACGTTCGTCTTTTCAGCCCCGCAGACTGCCGCATCAAACATCGGCAGCAATTGCTTGCCGGCCTTAACGCCCGCCAGTGAGCGCGCAATGCCATTGCTGACGCAAGCATCGCTTGGGGACGAGGCGGGCAGGGCGGCTGCGTTGAAAGCGAACTGGCCCACCGCGTGGACCCGCTTGAAGCCAGGCAGTGGCGCATCGGACACAATCATTTTGTCCACCTGGATCTTGAGCTTCGCCTCCGGATCGTTTTCGATCGGAGAGAACTGCTGGCTATAGTTGCCGCCGTTGTAGTCCCTGAGCAAATCGCGGTCCTTGGTCCTGATCTTATAAGAAGCGAGCGTCATCCCGGGCTCAGTCAGCGCCGGAAAGTGATAGGTGCCGGCCTGTATCGGCAAGGACATCAGGGAGCTGGATATTTCGTAGGCCTTGCCTGCATGTTCGACGTTCAGGCTTAGCCCAAAACCGGTAATGATATCGCCCTGGATTCCGAAGCTGCCAACACCGACTTCCGGTTCGCCCATGCCGGAGAGTTTGAGGCCGCCTGCCACACAGCTCATGGTCTTGCTGTTGGACGGCGCTGCCGCCTGATCCTTGTTCGGCGTGGCGCTTTCCTGGTTACAGGCTGCAAGCAGGAGCAGCAAGGGCAAAGTAGCGGCGAGCTTCATGGCATCCAATTCTTATAAAAAATGAAATTATGGCATGGATAGCGTTCGTGATTGGATGTATCAT
The DNA here is from genome assembly GCF_001427305.1 of Duganella sp. Root1480D1. GTDB lineage: Bacteria > Pseudomonadota > Gammaproteobacteria > Burkholderiales > Burkholderiaceae_D > Rugamonas. The sequence continues at coordinate 273,596 of NZ_LMFZ01000045.1, read as the reverse complement.
CAACGCCTTTTGACCGTCTAATTCTGGAGCATTGAATATGAAGCAGCGAATGTGGACTGGCATCGCCATGCTGGCACTGGCTTTGCCGGCCAGCGCAGCGCCAACACCGGATCCCGACTTGCCGTTGTGGGAGTTCGGCCTGTTTGGCGGCGCCGCCTCGACACCCGCATATCCCGGTTCCGCCGACCGCTCGACCCGCGGCCTGGTGCTGCCGATGCTGATCTATCGCGGCAAGGTGCTGCGCGCGGATCGGTCCGGCGTGAGCGCGCGCTTGTTCGACACTGATCGCGTGGACCTGGATCTCGGATTTCAAATGTCGCTGCCGGCCCGCTCCGACGATGTGCCAGCGCGCACCGGCATGCCGGACTTGAATTCGCTGCTGGAATTTGGCCCGCGCCTGAAAGTCCTGCTGTCGGAGCCATCGGCCCCCAATCGCGTAAGGCTGGAGCTGCCGCTCCGCACGCCACTCGAAGTCGGCAATGGATTTCGCCGCCAGGGCCTGGTGTTTGAGCCGCGCCTCGTGTTCGAAACCAGCGGCAGCAACCAGCAATGGCAGGCCGATGCCAATATCGGCATGGTGTTTGGCAATGCTCGCCTGAACCAGTACTTTTACGAAGTGGCACCGCAATACGTGACGGCGTCGCGGCCCGCCTATGAAGCGAAAGCCGGTTTGATGATGACGCGCTTCGGTGCCAGCCTGTCGCACGAGTTGACGCGCGACTGGCGCGTATTCGGTTTCACCCGCTACGACAATTACACCCACGCGGCCAACCGCGAAAGCCCCCTGTTCCGTAAGAATAGTGGACTGTCGATCGGCGTTGGCTTCACGTGGACGGCCTACCGTTCGCAGGCCCGGGCCTGGGACTAAGCGGCAGGCTTACTCGTCGAACTCCGAGGTGAGATCCTTGAAGCCCTTGCGCACTGCGAAGGGCAGGAATTCGTCGGGCGTATCGAGCACGATCAGGCGCTTTTCCTGGATCACCGGATCGCCCGGTGTCAGGTCGGGGCCGCTGTAACCCATGGCGCGCAGGCGTGCGCCAATTTCTGCGATCAGTTTCTGATCCTTGTGCAAGCCGTCGGTGGCCGGGGCTGCCAGATCGACGTACAGGTCGATGACGCCGTAGCCTTCATCGAAGATACGGACGGATTTGATGTCGACGGTGCGGCCGCCGCCGTCGACGGCCTTGAAGGGCCCGCTGAGCTGGATATCGGTGTCTTGAGTCATGCCGGCAGCATACACCATTTGGTCCGCACTAAGACGGCATCTTTTCCAGGTACTCCCGTAGAGCAGCAATGGCCAGCCTTACCTTGGCGGGCTGCGAGTCGCGCTGCACCGTCACCGCATAGACGCCCACTGGCGCCATCGACCATTCCGGCAGCACCGGCACGGCCAATCCTGCTTCGATCAGGGGCGTGGCATCCGGCCCTGGCATGCGCATGATGCCGGCACCCTGCAGCATGATGTGCTGGAGCGCAATAAAGCTGTTCCCCGCTACAGGCCCGTTGACGCGGACGCGATGGGCTGGCTCGCCCGCTCGATACAACTCGATGAATTCAGCCTGGTTCACGACGCTCAGGTTGAGCACCGGGAACCTGGCCAACTCCCCTGGCGACTGCGGCAAGCCATGCTCCTGCGCGAACGCGCTCGCCGCGAGCAGCACATGGCGCCACTCGGTCAGGCGGCGCGCCACCAGCGTGGAATCGGCCAATGCGCCGACGCGAATGGCCAGGTCAATGCGTTCGGCAATCAGGTCGACACGGCGGTCTTCGGCGAACAGGCGCAGCGAGAGCAGCGGATGGGCGCGCAGCAGAGGCGCCAGGGCCGCTGCCAGGTGCGCGCTGAAGCCAACCGGAAAGGCCACCCGCAGTTCGCCACGGGGCTCATCGCGCAAGTCGGACAGGCGCTGCTCGGCCGCCTGGGCCGCGTGCAGCATGATGGCGCAATCCTCATAGTAGGTCTGGCCGGCCACGGTAGTACTCAGGCTGCGGGTCGAGCGGTGCAGCAGGGCCAGGCCGGTCTCCGCTTCCAGTTGCCGGATTTGCTGGCTGACCGCAGAGGTGGTCATTGCCAGTTCGCGGGCGGCTGCGCTCATGGAGCCGCTTTCCACCACGCGGGAAAAGATGGCCATGCGTTTCAGACGGTCGATTGTTAAGTGTGGCTTCATAGTGATTGTCGAGTTTGCCTGCTTATCGCGGGATCGTAAAGCCTGCATACTGAATTCATCGTCAATCAATCAGGAGTTCTCCATGAAAATCGCATTAATCGGTGCTACTGGGTTTATCGGTAATGGCCTGCTGGCTGAGGCACTTTCGCGTGGCCACCAGGTCACCGCCCTGGTCAGCCGCCCGGAACGCCTGGCGCCCCAGCCGGGCCTGACAGTGGTCGGCACCGATGTGATGGACCAGCACACACTGGCCAGCCAGCTTGCCGGCCACGAGGCTGTCATCAGCGCGTTCAGCGGCCATGCCCAGCAAGACGTTCGTGAATACTATGGCCGCGGTGTGGATGCCATCATCGGCGCGACCAGGCAGGCCGGCGTGCCGCGCCTGCTGGCGGTTGGCGGCGCGGGCAGCCTGGAAGTGGCGCCCGGCGTGCAGGCTGTCGATACTCCGCAGTTTCCTGAGCAGTGGAAAGCGTCCGCACTGGGTGCGCGCGACACACTGGAGAAACTGCGCAAGGAGCACGAACTGGATTGGACTTTCCTGAGCCCAGCGGCCTTGATCGAACCGGGCCAGCGCACAGGCAAGTTCCGCATTGGCGGCGACCAGCTTTTGAAGGATGCACAGGGCGAGAGCCGCATTTCGGTGCAGGACTATGCCGTGGCGATGCTGGATGAACTGGAGCAGCCATCCCATACGCGCCAGCGCTTCAGCGTCGTCTATTAAGTGCATTGAAGTCTGGAGTGCGCCGCTATATCCTGAAGAGTCTCGCCGCTTGCGACTGCATTCGTGAGGTGCTGATCGCGTTGCGCCGTGACTATTGGGAAAACTAAAGGAGGATCACTATGGATCTGCAACTCAAGGGCAAGTTGGCTTTGGTAAGCGGTAGTACGGCGGGCATCGGTTATGCCATCGCACACCTGCTGGCGCAGGAAGGCGCGAGCGTCATCGTCAACGGCAGGACGCAGGCTGGGGTTGATGAAGCGATGGAACGCATACGGACGGAAACGCACGGTACGGTCCTGGGCTTTGCCGGCGATCTCTCCCAAGCCGATGCCGCGCAGGAAGTAGTGCGGCGCCACGAGGGTATCAGCATCCTGGTCAACAACCTCGGCATCTTTGAGGCCAAAGCCTTTGAGGACATTCCCGACGCAGACTGGCTGCGCTTCTTCGACGTGAATGTGCTGAGTGGCGTGCGCCTTTCGCGCCTGGTGCTGCCGGCGATGAAGCGGGCCAACTGGGGGCGCATTATTTTCATCTCCAGCGAAAGCGGGGTGCAGATCCCGACCGAGATGATCCACTATGGCATGACCAAAACCGCCCAGCTTGCAGTGTCGCGCGGACTGGCCGAATCGGTGGCAGGAACGGGCATCACCGTCAACAGCATCTTGCCAGGGCCAACAAAATCGCGCGGCGTTGGCGACTTTGTCGAAGGCATGGCGCGCTCGGCCGAAAAGAGCTTCGAGCAGGTTGAAGCGGAGTTCTTCGATCATGTGCGGCCGACCTCGTTGATCAAGCGTTTCGCCAGCCCGCAGGAGGTGGCTTCGCTGGTGGCTTATGTGGCGAGCCCGCGCTCTTCCGCCACTACCGGCGCAGCGCTGCGCGTCGACGGTGGCGTGGTCAAGAGCGCTTTCTAAAGCGCAGGCCTTCCGGGCGGCAAGCGAGCGAGGCGGCTGGCGGGAAAGCGGTATCGTTTGGCGATATCGTTTTCAGGTGCCGCCATGTATAACGGATTCATTTTTGCAACCGGGATCGAGAACAGCATTCCGACCATCCAGAATGGCCGCCTGCGGATGGATGAAATGGACAAGTGCGGCCATTACAAGTACTGGCGCACCGACTTTGACCTGGTCGAGCGGCTCGGCATACGCGCCTTGCGCTATGGCGCGCCGCTGCACCTGGCCTGGACAGGGCCTGGCAAATATGACTGGTCATTTGCCGACGAGACTTTTCGTGAATTGAGGCGAAGGAACATCGTTGTGATGGCCGACCTGTGCCATTTCGGCGTGCCGGACTGGATCGGCAATTTCCAGAATCCCGACTTTCCTGCCGAGTTTGCGAAGTACGCGCGCGCCTTTGCCGAACGTTATCCTTGGGTGCAGGTCTTTACGCCGGTCAATGAGATGCAGATCTGCGCCTTGTTTTCGGCCATGTATGGCTGGTGGAACGAGCAGCTGGCTTCGGACTTTGCGTTTGTCACTGCCATCAAGAATATCGTCAAGGCCAATATCCTGGCGATGCGCGAAATCCTCAAGGTAAGGCCCGACGCCTTGTTCGTGCAGAGTGAATCAAGCGAATATTTCCACCCCGAGAATCCGGCCGCTATTGCCCAATCGGAATTTCGTAACGCCCGTCGTTTCCTGTCGCTGGACCTGAATTATGGCCGCCGGGTCGATTCCGAGTTGTATGAGTACTTGCTGGATAACGGCATGACGCGCGAGGAGTACCATTTTTTCCTCGACAACAACCTGAAGCACCAGTGCATCATGGGCAATGACTACTATATGACCAACGAGCACCACGTCAGTGCGGATGGCGCAACACGCGCATCGGGCGAGATCTTTGGCTATGCGGTAATTACCCACCAGTACTACAACCGCTACCGGCTGCCGGTCATGCATACCGAGACCAACCTGATGGAAGGTCCGGGCGGCGACGAAGCGGTGCGCTGGTTGCGCAAGGAATGGGCGAATGTGCTGAGGGTGCGCAATAATGGCGTGCCCATCGTCGGGTTCACCTGGTATTCGCTGATCGACCAGGTCGATTGGGATGTCGCCCTGCGTGAGAACCGCGGCACGGTCAATCCACTCGGCCTGTTCGACCTGAATCGCAATATACGCGCCGTCGGCACCGCTTATCGCGACCTGATCCGGGACTGGTGCGAAGTGCTGCCTACGCAGAGCATCTGCCTGCGCGTGCCGATTGTGCTGCCGCTGGACGATGAATGTAGTTCGGGCCGGGACACGTCCCGGGCAAGCGTGCAGCAGCCCAGCAGCGAAGCGACTGCTGCGCCTACCAATACCGAGTGAATGCTAGAGGGCCCGTACAGCGGCCAGGAAGTCTTCGTTAAACCGGAACAGGGCAGGATCGCTTTCTGCGATTTGCTGGTAGCGCAGGACGAATTGTTTCGGCTCGCCTTGCAGCAAGCGGTAGATGGCTTGTTTGCCGTCCTTGCGCTCGATCGCATTGGCCATCACCCAGCCCATGTCGTAACCCATGTCGTCGAAATCGCCGTAGAAAAGAATGCCGTAAACGCGGTCGTAGTGGTCCTCGTCGCGCGGCGGAGCCAGAAGCAGGCGCAAGCTGCTGGTTTCCATCAGGGCCGCGATGTTCTTGATGCGGCCGAGATTGCGTGCGATGCGTTCCTTGCCGCGCTTGGAAAACGGCGTGACAGGGCGGTCGGCAATCGGATGCGAAAACAGTTCGGCGGTCGCCTCCTGCACCAGGTCGTACAGCAAGCGGTTCATCCAGACCTTGCCCGTGGCTGCTTGGGCCATGCCGGCAGGCGGCCGCGGCGGGGCCGTCATCACATGCGACTGCACCGCGTGGAACAGCTCGTGGGATACCACCTCGGCCAGCTCTTCAGCCGTTGCCTGCGTGAAGCGAGCCAGGTTGACGTAAACGTCGTCGTGCATGTCGTCAAATGCAAAGCCCATAGCGTTACCGCCAAAGAGGAAGTGCACGGTCAGCTTGGCCGAGAACTCAGGCGGCAGGTAGGCCTTCAGCTGTCGCGTGGTCTCGGCGGCCGCCACGGCAAACTTCCCGTCCTTTTCGTTCGCGAATTCAGCCTGCAACTGGGACGCGAGTTCGACTTGCCTGGCATCGCGGCCCATGCCGCGCAAATACTCGATGAACGCATCAGCATCTTTCAACCTCATTTTGCGCACCATCGCCGCTGTTTCGGGCAGGCGGCGAATCGATTCGGCAGTGGCAGCATCGATCTCGCCTTTTTTAACGGCAGCGCTGTACAGGCGTGCCGGCGCGTCATTGAAACGGAATTCGAGACCGCCGGCTTGGGCAGCTCCCAAGCAGAGCAGCGAGACGGAAGCGGCGAGGGCACGTAATTGAAAGAGCATCGATTGGTCTTTAAGCAAAGGTTATAGCTGGACGCCAGCAATTCTCGCTATTTTGCGTTGCAATGCCATTTTGTCAAGGGCCTCCTCTGGCAGGTTGCGGAAGATTTCCAGGCGGGTCTTGATCTCGCGGCAGACTGTAAAAAACTCCTGGCGGATCTCCTCCATCGATCCCTGGGCCGCGGCAGGATCGCGGAAGTTCCAGTGCGCCGTGGCGGGTTGGCCGGGCCAGTTCGGGCACGCTTCGCCGGATGCCATATCGGATACGGTGATGAGGAAATCCATTTCCGGTGATCCGGGCGCAGAAAATTCTTCCAGGGATTTGCTGCGCAAGCCAGCCAGTGTGTCGTCAAGGGCCCTGATCTGTTCCACGGCGAAGAGATTCAGCTTGCCGGCAGGCTGGGTGCCAGCACTGAATGCCTGGAAACGGCCACCGCTGACGGCATTCAACATCGCCTCGGCCATGATGCTGCGGGCAGTGTTTTGTGTGCTGAGGAACAGTACGTTGTAAGTTCGCTTGATCATGCAAAATATCGGATCATAGCGAAGCAAAGTTACAGTTTCATGACATCTGCCGGGGAGCGATCCATGCAAAGGCTAGTCCTACCTGATGCTGAGCTTGCAAAGTTTGCCGAGGAAATGCGCGGGAATTACCGGGCGAAGACTCCGGCTGCCGGGTCACCTGATCCCGTTGCGGAAGTGCGATTGCTGCACATTGTGGCGAAAGAGCCGGATCGCTTCATCCCAACCCGTCTTTATGTTCCGAAAACGACTGGCCTGGCTGCGCTGGCAATGATTCTCTTTGTCCACGGCGGCGGCTTTGTCGCTGGCGATCTCGATACCCATGACGTCCTGGCGCGCGCAATTGCAAATAAAACCGGCGCGCTTGTCTTCGCTGTTGATTATCGCCTGGCGCCTGAACATCCGTTTCCAGCCGGCCTGGATGATGTCTATGCAGTGTTGGAATGGATGGCAAACGCAGGTGCGCTGATCGGAGGCGACCCTCGACAGATCGCAGTCTGTGGCGATAGCGCCGGCGGCAATCTGGCGGCCGCGGCGTCCATCCTGGCCCGCGATCGGCATGGCCCGGGGATCGCCGCGCAGTGGCTGATGTATCCACCGCTGGACAACAGGATGGAGAGCGCCTCGTGGCGTGAATTCGGCGAAAAGAATTTCCCTACCCGCGCCATGAATGCCAAAGTGATCGCTGCCTATGTGCCGCAGGGGATCGATCCTGACATCCCGCTGGCTGCACCGCTTGGAGCTCGGCATGAGGGGCTTCCCGCTGCTTTGGTGCAGGTCGGCGAACACGATCCGCTTCGCGACGAGGGTGTGGCTTATGCAAAGGCCCTGAAGGAGGCTGGCGTCGATGCCGTGGCCAGGGTTTATGAAGGCCAGCAACATGGCTTCATCCAATTTTATAAGGATGCGGAGCACTTCCCGGAAGGCGCTTTGGCGCTGGACGAAGGGTGTACATTCCTCCGCTCTCATCTGGGTTGATTTGCCGCCCTTGATGCCGGTTTCGCTATCGCAAGGACAGAAAAGGTCATTGGACACTCCAATTTCAGCGCGCTAACTTGCGTAAAAACATAATTGGAGACGAACGTGACCAAACCCTTCTCGCGATGTGGGGCTGCTGCTGTATTGGCCTCCTCCATGCTGTCCCTCAATGCCACGGCCGAAGCACCCTATGCGCCGCTGACCTTCCAGAACGCCTCGGTGCACGATCCTTCCGTGATCAGGACGGGCGGCACTTTCTATGTATTCGGATCCCACCTGGCGTCGGCCAAATCGACGGACCTGATGAACTGGAACCAGATTACAACTTCCGTCAGCGCGACCAATAAATTGTTCCTGAACGGTTCAAGCAACGTCTTTACGGAACTGGCCGAAACGTTCAACTGGGCGCAAACCAATACCTTGTGGGCACCGGACGTGATCCGTCTCGCCGATGGCAAGTACTACATGTATTACAACGCCTGCAAGGGCGATTCGCCGCGCTCGGCGCTCGGTATTGCGGTTGCCGACAACATCGAGGGCCCTTACGTGAACAAGGGCATCATCCTGAAGTCGGGTATGTGGGGGCAAGCCAGCTACGACGGCACCATCTACGACGCCTTGAAACATCCGAATACCGTCGATCCGAACGTGTTTTTCGATAATGGCGGGCGCTTGTGGATGGTCTATGGCTCATACTCAGGCGGCATTTTCATCATGCAGATGAATCCTGTGAACGGCATGCCTCTGCCGGGGCAGGGCTATGGCAAGCGCCTGATGGGCGGCAACCATAGCCGGATCGAGGGCGCGTATGTGATGTACAGCCCCGTCACACAGTACTACTATCTGTTCACTTCCTTTGGCGGTCTGGATGCCGCGGGTGGCTATAACATGCGGGTGGCGCGATCCACATCGCCCGATGGCCCGTATGTCGATGCGCAGGGCGTGAACATGGCGAACGTCAAGGCGGATCCGGCGAAGCCGCTGTTTGACGACGCGTCGATTGCGCCTTATGGCGTGAAAATCATGGGCAATTTCCTGTTCGAGCGCAAGATCGGCGAGGCGGGAACCGGGATTGGAACCGGCTACGTCTCGGCAGGCCACAATTCGGCGTATTACGATCCGGCTACGCGCAGGCATTTCCTGATTTTCCACAGCCGCTTCCCTGAGCGCGGCGAGCAGCATGAGGTGCGCGTGCACCAGATGTTCATGAATGCGGACGGATGGCCGGTGGTGGCGCCGTATCGCAATACGAACGAAACGCTGGCCGCGGTGCCGCGCGGTTTCGTGTTCGGCGACTACATGTTCGTCAATCATGGCAAGGATATTTCGGCTGCCATCAAGAAGTCGAAGCTGCTCACCCTGAATGCGAACGGTACGATCGGCGGGGCGGCATCCGGAACCTGGGCGCTGGTGGGGAATAACCAGGCCGAGATCAACCTGGCCGGTTCGCCGCCCTTCAAGGGCGTGTTCCTGAACCAGTGGGATGAAACGTCCAGGAGCTATGTGATGACGTTCACCGCGACCTCGCGTGACGGGATCTCGGTCATGGGCAGCCGGCTTCCGCTTCGCAGCGACATGCAGGTAGTACAGGCAGTCTATAGTGAACTCAGCCTGGGCAATACCAATGCGGTGACCGGCGATATCGTGCTGCCGACCAGTGCGGCGCGTGATTCAGTGATCTCGTGGGCGTCGTCCAATCCCTCGGTGTTAAGCAATACCGGGCAGGTAACCAGTCCAGCCAACGACGTGAGCGTTACGCTGACCGCTACCATCACCAAGGGGCATGCGCGGGCCGTCAAGACCTTTGTCGTCACAGTCCGCAAGCTGGGCGGCATGGTTGCACACTATACGTTTGACGGCAGTCTCGCCGATTCCACCGGCGCTTACGGGGCCGGCATGGTTGTCGGCAGCAAGATCGATGTTGCCGGTGGCAGCATGTCTTATGAAGCGGGCGTGAAGGGCAGTGCGGCCGTCTTCAACGGCGCGACAGGTGTGAGGCTGCCGGATGGGCTGATCTCGAGCAACAGTTATACGGTCGCGATGTGGCTCAAGCCTGCACAGCTGACTGCCTTCTCGACCACTTTCTTTGGCGCGCGCACTGGCGATTCCTGGATCAGTTTCCTGCCAAAGGGACATGACTTTGTCGGCGGCGCCAGCATGCTGTGGTCGGGAACGGCATGGTATGACGCGGGACTGGGCATGAACATCCCAAGCGGGCAGTGGTCGCACGTGGCGTTCACGGTCAAGAATGGTACGCTCAACGTGTACGTCAACGGGGCGAAGCGCTTCAGCGGTGTGAATTTCCCGAACGTGTTCACCACGGCCAATGCAGTCTTTGCGCTGGGCGTCAACTGGTGGGATGCGCCCTATAAAGGGTCGATGGACGATTTGCGCATCTACGGTGCGGCGTTGACCGATTCCGAAGTCGCCAGCCTGGCCAGGTGAGCGATTTCGAGCGATCCGTGTTCGTCGAAAATCGGGCACTGTTCGGCCAGGGCGACGGCTTCGTTGAAGTCCGTCGCTGCCAGCACGGAGTAGCCGGCGAGCGAGCTGCTGGACGATTTGGGGCCGGCCAGCCGGGTGTCGATGTCAACGCTGGCGTGACTCAGGCTGCCGCGGTCCAGCAGGCGCGCGCCGAGTGAGTCGAACCAGCTGGCCCAGCGCTGCGGAACGTGCTGGCGTGCCTCGGCCGTGCCATCCGGCGCGCCACGATAGACGATCAGGAATCGCTCCATACCGCCTCCTTGAAGTCAGCAAAACCTTGATGCCTCGATCTTAGTCCCCGCCTGATATCGGGGACGCACCGTTGACACGACGCTCAATCCGATGCGACAGGGACCAGGATTTCGCGGCTGCCATTGGTCGACATCGATGACAGGATGCCGGCAGCTTCCATGTCTTCCACCATGCGGGCGGCGCGGTTGTAACCGATCCGCAATTGGCGCTGGATAGATGAGATCGACGCGCGGCGGGTACGGATGACGAAGGCTACCGCTTCGTCGTACAGCGGATCGGTTTCGCCCGCGCTGACGTCGCCCAGCAGGTCTGGCGCCGGCTCTTCGGTCGGGGTGCCGGCCAGGATCGCTTCTTCATATTCCGGCTCGCCAAACTGTTTCAGGTAATCGACCACGCGGTGCACTTCTTCATCGGATACGAAAGCTCCGTGCACGCGCTGCGGGTAGCCGCTGCCGGGCGGCAGGAACAGCATGTCGCCGTGGCCCAGCAGGGTTTCCGCGCCCATCTGGTCAAGCACGGTGCGCGAGTCGATTTTGGAAGAAACCTGGAACGCGACGCGGGTCGGGATATTCGCCTTGATCAGGCCCGTAATCACGTCCACCGAAGGACGCTGGGTCGCCAGGATCAAGTGAATGCCGGCGGCGCGGGCTTTCTGGGCCAGGCGGGCAATCAGCTCCTCGATCTTTTTGCCGGCCACCATCATCAGGTCAGCCAATTCGTCGATGACGACGACGATGGTCGGCAGCGTGGACAGTGGCTCCGGCGCGTCCGGGGTCAGCGAGAACGGATTCGTGATGTACTTCTCGGCCGCCTTGCCGTCGCGGATCTTCTGGTTGAAACCGGCCAGGTTGCGCACGCCGAGGGCGGACATCAGGCGGTAGCGCTTTTCCATCTCGGCCACGCACCACGTGAGCGCGTTGGCAGCCAGCTTCATGTCGGTGACCACAGGCGCCAGCAAATGCGGAATGCCGTCGTAGACGGACAGTTCCAGCATCTTCGGATCGATCATGATCAGGCGCACGTCGGTCGGCGTGGCCTTGTACAGCAACGATACGATCATGGCATTGATTGCCACCGACTTGCCGGAGCCAGTGGTACCGGCCACCAGCATGTGGGGCGCACGTGCCAGGTCGGTCACGACCGGGGCACCGGTAATGTCCTTGCCCATTGCCAGCGTCAGTTGCGAGCGCGAGGCGCGGTAAGCGTCCGATGCCAGTATTTCGGAAAGCTGGATCATGTGGCGCCGGGTATTCGGTAGTTCGAGTCCCATGCAGGTCTTGCCTGGGATGGTTTCGACCACTCGCACTGAAGTGACTGCGAGCGCACGCGACAAGTCCTTGACCAGCGCCACGATCTGAGCGCCTCGCACGCCAATCGCTGGCTCGATTTCGAAACGGGTGATCACCGGGCCGGCGGACGCGCCAAGCACGGTCACCGGGACCTTGAATTCCTTCAGGCGCTGCTCGATCAGGCGGCCGGTTTCTTCGAGTTCGGCGCCGGAGACCTCGAACTTCGCTTCCGAATACGCGTCCAGCAAATCCAGGCCGGGCAGTTCGACATCGGCCTCAGGCTGGGCAAGAAGCGTGATCGGCTCTGCCACCGGCGCAACAGGAACGGCTGGTGCGACCGGAGCGACCGGAGGCGGGGCAGCGGAAATCGGGGCGGCAGCGGCGACTGGCCGCGTCTCGATATGGACAGGCGGCGCGGTTTCTTGCCACTCGAGCGTTGGCACAGGGCTCGGGGCCGGCGTAAATGGCGTGTATTCCACTTCAACCGGAGCTTTCGCAAGCGGGAGGGGCGGCAGCGGCACGCTTGGTGTTTCGTTGATCCAAGCTGGTTCAGGCAAGGAGCTGGTAATCGTGCGCACTTCAACCGCGGTGTGGATGACCTGCACTTCCACCACAGCCGCTTGGGGCGCCGGAACGAAGGCTGGTGCCGCTGCCTGGGGTGCAGGGACGTACACGGCCCGTACCGGCTCGGCGGCAGGTTGGGGCGACTTCACAATCCTGACTGTTTGCGCATGGCGGGCCTGGGCGTCGGCTTCCTCCTTGGCTTTGGCGCGGGCCAGCATGGCCGGAGTAGCGCGCAAACTTTCGACTTCGGCCCACTCGGCGCTTGGGCGTGCCGCCGGGGCGCGCGCCTTTTCCACGGCATCCGCGCCAAAGAATCTTGCCGGCGCGGCGTCAGGAGGAGTTTCCCATGCAGGCCGCTTGTCCACGAAGCGCTCACCGCTGCGTGCCGGGTTGGCAGGGGCGGCAGCGTGGGGCGCGCTGCGGGCTGGCGCTCGCCGCTCTGGCGCGGCGGGCCGTTTGATGAGGCGGGTGGCCCGGCCGCACCAGGCCAGGAATTCAAGTGCACGGTAGCCGAATATCCATGGGATGGCCACGGCGCCGATCGCCAGGATCACGAAAATGCCGGAGCGGCCGCCCATTGCCGCTGCAGTGGAATTCGCCAGCAACATCAGCAGGGTGCCCAGTACCAGGCGAATGAAGCCCTGTCCAAGCAAGGTGGTTCTCTTTAGCAGGAACACCTTCACGAGGCGCCAGACCAGGGGGAGCGTCCACAGCACAGACCAGCCAAACCACGACATTACTGCCATTCAAATCTTTCCTGAAAATAGCTCGCCCGGAGTTTATCACGAGCAATGATGACAAGAAGAGATGGGAAATGTGAGTTTTGGAGAGAATTTAAACGACGTTCTGATGCTTTTCGGTGCCAATATGCAAAAAAATGTTGCTGCGGGGATAAGGTTTATATCCCGGCGGGGGCCTGTTCGTTTATAATCGCCGGCTTCCTCCAGATTTCCGATAGTTCACCAAAGTGCGCACCCAGGGCATTAGTTTTTCAATCCTCAGGCATTCCGCATGGGCGCCGGGCGTAATCACGCCTGAAGCCTGGCAGGCCTGGGCGCAAGCACCGTTTGCGATCCGCGCGGGCGAGGAGCCTGGCGTCAAGGCCATGCCGGCCATGCTGCGCCGCCGTGCCGGCTTCCTCGGCAAAATGGCGCTGGAAGTGGCTTACGACTGCCTGGGCGGGCGCAGCGATGTTGCAACCGTTTTCTGTTCGCGCCATGGCGACGTGGGGCGTGCGGTTGAATTGCTGTCCGACCTGGCGCGCGGCGAGCCGCTGTCGCCAATGGCGTTCGGCATGGCGGTGCACAACGCGATCCCGGGCTTGTTCAGCATCGCGCGCAGCGATCGCGCCAATTACACTGCGCTGGCCTCGGGCAGCGCCTCGGTCGAACACGCGCTGATCGAAGCTTGCGGCTTGCTGGCTGATGGGGCACCGATGGTTTTGCTGGTGGCCTGCGATTGCCCGCTGCCGGAATTGTTTACGCCGTTCGAAGAATGCGAAGAGCAGCCGCACGCATGGGCATGGCTGATTGCGCCGGCCGGCGACGATGCGATCCGGCTCGAATGGGAGCAGTGCGCAGAGGCGCCTGCGGCAAATATGCCGGGCAGCCTTGAAGTGGCGGCTTTCCACGCCAGCGGTGCGCGCAAGCTGGAACGCTGCGACGGCCGCTTGCGCTGGATCTGGAGCCGTGATGCTTGATCGGTATTGGCGGATTTTTGTCACGGGGCTGAGCTTCGTGGTCTTTGGCGTCGGCGGGATCGTGCTGGGGCTTTTCGTGTTCCCGGTGATGAACCTGGCGATACGGGACCGGCAGCGCCGCGTCAATGCAGCGCGCACAGTGATCCGCGGCGCGTTCCGCGTCTACATCGACATGATGCGGGCGATCGGTGTGCTGCGCTATGAAGTGCGCGGGCTGGAAAAGCTGGAGCGCGGCGGCATGCTGATCCTGGCCAACCACCCGACGCTGCTCGATACCGTGTTCCTGATGGCTTTTGTGAAGAACGCCGATTGCATCGTCAAAGGCGCGCTGTGGAACAACCCGTTCACGCGCGGCCCGGTGCGGGGGGCGGGTTATATCAATAACGAAGGCGGCGCGGAGCTGGTGGACGAATGCATCGCTTCGCTGGAACGCGGCAACAACCTGATTATTTTCCCGGAAGGGACGCGCACGCCGAAGGATGGCGTGATCAGCATGAAGCGCGGCGCCGCCAATATTGCCGTGCGCGGCGGGCGCGACATAACCCCGATACTGCTGCAATGCGACCCGCCCACGCTGCACAAGGGCGAAAAGTGGTGGCGCGTGCCGTCGCGCCGCTTCCTGATCCAGATCGACGTGCAGGATGATTTGGCGGTTGCGCGATTTACGGAGGGCGCCAGCGATGTGATGGCAGCGCGCCAATTGACCGACTTCTTACAAAATTATTTTGCCGGAAAGTGCCAAAGCAATGCTTGAACTCGAAGTGAAACAACTGATCATCGATGCCCTCCAACTGGAAGACATCACACCGGATGATATTGATAGCGCCGCGCCGCTGTTCATCGAAGGCCTGGGCCTGGATTCGATCGACGCGCTGGAACTGGGCGTCGCCTTGCAGAAGAAATACGGCATTTCGCTCTCCGCCGATTCGGAGGAGACCCGCCGCCATTTCGCCTCGGTGCAGGCGCTGGCGGCGATGATTGAAAGCCACAGACAGAAATAAAACAACGTAGGGGTGAAAGATGATTGATTTGAAAGAAATGAGCAAAGACCAGTTGCAAGCCTGGGTGGTCGACCTGCTCGCTGACATGTTTGAACTGGACAAGTCGGAACTGACCGCGGAATCCAACCTGTACGCAGACCTGGATATCGACAGCATTGATGCGGTCGACCTGGCCGTGAAGCTGAAACAGCTCACCGGCCAACGCCTGCAACCGGAAGTGTTCAAGACCATCCGTACCATCGGTGACGTGGTGGAGGCGCTGGCCGGCAAGACGGAGCAGGTTGCGTAAGTACGATGAGGATGAGTGTTCTGGCGGCAGCGATTACCCTGCTGTATCCATTGGCGATCTGGTTTGGCCACGGCCGCATCGAGCCGCGCTGGCTGGCCGGCTTGCTGCTGGTGGCGGCCCTCTCGCGGCTGCCGGCGCTGAAGCTGAACGGCGTTGCGCGCTGGTCGGTAGCGGGTGCACTGGTACTGGTGGCGGCGGCCATCTGGAGCAATATGCTGCTGCCGTTGAAACTGTACCCGGTGCTGGTAAGCGCCGCGCTGCTGGCCGCTTTCGCCTACAGCCTCACCACGCCGATGTCGGCCGTCGAGCGCATGGCACGCCTGCGCGGCGAGGATTTCCCGGCGGTGGCCCAGGCCTATATGCGCAAGGTGACCCAGGTCTGGTGCGGGTTCTTTGTGATCAACGGCGCGATTGCTTTCGGCACCGCGCTGTGGGCGCCGGAAGCCGTGTGGTCGCTGTACACCGGTGTGATTTCCTATGCGCTGATGGCGCTGTTGTTTGGCGCAGAGTATCTGGTGCGCCTGCGTTTCAAGCGCTTGCATAATGTCTGACCGTATCGAAAATCTGTACGCCGCCATTGCGGCGCGCCCGGCCGATGCATTGGCCGGCTGGCGCGCGGGGCAGGGCGTCGACAATGCGCAGTTGCTGGCCCGTGTGCGCGACTGGCACGCCTTGCTGCGCGCGCAGGCTGGCAGCAACTTTGCGCTGTTCCTCGAAGATAGTATTGAATTTGCCGCGGCGCTGCTGGGCGCCTGGCACGCGGGCAAGACCATCTGGCTGAGCGCGGATACGCTGCCGGCCAGTTGCGCAGCACTGCGCGGTGCGGTGGATGGTTTCCTCGGCGAGTTTCCAGCCAGCCTGGCGCCGCTGCAAGCCGCAGCGGCCGGCGCCATGGCCAAGGAAGCGGCCTTTGCCGCGCTCGACCCGGATATGCCGGCTTTGGTCGTGTTCACCTCCGGCAGCACCGGCGCGGCGCAAGCTATTCCAAAAAAGCTCTCGCAGATTGCGAGCGAAGTTGCGACACTGGAGGAACTGTTCGGCGCGCGCGCCGGCAATGCCGCGGTGCTGGCGACGGTGTCGCACCAGCATATCTACGGCTTGCTGTTCAAAGTCCTGTGGCCGCTGGCTTGCGGGCGCGCAGTTCACGCCGCCAGCATCGTCTATCCTGAAGAACTGCTGCCGGCCATGGCAGCGGGGCCATGCCTGCTGGTGGCCAGCCCGGCGCACCTTAAACGCCTGCCTGTGCACCTGGACTGGAGCGCTGCGGCAGCCATGCTGCGCGGCGTGTTCTCGTCGGGCGGCCCGCTGGTGGCCGATGCTGCGCTGGCGACAGGCGCCTTGCTTGGACAGGTGCCGGTCGAAGTCTACGGCAGTTCCGAAACCGGCGGCGTGGCCTGGCGCCAGCGCCGCGATATTGGCGACGACGCGTGGCTTCCGTTTCCGACTGTGGCGTGGCGCGTCCATGAGGAAGACGCCACCCTGGCAGTCCGTTCGCCGCACCTTGCCGACGACAACTGGCTTGCGCTGGCGGACCGTGTGGCGGCTACTGATGGCGGCTTCCGTCTGCTAGGCCGCAGCGACCGCATCGTCAAGATTGAAGAGAAGCGCGTTTCCCTGGACGCGATGGAAGCAGCGCTGCTGGCATGCGGGCTGGCTGCCGAAGCGCGCGTGGCGCTGTGCGATCCCGTGCCGGGCGAGCGCCAGCGCCTGGCCGCTTTCGTGGTGCCAAGCGCAGAGGGCCGTGCCTTGCTGGACCAGCAGGGCAAACAGGCGCTGAATGCACGCCTGCGCGCGGTATTGGCCGGCGTAGTGGATGCGGTTGCCTTGCCGCGCCGCTGGCGCTACCTGGACCAGATGCCGGTCAATGCGCAGGGCAAGCTCACGCTGGCCGCCTTGCTCGCATTGCCGGGCGACGAGCGTCCGCGTTTTCCACTGGTACGCGAACTGGAAAGCGAAGCAGGGCGCGTGCTGCTGGAGATCACAGCGCCGGCCCGGCTGCTGTATTTCGATGGACACTTTGATGTGGCGCCTATCCTGCCCGGCGTGGTGCAGGTGGAGTGGGCCATCCACTATGGCCGCCAGTATTTCCCGCTGCCGCCCCAATTCAAGGGCTTGAACCAGCTCAAGTTCCAGCAGGTGATCTCGCCGGAAAAGCCGGTGCACCTGGAACTGGCATATGACGCGGCCAAGCACAGCCTGCGTTTCAGCTACAGTTCCACGATGGGCCAGCATTCGAGTGGCCGCATTATGCTGGGAGGCAGCCATGCCTGATTTCAAACCCTGCATCGTGGTGCCGGTGTATAACCACGAACATGCCATCGGCACTGTGCTGGAAGGCTTGCTGCGCCACGAGGTGCCCGTGATCCTGGTCGACGACGGCAGTTGCGCTTCCTGCGCCGCCGTACTGGATGCGCTGGCGTCGCAGCACGGCGAACGCGTCGCGCTGGAACGCCTGCCGCGCAACCAGGGCAAGGGCGTGGCGGTGCTGTCCGGCTTCCGCCGCGCAGGGCAACTCGGCTACAGCCACGCAGTGCAGATCGATGCGGACGGCCAGCACCAGACGGCCGATGTGCCGAAATTCCTGGAGCAGGCCGCGGCCCATCCTGCTGCCGTGGTATCGGGCTACCCGATCTACGACGAATCGGTGCCCAAGGCGCGCCTGTATGGCCGCTACGCCACCCATATCTGGGTCTGGATCAATACGCTGTCGTTCGAGATCAAGGATTCCATGTGCGGCTTCCGGGTTTATCCGGTGGCGGCGGTCAATGCGCTCGCTGCGCGCCAGGCCATCGGTTCGCGCATGAATTTCGACACCGACATCATCGTGCGCCTGTTCTGGGCCGGCCTCAGGGTGGTGAACGTGGCAACCCGCGTCTCTTATCCGGTGGACGGCGTATCGCATTTCCGCGTCTGGCGCGACAACGTGCTGATCACCCGCATGCACACGGTGCTGTTCTTCGGCATGCTGCCGCGCATCCCAAAACTGCTGGCGCGGAAATGGCGGGCACAATGAGCGCGCGCGGCTTGCACTGGGCATCGATCAACGAAGTAAGCTTCGTGGCCGGCATGCGCCTGATGTTCTGGATTTTCCGCGTGTTCGGCCGCTGGCCGTTCCGCCTGGTCCTGTATCCGGTGCTGGCGTGGTACGTGATGGCCAAGCCGCTGCCGCGCCGCGCTTCGCGGGAGTACCTGCAGCGCGTCGCAGGCCATACTTCCACCGAGCCGGCAGGCGTGATGCGCCATTTCAGCGCCTTTGGCGAAAGCATTCTCGACAAAATGCTGCTGTGGGGCGGTCTGTTCGACTTCAATTCGGTCGAGCTGCATGGCGGCGAACTGATTACCGATGCGGTGGCGGCGGGACGCGGCGGCTTGCTGGTGTGCGCCCACCTCGGCAACCTTGAGCTGTGCCGCGTGCTGTCGCGCCAGCGCCACGACATCAAGCTGACGGTGCTGGTCCACACCAAGCATGCGCAAGCCTTCAACGCCATGCTGGGGCGCCTGAATCCGGAGAGCCAGCTTAACCTGCTGCAGGTGACCGAGATGTCGCCCGCCACCGCGATGATGCTGTCGGAGCGTGTGGCGCGCGGCGAGTTCGTGGTGATCGCCGGCGACCGCATTCCGGTATCCCTGAATCCTCGCGTGGCGGTGGCTGACTTTATCGGCGCCCCGGCCGCGTTCCCGATTGGCCCGCATATGCTGGCCAGCATCCTTCAATGCCCGGTCTACCTGTTGTTCTCGGTGCGCCGGGGCAGCCGTTCGGAAGTGCATTTCGAGCACTTCCGCGACCAGGTGCGCATCCCGCGCCAGGGGCGCGAAGCCGCACTACAAGTGCTGGCCGCCGATTACGCCCGCCGGCTCGAACACCACACCCTGCGCGCGCCGCTGCAGTGGTTCAATTTCTACGATTTCTGGCATTTACCTGAACTGGAACACAACGATGCATCTCGCTGACATCGCCCAACTGAACAACCCACAGCGCACCGTGCGCTTTGACCGGGACAACCTGTCGATTGAAGACATCGTCGATATCGCGCACGGCCGCGCGGCCGCCGTGCTGTCGGACGATCCTGAATTCCGCTCCGCCATTGAGCGCGGCGCCAACTTCCTTGACCGCCTGCTGCGCGAGGACGGCACCATCTATGGCGTGACCACCGGCTATGGCGATTCATGCACCGTCACGGTGCCGCCGGAGCTGGTGCCGGACCTGCCGCATCACCTGTACACCTATCACGGCGTGGGCCTGGGCGAGTACTTCACGCCGGCGCAGTCGCGCGCCATCCTGGCCTCGCGCCTGGCTTCGCTGAGCAAAGGCTTCTCCGGCGTCAGCGTTGAACTGCTGCTGCAGATTACCCGCCTGCTGGATGCCGGCCTGCTGCCGCTGATCCCTTCCGAAGGTTCGGTCGGCGCCTCGGGCGACCTGACGCCGCTGTCCTACCTGGCCGCCGTATTGTGCGGCGAGCGCGAAGTGTGGCGCAACGGCGAGCAGGTGCCTGCCGCCCAGGCGCTGCAGGAAGCCGGCATCACCCCGCTGCGCCTGCGCCCGAAGGAAGGCCTGGCCATCATGAACGGCACCGCCGTCATGACTGCGCTGGCTTGCCTGGCCTACGACCGCGCCGACTACCTGGCCAAACTGTGCACCCGCATCACCGCCATGGCGTCGTTTGCGATGGACGGCAACGCCCACCATTTCGACGAGGTGCTGTTCTCGGCCAAGCCGCATCCGGGCATGCAGCAGGTGGCCGCCTGGCTGCGCATCGACCTGCCGACCGACCAGTGGGAACGCAACGGCAAGCGCTTGCAGGACCGCTACTCGATCCGCTGCGCGCCGCACGTGATCGGGGTCCTGGCCGACACCATGCCGATGTTCCGCCAATTGATCGAAAACGAGCTGAATAGCGCCAACGACAACCCGCTGGTGGACGTCGAGAACGAACGCATCCTGCACGGGGGCCATTTCTACGGCGGCCATATCGCTTTCGCCATGGACGGCATGAAGAATGCAGTGGCCAACCTGGCCGACCTGCTGGACCGCCAGATGGCGCTGCTGGTCGACGCCCGCTACAACCACGGCCTGCCGGCCAACCTGTC
This sequence comes from Duganella sp. Root1480D1, assembly GCF_001427305.1. Classification (GTDB taxonomy): domain Bacteria; phylum Pseudomonadota; class Gammaproteobacteria; order Burkholderiales; family Burkholderiaceae_D; genus Rugamonas. Next base: position 253,197 of record NZ_LMFZ01000045.1, on the reverse strand, counting down.
CGGCGCGGTAGGCGCGCGCGCCCCGATCAACCATGGCCTGAAAGCACTGCAGATCAGCGCCTCGGCGTGGACGGCGGAAGCGCTGAAGGCCACCATGCCGGCGTCGGTATTCTCGCGTTCGACCGAATGCCACAACCAGGACAAGGTCAGCATGGGCACCATTGCCGCGCGCGACTGCCTGCGCGTATTGGACCTGACCGAGCAAGTGGTGGCAGCCTTGCTGCTCACCGTGCGCCAGGGTGTGTGGCTGCGCTGCCGCGACCACCAGGGCGTGCTGCCGGAAAGCCCGCTGGCCGCGATGCAGCAAGCGCTGGCCGCCGACGTCGCGCCGGTTGAAGAAGACCGCCGCCTGGAGCCCGACCTGCGCCTGATGCTGGAGCGCATCCGCAGCAAGGCATGGAAGCTGTATGCGTAAGCACAAGCAGAGCCGCTGGTTCGCCGAAGTGGAGATCCAGGTGCAGTTTTTCGACCTGGATCCGATGGAAATCGTCTGGCACGGCAATTACGTCAAGTACCTGGAAATCGTGCGCTGTGCCTTGCTCGACAAGATCGATTACAACTACCCGCAGATGAAGGAGTCGGGCTACGCCTGGCCGGTGATCGACATGCAGCTGCGCTACGTCAACCCGGCGGTCTTCGGCCAGAAGCTGAAGCTGCGCGCCGACCTGGTCGAGTGGGAAAACCGCATGAAGATCGACTACCTGATCTGCGACGCGGAAACCGGCCAGCGCCTGAACCGCGCCAGCACCACCATGGTGGCCGTCGACATCGCGACCAGGGAAATGTGCTTCGCCTCGCCGCCGGTACTGTTTGAAAAACTGGGGATTGAACCAGCATGAAAAAAATCTTTGCAATCGCCCTGGCGCTGGCCGCTGCGGGCAGCGCGCAGGCCGCCGTGCCAAGCGCGAAAATCCAGGCAATGCTGGCCAAGCCTGCTGTGATGTGCGGCCGTTTCGACCAGACCAAGCAACTGGCAGGCATGAAAAAACCGCTGGCATCGGAAGGCCGTTTCTGCGTCATCGCCGGCAAGGGCGTGCTGTGGCGCACCCTGAAGCCGTTCCCGAACACGCTGCGCCTGACCCGTGAAGAAATCGTCAACTACCAGGGCGAGCGCGTGGCCATGCGACTGGATGCGAAGACCGAGCCGACCGTGCGCATGATTAACAATGTGCTGTTCTCGCTGCTGTCAGGCGACCTGGGCCAGCTCGATACGCTGTTTGAAGGCGAGGGCAGCGTGGACGCCAATAGCTGGAACGTGGCGCTCAAGCCGCGCCAGGCGGCGCTGGAAAAAGCCATCGGCACCATCAAGCTGGAAGGCGGCAGCTACGTCAAGCAGATCGTGATGAACGAAGCCAGCGGCGACCGCACCACCATCGTGTTCTCCGCCATCCAGACCGGCGAAGCCGCGATGAGCAAGGAAGAGGCGGCGCTGTTTTGACGCAAACCCGAAAAATCGCGTGGCTGTGGGCCCTGGTGGCCTGCCTGCTGCTGGGCCATAACGCCACGCTGTGGCTGGTCCAGCGCATCGTGCCGGATGCCGACATCATGGCGCTGCTGCCGGTGCAGGAGCGCGACCCGGTGCTGCAGGCTTCGTTCGGCCATATGGTCGATGCGGCGCAGCAGCGCGTGCTGGTGCTGGCCGGCGCCGCCGAATGGGATGATGCGCGCCGCGCCGCCGATGCCTACCAGGCCGTGCTCGAGACGCGCAAGGATCTGTTCGAAGCGACCCCGATCAATGAACAGACCCAGAACGACTGGCTTGGCCTGTTCCAGCGCCATCGACTGGCGCTGCTGACCGCGCAGCAGGAGCAGCAACTGCGCGAGCAGCCGTCGCAGTTCTGGCTGGAGTCGGCGCTGGCCAGGCTGTACGCGCCTTTCGGCGGACCGAAACTCGGCTCCTGGCAGGACGACCCATATGGCCTGTTTGCCGGCTGGGTGCAGGAGCGCGCGCAGGAAACGCCGGTGCGGCCGCGCGACGGCCACCTGTTTGTCGCCGATGCGCAGCGCCAGTACGTGCTGCTGCCGCTGACGCTGAAAGTGCCGGCATTGTCGATGACTGCGCAGGAAACCGTGCTGCCTTTGCTGCAGCAGGCGGCTGCGGCGGCCCGCAAGGCCGCGCCGCAAGTGGAGTTGATCCAGGCAGGCGTCATCCTGCATGCGGCGAACGCCAGCGCCCAGGCCAGCGGCGAGATGTCGACCATCGGCATCGGCTCCCTGGCCGGCATCATCCTGCTGACATGGTTCTCGTTCCGCTCCTTCAAGCCTATCGTGCTGATCCTGCTGTCGATCGGCATCGGCTGCCTTGGTGCGTTGTCGGTGTGCTGGCTGCTGTTCGGCCGCATCCACCTGCTGACGCTGGTGTTCGGCGCCAGCCTGATTGGCGTGGCGCAGGACTATGGCATCTACTTCCTGTGCAACCGGCTGGCCGCCGATGAAAAACTGGATTCCCCGGCGCTGCTCAAGCGCCTGCTGCCGGGCCTCGGCCTGACATTACTGGCCGCCGTGATCGGATACACCGGCCTGGCGCTGACGCCGTTCCCCGGCTTGCGCCAGATGGCGGTGTTCTCAGCCCTCGGGCTGGTGTTTGCCTGGTTTACCGTGGTGTGCTGGTTCCCGGCGCTAATCAACGGCCGCACCTTGCGCAGCGGCGCGCTGGCCCGCCATTACGGCGCGGCCTTGCAGCGCTGGCCGCTGTGGCGCGCCAGCCGCAGCTCGTTAGCGGCGGCAGCAGTATTTGCCGTGCTGGCTGCCTGGGGTATCAGCCGCCTCGGCGCCAACGACGATATCCGCCTGCTGCAGAATCCACCGAAGCACCTGGTGGCCGACCAGCTCAAGTTGGGCAAGCTGCTGGACGCGCCAACGCCGGTGCAGTACTTCCTGGTGCGCGGCGATTCGGCGGAACAGGTGCTGCAGCGCGAGGAAGAATTGAAAGCGCGCCTGGACCGGCATATTGCCGCGCAGCGCCTGGGCGGCTACCAGGCCATGTCGAACTGGGTGCCGTCGGCGCGCACGCAAGCTGCGCGCCGTGCGCTGGTGGAACAGAAACTGCTGGCCGATGACGGCCCGCTGCAAGGCCTGGCGGCCCAGGCGAGCGAAGACCGGCAATGGATCGCCGCCACCCGCAATGGGCTGCTGGCGGCAGGCCAGCCGCTGATGCTGGACGAATTCCTGGCTTCCCCGGCCAGCGAACCGTGGCGCCATCTGTGGCTCGGCGAGCAGAAGGGCGTGTATGCCAGCATCGTGGCCTTGCGCGGCATGGACAACAAGGCCGCGAAGCAGGTGATGCTGGCGGCCGATGGCGTGCAGGGCGTGCAATGGGTCGACAAGGTCGCCGAGATTTCGTCGGTGCTGGGCCGCTACCGCGCTTACATGGGTTGGGTGGTGTTTGGCGCCTACGTTGTCGTGTTCGGCATGCTGTTCCACCGCTATCGCGGCCGCACCTGGCGCGTGTTGGCGCCAACTGCACTGGCCAGCATCGCCACGCTGGCCATGCTGGGCTTTGCCTCGCAAAGCCTGCAATTATTCCACGTGCTGGCGCTGATGCTACTGCTCGGCGTCGGTGTCGACTATGGCATCTTCATGCAGGAACACCCGGACCGCAGCGACCGCACGCCGTGGCTGGCGGTGGGCATGTCGGCGGCCAATACGATCCTGTCGTTTGGCCTGCTGGGGCTCAGTGCGACGCCGGCACTGCAGGCGTTTGGCCTGACGATGCTGCTGGGGACCTCGCTGGTGTGGATGTTGGTCCCATGTTTTGGTACTGTGAAGGAAATCAAGAATGTTTAATGCGATGCCGCGCCTGGCCGTTGCCGCTTGCGCACTGCTGCTGGCAGCTTGCGCCGCCACGCCACAGCAGCCGCCTGCCCGCCTCGGCTTGAAACTGGCGCCGGCGGCGCTTGGCACTTCGCTGAGTGTGCAACAACACCTGAAGGTGGAACGCAATGGCCGCACCGACGACCTGGACGTCGCCTTGCAGGTGGAACCGGAGGCGGTGGACGTGGTCGGGCTGGCATTTGGCCAGCGCGTGCTGTCGCTGCATTACGACGGCAAGGCATTAAGCTCGTGGCGCCACGTCATGTTGCCGGCCCAGGTGCGTGCCGAAGACGTGCTGGAAGATATCCAGCTTACCCTGTGGCCGGCCGACGCCGTGGCTGCCGCCTTGCCTGCCGGCTGGCGCGTGGCCGAGCAAGGCCGCTTGCGGACGCTGTACCTGGACGAGGCGCCTGTGATGCAAATTACTTACAGCGACGCGCAGCGCTGGAATGGTACCGTGGTGTTGGAAAACCTGCGCTACCACTATAAGCTGACGATCCAGTTCGCGGCGAATGCGGACTGAGTACGAGGGCGAGCAATGTCGAAGATTTACCTGAATGAGTGCGGCATCATCTGTGCGCTGGGCGAAGGCCAGGCGCAGGTGAAGGCACGGCTGTATGCCGGCGAGCCTGGCGTGGCCGCTACCAGCCGCTGGTCGAAAGGCCGGGAGCTGGCCCTGGGCGCCGTTCCGGGCGAGCTGCCGCCGGTGGCGCACCTGCCGGCGCACCTTCGCAGCCGCAATAACGCGCTGGTCCTGGCGGCGCTGGCGCAGATCCGGCCGGCGGTGCAGGCAGCAGTCGCGCGCCACGGGGCAAGCCGCGTCGGCGTGGTGGTTGGCACCAGTACTTCCGGCATCGGTGAAACGGAGCAGGCCCTGGCCCACCAGGTGGCAGATGGCGCATTGCCTGAAGAATTCAGCTATCGCACGCAGGAAATGGGTTCGCCGGCCGAGCTGCTGGCTCTGGAGCTGGGCCTGGAAGGTCCCGCCTACGTGCATTCCACCGCCTGCTCTTCGGCCGCCAAGGCGATGGCCAGCGCAGCACGCATGATCCGCATGGGCCTGTGCGATGCCGTGGTAACCGGCGGCGCCGATTCGCTGTGCGCGTTTACCGTGGCCGGCTTCTCCTCGCTGGAATCGGTCAGCGCTGGCCAGTGCAAGCCGATGAGCGCGAACCGCAAGGGCATCAATATCGGCGAGGGCGCAGCCTTGTTCCTGATGGAAGCCACGCCTTCCGGACCGCGATCGGTGGAACTGATGGGCTGGGGCGAGTCGTCCGACGGCCACCATATTTCCGCGCCGGACCCGGAAGGTGCCGGAGCGCGGCTGGCTTTCGAGCAGGCCTTGCGCCGTGCCAGCGTGGCAGCGAACCAGGTCGACTACATCAATATGCACGGCACCGCGACGCCGCAGAACGATGCCATGGAATCGCGCGTGATCGCGGCCCTGTTCGGCAATGAAGTGCCGGTCAGCTCGACCAAGCCGTTTACCGGCCACACGCTGGGCGCGGCGGCCGCCGTTGAAGCGGCGCTGTGCTGGCTCGCCATGCAGGACGATAATGCACAGGGACGCCTGCCGCCGCACCTGTGGGACGGCGCAGCCGATCCGGCGCTGCCGGCGCTGAACCTGGTGCCGCCAGGCGCCACGCTGGGCCGGCCTTTGCGCCGCGTGGTGAGCAGCTCCTTTGCGTTCGGCGGTTCGAACGCCGTGCTGCTGCTGGGGAGGCCGGAATGAACATGCCCGATATCCGCAAACTGGTTCCGCATTCGGGCCAGATGGTGCTGTTGGACCGTGCCCTGGCGGCTGACGCCGACCACCTGTCTGCCGAAGTGCGGATTCATGAAGCCAGCATGCTGGCCGGCGCCGACGGTGTCGGCTCCTGGGTGGGCATCGAATACATGGCGCAGGCGATCGCCGCGCACGCTGGCTGGCTCGCGCTGCAGCGGGGCGAGGAAGTCAAGGTCGGCTTCCTGCTCGGCTCGCGCAAGTACGAAGCCAATGTACCGAATTTTTCGCTGGGTAGCGTGCTGCAGGTGCACGTGCGCCGCGTGCTGCAGTCCGATAGCGGACTGGGTGCCTTCGAATGCCGCATCGACATCACGGGCGGCATGGCCAATGCCGCCGCCGCGACGGTGACAGTGTTCCAGCCTGATAATGTCAATCAATTTCTCAAAGATGGAAACGTAGGATGAATCAGAATAAGTCCATGAGCGTGCTGGTGACGGGATCGTCGCGCGGTATCGGCAAGGCGATTGCGCTGCGCCTGGCGCGCGACGGTTACGACGTGGTGCTGCATTGCCGCAGCCAGCGCGCGGAAGCCGAGGCGGTGGCGCAGGAGATCGTGCAGATGGGCCGCGCCGCCCGCGTGCTGCAATTCGACATCAGCGACCGCGCCGCCACTGCCGCCGCGCTGGAAGCCGACATCGCGCAGCACGGCTGCTACTACGGCGTGGTCTGTAACGCCGGGGTGGCGCGTGATAATGCCTTCCCGGCCATGTCGGGGGAAGACTGGGATATCGTCCTGCAAACCAACCTGGACGGCTTTTACAACGTCCTCAATCCGCTGATCATGCCGCTGGTACAGCGCCGCAAGCCGGGCCGCATCGTCACGCTGGCTTCCGTTTCGGGCCTGATCGGCAATCGCGGCCAGGTCAATTACAGCGCCGCCAAAGCGGGCATCATTGGCGCTACCAAGGCGCTGGCGCTGGAACTGGCCAAGCGTTCCATCACCGTCAACTGCGTGGCGCCGGGCCTGATCGAAACCGACATGATCGAAGACGTGCCGATGGAAGAGGCGCTGAAGATGATTCCGGCACGCCGCGTAGGCAAACCGGAAGAGGTGGCCGCCGCGGTCAGCTTCCTGGTCGGCGAAGATGCGGGCTACATCACCCGCCAGGTTATTTCCGTCAATGGAGGCCTGGCATGAGCCGCCGCGTCGTCATTACCGGCATGGCCGGTATCAGCCCGCTGGGCAACGACTGGGCCGCAATTCGCGAACGCCTTGGCCAGTACCGCAATGCCGTGGTGCGCATGGAGGCGTGGGAAGACTATGACGGCCTGAATACCCGGCTGGGCGTGCCGGCGGCGCCGTTCGAGTTGTCCGGCCGCTACAACCGCAAGACCACCCGCAGCATGGGCCGCGTAGCGCTGATGGCAACGCGCGCCACCGAACTGGCGCTGGAAGATGCGGGACTGATCGATCATCCGTTGGTCAAGAGCGGGGATATGGGCGTATCCTTCGGTTCGTCCGCCGGCACGCCAAGCGCCATCGGCGATTTCGGCCGCATGATGGAAGAACGCACCACCAAGGGCATCAACGCCACCACCTACATCAAGATGATGGCGCACACGGCGCCGGTGAATATCGGCGTGTTCTTCGGCCTGACCGGCCGCGTGATCACCACCTCCAGCGCCTGTACTTCGGGCAGCCAGGGCATCGGCTACGCGTATGAGGCGATCAGGAGCGGCAAGCAGCTGGCCATGGTGGCCGGCGGCGCGGAAGAACTGTGCGCGACCGAAGCAGCGGTGTTCGACACCCTGTTTGCCACCAGCGTGCGCAACGACGAGGCGCAAGCCACGCCGCGCCCATTTGACCGCACTCGCGATGGCCTGGTGATCGGCGAGGGCGCCGGCTGCCTGATCCTGGAAGACCTGGAGCATGCCGAGGCGCGCGGCGCCACCATCTATGCGGAGCTGGTCGGCTTTGGCACCAATAGCGACGGCTGCCACGTGACCCAGCCCAACGCCGCCACCATGCAGCGCGCCATGGAGCTGGCCCTGCAGGACGCGGGCCTGCAAGCCTCGGACATCGGCTATATCAACGCCCACGGCACCGCGACCGCGCAGGGCGACATCGCCGAATCGCACGCCACGCTGACGGTGTTCGGCGGCGCCACGCCAATCAGCTCGCTGAAGAGCTATATGGGCCATACACTGGGTGCCTGCGGCGCGCTGGAAGCCTGGATCAGCATCGAGATGATGCGTGAAGGCTGGTTCGCGCCGACCATCAACCTGGAAGAAACCGATCCGGAGTGCGCGGCACTGGATTACATCGCTGGCAGCGGCCGCGAACTGCACTGCGATTACGTGATGTCGAACAATTTCGCCTTTGGCGGAATCAATACGTCCCTGATTTTCAAACGCTACAAATAACAAGGAAGACTAGATGAAAAAGATGATTTCCGTCGTAGTAATGTCCGCCGCAGCCGTGGCTTCTTCGGCCGCTTCGGCAGGCAACGACATACTGAAGCTCCCGATCGAAGGCGCGATGGTGGCCAACGATGCGCAAGCGCGCCTGGGCGGTTCGGTGAAGTTCTTCTTTGCCGGCCAGCCAACGCCACGCGTTGCGAGCAAGATCATGACCGACAAAACCAGCCAGCGCACCAACGGCTTTGGCAAGTCGGCTGAAAGGGCATGCAACTACGTCTTCCTGTCCGCCATGCTGCAACTGCAGAAGCGCGCGCAGGACCTGGGTGCGGATGCCGTGATCAACATCGTCAGCAACTTCAATAATGTCGAATTCGCCAGCGCTACCGAATTCGAGTGCGCCGACGGTGCTCTGATGGCCGGCGTTGCGCTGAAGGGCGATTTCGTGAAGCTGGCCAAATAAGGAGGCGCGGCGCATGGCGCGCGGGACTTTGATCTGGCTGGCCGATGCAGGCGCGCTGAGTGATACCGCCCTGCAGCGCTACCTGGCCTGGCTGACGCCGGGCGAACTGGCGCGCCATGGCCGCTTTGTGCGCGAGCAGCGCCGACGCCAGTTCGTTGCCGGCCGCGTGCTGTTGCGCATGGCGCTGGCGCCCCTGCTGCGGGTGCCGGCGCAGCAAGTGCTGCTGGAAGAACGCAATGGGCAGGCGCCGCGGCTGCTGACGCCGGTGCCGGGCGGCCCGGCGCCGGGCTTCAGCATTTCCCACAGCGGACGCTGGGTGGCCTGTGCCGTCGGCGAGGATGCGGTGGGGCTGGACATTGAAGTACGCGACCCGTCGCGCGACCTGGCTGCGCTGGCCAGGCAGGCCTTCGACGCCGATGAAATGGCGCACTGGCAGCAGATGCAGCGCTGGGAGGACGCCGACCGGGTTGAGGGATTTTACCGGCTCTGGAGCGAGAAGGAAGCGCGCATCAAGCTGGGAATGGCGGTGGGCGGCTATTGTGTCGCCGTGCCGCACGAGGAATTGTCGGTGGTGTTGTGCAGCGCAGTGAAACTGGAAAGCGTGCCGCAGCCGGTGCTGGTCACGCTGCCCTGATTACTGCTGCCAGAGCCAGTGCCACAAGCCGGGCAGCGGCGGGGCGCCGTCAGGCGTGTCGACGGTTGCGCCGAGTGCTGCGCGTTCAAGCTCGTCACGGTTGTCGTAGAAAGGCTTGTCGGCCAGCGGAATGTCGAGTTCGCGTGCCACATCGAGCAGGATCCCGAGGTATTCCTCGAAGTGGCGGGCGGTATAGCTGTTGACGTCGTGGAAAGTGACGACGACAGGCGTGGCGCCGTCGACCGCGGGCATCTCGCCGGCGGCCCAGCGTTTGCGGGTTTCCGCCAGCATCTTGAGCATGTTGGAACGCTTGTGGAAGCTGAAGTTGAAGACGTAAATGACGCCGTCCTTGGCACTCAGGTCGGTCAGCAGCATGCGCAGGCCATGGGCGCGGTAGGCTGCCAGCGTATCGGCGTCATAGGCCCAGAACGGCGGGCGCACCAGTTTGGGCGCAACGCCGGTCTCGGCCAGCAGGTCGGCGACGCCGACCTGCAAGGTCTCATCGAGCTTTTCGCGGCTCATGAGGCGGTGATTGGAATGGAAGGTCGTGGCGGAGTGCAGCGCGACCACGTGGCCTTCGGCATGTTCGCGCCGGATCAGCGCGCGGCCCCTTTCGGTGCCGCCGCCGCTCCAGGCACGGGTCTGGGTGAAGAACACGGCCTTGATGTCATCCTGGTAAGGGTTCTTTTCCAGGGTATCGAGGATGCGCGCAGTGGGATTGAAGTAGGGGGCCCAGGCTGGGCCGTCGTCGAACGTGAGCAGGAAGCGCACAGGGGCCTGGTCGGCCTGCGCTGCCGCTCCCGCTTCGACAGGAAGCAGAAGTATTGTTAAAGCAGTAAGAAGCAAGCGCAGGAGGGACACGGCAATAGGTCGGCAATATCGGTTGGCCCGATATTGTACGTGATTTGCCTGGCCGCTTCTTGCAAGCCCTTTGAATCAACTTATACAGAAAAAGAAGTTATGAGCGCTAGTTTAGATGTCGTGCAGCCGTCCGGTGAGATTCACGTTGAAGAGACGGCATTTGGCAAATGGTTCCTGCGAACCGAAACGTGGACAGTGCACGTGCTGGAACGCGCGCTGAAAGACTTGCAGCGCATGATGCCGGAAGCGCCGGAGGGTTATGGGGTAGTGGCGGACGTGGGTTGCGGTTTTGGCCGCTCATTGCCCAAGCTGCACCAGCGCTTTGCGCCGCAGCGCCTGATCGGCATGGACATCGACCCTGAGATGCTGCAGCACGCGGCCCGGGAAGTGGCTGCGCACAATGTGCAGGCCGAGTTCATCTGCTGCTCCAGCTCCAACATCAAGCTGGAAGACAATTCGGTCGACCTGCTGTTCTGCCACCAGACCTTCCATCACCTGGTCGACCAGGAAAACGCGATCCGCGAGTTCTTCCGCGTCCTCAAACCGGGCGGCGTGTTGCTGTTTGCCGAGTCGACCAAGCGTTACATCCACTCCTGGATCATCCGCCTGCTGTTCCGCCATCCCATGGATGTGCAGAAAACCGCCCCGGAATACCTGGCCATGGTGCGCGCTGCCGGTTTCAGCGTCCCGGACAGCGCGGTTTCCTACCCCTTCCTGTGGTGGAGCCGCGAAGACCTGGGATTGATGGAGCGCGTGCTGCGCATCAATCCACCGGCAGTGCGCGAGGAAACCCTGATCAACCTGGTGGCGGTCAAGCCTTAACCTTCCTGCTGCGGCGCCACGCTGCCGCAGTCGCTGCCTTTCCAGCGTGCGGTCACTTCCTGGGTAGCGTGGAAGTCGCCCGCCTGCGGGACAGGGGCGCCATTCGGGCCGGTAACCTTGCCGTCACCGACCATCTTGAAGCGCCATTCCTTGTTGTTGGCGACGACGTACTCGCCGCTGCCGTTGTAGTTGGTGCCTTGCGGTCCCATGCAGGCGGCCTTGAATTTGGCGCCGGAGCTGTTGGCGGTGATGATGTCCAGCTTGCAGCCCTGCGACGACTGCTCCATCTTGCGCTTGATTTCTTCCGTGTCGACACCCTTGGCCACTTGCGCGGGCGTCAGGCAGGTCTGCGTTGCGCCGCCGCTGCTGCCGCGACCCATTTGTTCCTGCATCTGCTTGCGCTGCTCCGGCGTCAGGCGCGCCATCATGCGTTCGCGGCCTTTGCGCATTGCTTCTTCGACGTTCTGGCCATTGATCATGGTAATGCGGGTCTCTTCCCACAGTCCCGGCGCCAGCTTGAGGGGAATCACTTCGGCGTGGCTAGTCAGGCAGATGGTGGCCAGGCCGGCGGCCAGGGCCAATGCTTTGGAATTGAACTTCATTCGATGCTCCTGTTGGGAAAAGGAGGGAATGATAGCAAAAAAGCATTATGGTGCGTCGCGCATGTTGCGTTCGACGATGACGTAGTGCTTGCGCACCGGCTCCAGGACTTCGAACACCCCTTTGAAGCCGGCCGGGATCACCAGCGCGTCGCCGGGGCCGGCTTCGGCAGCGTGGCCCTGTTCGTCGATCACGCGGCAGCGGCCTTCCAGGACGCAGAAGTACTCATCCTTATTGTCAGCGAAGGCAATGCGCCAACTACCTTTTTCGCAGGCCCAGATGCCGGCGTGGACTTCGCCGCTGGCATTGGTGAAATGATTCCAGGTGGTGCGTTTCGGGTTCCCCTGCAAGCGTCGCTCCTCGCGCGGGTGGTCGTATTCCGGGGCCGGGGATTGGGTGCTGAATTCCGTGATCGCAGTCATGGGGTCACTTTGCGCGCGGTGCCGGCGCCAGTTTGGCCAGGGTGCCGGCATTGAGTTCATAGGTATCGAAATCCTGGGCCAGGTGCAGCGTGCCGCTGTAATGCCGGCGCGCTTCGGCTTCCACCTCGGCCATGCCTTCCGGACTGTCGTAGCGGGCGCTGAAATGGGTCAGGACCAGGTTGGGCAGGGCGGCTGCGGCAGCGAAGCTGGCAGTGCGCTGTACCGAGCTGTGTTGCGGGCCCGGACCGACTTTCTGCAGCACGGCTTCGGTGTACGTGGCCTCATGGACCAGCAGGTCGGCATCTTCACAGGCTTCGGCCAGCAGCGCCGGCGTATCGTTGTCGCCGCCGATCACGGCGATCGCGCGTTCAGCGTGCTCCGAGCGGTACTCAGCAGCGGCCAGCACGCTGCCATCTTCAAGTTGCACGTCCTTGCCGTGCTGGAGCTGGCCCCAGGCCGGACCGGGCGGCACGCCGCGTGCACGCAGGGCGTCACTATCAATCTTCCATGTCGTCTTTTCGAAGCTAAACTTAAAGCCGAAGCTTGGCGCACGATGCGACAGTGGAAAGCGTTCGATTGCCAGTCCATCCTGCTGGTGGACCAACTGCTGGCTGGCCACGTCGATATGGATGATGTCGAACGTGAGGAAGAGTTCCGTGTGCAGCAGCGTGGCATCGAGCCACGCCTTGACGGAGGCCGGGGCGATCAGGATGAGTGGCTTGTTGCGGCCGTTCATGGAGGCGCTGGCGAGCAGCCCTGGCAGGCCATAGCTATGGTCGCCGTGGATGTGGGTGATGCAGATGCCTGCCAGTTCATGCACGGTAAGGGGAATGCGCAAGAGCTGGTGCTGGGTGGCTTCACCACAATCGACCAGCCACCAGTCGCGGTTCATTGTTGTGTGCAAGGCCAGCGCCGTGACGTTGCGCCGGATAGTTGGCACGCCGGATGAGGTGCCAAGGAAGGTCAGTTTCAGCATGCCATATTATGCCGCATCGGCGACCGTTCGTGGCCCGCGCGCGACAGGCGCCAAGGCCTTCGGGGCCATTTGCTTGTCCTGGCGAGCCACGCGCTTGTGGCCGCACAGGACGGCATTAAGATGAGTTGTTGGCTGGTCGATTCGAATAATGACTTCAATGATCGGAGACACTCTATGCAAACTCGCATCCGCAGTACGCTTCTGGCCGCAGTAGTTCTCTTCACTCTGGCGGGGCAGGCAGCAGCTAATACCCTGACCCAAAACGTTTCCTGGACCATCGACCGCGCCGGCACCACCACCAAGTACCGCGTCGTGGCGTATGGCGATTCGATTTATGCAGGGTATAACGGTTCGATCACCAGCGCGGCCAAGTATTCGGCGCCGACGGTCGATGCGGAATACCTGTCGGCTGCATGGAATGCCGACATTGAAAGCGTGCGCCGTGCCAAATCCGGCGCGGTGGCTTCCGACGTGTACAACAACAAAATTGTCGCCGAGCGATCCTACATGCAAGCCAGCAACACGCGCGTGGTCACCTTTGAGATGTGCGGCAATGACGGGCTGCAAGCCCGCTCCGCCTTCAAGGGCCAGACCGGCACCTGCGACGATTCGGTGCTGACGGCTGCGGAAAACAGCTGCAAGACCTATGTCGCAGCAGCCATGGACTACATCAATGCCAACGCCTATTCGGGCGTGAAGGTGAAAGTCATCTCGAACCTGCATTATCCAGGCTATGCGGCCGACAATGTGCAGAGTTCCTGCAAGGACCCGAACACCGGAGCCACCGTCAACATGCAGCAGAAATTCCTGCCGGCGCTGGCACGCATGAACTTCATGATGTGCGATACGGCCCGCCAGAAAGGCTTCCAGTGCGCCGACAACTTTGCCCAGTACATGGGGGCGGATTACGACAGCAATGGCGACGGGATTGTCGATTCGGATGCGCTGCGCTATGTGGCGGGCGAAAGCCAGTCTAGCTACGTAAGCCGGATTACGTCGACCTTGCGCGCGACCCTCCGCGACGCCAACACGCACTTCGTATCCGCCGGCAGCAGCTACGACTATATCCAGTCGGACGATACGCACCCGACTTACACAGGCAGCACTGTCACGGCAGGCCTGTTCGGCGGCACCACGGGCACCGGCGCGCCTCGCTACACCTCTTTCAGTTCGGGCAAGAATCCGATCTGGAACCAGTTCGGGCATGAGCGCATGGGGTGGGCGGTTTCGGTCTTCAACTCGCCAACGCCGTGAGTTCCTGGCGCCCCAGCCCGGGTTACCTGGCGGCGGCGCTGCTGCTGGCCGTTGGCGCGGCCAGCCTGGCTTTCTTTGTTTGGTATTTTGCGCGCGATGACGCGGCTGCCGGGGCGGGCCAAACGCCGGCCCCGGCAAGCGTGGCGGCTGCCGGACGACCAGCCTCGGTCGCCACTGCCGCGTCAGCGGTTCAGCGCAAGGATTCCAGGCATCCAATGCAGCCTGCGCCCGAAGGCGACGCGGATCCGACGCGCGACTTGCGCAGCTATGTCATGCGGGGCGAAAAGCCGACCATGAACGAGGTGATCAAGCGCCTGCACGAACAGGGCATTCACACCGGCCTGGGCGCATTCAATCCGCCCGGCACCAATCCGCCGCTGGTGGGGCTGGCGGTGCCCAAGGATTTCGCGCTGCCGCCCGGCTATGTACGGCACCACCAGGTGACCGATGACGGCCAGGCCATTGAGCCGATATTGATGTTTGCACCGGATTTCCAGCTTTACGATACGTCGAACCGGCCGCTGGAAATGCCGAAAGATCGTGTCGTTCCTCCTGAACTGGCGCCGCCTGGCTTGCCGCTGCGGCGCATCGCGATTCCTCCCCCTATCGACACTTCCGGACGATGAAAATACTTGCCTGCATTCTCGCCAGTGCTGCGATGACTGCCCTGTATGCGCGCGGCGGCGCGGCCTGGGTGCTGGGCTTTGTGCTGCTCTTTCCGTGGCTGCTTGCGCTTGATGGACGCCGGACGCTTGGCTCAACGCTGTTGTGCGCCTGGGCGATGACGCTTGCCTACACGGCTGCCGGCTTTGCCTGGCTTGGCGGGGCCCTTGGGCGCTACACGCAAGCAGGGGAGGCGACCGGCATCGCTTTGCTGCTGTTTGCCGCGCCTTTGTTCCAGCCGCAGTTGCTTGCCTATGCGCTGGTGCGTTTTATGGCAGCCCGCTGGTACGGTCGGGGCGTGTGTGCGCTGGCCGCCGCAACGGCCTGGGTGGCGGTGGAATGGCTGGTGCCGCGGCTGCTTGGCGATACGCTGGCTTATGGCCTGTATCCTTCGCGCCTGTTGCGGCAGGCGGCCGATGTTGGCGGAACGGCGGGTTTGACGCTCTTGCTCTTGCTGTCCAACGAAGGCGTGGCTGCGGCTATCGCACGCTACGGCCAGGGTTGGCAGGCCATGGCGAAGCCGCTGGCCATGGCGGCGCTGGTTCCTGCGGTCCTGGCGGCATATGGCGCGCTGGCGCTGTCCGGCAGCGCCGCTCCTGCGGGCAAGCCGCTGCGCATGGCGCTGATTCAGGCGAATATGGCGGATTACGAACAGCAGCGGCGGGAGAAGGGGGGCTACGCTGTGGTGCGCGAGGTGCTGGACCGGCATTTCGCAATGGGTTATGACGCTGTCACGGGCCAGCGTGCGGAGGCGCTGCTTTGGTCCGAAACGGCATATCCGACCACCTTCGGCAAGCCGAAAAGCGCGGCCGGGGCCGAATTCGATCGGGAGATCCTGGATTACGTGAATGCCGCTTCCGTACCGCTGGTGTTCGGCACGTATGACCGGGACGAGCGCGGCGAATACAATGCCGCGGCCTTTGTGCAGCCTGGTCGCGGACTGTTGGGCTTCTACCGGAAATCGCACCTGTTCCCATTCACCGAATACCTGCCAGCCTGGATCGACGGGCCGGCGATGCGGCGCCTGCTGCCTTGGGCGGGTAACTGGGTGAGCGGCGCCGGCGCGCGGGTATTTCCCTTGCGCCTGGCAGATGGCCGCGAGATCCCCGTGTTGCCCTTGATTTGCCGCGACGATGCCGACACGGGCCTGGCCATCGCGGGCGCCCGGCTGGGCGGCCAAGTGATCCTGACAATGTCGAACGATTCCTGGTTCAGTGGCGATGGGCCGGGGGCACGGCTGCACCAGGCGGCGGCAGCGTTCCGCAGCATTGAAACGCGCCTGCCGCAGTTCCGGGTGACGACCAACGGTTTCAGCGCCGCGATCGATGCCAGCGGCGAGGTCCTGGCCGGCACCCAAGTCGGTGAGCCTGCGCTCGTGATCGCCGATTTGCCGGTGCGTTCGCCCGCACCGACGCTGATGGTGCTGTGGGGCGATTGGGTCGGGTTGGCGTGCTGCGCTGTCCTTCTGGTACTGACTGTCAGGCCTCTGAGCCAGGCGTGGCGGCCTCAGGGCGAAGGCGCCAGGGCGCGCTTGTCGAAACCTGCGTTCCCGCTACCGGTGGCCGTGTTGCCGCCGGCGGCGCGCCTCGTCACGGGCTTGCTTCGTGTGTTCTCGCGTGCGGCGTTGCTGGGCATGTGCGTTGCCCTGCTGCTCAACGAGCCGCTGCGCAGCAATACCCTGGCCCAGTTGCGCGTCTTTGCGCTGTTTTTCCTGCTGCCCGAAGCCATGGCCTGGTGCGTGCTGATGGCATTTGCGGCGCAGGCGTCGGTAAGCGAAGGACGGCTGGTGCTGGCGCGAGGCTCCCAACAGCTTGTGCTGGCCCTGGGCGAACTGGCTTCGGTCGAGGTGTGGAGTTTGCCTGTACCTGGTCCCGGCGTGGCATTGCGCCTGCGATCAGGGCCGAATTGGAACTACGGGCTGGCGCTGCCGGATCCGTCAGGGTTCGCGGCGGCGCTGGCGGCGGCTGGCGGCCCGCCAGCCGCGGAAGTGCCTGGCTGGCGCGCGCTGGTGGCGCCGGTTACGCGGCTCGATCATCCGCTGGCCAAGTTCGTCCTGCTGCCGCTGGCATTGGCGCTTCCCGCTTTCCACTTGCACCAGCACATCGCATATGGCAGCGCATTTGGCGAATTCTACAGCTTCGGGTTGGCGGCCTACCTGAGCGCCTTCGGATTGTGGTGGGCGGCCTGGACGATCGGCGTGGTGCTGGGGGCTGCACTGCTGCGGACGGTGATTGAATCGGCAACCATGCTGGCAGCGCTGTTGCGCCCCGGCGCTGCAAGCGCGATCCGGCAAGGGCTGGAGCGCCTTGGGCACGCTGCGCTGTACCTTGCCTTGCCGGGCTGGCTGCTGTTCAGGGTATTCGGCGGTTGAGCGTTGCGCGGCTAAACGGTCGGACGGATGTCGAAGGTGGCGCCAGGCGGCGCGGCCTCCGTATCGTCTGCAACCTGGACGCGGCTGACGCACGCGGCGCTGGGCCCCTTGTGCGCCCATTCGATAATCGCCTTTACCGCATCGGCCGGTCCATGCACGCTGGCCTCAACCGCTCCATTCGCGCGATTGCGCACCCAGCCTGCCAGGCCAAGCGCGGTAGCGCGTTCTGCAAGCGCGTAACGGTAGCCGACGCCTTGCACCAGACCTTCGATCATCAATCGCTTGGCCATATCACATCCTCCAATTGACGCGGTTGCGGCCGGCCTCCTTGGCGCGGTACAAGGCCGCATCGGCGGCTTCGAACAGGGCCGGAGCTGTTTCCCGGCTGCCCGGCGGCAGGGTGGCGCCGCCAATGCTGACCGTCAGCACCGGGCTGGCAACGGACTGTTCGTGCGGGATCAGCAGCTGCGCGACTGCTTCGCGGATTCCCTCTGCCACATAGAGTGCCTGCGCCGCATCCGTTTCAGGCATCAGCACTACCAGTTCTTCGCCGCCGTAGCGGGCTGCCACATCGCACGGGCGGCGCATGGCGTTGCGCGCCACGCGCGCCACCGCACGCAGGGCACGGTCGCCGGCCGGGTGGCCGTAATGATCGTTGTACTGCTTGAAGCAGTCGATGTCCAGCAGCGCCACCGAAATGGTGTGCGCGTGGCGGTTGGCACGCTGCCATTCGCTCTCGTAGGCTTCATCGAAGCGGCGGCGATTGGCCAGCTCGGTCAGGCCGTCCATATGCGCCAGGTGCTCGAGCAAGCGGCGCTGGCGCACAACTTCGAGGTGGGTGGCGACGCGCGCCATCACGACCGTGGCGTTGAAGGGCTTGGTAATGTAGTCGGCCGCGCCCAGCTTGAGGCCACGGGCCTCGTCTTCCGGCCGGCCCATGCCGGTGATGAAGATGACCTCGATGTTGGCGGTAGCTGGATCGGCGCGCAGGCGGCGCAGGACTTCATAGCCGTCCATATCGGGCAGCATCACATCCAGCATCAGCAGGTCCGGCAGGTGGCGTTGTGCGCGCTCGATGGCTTGCTCACCGGTCTTGGCCAGCAGCACTACATACTCCGGCTTCAGCAAGGTCGCGAGGACCTGGCGGTTGATGCCGTCGTCATCTGCGATCAGAACTTTTTGTGTCTCCTGGCTCATGCGCTCATTTCCATATCGATGCCGAGTGCCTGTGCGAGTTCGGCCAGCGGCTGCAAGGCATCATGATATTCGATCTCGTCGACCGCACGCTGGATGCGCGCCAGCAGTGCAGCGTGGCCGGAGCCGGCCAGCAGGGCGCTCAGTTCAGTCAACAAATCCTCCGAGCGGGCATCGTCGGCCCGCAGGTAGGCGTCCAGTTCGCGCAGCAGGCGGCCGAAATCGGCGGCCTGACTTCCGCCGGCCTCGGCCGACGGCTGCAAGGCGTTGGCGAAGCCGGCCAGGATGATGCCAAGCGCCTTGGCCATGTCGGCTGCTTCCCTGCTGCAGCGTTCAGGACGGCCGTCGCGGATGCCGGCTTCGACGATGTCGGCCAGTTGGGCGAGCCCGAGGGCGCCGAGGTAGGTCGCGCTGGACTTGAGGTTGTGCGCGAGTCGCTCGACCTGGTCCCAGTTGCCGTCGGCCAGCGCTGCGGCCAGCTGGCCCGGGCCGTCGCCGTATTCGGTGCAGAAGCTGCGCATGCGCTTGGCGAGGGTGGCCGGATCGCGCTCGGCGCGCGCCAGTGCGTATTGCCAGTCGACGCCTGCCAACGGCGGATAGGCCACGGCAACCGCGGCGGCAGAGGGCTCAGCGGCTGGCGCACCTGGAATAATGCGGCCGACCAGGCGCGAAGGATCGATCCATTTCAGCATCGCGCGGAACAGCACGTCCGGGTCGATCGGCTTGGTGATGTGGTCGTTCATGCCGGCTTCCAGGCTCTTGGCCTGGTCTTCCGGCATGGCGTGGGCCGTCATTGCCAGGATCGGCAGGTGACGCAGGGCCTCGATGGCGCGAATCTGGCGGGTTGCGGCCAGGCCGTCCACGACCTGCATTTGCACGTCCATCAGCACCAGGTCGTAATCGCCTTGCTGGACCATCTGCACCGCTTCGCCGCCATGCACGGCGACATCGACGTGCACCCGCACGGTTTCCAGGAAGTCGACCGCGACTTCGCGGTTATTGGCATTGTCCTCCACCAGCAGGACGCGGGCGCCGTGCAGCCTGGTCAGCTCCTCTGCCGGCACGCCGCGCTGCTCACCCTGCAGGGAGGCCGGTTGTGCGATTTCCGGCCGCAGCACTTGCAGCAGGCTGTGATACAGCAATGCCGGACCGACTGGCTTGGTCAGGAAGCCTTGCAGCGGCAACTCGCCTTCTTCCTGCAACACCGTTTCGCGGGTACAGGCGCTGACCATCAGGATCGACGGCGGCGCGGCGAAGCGGGGATCGGCATGGATGCGGTGAATGGTTTCAACCCCGTCCCAGCCCGGCATCATGTAGTCCATCAGCACCACCTGGTACGGCATGCCGGTTTCGACGCCGCGCACCAGCATGTTCAGCGACTGTTCGCCGGAGCTTGCGCTGTGGGCGGCCACGCCGAAGGTGCCCAGCATTTCCACCAGCGCTTCGCGTGCCGTGGCGCTGTCGTCCACTACCAGCACGCGGGCCTGCTGCAGGCCGCCGGTCGCCGAGGCCACCGGTTCGGTGCTGGCGTCGCTGACGCCGAGCTTGA
This sequence comes from Duganella sp. Root1480D1, assembly GCF_001427305.1. Lineage (GTDB taxonomy): Bacteria > Pseudomonadota > Gammaproteobacteria > Burkholderiales > Burkholderiaceae_D > Rugamonas. The sequence continues at coordinate 233,431 of NZ_LMFZ01000045.1, read as the reverse complement.
CGGTGAAGCTGAAGCGGCTGCCTACGCCCGGGGTGCTGGTGACCTTGATGCTGCCGCCCATCAGTTCCACCAGTTGGCGGGAAATGCTCAGGCCCAGGCCGGTGCCGCCGTATTTGCGGGTGATCGAACTGTCGGCCTGGTTGAAGGACTGGAACAGGCGCGCAAGCTGTTCTTCGCTCATGCCGATGCCGGTATCGCTGACGCTGAACTGCAGCACCACGCCGTCCTGCGAGCGGTCGACGGCCTTGACGGCCACCACTATTTCGCCGCGCTCGGTGAACTTGACGGCATTATTGGTGAGGTTGATCAGCACCTGGCCGAGGCGCAACGGATCGCCGACCAGCTTTTGCGGTACGCCGCGCTCGACACGGAACACCAGTTCCACTTTGCGCGCATCGGTTTTGATGGCAGTCAGGGTGGACAGGTGGTCCAGCATTTCATCCAGGCTGAACGGCGCCGCTTCCAACGCCAGCTTGCCGGCTTCGATCTTGGAGAAGTCGAGGATGTCATTGATGATGCCGAGCAGGTGCTCTCCCGCGCCAAGGATCTTGGAGAGGTAGTTGCGCTGCTTCGGGCTCGGGTCGGTCATCAGCGCCAGGCGGCTCATGCCGATAATGGCGTTCATCGGGGTGCGGATCTCGTGGCTCATATTGGCCAGGAAGTCCGACTTCAGGCGGGTGGCCGCTTCGGCGCGCAGCATGGCGTTCTGCATGGCCTTGGTGCGCAGGCCGAGAATGCGCATGAAGACCAGCATGTCGAAGGCATTGCCGAACTGAAGGGCGTGCATGGTCCAGAAGTTGGCTGCCAGCTTGCCGCTGATGACCTGGCTCAGGACCACGGACGACAGGAAGCTGACCGCCCAGCCCACCATGAAGTAGATGCCGACCGAGTCGCCGGCGCGGGCACGCTTGTAGGCGCCCGGCAGGCCAAGCAGCATCGGCAGCAAGCCCAGGGTGCTGACAATGATGACCAGGCCTTCGACACTGATCACGTCAAGGCAATAGGCAACGGCAAACAGGGCCGCGAGGGCAGCGCCGGCCTTCATCAGGGTCGAGAAAGTGCGATCGACGCCGGGGCGCGCCAGCGATTGTTCGACGAACAGGTAGCCGCCGCAGGAGGCCATCAACGCGAACAGGCCGCCGGCGTGCAGCGTCATCCAGACGTTGTCGCGCCAGATGTACTGGCTGCCAAGGCCGAAAAATTCGAAAGAGAACAGGGTGGTGCCGGCGATCAGCAGCGCGTATTTGCCGAACAGCGGCTCGCGCAAGTTGGCCCATTGTGCCAGGCTGTATAGCAGGAGGCACAGGCTGAGGCCAATCAGCATCCCTTGCAGCATTTGCTCGGCAAGGGCGGAAGCGTGGTATACCGCGGCCTTGGAGAAATGGATCGGCAGGATCATCGAGCCCACGTTTTCCACGCGCAGCAGGACCGTATGATCGGCGCCGGGTGTCAGGCGCAGCGCCGCCGCCGGCGTGCGGCCGCCGCCGCCGGGAGCAACCACCGGCTGCAGGTTGCCGGTCACCGTGTGGCTGTGCAGTGCACCGTCGGTGGCGGCGAACACGTCGACCCGGTTGATCTGCGAATAATCGATGTTCAGCGTCCATTCGCCGGTGGCGTCGGCCGGTACGAAGACGGGAATCCGGACCCAGACCACGGTACCCTTGTTGACGCCCAGGGTGGCATAAGCCGATTGCGGCTTATGGAATCCGGCCGCCGCTGCCAGGACTTCGGCGGCGGTCAGGGTGCCGCCCGGGTCTTTCAGGATCGTGACAGCGGGCCATGCGTCATGGGAACCGGCATGCTCATCGAGCACCAATGGCTCGACCGGTGCAACTGCCGTGGCGCCGGCAAGGCACAGGGTCGCAGCCAGGGACAGGAACAGGGCAAGGAGAAAGCGCTTCAGCATGGCTGCTGGTCTCCAGCAGACTTGGCCGAGGCACGGCCGGAGAGGCGCGCTTCCAGGGCGTTCATCCAGGCCGGCGCCTTGGGATCCTTGCCCCAGCCGCGCACCGCGTGGTCAACCTGGTTCAGTACTGCCGGAGGGAGTTTCAGGGGGCGGGTCTCGTCCATCAGGAATTTCACGGTGAACTGGTAACCGAAGATGCGGGTAATCATGCGGCAGATGGAAAAATTGGGGAAAACCAGGCGCACCAGCGCATCAAAGCCCCGCACCACGACCATGCCTGTCATGAACAGTGCGCGCGACAGCAGGTTGACACGCTGGTTGAGCGCCAGGTCAACGCGCGCGGATTTGCCGCACAGGTAGCGGGTGAGCAAGACCGGGAAGGGCTTCAGGATACGCAGCGGGATCTGGTTCTGCATCGCCTTCATCAAGGCCGCCCCAAGCTCCGGACGCGGGTCGGGCAGGTAGGGTGAAAGGCGGGCACGCGCCTGGATCTCGTTGAAACTCGTTTCGGCCTGCTCCATGGTGTGCGGCATCAGGCTCGATTCGATGCCGAGGATATGTCCAACCACGTTCCAGGTGTGCAGGTAGGCTTGCTCATCCTGCTGCGGCAGGCCAAGGCCAAGCTTGCGCAGACCGCGCAGGAAGATGTAGTGGAAGGTGAGCAGGGTATATGCCAGTTCTTCCTGGTTGCACGGCAGGCCCTTGGCGGCCATGTCCCAACCATGGTTATACAACGTATCGTGCACATTGCGGCATGGCGCGTCCATCGGCGCCACGGCGGTGCCGCCATCCTGTACCGCGTCGGAAGGATTGCCGCGCAGGATCAGGTGGCGGATGGTGGCGTGGATCAGGCGTACCTTGAGGATTTGCGCGACGCCGCCGCCTTCCGGGCTGGTAAGGCCGCCGTGCATCATGACCGGGAAGATCATGGCTGCCGTGGAACGCACACGGTAGTCGGTATGGGTTTCGAGCTGGCCAGCGACGTGCAGCACCCCGGCCAGGTCCGGCACCACATAGCATTCGGGCAGGCTGGCGCAGAACAGCAGGCTGCAGGACAGCATGCTCATGTCGAAGAACAGCTCTTCCGCGCGCGCGATCCTGGCCGTATCGGCCCACTCCGGCAGCCGGGAGCCCGCCGCAAGGTAGCTTTCCAGGGCAGCGGCAATTGGTGCCGGCGTGCCTTCCGGCGCACGCCAGCCCGCGATCACGGCGTTGGTCTGCCACTGTCCGAGCAGCCGGTTGACGATTGCGATCGCATCCCACTGGCTGCCTTCGTGGCCGTGCAGGATGGCTGCGATAGTGTTGTCGGCAAGTGGATCGGCGCGCAACGTCGGCCCGACTGCTAGAGGAGCGTTCATTGGGCTTCCTTCCAGCGCATCCAGCCGCACAGGCCGCTCAGGACCGGAATGCCCATGGCGAACAGTGCAATGGTGCGCGTTTCGATCGGATTGCCCTTCAGGGCCTGGAACACCATGCTGCCGCCATAAATCAGCAGCGGCACCAGGGCGTAGAGCGGCGTGATCCGGCTGCTCGGAACCGGCGGCTTTTTGCGCAGCGTCAGGCGGAAGCCGTAAATGATCGCGAACGAGATGGTCATCCAGCCAACGAAGCCTTGCAGTGTCTCGCCAAACCAGCCGCCGTCGGTCTTGGTCATGATCCAGGCCTTGAGCGTGAACACCATGTATGGGTCGGCGCCCAGGTCATAGGCGGTGACGAGCATGGCGCCGAGGAAGGCCATGATGAAGGTCATCAGCGTCGATGGCACGCCATCGGTCGGGGTCTGCCAGACGATCAGGTTGGAGATCACGTAGGCCACGTAGCACAGGGCGAACCACATCAGCGGGATGATGAATGGCACGGAGCCGATGCGCGGACCCAGCACGTCCGTGTAGTTGTAGGAACCAAAGAACCAGCCATAACGCGCGCCCATCTCCTCGGCGAACCAGCCAACCACCACGCCAATGATGACGAAGCGCAGCGCCGGGGCGTGGCCAAGGAAATGGCTGGCACTGGCCCAGCAGCAGGCAAACATCAGGATCGAACTGACGATCAGCAGCGTGGTCGTCTCACCCCAGCTGCGAGATGCCAGCGCAACCAGGAAGCCAGCCAGGAGGACGAGGGTGATGCGGGGCAGGTGGTTCAGCAGCGACTTCATACTTCTCCGGATTAAAAGTGGTAGTCGAAACGGATATCGAACGTCCTTGGATCGCTCGGCGCAGCCATGCCGAAGCTGTCGATGGTGACTGGCTGCACCTTGTCCTCCAGGTTCTTTACATGCGCCATTAGGCTCCAATTGGCGCCGTCGGGGCGATAAGCCAACGTCAGGTCGCTGGCGGTGCGCGATGGAACGCGGTATTGCAGCAACTGGCTGGGTACGCTGATGTTATAGGCCGCGCTGCGCCGCGCATTGATGCCGGCAGTCAGTGCGGCATGCGGCAGGCGGAAGCTGTGGTCCCAGCCCAGGCTGAACACCGAGTGCGGGGCGCGGTCCAGCGGCTCTCCGGCCCACGACACCACGCCATTCGGCTGGTAGCTTACGTAATGGGCATCCAGCAGCGTCAGGGCGTAAGTGAGGCTGTCGGTGGAGCTCGCACGGACCTGGCCATCGAGCTCCAGGCCCTTGGCGCTGGCCGCGCCAGCGTTCTGCGTGACGAAGCGCGGCGCCCCGGCCACGATCGCAACGCCGGACAGTTGCAGGTTGGTGTAGTCGTAATTGAAGACAGCGAGGTTGAGGCTGGCGCGCTTGTTCCAGAAACGGGACTTGAGGCCGGCCTCCCAGGATTTCAGCGTTTCCGGCTGGTAGAACAGGGTTTCGGCAGGCACCGCTATCACTGCGGGGCAGGGAATGCCCAACGCGCTCGAACCGGCCAGGCAGCCATCGTTGAAGCCGCCGGATTTGTAGCCGGTAGCGATGCTGGCGTAGACCATTGTCGCGGGAGCCAGGTCATACTCGGCGCCCAGCTTCCAGGTGGTCTTGTGCGTGGCCAGCGTGGCATCGTTCAGCATCTTGAAGTCGGTAGCGGCGTTGAACTGGAGCGCCTGCTGGAAGTTGGTCGAGCCGACGCGCGACTTGTCGTCATCCGTATACCGCAGGCCCGCCGTGGCGCGCAGCGCTGGAGTCACGCTATAGGTAAGCTGGCCGAAAGCCGCCTTGCTGCGGGAAATGGTCGGGCCGTGCGGGAACACGTAGTACGGGGGTAGCTTGACCAGCTGCAGGTCGCGGAATACATAGAGCTGGTGCGACTCTTCGCGGAAGTAATACAGGCCGCCCTGCGCTTTGAGGGGCCCGCTGCCGTTGGTCGACAGGCGCAGCTCGTGCGAATCCTGGCGCTGGTCGCCCCGGAAGTTTTCGTGCACGCCGATCGCGAGCGTTGGCTGCACGCGGTAATAGAAATTAGCCAGGAAGTTGTGTTCGTGCTTGCGGTGCGAGCCAAGGTAGTCGAGCGTAACCGGACCGAGACTCCAGGACAGCTCGGCGCCAAAGCTGTCCGTCGATTTATGGTTGTAGCCCTGTTCAAGCCTGGTATTGAATGGCTTGAAGGAATTGGTCAGCTGCGCATCGGTGCCCGCGTCATGCCACACCGGCTTGCCCGCTTCGACGCCTTTATAGAAATTGGTGTCGGGGACGATATTGTCGATATTGCCGTTTTGCGTGGCGTGCTCATAGCGCAGCAGCAGCGACGCTGAGGGGCCAAGCGCCAGCCTGGCCGACAGGCGTGCCGCACGGTCGTCGCGGTCCTGACCCAGCTCATAGCCGGTGCCCTGGCCGTTGCGCAGGTAGCTGTCATGCTTGTTGAGCGCGACTGCCGCGCGCAGGGCGAGCTTGTCGTTGACCGGCACGTTCAACATGCCGGAGGCGACACGCGAACTGAAATTGCCCAGCGCCAGGCTGGCCGCCCCCTCCCATTGCTGGACCGGGGTGTTGCTGATGAGGTTCACCACGCCAGCCGTGGTATTGCGGCCATACAGGGTGCCTTGCGGGCCGCGCAGCACTTCAATGCGGTCAACGTCGAGGAAGCTGAGGGTCTGGGCTTGCGGGCGGGCGATATAGATCCCGTCCTGCATGAACGCTGCCGAAGGGTCGCCTTTTTCGGTGACGTCGGAATTGGATACGCCGCGAATCGTGATGCGCAGCCCATCAGGGGCACCGTCCAGGTGCACGTTGGGCAGCCGCTTGCCGATGCCGGCGGCGTTGTCGATGCCAAGCTTTTCGAGCTGCTCGCCGGTCAGTACCGACATGGCGACCGGCGTGCGCGATTCCGGCGCGGCGACGCGCTGGGCCGTCACGAGGACTTCCGGCAGTTGCTCTTCAGTTTGGCTTTGCGCCAATACCGGCGCGCAAAGAATGCTGGAGACCGCAGCCGCCAGCATGGTCGGGCGCAGATTCGCCCCGCAATTCGACATGATTACCCCTAGTGCCTTGCTTTATGATTATTTTTGCAACATTGCTTAAAACTGTTGCTAGCAAAGTTCAAGAGTCTAACAGTTTGGCAACGTAGGAAATAGGGTTATGTAGGCTTTCCCCGACACAGATACGACACGATGGCTGATAGCGAGCCGGGCCCGACAGGGCAATACTGGCGGCAAGCCTGAAAAAGGAAAGGAGTGCATCATGTTTGTACGAAACATAACTTTCGCCTTCACCCTGGCTTGCAGCGCCCTCGGCGCGGCAGTAGCGGCCGATGAGCCGCAATTCGTTACCGGCGGCGTGGGCCTTGAAGAGCGCGGCCAGATGCTGGCAAGCAAGCCCGATTACAATGTGCGCATGACCTTCGCGACCCGTGGCACGGGCGAGTACCGTTCCGATGTGCAGGTCGAGATTTCCGACGCTAAAGGGCATACCAATGTCAACGCCCACGACGCGGGACCGCTGATGTTCGTGAACCTGGAGCCCGGCCGTTACCGCGTGACGGCGACGGCGGCCGATGGGCAGGTCCAGCGCCGCGAGGTGCAAGTGCAGCCTGGACGGACGAAGGACCTGTACTTCTACTGGAGCGAACCAGCCACTATCGTGCAGTAGACATCAATGCGTTGAGCGGGCCGTAGTTGAAGGTCTGCTCATCGTCGATGGCGCCGGTCTGGTGGAAGCGTTCCATATATGACCTCAGCCGGCCCATCATGGCCTCTGCCGGGGCGGAGCCGGCGCTCAGGCGCCGCACGCCCAGTTCGGCCAAGCGGCCTGGCGAGGCCAGGTTCGGGCGCGCCAACACGTTGAGCGGCATCGTGGTGCCCTTGGCAAGGGCCGCGATTTCGCCTTCATCCGTCACGCCTGGCGCGAACAGGCCGCTGGCACCGGCTTCCTGGTAGATCGCGGCACGGCGCAGCGTTTCGGCCACGCGCGCACCCGGCTCAGCCAGGCCACGCAGGTAAACGTCGCAACGGGCGTTGATATACAGGTCGATGCCCGCTGCCTTGGCCGCAGCAAATGCCGCGCTGATCTTGCGCGCCAACTGTTCGGGCGGCGCGTTGCCGTCTTCAATATTGATGCCGACCACACCAGCTTGCGCCAGTTGGCCGACGAATTGGCCGACCAGTTCCGGGTCGGAAGAATAGCCGTCCTCGATATCGACCGTCAGCGGCAGGGCGCTGGCGCGGACGATGTCGCGCACGGTTTCCAGCAGCAGGGCGGTCGGCAACTGCGAGCCGTCGGCATAACCATGGCCCCAGGCCACGGCCGCGCTACTGGTGGCGAGCGCCTTGGCGCCAGCCAGGGCGGCGATGCGGGCGGTACCACCGTCCCAGCAATTGGCGAGCAGCAGGATGCCATCCTGGTGCAGGGCATGGAATTGGGTGTCGTTGCGCATGTGGTTTTTTCCTTAACATTGAGGAGCAGGCCATTCTGCCACGGTTCCAGCATTCCTGCTTTGGTACAATTCGGGCTTGCCAATTACTCTCAACACCATAGTGCAAAGCCGCCAACTCTACGTCCGCCTGCTCAAGGAATTCCTCCCCTATAAGTGGGCCGCCCTGGTGACACTGGTCGGTGTGGGCGTGGCGTCGCTGACCGACGTGCTGCTGATCCGCCAGCTCCAGAACGTGGTCGATGCAGTGCAGCCAAACGCCGCGAGCAGCACTGCCGCGCAGAGTGGCGCGCTGGCGACGATCCACGGCTGGCTCGACCGCATCTTGCCGAGCGACCCCGGCGCCGCTGCGCTGTGGGCGATTCCGGCCCTGATCATGGCCCTGGCGCTGCTGCGCATGGTCAGCACCTTTACTGGCGACTACGGCTCCGCTTGGCTGACCCAGCGCGTGCAGGCAAACGTGCGCGAGCAGATGTTCGCCCGCGTCCTGCGACTGCCGAACCGTTATTTCGACCAGTCCTCGACCGGCACCACGCTTTCCCGTATCGCCTTCGATGCCACCCAGGTGACCCAGGCTGGGTTAAGCGTGTTCACCATCGCGGTGCGCGACACCGTGGCGGTAATCGGTTTCCTGGGTTCGCTCTTTGATATCGACTGGAAGCTGGCCCTGTTTTGCCTGGTTTTGCTGCCACTGGTGGCGCTGGTGGTCACTATCGCCGCGCGCCGCATGCGCCGGCTCAGTTCCAGCGCCCAGCATGCGATGGGCGAATTGACCCGCGTGCTGGACGAAAGCATCGGCGGCCAGCGGGTGGTAAAGATTTTCGGCGGCCACGCATACGAACAAAAGCGCTTCGACGACGTGGTGAAATTGAACCGCCAACTGGCCGTCAAGCACGCGTCGACGGCAGCCATGAACTCGGGCCTGATCATGCTGATGGTGGGCGCCACGCTGTCGGCGGTGATCTATTACGCGCTGCTGCGCGCGCAGGCCGGCGCACTGACGCCAGGTGCTTTCGTCGCCTTCATCACTTGCCTGATGTCCCTGCAAGGCCCGATCAAGAACCTGACCAAGCTGAATGAGCCGCTGCAGCGCGGCCTGGCCGCGGCTGAATCGGTGTTCGGCCTGATCGATGCGCCGATGGAAGCCGATACCGGCACTCGCGCCGCTGACAACGTGAAGGGCCGCATTGAACTGGAGGACGTGGGCTTCCGTTACGACGTGGATGACCCAGAGGCTGCGCAGGCACTGCGCTCGGTGTCGCTCGATATCGCAGCGGGCGAGATGGTGGCGCTGGTGGGCGGTTCCGGAAGTGGCAAGACGACGCTGGCCAGCCTGCTGCCGCGTTTCTATGACGTGTGCAGCGGCCGTATCCTGCTGGATGGCGTGGATTTGCGGGAGTACCGTTTGCCGGACCTGCGCAGCAAGATCGCCCTGGTGAGCCAGGATGTGGTGCTGTTCAACGACACGCTGGCGGCCAATATTGCCTACGGCGACCCGGCGCCGGACATGGCGCGGGTTGAAGCGGCATCGCGTGCGGCATATGCGCACGACTTCATTATGCGCACTTCGCAGGGCTACCAGACGCAGGTGGGCGAGAATGCCACACGTCTTTCAGGCGGCCAACGCCAGCGCCTTGCCATTGCACGCGCAATTTACAAGGACGCGCCGATCCTGATCCTGGACGAGGCGACCAGCGCCCTGGATGCCGAGTCGGAACGCGCTGTGCAGGCTGCGCTCGAAAAGCTGATGCAAGGGCGCACTACGGTCGTCATTGCGCACCGACTGTCCACCATTGAAAATGCGGACCGCATTGTGGTGATGTCGGCCGGAACGATCGCGGAGCAGGGCAGCCACGAAGCGCTGCTGGCAAAGGGCGGCATGTACGCGCGCCTGTATCAGACGCGGCAAGAGCTGGACCAATAGTTATCTGGTGGCCTGCAGCAGGTAGGCCGCCATGTCGTGGGCATCGCGCTCCGGAACGCCAAGCTGCGGCATGGCCGTGCCGGGCTTGAGCTGATGCGGGGTGCGGATCCATTTCACCAGGTTTTCTTCCGTTGTCGGCAGCTTGCCGGCGATGAAGCTGCGCTGCGCCAGTCCGTCCAGGTTTGGGCCGACGAAGCTTAGCGGGCCTGTTACGCCGGGAATGTGGTGGCAGGATTGGCAGGCAAACTGCGTCAACGCCAGCCTGCCGCGCTCGCGGTCGGGAGCCCTTACCGCCGCCGGAGCCGGCTGCGGCCGGGGCGCCGCTTCCGGCTTTTCGATGGCAGCATATTCCAATGGCGTCATCGCGGGCAGCACGCCGAGAAAGGCTACCACGTCCCAGATCTCCTGCTCGCTCAAGTGGAAACGCCAGGCGGGCATTCCACTCATCTTGATCCCGTTGGCGGTAATCCAGTACATCTCGCGCGTTTTCCAGCGCCGCCCCGCGTCGGCCAGCGGGCCGGGCACTGGCTGCATGCTCAAGCCAATCACGCCCATCGCCACGCCCGGGCCACCGTGACACTGCTCGCAATGACGGCGGAATACGACGCTCCCCCGGGCTGACGCGCCTTCCGGTGATAACGGCACAACGATATTGCGTGCATGGAAGCGCACCGATTGCTGCAAGCCGCGCTCGATCAGCGTGTGCACGAACTGGAAATGCGGCCGCACCGCAGAAGCATCGTACCAACCAGCCTGCAGCACCACGGTAGCCGCCAGTACTCCGGCCAGGGCGGCCAGGCACAAGCTCACAGCGGCAGTAGCAATAAGGCGACGCACAATCGGGAAAAGGGCGATGATGTCTTCAGTGAATTATAGGGATCGGCAGCGGGAAGGCAGGGACGATTCGTGCAAGCAATCACTATGCGTTTGCGGAAAAACGGGCGCGTTCAATGCGCGGGCCTGTTGACGCTCTTGCTGCCGCTTGTCTTGTGCGCCTGCAAGCCGGGAAAACCATACGCACCGGCTATCGAGGGTGGCGACCCGCAGCGGGGCAAGGCCTTGCTCGCGCAATTCCAGTGCGGAAGTTGTCACCGCATTCCGGATGTGGAGGCAGCGCGCGGCCTGGCGGCGCCTTCGCTCGCGGAATTCGGCCTGCGCAGTTATATCGCCGGACGCTGGCCGAACCAGCAGGATTACCTGGTGCGCTGGATCTCCAGGCCACAGAGCATGGATGCCGCGACCATGATGCCGGACATGGGCGTCTCCCCTGATGATGCGCGCCACATGGCCGCTTATCTCTACACGCTCAAATGACACCGGTCCTGCAATCGGTCCTGTCGCCTGCGGGGCCGGACGCGGTGCTCCTGAGCCGTTTCAGCTGGCTGCTGTTTGCTGTGGGGGCAGTCATATTCCTGCTTGTGGTGCTGCTCGTTCTTGCGAGCGCCTTCCGCAAGCGCGGGAGATCGTGGTCACGCAGGCTGGTAGTCGGTGGCGGGCTGTTTCTGCCGCTACCATTGCTGGCAGCGCTCATGGGGTGGTCGGGCTGGCAGGCTTCGCTTCTGACATGGCCTTTTTCAGGGACCCGCATTCAGGTGACCGTGACCGCACATATGTGGTGGTGGGAGGTTCGCTACCGCAACACGTCGACGGGCCGCGAGGCGGTGCTGGCGAATGAACTGCGGTTGCCAGCGGGGGAACGGGTATATCTTGCGCTGGCTTCGGCGGATGTGCTGCATGCGTTCTGGGTGCCGGCGCTGGCGGGAAAGGTCGATATGGTGCCGGGGCGCGTGCATGGGCTTACCTTGCGTGCCGGGGCGCCTGGCCGGTACCGGGGGCAATGCGCAGAATATTGCGGTATCCAGCATGCCGCGATGGCGCTTGATGTAGTGGCAGTCCCGTCGCATGAATTCGATGCGTGGCTGGAGCACCAGGCCACGCCAGCCGAACTAGGTGCAGCGGCGCGCGTGTTCGCCGATGCAGGGAGGTACGACATTGCGCGCCGCGGAAGCGAAGTCTTTCTTGCTGCGCGCTGCAATGCTTGTCATGCGGTGCGCGGCGTCAGCGAGGGCGGCACACTGGGGCCAGACCTCACGCACATTGCGAGCCGCAGCCACATTGCGGCCGGTGGGTTGCCAATGAACCGGGCCGCATTGATGGGCTGGATCGCCAACCCCCAAGCCGCAAAACCCGGCGCGCGCATGCCCGCCAGCAGCCTGCCTCCCGGCGAGCTGCAAGCCCTGGCAAGCTGGCTGGAGACCCTGGAATGACCTCGTCCGTCCGCACGCCAAACAAGCTTCCGCGCCCGCCTGGCGAGTACGAGGCACTGGAACGCGCATGGCGCAAGCCCACCGGATGGCGCGCGCTGACGGCCGTCAACAACACGCGTATCGGCCGCCTGTACCTCGCGACTGCTTTTGCCTTCTTCCTGTTCGCAGGTGCCCTGGCGCTTGCCATGCGGCTGCAACTGGCTGTTCCAGGCAATGACTTGCTGCAGCCCGAAACTTATAACCAGTTCTTCACGATGCACGGCACGGTAATGATGTTCCTTTTCGCCATCCCGATGGTGGAGGCCATCGCGGTCTTCCTGCTGCCTGGGATGCTGGGCGCGCGGGACTTGCCGTTCCCGCGCCTGTCAGCCTACGCCTATTGGGCCTATGCATTCGGCGGCGCAGGCTTCATTGTGACGCTGGCTTTTGGCCTGGCTCCCGATGGCGGCTGGTTCATGTACCCGCCGCTGACCGGCAAGGAATATTCGCCAGGGCTGAACGCGGATTTCTGGCTGCTTGGCATCGGCTTCATTGAAATCTCGGCGATTGCCGGAGCCATCGAGTTGACTATTGGCATACTCTTCACCCGCACACCAGGCATGACGCTGGTGCGAATCCCGGTTTTCGCCTGGTCGATGCTGGTGGTAGCGGCGATGGTGGTGTTTGCTTTTCCGCCGCTCATCGCAGGCACGGCCTTGCTGGAACTGGAACGCGCCTACGACTGGCCGTTCTTCATCCCTGCGCGGGGTGGAGACCCGGTGTTGTGGCAGCACCTGTTCTGGTTCTTTGGGCATCCGGAGGTGTACATCATCTTCCTGCCGGCGGCAGGCATGGTGTCATCGATGTTGCCTGCGCTGGTGCAAACGCCGTTGGTCGCGCGCAGGGCAGTGATCATCTCGCTGGCGGCAGTGGGTGGCCTGAGCTTCGCCTTATGGATGCATCACATGTTCACCGCTGGTCTTGGCCAACTCGAAACCACATTGGTTTCCATCGCCAGCATGGCTATCGCGATCCCCACCGCTATCCAGGTTTTTGCCTGGATTGCGACGCTTTGGCGGGGCAGGGTGGAATTGAACGCGCCGACGCTCTTCGTTCTCGGTTTCTTGCTGGTCTTCGTGCTGGGCGGACTGACCGGCGTCATGGTGGCGGCGGTGCCGTTCGACTGGCAGGCGCATGACAGCTACTTCATCGTTGCGCACTTGCACTACGTGCTGGTAGGCGGGCTGGTGTTCCCGATGTTTGCTGGCGCTTATTACTGGATGCCCTTGTTTAATGGGCACCGCATGTCCGAGGCCTGCGCCCGCTGGGTTTTCGGCCTGGTATTCGCGGGTACCAATGTGGCGTTCTTCCCGATGCACGTATCGGGCTTGCTTGGCATGCCGCGCCGGGTCTACACCTACGCCTCGGAAATGGGATGGGCAGGATTGAATATGGCGAGCACGGTGGGAGCGTTGCTGCTTGCATGCGGGGTGGCACTGTTTGTGATCGACCTGGTGCGAACCTTGCGGCGGCCGCAACGAGCACACGGCAACCCCTGGCGGGCGAGCTCACTGGAATGGCTGCCGCAGGATGAATATGCAACGCGCAGCCAAGCGGAAGTTCGCTCAGCGGAACCGTTGTGGCGGCAGCCTTTACTCGTGCAGGAAGTGGAGACGGGTATGCACTGGCTGCCAGGCAGCGTCACTGGAATGCGCGAGACGCTCGTAACAGGCTGGCGCGATGCCAGGCCAAGGCATCTGCTGGTGCTGCCGGGCGATAGCTGGTTGCCGTTCCTCTGCGCGCTTGGCACGGCGGGGTTCTTCCTGTTGATGACGGTGCAGCAAGCCGTCGCGGCTTGGCTGTTCGGCGCCCTTGCGTTAGCGACGCTTGTCGCCTGGCTGTGGGATGCTGATCGGCCGCTCGCCCCACCCGCGGCGAGAGGTGCGCAAGCATTGGCCACTGTTGCGGAGGGCGTCGTTGTCCCGATTGGGGCGCCAAGGCGGGCGTCGCATTCGTGGTGGGCGACCTGGGTACTGGTGGTGGTCGACGCCGCAATTTTTGCTTCGTTGGCGTTCACGCTGGTGCATTTGTCGATGCGGCTGGAAATCTGTCCACCACCGGGCGCGCATCTTCCCGCTGCCCCATGGCCCTGGCTGCAAGCGGCTCTGCTGGCAGCCAGTGCGGCCTTGGCCTGGTGGAGCGGAAAACGTCCATTGGAATGGTGGCCGATATTGGCGGCCGGCGCCTGCCTGCTCGCGGCGTTCGCGGCCGATCTCGGTGCGCATCGGCATGCTGGACTGGCACCGTCGCGTGATGCGTGGAGCGCGGCAGTCGCGGCGTTACTGGCTTACGAGGGGCTGCATGTCGCGGTGCTGGCGCCGGCAGCGATGTATGTGGCGGCGCGGGGGCGGTTGCGGGCCGCCAGCCGTGCCACGCTGGATAATACTATCCTGCTGTGGCAGTGCGCCGTGGGACAGGCGTTGGCCGGGCTGGCTTTGCTGCGCTGGCTTTAGAACGAATAGACCAGGGTCACCGAAGTCTGGGTATCGGTGTTCTTCTTATCGATCGGCACGACGGTGTCGTTGATGGCGTTGAAGGCCGCCTTCATGTGCATCGAACCGTTGATGCGGGCGCTGAGTGAAGTCTCGGAAGTCGAGTGCGTGTTCCAGGATGCGCGCTCCACCGTCAGCATTTGCGCAAAGGATGCGTTTTCGCTGAGCTTCCAGCGGAAGGCTGCGCGGCCACGCAGTACCAGGCCGCGATCTTCTTCCCCATTGGCGCGTGTCGCTTTGAAGAAGCCCGGGCCGGCTTCCATGTCCAGGGTCTTGTCGTCGCTCTGGTAGACGCGGAAGCCATGACCGACACCGAGGCTGGCGCTGCGGGTGTATGCACCGAATCGGTCTTCCGAGAAAGCGGCCAGGGCAAACAGCGTGGAATTTTCTTCCAGCAGCTTGTAGCCGGCCTTGGCAGCGAACTGGTAGCGTTCGGCCGAGCGTTGCTTGGTCTCTTCGCCGTTGACGCGGGCGCGGTCTTCCTTGAAGTAGCCGTTGCCGGTGTACTCGTTGCTCCAACGGAGGGTGTCTTGCAGGATTTCGAACCTGCCGGTGACGGAAGTACCGGCGGTGTTGCCGCTGGTCGTGATCGCGCCGATTTCGGCAGAAAGCATCACGTTACCAGTGTGATCAACTTCGTTGTCGGCTGCCAGGGCGTTGCCTGCGGCCAGGGCGGAGGCAATAATCAGGGGTTTCAGGTATTTCATAACTGAATTCTATCAGGGCTCTACGGAATGTGCCCGCTTCAGGCAGCGCAACACGAAGGTTGAGCGGCTATGGCGAATGCCGGGCAGTTTATACAATTTGCGGCGCAGGAATTCCTCGTAACCGGCCGTGCCCGCCACGGCTACCTTGATCAGGTAATCGTATTCGCCGGTCAGCAGGTAGGCTTCCATCACTTCGGGAAGTTCGGCCAGCGCCAGGCCGAATTTATGCAACATGTCGTCGTCGTGGCGATCCAGCGTGACCTCGATGATGACGGTGTCCGGCAAGCCGAGGGCCTGCTGGTTGAGCAGCGCAGTATAACCTTCAATGACGCCGCGCTCCTCCATGGCCTTGACCCGGTTCCAGCATGGGGTGGTCGAGAGACCGACGGTTTCGGCCAGCTTGGTATTGCTTAAACGGCCATCCCGGCGAAGTTCCCGCAGGATTTTGCGGTCCATCTCATCAAGGTGTTCCATGCATTCGCGAAATCGAAGAAGATTCTTCTATTTTACATGGAAACAGAGGCAAACTTTGGATGCCTATTCCGGCCAGCCAGCCGGATAATCTCCATATGAATACCGAACAAAGAACTTTCCGCCTGCGCCTCGACCGTTGCTCCGCCATGGATGCTGCGGAAGCGGTGCTGGCGACCCTGCGCCGCGGCGGGGTCCAGCTCCATGCAATGCGCATGGCCCCGGGCGTGCACGGCATGAACCTGGACCTGGATGTGGCAGCCGAGGGCGAAGATGCCCTCGTCCTGGCCCGGATGCGCCTGTGTAACCTGATTGGCGTGCTGAAGATTCGCGTACAGTCGCGCGCTTACGCGCCGATATAGGCGTACTTGAAGCTGAAGACGATGGCGATCACCCAGACGATCGGTTTCACTTCGCGAAAACGGCCGGTCAGCAGCTTGAGCGCCGCGTAGGTGATGAAGCCAAAGGCGATGCCGTGTGCGATGGAGTAAGTGAAGGGAATCAGCAGGGCGGTGATCGCGGCCGGAATGCATTCGGTGGTTTCATTCCAGTCGAAGTCGCCGAGGTCGCGCAGCATCAGGCAGGCGACGAACAGCAGCGCTGGCGCCGTGGCGTATGGCGGCACCACGCCAGCCAAAGGCGCGATGAAAAGGGCGGCCAGGAACAGAATCGCCACCACCAGCGCGGTGAGGCCGGTGCGCCCGCCGGCCTGTACGCCCGAAGCGCTTTCCAGGTAGGCAGTGGTGCTTGAGGTGCCAAGCATGGAACCGGCCACGATGGCGGTGCTGTCGGCCAGCAGGGCCTTGTTCAGGCGCTCCATCTTGCCGCTCACCAGCAGGCCGGCCCGGCTGGCGACGCCCATCAGGGTGCCAGTGGCGTCGAACAGTTCGACCAGGAAGAACACCAGCACCACATTCAGCACGCCTACGCCCAGCGCGCCCGGCACATCCAGCTTGAGGAGCGTCGCGTCCAGCGATGGCGGCGCGGAGAACACGCCATGGAATTGATTCCCGGCGAAGAAGAAGCTCAGTACGGTCACGGCCATGATGCCGATCAGGATTGCGCCTTTGACTTTCAGGCGGTCCAGCGTAACGATCAACAGGAAGCCAACGACGGCAAGCAATGCAGGCGGTTTATGCAGGTCTCCTACGGTTACCATGGTGTTTGGGTTGGCCATGACAATGCCGGCACTTTTCAGTGCGATCAGGCCGAGGAACAGGCCAAGGCCGACGGTGATCGCGATACGCAGCGAGCGCGGGATGCCGTTGACAATGGCTTCCCGCAGCCCAAGCAGGCTGACAAGCAGGAACAGGCAGCCGGAAATGAAGACCGCACCCAGCGCGACCGGCCATTTGATGCCCATGCCAAGCACTACGGCGTAGGCGAAGTAGGCATTCAAGCCCATGCCTGGCGCCATGCCGATCGGGTAGTTGGCATACAAGGCCATGATGGCCGTGCCCAGTGCAGCGGCGAGGCAGGTGGCGACGAAGACTGCTTCTTTCGGCAAACCGGCATCGCCAAGGATGGCGGGGTTAACGAAGATAATGTAGGCCATGGTCAGGAAGGTGGTGATACCCGCCACTACCTCCGTGCGTACATCGCTGCCGGCTTCCTTGAGTTTGAATAATTTTTCTACGATCGACACGACTGCTCCCCGGTTTGAACTACCGGGGAGCATACCACTACAGCAAGCCTAATGCGCTCGCGCTATCCTCCCATGAAACAGACTTGAAGTTCTGCGCGCCGTGCACTGGCTTGCGGCCCGCGCTGCGACCGCGGGCCGCCCATCGATTCGATTTGCCCGCATTTTATGGAGAGCTTCGGTGGATTGCAGCACCAGGCGCGGTCCTGGCCTTGATCCGCAATGGAGTGCTGAAATCGGCCCACAACGTGAAGTCGAGCCGATCGAACTCAGGCCAGTGCGAACAATTGGGAATAGACGCGTGCCGCCATCAGGCCAAGCGGCTGGTGGTGCACGGACGGCCCCATATGGCGGGCCAGCATGGTCATCGCCTCCGCCTTTCCGCCGCATGCCGCGATCTGGGCTTCCAGCAAGCCGAGATCGCTGGTAATGGTTTCCCAGGCATGTTCGTCGCCGTCGAAACGGTGGCGCAAGATGGGACGCGCTTGTTCCGGTTCGGGCGGCGCGCCTGCCGTTTTGTCATCGATGGTTACGGGCGGCGCGAAAATGGCGGCGTTGGCGGACCCGTTGGCCACCGGCGGGTCTTGCGGCGCGCCGTCCTCGGGCGTTGCGGGCAAGGTTTGCAGGCCGATGCGGCCGAGGGCGTAGCCCAGCTCCACCTGCTGGAGGAACTGCGCTGCGTTTTCCGGTGCGTCGCCGAGCAGGGCGCGCAACACATTCAGGATGACGGTGTCGGATGGCGGCGGTGGCGGCAGTGCGATGCCCAGTTCGGCCAGTTCAAGCAGGAGCGAGGGTTGTGCGGCCGGCTGGTCGGCAACGGCAAGCTGGTAGCCAAGTATTTCTGCCAAATAGCGTTCGCCGGTGCTGGCCAGGGCCAGGCGGATCGCGCCTTGCACAAAGCCACTGTCTTCCAGGTCTTGCCAGGTGCTGCAGGCTTGCACCGCAAGAACCTGTCGCACCTGCGCAACATGATTGGCCGCCGGGATGCCTTTACCAAGGTAATCAAGGTAGAGCTTGACCAGCGGCATATAGGCCGCATGGCGCCAATAATCGAGCACTGAGTGCAGCCAGGCGCCTTCGACCAGCAAAACTGGCGCCTGTACCGACAGGAAGCGCCGGGCTTGTGCCAGTGTGGCAAAGTGGCGGCGCGGGGCGCCTTCCTGGCGCCCTTGCTGGTATTGCCGGAATTCTTCCGCGCGGTTGCGGCTGCGCAGTTCCAGCCATTGTTCCAGCCCCTGCACCCCGTCGCTCCAGGCGGAAGGCAGGGCCGCCGCTTCCGCCAGGCGCCGCTGCAGGTAGGCGGTGGCAGCGGCGCGATCAGGCGCCTCGCGCAGCAGCATATACAGCTGTTGCGAGGGGCCGCTGGCGGCGGCCTGAGGGCTACGGCTGAGTGGAAGTGTGGTCATCATGTCAACCAGTATCCAAAAGCAAGGCAGTGTTTCCAAGCAGAGGGAAGCGCGCCACTGTGTCAGACCAGTCTTACACCGTCGTGTAAAATCGGCCGCCATTGGTACAACACAGGATCGCACATGCTCGACGCAATGTCGATGGACCAGCTCCGTACTTTCATCGCGGCGGCGGAAGAGGGCAGCTTTTCGGCGGCGGGCCGCAAGCTGCGGCGCGCGCAATCGGTGGTCAGCCAGACCCTCGCCAATCTCGAAATGCAAGTCGGCTTTCCGCTGTTCGACCGCAGTGGCCGCTACCCGCGCCTGACCGAACAAGGCCGCGCCTTGCTCGATTCGGCGCGCGCCGCCGCCCGCAGCATGGACGGCTTCAAGGCCAAGGCACGCACCCTGGCGGAAGGGCTGGAGGCCGAATTGTCGGTCGCGGTCGACGTGATGTTCCCGATCGCCCGCCTGACGGAAGCGGTACGCGCCTTCCACCACGAATTCCCCGGCACGCCGCTGCGGCTCGACGTCGAAGCGTTGGGCGCCGTGGTGCAGCCCTTGTTGGAGCGGCGCTGCCGGCTGGCTGTGGTGGGATCCTATCCCGACGTGCCGCCGGAGTGCGACACCGATTTCCTGTTTGAGGTGCCGGTGGTGGCCGTGGCCGCCGCTGGCCATCCTTTGGCGGCCCTGCCGGCGCCGATAGCGCGCAGCGAGGCGGCGCGCCACGTGCAATTGATCCTGAGCGACCGCTCGACCCTGACCGCAGGGCGCCAGTTCGGCGTGGTCAACCAGCAGGGCTGGCGCCTGGCGGACCTCGGCGCCAAGCATGCGTTCCTGCGCGCGGGCTTGGGCTGGGGCGGCATGCCGCGCCATATGGTGGAGGAGGAACTGGCGCGCGGCACGCTGGTCGAGTTGGCCCTGGAGGCCAGCCCCATCCTGGGCGTCGCCTTCTCGATGTATGCGAGCTGGCGCAAGGATACGCCGCCAGGCCCGGCGGGCCGCCGCTTCATCGAACTGCTGCGCGAAGTTTAGGGCGGCGTGGCCGCCGGTTCCGGCAGGCCGCGGCCATTGTCGATAGTGAAGCCGTTGCGGCCGCGCCGTTTGGTGTCGTACAGCGCCATGTCGGCCCGCCCGATCAGGCCGCCCGCCGTCTCGGTGCCGCCGGCGTAGAGGGCAATGCCGATGCTGGTGGTCACGCGCAGCGGCGCATCCAGCACCGTAAAGTCGGGCGCGACCGAAGCCATGACCTTCTCCGCCAACAGCCGCACCTCTTCCGCATGCCGGATGTTTTCGAACACGATCACGAATTCGTCGCCGGCCAGGCGTGCCACGGTATCGGTGGTGCGCACGCTGCCCGACAGGCGCAAGGCAAACTCCTTCAACACCTCGTCGCCGCCGGCGTGGCCCAGGCTGTCGTTGATGTGCTTGAAATTATCGATGTCGAGGTAGGCCAGCGCCATCTGGCTGTCCTGGCGGCGCACGCGCTCGATCGCCTGGTCCAGCACATCCTCGAACTGGCGCCGGTTGGGGATGCCGGTCAGCGGGTCGCGCCTGGCCTGGCGCAGCAGCTCCGCTTCCACCTCGCGGCTGCGCGTGACATCGGTGGTCAGCGCATAGACAAAAGGCACGCTGCCATCCTTGCGCACGTCCGGCACGAAGATGGTCTCCAGCACGCGCGGTTCGCCGTGCAGGCGCGCGGTCGATTCGTATTCGGTCACTTCGCCGCCGAAGGCGCGGTCCAGCCAGGGACGGGCTTCCTGGTAGGCGGCTTCGCCGCTCACGCTGGACATCGGGCGGCCAGGCAGCGTGTCCGGATCGGTGTCGAGCCAGCGGCGGTAGGTGGCATTGCCGAATTGCAGGACATGCTCGCGGTCGATGGCGCTGATCATGACCGGCAAATGGTCGGCAATCAGGCGCAGGCGCTTCTCGCTGGCGGCCTGCGCCAGTTCCGCGGTTTTGCGCTCGGTGATGTCGGTGCACATCATATAGAAGCCGAGCACACTGCCGTCTGGCGCCAGGTCCGGCACCAGTTCGGCCATCAGGTGCAGGTGGCGCTCCAGTTCCTCGCCGGGGCGTTCGACGTGGATGCGGCGCCCGGCCAGCACGATGTCGAAGCAATCCTTCCAGCGTTCGAAGGCGTCCGCGCCGAACACTTCGTCAAAGCGCCGGCCGACCATGGCGCGCGGGTCGATGCCGAGCAGGAACTGGTAATGCTCGTTGGTGAAGCGGTAGCGCAGGTCGCGGTCGATATAGGCCACCAGCGCCGGGATGTTGTCGGCGATGACGCGCGCCCGCTTTTCGCTTTCGGCCAGGCGCTCGCGCGCGGCCTCGCGTTCGGCAGTCAGCTCATACAGGGCGTCGCTGAGTTCACCGATTTCGTCCTTGCTGCCGCTGCGCAGCAGGCTGATATCGCCGCCACGGTTGCGGATGGCATGCAGGTTGGCGCGCAGTTTTTGCAGCGGCGACAGCAGCAGATTGATCATCAGCCAGCTCAATGCGCCGGCCACCGCGGCAAACAGGGTGGCTGCCAGCACGGCTTGCTGGCGCATGCTGATCATGGGCGCAAACGCTTCGGCAGTCGGATAGCGGGCGGCCACGATCCAGTTGGTGGCATTCAAGCGCTTATAAGAATAGATGCCTTCCACCCCTTCCTTGTTGGTGGCTTCCATCCAGCCTTCGAAACCATCGAGGGCGCGCTGGGTGCCAAGATTGAGGCCGGGCCGCGCGTTGATGTGTTCCAGCAGCCTCGCCTTGTTGGGGTGGTTGACCAGCAGGCCCTCGGTGGTCATGATGAACATGAAGCCTGTCTTC
This sequence comes from Duganella sp. Root1480D1, assembly GCF_001427305.1. Classification (GTDB taxonomy): domain Bacteria; phylum Pseudomonadota; class Gammaproteobacteria; order Burkholderiales; family Burkholderiaceae_D; genus Rugamonas. Next base: position 211,983 of record NZ_LMFZ01000045.1, on the reverse strand, counting down.
CCCGGCTTCATGGTGTTGAAATGATGGAAGAAGTCGGAGTTCAGCAAGTCGATGCTGCCCACCAGTACCACCTGCACGTCGCCGCCGCTATCGATAATGGGATGGGTCAGCACGACTACCGGCAAACTGGACACGCGCCCGCGCAGGGGCGGTGATATGATGGCGCGCTTTTGGGCCAGGGTCTGTTCGAAGTAGGCGCGGTCCGCCACACTGGGATTGTCCTGCTGCGGCGCGCGCAGGCTGGCCAGGAATTTGCCGTTGCTGTCGAATGCCGCCACGTTGGCGAATTCGCCGGAAGCGGAAGCGTGGCGCTCAATGGCGGCCCGGATTGCCGATGGCGTGCGCTGGGTGGACGGAATGGCGTCGGCGATGGAGGCCAGCAGCAGGCGCTTGCTGGCCAATTGCTCGTCGATATGGGCGGCGGCCACCGATAACAGGCTGAACTGTTGCTGGCCGATCACGCTTTTCATATCCCGTTCGGACATCGACAGCGCCAGCCAGGTCACGATGGTAGTAGCCGCAAGCACGAACAAGATGACCACGCAAGTCATGCGCGCGCGCAAGCTCTGTGGTAACAATCGGGAGAGGGCCATGGCTTAGTATTGCACACCTGTTTGCGAGTGTGTTCTAAAATCCAATGCACGGCCTTTCTTGGAAATAATGTGAAAAATGCAATGACACTTGGCTGGGTGAACCGATAATGGCTCACTTCCACCTGGCTTGGGAATTAGGCGGGGATCCCGCCCATGCAGGACGCTTGCGGGTCATTGCGCAAGCCCTGCTGGCACGGCGCCATGCCGTCAGCCTGTCGGTACGCGACCTGGCGCAGGCGCGCCGCCTGCTGGGCGGGCTCGACGTGACGATGCTGCAGGCGCCGCTGTGGCTGCACGGGGCTGCCCAGCATGCGGCCAGCCTGGCCGAGATCATGCTCGCCTCCGGCTACCGCGAGGCGCAGGGACTGGACGGGCTGGTGCGCGGCTGGCGCTCCGCGTTGCAGTTGCTGAAGCCGGACGTGGTCGTGGCCGAGTTCGCTCCCACGGCCTTGCTGGCGGCGCGCACGCTGGACATCCCCGCGGCAGCGATCGGGGCCGGCTTTACCTTGCCGCCGTCCGGCCAGCCGCTGCCCAACTTCCGCCCTTGGGAAGCGATGGACCTGCAACGTCTGGCTGCCGCCGAAATGCACACCCTGAAAGTAATGAACACGGTGCTGGTGCACCACGGCGGCGTGCCTTATGTCCAGGCGGCCGACGCGCTGCTGGGGCGCCAGCACTTCCTGTGCGCCTGGCCCGAACTCGACCATTACGGCCGTCCGCCCGAACGCGAGCAGTGGTTTGGCCCGGCGTTCGTGGCAGCGGCCGGCGAAGCGCCGCAATGGCCGCCGGGCCATGGGCATAAGGTGTTCGTCTACTTGCGGCAGGAGCATCCGGCCCATGTCGCCGTGCTGCACGCCCTGGTGATGGAAGGCTGCCGGGTGCTGTGCTACCAACCGGAAGTAGCTGCCGGTGCGGTGCCGCCGGTACATGCCACCAGCCTGGCCTATGCGCGCGGCCCGGTCAACCTGGCAGCGGCGCTGGCCGAATCGCGCATCTGCGTCAGCCAGGCGGGCGAGGGCACCATCGCGCATTCGCTGCTGGCGGCGGTGCCGATGCTGCTGCTGCCGACCCAGCTCGAGCGCTACCTGCTGGCGGCCAGGCTGGAACAGGCAGGCGTGGCAGTCAACGGCGGCCGCCTGCCGGGCACGGTGGATTGGCGCAGCGTGGTGCGCAGCCTGCTGATGGATGGCCGCACCCTGATGGCGGCGCGCGGGGTGGCCAACCGCTATGCCGGCTTTACCCCGGCGCAGATGGCGGACCGGCTGGCGGCCCGCCTGGAGTTGCTGGTGTCGAACGGCTAATGGGCCGAAGGCTGCCGCTGCCGTTCGCAGTACTGGCGCCAGGCCAGCTCCTCCAGGGCCGCCACCGCTTCGCGCAATCCGTCGAAACGCGGATCGCTGAAACTGCGGGCAAATCGTTCGTGGAAAGCGGCCCGCTCCAGTTCAGCGGGATTCTGCTTGCGTGACTGCTTCATCGTGATCTCCAAGGCTTGCAGCCAGTTTGGCATCGGGCAATGGTCGCGTCTGTGCGGCAGCGTACTTTTGGTCGCCGGGCTTGCTTGTCATTTAATTAATCCCTACTGTTTGACGGGCAATTCTTCCTAGGGAAACGTTGCGATTTGGGCTACAAGTCAGTACACTCAATTTAATTCACGGCAACCATTTAAGTTCCGAATAAAAGTGTATTCACAGGCGCAAATCGATCCGGTCGTCAGTTTCCTGAACACGCAAGGTGAAGCGGTCCGCGGCACCATCGTGACGCTCCAGCGCAAGTCGCTGGTGATGGAAGTGTATAACCCGTATTCCATCGTGCAGGTCAGCGAAGTACTCAGCGAGCTGACGGTGCGCATGGGCACTGCCAGTGCCTATATCGGCAAGGCTGTCGTGATCAGCATGGTCAACACGGGCCTGACCGCCGTGGTGTCGGTGACGCTGATCGACGAATGGCGCGAGCTGAGCGAGGTGGTCATGCTGCCAGGCGCCGTGGGCCGCGAAGCGAGCAAGTTCGTGCTGGACTGGGATGAACGTTTCCGCATCCGCCGCGACTACCAGATTGCCGTCAACGAATCGCGTGCCTACCTGGCTGAAGTGGCGCGCTGGGTGGAGCAGGTCGACCTGTCCGATTCGCTGCCGAAAGAAGGCGGCCGCCTGCGCGCCGATGTGTTTGCCGAGCTGGCCGGGCCCCTGATCATGCGGGTGCGCCGCTATTTCGATGATTTGAACAAGGAAGCGGGGCTGGTCGAGCCGGATGCCGCCGCCGCCCACCGCGCCTTTGCCCAGGGTGCGCTGCACCCGCTGATCCTGCGCGCGCCTTTCGTATTCCGCACCTTCAGCAAGCCGCTCGGTTATGCCGGCGACTATGAGATGGTGAACCAGATCCTGGGCGACCCGCGCCAGGGGCCGAGCACCTACTTCCAGATCGTCAATGCGGCCTTCCTGCAAACCGCGGTGGCGGTGGCGCACCGCAACCGCATCGACATCCTGGTCGACTTCCTGAAGCGCCATGCCGACGCTGCGCGCCGTGTCGGGCGCCCGTTCCGCGTGCTGAACGTGGGCTGCGGCCCGGCGCAGGAAATCCAGCGCTTCCTGCGCGAATACGACGAGCCGCACTGGCTGTCGTTTGAACTGGTCGACTTCAGCGAGGAAACGCTGGCCTGGACGCGCGGACAGTTGAGCGGCATCAGCGCCGGCCTGGCGCGCCAGCCGGACATCCGCTTCGTGCAGGATTCCGTGCACAACCTGCTGAAGCGCCGCATCGACGGGCCGCAAGTGGGCGCCGATTTCGACGTGGTGTATTGCGCCGGCCTGTTCGACTACCTGTCGGACAAGGTGTGCAGCCGCCTGCTGAGTTATTTTGCCTCCTGCATGAAGAGCGGCGGGCGCCTGCTGGTGACCAATGTCCATTCCAGCAACCCGGAACGCCCCGGCATGGAACACCTGCTGGAGTGGTACCTGATCTACCGCGACGAAGCCAAGATGGAGCAGCTGCTGCCGCACCAGTCGCGCGAACGCAGCACCTATGTCGATGCGACCGGCGTCAATGTGTTTGCCGAAGCGTCGCTGCCATGACCGGACCGGCGCCCTACGTGAACCTGCACCTGCATTCGGCCTATGAATCCGACTTGCGCGCCTACCGCCTGCGCTTCAGCCGCGGCGGCGCGTGGACGGCGATCGGCCTGGTGTTGCTGGGGATCGGCCTGGATTTCAGCCTGTATCCCGACCACCTGTGGGAATTTACGCTGGCGCGTGTGCTGGTGTCGCTGGCCATCCTGGGCATTATCGGCCTGATGCGCCAGCCCTGGGGCGCGCGCCATGTAGAGGCGATGAGCTTTACCTGGCTGATGCTGCCGCAGGTGATGATTGCCTGGATGATTGCCGTGACAGAAGGCGCGTCCTCGATCTATTACGCGGGCCTCAACCTTGGCGTGTTCGCCTCGGCCATCGCGTTTGCCTTCCGCATGTGGCAGAACCTGACGCTTGGACTGTTGACCTACCTGCTGTACGCGGCGGCCTGCTGGGTGTACGACGGCCAGGCGCCGGTGGGCGGCGCGTTTGCCGTCAATTCGCTGCTGCTGGCCTTCAGCGCCATCGCCAGCGCGGTCTGCACCTATTACAACGAACAGGCCCGCTTCAACCTGTTCCAGCTCAAGGCGGAGCTGGCCGACAAGAATGCCCAGCTCGAGGCGAACAACCGCAGCCTGGCTGAAATCAAGGGCCAGATGCTGCAGCAGGAAAAGATGGCAGCCCTGGGCACCCTGGCGGCCGGCCTGCTGCACGAGGTGAACAACCCGGTCAACTTCTGCATGATGGCGATCGACATCGCGATGGAGGAGCCGGGCGCCAAGAGCAGCGAAGTGCTGTTGGAATGCCTGACCGATGCCAAATCGGGCATGCAGCGGGTGCAGTACATCGTATCGGACCTGAAGACTTTCGCCTACCGCAAGTCCGGCAGCGACCATGAAAGCGCGCAATTCCTGTTCGAGCGCGCACTGGAATCGTCGGTGCGCCTGGTAGGCCACGAAATCAAGGGCATCAAGGTCAATCGCCACCTGCAGCCGGACACCCTGGTGCGGGGCGACGAGGCGGCCATCATCGGCGTGCTGATCAACCTGTTGAGTAATGCGGCGCTGGCCATGCGCAAAGGCGCCACCCAGGGGCCAAGCATCGATATCTACGCGGAAGCGCGCGGCGACCGCCTGCAGATCACGGTGCGCGACAACGGCCCCGGCATCGCGCCGGAGAATATCGGGCGCGTCTTCGAACCATTCTTCACCACCCGCGAAGTCGGGCAGGGCCTGGGGCTGGGCCTGTCGATCTGCTACAGCGTGATCCAGCGCCACGGCGGTCTGCTGGCCGCGGAAAGCGTGCCGGGCGAATGGACCAGGTTCACGTTTGACTTGCCGCGCGTGACCGGAGGTGAGAAATGAACCAACGCAGCCAGGCCCCGACGGTGCTGTATGTGGACGACGAGGAGCTGGCGCGCAAGTATTTTGCGCGCGCGGTGGAAAACGATTTCACCGTATTGACCGCCCCGAGCGTGGACGAGGCGCTGGAAATCCTGGCCAAGCCTGACAGCGATATCGACGTGCTGGTCACCGATTACCGCATGCCGGGCCGCGTCGGCGGCGAGCTGCTGCGCCAGGTCGAGCGCGATTACCCGCATCTGGTGCGCATCCTGGTGACGGCTTATGCCGACAAGGAAGTGCTGCTGGAGACCATCAACGGCGGCGACATCTTCCGCATCCTGGAAAAGCCGCTGGATACCCATACCGTGCGCGATGCGCTGCGCCTGGCCAGCGAAAGCGCGCGTGAACGCGCGATGCGCCGCCAAAGCCTGCTGGCCATCGAAGAAACGGTGGCTTTCCTGGCGCACGAACTGAATACGCCACTGGCCACCATTGCCAATTTCGCGCGCAATATCCAGCGCCGCATCAACGGCCAGGTGGAAGACAATGGCTTGCCGCTGCGCGCCGATATCGGCAACGCCGCGGCGCACATGAACGACAACGCGCGTTACTGCCTGTCGGTGCTGGCTTCGTTTGTCGAATCGGTCAAGCGCGCCAGCGTGGTGCCGGCCGCGCGCCTGGCCAGCGGCAGCGCGCAGCAGATGGTCACGGCCTTGCTGGGCGTGTATCCGCTGGCGCCCGGCCAGCGCGAGATGATCGAAGTGGATGTGCAGGCCGACTTCAATGTGCGCGCCTCGCCAAACTGCGTGGCGCTGGTGCTGTCTTCGCTGCTCAGCAATGCGCTGCGCGCGCTGCAAGGTCAGCCCGATCCGGCCGTCAGGATCACCGTGGGCGTGGCACAGCGCCCGTATATTGTCGTGGAAGACAATGGCCCCGGCATTGCGCCGGCGCTGCTGAACCGCCTGTTGCTGGACCCGGTGTCCATGCATGGCGACGAAGGCGGCAGCGGCTGGGGGCTGATCTTCTGCAACCGTGTGATGCAATCTTTCGGCGGCCACTTGCGGGTGCAGTCGGAACAGGGTTGCCGCACCACCGTCACCATGAATTTCCCGCAGTTAGAGAAGGAACCAGCATGATAGAAAAAGAATCGGCACGACCCGCGCCGGCGATCCTCTACGTCGACGACGAGGCGACCGCCCTCAAATATTTCCAGCGCGCCCTGGGCTCGCTGGCGCCGGTCTATGTGGCCGAGTCGGTGGAGGAGGGCAAGCGCATGCTCGACGAGCACGCCGACGACATCGCGGTGCTGGTATCGGACCAGCGCATGCCCGGGGCCTACGGCAATGAGCTGCTGTTCTACGCGTGGGACCGCTACCCGCATATCGTGCGCATCCTGACCACCGCCTATTCGGAACTGGAACACACGGTCGACGCGGTCAACCAGGGCCAGATCCACCGCTACATTCAGAAGCCCTGGGATATCGCCGCGCTGCGCATGGAGCTGAAGCAGGCGCTGGCCCTGGCCAAGCTGCAAAAGGAGCACTCGCAGCTGCTGCGCGAAAAGCTGCTGGTACGCCAGAAGCAGGCCGTGGCCAGCCGCATCGGTACCCTGTACACGCTGGCCGCCAGCCTGTCGGCCGGGCCCTCGTTCGTGCCGGTGGAAAGCTACCTGGCCGGTGCCCTGAGCGCCGGCATGACGCCACCGGAACCGGACTGGCTGATGCTGGACCACTCGGACCTGATCAGCTCGGAGGCTTTCCGCAGCGCCGCCTTCGGCTGCGCCGTGCGCGACCACCTGCAAGACCTCGAGCAGCGCTATCCCGATGCCAACCCGGCCCATGCCTTCGCGCTGCTGGCGGAAGCGTTCGGACCGACCTTCCGCGCGGTGGACGCCAGCCACGGCCTGTTCCTGAAGGCGTCCCAGCTCACCGAATTCCTGGAAACGCCAACCAGCGCCCCGGTATCGTCGCAGCACGCGTTCTGGCTGGCCTGCCTGCTGTGGATGGGCAAGCGCGGCGCATCACTGCAAATGGCCAGCAATGTGCTGGGCGTCGAATGCCGCCTGGTGCAGGCCGACGCGGCGCTGACCCCGTCGCAGCTGGCGGCCTGGGTCGAGCAGTTCTGATCAGCGCAGCGCCAGCGTGCGCTGCTGCTGTCCGTCGGCCTGGCTGCCCATGAGCTGAGCCAGGCGGCGCGCATGTTCCAGCATGGTGGCCGAGGCGCCGGCCGCCTGCTGTACCAGTTCGGCGTTCTGCTGCGTCACCTGGTCCATTGCGCCGACGGCGCTGGTCACCAGTTCAATGCCGGCCGCCTGGGCCCGGCTGCCAGCCGTGATGCCTTGCATCAGTCCCGCCACCTGCTGCACCGATTCCACCAGTTGCTCCATCACTTGCCCAGTAGCGCCGGCCAGCTGGTTGCCGTGTCCGGCTTTTGCGACCGAATCGCCGATCATCTGCCGGATTTCCTGCGCGGCCGTGGCGCTGCGCTGGGCCACCCTGGACCGCGTCCTGCGAGGCGCGGCTCACCAGTTCAGTGGCGGCGTGCGCATCGTCGGCCGTCTGGCGCACCGCCTGCGCCAGTTGTTGTACGGTGCCCACAGTGCGCAGCAGTTTGGCCGCTTGTTGTTCGATGCGCGCCGACGGCTCCTGGTTGCCGCTGGCGATGGCGTGCGCCGCATCGCTGATGGCGTCGAGCCCGGCGTGGGCTTCGGTAAGCGTGCGGGTGCATGCGGTTGAAGCTGGCTTGCAGGGTGCGGCGGTCGGCCTCGGTCTGTATGCGCTGGCGCGTGAAGCTGACTGCGAAATGGTGCCGAAGCCGGCCTGCTGCAGGAAATTGAAGGACAGGTGGTGCACCGCGGCAAAGGCGGCCGCTGCCACGATCACGCGCCAGTCTTGGTAGACCTTCAGCAGTGCCAGCAGCACGAAAATGCCGAAATGCAGTTCGATCATGCCCACCGCGTGGTGGCCACAAGACTGGGATGAGCAGCTTGTGGGCCTTGCTGTAATGATCGTGCATGGGAGCCTCTCCAGTCATTTTGAAAATACCTATTGCCTGGAATAAATACTTGCATGTCGATAAAGTAGTGAAAGTGGGCGCGCTTTACGTGCGCTGTGCCTGCCCAACCTTGGCTAGCATGTAGGCAGGATTTGAAACAAGGAGGCCTGTCATGCCAAGAGGAGCCAGCCAGAAACGGGAACGCGAGTACAAGGAACTCAAGCAGGAGTTCAAGCAGGAGCACCGCTATCCCGGCCGCGAAGAAGAAGTCGCGGCGCGCATCGTGAACAAGCAGCGCCGCGAACACGGCGAAACCAAGGCCCAGAAGTCGCGCTCGGGGCGTAAAGTGCATTAAGCAAGGCAGTTTGAACAAGACTTTCTGGCAACTTTTCGCTGGAGAGTCGGTTATACTCGGGGCTTCGGAGAACCGGAGCTGCCATGCCAGACCACGCCTTGCCCGAACGTGCTTCCCTGCGACACAGGATCGGCCCGGCGGGCCTGGGGACGGTGCTGGCCGGGCTGCTGGTAACGGCAGTTTTGCTGCTGACCCTGCTGGCCGCCGGCTTGCTGGGCTGGCGCACTGCGGCGGAACTGAAGCGCAGCATCGGCCAGGGACTGGCCCAGCGGGCCGGCGACAGCGCCGACCAGCTCGACGCTGCCATGTTCGAGCGCTATCGCGAAGTCCAGCTGCTGGCGCGCCGCGCCGGGGCATCCGGTGCCGAGCACACTGTGGCGCAACGACGCCACCTGCTGGACGACCTGCAGCGCACCTATCCCCTGTATGCCTGGATCGGGCTGGCCGATGCGGCCGGCAAGGTCACCATCGCCACCGGCGGCGTGCTGGAAGGTGCCAATGTTGCGCAACAGCCGTGGTGGGCCGAAGCGCCAAGCGGGGTCTACGTGCACGACGTGCATGCCGATCCGCTGCTGGGGCACCTGCTGCCGTCCAACGGCAGCCGCGCCTTGCGTGTGATCGACCTGGCGTTCCCGTATTACGACGGCGCCAGCCGCCCGGCCGGGGTACTGGGCGTGCAGCTGCACTGGAACTGGGCGCGCGAACTACTGGCTGAAAACGTGCTGGTGGTGTCGCGCGGCGGCAAGGTGCTGGCTGGTCCTGACGGCTTGCTGGAACAGCCCTTGCCAAGCGCAGCGCTGGCGCAGGCGCGGCTGCAGCATGCCGGTTATGTGGAAGAACGCTGGGCCGATGGGCGCGACTACCTGGTGGGCTACGGCCGCACCCGCGGGTATGACGGCTATCCGGGGCTGGGCTGGACCGTGCTGGTCAGGCAGGATGCCGCCAGCGCGCTGGCGCCGGTGCGCCGGCTGCAGGCCGGGGTGGCGCTGGTCGGCATGGCGCTGGCCGTGCTGTTTGCCTTGCTTGGCTGGCGCACGGCGCGCGCCTTGCTGCAGCCGTTGCAGCAGGCGCAGGCCGCGCTACGCGCCGTGGAGCAGGGCGAGGCGCGCGAGGTGCCGCCGCTGGCGGGCGGCTTCAGCGAACTGGAAAGCCTGCGCGAAGCCTGCAACGCGGTGCTGCAGCGCCAGCAGGGCGCGGCCCGGCAACTGGCGGCCGACAAAGGGCAGTTGCTGCTGCAGCTTGAGGAGCGCGATGCCGAGCTGGCGCGGGTGCTGGAGGCCGGGCACGCCGATGCCGCGCGCCTGCGCGCCATGCTCGAGGCGACCCAGGAAGCGTTTATCGGCCTGACCAGCGATGGCATGGTCAGCGACTGGAATGAACGGGCCGGCGCCATCTTCGGCTGGCAGCGCGCCGACGTGCTGGGCAAGCCGGTCGAGCAATTCCTGCAGGCCAGTGCGGGCCTGCTGGCCAGCCTGGGCGACGGCAGCGTGGGGCAGCCGGTGGCGCTGACCGGCTGGCGCCGCGACGGTGCGCGCTTCGACGCGGAGCTGACGCTGGCGCGCCATGCGCTCGACGGGGCGCAGGCCTACGTGGTATTTGTCACCGATGCCACGCACAACCGGCGCAGCGAAGAGGCGGCGGCAGAACAGCTCTCGGCGCTGGCCAGTGTCCAGCTCGAGCTGGCCGACAAGGAACGCTTCCTGCGCACGGTGGCGGACCATAACCCGGCCGCCATCGGCTATGTCGACCAGGATGAGATATTCCGCTTTGCCAACCGCAGCTACCAGACCCTGCTCGGCATCGACCCGGCCGGCATGATCGGGCGCAGCATGCAGGACGTGCTGGGCGAGGTACTGTACCGCCAGCTCGCGCCGCAGGTGGCGGCGGCGCTGCGCGGCGAACGGGTGCACTTCGAGACCGATACCGAGCGCGCCGGCTGGCAGCGCCACTTCATGACCGATTACATCCCCGACACCGATGTGCAGGGCGAGGTGTGCGGCTTCCACATCGTGGCGCTGGACATCACGGCACGCAAGAAGGCCGAGCTGCAGCAGCAGGAAGCCAGTCGCGCCAAGAGCGCCTTCCTGGCCAATATGAGCCATGAGATCCGCACCCCGATGAATGCGGTGCTGGGCATCGGGCAACTGCTGGAGCGCACCCCGCTCAGCGCCGAACAGCAGGAATACGTGCGCCTGATCCGCGCCTCCGGCAGTGCGCTGCTGGCCCTGGTCAACGACATTCTCGACCTGTCCAAGATCGAGGCGGGCAAGCTGACCGTGGTAGCGGCACCGTTCCAGGTCGACGAGCTGGCCGAGGCGGTGGCCGCTGCCATGCAGTCGGCCAGCGTCGGCAAGCGCCTCGACCTGCTGCTCACGCAGGACCCGCAAATGCCGCCCAGCCTGGTGGGCGATTTGCAGCGTCTGCGCCAGGTGGCGCTCAACCTGGTTGGCAACGCCATCAAGTTCACCGCAGAAGGCGAGGTGCGAGTGCATATCGGCAGCAGCGCGCCGGGCAGTTCGATGGAAATCCTGCAGCTGGTGGTGAGCGACAGCGGCATCGGCATGAGCGGCGAGCAGTTGGGGCGCCTGTTCAATCCTTTCGAGCAGGCTGACACCTCGACCTCGCGGCGCTTTGGCGGCACCGGGCTCGGACTGTCGATTTCCCAGCAACTGGTGCAACTGATGGGCGGCACCATCACGGTCAGCAGCGAAGCGGGGCGCGGCAGCGAGTTCGTGGTGTCGCTGCCGCTGCAAGTGGCGCGGCGCCAGCGCGGCGACGAGGCCGACAGCGCTGCGCTGGCCGGCATGCGCGTGCTGCTGGTCGACGACCATGTGCCGACGCTGCACTACCTGGAAGCGCAGTTGCGGGGCTGGGGCTGCGTGGTGGAAGCGCACGCGGCGGCGCCGGCCGTGGACGCCGCCAGCTGGGACGTCGCCCTGGTCGATTCGGTGCTGCTGGACGCCCAGGGCACGGCCGCATTCGAGGGCTTGCGCCTGGTCGCGCTGAACCGCAGCCTGGACCGCCATTCGCTGCCGGGCGAAGCGGCGGCGCTGGCCAAGCCGGTACTGCCTGGTGCCATGCGCCTGCTGCTGCAAGGCTTGCGCCAGCAGGGCAGCTTGGCGCTGGCGCCGGAGGCCGCGCAGGCGGCCTACGCCAGCGTGCTGCGCGGCGCGCGCATCCTGCTGGTGGAAGACAACCCGACCAACCAGGTGGTGGCGCGCGGCGTGCTGGAGCCGGCCGGGGCCCAGGTGACGGTGGCCGAGCATGGCCGGCAGGCGGTGGACTTGCTGCGCGACGGCCCGGCTGACTATGACCTGGTGCTGATGGACGTGCAGATGCCGGTGATGGACGGTTTTGAAGCGACCCGCATCCTGCGCCAGCAAATGGGCCTGCGGCTGCCGATCCTGGCCATGAGCGCGGGCGTGCTCGATACCGAGCAGGCCCGCTGCCGGGAATGCGGGATGGATGGCTTCATCCCCAAGCCGGTCGACTATACGCAAATGCTGGCCAGCATCGCGGCCCACCTGGGCGCGGCCGCGCGGCCGCAGCCGGCGGCGGGCGGGGCGGCAGACCTGCAGCCGGGCGTGTTCGCTATCCGCAAGCTGCTGGCGGTGATCGGCCAGGGACCGCAGCGCCAGAACATCGTGGCGCTGGTGGCGCGCGTGGTGCGCCAGTCGCAGGCGGAATTCGATGCGGCGCAGGCGCGCTGGCAGGACGGCGACGCCAGCGGCGCGGCGGCGGCGCTGCACGCCTTGCGCGGCGGCGTCGGCAGCCTGGGTGCGCGCAACTTTGCCGAAGCCACGCTGGCGGCCGAGCAAGCCTTGCGCAGCGGCGACGGCGCGGCCGTCAAGCAACAATTCGCGCTGGTGCAAGACGCGCTGTCGGCCACGCTGCAGGCCGCGGCGCGCTGGCTGCAGCTGGAACAGCCGGCACCGGCGGCCGGCGTGCAGCAGGATTTGCAGGCGGCCATGCAGACCCTGGCCGACATGCTGCGGCGGCAGGACCTGGACGCCCTGGTGCAGTTCCGCCAGCTGCGCCCGCAACTGGCCAGCCAGCGCGGCGACGATGCCACGGCCCAATTGGAAACTGCCATCGAAGCGCTGGACTTCGGTACCGCGCTCGACGTCTTGAGTGAGGAAGCATGGAAAGCACCATCCTGATCATCGACGACAACCCCGACACCATCCGCCTGATGAGCGCGATGCTGCGCGAGCAGGCGCGGGTGCTGTTTGCCACCAATGGCATGGCGGGGCTGGAAATCGCGCGCGCCCAGCGCCCGCAACTGATCCTGCTCGACCTGCAGATGAAGAGCATGGACGGCTTTGCGGTGTGCGAACGCATCATGGCCGACCCCGACCTGCGGCATTGCCCGGTGATTTTCGTGACCGCCAGCAGCGGCGTGGAAAGCGAGATCGCCTGCCTCGATGCCGGCGCGGTGGACTTCATCACCAAGCCCTTGAGCGGGCCGGTGGTGCAGGCCCGCGTGCGCACCCATTTGCGCCTGCAGGCGGCGCTGGCCAGCCTGGACACGCTGGCGCACCAGGATGGCCTGACCGGCCTGCACAACCGGCGCTATTTCGACGAGCGGTTCGCGCTCGAAGTGGCGCGGCACCGGCGCCAGGGTGCGGCGCTGGGGGTGGCGCTGGTCGATGTCGACCACTTCAAGCTGTATAACGACCACTATGGCCACCAGGTGGGCGACGAATGCCTGCGCGCAGTGGCGCAGGCGCTGGCGCAGTGCACGCGCCGGCCGGGCGAACTGGTGGCGCGCTACGGCGGCGAGGAATTCGTGGTGCTGCTGCCGAATAGCTGCGAAGACGACGTGCAGCGCTACGGCGGCTGGATCTGCGAGCACGTGGCGGGGCTGGGGCTGCCGCATGCCGCCTCGCCGGTGGCGCCGCAGGTCACCATCAGCGTCGGCCTGTGCTCGCTGGCGCCGGACAGCGACGACAGCCCGGCCAGGTTGCTGGAGGCGGCCGACAAGGCGCTGTACGAAGCCAAGCGCGGCGGGCGCAACCGCGCCACGCTGGGCGGCGCGGCCGGCGCTAGGTGCCGGGCAGGCTGATCCGGTTGCGCCCCATGTGCTTGGCGCGGTACAGCGCCGCATCGGCCGTGGCCACCAGCTGCGCCGGCTGGTGCTCGTGGGAGGCGATGGCCGTGGCGGCGCCGATGCTGACCGTGACGTAGTGCTGGGCCGCGCCGCTAGTGGGCAGGCGCAGCGCCTCGACCCGGCAGCGGATCCGTTCGGCCACGATGGCGGCCCCTTTCAGCGACTGGTTGGGCAGGATCACGGCAAATTCCTCGCCGCCATAGCGCGCCACCAGGTCATTGGCACGCATCTCGCCGGCCACGGCTGCGGCAATGCGCTTCAGGCAATCGTCGCCGCCGACGTGGCCGTAGGCGTCGTTGTATTGCTTGAAGTTGTCGACGTCGACCATCAGCAGCGACAGCGGTTGCGCCTGGCGCAGGGCGCGCTGCCATTCGGCCAGCAGGGTGTGGTCGAAGCAGCGCCGGTTGGCCAGCCCGGTCAGGCCGTCGCGCGTGGCCAGCTGCTCGAGCGCGATCTGGGCCTGCTTTTCCTCGGTCAGGTCGCGCAGGGTTTCCACCACGGCCACCAGCTGGCCGTCGCTGTCGTAGATCGGGCTGGCGTCGGCGGCCAGGTAGCGGCGGCCGGCGGTGCGCGGCATTTCGCACCAGTTTTCCGCGCACAGATTGTCCTGGCTGCCGGCCGGGCCGCGCGACTGGCCGTCGTACAGGTCGAGGATCTCGCCGGTGCGGCCGGCGATCACCAGGTCGGCCAAGGTCGGGCGCTGGTTGGCATAGAAGGCGCACCAGTGCCCGCTGGTGCCGAGCAGCTCGTGCCCCGGCACGCCGGTCAGGCGTTCGCAGGCGCGGTTCCAGATGATGACCCGGCCCTGGGCGTCGAGCACGAAAGTGGGAATGACCAGCAGCTCCATCAGCTTCAGCGCAAAACCCTGCGGCTGGTCGGGGGAGGGTGCTTCCATCAGGTGGGAGATCTTGAGCAGACTATTCATTTGGCGGCGGCCCTGTTTGTTGTTCACTGCGTCGGGAATTTGATTGTGCCGCTGCCGCAAGAGGCAAATGTTGACGAAGCGCAAAGCCGTTTCGTTTCGTGAAACGCGCTATAATGTAGGGTTGCCGACCACCGGATGTCCCCGTGACTTATAGCATCAAGGAAATTTTCTACACCCTGCAGGGCGAAGGCGCCCATGCCGGGCGGCCTGCCGTGTTTTGCCGATTTTCCGGCTGCAACCTGTGGAGCGGCCGCGAGCAGGACCGCGCCAGCGCCGTATGCCAGTTCTGCGATACCGACTTTGTCGGCAGCGACGGCGAGCGCGGTGGCAAATTCGCCACGCCACAGGCGCTGGCAGGGGAAATCGACGGTCTGTGGCCGGCCGGCCATGGCCACAAGTACGTGGTGTTTACCGGCGGCGAACCGCTGTTGCAACTCGATGCGCCGCTGATCGCAGCGATGCACGCGCTGGGCTTTACCATTGCCATCGAAACCAATGGCACCATCGCGGTGCCGGCCGGCGTGGACTGGATCTGCGTCAGCCCGAAAATGGGGGCGCAGCTGGTGGTGGCCAAGGGCCATGAAATCAAGGTCGTGATCCCGCAGAAGGACCAGGACCTGGCCGCCTACGAAGGCCTGGATTTCGAGAATTTCTTCGTGCAGCCGATGGATGGCCCGCTGGCGGCCTTCAATACCACGCTGGCGATCGAGACCTGCAAGCGCAATCCGAAATGGAAACTGAGCCTGCAAACCCATAAACTGTTGAACATACCTTAAGTACTGCTGACCCGATGTTAACGATTACCCGCAAGCTGGAATTCGATGCCGGCCATCGCATTCCGGACCACAAGAGCCAGTGCCGCAACCTGCACGGCCACCGCTACACCCTGGAAATCACCCTGACCGGCAAGGTGATCGACGCCGAAGGCAATTCCGACAACGGCATGATCATGGACTTTTCCGACGTCAAGACCATCGCCAGGGAACACCTGGTCGACGTCTGGGACCACGCCTTCCTAGTGTACGAGAAAGATGCGGCGGTCAAGGATTTCCTCGCTTCACTGCCGAACCACAAGACGGTGGTGATCGACCGCATCCCGACGGTGGAAAACCTGGCGGCGGTGGCCTGGGACATCCTGAAGGCCGCCTTCAAGGACCGTTACGGCACCGGCCTGCACCTGCACAAGCTGGTGCTGCACGAAACCCCGAACTGCTGGGCTGAAATTGTCGAATGAGCGCTACATGCGCGAGGCGCTGCTGGAAGCGCGTCGCGCCTGGGCCGAAGGCGAGGTGCCGGTAGGCGCCGTGGTGGTCAAGGATGGCGTGGTGATCGGCCGCGGCTACAACCAGCCGATCGGCCGCCACGACCCGACCGCCCACGCCGAAATCATGGCCCTGCGCGCCGCCGCCGAGGCGCTGGGCAATTACCGCTTGCCCGGCTGCGAGCTGTACGTCACGCTGGAGCCCTGCGTGATGTGTTCCGGCGCCATGATGCACGCCCGCCTGGCGCGCATTGTCTATGGCGCCAGCGACCCCAAGACCGGCGCCTGTGGCTCGGTTGTCAATGTTTTCCAGAGCGAACAACTGAACCACCACGCCGAGGTGGCAGGCGGCCTGCTGGCTGACGACTGCGGCCAGATGCTGAAGGATTTCTTCGCCGAACGCCGCGCGCTGCGCAAAAACAACGCCGCCTGAGCGCGCGCCACGCGCTGCTGCCGCGGTGCTATGCTGAGCCATGGCCAGCGTTGATATAAACGGTATTACGATTACCTACGAGTCCAGCGGCGACCTGGCCGGAGCGGCCGTGCTGTTGAACATGGGGCTGGCCCTGCAACTGATTTCCTGGCCTGGCGAGTTCGTGGAAGGGCTGGTGCAGCGCGGCTACCGCGTGATCCGCTACGACAACCGCGATGCCGGCCTGTCTTCCCATTTCGACCACCTGGGCGCGCCGAACCTGTGGCTGGCCTACCTGCGCCACCTGTGCGGCTGGCGCCAGCGCGCGCCCTACACCCTGCACGACATGGCTGGCGACGCGGTCGGCCTGCTCGATGCATTGGGCGTGGCGGCCGCGCATATTGTCGGGGTATCGATGGGCGGCATGGTGGCGCAGATCATGGCGGCGCACTATCCGGCGCGTACCCTGAGCCTGACATCGATCATGTCGAGCAGCGGACGGCCCGGCTTGCCGGGGCCGACCCCGGCAGCGCGGCGCATCCTGCTGCGGCGCTCGCCCAGCGCCCACCACCGGGCGCGCGTGGTGGAGCAGATGGTCGACACTTTCCGCACCATCGGCAGTCCGGGCTTTCCGATGCCGGAAGAGGTGCTGCGCCAGATGGCCGGCGCGGCGGTGGCGCGCAACGTCAACGGCGACGGCGTGGCGCGGCAACTGCTGGCCATTGCCGCCTGCGGCGACCGCAGCGCGCTGCTGCACAAGATCCGCTGCCCGGCGCTGGTGATCCACGGTGATGCCGATCCGCTGCTGCCTTGCGCTTGCGGCATCGATACCGCGCGCCAGATCCCGGGCGCGCGGCTGGAGCTGATCGAGGGCATGGGGCACGATATGCCGCCGGCCCTGGTGGGGCGCTTGCTCGCCTTGCTAGAACAACATCTGCGGGGTAATATGGCCGGGTGAAAAATATCGGAATTGCCATTGCCGCACCCGGCGGCTACGCCCTGGATGACACCGCGCTGGCACGCGGAATTGCCCGCCTTGAAGCGCAGGGCTGCATCGTCCACAACTACTACCAATCCGAACGCAAATTCCTGCGCTTTGCAGGGACCGACGATGGCCGCCTGGCGCAGCTCGATGCCGCTGCAGCCGATCCTGCTTGCCAGGTGGTGATCATGCTGCGCGGGCAGTATGGCATCAGCCGCATCATGCCGCGCATCGATTTTCGCAAAATGGCCGACAGCGGGAAGCTGTTCAGCGGCTATAGCGATATCACGGCCTTCCATATGGGCTTGTACCAGGCCACGGGCCGCATCAGTTTTGCCGGGCCGATGATGTGCGACGACTTTATCCGCGAGGAGCCGGTCGAGTACACGCTGCGACAATTCTGGGATTGCTTGCGCGGGCCGACCCATGCTGTGCGCGGGACGGCGGCCGGCAATCCGCTGGTGGACGTGCAGGGCACGCTGTGGGGCGGCAACCTGGCGATGGTGAATCATCTGATCGGCACCCGGTTCTGGCCGCAGATCGATGGCGGCATCCTGTTCCTGGAAGATATCGCGGAGCATCCGTATCGCGTTGAGCGCATGCTGCTGCAACTGCACTACGCCGGGGTGCTGGAGCGCCAGCGCGCCATCGTGCTGGGGGACTTTTCCGGCTACCGGCTGGGTGCCCACGATAACGGCTATGATTTCGACACGATGCTGGCGTTCATCCGCGAGACGCTGCCGGTGCCGGTGCTGACCGGGCTGCCGTTCGGTCACGTGAAAGAGCGCTGCACCTTGCCGTTTGGCGCGCAGGCGCAGCTGGTTTCCGATGCCGAGGGCTTCAACCTTACCGTAAGCGCTTATCCCACCTTGCCATGAACGGCGCGGAGAATTATTACCGCGCTACCGCGCCCGGCGTGAATTTTCCCGCCCTGGCTGGACGCCAGGAGGCACGCGTTTGCGTCATCGGCGCCGGCTTTGCAGGCCTTGCTACTGCCATGTCGCTGATGGAGCACGGTGAGCGCGACGTGGTGGTGCTGGAGGCCGAGCAGGTCGGCCACGGCGCCTCCGGCCGCAACGGCGGCTTTGTCTTTGGCGGCTATTCGCTGGACGAACAAGCGCTGCTGGCCACCGTAGGGGCGGAGCAGGGCCGGCGGCTGTACCAGCTTACCCTTGGAGCGGTGGAGCAGATCCGCCGCCGCATTGCGCGCTACGGCATCGATTGCGATGCGACCCATGGCGGCATTTATCTCGCCAACTGGTTCGATGAGCCGGGCGTGCTGGATGAGCGGCAGCAGTTCATGCGCGATCACCTGGGCGTGGAGTGGGAGCGCATTTCGCCCGCCGATTTTGCCGAGCGTGCTCGCAGCGAGCGCTATTTCGGAGCGCTGTATGAGGAAAATGCTTTCCACTTCCATCCGCTGAAATATGCCCAGGGATTGGCGAGTGCACTGCAAGCAGGCGGGGTCCGGGTCCATGAAGGCAGCCGCGCGGCGTCGATCGAGCGGTCCGGCGATACGTTGCGGGGCGGCAGCGCGAGGTGGCGTGTCGCGACGGCTGACGGCGAAGTGCTGTGCGATGAGGTGGTGATCTGCTGTGGCGGCTATATCGAGCGCCTGTACCCGGCGCTGGCCGGCGCCATCCTGCCCATCGCGACCTATGTGATGGTAACCGAGCCATTGGACGGCCGCATGCCGCAGGCGCTGGCCACCGACGCTGCCATCTACGACACGCGCTTCGCGTTCGATTACTATCGGCCATTGCAGGACAGCCGGCTGTTATGGGGCGGGCGCATCTCGATTCGGTCGCGCAGCCCGGAAGACGTCGCGCGCTTGCTGTACGACGACATGCTGAAGGTCTATCCGCAACTCGCCGGCACCAAGGTTGACTATGCCTGGAGCGGATTGATGAGCTATGGCCGCCACAAGATGCCGCAACTGGGGCGCTTGCCCAACGGCGTCTGGTACGGCATGGGATTCGGCGGCCACGGCGTCGGCCCCACTTCGTTGGCGGGCGACGTGCTGTCGGCGGCGCTGATGGGCGAACTCAGTCAGGTCGACCAGTTTGCGGCGTGGGGGCTGCCCACCACCGGCGGCCCCGCCGGCCTGCTGGCAGCGCAACTGACCTATTGGTACTACGAATTGCGGGACTGGATGCGCCAATAGAGGGGTGTTCGCGATTTTCGCGAAAACTCTTAAACGCTCTTATTCACTCTTGTTTTCTCTTATTTGAACTTTTTTACTCTTATTCGAGTCTAAGTTGGCATGCCTTTTGGAAAGAGGGGGATGTCATGGACCACATGCTTTTCAGTTTGCCTGCTTCATTTGAAACTTACCAAGGGTTAGGGAATTTCATGTTCACCCAAGGTCTGAAGCAGGAAATGCATGAGATTGTTGATGAGGCGATTGCAGCCTGGATGGCAGCCTTTCTGGACGCGAAGTCAAATCGCTCGCCGGCAACGCTCGATGGCTATCAGTGGAAGGACGTCTTTTTGCCAGACGGCGCCATCCTTCGAAACGTTTACAAACGCACCAGCTACCTCGCTTATGTAAGAGGGCGCGAGTTGCTGTTTGAAGGAAAAGCTGTTTCGCCTGCTCAGTTCGTAAATCAAATCAGCGGATCTTTTCGTAATGCATGGGAAACTATTTGGATTCGTTTGCCCAACGAGGTTGAATGGAAACGTGCAGTGACGTTGCGCACGAAATCTAGGCGAAATAAGAGAAAACAAGAGTGAATAAGAGAGAATAAGTGCGATTAAGAGCGTTTAAGAGTTTTGGGTCAAATCGGAAAGGGTCTTCGACTGCGCACGGGGTTGACGATAGCGGAGCGGCCAGGTCAGGGCTTGCCACAAGGATGTGGGTTGCTGGTCGAGTCCCGTGGGCGGAAATTCGCCGGGTTGAGGGACGTGGTAGGTGTGGAAGAGCAGGTCATACACCGGAAACAGCGACGCAAAGTTGCAGTTGTAATGCCGCGGCAGCGCCGAATGGTGGATGCGATGGAATTGCGGAGAATTCAGCAGCCACCAACCGCGCCCGAACCCAAGGCGCAAGTTCATGTGCGGGACGACATGATAGAAGCCAAGCACCGCATACATCCCGAGAATGACATTAGGCGTAGCAAACAATAAACCCGCAAGCAGGTAAATGCTCACCGCCTTGAGCGCCGGTTCGAGCCAGAAATGCCGCTCGACGGTAGAAGCATTCATGGCCGGGTCACTGTGATGCAATGAATGCATGGCCCACATCCAGGCGAAGCGGTGCTGGGCGCGATGAAACAGGTATTCGAGCAGGTCGAGGACGAACAGGTAAGCCAGGAAAGAGGGCAGCAACCACCAGCCCGACGCCGAAAGCCGGATCAGCCCGCCGCCCGCAGCGTTGACGGCAGCAACGGTAAACGTGCCAAGCGCCAGGGAGGTCAGCGGACCGCTGGCGGAAAAAACGAACAAATACGGCAGGTTGAGCCGGGCGGCGGCAAATTGCGGTGGATCGACCGGGCGCCGCCGCTCGACCAGCATGGCCAGCAGCACCAATGCCAGCATGGGCAGCGTATTGATGGCGATGGCTATGGCAATATTCATAACTTTCCTGCCCGTTTCCCTCTGGCGGCTGCTAGGCGGGCTCACGGCCGGCGAGGTATAATGCCCGATTCGCTTTTTCCCACATTTATTCCAGCATGCTTTCTACCGCTAACATTACCATGCAGTTCGGCGCCAAGCCGCTGTTCGAGAACATTTCCGTCAAGTTTGGCGACGGTAACCGCTACGGCCTGATCGGAGCGAACGGCTGCGGCAAGTCGACCTTCATGAAGATCCTGGGTGGCGACCTGGAACCGTCCGCCGGCAACGTGAGCCTGGATGCCAACGAGCGCCTCGGCAAGCTGCGCCAGGACCAGTTCGCCTACGAAGAAATGCGCGTGCTGGACGTGGTCATGATGGGCCACACCGAGATGTGGGAAGCGATGAGCAAGCGCGACGCCATCTACGCCAATCCGGAAGCGACCGACGACGACTACATGGAAGCGGCCGAACTGGAAGGCAAGGTCGCCGAATACGACGGCTACACCGCTGAAGCGCGTGCCGGCGAACTGCTGATGGGCGCCGGCATCGACATCAGCCTGCACCAGGGCCCGATGAGCGCCGTGGCGCCAGGCTGGAAGCTGCGCGTGCTGCTGGCGCAGGCCCTGTTCTCCAACCCGCACATCCTGCTGCTGGACGAACCGACCAACAACCTGGACATCAACACCATCCGCTGGCTGGAAGACACGCTGAACCAGCGCGATTCGACGATGATCATCATCTCCCACGATCGCCACTTCCTGAACCAGGTCTGCACCCACGTGGCCGACATGGACTACGGCACGCTGAAGATCTATCCAGGCAACTACGACGAATACATGCTGGCCTCGACCCAGGCCCGCAACCAGCAGCTGGCCAACAACGCCAAGGCCAAGGAAAAGGTCGCCGAACTGCAGGACTTCGTGCGCCGCTTCTCGGCCAACAAATCCAAGGCACGCCAGGCCACCTCGCGCGCCAAGCAGATCGACAAGATCAAGATCGAAGACATCAAGCCATCGTCGCGTGCCTATCCGTTCGTGCGCTTCGAAGGCGAAAAGAAGCTGCACCGCCTGGCCGTGGAGACCCAGGGCATCTCGAAGACCTACGACCGCACGCTGTTCAAGAACGTCGACCTGATGGTCGAAGCGGGCGAGCGCATTGCCATCATCGGCGCCAACGGCGCCGGCAAGACCACCATGCTGCGCTGCATCGGCGGCAAGGAGATCGCTGGCCTGGACAGTGACACCGGCCTGGTGAAATGGGCGGAAAACGCCAACGTCGGCTACATGCCGCAAGATCCGACCGAGGAATTCGCCACCGACCTCAACCTGACCGACTGGATGGGCCAGTGGACCAAGGAAGGCGACGACGACCAGGCCGTGCGCTCCTCGCTGGGCCGCCTGCTGTTCGGCGGCGACGAAGTCAAGAAATCGGTCAAGGTCCTGTCGGGTGGCGAAAAAGGCCGTATGATGTATGGCAAGCTGATGCTGGGCCGCCACAATGTCCTGCTGCTGGACGAACCGACCAACCACATGGACATGGAATCGATCGAGTCGCTCAACATCGCCCTGGAAAAGTACGCCGGCACCCTGATCTTCGTGTCGCACGACCGTGAGTTCGTTTCCTCGCTGGCCACCCGCATCATCGAGATCAAGGAAAACGAAGTCGTGGACTTCCGCGGCGGCTATGAAGAATACTTGAAGAGCCAAGGCATCGAGTAATGATTGAAACTCCCATCAAGACTGTCGAATTCGAGAAGCCAGTCGAAGGCGGCAGTTGCGTGGCCCATGCGTGGGCGCGCACCCCGGCACCGGTGCCGGCCAACGAGAAGATCCTGCTGAAGGAACGCATCAAGACCCTGCTGCGCGAGCGTAACGCCGTGCTGGTGGCGCACTACTACGTGGACGCCGACCTGCAGGACCTGGCCGAGGAAACTGGCGGCTGCGTCTCCGATTCGCTGGAAATGGCGCGCTTCGGGCGCGACCATCCGGCCAAGACCCTGGTGGTGGCCGGCGTCAAGTTCATGGGCGAAACGTCCAAGATCCTGAGCCCGGAAAAGACCGTCCTGATGCCGGACCTGGATGCCACCTGTTCGCTCGACCTGGGCTGTCCTCCGGAAGACTTCATCGCCTTCTGCGACCAGCACCCGGACCGCACCGTGGTGGTCTACGCGAATACTTCCGCCGCGGTGAAAGCGCGCGCCGACTGGATGGTAACGTCTTCGATCGGCCTCGACATCGTCAAGCACCTGCATGAGCAGGGCAAGAAAATCCTGTGGGCGCCCGACAAGCACCTGGGCGGCTACATTCAGAAGCAGACCGGCGCCGACATGCTGCTGTGGCAGGGCTCCTGCCTGGTGCACGACGAATTCAAGGGCGTCGAGCTGGATCTGCTGAAGGCCGAGCACCCGAACGCCAAAGTGCTGGTGCACCCGGAATCGCCGGCCGGCGTGGTCGAGCAGGCCGACGTGGTCGGCTCGACCTCGCAGCTGATCGCCGCCGCCGTCAGCCTGCCCAACACCGAATTCATCGTCGCCACCGACAATGGCATCCTGCACAAGATGCGCATGGCTGCCCCGGGCAAGACCTTCATCGAAGCCCCAACCGCCGGCAACAGCGCCACCTGCAAGAGCTGCGCGCACTGCCCGTGGATGGCGATGAACGGCTTGCGCAACCTGGCCGACGTGCTGGAAAACATGAACAACGAAATCCACGTTGATCCTGAAATCGGCAAGCTGGCCCAGCGTTCGATCAACCGCATGCTTGATTTCGCGGCCGCCAAGAAAGCCAAAGTCGCTCCAGGTGCGGACCTGGCGCAAGAAGCGCAACTGTTCCAAGGTATCGGTCCTGCATGAGCACCCTGAAAAATAAATTCGCACCGTTCGACGATGCGCTGGCGGGCGCCTATGAGCGCAACCTGCTGGCGGCCCTGATGGAAGATATCGGCACTGGCGACCTGACCGGCAAGCTGGTGCCCGAAGACGGCCGCGCCACCGCGCGCGTGATCGTGCGCGAAGAAGCCGTGCTGTGCGGCGCGCAGTGGTTTGAAGGCGTCATGGTGGCGCTGGACGCCGCCATCGGCATCGACTGGCATTACGCGGAAGGCGATCTGATGGCCGCCGACACCCCGGTCTGTACCATCGTCGGCCCGGCCCGCGCCATCCTCACCGCCGAGCGCTCGGCATTGAACTTCATGCAGCTGCTGTCCGGCGTGGCCACCGCCACCCGCCGCTACGTCGACGTGGTAGCCGGCACCACGGCTGCCATCCTGGACACCCGCAAGACGATTCCTGGCATGCGCCTGGCGCAGAAGTACGCGGTGCGCGTGGGCGGCGGCCAGAACCAGCGCCTGGCGCTGTACGACGGCATCCTGATCAAGGAAAACCATATCGCCGCCGCCGGCGGCATCACGGCCGCACTGGCTGCCGCCAAGCACCTGGACGCCAAGGTCAGCATCCAGGTCGAAGTTGAAACGCTGGAGCAGCTGGAGGAAGCCTTGAGCGCCGGCGCGGTGTCCATCCTGCTCGACAACTTCAACCTCGACATGATGCGCGCTGCCGTGCAGCTGAATGGCGGCCGCGCGCTGCTGGAAGCGTCCGGCGGCGTCAACTTCGACACCGTGCGCGCCATCGCCGAAACCGGCGTGCACCGCATCTCCATCGGCGCCCTGACCAAAGACATCAAGGCCACCGATTTCTCCCTGCGTATCATCGGCTAAGCCACGCTGAGCGCATGTCGCGGTGACAAAGTGTGAGTATCCAAGGCGGTTTTCAGCGTAAAGTTTTCGCTGGAGCCGCCGCTCCGGCGTCTCCAATACCCCCAACTGTTCTGGAGGAGACGCCATGTCAGAACTTTTGCACATCAGTACCACGCTGGCCAAGATCATTGCCCGCATCAACCCCAAAATCTGGGAAGTCATCGGCGGCGGTCCGCTCGGCAAGAAGTACCAGCACGCAGCGCAGTTTGCCGAACCCGAACCCGCACCGTGGCTGGAAGCGGCGCAATTGGCCGCAGTCAGCCTGGCCCAGCGCCAGGTCGATGCCGCCGCCACCATCCTGACGCAAGGCGGCGACACCAAAGGCTTCCTGAAAGCCATCCTCGACGACTGGTGCGGCACCGTGCCGCGCCCGCCGCTGAACTGGCCCGGCCACGGCCCCCGCCCGCCGCGCCCGCCACGCCCCGATGAACTGGAGGACTACACGCTGCCCATGGCCGGCGGCCTGGCGTTTGTCGCGCTGAGCGAAGCGATTGGCAACGAAGCGTTTGCCGGCCAGATCGCTGAATTGGGCGGTACCATCATCGACCGCACTGCCACCTACGCGCTGGAGCACACAGCCAAGCGGCGCTGAATGAAAAAAAGCCGCCCGGGCAGGGCGGCTTTTGTCAGCGCCAGGGCCGCCTAGTCTTGCGCGTAGATGTTGTTATCCTTGGTTTCGCGGATGAACAGGGCGCCGATCACCAGGGTCGCCAGGGCGATCACGATCGGATACCACAGGCCGTAGTAGATGTCGCCCTTGAACGCCACCAGGGCGAAGGCGGTGGTTGGCAGCAGGCCGCCGAACCAGCCGTTACCGATATGGTATGGCAGCGACATCGAGGTGTAGCGGATGCGGGTCGGGAACAGTTCCACCAGCATGGCCGCGATCGGGCCGTACACCATGGTCACGTAAAGCACCAGCACCCACAGGATCAGCACCATCATCGGCTTGTTGATCTGCGCCGGGTCGGCCTTGGCCGGATAGCCGGCCGCCTTGACGGTATCGCCAACATCCTTCTTCAGGGCTTTTTCCTTGTCTTTCGAGGCCGCGTCGAAGTTCAGTCCATCGGCAGTCATGGTGGCGTTGAACGACTGCACTTCCTTGTCGCCGACCTTGATCACGGCCACGCTGCCGGCAGGCGCATCCTGGCGGGTGTAGGCCACCGATGCCTTGGACAGCATGGACGTGGCGATATCGCAGGACGATGGGAATTTCTTCTCACCGGTGGCATTGAACTGGAAGTGGCAGGACGCAGGATCAGCCACCACCACCACCGGCGAATTCTTGATGGCCGCTTCCAGTTGCGGGTTGCCGTAGTGGGTCAGGGCGCCAAACAGCGGGAAATAGGTGGCCGCTGCAATCAGGCAGCCGCCCAGGATGATCCATTTGCGGCCGATCTTGTCGGACAGGCTGCCGAAGAAGATGAAGAACGGCGTCGCCAGGATCAGCGCAATGGCGATCAGGATGTTGGCGGTAGCGATGTCCATCTTCAGCGTCTGGATCATGAAGAACAGCGCGTAGAACTGGCCGGTGTACCACACCACCGCCTGGCCCATGGTCAGGCCGATCAGCGCGAAGATCACGATCTTCAGGTTTTTCCACTGGCCGAACGCTTCGCTCAGCGGTGCCTTGGAAGTCTTGCCTTCCGCCTTCATCTTGGCAAAAGCAGGGGACTCGTTCATCGACAGGCGGATCCACACCGAGATGCCCAGCAGTGCCACCGACACCAGGAATGGAATGCGCCAGCCCCAGGATTCGAACTCTTCCAGCGGCATCGAATTGCGGCAGGCCAGGATCACCAGCAGCGACAGGAAGAAGCCCAGCGTTGCCGTGGTCTGGATCCAGGCGGTGAACAGGCCGCGCTTGCCGTGCGGCGCATGTTCGGCCACATAGGTTGCCGCACCGCCGTACTCGCCGCCCAGCGCCAGGCCTTGCAGCAGGCGCAGCGTCACCAGGATGATCGGCGCCGCCACGCCGATGCTGGCGTAATTGGGCAGCAAGCCGACGATGAAGGTGGACATACCCATGATCAGGATGGTGACCAGGAAGGTGTATTTACGGCCGATCATGTCGCCCAGGCGGCCGAACACGATGGCGCCGAAGGGGCGCACAATGAAGCCGGCAGCGAAGGCCAGCAGCGCGAAAATGAAGGAGGTGGTCGGGTCGCCGACGAAGAACTGCTTGGCGATGATCGATGCCAGCGAACCGTAAAGATAAAAGTCGTACCATTCAAACACGGTACCGAGCGAAGAGGCGAAGATGACCTTCTTCTCTTCCTTGGTCATCGGCGCGGATTTGCCGCTGCCGATGCTCCGCCCGTCGGCGGTGCTAGAACTAATTGCCATTTTGCTTGTCTCCAGTTGTGTAGTGTGTATTTCAAATGCTTCAACGGCAGGATGGAGTCTGGACCCGGTTCCTTACGTCATGCTTGCTTGAAACTTACACAAAACTTACACGGCAAACAATTTAGCGAACGACCGTGCTAAAGCTGTGCTATGCTGGTTCGAAACAAATCACTCAGGAGACCTTCATGACCGACGCAGTCATCGTTTCAACCGCCCGCACCGGCTTGGCCAAGTCATGGAAGGGCGCCTTCAACATGACCCATGGCGCCACGCTGGGCGGCCACGTGCTGCAGGCGGCGCTGGAGCGCGCCGGCATCGAAGCGGGCGAGCTGGAAGACGTGATCATGGGCTGTGCCAATCCCGAAGGCGCGACCGGCGGCAATATCGCGCGCCAGATCGCCCTGCGTGGCGGGGCCCCGGTCAGCGTGCCAGGCATGACCGTCAACCGTTTCTGCTCCTCCGGCCTGCAGACCATCGCCAGCGCCGCTCAGCGCGTGCTGGCGGGCGAAGGCGAGATCTTTGCCGCCGGCGGCGTGGAATCGATCTCCTGCGTGCAGCAGGAGATGAACCTGCACATGTACCAGGACGTGTGGCTGAATGAGCACAAGCCAGCGATCTACCTGCCGATGCTGCAGACCGCGGAAATCGTGGCCAGGCGTTACGGCGTCCCGAAAGAGCGGCAGGATGAATATGGCGTGCAGAGCCAGCAACGCGCTGCCGCCGCGCAGGCCGCAGGGTGCTTCGACGCCGAGATTGTGCCGATGACCGTGACCATGGGTGTGGCCGATAGATCGACAGGCATGCTTGGCACGCGTGAAGTGACTGTCGCGGCAGACGAAGGCATTCGCGCCGACACGACGATCGAAGCCGTGCGCGGCATCCGCACCGCGATTCCGGGCGGGGTGATCAGCGCCGGCAATGCCAGCCAGTTCTCCGACGGTGCTTCCTGCGCCATCGTGATGAGCGACCGCATGGCAGCCGCCAAAGGCTTGCAGCCGCTCGGCATTTTCCGCGGCTTTGCCGTCGCAGGTTGCGAACCGGATGAAATGGGCATCGGTCCGGTGTTCGCTGTGCCAAAGTTGCTGGCGCGCGCCGGCATGAAGGTGGAAGACATCGGCCTGTGGGAATTGAATGAAGCTTTCGCGGTGCAGGTGCTGTATTGCGCCGACAAGCTGGGCATCCCGATGGAGCGCTTGAACGTCAACGGCGGCGCCATTGCGGTCGGCCATCCTTACGGCGTCTCCGGCGCGCGCATGGTCGGCCACGCGCTGATCGAAGGCAGGCGCCGCGGTGTGAAATATGTGGTGGTCACCATGTGCATCGGTGGCGGCCAGGGTGCGGCAGGCCTGTTCGAGGTGGTGTGATGGCGTCCCGGCTGCTGAATCGCCGCGATGTCGAATTCATGCTGTACGACTGGCTGGACGTAGAAGGGCTGGCCAGGCGCCCGCGCTTCGCCGACCATAACCGCGAGACCTTCACGGCCGCCCTCGACACGGCGGAACGGATGGCAAGCGAGCTGTTCGCCCCGCACAACAAACTGAGCGACCAGCACGAGCCGCGGTTCGACGGCGAACGCGTCAGCGTGATCCCTGAAGTCAAGCGCGCGCTCGATGCGTTCTCGGCCGCCGGCCTGATGGCTGCCGGCCACGATTACGCGCTGGGCGGGATGCAATTGCCGCTGACAGTGGAGAAGGCGGTCACCGCCTACTTCACGGCTGCCAATATGGCGACTTCCAGCTACGCCTTCCTCACCATCGGCAATGCCAATACGCTGCTCAAGTGCGCCTCCAGTGCGCAAGTCGAACACTATGTGCGGCCCATGCTGGAAGGGCGCTGGTTCGGCACCATGTGCCTGAGCGAGCCGCAGGCCGGCTCCAGCCTGTCCGACATTACGACGCGTGCCGAGCCCGACCCCGAGAGTGCCGCGCAGTACCGCCTGACCGGCAACAAGATGTGGATCTCGGGCGGCGAGCACGAACTGGCCGAAAACATCATCCACCTGGTGCTGGCCAAGATTCCCGGCCCGGACGGCAAGCTGGTGCCGGGCGTGAAGGGCATTTCGCTGTTCATCGTCCCCAAGTTCCTCGACGGTGGGGAGCGCAACGACATCGCGCTGGCGGGCCTGAACCACAAGATGGGCAACCGCGGCACCACCAACTGTCTGCTCAATTTCGGCGAAGGGCGCCAGCAACCGGGCGGGCGCAGCGGCGCCATTGGCTACCTGGTGGGACGCGAAGGCCAGGGCCTGTTCAATATGTTCCATATGATGAACGAGGCCCGCATCGGCGTCGGCCTGGCAGCGGCGGTGCTGGGCTACACCGGCTACCTGCACGCGCTGGACTATGCGCGCGAACGCCCGCAAGGCCGCCATCCAGCGGCCAAGGACCCGTCTTCGCCGCAATTGCCGATCATCGCCCATACCGACGTGCGGCGCATGCTGCTGGCGCAAAAAGCCTACGTGGAAGGCGCGCTTGGCCTGTGCCTGTACAGTGCCCGCCTGGTCGATGACGAGCACACCGGCGAGACGCCGGAATTGCGCCAGCGCGCCGGCCGCCTGCTGGAATTCCTGACGCCGATCACCAAATCCTGGCCTTCGCAATGGGGCCTGGAAGCGAACAACCTGGCGATCCAGGTGCATGGCGGCTACGGCTACACGCGCGAGTACAACGTCGAGCAGTTCTACCGCGATAACCGCCTGAACCAGATTCACGAAGGCACCCACGGCATCCACGGCCTGGACCTGCTGGGCCGCAAGGCCAGCATTCACGACGGTGCGCTGCTGAAGACCATGGCCGAAGAAATCCGCGCCACCGTGCACAGCGCGCGCAGCGCGGGCCGCAGTGCCGATGCCCGCCAGCTCGCCGCCCACGCCGATGCGCTGGACGCGGCCTGGCGCCGGGTTGAAGAAGTCACGCAGGCACTGTATGCTGCCCCCGACCTGAACCAGACCCTGGCCAACGCCACGGTCTACCTGGAAGCGGTGGGGCATGTGGTGCTTGCCTGGATCTGGCTGCAGCAAGCCATGGTAGCCGTGGCCAGCTTGCCGGAAGAGGACAGCTTCCGGCGCGGCAAACTGCAAGCCTGCCGCTATTTCTATCAATGGGAGCTGCCCAGGGTCCAGCCGCAACTGGACTTGCTGGCCGCGCTCGACACCACCACGCTCGACATGCAGGACGCGTGGTTCTGAGGACTAGCGAATGATCAAGCACATCGTCATGTGGAAGCTGAAAGAGCACGCTGAAGGCGCCGACCGCGCCACCAATGCCGCCAGGATGAAGCAACAGCTGCTGGCCTGCGCCGGCATCGTGCCAGGCATCCTGAAACTGGAAGTGGGACTCGCCGCGCCCGGCCTGGAAGCCACTTACGACGTCGTGCTGTATTCCGAATTCGACAGCAAAGAAGCGCTTGACGCTTACCAGTCGCACCCGCAGCACCAGGCACTTAAACCATTCTTCAGCGCTGTGCGCGACGCGCGCCAGTGCATGGACTACACAATATAAGGACTCGATCATGCGAACTACCCAGCAACTCTTCGACCTCACAGGCAAAACCGCTTTGGTCACCGGCGGCTCGCGCGGCCTGGGCCTGCAAATGGCCCTGGCGCTGGGCGAACTGGGCGCCAGGGTGGTGCTCACTTCGCGCAAGCAGGCCGACCTGGACGAAGCGGTTGCGCTACTGACGCAAAACGGCGTGCAGGCCTTTGCCATTGCCGCCGACCTGGGCAAGGAAGCTGCGGTCGACCCGCTGGTCGATGCCGCGCTGGCGGCGCTGGGCGGCCACATCGACATCCTGGTCAACAACGCCGGCGCCACCTGGGGCGCGCCTGCCGAAGACTATCCGCTGGAGGCCTGGGACAAGGTGATGAACCTGAACGTGCGCAGCATCTTCCTGCTGTCGCAAGCGGTCGGCAAGCGCTCCATGATCCCGCGCCGCAGCGGGCGCATTATCAATATCGCATCGATTGCCGGCCTGGCCGGCAATGGCCCCGGCACCATGAAGACCGTCGCTTACAATACGTCCAAGGCGGCCTTGATCAACTTCACCCGTACCCTCGCCGGCGAGTGGGGCGAGTACGGCATCAACGTCAATGCGCTGGCGCCGGGCTTCTTCCCGTCGAAGCTGAGCGCAGGCGTGATCAAGGCCATGGGTGAGGACAAGCTGGCGGCGGCCGCGCCGCTGCAGCGCCTGGGCGGCGACGAGGACCTGAAAGGCGCAGTTGCGCTGTTCGCCTCCGACGCCGGCCGGCACATTACCGGCCAGGTCCTGGCAGTGGATGGCGGGGTCTCGGCGGTCTAAGGAGTTTGAATGACTAAGTATCATCGCATCGTGCTGGCCTCGCGCCCGCGCGGCGCTGTCGTGCCGGAAAATTTCCGGCTTGAGGAAGTCGCCGTGCCGACGCTGGCGGAAGGCCAGCTCCTGGTGCGCAACCATTACCTGTCGCTGGACCCGTATATGCGCGGCCGCATGAGCGAGGCGAAAAGCTATGCCGCGCCGCAGCCGCTGGAGCAGACCATGATCGGCGGCACCGTGGGCGAGGTGATCGCGTCGCGCAACGCCGGCTTCGCGGTGGGCGAATTCGTGGCCGGCATGTTCGGCTGGGCCGAAATGGGCGTCTCCGACGGCAGCGGCCTGCGCAAGGTCGACACCGGCGCCATTCCGGCCTCCGCCCACCTTGGCGCGGTCGGCATGCCCGGCATGACCGCCTGGTATGGCATGCATGAAATCCTGCGTCCCAAGCTGGGTGAAACCGTGGTGGTGTCCGCCGCCAGCGGCGCCGTCGGCAGCGCCGTCGGCCAACTGGCCAAGCTGGCGGGCTGCCGTGCGGTCGGCATTGCCGGCGGCAAGGCGAAATGCGACTACGTGGTCAATGAGCTGGGGTTCGATGCCTGCGTCGATTACAAGGCCGGCAACCTGAAGGCCGACCTGGCCGCCGCCACGCCGGGCGGCATCGACGCCATCTTCGAAAACGTGGGCGGCGAAGTGTTCGACGCGGCGCTGGGCCGAACCAATGCCTTTGCGCGCGTCGCGCTGTGCGGCCTGCTGGCCGGCTATACCGGCGCCGAGATCCCGATCCGCAATGCCAAGAAGCTGCTGCTGAGCCGCATCACGCTGCGCGGCTTCATCGTCACCGAGCATATGGATATGTGGCCGCAAGGCTTGTCCGAGATGGGCAGGCTGGTCGCAGCGGGCAAGCTGAAATACCGCGAAACGATTTCCCAGGGCCTGGCGTCGGCGCCGGAAGCCCTTATCGGCCTGCTGCAGGGCCACAACTTCGGCAAACAACTTGTGAAACTGACTCCATGAAAAACTTCCAGGGCAAAGTTGCAGTAATCACCGGTGGCGCGAGCGGCTTCGGCCGCGAATTCGCGCTCAAAGCCCACGCGCTGGGCATGAAACTGGTACTGGCGGACGTGCAGCAGGACGCGCTCGACGCCACCGCCGCCGAATTGCGCGGCCAGGGCGCCCAGGTCCTGGCACTGCGCTGCGACGTGCGCAAAGCGGCCGAAGTGCAGGCGCTGGCCGATGCGGCGATGCGCGAGTTCGGCGCGGTGCACCTGGTCTTCAATAATGCAGGCGTCGGTTTCGGCGGCCTGCTGTGGGAAGCGACCGAAGCTGACTGGGACTGGGTGATGGGCGTGAACGTGTCGGGCGTGATCCACGGCGTGCGCATCTTCACTCCGCTGATGCTGGAATGCGCCAGGCGCGATCCGGATTACGAGGGCCACATCGTGAATACTTCGTCCATGGCGGGCGTGCTTTGCCCGCCGGTGATGGGCGTCTACAACGTGTCCAAGCATGCGGTGGTGGCACTGAGCGAAAGCCTGTACCACGACCTGTCGCTGGTCGGCGCCCCGGTCGGCGCCTCCGTCCTGTGCCCATTTTTCGTCCCGACCGGCATCCACCAGTCGCACCGCAACCGGCCAGGCGACACGCCGATGGAAGGCAAGCCGACCGCCAGCCAGATGGCCGCGCAGGCCATGGTGAGCAAGGCGGTTACCTCCGGCAAGGTGTCGGCGCGCGACGTGGCGGAACTGACCTTCGCCGCCATTGCCGGCAACAAATTCTACATCTTCACCCACCCGCAGGCGCTGGACGGCGTGGCGCAGCGGGCACGCGACATGGTGGCCCAGGACAATCCGGCCGACCCTTACGCGGCCACGCCGCAGGTGCGTGAGGCCTTGCGCGCAATGTTGTGAGAGAATGCGCGGCATGACGACAACACTCCGCTTTGGCGATTGGGCCGCCATGCAGGCCGACGCGAAACCGATCCGCATGGAAGTCTTCGTGCAGGAACAGAACGTTCCCGCCGACCTGGAAATGGACGACAGGGATGCCGCCTGCCTGCACGCCGTGGCTTACGATGCCGGCGGCAAGCCGCTGGGCACCGGGCGCCTGCTGCCTGATGGCCATATCGGCCGCATGGCGGTGCTGCGCAGCGCGCGCGGCGCGGGTATCGGCGGCGCCATCCTGAAAGGCCTGATGGAGAAGGCCCGCGGGCGCGGCGACCAGAAGGTGGTGCTCAGCGCCCAGACCCACGCGGCGGAGTTCTACCTGGCCCATGGTTTCGCCATGGCCGGCGATGTCTTCTACGAAGCAGGCATTCCCCACATCGAAATGCACTACGAATTTTAGGAGTTGACAATGAAACGTTCGATCATCGCGCTTGGCGTTTGCGCAGTGTTTGGCGCGGGCTTCCTGGCCGGTTCCATCAGCCCGATCCAGGTCGCGCAGGCGCAGGTCGGCGGTGCCGGCACGCCTTGGCCGGCCGCCGCCGCGGCGCCAGCCACGGCCAACGGCCCGACCCATTTCTATGCTATCGACACCGGCACCCGCACCCTGATCTCCTGCAGCCGCCAGGGCAAGGAAAAACCGTCCTGCGTGCGCGAGCAGCTTCCTTAACGGATCTGCACTTCGTGCAGTTGCGCCGGCGCGTCTGAATACAATTTGACCACGGTAGAGCTGCGCGTGCCGTAGTTCGGCGACTCGATCTTCACGGCCGACAGCAGCCGCTCCAGTTCCAGCGGCACGCCGGTTTCCGGCAAACGCAGGTCCGGCGCACGGGTGGTGTCGGACAGCATTTCAAAGTAGGCGTCTTCCGGCGCGCCCAGGCACAGCAGGCTGGCAAATTGCGCCTTGGTCTTCAGGACCTTCGGCCACGCCGAGTCGAGCAGGGCGTTCGACAATCCATAGATCCCCGGCTCCAGCGGCATGCCGTTGCGCGGGTCGTCATTGCCCTTGTTCGAGTACCAGACCAGCTCCTTGCCGTCGCACAGGACCAGGTTGAAGCCGTTATATGCTCCTGCGCCCGCGGCAATCTGCGCCACATATTCCTGTGCCGTCATGACGCCGGCCAGGAAGCCGGCCACCAGCTGGCCGCGCGATGGCGCCAGCGGATTGTGCTCCTGCGGGTTGCGTACATTGGTGATCGCGGCAAAACGCGACGGCCCGCCGGCAGCGGCGCCAGCCGCCGCGCCACCGGTTGGCGGCGCGTGCGCGCCGCCGCATTCGGCACGCGGCATCGGCTGCGGCGCTGCGTCCCCATCCTCGGCGGGACGAGTGATGCCCATCCAGCTGCCGCCAGCCTTGAGGTCGCGTCCCGCGTAAATATGCGGCGCATCCGGCCACGGCGCAGCCGGCGTGGTGTCGCGATCGTAGAATTCATCGCGGTTGGCGGCTGCAATCAGCGGCACGCCGGGCACGACCTGCCAGGCAAAGACAATCAGGCACATGGCGGCAAATCCTCAAAGACTTCAACGTGGCGCGGGCCGCTGATCCAGCGCGCCAGGCCGGCCTGTGCCACTGCGGCATCGAGTTCGGCCACAAATGCGTCGCCGGCCAGCGCCGGATACACCTCCATCCAGGTCTGCACCCCACCGGCAGTCTCCGGGCGCCGTTTGAGCTGCGCAACCACGCCATGCGCCGCCGACAACGCCGACTGCATGGCGATAACCGCCCCCTGCAGGCCAGCCGCATGGGCGGCCTGCACCTTGTAATACACGTAGAGGTCCATGATCAGACGTCGAGCTTATCCAGCGCGTAGGGCAGGGGCTTGAACTGCAAAGCCGGGCCGCTGGCCGAGCCGAAGCGCACCTCGCCCATTTCCAGGGCTTCCAGCTTCATTTCCACCAGTGCGTCGACACCGCCGGCGCCATTGCGCGCCGTGTTGACCACCATGCCGCATGGTTGCTCCGGATCGGCCGGCGAGAACACTTCGGCGCCCGGTGCTGCCGCCGCGTCGCTGATGGACGCCAGTGCGGTACGACGTTTCAGCTTGCCCAGGTATTGGCTGCGCGCCACGATTTCCTGGCCGGGATAGCAGCCTTTCTTGAAGTTCACGCCGCCCAGCAGCTCGAAATTGACCATCTGCGGCACGAACTGTTCCTGGGTGCCGGGACCGACCTGCGGCACGCCGGCATGGATTTCGGACAGGCGCCAGGCCTCGTTTCCGCCGACCAGCAAGCGGTCCTTCAGCATGGAAGCTGCCATCGTCGCGGTCTCGGCCGAAGCCAGCCACAGGTAGCGCGGCGCACCGAAGGCATCGGCCACCCGCAGCACGCTGCCCAGCGGGTGGTCGATCTTGCTGAACGGCTTGGCCGGCAGCACATCGAACCAGGTCTGCAGCACGGCTTCGGCATCGCCGCCGCCGACGGCCAGGGTGACATACTGCTCGGTCACGTCGGCCGGCTTGGTCTTGCTGCGCAGGATGAACATCTGCAAGCGTTTCTGCACCGCCGGCTGGATCGCGCGCGGCAATTGCAGGAAGATCGACTCCTCGGTCCGCCACATCAGGAAGGACGCCAGCATGCGGCCCTTGGGCGAGCAATAGCCGGCCAGGCGCACCTCGCCCAGCCCCAGGTGCTCGACGTCGTTGGTCAACTGCTTATGCAGGAAACTGGCCGATTCTTCGCCGCTGAAGGCGATCAGGCCCTGGTCGGTCAGCACGGCGACAAATCCGGTCGCGAGCTGGCTCGTGCTCAGTGTTTCTTGTTCCTGAGTCAAAAGTTGATTCCAGTTATTCATAAATTCCCATATTCTGGCGATGAAAGCATTATCATTACGGCCTTCATTATAGTGATCCCGCGCAAATTGCGCCGGGGGCTTGGAAAACGCTGTCGTCCAGGCTGAAACTGGGTCAAGATTGAGTTACCGAACGGGCATTTGGAAATGGCGTTTATCAAGAAGTCGATCGCACTGGGTTTATTGGCCGCAGCCGGAGCCGTGGGCGGGTTTGCCTGGTGGGCAGGGCAGCCTGTCATTGGCCAGGAACCTGCCATTGAATTCACGATCAGCAAAGGCAGTGGCGCCAGCGCTGCCGGCCAGCAAATGGCCGATGCCGGCGTGCCGATCCAGCCGCTGATGTTCAACCTGCTGGCACGCGTCACCGGCAAGAGCGGCCAGCTCAAAGCTGGCACGTATGAACTGAAACCTGGCACGACGCCTATGCGACTGATCGGTCAACTGGTGCGCGGCGAGTTCGCCCAGGAATCGCTGACCATTATCGAAGGCTGGACCTTCCGCCAGATGCGCCAGGCCATCGCGGCGCATACCGGCCTGAAGCACGACACCGCCGAGCTCAGCGACCGTGAACTGATGGCGCGCATCAATCCCGATTTCAAGGACCCGGAAGGCCTGTTCTTTCCAGATACTTACCTTTTTGCCAAGAATTCCAGCGAGCTGGCGATTTTCCGCCAGGCGCACAGCATGCTGATGAAGCGCCTGGGCGACGCCTGGGAAAAGCGCGATCCCGGCCTGCCGTACAAGACTCCTTACGAGGCGCTGACCATGGCCTCGATCGTGGAAAAGGAAACCGGCCAGAAGTCGGAACGCAATATGATTGCCGCGGTGTTCGTGAACCGCCTCAAGCTGGGCATGCTGCTGCAGACCGACCCGACCGTGATCTACGGCATCGGCGCCAAGTTTGACGGCAATATCCGCAAGAAGGACCTGGAAACCGACACCCCCTACAATACCTATACCCGGGTCGGCCTGCCGCCGACCCCGATTTCCCTGCCGGGCGTCGGCTCGCTGACGGCGGCGCTGGCGCCGGCCAAATCCGCTGCGCTGTACTTTGTGGCGCGCGGCAATGGCACCAGCCAGTTCTCCGATAACCTGACCGACCACAACCGGGCGGTCAACCAGTACCAAAAACAATAAATGACAACACGCGGTAAATTCATCACTTTCGAAGGCATCGACGGCGCCGGCAAGTCGACCCACATCCAGTTCGTTGGCGAACTGGTCAAGGCACGCGGCTTGGAGCTCGTCAGTTCCCGTGAACCGGGCGGCACCCCGCTGGGCGAAAAGCTGCGCGAACTGTGGCTGCACGAAGCCATGCATGTCGAAACCGAAACCCTGCTGGTCTTCGCCAGCCGCCGCGAACACCTGGCGCAAGTCATCGAACCGGGCCTGGCGCGTGGCGCCTGGGTCATTTCCGACCGCTTCACGGATGCCAGCTTTGCCTACCAGGGCGGCGGCCGCGGCCTGAGCCGCGAAAAACTGGAAATCCTGGCGCACTGGGTGCATCCGAACCTGGAGCCGGACCTGACCATCCTGTTCGACGTGCCGCTGGAAGTGGCACGCGCTCGCCTGGACGCCACCCGCGACCTGGACCGTTTCGAACGCGAGAAAGCCGACTTCTTCATGGCCACCCGCGCCGAGTACCTGCGCCGCGCCGCCGAGGCTCCGCAGCGCTTCCGTGTGATCGATTCCACCCGCAGCATTGCCGACATCCAGGCGGAACTGACCCAGATCGTGGGAGCGCTTGCTTGAGCGGGCAAGTCTATCCATGGCAGCAGGGCGCCTGGCAGCAGTTGCAGCAGCTGCGCCAGCGCATGCCGCATGCCATCCTGTTCCACGGCGCTAACGGCATCGGCAAGGCCGACTTCATTGAACAGTTCGCGCAGGCGCTGTTGTGCGAGAATGCCCGCCCGGACGGCCATGCCTGCGGCGAATGCCCAAGCTGCGGCTGGTTCCAGCAGCACAGCCATCCGGACTACCGCCGCGTGCGGCCGGAGATGTTCGAAGACGAGCAGGGTGAAGGCGAGGAGGGCGAAGACAAGAAAGCCGCTAAGAAAGCGCCGTCCAAAGAGATCAAGATCGAGCAGATCCGCGCCCTGGCCGACTTCATGAACATCTCGACCCACCGCCAGGGCTTGCGGGTGGTGGTGCTGTACCCGGCCGAGGCGCTCAACATGCCGGCCTCGAATGCCTTGCTGAAAACGCTGGAAGAGCCGCCGCCAGGTACGGTCTTCCTGCTGTCGTCCAACGGCCTGGACCGCGTGCTGCCGACCATCCTGTCGCGCTGCCGGAAATTTGCCATGCCGATGCCGTCGCACGATGAAGCGCTGGCCTGGCTCAAGCAACAGGGCGTGCCGGACGCCGATAGCTGGTTACGTGAACAGGGCGGTTCGCCGCTGGCCGCCGCGGCTGCCTCCGAAACAGGCAATCGCGAGGAATTGGACGCTTTGCTGCAGTACCTGGCTCGTCCAAGCGTCGAAGGTGCGCTGAAAACTGCCGATAGATTGCAAAAAATTCCACTGACTGCCTTGGTTTCGTGGCAACAACGCTGGCTTTACGATCTGTTTTCGTACAAACTTGCAGGGAACATCCGTTATTATCCCCGGTACCAGCGCGAGCTGGCCGGACTGGCGGACAAGGTGAACATCAGCCGCCTGATGGGCGCGATCAAGGGCGCCAATGAAAGGCGTGCCACGTCCGACCATCCGCTGTCGCCGAAATTGTTTATTGAAGATATGCTTCTTGACTACACTGCTTGCTGTAGCTGAAGAAAGGAAAAAATGAGCGCAAGCCCTAACGATCCAGCCACCGCGGCCATCAACCGGCCAACGGTGTTGTCCCTCGCAATCAAGGAAAAGGCGGCCCTGTATGCGGCCTACATGCCTTTTCTGAAGCATGGCGGCATGTTCGTGCCGACCCAGAAGCCGTACAAGATTGGCGACGAGATTTACCTTCTGTTGACGCTGATGGACGATCCGAACAAGTACGCGATCGCCGGCAAGGTGGTCTGGATTACGCCGCCCGGCGCGGCCAACAACAAGACCCAGGGTATCGGCGTGCACTTCCCGGACGACGAGACCGGCACCCGCACCCGCCTGCGTATCGAAGAAATCCTGGGCGCTGCGCTGCGCTCGTCCCGTGCCACCCATACGCTTTAACGCATGCCGAAGTTTCGCCATCGCCTCGCCACGCTCGACGATTTGCCAACCATTGTTGCGATCTACAACAGCACCATCGCCTCCCGTGAAGTGACTGCCGATACCGAGCCGGTGTCGGTCGAATCGCGCCTGCCGTGGTTCCACGAGCACCAGCCGCAGCGCCGGCCGCTGTGGGTGGTGGAGGAGGAGGATCGCGACGGCATCATCGGCTGGATTTCGTATTCCAATTTCTACGGCCGCCCGGCTTATTCGGGTACCGCGGAAGTTTCCATCTACATCGACGAAGCCTGGCGCGGCAAAGGCGTCGGCCGCTACGCCCTGCAGGAAGCGATCGATTTTGCGCCGCAGGTGAACGTGCATACGGTGCTCGGCTTCATCTTCGGCCACAACAGGCCTTCCCTTGCGCTGTTTGAGAAATTCGGCTTCGAGACATGGGCCAAGCTGCCGCGCGTTGCCAACCTCGACGGTGTCGAGCGCGACCTGATCATCCTGGGCAAGCGCGTCGCATGACATTGTTGTGCGCAGCGCCGGCCGGCCTGAGTGGGATTCGTTTCACGCGCCCTAAAAGGCTCCAGCGAGCCGGGCGATTATGCCGAGTACCAGCGCCAGGATAGAGAGCAGGGCGCTGAATGTCCAACGAAAACCACGCTGCATCTCCTGGCGTAGCTCCCTGATTGAATCTGCCCGTGCGGCCCGTTCTTCGCTAGAGCTGCGTTCCGAGGCAGTTCGCTGCTCGGTGAAGCCGGCCTCCATGTTTTTTCGGTGCTCCGCGAAGCCCGCTTTCATGTTTTCTCGGTGCTCCGCGAAGCCCGTCTCCATGGCCCTCCGATGCTCCTCTATCGCACTCCGCTGCTCAGCAAAACCGGTTTCCATAGCGCTCCGCTGCTCAGCAAAGCCGGTTTCCATAGCACTCCGCTGCTCGGCGAAGCCGGCGTCCATCGTGTGCCGATGTTCTGCAAATCCGGCGTCCATGTGGCCACGTAATTCGGCCATCGCCGTTCGCTGTTCGATAAAGCCGCGCTCCATCGTCGCCCGCAACTCAGCCTGCCCTTGGAGTAGCGATCTCTGGCATTCTTTCAATCCAGCAATTTCGGCTTCCGCTTTCGACATACGTTCCTCGATGTCCATGTTGCCTCCGCTGAGCTGTTTGGGCTACTTTCGCGCGGCCAAGATTGCTTGGTTTTGATATTGGACAGCCGAGGTCAGGATAAGTTCCGCAATTTTCGATAAAATGCCGGGATGTTTATCGATTCCCACTGCCATATCGACTTCCCGGAGCTGTCCGCCCGGATGCCTGAAATCCTCGCCAAGATGGCGGAAAATAAAGTCAGCCACGCCTTATGCGTATCGGTCGACCTGCCGGACTTTCCGCGCGTGCTGGCGCTGGCCGAACAGTATCCCCATATCTACGCTTCGGTTGGTGTGCATCCGGATTATGAGGACACGCCCGAACCCAGCGTTGAACAACTGGTTGAACTGGCCAGGCACCCGAAAATTGTCGCCATCGGCGAGACTGGCCTCGACTACTATCGCCTGGAAGGCGACCTGGAATGGCAGCGCGAACGCTTCCGCACCCATATCCGCGCCTCGCGCGAATCGCGCAAGCCGCTGATCATCCACACCCGCTCCGCCTCGGAAGACACCATCCGCATCATGCGCGAAGAGCGCGCAGGTACTGATCAAGGCGGTGTGGCTGGCGTGATGCACTGCTTTACCGAATCGCTGGAAGTTGCCCGCGCCTCGATGGAACAAGGCTTCTATATTTCCTTCTCCGGCATCGTCACCTTCAAGAGCGCCAAGGAACTGCAGGCGGTGGCGCTGGAAGTGCCGCTCGAACGCATGCTGATCGAGACCGATTCGCCTTACCTGGCGCCAGTCCCGTACCGTGGCAAAATGAACGAGCCGGGCTATGTAGCCCACGTAGCGGAATTCATCGCCAAGCTGAAAGGGGTGCCGTTGGAGCAAGTGGCTGAACAGACCTCGGCCAACTTCTTTGAACTTTTCAAGGCGGCCGCCTGATGGCTATGCGCCGCGCGGCAAGCGCCTTCCTGGTAAGCGCCGCACTTACAATCTGTGCCGGGTCGGGGTTCGCCAACGCGGCAGCCGGTGAAACTGAAGTCGAGGCCGACAAGGTGGCCTTTTTCCGCGCCGTCCAGATCGATGACGACCGGACAGTGAAAGCGGTTCTCGGCCGCGGCCTCGATCCCAACCTGCACGACCCGGAACGCGGTGAAACCGGCCTGATCATCGCGATGCGTTACGATGCGATGCGGGTTGCCAAATTGCTGATCAGCCATCCCGGGCTGAAAGTCGATGAGCAATCGCCCAATGGCAATACGGCCCTGTTGATGGCTGCTTTCCAAAAAAACAAGCCCGCCGTGCTGGCGTTGCTGGAAAAGGGTGCTCAAATCAACCGTCCGGGCTGGACCGCGCTGCATTACGCCGCGGCTGCCGGCGACCTCAACATCATGAAACTGCTGATCGGGCGTCGCGCCTTCATCGACGCGGCCTCGCCGACCGGCACCACGCCCCTGATGCTGGCCGCGCGCGAAGGGCAGGAAGACGCGGTCAAGCTGTTGCTGGAAGAAGGCGCCGACGCCACGCTGAAAGACCATGCCTGGCGCGAAAATGCCGCCGAATTCGCGATTCGCGCCCAAAAACCGTGGATCGCCGAGCAAATCCGCAAGCACCTCAGCCGCAAATAGAACGGTATTTCCCTTTCATATCGTGCAAATGGCCTGGCGCGCTTGGGGCGACAATCCTCTTGTCGAAAACCCACCGCGCCCCCCGCGCCACTGCCATGCTGAACGAACGCGAAATCGAAAGCTGCTACCTCGGCCAGTTCATCCCTGTGCATTACCACCACAATATGCTGATGGATGCCAACCGCATGCACAACTTCAAGGCCGCCATCGATTACGTGGTCAAGCCTGGCATGAAGGTGCTGGAACTGGGCGGCGGCACCGGCGTGCTGTCCTTCTTCGCAGCGCAAAAGGCCAGCAAGGTGTATTGCGTCGAATTCAACCCCGACATGGTGCAGGAAGCGCGCAAATTCCTGGCAATGAACAAGAATGGCGAGCGGGTGGAAGTGGTTCACGCCGATGCCTTCGAATACTTGCCGCCGGAACCGGTCGACCTCGTGATCTGCGAGATGATCCACGTCGCCATGCTGCGCGAGAAGCAGGTCGAGGTCATTGAACATTTCAAGCAGCGCTATCTGGAACGATTTGGCGGCCCGCTGCCGGTGTTCATGCCGGAAGCGGTCCTGATGGCAGTGCAGCCCGTACAGCAGGAATACGATTTCGACGGCTTCATCGCGCCAATCGTGCAATTCCAGCAGCCAGGCCAGATCCAGAACGGCACGCTGGAGCTGGCCCAGCCCCAGGTTTACGCGCTGATCGACTTCACCCAGCCTAACGAGATGCTGTACCGCTGGGAAGGGCAGTTCACCGCCGAGCGCGACGGCCAACTGAACGCGCTGCGCTTCATCACCAAGAATATCCTGGCCGTGGTCCCCGAGCGCAACAGCACGATCGACTGGTTGAACCATTACATGACTCTGCCCCTGGCCGAGCCTGTTCACTTGAGGGCCGGCGAGACAGTGCAGATCAGCTTTGCTTACCGTGCGGGCGGCCAGATCCAGTCGCTGCAGGCCAATATGCGCGCCGTGCCTGTGCGCGAATCGGCGGCACTGCCGGCTTTCGCAGCTTGACCCCGGTTTTTCGCCACCTGTCGTCCTAATCTGCAGTTGGTCGCATGTCCGTTGTCCGGGCCGGACGTCCGCTATAAAGTTACCTCGACTTGAATCGGAGGTAATGGGATGTTCGGCTTCATCTTATGGCTGTTCCTGCTGTTCCTGTGCTGGCCGTTAGCCTTGCTGGCCCTGGTCCTGTATCCCCTCGTCTGGCTATTGCTGTTGCCGTTCCGCTTGCTGGGGATTGGTGTCGAAGCTGTGTTCGAACTCCTGCGCGCGATCGTCATGCTGCCAGCGCGCGTACTGGGAGGGGCGCGCAGATAAATTCCGGCAATGTGTTGGCGTGCCTTCAACCTGCGATGTAGCATTCGGGTGAACAGGAGGCACCATGAATACCTGGCACCGCTCCAACCTTCGCACTGACGTCCTGACAGCGGCATTGATCGACCACGGCCTTGCGGTGCAGGGCATCGCGGGCCCTTCCGCCGCCTACCTCTACCTGGTTGAACGCCGTATTCCACTGGTTATCATCAAGCGCGTCATGTCCAGCCCGCAATCGCGGCGCCAGCTTGGCGCGGTCGGCCTTGCTCCGCTTGCGAGGTGAAGCTTGCATGCTAACCGGCTGGCGCGGCATTTTGAATACCTCCAGTATTTAAAGGCGTTCCGGCAAGCTACCGAAAATTTTCCGGCCCGTATCGTAAGCGCACTGTGGCAATCGCGCTGCTACGATGGCCCATCGAATAATGACGATGGGCGGGGCAGACGATGGCGCAATTTGAATATCCGCGGCCGCAACTGGTGCGCGATCAATGGCAGTCGCTGAATGGTGAGTGGGAGTTCGAGTTCGACGACGAGCACAGATACAGCCTGCCATCGGACGCCATTCCATGGTCGCGCCGCATCAACGTGCCGTTTGCGCCGGAATCGGAAATGAGCGGCATCGGCGACACCGGTTTCCATAACGCTTGCTGGTACCGCTGCCGTTTCAAGGTCGAACAGCGCGGCGCGCGCACGCTACTGCACTTCGGTGCCGTCGATTACCAGGCACGGGTGTGGATCAACAACCACATGGTTGCCGAACACGAAGGCGGCCACACTTCCTTCACTGCCGACATCACGGATGAACTGGTCGACGGCGAGCAGACCCTGGTGCTGTTCGTGGAGGATGATCCGGCCGACCTGAACAAGCCGCGTGGCAAGCAGGACTGGCAGCTTGAGCCACACTCGATCTGGTATCCGCGCACCACCGGCATCTGGCAGACAGTCTGGCTGGAAAACGTCGGGTCGACGTATATCCGCAGGCTGCGCTGGACGCCGATCTTTGATGGCTATGAACTGGGCTGTGAAGTACTGGCCGGCGGCGACGCTTCTCCCGGCCTGGCAGTGGAAGTCAAGGTTTGGCTTGGGGAAAAGCTGCTGGCCGCCGATCGCTACCTGATGGTGGGACAGGAAGCCAACCGCAAAATTGCACTATCCGACCCCGGCATCGACGATTCGCGCAACGAAATCCTGTGGAGCCCCGAGCGCCCGACCCTGCTGGACGCCGAGCTGACCCTGTACCGCGACGGCCAGGTGCTGGACCGCGTGCGCTCCTATACCGCCATGCGCTCGGTCTCGATCAACCGCGACCGTTTCATGCTGAACGGGCGGCCCTACCACCTGCGCCTGGTGCTCGACCAGGGCTATTGGCTGCCAAGCCTGATGACCGCACCCTCCGACGACGACTTGCGGCGCGATGTGGAGCTGGCCAAGGCGATGGGCTTCAATGGCGTGCGCAAGCACCAGAAAATCGAAGACCCGCGCTACCTCTACTGGGCCGACCGCCTTGGCCTGCTGGTCTGGGAAGAAATGCCATCCGCCTATGCCTTCTCGGCGCGCGCCATGACGCGCCTGCTGCATGAATGGACCGAGGCGATCGAGCGCGACTACAGCCATCCCAGCCTGATTGTCTGGGTGCCCTTTAATGAATCCTGGGGTGTGCCGAATTTGACCGCCGTGCAGTCGCACCGCAACGCAGTGGAGGCGCTGTATCACCTGACGCGCATGCTCGACCAGACCCGGCCCGTGATCG
The DNA here is from genome assembly GCF_001427305.1 of Duganella sp. Root1480D1. Taxonomy (GTDB): domain Bacteria; phylum Pseudomonadota; class Gammaproteobacteria; order Burkholderiales; family Burkholderiaceae_D; genus Rugamonas. The sequence goes on along the minus strand of NZ_LMFZ01000045.1, from coordinate 167,351 downwards.
GTAATGACGGCTGGGAGGCGTCGGCCACCGACATTTTAGGCATCCATGATTACGATCCCGACCCGGAGCGCGTGCGCCAGCGCTATGAAGTCTCCGATCCGGTACGCACACTGTTCGACCAGCGCCGGCCGGGCGGCCGCATCCTCACGCTGGACGGATTCCCGCACCGTGGCCAGCCTATCGTGCTGACCGAGTTCGGTGGCATTGCCTTTGACCCGAACGCGCCGTCCCACCATTCCTGGGGCTATTCGCGTCAGAACACGCCGGAAGCGTTCCTTGAGCATTACCGTTCCCTGCTCAAGGTGGTCAACGAAACCATGATGTTCAGCGGGTTCTGCTATACCCAGTTCGCCGACACTTTCCAGGAAACGAATGGCTTGCTGAATGCCGACCGCACGCCCAAGGTGCCACTCGAGTTAATCAGCGCCGCGACGCGCAACGTGCAATAGGTGCGCCGTGACGACTCCCGCCTGCCAACCGTTCGCCACGTTCTGGCAGGCCGGCTATGAGGGCGCCGACCACGTCAATCATGCCGGCCAGCCGCAAGACATGAACCTGGTTACCGGCCATTTGCAGCGTGCCCGGGCGGACTATGAATTGCTGGCCCAGTTTGGCATGCGGACAGTGCGCGAGTCGATCGGCTGGCGACTGGTCGAGCGCAATGGCCAGTTCGATTTTTCGCCCTTGCTGCCGCGCCTGGAAGCCGCGCGCGCGCTGGGGCTGCAAAGCTGCTGGACTTTCTGCCACTACGGCTGGCCGCAAGATGTCGACATCTACAGCGACGACTTCGTACCGCGCTTCGTGCGCTTTTGCCAGGCCAGCGCGCGCTTCCTGGCGCCCTGGCTGGGCGAGCAGCCCGTCTATTCGCCGATGAACGAGCTGTCTTTCACGGCCTGGGGCCTGTCTGTGCATATGTTCCGCTGCCTGAACATGTACCACGAGCAGGCTGGTGAACTCGGCAAGCGCCAGTTGGTGCGCGCTTCCATCGCCGCCATCGATGCGATTCGCGAGATATCGCCTGGCGCGCGCTTCTTCCAGTGCGACCCCCTGATCCACGTCATTGCGCCAAAAGACCGGCCCGACTGGGCAGCACAAGCGGCCGGTTGGACCGCCTCGCAATATGAGGCATTGGACATGCTGTGCGGCCGGGTCGCGCCGGAACTGGGCGGGCATCCACGCTACCTGGACCTGGTGGGCGGCAACTACTATCACAGCAACCAGTGGGAGAGCGGCACCAATATGCGCCTGTGGTGGCACCTGGACGATCCGCGGCGCCGGCCGCTGTCCGACATCCTGGTCGAACTGCACCAGCGTTATGGCCGCCCGGTCCTGCTGGCGGAAACCAGCCACGTGGGCAGCGGCCGCGGCACCTGGATCCGTGAAATGGCGGAGCAAAGCATGATGGCGCGCGAACGCGGCGCCGAGGTCTGCGGCATCTGCCTGTATCCGGCCGTCGACCGCCCGGATTGGGATAACGCCGGACACTGGCACCACAGCGGCCTGTGGGACCTGGACCGCGATGGGCCCGACCCGCTGGCCCGCGTTCTCGTCGCGCCTTATGCCACCGCCCTGCAGCAATCTATCCGGCTGACCGACAGCCTGTGTAAAACCGAGGAGAATGCCATGCAAACTTTGATTGTTTTCTGCCACCTGCGCTGGGATTTCGTGTTCCAGCGGCCCCAGCACCTGCTCACCCGCCTGGCCAAGTATTACAAGGTGGTCTTTGTCGAGGAGCCGGTGTATGAGGAAGGGGAGGCGCGCATGGTCATGTCCCATCCCGCCCCGAATTTGACGGTATGCCAGCCGCACACGCCAATCCAGGCGCACGGCTTCCACGACGACCAGATTCCGCTGCTGCAACCGCTGGTCGCGGCACTGGCGCCGGAAGGCGAGGAAGTGCTGGTCTGGTTCTATACGCCGATGGCGCTGCCTTTGCTGCAAGCGCTGCGGCCATCGCTGGTGATCTACGACTGCATGGACGAGCTGAGTGCGTTCAAGAATCCACCCAAACAATTGCTGCAACGCGAGACCGCCTTGCTCAATATCGCCGACCTGGTGTTTACCGGCGGCCCCAGCCTGTACGAAGCCAAGCGGGGCCGCCACGATAACGCTCATTGTTTCCCCAGCAGCGTAGATGCCGTGCATTTCGAACAGGCGCTTGACCGCAGCAACGGCCACCCGCTGCACACGGCCATTCCGCGCCCGCGCCTGGGCTTCTTCGGCGTGATTGACGAGCGTTTCGATGCCGACCTGATTGCCGATATTGCGGACGCCCATCCCGAATGGCAGGTCGTGCTGGTGGGGCCAGTGGTCAAGATTGATCCGGCTGCGCTGCCGCAGCGCCAGAATGTTCACTATCTCGGGCAGCAATCGTACAAGGCCTTGCCGCAATTCCTGGCCGGCTGGGACGTTTGCCTGCTGCCGTTTGCTCTGAACGAGGCGACGCGCTTCATCAGCCCGACCAAGGTGCTCGAATACATGGCGGCTGAACTTCCTATCGTCAGCACGGCAATCCGCGACGTGGAACAGCCGTATGGAAATATCGTCGCAATCGGCCATGAACACAACGAGTTTATCTGCCACTGCGAGGCGGCATTGGCGCAAACGCCTGAAGAAACCGCGGCGATGGCGGCGGCCATGCGGGAAGTGGTGGCCCGTACCTCGTGGGATGCCACGGCAGACCGCATGCACCGGCTGATCGACCAGACACCGCCAGGCGGCAAGTCGGCGCGCCTGGCCGGGAAGGGTGCTGCGCCGAAAGCCGCTGTTACCGGCGCTGCGAGCAAGGTCAATCCACTGCGCGGTTCGGCCAGCGGGCAGTCCTTCAACAGCATCGTGATTGGCGGCGGACCGACCGGCTTGTCGGCGGCCTATCATGTGGGCGCGGACAATTTGCTGCTGGAACGGAACGAAACGGTTGGCGGCTGGTGCCGCTCGATCGAGGAGGGCGGCTTCACTTTCGACCACGCCGGCCACATCATGTTCTCCAACGATCCTTATGTGCTGGAGCTTTACGACAAGCTCCTGGGCGATAACCAGCATTGGCAGATGCGCGAGGCCTGGGTCCACAGCAAAGGGGTATATACACGTTACCCCTTCCAGGGCGCGCTGTATGGCTTGCCGCCGGACGTGATCAAGGAATGCATCGTGGGCGCAATCGAGGCGCGCTACGGAGACGGCGACGAGGCGCCATCTTGTTCCAGCGCCGAAGTGGAAGATTGTTGCGCCGACGGCAGTGCGGATGCGGCCAGGGCCAGCGCGTCAGCGCGCGCCGCGCAGACCGAGAGCTTCGAGGACTTTATTTACAAGGTCTGGGGCAAGGGGATTGCCAGGCATTTTGCGATTCCCTACAACCGCAAGCTATGGACCGTGCCATTGGGCGAAATGGAGACTTCATGGCTTGGCGGCCGGGTACCATTGCCGGACCTGTCGGAGATCATCGAAGGCGCCCTGCGGCCGGTGCCGCGCCCGATGGGGCCCAACGCGCGTTTCGGCTACCCGCGCCGGGGCGGTTTCCAGGCCCTGATGAACGGCTTCCTGCCACTGATCCGCGGCAAGGTTGAATTGAATGCCGAAGTGGCGCAGGTATTGCCGGAGGAGCATGTCGTCACACTGGCAGATGGGCGGCGCTTCGAGTATGGCAACCTGGTCAGCACCATGCCCTTGCCGGAACTCGTCAAATTGATCGGTGAGGCGGCGCCGCCCGAAGTGCGTGAAGCCGCGCGCGGCCTGCGCCACATCTCGATCCGCTGCGTCAACATTGGCCTGGCACGGGCCGATGTCACGGACAAGCACTGGATCTACTACCCGGAAGACAGCATTTTCCACCGCATTTTCGTGCAGGGTAACGCCAGCCCCGAGTGTAATGCGCCAGGGGGCTTTGGCTTTACCTGCGAGATTTCCTACTCGCCGTGGAAACCGCTGCCGCTTGAGGGCGACGCCCTGATCGAGCGCTGCATTGCAGACGCCATCCGGGTTGGCTTCATGCGCGAAGACGATAAGGTGCTGGTGGCAAACCAGGTTGACATGCCGGTCGCCTACGTCGTCTACGACCACCAGCGGGCGCGCAACGTCGCCATTGTGCGCGAATGGCTGTCGCAGCACGATATCCTGCTGGCGGGCCGCTACAGCGAGTGGGAGTACTACAATTCCGACCACGCTTTCCTCGCCGGCAAGCGGGCCGCCGAGCAGGTGGCGCGCCACCGCAGCCGCGTTGCGCCGAAGGCATCCTGACCATGAAGATCACACGACTGAGCACGTATCGCGTGCCGCCCCGCTGGATGTTCCTCAAGCTGGAGACGGACGAGGGTATCTGCGGCTGGGGCGAGCCGGTGATCGAGGGCCGGGCGCGCACTGTGGAAGCGGCAGTGCACGAACTGGGCGAACTGCTGGTTGGGCGCGACCCGGCGCAGATCAGCGACCTGTGGCAAGCCATGTACCGCGGCGGCTTCTATCGCGGCGGTGCCGTGTTCATGAGCGCCATTGCCGGCATCGACCAGGCGCTGTGGGATATCAAGGGCAAGGCGCTTGGCGTGCCGGTCTACCAGCTACTGGGCGGCAAGGTGCGCGACCGCATGAAAATCTATAGCTGGGTGGGTGGCGACCGGCCGGCCGACGTGGTGGCGGGCATCCAGACCTTGCGCGAGATCGGGCTGAACACCTTCAAGATGAACGGCACCGAGGAAATGGCCATGCTCGACTGCGCAACGGCCGTCGACGCGGCCGTGGAACGGATTGCCGGCATCCGCTCCGCATTTGGTTACGACATCGAATTCGGCATCGACTTCCATGGCCGCGTCGCCTGGCCGATGGCCAAACCATTGTTGCGTGCATTGGAGCCTTACCGGCCGCTGTTTGTCGAGGAACCGGTGCTGGCCGAGCAGTCGGAATACTATCGCCGGCTTTCCGACATGACCAGCATCCCCCTGGCGGCCGGCGAACGCATGTTTTCGCGCTTTGAATTCAAGCGCGTGCTGGAGCAGGGCGGGCTGGCGATCCTCCAGCCCGACCTGTCGCATGCAGGCGGGATCAGCGAATGCCTGCGCATCGCGGCGATGGCCGAAGCTTATGACGTGACGCTGGCGCCGCATTGCCCGCTGGGCCCGGTGGCCCTGGCAGCTTGCCTGCAGGTGGACTTTGTGTCCTACAACGCCGTGCTGCAGGAGCAAAGCATGGGCATCCACTACAACAAGGGGGCGGAGCTGCTGGATTACGTGCACAATGCCGGCGACTTCCGCATGGAGGGCGGTTACATCGAACCCTTGCCACTGCCGGGCCTTGGCGTGGACATCAACGAAGAACGGGTCATCGAAGCCAGCCGCTCTGCGTCCGACTGGCGCAATCCGCTGTGGCGGCACGCCGATGGCAGTGTGGCGGAATGGTAGCGCCGGCATGCATGCTGGGCATCGATTGGGGAACAAGCAACCGGCGCGCCTATGTGATCGGCGCGGATGGCGCATGCCTGCGCAAGCATGAAGATGCGCTGGGCGCCCTGGCGGCACAGGGACACTTTGCCGAAACCTTGCAAGCCCTGCGCCAGCAGCTCGATCTCGATGCGCTGGTACCGGTGGTCATGTCGGGCATGGTGGGCAGCGCACAAGGCTGGCAGGAAGTCGCTTATCTTGATAGCAGCGTTCCGCTTGGGCGCCTGCCCGAAACCCTGGTGCCGGTCAGTGGTGCAGCCGGCTGCTTCATCGTTCCTGGCTACTGCTACCGCGAACATGGCAATATTGACGTCATGCGCGGCGAAGAAACCCAGCTTCTCGGTGCGCATTTGCTCAAGCATGGCGATGGCTGTTACGTACTGCCTGGAACGCACAGCAAATGGGTGGAAGTGGCCGATGGCACAATAGCGCGCCTGACCACCTTCATCACTGGCGAGTTGTATGCATCCTTGCGTGCATCGGGAACCCTGGCTGCACTGATGGCGGAGGGACATGCGGATGCGAACGCACTGCGGGCCGGTGCCAACCGTGCGCAAAGCGCCGGCGCCCTGAGCCATACTCTGTTTGAAGCCCGCGCCCGTGTGGTGGCCGGCGAGTCGAGCGCGGGCGAGACCCGTTCCTATGTCAGCGGCCTGCTGATCGGTACCGAGTTTGCCGCCCGTAGGGAGGAAGCATCGGCTGCTGCCGGCAGTATGCCGGCACTGCACCTGATCGCGTCGCATGAGCTGACTGCGCCGTACCGCGAAGTCGCGCAGATGCTGGGTTATGCGACCGAGTTGATTGACCCGGACCAAGCGTATTGCGCGGCCCTGGCTCGCTTCATGGAGGCTATCTGATGAGCGCAATCGACGAATACCAGCCGCCGTTGGTCGCAATCCTGCGGGGTTTGACCGAAGCGGAAGCGCCGGCGGTCGCGGCGGCACTGTTTTACTGCGGCTTCCGCATCCTGGAAGTGCCGCTGAACCGGCCAGGAGCCCTGGAATGCATCCGGCTGCTCGATCGCATCAAGCCGAGCGATGCCCTGGTTGGGGGCGGGACCATGACCACGATCGCAGACGTCGATGCAGTCCATGCCGCCGGCGGACGGATCATGGTGGCACCGAATTTCGATCCGGCGGTCATGCGCCGCGCGCGCGACCTCGGCATGTTCACGCTGCCCGGTGTCGCCACGCCGACCGAAGCGTTGGCAGCCCTGGCTGCCGGCGCCGACGCCATCAAATGGTTCCCCGCCGAGACGCTCGGACCCAGCGGGCTGCGCAGCGTCAAGACCATCCTGCCGCCATCGGCACGCCTGTGGCCGGTGGGCGGTGTCAGCGCAGGCAACTTGCATGAGTGGGTGCGCGCAGGCGCTGATGGCTTCGGCATTGGCGGCCGCTTGTACGAACCAGGCATCGCCTTGCCGGAACTGGAATCGCGGGCGCGCGAACTGGTCGCCGCCTGGCGCGCGCGATGAAGCCTTGCGTCGATAGCCGCTTGTTCGGGGAGCTGGCGAATGGCGAGCCGGTGATGGAGTTCACGCTCGATAACGGGCAGGGCATGCTGCTGTCGGTACTCGATTACGGCTGCATTATCCGCAGCTGGCGCGTGCTGGCGCCGCAAGCTGCGCCGGTCGATTTCGTATTGGGATTCGACACATTGCTGGATTACGAACGTGATACGGCCTATTTCGGGGCGGTGGTCGGGCGTTTTGCCAACCGCATTGCCGGTGGCCGCTACGAACGCAACGGCCGCATGGTCCAGTTGACGCAGAACGAAGGCGAAAACCACTTGCATGGCGGCCGGCGCGGCTTTCACAAGCAATGCTGGCAGGCGCACGCGAGCAGCGACAATGAGGCGGCGCGCGTCAGCCTATGCCGGCTGAGCCGTGACGGCGAGGAGGGGTATCCCGGCAATTTGCTGGTCATGGTGACCTACGAATTGACTGCTGGCGGCGAACTGCGCTGCTGTTACCAGGCGGTTAGCGACCAGCCGACACCGGTCAGCATCAGCCAGCACAGTTATTTCAACCTGGCTGGCAGTGGCGACATCCTGGGGCATGAACTGCAGGTCGATGCGGCGCATTTCCTGCCCGTGCGTGAAGACCTGTTGCCGACCGGGCAGGTGCAGGAGGTGGCAGCCGGGCCATTTGATTTCCGCCTCAGGCAGCGAATCGGCAGCGCGCTGGCGGAGGCCAATCCTCAGCTCGTGCTGGCGCGAGGCTATGATCACAATTTCGTACTGGCGCGCGGCCCTGGTCCCCAGGCCTGCCTCGCGGATCCTGCCTCGGGGCGGCAAATGGAGATTTATACCGATTGCCCCGGTTTGCAGTTCTACAGCGGGAATTACCTTGATGGAACGCTGGGCGGGAAGGACCGTCAATTCGTTCGCCATGCCGGCCTGTGCCTGGAACCGCAGCATTTCCCCGATGCGCCGAACCATCCCGGTTTCCCCGATGCGATCTGCCGCCCAGGCGCCCCCTACAGCGCCAGCACGCGCTATGTCATCGACCGGTGGAGGTGAAAGTGGAGCTGATAGTCGATGCCCAGAATGCACTGGGCGAATGCATATTGTGGTGCGACCGCACACAGTCCCTGCTGTGGACAGACATCCTGGGCCGCAAGCTGTGGCGCCACCGGCCTTCCAGCGGGGAGACCAAGCAATGGGATATGCCAGAGCGCCTGGCATCCTTCGCACTGACGGCTTCGGAAAGCCGCTTGCTGCTGGGTCTTGAAGGCAGGCTGGCCTGGTTTGATTTTGCCACGGGTGAAGTGATGACCATCGTCGAAGTCGAGGCGGATGTTGCCGGCACCCGGCTCAATGATGGCCGCTGTGATCGCCAGGGCCGTTTCGTGTTCGGCACCATGAACGAGGCAGTCGGCAGGGCGCCGATCGGCCGCTTTTACCGGCTGGCCCACAACCTCCAGCTTGAAGCGCTGCCGCTGTCGCCGGTCGCGATCGCCAACAGCATCTGCTTCAGTCCGGACGGTGGCACCATGTATTTCTGCGATTCCCTGTCCGGCATGATCCGCTGCTGCGACTACGGGGACGAAGTGTCCGGCGAGCGCATTTTCGCCCACCTGCCGCCTGGCTGCGGCGAGCCTGACGGCTCCGCAATCGACGCCGACGGCCACCTGTGGAACGCCGAATGGGGTGCCAACCGGATCGTGCGCTACCGCCCGGATGGCAGCATCGAACGTGCCGTGGCGGTCCCGGTCAGCCAGCCTACCTGCCCGGCATTCGGCGGCCCCGGCCTGGACCAGCTCTTTGTCACCAGCGCCCTGGTCGACCTGCTGGAAAGCGAACGCTATGCGGGCGGCGTGTTCGGCATGCCGGTGACAGATGCGGTCGGCCTGCCGGAAATCCGCTTCGGCGCTAAAATGGGGGATGACTCAGCAATTTGAACACTTCAAGCCGGTGGCCCTGAACCATGCCAGCCGGCTGCTCAACCACGGCCCGACCGTCCTTGTGACCAGCGCCCACGCAGGCCGCCGCAACATCATGGCTGCCGCCTGGTCCATGCCGGTGGAATTCACTCCGCCCCGCGTGGCGGTCGTGATCGACAAGAACACTTTCAGCCGCGAGCTGATTGCCGCCAGTGGCGTATTCGCGGTATGTATTCCTGGCGCAGCCGCGGCCGACCTGGCCTATGCAGTCGGCACGTCAAGTGGCCGCGAAGGGGACAAATTCGAGCGGTTCGGCATCGCTGCCCGGCCTGGCGGCCTCACCGGAGCGCCCTTGCTGTCGTCAGCTTGCGTCGCCTGGCTGGAGTGCCGCCTGATCCCCGAACGCCATGTCGAAGACGCTTACGACACCTGCTTTGCCGAAGTGCTCGCTGCAGCCGCAGACGAACGGGTATTTTCCGATGGGCATTGGTCGTTCCGTGAGGATAATGCCGACCTGCATACCTTGCACCATCTTGGTGCCGGACATTTTGCGCGCGCGAGTGCGATGATAAAGGCGAAAGCGCTCCCTTGATTTCTTGTTGAGCCGCCCAATCTTCGCACTCCTGTTACTGATAGAATCGAAGATGCCCGCAAGGCATCGTTCAAGGAGATTGTGATGAGCCGCAAGACACCTATCGAGCGTTACCGCAACATCGGCATTAGCGCCCACATCGACGCTGGCAAGACCACGACGACGGAGCGCATCCTGTTCTACACGGGGGTCAACCACAAGCTGGGTGAGGTGCACAACGGCGCCGCGACCATGGACTGGATGGAGCAGGAGCAGGAACGCGGCATCACCATTACCTCGGCAGCCACCACCGCCTTCTGGAAAGGCATGGGCGGCAATTTTCCCGAGCACCGGATCAACATCATCGACACACCGGGCCACGTCGACTTCACGATCGAGGTTGAACGCTCGATGCGCGTGCTCGATGGTGCCGTCATGGTGTACGACTCGGTGGGCGGTGTGCAGCCGCAATCGGAAACCGTCTGGCGCCAGGCCAATAAATACAAGGTGCCGCGCCTTGCCTTCGTCAACAAGATGGACCGCGTTGGCGCGGACTTCTTCCGCGTGCAGCAGCAGATCAAGGACCGCTTGAAGGGCACTGCCGTGCCGATCCAGATCCCGATCGGCGCCGAGGAGAATTTCCACGGCGTGGTCGACCTGGTCAAGATGCGCGCCATCATGTGGGACGATGAGACGCTGGGCGTCAAGTTCACCTATGAGGACATTCCCGCCAACCTGAAAGAGTTGGCGCAGACGTGGCACGACCATATGATCGAAGCCGCCGCCGAAGCGACGCCAGAGCTGACGGAAAAATACCTGAACGGCGAAACGCTGACCGAAGACGAGATCAAGGCTGCGCTGCGCGAGCGCACCATCCGTAATGAGATCGTGCCGATGCTGGCGGGCAGCGCGTTCAAGAACCGTGGCGTGCAGGCCATGCTCGATGCGGTAATCGAGTACCTGCCGTCGCCGGTCGACGTGCCGGCTATCGCAGGGCATGATGAGGACGACAATGAGATCGAGCGCCATCCATCCGATGACGAGCCGTTCTCAGCGCTCGCCTTCAAGATCATGACTGACCCGTTTGTGGGCCAGTTGACCTTCTTCCGCGTGTATTCGGGCATTGTGAATTCCGGCGACACGGTCTACAACCCGACCAAGGGCCAGAAAGAACGCCTGGGCCGCATCCTGCAGATGCACGCCAATGAACGCAAGGAAATCAAGGAAGTGTTCGCGGGCGACATCGCGGCTGCGGTGGGCTTGAAGAACGTGACCACCGGCGACACGCTGAGTAATCCGGACAAAGTCATCATCCTGGAGAAGATGGTCTTCCCGGAGCCAGTGATTTCGCAGGCGGTGGAACCAAAGACCAAGGCCGACCAGGAAAAGATGGCGATTGCCCTGAACCGCCTGGCGCAGGAGGATCCGTCTTTCCGCGTGCATACCGACGAGGAGTCGGGCCAGACCATCATGTCCGGCATGGGCGAACTGCACCTGGAAATCCTGGTGGACCGCATGCGGCGTGAATTCAGCGTCGAAACGACGGTGGGCAAGCCGCAGGTGGCCTATCGCGAAACCGTCACCAAGGCGGTCAGCGATATCGAAGGCAAGTTCATCAAGCAGTCAGGCGGCAAGGGCCAGTATGGCCATGTGGTGCTGAAGCTGGAACCGATGGAAGCGGGCAAGGGCTTCGAGTTCGTCGACGCGATCAAGGGCGGCGTGGTGCCGCGCGAGTTCATTCCGGCGGTGGAGAAAGGCATCCGCGAGACGCTGAATACCGGCGTGCTGGCGGGTTACCCGGTGGTCGACGTGCGTGCCACGCTGACTTTCGGTTCGTACCACGACGTGGACTCGAACGAGAACGCTTTCCGAATGGCCGGTTCGATGGCCTTCAAGGAAGGCATGCGCAAGGCGGATGCGCAGTTGCTGGAGCCGATGATGCACGTCGAGGTGGAAACACCCGAGGAGTTCATGGGTAATGTGATGGGCGACCTGACCACGCGGCGAGGCATGGTGCAAGGCATGGACGAAATCCCTGGTGGCGGCGGCAAGCAGATTCGCGCGCTGGTGCCACTGGCGGAGATGTTCGGCTACTCCACGTCGCTGCGTTCCCTGACGCAGGGGCGGGCGACTTACACCATGGAATTCCAGCACTACGCAGCAGTGCCGAAGCATATCCTGGAGCAGGTGGCGACGGCGCGCACTTCAGCGAGGCACTGAGCCAGGCATCAGGCGGGTTCGAGCAAGGCCGCGAATTCGTCGGCCGGGACAGGGTGGCCATACAAGAAGCCCTGTCCCTGTTCGCAGCGCAGCAGCTTGAGCAGCTTGGCTTCTTCTTCCGTCTCGATCCCCTCGGCCACGACCTTGAGGTCAAGGTTGTGCGCCAGCGATACCACCGTGCTGACCAGGCCCATATAGCCAGCATCCTGCGACATGCGGTTGACAAAGGAGCGGTCGATCTTCATGACATCCACCGGCAGGCTGACCAGGTAGGACAGCGAAGAATAGCCTGTGCCGAAATCGTCGATTGCCACCGGCACGTCCAGTGCGCGCACCTTGCTCAGGATTTCGACCACACGGTCATGGTCGGAAACCAGCGAGCTTTCCGTGATCTCGATCGACAGCGGCTGCTTGTCGGCGCCTGCCGTATGCAGGGCGTGTTCGATATCGTTGAACAGCGAATCGCAGCGGAACTGGGCCGGCGCCACGTTGACGGCAATCTGCGGCGGCTGCAAACCGGCGTCGTGCCAGGAGCGCCAGTCCTGCATGGCGCGCTGCATGACCTGGCGGCCCACTGCAATCACCAGGCCGGTGCGTTCCAGTTCCGGCACAAATTCCGATGGCGGCACCAGTCCGCGCAGCGGATGGCGCCAGCGCACCAGCGCTTCGGCGCCTGTCAGCTTGCCGGTGCGCAGGTCGATCTTCGGCTGGTAGAAGTTGACGAACTCCTGCCGTTCCAGCGCTTCGCGCAATTCCACTTCCAGGCTGATCTGGCGCGCCACCACGCGGTCGGCGGCCCGGTCGTATTGGCCGAACCGCAGGTCAAGGTCACGTGCTGCGGCCAGTGCATCCCAGGATTTCACCAGCAGTTCATCGGCGGTAGTGCCATCGTCCGGCAGCGCTGCAGCGCCGGCATTGATGGTGCACCAGATCTTGTGTTCCTTGATCTGGTAGGCCCCTTGCAGCATCGGCACTGCCTTCTCATGGATGAATTCCGCCGCAGTCTGGGTGCCGTGCGCCGGCAGGAATACGGCAAAACGGCCGACGCCAACGTGGGCCAGCAGCATGCTTTCCGCCACCACGGAGCGCAGGCGCTGGGCGATATGGCGCATCAGGCCGACCGCAGCGGCATTGCCGTAAGCGGAGCTGATTTCGTCGAAACGGTTGATGTTGATCAGCAGGACGGTGCCGCGCGCATCGGAAGCGGCGAGGGCGGCGATTTCTTCTTCAAACTGCAGGCGGCTCGGCAGCCCGGACAGCACATTGGTGCGCGCCAGGCGGTGCATCTCCTGTGCATTGACCAGGCGTTCGATGCCGTAGCTCAGCTCATTGCTCAATTCCCCGGCGCGTTCGCGGTAGAAGGCGTCAAAATGCTGCTCACGGCGCGAGTAGAAGGTGACGACGCCCCAGGGCTCGTTGTTGACGAACAGCGGCACTGCCATGCAGGAGGCGATTTCATGGCCCTTGCGCGATCCCGATTGCACGCGGCCGGTGGACAGGACATGCGCCGCCAACTCGGCAGCCAGCCAGTCCGGCGGCGTTTCGCCCACGCCCCAGTGGCGCTCCTGGCCTTCGCGGCTGGCGGAGGCAAACAGGTGCAGCGTGCCGTCTTCGGCGCGGCGGCTGATGGCTGCGCAATCGAGGCTGGGTTGGTGCGCCGCGAGGCGGCAAGCATCAAGGCACAGCTGTTCCAGCGTGCGCGAGCGGGGAATCAGGGCGCTCAGGCGCGACAGCAGGACGTAAAAATTGTCGTGGCGGATCAGGGCGCGTTCTTTTTCCACCTCGGTGGTGACATCGATCGCGGAGCCGCCGGTGAACGATTCGCCATTCACATGAATCGGGAACTTGTGCACCAGCCAATGGCGCTTGCCTTCGTCCGTGGTCTCCATGGTCTTGGTGACGTCCGGGTTTTCCAGCGCAGCACCGTCTTGCTGTTCCAGCCCGCTGCCCATCACATAGTCGCCAGTGGCATCCTTGATCCACAGCGGGGCGGGCGCGTGCTCGGCAAAGCCGGCCAGGAAGCCTTTGGCACGGGCCAAGCCCTGGCGCAGGCTTTGCTGGGTGCGCACGCAGCTTGCGAGGTCGGCCAGCGCGGCATGCTGGTCGGCGGAATAATGCTCAGGCAGATAGGTGAACAAGACTTGCTCATCCGCCAGTGCCTCGGCCGGCACCGGTTGTCCGCACACAAAGCCAGCCAGCCGCTGCAATTCTTCGAGCGAACTGGACTGCAAGTGTTCAATGGATGTGCGCTTGTTCATTGAAATCACATCAGTTTGAACTTCAGCTGCACGGATAAAGCACCATGCAAACGTTCCTTGTATGTAGGTACGATAGCAAAGTTAACGCCAACGCGTTGATATTCCACGCTGACGACAGGAATTGCCGCTAGGAACCATCCACCATCGCGCATTTTCGGGTAGCCATTAAAGCCGCCGACCACCGCGCCCAAGCGAACCGGGCCGATCGCCCAGGGCTGGTAATACACCCCGGCGTAATTCGACATCTGGCGGTCGCTGTTGTGGAAGCGGCCCGCAGTCACCGATGCCACGGTCGAAAAGCGGTATTCGGCACCGAACCCTGGGTTGGTGTCGTCGAATCCTTTGTCACGCTGGAAGTGATAGGAATAGAAACCGGGATTTACCCAAAGTTCGGATAAGGGCTGGTTTTCGATGACTGAAAAGGTGTCGGCAAGCGCCGGCATCGACAGGGCAGCAAAACTAGCCCCGATTAAAAGCTTTTTCATTTATTTCCAAAAGTATAATGACTGCTCGTTAATTATAGCGTTTGTGTCATTTTGATAGATTTCAATTGCGCACCTTGGCATGAATAAATTGCAAAATCGTTGTTATTAAGTCATCTCCATCGACCGGCTTGGCAACAAAACCATTCATGCCGGCCGCATCGCATTCGGCGCGCTCGCCAAGGGTGACGCCGGCGCTCATGGCCAGCACAGGTAAATCCAGGCGCAGCTCGTTGCGGATGGCCTGTGTGGCACTGAAGCCGTCCATCACCGGCATCTGCACATCCATCAGGACCAAATCGACTGGCTGCCGCCTGCTGCGCAGGAAGTCCACCGCCTGCGCACCATTTTCGGCGATATGGACACGGGCGCCGACCGCTTCCAGCATGCTGCGAGCGACGAGCTGGTTGAGCGCATTGTCCTCGGCCAGGAGGATGGACTGTCCTTGCAGCGCCTTGCTGCCACTGCTGAAGGCGCCGCGGGCCGCAGGCGGCGGGGCGCCCGGTGCGGCCGATTTTTCAGGCTGGACCGTCAAGGCGTGGAACAGGGCCGAGCGGGTCAAAGGGCGCAACAGTTCGGGATCAGCTCCGGCCCCGCCAGCCGTCGACTGGGCACCGCTGCGCAAGCAAATTCGCTGCGGCACATTGGTCGCACGCGCAGTGCTGCCCAAGCTGCTGTCATAGATCAGCAAATCATAATTGCCGCGCGCCAGGGCGGCGCCGATGCCAGCCGCAGAGTCGACCGTGTCGCAGCGCCAGCCCCAGCGCGCCGCCAACTGGACCACGTCATCATGCAGGTTCTGCCTGGGATCGGCGTATAGCACGCGCCAGTTGCGGTGGCTACCGGCCAAGGCATATGGGTCGGGCAGGTCGCCTTCACGCAAGGGCACCAGGAACGTGAAGGTGGTGCCGCGGCCCGGCGTGCTCGAAACGTCGATCGTGCCCCCCATCATTTGCGCCAGCCGCTGGGAGATCGCCAGGCCCAGCCCGGTGCCGCCGTAGCGGCGTGCCATGGAGGCGTCCGCCTGGCTGAAAGGCGTGAACAAGCGTCGTATCTGTTCGGCGCTGATGCCGATGCCGGTGTCGCTGACTTCCCAGCGCAGCATGCCGGGCTCGGAGGGATCGCGGCCGGCGTGCACGCTGACGGTGCCGCTGTCGGTGAATTTGAGTGCATTGCTGACCAGGTTGAGCAACACTTGCTGGATGCGCTGCACATCGCCATGCAGCGACACCGGCACATCCGCTTCCACGCACAGCGACAGGGCCAGGCTCTTGTCGGTGCTGGTCATGGCCATCACCGCTGCCAGGGCACAGAGCACGTCTTCGACCAGGAAATCGTCGTCGGCCAGTTCCAGTTTGTTGGCCTCGATCTTGGAAAAGTCCAGCACGTCATTCAGCAAGGCAAGCAGGGAGCGGCCGGCGCCGGACACCATGTCGAGGTACTGGCGCTGCTCGGCATTGAGCGGGGTGCGCGCCAGGATCTGGCTGACGCCAAGCACGGCATTCATCGGGGTGCGCAGCTCATGGCTGATATTGGCGACGAAGGCGCTCTTGGCGGCGCTGGCCGATTCGGCCTGGGTCTTGGCGTCGTTCAATTCCTTCTCGGCCGCTCGTTCGGCCGTGACGTCGCGCATGATCATGGCAAAGCCAATGCAGTGGCCATGATCGTCGTGCACCGGAAAGAGCTGCTTCAAGCCAAGGAAGGTGCTGCCGTCGCGCCGCCGCCGCAGCGAGGTCGATTCGTACTGGCCATGCTCAAGCGCCAGTGTCATGCTGGTGATGGCGTGGCTTTCGGTGGACAGGACTTGCAGGGGCTGGCCAACAATCTCCCCGTCCTGGTAGCCAAACAGCTTTTCAGCGCCTTCGTTCCAGGTGGTGATGGCGCCAGTCGGGTCCAGCAGCACGATTGCGTGATTGCGGATGTGGGAAGTGAGCAGCTTGAAGCGGGCTTCGGATTCTTCCAGGCTGGCGGTCTGCTGTTCGAGCTGCTTGGCCGATTGCTCCTTGGCCCGCAAAGCCGCGATCCGCTCGTGGACGAGGTTGCGGCTGGCGCCGAAGAACAGCAGGCTGATCAGCGTGCCCATCAACAGTACCATGAAGGACTTGCCCTGGTCGACCGCGGCATCAAACAGCGCGGTCGGCCGCACGCTCAAGGCCCAGGACTCGCCATTATCGCCCACCGGTACATACTGCAGGCTGGACAAGCGCGTGAAACTCTGTTCCGTGCCGCTGCGGGCGCTGGTGTACATGAGTTGCCCTTTGCTGTCCTGGAAATAGACGTCGAGCCGTACTTCGTGCAGGCTGTCACCGAAGATGCCGTGCATCAGGTCGCCCATGCGGAAAGGGCTGTAGACAAAGCCCTGCAATTCGCGGTGTCCGGTAGCATTTTTCGAGTACACGGGATTGAACATCAGGAAGCCTGTCTGCTTGGGCCCTTTGATTTCCTGCACCAGCGTGATCGGGCCGCTGGCGGTCATTTTGCCGCGTTGCATGGCCGCTACCATGGCGTCACGGCGCGTTGGTTCGGACATCATGTCGTAGCCGAGGGCGGTGTTGTTGCGCTCAGAGCGGGGTTCAAGGTAGACGATTGCGGCATGCAGATCGCGATCGCCTTCGGGCCAGACCTTCAGCTCCTTGTTCAGCGCTGCCACGGCACCGGCCGGCGCAAACCGTGCATAACCCATTCCAAGCACGCCGGGATACTGGTTCTGCAGCTCCATTCCGGCGACGAAATGCTGCCACTCATCGCGCTCGACACTGTTGGAGGCATCGAACAAGGCGGTGCCGGCACGCAGAAGCGATTCGTAACCCTCCATGCGCAGGCGGATGGTTTCGCGCACGGTTTCGGCGGCGCGCTGGAAGCGCTCGCTGGTGCGCGATTCGGTGTCAAAGGTAATCCAGCCCCAGGCGCTGACCGTGAGGGTCATGCATGCCAGCAGGATCAGGATAGGTGTCCAGACATAACTTTCCGCCAGGGCCGGATCTTCTTCAATGGCCAGGACCCAGGCCAGGACACTGCTGATGGCGAGGTAAGTGGACAAGGAAAGCAAGGAGTGATGCAACACGCCGGAGACGAAAGGGCCGTGGTCCATGACCGTGGCGGGGATCGCGATGCCGGAAATAATGGCCAGCGCAATGCGCACCATGGAGCGCCAACGATTCACCGCCGCCAGGCCCAGGAAAAACAGCAGGCAGTAAGGCAGGAACTGGGCCGCGGCGAAATGCGCATCGCCCAGGAAAACGGCCAGCGTGCAGATCACCAGTGTCGCAAGGAACACCAGTTGCCCCGGCGACCAGCGCGGCCATTGCAGCCGCGCTGGAATCGCCATCGCCAGCGGTGCCAGCAGCAACAGGCCCAGGAAGTCGCCGGTCCACCAGGTGGCAGCGACCTGCCAGGTCAGCGAAGATGGAATGATGCCGGACAGTTCGAGCGAGAGCACGCCGGCAATGGTCGAAGCGAGGGCCGCCGCCGCAGCCACGCCGCCATATTTATACACTTCGCGCTGGGTCTGCAGGCCAATGCTGGCGATGTCCAGGCGCTGCAACAGCCAGCGGGCTAGCAGCGACTCTGCGGTATTGCCGATGGCAATCGTCAGCGAAACGGTCAGCAGGACCGGCAATGAAGCGACATTGTTGTTTTGGAAAACCACCAGGTTGGCAAGGAAGGCGCCGACGAAAATGGCGGGCCACAAGTGCCGGCCAAAGCGCAGCAGCAGTACCAGGGCAAAGCCGGAAGGAGGCCAGATCGGACTGGCATTGCTTTGCGCCAGCGCGAGCATCAGGCCGAGCCGCGCCAGCAAGTAGTACGCTCCGGTAGCGAGTAACAAGGCTGTTAGCGTGCGCAGGCGTTGTGGCATGACGTGGCGGGCAGGTCGGCAGTGATGTCTTTATATCACGGAAGATGTATAAGGCTGAAATGAAGTTGTCATAATTGCCCCGTAGCATGGCAACATGCAATTGACTCCAGAAAATCGAATTCGCTTGCGCGCTACGGTATTTGGCAAGACCGAGGCCGGCCGGGTGGAATTTGTCCAGCGCAGCGCTGGACTGACGGCGCGCCAGCGTGCGGTGCTGATCCTGATCGACGGGCAAAAAGCCCTGGGCGAAATCGAGACCTGGCTGGGCGAAGATGAAATGCTGGAGGCGGTGGAAGCCTTGCTGCGCAAGGGCTTGGTGGGAATCAGCTCGGCGCCGGCACCTGTAGCGGCGCCTGTGCCTATGCCAGCTCCGGCAAGTGCGCCCGCCGCGCCGGCGGCTCCTGCGCCTGCCCGCCCCGCGGTGGGCGCCGCTGCGCTGGCGGCCGCACGCGAGTTCATGGTGGCGGCAGCGCGCAAGCACCTCGGCCTGATGGCGGCCGACCTGGTGCGCCGTATCGAACACGCGAAAGACGAAAACCAACTGGCCGGAGTCGTCGGCCTGTGGCATGTCTCATTAAGGGAATCGAAAACCGGCAAGCCCTGCGCCGAGGGCTTGCTGGCGGAAGCGCGCGCCTTGCTGGCTTAGTTCGGCCGCTTGCGGTGGAATACCAGCGGGCTGTATGGCACCGCCGATGGAGGAGGGGAGTTCAGGATGCCTGGCTTCATCGCGCCAACCACGTGCATCTCGCACGGCTTGCAATCGAAGCGCAGCGTATAGGTGTGGTCGCCGCTGACCAGCGTCATCGGTTCGGCTTTCACCTGGCCCTGCACGCCCTGCACACCTTTCGCCTGCTTCGGGCACAGGTTGAACGAGAAGCGCAAGCAGTGCTTGGTGATCATCAGCGGTACTTCGCCGGCTTCCTCATGCGACTCGTAAGCCGCAGCGATAAGCTGTACTCCGTGCTTGTGATAGAACTCGCGGGCCTTTTCGTTGTAGACGTTGGCGAGGTAGCTCAGTTGCGTGTCCGGATAGATGGCGCGCGGTTCGGCCGGGGCCTTGCGCTCGGGACGCTGCCAGGCCGCCAGCCGTGCCGCTTCATGGGCAGCCACGGCATCGCGGCGCAGGGCATTGATGGCCGATGAAGGCAGGAACCAAGGCTGCGACAACTTCAGTTCCACATGGTCTGCAACGAACATGGTGTTGCCCAGCTTGGCCAGGCTGGCGCGCAGCCCGCTGTCGGCCTGTTCGGCATTCTGTGCCGGCTGTAGCGCGATTGCCGTTTCAGTGGTGCTGACAATGCCATCTTCATCGATGATCGACAGACGCAGGCCGGTTTCGTTTTCAGCCAGGGTCAATTGCAGGCCAACGTGGCGGTCGGAAGACTTCTTGTGCAGGGCCGCTTCCCACTGGTGGTCGCGATTGCGATGGATGACCGTACCAACCTTCAGGCCCGGCAGCGCCGCCATTTGTTCATTCGGGAATATGCGCCAGCGCTGGCCATCTTCGGTATCGCCCAGCTTTTCGGCCTTGTTGGCCTGGATGCCGACGGTGGTGCGCTTGTTCATGTAATTCAGGCCGTCGCCGTTCGCCATCGGCGCATTGGTGATCACGTCGATGTGGTCGCCGCCCATGCGGACCACGGTGCCCAGTTCCACGCCCACGTATTTCGGCGAATCGAAGGCGCCGATATCGTCCTGGCGGCCATTGGCGAAGTAATCGGTGTGGCCGCGGTGGAAGGTCTTGTCCACGTCCGGCGTGAACAGAACGCGGGTGCGTCCGCTGGCGGCGCGCGCGAATTCCGGACGGCGCTCGAGCAATTCGTCCAGCAGCAGGCGGTAGTGGGCGGTGATGTTCTTCACATAGCACATGTCCTTGTAGCGGCCTTCGATCTTGAAGGAACGGATGCCGGCATCGACCAGCGCTTCTAGGTTGGCGCTCTGGTCGTTGTCCTTCATCGACAACAGGTGCTTTTCAAAGGCCACCACGCGGCCCTGGTTGTCGGACAAGGTGTATGGCAGGCGGCAGGCCTGCGAACAGTCGCCGCGATTGGCGCTGCGGCCGGTGTCGGCGTGCGAAATGTAGCACTGGCCGGAGAACGCGACGCACAGGGCGCCGTGCACGAAGTATTCGAGCGGCGTATCGACTTCCGCGCGGATCTGCCTGATCTTGTCGAGCGTCAGTTCGCGCGCCAGCACCAGTTGCGAGAAGCCGACGTCGCCGAGGAACTTGGCCTTTTCAACCGTGCGGATATCGCACTGGGTCGAGGCGTGCAGCTGGATGGGCGGCAGGTCCAGTTCGAGCAAGCCCATGTCCTGGATGATCAGGGCATCGACACCCGCTTCGTACAGTTGCCAGATCTGCTTGCGGGCCAGGTCGAGCTCCGAATCGTGCATGATGGTGTTCATGGTCACGAAGATGCGCGAGCGGTAGCGGTGGGCGAACTCCACCAGCGAGGAAATATCCTCGATCGGATTGCTGGCGTTATGGCGTGCGCCGAAGGCGGGACCACCAATATAGACAGCGTCCGCGCCGTGCAGGATGGCTTCGCGGCCAATTTCCGCGGTTTTGGCTGGCGCCAGCAGTTCGAGCTCGTGATCAAGCAAAGACATTCTGAGATAACCCTACGGTTGCAAGGGTGGATATTATACCGGCTCGTCGAAGCCGCGTTCGCCCAGTTTTTCCTTCATGTAGTCGACGAACGACGCAATGCGCGCCGACAGGGCAGTATTACGATAGTAGACGGCATTGATCGGTTGCCGAACCTCCAATGTTTCCTCGACCAGGAGCTGTTGCAGGCGGCCCGCCTTGCGATCGGCATTGCTCAGGAAGTCCGACAGGCAGACGATGCCTGCCCCGTGCAACGCCAGGTGCAGCAGTGTTTCGCCGCTGGATGTGTAGATGTTGGGGGTGACGTGCACCGGTTGGCCGTCCGAGTCTTCCAATGGCCAGTCGTTCAATGTCTCCGGCTGGTTGAAGCCGAGGATGGTGTGGTTTGCCAGGTCGGCCACGGTGGCGGGCACGCCGTGCCGTTCGATATAGGAAGGGCTGGCGAGGATGCGTAGCCGTCCGGTGCCGATTGGCGTGGCGTGCAGGGTCGAATCGCGCAGGCGGCCAATGCGGAAAGCGACGTCGGTGCGCTTTTCCATCAGGTCGGTGATTCCTTCGTTGCTGTTCAACTCCAGTTCCACGCGCGGGAAGCGGTCGCGGTAGCCGTTCACCAGCGGTACGATCACATGCAGCATGAAGGGCGTGGATGCATCGATGCGCAGGCGGCCGGCTGGCCCCTGGCGGCGCAGCGACATCTTTTCTTCAGTCTCTTCGACCTTGGCGACGATGGTTCGCGCGCAATCGAGGAATGCCTTGCCTTCCTCGGTCAGCTCAAGGCGCCGCGTCGTGCGCCGTACCAGTGTGGTTTCGAGTTTTTCTTCGAGGCGGGTCAAAGTGCGGCTGGTGGCGGATACGGTGAGGCCCAGGCGCTCCGCGGCCGCGCTGATCGAACCCGTGGTCACAATGGCAATAAATGCCTGCATTTCGTCAAGAGTGGTCTTCATATTCTTGATTATTGCTCAAATATCTTTCGCGGAAAACAGGCTTTTTCCGCAAGAGTCCCGCAGGTAGAGTGGCAGCCACGTTGATATTGAGGACTTTATAAATGACTATTCCATCATTCGGCGCCGGCACATTCCGCCTGCAAGGACAAGCTGCCTTCGACTCCGTTCGCAATGCGATTGAATTGGGCTACCCTGCTGTCGACACCGCGCAGATCTACAATAACGAAGCTGAAGTGGGCCGGGCTGTTGCCGAATCGGGCGTGGCGCGCGAAGACCTTTTCCTGACAACCAAGGTCTGGAACGATAACTTTGCCCCAGGCCGCCTGCTCGCCAGCCTGGAAGAAAGCCTGGCGAAACTGCGCACCGATTACGTCGACCTGGCGCTGATCCACTGGCCCCTGAGCAGTGTGCCGGTGGAGGAATACATGGTGGCCCTGGCCACGGCGCGGGAGCGCGGGCTGGCGCGCCAGATCGGCATCTCGAACTTCAATATCGATTACACGCAGCGCGCAATCGCAGCCATCGGCGCGAAACAGATTGCGACCAACCAGATCGAACTGAGTCCTTACCTGCAAAACCGGAAGTTGGTGGATTTCCTGCGAGGGCAGGGCATTCACGTGACTTCTTATATGACGCTGGGTTATGGCAAGGTGCTGGGCGACCCTGTGATTGCAGCCATCGCCGCGCGGCACAACGCGACTCCGGCGCAGGTGACGCTGGCGTGGGCGATGCAGCTTGGGTATTCGGTCATTCCTTCATCGACCAGGCGCGAAAACCTGGCCAGCAATCTGCTCGCCACCGGACTGCAATTGACGGAGCGGGATATGTCGGAAATTGCAGCCTTGGAGCGCAATGGGCGCATGGTAGACCCGGAAGGCCTGGCTCCGGCCTGGGACCTGTAGCACGCCGAACCGGCAGGACAAGGTTCCTGGCCGGTCCGGCAGTGGGGTTAGAGCGATTTCAGGAAAGCCAGCAGCGCTTCGCGGTCGGATCGCTGCAAGGCGGCGAAACGCTGGCGTGAAACTTCGCCTTCGCCGCCATGCCACATGATCGCCTCCGTGAGGGTGCGCGCCCGGCCATCGTGCAGGTAGCCTGCCTTGCCGCCATTGCCCATCACTTTGTCCGTATAGCCGATCCCCCACAGCGGAGCGGTGCGCCACATGCCCCCTTTGGCCTGGCCTTCGACAAGACTGTCCGCCAGTCCAGTGCCCATATCGTGCAGCAGCAAGTCCGTATATGGGCGGATCACCTGATTGCGCAGTTCTGCCAGCAGGTGCCCCGGGCCGGTACGCATTTCAACCGTATGGCATGCCGAGCAACGCATCGCCTGGAACAGGCGCGAACCGGCACTCACCTGCTGCGCGTCGACACGGTGCTCGTCCAGCGGCGCCACGCCTTTCGGGAAACCGCTCGGCAGGCTTCGCTGGGCTGGAACCGCAATCAGGGCAAGATATTGCGCGATCAATTGTAGTTCCGGTTCGCTCACGCCGCGCTGCGCGGCGGCGGATTTGCAGCCTGCAGGATCGCTGCCGCAGCTGCGATTCGGATAGACCGGCGAGGTGACGGCCATGTCCTGCAACAGGGCCGCAGCAGCCTGGTGGCGCAACGTTGCCTTGGAAGCCTTCCAGCCGAAACGGCCCAGGCGAACGGCGCCGGTATCGGGGTCGTAGACGTAGTTGGCGGTGCCTTTGACGCCGTCGGCATCGGGTACGTTGCGCACGCGCGCCAGGATATCGGCTTCCGGAACTGCTTCAAGCAGGCCGGTGCCGATCATAGGTTGTGCTGCACGCAGCGAGGCGATTTCTGGTGCCGGCCCCTCATAGGCAATGGTGGGCTTGCGCAGTTCGACGGCCGTTCCATCTGCCAGATTGACAGAGCGGGTTTCGAAGCCGGCAACGCGCACTCCGGTTCCCCAGTTCTGCGGTGCACCGCTTGACGAGACGGCATTCATCTGTACCGCGGTTCCATACAGCGGATGCGGCATCTGCTGGCCGTCGGCGCCTGCCACTGCGACCCGCACCGACATCGTATCGAGCTTCTGGTTGACGGCGATCGGGGCCGGGCTGCGGCCGTTATTCACGTGGCACCCTATGCAGGCCGACTGGTTGAAGCGCTGGCCTTGCAGGCCCACGGCCGGCGTGTAGCGGTCGTTGCCGGCTTCATTATGGTCGCCGGTGGTGAAGTTGGTATGGATCAGGCGGCGACCTTCGACAAAGCGCTGCATATTCTGCATGCCCGCATTGTTTTGCGGCTGCTGGAACATGAACAAGCCATTGTCCGAATAGTTGTAGGACACCGAACCAAGCCCGCCCGACAAGGTCTCCGCCGGCAACGGCACGGAATTGAGGCGCGGCTGAACGCCGTACCATGGCCGCAGGCCGGTACCGACCACATAAGTCCATTCGGCCGAGTAGTAGCGAATGCCACCGCTATCGCCCTTGCCAAGCATGGATTCAGTGGTGGAGAACATGGATGGCGAGACTTCGATCACGTCGCCGACAACCAGCGGCCGCGCAGGAATGCTGGTGCCGTTCGGGAAGCCGTTCGCATCCAGCCCGTTCATGCCGGGATACTGCTTGACCAGCAGCGTGCATGCACCGTTGATGCCGCCCGGCGCGGCAAGCTGGCCAGCGGCGGGGTAGGCCGATGGCTTGCAGACCTTGACGTTGTTATCAACCAGTTCTCCCGGCGCCATCCAGCCATAGCCGGTTACGCCGGGGCGGTCGATGGCGCGGAAGAAAGCAATCCCGCCGGACAGGAAATCGACCGTCGTGTACTGGTTGACCGCCAGGGTAGGCTTGGTCACGCCGGGAACACGGCTGTTGTCGACGATCTCCACGCCCCAGGTGCGGTTCTTGAAGTATTGCGGTACGAAGGTCAGGTAGTTGCCGGGACCTTTATCGACTGGCAGCCCGGTTGCGGGATCAACGGTTTCATTCGGGCCGTAGCCGATTTCGTTCCAATCTTCCCCCCGTTCCCGGCCATGGCGCGCGAAGCCGCGTGCGCCGAAGCGGGTAACAAGGGTGCCGTCAGCTAGCGTGAACTGCAGCGTCTCGAGCGGCGTGGCGGCGCCCGGAAGCGGCACTATGGCGTCGCCGCCAGACGGGAAGCGCAGCGCCGACGTGGCGCCAGGCTGCAAGGTGTTGTCGCTGCCCGGCGACTTGAATTCGACCTCGAACAGCGAGTAGCCATACTGCGTTGCACGCGCGATGCCCTGCATGCGGATATACCTGGCGTTCGCGCCGAGGTTGAAGAATTCTTCCGTGCCGCCCTGGCCGTTCGTCACCAGGCGCAGTTGCGACCAGTTGTTGCCATCGTCTGAAACCAGCAGGGAATATTGCTTGGCATAGGCGTTTTCCCAGGTCAGCTTCATATAGCCGATTGCTGTCCGCGCCCCAAAGTCGAACTGTATCCAGGCACCGTCTTCCTTGGAACTGGCCCAGCGGGTATTGGCCTGGCCGTCGATGGCAGCCGAAGCCGACAAGCCTGCGTTCTCCACCCCCGACGAAGTTGCGGTCACCGGCTTCACCACCTTGCCTGGCGCAGAAGGATCGCCCGGCTGCGGATCCGGTTGCGGCGTCGGAGTGGGGGAGGCCGGCGTGCCGGAGAATGCCTGGATCTCAAAGATCGAATAGCCGTATTGCGAGGAGCGCTTGATGCCTTTCATGCGCAGGTATCGTCCCTGGCCGGCGAGGCCGGACCAGTCCTCAGTTCCGCCCTGGCTGTTTTGAACCGACTTGATGGTGGTCCAGCCGGCATTGTCGTCCGAAACCTGAAGCAGGTATTCGGTGGCGTGGGCGTTCTCCCAGGCGATCCTGACGCGATTGATCGCTACCGTTTTGCCGAAATCGAGCGTCAGGTACTGGTCGTCGGTGAAACCGCTGCTCCAGCGTGTGCCGTCATTGTGGTCGATCGCGGCAGCGGCCGACAGGTCGCCGCGTTCGAATGCCGAAGCGATGGCGGCCGTGGGCGTCAAAGACGTCTCGGTCGTTTGCGTTGCGCCTTCGGCTTTCAGCACCGTGCCGGCGGCACTGCTGTCGCTTCCATTACCGCCGCCGCAAGCCGCCAGCAGCGCTGCGAGGGCAAGGGGCAAGCCCTGAGTGATCCTGTGTCTGGTCAACATGAAACCTCCGTGAGTTGGAATCCTTTCCAATTGCTGATGAGCAATATTGTCCAACTGAACACGAAAGTCAAGCGTGCGCTGCTTTTGATATCACCGTGCAAGTGAGGAAGATCAAGTATGATCGCTGCTGGCCGGGACAGCCTGACTGTCCAGATTTGCCTTGAACATGATGGCGCTCCTAGCGGAATCCGTATGAAAGTAAACTTCGCCGTTACGGCGGCTTGTGTGCTCAGCCTTCTTTATTTTGGCCGGGAAGTGTTGCAACCCGTCGTCACTGCGCTGGTCCTGAGCCTCGCGCTGGCGCCATTGATCCGCGCCATGGGCAGCCTGGGGCTATTGCGCGTCAATGCGACTTTCGGCGCATTGGCGCTGGTGATCGTCGTGTTCGCCGGGACCTTTGCGATATTGGGCGCGAACGTGATGGCGCTGACGTCGGACCTGCCGCAATACACCGCCGAAATCCGCGCCAAGTCAAAGTCGCTGGAGGAGTTGGCCCAGCACCCATTGGCGCGCCTGGCGCCGCAGTTGCTGGAAGAATCGCCATCGGCGACAGCGCTGGAAACGGGCCCGCGGCCGGTACCGGTGGAAATCCGTGAGCACGCCAGTACCAGCGATTCCATCGCCAAGGCGATCGGCGTGGTGTCCGGCCCGCTGGGCGAGGCTTTCCTTGTGCTGGTGCTGATGATTTTCATCCTGCTGGACCGCGAAAACCTGCGCGACCGGGTGCTGCGCCTGGTCGGCCAGCGTGAAGTGAGCCGCACCATCAAGGGCCTGGAAGATGCAGCGGAAGGCGTTTCGCGCTTCTTCTTCACCCAGTTGCTGCTGAACCTGACCTTTGGCGTGGTGATTTCGATTGCGCTCTGGCTGATCAGCATTCCCCATGCCGCGCTGTGGGGTGCCCTGTGCGCCGCACTTCGGTTTGTGCACTACATTGGCGCGCTGATCGCCGGTGCGGCGATTGCGTTGTTCGCCGCTGCGGTCGAACCTGGATGGTCGCTCGCCGTGTACGCAATTGTGCTGTTCATCGTGCTCGAAGTGTTCGTCGCCAACGTCATTGAGCCGCGCGTGTATGGCCATAGTGTTGGCATGTCGCCGCTGGCGGTGATTGTATCGGCGCTGTTCTGGGGCGCGATCTGGGGGCCTTTGGGCCTGTTGCTCTCGACGCCGCTCACACTGTGCATCGTGGTCGGGGGACGCTATATCAAGAGCCTGGAGCCGATCAGCATCATGTTCGCGGAATCGCCCAATACCAACGAGGCGCAGCGCTTCTATCACCGGGTGCTGGGCGGCGATGCGAACGCCATTATCGAGGACGCGCGTACTTTCCTGCGCAAGTCGACCCTGGCCCGTTATTGCGACAAGGTACTGTTGCCGGGCCTTGCAATGGCGGGAGCGGGCCTGCAAAACGGCCAGGAAAGCCGCTTGCGTGCGACCGTTGCGATGGTGGCCGATACGTTGGACGCAGGGCATGCGCCAAACCGTGCGCGCCGCC
Organism: Duganella sp. Root1480D1; assembly: GCF_001427305.1. Taxonomy (GTDB): domain Bacteria; phylum Pseudomonadota; class Gammaproteobacteria; order Burkholderiales; family Burkholderiaceae_D; genus Rugamonas. The sequence continues at coordinate 139,991 of NZ_LMFZ01000045.1, read as the reverse complement.
GCAACATCTCCATGCTGGACGAAAACATAGGCGCCCATTTGCGGCACCAGCGCGAGGAACGCCTGGGGCGCTGGCAAGGCTCGCTCGATGTGCCTGCGCGTTCTGTCATCGTCTGCACCTCCATGCCCGGCGTGCGCGAAGAATTCCTGAGCGAGTTGCTGGTACTGGTGTTCCGCGATGCGAAGCTGGATGCCCGCAGTTTCGTACTAAGTCAAGCCGAACCTGCGGACGACCCGGGCGCCGACAACATTGTTTCGACAGTCTTTGTCGCGTATCCGATCGAGAGCGCGCCGGCAGCGTGGATTACAGCTGTAACAGAGCTGCGTGCCGCTTTGCCGGACGTTCAACTGGTAACGATCCGCCCCCGCGACGAAGTAGGAAACGAGCACGCATCTGTGGCTTCGCACGTCGACCTGGTACTGCAATCGTTTGAGGAGGCACTTGCGTTCGTCACTCCAAGCAAGATCGGCTAGAATGCGCGCCAAATGATTCTGCGCGCATTTCAATTCCTGGTTTTCCTTTGCCTGACGTGCGGAATCCCGCCGGTACTGGCCGGGGCGGCAAGGCCATTACTTATCGATTACACCCATACCGCCTGGACCGAACTGGATGGTGCGCCGGCCAGCGCCACCAAGTTCGCGCAAGGTGCGGACGGCTGGCTGTGGATTGCTTCGCCAACCGGCCTGTATCGCTTTGACGGCGTGAGTTTCGAACGTACCGAAAAGGTCTTCGGCCATGGCCTTGAATCCAGCAACCTGATGGCGCTTGCCTCCGCACCCGACGGGGCGCTTTGGGTGGGGTACCGCGCCGGCGGTGTTTCGGTCTTCCGAAAGGACGGGGTGCACCATTATGCCGAGGGCGATGGATTGCAGCCTGTCGGAGCCTTGCATATCGAGGCGGCCCCTGATGGCGCTATTTGGGCCGCGATGCGTGACGGTGTAGCGGTTCTCCCGGCGGGCGGCAAGCGCTTCCAGCATCTTGGACAGGAATCGGGCCTGCCCACGCTCGGCGTGTTCCAGATCCTGTTTGCGCGCGATGGCACGACCTGGGTCGGCACCAATACTGGCGCTTTCTTCCGCCGGCCCGGTGAAACCCGCTTCAGCCAGGCCTGGCCGCGCAAGACACTGGTCTCGCTGTGCGAAGCCCCGGATGGGACCATCTGGGGCAACGATTTCGAACGACGGTACTACAAGGTTCGTACTGCGCCACCGCCGATGAAACAGCCTATTCCCGCCGAAGTCGAAGGCGTAATGATGCGTTTCGACCGTCGCGGCACGATGTGGATCGCGCAGCCCGATGGCCTGGAACGGCGGCTGGACCCAACCACACCTGGCGATGCGAACCAGCGACTGTCAAGCCAGAACAATATCAGCGGTCCGATGATCGGTGCGCTCCTGGAGGACCGCGAGGGCAGTCTCTGGATTGGCACTTCGCAAGGCATCGACCGGCTTCGCCCGAATCGCCTGCGCACTGCGGCGGTTGAAAAGCCACTGGAATTTCCTGCGCTCGTGAATGGCCCTGTCGGCGACATATGGGTTGGCGACTATGCCAGTGATTTGTGGAGCTTTAACAGGGAAGGGCGCGTGAAGCTCGAGGTTCCGGGCAAGATCACCGCCAGCTATACAGGCCCCGATGGCACGCTTTGGCTGGGCGGAATGGATGGCGTCGTGCACCGGGCAACTGATGGCACGCTAAACCTGTTTGCATTGCCGGAAGAATTGAAAACCTTGCGCATTCACGCCATCCAGCAGGACGGCGATGATGCCCTGTGGGTCTCAATTTCCGCGGGAAAGGGTGTCTATAAAATCGTTGACGGCAAATGGATCAAATCGGGCGGTGTAAAAGGCATACCTGATTTGCTGACGACGTCGATGGCGCGGGATCACGACGGAAACCTGTGGATGGCGCATTTGCGCAGTCTCGTTACCATCGTCCGCAACGGCGAAGCGCATACAGTTGGTGCCGGCGATGGGCTTCAACTCGGTACGGTGATGACCCTGTACGCCGACGGCAGCAATATGTGGGCCGGTGGCGAAAAAGGCGTCGCGCTGTACAGGTACGGCCGCTTCACGGCTTTGCACGGCGAGCGAGGCGAAGACTTTCGTGGCGTGTCCGGCATCGTCCGGCTGCCGGACGGCGAACTGTGGGTGCACGGAGCAGATGGCTTGTATCGCATTCCCGCTGCCGGCTTGGCCGCCTGGTTAAAGGATAGCGGCACGCAGGTTGTCTTCGAACGCTTCGACGCGCACGATGGCATGAAAGGCCATGCACCGCAACTGCGCCCCGTCCCGTCGCTCAAAGTCACGCGCGACGGGATTCTCTGGTACGCGACCACAGGCTCGGTCGGCAGCATCGACCCGGCGCACATCCATCGCAATCCGCTCGCGCCACCGGTGGAAGTGGTCAGTGTGCTGGCCAATGGTGAGCGCTACGCCATTCCCCGGCATGGTGAAGTACAGCTACCGGAGGGGACACGCAGCCTGCAGGTCGATTTCACGGCATTGAGCCTGGCGCTCCCCGAACGGGTGCGCCTGCGATACCGCCTGGCCGGCGTGGATCACGCATGGCAGGAAGCAGTAGGGCGTCGGCAAGCGTATTACACGAACCTGATGCCGGGCCGATATCGATTCGAAGTCACAGGATCAAACGAGGATGGCCGCTGGAATAGCAAGGGCGCTGATCTGGAGATCCAGATCCCGCCCACTTTCGTTGAGAGTATCTGGTTCAAGATCCTGATGGTGCTGCTCATCGTGCTCATGCTGTACGCTGCGTATGCAATGCGAGTCCACTACCTGACGAAGCAAATGCAGGAGCGCATGCTTGAACGCCTGGCAGAACGCTCGCGGATTGCCCGGGCATTGCACGACACCTTGCTGCAAAGTGTACAGTCCCTGCTGATTTCCTTCGATGCCCATAGCCGCTACCTGAAGGAGGGCTCGCAGGAGAGAGTCTGCCTGAACAATACGCTCGATTTCGCCGAAAAACTGCTGGTGGAAGGGCGCGAACAGATCCTGGATCTGCGCGCCGCGGCATCGCAGGAGCATCTTGAACAGACACTGGGACAATTCGGGAAAGGGCTGGCGGCGCACGGCGCGCATGCATTTGAAGTAAATGTCCAAGGCACGCCGCGCCAACTGCACCAGCACGTAAACGACGAGCTGTACGCGATCGCGCGCGAAGCGCTGTTCAATGCCTCGCGCTACGCGGGTGCCAGCCGAATCGAACTGGCCATCGATTACGGCAGCGATGCGGTCAATGTACGCATTTCCGATAACGGCCGCGGCATCGATCAAAGCATCATCGCCTCAGGCCAGCGCCCTGGACATTGGGGGCTGGTCGGCATGCGCGAACGCGCAGGCTGCATCGGTGCCGGCCTGGTCATCGACAGCAAACCGGGCGAGGGCACGACAATTACCGTCAACGTGCCGGCAAAAAAGGCTTTTTGAGGTCCGCCGAACAGGCTTTGCGGTGCATTGAAAAAGAGCCGATAATAGCGGCCACGCTATTTTGAGCACTAATTTGGAACATTGCCATGGAAATTAAGGTCAACTTTCTCGATAAGCTTCGTCTCGAAGCCAAATTCGACGATTTCACGGTCATTGCAGACCAGCCAATCCGCTATAAGGGAGACGGCTCGGCGCCGGGCCCATTTGACTACTTCCTGGCTTCGTCGGCCTTGTGCGCCGCGTATTTTGTAAAGCTGTATTGCTCGACTCGCAATATTCCAACTGAAAACATCCGCCTGTCGCAAAATAATATTGTCGATCCCGAAAACCGCTACCAGCAGATTTTCAAGATCCAGGTTGAGCTGCCGCCCGATATCTCGGCCAAAGACCGCGAAGGCATCCTGCGTTCCATCGACCGCTGCACCGTGAAAAAAGTAGTACAGGCCGGCCCTGAATTCATCATTGAGGAAGTCGAAAACCTGGACGCCGATGCCCAGGCTTTGCTGACCCTTGATCCTGCTGCCGGCACCACCACTTACATCCCTGGCAAGGACCTGCCGCTGGAGCAGACCATCGCCAATATGTCGGGCCTCCTGGCCAACCTCGGCATCAAGATTGAAATCGCTTCCTGGCGCAATATCGTCCCCAATGTCTGGTCGCTGCATATCCGCGACGCGCACTCGCCAATGTGCTTCACCAACGGCAAAGGCTCAACCAAGGAAAGTGCGCTGGCGTCTGCACTGGGCGAATACATCGAACGCATTAGCTGCAACCACTTCTACGCCGGTGAATTCTGGGGCGAGGACATTGCCAACGCCGACTTCGTGCATTATCCGAACGAGCGCTGGTTCAAGCCTGGCCGAAAAGATGCGCTGCCGGCCGAGATCCTGGATGAGTACACCCGCGGGATTTACGATGCCGATGGCGAGCTGCGTGGCTCGCACCTGTACGACACCAACTCCGGCAACGTTGAACGCGGCATCTGCTCATTGCCGTTCGTCAGGCAGTCCGACGGCGAAACCGTGTACTTCCCGACCAACCTGGTCGAAAACCTCTTCGTCAGTAACGGCATGAGTGCCGGGAACACGTTGGTAGAAGCACAAGTGCAATGCCTGTCGGAGATTTTCGAAAGGGCGGTCAAGCGCGAAATCCTGGAAGGCGAACTGGCGCTGCCCGACGTGCCACACGAAGTGCTGGCCAAGTATCCAGGGATTGTTGCAGGCATCAAAGGCCTGGAAGACCAGGGCTTCCCGGTGCTGGTGAAGGACGCCTCGCTTGGCGGAACCTATCCGGTGATGTGCGTGACGCTGATGAACCCGCGCACGGGCGGCGTGTTCGCCTCGTTCGGCGCGCATCCGAGCTTTGAAGTGGCGCTGGAACGCAGCCTGACCGAACTGCTCCAGGGCCGCAGCTTTGAAGGCCTGAACGATTTGCCTCGCCCGACCTTCGTCAGCAACGCGGTGACCGAGCCAAACAACTTTGTGGAACACTTCATCGACTCCAGCGGGATCGTGTCCTGGCGCTTCTTCAGCGCCAAGTCAGACTTCGATTTCGTGGAGTGGGATTTCTCAGGTCAAGGCGAAAACTCGAATGCCGAAGAAGCGGCGACCTTGTTTGGCATCCTGAAAGACCTGGGCAAAGAAGCCTACATGGCGGTCTACGATGAATTGGGTGCGACTGCATGCCGCATCCTGGTGCCTGGCTACTCCGAAATCTATCCGGTGGAAGACCTAATCTGGGATAACACTAACAAAGCGCTCCTGTTCCGCGACGATATCCTGAACCTGCATCGCCTGGATGACGACAGCCTGGATGAACTCCTCGAACGCCTGGAAAACAGCGAGCTTGATGAATACGGCGACATTGCCACCCTGATCGGCATCGAGTTCGACGAAAACACGGTGTGGGGTCAACTGACCGTACTGGAATTGAGGCTGCTGATTAACCTGGCCCTCAATGAATACGAAGCCGCCCGCGAACTGGTCGATGCCTTCCTGCAGTACAACGACAACAGCCTGGATCGCGGCCTGTTCTACCAGGCCTTGAGCGCTGTACTGGAAGTACTGCTCGACGAAGACATGGAACTGGACGATTACGTCGTCAACTTCCGCCGCATGTTCGGTGACGAGAAGATGGACGCGGTAATCGGCTCCGTCGACGGCAGCGTGCGATTCTATGGCTTGACCCCAGCCAGCATGAAGCTGGAAGGACTCGACAGGCATCAACGCAAGATCGACAGCTACCGCAAATTGCACGCGGCTCGCGCCAAAGCGGCAGCCAAATCCCGCTAAGCGTCGGCAGGAAGGCAGCCAAGGCTGCCAAGCGTGCAGGCGAGGGCGGTTTCAAGCGGCGTATGGGGCTCGGTGCCAAGTACCTTCCGAAGCTGCCGGTTTTCCATCCGAACCGCGCGCTGCCATAAATAGCGCATTTCCATCATTTCGCGCAGAGTCTCGTTGAATGGCGCAGCGAGACGTATCAGCCACCACGGGAACGCCTTCAGCTTTGGGCGCTTTGCCCCGTGGGATTCAACTACGCGCTGTATTGCCTGTCCAAACTCGGTGCCATCATGGTCCCAATATCCGGCCATGTGGTAGCTGGCGAATGCAGGCAATTTTTCGCGCATATCCAGCAGCGCAATCATGGTTGCCGCCACGTCGGGCAAGTAAGCATATTGATGGCCAACGCCCGGCGCGCCAGGAAGCTTGACCTCAGCCGGCACCTGGCCCGGTTGGATCATGCCTTGCGAAAGCCAGTTATTGCGGGCGCCCGGGCCAAAGAAGTCGCCGGCCCGGACCACGATCACGCGCACTTTACCGTGCTGGCTTGCCTCCTGCAGGCGCTTCTCCATTTCGACGCGGATTTTGCCTTTACGCGTAAGAGGGCGCTGCAACGAATTTTCGTGAAGGACCGGGAAGGCATCCGGTCCGTAGTTATAGACCGTTCCCGGCAAGACGATGGTTGCGCCTTGCGCAGCAGCTGCGGCGATTGTGTTGTCGATCATCGGCAAAACCTGCTGGCCCCAGCCCCGATAGCCCGGCGGATTGACGGCGTGAACGATCACGGAACAGCCTTCAGACGCCCTGCCGACGTCCTGCGCATTCATCGCGTCGCCCTCGATCCATTCAACGCCACCGGAGATACGGCTTGCGACACCTAGGCCGCGTTTCAGTGCGCGGACTTTCCAGCCATTGGCCACGAGTTGCCGCAGCATTTCGCCACCGATTCCGCCACTTGGACCGAGTACCAATACCATTTTTGCTTGCATGATTTGCTCCGTAAAGTTGACTATGGAGCGAATTATCGCCAAACTCGGGATCAACGAAAATTCCCTAAAGCTTTGCATCCGCTATACAAATTTGTATGACAACCTCGATTCCCTGGGACTTGTACCGGACCTTTTTGCACGTTTTGAACGCCCAGTCACTGTCAGGCGCCGCCAGATCGCTGGGATTGACGCAGCCGACTGTCGGGCGCCATATATCTGAGCTGGAATCCGGCCTCGGACTGGCGCTATTCACGCGCTCCCAATCGGGGCTGCAGCCGACCGACGCAGCGCTGCAATTGCGCTCGCAGCTCGAAGAAATGCAGCACGCCGCCGCATCGATAGAACGCAGCGCCCATGGCCACAGCGCGGTTCGGGGAGCCGTGCGGATCTCGGCGAGTGAAGTCGTGGGCGTAGAAATCCTGCCATCGATCCTGGCGCCGCTTCGCACCAAATATCCTGAATTGGCGATTGAACTCGTCCTTAGTGACTCCGTTCAGGATTTGCTCGGACGAGAGGTCGACATTGCCGTGCGTATGACGCGGCCGCAGCAGGATCTTTTATTGGCACAGCGCGTCGGCGAAGTTGCGCTGGGATTCTATGCGCACAAGGAGTACCTGGCGGTGCAAGGCGAGCCGAAGAAGCTCGCGGAGCTCGCGAGCCACAGCCTCGTGGGCTTCGATATGGAGACGCCGTTTCTTAGGGCGGCAGGCGAAAAATTTGGCGGATGGAAGCGCGAAATATTCGCATACCGCTGCGACAGCAATCTCGCGCAAATGGCCTTGGTACGCGCCGGCGCAGGGATTGGCGGATACCAGGTAGGATTGGCTTCGCGGGACAAGAACCTCGTTCGAATCCTTCAAAAGGAAATGCATATGACGATGACGACGTGGGTCACCATGCATTCGGATTTGCGGAATAATGCACGGTGCAGAACGGTTTTCGACGCCTTGGTCAGCGGATTGAAGGATCTCTGGGATTAAGGCATAACTTCGCAAACTGTGTAGAATCGGGCTAGTGTTGCGCTATTTCCTCCTATATGATGTACTATCATTGCTTAAATTCTGTTGCGTTTTGTAATAGATCGGAAGTGTTGCGTGCCATGAGGTTTCAAACGCAACACGACTTAATAAGCCGCGAGCGCCTAAAGCAACGGGACCAATGGGTAGTGAGTAAATTATGGATTGCTGGATTTGTGGTAAGCCTGCGGATTCTGGCGAACACATGCTGAAGGCGTCGGACCTTCGAGCAACGTTCGGCAATGTATCTCAGAACCGTCAGCTGTATCTGCACTCGGATTTGGCGCGAAATATCCGTAAGCGGACTATCAAGGACGATGGGTTTAAGTCCAAAGCCCGGCTATGCGGACATTGCAACAGCACCCTGACACAGCCTTACGACCGTGCTTGGGAGCAGTTGTCAGCCGCCTTAAGAAGCAGGGCGCCTTTGCGCGTTGGGCAGCTGCTAAAGCTGAACAAGGTCTTCAAATCGCCAAGCGCCAGAATGCTGGACGTTCATTTGTATTTTGTGAAGCACTTCGGTTGCAGAATTGCAGAGTTCGGTTTGTCGATCGATATTGTAGGCTTTTCCAAAGCGCTGCTTGGACGAACTGCGCATCCCGAAGTGTTTCTTGCTATCGGCCCCAGTCTGCATCCCAAGATAGGCAAGAAGATCGCAGGCTGGAGCGAAATCGAGGCGAGGGTGTTGCCGGATGGCCGTTGCGCATATGCACAGTACTTTTACCACTTGCCGACTCTGACAGTCCTCATTATGTATGCTCTGCCTGGTCAGCGCAGGAAGGGGCTGGCACAAGCCTGGCATCCAGATAAGCAAAGTAGACTGCTGCGTATTGCAAAGCTGAGCTGAAATCAAATCGGCTCGACTTAGTGTAACCTAGGAAGCATGAACGCGCCCCTCTCCCCGATTGAATCCGAGTTCGGTACCACCGAGGACGCGGCTGCATATGATCGCTGGTTCCATGCCCTGGTGCAGGAAGCCATCGACGACCCACGGGTAAGCATCCCGCACGATCACGTGATGGCCAGAATGCGCACCATCATCGCCGCCAAACGCGAAAAAAACCGATCGAATGAACAGTCGTAACGATAGGACAGACTGGTCACAGGTCCTAAGCTAGTACAATTAAACATCATGTGTACTACTCAAACAGCGCTCCTGCAAAATTACTGACCAACTCGCGGTATTGCGTGAAGAATGCCCTATTTTTGCTAAAGAATCCTTTGAACCCAAGACCTAGTTCACCTGGTATGGCCTTACGCGAAATTTTTTCCGTAAATGTAAGCTCATTTGTGTTCGATTCAGTGGAATCTGGGCAATCGATCTGGAAGAAAGGTGTTTCCAGGCCAATACGCTCCCGAACAAGATCATCGAATTCAAACTGAGAGCCAAAATGCTGTGCGGTCAACCAATACATTGGGTCGGTACAGGTTATTCTAAAAAAATCATCCGGAGAAATATTAATTATCTTCTTGTTCCAACGAACCAAGGATGAATAGATTATTACCCCACTTGATTCCTGTGAAAAAATTTCGACGGTAGGGAAATATCGAATATCTCCGATGCACAACTTACATAATGCAAAATGTGTATTTGCGATGTTGTATATGGAAACTGCTACTTTGGCATTTGGGTCTCGAACGGCGATTTCTTCTAGTATCATTGGGATAGCCAGCTCCCAGCCTGAATTACCCTTGGCAACTAGCAAGCTATCATTCTTCAATTGATTCCAACGATCCACAAATTTTGGTGATGTTATACAATTTAGATAGTGTGGTGAGCCACCTTCTGTCTGCATTGCCAGCTGTATTACCTGTTCATTGGATATCAACTGCTCATTAGACTTGAACCGGCCAGACCGCAGGATAACATTCACTTCCCATGCATCAGTCATCACACGAAGCTTATCTGGATACCCAATTTCCATCGTGTCATGATTGAAAAAGTCCCGGCAATAAGCCATGAGAAAATTCTCGTCTGGCTGATCCAGCTCATCGTCCCAATTTAGCTGTTGCTTGAGTGCGTCCTGCTGTTCTTCGCTGACCAAGAAAAAAGGGGACGAAAATGTCACATAAATTCCGTGTGGATAAATAACCCTCTCGTCCTCCCCCACATGATCAACGGAAAATAATACATGGTCATTGATGCCGACTTTTAGTAGCGAATCGGAAACAACGCGAACATTTTCATCACGCTGCTCGACTCGTTCATACAGATGAATATTTTGACTTTGAGAAATACTCAAAGCAGCATTTAATGCTATCGGAGTAAATTTTACAGCCGAAATAATCTGACCTTCTGTATTGGCTGTAATTCTTATCCCTTCGGTATGACATGGTGCAATTTCCAAGAATTCAGAAAACGGTACGGCTAATTCATCCCAAACCGTAGATACAAGCATCGCACGGATGCTGGTCTGCGCCACACCTAATTGCCTGTGTAAAATAGACACATACTTAAATAGCTCGTGCAGCGCCTGTCGAGCGGCCTGTTCACTTCGTTTTATTTCAATGATTACATAATTTCCAAAAAAATCACGCGCCAAAATATCTATACGTCCGTTTGTACCAAAGGAATTTCTTAAATGGTACTCGCTATTAATGATAGTCAAACCTTTCTCGATCAAATCTAAATTCAATGCGAGATGATCCCTGATTTTCGCTTCAAATTGATTCATAAGGTTTTGATCCGTGAATTGTTACCATTAGTGGCCGCCGTAAGTTCATGTATCGAAGCCTCTATAAAGCACCGATCTTTTTGCAGGCGTCGAGAAAGGATTTCTTGAGAAAGTTGCACTCAGCATAAGGACGGCTCTGGGCCTGCCGTGCCAATGTTGTTAGGAACTCGGCAGGGTCTCGGCCATCTTCTTTCCATTCATCAAGCACTTGAGTGATCCAGTACTTTCCGTCATTCTCTCCGCATAGTTTTGCTTTGTAGCGCTCTTCAATGCCATATACATCCTTCCACGTATCGATCTCCTCGGTAACGGTGGCTGGGCCAAACTGCAAGGTGATTTCTGCCGGCGTGAGCTTTGCGATATCTACTTGATGCAAGGTGACTTGTAACTCAATGGCACGCGGCGCTTTTGTGTACGGGTAGAAAACCGCACGGCGATGAACAGATCTGGCGGGATCTTTGGGCGTGTAGGCAGGGTCCTTGCTGGTCTTGTAGCTACTGTTGCAGTGGTGACAGGCTGGGACAAGATTACGAAAGTTGATGGAATTGAATGGGTATAGTGCCTTGGGCAGGTAGTGGTCATAAGCTTCGCGCTTGCTGTGATATTCGCCCAGCAAATCGTTGATGCCGCAAAACGGGCACTTCCCTGCCTTGTTGGTCTGCACAAAGGTCCGGTAGTGATCATCGATGTCGCCGCACTTCTTTTTCAGCGCGGCAATGTCCACATGCGAATACAGACCTTTGAAGAACGACGCCAACTGATCACGCAGATCTTTGAGCTCCGCAGGAAAGTCAGCATATCGCTGCAGCGACATGGCGTGATCGTTGGCACATACCCCCTCCACATCGTTGTTCGCCCTGTACCAGAGACGAAGCTGCTCGACCTGGCAAGGACTCAAAGGCGCGAAGAGCGCGTAGATACGTTCTACATGTCCTGCGAAAAACTCAGCCGCTTTGCTGTCGTCGTAGTGAAATGCTGTCATCACCTCAAACAGCTCAGGATTCGAGGCAAAAAGCTCTAGACGGTAGGGGCGCTTTAGTGGTGCCTGGCACCATACCGCGTAGAAGATGAAGTCGATGAAGGTCTGCAGCCTTTCCATCTGGTGCGGCACATAGGTGTACGGAAACAGCATCAGCCCAGAACCTCCCCATTGCCTGGCTGATCATCGTTCAGGATGGCCTTGATCAGCAGCACTTTTTCTACCGAGTCACCAAGCTGCTGGTGAATCTCCGTGATCAGGACTTCCTTGTCTTCGTTGCCCTGCTCAAAGCGGACTCGCAACGCACCCAGCAAGGCCTGCGCATGGCCGCCGATGGTTTCGCGTTTGCCGAAGGTGTTCATGGTGATCTTGTTGATTGACGCGCCCATCGTGTTGTAGTCCGGGCGGTTGATGCTGACTGCGCCGCTGGATTTGTCCTTGGCAAACACCAGCACCTTGTCCGGCTTGCTGTCGGAGATCAGGAAAGGCGTATGAGTGGTGACCAGCATTTCTTGTGCGAATTCACCATGGCCCGGCAGACATTGGCGCAAACGACTGATGAACTTGGCGCGCCAGTCTGGGTTGAAGTGCGTCTCAGGTTCGTCGAGCAGGAACAGGCTATTGGTGGCCCGAAACAGCAGGCACAGGCCGAGGCTGTGCAGCAACTGATGCTCGCCGTCCGACAACTCTTTGAGCATCATCGGCTGCGCCACGCCCTGCTTGGTGAAGCGCACGAACTTGAAACGCATAATGCGCTGGTCGGAGGCCAGCGTCGGCACCGTCTCGCCCACGTAGTGGCTGATGGAGGTATAGAGATCGGACTTCAGTATGTCGCTGACGGCATACAGGTTAAGCGTCAACAGCACCTGAAACGCCTGAAACAGCACCAGCGCCGAACCATCGAAGTTCTCACAGAATGCCTGCCTGGTCGCATCATTCACCCAGTAGTCGAGCACCAGCGTGTCCGTGGCGTCATCAACGTAATGCAAGGTGGCACAACGCTTGAGGGCGCTCACCACCAGCGAGGATTTCTCGTCTCCCTCCAACAGCTGCAGCAAATTTAGGCGATAGCGGGTGTTTCCTGGCTCATCAGTTTCCGAGAGCGAGGGATTGCTTTTGATGATCTCGCGACGAACCAAATCATCAATTGATTGGCTGATCTCAGACTCTGAGAGCCCGCGCTCTCTAGCTTCCGCCTGTATTCGGTTTCGTCGCTCGCGCTTCTGATCTTCGTCAGCGAGGTCAAAGACTTCAAGTTGTGCTGCTTCGATTGGAATTTGGCGGCGCAGGATGATGCGGAACTCGCGCAGGGCCTCAATGCCCACATCCTCGCGGAAGGGCTGGAGTGTGGCCTCGTCCTGAAACAGCAGGTTGCACAGCAGGATGGCCTGACTGAATCCGCTGTCCAGATAGGCCAGCCGCGTTTCCGGGTGGCCGGGGTAGCTCACCTGCCGGGTCAGTGCGTTCCAGTACTCGTCGAATTGCACGAAACGCATCTTGAAGAAAGGCAGGCTGAGGATTTCGTTTTCGCCCGACGAATAGCCCAGCACGTACTGCGGCAGCAGGGTATCGGCATGGCCGCCCTTGAACACCTCGTACACATCGGTGCTGAAATCGCTCTGGTTTTCCCACTGAAAGCGGACCGATTCGCCAGCGTTCTTCCACACGACGACTTTCGCCCACAGCGGGCTGCCGGAGCTGCGGTACTCGGCGGGAACGCGGATCAGGTAATCCAGCTCAAAGGCGACGGGCGATACATCCAGCGCCCCGTCTTGCAGTGCTTCGGGCAGAAAGCTGCGGCGCACGCGCAGCACTTCCAACTGGTAGAAGATCGCCGCCAGCGCTTCGAGCAGGTTGGATTTGCCGCTGCCGTTGGGCCCAGCGCAGACGAAGGGGGCAAATTCGTTGGGTTGCGCCAACTCTTCCTGCAAGCCCCATTCGGTGCGGAAGTGATGCTCAAAACCACAGGGCAGGCTGCGAAAGCCTGCAGGGTCAGTGATCTTCAGGCGCAGCAGCTTCATGTCTGACAGGCCTTTAGCTCAATCGAGTTTCCGAAGATGGGCTCGCCACTCTTCTCGTCGTAGTCAGTGACATTTCTTGACTGGACAAGACGGCCAGCGGTCAGCGCCTCGAACATCCAACCCTTTATATGTTCGTAGTCACTTGCGCCCAGTTCGAAATCATTGACCGGATGCAGTTCCGCAAGCCGCGTTTGCGCTGCCGCCATGAAGCGCTGTAGAAAAAATGGCGCGCTGCCCAGTTGGCCGCGATAGGCCTCTAACCACTGTGCCAGCAGATGCTTGCGCGCCTCAGCGCTCTCCAGTGCCGCGAGCAGGTTGTCGGTGTCCGGCAAATGGATGGTCAATTCCTGTTCGGCAGGCGCTTGCGAAGGTTCTGCTGCCACGGTTTTCTCTTCCTCTGATTGTATGCCCGGCAAGGGTATCCGCGTCAAATCCAGCTCCCCCTTGAAAGCCCGCTGGCTTAGTGCGCCGTAAAGGGCCTCTAGAACAGTGAGACTTTGCTGATAGCGGGCTTTAATGACTTCAATTTTGCCTGCGATCACAGCAAATTGATTCTGGAGCACAAAGGGTGGCTTGATCATCGCGATCTTCTCGAAATCACCTTTCGTTAGAATCTTCTTCATTCCCTTCGTTGCATGGCTCTGTATGTAGGCCCGAGACAACTTAAACAGGCCATACAAATACAAGGGACTGACATCGTCTCCGGGCTGAATGGCATTGATCTGCTGATTGAAGGACACCGTCCTGTTTGTCAGTGCTGCACGCCCAATCGATTCGATGCTACCGGCGATACAGGCCACGAGCAAAGCCCCAGCCGTTATTGTTCTCGCCTTTCTCGCCCCAACCTCAGACAGATGCTCAGCGGCAGGCGTGACGAAAACAGCATTACCTGCGATGTTGTCCGTCTTTATCCACTCGATGAAATCGCCATCGTAATTTTCAGCTTCATTTCTGGGTGGTGTATTGCCAGTCGAAATCTTGCCAAAGGCTTTTAGCTCGGGTTTGCTCCAGCCCTTCTCATTCCGCACCGGGTCTCCAAACATTTCCAGAAACACGCTCTTGAACAGGTCGTCCAGTTGTTGCAGGTGTTGTTTGCGCTGGACGATCAGCCCTTCCACTTTGCCGAGCAGATGTCCAATGCGGATTTGATCGTCCAATTCCTCGGGAACGGCGATTTCGAGTTTGTACAGTTCTTCTTGAGTAATGCCCTTGACCGTCGCACCGGATCCCTTTTTGACGATCTCTTCTTTCAATGACAAAACTGCGTGCAGCAGAAATTTCGTATCCAAAGCAACTTTTGGAACAAGCGCCCGCAGGTCTTGGTTTATTGCCAAATCTACGGTGTTAATCGCCGCTTTCCCTAACGACATTCTCGTGGGGATAATGACATGCCCTTTGGGAATCAGATTCGCAGAGCTGTTCGTCAATCCTTCCTGAGTGATGAAGTCTTGAGTTTCAGACAAGGACGTAGAGGCGAAGTCCTTGACGCTTGCCCAGGGAATGTCGCCATTCCAATACGCTGGAACTTGTTTCGACGGGGTGCCGCCGCCCTTGAAGCTAACGAGCTCCCGAAGAGGTTTGAATGCGCTCATCCCACCATCACCTTTAATTCCAGCAACTCACGTACAATGCCGCTTTGCACTTTGGCCAGTTCCGCTTCATCCACATCGCCGACTTCAGCCTGAATCAGCCGATCCAGAATCACGCCCGGCGCGTCGTAGTGCACTTCTTCGAATACATCTTCCTTGTAGCGGGAGAGTGAAAGGTCGAAGTTGTTTTTCTCATCCGCAATCTCGGCGCGCGGCACCATGAAAAATTTGGCCGTGCGGTCGGTGCTAGTCGCCGCATCGCGAGCGTGGTACCTGGCGATGATATCTTGCAGGTCGCCAAAGCCTTCCTGCTTGCTGCGCTTGTCGTCCAGTGAATAGCCGTCAGCGGCCATTTCATAAAACCAGACGTGTTCGGTGGCAGGTTTTGTCACCTTGTCTTTCGGCCCCCAAACCTTGGTGAACAGCAGGATTGCGGTGCTGACACCGGCATAGGGTTTGAATACGCCGCTGGGCAGGGTGATTACAGCCTTGAGATCGCAACGCTCCACCAGCAACTGGCGCAGCGTCCTAAACGCGCCGCCGGAGCCGAACAGCACGCCCTGCGGCACGATCACGCAGGCGGTGCCGCCCTTCTTCAGCAGGCGGTAGATGTTTTCGACAAACAGCAGCTCGGTCTTGGTGGTGGCCAGTTGTAGGTGCTCGTTGATGTCGCCCTTGTCGATGCTGCCGGTGAAAGGTGGGTTGGCCATGACGATGTCGTATCCGGCTTCCTCGGTGTAGCTCTTGCTGAGGGTGTCCTTGTAGTCGATGTGCGGTTCGTCGATACCGTGCATCATCAGGTTCATCAGGCCCAGTCGCACCATGGTCTGGTCGATGTCGTAACCCCAGAGCGAGCTGGCCAGAATGGCTTGCGCTTTTTCGGTGAGCGCAGCGGCGACCGAGGTGCGCACGAAGCCGTCCTCATCGGGTGTGAGGTTTTTGCTCTCCGCCTTGATAGCCAGTTGCGTGACGATGTACTGATAGGCGCCGAGCAAAAAGCCGCCGGAGCCACAGGCCGGGTCGGCAATCTTGTGGCCCAGTTGCGGCTGCACCAAATCGGCCATCAGCTTGATGATGTGGCGGGGGGTGCGGAACTGGCCGTTCTTGCCGGCGGTGGCGATCTCTGACAGCAGCATTTCATAGACATCGCCTTGAATATCCTGAAAGGCCTGGCCCTTTTCTCGGGAATCGCGCTCCATCACCTCGAAGATGTCGTCGATGGTCTTCACCGCCTCCACCAGCAGGGCCGGCTTGGGGATGATGAACACGGCATTGCGCATGTGGTGGGTGAAGTTGCTCTCCGAACCGTTCAGGTCTTTAAGGAAGGGAAACACCTTGCCCTGCACGTGTTGCAGCATCTCTTGGGCCTGCATGCGCTTGAATTCGCTCCAGCGCAGGCCGCGCTTGTCGATGGCGAATTTTTCGGGTTCCGGCTGGCTGCGGTATTCGGGAGGAATCCAGCTGCCTTCGAATTTGGAGGTGTAGTTGTCACCCGTCCATTCAGCGTCGGCTTGGCGCTTCTGATCAAGCTCATCAAGCCGCTTCATGAACAGCAGATAGGTGATCTGCTCGATGGCGGTGAGCGGGTTGCTGATGCCGCCGCTCCAGAATTTGTTCCAGAGTTGATCGATCTTGCTTTTAAGTTCGGGGTTGTTCTGTAGCATGGAATGCCTTGATTTTTAGGCAGCCAACCGTTCGGTCAGCTGCAGGATTTCGTTGATTTCGGCCGGGCTGAAGACGCCACGGATGCCTTGCGGGTGGATGACCGTGAAGGGGGCGTTGATCAGGTCTTTCTTCTCGACCTTTTCGCGCTCGATAATGAAGCCCTTCAATAGGTTGAGGAATTCCATCTGCCGACTGCTGAGTGCCGTGTGGGCGCGGATGAACTGATCGAAGGCGGCGCCGACCTCATCGGGAAAGCTCCTGAGCACTTCAATACCCAAGATGTGACGGATGAACTGGATGAAGCGTGCCTTGCGGTTTTTGTAGACCTGACGCAGCAGGCCTTCAGTGATGTGCGGGTGTTCTTCGTGCAGTAGCTCGGCCAGTTCGTTGGCCTCTTCGCTGCTTACCGCTTGGCCGCTTTTGATCTTCTGCAGGACTGGGTTGTGCTCGGTGAGTTCGGCTATCAGGCTTTCCACCATCTCGCGGTAGCGGGAGATGCTGACGGCTTCGTATTGCGGGCCGAACTCCACCCATTCCTTCTTGTGCAGTTCATCGGCCAGATCGAGGTGGGTTTGCTCCTGGCCGGTGGGTTGCTCGCGGAATTTCATCAGCGGGCCGAGTTTAGCGATCAGTTCGTCGAAAGCGTCTTCATCCGCTTTGGCCCAGTGGTGGCTGGTTTGCGCGGAGCGAATCAGGGGCTCTTCCTGCTTCACGAAGCTGACCGAAAGCGGTAGCTCGCTGATTTGTTCGACGATGCCTTCCTTAATTGTTTCGGCCTGTTCCTTGTCTTTATTCAGAACGGCTAGCGAATATTCAAGCACGTCGCGCTCGAAGCGCATAGCCCTGAAGTCGGCCTCGGACACAGTGCGGAAGAGCGGCTTGATTTCCAAGCGCAGGAATTCCAGCCGTTCGTGGCTGAGGCTGATCCAGAAGTTGTCATCAGCCAGCCGAACCAGCACGGCTGTGGCTTCCTTGATCACCACCGATTCTTTGGGTAGGGCTGCAATCTGCGCGCGGAGCTTGGCGATTTCGCGCGTGGCAATATCAGCATGGCCGCTGTCGTTGGCCGTTTCGATCTTGTCGATGCGCAGGCCCACCAACCGCACCGGCAGCGGCAACTGGGCTTTCAGTTCCTTGCCCTTGGGGTTGAGCTTGAAGTATTCGAAGTTGTCCCAACAGTCGAGTACCAGGAACACCTCTTTTTCCACGCACCAGGGCTTGGGCTTGCTGGTTTCCAGCAGACGGGTGCCGCGCCCGACCATCTGCCAAAACTTGGTATAGGAATAGACCGGCTTCGCGAAGACGAGATTCACGATCTCACGCACGTCGATGCCGGTGTCGAGCATGTCCACGCTGATGGCAATGCGTGGCATGTCGTTGTTGGTGAACTGATCGAGCAGGCCGCCTTTGCCGTAGACGCGCGGGTCGTCCGAAACCAGTACCTTGGCGAGTTCACCGTGGTACTGCGGATAGAGCTTGTCGAAGATCTCTTCCATACGCCGGGCGTGGGCCTTGGTGGCGCAAAAGAAGATGGACTTGCCCGGCAGCACGCCGTTGGCGTCCTTGATGGCTTCCTCCATGAATTCGCGGACGATCAATGTGTTGGTGCCCTTGTTGATCACCTGCTTTTCAAGTTGGGTGCCCTCGAAGTTGATGTCTTCAACCTCCTTGCCCTGCAAGATCAGCTTCTTCTGGTCTTCCAGCGAAATGGTGCGCTTGCTGATACCTTCCATCTGGAACTTGGTCTGAATCTTCATGACCTGGAAGTTGCAGAGGTAAGGTGGCACGTTGTTCACGGCTTCTTCATAGGTGTAGGCAAACGTGGGAATGCCGTCTTCGCAATGGAAAAGCTGGAAAGTGTTGTGGTCGATGATGTCGGTCGGCGTGGCCGTTAGGCCCAGCGTGATGGCCTTGAAGTAGTTGAGCACCTCGCCGAAGGTGTTGTAGATGGAGCGATGGCTCTCATCGACGACGATAAAGTCGAAAAAGTGCGGTGACAGGTGCTGAGCCTCGTCCCGGATGATGTTCAGCATCGTTGGGTAGGTGGCGACGTACACACGGCGATCCGTGGCAATCAGCTTTTCGCCGACATTGGGCCAACGCGGCTCATTGGGCATGTGCTCCTTGAAGGCGGCCAGCGCTTGCTCGCGCAACGCAATCCGGTCAACCAAGAACAGCACCTTCTCGGCGCGGCCAGCACGCATCAGCGCATCGACCATTGCAATGCAGGTGCGGGTTTTGCCCGTGCCGGTGGCCATCACCAGCAGGAAATCACGCTGCTTTTTCTCTATGCCTTCGAGCACCGAGCGAATCGCGCGGATTTGATAATCACGGCCGGCGATCGAGGTGTTGATGAACTCCTGCGTTAGCGGCTTGCGATTGCGGCGGATGTAGGCAAAGCGTTCCAGATCGTCGCGCGTGGGAAAACCGATAACCTTGCGTGGCGGCACGTTCTCCAAGTCCCAGAAATAGAGCTCATGGCCGTTGGTATAGAAGCAGAACGGCAGTTCGCCGCCCAATTGCTTCTGGATGTTGTAGCAGTACTGCTTCGCTTGCTCACGGCCAATGGCGGCATCGCGGCTGGTCTTTTTGGCCTCGATCACCGCCAGCGGCCTGCGGTCTTTGCCGAGTAGGACGTAGTCACTGAACTGGCGGCCCTCGTAGGGCGTGCGCGGTTCGGCCACGCCGTCTCCTAGAGACGTGAGGATGTCAAATTCTTCGACAACTTGAGTAGGATCTTTGACATTCCACCCCGCCTGGTACAGCTGTTTGTCGATTAATTCAGACCTGGTTTGTGCCTCAGATTTGGTCATCGGTTATTGCTCCCCAAGGCACAAAAAGGCTCGCGCAGGTCAAGCACATGCGCTTTTTTGTTTGCATTCACTTTTCCTCGTGCCTGCGTTCGATGTTTTCATCGGCTCCGCCAGTACGCACCCATTCATCGACTTCGGCGCGTTGAAATTTCCACAAACGCCCGACGCGGTGCGCCGGCAAGCCTTTACGGTCGATCCAGCGATAGATCGAGTCTCTTGTGACGCCCAAGTGCTCGGCGATCTGTTCGACAGAAATCCACGATTCACTCATAGAATAATTCCAAACATCTCAAGGATCAGTGGCATAAAGTCGGAAAGAATCGCAAAGGGCGTACTGTATCATCAAAAAGACTGGTGAGCCAAATAATGATGGCAAAACATTAAGTAAATTGTTCCTTAGTTTTAGATCTTCCAGTCTACTTACGGTCGCGGATTGGCGTGGCTTCGTCATTTTCTAAGCCGTCCGGTATCGCCTTCAGATTTGCCAATTGATCTCGAACTTCCCGGAATCGTTCATAGAATTTAACCAGCTTACCCATGCCGCCGACCTGTGCCACTGCAGCTATCAATGAAAGATGACCTGCGATTAGCACTCGAACGGATTGGTCGAGTTGGTCGATCCTTGCCTCCTGAGTGGAAACCAGTTCTGCAGTCTGGCCTTTCGAGCGTTTGCGGAGCCGCTTTTGCCATTCACGCATGTCTTGCTGCTTTGTTTGAAAGTCTTCGACAAGTTGGCGCCGGCCAGGGTGCCTCGTAATTGTCGAGGCGCTCGAAAGCGTGCTATGGCGCCTGGCCACCTCTCTGGCCGAAATATCTATATCTGCATCAAGTAACATCTGCAGAACTTGCTCGAGCTCCCTGTTGTCTTGGTCTTGTAACTTACGAGGCATCGAGAACGCTCCTTCCTTTCGCTTTCCGAGAAAGATCCTCTCCATCGGGAAAGACCTGCTCGCCAGGCGCGGTCTGAATTAGACGAGCAATGTTGGCCAGGCGAACTTCGGCGTGCCGAATTTGGTTCTCACGCCCGATAGCGGTTGTTTCTTTTGCCCGAGCGAGATCCAGCGCATCTTTCAGCTTACCCTGTAAGACTATTAGATTTCTCCGATTTTCAGGGAGATCCGTGGCAGAAAGGTGCATGCAACCATTAAAACACTCCAAGTGCGCAGGGCACGGATCAACGGTGAAGGAATTCAGGCAGTGACCGTAAGGTGTCGCATGAAAACCGTCCGCCTCGGCTTTCAAAAATGTGTAGGCAGCCTCATCCCCCTCGTCGGCCTGAATACGCTTGAATTCCTTGACGATAGGACCATTTGCGCGGCCCACCCTGATCATCTTGGCGACGCTTCCTGCTTTGCCGCCAAGATATGCGTCCCATTCGTCCGGGAGCGATATTTGATCCAGTTCCTCCTGGAGGCTACGGTGGTCGTACTCATAGCTCTGGACAACTGAACGCCTGTTAAAGCGCTTGGTAATAATCGTGTCTGCAACACCCAGCCGAAAGAGCTCAGTGTTCTGTAGGTGCCTTAGCGAGTGAGGCAACAGCGACAAGCGCCGGTCTTCTTCGGTCTCCCCGTAAATCTCAAAGAGAGTAGGGGAGTTGCTCTCGTCTGAAGAAAGGCCGAGTCTGAGAACTTCTTGGGTGGCGATGCCAACGCCAACTACTCGGCCAACGTGGCAAGGAATATTGTCTCGCGCCTCTGCAAGGGCGCGTTTTGGCTGCAAGAAGAGCATTTCCCATGGCTGCACAAGCCTACCGCCGTCCAATTGGAAAGGGGTAAGATCGGAAAGCTTGGTCGGCGTCTGTTCGCGAATATATTCTTCTGCCTCGCTGACTCGCACGAAGGCATTTAAAGCGCCTCGGCCGTCGTGCGGGTTTCCTTTCTGGTCACGAAGTACCATTCCGCTTTTCCTTAACCGGATGGCAAACTGATAAAGTGCCATTCGCGGCTTAAGCGACCCACGGCGCTGCAAATCGATCAATCGGTCCAACTCGATCGGGTCATAACTGGCGCGATAGCTATCGAAGAACGGTTGCGCAGCGGCTTCTTCCATCTCCGTCGTCAAGACCATCCCGGTCAGGTGTACATAGAGATCGACAATCGGGAGTAGGGCATCCGGTTCGTACATTGGCAGCAGGCGGCCCGTTTCGCATTGCGCCTTAAGAGTTCGACGTAGCGGAGCAGTCAGGCGGTCCACTTCCTCCAAGGTGTCGCACGCGATCTGTTCAAACATCGCCGGAATGTACTGCGACTCTTCCCAAAGAGTTCCGCCTTGCTTTCGACTGCTACCTTGCTTTTCCGAGTAGTGCCTTAGAAGCAAGGCCCGGGAAACCCCGCCATGCTTTGCAGCGGAGGCGCCGAATTGATCTTGGTACTCATGCGTTCTTTTCCAATCCAACGGGAGCAGGGCGATCTCACCAATCCGTAGTCCAGTTATCGTAACTAGCTTTCCCTGTGCAAATCGGATCGCGTCCGAAAAAGTCTTTGGCCTTTCGGTGAAAACTATCCGCATGAATTCCCAGAAGGCGCGCATTTCTGGCAGCTTCTCTTCCGACTTTCGCACTTGCAGTGCCGCCTTTAGTTCTGAAGATTTCTTGACATACTTTGCCTGGTGTACCTTCCCTGGAATTCGGAGGCGCTCCGTCCCAATAAGCGGCATCAGTGGCGCGGCATCGACAAGGTGATGTGCATCGAGGACAGTCTTGACAAAGGATCGGATGACAATCGCTGACTGTCCGGAAGGTTGCACCGCAAGCGCAATGGAAAGGCAAAGATCAATGTCGTCCGCAACTAATTGCCACGGCGCCTTGTCGTTTATGGCGGTAGCGATTAGGCGCATCGCATTGCAGGTTGCTGTAACATGCGATAGGCTTCGACCAGCCTCGATGACCTGATGCAGCACGTAGGATTTGATCAGTTCCTGCCAATGCACTGAAACCGGCAAAGGCTCCTGGTCAGCAGCCACCTGGCAGGGCAGCCCTCGTTCGCGCATTTCAATGGCCACTTGAGGCAGGGTGCCGAACTGGCGCAGTTTTGAACTCGTAGGATTTCCGTCTTTCGAGAGCTTCCTAAGATCCCAGGCCGAGCCATCAATGGCCACACCACTATGGTCAAGACGAATTTCCCATTCGATCAACTCTCGTGCGGCTATCTTTTTTCCATCATCAATGAAGCGGGAGAATGAGGCAGGGGGCACGCTAACAAATTGGTTTTCAGTCTGCATGGCCTTCTCCTAAGCCGCTGATAACAGCTTGGACTTCAGATATTGTTCGCTTCAACTGAAGAAAGGCCGGAGATTCCGTTTCGGCGCGAGAGGTCGAGTAGAAGAAGTTCACGACCTCTCGGAAGCCACGCAGTACTTCTTGATGTATTGACTCATCGGAGACCGGAAGAAATTTCGGACAACCGTAGCATGCGGTCACCGGATTGAATGGGCAGGAAGGCTGCCCCGTAGTGCACGCGCCGATGCCTGCGATTGGTATGCCGTGCGGAACGCCCGCGACTTGCTGATCTCCCTTCAGCTTTTTCAATTCCTCAGGGTGAATAAAGCCCGTAGTACCCATGCTTGCCACTTGGCGATATGTATCTGAGATGCCCAGCGCTTGATTAACTCGCTCAGCCTGCGTGGCCGATGTGGCGTAGTACACCTGACCTGACTCTAAGCTGGAGTGCCCCATGTATTCGGCGAGTTCTTCTGCGCTGGCACCGGCATCGACCATTCGC
The DNA here is from genome assembly GCF_001427305.1 of Duganella sp. Root1480D1. Lineage (GTDB taxonomy): Bacteria > Pseudomonadota > Gammaproteobacteria > Burkholderiales > Burkholderiaceae_D > Rugamonas. Next base: position 116,800 of record NZ_LMFZ01000045.1, on the reverse strand, counting down.
ATGGCACCAGAGTGTCGTAGATCTCTTGCGGACCACGCGGCGCCGGTCACGTCCAGCAGCAACTCTCGAATACGAACAGAAATGGAGGCCGCGTCTGTGTAGTCTAGAAAATGGGCACTTCCCGGGCGGTGCATAGTTCTAGCAAAGATCTCGCTAAAAATAATCGCCCATTCTCGCTTGATCCGCCGTACCAGTGGCATCCGCTTCATCGAATCATCACGCTGCTTAATCATCCGAAAGGTCAAATGAACAGAGGAATTCCCACTTGGTGGCGAAATAATTCGACAATCGCGGCGTCGAAGTACCCCAATTTGTTTCGGGCGCATCGCAAATTGGTAGCTGCAAATTATGAGCGCGGTGTCGATCAGGGATGCTAGGGACATATCTTTCGCTGCAACCGCACGTTCTTCGACCCACCGAACCAGACGCGCCTCGTCCTCTATCGATATGAAAACGTCCCTCCTGCGGACACCAGCAAATTTGTCAGCTGGCGGAAGGGGGAGTGCCGAGGAAATGAAGGTCAGATAATTCGGGGTCCATTCGCCGACCCTTCGTTCGGCCAGAAATACCAATAAAGATTTAAGGCCCGAGAACACCTCGGCATAGGGAATCTTGGCCCGTAAATTATCCCAGAGTGGCCTGGCAGCTGCCGGATTGCATTGGATAAGATCAACCATGTCGTTAAGCTCGACATGAACGAGGCTGCTGAAATTGAGTCGAGCGGTAGCTGCTGCGCCACGCGTTAGGCGGTCAGCGGCATACGCTTGAAGTAGGCGCTGCAATGGCGGGACTGACGAGTACCGATCGAACCGCAGCCGCTGCTTTCGACCGCTGATTGAAACGAGCCATCGCTCGGCCGTCAAATCCGTAATACTGTGATCCTCGTCAGTGTAGTCATCAATGTAGCGGACCACGGAAGGGAGAGCAGGGATGCTAACCCAAAGGGTGTGTACATCTGGGTTGACTGCCGCTCTAGAAAGATGCTGGGTCATTGTGGTAACTCCAGAAGCATAGCAACGCGATCATCGAACTGATCGCTCCAGACAGCGCTCAATCGCTCTTCAAAAGCCGCCTTTGCATAAAGTAGCGGCATTGACGAGACTGCCGACCAGCCAAAATAGCTGCGCATCTTCTGCATTACTTCGGGCATCGAATCGCCGCGAGTCAGCAGCTGCTTCATCCTTATCACCGCCGCAGTATGGCGCAAGTCGTGGGGTGATATCGACGACATCCCTGTTCGGTCCTGCAAAATCTTTAGTGCGCTTGATGAAAGGGATGCTGTCAGGATCTTGAAGAAATGATTCACTCCCTCGGCGGACAGCGGTTGCCCGCGCATACTGCTCAAGAAGTACGGATGTTTTTGGCGCCCGCGATAGTTTTCAGAGTAGGTGTAAAAGGCCTCCGCCACAATTGGGCTCACGGGAATCTGGCGAATTGAAGACACCGTTTTGATGCTCGGGCTCGAATGTCGTGGATCTTCATGTTCATCATCGTTGGTTTGGACGTTAAGCCAAAATTGTCGGCCAGAGGAACAATTCTCTGATTTCACGAAGTCTGCCCGTAATGTCAACGCTTCGCCACGCCGTAGACCTGCATTAAGTAAAAGCAGGAACGTGCAGTATGCCCGCCACTGTGTGGCCGGCGACTTAAACGGATTAGTCTCGGCACCAGGCACAACCAAATCGAACAACTCGGACAACACCGCTGCGGGCAGCGCACGAACGAAATGAGGAGCGCTTTTCTTGCCAACCCTCAGCTGACCATACAGTCGATCCAGTCGCTCGAGCCGCAGAGTGATATCCGCGAGTCTGGCGCTCATATCGGGTGTCCTCAGAAGCCGCTCGGAGATCGTGCGAACGAATTCGACTGCATCGCGCCATCGTTGTTCAGTCCCAGAACTGACGTCGGGAACGTTTCTCAGTGTAATAAAGTAGGATTCGAGAAGTTCTTCCAGCAGCGGCAAATCCTGATCGGCAATGGCATCATCAAGCATGCCTTGGGGATGACCATCTTCAGTGTGCCTGTAGAACCCCTCGATGTGTTGCAAACGCACCTTAAGGGTAGATGGTGCTAGTGTCCCGCCAATGAGCAATGCCCAGGCCGCCGCCCAGAACCGGGGAAGATTCTGGCCATCTGTAAGCACATAGCCAAAGTGCGGGACTTTGATCAGCATGATACGCAACATGGTACTACATAAAACTTACAGGACTGTTGCGTATCATTTAAAGAATAATGCAACACGTAGTAAAGTACACAGAGTTCGCATAATCTATATTATGTCAAATGACGTTTGCATTATCACCGCTTACAACGGGCCACCGCTACATCCTTTAGTGCGCCCGCGTGATAAGCATTGCGACTTGCCAATAAAAAGGCCGCTCTAGGCGGCCAGGAATTGCTAAGTGGAGTTTAGTTTCGGTGTCTTTTGCCCGAACGCGAACCTAGTGGCGCGGGCCAACACAAATCATCCCCTACTTTGCTAGCAAACCTCAGGTTTAAGGCACAAAGAACGTAACGCTGTACTGGAACGACTTGGCTTGCCCGCCAACCTTTACATTGCTGATCAGCACATTGAGCTTTGTGTCAGCCGGTGAACGCGACCACTCGCTCGTAGCCGAAGTCAGATTCCAGCTCATGGTGTTATCACCATAACCGTCGGGTAATGGGCCGACATTGCCGACGGAGAGCACTTTGCCCTGGTCATTACTCATCGCTACGCTCGCGCCACTGAAGTCGGCGCCAGGCAAAGAGAAACTCCATGGGTGGCTCGGGTCGGCTACTTTGGAAGTCCATGGCACATAGCCGCGTGCTGGCCAGGCAATCCCCGTCTCCGTGAGTCCAGCGGGTGCAGTTACGGTGCCGCCAAATACCCACAAAGAGTTGGCCCGCGTTGTGTCGCCAGTGCCGACCTCGCCCAGGCGAGAATAGAGAACCCAGCGGCGATGACCAAGACTGGAGGTGCCGCTGTCGGCAATGTACGCGCGCACAGCATTTGGTCCTGCGTTGCCCAGTGCCAGATTGGAGCTGCTTGCTGCTGTCGCACCATCCGTCGTGTAGCAATTCCACGAGGCTGGTGGCGAATGGCTTAGCTGGGAATTTGCGTCCATCATCAAGGCTGCTTGCTGCGCCATTGCCGAATGCGTGAGATTCAGTGTGACATTTCCAGGCAATCCTGCCAGGACCCGGAAGCTGTTCACAGTATTAAGGACAGCCGCCTTATATTCGGCAGAAGTGCTGCCAGCCACGCAGCTCTGGGTTGAGCCCGTCCACTGCATCGGGACCGAAAAAGCCGGCAGCATGGTGGAGTTGTAGAAAGCGAGTACTTCCGCCCTGCTATTGACGTTGATTGCTGCGATTCCACCTGCAACTGGCGGTGTAGTCGGTGTAGTCGGAGTTGTTGGCGTTGTTGGCGTGGTTGGTGTTGTCGGTGTTGTTGGTGTCGTAGGCGATTGCACAGGCGTTTTGGACGACTCGGAACCGCCTCCGCCGCAACCCGCCACCATCAAAGTTAAAGCAGCGACCAGAACTCGCGCCACCGGGGACGCAGTTGTCATTTTACTCATTATCTTTTTTATTGCCATGCGGCATAATTAATTGAGGCCGCATTATCACTTGATCACGGGAAGTTCGGCGTATGATTGGATTTTCTTCCGGCGATTTCTTGCACGGTCAGGTTTCCGGCTGGTCTTCATCGCTGAACCATGCACCTGCAATGGCTCCAATGACCGCCGCCATTCCGACAAGGCTGGAGACATCCTTCGTATCGATTTCATAGAAGGCAAAATCCAGAACAAGGTAAGCAAACAGCGCGACCAAAAGCGCGCTCAGGCTTCCCGAAGTAAATTTGCTCACGATTGCTCCCTCGATTTCTGACATGACATGGTTCGGGCTTTGTTTTGCGCTGGAAAAGGGGGCAAAGCCCCCTTCCCTGCATTAAGCCGGTTCGACAAGATCTTTCAGTCCATCCTTGATTTTCAGCCCCTTGGCTTTGTTAGCGAGCTCCTTGGCCAACTGCTTGCCCGGCGCCGTGCTCGGCCCAGCATCCTTGACCCACGCCGCGGCGCGTTTCAGTTCAGCCGGGCTCATGATGGTGCTGCTGTCGATCAGCTTGGCAGCCGCACCGAAGTCGGCCTTGCGTTGACGGAAGCGCGTGGCCATGCGTTTGGCTTCGATGTATGCGAAGTGAGGGCGTAGCACAGGGTTGCCAATTGCAGCGTCGATGGCCGCCATGCCTTCGTGCAGGTGGTCGCCGCCGATCGCCAGTGACAACAGGGTGTCCGGCGTTGACAGTACTTTGAGTGCCGCCTCGGCGTGTGCCTGGTCGACTGCGGAAGTGACCATCACCGTATTTTCGCCGGTGCAGGTGCATTCCAGGCCGCCATTATCCCAGCGTGCTTCCACCATGATCCGGTAAGCGCCAGGCATCGGGAACAACGCGCCCTGGCCGCCGCGCAGCAGGGTCAGCGAATGCTCGACGGTCTCCTGCGCGGGCAGCGGTTCAACCTGGTCATCTTCCACGCAGATGACAATCGGTGCGAACGTGCGGACGGTGCCGCAAGGATCGATAACTTTGCCGCGCACGATGCCGCTCTTCATGCTCAATGTGTTTGGCGCGGCGATCGGCGCGCTGGTCTGGTTCTGCATCGTGATGTTGACCCGGACAGGGGCACCTATTGGAACCGCGCTGGCGACAGGTGTCACGAACATGCTGAGACCTTCAATTTCCAGTTCCATGTCGGTCGGACTGATTGGCGTGGAGCCGTAAGAGGTACCGAATGGCAGGCCGCCTGGACGCACATAGATATCGGGCATATGGCGCAAGCGCTTGGCGTCGTCCGGGTTGTAGGACCACTGGATATTGGCCGGGAATTGCAGGCTGCCCGGATTGAGCGAACGCGATGCGATCACGTCCGTTGTGCACAGGTAGCCGTTGTCCGCAGTGTTGTGGTAGAGACCCATGGCGTGGCCAATTTCATGCACGGCGGTGCGGAAGTATGGCGCGGCGGCGGTTCCGAAACGTTGGCCCGCAACAGTGCCCCATTCCGCCGTGTTCGGCATGGTCCAGTGCGAGGAAATGGCGCAGCCTTCCCGCGGCACGTTGTTGGAGTCCGTGCCGCCGTTGTCATACATAATGCCGCGCTCGGTTTCGTCCAGGCGACGGATTGCCAGCACGTGGTAGCGCCATTCCGCATCGAGGTTGGAAGAATCGCGCTTGGCCAACATGGCAGCGTGGGCTTCGCCGTTGGACCAGGAGAAGCCGCTCGGTTCCGCAACATTCGAATTGCTTTGGATGGGAGTGATGTCCCAGTCAACGCTCTTGCCTACGGCCATCCAGTCGGTACCGGCACCGTTATTGACCACAGCTTCGGACTGGCTGACGCGGTCCACCTCAATGGTGGCCTTGCGCAGGAAGTCGGAGACCCAGCCCATCGTCAGCCGGCCGACGATGACATTCGAGGCGTTTTTCGCATCGCCGGCCAGGTAATGGCTTGGTGCAGGGAAGCCGGATGGCGCAGGCTGCCAGGTCATCTGCGCCGTCATCTCTTCCTTGCTCCAGGTGCCGCCGGTATTCCATGCACCGGGGTTCTTGGTAAAGCGCCACATTTCGAATCCCAGCGTGAAGCTATTGCCGAAGGTGAAGTTCTCAAGGATCTTGGTCACTCGCAGGTAATAGCGATAGCGGTTGCGTGCCAGGACCGGAATGCCGCTGGCAGGATTGGGGCCAGGGAAGAACAATGGCCGCGTCAGATCGGCAGGAAGCGCGCTTTTCAGGGGCAGAAACAGAACCGGTCGCTGATACAGGTCGCCGCTCGCAGTGCGGCCGTCGGCATGCTTTTCGACGCGCATCGTTCCGTCATAGGTCACCATGTGGATTCCGCTCGGGGTGTAATTCAGCAAGTAGCAGCCTGGACGCACACTTTTGATCCGGAAGAGCTCTGGGTTCACTATCTCGCCGGGGCCAGTGATGTGGGGGTGAATGTCGGCAGCGGATTGTGGCGACGGCATTTCGATCGCATCGGGCAGTGCAGGAAACGACTGGTTCGATTGCATGGCGGAAGCATTGTTTTGGGCATCCATTTGCGAAACTCCTTGTTTGGATTGCGGATACATGAAAGTGCTGGGAGCATGCTGGCGACGCAGTGTGGCGCTGCTGCATGTCGAGCACTTTAGGGGGATGGAGCGCACTCCGAATTGGTGCTGGCACCCAGATTTGAACGCAGGCGCCCCCCAAATTTCGAAAAAGCTCGCGAGAAGAAAGTGACGCTGCCTGGAGACTACCCGGCACCTCCGCCTCCAATGGCGCGTTCGCATGGCCTGGCTGCTTGAGCGCTCCCTCGACGCGCAATCACTACCCATTTGAAAGGTGACGCGAAACACCAACGGCAAAACTATTTTTCGATGTTGCCGTGTGAAAATTAGTTAAAGCTGTGTAAGATCGTCATTGCCGTACAGAAATTCGCATCTTCCTGGTGACGCCCTACCTCCGCGCACCAAACCGCCGTCCCAGGCGGACCAATCCCACAGCCCTGAATCCTGCTGTCCGAGTCTGGCTCCGTTTAAACAAACGCGATGGCCCGATCCGTCTCATTTCAACGTTTGAGGTAGCGTTATGAACAGGATTTTCCGAGTTGTGTGGAACGCTGGCATGGGCATGTGGCAAGTGCGCTCCGAACTGGGTGGCGCCCATGGCAAAGCAAGGCGCTCCCGTGCCGCGCGCCGCGCCTTGGCTGCAGCGAGCCTGTCGCTGGTTGGCGGTGCCGCATTGGCAGCCGACTTGCCGACTGGCGGCGTGGTCGTCGCGGGCCAGGGCCAGATCAGCCAGCAAGGAAGCGCGATGACGATCAACCAGGGCGGCGCCAAAATGGCGATCGACTGGAATTCGTTCTCCATCGGCAAAGGGAATACCGTCAACTTCGTACAGCCCTCCTCTTCTGCTGTCGCCCTCAACCGCGTCACCGGTACCGATGTATCGCAGATCCAGGGCGCACTGAAGGCGAATGGCCAGGTGTTCCTGTTGAATCCAAACGGAGTACTCTTCTCGCCGACCGCCCAGGTGAACGTCGGCGGCCTGCTGGCATCGACCCTGAACATGAGCAACCAGGATTTCATGTCCGGCCACTACAAACTGCAAGGCGCCAGTGCGAATGCCGTCATCAACCAAGGTAACATCAAGGCTTTCAACGGCGGTACCGTAGCCCTGGTTGCCGCACGCGTCGGCAATATCGGCGAGATTTCCGCGGAACGCGGGAACGTGCTGCTCGGTGCCGGCAGCCAAGTACTGCTGGACCTGGGCGGCCCAATCAAGCTGCAAATCCAGCAAGGCGCGATTGACGCATTGGTTGAAAACGGCGGCGCCATCCGGGCCGATGGCGGCAACGTGCTGATGACGGCAAAGGCCGCCGGTGACCTGGTGAGCACTGTCATCAACAATAGCGGCCTGGTACAGGCACGCACGCTGGCGACTGGCGAACAAGGCCAGATCCTGCTGCTGGGCGACATGCAGAACGGCCGCATCGATATCGCCGGCAAGCTGGATGCCAGCGCACCAGAGGGCGGCAATGGCGGCTTCATCGAAACCTCGGCAGCGGACGTGGCTACCGCGCGTGCGGTCCAAATCGATGCCAGCGCTGCTCATGGCCAGGGCGGCCACTGGCTGATCGACCCGTACAACTATACGATTGACGCCAGCGCGGCCAGCAATATCGTCGGCGCCCTGAACCTGGGCACCAGCGTGACCGTCACCACCCAGTCCAATCTCTCGAACTATGGCAGTACCGGCTTGGGCAGCGGCGACATTACCGTCGCCAGCGCCATCGGCAAGACCAGCGGCGGCGATGCGACCCTCACGCTGCGTGCCGACCGCAATATCGCCGTGAACAGCGACATCAGCTCCACCGCAGGCAAACTTGGCGTGACCTTGAGTGCCGCCAATGCCGCGAGTGCCACGCTGGGCGGCGTCGACATCAATGCGAACATCAAGACCAACGGTGGCAATATCATGGTCGGCAGCAATGCCGGCACCCAGGTCAATGGTTTTGGCTATGCGCTGAATTCGAGCTCCGCCACTGCTGCAGTCGTGGTGGAACGTTCCAGGTCGATCTTGTCGGAGGGCGGCAATATCGTCATCAACGGCAAGTCCCTGGTTGGCTCGAACAACGGCAGCTATTCGGGCGTCACCGGGGGCGTGTACATCATGTCGAGCGCCACCATCAACTCCGGCGCCGGCAACCTGTTCATCACCGGCGTCAGCACCGCCGGCAACAAGACTTTCGGCGTTGCTTTCGAAGGTAATTCGAACACTGTCACCACGATCGGCAATTCGGCTGGCGGCGGCATGTTGCTGAACGCCGTCAACACCACCGCTGGCAATACCCAGGCAGTTCTGGACCAGGGCGCCATCGGGCTGGTTTCTTACGGCAATCGCGCTCGCGTGGCATTCCAGGGCAACTCGGTTGCCAGTTGGCTGGTGTTCGTCAACGGCGCCCCGCAACTGTCCGCCTACACCCAGTCGCCACAGCTCTCAAGCTGCGCTTCGCCTTATCCAAACTGCGGCACGCTGGTGATTCCGGGCTCTAATAACAGCTACCTGTACGCGACCTACCAGGCAGTCAGCATGTCGACCCAGCCTATCTATGTGATCCAGAACGCCGCGGGCACCAAGACCTACGACGGCAACAACATTGCCACGGGCCTCTCCTTCACGACGATGGGCGGTCCGAACGGGTTCTCCGTATCCTCCCTCACGCCAGCGGTGGCGTACACCACCAGCAGCAAGAACGCCGGTTCTTACGTCAACCTGAACGCAGACGCGGGCAATCCGACCAGCTACACCAGTGGCGGAACCACCTATGCCGTGGGCTATTTCAACACCGGCAGCTATACGATTACGCCTAAGGCTTTGACGCCGACTGCTTCCAGCAAGGTGTATGACGGGACCACGGCGGCGGCGGTCTCCGCGACGGGCGTCGTTGCTGGTGATGCCGTGACCTTGAACGGCACCGGCGCCTTTGGCAGCAAAAACGTCGGCAGCTATACCGTCGACATCAGCAACATCACCCTCAGCGGCGCGGACGCCGGCAACTATTCGCTGGCCAATACTTCGGCCAGTGCCTCCGCCAGCATCACGCCGCGCGCCGTAACGGTGATGGCCGCCAAGACTTATGACGGCAGCAGCAGCATGAACGGTTATGTCACGCTGGGTAACCTGGTGTCCGGGGAAAACCTGAACTACACAGGTGCGACGGCAAATAGCGCCAATGTAAATGGCGCAAGCTTCCTGAATGCGATCACGCTGACGGACGGCAGCAATGGCCTGGCTTCCAACTACACCTTGCCTGGCCTGGCGTCAGCCGGCGTTGCAAACAGCGCATCGGTCGCGGCGAAGGCTTTGAGCCTCACCGGGCTTGCTGCCGCCGACAAAGTCTACGATGGCAACACGTCGGCAACGCTTAACGGCGGCATACTGAGCGGCCTGGTTGGTGCCGAGACCTTGAATATCAGTGGCCTGACTGGCGTTTTCGCCGACAAGAATGCCGGCGCTGCCAAATCGGTGGCGGTTGGCGGCCTGACACTGTCCGATGGCACTGGCCTGGCTTCGAACTACACCGTTGCCAATCCCGTTGGCGTAACGGCCGCCATCACCCCGCGCGCTACCACCGTGTCGGGCGTTACCGCTGCAGGTAAGACTTATGACGGCACCACTGCAGCACAACTCGATACCAGCAATGCAGCATTCTCCAACCTGGTAGGCGGCGAAGCAATCAGCCTGTCAAGCTCCGGCGCGTTTGTCGATGCAAATGCCGGCAATGGCAAAGCGGTGAACATCACCAGCAGCTATGGCGGTTCCTACGCAAGCAACTACGTCATCACCGACCAGGCGAGCACCGCCGCCTCTATCGCACGCAAGGCTCTCACGGTTGTTGGCATGTCGGCTGCGGACAAGACCTATGACGCAAGTACTGGCGCGACGCTGGTAGGCGGCTCCCTGAGCGGCCTGGTTGGCGCTGAGACCTTGAGTTTCTCCGGGCAGAACGGCGTGTTCGCAGACCGCAATGCCGGCAGCGCCAAGTCGGTTTCAGTGAGCGGCATTACGCTGGGTGACGGTACTGGCCTGGCTTCGAACTACACCATTACCAATCCCGCCGGATTAACGGCTTCCATCACTCCACGCGCAACGACGGTATCGGGTATTACCGCTGCCGGCAAGACGTATGACGGCAGGACTGCTGCACAGCTTGATACCAGCAACGCCATCTTCTCCAACCTGGTTTCGGGCGAGGCGATCAGCCTGACGGCGACCGGCACTTTCGCTGATGCGAATGCAGGCAGCGGAAAGGTGGTGAACATCAGCAGCAGCTATGGCGGCGACTATGCTGGGAACTATGTCATCACGAACCAGGCCAGCACAAGTGCGTCAATTGCACGCAAGGCCTTGACGATCGTTGGCATGTCGGCTGCGGACAAGACTTATGATGCGACGACTGGCGCCACCCTGGTCGGCGGCTCGTTGAGTGGGCTGGTCGGTTCGGAGACCCTCGGCTTCTCCGGACAAACCGGTACCTTTGCCGATCGCAACGCGGGCAATAGCAAAGCTGTTTCCGTCACCGGCATCGTGCTGGCTGATGGCACCGGCCTGGCTTCGAACTATCAGTTGACGCTGCCTAGCGGCATGACGGCTTCGATCTTGCCGAAAGTGTTGACTGTAGGTGCTTTGGGCGCGGCAGATAAAGTCGAAGACGGCAACACAGTGGCTGCCTTGACTTCCAGCGGTGCGCTGGCCGGTGTCGAAAGCGGTGATGACGTCCACATTGACAGCAGCGCAGCGACTGCGCACTTCGCGCAGGCGACCCCTGGTTCCGCACTGAACGTCAGCGTCGCGGGACTCACGCTCACAGGCAACGATGCTGCCAACTACGCCTTCACCGGCAGCGGCGCAACGACTGCGAGCATCACGGCTGCGGTGCAAACGCCAGTATCGATCCCGACTTCGGTACCAGTGCCCGAGCCGACCCCGACGCCAATGCCCGTCCCAACGCCGGAACCGATGCCGACGCCGGTCCCGGCGCCTGAGCCGACTCCCGTGCCGACTCCTGCTGCGGCGCCCGCACCAGTTCCGACTCCAATAGCGACAGCGGCGCCTGAGCCAATTGTCGTGCCGACCCCTGCCCCAGTCGCGACGCCCGCACCGGCACCGGCACCAGTAGTGGTAGCAGCACCTGCTCCAGTCGCGCTGCCTGAACCGGCGCCCGTAGCCACCCCGGCCGCGGTCCCAGTCGCAACGATCGTCCCGACGCCAGCACCTGCCGCAGTCGTGCCGCCTGAAACTGTGCCTGCCGTTACGCCGGTGCCTGCGCCGACCCCAACCCCAACCCCAACCCCAATCGCCATCGCCGCGCAAGCCGCGAGCCCGGTGATCATCGGCGGCGCAACTCCAACCATGCCGTCGCTGGGCGTGGGCGGCCTGAACTACACGGATGTAAGTGACTCGAACACCGTGCAGTCCGGCTCCGGAAACCGCGACAACATGCCAGCCACGCAAAGCCTCACCGCGGGCCGCGACGTGAAATTCCTGAGCGTGTTTGTGGTATCTGGCGGCATCCAGATGCCATCCACTACTGCAAGCAACCAGGGAGCGGCGACAAACGACCAAAAGTAACGATAGAATGGTGTTGCCAATCAGACAGCGTTGAAAGCCGACATGAGACCAGCTAACACCATTCTGACTATCGCCATCTTTTACGCCTTCGCCGAAGCAGCCCTTGCACAGCAAGGCGCGCAATCGCTACAGGAAAACGGGCAGCGGGCGCTGCGGGAACCAACTCCGGCGCCGCCGCTCCCGCTACCGCCGCCTCCTCCACCCGCTACCATTCCGCCAGGCGGTCTGACAGTGTCCCTGAAACAGCTAACTGTCACGGGCAATTCCCTGATTCCACAGGATGAACTCCTGCGCCAACTCGGTCCGGTAATCGGCAAGACTTTCGACTTTGCAGGCTTGAGCGCCTTGGCAGACAAGCTTTCTGCTTACTATCGCGCAGCGGGTTATCCGTTTGCCCGTGCCTACCTGCCCCAGCAAGACATGCAGCAGGGCGTCCTGCGCATCGAAGTCCTGGAGGGCCGCTATGGCTCAATCACAACGAACGGCGACAAGTCCCTGAGCCCTGCAGCCCAGCGCTTCCTGTCGCCATTGAAACCCGGAAGCGTCATCGAAAGCCACGAGCTCGAGCGCGTCACCCTGATCCTTGACGACCAGCCGGGCGTGCGCAGTATCCCCGTGGTCCGGCCAGGCAAAGAGGTAGGCACCGGCGACCTGGCGATCGAAGTCCAGCGCGATCATCGTTATGCGGGCGAGATCGGGCTTGATAACAACGGTACCCGCTACACCGGCCGCACGCGCGCCCATGCCAGCCTGGATATCGACAGCCCGTTTACGCTCGGCGACCAGATCTCGCTCCAGGGCATGTACACCAACGAGCAAATGTGGTTTGGCTCGGCCGGATACGCCTTGCCGCTCGGCGCGACCGGCTTGCGCGGCCGCATCGGTTACAGCCGTTCCTACTATGCGCTGGCAGACAGCTTCGCCGCCCTCAATGCAACCGGCACCGCAAACGTCAGCAGTGCTGGTTTGAGTTACCCGCTGGTGCGCTCGCAGCGCCGCAACATCACCCTGTCGGCAACGTTCGAACACAAACGCCTGCGCGACCAGCAAGGCGCCACCGAAAGCAGCAGCGATAAATCCAGCAACAGTGTGCCGATCGCCTTGAACTTCGACGTGCGGGACAACCTGCTGCGTGGCGGTGTGACATACGGGGCGGTCTCCTGGACGCCGGGCCGCCTCAATCTCGATGGGGCCTTGCTGGTGTCAGACGCAACGACAGCCCGCAGCGCCGGCCACTTCTCGAAGCTGAACCTCGACCTGGCTCGCATCCAGTCGGTGGCCGAACACGTCGATGTCTATGGAAGGGTGTCGGCGCAATGGGCCAGCAAGAATCTTGACTCGTCCCAGAAGTTCGGGCTGGGCGGCCGCAACGGCGTGCGCGCCTATCCCGGTGGTGAAGGTTATGGCGATGCCGGCGCCCTGTTGCAGCTCGAACTGCGCTACGCTGCCGGCGCATTCATGCCCTACCTGTTCTACGACACCGGCCGCATTACGGCGAACCAGGATCCCTGGACCAGCGACAGCAACCACCGCACGCTTTCCGGTGCCGGTTTAGGCCTGCGCTATGACAATCGGGCATTCAACGCCTCGTTGCTTGCGGCATGGCGCACCCACGGTGGCGATCCTCGTTCCGAACCGCACAACAGTCAGCCGATGGTATGGCTTAACCTGGGCTACCGCTTCTGAATACCGGATACGCGCGCCGCCCGGCGCAGTATGGTGTTAGCCTGCCCGTGCCAACAGTTAAGGCACAGAGGGCGCACCATGCATTCCGCTACCATCGCTCCGTTTCACAAGCAACAGCCGAAGAGTGTCTTCATCATCGACGACAACGCAATGATGCGGTCGATGATGCGACTGGGGGCGAGCGAAGCTGAATTGGCGGTACTGGGCGAGGCCGCTACCGCACAGGCGGGGCTGGCACGCTGCATGCAGCTGTCGCCCGACATCGTGCTGCTGGACCTCGGCCTGCCGGATGGCGACGGCCTGGAACTCCTTTCCCAAATCAAGGCCCACTCTCCGGATGCTTTCATCATTGTGGTATCGGGACATAATGACCAAAGCGTGGTCCAGTCGGCCGTCACGCGCGGAGCCATGGGTTTCATCGTCAAGCCGTTCAGCATCGGCTCCATCACCGATGCACTGGTGGCAGCCAGGCGCCGGCTGGCTGCACGCCAGTGATTCCCCCCCCCCTGTGTATCAATTTGCAATGCAATGTCGGAAAGCTTTACATTTCCTCAAATGCGATGATGAGCCTGCACGGCAAGTGACTGAAAGTAAAGCAGCTTGCTTTACGGGCCCGTTTATTGCTAAACGTTTTCCCGACGTATTGATTCACTGAGCAATAATCTCGGGAGGAAATGACGTGCAACAACACATTGCGAAACGACTGCTCGGCATGGTGCTGGCAATCGCTGCCATCAGCGGGACGGCGCAGGCGGTACCGAATGGCACCATCACACCATTGATAACCTCGGGCGCCCTGCCCGATACGCCTGCGGCCCATGTGGATCCGAATAATGCCGCATCTCCCTTCTCTGGGGTGGTCAGCATCAATATCCGCTATGACGGGCTGAGTTACATCTGTTCCGGTGCACTGGTCGGCAAACGCCAGGTGGTATCGGCTGGCCATTGCGTGGACACCAACGGGAAAGGCAGCCTGATCGACCTCAACAAACCGGGCAACGACGTGCGCGTCGTATTCAATGCCTCGTCCACCCCGGGCGATCCGGGCCGCGCCGTCGTCACGGCAAGCAATGTACAGATGAACCCGAATTATGCTGGCTTCGGCAATTGCCCGGCTGGCGTTGCGGGCTTCTGCGTGAATGATGACCTGGCCGTGATCACCCTGGGGCAAGACGCACCGGCCTCCGCCAAGATTTACAAACTGGCTGGCCAGCAGTTGCAATCGAACACCCGCATCATCATGGCAGGCTACGGCACTTCCGGCGACGGCATCAACGGTTATACAATCAGCCCCGATTTCCGCGTCAAGCGCACTGGCGAAAACATCGTCGACCTGCTCGATGCCGATGACGAAAAAGGCTTCACCGGCGACAAAGAAGTCTGGTATGCCGATTTCGACGGCAACGGACATGATACGTTCTGCGAATGGGGTCTCGCATGCTCGGCACAATTGCCGAACAACCGCGAATCGGGCATTGGCGGAGGCGATTCGGGCGGTCCGTCCTTCATCGAACAATATGGCGAGTTGATGCTGATCGCGACCAACACCTTTGGCGGCACACCGGACGGCCTGGTTGGCGGGGCTTTTGGCACCTACTTCGGCGGCATCGTCCTGCACAGCTACCTGGATTACCTGTTCGCGGCCACCGGCGGTGCGATACAGGTCGTGCCGGAGCCGGCAAGCATTGCTGTATTCGGGCTAGGCTTGTTGGCGCTGGCCACCATGCGCCGCCGAACCCGGCGGCACTGACCTGCTCACAGGGCCGGCTGCACCGCAGTCCTTTGCGTTGCCGCCGCCCTTTCCCTCGAAGAGCGTTTTCGCCACCAGATCACCACGCCGGTGACGCTCAGCATCGCGACCACGATTCCCATCACTGAAATCAGGATGCGGCCTGGCAGCCCCAGGATGCGGCCGGAATGCAGCGGGAATTGCGCCTGCACGAAAATATCGGCTGCTGTACCTTTCCAGGGCTGGCGGTCGCCCAGCAGGCGGCCGTCGATGCCGTCAA
Organism: Duganella sp. Root1480D1; assembly: GCF_001427305.1. Taxonomy (GTDB): domain Bacteria; phylum Pseudomonadota; class Gammaproteobacteria; order Burkholderiales; family Burkholderiaceae_D; genus Rugamonas. The sequence goes on along the minus strand of NZ_LMFZ01000045.1, from coordinate 101,449 downwards.
AATACAATACCGCCGGCCCGACGCCGCCGGCGCCATGATCATCGCCCGGCTTGAAGAAGCTCACGCCATAAATGCCGTAGGCCTGCGAATAGAAGACACTTCCAGCCGGCTCCTTCCAATCACGGCGCTGAGCTTCCCGAGCGGCCTGCTGAAGCACTTTTTCAAAACCTACCTGCGCCAGAATAGGATTTCCCAAGTCCCTTGGCACGCGGGTATCGAAAGGCGTAGGCGTCACTTTCGAGACCGCCGTCATGACCGGATAAAAGACTTCGCGGTACAAGTTGAGCGAAAACGCGGTGAATGCCAGGATGAACAGGAGTCCCCACGTCCACAGGCTGAAGGCCCGATGCAAGTCGAAATTGAGCTTGGCGCTGCCGCCACCCCAGCGCACTTTCCAGGCTGGCTTCCAACGCTGCCACCAACTACGTGCTGCGGGCGCGCGAGCACGCACCGGTAACGTCAGGTAGAAGCCGACGAAGCTGTCCACCATCCATATCACGGCGATCACGCCCATCAGCCAGATGCCCCAGCGGTCTATGCCCCACATTTCGGGGATATGCAGCGAGTAATGCAACCGATAGAGGAAGGACACCAGGGTCTCCTTGCTGATCGGCCAGACGGCGCCCCACTCACGCTTGCCCAGTTCAGCGCCGCTGACCGGATCGACAAATACCTGGTTGAAGCCCGTTGCATCCACGCCGAAACCGAGCGCTTTCCCCGTCCCGGCATGCAGTGGGATGTAGGAAACTGTTGCTTCAGGATGACGTTGCCCGATCTGGCGCGCCAGCTCCAGCGGCGCCTGCGGCTGGCCAGGCGTATGCGCTTCCATCAGGTGCGGGTTAAGCAGGTCATCCAGTTCATGATCCCATGAGATCACAGCGCCAGTCAGGCCACTGATGAACAGGAAGCCCGCCGTGAGCAGGCCAAGGTAGCGGTGGACCAGAGTCCAGGTTGCGCGCATGTCGGCCTCGAATCAGAAACGGTACTTCAAGTTTGCCGATATGCTGCGCGGTGCCGCATAGGTAATAGCGCCATAGGCCGCGAACATGCCAAAGTGCTTCTTGTCGAACAGGTTGTTCACGTTGACCTGTGCCGACAGCTGCCTGGTGATCTCGTAGCGCGCCATCAGGCTGGCCAAGGCGAAGGAGTCCTGTTCGATCAGGCCAGTGGTGCCGGCCGGCGCGGCCGGGTCCAGCGTGTAAGTGCGGCTTTCCCAGTTCACACCGCCGCCAACGGTCAGCGCATCCAGGCGATACGTGGTGAAGACGCGGAACAGCTTGCGTGGGTAGACGCTATTGATGTCGGCGCCGGAAGCGTCCCTCGCCTTGAATTGCGAATAACCGGCGGTGGCGTTCCACCCGCGTGCCAGTTCGCCCGAGAGCTCGAACTCAAAGCCATCGCTCTTGGCCCCATTTGCTGCGCGATAGTAGGCTTCCGGTGCCAGTGGACCGGTGCCGTCACGGTCAACCAGCCCTGCTTCCTGCGCGAGCTTGTCCTGCTTGAGCTTGAAGACGGCAAGCGAGGCATTCACGCGGCCGTCCAGGAATTCCCCTTTGACGCCAGTTTCGTAGCTCTTGCCGACTACCGGGTCGAGGATATTCCCCGCCAGGTCCTTGCGGTTTTGAGGCTGGAAGATATCGGTGTAGCTGGCGTAGGCCGACAGGTTTTCGCTGATGTCATACACCACGCCGGCATATGGCGTCAGTTCGTGATCGTGCTTCAACTGGTAGGCCGGGCTCCAGGCGCCGACGCCGGTCTTGTCGTAGTTGGTGAGGCGTGCGCCGATAATTGCTTTCAAAGGGCCGCTCAGCGAGAAGCGCGCAGCGCCGTACAGCGCCTCCTGTTTGGTCACGCTGCTTTCGTAAAACGTCGGAGCGCCCCATGCCGGCTCGGGATAGGTGGCACCGTTCCAGTGGTTGAAGTCGCCCACGAGCGGATAGCCACCAGCGTAATCGGCGGCGCGGCTGTCAGCATTGAACTTCTGCTTCGAGTGCATATAGCCGATTGCCGCTTCGTGCTTGCGGCCCGCGAATTCGAATGGGCCGCTGGCGTGCAGGCTGAAGTCGTCCTGCCTGGTGTGGGTGATGTAAGAGCCGGCGAAAGCGCCGACGCCCAGGCCAGTCGCGCGGTCAGGCACGCCGGACAGGTAAAGCAGCGCGGAATCGGCCTTGCGGTCGCCCTGGCTCAAGCTGGCGCGCAATTTCCATCCGTTGTCGAAGCCATGTTCAAGGTTGGCGAAGGCGTTTTCGTATTCAGTCTCCCAGCGGGTCCAGCCGGCAGCGGAGGTCTTCGATACATCCCAGTTGGTTTTGCTGCCGTCCGTGTACCAGTATGGCAAGCCCCCCCACATAGGCCCTTCCGGATCGTTTTTCTGGCGGCTGTAGCCTGCCGATAGCACGGTGCCTGGCGCCAGGTCCGCTTCCACGGTGCCGTAGAAAGTCTGGCTCTTGCTTTTCAGGAGGTCGACCCAGCTATCGGAGCGCTGGACCTCTCCGACCACGCGGGCACGCACGCTACCGCTGGCATTCACGCCGGTCGAAACATCCACCATGCCGCGGCGCTCATTCCAGCGGCCGATGCCGATCTCCGCGCTGCCGGTCCATTGCTTGCTGGCCGCGCGCTTGCGCACCAGGTTGATGGCGGCCGATGGATTGCCGGCGCCAGTCATCAGGCCGGTGGCGCCGCGTACCACTTCCACACGGTCGTAAATAGCCAGGCTGCCAACTACTTCACCGGAACTCCAGGGCTGGTCCCAGGTGGTCGGCACGCCGTCGATCTGCAGGTTGTCGATATCGAAGCCGCGGGCGGTAAAGCCGGCGCGATGGGTCTCGTACTGGTTGACCGAGATTCCGGTCACATTGTTGACGACGTCAGTCACGGTCTGGAGCGCCTGGTCTTCAATCCGCTGCTGGGTCACCACGGACACCGATTGCGGCGTGTCGCGCAGCGACATGTTCAGCGGCGTCGCGGTGCGGCTGCGGTCTGTCGTATAGGAATCCAGTTTTTGCGCGGTGACCTGAATTTGCGGCATCAGCGCAGCTTCTTCCGCTAACGCCGCCAAGGGAAATGCCAACCCGAGCAGAACCACCAACTTCTTCTTATCCATCGCTACCTCAGCTAAATAAACGATTATTAGCTGGCGACGAGCTGGCTTTTACATGAAAACGCAAATGATAACCATTCTCATCTAATTGTCAACACTTGCTAATGCAAGTTACTGGATTAGATTGAAATTGACCCAGATCATGCCGCTGGATTGCGCCAAAGCCTAGACTTTTTCCCATCTATCCACCTTGGAGGCTGCCATGGGGTTCAAGACTGTCGTAGTGCACGTCAATAGTTCTGCCGAAACCGAGCGCCGGGTGCGGCTCGCGGCGCAGATCGTGCGCATGTCGAAGGGCCGCCTGGTGGGGGCTGCAATGAGCGGCATTTCCCGCCTCCTGTATGCCGACCACGCCACGACAATGGGCGTCAGCATGGCTGCCCAATGCATCGACGAAGCACGCGAGAACGCCCGCGCCAACTTGCGGCGGTTTGAAACCCAATGCCAGATGCTTGACCTGCCCTCTTTCGAATCGCGCCTGCTCGATGACCAGGCGGCAGATGGCCTGGTACTGCAATCGCGCTACGGCGACCTGGTCGTGCTGGGACAAGTGAATCCTGACGGTCCGGTTTCGCCGTTGGAAGAAGAAACACCGGAATATGTCGCGATGAACAGCGCGCGGCCGGTCCTGGTGGTGCCCTATGCCGGCCACTATGAGGCGCCCTTCCAGCGCGTGCTGGTGGCCTGGGACGGCAGCATGGAGGCCACCCGCGCCGTGACGGCTGCCATTCCGCTGATGGAGCACGCTGCCAGGGTGACACTGGCGGTGTTCAATGCCGGGCGCGAACCGGACAGGCACGGCAGCGAACCAGGCGCCGATATGGCGCTGTACCTTGCGCGCCATGGCATCAAGGTTGAAGTTTCCTCGCAAGTGACTTCGATCGACGTTGGCTCCGCCCTGCTCTCTTTCGCTGCCGATACCGATGCCGATTTGCTGGTCATGGGCTGCTACGGTCATAGCCGCTTCCGCGAAATCATGCTGGGCGGGACCTCGCGCACCGTATTGCAAAGCATGACGCTTCCTGTCCTGATGGCCCATTAGGTCTATACTGGCCGGCATGCCAAATCCGTTTTCCAATGTCGCCGCCGCATGGCTGGCACATCCCTTGGAGATGGCCCGGGCGTGGCAGGAACTTGCCACGGTCGCCTGGGCCACCGGCATGCCTGCGCCCCTGGCGGAAGCCGCCGAAGGCGATGACCGCTTCAGCGACGAGGCCTGGCGCGACAACCCTTTCTTTCACGGCTTGATGCAGCAATACCTGGGCTTCACGCGCACGCTCGAGCGCCAGGTCTACGACACGCCAGGTGTGGAAGAAAGCCAGGCCCATAGCGCCGCTTTCTGGTTGCGCCACTGGTGCAACGCCATTGCGCCCAGCAACTTCGCCCTGACCAATCCGCAAGTCTTGCGCCGCGCCTTCGACAGCGGCGGCGCAAGCCTGAAGCATGGCTTCGAGGAATGGCTGCGCGACCTGCTGGCCGGCGACCTGCGCATGGTGGATCCGGCCCAGTTCCAGCTAGGTCGCGACCTGGCGGCGACTCCCGGCCGCGTGGTGATGCGCAACCAGTTGATGGAGCTGATCCAGTACACCCCGGTGCGGGTCGAAATACGCGCGATGCCCCTGGTCCTGGTGCCGCCCTGGATCAACAAATACTATATCCTCGACCTCACCGCCCAACAAAGCATGGTACGGCACCTGGTGGAGCAGGGTTTTGACGTCTTTGTCATCAGCTGGAAGAACCCGCGCGCGAATATGCAGGACGTCAGCTTCGAGGATCACCTGTTCGAAGGCATCCTGGCGGCAATTGAAGCTGCGCGTACCATCGCCGGGGCGCCGCAAGTGCATGCGGTCGGATACTGCATCGGCGGCACCGCCCTGTCGGCGCTGATGGCATGGTTGAACCGCCGCCACCGCGCGGCGCGCGATATCCCGGTCGCACACTGGACCTTGCTGGCGACGCTCACGGATTTTTCCAAGCCCGGCGACATTGCCAGCTTCATCAATGACGAAAGCGTGGCATTACTGGACAACCTGATGGCGCGCCAGGGCTTTCTCGATTCGCAGCAAATCGGCTGGAGTTTCCGCATGCTGCGCCCGAATACGCAGATCTGGCGCTACGTGGTGCACAAGTACCTGCTCGGAGAACCGGCACCTGCCCTGGCGCCCCTGGCCTGGAACGCGGACGGCACGCGCCAGCCGCGCGCCACCCACAGCTTCTGCTTGCGGGAACTTTACCAGGCTAACAAGCTGGCACAGGCCGATGCGCTCGAGATCCGCGGCCAGAAGCTTGACCTGGGCCGCATCCGCCAACCCTTGTATGCTGTCGGCGCGGTGGCTGACCATATCACGCCATGGCGCAGCACCTATCGCAGCGCAGCGCTGGTGGGCGCGCCCGTGCACTATGTGCTGACGGCCTCCGGCCATATACTGGGCATCATCAATCCACCTGGCGCCAACGCCAAACAGCAATTCTGGTCGGCGCCCCTGATTGCAGGCCGCGATCCCAAGGACTGGCTGGCGGTGCAAACGCCGCACCCCGGCTCCTGGTGGCAGGACTGGACCGCCTGGCTGCACAGCCGCTGCGGGGAGTGGCGCAGCCCGGCCAAGGAAGCGCATCCCGACTATCCGTGGTTATGCGAAGCACCCGGAAATTACGTGCGGGAGCGCTAGCCCTGGCCTTATAATTTCGGCCATGAACAATAATCAAAAACAATTCCGCCGCCGGCTTGCGACGCTTGGCGCGATCTCCCTCTTAGGCTTTGCCGTCCTCGCAGGCCGCATGATCTGGCTGCAGGCTTTCCAATGAATTCTGCTACCCCGCTGTGGCGCCGCCTGCGGCCGGTGCTGGCTGTCGACGCGCCATTGGCTGCCATCCTCGCCCTGTTGCTGGCGACAGGCTTGGTCACCTTGTACTCCGCTTCGGCCGACTTCCCTGGCCGCTTCGAGCTGCAACTGCGCAACGTGCTGATGGCCTTGGGCCTGATGTGGACCGTTGCGAACATTCCGCCGCCCATGCTGATGCGGCATGCATTGACGCTGTATTCGATAGGCGTGGCATTGCTGGTCGCAGTGTTCCTGTTCGGCGTGACCAAGAAAGGCTCGACGCGCTGGCTCAATCTCGGGCACGACTTCCAGCCTTCGGAGATGATGAAAATTGCGATGCCGATGATGCTGGCCTGGTACTTCCATCGCTTCGATGGCGCCAAGGGCTGGCAGGTCTTCCTTGCAGCTGCGGTGCTGTTGGCGATCCCAGTCGGCCTGATTGCCAAGCAGCCCGATTTCGGCACCGCGATGCTGGTGCTGGCAGCGGGCTTTTATGTCATCGTACTGGCTGGCTTGTCTTGGAAAGCGCTGGCTGCATTGGCGGCAAGCGGATTGGCCGCGGTGCCGCTAGTGTGGCAACTGCTGCATGACTTCCAGCGGCAGCGTGTGCTGACCTTCCTCAATCCTGACGCCGACCCTGCAGGCAAAGGCTTCCAGATCACCCAGGCCAAGATTGCCATCGGTTCCGGGGGCATGGCGGGGCGCGGCTGGATGGACGGCACACAGGGCCACCTCGGCTTCATTCCCGAGCGCTCCACCGATTTCATTTTCTCGGTGTTCGCCGAAGAATTCGGCCTGTTCGGCGGCATCGCGCTGCTGGTGATGTACACCTTGCTGATCTGGCGCGGGCTGCAGATTTCCGCTGGCGCGGTGACGCCGTTCTCGCGCTTGCTGGGTGGCGCCATCACCATGATCTTGTTCACCTATGCCTTCATCAATATTGGCATGGTGAGCGGTGTGGTGCCGGTGGTCGGGGTGCCGCTTCCCTTCTTCAGTTATGGTGGCACGGCACTGGTCACGCTGGGCATCGGGTGCGGCATCCTGATGGCCATCCGGCGGCAAAGCCAGGTGTGAGCCTGTTACAACTGTCCCGGATTGGACAATTTCCGAGTCGCTTGTTCAGGCTGTAACGGAACCGTTGTTGAAATAGCGACACGTTAATGATTTCGATTGAATTGCCGCACTCTCCCCGTCAAGATTGGGACACCCCAACCACAACCGGACGGAGAGACGAATGAACTTGAAACACCTTGGCGCTTTCGCACTCGCAGCTTCCTTCAGCCTGGGCGCCTACGCGGCCGATGGCCTGACAGCCAGCATCAGCATGGACAAGCGCGCACTGGGCCCGCGCGACGACGTGGTGGTTCACGTCACCCTGACCAATACTTCATCGGTGTCGCAATACGTCCTGAAGTGGCATACCCCGTTCGGCGAAATCGAAGAATCCCTGTTTGACGTGACCCGCGATGGCGCCAAGGTGCCGTATGAAGGCATGCACGTCAAGCGCCCGGCGCCAACTGCGGCGGACTATTACGTGATCCAGCCAGGCAAATCGCACAAGGTCACCGTCGAATTGTCCCAGATGTACAACATGAGCATCTCGGGCGACTACAGCATCCGCTACAGCACCAAGTCGGCTAAGCTGTTCAGCAACGTGGATCCGGTCGGCAAAGCGGTCGACAAAAAACAGCCGGATACCCTGGAGTCGCCGGCCCTGAGCGTGTCGATCGAAGGCACCTTGCCGCGCGGCACCGTCGCCAAGGCACCGGAACAGCCATTCCCTAGCGCGGCTGGCCTGTCCTTCAGCAAGTGCACGACTTCGCAACAGGCCGACATCACCACTGCCGTGTCGACGGCACAGGGCATGGCGAACGACGGTGACGCCTATCTCGGCGCCAACAAGACGGGCACCCGCTACACCAAATGGTTCGGCAGCTACAATTCCGGCCGATACTCCACCGTGAAATCGCACTTCGTGGCGCTGAAAGATGCCTTTGCTACCAAGCCGATCACCGTGGACTGCGGCTGCAAGAAGACCTACTACGCCTATGTCTATCCAACCCAGCCTTACAAGATCTATGTCTGCAAGGCTTTCTGGAGCGCCCCAATGTCCGGCACCGACTCCAAAGGCGGCACCCTGGTGCACGAAATGAGCCACTTCAATGTGGTGGCGGGCACTGATGACTGGGTCTATGGCCAATCCGGCGCCGCCAGCCTGGCGATCAGCGATCCGAGCAAGGCAATCGACAACGCCGACTCGCACGAATATTTCGGCGAGAACACCCCGGCCCTGCCATAAGCTACCCCTTGCCGCTCACCTGCCGGTATGCTCGAAGCGTACCGGTCCAACGGTGAGCGGTATTTCTTTCCCATCCATGAGGTAGTGCCCGGCGTAGCTGATGGTATACGCGTGACGGCCTTGCCTGAAGCCGTAAGCGGGCGCCAGGTCGATCTTGTTGCTGCGCTGCGCGCCCGGTTTCATGGCCAGGTAATCCTCTTCGGTCAGGGGGCCGCGCTTGACCATGATGCCCTGATACTCGAGGAGCTCGCCCGTGGCTGCATCGCGCAACTCGAACAGCTTGCCGTACATCTCCTCCTCAGTCGCCAGTGCGTGCAACACCTTCACGGCGTGGGCTGTATGGTTGGCCAGGACGATGTGCAACACGGGATGCCCGGCCGCTTCCTTGACGGTGAATGTCACTTCCAGCATTTTCGGTTCCCCTGACAGCGCGCCGACTGCTAGCAAGGCTGCAATATTGATTTTCACTCCAGACCTCGTTACACGTGAAACCTGTTTCTAACGCAACTGTTCCAGCGCTTCGCCTACCACTTGCAGGAAGTCGTTGATGTCCAACGGCTTGGTCAGGTAGCGGAAGAAGCCGGCCTCCAGCGCGGCCTCTACATCAAGTGGCATGGCATTGGCGGACAGCGCAATGATCGGGATCTCGCGCGTTGCCACATCCTGGCGCAGGCGGCGCTGGGCCTCACGGCCGCTGATGCCGGGCAGGTTCATGTCCATCAATATCACATTTGGCAGGTATTCGCGCGCCATGGCGACTCCGGTGTTGCCGTCGGTTGCCGACAATAGCTCAAGGTCGAGGTGCAGCTTGACGATTTCTTCCACCAGCTTCAAGTTGGCGGGATTGTCCTCGACATACAGCAGCAAGGGCTTGTTGTGATGGTCGCGCGCCCCTGCCGGCGGCGGCAAACCCTCCTGGCCATCCAGACGCGGCAACCGTTGCGGTTCCGTCGCATCCAGCTCGACCGAAAAGGTACTGCCCTGCCCGACCGAACTGGTGACGCTGATAGTCGCGTTCATCAACTCGGCCAAACGCTTGCTGAGCACGAGGCCGATGCCGCTGCCTTCTTCCGAGCCGCCCTCCTGGCCCAGCCGGTTAAAGGGCTGGAACAGGCCGGCCATCTGTTCTCCGCTGAGCCCAGGCCCGTCATCGCGCACCGCCAGCCAGGCGCGCCCTGCATCGGCCTGTCCGGACGCCACCCAGACGTGCCCGCCTTTGCTGTTGTACTTGACTGCATTGGTCAGCAAGTTCAGCACGATTTGCCGCAAGCGGATGCGGTCAGCCTTCACGCAAAGGCCACGCGGTTCGGACAGGTAGACGGTGACTTGGCGCGCGTCGGCCATCGCCTCGATCATCTTTCTGGCCTCATGGAGCAGGTCGTCCAGCGCCACCGGCTCAAGCGAGAGCGTGACGGCGCCAACCTCGATCTTGGCCAGGTCCAGCGTTTCATTGATCAGGTGCAGCAGGTGCTGGCCCGCCTGCACGATATTGCCGGCAAAGGCGTAGCGCTGCTGTTGCGACAGCGGCAGTTTTTCGTTATGCAGCAACTGGCCAAAGCCGAGGATGGCATTCAGCGGGGTGCGCAATTCATGCGACATGCTGGCGAGGAAACGGTCCTTGGCCTTGCTGGCTTGCTCGAGCTCAAGCTTTTGCTCCAGCAGCTTGCGTTCGATCTGGCGCCGCCCGCTGATGTCGCGGATGGCGCTCGAAACCAGTAACTCGTCCTCGGTTTTCAATGGGCTGAGGCTGATCTCCACCGGGAATTCCGAGCCATCGCGCCGCATTGCGTAGAGATCGGTCCCGGCGCCCATGGCGCGCGGTTGGGCCTTGTCGAAAAAACTGCTGCGCGCCGCAGGATGGCGCCCGGCAAAGCGGGCCGGGATCAGGATTTCAATCGGTTTGCCCAGCAACTCCTGGCGCTGGTAGCCGAACAGTTGCTCGGTCTGGGTATTGACCAGCACGATCTCGCCGCGCGCATTGACAATTACCATCGGGTCGGGTGCCGATTCCAGCAAGCCGCGGAACTTCTGCTCGGCTTTCTTGCGGTCGCCGATATCGCGGATCGCGCTCATCACGATAGCGCCCTCTTCCATCTGGATCATGCTAAGGCTGATTTCGACGGGGAATTCCAGCCCGTCCTTGCGCAAGCCATACAACTCCAGGCCTGCCCCCATGGTACGGGTGCGCGGTTGCGCGAAATATTGGGCACGGTGGGAAACATGGCCGCCGCGGAAGCGATCCGGCAGCAATACTTCGACCGGTTTTCCCAGCAGTTCGCGCGGCTCGAAGCCGAACAGGCGTTCGGCCTGGCTATTCACGAGCACAATGCGGCCAGTGGAGTTGGCCATCACGATGGCGTCGGGCATTGATTCGAGCAGGCCGCGGTAGCGCGACTCGACCTGCCGCGCATCGCGCAAGGCTTTGGCGTCGGTAATGTCGTTCTGGCTGTGGATGATGTACTCGACTTCGCCCTGCGCGGTGAAAACCGCCTTGCAGGCAGCCCCGACATACACGGCCTGGCCATCCTTGCGGCGGCGCAGGTACTCGAAGTCGGCGCCGAATTCCTGCCGCACCGGGTGGCCCGGCATGCCGATCAGTTCCGCCAGGCGGTGGCCGCGGGCCTCTTCCGCACTGTAGCCATAGATTTCCGTTGCGCCCTTGGTCCAGAAGATCACGGTATCGTGGCCGTCCGTGGCAATGATTCCGCCGGGAGCCTCTTCAAGGATGAACTTGCCCAGATCAGTTTGCATGGTTGGTCTCTTAACGGACTCAGCGAAACCAATTGTAAGCGATCCAAACGAAAAAAAACCGCCGGCCCTTGCGGGCCAGGCGGTGTTAGCGCGGGGGAGCGCTCTTTAAATTACCAGGAGGCTTTCAAGGTGTAGGTGCCGCTGGTCGAGCCAGTGCCACCCGAGTAGTAGTACACCTTGGCATACCACGTTACAGCAGTCGAGCCCGTGTTGGCGCGCGTTACGACATCGGCCTGGCCGGTGCCTTTCACGCTCGATGCCAGTTCGGTACCTGCGCTGCTGTACAGCTTCAGGTCGTAGTCCGAGGTGGCATTCGGGGTCATGGTGGCGGTCAGGGTCTTGCCTGCTGGAACGGTGATCGCGAAGTAGTCAGCGTCGGTGCTGGCGCTCATGTTGGCGCTGGCCGTGGTGCACGATGCCGTGATCGGGTTGGCGGTAGCAATGGTGTTATTGCTTTCCGTTTCAGAGATGTTCACTGGCGTGCAGGCGCCACCGCTCAGGATGTTCTGCGCTTCGAACTTGGCCTGGAAGGTGTTGGCGTAGGTCAGGTCCGATGGGAACAGGGTCTTGGCAGCGTTCACGATGGCAGTTGCCATGGCTGGCATCTTGATGTTCGAGCCGAGGCCGAAGTGCGCTTCCAGGATGATCTTGTCGATGTTGGCGCGTGGCTTGCCGGCAGCGATCAGGGACACCATCGAAGAGTACAGCGGTGCCGACCACAGTTCGTCGGACTGGAAGCTTACGCCGTTTTCAGTGACCGAGGTGTGGGCGCCGTAGCTCTTGCTGCTGTTGTACTTGGCGTCGGTGCGGTTCAGCATGCGGCCAGCCCAGCACGAACCGTGGCCGTCCCAGCTGAAGGCCCACTCAGGATGGTACACCTGGCCGTTCGGGGTGCTGTAGGAGTACGAAGCCGCCCAGTAGTCGCCAAAACCTTCACCCATGGCGCCAGTGTCGCCACCCGACCAGCTGGAATTGATGCTGGCCTGGATGCCGTGGCCGTATTCGTGCAGGATCACGTCGGCGTCTTCGCTGTCGTTCACGCAGCCATGGCCGAAGGCCAGGTAGCCGCTGGCGCCGGTGCCGCTGAAGTGCGAGTTGTCGTCGCCATTGACGCCGTCGGTATCCACGTCCATCGAACGATTCAGGATGGACTTGGTGCCGGTGAAGCCCAGCGACTGCATGTAGCGCTGGCTCTGGTCGAGGTGGAAGTAGACGTTGGTGTCGTCGAAGGCGTTATTGCCGCGCTTGGCAGTCCATACGCCGTTGGTGGTGGTGCTTGGCGCAGTATTCGGGGACTCGATGTTCTTGATGTTGACGTAAGGGCCGGTCAGCGAATAGACGCCGCCGGTCACGGTCAGGTCGCGCAGGGTTTTGGTCGAATACGCAGCGTCGAAGGCGGAAGCGGCCGAGGTGTCGGTCAGCGCATCGGTGTTCAGCACGGTGCGTGGATCAGGATCGAAAGCGTAGCCGCTGCCGTTGATGCCGGAAGCTGCCATCACGGTCGGCGTGGTGCTCGCCTTCAGGGAGGTTACGCTGGAGCTGGCTTTGGCGGCTTCGGTAGCGGCCTTGCGGTCCAGGGTCTGGCCAGGCGCTGCAGCGCGTGCTGCCAGGCTGCGTTCGCCACCCTTGTTGGTGCGTGGCAGCGAGGTGGTATAGGAATCGATCAGGCTGCCGTCGTGGGCATTCAGGTATTGCACGAAACCGCCGGTTGGCATTTCCGCTTCGATATTGACCTTGCGCGCCAATTGCACGCCATTCTTGGTCGGTACCCAAACCAGGGTGGAAGAAGGCACGTTCACCAGGTTGTGCTGGACCTTCATGTTCTTCCAGCCTTTGTCCAGCGCTTCGTCGTCGCTGATCTGGGCTTTGTTGTACAGTTGGTTCACTGCATCCGCATCGGCTTTGGCCGAGATGTGGCGGGTTTCGTTGAAGATCTTCTGCAGGTCACCGTTCTTGCCGATCGAAACGATGATCAGGGCGCGATCTACTGGCAGGCCGCGCAGCATTTGCTGATAGTAATAGTGCTTGCCGGTCAGGGATTCCTTGACGTCCACCAGCACCAGGTTGTTCAGGTTCGCAGGCAGGCCGAAGCGGGCAGCGTTAACCTTCAGCACGCCTTCTGCGGAAGCGGCCTTGGTATTGGTGAAGACGGTCAGGTTGTCGACGGTTTTTTCGCCGGCTTGGGCCAGGCCGGCGCATGCCAGCATGACCATGGAAGCAATGGTGGTACGGGTTGTGTAGCGCATGTTGTAATTCTCTCCTGAAGCAGTTATAGATGTATTTTTTTGGATGAACAACGAGCCCCGCCGGGCTTGGCACTCAACAGCGTGATCGGCGAGTATAACTACTAAAAGTTCGCTGTTTTAAAGGGAATTCTGATTAAAAGCGCAAAAGAATTGAGTCAAGACCGCGCACGCAACGTTAGAAGGAGTCGTCAGTGAAATTGAACACTTTGTTATTTTTCTCAAGCCTCTGCTGTATCGGGTCGGCTGCCGCCATTCCCGACGTCGAGCCCGATGTCACGGCCCAGGTGATCGAAGTGCTGGAAGGCGTTGCCGATGGCAAGCCGGCGCCCGAGCGCTTCACAGAGCGCGGCACGAGTTACCTTGCCGTGCCGGGATTGCCTGCCCTGATGAAAGGCTGCAGCCGCCCCTTCGCGCTTGAACTGCTTTCGCGAAACGTAAATGGGGAGGACCGGCTTTACGTGTACCGTGCGAAATGCCAGCCGCAAGCACTGCGTATCGCCGTCGATTTCAACAAGGCGGCCCGCATCAACCGGCTTGAACTGGCCCCCGAGCGCTAGCTTCACGCGGCGCTGGACTTGGCCTTGTGTGTGTGGTCAGATATGCATTAATCAGCCAGGAGAAGTGCATGGACGTCATTACGACAGCAGTGACGGCAGGTGCCGGCGAAGGCGGCATCAGTGCTGCCTATCAGATGCTGAAGTCGCGCCTGGCGGCCCAGTCCCCTTCGGTCGCCGATGCCATTGCCGATGTAGAAGAAGATCCCGGTTCGCGATCGCGCCAGTTTGCATTGAGCGATGCCCTGGCTTCGGCCGGCCTGGCCGGGGACCGCTATTTGCGTGCCGCGGCGCGCAACCTCATCGATGAGGTCGAGCGCCGTCGCAGCGCCCATACCTCGGTTACTGCCAAGCTGGATGGCGCCCCGGACCACGCGGTCATGAAAGTGTATTTCGCCACCGACCGCGAAATGAGCGGCGACCGCCACCCTGCCCGGCTGTTTGGCAGCACGCGCGGACAGTTGCGTTACGGAAGCTGCGAAGTCAGCATCCCGCGCGACCATCGCATGGGCGAAATGGAATCGCCCTCATTGCTGCGCATGGAGTTCCGCCAGGATCCTGAACAGCATGTCGTGTTGCTTTCCGCCGACTTGACTGAGCGCGACAGCTACTTTGCCGACCTGCGGCAGTCGATCGCTGCCGGCGGCACACGCAGCGCCCTGCTTTTCATTCACGGCTACCGCACCACGTTCGAGGATGCGGCCCGCCGCACCGGCCAGCTGGCTTACGATCTGGGCTTCCACGGCGCCCCAATTTTTTATAGTTGGCCCTCGCAAGGCAAGCTTTCAGGATATATATTGGATGAAGCCAATGTCGAATGGACCCAGGCCGACCTTGCTGCTTTCCTGGCCGACGTCCTGCAGCAGTCGGACGCCGACAACGTCTACCTGCTCGCCCACAGCATGGGCAACCGGGCGCTGGCCCAGGCCACGGCCAGTGTCGTCGCCGCCCGGCCAGACCTGGCAAGCCGCATCCGGGAAGTAATATTGGCAGCACCTGATATCGATTCAGATGTGTTCCGCCAGCAGTTGTTGCCGGCCTTGGCGGCCGTGCCCAACCCGCTGACTTTGTATGCTTCGTCCGAGGACAGCGCCCTGCATGCTTCCAAAGCCGTTCACGGCTATGCCCGTGCCGGCGAAAGCGGGCCCGGTCTGCTGGTGGCGAAGGGCGTCGAAACAATTGACGCCAGCACGGTAGATACCGGCTTCATCGGCCACACGTATTTTGCCGAGCAGCGCTCGGCTTTGAGCGATATGTACTACCTGATCCAGAAACATACCAGGGCCGCCGAACGCTTCGGCTTGCAGGCGGTCGAAAGTGCGATGGGACGCCATTGGACGTTCCGCGTATAACGGAGACTTCGTTTATGACTTATGCAAGTGCGCCGGATGAGGCAGTCTTTTGTGTCGACAAACTGCTGCAATACATGGGACAGGATGAAAAAGCCCTGAAAACGGTGGTCAAGATCGTCCGCGATGGCATTGGACCCGGGGTGGAGCCGCTCAACCTGGCCGGGGAAGCGATTCGCGACGCCAAATTCATGGAAGCGCGCCGCATCCTGCACAACCTGCGTGGTTCGATTGGCAATCTGGGGGCAAAACGCTTTGTTGCCGCCTCACTCGCACTTGAGCTGGCCTTGCAAGAAGGCCGGATTGTTGAAATCCCACTACTTTTCACCGCGCTCGAGGGTGAACTGAAGCTTGTGCATGACCATGCGGGGGCATGGCTCGACCAGCATTCCGGGCGCGCAGCCGTCCGCTAGCATTTAGTTACATCTGTTACCCCAGCCTTTTTTGTGCGGCGCAATACCCGCATGTTATGATCGGAAACACTTATAAGTTTGGCACTCTTGCGAGGCGTGCGCCTGTTTCGTCTCGCATTTCATAAAATCCTGAAAGTTGCCCGTAACTTGACGTAGGGCAATTAATTGATATAATGCCATCCGTTCGGGGATAAACAAGAAATATGGAACTATTCAACAAGGCGGGAGTTATTGTGACATCCACCCTTGTCATGGTCGGCATGTTAATTGCCTGCCAAGTCAAGGACGAGGTCGAGCCGCCGGCCCCCGTTGTCGAAGCTGTGGCAAAGAAACTGGCCGAGCATGGTGGCGCGGCCGCCGAGCGCCGGCTGCGCGAATGGGCCGAGCAGGGTTCCCCTGTTGCAGCCCGTGAATTGGGCCTGCTGTACAGCCAGGATGCTGCAAAGCACAAGGAGGCCATGCGCCTGCTGGAAAAGGCCGCCCTCGCCGGCGATGCCGTGTCGGTTGACTACCTGTCTACCCGTTATCGATCCAGCGCGACCATGGCCAATGCCGACGGCACGCAAAGCTGGCCGCTTTACGTTCAGCTCACCCACCAGCCGCGCGCCAAATAAACCCCACCCGGGATCGCACTCTTTCTTGAGCGCGATCAACAAGCAGATTTGAGAGCTCCCTACGCTGGTAACTCCACCAGCCTGGGAGTTTGTCATGTCTCGTCTGATTACCATTGCAGCAGGAATGACTCTGGCCGCCCTGGTCGCCTGCCAGCGCATCAAGCCAGTGGCGGACGTGCTGGCCGATGCGCGAAACGCTCACAATAGCGGCGAGGACCGGGCTGCCGTCATCCATCTCAAGAATCTGTTGCAACAGGAACCGGGCCATGCCGCCGCGCGGCGCATGCTCGGCGAGCTGCACCTGGCACTGGGCGATGCAGTCTCGGCTGAAAAAGAGCTGCGCCGTGCACTGGCCCTCGGCCAGCCGCGGCAGGAACTGCTGCCGCGGCTGGTCAAAGCCATGCTGGCCCAAGCCTCCTACCAGGGCGTCCTGGACGAACTGCATGCGGAGCCGTTAAACCCAACCATTCTCGCCTGGCGCGGCCATGCCATGCTCGGACTTGGGAAGGTGGAGGCCGCCGGCCAGCTTTACACGCAGGCGCTGCAGCAGGACGCCAGGCTGGTCGAAGCGCACCTGGGCCAAGCGCGGCTTGCCTTGTTGCGCAACGATCCCAGCGCCGCCGCCGAGTCGGTGGAACAGGCCCTGGCGGCCCAGCCGCACAATACCGATACCCTGCGCTTCAGGGGCGACCTGCTGCGCCTTCGTGGCGACCTGGACGGGGCACTTGCCGCTTACCGCGCCATCCTCGGGCAGGAGAAAAGCAATGTGCAAGCGTATGCCGACATTGCGGCCGTTCACCTGCTGGAAGGCAAACCGGAAATGGCCAGGCAGCAGCTCGAGGCCGCGCGCAGGATCCAGCCCTCCAGCCTGGTCATCCAGTATGCCCAAGGCTTGCTGGACCTGGCCGAAGGCAAACAGAAAGCAGCCCTCGAACGTGCCCAAATGGTGTTGCGCGCTGCACCGGAGCATCTTCCCAGCTTGCTGTTGGCCGCCTCCGTAGAGCTCGATACGGGTGCCACTTCGCAGGCCCGCGCCCATATCCTGCGCTATCGCCAGTCGCAGCCGAAAGAACCTTTTGCGCTGCGGCTGCAGGCGCAATGCGACCTGCGCGAAGGAAAGCCGCAGGATGCCTTGCTGCTGCTGGAACCCGCCATTGCAGAAAATCCGCAGGAAATCGACTTGCTGGCACTGGGTGGAGAAGCGGCAATGCGCGCCGGGAAACATGAACTGGCCGCCCGATGGTTCGGCAAGGCCAGCAGCCTGGCTCCCGAGTCGGGCAGCCTGCTGGCCGCCAATGGCCTGGGTTTGCTTAGCCAGGGCGAGGATGCACGTGCGGTCGAGGCCCTGGAACGGGCCACAAAGAAGGAAGGTGCGGCAGCGTCCCGTGCCGGCTCCTTGCTGGTGATGACCTACCTGCGCAACCGCAACTTCAGCAAGGCCATGCAACAGGTGCGGCAAATGGAAGCGCTGGGGGATAACCCCTCGGTGCAAAACCTCAAGGGCGGCGTACTCCTGGCAAGCGGAGACCTGGCCGGCGCACGCCAAGCCTTTTCGCGCGCGCTGGAACTCGATCCGAGCCACATGCCTGCGCTCGACAACCTGGCCGAACTGGATTGGCTGGAAAAGAAGGTGCCGCAAGCACGCCAACGCTACCAGGGCGCGCTGGAGCGCAAGCGCGGCAGCCTGCCATTGATGATGGCGCTGGCCAAACTGGAAGGGAGGCAAGGCAACATCCCGGCTGCGATCGGCTGGCTGGAACGGGCTGCCGTTGCGGCGCCGGATGCGATCGCTCCCGTGCAATCGCTTACGGCGCTCTATTTGCGTAATGGCCAGGCCGGCAAGGCACTTCAGCAAGCGCAGCGCCTGCAAGCGGTGCGCCCGAATGAGCCAGCCACCATGGACTTGCTGGCGCAGGCCGCATCGGCCGTTGGCCAACATGCCCTGGCCCTCGACAGCTTGCAGAAGCTGGCGGTGCTCCTGCCTCTTGAGCCCGATGTCCAGCTGCGCATTGCGCGAACGGCGCTCACGCTGAACCAGACGGTCCCCGCCTTGCAGGCGGCGCGCAAGGCCATCACGCTCGACCCCGGTCGGGAAGACGCCCTGGTGCTTGCCAGCGCGCTGTTGCTGGATGGCCGCGCCTTCGACGATGCCCGCAAGCTGGCGCGCACGGTGCAGCAGCGCCGGCCTGCTGCCGCCATCGGCTTCAAGCTCGAAGGCGATGCCCTGCTGGAGGAAGGCAAGGCAGCCGACGCCGTGGCGCAGTATGAACGGGCATATGGCCTGCAACACAGCGGCCCGGTATTGATTGCCCTGCACCGTGCCCTGCTTGCAGCTGGCAAGGCCGAGGCGGCCGACCAGCGCGTGCGCGACTGGCTGGGTGAGCATCCCTCCGACCAGCCTACCAGGCTGTACTACGCGAGCCACTTGCTGCAGCAAGCTAAATTTGCCGCTGCCCGGCGCGAATACGAGGCCATCCTGCAGGGGGATCCCGACAATGTGCTGGCCTTGAACGACCTGGCGTGGGCGCTGTTGCAAAGCAGGGACGGCGACGCGTTGCGGCCGGCCGAGCGCGCCTATCGGCTGGCGCCTGGCAACCCGGCCGTGGCCGATACGCTGGCCTGGATCCTGGCCGAGAACGGCAAGCCGGCACGTGCCCTGCCCTTGTTGAAGAAGGCGCTGGAAACCGCCCCTGCGGCAGCCGATATTCGCCTGCATTATGCCCATGCACTGTTCCGCAGCGGCGACAAGCGGGCTGCACGCAGCCAATGTGAACAGCTGCTGGCCGTGCAAGGTTTTGCGCGCCGTGCCGAGGTCGAAGGCTTGCTGGCCAAGCTCTAGAGTGTCGGCCCCCTTTACGCAACTGCCGGCCGGCCCCTGCGCCGGCGCTGGCGCGCTCCTTGCAACATGGGCCATATCCACCATTGGGAGCACACCATGTTCAAGAGCGTACTTAACAAGGGCGTCGCCTGGCTTTGCGCCATGGCAATCGCCGCACCGGCCGCGGCAACCCCGCTCGCACCATTTGCGCTGCATTCGGGCGGCGCCGTTGAAATCAAGTTCAGTGGCTACCTGGCCCGCAGCGGCGATACCAGTGGCGCGCCAGGCCTGCGCGAAGCAAGTTTCGGCGCTGGCTATATGACCAGCATCCACGAACTGGGCAACCCCGCCAACCAGCTGTGGCGCAGCGGGCAGGACAACCAGAGTATTTCCTTCATGATGTACGGCGCAGCCGACGCCGCAGTGCTCCCCGTGGCCGGCGCATCGGCGCACCAGGTAGTCGGTACGGGCTGCACGCATCTCGCTTTTGGATGCGACGGCAAAATCCACCTCGATTTCTATCTCGATAAGCTAAACGGCGGAACCAATCCCGGCTTTGGCATTGGCGGCCTCAAGGCTTCGCAACGCCAGGGCTTCAACCGCCTCGGCGGCATTACCGATGGCGCCCTGTTGATGCGCTGGGAATTCGTGCCCGGGCTGGCGGCCGCCTCACCAGGCGGAACACCGGCTACGTTCTACCAGCAACTGAGCGGCGTCACTTCGCCATCCTCAGGCTTTGGCAGCTACCTGGCGCGTTGTGCTGGAGGTCCCGCTTGCGGCTATTTCAGCAACGGGATGCAACAGGCGGGCGCCGATTTCTACGGCACCAATACGATGACCAGCATCCTGGCCCTGACCGCCATCGGGCAAAATGGCTGGGCCGCCCGCCTGTCGGACCCCGTCATCGCCCAGGTATCGCTGGGCCAGCCTGGCACCGGCATGCTGCTGCCGATCGGCGCGGCGATGCTGCTCTGGATGCGTCGGCGCCGTCAACGGGGCTGATAGCGGCCCGGTGCGATGATGTGCTGCGGATCGAGTGCGGCCTTGATGCGGGCCACTGTACTCCAGTAGCTATCGTGGCCGCTGTCCAGCGCCTTCATCGATTGCGGGCCCACGCGGTAGGGAATGTAGCCTGCGGCCATGAGCCGGGCGAACGCGGCGTCGTAACAGAGCCTGGCGCGGGCGACTTCTGCTGCATCCTCCTGGTCAAAGCAGATGGTCAGCACGCCTCCCAGCGCACGCTCGTTGATCATGCTGAAGGTTTCGAACAGGTCGAAGCCATGTGTGGCAAACACCGGCTCCACCAGCGCGTGCACCTGCAGCAGGTCGGCGCCGCGCATCGGCAGCACCGGTGCCAGCCACATCATTCCACAGCCATCACGCGCCGGGTTGGCGCCGCGAGGGAAGCCCGGTGGCAAACCACCGCGCCGGCGCCAGTAGGCACCCGCAAGGAAGCGGCCGTCGGGAATGCCCCGATTCATGTTCAGCAAGGAGCGGCCGAGCTCAACTTGCGCGGACAGCCTTGCTCCAAGCCTGCCTTGCCCCATCAGGCGGGCGGCCAGGCTGCCAAGAGCCAGCCCCCGTTCGTCGATAAAGCGCAGCGTGGCAAGGCGTCCGATTGCCGCACGCATGGCGCGGCGGGCGTCGGCGACCTGGGCCGGACGGCCGTAAAGCGCGGCAGACACAGTCCAGGCGCCGATCCCAGCATTGCGGCAAAGCTCGGCGCGCAAATGGGGCGGCAACGGCGGTCCCTGCGGCGCCAGTGCAGATGGGAACACCATCCCGCCCGACAGGACCCGCAAGTCATTCCCGATATGCACCACACTGGACAAGGTGCCATCCATGCGTAGCGGCCTGAGCGCATCCACCACCGCTGCGATGCCATCGAAAGTGGCGACGCTCGCAACCATGTGGCTTACCACTTCAGTTTGTGGCATCAACCAGAAGCCGAGGCTGGTAACGATGCCGAAGTTCGATTGCGTAAACAAGCCGTCCAGCCAGGGCCCGACGCCATAGGGGTAAAGGTGGGCCGCGCTGGCGTGGGCGAAATGGGCGAATCCGGTCTCCAGCGTATCGCCGTTGGCCAACACAATGCGCATGCCGGCGATGTGCAGCATGCGGTTGCCATACGGCGTATGCCCGAAACCGCGCTCCAGGATATTTCCGACCAGGCTGGTGTCCGGCCCTGCGCCAGTGCAATCCATCCACAAGGGCAGCTGCTTCTCGGCCAGGTGGCCCGCAAGCTGGGCCTGCGTGACGCCAGGCTCGATGACGGCATAGGCAAGGTCCCGCTCGAGATGGAGGATGCGATTCATTCCGCCCAGGTCCACGATGACCTGGCCCGGGCCGCATGGGTTGGCGTCGCCATAGCCCCAGTTGCGGCCGGTACTTAGCGGATACAGCGGAATGTCAAATTCGCCGGCACTGCGTACCACCGCCACTACTTCCCCATGCGAGAGCGGGCGCAGTACCGCCAGCGGCGCCACAGGACTGGCCGCAGTGCTGGCCATGTACGCTGCGAGCTGGTCGGGCGCGGTCAGTACGCGGGCGGGGCCAAGCAACAAGCGCCAGGCCTGTAATGCAGCTTCGAACTTGGCCATCTCAGTCCCTCCCCTCGCGCAAGCGCACCGTGATGCCGACCTCGTCTTGCGGCGAGAAAAAGAAGGGATAGAAGGAACGTTCGTTCGGTACCGTTTCCATGCGCCCGCCATACAGCCGGATCTGCTCTGTCATGTGCGACAGGTCGAGCCGCAGCAGGACGGCGGGCGCTCCAACGCGGCTGCAATGCCGTTCGGGAGCCGCATCGTGGAAGCCCAGCATGCGCTTGTAAAACCTGACGTGGCGCGGATTGACTTCGATAACGTAATCAGTGCACCCATGCAGGTTGTGGGCATACACGTATGAAATGTGAATCAGCGCCGCAAACACCCGCATATTGACATTGCGGTCGATCGCCAGGCGCGCCGGCTCGCACAGCTGACGCCCTTGGGCACGCAGGGCAGACAAGATGTCGCTAAAGTTTTCATCAGCCGGCAGCCCAATGACGGGGTCGTCCAGGCACAGCGACATGGTGGCGACAGTTTCGCCCAGGCTGTCGGCGGCCAGTGTGATGCGGTTCGGTTGGTGAGGCGCGTTGGGGTCCACCTCATAGCCGCGCCAGCCATACATCTTTTGCAGCAGCACACTGGCCGCCTCACGCTTGCCGGCCGAGTTGGCAAGCCGGATATGGAATAGTTGCTGGTCTATCGCCTGCAGCGGCTGCTCACTGGTCGCGTTTTCGTCTATCAACAGGGAAACAATGGTGTCGTCGTCCACGGTGCGTCCTCCTATCGGAATACGGCTTGGACGCCGGGCCTGGCATAAGGTTCCGCTCGCGTCGGATTTCTTTTCACGGCGCTCGGCCGGCGGGGCACCGGTGCCTGGCATGGATGCTGCTGATACGACCATGCCGGCAACCCTGCCGCAATCCAATCGGGAGATCCACGCTATGATTACCTTCCGCAAATCTTTACTGGCAACTGCAGCCCTGTTGGCGGCAGGCATTGCCAGCGCACCGGCCCAGGCCTCGACGTTCGCCTCGGCCATCCTCGATATCAACAACTTCCGGCTGCTTCATTCGAGCGGTACCGCCTACAGCACGGCGGACTTCACGATCCTCCAGGGCACCAACGACGCGCACGCAACGGCGTCGCTGAACCAGGTCTTTGCCAACGGAACGTCGTCGATCCCCATCCTGATCGGCACACCAAACGTGCTGCATCAATGCCAGGGCGCCCCATGTCCCGGTCTGGCCGACAACGACTTCACCAAGTTTGCCAATCCGCCGCCCGTTCCCGGCACCTTCGGCTATGCCGACCAGGACCTGACCGGTGCCTCGATCAGCATCAACGGCAACCCCGCCGGGGCCCATGCCCGCACGCGCGCCGATGCCTCGACCGCCTTGAACGCAATTGCTTCGGGTAATTCCGACGTCGGGACCTCGACCACCTTCAGGTTCACCCTCGGCGCTGCGGACACCATGACCGTGTCGTTCGACGCTGCGGCATACACCCAGGCGTTTGTGTCGAACGGATCGGGGCCGGACGCCAATGCTAATGCGCGCTTGTCGTGGTCCATCAACATCATCGACCTGACTACCCAGGGTACGGTCTTTGCCTTCGCACCGCCCCAATTAAACGCGCTCAGCGTGCGCAGCCGCACCGACGGCATGCCGGGCCTCCTGACATACAACTTTGCAACGGTTCCCGGGACGCCGCTGTCCATGGTGTCGCCTTTGCTGACGGCAGGCACCAGTTACCAGATCACGATCCAGCACAACACCCTGGCCAACGCCCTGCAACAGGAACTGCCAGAACCCGCTTCACTGGCAGTGCTCGCTGCAGGCATGCTGGCCATGTCGGCAGCCCTGCGCCGCCGCAAATCCTGATCGGTTCTTGACAGGCCTCAAAGTTCGGACGGGTTCGCCAGCCATACTGGAAACCCGCCCATATAATCCAGAGGACCACGGCGTAACACCAGGGAGCGCAGCATGGAGCATCTCTTCAGCCAACTGCTGTCCAGCCTGAAAGGCATCTGGAAACATCGCTGGGCAGGATTCAGCATCACCTGGCTGATCGTGCTGGCAGGCTGGGCCAAGGTCTATTCCCTGCCAAACGAATACCAGAGCACGGCACGGGTATTCGTCGACACGCAAAGCATCCTGAAGCCGCTGATGGTCGGCATGACCACCACGCCCAACGTCGAACAGCAAGTGGCAATCATGAGCCGGACCCTGCTCAGTCGCCCGAACATCGACCGCGTGCTGCGCATGGTGGACCTTGACGTGCGCACGGTGTCGGCGCGCGAGCACGACGCAATGGTCGACGACATGCTGAAGCGTATCCACATCAACGGTACCGGCACTTACGACATTTACACGATCAATTACACACATTCCGATCCGCGCCAGGTACGCGATGTGGTGCAGGCGCTGCTGTCAATCTTCGTGGAGGGCAGCTTCAAGGGGAAAAAAGGCGACTCCGAAAAGGCCGTGCAATTCATCGACGAGCAGATCAGGAACTACGAAGAGCGCTTGCTCGCGGCGGAAAATTTGGTCAAGGAATTTCGCCTGAAGCACAACTACCTCCTGCCGCGCGAGGGCCAGGACTATGGCGGCAAACTCCTGAGTGCAAGCGAATCGCTGGCCACTGCCCAGCTCGAGCTGGCCGAAGCCGAGCAGGCACGCAAGGCAATCGAAGCGCAGTTCGGCGGCGACGAACCGCTGCTGGCCGCAATCGGCACGCCGGGCGAAGTCTCCGAACTCGATGCCCGCATCAGCGCCTTGAACAAGAACCTCGATGTCCTGCGCATGCAGTACACCGACCAGCATCCGGACGTGGTCGCAGCCCTGCGGCTGGTCGCGCAACTCGAAGAGAAGCGGCAGCAGGAGCGCCAGAAGCAGGCGGACCCCGGCGATGCGGCACGCCAATACAGCCCCTTGTTCCAACAAATGAAAGTGGCCCTGGCTGAGTCGGAAGCCCGCGTTGCCGCCTTGCGGGCGCGCGTTGAGGCCATGCAGAAGCGGCAGTTGCAATTGCAGGAACAGCGCAACGCCGTGCCTGAGCTGGAGTCCCAGCTTGGGCAACTGACCCGCGACTACCAGGTCAACAAAGAAAATTACGAGAAGCTCATTGCGCGTCGCGAGGCGGCCAAGCTGTCGGGAGAATTGACAACGACTACCGAGATGATGAGCTTCAAGATCATCGATCCGCCCACCATGCCCCAGCGCCCAACCGGCCCGAACCGGCCCATGTACTACAGCGTCGTTCTCGTGGCCGGCCTGCTCGGCGGCACGGCCGCGGCACTGGGCCTGTCTGAATTGCGCCCGACTTTCCTGGGTCCAGCGGAACTGCGCGCGGCGACCGGTTTGCGGGTCCTGGGCACCATCGGCATGAACTGGACGGACGACGAAAAGCGCCGGCATGCCCGCGATCGGCTGGGCTTGGGTGCCGGCAGTGCCCTGCTCTTGCTGGGCTATAGCGGCGTCATGGTACTCACCCTTTTCTACCAATAGATGGAGGTTCCATGCAATTACCGCCCAGTTTGCTGGAAGTAGTACCGCCGGTCGAGCTAGGTTATGCCGACATCAACCTGGTGCGAATGCGCCAACGGGGAATGGTGACGCACGAAAGTGGCCGCACCTCGGTTGCGGAGGACTTTCGCATCGTCAAGCGGCACTTGCTGAATGATGCGCGCTTGAGCGGCGCCAGCGCTATCCCGCACGGCAACCTGATTGTCGTCACCAGCGCTTTGCCAGGGGAAGGCAAGACCTATTGCGCCGTCAACCTGGCCATGAGTATCTCGATGGAAAAGGACGCTCGCGCCTTGCTGGTCGATGCCGATGTTGCCCGCCCTTCGGTATTGAAGGTCTTGGGGCTCCAGGCCGACCGTGGCCTGATGGATGTCCTGCTGGATGGCAGCGTCGAGTTGTCAGACGTCATCCTGCGCACCAACGTGCCTTCGCTGAGCCTGCTGCCATCGGGGCCAGCTAGCCGCAACGCCACCGAGCTCCTCGCCAGCCGCAACATGAGCCGCCTGCTGGAAGAACTGGCCAGCCGCTACCCCGACCGCATCATCGTCTTCGATTCGCCGCCCCTGCTTCTGACCACGGAAGCCAGCGTACTGGTTTCCCAGATGGGACAGGTGGTCATGGTGGTCGAAGCCGAGACCACGACGCAATCGGCAGTACAGGCAGCCCTGCAGCGTATCGAACATTGCCGGCACGTGAACCTGGTCTACAACAAATCCCGCGCCTTCCCCGGCGCCCAATATTACGGGTACTACGAATGATCGATGCCGCAGCCATCGGCGTGCTGCTTCTGTGCGCCTATATCCTGCACAAGGTGCGGAATATGCACCTGCTGGTGCATGCAATGAAAGACGACTCGCGGCAAGAGCACGCATCGCTTTTCAGGCAGCTCGAAGCCTTGCAAGGGCTGTACATCAGCCTGGGCTTGCAGCGCGCATTGCCGCTGACGCGTGGCTGGGCCGCGTCGCCCGACTTCCTGCAGGAACTGGCGGCTTACGCACTCGACGAAAAGCCCTTATGCGTCGTTGAATGCAGCAGCGGGACCTCAACGCTGGTCCTGGCGCGCTGCATGCAGATCAACGGCGGCGGCAAGGTGTATAGCCTGGAGCATGATCCCGCCTATGCCCGGCGCACCCGGCGCCAACTCGAATTGCACGGCCTCGCGGACTGGGCGACAGTGATTGACGCCCCTCTACTGACCCAAACATTCGGCGACCGCCAGCAGCCATGGTATGACTGCAGCGGCTTGTCCACCGTCCAGCCAATCGAAATGGTTGTGATTGACGGCCCGCCACAAGCGATCAGCGATGCCGCGCGCTATCCGGCCGGCCCCATCCTCTTCCCACGCATGGCCCCCGGGGCAGCGATCTTCCTCGATGACGCAATGCGCCCCGGTGAACGCACGGCCTTGCAGCGTTGGGCTGCTGAATTTCCGGAACTCGAAATCAGTTCGCTGCCATGCGAAAAAGGCGCCGCGATGCTGCGTTACCGGCCGCGGATCTGAATATCAGGCAGCTTTGGCCGGCACCAGTTCCCGGTAACAGGCGGCAACCTGGGAAGCCACGCGCTGCCAGGTAAATTGCTCTACCATCGACTGGACGCTGGTTCGTTCCGGCGGCCGGGACGCCAGGCCGACGATCGCATCGCGCTGTCCGGCCTGGTCATTCCAGGCGACTTTGCGCAGCATGGTTTCCGAACCCTCGAGTTGCAGTGCGCTGTCCTGGGTCATGACGACTGGTGTGCCGGCCGCCAAAGCTTCAAGCACCGACAAGGGGAAGATTTCCCCCTGGCTCGGCAACGCCACCACTGAGGCGGCGGCATACGCGCTGGCCAGCAAGGGATCTTCATGGTCCAGGGCACCCAGCCAGCGCGCCCACGGCGATTTCAAGATGCTTTGCAGATAGTCATGCTCTTCGCGGGCGACCGGGCCAATCATCACCAGCGGCAGCTCGCTGCCCTCCAAGGCCCGGGCCAGCCCGAGCTGGTTCTTGTATGACGAGACCGCGCCGACCGCCAACACGAATGGGCCGACAATACCGGTCCGGTGCCGGAATAATTCGCCTTTCGCGGTGAAGAATTGCCGGCTGATGCCATTCGGGAAAACGCGGATCTTGGCGCGATCGGTCAGGAATCCATTGATGATCGCTTCCCGCTCCGCCTCGCCAAGGGCAATCACCAGGTCGGCTAGCTGCAGTGCGCGCTTGGTCTGCGCATAGCTGGTCTGCAGGTTGTACGAACAAATGCGTCCTGCCAGTCGGTCCGCCACCCGCGCCCGGAAGCCGGCATTGCGATTCCAGGTCGGTGACACCAACGGTGAAAGAACGACGGGAAGACCGAGTTCCACGGCGGATTCGACGACGCGGAAGTTGCCGTTGAATGCAGAAAACACGTGAATGACGTCAAAGTCGCTCAGCTTCTGGCGTGCCGGATCGACCAGTTCTGCCGACATCGACGCATCCAGATGGTTTAGCGCTGCAACAGTCTCCCGCACCTGCACCTGCAGGCCGCCTTCACGCTGGAACAACATGGGATAGGACAGGATTCCGATACGCATAGGACCTCCGTCATTGCTGCCAACCAGCGCGCCGCAGGAAGCCGGCAAGCGGGTGTCCCTGCAACCAAATCGCCAGACCCCAACCCAGCGCTCCGGCGCTGGCTCCGCCTGCCAGATGCACGATGCCCATTTCCCCGCCGGGGGCTGCGACGAGCACCAGGCAAGCTGGGGCAACAGCCGCGCCGGTAGCGCAAGCACTCTTGCGCAGAGCCCGCAGCAACATCGCAAGCTCCAGCCCATACAATTCGCGCAGGCATCGCAATACCAGCCAACTGCGGAAAACCAGGCTAAGGGCAACGGCTACCGCCAGCCAACTGAGGCCCGCAAGGCCGGCTGGCAGCAGCATGGCCAGACGCCCCAACACTGCTATTGCGTCGATTCTCGCCTGTGCCCCGATATGCCCCGTGGCGACCAACAGGTAGCGCCCCATATTGAACATGCTATACAGCGCGGCAGCACCACACATGATCCGTATCAAAGGTACGCATGCTTGCCACTGCTGCCCGTACAACAGCGTGACCAGCGGCCCCGCAAACAGGCCCGCGAACAGGAAGAACGGCCAGGACAACGCTGTAATACAAGCGGCTGCCGAGATGTATGCCTGCAGGGGATCGCCGCCTTCCCGCGCGTGCTTCGCGAACAAGGGAAAGACAACTGGCGACACAGCGCTGGTCACCGCCTGGTTAAAAAGGGACAGCACCGACTGCGCTTTGCCAAGCAATGCCACCTCCTCCGCACCGAGCAGCTTTCCGGCGATCAGGTCGGGCGCCACGACGCCCACTTCGTCGATGACATTTCCCGCGACGGCCAGTCCTCCGGGCCGAATCATTGCGCATACGCCCTGCAATCCCGGGCGCCAGGCCATGCCGGCCGGCTGCTGGACGAGCGCGGCCAGGAAGCCAATGGCCGTCGCAGCAAAGCTTCCCCAAGCCAGCGCACTTGTCCCGAAACCGCTTGCGGCCAAAGCGATGGTGGCTGCGAATTGCGTCACGCTGTAGCTCGCTGAAACCCGCAATAGTGCAGCGGCATGCATCTCGCGCCGCAATACGGCCGTCACCTGCGATGAGAATGGGACCAGCACGAAATTCAACGACAGGATGCGCAGCACTCTCGCCAGTTCAGGCTGGCGATAGAATGCAGCCAGGGAATCGGCCAGGCCGGCAAGCAGCAGCGCGAGGCACCATCCCATCCCAATCGAAATTGTCAGCAGGGCGCGCTGTTCAACAGTCGACAGCTCGCGCCGCGCCACCAGCAACTGGCCGGTACCCAGGTCCCGGAATACCTGCGCCAGTCCGGTCAGCACTGCGGCTATCGAATAGACCCCGATCTCCGACGGCGAAAGCAACCGGGCAAGCGCTATCGAAGAAATGAACGCCAGTACTGCCTGCAGATACTTTTCAGCGAAACCGAACGCGAAATTGCGCGCTATCCCGCGCATTTCACGTCAACCCAGCGTAGAACGCTTCCACTTGCGCGCTGATCACAGGGGCCGCATAACGCGCTTCCACTTCGGCCCTGCCCCGGCGGCCCATTTCAGCCCGGCGCGCAGGATCGTCGAGCAGGGCGGTAATCGTGGCGACAGCATTGTCGATATCGCCAGGAGCGATCAGCAAGCCGCCTGCGCTGCCTTCGAGGATGTCCTCGCTGCCCGGCACCCGCGTGGCCAGGGCGGGCACACCACAAGCCATCGCCTCGATGGTCGCAATCCCGAAGCCCTCGCGGCGGCTGACCAGCAGGTGCAAGTCCATGGCGGGGATAATGGACTCGACCTTGGCCTGGAAGCCCGTAAAAATAACGCGCCGTGTCAATCGCTGGCGACGAACCAGGTCGCGCAGCGAAGATTCCAGCGGGCCGGTCCCGACCAGCAGGAGCTTTAAACGGGGTCGTGATTTAGCCAGAAGGGCGAAGATCGCCAGCAATTCTTCCGGACGTTTTTGCGCCGACAGACGGCCAACACTGCCTATCACCTCGTCATTGTCGGCAATTCCCCATTGGCGCCGCGCTGCCGACCGGCGCCGGGGCGAAGCCTGGAAGCGCCGCATGTCGACGCAGTTCGGAATCACCGCCAGCCTCACGTCGACCGGGAGCCATTGCCGGTACAGCGCCAGGAAATACTTCATCGCAGAATCCGACACCGCGTAGACGCCCTTCACTCCCGCCATCGCGCGCTGCAGCATGCTGCGCTGCCATTCGTTGAATTCGGTATGTGGAAACGCGTTGTGGACACTGATTACCGCCGGCACACCGCAATGCTGTGCAAGCCACAAAGCGCTGGCGCCATAGGTGGTCCAGCAAAACGCCACATGCACCAGGTCCGGCCGCAGCCTTCGCAATGCCGGGGCACTGAACGCCATCACGCGCAAGCGATTGAGGTGGCGCCATGTCCATTCTTCCAGCATCGGCGCCACATTCAAGTCGGCGATCTCGACACACTCATCCTGTGCCGACTGCCGCCAGCGTTCATCGCCAACAAAACGCGGCGGCGCCAGAACGCAGTCGTAACCGACGCCCTTCAGGAAGCGCGCTTCGTCAAGCATGCGCAGTTCCATCCCACCGAGTTCGCCCGAGAAACTGGTCAGCACGATGCGCCGGCTGGCCGGGCGTTTGGTAGCGGCCGACGCTTCCGCGATATAACCGCCAAGGTACGCAAGTTCCCAGCGGCGCTGGAAGATGCGTTCCGGTTGCCGCAGCAGCGTGGCGGCAGCCAGACCGCCCAGTTCTTCCACGTATTTGCGCAGCATCCAGCGCGGCGCACCAAACAGTTCGGGAAACTGGCCAGGCTTGGTCAGGCGGCAAGCGCCGCGACCATAGCGCCGGGCACGGGCCATCACCCAGGCTGGCGTCAACTGCACTGGACGGATGTGGTGGGCAACACGGGCGGCGGGACAAAACCAGGACTGGAATCCAGCGCCCTCCAGCAAACGGGTGAAGCTGACCTCGCCGCCCATCGCATACTCACCCGCCGCTGGCCCGATCGATTCATCAAAGCGATACCCGTGGCGGAATACTTCCCCGCGCACCGCCATATTGGCGCCCCAGACCAGCCCCGGATAGACGGGACCTTCCGGCAGTTTCGGGTCGGTCAGGCCATAGGTCAAGCCGCAGGGAACGAGGCGCAGCAGCCATTCCGGCGGCGTCTCGCTCCAATCCGGCACGATGCTGCCGCCGAAAATCGCAAAGCCCTGTCGCTCCGTGGCCGCATCCGCGTAGCGCACAAGCCAGTCCCGGTCCGGCGTGGCGTCGTCGTCGGTAAATACGAACAGGCGCGTCTCGGGCCCTTTCATCGCCAGCGCAAGCCCATGGTTCAGCGCAGCGTTCTTGCCGCGCCGAGGCTCGTAGGCATAGTGCAGCGGAAGCCTGCTGGTGTAGGACATCAGCAGTTCACGCGTGCCGTCGTCGCTGCCGTTGTCGACCACCAGCAGGCGCCAGCCTTCTTCGGGACTATGCAACTGCGTGTAGGCATCAAGCACCTGCGGCAAAGTACGCACACCATTGAACGTGGCCATCAGCACAGTCAGCATGATGATTCCTCCCTGGAGGTCCCAGTCTATGCAAGGCGCCGGCCAAACCGCTTGCGTTAGCTCAAAGAGCCCGCGCGAAGCTTTGCTGTAATGGTTCCATGTCCACGCATTTCCTGCACACCGTTTCGGAACTGGGCGCCGCCAATGCGACCTGGTACGCCGCCGCGCGCGCCTTGCGTTTTCTCGGCTTGCACGTGTGGCGCTACCATTTCGTCGCGCAGCGCGTAGCGTCCAGCGCGATGCGAAGCGTGCCTGGAAAGCTCGTGATTTCCACCATCTCGAGCCTATCCGATTTACCGTCGGAATATCCCCGTCCTCGTGAAGTTGTCGCGGCGCGCTTTCGCCAGGGCGGCAACAGCATCGCGGCCTGGAAGGGCAAGGAGCTCGCGGCAATACTGTGGTACCAGCTCGGCGCCTACGAAGAAGACGAAGTCCGTGCACGCTATTACCTGCCATCGCCCGGTTCCTGCTGGGACTATGACGTTTTTGTGCAGCCGCACCTGCGCCTCGGAACTGCCTTTTGCCGGCTTTGGGATGAGGCGCACCGGTGCATGCACGCGCGCGGCATTCAATGGACCTGCAGCAGGATTTCCGCCTTCAACCCGGGTTCGCTGCGCGCGCACCGGCGGCTCGGCGCAATCCCCCTGGGCAGCGCCACATTCTTTGCACTTGGGCGCTGGCAGCTGATGTTCGCGAGCCGTGCGCCATTCATCCACCTGTCCACAGGCCCCGGCTCGCGGCCGCAGCTCGTATTCGATACACGCCCGCTTGAACATGGAGAACAGCAATGCCAGCCTACCTGATCCTGCTTGTTGCCCTGGCAAGCGATTGTCCGCCTTACAGCAAAGGCGCCACCGGCGGCGACTATTACGACCTGGAAGACGCGAAAGGACTAAACGTTGTCGAGACTTTCCATTTCGGCCCGCAGGTGGAAGCCCTGCAGCGGGGGATGTCCGGATCGATAGGCGGCGATATCGGCTATACGCTGGAGCACTTCCCCAATCATCCCCGCGCCCTTTCCGCGATGGCACGGCTTGGGTTGCGGATCAAGAAGGACCAGGCGCCAGGCGCCCGGCACAGCGTCGAATGCTATTTCCAGCGCGCCATCGATTTCGTGCCAAAAGACGGGGCTGCGCGGGCCCTGTTCGGAGCTTATCTCTTGTCGCTACGGCGCGACGCTGACGCGATCGAGCAACTGCAGGCGGCCCTACAGGTGCAGCCGGGCAATGCTGCTGCCTGGTATAACCTTGGATTGGCCAAAGTACGGCAAAAGGAATGGCCGGCCGCATTGGAAGCTGCCCATAAAGCTTATGGGCTCGGCTTCCCCCTCCCCGGCCTGCGGCAGCAATTGAAAGCGGCCCGCGAGTGGCGCGAAGCCGAGTCACTTGATCCCGTGGTGGCTCATTAAGTCGTACAACGTGGGGCGGCTCACCCCAAGCAGTTCGGAAGCACGCGCGATATTGCCGCCGGTTCGCGCCAGCGCCTTCACCATGACACGGTATTCGGCGGCATTGCGCGCATCGCGCAAGTCGATATTCTCGGCCTGGGGGGCGCCAGGCGGCAGGCCCAGGTCGTCAAGCGTGATGTGCGGGCCTTCACTCATGATCACTGCGCGCTTGATGCAATTCTCGATCTCCCGCACATTGCCCGGCCAGCCATACGCTTCAATGGCAGCCAGTGCGTCCGGATGGAATGGCAGCGCGGGACGGCCCTCGGTTTGCAGGAAGCGGTGCCGGAAATGCTGCGCCAGCAGCACTGCATCGCCGATCCGTTCGCGCAGCGGTGGCACAATCAGCACAATCTCGCTCAGGCGATAAAACAGGTCTTCCCGAAAACGGCCTTCATCGACCATGACCTTCAGGTTGCGATGCGTGGCACAAACGATGCGCACGTCGACCGCAATCTCGCTGCGCCCACCGAGCCGTTCGATCACGCGCTCCTGCAGGAAACGCAGCATCTTTGCCTGCAGCGGCAGCGCCATGTCGCCAATTTCGTCAAGGAAGAAGGTACCGCCTGCCGCCAGTTCGATCTTTCCCAGCGTCTGCCGTTCGGCGCCGGTAAAAGCCCCTTTCTCATAGCCAAACAGCTCGCTTTCAAGCAGGTGTTCGGGGATGGCAGCGCAATTGATGGCCACCATGCGCCGATCATGCCGCGCGCTCAGCTCGTGCAGGCCGCGCGCCAGCACTTCCTTGCCGCAACCGGAAGCCCCCATCAACATCACGGTGGCGGTACTGGGAGCGACCTTTTCGATGCTGCGGCACACCCGCAGCATGCCGGGATCGCGCGTCACCAAGCCCGCCAATGGAGAGTCAGTCTCGGTCTGCAGCATGCGGCGGTTATCCTGCTGGACGGCGTGCAGGAAGAATGCGCGCTCCGCCATCAGGCGCAGCATGTCGCCATCCAGGGGCTTCTGGTGGAAGTCGTAGGCGCCAAGCGCCATCGCTTTCAGCACATTTTCCCGGTCCTGGTTGCCCGACAGGACGATCACTTTGGTATCGGCCGCAATTGCCAGCATCTGCTGCAGCAACAGCAAGCCTTCGCACGCGCTGTCGGGCTCCGGAGGCAGGCCCAGGTCCATGGTAACCACCGCAGGCTGATGACGGCGCAACTGGCCGAGGGCGGCATCGCGGTTGCCCGCAAATACCACTTCATACGCGTCCAGGGCCCAGCGCAACTGCTTTTGCAGGCCGACGTCGTCCTCCACCACGAGCAGCTTTTTCTTGGTCATGAGCCCATGATGCAGCATGCCGTCAGTGGGGCTTTTGAGGCAGCGCAACGGCAAATAGTTTATATTGTTGCTTATTACGCGAAAAAACAATCCGAAACCCCATGAAATTCGACGTTGTGATTGTCGGCAGCGGCCTGGCCGGCCTCTCTGTTGCACTCCACCTGGCGGAAAGCCGCAAAGTAGCCATCATTTCCAAACGCGCGCTGCTCGATGGCGCCAGCAACTGGGCCCAGGGCGGCATTGCCGCCGTGCTCGATTCTGGCGACAGCCACGAACAGCATATTGCCGACACGCTGGTGGCCGGCGGCGGCTTGTGCGATGAAGGCGCCACCCGTTTCATCGTCGAGCATGGACGCGAGGCCATCGAATGGCTGATTGGCCTCGGCGTTCCTTTCACCCGCGACGAAAGCGCCGAACTGGGCTTCCACCTTACCCGCGAAGGCGGCCATAGCCAGCGCCGCATCATCCATGCGGCCGACGCCACCGGCCACGCCGTGCAGGTCACGTTGGAAGAAAAAGTGCGTGCGCATCCGAATATCAGCCTGTTCGAGCAGCATTGCGCAATTGACCTGATCACCACCGACAAGCTGGGGCCGCGCCCGGCCAGCTCGCAGCCACGCTGCCACGGCCTGTATGTGCAAGACGTGACAACCGGCCGGGTGCACACTGTCACCGCCGAACATACGGTGATGGCGACCGGCGGCGCCGGCAAGGTCTACCTGTACACCACCAATCCCGACACCGCCAGCGGCGACGGCATTGCGATGGCCTGGCGCGCCGGTTGCCGCGTATCGAACATGGAGTTCATCCAGTTCCACCCGACCTGCCTGTACCACCCCTACGCCAAGTCCTTCCTGATTACGGAAGCGATCCGCGGCGAAGGGGGGCTGCTCAAACTGCCGCCGGAAGCCGGTGCCGCCGCCGGCCAGCGCTTCATGCTGGCCCACGACGAACGCGCCGAACTGGCGCCGCGCGACGTCGTGGCGCGCGCCATCGACTTCGAGATCAAGAAGCGCGGCCTAGATTACGTACACCTGGACATCAGCCACAAGCCTGCCGACTTCCTGATCGAGCACTTCCCGACCATTTATGCCCGCTGCCTGGAACTGGGCATCGACATCACCAGGCAACCGATTCCGATCGTGCCGGCCGCACATTACACCTGCGGCGGCGTGGTGACCGACCTGTTCGGCCGCACCGATCTTCCAGGCTTGTATGCCGTGGGTGAAACCGCCTGCACCGGCCTGCATGGCGCCAACCGCCTCGCCAGCAACTCCCTGCTCGAATGCGTGGTGATCGGCCGTGCCTGCGCCCAGGACATCCTCGCCAAGGATAAGGAAAGCACGCCATACCTGCCCGATTGGGATGAAAGCCGCGTGACCGATGCCGACGAAGAAGTGGTCATTGCCCACAACTGGGACGAACTGCGCCGCTTCATGTGGAACTACGTGGGCATTGTCCGCACCACCAAGCGCCTGGAGCGTGCTCAACACCGCATCGCCCTGCTGAAGGAGGAAATCGACGAGTACTACCGCCATTTCCGCATCACCAGCGACTTGCTGGAACTGCGCAACCTGGTGGAGGTCGCCTCGCTGATCGTCAACAGCGCCCTGCAGCGGCGGGAAAGCCGCGGCCTGCATTTCAGCCGGGACTATCCAGCCACGTTGCCGAAGGCGCTGCCGACCGTGCTCACGCCGGAGCGCCGCTAAGGCACATTCACTTCGTGCCGCAGGCCGAGGCGCTTCAGCTCCCCGCTATCGACCAGGCGCTGGAATTCAGCATCGAATTCCTTGCGCAACGCGTCTCCGGCGGGACGCTTCGGGAATGCGAAGTATCCCTCCTGCACCTCGATTACGCGCGGCAGCATGGCCAACTGGCCGGACAAGCCCAGCCTGCCCAGCACCGGCTCCGTATTGCGGCGATTACTGGCAAACATTTGCGCATGTTGTGCCGCCAGCATTTTCAGCCCGCTGTCGACGCTATTCACCACGTCCAGCCTTAGCTGCGGACGGGCCTTGTCGAATCCCGCACCATAAGACCAGCCATTGACGATAGCGATGCGCTGTTCGGACAAGGAAGCATAATCCCCATCCCAGTCCTGCATCGCGCCTTTACGGACGTAAAACACCATCTGGTCCTGGTAGAACGGCAGCTTCGAAAACGACATGAGCTGCTGGCGCTCGAATGTCTTGTAGGGACCGACAAGGATATCGGCCTTGCCCTGTGCGACCAGGGCCTGGGCACGCGCCCATGGGTAAAGTTCAAAGACTGCGCGATGCCCCAGGCGTTGGGCGATGAGGCGCACCACCTCCGGTCCCAGGCCGACGATCTCGCCTTCCTGGCCGCGCTCGTACACGCGTTCGAAATGGGTTCCGATCACCAGCAGGTCGCGGGCGGCCGCCGGAAGGCAGCAAAGCAAGGCGAAGATTGCAGCAGCAAATTTGCGCATGGTTTCTCCCTGGGTGCCACCCTATGATAGCATTTCCGAATGACAAATCCAGCCACACTGCGCATCGCCACAACAGCCGATATCCCGGCCATGGAGGCCCTGATCCGGCGCTCGGGAATCCAGCTCAGCAAGGGTTTCTATACCGACGAACAGGCCGCCGCCGTGACGCGCCATGTCTTCGGCGTCGATACGCAACTGGTGGAGGATGGAACTTACTTCGTCATCGAACGCGATGGCGAACTGCGGGCCTGTGGCGGCTGGAGCAAGCGCGCCACCCTGTTCGGCGGGGACCGGCACAAATCGGGACCAGATCCACTGCTCGATCAAGCGACCCAGCCCGCCCGCATCCGGGCTTTCTTTGTCGATCCGGCGGCGCCGCGCCAGGGCCTGGGGCGCATGCTGATGGAACACTGCGAACGCGAGGCCGCCGCAGCCGGTTTCCTGGCAATGGAACTTGCGGCCACCATGCCTGGCGTGCCGCTCTATGCTGCCTGCGGCTTTGAATCGGTAGAGGACTTCGCGATTGCGCTGCCCGGCAACGTCTCGGTACCGTTGACGCGCATGCGCAAACGCATTGCCTGATTACCTTCCAGTGCCGGGACACTGGGCTTGCTGCGGACGCGGGCGGCTCCGTTTCAACTATTGAAACCCTTGCCTTCCGCTGCCAGCTTGGCCAGCAGCGGGGCCGGTTTCCATGCTTCGCTATGGCGACCCTTGGCGAACTTCTCGATGCTGCCCAGCACATTCACCAGGCCAACCGTGTCGGCATAGAACATCGGGCCGCCACGGTACAAGGGGAAGCCGTAGCCGGTCAGGTAGACCATGTCGATGTCGGAAGCGCGTAAGGCAATGCCCTCTTCCAGGATCAAGGCGCCTTCATTCACCAGCGCATAAATCAGTCGCTCAACAATTTCCTGCTCGCCGATCTGGCGGCGCTCAACGCCAATATCGGCCGAGTGCTTGACGATCATCTCGTTCACCACCGCGCTTGGGTATGCCTTACGGTCGCCTTCTTTATAGTCATACCAGCCGCCGCTGGTTTTCTGCCCAAAACGGCCCATCTCGCACAGCAGGTCGGCGGTCCTGGAGTACACCACGTCCGGCTTCTCGACGTACCGGCGCTTGCGGATGTACCAGCCAATGTCATTGCCTGCCAGGTCGCTCATGCGGAAAGGCCCCATTGGGAAGCCGAATTTTTCAATCGCCTTATCCACCTGCTCCGGCAACGCGCCTTCCTCCAGCAGGAAGCCAGCCTGGCGGAAGTACTGTTCGATCATGCGGTTGCCGATAAAGCCATCGCAAACACCCGACACCACACCGGTCTTTTTCAACTTCTTCGATAACGCCATGGTGGTGGCCAGCACGTCTTTGCCGCTTGCCTTGCCGCGTACCACCTCGAGCAATTTCATCACGTTAGCAGGACTGAAGAAGTGCGTTCCGATCACATCCTGCGGACGGCTGGTGAAAGCGGCAATCTTGTCCAGGTCCAGCGTCGAGGTGTTGGAGGCCAGGATCGCCCCCGGCTTCATAACCTCGTCCAGCTTGCGGAATACGGCCTCCTTGACGCCCATCTCCTCGAACACCGCTTCGATGACGATATCGGCATCGGCAATCGCCGCGTAATCCAGGGTGCCGCCGATCAAGGCCACGCGCTGGTCGAATTTATCCTGCGTCAGCTTGCCCTTCTTCAGGGTGTTTTCATAGTTCTTGCGGATGGTTGCCAAACCCTTGTCCAGCGCTTCCTGCCTGGTCTCGAGCAGCATGACCGGAATACCCGCATTGGCAAAGTTCATCGCAATGCCGCCGCCCATGGTGCCGGCGCCGATCACGGCTGCCTTGCGGATCTCGCGAACGGGGGTATCGGCCGTGACATCGGGAATCTTGCTTGCAGCACGCTCCGCGATAAATGCATGGCGCAGGGATTTGCATTCGGTAGTCTGCATCAGGTGCAGGAAGCGCTCGCGCTCGAACTTCAGCCCGGCCTCGAACTCCATGGTAACCGAGGCCGCCACGGTTTCCAGGCATTCCAGCGGAGCCGGGAACGGACCGGCGACCGCTTTGACGGTGTTTCGGCTGAACTGCAGGAATGCTTCATGATTCGGGTAATCGACTTTCCGGTCGCGTACTTTCGGCAATGGGCGAACATCGGCAATGCTTTCGGCAAAACCCTTTGCCTCGGCAAGCAGGTCGGCCCCGGCTGGCAGCAGCTTGTCGAACAAAGCGGTACCAGCCAGTTTCTCGGACAGTACAGGCGTGCCGGAGACAACCATGTTCAGCGCCATCTCCAGGCCGAGCACGCGCGGCAGGCGCTGGGTGCCGCCGGCACCCGGCAGCAAGCCAAGTTTCACTTCCGGCAAAGCGATCTGGGCGCCAGGCAACGCTACACGGTAATGGCACCCCAATGCCAGTTCCAGCCCACCACCCATGGCAACCGAATGGATGGCGGCCACCACCGGCTTGCTGCAACCCTCGACCGCGCGGATCAGGCTGTGCAGGGTCGGCTCGGTCAACGCTTTGGGAGAATTGAATTCCTTGATATCCGCGCCGCCGGAAAATGCCTTGCCTGCGCCAGTCAACACCACAGCCTTAACGGCACTGTCTTCCTCGGCTTTGCGAATTCCTTCGACCGCCGCGGCACGCGTGGCCAGGCCAAGGCCGTTGACCGGAGGATTATTCAGCGAAATGACGGCGATGGAACCGTGGACTGCGTAGTCTGCGCTCATGGATTGTCTCTTCCTTCTTGGTTTGATGGTGGTGCCGAGCAGATACTATACCCCAGAAATAGAACGGTCGTGCGCAGTTCTTCATTACTTGAATATTGTAAGTATCTGATTTTACAAAAGAAACCGCTGATAGCGCTTGCTACGCAACAAATCGGCGCCTAATATCGACTTCTGGATTCTGATACGTGTTCAAGCATAAGGACTCGCACCATGAAATCTATCACCGTAGTCGCCCTCGCCGCCTTTGCGGCCCCAGCCCTCGCCTCCCAGCCAGAATTGTTTGCACCGGGCCGCATCCTGGTGGAGCCGAGAGCGGGCCTTACCGTCGACGCAATGTCACAGTTTCTCGCCCCGGGCGGGTTTGGAAAGCTCAGGAAGCTAGGACAAAGTAATATTCATATTATTGAACTAACCAAAGGCTCCGAACGGGCCATGGTCAACAGGCTAAAAAACAACCCGCATTTCAAGTTCGCCGAATTGGACCAGATGGTGCCAGTCGCAGCCACAGCCAATGACCCTTACCTCGGCAGTGAGTGGCATATCAATAAGATTGCTGCCAATACCGCCTGGGATTCTGCCCAAGGTTCGGGCATTACCATTGCCATCCTCGACTCCGGGGTCGATTCGGCCCATGCCGACCTGGCTGCGAATATGGTCGCGGGATATAACAGCTACGACAACAATACCAACACAGCCGACGTGTGCGGCCACGGCACCAAGGTTGCCGGTTCCGCCGCTGCCGTGACCAATAACGCACTGGGAGTTGCGGGTGTCGCCGGCCGGGCCAAGATCATGCCCGTCCGCATTGCCTTTGTCAGTTC
Organism: Duganella sp. Root1480D1; assembly: GCF_001427305.1. GTDB lineage: Bacteria > Pseudomonadota > Gammaproteobacteria > Burkholderiales > Burkholderiaceae_D > Rugamonas. Next base: position 61,617 of record NZ_LMFZ01000045.1, on the reverse strand, counting down.
CGGCTCCTGCTACGCGTATTTCTCCACCATGGCCAGCGGGCTCACGTGGGCAGCCGACCACGGCGCCAGGATTGCGAATATCAGCTACGCCAGCGTCCCGTCCAGCCAGGCGGTGCAGAGCGCTGCCAATTACCTGCGCAGCAAGGGCGGTCTGCTCTTCGTTTCAGCCGGCAACTACAACCGTGACGAAGGCTTTATCCCGACCACAAGTATGATTCCGGTGTCCTCGACTGACCCGAACGACGCACGCTCGAGTTTCTCCAGTTATGGCGCCTTTGTCGCGCTGTCGGCTCCCGGGTCGGGCATTTACACCACCGTCAAAGGCGGCGGCTACGGCGGCGTGAACGGCACCTCGTTTTCCAGCCCGATCGCGGCTGCCGTCGGCGCCCTCGTTATGTCGGTAAATCCGGCCCTGACTGCTGACCAGGTGCAAAACATCTTATTCAATACTGCGGTCGACCTCGGGACGGCAGGACGCGACATCTATTTCGGTTACGGCCGAGTCAATGCCGCCGCAGCGGTTGCCGCCGCCAAGCCTGTGCCGGTGCCCGACACGTCGCCACCCAGCGTCTCCATCGCCACGCCTGGTGGCAGCAGCAGCGTTTCGGGCCTCGTGGTGTTTGACGTGACGGCATCCGATAACGTGGGCGTGTCGCGTGTCGACCTGAAGGTAAACGGCAGCCTGGTCGCTTCCGACAGCTCCGTCCCCTTCGGCTTCAGCTGGGATTCCACCACCGTTGCCAATGGCATCAACACCCTGGTCGCCCTCGCCTACGATGCTGCTGGAAACGTGACTACTTCCAGCGCCGTACAAGTGAATGTCGCCAATGCGCCCAAATAAATTTTCATTCGATTTGCCAGCCGTTTTTATTTAAAAGTATTATTGTTACTACGAAATGACAAGTAACATAAAGAAATATTGCAAGCCATTGAATTAACTAAAGTTTCTTTAATTCCAGACTTAATTGCGACATTCAAAAAAAGTTTTAAAATTCTGCTTGCCATGCGGCAATTGGCCGCNCAAGCCATTGAATTAACTAAAGTTTCTTTAATTCCAGACTTAATTGCGACATTCAAAAAAAGTTTTAAAATTCTGCTTGCCATGCGGCAATTGGCCGCATATAGTTCCGTACAGCAAGATCTGATAAGGGCAAACCGCGGGAAACTGCGGGACGCAAAGTCATCGGTCTAAAGGGCTTCGGCCCCATGACGGCAGGACTGCCAGACAAAAGTATCCCCACATGCATGGGCGTTGATACGCCTGTGCCGGTTGTGTGATGCAGTCTTCTACCGGCTTTTAGACCGGCGGGCAGTCCTCGTTTTTTATTTTTTGAAAACAGGGACTCGCACCATGAAAACCATCACCACCTTCTCCGCCGCAATCGCTACCGCCATCGCTACCCTGGCTGCACCAGCCTTCGCCGCTCAATCTGAAGACTTCGCCCAAGGCCGCATCATCGTGGAACCGAAAGCTGGCCTGACCGTGGCTGAATTCGGCAAGCTCCTGAAAGCAAACGGCGCCGGCAATGCGCGCAAGCTGGGCCAGAGCAACATCCACCTGATCGACGTGGCACACGGCTCGGAAAAGTCGGTGGTTGCCAAGCTGAAGAACAACCCGCACTTCAAGTTCGCCGAACTGGACACCCGCGTGCCAGTCGCTGCGGCACTGAACGACCCATACCTGGGCAGCGAATGGCACATCGCCAAGATCGGCGCCCCGGCTGCCTGGGATAGCGCCCAGGGCTCTGGCGTCACCATCGCCATCCTGGATACCGGCGTGGACGGCACCCACCCTGACCTGGCACCGCGCATGGTGGCCGGCTGGGACATGTACGGCAACACTGCCGACTCTTCCGACCTGTGCGGCCACGGCACCGCCGTCGCCGGCTCCGCTGCTGCTGCCGGCAACAACGCCACCGGCGTCGCCGGCGTGTCGGGCCAGTCGAAAATCATGCCGCTGCGTATCGCGTACAAGAACACCACTGACGGCCTGTGCTATGCCTACGCTTCCACCATCGCCAGCGGCGTGACCTACGCTGCCGACCACGGCGCGAAAGTCGTCAACGTATCGTTCTCCAACGCCGCCAGCAGCACCGCTGTGCAGAGCGCCGGTAACTACCTGAAGAGCAAAGGCGGCCTGCTGTTCGTCTCCGCGAACAACAACAACCGCGACGAAGGCTTCACCCCCAGCACCGCCCTGATCGCCGTCTCGTCTACCGACAGCGCCGACAACCGCTCCAGCTTCTCCAGCTATGGCGCSTTCGTGTCCCTGGCAGCGCCTGGCTCGAACATCTACACCACCAACAAGGGTGGCAGCTACGGCGGCTGGAACGGCACTTCCTTCTCCTCGCCAGTGGCGGCAGGCGCCGCAGCGCTGGTGATGTCGGCCAACCCATCGCTGACCGCCGACCAGGTACAGAACATCCTGTTCAGCACCGCAGTCGACCTGGGCACCGCCGGCCGCGACATCTACTTCGGCTACGGCCGTGTCAATGCCGCCGCCGCCGTGGCTGCCGCCAAGTCCATGCCGGCTGCCGACACCATGGCACCGACTGTGTCGATCGCCGCTCCGCTGGGCAGCAGCACCGTGTCCGGCCTGGTTTCGGTCAGCGTGAACGCTGCGGATAACGTGGGCGTGAGCCGCGTCGACCTGAAGGTCAACGGCACCGTGGTCGCCTCCGACGTGGCCGGCCCTTACGGCTTCTCCTGGGATTCGACCGGTGTCGCCAACGGCATGAACAACCTGGTGGCCGTCGCTTATGACGCAGCAGGCAACGTGGCTTCTTCCAGCACCGTGCAGGTGAACGTTTCGAACGCCGTCGCTGCGCCGGTTGCCGACACCACCGCACCTGTGCTGGCCATCACCAACCCGACCTCCGGCACCGTCAGCGGCACCGTGAACGTCACCCTCAACGCTTCGGACAACAGCGGCGCCGCCGGCATCAACATGAGCGTGTACATCGACGGTCAACTGAAAGCCTCGGGCGCCGGYTCTTCGCTGTCCTATAGCTGGAACACCCGCAAGATCGCYTCGGGCGCCCACACCGTCCAGGCAGTAGCCAAGGATGCAGCCGGCAACACCACCRCCACCAGCGTGCAAGTGACCCGCTAATTAATACTGAACCCTGTTTGAGCCCGGCTTAGGCCGGGCTTTTTTTTATTATGGCTCGGAAATATCAGTTAATACCGCGCCAAATGAAATTGAGTTAATAAACATTTCCGCGCGCCATTAGTTAACTCATTGATTTGACTGAATAATATTATTCGCTACAATCTTGCAAGCCAACTTTGCATAATTAATCAGATTGATTTGTTTCAGGATGTAAATCGAGGGCAAATTCATTTGCCGCACGGTAAAACTCGAGTTACTATTGAACCTGAAGTCTGACAAAGGCAAACCATGCGAAAGCATGGGACGCAAAGTCAACGGTCTAATGACGCCCCCGGCGTCGACGACGGCTGGACTGCCAGATACACAGGTGACACTGAAGTCCCCGGTGTGCTCTCAAACTGCCCGAAAGGGCAGCGGCAGTCCCATTTTCTGAAACTTCGAAAACAGGACTCGCCTGATGAAGAAACTAAACACCATTCTCTCCCTCCTCCTCGCCGCATCCGCTCCCCTGGCTGTGGCAGCCCCAGCAGATTTTGAAGCCGATTACGCCGAGGGCCGCATCATCGTCGAACCGCAGGCTGGCATCACTGCCGATGAGTTCGAGAAAAGCCTGAAATCGTTTGGCGCAGGCAAAGCCCAGAAACTCGGCCAGAGTAATATCCACGTGATCGATGTGCCGCATGGTTCCGAAAAGGCCATCGCCAACAAGCTCAAGCACAACCCCCATTTCAAGTTTGCCGAACTGGACGTGCGCGTTCCTGTTGCGGCAACGCTGAACGATCCGTACCTGGGCAGCGAGTGGCACATCGCCAAGATCGGCGCGCCTTCGGCATGGGATAGCACCCAGGGTGCCGGCATCACCATCGCCATCCTGGATACCGGCGTTGACGGCACCCACCCTGACCTGGCACCACGCATGGTCGCCGGCCGGGACATCTATGGCAATAGCGCCGATACCTCCGATCTGTGCGGCCACGGTACCGCTGTCGCTGGCGCCGCCGCTGCTGCCGGCAACAACGCCACCGGCGTTTCCGGCGTGTCGGGCCAGTCGAAGATCATGCCGCTGCGTATTGCGTACAAGGGCAGCGATGGTTTGTGCTATGCCTACGCCTCGACCATCGCCAGCGGCGTGACTTACGCTGCCGACCATGGCGCGAAAGTAGTCAATGTATCCTTCTCCAATGCGCCCAACAGCACCGCCGTCCAGAGTGCCGGTAACTACCTGAAGGGCAAAGGCGGCTTGCTGTTCGTCTCCGCGAACAACAACAACCGTGACGAAGGCTTCACCCCTAGCACCGCCCTGATCGCCGTGTCTTCCACCGACGCCTACGACAATCGCTCCAGTTTCTCCAGCTACGGCGCCTTCGTGTCCTTGTCGGCCCCTGGTTCGAACATCTACACCACCAACAAGGGTGGCAGCTATGGCGCCTGGAACGGCACTTCCTTTGCGTCGCCGGTCGCTGCAGGCGCTGCAGCACTGGTGATGGCTGCCAACCCGTCGCTGACCGCCGACCAGGTACAGAACATCCTGTTCACCACCGCCGTGGACCTCGGCACTGCCGGCCGCGACATTTACTTCGGTTACGGCCGCGTCAATGCTGCCGCCGCAGTGTTGAAGGCCAAGGGCAGCACCCAGGTTGTCGCCGACACCAGTTCGCCAACCGTCGCAATCGCAGCCCCACTGGGTAGCAGCACTGTTTCCGGCCTTGTGCCAGTTTCGGTCAATGCGGCGGATAACGTGGGCGTGGCGCGCGTCGAGCTGAAAGTCAACAGCACTGTTGTTGCCACCGATACCAGCGCTCCTTTCGCATTTAGCTGGGACTCCAAAGGCGTTGCAAACGGCATGGCTTCCTTGACCGCGATTGCCTACGATTCAGCAGGCAATGTGACCAGTTCTTCGCCGGTTTCGGTAAACGTAGCCAACAGCACCACCACCATCGTGACCACCGACACCACGCCACCGACCGTTCGCGTGACGAATCCGGTTGCTGGCCGAGTCAATGGCAACGTGACTGTGAGCCTGAGTGCTTCGGACAACAAGCCGGCAAGCGAACTGGCGGTCTGGATTTACATCGACGGTGCACTCAAGGCCAGCGGCACAGGCAGCAGCCTGTCGTACAACTGGCAAACCAACCGTGAACCCCGCGGCACCCACGTGGTAAAAGCTGTTGCGAAAGACAAGGCTGGCAACACGTCTAGCTACTCCGTCAGCGTGACGAGGTAAGCAACGAAAAAAACCCGCAGCTCGCTGCGGGTTTTTAATTTCGATGCCTGGGTTGCTTACTGTTTGCGACGGCGATAAGCCATCACACCGAAACCAAGTCCAAGCAGAGCCAGAGTCCCAGGTTCTGGAGTAGGGTTGCCTTCAGGTTCACCTGGAGGTTCGCAAGGCTGATTCGCGCTAGGGATGCAATTCACGAACCAGCCGCTGCCTTCCCCTTGAGGGATCCGCTGCACGTGAATGGCAGCGCCAAAGCCGGTCGTATGGTTTGGCATCACAGACAGCTGGCCTGCGAGCATTGCCAACGTCAGGTCGGTAGTGGACGAGGAGATGTTAATCAGGGCGTAGTGGCCGCCGGCCAGTTCCGCCGTACTAGGGTCAAAGAAGATAGCGAAGTCGTGTTCACCAGTGCCGTCAGCGCTGCAGCAGGTATTTTGGTTACGCTGGAGCATGCTGCTTGCGTCAACTGCGGCCGGGTCGATGGCATTAGCGAACGACAACGTTGCAGGGTCCACGTTGATGTTGAAATACCAAGCGGTGATGATGGACGCCCCAACGAGGGAAGTTACGTCCAATCTCAATTGCAGGTCGCCATTAGCAATTTGCGAGAACGTCCCGGTTGCAAAGATCTGGCCAGGAACGACGCCCGGCAAATCTGCACCAGAATAGGCCGGATTCGTGAAGCTGTAGACCACATCGGCTTGTGCTACAGGCATCGAAGCAGCAAGGATCAGAGCAGCAGCACCCAACACTTTATTTAAGATTTTCATGGCATCCCCCGCCTGGTTGTAATGCCTAAGTCTATGCATCAAGCGTGCCTGAAAATTACAAATGAATAGAATCAACCAGTTAACCTCAGCCATATTGATTTCGCAGTCATCAGCTGTAAAACTTTTCGACAGCAAGTCAGTTGAAGCAAAAGCACACTTGCATCGAGGGCAAACAGAAACTTAGCTTTCCCTTAGGGCGCTAACCACCCCGCGATGCCTGCGTTACAATGCGCCTGACATGAGCGCTATTAACTTCCAGTTTGAAAATTCCTTCGCAGGTTTGCCGCCTGCGTTCTATACGCACCTGATGCCAACGCCGCTGCCGGCGCCCTATCTGGTCGCGGTAAGCCCTTCCGCCGCAAGCATGATTGGGTTGGAGCCCGCGGCACTTGCAACTCAACAAGCAATTGAAGTATTGATCGGCAACCGCGTCGCCGAGCGTTCAAAACCGCTGGCGGCCGTATATTCCGGCCATCAGTTTGGCGTCTGGGCAGGCCAGTTAGGGGACGGCCGCGCCATCCTGCTCGGCGATATCGCGACCAGCGAAGGCCCGGTCGAGCTGCAACTGAAAGGCGCCGGCATGACTCCGTATTCACGGATGGGCGATGGCCGCGCCGTACTGCGCTCTTCAATCCGCGAATTCCTGTGCTCGGAGGCTATGCACGGCCTCGGCATCCCGACCACCCGCGCTTTGTCGGTAGTGGGTTCAGACCAGGGCATTGTGCGTGAATCGATCGAAACGGCTGCCGTTGTCGTGCGCATGGCGCCGACCTTCATCCGCTTCGGTTCGTTCGAGCACTGGTATTACAACCGCAAGCAGGAAGAACTGAAGCAATTGGCCGATTACGTCATCGATCGTTTCTACCCTTCCCTGCGGGACGAGGAAAACCCTTACGCCGCGTTGCTGGAAGAAGTCACCCGCCGCACAGCGCGCATGATTGCGCACTGGCAGGCTGTCGGCTTCATGCATGGCGTAATGAATTCGGACAATATGTCGATCCTAGGCCAAACGCTCGATTACGGCCCATTCGGCTTCATGGATGGCTTCGATGCCAACCAGATCTGCAACCACAGCGACGACCGCGGCCGCTATTCCTACTCGAACCAGCCGCAAATCGGACACTGGAACTGCTATGCACTGGCACAAGCGCTCTTGCCGTTGATCGGCGAAGTGGAGCTAACGCAGGAAGCATTGGATGTCTACCAAGCTGAGTTCGCCCAACATATCGATAAGCTGCTGCACGCCAAGCTTGGTTTGACGACCGTGCGGGAAGGCGATCGCGAGCTGCTCGATGGTTTGTTTGCCGTGCTGCAAGCCAACCACACCGATTTCACCATCTTCTTCCGCCGACTGGGCGGCTTGCATGCCAGCGGCCCCGAAGGCGATGAACCGCTGCGCGACCTGTTTATTGACCGCCCCGCTTTCGATAATTGGGCAGAGGCCTACCGCGCTCGCTTGCGCGCCGAAGGCAGCGACGATGCTGCGCGAAAGCTTGCGATGGATCAGGTCAACCCCAAATACGTGCTGCGAAACTATATGGCACAGGTCGCCATCGAAAAGGCGCAGAATAAAGACTTTTCCGAAGTCGAGCGCCTGTTGGCACTGCTCGCACGTCCGTTCGACGAGCAACCCGAAAATGAACAATACGCAGGCTTCCCGCCGGACTGGTCCAGCCAGCTATCGGTAAGCTGCTCTTCGTGAGATCAAAAAAAAATGAGCGATAAAGTAGTCAAGACCGATGCCGAATGGCGCGCCCAGCTCGACCCGATGGAATACCAGGTCACGCGCCACGCCGCTACCGAACGCGCGTTTACCGGCAAGTTCTGGGATCACCACGAGCACGGCATCTATACCTGCGTCTGCTGCAATACGCCCTTGTTCGAATCGGATGCCAAGTTCGATTCCGGCTGCGGTTGGCCGAGCTACTTCAAGGCGCTCAATCCAGCGAATATCATCGAGAAAACGGACCGTTCGCATGGTATGCTGCGCACCGAAATCATCTGTGCAGTATGTGATGCCCACCTAGGCCATGTCTTCCCTGATGGTCCGCCGCCGACCGGATTACGCTATTGCATTAATTCGGCGTCGCTGCGTTTCGAACCAACGCCTTAATAAGATGAAGATTATTTTCGACCTGTTTCCGCTGATTCTGTTCTTTGTCAGCTACAAATTCGCCGGCGGCCACCAGGAAGCTGTGCACGCCATGCTGAATGCCCATTTAGGCAGCCTGGTATCCGGAGGCGCAATTCCGGCTTCTCAGGCGCCGATCGTAGCCGCCACCATCGTCGGTATTATCGGCACCGCTGCCCAGGTGTTATATCTGCTGGCACGTCGCAAGAAAGTCGACGGAGTACTATGGGTTTCCCTTGTAGTGTTTATCGTATTTGGCGGCATGACGATCTATTTCCACGACGATGACTTTATCAAGTGGAAGCCGACCATTATTTACTGGTTCCTGGCCACTGCTATGTTGGTTGCTTACCGCTTCTTCGATAAAAACATGATTCGCCTGGCGATGGAAAAGCAGGTGCAACTGCCGGAGCACGTCTGGGTGCGCCTGCATTTCATGTGGATTACCTTCTGGCTGGTGTTGGGTTTTGTTAACCTGTTTGTCGCCTTCATCCTGTTCAAGTCGGATAACGATGCCTGGGTCAATTTCAAGGCCTTCGGCGTTACCGGATTGATGCTGGTGTTCTTTATCGCGCAGGCTTTCTACCTCTCTAAACATATTAAGGATGAAGCATGAGCGACCCGCGCCTGACCAAGATTCGTGAACGCCTGGAAGCAGCACTGGCCCCGTCGGAAATTGTGCTCGATGATGAATCGGCCCTGCATGCCGGCCATGCCGGCGCTGCCTCCGGCGGCGGCCATTACCGACTGAAAATTGTCTCTACTAAATTCGAAGGTGTGAAACTCGTCATGCGCCATCGTCTGGTGTATGATTCCGTGCACGATATGATGCATAAAGAAATTCATGCATTGGCCATTACCGCACTGGCACCGTCCGAAGTATGATATGCGCGGAGTTTTTGGGAAACATCAAAAAGAACCTCGATCGTTGAATAGTAGAGACATCTCGGCGAACCAGCCCAAAATCCCCGCAATTCAGTAAACTTTCCCTAGGAATTAGACTAAATGACTTTCAAGCCAGCCCGCTTGCTGCTCGCACTTATCGCCGTTGCCGCTGCACCAGCTTTCGCCCAGAACGCCGCTGTCGTCAATGGCAAAGCCATCCCGACCGCCAAAGTTGACGCCCTGGTCAAGCAAGTCGTTGCCCAAGGCCAGCAGCAAGACACCCCGCAACTGCGCGACATGATCAAGAAGTCCCTGATCGGCCGCGAAGTAATGATCCAGGAAGCCGAGAAGCAAGGCCTGTCCAAGAGCAAGGACGTGACCACCGCCCTGGAACAGGCTCGTCAGGACATCATGCTGAACGCCCTGGCTGCTGACTACGTGAAGAAGAACCCGGTTGGCGATGCCGAGATCAAGGCTGAATACGACCGCGCCGTTGCCGCCGAAGGCGACAAGGAATACCACGTGCGCCACATCCTGGTGGAAACCGAAAAAGAAGCTAACGACATCATCGCCAAGCTGAAAGGCGGCGCCAAGTTCGAAGACCTGGCCAAAAACTCCAAGGACACCGGCTCGGCAGCGAATGGCGGCGACCTGGACTGGGGTACCCCAGGCAACTTCCCTAAAGTCTTCGCAGATGCATTCGCCTCCCTGCAAAAAGGCCAGGTTACCGAGAAGCCAGTGCAAACCCCAAGCGGTTTCCATGTGATCAAGGTTGACGACACCCGTCCAGTCAAACTGCCTACCCTGGAAGAAGTGAAGCCACGTATCGCCGATTCCCTGATGCGCGCAAAACTGCAGTCCTATCAGGAATCCCTGGTTAAGAAAGCCAAAGTACAATAATCCGTCACGGACCTGATCCGGCGCCCACGTGGCGCCGGATTTATTTTAACTAAGGAAACACTCAATGAAATTTAAACCAGCTACCCTGCTGTTGGCACTGATCGCAGTTGCAGCCACCCCTGCTTTCGCCCAGACCGTCGCTACCGTGAACGGCAAAGCGATCCCATCCGCCCAGATGGATGCCGCTGTCAAACAAGCCGCTGCCCAAGGCCAGCCTGACTCGCCACAACTGCGCGACATGATCAAGAAATCCCTGATCGGCCGCGAAGTTCTGGTCCAGGAAGCGACCAAGCAAGGCGTTGCTGCGAACAAGGAAGTGAAAGACGCCCTGGAGCAGGCTCGCCAGGACATCATCATCCGCGCCCTGCTGGTTGACTACGTCAAGAAGAACCCTGTCAGCGACGCTGAAATCAAGTCCGCTTACGACCAGTTCAAAGCCTCCAAGGGCGAAAAGGAATACCACGCTCGCCACATCCTGGTGAAGACCGAGAAAGAAGCGACCGACATCGTCGCCAAGCTGAAAGGCGGCGCCAAGTTTGAAGATCTGGCCAAGGCCTCGCAAGACCCGGGTTCGGCAGCCAACGGCGGCGACCTGGACTGGGCAGCCCCAGGCAACTACGTGAAGCCATTCGCTGATGCGATGGTGGCCCTGAAAGACGGCCAAGTCACCGACAAGCCAGTGCAATCGCAATTCGGCTACCACGTGATCAAGCTGGAAGGCTCCCGCGCTGCCAAAGTACCTTCCCTGGAAGAAATCAAGGGCCAGATCGCTGAGTCCCTGACCCAGCGTAAAGTTGCGGCTTACCGCGACCAGTTGGTTGCCAAGGCTAAAGTGCAATAATCCCAGGCGCGCCCTCGCCGGCCGCCTTGATCAAGCGCCCCACGGGGCGCTTTTTTATTATGCCAACGACTAAAGACTTCCTCTCCACCCTCGCCCCGCTCTCCGATGCCGCTCGGGCTCCAGCGATGCGCGCGTATATGCGCGACCAGTTCCCTTTCCTCGGCATACCAACCCCTGCACGGCGCGAGGCACTGAAGCCGCTGATCCGTGATTTCAAAGGAGCGCCGTCGGCCGAACTGATCGGCGTCGCCAGCGAGCTTTGGCAATTTCCGGAACGGGAATATCAGTATGCGGCCCTGGATTTGATGGCCGCGCATTGGAAGCAGTTCGAAAGTGCCGATTTGCCGGAGCTGCTCGCCTTTGTATTGCGGAAATCGTGGTGGGATTCTGTCGACGGCATGGCTGGCATTATCGGCGACGTCCTGCGTTTCAATCACCACGAAATGGATGCTGCTTTGAAGCACGATAATTTCTGGATGCGGCGGATTGCCTTGCTCCATCAATTGGGTTGGCGAGGCAAAACCGACGAAATGCGCCTGTTCCGTTATTCACTCGCCCTTGGCCATGAAAATGAATTTTTCATTCAGAAAGCAATTGGCTGGGCCCTGCGGGATTATGCGCGGCATGCTCCACATAATGTCGCTCTATTCATTAGTGAAAATAAGACTGCGCTGTCCAAGTTGAGTATCCGCGAGGCGGGCAAGCACCTCTCCCCCGGGGGCTAAGCCCGAAACTGGCGTGTATATGCCAGTAGTTAGCATGCAATGTGGTAGCCGCCAGGCAGCGTTAAAACAACAATAATAATGTGCACAATTGCCGCCCCTGAAAATGTCGCGTTAAACTCGTGACAACTAAAAGGAGGCTGGACATGAATAAACTCGCGATACGGCAGTTAATCGTTTGCGGCGCTTTTATTGCCGCAACTCCCGCCATGGCAGGCGTAATTGCCACGTTTGACGACCTGCCATTCCCGCCCGCGCTGGACAGTGCGACCGGCATTCAATGGACCAATTCGACCGCCAGCCTGGAGTATCAGGGCGTCATTTGGGATGACCGGTTTGGAGTAGTCGGGGACCAATATAGGGTTGGCGGAGCAGGCAGCCCGCTATTTGGCAGTCCGCATTCCGGACATTATTTCGTCTCCAACTCCTCGGGTTCGACCGGCATGACCATCACGACCAATAAGGTCCTGACCGGCGCTTGGTTCGGCCGCAATCAATACTATGGATTTGGAGAAGGTGGTGCTGACCAGGTCACGATCGTGGCGCTGAATGGTGCCAGCGAACTCGCCTCTGTCGTATTTGACTTGCCGGAAAGCCATCCGGGATTGCCGGAACCGCTGTCCTTTGTCGACACCAGCATCTTCGCCATGCTGGGCGCGATCACCGGCTACCGTATCGACCGCAGGGAACTCGGCCAGCAGAGTGGCAACTGGGTCGCAGACGACTTCACGTTCGCCGATGCGACCCAGGTGCCGGCCCCGGGTGGGGCCGTGTTGATGTTCGGCGGTATCGCCGCCTTGCTGGCGGCACGCCGGAAACGCGTTTAAGCCCTTAGCCGATGAACTTGCGCGCGTTGCCCCACATACGCGCCCAAGGCGAATCCTCGCCCCAGCCGTCCGGGTGCCAGGAGTTCTGCACCGTGCGGGAAACGCGTTCCGGGTGCGGCATCATCACGGTGAAGCGGCCGTCAGGCGTGGTCACCGAGGTCAGGCCGCGCGGCGAACCGTTCGGGTTGTATGGGTAGGTTTCGGTGGCGCTGCCTTTGTTATCCACAAAGCGCAGTGCACCGATTGCCTCATCGATATTGCCGGTCTGGCTGAAGTCTGCGAAACCTTCACCGTGCGCAATCGCGATCGGGGTCTGGGTGCCGGCCATACCATGCAGGAAGATCGATGGCGAATCCAGTACTTCCACCATCGAGAAGCGTGCCTCGAACTTCTCCGATTTGTTGGTGGTGAACTTCGGCCATGCATGCGCGCCCGGAATCAGCGATTTCAGGTTCGACATCATCTGGCAGCCATTGCAGATGCCCATGCCGAAGGTATCTTTGCGCTGGAAGAACTTGGCGAACTGCTCAGCCATTTCCGGGTTGAACAGGATGGACTTGGCCCAGCCTTCGCCCGCACCCAGCACGTCGCCGTAAGAGAAGCCGCCCACGGCGATAATGCCCTGGAAGTCGTCCAGCGAAACGCGGCGCGCAATCAGGTCGCTCATGTGCACGTCGACAGCGGCAAAGCCGGCGCGGTGCATCGCCCAGGCAGTCTCGATATGCGAGTTGACGCCCTGCTCGCGCAGGATCGCCACCCGTGGACGCACGCCCGACGACAGGAACGGCGTAGCAATGTTTTCCGCCATGTCGAAGGACACTTTTGGCTGCATGCCTGGATCGCTTTCGTCCAGCAGGCGATCGTATTCGGCATCCGCGGTCGCCGGATTCTCGCGCACGCGCGAGATACGCCAGCTGGTTTCGCTCCACAGGCGGTGCAGTTCGGCGCGCGGCTGCGAGTAGATGACTTTGGCGTCGCGGGTGAACTCGATCACGCCACGGTCGTTCAGCTTGCCGATGATGTGGCTGCAAGCGCCCAGGTTGAAGGTGCGCAGCACGTCCATGACGGCCGATTTCTCTTCGGCGCGAACCTGGATCACGGCGCCCAGCTCTTCGTTGAACAATGCAGACAGGGTCAGCTCGTTGCGGCGCTCAGCCACCTGGCCAGCCCAGTTCTTGGCGTCGCCATGATCCATGGTACCTTCTTCGCCCAGGGTCAGCATGTCCAGGTTGACAGACAGGCCGGCGCGGCCGGCAAAGGCCATTTCCACCAGGGTTGCGTACAAGCCGCCGTCGGAACGGTCGTGGTAGGCCAGGATCTTGCCTTCCTTGTTCAGTTGCTGGATCGCGTTGAAGAAGCCTTTCAGGTCTTCCGGCGAATCCACATCCGGAGCGGCATTGCCCAACTGGCCCATGACTTGGGCCAGGGCGGAAGCACCCATGCGGTTCTTGCCGCGGCCCAGGTCGATCACTATCAGGGACGTCTCGCCCTTGTCGGTACGGATCTGCGGGGTCAGCGACTTGCGCACGTCGTACACCGGCGAGAAACCGGAAACGATCAGGGATACCGGCGAAATCACGGCCTTGTCGGCGCCCTCGTCTCTCCAGGTGGTGCGCATGGACAGCGAATCCTTGCCGACCGGGATCGACAGGCCCAGTGCCGGGCACAGTTCCATGCCGACCGCTTTCACGGTATCAAACAGGGCTGCATCCTGGCCTGGTTGGCCGCAAGCAGCCATCCAGTTGGCCGACAGCTTGATGTCCGAAATATCGTTGATTGGCGCGGCAGCCAGGTTGGTGACGGTTTCGCCGACAGCCATGCGGCCGGAAGCCGGGGCGTCGATCACGGCCAGCGGCGTGCGCTCGCCCATCGCCATCGCCTCGCCTACGTAGGCGTCGTAGCTCAAGGTGGTCACCGCGCAGTCAGCCACTGGCACCTGCCATGGGCCGACCATCTGGTCGCGCACGGACATGCCGCCCACGGTACGGTCACCAATGGTGATCAGGAAGCTCTTGTCGGCCACGGTTGGCAGCAGCAGCACGCGCTTGGCGGCTTCTTCGAGCTGAATGCCGGTCAGGTCGATGGCAGGCAGGTCGTTCTGCACGTGCTTCACGTCGCGGTGCATCTTGGGCGGCTTGCCCAGCAGGACTTCCATTGGCATGTCGACCGGGTTGTTGCCCATTTCCTGGTCGATTACCTTCAGTTGGCGCTCTTCAGTTGCCACGCCGACAACTGCGAATGGGCAACGCTCACGTTCGCACAGGGCCTGGAACCCAGCCAGGTCGCCCGGGGCGATGGCCAGCACGTAGCGTTCCTGCGATTCGTTGGACCAGATTTCTTTCGGCGCCATGCCGGATTCTTCCAGCGGCACCTTGCGCAGGTCGAAGATCGCGCCGCGCTTGGCGTCGTTGGTGATTTCCGGGAAAGCGTTCGACAGGCCGCCCGCACCGACGTCGTGAATCGAAATGATCGGGTTCTTGTCGGCCAGTTGCCAGCAGCCGTTGATGACTTCCTGGGCACGGCGTTCCATTTCTGGATTGCCGCGCTGGACGGAGTCGAAGTCCAGGTCGGCGGTATTGGTGCCGGTCGCCATCGAGGAAGCGGCCGAACCGCCCATGCCGATGCGCATGCCGGGGCCGCCCAACTGGATCAGCAGGCTGCCGACCGGAATGTCGTTCTTGTGGGTGTGCGAACCGGAGATATTGCCGATACCGCCAGCGATCATGATCGGCTTGTGGTAGCCCATCACGGTATCTTTGCCGCCGGCGAATTGCTGCCCGATGTTCTGTTCGTAAGTACGGAAATAGCCGCCCAGCACAGGACGGCCGAATTCGTTCGAGAATGCGGCGCCGCCCAGCGGGCCTTCGATCATGATCTGCAGCGGCGAAGCGATGCGTTCCGGCTTGCCGTAAGCCTGGCTTTCGTCGCGCTTGCCGACCGGTGCGGTCACATTGGCGGCGTTCTCCCACGCCTGCACCGCGCCCGGGATCATCAGGTTGGAGACGGTGAAGCCGGTCAGGCCAGCTTTCGGCTTGGAGCCGCGGCCGGTCGCGCCTTCGTCGCGGATCTCGCCGCCGGCACCGGTCGAGGCGCCCGGGAATGGGGAAATCGCCGTCGGGTGGTTGTGGGTTTCCACCTTCATCAGTGTGTGCACCAGCTCGGTGGAAGGCGCGTATTCCTGGCCTTCACGCGGGTAGAAACGGGTGACTTCGGCGCCTTCGATGATCGAGGAGTTGTCCGAATAGGCAACGATGGTGCCGCGCGGGTTCTTCTCGTGGGTGTTCTTGATCATCTTGAACAGCGACTTGTCCTGCGCTACGCCGTCGATGGTCCAGTCGGCGTTGAAGATCTTGTGGCGGCAGTGCTCCGAGTTCGCCTGCGCGAACATCATCAGTTCAACGTCGGTCGGGTTGCGCTTGGCGTTGGTGAACGCCTCTAGCAGGTAATCGATCTCGTCGTCCGACATCGCCAGGCCCAGGTCGGTGTTGGCTTTTTCCAGCGCATTGCGGCCAGCGCCCAGCACGTCGATCGATTCCAGCGGCTTGGCTTCCAGGCTCGAGAACAGGCCGGCAGCCTGGTCAGGATGGCGCAGCACGGACTCGGTCATGCGGTCGTGCAGCAGCGCGGCAACGGCTTGCGCCTGCTCGCTATCCAGCTTCTTGGCTGCGCCCAGGCCGGTGCCCAGGATGCCGCCCTTCAGGTTGATGCGGTAGGCAACGCCACGCTCCACGCGGTGGATGTGCGCCATGCCGCAGTTATGCACGATGTCGGTGGCCTTGGAAGCCCACGGCGAGATGGTGCCGAAACGGGGAATGACGACAAACTCTTCCACCACGCCTTCAGCGTGCTCCGGCAAGGCTGGCTCGCCGTAGGTCAGCAGGCCATTCATGCGGTTCAGATCGACTTCGGACAGGGGCGAAGCGGCGTCGACAAAGTGGATAAAGCGGGCTTGCACCGACGTAATGGACGGCAGAACTGCTTGAAGCTGGTTGAGGAGGCGTTGGCTACGGAAGGAGGACAGGGCGTTGGAACCCGGCAGAATCAACATAGTGGGGGCGTGAAGAATGCAGCGTTGCTGCGGTTTAAAGGAATACTGTGCACGAGCTGACTGGTCTTGCTGTATTTCGATTTGCCGACATTATACTTGTTTCAGGCATCACTTCCCACCCTTCCTTCATTGGTCCGAAAGCAACATTTGCTGTATTTTCGCCTGTTTTTTGAGCGTCCTTGGGGTATTCTCCCTCTATGACAGCCTTCTGCCCTCAAAATGCAAGAATATAGCGACCTGTCAGTCCTGCTTATCGACCCTAACCAGCATATGCGCAGCGGCTTGCACAATATGTTGGGCCAACTGGGGATCACCCGCATCGAGCACGGCGTGAGCGCAGGAAGCGCCATCCGCCACCTCGAAAAGAAGGGGTTCGACCTCGTCTTGTGCGAATACGACCTGGGCAATGAGCAGGGACAGGATGGGCAGCAGTTGCTGGAAGACCTGCGCCACCACAAGCTGGTCTCCCCTTCCATGATTTTCATCATGCTGACCACGGAGGGCGTGTACAGCAAGGTGGTGAGCGCGGCGGAATTGACGCCAACCGACTACATCCTCAAGCCCTTCACGGTAGACGTGCTGGCCCAGCGCATTGCGCGGGCCGTCGACCGCCGCGCCGCCCTGCTCCCGATCCACCAGATGATCGAGCGCGACAAACCGCGCGAGGCGATACTGGCAAGCGAAGTAGCGGCAGCGGCGAATCCGCGCTATGCCACAGAGTGCGCCCGTTTGCGCGCCGAGGCGCATGCGGCCGTGGGTGAAGTGGCGCAGGCTGAAACGATCTACCGCGAAATCCTCGAAACCCGCCCGCTTGGCTGGGCCCAGCATGGCCTGGCGCGCTGTCAATTCCTGCAAGACCAATTGGCCGAAACCCTCGATACCCTGCAGCGCCTGATCGACGACAATCCCAAATACATGGCGGCCTACGACCTCATGGCCCGGACCCAGCAAGCCCTTGGCCAGCCGGCAGAGGCTCGCGCGGCGCTGGAGGCGGCGGTCTCGATCTCGCCCCATATGGTGCGGCGCCTGCGCCACCTCGGCCAGGTGGCGCTGCAGGCCGGCGATCTGGATGCCGCCGAAAAGACTTTCAAGCAGGTGGTCGCCAGATCCAAATATTCGGAATTTCGCGATCCGGAAGACCATGTGAACCTGGTGCGAACCCTGGTCCAGAAAGGTGACGCGGTGGCCGCAGCGAATGCCCTGCGCGAACTAGAGCGGTCGGCCCGCAGCGGGCCTGCGACCGATGCCTGCAAGGCTTTTTCCGCCGCCCTGCTGCAGGAGTTGAACGGCAATGGGGAAGCGATGCACAAGGAACTGGCGAATGCAGTACGCGCCGCCGGCGAAGCAAACCAGCTGTCAACTGGCCTGAAAATGGACCTGGCGGAAAATTGCCTGTCCCAAGGGATGGACGAGCAAGGCATGCAGCTGCTGGACGCGCTGGCGGGCGATCCTGCGAGCGGCGTCACCGAATCCGATGCGGCGGCGGTCTACGAGCGCGCCGGCCGTGCCGAACTGGCGCAAAACCAGGGCGACAGCGTGGAGCGCTACCTCGACGGCCTGGTCCGGCAGGCGGCGGCGCGCAGTGGCCAGGGCGACCAGCGCGGCGCCATTGAGGTACTCCTGGTGGCCGTGCGGCGGCGGCCGGAGAACGCCGGCTTGATCTCCGCCCTCGCCTCCGCCATGCTGCGCCTGATGGGAGACAGCGGCTGGGAATCGGCGCTGGGCGAGCAATGTGCGGCATTGTTGATACGAATGCGCAAGGCAGATCCCCATCATCCGATGCTGGCTGCGTTATCATCACAATATGTCACCCTCCGGGGCAAACAATAAGAGACGAAGTTAATGCAATCGTATAGCGACCTGTCGGTACTGATCATCGACCCCAACCCGGCAATGCGGGGCAACCTGCACAATATGCTGAATCAGGCCTCGATTACGCGGATCGAGTATGCCGTCAGCTCGGGCACGGCGATCCGGCAACTGACCAATAAGCGCTTCGACGTCATCCTGTGCGAATATGACCTCGGCAGCGGCAACGATGACAACGGCCAGGACGGGCAGCAATTGCTGGAAGACCTGCGCCATCACAAGCTGATCGACCGGTCGGCCATCTTCATCATGCTGACCTCGGAGGCGGTGCAGACCAAGGTGATTGGCGCAGCCGAACTGACGCCGACCGACTACGTGCTGAAGCCCTTCACCGTCGATGGCCTGATGCAGCGCATCGGCCGCGCCGTCGAACGCCGCGCAATCTTCATGCCGATCTACCAGCTTATCGCGCAAAGCAAGCAGCGCGAAGCCATCGATGCATGCCACGAAGCGGAAAGCGCCAATCCCCGCTACGCCACCGAATTTGCACGCCTGCGGGCCGAACTGCACTACGAACTCGGCGATCTTGCGCAAGCCGAAATGATCTACCAGACGATCCTCATCGGGCGCCCTACGGGCTGGGCGCAACTCGGGCTGGCGCGCTGCCAGTTCGGCCTGGAACGCCATGGCGACGCCATTGGCACGCTGGAGCGCCTGCTCGAAGCGAATCCGAACATGATGGCAGCATACGACTTGCTGGCCCGTTCATACGAGGCGATGGGGCAGTCGCAGCAGGCGAAGAAGATCCTGGAAGACGCGGTTTCCATGTCACCAAACATGGTGCGGCGCCTGCGCCATCTGGGTGAAGTCGCTTATGGTACCGGCGATATCACCGGAGCCGAGAAAGCGTTCCGCCAGGTCGTTACCAAGGCGCGCTATTCGGAGTTCCGCGACCCTGAGGACCATGTGAACCTGGTGCGCGCCCTGGTGCGCAAGGGTGACGTCAACCAGGCTTCCGGCGTGATCCGCGACATGGAGCGCACGCTGCGCGCCAGCGCCAATACGGAAGTGTGCAAGCATATCTCCTCGGCCCTGCTGCTGGACGTGACCGGACACGCCACCGAGGCGGCCTCC
This sequence comes from Duganella sp. Root1480D1, assembly GCF_001427305.1. Classification (GTDB taxonomy): domain Bacteria; phylum Pseudomonadota; class Gammaproteobacteria; order Burkholderiales; family Burkholderiaceae_D; genus Rugamonas. Next base: position 42,217 of record NZ_LMFZ01000045.1, on the reverse strand, counting down.
GAGCTGTCGAACGCCGTGACGGCGGTGGGCATGGCGCGCGGCCTGTCGAACCGGCTGCGCATCGGCCTGGTGGACTCCTGCCTGAAGCATCGCCTGGACAAGGACGCCGCCGACGTCGTCATGCACATGATGAACGATAACGAGAAGCCGATCACGATGGAAGAAGCGGTCAGCGTGTTCGAAAAAGCCGGCCGCCACGACCTGGCGCGCGGCGTTGGAGAGAAAATCGACAACGTCATGCAGGAACTGGTCACTGAGGCCGAGTCCATGGCGCGCCAGGGCGACCACCGGGCGGCCGTGGCGACGCTGCATCAGGCCCTGCGCCGCACACCGGGCAACCTCAAAGTGCTGTATGCCGCCGTGCAGGCCATCCTGCGCCAGTTGGACGAAATGGGTTGGGAAGCACCGCTGGGCGACCAGGCCGGCACTTTGATCGACCGCATCCGCCGGCTCGACGCCGGCAGCCCTGCCCTGGAAGCCCTGCTGGCGCAGTATTCGGGCACTCAGCGCAAGTACGGTATCTCGACGACCGCCTAATCCCCGCGCTGCTGGACCGCGCCGAATCCCCCGCCGCCCGGCGTTTCCACCACGAAGATATCGCCGGGCTGCATATCGGTCTTGCCGATGTGGCCCAGTTGCTCGGTGCTGCCGTCGGCGCGCTGGACCGTGTTACGGCCCAGGGCACCCGGCTCGCCGCCGGCCATGCCGAATGCCGCATGGACGCGGTTGTTCGACAGGATGGCTGCCGTCATCGCTTCCAGGAAGCGCACCTTGCGCACCCCGCCATTGCCGCCATGCCAGCGGCCGGCGCCGCCCGAACCGTGGCGGATCTCATAGCTTTCCAATCTTACCGGGAAACGGAACTCCAGGATTTCCGGGTCGGTCAAGCGCGAGTTGGTCATATTGGTCTGCACCACGTCGGTACCGTTGAAGCCGTCGCCCGCGCCGGAGCCCCCGCTGATGGTTTCGTAATACTGGTATCTCGCGTTACCGAAGGTGAAGTTGTTCATCGTCCCTTGCGAGGCGCCCTGTACACCCAGCGCGCCGTACAGCGCATTGGTGATGCAGGTCGACGTCTCTACATTGCCCGATACGACTGATGCGGGGTAATGCGGGTTAAGCATGGAGCCCGGCGGAATGATCACGTGCAGCGGTTTCAGGCAGCCAGCGTTAAGCGGTATATCGTCGTTCACCAGGGTCCGGAAAACATATAGCACTGCAGCCATGCACACCGCGGAGGGAGCATTGAAGTTATTCTGCAACTGGCCCGAGGTGCCGCTGAAATCGATCTCGGCGCTCCGTTCGGCAGCATTGACGCGAACGGCAACGTTGATCACCGCGCCGTTATCGAGTTTCAATTCATAGCTGCCGTCGCGCAGGGCGCTGATCACGCGCCGCACTGCTTCCTCGGCGTTATCCTGCACGTGGCCCATGTACGCCCGCACCACGTCCAGGCCGAAATGCGCGACCATCTTGCGCAACTCCTCCACACCCTTCTGGTTTGCTGCCACCTGGGCGCGGAAATCGGCCATGTTCTGGTCCGGGTTGCGCGCCGGATAGCGCGCACCGGCCAGCAAGGCGCGCGCCTCGGCCTCGCGCAACCGGCCGCCGGCAGCGCCGTCGACCAGCTTGAAATTGTTGATCAAGACGCCCTCTTCCTCGATATTGCGCGAGTCCGGCGGCATCGATCCCGGCGTGCTGCCGCCAATGTCGGCATGGTGGCCGCGCGAACCGACGTAGAACAGGATTTCCCTGTCCGCCTCGTCAAACACCGGCGTGATAACCGTAACATCCGGCAGGTGGGTGCCGCCGTTATAGGGGTCGTTCAGCATGTAGACATCGCCTGGTTGCATCTGGCCGGCATTTTCGCGCATCACCGTCTTGATGCTCTCTCCCATCGAGCCAAGGTGTACCGGCATATGCGGGGCATTGGCGATCAGGTTGCCTTCGGCGTCAAAAATGGCGCAACTGAAATCCAGGCGCTCCTTGATGTTGACCGAATAGGCCGTGTTCTGCAGGCGCAGGCCCATCTGCTCGGCAATCGACATGAACAGGTTATTGAAGATCTCCAGCATGACCGGATCGGCCGTGGTGCCGATGGCGCGCCGCACCGGCAGTGCTTCCACGCGGGTCAGCACCAAATGGTCTTGTGGAGTCACTTCGGCTTGCCAGCCCGGCTCCACGATTGTCGTGGCGTTGGCTTCGGCAATGATGGCCGGCCCTTTGATGATGTCGCCGATACGGGTCGCGTCGCGCTTGAACAGCCCCGTGTCGTGCCATTGCCCGGCGCTGTACATCCGCACGGTCTGCGATGGGGCCAGCGGCGCGTGGCGCGGCGCCTGTTGCGGCGCAGCTTCGGGCGGAGCGTCGGATTTGCCGATGGCCTCCACCGAAACTGCCTCCACGATCAGTGCCTTGGCCGGCATCAGGAACGAGAAACGCTTGCGGTAGGCGGATTCGAACTGCGCCGTCATGCTGTCGATAGTGTCGAACAGTACGATCAAGGCTGAATCCGTGCCTTCGTAACGCAGGTGGACACGGTGGACCACGCTGATTCGATCGTCGGCGACGGCCTGGGCGCGCAGGTCAGCGACAGCTTCCGCGCCAAGGGCCTGCAGGCGGGACTCCAGTGCAGGCAACGCCTCGGCTGCCAGGCGCAATTCGACGGCGCTTTCGCGCATTGCAGTCTGGTCGGCCAGGCCCATGCCGTAGGCGGAAAGCACGCCGGCCAGCGAATGGATGAAGACCGTTTTCATGCCCAGCGCATCGGCCACCAGGCAAGCATGCTGGCCTCCGGCGCCGCCGAAACTGGTGAGGGCATATTCGGTCACGTCATGGCCGCGCTGGACGGAGATCTGCTTGATCGCATTGGCCATATTACCCACAGCGATCTCGATAAAACCTTCGGCAACCTGCTCCGGCGAAGAAGGTGCGCCCGTTGCAGCCTGGATTTCAGCAGCCATGGCGCCGAACTTTTCACGCACTGCCGCGGCATCGAGCGCCTGCGCGCCGTCGCTGCCGAACAGTTTCGGGAAGAAGTCGGGCTGGATCTTGCCGAGCATGACGTTGCAGTCGGTGACTGCCAGCGGGCCGCCGCGGCGATAGCTGGCAGGGCCAGGGTCGGCGCCAGCGCTATCGGGGCCAACACGGAAACGGCTGCCGTCGAAATGCAGGATGGAGCCGCCGCCGGCTGCGACGGTGTGAATGCTCATCATCGGTGCGCGCATGCGCACGCCGGCTACCTGAGTCTCGAAAACGCGCTCGAATTCACCCGAGAAGTGCGAAACGTCGGTCGAGGTGCCGCCCATGTCGAAGCCGATGATTTTTTCGAAACCGGCCGCGCGGCTGGCCCGCACCATGCCGACGATGCCGCCCGCCGGGCCGCTCAGGATCGAATCCTTGCCCTGGAAAGTACGCGCATCAGTCAGGCCGCCGCTGGACTGCATGAATTGCAGGTTCACACCCGGCAGTTCGCAGGCGACCTGGTCGACGTAGCGGCGCAGGATCGGCGACAGGTAGGCGTCCACCACGGTCGTATCGCCGCGCGCCACCAGCTTCATCATCGGGCTGACCTGGTGCGAAACGGAGACCTGGGTGAAACCGATCTCGCGCGCAATTTGCGCCAGACTGGCCTCATGCGCGGTATAGCGGTAGCCGTGCATCAGGACGATGGCAATCGAGCGCAGGCCTTTGTCGTAATGCGCCTGCAGCCCGGCACGCGCCGCAGCGGCATCCAGCGGCTGCACCACTTCGCCATGGGCACCCATGCGTTCATCGATTTCGACGACGTGCCGGTAGAGCAGCTCAGGCAGCACGATATGGCGCTCGAACAGGCGTGGCCGGTTCTGGTAAGCGATGCGCAGCGCGTCGCGGAAACCGCGCGTAATCGCCAGCACGGTGGGCTCGCCTTTGCGCTCGAGTAGCGCGTTGGTGGCCACGGTGGTGCCCATCTTCACGGCGTCGACCTGCTCGACCGGAATCGGACCGCCTGCGGCGACGCCGAGCAGGTGGCGAATACCGGCAATGGCGGCATCGCGGTAATGTTCGGGACTTTCCGACAGCAGCTTATGGGTAGCCAGGCTGCCATCAGGCCGGCGCGCCACGATATCGGTGAAAGTACCGCCACGGTCGATCCAGAATTGCCAATCCATTGCGCTGCCTCGCTCTAATCGTGAAGCAGTTATTGTAGTGCTAGAATGCCCCGCATGACGCCCCTCTTTACGATTGCAGAAATCCGCGCGATCGAGCACGCTGCGGCTCAGCGTTTGCCCGACGGCGCGCTCATGCAGCGCGCTGGACAGGCAGGTGCGAACGAGGCGCTCGACCTGCTGCCCTTCACCATTCAACGCGCACAAGTATTGGTGCTGGCGGGTCCCGGCAATAACGGCGGCGACGCGCTGGAAACCGCAGCGCATCTCGGCCATGCCGGTGCACAGGTCACCGTACTGCATTTCGCGCCCCCGGGCACGGCTGCTGCGGAACGCGTGGATGCGCTCCAGCGTGCACGAAATTCCCCTGCCCGCTTTGCAGCGATCAACAGCACTGCTGAAGCGTGTACTGTCGCGGCAGGCACAGAGTGGAACCTGGTTGTCGATGGCTTGTTCGGCATCGGCCTGGCGCGGCCGATCACTGGCGACTTCGCAAGGCTGGTCACGACGGTCAATGCAATAGGCTGCCCAATACTCGCCCTCGACGTCCCCAGCGGCCTTGACGCCGATACCGGCGCAATCGTCGGCGCCGCCGTCCAGGGCGTCTCGATACGCGCCACGCACACTGTCACCTTCATCGGCGACAAGCCAGGCTTGCACACGGCAGAGGGCCGAGACCACGCCGGCGTAATCATGGTCAGCAACCTCGAGATTGGCCGCGAGCTGTTCACCGCCGCGCGAGCAAGGCTGAATGACGTGGCCTTGTTCGCCCATTGTGCACGCAGGCGCCGCCACAGTTCACACAAAGGCAGCAATGGCAGCGTCGCGGTGGTGGGCGGCGCGCGCGGCATGGCCGGAGCGCCGATCCTGGCAGCCCGCACGGCCCTCAACAGCGGCGCGGGCCGCGTCTACGCCTGCTTCGTGGGCGAACCGCCGGCATTCGATGCCGCGCAACCCGAACTCATGTGCCGCAGCGCGCAAGAATTCGATTTTAATAGTGCAGTACTGGTGCTCGGCCCCGGCATGGGCGGCTCCGCGGCGAGCGCAGAAATGCTGGCCGGCGCGCTGCATAGTCAAAGCCCGGCAGTACTCGACGCAGATGCACTCAACCTTTTGGCTGGCTCAGAGGCCCTGCGCAAGCAACTGGCTCAGCGCAAGGCGCCCTGTATCCTGACGCCCCACCCGCTGGAAGCGGCCCGCCTGCTTGGGATGACGGCAGCCGAGATCCAGGCCGACCGGCCGAAGGCGGCACGCGCCCTGGCCGCCCGGCTGGCGGCGACCGTCGTGCTCAAGGGCTCGGGAACCGTGATTGCGGCCCGCAACGGCGAGATTGCGGTCAATACAACCGGCAACCCAGCCCTCGCTACGGCGGGAACCGGCGATGTGCTATCAGGACTGTGTGGCAGCCTGCTGGCCCAGGGCTGGCCGGAATGGGAAGCGGCGCTGGCGGGGGTATGGCTGCACGGCATGGCGGCCGACGTCCTCGTCACCGAGGGAGCAGGCCCGATCGGACTCACCGCCAGCGAACTGATTCCTGCCATCCGCACGGCCGTCAACCGCCTGGCCGCACACCACGGCACTTGAAGCGTCAGGCGATCCGGCCTGCCGCGATCGTGATGACGCGCCCGCAGCGCGCTGCAATATGGGTGTCATGCGTTACCAGCACCAGGGTCGAGCCGTGCTCGCGGTTCAATTCGAACATCAACTGGATCACTGATTCCCCAGTGGCCGCATCCAGGCTGCCGGTCGGTTCGTCGGCCAACAGCAATGGCGGCTCGGTCACAAAGGCGCGCGCCAGTGCAACGCGCTGCTGCTCGCCGCCGGACAAGAATTTCGGGTAATGCTTCAGGCGGCTCGAAAGGCCCACGCGGCCCAGCATGGCCTCCGCCTTTTCACGGGCGCCGCCATCGCCCGCCAGTTCCAGCGGCAGCATCACGTTCTCAACTGCGGTCAAATGAGGCAGCAGCTGGAAGGACTGGAACACGAAGCCAAGCTTTTCCTTGCGCAAGGCGGCCCGCCCATCTTCGTCCAGCACGAAAATATCGACGCCATCGAGAACCACTGTACCCTCGGTAGGCGTATCCAGGCCCGCCAGCAGGCCAAGCAAGGTTGATTTGCCGGAGCCGGAGGCCCCTACAATGGCAAGCGTTTCCGCCTTTTGCACTGTAAAATCCACTCCATGCAGGATGGTCAGTTCGCCGCTGGCGTCGGCCACCCGCTTGCCCAGGCCCGAAACGGCAATAGCCGCCTTGGCCACCTGGCTGGAAGTTTGAGGAATATCACGCATGGTCATGTTCAAAAATATAGTTCGCCGCTTCGCAGTGCTGATCCTGATGTTTAGCGCCGCCACCAACGCTTATTCTGCATCAAAAACCGTCCTGGTGGTGGGCGACAGCCTTTCCGCAGAATACGGCATCTCGCGCGGCGCCGGCTGGGTGGCCCTGCTCGACCAGCGCCTGAAGGACCAGAAACTGCCGGCAACCGTGGTCAACGCCAGCGTTAGCGGCGAAACCACCAGCGGCGGCCGCACCCGCTTACCGGCCCTGCTGAGCAAGCACAAACCGAACATTGTGATCATCGAATTGGGCGCCAACGATGGCTTGCGCGGCCTGCCGGTCGCCGCGGCCGAATCCAACCTGCGCGCCATGGTGGACGAATCGCGCAAGGCCGGCGCCCAGGTGCTGCTGGTCGGCATGCGCATGCCGCCGAATTACGGACGCGATTACGCCGACAAGTTTTTCGCCATGTACGGCACCTTGAGCAAGGATGTGAAGGTGCCGCTGGCGCCGTTCATGCTCGATGGCGTCGTGCAAAAACCGGAGCTGTTCCAGGCCGACCGCCTGCATCCGCTCGCGGCGGCGCATCCTATCATCCTGGGCAATATCTGGCCCCACCTCCAGCCAATACTGAAAACCAAATGAAGTATCCAGAAATCCTGCCTATCGAAGACGTTCTCGCCCGCCTGGACGATTTCGACACCATCATCGACGCGCGCAGTCCATCCGAATATGCGCTTGACCACCTGCCGAACGCCATCAACTGCCCTGTATTGGACGATGAGCAGCGCATCACGGTCGGCACCATGTACAAGCAAGTCGGCTCCTTCGAGGCGAAAAAGGCCGGTGCAGCGATGGTGTCGAAGAATATCGGCTACCACATCGAGACGCTGTGGCTGGACAAGCCGCGCGACTGGAAGCCTTTGATCTACTGCTGGCGCGGCGGCAACCGCAGCGGGTCCATGGCCACAGTGCTGGCGAAGATCGGCTGGCCGGTAGTGCAGCTCGATGGCGGATACAAGGCCTTCCGCGCCGCCATCAATACCCAGCTTGAACAAACGCCCGAACTGGACTTCCGCGTCATCTGCGGCACCACAGGCAGTGGCAAAACCCGCCTGCTCGATACGCTGGAAGCCATTGGTGCCCAGGTGCTGGACCTGGAGCAGTTGGCAGCGCACCGCGGTTCGGTGCTGGGCAACATCCCTTGCCAGCCGCAGCCTTCGCAAAAGGCATTCGAGACCTCGATCTGGGACCGCTTGCGCCGCTACGATCCGAAACTTCCGGTCTTTGTTGAAGCGGAGAGCCGCAAAGTCGGCAGCTTGCGCGTGCCGGGCGCGCTGATGGACCGCATGCGCGCATCCCCGTGCATTTCCATGCAGGTATCGCGCGAGGACCGTGTCAAGCTGCTGATCGAGGACTATCAGCATTTTGCCTGCAACGCGCCGGCCCTGAATGCGCAGCTTGAATTCCTCGTTCAATTGCATGGCCGCGAACGCATCGAGCGCTGGCAGTCGATGGCAACGGCCGGAGAAATGCCGGCGCTGGTGGATGAACTGCTGGTGGACCACTATGACCCAGCCTACCTCAAGTCGATCCATCGCAATTTCGTGCAATTCGACAAAGCTATAGAAGTGGCGCTGCCCGATATTTCTCCCGAATCCTTTGTCGCTGCAGCACGAAAACTGCACGAGGCATAAACATTACCAGCAGCCCGGCCAGGGCCATCGCGATAAACGGTGGCTCCGGGATTGCCGGGACTTCCCTTGACGCGGTGACGCCAGCATCAATCTTCCAGTTGAAATCCATTGCGCTGTCGGTCCGGTTAAACAGCGTCAACGTGAAGAAGTCGTTCACCGCGCTCAATGCAGAACCGGTTCCGAATGTGCGCTCGTAGGCAGTGATGCCGCCACCGCCTTCCAGCAGTGCCGAAAAATACCCTACAGCATCCGTATCGACCAGCGTGCTCACCCCAGCCAGGTGCCCGCTTACCACCACAACGGAATTTGGCGTCAGCGTCAGGATCGCACTGGTATCCAGCTTGGTCTCTGCGAAATACCACTGGCTCAAAGGGTCATTGATGGCGGCGCTGGCGTCGATATCGTAAAGCTGGTTCCCCATCAGAATATTCCACCATCCGGAGGCCGAAGCGGCATTGGGCATGCGCGTTGACGCGCCCCATACGCCGGCAGCGATATTGCCGTTGCTCCAGGTACTTTCCTCGTGCTGCTGCTCGCGTGTGCCAAGCAGGTCGGCGACGATGTGATAGGGATCGTGCTGCACGCTGACAGCGGCGGACCCACCCTGGGGATTCAGCGAGTATGCGCTGTATGTGAGGTCAGTCAGTTGCAGCGTGACCGTCGAAGCGCTTGCGCTGCCAATACAGGCGCAGGCAAGCGCCGCCAAAGCGTAGCGGATTAAGTGCATGATGTGCTCCTCCCATTACAGGGACCGCGGGGCGCCGTCCCCCGCTAGCATTATCGGCACATAAGAAAAAAGCCGGGGTCCGTTTGCACGGACACCGGCTTTCATAGAGCGTTAAGCGCTTTATTCGACTTGCGGCTTGATCGTTGCGACTGGGCGCACGATCTTGACCTTGGCCTTCTGTTTCAACGCGGCGATGTATCCGGACATCTCTTGCTGCGAGATGATCTGGTTCATCTGCACGTTTTCCTGCTCGCGACGGGCCGCGTCCTGCTCCGCTGGTTGGCTGACTTTGCCGATGCGGTACACGCCGTAGCCCTGGCCTGGAATTTCCACGCCAACGTAGGCTGGCAGCTTGGAGGCGTCGGCCTTCATCACCGCAGCAACGGCCGCAGGATTGATGCCGTCGGCCTTGGAACGGGAAATGGTCTTCACTTCGCCGAAGCCTGCAGCGTCACCGGTCTTTTTGGCGGCCGCGAGTTTTTCTTCACCCGCCTTCTTCGCTGCTTTCACGGCTTCTTCCAGCGTTACCTGCTGCTTGATGGCTGCTTCCACTTCAGCCAACGGCTTCTTGGATGCTGGCTTGAATTCAACGACGCGGCCGGACACCAGGGTTTGTGGCGCGACTTCAACCGCTTCGGTGTTGCGCTTGTTCTTCAGCGAATCGTCGGAGAACAGCGCGGTCAGGAACTTGGCGTTGTTGAATGGCGCGGCGCCGAGGATCGGGTTAGGCTGGCGCGATACGCCGTCCATGGTTTCGATCTTCAGTTTCAGCTTGTCGGCGGCCGGCTTCAGGCTTTCGTATTGCGAATACACGGCATCGGTGAATTGTTCCGACAGTTCCGAGTACAGCTTGGCGGCTTTCTGCTTCTTGATTTCCGCAGCGATGTCGTCCTTCACTTCATCCAGCGGCTTCAGGTGCGTCGGTTTCAGCTCGGTCACAGTAACGATGTGGTAACCGAAGTCGGATTCCACCAGATCGCTGATTTCCCCTTGTTTCAGCTTGAGCGCTGCAATTTCGGCCGGGCTGGAAGGCTTGACCAGCACGCCCAGATCGCCGCCTTGGGCAGCGGAGCCCGCATCATCGGACTTGGCGCTGGCGATCTTGGCAAAGTCAGCCGGGTTCTTGCGAACTTCGGCCAGCACAGCTTCGGCCTTGGCCTTGGCGGCAGGTTTGCCGCCTTCTGCACTGATCAGGATGTGCGAGACGCGGCGCGTTTCTTCGGTGGTAAAGCGCTTGTCGTTCGACTTATAGTAGCTCGCAACTTCCTCGTCGCTTGCGGTGGCTTGCGACGCGACGGCATCCGCGTTCAGCACCACATATTCGATCTTGGCCGACTCAGGGATCTCGAACAGCTTGGCATTCTTGTCGTAGAAGGCTTTCACCATGTCGTCGGTGACCTTCACGTTCGGCAGGAATTGGGAAACCGGCAGCGCCATCTCCTGCACTTCACGCTCTTGCGAGCCGAAATCGGAAATAGCCTTGGCAACGGTACGCGGAACGAAGGCGCTCAGCTCCACGCCGGCGGCCACCTGTCCAAGCACCATGTCGTTGCGCATCTGGCTCTGGTGCATATTGACGTTCATGCCTTGCGAATCCAGGATCTGGCGGTAGCGTTCGGTGTCGAAGGTGCCATCAGGCTTGGTCAGACCAGGAATCGCCCACAGTTGCTGGCGAATCTTGTCGTCGCTGACAGTCAGGTGGGCGCTGCGGATTTCCACATTCACGGCACGCTGGGCGATCAGTTGATCCAGGATGTTCTGCTTGAACTCCGGGGTATCAAACGCCTTCTGGTCAAAGTTCTTGCCCATTTGCTGGCGCGCCTGGTCCAACTGGCGGCGCTGCGCGTTTTCCCATTCTTGCTGGGTCAGCGGGTAGTCGGCCACTTTGGCGATGGTGTTCGCATCTTCGCCGAACAGCTTGACGCCGCCGACAATCGCACCGCCCAGCACAAACGACGGCACAATCAGGAGCGCCAGGATAATCTGCATCAGTTTTTGATGCGTGCGTACAAAATCAAACATGTCAGCTATTTATTCCGTATAGAGGAGGCGTGAAAACTGCTCGCGCGATTTTACAGCGCAGTTGCTCCAATAGCAAATGAAAGCAAATGAAAAAGCCCCACAGTCTTGGGGACTTGTGGGGCTTTTTCGGGATTCTGGCGGAGCGGACGGGGCTCGAACCCGCGACCCCCGGCGTGACAGGCCGGTATTCTAACCAACTGAACTACCGCTCCAGGTAGTGTGTGTGCGTTTGCTGGCGGAGCGGACGGGGCTCGAACCCGCGACCCCCGGCGTGACAGGCCGGTATTCTAACCAACTGAACTACCGCTCCAGCATTCACAACACAGGTACTACATTTTGCTTAAGCTTTGGTGGGCGTTGAGAGGCTCGAACTCCCGACCTAATCCTTGTAAGGGATCCGCTCTACCAACTGAGCTAAACGCCCGCTTAAACTACCCGGTAAGCATCACTGCTTACCGAAGGCCATTATTGTACAGCGTCTTTCAAAGCTTTGCCAGCTTTAAATTTAGGAACTTTTGCTGCGTCGATTTTGATCTCTTCTTTGGTGCGCGGATTGCGGCCGGTACGGGCTGCGCGTTCGCTTACGGAGAAGGTGCCAAAGCCAACCAGGGTGACGCTGTCGTTCTTGGCCAGGGTGGTGGTTACGCCATCGATCACAGCATCCAGGGCGCGTGCAGCAGCAGCCTTGGAGATGTCAGCGGAAGTCGCGATGTGGTCGATCAGTTCGGTCTTGTTCATTACAGTCCCCGTCACAAAGGTTTATATCGTTTATACCGTTTTTTATGCCGCGTTGTGGTGCGTATAAAAATCTCAGGGCCGTATTAGACAGGTCGGGGTTGCACTGTGTCAAGGGTAGAAATGAAAAGGGCGCCATTTCTGGCGCCCTTTTCATTCCAAAACAGGTAATTCGGTGTCTGACCCGCAGTGTCTGGCCCTGCGGGTCAGACACTGGGTTACCGGTTTAATGTTTAACTACTTCACCACTCCCCTCGGCTGCCGCGACGGCCGGGACCTCCACTGCAGCCACTGGCTCGGTGATCGGCTCCGGCTGGCGCTCCAGCGCGACTTCCAGCACCTTGTCGATCCAGCGCACCGGCACGATTTCCAGCTTGTTCTTCACATTGTCCGGAATCTCGGCCAGGTCCTTCACGTTCTGCTCGGGAATCAGCACGGTCTTGATGCCGCCGCGATGCGCTGCCAGCAGCTTCTCCTTCAAGCCACCGATCGGCAACACTTCGCCGCGCAGCGTGATCTCGCCGGTCATCGCCACGTCCGCACGGACCGGAATGCCGGTGAAGGTCGACACCATCGCCGTGGTCATCGCAATGCCTGCCGATGGACCATCCTTCGGCGTTGCGCCCTCCGGCACGTGGATGTGGATGTCCTGCTTCTCGAACACTTCGTTCTTGATGCCGAGACGCGAGGCGCGGCTGCGCACCACGGTGCGCGCTGCTTCGATCGACTCCTTCATCACATCGCCCAGCGTACCGGTACGGATCACATTGCCCTTACCAGGCATGCCGACCGATTCGATGGTCAGCAGGTCGCCGCCCACTTCGGTCCAGGCCAGGCCGACCACCTGGCCCACCTGGTTGGTTTTCTCGGCCACGCCGAAATCGTAGCGCCGCACGCCCAGGAACTTGTCCAGGTTTTTCGGCGTGACGCTGACCTTCTTGTCCGATTTCTTCAGCAGCAGCATCTTCACGACCTTGCGGCAGATCTTGGAGATTTCGCGCTCCAGCGAACGCACGCCCGCTTCACGAGTGTAGTAGCGGATGATGTCGCGCACAGCGCCTTCGCTGACGGAGATTTCTTCGTCCTTCAGGCCATTGTTCTTGACCTGCTTCGGCAACAGGTAGCGCAAGGAGATGTTGGTTTTCTCGTCTTCCGTGTAGCCGGACAGGCGGATCACTTCCATGCGGTCCAGCAGTGCCGGCGGGATGTTGTACGAGTTCGAAGTCGCAACGAACATCACATCGGACAGGTCGAAGTCGACTTCGATGTAGTGGTCCGAGAAGGTGTGATTCTGCTCAGGATCCAGCACCTCCAGCAGCGCCGACGACGGATCGCCGCGGAAGTCCGCGCCCATCTTGTCGATTTCGTCCAGCAGGAACAGCGGGTTGCGCACGCCGACTTTCGACAGCGACTGCAGCACCTTGCCCGGCATCGAGCCGATGTAGGTACGGCGGTGGCCGCGGATCTCGGCTTCGTCGCGCACGCCGCCGAGCGCCATGCGCACGTATTTGCGGTTGGTGGCCTTGGCGATCGACTGGCCCAGCGAGGTCTTACCCACGCCTGGAGGACCCACGAAGCACAGGATCGGCGCCTTCAGCTTGTCCACGCGTTGCTGGACTGCCAGGTACTCGACGATGCGTTCCTTGATCTTTTCCAGGCCGTAGTGGTCGTGGTCGAGCACTTTCTCGGCGTTGGCCAGGTCGTTGTTGACCTTGGATTTCTTCTTCCATGGCAGCGAAACCAGGGTGTCGATATAGTTGCGCACCACGGTCGCTTCGGCCGACATCGGCGACATCAGCTTCAGTTTCTTCAGCTCGGCCTGGGCCTTTTCCAGCGCTTCCTTCGGCATCTTGGCGGCGGCGACTTTCTTCTCGAGTTCGTCGATATCGGCGCCCTCTTCGCCCTCGCCCAGTTCCTTCTGGATGGCTTTGACCTGTTCGTTCAGGTAGTACTCGCGCTGCGACTTCTCCATCTGGCGCTTGACGCGGCCACGGATGCGCTTTTCCACCTGCAGGATATCGAGCTCGCCTTCCAGCTGGCCGAGCAGGTGCTCCAGGCGCTTCGAGACTTCAATGATTTCCAGGATCACCTGCTTCTGCTCGAGCTTGAGCGGCAGGTGCGCCGCCACGGTGTCGGCCAGGCGGCCGGCATCGTCGATGCCCGACAGCGATGCCAGGATCTCCGGCGGGATTTTCTTGTTCAGTTTGACGTACTGATCGAACTGCTGGACGATCGCGCGGCGCATCGCTTCGATCTCCGACTCGTCGCCCTGCTCCGATTCGAGCGGCATCAGGTCGGCGATGAAATGGGTTGGCGCATCGGTGATCTTCTTGATGCGGGCACGCTGTGCGCCCTCGACCAGCACCTTCACGGTGCCGTCAGGCAGCTTCAACATCTGCAGGATGTTGGCCACGCAGCCGATTTCATAGATATCCGAAGGCGAAGGTTCGTCCTTGGCAGCGGCTTTTTGCGCCGCCAGCATGATGCTCTTACCCTGCTCCATGGCAGCTTCGAGCGCCTTGATGGACTTTGGTCGGCCAACGAACAACGGGATTACCATGTGCGGGAAGACAACGACATCACGCAGTGGCAACAGAGGCAGTTGAGTTTGCTCAGTTAATTTGGTAGTTGTCATGGCGTACCTTATTTTAAAAGCTTGGATCTGATATAAGCCCCAGCGGCTAATTCACAAGCCCTATGCTGCAATTATATTTGCTTTGAGAAAATGCAGTGGCACTCTAAACAAATTGCCGATTCAGAACAAAAAAAGCCACGCGCGACGGGTGATCGCGAGTGGCTTTTCGACTGAAGCCGGCGTTTTGGTTATTGAGACCGATTGTAACGCCTTGCCTCAGGGATTCAAAACCCTATTTAGTTTTCCCCTGCTGCTTTTGGGGATTCCTGATAAATCAGGAGGGGTTTTGCGCCACTGGTGATCGTATTTTCATCGATTACGACTTTGGTGACGTTCGTTTGGTTTGGCAGGTCGAACATAATGTCCAGCAACGCGTGTTCCAGGATGGAACGCAGGCCGCGGGCACCGGTCTTGCGGGCCAGCGCCTTGCGGGCGATGGCGTGCAAGGCGGCTGGACGGATTTCCAGTTCGGCGCCTTCCATTTCCAACAGCTTGGAGTACTGCTTGACCAGGGCGTTCTTTGGCTCGACCAGGATTTCGATCAGGGCTTCCTCGGTCAGCTCGGCCAGGGTTGCCACTACCGGCAGGCGGCCCACCAATTCAGGGATCAGGCCGAACTTGATCAGGTCTTCCGGTTCGGCTTCCATCATCAGGTCGCTGTTCGAACGCTGTTCCTTGCTCTTCACTTCCGCCGCAAAGCCGATGCCGGACTTTTCGGAACGGTTGGAAATAATCTTGGCCAGGCCGTCAAACGCACCGCCGCAGATGAACATGATGTTGGTGGTGTCGATCTGCACGAAGTCCTGGTTCGGGTGCTTGCGGCCGCCTTGCGGAGGCACGGAAGCCATGGTGCCTTCGATCAGCTTCAGCAGCGCTTGCTGCACGCCCTCACCCGACACGTCGCGCGTGATCGATGGGTTGTCGGACTTGCGGGAAATCTTGTCAATTTCATCAATGTAGACAATGCCGCGCTGCGCCTTCTCAACATCGTAGTTGCAGCTCTGCAGCAGCTTCTGGATGATGTTTTCCACGTCTTCGCCCACATAACCGGCTTCGGTCAGGGTGGTGGCGTCGGCGATCACGAAAGGCACGTTCAGCATGCGCGCCAGGGTCTGGGCCAGCAAGGTCTTGCCGGAGCCGGTCGGGCCCACCAGCAGGATGTTGGACTTCGCCAGTTCGACGTCATCCTTCTTGCCCAGGTGCTTCAGGCGCTTGTAATGGTTGTACACCGCCACGGACAGGATGCGCTTGGCAGTCGACTGGCCGATCACGTACTGGTTCAGCAGTTCGGTGATTTCCAGCGGGGTCGGCAGGTCCGACTTGGCACCCGTGACAGATTCGATGCTGGAGGTCTCGTCGCGGATGATGTCATTGCACAAGTCAATGCATTCATCGCAGATGAAGACGGACGGGCCGGCAATCAGCTTCTTCACCTCGTGCTGGCTTTTGCCGCAGAACGAGCAGTAAAGGAGTTTTTCACCGCTGGAGGATTTTTTCTCTGACATGGGACTAATCTTTAGTTTTGGTGCAAATTTGCCGTGCGCACAAGCAAGAAATCCTGCGCACAACCACATGCTACCCGAAATAAAAGCAAAACGCCCGAACGTTGTAGCGTCCGGGCGTCGACTTGCAAGGACGCTTATGCGCGGCTGGTCAAGACTTTGTCGATCAGGCCATATTCCGCTGCTTCGTCCGAAGACATGAAGCGGTCGCGGTCCGTATCCTTGGCGATTTGCTCGATCGACTGACCGGTGCGTTCTGCCATGATGCTGTTCAGGCGATGACGCAGGTAGAGAATCTCTTTCGCCTGGATCTCGATATCCGACGCCATGCCCTGCGAGCCACCAGAAGGCTGGTGAATCATGATGCGGCTGTTCGGCAGCGAGAAACGCTTGCCCTTGGCGCCTGCAGCCAGCAGGAAGGCGCCCATGGAGGCGGCCATGCCGGTGCACAGGGTCGACACGTCAGGCTTGATGAACTGCATGGTGTCGAAGATCGCCAGGCCCGCGGAAACGGAGCCGCCCGGGGAATTGATGTAGAGCGAGATATCCTTGTCCGGATTTTCGCTTTCCAGGAACAGCAACTGTGCCACGATCAGGTTGGCCATCTGGTCATTGACCGGACCGACCAGGAAGATCACGCGTTCCTTCAGCAGGCGCGAGTAGATATCATACGAGCGCTCGCCGCGGCCGCTTTGTTCGATCACCATCGGCACCAGGCCGAGCATTTCCGTATCGAGTGCGGGATTACGATTCATTCCAATTCCTTTGAAAACAACGCCGGCTCGGGGCCGGCGTCGAATGATATCAAGCTATTAAGCTTGTACGCTTCCCATGAGTTCGTCGAAAGGAATTTCTTTCGAGACGTTCTTGCACAGGCCCAGGACGTAAGTAACGACGTTTTCTTCCAATACAAGAGCTTCGACTTCAGCCAGGCGGCGGCGATCGGAGTAGTAGTACTTCAGCACTTCGCGCGGATCTTCGTAGCTCTGTGCGAAGTCTTCGATCTGCGCCTTTACCTGGTCAGGGGTAGCCTGCAGGTTCTGGTCAGCCACCAGCTTGGACAGGATCAGGCCCAGGCGCACGCGGCGCTCGGCTTTGTCCTTGAACAGCTCTGGAGGGAATGGTACATCTTTTACGTTCATGCCGCGCTGAGCCATGTCCTGGCGGGTCATTTCAGCCAGGCGCTCGGTGTCTTGTGCGATCAGCGACTGTGGAACTTCCAGGGTCGCGGTCTTCACCAGGGTGTCCATCACGGCTTCTTTATTGCGCGCCTTGACGCGGCCAGCAACTTCGCGCTCCAGGTTCACTTTGATGTCTTCGCGCATTTTGGCCAGGTCGCCGTCAGCCACGCCCAGGGACTTGGCGAATTCAGCGTCGACTTCCGGCAGGTGCGCCCATTCCAGGTTCTTCAGGGTGATGGTGAACGAAGCGGTTTTGCCGGCTACGTCCTTGCCGTGGTAGTCCTCTGGGAACGACAGCGGGAAGGTCTTGGACTCGCCCACTTTCAGGCCGACGGTAGCGGCTTCGAACTCTGGCAGCATGCGGCCTTCGCCCAGTACGAATGGGTAGCCTTCAGCTTTACCGCCTGGGAACTCAACGCCGTCGATGGAGCCAACGAAGTCCACGGTCACGCGGTCGCCGTTAGCAGCGATAGCTTCGCCGCCGTCGCCGTGCTCGCCCTTCTCGCCTTTTACGTGGAAGTGCACGCGCTGCTTGCGCAGGATGTCGAGGGTCTTGTCGATTTCTGCGTCGGTCACGTTGGACTTGACGGTTTCGATCTCGACCTTGGTCAGGTCGCCGACCTCAACTTCCGGGTACACTTCGAAGGTTGCGTCGAAGGACAGTTGGCCTTCAGGCGCGTCCTGTTTTGGCTCGATGCGTGGGAAGCCTGCTACACGCAGTTGGTTTTCGTTGGCAGCATCGTTGAAAGCGCGGCCGACTTTATCGTTCAGCACTTCGGTTTCGATCTGGTAGCCGTATTGTGCGGCAACCATCTTCATTGGCACTTTACCTGGACGGAAGCCAGGAGCACGTGCGGAGCGAGCCTGTACTTTCAGGCGCTTTTCCACTTCGGAACGCACGTCCGACAGTGGGAAGGAAATCGTCATGCGGCGTTCGAGTTTGCCCAGGGTTTCAACTGCAGTGGCCATTGTAAAAATCGTCCAATAAAAATAAGTGTACTTATGGTGCGAGGAGGGGGACTCGAACCCCCACACCATTGCTGGCGTCAGGACCTAAACCTGGTGCGTCTACCAATTTCGCCATCCTCGCGGCATATTTGCACAAAAGCAAAGGGCGACCTTACAGTGAAAACGGGGTCGCCCGGGGCTTTCAACTTCAACCCGGCATTCTATACGGTGTTGCAGGAGTGTGGTAGTGTTTTTTAGCTTACACACAACATTCAGTTTTTATGCAAGGCACTGTCAAAGAAATCAAACGCGCTTACGCCCGCGAACTCAAGCTGATTGACCTCGAAAAGAATCCAGAAGCGTTCCAGAAACTGCGCGAGGCATATGAAGCAGCCTTAAAGAATGCCCACCAGCCGGAGCCAGCCGGCGCGCCAGAGTCAGCCCTGGCGCCGATCCGGGTGGATCCGACTCCACAAACGGAAGCTTTGCCCGCCGAAGAACCGGTGGCGAAGCTGATCGCACGCCTCCAGCTCGGGATTGCCAATACTGCCCGCGGCCGGGTCGCCGATGACGAATTGATATGGAAAGACGAGATCCGGGCGTTGCTCGAAGAGTTGCGCCCGGCAAGCTTTGCCGCCCAGGCCGAATTCGAGCACCAGGTCGGCATCCTGCTCCTCAACGGCTGGCGGCATGGGCACGAAGCCCTGCTCGTCGCCGCCAGCGAAGCATTTGGCTGGAATGAAGCCGGCTGGCGTTGGGAGAACCTGGGCGCGAACGGCGCAACCCTGGACGCCGCCCTCGCCCTACGCCACTGTCTTGAGCACTTTGAAGAGGCGGAACGGCGTCATTTCCGCTACGTGATCCGGGATTTGCGGCAGCAATACGAGCCTAGCAAGGAAGCATTGCGCAGGGATCTGGCATATGCCGAGTTCCTCGAAAAGAATTTCGCCCCGCTGCTTAACATTCTGGCGCTCCCGCAACGCGTGGAGGCTTGGCGCCAGGCGCTGCGCAGGCCGGATCCTGGTTTGAAGTTCCGCTACAAGGCGGCCATTGCGCTGGTGCTCATTTCTCTCTTTTACGCCCTGCGAATGATCAGCAGGATTACCCATCCGGAGAATGAACCGACACCGCCCCCGCCCCCGCCCCCGCCTGAAGCCGTCAATTACAGCCTCAAGCCCGAAGACCTGACGGAGGAACAGCACCGTTTCATCGTGTACCGGATTCGCAAAGAACTGCCGCGCGCTGTCAGGACCACGCAATACGACGTGATCCTGGACAGCACCGGGCGGCCGCACGAAGTCCGGCTGTTGCAAAGCTCCGGCGACCAGGCTAACGACTACGCCGTCGCTGCAGGCATCCGCGATATTCCGCGTTATCCCGCTGAATTCCCGCGGCGCTTCACGTTCGAGTACTAGCGGCCTGCCGGCTTCGGCACGCGGAACCAGGCCGCATAAAGCGCCGGCAGGAACAGCAGCGTCAGGGCAGTGGCCAGAATCAGGCCGCCCATGATCGCAACTGCCATCGGGCCCCAGAACACGGACCGCGACAGTGGAATCATGGCCAGCGCCGCCGCAGCGGCAGTCAGGATGATCGGGCGGCAGCGGCGCACCGCCGATTCCACGATCGCATCCCAGGCCGGCACGCCGGCCTTGATATCCTGCTCGATCTGGTCCACCAGGATCACCGAGTTCCGGATAATCATGCCGAACAGCGCAATAATGCCGAGGTTCGCCACAAAGCCCAGGGGACGCCCCATCACCAGCAGCGCCATCGCCGCTCCCGCCACACCCAGCGGCCCGGTCAGGAATACCAGCAGTGCGCGCGAGAAGCTGTGAAGCTGGAGCATCAGCAAGGTGAAGATGATGAACACGGCCAGCGGCAAGTTCGCGCCGATCGATTCCTCTGCCGCGCTGCTGTCGGAAGCGGCGCCCTTCACCTTGATCTCATAGCCGGGCGGAAGCTTGGCGCGCAAGGCATCGAGCTTGGGGTTGATCTGGTCCGATACGGTCGGCCCCTGAACGCCCTCCACCACGTCGGACTGCACGGTAATCGCCCATTCGCGGCCCTCTCGCCACACCACGCCCGGTTCCCATACGAAATGCACCCGGGCCAGTTGCGAGATCGGCACCGAACGTCCGCTATTGGTCGGGATGTAGGTGTCGTTCAGCACTGCAATCGTGCTGCGTTCGTCCAGCGGCTGGCGCACCTGGATGTCGATCAGGCGGATGCCTTCGCGGAACTGGCCGATCGGCGTGCCGGACAGGATGGTGTTCGCAGCACGCATCACGGTTTGCGAAGTCACGCCCAGCGCACGCATCTTGTCCTGGTCCAGGTCAAGGCGCAGCACCTTGATCGATTCGTTCCAGTTGTCGTTCACGCCTACCGCGTTCGGGTTGGCGCGCATGATGTCCTTGACCTGGTCGGCGATCGAGCGCACGCCCTCCACCTCGGTACCGGTGATGCGGAACTGCACTGGATACGGCACCGGCGGGCCATTCGGCAGCAGCTGCACGCGGCCGCGTACCTCAGGGAAGTCGGTCTTGAAGATGTTGCTGATCTTCTTGCGCAGCTCTTCACGCGAATGCAGGTCTTTCGCCAGCACCACGGTCTGCGACACGTTCGTTTGCGGGAAGATCTGGTTCAGCGGCAGGTAGAAGCGCGGGCTGCCGGTGCCGACATAGGTCGTCACACTGGCTACGCCTGGCTCCTTGCGGATGAATTCCTCGAACTTCTTCGCCTGGCGCTCGGTTTGCGCGAAAGCCGTGCCTTCCGGCGACCACATTTCCACCATCAGTTCCGGGCGGCTGGAGTCCGGGAAGAACTGCTTTTCGATGAACTTGAAGCCATACACGCCGAGGAAGAACACCACCAGCGTCGCGATAATCGTGGTCTTTCGGTATTCCACGCACCAGTTCACGATCGAGCGGAACTTGCGGTACCCCGGCGTATCGAACAGTTCGTGATGACCGCCGCCTTCCGAATGCGGCTTGACCTTCAGCAGGATGTAGCCGATGTACGGCGTGAACACCACCGCCACGATCCACGAAGTGACCAGTGCAATCGCATTCACAGAGAACAGCGAAAAGGTATATTCGCCCGCTGCCGAAGCCGCCAGGCCAATCGGCAGGAAGCCCGCGACGGTAATCAGGGTGCCGGTCAGCATCGGCATCGCCGTCGAGGTGTAGGCAAAGGTCGCAGCCTCCAGCCTGGAATGGCCCTCTTCCATCTTCCG
The DNA here is from genome assembly GCF_001427305.1 of Duganella sp. Root1480D1. Taxonomy (GTDB): domain Bacteria; phylum Pseudomonadota; class Gammaproteobacteria; order Burkholderiales; family Burkholderiaceae_D; genus Rugamonas. Next base: position 21,114 of record NZ_LMFZ01000045.1, on the reverse strand, counting down.
CACCATCATTTCAACAGCGATGATGGCATCGTCCACCAGCAGGCCAAGCGCGATGATCAGGGCGCCGAGCGAAATCTTGTGCAGGTCAATATCCAGGATACGCATGAACAGGAAGGTCACCGCCAGCACCAGCGGGATGGTCAGCGCCACCACCAGGCCAGGGCGCGCATCCAGGCGCAGCTTGGGCTTGGTATGCAAGCCGAGCGAGACGAAGCTCACCGCCAGCACGATCAGCACCGCTTCGATCAAGGTATGCAGGAATTCGCCCACCGATGCGGTAACTGCGGCCGGCTGGTCCGACACGCGCTCCAGCTCAACACCGACCGGCAGCTTGGTCTTCATGGCATTGACGGTCTTCTCCAGGTCCTTACCCATCTGGATAATGTTGCCGCCCTTCTCCATCGACACGCCAAGGCCGATCACCTCTTTGCCGTTAAAGCGCATTTTGTCGCGCGGCGGATCAAGGTATTCGCGTTTGATGGTCGCAAAGTCGCCCAGGCGGAAGGTCGTGTTGTTGGCACGCAGTTCCAGCTCTTCCAGGTCCTTGACCGTGCGCAGCGCACCGGATACGCGGACCTGCAGGTTGTCGGTCGGCGTCACCACGACGCCAGTTGCTTCAACCACGTTCTGGGTCGTGATCTGGTTGGCGATCTGCTCGATGGTCAGGCCCAGTTGGGCAAACTTCTTGTGCGAGAACTCGATATTGATCTTCTCGTCCTGTACGCCAAACAGTTCGACCTTGGAGACCTTCTTTACCCCAAGCAGTTGCTGGCGCACCAGGTCGGCGTAGTCTTTCAACTCCGCATAGGTAAAACCGTCGCCGGAGAGCGCGAAGATGGAGCCGTAGGTATCTCCGAATTCATCGTTGAAGACGGGGCCCTGCACTCCGGAAGGCAACGTCGAACGGATGTCGCCGATCTTCTTGCGCACCTGGTACCAGGCCTGGGCCACCTCTTTGGGCGGCGTCGATTCACGCAGGCTGAGAATGATCAGCGTCTGGCCCGGCTTTGAATAGCTGGTGATTTCGTGGATAAATGGGGTTTCCTGCAGCTTCTTTTCCAGCTTGTCGGTCACCTGCTCGGCCATCTGCAGCGACGTGGCGCCTGGCCAGAAAGCTTGTACCACCATGGAGCGGAAGGTGAACGGCGGGTCTTCGTCCTGTCCCAGGTTCTTGTACGCCAGCAGGCCGCCCAACAGCAACACGGCAATCAGGTAGCGTGTGAGCGGGATGTGCTCCAGCGCCCAACGCGAGAGGTTGAAGCCCTTCATTTGGCAGCTCCAAGGATGGTGACCTTCTGGCCCGGCTTCAGCAGGTTCACGCCGGCAGTCACCACAGTCTGGCCAGGCTTGACGCCACTGCCCAACACCAGGTCATTGCCGGACACGCCGCTTACCGTAACCGGCACCAGGCGCACCGCGCCATTTTCGACCACCCACACCGAGGTCGCGGCTTTTTCGTGGAACAGTGCAGTCAGCGGAACCTTGATTTGAGGTTGGGGCGTGCGCGAGGCGAAAGCCACCAGCGCAGTCATCCCCAGTTTCGCTTCGGACAAGCTGGCGGGAATCGACACGCGGAAGGCGTAAGTACGGGTAGACGGATCTGCCACCGGCGAAATTTCACGAATCTTGCCCTGCACCGCCTTATCCGGGCTGGCCCACAGGCGCACGTGAACGTCGGTAATCGCGCGCAGCGTGTCGACTTTGTCTTCCGGCACGCCAAACACGATTTCCTTTTCATCGGTCTTGGCGACACGAACAACCGGCGCGCCAGGCGATACTACCTGCCCTACTTCAGCATCCACTGCGGTGACGACGCCGTCGATGTCCGACTCCAGGCTGGCGTAACCGGCCTGGTTGGACATGCCGCGATACGCCGCCTGCGCCGAATCGACTTGCGCCTGCGCCGATTTAAAGGCGGAGAGCTTGGCATCGAGGATGGCCTGGCTGACGAAGTTCTTTTCGCGCAGTTCCTGGTAGCGCTTCAATTCGGCACTGGCCAGGTCGCGCGTGGTTTCCGCAGCGCGCAAGGCAGCCATGGATTGCGCCTGCGACAATTTCAAATCCTGGGGATCAAGATCCATCAGCGCCTGGCCGCGCTTGACGATGCTCCCCACATCCACTTTGCGGGAGATAATCTTGCCGCCGACCCGGAAGCCAAGGCGCGATTCAACGCGCGAGCGGACCTCGCCGGAAAATTCGGCATTGACGTCAATGTCCGAGCTTTGCAGCACCATGGCGCGTACCGGCCGGATATCTTCGGTCTTGGGGGCTTCTTTTGAGCAGGCTGCGAGCAATAAGGCGCAAGCCGCAACCAGGGGTAGTTTTTTCGCTACGAACACGATGGAATTCCTTTTTAGTGTCTCTGGCAATTGCAGGGTGTATATGTTTGCCATTATTATTTCCCGTTTGGAACTAAATGACTTTCCGTTTAGTAAGAAAAAATTATAGCCGGGTCAACCGTACTTGCAAATGACTTTCGCGTCATTAATTTAGAACAGCACCTCTATGTCCGTTGACCATTACGAGAATTTCCCTGTCGCCTCGATCCTGATGCCGCGCCGCTTGCGCCCGGCGGTGGAGGCGATTTACGCCTTTGCCCGCAGTGCCGACGATATCGCTGACGAAGGCGACGCCACGCCTGAACAGCGCCTGGCGGGCCTGGCCGCTTATGAACAAGCCCTTGGGCGCATCGAGCGCGCCGAAGGCGGCCACGAACCAATGTTCGAACGCCTGGCTGCGGTGATTGAACAGCACAAACTTCCACTGCGGCCTTTTTACGACCTCTTGTCCGCCTTCAAGCAAGACATTGTGGTGCACCGCTACCAGGACTATTCGTCCCTGCTGGATTATTGCGCACGCTCGGCCAACCCGGTCGGCCGGCTGATGCTGCACCTGTACGGCGCGGCCGATGAAGAAAACATCCGCCAGTCGGACGCAATCTGTTCGGCACTCCAGATCATCAACTTCCTGCAAGATGTAGCGATCGACGAGCATAAGGAGCGTATTTACCTGCCGATGGAAGACCTGGCGCGCTATGCGCTGTCGCCTGCCCACCTGGCCCGCCCCGACAACAAGGCAAAATGGCGCGCCATGATGAAGTACCAGGTCGATCGTGCCCGCGCCCTGATGCTCTCCGGTGCACCGCTGGCCTGCCGCCTGAAGGGCCGCATTGGCCTGGAACTGCGCATGGTGGTCCAGGGCGGCCTGCGCATCCTGGAAGCCATCGAAGAAGTCGATTACGACGTTTTCCTGCGTCGTCCGAAGCTCGAAAAGCGCGATTGGTTCAAGCTTTTGTGGCGCGCGCTTCGGATGAAGCGCTCTTCCCTATAAAATAGCGCCTTTGACAGCATTACCCAAGCCATAACAACATGTCCCCCGACGAATACTGCCAGCAGAAGGCCGCCGCCAGCGGTTCCAGTTTCTACTACAGCTTCCTGTTCCTGCCGCCGGAGCGCCGCCGCGCCATTACGGCGCTGTATGCCTTCTGCCGTGAAGTTGACGACACCGTCGATGAATGCAGCGATGAATCGCTGGCACGCATCAAGCTCGCCTGGTGGCGCAACGAGATCGCCCAGATGTACGAAGGCAAGCAGACGCACCCTGTGACCCAGGCTTTGCAGCCGCATATCACGGTTTATAACCTGAAACAGGAGCATATGCAGGCCATCATCGATGGCATGGAAATGGACCTGAACCAGACCCGCTACCTGGATTACGCAGGCCTGACCAAGTATTGCTGGCATGTGGCCAGCGTGGTTGGCATCCTGTCGGCGTCGATTTTCGGCGCAACACGGGCGGAGACCCTGCAATATGCCGAAAAGCTGGGGCATGCCTTCCAGCTCACGAATATCATCCGCGACGTGGGGGAAGATGCGCGCAAGGGCCGCATCTACCTGCCAGTCAACGAACTGCAGCAGTTCAATGTGACTGCGGCCGACCTGCTCAACGCTCGCGAGACCGAGAATTTCTCGAAACTGATGGAATTCCAGGTGGCGCGCGCGCAGAAGGCTTACGACGAGGCATTTGCGCTGCTGCCGAAGGAAGACCGCCGTGCCCAGCGTCCGGGCTTGATCATGGCGGCCATTTATCGCACCTTGTTGAACGAAATCGAGGAAGACGGTTATCACGTCCTCAAACAGCGTATTTCGCTGACCCCGATCCGCAAACTGTGGCTGGCGTGGAAGACCTGGGTTCGTGGCTAAGCACTTTGCCGTAGTCGGCGGCGGCTGGGCCGGATTCGCCGCCGCCGTCGAACTGGTGCGCGCCGGTCACCAGGCCACCGTTTTCGAGGCTGCCCGAACCTTGGGCGGCCGGGCGCGACGCGTTTCTTTCGATGGGCGTGAGCTCGATAACGGCCAGCACATCATGCTCGGGGCTTATTCGGAATCGCTGCGCATCATGCGCGCGGTTGGGGTGGATCTGCGTTCGGCCGTACTCACGCTTCCCCTGCAGATGCGGTATCCGCCCGCTGGCGGCGGCATGGATTTTGTGGCGCCTCGTTTGCCGGCACCGCTGCATGTCAGCATTGCACTATTGCGGGCGCGTGGGCTGGAGCGCGCAGACAAAATGGCCCTGGCGCGTTTCACCACGACTGCGCGCTGGATGGATTGGCGCCTGAACAACGATTGCAGCGTGGCGGAATTACTGGTGCGCTTTGACCAGACGCCGCGGCTGGTGGCGCTGATGTGGCGCCCGTTATGCCTTGCCGCGTTGAATACGCCGCCGGAACGCGCCTCGGCGCAGGTTTTCCTCGCCGTGCTGCGGGACAGCCTGGGAGCGCGCCGTGCCGCATCGGACATGCTGGTGCCGCGTGCCGACCTCTCCGCCCTGTTCCCGGAGGCGGCTGCTTCCTGGCTCCAGGGAAAAGGCAATACCATCCACCTCGGCGCCAAAGTCACCGCCCTCCGCCCCGCTGCCGATGGCTGGACCGTCGAGGCCAGCGGCGCAGCTGTCGGGGGTGATTGGAGCGGCAAATTTGCCGGCGTGGTACTCGCCGCGTCACCTGCCGCTTCCGCCAGCCTGCTCGGCGTCCTGCGGAACCCCGGCGCCGGCGGCGAGGCCTCGCCGCCGGCCGGCGGATTTGCCGATCTGGCAAGCCAATTGGCCGCGTTCGAACCAGAGCCGATCACGACTTGCTACTTGCAATACCCCCCCGGCACCCGCCTGGAAATCCCGTTCTACGCCCTGATCGACGATCCAGCAACCCAACGCTGGGGGCAGTTCGTGTTCGACCGCGGCCAGCTTGATGCCAGGCAGGATGGCCTGTTCACCGTCGTCATCAGCGCCTCAAGCGAGGCAGCCAGCCTGTCCCAAGATGCGCTGACGGCGGCAATCGCAAGCCAGTTGGCCGTCGACCTGGCAAGACCGGAGCTCGCGCGTCCATCCTGGAGCAAGGTCATCACCGAAAAACGCGCCACTTACGCCTGCACGCCTGGCCTCAAGCGTCCACCCAACGAAACGCAGGCAAAAGGCCTGGTCCTGGCCGGCGATTACACGGCTGGCGAATACCCCGCGACGCTGGAAATGGCCATCCGCAGCGGCGTTCGGGCCGCTGGACTGCTCGCAAAGGCGAAACCTTGATGTTCCGCCTGTCCCGCGTTTTAGTCGCCTGCTCCCCCGATTCTGCATCCTGTCGTAAACAACCCGAGCTCCTCCCGTGCAAGCGATACAGTGCAAGCATGGGACAACAGGAGGCTTGAGTTTCCAATGAGCAAAAACGAGTACCTCGACGCACTGAAGAAGGCGCTTGCCGGCTTGCCGCCCGACGTGGCGGCCAAGACGATGGCCTACTACGAGCAGCGTTTTATCGACAGCGTGGCCGCGGGCAAGACTGAAGAAGAAATCTCGGCCGAGCTGGACGAACCGCGCAAGATCGCCATGACCCTGCGCGCCAACGCCCATCGCAGCGCATTCGAGCAGAAACGCAACCCGGCCAACCTGGTGCGCATGATGTTTTCTCTGATCGGCCTTGGCATCTTCAACCTCTTCATGGTGGTGCCGGCGGCAGTCTTTTCCGCCTTGCTGGTATCGATTTATGCCAGTGCCTTTGCCTTTTACATCAGCGGGATTGCCATTACCGCAACCGGCCTGGCGGGCGCCAATGAACTGGTCCTGACCGGCCCATTGCGCCACCTTGTCATCTTCGACGATGAAGGCGACCAGGTCGATTCCCGCATGCAGACCAAGATTTCGATCAGCGACCAGGGCATCGACGTCTTCCAGGAACCCTCGGCCGGCCTGCGCAAGGAATGGGACGAGGCGGACAGCAAGTCCGAAAAATGGCTGGAAGGTGCGGAAGCGATGGCTGAAGGCGGCGTGCGCATCACCTCGGACCTCGACAACGAATCGCGCGCCACGCAAACCGCCGTCGGCATCGGCCTGGTATTGCTCGGCATCGTATTGAGCCTCGTGAGCATCGTGATTACACGTTTCTCCTTGATTGGCTTGAAACGCTACATCCAGATGAACGTTTCGCTGCTGCGCGGCCACTGAAAGGAAACGCCATGAACATCCGTTCCCTGCTCAAGATTGGTTTCGGCATGGCCGTGTTGGCAGTGCTGCTGACTGGCATCACTTACAGCATGCTGCGCGCGCAAGGCGCTGCCAACCCCACCAGTGTGGCTGGCCGTGCCGCTCGCACTGAAGTGCGCGAAGTGAGCGCGACGATTTCCAATGTTGAACTGGTCGGCCCGATCGACCTGCGCCTGAAACAGGGCGATGTCCCGCTGCTGAAAGTGCGCGGCGAACAACGCCTGCTGGGTAATATCGCCACCGAGCAGGATGGCTCGACCCTGCGCATCGGATCGAAAGGCCTGCTGCTGCATCCGCGCCGTCCGATCGAGGTCGAGCTGGTGCTGCCGTCCCTGAACGAACTGGTGATCAACGGCAGCGGCGACAGCAACGTCAATGGCTTCAGCGGCGAACACCTGAGCGTACAGTTGCAAGGTTCAGGCAACCTGACCTTCAATGGCCGCTACAAGAACGTGGAAGCCGGCGTGCACGGCAGTGGCGACCTGAACCTGAACACCGGCCACGGCGAGAAAGTCATGCTGGAAATGATTGGATCAGGCGCGATCACCTCCAGTGGCAGCTGCAAGGAGCTGACCGCCGAAGTGACAGGTTCCGGCGACCTCGACGCGCAGCACCTGGCAACCGACAAGGTGGTCGTCACCCTGCTGGGCTCTGGAACCACCAATGTCTTTGCCCGCCAATCGGCAGACCTTACCGTCAAAGGCAACGGCAACATCCGCGTGTTTGGCAATCCCTCCGAACGCAACGTGAGCCGCAGCGGCTCAGGCGGCGTTAGCTGGGTTCATTAAGTAGCGCAGCATGTCCCTGCCGGCGGCGCGCCCGCTGGCAAAACAGGCAGTGAGCAGGTAACCGCCGGTTGGCGCCTCCCAGTCCAGCATCTCGCCGGCGACAAACACGCCAGGCATGGCCTTCAGCATCATACCTTCCAGCGCTTCGAAGCGGACCCCGCCGGCACTACTGATCGCCTCGTCGATCGGGCGTGCTGCACGCAGCTTCACAGGCAGGGCCTTCAGCGCCGCCGCCACGCGCATCGGGTCGTGGAAGGCTTCCTTGTCCAGCACTTCATGCAACAGGCCGGTCTTGACGCCCTTGATGTGCACGCGGCTTTGCAGGAAGCTGGACATCGAGCGCGCGCCGCGCGGATGCGACAGTTCCTTCTGCAGGCGTTCCAGCGGCCAGTCCGGCAGCAGGTCCAGCTCAATGGTGGTGCTGCCATGCGCCGCAATGCGATCGCGAATCCCTGCGGACAGGGCGTAAACCAAGCTGCCTTCCACACCAGTCCCCGTAACAATCATCTGGCCTTTGCGGCCGCCAATCGCCACGGTGGTCAGTGGCTGGCCCGCGTATTTTTCGGCGAAATGGGCGCTCCAATCGGCATCGAAACCGCAATTGGCAGGAACCAGCGGCGCCATTTCGACACCACGTTCCGCCAATAGCCCTTGCCATGCGCCGTCCGAACCGAGGCGCGCCCAGCTCGCGCCACCCAGTGCCAGCAACACCGCACGGTGACGTGCCGTGCGTTCTCCATCCGGCACCTGGAATCGCAAGGCGCCATCGGGCGACCAGCCCAGCCAACGATGGCGCTGATGGAAATGTACTCCGCTTTCACGCAAGCGGTGCAGCCAGGCGCGTAACATGGGCGCGGCCTTCATCTCGGTCGGGAAGACGCGGCCCGAGGTGCCGACAAAGGTGTCGATGCCAAGGCCATGCACCCAGCTGCGCAAGTCGTCGGGCTTGAAGGCATCCAGCATGGGGCGCAAGGCACCCGCACGGCTGCCATAGCGCGCCACGAAAGGTTCGTAAGGCTCGGAATGGGTGATATTCATGCCACCGCGGCCGGCAAGCAGGAACTTGCGGCCGACCGACGGCATGGCGTCATACACATCGACATGCACGCCCGCCTCGGCCAATACTTCCGCCGCCATCAGGCCGGCGGGTCCGCCACCGATAACCGCTACACCTTGTAATTGATTGCTTTCCATAGGGGCAGCATTGTAGTCGATCTCGGGCGATCGGCTGCCAGCTGCTGGGCAAAGTCCTCCGGCGTCATCGGCCGGGCAAAGAAGCAGCCCTGGATCTCGTCACAGTAGTGATCGCGCAGCCATTCGCGTTGGAGCAGCGTTTCCACGCCCTCGCCCACGATCTGCATATTGAGGTTGTGTCCCACGTCGATGATGGAGCGGCAGATTGCCTCGTCGGCCTGCTCGCTGCCGAGCTGGCGCACGAAGGACTGGTCGATCTTCAACTGGTCCAATGGCAGCAGGCGCAGTCGGGCCAGCGAAGAATGCCCAGTGCCAAAATCGTCCATCGACAACTTGACGCCAATCGCTTTCAATTCATTCATCCTGGCGACGGCATCCTCCAGATCTTCCATGACCATCGATTCGGTAATTTCAAAGCTCAGCATGGCCGACGGCACGTCGTATTCTTCCAATGCCACCTCAATGTGCTCGACCAGGCCCTCTTCGCGGAACTGGCGCGGCGACAGGTTGATCGAGATCGGCACCATCGGCAGCCCCGCTTCGCGCCATGCCCGCTGCTGGCGGCAGACCTCGCGAATCACCCAGGCGCCAAGGGGGACGATCAAGCCACTGCTCTCGGCCAGCGGCAGGAACTCGGCCGGCGGCACCAAGCCTCGGGTCGAATGCTGCCAGCGCACCAGGGCCTCAGCGGCGCACAGGTTGCCATCGCTCAAGGATGCGCGCGGTTGGTAGTGCACCACCATTTCATTGTGCACCAGGGCGCTGCGCAGCTCAGTTTCCAGCGCGAACATGCGCGAGGCGCGATCGTTCATTTCCTGCGCGACGAAGCGGAAGCGATTGCCGCCGTGGCCAACTGCATGGGCCATCGCCGAATTGGCCGAGCGCAGCATACCCGTCGCGTCGCCACCCTCCTCACCCATCAATGCGATGCCGATGCTGGCGGTGCTGTTGACGATATTGTCCTTCCAGCGCATTGGTGCCTTGATGGCCTCGAGCAGCTTGGTGGCCACCGGCAGCACATCGTCGTCGCTGACCATGTCGGCCAGGATCACCGCGAATTCATTCCCAAGCAGATGCGCCACGGTATCGCCCTCGCGCAAGCAGGACTTCATGGCAGAAGCAGCGTGCATCAGCAAGGCGCTGCAGGCGTCGGCCCCGAGGCTCGCCTTGACGCCGCGATAGCGGTCCATCGTCAAAGCCAGCACTGCGACCTTGCGGCCGGTGCGCTCCGCTGCCACCAGCGCCTGGCGCAAGCGGTCATTGAACAGCGACCGATTGGCCAGCCCAGTGGCCGGATCGTGGTGCGCTTGATAAGCCAGGGCGTGCTCCGCTGCCCGGCGCTTGCGTGCCTCGTGCATCTTGCTCAAGCCAAGCGCCAGGTCGGCGGCCAGCTCCTGCAACATCTGTACTTCTTCGCTTTCGAACGCGCAGGGGTCAATCGAATACATGCACAGCACGCCCATCGGCGCTGCATCGTCGTTCGAGCCTGCCAAGGGCATGGCAAGCACGCTTGGGTAGCCGTATTCGGCCGGGGCTCCACGGCGCAGGCGCGATTTGCCGTCCCACATCACGTCCAGCGCGATGCCTTCGCAAGCGCAGCCACGCTGCAATCCACCGGAGGCTGCGGCGAAACGTCCCGCCGGCGTACCCTGGATCTCGCTGGCCAGCAAATCCTTGCTGCTGCCCGCCATGGCCAAACCAGTCCACACCAGGGAATAGCTGCCTTCTTCCGAAATGGCACGACAGACGGCTGCCATCATTTCCTCCGCACTACTGGCGTGCAGCAGCGCTTCACGGCAGCGTGAGGCCATGCGCAGCGCGCGGTTGGCACGCAGCAGTTCAGCAGTTTGCGCATTCGCGCGCTGGCGCTCCGCCTCGCGCGCCACGAACCATTTGAACGTCGTCAGCGCTGCACAAGCAGCAAGCAATCCAGGCAAAATATAGTTTTCCATGGCGTCAGTCCAGGTAAGGTACAAAGTCGAATGCCGACAGGATGCCGTTCACTTGGGCGGAAAGGCAGAAGGCGAAGAAACTTCGTGCGACGCCGGTTGGCGCATCCCTGCTTGCCAGGGTGAGTACGCGGCAGATCGGATAGCTGCCGTTACGGATATTTGCGGTGCTGGCGGCGACGTCGGAAATCGGCAGCAGGCGCACCGAAACGCCTTGCGAGATCGCACGCTCTGCGGCACCGACAGAAACGTAGGCAATTGCGTTTTCACATGAGGCCACTACGGCCAGGCGCTCGATATTCGATTCGACTGCGGCGTTCAGGCTGAACGCATCCAACGGCTGCCTGAGAAAGCGCGCAAACAGCGCGCTGGAAGCACCGTCGCGCAGGCCGCCAAGCGCATACACCGAATCCTGCAGGCCGCCGGCGTCACGCCATTCGCGCATGCGGCCAGTGAAAATGGCTTGCAGTTCTTCGACGCTTAACTGGCGCACAGGGTTATTGGCATGCACCACAACGCCGACGCCGTCGCGTGCAATCGGGATGCCATACAAATCGCGTTCGGCCGGTGCAAGTGCGCGGGACAACATGGCAATATGTGCATGGCCGGAACGCACGTCGTCCAGCCCGCGCGAGGAACCGCCCAGCGCCACCTCGACCCCGATCTCCGGATGCATCAGGCGGTATTTGGAAGCAATTTCCTTCAGCAACGGCCCCATCGTAGTGGACCCGGCGATGTGAAGCTTCTGCGCACGCTTGCGCGGCGGGACTGGAACCTGGTTGCGGGCGAGGCCATTCAGGCCAAGGGCGGCAAAGACGAAACCCATTGCGACTCTCCTTGCAGGGAAGGGAAAAGCCGCAGGGAAGAGGCGACGGGAAATCGGGAAGGATAAATGCGGCGCAGGTTTTGGGCCGCATGTGATCAAGTATAACGTGACAATGCCTATGGTCAACAGTCTGACCTCGACTGTTGCGTGCGCACAGCAATAAGCGTTAACCGCCTGTCACAGGTGGGAAAAAGGCAACTTCATCACCCGGGGCAACGCGGGCACTTGCCTCACACATGCGCTGGTTACAGGCCATGCGCAAGGCGCGTCCTTCAGCCAGGGCGCTGGACCAGGGCTCGCCGCGCGCCAGCAGCCACGCACGCACATCGCCCACAGTCTCGGCGCCAGGCGGCAGTACTACCTGCTCGCCACTGCCCAGTGCTTCGCGCACACTGGCAAAATATTTAAGGTTGATCAGCATATCAATACATCAGTTCACTGAAGGGAATGAATCGGACTGCGTCACCAGGCGCAATCGGATTGCCGGGCGGGTTGTCCACCAGGCCGTCGCCCCAGACGGTCGACGTCAACACACCGGAACCCTGGTTCGGGAACAGGTCCAGGCCGCCCTTCTCGTTCAGTTTAGCGCGCAGGAATTCGTTGCGGCGGTCTGCCTTCGGCCAGTTGAAATCGGCGCGCACCAGCATGCCGCGCGGCTGGGCCGGCACGTCGGCACCCTGCAGGCGCAGCAGGAACGGCCGCACGAACAGCAGGAAAGTGACAAAGCTCGACACCGGATTGCCCGGCAGGCCAAGGAAGAACGCCTGCCCTACTTCGCCAAAGGCCAGCGGCTTGCCCGGCTTGACGGCGATCTGCCACATATTCAGCTTGCCCTCCGCTTCGACAGCAGGCTTGATATGGTCTTCCTCGCCTACCGACACGCCGCCGGAAGTGATGATCAGGTCATTGCCTTCAGCCGCCTGGCGCAGTACATTGCGCGTGGCCTCAAGCGAATCCGGAACGATGCCGAAATCGCGCACTTCACAGCCCAGGTTCTCCAGCAAGGCGCGTAGCGTGAAACGATTGGAATTGTAGATGGCGCCCGGCGCCAAAGGCTCGCCTGGCATCGTGAGCTCGTCGCCAGTGAAGAACACGGCCACGCGCAGCTTGCGGCGCACGTTCAGCTCCGCCATGCCGATCGATGCGGCAAGCCCCAGTTCCTGGCTGCGCAGGCGCGTGCCGGCGGCCAGGATCACGCTGCCGATGCCGATATCTTCGCCGGTGCGGCGGATCCACTCGCCCACCTTGGGGCTGTGGCGAATGGTCACCAGGCCGTCGTTCGCTTCGCATTGCTCCTGCATGACGACTGCATCTGCGCCCTCTGGAATCAAGGCGCCGGTGAAAATGCGCGCGGCACAGCCAGGCAGCAGCGGCTGGCCAACATGGCCCGCCGGGATCCGCTGCGTGACCGTGAGGGTAGCGTCGCCACTGGCGCAATCGGCTGCGCGTACCGCGTAGCCATCCATCTGCGTGTTGTCATGGCCTGGCACGTTCATGCCCGATACCACGGCGCTTGCGAGTACGCGGCCATTGGCTTCCAGGGTTGGGACCTTCTCCACTTCCGCCACCGGACGGGCGGCCGAGAGCAGGAAATCAAGGGCTTCGCGGACAGCGAGCATTGCCATGTTTTACAGTCCTGTGTTGGCGGCGATGTAGGCCTTCATCTTGCTCACATCAGCCGGCATGACTTCGAAACGCTGCGGCAGCGCTTCGATATTTTCGAAACCGGCCGGGCGTTCGGCGTCTTCGCCCAGCGCTTCCAGGATGGTTTCGTTGAATTTGGCGGCAAGTGCGGTTTCCAGCACGATCATCGGCACGCCAGGTTCCATGTATTCCTTGGCGACCTTGATGCCGTCCGCGGTATGGGTGTCGATCACGATGCCATAATCGTCAGCGACGTCGCGGATGGTTTGCACGCGGTCATCGTGGGTCGACTTGCCGGATTTAAAGCCGTAGTTGGCCACCAGCTTGAATTCATCGCCATCGCTGCCCGGCGCGCCGGACAGGTCGAAGCCGCCTTCGGTTTCGACTTTCCTGAACAGCTCGCGCACGCGCTTGCCGTCGCCCTTCACCAGGTCGAATACGAAGCGCTCGAAGTTCGAGGCTTTGGAAATGTCCATCGACGGGCTGGAGGTGTGATAAGTCTCGGCCGACTTGCGCACACGGTAGATGCCGGTGCGGAAGAACTCGTCCAGCACGTCGTTTTCATTGGTGGCGACGACCAGCTTGTCGATCGGCAGGCCCATTTGGCGGGCGATATGGCCGGCGCAGATATTGCCGAAATTGCCCGATGGGACAGTGAACGACACCTTCTGGTCATTGCTCCTGGTTGCGGCAAGGTAGCCGCGGAAGTAGTACACCACCTGCGCCACCACGCGCGCCCAGTTGATCGAGTTCACAGTGCCGATCTTGTGGCGGGCCTTGAATTCCAGGTCGTTCGACACGGCCTTGACCATGTCCTGGCAGTCGTCGAACACGCCTTCAACGGCAATGTTGAAAATGTTAGGGTCCTGCAGGCTGAACATCTGCGCGGTCTGGAATGCACTCATCTTCTTATGCGGCGAGAGCATGAAGACCTTGATCCCTTTTTTGCCGCGCATCGCGTATTCGGCCGCACTGCCGGTGTCGCCGGAGGTGGCGCCGAAAATGTTCAGTTGCGCGTCCTTTTTGGCCAACGCATACTCGAACAGGTTGCCGAGCAGTTGCATCGCCATGTCCTTGAAGGCCAGCGTCGGCCCGTTGGACAGGGATTGCAGCACCAGCTTCTTGCCGCCGGTTTCTTCCAATAAGCGCAGCGGCGTGATCTCGGCAGCGTTTTCCCCATCACGGACGTTGCGGTACACATCTGCGGTATAAGTCTTGTGTGCCAGGGCCCGCAAGTCGCCTTCCGGGACGTCGCCGGCAAATTTCTTCAGGATTTCCACGGCCAGGTCGGCATACGAGATGTGCCGCCACTTGTTCAGCTCTTCGCCGGTAACTTGCGGATACTCGACTGGCAGGTAGAGGCCGCCGTCTGGCGCCAGACCACCCAGGAGGATGTCGGAAAATTGCTGTGGGGAGTGTGATGCAGCCGACGCGTCGGCCCGGGTAGACACGTATTGCATAAATTAGAAAGTCCGGTGGCAGGTGAAAACGGACACCTATTATAGTCTGGCCGGAGTTTCTTTGTGAATTAAGCTAGTTTTTGAAATTTTCTACTGAAACCCGCCAGTTCTTGGTCAGACCCTCGGGTCTGACCCAGGTCTACCTGCTTAACACGCAGCGTGATTCACCGACACGACATGAATAGCCAACCCGCCCAGCGAAGTCTCTTTATACTTCGCCTGCATATCAGCGCCCGTCTGGCGCATGGTCTCGATCACATTGTCCAGCGTAACAAAGTGGGTGCCGTCGCCTTTCAAGGCCAGCGACGCCGCGGTAATCGCCTTCACCGCCCCCATGCCATTGCGTTCGATGCAAGGAATCTGCACCAGACCACCGATCGGGTCGCAAGTCATGCCCAGGTGGTGTTCGATGCCGATTTCCGCCGCATTCTCGATCTGTGCATTGCTACCGCCGAGAGCCGCCACCAGGCCGGCAGCCGCCATCGCGCATGCCACGCCAACTTCGCCCTGGCACCCTACTTCGGCACCGGAGATCGAGGCATTACGCTTGCACAGCATGCCAATCGCCGCAGCGGTCAGCAGGAACGCACGCACGCCGGAAACCGGATCGACCGGTTTGCAGTCTTCCGCATAGTATTTCAGCACAGCGGGAATGATGCCTGCAGCACCATTTGTAGGCGCCGTTACAACACGTCCGCCCGCTGCATTCTCTTCATTGACCGCCATCGCGTACAAACTCACGCCGTTCAGTGCATCGTGCGGAAGCTGGTTGGCGCGATCGCCGCCTTGCGCCTGGCGCCAAAGATCAGCCGCGCGGCGCTTCACATTCAGGCCGCCCGGCAACTGGCCGCGCGTCTCCAGGCCATGCTGGATACAGTCGCGCATCACGTGCCAGATGCGGTCCATGCCCTCGTTGAGTTCAGCCTCGCTGATGCGAGTCAGCTCATTTGCACGCAGCATCTGTGGGATGGTCTTGCCGCTGCTGACACCATGTCCCAGCAGTTCGGCCATGGTGTTGAACGGGTACGGCAGGCGAACAGCAGGCTTGCCATCAGTGGCCGCCTCCTCGCCTTCGGCGCGAATGAAGCCACCGCCAATCGAGTAGTAAATCCTGGAAACCGAGCTGCCATCCGTGCGGGTCAGCGTAAAGCGCATGCCGTTCGGGTGCCCCGGCAGGTTCTCGGCCATATGGAAAACAAGGTGTTGCTTGCGGGTGAAAGCAATCGTCTTTTCGCCCAGCAGGCGCAGCTCGCCGTCTACGTCGGCCGCTGCCAGCATGTCGTCCACCGCGTCAGGATCGACGCCTTGCGGCGTCTCACCCATCAGGCCAAGCAGCACTGCCTTGTCGGTGCCGTGACCAACACCGGTCAAGGCCAGCGAGCCATAGAGCTCTGCCGTCACCGAGGTGACATCATCCAATGGACCGTTTTCGACCAGGAAGCGGCGCGCCGCCACCATTGGTCCCACCGTATGCGAGCTCGATGGGCCAATGCCAATCTTGAATAAGTCGAAAACACTCATGTCCATTGTTGCTTGTCTCTCTCTAGTTATGCGGCCTCGCTGAGGCTCACGTCAATATTCGCCAGCATGTCCTTCACCATCTCATCCACGCCGATGCGGGCCTTCCAGTTCCAGTCCGCGGTCGCCTTGGAATCATCCAGGCTACGCGGCCAGCTGTCGGCGATAGCCTGGCGGCTGTCCGGCGTGTAAGCGATCTTGAAGTCCGGCAGCGCGCGGGTAATCGCTGTGGCCAGTTCTTCCGGATTAAAGGAAACGCCGGCGACATTGTACGACGAACGAATCTTGATTTGTGAAGCGGGTGCGTCCATCAATTCAATGGTTGCGCGAATCGCGTCAGGCATGTAGATCATCGGCAAAGTGGTCTTTGGACCGAGGAAGCAATCGTAGCGTTCTCCGCGCAACGCAGCGTGGAAGATCGCAATTGCGTAGTCGGTGGTGCCGCCGCCTGGAGGCGATTTGAAGCTGATGATGCCAGGGTAGCGGATCGAACGCACGTCCACGCCATACTTCAGGAAGTAGTATTCGCACAGTCGTTCGCCGGCCAGTTTCGAGATGCCGTAAATCGTGGTTGGGTCCATCACGGTGTACTGCGGGGTGTTCTCGGCTGGGGTGTTCGGGCCGAAAGCCGCGATCGAAGACGGCCAGAAAATACGCAGCGGCTTGCCCTGCTCGCCGCGCTCACGCGCCACTTCCAGGATGTTCAGCAAGCCGTCCATATTCAAGTCCCACGCCTTCAGCGGCGCCGCTTCGCCGGTGGCGGACAGCATCGCGGCCAGTTGGTACACCTGGGTGATGCCTTCCGCAGCAACCAATGCTTCCAGCGCGGCCTTGTCCATCACGTTCAGCACCTGGTAGCGGGCTGCGTTGTACTTGTTGATCGGGCCGATGTCGGTGGCGATGACGTTTTGTGCACCGTGCTGTTTGGCCAGCGCGTCCACCAATTCACTACCGATTTGGCCGTTGGCGCCGATGACGAGAATGCGTTCCATGATCTACCTATATTCCTGATTAGTTCTTGATGATGTCCAGCTCTTTGCCGGCTTGTTCGAATGCTGCGAGGACCTTGTCCAACTGCTCGCGGGTGTGGGCGGCGGAGAGCTGCACGCGCACGCGCGCCTGGCCCATCGGCACCACCGGATAGAAGAAGCCGGACAGCAGCACGCCCAGTTCATACATGCGGGCCGCAAATTTCTGCGCCACCGGCGCCTCGAACAGCATCACTGGCACGACGGGATGGGTACCTGGCTTGATGGTGAAGCCGATACGCTCAATCTCCTTGCGGAAGTAAGCGGTGTTTTCATGCAGGCGGTCGCGCAGTTCGGTCGAAGCGGACAGGCGCTTCAGCACTTCCAGCGAAGCGCCGGCGATGGCTGGTGCCAGAGTATTCGAGAACAGGTAAGGACGGGATTTCTGGCGCAGGGTATCGATTACCTCCTTGCGGCCAGAGGTGAAGCCGCCCATCGCACCGCCCAGGGCCTTGCCCAGGGTGCCGGTGATGATGTCGATCTTGCCCAGCACATTGTGATGCTCGTGGGTGCCGCGGCCGGTCTTGCCCATGAAGCCGGAAGCGTGGCATTCGTCGATCATGACCAGGGCACCGTATTTTTCAGCCAGTTCAACGATCTTGTCCAACTGGGCAATGGTGCCGTCCATCGAGAACACACCATCGGTCACGACGACTTTATGGCGCTTGTCGGCGGCAGCCTGCAGTTGCTTTTCCAGGTCGGCCATATCATTGTGGGCGTAGCGGAAGCGCGCGGCCTTGCACAGGCGGATGCCGTCGATGATCGAGGCGTGGTTCAGCGCATCCGAAATGATGGCGTCGTTTTCGTCGAACAAAGGCTCGAAAACACCGCCGTTGGCGTCAAATGCCGCCGCGTAAAGGATGGTGTCTTCAGTGCCCAGGAATTCAGAGATGGCCTTCTCCAGTTGCTTGTGCACGGTCTGGGTGCCACAAATAAAGCGCACCGAGGACAGGCCGTAGCCGTACTTCTCGGTTGCGTCGATGGAAGCCTGAGCCACCCATTCCTGGCCCGACAGGCCGAGGTAATTGTTGGCGCACATATTGATCAGGGTACGACCATCTTCCGACTGCACTTCGCTGCCCTGGCGGGAAGCGATGACGCGCTCAGGTTTATACAGGCCATCATTGCGCAGCTTTTCCAGGTTTTGTTGCAGGCCGGTGTAAAACGCATTCGTCGCTTGGCTCATGGTCGTCCTCTGATGTAAAGTTTACTCTTATTTCACTAACAAGACCGGAATTCACTATATTGAACGTAAATTCGATATACGGAATCCTACTTTACTATATTGAACTCTGCAAGCGTGAAGCCGAACATTTCCACCAACGCCCCGCCGGAAGTCGGCGCCGCCCTGCAACGACTGCGCCTGGCCCGCGGCCTGACACTGGAAGACCTGTCCCGCATCGCCGGGGTTTCAAAATCCATGCTGTCCCAGATTGAGCGTGAAAAGGCCAATCCGACCATCGCCATTACCTGGCGCCTGGCTAATGCACTCGGCGTGCAGATCGGCGAGCTGCTGTCAGACGTTGAAAAGGATGTCGAAGCGATAAAGTTAGTGGATGCGCATGAAACCCCTACCCTGCCAGGCGCCCACGCTGGCTACGTGCTGCGCATTCTCGGCCCGATGGAATTGGCGGGTAAATATGAGTGGTACGAGCTGACACTGTCGCCAGGCGGCGAACTGGTGTCGCAGCCGCACGATCCGGGCACGACCGAACACCTGACGATCCTGCACGGATCGATGGAACTGGAAGTGGGCACCAACAAGAAGAAGATCAAGCTAGGCGGCACCGCACGTTACGCGGCAGACCTGCATCACGCCATCCGCAATCCAGGAAAGGCGGAAGCGAAAGCGCTGCTGGTGGTGATTCACCGCTAAATAACGCGCCCGAGTCAATCGTTATGGGATATGTTCCGCATCCACCGGCGGGACAACCCAGCTATGCATTCGTTCCTCGTAGACCGAGACACGTGGAACCGGAAAACCCGGATCGGCAAAAGCCCCGACAGGAATGCCGACGTACCCGTCGAGGCTCTCCAGGCCGTAATAGACTGTCGAACCGCAGGTCGGGCAGAAATGAAACCTGACCTTCCCACCTTCGTCCCCGACCCGCTCGTATTCGGTTGAAACTCCCGACACGGTCACGTTCTCGCGCGGGAACCTGGCCTGCTCGCCAAACACGCTGCCAGTACGGCGTTGGCATGCCAGGCAGTGACAGATCGAGATTCGCACAGGTTCGCCCGAAACTTCGGCCGTCAGCTGGCCGCAACTGCAGGATGCAAGGCGTTTAGTCATTACATAGCTCCTATTTGACGATAGACCTGAAGGTCAGGCTGATACGGGGACCTGCGCCTTCCTTTTTCGGTATGGCGTGAAGCCAGTGGTCTTGTACATCCTTCGTCATGTAAATCAAAGACCCCGGCGGGAGCGGATAGTCGAATTCCACTGCCTTGTCGGTCTTACTCCTGAAGACGAGGGACCTTACGCTCCCCAACGAAACAATCACGACACCTGTGCCAGCACCAAGTTCTTCACTCAAATCGGAATGGAAACCCATGGATGAATTCCCATCCTGATAATAATTAAGCAGGCAATTGTTAGGCATGAACCCGAGAAGCCGCCCGATGCGCTGCGCGACAGCGGCAAGCTCGCCCGGCATAGGTGCCGGCTCGTAAGAGATTTGCGAGTAATCGTAAGAGACGCCAAAGCTGGCAGTCTTTCGCGCCTTCATGCGTTCATCCCATGTAACCGATGAAATCAGATGGTTGAACAAGTCGCCAGGCGACGGCAGGAAGTGTGGCTCGAAGCGAACATCTGGTGGAGTCATTGGATTCAAAAGCTTACTTCGACGAAGTTGGGTAGCGGATCTCGAACTCACTCATCTTTTCAAACGTTGTTGCATAGCTTGCCCAAAGGTCCTTGGTAGTGAGTGCGGTCGAGAATATCGCGACATCCAGGCCATTATTACCCCAGTACAGCGAATACAGTACGTGCCTGGAATCTTCTTCCGTTTCAAGGCAGGTATATGTGAACTGGCCCACGACTTTTTCTTTACAGCTCCTGATCACCTTGACGGTCTGCTTCTTACCATTGACATAGTCCAGGACCACCTGCTTCGCACGTTTGCCGCCACTCGCCTCAACTGCGATCAATGCCTGGATGATCACACCGGTTGTGAAAGGTATGTCGGCGCCATTATCGTCAGTGATCTCTTCCCGCGAAATGGCCCACATTTGGGTCCACGGTTGATGGTTTTCCCTGTAAAACCAGGACTCGGGGCGGGCAATGCGACCTTCCGCAGGAGACAGCGCTTGCATCACATATTTGCTTGGTGGGCCTTCTGCAAAAGCAGGAACTGCCAAGGCGAGACTCGCCAGGGGGAATAGTATTTTGATCATTTTTGGTGAATTCCGGTTCTACGTTCAGCGGGCTAGTGCCTCAAGCAATTCCCGCCTCAACTTCTTGCATGCGCCAGGCTCCTCGTCGAGTGTCGAACTTCGATAGCTATCGCCGGTCTTCAAGACTATCTTGATATAGCACTGCCGGTTCGATTTGCCCGGCGACCCAAATAGTACGGTTTCAATCGAAGCCGGCGAAACTGGGAGTTCCCTTGCGAAGGGGCCCGCAAATCCCAGGCGCAGTTCCGAGTCCTTCACCTCTGCAACGATAAAGCGCGCATAAGATGCCGAGTACGAGCCCCACGCTACAACGACGATCCCGGCTAAAGCAAGCGCAATGGCAGGTTGCAGGTAAAGCCTGCGCTTGCGATCCCACGCAAGAAGGAGCACGAGTGCAGCCATTACGAGGATCACGACACTACCGGTCACCAATGATCCTGCAAAACGATTCGTTATATCGTTCGGCGCTCCAAAGACCTGAATCATTCTGAATAATCAACCAGGTTGGTGGCAAACAACTTCGATGCTGTGCCCGTCCGGGCCGATGACAAATGCGGCGTAGTAGTTTGCGTGATACCTGGGCCGCGAACGCCAGGTAGAGATGGGCGAGGCCTTGCTCGCCGCATAATCACTCGCGCCGATTTTACGTGATCGAACATTGCAGCTCCTTAAGCCCCCCCCGTGTCAGACTACTTGTCGGGTAATTCAATCGCTTTGATTGGAACCTGGCCAAGGGCCTGGCGCGTCGCGAAATGCAGTTGTCGCCTCGGAATCGACATC
>NZ_LMFZ01000044.1 GCF_001427305.1 Duganella sp. Root1480D1 | reverse complement strand
CGATGCCGCGCTCCATGCAGATCGCCACCCGCGTGTCGGGCTTGACCCCAAGCGCCAGCAGGCGGTGCGCGACGCGGTTGGCGCGCCGGTTCAATTCGCCGTAACTGAGCAGCTCATCGCCAAAGCGCAGTGCCGGCGCATCGGGCTGGGCCAGCACGCGCGCTTCGAACAGCTGGTGCACCAGCACGTCCTGCGGSAAGTCGGCGGCGCTGGCATTGAAGTCGAACAGCACTTGCCTGCGCCCCGCTTCGTCGAGCAGCGGCAAGGCAGCCACCGGCTGCGCATCGTCGGCCACCATGGCCGCCAGCACGGCCTGYAACTGGCCCGCCAGCCGTTCCATGCTGACAGCGTCGAACAGGTCGCTGGCATAGGCTATGCCGCCCTGCATGACAGCGCCGTTATCGACGATGGACAGCGAGATATCGAATTTGGTCGTCGGGTTGCCGTGGCCGACCGGCTGCACCTGCAAGCCAGGCAAGGAGAACTCGCCGCCATCTGGCGTGTTGTTCAACGCCAGCATGGCCTGGAACACCGGGCTGTGGCCAAGGCTGCGCTGCGGCTTGAGCACTTCCACCACCTGCTCGAACGGCACGTCCTGGTGGGCGTAGGCGTCCAGCGTGCTGGCCTTTACCTGCGCCAGCAGTTGCGCCACGTCCAGCCGATCTCTGGCGTGTTGTTCAACGCCAGCATGGCCTGGAACACCGGGCTGTGGCCAAGGCTGCGCTGCGGCTTGAGCACTTCCACCACCTGCTCGAACGGCACGTCCTGGTGGGCGTAGGCGTCCAGCGTGCTGGCCTTTACCTGCGCCAGCAGTTGCGCCACGTCCAGCGCGCCGTCYAGGCGCACGCGCAGGGCCAGCGTGTTGACGAAGAAGCCGATCATGCCTTCCACTTCGCTGCGCTGGCGGTTGGCCACCGGCGTGCCGATCACCACCTCGTCCTGACCGCTCAGGCGCGACAGTAGCAGGGACCAGCCGGCCAGCAKSGTCATGAACAGCGTCGTGCCATGCCGTTTGCCAAGGTCGCGCAAGCCTTCCGCCAGCGGCGCTGGCAGCGTCAAGGCCACCTGGCCGCCGGCATAGCTCTGCACCGCAGGGCGCGCGCGGTCGGTCGGCAATTCCAGCAGGGCCGGTGCGCCATCCAGGTGCGCGTGCCAGAAGTCCAGCTGGCGTTGCAGTGCTTCGCCTTGCAGCCAGGCCCGCTGCCACACAGCGTAATCGGCGTACTGCAGCGGCAGCGGCGGCAGCGGATCGCTTTCGCCCTGACTGAAGGCGCGGTACAAGGTGCTCACTTCGCGCACCAGGATGCCGATCGACCAGCCATCCGAAATGATGTGGTGCTGCGTGATCAGCAGCACATGTTCCTCTTCCCCCAGCACCAGCAGGCGGCCGCGGATCAGCGGCCCCTGCGCCAGGTCGAACGGCGCCTGCGATTCTTCCAGCGCCATGCGCTCGACGGCAAACTCGCGTTCATGCCCGCTCAAGCCGCTCAGGTCCTGCTGCTCCAGGGCGAAGCCGCAATCAGCCGGCGCGATGCGCTGCACCGGCTGGCCATCGGCCAGCACAAACGTGGTGCGCAAGCCTTCGTGGCGCGCCACGATGCGGTCCAGCGTCGCCTGCAGCGCTGCCCGGTCCAGCCGGCCGCGCAAGTGCAAGCCGNAATTCGCGCTCATGCCCGCTCAAGCCGCTCAGGTCCTGCTGCTCCAGGGCGAAGCCGCAATCAGCCGGCGCGATGCGCTGCACCGGCTGGCCATCGGCCAGCACAAACGTGGTGCGCAAGCCTTCGTGGCGCGCCACGATGCGGTCCAGCGTCGCCTGCAGCGCTGCGCGGTCCAGCCGGCCGCGCAAGTGCAAGCCGGCCGGGATGTGGTAGGCCGCGCCTGCCGCATGGTCCAGCTGGTCGAGGAACCACAGGCGTTGCTGTGCCCACGACAGCGGCAGCGC
>NZ_LMFZ01000043.1 GCF_001427305.1 Duganella sp. Root1480D1 | reverse complement strand
GCTGGCGCCGCGTTCGGCGGTGGCATTGAACGCTTCGTTTGCCTTCGACATGTCGCTCAAGGGCTTGCTGCAGCTGCTGTCGGGCCACTGCGTGCACATCGTGCCGCAGGCGATCCGTGCCGACGGCGCGGCCATGCTGGGCTTCCTGGCGCAGCATGCCATTGCCGCCTTCGACTGCACGCCGTCGCAGCTGGAAGTGCTGCTCGGTGCMGGCTTGCTGGAGCAGGCCTGGCAGCCGGCCAGCGTGCTGATCGGCGGCGAAGCGGTGGGGCAGGCCATGTGGGACCGCCTGCGCGCGGCGCCGCACAGCGCCTTCTTCAATATGTACGGCCCGACCGAGTGCACGGTGGACGCCACGCTGTGCCGCATCGCGGCCGATGCGCCGGCACCGCATATCGGGCGGCCGCTGGCGAATATGCGCGTCTACATCCTGGACGGGCAGGGCCAGCCGGTGCCGGTCGGGGTGGCCGGCGAACTGCACGTGGGCGGTGTTGGCGTGGCGCGCGGCTACYTGAACCGGCCGGAACTGACGGCCGAGCGCTTCATTGCCAATCCTTTCGGTGCGGGCCGGCTGTACAAGACCGGCGACCTGGGACGCTGGCGCGAGGACGGCAGCATCGAATNTGAACCGGCCGGAACTGACGGCCGAGCGCTTCATTGCCAATCCTTTCGGTGCGGGCCGGCTGTACAAGACCGGCGACCTGGGACGCTGGCGCGAGGACGGCAGCATCGAATACCTGGGGCGCAATGACTTCCAGGTCAAGCTGCGCGGYTTCCGCATTGAACTGGGCGAGATCGAGGCGGCGCTGGCGGCCTGCGCCGGGGTGCGCGAGGCGCTGGTGCTGGCGCGCGAGGACGTGCCGGGCGAAGTGCGCCTGGTGGCCTACCTGCTGCCGCAAGAAGGCGTGCAGCTGGAGGCGGCCACGCTGCGCCAGCAGGTGGCAGAAGCGCTGGCCGACTACATGGTGCCGTCGGCATTCGTGACGCTGGCCACCTTCCCGCTCAACGCCAACGGCAAGGTGGACCGCAAGGCACTACCGGCGCCGGAGCAGGAAGACCTGGCGCGCCAGCGCTACGAGGCGCCGTGCGGCGAGGTGGAGCAACAGGTGGCGCAGATCTGGCAGGATTTGCTCGGGGTCGAGCAAGTCGGGCGTCACGACGATTTCTTCGAACTGGGCGGCCATTCGCTGCTGGCAGTGCAACTGATGTCGCGTCTGCGCCAGCAATTCGAGGTGGAAGTGGACCTGGGCGACCTGTTTGCCGACGCCTCGCTGGAAGCATTTGCCGCCACGGTGGCGCGGGCACGCGCCAGCGCCATGACGGCCATCGTGCCGGCCGACCGCAGCCAGCCGTTGCCGCTGTCGTGGGCGCAGCAGCGCCTATGGTTCCTCGAGCAACTGGACCCGGCGGCCGGAGCCGCCTACCGCTACTGGATCGGCCTGCGCCTGCATGGCCAGCTCGATACGGCGGCCTTGCAGGC
>NZ_LMFZ01000042.1 GCF_001427305.1 Duganella sp. Root1480D1 | reverse complement strand
AACGCCAACCAGAGCGACAACAAGGCAATCGGCAAGGTGGTCATCTCCGACACTGAACGCTTCGCCGGCTACCACAACGAAAAGCACCTGGACAACGGAAGCGAAGTCAAGCAAGTAGCCTCGAACGTCGGCAGCTTGAAGGGCGACGTGGTGCTGAGCGCCGGCGAGAAATACACGCAGACCTCCAGCAACGTGACGGCAGGGAACGATGTCAGCATTACCGCTAAATCGATCGATATCACCGCGCTGCAAAACACTGGCAGCCACCAGGAATCGAACAGCGACCTGAAGATCGGCGCCTTCGCACGCATCAGCTCACCATTGATCGACCTGGTCAACAACGTGGAAGCAGCCCGTAAATCCGACGGCCGCCTGAAAGCCATGCAAGGCATGGCGGCTGCCGCCAACGGCTACCAGGCCGCCAGCGCAATCAGCAGCATGACTGGTGGCCCGGGCAGCGGCATCCTGGTCAAGGGCGAAGCCGGCATCGGCTTTGCCAGCAGCAGCAATTCCAGCAATGGCAACGACAGCACCGCGCAGGGCAGCACCATCAACGGCGGCCGCAACGTCACCCTGACGGCCACCGGTGGCGACATCCACGCCACCGGAGCTGCGCTCAATGCCGGCAAGACCCTAAGCCTGGACGCAGCACAAAACATCGTGCTGGATGCCAGCCAGAGCACGCTGCATAGCGACGGCAAGAACAAGAGTGCCGGTGTTGAGGCCGGTGTTGGCTTCCAAGTCGGCGCACAGACCGGCGTGTACATCTACGCCGCCGCCAACGTAGGCAAAGGCCACAACGAGAACGACAGCACGATCAACAACAACACCCAGCTCAAAGCCGACACGATCAATATCAGCAGCAAAGGCGACACCACGCTGAAAGGCGCGACGGCAACCGCCAACACGATCAACACCGACGTTGGCGGCAAACTTGCCATCGAAAGCCTGCAGGACACCAGCGAGTTCGAAAGCGTACAGACCAATGCAGGGGTACGCGTGCAGGTCGCTATTGGCAACGCGTGGAGTGCCTCAGGCAACATCTCGCAGCAGAAGGGCAGTGGCACCTACGCTGGCGTTGGACAGCAATCGGGCCTGTTCGCAGGCGACGGCGGTTACCACGTGAAAGCCGACACCATCGACCTGAAAGGCGGTGCCATCGCCAGTACCAATGCTGCCGCGTCCGAGCTGACGACCAACAAGCTGACCACGTCCGACATCGAAAACAAGATGAAGTACTCTATAGTGGCCCCCGAAATTGAGACGGTGGTTTAAGCTGTCGTCCGCGAAAGGATGATAGCAAATGAGTGAAGGCAAAAAACGCAGGGTGCATACGGC
>NZ_LMFZ01000041.1 GCF_001427305.1 Duganella sp. Root1480D1 | reverse complement strand
GGTGATGTTGTTGCCGGCGCTGGCCAGCAGTACACCGGCCGGGCCGCTCACATACAAGCCGGCCAAACGGTTGATACCGCTCTGGCTGAAGCTGTTGGCACCGGCGCTGTTGCTGGAACTTTGCGTGGTGGTGGTGATGTTCAGGTCGTGGCCGGCCGACAGCACGGCGGCGCTTTGCGCTTGCATTACGCCGCCGATGTTGTCGATGTCCCTGGTCGCCTGCAGCGCCAGGGTGTCGGCGCTCACGGTGCCGCCCATATTCCGGATGTTGTCGGCGCTGATGCGCACCAGGTTGCGGCCCGCGACGGTGCCGCTGTTGGTGACATCGCCCGAAAGGTTCAGGTTGACGTCACTGCCGGACAGCAGGCCGCCGCTGCCATTCACGTCGCCTGGACGAACGCGCACGTAGACCTGCGGCACCAGCACGTTTTGCTTGCTGCCGTCAGCCAGTGTCACTTCTTAACTATCGAGCTTTACTAATCGCTATCTCCAACCAATTGATGAAATCCTGAACTGAATCCCATCTATTGACAATGGCATGATCCGAAAAAGTAACCACCTGTGGTTGCGACACTTGCTCAAAGTCATAACAGTAAATATCGTGCTGTCCGCTCTCAATTTCGACGACAAATGGCATCAAATTTTCATAAGATTGCCGAATAATAAGCATGTCTTCATTGTCTGGCGCCTGAAAGGTGCCGAAGAATGCTGCGTTATTTTCATCATTAGCGAATAATAACAAATCATCTAGAAGAACATTGAATTGATTAACAACAAAAGTATTTTCATGCCTGAATTGGCGCCTGACATCATCAAATTTCACTGGTAGCTCCTATTTGATTGGGATATGTGTATCCGATGGATTTTTCGTTGCACAGCACGAGTCATCAAGCGTAATTACAGATTTTCCTGGTTTATAGTTTCCATTTACTACATTCGCAGTTGGTACAATTTCTTTGTGAGCATGCGGCACTTCATCGGCAAAACCTTTTGGATTTACCCTAACAGTGGCTGGATCAATTCGAACTGCCGCAGTATTCCCATCCGGCAAATTCTTCGTCCAAACCGTCCCTCCGTTATTGGCAGATACCGAAGTGTATCCTTGCGCGCGAAGTGCTGATTCAATTTCTGCCGAGGTCTTTCCAGCTAAATTAGGTAGTTTGCCCAATTCGCCTAATGCCGTGCTCGCCCCATTGCTGGCCGAAATATCAATGATATTCGGTCCTGCCGGGGCAGGTGTACCCATACCCATCCCATAAGGCTGGCTTCGAGCTGCATTGCTGGCCTCATTCAGATCGCCGCTAACATTGGACAGAGAACCCGCGCTTGGCGTTGCACTCTTTGCTCCAATTGCTGCAGAGTCGATGCCCGAAGGTCCTTCGCGAAGGAGTGCAGCGCCAGTTTTAGCATCCCTATAAACAATGGTATTGCTACTTCCAAAACCATTAAGTAATGAACTCGAATCCAGCGCAGTTGATGAATTCGAGATCGAACCAAGGTCGTAAGTGATCTCGGCAGGAACTACTCTCTTCGCGTTAGCGGCAG
>NZ_LMFZ01000040.1 GCF_001427305.1 Duganella sp. Root1480D1 | reverse complement strand
ATTGCCACCATTTTAGCGAAACCTTGCAAATCTCAGCAGTGATTTTTGAGCGTTTCGCCTTTAGAATCGGGCGGTATGGGATTATTCAAGGCCGACTAATTAATACCTTACCCCATTAAGCCCACCTCGTTATACACAACTCGCCTGCTCACGTCGGCGCAGTAGGCGTATTGTTTTGACGGCGACATAAACATCCTGCAGTCCCAGCCAGATGGTTTTAACACCCGGCTCCCCATCGCCTTTGCGCGCCAGGAAGCCGCCGAGGCAAGCAATCTGGCGCAAGACCTCGTTCAGGCGAGGCGCAGGCGGTGGCGTTTTCTCGCGTAGCAAATAGGCGGCCTCGATTTCGTCCGGATCAAAGAACAGGGTGGCATCGAGATCAGGACAAGTGCGCCCCAGGCGCATCAAATGCGCGATCCGCCAGGCCACCACCAGATACAGCGCCAGGGCGCGTTCGATGCGCTCGATGGCACCCAATTGCAGCGCCTCGACCCGGCAGGCATTCTTCAGCACATTGAACAGGATCTCAATCTCCCAACGTGCACGGTACCAATCAATCAGTTCGACCACGGCCGCGGCCGTTTCGGCGTTGCGGTTAATCAGCAGCCGCCATTCGATTGGCTTGGCGCCGCTCGGTGCGTCGTATTCGCGGGCGATGAGGCATGTGGCGCTGACCTGGTTTCCTTTGCCTGCTGGCAGTTCGATATGCCGTACCCATAAGTGCTGCCGCACCGTGCGCGCCTTCACGCCATGCCGGGCGGGCATGGCAAACTCGATTTGCCCGATCGGTTCGCCAGTACAGGTTTGCTGCCACAATTTATCCCCATCAGGCAGGCAGCGATTGTGGGCTGCACGCACCAGCCAATCGACAGGGGTGTGCAGTGCCTGGGCGCGCATCATCAGCGGCAGCATGTCCGCTTCACGGTCGGCCACATACACCAAGCGTGTGTTCGGCAGTTGCGGCGCCAGTTCGGCCAGCCGGTCATAGCCTTCGATCCAGCGCAGGCTTTCCTTGGGGCCGCCGCGCAACCCCGATGCATCTTTTTTCTCGCGGGCCCACATCCAGCAATCGAGTATGCCCAGTGGTTCGCGCTGGGGAGTCACGGCATAAGTCGGATGCAGATACATGCCGCGCTGGGCTTCGTAGGAGAGCGGCCCCAGGCCGCTTGCCTGTTGTCCGTTGAAATCGAGCTCCGTCGTATCTTGCAAGCACAGCACGGTTTGCTGCTGGCCCATGCGCTCCTGGGTTTGCTGCCAATGTGGCGCGAGGATCGCGCGCCAGTCTACGCCCTCATTGTCGAAAAAACGGTATGCCGCCACCGTTTCACCCCAGCCGTTGCAGGCTTTCGGTACACTTGCTGTCGGCTCAGCCGCCAATCGCTCCATTAATATCCTCGCTCGCCTATTCCGGCGCGCATCGCCCAGATCAAGTTGCTTGAATTCCGTTTCCGTCCATGCGGTCGATCTGCTTGCCGAGTGCGCCATGCAAAAGACGAGAGTAAACGCGATATCTGCGCCGTTTACAAGGGCTGCGCTAACTTATTGAATGTAAACGGGATTTTTTGACGACTGGCCAGTGAGGTTGGACTTGTGTATAACGAGGTGCATTAAGCCCGGCAAATTGCCGGGCTTTTTTTATATAATTTCATTATTGTGACTTCGAAAGTAGTAGTAACCAAAAGAAATATCCCAAGCCATTGAATTAACTAAAGTTTCTTTAATTCCAGACTTAATTGCGACATTCAAAAAAAGTTTTAAAATTCTGCTTGCCATGCGGCAATTGGCCGC
>NZ_LMFZ01000039.1 GCF_001427305.1 Duganella sp. Root1480D1 | reverse complement strand
AATGGACATTCTTTGAACAGCATGGAGGTAGACCAGCACACATTGAAAAAAGCAGCTTGAACTATCAAATTAGGCGACAACTAGCTTGAAAATTTCCGTTCCAGGGTAAAAGCATGGACTGTTGAGATATCACTGCCCAGTTAAAAATGATTCTAACTCACCCGATAGTCATAGGCAGGTACCATCTGGATTACGACTGATTAGGCCCAGGGGAATCAGGTCCTGCTCGCGCACTAGTCCTTGCGGTAACACTCGTACAATCACATCGTCCGATATGCCAGATGCTTGCAGGAATGCGGAGGCTTTCTCTGCGCTTGCCTCACGCTGCATAAGCAACGCGGTCCGGACAAGACTCGTCGCATCGTGTCGCCGAATCAAGCCTTCAGGCAATTCAGGTTGGGAATCTCGGCGGTCTTGGGCTTGGCTCTGCATTTCGCCCTCCTGAAAGCGGGCACGCTGTAACGGTACCCCGAGGTCATTTGATGGCTTCTCTGATTCTACCTTGACCGCATTGACTTGATTCCAGGTTTTGAAGGAACTATCGCACTGCCCCTGTACGATAGGCTGATCTATACGTTCGCAAGGGAATAGGAATATGATGAGTAAGTATTCAATTGGAAGTCGGCAAATCGTGAATACGACAACCATCACTGGAATTGTCCTGATGCTCCCTTTCGCTTACGGGACGCTTTTCCAGTCTCGGCCTAAGAACTGGGTGCCCGAACATGCGTCAATCGCGATGCTAGAAATAGCGGGGTTTGTCATTGGCGTGATTCTGGTCATGTTAGGCCTGTTCGCATGAACCACATGTATGGTTGTATTCAACTGCTTGCTCGATGTTCTGGGCCAATTCTTCCTAAATCGAGCCGATAAGCCGATTCCGCCTTGGAAAGCCAGGCCAAGTTTGGGAGAACGAATTGCTAGCGCCGGCAACGCCGCAATTGGTCGCCCACGGGCAGCCGGCCCACGAATTCGTCACCGACTTGCTGCGCCCCCTTCCTGCTGACGTGGTTCCCGAGACGTCCGCGCATCAACAATCCGAC
The DNA here is from genome assembly GCF_001427305.1 of Duganella sp. Root1480D1. Classification (GTDB taxonomy): domain Bacteria; phylum Pseudomonadota; class Gammaproteobacteria; order Burkholderiales; family Burkholderiaceae_D; genus Rugamonas. The sequence continues at coordinate 922 of NZ_LMFZ01000039.1, read as the reverse complement.
TGAAGGTCCTGCTGCGGCAATTTATAATTCGCGTGACACTATTTTCAAACGCAATCCCTGTATGTCAATCTCTGAAGCGGAAGTTGCACGCTTGCGTGCTGAAAACCTCGAGCTAAAGGCGCTACTTGCGGCGCACGGTATCGCTTTGCCACAGCACTTGATCGCTGCACCTGTCGCCAAGCTTGCTGCACAGGCGGGTTCCAACATCTTGGCACCGGACGCAAAGGTCAAGATCTTCCGGCGCCTGTTTCATGGCCGGGATGACGTGTACCCGATACGTTGGGAGAGCCAGCAGAGCGGTAAGGCGGGTTACTCGCCGGCCTGCGCGAACGAGTGGCGGCGCGGCGTGTGCGAGAAGCCCAGGATCAAGTGTAGTGAATGCGAGCACAGTGTGTATATCCCTGTCACGGAGCACACGATTACTCGCCACTTGAAGGGCGAGACCACTGTCGGCGTGTATCCGCTTCTCGCGGATGACAGGTGCTACTTTCTTGCGATCGATTTTGACGATGACGAGTGGCGTGAAGACGCCCGAGCAGTAATGCAGACATGCGCGTTGAACAAACTTCCGGCAGCCCTCGAAATTTCACGGTCCGGAAATGGCGCACATTTGTGGCTTTTCTTCGCAAGCCCAACCCCGGCAAGAGATGCCAGGCGGCTTGGCGCCGCCCTAATAAGTGCAACGTGTGCGAGAACGAGGCAGCTAAAACTGTCGTCTTACGACCGCTTGTTCCCTAATCAGGATACGATGCCAAAGGGTGGATTTGGCAATCTGATTGCACTTCCCCTGCAAAAGTATCCGCGTGAACTTGGCCGTAGCGTGTTCGGAAATTTTCAAGCTAGTTGTCGCCTAATTTGATAGTTCAAGCTGCTTTTTTCAATGTGTGCTGGTCTACCTCCATGCTGTTCAAAGAATGTCCAT
>NZ_LMFZ01000038.1 GCF_001427305.1 Duganella sp. Root1480D1 | reverse complement strand
CAACTACGGACCGACCGAAGCCACCGTGAATGCGACGGCTATGGCTTACGACGCCGCCAGCACCCTGCCGGCTGGCGAAGTGCCGATCGGGCGCCCGATTGCCGGGGTGCGGGTGCACCTGCTCGATGCGCGCCTGCAACCGGTGCCGGTCGGGGTGGCGGGCGAGCTGCATATCGGCGGCGCCGGGGTGGCGCGCGGCTACCTGCACCGGCCGGAACTGACGGCCGAGCGCTTCATTGCCGACCCGTTCCTGCCCGGCGCGCGGCTGTACAAGACCGGTGACCTGGCGCGCTACCGGCCCGATGGCGAGATCGAATACCTGGGGCGCAACGATTTCCAGGTCAAGCTGCGCGGCTACCGCATCGAGCTGGGCGAAATCGAGTCGCGCCTGGCCCAATGCGAGGGGGTGCGCGCAGCGGTAGTGTTGTTGCGCAACGACGCTGGCGGTGCGCGCCTGGTGGCTTACCTGCAACCGCTGCCGGACGCCCAATTGCAGGCGGACGCATTGCGCCAGGAACTGTCGCGGCACCTGGCGGACTACATGTTGCCGAGTGCCTTTGTCGCCCAATTGCAGGCGGACGCATTGCGCCAGGAACTGTCGCGGCACCTGGCGGACTACATGTTGCCGAGTGCCTTTGTACTGCTGGAGCAGTTCCCGCTCACGCCAAACGGCAAGCTGGATCGCCAGGCGCTGCCTGTCCCCGGCCAGGAGTCACTGGCCGGCGCCACCTACGAGGCGCCCCAGGGGACACTGGAAAGCGCGCTGGCCGCGATCTGGCAGGATTTGCTGGGCGTGCCTCGCGTCGGCCGCCACGACGACTTTTTCAGCCTGGGTGGCCATTCGCTGCTGGCGGTGGCCCTGACCCAGCGCATGCTCGGCGCCGGTCTGGCCGTCAGCATTGCGACGCTGTTCCAGCGGCCCACCATTGCGCAACTGGCGGCGCACAGCGGGTCGGCCGCCACCGATGCAGCAGTACCGGAAAACCGTATCCCGCCGGGTGCGCGCGCTATCGTGCCGGACATGTTGCCGCTGGTGCAGCTCACCCAGCGCGAAATTGACCACATCACCGCTGCAGTTCCGGGCGGGGCCGCCAATGTGCAGGACATCTACCCATTGACGCCGATGCAGGAAGGGATGATGTACCACAGCCTGCTGGCCAGCGAAGGCGACCAGTACTTGTCGCAGACCTTGATCCGCTTCGACGACAAGCCGCGCCTGGATGCCTTCATGGCGGCGCTGCAGCAAGCGGTGAGCCGTCATGACATTCTGCGCACGGCGATCCTGTGGGCCGGCCTGCCGCGACCGGTGCAGCTGGTGTTGCGGGACGCTGAGCTTTCGCTGCACGTCCTGGAAAGCAGCGGCGACGGCCGTGGCGCAGCCGAGCGCCTTACGCAGCAGTTCGACATGCGCAACTTCAACCTGGCGCTGGGCGAGGCGCCGCTGCTGTTTGCAGCCGCGGCGGAAGACCAGGCGTCTGGCCGCTGGGTGCTGCTGTTGTTGGTTCATCACATCATCATGGACCACGTCTCGCAGGCGCAACTGATCGAAGAACTGCTGTCGACCCTGGCCGGGCAACCGCTGCCGCCCGCGATGCCATTCCGCGGCTTCGTTGCGCGCACCTTGGCATACCAGGACGATGACAGCCACAAAGCCTATTTCCGCAATTTGCTCGCGGGAGTCGACGAGCCGACAGCACCGTTTGGCATCGTCCAGGTACAGGATGACTCGTCGCCGGTGCGCGCCGGCGCGCTGCTGCCGCCGGCGCTTGCGCAATCGATCCGCGACACGGCGCGCCTGCACCGGGTCAGCCCGGCCGCCATCTTCCACCTGGCGTGGGGCCTGGTGCTGTCGAAGCTGAGCGGTCACGAGCAGGTGGTGTTCGGAACGGTCATGCTCGGCCGCATGCAGGACAACGCCGGCGCCGAACGGGCGCTGGGCATGTTCATCAACACGCTGCCTTTGTGCCTCAACGTTGCTGGCGGAGGGGTACTCGAACAGGTACGCGATTGCCATGCCGCGTTGTCGGAACTGGCCCGCCATGAGCACACTCCGTTATCGCTGGTGCAGCGTTGCAGTGGCGTACCGGCCGGCGTGCCCTTGTTCCCGGCGTTGATCAACTTCCGCCATTCGGCTGTGCGGCCCGAAGCGGAGCAACAGCGCGTCGCCGCCGGTTTCGAGCTATTGTCGTCGGAGGAAAGCGGCAGCCATCCGTTTACCGCGTATGTCGACGACCTGGAGCAGGCCTATCATCTTGAAGTGGAGGTGCCGGCGGGAATCGATGCGGAGCGCGTGCACGGTTACCTGCTGGCTGCCCTGGAGGGACTGGTGGCGGGGCTGCGCGACGAAGCTACGGCACGGGCGTGCGATCTTGCGCTGATGTCCACGGACGAATCTCGCCGACTGCTGCATGACTTCAATGCCACGGCACGCGCCTACCCTGCCGAAAGCCTGGTGCATGCCGAGTTTGCGCGGCTGGCAGCGGCACAGCCGCAGGCGCCCGCCCTGCTCGGCGAGCAGGGTTCGGTCTCCTATGGCGAATTGAATGCCCGCGCCAACCGCCTGGCGCACTACCTGCGCGCGCTGGGCATCGGGCCCGATGCGCGCGTCGGGCTGTGCCTGGAGCGCGGCGCCGACATGATTGTGGCGATGCTGGCCGTGCTAAAAGCCGGCGGCGCCTACGTGCCGCTGGACGCGAGCTATCCGGCCGAGCGGCTGGCCTTCATGCTGGCCGACAGCGCGCCGGCGGTGCTGCTGACGACGGCGGCGCTGGAAGACGTGCTGCCGGTGCAAAGC
>NZ_LMFZ01000037.1 GCF_001427305.1 Duganella sp. Root1480D1 | reverse complement strand
CTTTGCACCGGCAGCACGTCTTCCAGCGCCGCCGTCGTCAGCAGCACCGCCGGCGCGCTGTCGGCCAGCATGAAGGCCAGCCGCTCGGCCGGATAGCCAGCGTCCAGCGGCACGTAAGCGCCGCCGGCTTTCAGCACGGCCAGCATGGCCACGATCATGTCGGCGCCGCGCTCAAGGCACAGCCCGACGCGCGCATCGGGCCCGATGCCCAGCGCGCGCAAGTAGTGCGCCAGGCGGTTGGCGCGCGCATTCAATTCGCCATAGGAGACCGAACCCTGCTCGCCGATCAGGGCTGGCGCCTGCGGCTGCGCCGCTGCCAGCTGTCGGCCAACTACCACAGCGCCTTCGTGCGCATGCCGCGCTGGATGTCGGCCAGCATGAAGGCCAGCCGCTCGGCCGGGTAGCCAGCGTCCAGCGGCACGTAGGCGCCGCCGGCTTTCAGCACGGCCAGCATGGCCACRATCATGTCGGCGCCGCGCTCAAGGCACAGCCCGACGCGCGCATCGGGCCCGATGCCCAGCGCGCGCAAGTAGTGCGCCAGGCGGTTGGCGCGCGCATTCAATTCGCCATAGGAGACCGAACCCTGCTCGCCGATCAGGGCTGGCGCCTGCGGCTGCGCCGTTGCCAGCCGCGCAAACTCGGCATGCACCAGGCTTTCGCCCGGGTAGGCACGAGCCGTGGCATTGAAGTCGTGCAGCAGCTGCTGGCGTTCCGCTGGCGGCAGCAGCTCACAATCGTCCAGCTGGCCATCTTCATCGCTGTCAAGCGCTTCAGCCAGCTGTTCGACGGCACGCACCATCATACCGGCAATCCGCGCGGCTGCTACGCCGTCGCATTGTGCGCGCACGGAGAAGCCGTCGCCAAAATCGTCCACCGCCATACCGAACGGATAGTTGGAGCGTTCCTGCACTGCCAGGATTTGCACTCCGCCCAAGGCACTTGGTGCATCGCTGGCATCCGCAGCCCCCTTGGCGCTGTGTCGGTAATTCAGCAATGCAGTAAACAACGGCTGCGAGGCCGGTACACCGCTGCAACGCTGTGCCATGGCCAGCGAAGCCTGCTCGTGCATGAGCAGTTCCGTCAGGGATGCATTCGCTGCCAGCACGACTTGACGTGCACGGCCCGCGCCAAGCGCTACACGCACCGGCAAGGTATTGACGAACAGCCCCAGCATGCGATCGGCGGAGGCAGTTCCATGTGTACGGCCCGACAACACCGTGCCGAACACCACATCCGCGCTATCACCACACGCAGCCAATACCATGGCCCAGGCCACGTGGAACGCGCTGGCACGACTGACGCCCAGCTTGCGCGCACTGTCGCGCAGGCGTGTTGCGGTAGCCGCCGGTACGGGCAGCACCGCCTCATCCATCTGCGCCCGATCGTCAAGCAAGTCGCGCATGCCGAATGGCGTCGTGGCCTGTTCAATGTCGCCCAGCGTGCGCTTGAAGTAGGCTTCGTGTTCCTCGCGCGGCATCGCCAGCACCCTGGCGATGAAGTTCCGGTATGGCAGGGGTTTCGGCAAATGCGCCTGTTGCCCCTGCAGGATGGCGCGAATCTCACCGACCACGATGTCCAGGGTCACGTGATCGAACATGATATGGTGGTTGAGCAGTACCAGCACCCAGTTGCCCGCGTCCGCATCCTCGGCGATATGCGCTTCCAGCAGCGGCGCGCAGCTCAGGTCCATGCGCCGCGTGAGCGGATCGGTATGCGCCAGCAGGTCAGCGATGCCGCCGGCCAGCTTTGCCTCCGTGACCGGAAGCGTGGCGCGCCGGTGCACGACCTGCACCGGCTTATGCACGCCAGTGCTTACCACGGCGCTACGCAACACATCGTGGCGGTCAATGACCGTCTGCAGCGCAGCCAGGAAACTGTCCAGCAGTTCGCGGCTGGAGAAGGAGATGACTTTGCGCACCAGGTAAGGATCGCCTTGCCCACCGAGCAAGTAGTGGAACAGGATGCCTTCCTGCAGCGGGGCGAGCGGATAAATGTCCTGCACATTGGCCGCGCCGCCCGGTACTCCGGCCACGATGCGGTCGATCTCCGCTTGCGATAGCTCTACCAGGGGCAGCATCTCCGGCACGATCCTGGGCGCTGTCGCAGCAGCAGCCTGCGGCAGCGCGCCTTCCTTGAGCAAGGCGACCAGTTCGGATTTGTGCTGCTTCAACAGGGCGATGGCTTGCCCATCCAGCTTGCCTTGGCCGGCGCGCAGCACCAGATCTTCGTTGTCCAAGTGCAGGGCAATACCCTGTTCCGCGATCAGGCGCAGTACAACGTCCAGACTCATAGCCTAAATTCCTCTACCGGGTTGGCATCAGCGAATACTTCAGGGATCAGGTTCGCGGGAATCGAATCGTCTTCTGTCCCGGTGCAGCGCTGCAAAGCCAGCGCCGACTCCATCAGGACGGGGGAGGTAAACACGGTTCGAATCACCGTGTTCCATCCCTGGCGCCGCAGCCTCTCAACCAGGTGCACCACCAGCAGCGAATGCCCGCCCAGCTCGAAGAAGTGGTCGTGGCGTCCGACCCGTTCCACGCCCAGCAGCTCTTGCCAGACCTGCGCCAGCACCTGCTCCGCCTCGCCCTGCGGCGCTTCATAAGGCCGCGCCGCCAATGCCGCCTCGTCCGGGGCCGGCAAGGCCTTGCGATCGAGCTTGCCGTTGGCCGACAGCGGCAGAGCCTCCAGCAGCATGAAGGCACTCGGGATCATGTAATCGGCCAGCCGGCGCGCCAGCGCCTGGCGCAAGGTCGCCGGTTCCAGCAATTCGGCTGGCGCTTCGGCCTGCGCCGTCAGGTAGGCCACCAGGCGTTGCCC
>NZ_LMFZ01000036.1 GCF_001427305.1 Duganella sp. Root1480D1 | reverse complement strand
AATTGCCACCATTTTAGCGAAACCTTGCAAATCTCAGCAGTGATTTTTGAGCGTTTCGCCTTTAGAATCGGGCGGTATGGGATTATTCAAGGCCGACTAAGTGATTCATTGAAATCAAGTGAAGCTTTAGATTGCGGAAAGGAACGAAAGCTCCTGCCGGATTTGCCCCGTTTATGCCTTCCGGCCGCCGCGCTCGAAAGTAGAGAGGCGAAATGGTATCTCAACCATATAGGCAAATAATTTTGTTAAAATATTTTGTTAAGATATTTCGTCAACGCTAATAAGTCGTCATAAGCTATCGGCCCAAATGATGGATCGTGTTCAGCCAAATATTTTCCTGCTGACACTCCTAAACCTAGCTGGGAATCGCTAATTTCCCAGAAGCGCTTAGGACAAATGATCCAGTTCGTTCCTGGCAACGGATCGCGTTTATGTCCACCCATTATCCAAACGACTGCCCCATCGAAATTATCAACCGCCTTCTTGAGCTGTGCGACTAATTCGGGATCTTCGTTCTCAAAGCGAAAGCTGATAAACGGCGGGTATCCAGAACGATCCTCCGGTTGAAACTTGCTATCCTTCCAAACCTCGGGAAAGCGCTGTTGGTACTTACGCCACGCCAAACTTCCCAACTTCTCAATCAAATTGAGTAGCTGTCCTTCTGGCACGGTAATTGACGCGTTATTCATTTAAGCCCTTTCAGATCGTCGGTAATTTTGACACCATCAGGGTTGATATTCCGAATATGTTGCTCCCAATCTCCCTTGGGAATTGGTTGTGACGACAGTCTTGGGTCGTACACGTACCGTCCATCGGTGTAAACCTGATGATAGGATTGACTTGATTCCATCACGCCGTTCTCGAAAACATTTAGCATTCCAGGGTTGGTAGGACGAACTTCAAGAATCTGGCCTTTTCCTCCGGCCGCGTCAAGTAGTTTTGGCGCAATCTCAGAACAATCAATGCATCCAGTGTTATCAGTCCAAATCTTCATTTGACGACTATTCATAATATCGACAACTGATGGGTTTGGCGGATAGTTTGGGTTTACCGGTCGGACTGGGTGATTCATACCGGGCAATACTACCTCGGAGGTTTCAATTTCCCCCTTTGCGCCAATTCCTTACAATGGAATTTCCACCAGTTGGTCTTTCTGCGTATCTGCAAATTGATTCAGCATGAGGACTGAGAAATCATCCGATCCATCATGGAGCCCGTGCGACGCGATGAACCCTAAATTATCCTCAAAAATAAAATGCAATCCCAATTCGCTTGGCAGCTCACTTTCCAGAGAACCCATTAATCGTTTCTTATAAATAGAAAATTCAATTAATTTCCGTTTTAATAACTTTCTCCAAAATTCGCTAGCATATTCTTCATCATCAGCACTCACGGGATATAGCTCGGCATCAGCGGCCAAAGGAGAGTCAACACAAGCGCGACCTCCGGATTCTCGCTCCCACCAAACGATAACGCTATTAAGGCTTGGGTCGCTAGCGATTCCTAGTGAACTTTCATCATCAAAAACAACCTCCAAAGGACCAGCAGTTAAGGAAAAGGAAAGTTCACTAGCAATTCCGCACTCGGCAGAAATTTCCTCTTTCGGCCACCAACTATAACGCACCAATTTAACAACACGCCTACCAATGCAGTCGTTAAGCTCGTCGCTGAATTGCAAAGGTGTATTTTTCGTTTCCATTAGTGTTTCCCATTCTTTTTTGCGGACTGAATTAACAAATCGATCATCCGTAAATTATTCTTTGAAGGCAATGTATTCAAATTAACAGCAAGGGGATCTGCAACAACAACGCGTCCCTCATTGCTAATTAAAAATTGTAGGTCATTGATTTGGACTTTGTTATTCACCATAGTGTTACGAATGCCTTGCAAATCTGCAATACTTTGCTCATTTAACAATGGCGATTCGCCAACAATACGTACCTTTCCATTCTCAAGTCTGACGATATCTTTGGATCCTTGGGCAAACCTATCAAAGACAAGACCTGGCTGCTCACCAATGCTGACCGGTCCACGAGCGTTGACCGTTGGAATACCCAAGTCATCGAGCTGGTGTAATAGTTTGAGTTCGTCCGTTATGAGCTGCGAATTCTTTCCGGCCCGCAGCACGCCCACTGCTTCGTTTTGACCAAACGCAAAAACGTCTTTATTACCACCTCTACCAAGCAATTCTCCGAGTTCGGATGGATGAATTGTATTTGCCCCAATTGCTGCAGAGTCCTTGATCGACGATCCTTCGCGAAGGAATACGACTCCAGTTTTAGCGTCCCTATACGCAATGTTGCCGCCACCTCCAATGCCACTAAGTAATGAACTCGAATCCAGCGCAGTTGATGAATTCGAGATCGAACCAAGGTCGTAAGTGATCTCGGCAGGAACTACTCTCTTCGCGTTAGCGGCAGATGCAATGGACTCGAAGCAAGCCGATCACCATGCCCTGGTAGAGGAAGATGCGGCGCACGTCGGCGNAGCACTTCCTGATCGCAAAAAAAGGAATGCCACTAAGTAATGAACTCGAATCCAGCGCAGTTGATGAATTCGAGATCGAACCAAGGTCGTAAGTGATCTCGGCAGGAACTACTCTCTTCGCGTTAGCGGCAGATGCAATGGACTCGATTGTAGACGGTGCCGAATAGTTTGGCGAAACAGGAGGCTTGGCCGTTGTTGGCTTTGGCGTCACTGCAGGAGCAATGGACTGGCCCGTCGACACCTTCGCGCTATTTCCTGCCCATACCCCTGCCTTCGCCTCAGAAGTCGCGGCCTCGGCTGGAATTTCCCAGAACTGCGGTGCAGCGCGCAATTCACGATCTAAAGCCATCCTTGCCATGCGCTGCTCGCCAAATAGGGCGTCTCCGAGTGCCCCAAAATATTTGCTCGCACTCGCAGCAAGCTTCGCAGGAATCAACACCGATACCCATCCTTGCCATGCGCTGCTCGCCAAATAGGGCGTCTCCGAGTGCCCCAAAATATTTGCTCGCACTCGCAGCAAGCTTCGCAGGAATCAACACCGATACCTCGCTCCCCAACCCAAGCAAGAGCCCTTCTGATGTGCTCTTAGCAACCGTATCGTGGAATGATTCAGGCCTGGTAACGGGGCCCATTACCAAAGTGTTCAGGTCTTGAATCGCACCCTTCTTCGTGGTGTTGGCGTAGACCACTCCTCCGTAAACACCCTGAACCAAATTTCCCATATCTGAGGCCTGATCGGAGAGTGCCCTGCATTGCTCGCGGCTGCCCGAACTGCATGCCTTATCCAGAAAATAATCTCGCTGTTTGGAAATCGAGGTCAGCTCATCGCGCGTTTTGCATGCAAGGTCGTTACCTGATTTACAAGCCTCCACGGCCCATTCATAGGCCTCCTTCTCAGAATATTTCATGGGACTCGGCCGCTTGTGATTGAGATAGTTATTCTCAACTGCGTTTGTCGCCACTTGTCCGCCGATTGCGGCGTCGAACATACTGCCGCCATTCGCGCCTGACAGCAGTGCACCAATGGCGCTGGACAACGCGGTGACGTTCTTAACTTGTTCCGGCGTGAGTTTGTCCCGTTGCAGATTTCCGTTGGCATCAAAAGCCTGCGGATACAGCTCTTTCGTCAAGATCTGCGCGGCCAATTCACCACCGCCACCCGCCAGCGCGCCACCGACTGCGCTGGAATTGTTGGCAACTGCCAAAGCGGCACCCAGGACTGCGTGACTCAAGTCCTGCAAGGTCTGGTTTTCATTGCCCTTCGTTTTGAAGTAGTCGCCAATTTCGGCAGCAATGTATGGTGCGGCCGCATTCGCTGCGATCTGGGCGCCGCCCTGCCCCGCGACTCCGCCAACCAGTATTCCGGTGACGACATTCAGCGCACGGCTCTTGTCGCCGCCTACACCCCATTCAGCCTGGACCTTCCGGGATTCCTCGATTGTCCTGTTCGCATCCGCTATTTGATCAGGCGTGCTATTTTCATTTTTTAGCGTTTTCTGCGCAGCTTCTTCCGCCTTGCGCGCATCGCTGGTAAAGGCCGCCGATACCTGCTTGGCGGTGGCGATGACCGTACCGGCGGCAGCCGACATGGCCTGCTGGTCTTTCATCAGCTTCTGCATGTCCGGCAGCTTGTCCAACGCCACGTTGGCCTTGCTCGCGTCGGTGTTGATGCCCAGGTCTTTCACCGAGTTGGTGGTCACGCCGCCGATGGTGATCTTGCCGTCGGTGACGGTGGCGTAGGTGGTGGAGCTGTCGCTACCCTTTTCCATCATCGGCAGGCCTGGCGCGACGTTGCCGCCTTTGCGGTCGCCAAACAGCTGGCTGTCCTTGGTAAATGGTATGGTCTGGCCTTGCTCGTTCTTCTTGCCGAAATCACTGTCGCCGCTGATGCTGCCTGCCAGGCTGACACTGCTGGCCGAATACTCCATCTTGTTTTCAAGGTTGGAAGTGGTCAGCTTATTGGTGGTTAGTTCGGATACGGCAGCGTTGGTGCTGGCGATGGCGCCGCCTTTCAGGTCGATGGTGTCGGCTTTCACGTGGTAGCCGCCGTCACCAGCGAACAGGCCCGATTGCTGGCCGACCGAGGTCGAGCTGCCGTTGCTCTTGGCCTGCGATACGCTACCGCTGCCGTTCATCACACCGAAGCCGAACTCCACACGCACGCCGACGCCAGTCTGGCTGCTTTCCTGGTGGCTGGTGTCCTGCAGGCTTTCCACGGCCAGCTTGCCGCCGACGTCCGCATTGATGGTGTTGGCTGTTGCCGTCGCACCTTTCAGCGTGGTGTCGCCCTTGCTGTGGAGGTTGATCGTGTCAGCCTTCAGCTGGGTGTTGTTGTTGATCGTGGTGTCGCTCTTGTTGTGACCATTGCCCACGTTGGCGGCGGCGTAGACGTACACGCCGGTTTGCGCGCCAACCTGGAAGCCGACGCCCACCTCCGCACCTGCGCTGTGATTCTTGCCGTCGCTGTGGGCTGTGCTCTGGCTGGCGTCCAGCACGATGTTCTGTGCTGCGTCCAGGCTCAGGGTCTTGCCGGCGTTCAGCGCCGCGCCGGTGGCGTGGATGTCGCCGCCGGTGGCTGTCAGGTTGACGTTGCCGCCGCCATTGATGGTGCTACCCTCGGCCGTGCTGCCGTTGCCGTTGCTGGAGTTGCTGCTGCTGGCGAAGCCGAGCCCCGCTTCACCTTTGACCAGCACTCCGCTCTTCATCGACGTGACGGCCTGGACGCCGTTGGCTGCCGCTGCCATCCGCTGCATCTCTTTCAGGCGGCCGTCGGATTTGCGCGCTGCTTCGATGTTGTTGGCCAGGTCGATCAGCGGTGAGCTGATGCGGGCGAAAGCGCCGATCTTCAGGTCGCTGTTGGCGGTCTGGTTGCTGCCGGTGTTGTCCAGCGTGTTGATGTCGATCGTTTTGGCGGTGATGCTGACATCGTTCCCCGCCGTCACGTTGCTGGAGGTCTGCGTGTAYTTCTCGCCGGCGCTCAGCACCACGTCGCCCTTCAAGCTGCCGACGTTCGAGGCTACTTGCTTGACTTCGYTKCCGTTGTCCAGGTGCTTTTCGTTGTGGTAGCCGGCGAAGCGTTCAGTGTCGGAGATGACCACCTTGCCGATTGCCTTGTTGTCGCTCTGGTTGGCGTTNCCGTTGTCCAGGTGCTTTTCGTTGTGGTAGCCGGCGAAGCGTTCAGTGTCGGAGATGACCACCTTGCCGATTGCCTTGTTGTCGCTCTGGTTGGCGTTGCGCACCGTATCCTGCGCGCTGGTGATGGTCAAATCGCGCGCGGCGTTGATCGCCAGCTGGCCTTCCGACGCCACATTCGCGCCGATCAGGGTGATATCGCCGGTTTGCGTCGCCACGGTGGCGCTGCCGCCGGCCGACAGCGTTGTGCCGGTCACGGTGTCGGTGGCGCCGCTGCCGTTGCTCTTGTTGTGAAGCGTGCCAACCATCATGGCGGTGCGGTTGTCGAAGTTAAAACCAGAAGTCTTCGAATCCTGCGACTTGGATTCCGTGGTGTGGGCGACGTCGAGCTTGATGCTGTCTTTCGCCAGCAGCAAGGCGTTGCCTTCGGCGCTCATCTGCGTGCCCTGGCTGGTGATCGAGCCGTCGGTCGCGAGGATGGTCAGGTCCTTGCCGGCAGTGAGGGTGCTGGTGCGTGCTTCGCTGGTGGCGTGGTTTTCCGTGCTGTTCTTGCTGTGGGARCCGAACTGCAARGTGGCAACCGTCATCGCGGCGCGGGCACCGTCGGCTACCCCTTCGGCCTTGCCGATTTCCCGGCCAATAAARCTGCCATTCTTGGTGCTCTTGGTGTCTTCCTTGTAGGCGTCCTTGAACGCGGCCAGCGGGTTGACCGTGAAGCCWGCCGAGAAGCCGGAAGCCTTGCTCTGGCTGGTCTGCTGGCCCACCGAGGTGTTCTGCGCCGCGGCCAGGTCGACGTTCTTGCCGATCAGGGTGAGGTTTTCCTTGGCGGCGATGTCGGAGGCCACCACTTGCAGCGTTTCGCCGGATTTCAGCTTGACGCTGCCGTTCTGGGCGCCGATGCTGGAACCATGCTGGGTCACCGTTTCCAGGTTGCTTTGGGTGGAACTGCTCGACTTGCCGTAGCCGGCACTGAGATTGCCCGACGAATAGCCGATGGTGAAGCCGGACTTCTTCATCTGGTAGCTGCTGTCCGACTTGCTGGTTTCCTCGGCGCTGAGAATACTCAGGTTGCGCCCGGCGGACATGTTGACGTCGCGCTCCGCCATCACGTCGCTGGCCGACAGCAGCAGGTTCTGGCCCGCGCCCAGGTTCACACTCTGGCCCTGCAGGCTGGAGCCGAGGGCCACCGTGCTTTGCGACTGGTCGTGCGTGGTGATCGTGGTCTTCGAGGTGTAGCCGTTTTTCTTGGTACGCTGGAATGCACCGTCCGCGCTTTGGGTGGCCTGGCCCGCCGTGATGTTCAGGTCGCGACCGGCGGTGACGTTTAGCGCCTGTCCCGCATTGATGGTGGCGGCCTTGACGTTGATGTCCTGCCCGGCGTTGAGGGTCAGCGCGCCGTTGGTGCGGATCTGCGTGCCCACGTCCTGGCTGGCGCTCTGGCTCATATGGTTGCTGGCGTTCCGCACGATGCTCTGG
>NZ_LMFZ01000035.1 GCF_001427305.1 Duganella sp. Root1480D1 | reverse complement strand
CAGGAGCTGCTGGGTGTCGAGCGGGTCGGCCGCCATGACCATTTCTTCGAACTGGGCGGCCATTCGCTGCTGGCGGTGCAGGTGGTGTCGCGCCTGCGTGAATTGCTTGGACGCGAAGTGGCGCTGCGCGAACTGTTTGAACAACCAACCCTGGCCGGCCTGGCGCAACTGGTGGCCGCCGGGCGGCAGACGCAGCTCGGTGCGATCACGGTGGCCGAACGCGGCGATGCGCTGCCGCTGTCGTGGGCACAGCAACGCCTGTGGTTCCTCGACCAGCTTGACCATGCGGCAGGCGCGGCCTACCACATCCCGGCCGGCTTGCACTTGCGCGGCCGGCTGGACCGGGCAGCGCTGCAGGCGACGCTGGACCGCATCGTGGCGCGCCACGAAGGCTTGCGCACCACGTTTGTGCTRGCCGATGGCCAGCCGGTGCAGCGCATCGCGCCGGCTGATTGCGGCTTCGCCCTGGAGCAGCAGGACCTGAGCGGCTTGAGCGGGCATGAGCGCGAATTCGCCGTCGAACGCATGGCGCTGGAAGAATCGCAGGCGCCGTTCGACCTGGCNCTGGAGCAGCAGGACCTGAGCGGCTTGAGCGGGCATGAGCGCGAATTCGCCGTCGAACGCATGGCGCTGGAAGAATCGCAGGCGCCGTTCGACCTGGCACAGGGGCCGCTGATCCGCGGCCGGCTGCTGGTGCTGRGGGAGGAAGAACATGTGCTGCTGATCACACAGCACCACATCATTTCGGATGGCTGGTCGATCGGCATCCTGGTGCGCGAAGTGAGTACCTTGTACCGCGCCTTCAGCCAGGGCGAAAGCGACCCGCTGCCGCCGCTGCCGTTGCAGTACGCCGATTACGCGGTGTGGCAGCGGGCCTGGCTGCAAGGCGAAGCACTGCAACGCCAGCTGAACTTCTGGCACGCGCACCTGGATGGCGCACCGGCCCTGCTGGAGCTGCCGACCGACCGCGCGCGCCCTGCGGTGCAGAGCTACGCCGGCGGCCAGGTCGGCTTGACGCTGCCGGCGCCGCTGGCGGAAGGCTTGCGCGACCTTGGTAAGCGGCATGGCACGACGCTGTTCATGACGCTGCTGGCCGGCTGGTCCCTGCTGCTGTCGCGTCTGAGCGGTCAGGACGAGGTGGTGATCGGCACGCCGGTGGCCAACCGCCAGCGCAGCGAAGTGGAAGGCATGATCGGCTTCTTCGTCAANGGTGATCGGCACGCCGGTGGCCAACCGCCAGCGCAGCGAAGTGGAAGGCATGATCGGCTTCTTCGTCAACACGCTGGCCCTGCGCGTGCGCCTCGGCGACGGGTTGGACGTGGCACAACTGCTGGCGCAGGTAAAGGCCAGCACGCTGGACGCCTACGCCCACCAGGACGTGCCGTTCGAGCAGGTGGTGGAAGTGCTCAAGCCGCAACGCAGCCTGGGCCACAGCCCGGTATTCCAGGTGACGCTGGCGATGAACAATAGCGGTGCCGGCGGCACCGTCCAGCTGCCTGGTTTGACGCTGGAGGGCATGGAGCATGTATCGCCTACGACGCCGTTCGACCTGGCGCTCTCAGTTACCGAAGCGGGTTCGTCGGTTGCTCTCGACCTGAGCTATGCAACCGACCTGTTCGACCGCGCGACAGCCGACCGCCTGTTGCTGCAATTGCGCCTGGTGCTGGGAGCGATGGCTGCTGACGCGCGGCAGGCCATCGCCCGCCTGCCCTTGATGGACGAGGCCGAGCGCGACCGGGTGGTTAGCGGCTTTAACAGGACCGCGCGCAGCTATCCAGACGACTGCGCCATCCATCAAGTATTCGAAGCACAGGTAGCGCGCAGGCCGGATGCGACAGCCATCGTTTGCGGTGCGCAGAGCTTGAGCTATGGCGAGCTCGATCGCCAGGCCGGGTTGCTGGCCGCCCGGTTGGCCCCGCATGGCCTGGCGCCTGATACACCGGTGGCGATCTGCATGGAACGCAGCATCGAATCGGTGGTTGCCATGCTCGCCGTCCTGAAGGCGGGCGGCGCCTACGTGCCGCTTGATCCAGCTTATCCGGCGGCGCGGCTGGCACAGTTGCTGGCGAGCTGCGCGCCGGCGGCGGTGCTTGCCTGTGGTGCGCAGCCGCTTGAATCAGCCCTGGCGCAAGCGCTGCAATCGATGGCTGCCGCGCCCCTGCTGGTCGACGTGTCGCAGGCGCCGGCACCGGACGCGCGAGCGCTTTCGATCGCGGCTGGACCGCGCCAGCTGGCTTACGTAATCTACACCTCCGGCTCGACCGGAGAGCCGAAGGGGGTCATGGTTGAGCATGGCAATGTCCTGCGGCTGGCTGTTAATGGCGGCTATGCGGAACTCGGAGCGACGGATCGTGTCGCGCATTGCTCGAGTCCGGCCTTCGATGCCGCTACCTGGGAAATCTGGGCGCCACTGCTCAACGGTGCTGCCATCGTGATCATTGCGCGCGACGACGTGCTGTCGCCGCAGCGCCTGGGCGCGGCGCTGGAACACGGCAAGGCGACCGCCCTGTGGATGACCGCCGGACTGTTCCACCAATATGCCGCGCAGATGACCGCCAGTTTCGGCCAGTTGCGCTACTTGCTGGTAGGCGGCGACGTGGTGGAACCGGCCGTGGCTGCGCGCGTGCTGGCCGCTCCGCTGCGTCCCGGCCGCCTGATCAACGGCTATGGCCCGACCGAGGGCACGACCTTCACCACCACCTACGATATCGGCGAACTGGCCGCTGGCGCGCGCAGCATCCCGATCGGCCGGCCTATCGGCAACACCCAGGTGTATATCCTTGATGCGCTGCTGCAGCCGGTGCCGGTCGGCGTGGTGGGGGAACTCTATATCGGCGGCGCAGGCGTTGCGCGAGGCTACCTGAACCAGCCCGACTTGACGGCCGAGCGTTTCGTCAACGATCCATTCAGCGCGCAGGCGGGGGCACGGCTGTATCGCAGCGGCGACCAGGGCCGCTGGCGCGAGGACGGCGCTATCGAGTACCTGGGACGCAACGATTTCCAGCTCAAGCTGCGCGGTTTCCGCATCGAGCCGGGCGAGATCGAAGCGCGCCTGCGCGCCTGCGCGGGGGTACGCGAAGCACTGGTTGTGGCGCGCGAGGAGCGCGCCGGGCACAAGCGCCTGGTGGCCTACATCGTGGCCGATGGGGTGGCGCCCGCGGCGGCGCAATTGCGCGCCGAACTGGCGCAGCACCTGGCCGAGTATATGCTGCCGGCCGCATTCGTCGTGCTCGAACGGCTGCCGCTGACGCCGAACGGCAAGGTGGACCGGCAAGCCTTGCCGGCACCGGACGCCGGCGCGCTCGCCAGCCGTGAGTACCAGGCGCCGCGTGGCGAGAGCGAGGCAGCAATGGCAGCCATTTGGCAGACCTTGCTGGGCGTGCCGCGTGTCGGCCGCCACGACCACTTCTTTGAATTGGGCGGCCATTCGCTGCTGGCGGTGCAGGTGGTGTCGCAGGTGCGCGCCAGGTTGGGCATGGAGCTGGCCCTGCGCCACCTGTTCGAATCGCCGGTACTGGCCGACTGCGCGGCCGCCCTGGCTGCAGCGGATCCGACGGCGCAGGCAGCGATGGAACTGGCCGACCGTGCCGGCAAGCTGCCGCTGTCGTGGTCGCAGCAGCGCCTGTGGTTCCTCGACCGCCTGGACCGTGCGGCTGGTGCCGCCTACCATATTCCGGTCGCGCTGCGCCTGTGCGGTGAGCTCGACGCCGAAGCTCTGGCGCATTCCCTGGACCGGATCGTGGCGCGCCATGAAAACCTGCGCACCACCTTCGTGCTGGAGCAGGATGAAGCGTTGCAGCGCATTGCGCCGGCAACGGCCGGTTTCGCACTGCAGCGGCAGGACCTGGGCGGCCTTGCTGCCGCGGAACAGGAAGCGGCGTTGGCCACCTTGGCGGCGGAAGAAGCGGCGGCGCCGTTCGACCTGGCGGCCGGACCCCTGATCCGGGGCCGCCTGCTGCGCCTGGGGCCGCAGGAACACGTGCTGCTGGTGACGATGCACCACATCGTCTCGGATGGCTGGTCGATCGGGGTGGGGGCCGCCTGCTGCGCCTGGGGCCGCAGGAACACGTGCTGCTGGTGACGATGCACCACATCGTCTCGGATGGCTGGTCGATCGGGGTGCTGGTGCGCGAAGTGAGTGCGCTGTAYGCSGCGCGCCTGCAATGCCAGGACGATCCGCTGCCGCCGCTGGCCTTCCAGTACGCCGACTACGCTGCCTGGCAGCGCGCCTGGCTGCAGGGGCCGGCGCTGCAGGCGCAGCTCGACTACTGGCAGGAACGGCTGACGGGCGCCCCGGCGCTGCTGGAGCTGCCGGTCGACCGTGCACGTCCTGCGCTGCAAAGCTATGCCGGCGGCGTGATCGAGTGGACGCTGGCGCCGGAACTGTCGGCCGGCCTGCGCGCGCTGTGCCGGCGCCACGAGGTGACGCTGTTCATGGTGCTGCTGGCCGGCTGGTCGGCACTGCTGGCGCGCCTGAGCGGRCAGGACGAGGTGGTGGTCGGCACGCCGGTGGCCAACCGCCAGCGCAGCGAAGTGGAAGGCATGATCGGCTTCTTCGTCAATACGCTGGCCCTGCGCATG
>NZ_LMFZ01000034.1 GCF_001427305.1 Duganella sp. Root1480D1 | reverse complement strand
CCGGCAATCGGACATAAATTTCGCTTGCGAAATTTATGTCCGATTGCCGGAGCTGACCCCGACTTTCATTCTGCATTGACGACGCGGTTGCGGCCGGCGGCCTTGGCGGCGTAGAGGGCGCGGTCGGCTGCCCCTACCAACTCGCTCCACGACGATTCCTTGCTCGGCACGACGGTGCGCACCCCAATCGACATGGTCAGCACGCCATAGGGCAGGGCGTTGGCATTCTCGATCTCCAGCTTCTCCAGCTGGCGCAGGCAGGCGCTGGCCACGTTCATGGCGCCGGCGTTGTCGGTTTCCGGCAAGATGATGGCGAATTCCTCGCCGCCGTAGCGCGTGACCAGGTCGGCCGGGCGCTTCAGGTTCTCGGTCATCACGGCCGCCACCTTCTTCAGCGCCAGGTCGCCGGCCGGGTGGCCATAGCTGTCGTTGTATTGCTTGAAATAGTCGACGTCCACCATCAGCAGCGACAAGGGCGTCTTGTCGCGCTTTCCGCGCTGCCATTCCAGTACCAGGGTTTCGTCGAAGCGGCGGCGGTTGGAAATGCCGGTCAGCGGGTCGAGCGCAGCCAGCTTTTGCAGCTCCACATTGGCCGCCGCCAGCTTTTGCTGGCTCTCGCGCAGGAAGCGGAAGGCCTGGTCGCGCTGCAGGCGGTGGATGTGGGCGTTCGAGTGGTGGCGCACGCGTGCCAGCAATTCCAGCTTGTCGGGCAGCTTCACCAGGTAGTCGTTGGCGCCGACGGCAAAGCCGTGCGCCTTCAGTTTGGGATCTTCGCGTGCCGACAGCACGATGATCGGCACATGCGCCAGCATTTCCTCCGCACGGAAACGGCGGATCAGTTCAAAGCCGTCCACTTCCGGCATTACCAGGTCTTGCAGGATCACGGTGGGCTGCAGCGAGTTGGCGCAGGAAATGGCTTCACGCGCGTCGGTGATGAAGTGGAATTCGATATCGTCCTGGTCGGCCAGCATGCGCCGCACCGCTTCCGCAATGATCAACTGGTCGTCAACCAGCAGCACGCGCACCTTGAAGTGGGTCAGGCTTGGTTCGGTTTCCAGGTTCAAGGTGAGTACGTCAGGCATCGCTTTCCTTCAAATCAGTTTGCCTCCGATCGTGCTTCGCAGGAATGGGCCGATCTTTTCGAGAGGCAGGATGGTCTGCGCCGCGTCCAGTTCTATCGCGGCACGCGGCATGCCATATACCGCGCAGCTAGCCTGGTCCTGGGCAATGGTGTTCTTGCCCGCGCGGCGCAGTGCCAGCATGCCTTCGGCGCCATCGCGCCCCATGCCGGTCAGCAGTACGCCGACTGCGTCGCCTTTCCAGTGCTGTGCCACGCAGTTAAAAAACACATCGACCGAAGGCCGGTATGCATAATCCTTCGGGTTGGCATCGTAACCCAGTTGGTACTTTTCATCCAGCACCAGATGGTCGTTGCTTTTGGCGACCATGACAATACCACCCTGCAGTGGGGTACGGTTTTCAATTGCACGCACCGGCACGGCCAGTTGCTCCGACAGCCATTTGGCAAAATGGTCGGCAAAGTTCTCGTCGATGTGTTGTACCACGACGACGGCGCAATTGGGGGGCGGCGTCCAGCCGGCGAGGATGCGTGCCACCGCCATCGGGCCGCCGGTCGAGGCGCCGATCGCCACCAGGGTATCGAGCGCCGCTTCGCGCGGCTCCGGCACGGTCGCATAGCGGCGCGGCGGCATGGACTGGCTGCCGCCGCTGTGGCGGATCAACTTGTCCATGGTCTTGATCTTGTGCAGAAGTTCGGCGTCGCCGCCTTCTTTCCCCTGCAGCACGGGAGTGGCCGTCACGTCGAGCGCGCCGGCGCCCAGGGCGCGGAAAACCTGGTTGACGTTGTCCTGCGGGCGCCCGGTCACCACCAGGATGGCGCAGGGGCATTCCTCCATGATGCGGCGCGTTGCTTCGACCCCGTCCAGCTCCGGCATATTGAGGTCCATCAGGACCAGGTCGGGCCGGTCGGTGGTGCATTTATGTACCGCTTCCAGCCCGGTGCGGGCGATCCATGCCACCTGGTGCTCCTGCGTGCTGGCGACCACGCGCCGCAGCGCTTCGGCCGCCATCGGAACGTCGTTGGCAATTCCTATCCTCATCGGTAAGCGTCGCCTATCAGGTCGGACACTGCATCGAGCAGTGTCTCGTCGTGGAAGCTGCCCTTGGTCAGGTAATAGTCCGCCCCCGCAGCCAGGCCGCGTGCGCGATCTTCCGGCCGGTCCTTGTAGGAGACGATCATCACGGGCAGCTTATGCAAGTGCAGGTCCTTCTTGATCAGGGTGACCAGTTCAATGCCATCCATGCGCGGCATGTCGACGTCGGTGATGACCAGGTCGTAGTCGCCGCTGCGCACCACGTTCCAGCCATCGATGCCGTCAATCGCGATGTCCACCTCAAAACCGCGCCCGACCAGCAATTTACGCTCCATTTCGCGCACCGTGAGCGAATCGTCCACGACAAGGATGCGTTTCATTCTACGCCGTCCGGCGTGGTCTGCGCGCGTAAGTTGATGCAGGCCGCCTTCTTCCAGAAGCTTCTCAACCGATAGCAACAGGTCGGGCACGTCCAGGATCAGCACCGGCTCGCCGTCGTCCAGCAGGGCGGCGGCCGAAATATCGCGCATCTTGCCGAAAATCGGGTCGATCGCCTGTACTGCCAGGCTTTCTTCGCCGCGGATCTTGTCCACCACCAGCGCATAGCGGCGCGTGCTGCCGCCGATGACCACCACCGGCATTTCCCCGGCATGCTCCATGTCGCCCAGTTCCAGCACCTGGGCGGCTGCCACCAGGCCAAGATGCTCGCCATCGTGCTCGAAGAACTGCTTGTTTTCCAAAGTGTGCACGGCGTCTTGCGGCACCATCAGGACGCGTTCCACCTTGACGATGGGGACGGCATAAGCCTCGCCCTTGACGTCCACCACCAGGGCGCGCACGATCGATTGCGTCAGCGGCAGGGTGATCGAAGTGCGGAAGCCCTTGCCCAGTTCGGACTCGATGCGCACCGTGCCGTTTTGCTGGCGGATGGTGTCGTGCACGATGTCCAGACCCACTCCGCGGCCGGAAATTTCGGTAATGCCGCCTTTCAGGCTGAAGGCGGGCAGGAACAGGAATTCCATCAGCTCTGCGTGCGACATGGCGGCCACCATCTGCTCGGTGGCCATCTTGCGTTCGATGACGGTGCGGCGGATCTTTTCCGGATCGACGCCGCGCCCGTCGTCGTTGATTTCGATATTCAGCATTCCGGCGCGGTGGCGCGCTTCCATGACGATGGTGCCGGTGGCCGGCTTGCCGGCGGCAAGTCGTTCGTGTGCGTTTTCCATGCCATGGTCGACGGCATTGCGCAGCATGTGGTTCAGCGGGCTTTCGATGCGCAGCAGGATGTCGCGGTCGACCAGGGTGTCTTCGCCTTCCACCTGCAGCACCACGTCCTTGCCCAGGTTGCGCGCCAGGTCGCGCACCATGCGCGGGAAATGCTGGATGCCGTCGCGGAAGGGACGCATGCGCAGGGACAGCACTTCGTCGACCATGTTCTCGGAACCGGTCAGCAGGCGCCGTTCATAATTCTCCATGTCGGTGATGTGCTCCAGCATGAACTGCTTGAGCGGTTGGCTTTTCTGGATCGCCAGCAGGGCTTTTTCCTTCAGCACCGGGTCGCTGGTGTGGGAGGCCGCTTCCATCACGTCTTCCAGTACCGAGAACAGGGTGGCCTGGTTGCGCTTGTAGCGTTGCATGCCCTGGATCAGCGGATGCAGTTGGTGGGCGTTGATGCGGGCTTCGCTCGCCAGCGCGAGCAGGCGGTCGAAATTTTGTGCGGTTTTCATCGGCGGCAGGCTGCGGCCGGGGATGGTCTGCTCCGCGCCTTCCGGCAGCGCATCGATGGACGGGCTGGCGGCGGACACGGGTTCCAATGCCGGTGCCGGTGCCGGTGCAGGCATTTCAGCGGCCATCGCAGGTGCGGGCGGCGTCGCGGACGAAGATGCCAGCACCACCGGCTCCGGCAGGAAAGCAATCCCCTGCACGTCATTCATGGTCTTGCTGACTTGTGCGCCATTGGCAGCCAGCCATGCATCGAGGTCGCCGTTGACGCGCGAGCACTGCACGATCAGGTCGACCGCCGCCAGCAGGGCATCGACCCGGTTCGGCGTCAGTTTCAGCTTGCCCGCCTGGGCGGCGATGAACGCGTCCTCCATGCCATGCGCAAGCTGCACGATCATTTCCAGCCCGACGATTGAGGCGGCCCCCTTGATCGAATGCGCGGCCCGCATCATCGATTCCACGGCCGCCGGATCGTTGCGGCGCTCGAAGGCCAGCAGGCCGTCGGTCAGGATCTGGGTCTGGCTGTCGGCTTCCATACGGAACAGGTCCAGCATGGAAAACTGGCTCAGGTCATCCTTCTTGTCGCTCATCGCAAGGTCCTCGCGAGTTGGTAGCCAAGCAGGCTGTCGTCCAGGCAGCCGACTTGCATGTCCTGGTGCGGCAATACGCCGGCCAGGTAACGCTCGATGCCCTTGTTAATGGTGGCGGCGGGAGGTTTCAGTTCGCCGGCGGCGTAGCGGATGATGCCGTGCAGTTCGGCCACAGGAAGGGCGTAGGCCTGGCTTTCCCACTGTACCAGCAGCATGCGGGCGAAAGTATGGCGGCCGGTGCTTGCCTCGCCGCCGGCTTCATCGATGCCCAACAGCTCGGCTAGCGATATGCAGGGATACAGCTTGCCGCCGGCGTTCACCACGCCGCGCAAGCCGCGCGCATCGCGGTGCGGCAGGCGGTGCGGGATGGCTTTCGGTGCGATCTGCAGGAACATGCTGGTCGGCAGGGCGAGCCACTCGCGGCCGATGCGGAAGGCGACGCAGGAGCTGTCGTGGCGCGCGCCTTCGTCCTGCGTAGCGCGGAAGTGTTCGGCCCATTCGCGCAGATAGCCCGGACCGACGGGGCGCTGCAGGTTGCGGACTGCGGCGCCGGCGTACACCTCGCAGTTGCGGCAGTGGACCGCCTTGTCGAGGATCTCGCAGCTATGGTCGCCGGCAACACCGATGCGTTTCCAGCAGGCGTCCAGGTCTTGGATTTGATCAGTCATTGTTCTCGTCGGCTATCACTGTGGCTGCTGGCGCTGGAATACGCGCGCCGCACGCGCCTTCAGCGTGGCGGCGGCACTGCTGTTGCCGCCTTGCTCTTGCAGCAGGGCCAGGTGGCACAGGGCTTCGTAATGGTCCGGCTGCAGGTAGAGGCAGCGTTTCAGGTGCATTTCGGCGTCGGCAGGCTTGCCGGCAGTTTCGGCCAGCAGGCCGAGGATGAAATACGCCTCGGCCGATTCAGGTTGCTGGGCGAGGAATTCGCGGCAGGCGGAATCGGCTTCCAGCAATTTTCCGGCGTCGGCCAGCTTGCGCGCGTGCGCGAGCAGGGATTCGTCGCCGGCGGCGACCATCGGAGGCGTTGCGGGCGCGTGGGCGCCGGGGCGGCTGGCATGAGGCGAGCGCGGCGCGCCGCCTTGGCGCGGGGCGGGCGCAGCGGGACGTTGCGCACGGTCGGCGCTGGCCGTTTGGCCTGGGCGCGACGCGCCGACGGGCAGGGCTGCACGAGCTGGGGCGCCGGGGCGCTTGATGTCCTTGCGCAGGGCGAATGCCTGGCGGTGCGGCAGCGGCGAGAAGCCGTAGCGGACGAAGGACGGTACTTCCGCGTACCCCGCCAGGATCATGCCGTCATTGGCCAGGTGCGCGGACAGGCGCTCGATGGCGGCAGCGGTCGTCGGTTCGTCGAAGTAGATCAGCAGGTTGCGGCAGAAAATCACGTCATATTGCTGCGCCGTGCCAAGCTCGCCTTCCAGGATACTGCCCTGCCCGAATCGGATGCGCGAGCGCAGGGCGTCGTTGATGCGGTATTGCTCGTCTTCGCCGGTCCAGGTGAAGTAGCGGTCACGGAAAGACAGTTCCTGACCGCGGAAGGCGTTGCGCCCGAATACGCCTGCTTCGGCGCGCGCAATGCAGGCTGCGCTGATGTCCAAGGCATCGATCACGAAGGCTTGCGTCTTTACCCCGGCATCGCACAAGGCCATCGCCATCGAATAGGGCTCCTCGCCGCCGGCACAAGGCACGGACAGGATGCGCACGATTTTGGCGCCTGCGGCGAGCCGCTGGCGAACAAACCCGACCGCCGCTGCAAACGCCTGCGGGTCGCGGAACAGCCAGGACTCCGGCACCACCACCAGCTCCACCAGTTCGCGCAGCTCCGCTTCGTCAAGCCGGTCGGCGTAAGACTTGCGCACCGTTTCGCCAGTCGTCTCCATGCGCCGTTTCACCGCCTGTTCGACCGTGCCGCGGGCCAGGTTCATGCCGGTCAGGCGGCGCAATGTGGAGAGTACGTTCATCCTGTTGCAGCCTCCGCCGGGAACAGGCGCGCCCGCAACTCGGCCGGCAGCAGGTCATTGACCTCGACCAGTTGCACCATGCCTTTCGCGTCGCCTGCCACCCGGCCCAGGAACGGTGCCCCCCGCACTCCGCTTGGCGCCAGGTCCTGCGGCGATATGTCTTGCACGCCGTGCACGCGCTCGGCCATCAAACCCAGCGCATGCACCGTGCCATCGGGCGCCGCGTAATCGGTCACCACGATGCGCGTGTCGAAATGCTGCCGCGATGGCGCCCCGCCGCCGATGCGCGACAGGTCGATCACCGGTATCGGATCACCGTGCAGGTTCAACAGGCCCGCCACACTGTCCGGCGCCAGCGGAATGCCTTTCAATTCCAGCAAGGGCAGCACGCGCCGCACCTGCCGCAGCGGCAGGCCGTAGCGGTCGGGGCCAATGTGGAAGACCAGTACCTTCATGCGTTCACGGCGAAAGTGGAGACACTCGATTGCAGGTCGCCGGCCGCGTACTGGAGCTGGTGCACGGCTTCGCTGGTGGCCTTCAGCGATTCGACGGTCTGCTGGGTCGCGTCGTTAAGCTGCATCATGGTCTCGGTGATCTGCTGCGCGCCCACGGCCTGCGCCTGCATGCCTTGCAGCACGGCGTCGAATTGCGGCGCCAACTTCTGCACCTGGTCCATCACGCCGGACAACTGGTCGGTCACCTGGCGCACCTCGCCCACGCTGCGGCGGATCTCCTCCGAGAACTTGTCCATGCCCATCACGCTGGCGGAAACGGCCGACTGCATTTCCTTCAACATCTGCTCGATATCCCAGGTCGACACCGATGTCTGGTCGGCCAGGCGGCGGATTTCGGTTGCCACCACCGAGAAGCCGCGGCCCGCTTCGCCCGCCTTCTCCGCTTCGATGGCGGCATTCAGCGACAGGATATTGGTCTGGTCGGCCACCTTGGTGATGGTGGTCAGCACGGAGTTGATGTTGGAAGCCTTTTCCGACAAGGCCGCCAGCTTGGCATTGATCGAATCGGTCGCATTGACCATATTCTGCATGGTCTGGTCCATGCGGCGCAGGTTGCCTTGCGCTTCGGAAGTGGCGCTGGTGGTGTAGTCGGCCACCGCAGTCGCATCTTCCATGGTCTTGAGGAGCTGCGATGTATTCGAAGAGATCTCCTTGGTAGTGCTGAGCACTTCAACGGAGGTCTGCGCCTGCTCGACGCCGGTCGCCTCCTGCTGCTTGGCCGAAGCGGCAATCTCGGTTGCCGAAGTCGTGACCTGGATACCGGCCTTCTGCACATTGGTCAACAGTTGGCGCAGGTTGTCGAACATGCGCTGCAGGCCGTCGCCAAGCTGGCCGATGGCATCTTCGCCGCTTACGGAGATCTTGCCGGTCATGTCGCCGCCCGCGGCTCGCGAAACCGCCTCCAGCAGGGAATCGACTTTAGAGCGAAGCTGGTTGGTCTGCTCCATTTCGCGCTGCGTTGCAGTTTGAAGTTCAAGTGCCATCTTGTTGAAGTTCTCGCTGACCTTGCCCAGTTCGTCGCCTGATGTCACGTCAACGCGTACCGACTGCTCACCGCTGCCGAGCCGGGAAAGCGCCGCGGTAAGATTGCCCAGGGGCCCCAGGATTGCACGCGCCAGCGTATAGGAGATCAGCAGCGACAGGACCACGACTGCGGCACCGCCACCGATCATCAGGTTGTTCTGGCTGGAATGCAGGTCTACAGCCTTGGTGCTGCGTTCGGCCAGCAGCTTGCGCTCTTCGTCGGCCGCCTGGTCCAGCAGGTCCCGTGCACCGCTGACAATCGCGCCGGCTTCCTTCAGTTCCGAGGACTGGGCCAGGATTTCAGCTGCGCCCTTGGTGTCGCCCAGTGCGCGGCGCTTGTCGATCTGGCGGCGGATATTGACATCGGCCCAGGTGGCGAGCAAGGCTTGCGCGCGCTTCAATCTTTCGTTCTGCTGTGGATTGTCGGCCGTGAGCTGAACGGCCTTCAAGACATGCTGCTTCAGCAGTTCCGAATTTTCGCGTTCGCTGGCGATCAGCGACTCGCTGCCGGTCAGTATATAGCCGCGCGTATCGACCTGGATTTGCAGCGATACGCTGTTGATCCGGTCAAGTTCGATCAGCACTTCCATCGTGTGCCGGTCCCACCGATTGGCGTCGGTAAGGCTGGCAAAATTGTTATAGGCCAGCATCAGCAGGATCACAATAATGCCGACTATGGTGCCGAAACCCAGGTACAGCTTGTTTTTGATACTGAAGTTATTCATGCACGGGCTCCCGGTGTTGACTTTCAAGCGAATGTAGCAAAAAAGCATAGGGGGCGCAAAGTAATCCAGGTGATAACCTGCATATTGCAAGTTGATTCGCCGCTGCCGCTTCCTTTGCAGGCCCCGCAAGAGTTGTTACGATATCCTGTAACTCGGTCCCCCTGGAGGTGCGTGATGAGATCCTGGACGGCAGTTCTGGCCTGCGCACTGGCGGCGCTTTGCATGGTAACGGGCTCCCGCGCCCAGTCGAATCCGGTCCACAGCAGGGACGTCCAGACTGGCCAGTTGCGCATTGCAGGATCCAGCACCATGGCTCCGCTGGTAACGGCTATCGCGCAACGCTTCCACGCGCGCTATCCGCAGGTCGACATCAGCGTGGAAGCGGGAGGTTCCGGCCGCGGCCTGCAAGATGCCCGAGCCGGCAACGTCAACATAGGCATGGTCTCGCGCGCCTTGGGCGAGGCGGACAAGGACTTGTACACCTTGCCGATTGGCCGCGATGGCGTCGCCGTGGTGATTCACGGCTCCAACCCGGTAAACGCCCTCACGCTCAGGCAGGTTGCCGATATCTATACCGGCAAGATAAACAACTGGAAGCAGGTCGGAGGCAAGGCAGCGCCGATTGCGGTCATCAAATCGGAGGAGAAGCGCAGTTCGTCGGAACTGTTCACCCATTACTTCCAGTTGCGCTACCAGGACCTGAAGAGCCAACTGACTGCCGGCGACAACGTGGAACGGATCGGCATGCTCCTCCAGCATCCGAACGCCATCCTCTACATGTCGGTGGGGGAGGCCGAGCGCAACGCAGTGAAGGGCGCACCCCTGAAGCTGCTGCCGATTGAGGGCATCCCGGCCACCAGCCGTTCCATTCGCAGCGGCGATTACCCGATTGCCCGGCCACTGACCCTGGTCACCAAAGGTACCCCGTCAGGCCTGACCAAGCTATTCATTGAGTTTGCGGCATCATCCCAGGTATCGGACCTGGTGGTCGCCCATGACTTCGTTCCCT
This sequence comes from Duganella sp. Root1480D1, assembly GCF_001427305.1. GTDB lineage: Bacteria > Pseudomonadota > Gammaproteobacteria > Burkholderiales > Burkholderiaceae_D > Rugamonas. Next base: position 414,964 of record NZ_LMFZ01000034.1, on the reverse strand, counting down.
ACCTCGACTGATATGCCGATACTGCGCTATTTCGACCTGCTTAGCCTGCGCGCGAAACTCTTCATCGGTTTTTCGGCGTTGACGGCCCTGATGCTGGTCGCCGGCGCGGTGTCGATTATCAGCCACCGCGAGGCGCTGGAGTCCGTCAGGCGCTACCTGGCCCATGACCGGCGCATTTCCGAATACAGCCTGCAAAGCAGCGCCCTGATGCTCAAGGCCCGGCGCAATGAAAAAGACTTCCTGCTCAAGGTGCGTGAGTATGGATATGAAGAAGCGCGCTCGCGTTATGTGACTTTGCTGCAGGCATCCCTTGCCGGTGTGCGCGACAATATGCGCATGGTGCGCAGCCTGACCGACAACGCCGGCGAGCGCGAACAGGCCAGCATGATCGAACGGATCTGCGGCGAATACGAAGAGGGACTGCTGCGTGTCGTCAAGAGCTACGAGCAGTTGGGGCGGCGCGACAGCGGCCTGGAAGCGCAAATGCGGCAGCAGGCCCACGAGCTGGAAGACCGGTTTGCAGGCGGCATGCCGGCCAGTTGGACCATTCAGCTGCTGCAACTGCGCCGGGCGGAGAAAGACTTCATCATGCGCGGCAGTGTCGTATATGTGAACAGATTCCGCGATCACGCCACGCAACTGAGGGATTCGATCGTCCAAAGCCCGCTGCCGGAGCGTTCGCGCAATCGGGTAATTGGCCTGCTGGATGCCTACCGAACGCTGTTCCGCCAGTACGCAGACGTCGCGCAGCAAATCGAAACCGATTCGAACGCTTACCTGAATGCTGTGCACACGGTGGAGCCCATGCTGGAACGCCTGCGGGCCAACACCGACAACCAGGAGCTTGCCACCATCGCCGCCCTGAACCAGCGTGGCCAGGACACCATGCTGACCTTTGTGGCCACGACCATAGTCGCGACGTTGATTGCAGTGATCATCGCCAGCTTCATCCTGCGCAATGTGACCGATTCGCTGGAAGCGTGCGTGGGTTTTGCGCGTCGCCTCGAAGTGGGCGACCTGTCGGCACGCCTGCTGACCGAACCAGGCAGGGACTTCAGCGTCTTGATCCAGTCGATGAACCGCATGGCGGCGGGACTGCAGGGCGCTGAGCAAGCCCGGCGCCGCAATGAAGAAGAACTGCAAAGGCTGAACCGCGCCTTGCGCGTGCTCTCGCTATGTAATGAAACCCTGGTACGTGCTGCCAACGAGCCGGAACTGCTGGAAGCGCTATGCCGCCATATCGCCGATAGCGGCGGCTACCGGCTGGCGCTGGTCGTTTTCCCGAACATGAGCGAGCCGGCAGCATATGCCGGATCAGGCCTGGATTCGATCGATCCCGTGCAACTGCTCGCTGTGGTGGAAACGCTGCAGCAAGGCACCTCGGTCGTCATATTCGGTAACGGCATTGCCCTGGCGTTGCAGGCGCGCGAACGGATGCTTGGCGTGCTGGCGATTTACGCCGGACAGGAATCCATGTTCGATGCCGAGGAGGTGCGGGTGCTTCGGCAGTTGGCAGGTGACCTGGCTGTCGGCATCGCCAGTTTGCGCGAGTCGGTACAGCGCAAGTGCTTCGAACTGGAACTGGAGCGTCAGGCCAATTTCGACTCACTGACCGGCCTTGCCAACCGCTTTACTTTGGAAGCGCGGGTCGCGCAGTCCGTCGACGATGCCCGGCGCAACTACAGCAAACTGGTCACGATGTTCATCGACCTGAATCGCTTCAAGGTCGTGAACGATACGCTGGGCCATGCCGCCGGCGACCAATTGCTGGTGGAAGTGGCACGGCGGCTGGAACGCGCAATTCGCGCATCGGACACGGTGGCGCGCGTGGGCGGGGATGAATTCGTGGTGATCATGAAGAACATCCAGTTGGCCTCCGATGCGGAAGCTGTCGCCAGGAAGATTGTCGAATCGCTGGCACATCCCCTGGTGGTCAAGGGCCACGAGCTGATTCCCTCTGCCGCGATCGGCATCAGCATCTTCCCGGACGATGCCGAGGATGCGCAAGCCATGATGCGCAATGCCGACCTGGCGATGTATGACGCCAAGGTCCTGGGTAGCTCAAATTTCAGGTTCTATGCCCCAGAGATGAATGCGCGCATGGCTGCACGCTTCGCGATGGAGGCGGACCTGCGGCACGCCCTCAAGCACGGCGAATTCGAAGTGTATTACCAGCCGCAGGTCAGCCTTGCCACAGGCGGGGTGAAGGGCGCTGAAGCGCTGGTGCGCTGGCGGCACCCAGGCCAGGGCATGATCTCGCCGGCGGAGTTCATTCCCTTGGCGGAGGACACTGGGCTGATCCTGCCCCTAGGCGAGTGGGTGCTGCGCGATGTGTGCGCGCAATTGCGCCGCTGGCTCGATGCCGGGGTGCCGGTGCCGCCTGTCGCAGTCAACCTGTCAGCTCGCCAGTTTCGCCACGGCGGGCTGGCGGAACTGGTAGGCGAGATACTGGCCAGCTACCGGCTGGAAGCCAGGTTGCTGCACCTGGAAATCACCGAGAGCGCGATCATGCACGATGTGGAGGCGGCGGTCGAAACCCTGCGTTCGTTGAAGGCGCTGGGCATCGGGATCTCGCTGGACGATTTCGGCACCGGTTATTCCTCGCTTAGCTACTTGAAACGCTTCCCGGTCGATTACCTGAAAATCGACCAGTCATTTGTACGTGACATCACCCGCGTTCCGGACGACGCGGCGATCTGCAATGCGATTATCGGCCTGGCCCACCACCTGCGCCTGACGGTGATTGCAGAAGGCGTGGAAACCGACGCGCAGTTGCAATACCTGCGCAAGCAGGAGTGCGAGCTGGTGCAGGGCTATTTCCTCAGCAAGCCCTTGCCGGCGGCCGGCTTCGAGGCTTTCCTGGAGGCGCCGGCCGCACTTGGCGGACAAGACGCCGAGGAAGGGCAGAAGACCCTGTTGATCGTCGACGACGAAGCCAGCATCGTGCGCGCACTGCAACGCGAGCTGTATGGGGAGGGCTATCGCATCCTGACGGCGGAAAATGCGGAAGAAGCGCTCGAGCTGCTGGCCTTGCATGACGTGCACGTGATTATTTCCGACCAGAAGATGCCCGGCATGAGCGGGACGGAATTCCTTGGCCGCGCAAGGGATATGTACCCTGACACGGTTCGCCTGATGTTGTCCGGCTATGCCGAACTGGAATCGGCGCTGGATGCCATCAATCACGGTGCGGTGTTCCGCTTCTTTACCAAGCCATGGAATGATGAATCCATGCGGCGCCACATCCGGGAGGCGTTTCGCCATCACGCCATGGCACGTGAGTACACCTAGCGGGCAAAAAAAAATCGGGCCGCATGTGCGGCCCGATCGATAAAGCGGGATCAGTGATTACTGGCCGCGCTTATTCCTTGCGTTGGCGGCGATGCGCATGCGCAGCGCGTTCAGCTTGATGAAGCCGCCAGCGTCGGCCTGGTTGTAGGCGCCGCCGTCTTCGTCGAAGGTGGCGATGGTCTGGTCGAACAGCGAATCGGTCTTCGAATCGCGGGCCACCACGATCACGTTGCCCTTGTACAGCTTGACGCGCACCCAACCGTTGACGGTTGCCTGGGTGTGGTCGATCAGGGTTTGCAGGGCAACGCGCTCCGGCGCCCACCAGTAGCCGTTGTAAATCAGCGAAGCGTAGCGCGGCATCAGGTCGTCCTTCAGGTGCGCCACTTCGCGGTCCAGGGTGATCGACTCGATGGCGCGGTGCGCCTTCAGCATGATGGTGCCGCCAGGGGTTTCGTAGCAGCCGCGCGACTTCATGCCGACGTAGCGGTTCTCCACCAGGTCCAGGCGGCCGATGCCGTGCTTGCCGCCCAGGCGGTTCAGCTCAGTCAGCACGGTGGCAGGGGACATGCGGGTACCGTTCAGGGCCACGATGTCGCCTTTCTCGAATTCGATATCCAGGTATTCCGCCTGGTCCGGTGCCGCTTCCGGGCTGACCGTCCAGCGCCACATCGATTCCTCGGCTTCGGCACTCGGGTTTTCCAGGTGGCGGCCTTCGAACGAGATGTGCAGCAGGTTGGCGTCCATCGAGTAAGGCGCGCCGCCATTCTTGTGCTTCATGTCGATGTCGATGCCGGCGTCTTCCGCGTATTTCAGCAGCTTTTCGCGCGACAGCAGGTCCCACTCGCGCCATGGTGCGATCACGCGCACGCCCGGCTTCAGTGCGTAGGCGCCCAGCTCGAAACGAACCTGGTCGTTGCCCTTGCCGGTGGCGCCGTGCGAGATGGCGTCGGCGCCGGTCTGGTTGGCGATCTCGATCAGGCGCTTGGCGATCAGCGGACGTGCGATCGAGGTGCCCAGCAGGTATTCGCCTTCGTACACGGTGTTGGCGCGGAACATCGGGAACACGAAGTCGCGCACGAATTCTTCGCGCACGTCGTCGATGAAGATGTTTTCAGGCTTGATGCCGAACTTCAGCGCCTTGGCGCGTGCCGGCTCCAGCTCTTCACCCTGGCCCAGGTCGGCGGTGAAGGTCACGATCTCGCAGTTGTAGTTATCCTGCAGCCATTTCAGGATCACGGAGGTGTCCAGGCCGCCGGAGTAGGCGAGGACTACTTTTTTTACGTCACTCATGGTTTTCTCAGTCAGTTGGGTTTTCGTTGTCGATCTTGCCGAGCAAGAGATATTCGATCAGTGCCTTCTGCACGTGCAGGCGGTTCTCGGCTTCGTCCCAGACCACGGATTGCGGGCCGTCGATGACTTCAGCGGCCACTTCTTCGCCGCGGTGGGCCGGCAGGCAGTGCATGAACAGGGCGTCCGGCTTGGCGCGGGACATCTTGGCCGAATCGACGATCCAGCCGTCGAAGGCCTTCAGGCGGGCTGCGTTTTCTTCTTCGTAGCCCATCGAGGTCCAGACGTCGGTGTTGACCAGGTCCGCGCCTTCGCAGGCGTCGGACGGGTTGGCGAAGAAGGTGTAGCGGTCGGTCGACACCAGCGACATGTCCATGTCGTAGCCGTGCGGCGTCGAGACATTGACGTGGAAGCCGAAGACTTCGGCCGCCTGCAGCCAGGAGTACAGCATATTGTTGGCGTCGCCCACCCAGGCCACCACCTTGCCCTTGATCGAGCCGCGATGCTCGATATAGGTGAAGATATCGGCAAATACCTGGCACGGATGGTGTTCGTTGGTCAGGCCGTTAATCACCGGCACGCGCGAATGGGCAGCGAAACGCTCGATGATGTCCTGGCCGAAGGTGCGCACCATGATGATGTCGCACATGCGGGACATGACCTGGCCCGCGTCTTCCACCGGCTCGCCGCGGCCCAGTTGGGAATCGCGGGTATTCAGGTAGATCGCAGCGCCGCCCAGCTGGTGCATGCCGGCCTCGAAGGACAGGCGGGTACGGGTCGAATTCTTGTCGAACACCATGACCAGGGTACGGTCGACCAGGGGATGGTAAATCTCGTAGGCTTTGAACTTGCGCTTGATTTCCGCCGCGCGGGCGATCACATATTCGTACTCCTCCAGGCTCAGGTCATTGAACTGGAGATAGTGCTTGATGCTGTTAGGTGGTATAGACATCTTTGCTAAGTTTTGCTGCGGTGGACTAAAGATTATACGGGCATTTCAATAAATCGTGGCCGGGCGTTCGGGGTCATGCCTTGGCGCTGATAACGGCAGGTCCAGGGTGAAGGTGGTGCCTGCGTTGCCGCTGTCGACGGCGATCTGGCCGCCCAGCAGGGACGTGACGATGTTGTAACTGATTGATAACCCCAGTCCCGAGCCGCCTTGCCCCAGTTTGGTGGTGAAAAACGGGTCGAAAATGCGCGTCAGGTTCTCCGGCGCGATGCCGCCGCCGTCGTCACTGAATGATATCAGCACGCGGCCTTGCGCCGGCGTCGTGGCCACCAGGCGCAGTTGGCCGCCTTGGCGGCCGTCGAAGGCATGCAGCAGGGCGTTGTTGATCAAATTGGTGATGACCTGGCCGAAGGGGCCTGGATAGCTGTCCAGCATGACCATCTCCGGCACCTCGAACTCCATCGAGTGGCCGTCCTTGCGGATGCGGTTCATTACAGTCGCCACCACCTCGTGCGTCACCTGGTGCAGGTTGAAGATGCGCCGCTGCTCGGTGGTGCGGTCGACCGCCACCTGCTTGAAGCTCGAAACCAGGTCGGCCGCGCTATGCAGCCCGCGCATTACCAGGGTGGACGCCTTGCGCGCATCGTCGATGAAGGTCAGCAGTTCCGACTTGCGCAGGCCACGGCCGTTGATGACCTCTTCCAGCTCGGTGGTTTTCTGTTCCAGCGTGCTGGCAATCAGCAGGCTGTTGCCGATCGGCGTATTCAGTTCATGCGCCACGCCGGCCATCAGCGCGCCGAGGGCGGCCAGCTTTTGCTGCGACACCAGTTGCGACTGCGCTTCCTGCAGCTGCATATAGGCCAGTGCGTTGTCGAGGGCGATGGCGCCGTAGGCGCACAGGGTACGGAAGATCAGGCGCTCCCGTTCACCATAGGCATTGGCATGCATGGCTTGCGCCGTCATCACGCCCAGCGCGCGTTCGCCCACCAGCAGCGGCACATACAATGCGCTGCGGCTGGCTGCCGTGCCGGGCGTGACCAGGCTGTCGCGCTCGGACGGTACCTGGTCGATATAGACCTCGCGCCGCTCGCGCAGGCATTGCGCGGTATAGGCGGTGGGGTGGTCGAGCGGGATCGCGTTGCGGGGCAGGGCTTGTCCGGCTTCCACGCCAAAGGCGCGCTCCAGTTGGCGGCCGGAAGCATCGACCAGGTAGACCGCGAAGGTATTGGCCGACAGCAGGGCGTGGGCATGGCGGTCCAGTGCCTGGAATACGGCGCCGGCATCGAGGTGGGTGGTGATTTCCTGGCCGATGGCGGACAGGCGCTCCAGCAGCTTGCTGGTCTGCTGCAGCACTTCGGCGCGGCGCGCTTCGGACATGGCCAGTTCGCGGTGGTGCAGGCCCTCCGCGCGCGCTTGCTCCGTCTGGTGGTGCACCTGCATGGCGATGGCGCGGCTGGTGGCTTCCAGCGTGTGGGTCTTTTCGCGCGCCGCGCTGGCGGCGGTAGCCATTTCATAGGCCCGGGCAAAATCGCCCAGGCGCGCATATTCGGCACCCAGCGCGTCGTACAGGTCGCCCGGCACCGTGTAGCCCTGGATGGTTTGCGCCGCCTCCAGCGCCTGGTGCAGGTAATGCAGGCGGGCGTTCGGCGCCTGCATGCCGGGCGGCGCCGACAACTGGAGCTGGCCATGGATCAGGGCCAGCACGCGCAGCGCCGCGATATGGTGGAAGGCGTTGTGGTGGCGGGCGGCGCGATCCACCGCCAGCAGCGCCATGTCCAGCGCTTCCAGTGAACGATTGAGGAAGCACAGGGCGTGGGCCTGGCCGCGCAGGGCCACGATCTTGAAGTCGCCCTGTTGCAGCGCTTCGGCGCGTTCCGACAGGCGCTGGAAGGCGTCCAGCGCCTCTCCATAATCTTTTTTGTCCAGGCATAATTCCCCCAGGTGCTGCAAGGCGATGGCGTAGGTTCTGCCATTGGCCTGCGGCGCCAGGATCACCAGCGCTTCGCGCAGCAATTCTTCCGCTGCGTCCAGCCGGCCCAGGCGGCGCACGATGTCCGCCGTGTGCACCAGGCAGGAGCCGATGCTGCGCGGCCAGCCGGTCGGCTTGGTCAGCTCCATGGCGCGTTGCATCCAATCCAGGCCAGAGTGGTGATCGTTCAGTTGCGAGAACTTTTCCGCGATATTGGTGGCGGCGGTGGCGGCAGCGCGGACCTGGCCGGTTTCCAGCGCTGCTTCGTAGCTGCGGATGTAGAAGCCGGCCGAATTGCCGATGTCGCCTGCCTGGCTGGCTGCAATGGCGAAGAAATCGTTGATCCAGCAGTCGACGCTGGGCGGCACGTCCTGGGACAGGTCGAAACGCAGACCCCAGCGCTTGGTGGCGGCGTGCAGGTCGCGCAAGGCTGCCCAGCGCGCCTGGACTGCATCTGCAATGGCGGCACGCTGTTCATCGCCCGCCGCGTGGGCCGCGTTGGCGCAGGCTTCCAGTTCGGCGTCGCGCTGCCCGTGGTTGCCGCGGTCGACCGAGATCCACGCTTTCAGCCAGTGCGCGTCGGCGCGGCCCGTATTGTCTTCCTGCGCTTCGAACACCTGCAATGCGCGCGAAGCCAGGTTGGCGGCGACATCGAGTTCGCCCAGCAGCCAGCGGATTTCACCGTCCACCAGCTGCAGCCGCGCTTCCAGGGAAGCGCGCGCATCGTCCGGCAGGTGGGCCGAGGGCAGCAGGGCAGCCGCTTCGCGCGCCAGCTCCTGCGCACGCTTGCCGTCGCGCTGGCGCAGGTGCCAGGCCAGGGGCAGCAGCACCGGAAGCCGCGCAATGCCACGCAAGGGCAGGAGCTCCAGCTCCCACTGCGCAACGGCATCGTCATCGACAAACAGAAGCTGCATTGGCGTCCCGTCAATAAAGCGTTTGCGAGGACTCGTGCAACAACTGGCCGTAAAGCGTATGCCGCATTTTCGCGATCTTGCCTTCGTTGACCGCCTCCAGCACCGCGCATTGCGGCTCGCTCAGGTGCCGGCAGTTGTAGAAGCGGCAGCTACCAAGATACGGCTGGAAATCGCGGAAGGCGCGCTCCAGCATGCCTTCGCTCAGGTGGTACAGCCCAAACTCCTGGAAGCCCGGCGAATCGATCACGCTCGAATCGGGGCCCACGTGGTACAGGCGGGTAAAGGTGGTGGTGTGCTTGCCGGTATCGAGCGCCTCGCTGATCTCGCGGGTGGCGATATCGGCGTCCGGCACCAGGATGTTGATCAGGGAAGACTTGCCCATGCCGGACTGGCCGATCAGGATCGAGGAATGCCCCTGCAGCAGCGGCGCCAGGGCGGCGTCGGTCTGCTCCGGCTGGCCAGTGGCCGACACTTCGATCACTTCATAGCCCATGGCCGAATACACCTGCAGGCGCTTGCGTGCGTGCTCCAGCATGTCGGTCACGTCGACCTTGTTCAGCAGCAGGCGCACGTGGATGCCGGCCGCCTCCGCCGCCACCAGGGCGCGCGACACCAGGTCGTCCGAGAAGCTTGGTTCGGTCGCAACCACGATGAACAGTTGGTCCACATTGGCGGCCAGCAGCTTGGATTTGTACTGGTCGGAGCGGTACAGCAGCGTCTTGCGCTCCTGGATCTTGTCGATCACCGCCTGGTCGGGCGAGGTCAGGGTCAGGTCGACGAAATCGCCGACCGCCACATTGGTCTTTTTGCCGCGCGTGACGCATTGCAGGCGCTGGCCTTCCGCTTCCGCCAGGTAGTGGCGGCCGTGCGCTGCGATGATGGTGCCGGTGCGTTTGGTTCCCTTGCTCATGCCTGGCCCAGTGCATCGGCCTTGGCGGCGCAAATGAAATCGTTGATCGACAAGCCGTTGACCGAGTGCGTGTCATAGCGCACCTGGCAAGTCTTGTAGCCCACCACCAGCTCGGGATGATGGTCTTCGCGGTGGGAGATGTAGGCCAGCGCATTCACGAAGGCCATGGTCTCGTAGTAGTTGTTGAAGCCGAAGGTGTTCACCAGTTTGCCGCTGGCCATGCTCCAGCCATCCAGCAATTGGCACAGGCGCAGCGCTTCGGCTGCATCCAGGGCTTGCGTCTGGTGGCCGCAGCGCAGGGCACGCAGGTCGGCCGCGGTGTGGATATTTGCAGTCATTGAGATGCCGCCAGGTTGAGTTGACGGATCCGCACGCTGGCGGGTGGATGCGAATCGTAGAAGGCCGAATGCAGCGGGTCGGGCGTCAGGGTTGATGCATTGTCGTCGAACATCTTGACCAGTGCCGAAACCAGGTCGCGCGAATTGGTGTGCTTGACGGCGAATGCATCGGCTTCGAATTCATGCTTGCGCGAGCCGATCGAGAACAGCGGCGCAAACAGGAAGGTGAATATTGGCAAGGTCAGCAAGAACAGCAGCAGCGCCAGCGCGTCGTTGCTTTGGCCCGGCACGATGATGGGGTTGACGCCCAGGCCGGTGTAGAACCAGAGCTGGGTTTTCAGGTAGCCCAGCAAGGCCAGCATCGGCAGCAGCAGCGCCAGCATGATGGCGAGACCCTTGGCCACGTGCTTCAGCTTGAAGTGACCCAATTCATGCGCCAGCACGGCCTCGATTTCCTGCGGCGCCAGGCGCTCGATCAGGGTGTCGTAGAACACGATGCGCTTGGTGCGGCCAAAGCCGGAGAAGTAGGCATTCGACTTGGTGCTGCGCTTGGAGCCATCCATCACGAACAGGCCGCGCGATGCAAACGACACGCGCTGGGCCAGGCCATTGATGCGCGCAGTCAGCGCCTCGTCGGCCAGTGGCGTGAACTTGTTAAACAGGGGCATGATGACTGTGGGCGCAATTGCCTGGATCAGCAGGTTGTAGGCGGCGATGGCGCCCCACGCATACAGCCACCACAGGGTGCCGGCCTTGGCCATCAGTTCCAGCACAATCCAGGCCAGCGGCAGCATCAGCGCCAGGGACAAGCCCAACTCCTTGGCGAAGTCCTGGAAGAACAAGCCCTTGCCCATGCGGTTGAAGCCAAAGCGCTGCTCCAGTACAAACTGGCGGTAGTAACTGAGGGGCAGGTCCAGAATGCTGGTGATCAGCGCGAAGGAGGCCAGCAGGCCAAGCTGGTAGACCATGCCGCCATCGGTCAGCTTGAAAATGGTGACGGACAGCCATTGCAGGCCGCCCAGCAAGGTAAAGCAGACCAGCATGATCGCGCTGAACATGAGGTCAACCAGGCCAAGCTTGGTGCGTGCCACCGTGTATGCCGCAGCCTTCTGGTGTGCCATCAGCGAGATTTTTTCCGCGAAATCAGCGGGAACCGCGTGGCGGTGCTGCAGCACGTGGCGAATTTGGCGCGAGGCCAGCCAGAAGCGCACCAGCAGGGATGATGTTAAAAATGCAATGAACAAAAACGAAAACGCGTGTGAATACATTCTGTGCCTGTGAGAAAATGGCGGATTAACCTGCCTTATATTGTCTTAGAGAGAATTATGTCACAAGCGAACGACACCCCAGCAACCCCAGCAACCCCAGCCACCCCACAACGCCCGAATGAGATGAACCTGGTTTGGGTCGATATGGAGATGACCGGCCTGGAGCCTGAGACCGACCGCATTATCGAAGTGGCAATGGTGGTCACCGACATGCACCTGAACGTGCTGGCCGAAGGCCCGGTGCTGGCGATCCACCAGTCGGACGAAACGCTGGACAAGATGGACGCCTGGAACAAAGGCACCCACGGCCGTTCCGGCCTGATCGACCGCGTGAAAGCGTCGACCGTGAGCGAAGCCCAGGCTGAAGCCGAACTGATTGCCTTCATGCGCCAATGGGTCCCGAACGGCAAATCGCCAATGTGCGGCAATACCATCGGTCAGGACCGCCGCTTCATGGTCAAGTACATGCCGAAGCTGGAGGCCTTCTTCCACTATCGCAATATCGACGTCTCGACCCTGAAAGAACTGGGCCGCCGCTGGAAGCCGGAAATGGTCGCCGGCTTCAAGAAAGCACAAAAGCACACCGCGCTGGCCGACATCGTCGAATCGATCGAAGAACTGAAGTACTACCGCGAAAACTTCATCAAGCTGTAAATACAGCAGAGCCCGTGTCTAGTCCTTGAAGGCCGGGGCGCGTTTGGCCATGCTGGACATCATGGCTTCCTGCAGGTCGGCCGACATCAGCATGGCGGCGTTCCAGGTGGCGTTGTAAGTGAGGCCGTCGGCGATCGAGTGGTCGCGGGCGTAGGTGATCATCTCTTTCACGCCGCGCACGGCCAGCGGGGCCTTGGATGCGATGTCGGCGGCAATCGCGCGGACGCCTTCGCGTAGCGCTTCCGGCGATTCGAACACGCGGTTCACCAGGCGGATTTCTTTGGCTTCGGCGGCGTCAACCTTGCGTGCGGTGTAGGCCAGTTCGCGCGCCATGCCTTCGCCGATCAGGCGCGGCAGGCGCTGCAAGGTGCCCACGTCGGCCGTCATGCCGATATCGATTTCCTTGATCGAGAACCAGGCATCTGCCGAGCAATAGCGCATGTCGGCACAGGTGACCAGGTCGATGCCGCCGCCGACGCAGGCGCCGTGCACCGATGCCAGGACCGGCTTGCGGCAGCGTTCCAGGCTGGTCAGGGTGTCCTGCAGGTCGAGGATGATGCGGCGCAGGGATTCTCGCATGCGGCCATCGCAGTCGTTCCGGATCTGCTGGCCCAGGCCCATCATCATCTGCAGGTCGATCCCCGCCGTGAAGGCCTTGCCTTCGCCTTCCAGCACCGCTACGCGGATCTCGGGCGTATCGTCCACGTAGCGGAATGCGCTGCGGATGTCGTGCCACATGGCCAGGTTCATGGCGTTCATTTTTTCCGGCCGGTTCAGCCGCACGGTGGCGATGTGGGCGTCGACGCTGATGGTGACTGTTTCCAGATCGGGAATGCTCATGGGTCTCTCCTCTATGGTCAGGCTCGCAATTATGGCAGCGGCCTTGCGCCAGGTTTAGAGTAAAGACCTTAAAAAGCCCGCGCTTGGCGGGCTTTCAGGAAGCTTGGCGCTTATTGTTCGGCGCCGTGGCACTTCTTGTACTTCTTGCCGCTGCCGCATGGGCAGTCGTCGTTGCGGCCGACCTTCGGCTCTTCGTGCTTGACGGTGGTCACGCCGGTCTTGCGGCGCGGTACCCACCATTTGTGGATGGCTGGCAGGTTGGCTTCGATATCCAGTGCCAGTTGGTGGGCTTTCACCGGGTCTTCCACTTCCGGCAGTTCTTCCGGCTTGATCTCGTCGGCGCCCAGCAGGTAGATCGGGCGCATCAGCGGCGCCGCTTCGGAATCCCAGATCTCGTCCCAGGAACCTTCGCGCAGTTCCATGCCTTCCCAGAAGCCCCAGCACCAGGCTTCGGCGTTCAGCAGGACCTTGCCTTCGTGCTCGTGCTCGACGAACAGCGGCTCGAACTCTTTCGGCGCCACTTCAAAGGTCACCAGCACTTCGTTCATGAAGCGGGTGATCAGGTTGTAGATGCGCTCTTCCTGCTTGGGATTCTTGAACTTCGGGCCATCCTTGCGGTCTTCGCCCCAGATGCTGGGCAGCCATTCCGCCGGTGTGATCGGCTCCGGGCCGATGGCGATGGCGGTCAGGTAGCCATGCAGGTGGTCCATTGTCATGGAATCCTCCGGGCTCTGGTCGCCCAGCAGGAAGTTGTCGAGTTCGTCGAATTCTTTGTCGGTCAATGGCTGGTCGAGTTGCATGGCTTGGTGCTCAATATATTGGGTCGAAGGGCGACAGTATACGCCCTGGCCCTTACAATAGCGAGAATGACGCACCCATTCTTCGATTTGAGCCCGGACCGGGTACTCGACGCCCTGGCCAGCATCGGCCTGTATGGCGATGGCCGCCTGCTGGCGCTGAATTCCTATGAAAACCGTGTCTACCAGGTGGGCATGGAGGAGGGGCCGCCGCTGGTGGCCAAGTTTTACCGCCCCGGACGCTGGAGCGACGAGCAGATCCTGGAGGAGCATGCCTTCGTGCAGGAGCTTCAGGAACGCGAGGTTCCTGCCGTGCCTGCGCTGGAGCGCGACGGCCGTACCCTGCATGCATTCGAGGGCTTCCGCTTCGCAGTCTTCCCGCGCCATGGCGGGCGGGCACCGGAAATGGACGACCCCAAGGTGCTGGAATGGACCGGCCGCTTTATCGGCCGTATTCACGCGGCCGGCGCGGCGCGTCCGTTTGCCACGCGCCCCACGCTGGATGCAGCTTCCTTCGGCGCAGAGCCGCGCGACTGGCTGCTGGCCAACGACTTCCTGCCGCCGGAACTGGTCACGCCCTGGCGTTCGGTGGTCGACCAGGCCCTGGACGGCGTGCGGCGCTGCTATGAGCGGGCAGGGCAGGTGGAGTTGATCCGCCTGCATGGGGATTGTCATGGCGGCAATGTTTTGTGGACCGATGCCGGCCCGCATTTCGTCGACTTCGACGATGCCCGCATGGGCCCGGCCGTGCAGGACTTATGGATGATGCTGTCCGGCGAGCGCAGCGACATGGTGCGCCAGATGGGCGATATCCTGGCCGGGTACGAGGACATGCGCGAATTCGACCCGCGCGAGCTCTACCTGGTGGAAGCCCTGCGCACGTTGCGCCTTATCCACTACTCGGCCTGGCTGGCGCGGCGTTGGGACGATCCGGCGTTCCCGGTGGCTTTTCCGTGGTTTAATACACAACGATACTGGCAAGATCGTATCCTCGAATTGCGCGAACAGATCGCGCTGATGGACGAGCCTCCCCTCTGGCCGGTTTAACTGGTAAAACGCGAGAATTGGCGGGATTTTCCCGCCTTGCTCGCGAGCTTCGCCCCTGCTGGACTCATCGATAATGGCAACATCACCCTAAAAGCCAAGCGAGATCCTCATGCAAGCACAACTGCCGCCAAACACCGACACCGTCGCCAGCGACCGTGCTGAGCATGAGAAAGCCGAGCTGAAGGCGATCACCGAAGCGATCGCCCGCGTCGAAGCCGAAGCAAAAGCCCAGTGCGCCGCCGAATCGCGCGCCGTGGCCGAAGCCCGCGCCCGCGCCTTGGCTGAAGACCGCGCCGCACTCGAATCGGCAGCCGCTGCAGCGGCAGTCCAGAACGCCGAAGCTGCCGAAGAAGCCATCAAAGTCAACAAGGAGCGCCTGGAAACCCTGCGCGCCGCCGCCTCCGCCAGTGTGGCCCGCCTGGAAGCCGTCAAGCAGGAGACCGCCGAACTGCGCGCCCGCGTCGATGCCGACATCCAGGTGCGCCTGGCCGCCGAACAGCGCGCCAAGGCGGAAGAAGAAGGCCGCCGCCGCGCCGCCGAACAGGTCGCCGAAGAAGCCAAGCTGACCGAGATGGCCAGCAAGGCCGCCGAAGATCTGGCCGTCCAGGCCGAACAAGCCCGTATGCAAGCCGTCGAGCGTGCCGCCGCCGTGCAGGCCGCCCGCGACGAAGTGGTGGGCGTGGCATCCGCCGACGCCCGCATGGCCGCCATCGCCCGTGAGCGCGAGCGCCAGGCCCACGCTGCCCGCATGACCGCCGAACAACTGGCCAACACCGAAGCCGAAGCGCTGGAAGCGACCCGCCAGCGCGAGCGTGCCGACCAGGTAGCGCTGGAAGCGGCCTTCAAGCGCGCCGCCGCCGAAGTGCGCGCGCTGGAAGAAGCCCGCGCCCTGGCCCACCTGGAGCAGGAGCGCGAACAGATCGCCCTGGCCAAGGCGGAATCCGACCGCAGCGCCGCCCAGTCGCTGCACCTGCGCCTGCAGACTGAAAAAGAAATCCGCGACGCCGCCCTGCATCGCGAACGGGTCGAAGCCATGGCTGCCGGCGCCGCCCAGGCGCGCCGCGATGCCGACTTACAGATCATTGCCGCCACCGAGCGCCGCGTCGACTCCGACCGCCAACTGCACGCCATCGCCATGGCGCGCGTGGAAGCCGAGCAGCAAGCCGATTTCGAAACCCGTGCCCGCCTGGAAGCGGAAGCGGTGGCGCTGGAGCAGGCCAAGCTGCGCGAACAGGCCGAGCAGGCTGCCGCCGAGCAGGCCCGCATCGAAGCCGAAGAACACCAGCGCGCAGCCGCCATCGCCGCCGAGCGCAAGGAACTGTCAGCGCGCTCCATCACCGTGGCGGCCGAACAGGCATCCGCCGAAAAGATCGAACGCGATGCCGTGGCTGTCCAAATGGCCGCGGCCGAACATGCCAATGCCCTGGCCCAGGAAAAAGCCGCCGCCGCCGTGCGCCTGGCCGATGCCGAGCGTGCCCGCGCCGAGGCGGAGCAGGCGGCCCTGGATGCCATCAATGCCCGCCTGGCGGAAGCCGAACGTGGCCGTGCTGAAGCCGAACAGGCGGCAATGGCTGCCATGAGCGAGCGCATCGCCGCTGAAGAAGTGGCGACTGCGGCGGCCAAGGCGCGGGTCGATGCCGAACGCGCCGGTGCGGCCGAAGCGCGTCGCAAGGCCGCTGCCGATGCCCGCCTGCAGGTGGCAGCCGAACAGGAAGCCGCCGCCGTGCGCGCAATGGCCGAGCAGGTTGAGTACGACGCGGCGAACAAGGCCGCCGCTGCCGAAGCCGCTGCCGCCCAGGCACGCCTGGCCGGTGAGCTGGTCAAGGCGCAGGCTGAGCGTACCAAGGCCGAGCAGGCCCGCGTTGCGGCGGAGGAGTCGCTGCTCAAGTCCGAACTGGAATTCGTGGCCAAGGAGCGCGATACCCTGGCGCTGATCGACCAGAAACTGGTGCAGCAGCGCGCGGCCAATGCAGCCGAGGTGCGCGCGGCGAAGGCGATCGAGGTGCGCGTGGAGCTGGAGAAGAAGGCGGCCGCTGCGGCCAAGGCGCGCGCGGATGCCGAGGAACAGTTGGTTGAAGTAGCGCGCCAGCGTGAGGCGGCCGAGGTGGCTGCAAATGAGGCGGAGTGGGCCAAGCTGGCGGAGCAGAAGACCCTGGTCGATACCGTTCATGCCCATGCCGAGCTGCAGCGCCGTGTGACCGCGACGACTGCGGCGATGGTGGAGTCGAAGAAGAAGCTGCTGGAGCAGGAGTCGCGCCGCCAGCATGCGGCGCAGAATATGCTGACCGCGATGGAGGATAAGGCGGCGCATCCGGCCGATGAGCATTCTGAAACCATGGCGCGCGATGTGATTGGGCGCCTGAAGGATACTGCCGGCGCCGTGTGGCGCGGCCGCTAAAACCGGTAAACCGGTGTCTGACCCGCAGGGTCAGACACCCGGCCCGCGGCCGCCGCGAGATAGTGTCAGACCCTGCGGGTCTGACACTGGTTTACCGGTTTGGTGGTTACGGCTGAACGCTCACCGACTCAACAAAGTACTGGGTATCGCCAAAGCACGAAGTCGGCACCCCCTTATGCTGCGCATAATGCAGCACCACCCGCTTGCCCGCCGCCGCGCCGATCTGTGCCGCCACCGCATCGTCCCGCACGGTAAATTCAAACTTTTCCGGAATCGCGCCCGGCATGGAAGTCAGCAGGATCTCTCCCTCCCAGGTCTTGCAAATCCACCCGCGCTTGGAAAACTTCTGCAGGTAGCCGGCGCGTTCACCTTCCGAATACGAATAGCTCAACGCCATCCACACATACGCTGCAAACAGCAGCGCCACGGCGGCCAGCAGGCCGCCAACAATCACCAACACACGGCTCATTCAGACTCCACGGGATTTGATTTCTTATATTTGAGGGAAGACCACAGCGAAACACCGATGAACGCCACCCCGGACAGGCCGGTGAACCACTCCGGAATGTGATACTTCACGCTGGCGAACATGATCAGGGCCAGGATGCCGATCGCATAGTGCGCGCCGTGTTCGAGGTAAATGAACTCGTCCAGGGTGCCCTTGTGCACCAGGTAGACCGTCAGCGAACGCACGTACATGGCGCCAATCGCCAGGCCCAGCATGATGATCACCACGTCGCTGGTGATGGCAAAGGCGCCGATCACGCCGTCGAAGGAGAAGGAAGCATCCAGCACTTCCAGGTAGAGGAAGCCGCCGATCGAGCCGCCGGCTACCGCCTTGCCGACTTCGCCGTGGCCTTCTTCTTCCAGCAGGCTGCTGATCCAGCCCACGCCCACGTAAATCGCGGTGCCGATCACGCCGGAATAGAGCACGGTATAGCGCTTGGTCTCCGGCACCATCTGCACGCACAGCACCACAGCCACCAGGGTCAGCAGCACGGCCAGGCTCTCGGTGCCGTACTTGCCTACTTTTTCCTCAAACCAGTGAATCCAGTGCACGTCCTTTTCTTCGTCGAACAGGAAATTCAGGAAAACCAGCAGCAGGAAGGCGCCGCCGAAGGCTGCCACTTCCTCATGCACGCCCAGCAGGTGGCGCGAATACTCTT
Organism: Duganella sp. Root1480D1; assembly: GCF_001427305.1. Taxonomy (GTDB): domain Bacteria; phylum Pseudomonadota; class Gammaproteobacteria; order Burkholderiales; family Burkholderiaceae_D; genus Rugamonas. The sequence continues at coordinate 397,136 of NZ_LMFZ01000034.1, read as the reverse complement.
CCGGCGTCTTGAGCGCCATATCCCACACCGACAGCATGTCCAGCCCGGTCGCTGCCGCCACAATCGCCAGCGGGAAGATCAGACGCATGCCGAACACGGCCACCAGGATACCGACCGTCAGGAACAGCTTCTGCCAGAATGCATTCCAGTTCTTGAGCACCGAGGCGTTGACCACGGCATTGTCAAACGAGAGGGAGACTTCCATCACCCCCAGGACACCGGTAATCCACAGCGCGGTAATTGCGGCGGACATGCCGCCATGGTTATAGCCCCACCAGCCGGCCAGCCCCATCAGAACGATGGTGACAATAAAAGAAATCCTGAAATGCTTCATTTTTGCTTGCTATTAATATTGTTAGTGCGCCGATTATAATGGGGGATTGCACCTTAGGACGCTATAAATGGATCTCGCTTACCTGCTGACGCCTGTTTTGACCTGGATTACTGTCGGTCCGATCAAATTCCTGATTAACAGTATCAAAGCCCGCAAATGGGCATTCAACCTGGTCGGGAATGGCGGTTTCCCATCCAACCACAGCGCCGTGGTCTCCAGCATGGCGACCCTGATCGCCCTGCGCGAAGGCATCGGCCACCCGGCTTTCGGCGTGGCGGTCGCGCTGTGCTTCATCGTGATCATCGATGCCAACAGCCTGCGCCAGCACGTCGGCCGTCAGGCAGCTGCCATCAACCGCCTGGCCAAGGATGCCACGGACCACAAATGGCTGCGCGAACGGATGGGCCATACCGTGATTGAGATCAGCGGCGGCCTGGCCACCGGTATTGCGATGGGCCACATCATTTTTGCCCTGTTCCCCCGCGTTTAATCCCCTCCAAATCCATCCGGATTGCTACACTAATGTAATAATCCGGATCAGCCGTTCAGTCTTCATTTTTGCGGTTCATCCGCGAATCCTGCAGTCCAGCCCTAAAAACCCGCAGTCTGGCCCGCGGTGAATTGACACTCTCCCTCTGTAAAAGGATACTTTTGCACGCTGCAGAAGTATGCATTCAATATTCAAATAAGCCGTCCACCAAACTGGAGATTCACATGTTGCGTAAAACCCTATTAGCTCTCGCCGTTGCATCCGCGCTGGTCGCTTGCGGCAAGTCCGACAAGGCGCCTGAAGCCGGCAAGGCCAGCGCTTCGGCGACTGCCGACGCGAAAGGCAAGGGCGATGACAAGAAGCTTGCAACGCTGCAGGTTGCATCTGAAGATCTGGTGACGGTGGAAAGCAATGCCCTGTCGTCCGGCCCGGTGGTCACCGGCTCCATCCAGCCTGAGCGCAAGGCCGACCTGCGCGCCGAAGTTGGCGCCGTCGTCATGCAAGTGCTGAAAGAGAACGGCGAGCCGGTGAAAAAAGGCGACCTGCTGGTGCGCCTGGACGACACCTCCTTGCGCGACGCGCTGAACTCGGCCCAGGAGGCGGTGCGCGCCTCGACCCAGTCGATGGACCAGGCCGAACGCGTGCTGGCCCGCCAGAAGACCCTGAAAGCCTCCGGTATGGTGTCCTCCCAGGTGCTGGAAGACGCGGAAGTGCGCCGTAACAATGCCCAATCCGACCTGTCGGCCGCCAAGGCCCGCCTGGTCGCCGCCAACCAGCAACTGACCCGCACCCTGGTGCGCGCGCCGTTCGACGGCATCGTCTCCGAGCGTAAAGTCTCGGCCGGCGACACCGCGCAAATCGGCAAGGAACTGGTGAAAGTGGTCGACCCGGCTTCGATGCGCTTTGAGGGCCGCGTCTCGGCCGACTCGGTAGGCGTGGTGAAAGCAGGGCAGGGCGTGGTGTTCGCCATCAACGGCTACCCGGGCCAGAATTTCCTGGGCAAGGTCAAGCGCGTCGACCCGGCTGCCAACCCTGTCACCCGCCAGGTGGAAGTGCTGGTCGATTTCGCCGACAAGAACCTGCCGCGCGTTGCCGGCCTGTTTGCCGAAGGCCGCATCGAAGCGGAAACCACGTCGGCCCTGATGGTGCCGGAATCGGCCCTGGTCAAGCAAGGCGACACTACCTATGTCTGGAAGATCAAGGACAAGGCCCTGGCCAAAGCCACGCTCCAGATGGGCGCCCGCGATGCGCGCAGCGGCAACTGGCAGGTGCAGACCGGCCTGTCCAAGGGCGACATCGTGATGCGCACCCCGGCCTCCGGTTTCCGCGACGGCCAGAAAGTCGACCTGCAGATCAACAAGGCAGTCGCTTCCGCCTCGGTGCCGGCCGATGCCGTCAAAGGCAACTAAAAGAAACATAGCAATCCAGGGCAACCGGGGAAACCAAACCATGTTCCTTTCCAATTTCAGTATCAAGCGCCCCGTCGCCATGATCGTGCTGATCGTGGCAATGATGGCCATGGGCCTGCTGGCCCTGTCCAAGCTGCGCGTCAACCAGAATCCCGACGTCGAGATTCCGCTGTTGATCGTCAACATCCCGTATCCGGGCGCTTCGCCGGAAACGGTCGAACGCGAGGTGGTCAACCGCCTGGAAAAGTCGCTGCAATCGATCGCCGGCGTGACCGACCTGTACTCGACCTCGCGCGAGGGCAGTGCCACCATCGAAATGCGCTTCACGTTCCAGAAGAACCTGATCGAAGCGTCCGACGAGGTGCGCAACGCCATCGCTTCGGTGCGCTACAAGCTGCCGACCGAGATGCGCGAGCCGATGATCCAGCGTATCGACACCTCGGCCGACCCGATCATGCAGATGTCGCTGTCGTCCAAGACCCAGTCGCACGCCGTGCTGTCGCGCCTGGCCGAAGACAAGCTGGCTGACCGCTACCGCGCGCTGGATGGCGTGGCGGTGGTCAACGTCAACGGCTCGCTGCGCCGCGAACTGTCGGTGCTGCTGCGCGCCGACAAGCTGCGCGAGTTCAATGTCTCGGTAGCCGAAGTGGCCAATGCGGTGCGCATGCAGAACACCAATGCCCCGGTAGGCAAGGTGCGCGGCGACCTGGAAGAGAAGGCGATCCGCCTGGTGGGCCGCATCGAGCGTCCGGAAGAATTCAAGGACATCGTGGTCAAGCGCAATGGCGACCAGCTGGTGCGCCTGGGCCAGGTCGCCACCATTGAAGACGGCTTTGCCGAAATCAATAACGTCAGCCTGCGCTCGGGCAAGCCGAACGTCGGCCTGGCCGTGATCCGCGCCCGCGACGCTTCCACCGTATCGGTGGCCAAGGCAGTACGCAAGCTGACCGACGAGATCAACAAGGAGTTCAAGGACGAAGGCCAGGGCACCTCGCTGGAAGTCACGCGCGACGGCGGCGAAGACGCGCAGGATTCCCTGAACAACGTGATCGAGGCGCTGGTGTTCGGCGCCGTGCTGACCATTTTCGTGGTGTACGCCTTCCTCAATTCCTGGCGCTCCACCCTGATCACCGCGCTGTCGCTGCCAACGTCGGTGGTGGCGGCCTTCATCGCGGTCTGGCTGTGCGGCTTTACCCTGAATTTCATGACCCTGCTCGGCCTGTCGCTAGCGATCGGCGTGCTGATCGACGATGCGATCGTGGTGCGTGAAAACATCGTGCGCCATATGCAGAACGGTTCCGATCGCCGCAAGGCAGCGCTGGAAGGCACGGCCGAAATCGGCCTGGCCGTGGCGGCAACCACTTTCTCCATCATGGCCGTGTTCATCCCGGTCGCCTTCATGGGCGGCATGCCGGGCGAATGGTTCCGTCCATTCGCGCTGACCGTGACCTGTTCGGTGGCTGTTTCGCTGTTCATTTCCTTTACGCTGGACCCGATGCTGTCGGCTTACTGGGGCGATCCGCCTGATCACCACAGCGCGCCGAAGAAGGGCATCGGCAAGGTGCTCGACAAGTTCAATCACTGGTTCGACCACCAGGCCGATCGCTACGGCAAGGTGATTGCCTGGGCGCTGCACCACCGCCGCTGGATGGCAGTGATTGCGGTGGCAACCTTTGTTGGCGCGCTGTTCTTGCAGGGTACCCTGGGCGGCTCGAGCTTCCTGCCTAAAGTGGACTTCGGCACAATCGCCATCGACGTGCGCACGCCATCCTCGTCCAGCCTCGATTACACCAAGACCAAGATGGACAAGGCTGCGCAGATCGCCCACACCATCAAGGAAGTGAAGGCGACCAGCACCTACGTCAACCTGTCGGGCGGCCGTATCTGGGTCGACATCGGCAAGCGCAAGGAGCGCAAGCGCGACGCCACCGAAATCGGCATGGAACTGCGCCAGAAGCTGGCCGGCCTGGTGGGCGGCGAGTTCGTGGTGCTGGAAGACATCAACAACGGCGCCCGCAAGCCGGTGCAGATCGACTTCGTCGGCCCGGATTCGCGCAAGCTGATGGAGATCACCAACCAGTACATGGAGAAGCTGCGCCAGGTCAAAGGTGCGGTCGACGTCGGCCTGTCCGAACAGGATCCGAAAGACGAGCTGCAGATTGAGCTGAACCGAGGCCTGGCCAACTCGATGGGCATTTCCGCCGGCGATGCGGCGCAATCCCTGCGCGTCGCCTTCGCCGGTATCGAAGTGGGCGATTGGGTCGATCCGACCGGCGAGACCCGCGACGTGGCAGTACGCCTGCATCCGGAAGATCGCGTCAGCCCCGATAACATCGAGCGCCTGCCAATCGCCGTGACCGGCACCAACCAGATGGTGCCGCTGGACCAGATTGCCAAGATCACGATGGGCAAGGGCCCGGCCACCATCCGCCACAAGAACGGCAAGCGCATGGTGTCGGTCTCGGCCAACGTGGAAGGGCGTTCGAACGGCGAGGTGATCGAGGAAGCCCGCAAGCTGGCAACGCAAATGGACTACCCGCCGGGCTTCGGCATGGACGTGGGCGGCTCCGGCAAGGACCAGGCGGAAGTGTTCGGCGCGATGGGCATTGCCCTGGTGTCCGGCATTGGCCTGATGTACCTGGTGTTGGTGATGCAGTTCGGCTCCTTTACGGCGCCGGGCGCGGTGATGCTGTCCTTGCCGCTGTCCCTGATCGGCGTGGTGGTCGGCCTGCTGCTAACTGGGGGCACGCTGAACCTGATGAGCTTTATCGGGGTGATCATGCTGATGGGCCTGGTGGCCAAGAACGCCATCCTGCTGCTTGATGCGGCGCGCAAGCGCGAAGAAGAGGGCTACGGTCGCGAAGATGCGCTGATGTATGCCGGCCGCATGCGCCTGCGCCCGATCCTGATGACGACCTTCGCGCTGATCGCGGGCATGATGCCAGTGGCCATCGGCATGGGCGATGGCGGTGAGTTCTACCGCCCGATGGCGGTGGCCATTATCGGCGGCACCATCACTTCCACCCTGCTGACCCTGCTGGTGGTGCCGACCTTCTACGACAGCATCGAAATCACCCGCGACAGCATGGTGGCCAAGTTCAAGTTGCGCGCGGAACGCTGGAACACTGCCGTGGCCTTCGTGCTCACTTTCGTGGAAGCGATCCTGGCGCTGCTCTTCGTGCGCCTGGTGTACCGCTTGCTCAAGAAGCTGTTCGTCCTGGCCACCGGCCGTGGCCGCCAGGCGAACATGGCCTGACCTGCCGGCAGGACCAAGGAAGGGCCCCCGGGCCCTTTTTTGATACATCACAAATTAACAAAAAGTTAATCAATGTTTTTATCTAACTTCAGTGTGAAACGGCCGGTCGCGATGATCGTGCTGATCGTGGCAATGATGGCGATGGGTTTGCTGGCCCTGTCCAAATTGCGCGTCAACCAGAACCCGGACGTCGAAGTCCCGGCCCTGTTCATCAACATTCCTTATCCCGGCGCTTCGCCGGAAACGGTGGAACGCGAGGTAGTCAACCGCCTGGAAAAGTCGCTGCAGTCGATTACCGGCGTGACCCAGATTGAAACGGAAGCGCGCGAAGGCGTGGCGACCTTCGAAATCGAGTTCAGCTTCGACAAGAACCTGATCGAAGCGTCCGACGAGGTACGCAACGCCATCGCCGCGGTACGCTACAAGCTGCCGACCGAGATGCGCGAGCCGATGATCCAGCGCTTCGACACCAGCCAGGAGCCGGTGATGCAACTGGCGCTGTCGTCCACCAAGCAGTCGCACGCCGCCATCTCGCGCCTGGCCGAAGACAAGCTGGCCGACCGCTTCCGTGCGCTCGATGGCGTGGCGGTGGTCAACGTCAACGGTGCGCTGCGCCGCGAACTGTCGGTGCTGTTGCGCGCCGAGAAGCTGCGTGAATACAATGTGTCGGTGTCGGATGTGGCCAACGCCCTGCGCATGCAGAACACCAATGCGCCGGTGGGCAAGGTGCGCGGCACTTTGGAAGAATCGGCGATCCGCCTGGTGGGCCGCATCGAGCGTCCGGAAGAATTCAAGGACGTGGTGGTCAAGCGCAATGGCGATATGCTGGTGCGCCTGGGCCAGGTGGCGACCATCGAGGACGGTTTTGCCGAGGTCAATAACGTCAGCCTGCGGTCCAGCAAGGACAATGTGGGCCTGTTCGTGATCCGCGCGCGCGACGCGTCGGCTGTTTCGGTAGCCAAGAAAATCCGCACGCTGGTGGATACCATCAACAAGGAGCTGGCGGCCGAAGGGCAGGGCAGCAAGCTGGAAATTACCCGCGACGGCGGTGAACAGGCCCAGCGTTCGCTGAACAACGTGGTCGAAGCACTGGTGTTCGGCGCCGTGCTGACCATTTTCGTGGTGTACGCCTTCCTCAATTCCTGGCGCTCCACCCTGATCACCGCGCTGTCGCTGCCGACCTCCGTGATCGCGGCCTTCATCGCGGTGTGGCTGTGCGGTTTCACCCTGAACTTCATGACCCTGCTCGGCCTGTCGCTGGCGATCGGCGTGCTGATCGACGATGCGATCGTGGTGCGTGAAAACATCGTGCGCCATATGCAGAACGGTTCCGACCGCCGCAGCGCGGCCCTGAACGGCACGGCCGAAATCGGCCTGGCCGTGGCAGCGACCACCTTCTCCATCATGGCGGTGTTCATTCCTGTCGCCTTCATGGGCGGCATGGCCGGCCAGTGGTTCCGTCCCTTCGCACTGACCGTGACCTGCTCGGTGGCGGTGTCGCTGTTCATTTCCTTCACGCTGGACCCGATGCTGTCGGCCTTCTGGGGCGACCCGCCGGACCATCACACGGCGCCGAAGAAGGGCATTGGCAAGGCGCTCGACAATTTCAACCACTGGTTCGACCACCAGGCCGACCGTTACGGCAAGGTGATCGCCTGGGCGCTGCACCACCGCCGCTGGATGGCCGTGATCGCCTTTGCCACCTTCGTTGGCGCCATCGTGCTGCAGGCCACCATGGGCGGCACGAGCTTCCTGCCGAAGCAGGATATCGGCTTGATCAAGGTGGAAGTGCGCACGCCGTCTTCCTCCAGCCTGGCCTTTACCCGCAGCAAAATGAGCAAGGTCTCCGAGATCGCGCTTGGCATCAAGGACGTCAAGGCCACCAATGTGAATGTCAACCTGGCCGGCGGCTCGATTTATGTGGATATCGGCAAGCGCAGTGAACGCAAGCGCAATGCCCAGGATATCGGCAGCGAGTTGCGCCAGAAGCTGGCGGGCATGGTGGGCGGCGAGTTCACCGTGATCGACGACTTCTCCAACAATGGCCGCAAGCCGGTGCAGATCGACTTTATCGGTCCCGATTCGCGCAAGCTGATGGAACTGACCAGCCAGTTCATGGAAAGGCTGCGCCAGGTCAACGGCGCGGTGGATGTGGGCCTGTCGGAACAGGATCCGAAGTCCGAACTGCAAATCGAACTGAACCGCGGCCTGGCCAATTCGATGGGCATTTCGGCCGGCGATGCAGCCACCTCGCTGCGCGTGGCCTTTGCCGGCATCGAGGTGGGCGACTGGGTTGACCCGACCGGCGAAACCCGTGACGTGGCAGTGCGCCTGCATCCGCTGGACCGCCTGAGCCCGGAAAACATCGAACGCTTGCCGATCAGCGTGCCGGGCACCGGCCAGATGGTGCCGCTGGACCAGATCGCCAAGATCACGATGGGCAAGGGGCCGGCTGCCATCCGTCACCTGAACGGCATGCGTACCATTTCCGTCACCGCCAACGTGGAAGGCCGTTCGGCTGGCGAAGTGAACAAGGATGCCCAGAAGATCGCCAAGGAAATGAACTTCCCGCCGGGCTTCGGCATGGATGTGGGCGGCGCCGGCAAGGACCAGAATGAAGTGTTCGGCGCCATGGGCATTGCCCTGCTGGCGGGCATCGGCTTGATGTACCTGGTGCTGGTGATGCAGTTCGGCTCCTTCACGGCGCCGGGCGCGGTGATGCTGTCGCTGCCGCTGTCCCTGATCGGCGTGGTGCTGGGCCTGCTGTTCACCCACAACACGCTGAACCTGATGTCGCTGATCGGGGTGATCATGCTGATGGGCCTGGTCGCCAAGAATGCGATCCTGCTGCTCGACGCCGCCCGCAAGCAGGAAGAAGAGGGCGTCAGCCGCGAAGATGCGCTGATGAACGCCGGCCGCATGCGCCTGCGCCCGATCCTGATGACGACCTTTGCCCTGATTGCCGGCATGATGCCGGTGGCCATCGGCTGGGGCGATGGCGGCCAGTTCTATGCGCCGATGGCGGTGGCGATCATTGGCGGTACGGTCACGTCCACGCTGCTCACTTTGCTGGTCGTGCCGACTTTCTACGACAGCATCGAGATTGCCAAGGACCGCATGATTGCCAAGTTCCACCGCCGCGACGAGCGCTGGGGTGCGGCAGCAGCTTTCCTGCTGACGTTCGTGGAAGCGATCCTGGCCTTGCTGTTTGTCCGCCTGGCATTCCGCCTTGTTGTGAAGCTGTTCTCGCTTGTAACCAGAAAGCAACAAAGAGGGATGGCCTGATCCCCTGGGAAAGAGGGCCTGCGGGCCCTGTTTTCTTAAACTATTTTCAATCAAAAAGCACCGTCGTACTGTTTTAGTGTAGACTTCGGTGCCCTTGCGCATTTTCTAATCGCGCAAGGTTAAACATATATCAATAACGAACAGCCGAGACCTACCTTGAACCCAAAATACCTCTCCCTGATGATTGCTGCAGCGCTGTCGGCTGCCGCAATGAACGCTAACGCATCCGGTTACCGCTTCGGTTCCCAGTCGGTGTCCGGCCAAGGCACTGCGGATTCCAATACCGCTGAAGCTGCCGACGCTTCCACCATTTTCGCCAACCCAGCCGGCCTGTCCCGTCTGGAAGGCACCCAATTCTCCGGCGGCATCACCGCCGTGGTACCGCATTCGAGCTACGAAGACCAGGGTTCGAAGCGCTTCACCGGCACCCCGGCTGGCGGCACTGCCACCCAGGACGACTACGCGCCGAACGCGGTCGCTGCACCATCCCTGTACATCTCCCACAAGCTGAACGACCAGTGGGCCCTGGGCTTTGGTACCTTCGTGCCTTACGGCGCAAAGCTGGACTATGACAACAACTGGACCGGCCGCTACGCGCTGACCAAGATCGACCTGAAGTCGGTCACCCTGAACCCATCCGTCTCCTTCAAGCTGAACGAGCGCCACTCCTTCGGCTTCGGTATCGATGCCGAGTTCATGAAGGCCAAGCTGGGCCAGGGCGTTGACGTGCCTGGTTCCATCATCTTCCTGAACGCCAACGCAGCGAACCCAGCGATTGCCGCGCGCCGCGCTGCGCTGCTGCAAGCAATCGTCGCCAAAGGCGGCAACCCGGCAGCCCTGGCAGCCGTCAAAGACGCGCATGCCACCATGGACGGCAAGGATTGGGGCGTAGGCTTCAACCTGGGCTACATGTTCAACCTGACCCAGGACACCCGCTTCGGCCTGTCCTACCGTTCGTCGATCCATCACAAGCTGAAGGGCGACGCAGTATGGGACTTCTCCGGCGTGACCACCGATCCAGTCGTGAACGCGGTGCTGCAAGCTTCCTCGCGCAAGACCAACTCGCCAGCGCTGGTTGACATCAAGACCCCGGAAACCCTGTCGGCCAACGTGTTCTCCCAGATCGACGACAAGCTGGCTCTGATGGCTGACCTGACCTGGTCGCGTCACTCCCGCATGGAAAACCTGAACATTCAGTTCGTGGGCACCGGCGAAGGCGACGAAGTGATCCGCCAGCAATGGAAAAACACCATGCGCGCATCGCTGGGCATGAACTACAAGCTGAACGACGCGTGGCTGCTGCGCGCCGGTGTGGCAATCGACGAGTCCCCAGTGGACAAGGCATCCCTGCGCCACGCAGCACTGCCTGATTCGGACCGCAAGCAGATCTCCTTCGGTGCAAACTGGAAGGTGTCGGCCAACTCCTCGATCGACCTGGCATACAGCTTCCTGAAGTTCGATGATGCATCGACCTCTTACCAGAACCAGTGCAGCCCACTGGCCGCGGCAGGCACCTGCACCGGCAACGGCGAAACCACCATCGGCACCTGGAAGACCCACATGTCGCTGGTTGGCCTGTCGTACAACTACAAGTTCTAATCCTTCCCGGATGAACCGAGAAGCCGGCGCTTGCGCCGGCTTTTTTCATTTGGGCGCGGCTTGCATCCATTGGCGGTATTGAAAATTCCTGATGACAGTGTCCGACTGCTGCCGCACAGGCCTTCGGCAAGTGCGGCTGGCATCTGGCGGCCCGGATGGTTTCGGAAGGGGCGTGGTCCTTGTCCGCCCTATTTTCCTCCATAGCGGCCTTGGCGATGCGGTTCGGAATTACAGCCCCGTTGGGCAGTGTCAATGATGCGAAAGGATTCATCGTGGAGTCACGTGAGTTGCGATGGCTCCACCTTAGGATTAAAGTTCACTTGAAGGTCAAGCATTTATTCTGGCCGTTGACCTTCAAGCGGGCTTTAAGCTTATAGTAATGGCATGAGCCATGGATGGGCGCTATGAAAATTGGGGAACTGGCCAGGCATGCCGGCCTTGCTGCGTCGGCGATTCGCTTCTACGAATCGAAAGGGCTGCTGAAGGTCGGTAGCCGGCAGTCGAACGGCTATCGTGAATATCGCAAGCGTCCGGCATAACGAATCATGGCTCTTAAATTCGTCATAGGCTTGTTGTTCCTGTTTTCCGCTTACTTCCATTGGTTCGCGATCGAGAATTCGGCGTTCGTCTGGATGGACCTTGCTGCGCTGCCTATGCTGTGCGGTATCGGTTTGGTGTTGGGCCGTCGTTGGGCGAGTTATCTTTGGTATTTGATGGCGGCCGGCGTCAGCGCCTGGTGGCTGGTCACCATTGCCGGCATGGCGTTAAGCGGGTGGCCGGCGAGTGACGTTACAGAAACCGTAGTCTCCTTGATACCCGGGCTTCTCCTTTTGGCGGTTGCCATTGGCGGCAGTGTCGCGGTGCGAAGAGCTTATTTGCGGAGTGCCACATAGGGAGCGCGGAATGAGAGCAGAAGATCGCTTGAAGTACCTCAAAGTCTCGCTGCTGGTCTTTGGCGCTACTTTCCTTTTCGCCGTATATCCGCTTACCGTTCTCTGGCCCGCCGGGTGGGCGTGGCATCACGGGCGCTCGGAATATCTCGAAATGATCATTGCCATCTACGCGACCTTAGGCATATTCCTTCTGCTTGCGGCCAGGGACCCGGAGCGGCACACCAGCCTTATTGCATTCACCATCTGGTCCAGCATTGTTCATGGAGCAGTCATGGCGGTGCAGGCCATGGGCAATCCAATGCATGCAGGCCACCTGGCTGGCGACGTTCCTGCCCTGTTCATCGTTGCTGCCGTCCTGGGGTGGCTATGTCCTCGAGCCCTCAGGGCCCCGTTTGGCAATTAAGAACGCTGCGTTGTGTCGCTGTCGAAGTGGAGCATGTGCTCGACATGCACTTTGAATTCCCCATTCAGGCTTGCGAGTTCCGAGCGCAATTCGCGCGCCGAGTCGTCACCGATGCCTTTGACGGTAATACAGTGCTCGTAGCAGCCTGCCCGCCGCGAAATGACCCATTTCTCGATTTGGGCGTTGGAGTTTTTTAGTGTCGTTTCCAACTGGCCGGCAACCGGCTCATTCGTTCCCAGCGAAAGATGGAACGTATGGGTCATGCGGAATTGGTTGCGCCATACGCTGGTGTCGATGGACGGGGCGTGGGAGGTATGTGTTGTCATGGTCTCTCCTGAGAGCTTGGCCCGATTCGGAGCAAACCATGTCGCGCCCGCTTCGTTGCCGTTAATAGGCCGCATCGCCGTATTGGCTTCCACCTTGCCCGGGTGAGGCAGGTTGGCGTCGGAAAATCCGACTCTTGATGCTAATTAGCTGATAACAAAGTTCGTTGAACGAATTTCGTTATACAGAACATGTGTTCAATATAGCGGAATTTTTTGGAGTCAGCAACAGGTCGATCAAATGATGGCCAAGTCGTCAACATTGCAGTTTGGACTTGAGCCGATGGAGCCAGTTGACCTTCTTTGGCTGGAGGTGATCGCAGCAAACTGGATTATTGCCCAGGCGTTCGATGATCCGTGGATCGTCCCCACCATAACGGAGGGCATCCACGCAGCACACTTCGATTGCCTGGCAGGCGTGTTCGATTTCCTCAGGCGTAGTTGGCTGCCGCAAAAAGTACGTGTCAGAGTTGTCGTCGTTGAGTTCGGCGAGAAGTTCAGGCGCCAGGCTTTCAGGGGCGCCGCAGGACAGACATTCACCAGTTGTATAAAACGACCCTGGCGCGTTCTTTTTGAAGCGTTGACTCATATTTTTCTCAACGTGTTAGATGCGGAGATAGGTCCGCCAGTGAGCAGAACCTGAGCGATCATTGATTTGCGGGCAGTACGGCAGTGGACCAAGGCGCAATGACGCTCCATCCAAGTCGAGTGTAAAGAGCGCGGCCGTCCTCGGTCGCTACCAGCAGCCGTTCGTTCACATCGGCTTGGACTGCGAGGCGGTCCAGCGAGTGCATGACGACACTGCCCAAGCCGCGGCGCCGATGGGATTCTGCCGTTTCGATCTGGTCGAATATGGCGGTCCGGCCGTGCAGCACAATGCGCCCTGATGCGGCAAGTTCTCCGCTTTCGTGAATCACGCGCACGACCTGTGCGCCGTGCTCTGCTTCGAACCTGGTGTGATATCCATGGGGAATCGTCACTTCGCTTAACGCTTGCCGGGGTCCCATCATGAGGTAGCCGGGGCTTTCAACATTCCAGCGCACGGGCAGCGCCTGCCGCAACACATGAGGCGCAACGGCCGCTTTGAGGAATATGCAAGGGGCGTGAATGCGGTCGGCGCAGGCTTGAAGCGCTTGCCCTGCATCGAGAAAAACGTGGCGTCGCAATTGCTCCGGCTTCCCGACTTCAACGACAAGGCCTCCGTCCAACGGAAGCGGCAAAGGCACACCGCGCGATAAACTCCAGCCAGTGAGCCAGCGTTCGATAAGTGCGAGATCTACAGTTTTCAACCTTGGTACTCCATTCACGTTACATTCTCGAACACAGTGGTTCTATGGGTTTTTCAGCTTCCAGCCGCCGTCGCAGTCGATGATGCTGCCGGTGATGAAGGTGTTGGTCGTGACAAACATGATGGCGCTGGCCAAGTCTTCGGGTTTGCCAACGCGGCCGACCGGGACTTCGCTGGCGAGCTTTTCAAACAGTTCGGCCTTCGCTGCCTCGGGAACGCGCGACCACCAGGGCGTGTCGACAACCCCGGGCACAACGGCGTTGACGCGCGTGGGGCGCAACTCCGATGCGAGGATGGGCACCATGGCTTCCAGCGCCGCGTTAATGGCGGCCAGGCCCGCGGTGCCTGGCTTCAGCGCGCGCGAGGAGATAGCGCCGACGAAGGTGATCGATCCTCCCGGCCTGAGCGTTGCCAATGCAGCCTTGGCGCAGGCGACCTGCGGCCAGAACTTTCCTTCGAAGCCCTTTCGCAGCTCACCGATATCAAGCTCACGGAAATTTCCGGCGCCGGATGCGCCGGAGACGCTTAGTACCAGGTGATCGAATTCGCCGTGTTCGGCAAAGAAGCGCTGCACCGATTCAGGATCGCTGGCGTCGATTTGGGCCGTGGCGGCGCCGGCTGCCTGTGCATCGGGAAATTTCCCCATATCGCGGCCGGCGGCCAGCACCGAATGTCCCGCCTCAACGGCCATCGTGGCGGCAGCCAGGCCAATCCCGGAGGTTCCGCCAATGATGATGTATCTCATGCCTGCTCCAAGTGATGTTTTTACCAACACGGCGCACGAGTGTAGCAGGGGCGGGAAGATCTTGCTTTTGTAGTGCAATTACATCGCCGTGATTGCAATGTAGTTGAGTAAACACCAGCTAAGGCGCAGAATCGATTCGCTACCAAGTAGCAAAAATACATAAATCAAGAATAGGGAGACATTAATGAAAGTTCGCCGTACCCTCCGGGTGGCGATGCTGGGCTGCGCATTGCTCGGCAGCCCAGTCGTCCAAGCTGCCATCAATGCCAATAGCCTCGGCGCCGCCTACGACGCCACCAAATCCAGCGTCAACTTCAAGATTTACTCGAGCCGCGCCACCCGTATCGACCTGTACCTGTACAGCGCCGCCACCGGCCAACAGGAAAAAGCCAGCTTGCCGATGACCCTTGGCAGCGGCGGGATCTGGAGCCTGAATGTCACCAGCAGCCAATTGGCCAGCTACGGCATCAGCGGCATGGTCTATTACGGCTACCGCGCCTGGGGACCGAACTGGCCATACAACGCGGGGTGGACCAAAGGTTCGTCGACCGGTTTCATTGCCGATGTCGATGCCAACGGCAACCGCTTCAACCCCAACAAGCTGCTGACCGACCCTTACGCGCTGGAGATCAGCCACGACCCAACCACTGCCACCATGAGCAACGGTACGATCTACGCCAGTGGTGCCCTGTACCGCAATATCGACAGCGGCAGCAGTGCGCCCAAAGGCATCGTGCTGCAAGGGGATACCCAGTCGATCGGCACCAAGCCGACCCGCGCATTCAAGGACGACATCGTGTACGAAGCCCATGTGCGGGGGCTGACCAGGAACGACAGCAGCATTGCGGCTTCCTATCGCGGCACCTACAAGGGCGCCGGCCTGAAAGCGCCATACCTGGCAAGCCTTGGCGTGACCGCAGTCGAATTCCTGCCGGTACAGGAAACCCAGAACGACACCAACGATGCGGACCCGAATTCCAACACTGGAGACAATTACTGGGGCTACATGACCCTGAACTATTTTGCGCCGGACCGCCGCTACAGCTACGACCAGGTAGCAGGGGGCCCGACCCGCGAGTTCAAGGAAATGGTCAAAGCCTTCCACGACAACGGCATCAAGGTGTACATCGACGTGGTCTACAACCACACGGGCGAGGGCGGCCAATGGAATGCCGGCGACAAGACCACTTACAACATCTACGGCATGCGCGGGCTGGATAACCCGACCTACTACTCGCTGACCAGCGATTTCCAGAATTCCTGGGACAACACCGGCGTAGGCGGCAACTACAACACCCGCAACACCGTGGCACAGAACCTGATCGTCGATTCGCTGGCCTACTGGCGCGACAAACTGGGCGTGGACGGCTTCCGCTACGACCTGGCTTCGGTGCTGGGCAACACCTGCCAGCACGGTTGCTACAACTTCGACAAAATGGACAGCGGCAATGCGCTGAACCGCATCGTGGCTGAATTGCCGCCACGCGCCGCCACCGGCGGCAGCGGTGTTGACCATATCGCCGAGCCTTGGGCGATCGGCGGCAATTCTTACCAGGTCGGCGGCTTCCCGACTGGCTGGGCCGAGTGGAACGGCATCTATCGCGACGTCATCCGGCAGGACCAGAACAAGATGGGGCAGGTGGCCATCACTCCGGGCACCCTGGCGACGCGCTTTTCAGGCTCCAGCGACTTGTACGGCGACGATGGGCGCAAGCCATGGCACTCGGTGAACTTCATCACCGCCCACGATGGCTTCACGCTGAAGGACCTGTATAGCTGCAATGCGAAGAACAACAGCCAGGCCTGGCCTTATGGCCCAAGCGATGGCGGCGAAGACAATAACAATAGCTGGGACCAGGGCGGCATAGCGAGCGATCAGCGCAAGGCGGCGCGCAACGGCATGGCGCTGATGTTGTTGTCGGGCGGCGTGCCGATGATGGTGGGCGGCGACGAGTCGCTGCGCAGCATCAACTGCAACAACAATCCCTACAACCTGGATTCCGCCGCCACGTGGCAGAACTGGAGCTGGAATTCGGACCAGTCCAACTTCCAGTCCTTCAGTAAAGGACTGGTCGCCTTCCGCAAAGCGCATCCCGCGCTGCGGCCGGCGAACTTCTACTCATCGACAGACGGCAACGGCAACGTGATGGAGCAACTGCGCTGGTTCAAGCCCGACGGAGCAGTGGCCGATGCGGCTTACTTCAACGACAGCAATAACCACGCGATTGCCTGGCGCGTCGACGGCAGCGAGTTTGGCGACAGCGCCTCGGCCATCTACGTTGCCTACAACGGCTGGAGCGGCAGTGTGAACTTCACGCTGCCTTGGCCCGGCACTGGCAAGAGCTGGTACCGCGTGACCGACACCTGCACCTGGGCCGAAGGCGCCGGCCAGGTTCGTGCCGCTGGCGCTGAAGACGTCATCGGCGGCGAAAACTATGTCTATGGTGTCTGCGGCCGTGGCCTGCTGCTGCTGATTGCGAAGTAGAATAGTCGGCGTCGCCAGCCAGGTGGCGCCGAATCTTCTTGAGTGAGGGTTTTCTAATGAACCGCCGCGAATACTTGGGCCTTGTTGGAACGTTTGCCATGACGCCGCTTGCCTCAGCGTTCGCCGAGGCGCTGCCGTCCAGCTATGAGGCGGCGCTGGCTGCCTATCCCGACTTCAATGGCACCGTCGTCGTGGGCCGCGGTTCTTCCATTTTGTTCGGCAGGGCGATTGGCGTGGCCGATCCGCAATCGCAGGCTCCGATGGCGTTGGGCACGCGTTTCGAGACGGGATCGGTGTCGAAATGGGTTGCCTCGATGGTTGTGATGAAAATGGTCGACCAGGGCATCCTCCGGCTGGACGAGCCGATCAAGCAGTATCTGCCCGGTTACCGCGCGGACAATGGCGCCCGGCTGACGCTGCGCCATCTGATGTATCATTCAAGCGGCGTGCCCAATGACTTGATCGCGGCCAGGAAGGCCGATCCCGCCGTGGCGCATACCGAGCTCGAACAAATGGACGCGGTGCAGCGCTATGCCAGCGGCGACTTGCGTTTCACGCCGGGCTCCGCCTGGGACTATTCCCATTCGAACTGGCTGATTGTGAAAGCGATTGCCGAGCGCATGGGGCGCCGACCCTACCGCGACGTGGTTGCGGCCTGGTTACTGGAACCTTTGGGCCTGCGCGACAGCGGCCTTTTCAACGGTGAGTCGAGTGCAGTGCCAGGTATGGCGCTGGCTTACTCAGGCCCGGTCACCGCATGGCAACGCAAAGTGAACGCCGTACCGGATTATATGGCCATGGCGGGAGGCTTCTACAGCAGCGCGCCCGACATGCTGCGGCTGATGGATGGCGTACTCAGTGGCAGTATCCTGACACCGGCCTCTCGGGCGGCGCTGATGAAAGTGCAGATGCCCGACCAGCGCTACGCGCTTGGCGGTCGAACACGCGTGGAATCGATCGCAGGCCAGCCACGCGAGGCAGCCTGGGAGGATGGCTCGAATGGCGGTTTTCGCCTGGTTGCGCGGCGTGTGCTGGCAGACGGTATCACCGTCATCATTTTCAATAACAGCAGCTTCGACCATCAAAAGCTTGGCACCCTGGCAAGCGGATTGATGGACGCAGCCTATGCCAGATCTGGATAAAACGCCGACGTTGTGACGTCGGCGTTGTATCAGCGGCCGGGTTGCTGACCGGTGGGCGGGGTTGAGGTGCCGGGCGTATTGGCGGGGTTATCGGCGGGTGTTGCCCCAGTGGCGGGAGCTGTTGGCTGGGTGCCTTGCGTGGCGGCGCTACCACCGCTGGCGCCACTGGTTGAATTGCCGGCACCGGCCGCAGGTGGGCTAGCGAGCGCGGCCGCAGGCGTTGCTGCGGTACCGGTGCCGCCCGTATCCGGGGTGGTTTTGGTCCCGATGCCTGTCGGCGGATTGGCCGGGCTTTCGGCGTTTTTCCTGTTGCAGGCCGGGAGTGAGGTTGCAAGCAGGGTGGCCAGTATCAGGGCACCTGCGTGGCGGAAGGTCGGCATGGCATGGCCTCCGCATTAATAAGTGGGACGGCGGTCGCGTTGCGCGTCCTTTTGGTCCACCTTGTCCGGCGCGGTGGATGGCGGCTGGCCGGCGCCGGCCGTGCCACTGGTTCCGCTGGTGCCGCTGGTGCCGGGGGTGGCGCCGGTAGCTGGCGGTGTCGTGGTGTCAGGCGGTGGCGTCGCGGTGTCGGACGGAGGCGTGGTGGGCGTCACTGGCGCTGGGGCCGGCGTGGCAGGCGCCGCTGCCGGTGGCACGGTTTCTGGCGCAGTTACGGGCGCCGGCACCGTGTCTTCCGCATTTTTTTTGCAGCCGGCCAGGCCGGCCGCCAGGGCTGCGCCCAGCAACAGGGCGCCTGCTTTGCTCATGGTATTCATTTTAAGATTCCTTTCATTGGGCAGCCAGCACCCGCAATAGCGCAGGGACTTCGGCTGCAATTTCACGGGCCAGGTAGCCCAGCGGGCCGCAACGCAGCGCCAGTTGTTCGCCGGCCGCCGCGTGCAGCACCACGCCCCAGGCCGCAGCCTGTTCCAGCGAAGCGCCACGCGCCAGCAGCCCGGCGATGATGCCGGCCAGGGTATCCCCCGAACCAGAGATGGCCAGGCCGGCATTGCCGCCCTGGTGCCGCCACAGCTTGCCGTCCGGCGTCGCCAACACCGTCGCGGCGCCTTTCAAGGCAACCACGGCATTCCAGCGGCCGGCGGCGGTTTGCGCTGCGCGGTGCGGTTCCTGTTCGATATGGCTCCGCACGCCGCCCGTCAGGCGCGCCAGTTCACCGGCATGGGGTGTCAGCAGCACTGGCGTGGAAAAGCGGAAGTGCTCCCAATCGACCGCTTCGTCCAGCAAATGCGGCTCGCCGCGCGGATGCACAGCGCACATGGCGGTGGCATCGAGCACGATGGGGATGGCGCTGAAGCGTTGCAATAGGTGATGCACCAGTTCTACGCAACTGGCTTCATCTTCCATGCCGGGGCCGACCAGCAAGGCATCGGCCTTGCCCGCCAGTTCAGCGAGGCGGCGCGTGCTGTCGGCCTGGAAGCCGTGCGCCGGTGTTTCCCCCAAACTGATCACGTGCGCTTCAGGAATCGCTGCCCCCACTTGGGGCGCAACGCTGGCAGCGGTGGCGATAGTCAGCTTGCCGGCGCCGGCGCGCAAGGCCGCTTCGCCGGCCAGGATGGCTGCACCCGGCATTTCCGCCGAGCCTGCCACGACCAGCACGTGGCCACGTGCTTCCTTATCGCCGTCGAAGCCGGGTTGCGGCAAGGGCCAGTCGCGCAGCAGGGCAGGATTCAGATCGATCGGTGCGGCGTTCATGGTTTCGGCGCAGCCGGAATGTCCGGCTTATCGGTAACGGGCGTGCCGCTTTCTTTCAGCGGCGCGACGAAGTTTTCCAGTTCCAGCACCAGCTTGCCACGCTTGCCTGCTTGCGGATCGAACTGGTAGGAGGTCACGCCGCAATTTGGTACGTCGGCCCCGCGGTCGATGGCGAGGATGGTTTCCTCGTCAAGTCGCTCGACCAGGTAGCGGAAGCAATTCACGATGACCTGGTGGCCGATGATCAGCACGCGCTCGCGGCGATATTCGCGGGTGATGGTATCGAGCACGCTGCGCAGGCGCAGGATCACGTCGCACCAGCTCTCGCCGCCGGGCGGGCGGAAGTAAAACTTGCCGACGTGCTTACGCTGCGCCGCCAGGTCGGGATATTTATCCGCGATGCCCAGTGGCGTCAGGCGGTCGGTGATGCCGAATTCTTTTTCGCGCAGGCGTTCGTCGGAGACCACGGCCAGCATGTCTTCCGGGCCGAGGCACTGCAGCACGGCTTGCGCGGTGGCGCGGGCGCGCAGGTAAGGGGAGTACAGCACGACGTTAGGCTGCTGCCCGGGCGGCAGGGCGGCGAACCATTGCGCCAGCGCGACGGCCTGGCGCATGCCCAGTTCGGAGAGGGGGACATCAACATCGCGCTCGGCAATGTCGATCAGCAACTCATTGGCAGCCGTGGCAGCGTCGCGCGCCACATTGCCGGCACTCTGGCCGTGCCGCACGAGCCAGATCTGTTGCGGCCATTTTTGCTCCATCGCCTACCTTTCGGTGGATAGCCAAAAGCCTATGGTAAGCGATGCGATCATGAGGCGGCACACAATCGCCACCAGCAAGGTCTACGGCCGCGCCCGTGTCACACCATGGGGTCACACCCCAAGTGTGACACGGGCTCTGCCATGCAACGGCCGAGCTTGTGTACCGATCGGCATTTACGGATTCCAGCCGGTGCCGTTGTTGTAGGCGGCGAAGATCTGGGCGCGGTTGGCGAATCCGGCGGCGACGTCGGAGGCGCTGAGCTGGTAGCCGCCGACGCGCGTGGCGAGGTTGAGTGGATTGCCCAGCAAGTCGCTACTGCCATATTCGCGCCAGCCGCTGGCGGCATTCGGCACGGACGGATTGGGGGCTGGTTGGCCATTGACCCCGGCCCCGGCCCAGCCGACTGCAGCTATGTGGCTATCCATCTGGCAGTTGATGAAGGCGATGTTGTCCCATACGCTTGCGCTGCCGGAACTGCGTGCCAGGTAGGTCGCGCCGCTTGGCACGTCGCCGTGCGCCGGGCCTGGCCCGGGGCCGTGCGTCAGGCGGCTGTTGAGGAAGACGTAGCCTTTGTCGCTGGCATTCGGCACGCGCGCCTGCAGGACGTAGCCTCCGCTGCTGGCGCTGGTGGTGTCGCCGACCGAGCGGATTTCGCTTTCTTCGAACAATGCGGCGTGGCTGCCGCCCCAGATGAAATCGACATTGCCCGCTACCAGCGTGTGGAAGAACCACGACCAGCCTTTCAGGTTCAGCGTGTCCTGCTCGCTGTGGAAGGCGGCGTCTCGCGCGACCAGGCGGCCGTTGTCGTTGTTGAAGTAGAGCGCCTCCGCTTGCGCTGAGATGTTGGCTGCGCGCAGGGTGGTATTGCGCAGGGTGAGGGTGTCGAGTACCAGCATGTCCGAGGCCTCTACCAGCATGACGGAGCGCCCGCCGGCCGCAGTGGCGCTGGTGCCGGGAACCTGGCTGGCACCGGTGCCCGGGTTCAGGGTGTCGTAGTTGGCGTACTGGATCACCGTGCCGTCGCGGCTTTCACCGCGCAGTGTCACATTGTCCTTGCCGCGCAGGTAGAGCAATTCGTTGTAGCTGCCGTTGCGGATGGTGACTGTCGCCGGCGTGGCCTTGTCCACGTTCTGCATCAGGAAGTTCAGCGCGCCCTGGATGGTGGCGAAGTCGCTGCCGGCGTCGGTGCCGACCAAGAGGTCCGGCCCGGATGGTGCGGCAGCCCTGGTGGTGAAGGACCAGTTGCCCAGTTTGCCGATGCCGACGAACGGTGTGCCATTCAGCGTGGCGCCATTGAATACGCCATTGGCAATTGCGACGTAGTATTCGGTGCCGTAGGCCAGCTTGCCATTGTGCGGCTTGACCGTTACGACGTTGCCGTTGATGGCGATCGGATTGGTATTCAACTTGCGCACCGCAGCCTGGCCCGGATAGCCCAGTTCATCGGATTCGCCGGACAGCTTGATCACGTCGACCAGCACATCGTCCAACTTGCGGAAGATGCGGATAGTGCCGCTATTGCCCAGCGTCGGCGTGCTGTCGAATACCAGCCGCAGGCCGGCGTCGACATGTGCTTCGCCTTGTACGGCGGAAGGCGACGCGCGGCCGGTAAGGGTGTAAGTCTGGGTCGGCTGCACAAATTGCGCACCAATGGTGGCGCTGATCAGCCGGACCAGGGTTGGATCGCTGTCGCTGGACACGCGCACGGTGGCGTTGCCGGCGCCGACAGGCGTCAGCACCAGGGTATTGCCACTGATGCCGACCGCCAGTACCGCCGGGTTGTTGGAACTGGCGCTAAAACCATCGGCCGTGCCGTCCGGCTTGAGCGCGGTGACCGCCAACTGCAAAGGAGCATCGCCCGCTTCGGCGTTGTAGCTGGTGGTGGCGGGATTGAGCGTCAGTTGCGAGGGCTTCAGGCTTGGGTCGCCAATCCGTACATCGTCGATCTGGAACGATTTGTTGGCGGTGTAAAGGCCGACCAGCCCGCGTGCGCTGAAGGCGGTGTCAGTGACGGAACCAAGCGATTCGCCATCGAGATAGACCGTTAGCGTGCTGCCGATCATCTCGAAGCGCACGGTGTAGAACACCGAATCCATGTTGATTGGTTTGCGCACCTGCTTGGGCCGGGTCAGTGCGCCATTCAGCATCTTGGCGATTTCGACCTGGGTGCTGGTGTTCGAATTCTGCACGTTCAATCCGGCGCCATACCAGTTGCTGGCATTGGTATAGCGCGTAATCAGGTAGAGCTGCTTGTTGCCGGTCGTGCTGTTGGTTTGCGGCTTGATGCGCGCTTCAACGAAGTAGTCGCCGCCCGGCACGTTGGCCATGGCGGAGGGCTTCAGCAGGGCCAGCACGCCGCCGGTAGTGGCGGCGGTGTACTGCATCAGCATATTCGATGCGCCGACAGCTTCGGCCTTGACGCTGAAATTGCCGTTCGGGCCGACCGCGGGCAGCAGGTCCCAGTTGGCGGCGGTGCCGGACTGGAAGTCGTCGCAGAAATACAGGCCGCTGGGTGGGCAAGTCAGGGTAAGGATCGGTGTGCCGCTGGTGTCGCCTGTGCCGCTGATGCTGGTGGACAGCTTGCCGGCGCCAGCCTGCGCCAGGGCGTTGGCTTTCACCAGCGAGACAGGGCGCACACCGTATGTGTATGGCGGCGTCCACGTCACGTTATTGTTGATGGTGCAGCCGGCCAGCAAGGTTCCGTTCAGTAGCGAGCCGCTGTCCTTGAAGGTGCCCGTGGCCGCGCCGCCCGGATTGACCACAATGCTGCTGCAACCCTGTGCGCCCGTGATTTCAAACACGTTTGCATTCGACAGTATCCTGGAGTTGAAGCCGGCGCCAATGCTGTACAAGTTTGCATACACGGCGGCGTCGCGGCTGCCGGTGAAATAGTTGTTGAACAGGTGGACCTGGCCGTAGCGCACGCGTGGAGCGCGGCTGGACACGTTGCGGAATACGTTGTTGCTGAAAGTGACGCGCAGCTTGCCTTCATCGGCCGTGGCACCGTCGCCAGAGCCGATAAGATTGTTTTTGTGGTGTTCGCCGAACACGTTGTACGACACCGTCACGAAGTCGGATGCGTTGGTGATGTCGACCGCACCGTCGTGGCACTGTTTGAGCTGGCCATTCTCCGTTGGAAGCAGGTTGTCCGTCATCGGCGCATCGGTGAAGGTGTTGTGGTCGATCCAGATATGATCGGAGCCCGAAACGCCAATCGCATCGTAAGCGGAATTCCACGCACCGTTGGCGCCATCGTTCGGGTCCCACACTGGGCCGACATCGCAGGGGGCAACGATTTTCAGGTTGCGGATGATGATTTGCGAGACGCCGACAAGCTGGATATGGCCATTGACGATTCCTGCACCGGCTCCGGACCCGATCAGCGTCGTATTGTTCTTCAAACGGATGGCGCCGCGAATAGCCTGGTCGCCTGTATTCGCATAAGGCACGCCCTCGGTCATGTCGATGGTTCCTGTGACCTTGATGACTTTCGGATTGGTGCCGCCGTTGTTGATCGCATTGACCAACTGGGCGCGGTTGGCCACGCTGTAGATTTGCGAAGCGATGGCGGCCGAGCCGGCGGAGGTGCCGCCAGCCTGGCTTGCCCAGCCATCTGCCGGAGCGACGGCGCGTGCCGGTTCGTCGGCCGCGTGTGCGGGCAGGCAAAGCGCCGCGAGCAGGGCGAGCGCGATCCTGAAACCTTTAAGTTCCATATGATTCTCCTTGGGAGGAAAGGGGGGGGCGGTTTAGCTGCGGCGTGTACGGCGGCGGCCTGCCGCCAGCGCGGCAACGCCACCCAGCATCAGCGCAACGCTGCCGGGTTCCGGTACAGCGGCGGCGTCCAGTTGCGCAGTGATGCTGGCAAATTCAGTCCAGGTGGTGCCGGTCAGGTCGATGTCGATCGACTTGCCGTTCGCGCCCAGGGACAGCACCGGGAGCCCGCCAATGCCGCTGCTATCGAGCAGCTTGAAGGCGGACAGCGGTGTGGCCAGTGTATCGCCGAAATCGAAGTGAAACTGGTAAGTGCCCGGCGTGATGGCGCCGTTGGCTATCACGGTCAGCAGGCCGCTGGCGTCGAAGTCGAAACCGAACATGGCATCGGCGCTGAGGAATTCGACGCCGGTGCCCGATGGATCGAGGGCAGTGGTGTTGGAACCCGGTTCAAGCTGGAACAGGTGGTCGAGGCCGACGATGGTGTCGGGCGAGCCGTTGTAAGTGGCCGTAATGACGGCATCCTGCAAAGGTAGCGGTGCTGCGTGTGCAATTCCTGTGGCGAGTACGGCAGCCACTAATGTCTCCATTATGGTTCTTTTCATCGTGCGCTCCGGTGGGGCTGAATAGGCGTGCCTGATCGGCAAGACTAATCTTATATTGGCCTGACCAATAGTTCAATCAATCAGACCAAATGTGATGCGGTCGGACCACGTTGCCCTGCTGGAACATGATTAAGGAGCAGACTCAGCCCCGGCGTTGTTAATCAGGTCAAATGCCTTTTTTTACCATCCGTTCGATAGCCCGAATGCCGGCGACCATCTTGTCCCGGGCGGACGAATTAGCGGAGTGGACGGAGATTCTTGGCGGCTTGAAGCCGCGAAGGGCCACTGCCTCTTCAATCCAGAGTACAACGTCATAACCCGTGCCACGCTCGTCGTCGCCAAGGTCGTGGTCAAGGCTTATTTCCACGACCGATCCGCTTTCCAAAAGAGTGATGGCTTCTTCGGGCCAAAAGACTCGCATCCACCCCTCGGGAGTGCTGCGCTCGTCGTCAAGATATACGCGCATATGATCAGGTTGTAGTCAAAAATGGAGCCCGTCTAATGAAAAGGTAGCTGCGATCATCTCAATGCGCAAGATAGGACAAGGGACCAAATGCTGCCAAAAATGGCTGCCCCCAGGAACCAGCAAAACATTCGTCGGGTGATGATCTCGACTTGAGCGCCCTCTACCGGGTCGAGGAACCAAGTGCGAGAGAATGGCCCTGCGATGCGGCCTATGACAAAAAACACGACTGGAATGACCAGAAACGCTGCGAAGGCAATAAGCGTGACAGCGTTCTTTGTCAGTAAAGAGTCGAACGGATGGCGATCCGTCCAAAGTTCAAACGGAACCATGCCGAAGGTGCACCAGGCGCCTGCAAGCGCAGCGGATCGTTTAGTCGGATCGATACTCATGGTTCGGCTATCGAACATTCCACACCACGAAGGCGCAGGGTTTTGCACAAGACGTTGAGCACCTGCTCATTGTCATTCTGCCCGACAAAGTAACGTCCCGATTGTAGTGCGTCTCGCCCGGAGCTGAAAGCAAAAACCGGGGCGTCTTGGTTCCTGATTGAGCCCTCAAGGTAGTACGCGAACTCATTGTTTGTGCTTTTGCTGGAAAAGACACATGGAAGCTCCGCGAGCCACTTCGAAAATGCCAGACTTATCTTGTGCAGGACAGGAAATTGCGCTCGAAGTGGCGTCGCCAAAAAATGAACTTCGCCGACGCTCCAAAGTACGCCACAACGAACCTGAGGTAAATAAATAGTCACGACAGGAGACGCGTTCGAATCGATTCGTCCGGCTGAGTCATGGTTAAGCGGGCCACAGTCTCCAAAGTACAGAACGTAGCCATAATCGGTGCGAATCTCATCCGGAGGCTGGGACAAAGACCTGAACCATGTAAGGACCTCCGACGTTTCAGAGGGATCTGCAATGAACCTGTATGTGGTACCCATGTATCACTTACCCCGCACTTGTTGGAAGGGCGTGGGTGTGGCGACTGCATCTGAGGCATATGCTTCCCCGGCGGCTTTGAGCTCCAAGTTGATTCCTCTTGCACAACGAAGCGTAGTTGTCCCGTTCGGCGAAACCTTTGCTGTGGTCATCTCGCCGATGGAAAACAAAGTCGCGCCTTCGCCGCCAATCTCGGTAGCGGAGCAGTGATAGATCACCACATCCTTTATCGGAAATGCGACGTCAGCGTAAATTTTGATGCCTAGCGTGCCTGAAGGGGCGGGCGATCTCAAATCGAACCGCTGGTTGATACTCAGGCCATCTGCCGGCACTTCGAGAGGTCCAGCTATCGCAACGCCATTTCGGACCACGAACAATTTCAAAGGCTCGTCGTTTCGTATGACAGAGCTCGAGCATCCAGACAACACGAATGGGAGAAGAGTCACGCATAGAACGGTTTTTAGTCGCATCAAGGTGTTCTGCCTTGGATTAGATTGGACCATAAAGCAAGGGCGGCATCCCGGTCAATTGGTGAGAGCCTCTTTGTTTCAAGCACCTCGGACATGTCCGCATCTGAATACTTCGTGTAGAGCGCATAGCCATTCGAAAAGATCGAAATGCAGCAAAGCGGACCAGATTCGGACCCGCACTCGATCCAGGAATCCGGGTGGTCGGCATCGGCATGATCAAAGAGCTCGTCAAGTGCGTCTTCCATCTGCGCTGTCGTTGGATTTCGCAGCGAGTCGCCGAATACCTTGGTGAGTGTTATCCATTCGTGCATGTAGTGAGTCCCCTGTCCGGAGGTGAGTTAGCCAACGACTTTGCCACCGGAAGCCTGAACCGACTTCAGTACAAATGCCTGCATTTCTTGCGAGACCGTCTCAAGTGGCAACGTGATGAACTGTGCTTTGGAAAACAACAAAAGCCAAAAGCCTGAATAGCACCCTTCCGCGAGCAGCCAGGCGAAGGCAATGGCGACGACTGATAATGCTAAAGGGAGGCGAACGCCGACAGATCGGCGCCAATAAGCCAGCACAGCTCGACGAAGAAGTTGTTTGTCATAGGTGAGAATGGCTTGATGTGACATGTCGTTGCTAATTTTCCGGATTGAGAGGGTTCGGCCACCTATAGGCCAGAACCGTAGATTTTGGATAGAAGTGTTCCCGTACCTGTTGTAGCTGATTTCCGCCTAGGAGGTAGACGAATTCTTCGTCTTCTCTCAAATAGAAGCCCACGTGGCCTTTCCAACTAGCCGGGTCGTCTCGCCAAAGAACTGCGACGCAGCCAGGTACGGGCTGTTCCAGTGTTACGCCCCAGTGAAGCCAAGACCTGGCCAGAGCGGACGCTGTACCGACGATTCCTGCTTGAGCATACGCTCTAACGCCTTGAAAATTGGGTAGCACTTACGTGCTTGATTTAACCGGCGCGCGTCAGCGCGTCCGGGTTGAATGAATTGTTGGGCGAATTTGCAGCCGCAAAGTCTTTTGCTGCCAGAAGTGCCTTTACCAACGCTGGACGTGTGCGGGGAGACTTCAGCTCGCCAGGAAGGCGGCTAAGCCAATGTTGATTCGGACCGACGTTGCTAGCACGTGCCTCGGTCAGATGGCGGGACGTCGGCAAGACCGTCTTCGAAAGGACGTCAATGTAGTGATCGATCTGAGCGGAGGAGCTGAAAAGGAGATCGAACGCCTCGAATTCAACATGCAGCATAGCGAAGCCCTTGTGTGGAACGGCAATCGGTGCCGCCGGCACAAATACACCAAGTACACCTTCGGCCGGAACGTGCACCAAAAATGCACCAGGGGCGCTGCGCCAGTCCGCTTCAAAGGTGAAATGAAATTTGCTGCTCATATGTTCAGGAGGCCCAACGTAGTTATGCGTCATATTGACGATTTATTAAACCTCATTATGACGGCCAAATTCGTCATAATCAAATTGCGAGGGTTAAATGCCGGGGCCTCCGGGCTGAACCGACGATACCTTCACCGTTGCCCAGTCGAGGGCCAAGTGTCCAAGTGAGATTGCGCAGCCATCGTTCGGCAGCATGCAAAACTCCGTCCCACCCGGAGCGTAACCGAGGGCGGTCCAGTTCAGCGATACCACCTTGCCCCAAGGGTAATTGGTGGTGGAAATCAGATTCTTGATTTGATCGCGGCTGGTGTATGCGGTCGAGGCTGACTTGATGAAATACTCGACTATCTCTTGCTCGGTGAATGCGGTCGGGCTGAGTGGGCGTACAACGTGTGGCTTTTTGTCGCGGGGGCCGCCATTCAGGCCGATGACGGTGGCCCAGCCATCAGCCTGTTCTATTTCAAGCAGGTGGCGCACTTCGACCCAGTCTTCGCATATCCAGTCATATTCTGTGCCGTCGCGAGGAACGGATACCAGCGCTGGTTCAAATCTGACTTCAAATGGGCCGATAATTATCGAGTGCATACCGTTGGAGTGCGGCGATTCGCTTTCGCGTCTCGCGCTTGAAAAAAAATACCACCACTGGTGTCAGCAGCCAGGAAAGCCAGCGCGGCTTGGTGGTGATGTTGTATGAAAAAAGCACCCTGGTCTTGTCGGGGGCCAGCTCCTTGAAGTTCCATCCGCCGGCAAATTTGTCGAAGATGTAGGGCCCCTTGATCAGCTTCACCGCGGCGACCTTGTTGGGCTGGTAGGACACGTAGACCGTATCCATGCTAAGGCCATTGGCCGCGGTGCAGCGAACCAGTTCGCCTTGTGCGGCATCGGTGGCATTGACCAGGAAGGCCCCCGTAGTGAGCGGGTCCCACTTCGCCCTCAAATCGTAGTCCTGGGTGAGGTTGAACAAGTATTCGGCACTTGCGCCGACTTCGAATTCGTAGCGGATCAACATGGCTCTTTTACGCAGGGGCGCTCTTATGCAAGTAATTCTTCTACTTCCAGAATGAACGAAGCGAGATCCGGTTGGGGGCTCTTTCCGCAATTGAAACGCCCTTGTGTGGACCAGCCGACCAGGGCGGTCATTGGCTCTTGCGTCATGGGATCCAGCGAGCGCTCAAGACCGACAACGAGGCCAACTCCGGGCTGCGGCTGCAAGGCTGCCAGAAAATACGCTTCATTGCGCTCTTGAGGTTCTGGCAGCGTGAGGATAAGGGCTGAGTGCCCACCTTTCAATTCGCGAGACATGACGCTCAAGCCGTCGCTGCCGACTCTTTCTTCCTCGGGCAAGTCCAGCCCCAAACCGCCCCATAAGGCCCGGAAATAATCTTCGCCATCCGGCGGCGAAAAGCGTTCCAGGAATTTGTCGATGCTTTGTACCGCCATGGCGGCGATCAGGTGTTTTGCTTTGAAATGATGGGAGCGGGGCATGTGTTATTCTGGCTTGATACCAAAGTCCTTGTTACGCAGCGCTTTGGGAGTCGACCTGCAATTCCTGGTCGCTGGCGAACGCAGCCATATTGGTTTCACCCATCACGCGGCTGGTGACCGTGCCCGCCGCAATGGACCCGCTGACGTTCAGCGCGGTACGGCCCATGTCGATCAGTGGTTCGATCGAGATCAGCAAGCCCGCCAATGCCACCGGCAGGTTCATGGAAGACAGCACGATCAGCGCCGCGAAGGTCGCGCCGCCGCCCACGCCGGCCACTCCGACTGAGCCGATGGTGATGATCGCCAGAAGCGGAACCAGGAACGATGCGGTGAACGGGTCGATGCCGACAGTCGGCGCAATCATCACCGCCAGCATGGCCGGGTAAATGCCCGCGCAGCCGTTCTGGCCGATGGTGGCGCCGAACGAGGCGGCAAAGTTTGCGATGCCTTCCGGCGTGCCCAGGCGCTGGGTCTGGGTTTGCACGCTCATTGGAATGGAGCCTGCGCTGGTGCGGGAAGTGAAGGCGAAGGTCAGCACCGGCAGGATCTTCCTGGTGTAGCGCAGCGGATTGAGTCCGCTGGCGCTGACCATTGCCAGGTGCACGCAGAACATCAGCAGCAGGGCGCAATAGGATGCCACTACAAAGCCAATCAGGTTCAGGATGTCGGCGTAGCTGGAACTGGACACCACCTGCGCCATCAGCGCGAAAACGCCATATGGCGTCAGGCGCAGCACCAGCGTCACCATGCGCATCACGATGGTGTGTGCCACATGCACGGCGTGGTCGAAGGAGGTGAAGTGCTCCGGTTTCTTTTCCGCGATGCCGATGGCGGCAATTCCGACAAATACCGCAAACACCACCACCGCAATGGTCGAGGTCTTGCGCGCTCCCGTCATATCGAGGAAGGGATTGCTCGGGATGAAGGACAGCAGCATGTTCGGCAGCGAAATCGATTGGGCATCGGCCAGCTTGCCTTCCAGGTAGGCGCCGCGCGCCACCTCGGCTGCATTCGAAGCCAGGCCTGCCGCGCTCAGGCCAAACAGCTTGGCCATCAGGATGCCGATCGCCGCCGCCACTGTGGTGGTCAGCATCAGGGTGCCGATGGTGAGTGCGCTGATCTTGCCCAGCGAGCTGGCATTGCGTAGCTTGAGGATGGCTGAAACGATGGACACCATAATCAGCGGCATCACGATCATCTGCAGCAGTTTGACGTAGCCGCTGCCGACGATATCGAGGTACTGGCCGGTCACCTTGATCACTTCGCTGCCGGCGCCATACAAGGCCTGCAGCCCGGCGCCCAGCACAACACCCAGGCCCAGCGCGCTGAATACGCGCACGGTGAAGCTGGCGTGGCGCTTCTGCTGCACGACGAGGAAGGCCAGCACAATGGCCGCGACGGCCAGGTTGAGGATCACTTGCAGGTTCATGTGGGGGCAGCGGCTTATATTTTGGAATCGACAGATTCTAATTGAATTGGTGTAGTCTTGCCTATTTGCAGTACCGAGGTTGCAGAGTCGCTACGAAAGGAATAGCTATGTCAAAGCAATCCATGAAGGTGGGCACCCGGCTTGCGCTTGGCTTTGGCCTGGTACTGGCGCTGATGGCTGGCGTGTCGGGCCTCGGTATCTATAACATGCACCGCATTCACGCCCAGCTCGAAAAGGTCGTTCAGCTCAACGTGGCGAAACTGAGTTATGTACAGGACATGTCGGAATCGGTGCACGTAGTCGCACGCGTTTCGCGCACCCTGGTGCTGCTGTCGGATGAAGCGGCGATGCGGCGTGAACTGCCAAAGATCCAGGAAGCCCGCGCCCAGTACGACAAGGCGCAGGCGGCGCTGGAGGCCCTGCCTGCCACGGAGAAGGGCAAGGCGATCCGCGCCCGCATCCGCGCCCTCCAGCAGGAGGCCAGCCCTTTGACCGACCAGTTGCTGCAACTGGCCTTGCAGCATAAGGACGATGAGGCGGTGGCCCTGCTGATGCAGAAAGCGGGCCCGGTCACCCAGCGCTGGCAGGATGTAATGGATGAAGATGTGCAGCTTCAGCGCCAACACAACGCCAGGGATGCAGCCGCAGCAAGCGAAGCTTACTCCTCGGCTCGCACCATGATGCTGGCCATGAGCGTCATGGCGCTGGTGGCTGGCGTGGTTGCCGCTACCGTGATTGCGCGCCGCCTGCTTGGCCAGTTGGGCGGCGAGCCCGATGTGGCGGCCGAAATCGCAGGACGCATTGCCGCCGGCGACCTGACCGTGCAGGTGGAAACCCGCAAGGACGACGAGGCCAGCATGATGAAGGCCATGAGCGTGATGCGCGACAGCTTGCTGCGCATCGTGTCGGAAGTGCGGCAGGGAACGGAGACCATCAACACGGCCGCGACCCAGATCGCTGCCGGCAACCTGGACCTGTCGTCGCGTACCGAGCAGCAGGCCAGTGCGCTGGAGGAAACCGCATCTTCGATGGAGGAGCTGACCAGCGCCGTGCGTGAAAACGGCAGCAACGCACGCCAGGCCAACGAGCTGGCTGCTGCAGCTACCGCAGTGGCGCAACAGGGCGGCGACGTGGTGGGGCAGGTGGTGCAGACCATGGGGTCGATCAGCGATTCTTCGCGCAAGATCTCGGACATCATCGGCGTGATCGACGGCATCGCGTTCCAGACCAATATCCTGGCCCTGAATGCGGCCGTGGAGGCAGCGCGTGCCGGCGAGCAGGGGCGCGGTTTTGCGGTGGTCGCCAGCGAAGTGCGCCAGCTCGCCCAGCGTTCGGCCGCTGCCGCCAAGGAAATCAAGGACCTGATCGTCAGCTCGGTGGAGCAGGTGGACCAGGGCAGCGCCCTGGTGGCGCGTGCCGGCAGCACCATGGAGGAAGTGGTGGCTTCGGTGCAGCGGGTGTCGCAGATCATGCGCGAAATCACGGCGGCAGGCGACGAGCAGAGCGCCGGCATCGAGCAGATCAACCGGGCCGTGACAGAAATGGATACGGTGACACAGCAGAACGCCGCGTTGGTGGAGGAGGCCGCCTCAGCGGCCGATGCGCTGAAACAGCAGGCCGCCCACCTCGATACTGTGGTGGGCGTGTTCAAGCTGCATCATGATGTGGCCAAGCGCACCACGAACAGCAGGATGCCGACGAAGCAGCTTGCTGCAATCAGCCCGCCTGCGATGACGTAGCCGGGGCGCAGGGCGCCGACGTCGCGTTCAAAATCGCTGCGGCGGCGCAGTCCGATGAAGGACCAGGCCACAGCCAGCATGGTTTCGCCGAAGCCGCGCGGTTTGGTGTTGTCCATGTCGTTTCCTTTCGAGGTTGGGCCTATTGTGCGCCGGCCCGGCCTCGAAAAACAGGCGCAGAAGCGCCGGGAAACGACCGTATCAGTTGGCGCGCAGCCTGGCCGCCGCTTTGAGGAGTTTGCTGCGCTGGCCGCCGGCCCAATCCAGGCGCAGCAGGTCGGCATCGCCCAGCGACTCCAGGCTGGCGGCTGCCTCGTCGCTGCCGCCGTCCGCTTCGTCCAGCATTTCCTCGTACAGCTCGGGGTAGGCCTGGATGCGCAGCATGACTTCGTCCGCCACTTCATCTTCCACCAGGGTGTCGCCCCAGGCCAGCAGGCGTTCGGCCAGCTCATGGAGCGGGGCGTAGCGCTCGGGCGACCTGGCTTGCTGCAGCAGCTGGTCGAAGCTGGCCAATGCCTCCTGCAACTGGCGGGTGCAGGACGAGACGTGGCAGGCGTAGGTGGCAAATTCGCGTGCCAGCGGACCGCCCTCGGCCATCTTGTGCCAGCTTGCCAGCATGGCGTCGCCGCCCAGCACCGGCCCTGCGCCGGGCACTTGCCAGGCCTGCGGCGCGGCCAGCTGGCGCAACTGCACTTCGGCGCGCGCTACGCAGACCTGCAGGTCATCCAGGCGCCGCGCATAGGCGCTGTTGGCGCGCGATTCGCGCAGCTTGTCCAGCAAGTGAAGGGGAAGGGATTCGCGGCCGCGCCATCGGGCAACGGCTGGCAGGGTGGCGGCACGCGGCGCGGAGGCCGGTGCCAGCAGGTGGTTCATTGCGCGCGCGCCGCGGCTGCGCAGCAGCCAGGTGTCGCCAGGTTTGAACTGCAGCAAAGAGTCCATCGCAACCTCCCTCGGTCTTTGAGGGAATTCTGAACCTTTTATCAAGTCCTAGCAAGCCTCAGTCGGTGCCGATAATGCGATTGCGCCCGGCGCGCTTGGCCTGGTACAGGGCGTCGTCGCCGCGTTTCAGCACGTCCTCGCAGGAGCCGTCCCCGGAGCGCAAGCAGGTCAACCCGCCGCTGATGGTGACGCAGTCGCCGATGCGGCCAAGGCCTTGCAGGGTTTCCGCGATGCGCAGGCGCAGGCGTTCTGCAATAGGCGCCGCTTGCTCACAGGTGGTGTGTGGCATCAGGACCACGAATTCGTCGCCGCCCAGGCGGGCCGCCGCATCGGTGCTGCGCAATTCGCGCTGGCAGACGTCGGCGGTGGTCTTGATCACCGCGTCGCCGGCCAGGTGTCCATGTTCGTCGTTCACCCGCTTGAAGTGGTCGATGTCGAAGATCAGCATGGTCATGGGGGTGCCGTAGCGCTCGAAGGTGTCGAAATGCTCGGCCAGCACGCTCATGAGCTTGCGGCGGTTCAGCAGGCCGGACAGGGCATCCACTTCGCTCAGCATGCGGAGCTGGTCTTCCATCTCCTTGCGTGCCGTGATGTTGCTGGCAACCCACAGTACCGCATCTTCCTCGTCAACCTGGAAGTCCAGTGCCTGGATGCGTCCTTCGAACCACAGGCGGTAGCTGGGGCCGCTGGTTGCCAGGCCTTTGATATCGCCCTGCACCAGGCTGTACTCGACAATGTGCAGCGCGCGCCAGGCCAGGGCGGTTTCGATCTCTTTCAGGAACCAGGTGGCCTTGTCCGCTGTCAGCACGTCGTGCACGGTTTTGCCGATCAGGTGCGAACCGTCGTGGTAGTAGCGCACGTCGATGCCGCCGTAAATGGCCTTATAGCGGCCGCTCCGCGTCAGGATGAACGCGGGGTCGGGCAAGGCATTCAACAAGGATGCAAGTTGGATGCCTGAAAATAGTGTTTCGTCGCGCATGTCTACGACAGTAGCCAGAGCCGGGAAATAACGCAAAAATTGTTAATAGGAAATTATTTATTTGTAACTATTTAAACTATTCAGTAATTGCTGAGGGCCATTCGAGCTGGCCGCTGGCCGCATCATTCAGGCGGGCCACCAGCGCTGGCGCGGCGGTTTCCGCAATGCGGAAGGCCAGCGTTACGCGCTGGTCATGGCTCACTTCCAGCAGGCTGGCGCCAGCGGCGGAAAGCTCGCGCCGCAGCAAGCCTTCCAATGAATAAGGCAGGGTGCAGCGCAATTCGGTGTAGCGCACAATGGCGATTTTTTCAACCTTCAGCAAGGCCTGGGCCACCGCATCGGTATAGGCCCGCACCAGGCCGCCGGCGCCCAGCTTGATGCCGCCGTAGTAGCGCACCACTGCGGCCAGCACGCCTTCCAGGTCCTGGTGGCGCAGCACGTCCAGCATGGGGCGGCCGGCGGTGCCGCCCGGTTCGCCATCGTCGACCGCTGCCGACTGGCCACCCGCCAGCAGGGCCCAGCATACGTGGGCTGCATCGGGATGCTCGACGCGCAGGCGTGCCACGATGGCCTGGGCTTCGCTGCGGTCTGCCACAGGGTGGACAAAGCCGAGAAAACGGCTTTTCTTTACAACTAAATCGCTAGTCGCGAGAGATATAATGGTTTGTGGCATGGGGCCAACATGATACAGGTTTGCTGCCTGTTAACGCCCGGCATGACTTACAATGCTGTTGCGATTTTTTCAACTAGGTATTCGTGGCGAGCTTCGTGGCGACTTATCGGATCAAAACCCTTGGCGTGCAAAACGGCTTCCTGCAGGAGCGGGTCGAAGCACGCCTGATGCTTTTGTTCCGCCGCCCGCTGGAAGCGGTGCGCCCGATCCTCGCTGGCAATGGCGCGATCGTGAAAAAAGGTATCGACTGGGCCATGGCCGAGCGTTTCCGCGACGCCTTGATAACCTGCGGCATCCGTTGCGAAGTCGAAGAGGAAAAGCCGCCTCCTGCGCGCGCCACCCTGGCTGAATACGCGGCGCAATTGCAGTCGCACCTGGAGTCGCTGGATCCGGGCCGGCGCTGGACTTTCATGGCGGAAGAAGGCGAGCTGTTTGGCGTGCCCGGCCCCGAGTCGCCGTATCCGCTGGAATTGCTGGTCCCGCTGGAGAACATGTACCAGGAATGGCTGGCCGTGTCGCTGGCCGCCAGCGAGGATCTGCTGCGCCACACTGCCGGCATGGTCCTGATGGGCAATACGCCGGGCATGGTGGAGGAGGCCGTGCGCCACCTGCTGCCGATCGTGCGCAACAGTGCGGAGCGCGGGCAAGCCATGCTGGCCGCGGCCCGTGGCTATTCGCCCCTGCTGTTCCGGCCGATCTGCGAAGGTCTGGAAATGGGCCTGGCATTCCATCGGGGCACGGTGGTGCACCGCGTGGCGCGCGCCCACCTGGAAGCCTGGGACATGACGGAAGATGCGGCGTTCGAAGCCGCCTTTGCCAACCTGCGCGCGCGCTCCACCGCGCCGCTGCTGCCTTCGCCCCAGGGCGTCTTCGGCGGCGGCTGGGACGATGGCTACGATTCGTCGCGCATGCTGCTGCCGGAGCTGATCGAAGCTGCCGTCCCCGAAGGCCGCCCGGTGGTCATGGTGCCCACGCGCGGCATGCTGATGGTGTGCAGCGACAAGAACGAAGTGGCGATGGACGCGATGCTGAAAGCGGCGATTTCCGCCATGCGCGAAGAAAAGATGGTCATGCCCCGCTTGCTGCGCCTGGTGGATGGCCGCTGGCAAATCTTCGTGCCGCCAAGCCTGACGCGGCGCCTGAACAGCTTGTCCAAGTACGTGGAGGGCAACGATTACCGCCTGCAGAAAGAGCTGCTGAAAGCGCACGAATGGGCCAGTGGGCGCAATCGCTGCGTGGTGACCTACCTGGTCGGCAAGCTCGGTCCGGAGCAAGTCCGCACCAGCGCCTGCACCTGGACGCGCGATATGCCAAGCCTGCTGCCGAAGACCGATTTGCTGTACTTTGCCGATCCTGCCAGCCTGGATCCGCCGATTACCGTGACCTGGGAAGCCGCGATGCCGGTGGTCGGTGCACTGATGCAGCGCACCGATGATTACCCGCCCCGCTATTATGTGGAAGGCTTCCCGAACGAAGTGCAGCTGGCGCAACTGGCCGACATCGCTGCCGCCGCGCGGCGCGAAGCAAAGGCCCAGGCCCTGGCCGCGGCCCAGGCTGCGCAAGCTGCCCTGGCGGCGCAGAATACCCGTCCCATGCTGGATTCCCGGCGCATGCAGACTGTCGCGGCGGTGTTGAACCGTCCCGTGGGCGAAGTGTTGCGCAGCGCGCTCGGCCGCAAGGCAGGCGCCAAGCCCGCGCATGCTCGATAACAATGCGCTGGTGGCTGCGGCCACGCCTGTTTTCCTGGTCTTGATCGCGGCCGAAGCCTGGCTGGCGCACCGCCGCCGGTTCAAGGCTTATTCGCTGGCTGACAGCCTGACCAGCATGGCTTGCGGCATCTGGACCGTGACGCTGGAAGTTTTCACCAAATCCGCCATGCTGCTGGCCTACGGCTGGGTGTTCGGCCATTTGTCGCTGTGGCAGTCGGCGCCTGGCTCCATGTGGACCTGGGCATGGTCGTTCATGGCCTTCGACTTTGTCTATTACTGGGCGCACCGCTGGTCGCATGAGATCAACTTCCTGTGGGCGGTGCATTCGCCGCACCACCAGAGCGAAGAATTCAACCTTACCACCGCGCTGCGCCAGGGCGCCTTCCAGGATGTATTCCACGCGCCGCTGTTCATGGTGCTGGCGCTGCTTGGCTGCCCGCCGGGCGTGTTCATCATCCAGCTCACGCTGAGCAAATTCTATCAATTCTGGATTCACACCCGCCTGATAGGGCGCGTGCCGCTGCTCGAAGGTATCCTCAACACGCCCAGTGCGCATCGCGTGCACCATGCCGTGAACGACGTCTACCTGGACCGCAATTACGCCGCCACGCTGATGGTCTGGGACCGCCTGTTCGGCACCTATATCGAAGAAAGCGAGGACTGCGTGTACGGCGTGCGCAAGGGCGGCCCGGGCTGGAATGCGGTGTGGGCGCAATTCGCCTGGCCGGCCGTGATGTGGCATGACGCTGTGCGCACTGCGCGCTGGCGCGACAAGTTCGCGCTGTGGTTCCGCCATACCGGCTGGCGCCCGGCCGATGTCGCCGCTGCCGATCCGTGGCCGGCCTTCACGCTGCCGCCGGGCCGCCTGTTCACCGCGACCCGTGCGGCTACTGGCGGTGCGCGCTGGACCATCGCCGCGCTGTTGGCATTTGCCGCCGCCGTGGTCATGCAGAACCAGTTGATCGCGAATGCAGCGACGCTGGCGCTACCCGCCAGGCTGGCACTGGTCGGTGCCGTTACTGCGGCGCTGCTGCTGGTGGCGTATTGCCTTCAGCCTGCTGCGCCTTCTGTCGCCAGCGCACCAGCCAGAACACCGGCAGGCTGATCGCGCCCAGGGCGACGCCCCACCAGAAGGCTTCCTTGCCCATGCCGTAAAAGGCCCAGAGCGAAAACACGCAGGTCATCACCGCACTCAGCGACAGCGCCGTGCCGCGCGCCAGCACGCCGCGCCGGTGCAGCGTGAATACCGCGGCGCCGCCAACCAGGTAGAGCGGCATGCTGGCTGCCGTCACCACCAGCGTCAGGAAGGTAAAGGCCTCGGCCATGGAGCGGCTGTAGTTCATCGCGCTCATCACGCTGGCCAGTGCCCCCACCAGCAGCAGCGACCGGGCTGGTGCGCCGTGGCGGTTGGCCGCTTTCAGCGCAGCGGGAAAGATGCCGTGGCGGGCCATGGAGGCGGTGACTTCGCCTGCCAGCATGGTCCAGCCGTTCAGCGCACCCAGGCCGCTGAAGATGACGGCAATTGCCAGCCAATGTCCGCTGCCGGCATCCCAGTAGCGGAGGAACAGGTCGACGAAGGGGGCATTGGATGCGGCCAGTTCCGCCTGCGGCAACAGCAGCATGGGAATGGTGCAGACCAGCACATACACCACTGCCGCCACCAGTGTGCCTGCGATCGTGGCGCGCGGGATGGTACGCTCCGGCTGGTGCACCTTGGTGGCCGGCAGGGCGGCGCATTCCACGCCCAGCATGGCGAACAAGGCGATAGTGCCGGCAGCGGCCGTGCCATCCAGGGTGAACGGGGTCGGCGGCAGGTGCGCCGCATATGCCGCGCCGTTGCTGACGAAGATCCATGCGCCGAGCAGCACGATGGCTCCCATCGGCAACAGCTTGAGCGCTGCCGATACGAGCTGCACCCGGCCCGAAGCCAGCGCCCCGCGCAAGCTGACCAGCACGAAGAACCAGATGATGGCCATGGCCGCCAGCGGCGGCAGGGCGGGATGGGACGACAGTGCCGGCAGCAGCGTGGTCAGGTAGCCCACGATGCCGATTGCCAGTGCCGCATTGGTGACCCAGATCGACACCCAATAGCACCACATGGTGAAGAAGGCGACGCCATTGCCGAGGGCGCGGCGGCAGTAGCCGTAGGGCCCGTCCTCGTCCGGCATGGCGCGCGCCAGCCGCGCAAAGACGTGGGCGATGAACAGGCAGCCGATCACGGTGATCGCCCACCCGGCAAAGGCGTTCCTGCCGAACGGCGCCAGCGCGGCGGGCAGCATGAAGATGCCCATGCCGATCATATTCCCCACGATCAGGGAGGTGCACATCCAGAAGCCGAGCGGCTTGCCTTTATCCGTGGCGTGCATAGGCGGCGCGCAACAGGTTCTGGAAATGCCACACGCCGCTTTCGCGCTTCGGGTTCAGGCGCCCAGCGCTGTACGATCCGGATGCCAGGCCTCGCTGGACATGCTCGCAGATGCTGATGTCCTCCGCCTGGATCTCGTCGCTGAAGGCTTGCTCGGCCTGTACGCGTGCCTGCACTTCGGGATCGTCGGTGTAGTAATAGTCGAACTCCACGATGCATTGGCGGTGGCCGAGCGGCAGGATGCGGTTGGTCTGCAAGCGGCCCGGCGTGATGTTCAGCATGATGTTGGGGTAGATGAAGTAGTACCAGGCATTGCCGTCGCCGTAGATGCCGTCGTTGTTGCGCAGCGGCGAATGCTGCAGCGAATGCCATTGCGCCAGTTCGGTGTCGTAGACGCGGTAGTCGAGCACCTTCGACAGGCCGGGATGGACAAAGGGCAGGTGATAACCCTCGAGAAAATTGTCGATATAGACCTTCCAGTTGCATTCGAGCTTGTAGGTGTCGCGTTTGGCGAAACGCATGTGCGACAAGTCGGCCGGTGCGATGCGCTCGGCGATGCCGGCGAAGACTTGTTCGAACGGCGGCGTGGCTTCGTCCAGCGCCACAAACACCAGGCCTTGCCACTCGCGCACCTGGATGCGGGGCAGGCGGATCGCCGACCTGTCGAAACCAGCCGCGCCTTGCATTTCAGTGGCGGCGCGCAGGGCGCCATCCAGTTCGTAAGTCCAGCCGTGGTATTTGCAGTGCAGCGCTCGCGCACCTTTGCCATTGCAGGTCGCGAGCGGCCCGGCGCGATGGCGGCAGACGTTGAAGAAAGCCTGCAGGCTGCCATCGGGCTGGCGTATGATGAGGATCGGCTTGCCGGCAATATCGCCCACCACATGGTCGCCGGCCGCAGCGAGTTCCCCCGTGTGCGCCGCCAGTTGCCAGGTCGAGCCGAAGACTTCGCGCTGTTCGAATTCCAGCCATTGCTGGTCGGTGTAAAAGCTGGCATGCAGCGCGTGGGCGCGGTCCAGCGGTTCGATACGGCAATGCTCCTGAGGGGTCATGTGTGCTCCGCGGTGCGAAAGATTCACTCTCTCACAAATTGCAGCGCACTGGAAGAAAGAGGTTGCAAAAATGGAGGAACGTCTTTTCTTCGAAGGCTTGCAGGCCTTGGCCGCGTCGGCCTTCCCCAAGCATTGCGGCTATTGCGGACGGGTGTTCGCCACCGCGCAGGAGTTCATGCAGCAAACCCAATCGGTCCGCCGCGACATCACAGGCCTCAAGCAAGGCTTCGATGACGACAGCGTTGCGATTGTCGAGGCTTACCGCAATTGCCTGTGCGGCTCCACGCTGATGGACTTCTTCAGCGACCGGCGCGATATCTCCGAAGCCGGCGCCCGGCGCCGCGAAATGTTCGAGAAACTGCTGCCGCACTTGCAGGAGAAGGGCATGACGCTGGCCGCTGCGCGCGAACACCTGCTGGCGCTTTTGCGCGGCCAGGGGAAATCCGGTAATATGGGTAGGTAGCCTACCTAATTATCGTGAGTAATGCCAAAAAAACATGAAGCAAGCTTGTCGCCGCGCGTGCTTGCCGCCAGCGAGGCATTGCGCCTGACACTGAAACGGCTGGTACGCGAGATGCGGCGCGACGCCAGCGAAAACGGCGGCGATATTCCGCTGGTGCAGTACATGCTGCTGGCCATCATCCAGGAGCAGCCTGGCATCGGCGTGGCGGAACTGGCGCGCATGGAAAACGTGCGGGCCGCCACCATGAGTGGCCATATCAAGTCGATGGAGGAGGCGGGCCTGGTCGAACGCAGCGCGCCCGATCCGCAAGACCGGCGCCGCTCCGGCCTGCAGGCCACCGCGCTCGGCACCGAGCGCATCGAAGCCCTGCGCGACAAGCGCCGCGACTGGATGGCGCAGCGCATCGCCGGCCTGACGCCGGCCCAACTATCCGCGCTGGAAGCTGCCATCGAACCCCTGAATCTCATCGGAAGCCCATGAAGGACACCCCCGTTACCGAGCGCGAAATCCGCGCCGTCTACCTGGCCATGATGGCCGTGCTGGGCCTCAGTGCGCTGGACCAGAGCATCGTTGCCACCGCCTTGCCGCGCATCGTGGCCGACCTGGGCGGCATGGCCCACCTGTCCTGGGTGGTGACGGCCTATGTGCTGGCCTCCACCGCCACCATGCCGCTGTACGGCAAGCTGGCCGACCAGTACGGCCGCCGGCCAATGATCTTCGCCGCGATGGGCGCTTTCCTGCTTGGCTCCGCGCTTTGCGGCCTGGCGCAGGACATGACGCAGTTGATCGTGTTCCGCGCGCTGCAAGGCGTGGGCGCAGGCGGCTTCCTGCCGCTGGCGCAGATCATCATCGCCGACATCATTCCGCCTGCGGAACGCGGCAAGCGCATGGGCATGGTGCCGGTGGTGTACGCTGCCACCAGCCTGCTGGGCCCCGTGCTGGGCGGCCTGATTACCGATGCGCTGTCCTGGCACTGGACCTTCTACGTCAACCTGCCGGTTGGCGCCGTGGCTTTCTACGCCATTGCGCGGGCGCTGCACAAGGAAAAGGTGCACCATGCGCACCGCGTCGATTACCTGGGCTCAGTACTGATGACCGGCTCGATCACGTCTGCGTTGCTGGTGCTGGCGCTGGGCGGCACCGAATGGGCCTGGGACTCGCTGCAGGTGCGGGTCTGCTGCGTGCTGGCCGTGGTGCTGGGCAGCTGGCTGGCGGTGCATGTGCGCAAGGTGCCGGAGCCGGTGCTGCCGCCGGACTTGTTCGGCAACCGGGTCTTCAATATCGCCAGCGTGGTGATGGCGCTGACTTTCATGGGCCTGATGGGCGCCACCGTGTTCTTCCCCTTGTTCTTCCAGGTGGTAATGGGCAGCAGCCCCGCCAGTTCGGGCTTGCTGACCGTGGCCATGATGATTGGCCTGGTTGGCTCCTCGATGCTGAGCGGGCGCCGGCTGGCGCGCACCGGCAAGTACAAGGGCGTGCAACAGGGTGGGCTGGTCGCCGCACTGGTGGCATTTGCCACGCTGGCACTGGGAATGGAGGCAGGTTGGGGCTACTGGGTCATCGAGCCGGCAATCTTCCTGCTTGGCGCCGGCCTGGGACTGGTGATGCCCAACATGACCATCGCAGTGCAGAACGCCTTGCCGCTGCCGCGCCGCGGCGTGGGAACGGCGATGCTGACTTTCTTCCGCTCGCTGGGAGGCTTGCTGGGCGTGACGGGTTCGGGCGCCATGCTGGCGCGTTCGCTGCACATCCATGGCGTAAAGGCCGTGGCGGCGGTGGGGCCGGGCATCAGCGTGTTGCCGTCCACGGTGACCGTGTACCGCCACGCGATTGCCGGCATCTTCGGCGCGGGTGCTGTGCTGGTGCTGCTAGGCCTGATCGTGCTGCTGTTCCTGCCGGAGATTCCCATGGCAGGCCAAAAAGCCGATTAATGCGCGGCCCGGGGGGCATGCATCAGGGGATGAGCAGCATGCCGACCGCGAACAGGAACCAGATCACGCCACCGAGCGTGCACCAGATGATATTGGCAACGGTGAAGGTATCGTTACTGCTGCCTTCAGGATCGCCACAGCGGGCGTTGACTTCGGCCTGGGCCTGCTTCAGCAATATGCCTATCGGGAGCAGGAGCAGGATCGAGACTACGGTCAGGAAGGTCGAACTCTTGCCGCCCCACGAAAGGGCGTAGCCGGCGAACATCAGGAATACCATGCCGTTCGCATAGGTTTCACAATCCCAGTCGCGCCAATTGCCGGTGGAGTCGTAGGCGGCGATTTCCCGGTACAGGGTACGCGTGAACAAGATGGCGAAGAGGGCGCGCGGCAGCGGCCAGAGGTCTTCGCCGGTGGCGAGTTTGTGCAACTGCCAGTTCCGGAAATTCCAATAGAGGTGGTACAGGCCGAAGGTAAGGAAGAACAGCGTCAGCATCTTGCGCGTGGAGACCACGTAAAAGCGGTCGTCCACGCCTGAATGGCTTGGTTCGTCGAAGTTGGCGTTCGGTGCGGCGTAGACGTTATCTGACACTGGGAGTCCTGCGGTGCAAAACCGCAAATTGTAA
The DNA here is from genome assembly GCF_001427305.1 of Duganella sp. Root1480D1. Lineage (GTDB taxonomy): Bacteria > Pseudomonadota > Gammaproteobacteria > Burkholderiales > Burkholderiaceae_D > Rugamonas. Next base: position 354,084 of record NZ_LMFZ01000034.1, on the reverse strand, counting down.
CCATCGTTGCAGTAGGCAAACAATCAAATCGTCGCAAGTTGTATAAATCCGACATCAAGCCGGATTAGGTCCTCGCCCGATGGGAAAGGGAGGCCGGTATGACTCATATGTTTTCGGAATATCAATACCGAAAGACGCAATACTTTGATATTGCAGGCCCTGCGTAACATTGGCTCACCAAACCAAAATAACGGAGACAATATGCGTAAGACTGTATTGGCGGCGCTGATCGCAGAGATGCTGCTGCCGCTGGGTGCCTATGCTCAAACGGCCGATGAGGCTATCGACCCTTCGGCCAAGGTGGTAGTGAGCGGTGTCCGCGCTTCCCTGGCTTCCTCGCTCGCGACCAAGCGTTTGCAGGAAGGTGTAGTAGATGCCGTATCGGCCGAAGACGCCGGCAAATTCCCGGATACGAATATCGCGGAATCGCTGCAGCGCGTCACCGGCGTGCAGATCCAGCGCAACAACGGGGAGGGACGTTACATCTCCGTGCGTGGCCTGGGCCCGGAGTTCAATAATGTGCTGGTCAACGGCCGCACCATGACCAGCGACACCGGCGGCCGCGATTTCTCGTTCGACTTGCTGTCGTCCGACCTGATCTCGAAAGCCATCGTCTACAAGACTTCCATGCCCTTCCTGCCCGAGGGCGGTATCGGCTCGACGGTCGACATCCAGACCGCGCGGCCGTTGTCCGGCAAGGCGGGCCACACTGGCGTGGTCAATGTGTTCGACTCCTACGATTCGAACTCGAAGAAGAACACGCCAAACGTCAGCGGCATGTATTCCTTCGCCAACGAGAACAAGTCCTTTGGCGTGACCGCCTCGCTGTCCTACACCGACCGCGCATCGAAGCAGAACAAGGCCATTAACGACGCCTGGAACCTGCGCGACGTCTACATGATCGACGGCGACCTGAATTCCACGGGCCTGACCATGGCCAACGTCACCAGCAAGAAGCTGCTGATGCCGCAAAGCTTCGGCTACCAGCAGGAGAACGAAACCCGTAAGCGCCTGGTCAGCAACGTGACTGTGCAATTCAACCCGTCCGCCGACTGGAAACTGACTGCCGATGCGCTGTACTCGCGTCTTAACCAGCGCAACGACGTGATTGCGATCAGCGATTGGAACAACCCGGTGCAACTGGGGGTGAAGTACGATGCGAACAACCAGGTCACCAGCTTCCTGCGTCCCGGCGCGAACTTCTTTGCCAATAACCCGGCGCTGGTCGGCGACGGCACCGGCGTTCTCACCGACGCCAACTCGAACGACATGATCGTCAAGGGCGGCGACCGGCTGTCGATCACCAAGGCTTTCGGCCTGAATTCGAAGTGGAACGTGTCGCCGGAATGGAAGCTGGAAGGCGATATCTCGAATTCGCGCACCACGACCAAAACCCCGGACCAGTGGATCGTGGCCGGCATGGTGCCGAAGAATGGCGACTCGCTGACCTTCGGCAGCATTCCCAGCCTGACCTTCGGCGACGGCATTACCGACCCGAATGCGGTGCGGGCGCACGCCGTGTCGAACAAGGATGTGCGCTTTGCCGACGAATTGAACGAAGCGCGCATGAGTGCATCGTGGTCGCATGACATGGGCGCCTTCAAAGGCCTCGATACCGGGGTCTCGTATTCGCAGCGCAAAGTGGGGCGTGACCAATGGGAGAGCGATTCCTGGAATGCGTTCAGCGGCTACCATGTCTCGCTGCCCTCGTCGCTGTTTACGGTGAAATCGCTGGATAACGCCTTCCCCGGCGCACCGGCCAGCTACCTGAGCTTCGACCCCTACGCTTACATGAATTACCTGAACCAGCCGTCCACGCTGGCACAGTCGAACGATCCTGCGCTGTACCTGGACAAGACCAAGTTCCCGAACGGCCCGATGGCGATCGACTACACCAAGCCGAACTTCTGGAGCGTCAAGGAAAAGGTATCAAGCATCTTCCTCGATTCGAAATGGGAGGGCGAACGCTGGTCGGCCAATGCCGGCGTGCGGGTGGTGCACGTGAATTCGACGTCCACCGGTATCAGCCGCGTGCTGCTGTCTGCGACCAAGAGCCCGAACGACACCACCTACATCCTGAACTACGGCCCGGCGGTCGAGACTGCGGTCGACAACAGCTATAACAGCGTGCTGCCATCCGGTAACCTGAAGTTCGACCTGACCGACGATATGGTGCTGCGCCTGGCTGCCTCCAAAACCCAGACCCGGCCAACCCTGAACCAGATGGGCGTGGACAACTGGTACGGCGGCCGCTTCGGCGACGTGCAGACCGGCGGCGGCAATCCTTACCTGAAACCGATGGAGTCGAAAAACCTGGACCTGTCGTATGAGTGGTACCTGTCGAAGACCAACTTCCTCGGCGCGGCGATCTTCCAGAAGAAGGTATCGAACTTCCTCGAGAAGCGGCTGGAAGACATCACCATTCCGCAGTATTCGGAGGTGGTGCATGACACCCGTATCCGCAATGGCCAGAAGGGCAAGATCAAGGGCATCGAACTGGCCGGCCAGTACGCCTTCGACAATGGTATCGCCTGGCTGCGCGGCTTTGGTGTCGCAGCCAACTACACCTTCGTCGACGCCACTGCCAGCCGTGAAGATGCCGCGTCGCTGGATTGCGGCTACCCCGGCTTGTCGAAGCAGTCGTACAACGCTTCGGTGTTCTATGAGAACGAGACCTTCTCGGCGCGCGTGAGCTACAACTGGCGCAACAAGTTCGCTGTCGATTGCGGCGGCGGCAGCACCCAGCCGCGCACCCGCGCAGCCTACGGCCAGTACGACCTGAGCCTGCGCTACAACGTCACGCCGAAGATCGCGCTGTACCTGGACGGCATCAACTTGAGCAATTCGCGCATGCACGAATATGCCAACAACGAGAGCCAGTTCCTGACGCTGGAGGATGTGGGACGCCGGGTCAACGCCGGCCTGCGCTTCGCCTTCTAAGCAAGCAAAGGCGCGATCTCGTCGAGGTGGGCGGCTTCGAAAGTGGGCAGTGCTTCCGTGTCGTTGTTCAGGCGGCCCGGGTTGTACCAGCAGCTCTCGATGCCGAAACGGTTGGCGCCGAGGATGTCGGCGTCCAGCCGGTCGCCAACGATGATGGTTGCGCCCTTGTTGAAGGTGCGCGCCATGTTGGTGGCGTATTCGAAGAAGCGGCTGTCCGGCTTGGCAAAGCCGCATGCTTCGGAGGTCGCGGTGAAGGAGATGTAGTCGCCCAGGCCGGAGCTGGCAATGCGGCGGTCCTGGATGTGGGCTACGCCGTTGGTGATGATGCCGACTTCGCCAGCCGCGGCAAGCGTCTCGCACAGGCGCCTTGCGCCATCGATCAGCACCACCGTCTCGGACAGCGACTCCAGGTAACGGAGGCTGGCTTGCTGCGGATCGATTTCCAGCGCGCAGGCGGCGAATGTTTTGCGGAAGCGTTCCACTTTCAGGAACTCCTTCGAAACCGTGCCCGCTTCGAATGCCCGCCACAACTCGATGTTGATGCCTTGATATTGCCGGAACAGCTCGTCGACGCCGTCGCTGTAACCCAGCTCGCGCAACACGCGTTCGAAGGAGAGCTTTTCGGAAGCCCGGAAATCCAGCAGGGTGTCGTCGAGGTCGAACAGGAAGAGGGAGTGCTTCATAGTGCAGATAATAAAATAGCCAGCCCGAAGGCTGGCTATTCTATCTTTTTCTGGTAGGCCGTGCGGGGCTCGAACCTGCGACCAACGGATTAAAAGTCCGCTGCTCTACCAACTGAGCTAACGACCCGAAGGGCCCGAATTATATAGACCTCGAATCGATTCGGCAAGTGCCAACGGCAAGATAGCCGGGCGTTATAATCAGCGGATTGAACCTGCTTCATCCGGAATAAATCATGTCTTACGAAGAATATCTCGACGAAGTGACCACGCTCATCTTCGAAAAATACAACCTGAAAGACTCCCTCGCGGTCAAACTGGTGATGGATGCGCAGGATGCGGAGTTCTTCGTCCGCCACGACGACGACAAGAAGCTCCGCAACATCGACCAGGCCCACAAGGACGCCAAGACGATCTACGAATCCTACGCGGCAAAAAGCCAGCGCCGCTGACATGGAAATGGATCGCGATTCGCTGGCGCAGCAGCTTGCGGCCGGCGTCCGTCATTTCGTGCAGTGCAGCTTTGACGAAGCCGACTTGTCCCGCCTCGACCTGCAGGACTGCGTATTTGAACGCTGCACTTTCAACGAGACGATCCTGTACGCCTGCAAGCTGGCCCGCAGCAGTTGGCAGCGTTGCCGCGGCATGGCGGCGGACTTCGAATCGGCCGACCTGGTCGACGCCCAATTCCAGGGCTGCGACCTGAATAACAGCAAATGGCGCCGCACCAAGCTGGCCTCGGCCAGCTTCCGCAGTTGCAAACTGACCGGCGCGGCGTTTGAAGAGGTGTCGCACCTCGGCGCCAGTTTTGAGGAAAGCCTGCTGGTTGGCGCGGACATGCGCGGTTTCTCATTCCGCAAGGCGAGCCTGAACCAATTGGACTTCTCGGACGCCGACCTGTCCGGCTGCGATTTTCGCGAAGCCGTGCTGGAAGGCTGCAGCCTGCGTGAAGCGGTACTCAAGCTGGCCCGCTTTGAAGGCGCGGACCTGCGAGGGGCCGACCTCGGCGGCTTGAAACTGACCGACGTGCGCGCCTTCAGAGGTGCTGTCATCTCCTACGTCCAGGCCGCGGCAATCCTGGGCGAGATGGGACTTGTCGTAGCCTGACCGCCTCAGTGGCTGGCCTGCTGCATGGCCAGCTTTTCTTCCGCCTGCGCCAGTACGTTCGCAATGCGGCGCGAATTGCGGTCACGCCATCCCGGCTCCAGCGCGACCCTGGCCTGCAATTCCCGGCACTGGTTCAACAATGCCCATGCATTCAGGCGCGCAGCGCCAATGTTTTCGTGGTCTGCATGTGCGCAGGCGGCAACGGCTTTCCGCAGGCGCGACAGGGACGTCTTGAGCGCCTGGCCTTCGCGTTCTGGCCACAGCAGTGTGTACACGGTGATCGAAATCGCCAGCCCAAGCAGGATGCCGATCAGGCGGTCGCGGATTTCCGTCACATCGGACACCGGGCCAAAGCTGCCCAGTTGCGCCAGGGCGAAGGCAAACATCATCTGCACGCCGATGTAGTTCGAGCGGGGCGACCCGACTGCGATCCAGGCGCCCACTGCGATGATGGGCAGGGACATGGCCAGCAGGCCGACGATGCTGTCCAGGTGCGGCACCACGAATACGGTCGCTGCCAGCGCCGCCAGGCTGCCCAGGCAGCAGCCCAGCAGGCGGGCAATGCCCTTATGAGTCGTCGCGCCGAGGCTTGGCAGGGCCAGGATGATGCAGGTCTGCATTGCCGTATGGATGCCTGGCCATTGCAGGCCGGTGTAGATGACATAGCTGACCGTCGCCGCCAGCACGGCCTTGAAGGCAAACTTCAGGTAGACGATGCGCAGCGGGTTGCCGGCGGCGCTGGACGCAGCGGCCTGCCCGGAGTTGCCTGCTGCCGCGCGGGTTCGGCCTGCGGGCGCCTCATCTGCTTCCACATCTGCTTCTGCCGCAGCGCGCAAGGCCCGCGCCATCTCGCGCAAGATTGCCTGGTGCGCAAGCGGTACGCGCGCCGCGCCAGTTGCGGTTTCCTCCGCCGTGCCGGGCAGGCCGGAAATCTCCGGCGCCGCATCAGCAAGCTCGAAGGCCGTGTCGTGGCCAAGGCACTCACGCAAGGCGGCGCATGCTGCGCGAATCGAGGCCATTTGCCGGAGCTCCTCTGGCGAAGGTTCGAACGGCTCAAGCCTTGCCATTTGCGCGGCTGCTGCATGCAGGCGGCTCACTGCCGCAGCGCGCGCCGTGGTGCGTTCCTTGTTTCCCAAGGCCGCAAATGCTAGTTGCCGCTGCAAGGCCAGCACGCCGCGCCCAACCCGGCCGCTGTGAAAGGCAGGCGCTGCGGCGCCGGCGATGCGCGCATCGAGTTGGTGTTCAACTTCGTCGAGCTGGCGGCCATATTCCTCCACCAGCAGCTTGACGGGTAGCGCAGGCCGGAACAGGCGCTGGATGATCATCGTCACCACGATAGGGTAAGTTGTGGCCACGCCCACCCACAGCAGGGCGCGCGTCATGACTTCCGGATCTTCGTAGATGTCGGCCATGCTCTGACCGTACACCACGATCAGCGCAACCAGGAATCCGATGGCGCCAAGCCTGTGGGTTCTCATGAAATACATGCCGCAGAACGCCACCAGGGCCGCACCGAGAATGCGCAGCATTGGCGCGTCGATGAAGACCTTGAGCAGCAGGATGGACGCAAGCACTGAAAGAATGCTGCCGACAATCAGCACCATCCCGCTCATGCGGGTCAGCACCGTGTTCTCCTGCGCCGTGAAGAACACCATGATCAGCGACAGCGAGAGCGAAGGAACCTGCAACGTCATCGAACAGATGATGACCACCGTGCAGCTTGCGAGAAGGCGCAGCACTGCGTCCAGGCGGCCAGGGAAGGGCGCCAGCTCGCTGCGGATGCGCGCAATCAGTGCTTCCATGACGTTCACTTCGCGTTCAGCATGGCCACGGCGGAAGCGCCGATGCGGAATGCCGCGTCAGGCTGTTCGATCAGGATGCGCACGGGGAAGCGCTGCGCCACCCGCACCCAGTTGATGGAACGCGGCACGCGCGGCAGGCCGGCCACTTCACTGCCGCCATCGTCAGGGAATACGCCATAGCCGATCGATTCGACGGTGCCGCTGTAACGCTTGGAGGTGTCGCCAAGCAGGTAGACCTGGGCCTGACGGCCGGCCTTGATGCCTGCCAGATCGGTCTCGCGGAAATTGGCCACCACGTACCAGCGGCTGGAACTGGCCAGCGTGAAGACCGGATGCCCCGCGGCGGCGAACTGCCCCACCGAGGTTTTCAGGTTCAGCACAATGCCGTCGCCAGGCGCTCGCACTTCGGTATAGGACAGGTTCAGCCGCGCCAGCGCGATCTCCGACTTCGCCACTTCGCGCCTGGCGACCAGCGCATCGACGCCGCTGACGGAAGCCTCGGCGCGCCGCGCATCCAGCAAGGCCGCACTGAGTTGCGATTGCGCGCTGCGCTTGGCTGTGCGCGCCTGGTCGATGCGCTCGGCCGAGACAAAGCCCTTGGTCAGCAGGGGCTCCAGCCGCGCCAGTGTATCGCCCGCCTGTTCGGCGGCGGCCTTGGCATGTTCGACGTTAGCCTGGGCTGCTGCCGCGGCAAACTTCTGTGCATCGACCGAGCGCTGGGTCAGCTTGATTTCGCTGTCGAGTGCTTTCAGGCTGGCTTCCGCCTTGGCCAGTGTTTCTTCGAACGGCTGGGGATCGATGCGGAACAGCAGGTCGCCTTTCTTGACGCGCTGGTTGTCGGCCACCGGCAGGTCCACGATGCGTCCATTGACTTCAGGCGCGACGTTGATGGTGTCGGCATAGACGTAGGCGTCATCGGTGCGCGGCGCCTGGTCGATCGAGCGCACCACGTAAATGGCAAGGCCGATTGCTGCCAGTGTCAGGGCCAAAACGATGGCGGTCCAGCGGCGGGAGTTCCTGGTCTTCTTCATGACGTCACCTCAATGTTGGAAAAATACGAGCCAGGCCGACAGGGAAAGCACGGTGGCGAGCGCGGGGTAACCCAGTGCCAGCAGGTGCGACGGGACGCCTGCCAGCCAGCCGCGCGCATTCAGCACTGCATGCAGCAGGAAGCACAGCACCGTGGCGCCGGCAATGCAGAAAAGCCAGTCGGGGAAATAAGCTCCCAGCACATTGATTGAAGGTTCCACATTCATTCCTTAATGTACGATTGCCTAGGCAACCTTTAGGGCAAAAAAAGACCTACTTCCCGGCGAACATTTTCAATAGAAGGGACTCGAAGGTATGCAGTTCCTGCGCGCTGAAAGCGCCGAAATACTGTTCGATCACGGTGCCCGAAGCTTCCAGCAGGCTTGGGAAGAGGCGGCGGCCTTCTGCACTCAATTCCAGTTGCACGGTGCGGCGGTTGTCGACGCTTGGCGCCTTCTGGATCATGCCTTTCTGTTCCAGGCGGTTCAGCATGCGGGTCATCGCGCCCGGGCTGTATGAGAGCTCCTTGCAGATCTGCGCCGCGATATTGGCGCGGCCGCTGTGCAGGGTAGACAGCACCACGTACTGCGCCGCCGTGATATCGAAAGGCGCGAGCTTGATGTCCAGCTCTTCTTCCAGCGTTTTCTGCGCGCGGCTGATGAGCCGGGCAACGCGGCGCGGGGTGGTATGTTTATTCATAAATGTACTATACGTTGCCTAGGCAACGGTTGTCAAGAACCTTGCGCACGCTTGCGCAATTCACAAGCATGTCATTTTCGCTACCTACAATCCGCCACATTTTTAACTTACACAGCGGGGAAAAGATGAAAAAAGCAGTGGGCGGTGCGGTTGCGGCAGCGGTGTTGGCGGCGTGTGGCGGAACTTTACTGGCGCCGCTTCCTACCCTGGATGGCAAGCCGACCTTGGTGGTCGCACACCGGGGCGCCAGCGGCTACCTGCCGGAAGAAACGGTGGAAGCCTATGCCAAGGCCATTGATATGGGTGCCGATGCCATTGAGCCGGACGTGATCTCGACCAAGGACGGCGTGCTGATTGCCCGCCACGATCCAAACCTGGCCTTCAGCACCGACGTGGCGCAACACCCTGAATTCGCGGGCCGCAAGCGCAAGCTGAGTGTCGATGGCGAAATGCAGGATGGCTGGTTCGCCAGCGATTTCACGCTGGCGGAGATCAAGACCCTGGGCGGCATTTCCACCGACGCCGAACGCCCGCAGCAGTTCAATGGCCAATACAAGATTGCGACCATCCAGGAAGTGATCGACTTGATCAAGAAGAGCGGGCGCAATATTGCCATCTACCCGGAAACCAAGAACCCGACTTTCCACCGCCAGCAAGGCTTGCCGCTGGAGGACAAGCTGCTGGCAATGCTGACCGCGGCCGGCTGGACTGAACGCGAATCGCCGGTCTTTATCCAGTCCTTCGAACCAGGCAGCCTGAAATACATGCGCAGCAAAGGTTCCAGGCTGAAGATGGTGCAGTTGATCGACGCCGACGACGTGGACCTGAAAACCGGCGCCCTGACTTACGCAGCGCCATACGACAAGCCGTTCGACTGGGCACAGGCGGGCGACAAGCGCCTGTTCAGCGATATGGTGACGCCGGCCGGCCTGGCCGAGATCAAGACCTATGCCGACGGCATCGGCCCATGGAAACGCTACATCGTCAGCGTGAAGGGAGCGCTGGACATCAACGGCGACGGCAAGGTGAACGATGCCGACACCACCACCATGGAGCCGACCTCGCTGGTGGCGGATGCGCACAAGGCAGGCCTGTTCGTGCATCCCTACACCTTCCGCAACGAGAAGCGCCGCCTGGCCAGCAACTACAAGGGCGATCCTGCGCTGGAATACAAGCAGTTCTTCGCCCTTGGCGTCGATGGCCTGTTCACCGACTTCGCCGACACGGCGCTGGCAGCGCGTGCGGAGTACCTGAAGGAAGTCAAGCGCTGATTCAGAACTTGTGGTTGTACTCCGCGGCAAAGCGCACCTGGCGTTCAGGTGCGCGCCCCAGCACTTGCCCATAGTACGGGCTGACCGTGTTGGCGCCCGCATTGTAGACCGGCTGGGTGGCCAGCGTGGTCTGGCGGTTCAGCAGGTTGAACACGTCCGCCTTCAAGGCCAGTCCCTTGAACATGCGCGGCATATAGGTGGCGTTGAGCGCGATGCGGAAGTCGGTCGGCATCCTGCCCGCGGAGCCTCGCGGTGCGGGCTTGTCGTCGCAGTAGAACACGGCGGCGCCGTAGCCAGCGGCCGGGTTCCTGCCATCCTGGTTAAGCGCAGGCGGCAGGTTGCCGATGCAGGATTTTGGCGCTCCCGTGACGATGTTGATGTTGCCGCCAACGGTCCATTCCTGGCCAAGCTGGTAATAGCCGTAGGCCTTCAGCACATGGGTATGGTCGTTTGGCAGCGGGCCGCTGGCGTAGTCCATCAGCTCCGGGAAGTCGAAGGAGGTGGTGGCGGCAATGTCGGCCTGGCCGATGTCGGACATCACCTGGCCTTCCATATTGCCCCGGCTGCGCGATAGCGTGTAGTTCAATTTTCCGTACCAGCCGTTGCGCATGGGGTGTTCGATGAAGAAGTCCAGCGCGGTGTAAATGCGGCTTACTTTCGGCAGGCCGATGTCTTCGGCCGTCAACGGGATGGACACCAGTTTGCCGTCGCCTGCCAGGTCGAGCGTCAAGGTGTTGTCGCGGCCTGGATTGATCAGCAGGCATGGCATGTCGTATTTGCTGGTATCGACGTTATTGCGTTTGCCCCATGCGCGCAAAGGTCGCGCATCGCACCAGTCCTCGATGGTATTGCGCAGCGTGCGGTAGGTGACTTTGCTGCCGACCGTGTACTCCGGCGTCAATGCCGCTTCCAAGCCCAGCGCAATTTCGTCCTGGTAGGTCGCGCCCAGGTTGCTCGATGCGACCTGGCGCGGGTCTTTGGCATTGCCCCATTCATTGCCGCCGGAAACACGCGGGGAAATTTCCGTCAGCCCGGTCGGTACGCCGGTTTTCGGGTCAACGCCCGTATAAGTGTAGTAGTGGTCGATATGCACCGGGTTGCCAGCCAGGCGCAGTGCCACGCTGGTCGGGATCTGCAGGTGGTAGCGGCCAAGGTTGGCGAAGGCTTTCAATGTGCTGTCGCCGCGCACGTCCCAGGATGCGCCCAAGCGTGGGGCCAGCATGTGGCGTTGCGCCGCGTAGGCCTGGCCGAAGCTGTTCTTGTTGGTGAACTGTTCGTTGCGCAGGCCCAGGTCGAGCAATACGGTATCGGTGACCTGCCAGCGGTCCTGGATGTATTGCGCCGACTGGTCGGTCTTTGGTGAGGCCGAGTCGCTCTGGTGATACTCATTCACGTAGTAGCCCTGCAGTCCGTAGCCGCCGCCGGAAGCGGGCGTGTTGCCGCCTGGGACCCGCTCGTTTGGATCGCCGCGGAAGTAGGTCCAGCTGCCACCGCCCGCCAGCTCCGAGCCATTGATCGAAGAGACGTTGTTGCGGTCGATACCGGCACGCAGCGCATGGTCGCCCAGTTTGTACTCGACATCCAGGCGCAGCGTGGATTGCTTGTCTTCCGCATTTGGCACCTGGATGGTGCCGCCGATGGCCTGCGGGTTGGTATAAACCAGTCCCGGCACCTGCGCATTGATCGGGGCGATGATCTGGTACACGCCAGGCAGGTAGCCTTCGCGTGATTGCGGATAGGTCGACTTGAAACGGCCCGCCAGTGCAGTCACGGTCAGGTTGTCGGTCAGGAAGCCGGTGTACTTCAGGATCGAGTCGTTGGTCTTGGCGCCATCGCCAGTGGTGCCGCCGGCGCGCACGTCGTTACGCTGCAAGGTGGCGTAGTCGAAGCCAAAGATCTGCTGCGTCTTCTTGTTCTCGTCGTGGATCTGGGTGAACTCGAGGCGATGGTTGTCGCTGATGTTGTAATCGAGTTTCAGCAGGTAGCGGGGAGTGCGGGCCTCGCGCTCGGTCCAGCCATTGGTTTTGTTGAGGGAATCGGAATCCTTGCTGATGTAGCCGGTGCTGAAACGGTCCTGTTCGATATTGGCGAACATGAACAGCTTGTCCTTGATCAGCGGGCCGCCGACGTAGGCGCTGCCAAAGACGTCGGTGGCGTTGTTGCTGTGGCGGTAGGTGAGCAGCTTGCCGTCGGTCTTCGGGTTACGGCCGGTATTAGGGTAGTAGGTATCGTCCGGTTTGGCGCGCAGCCAGTCGGGCGTGTATTGCAGCACGGCGCCGGCCTCCCAGCTGTTGGTGCCGCTCTTAGTGGTGATGTTCACCACGCCGCCGGTGGAACGGCCGAATTCCGCACTGTAGCCGCCTTGCAGGATCTGCGCCTGTGCGATGGCGAAGAAGGGCAGGGTGGTCGAGCCGATCTGGCGATAGACGTTCGTGACGGGGAAACCGTTGATAAAGTAAGCATTCTCGGTCACGCCGGCGCCACCGAAGCTGTCGCCGCCGATGCGCGTGTTGCCGCGTGCGGTACCGGGAGCAAGCTGGATGATGCCGGACAGGCTTTGCGAAATCGGCAGCGAAGTCAGTTGGCGTGCGGTGAAGACGGCACCATTGTTGGTGTTGCTGACATCGATCGTCGGACGTCGGCTGCTTACCGTCACGGCCTGGATCGTTTCGAAGGACGCTTCCACACCTTGGCCAATCAGCGCTTCCACTTCCAGCACGCGTTCGACTACGCCGTTTCGGACCAGCATCACCTTGTAGACGCCTGGCGGCATGGAGCTGGCGTTATAGCGCCCGTTGGCATCGACGGTAATGGTACGGCGCGCGCCGGTAGCGATATTCTCCAGCACTACGCTGGCACCGCCCGCGTTGGCGACCTGGCCGAAGATGCTGCCGGTGGCATTCGATTGCGCATGGACTGGCCCAGCGAAAGCCAATGCAAGGGCGTGTGCGACAAGCGTCATCCGCACACGTTGGGATTTGTTCTTCATTGCGTCTCCTGTTGTGGTTATGATTCGGCCGCGCAAGGGCGGCCGACGGAGACATGCTAGGTAGGATGGTGATGGCGAACAATTGAATGTTTACTCGCCATGTATGCCCAAAACGGTATATCTAGTCTGCCAGTGTGACGAGCAGCGGCGCCTTGCCGTCCCAGGCTTGGTCCAGCAAGGTCTTTCCATCAAGGCGCACCAGCACGCGCTGGCCGCGTTGAGCACGCGTTGTGACAATATCGACGCCATCGCCTTCTTCGCCGGCGCCGAACGCACGCATATGCCGCAAGGCCATGCGCGGCCAGCCTTTCGGCAGGCGCGGTGCAATGGTGAAGCTGCGCAGGCTGGTCGCTTCAATGCCGAACAGGCCCTCCGTCACCACCCGCGCATACAGCCCGCTCTCGGCGGACAGGTGGCGCTGCTGGCCTTCCGGCCAGGCTTCCACCGCATACGGAACATGCTCGCCCAGCAGGCGGCGGCCCGAGTAGTAGCGCAGGTAAGGCATGGTGCGTTCCAATTCGCCCGCTTTCAGCAGGCCGCGCAGCGCATACAGCGTGGCGCGGTCCCAGAAGGTTTTGTCGCCTGCTTCTGTGAGCACGCCGTTCTCGCTCCAGAGCTGTGGCGAGAGCAGCGCATCGACCGTGCCGCGCTGGCGTTCAGTGATACCCAAGGCCAGCGGCAATGCGATCCATGCGCGCAGCTTTTCGTTGCCGTCGTAGTAGCGGTATGTGTCGAAGCCGCCCATGCGGGCACCGAAGTATCGCTCGATGGCGCTGCGCTGCGACTCCGCTTCCTGTCGCAGGGCGGTGGCACGCTGCACGTCGCCCAGCGAAGCCGCCAGGCGCGCCGCGCCTTGCAGGCCGCCATAGGCCAGTACATTGGTCGACAGGTTGGCTTTGCCGGACGGGAAGCGGCCTTCCAGTTCATCGCTGTCTGAATGCACGATGCCTTGCGCATCGCGCTTGCGGCGCGTGAATTCCAGGCACCAGTCGATCAGGGGCAGCAACTGGCGTGCGGTACCGCTGTCGCCCTGGGCCAGCGCGAACTGGCTGGCCCCGTAGGAAATCATGGCGCAGTCGCCGCGGTCGCCGGCGCCGTTCCAGTAGCTGCGTCCTTCGGCGATGATGGAGGAGGGAATCGGCTTGAATTCAGCGTTCATGTAGCGCGCGAACATGCCGAAGCTGGTGAGCGCGCTTTGCACGCCGGCGCTGTCGCCCAGGTAAGGGAAGAAGGGGTTGATGTACTCCGCCTGGTCGTTGGCCCAGATGGCTGCGTAATAGCGTGTGCCGCCCGGCCCGTGCAGCAGGCCGCCGCGGGTGGCGAAAATGCTCTCCGCGGCGCGGATTTTTGAAAAGGCGAACATGGCGTCGAGCACCGGCTCCGGCGTTTCCAGCACCAGGTTGGCACGCCATTGCGCTACCTTGCGCGCGCGCTCCTGCAGGGCCTCGCTGCCGTCCACGTACACCATCTCGTTCTGCAGGCGGCCGCTGATGATCACGTCCAGGTGAACGCGGGCCCCGGGCGCAAGCTCGCCTTCGCGGGCAGGCGAGCGCACCTCGATCACGTAGGCGCCATGAGTGCCGCGTTCCGCCGGCGTAGTTTCGCTGCGTTCCAGCGCGCCGAAGCTGTAGCGCCGTGCGGCGGCGCCGGTGTTGACCAGCTCCAGCCGCTCAACCAGTGCCGGCTCGCCGGGCGACGGCGTCAGCGTGCGCGTCAGTACCAGGCCTGGCGCCAATTGCGAGCGTAGCGCGAGCCGGCCGTCGAAACGCACCTGCTGCAGGCGTTCGGCACCGACGGGCCGGCCGTCGATCGCGATGGCTGGCGATGCCTCCTCGCCAAACTTGCGAATCAGGCTGGCGTGGGTGTCATCGGGAATGGTGCGCAGCATCGGCCACACCACGGTGCGCGACAGCAGCAGGGAGCCGTCGGCCTGGCTGCCGTAGTCGATCACGGCCGAGACCTGGCGGCCGCTCATTTCCAGCTGGTCGCGGTGGAGGTCTTTCACCTGCCAGCGAATGGCGTCGCCGTCGATCTGCCAGCGCGGCGTGAAGGCTGGCGGCGCCGCGTGGGCCAACCCGGCGGCCAGCAGCGCGGCAGCGAAAATGGCCGCGCGAGCGCGAAACGTGCGTTGCATCTGTGTCTCCTTATTTTGTCTTGCGGATGATTGCCGCCCAACCGCCGCCCGGCGCCAGGTGCATCATTATGCGGCTGCTGCGAGTAACGCTTGCACTGCCTTTCTGAACATCGGTGGCGAAGACCGCTGCATTCGGGCCGTCCTCCATGCTGTCCAACTGGTAGTTGCCGTCGCCCAGGAATGACAGGTCCAGTTCCAGGTCGCGCCCATCGGCACCTGTCATGGCGCCCACATACCACGTATCGCCGCGCCGGCGCGCCATGGCCACATAGCGGCCAAGCTGCGCGTGCAGCACGCGGCTCTCGTCCCATTCCACCGGTACCTGGCGGATGAATTCCAGCGACGATGGATTGGCGCGGTATTGCGAAGGGCTGTCGGCCAGCATCTGAAGCGGGCTTTCGTAGATCATGTACATCGCCAACTGGTGCGCGCGTGTGCCCTGGCTCATGGGGCGGTCGAAGCTGGCAACGAAGTCCTTGCGGTGCGCGTTGCTCATGGCGCCTGGCGTGTAATCGACCGGGCCGGCGAACATGCGGATGAAGGGCAGGGTGACGTCGTGTTCCGGCGTCTGCTTGTCGCTCCACTTGTTGTTTTCCAGGCCTTTCACGCCTTCGAAGGTAAGCACGTTGGGCCAGGTGCGCTGCAGGCCGCTGGGCTTGAAGCTGCCGTGGAAGTCCACCAGCAGGCGGCGTGCGGCTGCTTCGCGTGCCACGCGCTCGTAGTAGTTCACCATCCACTGGTCGGAGCGCTGCATGAAGTCGACCTTGATGCCGGCTGCGCCCCAGCGCGCGAACTGGTCCAGCGCCGCGGTCATCTGGGTGTCCAGCGTTTTCCACGAAACCCACAGTATGATGCCGACGCCGCGCTGCCTGGCATAGGCCATCAGTTCGGGCATGTCGATCTCCGGCTTGACAGCCAGCAGGTCGCCCAGCTTGTACCAGCCTTCATCCATGATGATGTATTCGAGGCCGTTGTCGGCTGCGAAGTCGATGTAATGGCGGTAGGTGCGCGTGTCGAGGCCGGACTGGAATGGCACGCCATACAGCTTGTTGCCGTTATACCAGTCCCAGGCGACCTTGCCCGGCTTGATCCAGGCAGTTTCCTTCAGCTCCTGCGGTTCCGCCAGCAGGTAAGGCATCTGGTTCAGCAACAGTCCGCCGGCATTGGCGGAAATGCCCAGGATGCGCCACGGGAATGTGCGCTTGCCTTCGGTGCGCGCGATGTAGGGCGCTTCCTGCGTGACCGGCACATTGCGGTCGTCGCGCGCCTTCTCGGCCAGGGCAACTTTCGGGAACAGGGCGCGCAGGCCGGCCGGGTCACCGTGCAAGTACAGGCCGGGATAGTCGCGCAGGCCGGATTCCGTGAACACCAGGTGCACCCCGCCGTCCTGCACCAGGGCTGGCACGCCAACCAGCTTGCCGGCGGCATCACCCACGGTCAACGCCTGGTAATAATGCTCGTTATGCGACTGCATCGACTTTTCCTGCGGCCAGTACAGGGTGTCCTGCGGCCGCAAGTTGATGCCGGCCTGCTCGTCTTCCACCGTGACCTGGCCGGGCAGGGAAGTGCGGAAGCGGTAGGCGATGCCTTCATCGTAGGCGCGCACCTCCAGCGCATAGCCGCCCGCGAAATCGAGTTGCAGCGCGTTGTAATGGTCGCGCACCTCGCGCGACTTCTGCGCCACTACTGGGCGCACGACCGTGTCGACGCTGCGGCGCTGCTGTCCGGTCAGGCGCGGCTTGTCGCCGAGCGTGCCGATGCCGGCCAGGGTCATGCCGATCGGTGTGGGCAATACCAGCTCGGTGCCGTGGTGGCTGACGGCGATAGACAGGCGTTCAGCCGTGTCGACCGTCACGCGCAACTGGCGGTCGGGGGATGTGAGTTCGAGCTGGCGCGCGGCCTGGCTGGCCAGCGGCGCGATCAGCAGCAGCGCGCCGGCCAGGCGGCGCGCGAAGGGCATATGGTTCAAGGCGGGTCTCCGGATCTAGGTGTGCCGCGCCATGCTATGCCTACGCCCGGGAACCGATCCAATGACTTTTTACGCGAGAGCTATGTCGTAGAGGTTATATGCCGCCGCGGCGTGCGGCTCGCATTCTGGCACGGAAGCCGGCGCAGGCAGCGGCTCAGGCGCCGAGTCCGCAGACGCTTCGCGCCGGATCGCTTGCAGCAGCAGTTCGGCGCCCGGCGACAGCACACTGTCGCGCCTACGGATAATGCCGAAAGGGTCCATGCGGCAGTCCAGGTCCAGCGGCAGGATCGCCAGCAGGCCCAGTTCCTGGTAGCGCAGCGCCACGTCCGCCGACATGACGTTCAGCGCATCGCTCATTTGCAGCATGCTGGTGATCAGCACGATCTCGCTGGTATCGACGATATCGCCCGGCGGCTCCAGGCCGGCGTTATGGAATAACTGGTCGAAGCGCTGGCGCAGGATGCTGCCGGGCGGCGGCGTAATCCACGGCGCCTGCACCAGGTCGTGAAGGGTAAGGCCGCTGCGCCCGTCCAATGGGTGCCCGCTACGCGCCACGACTACCACCGGCTCCGGAGCCAGCTCCTCGTACTGCAATTCCGCGCCATCGTGAAAGCCGGTCAGGCGCGCCAGCAGGAAATCGAGCGTGCCGCGCTGCAGGCGCTCCAGCAATTCGTTGCTGGACTCGATCTGCACGCCGATGCGTAGTTGCGGCACCTGCTGCTTGATGCGCGTGATGGCGCGCGGCAGCAGGCTCATTGCGGGCGTCATGATGCTGCCCACGTCGACCTGGCCCGCAAGGCCGGCCTTGAGCGCCACGATATCCTCATGCGCACGCGCCAGGCTGCTCAAGGCCATGCGGGCGTGGCGGATCATGCTTTCGCCATAAATGGTCGGCACCATGCCGCGCGGATGGCGTTCGAACAGGGCGATGCCGAGCATGTCTTCCAGTTCCTTGAGCTGTTTGGACGCTGCCGGCTGTGTCATGCACAAGGCCTCGGCGGCGCGCAGGATATTGCCCGCATCATCGATGGCGATCAACAGCAGGAGCTGGCGCGTCTTGAGCCGCGCCCGCAGGTACCAGTTCGGATTTGGAGCAGTCATTGCATTGCCTTTCGGGTCGATTGGCATTTTTATCATGTTCAAATTGTTATCGGTGTCGCCAATTTGTCGATTGGATGCATATCGTGGCCTCCCTTAACTTATTCAGCACAATGCAGCTCGTGTTAGACTGCGCCGTCCAATTGCCAATTTTGTAATGATGAAGATCCAGCAAAAACTGCGCTCAGTCAAAACCGCCTTGTCCGAACGCCGCGAAGTGCGCAAGCGCCTGCGCGGCCCCGCCCAACTGCGTTATGCCATCGCCGACTCGATCGGCATGCTCGATGCACAGGCGTGGCAAGGCCTCACCGCTCAATCGGGTTTCTTCCTGTCCCACCAGTACCTGCGGTCGTTGGAGAACGTACTGCCGACCAACCTGGAGCCGCGTTACGCGCTGGTGTATGAAGACGACCAGCCGGTTGCCGCACTCTATATGCAGCTCGCCGACATCAAGCTGGCGCAGGCCAGCAAGACCTCCTTCGGTTCGCTGGGCGAGAGCCTGGGCCAGCGCGTGCTCACCTGCGGCAATCTGCTGACCTTCGGCCAGCACGGCATCGCCATCGCGCCTGGCGTCGATCCCGAGCTGGCGTGGCACGGCGTGGCGGAAGTGCTGTACCGCGTGCGGCAGGCGGAAAAGCTGGCCGGCTCGGCCAACTTCGTCATGATCAAGGATCTGCACGGCCCACAGGTGGAGGATGCCGCCTTCCTCAAGAACCTGAGCTACCGTTTCGTTGAGACGGAGCCGAATATGGTGCTGACGCTGGGCGACGACTGGAAAAGCTACGACGACTACCTGGCCAGCCTGGCCTCGAAGTACCGCGCCAACGTTCGCAACGGCATCCTGAAGCCGATCGAAGCGGCGCAATGCACGGTGGAGCACTTCACCGACATGGAAGCAATGCAGGACGAAGTGCACGCCCTGTACAAGGCAGTGCAGGTGAATGCCGGCTTCCGTCCGTTCGAACTGCGGCCGGAATATTTCCCGGCCTTGCAGCAGGCGGCAGGGGAGCGTTTCCGCTGCAGCGTGGTCAAGCGCGAAGGCAAGATGCTGGGCTTCCTGGTGACCATAGCCGACAGCGAGACTGCCATTGCCTTCCACATCGGCTTTGACCGCGCCGCGGCGGCCGACCTGCCGATCTACCTGCGCCTGCTGCACGCCGGTATTGCCGACGCCATTGCCCTGGGCTGCAAGCGCGTATCCTTCGGCCGCACCGCGCTGGAACCGAAAGCCGCCCTGGGCGCTCGTCCGGAGGCGTTCGGCGTATTGATCCGCCACCGCCAGCCTTTGATGAACAAGGTGATCAAGCATCTGTTGTTGAATATTGACCACGATGATGCCCCCGATCGCAGCCCGTTCAAGAAGGCGGAAGGCAAGGCCGCGTAACATCTGGTTACTTACGCGGTGCTAGACGCGCGCCTCTAATCTGCTGAGCTCGGTTATCATGTCGACCTTTTGCATAGTCGGCAGCAGATTGAATGAAGTATGGCGTGATCAATTTATTAAAGGCTGTTGCAGCACAGTTAATTGTGTTGCACCACCTCGCGTTTTACGGCCCCATGGCCGACCACGTGCGGCTTATCCTGCCAGACCTGATCGACTGGCTGGCTGGCAGCGCGCGCATTGCCGTGCAAGTATTCCTGGTGGTGGGCGGCTTTCTGGCCGCCAAATCGCTGGCCCCAAGTGCACAACCGGTAATGGTCGACCCGCTGGGCGCTGTCTGGCGCCGCTATGCCAAGCTGGCGCCGCCCTTCATCGCCGCGACGCTGATTGCCGCGGTGGCGTCCATGCTGGCCAGCCAGTGGATGGACCATCATTCCATTTCCGCCCCGGCCACCGTGAGCCAGCTCGCGGCGCACGCGGTGCTGGCCCATGGCGTGCTCGGTTTCCCATCGCTGTCGGCAGGGGCCTGGTACGTTGCCATTGATTTCCAGTTGTACGTCATGGTGGTGGCCATTTTGTGGCTGGCCGCCCGCATCAGCGGCCCGGTACGCCGCGCCTGGCTGGTGCCTGGCCTGGTCGCCATTGGCAGCGCGCTGTCCCTGCTGCACTTCAACCTGGACTCCGATTGGGATAATTGGGGGCCGTACTTCTTCGGCAGCTATAGTCTGGGCCTGGCCGCATGGTGGGCCGGCGACCCGCGCCGCAAGACGCGCGGCGCAGTCCTGGTGCAGGCGGCGATCTTCCTGCCAGCCCTGGTGGCGCTGGCGGTCAACTTCCGCAGCCGCCTGGCGCTGGCCATGATGGTGGCCTGTGCGCTGGTGATCTTCGGTCGCACGCAGTTCAGCGGTGAAGGCCGCGTGCAGGCAGTCGTCAACTCGCTGGCACGAACCTCCTACTCGGTATTCCTGATTCACTTCCCGGTCTGCCTGCTGGTGAACGCTGCCTTCACCCGCTTCGTGCCGGCCGACCCGGTGTTGCAAGGCGTGGGCATGCTGACCGCCTGGGGCGCCAGCCTGGCTGCCGGTGCCGCATTCCACCGCTGGATCGAAGTGCCGCTGGGACGCCTGTTGCAATCTTCTTCGGCCACCGCCGGCGCCGCCCAGCGCGCATAAGGGCGCGGCGACCAGGATCAAAAAACAACTCCAGGCGAAGGCCGATGCTGCATGAATGATTACATATCTTGCTGATATGCTATTATTTCGGCATTGCCTCTCGGAAATGGAGTTTTCAAGTTGAAGATTTATCGAAGCTTATTGGGCGCCGCCCTGATTGCGTTAACTGGATTGGCAAGCAATGCCGGATGGGCCGCGGACAATCCGCCGGCTGCTCCGATCAGTGTTTCGTCGTTGGGAGTCAAGAAAACGACCCAGTTCAAAATCTGGAGATCCAATATTGAGCCTACTTCTTCCATCGGCACCTGGGGACGTGGGCTGTTCTGTTCGGACAAGTCAGATATCTATTACAACAAGAATATCGACAATTACAACGTAGCGCAGTTCGGCAAGGCGTTTTCGGAGCGGCTCGCTGCCCTTGGCTATCCGAAGTATGAAGGCGAAGAATCGGCGTTTGCCGACAAGCTCGGCGATGAACCTGACTTCAAGGCCGGCTTTACTTTGCTGGCGTTGAATTACCAGGGCTGTGGCGAGCCGAAAGACATGCATGGCAAGGGCACCATCAAGCTGAGGGTCGAATTGTTTTCATCAAAGACCAAGAAGGTGGCTTACAGCGCCACCCTGAACGGCAGCCATGCTACTGAAGATTCTTCCAAGATGGAGGCGTTCGACGCAGCGCTTTTCACCAACGCGTTGAATGGCATGTTCTCCGATCCGAAATTTGTCGACCTTTTCCGGGAAGGTGGCGATATAGCCGCGGCTTCGTTCAATGACAAGATCGATGTCGTGAATGGCACCAGGATTACGGAAGGCATGGGCAAAAGCTCGAAGGAGCTGCTTAACCTCGTGGTCACGGTGGATGCCAGCCTTGGCAGCGGTTCCGGATTCTTTGTCGGGAATGGCGGCTACATCCTGTCCAACTACCACGTGGTTGGCGAGGCAAAGTATGTCAAGGTCAAGTTCACCGGCGGCATCTCGACTGTCGGGGAAGTGGTGCGCCGCGACCCGGTGCGCGACGTGGCTTTGATCAAGACCAATGTTGAACCAGGCCGCAGCATTTCCATTCGCCGCGGACCGATCAAGGTCGGCGAGGAAGTGTATGCGATTGGCTCGCCATTCGGCGACCAGTTGAGCGGTACGACGACGCGCGGCATTATCAGCGCCGACCGCATCCTGGAAGACCTGCGTTTTATCCAGAGCGACGTGTCGATCAACCCCGGGAACAGCGGCGGCCCGCTGGTCGACGCCGCGGGCGACGTGCTGGCAATCGCCGTGTTAAAGAAGGAAAATGCCGCCGGCATCGGCATGTTCATTCCGATCACCGAGGCGCTGGAAAAACTGGGATTGAATCTCAAGTAAGCGTCCGCCTCACGGGCCGGGACTGTCACGGTCCAGGCCCGGCTCTTTTTGGCTAGGCATAGCGTCATGCCTGGTATATCGTATAAGAAGAGCAGGGAGGCCGTATGTGGCGTGGGCATGCACGGGGAGTCCTGGTGCGCAGTTGTCTTTGGTTGGCCTTGGCCACCAATAGCGTCGCGAGCGCACAGGTCGTGGCCATGCCCGAAGTCCATGTCGGCATGGGCTTGCCGAAACCGCCCTACGTCATGGAATCAGGCGTTGCAGGGCTGGATTACGACATCGCCAGGCAAGCGCTGGCTGCCGGTGGCTATAAGCTGGTTGGCCATATGCTTCCGCAAACCCGGGCGCTGGCGATGCTGCGCGCCGGCCAACTCGATGGACTGCTGTCGATCAGCGAAGGAATTGGCGGCCAGGACTTCTTCACGGACAATTACATCGTCTACCAGAACGTCGCCACAACGCTCACGCGCCGCAACCTGAAGATTGAGCAGATCGAGGACCTGGCCAATTATTCGGTAGCCGCATTCCAGAACGCGAGCATGGTGTTGGGTGACCGCTTCAGCATGGTTGTCAGCGGGCACTCGGATTACCGGGAAGTGCCGGCCCAGATCACGCAAAACAAGCTGCTTTTTACCGGCAGGGTAGACGTTGTGGTGGGCGACCGTTTGATCTTCCGCTATTTCTCTGAAAAGCTGGAGCCGCAAATCGATGCCCGGCAGGCAGTAAGCTTCCACCGGATTTTCCCTGAAAACCCGCGCCGGGCGGTGTTTCGCGACGCCCGCGTGCGCGATGCGTTCAATGCCGGCCTGAAGAGCCTTCATGCCAACGGTACTTATGATGCGATCGTGAAGCAGTACCTTGGCCCGCGGCCTTAAGACTGATGAGCAGGGGGCCATGGATTCGTTCGGGTACTGCGGTCCTGGCGGCGAGCTTTCTCGCTCGGGAAGTAGAAGTACGAGCGGGATATCAGGTCAAGAGTGGGCCTCTAATCCTTGCACTTTTTCGTAATACGCAGCCAGCGCTTGTTCTGCAGCCGCGCCGCGTTGGCCATGAGGTGCCGGGCTGCGATTCTTATGCGGGCGGTCGGCTGCAACGTGCCTTCGTCATTCCCCGGGCCGAGTACTTCATCCAACTTTTGAGTTAGCGCCTGTATCAGGATAACGCGGAGCTTGGTCGGAATACCAGGGCCATGATCAAAAGCAGCCCAAGCACCGTCATCAACCAGGCTTGCGGTTCGGGCACGGGAGCGATGCCGAGCGCGTACTCGAATCCGAACCCGCCTGGCTGGTCTAGCGTGAAGATCGCAGTGACCAGCAAGTCCTGCAGGCCGGCATTGGCTGCACCCAAAAGCAGCAAGCGGTGGTCGAAGAAAAGGTCGACCTCCGCCAGCGAGTCGAACGATCGCGTGAACAGTTCAGCTCCGTGGTTGCTGATCGAGAGCGCCATTGAAGCGAAGCCGCTTTGTTCGGCCAGCGTATCCAACATGGCGAATGCGAGTTGACCGGGCGCTGAAAGGTCGAACTGGTAGTGCGCCGTTAGCGTGGTTGATAGCGGGCCGCCAGGAAATTCGGGACGCACCAGGACGCCCATTGCGCCGATCCCGGCCAACAGCCCGTTGGCGAAAGCGTCGCCGAGGTGCGCAGCCTCGCCCGGCGCCACCGCTGCGTGGGAAAAAGCCGAATGCCATTCGGGATCGAATTGCAGGGTAGGGGCCGCGCCGCCGATGTTGGCCGAAGTCACTACGGCCAATGCCGTGCCATTGATATTGGCCACTGCGCTGGCGCCGGCTTCCGATCGATCCCAACTCGATGAGATGCTTTCCGCCTTCAACGTCCCCTGCAAGCCATAGCCTGTCGTCCTGGCCGCGTTGTCAACGGCGCCAAAGGCGCGCGACTTTGCCTGTGCGTCGACATTTTGTCCCCAGCCATGCGCACGGGCGTAGGCGCCGCTGCCGCCGTTTGCTTCGGAACTGACTATGACTATCGCATCTGACGTGCTTTCAGTGCCGGCGATGCCTGTTGCCTCGGAGTGGGCGGCACCTGCAGCGAAGGCGATTGCGTGCGCTGTGGCGCTGCCGTCGCGGACGGGGCGGTAAGTGTTGATGCTCCTGCCGCCTTCCGCCCAAGCATACGCCGAGCCGTCGCCCGCCGATACGACGGTCGCGCGCGCGTTCGCACTGCCGGCACGGATGTCGCCCGGCAGGGTGCCAAGCATCACGAAGCCGCCTTGTGCGTGGCTGACGGCCTCGGCTTGCGCCCCGGCGGCCGTGGCCAGCAGCGCGGAAATGGCGCTGGCGGAGCCGCTCCCGCCAGCGTAAGCTCCCTTGCTACCAGTACCACTGTCGCCTCCCTTGGCACCAGTGCTCACCCTGATTTGCGCGGCTTTGCTTTCTGTCCAGCCAAGGCGTGAGCTGGCGTTGCCGCCACTGCCGGAAACGCCGCCTTCGCTGTCGCCGCCATTGCCGCCAACTGCGCCTTGACCCAACGTTAAGCTTCCATTGCTGCTGCCAACGACGCTATCGGCAATGTGTGCGGATGCCCCGTTGCCGCCGTTAGCGCCTGCCAGCCCCATTCCGCCAGCGCCGCCGCGCACGCTGGCACCGACTTCCACTTCTCTTTCGCCGTGCCCACTTGCACGGGCGGTCCCCTTTCCGCCATCGCCGCCGCGGCTGCCAGCGCCGCGTGCCCCGCCACCGGTTCCGCCATAGGCCGAAGCGTTGCTAAACACGCCGGAGTGGCCTGCCGCATCGCTAAAGGAGTAGCCGTCGCCCCCCACGGCACCCCGGCCACCGTCGTCCTGCCATCCTCCTTCGCCGCCGTAGCCGTAGGCGTTTGAGTGAACCGGTGCCAGGCCGCTGATATTTGACCGCGCAAGGCCAGTCGCTCCGGCACTGGTTGTGCCCCCGTGGTCGGCATAGCCGCCACTGCCACCATGGCTGATGACGAACACCTGGATCTCGGAAGCCTTGCTATCGCTCAGTTCCAGCGCTGCTTCGCTGGCGCCTGCCTTGCCTGCCATGCCGCCGCTGCTGAAGCCAGCGGAGCCGCCAAATACGCTGACAGTATGGCGGACCTTGCCGTTCGTCGAAATCGCGGGCGTCCCGGTGTAGCTCATTGCCGCGCCGTCACCGCCATCGGCACCGCCAAAGCCCGGGCCACCAAGTCCGCCACCCAGCCAGATATTCGTCTTGAGATTGCCGCTGCTCGCGCTGGCCGACAGCGTCGTGCGCGCCACAGCACCTGCGCCGCCACGGTGGCCAATGCCCCATCCTGCCCCGCCGTGGCCGCCTTGTGTGCTGCTCGAGAGGGTAAGGCCCGGCCCGGCCGTTTTGGCCGATAAGGAGCTCGAAGCGGCGCCGCCATCGGCGCCGTTGCCTGCCAGCAGCGCATCGCCGCCTTGCCCTGCCGTCACTTCAAGCGTAGCTGACGAGGGCGTATCGTCATAGCCGATCAGTGCCAGTGCTGCCTGTGCCGAACCGGCGCGGCCAGCACCTTTGCCGCCTTTGCCGCCCGTGGCCCGGACCGTCACGCCCTCGGCTTTCCTCGGCCCAGGCCACAGCACGGCGGTCACGCTGGCATCACCGCCGGCACCGCCAGTGGCGTAAGTTCCGTCGGCGGCTCCTGCCCCGCCGGCACCGGGAAGGCCCGCGTTGCCGCCGTCACCGCCTTTTGCAATCGCATAAATATACGGGCCGAAAATGTAGGGAAAATGCGGTGTGCCATACACTTGCAGGCGTGCGTTACCGCCGGCCCCGCCAACGCCCGCGGCACCACCGTTTTGCCCGGTATCGCCTGCAGCCCCATTGCCGCCCGCGCCACCTGCTCCCCCGGTGACTATGTGGGTCTGCGCCGTGGCTACGTTGACCAGGATGCCCAGTTCCTGGCCCGCCGCGCCAGCGCCACCCGCGGCCCCAGGCGATGTGCCTGAAGTGCCCGGCGCACCTGGCTTTCCTGTGATTTCGACCGCCAGCGCATGCCCGCTGGCAATGGCGAACAACAAAGTCAGTTGGTGCAAGGATCGTCTCATGTCTTCGCTCGCTGAAGTGATGGGATCTGCAGTTGTGGCCGGTAGCGATGTCGTGCGAATGAAATGTACACCTGTGGCGGGAAAATGTAGGGCGGAGAGCTGACTACAGGACAGCTAGGCAGTCTGGAGCAACTCTTCGCGCAGGAAACCTTCGTGCCGCGTCATGCGGACCAGCTCTGGCGGTGCGCTAAGGTAAGTCCCGAACTTTGCGACCAGTGCTTGCAAGGGCGCGCTTTCGAGGTGTGCCTGCATCGCTTGTGCGTCGGCATAGCGCTCGAATACGATGATGCGGTTTTCGTTTTCAAGATCGCTGAGCACTTCGTATTGCAAGGTTCCAGGTTCGGTACGTGAAAAGGCTACCAGTTGGTCCAGCCCGGCGAGCAGGTCGCGGCGAAATTGTGGATGAACGTCGAGAGTGGCAAGCAAATACATGGAAGCTCCGTGAGTGGATGGAGCTCACAGCTTATACAATCGGACGCGATGGTGGATTGTGGAAATGGGACTTTTCGCGCATGCCCGTGATGATTCCCTGCGGCGTGTGGCCAGTCAGTGCGCGGGTCTCGTGCTCGCCGAGGCGGGCCAGGAAAAACTGGTCGAGCGCGGCCGCTCGCATGGCTGGTCCGTCGGCTTGCGCAAGCCGGTCTGAAAGGCGGTCGGCATCATCGCCCCAGACTGGCATGCTGGCGATGTTACCCGATTCCGCGCAGGCCGGCTTGTGAGGCCTCGTCCTTAATTGTTGATGGCCAGGGTGAGGGAGGTGGCGCTGTAGCTTGGCGTGACGTTGGCAAAACCATCCACCGTGATGGTGGTGAATTTGCCCTTCAGGCTAGCCGCCGTGATGACGGTCAGCACTTCGCCGGCTTTCGGCTTGTAGCCGTTGGCGAACTTCACCCGCAGCGTTCCGCCGGCAATGGTGGCGGTGGACGCCACGGCCAGGCTGCCCTGGCTGCCGGCAGCGGACCCGCCGAGATCCAACTCCAGCGTGGTGTTGCCGCTTAACTGGGTATATTTGCCGGCCAGTTTCAGCGCAGTGGGGGCGTTGGCCACCACCGTGCCGCCGCTGACATAGACGTCGCCTGTGCCGAAGGCGGATGCGGAATCGCCTTGCAAGGTGCCGGCGCTGATCTCCGTGCCGCCGCTCCAGGAATTGGCCCCGGCCAGCTTCAGCGCGCCTGTGCCTTGCTTGACCAATTTGCCGCTGCCGCCGATGTCGTTGCGCCAGCGGTCCTGCGCGTTGAAGCCGCCTTTGCTGGCATCCATCGCGATGGTGACGTTGCCGTTGAATGCGCCATAGCCATCGGCTGCGGCAAACAGGTTCAGGCGCCCCCAGCCTTCAGCGTCATCCATCACAGGATAGCCGGAGGGCAGGGCCGTGGTTTTCAGCACCACGCGGCGCTGCGTATCGCTCAAGTAGGGCTGGCGGGTCTCCAGCAGCACTTCGGCGCTTTTCGGCACGGAGGCGGTGACATTGGTTGCGGCAACCGGTGCAAAGCCATAGGTGAGACGGCGCAGGTAGTTCGCCTTGTTGGCGGCATAGTCGGCAAAGCGGTCGTTGGCGACAGTGCCGGATTGCGCGTAGGCGGCGAAGGTATCGGCAGTGGTGCCGGTGGCTGCCATCAATGCCGTATGCGCCTGTGCCACTGCGGCAGCCTTCCTGGCCGCGTTGGCCGGATCGGCCAGGTTGGCTGCGGCGCTGGCCTGGCCGAGGATACGGCCGCTTAACACGTCCAGTGGCGAATGCATGCCGGCCAGGATGCGCGATTCGCCCAGTTCGAGGCCACGGCTTAGCATTTCCTGGAAACGCTCCGGCACTGCATAAGCCATGGCTACCGCGTCGCGCACCGCTTCGGCTGAGTGGCCGCTGGTGAAGCCGCCATCGGTTGCCGGAGTGCTGCTCTTGGCCGGCACCAGCGCTGGCAGCACCTGCACGCTGCTGCTCCAGCGATAGGGACGGGCGTATTTGTAGAAGCGCTTGGCCGGCTCGGTGGAAGCGTTGGTGCCGACCAGGTTGACCAGGTCGACCACGCTGCCGAAGCTGGCGTTGGCACTGCCGGCAACGCCGGTATTGTTGCCGGTGTCGTTATACAGCTTGCTGGTGGCGTCGCTGGCGACCGAAGTGATGCTGGTGACCTGCTGGGCTGCGGTGCGCCAGGCATTGGTCAACGGGCCCATGCCGTCGGTCACGCTGTAGCCTTTGCCACGGCGGTCATCCAGGTAGGCCTGCACCGCTTGTTCCGGCGTGCGATTCGCGGTGGCCTTGATGACGTAGTCGATATTCGCCTGGTGCGCGGCGGCGTTGACCACCTTGCCGTCCGCAGTGCTGTCGTTCGGCACCCCGCTCCAGGTGGAGGCGACGACGGCCGGGAAGCCGTCGACAGCTGGTGCGCTGACGCCGGCATCGACAATTTCGGTCAGCGGTTTCCAGATATCGAGGAAGCCTCCCAGGACGCGCACGCCGGCGTTGGTGGACAGCGTCGCATAGCGGGCATCGCCGCGCTGGTTGGTAGCAATGGTCTCGACAAAGGCGGTGGCGGCTGGGAGGGGAACCACTTCTGCCGCGCCCTGGTCGGCTGGCGCTGCCGGGATCACCAGCGGTTCGTCGGAAGAGCCGCCGCCGCAGGCGCTCAAGGCCAGTGCGATACTCAGGGCCAGGGCGTGGCGAGGCGATGAAAGCATTTGCATGTTGGATATCGTGTGCTAGTTGAAAACGCACTAAGGTAAAGAGCGCTTATGACACGACTGTTACGTAAGGCCGCTGGAAGGGCGCTTGCTGCAAATGTTATCGGTCGATACCTAAAACGATATCTTGTATTTCATGCCGCGCCATCAGTTCGACGATCCAGTCTATGAACACGCGAAGCTGTTTGCGAACATATCGATTCGGCGGATATGCCACGTGAAGCGGCATCGGCTCGATACGCCAGTCGGTGAATATCCGCACGAGCGCACCGCTCGCAACATGTGCCCTTGCCATGTACTGCGGCAGCCATAACACGCCAAGCCCGGCCAGTCCAGCCGTCAAATAGGCATTGCCATCGTCGATCGCCAGGAAGTAGCGGCCGCCGATTTTGACGCGTTCTCCGGATTTCTCCATTGCGTATGGCAAACCGTTGGTCCAGCGGTAGTGGATGATACGGTGGCCGGCGCCGTGCAAATCGTCGGGGGAGGTTGGCGTTCCCGCCTGGGTCAAGTATGAGGGTGCTGCATAGACGCCCAATTGCAGGTCGGCGACGCGCCGCGCAACAAGCGATGCATCCTCGATTTCGCCGCCACGCACCACGCAGTCGACATTGTCGCCAATCAGGTCGATCTTGCGGTCGCTGGCGCCGATATCAAGTTGGATCTCCGGGTAGCGCGCGTGGAATTCAGGCAGCGCAGGCACCAGGATGATGTTCGCAAATGGGCTCGGGACATCCACCCGCAGCAAGCCGCGCGGCGCGGTCGATTCGCTAAGAATATTGTTTTCTATGTCTTCAAGATCGGTCAGCAGGCGAACTACGCGCTCGTAATAATCGGAGCCGGCAGTCGTCACATTCACTTTGCGGGTCGTTCTGTTGAGCAGCTTGGTGCGCAGGTCGGCTTCCAGTTGCTGCACGAGCTGGGTGACCGTGGTTTTGCTTACACCCAGCGTTTCGGCGGCCTTGGTAAAGCTGCCAGCCTCAACAACGCGAACGAATGCCCGCATGCCTTCCAGCTTATCCATCACGAAACTCCTGATAATTTGGATTTTTCAAACAGTGTAGCAGCCGTTTTGCGGTTTATCCGAATGATTGGCGTGGCTATAGTGCTCGCATCCACCAACACAAGGAGCATGCGCATGAAAACGCGCGAAACCATTTTTCCTGCCGGACGGCACGAACTCTACGCAGTCCATAAATACTCGGCAGCGGTCCGTTCCGGGGATTTGCTATTCGTCTCCGGCCAGGTCGGCAGCCGCAATGACGGGGCGCCGGAACCCGAATTCGAGGCTCAGGTACGGCTGGCGTTTGAAAACTTGAAGGCGACGTTGGAGGCGGGCGGCTGCGGGCTGGGCGACATCGTTGACGTAACGACGTTCCACACGGACCCGGCAAAACAGTTCGATACAGTCCTGGCGATCAAGGACGAGATATTCCCGACGGCGCCATATCCGAACTGGACCGCGGTAGGGGTCAACTGGCTGGCAGGGTTCGACTTCGAGATCAAAGTCATTGCCCGGGTTCCGGGCTAATACAGGCGAGAGACCAGAAACAAAAAAGCCCACGAACCGAAATTCGTGGGCTTCCTTGCGTATCTTGGTAGGCCGTGCGGGGCTCGAACCTGCGACCAACGGATTAAAAGTCCGCTGCTCTACCAACTGAGCTAACGACCCAAGGTTCTAATTTCGAATGGTAGGCCGTGCGGGGCTCGAACCTGCGACCAACGGATTAAAAGTCCGCTGCTCTACCAACTGAGCTAACGACCCGTCGAAAGAAGAAGCGAGATTATAGGCTGGACTATCCCAGCTGTCAAATGCTCGCCTGCACTTTTTACTTGATGGATTTCAGGCGGTCCTTGGCGGTAGCTGCCGCAGGGGTGCCTGGATAGTTCTTGATCAAGTCTTGCAATGTCTTTTTGGCATTGTTGACTGCCTTCAGCTCGGTCTGGCAGCTGGCGATGTTCAGCATGGCGTCGGCGGCCTTAGGATTATCCGGCCAGGTCTTCACCACGACTTGTTGCGCAGTGATGGCGTTCTTGCAGTCGCCCTGGGCATAGTGGGCATTGCCCAGCCAGTATTGGGCGTTCGGCGCATAGGCCGAGGCGCCAAAGCGCTTTACGAAGTCGCCCAGGGAGTTGGCTGCGCCTTTGTAGTCGCCGCTCTTGAACTGCGCCATCGCGCTGTCGTATGCGTTCTGTTCGTCCATGTTGACCGAGGAAGTCTGGCCGTCGATGGTCACCTGGCGCGGCTCGAGCTTCTTCATGCGGGCGTCGAGGTCGGTGTAGAAGTCCTTCTGGCGCTTTTGTGCGACCTGAATTTCGTTCAACAGGATTTCAGTCTGGCCGCGCAGGCGGGCGACTTCTTCGCGGAGCTGGTCCTGTTGCGAGATCATGTCCAACGTGGTGTTCTTGTCGGTCTTGGTGTCGATCAGGTTTTTCAGGTCCGCTTCCAGCTTGGCGACCTTGGACTTCAGATCCATGATGGCTTTGCGCGCCTCGTCATCGTCGAAGATGCCGGCGGATGCGGTCAGGGGCAGGGTGGCAGCGAACACGGCTGCCATCAGGGCAGACTTAGTGAATTTCATTTTTCTTCCTTGCACAAAAAAAGAAATGGGGCAGGGCGCAGTATAAACTGCGCGCTGCCCCTTGTGCGGCATTGTTAAGCTAGCGAATTACTTAGCTTTGTAAACGATGTCAGCACGGCGGTTCTGCGACCATGCTTCTTCGTTGTGGCCTTCAGCCTTAGGCTTTTCTTCGCCCAGGGACACGGCTTCCATGCGGGACTCGGTCACGCCCAGGGCTGCCATCGACTTGCGCACAGCTTCAGCACGCTTCTGGCCCAGGGCCAGGTTGTACTCGGAGCCGCCGCGTTCGTCGGTGTTACCTTGGATCAGGATGGTGCGCTGGTTTTTGCCCAGGTAAGCAGCGTGGTTCGACACCACTTCTTTGCCGTCTTCACGCACAACGTAGCTGTCGAAGTCGAAGTACACGGAACGGTTGGCCAGCTTGCCGCCTGGTACGTCCAGTTCGTCAACTTCGGCAACCACTGGCTTGACTTCGCGTGGCTCAGCGGCTTTTGGCTGTTCCACTGGCTTCTCCACTACGACTGGTGGTTTGGCTTCTGGTTGTGGGGTGGAGCAAGCTGCCAGCAGGGCGGCGGTGCTGAGGATGAAGGCTACGTGTTTTACGTTACGCATTTTTATTTCTCCTGGTCGTTAAAGGTGCTACTTCTCGTTTACTTCTTTTACTTCTTCACTTCATGAAAGGGCCCCAAGTGGGTTCCTTGATATTGCCCGCCTGAATACTCAGGCGCTGCTTAACCCGGCCGTCTGTCGATGCCACCGCCAGCGAGCGGCGGCCGCCGTTCTGAGTGGCGTACAGGATGTACTTGCCATTCGGAGCGAAGCTTGGCGAATCGTCGCTGGTGGTATCGGACAGGCGTTGCTCTTGGCGGGAATCCAGGTCCAGTACGAACAACTGGAAGACGCCGCCTTCGCGCCGCGAAATATAAGCCAGCGTCTTGCCGTCAGCGGAAATGCGCGGGCTGATATTGTACGAGCTGCCGAACGTCACGCGCTGCGGTTCGCCGCCGTTGACGCTCATGCGATAGATCTGAGGACCGCCGCTGCGGTCGCTGGTGAAGAAGATGTTCTGGCCATCGGCGCTGAATTGCGGCTCGGTGTCGATGGTGCTGCCGTTGGTCAGCCGGCGGATGCCGCTGCCGTCGGCATTGACGATAAAGATCTGCGTGTTGCCGGTCTTGGACAGGGCCACGGCCAGGCGCTTGCCGTCCGGCGACCAGGCCGGCGCGGAGTTATTGCCTTTTTCGTTGGCCACGACGGTGCGCTGGCGGGTCACCAGGTTCTGCACGTAGACCACTGGCTTGCGCTGTTCGAACGAAACGTAGGCGACCTTGGTGCCGTCAGGCGACCAGGATGGCGAAATGATTGGTTCGGTCGAGGTCAGGGCAGGGATCACGTTCTCGCCGTCGGCGTCCGCCACTTCCAGGCGGTATTGGCGACCCTGCTGGACCACGTAGGCGATACGGGTCGAGAAGATGCCCTTGATGCCGGTCAGTTTTTCATACACGTCATCGGCGATCTTGTGCGCGGCCAGGCGGCCGTACTGGTTCGGCATCGGGGCGCGGAAGCCGGACAAGTCGTTGCCCTGCACCGTCGACATCAGGCGGTACTGGACTTCAAACTGGCCGTTGCCGAGGGTCTGCACGGAGCAGGCCACCAGGGCGTCTGCACCGCGCGCCTTCCAGCTGGTTGCTTCGGTCTGCATCAGGTTGGTGGTCGGCGTCGCGTCGATGACCTTGAACATGCCGCTGCGGGTCAGGTCGGCTTTGACGATTTCCGAGATCTGGGCCGGGGCCGAGGCTTCGCCGGCGCATGGGCCGATGGCGACCGGGATCTGGTTGCTGCCCACGCCGGAAATTTCGACGCGAAGCTGTGCCTGTGCCGACAGCGCAAACGCTGCGCCGGCAACTACGAACATCAATTTAGCTTTGTTCATCAAGGTACGTCCTTCAAATTGAACACGAGTTCAAGCTCGCGCGCCACCGTGCCGTCGTCACGCTTGGGCAGGGGCGAGGCCTTATAAATCGCATTCTCCACCGCAGTGTCATATGCAGCTACGCCGCTGCTCTTGGTCTTCTTAACGGACATGACTTCGCCGCTTGGAAGCTGGCTGACCATGAACCGGGCTTCAATATCCTGCTTAGCGCCAGGATAATCGATGCGGCCCATGATCTTGGTGCGCAGCTTGGCGACATAGCCCTTGTCCAGGTTAGGCGCGGTCGAACGTGCCGCTGTTCCGGTGGAGCCTGCAGCTGCCGAACCCATGATGCGCTGCATTTCTGCAGCACGGGTCTTGGCGAGCTTTTCCTTCTCTTTCAGATCCGCCAGTTTTTTGGCTTTTTCCTTTTCCTGTTTTTCCTGCTTCTCGAGTTCAGCTTCTCGCTTGGCGTCTTCCAGCTTCTTCTTCAACTCGGCCAGTTTCTTCTCTTCAGCTTCTTTCTTTTCTTTTTCTTTTTTCTTCTGCAGCGCGATGTCCGGATTCGGTTGCACCGGCTTCACCACTTCCGGTGGTGGGGGCGGTGGCTCTGGCGTGCGCGCAGGTGGCTCAGGCTCTGGTTGCGGCTCTGGTTCCGGAGCTCTTGGCGCAGCCATCTGCGTAGTCATGTCCCAGATCTCGGCATCAACGCCCACCGGATCATTGTTCCACCGAATGCCAACCCACAAAAACGCAAACAGCACGCCATGCATCACCACGGCGAGCGCAAACGCGCGGGTGCCGCCGTGCCGTTTCGGCACACGGTACGGTCCGCCTGCATTTGCCATCGTCATTGCCATGCCTTACTTCGTTGCCAAGCCAACGCGGTTAATCCCCAACTTCTTCGCTTCGGAAATCAGTGTGATCACATCGTCGTACTTGCTTTCCTTGTCGCCGGCGATCAGCACCGGGTACTCAGGATATTGTTCATGCAGGCCGCGCAGCTTGCGTACCAGGGCCTCGCGATTCGGTTCGGTTTCCGGCGCCTCGGCCGCTTTGCCGGCGATGCCGATCATCAGCGAGCCGTTCGGCTTCACCTGCACCTGGATATAGGCATCCGGCGGGCGCGACGCTTTTTCGGCATGCGGCAGGTCGATCGACTGCGGGTTGTTCGAAGTCGGCATCACCATGAAGATGATCAGCAGGCAGAGCATCACGTCGATATAAGGCACGACGTTGATCTCGGACTTCAGTTTGCGGCCGCCGCGGCTGCCGCGCAGGCCACTTGAGAAGGAGGATGCCATCTTCAGTTTCGCCTTTTAACGGGACTGGCGCTGCAGGATGTTCGAGAATTCTTCAACGAAGCTCTCGAAGCGGATCGCCAGGCGGTCAATATCGTGCGAGAAGCGGTTGTACGCCACCACGGCCGGGATTGCAGCGAACAGGCCGATAGCAGTCGCGATCAGCGCTTCGGCAATGCCGGGCGCCACGGCCGACAGCGTCGCCTGCTGCACATTGGCCAGGCCGCGGAAGGCGTTCATGATGCCCCACACGGTACCGAGCAAGCCGATGTATGGGGAGACGGAACCGACCGAAGCCAGGAAGGCCAGGTGCGCTTCCAGTGCATCCATCTCGCGCTGGAATGCGGCACGCATGGCGCGGCGGGCGCCATCCAGCACGTCGCCCATATTCATGTCGCGGCTGCTGGCAGCGGCTTGCTTGCCCTTGATGTATTCACCCATGCCGGCTTCGAAGATGCGGGCCAGGGCGCCGCTGTTGGCGCGGTTGCTGCCAGCACTGGCGTGCAGGGCGTGCAGGTTGCCGCCGGCCCAGAAGGTCTTTTCGAATTCGATGGTCTGCTTGCGCGCGCCGCGCACGTCAAACAGCTTCTTGAAAATATAGGTCCAGCTAATGATGGAAACCGCAAGCAGCAGCGCCATGATCAACTGAACGATCAGGTGTGCGTTGGTGATGAGGGCGATGAAGGAGAGGTCTTGGGTGACGTTCATTGTTTCTCAATCTAATTATTATGCGCGCATGCGGGCCGCAACGGCATCAGGCACGGCGCGTGGGCGCAGGGCCGAGTCGACGCAGCCTACTTTAACGTGGGCAGTATTTAAGAGGCGGTCGCCGCACCATGCCTCCTGTACAAACTGGATCGAAGCGCGGCCCAGTTTATCAATACGAAGCGTCAATTTTATTACATCGTCTAGTCGTGCCGGCGCGTGGTAGTCCGCGCTGACATTTTTGACAACAAACATGGCGTCGTGTTCTCGCAGGAGGCTGTCCTGGTTAACGTCGAGGGAGCGCAACCACTCGGTGCGCGCGCGCTCGAAGAACTTCAAATAGTTCGCGTAATAGACAATTCCGCCGGCGTCCGTGTCTTCGTAATAGACGCGGACCTCCCAGGTGAACTCAGACGACATAGATAGAAGAGCTACTAAGTGAGAATCGGCAACATTTTACGCCAAATGAATCGGCGACAAGGCATTTTGCACAATCTCGTAACAATTGCTTACGGTTTTCCCTTATATGGGGCCGCATTTTAGCCGCGTTTTATCGCGAATGGCGAGAATCCTTGGCAGGTTGGCATTAATTCGATGGAGTTTACATTAATGTGTTGCGGCAATGTTGCAATCCAGAAAGCTGTGTTGGCGATATCTTCAGCGGTCAGCGGGGTGGTGCCTTCGTAGACCTTGGCTGCGGCAGAGTCATCTTTGAGGCGCACATTGGAGAATTCGGTGCCGCCGCATAGTCCCGGCGCGATATTGGTAGCGCGCACACCGGTGCCGATCAGGTCGGCGCGCAGGTTGAGCGTGAACTGTTCGACGAAGGCTTTGGTGGCGCCATAGACATTGCCACCAGGGTAAGGGTAGGCGCCGGCCACCGAGCCGAGGTTGATGATGATGCCGCGGCCGCGCTCGACCATGCCGGGGAGCAGGGCGCGGGTGATCGTGACCAGGCCGGTGCAGTTGGTGGCGATCATGGTTTCCCAGTCGCCCAGGTCGGCTTCGTGGGCGCCTTTGATGCCGAGGGCCAGGCCGGCGTTATTAATCAGGACGTCGATTTCTTTCCAGTCGGCGGGCAGTGAGGCCAGGGCGTCGTGGATCGCACCCTTGTCGGTGACGTCCAGTTTGACCGGGAGCAGGTTGGGGCCCAGTTCGCTCGCCAGGGCTTCCAGGCGCTCGGCGCGGCGGCCGGCGGCGATCACTTTGTGTCCGTTCTTGACGAAAACACGCGCCATCGCGGCGCCAAAACCAGCCGTTGCGCCGGTAACTAACACGATCATGGTCGAACTCCCAATATTAATGGAGGGATTGTATGCCGAAATTCGGGGTCAGGTCTGTCATTTGGACAGCTAGCGCTATCGTTTGACCTTCCTCAATACGGGAAAAGGGCCGAAATCGCGTATTGAGCATAGTCAAAGATGGTGCTTGCGTGTCCAAATGACAGACCTGACCCCGAATCTCTGCGAAAGCGGCACAACCGTTGCCCTTAATTGCTACTTAACATACAATCTTGGCTCCATTACGGTCTCACGTAACTGGCGAAAAACTAGCTGGCGCTTGCGCTGCTGGTGAGAGGTGGGCAACCACCGGGGAACGTGAGATATATCAATCAGCCGTTCGCCTGGGCAGCCACGATGGAAACGTGCGTTTCGGCTGCCCTGTCACTTTTTGGCTCCCGATTCGATCCAATCTGCCTTAAAAACTGGAGTAATTTCATGTTCGCAAAAGATCACACCCTCGCCAACGTTGACGCGGAGCTGTTTGCCGCTATCCAGAACGAGAACAAGCGCCAGCACGACCACATCGAGCTGATCGCCTCTGAGAACTACACCTCGCCAGCCGTAATGGAAGCCCAGGGCTCCCAGCTCACCAACAAATACGCCGAAGGCTATCCAGGCAAGCGCTACTACGGTGGCTGCGAATACGTGGACGTCGTCGAGCAACTGGCCATCGACCGCGTCAAGCAGCTGTTTGGCGCTGAAGCCGCCAACGTGCAGCCTAACTCCGGCTCCCAGGCTAACCAGGGTGTGTTCTTCGCTGTCCTGAAACCAGGCGACACCATCATGGGCATGTCGCTGGCAGAAGGCGGCCACCTGACCCACGGCATGGCGCTGAACATGTCCGGCAAATGGTTCAACGTTGTTTCCTACGGCCTGACCGCTGAAGAAGATATTGACTACGACGCAATGGAAGCCCTGGCTAAAGAACACAAGCCTAAGCTGATCATCGCTGGCGCATCGGCCTTCTCCAAGAAGATCGACTTCGAGCGCTTCTCTAAAGTAGCTAAAGCCGTTGGCGCTTACTTCATGGTCGACATGGCTCACTACGCTGGCCTGATCGCCGCTGGCCTGTACCCGAACCCAGTGCCGCACGCTGACTTCGTGACCTCCACCACCCACAAGTCCCTGCGCGGCCCACGTGGCGGCATCATCCTGATGAAAGCCGAACACGAAAAGATCATCAACTCCGCGATCTTCCCTGGCATCCAGGGCGGCCCGCTGATGCACGTGATCGCCGGCAAGGCGGTGGCCTTCAAGGAAGCCCTGTCCCCGGAATTCAAGGCCTACCAGCAGCAAGTGGTTAAGAACGCCGACGTGCTGGCCAAGACCCTGATCAAGCGCGGCCTGCGCATCGTGTCCGGCGGCACCGAGTCGCACGTGTTCCTGGTCGACCTGCGCGCCAAGAACCTGACCGGCAAGGAAGCGGAAGCTATCCTGGGCCAGGCTCACATGACCTGCAACAAGAACGGCATCCCTAACGACCCACAGAAGCCATTCGTGACTTCCGGCATTCGTCTAGGTTCGCCAGCCTTCACCACCCGCGGTTTCAAGGAAGCCGAAGCGGAAGAAGTGGGCAACCTGATCGCCGACGTGCTGGATAACCCGCACGACGCAGCAACCATCGAGCGCGTGAAAGCCGCTGTGAAGGTGCTGGCTGATAAATTCCCTGTTTACGCCTAAGCAAGCGGTTGGTACTATCGAGGCGCCGGATCGTAAGGTCCGGCGCTTTTTCATTACATAATAAGAGACGCCACATCCATGAAATGCCCGTTCTGCCAGCACGATGATATCCAGGTCCTCGACACCCGCGTGTCGGAGGAAGGGGACGCCATCAAGCGGCGCCGGCGCTGCG
This sequence comes from Duganella sp. Root1480D1, assembly GCF_001427305.1. Lineage (GTDB taxonomy): Bacteria > Pseudomonadota > Gammaproteobacteria > Burkholderiales > Burkholderiaceae_D > Rugamonas. The sequence goes on along the minus strand of NZ_LMFZ01000034.1, from coordinate 316,114 downwards.
TGAACTGCGATAAGCGCTTCACCACTTGGGAGCGGATCGAATTGACCATGCCCTATGTGGTCAAGAAAAACGGCAGCCGCACCGAGTATTCGGCCGACAAGCTGCGCGCCAGCCTGATGCTGGCCTTGCGCAAGCGGCCTGTTGCAGCCGAGTCCGTCGACAAGGCAGTTTCCTCCATCGAAGAAAAGCTGCTGACCAGCGGCCAGCGTGAAGTCGATTCCGTCTACGTTGGCGAACTGGTCATGGCAGAACTCAAGCGCCTCGATAAAGTGGCCTACATCCGCTTCGCTTCCGTGTATAAAAACTTCGAAGACCTGGCCGAATTCCAGGACGCGATCGAAGAAGTTGGTGACGGTCAAGAGCTCTCTTCCAAGGCTTGATATTTCTCAAACCCGCGAATCCTCTGCTGACTAATTTGATCAGCAGGGGAGGGCTGCGCCATGCGTCGTCCATATGCGGGTTTCACCATGGTGGAAGTGCTGGTTGCCGTGCTGCTGCTGGCCGTCGGGCTGGTCGGCGCGCTGGCGATGCAGGCACATGCCATGCGCACTCGACAGGAATCAGCACTGCAGACCGAAGCCCTGCAGGCCGCTGCCACGCTTGCTGACCACATTCGCGCCAACGCGGCGCAGTCCTCCGCCTATCTGGGGTTTGAATTTGATTCTGCGGCCGACGCCGGCGCGACTGATGCGCCGGCCGCTTGCAGTGGCGCTCCTTGCGACCCAACCGCCGTGGCGCGGCAGGAGCTCAGTGAGTTCAGGCAGCATCTGGCCGCCGCATTGCCGCTTGCGCGCGCTGTGATTTGCCAGGACTCCAACACGGCGCCAGGCGGGCAGTTGCAATGGACTTGCTCCGGGGCCGCTGATGCGCCGGTAGTTATCAAAATAGGCTGGCGCAGCCGCCGGCCGGATGGTTCGGCCGCGGCGGATACTACGCCAGGTGTTGCGTTGCCCATCGCGCTGGCCGGCTCGCTTTCCGTGCCTCCGCCAAACGCGCCGCCCGGACAAACGCCTCCGTCTGGCCCGTCGCCAAGCCCGCTACCTGGCGCTGGAGGGCATTAATGAGCGCGCGGCAACACGGCCTGGCCCTGGCCGAAATCCTCATCGCCATGGCGCTTAGCCTGCTGGTCGCCCTGGCGGCCGCCTCGCTCCTCCACGCCTCCAATGGCGACTTCCTGCACAACGGCGCCAACACGCGCATTGACGACAGTGGCCGCTTTGCACTGGCAATCATCGGCCAATCATTGCGCCAGGCTGGGTATGCTGGCGAGCCGGGCGCCATGGCTGCCGCCGCGGCACCAACGCCCCTGCCCGTCGAAGGCCGCGATGCCGCAGGCGTGGCAAGTAACGCAGATGGGCTTGGCGACGCACAGCCGTCCGTTAACGGCAGCGATGCAATTGCCATCCGCTATGCACCGGCGGCGATTACCGGTGCGGAAGGCGGCGGCGCCATGCTCAATTGCGCCGGCTTCCCGGCCGATCCGGGTGAGTGGGCCTGGAGCATTTTCTACGTCGCCCGCGCCAGCGACGGCATTGCCGAACTGCGCTGCAAATACAAGGGTGAGAACGGTTGGGGTTCCGATGCTGTGGTGCGCGGCGTGGACGCTTTCCACGTTCTTTACGGCATCGACACGGATAGCCCGCGCGACAACATCCCCAACCTTTACCTGACAGCCGCTGGCATTGTTGCCCTTGATGCCACGCTTCCCGCGTCCGAACGGGCGGTACGCACGCACTGGCGCCGCGTGACCAGCGTCCGCATTGCCTTGCTGCTTCATGGCGAACGCGGCTCGCGTGCCGGCAACCTGCTGAGCAGTTACGAGTTGCTGCCTGGCGCCGATCCTGCCGCGCGCATCGACGAAGCCAGCTTACCGCTGCCAATGCAGCATCGCGCGCGCCGCCTGTTCACAGCAACAGTCGCCGTGCGCAACCAGTAATGGAGGCAGCCATGTATCACGACCAACGTGGCGTCACTCTTCCCATCACGATGTTGCTGCTACTTGCCGCATTAGCTGTCGGCGCGTCCGCGGCGCAAATGGCCATGCTGGGCGAGAAGGCCGCCCGCGCAGAGCGGGACCGCCTGATCGCCTTCCAGTCTGCGGAGGATGCACTGATGGATGCAGAACGCGATATCAACGCCGGCCTGGGCCAGCCAGTCGATAGTCCCGCCGCCCAGCAAACGCCGGAGAGACCTGTGGCAAGTGGTCCTGCGCCCGCACCCGCACCGGCGCCCGCGTGGCAATCAGTTGACCTGGCGGGCGATGGCGGCACCGAATACGGCGCGCTGACCGGTGCCGCGATGGCGACCGGGCAGGGAACGCTGCCCTTCCGCCGCCCGCGCTACCTGGTGGAGCGCATCGCCTACACGCCAGCCGGTGCGCCGCCAGCCTATTATTATCGTGTGACGGTGATTGGCTTTGGTACACGTCCCGGCGCCGAGACTGTGCTGCAAGCCAGTTACACTCCACCGTTACCAGTGCATCGCCATAGCTGGCGGGAGATCATGGACTGGCAAGCGTTGCACGACGCCGCAAGCCGCGAGGACGGCAAATGACCAAGCGCGCCTCCGCTGGCGGCAGCTTGCTCGGCATGCTGACTACGCTCGTCATCATTGCCATTCTCGCTGCCGCGGCGATGCCCGTCTGGAGCGAAGCCGTCATCCGCATGCGCCGCGGCGAAGCGCAAGCTGCGCTGCAGGAGCTGATGCAGCAGCAAGAGCGCCACTTTACGCGCTTCAACAGCTACGTTGCGTTTTCGACAGGGAGCGGTGGCGAATACCGCTGGTGGTCGGGCCGCACCGCCAGCTCCAGTGCCTACGAGCTGGAAGGCAAGGCCTGCGATGGCCAGCAAATCCGCGACTGCATCCAACTGGTCGCCACGCCCGGCACGCCCAACGTCGACCGCCACTTCAGGGATCCGCAATGCGAACGCCTCATTCTCACCAGCAGCGGGCTTCACCTCGCGACAGGTCCCTCACGCAGCTGCTGGCGCTGAAACATGCGCTCCGCCAGCCGGCAGGGACGCGCCCCGGCTTCACCCTGCTGGAGCTGATGATCGTCCTGGCCATCCTGTCGGTCCTGTTCGCCTCGGCACTGCCTGATCTGAGCAATATGCTGGCTGGGCGCCAATTGCGCAGCGCCTCCGCCGATCTGCTGGCGGCCATCAACGATACCCGGGCCCAGGCCATCGCCCGCCGCCGCGTGGTAACCCTGCTCGCCGAAAACGGCAATTGGCAGCAAGGTTGGCTGATTATTATCGACGCCAATTCCAATCGCAGTCCTGACGCAGGTGAAGCAATCCTGTACCGCCACGTGGCCGCGCCGGAGCGCCTGCAGGTAAGGGCCAGGTTCACCGACAACACGGCCCCGGCCTATATTTCATATAATGCAGCAGGACGAAGCTGCCGCGCCGCCCACCCGAATGCCGCCAACTTTGGCACCATCACCCTTGAACTGGCCGGCGCGCAGCGCAATATCAAGATCAATATGCAGGGCAGGGCGCGTTTATGCGATCCAGCCCTGGAACCGGCAACCTGCGCAAGCATATGAATATCAACAGCGACCTCGAAGGCATGCGGCTTGCCCTGCAATGGGCAGAAAAAGGGCTGTTCACCACCTCCCCGAATCCACGCATCGGCTGCGTGATCGTGCGCGATGGCGCGGTGATCGGCGAAGGCGTGACGCAAGCCGCGGGCCAGGATCATGCCGAAATCCAGGCATTGAAGGATGCCAAGCGCCGTGGCCACGACGTGCGCGGGGCCACCGCCTACGTCACGCTGGAACCCTGCAGCCACCACGGCCGCACGCCGCCCTGTGCCGACGCTCTGGTGCGGGAAGGCCTGGGCCGCGTTGTCGCGGCGATGGAAGATCCGAACCCGCTGGTTGCCGGCAATGGCATGGCGCGCCTCTCTGCCGCCGGAATCGAGGTTGCCAGCGGGCTGCTGGCCGACCAGGCCTATGAGATGAATATCGGCTTCTTCCACCGCATGCGCCACGGCTTGCCATGGGTGCGGATGAAAACCGCCGCCAGCCTGGATGGCATGACCGCCCTGCATAATGGCCAAAGCCAGTGGATCACCGGACCCGAGGCGCGTGCCGACGGCCACGCCTGGCGTGCCCGCGCCTGCGCCATCCTGACCGGCATCGGCACGGTGAAGGCCGATGATCCGCAACTGAACGTGCGTGCCGTCGAGACCCCGCGCCAACCGCGTCGCATTGTGGTCGACAGCAAGCTGGAAATCAGCCCGCAAGCGCGCGTGCTGGAAGGCGGCGGCACCTGGATCGTCGCCGCCGCCCATCACCCGGAAAAAGAAGCAATCCTGCGCGACAAGGGCGCCGAAATCATCGTGCTGCCCAACGCCCACGGCAAAGTCGATTTGCCAGAACTGATGCGCGAGCTGGGCCGCCGGCAGGTCAACGAACTGCACGTCGAAGCGGGCGGCAAGCTGAATGGCTCCATGATCCGCGAAGGCTGTGTGGACGAACTGCTGGTCTACCTGGCCCCAACCCTGCTGGGCGACGCGCAAGGCATGTTCGCCCTGCCTGCGCTGACTGAGCTCAGCGGCAAGCACAGCCTGAAATTCCACGAGGTTAAGCAAGTCGGCGCCGATTTGCGTATCCTTGCCCGATTCAATCCTCAATAAAGATCACTATGTTTACTGGAATCGTAGCCGCAGTCGGCAAAATCAAAACGGTAACCCCGCTGGAAGGCGGCGCGGATGCAGGCGTGCGCCTGGACGTGGACGCAGGCGGCCTGCCGATGGCCGACGTTGGCCTGGGCGACTCGATCGCCCTGAACGGCGCCTGCATGACGGTGGTGGAGAAAACCGCGACCGGCTTCACCGTCGACGTTTCGCGCGAAAGCCTGAACAAGACCGTCGGCCTCGACACCACCGCCGAAGTGAACCTGGAAAAAGCCCTGACCCTGGCCGAGCGCCTGGGCGGCCACCTGGTCTCCGGCCACGTCGATGGCCTGGGCGTGGTGCGCAAGTTCGAACCGGTCGGCGAATCGCACGAACTGGTGATCGAAGCGCCGCGCGACCTGGCGAAATACCTGGCTTACAAAGGTTCGGTGGTGGTGAATGGTGTGTCGCTGACCGTCAATCGCGTTGAAGACAGCGCATCCGGCTGCTCGTTCTCGATCAACCTGATCCCGCACACCATCCAGGTCACCACCCTGAAGCACCTGAAAGCGGGCTCCAGGGTCAACCTCGAGATCGACCTGATCGCCCGCTACGTGGAGCGCATGCTGTCGCTTAAAAGCTAAGCGGCCGCTTGGCTGTGCCCTCTCACATGCGTATCTTTTTTTGCGTCGTTGCACTAGTTTTCGCTTCGAACGCGCAAGCCGGCCCCTGGGCGCCTGCGGAGGGGCTTCGGCAAATGCCGATCTGGCCGGGCGCTATCCCTGATGCGCAAGCGCCCCGCGGGCCGGAAAGCGAACTGCGGATACGCGAAGATAAGCTCGTCGCTGGGCGCCCTTGGCTCGAAGTGGCCAATGTCACACGCCCAACGATGACGGTCTATTCGCCAAAGGCGATGAACACGGGGGCTGCCGTTGTCGTGTTTCCGGGCGGTGGCTACCGGGTGCTGGCAATTGACCTCGAAGGCACCGAAGTCTGCGACTGGTTGACATCAATCGGCGTGACTTGTGCGCTCCTCAAATACCGTGTGCCGGGGTCCGGCCCGCACTGGGATACGGAACGCAATATGCGCGTTATCCCGAAAGTGCACACGGCGCTGCAGGATGCACAGCGGGCCGTCGGACTTGTTCGCTATCATGCCTCCGAATGGAACATCGACCCGCACAAGATCGGTGTAATTGGTTTTTCCGCTGGCGGTCATCTGGTGGCTTCCGTCAGCACTCATCACAAGCGCAACTATGTACCAGTCGACAAGGCAGATGAAGAGAGCTGTCGTCCGGATTTTGCCATTGCCCTTTATCCTGGGCATATGTCGGCCAATTACAAGGCCGACCTCTCAAGGTTAAATCCGGCCATCACTGTCACTAGCCAGACACCGCCGACTTTCCTCGTGCATGCGCAGGACGATCCGATTGATCCAGTCGAGTTTTCCCTTCTCTATTATGCGGCACTGAGAAATGCCAATGTCTCTGTCGAGATGCATCTTTATGCGCAGGGCGGTCACGCGTTCGGACTGCGTCACGACAAGTCCGCGATCACGAAGTGGCCAGGCCTGGTCGAAACCTGGCTCGGCACACTAGGGATGATCCCTTAAGCACTTTATGCGGCTGCTCGCGCGGCGGCGATGTAGGCTGGCAGTTCGGCGTTGATTCCCAGCTTGATCTGGCGGGTGAGGTCATCCGCCAGCACCTCTTCTTTTCCTTCCGCCAGCGCTGCAAAGATCTGCTTGGCGACTTCTTCCGGCTTGATCTTGTCGATTTCGTAGCCGGCGGTCATGTCGGTATCCATATAGCCCATGTGGGCACCCACCACTTGCGTACCTTGTGTGGCCAGTTCGACACGCAGGCCGTTGGTCAGCGCCCAGGCGGCGGACTTCGACATGCTGTAGGTATTGGTCGGGCCTTGGCTGTACCACGCCAGCACGGACAGGATGTTGACGATGGCGCCGCCGCCGTTGGCTTTTAATGTCGGGGCGAAGCCTTTGCTCAGCAACATTGGGCCAATCAAGTTGGTTTCCAGTTCGGCGCGTGCTTGTTCGAGGGCGTTGTCGGCCAGGATGCCGCCGGCGCGGACAATGCCGGCATTGTTGATCAGTACGGAGACATCTTTGTATTCGCGGGTGACCGCAGCGATTTCGTCGTGATTGGTGACATCCAGTTGGACTGGCGTCACGCCGGGCAGGGTGACCGTTTTGGGGTCGCGGGCCGCGCCGTAGACTTTTTTCGCGCCGGCAGCCAGGGCTACTTTCGCCAGTTGCAGGCCCAGGCCACGGTTTGCGCCAGTGATGAATACGACGGAATCTTTGAGCTTCATGATGGTTTCCTTGAGGGTTAATGATGACGATCGTCATCGAATGACTTAATAATAGTGATCGCAATTAAAAAATTCAAGGAAAATTTTGAAAGGGCGCGCGTGGCGCCCCGGCGAGCCGTTACAGCAAGGTAGCGGTGAGGGTGATGTTGGTATTGAACAGCTTCGAAACCGGGCAGCCCAGTTTTGCCTTATTGGCAAGCTCTTCGAACTTTGCCTTGTCGGCGCCAGGAATTTTAGCCTGCAGGTCAAGGTGGATGGCGCTGATGGCAAAGCCGTCGGCCACCTTGTCCAGCGTCACTTCAGCCTTGGTTTCCATCTTTTCTGCGGTAAAACCCGCTTCGCCAAGGATCAGCGACAGGGCCATGGTAAAGCAGCCGGCATGCGCCGCCCCGATCAATTCTTCCGGATTGGTGCCCGGCTTGCCCTCGAAACGGCTGGAAAATCCATACGGCGCCGCCTGTAGCGCGCCGCTTGCCGTACTGATCGCTCCGCGTCCATCCTTGATGCCGCCAGTCCAGACGGCCGAACCGCTAGTCTTCATCGTTGCCTCCTTCAGGGTTGAAAAAGCAATTCAGTCTAGGCCAAAACCCCTAAAGGCGGCGCCCAAGGGGCGGAAGTGCGCCAAATCCTTTAAAATAGCGGGTTAACAAAGAAACGCTCTGTGCCTCACATCAAAGGAAAAAATATGTCCATTTCCAGCACCGAAGAAATCGTCGCCGAACTGCGCGCCGGTCGCATGGTGATCCTGGTCGATGAAGAAGACCGTGAAAACGAAGGCGACCTGGTGCTGGCCGCCGAACACGTCACGCCGGAAGCGATCAATTTCATGATCAAGCATGCGCGCGGCCTGGTGTGCCTGACCCTGACCGAAGAGCATTGCAACCAGCTCGACCTGACCATGATGACCGCCAAGAACGGCACTTCGTTCGGCACCAATTTCACCGTGTCGATCGAAGCGGCGGAGGGCGTGACTACCGGTATTTCGGCTGCCGACCGCGCCAAGACCATCCAGGTAGCCGTGGCCAAAGGCGCCAAGCCAAGCGATATCGTGCAGCCGGGCCACATTTTCCCGCTGCGCGCAGTGCCGGGCGGTGTGCTGATGCGCGCCGGTCATACCGAAGCGGGCTGCGACCTGACTGCGATGGCTGGCCTGATGCCGGCTTCCGTGATCTGCGAGATCATCAAGGACGACGGCACCATGGCGCGCCTGCCGGAGCTGCTGGAATTCGCCAAGGAACACGGCCTGAAGATCGGCACCATCGCCGACCTGATCCACTATCGCAGCCAGAATGAATGCATGGTGGAGCGTATTGCCGAACGTCCGCTGCGCACCGCGCACGGCGACTTCCGCATGATCGCTTTCCGCGACAAGCCAAGCGGCGCGGCCCACCTGGCGCTGGTGCATGGCGACATGGCCCCAGGCAAGGAATCGCTGGTGCGCGTACACCAGCCGGTGTCGATCCTGGACCTGCTGGAAACCGAAGCCACTACCCATTCCTGGAACGTGTCGTCCTCGATGAAGGCAATCAAGGCGGCGGAGCAGGGCGTGATGGTGCTGCTGAATTGCGGCGAGACCGCCGAGCAGTTGTTCGGCCAGCTGGATGCGCTGGACAAGAACGTGCGTCCAACCGGCCGCGCTGCCAGCATGGACCTGCGCAGCTATGGCATTGGCGCGCAAATCCTGCGCGACGTGGGCGTCCACAAGATGCAGTTGCTGGCCAGCCCGCGCAAGATGCCTTCGATGACCGGCTTTAACCTTGAAGTCACCGGCTACATGGCCAAACCTGCCGCCTGATTAACAGGCGCGGCATAATCCAATATCCTTAGAAAGAGGTACACCATGACCGTAGCAACCTACGAAACCAACCTGTCCGGCGAAAACCTGCGCATCGGCATCGTGCAAGCGCGCTTCAACGAAGACGTTTGCCATGGCCTGCTGTCCGCATGCCTGCAGGAGCTGAAGAACCTGGGCGTGGAAGATGAAGACATCCTGCACGTGACCGTACCGGGCGCGCTGGAAATTCCGCTGGTGCTGCAGAAGATGGCCGAATCCAACCAGTTCGACGCGCTGATCGCGCTGGGCGCCGTCATCCGCGGCGAAACCTACCACTTCGAACTGGTGTCCAACGAATCCGGCGCGGGCGTAACCCGCGTGGGCCTGGACTACAGCATCCCAATCGCCAACGCCATCCTGACCACCGAAAACGACGAACAAGCGGAAGTCCGCATGGCCGTCAAAGGTGCCGAAGCTGCCCGCTGCGCAGTGGAAATGGCCAACCTGTCGATCGCCCTGGAAGAATTGCACCAGGACCTGGGCGACGACGAGTAATTCAACAAGAAGGTAAGAACATGACTGACAATATGACGCACGCTAACCCTAGCAAGAACCGCACGCCGCGCCACCGCGCGCGTGAGTTCGCGCTCCAGGGCCTGTACCAGTGGCTGCTGAACAATGAAGAAGCGACCAAGGTCGTCAATAATATCCGCGGCGCCCATGGCTTCGACAAGGCGGACGGCGAGTATTTTGCCGACCTGCTGCGCGGCACCATCAAGCAATCGGTCGAACTGCGTGAAGTGTTCACGCCGCTGGTCGATCGCGGCATTGGCGAGCTGTCCCCGATCGAGCATGCAGTGCTGCTGATCGGCGCCTATGAACTGAAGAACCACGTCGAGATCCCATACCGCGTGGTGATCAACGAGGCAGTGGAACTGACCAAGTCCTTCGGCGGTATCGATGGCCACAAATACGTGAACGGCGTGCTGGACAAGCTGGCCGCCCAACTGCGCGCTGACGAAGTCGCGGCAGACAAGAAGCGTTAATCCCTTCCCCCGGCGCCTGCGGCACTGTCCGCAGGCCCGTCTTTCAGTACCAGTTGCCCCTTCACCAGCCATGCGGCTGAAAAGGCCATGACCGCAAGGGTCTCCGGCCAGAAGATGGACTGCTGCTGCCCATTCAGCTCCAGGATTGCTATCCACACGAAGGCCACCGCCATCATGGCACCGCAGGCAATGTAGACCTTATTGCGCGTGCATTTCTCCTGCGTTGGCATGGACGGCGTATTGGCGCGGAAGCGGAACGTCACCAGATAAAACGTCAGCACGAAGAAGGCAGCCACGAAAAGGAAGTGGTAGCCCAGCGGTCCGTGAGGAGCATGCAGCAGGGCCGCCACCAGTTTGGTTTCGTCGTCCGGCAGGATGGTGCCTGGCGACCTGAGGACGCCGATCGAGATCTTCATCGGGAAGAGTGCGATGCCGATTGCCGATGCGCCGGCCAATATGGAAATCCAGCGGTCGCGCCGATGACCGGTATTAAAGAACGCCATCACTACGCCGCCCACGACCAGGGCGCCGACGAAGACGTCGCGTGCACTGCTGTAGTAATAGGCGCTGATGGAATTGGTAGTCCAGACCTGGTCGGGCGAAAGAAAGGCGAGCAGGCGAACGCTGACCGGCATCAGGAAGGCGATCCAGCCCACGGTTTGCTGCAAGGCCCGCTCGGAGATGAGCAAGTGGTTTGAGGTCGACATGGCCCCATTCTGCGCCGCACATAATAAAAAAGCCACCCGGGGGTGGCTTCGTGCGCGGCGGGCCGGCGCTTACAGGCCTGCCAACTGGTCTGCGCTGATGGGCTTGTCAGCCTGTGCCACGGTGGTTGGGGCATCTTTCGCCTTGACCGGGGCAGGGGCGGCAGCAACCTGCTGTGGCGGAGTGATGTAAGGCACCTTCTTGCCGGCGGAGACCTGCTTCAGGCGGGAGTATTCCGCCATCACGCGCGAGCCATAGCCATCATCGGTTTCGAAGGCTGCCGCGCCAACATAGGATTTAAGGCCGGCTTCAACGGAACCGCCCTTTGCCACGTAATCCCGCAGGATCAGGGCGCCGACGCGGATGTTGGCCACTGGATTCAGCGCTGCCTGCACGCCGCCCATGTCCTGGAATTTGTCGGTGTGGACCTTGGACATCACCTGCATCAGGCCTTGCGCGCCCATCGGGCTTTCCGCGAACGGATTCAGGCCGGACTCGATCGCCATTACGGCCAGGATCAGCAGTGGATCCAGCTTGATTTCACGAGCGGTCAGGTAGGCGGTGGAGACCAGCATATTGGTCGCATCGCCAGCTACGCGGTAGCGCTTGGACAGCCAGTTGGTCACGGCATCCTGCTGCTTCTTGGAGCCCACCAGGTCTTTGTCCTCGCCGGCAAGCTGCGATTCGGCAGTGGCGATGACCAGCCCGGCAGGACGCGCAGCAGGCGCTTCCATCAGCTCGGACAGTGGAGGTGCAACGACAACTTGTTGGGGCGCTGGCGGCTGGCCGCGCAGGGCGTGAGCCAGGTCGGATGCCAGTTCAGGACGGGCAACCATGGCGCAAGCCATAACCAGTGCAGCGATACCCAGGAGGCTCAGCATGGACTGAGCGGCGGTCAGCAGACCGCGTGCCGAAATGCTCTGCGTGGAAATCCACGCGGCGGGCTGGCAAGCCCACAGGCGGGCGCTATCAAGCAACCCATTGAATCGATTGTTCATTCAGAACTCCCCTGAAATGTAAGAGTCAAAACGCGTCCCCGCCGCGTGAAAACCGCGGTCAATTCGACGTGCCATAGTCGTTACATCAGTGTTATCTTCGTCCACCGCCGCACAGGTCGCACGGGACTGGACGCCATCATTGTTTGCTAAAGCTGGCGGGTCTATGGGGCCAGTTGCAACACAACTTTTTCCGGGATGGAGGCAGACGCCTCGTGAAAAACACTCCTTAAAATGTCTGTGGAGCCCGGATACTCCGTGAATGTAATGAGTGACAACTTAGTTGGCATAAAGGCCATGCCCTCATCAGGTAGGTCAAATTGTAGGAGGGGTATTATATCTAGTCAATACTAACACTCGCGTTCTTTATTACTTTTGAGTATGATTTTCTCGTGAACACATTGACAAAAACCAATAAAATCAACGGCTTGACTAAAAGTGCTCAGACGCCCCGTCCGGAGCAAAAAAATCGTAAAAAAGTATGAAATATCGCGATCTCCGAGATTTTATTTCTCAACTGCAAGCAATGGGCGAACTTAAGCGCACAAGCTTGCCTGTTTCGCCACACCTCGAGATGACGGAAGTCTGCGACCGTACCCTGCGTGCCGGCGGGCCGGCCATCCTGTTCGAGAAGCCGGCTGGTTTCGACATGCCGGTGCTGGGCAACCTGTTCGGCACCCCGCGGCGCGTGGCGCTGGGCATGGGCGCTGACGATGTGGGTGAGTTGCGCAAGATCGGCCACGTTCTGGCACAGTTGAAAGAACCCGAGCCGCCCAAAGGCTTCAAGGACTTGATGGGACTGGGCTCCCTGGTCAAGGCAGTATGGGATATGTCGCCGAAAGAGATGCGCGGCGCGCCATGCCAGGAGATTGTCTGGGAAGGCAACGACGTGGACCTGGGCCGCCTGCCGATCCAGCATTGCTGGCCTGGCGATGTAGCGCCCCTTATTACATGGGGCCTGGTAATTACTAAAGGCCCGAACAAGAAGCGCCAGAACCTGGGCATCTATCGCCAGCAGGTACTGGGGCGAAACAAGGTGATCATGCGCTGGCTGGCGCATCGCGGCGGCGCGCTGGATTTCCGTGAGCACTGCATCAAGAATCCAGGCCAGCCTTATCCGGTCTGCGTCGCGCTGGGTGCCGACCCGGCGACTATCCTCGGCGCAGTCACGCCAGTGCCGGACAGCCTGTCGGAATATCAATTTGCAGGCCTGCTGCGCGGCAGCCGCACCGAACTGGTGAAGGCTATCGGCAGCGAGCTGCGTGTGCCGGCTTCGGCGGAGATTGTGCTGGAAGGGCATATCTATCCGGATGAAAACCATCCTTCCGGCTACGAGCATGGCCTGGAAGGCCCGTATGGCGACCATACCGGCTATTACAATGAGCAGGACTGGTTCCCGGTCTTCACCATCGACCGCATCACCATGCGGCGTGACCCGATCTACCACTCGACGTATACAGGCAAGCCGCCGGATGAGCCGGCAGTGCTGGGCGTTGCGCTGAATGAGGTCTTCGTGCCGCTGCTGCAGAAGCAGTTCAGCGAGATCACCGACTTTTACTTGCCGCCGGAAGGCTGCAGCTACCGCATGGCGGTGGTGCAGATCCGCAAACAGTACGCGGGCCACGCCAAGCGCGTGATGTTCGGCGTGTGGAGCTTCCTGCGCCAGTTCATGTATACCAAATTCATTATCGTGGTGGACGAGGACGTGAACATCCGCGACTGGAAGGAAGTGATCTGGGCGATAACAACCCGCGTTGATCCGACCCGCGACACCACGCTGGTCGACAATACGCCTATCGACTACCTGGATTTCGCTTCGCCGGTCAGTGGCCTGGGCAGCAAGATGGGCATCGACGCCACCAATAAATGGCCGGGTGAAACCAGCCGGGAATGGGGTACCACGATCGCCATGACGCCTGAAGTGAAGGCCCGTGTGGATGAAATTTGGCAGCAGCTAGGTTTATAGCCTATAATTGCGCCCGGGCGGGCCCCTGCGCATTGTGGCACGGTTAACCTGGTCAGGTCGGGAACGAAGCAGCCAAAGCTGTTCACCGCAAGTGCCGCAGATCAGGCTCGCCTCCTTGAATTCATGAAAAAAGCTGCCACTGGCAGCTTTTTTTATTTTCTCACTCCGAATCCAGCTCGGCTTGTAGGGGGCAGGCGGAAGTCTCTACCAGCGGATTTTCCTTCAGCAGCGCTGTATCGGCCGGCAAACGGATCTTGTTGCCGGCGTCGCTGAGGAAGCGCTTGATGCCGCTCCTCGATTGGATCGTCAACTGGGATGGCTTGTCAAAGGTCAGCAGGACGGACTTCATTGTCGGCGCGAACCAGCTAAAGGCGCCGGCAACCTTGCCAATGGCTGCATTGCCCTGGGCTACGCTGCCCATCAACTTGTTATATGGCCATTGCGTGCCTTCCGGGACGATCGCATCCAGGTTGTAGATTACGCTGATCTTTTCGCCTTTCCCCTGGGTGGTCATGATTTTGGCGTCTTCGGCCAACCATTGCGGGTTGGGCGCCATGCGCAGGTGGGACTTGTCGTCTAGCGGCAGGGCGGTGCGCGTGCCGCCATGCACCACCGTTAAATTCATGTCTGCTGCCTTGAGTTTCTTGTTGGACGGTTCCACTGTCAGGTAGAAGTCCAGCTTATCGCGCTCGGAGGCGGGCAGGGCGTAAAAGCGATCCAGGCGGATCGATTCGACAAACTTCCTATAGGTGGTCCATTCACGCTCTTCCGCGTGGGCGCCACTGGCGCTGGCCAACAGGGCAATCAGGAGCAGCTTTTTCATGGGGGTGCGGTTGCAAAAAAGGCAAAGTCTAGACGAAGTCTGGCCAAACGTCTAATGTTGTCCGCAGCACCTGCTATCTACGGTAAAATCCTGATCATGTCCTATCAAGTCCTCGCTCGCAAATACCGTCCCCGGAACTTTGAAACGCTTGTCGGCCAGGAGCACGTTGTGCGTGCGCTGACCCATGCGTTGCATACCGGTCGCCTGCACCACGCCTACCTGTTTACCGGGACGCGCGGTGTCGGCAAGACGACGCTGTCCCGCATCCTGGCCAAGTCGCTCAATTGCGTTGGACCGGACGGCAATGGCGGCATCACGGCTACCCCGTGCGGTGTATGCGAGGCTTGTACCGCGATCGATGGCGGCCGTTTTGTCGACTATGTCGAGATGGACGCGGCATCCAACCGTGGCGTCGACGAAATGGCGCAGTTGCTCGAGCAGGCGGTGTACGCCCCGTCCAATGCGCGCTTCAAGGTCTATATGATCGACGAGGTCCACATGCTGACCAACCACGCCTTCAATGCGATGCTGAAGACGCTGGAGGAGCCGCCCGAGCATATCAAGTTCATTCTGGCGACCACCGATCCGCAAAAGATTCCTGTCACTGTGCTGTCGCGCTGCCTGCAGTTCAACCTGAAGCAGATGCCGCCGGGGCATATCGTCGGCCACCTGGAAAATATCCTGGGCCAGGAAAACGTGGTATTCGAACAGCCTGCCTTGCGCCTGCTGGCACAGGGCGCACATGGTTCGATGCGTGACGCCTTGTCGCTGACCGACCAGGCGATTGCCTACGCCGCCGGCGCTGTGACGCTGGATGCAGTGCAGGGCATGCTGGGCGCTTTGGACCAGTCCTACCTGGTGCGTTTGCTTGATGCGCTGGCCAATAAGGATGGCGCGGACCTGATGGCGGTTGCCGATGAAATGGCGACGCGTTCGCTGTCTTACAACGGCGCCTTGCAAGACCTTGGCACCTTGCTGCACCGGATCGCGCTGGCGCAGACCGTGCCTTCCGCCGTGCCTGCGGACCTGCCCGAATATAACGATGTGGTGCGCCTGGCTTCCCTGTTCGATGCAGAGGAAGTGCAGTTGTATTACCAGATCGCCGTGCATGGCCGGAATGAACTGGGACTGGCGCCGGATGAATATGCCGGCTTCTCCATGACCCTGTTACGCATGCTTGCCTTTCGGCCCGGCATGGGCGGGGCGGATGGCCAACCGGCCGGCGCCCCGGTAGCGGCTCGTCCCGCCGGGGCGAATCCGGCTCGCGCCGCTGCAGCCGCCGCCATGGCTGCTTCGGCCGCAACCGCGGACCGCATGAGTGTTCCGGTTGGCCAGCCTGCGCCGGCCGGCGCATTTTCCTCGGTTCCGTCAGTGCCGCCAGCCGTGCCGCCTGCGCCGCCTGTCCAGCAAGTCGCGCCTGCCGCTGCGGCCGCAGCGAATGCGGCCAGCGCTTCGCACCTGGCCAGCGTGCCGAGCGGCGCTTCGCAAGACACTGCATCGGCAGACGCACCGGCGGCGGCATCCGAACCGGCACCGCAGGCTTTTGCGCCGGCCACCGCATCGGACTCCGCGCCGGCGCCGCAGCCTGCTGCTCCTGCTCCTGCTCCGGCACCGCAGCTTACTGCACCGCCGCCAGCGCCTGCAGCCGACAGCCGCCCGATGAGCCCCGCAAAAATGGCCATCACCGCTGCATTGGAAGCCGCGCGCGCCGCGGCCGCCGCCCGCACCGGCCAGCGAGCCCCGGCGCCAGCACGTCCAGCGGCACCGCAAGCCGACGCCCCTGCATCGCCGCCTGCTGCTGCACCGGCCGCCGCTGCACACGCCGCGCCAGCCGCAGCGCCGCGCGCCGCGATGCCGTCCGCTCCGGCACAAGCCCAATACTCGGCACCTGCCGCGCCGCGTGCACCGGCACCGTGGGAAGACGCTCCAGCTCCAAGTGCACCATCCGCGCAAGCCGGCGCACCATGGGACGAGCAGGGCGGCACCGCCACCGTGATGGAAGCTCCACATCAAGTGCAACAGCGCCGTGCCGCCCCGGTGCAGCAACAAGCGGAAGAAGACGACCTCCCGCCCTGGGTAACCGACTTCTCCGAAGATTCCGCAGTGCCGGCCGGCGCCGACCACATTTCCGGGATCTCGCAGGCACCGCAGCATCGCGCGGCCGCGCCAGCCAAGGCGCCATATGAATATGTCATCAACCCGATTCCCGAACTGGGCTGGGATGGCAATTGGCCAGCGCTGGCCGCCCACCTGCCGCTGCGCGGCGTGGCGCAGCAACTGGCAACGCAAGCCGAACTGGTAAGCTGCAGCTTCGACGGCAATATGGCCGTGTTCCGGATCCGCTGCCCGATCGAAACCTGGGCCACCCCGGCCAACGTGGAGAAACTGACCTCCGCGCTGACCGAACGCTTCGGCCGGGCCGCGCGCGTCGAGACCGAAATTGGCAAGGCCTGGTACACCACCAGCGTCGAAGCCCAGGTCCACCGCGACAACTGCCAGCGCGCCGCTGAAGAAACAGTGGCCGCCGACCCATTTATCAAAGCAATGGCGCGCGACTTCGGCGCCTTCATCGTGCCCGGCTCGATCGTGGCGCCGATGACGCCCGCGCACTAAACCCAATATTCAACACCGAAATACGGAGAACCACACCATGATGAAGAACCAACTGGCCGGCCTGATGAAGCAAGCGCAAGCCATGCAGGACAATATGAAGAAGGCGCAGGAAGCGCTGGCCCTGATCGAAGTTGAAGGCCAGGCCGGCGCCGGCATGGTGAAGGTCGTGATGACCTGCAAGAACGATGTGAAGCGCGTTTCGATCGATCCATCGCTGCTGGGCGACGACAAGGACATGCTGGAAGACCTGGTAGCTGCCGCCTTCAATGACGCCGTGCGCAAGGCCGAAGCCACCGCTTCCGAAAAAATGAGCGGCCTGACCGCCGGCATGCCTCTGCCACCTGGCTTCAAGATGCCGTTCTAAACCTGCATCATGTTCATCATCACGCTCACGTACCTGAAACCGGCCGAGGAGATCGACAAGCTCCTCGCCGCGCATAGCGAGTACCTGCGCGAGCAATATGCCAACGGCATGTTCCTGATGTCTGGACGCCTGGTGCCGCGTACCGGCGGCGTCATTCTTGCCACGGCCGACAGCCGGGCCGATATCGAAGCGGTGATCGAGCTGGATCCGTTCAATGAAGCGGGTGCTGCAAGCTACACGATCACCGAATTCGTGCCCACCAAGACGGCCGATTTCCTGAGCGCCTTCAAGCAATCCTGAGCCAATGGCGAAGTCCTTTGAATTTTTGACGGAGGCGCTGCGCCGCCTGCCTGGCGTCGGTCCCAAGTCGGCCCAGCGCATGGCCTTCCACCTGCTGCAGCACGACCGCGAAGGCGCCGCCATGCTCTCGCGCGCCCTGTACCAGGCAGTGGAGCAGGTGCACCACTGCGCCCTGTGCAATACCTTCACCGAAACCGAAATCTGCGACACCTGCGCCGACGAGTCGCGCGACAAGCGCCAGCTATGCGTGGTCGAAACGCCGGCCGACCAGGTGATGATCGAATCCACCCTGACTTACAAAGGCCTGTATTTCGTGCTGATGGGCCGCTTGTCGCCGCTGGACGGCATCGGCCCGAAAGACATCCACCTCGAAAAGCTGCTGGCGCGCGCCGCCGACGGCGTGGTGGAAGAAGTGGTGCTGGCAACGAACTTCACCAATGAAGGCGAAGCCACTGCCCACTACATCAGCGAAATGCTGAAAGCCCGCGGCCTGGCCGTAACCCGCCTGGCGCGCGGCGTGCCGGTGGGCGGCGAACTCGAATACGTGGACGCCGGCACCATCGCCCGCGCCATGCTAGACCGCCGCAGCACCTGATCCTACGCACGCCAGCATCTGGCTGATGGCGTCCTGCGGGGCGGGGCGGCCGAGCAGGTAGCCTTGGGCCATGTCGCAGCCGTAGTGCTTCAGCAGGTCGAGTTGCTCGGGCGTTTCGACTCCTTCTGCCACCACGATCATTTTCAAGCCGTGCGCCATGGCGATGATGGCGCGCGTGATGGCGGCGTTTTCGCTGTCCTGCGGCAGGCCGCTGATAAAGCTCTTGTCGATCTTCAGCGCGCGCACGTCGAAGCGTTTCAGGTAGCTCATGGACGAGTAGCCGGTGCCGAAATCGTCGATCGATAAGAACACGCCGATGCCGCGCAACTGCTCCAGCGTGGCCAGCGTGGCGAGGGCGTTGTCCATCAAGGTGCCTTCGGTCAGTTCCAGTTCGAGCAGGCTGGGATCGAGGCCGGTGTCGTGCAGCACGGCCAACACGATCTGCGCCAGGTTTTCGTCCTTGAACTGGCGGGCGGAGAGGTTGACCGCCATGCGGATCGGCCGCTCGCATTCGCGCTGCCAGGCGCGCGCCTGGCCACAGGCGGTGCGCAGCACCCATTCGCCGATCGGCACGATCAGCCCCGTTTCTTCCGCCAGAGGGATGAATTCCGTCGGCGGGATGATGCCGTGTTCAGGGTGCCTCCAGCGAATCAATGCCTCCACGCCGACGATGCGGGTAGTGGGGACGTCGACTTGCGGCTGGTACAGCAGGTATAACTCGTTGTTCTGCAAAGCCTTGCGCAATCCGACTTCCAGCTTGACGTGGCTCATGATCTGCATCGTCAGCGAAGAGCTGTATAGCTTGGCGTTGTTCTTGCCGCAGTTCTTGGCATGGTACATGGCGGTGTCGGCGAATTTCAGCAGCGAGGTGCAGTCCTCGCCATCTTCCGGATAGAGCGAGATGCCGATGCTGGCGGTGACGAAGATCTCATGGCCGTCCAGGTTGAAGGGGCGGCGCATGGCGTCTTTCACGCGGTGCGCCACGGCCAGCGCATCGTCCACCCGTTCGATATCGGGCAGCAGGATGGTGAATTCGTCGCCGCCCAGGCGCGCCAGGCTGCACAAGTGGTCGCTGGGGCGGATGGTTTCGCGCAGGCGCTCGGTGACGATCTGCAGCAACAGGTCGCCCACGTTGTGGCCCAGCGTATCGTTGATGCGCTTGAAGGAATCCAGGTCCATGAACAGGATGGCGAATTTGCGCTGTTCGCGCTGCGAGCGTTCCAGTTCGCGCTCCAGGGTCTCAAGGAAGGCCTGCCGGTTGGGGATGCCGGTCAGGCTGTCGCAGTAGGCCAGCTTGCGGATCTGTTCTTCCGTGCGTTTGCGTTCGCTGATGTCGCGCACCAGGCCGAGCACTTCGCCGGATGCGGTACTCACCAGGCGCGCTTCAAAGTGGTGGCCGCTGCCGTCGCGCGTCAGTTCGTAATCGACCGAATGCACCGAGGCGGAATGCAGCACGGCCGACAATTGATCGAGCATGCGGCTGGCAATCGGCGCGGGCAGCACGTCACGGATGTGCCGCCCCACGCATTCGCGGCTGGCGAAATCGGCGCCTGGCTCATGGCCTTCTTCGTAATCGAGGTAGTAGCCGTCGGCACTGAGGCGGAAGAAGGTGTCGGGGATGGCAGCCAGTACGGCGCGGTTATGGGCGTCGGCGATGCGCAGACGGGCGATGGCATCGCTGGCGCGCAGTACATACAGCACGCGATGGCCGAGGATCGGCCAGTTGATCGGCTTGGAGACGAAGTCGGTGGCACCGGCTTCATAGGCTTGCGTGACCGCGCCCAGGTCGTCGCCGCCGGTAACCATGATAACGGGGATGTGGGACGAGCTTTCCAGCTTGCGGATGGCGCGGCAGACGGAGAAGCCGTCGAGCAGCGGCATGTCGACGTCCAGCAGCACCAGGTCTGGCGCATTGTCGCGGAAACTGGCCACGGCGGCGCGGCCGTCGCTCGCTTCCACGGCGTCGAGCCCGACTTGGGCCAGCATTTCAAGCATCAGCAGGCGCATGACGGGATCGTCATCCGCCACCAGCACGGTACCGCGTTTGGGTGAATAGAGCGCTGCCATGATGTCATACTCCCTTCGGCAGGAT
This sequence comes from Duganella sp. Root1480D1, assembly GCF_001427305.1. Taxonomy (GTDB): domain Bacteria; phylum Pseudomonadota; class Gammaproteobacteria; order Burkholderiales; family Burkholderiaceae_D; genus Rugamonas. The sequence continues at coordinate 295,890 of NZ_LMFZ01000034.1, read as the reverse complement.
GAGACTGAGCGAATGCCGGACTGACTGGAATTCGCGCTCCAGTTGCGCTATCAGGTCTGCCGCGCCATCGGTGTCGCCGGCGCGGGCCATCTGTTCCAGCTCCTTGAACAGCCTGGCCAGCGTGTCGGCGCCGACGTTGGCGCTGCTGGATTTCAGGCTGTGGGCGGTTTTGCGGATGGTGCCTGGGTCGCTTTCTGCGACCGCTTCGTGTAGTGCTGCGAGCTGGCGGGGAGTGTCTTGCAGGAAGGTGGCCAGCACGCGCTGCAGCAATAATTCACCCTGGCCCGCGCTGAGGGCGCGGATGGCGTCGAGCGCGAGCGGGTTGATGGCAGCCGGCGGGGCTGACGGCAGTGCGGCGGACAACATGGCGCTCGGCGAGTCGGGAGCGGGCGATGGGCGCGGCAGTGCGATCCAGCGGCCCAGCGTGTCGGCCAGCGCCTGCTGCGAAAACGGTTTGCTGATGTAATCGTCCATGCCCGCCGCCAGGCAGCGTTCGCGATCGCCCTGCAGGGCGTTGGCAGTGATGGCGACGATCGGCGTGGCGCGTGTGCGTCCGCGCTGTTGTTCGAGGCGACGGATTTCGGCGGTAGCGGCCATGCCATCCATCACCGGCATCATGCAGTCCATCAGCACCAGGTCATAGTCGCCGGCGCGCACGGCGGCAAGCGCTTCTTCGCCGTTGGCGGCGCAGGCCACTTCCATGCCCAGGCCGCGCAGCATGGCCGACGCCACCTCCACGTTGACCGGGTTGTCCTCCGCCAGCAAGGCGCGCGGACGCTGGCCTGCGCGGGGACGCGGCGAGACCTGCGCCGGCGCTACGCCGGCCAGGGCGACTGCGCCCACGCCCTCATTGGCGCGCACTGGCGTCACGATGCAGTCGTACAGATCAGGCTCGCGCACCGGTTTAATGAGCTGGAACGCCACCCCTGCAGCACGGCGCTGCACCTGGTCCGCCGCATTGCGTTCGGAAGCCAGCAGGATCAAGCGAACCTGCGAAATATCGGGATCGGATTTGATCTCGGCCGCCAGAGCCAGCCCGCCAATATCGTCCAGCCCCATGTCGAGCAGCGCCACATCGTAGGGCCTCCCGCGCGCGGCGGCCGCATGCAGCTCGCGCAGCGCATCGGCAGCGCTGGGCGCGCAACTGCCTTGCAAATGCCAGCGCGTCAGCAGGCGTTGCAGCGCCAGCGCACTCTCGGCCTGGCGATCGACCACCAGTGCGCGCAAGCCCTTGGTCGGCTTTTGCTGGAAGCCCGCTTCGTCCGCATCCACGCGCCGCTTGTCGAACTGCACGGTGAACCAGAACACCGAGCCACGCCCCAAAGCGTTATCGATGCCGATCGAGCCGCCCATCAGCTCCACCAGTTGCTTGGAAATCGCCAGGCCCAGGCCGGTGCCGCCATGTTTGCGGGTTGTCGAGCCGTCGCCCTGCGAGAAAGAGTCGAAGATATGGGCCCGTGCCTCGCGCGATACGCCAATGCCGGTATCGTGCACCTCCACCCGCAAGCGCGCCGACTGGGCGTCTTCCTCCGCCACCCGGACCGCAACCGTGATCCGCCCCTGCTCGGTGAATTTGACCGCATTACCGAGCAGGTTGACGATCACCTGCCGCAGCCGGTTCGGATCGCCGCAGATCGCCAGCGGAATATTGTTGGCCACCGCGAACTCCATCTCGATACCCTTGGACTGGGCTTGCGGCGCAAACACGTTCTCGATATCGTCCAGCAGCTCGCGCAGGTTGAAGTTGATGTATTCAACGGTCAGCTTGCCCGCTTCAACCTTGGAAAAGTCGAGGATGTCGTTGATGATCACCAGCAGGTGCTCGCCCGAGCGCCGCACCATGCTGGTGTAATGGCGCTGGGTTTCGGTGAGGTGGGTGGCTGCCAGCAGCTCCGCCATGCCCAGCACCCCGTTCATCGGCGTGCGGATTTCATGCGACATATTGGCCAGGAAGGCGCTCTTGGCCTGGCTGGCTGCTTCTGCCGAGTCCTTGGCCTTTTCGAGTTGCGCGGTGCGGATGCTGACCTGCCGTTCCAGCTCGCCACGGTATTGTGCCAGCTTGGTGTCGCGGCTCTCGATCTGCGCCAGCATGCCGTTGAAACTGTCGATCAGCGTACCCAGTTCATCGCTGCGCTGGTGCTGCACCTGGGCGTAGGTCTGGCTGCTGCTTACCTTGTCCGCCGCCGCAATCAACTGCGCGATAGGCGCCGCAATGCCTTCGCGGAAGCGGGCCGACAGCACCAGCGCCAGCCAGAACGAGGAGGCGGTGGCCGCCGCCGTAATGCTAAGGTTGCGCAGGATGCCCAGCCACAGGGAAGCCTGGCCGGCTTCGATCATCACCGCCCCGATCACATGCTGGCGCACCCGCACCGGCCGGTAAAGCCGCAGCAGCGGCGCCCACGGCGGACCGTCGCGCTCGGCCAGTTCGCCGGATGCCAGTTGCCGCAGGCGCGGCGCATCCAATGCGTCGGGCGCCAGTTCGCGCAGGGCAGGGTAGGAGGCAAACAGCTTGCCGTCCCGGTCGAACAGGGCGGCGCGCGTGATATCGCTCTTGACCGCCAGCGCGGCCAGGGCTTGTTCGGCCGTCGGCCGGTCGGCATAGAGCAGGGAGGCGACGCTGTTGGCGCCGATGACGTCAGCCAGCGAGGTAAGCTGCTTGCGTTCCTCGCTGGTGTGGGAAAGGATGGACGCGACCGCGAACGCCACGAACACCAGCAGCAAGGCGCTGCCGGTGGTGAGCACGGAGATGATGGCCAGTTTCTGGCTTAGGCCGGACCGTTCGAAGTTGAGCATTTTCGCCGCCGAAGGACGATTCCATCGGGCAAAGAATAAATGCTAAGAATTTCGACACTTTGATCTGGCTCTAACTTCCAGTCACTAGCAGCAACCACCCCGCTTGCCTGCACCGCCGTAGCGCGCTTCTTGCCGCTCGCGGAAAAATTCCTCGTAGCTCATCACGGGCTCACCCGGGTGGGTGTTCTCGCGATGGGCGACGTAGGTGTCGTATTCCGGCAGGCCGCACATCAGCCGCATGCTCTGTCCGAGGTAGCGGCCTGCCTTGACGATTTCGCCCAGCATGGTGTTACTTGGCCGCAGCGGCGTATTGGGCCGGGGCTTCGTTATGGGTTGGGCGGCTGGCGTTCCAGGCCGCCAGCGCGGTGCGCACGCCGAACACCAGCACGCTGACCACGACGATCATGAAGAAGGCCGCCAGGCCCGCATCCAGGTAGTCGTTGAAGATCACTTGCTGCATCTGTTCGATCGACTTGGCCGGTGCCAGCACCTTGCCGTCGGCCAGGGCGGCCTGGTATTTCGCAGCGTGGGCCATGAAGCCGATCTTCGGATTGGCGTCGAAGATCTTCTGCCAGCCGGCAGTCAGGGTGCACAGCAGCAGCCAGACGGTCGGCAGCACGGTGACCCAGGCGTATTTGGCGCGCTTCATCTTGAACAGCACACAGGTCGCCAGGATCAGCGCGATCGCGGCCAGCATCTGGTTGGCGATGCCGAACAGCGGCCACAGGGTGTTGATGCCGCCCAGTGGATCGACCACGCCCTGGTACAGGAAGTAGCCCCAGGCAGCCACGCACAGGCCGGTAGCCAGCAGACTGGCGAACACGGAGTCGGTGCGCTTCAGCGACGGCGCGAAGGAACCCAGCAAATCCTGCAGCATGAAGCGGCCGGCGCGGGTGCCCGCGTCGACAGCGGTCAGGATGAACAGCGCTTCGAACAGGATGGCGAAGTGGTACCAGAACGCCATCATGGCCTTGCCGCCCACTACATTGGACAGGATGTGCGCCATGCCTACCGCCAGGGTAGGGGCGCCGCCGGCACGGGAGATGATGGTCGCTTCGCCCACGTCCTTGGCGGTCTGGGTCAGCATTTCAGGCGTGACGTAGAAGCCCCACTGGGAAATCGCCTGCGCCGCCGATTCGGCCGTGGTGCCGAGCAGTGCGGCCGGGCTGTTCATTGCAAAGTACACGCCAGGCTCGATGGTCGATGCGGCGACCAGTGCCATGATGGCGACGAAGGATTCCATCAGCATCGCCCCGTAGCCGATGAAGCGGGCATGGGTTTCGTTCTCGATCATCTTCGGCGTGGTGCCGGAGGAGATCAGCGCGTGGAAGCCGGAAACGGCACCGCAAGCGATGGTGATGAACAGGAAGGGGAACAGGTTGCCGCTCCACACAGGGCCGGTGCCGTCGATGAACTTGGTCAGCGAAGGCATTTGCAGCATCGGCGACACGATCACGATGCCCAGCGCCAGGCCGACAATGGTGCCGATCTTCAGGAAGGTGGACAGGTAGTCGCGCGGCGCCAGCAGCAGCCACACCGGCAGCACGGAAGCGATGAAGCCGTAGCCGATCAGCATCCAGGTCAGCTCAGTGCCGGTGAAATCGAACATTGGCGCCAGGGCCGGGTTTTCCTGCACCCATTGGCCGCCGAAGATGGCCAGCATCAGCAGCACGAAGCCGATCAGCGATACTTCGCCGATGCGGCCTACGCGCAAGTAGCGGGTGTAGACACCCATGAACAGCGCGATCGGGATGGTGGCCATCACGGTGAAGGAACCCCAAGGCGAATGCGCCAGCGCTTTCACCACGATCAGGGCCAGCACGGCCAGGATGATCACCATGATCATGAAGGTGCCCAGCAGCGCGATATTGCCCGGGACCGGGCCCAGTTCGGACTTGATCAGGTCACCGAGCGAACGGCCGTCGCGGCGGGTGGAAATGAACAGCACCATGAAGTCCTGCACGGCGCCGGCAAACACCACGCCAGCCAGGATCCACAGCATGCCAGGCAGGTAGCCCATTTGCGCTGCCAACACGGGGCCGACCAGCGGGCCGGCGCCGGCGATTGCGGCGAAGTGGTGGCCGAACAGGACGTTCTTGTTGGTCGGTACGTAGTCCAGGCCATCGTTGTATTTGTAGGCCGGGGTCAGGCGGTCAGCCTCCAGGCCCATGACGTTTTTGGCAATGAACAGGCTGTAAAAGCGGTACGCGATCAGGTACACGCAAACGGCTGCAATCACCAGCCAGATGGCGCTGACCGGTTCGCCGCGCTTGAGGGCAATCACGCCCAGGGCGCTGGCTCCCAGCACGGACATCGCCGCCCAGCCAAGTTTCTTCATAACGGGATTCATCGGGGTCTCCTCCAAGGATGAATGGCCAGTATTCAGGAATTGAATATCTGTCACAAGCGCACCACTACGCAAACGCCGTCCGTACAACTACGTAGGACAAGCGCGCAGCAGCGGGCTTACAATCGCCGCATGAAGCTGCGGCAAAAGTTCCTGTTCCTGGCCATTGCGCCCCTGATCCTGGCCCTGTGCGCGATCGCCATTGCGGTGCGCTACCAGGCGACCACGCTCGCCCGCCAGCAGCGCGACACCATCCAGCAGGCCTACCTGGCCAGCAAGGAAGCGGAACTCAAACACTACGTCACGCTGGCCAACCATTCGATTGCCCACCTGGTGCAGTCCGGCCGCAAGGACCCGGCCACGCTCGACGAAGCGAAACGCATCCTGTCGACCCTGAGTTTCGGTGATGACGGATATTTCTTCGTCTACGACATGCAGGGCAATTCGCTGATGCATCCGCGCCAGCCGGAGCTGGTGGGGCAGAACCTGTTCATGCTGAGGGACGACGAAGGCAATCCCACCATCCAGCGCCTGCTGGCCCGCGCCCGTGAAGGGGGAGGGCTGGAGCGCTACAACTGGGTCAAACCATCCACCCACAAATCGGCCCCCAAGCTTGGCTACGTGATTCCATTGCCGGAATGGGGCTGGATGCTGGGCACCGGCATTTACCTGGACGATGTCGACGCCGCGCTGGCCAAGGTCGACGCCCAGCAGCGCGGCAATATCCGCAACACCTTGCTGTGGATGGCGGCGATTGCGGCCATGGCGCTGGTGGCGGTGGGCGTGTCCGGCCTGGCGTTGAATATCCGCGAATACCGCGTGGCCGATGCCAAGCTCAAGGTGCTGGCGCAGCGCGTGGTCGAATCGCAGGAGGAGGAAAGGGCGCGCCTGTCGCGCGACCTGCACGACGGTATCAGCCAATGGCTGGTGTCGATCAAGCTGCAGATCGAAGCGGGCATTATCCGGCTTGGCAATCCTGCGCAGCAGGACAAGGCCAAGGCAGCTTTCGAACACACGGCGGAACAGTTGAACAATGTGCTGGGCGAGGTGCGCCGCATCTCGCATAACCTGCGTCCCGCCATCCTGGACGACCTGGGCCTGGCGGCCGCGCTCGACCACCTGGCCGCTGAATTTCGCGTGCACATCGGCGTCGACGTAGCCTTCAGCGCGGCCGGCTGCACCGACCGATTGCCGGACGTGGCCAACACGGTGCTGTTCCGCATTGCGCAGGAAGCGCTGACCAATATCGAGCGCCACGCAGCCGCCACCCGCATCAATATTGAACTTGAAGGCGATGCCGGAGGCGTCACGCTGCGCATCGCCGACAACGGCAGCGGCTTCGATGCCGAGGGCATCGCCGGCCATCCGAAGCGTGGCATCGGCTTACGGAATATGATGGAACGCATGGACGCGATCGGCGGCCAGTTCCGCATCGAATCCTCGCCAGCCGGCACCATCGTGGTGGCGCGTGTAGACAACAGAGGCAATCAATGAGTGAGCTGCGAACAAGAATCCTGCTGGTAGACGACCATCCCCTGGTGCGCGACGGCCTGCGCGCGCGGCTGGAAGCCATGGCGCAATTCGAAGTAGTAGCGGAAGCAGGCAGCGCGGCCGAAGCGCTGGAAGCTGCAGGCTTGCACAGCCCCGACCTGGTGCTGATGGACATCAATATGCGCGGCACCAACGGCATTGAAGCCACCGCCCTGTTCAAGCGCCAATTCCCGGCGATTGCGGTGCTGATCCTGTCGATGCACGACAAGCTGGAATACGTGACCCAGGCCATCCAGGCCGGCGCCCGCGGCTATGTGCTGAAAGACGCGCCGGGCAAGGATATCGTGGTCGCCATCGAAACGGTGATGGCCGGCGGCATCTACTACAGCGCCAACCTGGCGCAGCAACTGGCCAAGCCCATGGCCCAGGATAACCAGCTCACCAGCCGTGAAGCGGAGGTGCTGCGCCACCTCGCCAATGGCGAATCCAACAAGCTTATTGCGCGTCAACTGGACCTCAGCGTGCGCACAGTGGAAACCCACCGCCTTAATATAAAACGCAAGCTTGGCATCGAAGGACAGGCAGAATTGATCAAGTTTGCCGTCCAACACGCACAATTCGATAAGTAGGAATTGCCAATTTAATACAGTAATGTATCGTTACTGGTACAAAACCTGCAATTCGATTATCTCCTCTATCACCCAAAAGCTGACTTTTGGGCAATTTCTGTTAGACTCCCCGAGTCTTGTAACACAGGGTGTCTGCGCGCGCTCAATGGTTGCTTTACATCAATAGACCATTTACCATTGTTCGTGTTACCACACCGAGATTCCGATGTTTGCGTCAGATCCGAAATCGATACCGCTGGTGGGAATCAAGCCTGTCCTGGATGCCCAAAACCACTGGGTAGGACTGGCGTTTCAAATGCCGGTAGCCGCATCGCTGTCAACGCTGCAATCGCTCCTGTGCTGCCCTGAATCCGAACAACTGGGTTCCCTCGATTACTTCATCCCCCTTGCCGATCCGCTCGCACTCGACGCTACCCAGCTCGATGGCCTGCCGCTTGAGCGCATGGTATTCACCGTTCCCGCCGCGCTGCTGGCCGATGTGGCGGTGCAGGCGCGCTGCAAGCAGCTAGCTGACCGTGGTTTGCGCTTGCTGGCGGACGGCGAAGCCGGCGTCGCCGCCGCGCGAGCCGGCATCCGTGGCCTTGATGCCGATTGCGCCGATGCGTTGCCCGGTGCGCTGGCGCTGATGTCGCTGCCCGGCCCGCACCTGGCGCGCAATGCCGATCCGGTGCGCGCCGGCGAATGCCGCAAAGCCGGTTTCACGCTGTTTCGCGGCGAGCTGCCGCGTGTGCAGGAACATGAGGCGGGGCAGGGCGATGGCACCACCCGCAAACGCCTGCTTGCGCTGCTTGGCCTGCTGGCCCAGGATGCCGATTCGCGTGAACTGGAAGCCTTGCTGAAGCAGGACCCGGCGTTGTCCTTCCAGTTGCTCAAGCTGGTCAATTCGGCTGCCTTCGCGCCGAGCAGCAACCCGATCCACAACTTCGGCCAGGCCATCAACCTGCTGGGACGCCGCCAGCTGCAACGCTGGTTGCAACTGCTGCTGTACGCGCGCCAGCAGGCCGACGGCCCGGCCAATGCATTGCTGCCGCTGGCGGCCCTGCGCGCGGCGCAAATGGAAGCCTTGTGCAAGCTGCGCGAAGGCGACCGCGATGAGCAGGACATGGCGTTCCTGGTCGGCGTATTCTCGCTGCTGGACGTGCTGCTGGCGATGCCGATGACCGAGATCGTATCCGCCCTGAACCTTGACCTGGACGTGGTCGCGGCCCTGCTGGACCGCAGCGGCGAACTGGGTGAAATGCTGGCGCTGGTCGAAATGCATGAACCGCAGGCGAGCGCCCTGCGCGACGTTGGCATCGACAACGAAACCTATTGGCGCAGCCTGTTGCAGGCCTACCATTGGGCGCTGCAGGTCAGCAGGAACGTGTAAGCATGCACCAGCAACCGGTTGCCAACTTCCTCGCCAGCAGCGCCGCCATGTGCGATGCCGTGCTGCGCCTGCGCGGACCCGCGCTGGTAGAGGAATTGGGCCGCATCGCGCGTGAAGTCACCGGTAGCCCGCACGGCCGCTACGTGCCGCGCGACATGACCCCCGCCACCGGCTTGCCGGGATGGGAAAGCGGACTGTCGCAACTGGTCCAGTTCGACAGCCAGTACTTCGGCCGCTTTGAAGTGTCGGGCCTGGAGAGCTATGCGGAGACCACCCGTCAGAACCTGGCCAGCCTGGCCAGCCTGGCCGCCAGCGTGCTGCAAGTGCACTCGGTAGCGCAGCGCACCACCCACGCCTACGTGCAGGTGGAAGCGCGCCTGCAGCACCAGTCGCAGATCCTGGACCAGATCCACGAGTCGGTCCTGACGATGGACCTGAACGGTTTCATCACAAGCTGGAACAAGGGCGCCGAGCGCCTGTTCGGCTATTCGGCGGTGGAAGCGGTCGGCCGCAACATCATCTTCCTGTACGACGACGAAGATGAAGACCTCGGTGATGAATTCCTGGAGCAGGGCGGGCGCCTGATGGAAGTGCGCCGCAAGAAAAAGAATGGCGAAATATTCTGGGCCAGCCTGTCGCTGTCGCAGCTGTGCGATATGGAAGACCGCTCGATCGGCCTGATCGCCTACCTGACCGACATCACTGAGCGCAAGCAGGCGGAGGAACGCATCCACCACCTGGCGTATTACGATGCGCTGACAGGCCTGCCGAACCGCTCGCTCCTGACCAAGCTGGTAGACCAGGCCCTGATCGTGGCCCAGCGCAGCAAGGCCCACGGCTGCGTCATGTTCATCGACTTGAACCGCTTCAAGCTGATTAACGACACGCTGGGCCGTGCCGTTGGCGATGCGCTGCTGCGTGAAATATCGCAGCGCTTCCGCCTGGCCCTGCGCGACCAGGACGTGGTGGCGCGCCTGTCCGGCGACGAATTCGCGGTCGGCCTGTTCGATATCCACCAGCATTACGAGGCGAGCATGGTAGCCAACAAGCTGCTGTCGGCGCTGAACGAGCCTTTCCTGATCGACGGCCACGACCTGCGCGTCAGCGCATCGATCGGCATCAGCGTCTACCCGCAGGACGGCAACGACGCGGAAACCTTGCTGCGCCTGGCCGATATCGCCATGTACCGCGCCAAGCAGAACTCCTCGACGGACGGCGAGCATATCGCCTTCTACAGCCAGGACATGAACAAAGGCATGCAGGAACGCATGCGCATCGAATCCGGACTGCGCCAGGCGCTGGGCAACGGACAACTGCTGCTGCATTACCAGCCGAAGTTTGAAATCAGCACCGGTAAGATCATCGGCGCCGAAGCGCTGGTGCGCTGGAAGCATCCCGAGCGCGGGCTGGTGCCGCCGGCCGAATTCATCCCGCTGGCGGAAGCAACCGGGCTGGTGGTGCAAGTCGGCGAATGGGTCCTGGAGGCCGCTTGCGCGCAGGCGCAGGCCTGGAAGGAAAAGGGCTTGCCTCCGGTACGGCTGGCAGTCAACGTATCGGCGCGCGAATTCACCTCCGCGCTGCCGGGCCGCGTGATGGAAACGCTGCAGCGCTACGGCCTCGAACCGTCCTGGCTGGAACTGGAAATCACCGAATCCACCCTGATGCACAATATCGAACGCGTGATCGGCATCATGGACCGCCTGACCGCCTCCGGCATCACGTTATCGCTGGACGATTTCGGTACCGGCTATTCCAGCCTGTCCTACCTGAAGCGCTTCCCGATCGATACGCTGAAGATCGACCGCTCCTTCACCACCGGAATCCCGGTCGACACCAACGACTGTGCCATTGCCAGCACCATCATCAGCATCGCCCAGCAACTGAAGCACAAGGTGATCGCCGAAGGGGTTGAAACCCCCGAACAACTGGCCTTCCTCAAGGATTCGGGCTGCGACGAAGTGCAGGGCTACCTGTTCTCGCGCCCCTTGCCCGCCCAGGAGTTCGAAGACGCCCTGTTACGGAACTGGACGCCTGCGGAGCCCCGCGCCGCCAACGCGGGCTAGTTCGCCACCTCCATCATCCAGCGCGAGACCTCATCGCGCGAAGCGGCGGGCGCGCCTGTATGCGTGGCGTCCGGCTCATATAGCCTGGTGCGCGGATTGCGCGGCAGGGCATCGAAGTTAGCCTGCTTGGCCTTGAGCAGGCCAGGATAATCGTTCTTCGGCACCACCAGCAGCACGGGATTTTCCGGCCGCATGCCGCGAATCGACTGCATCAGGTTCATCGCGCCGTCGGGATCGAACCAGGAGACGTAGTTATCAGGCTTGCAGACAACTGCATAGGTTCCCTTGGCGCCTTCGAAATCCTGCAATCGCGCGGTCTCGCCGCCTTTGCCCGCTGCGATGAGCTTCCTGGCCTCCTCCAGGGTTCCGCCCAGCTTTTCTCGAATCACCTGGCTGGCGCTGCTTGCGCCGGGCGCGATGGCAATGACGCCGTCCACCGCATGCTTGCTGCCGTAGTGCAGTGCGAACGTTCCGCCCTGGCTATGTCCGGCCACGAAAAGGCGGCTTGCGCCTTTTGCCCGCAAACCCGTCAACGCCGCCTCGATTTCCCCTTCCGCCGCAGCCGTATTGACGTCGTAATTCCGGTTGCCCGACCAGGGCATTTCGATATTGGCGACAAGGTGCCCCTTGGCCTCCAGACCGGACGCCAGTTCCGCCACAAATTTTGCCGGCGAACCGCCTTTGCCGTGCATGACAACTACGCCCACGGCTTGCGGCGCGGTCTGCGCCATGGCTGTGCCAGCGAACACGAATATCGCTGCAAGCCTGCTGAAAAATCCAATCATCGCCCCTCCCTTATTTGGGTACAAAGCTGTCCACTTCATCGATAAGCTGCGCGCGGCCGCGGTCCGGGCGCTCCAGGTGCAGGAAGTGGGTGGCGCCAGGAATGCGCACCATGCGCACGGCGGCGGCGTGCACCAGGTCCGCCTGCAGGTTCGCCATGTCTTCCGGTCGCGACCAGAAATCCTTTTCACCGGCTATCGCCAGCACTGGCGCCGTGATCAGCGACGCGTCCCACAACTGGCGGCCAGTGGCGAGGTAGAAGCTGTCTTCCATCGCCCCGCAGGGCGCACGGAAGCTGCGCGGCTCGCGCTGGGCGCTGGTGCTGTCACTATCCAGTGCCGCCTCGACATAAGCCTTTGCCACGCCCGGATCGCGCGCACTGTCCTTATCCTCGCCCAGCGTGCGGTCCCACGGGCCCAGGGTAGACGCCGCGTCGGACACACGGTAATTGCCGCAAGCCGCGCGGTTGAAGGTGCCTAGCTGTTCCTTGTCCTCCATGCCCGTTCCGCGCCCAATCAGTGGATGCGCGGTGGTGCCGCGATAGAGGCTGTTCAGCATGACCACCGCGCTCAGTTTCGGCGAATGCAGGGTCGCATAATGCCCGGCCCATTGGCCCCCAGTCGCCCAGCCAAGCAGCGCCACCTTGGCGCCGCCACTGCGCCTGCGCGCAAAGTCCACCGCCGCATCGATATCTTCGACAGCGGCATTGGTGCGCACCAGTGCCGCACCTGTCGTCGGCGCCGACGCCATCTCGGCAAGCCTGGTTGAAGCGCCATAGCCGCGCACATCGAGCGTGTAGACATCAAATCCGCGTGCCGCCAGGTCGGCCGCCAGCGAGCCGCCCGCCACCGGCAAGTCGAACGAAGCCTTCGAGCTGACCCGCGCACCATGCACCAGCAGGATAGGGCGCTTGCCGTGATGCTGCCCGACCTCGGTCACCGCCAGGGTGATGCCCGGCGCGGAAGGCACGTCGAATTGTTGCGAAGCCTGGGCTGGAAAAGCCAGCAAGCCTGCTGCGGTGAGAAGCAGTGATTTCACTTTGCCCTTCCGTGATTAGTGGAATGGCAAGGTTAGCATAATAAAAAAGGGCAGCCACACGGGCTGCCCTTTCCTGGTCGATGGGAGCGCTGGACGCGCAATTAACCCCAACCGTACCAGGCGTCGCGCAGTTCGCCGACTTTGATGTTGGTCAGTTTGGCCTGCTTGGAAAGCCAATCCTGCACCAGGGTGCGGTGGCTTTCGTCGACTTTGCCGTATGGCTTGTTCGACACCATGATGCCGCCGAAATCGTCGTCGTATCCACCGCCAAAGGCGAGGCCATTGGCCTCGATGGCTTCTTCGAGGAACTGGTGGATCAGCGCGTTGTGTTCAGCAAGGGTCAGCGTGCCGACCAGTTGTGCCTCGACGAGGAAACCGAGTTCCTGGAATTCACCGAGGTGCTTTTTCTTGAGTTGGCGTCTGTTATAGCGGCGGGATGCGGTCATGATGGTGCCTGAAATTTAGGACCTGGGATGTTAGTACAGGAGAAGGGCTCCGCCTAATGCCGGACCGGCGCCGCCTGTCCGGGAGCCGGCAAATTCATCGACAGCAGCACGTCCAGTTCCGTGTGATTGACCGGCTTGGTCAGGTGAAAGTCGAAGCCGGCCTCGCGCGTCAACCGGCGATCGGCTTCCTGGCCCCATCCGGTGACGGCGATGATACGCGGCCCGGGTTGGGTGGTTCGCCCCCGCAGTTCGCGCGCCACGTCGAAGCCCGACATTCCGGGCATGCCCAGGTCGAGCAGGACGACTTCCGGCTCGAACTCGAACGCGAGTCTGAGCCCTTCTTGTCCATTATGGACCTCGCGCACCTGGTGGCCGGAGGCCTGCAACGGAAGTTTCTAGTAGAAGTCCCCGCGAGCCCTTCTCGCTTCGTAGTTCAACGACTCCACAGTACTTGATACTTTACCCAGATGCTGCGATTCTTCTTCGACCCGATCCTGTAATGCTTCCAGTTCAGTCCAAGCTTCTTTGGTCTGCGAACTGAGAACCTGGAGTTCTTTCAGAGTACGCTCCATGTGCGCCTGAATTTCATCAGTTTTGCCGACCAGGCTAGCCTGCAATTCGTTGGCCTGTACAACCTTGCCTCGAAGTGCTGCGATATATTCTGCGCCTTCCGCTGCAGACTTAAAGTGAGGCTGCGTAAGTTCTATTCGACCCGCCGTCCATTCCATGTCGAGCTGTTACACGGTTGCATAAGCCAGAAAATCCCAGGCAAAACCCACTGATCGCTCCGTTCTCTTATTTACTTGATAATGGCCTGGGCTGGTGTGAGAGTTGCGAAACAGAGTGTTTACTGAGATGGGTTGCGGAAACCGTTTCCGCAACTCAGGTGTTACGAGGAGAGGATGAAGTCCCATAGGCGGCTCAAAGGGCGGCGCGGAAAAACAAGAGCCCTTGATTTACAAGGGCTCGTTATGATGTCTGGCGGAAGCGGTGAGATTCGAACTCACGAACGGGATTAACCGTCGGCAGTTTTCAAGACTGCTGCCTTCAACCACTCGGCCACGCTTCCGGAGGGCTGGATTATACATTCCCCACGCCAATCACGCCAAGAATCATGCAGTTCGTCGCAAATTCCCGCATTTGCGCCCCGGTGCCGGGTAAAGTCGCCCCACTTTTAAAAACTCTTGGGGGACTGAATGAAATTGCATAACACCGCCTTCGCGGCAATGGCTCTGGCTAGCGGCATGGCTTGGGCTGCCCCTGTCGAAGTGAGCGTGTCGCCGGCCAAGCCGCTGATTGAGCAGGGCAAGGGCCAGCAACTGCTGAACATCGACTTCCTGGTCAAGAACGATAGCCAGGACAAGGTTGAACTGAGCGAAGTCGAAGTTTCCGTGCTGGGCGACGCCGGCAAGCTGGTGGCGCAGTACCGCGTAGGTGCCAATGGCCGCAGCGTGCTGGTGGTGCCAAATCGCTTGATTGAGCCGGGCAAGTCGGAGTTGGTATTCAACCCCCTGTTTGCATTCCCCCAGGAGCTGGATATCTCCCGCCTGCGCTATACCTTCAAATTCGACGTGGGCGACGACACCAAATACACCGTTGAAGTTCCAGTGGCGCCAAGCGCGTTCAAGCCGAAAGCGCAGTTGCAACTGCCGCTCGCCGGACCGGTGCTGGTGCACGACGGCCATGATTTCTATGGCCATCACCGCCGCCTGCCATTGCTCGATCCGATGGCGCAAGCGCTGAAATGGCAGCGCAACTTCATGCGCTACAGCTATGACTTCGTTGCCACCGACGACCAGGGGCGCATGTTCAAGGGCGACGGTTCACGCAATGAAGACTGGTATGGCTGGGGAAAGCCCATCGTGGCGCCGGCGGGCGGCAAAGTGATTCGTGCAGTTGCCACCATTCCGGATAACTCCAAGGGCAAGGGACCTTCCTTTGGCAAGGAACAGTTCATCGCCGACCCGAGCATCATGTGGGGCAACCATGTGGAGATCGACCATGGCAACGGTGAAATCAGCCTGTTGGCCCATATGAAGCAGGGCAGCGTGACAGTCAAGGTGGGCGATACCGTGAAAGCGGGGCAGAAGGTCGGTGAAATGGGCTTTTCGGGCGACGCCTTCCTGGTACACCTGCACTATGACCTGAAGAATGCGCCCGGATTTGATGCGGATGCGCTGCCATCGCCCTTCAATAATTTCGAGCGCCTGACCGGCAAGAACTGGCTCAAGGTCAAGCAGGGTCAGGTCGATAGCGGCGACGTGGTGCGCCGCCTGCCGTAAGCGCTAGCGGATGCGCCGCGTGGTTTCGCGCACCACCAGCTCCACCGGCGGAATCGTGCCTTCCACTTCCTCGCCGTTGATCAATCCGAGCATGGACTGCACGGCCGTCTGGCCGATGACGTACAGCGGCTGGCGGATGGTGGTCAGCGGCGGCGTGGTGTACGAGGAGCCAGGCAGGTCGTCGAAGCCGACCAGCGAAACGTCGTCCGGCACGCGGATGCCTTTGCGGTACAGGAAAAGCCGCGCGCCGTATGCTGTCTGGTCGTTGACCGCGAAGACTGCGGTGAACGGATGCTGGCTGTCGTACAGGCGGTTCATCGCCATCAGGCCGCCGGCTTCCTGCAGGTTGCCCTCCACGACCAGCGCCGGGTCGAAGGGAATATCTGCTTCCTTCAGCGCACGTTTGTAGCCGGCCAGGCGCTCCACCGAATCGCGGTTTTCGACCGGGCCCGCCAGGTGGGCGATACGGCGGTGGCCCATTTCGATCAGGTGGCGCACGGCCAGCCAGGCGCCGTGTTCATTATCGAGTGCGAAGCCGATGGCGCGGTTGGTGCGCAGCACGCGGCCCAGCGATACGACGGGGCGTTGCGCGGCGAAGCCCAGCACCGCTGCGTCGGTCATGCGGCCGGTCAGCAGGATGATGCCGTCCACTTTGCGCGCCAGCAGCAGCCGGATGCGCTCCGCCTCTTCGTCGGCATTCCAGTGGCCGCTGACGATCACCGAGGCGTAGCCGGTGCCTTTCAGCCCGTCGTCAACGCCGTGCAGGATCTCGTCGAAGAAGGGCGAGGCGATGTCCTGCACCACGATCCCGATCGTCATCGTGCGCCCGTGCTTCAGGCTCTGCGCCATCTGGTTGGGGGCAAAATTCAGCTCGCTGATCGCGGCCTGCACGGCTTGCCGCTTGTCGTCTGCCACCTTGGCGGTGCCGTTCAGGATGCGCGATACGGTGCTGGGGGAGACGCCCGCGCGGCGGGCTACGTCGGTCAGCGTGGCTGGCGTGGGGATGTTGGCGTGGTCGTTCAAGGGGTTTCTCATTATGAAATGCTTTTCAAGCGGAGATTACCATAGAACTTGGCAGCAGAAAGCGCTCAGTGGCTTAGCGTTGCACGAATGGCATGAAAGTCGTTTCTGAAAGCGTTTTCATGCTGGCATAGCTGGGTGACGAAGGCGCGATGGTCTGGCAGGTCTGCCACCGCCCGCGCCGACACGGCGGCGATGTTGGCGAATTCCTGGCGTGCCACGTCGGCCAGCCCCTGCAAGCCGGCCAAGGGCGGCATCGTCTTGGGGAAGCCCATGCCGTACAGGACGTATTGCCAGCTGGTGGGCGGGTACATTTCGAAATCGGTCAGGAAATCCATGCGCTGCGGCGGGCGGCAGCGCCACATGGCGAGCTTGTCGCGCAGGCTGTCGGTCCAGGTGGCGGGGTCGCAGTTGTCGATCCAGAATTGCTCACGGCGCTTGCTCAGGCAGTAGTGCAGCTTGATGAAGTCCACGATGCGGGCATAGCGTTCGCTCATGAACTGGTTGAAGTGGCGCGCCACCGGAGCCATTTCGCCGTTGTGCGGGAACAGGGCGCCCAGCATGTGCACCGCCGATTCCACCAGGCCGATGCCGGATGCTTCGAGTGGTTCGAGGAAGCCGCCGGCAAGGCCGATCGCTACGCAATTCTTGATCCAGTGTTGTTCGCGGTAGCCGACGCGCATGGGGATCTTGCGCACGTTCAGTCCATCCGCCGCCGGGCCGGCGTAGGCGCGCAGTACTTGCTCGGCGCGTTCGTCGCTGGTGTGTCGGCTCGAATAGACGTAGCCGATGCCGCGCCGTTCCTGCAGGCCGATGTCCCAGGTCCAGCCGGCTTCGTGTGCGGTGGAGATGGTGGCGGAGGCGATTGGCGTGTCCAGGGCAGGGTGGGGCACTTGCACCGCCAGCGCCGTATCGCACAACAGCACGTCGCTCACGCTGCGGAACGGCGAGCCAAGCGCGCCGCCGATCAGCAGCGCGCGGAAGCCGGAGCAGTCGATGTATAGGTCGGCAGTGAGCGCACCGTGTTCGCGGGTTTCGACGCTGGCAATGGCGCCATCGAGGTCGCGCTGCACGCCTTCGACGTGGTCCTGCACGTGGCGCACGCCGAGTTTGCGGGCGTGCCTGGCCAGCAGCCCCGCAAAACGGATGGCGTCGAAGTGGTAGGCGTAGTTCATCGGGCCGTTGTAGTCGCTGTCGCCGGGACGTTTTGGCGCGCGCTGCGCATCGACTACACGCTTTTGCATGGTGACGGCTTCGGCGAATGGCGTATCGCCCGCCAGGCCTTGCAGCCAATAGGGCAGCAGTTCCGGTGCGCCCGGGCGCTGGCTCGGCATCGAGAACGGATGGAAGTAGTGGTCGCCGCCATACAGCCAGTTCTGGAAGGTGATGCCTTGCTTGAAAGTGGCGCTCGATTCGCGCACGAATTCCGCTTCCGGAATGCCGAGTGCCGCCAGCGTCGCGCGCAGGGAGGGGAAGCTGCCTTCGCCTACGCCAATGGCGCCGATTTCGGGTGCTTCGACCAGCGTGATTTCCTTGCTGTCGCCGAACATCTTGGCCAGGTAAGCGGCGCACAGCCAGCCTGCGCTGCCGCCGCCAACGATGAGTATCCGCTGTGTTGGAATCGGTACCATTTTTGTCGTCTCCTTAAAAAATTTGTTGACTTTTTATTTTTTGAAAATGTACCATGAAAACGTTTTCAAGCAATAAGAAATCGTTTTCACAACAACAACCCGGAGACAATATGAAGTTTTCTGCAATCCAGATCGGGGTGCTGGCCCTGGTCGCGTCCGCAAATAGCGCTACCGCGCAACAAGCTCCCGCTGCGCCTGCCGCCAATACCGATTCCACCGTCGTGCCGGAAGTGCTGATCACGGCGACCAAGCGCACCACTTCCCTGCAAAAAACTCCGGTGGCGGTGACCGCCCTGGACGCAGCGGCGCTCGAAGACGCACACGTGCAAACCATCCAGGACGTCACCAACCTAGTGCCAAGCTTCCAGGCCACCGGCCAGGGCGACCACGGCGTCATCACCATGACCATGCGCGGCATCGGCAACGACTCCGCCAAGACCGAATACGCCGATCCTGAAGTGGCCTTCTTTGTGGACGGCATCTACTCGCCACGTCCGGAAGGCGCCACCGCGCTGCTGTTCGACGTGGAAGCGATTGAAGTGCTGCGCGGCCCGCAAGGCACGCTGTGGGGCCGCAACTCCACCGTGGGCGCGGTCAATATGCAGACGGTCAAGCCCAAGCTGAAGGAGTTCTCGGGCAGCGTCTCCGGCGGCATCGGCGATTACGCCCGCCTCGGCGCCCGTGCCGCCCTGAACGTGCCGACCGGCGACAACTCCGCTCTGCGCGTGGCGGTGATCCACGAGCAGCATGACGGCTACGTGAAGTACCAGACCTTGCCGAATATCTCGCTGGCATCCCAGCAGGCGGCTTACCTGGCAGGCGGCGGCGATCCCGCCAAGTTCCAGCCGATTAACCCGAACAACTACGTCGTCAACGGCCCGCGCTACAACGCGCAGAACCAGAGCGGCGTGCGCGTGAGCTGGCTGTACCAGCCGACCGATCGCCTGAAGTGGAATATCTCCTACGAGCGCTTCCAGGACCGCGGCACCCCGAACATGAACCTGATGCAGACGCCGCGCGCTGGCCAGGACGAGTGGTCGGCCCTGATCGATACCGCCCCGTTCCTGCACCGTAATGTGAACACCTTCCGCAGCCGCCTCGAATACGCGGTGAGCCCGGACATGTCGCTGACCTACATTGCCGGCCACTCCAAGTTCTCCGGCTCGTCCACCTACGACCAGGACGGCGGCCGCGTGCTGCCAACCAGCTTCACCACGGGCGGCGACTACCAGGCCAACAACACCGTCTGGTCCAAGTACAGCAGCAACAGCCACGAACTGCAATTGCAATCGGTCGGCCAGAAGGAAGTGGACTGGCAACTGGGCGCCTACTATGCGGCGGAAGACAACGGCATCCGCTTCGACATCCCGATCATGCACGGCACGCAGCAAGGCAGCGTGGCATGGCAAGGGTCCTTCATCCAGCCGAAAGAAACTGTGGATTCGCGCGCCGTGTTCGGCCAGGCCACCTGGAATGTCGGTAGCATGCACCTGACCGGCGGCCTGCGCTACACCTCGGACAAGCGCACCAACGAAGGTGGTAACGGCTATACCTGGAACGGCGACCCAACTGTGCCGCAGGTTCCGCTGAGCCCAAGCATCGACCCGACCAAGCCTGGCCAAGGCTACAGCCCAAGTGTGCCGTCAAACGATGGCCGCTACAAAGGCAGCAAGACCACCGGCCTGGCACGCCTGAGCTACGACGTCGACAAGAACCATATGCTGTACGCCAGCGTAGCTACCGGCTACAAGGCCGGCGGCCTGCAGGATGGCGGCCGTACTTACGATCCCGAGACCCTGACCAATTACGAGATCGGCAGCAAGAGCTCCTTCCTGGGCGGCGCACTGCGCATCAACAACGCCCTGTACTATGAGAACTTCAAGGACTTCCAGTTCAGTTCTCCAGTTACCAAGCCGGACGGGTCGCACATCTTCGTCACCAGTAACGTGGACGGCGCCAAGGTGTGGGGCTTCGAATCGGAAATCCAGGCCAAGCTGTCGCCGGACGACAAGCTGGCGCTGGCCCTGGCATACACGCATACCAAGCTGGGCTTCCTGATCGCCGGCTCGAACGACTATGCCCTGCCGTTCTGCCCGGACCTGAACTCGAACTGCCTGGACGTGACCGGCAACATCATGCCGCACGCTCCAAAGTTCTCGGCCCACCTGAACTACCAGCACACCTTCCGCCTGGCGAATGGCGACACCTTGATTCCGCGCGTTTCGGCACACTACGAAACCAAGTCCGAGCTGTCGATCTTCAACCTGGGACCGGAAGACCAGCAAGCT
The DNA here is from genome assembly GCF_001427305.1 of Duganella sp. Root1480D1. Taxonomy (GTDB): domain Bacteria; phylum Pseudomonadota; class Gammaproteobacteria; order Burkholderiales; family Burkholderiaceae_D; genus Rugamonas. The sequence continues at coordinate 275,710 of NZ_LMFZ01000034.1, read as the reverse complement.
GCTTACACCAAGTTCGACCTCGGCCTGCGCTACCAGGGACCGAAGCAGTTCTGGGTGGATGCCTTCGTGCGTAACGTAGGCGACAAGCGCATCAAGACCAGCGCCATGAACGGCGCCAATGTGTGGGTGGCGCAGTACCTGCCTCCACGCACCATCGGTGTTAACGCGGGCATCGACTTCTAAGCCCGTCGCAACGCGGCCTGCCTCGTCCCCCGGGGCAGGCCATCCCTAAGCTTTTACCTGCGAAATCAAGAATGAAAGATACACGCCTGCCGCCCGACTTTCTCTGGGGCGTAGCCACCAGCGCCTTCCAGATCGAGGGCGCCAACCAGGAGGACGGCAAAGGCCTCTCTATCTGGGACGTTTTCTGCAATACGCCCGGCAAGATCAAGGATGGCAGCGACGGCAGCGTCGCCTGCGATCACTACCATCGCTATCGCGAGGACGTTGACATCATCGATTCCCTCGGTGTCGACGCCTACCGCTTCTCCATCGCCTGGTCGCGCGTGCAGCCGGACGGCAAGGGCGCCTGGAATGAAGCCGGCTTCGCCTTTTACGACCGCCTGATCTCAGCCTTGCACGAAAAAGGCAAGCAGGCCTACGTCACGCTCTACCACTGGGATTTGCCGCAAGCCTTGCAGGAAGAGGGCGGCTGGCTGAATCGTGCCACCTGCGAATACTTTGCCGAATACGCGGCCGAAGTAGCACGCCGCTTCGGCGATCGCGTGGCCAGCATCGCCACCCATAACGAGCCTTGGTGCACGGCGAACCTCGGTTACGGCAACGGCCAGTTCGCGCCGGGCGTGCGCGACGCGAAGGCCGCCGTCCAGGTTTCGCACCACCTGCTGTTGTCCCACGGGCTTGCAATGACTGCCATGCGCGCAGTCGGCTCGAAGGCGAAACTCGGCATTGTGCTGAACCAGTGGACCGCCGATCCGGCCACCGACAGCGACGCCGACCGCGCCCTGGCGGAAGTGGAATACGCGCGTTCGGTACAATGGTTCATGGACCCAATTTTCAAAGGCCGTTATCCGGAACTGGCGCTGCGCCACCATGGCGCCAATGCCCCGCAAGTGGAGGCCGGCGACATGGCCGCCATCCACCAGCCGATCGATTTCCTTGGCGTGAATTACTACTTCCGCGCCTTCTGCAGCGCCGAAGACCCGCCGCGCACCCCGCCGCTGGAAAACGGCCGCACCGACATGGGGTGGGAAATTTACCCGCAAGGCCTGACTGAATTGCTGCTCAAGCTGAAAGGCGAATACGAGCTGCCGCCGATCTACATTACTGAGAACGGCATGGCCAGCAGCACGCCGCAGCACGATGAGGAGCGCATCTCCTTCATTTCACGCCATTTCGATGCGCTGGCCAGCGCGATGCAGCAAGGCGTCGACGTGCAAGGCTACTTCATGTGGAGCTTGCTGGATAACTTCGAATGGGATTCCGGCTACGCCAAGCGCTTCGGCATCGTCCATGTCGATTACGCCACGCAAAAGCGCACGCTGAAAGACAGCGCGCATTGGTACCGTGAGTTCATCAAGGTGCAGCGCTCATGAACCGCTCGCCGCTGCAGTGGGTGCCCACCGGCTATTTCGCGATGGCGATGGGCTACATGATGCTGACCAGCGTCACCTCCATCATGTTCAAGAACCTGGGCATGGACAATGGCCGCGCTGCGCAGTATTCGAGCATGCTGATCCTGGCCTACACCATCAAGCCGCTGTTTGCGCCGGTGGTGGAAATGTACCGCACCAAGAAGTTCTTTGTGCTGGTCACCCAGTTGCTGCTTGGCCTGGGCTTCGGCGCGGTCGCCCTGGTGATGGGCATGCCGGGTTCGATGGCGCTGATGATGGTGCTGTTCTGGATCATGTCCTTCATCGGCGCCACTATGGATATTGCCAGCGATGGCGTGTACGTCACTTCGCTCAGTTCGCGCAGCCAGTCGCTGTACTGCGGCGTGCAAAGCCTGAGTTGGAATATCGGCCCGGTGGTGGCTTCCGGGGTGCTGGTCTACCTGAGCGGCCGCCTGCATTCGGACTACGGGATGGATTGGCTGGGTGCCTGGCGCATCGTCTTCGTCGCCGTCGCGGTCCTGCTGCTGGTGATTACGGCCTGGCACTGGCGCGCCATGCCGGATGGCGCACGTGCGGCCGATACGCCGGAAAGCCTGGCGCAGGCGGGGTTCATCCTGCGCGACGCCTTCAAGACCTTCTTCGAAAAGCGCGGCGTATGGACCATGGTGGCCTTTGCGCTGTTGTATCGCGTGTCGATTGGCTTGCTGGAAAAGATCGGCCCGTTCTTCATGGTCGATCCGGTCGAGAAGGGCGGTCTGGGCATGTCCAACGAGTTGCTGGGCATCGTCTATGGCACCTATGGCTTGCTGGCGGTGCTGGCCGGCTCCCTGATTGGCGGCTGGTATGTGGCCAAACGCGGCCTCAAGCCCGTGCTGTTCACACTGTGCTGCGTGCTGAATATTCCGATTGCCACGTTCCTGCTGATGGCGATCTACCAGCCCTCCAACCTGTGGGTGATCGGCGCCGGCGTGGTGGTTGAGAAGTTCTCCTTCGGCTTTGGCTCGGTAGGCTTCATGATCTACCTGATGCAGCAACTGGCGCCCGGCAAATACACCACCACCCATTATGCGTTCGGCACTGGACTGATGGGCATGTGCGGCATGTTGACCGGCATGGTCAGCGGCCACCTGCAGGAAGCCATGGGCTACGTCAGCTACTTCTGGCTGGTGATGGCGGCGACCGTGCCATCGTTTATCGTCACCTGGTACGCGCCTTTCCACCATGAAGAAGCGCGTACCGCGGCCGACGCCGATCAACTGCAGTGTGAGGCCGGCTGACGCTTGCCGTCGCGGGCGCCGATCACGTCGCGGATGGCGGTGACCACCACTTCGGGATTCGCCTGCTGCATCTGGTGATCGGAGTCCACGATCACCTTGCAGGCTTTCGGATACATGTTCTTGACCATGGTGCGGGTCTGCTCGTCGTCGTTGACGGTGCCGAGGTCGACGGCCACCGCGCCGGCCGACTTGGGCACGTTGAACAGTCGAACAACCGGAATGTCGTCACTCCACGGCATGGCCAGCATGGCCTGTCCGGTGCTGTTGATCTGGTCGACTTCCGCCTCCATTGCGGAATTCAGGAACACGTACTTGGCCATGCGGGTCATGAGCGGAAAGTCTTCCGGCTTCTTGATGATGCCGGGGTAGATCGAGTCGACCAGCACCACGCCCTGGACTTCCTGCGGGTAGGCGCGCGCATACATCTGCATGTACAGGCCGCCGAGCGAATGGCCAACCAGGGTATAGGGCGGCTGCAGGCCTTGCTGTTGCAGCAGCTTGCGCAATTCTTCCACCACGGTCTTGCCGTCGCGCGGCGTCGCAGGCTTGTCGCTCTTGCCGTAGCCGGGGCGGTTGTAAGCAAACACGTTCGCCTCCTTGGCGATTTCGGGAATCACCTTGTCCCATTTGTCGAGCGTGATGCGTGAACCATTTTCAAAGACCACGGTGGCCGGTGCGCCGGGTTTGGCGATCTTCAGGACTTCAATCTTATGGCCGGCAAAATCCTGCAGCAGGGCTTCGCTATGCGCCTGGGTGCTTGCCAACGCCATTGCCAGCAAGGGCAGGGTGAAACGGTTCAAGGGCATGAGTGTCTCCAAGTTGAATAACGGAGGCGATTCTGACTGGCGCCACCGTCAGCTACCCGGAGATTGCGACAAGTTGTCAAAAATGATGCTTGAATTGCACAAATCGCAGCCTGGGAGCTAGAATAAAAGTCACTACCTTTGGGGGAATCGCCATGACGCCAATCCTGTTTGCCTTGCCCGGCAATGAAGCAACGACAGCGCAATTGTCGGCATTGTCAGGCTGGGAGCAGGGGAGTTTGCAGGTGCGGCGCTTCCCGGATGGCGAATCCTACGTGCGCTATCACTCGGACGTGAAAGGACGCCAGGTAGTCCTGGTCTGCACCCTGGACCGGCCGGACGACCGTTTCATGCCCCTGTATTTCGCCGCCTGCATCGCCCGCGACCTGGGCGCCGCCAGCGTGGGCCTGGTCACGCCTTACCTGGCCTATATGCGGCACGACGCCATCTTCAATCCCGGCGAGGGCATTACTTCCGCCCACTTCGCGCGGCTGGTGTCGGGCGTATTCCACTGGATGGTGACCATCGATCCCCACTTGCACCGCCACCATGACCTGGCCGAGATCTATACCATCCCGACCCGCGTCGTGCGCGCCGCGCCGGCCATATCGCAATGGATCGCCGCCAATGTGGCGCAGCCGTTGGTGATCGGGCCGGACGCCGAGAGCGAGCAGTGGGCTTCCGAAGTGGCGCGCGGCGCCGGCTGCCCCTTCATCGTGCTGCAAAAAGTGCGCCGCGGCGACCATGACGTGGAAGTCTCGGTCCCGGAGACTGAGCACTGGCTGCACCATACCCCGGTCATTGTTGACGATATCGCATCCACGGCCCGTACCATGATTGCTGCCGTCGGCCACGTGCGCCGCGCCGGCCTGCCGCCGCCGGTATGCGTCGCAGTCCACCCGCTATTCGCCGGCACGGCGTTCGAAGACTTGCAAGCTGCCGGCGTAGCCCGTACCGCCAGTTGCGACACCGTTCCGCACAGCAGCAACGCCATTCCTGTCGCATCCTTGCTGGCTCCGGCCCTGGCAGACATGACACGGGGCGCAGCCTAAGCTATATTCCTGCCTATGTGGAATTGGATTCGTAACTGGTATCGCAAGCTGCGCATGCCGTCAGCCTACCGCGCTTACGAGCGCAGGCTGCGTGCCGCCCATGAGGAAGAGGCGCGCAGGAAGTTTTCAACTGTGCGCTACGAGGCGCGCCTGCTGGCAGCCAACAAGGCGATGGAGGAGCGCGCCCAGCGCCGCTTCGACATGCCAGTCGCCAAACTGCAGCTTGAAGTGGTGGCGCTGGAGAAGCAGCTCGAGTCCTGCCTTGCGCAGTTAAACAATTTCGAGCGCCCCTTCCGCGACGAGTACGAAGAGCTGGAAGCGGAAATGGCCCTGCTGGGCGAACGCCGCCGCAATGCCTACGCGGCCAAGGACATCAAGGCCATCGACGAAGTCAACGCGGAAATCGCCGAACTGCAAAAGCGTACCAATGCAGTACGTGGCGACCTGGCCGTGCAGACCGACCTGCGCGACCAGGGCCTGACGCCAGAAAAGCTGCGCCGCACCGTGCAGCGATGCGAGGGCCGCCTGCAAACCATCCAGGACGAGCAGGAGCGCATCCAGCGCGAACGCGCCAACTACATGAATCACTCGACCGACCGTGCCGAAGTCGATGCAATCGAACGCGAGATGCTGGCGCTGGAACGCAAGCACATCCAGTTCCTGCGCGACTTCGACTCGCCTGCCGAACGCCGCCGCCGCGAACGCGCCCACGAACAAACCTGGCTCAACGGCGCCTAATCGCCCCACCTTTAATCTGCATCAACCCTTGGCATGTTCGCGCCGGTCCAGCGCTGCCTATACTTGGCTTGTCACGCCCTGCCTTTGCACGGCGGATCGTCGGGAGGACGGCCATGCGCAACCAATCCCTTGGCAGCAATATCGGTGCGATCCTGCGCCGGTGCAAAAATATGGAAACGTCCATGCGGCGCGCAGGCTTGCCGGCTTTCCTGGCCTGCTTGCCGCTGGCGCTGCTGGCCTGGCAGTATGCGCTGATCCTGCGCAAAAAAAATGCCAACATCAGCCGCATCAGCCGCCGCATCGAGCGTTGGCAAGGCACGGTTTCGGAACTGTCCGCCCACGATTACGCCCGCACCGAATTCATCGATCTTGACCGCAGGATGCGTGCCGATATCGAGGGCGCCTGCGATTCCATGCGCACGCTGCGCGATCTGTGCGTGGAAATCTGCGAAATGTTTAGCGCTGTCGGCTACCAGTCGCCCATGCTGCAGCGCGGCCGGGACCGTTTCGATGCAACGGTCAAAGAGGCCTGCCGGCTGTCTCAAACATTGATCGACCTGGTCGATGCGCATGACCGGCGCGCGCTGGCGACCCGCCAGCAGCAGCATGCGATCGAACAGGCCGGCGCGGCGAGCGCGGCGGCACATGCTGCGCGCGCTGCCGCCGAGGCTTAGAAACCTTCCAGCACAATCTTGCCGCGCGCGCGATTGCTTTCGAGCAGGGCGTGCGCGCGTTTCAGGTTGGCGGCGTTGATGGCGCCGAAGCGCTCTCCCAGCGTGGTTTTCAGCACGCCGCTATCCACCAGCCGCGACACATCGTTCAGCAGGGCATGTTGCTGCGCCATGTCCTCGGTTTCAAACATGGAGCGCGTGAACATGAACTCCCAATGCAGCGACACGCTCTTGCGTTTCAACAGGCGCACGTCGATATGCGCAGGATCGTCGATCAGGGCCAGTTTGCCTTGCGGGGCCACCAGTTCGGCCAGCGCGGCGAAATGGTGTTCGCTTTCGTTCAGGCTGGCGATGTAATTGACGGGCGGCAGGCCGAGGCGGCGGATTTCTTCGTCCAGCGGCTTGCTGTGATCGATGACGTGGTGGGCGCCAAGCGACTTCACCCACTCTGCGGTTTCAGGACGAGAGGCGGTTCCGATTACGGTCAGTCCCGTCAACTGGCGCGCCAATTGCACAAGGATGGAGCCGACGCCGCCAGCCGCGCCCGTCACCAGCAGCGATTTGCCGGCTTCGCGTGCGGTGTCGCGGCTTGCGCCCAGGCGGTCGAACAGCAATTCCCAGGCAGTGATGGCGGTCAAGGGCAGGGCGGCTGCTTCGGCGAAGCTGAGCTTGGCCGGTTTGTGGCCGGCGATGCGTTCGTCAACCAGGTGCAGTTCGGCATTGGTGCCCGAGCGGCCAAGCGCACCGGCATACCAGACTTCGTCGCCCGGCTTGAACAGGCTAACGCCGGGCCCGACTGCACGCACGATGCCGGTGGCATCCCAGCCCAGCACCTTGGTCTCGCCTTCTGCCGGGGCGACATTGCGGCGGATCTTGGTATCCACCGGGTTGACGGAAACAGCCTTGATCTCGACCAGCAGGTCGCGGCCGGTAGCAACCGGTACAGGCAATTCAATATCGATCAGCGCATCTGCGTGGTCAATTGGCAGGGAGGTGCGATAGGCAACAGCTTTCATGCTTGTGTCTTTCGTAAAAAGTGGCGATGTCGGTATCTTCGATCATCACGGCTTCATGAAAAAGACTAAAATCATGGAAACACTTTCAAAGGATTGCTGAAAATGCTGCGCCTGGACGACCTGGAAGTCTTCGTCAACACGGCTGACCGCGGCAGCCTGTCGGCGGCAGCGCGCTCGCTGGATATATCGCCGGCGCTGGCCAGCGCCGCCCTGAAACGGTTGGAAGATGAGCTGCAACTGCGCCTGTTCGCCCGCACCACACGCTCGCTGCGCCTGACGGCGGAAGGCGAGCATTACCTGCGCCACGCGCGGGAAGCGGTGCGTCAATTGCGCGAAGGGCATGAGGCGATCAGGCAGGGCCAGCAGGAATTGGCTGGCTTGCTGAAAATTTCGATGCCATCGGATGTGGGGCGCAATGTACTGTTGCCGTGGCTGGATGCTTTCCAGGCCGAGTATCCGGCTATCAGCCTGCAGCTATTCGTCAGCGACCGGGTCGCCGATATGTACCGCCAGCCAGTCGACCTGGCCCTGCGGTACGGAAAGCTCGATGATTCCAGCCTGGTGGCCATGCCTATTGCGCCCGGCAACCGGCGCGCGCTGGTGGCTTCGCCTGAATACTTGCGCCGGCACGGCACGCCGGCCAACCTGGACGAACTGGCGCAGCACAATTGCTTGCGCTTTGCTTTGGATGATGTGCTGTACGACCGCTGGGCCTTCCCCGCCCAGGGCAAAGTAGTGCAAGTCAGGGGCAATCGCAGCAGCGATGATGCCGACCTGGTGCGCCGCTGGGCGGTAGCGGGATTGGGGATTGCCTACAAATCACGGCTGGACGTGACCGCCGACCTGAAGGCCGGTCGCTTGCGTCTGCTGCTACCAGATGTAATGGGTGAAGAGGTGCCATTACAGCTGGTTTGCATGCATCGCTCGCAGGTCACGCCCGTCGTGATTCGTTTGCGCGACTATTTGCGCGCTCAGTATGAACAGCTATGCGAGACTGAAGCTTAATAGGCTTTGGAGAAGATCAGCAGCCAGCGGCTGAACAGCAGAACTTCCAGGTGGCCAGGCTGAACGCCGGTGTCGCACTCGATGATCGGGTTCACAGCGTAGAAGCGCTTGCGGAAGTCGCGGCACACCAGCACTTCGCGTTTGCCGAAGCGAACCAGGAAAGACATAGGGGCATATTCCAGGCCAAAGCGGGAGCCGAAGGTGCTGTGCATAGTGGTCATGACGAATTCCTTTTGCTGTGTTGTGTGTTTAACGAGTGATTAGAATAACACAAATACTGTATGAATCAACAGTACTGGATGAAAAATCAGGTTTTTTTATTAAGCGTTGTATGAGAGATACGATCCGCCTTCCTTTACATCTTGTGGCCGGGCTGGTCCTGCTGATCATGGCAGCGGCCGTGTTCGACGCCATTGCCGGCGCTGCGGTGGGCCCCGGTGCCCGCCTGGCGGCCTTCGATATCAGCGTGTCGCAATGGCTGCACGCACGGGCCAGCGAACCGTGGACCACGCTCTTGCTGGCCGTGAGCCACCTGCACAGCGTGGCGGGAATTGCCTTGCTGACGCTGCTGTTTGCCTGGCAGCTCTGGCGGCGGCAGGCGCACTATTGGCTGCTGACCCTGCTGCTATCCGTGCCGCCAGGCATGGTGCTTAATGTGCTGCTCAAGGAAAACTATCAACGCATACGGCCCAGCTTTGATGTCCCGCTGCTGACCTTGCCGACCTACAGCTTCCCCAGCGGCCATACGCTAGCCGCGACGGTGTTTTACGGCGTGCTGGCTTGCTATTTTTGGACGCAAGCCCATAGCGGCGCGCAACGGGCGGCACTGGTCGCGGGCACGGTAATGATGGTGGCGCTGGTTGCCTTCAGCCGCGTTTACCTTGGCGTGCATTACCTGACCGACGTGCTGGCGGCGGTGGCGGAAGGACTGGGCTGGCTGGCGATTTGCGTGACGGCCGTCTCCAGCCTGCGCCGCCACCGGGAGCGCCTGTGAGCCGGATAGCGGTCATCGTCAACGCTGGCGCCGGCCTGGGCTACGGGCTGCCCTGGCGCGAGTCGCTGGCCGAACGCTTTGCCAGCCACGGACTGGATGCTGAAATCACCCTTGCTGCCGATGTCAATCACCTGATGGAGGCCGCCCGCGTCGCGCTGGCTGCCGGTGCGCCGGTTGTGGTGGCCGGGGGAGGCGATGGCACTATCAACGCCGTGGCCTCGGTCGTGCTGGATAGCGGCGCCGTTTTCGGCGTGCTGCCGATGGGTACGCTCAACCATTTCGCGCGCGACCTGCGCATTCCACTCCAGCTCGATGCGGCCATTGCCACCCTGGCGGCGGGCCATGTGGCGCTGGTTGACGTGGGGGAGGTGAATGGCCGCATCTTCCTCAACAATTCCAGCCTCGGGCTTTACCCGGACATTGTGCGCGACCGCCAGCGGCAGCAGCGCCGCCTCGGGCGCGGCAAGTGGACGGCGTTCGGCTGGGCGACACTGGCTGCGTTACGGCGTTATCCTTTCCTCAGCTTGCGCCTGACCCTTGGCGAGCAAGGCTATGCGCGGCGCACGCCTTTCGTTTTCATCGGTAATAATGAATACCAGATGCAGGGTTTCAATATCGGCGAAAGGGCGCGTATCGATGGCGGCACGTTGAGTGTCTACGTGGCGCAGCGGCCGACGCGCTTTGGCTTATTGAAGCTGGCCTTGCGGGCGCTGTTTGGGCGGTTGCGCCAATCGCGCGAGTTCCATGTTTTCCAGGCCGGCGAAATGGCGATCGAAACCCGCCATCGCCGCCTGCGGGTGGCGACCGACGGCGAGGTATCGGTCATGACGCCGCCGTTGCGCTACAGGATCCGCCCGGCCGCCTTGCCGGTGATCGTGCCGCACCCTCGGGAGGATTGATGCGAACCCTGGTCCATATCTCCGATCTGCATTTCGGCCGTGTCGATAATGCCTTGCTGGCACCCTTGCGCGAGCTGATTGGCGATATACGGCCGGACGTGGTGGTGGTGTCCGGCGACCTGACCCAGCGCGCCCGTAGTGCGCAATTCCGTCAGGCGCGGCACTATCTGGATACCTTGCCTACGCCGCAGATCGTGGTGCCGGGCAATCACGACATTCCGCTGTATAACGTGGCGGCCCGCTTCTTCCAGCCGCTGGTGAAATATCGGCGCTACATCACGCGTGACCTGGAGCCGGAGTTCGTGGACGATGAAATTGCCGTGCTGGGCCTGAACACTGCGCGCTCACTGACCTTCAAGGATGGCCGGGTTAACCGGCGCCAGGTGGAATACCTGCGGCAGCGCTTCTCGCGCCTGCCGCGCGAGGTCACACGGGTCGTGGTGACGCATCACCCCTTCGATCTGCCGCCGCACAAGGATAACGACGACATCGTGGACCGTGCGCCGATGGCGATGGAAACCTTTGCCCGCTGTGGTGTCGATCTGCTGCTGGCCGGGCACCTGCACACCAGCCACACGCACAACACCTCGGATCGCTACGAGATCGATGGTTACGCCGCGCTGGTGGTCCAGGCCGGCACCGCTACCTCCACCCGCAGCCGGGGCGAAACAAATTCATTCAATGTCTTGCGCGTGCAGCATGACGAAATCCAGGTCGAGCGCTATGGCTGGATCGAAGGCACCGGCTTCACCCTCGCCGCCACCGACATTTTCCGTCGCCAGGGCGACATCTGGCACCCCGCAGCCTAAAATACACCAAGTACCTTGGCGAGCAAGCCCAGTACGCCCGCAATCAGGGCCGACATCAGCGCAAAGATCAAGTAGTAGATTTTGTCGAAACGGCTGTTCAAGGCATCGAGCCGGCGAGTCATCGCTTCGTTGCTTGCGTCGAGCCTGTCGTTGAAATTTTTCTGCGTGGCATCGAGCCTGTCACTGAAATTTTTCTGAGTGGCATCAAGCCTGTCACCGAAATTTTTCTGAGTGGCATCGAGCCTGTCGCTGAAATTTCTCTGAATGGCGTCAAGCCTGCCATTGAACTTTTCCTGATTCGCATCGATCTTGTCGTTCAGCTTTTCCAGCCCCCTGTCGAGCTTGTCGAGCCGCAGTATTACTTCTTCCACCATCACCTCCAGCCTCGTTACGCGCGTGGGGATACCTGCATGGTCATCGCCGGGCGGCGGCTTGTCAAGCGAGGTGGGCGGTTTACGATCGTTCATGGTTCTTCCAGCCTAGGCCGAAAGCCACGCTACGGTTTGACGCATATCAAAGCTCAGAGCCAGTAGTCCCACACACGGGCAAGCCACTCCTTGAGGCGGTTGGAAATAGGGCGCTTGTTCCACTCCACCAGCGTCACTTCTTTGGAGTTGTGCAGGTCTTCCTTGAACGCATTCTCCATTTCGAGCCCGAACACATCGCCCATCACAATCACATTGACCTCGCTGTTGTGGAGGAAGCTGCGCCGGTCGAGATTGGTGGAACCGACGGTAGACCACACGCCATCAATCACCACTGTCTTCGCATGCAGCACCGATAGCTTGAGTTCATGGATTTTCACCCCGGCCTCCAGCAAGGGCTGGTAAAACGCCCGCCCTGCATGGAAGACCAGCCCGCTGTCGGAAACGCTTGGCAGTACAAGCTGCACGTCGACACCGCGCCGTGCAGCCTCGGTCAGTGCCGCCATGGTCTGGTCATCCGGCACGAAGTAGGCGCAGGTAATGTGGATCGACTTTTTTGCTTCCTGCATCGCCAGCAGCAGCGCTTTATAGATCTCAAAGTGGCCGTCGGGACGCGAACCCAGCACACGCACTATCTTGTCGCCTGCCGGCGCCACGGACGTGAAGTATTTGGCGTCGCGCAGATCGTCCGCATCCTGCTCGATCCAGGCTTGCACGAACAGCCACTGCATGGCCTGCACCGCCGGCCCCTCAATGCGCACATGCGTGTCGCGCCAGCCGACGTCGTTCTCGCCTTTTTCGCGCGCCGGGCTGGATCCGCCGCCGGAGCCCGAGCCGATGCCGCCGGAGCCGCCGCCGCGGAACGGCGAACTCCTCGAATAGGTATCGCTGATATTGATCCCGCCCGTGAAGCCAACCTTGCCATCCACGATCAGCATCTTGCGATGGTCGCGGTTATTCAGCTTCCAGCCATTGCCGCGCGCCTTGGCCGGGTTCACCGGATTGAAGGCCAGCAGCTTCACGCCGCCTTCCTTCATGTGGTCGAAGAACTCCTGCGGTACGCCGATGGTGCCGACACTGTCGTAAATCACGTTGACTACCACGCCTTCGCGCTGCTTCTGGATCAGCAGGTCGGCGAACTTCATGCCCAGCTCATCCTGGTCGAAGATATAGGTCTCGAAATTGATGTGGTCCTTGGCCGCGCCAATGGCTTTCATCATTTCCGCCATGGTTTGCGGCCCATCGAACAGCAATTGCACCTTGTTGCCGGCAATCAGCGGCACGCCGGTCGCGGTTTCCTCCAGCGCTGCCTGGCCCTTCAGGTCCAGGGTGGATTTGGCCCAGCGCTTTTTCAGCAACTGCTCGGTGGTCTGGCGCGGCAGCTTGCCCTTGGCGGTGACGACTTCGGGCACCGCGCTGGCACGTGCCTTGGCCCGGTCGGCATCGACCTCCGGCAACGAAGCGCAGGCCAGCAGCGTCCAGCCCGCGAGGATAAAAGCCAGCCAGCGACTTGCCTTCATGGGGCACCTCCGAAGGCCAGTCTAAGCCAGCAGCGAACGGTTGAATGTTCGCTGCCGAACATAGTCAGCAGTAGTTCAGCCGGGCCGCCTCGCGTCGCAATTCGCCCCGGAAGTCAGGGTGCGCGATGGAAATCAGCGCATCGGCCCGCTGCTTGGCCGACTTGCCGCGCAGCTGCGCCACGCCATATTCTGTCACCACGTAGTTGATGTCGTTCTTGCTCGTGGTCACATGTGTTCCGGCGCAAAGCGTGGGAACGATGCGTGAAATGCTGCCTTCCTTGGCAGTCGATGGCAGCACGATGAACGACTTGCCGCCGCGCGAACGATTGGCTGCGCGCACGAAGTCCACCTGGCCGCCGGTGCCGGAATAGGGCAGGTGGGCCAGGCTTTCCGAACCGCACTGTCCCAGCAGGTCGACCTGCAGGCTGGCGTTGATCGATACCAGCTTGTCGTTCTGCGCGGCGATGTAGGGATCGTTGGTAAAGCTGACCGGATGCATTTCCAGCATCGGGTTGTGGTGCATGAAGTCGTACAGCTTGCGCGAGCCCAGCGCAAAGGTTGCCACCATGCGTCCCGGCATGAAGGTTTTGCGGCGGTTGGTCACGGCGCCGCACTGCACCAGCTTGAGGATGCCGTCGCCAATCATTTCCGTGTGAATGCCAAGGTCCTGTTTGCCGGTAAGCTGCATCACCACCGCATCGGGAATGCCGCCATAGCCGATCTGCAGGGTCGAGCCATCTTCAATCATTGGCGCCACATGGGCGGCAATCGCCTCCTGCACCGGGCCGATCTTCGGCAACCCGACTTCGATCACCGGTTCAGTGCTCTCGACCACGGCGCTGACCTGTGAAATATGGACATGGCATTGGCCATGCGCAAACGGCACGTTGGGATTGGATTCCAGCACGATCACGCGCGCTTTCTGCAGCGCCGCCATGGTGTAGTCGGCGCCCAGGCTGAGCGAAAAGTTGCCGTGAGCGTCCATTTCCGAAGCCAGCGCGAATACCACGTCGGCCGGCATCTGGCCGTGTTCGATCAAGGAGGGAATTTCCGAAAAATAGGCCGGGATGAAATCGGCCCAGCCCGCTTGGCCGGCAGGGCGCGAAGCGCCGCCGAAGAACAGCGCGCAATGCCGCACATGGTGGGCCGTTTCCGGATCGAAGTAATCGTATTTGCGCATGGCCAGGATTTGCGCCACCTGCACGCCTTTGAAGTTGCGGCGCTGCGCCGACAGTTCCTGCAACAGGGCAGGCGGCTCGCCGGCGCCGGTAGGAACAATGATCATGTCGCCGTCACGCACGAGGCGGACGGCGTCGGCGGCGCTGCAACGCTTGCTGGACATACGCGGTCTCCGGATAGTTTTGTTTGTGTGCGCACAGATTGCATGACAGTGCTTACCCTAAGCTGACAAACATGAAAGCTCTTGCCATCCTGCTCACTATGCCTGCACTGGCGCTGGCGCAGACCAGGGAACCGCCGGCGGGACAGGGCGTCCAGCCTTATGGCGTCGTCGATGCCGGCGTAGTGCTCGAACGCGGCTGCAAGCAGAGTTGTGCCGGCAGCAAGGTATCGCCCGGCATCTCGGAAGGCTCGCGCATCGGCGTTAGCGGGCGCGAACCGCTGGGCAGCAATGGCAATTCCGCCGTCTTCACCCTGGAAGGCGGCGTCGAGAACGACACCGGGCGCTCGGAAGAAGGCCGGCTGCTGGGGCGCCAGGCCTGGGTCGGGCTTGACGGGCCGTGGGGCATGCTGACGCTGGGCCGCCAGTACAACCTGCAATACGAGACCCTGGCCGAGGTGGCCGATCCCTTCCATGGAGGACTCGCCGGTACCGCAACCAACCTGATGGGCTTTACCACCAAGCGCTACGACAACGCCGTCAAATACCGCACACCATCCGGGCACCAATGGAGCGCCAGCGCCATCTACAGCTTCGGCGAGTCGGAATTCAGCACCTCGCGCAACCGCGCCTATGGTGCCACGCTGGGCTTTGCCAACGGCATGTTCGAAGTCCGCGTTGCCCACCAGCGCAAGCGCAATCCGATCGAGGCGGTCGGCACTACCCAGCCGGTCGACCTGTCAGCGCGCAACACGCTGGTGGCGGCCAACCTGCATTTCGGGGCCGCCACCGTCTTTGCCGCCTATGGCATCAACCGCGGCCTGGGCAGTTCGCCATGGGATCCATCGAATCCCTATGGCGTCCTGACGCTGACCACGCCTTCGCTCTACAGCCACGATATGCTGGCAGGCATCTCCTATACCAGCGGGCGCATGACCTATATGGCGTCTTTCATTCACAAGGATGACCGCAGCCCGCCCAACCAGGACGCCGACCAGGCAGCAGTCGGCGTGCTGTACGCCTTATCCAAGCGCACCGCGCTGCACGCCTCCTTCGCCCACATCCGCAATCGCAACGGCGCCCCTTATACCGCCGGCACCGCCAGCGAAACCGGAAAGGGTAGCCGCGCCATTACCTTCGGCCTGCGCCACGCTTTCTGATGTGCTACATTCCCAAGCTGGAACTTTCAGCGGGGAACACTTATGTATCTGACTTACTTCAATGGAAACTGGGCGGAAGGCAATGCGCCACTGTTCGGCGCAATGGACCACAGCGTCTGGCTCGGCTCGTCTGTCTTCGACGGCGCGCGCGCCATGCGCGGCAAGCTGCCGGACCTGCGCCCGCACCTGGAGCGCGTGATCCGTTCGGCGCGCAGCCTGGGCCTGGAATGCCCGCTCAGCGTGGAGGAAATGGAAAAGCTGGTGAAAGAGGGCGTGGCCCGTTTCCCGGCCGACGCCGAGCTGTACATCCGCCCCTTGGTATTTGCCACTGACGGCTTGCTGATCCCGGTTTCCGAAAAGTCCGCCTTTGCGCTGACCTTGTTCGACGCACCGGTGCCGCAGTTCACCGGCTTCTCGGCCTGCCTGTCGGCGATGCGCCGCCCGGACCCGGATATGGCGCCGACCGATGCCAAGGCTTCTGCCTTGTACGCCAATTCAACCCGAGTGCTGCGCGAAGCGAAAGAACGCGGCTGCGACAATGCGGTGGTATGCGACAGCCAGGGCAATGTGGCCGAGTTCGCCACTGCCAACCTGTTCTTCGTCACGCCGGAAGGCAAGGTGGTCACGCCGGCCCTGAACGGCACTTTCCTGGCCGGCATTACCCGTGCCCGCGTCATCAAGCTGCTGGCCGAGGCCGGCATCGAAGTGGCGCAGCGCACGGTCAGGCCGGAAGAACTGGATCGCGCCAGCGAAATCTTCAATACCGGCAACTTCGGCAAGGTCATGCCATGCGTGCGCTATAACGGCCGCGAACTGCCGGCCGGTCCGGTCGCTGCCAAGGCCCGCGAGCTGTACTGGGCCTTTATTGAGCGCGGCGAGTAACAGGTTGCACTTCGGGGCCAGGCTTGCTGGGTGGCGCGGCCGGTGCCGGCGCCGCCACGCTGCCGCAATCGGCGCCCAGCCAGCGACCGCTGCCTTCCACCACCATGTTTTGCGGTTTGCCCTGCGCTGAACTGTTCACGTTCATGCGCATGCTGTAAGCGGTATTGCCGTTGAAAATCACCTGGCCATTGCCGCTCGACGGCGGCCGGGTGCAATTGAATGTCACGTTCAAACCGCCCGGCACCGGCGTGCGCGTAGTGGTGCACTGGCCGGGCTGGCCAGCAGGCAGGTCCTGCTTGTCGGCCATGTCCTTGGTCAGGCAGTAAGTGAGCTTGACGCCACCGTTATCGCCCAGTCCCAGGTTGACGCCGTGGCGCGCCATCATCTGTTCCATTGCCTTGCGCTGCTCCGGCGCCATATTCGCCATCTGCTGCTGGGCAGCCGCCATGACTGCCATCATTTCGGGACTGGCAGAGGCAATGCGGTTGTCCAGCTCCCACAGGCCTGGTTTCAATGTCTGCGCCATCGCCGGCGCGGCGGCCAGGCAAAGCAGCAAGAAGGATCTGGTTTTCATGTCGGCTCCTGGGGATGCGATGCACGGCCCGCTGCATCATGCGCCGGGCCGCTCGGGATGGCTTAGCCTTGCGGCGGGCGTGGTTCGGCCACGTAGATTTCCACGCGGCGGTTGCGCGCGCGGCCGGCGGCATCGTCGTTCGATGCCACGGGTTCCTGTTCGCCGCGGCCTTCGATCACGATGCGGGTCGGCGACACGCCGCGCGTGGCCAGGTAGTCGCGCGTATGGGCCGCGCGCTCAACCGACAGCGGCTGGTTGACGCTGGCGTTGCCGGTGCTGTCGGTGTGGCCGACAATGCTCACGGTGGTGGCCGGGTTTTCATTGAGCGTGCTGGCAAAGCGGTCCAGGATGGGGCGGAAGTCCGGCTTGATGTCGGAGCGGCCGGTGTCGAACGAGATATCGCTCGGGATTTCCAGCTTCAGGCGATTGTCGCCGGTTTGCGAAACCTGTACGCCAGTGCCCTGGGTGGCCTGTTCCATCTGCTGCTTCTGCGCCTCCATGCGCTTGGACCAGACGTTGCCCACCACGGCGCCTACCGCTGCACCCAGCACGGCGCCGCCGGCAGCCCGTTTGCCGCCGCCAGGGCCGGTCGCGGCGCCGAGCACGGCGCCAATGCCGGCACCGACACCTGCACCGGTGGCAGTGCCGCGCTGGGTGGCGTTCATATCCGCACAGCCGGTCGTGGCAAGCACGGCAATCAGCAAGGCAGCAAGGGTTTTATTGGGCATGAGCTTCTCCTTCGTTAAATATGCTCGAAAAAACGCGGGACGGGTCCTGCGCCGCAGTCCCCGCCCCGCTAGTGTACGCCGGCTTGGCCGGCTTAACTAAATGCCGCGCCCACTGATCAGGCGCAGCAGGATCATGATGACAGCCACGACCAGCAAGATATGGATGAAACCGCCCACAGTGTAGGAGGTCACCAGGCCGAGCAGCCACAAGATGATGAGTACGACAGCGATCGTATAGAGCATGATGTTTTCCTCTCATAGTCCGTAATCCTGGATGCATTATTGCCGTGTCCAACGCCATCATCTGTTCGATGCCGAACGATCAGCGGCGTTGCAGGCGGCCCTTAACGACTTTCACATGATCGCCGGCCTGCCAGCTGGCCGAGCTGCTGCTGATGGTGCGCACCTTGCCGTCATCCATGCGCACGCGCACCTGGTAGTGGGTGGTCGACTTCATATTGCCTTCCACCTGGTTGCCCACCACGGCGCCGCCGACTGCGCCCGCCACGGTGGCGATCTTGCGGCCCGAACCGCCGCCGACCTGGTTGCCCAGCAAGCCGCCGACAAGCGCGCCGCCGGCTGCGCCAAGGCCGCTGCCCTGGCCGCGCTGGGTGACCGTGTGCACCGATTCCACCACGCCGCAGCTATGGCACACGGCCGGCGCTTGCGCCACAGGCGCTTCGGCGGAGCGTGCGTCCGGCGCCGCGCGCTCGGCCGGCGCCGCGCCGCCGCCGTAGCTGCCGCCGCCACTGCCGGAGTAGCCCGAGGTATCGGCCACGCGGTTGATCGGCGCATAGCCCGCCGGCGCTGGCGGTGGGGCGCCGACGTCGCGCGCATCGACTTGCACCGGCGCCTGGGCAACCGGCGGCCCCATCTTCGCGCCCGATTGCGGCAGCCAGCCCATCACGGCGGCGATGCCGACGCCGCAAAACAGCACCACGGCGATGGCGGCGATCAGCAGCATCGGGTGGGTGGTATAGCTCATGATTTTGGTTTCTCGTTCCATGCTGAAAATCCTTTCCTGTTGGCTAGACACATTGTGGCTGCCGGGCTGGCCAGCTTCCGTGCGTCAGCGTACATACAGTCTTTTTAATTGCCGCTACGCTCCGCCTAAACTCCACCAGGCCGACGGCAATGACCCTGAATCTTCATACCGTTCCAAGCAGTGAATCGCCACCACCCCGCATTGGCAACCGCCTGCTGGCAACCCTGCCGGAAGACGACCTCGAACACCTCGAGGGCTTGTGCGAACTGGTGGACCTCGAGGCCGGCGACATCCTGTTCGAAGCCGGCCAACCCATCGACTACATCTATTTCCCGCTCGACACCCTGGTTTCGCTGCTGGCGGTGGCCGAAGGCCGCATGACGCTGGAAGTCGGTTCGGCCGGGCGCGAAGGCATGGTTGGCGCTTCGGTGGCGCTGGGCCAGCGTTTTGCCCAGGTGCGGGCCGTGGTCCAGCGCAGCGGCCACGCGCTGCGGATGGAGGCGGAAGATTTCATCGCCGAGTTCGCGGAACTGGAATCGCTGCAGCGCCTGCTGCACCGCTATACCGACAGCCTGCTGGCACAGGCCATCCAGATTGCCGTCTGCAGCCGCTTCCACGTGCTGGAGGCGCGCCTGGCGCGCTCGCTGCTCGTCACGCGCGACCGCCTGCAATCGGACCGCTTCCACATGACCCACGAATTCCTGGCCCATGCGCTGGGCGTGCGCCGGGTCGGCGTGACCAAGGCGGCCAGCGCACTGCAGGGGCAGGGATTGATCAGCTACAGCCGGGGCAATATCGAAATATTGGACCCGGCTGGTTTGGAAGCGGTGTCCTGCCATTGCTACCAGCAGGTGCGCATGCCGTCTTAGCGGCGTGGTTTGTCGACCTGGTTGCCGATCACGCCGCCGACCACCGCACCGCCGACAGTACCGGTAGTGGAGCCGCCGGTCAGCACGGAACCGGCGACGGCGCCGACACCGGCGCCAATGGCCGTGTTCTTATCCTGTTGCGACATCGAGGAGCATGCACCCAGGCCCAGCATGGCGGTAGCGATAGCAAGGCGGGCTACGATCTGTTTGGTCTTCATGATGTTTCCTCCGTTTCTTGGAATACGGTTCCTAGCTTACGGGGAGGGGCCCAAGTGATCTGTTCGCCATTTCACGATGTTACGCATTGTTACCTTTGCATCTTGCCCGGCGGCGGCGCTTGCGGCTTTGCACGGGCTGCGGCCAGCAGGGCGGCGCACTGGTTGTCGCCTTCGCCGCCGGCGCTGATCAGCGGTGCCAGGGCAGCTACCGGCGCGGCAATGGCGCCGAGGGCCAGCGCGCCGCCGGCGCGCAGCGCAATCACGCCTTTGTCGATGTCGACGTCGGGCTGCTTGAGCGAACCGCGCACATAGATCGGTGCGCGCAGCGAGATGATGCGCAGGCCCTTGGACTCCGGCTTCAGCGTCAGGTCGATTTTTTCGCTGGCCAGGTTGACCGTACCGTTGATGCGGACAGTCGCGTCTTCCGTGTCGGCAATGAAGTAGCGCGTCTGCGCCAGGCCGTCGCGCACGCCGAAGTCGCCGGCCAGGCAATTCAGGTGCACCGGCTTGTCGCCAAACAATTTGGTCAGCACAATATTGCCGATGTTCAGGCCCATCTGCTCCAGCAGCAGCTTGCTGACAGTGCCGTCGTTGACCAGGGTCTTCAGCTCGCCATTCGAATGGGCCAGCATGGCGGCCACCGAATTGCCTTTGGCAGTCAGCTTGGCGTCGGCATTGATTTCGCCGATGGTGGCCTGTTTGAGTTCCGGCAGCTTGGGCAGCAGCTGTTTCAGCTTGATATGGCGGGCATTGGCGTCGAGCGTGGCTGCCACCGCCTCGCCGCTGCTGCCATCGAGGGTGGCCTTGGAGGCGACCTGGCCGCCGGCAAATTCAAAGTTGAGCGGCGTCAGGCGCAGCACGCCGTCCTTCAGGTGGAATTCCGTTTGCAGCTTGCTGAGCGGCAGTTCCTTGGTGCGCACGATGCGTTCGGCGTGGAAGCTGACGTCGGCATCGATTGCCGTCCAGCGTTCGGTCTTGAAGGTTTCCACCGGCAGCAGCTTGCCCGCCGGCTGCACTGCTGCGACGCCGCGCTCTTCTTTCCTGGCGTTGGAGTCGGCGCCGATCAGCGGGCCGAGGTCGGTAAATTGCAGCAGCCGCGAATGCACCGCGCCGGTCAGCAGGCCGCGTGGCTGGCGCTGCTGGAACGACAGGGTGCCGGCAATATCGCTGTCGCCGACGCGGCCGGTGAATTTCTCGTAGGTCCACTGGCTGGCGCCCTCGGCCAGGTGGCCGCTCAAACGCCCGGCCGTGGTGAAGGGCGGGGTTTCCGGCAGCAGCAGCCCGGTCAGCGCATACAGCCGGGCGGCCGAGGCGCCGGCCACCTTGAGCTGCAGGTCGATGGCGGCCAGTTGGGCTGGATTGGTCAGCGTGCCTTGCGCTGCCACGCTGACCAGGCCGACCTTGGCATCGGCCTGGATCGGGAAGGGCAGGCTGGTGTCGCGCAGCGCCAGCATGGCGCCGGTCTTGCCTTTGCCGCTGATGTCCTGCTTGTTCCATTTGCCGGCCAGCGTCCATTGCACGCCGTAGCGCGGGTCGTTGTCGAGGGTGTCGACGTGGGCGGTGGCGGCGATGTTCTGCTGCGCATCGTCAAGCTTGATGGTGCCGCGCGTGAACACCACGCGGTCCAGCTCCATGCGCCATGCGGATGGCGGGCGTTTGGGCAAGGTCCAGTTGTTCTTGCCGTCGGCCTGGCGCAGCAGGGCAAGCTGCGGCTGGTCGAAGCGCAGTTCGGGAATGGCAATCTTGCGGCCCAGCAGGGCAAACGGGCTCAGCGAGAACGCCAGGGTTTGCGCCGCTGCGGTATCGCCGGCCGGCAGGCCGGCGGGGTTGCCGACGTGCACATCCCGCGCCACCAGGTGGGGCCAGGGAATGTGGTCGCGCCAACTGCGCGCCTGCGGCGGCAGGGCCTGTTTTTGCCAGGTCAGCGATAAATTGCCGCGCAGCTCCACGGGTCTTTGCAGCGCCTCGCTGGCACGCGAGCCCAGCCAGGGCCGGGCGCGGTTCCAGTCGTAGTTCAACAGGACGATCAGGGCCAGCGCCGGAATGGCCAGCAGGAAGCCCAGCACGGCCAGGCTGATTTTTGCGCGGCGGGAAATTGTGTGTGCCATGGCGCCAGCTTACACCGGGCTGCCGGGCTTCAATGTGCGGCACCGTACTGAACCCAGCGGGGACAGCTTATATAACTGCCATACCCCAATCGCTTTGAGGAGAACAACAATGGATTCGCTGAATCGCCTACCACTGTTGACGTCTGCCTGCGCAGCATGTGTGATCGCGCTGGCTGGTTGCAGCAGCATGAAGACCCCGGCCACGGCCGAAGTAGCCTCGTCGCGCACCGCGGTGGAAGCCGCCGCTTCGACCGGCGCACCGGAACTGGCTCCGGCCGAGATGGCGGCAGCGCGCGACAAGATGCTGCGCGCCAACCAGGCGCTGGCAGCCAAGGACTACCGCACCGCGCAAGACCTGGCGCAGCAGGCGCAAGCCGATGCCAAGCTGGCGCAAAGCAAGGCCGGCAGCGCGAAGGCTACCGAGGCCGCCAATCAACTGCAAGATGACATCCGTGTGCTGCGCGAAGAACTTGATCGCGCCAACAGCACCATGACTCGCTGAGAAAGGAGCCGCCATGTTCAAGCCATTCCTGAAACCTACTGCGCTGGCCGCCGCCCTGGCCCTGGCCGCCTGCAGCACCACGCCCACCACCACCAACGAACTGGAAGTGGCGCGCGCCGATTACGCGCAAGCCCAGGGCAATCCGATGGTCGCCAAATATGCCAGCGCCGAACTGGCCGCCGCTACCCGCGCGCTGGACCAGGCCAATACGGCGTCGGCACGCAATGAAAGCCTGCAGACGATCGACAAGCTGGCCTATATCGCCAAGCAGAAGATCGCCAGCGCCCAGGAGATCGCCCGCGCCAAGTCGGCCGAGGACCAGTTGAAGGACGCTGCCTCCCAGCGTGACCAGGTGCGCCTGCAAGCGCGTACCGCGGAAGCCGAAGCCGCCCAGCGCCGCGCCGACCAGGCCCGCATGGATGCCGAGAACGCGCAGAACCAGGCCGCCAGCGCCGAGGCGGCGACGCGCGATGCGCAAGCGCGCGCCGCCGCACTGGCCGCTGCGCTGTCGGAGCTGCAGGCCAAGCAGACCGAACGCGGTATCGTGATCACCTTCGGCGACGTGCTGTTCAACGTCGACCAGGCCAACCTGACGCCGCAAGGCATGGCTATCGCCCAGCGCCTGGCCGATGTGCTGCGCGATAACCCGGACCGCACCGTGCTGGTCGAAGGTTTCACCGACAGCACCGGTAGCGACGCCTACAACCTGCAGCTGTCGCAGCGGCGCGCCGAGGCGATCCGCATGGCCCTGGGCCAGATGGGCATCGAGCGTTCGCGCATTGAAACGCGCGGCTATGGCGAAGCGTATCCA
The DNA here is from genome assembly GCF_001427305.1 of Duganella sp. Root1480D1. GTDB lineage: Bacteria > Pseudomonadota > Gammaproteobacteria > Burkholderiales > Burkholderiaceae_D > Rugamonas. Next base: position 252,751 of record NZ_LMFZ01000034.1, on the reverse strand, counting down.
GTGGCCAGCAATGCCACGGCTGGCGAGCGCCAGATGAACCGGCGGGTGGAAATCGTGCTGTCCGAAGCGGGCCGCCCGGTGACCCAGCGCCGCTAACGAGGAGTTTTCATGATCGATAAAAACGCGATCCGCGCGGCGGCCCGCAATATGGCCGACGGTCCCGTGACCGAAGGCTACAAGGGCAACCGCGCGCTGGTGCTGCAAATGCTGAACGAAGCGCTGGCCACCGAGCTGGTCTGCATCAACCGCTACAAGCGCCACTACTACATGGTGACGGGCCTGTCGAACGCCTCGATCAAGGCCGAGTTCCTGGAGCATGCGACGCAGGAGCAGGAACATGCCGACTGGCTGGCCGAGCGCATCGTCCAGCTCAATGGCGAACCCGATTTCAATCCAGCAACGTTGCTCGAAAGGAGCCATGCCGAGTATGATGACTCAAGGGAGGTGCAAGCGATGGTGCGGGCCAACCTGGTAGCAGAACGGGTGGCCATCGAGAGCTATCGCCAGATGATCGAACTGATTGGTGACAGCGACCCGACGACCAAGCAACTCTTGACGCAAATCATGGCGGTGGAGGAAGAACACGCCGACGATATGCGAGACTTATTGGCGTAAATCACTTACGAAAGAGGAGTCCTATCATGCTGGAACAGAACATCAGTACCGTCAACAACGATGTGAAAACGCTGGTCAAGGATGCGCAAGCCCTGTTCACGGCCGCTACCGCGCTGACCGGTGAAAAAGCGGACGAATTGCGTGGCCGCGGCATGAAAGCGCTCGATAGCGCCCTGGCCAAGGCCCACGAAGCCCAGGCCAGCGCGATTGCCGGCGCCAAGCAGGCCGCCGCTTCGACCGATGCCTACGTCAAGGAAAACCCATGGCGTTCGATTGCCGTGGCAGCCGGCGTGGGCCTGCTGGTCGGCGTTATCCTCGGCCGCAAATAAGCGATGTCCGCCGAGCACCAGGTACCACCACCGCCCGGCCTGATTGCCTCAGTGGCCGGGCTTGCCAAAAATTGCCTGCACCTTTTACTGTCGCGCCTGGAACTGGCAGCCCTTGAGCTGACCGAGGTGCGCGACACCTTGCTGCAATTGTCCATCGTGTTTGCCGTGGCCTTGCTGGCTGCCTGGTTCGCCATTGCGTTTGGCACGGCTACCCTGATTTACCTGTGCTGGGAAGCGATGGGCTGGAAGATCCTGCTGGTACTGGCGATTGCCTTTGCAGTCATGGCAATCGGCCTGGTGCTGTGGGGGCGCAGCCTGGTGCGGCAAGGCAAACTAGGCTTGTCGGCGACAATGGCGGAACTCAAGTCCGACCGCGACATGCTGCTTTGAAAGGGAGACCATGGCGTCCAGACAGGAACTACAGGCGCTCGCCGTAGCCAAGGAAAGGCTGGTGCGGGAAGGGGAGTTGTACCGCCTCAGCACGCTGCGCTCCAAGCATGAAGTGATCAACGCCCTGCAGCCGCAAGCCTTGCTGCATGGAGCCGTCGACCAGGCCATCGGGACGCTGCAATCGCGCCTCGGCGCCTTCATTGGCCAGGGCGGCGGCTTGTCCGGCATCAGTTTCAAGACCGTGCTGCCGTATGCGGTCACGCTGGGTTCGTGGATTGCCCGCAAGCGCTTGTGGAAGCCGGCAGCGGCGGCCGGCGTGCTGGCGGCAGTCGGCGCCTGGTGGCTGATGCGCCGCAGGCCCGACGCTTAAGGCGTCTTGCGCAGGCGCGACATGTATTGCGTGGTAATGCCGAGGTAGGAGGCCAGCGCGCGCTGGGTGATGCGCCGTTCGAGGCCGGGGAACTGGCTGCGGAACGCCTCCAGCCGCGCTTCCGCCGTAGTGTGGCTGCGGATCTGCAGGTTGGCCGCATAACGGCGGATGCTGCATTCGATAATCTTCAGGTAGTACTCGTTGACGAAGTTGTGCTCGGCCTTGTGCCGCTGCATGGCGGCCCAGTCGATGCGCCAGGCTTCGAGCGCAGTCTCGGCCACGAAGAATTCCAGCGCGGGTGCGCCTTGCAAGCCGCTCATCATATCGCTGTGCGAGCCGGTGTTTTCGCCTTCGGTGATGAAGCCCAGGGTCAGGTCTTCGCCGGCCACCGAGATATGGCCGCGCCGCGCCACGCCGCTGGAAATCCAGTAGTAATGGGTGGCCCGCGTGCCTGCCTCCTGCAGCATGGTGCCCTTGCGCACGTGGACCGGCGTCACGTGCGGGGCACTCAGTGCGGTATAGCGGTCGTAGAGCTCAATGCCAATGCCCAACCGTTGGACGGTTGTTGCCCGGTGTTGCTCTCTTTGTAATTGGTATGCATGTGGCATTCTCGCATCATACCTGACCCGGCCAGAGGTCAGGATGACTTTTTATGATGCAGCCATAACTGGCGGTTGTTTGCTTGCCTATTTGCCACTTGTTTCAAAGGTACGCGACAGGTCGCGCGTGGCCAGGTGGATCTGGCGCGCATTGGCCAAATCCGACTGGGCAGTGCTGCGCGCTTCCCTCACGCAGTCGCTGTTTGCGCCAGCCCCTTGCTGCTTGCAGGCTTCCAGGGCTTCGCGCAGCGCGGCATTGATTTCCTTGCGCAGCGTGGCGAGCTGGGCCGCTTCGCTGCGGTCCGGCTGGCTCCAGCGCGGCGGGTCGCCACGCTTGAGCTCTTGTTGTTGCTGTCGTGCAACCTCAGGCGGCGTGACCTGGGCGCCGGCCAGCCCGCACAGGGCCAGCGCGGCAACGCCAATCAGCTTTTTCATGATGTGCTCCTTCGCTACAGCCTGCCGGTCAGCAGCAGGATCAGCAGGACGACAACAATCAGGCCGGCAACGCCGCTCGGGGCATATCCCCAGTTGCGGCTATGCGGCCAGGTCGGCAGGGCGCCAATGACAAGCAGCACCAGCACGATCAGCAGGATGGTGGCCATGGCAACCTCCTTTAGTAACGATACACCCGGCCATCGACCATGCGCACGCGCGTGCCGACCCGCAAGTCGTAGGCGCTGTCCTGGTTGATGGTACGGTAGTCGCCGTTATCCAGCCGCACGCTGATCTGGTACACATCGCGCGGCATGTTACGGTTTTCTTCAACGCGGTTGCCGATCACGGCGCCGCCAATGGCGCCGGCAGCGGTGGCCGCGGTACGGCCGGAACCGGAGCCGATCTGGCTGCCGGCCAAGGCGCCCAGCAAGCCGCCGGCGACTGCGCCGGCCCCGCTGGTGGCCGGGTCAACGCGCACCACGCGGATCGAGTCCACCGTGCCATACGTCGAGATATCAGCCTGCGAGGAATAATCGGTTGCCTGGGGATAGGATGAATTGCTGGCGCAGCCGGCCGACAGAGCGGCCACCGCCACCATCATCGCTGCTAGGGATACAGTCGGTTTCATAACATCTCCTCCTGTGGGTGGGATTAGGCGCAGCTTATGGCTGGCTGCTCGCGCTCGTCTGTGCGATCCCGCACAATGTTCGCTGGCGAACAGAAAACTAGCCTTGTTAGCTGGACACTAGTGCCCGGAACACCCACCACACATAGGAGAAGCGTCATGAAAATCGCATCCAGATTCGCAACTGCCGTGTTCATTGCATCGACCCTCGGCCTGGCCGGCTGCGCCTCGACCCCAACCCAGGAAAGCGTCGGCGAATATGTCGACGACTCTGCACTGACTACCAAGGTCAAGGCCAGCATTTTCAACGAGCCATCGCTGAAGTCGACTGAAATCAATGTCGAGACCTTCAAAGGCACCGTGCAGCTGAGCGGCTTCGTGGCCCAGCCTGCCGACATCACCCGCGCCGGCGAAATCGCGCGCGGCGTGAAAGGTGTCAAAGAAGTCAAGAACGACATCCGCGTCAAATAAACGCGGGTGGCATGGCTCATGCGCCTGGCGCAGACCATCCTTGCCACCGTCGCCTTCCTGTACGCCTTGCAGTGGGGCCGGGACTTCCTCGTGCCCCTGCTGCTCGGCATCCTGCTGGCCTACACGCTTAATCCGCTGGTAGCCTGGCTGGAGCGCGTGCGCGTGCGGCGTGCGCTTGGCACCACGCTGGTCACGCTTGCCATCCTGTTGGGTGGTGCGGTGACGGCGGAGAAGGTGCACGTCGAATTTTCCAACATCATCGAAGAACTGCCGGATGCTGGCCGCAAGCTGTCGCGCCTGGTCGCCTCGACCACCAGCGGCAAGGACAGCACGCTGAAACGCATCCAGGACGTTGCGACCCAGATCGAGCAGGCGACTTCAGGCAAGCCGGCGACGGCGCCGCGCAAGTCGGTGGCCGTGGTGACGCAGGAGGGCGGCCATATCAAGGTAATCGACTGGGTCTGGGCCGGCTCGCGCGGCCTGCTGTCCTTTCTGAGCCAGGCCACCATGGTGGTGTTCCTGATGTTCTTCCTGCTGCTGTCCGGCGATACCTTCAAGCGCAAGCTGGTCAAGCTGGCTGGGCCTTCGCTGACGCGCAAGAAGGTCACGCTGCAAATCCTCGACGAAATCAACAGTTCGATCCAGGGCTATATGTTCATGCTGCTGGTGACCAATGTGCTGCTGGCGCTGCTGATGTGGCTGGCCCTGCATTTCATCGGCCTTGAAAACGCCGGCGCCTGGGCTATCGTGGCCGGCTTGCTGCACCTGATGCCGTATTTCGGGCCCTTGCTGATCGTGTGTGCGCTGAGCGTGGCCTCTTACCTGCAGTCCGAGTCGCTGCAAATGGTGGCGCTGGTGGCGCTGGCATCGATCGCCATTGCGACCCTGGTCGGCACCGTTATCGCCACCTGGATGACCGGCCGCATCGCGCGCATGAATGCCGCCGCCGTATTCGTCAGCCTGCTGTTCTGGGGCTGGTTATGGGGCGTGTGGGGCTTGCTGCTGGGCGTGCCGGTGGTGGTGATCGTGAAAGTGGTCGCCGAAAAGGTCGAGGGGATGGAGGTGGTCGCCGAACTGCTCGGCGAATAGAGCTAATGCCGGTCGCGCAGGCTGCCAAGCTGGAGCGCATACTGGCGCGCGAATTCGGCGCCGAGGAAGAACACCTGGGCCGAGTAGTAGACCCAGAGCAGCACGGCGATCAATGAGCCGGCGGCGCCGAAGCTGTCGGTGACGCCGCTGTTGCCGATGTAGACCCCGATGCCGTATTTGCCGAGCGTGAACAGGGCGGCAGTGCCGAAGGCGCCGATCGCCACGTCGCGCCACGACAGCTTCACGCGCGGCAGCATCTTGTAGATCACCCCGAACAGGGCGGAAATCACGAAGAAGCTGATCACGTGGTTGAGGATGGTCAGCAGCAGCGCCGCGTCCTGCCAGTAGGCGCCCATTTTCTTCTCGACGAAGGAGAGGGCGGCGCTGACTACCAGCGATACCAGCAGCAGGAAGCCCAGCACCAGCACCATGCCGAAGGACAGCAGCCGGGTGCGCACGGTATCCCACAGGCCGCCGCCCGTCGAGGGCGGCAATTGCCAGATTTCGTCGAGGCTGCCTTTCAATTCGGTGAATACGCTGGTGGCGCCGAACAGCAGCAGGGCGCCGGCAATCAGGGTAGCGATCACGCCTTGCTTCTCGTTGGCGGCGCCGGACAGGATCAATTGGATCGCTTCGGCGCCCTGGCTGCCGACCAGGCCACGCAGCTGGAAGAACAGTTCGCCCTGCGCAGCTTCCCTGCCGTAGAACAGGCCGGCAATCGCAATCACCAGCACCAGGATGGGCGCCAGCGAAAACAAGGTGTAGAAGGCAAGCGCGGCCCCTTTGCTGCTGGCGCGGTGCTCCAGCCATTCGGTGATGGCGCACCAGCCAACGGCAGGCAGCTTCTTGGCGATGTGGGGGAAGCGTCTCCAGCTCATGGGGACAACCTTACGCCGGCACGGCCGGCCTGACCGTGCGCCGGGGCACAAATAGAAAAGGAGCCCGAAGGCTCCTTTTCAGACTGCGCAGGCAGTGATTACTTCACGCGGCGTTCCGCGGTCACCTGGTCGATTTCCACGCGACGGTTTGGTTCCAGGCACTTGATCAGGTCTGGGCGCTTCATTTTCTTGTCGTTGCACTGAACCACTGGCTGGGACTTGCCCTTGCCTTGTGCGGTCAGGCGGGAAGAGTCAACACCTTTGCCGACCAGGTAGGCCTTGACGGCTTCAGCACGGCGCTCGGACAGCTTCTGGTTGTACTTGTCGGAACCCAGGCGGTCGGTGTGGCCGGTGATGACGACATTGTTGACCGACTTGTCTTCGGTCAGCAGCTTGGCCATGTCGTCCAGCTTAGGCTGTTCCGGCGCCAGGTTGGCGCTGTCGAAGGCGAACAGTTCGTTAGCGGCCATGGTCACTTTTTCGAACTTCGGTGCTGGCGGCGGCGGCGCCACCGGTGCTACGACTGGGGCCGGAGTTGGCTCAGGTGCTGCAACTGGCGCCACCGGTGCCGGCGCTGGTGCTGGCTGCGGTGCTGCGCCCAGCAGGTAGTTCAGCGAGAACATCAGGTACTTGTTGTTCGATTTCGAGTTGTTGAACTCGTTGCCGCGGATGAAGCCATGCACATTGCGCAGGTCAGCTTGCAGGAACAGGCGCTCGGTGATGTTGGCTTGCAGGCCCAGGCCTACGGACACGAATGGGGAGTTGCGCTTTGGCTCGGCCAGGCTGTTCGCTGCCGTGAACACGTCGCGTTCCATGCCGGTACCTACCAGCAGGAATGGACGTACCGATTTGCGGGAGAACATGTACAGGCCGTCGACGCCCAGGGTTTTCTGGCCGTAGCGTGCGCCGTTGTCACGCACTGCGCCGTGGGTGGCGTTGAATTGCAGGTCCCACTTGTCGTTCAGTGCCTTGCCCATTTTCAGGCCGAAAGCGGCATCGTCCTTGTCCACGCCCCATACGCCGTCAGGGCGGATCACGCCGGCGCCGGCGCCAACGTACCAGTTTTGGTTGAGCAGGGTGTCCTGCGCCGAAGCGGCGAACGAAGCCGACAACATAGCTGCTGCGATGGCGATATTTTTAATCTTATTCACTAGAAAACTCCCGTTGTTTGAGTAGCAAAGTCGCAAAAAAAGTTGCGCGACTCTCTTTCCCAGCGGTGATGCATTGCTGTGGGTTCAGTTTAGGCGGCGTTACTCGCCAGTATCAGTGCGCTAGCGCACATTTTACTTTGAAGTATAGCAAGTATGTAGTATTTCTACAACATATGCTTAAATTCACTATTGATATTTTCTTCAAGCCGCCACCTAAACGGGCATAGGTGGCGGTTGGTTGACTAACTATAACTATTTCTTTTCCGGTTCCGGCGGCGGGGTTTGCGGCTGCACGATCACGGTGTCGCCGGCCTTGCCCGGCTCGCCTTGCGGGCCTGGCGTGCCCGGTTCACCTGGTGGACCGGATGGCCCAGGTGGCCCTGGCACGACGGCTGGCGGCGGTGCCGGCTCGACGGCCGGCGGAGGGTTGTTGGTAACGGTCTTTTCGCAGGCGGTCAGGCCCACCAGGGCCAGGGCTGCGAGCAGGACTGGATATTTCATGGTCGTTCCTCTCTGGTTGGTTGATGCCGGGACCAGCATAGGTCGCTGCCGGGTTCGCACTCTGTACGGGAACACACACAGTAAATGCTGGTCCAAGCACTTGACGCACCTGAAATTGGCAAAGAGCCAATGTTTGTGCGTTTGTATGTTCGTTGCCGCACAGACCGATGAGTCGCAGGCGGGCACTCTGGAGCCTGCGAATCCACCCTGGCATCTACAAGGAGTGTTCAAATGCACGCAATCAGAGAATCGTCCCATGGCCTCGAAATCGAAGCTACCGCAGAGCTGCCGGCACCGTTGCCGGCTGTACCGTCCCGTCCACGCCTGGCGCTTGTCGAGCGTCCCGGTCCCGTGACGGAGCGCAAAGCCCTGTCGCTGGCCCCGATCGAGCGCGTCCGATCCACCTCGGCGACCCTGCGCCGCATCGAAAATATGCAGAAACTGGTGGCGGAATTACAAAACCACGAAATGCTGGCCGACGAAATCGCCTGGTTCCTGAAATTTTCGCCTTCGGGCGCCCGTAAATACATCCGCGACCTGCGCGAAGCTGGCGTGATCGAACTGGCTCGCTATATAGAAGGCACGGCGACCTACCTGGGCAAGGCTGTCTACCAGCTGACCCCAGACGCCGAACGCGTGCAAGCCTTCCTGGCCGCGATCGCCCAGCCCAAGCGCGAAGGTGCGCCACCGCGCAAGGAGCGCCCAAGCCTGCGCGAGCAGAGCATGGCTGGCAATGGCCGTCACTTCCATATCCTGGCAGACGACACCCATTATGCGATCCGCGTCAACCGCGGCCCGGTCCAGCGCGATCCGCTGGTAGCAGCCCTGTTTGGCGCCCCGAGCTCCCTGCAAAAGGCCATGCCTTAAGCCGGAACAGTGATAAGCTTCCATTGATGGCATGTTGAAATGCCGTTAACCAGCCCCATCTGTGGCGGAACGAGTTCTGTTATGGACGGCATCATGGACGCTTGGGTTTTGCTTATCTTGACGGCGCTGGGCATTGCGGCGCCGATCGTGTATCCACGCTGGACCTTGCGGCGGGCGCTGGCCCGGCCGCTGCCTGCCGCCGAGCAGGCGACGCTCGAACGCAGCATTCCCTTCTACCGCAAACTGGCGCCGGATCTGCAGCGCCAGTTGCAGCGCATGGTGGTGCAATTCCTGCACCAGAAAAAATTCGTCGCTTGCGCCGGCCTCGAGCTGAGCGATGAGATGCGCATCACCATCGCCGCCCAGGCGTGCCTGCTGTTGCTGAACAAGCCGAGCAAGGTGTACCGTGCACTGCACACCATCCTGGTCTATCCCGGCGCCTTCATCGCCCACCGCGACGAAATGGGAGCGGGCGGCGTGATCACCCCGTCGCGCCGGCAGATGCTGGGCGAGTCGTGGAGCGACGGCCGCATTGTGCTGTCGTGGGATGACGTTGAACGCGGGACGCTGGACTGGCAGGGCGGCAACAACGTCGTGCTGCACGAGTTTGCCCACCAGCTCGACAGCGAATCGGGCAGCAATAATGGTGCGCCTTACCTCGGCAGCCCTGACAACTACCGCAGCTGGTCGGAAGTGCTGTCGCGCGATTACGCCAACCTGCGCCACGAAGCCTGGCTGGGCCGGCCAGACAGCGTGCTGGACCATTACGGCGCCAGCAGCCCGGCCGAATTCTTTGCCGTGGTGACGGAAACCTTCTTCACGCGGCCGTGGCAGTTGGCCGAGCGCCATGCGGCCTTGTACGGCGAGCTGCAAAAATATTACCGGGTCGACCCGCGCGACTGGCTGGCAGCACCGCCGCCGCCAGTGCCGGAACCGGCCTTCCTCTCGATGCCAATGCCTGTGCGGCGGTTCGCCTGGGCCGACTGGTAAGGAGACGACAAAGGCGCCATGGAATTCGAAGACTTCGATTTCATTACCAGCGAAGCGCCGGCCCGCGCCAGCGAACCGGCCGATCCGCTGCAGCGCCTGAAATACCTGGTCGACAACACCCCGGCCATCATCTACAGCACGGTGCCGAGCGGCGACTTCAAGATGACCTTCGTCAGCGCCAACGCGCTGAACGTGCTGGGTTACCGGCCCGCGGACATGGTGACCGACCCCAATTTCTGGTTCGACCATATCCACCCCGACGATGCGCCAAACATCTTTTCCAGCCTGGCGCAGATCTTCACCGAAGGCGAGAAGGCCTACGAATACCGCTTCCGCACGGCCGATGGCCGCTACCTGTGGATGCATGACAAGTTGCGCCTGATCCGCGACGAGCAGGGCGCGCCGCTGGAAGTGATCGGTTCCCTGACCGACATCACCGACCGCAAGCAGATGGAAGAAACCCTGCTGCAAGCGCAGAACATGGCGTCGATCGGCCAACTGGCAGCGGGCGTGGCGCACGAAATCAACAACCCGGTGGGCTTTGTGACCTCCAACATCGGCACCCTGAAAAGCTATGCCGATACCCTGTTCGACCTGGTCGAACACAGCGCCACGGCGGAGCAGCGCCGTCAGGCCGATTTCGACTTCATGAAGGAAGATACCGCCGCCTTGCTGCGCGAATCGATGGATGGCTTGCGCCGCGTGCGCGACATCGTGCAGGCGCTGAAGGATTTTTCGGAGGCCGGCGACAGCCAATGGCAGCAGACCGATGTGCATGAAGGGCTCGAGAGCACGCTCAACGCGCTGGCCAATGAACTGCGCTTCAAGGCCAAGGTGGACAAGCATTTTGGCAAGCTGCCGCCGGTGCGGGGCCTGCCCGGCCAGTTGAACCAGGTGTTCCGCGCCATCCTGCTGAACGCGATCCAGGCGCTGCCGGCCCAGGGCATCATCCGCATCGTCACCGGGGCCGACCGCGAGGCCGTGCATGTGCGCATCCAGGACAATGGCGTCGGCATCCCGCCGGAAAACCTGGGCCGCATCTTCGATCCCTTCTTCACCACCAAGCCGGTCGGCAGCGGCACCGGGCTGGGACTTTACCTGGCTTACGGCATCGTCAGCAAGCACGGCGGCCGCATCAATGTGATTTCCGAGCCTGGTAAAGGCTCGGCATTTACCGTGGTCCTGCCACTGCGCCCCGCTGAACCCAGATAGGCAGGCGGTGCCCGCTTTTTTTCTCGAAGTCCTGCAACTGCTGGATCATGCGCTCGTTGAGCACGTGGTCCGACGCCAGCAGCATCAGGCCATCGCGGCTGACCACGTCGCGCGACAGCACCATCCCCGGCACCAGTTCGCCGGACAGCAATTCGACGTCGCTGCTTTCCGCCGCGCCGCGGATGCCGCCGTCGACCACCTGGCGGAAGGCTTGCACTACCGCCGGGTCGTAGCGCTTGCCGCTGCCGTCCATCACCAATGACTTGGCTTCTTCCGGCTTCAGGTGGCGCTGCACCAGGGCGCCTTGCTGCAGGTTGTAGTAATCGATCGCCAGGGTCAGGATGCGCGAGCCGATCGGAATGGCGAAGCCGGCCAGCCGGTCCGGATAGCCCTGGCCGTCAAAGCGCTCCATCTGGTGGCGCACGATGGCGGCAACGCCGGCCATGTCGGTCAGCGGCATCAGCAGCTGCGCACCCGACACCGGGTGCTTGCGGAACAGCGCCAGGTCGGCGCCTTGCAGCATGGTCATCGGGGTGCGCAGCATATCGTCGGAAAAGCCGATGCGGCCCAGGTCGTGCAGCAGGGCGGCAATGAAGATATCCTGCACCTCGTTCATGTCGAGCTTGAGCTGGGTCGCCATCTTGCGCGCCAGGTCGGCCACCTGGCGCGTCTGGCCGGTCTGGCCGGTGCCGCGCGCTTCGGCAATGCTGGACAGGATCTTGATGGTGGTCAGGAAGTTGGCCTTGAGCTGGCGCGTGCGCTCCTCGACCTTTTGTTCCAGGCCGGCGTTGAGCGACTTCAATTCCTCGTTCTGCTTCACGGTCAGCGCTTCCAGGCGCTGCTTTTCCACCTCGAGCTGGTGGCGTTCCAGCGCGTGGCGCACGATCAGCAGGATGTCGTTGTCGTCCCAGGGCTTGGTGATGTAGCGGTAGATCTCGCCGCAGTTGATCGCGTCCTGGATCGACTGCACGTCGGAGTAGCCGGTCAGCAGTAGGCGCACGGTATTGGGCCAGCGTTCGCGCACCTGGGCCAGGAAGCGGGCGCCATCCATTTCCGGCATGCGCATGTCGGAAATCACCAGGTCGACCGGCTGCTGCTCCAGCAATTCCAGGCCTTGTGCGCCGCTGATGGCCGTCAGCACCTCGTAGCCTTTGCCGCGGAACAGGCGGCGCAGCGAGGAGAGGATGTTCGGCTCGTCGTCGACACACAGGATGGTCATCATAGGGTGGCTTCCTTCTGCTCGTTGGGAGGACGCTTCTTAGGCAGGGTGACACGGAACGTGGTGCCGCGGCCGAGGGCGGATTGGACCTCGATCCGGCCGTGGTGCTTTTGCACGATGCCGTAGGACATGGACAGTCCCAGGCCGGTGCCTTTGCCGACTTCCTTGGTGGTGAAGAACGGGTCGAAGATGCGGCCCAGGTTTTCCGGCGCAATGCCGGCGCCGTTGTCGCCGATGCTGAACCAGACTTGCTCGCCGTCGCAGCCGGTGCGGATTTCGATGCGCCCGCGCATCGAGCCGATGGCGTGGGCGGCGTTGACCAGCAGGTTCATCACCACCTGGTTGATTTGCAGCGGCAGGCATTCGATGTCGGGAATCTCGCCGTATTCGCGCACCACGTCGGCCTTGTACTTGATTTCATTGCTGACGATGTTGAGGGTGGAGTCGATGCCCTGGCGCAGGTCGGCCCAGACCCATTCCTGCTGGCTGTCGACGCGCGAGAAGTCCTTCAGGTCCTGCACGATGTGGCGCACGCGCACGATGCCTTCCTTCGACTCCTGCATCAGGGTCGGGATGTCGGTGCGCAGGAAGCCCAGCTCCACCTGGTCGCGCATGGCGCGCAGGCGGGCTGCCACGGCCGGATCGACGATCGCCGCCTCGGCTTCCTGGTAGGCGTCCAGCATGGAGAACAGGCTGTCCAGGTAGCTTTGCAGGGTGCCGAAATTGGAGAAGATGTAGCCGATCGGATTGTTGATTTCGTGCGCCACGCCGGCCGCCAGTTGGCCGATCGAAGCCAGCTTGTCGGACTGCACCAGTTGCTGCTGGGTGCGGCTGAGGGTTTCATTGAGCTCGGTCAGTTCGATATTGCGGCGCCGCAGCTCCTCTTCGGCACTCTGGCGCTGGCGGATGTCTTCGGCCAGCTGGGCGGTGCGCTGGCGCACGGTCTGTTCGAGGTTGTCGTGCGCGCGGCGCAGGGCGTTTTCCGCCACCCGGCGCTCGGTGACGTCGCGCAGGCTCTGGATGGCGCCCACCAGCTTGCCGTCATGGCCGCGCAGCGGCGCCGCCGTCGATTGCAGCCAGTGCCCGGCCGCGCCGAGATTGGGGAAAAAGTCTTCTTCCTCGTAGGCGCCGTCGATCAGCGAGGAGGGCTTGTACTTGTCGCGGAAATTGCGGTCGGTGGCGGGATCGATATTGTCCACGATCAGGTCGGCCAGCAGGGGGCGCGGCTTGGTGTAGAAGGCTTGCCAGTGCTGGCGCGTGCCCACCATTTCATGCGTGCCCCAGCCCAGCAAGTGTTCGCAAGCCTTGTTCCAGTGGGTGATCACATGGTCGACGTCGATGACAAAGGTCGCAACGGGGTGACCGTCCAGGAGTTCGGACAGTGCGTGCTCGACAGACCTTTCGACGTGGAAGCTACTCATGTCAAAGTGGCATCTGATGTGACGAAGTGATTATACGGCGGGAAATAGAAAAGGTGCGCGTGCGATAGCTAACAGTCATAACCGCGTGGCTTAGGCAGGCTAGGGCTTTTGGAGGAAACACCATGGCCACCATCATTGCAGGACATTTCCAGTTGCAGGAAACCGCGCTCGACGTTTGCGAAGCGTTCAAGGCAGCCGGCTTTGACGCCGGCCGCGTCACGAGCTTTTTCAACAACCCGCCGGGGCAGCACAATGTGATCCCGACCGGCGGCGACCGCGCCGAGTCGCCGGGGGCCAAGCAGACCCCGCAGGCGGTGGCCAAGGGCGAGGTCACCGGCGCGGCCATCGGCGCGGCAGCCGGCGCGGCCACCATCCCGTTGACCGGGCCGCTGGGGCCGGTGCTCGGCGGCCTGGTCGGCGCGCACGTGGGCTCACTGTACAGTTTTTCTGAGATGAAAGAAAAAAATGAATCAGGCCCACCGCCGCGCCACTCCGGCATGATGGTAGCGGTGGCCGTGGACGGCGAGCAGGAGGCGCGCGCGGTCGAGCTGATGCGCCAGCAGGGGGCCGAAAAAGTCGAGCGCTCCCAGGGCATTATCGAGAACGGCGACTGGAAAGATTTCGATCCCTTGTCAGTCCCGCAATATGTTTGAATGGCCTGTTGCGGAATGCAAACGCCCCCTGTGCGAAAAGTAATTTTCGGTATGATAGTTGCTACAATAAAAGCAGCGAACTAGACGTGGATCATGACCACGGCGTGCCGTCCAGTACATCATCTGCCACAAGAGCTATCGCTTTGTTCTGAGGGGGGAGAGGGCCAATGACACAGGCATGGGTAGTACTTTCGCGGCCGGACCGCCGCGATGTTTCGGCGCCGACCGAAGCCCAACTGGTGGCGGCTTTGTCGGATGTGTATGGGGGCAAGATCCGCAGCCCCGACGGCATACCCGGCAGCGCCACCCTCAAGTTCGGTTATGACGATGGCCTGATGTACCAGGTCGAAGTCGGCCAGGATGGTGCAGTGCGCTACGAGGAGTGGTCGGACCGCGATTGCGAGATTGCCCTCGCCACGCCGCGCCATATGAGCTGCAAGCAGGAAGACGCGCTGCAAATCTGGAAGTGGCTGGCGTTGCGCCAGGTGGCCAAGATTCGCAACCAGGCCTGGCTGTCCGGCGATTGATGGCGCGCTCAATGTGACATCAGCAGCGGCAGCGTCATGGCATCGAGCACGCTGCGCGTGACACCGCCCAACAAGGTTTCGCGGAAGCGCGAATGCCCATACGCCCCCATCACCAGTAAATCGCAATCGCGCTCGCCGGCCAGGGCCAGCAATTGTTCGCCCACATTGCCGGGGCGCTTCAGGATGCCCTGGCGCTCGCTTTGCCCCAGGACCAGTTGCGCCATCACGCCATGCCGTTCCAGCCAGGCCAGCAGGTCGGTGCCGGGCGGCTCGCCAAACACGCCGGGACGCGCTTCGGCATCGATCATGGCCACCGTCACGCTGTCGGCGCGCCGCAGCAGCGGCAGCGCGTCCTGCAGCGCACGGCCGGCTTCGCGGCTGGCATTCCAGCCCACCAGGATGTGGCGCGCCGGCGCCGGGCCGCCCGGGCTGGCCACGCCGTCGCTGCTGACGGCAATGGCAGCCGAGGTGCGTGCGGCAAAAGGCATCACCAGCACCGGCTTGCCGCTGCCGGCCAGCACTTCGGCCGGCACGTCGGGACCGCGCCCGTGGGGCGTGAGCTGGCCGACAATCACCAGGTCGGCGTGGCGTGCCATCAGGCTTAGCCCGGCGGCCGGTTCATCGTCAAGGATGCGCTGCTCGAAAGATTGCACGCCCAGCGCGCGCAGGCGCGGTGCAAACTCGGCCAGCGCATGGCTGGCACGCTCACGCAGGATATCGAGGTGGCGCGCCAGGTTGGGATCGTTGTCGTCCACCGTTTCGTTCTGGTACAGGAAGCGCGAAATGCCGGTGGTGGCGACGCCCACCACGTGGGCGCCTTCCTGCAGCGCCAGTTCTGCCGCCAGCAGGACGCGTGCTGCGCTGTGGGGCGCTTCGTCGACATGCACGAGGATGGTTTTGTAGGCCATGGCTTGCTCTCAGCGCAGGGCCGCCGTCGCTTTCTCCAGCCGTGTCTGGCAGGCGATGCACAGCGGCGCTTCCGGCCGCGCATTCAGGCGCGAGAACGGGATCTCGTTGCCGCAGTTGTCGCACAGGCCGTAGCTGCCTTCGTCGAGCTTGGCCAGGGCATGGCGGATACTGCTGAGCTGAGCCTGCTTGTGCTCGTCGGCTTCCAGTTCGAGCTGGTTCAGGGTGCGATTGCTGGCGCTGTCTGCCGGCGAGGTTTCGATTTCCTCGACCGCCGGGACACGCGCCAGCTCGCCGTCCATGCGGCCGGCAAGCTGCTGCAAAAGTGCTAGCTTGCGTTGCTCCAGCGCGGCTTGCATTGATGCAAGCTGATCCGGCGACAGGCCCATGGCGGTCTCCACGAATTCGTTGTTCGGAAGACCATTGTATGCCTGCTGCGTTATTTACGCACTCTCGCGTGCATGCCGTGCGGCGAGCTGCTTTTTCAGGCTTTCCAGCGGCGCTGCCAGGTGTTCCGGCCGTGCCGCCGCGATCGCCGCCGCCACCGCCAGCAGGTCGGCGCTGATGCCGGCCAGCTCCTTGACGCGCTCGATGCGGCGGATGGTTTCGCGCGCCTCGCCGGCCAGGCGCAGCAACTCGGGCAGGGTGACGCCCATCCCTTCCAGCGAATGGCTGGCGGCATCGACATACAGGCTGTTGGCTTGCTGGCGCAGCGCCACTTCGTTCTCGAACAGGGCCTGGGCGGCCCCGTGCGTGAGGGGCGCGGCGCCGCCTTTGCCGTTATTGCCTTCCAGCCGCTGCTGCTGGCGGATGCCGCGCATGATGCGCTGGTGCAGTTCGTCGGCGCTGGCGGACAGGCTGTCGGCCAGCGTTTCCAGGTCGTGCGGCAGGGCGGCGGTCAGGCTCATGGCTGGGCTCCTTTGGCGGTGGCAGTGGCGGAAGGGATGGCGGGCGGCGTGGCGCCGGCCGGGCCGGCAGCCGGCAGCGGGTCGAGGCCGCGGTACAAGGCCGCATGGCGTTCGCGGATGGCGTCGATGTTTTGTGCCGCCAGCGTGTGGCGCAGGCCGAGCAGGCGGTATTCCTTCAGCTTTTCCTGCTGGTGCGAGCGGGCCAGCGCGGCCAGCAGGCGGTCGCGCGGCGCATCGGCATAGGGGATTTCCACTTCGAGCATGCCGAGCACGATGCGTTGCTCGTTGTCGTGGTTCTTGTTGAAGTAGCGCAGCAGGGTATGCATGGCGTCGAGCGTACCCTGCAGCGGTTCATAGCCCTCGCGCAGCATGGCTTGCACCGCCTGGTCCTGCTCGCGCGCGGTGGCGGCGCGCAGCAGCAGGCGCACCAGCCCGGCATAGGCGTTGACGTGGCGGTCGCTCAGTCCGGTGTCGGGCCAGGCTTTGATGCTCGCGGCCATCTGCTTGACCTGGTCGCCGTAGTTGAAGGTGTCGCCGCTGGCCAGGGCGCCGAGTGCGCGCAGGTAGGTGGTGGCGGCGCTGTGCAAGGCGATGAAATCGGGATAGGCGTCATGGCGCTTGCGGTCGATCGCTTCCTCGCGCTGGGCGGCGGCGGGGTTGAGGTAGGGTTGCTCGCGCTGGTAAGTGTCGCGGAAGCGTTGGCTGAGATCGTTGAATCCGGAGAGCTTGGGCGCGTCGTCGGCCAGGGCGCGCACCGCTTGCAGGCGCGGATTGCTGGCGCAGGCGGCCAGTAGCAGGCACAACAGGATGCACAGATAGCGTTTCATGATCGGTCTCCTCGGGCGGCAGAGACCATCTTGCGCCTTGGCGCCGGCGGCGCGTTTGCGCCAGCGCAAAGGTCAGGCTGGAAGGTAAGGCGAGAGCCAGGCCAGGCTGTCTTCGGTGCGCGCGCTCGGCAGGTACTCGCAGCCGATCCAGCCCTGGTAGCCGAGCTGGTCGAGCAGGCCGAACAGGTAAGGGTAGTTGATCTCGCCGGTGCCCGGCTGGTGGCGGCCCGGCGTGTCGGCCAGTTGCATGTGGCGGATATTGGGCAGGCAGGCGCGGATGGTGTTGGCCAGTTCGCCTTCCATACGCTGCATATGGTAGATGTCGTATTGCAGGAACAGGTTGGGGCGTGCGGCGTCGGCCAGGATGCCGAGCGCCTGCCGGCTATGGTTCAGGAAGTAGCCGGGAATGTCGAAATGGTTGATCGGTTCGACCAGCACTTCAATGCCATGCGGCGCGAACTGGTCGGCAGCGAATTGCAGGGCGCGCACATACGCCTCGCGCGCACGTTCCGGCGCCAGGCCGCCGGGCAGGATGCCGGCCATGCAATGCACGCGCGGCGTACCAAGCTCCCTGGCGTATTCCAGGGCGATGCCGACGCTGTCCTGGAATTCCTCGAAGCGGCGCGGATCGCAAGCCATGCCGCGTTCGCCCGCCTGCCAGTCGCCCGGCGGCAGGTTGTGCAGCACCAGTTGCAACTGGTGGCGCTGCAAGCGTTCCTTGATATGGTCTGAATCGAAGGCGTAAGGGAAGAGGAATTCCACGCCCCTGAAGCCTGCCGCATGCGCCAGCCCGAAGCGCTCGATGAACGGCGCTTCGGTGAACAGCATGGAGAGGTTGGCTGCGAACTTTGGCATGCCCGCGATTATAACGGGCCTGGCCTGGCTCAGCGTGGAGGGCGGTTGCGCGGGGCGTTGGATGGGCGGGAGCCGCTTGGGCTGCCGCCTGGGCGGGCGTCGCGGCGAATGCCGGCCGGGGCCGCACCGCGCGGCGCGTTGCCGCTGCCGTTGGCCGCTACGCGTGGCTTGCCCTGGCCGTTCTGGCTGCGGTTGCCGCCGCCATTGCCGTTACCGCCGCCACCCTGGCGTGCCGGGCGGTTCTGGTGGTGGCCAACGCCGCTGCGCAACTGGATCGGCTGTGCCTTGGCATTCGGATCGGGCTCGAAACCGGCGATCACTTCGCGCGGCAGGGTTTGCTTGATCAGGCGTTCGATGTCGCGCAGCATGGTGTGTTCATCGACGCAGACCAGGGACACCGCTTCGCCCTTGGCGCCGGCGCGGCCGGTGCGGCCAATGCGGTGCACATAGTCTTCCGGTACGTTCGGCAGGTCGTAGTTGACCACGTGCGGCAGCTGGTCGATGTCGATGCCGCGCGCGGCGATATCGGTGGCGACCAGGCATTGCAGCGTGCCGTCCTTGAACTCGGCCAAAGCACGGGTACGCGCGGTCTGGCTCTTGTTGCCGTGGATCGCCATGGCTTTCACGCCGTCGCGGCCCAGCTGTTCGACCAGCTTGTTGGCGCCGTGCTTGGTGCGGGTGAATACCAGCACCTGGGTCCAGCCGTGCGTGCGGATCAGGTGCGACAGCATCGGGTGCTTCTTGTCGCGGTCGACCGGGTGGATCTTCTGCGAAATGATTTCCACCGTCGAATTGCGGCGCGCCACTTCGATGGTCTTCGGATTATCCAGCAGGCCGTCGGCCAGGGCCTTGATCTCGTCGGAGAAGGTGGCCGAAAACAGCAGGTTCTGGCGCTTCGGCGGCAGGGCAGCCAGCACCTTGCGGATGTCGCGGATGAAGCCCATGTCCAGCATGCGGTCGGCTTCGTCCAGGATCAGGATTTCGATCTTGTCGAGGTTGACGGTGCCCTGGCCCATGTGGTCCAGCAAGCGGCCGGGGGTGGCAACCAGGATGTCGACGCCGTGCTTGAGCAGCTTGATCTGCGGGTTGATGCTGACGCCGCCAAAGATCACGGCTGAATTCAGCTTGGTGTATTTACCGTAGGTCTTGACGCTTTCTTCCACCTGCGCCGCCAGTTCGCGGGTCGGGGTCAGGATCAGGGCGCGGATCGGGCGCGGCGAGGTGTTGTTCGCCAGCTTGCTGCCAATGGCGTCGGTGGACAGGCGATGCAGCACAGGCAGCGTGAAGCCGGCGGTCTTGCCGGTGCCGGTCTGGGCGCCGGCCAGCAGGTCGCCGCCATTCAATACGGCAGGAATGGCCTGGCTTTGAATCGGAGTGGGGGCTGTATAGCCGGTTTCGGCTACCGCGCGCACGATGGCATCTGACAAGCCGAGGTCGGAGAAAGACATAGTGTGGTTATTATAGAAATTATGTGGAAATTATTGCCATACGGAAACGTCGGCCCTGTGCGGAGTATAACAGTAAGTCAGATTCGTTGACGCACAGCAATAGCAAATGAGGCCCCGCAGGGCCTCATTGTGTGGCGGATTTGGGCTTGTTTTTATGCAAATTCCGCCAGCAGGCCAACCATCTGGCCGAACACTTTCGGCGAGGCCGCGATGATGTGGCCGGTATTCATATAGTTGGATTCGCCGTTGAATTCGCCAGCGATGCCGCCGGCTTCGGTCACCAGCAGGGCGCCGGCCGCGATGTCCCAAGGTTTCAGGTTCTTTTCGTAGTAGCCGTCCAGGCGGCCGCAGGCGACGTAGGCCAGGTCCAGGGCGGCGGAGCCGGCGCGGCGGATGCCGTGCGAACGCTCAGCCATGATGGTGAACATCTTGGCGAATTCGGCGATGGCGGCCGGGCTGCCCGGCTTGTAGCCGGAGGCCAGCAGGGCGCCGCTGATGCGGTCGAGCTTGTTGACGCGGATGCGCTTTTCGTTGAGGTAGGCGCCGGCGCCTTTGCTGGCGGTGAACAGGTCGTTGTGCACCGGGTCGTAGACCACGGCCTGGGTCACCACGCCTTTTTGCTGCAGGGCGATGGAGATGCAGTACTGTGGGAAGCCATGCATGAAGTTGGTGGTGCCGTCCAGTGGATCGATGATCCACACGTATTCGCTCTCGTCATTGACGGTGCCGGTGATGCCGGATTCTTCGGCGAAGATGGCATGGTCCGGGTAGGCTTTCAGCAGCACTTCGATGATGGCCTGTTCGGCGGCCTGGTCAACATCAGTGACGAAGTCATTGTGTTGTTTTTCAGTTACGTTCACGCGATCCAGGTCGAAGGATGCGCGGTTGATCACAGCGGCGCCACGGCGCGCGGCCTTGATGGCCGTATTCAGCATTGGGTGCATACTAGCTTCCGTAAAATAGACATTGCCGCCCACGGAAACGCTTCGCGCATCCGGCAGCGGAAATGATGACAAGATTGAAAAAGAGCGGCGCGTTGTGCGGGCAGAGTAAAATGCGGCCCAACGCAGAATCCCGCTATTGTAAATGAAGCAGACCGAAACCGCATCCTCCGCCTTCCGCCGCCTCCGTGTCGTTTTGGTGGAAACCAGCCGCCCGGGCAATATCGGGTCGGTGGCGCGCGCCATGAAAACCATGGGTTTCAGCGACCTGGTGCTGGTCAATCCGCGCTTCGAAGGGGCGTGCGGGCATGAAGAGGCGGTGGCTTTCGCCTCCGGGGCGCAGGACATCCTGTCCGCGGCGCGGGTGGTGGGCAGCATGGCCGAAGCGCTGGCAGGCATCAACTTCACGGCTGCCGTATCGGCCCGGCTGCGCGAGTTTTCGCCGCCGGTGGTGACGCCGCGCGAATTTGCCGGGCAACTGGCGGCCGGCGCCGAGCTGCGCGCGGCCCTGATCTTCGGCAACGAGCGCTTCGGCCTGCCGAATGAAATTGTCGAGCCTTGCAATGTGCTGGTGAATATTCCGGCCAATCCCGATTATTCGTCCCTGAACCTGGCGCAGGCGGCCCAGGTGCTGCTCTATGAGTGCCGCATGGCGGCGCTGGATGGGCAGCGCGCGGCCAGCCCGGTCGGTTTCCACGGCGAGGCGGCCAGCGCGGCGCAGATCGAGGGCATGTACCAGCACCTGGAGCAGGCGCTGGTCGAGGTCGGCTTTCTCGATGCAAACAATCCGCGCAAGCTGATGCCGCGCCTGAAGCGCATGTTCGCCCGCGCCGGGCTGGAAACGGAAGAGGTCAACATCCTGCGCGGGATTGCGCGCCAGATGCAGGCGCGCAGCGGCAAGGATTAGAGTCCTTTCTCTAGCCGGGGCGCGGCGGCGTCCTTAGAATCCCCCTATAACTATTAAGAGGGGACTTGATGCAACGCAGATCATTCTTGAAGGCCGGGCTGCTGGGCGGCCTGGCACTTGTCGCAGGCGGGGCCGTGTACCGGCAACTGCGCCCTGCGGTGGCGCAGCGTTTTGCGCTCGACGACCAGGGCCGCAGCATACTGGCCGTGCTGATTCCCGCCATGGCCGGCTGTGCACCCGATGCGCCTGCGCTGGCGGCAGCGATCGACCGCGTTGGCGCGGCCATCAACGGCTTGCCGCTGCGGGTGCAAAAGGAAATCAGCGACCTGTTTGGCCTGCTTTCCATGGCGCCCACGCGCCGCCTGCTGGCCGGCGTGCCCGCCTGGCCGGAAGCGACGCCGGCCGAAGTGGCGGCTTTCCTGCAAAGCTGGCGCACCCACCGCACTGAAATGCTGCAAACGGCTTACCACGGCCTGCACGACCTGGTGATCGGCGGCTGGTATGCCGAGCCTTCCACCTGGGCGGACATCGGCTATCCCGGCCCGATGAAGGAGCTGAGCGCATGAGCAGTCCAATTCCTGATCCGATCCAGGCCGGCATCGCCGCCGGCTGGCAAGTCATCGACGCCTCTTCCCTGCAGCAGGACCGCAGCTTCGATGCCGACGTGGTCATCGTCGGCACCGGTGCCGGCGGCGGCGTGACGGCGGAAATCCTGGCGCAGGCCGGCCTGAAGGTGCTGATGGTGGAAGAGGGGGCGCTGAAATCCTCAAAGGATTTCAAGATGCGCGAGGCTGACGCCTACCCATCCCTGTACCAGGAATCCGCCGCCCGCAAGACCGCCGACAAGGCAATCAACATCCTACAAGGCCGCACGGTGGGCGGCACCACGGTCGTCAACTGGACCTCCAGCTTCCGCACGCCGGCCGACACGCTGGGCTGGTGGCAGTCGAAATACGGCCTGCGCGACTATGGCGTGGAAGACATGGCGCCCTGGTTCCAGAAGATGGAAGAGCGCCTGCACATCAATGATTGGCCGACGCCGCCGAACGCCAACAACGACTTGCTGCGCAGCGGGGCCGAAAAGCTCGGCATCAAGACTGCCCTGATCCGCCGCAACGTGAATGGCTGCTGGAACCTGGGTTACTGCGGCATGGGCTGCCCGACCAATGCCAAGCAGTCGATGCTGGTGACGACCATTCCGGCTGCGCTGGAAAAAGGCGCGCTGCTGCTGACGCATGCCCGCGCCGAACGCTTCACGCTGGCCGGAGGCCAGGCCAGTGCGCTGGAGTGCGTGGCGCTGACCGCCGACGGCATGCAGCCGAGCGGCCGCCGCCTGACGCTCAAGGCGCGCCACTTCGTGGTGTCCGGCGGTGCGATCAACTCGCCGGCGCTGCTGCTGCGTTCCGGCGCGCCCGATCCGCAGCAACTGCTCGGCCAGCGCACTTTCCTGCATCCGGTGGTGGTCTCGATGGGGCTTTATCCGCAGGCGGTGGAAGCCTTCAACGGCGCGCCGCAAACCGTGTATTCCGACCATTTCATGCACACCCAGGCGGTGGATGGCCCGATGGGCTACAAGCTGGAAGTCGCCCCACTGCATCCGGTGCTGGGCGCCACCACCCTGTCGGCCTTCGGTGCCGCGCACGCCAACCTGATGAAGCGCTTCGCCCATGTGCAGGGCATGCTGGCGCTGCTGCGCGATGGCTTCCATCCGGAATCCGCAGGCGGCCGCGTTACGCTGCGCAGCGACGGCTCGCCGCAACTGGACTATCCGCTGACGCCGTACTTCTGGGACGGCGCCCGCCGCGCCTTGCTGACGATGGCCGAAATCCAGTTCGCCGCCGGCGCCGATGCCGTGAGCCCGGTGCATGAACTGGTCACGCAGCCGTACAAGAACTGGGACGAGGCGCGCCAGGCCATCGCCGCGCTGCCGATGCAAAAGCTGCTGACGCGGGTAGTGTCGGCCCACGTCATGGGCGGCTGCGCGATGACGGGCGATGCCGCCACCGGCGTGGTTGCGCCAGACGGCTTGTATCGCGGCATCGGCAACCTGTCGGTGCATGACGGTTCCCTGTTCCCGACTTCCCTCGGCGCCAACCCGCAGTTGTCGATTTACGGCGTGACGGCCCGGCTGGCAAGCGGCCTGGCCGAGCGCCTGGCGAGAAAGGCCTGACCAATGGTAAAACGCATGCTGATGATGATCATGGCCACGCAAGTGGCCGTCGCGATCGTCATCGCGTGGGCGCTTTCGCGCCTGGTTCCGGCCGACGTGGCGCTGCTGCTGGCGGTGATCGTTGTACTGTTGGTACGCTTGGCCATCACCGCCAACAATTTCCGCATGACGCTGCGGCCAGTGCCGGAACAGGCGCAACTGGGGCTGCTGCAACGCGTGCAACTGTTCTTTCACGAGTATGCGTCCACCATGGCGGTGACCTCCTGGCATATGCTGCGCCACCAGCCGCGCATGCATATTGCAAGGACGCCGCGCGGCCTGCCGGTGCTGCTGGTGCACGGTTACGGCGCGAACGGCGGCTTCTGGGTGCACCTGGCGGCGCAGCTGGAGGAGCGTGGCTACAGCCATGCCACCGTGGACCTGGAACCGGTGTTCGGCGATATCGAGGATTTTGCCGTGCAGTTGGAGCAAGGCGTACAAGGGCTGCTGGCTGCCAGCCGCAGCGAGAAGGTGGTCATCGTGGCGCACAGCATGGGCGGGCTGGTGGCACGGGCCTGGCTGCGCCGCTTTGGCGCTGCCCATGTGGCGCGCATCATCACGCTGGCCACGCCGCACCATGGCACCGACCTGGCACATATGGGGCCGGGTCGCAACGCCGGCCAGATGCGGCGCGATGCGGAATGGCTGGCGCAGCTCAATGCCGCCGACCGCGGCCAGCGCGGCCTGTTCACGTCCATCTACTCCTGGCACGACAACATCATTGCACCGCAGGATTCCTGCCATCTTCCGGGGGCGCGCAATATCGCCTTGCATGGCATTGGCCATGTCGGCATGGGCCGCCATCCCGCTATCTCGAGCCACATTCTTGCGGAGATTATGGGGATCACTTAGACTGTCTTGAGGCCAAGCAAGAAACGCTGCAATTTTGATCCGAGTGGGTTTCAATCAGAAAGCGGGACGATGGCGACAGACTACGGCAAGATCGAGGACACCCTGGAGGCCGAAGAGCGCTTCGGCAGCCTGCTTGAATCCATGCCGGATGCGATCGTGGTAGCCGATGAAGATGGCCGCATCGTGTTGGCCAACAGCCGGGCGGAAGACCTGTTCGATTACCTGCCGGGCGAATTGCGCGGCATGGCGCTGGAGGCCTTGCTGCCTAAAGGGCCGGAAGCCTGCGCGATGCGCAAGGGCGGAGACCGGTTCCCGGCCGATGTGCGCAGCAGCCAGCTGCGTGAGGGCGGCCGCAGATTGCAAGTCCATTCCGTGCGCGATATCAGCGAACTGGCCAAGGCCAGCCAGGCCAAGGAGCGCTTCCTGGGCAGCATGTCGCATGAATTGCGCACGCCGCTGAATGCCATCATCGGCTTCACCGGCACCTTGCTGATGCAGCTTCCGGGACCGCTGAATGCGGACCAGGACAAGCAACTGCGCACCGTGCAAGCCAGTGCACGCCACCTGCTATCCCTGATCAACGATTTGCTGGACTTTGCCAAGATTGGTTCGGGCAAGGTGGAGCTGCATCCGGAGCCGCTGAACTGCCGCGCCGTTGTTGAAGAACTGGTGCTGGCGCTCCGGTCGCAGGCAAAGCAGAAAGGCCTGGTGCTGCACTTCCGCGCGCCGGCCCAGGCGCTGATGCTGCGCACCGACCGCCGCGCCTTGCAGCAGATGCTGGGCAACCTGTTGAATAACGCGATCAAATTTACCGAACGGGGCGAAGTCAGTATCGCGCTGGAACGCAGCGTCGCCGAGGGCAGGCCGGTGGTGCAGGTCAGCGTCAGCGATACCGGGACCGGGGTCACCGACGACATCATGCAGCAACTGGGCATTCGCCTGAGCCAGAAGCTCGCGGCATTGTTGAACGGATCGATACGGCATTTCGACAAACCGGGCAATGGCAGCATATTTGTGCTCACATTGCCGCTGGAATAGCGGATACTAGAGGCGATACATTGACAGGAGTAGCAATGTCAGCACGCATCCTGATTATCGAAGACAACCCAACGAATATGGAGCTGATGGTGTACCTGCTCCGCGCCTTCGGCTATCAGCCACTCCTGGCCCACAACGGCGAGGAAGGCGTGGAAGTGGCGCGCCGCGAAGTGCCCGACCTGATCATCTGCGATGTGCACCTGCCTAAGCTCGACGGCTACGGCGTGGTGGCGCAACTGAAGCAAGACCCGCAACTGAAAGACATTCCGGCGCTGGCCGTGACCGCGCTGGCCATGGTTGGCGACCGCGAAAAGCTGCTGGCGGCCGGCTTTGACGGCTATATCGGCAAGCCGATCGAGCCCGACACCTTCGTCACGCAAATCGAGTCTTTTTTACCGGGGGAGATGTCGCCCCGGGATGAGAACGACATCGCGACGATCCTGATCGTCGACGACCACGTGCTGAACCGCGAGTTCCTGATGACGCTTCTCGGTTACAGCGGCCACCGCTTGCTGGAAGCCTCCAGCGGCATGGAAGGCTTGAAGGTGATGGAGGCGGAACGGCCGGACCTGGTCATTTCCGACATCCTGATGCCGAACATGGATGGCTACGAATTCGTCAACCGCATCCGCAGCAAGCCGGAGCTGGCGGACGTGCCGATCATTTTCTACACCGCGACTTACCGCGAACGCGAGGCGATGGCCGTGGCCGAAGCTTGCGGCGTGCGCTGGGTGCTGCCCAAGCCGTCCGATCCGGACGTGATCCTGAAAACGGTGCACCAGGCGCTGGGCATGGCGGAACAGGGCGAGGCGCTGCCGGCGTTCGCACCGGAGCCACCCAACCAGGGACGCTTGTTCGATATCGAGCATAAGGTTGCCGAATACATTGATGAACTGGAGTCCAGCAGCCAGCTCATTACGCGCATCGCCAATAATGGCGACTCGCATGAAGAGCCCGAGCACCTGAACCAGATGACGGAGCGGCTGTCGCGTTCGCTCTCCAGCCTGCAGGCAGTCAGCCTGCGCCTGACGGCGCTGATCGAGCTGGGAATCGAACTGGGCGCCGAACGCGATGCGCAGGGCCTGATCGAAATCGGCGTGCGCGTGGCGCAGAATATCTGCGTGTCGCGCTTCGCCTGCATCGGCGTACTGGAACAGGATGCGCAGGAAACCAGCTATTTCGCCACCTGCGGCACAGCCGAGCAGGCCAAGGTGGTGGCGGCCCAAGCGCGCGCCGGCATCCTCGACAGCCTGCTGCAGCAACGCCAGCCAGTGCGCATGAGCCGCCTGGGCGGCGATCCGCGCGAGATCGGCCTGCCGGCCGCGCATCCGCAGGTGCATTCCTTCCTTGGCGTGCCGATCGCTTCACGCGAACGGGTGCATGGCTGGCTGTACCTGGTAGACAAGCTGGGCGCCGATGAATTCAATGAAGTGGATGAGCGGGTGGCAGTGACGGTGGCAGCGCAGATCTCGGTCGCCTACGAAAACCTGCTGCTGTACGAGGAAATCAGTCGCCACCACGCCCAGCTGCAACTGGACATGAACGCGCGCATCCGGCTCGACGAAGACCTTCGCCGCTTCCGGCTGGCGATGGATGCGACGGCCGACGCCATCTTCCTGGTGGACCGGGCCAATTCCTGCTTCATCGACGTCAACGTCACGGCGTGCCGCATGCTGGGCTTCGCGCGTGAAGAATTCCTGAAAGTGGGGCCGGAGCGCGAGCTCGACCCCGGCCTGCAGCCCTTGCAGGACCTGTACGACAAGCTGCTGGCGGGCGACCAGAGCGGGGCGATGGCCGAGCTGGTGCTGGAATGCAAAGACGGGGCGCCCCTGTCGGTGGAGGTGCAGCGCCGCACGCTGCGCTCGGGCCAGAACTGGATCCTGGTGGCCGTGGCGCGCGATATCACGGAGCGCAAGGAGGCCGAGCGCCGCCTGCTCAAGCTGGCCCACTTCGATACCCTGACCGGCCTGCCGAACCGCAGCCAGTTCTACGATTCGCTGATGCTGTCGCTGAAGCAGGCGGCCGAGCATAACTGGGCGCTGGCGGTGCTGTTCCTTGACATGGACCGCTTCAAGAACATCAACGATACCTTGGGCCATACCATCGGCGACGAACTGCTGCGGCAGTTCTCCAGCCGCCTGGTGGAATGCCTGCGCGTGCGCGACACCATCGGGCGTTTCGGCGGCGACGAATTCGCCGCGATCCTGATGCTGCCGGAAGGCGCGCAGAATGCCATTGCAGTGGTCGACAAGATACGGGAATCGATGCGCCAGCCCTTCGATCTGAAGGGACATGAGGTGACGGTGACGGCAAGTATCGGTATTTCCGTGTTCCCCGAGGATGGCAGCGACCCCGATACCCTGATCCAATATGCCGACACGGCGATGTACCGCGCCAAGGAGGCCGGCCGCGACGCATTCCGCTTCTTCACCGCGGAGATGAACGCACAATCGCTGGCGCGGCTCGACATGGAAAATGCCTTGCGCCGGGCGATCGACAACAGCGAATTCCGGCTGTTCTACCAGCCCAAGGTGCATATCGCTTCCGGGCGCATCAGCGGCGCCGAGGTATTGCTGCGCTGGGAGCGGCCCGGCCACGGCATGGTGTCGCCGGCGCTGTTCATCCCATTGCTGGAGGAGACTGGCCTGATCGTGCGGGTGGGAAGCTGGGTGATCCACGAATCCTGCCGCAAGATCGCGGAGTGGGCCAAGGGCGATGTCGGACCGGTGCACTTGTCGGTCAACGTGTCCGGCATCCAGTTCTTTGTCGGCGGGCTGGAAGAGGAGGTGATGCGGGCCATCAAGGAGAACGATATCTCGCCGGAGCTGCTGGAGCTGGAACTGACCGAAAGCTCGCTGATGTCCAACGCCGAAGAAACCATCACCGTGCTGCAGAACCTGAAGGCGCTGGGAGTAAAGATTTCGATCGACGATTTCGGCACCGGTTACTCCTCGCTGGCTTACCTGAAGCGCTTCCCGATCGATAAGCTGAAAATCGACATTGCCTTCGTGCGCGAAGTGACCAGCAACCCGGACGATGCGGCGATTGTGCTGGCCATTATCAATATGGCGCACAGCCTGAAGTTGAAGGTGATTGCGGAGGGGGTGGAAAAGGACGCGCAACTTTCCTACCTGCGGCGCCACGATTGCGACGAGATGCAGGGTTATTATTTCAGCCGGCCCTTGCCGGAGATCGACTTCGTGCAGATGCTGCGCGAAGGCCGTCACCTGCAAACGCCGTCCGACGAAAATATCGTCGACCAGCAAACCTTGCTGATTGTCGATGATGATGCCTTCATGCTCGATGTGCTGAGCGACTTCCTGGCGCAGGACGGCTACCGGATCCTGACGGCGCAGACAGCGGCTGAAGGCTTTGACGTGCTGGCACGGCACCGCGTGCAGGTGATTCTGTGCGACCAGTGCATGCCGATGATGACCGGCACCGAATTCATGGAACGGGTGAAGAACCTGGCGCCGGACACCTTCCGGATCATGCTGTCGGCCTATGCCGACCTGACGCCGATCATGGCGGCCATCAACCACGGCGCAATCGACCGCTTCTACACCAAGCCGTGGAAGGGGGCTGTGCTGCGCGAGAATATCCGCGAAGGCTTCCGGCTGCACTCCCAGATCAGGGCGCCGCAATACCTGAATTGACCTGCCTTTAGAATCCAGGTTCTAGAGTGCCCGCCGTACAATGGCTCCAGAATAATTACAGGAGCCACCGCCATGGGTAAAAAGACGAAATCGTTTGAGGAAAGCGAAGAACGGCTGACCAAGGCAGTACGCGAATCGGCGCAGGAAATCTGGAAGGCGGGGCTGGGGGCTTTCACCGACCTTCAAAAACGTGCCCGTGCCGGTGAAGGCGACCGCGCCGGCCATGTTCAGGAAACGGTCAACTCGCTGGAAAAGGTGTTCGAGGAGCGGGTTACCCGGGCACTGGACTCGATTGGCGTGCCGATGCGGCAGGATATCAACGCCCTGATCGACCGGATGGACGAATTGAGCCGCCAGGTCGAAGAATTGAAGGCTTTGGTGAAAAAGCCAGTCAAAAAGGCGACAACGAAAAAAGCGTAACTTCTGGAAAACTTCTAATAGTGATATCCTTGCAGGGGAAACAATAGAGCCCCCCTGTTATGCTACAAAAAGCGCCAAGACGAACCCGCGAACGCATCCTGGAACTCTCGCTGCGCTTGTTTAACGAGTTCGGCGAGCCCAATATCACGACCACTGTCATTGCCGAGGAGATGAATATCTCCCCGGGGAACCTCTATTACCATTTCAGGAACAAGGACGACATCGTCAATTCCATCTTCGTCCAGTTCAAGGCCGAAGCAGAGCGCATGCTGCAGGTGCCAAGCGGCCGCCGCTCGAACGTGGAGGATGTGTGGCTGTACCTGCACCTGATGTTTGAGCTGATCTGGCGCTACCGCTTCTTCTACCGCGACCTGAACGACCTGCTGTCGCGCAACCGCAAGCTGGAACTGGAGTTCAAGGAACTGCTGGCCCACAAGATCAAGGTGGCGCGCAACCTGTGCCTGGACCTGCGCAGCGAAGGTTCGCTGGAGGCCAGCGACATGGCAATCGATGCCATGTCTGTAAACATGGTGGTGGTGGCGACTTATTGGCTGTCCTACGAATACGTGCGCAACCCGCGCAAATACTCGGAGCAGCAATCGATGGCCGATGCGCTGGCGCGCGGCTGCTACCAGGTGCTGTCCCAGATCGGGCCTTACCTGCGCGGCGAAACCCATCTGCTGTTCCAGAAACTGTCCGAAGAATACCTGAAGAAGCTCAAATGAAATCGATTTGCGTGTATTGCGGCGCCAATGCCGGCGCTTCCCCTCGTTACGCCGAACAGGCGCGCGCGCTGGCAGAAGCGCTGGTGGAGCAGAACCTGTCGCTGGTGTATGGCGGCGGCAATGTGGGCTTGATGGGCGTGATCGCTGACGAAGTACTGCGCCTTGGCGGCGAGGTGACCGGCGTGATCCCGACTGCGCTGGTGGAGCGCGAAGTGGGGCACACGGGCCTGACGCGCCAGTTCATCGTCAAGGACATGCACGAGCGCAAAGCCATGATGGCGCAGTTGTCGGATGGCTTTATCGCCATGCCGGGCGGCATGGGCACGCTGGAAGAACTGTTCGAGATGCTGACCTGGTCGCAGCTTGGCATCCACAGCAAGCCGGTTGGCCTGTTGAACGTGGATGGCTTTTACGACAAGCTGGTTGGCTTCATCGAACATGCCCGCGACGAGGGCTTCATCAAGCCGCAGCATGCGGCCCTGGTGCGCGTGAATGCGTCGCCAGCGGCGCTGGTCCATAGCCTCAAATGCTGAACAAGGACGAAGCCGAGCGGTTGGCGGCGCAAGTCCTGGCGACTGAGCGCGGCAGGCGGCCGCCACGCCGGCAGCGCATCGTATGGTGCATGTGGCTGTGGCGCGTCCTTTCCCCCGACTTGCGCCGGCTGCCCTCAGAAGCGGGGCGCGACCTGGCTTATGACGCGGTGGCTGAAGCCAATGGCCACTGGACGTTCAAGGTGCTGTCCGCGCTGATGCCGCTGGTGGTGATCATCGTCTTGGACAGGATGCGGCTGCCGCTGGGAGTGGGACTGTCTGCCTGTCTGGCAGTTCCGGCGTTGCACACCTGGCTGGCGTGGCGCGGCATCGAGCACCGCCTACCAGAGTCGCTCGCCGCTCGCGTCGAGGTGGGTGAGGTATAGGCGGGTGTCGAACTCGTACTGGTGGTAGTTCGGCTCCATATAGGTGCACAGCTTATAGAACGCCTTGTCGTGTTGTTTTTCTTTTACGTGGGCCAGCTCGTGCACCGCAATCATCCGCAGGAATTCCAGCGGTACCTCCCTGAACATCGTCGCGACGCGGATTTCGTGCTTTGCTTTCAGCTTTCCGCCCTGGACGCGTGACACGGAGGTGTGCAGGCCGAGCGCGTGGTTGATCACGTGGATCTTGCTGTCGAATGCCACTTTGTCGATCGGCGCCGCATTGCGCAGGAACTCGTTGCGCAACTCCTGGACGTAGTCGTACAGTGCACGGTCATTGCGGATGTCGTGGGCTTTTGGATAACGTTGCAGCAGCACTTCGCCAAGGCGGCCCTGGTCCATCACCTGGCGGACCTGGGAAAGTGTCTGTTCTGAGTATGCGCTGAGGTATTTCATGGCGGGCCGAATGGTATCATGCCCGCATGCGCACCCACGTCAATTCGGTGGGACTGCTGGTGGTCAGCGACCCCGTATTGAACTTCAGCTATCCCGCCCACATCCCACGAGAATGCATCGATGCCTTGCCGTCGCTGCCGGGCATTTACATCTTCCGCGATGCTGCCGGCAAGCCGGTGTATATCGGCAAGAGCGTGAATATCCGCACTCGGGTGCTATCGCATATGCGCACCGCGGAGGAAATGCAAATGCTGGCGCGCGCCGCCACCATCGACTTCGAGCGCACTGGCGGCGAGATTGGCGCCTTGCTGCGCGAATCGGAGCTGGTGAAACGGCACCAGCCGGTGTTCAATTCCAAGCTGCGCCGGTTGCGCGAGATGTGTTCGATCAGCATGGCGGGCGAGGTTCCCGAAATCGTGTTCGCGCGTGAGCTGGATTTTGCGCTGGCCGAGCAGCTTTATGGGCTGTTTGGCAGCAAGAAGGCCGCCATCGAAACGCTGCGCGACGTGGTCCATGCGCGTGGCTTGTGCTCGGTCGCGGCGGGGTTGGAGAAGGGCGTGCCGGGAAGGCCGTGCTTTGCGCGGCAAGTGGCACGCTGCAAAGGCGCTTGCACTGGCGAGGAGTCGGCGGCGAACCATGCGGTGCGCGTGCGGCTGGCATTGGAACCGCTACGCGTGACGCGCTGGCCGTTCGCCGGTGCGGTGGCAATCGTCGAAGAATCGGCCGGCCTGCACCAGCGCGCGATCGTCGACCGCTGGTGCTACCTGGGCGTCGACAAGCCGCGGGCAGCCGCTGCGAGCTTCGATATCGATGTGTACAATATTCTGGTGCGCCCGCTGCAGTCGGGCAGCTTACGCATCGAGGAGCTTTGAATGGCGTTGAAGTTCAATGTATTCGGCACGCGCATCCATATCGAGCGCCAGGGCAGCCAGTGGGCTGCTTTCTATCCCGGTTCGGACGGCAAGCGCCGCCCGGCCGATTTCGTCATCCCGCATGACGTGGAGGAGGCCGACCTGGCGCTCTATCTCGGCGATCTTTTCCACGAAGAGGCGCGGCCGGCTTATCCAGAAGTGGTCAGGGTAGCCTGATCGAGCCGTCAATGCAGGTGATCGCGTTGCCGCCGACGCGGATTACGTCATCGCTGATCGATAGCCTTATTTTCCCTGACCGGCCAACGCGAACGCCTTGCGATGCCAGGAACTCTCGGCCAGAGAGGTCGGCCTGGCCAGTGTGGCGCAAGTAAGCGGCGAGGCTGCCGTTGCCACTGCCGCAGACCGGGTCTTCGCTGACGCCATGCGCCGGCGCGAAGGCTCGCACTTCTATCTGTGCCTCGGTGCGCGCTGCATGCGGGCCGAAAATCACGACGCCGGTATGACGGCCTTTGATGTCCTGCACTTTCATTCGTGCCAGGTCCGGCACGCAATCCAGTACGGCCGTTGCGCTTGGTAATTGGGCGATCACCCAGCGTGCACCGACGTCGACCAGGTGAGGTGCGATGCCTTGTGCCAGCGGTGTCTTGAGAATGGCATGCAGTTCATCGGCCTGCGCGGCATCGAGGGCCGTGCAGCTCGGCTTGGGAAGGTCGAAGGAAATCCACCGCGCGCCGTCCGTCGCCGTTTCCACTGTCAGACGAACCAGCCCGGCAGGGCATTGCTGGAGCAGGGCGCCATCGCGCGCAGCAATCGTGCCGGCTTCCAGCAATGCGTGTGCGGTGCCGATGGTGGGATGCCCGGCGAAGGGCATTTCGCCGCCGGGCGTGAAAATGCGCACGTTGTAGTCTGCGCCCAGGGCCGTGGCAGGTAGCACGAAGGCGGTCTCGGACAGGTTGGTCCAGCTGGCGATTTGCTGCATCTGCGCCGTGGATAGCCCGGTCCCGTCCAGCACGACGGCGACTGGATTGCCCTTGAACGGTGTACTGGTGAACACGTCAACAGTTTTGATGGGAACGGTTTTCATGCATCCAGTGTACGTGCCGCTTGCCGCGCGCTAAAGCGACACTTGGGTAATCCCGGGCCAATACTGTATCGGCCCGGCGCCCGCTACACCTCCGCGTCGCGGGCGGATTCGAAGCGGCTGCGGGTCAGGTCTTCATTGCGTTCGCCGAAGGCATAGTTGGCTTCCAGCCACATCACATTGATGATGGCGGCAAAGACGGCGACGCAGATGCCCAGGATCCAGGTGAAGTACCACATGGCTGATTCCTTTCAATAAGCAGTATGTTCGTTTTCGTGGATGTGGGCGCTGGTCACCTTGCCGCGCACCACGCGGTAGACCCAGCTTGTGTACATCACGATGATCGGCAGCATGACCACTACCACCCAGAACATCACGGCCAGCGTCTTGTGGCTGGAAGTGGCGTCCCACGCAGTCAGGCTGTGCGAGGGCACCAGCGAAGACGGCAGAACGAAGGGGAACATGGCGCCGCCGGCCGTCAGCAGGATGCCGGCGACGCTCATGCCGCTGGCAAGGAAGGCTGCAAGCGTGCGGCGTGCGGCGCTAAGCGCCAACACCAGTACAGCACCGAGGACTGCGGCGGCGGGGAAGGCCAGCGTGAGCGGCCAGCGCGAATAATTGTCCATCCAGGCGCCGGCAGCAACGACCACGGTTTTCGCCGGTGGCATGAAAGCGGTGCCGGCATCGGGCATGGCGGTGATGCGGTAGCCCGGCAAGCCAGTGGCGACCCATATGCCAGCGGCGGCGAACAGTACGATGGTCAGCACGGCGGCGGCCATTGCCATGCGGCGCGCGCGGTCGGCAATCACGCCTTCCGTTTTCTGGTGCAGGAAAGTGGCGCCGTGCATGGCCAGCATGGCGACGGCCAGTAGGCCGGACAGCAAGCCGAACGGATTGAGCAACTGGAAGAAATTGCCGGTGTATTCAAGGCGCAGCAGGTCGTCGTAGCGGAACGGTATGCCTTGCAGCACATTGCCCATGCCAACGCCCAGGATCAGCGGCGGCACAAAGCCACCGATGAACAGGCCCCAGTCCCAGGTGTTGCGCCAGCGCGGGTCGGCGATCTTGCTGCGGTAGTCAAAGCCCACAGGCCGGAAGAACAGGGCGAACAGCGCCACGATCAGCGCAATGTACAGGCTGGAGAAAGCGGCAGCATAGACCAGCGGCCAGGCGGCGAACAGCGTGCCGCCGGCGGCGATGAACCAGGTCTGGTTGCCTTCCCAGGTCGGGCCGATGGTGTTGATGATGACGCGGCGTTCGGTGTCGTCCTTGCCGAGGAAGGGCAGGGACATGCCGACGCCGAAATCAAAGCCGTCGGTCAGCGCAAAGCCCAGCAGCAGCACGGCGACGAAGCACCACCAGATTACTTTGTAAGTCTCGTAATCGAAGATCATGATTGTTGCTCCCAGTGGTATTTGCCGGTGTGCAGGGCGCTTGGCCCGAGGCGGGCGTACTTGAACATCAGCTTCAACTCAATCACCAGCAACACCGTATAGAACAGCGCGAAGCCGGCGAGGCTGAAATACAGGTTCGATGGCTGGATGCTGGAGGCCGACAGGTGAGTCGGCAGGATGCCGGCAATCGTCCACGGCTGGCGACCGTATTCCGCCACGATCCAGCCCAGCTCCGCGGCAATCCACGGCAGCGGAATCGCAAACACGGCCAGCTTGAGCAGCCAGCGCTGGGGCGCCAGGCGTTGGCGGATCAGGAAGTAGAACGAAGCGCTGAAGATGAACAGGAAAGTCAGCCCCAGGCCCACCATGCCGCGGAAGGCCCAGAACAACGGTGCTACTTTAGGGATGGTGTCGTCCACCGCCATCTTGATTTGCACGTCCGTGGCGTCGATCACGTTTGGCGTGTATTTCTTCAGCAGCAAGCCGTACCCCAGGTCTTCCTGCAAGGCCTGGAAGGCGGCCACGGCTTCCGGCGACTTGTCGCCTGATTTGAGGCGGGTCAGTGCGGCATAGGCTTTCATGCCGTTGCGGATACGGATTTCGTGTTCGTCTTTAAGATCCTTGATGCCGGTGACTTGCTTGTCGACCGAGCGGGTGGCGATCAGGCCCAGCACGTAAGGAATCTTCACCGCGTAGTCGGTGCGCTGCTCCTTATCATTGGGCAGGCCGAAGACGGTGATGCCGGCAGGGGCGGGGACTGTATGCCATTCGGCCTCAATCGCCGCCAGCTTGACCTTGTTCACTTCGCCCGCCGTGTAGCCCGATTCGTCGCCCAGCACAATCACGGACAGCGTCGACGCCAGGCCGAAACCGGCGGCGATCGCGAACGAGCGCAGCGCAAAGGCCACGTCGCGCGCCTTCAGCAAGTACCAGGCCGAAACGCCAAGCACGAACATCGAGGCTGTCACATAGCCTGCCGCCACGGTATGCACGAACTTCACCTGCGCCACCGGATTGAAGATCACGTCGGCGATGCTGGTCAGCTCCATGCGCATGGTTTCGTAATTGAACTGCGCACCGACCGGGTGGTTCATCCAGCCGTTGGCGATCAGGATCCACAGCGCGGACAGGCTGGAGCCCAGCGCCACCAGGAAGGTGACGAACAAATGCTGGCGCCGGGACAGCTTGTTCCAACCGAAGAAGAACAGGCCGACAAAGGTCGATTCAAGGAAGAAGGCCATCATGCCTTCAATCGCCAGCGGCGTGCCGAAGATATCGCCCACGTAGTGCGAGTAGTAGGCCCAGTTGGTGCCGAACTGGAATTCCAGCGTGATGCCGGTGGTGACGCCCATGGCAAAGTTGATGCCGAACAGCTTGCCCCAGAACTTGGTCATGTCGCGATAAATTTCGCGGCCGGTCATCACATAGACCGACTCCATGATCACCAGGATCCAGGACAATCCCAGCGTGAGGGGGACAAACAGGAAATGGTAGAGAGCCGTGAGCCCGAACTGCAGCCGGG
The DNA here is from genome assembly GCF_001427305.1 of Duganella sp. Root1480D1. Lineage (GTDB taxonomy): Bacteria > Pseudomonadota > Gammaproteobacteria > Burkholderiales > Burkholderiaceae_D > Rugamonas. The sequence goes on along the minus strand of NZ_LMFZ01000034.1, from coordinate 216,479 downwards.
ACAAGGCAACAACTTCATCGACGGGTGCCATTATTCACCTTTTCGGTAAGGGTTGGCGCGGGGGCCGCGAGCAGGTGCTTCTCCACTTGCCCGGTCGGCAGCCGCATTTTCTTGGTTTGGGGATGCGAGAAAAAGGCGTACCACAGGCCATACAACAGCAAGGCCTTGACGGCCAGCGCGATCGTGATTGACAGTGCCAGGCTGCGGCGGCCGGGGGGCTTCATTTGGTGTCCTCTTCGGCCTCGCTGCGGCTGGAGCGGAATTTGCCGCGCACCACGTCGCCCACATCGAGCAGCTTCTTGACGGTGGAGCCCATTTTCATCAGCGAGACCAGTGTGTCCGGCGAGAGCCTCTGTACGTCATCGAACCAGGAGCTGGAAAGCTCGATCAGTTCATACATTTCACGCATGCGTTCCTGGGCGTAGCGGTCTTCAGCCGTGGAGGCGGATTCCAGCATGGCGTCGCGCAGCATCGACAAGGTCGGTTCGACCTCGCGGCGGCGGCGCTCTTCCAGCAGGGCCTTGAAGATGTCCCAGACGTCTTTCGGCGGTTCGAAATATTCGCGGCGGTCGTTCGGCTGGTGCAGCAGCTTGACCAGGCGCCAGGATTGCAGCTCCTTCAAGCCCATGGAGACGTTGGAGCGCGAAAATTCCAGGTGTTCGGCGATTTCGTCGGCGTTCAGCGGGCGGTTGCTGACGTAAAGCAGGGCATAGATTTGCCCGACAGTGCGGTTGATCCCCCAGCGGCTACCCATTTCGCCAAAGTGGAGGATGAATTTCTGTGCGAGAGGGCTCAGGTTTACCATTTCTTGATCTTCTTCCTTGAGTTTTTGAATTTTCAGTATTTCCTGAAATTATAAAACGATCCAAAAAACTTTGCGCTGTATAATCTTGTATATTGCGCTTTTGGAAAGGAAAGCTGATGAAACGTATCACTGCTGTCTTGCTGTTGAGCGCCGCTGGCGCCGCCTTTGCTGCAGATATCACTGTATCCGCCGCAGCCAGTCTCAACAACGCTTTCCGTGAGGCAGCAGCCGCGTTCGAGGCAGCCCACCCCGGCAACAAGGTCCTGTTGAATTTTGCCGCTTCCGATGCACTGGTCGCCCAGATTGCGAAGGGTGCGCCGGTCGACGTGTTCGCATCCGCCGACCAGGAGGCCATGGACAAGGCACAGCCGCATGTGGCACCCGGCAGCCGCCGCGACTTCGCCAGCAACCGGCTGGTGGTGGCAGTACCATTCGGCAGCAAGCTGGACTTGCGTGTGCTGGCCGATTTGCGCCAGCCGGCGCTGCAGCGCCTGACCACGGGTAACCCAGCCAGCGTGCCGGTAGGCCGTTATACCAAAGCTGCATTGGAGAAGGTGGGCCTGTGGGGCGAACTGGGACCGAAGTTCGTGTTCGGCACCAATGTGCGCCAGAGCCTTGATTACATCGCACGCGGCGAGGTCGAGGCGGGGCTGGTGTACCAGACCGACGTCGCTTCGCAGCCGGAAAAGGTGCGCACGGCGATGGTGGTGCCGACCGCGACGCCAATCACTTATCCGCTGGCCGTGATCAAGGATGGGCCGAATGCAGCTGGCGGCCGCGCCTTTGCGGAATTCATCATGTCGCCGGGCGGCCAGTCCATCCTGGCCCGCTTCGGATTCGGGAAACCATAAAACATGGATGCTGCGTTGATTGCCCTTGGCTTGTCACTGAAGGTGGCGTTGTGGGCTACCTTGATCGACCTGGTACTGGGCGTCGGCTTTGGCTACCTGTTGGCGCGCGGCCGCTTTCCCGGTCGCGATGTGCTGGACGCCTTGCTTACGCTGCCGATGGTGATGCCGCCGACGGTTCTGGGTTATTACCTGCTGGTGCTGATCGGCCGCAATGGCCCGATCGGGCATTGGCTGCAGCAGCATTTCGGCATCAACCTGATCTTCACCTGGCAGGGCGCGGTCATTGCGGCGGCGGTGGTGGCGTTCCCGCTGGTGTTGAAAGGCGCACGCTCGGCGTTTGAAGCAGTGGACGTGCAACTGGAGCAGGCCGCCCGCGTGCTTGGCGTGCCGCCGCTAGCCGTGTTCCTGCGCGTCAGCTTGCCGCTGGCGTGGCGCGGTGTGCTGGCAGGCACCTTGCTGGCGTTCGCGCGTTCGATGGGCGAATTCGGCGCCACGCTGATGGTGGCAGGCAGTATTCCCGGCAAGACGCAGACCCTGTCGATTGCCGTGTATGAGGCGGTGCAGGCCGGCCAGGACGATACGGCCAACCTGTTGGTGATCATCACGTCGCTCACCTGCATCATCGTGCTGGTGGCGGCCAACCGGTTGGTGCCGAACCGCGCGCAGGGGGCGGCATGACAATCAGCGTGAACATCCGCAAGGCCCTGCGTGCCGGACCACGCAGCTTCCAGTTGGATGCGCAGTTCGAATCGGCCAGCAAGCGCGTAGTCATCTACGGCGCTTCGGGCGCGGGCAAGAGCCAGATGCTGAAGGCGATTGCCGGCTTGTCGCAGCCGGACAGCGGCATGATCGAACTGGACGGGCGAAAGCTGTTCGATAGCAGCGCAGGCATCGATGTGCCGGCGCGCAAACGGCGCGTGGGTTACCTGTTCCAGGACTATGCGCTGTTCCCGCACTTGAACGTGCGGCAGAACATCGGCTTCGGCCTGAATCGCGGCTGGTTCAATCCGGCGCCGCGGGGTGAACCGGAAGCGGTGCGCTATTGGCTGGAAGCTTTCGGCCTGGCCGATGTGGCGCACCAGCGGCCCATGGAATTGTCCGGGGGGCAGCGGCAGCGCGTGGCGCTGGCGCGTGCGCTGGTGGCGGAGCCGAGCGCCTTGCTGCTCGATGAACCATTCGCCGCGCTGGACCCGGCCCTGCGCGTGCGCATGCGCGCCGAGCTCGATAGCCTGCAACGGCGGCTCGATATCCCGATGCTGCTGATTACGCACGATCCTGACGATGCCGCTACTTTCGGCGGCCATGTACTGACGATGTCGGACGGCCGTGTGGCCGGGGAGGGCACGAATGGTTAAGCAGGTCGCACTGCAAGGCGAAGTATGGATCACGCTCGATGGCCAGGACTTTGGCGGGCACCAGCGCGTGGAGCTGCTGGCAAGCATCGCGCAACATGGCTCGATCACGCAAGGCGCCAAGGCCATCGGCATGAGCTACAAGGCTGCCTGGGATGCGATCGACGCGATGAACAACCTGGCAGGCGAGCCGCTGCTGGAGCGTTCCGCCGGCGGCAAGGGCGGCGGCGGAACGCGGCTCACGCATCGGGGTGCGCAACTGGTGGCGAACTTCCGCCGCATCGAATACGAACACACCGTGTTCATGAAACACCTGAGCCGCCAATCGCAAGGGTTGGCAGATGATTACCTCCTGTTGCAATCAATGAAAATGAAAACCAGCGCGCGCAATCAATTCTCGGGCACCGTGGCCAGCATCAAGCCGGGCGCGGTCAATGATGAAATCATCCTGCGCATTGTTGGAGGGCAGGAGATTGTTGCAATCATCACACACGAGAGCACGGAAAGCCTGTGTTTGCAAGAAGGAACTGAAGCTTTCGCTTTAGTTAAGGCTTCTTCGATCATTCTGGCGACCGGCGAAACCGGCAAACTGTCGGCGCGAAATCAACTGCGCGGCACGGTATGCCGCGTGCAGCCTGGCGCCGTTAATTCCGAGGTGACCATTGCCTTGCCTGGCGGAGGCACCATCGCCGCCACCGTCACGCGCGACAGCGAACTGTCGATGGAGCTTGAAGTCGGCATCGAAGCGACGGCCCTGTTCAAGGCATCCAGCGTAATCATAGGTGTTCCGATATGAATTCCGTTATGCAACTTTATTAGGATTTGCTAAGCTAGTCCACTTTTCGGGCCCGCCCCGTCCTTTGTGGGAAATGAAATGGAACTGCTAGCAAAATATTTCCGATGCCAGGGGCGCATCAATCGTCGCACCTGGCTGACACGCATCGTCGCACTTGCCCTGGTCTGCCTGGCCTTCGGCATGCTTGCCAATGAGTTGCTGGGCGACCCCGGCGCCGCCGTGTTTGCGCTGGCCTTCACCTGGGGCGCGCTGGCCGTGTCCACCCAGCGCCTGCACGATATCGGCCGCTCCGGCCCGAGCCTTCTTTTGCTGTTGATCCCTGTCCTGGGCCCGCTCTGGGTACTGCTCCTGCTTTGCCGCCGCGGCGGTGAAGGCAAGAACCGTTACGGCGATGACCCGCTGTCGCGCCACGATTACCTGCAAGTGAACATCGCAAAGTAAGACTATGCCAACCGTAAACGACGTTACCCAGCTCAACCCGATCAATGTCTACGCCGTAGCGACACCAAGCACCACGGCGGACCTGCAGGATGCACTGCGCAAGACCAGCCTGCCGATTTCCATCGGCGGCGGCCATTTCAGCATGGGCGGCCACACGGCCAGCCCGGGCAGCCTGCACCTTGATTTGCGCGGCATGAACCGCGTGCTCGAATTCTCGCCGGCGGACCGCCTGATCCGCGTGCAGGCCGGCATTCGCTGGTGCGATATCCAGCGCTTCATCGACCCGCACGGTCTGTCGGTGAAGATCATGCAGACCTATGCCAACTTCACCGTCGGCGGTGCGCTGTCGGTCAATGCCCACGGGCGTTATATGGGCCTGGGGCCGGTGGTGTTGTCGGTGCGTTCGATTACGCTGGTGCTGGCCAGCGGCGAAGTGCGCGAGGCAAGCCCGCAGCAGAACAGCGAACTGTTTTACGCAGCCATCGGCGGCTATGGCGCGATCGGCATCATCGCCGAGGCGGAGCTGGAACTGGTGCCGAACACGCGCGTTCAGCGCGGCAGCGTGAAGATGGCGACCAAGGATTATCCTGCCTGGTTCGACGTGAATGTGCGCGGCCGCAAGGAAATCACCTTCCATAACGCCGACCTGTATCCGCCGTATTACAACCGGGCGCGCGCCGTGACCTGGACCGTGACCGACCTGCCGGCCGACAAGCCGCGCCTGCAGCCGTTGAACCGCGCCTACCTGGCGGAACTGTATTTCCTGTGGTCGGTCTCCGAATCGCCGTTCGGCAAATGGCGCCGCGAATACCTGCTCGACCCGCTGCTATACCGCAAGAAGAAGGTCCACTGGCGCAATTACGAGGCGGGCTACGATACGGCGGAACTGGAGCCGCTGGGCCGCACGGAGCGCACCTATGTGTTGCAGGAGTATTTCGTGCCATGCACGCGCATGGACGAATTCGTGCCGAAGTTGTCGGCCATCCTCAGCAAGCACAAGGTCAACACGATCAATATCTCGATTCGCCACGCGCTGTCCGATCCTGGTACCTTGCTGTCGTGGGCGCGCGGGGAAACCTTCGCCTTCGTGCTGTACCACAAGCAGCGCACGCGCGACAATGCGCGCGAACGTGTTGGCGTTTGGACGCGCGAACTGATCGACGCCGTGCTGGAATGCGGCGGTACTTACTACCTGCCATACCAGCTGCACGGTACGCACGAACAATTCCACCGCGCCTACCCGCGCGCGAAAGAACTGTTTGCCATGAAGCGCGAGCTCGACCCCGAGTACCGCCTGCGCGGCGCGTTGTGGGACAAGTACTATGCGCCGACGCTGGACCTGAACCCGGATGGCGAGGCCGCGCGCCGTTCGCTGTTCCACTCGGTGTACGGCAGCGAACGCGAGGCGGACAAGTTCTACGCCTTCTTGCAGAACATCTTCAACCTGTTCCCGGAAGACCGTTTCCATACCCTGATTCGCAAGGCAACCACGGAAAACCACGACGAGGAATCGATCTACCGCGCCTTGCAGGCCGGCCTGCCGGGCATCGCGCCGCCGCTGTCGCTGCTGCGCTATGCGCTGCCGTCGCTGGTGGTGCAGAAGGAGGAGATGGGCGCCCAGGCCAAGCGCCTGCTGGGCGACCAGGTGCTGAAAGACTACGTGGAAATCGGCACCACCGGCCGCTACGTCAACGCGCTGCGCAAGCACCTGAAATTGAGGGGCAAGGTGACGCTGGTGCACGACAAGGCGCCCGGTTATTCACCGGTCGACATCGTGGAACGCGGCGGCCTGCTGCAGGTCGGCAAATTCGTGCACATGAAGGACTATGCGCCGATCGAACTGCCGGAACAAAGCGCGGACCTGGTGAGCTGCTTCGTCGGCCTGCACCACATGGAACCGCAGAAGCTGGAGCCGTTCCTGGCCTCGGTGGCAAGCATCGTGCGCCCTGGCGGCTATTTCGTGGTGCGCGACCACGACGTGAAAGACCGCACAATGGACGATTTCGTCAGCCTGGCGCATTGCGTGTTCAATGCCGGCCTGGGCGAACCGTGGGCCGTCAATTCGTCGGAGCTGCGCTTCTTCGCTTCGGTCGACGAGTGGATCAAACGCGTGGAGGCGGCGGGTTTCCAGCACACGGGCGAACGCATCGTGCAGGATGGCGATCCGTCCGCGAATGTCCTGATGGCTTTCAAACGGATCTGATATGCGCAAACTCTTGCTGGCATTGAGCCTGCTGGCCGCTTGCCTGACCAGTTCCGCAGAGAGCCCGATTGCGCCGGAGCAGCGGCGCAGCGTGGAGCAGACCTTCCTGACTTTCCCGGAGTGGTTCCTGGTGCACAGCCCGGCCGAATACGCCCGCTATGTGAAGAAGCATCCGGCGCATAATTTCCCCTTCCTCGGACATGTCGGCCAGATCTGGACCGGTTATGAGGCGGTGGCCGAGGAGCAGGTGCGCGCCAAATACCCGGGCAACGTCGGCTATCACGTGATGATTGGCGTAATCGGCGGCAGCACCACGGTGGAATACGGCCTGCGCTCGCTGTACGAAAATACCCTGGGCCGCATCAGCTGGGCGACGGCTTCCACGCTGACGCCGGAAGATGAATATGGCGCGCACGTGGCGCAGGACTATGTCGACTTCATCCGGAAAGAACCGTGGTACCTGTACGACTTCGGCGCCAAGCTGAAAGGGCTGTGGTCTGAAACGCCGCTGTTCGGCGCCAATATGCTGCGCAAGCTGGAACGGCGCTATGCGCTGACCACCGAGTACCTGGTCAAGGCGGCTTATGGCCAGTTGATCAAGCTGGGAACCCGCGCGGCCTACGAGCCGGCCCTGATGACGACGCAGGTGGTTGCCGACCACGAGCCTTACGACCTGGCCGACATGCCGAACGTCAAGCTGCTGCGCATGCTGGATGATGGCCGCGCTGTGCTGGAACTGCCGCGCTATTACGACTTCCGCCTGGCGGCAACGCGCCTTGGCCTGCAGGATGTGCAATTGCAGGACATCGCAGGCAACAGCGGCGTGATCCTGGTGACGGTACTGACGCGCGGCCAGGGAACTGCGGCGCCGCCGGACACGCGGGTGCTGTTCGAACAGCCGATCCTGACCGAACCTGGACGCAAGCGGGTCGCGCTGGTGTTGCCAGTGGCTGCACTGTCACGCTACCTGGTCGACGCACCGCGCCAGGGAGTGGAAGTCGAGCACGTGTATGACTATTAAGCGCCTGCTGACGTATGCACTGCTGGCGCTGGCCGGCGGCGTGGCCGTCGTGGGCACGGTAGCCGTTTGGCAGGCGGAAGCACGCCAGACCGGCAAGCGCGAGGCACTCGCTCCCGAAGGGGGCGAGTTCGTCGATGCGGGCGATGCGCAGGTATTCATGCAGCGTTCCGGCAGCCGCGATGCGCCGGCGGTGGTGTTCCTGCACGGTACCGGCTCGTGGAGCGAAACCTGGCGGGCCTCGATGGCAACCGCCACCAGCCTTGGCTACCAGGCGATTGCCCTGGACATGCCGCCGTTCGGCTATTCGATCCCGCCCGCATCGGGCGAATACGACAAGCAGCAACAGGCAGCGCGGCTGCGCAGGGCGCTGGATAATGCCGGCATTCGCCGCGCCGTGTTCGTGGCACATTCCTTTGGTGCGGCGCCGTTGATGGAAGCCTTGCTGTCCACGCCGGACGAGGGCAGGGTACAGGCCCTGGTGCTGGTCGATGCCGCGCTGGGCCTGGACCAGGCCCAGGGGCAGGGCGACAGCATGCTGCAATCGCTCCTGCGCTGGCGCTGGATCAGCCAACCGCTGGCGGCCGGCTTCCTGACCAACCCGGCACACACGGAAAAGCTGCTGAAAAGCTTCGTCAGCGAAAAAGACAAAGTCACGCCGGCCTGGCTGCAGGTTTACCAGCAGCCGCTGGCGCTGGAAGCCAGCTATCGGCACGTTGCGGCCTGGCTGCCGGAATTGCTGGCGCGGCGTGGCCATGCAGCCAGCGATTTCCCTGACGCCTATGGCCGAATCGCCTGGCCGGTGACCTTGCTGTGGGGCGAGACCGACACGATCACGCCCCTGTCGCAGGCGGAAAACCTGCAACGCCTGATACCCGGCGCGCAAATCGTGCGCATCCCGCGCGCAGGGCATATCCCGCAGGTCGAGGAACCGGAACTGTTCCAGGAGGCGTTGGCACGTATCCTGCGGGATGCCAAGCCCCGCCGCTGAGCGTACCTGCCTTAGCCTGCTTCGTTCTTTCCTCCTTGCCGGTTGCCGTTGCGTGCGGTTTGCCGGCTCTCGCCACCCTTGCGCCCGATTTCCGCCATGTGCTCGCGGTTGCGGCTCACCACTTCGCCGCCTTTTTGACCGGCGCGGCGTGCTTCTTCCGAGGTGAACTCATGCGCCGTGCCTTTCTGGTGCGCGGCCTGGCCGCCCTTGCTGGCAATCATGCGCTGGGTTTCCTTATCCATCGCCGCGAAGCCGCGCTTGCCATTGCCGATCCTGACCTGCTCGTCCTGTGTAGCCATGATCCACCTCCCTCAATGTGCCCAACAACCGGGCGCGGGCCCGGGCCGGAAGCAGCGTCGCGGCTGCTTCTTGGGCTTTGAGGGAAGGCCGATGGTAAAAGTTCAAATTATTTTTCGCGCTCAGGAGCCGGCCTGGCCAGTGGCCGAACGTTCGCCTTCCGCTTCGGCGGTGTTGTTGCCGCGCACGGGCTGGGCGCCGAAATCGTGCTCCAGTTCTTCCTTGCGGTCTTTCAACTGTTCGCACAGTTGCAGCAGGTCGGCATCGCTTTGCCGCACTTTGGGGAACATTTCCTGTTCTTCCTCGGTCACGTGATGCTCCACGCATTCACGCAATTTCTGCACCGCGCCATCCAGTTCGCTGTCGCCGGTCGCCATGCCGCGGATATGTTCGACCAGTTCCTTGATGGTGCCGTGTTCTTCCAGCGCTTCGTCGACTTGCTGTTGCTGGCTCGTTTCGGCGCGCACGGCAGGATAGAAGATTTCTTCTTCGATCGTGGCGTGGATGGTCAGGTCCATGCAGATCTGCTGCGCCAGGTCGTGCTTCAAGCCCTGGTGCGAGGCATCGCATTTTTCAAACTCGCGAAATAGTTTCTTGACCTTGTCGTGGTCGGAGGTGAGGAGCGCCACGGCATCCTTGGCCGTGGCGTTTTGGTTTTGCTGGCTCATGCTGGCTCCTTCGCTGCGTCGGTTGAGCCGCGCCGCCGCAGGAGGTGCAATCAAGCGACTTGCAGCACCAGCTTGCCGAAGTTCTTGCCTTCGAACAGCATCGTCAGCGCCTGCGGGAATTTTTCAATGCCTTGCACGACATCTTCCCGGCTCTTGATCTTGCCTTCCTGCAGCCATTTGCCGAGCGCGGCAACGGCTACGTGGTAGCGGTCGGCGTAGTCGAACACGACCATGCCTTCCATGCGCGCGCGGTTCACCAGCAGGGACAGGTAATTGGCTGGGCCTTTGACCGCTGTCGTATTGTTGTACTGCGAAATTGCGCCGCAGATCACAATCCGGGCCTTCAGGTTGATGCGCGTGAGAACGATGTCGAGGATATCGCCACCAACGTTGTCAAAGTATACGTCAACGCCATTTGGACAGTGTTCCTTCAGGCCGGCACGCACGTCGCCGCCCTTGTAGTCGATGCAGGCGTCAAAGCCGAGTTCATTGACCACGAAATCGCATTTTTCTTTGCCGCCGGCAATGCCGACCACGCGGCAGCCAAGCTGCTTGGCCACCTGGCCGACCGTCTGGCCGACCGCGCCTGCCGCACCGGACACGACCACGGTTTCACCGGCTTTTGGCTGGCCCACTTCGAGCAGGCCGAAGTAGGCGGTCATGCCGGGCATGCCGAGGGTATTGAGCCAGGTGGTGGCCGGGGCCAGGCGGGTGTCGATCTGGTGCAGGCCGGCATGGCGGTCGTCGGCTGCGCCGATCCAGTACTGCTGCACGCCGAAGCCGCCGCCGATCTTGTCGCCGACGGCGAAGCGCGGCGATCTGGAGGCCACCACTTCACCCAGGCCGCCGGCGCGCATCACTTCGCCGATGCCGACCGGGCGGATATAAGATTTGGCGTCGTTCATCCAGCCGCGCATGGCGGGGTCGAGCGACAGGTAGAGCGTCTTGACCAGCACTTCACCGTCGGCCAGCTCGCGCACCGGCTCCTTGGTGATTTGCCAGTCGCTGTCCTTGGGCAGGCCGACCGGGCGGGCGGCGAGGCGGAACTGGGTGTTCTCCATTTTTGCTCCTTTTTAGAAATAGTACGGTCATTCTATTCCGGAATTTGCCAGCCGTGGCAATGTTCATGCGACAATACCGTCCCGCCCATGACCTGAAAGCGCCATGAACCACCCAGAATACATCCTTACGCTCTCTTGCCACGACCAACGCGGCATCGTCCATCGTGTATCGGGATTCCTGGCTGAACATGGCTGCAACATCATCGATTCCGCCCAGTTTGGTGACGCGGAAACGCAACGTTTCTTCATGCGCGTGCACTTTGCGCGCGAAGATGCCGCGTTCAGCGATGCCGTACTGCGCGAGGATTTCGCCAAGGTGGCGGCGAGCATGGGCATGGAATGGGCGCTGCACGATGCGCATGCCAAGCCGCGTGTGATGTTGATGGTGTCCAAGATCGGCCATTGCCTGAACGACCTGCTGTTCCGCTACAAGAGCGGGTTGCTGCCGGTCGAAATCCCGGCCATCGTGTCCAACCATATGGACTTTTACCAGCTCGCGGCCAGCTACAACATCCCGTTCCACCACCTGCCGCTGGCGACCGGTGCTCCCGAATCGGCCAAGCTGGCGCAGGAAGCGCGCATCGTGGAGTTGATGGAAACCCATAACGTGGACCTGGTGGTCCTGGCGCGCTACATGCAGATCCTGTCGCCGTCGATGTGCGAGCGCCTGAAAGGGAAGGCGATCAATATCCACCATTCCTTCCTGCCAAGCTTCAAGGGCGCCAAGCCGTATGCGCAGGCGCACAAGCGCGGGGTAAAGCTGATTGGCGCCACCGCCCACTTCGTGACCGGCGACCTGGATGAGGGGCCGATCATCGAGCAGGACGTGGAGCGTGTCGACCACGCCATGGACTCGGATGCGCTGACCGCGATCGGCCGCGATGTTGAATGTGTGGTGCTGGCGCGCGCTGTGAAATGGTTCGTCGAGCACCGCATCCTGCTGAACGGCGACCGAACTGTAATCTTCAAATAATTAGTAATGGCACTGAAATCAACGATCTACAAGGCGGAACTGTCCATCGCGGACATGGACCGCAACTACTACGCAACCCATATGCTGACCCTGGCGCGCCATCCGTCCGAAACCGATGAACGCCTGATGGTGCGCATCGTCGCCTTCGCGATCCACGCCGATGAAGCGCTGGTGAACGCCAAAGGCATTTCCGATACCGAAGAACCGGACCTGTGGCAGATGGACCTGACCGGTGCGATCCAGCTGTGGATCGAAGTCGGCCAGCCGGACGAACGCCGCATCCTGAAGGCTGCCGGCCGCTCGGATAAGGTGATGGTGTACTCCTACAGCTCCGCCTCGCATGTGTGGTGGAAGCAGCTCGCCAGCAAGGTCGATCGCGCCAAGAATGTCAGCGTGGTGAACATCGACGCCGAGGCCAGCGCCGCGCTGGAGAAAATGGCGCAGCGCTCCATGCAGCTCCAGTGCACCATCCAGGACGGCCAGATCTGGCTGACCGACGGCACGACGACCGTGGAAATCCTGCGCGAAGTCTGGAAGGCTTGACACAAACTGGCCGCTGAGGCGGGGAGGGCGGCGGCAAACAGCTGTGCAGCGGCGAATCGGTGGCAGAATGAGGTGATCATGGTGCGCTACCTTATTGCCTTTTTATTCATCGTCCAAGGGCCTGCGGCCCAGGCGGTGACCCAGGCTGAAGTCATGGCCGGTTCGGCGAAACTGTATCGCGAGCAGATCGACGAGTTGCGCAAGGGTTATCGCCTTGACGACGACGAGCGCTTCGGCGCGCGGGTGGCTGCCCTGGCGCGCCCGCTGATTGCGCAAGCGAAGCGCGAGTTCCCGGAATCGGCTGCTTGGGACTGGGAGCTGCACACCACTAGCGATGGCGACGCCAATGCCTTCGCCATGGCGGGCGGCAAAATGCTGGTCAGCCGGGCCTATGTCGACGCGCTGGCTCTGGGCGATGCGGAACTGGCCATGCTGCTGGCGCATGAAATCATGCACGCCGTGCTGCGCCACAACCTGAAGGAATTCGAAGAAGCTTTAAGGCTTGAGCCGGCCCGTGCGGCGCAACCGTTCGCAGAGTTTGAATACGATATCGACCACGATAATGCGCTGATGCGCAAGCTGGCGGGCTTCAACCAGCAGCAGGAAATGGAGGCCGACCGCGAAGGCCTGCAGTTTGCAGTGCGCGCCGGATGGGCGCCGCAGGCACTGGTTGCCTATTTCCGCAAGCTGGCAAAGCATAGTCACTATCCCAATTTCGAACGCTTCGACCATCCTTCCCCCGCCAGCCGCTGGCAGGCTGCGCGTGCGCTGGCTGCGCAAATGGAAGCAGCGCGCTAGGCTATAATGCCCGCCATGCAAATGAAATCGTCAACCCGCCTGCGCTGGATCTGGATTGCGTGCTTCGCCATCCTGATGAACGCGCTCGCCCCGGCGATTTCGCACGCGGTGAACGGCAAGCCACGTACCTGGGAAATCTGCCTGAACGATGGCACGCGGGTGAGCGGTGTCGGCGAGCTCGATTACGCCACCTTTGTCGCGGTAACCGACCGCAGCAAGCGGCAATCCCCGGCGCAACCGATGGCGCAGATGGACATGGAAGACTGTTCCTACTGCTTGCCGCACGCGGGCTGGTTTGGCCTGCCGCCGTCCGACCTTGCGTTGCCGCTGCCGCTCGCAGGCGCCACGCTGCACCCAACCCTGTTCTACCAGTCGCCACAACCACTGCCGGTGTGGTCGGCGTCCAATCCGCGAGGACCGCCTGCGCACGCCTGATTTCGTCCCCTATTTAACGAATCAAGGAGTGAAAAATGAAAAAGCAGTTCTTCGCGTTCGCAATGTCGATCGCTCTCGCCGCCTCCGCTGCGGCACAAGTCTCCGTGCGCGAGCCATGGATTCGCGCGACCGTGCCGGCCGCGCAGGCGACCGGCGCCTTCATGGAACTGGTTTCCAAGCAGGATGCACGCCTGGTCGAGGTGCGCTCTCCGGCGGCCGGCATCATTGAAATCCACCAGATGGCGATGCAGGGCGACCGCATGATGATGTCGGCAGTCGACGGCATCGACCTCCCGGCAGGCAAAACCGTGGCGCTGGCATCCGGCGGCTACCACATCATGATGATGGACCTGAAGCGCCAGATGAAGGCCGGCGAAACCGTGCCGATGACGCTGGTGATCCAGGGCAAGGGCAAGAAGCAGGAGACCGTGGAAGTGCAAGTGCCGGTCAAGCCACTGTCCTACACAGCTCCCAAACACTGAGGGGCCGACCATGAAAAAATACCTGATGGCCGCAGCGCTGCTCGCGGCAACGTCTGCGCACGCCCATATCTCGCTGGAACAGCGCGAGTTTGCGGCGGGCAGCTACCAGAAGCTGGTGTTCCGTGTCGGCCATGGCTGCAACGGCAGCCCCACGGTGGCGGTCAGCATCCGCCTGCCGGAAGGAGTTGCGCCGATGCGGCCGATGCTGAAGAACGGCTGGAGCATCGAACGCACGCCAGATAGCCTGACCTGGCGCGGCGGCCCGCTGCCCGACGACTTCTACGAGGAGTTTGTGATGTTCGGCAAATTGCCTGCTGCCGGCAACCACACTTTCAAGATCGTCCAGTCCTGCCAGTTCGGTACCGCGAACTGGGAAGCGACCCTCGAAACGCGCTAAGGACCGATCATGAGAATCCAATACAAACCGCTGGCAGCGATGCTGGCGGCGATGGGCTTCGCTTGCCCGGCCCACGCGGACCACGTGGTGACAATCAATGGGGGCCGCCCGACTTCGCTGCCGACCCAGATCCCGACCACCATCGAGGGCATCACCGGCGCGCAGGTGGAAGACCGCATCAACGCCTTCGACAGTGAAGATGCGCTGAAATACCTGCCAAGCCTGAATGTGCGCAAGCGCTTTATTGGCGACTACGACCATGCGGTGCTGGCCAGCCGTGCTTCCGGCACCGGCAACAGCGCGCGTTCGCTGGTATACGCGGATGGCATCCTGCTCTCCAACCTGCTGGGCAACGGCGCCACCTACACGCCGCGCTGGGGCCTCGTCACGCCAGAGGAGATCGAACGCGTCGACGTGCTGTATGGCCCGTTCTCGGCGGCGTATCCGGGCAATTCGGTGGGCGCCGTGGTGGATTTCCAGACGCGCATGCCAAGCAAGCTGGAAGCGCATGCCAAGCTGTCATGGGTGGGCCAGGATTTCGCGCAGTACGCGACCGATTCGCGCCATACCGGCCGCCAGTACAGCGCCTCGCTTGGCGACCGATCCGGTGGGTTGTCGTGGTGGATGAACTTGTCGCGCCTTGACAGCAACGGCCAGCCAATCGGCTTCGCCAACAAGCTGCTGTCGGCCGGCGCTACGCCGAAGCCGGGCGAACAGGCCGGCGTGCCGGTGACAGGCGCAGTCGCGGATCGCAACCCGTCCGGCAAGGATTGGTACATCCTTGGCAGCACTGGCCAGGTGAACACAGTGCAGGACCACGCGAAACTGAAGCTGGCTTACGACTTCTCGCCAACCCTGCGCGCCAGCTACACGCTGGGCTGGTGGCAAAACGACGTGGTGCGCAGCGCCGAAAGCTATTTGCGCGATGGTGCCGGCAATGCGGTGACCAGCGGTGCAATCAATATCGGCGGCAAGCGCTTTACGCTGCTGCCTTCCGACTTTGCCGGTGCGCGGGCGGACCTTGAGCATGTGATGCACGGCCTGTCGCTGAAGACCCATGGACGCGGCAGCTTTAACTGGGAAGTCTCCGGCAGTGCTTACGACTATTCTCGCGACCTGGCGCGCGTGCCGACCGGAAGCGGGCAGGGCAACCTGACGGATATGGGCGGCAGCGGCTGGAATACGCTGGCGTTGCGCGGCAATTGGCGTGCCGGCGCGGCGCACCAGGTGGAGTTCGGCGTGCAGCGCGAGAGCGCCAAGCTGCGCACGCATGTGACCAGTGTGGCGGACTGGATTGCGGGCGAGGGCGGCAAGCATGTGTCGACCTTCAATGGCAATACGCGGCTGGAGAGCTTGTATGCTCAGGATACCTGGCGCTTGTCGTCGGAATGGAAGGCGACGCTGGGCCTGCGGCACGAAACGTGGAGCGCGTATGGCGGCGAGATTTCGGGCGCGGCCGGCAAGCTGCTGCCGTTCAGCGACCGTCGCGAGCAGGCCCGGTCGCCAAAAGCTGCGCTGGCATGGCGGGTGGATGAAGCCTGGACGCTGAAAGCTTCCACCGGCCGCGCAGTGCGCAATCCGACTGCAGCGGAGCTATTCCAGGGCTCGATCGTGGACGACAAGATCGTCAATACCGATCCGAACCTGCGTGCTGAGAAGTCGTGGACCGGCGAGTTGACGGCGGAGCATATGACGGCGCAGGGCAGCCTGCGTGCCACGCTGTTCGGCGAAGTCACGCGTGATGCGCTGTATTCGCAGCCGCTGACTGCTACTGTCAACACGGTGCAGAACGTGGGCAAGATTCGCACATGGGGACTGGAGTTGTCGCAGCAGGCCGATCATGTCCTGACGCACGGGCTGACGCTGCAAAGCAGTCTTACCTATGCAGACTCGGAGATCGCCGCGAACGACGCGATGCCTTCCAGCGTGGGCAAGCGGCAGCCGCGCGTGCCGAAGTGGCGTGCCAATGCGCTGGCCTCATACCACGTCGGCCAGCATTGGACCGGGACTTTCGGCGTGCGCTATAGCGGCAAGCAATTCGGCACGCTTGATAACAGCGACCCGAGTGGCTCTACGTATATGGGGGTATCGGACTACCTGGTCGCCGATGTGCGTGTGCGCTACCGCTTCAACCGCCAGTGGACGGCATCGGTCGGCATAGACAACCTGAGTGGCGAAAAGTACTGGGCCTTCCATCCCTATGCCCAGCGCACCGTCAGCGCCGACCTCAAGTTCGACCTCTGACGCCCGCCAGAATTGCTGGGGGAAGGTGGCCCGTGAAGCTTGTGGCGACACGGGCCGGGACAAACTTTGATCAGTTCGGGCCGCCAGCCAGGCGCTTGACGCTGCCGGAACCCATGACACTCTTGGTCAGTTGCGGCTCGCCGTAATAGCTCACGTCACCCGAGCCGGCCACGCTGACGGACAGAGACTGCTTGGCCCACACCACTGCCTGGCCCGAGCCGCCGATGCTGACCGCGGCTTCGCGCGTCGCCAGTTGTCCTGTGCTGACTTTGCCGGAACCGCCGATCGACACCTTCAGCTTGTCGGCCGAACCGCTCGCTTTCAGGTTACCGCTGCCGCCCAGCGAAACCGTGACCGATTCGCCTTCGATATTGCGCAGGTTCATGGAGCCTGAGCCGCCGACATTGAAGGACAGCTTGCCGCCGCGCAGGCCTTCCGCATCAACCGAGCCCGAGCCGCCAACCGAAATGCGCTCCAGTTTCTTGGCGGTGATCACCACCTTCAGGTTGCGGGTATCGAACTGCAGGTTCGGGCGGATCGGGCGGATTTGCAGGGTGCCATCTTCCACCACGGATTCAATCAGCGGCAGGATGTTGTCATCCGACTCGATGGACACGCTTTCCGTATTGCCGATGCGGACTTCAACGCTGCCAGGCAGGCCCAGGCCAAGGCCGGTGAAATTGGCCGCTTCGCGTGCCTGCCTGGAGATCTTGCCATTGCCCTGCACCCGTTCACCGGCAAACCAGCCCAGCGGGGCGGCCGACACCACGGCGACCGGCGCGGCCACAGCAAAAACGGAAGCGGCGATCAGGGCGTTGCGCACTGCAGCAGACATCTTCATCTTGTTTCTCCTCTGTGAATCAGTATTCGATGGTCACATCGTATCGAAGCCGGCGCCATAGTGCCCGTCCGGTGCGACAGGACGCCGCCTTGCGGGAACAGAATGCAAAATGCCGGGGACAGGGCGTCGCTCCTGTATCATCTCGCCCATGCTTACAATCATCATCAAACAAGGCAAGGAGAAGTCCATCCTTGCCGGCGATCCTTATATTTACTTGTCCGCCGTCGAGCGCGTCGAAGGGCGTCCGGCCGAAAAAAACAAGCCTGGCGCCACCGCCACGGTGGTCAGCTCGTCCCGTAAATTCCTGGCCCGTGCCGCCTATAACGCCAAATCGCAGATTGCGGCCCGCGTCTGGACCCTGCGCGAGGACGAGCCGGTCGACCACGCCATGGTGAAGCGCCGTGTGCGTGCCGCCATCGCGCGACGCATCCACTCGCTGCAATCGGCACGGCCAGATGAGCTGGTGCCGATCGTGCTTGGCGACGAAGACGGCTTGTCAGGACTGCTGGTGCAAAGCTATGGCGGCAAGGACGGCTACCTGGTTTGCCAGTTCCAGTCGGCGGCGGTCGAAGCGTGGAAGATCGGCATTGTGCAGGCCCTGATCGCGGAAACTGGTTGTCAAAATGTATATGAGCGAGCGGATAAGCTGATCCGGGAAGGCGAGGGCTTGCATGTGAAATCGCGCGCGCTGGCCGGCGAAGAACCGCCGCCAAGGCTGACCGTGAGCGAGCGCGACCGCCGTTTCCCCTACGATATCCGTACCGGATTTGAGTATCCGAAATAAATGTTGTTCACCAGCCACTTACATTCCATAGAGCAAATGCAATAGAATCATGCGTACCAATTGGAGAGCACAGGCACTATGGAATACTCGCAAATTCGCACCCTGACGTATATCGAGAACGAAGACCACCCGGTCTTTGGCACCCTCGTCGAGCAAATCCTGCACCTGTTAAATTCCAAGCTGGTCTTCTCCGACATCCTGATCCACCAGAACAGCCCCTTGCTGCTGCGCCAGCCAAAGGGCCTGGTGGCGGTGACCGATTCACCGATTACGCGCGAAGAGCTGGAAGAATTCTTTGAAGTGGTGGAGCCGAACTGGCGCGAACGCATCCAGGACCGCGCGTTCGACCGCGCCATCGACCTGCATACCGCGCGCATCCGCGCCAACTGCTTCAGCTTCCAGGGTAAGAAACGCCTGGGTTGCGTGATCCGCCGCTTCCCGAAGGAACCGCTGCTGCTGTCCGGCCTGGGCCTGCGCCCGACGGAGGAGACGTTCGCGCAGCTCTCCAGTGGCCTGGTACTGATCATTGGCGATACCTGCCAGGGCAAGTCGACCACCATCGCCTCCATGCTGGACGATATCAACAAGAACCGTTCGGGCCACATCATCACCATCGAAGACCCGGTGGAGACCCTGATCCCGCAGCGCAAATGCGTGATCACCCAGCGTGAAGTGGGCTTTGACGGCGACGTGGAAACCTTCGACCTGGGCGCCAAGGATGCGCTGCGCGAACGTCCGGACGTGATTGTGATCGGCGAAATCCGTGACGCGGAAACCGCGCACGAAGCGCTGGCGCTGGCCGAATCGGGCCCGCTGGTGCTGGCCTCCTTGCACGCACGCTCGACCGAACTGGGCCTGCAAAAGATGATTCGCCTGCTGGGCAATACCGAGCCGCAGCGCCAGGCGCTGGCGCACGCCCTGCGCGGCGTGCTGTGCCAGGCATTGATGCCCGCGATGGATGGCGACCGCTACTACCTGGCCACCGAAAGCCTGACCGTCAATCCGGAAGTTGCTGCCGTGATCGAAAACGGCAACGTCGCCGACCTGCGCAATGTGATGGAACGCAAAGCAGCGCCTGGCTGCTACACCATGAACGAATGCCTGCGCAAGCTGCTGGCCGAAAAGAAAGTCAGCGTAGAAGACGCCCGCCACGCCACCACCGACCGCCTCGGCTTCGCCGACATGGTGTAACTACAGCCGAACCCGTGTCACACCTTGGGGTCACACCCCAAGTGTGACACGGGCTCAACTGGTACCGGAAGAGCTCGTGTCACACCTGGGGTGTGACCCCATGGTGTGACACGAACTGATCCGTGGTTATTCCAAGGGCACGTTGCGGTAGCGGTTGACCGTTGTGCTTTCTACTGGCGGGGCGTTGTTGCCCCAGGCGGCGCGCAGGTAGGAGACCACTTGCGCCACTTCCACATCATTCAGTGAATGGCTGAACGGCGGCATGCCGTAGGGACGCGGGTTGCCTGCCGTGCCGGGGGCAAAGCCGCCATTCAGCACTATGCGGATCGGGTTCACTGCTTCATCCATCGTCAGGGCGCGATTGCCGGCCAGGGGCGGGTAGTGCGGGGCGATGCCTTCGCCTTTTTCGCCGTGGCAGTCCACGCATTGCTTGCCGTAGATCTTCTCGCCGGCGGCCAGCCAGGCGGCGGCTTCTGGTTCCTTCGAGCGCTCGTATGGCTCGCGATTGCCGCTTTCGTTCGGCAGCGATTTCAGATAGACCGCCATGGCGCGCGCATCTTCATCGTTCAGGTGCTGCAGGCTTTCGCGCACCACTTCCGCCATCGGGCCAAATACGGTGGCGCGCTGCGAGACACCGGTTTTCAGCAAGTCGGTAATGTCTTTTACTTCCCAGTCACCCAGACCTGCCTCTCGGTCCGAGGTGAGCGAGGGCGCATACCAGCCCAGCACCGGAATCAGGCCACCCGACAAGCCTTTGTCGCTGGCGCCAAGGGCATTGCGTTCGCTGTGGCAGGCGATGCAGTGGCCGGGACCCTGCACCAGGTAGGCGCCGCGATTCCATTCGGCGGACTTGCCGGCGTCGGGCGTGTACACGGCGGGCTTGAAGTAAAGGGCGCGCCATACTGCCAGCAAGGCTTGCTGGTTGTACGGGAAGCGCAGGGTGTGCGGCTGGCTGGCCAGCTTTACCGGCGTGATGGTCTGGAAGTAGGCATACATGGCGTCCGAGTCGTCGCGCGTCATCGCGGTGTAATTCGTGTAGGGGAAGGCCGGGTACAGCAGGCGACCATCCCTGGCTTTGCCGTTGTGCAGGGCGTTCCAGAAGTCGTCGGCGCTCCAGTTGCCGATGCCGGTTTCCTTGTCGGCAGTGATGTTTGGCGACATCACGTTGCCGAACGGAGTTTGCAGGGCGCGGCCGCCGGCAAACGCGGCGCCGCCGCGCGTCGTGTGGCAAGCCATGCAGTCGCCGGCTTTGGCGAGGTAGGCGCCGCGCGCGACTTTTTCCTGCATCGGCATGTTTTTCGAGGCGGCGCTTGGCGCCGGGCCGGTGTCGTGCTTGGGCCAGATGAAGCCGACCGCCGCGACAAGCAGCAGCAACGGCGCGGCGATGGCGATTTTCGTATTCCGCTTCATGATCTTTTCTATTTATTTGGGAACGCCGCCGCATTCCATCGGCAGTGGCTTGGGCAGGGTAGTGGCCGGACGGGCGTTTGGATCGGCCGGTTGCGCGGCCAGCCAGCCGGATACGGCGGCGACGTCGGCGTCGCTCAAACGGTTGGCCACTTCCGCCATGCAGTCAGGCGCATGCGCCTTGCGTTTCTGGTTGCGCCAGGTGCCGAATTGCGCGTTGATGTAATCGCGCGGCAGGCCAATCAGCCCGGGGATGGCTGGCGCTACACCGGTCATCGCGTCGCCGTGGCAGGCAATGCAGGCCGGCACTTTGCGCGATGGATCGCCCTGGTGCACCAGCACGCGGCCACGCTCGATCATCTGTTGCGTGGCGCTGGAGGCTGCTGGCGGCGGGTAGGGCGCGTGCTGTTCGGAGAAGTATTGCGCGATTTCGCGCAGGTAGGCGTCCGGCAGTTGTTCGACCATATAGGTCATCATCGGGTACTGGCGGCGGCCTTCCTTGAAGTTCAGGAGCTGGTTGTACAGGTAGCCGGCGGGCTTGCCGGCGATGCGTGGGAAGAAGGCGTCGCCTTGCTCATTGGTCTTGTGGCAGGCGATGCAGGCGGCAACGCGCTGCTCGACGGTGTCCGCCAGGCTGGCCGGAGCGGCCAGGGCGGAGGTGGCCACAAGCGCGCTGCTAAATGAGAGAATGCGGTGGAAAAGTCGCATGATGAATCCGTTTTTCTTGTGATGGGTCAAGGATACGCCTGCGGGACAAAGAATAACAGGCTCAGAAAGGCCCTGGAATGAGGGTATCAGTTTGAAGCTTTACGAAGCGCTAGCCGACGAATTGGCAGGTTTGATGGCCTCCGGCGTGCTGCGGCCGGGCGAAAAGCTGCCTTCGGTACGGCAGCAGCAGGAACGGCGAGGCGTCAGTCCGTCCACGGTGTTCCAGGCTTATTACCAGCTCGAGGCGCGCGGCCTGATCGAGTCGCGTCCGCGTTCGGGATATTACGTTGCTGCGCGGCGCTTTGCGGCGGGGCCGGAGCCGGAAGTATCGCGGCCTGACGCGGCTTCCACGCTGGTCGACGTCAGTGAGCTGGTGTTCCAGGTGCTGGAGGCCAGCCGGGCGCCGGGCAATGTGCCTTTCGGTTCGGCTTTCCCCAGCCCGTTGCTGTTCCCGCTCGATAAGCTAGGGCGTGCGGTCGCGGCCAGCATGCGCCATGTCGACCCCTGGAGCACGATTGCCGACCTGCCGCCGGGGAATGCGGAGTTGCGGAGGCAGATCGCCTTGCGCTACCAGCTCGACGGCCTGCAGGTGTCGCCCGACGATATCGTTATCACCAATGGTGCGTTGGAGGCGTTGAACCTGTGCCTGCAGGCGGTGGCGCGGCCGGGCGATACGGTGCTGGTGGAGTCGCCCAGTTTTTATGCGGCCTTGCAGGCGCTGGAGCGTATCGGCTTGAAGGCGGTCGAGGTGGCGACGCATCCGCGCGAAGGGATCGACCTTGGTGCACTGGCGATGGCGTTGGCGCAGCACGAACCGAGCGCTTGCTGGCTGATGACCAGTTTCCAGAATCCACTCGGCAGCCTGATGCCGGCGGAGAAAAAGCAGGCGTTGGTAGAGCTTCTTGCGGCGCATGATGTGCCATTGATTGAGGACGACGTGTACGGCGAGCTGTATTTTGGCGCCCAGCGGCCGGCGCTGTCCAAGCGCTTCGACAGCAAGGGCATCGTCATGCATTGCAGCTCGTTTTCGAAATGCCTGGCGCCGGGATTCCGTGTCGGTTGGGCAGTCGCAGGGCGTTTTGCGCGGCAGGTTGAGCGGCTGAAGCTGACTACCTCGCTGTCGGCCGCGATGCCGTCGCAGTTGGCGCTGGCGGAGTATCTGGGGCAGGGTGGGTATGAGCGGCATTTGCGGCAGTTGCGCGGCGCGCTGGCAGGGCAACAGCAGCAAATGCTGGCGGCGATCGCAGCGCACTTTCCTGAGGGGACGCGGGTGACGCAGCCGCAGGGCGGGTATTTCTTGTGGGTGGTGTTGCCGGAGTCAGTCGATGCGCTGGAACTGCATCGGCAGGCGCTGGGGCTGGGGATCAGCATTGCGCCGGGGCCGATGTTCAGTGCGAAGCGGGAGTTTGGTAATTGTATTCGGCTGAATTATGGGCATCTCTGGGATGAGAGGCAGGCGGCCGCGATTGCTTCTCTCGGGATGCTGGCTAAAAACCGGTAAATCGGGGCCAGATCCGCAGGGTCAGGCCCTTGGGCCTGGCACTGGTTTGCCGGGTTTGGGGCGCTTGGGCGGCTTGATCGGCGGCAGTACGTTGCCGATGCCGATCCAGTGGCGATACACGCGCAAGGCGACCTGCGCGTCGTCCGCGGCGTACAGGATCTGCTTTTCGTTCAGGCGCGGCGTGGCCCAGTTGGTGGTGGAGATCTTTTTGGACTTGGTCAGCGCCTGGCCGAAATACTTGGCTACCGCGCTCTTGGCCCCCAGGTCATTCTTCTGTCCCGGCGCGCGCAGCAGCACACCCAGGTCGACCACTTTGAGCGGCTCGATCCCCAGCTTGGCACGCACGCGCTTGATGTCGTCGGACAGCCCGAAACCGATCTTCAGCGTCATGTCCGATTCAAGAATCGCCTTGACCGCGGCCAAATGGGGGAAGGCATCGCCAACCTGGAACAACCAGGCGCGGCGGTCGTCGGCAAACTGGATCAGGTGCGGGCCGTCCGAACTTTCACCCTTGACGAAAGTAGGTTTGGATTCGGTGTCGAAACCAATAGCATCCGCCGCCAGCAAGGCCGCTTGTGCAGCCTCCGCATCGGCGGCGGTCTTTACGAGCCTGACGTCGGCCAGCCGGATGCCTTCGTAAGGAGGCAGCTCGGGGACCGCTTCTGGCGCGTCGCTCATTACTTCCTGGAGAATTTTGCGGTCAGCGCCTGCAGCTTTTCCGCGCGGCGGCGGTCGGCCTCTTCGGCGGCGGCAGCTTCGCGTTCGGCAGCGCGTTCGGCCTTGCGGCGTTCCACTTCTTTCTTGTAGCGTTCCGCCAGGGTTTCCTTGGCGTGCTTGCGGTGTTCGTCGGTGACTTCGGCGCCGGTGCTGCCATCCAGGTTGTAGCGGACAGTGGCTTTCTCCATCACGCGCAGGTAGCGCTGCGAGGAAGTGTGGATGCCCAGGGCAGCGCGCATCAGCTTGCGGTTAAGTTCCGGCATCGCTGCGATGAGCTGCTTGTCGATGCCGATCGACAGCGGCAGGCTGTCGCGGAACGGGGCATACTGTTGCTGCAATTGCTTGAGCAGGGCGCGCGCGGAATTTGGGGCGGCAGGTGCGGCGGCTTGGCCTTCGGCCGGCTGCTGAGGGGTAGTGCTAGTGTTCATCGACTTCATAGGTTAATCAAGAGCCGCCAGCATACCACGACGCAGGTCCACGGCGCATTGTGTTTTCGCTCATGATGTGGTTTTGATATCGAATTAATGGGTGCAGTCCAGCCCAAAACCTTGTATAATGGCAGACGCGCCAAATGCAGGACGGTGCGAATTCAGATTGGTAAAGAGTTTTCGGCCGGGGCCGCGCTGCCCTGAGTAGTCCAGTTCCAGGGCATGTGCCCTCTCTAATCACTGAATCATCGGAATCGAGCCCGGTCATGCGGGCTTTTTCTTTTCCCGATTATCCCTGAAACCGGGCCATCGCGAGCCTTCGAAAAGTGCACCTTCGGGCGCGCTGAGAGAGATATTGAATGACGAAACCTAAGACCCTGACGTTGTCCGCCAAGAAGTCCACTGGCTCCTCCACTACCAGCGCTCCGTTGGCCGTGCCAAAGACCAGCCTTTCGTATGTGATCGACAACGCTCAAGAGGAAGCAGGAAAAGTCACCGTAGTAAAGAAATCCCGCCGCCTGGCAGCCGTGCCGGTCGAGGAAGCGCCGGTGGAGGCCGTTGCCGACGAACCGGTCGGCAAGACGCGCGCCCGCAAGACCGCTGCTGCCAAGCCGGTGTCGCTGGCTGTCGTCGCTGAAGAAGCGCCGGCCCCGGCGCCCGCCAAGCGCGGCCGCAAGCCTAAGGCTGCCGAACCGGCGCCGGTGACTGTGACGACCGGCCCTGCCGCCGTGACCGAAGTGCGCGACGCCGCCGTGCTGGCATCGATCGACACCTCCGGCTACCTGCTGCCGCAAGTGAAGGTGCCGGGCCGCCGCGGCCGCAAGCCAAGCGAGTTCACCCCGGAAAACGATGAAGTGGCGGCACTGAATGCCGTGGAGCGCGCCGAACTGAAGGCAGCGTCCAAGGCGCGCGAGCGCAAGGCGAAGGGTATCGATGCTTTCGGCATGACCGATGGCGCCAATGCGGAGGAGCTGGAAAAGCGCCGCACCCAGTTCAAGAACCTGATCAACCTGGGCAAGGACCGCGGCTACCTGACCTACGCCGAGATCAACGACCACCTGCCGGAAAACATCGTCGATCCGGAAGCGATCGAAGGCATCATCGCGACCTTCAACGACATGGGCATCGCCGTGTACGAGCGCGCACCGGATGCGGAAGCGCTGCTGCTGTCCGATAACGTGCCGACCGCAGCCAGCGACGATGAAGTGGAAGCCGCTGCCGCCACCGCGCTGTCGACCGTCGATTCCGATTTCGGCCGTACCACCGACCCGGTCCGCATGTACATGCGCGAAATGGGCGCTGTGGCGCTGCTGACGCGCGAAGGCGAAATCGAGATCGCCAAGCGTATCGAAGGCGGCCTGCGCGACATGATCCAGGCGATTTCCGCTTGCCCGACCACCATCTCCGAGATCCTGGCCCTGGCCGAGAAGATCGAAAAAGACGAGATGAAGGTGGACGACGTGGTGGACGGCTTTGTCGACCTGAACGAAGACGCGCACACCCCTGCGCCAGCCAAGGTTCCTGCTGCAGCTTCCGACGATGAAGACGAGGAAGAAGAGCTGGACGAAGAGGAAGAAGACGGTGACGTGAACGGCGGCGCCGCCGGCTACTCGACCGAACAGCTGGCGCAACTGAAAGATGATGCGCTGGCTAAATTCGCCCTGATCTCGAGCCAGTTCGACAAGATGCGCAAGGCCACTTACGGCAATGCCGTCTACGTCAAGGCGCAGGACATCATCTCCAACGAGTTGCTGGGCATCCGCTTCACCGCGAAAGTGGTGGAAAAGCTGTGCGACACCCTGCGCGGCCAGATGGAACAGGTGCGTTCGATTGAGCGCGCCGTGCTGGAACTGTGCGTGAACCGCTGCGGCATGCCGCGCGCGCACTTCATCAAGGTCTTCCCGGGCAACGAAACCGACCTGGATTGGGTCGACGGTGAAGTGGCTGCCGGCTATCCGTACAGCGCGGTGCTGGGCCGTAACGTCCCTGCCATCAAGGAACTGCAGAACAAGATGATCGACCTGCAGGAGCGCGTGGCGCTGCCGCTGGCCGACCTGCGCAAGATCAACAAGCAGATGGCTGCCGGCGAAAAGCGTGCCCGTACCGCCAAGCGTGAAATGACCGTGGCCAACCTGCGCCTGGTGATTTCGATCGCGAAGAAGTACATCAATCGCGGCCTGCAGTTCCTGGACCTGATCCAGGAAGGCAATATCGGCCTGCTGAAGGCGGTCGACAAGTTCGAATACCGCCGCGGCTACAAGTTCTCGACCTACGCGACCTGGTGGATCCGCCAGGCGATCACGCGTTCGATCGCGGACATGGCCCGTACCATCCGCGTGCCGGTGCACATGATCGAGACCATCAACAAGATGAACCGCATTTCGCGCCAGATCATGCAGGAAACCGGTTCCGAGCCGGACATGGCAACCCTGGCGCTGAAGATGGAAATGCCGGAGTCCAAGGTGCGCGAGATCATGAAGATCGCCAAGGAGCCGATTTCCATGGAAACCCCGATGGGCGAGGACGGCGATTCGCAGCTGGGCGACTTCATCGAAGACAACACCACGCTGGCGCCGCTGGACGCTGCATTGCACGCTTCGATGCGCAATGTGATCAAGGAAGTGCTGGATTCCCTGACCCCGCGCGAAGCCAAGGTGCTGCGCATGCGTTACGGCGTTGAGATGTCGAACGACCACACGCTGGAGGAAGTGGGCAAGCAGTTCGACGTGACCCGCGAGCGTATCCGCCAGATCGAAGCGAAGGCAATGAGCAAGCTGCGCCAGCCTTCGCGTTCGGACAAGCTGAAGACGTTCCTGACGGAGAAGTAATCGCCCGTCGGCGCGAAAGAAAAGGAGGCCTCGGCCTCCTTTTTTATTTCGCCGCCCTGGTGACGACGCAGAATTTCGTTTCGCTGCAGTCGGATATCGGGCAATAACCAAGAATGCTTGACTGAAAAACTAGCACGCATCTACACTGTGTTTTCTTTCGATTAACTGCTCCAAGCCAGCATGAACTTCTTTTCCAACCTGTCTCCAGTGCTCATCCCGGTGCTTGCAATGTGCGTTCCGATCATTGGCGTCGTTGCCTGGGCCGTCGTAAAAATTGCACGGCTTCAGATGCTGCATGAGACCATCCGGCAAATGAGCGCGAATGGCCAGCCGATCCCTCCCGAACTCATTGCACAAATCGTCGAACGTAAGTCTTCTTGATGGTGGCCCGGTAATCAGATGGCCTAAGTTTCTTAACCTTCTTGGGGGCGAATGTGAGGTCGCGTATGGCGAAAGTCGTCTCGCCCTTTGCCTCCTGGCGAAATTCGCCAAGGTGGTTTCCGGTAGGGCCAATTTCGTCGGCGAAGCTAACTGAGATGGCAACGGACTCTGAGTGATTCTGCAAATAGCGTTTTACCGAATCGCCAAGCGACACTTTGATGGCAAAGTTGGAAGGGCTGCGTCATACAGTACCTCGGCCGACTCCACCGCGCCGGTGAGCAATTCAAGGTTAGCCCAATCAAGCAGCATGGCTGCCATCATTGGATCTGGCGCAGCAACGAACTCGACTCGCTCCAGCAATTGGGATCAGGACAGCAGAGAGATTGATTAGATTTTCGAACGCGATTTTCGCGTGGCGGCCATGGTTGCTCGCGACCAGGCGATCAAACTTTCCTTGTCGGTCTTGGTGACCAGGTAAGGCTTAAGATTGTGCCCTGTGCTACTTACTGGCGAAATGCTCTCGCCCCGATGGTTTGTGCCAATCTCGTTGATGCAGGCTCTGCCTGGAATAAAACAGCAAGAGCGGCTGTCAGAATGAACAGGGATGATTTACATTCCCAAGGTGTGATTCTCTCATCCTTATGCGATGGACAGCATCAGGCGTTTGCTGAAGTCGATGCCTTCCCGCAGGTGTTCGCGGACTTTGTAGAGGAAGAAGGTGGCCAGTAACGCGAGCAGACCGTAGGTCAGCATGTCCACCGGCGCCGGCCATCCGATCGATTCAAGCTGGTTGTGCGCGACGCGGGCGGCGCGCATTTGCCTGGCCATGGCGCCAGCGCCGATGATCTGGCCGTCGTCGGTGATGCGGCGGGCGAGGTCGAACTGACCGAAATTGTCGCGCACTTGCATCTGGCCTTTGCTGTAAACGAAGACGAGTGGCGCTTCGCGGCCCCAGACCCGCACGTTGCCGACGATGTCACCGTTATTATTGATGGCGGTGGCGAAGCTGTTGCCACGGCTCATCATCACGCCAAGGTCCACGGTACGCAGGCCGTCGTAACTGAAGGCGTGCCAGCTGCGGTCCTGCATCTGCATGGTGCCGACTACCACGCCGTTGTCGTTAATTGCCATGGCTACGCTGTGGCGGTCGCCGACGTCCGGGATCTCGATCTTGCCGATGCCCGGTTTGTAAATGAAGGCGCGGCGGAAGCCGTTGGCGCGGTCGGCGGCACCAACGACGACGTCATGCGCGTTGATGCCGAGCGCGTAGCTGTTCTTGCCGCCGAAGGTGCCGAGGTCCAGCATGGTGATGCCGGTGTCGATGAAGGCGTGGTAGCTGCCGTCATAAGTGTCGGCGTGGCCGACAATGTGGCCCTGTTCATTGATTGCGGTGCCGGCGCTGCTGGCGCCACCCAGCGTGTCGAGTTCTCGCAGGCCGCTGCGCTTGTCGAAGCGGTAAGCGTGCCAGGTGTAGTCCGCTGCCTGGGCTGAGCCGGTGACGACCCCGGCACCGTTGATCGCGGCTGCAGTGCTTTCTTCGCCGCCGAAGGTGCCGATGTTATAGCGCTGGCCGCCGGAGCGTAAAAAAGCTTGCCGGGCGCCGTAGCCGGTAATCGACTCGAGGACGGTGTCGCCGGCCGGATTCATGTCCTTGGCAACGATGGATTCGGACATCGAACCGCCAAACGGGCCGGCCTGGGCTGCGCTGGCGCACAGCATTGCTGCAAGCGCCAACACCGGCGCAAGGCGCGTGGCCAACTTCAGGGACGCGCCGCGCATCATGCGAACGACAGCATCTTGAAGCCGAAGTCGATGCCTTTGCGAATACGCTCGCGCGCTTTGAAGGCTGCTACTCCCGCAATGATCGCCAGGAAGCCAAGCGTAAGCCAGTCAACCGGTTTGAGGCCGCGATCTTTTTCACTGGCCGAATCGACGGAGCCGGATTTCAGTACGTGGCCGGTGTAGGAGGAACCGATTACCTGGCCTTCTTCTGTAATGTCGCGAGTCAGGTATAGGCTCTTATAGGCCGAGCGCACCTGCATTTGGCCATTCTTGTAGATGAAGGTGTGAGGTGCGTCGTGGTCTTTGATGCGCACAGTGCCGACGATGTCGCCGTGGTTGTTAATGCCGTTGGCAAAACTGGAGCCGTGGGAGATCATGGCACCCAGGTCGATCATGCGGCCGTTCTCATACATGAAGGCGTGCCAGCTACGGTTCGGCATCTCGGACGCGCCGACCACCACGCCCTGGTCGTTCACGCCGGTCGCAACGCTGATGCGGCCGCCCAGCGTAGGCAGCTCGATCATGCCGCTGCCCGGCTTGTACAGGAATGCGCGGCGGTAGCCGTCCGCCAGCTGTGCGGCGCCGACTACATAGCCGTCGCCGTTGATGGCTGTGGCGTAGCTGTTTTTGCCGCCAAGGGTGCCCAGGTCCAGCATGCCGATGCCGTTGTCAACGAAGGCGTGGTAGTTGCCGTCTGCGGTGTCGGCGTAACCGACGATATGACCGGATTGATTGAGTGCGGTGCCGACGCTGCTGCTGCCGCCCAGTGTACCGAGGTCGCGAATGCCTTGCGCTTCGTCGTAGCGGAATGCGTGCCAGGCGTTGCTGGCGGTGAGTGCGCCGCCGGTGACGACGCCCTGGTTGTTGATGGCGTTGGCGGTGCTGTCGCTCCCGCCCAGGGTGCCGATTTCGATATGGCGGCCTTGCGACATCAGGATTGCTCGGCGGCGGCCGTCTTCGTCCTTGATTTCGCCCACCCATTCACCTGCTGCGTTAATGCCCGTCATGGTACTGGACTCTGTTTTCCGTTCCCCCATCGGGCCTTTGGCGTAGGCGGTTGCGAAGGGCAGGGTCAGTGCGATGATCAGCGCAAGCGAAGCAGGCTTCATAGGCAGTCTCCGGTAAATAAGAATTGTTCCGGAGACTATATCTGAGAATTAGTAAAAAATATTCTCAAATTGTAATGATCAAACTTTGCGCACGAACTCCGATTTCAGGCTCATGGCGCCGAAGCCTTCGATCTTGCAGTCGATATCGTGGTCGCTGTCGACCAGGCGGATGTTCTTGACCTTGGTGCCCTGTTTGATCACGCCGCCGGAGCCTTTTGGCTTCAGGTCCTTGATCACGGTGACGGTGTCGCCATCTTGCAGGATGGTGCCGACGGCGTCCTTGTAGACGCGCGCGGTGTCGCCGGCTGCTTCGGCGGCCTGCTTTGGCCATTCGTGGGCGCATTCAGGGCAAACATAGTTGTCGCCGTCTTCGTAGGTATACTCGGACTGGCATTTTGGGCAGGCTGGGAAATTAGACATTGGAACTCACATGCTGGAATTGGAAAACCCGATCTGGGCAGCGCTAAGCAGCGCACAGCAACATTTTAACATTCCGACCGGTGCGGCCCGGCGCTATCCGGCCGACGTGGCCCCGTTTTGCGCTGTGGCGGAGCAGGGCGTTCCGTTAAGCGCCGAGGACCTGGCGGGCATCCCGGACGGCAGCTATTACTTCCTCGGCCCGATGCCGGCGCTGCCTGAAGGGTGGTTGTTGCAGCCGCTGTCCGGCGTGCTGCAGATGGTCTATGAAGGCGGCCTGGTGGCGGCGCCGGAAAGTTCAATGATCCGTGTGCTGGCGGCCAATGATCCGGCAATGGTGGAGCTGACCAATATCGCCTTTCCCGGCTATTTCCGCCCACGCACCGGCGAGATGGGCCAGTACGCCGGCATCCACGATGGGGGGAGCCGGCTGGTGGCTTTGAGCGGTGAGCGCATGGACCTTGGCCATATGCGCGAAGTGAGCGCGGTTTGCACGCATCCCGAATTCACGGGACGCGGCTATGCGCGCCAGCTCGTGGAATTCATCATGCACGGCATGCAGCAGCAGGGCGTGCGCCCCATGCTGCATGTGGGCGCGGCCAACGCCCGTGCCCAGGCGCTGTACCGCTCGATGGGATATGTGGCAACCCGCGAGCTTCCCCACGCGCGGCTTATTTGCCCGGGCTGACGTTGCCGATACCCTTGGCCGACTTGTTGATGTGTTTCGGGTCGCCGTAATAGGTGAAGTTGCCCATGCCTTCGACGATCAGGTTCAGGGTGTCGCTGGCGTAGAGGCTGATGTCGCCCATGCCGGTGAAGTTGACGTCGGCGCGTTCAGCATGCAGGTCCTTGAGGTCGGCCTGGCCAACGCCTTGGCCTTTCATGCGCAGCAGCTTGACCTTGCCGCTGGCGTATAGCGCGCCAGCGCCTTCGAAGCTGATGTCGATGCGTTCGCCATTGATATTGGTGACGCGCGATTCACCCGCGCCCAGGACCCGGAAGCTGGTCAGCGCCGGCACAGTCACGGTGATCTTGTCACCTTCCTTCACATTGGTCGAACCCTTGTTGGCGTTTTCGTAGACGACGCGCAGTACGCCGCCTTCGACCACGGTGCTGACTTTGTCGATGTATTCCTTGCGGCCGCTGACCTTGACGGACTGCTCCTTGCCAACGTCAACGTAGACGCTGATCGGGCCTTTGACATTGATGCCGTAGAAGGTGTCGAACTTGCGGACCTGGTCGTCGGCCAGGGCGAGGGAGGGCAAAAGCAGTGCAGCTAACAGCGTCAAGCGAAACATACGATCTCCTCAAATCAGAGCGCATGATTATGACTTAGTTATGGCTTTTTTGCTAAGCGGGCCCGGAATTTTTCCGGGCCCGTTTGCCAGTGCGGTTCTTAGCCGGTGTTGCGCAGGCCTGCCGCAACGCCATTGATGGACAGGTGGATGCCGCGGTTGACGCGCGGATCGGCCCGGTCTTCTTCATTACCCAGTGCGCGGCGGCGCTTGATCAGTTCCACCTGCAAGTGGTTCAGCGGATCAAGGTAAGGGAAGCGGTTGGTGATGGAACGGGCCAGCAGCGGGTTGCCGGCCAGGCGGTCGCGGGTGCCGGTGATCGATTCCAGGCAGTCGAGGGTCTGGTGATACTCCTCGGTGATGCGCTTGAAGATGCGTTCACGCAGTTCCTTGTCCCTCACCAGCTCGGCGTAACGCGAGGCGATCGCCAGGTCGGTCTTGGCCAGCACCATGTCCATGTTGGACAGCAGGGTGGCAAAGAACGGCCAGTGCTGGAACATGTCGCGCAATTGCGCCGTGCGCTCTTCCTTGTTGCCGGCGGCGATCCAGGCGCCGATGGCGGAGCCGAAACCGTACCAGCCCGGCAGCAGCAGGCGGCACTGGCCCCAGCTGAAGCCCCAGGGGATAGCGCGCAAGTCTTCGATGCGGCGCGTCGACTTGCGGGAAGCCGGGCGCGAGCCGAGGTTCAGTTCCGCGATTTCCGCAATCGGGGTGGCCGCGAAGAAGTAGTCGGTGAAGCCCGGGGTTTCGTACACCAGGTTGCGGTAGGCCTTGTAGGCCAGCTCGGAGATCTCGGCCATCACGGTTTCGAAACCGGCCAGGCGCGGGCCGTGGCAGGCGTCGGCCGGCGGCGGCATCAGGCTCGCTTCCAGGGTGGAGCAGACCAGCAGCTCCAGGTTGCGGCGGCCGATTTCGGCATTGGAGAACTTGGAGGCGATGATTTCGCCCTGTTCGGTCAAGCGCAGTTGGCCGTTGACGGTGCCTTTCGGCTGCGCCAGGATGGCCTCGTAGCTTGGACCGCCGCCGCGGCCGACGGTGCCGCCGCGGCCGTGGAACAGGCGCAGCTTGACGCCGGCCTTGGCGAAGATTTCCACCAGGGCCAGTTCCGCCTTGTACAGCTCCCAGTTGGAGGTCATGAAGCCGCCGTCCTTGTTGGAGTCGGAGTAGCCCAGCATGACTTCCTGGATCTGGCCCTGTTTGGCGATCAGCTTCTGTACCATTGGCACCGCCATCAGCGATTCCATGATGCCGGCGGCGCGCTGCAGGTCGGGGATGGTCTCGAACAGCGGGATCACCATCAGGTCCGAAGTGCGCTCGCCGTCGGCGCCCTGGCGCAGCAGGCCGGTTTCCTGCTGCAGTACGAACACTTCCAGCAGGTCGGATACGGTCTCGGTGTGCGAAATGATGTAGTTGCGGATGGCGCGCTTGCCGTAACGCTGGCGGATGTCGTGCGCAGTGCGCAGGATGGTCAGCTCGGAAGTCGTCTCGTCCGAGTATTCGATGTAAGGCGAGTAGAGCAGGCGTGGTTGCGCTAACTCCGCCAGCAGCAGCTTGACCTTGGCTTCTTCATCCAGCGACGGGTAGTCGGCTTGCACGCCGGCCTTGGCAAACAGCTCCGCCAGCACGCGTTCGTGGATGTCGGACGACTGGCGCATGTCGAGCGACGCCAGGTGGAAGCCGAAGATGTCGGCGGCACGCTTCAGGGTGGTCAGGCGCGGGCGGGCCAGCACGGAACCGTGGTTGGCGTCCAGCGACTCGATCAGCACCTGCAGGTCGGCCGAGAAATCGGCAGGGCACGGGTAAGGCTCGGCGTGGCCAACTTCCTTGCGCAGGATATTGGTCGCACCCAGGGCGCGCGCGGTGCTTGCCAGGCGGGCGTACATGCCGATCAGGGCGCGGCGGTAAGGTTCGTCGCTGCGGTGGTCGGAAGTATCGGTCGAGGCGTCGGACAGCGCTTGCAGCGCAGGCGAGCAGCCAATCATCAGGGTCGACACCGACAGCTCGGCGCCCAGGGCGTGGGTTTCGTCGAGGTAGAAGTCGAGGATGGTGGTGGCCTGGCGCTCCAGCGCGTGCTGCATGGTGCCGGCGTTGACGTTCGGGTTGCCGTCGCGGTCACCGCCGATCCAGCTGCCCATCTGCACGTAGGAACCGTCGATCGCGGCCGGTGCGGACTGGCCGTAATGCTCGGCGATCTCCGATTCGATATCGTCGTACAGGGCCGGCAGCTCGCGCAGGAAAGTAATGCGGTAGTAGGACAGGGCGTTGTCGATTTCATCCGCCACGGTCAGCTTGGAGTAGCGCAGCATGCGGGTCTGCCACAGGGTGGCGATGCGGGCGCGCAGCATGTGCAGGTTGGTGCTGCGTTCCTTCGGCGTCAGCGGCAGGTCACGCTGGGCCAGCAGGCGGGCGATATC
Organism: Duganella sp. Root1480D1; assembly: GCF_001427305.1. Taxonomy (GTDB): domain Bacteria; phylum Pseudomonadota; class Gammaproteobacteria; order Burkholderiales; family Burkholderiaceae_D; genus Rugamonas. Next base: position 182,321 of record NZ_LMFZ01000034.1, on the reverse strand, counting down.
GTGTTCCGCGTCCAGGATGGACTTGCGCTGCACCTCGGTCGGGTGGGCAGTCAGGACGGGGCTGATCAGGGCTTCCTTGAAGAAGCTGGTCACGGTGTCCAGTTCGACGCCGGATTCTTTCAGCTTGTCGAGTGCAAAGCTGATGCTGCCTTTTTGCGGTGCCGAGCCGGCCAGCAAGTGGGCGCGGCGGCGGCGGATGTGGTGCTGGTCTTCCGCAATATTGGCCAGGTGGGAGAAGTAGGAGAAGGCGCGTACCACCGTGATGGTCTGTTCGCGCGTCAGGATCTTCAGCATGCCGTCCAGTTCCTTGGCGGCGCCGGCGTCGGCTTCACGGCGGAAGCGGACGGCGGTCTGGCGGATGGTTTCGACGACGGCGAATACTTCCTCTCCTTCCTGTTCCCGCAGGACGTCGCCCAACAGGCGGCCCAGCAGGCGGATGTCTTCTTTCAACGGCGCGTCTTTATCGGCGCTCTGGTTTGCTTCGTCTGTTGCACTTACTTGATTTGCCATAGTTAATCAGTCAAAAGATAAGAATGGTCGTGCAAAAGGCTTGTGGCCGCAGTCTGCATAGGGGCGCGCATGCTAGAATTTGTGGTCCCAATCATGCGCAATAAACTGGTGAACGCCGGTTTGGCGCTAGCAACAGCGAAAGAACTGGTTTTGAATACTCCTGAAATGGCCCGACAGCTCCCTTCCAAATTGGTGATCGCTTCGCGCGAAAGCCGCCTTGCCATGTGGCAGGCCGAACACGTCCGCGCTCGCTTGTCCCAATTATATCCGCAGTGCAGCATTGAGATCCTGGGCATGACAACCCGCGGCGACCAGATCCTGGACCGGGCATTGTCGAAGGTGGGCGGCAAGGGGCTGTTTGTGAAGGAACTGGAAGTGGCGATGGAAGAAGGCCGCGCCGACCTGGCCGTCCATTCGCTGAAGGATGTGCCGATGGAGCTGCCGGAAGGTTTTGCGCTGGCCGCCGTGCTGGAGCGCGAAGATCCGCGCGATGCCTTCGTTTCGAACGATTATTCCTCGCTGGCCGAGCTGCCAGCCGGCGCCGTCGTCGGCACCAGCAGCCTGCGCCGCCAGGCCCTGATTTCGGCGCGCTACCCGCACCTGGTGATCAAGCCTTTGCGCGGCAACCTGGATACCCGCCTGGGCAAGCTCGATCGTGGCGATTACGCTGCCATTATCCTGGCCGCAGCCGGCCTGAAACGCCTTGGCCTGCCGCAGCGCATCAAATCGCTGCTGGCGCCGGAAGATTCGCTGCCGGCCGCAGGGCAGGGCGCCATGGCGATCGAGATCGCGGTGCGTAACGATGGCCTGGACCTGAAAGCGATCCTGGCGCCGCTCAACGACCTGCCTACCGCGCAAGCCGTGACGGCGGAACGCAAGGTGTCCAAGGTGTTTGGCGGATCCTGCCAGGTGCCGCTGGCAGCCTTCGCCACCGTCGACGGCGGCCGGATGCACCTGCGCGCCATGGTTGCCACGCCGGACGGCACCCGTGTCGCGCGCGCCGAAGTGAACGGCGCCGCGGCGGATGCCGAAGCGCTGGGCGCCAACGTCGCCGAGCAGTTGCGCGCCCAGGATGCCGAGGCAATCCTCGCTGTCTGCCAGGCCGAGCAAGCCGACGCCATGAACCCTAACGCCGCCCCGACCGCAGGTGTCTGACCCAGCGGGTCAGACATCGGTTTACCGGTTTTGATGCCACGCCCAGTCGTCCTCACCCGCCCGATCGCACAGGCCGAACCGCTGGCCAGCCGCATCCGCGCCCTCGGCCGCGAGGTCGAGGTGCTGCCGCTGCTCGACATCAGTCCTCTGCCGGACCAGGCGCCGTTGCGCGAGGCCCTGGCCAGCCTGGCCAGTTACCAGCTGGCCGCCTTCGTATCGCCCAATGCGATTGACGCAGCCTTCGCCCACATCCGCAGATGGCCACCAGGCCTGCAAGCCGCGGTTGTAGGAGAGGCCAGCCGCCAGGCGTTGCTCGCCCAAGGCGTCCCCGCCAGCCTGATCGCCAGCCCCGCCGACCCGGCCCATAGCGACACCGAACACCTGCTGCAAGCCCTCGACCTGCCAGCCCTGCGCGGCGCCAAGGTACTGATCGTGCGCGGAGAATCAGGCCGCGAACTGATGGCCGACTCCTTCCGCGCCGCCGGCGCCGAGGTGACGGTGCTGCCGTCCTACCGCCGTGCCGTGCCGCAGATGACGCCAGCGCTGGCCGCGCGCTTGACAGAGCTGGCCGCCACGCCCGCCGACTGGATCATCACCAGCTCGGAAGCCCTGCGCGGCCTTGTCGGGCTGCTCAAAGAATTAAACAAGTTGACAATCGTTGCAATGTTGCAACATCATCACCTGATCGTGCCCCATTCCCGTATTGCTGAAACGGCAAGAGATTTGGGTTTCCCGAATGTGACTCTCACAGGATCTGGCGACGAACGGGTGCTCGCCGCGTTACAATCACGTCCATGAACGATTTGCCTAACCAAACTGACAACAAAGACGTCCCGCCAAATCCGCAAACTGCGCCGGCCGTCGAGACTCCAAATGCCGCCCCGACTACGCCAGCGACCCCGCCGGCCCAGGAGCGCGACGCGCTACGCCAGCCGCTGACGATCGCCGTGGTGGTGCTTGGCATCCTGCTGGCAGCGCAAGCCTTCTATTCGAAAAACCAGGTGTTCCGCCTGCGTGAAGAAATGGCGCGCCGGCTGCAGCAGGGCGATTCGCTGAACGGGCAGACCAGCCAGTTGGCGAAAAACGTCCAGGAGACGACCAAGGAAATCCAGCTCAAGGTAGGCGTGCTGGAAAACCGCCAGCAGGAAGCGCAGGCGCAGCAGCTGGCGCTGGAGCAGCTGTACCAGGACATGTCGAAGAACCGCGACGAGTGGGCGCTGGCCGAAATCGAGCAAGTGCTGTCCACCGCCAGCCAGCAACTGCAACTGGCCGGCAACGTGCCGGGCGCGCTGATCGCGCTGCAAAACGCCGACCGCAGCCTGTCCCGTTCCGACAAGCCGCAATTCATCACCATCCGCCGCGCGATCGCCAAGGACATCGAACGCCTGAAGGCGCTGCCGAACGTCGACAACGTCGGCCTGGCGGTGCGCCTGGATAACGTGATCGCCCAGGTCGATGGCCTGCCGATGCTGTCCGATGCCAAGCCAACCCCGCCAGCGCCGCCGGAGCGCAAGACCCATGCGCCGGCACCGGCCAAGGGCAAAGGCAAGGATGCCGCCGCCAAGGACGCGGCGTCGGCACCGGCAGAAGACGAAAATAGCTGGGGCAACCGCCTGAAGACCGTATGGCAGGACTGGAGCAGCGATATGTGGTCGGAAGTGTCGACCCTGATCCGCGTGCGCCGCGTTGAAACGCCGGACGCCATCATGCTGGCGCCGGAAGAAGCCTACTTCCTGCGCGAGAACCTGAAACTGCGCCTGCTGAACGCACGCATGGCCCTGTTGTCCCGCAACGAAGCCGCCTTCCGCGCCGACCTGCTGGCCGCACAGGAATCGCTGGCGCGCTACTTCGACACCAAGACCGCCCAGACCAAGACTGCGCAGCAGCTGCTGCGCCAACTGCAGGGCAGCAACCTGCAGATCGAAATGCCGACGCTGGCCGATAGCCTGAACGCGGTGCGTAACTACAAGGCGAAGCCATAATGCGTCTCTTTATCTGGCTCGTTGTGATGATGGCTGCGGCCATCGGTATCGCCGTGACGGCACGCTTCAACCCGGGCAATGTGGTGCTGTTCTACCCGCCGTACCGCGTTGACCTGTCGCTCAACTTCTTCATGGTGCTGCTGGTTGCAGCCTTCCTGCTGGTGCATTTCCTGGTGCGCGCCTTCAACGCGACCGTCGACATGCCGCGCAAAGTGGCAGCCTACCGCCAGAACAAGCGTGAGCGCGACGGCAACAAAGGCCTGCGCGATGCGCTCAAAGCCCTGTTCGAAGGCCGCTTCGGCCATGCCGAGAAAGCCGCACTGCGCGCCGCCGAACTGCCGGAAAACGCCGGCGTCGCCGCCCTGATCGGCGCCCGCGCCGCCCACCGCATGCGCCAGCAAGCCCGCCGCGACCAGTGGCTGGCCCGCATCGCCAGCGACAACAGCATGAAAACCGCGCGCCTGATGACCGTGACCGAACTGCTGGTCGACGACCACCAGCCGGAAGCGGCGCTGGAAGCGGTGCGCGAGCTGAATGCCAGCGGCACCCGCCATATCCACGCCCTGCAATGGTCGCTGAAGGCAGAGCAGCAAGCCAAGAACTGGCCGGAAGTGCTGCGCCTGGTGCGCCTGCTGGACAAGCACAAGGCCCTGCATCCGGCCCTGTCGGCGCGCCTGCGCGAACTGGCATACGACGACCTGCTGTCCGATAACTCGCACGACGCGGAATCGCTGCAGCGCGTCTGGAGCACCATCCCGAACGCTGACCGCCTCAAGCCATACGTGGCATGCCGTGCTGCTACTGCGCTGAACGCGCGCGGCCTGCACGACGAAGCCCGCGTCGTGTGCGAAGAATCGCTGGCCGCCAACTGGGACGAACGCGTGCTGCGCGCCTACCGCGACGCCGCTGCGCCGGTCGGATCCGCCGCGCTGCTGGTGCAGATTGAACACTGCGAAGGCTGGGTGCACGAGCGCCCGAACGACGCCGAACTGGCACTGACCCTGGGCTCCCTGTGCCTGAAGCAGAAGCTGTGGGGCAAGGGCCAGCGCTACCTGGAGCAAGCCCTGTCCGACGCCTCCGAATCGCGCATGGTGCGCGAATCCCACCTCAAGCTGGCGCAGTTGCACGAAGCGCTGTCCCAGCCCGAAGAAGCGGCGAACCACTATCGCCAGTGCGCCTTGGCAACTATCTTGTGACGGTGCTGCGCCGCACAAACGGCGCGCACTTCGCTATAATTGCAAGGTTAGACTGTCCAAAAAAGCATTAACTCGAGGAAAAACATGAGCCTGAACAAAGTACCGGCCGGCAAAGACCTGCCGAACGATTTCAACGTGATTATCGAGATCCCGATGAACGCGGATCCGATCAAGTACGAAGTGGACAAGGAATCCGGCGCCATCTTCGTCGACCGTTTCATGGGCACCGCCATGCACTACCCATGCAACTACGGCTACATCCCGAACACCCTGTCCAACGACGGCGACCCGGTCGACGTGCTGGTGATCACCCCATTCCCGCTGATCCCTGGCGTGGTGGTACGTTGCCGCGCCATCGGCGTGCTGAAGATGACCGACGAATCCGGCGAAGACGCGAAAGTGCTGGCCGTTCCAGTCGATAAGATCCTGCCGATCTACAAGCACTGGCAGAAGCCGGAAGACCTGCAAGACCTGCGCCTGCAGCAGATCCAGCACTTCTTCGAACACTACAAAGACCTGGAACCAGGCAAATGGGTCAAGGTCGACGGCTGGCACGGCCCTGAAGAAGCCAAAAAGGAAATCATGCACGGCGTGGCACAATTCGCCCAGCAAGAAGGCAAGTAAGCCTTAGACAGCCCTGTCGAAGAAAGCGCCCCGCGGGGCGCTTTTTTTGTATAGTCGTTGCGTGTACCCTGGCAGGAGGACGCAAGATGGAAGGATCATTGTCGATCTGGGCGAAGAGCGCCCCCGTCGCCGCAATGCCGGAACTGAGCGGCGAACTGCAGGCCGACACCTGCATCATCGGAGGCGGCATTGCCGGCCTCACTACCGCATACCTGCTGTCGCTGGAGGGCCGGCGCGTGGTATTGCTGGAAGCACGGGAACTGGGCAGCGGCGAAACCGGCCGCACCACGGCCCACCTGATGCCGCCGGATGAGTGGTACCACTGCATCGAGCAGAATTTCGGCTCAGTGAACGCCAGGCTGGTCGCCGCCGGCCAGATGGCGGCCATCGACCAGGTGGCATCCATCGTGGGCAGCGAAGGGCTGGACTGCGAGTTCGAACGGCTCGATGGCTACCTGTACTCCGCGACTGGCGACCCCAATGAAATCCGCCGCGAATGCGAAGCAGCAACACGCGCCGGGCTGGAAGCCGAACTGTTGCCCCAGGTGCCCGGGCTGCCGTTTGAAAGCGGCACCTGCGTGCGCTACGCCCAGCTGGCGCAATTCCACCCGCTGCAATACCTGGACGGGCTGGCAGGCTGCATCCGCCGCCGCGACGGCCGCATTTTCTGCAGCAGCCGGGCCACCGGCATCGAGCGGGTCGGGGACAAGTTGCACGTGACGACAGCGAATGGGCGCGTGCTGGCCAATGCCGTGGTGGTGGCCACCAATTCTCCGTTCAACAATCGTGTGGTGCTTCATACCAAGCAGAATGGTTATCGCACTTATGTGATAGGCGTTGAAGTCCCGCACGGATCGTTGCCGCCCTTGCTGCTGTGGGATACCGGCGATCCTTATTACTACGTCCGGCTTGAATCGAGTGGCGCAAGCCCTGGGCATGACGTGCTGATTGTGGGCGGCTGCGATCATAAAGTCGGGCAGGACGACGATCCGCGCCACCGCCACGGCCAGCTTGAAGCATGGACGCGGCAGCATTTCCCGATGGCAGGCGCGGTGACGCTGCGTTGGTCCGGGGAAGTCATGGAGCCTGCGGACGGCTTGCCGTTCCTGGGCCGCAATCCGGCCGACGACAGCCAGGTGTACGTGATCAGCGGCGATTCCGGCACCGGCATGACCAACTGCACGCTTGGTGCGATGATCGTGCGCGACCTGGTCATCGGGAGGGAAAACCCCTGGGCCGAGCTGTATGACCCGGCGCGCAAGCCATTCCACGGCATGAAGGAATTCATGCAGGAGCAGGTGAACACGCTGGCGCGGTACGGCGATTGGCTGCGCGGCGGCGATGTGGAGTCGGCGGTGGAGATCGCACCGGGGCAGGGCGCAATCCTGAATCGCGGCGCCAGAAAACTGGCAGTTTATCGCGACGACGATGGCGGCTTGCATGCGATGTCAGCGGCCTGCACCCACCTTGGCTGCGCGGTTAGCTGGAATCCGGCCGAACGGTCCTGGGACTGCCCTTGCCACGGCTCGCGCTTTTCAGCCGAGGGCTCGGTGTTGCACGGTCCTGCCAATACGGCGCTGGCGGCCGAAGAGCTGGACGATGACGAAGCCGGCATCCAGCCGGTGCCGGGACAGCATGGAAGCAGCCAGCGCGCGCCACGCTAGCGGCGGAAAGGCGTGTGCTCGTTCAGTTCATCGAGGTAGGCATCGATGCCGCCTGCCTCTCGCTCCAGGAAGCGTTCCACTGCGTCGCTGAACGCGGCGTGGGCCAGCCAGTGCGCCGAGTAGGTTTTTTGCGGCAGGAAGCCACGCGCCATCTTGTGCTCGCCCTGCGCGCCCCCTTCAAAGGTCTTGATGCCGTTGGCAATGCAGAATTCGAGCGGCTGGTAGTAAGCGGTTTCGAAATGCAGGCAGGGGATATGTTCCATCGCGCCCCAGTAGCGGCCATAGAGCGTGTCCGCGGTGTGGATGACCAGCGATGAGGCGACTGGCTCGCCATTGCGCTCGGCGACCACCAGCAGCAGGTTTTGCGGCATGGTACGGGCCAGGCGCAGCCAGAAATCCAGGTTCAGGTAGGGCGAAGAGCGGTGCTCGGCATAGGTATTGCTGTAGCAGCGATGGAAGAAGCGCCAGTCCTGCTCGCTGGTTTCGTGGCCGCGCAACTGGCGCATGGCGATGCCGGCTTCCTTTACTTTGCGGCGCTCGGCGCGGATGTTCTTGCGCTTCTTGTGCTCCAGCGTGTCAAGGAACCGGTCGAAATTTTCGTAGCCCTGGTTCAGCCAATGGAATTGCACGCCGGTGCGCAGCATGAAGCCGGCCCCGCGCAGCTGTTCCGCCTCGTCCTCCGGTGGATAGAGGATGTGGGTGGAAGACATGCCGGCCACGCCTTGCTGCTCACACAAAAAGGCCAGCAAGGCCTTGCGTGCTGCAGCGTCGCGCGCCAGCAGGCGCGAGCCCGTAACGGGCGTGAACGGGATGGCGGACAGCAGCTTCGGGTAGTACTCGATACCGTTGCGGTGATAGGCATCGGCCCAGGCCCAGTCGAAAACATACTCGCCGTAGGAGTGCGACTTGACGTAGAGCGGCATGGCTGCGGCCAGACTGCCGCCATCCCAAACGGCCAGGAATTGCGGCTGCCACCCCGTTTCCGCACACGCGCTGCCCGATTCGTGCAAGGCGTGCAGGAAAGCGTGCGACAGGAAAGGATTGCCCGCCGTAAGCCGGTCCCATGCGGCAGGGGCGACATCGGCGAGGGAAGAAAGGACGCTGGTACGGTATTCCATCCGGCCATTCTAGCCAATTACGGCCCAGCCCGTGTCACACCATGGGGTCACACCCCAAGTGTGACACGGGCTCGGCCATACGCTGGGGCGGGGGCAATGTTAAAATCTTCGCCATCACCATTGGCCTTGCTGAGTTATGCCGCATTCCTTCCATAATTTGTACAACCATGATTTCGCCCGGGTGGCGGTTGGCGTGCCGCGCTGCCGGGTGGCCGATCCGCTGTTCAATGCGGCGCAAACGATCGAACTGGCGGAGGAGGCGGCTGCGAAAGGTGCGGTGCTGGTGGCGTTCCCGGAATTGGGATTGTCGGCCTATTCCTGCGACGACCTGTTCCACCAGCGCGCATTGCTGGATGGCGTGCTCCAGGCGCTGGCTGCGGTCGTCGAGGCTTCGAGCCGCATTCCAACGGCCATGGTGGTGGGCGCGCCGCTGCGCATCGACCACCAGTTGTTCAATTGCGCGATTGTAGTGTCGGGCGGCGTGATTCGCGGCGTGGTGCCGAAGTCTTACCTGCCGAACTACGGCGAGTTCTACGAGGCGCGCCAGTTCAGCGCCGCCGATGAGGCGATTTCCACTGAAATTTCGCTGCTCGGCCAGCAAGTGCCGTTCGGCGCCAACCAGCTTTTCGAGCTGGAGAACCTACCGCTGTTCAAATTCCATATCGAGATTTGCGAGGACGTGTGGGTGCCGATCCCGCCATCTTCCTTTGCCGCGCTGGCCGGGGCCACCGTGCTGGTCAACCTGTCGGCTTCGAATATCCTGGTCGGCAAGGCCGATTACCGCCGCCAACTGGTCGGCCAGCAGTCGGCGCGCTGCCTCGCGGCTTACCTGTATTCGTCGGCCGGGCGCGGCGAGTCGACCACCGACCTGGCCTGGGACGGCCAGGCGCTGATCTACGAGAATGGCGAAATGCTGGCGGAGTCGGAGCGCTTCGCTGAAGAATCGCACATGGTGTTTGCCGACGTCGACCTGGAGCGCCTGTCGCGTGAGCGCATGCGCACCACGACGTTCGGCCATTCGACCCGTCGCCATAAGAACGAAGTGGCGCAGTTCCGCACCGCGCGCTTCCCGGTCGAACTGCCGTCGCACCGCGTGCTGCCGCTGGAGCGCAATGTGGCGCGCTTCCCCTATGTGCCATCCAACCCGCAACTGCGCGACAAGCGCTGCAACGAGGTCTATAACATCCAGGTCAGCGCGCTGGTGCAGCGCCTGTCCTCCTCGGGCATCAAGAAGGTGGTGATCGGCGTTTCGGGCGGCCTGGATTCGACCCATGCGCTGCTGGTCTGCGCCAAGGCGATGGACAAGCTTGGCCTGCCGCGCACCAATATCATCGCGGCCACCATGCCGGGCTTTGCCACCAGCAGCCGCACGCTGGACCAGGCGCGCGCGCTGATGCAATTCGTTGGCTGCACCGCGACGGAAGTGGATATCCGCCCAAGCTGCATCCAGATGCTGAAGGACCTTGGCCATCCGTACAGTGAGGGCAAGGAGCAATACGACATCACCTTCGAGAACGTGCAGGCAGGCGAGCGTACCAACCACCTGTTCCGCATGGCGAACCACCACAACGGCATCGTGATCGGTACCGGCGACCTGAGCGAGCTGGCGCTGGGCTGGTGTACCTACGGCGTGGGCGACCATATGTCGCACTACAACGTCAATGCCAGCGTGCCCAAGACCCTGATCACTCACCTGGTGCGCTGGGTGGCCGAGAGCAAGCAGTTCGGCGACGTCAATTCCAGCGTGCTGCTGGCCGTGGTGAATACCGAAATCAGTCCCGAGCTGGTACCGGGCAAGTCCGGCGACACAGCGCCGGCGCAAGTCACGCAGGATTTCATCGGCCCATACGAACTGCAGGACTTCAACCTGTACTACACGCTGCGGTTCGGCTTCTCGCCTGCCAAGGTGGCCTTCCTGGCGCACCATGCGTGGCGCGACCGCGACGTGGGGCAGTGGCCGGAAGACGAGCATGTGGCGCGCAACCAGTACGAGCTGAAAGACATCAAACACAACCTGGGCATCTTCCTCAAGCGCTTCTTCCAGACTTCCCAGTTCAAGCGCACCTGCGTGCCGAACGCGCCGAAAGTCGGTTCCGGCGGTTCGCTGTCGCCGCGCGGCGACTGGCGCGCGCCAAGCGACTCGGAAGCTGCTGCCTGGCTGGAAAACCTGAAGACCGTGCCTGACGCTTAAACCACTATAAGGAGAACGCAATGAAGCAAATTACCGCCATCATCAAGCCATTCAAGCTGGACGAAGTGCGCGAATCGCTGGCTGAAGTGAACGTGACTGGCCTGACCGTGACCGAGGTAAAGGGCTTTGGCCGCCAGAAGGGCCACACCGAGCTGTATCGCGGCGCGGAATATGTGGTCGATTTCCTGCCGAAGGTGAAGGTGGAGGTGGTGGTGGACGACAGCGTGGTCGATACCGCTGTCGATGCGATCATCAAGGCGGCCCGCACCGGCAAGATCGGCGACGGCAAGATCTTCGTGCAGAACATCGAGCAGGTGATACGCATCCGTACCGGCGAAACCGGCGCCGAGGCGGTCTGATCAGGCCGCAGTTTCAGCGATATGTACGCAGTCCCGGCCAGCGTTCTTGGCCGCATATAAGGCCCGGTCGGCGCGCGCCAGCAGCGTGTCCGGACCGGTGTCTCCCGTCTCCAGGCAGGCAATGCCGATGCTCAGCTTGAGCGGCACGGCCTGATCTTCATGCCGCACCTGCAGCGCCTGGGTGCCCGTGCGCAGGCGCTCCGCCACGATCTTCGCTTCATTAATCCCTGTTGACGGCAGCAGGATGGCAAATTCCTCGCCGCCCAGGCGTGCCGCCAGGTCGCTGCGCCTGCAAGCGGTGGCGCAATGGCGTCCGATGGCAATGATCGCCCGGTCTCCGGTGGGGTGGCCAAAGCGGTCGTTGACCGACTTGAAGTGGTCGATATCGATCATCAGCAGTGCGAGCTTGTGCCCATAACGCCGCGAGCGTTCAATTTCCATCACGGCGCGCGCCATGAACTGGCGGCGGTTGGCGATGCCGGTCAGGAAATCGGTGGTTGCAATCTCGTGCAGTTCCCGGTTACGGTCCTCAATGGTTTTTTCCAGTTGCAGACTTTCCACTTCCAATGCATCGGCCAGGGCCTGCAGCGAAGCGCGCGCATTGTCGCTCTCGATGCGGAACTGGGCGGCGATGACCAGGATCGTCAGGGCGCCGCGCAGCAGTTCGCCGACTGGAGTCGCGCTGGCGCTGCCTGCCGTGACAAACAGCAGATGCCAGGCCGCGTCGATGCCGAACAACGCGCACAAAATGGTGCGGCCATTGCGCGGCGCGTGGATGGAAAGAAGTGCGATGGCGGCCAGCAGCAGTGGAATGCGGATCGTTGCGCCCAAGGCTGCCGCGTCCAGGTGAGCGCCGGGATAACTGGCCCAGGCATGAAGCAGGGTGGCCGCCAGCAAGAACGCCAGCCAAGGCCGGGGCATGAGCAGGCATGGTGCCGGATCTGGCATATAGCACAGCGCGCCGCGCAGCAGCAGCACGGCATTGGCGGCGACCAGCACATTGGGCAGGACCACTGTCAGCGCGACCGGCCATTGCCCGTGCATGCCGGCCAGTATCCAGGCCGCGCCCTGGCAAATGGCTGCCAGGCTCCAGTTCGAACCTGCCGAACGTCCATCGCGAACCGCATGCAGGCCGATGAAGGCGATGCCGATCGCAAGGCACGCGATGCCGAGGGTCAGGTTGCAGGTTCCAAGGTGCAGGGTATTCACGCGGCCTCCACCCGATTGCGGCCGCCGTCCTTGGCGCGATACAACGCAGCATCGGCGCGCGCAACCAGGCTTTCCATCGAGGTGTCATACGATTTGAGCGCAGCGATGCCAAAGCTGGCGGTGACCTGGTGCGGCACTCCGCTCAGTTCCGGCGGAATGGTGGCTATCGCGCGCCGCAAGCGTTCTGCTGCCAGGCGGGCCGCAATGGCGCTGGTCTCCGGCATCAACAGGGCAAATTCTTCGCCGCCAAGGCGGCCGGGCAGGTCGACGTTGCGGGCATTGGACTGGCAGGCTTGCGCAATCACCTGCAGCAGCTTGTCGCCCGCAGGATGGCCGAAGCGGTCGTTGATCTGCTTGAAGTGGTCGATGTCCAGCAGAAGGAACGTCAGAGGCAGGTGGTAGCGGCGGGCACGCTCGATTTCGTCGTTGCCGCGCTCCATGAAGTAGCGGCGGTTGGCGAGGCCGGTCATGCTGTCGGTAGTCGCTTGCCTGGTCAGCTCCGCGGTGCGTTCGGCCACCACGGTCTTCAACGTGTCGCGTTTTTCCTGCAGGCGGCCGGCATTGGCGGCAAGTTCGTCGCGAATCTTTTCGCTCTCCAGGCGGAACTGGAAGGCATTCACCAGCACGTGCAGGATGCCGCCCACCGAGACCATGACGGCGAACGAAGAGCCGCCCGCCAGGAAGGTGTCGACGTGCTCGCCCGAAAACGCGGCGGCGCCAAGGCGCACCAGGCTCCAGATGGCGGCCAGCGCCAGGATGTCGACCAGGTAGCGGGTGCCGGCGGGCAGGCCGGGGCGTTTGATCAGCATCAGCAAAGTGGCGCAGTAAAAGGCGGCGCGGTAGGCCGAGACCAATCCGATGCGGGCTTGCAGGCTGGGCTGGCCGTAACTGAACCAGGCGAAGCCCGCGACTGCCGCCGCGACCCACAAGGCGTAATACCGGTCGCTGTAACGCGTCCCGACCAGCATCGCCGTGCCGCGATGGATGAAGACCAGGCTGACAACCGAAAGCGCGTTGTCGGCGATGGTTCCGATGTAGCCGGGGAGGGTGGCGGAATGCGCAACAAGCAGGGCCGCCGCACCGCCGGCCAGGGCCGACATGGCCCATTGGCCGCCGGGCGTGCCGGCCAGGGCGGGGCCATGCAAGCCACGGAAGGCGCAGGCAATCAGGATCGACAGGAAGCCGACCAGGCTAGTTGCAGTAGCGACATCAAAGGTAAACACGGACAGGCCAGCGCAGTATGGAAAGTTGCGCTATTGTATCAGTTGTTTCTTGATGGTAAGTTTTAACTTTCCAATTGAAAGTCTCGTGGCAATAGCCTTAGGGCCGGCTGATCTTCAGGTCGAAACGCCAGGCCAGCAGGCGCATCACGGTGATCAGGCCTGCGCTGGACCACAACGCCACGTCATCCGATACCTGGGTATATTGCAGCGCGATGTAGAACCAGCAACCGAAGAAGGCGCAGATCGCATACGGTTTCCCGTCGCGGAATACCATCGGCACCTCGTTACAGATAATGTCCCGCAGTACCCCGCCGAAAATACCGGTGACCACGCCCATCATCACGGCCACGAAGATCGGCATGTCGGCCGCCAGCGCCTGCGCCACGCTGGCGACGGCGAACAGGCCGAGGCCGACGGCGTCGGCAATCACGATCAGCCGCTCGGAAACGATGTGGCGGATATGTTTGAAAAAGGGCGCCGCGACCAGTGCCACCACGAACAGCAGGATGGTGTATTCCTGGTGCGCCACCCAGAACAGCGGACGCTTGTCGAGCAGGATGTCGCGCACGGTACCGCCGCCAAACGCGGTGATGAAGGCGACGATGAATACGCCCACGATGTCCATGCGCTTGCGGCGCGCTTCGATAAATCCGGAGAAGGCCCCAACCAGGATTGCCACGACCTCGATGATGGTGATGAGGGAGACGGCGGGGACTATTTTCATTTTCTTGTTGGCGGAGAAAGACAAGCCAAAGGTTAGCATTCCGCTAGCAAAACCTGCAAGCCATGCATACTTGATCGTGCAAGTGCGGATGTGATGGTGGCCCTGGGTGCAACCAGGGCCTCTCCGCCGATGCGGGATTGATCAGCGCTGGGGCGCGAGGGCGGAGCGCAGCAGCACCATGATGGCGCCTTCGCCGCCCTCTTCGGCGCGGGCCTGGCAGAAGGCGATCACGCCATCGGTCTGTACTAGCCAGGAGTGGACCATGGATTTCAGTACCGGCTCSCCGCCGCGCGAGCCGAAGCCGCGGCCGTAGATCACGCACACGCAGCGGTAGTTGCGGCGCTTGGCCTTGAGCAGGAAGTCGTCCACCGCCTGGCGCGCCTCGTCGCGGCGCTTGCCGTGCAGGTCCAGTTCATCCTGCACCGGCCAGTGGCCCTTGCGCATTTTCTTCATCACGTCCGGGCCAATGCCGGGCGCGCTGTAGTTCAGCGAAGGGTCTTCTTCCATGTAATGGTCGACGTCGAACATATCCGACAGCATCGACTCGCGCAGCACGGCTGCGTCGTCCGCCGCCTGCTCCTCGGCCGTTTGCGGCTTGCGCGGACCGGATGGGGCGGGGCGGCCCGCCGCGGCCGGGCCCTTGGCGGGCGGCGGCACATAGCGGTCGGACGGCTTCATCTTCTGCACGCCGGCCATGGAGGACTGGAACACGTTGGCAGCGGCGGCAGCGGCCTTTTGCTGCCTGGCGCGCTCTTTCTGCTCGGCCGCGCGCTGCTCTTCCTGCTCCTTGAGCTGTTTGCCCAGTCCCTTCAGGTCGGCGAAGCTTTTCACTCTTGCGCTTCCAGGTAGCGTTGCGCGTCCAGTGCGGCCATGCAGCCGGTGCCGGCCGAGGTGATGGCCTGGCGGTAGATGTGGTCCTGCACGTCGCCGGCAGCGAACACGCCTGGCACGGAGGTGGCGGTTGCCATGCCTTCGGTGCCGGTGCGGGTCTTGATATAGCCATCCTTCATTTCAAGCTGGCCTTCGAAGATGCCGGTGTTCGGCTTGTGGCCGATGGCGATGAACAGGCCGTGCACGGCCACGTCGGTCATCTCGCCGTTATTGTGCTTGACGGTGATGGCGTTGACGCCGGACTGGTCGCCCTTCACCTCGTGCAGGGTGGAGTTCAGTTTCAGTTCGATCTTGCCTTCGGCGACCTTGGCCATCAGGCGGTCCACCAGGATAGGCTCGGCGCGGAACTTCTCGCGGCGGTGCACCAGGGTGACCTTGGTGGCGATGTTCGACAGGTACAGGGCTTCTTCGACAGCGGTATTGCCGCCGCCAACCACGGCCACTTCCTGGCCACGGTAGAAGAAGCCGTCGCAGGTGGCGCAAGCGGATACGCCGCGGCCCATGAATTCCTGCTCGGTCGGCAGGCCCAGGTACTGGGCCGAGGCGCCGGTGGCGATGATCAGGGTGTCGCAAGTGTAGGTATTGCTGTCGCCCACCAGGCGGATCGGTTTTTCGTTCAGGTGCGTGGTGTGGATGTGGTCAAACACGATTTCGGTCTTGAAGCGCTCTGCGTGCTGCAGGAAGCGCTGCATCAGGTCCGGGCCCTGCACGCCCATCGGGTCGGCCGGCCAGTTTTCCACGTCGGTAGTGGTCATCAGTTGGCCGCCTTGCTCGACGCCGGTCACCAGCATCGGGTTCAGGTTAGCGCGGGCAGCGTAAATCGCGGCGCTGTAGCCTGCAGGACCGGAGCCGAGAATCAGGACTTTGGCGTGTTTGGTAGTAGTCATGGCGGATTCTTTACCTAGTTAGTATGTCTCGAATATGGGTGCGGACAGGAATGCTACAAGTCCGGGCCCAAGCAAACCGAAATTATATGCGAAGCGTGCATTTCACATGTACCGTGGGGCCGTTTTGGCTTGATATGCCTTAGAATAAGCGCAATTATGGAATTTTTGCCTCCAAGCAATGAGTAAGAAGAGTCAAAAGAGTCAAGAGACAACTTCTGGTTACACTCGCAATGTCACCGAACGCCAGCCTTTACCCAATCGGCTGGTGCGACTGCTGTCGGAGGCGCGCTTTTTCGCGCTGTTTGTCGTCTGCGTCTACTTCATCCTGATCCTGGCGAGCTATAACCGGCTGGACCCGGGTTGGTCGCACAATAATGTGGTGCCCAAGGTGTTCAACCTGGGCGGCCGCGGCGGCGCCTGGCTGTCGGATCTGATGCTGTTCATCTTCGGCTTTTCAGCCTGGTGGTGGTGCATCTATATGCTGCGCGTGGTGTGGCAGGGCTACCGCCGCCTGACCCGCAAATTCGTGCTGGAGAAGGAGGAAGATCCTGAGCATAAGCAGGAAGGCTTGATCCGCGTGATCGGCTTCGGCCTGATGCTGGCCGGCTCGATGGGCCTGGAATTCCTGCGCCTGTACACCATGAAGGTACAGTTGCCGCGCGCGCCGGGCGGCGTGCTGGGTGAGTTGATCGGCCACGGCGCCCACGTGGGCCTGGGCTTTACCGGCGCCACGCTGCTGTTGCTGCTGTTATTCGGTACCGGTTTCAGCCTGTTCTTCCACGTCTCGTGGATGTCGGTTGCGGAACGGATCGGTGAGGTGATCGAGATGGGCATCGACTGGATTCGCGCCCGCATGGAAGACCGCGAAGACCGTCGCCACGGCGACGTGGCCGTCGTCAAGCGCGAAGAGAAAGTCGTCAAAGAGCGCGTCAAGCACGAGGAAAAGCATCCGAAGCCGGTCGACCTGCCGCCGGATGCGCCGCCTGCGCCTATCGTCAAGATCGAGCCGCAAATCACCCAGGTGGTGCAGTCCGAGCGCGTGATCAAGGAAAAGCAGGGCACCCTGTTCCAGGAAATCGAGAACACTACGCTGCCGCCGCTGTCGTTGCTGGACGATGCGCCGCCGCAGCAGGAAACCGTGGCCGTGGAAACGCTGGAGTTCACCAGCCGCCTGATCGAGAAGAAGCTGTCCGACTTTGGTGTAGAAGCCAAGGTGGTGGCAGCCTATCCGGGTCCGGTCGTGACGCGCTACGAAATCGAACCCGCTACCGGCGTGAAGGGCAGCCAGATCGTCAACCTGGCGCGCGACCTGGCCCGTTCGCTGTCGCTGACGTCCATCCGCGTGGTGGAAACCATCCCTGGCAAGAATTACATGGCGCTGGAGCTGCCGAATCCGAAGCGCCAGATCGTGCGCCTGACCGAGATCCTCGGCTCCAAGGTCTATAACGACAACCATTCGCCGCTGACCGTAGCGCTGGGCAAGGACATCGCAGGCAAGCCGGTCGTGGCCGACCTGGCCAAGATGCCGCACTTGCTGGTGGCCGGTACCACCGGTTCCGGTAAGTCGGTGGGTATTAACGCCACCATCCTGTCGCTGCTGTACAAGGCCGACCCGCATGATGTGCGCATGATCCTGATCGACCCCAAGATGCTGGAAATGTCGGTGTACGAAGGCATCCCGCACCTGCTGGCGCCCGTCGTGACCGATATGCGCCAGGCCGGCCACGCCCTGAACTGGGCGGTGAACGAGATGGAACGCCGCTACAAGCTGATGTCCAAGCTGGGCGTGCGTAACCTGGCCGGCTACAACGCCAAGATCGCCGAAGCCGAGAAGCGCGAAGAGAAGATCCCGAACCCATTCTCGATCACGCCTGATGCGCCGGAACCGCTGGAAAAACTGCCAACCATCGTCATCATCATCGATGAATTGGCCGACCTGATGATGGTGGTCGGCAAGAAGGTGGAAGAGCTGATCGCCCGTATCGCGCAGAAAGCCCGTGCGGCCGGCCTGCACTTGATTCTGGCAACCCAGCGCCCATCTGTAGACGTGATTACGGGCCTGATCAAGGCCAATATCCCGACGCGTATTGCGTTCCAGGTATCGTCCAAGATCGACTCGCGCACCATTCTTGACCAGATGGGGGCGGAAGCACTGCTTGGCATGGGTGACATGCTGTACATGCCGCCTGGTACCGGCTTGCCGGTCCGGGTGCACGGCGCCTTTGTATCGGATGACGAAGTGCACCGTGTGGTGAAGCATTTGAAAGCCCAGGGCGAGCCGAATTACATCGAGGGCATCCTTGAAGGCGGCACGCTGGAAGAGGGCGGTGGCGATGCGCTGGCTGGCGCTGGCGGCGGCGGGGACAGCGAGTCCGACCCGATGTACGACCAGGCCGTGCAAGTCGTGCTGAAGCACCGCAAGGCTTCGATCTCACTGGTGCAGCGCCACTTGCGCATTGGCTACAACCGGGCCGCGCGCCTGCTGGAACAGATGGAAAACAGCGGTGTTGTATCGGCCATGCAGTCGAACGGCAACCGCGAAATCATTGCACCTACCGCGTCGGCGGAATAAGGAATTCTATGAAGCACACCAAGTTGATGGCGGCCGTTGCCGCCGGCCTGCTGTTTGCAGGTTCCGCCAGCGCTGCGGCGCTGGAGCAGTTCAAGGCTTTCGTGGCCAGCACCAAGGCAGCCAAGGGCGAATTCATACAGAAGGTGGTGGCGCAGGGCAGCAAGGACAAACTGTCGTCCGGCAGCTTCACCTTTGCCCGTCCGGGTAAGTTCATCTGGTCTTACACCAAGCCTTACGACCAGGTGCTGCAGGCCGATGGCGAGCAACTGTATATCTTCGACAAGGACCTGAACCAGGTTACGGTGCGCAAGCTGGGCGATGCGCTGGGTTCTTCCCCTGCCGCCATCCTGTTCGGCTCCAATGACCTGGAAAAGAACTTTGCCCTGTCCGAAGCGGGTTCGCGCGACGGCCTGGAGTGGCTGAAAGCCACCCCGAAGGCCAAAGACGCCAGCTTCGAGCAAATCCAGATCGGACTGAAAAACGGCGTGCCGGAAGCGATGGAGCTGAAAGACAGCTTTGGCCAGACTTCCATCCTGTCGTTCAAGAAGTTTGAAAAAAATCCAGCGCTGAATGCAACGTCCTTTAAATTTGTCATGCCCAAGGGCGCGGACGTCATCAACAATTAAGGCATGAGGAATTCCCTGACATTGCTCGCGCTGGCCTGCGCCGGCGCCAGTGCCAGCGCTGCAGACTTCGGAAACGACGATCTGGTGCGCCAGGGCCGGCTCGTTTTTGAAAAGACGTTCACCCAGGCCGAGCAAGATCGCCTTACACCGCTGGTTGTTGGTGCTTTGGATAATATCGTCGCCTTCTATGGCGAGCGAAAAGGTACTACGCCCGATTTCTTTTTCTGCAAAAGTACCGATTGCGCGCGCCACCTGGCGGGAAAAGATTGGCGCTCCTTCACCACCATCAAGCCCCGCTATTACTACGACGGAAAATACTACTTCGAGCGCACCAGCGTGGTGATCAACCATCTGGTGGGTAACCCCAAGATTGGCGATGCCAGGTTGCAGTCCGTCCTGACCCATGAGCTGTCGCACGTTGAGATATACACGCGGGCGGGCGGGCGCTCGATGCCGGCCTGGTTCAACGAAGGCCTGTCGACTGTGGCTGAGGGCCGCAGCTGCCAACCAGGAACACAGGGCATTGAAGACCTGAACAAACTGGCAGACACGCGCGAGTGGCATGACTACACGCGGCCGAATGGCGGCAAGGGAGATGCCACCTATTGCCAGGCCACCCTGGAAGTCCAGGCCTGGGCTGGACAACATGGGGGCTTTGCCGCTGTTTTCGACTTGCTGGCCAAGCTGCCAAAGAAAAACTTCAATTCCCTTTATGGCGGCCTGGTAACGCAACATGCGCCAGTGGCCAATCCTACCGGCGTGGAAAAGAATGACGGCTGACCTGTTCGCACCTGAGCCCACCCCGCCGCTGGCCGAAGCGATGCGCCCGCACAGCGTGGCGGACGTGATCGGCCAGAGCCACCTGCTGGGCGAGGGCAAGCCGCTTAACCTGCTGTTCAAGTCCGGCAAGCCGCATTCGATGATCCTGTGGGGCCCGCCGGGCGTGGGCAAGACCACGTTGGCCCGCCTGTCCGCACGCGCCTTCGATTGCGAGTTCATCGCCATTTCCGCCGTGCTGGGCGGGGTAAAGGATATCCGCGCCGCCATCGAACAGGCGGAGCAGTTCGTCGCCAACGGCAAGCAGACCATCCTGTTCATCGACGAGATCCACCGCTTCAACAAGGCGCAGCAGGATGCGCTGCTGCCTTACGTGGAATCCGGCCTGGTGACCCTGATCGGCGCCACCACCGAAAACCCCTCCTTCGAAGTCAATTCCGCACTGCTGTCGCGCGCGCAGGTCTATGTGTTGAAGGCGCTGACGGAAGAGGAGATGCGCCAGTTGCTGGCGCGCGCCCGCGAACGCTCGATGCCGGACCTGGAGTTCGACGAACTGGCGATCGATACCCTGATCGGCTATGCCGACGGCGATGCGCGCCGCTTCCTGAACTTGCTGGAACAGACCAAGACTGCCGCAGCCACTGCGCGCACCAACAAGGTCACCGGCGAATTCGTGCAGAACGCGCTGACGCTGAACGCGCGCCGTTTCGACAAAGGCGGCGACAATTTCTACGACCAGATCTCGGCCCTGCACAAATCAGTGCGCGGCTCCAATCCGGACGGCGCCCTGTACTGGTTCTGCCGCATGATCGACGGCGGCGCCGATCCGCGCTACCTGGCGCGCCGCATCGTGCGCATGGCGTGGGAAGATATCGGCCTGGCCGATCCGCGCGCGCTGACCATGGTGAACGACGCTGCCGAAACCTATGAACGGCTCGGATCGCCGGAAGGTGAACTGGCGCTGGCCCAGGCCGTGATCTACCTGGCCATCGCGGCCAAGAGTAACGCCGGCTATAACGCCTACAACGCCGCCATGGCCTTCGTGCGCCGCGACAAGTCGCGCGAAGTGCCGGTCCATCTGCGCAATGCGCCGACCAAGTTGATGAAGGAGCTGGGCTACGGCCACGAATATCGTTATGCCCACGACGAGCCGGACGCGTATGCCGCCGGCGAAACCTACCTGCCGGACGGCATGGCGGAACCGGGCTGGTACCAGCCAGTCCCGCGCGGTCTGGAATCCAAGATCGCCGACAAGCTGGCCTTCCTGCGTGAGCTGGACCGTAAGGCGCGGGACGATAAATGAGCAGCCGGGCCTTCGTGGTCGCTGCAATCCTGTTGCTGTCGACATTGTGTGCGGTGAACTTCGCCGGCGATCATTACTTCGCAAAATGCCATGGCGACAATCGCGCCGACCGCTTCGTCGATGCGGAATTGAGCTGTTCACAGGCAGTGAAATGGGCGGGGTGGCTTGAGTGGTTGAGCCCAGGCCGGTATACGCGGGCATTAGGCGAAGCGGGTGTGGCTGAATTAATGGCGACCCACCTGGCGCCATCGCGTGAGCACCTGCAACAGGCCCTCGACCGCTACGAGGCAATGGGCCTGGGTGACTCGCCGGAGCGCGCGACCGTCATGGACTACTTCGCAATTCTCAATTGGCATGAAGCCAAATTAATCGAGGGCGAACAGTGGGCGCGTCGCGCTGTCGAGATGTTCGACCGGCAGGGGTTCCCGTGTAACGCAAGCCGGCTGGACGCCATCTTCAATGTTGCCTTGTTCATGAAGAGCAATCTCGACAACGCTGGCGCATTGGCTTACCTCGAAGCAAAAAAAGCCAGCATCCTGCAGTGCACCGACCAAGCGATGAGCATTGGCGTTTTCTGGCGCGGTTTAGGCGATATGCAAGAGGCTAATAGCCAATCCAAGGCTGCGCTGGAGTCTTTCGACATGGCCATCGCAAGCTTCGAAGAGGCGGGAGGCGCGGATGCAGTTCAGAATGCGTTCGCCCTCGTATCCCGGGCAAACTTATATAACGAAATGCGCAAGCTAGACCTCGCCCGTGCCGATATCAACGCCGCCTTGCCGATACTTGAGGCGGGTGTGGGGCCACGTTCCGAGCCATATGCCCTGGCATTGACGACCCGGGCGGATAGCTTCCGATTGGAGAAACGCTTGCCCGAGGCCCTGGAAGAATATGCGAAGGCCGAGCGCATCCTGGCCGAAGTGTTTGGCAAGCGTCATCCGCGCTATGCGGACGTGCTGCGGGACCAAGCCGGCGTGCTGTACGATGCCGGGAACGGCGCCCAAGCCTTGGCCAAGTTTCAGGAGGCGCTCTCGATTTGCATCGAGAATTTTGGCGAGAAAGATGAGAGGACTGAAGCTGTGCGCAGCGAAATTGGCGTCGTGCAGCGCCAGTATGGCAAGCCTGGTTGACACGGTAGGATGATTGTCCTACGCTTGTCAGCATGAATAAACAGGCAACAAGCACCCGCGAACGCATCGTCGATACAGCCGACCGGCTGTTTTATGAAAACGGTTACGGCCACACCAGCTTCGCCGACATCGCCGCGGCGGTCGAGCTCTCGCGCGGCAATTTTTACTACCACTTCAAGACGAAGGACGAGATCCTGGCGGCCGTGATCGAACTGCGCCAGCAGAAGACACAAGCCATGCTCGATGCCTGGGCCGCACAGACGCCGCAAGCGGCTGCGCGCATCGGCCGTTTCATCGACATGATGGCGATGAATGCGCCATCGATCCGCCGCAGCGGCTGCCCGGTTGGCACGCTGTGCACTGAACTTGCCAAGCTCGAGCATCCGGCGCTGCCACAGGCAAATACGCTGTTCACGCTATTCCGTGACTGGCTGCGGGCGCAGTTCGAGCAGCTCGGCGCCAAGGCCGCCGCCGATGCCGACCGCCTGGCCATGCACCTGCTGGCACGCAGCCAGGGCATTGCCACACTTGCCAATGCTTTCGACGACGGGGCATTTATCCAGCACGAGGTTTCGCAATTGCACCAATGGCTGCATGCCGTTTCCAGATAAGCAGGATGGCCGGCCTCGCAAGCGGCAGTCGCTATCAGACGGCAATTGTAGGAATTTTCCTATTATCTGTAGATAAACTAGTGCAAACCCCTACGGGACTTTACATTCTTATTGCCTAACGTTACGATGTTGTAAATATTCTAATGGAGGGCGGAATGGCGGAGCGTCTGACAGTCGATGGAGTAACGGTCCATGTCGATGGCGAGGGTGAAGATGCCATCATGATGATTCATGGCTGGCCTTACGACCGGACCCTGTGGGATGCCCAGGTTGCAGCATTTTCTCCCAGCTATCGCTGCGTCCGGTTCAGCTTCCCAAGCCAAAACGCCAAAGGCAGCCATACCATTGACGAGGTATCGAAACTCTACGCCGATACCGTGCACGCCGTGAATGGCGGCCGTCCCGTGATCCTGATGCTGAGCGACTGGGGTTGTGTTTTCGGCTACCAGTTCGCATTGCGCTATCCGGAGCTGGTGAGCCGGGTGATCAGCGTTGGCATTGGAGGCTCCAGCCAGATGACTTACCGCGCTTCGCTGGACTGGAAAACCCGCCTGCGGCTGGCATTTGCCCATCGCCGCCTGAAAGCATCCAGCGGCAACAGCCGCGCGGCACGCGAAGCCTGCACGCGACTGCAACTGCCTCATGCGGTCACCTGGCTGCGCGCCAGCACGCCGGCGGTAGGAACGCTGCCGTTCAAGTTGCGCTGGCCCATGCTGTACATCTATGGCAAGCGCAAGCCGTTCTCCTTCCACACCCGCAGTTTCGAAGCGGCCGTGCAATCCAAGCCGGACAGCAGGGTGATTGCATTCCGCAGCGGCCATTGGGTCATGCGCGAACAGCCTGAGGCCTTTAATAGTGCCGTCATGGGCTGGCTGGAGCAGGGCCGCACGGTTTGACGTTCGATTGCACCACGAGGAATTCGGCCGTATAGTGCCGGATCGCCAATATTTCGTTGGTGCAATTAAACTTTGCTGATGAAACTCTTCAAGACTTCTCTCCTGCTGTCCATATTGGCAGTTTCTTTCGACGCCTCGGCCGCCGAGCGCCTCTATTTACAAACGCCGGTGCAATTCGCTCCAGGTACATTTGCGCCTCAAGCCGTCAGGAACCAGTGTGAACTTGAGCGTCATCTCGTAGATGATGTCTCGACCCGGGTTAATAAGCATTATGGGCGCGTTGAATTGGCAACTAGCAGCGACGACGTCGGTAACGACAAAGTCATCAAGATCACGATCACCAACGCCTGGGGCGCAGGCGGCGGCGGATGGTCAGGCCCCAAGTCATTAGAGGTACTTGCTGAACTCACGCAAGGCGGCAGCAGGCTGTCGTCCGCATCGTTCCGGCGCTCGACGATGGGCTTGGGAGGAATATTCAGCGGAACCTGCCCTATGTTCCATAAGGTGACCAAGGAGTTGGGCGCGGACGTGGCCGATTGGCTGAAGGATGGCGCGCCTTCGAAGGGCGCCCCTGTCGAGGAACAGAAGCCCGCTGAATAAAGCGGCCTGCCAGGCGGCTGCGCAGCTGAAAATCTGCATTTCATCCCGTGTTTTTTGCGCTTCGTCGCAAGTGCAAGGCAGGGCAGGGAGGCTTTAGGTACAGTGTAACCATGGAAGCACGGAAGTAGTTCAACACTGACCTGAAGGAGAACATCATGAAAGCACTGAAAAACATGGAAGCGATCTTCGTTATCGCAGCAGCCCTGGCCACCGTCACCAGCTTTGCCACCGCCACCACTCCGGTGCTGCACGTAGCCGCCGACCCGGTCGTCGCCAAAGTGGACACCAGCATTCCAACCGTGGTGGTCGCCGCCAAACGCCTGACCGCAGCCGAAAAAGCAGCACTGATCTGACAGCACAACGCCGGAGGGCGTAAAACTCGGTTGTTGTGCTGTCATCTTGGTACAATTGCTCCTTTCGACTAATACTCGTGGCAGCAGCAAAACATGATCGACATCCAACTTCTCCGTAAAGACATTGATACTGTCGCCGCCAAACTGGCGACCCGCAAATTCCAGCTCGACGTAGCTGGCTTCAATGCCCTGGAAGGCGAGCGCAAAGCCATCCAGATGCGCACCGAAGAACTGCAAAGCAAGCGCAACTCGCTGGCCAAGCAGATCGGTATGATGAAGGGCAAAGGGGAAGACACCACCGCCGTGATGGCCGAAGCAGCAGGCCTGGGCGATGAACTGAAGGCCAACGAGATCAAGCTGGCCGACGTGCAGTTGAAGATGAATACTTTCCTGCAGGCCGTACCGAACCTGCCGCACGAATCCGTGCCAGCAGGCGCCGACGAAACCGGCAACGTGGAAGTCCGCAAATTCGGCACTCCGCGCAGCTTCGACTTCGAAGTCAAAGACCATGCCGACGTAGGCGCCGCACTGGGCCTGGACTTCGAGACCGCCACCAAACTGACCGGTTCCCGCTTCAGCGTCATGAAGGGCGGCATCGCACGCCTGCACCGCGCACTGGCGCAGTTCATGCTGGATACCCACACCGACAAACACGGCTACACCGAGTGCTATACCCCATACATGGTCAACGCCGAGTCCCTGCTGGGCACTGGCCAGTTGCCGAAGTTCGAAGCCGACCTGTTCTCGGTGAAGAAGGGTGGCGCGGAAGGCGAAGGCCAGAACTTCTACCTGATCCCGACCTCGGAAGTTTCGCTGACCAATATGGTGCGCGACGAGATCGTGGCCGTCGAGACGCTGCCGATCAAGGTCACCGCCCACACGCCATGCTTCCGTTCCGAAGCCGGTTCCGCCGGCCGCGATACCAAGGGCATGATTCGCCAGCACCAGTTCGACAAAGTTGAACTGGTCCAGGTGGTGCATCCTGAGAAATCGTATGAAGCGCTGGAAGAGATGGTCGGCCATGCCGAAACCATCCTGCAGGCGCTGGGCCTGCCTTACCGCGTGATGCAACTGTGCACCGGCGACATGGGCTTTGGCGCAGCCAAGACCTATGACCTGGAAGTGTGGCTGCCAGCGCAGAACACCTATCGTGAGATTTCCTCGCTGTCGAACTGCGAAGCGTTCCAGGCGCGCCGCATGCAGGCTCGCTTCCGCAATGCTGCGGGCAAGCCGGAACTGCTGCACACCCTGAACGGCTCCGGCCTGGCAGTGGGCCGCACCCTGGTCGCCGTGCTGGAAAACTACCAGCAGGCTGACGGCTCGGTGGAAATTCCAGCCGCGCTGCAGCCGTATATGGGCGGCCTGACCAAGCTCGTAGCATAAAGTTGAAAATAGCCCTTCCATTTTTAAAAAGGGCTGCTATAATCTTGGCTCTCAACGGCGACCACCGTTAAATGCAGTACCTGGAGAGGTGGCAGAGTGGTCGAATGTACCTGACTCGAAATCAGGCGTAGGGTGTCCCCCTACCGTGGGTTCGAATCCCACCCTCTCCGCCAGAATACGAAAAACGGCCTCGGAAACGAGGCCGTTTTTTTTTCGTCTGCTCTTTGGGGAAAGCTAGACCAATGCCCAGGTAAGCCCACCGCAATCCACTTGCCAGGTGGTTGAAGAACTGCGCCACGTGTACCCAACGCGCACTATTGAGGCAGATATCCCGTCAGGCATTGAGCTCTTATGCGATGGGCAGCGGATGGCCCAGTTGCTATCCAATCTGCTGAAAGACGCCATCGTTCATGGCCGCCCGAGCGAACCTGTATCGGCACGCGTGAAGTGGAGTTCGGAAATCTTCGAGATGGCAGTGACGAACGCCGGCCCTGTAATCCCGCCCGAAACCCGGGTCCACCTGTTTAAGCCATTTTGGCGAAGTTCGACTTCAGCGACAAAGAAGGAACTAGGACTAGGCCTATACATTGCTTCAGAGATCGCACGATCGCATGGCGGGAAACTGAACCTGACATCATCCGGAGGCGAGATTACTTTTACATACCGCGTCTGGAACCAGTCGGCCGCCAGAACACTGAAAGGGCCCTTCGGCACTTAGCGCTATCTAGAGCGCGTTAAGGCTAAAGGGCCCTTTCGCATTTTTCTGGATCGAATTTTTGCCTGACATAAGCCTGGCTGCAGACTGAATCGATGTCAGTTCGCGATCCACGTGTATTGGACAGTGGTCCAGCCCGGTGCACGGCCGCTGTCTTTGGCTGCAGCCCCGAACTTGCAGGTGCCGCCGGCGCGCAGCGAGGCCTTGTCGAGCTCGCGGTAGCCGCTTGTAGCGACTACTTTTTTGTCTTTCACTGAACCATCTGCACCAACCAGCAAGGCCAGGCGGACGGTACCTTGCAGGCCATCATCGATCCACGTCACCGGGTAGTCGGGAATGCCGCAGCTGTCCGATGTTGGGGCGGTAGCCGTTTCAGCGGCGTTGGCGGCAAACCCGGTCATCGACAGGGCGAAAGCGATAGCAATAGCGTGCAGTTTACCAATCATGATGAGCTCCAGTAGGCGGGGTTGAAAACATCGTTTGGGTGAATTCAATATACTGCGTTGCACCATATTGCAAAAATTTATTTTTAGAATCGTAATTATTCATATTGTGAATAGCTATGCCGAGAACCATCATGCAGGTCATGTGAGGGGCCGCCCGGCGCCCCTTGCATCATAGAGTGCGGAGTCACGTTGACTGAATATCGGGCGTAGCGCACACCGTATCCCATGGGCATCGGAGCTCAGGGGCTGCCCCCGGATTAATGTCCGGGGGCAGCTGACATCAGATGCCTTCTTTCGTAGGCATGATGACGATCTGTTGCATGTTCACGTGCTTAGGCATCGAGACAATGAACCCGACGGTTTCAGCAATGTCTTCCGCTTTCAGAAAGTCGATCGACTTGGACGCGTTTTCCAGCCAGTCAATCGCGCCTTGGAAGGTGAAGTGGCTTTGCAGTTCAGTCTCTGTGATGCCAGGCTCGATTACCGATACGCGGATGTTCTTAGGGCCCAGTTCGACGCGCAGATGTCGAGTCAGGTGACTGACGAACGCTTTGGTAGCCGAGTACACTGCGAAGTAGCCAAATACGTACTGGCCAGCAATGGACGAGGTGTTAATCAGGTCGACAACCTTGCCTTGCGCTGCGGCTTCTTCCATTTGCGGAATGAAGGCCTGGATAACTCGCATTGCGCCGGTAACGTTCAGGTCGA
This sequence comes from Duganella sp. Root1480D1, assembly GCF_001427305.1. GTDB lineage: Bacteria > Pseudomonadota > Gammaproteobacteria > Burkholderiales > Burkholderiaceae_D > Rugamonas. The sequence continues at coordinate 154,471 of NZ_LMFZ01000034.1, read as the reverse complement.
TCTGGGCTTCCCACTCACGTTGTGGCTGGGCGCCAATGGCGCCTGGCAGCATCAACCCGGCATTGTTGAATATCAGGTCCGCGTTGCCCAGTTGTGTACGCACAGCTGCCGCAGCGGCCTCGACAGATGACTGGTTGGTCACGTCGGTGACCAGGGCGATTGCTTCGCTGCCCAGTTGCTGAATCTCTGCAGCGACGGTATCCAGAGCCTCCTTGCGGCGTGCCAACAGTGCGACTTTCGCACCGCGAGAAGCCAACAGCAGAGCGGTAGCACGGCCCATGCCGCTCGATGCACCGGTAACCACAGCTACGCGGCCAGTCAGATCTTTAGTGATGGTGTTCATGTTGAATCTCTTTCGGAGTTAGTGATGTGTCGGGTGACAGGGAGCACTTTAGGGAAGGCTCAACCCACCCGGTAGTTACTGCTCGGAGGTTTCAAAGACAACCGTAGGTTGCTAATCGGGGAGGGGTTGCTAAACTACAAGGCAAATTGACGAACATCTGAAGGGCAGCCGTGGACGAACTTCGAGCGATCTCAACCTTTATCCGAGCAGCTGAACTAGGTAGCTTTAACAAAGCTGCAACCGCCCAGGGAACCACTCCGCAAGCAGTCAGCAAGAATATCAGGCAGCTTGAGCATTACCTGGGCGTGCGGCTATTCCACCGAACAACCCGGCAGAACGCGCTGACTGAAGATGGTCAGTTATTGCTCGATTCAGTACGTGCCAGCATGGAAGGCTTCGCAGGGGCGTTAAATCGTGTAAAGAATTCGGCAAGGGGCGACGAGGGTCTAATCCGCATTAGTGCTGGTGGTGCGGTAGGGCGCAAGGTTCTGATGCCATTGGTTGCGGAGTTCAGCAGCCTTTACCCTGGCGTGATCTTCGACTTGGTGCTTGAAGACCGCAGTACCGATACTGTTGGCGAGCGCATCGACCTTGGCTTTAAAGCCGGCAATGCACCTACTTCACAAGTTGTCTCGCGATGGCTATTCCCGATTCAATTAGTCGTCTGTGCGACGAAGAAGTACTTGAAGACGCACGGAGTTCCTCAGACTATCGATGACTTGGCAAAGCATAGATGCATCGGGTATCGGCAACCGGGAACTGGCCGACCTGTTCCTTGGGAATTCCAAATCGACGGAGAAACTTCGTACCGGTCAATGGACTTTATCGTCTGCTGTAGTGACCCGGAGGCAGAAATGCACGCTGTACTGAGCGGGATCGGCATTGGCCAAATCGATAGCATCAACGCGACCGCAGAACTTCGAGCGGGGACGCTCGTACCGCTCCTGATTCCTAGCACAAGCGATCGCATGGGACTCTATTTGTACTATGCGCAACGTACCGATATGCCGAGCCGAGCACGTCGTTTTATTGACTTTGCAGCCGAACGGCTGCATGGTGGAACGAACTTCCATATGCCGGACAAAGAGCTATATGCGATAAGACGGAAGGGCCAAAAATCAAAAGATCCCGGCTAGCCGCGAGCACTGCGCCGTGCTGCCGGGCCGTGGTTTCTTGTCGATACCGGCGAATGGCAGCACCACGGCAGTACGAACGCTACGCACTGGGATAAATGGGTGCTACAGACACCCTCTTTTCGTCAGACCCATTTTCCGCAGGCGCATGCAGGCCGCAACTTCTAATGATGCTTGTCCGACTTGTGACCCTCGTCCTTGTCTGGTTTATCGGGCTTGTCCGGTCGGCCACCGTGTCTGGGCTCCGCGCTGTGTGCAAATTCGCGCGTGTCGGAATGGCGTTGCACTGGAGCTGGCTCGTTACGGTTAGGCTCACTTCGAACAGGTGCGCGTTCCTGCCAGGCAGTCGGGGCGTCACGAGGCGGCGGTGGCCGGCTTTCTGGCGCAGGCTCGCGCCTGTTTGGATGCATCGTATTGCCGGGTGATTCGGCTGGGGCAACCATTTGCACGCGGTCCCGGTCCTGGTGAGGTGGATTTGGCCGCGCATGCGGCCGGTTTCGCGACTCGCCTACATGTCCCTGCCATCCCTGGCGTACTTGAGGATCATGCGGCTTGTAACGGTAATGCTGTTGTGCGAGGTTGCGCCGCTGCGCATCATCGGGATAGTTGGTTCGTGTGAAGCGTTGCTGATAGCTTGGCAGAGGGGCAGGAGCTGGAGCAGCGGCGCGATTCCATCGCTGCCAGTTGGCGTGCCGGCTTGCCCAGTCAGGACCCCAGACGCGGTCCCAGCGTGGTGCCGTATCGATGGCCCAACTCCTGAAGATCACGGGCGGATATCGGTAATAACGCACGGGCACGCGCAGAATGAAGAGCGGCACGTTGTCGATGGCAACCAGATCCCAAGGGCCGTCGAACCATGGGCTTGCATACCATTCGTCGTCAACGTAAACCCAATACAGGCCATCGTAGAAGAAGTAATTGGCATGCAAGCGCGGCGCGTAATACACCGGGTAGCCGGGAACACGCTGCAAGACGGGATACTGGACTACTTCGATGGAAATGTTGACGCTGGCACTTGCGGGAGGCAGCATGAAATTGAGTGCCGCCATCGCCAGTATGGTGATTAGTTTGTGCATGGAGTCCCCCTTGGCACGGGGTCGTGGCAAACGCGATCAGCTTCGCCGCAGCCACAATGATGTCAGAATAGGGCGGCCTGTATTGTCGTGTCTGTACGGTGGCGCACTGATAAGTCAGGGAATGGGGCCAGGCGATAGCGGATCTGGTCTAATGCGCCGATTGCCGGGACATGTGGCGGCGATCTTTAACCAGGTCGACGCCTAATAGTTGCTGCCGGACTTTGTCGTTGGGGCGTCGGAATACGGTTTGCACGAGGGAGGGGGCTAATCCCGATAGCAGAGCATTGCGCAAACCTGAATCTGCACCGAACGCGGCTCGTGTGAGCAGCGCCGAGGAAACCTTCTCAGCCGTCAAATAGTCCGTGCGCCTTGTCATGAAGCCAGCATACATGCGCTGCGGTATGCAGGACTGTTGCTTACATAACCGTATTCATCAGCATGGTCGCCAATGAGGTCAATGTTTCGGAGTCCCTGACGCCTGGGCCAGGAATTTTCTGGCGGTGGCCTGGATTTCACATAGCCCGCTATCGTGAGGGCGATAGTGCGGCGGTTCGCAAATCACACCGCCTGGCCAGGCGGGCAGGGAGATCAGGAGCAATGAGCCTTTGCTCACCAATTTCAATATACTGGACATGCGCAGTCTTAATCGCGCCGGCTGCGGTAGCTTTGCGGGGCCAGGCTTTCTTGCGGCGCCAGGGCCTGCAGGCGTTTGTACAGCACGCGGGTCTCCAGCAGGTTCCAGACCCGCAGCATCGCTTCCAGCGTGTCGAATGGCTTGGTCAGGAAGTCTTTCGCTCCAAGAGACAGGGCACGCAGCTTGGCTTCGCTGGTGGCGTCGGCGGTAATGACCAGCACCGGACGGAAATCGAAGGGGTTTCCACGGCGCTTGAGTTGTTCCAGCACCGCATAGCCATCGATCTCGGGCATCATCAAATCAAGGATGATCAGGTCGGGATCGAAAGCGTTGTACAGGCCAAGCGCCATCCTGGCATCTGTCGTGCAAACCACTTGCGTCAGTCCTTCGCCGATAAGCAGGTCCTCCAGCAGGCGCAGGTTGGCCGGCTGGTCATCGATGATCAGGATGCGTGAGGCGAGTACTTCGTTTTCCATCATGGCGATTGTTCGATCTTGTCCAACAGGGCGTAAAAGTCCGGTACCTTGAGAGGCTGGTCCAGGTGCTGCCAGCTCGCGCCAGCCGTTCCTGTTGCGGCACCCAGCAATACCGGGGTGGGGCCCGTTGCCTCTCCGCCGGCTGCAACGAAGGAGTCGGCCAGCCTTGCTCCAAGCAGCAGTAAATCCGGCTGCATTTCTTGTGCGATTTCGGCGCCGCCGGCAGCATCTTCAGCAATAGCCAGGCGCCAGCGCTGGCGCCGTTGCAGCAGGGTGCTGACCAGGATGCGGGTCGAAGCATCGTCTTCGATGAGTAAGGCGCGATGGGTGGCCTTGTCCCCGGACGGGACAGGCGGCGAGGATGCGCAGGGCAGTGCAACGGTTGCAGCCGCGCTATCCAATACGGCGGGCAGCGTGAGGGTAAAGCGGCTGCCCCTGCCGGGACGTGCGGAGTGGCTGATATCACCGCGCATCACCTGCATCAATGCCTTCGACACAGCGAGGCCCAGGCCAGCTCCCTCGGTCCGGCTGCGTTCAGCTCCGAGCCGGTCGAATGGCGCGAACAGGCGATGCAGGTGGGAAGGTGGAATGCCGGCACCATCGTCATCGATATCGATGCAAACTGTGTTGCCGTCGATGCGCCAGCCAATATCGACGGCGCCGCCGGGTGCACCGTATTTGACGGCATTGGACAGCACGTTAAGCAATACCTGCAACAGGCGCTGGCGGTCCGCCAGCACTGTGCAGGCTGGCGCAAGATTGGCGCGCAATTGGACCGAGCGTTTGCCGGCCATCGGCTGTACCAGGGCCAGCGCCTCTGCCACCAAAGGCGCCAGGGAAACCGGTGCATTGTCCAGTGCCAGCTTGCCGGCTTCGATGCTGCCTATGTCGAGTACTTCGTTGATCAGCGATAGCAAATGCTGGCCGGCAGTGCTGATCTGCGCCGCATGTTCACGGTTGCGCGGTTCGCGGCAATCGGCTACCAGCAACTGCGCATAACCGAGGATGGCGTGCAACGGCGTGCGCAATTCGTGGCTGGTGCGAGCCAGGAATTCCGTCTTGGCCACGCTGGCCGCCTGCGCAGCCGACGCCCGCCCCGCCAGCAGCAAACTGGCCTGGTGCAGGCGTTCGGCCAGTTGTCCCAGTTCGTCGGTGTTGTCGGGAGCCAGCGCCAACGGCAGGTCGCGTGTCAGGCGTTCCGCGTTCTCCGCTGCCAGGCGAACCCGCCGTACCAGGCCAATGATGAATAGCAGCGTTGCCAGCGCGCCGGCCAGGCCAACCGGAATGATGGCCATTGTTGTCCAGAGATTGCGGTTCGTCGCCTGCTGCAGTTCTTCCGTGCGTTGCGCCACCAGGGCGGCTTCGCGCCGGTTCATGGCGGAGATTTCTGCGCGCAACTGGTCGAGGATCTGTTTGCTGCGCAGCAGGTGCTCCTGCAATTCGGCCTCGCTGGCATTGCGCTGGCCGCGCAACTGGTCAAGGCTGGCCAGCTTCGCCTGGAGCAGCGGCAGTACGCGCTGCAGGCTTGCACGCTGAGCGGGATCGCTCACGGTGGCCTGCAAGTTGGCCAGGGTTGCGGGTAATCGCTCGCTGGCCGCGCGGTAGGGCGTCAGGAAGTCGTCGCGTCCAGTCAGCAGGTAGCCGCGCACGCCGGTTGCCGCTTCGGCGATCAGCATATGCAGGTGCTGGATCTCGCTTTGCGCTCGCATGGTGCGCATCATGTCTGTAGTCGCGATGGCGGTATTGCGCTCCAGCCGGTAGCTGGTGATCGCCGAAGCGAGCAGCAGAACGGTGGAGGCGGCGATGACGACGCCGCCTTTCCATGCCAGCGGCCAGTGGCGCGGGTGCTGCCTGCGGTCCGGGATCGTCATGGACCGAACCCGTAGTCGGCTGCGCGCACGGCGGCCTGGGTCCGGTCGCCCACCTCCAGTTTATGCAAAATGCGTTCGACATGAACTTTGACCGTGCCGGTCGCGATGCCCAATTGCTCGCCCATCGCCGCATTTGTCATGCCGCTTGGCAGGAGCGCGAATACCTGCAACTCGCGCGGGGTCAGCACTTCGCTGATCTCCGCCAGGCCGGGCCGCACCGGCCTCGCAGTCGTTTGTTTCGAGGCTGCCAGGGCCGCAGCCAGGAGCGTGGCCACGGCCTGCAAAGTCGCTATGTCCTCCTGGTTCGGCGGTGGTGCGGGCTGCGCGCTGAGCAGGCCGAGAACGCCGCGGTTCTTGCCGTCGAAGTGCAATGGCACCAGTACTTCCAGCCCCACCTGCGGGTCGCGGCTGATACGCAGGGTACTGCTTACGCCATGCCCGATGACCGGCACCTGCTGGCTGGGCTGCATGGTGGCGGCCAGTGCATGCCGGGGCATGATGCGCGCGCCAATGGGGGATACCGCACCTTGGGCGGCGCAGACATGCAGACCATCGTCCTTCGCTTCCAGGAGCACGCCGTCTTCGAGGGAAAGGAAGGCCAGCGTTTTGGCCAGTACGCTGGCCAGCGCCTTGGGGCGGGCACCATCGCTCGCCAGAATTGCAGCCGCATCGGTCAGCAAGCGCCACCGCGCAGCGCTGCTTTCGCCGAAGCGGTACCGGCGGCGTGTGTTGCGCGCATTGTCGGCGGAGGCCACGGGAGAATTTGATGGAGGGGTCACGTGCAGGTTTGCAAAAAATGTCGTCCTGATTATATGCCAGTCGGCATAGACCATCACCGCCGGCCGGCAGATTTTTATTTTCTCCGGCCCTCGCATACTGGGTTCTCTTCAATCATCAAAAGGAAACCAAAATGAAGTCCCTGCTGTTTGTTGCTGCCCTGCTTGCCGGTCCTGCCGTCCATGCCGCCGAAGCGGCTGTCTCGTATCAAGGCGTGGCGGCGGCCCCCGCTACGGCGGCCGAGAAGGAAATTGCGGCCTTGTTCGACCGCTGGAATGCGGCCCTGGCGACAGGAAAGACCAGTGAGGTCGTCAAACTGTACGCGGCCAATGGCGTGCTGCAGCCAACCGTGTCGAACAAGATCCGCGCCACTCCGGAGGAAATTGCCGACTATTTCGACCATTTCCTGGCATTGAAGCCGAAAGGCACGATCAACTATCGCCAGATCCGGGTGCTGGACGAGAATACGGCCGTGGATAGCGGCGCCTATACCTTCGACATCGTCAAGAACGGCAAGCCGGCCAAGGTAAGGGCGCGCTATACCTACGTTTATGAAAAAATCAACGGCGCATGGAAGATCATGAACCATCATTCCTCGGCCATGCCGGAGGCTACCAAGGATAATTGATCGCTGCGGGGGGAGGGTGTCACGGGCCGATTTCAGCGGGTTTCTGCCGCCGGATGCGACTTTGGGTATGATTAGCATTCCGACTTGCTACCGTGACTGAACTTTAGCTTCGATATGACATCTACTCCCCAATTCGATTCCAGCCTGCCACTCGACATGATTATCTTCGGCGGGGTGGGCGATCTCGCCATGCGCAAATTGCTGCCCGCGCTGTATATGGCGCACCTGCATGGCAACCTGCCGCCCGGGACCCGCATCATTTCCACGGGCCGCCAGGAATATGACCGCACGGCTTACCTGGCTTTCGTCGAGGAGCACTCGCGGCCTTTCATCAGCACCGAAAACTTCACCGACGAGGCATGGCGCAGCTTCCAGCAATTGCTGGAGTTCGTGCGCATCGATGTGGAAAAAGACGGCATGGCGCCGCTGGCAAAAGTTTCGCGCCAGGGCGCGGAACGGGTGTTCTACCTGGCCACCGCGCCTTCACTTTTCACCACCATTTGCGACAAATTGTCCGAAGCCGGCCTGGTCGACCGTAATGCACGCGTGGTGCTCGAGAAGCCGCTGGGACGCGACCTGGCGTCCGCAGTAGAGATCAATGAAGCGGTCGGCAAGCATTTCGACGAATCGCAGATTTACCGCATCGATCATTACCTGGGCAAGGAAACTGTGCAAAACCTGATGGTGCTGCGCTTTGGTAACTCGATCCTCGAGCCGCTGTGGCGCGCACCAAATATCACCAGCGTGCAGATTACGGTTGCCGAAGAAGTGGGCGTGGGCAGCCGCGCCGGCTTCTACGACAGTGCGGGCGCCATGCGCGACATGGTGCAGAACCACCTGCTGCAGTTGCTGTGCATCGTCGCGATGGAGCCGCCTGCCTCGCTGGCGCCGGATGCGGTGCGCGACGAGAAGCTCAAGGTCCTGCGCTCGCTGCGCCGCTTCAGCCTGGCCTCCATTGCGCGCGATACCGTTCGTGGCCAATACGTGCGCGGCGTGAGCGGCAACCAGGAAGTGCCTGGCTACCTGGAAGAGCGCAATGTGCCGGCCGGCAGCAATACCGAGACCTTCGTGGCCATGCGCGCCTATGTCGACACCTGGCGCTGGTCCAAGGTGCCGTTCTACCTTCGCACCGGCAAGCGTATGGCACGCCGCTCGTCCAAGATCGTGATTGAGTTCGCGAATCCTCCGTTCCCCTTATTCCCGGAGACGCCGGGCGGCGTGGCCAACCGGCTGGTAATCGAACTGCAGCCGGAGGAAGCGATCAAGCTGCAGCTCATGGCAAAGCAGCCCGGCAGCGGCATGCAGATGCAGCAGGTTGCGCTGAACCTGGACCTGCAATCCGCTTTCTCGCAGCGCAGGGCCGAAGCCTATGAGCGCTTGCTGATCGACGTGGTGCGTGGCCGCCTGACCCATTTCATGCGCCGCGATGAGCTGGAAGCGGCCTGGGAATGGGCCGATCCGATCATCAACGGCTGGAGCACGCTGGCCGAGAAGCCGTATCCTTACGCGGCCGGTACCTGGGGGCCATCCGAGTCGTTTGCGCTGCTGGCGCGCGATGGCTTCAGCTGGGTGGAGTAGGCCGGGCGAGGCGGTTTTTTACCGACGCGGCATAACGCTCGCTGACCGGCAATTGCGCTCCGCCGGCCAGCGTCAATTCGTGGCTGCCTTCCTGAAGTTGGCGAATGGCCAGCATCGCGCTGCTGCGCACAAGGATGCGGCGATGGATGCGAAGGAATTGCGCGGGGTCCAGGTAGCGTTCCAGCTCCGACAGGGTGCTTCTGTGCAGGAAGGTGCGTTGCGGCAGGTGCAGTTCGACATAGTTGCCGGCCGATTCAACCCATAGCACGTCCGCCAGGTTGACGCGGTCGATCCTGCCGACCGAACGCACGGCCAGTTCGCTCCAATACCCGGGGGAAGGAGCGACGAAACCACGCAGTGCTTGCGTATAGGCCGCTCGCTGGTCGAGCAGTTTGCTGGCGCGTTCGAGCGCCAGCTGCAGCCGGCGTTCGTCCACCGGCTTGACGATGTAGTCGAGCGCGTGCACGTCAAATGCTTCCAGCGCGTGCCCCCGGTGGGCGGTCACGAACACGATCAATGGCGGCGCTTCGCGGCGGCTTAGTTCAAGTGCAAAGTCCAGGCCGGACTCCACGGGCATCTGCACGTCGAGCAGCACGATATCCGCACTGCCGTTTTCCAGGAAGGTGCGCGCGGCCGCCGCACTGGCGCATTCCGCGGCAACTTCCCAGCCCGGCAATGCCTGCAAGGCAAACCGGAGATTGGTGCGGGCATGGCCCTCGTCGTCTACGATGAGCGCTTTCATTGTTGCGACCTGCAGGGGAGCGAAAGCTCCGCCAGGAAGCGGTGCCCGGCGCGCCTGGTCACCAGGCTGGCTGCGTCGCCGTAGGCCAGTTGAAGGCGTGCGCGGATGCCGCGCAGGCCGATTCCCAAGCCTGCGGAGGGTGCACCCTGGGGGCTGGCGGGATTTGAGACCCGCACTTTAAGCTGGTTGTCCTGCCGCGTGAAGGTGATCTCAATATCGCTGGCGCCTGCATGGCATTCAAGGTCGTGGCGCAGGGCGTTCTCGACCAATGGCTGGAGCAGCATCGGTGGACAATCGATGCCGTCGTCGAGCAAATGGGCGCCTTCGATGCGCACTTGCAGGCGCTCGCCAAAACGCAGGCGTTGCAAGTCCAGGTAATGCTGAACGAATTCCAGCTCCTTGCTGGCGTCCACCCAGTCGTTTTCGCTGCTTGCCAGGGCATATTCCAGCAGGTCGCCGAGACGGGACAGACCGTCCAGCGCGAGTGCCTTGTCGTCCATGCGCACCATGGCGCCGATCGCGCTCAGCGTGTTGAAAATGAAGTGCGGCTCGAGCTGGCCGCGCAGTGCGGCGAGCCGCTGGCGCTCAAGAGATAGCAGGGCCAGTGCCAGTTGCTGGTCTTGCTGCCGCCGTTGGCGCCAAAGCAGGATGGCTACTACGACACCAAAGGCCATCGTCAGCAGCACATACTCGACGAACCATTCGAGCTTGTCCATGGTGATGACGTAGTTCCAGGCATTCCCGAGCGTCGGTGCAATGCCGAATTTGAAGCAGCGGCGGAAGGCCAGACCAAGCATCGCGCTGGGCCAGCACACTACGAGATAGGCGAGGTAGCCCAGGCCGACGCGCCGCATGCTGGCGAGCCATGCGGGATGGCGGCGGTAGAGCATGTACAGCAAATAGCTCTGGACCATCATCACTGAATAGCCGAACCACCAGCCGGCAGTCATTTGCCAGTAGCTGCGGGTATCGCCGCTGTCGATTCGATCGCCGTAGGTGGTGATGCCGGCCAGCGCGCAGACCAGCGTCCATAGCGCTACGTTGGCGAGCAAGGCGCGCAGCCAGCTTGGCATTGAAAGTAGTCGTTCCATGGCGCCGCAGTATATCAGCCGCATTTGGGCATTCGTCCCGGTGGTGCGGGTGTTCATCACAATCCACATCTTTTTTCCGGAACTCTCGCCAACAATGCGCATCGTTCTTCCACAACCTGGTTATTACGATGCGAATCCTGCTTTCCCTGTTGTTAGTTCCGCTTTTCGCCAGCGCCGAAAACGACGTGCCGCGTGTCGAGGTCAAGGCGGCCAGCGCCTTGCAGCAACGCCGCGACGACGGTGCCGGCCGGGTCGTCGTCTCACGCGAAGAGCTTTTGCGCTACGGCGATTCCACCTTGGCAGATACCCTGCGGCGCCAGCCTGGAGTGACGGTAAGCGGCGGACAGGTGCAGTTGCGCGGGCTTGGCGGCGGGCGCACGCAGTTCCTGCTGAATGGCGAACCCGCACCGCCGGGGTTTTCGCCCGATAGCCTGGCGCCAGAACTCATAGAACGCATCGAAATCCTGCGCAGCGCAAGTGCCGACAGTAGCGCCCAGGGTATTGCCGGCAGCATCAACATCGTATTGCGCCGAAGCGGTGGACGCGCCAGGTCGCTGGCCACGCTGGCCGGAAAGCAGTCCGGCGCCGGCTGGTCACCGGATGCTTCGTTCGATCTTTCGCGCCCTGGAGAGGATTATTCCGGCAACCTGTCGCTACAGGCATCGCGTGGGAAAAGCGCAGCTGCCAGCGGCATCTTCGAGAGCACACCGTCGTCCATGCGACTCACTGCTGAAGATGATTTTTCGAGCATTGAGCGGCTGGGACTTGCCCCACGCCTGAACTGGAAATTCGATGGCGGAACGAAGATGGCATGGCAAAGCCTGCTCGATCATGCCCGCAATCGCAACCGTGGAACTGCCCGGGAAACCGTCCTGTCTGGCGAATCGAGCGATTACCCGGTGAGCGCATACGGTGCCGGCGCCCGCACAGAGATCGTTCGCAGCGACGTCGAGGCCAGCCATCCGCTTGGCGAAGCAAGCCGCATTGAATGGAAAGCCGGAGTGGCGCATAACCGGCGCAACAGCGATTACGTTTTCAACGGCAGTAACGCGGCGGGAGATGCGCTCTGGCAGCGCCACGTCATCTCCAGCGCGGCGGATGACGGTGCCAGCAGCAGCGGCAAGCTGCGCCTGGGAGCCGGCGGCGGGCACGTGCTGGCAGCAGGGTGGGAAGGCTCGGTAGCGCGGCGCGCCGAATGGCGGCGACAGGAAGATGCCAGTGCGGCAGGAGTGCCGCTCGGTGAACTTGACCAGCGCTATACGGCCCGCGTGCGGCGGCTCGCCATGTACGCACAAGACGAATGGACGGTATCGCCCGTGCTCGATGCATATCTTGGCTTGCGCTGGGAGGGTCTGCGCACCTTGACCAATGGACGCGACCTGGCGAACACCGGCAGCAGCTCCAGTGTGTGGAGCCCGGTGGCGCACCTGCTATGGCGCTTGCCCGGTTCGCGCGACCAGTTGCGGCTTGGCCTGGCGCGCAGCTATAAGGCGCCCAACACGCGCGACCTGGTGCCGCGCCGCTTCACCGTCAACAATGGCAACGGCCCGGCAAATCCCGACGTTCAGGGCAACCCGGCCCTGCGCCCCGAACTGGCGTGGGGAATCGATGCCGCTTACGAAAGGTATTTTGACAGGGAAAGCATGGTCAGCGTGGCCGCTTATCATCGGCGCATCGCCAATGTCATCCAGCAGGTGCTGTTCGAGGACAAGGGGAAGTGGGTGGCTACACCCAGCAACATCGGTGGCGCGGTCACGCAAGGCCTGGAGTTTGACGGCCGCCTGGCGCTCGGCCCGGGGTCCATGGCGCGGCTGGGCTTGACGCGCAACTGGTCGCACGTGGAATCCGTAACGGGGCCCGGAAACCGTCTTGGCGAGCAGGTGCCGCTGACTGTCAACGCCGGCTTCGATTTCCGCTTCGGCGGCGGTATGACGGCTGGCTTCAATTGGAACCTGCAGAAAGGTGCCCTGGCGCACACCTCGGTCTTTCAATGGAGCGGGCGGAACACCGAACGCCGCCTCGATTTGCAGGCCAGCTGGCTGCTGCGTCCGGGCCTGGCCTTGCGTGCCACTGCAAGCAATGCCTTGAATCCTGACGCACGCAGCACTCAGATATTCGAGGACGGGCGCCGCTATGCCGTGCGAGAAGTGACAGGCAGCGGGCAGCGCACGTTCAAGCTGGCTGCGGAAGTCGCACTGTGACGATACAATTGCGGCCGTCCAAACAATTGGAGTAATGAAATTAAGAAGCTTGCACTGATTTTTGCACTGATTTGCAATCAAGCCTGCGCAGACACTGTGATCGGCGTTTCCGACGGCGACACGCTGACTGTGTTGAGCAAAGGCCATCCTGTCAAAGTTCGCCTTGCGAATATCGATGCGCCGGAAAAGAAGCAGCCTTTTGGCGCGCGCTCGAAGCAGTCTCTGTCGGACCTTTGCTTTGGCCGCGATGCGACGCTCGATTCCGGGAAACAGGACCGCTACGGACGCACCGTGGCAGTGGTGCACTGCGGCGATGTCAATGCCAATGTGGCGCAAGTTCGCAAAGGCATGGCTTGGGTCTATCCCCAGTACAACCATGATCCATCGCTGCCTGCAATCGAGGCCGCCGCGCGCAATTCCCGGGTCGGCTTATGGTCCGAGCGCGACCCGCTGGAGCCATGGCTGTTCCGCAAAGAGCGCAAGGCACGCAGCAGCTACCTGAACTAAGCGCTTCGGCCTTCGAACAGGTCTTTCATCTCGCGCAGGCCGGCGGTCAGGCATTCGACCGTTGCCGACACCTTCGGCACGCCACGCAACTGGCGTGGCGTGAGCAGCCATAGTTGCGAACGGAAGTCCGTCAACAGCGATGAAACACGGCGCAAGCGCGGGTTGGCGTCGCCCAGGTGGCAAGGCAATATGCCTACGCCAAGTCCCTCTTCAAGCAGCCTGCATACAGCCAGGGTGCTTGAGCAGCGCACAACCGCGCGCCGCATCAACCCTTCCGCTTCAAGCCATTTCGATGACGCCAGGTGCCCCAGCGATTCGTCGACCGTGACCCAAGCCTGCTGGTGCAGGTTTTCTTCGGATACGTTGGGCCAGCCTGCCGGCGCGTAGATCGCCACCTCGATATTGCAAACTACGCGGCCAATCAAGTCGCCATCCGGCTCGCCGCCGGATCGCAGGGCGATGTCGGCTTCGCGTTGGCGCACGTTCGCCAGGTTTTCGCCGACCTGCAGATTGATCGTGATATCGGGAAGCTCGCGCCGGCAGTGCGCCAGCAGCGGCGGTACGATGCGTGGCATCAGGACCTCGGTCGTCGCCAGGGTCAGGCGGCCGGCCGTTCCCAGCTCGGCGTCCCGCTCCAGGTCGCGCAGGCGCAAGTCGAATTCCTCCGCGAGCGCCAGCAACTGCGTCGCCGCTGCGGTTGGCTGGTATCCCTGGCGGCTACGCTCAAATAAGGTGGCGCCGAGGCTGGCCTCGATATCGCGAATGCGGCGGACTAGGGTTGGATGGCTGGAACCTAAGGCTTCGGCGGCTTTGGACAGGGAGCCGTGGCGGGCAACGGCAAGAATCACCTGGTAATCGTTCCAGGCGAGTCGGCTGGTCGGGAATTTGCTCATCGCCGCATTCTATCGCGTTGTTCAATTTTGAAAGCGCGTTGTTCATTTGATGGCTGTTGGCCGGTGTCTCCGGTGGCGACAATGGTGCCATTCAACCACTCATCAAAGGAAAGAAAATGATACGCAAGTTCCTGCTCGCCGTTGCCATGCTGATCGCCGTATCCGCTCACGGGGCCGAGAATGCCGCCTGCGGCGCGCCTGAATACATGCAGTTCGACTTCTGGGTCGGCAACTGGGAAGCGTTCGACCGCGGCGGCAAGCTGCTTGGCCACACGGTGATCGAGAAGGTTGAACAGGGCTGCGTCTTGCAGGAATGGTGGCGCGGTAATGGCACGGAAAACGGCGCAGGCACAAGCCTCAGCATGTATGACCGCAAGCACAAGCTTTGGCGCCATGTCTGGACCAGTGCACGCGGCAACTTCGCGCCAATCGATGGCGGCTGGCAGGGGGACCGTATGCTGATGACCGGCTACTTCATTAACGACAAGGGCGAGCGGGAATTCCATCGCACGGTTTGGAAGCCAATTCCTGGCGGCGTGCACCATGTGTGGGATGCCAGCACAGATGGCGGCGTGACCTGGACTGTCCTGCACGAAGCATGGCTGCGCCGTACCGACAAGGTCCTGGTGAAGTAGGGCGCCTGCAGCCGCCGGCAAACTGTTTTACTATTGTCCGGCTGACTACACCCAACTCAAAAGGACCAAGATGGCGGAATTCAAATTGCACTGCTTTGCTGCTTCCGGCAACTCGTACAAGGTTGCCCTATTCCTGGCCTTGGCCAAGGCGGACTGGGAACCCGTGGTAGTGGACTATTTCGGCGGCGAGACGCGCACGGAGAGCTGGCGCGAGAACCTCAACGAAATGGGAGAGATCCCGGTATTGGAACATAAGGGCCTGAAGATCAGCCAGTCTGGCGTGATCCTCGACTACCTGGCCGAGGTGACTGGCCAATTCGGGCCCCGCAACGAGGACGAAAAGCGCGACATCTGGCGCTGGATCCTGTTCGACAACCACAAGTTCACCAGCTATTACGCCACTTTGCGCTTCATGGTCGGCCTGCAGAAGACTAGCGATTCGGCGGTTACCCAGTTCCTGCGCGATCGGGCAATTGGTGCCTACCGTATCGTCGACAAACACCTGGCCGGCTCCAGGTTCCTGGTCGGCGACCGGCTCACCATCGCGGACCTGTCGCTGATTGGTTATGTCTACATGCCTGAAGAAACCGGCATCGACATGGGCGAGTTCCCCCACATCGCGGCCTGGAAGGAGCGCATCAGCGATCTTCCGGGTTGGCGCCATCCGCATGACCTCATGCCGGGAAAAAAAGCGTTCTGATTCACTTGGAATGAACTTTTTGGAGGCATGCCGGTATTAACTCAGCATCGTAATTAACTGAGGAATCCGACATGCCACAACACTCCCGACTGCTCATTCTTGGTTCCGGCCCTGCTGGCTACACCGCCGCTGTCTACGCTGCCCGCGCCAATTTGCAGCCGACGTTAATTACGGGACTGGAGCAAGGCGGCCAGTTGATGACCACAACCGATGTGGAGAACTGGCCGGCCGACCCGCTGGGCGTGCAGGGGCCGGACCTGATGCAGCGCTTCCGCGACCATGCGGAACGCTTCGGCACCCGCCTCATATTCGACCACGTCCACAGCGCCCACCTGCATGAGCGCCCGATCCGGCTGGTCGGCGATGCCGGCGAATATACATGCGATGCCTTGATCATCGCTACCGGCGCCTCGGCCCAGTACCTCGGGCTCGCATCGGAGCAGGCTTTCATGGGCCGCGGTGTTTCGGCTTGCGCCACTTGCGATGGCTTCTTTTACCGGGGCCGCGAGGTGCTGGTGGTCGGCGGCGGCAATACCGCGGTGGAGGAGGCGCTTTACCTTTCCAACATTGCTGCACGGGTGACGTTGGTGCACCGGCGCGAACGGTTCCGCGCCGAACCTATCCTGGTCGATCGCCTGATGTCGAAGGTCGCCGAGGGAAGGGTCGTGTTGAAGCTCAACGCCAACCTGCACGAGGTGCGAGGAGACGATGGCGGTGTGACCGGCGCCGTTCTGGGCCACGCCAGCGGCGAATTGGAACAGTTGGCGGTGCATGGCGTTTTCATCGCCATCGGACATAAGCCGAATACCGGCATATTCCAGGGCCAGCTCGTCATGCAGGACGGCTACATCAAGACGAAGTCCGGCCTGGGCGGCATGGCAACCTTGACCTCGATAGATGGCGTGTTTGCCGCTGGAGATGTGCAGGACCACGTCTACAGGCAAGCAATTACGAGTGCGGGGACTGGCTGCATGGCTGCGCTGGATGCGCAGCGCTACCTGGAGCAGCTTTCCACATAAGTCAAGGACGGACGCGGGGCCGAAAGCGCTTATTCGGCGAGGAAGGCCTTCATCGCCCTGGTCGGCTTGCCGTCATCGCCCCAGGCGCTGAGCGGGTACTTGCTCCAGCTTCGTGCGCCCAGCGGTTCCCAGTAGATGACGCCCAGGCCCTTCTGGCCGGGAACCGCTTTGACTTTGCGCTGCACGGCAACCAGCATGTCATAGGTGTTTTGCGCGCGGCGGTCTTCACCGCCGACTTCCACTACCATGACTTCCTTGCCATAGCGCGCGGCCATGTCGTTCATATTGCGGGCAAGGTCGCCAATCGACTTCTTGTAATCCGGTTTGCCGGGCAGCCAGTAGGGGTAGTAGGACATGCCGATCACGTCGTAGCGCGCGCCGTTGGCTGTTGCGTTGTCGAACCAGGTCCTGAAACGCTTGCTGTCGTTGCCGCGATCGAGGTGCAGGATGACTTTGGATGAAGGGCTCACGGACTTGATGGCATCGTAGCCCTGGTTGATTAACTGCGCCAGTTGTGGCCAGTTGTTGGTGCTGCCTTCCGGGTAGATCATTCCGCCTGGTGTTTCATTGCCTACCTGGACCCATTCCGGCGTGACGCCAGCCGCCTTGAGGGCGCTCATCACATCGTTGGTATAACTGTAGACGTCTTCCAGCAGGCGAGGGAAGTCATGGCCAGCCCAGGCTGCAGGCTTTTTCTGCTGCGACGGGTCGGCCCAGCTATCGCTGTAATGGAAGTTGATCATTACGCGCATGCCCATTTGCTGCGCGCGGACGGCCATGGCGATGGTTTCATCCTTGTTGTTATGGCCATTGGTCCGGTCCTCCGAGGGATTTACCCAGGTGCGCAGGCGTACCGTGTTGATGCCGTTGTCCTTGAGAATTTGCAGTGCGTCTTCCCGCTTGCCCTGGTCGTTGTAGAACTTGTAGCCGCTTGCCTCCATCTGCTGCAGCCAGCCGATGTCGGCGCCTTTTGCAAACTGCCCGGCCCAGGCGGGCATCGCGGCTGCCGCCAACAAGGCAAGCAGCACCCGGAATTTTTTCATCTCGTCTCCCTGTCATTCATTCGGGCACGATGCTAGCGCAAGGCCATCGCCCCGAGGTATGCTGAAAGTCGCTCGGTCCATGAAGGTTTGATATGGACTCGGCGCCGCGCATGCGTTCACGAATCCTGATAGGATTTGTCGGATGAAAAAACCCCACTTGCTCATTTCCCTGGCTCTTGTAGCTGCTCCCGTGCTGTGCGGAGCTCAACAGCCGCAAATTGCACCAGGGCCGATGGCGCGGCTGAAGGATCGGGCGCCATGATCGACCTCCTCGAACGTCGATTCCACGAGCATATGGCCCGGCATGATGGGCTGGCCTGGAATGTTGTGCGTGCGCGCCTGGATGAAAATCCAGAGAAGTTGCGCGTGCTGGAGGAAATGGAGCGTACCGGTGGCGAGCCGGATGTGGTGGGCGTGGATCCGGATAGCGGCGAGATTGTCTTCTGCGACTGTTCGCCGGAAAGCCCGGCAGGCCGCCGTAGCCTGTGCTTCGACAAGGCCGCGCTGGATGCGCGCAAAGAGAACAAGCCATCCGGCAGTGCGCTGGAAGTGGCGAAAGCGATCGGCATCACGCTGCTGACAGAAGCCGAATACCGCTACCTGCAAACGCTGGGTGAATTCGACAGCAAGACTTCAAGCTGGGTGCAAACCCCGGCCGATATCCGCAAGCTTGGCGGCGCCTTGTTCTGCGACCGGCGCTACGGCCACGTCTTCCTGTATCACAACGGCGCAGAGTCGTATTACGCAGCGCGCGGCTTGCGCGGCATCCTCAGGGTTTAAGGCGGCAGGTAGCGCTCCAGCGTCTGCATCATCTCGTCGATGTCCAGCGGCTTGGGAATGAAATCGTCCATCCCGGCTGCCAGGCAGTCGGCGCGTTCGGATTCCATGACGCCGGCGGTCATCGCCACGATCGGCAGTGTCAGGCCCAACTCCTGGCGGATGATGCGGGTGGCCGTATAGCCGTCCATGACCGGCATCTGCACGTCCATCAGGACCAGGCGGTAGGCCCCAGGCGCCTCGCGCAGCATGCGCACGGCTTCTTCGCCATTGTTGGCCACTTCGATGCTGGCACCGGCGCGCTCCAGGATGCCGACTGCGACCAACTGGTTCATCGCATTGTCTTCAACCAGCAGCAGGCGGCCGCTCAAGCGCTGGGTTGGCGCGATATCCGTTTGAACCTGCGGCATCTCGGCCTGGTCCAACGCCTCATGCACCGCGTCGTACAGCGCCGAAGCGGTAATCGGTTTGGTGACCAGGCCCTCGCGATCCGCCTCTTCTTCGAGGATCTTGCTGCGTTCGTAGGCGCTGACCATGAGTATCACGGGGGCAGCCCGCTCCTGTGGGTGGCGCAGCGAATCGATATAGCGCTGGTCCTCATCGGGCACGCTCCAGTCGGCGAGTATCACATCGTAGGGCAAGTCGCGCTGGGCAGCGAGGGCAAGCATCTTTTTCGCTTCCGCGCCGGAGGAAGCGACGTCGACGCCCCAGCCCCACGCTTGCAGTGTTTTGGACAGGTAGACGCGGCTGGTGAAATGGTCGTCCAGCACCAGTACGCGCAGCGGCCGCGAGCCTGCGCCGGCTGGTGCTTGCTGCTGGCCGGCAGGTACGCTGCCGAACGGCAGAGTGACGGTAAAGGTGCTGCCTTCGCCGGGCCGGCTATCGAGCGCGATGCTGCCACCTTGCAGTTCGACGAGCCGCTGGCAGATCACCAAGCCAAGCCCGGTACCGCCATACTTACGGGTGACAGATTCGTCAGCCTGGGCAAAGGGTGCAAACAAATTGAGTTTCTGTTCCAGCGAAATGCCGATGCCTGTATCGCGCACGATAAAGCGCATGACGGAGCGCTGCTCGTCGCACTCCGCACATTCAACCTTCAGGCTGACTTCGCCCTTCGCCGTGAACTTGATCGCATTGCTGGTCAGGTTGACCAGTACCTGCTGCAAGCGCAAGGGATCGCCAACCAGCATGCGCGGAACGTCAGGCTCCACGCCGATCACCAGTTCCAACTCCTTCTCGCCGGCATTCACGCTCATAATGGTCGACACGGAATGCAGCACCGCATCGAGCTCAAAGCGGGTGGCGTTGAGCTGGATCTTGCCCGCTTCGATTTTGGAAAAGTCGAGGATATCGTTCAGCAGTGCCAACAGGGACTGGCCGGACGTGCGCAGCATCGTCAGGTAGCGCCGCTGCTCCAGCGACAGCAGGGTGGTGGTCATCAGGTGCGCCATGCCGAGCACGGCGTTCATCGGCGTGCGCAATTCATGGCTCATATTGGCGAGGAAGGAGCTTTTTGCCGCGTTGGCCGCCTGTGCTTCCTTGACGGCGTCGCGCAAGGCGGCCTGCGATTTTTTCAGCTCGGTCACGTCGCGCAGCACGCCGACGAAGCGGTACTTGCCCTCATCGATGATGGCGCTGATGGTCAGTTCGACCGTGAACCGGCTGCCATCCTTGCGCAGGGCCGGCAGCTCGACCGCTCCCTTGCCGATCACGTGCGGCGCGCCGCCCGACAGGAAGCGCTGCATGCCCTGCTGGTGTGCGTCGCGCATGGATTCGGGCATCAAGAGCTGAATTCCGGCGCCGATCGCTTCTTCTGCCGAATAGCCGAAAATCTGGCTGGCAGCGCGGTTGAAAGTTTCGATCCGGCCTTCCTCGTTGATGGTGACAATCCCTTCGCCAACGCTGTCGACTACGGTACTGATGCGCAGGTTGGCATCTTCCAGCTGGTCGGTGCGTTCGTGGATCAGGCCTTCGAGCTGACGGATTTTCCCGCTGATGAACCATGCAAGGCCAAAGCCGGCCAGCAGCAAAGCCAGCACGATCCAGGTCAGCCAGGTGACGGAGGCCAGCAGCTCCTGCAGGATGGTGGCGCGCGGCACACCCACGGCGACCGCCCAGCCGCTGCGGCTTGAACGGGTGAAGACCGTATAAACGGGAATGCCTTCCAGTGTGGTGGATTCGAACACGTCTTCATTCACCTCCGACAGCCGCTTAACCAGGCTGTCCGAGCCGGGCTTGCCGACAAAACGCTCGGCCTCATGGGTGCGGGCGATGATCGTCCCTTGCCGGTCAAAGATGGCGATGACGCGGTCCTTCGGCAGGGTGCCTGAAGTGAGCACGCGCCCGAGACGGGCCGGCTGGTAGCCGACCGAGAGGCAATACACAACCTGGCCGCCCCGTATCACCGGCACGTGGACTGCGACCAGCGGCTGGCCGGTGACGCCGCCAATGAAGACGTCCGACACTACTACTTGTCCCGTTTCGAATACGCGCTGGATCCGTTCACGGCTGCCGGGATCGGGAATTGGCTGGCCGAAGGGGCGCAAGGTATTCAGCAATTGCACCGAGTCGCGCGTGCTGAGGACGATGTTCGAGCCGGGAAAACCGGCATTGACGATGCCCATGGCTTTACGGTGGAAGCCGGCCAGGTCGCCATGGTCAAGTTCAGCGGACATGGCCAGCGCGCGCGCCGCAACGATACCGAGGTCGAGATCCCGGTCAACCGCTTGCATCATCGACCGCACCACGAACAGGGAGTCCCGTTCAACCTGCGCCCGCTCGCGGGTATAAAAGTGCTGGATCAGCAGGCCGAAGCCCAGGGTTGCCGGTAGCGCGCATGCCAGCACGAGTGCGAACAGCATGCGGCGGATGGTGGGCCGTCTTGGTTGCCTGGTTGGAGCCAAGTTGCATCTTCCTTCGGGTGAGCAAGTTGTAAGTTGGTCATGGCATTGTACAGTCGTAGGCTTCTACCGGGCGCTGAATACCGACCGTGCGCATGGCCCGGTGGGCGACGTCGGCAATATTGGGTGTTGCCTCAGCCCAGCGGTTGAACGGCGTGGACAAGATGGCAATGATGTCGGGATCGGCTATGCCGGCTGTTGCCAGGTAGGCCCAGGCATATACACCGCCGTAGACGAAGTCGATACAGTGGGCGTTCAGGATGAGGGAAGGTGTGGGCGTGCGCATGCTGTTTCATATCGAAGCTAGCGCACAAGAGCAGGGTGCAGCGAAAGTCAGGGCGGCGGCATGCGGGTCGGGGCGTGCCGTGGCCAGAGTCATTGCACTCTAGCATGCCACACGCCCTCGCATCAAGTTTTTGCACGTTGCCGCATCCGACGCATGAGCCAACTCCCCGTGCTGTTGTCGGAAAAGATGACAGTCGGCCACTGCTGCAACCGCCACTCAACTACGCCATGCGAGGATATATTCTTCGGCCAGCGAATGGCCTTCGATCATGGCGGCGCGGGCGTTCGAAAATGGCGGAGTTGCTTGTTCTGCCTTCCTGTCCTGCCAGCTCAGGTGCGCCCAGTATCCCGATTCGTCGTGAAAAACTGTCACCGTGTAAGTGAAGCCATCAACAGTAGCCGTGCTCTCGGCTTCCAGGTCGCTTGGGACGAGTTCATTCATCCGATCCCCTCCTTTAACCAAGCTGATGTACTTTACCCCGGCCAGGCAAAAAGATCTGTGCGTCCTTGCACGGATAAGCTCAAACTGCCTCGCGCGGCGGCAGGAAGAAGCTGCGCGGCGACTGGCGGAAACGCTGCCATACCAGGCCAGCCAGGGCCCGGCCGCGTCCGAAACTGACGCGGCGCGAGCGCAGTGCAACCAGCAGGGCCAGCGTGAAGCTGACCGCCAGGTTGGTCAGCGCGATCAACACAATGCCTGACAGCGACAGCAGCCATTGCTCGGTGGTGAGCTGGTAGTCCAGCCCGACCAGCGCGAAGGCGAAATTGGCGCTGGAGAAGGTAACGTGGCGGATATCGATCGGCAGGCCCAGCACATAACCGAGGGTACCGATCGTGCCCAGCATGATGCCGAAGAAGAAATTGCCCGCCAGCGCGCCGAGGTTGCGGCCAATGTAGTCGGTGACGCGCGCCAGGCGGTGTTCACCGAGCAGCCACCGCAGCCAGCGCAACTGTCGCAAGCGCGCTGCGATATCGTTATAGGCTGCCTTGTTGTCGTAATAGCCCGAGATCAAGCCCGCCAGGAACAGGCACACGCCGGCGATGGCGGCGTGCGGCAGTGCCAGGCTGTGGAGCGGGTCGATATCGTGCAGCAGGTGTTGAGCTTTTTCAGCGCCGGCCAGGTGCTGGCCGAAGGCGGCCTGCCATGCCACGGCAATGGCGAAAGCGGTAGGCATGGCCAGTGCCACGTTGCCGACGATCGCCACGAACTGCGAGCGCAGCACCCTGACCACCAGCTCCGCCAGTTCATCGAGTTTTTTCTGGCCTTCGTCGATGGCGGCGGCAATGCGCGCGGCCGTCATTGCCGGCTGCTTGGTCGCCACGGTGAAATGCAGCACGTGGATCAGCATGAAGCCGAGGGAATAATTCAGGCTATACAGCGCCGCATAGCCGATCGGGGCAAGCAGCAGGCGGGCCATCAGTACCTTGAGGGTGGCCATGAAGCCGACAATGAAGCCGGCGCCGGCCGCGGAGCGCATCATGGATAGCCATTCGGTGCGGCTGCTGGCCACGTAGTGTTCCCCCGAACGGCCGGCATGTTCCGTTACCTGCAACGCCAGCAATTCGGTATTGGTCTGGAACAGGTCGGTGAGGCTCAATTTGCGGTTGTCCGCTTCCACCAGTTGCCGGAACAGGGCGAGCGCAGTGGGCAGGGCTTGCTGCAGCGCCGGCGCCTCCAGCAGGTCCAGCAGGATGCGCAGGCGGTCGATGCTTTGCGTCAGGCGCAGAAGCAGGCGGGTCAGGCTGACCGACACCCCTTGCACGGACGCTGCTTTTCGCACGCGTCCGATAATCTCTTCACACTGGCTGAGAAGCACATCGAGGTGGCGGGCGTCCGGAACCTCGGCCTGCGCGTCGACCAGGCGGGCACGCCAGGCTTCCGTGAGCTGCACCACTTCGGCATTCTGGCGCAGGAAGGGCGACTCGAAGCGTTCGATGTCCGGATGGATTCGCACCAGTTCGGGCTCCAGGCCGATGGCGCTGATACGGTAGGACAGCACCTGGATGGCTTCCAGCAGTTCGCCCAGCACCTGGCCTTGCAGCCAGCCATGCTGTGGCAATTGGAGAGCTTCGAGCAGGTCCAGCCAGACCGCTGGCTCGACGCCATTGACCCACTTGTAATCGTCGCGGTGATTGAAGACCTGGCCGAATACGTCCTTCAGGTACGCGTCGTTAATGGTCGGCGGCAGCCATTTGTGGTTCAGGCGGCGCCATAGTTCGCCAAAGAAGCCCTGGTTCTGCAAGACACCGGTATCGGTCAGCAGGTGCACCAGCTTGCGCTGTCCAATGACTTCGGCGAGGTATTCGCGCAACGCTTGCGCCCATTCGGGCCGCGTGGCAAGAAGGTGCGCCAGGGCGCGCAGGCGGTTGGTAGCCTGCTGCAGGTCGCTGGCGTGCTTGGGGCGCACCGTGCCAACCAGTTCCTGCAGCAGGGACGTATCGCGCGACGAGGGCGCGGCCTCGATGTGCGCCAGTATGCTGTCCATCATCATTCGCGAAAGCATACTGGCGTTCGCGAGGATTGTCCAATCAGGACCTTAGGGTAGCCTTAAGGCGTTTGCCGCCGATGGTCACGTTTTCCAGCCTGAGATCGGATACGTTGTACAGCCAGATCGGTTGCGTGGCATTGACGGGGTTGCCGAAGTCGCAGTTGCTGATGGTGACCCGCCGCACCGGCAGCACAGTTGGCGCCGGCTGCGGCCCGTTGTAGTCGCTGGCGACCGGGCCGAGGATGGCGATGGCCTGGTAGCACGAACCGGTAGTGCGGCCTTTTTTCACATTGCCGACAGTGATGTTTTCGATGTGGACGTCGGATACCTCCGGCGGCCGGATCCGCACGCTGTCGGCCGACGGCTGGTAGTCGCAGTCGAAGGAGATGACTGCTCCGGCGGCGGTGGCCAGTCCCTCGGTGTCGATCGGTGAGCCGGGCAGCAGCGCGTAATGCGATGCGCTAAGCTGCACACCGTTCGGGATCTCCACGTTCCTGACGTAAAAGTGGCGCAGGTACCCGCCGCGGTTCATATTGGTCTTGAGGCGGATAGCGATATTCAGCGGGTCGGTTTGCCAGTGCACGTTCTCGAACACCAGGTTGCGCGCGTAGACATGCTCGATGCCGCCGGCCATTTCGGAGCCGAGCGTGACTGCGCCGTGGCCGCTGTGCATGGTGCAGCCCTGGATCACGATATTGCGCGTCGGCCCGTATTGGATGTCGCGGTTCTTGCCGGCCTTGATGGCGATGCAGTCGTCGCCCGAATCGAAGACGCAATCCTCCACCAGCACGTGGTCGCAGGACTCGGGGTCGAAGCCGTCGCTGTTCGGGCCACGGCTTTCGGCGTGGACCTTGCGGATCACCAGGTTGCGGCAGTTGACCGGGTGATGCTGCCAGAACGGCGTGTTCTTCACGTGGTAGCCTTCAAGCAAAACATTGGCGCAGTTGATGAAGTGGATCATCGGCGGCCGCAGGTAGTGGCCCTTGCCGAATACGCGCAGCTCCACCGGCACGCCGGCTTCGGACAGGGCAGGGAGGTAGCGTTCGTCGCTGCGCCATTTGTCGCCATCGCCTTCGATCAGCTTGCGCTGGGCGGCATTCAGGGCGGGAGCGATTTCCGACAGCGGTTTGTTGAGCGGGTTGGGGACCACTTGCGTGGGCTGGCCTTCCTTGTAGCCGGGCGCGGTGGTTTGCGAGACGGCGTTCATGGTTCGGTTCCTGCCTTTCCAGGACCACCAGCAATCGCCGGCTTCGTTGAAGGCGACGCCGCCCTGGCCATCCAGTATTGAAGTCCAGTCTTCGCCGGTCAGCGCGACGTTCCTGGCGTTGAGGGCGTAGATCATCGGCGAGTAGTTCAGGCAGTCGTTGCTTTGCCAGCGTGAGAGCGTGAGCTTGCCGTTAGGGCCGCAGTCGAAGTCGCCGCTGCGGGCGTAGTGTTCGGGATTTTGAGAGAACAGGATATGGGCGCCGGCCTGCAGGTGGACGTGCACGTTGGAGCGCAGCACCAGCGGGCCGGCGCAGTACCAATGGCCTTTCGGGATGACCACGCGGCCGCCGCCTGCCGCGGCGCATGCCTCGATGGCGGCCTTGAAGCCGGCGTAGCAGTCGTGGGCGTTGTCGGCCTGGGTCGGCACCAGTTCCTGGTCGTCGTGGGTGACCCAGGCTTTGACTTGCTTCGTCTCGCACGGCAGCGCGCCGAAATTCGTGACCAGGAAGTCTTCGTTGCGAAAGGTGACCGGCGCACGCAGCGCGGCGACGATGGCATCGGCGCGGCGCCAAGCGGCGGCGCGGGCTGCCGCGGTTCCGGCGGCAGGCGTATTGGCCGATGTAGCGGATCGTGCGCCTGCGGCAGCAAGCGCCGGCAGCCATTGCGGGGCGAGGAGGGCGGCGGTGCCAGCTCGCAGCAGGCTGCGGCGGCGCAATTGTCGTGATGCGTTCAAAGTCAAACTCCTAAGCTGAGAAGGTTCGGGTAACGCGCCCCAGGTGCACGCGCATGGCTTTGCGGGCGGCGGCCGGGTCGTGGCTGGCGATGGCCTGCAAGATCGCGCGGTGGTCGCCCAGGGTTTCCTTGCGCAGCTCTTCGGTCTGGAAGTGCTCCTTGAGCTTATGCCACAGGTGGCCGCGCTGATCCCATAAGTGATTCATCACGCCAACCAGCGCGCTGTTGCCGGTGGCATTGGCAATCGCCATATGGAAGTTGCGGTCGGCCTGCTCATTGGTGGCCACGTCGTCGTGGTCGCGCTCCATGGCTTCCACCGCGACCAGGATGGCGTCGATGGCGCGGTCGGTCGCGACCTGCGCGGCGTTGGCGGCGATTTCCGATTCGATCACGCGCCGTGCGGACAGCACTTCGAACGGCCCTGGCCCGGCTTCCGGCAGGGGCGAGTGGCCTGGACGGTCGCATATATAAACGCCGGAATTGCTGCGCACTTCCACCACGCCGGTCAGCTCCAGCGCGATCAGGCCCTCGCGCAGCGAAGCCCGGCTCACCTCCAGCCTGGTCGAGAGCTCCCGTTCCGACGGCAGGCGATCGCCGCATGCAAATCCTTCGGTGGCGATCATCGCCTGGATCTTGTCCGCCACCTGTTTATATAGCCTGGTCTCCATGCGGCTGATTTTAAAGTGGTCAGGCCAAAACAACAATCTGGACCGACCAAAAGTGGCTTTTTTGCACAATCTTGGAATTTTTGCTTGTGAAATTGGCCTAACCACTTTAGTCTGTGGTTATACCAAAACCGAAAATCGATCAAACCAATTTGATCGTACAAATGGAGGAGACTCATGAATTACGTTCCAGGCCCTCAGGCCAAACGCGCCGTGCTGGCAGCAGCAGTGGCAGCGGCCGTCCTGCAGATGGCAAACCAGGCAGCCGCACAAACCGCCGCCCCGGCAGACGAGCCAATGGCGGCCGTGGTGGTGACTGGCTCCCTGATCCGCCGCGTTGCGAATGAGGGCGCCACCCCGCTGGTCACCATCAAGTCCAGCGAGCTCCAGGCACGCGGCAACACCGAACTGAAAGACCTGGTGCTGGAAATGCCGCAATCGCTGTCGCTGGGTACCAATAGCGGCGCGGCCGGCCCGATCATCAACCTGCGCGGCCTGGGCCCGATGCGTACCCTGACGCTGTTGAACGGGCGCCGCCTGGCCAACGAACCGCTGCAGGACCAATACGTCTCCGTCAACGTGATCCCGCGCATGGCGCTGGACCGCGTGGAAACCCTGAACGGCGGCGCCGCTTCGACCTACGGTGCCGATGCCATCGGTGGCGTGCAGAACTTCCTGACCAAGCGCGGCTTCGAAGGCGGGGCGGTCAAGGCCGAATACGCGCCGACGGAAAAGGGCGGCGCCGATTCCAGGAGCTTTGGCATGATCCTGGGCGCCGGCAACCTGTCGCGCGACGGCTGGAATGCCTATGTGGCGATTGACTACCAGAAGAAAGATGCGCTGTTCCAGGGCGACCGTCCGGAGCAGCACGACCCCGCCATCCTGCGCACGCTGGGCCTGGGCATCACGCCTGACGCACGCAACCCGACCCCGGTCGCCAACTTCGGCTTTGCCCGCAACGCCAACTCGAACTACAACCCGACATTCGCCACCGGTTGCCTGGCGCCATACGCCACCCCGACCCTGGGCAACAACAGCACCGCCGCAACGCCGGTCTATGCACCAGGCTGCGCGCGTAATCCGCTGTACTGGAATGCAGTCACCGACGGCAGCGAGATCACCAACATCAGCGGCCGCGCCAGCATGAACCTGCCGGGTGGCCACAAGATCGACGTCGACCTGCTGCACTCCGAATTCACGGTGCAGAAATACCGCGGCATGCAGGTGCCGGGCACCACCCAGCCGTTCACCACCTATTCGCTGCCGGCGACCAGCAAATACTATCCAGGCAAAGGCATCACCCCGGCCGTGCCGGTGGTTGGCAGCAATACCGGCAGCAATACGCCGGCCATGTTCATCGACCCGGCCAAGACGCCGGCCACGGTCAGCAACCTGAACATGAACAACCGGACCATCTACTTCCAGTGGGGCCCTGCCGAACTTGGCCCGGCATACCGCAACGACGAGCAGACCAACGACCGCATCGTGTTGACGGCCGAAGGCGAAGTGCTGGGCTGGGACTACCGGGCCGGCCTGAATTATGGCGAATCGAAGCGCGACACCCGCGCCGGCGCCGGCTACATTTCCTACACCAGGGCGCAGGAAGGCTTCAACAACGGCACCCTGAACCCATTCGGGCTGCAGGACGCGGCCGGCCTGGCTTACCTGCAAAGCATCGAGGCGGACGACTATACCTACCGCCTGAACAAGGCCTTCAACCAGAGCGTGGACCTGACGCTGTCCAAGGGCCTGTGGGACCTGCCAGGCGGTCCGCTGACCCTGGCGGTATCCGGCGAATTGCGCCGCGACGGGGCGCAAACCTTCAATGCGCCGCTGGACTATGTACTGAAGAAGGCCGACGGCAGCTACAACATCGACGCCTCCGGCAACGTGGTGCAGTCCGACCTGGTGGGCGAGACCCCGCAAGGCGTAGCCAAGAAGATCCACCGCACGATCGCATCGCTGTTGATGGAAGCGGAAGCGCCGGTCACCGACAAGTTCCTGCTGAATGCAGCAGTGCGTGCCGACCGCTACTACGACCTGAAACAGACCACCGTCAATCCGAAACTGGCTGCGCGCTGGCAGCCGTTCCAGCAACTGGTCCTGCGTGGTAACGTGAATACCGGCTTCCGTGCGCCGTCGATCATCGACATCCAGAACCCGACGCCGGAAGTGCGCAACCAGGTGATGGACGATCCGGTCCTGTGCCCGAGCACTCAGCCGCTGGTAGCCGGTACCGGAACGCCGAAAGCGGGCTACACCTATGACCAGGTGTGCAACGTCGCCACCAACTACTGGACCAAGTCGCCGAACAACGCCTTCCTGAAACCGGAAAAATCGCGCGGCTTCTCCTTCGGCTTCGCGCTGGAGCCGGTGAAAGACCTGTCGATCACCGTCGATTACTGGGGCCTGAAGCTGCGCGACGTACTGGGCGCCGTGACCATCGCCGAGATCCAGCAGAACCCAGCCAAGTACGACGTGAACTTCGTGCGTAATGCGGACGGCACCATCGACCACATCGTGGCGAGCCAGGCGAACCGCGGCCAGACCCGCATCCGCGGCCTGGACCTGTCGGCCAGCTACCGCTTCCCGAAAACCAGCTTCGGCAACTTCGACGCGAAACTGGATGGCACGTATATGGACAAGTACGAGTTCCAGTCGGAGAAAGACGGTCCTTGGCTGAGCAACGTCGGCATCATCACCAACGATGGCCGCTACGGCGGCTCGGGCCCGAACTCAGGCCTGGCCGGCCTGCCGCAGATCAATCCACGCTGGAAGCATACCGCGTCGATTACCCACACCTACGGTGCCTGGGCAACCACGCTGTCGCAGCGCTATAACTCGGGCGTAACCGACGTTACCCCGCGCGCCGGCTCGACCCTGACCAAAGTGGAGGCCTACAAGCAGTACAACGTGAACGTGAACTACACTGGCTTCAAGAACACGACCATCAGCTTCGGCGTCAACAACCTGACCGGGGAATGGCCGCCACTGACCTCCAACAGCACCTACAGCGGGGGGTATGTGACTTCGCTGGCTGATATGTTGGGACGTGTGTATCGCTTCTCCGTGGAGTTCAAGTTCTAAGATGCTGCTACGCTCCTTGCTGCTTGCCTGGTTCATGCTGCTGCCGGCAGCAGGGGCGTATGCTGCGCCGCCCGGGCAGGGCGCCGTGAAACTCGTGCCCGCGGCGGAAGCCGCGGCCCCGAGTTCCGGCCCGTACTTCGTTGAGGCACGCCTGCGCGCTGCGCCAGGCGTGGTAGGGCAGGGTTATGTCATCGCACGCTATGGGGATGACCGCAACTGGCTTGGCTTCGGCCTCGATGTCGCGCCGGCCGGCAAGCTGGCGGTAAACATCGTGCGCCAGATCGACGGCCAGCCGAAATTCCTCAAGCAAGTCCGTATCGAGCCCGATGCGGGCGACCCTTTCTACACTATCCGCCTCGATGTGGATGGCGCGGCCCTCACGGCCTACCTTAATGGCACGCGCCTGATCGGCGTTGACGAGCCCAATTCGCTGCCGCCGCGCATTGGCCTGCTGTCACAAGGCGGTGAATTTGAATTCCGGGGCTTGCGCGCAGGCGATATTACGCAAGCCCCAACCAGCATTGGCCTGGTTCACCGGCATAAGCAGCTAACCCTGCAGGCTGGCGAGGCGCCGCAGCGCTATGCGGTGCGTGCATCCAGCCGCGATGGCTTGCGGACTTTGCCTTTCTCCGCCGTCTCGAGCGATTCTTCCGTACTCGAGGCCAGCGTGGATGGCGACGCGCTTGTGCTGGCGCCGCGCGGTGCCGGAAAGGCGGCAGTCACGCTCGCCAGCAGGGAAGATCCGAACGTGGCGCTGACGCTGGCGGTGCGCGTCGGGCCGGCTTTCGCTGCATCGTCGCGTCGTAGCACCGTGGCTGCCGGCATGGCATCACCCGCCGCGGGGGAGCAAGACGTTCCTGTCGACACCCGCCTGCAACTGCACTTCGACCAGGCGCCAACCCTGGGCGACACCGGTTCGATACGCATCGTGCGCTCGAAAGACAAGGTAACGGTCGACGTCATCCGCCCCGGCTTGGAGCTGGACGAGATCGGCGCCACCCGTGATGGCGTGAAGCGCGTCGTTCGCTACAAGGCCATTACCGTGGACGGCGCGACAGCAACAATCCGCCCTCACGATGGAAAGCTGGCCTACGACACGGAATATTACGTGGTGGTGGACGGCAATGTATTCCCTGGCGCTCTGCTGGGCGGTGCACCGTTTGACGGCGTAGGCAAGCCAGGCGCCTGGGCGTTCCGCACGCGCGGGCAGGCGCCGCGCGACACCATCTTGCGCGTCGCCCTAGCCGGCAAGGCCGATTTCCGCACCGTGCAGGGCGCCCTGAATCATGCCATGCAGGACTTCCCGCGCGAACAATCCGTGACTATTCGCCTCGCCGATGGCAAGCATGAGGGTTTGCTTTACCTGCGCGGCAAAGACAATGTCACCCTGCGCGGCGAAAGCCGCCACGGATCTGTCATCACCGGCGAAAACAGCGACGGCATCAACCCCGGCAGCGGCGCCGGCCAGCAGCCGCTGGCACCCGGAGCGACTGGCGGACGCTCGGTATTCCTGGTGGAAGACGCCGACCTGCTGCGCCTTGATACGCTAACCCTCGCCAATACCACGTGGCGCAGCAAGACCATTGGCGCGCAAGCGGAAGCGCTCAACTTCAGCAGCGAAGGCCGCCTCATTGCCAACCAGGCCGACTTTATCAGCGAGCAGGACACCATCCAGCTCAAGGGCTATGCATGGTTTTACCGCAGCCTTGTCGCGGGCAATGTGGATTTCATCTGGGGCTACAATCGAGCGGCCCTGTTCGAAGAATCCGAGATCCGCTCCGTTGGCGACAGCGCCAACCCATCGAGCGGGGGCTACCTCGTGCAGGCGCGAACCGTGGCCGAAGGCGATCCCGGTTTCGTCTTCCTGAACAGCCGCCTGACGCATGGCCCCGGGCCGGCCGGCAATGATGTGCCGTCGGGAGCGACTTTCCTGGCGCGGCCGGGCGTTGTGACGGCATGGGACAACGTCCGATATATCAATTGCAGCGTCGGCCCGCATATCAACGTGCAGGGCTGGCACGGAAAGCCGCGCGGCGGCAAGGGCTGGGAAGAGGGCGGCAGTACGGACCTTGCCGGCAAGCCTCTCGACCTGTCGCAGCGTGTGGCGGGACAGGTGCTGGCGCCGCCCGAGGCCGCGCGCTACGACAGCCGCTCCAAAGTTTTCGCGCAATTTGCAAACGGAAAAGGATGGAGTCCCCAGCCATGACTCGCCGCAAGCTGCTGAAGAGCGCCGTTGCCTTCGCGTTCCTTGCCATTGGAGCCGCGGCGCAGGCGCAAGATGCGGACCCAGTCCAACGTTGGGGCAGCAAGGAGCTTACGCTGGCCGGGCCGAGCGACGGCAATCCTTTCATGGAGGTGGAACTCTCCGCCACTTTCCGCCAGGGCGCGCGCAGCCTGGCGGTTGAGGGCTTTTACGATGGCGATGGCCAGTACAAATTGCACTTCATGCCCGACGCCACCGGCGAATGGGAATACGAAACCCGCAGCAATCGCGCGGCGCTGAATGGGCGGCGTGGAAAATTCACGGTGGTCGCGGCGCAACCCGGCAACCACGGCCCGGTGCGGGTGAAGGGGATACATCACTTCGGCTATGAAGACGGCACGCCGTTCTGGCAAGTCGGCACCACCAGTTACGGCTGGACCCATCAGCCGGAGCCTGTTGAACGCCAGACGCTGGCGACTCTCGCCGCCGGGCCGTTCAACAAGATCCGGATGCTGGTATTCCCGAACCAGGATGTCAGGCACCAGCCGCCGCGCTTCCCGTTTGAAGGGTCGCCGCCCAAGGCCTGGGACTTCACGCGCTTCAATCCCGAATTTTTCCGGCACCTGGAGCAGCGCGTCGCCGACCTGCGCGCGCTTGGCATCGAGGCCGACGTCATCCTGTTCCACCCTTACGACAAAGGCTTCTGGGGCTTCGACCAGATGCCGGCCGAAGTCAACGAACGCTACCTGCGTTATGTGGTGGCGCGGCTTGCGTCCTACCGCAACGTATGGTGGTCGATGGCGAACGAGTTCGACTACCTCGCCAGGAAGCAGATGACCGAGTGGGACCGCTATTTCGAAATCGTCCAGGCACGCGATCCCTACCAGCACCTGCGCTCGATCCATAATGCCATGGTGCTGTACAACCATACCAAGCCTTGGGTAACGCACGTCAGCGTGCAAAGCGGCGCCATTGCCGAGGATTTCGAACGTGCAGTACTGTTCCGCGACGTGTACTCGAAGCCCGTGGTCTACGATGAAGTGAAGTACGAGGGCAATATCGAGCGCCGCTGGGGCCAGTTGTCGGGGCAGGAATTGGTGCTGCGGTTCTGGATGGGGGCCATTGCCGGCACCTACGTCGGCCATAGCGAGATTTTCAGGGACCCTGGCGATATGTCATGGCTGGGGAATGGCGGCGCCATGCGCGGACAGAGTCCCCCGCGGCTGGCGTTCTTCCGCAAGATCCTGTCCGACAGTCCGGCCGAAGGGCTGGAACCGATCGACAAGTGGCAGGGAAATCCCTTCGCCGGCAAGCCCGGCCAATATTACCTGGGCTATTTCGGCCGCCAGTCGCCGGCTGCCTGGCCGTTCGTGCTCGCCAAGCCAGGCCTGGCAGACGGCATGAAGTTCAAGGCCGAAGTAATCGATACCTGGAACATGACGGTCACGCCAGTGGACGGAATATTCGACATCCGCAAACGCGACAACTACAGTTTTGCCGACAAGGATGGCCGCAGCATCGTACTGCCCGGTCGCCCCTATATGGCCCTGCGCATTACGAGGTTGCCATGAGGCGGAGCCCTGCATCCGCTGCCAAGGGGCTGCGCTTCCTGCCGGAGGAACTTGCGCGAGAGGCCGCCGCAGCGGCGATATTGCGCATTGTGTTGACGGCGGCGCTGGCGGGGGCTGCCGCTTCCTTGCCGTTGCCGGCGGAGGCTGCGTTAATCGGCTACATGACGCCGGC
Organism: Duganella sp. Root1480D1; assembly: GCF_001427305.1. Taxonomy (GTDB): domain Bacteria; phylum Pseudomonadota; class Gammaproteobacteria; order Burkholderiales; family Burkholderiaceae_D; genus Rugamonas. The sequence continues at coordinate 121,037 of NZ_LMFZ01000034.1, read as the reverse complement.
CGAACCGCTGACCGAAGCGCGCATCGCTACCGTCCCCGACCTGGTCCGGCGCCTATCCTGGCAAGCCTATCTCACACGGTCGCAGGCCGCGATGGCGGCTGACAAAGCCGCATTGTCTGCGGAACGCAAGCCTGGCGAGACCGCGCCGCCGGCATCGAGCCCGGGCAGCGTGAACAGCATGCCGCTCAAGCGCAGCGCTGGCTGGTATGCGACGGCGCAAGCGCGCCGCATTGCCGACAATATCGTCAGCTTCCAGACGCCAGCCGGCGGCTGGGGCAAGAATGCCGACCGCAGCGGCCAGCCACGCCGGCGCGGCCAGGCATACGTCGCAGCGGAAGGGAAAGAGTCCTGGGCCTTCGTCGGCACGATCGACAATGGCGCCACCACCACCGAACTGCAATTCCTCGCCCGCGTTCAAGCCAGCCTGCCGGGCGAGGAGGGCATAGCCTACCGCGCCAGTGCGCTGAAAGGCATCCGTTACCTGCTGGATGCCCAATACCCTAATGGCGGTTGGCCGCAAGTTTACCCATTGCAAGGCGGTTACCATGACGCCATCACCTTCAACGACGACGCGATGGTGGCGGCGATCGAGGTGCTGCGGCGCGCTGCAGACCGAGACGCAGATTACGCATTCGTACCGCCGGCTCTGGCGCTTGAAGCGCAAGCGTCGGCAGAACGCGGTATCGCCGCCATCCTCGCAAGCCAGGTCACGGTAGATGGCACGCTCACCGCCTGGTGCCAGCAGCATGACGCCATCACGCTGGCCCCGGTGGGTGCGCGTAACTTCGAGCCCGCTGCCCTGGCCAGCGCCGAAAGCGTCGGTATCCTGCAACTGCTCAAGCGCTTGCCAAAGCAAGCGCCGCAGGCTGCCGCTGCGGTGAGCGCGGGCATCGCATGGCTGCGCAGCACTGCGCTGCCGGCTCCCGGTGGCGGCCGCCAATGGGCGCGCTTCTACGGCATGGCAACGATGAAACCCATTTTCGGTGACCGCGACCGCAGCATCCACGACAAGGTCGGCGACCTCAGCCCTGAACGCCGCAGCGGCTACGCCTGGTACGTCACCAACCCCACGAAATTGCTCGACGAAAATTGATAATTAGTTAAAAATGTCGGCTATCTTTGTTGTGGGAGATTCGCTTGGAAAGCTCGAAGGGACATAAGATCGCGGCCGGCGCCGGCCTGACGCTGGCAGGGCTGCTGGCGTACCTGCTTCTGTGGCCAGTGCCCGCCGAACCGGTTTCTTGGACTCCGCAACAGGCGCCTGGATACGTCGGCGCGCACGCGCCAAATACCAAATTGGCCGGCCTGCAGAAAATCGACATCGGCGCCGAGCAGGGTCCCGAGCACCTGGCGATGGGCCCGGACGGTAAATTGTACGCTGCCGTCGCCGGCGGAAAAATCCTGCGTATGGCGCCAGACGGCAGCCAGCGCGAAGTGTTCGCCAGCACCGGCGGCCGCGTGCTGGGCTTCGACTTCGACGCCGGCGGGCGCCTGATCGCGGCCGACGCAATGAAAGGCCTGCTGGCGATTACGACGGATGGCAAAGTCACGGTGCTGACTGCGCAAGTCGCGCAAGGCGATCCAATCCGCTATGCCGACGGCATCGTCGTAGCGCCCAGCGGTATGATCTACTTCACCGATGCCTCGACCCGTTTCGCACCCGCTGAATGGGGCGGCACGTTCGAGGCCAGCGTGCTGGATATCCTCGAACAGTCGTCGACCGGCCGCGTGCTGGCCTACGATCCTTCGAACGGCTCCACGCGCATCCTCGCAGGCGGCCTGTCGTTCGCCAATGGCATTGCCCTTTCCGGCGACGGCCGCACGCTGTTCGTCAACGAGACTGGCCGCTACCGCATCTGGAAAATCGATGCGCAAAGCGGCAAGCGCGACGTCCTGTTCGACAACCTGCCAGGCTATCCCGATAACCTGATGCGCGGACGGGATGGCAAGATCTGGGTTGGCCTGGTCAAGCCGCGCAATCCGACCATCGACAAGCTGGCGCAGAAGCCCTTCATGCGCAAGCTCACGCTACGCCTGCCGCGCGCGCTGTGGCCGGTGCCGAAAGCCTACGGCCACGTGTTCGCCTTCAGTGAAGAAGGAAAAGTGCTGTCAGACTTGCAGGACCCGTCCGGCGCTTATCCGGAAACCACGGCAGTCCTCGAGACGCAGGACCGCCTTTATATCCAGAGCCTGCACGCGGCCTATATCGGCTGGATGCCGCGTCCCTGACCGGACGGCGCATCATCCGCCTGCGTCGGCGCCGGCTGCGGCGGGACCGGTGCAGGAACGACGATCGTGGTGGTGTTCACAGCGCTGGTAACGCGCTGCTGGACGACCTGCATGGCGATCGCCTTGCGCGGCGGTTCGGGCGGGGCGGCTTGGGAAACATGGTATCTCCTGTAGGGCAATTGGATACAAATTGGGCGCCATTGGCAAATTTACAAGCCCATAATGTTGCCAATACGCCCAACGGGAACCGTGCGTTGGATAGTTGTGTTTATAATTCCTTACGACAACTTGCCTCCTAGCCATGTACCGGATACCGACTCCCTTGCTGTTGCTGGCCGTGCTGTCCGTTGCGCCTGGTGCGCGCGCCGAAGGTCTGGCCGATGGCGACCTTGCCGACCTCACACTGGAACAACTGAATGAGATTGTCGTCACCTCGGTGTCGCGGCAGGAGGAGCGGCTAAGCAACGCTGCCGCTTCGCTGTTCGTCATCAGCGCCACAGATATCCGGCGCAGCGGTGCGCGCAACCTGCCTGAAGCACTGCGCCTGGCGCCAAACCTGGAGGTGGCGCGCGTCGATGCGCGCAACTATGCGATCAGCGCGCGCGGCTTCAACAGCCCCTTTGCCAACAAGCTGCTGGTGTTGATCGACGGCCGCAGCGTCTACTCGCCTTTCTTCTCCGCCGTGTTCTGGGACGCCCAGTCGGTGGTGATGGAGGATATCGAGCGCATTGAGGTGATCAGCGGTCCCGGCTCCACCATCTGGGGCGTGAATGCGGTCAACGGCGTGATCAACGTCATCACGCGCAATGCGAAAGACAGCCAGGGCGCACTGCTGTCGGTCGCTGCTTCGAGTGGCGAAGGCGATGCCAGCCTGCGTTTCGGCGGCCGCCTGTCGAATAGCGGCTACTACCGCGCCTATGCCCAATACATGGCCGCCGAGGATACGGACACCGAAGCCGGCGTCAACAGGTTCACCGGCATGCAGCGGCGCCAGGCTGGCTTCCGCGCGGACTGGGGCCTGGATCAAGGCAGCTTCACGGTGTCGGGCGATGCCTACCAGGCTAACCTTGGGCAGCTCGGCACACGCGATATCCGCCTGTCCGGGGCCAACCTGGTCGGGCGCTATATGCGCCAACTGGCCAACGATAACGCCCTGCGCCTGCAACTGGTACTGGACCACACGGAACGCAACCAGCCCGGCGCCTACGTCGACCGCCTCGATACGGTGGAACTGGAGGGCCAGCACGACGTGCGCCTCGGGGTCCACAAGCTGTCGTGGGGCGGCGGCTATCGCCACTCGCGTGACGACAATACGCCTGGCCCAAGCTTCGGCTTCTGGCCCTATGAACGCAATATGCACTGGGGGAACCTGTTCGCCCAGGACGAAATGGCGCTTACGGACAAACTGCGCGTCACCGGCGGCGTGAAGGCGGAACACAACACCTACACCGGCACGGAATGGCTGCCCACCTTGCGCCTGGCCTGGAGCACGGACACTGCGCACACGGTCTGGAGTGCACTGTCGCGCACCGTGCGCGCACCGGCGCGCAGCGACCGCGATTTCGTGCTGCCGCCGCAGCCGATCATGATTGGCGGCGTGCCGCGCTTCAGCGTTGGCACCAGTCCCGAATTCGAATCCGAAGTCGCCAATGTGCTGGAGCTGGGCTACCGCGCGCAGCCGGCGCAGAACTGGTCCTACTCCGTCGCTGCCTGGTACGCCGACTACGACAAGCTGCGCACGCTGGAGCCGAATACCACGGCCGGCCCTTACCGCGGCATCCTCGAATTTCGCAACCTGGCGCAAGGGCGCACGCGTGGGCTCGAATTGTGGGCGCGCTGGCAGCCCATGCTGCGCTGGCGCCTGAATGCCGGGCTGGTCGTGCAGGACATCGACACCAGCCTCAAGCCTGGCAGCAAAGCGGTCTCCGCCGCCGGCCTGGCGATCAACGACCCGCACAGCTACTGGCAGTTGCGTTCTTCCCACGAAATTGGCGAGCACATCCAGCTCGACTGGACATTACGTTACAACGGCAGCATGCCCGCGCCCCACGTTCCGTCGTATCATGAGCTGGATGCGAACCTGGTGTGGAAAGCCACAAGGAATATTGACGTCGCGCTCGCTGGACAGAACCTGCTGCATGCACGGCATGGCGAGTGGGGCGGTTATCCCGACCGCAATGTGTTCGAGCGGCGGGCAATCCTGAAATTGACGATGCGATACTAACGAAATGGTAAGCGCAAGCCTTACTTTGTTTGCCTTGCCGCCTTTGGTGGCGGGCAGTTGGCGGAATCGCCTGTTGGCGCTGGCCATGATGCTGTTCGCCTTCAGCTGCCTGGCGGTAGGCTCCCAGCAGGGCGGCACCACGCCAGTGCTGGAGCGCAGCGTCAAGGCTGCTTTCCTATATAAATTTCTCGGTTACATGGAGTTTCCCGCGGACCCCGGGCCGACCCTGGTGGTGGGCGTGCTAGGGGCGGAGGACGTGGCGGCGGAACTGGCGCAGATCACCAATGGCCGCAATGTCGGCAACCGCAGCATCAGCGTGCGCAAGCTTGGCGAAGGCGATACGCTGACCGGGCTGAACCTGCTATTCATCGGCGGCGATGCCGCCTTGCCGGAAGCGGCGCAGCGCACGGCGGAAAAGAACGGCACGGTGATCGTCACCGAGCGGGATGGTGGCTTGCAAAATGGGAGCGTCATCAACTTCCGCCTGGTCGATGAGCGCGTGCGCTTTGAAGTATCGCTGCCGGCGGCCGAACGCTGCAATGTGCGCCTCAGCTCACGCCTGTTGTCCGTCGCCTACTACGTGCAGAAAGGCGGGCAGTAATGATCACCAAGGCGGCGGGATCGGTTCGTATCAAACTGATCCTGACGGCACTGGCCACAACCTTTGTCGCGCTGGTCGTGACGACGGTGTCGATGCTGGTGTACGACCTGCAAAGTTTCCAGCAGGGCTGGGTCGACGACCTCACTACCCAGGCCGAACTGGTCGCCACGGCCTCGGCGCCGGCACTCTCCTTCAATGATCCGCGCGCGGCGCGCCAGAACCTGGGGCTGCTGCGCGTGCGGCCGCAAATCGAGGCCGGTGCGATCTACACGGCCAACGGCGCACTATTTGCCTCGTATGTGCACGCACCTTCCGAGATGCCGTCCCTGCCGCAGAAGCCCGGCCCGCTTGGCTATGCGATTGAAGGCGGGCATATGGTGGTGACCCACCCGATCGTCGAAGAAGGCGAGCGCATCGGCACGGTCTACCTGAGCGCCTCCTACCGCCTGCTGGACCGCGTGCAAAGCTATGCCCTGATCCTGCTGGGCGTGACGCTGGGCAGCTTGCTGCTGGCGGCCGTCGTCGCGCACCGGCTGCAGCAGACCATTACGCGGCCGCTGCTGGCGATGACCGACGTGGCGCGCGCCGTGATGCAGCGGCGCGATTATTCGCTGCGCGTGGGCGAGCGTGCCAGCGGTGAGATCGGCACCCTGATCGATGCCTTCAACGACATGCTGGCGGAAATCGCGCGCCGTGCCAATGCGCTGCAAGACGCCAACCGCACGCTGGAGCACGAGATGACCGTGCGCCAGGGCGCCGAACGCGCGCTGCTGCAGGCAGACCGCCGCAAGGACGAATTCCTCGCCACGCTGGCGCACGAGCTGCGCAACCCGCTGGCGCCGCTCCGCACCGGCCTTGACATCATGCGCATCAATGCCAGCGACCAGGTGGCCTGCGAGCGTGCCCGTTCCATCATGGAGCGCCAGTTGAAGCAGATGGTGCGGCTGGTGGACGACCTGCTGGACGTCTCGCGCATCAACACCGGCAAGCTGACCATCCGCCGCGAGCAGCTCATGCTGCAGGATGTGATCAACGATGCGCTGGAACTGGCGCGGCCTTTCATCGCCTCGCAGGGCCATACGCTGCACGTGCAGGTGCCGGACCAGGCGGTCTACCTGGTAGGCGACGCGACGCGGCTGGCGCAGGTCATTTCCAACCTGCTGCACAACGCCGCCAAGTACACGGCGCGCGGCGGCAGCATTGCTTTGGAAGCCGAGCTGCGCGCTGGGCAAGTCGAGCTGCGTGTGCGCGACAACGGCATCGGCATTGCACCGGCGCTGCTGCACGATATCTTCGAGATGTTCATCCAGGCCGATTCTTCGCTCGAGCGCAGCACGGCGGGGCTGGGGGTTGGTCTGTCGCTGGCACGCAAGCTGGTGGAGCTGCACGGCGGCACCATTCGCGCCGACAGTGGCGGCGCAGGGCAGGGCAGCACCTTTACCGTCACCTTGCCGCTGCTGGCCGATGCCAGCGTCGCTGCGCCGGCAGCGCAAGCCTTGCCGGCCGATGCGCGCCTGCACCGCATCCTGCTGGCGGACGATAATGTGGATTTCGTCAACGGCATTGGCGGCTTGTTGCGCTCGATGGGCCACCAGGTGCATATTTCGCACGACGGCAAGCAGGCACTGGCCGCGGCCGAAGCGTTCGCGCCCGAATTTGCCTTCCTCGATATCGGCTTGCCGGAATTGAACGGCTACGACCTGGCGCGTTCGCTGAAGCGCTTGCCGGCGCTGCGGCATACGGTGCTGGTGGCGGTCACCGGCTGGGGCCAGCAGAAGGACCGCCAGCAAGCGTTCGAAGCCGGCTTCCACCATCATCTGGTGAAGCCCGTCAGTATTGACCAGCTCCAGGAAATCCTGGCGCAGACTGGCCCTTGATATATCCGGAAAGCGCCCGATCTGCTTTAACAGGCAATGTTAATCGAGGAGTAAGGCCATGCGAGCGCATATTACACCCGACCCGGAAACACCACCGCCTGAGCCGGAAAAGGATCCACCGCCGGACGAGCAGCCGCGGCCGAGCGAGCCGCCTATCGAGGAACCGGTGCCGAAACCCCCGCCGATGCAGGCTTGACGCCTGGTTCGGGCAAGGGCGGGATCTGGCGAATCTGCTCGTCGGTATCCTGCTCGCCCGGCGTTTTTTCGCCGCTGCCGATGTCGGCTTCTTCAATGAAATGGCGGCCTTTTTCCGGCTGTGATTTTGCTGGCTGTTCCATGCTGGACCCTCCTTGTTGCCGATGCTACCAGCGCCCCGCGCTCGTTGTCGCTTGCTTGCTAAAAGGTAATAAGTGTTGCGCTGATAGAATATATTTTGCGCTGTCACGAGCGGGTCATGATCCGCTATCTATAATAGGTCATCGACACACGCTTTTTCTTCGTCGGAGGCCGCGATGGGCAATTCCCTGCACAACAAGATCTACCTTAAACGCCGTATTGACCTGCACAGCCGCCGTGTCCAGGCGCTGGTCTGTGCGAGTGCCGTCACAGGGCTGGCGCTGATGTGGCTGGCGCTGCGCACGCTCAAGTAAGCTTGCCGCCTCCGGTGCGGGCGCGTACCATGATGGGTTGCAAAGGCACCATCATGGAATACGAGCAATGAAAAACGAAAAACTGAGCACCGACGAATTCAACGCGCTGGAAGAGATTGCCCGCGGCATCAAGGGCAAGCCCAGCGCTTGCGTTGGCCGCAACAGCAAACGCCTGTCCGGCATCAAGTTCATCAAATTCGAGCGCAGCGGCGCCATCATCCTGACCGATGCCGGCCGCCAGCAGCTGTTCCTGCGCCGCTGCGTGATGGCACTGCGTGCACTGGCCGACGCGCCGGGTGCGGTGGCGGATAAGGACGTGGCCCTGTTCCTGGGCAAGAAATCACACATCGTGGCGACGGAAGATGGTTTTGCCATCACCGAAAAAGGCCGCGAGTCGCTGGCCGACATCGAAGCGCAGGGCATGTAAGCCTCCATGTCCAGCCACCTGCTCAGCGAAGGCCAGCCTAGCCGCAGCGCGCTGATGGTAGCGCGCCTGCGCGCCGCCCACCAGTTGCTGGACACTCCCGCCATCTTCGACGACCCGCTGGCGCTGCCGGTATTGGGGCCGGAAGACTGCGTGCAAGTGCAATCCAATGCGCGTTCCTACGACGCTGGTTTCAGTCGCATCCTGCGTGCCGCCATGGCCGTGCGCAGCCGCTTTGCCGAAGACGAACTGGCGCGCGCCGCTGCTGCCGGCGTGCGCCAATACGTGGTGCTGGGCGCCGGCCTCGATACCTTCGCCTGCCGCCGCCAGCATGACGCGGCGCTGCAGGTGTTCGAAGTCGACCATCCGGCGACACAGGCGTGGAAGCGCAAGCTGCTGGCCGCCAGCAGTATCACGGTGCCGGACAGCCTGCGTTTCGTGCCGGTCGATTTCGAACGCGACGCGCTGGCCGATGCGCTGCGCGCGGCCGGTTGCCGCCTGGACCAGCCGGTGTTCTTTTCCTGGCTCGGCGTCACGCTCTACCTGACCGAGGCCGCCATTTTCGACACGCTGCGCCTGGTCGCCAGCCTGCCTGCCGGCAGCGGCATCGTGTTCGATTACGGCGTCAAGCCGGAGCTGCTCGACAACATGGAAAGGGCCGGCGTCGAGTATTTTGCGCGCCGTTATGCCGAGCAGGGCGAGCCCTGGCTGTCGTTTTTTGATCCCATCGAACTGTGTGCGCGACTACGGGATTTAAATTTTTCCACAGTGCAAGATTTTGGGCGTGATGCCCTTGAAACCCGCTATTTTGCTGGGCGCGGCGACAATTTGCGCCTCGGCGGCGGTACCCATTTAATGCTTGCTAGCAACTAAAAAGTTAATATTTTTGGAATGTTTCTTCTACTAGTTGTAGTTTAGTTTCATGCTACCTTCCTGAGCGGTCGTGCCCAATGCGAAATCCGCATTTGCATATGCTGGTTTCGCATATGGCACGGCCATTCTCTTAAAAACTCAAAAGGAAGCAGAGAAATGACCATTCTGATTGAAACCACCCACATCCAGATCACCGACTCCACCGAGCCGGAATACCTGATGGACGACATGAGCGGCGCCCTGGCCGACGTGAGCGTCTCCTGCTGCACCTGCTCCTGCTCTTGCTGCTGCTAAACGGTTAAGTCCGGACACCGGCGCCGTTGCCTTACGCACCGGTGCCGGTGCCACGCCATTTTTCTGAGATTGGTTAAGAGAATGAGTGAGTCCCTGTACATTTCGCCGCTGGCCGAAGTAACCACGCTGGGCGAAGACAAGATTGCCATTTCCGTCGTCGGCCGCCGTTTTACGGTGGAAGACCGGGTCGGCATCCTGAAAAGCATCCTGGCGGACGCCGCGCATGGCGTCACGCTGAAACAACTGCTCGACGCGCGCGCCGAGAGCTTCCCGCCCGAGGCGGTGGAAGCGGCCGTCAATGCGCTGGTCGACGCGCGCGTACTGCTGAAGCATAACGGGCGCACCGGCGGCGACGCTACCTTCCATCACCTGCAGCATCGGCGCGAGCAGGACGGCATGTCCGGCCCAGCCCAGCGGCCGCAGTACGACAAGTCCAACTGGGTGCTGGCGCTGGCCGGCACCGGTTCCTGCGCCGATGCGCTGGCCGCTTCGCTGACCGAACTTGGTGTGCAGGTCGAGCGCGTGGTGCGCGACGGCCCCTTGCCCGACAAGGGCGAACGCCGCGCGCTGCTGCTGGTGGCGTCCGACTTCGACGATATCGCGCTGTTCCGCGCCATGAATGCCAAGGCGGTTGCCGCCGGATGGCCGGCGCTGTTTGTCGGCATCGACTGGAACACCGTGCATTGCGGCCCGCTGGTGCTGCCGAAGGCCACCGGCTGCTACGAATGCTACTTCCACCGCGTGCGCTCGACCCGCAAGTTCGTGGCGGAATTCGATATGCGCAGCCAGTCCGAGAATATCCTGTACCACCCGCTGCCCAGCCGCCTGGCCGTGCAGTTCGGCGTGGCCGAAGCTTCGCGCGTGGCGCTGCAATTCCTGGCCGGCACGCTGGAGGGCTTGCAGCAGAGCGTGTTCAGTGAAATCGACAGTGCCAGCGGCGAAATCGTGCGTTCGCGCGTGCTGCGCCTGCCGCGGTGCCAGGTGTGCGGCACTGCCAGCACCGAACGCCCGGTGGGCAGCGTATTCCAGCAGGCGCTGTTGCGCCGTCGGGCCTGAGCCATGGAGCGTTTGTCCGATGCGGGCCAACTGGCCCTGGTACATGACGCCCTGGTGCACCGCCGCCACGGCATCATCACGTCGCTGCTGGAAGAAACCGAACACCCCGACGCGCGCGGCCTGTTCGTCTTCAATGCCCTGATGGTGGACATCAAGAGCATGATGATCGACCCGGCGCGCGGCAAAGCCAACAACCCGAATACCGACCGCGCGAGCCTGGCTGGTTCCGGCGCTGCCTTCGACCGTACTTCAGCCATGTGGGCGGCGTTCGGCGAGGCGGTGGAGCGCTATGCGGCCGCTGCGCACTTCGATGACCAGGTGCTGTATGCCTCGCAGGATGCGCTGGGCGATGCGGCGGTCGGTCCGGGCCAGTTCGTGCTGTTCGCACCGCAGCAATACGGGGAAGGCTTTGAATACGCGGCCGACGACAGCGCCGTGGTGCGCGCCTGGGCGCCTGCCGCCGACCTGATGGATCCGTCGCGCGAAACCTATGTGCCGGCGCAGATGGTCTACCTTGGCATGCAGGTCAAGGACAAGCGCGAGATCGTGATGCAGTCTTCCTCGACCGGCCTGGCGACCGGCATGGACGAGGGCAGGGCGCTGCTGAGCGGCCTGGCCGAAGTGATCGAGCGCGATGCCTTCGCCGCCATGTGGCAGATGAAATATGCGCCGCGCAAGCTGGCGGTTGCGCCGTCGACCATGGAACGTCTGTTGCCCGGCGTGCGCCGCCAGTTGGCGCACCCAAGCCTGGAGGTGCACCTGTGGGATATCACCACCGATGTCGGCATGCCGGTGGTGCTGTGCCTTGCGCGCAGCCGCAACGACGGCACCATGTCGCTCGGCGCCAGCGCGCACCTCGACGTAGCAACCGCCATTAACAAGGCTGTGGTGGAAGCCTTCCACGGTTACGTGTGGGGCAGCTCGATCCTGGCGGCCGGCACGCCGCTGCCGGAGCAGTCGGCCATCCGCAATCCGGGCGACCACTTCGCCTATTTCCTGGACCGTTCGCGCCAGGGCGCGATGGACTTCCTGTTCACGAGCGAGGCCATGGTGTCGTCGGACGATCCGTCGCTGCGCCAATTGGCCGGCATGGGGGATTTGCTGGCGCGACTGAAGGTCATGGGCCTGCGCGCCCTCGCAGTTGACGTGACCTCGGCCGACGTGGCAAGCCTGGGCTTTTGCGTGCTGCGCGCGTTCATTCCCGGCCTGCATCCGCTGCTGTTCGGCGACGGCCTGGTGAGCCGCGACGAGCGCCGCCTGCGCGCCATCGCCGCGCACTGGGGCCTGCCGGGCGTGCCTGAACCTAACCTCGAACCGCATCCGTTCCCATGACCAAGACACTTCAGGAGTTGCTGCCGCCGCAGGCCATGGCGGGCCAGTTCGATATCGACGATCCGGCCGAGATCCTGCACGAGCAGACCAAGTTCCACCGCGCCACCTTGATGGGGCAGGTGAAGAACATCGTGCGCTTCCTGCGCCATCCGGCTTATATCGCGCGCGGTGCGGCAGGCTACAACGCTTTCCCATCCTGCCCTGTGATCGAGCTGCCGGAGCCGGTGCTGGCGCTGGGCGAACTGGCGCAAGCGCTGGAGCTGCGCAAGAGCGCGCGCGCCTTTGTCGGCGCCATGACGCTGCAGGAGCTCTCCAGCCTCCTGCACCATGCGCTGCGCGTGCGCCGCATGGCGAAGAGCGATATCGCGCCGCACGTGAAACTGGCGTTCCGTTCTTACCCGTCGCCCGGGGGCTTGTATCCGACCGAATTCTATTTCTTTCTCAACGAGGTGGAAGGCATCAAGCCTTGCATCGCGCATTACGACGCCCGCAACCACCTGTTGCGCATGTTGAAGCCGCAGCACGGCGATGCTTTCGGCAGCGCGGAAGTGAAGTCGGGTGAGTCCGGCGTCAAGGCACCAGTTGTGTGCGTGATGACCAGCGTTCCACAGCGCGCCACCGCCAAATACGGAGCGCGTGGCTACCGCATGTCGATGCTGGAGGCGGGACACGCTTCGCAGAACCTGTGTCTCGCCGCGCAAGGCCTGGGGCTTGGCTCCCTGGTCTATGGCGCCTATTACGATGATGAGTTGGCGGCCTTGCTGGATATCGACGGCGTGACGGAGACCGTGGCATCCGTCATGCTGCTCGGCCGCGAAACGCCGCCTGCACCTGTTGCCAGCGAGGACGAATGAACGACGCGCCGGGCTGGCAGGATAGCGAGTTGTGGCTGCGCGATGCGGCGGTTGCAGTGCTGCGCCTGGCCGCGGCGGGCGATAGCGACGGCGCGGCGCAGGCACTGGAGCGCCTGTTCGCGCTGCGCGGGCGCTTCCATGCCTATCCGATCCTGCAGGATATGTTGGCCGGGCGGCGCGCGTGGCGTTCTTGCGGCAGCGTCCATGTGCTGGGTGGAGAAGAATTGCCGCCTGCGCTGCTGCGCAATTTCGAGGAGGCGGTAGTCGCTTGCGCCGCTTTCCTGGGTCTGCCGACGCCGTGCATCCTGCTGCAATGCGTGCCTTCGGAACGCGACATGCATTTGACGATGGAGAGCTTGCCAGGCCTGGCCATGGTGCGGCTCTCGACCCGGTCGGAAGGCTATTCCGACGGCCTTCGCGCGGTTGTGTTCCATGAGGTTGCGCATTGCTTCCTGACCTGCGGCGTGCGCTTGCTGGATGAAGGGTTGGCCCAGTTGTTTGCCAATCGGTTTGGCGGCGCTACGCCGTTGCCCCGGCGGCCGGAGCTTGCGCCACCGTTGCGCACCATGTTGTCCCGCGACGGCGATGCCATGTTCGGCGCATCGGCTGGCGCGGGCATTGATGCTTACCGCGCTGCTTGCCGCGTCGGCGCCGACCTGCTTGAAGCGGTCGATGCGCGTGGCGGCACGCAAGCGCTTGTTTCGCTGTTCCGTGCCGTCTCGCGCGCGGCCAGCGACGCCCAGATCGCCGAGCTGGCAGGGCAGGCTAGCGGCATCCCGATCGCCGCGGCGGATGCGCAAGGCGACGCCATCGGCTCCGACTCCGACTATGGCGTGCTGGTCGCGCAATCACAGCAAGCGATCTTCAGCGCGTGGAGCAGCAAGCGCGCCGAAGATCTCTCGGCCGCCATTGCACTGATCGAGGCGGAGCCATTCCACACGCAACCCTCCTTGCTGGACGCTTTGCTCAGTGCCCGCCTGAACCAGGCGCTGCTCCACGTCCACAGCGGCGCCAAGCTGCCGCCTGAGCAAGAGTCCGGCATCGACGCCTTGCTGAAGGCCGCCGACATCCTGCCAGCCGGCCGCCAATGGCTCTGGCGCGGCGTGCGCGCGATACTCGCCATCCTGCTCGCGCAGCCCAATATCATCAAGGTCGCCACGGCAGGCCAGAACGCCTTGCACGCATTCGGCAAAGCGCAGGAACTGATCGCCGGCGACCCGGACCTGCTGATCCACCACGCCTCGCTGCTGCTGCACGCACCGCCCAATTACGGTGGTGACCGCGACCGCGGCGCCGGCATGTTGCGGGAAGCGATGGGGCACCCACTGTACCGCGCCCATGCCCGCGAAATGCTGCTCGATAACGACATCGATCCCGGTGACGCAGTGCTGGCGATTGCTCCTTCGGCACCCGGGCCGGTGTTGGTGGACACCGCCTCCGCCGCGCCGTCCGGTGAAACGCCTGCGCCCGTCGCCCTCGAAGCGCTCGGCATCGAGTTGCGCCTCCCATCCGGTTTCACGCTGAAGCCAGGCGAGCTGGCCCTGCGCAAGGGCGAACGCGTCGCCGTGGTCGGCCCCAACGGAAGCGGCAAAACCATCTTGCTGGAGACCCTTCTCGGCCTGCGTGCCCCAGGCAGTGGCAAGATCCAGCTGGCAATCGGCGACCCGGGCAACCCTGAAGTAAGGCAGAAACTGGGCGGCCTGTTGCAAAGCGCCGACCTGCCTGGGCAGATGCGCGTCAGCGAAGTCATGACGATGCACGAAACGATCTACGCCCGCACGGAGCCGGCAGTGACGCGCGCGCTCGGCATGGAAGAGCTGCGCACCAAGCTCTGGCAACAACTGTCGCGCGGCCAGAAGCAGCGCGTCATGCTCTGGCTGGCACTATCCCACGTGCCTGAGCTGGCGCTGCTCGACGAACCGTCGCTGGGCCTTGACGAATGGCACGCCCGCGCCTTGCGCGAGCTGCTGGCCGGCATGCCAACCACCTTGCTGCAAATTTCCCACATTCCGGCCGACCTGCTGGCGATGGACCGCATTCTCTGCATGGAAAAAGGCAGGCTGGTCGACGGAGGTTCGCTGGATGAACTGCTGTCGCGCCGGGTGGGCCGCTTCAAAGCACGCATCGGCCAGGAGCTGTCCGGCGAGGCCGAACAATCCATGCACGCGTTGCCCGCGCTGCTGCGCTGCGAAACAACGCCAGGCGGCTGGCAGCTCCAGGGCGCACAAGGCTTCGATGCGGGATTCCGCCGCTTCATCGACCAGCATGGGATCGCCAACTTCAGCCTCGAAGCGTCGACCATCGAAGACTTCCTGGCCGACCTGACCAAAGGAGGGGCCGCATGAAAAAGCTGCTGCACCTGGTGCGCGCCGACCTGGCGCTTTTCCTGCGCGGCCGACTGGCCCTGTTCTGGACCTTTGCCTTCCCCTTGCTGATGCTGATGATGCAAATGGCCTTGTTCGGGCAGGAAGCAAAACTGGGCCCGGTAACACTGGTCGTGCGCGACATGGACCGCAGCACGGAGAGCGCAAGCTATGCCAGCGAGCTGGCACGCGGCCTGCGCCTGCAAAACAGCGTCGAATTCCACGTCATCGCGCCGGCACTTGGCGCCAAGCCAGACCTGGAGCTCACCATCCCGGCCGGCTTCGCCGAAGCCATACGCGCTGGCCATAGCACTGAGATGAAGCTCGAAACCACGCTAAGCGCCGGCCCCACGCTGGAAGCCAGCTACGGCATGCTGCGCGGCTTCAGCGATGCGTACAACCTTGCCGGCTTGCAGGACGAGCCGCGCGTGGTGCTGCCCGCGCCGCCTGCGCCGGCAGCCGGGGCGCTTGATTACCGCCTGTTCCTGGTCAGCGGGCTGGCCGGTCTGGTCATCCTGTCCACCAGCCTGATGGGCTTCGCCGGTCCGCTGGTGGCCGCGCGCGAGGGTGGCATGTTCCGCCTGTACCAGCTCTTTCCAATGCCGACTGGCGTGGTGGTGCTGGCCTGGTGCCTGTCGCGCCTCGTTGTCATCGTGCTGGCCAGCGCCGCCATGTTTGCCGTCGCCTGGGCCGTGTATGGCGTGAAAGTGCATGCCGGCGCAAGCGGCATTGCAGCCGCAAGCGGCATGCTGGCACTGGGCTGCGCAGCCTTCCTGGCACTGGGACTCTTGCTGGCAGCGCTCAGCCGCAGCGTGGCCGGCGTCACCATGGCCAGCAACCTGCTGTATTTCCCGCTGCTGTTCTCCGGTAACCTGATGATCCCGTTGGGCGGTTTGCCGCCGCTGCTGCGCGACGCACTCGAATACCTGCCCCTCAATGCCATGATGGCCAGCATCCGCCACGCGCTGACCGGCAGCATGAGCTGGAAGGGCGACGCCTACAGCATCGCTGTATTGATCGCAATGATGTGTGCCTGCCTGGTGCTGGCGGTTCGCCGCTTCGGCTGGACGCCGCGCGACCTGCATTAAAAGGAGCTCTGGATTGAAGAAGACGAACATGCGGACGATCGCCGGTGCATTGCTGCTGGCACTTGCCGGGGCCGCCACAGCTTATGCTTTCGGCGTCCGCCAGCCGGCGGCAACCGGCACGGCAACCGTGAATGTCACCCTGGGCGGGATCGCAGGGCAGAAAGGCGCGCTGATGGGAGCCATCTGCAACAAGAACTCCTTCCTGAAGGCCTGCCAATACTTCGCGGTGCAGCCAGCGATCGCAGGCAATGTGCTGAAGTTCCCCGGCGTGACACCCGGTAGCTATGCCGTCATGGTCTACCACGACGAGAACCTTAACGGAAGGCTGGACAAGTCAGCCAACGGCATGCCCCAGGAAGGCTGGGGCTTTTCCCGCAACGCGCGCGGTCACTATGGCCCGCCAACGTTTGACGATGCGCGCATCGACATCGAGCCCGGCACCAACGACATCGCACTGGACATGGTGTACTGATGGCTGCCATCGTCGATGTCCGGCAAGTCAGCAAGCATTACCGTCGCGGCGAGGAGCGGATTGCCGCGCTGGACGGCGTTTCCTTCCGGGTGGCGCAACCCTCGGTTGTGGCGATTGCCGGACCTTCGGGCAGCGGCAAGAGCACCTTGCTCGGCATGCTGGCGCGCTTCGAACAGCCGGACAGCGGCAGCATCCACCTCGATGGCGCCGCGCTGGACGCCTTGCCGGAGCATGAACTGGACGCCTTCCGCAACCGCAAGCTTGGTTTCGTATTCCAGAACTTCAACCTGGTCGGAACCCTGACCGCGCAGGAGAACGTGGAACTCGCCCTGGCTACCCGCGCGCTGCCAAAGCACGAACGACGCAAGGCTGCAGCCGAAGCCCTGTCCCTGGTCGGCATGGAACACCGCCTCGGCCACACGCCGGCACAATTGTCCGGCGGCCAGCAGCAACGCGTGGCAATTGCGCGAGCCCTGGTCAATCGTCCCAAGCTGGTGATTGCCGACGAACCCACCGGGAACCTTGACAGCAAGACCGCGCAGCAGATGCTGGAACTGGTCGAGCGCCTGCATCGCGACCTTGGCACCACCTTCATCATCGCCACCCACGACCAGCGCGTGATGGACATGGCGGGCCAGGTGCTGCGCCTGGAAGACGGCAAGGTGGCCGCATGATGCAATGGCTGGTGCTGGCGCATCGCAACGTGCTGCGTAATGGCCGCCGTTCGCTGCTGCTTGGCGGGACCATCGCCATCGGCACGCTGGCCTTGCTGCTGTTTGCCGCCTACATTGCCGCCTCGCTGGATGGCCTGCGGGAGAGCACCATCCGCGGCGGCTTGGGCCACGCCCAAATCAGCGCCGTGCCACCGGTGGACGGTTACGCGGAACAGCCGCTCCAATACGGCCTTGACGCCGCCGAGCGTGCCCGCATCGAAGCGCTTCTGGTGCCGATGGAAGGCGTGCGCCGCATCGTGCCGCGCCTTCAATTCAGCGGCCTGGTCTCGAATGGCCCGCGCACACTGAACTTTGAAGCCCAGGGTGTCGACCCACTGCGCGAAAGACAGGCTTATGGCGCTTTTCAGGTGCTGGCACAGGGCGAGCCGCTGCATGCGGGCGAGCAAGGACGCTACCAGGTCCTGATCGGCAGGGAAATGGCACGCCGGCTTGGCGTGCAGCCCGGTCAGTCGTTGACAATGATGACCACGACGGTGCAGGGCAGCGTGAATGCCATGGATGTGGACGTCGCAGGCATCATCGCTACCGGCATTCCCGAGCGCGATCTTTACACGCTGCAGATTCCAATCGAAACCGCGCAGGAGTTGCTGCGCACGAAAAAGATCTCCCATCTGTCGGTGCTATACCAGGACACGGCGAGCGCCGATGCGTTGTCGGCCACCATCGCACAGGCGGTCGGCGGCAAGCTGCGCCTGCAGCGCTGGCAGGAGCTGGCGCCACTTTACCCGCAAGTATTGGCATTGTTCCGCAACCAATTCGTGGTTTTCGGCGCCATCATCGGCCTGATCGTTTTCCTCGGCGTCGCGGCGATGACGCTTGCCACGATCTACGAGCGCGGCAAGGAAATCGGCACCCTGCGCGCCATGGGTATCCCGCAAGCGATGGTGCGGCGCCTGTTCATGTTCGAAGGCCTGCTGCAAGGCGTGTTTGGCGCTCTGGCGGGCGGCACCACGGCATGGCTGGCGACGCTGGCGATCAATGCCGCAGGCATCGAACTGGCACCGCCGCCTGGCCGCAACGTCGGCGTGCCGCTGCACCTGCTATGGCTTTACCAGCCAAGCTTCGCGATTGTGGCCGTGCTGCCGCTGCTCGCCATGGCCGCCGCCTGGCTGACCAGCCGCCGCATTGGCCGCATGCCGGTGAAGGCCATCCTGACTTCCAACTAGACCATGATGAAACGATTCCTGATCCTGATGACGGCTGCCGGTGCAGCGCAAGCGTCGGCGCCAAGTGCCACCGAAATCCTGCAACAGGTGGACCAGTACCGCATGCCGGTCAACAGCTTTGAAGCCAGCGTGCGGATCGAGACCGGCAACGGCCAGGAGCCCGGCACCTACGTGATCCGTGGCGCCAATTACAACCAGGTGCTGGTGGAAGCGACCAGCGTCGACCAGCGTGGACAGAAGTTCCTGACCACCGACAGCGGCTTGTTTTTCTACGCCCCGCGCACACGCCGCGCGATTCGCCTGACACCCCTGCAAACCTTGCTGGGCAAAGCCAACATCGGCGACTTGTCGCGCATTCGATTCAGCCACGATTACGACGCAGCCGTGCAGGAAAGCGAGGCTGATGGCTGTCCCGCAAAATCCTGCGTTGCGCTCGAACTGCGCAGCCGCAGCGAAGCCGCTACCTATGCGAAGATCACACTGCTGGCGGCGCGCCAGGACGGCCGCTATGTGCCGCTCAAGGCCATGCTGTATGTCGCCAGCGGCAAGCTACTGAAGATTGCCACTTTCGAGGCCGCGAAAGGCGGATTGCCCCCCACTACGCGCTACGCCGACCCGCAACAGCCCAGCGAGGAAACGCGGGTCGTATTCGAAAAGGTGAGGGCAGCGGAATTCCCTGCCAATATGTTTAACCCGCGCACGCTGGAGCAATGAAGGGCTTGCAATGCCTGCCGCTGGCGGCAGCCGTCGCGGCCACCGCGCCGTGTGACGCCTCGGCTGGCGAAGACTGGACTGGCGGCTTCGTGCTGGGAGCGCAGGAGCGCACAATCCTGCAAGACACGCCGCTCAATCGCGACAACTTCCTCGGCATTGCAGGCAGCGGCACCCGTGCCGTGGCGTTGTTCGAAGGGCGGCAGCATGAGATCACCTGGCGCGTGCGTACCGAGGCGCTTAATACCGACCTCGATGGCACGCGCGGCAAGGCCGTGCTGCAAGAGCTGAACCGCGCATTTGATCTGGGCGACGGCGCATCGCTATCGCTGGGCAAGCGCCTGTATGCGCTGGACCCCTCATATATCAACCAGCCGCTAGGCTTCCTGCAAAAGCGCACGGACCTGAGCGACCCGCTGGACACGCTCGGCAACTCCGAAGGTATCCCGATGGCGGTGCTGTCGTGGAGCGGCAAGCGCGCCAGCGCTGCGGCCCTGCACGCGAGGCAGGCCGACAAGCGCGTGCAAACCATCCTCAAATTCGCTTATGAATTCGACGCCATCAGCGCGGGCATGGTGCTGCGCAAGGCACATGGCGAACATGCCGGCGTTGGCGCCACGCTCAGTGCGGCGCCGGCCGACGCCCTGTCCTGGTACGCCTCCGCATACCGCGCAGGCGGAGCCTCCCGCTACACCCGCGCCACCGCAGGCATTGTGCTGACCCCAGCCTGGCTACCGAAGTTGCAGTTCGAGTACTCCTACAACGGCCAAGGCATGGCGGACGAAGAGTATGAAACGTTACGGCAGCAGGCACAAGCCAAGCTGCCGCCGCATGTACTGGCCACGTTGGCCGGCCGCCTCCCGAGCCTGGGCACACGCCAGCACTACGCCAGCCTGACGGTGTCGAAGGCAGCCGGCGCCTGGGACGTGGGCGCAGGAGTGTATCTGGGATTGGACGACAGCAGCCGGGTATGGCACGGCCAGGCCGATTACGCACTCAGCGCACGCACGCACCTGATGTTCTCGGCAATGCGCCAACAAGGGAAGGACGGCAGCGAGCGAGCCCTCTCGCCGGTAAGAGAAACGCTGGCGCTACGCCTGCGCCATGCATTTTAGAAGTCGGGGTCAGCTCCGGCAATCGGACACGTCGTGTCCGATTGCCGGAGCTGACCCCGACTTTCATCATGGCTGGAAGCCGTCGGCGGTGATTTCGAGCTTGGTCACTTCGCCATACTTGGCGGCGATCTTGCCAATCTCGGCGGCTTTGCCCACCAGGACCATCTGCAGGTTTTTGCGCGGGAAGTGCTTCTCAACCAGTTGCTTGGCGCGTTCCGGCGTCAGGCTGTCGACGTCTTTCATGAAGTTGTCGATCTGGCTGCGGCTTACATCGTTGGCGTACATGTCACCCAGCAGGGATGCCAGTTGCTCGCTGGTCTCGTAGCGTGGTGGGAACTGGCCTTTCACATACGCCTTGGCCGAATCCAGCGTCGCTTTGTCGATGCCCTTGCTCCACAGGCGGTCGTAAGTCTTCAACGCCAGATCCAGCGCGGCTTCCGTTTTCGGCAGGGCGGTGAAGCTGGAGATCGAGAACGTGCCGGTCTGCGACAGCGTATTGAAGCCCGAATTGGCGCCATAAGTCAGGCCGGAGTTCACGCGCAGTTCGTCGTTCAGCCATGAGGTGAAGCGACCGCCCAGCACCGTATTCAGCACCTGCAGCGGCACATAGTCGGGATCATTGCGCGCAATGCCAGGTCCGCCGATCAGGAAGGTGGTTTCGATTGCGTCGGATTTATTCACCACCCACACGCGCGCCTTGTCGGCCTGCACCGCGCCGTAGCTGGTGCGCTGCGGGGCGCTGCCTTCGGCCTTCCATTGGCCGAACAGTGCTTCCACTTTCTTGCGCATTTCGGCTGGATCGAAGTCGCCCACCACGACCAGCGCTGCGTTATCCGGGCGGAAGTAGCGTTGGTGGAAGGCTTTTACGTCGTCCTGTTTCAGCGCGGTCAGGCTGTTGACGGTGCCCGAAGCCGGATTGCCGTAAGCCGCATTCCCGAACAGCATGGCGCGGTAGTAGTTGCCGACCACCATGCGCGGGCTTTCCTTGGCCTGCTTCAGTCCATCGACCTTGCGGGTGCGCAGCTTGTCCAGTTCTGTGGCGTCGAAGCTTGGCGCTTGCACCAGTTCTGCGAACAGCGGCAGCAGGGTGTCGGTGTCCTTGCGGGCGAAATTGGCTGCAACGGTCGACTGTTCGCTGCCGCCGCCGCCGGCCAGCACTGCGCCGCGGAAGTCGAAGGCCTGGTCGATTTCGGCCTTGCTATGCCTGGCGGAACCGAGTAGCACGCCGTCGCCGGTCAGGTTGGCGAGGCCGGCTTGCTTGCCGTCGTTGACGGCGCCCGCTTTGACCACAGCGCGCACTGCGATCAGCGGCACGTCGTGGCGTTCCATCATGTAGACGGTCAGGCCGTTTGGCAGCTTGGCGGTTTCAAAGGCGGGCAGCTTGAATTCAGCGGCGTGCGCGGAGGCTGCGACTGCGCCGGTGAGCGCTACGGAAATCAGTTTTTTCATTAATCAGTGCTCCTTCGCGTCCAGCACGCCAATGGTGCGCTGCGATTTCTTCAGGTACTTGGCGGCGATGGCCTGGATGTCGGCGGTCGTCAGCTTCTCGTAGGCGGCAGGGGCGTCGAAGGCTTTCCTGTAGTCGCCGTTGAAGACTTCATAGTTGCCCAGCATCTGCGCCTTGCCGTTGATGGTTTCCTGATGGCGATAGATGTCGAGCAGCTTGGTATTCTTCACCTTCTGCAGTTCTTCATCGCTCACGCCTTCCTTCACCACCTTGTCGATCGCGTCCAGCATGGCCTTTTCGACCTTGGCCGGTTCCACGCCAGCGGCGGCAACGGTCATCAGGTACAGCAGGCCGGGGTCGAAGCCGTCGCCGCTACCGGCGGTGACGCTGGTTGCCAGTTGGGTCTCCACCAGGGCCTTGTACAGGCGCGAGGTTTTGCCATCGGTGAGCAGGGATTGCAGCACGCTCAGCGCGTAAGTATCGGCGGAAGCGCGTTCAGGCACCTTATATGCCACGATCAAGTTGGCCGAAGTGGCGGAAGGCTTGGCCACGAACACGCGGCGTTCGCCTTTCTGTTCAGGCTCCACGGTGCGCACAGCCGGTGGCGCTGCGCGTTTCGGAATCCCGCCCAGGTATTTGGTGGCCAGCTTTTTGACGTCGTCGAACTTTACATCGCCGACGATCACCGACACCGCATTGTTCGGCGCGTAGTAGGTGCGGAAGTAGTTTTCCAGGTCCTTCTGGGTCCATGCCTTGATGTCCGATTCCCAGCCGATGGTTGGAATTGCATAAGGGTGGGCCACGAAGGCGACGCTGTCCAGGTCTTGCATCAGCATCTGCGCATTGGAGTTTTCCAGGCCAGTGCTGCGCTCGGACAGCACCACCCCGCGCTCGCTGTCCACCATCTTTGGATCGATCGACAGGTTGGCGATGCGGTCGCTTTCCAGCTTGAAGATGGTTTCCAGGGAGGAGGCCGGGAACCAGTCCTGGTACACCGTCACGTCGCTATTGGTGTAGGCGTTGTTGGAGCCGCCGTTGGCTTCCATGGTGCGGTCGAACATCTTCGGGCCGTAATGCTTCGAGCCGTTGAACATCATGTGTTCGAAGAAGTGCGACAGGCCGGTGATGCCTGGCGCTTCATTGCGCGAGCCGACCTTGAAGAAGGTATACATGGTGGCATTCGGAATGCTCGAACTTTCCAGCACGATGAACTTCATGCCGTTATTGAGCGTAAAGGTCTTGACCTGGTCGGCCGTCAGCGCGGCCTGGGCAGTCGTAGCGGCCGCGCAGGCCAGCACCGTTGCCAGGATTTTCAACTTCATGGGGTTTCCTTTCGATGAAAGAAGTTGCCGGAAGAATACTAGATCCATAGGGGAAATGCTAATTTTTCGCTTAGGGATAGAATGGGGCAGGAGCCCAAAAGATGAACTCGCCGGAAGCACTTGGAAAAGCTGAGCTAGGTATGGCCAGTGTGAAGTTCCCCCTGGTTGGCATCGGCGCGTCGGCCGGCGGGCTGGCAGCGCTGGAGCGTCTGTTGCCAGGCTTGCCGGCGGAACCGGGCTTCTCCATTGTTGTAATCCTGCACCTGCTGCCGTCCCATTCCAGCAGGTCGGCCGAAATGCTGCAGCGCTTCAGTAAAATGCCGGTGATGCAGGTGACCCAGCATCCGACCGAGATACTGGTCAACCATATATATGTGATTTCGCCCGGCACCCTGTTGAAAGTAGAAGACCGTTTCCTCTTCATCGATGAGGCAAATGCTGGTCATACCTCGCTGGGCGCGATCGACTACTTTTTCCATTCCCTGGCCCTGTCGCACCGCAAGCTGGCGACCGGCGTCCTGTTGTCCGGCATGGGGCAGGACGGATGCGGTGGCCTGGCGGCGTTGCGTGAGCAGGGCGGCACCACCATTGTCCAGTTGCCGCAGGATGCCCAGTTTGGCGTCTTGCCGGAGACGGCGATCAAAGGCAGCCAGGCCGACATTGTGCTGCCGGCGTCCGACATCGCGGCGCGCCTGCTCATGCTGTACGAGAGGGCGGACGCCGGCGCTTTAATCGTAGAGGGCATCGAAACGGAGAACGCGGCCGTACAGGATGTGCTACAAATGGTGCACGAGAGCACAGGGCACGACTTCCGCAATTACAAGCGTCCGACCATCCTGCGCCGGCTGGAGCGTCGCCTGGCGCTGCGCGGAGTGCCAAGCGTGGCTGCCTATCGCACACTGCTGGCGAACGATGGCAGCGAAGCGCGCAAGCTGATGAAGGACTTGCTGATTGGCGTCACCGGATTTTTCCGGGATCGCCTCTCTTTCGAGCAGTTGCGCGAAGCTATGCTGCCAGCCATGCTGGCCGCGCGCGCCAAAGGCGAAATACGGGCCTGGATTGCCGCATGTTCCACCGGGCAGGAGGCCTATACGATGGCGATGCTGCTGTCCGATGTAGCGCGCGAGATGGAGAATCCACCGCGCGTTCATATTTTCGCCTCCGATATCGACGAACAGGCATTGGGCGTGGCGCGGGCCGGCATGTATCCGGAGTCGGTCCAGGACGAAGTTCCGCCGGCCACCCTTGAGCGCTATTTTGTCCGCACCGGAAAACAGTACCGCGTGCGCCAGCCGCTGCGGGAACTGATTACCTTTGCCAGCCATAACCTGCTGCGCGATCCGCCGTTCTCGGACCTGGACCTGGTAAGCTGCCGCAACTTCATGATCTACCTGGACCGTGCGATGCAAAGGCAGGTGCTGCAGCGCTTTCATTTCAGCCTGGGTCGCGGCGGTTTGCTTTTCCTCGGCAATGCCGAAACTGCGGCGGCGGTGCCCGAGCTGTTTTCGCAGGTCGACCGGGAGCACAGGATTTACCAGGCCCGCGTTGTGGCCGGGGCCGCCATTGGCATGCCGGAGACACCGCGCCGCGTCAATTTCGCGCATGTTCCGGCCGGTGGCGGCAGGGCCGCGCCGCAGCACCTGTCGCCTGATGAACTATGCAGCCGGCTGGCACAGGCGGAGACCGGTTGCGAAGAACTGCAATCGCATAATGAAGAACTCTCCACCGTCAATGCTGAACTTACCGCCCGCCTTGACGATTCCGGTCGTGCCAACGACGACCTGGTCAACCTGATTGCAGCCGCCGACCTGGCCACGATCTTCGTCGGCCCGAACCTTGCGGTCAAGCGCTTCACGCCGCGCGCCGCCAGCATATTCAACCTGATTCCGCGCGATGTCGGCCGCCGCCTGCTCGATATCACGCACCGCCTGGACTATCCGGAGTTGCAGTCTGATGTGGCCACTACGCTCGACAGCCAACAGCCCCAGGAACGGGAAGTCAAGGCGCTCGATGGCGGCCACTACATCGTTCGCGTGCGGCCTTACCGGACCCGGGACGACGAGGTCGCCGGCGCCGTGTTGACATTTGTCGACATCAGCCGCCGCCGGATCGCCGAGGATGAGGTGCGCGCCCGCGCCGCCGACCAGGAATTCCTGCTGCGGCTGGGCGACAGCCTGCGGCCATTGGGCGAACCGATGGAACTGCTGTCGCAGGGCTGCAGGATGCTGGGCGAGCGGCTCGCTGTGGCGCAACTGTCGTTCGCCGGCATTCGAGGCGACCGCTACGACACGATGCCAGGATATGCGGCCGGCGCTCCCGCGTTGCACGGCAGCGGCGAAGTACAGAACCTCGGGGAGTCGGTGCTGGCGCGTTGGCGCGACGGCGAGCCGGCCGTGGAAGACGATATCGAGGGCGCCGTTGGCCTTAAGGAGCTGTCCCAGCTTGCCGGCGACCGCGGGGCGCTGTTGGGGAGCATCTGCCACAAAGGGGATTTTTGGCTGGGCTTCTTCCTCGCCTGCCAGCCTGCAGTCCGCAAGTGGGAACCATCCGAAGTAGCCTTGTTCTCGGAGGCCGCCGCCCGTATTGGTGTTGAATTTGAACGCGCACGTTCGCAAGCCGCCCTGCGCGCCAGCGAATCGCGCCTGCGCCATGTGCTGCGCGATATCTCAATCGTGAGCTGGCAGGCGGACGCCAGCGGCAAAGGCAGCGAGGCATGGCTGGAAACGATCCATCCGGACGATCGCGCCCGCGCGCGCGGCATGTGGCGCGATGCCGTGCGCACTTCGACCAGCGGCGAAGCCAAGGTGCGCCTGCACGAACCAGGCGGCGACTGGCTGCGTGCCAGCGTGGTCGCGACTCCCTTGCTCGATGAACAGGGCGGGGTGCGCGAATGGAGCGGCTGCATTATCGATATCGATGAGCGCACTGCAGCGCCATCGGGTAGCATATAGCCATCTACAACTACCCTTGGCATGGCGATGGAAAATACGATGCACTGGTCGGCGCACGAGCTGTCGATGACGGTTTTGATGACGCCCGACATGGCGAACTTCTCTGGGAATGTGCACGGCGGCGCCATCCTGAAGCTGCTGGACGGCGTGGCTTACGCCTGCGCCAGCCGCTATTCGGGCAGCTATGTGGTCACGCTATCGGTGGACCAGGTGATGTTCCTGCAGCCTATCCACGTGGGCGAACTGGTGACTTTCCTGGCATCGGTCAACTACACCGGCACCAGCTCGATGGAAGTGGGCATCCGCGTGGTGGCGGAAGATATCCAGAAGCGCCTGGTGCGCCACGCGAACAGCTGCTACTTCACGATGGTGGCAGTGAGCCAGGACCGCAAGCCGCAGGCTGTGCCGCCGCTGGTGCCGCAGACGCCGGAGCAGATCGCGCGCTGGGAAAAGGCGAAACTGCGCAAGGCCGCGCGCCAGCAAGTGGCGGCGGCGGTCAAGAAAGCTTAAGCAGGCAGCCTAAACCGAGCGGCGATGGGTTGGATAGACCAGCGTGCGCAGCGCAATCGGCTGCGGCACGCCCATCGCGAACAGGAATTCGGCGGCGCGGCGCAAACCCACTTCGGGCAGGGCGGCCACGGCCTGGTTGATGATGTCGCGCGTCCGGTGGTCGGTGCGCACTTGCTGTCGATGCAGGTCTACGCTGTTCATGTCCACTCTCCTTATCTCCTCAGGCTCGCAGTCGGCGGGGCGCCGCGCTGGCTAGTTGCTTGCCTTCCTGCAACATCCGGCGGATGGCCGATGCTTCGACAGGTCGGCTGAAATAAAAACCCTGGATCTCGTCGCAGCCATGGCGGCGCAGGAACTCAAGCTGCTCTTCAGATTCTACCCCTTCCGCAATCACGCGCAACTCAAGGTTGTGCGCGAGTGCGATCACCGACACCACGATGGCTGCATCGTCGGCATCGGTGGCGATGTCGTGGACGAAGGAACGGTCGATCTTCAGCACGTCGATCGGGAAATTGCGCAGGTAGGACAGGCTGGAATAGCCGGTGCCGAAGTCGTCGATCGACAGTGCCACGCCCAGCGATTTCAGTTCGTGCAGCAGGTTCACGCCTTGCGCCACGTCGTGCATGAACAGGCTTTCGGTCAGCTCCAGCTCCAGCGCGGACGGCGGCAGGCCGCTTTCTTCCAGCACGGCGGCAATGGTGGACACCAGCTCCGGCTGCGCGAACTGGCGCGCCGACAGGTTGACCGCCATGCGCAAGTCCGGGAAGCCGGCGTCGCGCAGGACGCGCGCCTGCAGGCAGGCGGTGCGCAGCACCCAGGCGCCGATCGGCACGATCAGGCCGGTTTCTTCGGCCAGGCTGATAAAGCGTGCCGGCGGCACCATGCCCAGTTCCGGATGCTGCCAGCGCAACAGCGCTTCCAGGCCGACGATGGCGCCCGAGGCCAGGTCCACCTGCGGCTGGTAATGCAGCACGAATTCGTCGCGCTCCAGCGCATTGCGCAGCGCGCTCTCGATGCGCAGGCGCTCCTGCGCTTCGTCGTTCATCTCCGGCTGGTAGAACTGGAAGGTGTTGCGCCCCAGTTTCTTGGCCGAGTACATGGCGATGTCGGCGTGTTCGATCAGGTGCTGCGCCGGCGTGCCGTCGGCATCGTAGACCGCCACGCCAATCGAGCAGGTGACGAAGAACTCCTTGCCTTCCAGTAGTACCGGCTGCGCCAATGCCTTCATCACGCGCTCGATAATGGCAGGCGACAGCTGTTCGTCTGGGTACTGGCTCAGGATCGCCACGAATTCGTCGCCCGACAGGCGCGCTACCGTGTCGCTTTCACGCACGCTCGACTGCAGGCGGCTGGCCACCGTTTGCAGCAGCTGGTCGCCGGCCTTGTGGCCCAGGCTGTCGTTGACGAACTTGAAGCGGTCCAGGTCGATCAACACCACCCACATCGGCAGGCCGCTGCGGTTGGCGTAGGCGATGGCTTGCTGCAGGCGGTCCTGCAGCAGCACGCGGTTTGGCAGGCCCGTCAGCACGTCGTGGTGGGCGATGTGCTGGATGCGTTGTTCCGCTTCCTTGCGCTCGGTGATTTCGCTGCCGGTGCCGCGATAACCCTTGAATTCGCCCTGCGCGTCGTACACCGGCTCGCCGCTGGTGTTGAACCAGCGGGTTACGCCGTCGTGGCCGACGATCGCGTATTCGAAGTTGGAGAAGGGCAGACGGGCCTGCACCTTGTTGATATGGTCGCGCCCCGCGCTGCTGGTGTACAGCTCCGGCGTGCATTCCCAGCGCGTGCGGCCGAGAAAGTTCTCCTTCGCGACATGACCTTTTTCAAAGAAGCCGCCGGTGATGTGGGTGAAGCGGAAATGCGTGTCCTGTTCCCAGTACCAGTCGGAGGACAGGGCCAGCAGGCGGCGGAAGCGATGCTCCGATTCCTGCAGCGCGCGCTCGGTGCGCTTGCGGGCGGCTACGTCTTCCGCCAGGCGCTGGTTGGAACGCTGCAGGTCGGCGGTGCGGGCATCGACCAGCAGCTGCACGCGGCGCGAGCGCTGCACCAGGGTGTGCACGAAGGCGGCCGCCAGGGCGCTGAACAGCAGGCCGCCCAGCAAGGTGCCGAGCGAGCCAAGATGGTCAGCCAGGAATGGGCGCGGCAAGTCGTCGCTGCGGATATGCCAGGCGCGGCCCAGCACATCGAAGCTGCGCATTTCGCTGCTGTGGTAATCGAAATCGAACCAGCGATGCAGCCAGTGTTCCTTGCGGATGGTGGGCAGGGGGCCGCGGCGGTAGGCCAGGTTGCCGTTTTCCGAAGGGTCGCCGGCGTACACGCTCAAGCCCAGGCTGGCGTCGTCCAGCAAGCCATTCTGCTGCAGGATGGTGTGCACCAGGTGCGGCGTGCGGATCACAGCTGCCGTATCGCCGGCCCAGGCTGCGTGGCGTTCGTCGCGGGTGCCGGTCGGCATGCCGGGGCGGTATACCGGCATGATCATGATGAAGCTGTTGTGCTGGGCCGGGTCCTGCGCCAGCTGCAACTGCTCGGTGGCGGAGGGCCGGCCACTGTGCAGGATGCGGTCGATGGCGCCGCGCACCTGCACATTGCTGCCGGTGTTCAGGCCCAGCGCCGGTTCGTTGCCCTGCATCGGTTCCAGGTATTCAACGATGTTGTAGTAGGGCCGCTGCGGCGCCGGCACCGCTTTGCCTTCGGGCGACAGCTCGGTGACCTGGAAGCCGGGGAAGCTTGCCTGCATCGATGCCTCGAACGCAGGGCGTTCTTCCTGCGTCAGTACGCGGTGGTAATTGAAGGCCTGGATGAAAGGGTAGCGCTTCAGCAGCGGCTCGGAAAAGGTATGGAACTGTTCGCGGCTGACCGGTTGCACGGTGCGGAACAGTTCATTGATGACATTCAGTACTTCTTCGGCATCGGCCAGGCCGCGTTCGATGGCGGTGACGCGGGCGTTGGCGCGCTGCTGGAAGCCCAGTTCCATCTTGCTGAATTCGAGGGCGCTGACGGAGACGAAAAGAACGGCAGTGGCCGCCAGGCCTGCGCCCAGCGTGAGTGCGGCCGCACCGTAGTGCGATAGTCTGCTGCGCCGACCTGCCATGGTGTCCCTTGCATAAAAAATGTAGTTTGTCACAATTCTCATGGCTTTGGGGCAATGGTCCTTAAATTCCTGTCAAATCTCCCTTGCGCAGGCGGGCAACGGTGTAAATTGCCAACAGTCGATTGGCCAGGCCGAATCCCAGGCCCGGCGTTGGGCTGCCCCAGGCGGCCACGCGGCGCTGCATGGCGCTGGCCGGGGCGCCCGGCGCGCGTCCTGGACGAATCGCAAACAGGATGTGGTTGTTGCCGGCGATGCCGGTGAACTGGCAGATGCGGTCGTGGAAGGCGTTCGACAGCCGCACCAGCACGCTGCGATATTTGGGGTCGTAGCTGAACACATTGGCAGCCAGCACGCCGTCCGGGCGCAAGGCACGCCGGCAGTCGGCGTAGAAGTGGTCGGTGGCCAGTGCACTCGGCAGGCCCTCGGCGTCGAAGCCGTCCACCAGCAGCACGTCCGCGCTGTCCTTCAGTTCCTTCATATACTGGGCAGCGTCGCACTGGATGACGCGGAAGCGCTCGTTGTCCGGCGGGATGGCGAAGCGTTCGCGCAGGGCGATGACATCGGCGCGCAATTCAAGTACCGTAATGCGGGTGCGCGGCAGGTAGCGATAGCAGAATTTGGCCAGCGAGCCGCCGCCCAGGCCTACCATCACGATATGTTCCGGATTCGGTTTGAACAGGACAAAACACATCATCGCCCGCGCGTAAGCCAGCACCAAGGCATCCGGATCGGCCGGATCCATCTGGCTTTGCACTTCGCCGGGGGTGAATTCCAGCGACAGGCGACCGCGCCGGTGGCGCACCAGGGGGCGGTGGTGGTCGGGGATGGAAGTCATTTTTGTCAACTTGTTACGAACCGTGATGATCTGATAAGCTGCCGGGCTCCGGTTTCCACCCCAGTGTACCGGATGAGCACTGCGAAAGGGCGCTCGCGTTTACATCGGCAACTTTTATAGGTACATTGCCAACATAGGCAGCTTGGAGACGATAAATGTTCTTAGACCATCCAACCATCACCGCGACCAATAGTTTTACGGAACCGGACCGCATCGAGCGCCTGACCCGCGTGTATGGTTACGTGGCCGCATTGGCCGACCACGCCGGCAAGCAGCAATTCATCGAAAAGGTCAGCCAACTGCATGACCACAAAGGCACGCTGATCGTCTTCTGGCACGACTTGCCGACAGAGGACGAGAAAGAGTTTTTCGCCAAAGCGTGGGCCAGCAAGATCGGCGACGGCAGCACCAACGTCGAACACGAAGTCTGATCGCGGCCCGCCCGCCAAGCAATGGATATCAAAACCCTGGTTCTCGCCCTCGCGCTGGGCAACCTCAGTTTGTGCGCAGCGCTGTTTTTCTTCGAGTATGAGAGCAGGAAGTCGCTGACCCTGTCCACCTGGGCCATTGCGAAGCAGTGCCAGGCGGTGGGCTGGATCCTGTTGTATTTTCGCGGCGTGGTGCCGGAGCTGCTGGCTGGCCCGGTGGCCAATGCCGTGCTGCTGGCCGGCTTTGCGCTCGATGCCGGCGCGCTGTGGGAAGGCGTGGGCCGCCCGCGCTGGCGCAACTACGTGTATCCGGCATTGTCGCTCGCGGTAGGTACGCTGCTGGCTTTCCACATTCTTGACATCTCGCCGGCGCTGCGCCTCGCCTTTGGATCCCTGTTTGTCGGCTTCTTCTTCCTGGCCGGCGTGCTGGCGCTGGCGCGTGCCTGGCGTGGCGGCAGCATGCTGCGCCGCTACCTGGTGGTTGCCATGTTTGTGCTGGCGCTGGTGATCGTTGGGCGCGGCCTGCTGACGGCAGCCTTCCCCGATGGCCTGTCCTGGATCGGCGCCAACGCCATGCAGTTGTTCGGTTTCGGCGGCTTCTACCTGATGATGCTGGTGAATGCCTTCGGCTACCTGCTGCTGTCGCGCGAGAAGCTGCAGATGGACCTGGCGCGGCTGGAAACCACCGATCCGCTGACCGATGTGCCGAACCGGCGCGGTTTCTACCAGGCCCTGGCGCCCTGGATGGCGCTGGCGCGCCGTCCCGGCCAGCCGACCGCCATGATCATCCTCGCGCTCGACCAGTTCAAGCGCGTCAACGACAGCTACGGCCATGCGGCCGGCGATGCAGCCCTGAAATCCATGGTGGAAACCTGCAAGAAGCAATTGCGCGACTCCGACCTGATGGGCCGCCTGGGCGGTGCCGAATTCGCCATCCAGCTTCCGCGAACCGGGCAGGAAGACGCAATGATGGTGGCGGAGCGCATCCGCCGCGCCATCGAGGCCATGCCGGTGAAGACCGAGCGTGCGATTGTCAAGCTGACGGCCAGCATGGGCGTCACCACCATCCGTGCCGACGACAGCACGGTCAGCCTGTTCAAGCGCGCCGACGAGGCCCTGCAGGCGGCCAAGCTGCGCGGCGAAAACCAGGTGGCGCAGCCGCCGGAATCGCATTCCCTGGAGGCCGTGTCATGACAGCGTAACACTGAGGGCGTACTGTGCTACCATTTTCGTTATAAACGATATAAATGGATTCCTCGATGTACGCCGCAGTGGACCTGGGCTCCAACAGTTTTCGACTCTCCATCGGCCAGCACGATGGAGGCAAGATCCGCGTGCTCAACAGCATGCGCGAACCAATCCGCCTTGCTGCCGGCCTGGACGCCGCCGGCAACCTCACCGATGAAGCCCTGCAAAGGGCGCTGATCTGCCTGAAGAACTTCCGCGTAGCGCTGGCCGCCTACCAGTTCGATGGCGTGCGCGTGGTCGCCACCGCCATCCTGCGCCAGGCGCGCAATGCGGCTGATTTCCTGCCGCAACTGGAGCAGGCCGTCGGCTACCCGATCGAGATCATTTCCGGCGAGGAGGAGGGGCGGCTGATCTACATGGGCGTGGCCAATGCGCTGGGTCAGCCGAACGAGAGCCGGCTGGTGGTGGACATCGGCGGCGGTTCGACGGAATTGATTCTTGGCCGTGGCCTGGACATCGATCGCGTTGAGTCGTTCAGCGTGGGCAGTGTCAAGCAAAGCCTGTCGTTCTTCGTTGGCGGCCGCGTGGACGCGCGCTCCTTCGAGGCCGCCGTGTTGTCGGCGCGCTCGCAT
The DNA here is from genome assembly GCF_001427305.1 of Duganella sp. Root1480D1. GTDB lineage: Bacteria > Pseudomonadota > Gammaproteobacteria > Burkholderiales > Burkholderiaceae_D > Rugamonas. The sequence continues at coordinate 88,570 of NZ_LMFZ01000034.1, read as the reverse complement.
TTCGAAGATGGAGCGCCGCCTTACCATCCGGAATACTGGAAGCGGGCTTACGGCTCCTCCGGCACCATCCGCGCAATTGGCGAAATCATTGAAAAAAACAAGCTGGGCGACGGCATTACGCTGGCGGCGCTGAATGCGGTGCGCAAGCGCTTCATCGAATTCGGCCAGGTGTCGAAGATCGACATGCCTGGCTTGCGGCCGGACCGCGCCAGCACCGTGATTGGCGGGCTGGCGATCCTGATTGCCGTAGTGCAGGAGCTGGGTATCGAAAAACTGGAGCCTATCGATGCCGGCCTGCGCATGGGCGTCATGTGGGACTTGTACCTGCGTTCCACTCGCCGCGACCGGCGCGATGAATCGGTTGGCGAATTCCTCACGCGCTTCCATATCGAATCGGAGCGCGGGGTGCGCGTGTCGGAGGCGGCGACCGTCCTGTTCCAGCAGATGAAGCCTGCCAGCGACGCCTTGCTGCGCCACCTGTCCTGGGGCGCCCAGTTGCACGAGGTGGGGCTGGTGGTATCGCAGACCGGCTATCACAAGCACTCCGCCTACATGATCGAGAACGCCGACCTGCCGGGCTTTACCACCCGCGAGCAGAAGCTGATGGGGCGCCTGGTCCTGGCCCAGAAGGGTAACCTGCGCAAAGTCAGCGAGTACCTGACCGACAGCGATTTCGCCAAGGCAGTGGTGGCTTTACGCCTGGCCATCATGTTCATGCACTGCCGCATTGAGGTGGACGACCGTGCGGTGCGCCTGCGCATGAAGAACCGCATCGACCTGGAATTGAAGCGCGATTGCGTCGCCAACCATCCAACACTGTCCTACTGGATCGAGAAGGAGCAGGAATTCTGGGACGAAATAGGCGTAGATTTCGGGGTTCGCACTGTTGCGTAGTAATCGTATATACTGTTTATATCATTCAATAATGGAGTATCCATGAACGCAACGAAGGCCAAAACCCCAGCAGCCAAACCGGCAACCAAAACCGCAGCCAAGCCTGCCGCAAAGCGCTCGCCAGCTGCCGCGAAGACCGCCGCCGCCAAACCGGCGCCAGTCAAAGCCGCCGCCAAGCCGGCGGCCGCCAAACCTGCAGCCAAGCCGGCCGTCAAGCGTGTAGCCGCCAAGCCAGCTGCTGCCCCGGCACCGGCCGTCAAGCCCGTCAAAGCAGCCAAAGCCGAAAAGCCGGCCAAGCAGCACAAGGAAAAGCTGGTGCGCGACAGCTTCACCATGCCGGAATCGGAGTACGCGGTGTTGGGTCAGGTCAAGAAGACCTGCCTGAAAAACGGCGTGGAAGTCAAAAAATCCGAGCTGCTGCGCATTGGCGTCGCCCTGATCAGCCGCCTGGATATGGCGACGCTCAAGCAAGTTTTGGCCTCCCTGCCGCAACTGAAGACCGGCCGTCCGAAGAAGACCTGATGTCATATTGTTGACACATGTCTGTCATGTTCGTGCAGCAATAGAACAGCAAACTGGCTTCGTCACTACAGAAAGGACGAAGCATGCAAACTACGACGATTGCTACCGCCGAACAGCGGGTTCCCACCCCGCGACTGGCACTGAGCATGGCAGCCACCCCGGAAGAGGTGCGCGAAGTCCAACGCCTGCGCTATAAAGTCTTCATCGAAAACCAGGGCCTGACCGCCCTGGCGACGCCGGATGGCCTCGATTGCGACGAATTCGATGCCGCCTGCGACCACTTGATCGTGCGCGACACCGCCACCCTGAAAGTGGTCGGCACCTACCGCCTGCTGAACCCTGCCGGCGCCCGCAAACTGGGCCGCCATTACTCCGAAAACGAATTCGATCTCGGTCGCCTGAAGCACCTGCGCGGCCGCATCGTGGAAGCGGGGCGCGCCTGCATTCACCCGGACTACCGCGGCGGCAGCGTGATCATGCTGCTGTGGTCCGGCCTGGCCGAATACATGCGCCGCCACCAGTGCGAATACCTGATCGGCTGCGCCAGCATCAGCCTGGCCGATGGCGGCCACAATGCGGTTGCCGTGTACCAGCAACTGCGCGAGAAGCACCTGGCGCCGATGGAATACCGCGTCACGCCGCACCTGCCGTTCCCGGTGGAGAAAGTGGAAGCGGCGCGCGCAGCCCAGGTGCCGCCCCTGCTGAAAGGCTACCTGCGTTCGGGCGCCTGGATTTGCGGCGGACCGGCCTGGGATCCCGATTTCGAAAGCGCCGACCTGTTCGTGATGATGCCGCTGGCGAACCTGGACGGCCGCTACGCCCGCCACTACAACGTTTGAAAAACGTGCTATCCTGTCTGTACCGATCGGTCAATTGTGATCCGATCGGTACATATGAAAGGATAGCGCCATGTCAGTCCGACCACCTGTACCACCCTTCACCCGCGAAAGCGCCATCGAAAAAGTCCGCCTGGCCGAAAACGGCTGGAATACCCGGGATCCCGAAAAAGTCTCCCTCGCTTACACGCAAGACAGCTGGTGGCGCAATCGCAGCGAGTTCGCGCAAGGCCGTGCCGCCATTGTCGCGCTGCTCAAGCGCAAATGGACGCGCGAACTCGATTACCGGCTGATCAAGGAGTTGTGGGCCCATGACGGCAACCGCATCGGCGTGCGCTTTGCCTACGAATACCATGACGACTCGGGCCAGTGGTACCGCGCCTACGGCAACGAGAACTGGGAGTTCGACGAGAACGGCTTGATGCACCACCGCCATGCCAGCATCAACGAGCATCCGATCAAGCCCGAAGAGCGCAAGTTCTTCTGGGACCGCAGCGGGCCGCGCCCGGACGACCATCCCGGCTTGACTGAACTGGGGCTCTGAACATGGCACGCGTTGTCGCAGAACGGGAAGACGTGATCCCCCTGGTGGCGGAAGTGTTCCGCACCTATGGCTTTGAAGGCGCCAGCCTGACCCGCATTACCGAAGGGACCAAGCTGGGCAAGGGCAGCATCTACCACTTCTTCCCCGGCGGGAAGGACGAGATGGCCGCTGCCGTGCTGCAGGAAATCGACCAGTGGTTCCGCCTGCACGTCTTTGAGCCCTTGCGCGAAAGCGCGGACGCGGGGCAGGGCATCGCCGCCATGTTTGCGGAGGTCGAGCGTTATTTCCTGTCCGGGCAACGCGTGTGTTTAGTGGGTGTGTTCGCGCTTGGCAATGAGCGCGACCGTTTTGCCGACGCCGTGCGCGATTACTTTGAGGAGTGGATCGAGGCGCTGGCTGCAGCGCTGGTGCGCAATGGATGCAAAGGCAGGGAGGCTACGGCGCAGGCCGAAGAAGTCGTGGGCGGGATTCAGGGGGCGCTGGTGCTGGCTCGCGCGTTCAACAGGCCGGCGACGTTTAGGGCGGCGTTGAAGCGTTTGCGGGAACGGCTGGACCGCTAAAGCAAAGCGGCGCCGGTGAATGCGATGCCGGCGCCTGGCATCAATCTCAGCGTGAACTGAGCTCAGTGTACTGAGGCATTCGATAGTTCTTTGAGCTCACGGATAGAAAGCTCAGATTTCTCATGCATGCGCAGCAGGATGGTGGCCCCGACTGCCAGCTTGCGGTGACGGATCTTGCTAATTATGGGTGGTTGCACTTCCAGCACCCTGCAGAGTTCCGCATCATTCTTCAGGTGCATCTTCTCGATTAGCGTGTCGAGCAGTTTGTTTGGTACGAAGCTGGATGGCTCCAACGCACGCGCCCTGTTCATTGCCTCGATTAGTTCGAGTTTCTTCTGCCTGACGCTCATTTGCTCCTCCTTGACGTTGTTAACTACGTGGATAGAAAAAGCAGGCTTGCATGTTGTATTGATAACGAAGCAAGTTAATTAAATAATACTCCGCTTACCAAAAAAGCCAAGAATTTGTGAGAAAAATAATGAGTTTTATTGCGCGGCAGGGTTGACGACTGTTGTAACTTTGAGTCCATTTTTAGTGAGGCGAAGCACTTTGTCGGCGCGCGCAGCGGCGGCAGGAGAATGCGTCACCATGATGGCCGTTGCGCCGCTGGATTTGAGTTCCTGGTGCAACAGTTGCAGTATGGAATTTGCGGTGTCGGGGTCGAGATTGCCGGTCGGTTCGTCCGCCAGCACAAGGGCCGGGCGGTGCACCAGGGCACGGGCTATGGCAACCCGTTGCATTTCACCGCCGGAAAGTTGATGGGGGTAGTCGTGGCCGCGGCCGCCGAGGCCGACAGCTTCAAGCATGTCGATTTCGCGTCCTTGCGGCAAGCCGTTCAGCAGCAAGGGCAGGGCCACGTTCTGCTGCAAGGTCAGGTGGGGCAGTACGTGGAAGGCCTGGAATATGAAACCCATGCGGGCGCGCCGCAGACGCGTCGCGGCGTCGTCGTCGAGCGATGCGAGGGGCATGCCGTCGACGATGATAGCCGGTTCTTCGCTGGGGTCTGGCTGGTCGAGGCCGGCAATCAGATTCAGTAAAGTGGATTTGCCAACGCCGGAATCGCCCATGATGGCGACGAACTCGCCGGGTTCGAAGGTCCAGCTCAGCCGGTCGAGTACGCGGCGCTCGTTCGAGTAACTCTTGGTGAGGTTTCTTAGCTGGAGCATGGATTATCGGGTCAGGGAACGGCGCAGCGCGAAGCTGAGGGCATCGACGACGGCCACCAGCAGCAGCATGGCCAGGATCACGGTGGCAGCGCGCTCCATCTGGAACAGGGACAGGTGGTACTTGAGCATCTGCCCCAGCCCGCCGGCGCCCACCACGCCCAGCACGGCGGCGGCGCGGATATTGTTCTCCCAGCGATAGAGCGTGTAAGACAGCATCTGCGGCAGGGTTTGCGGCAGCGTGGCGTAGAAGAAGGCGGCCATCGGCGTGGCGCCGTTCAGGCGCAGGCTTTGCTCCGGCAGCGGCGGCGCGTTTTCCAGCGCGTCGGCGAACAGGCGGCCCAAAACGCCGGCCGTGTGGGCAGCCAGCGCCATGGTGCCGGCAAACGGCCCCAGGCCGGCAGCGACCAGCAGGATCGAGGCCCACACCAGTTCCGGAATCGAGCGCAACACGTTCAGCATGCCGCGTACCACGGCGCGTGGCGTGCGGCCGAAACGCCCTGCACCGGGAATCGCCAGCAGCAGGCCGCCCGCCACCGCGAGCAAGGTGCCGAGTGCCGACATGGCCAGCGTTTCAATCGTGGCGATGCCGGTCTTGCGCAGGAAGCCGCTGGCCATTTCCGGCGGCGCGAAGCCGGCCAGGAAGGTGCCCATGCTGTGCATGGCCTCGACCGTGAACAGTTCGCCGAGGTTGAGCGACAGCGTGGCAAAGCTGGCCGCCACCAGCGCCACCAGCGCGGCGCCGAACAGCCAGCCGGACCAGATGCGCGCGGGCGGAGTGGGCATCTGGCTCATCCCAGCCTCCGTCGCAGGTATTTGGACACCATGTCGGCGCAGGCAACCAGCAGCACGAACACGAGCAGCATGGTCGACACTTCGCCGCCGGCCAGCATCTTGGTCGATTCATCCATGCGCTGCCCCAGGCCGCCGGCGCCGACGAAACCCATGATCACCGAGCCGCGGATCGCGCATTCCCAGCGGTAGACGGTGTACGACACCAGCTCGGAAGCCGCTTCCGGCAAGGCCCCATAGAAAAGGGCGGCCAGGCGCCCGCTGCCGTTCTGCAGCAGCACGTCGCTGGCATGATGGTCGGTGGATTCCAGGATCTCGGCATACACCTTGCCGAGCATGCCGGCATAAGTCAGGGCAATCGCCAGCACGCCGGCGGTAGGCCCCAGACCGAAGATGCGCACGAACAGCAGCGCCCACACCAGTTCCGGCACGCTGCGCAGCAGGACCAGCAGCCAGCGCACAAGCTGGCGCACAAGGCCCGGGAAGGCCGCGATGCGGCCGGTGCCAATGCGCGATATCGACATGCGCTCGGTGACCACCAGTGTGGCGGGAATGGCGCCCAGCAGCGCAAGCGTCAGGCCGCAGGTGGCGATAGCCACCGTCTTCCACGCCTCGCGCGCCACCATGGCGAGGAATTCCGCGTCATGCGCTGGCTTGAAGAAGTCGGCCAGGAAGCGCCATGCGGCCTGCAGGCTTTGCAGGTCGAACAGCGTCCAGGGATAGAACTCGGTGGCCACCACCAGTGGCCACAGTAGAGCGATGCCGACGGCAATCATTGCCAGGCGCTGGCGCCAGGCAGGGTCCGGATGGTGGGGCGAGAGGGGAACGGCGGGAACGTTATGCATCGCTTACAGGCACGCCCCGACAGCCAGCTTGGCTGCCATCTCGTCCGGCCGCGGCGAGTTCGCCGGCGGCAGCTCGCCGAGATAGAGTTCGTCGATCATGGCTTGCGTAACCTGCTCGCGCGGCAGGTCGAAAACGACGCGGCCATTCTTCAGCGCGACGATGCGCGGGAAGTGGGCCAGCGCCAGGTCCACCTGGTGCAGGCTGCACACCAGCAGCGCGTTGCGCTCGCGCGCCTCCTGCTGCAGGGTGTTCAGGGTCAGTTGCGACAGCGCCGGATCGAGGGCGGACAGCGGCTCGTCGACCAGCAAGGCCTGCGCCGACGACAGCAGCAGGCGTGCCAGGCCGCAGCGCTGGCGCTCGCCGCCGGACAGGCGGTCGACGCGGGAATACAGCTTGTCGCCCAGGTTGAAGCGGGTCAGCGCGCGGAACGCGGCTTCCGGATCGGCAGGTTTGAACAGCGACAGCAGCGCCTGGCCAAGGCTCCAGTGCGGCAGGCGCGCAGCCAGGACAGCCGTTACCACGCGCTGGCGCGGCGGCAGCGGCGGCGTTTGCGGCGCCAGGAACAGGCGGGCACGCATGGCGTGGCGGCCAGCGTCGGTCAGTTGCCAGGGATCGGTGCCAAAGGCCTTGAAGCCGCCGCTATCGGGACGGTGGGCGCAGGCCAGGGTGGAGAGCAGGGTGGTCTTGCCGGCGCCCGAAGGGCCGATCAGCGCCACCTGCTCGCCAGGCTCGAAATTCAGCGAAATGTCTTGCAGCGCAAGGCCGCGCGAACCGCCGATATGGCGGACCGCGAGGCCTTGCAATTCGTACCAGGCAGAAGACATTGATTACTTCAGCAGGCCGGCATTCTTGGCGGCCGCTTCGATATTGGCGTAGTTGGCAACCTTGGTCGGGATGAATTTCGACGCGCGCTGCAGGTCCAGGATCGCCTTGTCTTCAGGCTTGGCGCTGTCCAGCGCCAGGAAGGCGTCGGTGATCTTCTTCTTCAGCGCTTCCGGCATGTCGGAACGGACGGTCCAGTTGTAGTCGTAGTAGGCCGGGGTGGTGTAGAACACGCGCACCACGGAAGGATCGACCTTTTTCTGCTCATTCAGTTTTTCCCACACGGAGATATTCAGTGCACCGGCATCGACCTTGCCGCCGGCCACGGCAGCCACGGTGGCGTCATGCGCGCCGGAGAAGGAAATGCGTTTCAGGTCGGTGTCCGGATCGATCTTGGCGGCCAGCAGGAAAGAGCGCGGCATCAGGTGGCCGGAAGTCGAGGACTCGGAACCGAAGCTCAGCGTCTTGCCTTTCAGGTCGGCCAGCGAATTGATCGACTTATTGGTGGTGACGAAGACGGAGCGGAATTTCTCGTCCTCCACACGCTGCACCAGCGGCACGACCTTGCCCTTGCTCATGTGGTTGGCCTGCACGAAGGTAAAGCCGCCGAACCAGACCATGTCCAGCTTGCCGTTGATCAGGCCTTCCACCGAAGCGGCGTAATCGGTCACAGGAGTGAACTCCACTTTCATGGCCAGTTTCTTCTCGAGGTATTCGCCAAGAGGCTTGAATTTGCGCTGCAGCTCGGTTGGCGCTTCATCCGGGATGGCGGAAACGCGCAGGACTTGCTGGGCTTGGGCGCCGGCAGCGGCGAACAGCACACCGGCTGCAAACAGGGCCGATTGAATGGTGCGGAGGGAGAAGATGGACATGAAAGATCCTTTTTTATGTGAATGACGAGCCGCACGCCTCGGGCGAGGGTGCGGTACCTGGTCTTGGATATTCAGCTATGATAGCAAAAATGTCCCTGGAGCCTGAGCCATGACCTTGTCACGCACGGCTGCGATCCGCCTGGTCGCACCGGAAACGAGCAGTGTGTTGTCCCCCAGAACCGGCCACGGCGACGCGGCCACCATTGCAGAGATCAGCGCCGGACTGCTGGCGCCGCAAGCTTCCACCTCGCCAAAATATTTCTACGACAGCCTGGGCTCCCACCTGTTCGAAGCGATCTGCGAACTGCCCGAGTACTATCCGACCCGTACCGAAGCGGCGATCTTCGCCCGCCACGGCGCCGACATGGCAGCCCGCATCGGGCCCGGCATGACCCTGGTCGATTTGGGGGCCGGCAATTGCGCCAAGGCCGCCAGCCTGTTCCCTTTGTTGCAGCCAAGCCAGTACGTGCCGGTCGATATCGCCAGCGATTTCCTGCACCAGGCTGCGGAGCAACTGCGCCAGCGCTTCCCGTCCATCGAGATCATGCCGCTGGTGATGGACCTGTCGCAGCCGCTGGCGTTGCCATCTTCCGTGCCGGCGGCGCGCCGGCAGTTTTTCTATCCGGGTTCGTCGATCGGCAATTTCACGCCGCACGATGCGGTGACTTTCCTGCGCCAGGTGCGCGAGAACGTGGGTGCCGATGGCGGGCTGCTGATCGGCGTGGACCTGGTCAAGGACCCGGCGGTGCTGGATGCGGCCTATGACGATGCGATCGGCGTCACGGCCGCCTTCAACCTGAACCTGCTGCGCCACCTGAACCACCTGGCGGGCGCCGACTTCGATCCGGCCCAATGGCGCCACGTCGCCTTCTTCAATGACGCGGAAAGCCGCATCGAAATGCACCTGGAAGCACGCTGCGCACTGACCGTGTGCTGGAGCGGCGGCACGCGAAGTTTCGCGCAGGGCGAGCGGATCCATACCGAGAACAGCTACAAATACACGCTGGAAGGATTCCGCAGCCTGCTGTGGGAGGCGGGCTTCCGCGTCGATGGCACCTGGACCGACGATGCGCACTGGTTCGCAGTGATGCACGCGGCGGCGGCTTATGCGTGACGCCAGTCCCTGGACCGAGCGCTACGCGCAAGTACGCGCGGCAACCATGGCACTTGCAGCGCCGCTGTCCGACGAGGATTGCGGCGCGCAGTCGATGCCGGATGCCAGCCCGGTCAAATGGCACCTGGCGCATACCACCTGGTTCTTCGAAACCTTTATCCTCGAACGCTACGAAGCTGGCTTCCAGCCATTTCATCCGGCGTTCAGGGTACTGTTCAATTCCTATTACAACGGCGTCGGCGACAAGCACCCGCGGCCACAACGCGGCCTGCTGACGCGGCCTTCGATGGCGGAAGTGCGCGCCTACCGCGCCAATGTCGATGCCCGGGTTGCCGCACTGGCGATGCGGCTGGCCGCAACCGATGACCGCCTGGCCGAGTTGCTGACCCTCGGCCTGCAGCACGAGCAGCAGCACCAGGAGCTGATCCTCACCGACGTCAAGCACCTGCTGGCGCAGAATCCGATGGCCCCGGCCTACCTGCCGGCCGCCGCACCGGCCGCGCCCGCAGCCGCGGCGCAGCGCTGGCAACGCTTCGAAGGCGGCCTGCACGACATCGGCCACCAGGGCGATGGCTTCTGCTTCGACAATGAGCTGCCGCGCCACAAGGTGTACATTGCCCCGTTCGAGCTGTCGGCGCGGCTGGTGACCAATGCGGACTACCTGGCCTTCATCGAGGCAGGCGGCTACCGCAATCCGAGCCTGTGGCTGGCCGAAGGCTGGGACTGGATCCGCGCGCAAGGAATCGAAGCGCCGCTGTACTGGCGTCGCGGGGAGGAAGGGAAGGGCTGGACCGCCTTCACCTTGCACGGCCAACAGCCGCTTGACATGGACGCGCCGGTGGCCCACATCTCCCTGTTCGAGGCGGACGCCTACGCCCACTGGGCCGGCGCACGGCTGCCAACGGAAGCGGAGTGGGAGCATGCAGCCGGCGCAGGCGAGGTAACGCAAATGTTCGGCCAGCGCTGGCAATGGACCAGCAGCAGCTACGCGCCATACCCCGGCTTCCGTCCCGCGGAAGGCGCAATCGGCGAATACAACGGCAAGTTCATGGTCAACCAGTACGTGCTGCGCGGCTCCAGCCTGGCCACCCCGCAAGGCCACTCCCGCGCCAGCTACCGCAACTTCTTCCCGGCCAGCGCCCGCTGGCAGTTCACCGGCATCCGCCTCGCAAAATAAAAGTCGGGGTCAGCTCCGGCAATCCGCCATTTTGGCGGATTGCCGGAGCTGACCCCGACTTTTTAGGTGCGAGTTACAGGCGGATGCCGAGGGCCTGTACGATCTCTGCCTTGAACTTGGCTGCCTGGTCGGCGTTAGGGATTTCGCCGGCCAGTTTCAATGCCAGCTGGCGCACATCGGTGATCGTGTCGAAATAGTCGCCGCAGACGATCGCTGCCATCGGGCCAATGTAGGTGGCCAGCGTGTTTTCGAAGATGCTGCGCTGCTCGTCGGTCAGTGCCGGCTTGCCTGCGGCAGGCTTGCTGGCGGCTTCCGGCGCTGCCGCCGGGCGGCGGGCTACGCCGGCCAGCAGCGTGGACGCAGGCGAACTGCCTTCCGGCAGTTCCGTGATGCTGCCGTACAGGTAATCGAGAATCGCTTCGGTCGACCACTGCAGCGGTTCGTTATTGCCCACGCTTGGACGGTCCAGGCTCATGCGTGCACGTTGAATCGTGCGCAGGATGTCCAGGCCGTCGCGGCCGCGGCGGCCGCGGCACAGGACGAACACGATGCGCCCGTTATCGAGGTGGATCTGGGCCATGCGGTTGTCATCGCTGACCAGCATGATGGTCGCGGTGTCGCCCTGGGCGCAGAAGCCCGCGATCTTGTCGAGCAGCTCTACGAAGGGAGTGAACTCTGGCTGTGCCATATCAGTTCGCCTTTACCGATTATTTCTTACGCAGGCGATCCATCGCCATCTGGATACTCACGCCCAGGCGTTCCACCGCACGGGCCAGCGAGCCGATTTCGTCGCCGCGGCTGGTCTGTGGAATGGTCACGTCCAGCTGGCCTTTGCTCAGCTTTTCGGCGATGGCGGTCAGGTGGTTGATTGGACGGGTCAGTTGTTTGCCCAGTACGAATGCCAGGCCGGCAACCAGCGCGATAACGATCAGGATCAGCAGGCGTGCTTCGCTGCGCATTTTCGACATGGCGGCAAATGCTTCGTCGTATTGCTGCTCAACCAGCACGGTCCAGCCTTGTGGCAGGGTACGCACGAAGCCAACCATCTTCACGTCGCCGTCCATATAGACTTTTGGTTCGTCGGTGATGCCTTGCACTTGCAGGGCAGGGTGCTTGCTGAAGTCTTGCAGTGCGCTCTTGATCTTGCTCGCGTCGCCGTGGGCGATGACTTTCTTGTCGCCGTCCAGCAGGATGGCGTGGCCGGTTTCGCCGATGCGGATGTCGGTCACGGTGCGGGACACCACGCCCAGGTCCATCGCCATGGCGAACACGCCGACGATGGTGCGGTTCTCATTGCGGATGGGTACGCCGATGTTCAGCGATGGCTTGCCGCTGGTCTTGCCGATTGCTACCAGGCGGCCTTCTTCCTTGCCGGACATGATGGCCTTGAAGTAGGAACGGTCGCCGTAGTCGAGCAAAGGATTGCCATCGCTACGCCCCACGTCCTTGCCGTCGGTACCCATCGTATGGATCAGGTAGACCCATTCGTAAGACGCGATCGTGGCGGCCAGGATCGGCGTCTGGCGGGCGCCGTTCATCGAAATGATGTCGTCCAGGCGGGCAGCCTGGCGCATGGCGCGCATATTGGTTTCGTCCCAGCCGTTCACGCCGGTCGCCACGGTATCGGTGGTCGCGACCAGGTTTTCCGAGATCTTCGTGGTCAGTTCTTTTTCGGCAGAAGAGTTGCCCAGGTACCAGAGGGCAAGCAGCGGCACGAGGGTCACCACGAGCAGAGTGATCAGGACTTTTTGAAAGATATTAAGTGACAGTTTCATTTTTATAAATCATTCGTAATAATCGAGCTGACACCACCGCATTCAAAACACGGACAACGTCGGCATTAAGGCTGATTTCGAAGCAAAGCTTGATTGCTGCCCGAGGTTGTTTGCAGCGCCAAGCACGCTACTTCGGGCATTGCCCGAGCAACAATTTGCGAAGTCACAGGCCGCTGCTGGACCCTTATCTAGCGTGACTTTCCTGTTGCTCAGTTTATAAGTTCACGATTATACATCAGTCGGTTTCCGGGCGGAAATGATTTATGCGTCGCGCGCGTTGGCCAGACGCCGCACGTTGCGTCGCTGTACAGGCAGGGCCGGTTGCTGCTGCCCAGCCGCTTCGCCGGACAGGCGGAACTGGCTGACCAGGGTTTCCAGTCCGGCGGCCTGGTCGCTCATCGCCGCCGCGGCCGCGGCAGCCTGCTCCACCAGGGCGGCATTTTGCTGCGTGGTCTGGTCCATTTGCATGATGGCCGTGTTCATCTGCTCGATACCGTCGGTTTGCTCGCGCGTGGCGAGCGAAATTTCGGCGACGATGCCGGTCACGCGCTGTACCGCCGACACCACTTCCTCCATGGTGGCGCCGGCCTGCGCGACCAGCCTGGCGCCAGCGTCGACCTGTTCCACCGAGCTGGAAATCAGTTCCTTGATTTCCTTGGCAGCGCTGGCCGAGCGCGCAGCCAGGTTGCGCACTTCGCTGGCCACTACGGCAAAGCCGCGGCCTTGTTCACCGGCGCGCGCCGCTTCCACCGCCGCATTCAGGGCCAGGATATTGGTCTGGAACGCAATGCCGTCGATCACCGCGATGATGTCCACCACCTTGCGCGAGGAATCGTTGATCGAGCCCATGGTCGTTACCACTTGCGACACCACTTCGCCGCCACGCTGGGCAATGGAGGAGGCCGAAGTGGCCAGCTTGTCCGCCTCGCGCGCATTGTCGGCATTGGCCTTCACGGTCGAAGTCAGTTCTTCCATCGACGATGCGGTTTCTTCCAGCGCGGATGCCTGGCTTTCGGTGCGCGCCGACAGATCCATATTGCCGGTGGCGATCTGGCCGGAAGCCGATGCAATGGCAACCGTGCCATTGCGCACCTGGCCGACGATCTGCGACAGCGCGTCGTTCATCTCGCGTAGCGCATGCAGCAACTGGCCGGCTTCATCTTGTGAGTGAGCCCTGATCTGGCTGCTTAAGTCGCCCGCTGCCACGGTGCGTGCCACCTGCAGCGCATAATTGATCGGACGCGTAATCGAACGCGTTACCCACACCGCGCAGGCCACGCCCAGCACCATCGCCGCGACGCCAAGGGCGATCATCATGGCGTGGGCGGAGCCGATGTGCTGCTTGATCCCGGCGCCATTGGCGGCGACGATGCTGTCCTGCAGGTCGGCGAGTTTTTCCACGGTTGCCTGCAGCCTGGCCAGGCGCGGCATGGTTTCCGACAAGGCGCGTTGCGTAGCCTGTTCGCGCTGGCCTGCTTCGAGCAGTTTGAGCACGCCGGTAAACGATTGCACGTAGGCGCGGCGGTCGTTGCCGACTTGCGCCAGCAATTCGCGTCCGGCAGGGCGGTAGACCAGCTTGTCGAGCGTGGACAGGGCGTCGGTGATGATGGCTTTATTCTTTTCGACCTGCTTGCGCAGTTCCGCCGCTTGCGCGGCATCGGTGACCAGCAGCAGTTGCAGCACCAGGGCGGCGTTGGCGCGCGTGGTGGCGGAAATCGTGGCCGCTGCGTCTGCCTTGACCCAGTCCTTGTCGATGATGGTGGAACTCAGCTCGCCGATGTCGGACAGGCGCTGGCTGCCCACGGCGATCAGCAATGCCATCAAGGCGAAGACAATCGCGAAACACAAGCCCAGGCGGGTCCCGATCTTCAGGTTGGCAATGCGCATGACTGCTCCTTCCGGCGGCATGGAAAACGATTTACCAGTATAGGTAACGGCCGCAAGGAGACAAAATCCGGGGCGGCGCAGGTTGCCGCCCCGAATGAAAAGACGCTCAGGCTTCGGCTTGTGCGATGCTAGCCGATGCTTCCGCCTTCATTGCGATCTGGCGGTTGATGGCGCTCAGTACGGCCTTGAACGAGGCGGTGACGATATTGCTGTCGATGCCCGCGCCGAACAGGGTAGGACCGCCGTCCAGGCGCAGTTCGACGTAGCAGGCCGCCTTGGCGTTGGCGCCGTGGCCGATGGCATGCTCGTGGTAGTCCATCAGCGTGACGTCCAGGCCGAGCGCGTCGACGAAGGCATCGATCGGGCCATTGCCGCCGCCTTGCAGCGACATCGACGCCTTGTTGTGCAGCAGGCCGATGTCGATCTGTACCGGCTCGTCGCTGGAACTGTCTTCCACCATCTTGTGCGAGACGTAGGCGTAAGGCGTATTCTGCGCGAGGTACTCTTGTTCGAAGATCCGGTGGATACCTTCGGAGGTGATTTCAAGGCCGGTCTGGTCGGCCACTTTCTGCACGGCGCGGCTGAATTCAATCTGCAGGCGGCGCGGCAACTCGAGACCGTAGTCCTGTTCCAGCAGGTAGGCCATGCCGCCTTTGCCGGACTGGCTGTTGACGCGGATGACGGCGTCGTAGCTGCGGCCCAGGTCCTGCGGGTCGATCGGCAGGTATGGAATCTCCCATGGCGCGCCTTCCTGCTGCTTGGCGAAGCCTTTCTTGATCGCGTCCTGGTGCGAGCCGGAGAAGGCGGTGAACACCAGGTCGCCCACGTATGGATGGCGCGGATGCACCGGCAACTGGTTGCATTCCTCGACCACCTTGCGCACGGAGTCGATGTCGGAGAAGTCCAGACCCGGGTGCACGCCTTGCGTGTACAGGTTCAAGGCCAGCGTCACCAGGTCGACGTTGCCGGTGCGCTCGCCGTTGCCGAACAGGCAGCCTTCGACGCGTTCGGCGCCGGCCATGACGGCAAATTCGGCGGCCGCGATGCCGGTGCCGCGGTCGTTATGCGGGTGCACCGAGATGATGATGGAATCGCGGCGCTCCAGCTTGCGCGACATCCATTCGATCTGGTCGGCGTACACGTTCGGCGTCGAGCATTCGACGGTGGCCGGCAGGTTGACGATCATCTTCTTGTCCGGAGTCGGCTGCCAGATGGCGGAGACCGCGTCCACGATGTGCTTGGCGAAATCCAGTTCGGTGGTGGAGAAGGACTCCGGCGTGTATTCGTAGGTCCAGTCGGTTTCCGGATGCTGGGCCAGCAGTTCTTTCACCAGCTTGGTGCCGCTGGTAGCGATGGCGGTGATCTCTTCGCGGGTCGCGCCGAACACCACTTTGCGGAATACCGGCGCGGTGGAGTTATACATGTGCACGATGGCGCGCTTGGCACCGATGCAGGATTCCACGGTGCGGCGGATCAGCTCTTCACGCGCCTGGGTCAGCACGATGATGGTGACGTCGTCCGGAATGCGGTTTTCTTCGATCAGCTTGCGCACGAAATCGAAATCGGTTTGCGAGGCGGAAGGGAAGCCCACTTCGATTTCCTTCAGGCCCACCTTGATCAACAGCTCGAAGAACTTGATTTTCTTTTCCACGCTCATCGGCTCGATCAGCGCCTGGTTGCCGTCGCGCAGGTCGGTGCTCATCCAGATGGGCGGCTTCGAGATGACGGCATTCGGCCAGGTGCGATCGGTCAAGCCGACGGTTGGGTATGGACGATATTTGGCGGCAGGGTTCTTCAACATCATGGTGATACTCCTGTGTTTTTCAAATTTTGGGAAACCGGGACGTGGCGCGAGTGGCGGCCGACGTGCGGTGCAGCTAGGGGAAAATCAGGCGCGTGCCAGTAGTAGCGCCCCTAGGGATAGGGCGCCTGGCAGGTGGGCAGAAATGTGCAGATGCGAGGTCATGTCGACCAATGTAAGGCACCGGAATTGGGCTTGTCAAGAAAAAATCTCGGCAGCGATTTACGATGTTTTCGCGTTTTATGCTGATAAAATGACTGTATTGATGAGGATAAATCGGATATGGATAAGATTGATCGAGAAATAATCGGGCTTTTGCGCGATGATGCGAGGATAAGTTTTAAGGATCTGGGTGAGCGCGTAAGCCTCAGCGCGAATACGGTGGCGGATCGCGTGCGGCGTTTGGTGGCCGAAGGCGCAGTGCTAGGATTCGAGGCCCGCATTGACCACGCGGCCCTCGGCCTGCACCTGCAAGCCTATATCGACATCAAGCTGAAGTCCGGTACCAATACCCACGAGTTCGAGGAAATCGTGAAGACCATTCCGGGCGTACTGGAAGTGGCGCTGCTGACCGGGAATTATGACGGCTTGCTGCGCGTGGCCTGTAAAGACCAGGCCCATTTGCTGCGCCTGATCGACACCCTGCGCGACCGTGCGGGCGTGCAGGATACCTACAGCCGTGTGATCCTGCATCAGACTCCCGTGCATGCGCCGCTGTCTGTGACAGAATAACGCCCCTTATGTGTTGATTGCGGAATTCTGATGCAAAAGCTGAATGCAGAATTGAGCCGACTTTATCTTGCGCCATCCGATGGCGGCACCCGTAGCATTTGCCTGTCCTTCAGGAAGCTGGCGGGGGATGGCGAGGCTGGGCACTGGGAGCGCCTGTGCACCGTGGCGAATGCCTTGCAGGCGGAGTTGGGGCTGCCGGCTCCTGCCGTGAGCATTTCGGGTGCAGGCGCATTCGGGCTTTGGCTGTCGCTGGAGCAGCCGGTGACGGCGGCGCAAGCGCAGGAATTCGCGAGGCTGGTTTGCGCCGACGCGTGCGCCGAGGCTGAAGCCGGCGTAGTGCCTGGCTCGCTGCCGCCATTCCTGAACCAGGCTAGCGGCAAGTGGGCGGCCTTCATCCACCCGGGCATGGGCGTGTCTTTTGCTGGCGATGAGGGGCTCGACATACAGCCGCCTGAAGCGGGGCAGGTCGCGATGCTGGAGGGCCTGGAGAGCATTGCGCCTGCGCAGTTTGCGCAAGCGCTGGATCAACTGCGACAGTCCGCTGGAGTCGTCGTCCCGCCTGCGCACGGAGTCCCTGCGACCCGCACTGCCGCCAGCGACGCAGCGGACGACCTTTTGCTGAAGGATGCGACGCTGGAAGACATCGTCAACTTCCTTCACTCGAAGAATATCGAGCCTACTTTCCGCTTCCTGAAATAAGCTCCATCTGTTCGGCGAGTTGTGCGGCGGCCTCCGGCGTCATATTGAGGAATTTGCAGCCAAGGTGAAGCTGTTCGCCGAGCAGGAAGGAGCGCAAGCTGCGGGTGAAGCGGATCTCCAGCTCCGTGGCGATCTCGATTTCCGGTCCCAGTTCCAGCATCACGCCTGGAATTTTGCGTCCTTTGAACAAGCCTTTCGCCTGGAGTTTCGAACAGCGCAGACCTACGCCGCCCAGCGAAAGATCGTAAATTGGCAGCTCATAGGTATGCTTGATCAGTTCGAAAGAGGCCATGAGGGTGGCCCCCAGCGGCGTCTCGACCCGCTCCGAAGCACGCCGGTTAAGGACCGTGCAGGCTTCCGGGAACGTCATCGGGATCAGATGCGGCTTGCCGGGAACGGAGCCCCATGCAGGGCTGGACAGGCGAAACTGAAGCTTCGCCGTGCGCAGCCAGCTCACGAAAGTGACTTTGCCCGGCTGCAGGACTGAACCTTCGTTCAGTTCCATCACAAAATGCGGCAACTCGGGATCGACCGACAAGATGCGTCCGAGGACAGCCTCGCGGCTGCCGGGCGCATACATCGAGATGGCGTCGCCGCTGGCGGCCAGGAGGGTCAGTGCATCGCCGATTTCGTCTTCGCTCGTCATGTCAAACGAGCTTGCGGAAGCCACGAAGGGGGCTAATGCGTCTTGCGGGCGCGGTGGTCCCTTGCGGATCGGGACGGCATGGTGCTCATGGAGCTGCATATCGCGTAGATGAGGTCTGGTATGACTTCATCATAGACGAGAATTTCCAAATAGCAACCCTTTTTGTCATGGCGATCAGTAAAATCGGATGCCGCGGCGAAGCAAAAGCTGGAAGATCAAGAGCAGGCAAAGCACCATGCCAAACGGCCACGCGAGCGACACGTCTGCCGCGCCAGCATGATCGGCGCGCGCCTTGGCACGCCATGCGTCAGCCTGGATCCACGCCAGGCCAATGAAACTGACGACGACCGGCACCATCAGCACTTCGATCCATTCCCGCGGCATGCGGAACAATGTGATGACCGGAAGGGCAAGCAGGGCGGGAAGCGTAGCGATCCTGAACGTTGATTGTCCCAAGTCAGGCATCATGGCGCTCAGCCACCGTGCGGCGCAAGGAATGAGGGCCAATGCGATCAGTCCCAGGAGAGTCTTTGTGCTCGTTCCAAGGTCAAAATAGCCCATGAACATGCCAAGGTCGCTTTGATTGCTAATGGCGCCGATGACGATTTGCGGCAGTGCCATGAACAGGCCGCTATAGCCCATCCAGAACAAAAACAGGCCGGTTGCCGCAGACCGGTAGGTGCTGCGCCGCAGCAGAAGGGCGCAAACGATGCCGCTTGCAAGCGTAGCCATTGCGCCAGTGCCCTGGAACAGGCTGGCCAGCGGGCTCGCGCCTTCCCAGCTATGATTGTTGTGGAACAGTGTCGGCCGTAAACCGGGCGTGAGAGCCTTCGGCAGCACCAGGAACAGTTCCTGGATGAAGAAGGTCAGGTTGAAGGCCAGCACATAGAGCAAGGCCGATGTCGCCGTAAGCTTCCAGTCCCAGAGCGCGCAAAGTCCTTCGTCGGGCCGCGGGGACTTGAGACGTCCTGCCAGCCAAAGCGCCAGCGGCCCTGCAACAACAGCCAGCGCTGTTGCAAAGCCGATGAGGCTTATGGCTGTCATCAGGCAGCGACTTGCACGCGCGGCTCGCCGGCTGCCATTTCGCCGATCACAGCGGCATGTTCGAAACCATGGCTGCGGAACAGGGCCAGCACTTCGTCAACGCTCGATGGATCGCAGGACACCAGCAGGCCGCCCGAAGTTTGCGGGTCGGTCAGCAGGGTGTGCTGCGGCTGGCTGATGTCAGGCGACAGCAGGACATCCTTGCCGTATGCGTCCCAGTTGCGGCCGGAAGCGCCAGTAAAGAAACCGTCATGCGCCAGCTTTTCGACGCCGGGCAGCAACGGGATTTGCGACATATTGAGCTTGGCGGTCAGTTTGGCGCCACGCGCCAGTTCCAGCAGGTGGCCGAGCAGGCCAAAACCGGTGACGTCGGTTAGCGCGTGCACGCCCGGCAGTTCGGACAAGGCTTTGCCTGGCTTGTTCAACTTGGTGGTGTTATCGATCATGGCCTTGTAGCCCTCGTCGCCCAGTACGCCTTTTTTCAGCGCGGCGGACAGCACGCCCACGCCCAGCGGTTTGCCCAGCACCAGCACGTCGCCGGCCTTGGCGTCGGCATTGCGCTTCACTTTCGACGGATGCACCAGGCCCAGCACCACCAGGCCGTAGATCGGCTCAACGGAATCGATGGTGTGGCCGCCGGCAATCGGGATGCCGGCTTCGTTGCAGATCGATTCGCCGCCTTTGATGATCTTTCCGATCACGTCGATTGGCAGCTTGTTGACCGGCATGCCGACCAGGGCTAGCGCCATGATCGGGGTGCCGCCCATGGCATACACGTCGGAGATGGCATTGGTGGCGGCGATGCGGCCGAAGTCGAACGGATCGTCGACGATCGGCATGAAGAAGTCGGTGGTGGCGATCAGTGCCTGCTCGTCATTCAGCTTGTAGACGGCAGCGTCGTCGGCCGTTTCGATGCCGACCATCAGTTCCTTCGGCACCGGGAAACCGTTGGTGTTTTTCAGGATCTCGGACAGCACGCCGGGCGCGATCTTGCAGCCGCAGCCACCGCCGTGGGAGAAGGAAGTGAGTTTGATTGGTTCAGTGCTCATGATGGGGGCTTTCAGTTCGTATGGAGCAGATTATCCACCAAGTCGAGCAGGGCTGCCTGCTCGGCTTCGGGAGTGAAAAGTTGAGCGCGGCGGTCGCATTGCTCTTGCAGTTTCGCGTACCAGCCGGGGACGTTGATGCTTTTGTCAACAAGCTTGGCCAGTGCTTGCGCATCACCCAGCGGGAAGTAGCCGAGATAGTCTTCACCCAGCATGCCGCGGTTGCCGCTGATATCGCTGGCCAGCACGGGGACGCCACTGGTTACCGCCTCGATGATGACGTTGGCGCCGCCTTCCATGCGCGAGCAGATGGCCATGGCGTGGGCGTGCTTCAGGCGTTGGCGGGTGTCGGCATGGGGCAGGGGGCCCAGCCACTGGTAGCGGCCTGGCCAGGCCGCGTTGGCGACGGTGGCGGCGTCGCCAAGCGCGGGATCGAGTACGCCGCCGATATGGACCAGGCGCGCGCTGCGGGCGGTCGTATGCGAAGCGGCCAACATGAAGGTGCGCGGATCCTTTTCTTCGCGCAGGTGGCCGACCATCAGGATGTCGTGGTGGCGCGGCACGACGCCGCGCGTGGCAGGATGCAGCGCTGGCGCTGATTGATAGATGACGTGGGCTTTGGCGCGTAAATGGGACGGCAGTTCCTGCAGGCCGGCAGGCTGCAGCAGGACCAGCGCCGTGGCGCGCTCAAGGGACGCTTGCGCGTCGGCGTCACTATGGATGTCGCGATACAGGTCGGTGCCGGTCAGCACCAGGATGGTTGGACGGCCGGGATACGCCGCGCAGAAATGCGCCAGTGGTGCGGCCGAGCGGCGGGCATGAAGGGCAATCAACAGGTGCGGCGCCGCCTCGGCGGGCCAGTCGGAAGCGATCTCGGCCTGGTAGCGCGTGCGCAGGAATTGCGCCCAGCGCCGAGCGGTTTGCCAATTGCCGTTGTTGGCCTGTGCCAGCGCCGGGCTGACGATACAGATTGTCTGCTTGCTCACTGGTGTATTTCGCTCAAATATCGCTACAATCGACCCATGAACGCCATCCACGCCTCGTTCCGGACCGCCCGAACACAGCAACTTGCCGATGCCTTGCAGGCTGCGCGCAATTATACGCTGAGCCTTTTCGAATGCTTTGCAGCCGCCGGCATGGACGCGTCGATGCGCGTGCCGCAAATGCGCATCGTCAATCCGCCGCTGTGGGAGTTGGGCCATACCGCCTGGTTCGCCGAGTGGTTCGTGTTGCGCGAGGCGATTTCGAGCCATCCGGCCGATGCGCTGTACATGTCTTTGCTGCGCAAGGGCGACGACTGGTTCGATTCCAATATGGTGCCGCACCGCAGCCGCTGGAGCCTCGACCTGCCCAGCACCGGAGGCGTGAAGACCTATTGCCACGAAGTGCTTGACCGCGTCCTGGACAAGCTGTCGCGCGAACCGAATACGGATGAAGCGCTGTATCCATACCGGCTGGCGCTGGCCCACGAAGACATGCATGGCGAGGCCTTCCTCTACACCTTGCAGACCCTGGGCTTGCAGGCGCCGGCGCACCTGACCCACGACGAGCGCGCATCCGGTGCGCCGGGCGAGATTGCCTTCCCCGGCGGCACCCTGCAATTGGGCAGCGCACCCGACACGGGCGGCTTCATCTTCGATAACGAAAAGTTTGCGCATCCTTGCCATGTGGCGCCGTTCCGCATGGACTCCACGCTCATCAACAACGCCCAGTATGCGGACTTCGTGGAAGACGGCGGCTACGAGCGGCGCGAGTTCTGGAGCAATTCCGGCGCCGACTGGCTGCTGCGGCAGGAACGTTCTGCCCCACGCTACTGGCGCCGCGATAACGGGCAATGGCGCACCATGCGTTTTGGACGGCTTACGACGCTGGCGGCGCATGAGCCGGTGCGGCACGTGTCGCTGTATGAGGCGCAGGCCTACTGCGCCTGGGCCAATCGGCGGCTGCCGACGGAAATTGAATGGGAATATGCGGCCCTGCACGGGCATCCGGCGTTCCGCTGGGGCCAGTTGTGGGAATGGACGGCATCACCGTTCGAGCCTTATCCCGGCTTTACTACCGACCGCTATCGCGAGTATTCGGCGCCGTGGTTCAGCAGCCACCAGGTATTGCGCGGTGCCTCGTTCGCCACCCCTTCACGGCTTGGCTCGGCCAAGTTCCGCAATTTCTACCTGCCGGAACGGGACGATATCTTCAACGGCTTCCGCACCTGCGCCTTTGAATAAGAAAGTCGGGGTCAGCTCCGGCAATCGGACATTTCGCGCTGCGCGAAGCGCAAAACTCCTCGAGAAGCCGGAGCTGACCCCGACTTTTAACTTAATTACTTCTTCTTCAGGTGGTCATCCAGCCAGCCGATCACGGTGTGGTGCCACAGGATCGAGTTGGCAGGCTTCAGTACCCAGTGATTCTCGTCCGGGAATACCAGCAGCTTGGACTCGATGCCCTGGCGCTGCAGTGCGGTGAAGGTGCCCAGTGCCTGTGCGGTCGGAATGCGGAAGTCCAGGTCGCCCTGCACCACCAGCATCGGGGTCTTCCACTTGGCTACATGGTTTACCGGGTTGAACTTTTCGTAGCCGTTCGGGTTGGCGTAGTAGGTGCCGCCGTTATCCCATTCGGTGAACCACAGTTCTTCGGTGGAGTAGGCCATGCCGCGCTGGTCGAACACGCCGTCGTGGTTGACGATGCATTTGAAGCCGTCGCTCCAGTTACCTTCGATCCAGTTCATCATGAAGCCGCCGTAGGATGCGCCCAGCGCGCAGGCGTTCTGGCCATCGAGGAAGTCATACTTGGACACGGCTGCTGCCAGGCCTTTCTGCAGGTCTTCCAATGGCTTGCCGCCCCAATCGCCGCTGATCGAATCGGTGAAGCCCTGGCCGTAGCCGGTCGAGCCGTGGAAGTCGATGAACACCGAAGCGTAGCCGGCGCCGGCGTACACTTGCGGATTCCAGCGGTAGCTCCAGCTATTGCCAAAGCTGCCCTGCGGGCCGCCGTGCACCAGGAAGGCAACAGGGTATTTCTTGCCTGGTTCGTAGTTCCATGGCTTCATGACGTGGCCATACACGGTTTCACCGTTTGCGCCTTTGAAGGAGAACTGTTCGTACTCCGCCATCTTCACGTCTTTCAGGCGTTCTGCGTTGGCCCAGGTCAGTTGCGTGCCTTTCTGCTCGGCGCCTTCGGTCTTCAGCCTGACCAGTTGCGCTCCGCCGCCCAGCGACGCTGCTGCGGAGATCACGGTGTCTTTCTGGGTGTCGAACTCACCTGCATAGCCTTTGCCGGTCAGCGCGGTGACTTTGCCGGATGCGGCATCGATCGAGAACAGGCGGTGGTTGCCAATGTCGTCGGCATTGGCCAGCAGGGCTTTGCCATCGGCGCGCCACTTGTAGTCGGCGATGGAGCGGTCCCAATCCTGCGCTACGACGCGTTTCTTGCCGGTGGCGACGTCCATCAGCACCAGGTGGAAGCGGTCGGCTTCAAAGCCTGGACGCTTCATCATCAGGTAGGCCATGGTTTTGCCATCCGGGGAGAAGGAAGGCTTGGCATCCCATGCCGGGTTTTCGGCAGTCAGGTTGCGCGGGGCCGCGCCGCCTGCCGCAGGCACTTCGTACAGGTCGAAGTTGGTGGACCAGGATTCGGCCTTGCCGGCTACCCGTGCCGAGAACACGAGTTTCTGGCCGTCCGGCGAGAACTGGTAGTCGGCGTTGTCGCCGAACGGCTTGGAATGCACGTCGCCATCCAGCGAGCCGCTCAGGCTGACGGGTGCGCCGGCCTTGCCGGCGGTGTCGATTGGCGCCGAGTACAGCACGTTACGGCGGCCATCGGACCAGGTATCCCAGTGGCGCACGAACATTTCGTTGTACAGCATGCCGGTGGCCTTGTTCTTGGACTTGTCGTCCAGGCGCTTCCTGGTGCAGGCCAGGTCGGCGCAATCGCGGAACACTTCAAAGGCCAGTGCCAGGCGGTCACCCTTGGGCGACAGCCGGAAGCTTTCCACGCCCAGCGGGTAATCGGTGACGCGCACCGCTTCGCCGCCGGCGTTCATCGGCAGGCGCCAAACTTGCGCGGAGCCCGAACGGCCGCTCACAAAGTACACGGCGTCGCCCGAAGCGGACCATTGCGGCTGGCTGCTGCTGGCATCGTGCTGGGTCAGTTGGACCGGGGCCGGCTTGGCGGCCTTCAGGTCGATCATCCACAGTTGCGTGATGCCGCGGTTCTTTTCCATATTGGTGGCGCGGACGGTGTACACCACGCGGCTTGCATCGGGCGACAGCACTGGGCTGCCAACGCGGTCCATGCTCGCCAAGTCTTCGATGGTCAAGCCGCGCGGGGCGGCAACGGCATTGGTGGCCGCAGCGATGGCGGCGCCCAGTACCAGCAGGCGTAAGGTCATTCGGGATCTCCGGTCTGTTATCAATTCTGCCAGCTAGTGGCTGGCCAAGCGGGCATGATACTGTAATATTTCGCGCATGGAGATCAATACTAGGAAAATCGCGGTCTGGGGATTGACCGGCGCCACTGCTGCCTTGTGCGCCGGCGCCGTGCTGTTGACGCAAACGTGGTATTCGAAACCGCTCAAGCTCGAATGGTTTTACATGCGCGGCTTTGCCTCGGCTGCCCTGAAAAGCCCGGAGATGATGTCACGGCTGCGGGTGCTGCCAAACTGGCTGGATTTCTCCAGTTCGCGGCTGGACGATGAATCGCCGCAACGCCGGCGCGAGTATTACCAGGACATGAAGGACAACCTGGCCATGCTCGATCGCTACGACCGCAATGAGCTGGGGCGCGAGGCGCAACTGTCCTACGACACGCTGCACTATTACCTGAGCACCGTGGCGGAAGGCGAGCGCTTCCAGCTTCACGAATTCCCTGTCAACCAGGTGCATGGTCTGCAAAGCGCGCTGCCTGAATTCATGAACGACGTGCATCGCGTCAGTAACCGCAGCGAAGCAGAAAGCTATATCTCCCGCCTGCAGAAGTTCCCGCGCAAGTTCGAGCAATTGATCGAGAGCCTGCGCGCGCAGCAAGCGGCAGGCATCCTGCCGCCGCAATTCCTGGTCGAGAAGGTGCTGTTGCAGATGCACGGCTTCGCTGGCCGGCCGGCGCGCGAGAACATGCTGTACACCAGCTTCAAGGCCAAGCTCGATGCGATTCCGCTGTCGGATATGAGCGAGAAAGTGCGTAACGAATTGCTGCAAGGCGTGGCCGAGGCGATCCAGAAGAGCGTCTACCCGGCCTATGCCGAATTGATTCGCCATTTCGTCGAGCTGCAAGGCCGCGTGCATTCCAACGACGGCGCGTGGTCGCTGCCGAACGGCGACGAATACTACGCCTGGTGCGTTCGTTTCCATACCTCGACCAACCTGACACCGCAGCGGGTGCATGAATTGGGGCTGGCCGATGTCGACCGTCTCACCGGCATCATGGACCGGCTGCTGCGCCAGATCGGGCTGCAACAGGGCAGCGTTGGTGAGCGGATGCTACAGCTGCAGCGTGATCCGAAGTACCGCTATCCCGATACCGAAGACGGGCGCAAGGAAATGCTGGCCGAGTATCGCGCCATCATGAAGGAAGCGGACGAAAAGCTGGCCGGCGTTTTCCTCACGCATCCCAAGGCGGCAATCGAGGTGCGGGCCGCTCCCGTGGAATCCGCGGCGACGGCGCCGACTGCCTACTACATACCCGGCGCTATGGATGGCTCGCGGCCGGGCGTGTTCTACGCAAACATGCGCTCACTGAAAGACACGCCGAAGTTCGGCATGCGCAGCACGGTCTTCCATGAAGTCATGCCGGGCCACCATTTCCAGGTATCGCTGGCGCAGGAGATGAAGGGTGTGCCGTTTTTCCGCCGCGTGATCAGTTTTTCGGCATACCAGGAAGGCTGGGGACTGTACGCGGAGCGCCTGGCTTCTGAAATGGGCTTGACGCCGGATCCGCTGGACCAGTTGGGGCGCCTGCGCGACGACATGATGCGCGCCGCGCGGTTGGTGGTCGATACCGGCATCCACTACAAACGCTGGTCGCGCGAAGAGGCCATCGAATACATGATGGAAAATGCCGGCATGGCCGAACAGGAGGCAACGGCGGAAGTTGAGCGCTACATCGTTTCACCGGGCCAGGCATTGGCCTACAAGGTGGGCATGCTGTCGATCCTCGGCTTGCGCGAGAAGGCGCGCACTGAATTGGGCGACAAGTTCGACCTGAAGGAATTCCACCACGAAGTCCTGAGCCATGGCGCCTTGCCGATGACGGTGCTGGAGCGTGTGGTGGACGACTGGATCGCCGCCCGCCACAAATGAAAGTCGGGGTCAGCTCCGGCAATCGGACAAATCGCGCAGCGATTTGTCCGATTGCCGGAGCTGACCCCGACTTTAATTACAGTAGTTGCTTGCCGAGCGCTTCGAGGCGTTCGAAGTAGGCGGTCATGTCCAGCTCTTTACGCGCCACGCCGCTGCGCATTGCTGCTTGCGCGATCTTCGGGGTGACCGTCGGCAGCAGGCGGTCGTCCAGCAGGCCTGGCACCACGTAGTCTTTGCCGAAGCGGGCATCACTGTGCGCCAGGCCGGCCAGCGCGGTCACGCAGGCGCGCTTCATTTCCTGGTTGATCGTGGTGGCGCCGGTGTCCAGCGCGGCACGGAACAGGTACGGGAAGCACAGCGCATTGTTGATCTGGTTCGGATAATCGGAGCGGCCGGTAGCGATGATCGCGTCCGGTGCCACTTCGCGTACCAGTTCAGGACGCAGCTCCGGCTCTGGATTGGCCAGGGTGAACACGATCGGCTGCTTCTTCATGCGCTGCACGTCGCCTTGCGACAGCACGCCAGGACCGGATACACCGAGGAACACGTCGGCGCCTTCCATTACGTCGGACAACGTGGCGGCGGTGGTGTCCTGCGCCCAGTCGGCTTTTTCGCCGGTCAGGTTGCGGGCCTTGGTCAGCACGCCTTTGGAGTCGCACACGAAGATATTCTCGCGGCGCGCGCCGATATCCACCAGCAGTTCCAGGCAGGCGATTGCGGCTGCGCCGGCGCCGGAGCAGACGATTTTCACGTCGGCGATGTCGCGCCCGGTCATTTCAACGGCGTTCAGCATGCCGGCGCCGACCACGATGGCGGTGCCGTGCTGGTCGTCGTGGAACACAGGAATGCTCAAGCGTTCACGCAGCTTGCGTTCGATGTAGAAGCACTCAGGCGCCTTGATGTCTTCCAGGTTGATGCCGCCGAAAGTAGGGTGCATGGCCGCGATGATGTCGACCAGCTTGTCCGGATCGGTTTCGTCCAGTTCGATGTCGAAGGAATCGATGCCTGCGAATTTCTTGAACAGGATGGACTTGCCTTCCATGACCGGCTTGCCGGCCAGTGCGCCGATATTGCCAAGGCCCAGCACCGCGGTGCCGTTGGTGATGACTGCCACCAGATTGCCTTTGGCCGTGTATTCATAGGCCAGTGCCGGATCGCGTGCGATTTCCATGCAAGGCGCCGCTACGCCTGGCGAGTAGGCCAGGGCCAGGTCGTCCTGGCTGCCAACGCTCTTGGTCACTGCAATTGCCACTTTGCCGGGCGTGCCGGCCTTGTGGTATTCCAGTGCCTTTTGTTCAAGACTGCTCATTCTGTGCTTCTCCTTATGTTCTGCGAAAAACGCCCGCGACAGGCAGTGTAGCCTGTGCGGGCGTAAGCTGCAGGGCGCTACGCGGGCGCCCGGCTTGATTTTTGATTAAGGGTACAGGCCACGAACTTCGCGGGCAGCCAGCACGCGGGTGCAGGCCAGGATGAAGGTTGCGGTGCGCAGCGAAACCTTCTTCTCTTGCGACACTTCCCACACGGAGTTGAACGCGTCCTGCATGATGCGGGTCAGGCGTGCATTGATTTCTTCCTCGCTCCAGAAGAAGGAGGAGAAGTCCTGCACCCATTCGAAGTAGGACACGGTCACGCCGCCGGCGTTACACAGCACGTCCGGAACGATCAGGATGTCTTTGTCGTTCAGGATGTCGTCCGCTTCAGGAGTGGTTGGGCCGTTGGCGCCTTCCAGGATGATCTTGGTGCGGATCTGGCCTGCGTTCTTGGCGGTGATCTGCTGTTCCAGTGCTGCCGGTACCAGGATGTCGGACTCGATGCCCCAGAAGGAATCGCGGTCCTGGGTCGCTTCTGCGCCTGGGAAGCCAGCAACGCCGCCGGTTTCGGCTACGTGCTTGTGCAGTTCAGCCACGTTCAGGCCGCCCTGGTGCACCACGGTGCCGGTGTGATCCTGCACGGCGATGATCTTGGAGCCAGCTTCCGCGAACATATTGGCAGCGATGCCGCCCACGTTGCCGAAGCCCTGGATTGCAATGCGTGCGCCCTGGATTGCCACGCCGCGCTTTGCAGCCGCTTCACGGCCGGTCACGAACACGCCGCGGCCGGTTGCTTCACGACGGCCCAGCGAACCGCCCATCGAGATTGGCTTGCCAGTGACAACGCCGGTCGACAGGTTACCTTCGATCATGGCGTAAGAGTCCATCATCCAGGCCATCACCTGTTCGTTGGTGTTGACGTCCGGTGCCGGGATATCCTTGGTTGGGCCGATGATCAGGCTGATCTCGCTGGTGTAGCGGCGGGTCAGGCGCTGCAGTTCACCTTTGGACAGGGTCTTTGGATCGACACGGATACCACCTTTTGCGCCACCGTATGGCACGTTGACGGCGGCGTTTTTCACCGTCATCCATGCCGAAAGGGCCATCACTTCCGACAGGGTGACATCCTGGTGGAAGCGCACGCCACCCTTGCCAGGGCCGCGAGACATATTGTGTTGAACGCGATAGCCTTCGTAGTGGGCGATCGAGCCGTCGTCACGTTCGATCGGAACGTCGACAACGAGGATGCGCTTAGGGCGCTTCAGGGTTTCTACCCAGCGGGACAGGCCGCCCAGGTGAGGGGTGACGCGGTCAATTTGTTTCAGGTACTGGCCCCAAGGACCGAGATCTTCAGCGTTGAGGTAAGACGGCAAGGCGTGGTTGGTCATTGTGTGACTCGCTCAGGTTGTTCGGTAACGCGGCGAATCTTATTCCTGTGCAATTGCCGAGGCCAATGCCGAGTGCGCATTCGGTTATGCAAAATTTGCATAACCTGTCTTTTTGGCACTTCCATGAACTAAAACTACAGAACCGGGAAACCTGGGTCTAGCGGTCGGAAGCCGGTACGCGCCGCTTCGCCGAAGCCGGCTTCTGGCGCTCCGCCAAATGCTCCCAAAGCCGCGCCACGATTGCCTTCCCGGGCCTTGCCGTACTTGGCCGCTCGCGATAGAGGCGAATCTCCATCTCGATTTCCCACTCCGCGCGTCCGCCATCGGCTGGCGCCAGCAGCTTCTGTTTCACCTCGCGCGTCACCGCAGATTCAGGCAGGAACGCAATCCCGCGTCCCTCCAGCGCCATCATCTTCAAGCCTTCCGCCATATCGGTTTCGTAGTGCGTCTCAAGATGCAAAGCCTGCTTCGCATCGGACATGATCAGGTCAACCATGCGACCGAGATAGGCATTGGTGGTGTAGGAAAGGAAGGGCAGGGGTGAAGTCTTCCGCCCCGGCAGTACGAACTCCGGCTGCTTCGCCTTGTCGCAGCGCGCATAGGCGCGCAACGCCTCGCGCCCCAGCACCAGCATGTCGTAGCGTCCCGGATCTAGCTGCACCGGCTGGCGCGGATGGTGATAGCAAAGCAGCAGGTCGCAGCCGCCTTCCACCAACTGCAGCACCGCATCGTGCACGTTCAGCGCCATCAGGCGCGAATTGATCGGCGCGAATTCTTCTTCGAGCTGCGTGATCCATTTCGGGATGAAGGTCAGCGACAGCGTGTGCGGCACCGCCAGGTCGATGCTGTTCTGCGCCGCCGCCCGCTTGCCGCGCAATAGCTCGCGCACGCCGTTGATCTGGCTGAGCATTTCCAGCGCCTGCTCGTAGAACACCAGCCCCGCCGGCGTCACGCGCGTCGGGTAGGAGGTGCGATCGATCAAGTCCATGCCCAGCCAGTTTTCCAGCGACTGGATGCGCCGCGAAAACGCAGGCTGCGTTACGTGGCGCAGTTGTGCGGAGCGGCTGAAGCTATTCGTTTCAACCAGCGAGATAAAGTCTTCCAGCCATTTTGTTTCCATGTACGTGATCCTAAGAAGCGGTTGCGATGCGGCGCATTGGCGTGAACAGCAACGCAAGCGTAGCGCAAACCACCAGTATCACGCCACCGCCAAAGAACATTTGCGGCAAGGTCGCGCTTTGCATGATCCATCCGGTTGCCGCCGATGACAACGGCGCCAGGCCGAACAGGATGAACATGAAGATGCTCATGATGCGCCCCATCATCTGCGGCTGGACACGCTTCTGGATCCAGGTGAACACGGCCACCTGCACCAGGCCTACCAGGGCGCCGAGCGATAGCAGCAGCAAGCCGCCTTGCCAGCCCGCAGTGATCAGGCCGAGCGGCATGATCAGCAGGCCCGCCATTGCGTCGACCGACAAGGCAAGCAGGCCAATGCGCACCGGCTTGCCGGCGTTGTACCTGGCGGTCATGCTGGAGAAAGCCATGCCCGCCAGCATGCCGGCGCCGTGGGCGGCCATCAGCATGCCGAAGGCTGCGCCGTCGTGCAGGCGTTCCTTCGCCAGCACAGGCAGGGCCACCTGCATGGTGCCGCCGATCAGCACCGACACCAGGCCCCAATAGGCGAAGCAGGTGCGCATTTCCAAGTCGCGCCACACCGCCAGCAAGCCTTCGCCGACGGCATGCAGCACATTTTGCGGCACCGGCGGCGTAGCTCCTCCAAGCGTCACCACGCGCGACAAGGTCCATGCGGAGAGCATGAAACTCAGGCTGTCGAACGCGAAGGCAAGGCCAAGCGCACGCATGCCGCCAGTTGCATCGCCCGCGTCGCCGATGGCCAGCAGCAGCGCGGCCAGCAAAGGCCCGGCCAGCATGCCGGCCTGGCGCACGCCCATGGTGGCGCCATTGGCGGCTTGCAGCAGCTCCGGCGGAATGGTGCGCGGCATGATCGAACTGCCGGACGGATAAGCAAACGCCTGGGCCAGGCCGATGCCGAGCGACAGCGCATACACCAGCGGCAGCGTGGCCGCGCCAGTAAACGTGAGCACTGCCAGCGCACCCACCAGCAAGGCGCTGGC
This sequence comes from Duganella sp. Root1480D1, assembly GCF_001427305.1. Classification (GTDB taxonomy): domain Bacteria; phylum Pseudomonadota; class Gammaproteobacteria; order Burkholderiales; family Burkholderiaceae_D; genus Rugamonas. The sequence goes on along the minus strand of NZ_LMFZ01000034.1, from coordinate 57,669 downwards.
GTGCTTGGTCAGCATGAGCACGCGTTTTGGCGAATAGCGGTCAACCACGGCGCCGCCGATCAGGATGAAGATGGCGCGCGGGGCGCCCAGCAGGGCCAGCACCAGGCCAAGCGACAGCGGGTCGCCGGTCAGCTTCAGGACGAGCCAGGGCAGGGCGATCAGGGTGAATTGGTCGCCCAACATGGACAGGATGCCGCCGCTGAGCAACCAGCGGAAATTGGCATTGGTTTTCAGGCTTGGATGGGGAGTCATTATTGGGGTCCGATCAGGTTGGCGAGAACGGCGTTCAACGGCGCCAGTTCTTCATCCTTCGAATGCCGCAGCAAGTCTGCGGCGTATTCGGTGGCGGTGCGTTGGGCGTTGTCGAGCAGCGCGTGGCCAGCTGCCGTGATGACGGCATAACCGACGCGTGCATCGCGTTCGTCGGCCTGGCGCGCGACCCAGCCGGTTTTTTCCAGTGGCAGCAGGGTGCGGGTGACGCCGGACGCGGTTAATCCCAGGCGGTCGGCCAGGTCGACGCGGCGCAGGCGGCCGCCGGGAGCGTTGGCCAGGCTTTGCAGCAGCGTGAAGTCGCTGAAACTCAGGCCATGGTGGCCGCCCAGGACCGTGTCCAGGCGGCGAATGATGGTGGCGTGGGCGCGCGCAAGGCGCAGACAGAATTCGAGTGCGTTATCCATGACTATTCATTGAAAAGTGCTTGAGTAATCAAGTATATCGAAACTTCTTGCCGCGCGCCATAAAAACTTCTAATCGAAGTCAGCGCTAGACTACAGTCATGAACAACCGTCGATCATTCCTCAAGAGTTCCGTGGCGGTGGCATCGGCTTTGGCGCTGCCGGCGATGGCGCGCGCCGCCATTGCGGCGCCGCATGAACGCAGCCTGCGCTTCTACAACACGCATACCGGCGAAACCCTGCGCACCATGTTCTGGGCCGAAGGTCAGTTCATTCCCGAGGCGCTGCAGGACATCAACCACCTGTTGCGCGACCACCGCAACGACAAGGTCGCCAGCATCGATCCCGAGCTCATTCTGCTGCTCGAGCGCGTCAGTGCGCAGTTCAGCAACCATGAAGTGATCCATGTGATTTCCGGCTACCGGTCTCCTGAGTCCAACCAGATGCTGGCCGAGGCCAGCGGCGGGGTGGCAAAGCACAGCATGCACATCGAAGGGAAAGCCATCGACGTGCGCATTCCAGGGCGCGAGCTGGAGCGACTGCACAAGGCCGCGTTGGCGTTGAAGGGCGGTGGCGTCGGTTACTACCCGACGTCACAGTTCGTGCACATGGACACGGGCCGCGTGCGTCACTGGTGACTAAGCAATGGGTAAGGGTTGATGGGCTTGCCCTGCCACCAGTTCTTCTCCGGAAGCAGTTCAAACATGGCGAAATGCAGGTGCGGCGCAGCGGGATCCGCATTGCCGGTGGCACCCACATAGCCAATCAAATCGCCGCGCTTGACCTGTTGGCCTTCCTTCAGCGCAGTGGCGTAGTGGTCAAGGTGAGCGTAGTAGTAAGAGTATTTTTCGCTCGGGTCGAACTGGTAGATCGTCAGGCCGCCAGGTTTGCTGTTGAATAGCTTGGCGATCTTGCCGTCTGCCACGGCGTAGACCGGTGTGCCGATCGGAGCCAGGATATCGAGCGCTTCGTGCATGCGCTCCGACCCGCGCGGCTGGCTGTAGGTGTCCTGGATTTGCGCCGGCTTCACGCCTGCCACAGGAATCAGCAGCGAAGCGCCGCCGCCGCTGGCCACCAGGCCTCCGGTGCCGCTGGCCTCCATCGGCTGCATGCCGGCCAGCGAATCGCCGGACGCCTTGCCTGCGCCGGGAATGCCTGGAGCCGCGGTGCTTGCCGTGCGCGGCTGCTCGGCCGGCGCCGCCTGGGCCGGCGTGAGTGCGGGAGCCGGCACCGTTGCCCCAGGCTCGATGACGGGCGGTGTCGCCGGGACGGTTGGCGGCACTGGCGCCGGCCGGTCGCCGGGAATCGTAATGGCCGCGGTTTCGCGGTTATCAAGCGGTACGCGGCTAAGCAACAGCAGCGTACCCCCGGCACCAAGGACGGTGCCGACAATCAGGGTGCCGAATGCGCCTATGGGTCTCATGGCAGCCTCCTTATTCCTGAAGCACGACTGGCGTTCCCGGTCCCACCGCATCAGCGACGCGTGCTGCGTCCCAGTTGGCGAGGCGGATGCAGCCGTGCGACTGCGTCTTGCCGATCTTGCCCGGTTCCGGTGTGCCATGGATGCCGTAGTGGTCTTTCGACAGGTCGATCCACACCACGCCGACCGGGTTGTTCGGTCCGGGCGGGATGGTGGCCTTGGTCTCGCCAGGCCGCGCATCCCAGAACAATTGCGGGTTGTAGTGGAAGGGCGGATTGCGTGCCACGCCATTCACTTTCCATTGCCCGATGGGCAGAGGGTCATGCTCGCTGCCGGTGCTGGCCGGCATTTGAGCGATCACCTTGCCACCCGCATCAAGCAAGGTCACCGTGCTGTCGCTGCGGTCCACCACCAGGCGGGCCGCTTTCGGCAAGGGCCGTTCGCCACTGATATTGGGCACCATGATTTGCGTGCCCGCCTGCTCGATGTCCTTGCCGGGATTGAGCTTGCGCAGCAAGGCGGGGCTGGCGTGGAAGCGTTCTCCCAGTGCTTCGGCGGCGCAGGAATAGCCCAGTGCCTGCAATTTCGCCTTGTCGGCCATTTCCTCCGGCACTGGCTCGAACGGGCCGGCGACGTCGGCATCGGTCACGGTGTATTCAGTGAGCACTGGCTGGCCATCGTCAAGCGCGGCAAGGGTTGCGTTATCCGGCTTGCCGGTCAGCGGCAGGTTGTGCGCCCGCTGGAAGCCGACCAGGGCCTGCCGCATATTGCCGCCGGCCGCGCCGTCGATCTGGCCGCCGGAGAAGTTGGCCCGGTCCAGCAGCACTTGGGCGCGCACGGTTGGGGAGGGCGAGTCCTGGTCCGCATGCGCGCCCGTGCTGGTTATCAACAGGGCAATCAGGATTATTCTCATGGGCGCAGTGTCGCGCCCTTTTGAAGGCTGCTCCGTTCGGTAACGTACAAAAGAAAAAGGCCGCCAGGTTGCCCGGGCGGCCTTTTTTATTGCACGCTAAAGCTTAGCGATCGCCCCATGGGCGGCGCGGTGCATCGGTGCGCGGGCCTTTGAAGCCGCCGGCATCGCGATCGCGGTTGCGGAAATTGCTCTCGCCGCGCTCGCGGAAACCGCCTTCCTTGCGGAAGCCGCCTTCTGCAGGGCGCTCAGCGCGGAAGCCGCCTTCGGAACGGAAGCCACCACCGTCAGCACGGTTGCGGAAACCGCCTTCGGCCGGGCGCTCCGGGCGGAAGCCGCCTTCGTTGCGGTTACGGTAGCCACCTTCAGGACGCTCGCTGCGGAAACCGCCTTCCGAACGTTCGCCACGGGAAGCACCTTCAGCGCGGTAGCCGCCTTCATTGCGATTGCGGTAGCCGCCTTCTTTGCGTTCGCCACCGAACGGATTGCCTTCGCTGCGATAGTGCCCGCCTTCCGAACGAGGATTGGAGAACGAACGCTGGCCTGGCTTGGCGTTACGGCCGTCGCCTGGTTTCCAGCCTGGACGCGAAGCGGAGCGCGAAGGCGCTGCACGCTTAGGCTCGAAGCCCTCGATCACTTCAACCGGGATCGGCTGGTGGGTCAGGCGCTCGATGCGGCGCACCAGCATGTTTTCCGCGTGATTTACCAGCGATACGGCGACGCCGTTACGGCCGGCACGGCCGGTACGGCCGATGCGGTGCACGTAATCTTCAGGGAACTTAGGCAGATCGTAGTTGAACACGTGGGTGATGTTCGGCACGTCGATGCCGCGTGCTGCCACGTCGGTTGCAACCAGCACCTTCACGTTACCGCGGCGCAGGCCGTCCAGGGTGCGGTTGCGCGCGCCCTGGTGCATGTCGCCGTGCAGTGCAGCGGCGGAGAAACCGGCGATGTTCAGGCGGTCGGCGATGGTGTCGGCGTCACGCTTGGTGGCGGTGAAGACCACTGCCTGGTCCATGGTTTCGTCGCGCAGCAGGTGGTCCAGCAGGCGGTTCTTGTGCGACAGGTCGTCCACGAAGTGCACGCGCTGTGCGATGTTTTCGTGCTTGGTGGTCGCGGTGTTGATCTGGATGACCAGCGGGGCCTTGGTGATGCGGCGGGCCATATTGCCCACCACGCCGTCCAGGGTCGCCGAGAACAGCATGGTCTGGCGCGAATCAGGGGTAGCGGCGACGATCTTCTCGATGTCTTCGATGAAGCCCATGTCCAGCATGCGGTCGGCTTCGTCCAGTACCAGGATTTCCAGTTGCGAGAAGTCGATCTTGCCCTGGTCCATATGGTCGATCAAGCGGCCTGGGGTGGCGACCAGGATTTCCGGATTCTTCGCCAGCAGTTGCATCTGTTTCGGGTAAGGCATGCCACCCAGGATTGCGACCGACTTGATGTGGCGCAGGTTGGAGCAGTACTTGGTGGTGTTGGTGGTGACCTGCAGGGCCAGTTCACGGGTAGGGGTCAACACCAGCATTTTTGGCTGGGCAGGGCGGAAGCGCGGACGCTCGCCGCGGGCGCGCGCCGACTGGGCTTCCTGCGCTGCGGTCTTGCCGGAGCCGGCATACGGCGCGCTGGCCAGGCGGTGCAGCGATGGCAGCATGAAGGCCGCGGTCTTGCCGGAGCCGGTTTGCGAGGAAACCAACAGGTCCTTGCCTTCGATCGCGGCAGGCACTGCCTGCTGCTGGACTGGAGTCGGCGCGGTATAGCCGGCTTCGGTCAGTGCGTTGAGGATGGACGTGTGGAGACCAAGTGCTTCAAAAGTCATGTATATCTTTCGTAAAAAGCGAAAAAAAGCTACGCTAAAACCAAAACGAAACGACTCTATTTTGTATAGAAATTTCGGCACAAAAGCTTTGCGCCGGGACGGTGTCATTGATGACGACACACAGGGCGGAAGGGCTTTTTAGGCGGCATCCAAAGTTCAGGGATGCGGCAGATAGTTTCGCGAAGCTGCTATTTGTGTTGTTATTTTCAGCTGCGTTGATGTGTTGCAGCGCACAAGCGGTGAATTATACATGGAATCGCGGCCGCGCGGTAGCTTTCGTTTGGGTTTGCGGCAGAGCAATATTGCATCTTTTAGCGGCGGTGTCGTGAGCGAGACCTACTTTGGCGAAGCTGTTGGGAGTACGGGCTCGGCCCGGCGAAGGAAATCCTGCAATACCATCCTGACGGGGGCCGAAGCGGTGGCGATTAAGTTTCGTACTCGCGCTAGATCGCCCGGCGCAAGCAGAGACGGCAGACCATCAAAGGTTCGTAGGCTGCTGGCAGCCGCAACGATAATGTCGCCGTTATTGACTGTCAGAAGAGAGATTAAAAGCTTCGCGGCTTGCTCATTCTGGTACGGGTCGATCGCTTCTGCGCAACGAATCTTCCATTCGTCAGGGCGCTGACTAATCAGAGCACTCAGTTGTTGCCAATCTATGCACTGAAATTGATCCGCGAGGCATGAAGCATGGGGTAGCCCGACGTCATACCAAAAGTCCGGCGAATACGGGACTTCAATGTATTCATCAAATCTCTCGATCATTAATTTCTTTGTCGCGTCGGTTGTTTCATCATCGAACGGGCCTGTGTAGAGCTCGACAAGGCTGGGGCTAACCCTCCCACTTCTCTCAACTTTCGCCTAGTCTTCATCATTCGTGGTCTTACCGCGCGGCGGCTTTGGCTTGATGCCCCGGCGCGCCAATGCCTCGCGCAGCAGGAACTCGATTTCCGCGTTCACGCTGCGCAGGTCCTGGGCGGCCAGGCGTTGCAGTTCATCCCACAACGCCGGGTCTATCCTCAGGGGAAAGGCTTTTTTGCCGGGGCTAGCCATCTTGACTCAGTTATACAGGGTGCCTGTGTTGACGATAGGTTGGGTCTCTTTATCCGAGCACAGTACCACCAGCAGGTTGCTGACCATCGCCGCCTTGCGTTCCGCGTCCAGTTCGACGATCTCGCGCTCGGCCAGGGCAATCAGTGCCGATTCGACCATGCTGACGGCGCCATGCACAATGCGGGAACGGGCGCTGACGATGGCTTCGGCCTGCTGGCGGCGCAGCATGACTTGCGCGATTTCCGGAGCGTAGGCGAGGTGGGTCAGCTTGGCGTCGACAGTCTCCACGCCGGCTGCCTTGAAGCGTTCCTGCAGTTCGCTGCGCAAGGCCAGCGACACTTCGTCCATGCCGGAGCGCAGCGTCATTTCGCCTTTCAAGAGGTCTTCGCCGTCATCGTAAGCGTAGCGCGAAGCCAGGTGGCGGATTGCCGCTTCTGCCTGCACGGCCACGTAACGCTCGAAATCGTCCACGTCGAAGATGGCCTGCGCCGTATCCTGCACGCGCCAGACGATGGCGGCGGAAATCTCCACCGGATTGCCGCGCTTGTCGTTCACCTTCAGCGTCGGCGCATTCAGGTTGCGGGCACGCAGCGACAGCCGCTGTTTGCGGTACAGCGGGAAGGCCCAGCGCAGGCCTTCGCTGCGGTCGGTGCCGATGTATTGGCCGAACAGGGTGAGGATGGCACTTTCGTTTGGCTGCAGCATATACAGCCCGGGCGCCAGAAATACGGCCACCACCACGCTCACTGCTGCCAGCAGTGGCTGGAATCCACGCAGCATCAGGAAGGCAAAGATCGCCAGCAAAACTACGACGGTCAGCGCCAGGTAACCACTGTAAGACGAAAACGGCTTTTCGGTTCGGTTCATGATCCATCCAGGAGGGTTAAATCAAAGTGATATCACTTTAGTCTCACTTTTTTGCGTTGTCAAATTATTCTCGTTCGTTTAACCCCTATTTTCGCGCCAGCCCGATTCCTGTTCAGAAGCGTTCACTTTGAAGGGAGTAATCATGTTGGCGAGACTCATCCTGGTGCTGTGCATGTTGGCTAGCGGCGCGGCCATGGCGCAAATACCCCCATTAATCAGGTCCAATACGACGGGCAGCGAAGCGCCGGTTCGCGTGCAAAGTGCGGCCATGCAGACCGTGATTTCGGGCGGCATGGCGGAAACGACGGTCAAGCTGGTGTTCTACAACCCGAACACGCGCCAGCTTGAGGGCGACCTGCAATTCCCGCTTGGTGAGGCCCAGCAGGTAACAGGCTTTGCGCTGGATGTCGGCGGCGAACTGCGCCCGGCGGTGCCGATCGAGAAAGAGCGCGGACGGCAGATACTGGAAGCGGAAGAACGGCGCCGCATAGATCCTGCCTTGCTGGAACAAACGCAGGGCAACAACTTCAAGCTGCGCATTTATCCGATCCCGGGCAAGGGCACGCGAACGGTGGAACTGAAGTACGCCGCAATGCTGGTGCGCCAGCAGAAAAACTGGAGTTATCGGCTGCCATTGAAGCACTTCAGCATCCCCGTGGCGCTGGATGTGCGTGTTATGGCAAGCGAAGAGGCTCCGGTCGCCATCGGCCTGCCGGACCACTTTGCCCGCGCCGAGAGTGGTGGCTGGCAGATGGAAGTCGCCAAGGCGAAAGGAGAAATCCTGCTGCGGGTGCCTGCCGCGCAGGACAAGCCTAAGACTTATGTGGAGGAGTTCAATGGCCAACAATATTTCCTGGCCGAGGTGCCTGTGCCCGCCGAACGCAAGCAACGTACATTGCCAAGAGTGGTTGGCCTGCTCTGGGATAGCTCCAGTTCCGGCGCACATCGCGCCCTGAAAGCGGAGATGCGTGTACTGGCTAGTTATCTCGAGGCCGCGGGCAATGTCGAGGTACGCCTGGTGCGCCTGCGCGATAAGGCGGAGCCGGTCAAAGTGATCAAGCTGGCAAAGGGGCAGTCCGGCATTTTGATTGAAGAGCTGGAATCGACTATCTATGACGGCGCCAGCGCGCTCGCGGACTGGCAGCCGCAGCCCGACGTCGACGAATACCTGATGTTCAGCGATGGCTTGCGCAACTACGGCGTGGGCGCGTTCCCGCAGCTTGCCAAGGGCCGCCGCCTGTTCACCCTGAGTTCCAGTGCTGGCGCTGATATTGTACGCCTGGCGGCTTGGGCCAATGCAAATGGCGGCCGGCATATTGCCATCGATCCGGTCGACGCCCATCATGCATCGCAAGAACTTCTTACCGATGGCGTCAGGGTGACTGGTGCCACCGGCATGCTGGCCGGCGATGTGGTGGTGGATGAAAGCCAGGTGCAGGCAGGCCTGCTGCGCGTGGCGGGTAAGGTTCGGGGCAGAGAGCCGCTGGTCGTGACCTTGGACAACCAGGGCAGGAAATACGAAGTGTCCATTGATCCTGCCAGCGACAAGAGCGCCCCCCATCCGCTGGCCGCATGGTGGTGGGCCAACCGTCGCATTGCCCAATTGGAGGGCAACTATGAACTCAATCGCGCGGCGATCCGGCGCCTTGGGCTGGAGTTTGGCTTACCCACCCGCGAGACTTCGCTTCTGGTGCTCGAGCAGTTGGAAGACTATGTGCGGCACGACGTGGCGCCACCCCAAAAATACCGCGCTGCTTTCGAAAAAATGAAGGCGGAGAACCGTATCCAGCTCACTAAAGAGCGCGTAAAACAGCTGGACAACGTGGTGCAGGAGTTCCAGGCCAAGGTGGCGTGGTGGGAGAAACCGTTCCCAAAAAAACACCCGCCTGCAGCGAAGAAGGAGGCCATGGCCGATATGCGCATTGTCGAGGCCCCGATGATGGAAGCAATGCCGCCACCTGCGCCATCACCGATGATGGCTGCGCGCCCGGTGGCGCCTGCGGCAGCCGCACCAATGATGGTCGACGAGCTGGATATTCCAGCCGATAAACGGATCAACGGCGGTGCAAGCATCAGGTTGAAGGCGTGGCAGCCCGATGCTGCCTATACTGCGCGCATGCGCAAGGCGGCGGCAGGCGATATGTACCGCATCTACCTTGACGAGCGCCCGTCGCACACGGGCAGCAGTGCCTTCCTGTTGGACGTGGCAGGGTTGATGTTGGAGCGCGGCCAGCGCGACCTGGGCCTCCGGGTGTTGTCCAACCTGGCCGAGATGGAGCTGGAGAACCGGCACGTGCTGCGCGTACTGGCTTACCGCCTGATGGAGGCGGGTGCTCCACGGCTGGCCGTGCCATTGCTGGAGCGGGTACAAGAAATGGCGGAAGAAGAGCCGCAATCGTTCCGCGACCTGGGGCTGGCCCTTGCCGCCAGCGGCCAGGAGCAGCGCGCAATCGAGCAACTGTACCAGGTGGTACTGCGGCCTTGGGACGGGCGTTTTGCCGAGGTGGAGTTGATTGCGCTGGCCGAGCTGAATTCGATCGTGGCCCGGGGCAAAGCTGCCGGCCGCACGCTCAATACACGCGGCATGGATTCACGCCTGTTGCGTAACCTGCCGGTGGATTTGCGCGTGGTGCTGACCTGGGATGCGGACAACAGCGATATGGACTTGCACGTAATCGATCCTGACGGCGAGCGCGCGTATTACGGCTATCAGCTGACTTACCAGGGCGGCCGCATGTCGCGCGACTTCACTGGCGGCTATGGGCCGGAGGAATTCATGCTGCGTAACGCCAAGCCAGGTATTTATCGCATCGAGGTCAATTACTATGGGAGCGCGCAGCAGATTGTCACCGGAGCGACTACGCTACAGCTTCATTTCACTACGGGCTTCGGCACGCAGAAGGCGGACGACAAGATGGTTACCCTGCGCCTGAAGGAGCAGGGCAGTTCCATTTTGGTCGGCGAATTCGAGGTAAAGCCGAAGTAAGGCTATTTCAGGGCATTGAGGCGGCTCGCCAGGCTATCCGGCACTGGATAGTCCGGGTGAGCCTTGCGGAAGCGCTTCCACTGCTCGGCGGCTGAATCCGTGTCGCCGGCATCGAACATCCGCTCGATCGCTTGCAGCCAGTCTTTCGGGCTTTCTGCCTCCAGCGAGCGTGCCGCAGCTTTGCGCGGAGCATCGAGTTCATCGACTTCCGGTGCAGGCACGCGCGGAGTTGCGGCCGGCGCAGGTGCTGGTGCCGGGGGGGGCGGCGGCAGTGCTGCGGCGGCAGGCGCTTCCGGTGCTTGCATAGGCATTTCGACTTGCGGTACAGGCGCTGCCGGCTTGGCTGCAACGATGGCCGGCTCGCGTTTTATATCGGAGGGGGCGGCTTCGTCGCGGCTTATCATTGGCACAGGCGAGGCCGGCATTTCCTCGGGCACGATTCGTACTTCCACCGGCTGCAATTCCTGGTGCTGGTAGCTGCGCCAGACCGGGAGCAGGATGGCGATGCCGGCCAGGCTGGCGGCAAACGCCAGCGGTGCGCGATAGCGGTGTTTGATTTTTGGGCGCGGGGCGTCAACGGCGGGATCGTTGGCTGCGGCAGGGCCGGGCGCCAGGTTCTTCTCGATTTGCGCGAAGATGGCCGCGTCGAGTTCTGCCGACGGTTCCGGCTGCGGCAAGGATGCCAGGCGGCGCGCCAGGTCCGCGTCTTCGAAATCGTCCTTGTCCACTGGCGTCATACCGTCTCCTCCTGCTTGAATTGCTCGCGCAGCTTACGCATGGCATAGCGCAGGCGGCTTTTCACTGTCTCCGCCGGTGCAGCAACCACCAGCGCAATTTCATCGATGCTCAAGCCGCTGAAGTGCTGCAGCACCAGGGCTTCCTTCTGTTCGGACGGGAGCAGGCGGATGGCAGCGTGAAGGGCAAGATTCTGCTGGCGCTCCAGCGCGGTGGTCTCGGCCGAATCCTGCACCAGGCGGATGTCGCCGCAATCGTCGATATCGGGCTGGCGCTGCATGTCGGCCAGGCGATTGCGGCCGATCTGGAACAGGTAACTGCGGAAGCTGCCTTGTGCAGCATAGCGTGTGCGGGCGTGATGCACCGCCAGCCAGGTCTCCTGCGCCACCTCGTCAGCCCACTCGGTGCGCCCGCTGCGCCAGGCCAGGAAGCGGTACAAGCCGCGGCTATGGCGGCGATACAGCTCCTGGAAGGCCGACAGCTCTCCATCGCGGTAACGCAACATCAATTCGTCGTCGGATTGCTCGATGGGCATGCGGGAGCGGGCGGTTTCTGAGTATGCAGAATCAAGGCGCTAACTTTAGTCAATTCGTTGATTCTGCGCAAGCCAGTGAAATTCGGGGTCAGGTCTGTCATTTGGACACGCAAACATAGCCTTTGATTTATCTCAATACGCCAGAACAGGCGATTTTCCGTATTGAGATTTGTTAAAGAAATGGCTTGCGTGTCCAAATGACAGATCTGACCCCGAATTACCGCCGACGGGCTCGCGTGAATGCAAATAAAAAAGCCGCCTTGAGGCGGCTTTTAGTGGGCAAGGCGAGGATTACTCGTAATCGCTCGAGTTCAGGCCCATCACGTGCGAGAAGCCGCCGTCGACGTACATGATGTCGCCGGTGATGCCGGACGACAGGTCCGACAGCAGGAAGGCCGCGGCGTTGCCCACTTCTTCGATGGTCACGTTGCGACGCAGCGGGGCATGGCCGGCGGCGAAGCCGAGCAGCTTGCCGAAGTCCTTGATGCCGGAAGCAGCCAGGGTCTTGATCGGGCCGGCGGAAATGCCGTTCGAACGGATGCCGTGCTGACCCAGGTTCTCAGCCAGGTAACGCACGGAAGCTTCCAGAGATGCCTTGGCCAGGCCCATGGTGTTGTAGTAAGGAATCGCACGAACTGCGCCCAGGTAGGACAGGGTCAGCACGGAGGAGCCAGGCTTCAGCAGCGGCAGGGCGGCTTTCACCATGGCCGGGAAGCTGTAAGCCGAAATGTCGTGGGCCACGCGGAAGTTTTCGCGGGTCAGGCCGTCCAGGAATTCGCCGGCGATCGCTTCGCGCGGGGCGAAGCCGATGGCGTGCACGAAACCGTCCAGGCTGTCCCAGCTCTTGGCCAGGTCGGTGAACAGGTTGGCGATTTGTTCGTCGCTGCTCACGTCGCAGTCGAAGACCAGATTGCTGCCGAATTCGGCAGCGAATTCAGTGATGCGGTCTTTGAAGCGCTCGCCAACGTAGGTGAAAGCCAGTTCGGCGCCTTCGCGGTGGGCAGCTTTAGCGATGCCGTAAGCGATGGAACGGTTGGACAGGACGCCAGTAATCAGGATTTTTTTGCCTTGCAAGAAAGCCATATCTACTCCAATGGGGTTATACCGCAAGAACGGGATTGTAAACGTGCCGACGCTACCCCTGCAAGTTTGGCAAGGGGTAGCGGGTTGGCAATACGTTCAATTGCTGCGGCGGGACTTCGATTTGCCAGCTTCGTCACGCTTGACGCGTGCCTTGACCATGCTGACAGCAGGCTTGGATTCGCCGTGGGATGAGGAAGCTTGACGGTAGTTGCTGCGTTTTGGGCCCGGACGTTCGTTTTCCACGGCCATGACGGCGTTCTCGATCACGTCGGTCGAAATGTCGCTGCCAGCCGCCGAAGCGGAAATATTCGGTACCAGAATGGTCGAGCCGGCCTTCAGCACGGATTTCTGCGGGATGTTGTTGGCCTGGCGGATGGCATCCGGGGTGGTGCCGAACCGGCGGGCCAGGGAAGCGATGCTTTCGCGGGCGCTGGAGATCTTATGGGTGGTCCAGCTCGACAGGGCGTGAGTCCACGAGGCCAGGTTGGAAGTGAACTTGGCGGCATTCTCGGTCGGCAGCAGGATCTTGGTCTGCTCGTTGCCGGTAATGACAGGCTTCTTGAATTGCGGGTTCAGGGCCTTGAATTCGTCGACCGAGATTTCGGCCAGCTTGGCGGCAAGGGCCAGGTCGATATCGCGGGTCTTGTCGATCGCAGTGAAATACGGCTCATTGTCGATCACCGGCAGGTGCACGGCGTATTGCGACGGGTTGGCGACGATATTCTTTACCGCCTGCAGTTTCGGCACATAGTTGCGGGTTTCGGCTGGCATCAGTTCAGCCAGGCTGTCGAAATCGGTCGGCTTGCCGGCGGCGCGGTTGCGCTGGACGGCTTTCTGCACATTGCCTTCACCCCAGTTGTAGGCGGCCAGGGCCAGGTGCCAGTCGCCGAACATGGTGTACAGGCGCTGCAGGTAGCTCAGGGCGGCATCGGTCGAGGCCAGCACGGAACGGCGGTCATCCTTGAAGGCGTTCTGCTTCAGGTCGTAGTCGCGGCCGGTGCCCGGCACGAACTGCCACAGGCCGGCCGCATTGGCGGTCGACAGGGCTTGCGGGTTGAAGGCGGATTCGATGAAAGGCAGCAGAGCCAGCTCGGTCGGCATGCCGCGCTTTTCCAGCTCTTCCACCACGTGGTAGAGGTAGAGCGAGGCGCGTGCGGTGGTGCGGTCGAGGTAATCCTGGCGGTCGGCGTACCATTTCACATGCTTGGCGACCAGGGCGTTGTTCACGTCGGGAATGGCGTAGCCGGAGCGGATGCGGCCCCAGACGTCGGTTTCCTTGTATTCTTCCACGGCAGGCTGCAGCACCACGGATTTCGCGGTGTCGGTCGATGCCAGGGAGGAGGCTGCCGGGAGCGCGGCGCTCAGCGCCAGGGCGATCAGGACAGTACTTTTAATTCGTTCTTGCATAGCGTTTCGCAGTTGTCTTGTGGAAACAAAGGGCGGACTATCTAAGGCCGGAGTGTAGGGTTGAAACCCTGTCGAGTCAAGGAAAAATTCGCTATGTGACTGATTTTCTTGGATAATTATGTCGATCAAGCTATATAATTGGTGTCTTGGATAACGATTTTTGGATGTATAAATGAGCAACACCCGAGTGGATTACGAAGCCGTTATCGCGGCAACCGAGCAGTGGCTGGAAAAGGCCGTGATCGGCCTGAACCTGTGCCCCTTCGCCAAAGCCGTGCATGTGAAGAAGCAGGTGCGTTATGTGGTGTCGGAGGCTTCCTCGCCTGAGGAATTGCTGGAAGACTTGATCAAGGAACTGGAATTCCTGGCGGAAGAAGACCCGGAAGTGGTCGATACGACCTTGCTGATCCACCCGCTGGTGCTGCAGGATTTCGAGGATTACAACGAATTCCTGGATGTGGCGGATGCGGCTCTGGAAGAGCTGAAGCTTGAAGGCGAGCTGCAGGTGGCCAGTTTCCACCCGGATTACCAGTTTGCGGATACCGACAAGAACGATATTTCCAACTACACCAATCGTTCGCCTTACCCGACCTTGCATTTGCTGCGCGAGGCGTCGATTGATAAGGCCGTGGCGGCGTTCCCGGAGGCGGCCGATATCTTTGAGAAGAATATCGAGACCATGGAGAAACTCGGCCATGACGGCTGGGACAAGCTGGGTTTGCAGGTGAAGTGATGGCAGAAGATAAAGCTCCCGAGCGGCCGGATACGCCTTGCGTGGCGGTTTGCTCGACTACCTTTGACGATATTTGCCGCGGGTGCGGGCGGACTTATATCGAAGTCGCGCACTGGGTGGCGATGAGTGCGGAGGAGAAGGAGATGGTTTGGCAGCGGATTCTGGCGCAGGGGTATCCGCGGCGGAATTCCTGAGAACCGGTAAACCGGTGTCTGACCCGCAGTGTCAGACACCCTACGGTCTGGAAGTTCGGGTTTCGGTTGTGCGGCGAACCAGCCCCGCAGCCGTCGCGTAGACTGGGTCTGACCCTGGGGGGCAGACCCAGGTTTACCGGGTTTACTCCGCCTTCCACGACCCAATAAAGTCCTTCTTCCCAATCTCCAGCCCATTATGGCGCAGGATGTTGTACGCAGTCGTCGCATGGAAAGTGAAATGCGGCAGTGCATAATGCATCAAATACTCCTGCCCCACCCACTGCTTGGCCTTCTCGCCGCTACCGGTAGTTACCGAACGTTGCGCAGAATCCTCAATCGCCTGGCGCGGCAGCGAGTCCAAAAAGGTCAGCGTGCGCTGGATGCGCAGTTTTAGTTCACCAATGGTCTTTTCAGTATCTTCGTATGCCGGCACATCCGCACCTGCCAGGCGCGCGCCGGCACCCTTGGCGAAGTCCGCAGCAATCTGGATTTGACGGGTAAACGGGAGCATATCCGGGAACAAACGGAACTGCAGCAGGGCATTGGGATCAATCTTCTTTTCTTCGATATGTGCCTCGGCCTTGTCGAGGATGGTCAGCAGGCTGCCGAGGATCTGGCGGAACACTGGAATCGAAGCGGAATACATAGAAAACGACATAGGGAAACTCCTCTGAGATAGAGTGGCGATGATAGCAAGTTACGTGCATAATTGCTGCTGGATAATCTTTTCCACCAGACCCGCTGAATGGCTCGGAATTTTTATAACAAATTAAGGTCCCGCCTGAGCGCACTGTATGGGCTGTCGATTTATGGCGCCTTGTTACTGGTGGTTTTCGGCGGCCTGGTCATTCCTGCGATTATCGGCTCCTACCTGCTGATCGGCGTGCACGAACAGAAGTCCGCCCAGACCGCCCTGAACGAATCCCTGCAACGCAACGCCGACATCCTGGCCCTCGGCATGCAGGAATCCCTGTGGAATATGAATGCGGAATCGGCCCACTCACTGGTCGAATCCGTGATGCGCGACCGTTCGGTGCTGCAGGTACAGGTCACCGGCCAGGCCGACACCCAGTTCATGCACGTGGAAGCGCCCAAGCGCGCCATCGGCAACGTGGTGCGGGCCGAGCGTGAAATCATGGTGCGCGGCGAAAAGATCGGCAAGATCATGGTCGAGATGGACGATGCCCGCAGCCAGCAGGAACTGCGCGAGAAGCAGCTCTCTTACGTCTTCGTGCTGGCGGCCCAGCTCACCGTGTCGCTGCTGCTGATCGTGCTGTTCCTGAACCAGCGCCTGCTGAAGCCCTTGCGCAAGCTGATGCGCTTTTCCGACCGCCTGTCGCACGGCGATTTCGAAACCCGCATGGAGCTGAGCGGCAGCGATGAACTGGGCCGCCTGGCCGGCCAGCTGGACCAGATGCGGGTGGCGATCAAGCATCTGTTCGAAGACATCGCCCAGCGCGAGGAGCGCTTCCGTACCATCGTGACCCAGGTGCCGGGCGCCGTGTTCCGCTTCCGCCCCGATGGCCCGATCGATTTCGTGTCGGACGCGATCGAAGAGATCTCCGGCTATTCGGCCGCGCAATTCATGCGCAGCACCACGCATGCCTGGGCCAACCTGATCTGCCCGGAAGACCGCAAGCGCCAGCGCCGCGTAGTGGTGCAGGCGATCCAGGACGGCAAACCCTACGAAATCGAATACCGCATCATGGATTCCACTGGCACCGAGCGCTGGGTGGCCGAAAATGGCCAGCCGCAGGCGGCGGAGGCGGGCGGGGCGCCTTGGGTGGACGGCATCATCTCCGACATCAGCCAGCGCAAGCACAATGAAATGCGTATCGAAGGCCTGCTGGCGGAGCAGAGCGCGATCCTGGATAACGTGATGTTCGGCGTGATGTTCGTGCGCCACCGGACCATTGTCTCGGTCAATCGCCGCTGCGAAGAGTTGTTCGGCTACGAGCCGGGCCAGATGATCGGCGCTTCCACTGCCATCGTGTTCCCGACTACCTTCGATTTCGAATCGGCCGGTGCGCGCCAGTATTCAACGCTGGGCAACGGCGAATACTTCAGCGAAGAACGCAATTACCGCCGCCAGGACGGATCGCTGTTCTGGTGCATGGTGTCCGGATGCGCCATCGACCAGAACCGCCCGAACGAAGGCTCGATCTGGGTCTACGCCGACATCAGCGCGCGCAAGGAAGCGGAAGAAAAACTGCGCCTGTCGGCTACCGTGCTGGAACATATTGCCGATGGCGTGATGGTGATCGACGACAAGGGCACCATCGTGGCCGTCAATCCGGCCTTCACGCAGATCACGGGCTACACCGAAATCGAAGCGCTGGGCCACGACGTTGGCCTGACGCGTTCCGGCCGCCATGACGAAGGCTTCCACGCTGAACTGTGGAAAGAGCTGGTGGAACACGGCTACTGGCGCGGCGAAATCTGGAGCATGCGCAAGAGCGGCGAATTGTTCCTGGAGTGGCTGACATTGACCGCCGTGCGCGATACGCGCGGCCTGACTACCCACTATGTCGGGGTGTTCAGCGACATCACCCTGGTCAAGGAGTCGCAGGAAAAGCTGGACCACCTGGCGCACCACGACGCGTTGACCCAGTTGCCGAACCGCTTGCTGTTCCACGACCGGCTGCAGCATGCCATCCAGCGCGCCGTGCGCGGTAATGAGCAGTTGGCGCTGCTGTTCATTGACCTGGACCGCTTCAAGAACGTCAACGACACGCTGGGCCACCACATCGGCGACGAGCTGCTGAAACAGGTGGCGCACGCGCTGTCGGAGAAACTGCGCGAAGGCGATACCCTGGCGCGCCTTGGTGGCGATGAGTTCATCGTTCTGCTGGAAGACGTCGAAGGGCAGTACGGCGCCGGCCAGGTGGCCGAAAAGCTGGTGACCATGTTCGAGCACCCATTCATGGTGGCGGGCCATGAATTGTTCGTGACCTGCTCGATTGGGGTCTCGGTGTTCCCGACCGATGCCAGCGACCTGAATATGCTGATCCGTAACGCCGACGTGGCGATGTACCAGGCCAAGGCGCGTGGCCGCAACGGCTACCGCTTCTACCAGCCTTCCATGTCGGGCGAGGGTGTCGAACGCCTGCGCCTGGAAACCTATTTGCGCCGCGCCATCGAGAAAGAGGAAGTGTTCCTGAACTTCCAGCCGCAGGTCGAAATCGATTCAGGCAAGCTGTTGGGAGTGGAAGCGCTGGTGCGCTGGAACCATCCGGAACTGGGCCTGGTGCCGCCGAATCGCTTCATTCCACTGGCCGAGGACACGGGCTTCATCAGCCAGTTGGGCCAGTGGGTGCTGTATGAAGCCTGCCGCCAGATGGTGCGCTGGCAGGAGGCCGGGCTGCACGTGCCGAAGATTGCGGTCAACCTGTCAGCCAAGCAGTTCGAGCGCGGCAGCATGGTCACCATGGTGGCCGACATCCTGCGCGAAACCGGCCTGGAGCCGCACCGCCTGCAGCTTGAGGTCACGGAGTCGGTGATCATGAACACGGGCGATGCGCTGGGCTTCATCAATGACCTGCACGCGGTTGGGGTTTCGCTGGCGATCGACGATTTCGGTACTGGTTACTCGTCCCTGGCCTACCTGAAGCAGATGCCGGTGCAGACACTGAAAATCGACCGCTCCTTCATCAAGGACATCTCGACCGACGTCAATGATGAAGCGATCGCCATCGCCATTATCCAGTTGGGCCGCAGCATGAACCTGTCCGTCATCGCCGAAGGCGTGGAGACGGAACAGCAGGCGGCCTTCCTGCTGCGCCACGGTTGCAACCAGGCGCAGGGTTTCTATTACAGCCGTCCGGTGATGCCGGACGATTTGCTGCAGCGCTGGCTGCCATAAAGAGGGAGCCATGCTCAAACCGAAGAAGATTTCCCGCCGCCATTTCCTGCTGAGCGGCGTCGCCGTCGCCGGGGCCATGGTGGTTGGCTGGGGCGTGATGCCGCCGCGCCAGCGCGTGCGCGGCCAAGCCCCGCTGCCGCTTGAAAATGGCGCCGTCGCCCTGAACGGCTGGATCGCCATTGCCCCTGACGGCAGCGTGCAGCTGGCCATGCCGCGCGCGGAAATGGGGCAGGGCGTGCACACTGCACTGTCGATGCTGGTGGCGGAAGAACTGGACGTGAGCCTGGATGCGATCAAGTTGATCCAGGCGCCCGCCGACAAGATTTACGCCAACCTGGCTGTGATGCGCGAAACGTTGCCATTCCATCCGGACGATACGGGCAGGTCGAAGGAGTTATCGAGCTGGATGCTGGGCAAGGTGGCACGCGAGATGGGCATTGTGATTACCGGCGGCTCGTCCAGCGTGAAGGATGCATGGAGTTCGATGCGCGAGGCCGGCGCCACGGCGCGCGCCATGCTGGTCGCCGAAGTCGCGCAGCAATGGAAGGTGCCGCCGGAGCAGGTGCGCGCCGAGAATGGCGTGCTGTATCACGACATCAGCAAGAAGTCAGTTGCTTATGGCGTGGTCGCCGCGCGCGCTGCGCTGGGACAGCCGGGCAAGGTGACGTTGAAAGATCCGCACAGTTTCCGCCTGATCGGCACCAGCGTGCCGCGCCGTGATTCCCGCATCAAGTCGGAAGGCACGGCGACGTATGGCATCGACGTGCGCCCGGAGGGGACGGTGTATGCCTCCGTGCGCATGTCGCCGGTGGTGGGCGGCAAGGTGGCGGGCGTTACGCCGGGCGAAGTGGTGAAAATGCCGGGTGTGTTGTCGGTGATCGATTTTTCCAACGCCATCGAAGAAAATTACGGTGCCGGGGCCGGCGTTGCCGTCCTTGCGCGCAGCTACTGGCAGGCCAGGCAGGCCGCTGCCGCGCTACCCATCCGTTGGGAAGATGGCGCCAATGCCAAGCTGTCCAGCGAAGCGATCTATGCCTCGCTGACGAATGCCATCGAGGCGGAAGACGGCGACAATTACCACAAGCGCGGCGACATGGCGCAGGCGGCCAGTGCGCTGCGCACCATCAAGTCGGTCTATCGGGTGCCTTACCTGGCACACGCCTGCATGGAGCCGATCAACTGCACGGCCCAGGTCAAGGATGGCAAGGTCACGGTATGGGTTGGCACCCAGGCGCCGACGTTTGCCCGCGCCGCAGCTGCGCGCGTTGGCGGCGTCAGCGAAGCCAACGTCATCCTGCACGAATACCTGCTGGGAGGCGGCTTTGGCCGCCGCCTGGAAATGGACATGGTGGCGCAGGCGGTGGCCATCGCGCGCGAAGCCAAGGGCCTGCCGGTGCAGGTGATCTGGAGCCGCGAAGACGACACTACCCACGACGTCTACCGTCCTGCGGCCATGGCGCGCATGACGGCGGGGCTCGACGGGGCCGGCAACATCATCGCCTGGGAGGCCAAGACGGCTGGCGGCGCTTTGACCCACCAGTTCACCAAGCGCAACTTGCGCCTGCCCGGCGCAGGGCCTGATCGCTCGACTGCCGAAGGCGTGTACGACATGCAGTACGAGATCCCGAACCAGCAGATCAACCACGTGGTGGTCGATAGTGCCGTCCCGCTGGGTAACTGGCGCTCGGTGGGGCATTCGCAAAATGCCTTCTTCAAAGAGAGCTTTGTCGACGAAATGGCCAGCGCGGCCGGCAAGGACCCGGTGGAATTCCGCCGCACCATGCTGCTGAACCATCCGCGCCACCTGGCCGTGCTGAATGCCGCCATCTCCAAGGCTGGCAAGGCACCTGAAGGGCGTGCGCATGGCGTGGCGCTGCACCAGTCGTTTGGCGCCATCGTCGCGCAAGTGGCGGAAGTGTCGGTGCAGGACAAGCAGATCCGCGTGCACCGCGTGGTGTGTGCAATCGACTGCGGCATTGCCGTCAATCCGAACATCATTGCGCAGCAGGTTGAGTCGGGCGTGGTTTATGGCCTGTCGGCGGCACTGGGCGGCGAGATCACCATCAAGGACGGCAAGGTCGTGCAAAGCAATTTCGCCGACTACCCGGTGCTGCGCATGAATGAGGTGCCCCTGGTGGAGACAGTGATCGTGTTGAGCGGCGAGCCGCCGGAGGGTGTTGGCGAACCTGCCACGCCGCCTATCGCGCCGGCCGTGGCAAACGCGGTGTTCGCGCTGACCGGCCAGCGCTTGCGCAGCCTGCCGTTGAAGTTGGCTTAACTGCGCTGGCCCAACAGCGCGCGCAGGTTGCATTCCTGCTGCCATTGGCGGCGTTCGGTCGTGGACGCCGCCTGGCGCGCCAGTTCCTGGTCGGACAGCTCGGCCTGGGTTTCGATCAGGCGATGCGCCACGTTCGGGTCGGGCAGCATGGTGCCGAAGAAGGCTACATGTTCATGGCGCTGGATCAGCAGGGTAGGGAAGTTCTCGACATCGAGGTCGCCGACCAGGTCCGCGTGGTCTTCGATATCGACCCACAGGAAGTATTTGTCAGGGTGGCGGCTTGCCAGTTCCTCGAAAACCGCGCGGTAGGAAGCGCAGGTGCCGCACCAGGCGGCGCACAGGCAGGCCACGACCAGGCGGTCCTGCGCCAGCGCGGCGGCCACTTCGGCGCGGTTGTCGGCATGTAGGGTAGTGCTGTGCATGGGGTGCTATTGTACATGCCCACAGGGTAAAATACCGGCCATGGCTACCATTCTTGCAATCGAAACATCCTCTGAAATGGCTTCCTGCGCCTTGCTGCGCGGGGAGCGTGTGACTTTCCGCGAATCGTCCGGCGTGCGCACCCATTCCCAGGCAGTGCTGCCCATGATCCAGGAATTGCTCGCGGAGGCAGGCATTGTCCTGCGCGATTGCGACGCTATCGCCTATGGCGCCGGCCCCGGTTCATTTACCGGCGTGCGCACCGCCTGCGGCATCGCCCAGGGCCTGGGTTTTGGCGCCGGCCTGCCGCTGCTGCCTGTCGTCACGCTGGACGCCATGGCACTGGCTTGCCGCGAACGCCACGGCTCGGATCAAGTCCTGACCGTGCTCGATGCGCGCATGAACGAAGTCTATTGGGCCCAATACCGCTTTGACGGCGGCCAGCCGGTCGCGCTCCTGCCGCCGGCCTTGTCGGCGCCTGCCGGCGTGGCACCGGCGGGACCGGCGCGCGCTTGCGGCAACGGCTTTGCCGCCTATGCCGAGGCATTCGCGGGCAAGGCCTTTGCCGAGGGAGCGGATGGCGCGATCATGCCGCACGCAGTGCAAATCGCGCAGTTGGGGCGCGCCGCTTTCGCCGCCGGCCATGCCGTACCGGCCGCGCAGGCGCAGCCGCTGTACCTGCGCAACAAGGTCGCCTACACCAAGGCGGAACGTGAAGAAATGAAGGCGTCGCAGGCATGATGCATCAGTTATGGGATCTGGCCCGGCTTATTTACGAGCCGATGCAGGAAAGTGACCTCGATGAGGTCGTGGCGCTGGAGCAGCAGGTTTATCCCTATCCGTGGAGCCGCACTAATTTTTCCGATTCGCTGTCGCAGGGATATCACGCCTGGGTACTGCGCGCGCAGGATCGCCAGTTGATGGGATATTTCCTGGTGATGGGGATAGTCGATGAGGCGCACCTGCTGAACGTTGCCGTATCGCGCAACTGGCAGGGACGTGGCGTGGGGCGCTTGCTGGTGAACCAGGCTGTCGCCTTGTCGCGCGGGCTGGGGATGGAGTCGATTTTGCTGGAAGTGCGGCCTTCCAATGTTCGCGCACTGGAAATCTACCAGCGCTATGGCTTCGCCGAAATCGGCCGCCGCAAGGGGTATTATCCTGCTGCTGATTCAACTCGCGAGGACGCTATCGTGATGCGTTTTGGACTATGAGTGATCGCCGTTCTGCAGTGTTCCTGGAGGAGATGGGCGTGGGGCCGCAGTGGCGCCTGCGTCATCGCGCGGTCTCGGCTGAGGATGCCGATGCTGCCTTCGTTTCCGCGCCCGGCGCCGAGCCCGCGCATATACCGCTGACGCCTGCCGATGAAGCGCTCCCCGATGCGCATCCTGTCCAGGCGCCAGCACAATACGCGCCCGCCGCCAGCCAGCATCAGTCCACCAGCCAGCAACCGCCCGCGGCCCGGCAAGCTTCCGCAGCACCGCAGCGCGCTGACGGCTCCCAATTGCCGGCAGCAGCAGCTGCCGCGCGTGTTGCTACCGCGCCGCCTGCGGTGGCGGCAGACGTCCGCCAGGCCACGCACTCGCCGTCCGGGCCCGATACGCAAGCGGCTCCGGCTGCACCGACGCGCGTGCCCGGTACGCCAAGCATCGCTTCGACTGGGGAGGACATGTCCTGGTTTGACGACGCACCAACGCCAGAATACAAACCGCAGCGCAAGAAAGTGGCGGCCCCCGAGCAGCCCGCCGAAGCGCCGCCACAACGCCCGGCCCCCGTGGCGAGGCCCGCGCCAATGCAATCGCGCTCCGCCAGCGCCCCGCCGGCAGCCAAGGCAGACGAAATGCCAGCCTACGACGATCTCCCGATGGACGAACCGCCATCCTGGTTCGACGACGAGCAAGCCTCCGCGCCGCGCGCCGAACAAGCAACGCCCCGCACGCCAGACACTGGCCGCGCAACGGACGAGCAAATCGCCCAAATGGATTGGCCCGCGCTGCAAGCGGCAATCGGCGCTTGCACCCGCTGCGGCCGATGCGAAACCCGCCAGCAGGCTGTCCCGGGCCGTGGCGACGAACAGGCGACCTGGATCGCGCTGGACACTGCGCCAGGCCAGGCAGAGGACACGGAAGGCTACCAGTTCGCCGGCGCCCCCGGCTACCTGCTCGACAATATGCTGAAGGCGGTTGGGCAGGGGACGGAAAAGGGTGCCTACCTCACCAGCCTGGTGAAGTGTTACGCCCCCGCCGCGCCAAGCGGCGAAGAACTGCAAGCTTGCCGCCCATACCTGCAACGCGAGCTGGAACTGACGCAGGCCAAAGTCATCGTCGCCTTCGGCCATACGACCGGCAAAGGCCTGCTCGGAGGTGCCGCTCGCGGCCGCATCATGCTACACGACAGCGTGCCGGTCGTTGCCACCTATCACCCGGCCGACCTGCTGAAAAAGCCGGAAGAAAAGGCCAGGGCATGGCAGGACTTGTGCCTGGCCAAAGCCGCCCATGCCGGCCGACGCTAGGACATTCCACCGCAAATGGGGCCACCTAGCGCGGCCCCACGTTCGCGCGCTGGCCTGGCTGCTCGACTCGCCCGACCTGCTGGACCCGGATAGCTCGCATTGGCAAGGCAAGATAGCCACGCTGGGCCCCATCTCCCCTGCCGTGGCCAACTGGCTGGATGATCTCGACGCAGACCCATCGCCGCTGGATGCCGCCCTCGGCAACCGTTTTTACTCGCGCCTTGGACTGTACGCCGAAAAGCTGATGGCCTTCTACTTCGCCCAGCACGGCGCGCTGGCCGCCCACGGCCTGCAAGTCCGCGACGGCAGGAACGGCACCATCGGCGAGTTCGACTTCCTGCTGCGCGAGGAAGGCAGCGCAAACCTGCTCCACATTGAGTTTGCCACCAAGTTCTACCTGCTGGATGGCGACCCCGACACCGGAAATTACAATCGCCTGGTTGGCCCCAACCTGGCCGACACGCTGGGCCTGAAGATGCGCAAGATCTTCAACGCCCAGCTGCAGCTCTCGCAGCACCCCATCGCGCAACAGGTCGCGCCGGCACCGGTCACCAAAGCCCAGGCCCTGGTCAAGGGCTGGCTGTTCTACCACGCCACCGAGCCAGCGCCGCAAATCGATGGCATTTCGCCCGACCACTGCCGCGGCCACTGGCGCACGCACAGCGAGCAGGCGGCCGCGCAAGGCGAGCAATTCATCGTGATGCCGCGTCTGCAATGGCTGGCTCCCTTGCGCACGCCTGCCGCGCGCAGCGAAAGTGCGCCCACGCCGGCACCGCTCACGCGCGCGGCATTGCTGGACGTCCTGGCGCAGAAATTCGTCACCGACCCAAGCCCAGTGCTGGTCGCGACTGTGCAGGAATCAGGCGGCTGGCTGGAAGAAACGGAGCGCGGCTTTGTGGTGCCGGACGACTGGCGCGCCCGGGCCCAGGCGCGCCGCAGTGACGGGGCATTGCCCTCTTAATGAGGATGCTCGCCGATCAGGCCGAGTGAATCCTGCCTGCGCTGGTTGGCGGCGTGCAGTGCCATGATGGCCAGCATCGATCCTGCCAGGAACAAGCCGAATAATACGATGATCGTGTTCAGGCCCAGGCCCAGCTTCACCATCATGGCGTAGAAGGCCAGCATGGTCAGGATGGACAGGTTCTCATTGAAATTCTGCACCGCGATCGAATGCCCGGCGCTCATCAGAACGTGTCCGCGGTGCTGCAGCAGCGCATTCATCGGCACGACGAAGAAGCCCGACAGCGCGCCGACCACCAGCAGCAGGACGTAAGCAATGCGCAGGTCGTGCACGAAAATCATCGACATCACGATCACGCCCATCGCGATGCCGAGCGGGATTACCGACAGCGCCTTGCGCAAGGTAATGAAGCGCGCGGACATGACGGCGCCAAGCGCTACCCCAACCACGACAATGGCAACGGTGGTGGTGGCCTTATTCAGCGGCATGCCCAGCGATTGCCTGGCCCATTCCAGCACGATGAACTGCAAGGTGGCGCCTGCACCCCAGAACAGGGTGGTGACAGCCAGGGAAATCTGGCCCAGCTTGTCGCGCCACAGGATGCCGCAGCAGTCCGCGAAATCGCGGATCAGGCGGAATGGATTGCGCTCTTGCCGCGGATAGACGTAACCGGTGTCCGGAATACGCAGGTTGAACATGGTCGCCAGCAGGTAGACCACGCCCACGCAGGCCAGCGCGATCTCACTGACCGTCTCGAAGCCGGTGTCGATGCCTGGCATGTCAAAGGCCAGCAATCCGGCCGAGACCGGGCCGCCGATCAGGGCCCCGCCCAGCGCGGTGCCAAGGATGATCGAGCTCACGGTCAATCCCTCGATCCAGCCGTTGGCGGCCACCAGTTTTTCAGGTGGCAGCAGTTCGGTGAGGATGCCGTACTTGGCAGGGGAATAGATTGCGGCGCCCAAGCCAGCAACAGCATAGGCGGCCAACGGGTGCACGTTATAGAAGAACAGGCCGCAACCGAAAATCTTGATCATGTTCCCGACCAGCATGACGCGGCCCTTGGGTAGGGCATCGGCAAAGGCGCCGACGAAGGCGGCCAGCAGCACATAGAACAGGACGAAGGTTTCCTTCAGCATCGGCGTCATCCACGCCGGTGCTTTCATGGTTCCCAGCATGTAGATTGCGACGATCAGCAACGCAGAATCGGCGAGCGACGAGAAAAACTGCGCCGCCATAATGGTGTAGAAACCTCGTTTCATTGCTTAGTGCTTATGCTCCCCGATCAGGCTGAGCGAGTCATGCTGGCGCTGGTTGGCCGCATGCAGTCGCATGATGCCAAGCATGGAGCCGGCGACGAACAGGCCAAACAAGACGATGATGGTATTCAGGCTCAGGTGCAGTTTCACCATCAGGGAATACACCGCAAGCATTGTCAGGATCGACAGGTTCTCGTTGAAGTTCTGTACTGCGATGGAGTGGCCAGCGCTCATCAGCACGTGGCCGCGATGCTGCAGCAGCGCATTCATTGGCACAACGAAGAAACCCGACAGGAAACCCACCAGCAGCAGCAGGGGATAGGCCAGGCGCACGTCGTGCACGAAGATCATGCCCATCACGATGATGCCCATGGCAACGCCCAGTGGCACCACCGACAGCGATTTGCGCAGCGTGATGAAGCGCGCCGACATGCCGGCGCCAATTGCCACGCCTACCGCTACGATAGCGATGGTGCTGGTTGCCTTGTTGAGTGGCATGCCCAGCGATTGCTTGGCCCATTCCAGCACGATGAATTGCAGGGTTGCGCCGGCACCCCAGAACAGGGTGGTCACGGCCAGGGAAATCTGGCCCAGCTTGTCGCGCCACAAGATGCTGCAGCAACCGGCGAATTCGGTGATCAGGCGCAGCGGGTTGCGCTCCTGGTGCTCGTAAACATAGCCGGTGTCCGGAATGCGCAGGTTGAACAGGGCCGCCAGCAGGTAAGTTACGCCAACCACCGCCAGTGCAATTTCAGCCGTCGTATCCAGGCCGGTTTCGATGCCCGGCATATCGAAGTGCAGCAGCGCAGCAGCGACCGGCCCGCCAATCAGGGCGCCGCCCATGGCAATGCCGAAGATGATGGAGCTGACGGTCAGGCCCTCGATCCAGCCATTGGCCACCACCAGTTTTTCCGGCGGCAGCAGTTCGGTCAGGATGCCGTATTTGGCCGGAGAATATACAGCCGCGCCAAAACCGACCACGGCATAGGCGGCCAGCGGGTGCACATGGTAGAAGATCAGTGCGCAGCCGAAGATCTTGATCAGGTTGGAAATGAACATGACCCGACCTTTCGGCAGGGCATCAGCGAAAGCGCCCACAAATGCTGCCAACAGCACGTAAAACAGCACAAAAGTCAGCTTCAACAATGGGGTCACCCATGCCGGAGCTTGCATGGTCAGCAGCAGGTCGATTGCCACGATCAGCAGCGCATTGTCTGCCAGTGACGAAAAGAACTGCGCGGCCATGATGGTATAGAAACCACGATTCATTCAGGACGCCAGATAATTATCTCGGGATGCTTTATACCATGGAAAGTAAGGTTTCCCAAGAATTGGACCAGCGTCCGGCAGGCGCAAAAGGTAGAATGCTGCTTTCTTATTCTGCTGGTTTTTGACATGCCTAGGCCAATCGTCGCGCACATCCATCTCGCTGCAATGCAACATAACCTGGCGCGTGCCAAAGCTTGCGCGCCGGGTGCCAAAGCCTGGGGTGTCGTCAAAGCCAATGCCTACGGGCACGGATTGGAGCGCGGCATGCGCGGTTTCGCCGCAGCAGATGGCCTGGCGTTGATCGAGCCGGATAACGCGGTGCGCCTGCGCGAACTTGGCTGGAGCAAGCCGATCCTGCTTTTAGAGGGATGGTTCGACTCTGCCGACTTGCTGTCGATGGCGGAACATAGTATTGAAGGCGCGCTTCACTGCATCGAGCAGTTGGAAATGCTGGAGCGCACCGCGCTGGCACGCTCAATCAATGTGCATCTGAAAATGAATACCGGCATGAACCGCCTCGGCTTCAAGCCGGCAGAATACGCCGCCGTCCATGCCCGCCTGCGCGCCATCCCGCACGTTGGCACCATTACCCTGATGACCCACTTCGCCAACGCCGACGAACTGCACCACCCCTGCATGCCGCTGGCGGAGCAGGTGCGCCGCTTTAACGAGGGCACGGCCGGACTGCCTGGCCCGCGCAGCTTGTGCAACTCGGCCGGCATCCTGCATATGCCGGAATTGGGCGCCGGCCTGGCGACGGACTGGATTCGCCCCGGCATCATGCTGTATGGCGGCAGCCCCGGCGGCAAGACTGCCGAGGAATTCGGCCTGAAGCCGACCATGACCCTGGCCAGCGAATTGATCGGCGTGCAGGAAATCGGGCCTGGCGACTATGTCGGCTACGGCAGCCGCTTCAAGGCCGAGCAAACCATGCGCATCGGCGTGGTGGCCTGCGGTTATGCCGATGGCTACCCGCGCCACGCGCCGGTCGATACGCCGGTCCTGGTCGATGGCGTGCGCACCCGCCTGGTCGGCCGCGTGTCGATGGACATGCTGACCGTCGACCTGACCGGTGTGCCGAACGCCCGTGTCGGCAGCAAGGTGGTGCTGTGGGGCGAGGACATGCCGATCGATGAGGTGGCAACGGCCGCCGGCACCATCGGCTATGAATTGATGTGCGCCCTGGCGCCACGCGTGCACGTGGTCGAGGCGTAAGCAGATGGCCAAGGCAAAGACCAATTACACCTGCAGCGAATGCGGTGGCATCAGCAGCAAATGGACCGGCCAGTGCTCGTCCTGCCAGCAGTGGAACACCATGGTGGAGACGGTGATCGAAGCCGCTGGCGCCAACCGCTTCTCGCAGGCCCAGCACCAGTCGCTGGCGCAGACCGCGCCGGTCTTGTCGCTGCAGGATATCGAAGCGCTGGACGTGCCGCGTTTTGGCACCGGCATTGAAGAATTCGATCGCGTGCTGGGCGGCGGCCTGGTGGCGGGCGGCGTGGTACTGATCGGCGGCGACCCCGGTATCGGCAAGTCGACCCTGCTGCTGCAGGCGCTGGCCAATATGTCCAAGGTCAAGAGCGTGCTGTACGTCAGTGGCGAAGAATCCGGCGCCCAGATCGCGCTGCGCGCCAAGCGGCTGGCGGTGGATGCCAAAGACCTCAAGCTGCAGGCTGAAATCCAGCTGGAGAAAATTCTCGGCACGCTGGCCGACCTGAAGCCGCAGGTGGCAGTGATCGACTCGATCCAGACCCTGTATTCCGATGCGCTGGCTTCGGCGCCCGGCTCGGTGGCGCAGGTGCGCGAATGCGCGGCCCAACTGACCCGCATGGCGAAGATGAGCGGCACCACCATCATCCTGGTCGGCCATGTTACCAAGGAAGGCTCGCTGGCCGGACCGCGCGTGCTGGAGCACATTGTTGACTGCGTGCTGTACTTCGAGGGCGACAACCACTCCAGCTTCCGCCTGGTGCGCGCCATCAAGAATCGTTTTGGCGCGGTCAATGAGCTGGGCGTGTTCGCGATGACGGAAAAGGGCTTGAAGGGGGTCTCGAACCCGTCGGCGCTGTTCCTGTCTTCGCATGAGAACCAGGTACCCGGTTCCTGCGTCATGGTCACACAAGAGGGCACGCGGCCGCTGCTAGTGGAAGTGCAGGCACTGGTCGACACCAGCCACTTGCCCAACGCGCGCCGCCTGTCTGTCGGCCTGGAGCAGAACCGCCTGGCCATGCTGCTGGCAGTGCTGCACCGCCACGCCGGCATCGCGGCTTTCGACCAGGATGTTTTCATCAACGCCGTGGGCGGCGTGAAGATTACCGAACCGGCAGCCGACCTGGCCGTGCTGATGGCGATTAACTCCTCGATGCGCAACAAGGCGCTGCCGAACGGCTTCGTGGTCTTTGGCGAAGTAGGCCTGGCCGGCGAAATCCGCCCGGCGCCGCGCGGCCAGGAACGCCTGCGCGAGGCGGCCAAGCTTGGTTTCTCGATCGCCATGATCCCGAAGGCCAATGCGCCCAAGCAGCCGATCGAAGGCATGACCATCATCGCGGTCGAGCGCATCGACGATGCCTTTAACCGCTTGCGCGAGCTCCAGTAATATAGATTTTTACGAAATATTGGCTACAATAACAGGCTCGATTCCAACCAGAAACCGGATAAGAAATTGTTATTAGATTCAAGACAAGGCGCGCGCAAGATCCTGCGGGTACGGGCAATGATTGTGATGGATGGCGGCGGCCCGATGGCAGCGCGTACTTTCGACCTCGGCCTGGCGGGCATTTCCCTGACCTCCGAACATAAGGTGCAGGTCGGGGCTAACGGCCAGGTCGTGTTCGAGATGCTTGTCGATGGCAAGCCGCAAATCGTCAACACGCGTGGCAAGGTCAACAATTGCATTTTCAGCGGTGACGAGTTCAAGATCGGTTTTACCTTCGCGCCACTCGATAACGAAGCAGCCGGAGCAATAACCAAGTTCATGCGCTAAACTGGTCATATGGACTATGTGAGCAGCTTGCTAAGCACGATGTACGGGACCTCGCTGGGCTTGGGGAATGCCAGCGTCGTGGGCACGCCGTCGGAAGCCGTGCTGGCCCGCGTCGAACAGACATTGGCGCCGCAGCGCAGCGCTGCCGCCAAGCTTAACGCAAGCATCAGCCTGACCCAGGCGCGATTCTCGGGCCTGGGGCAATTGCAATCGGCACTTTCGGTCTTCCAGGACATTGCAGAGAGCCTGGCAGGCACTGGCTTCAGCACCCGGGGCAGCAGTTCGGCCAGCGGCGTACTGGGTGTGACCACCAATGCATCGGCAGCGATCG
The DNA here is from genome assembly GCF_001427305.1 of Duganella sp. Root1480D1. GTDB lineage: Bacteria > Pseudomonadota > Gammaproteobacteria > Burkholderiales > Burkholderiaceae_D > Rugamonas. The sequence continues at coordinate 27,390 of NZ_LMFZ01000034.1, read as the reverse complement.
GCTCGCATGAAGTCAAGGTCAGCCAACTGGCCCAGCAGCAAATTCTCCTCAGTCCCGAAGCGCAGAGCGCCGATACGCGGCTTGGTACCGGCTCGCCGACCGTGATACGGATTGGTACCGGCGACAGCAGCAAAACCGTCACCATCGATAGCCGCAACAACACGCTGCAGGGCATCGCCGATGCACTCAAGGATGCGGGTTACGATGCCAGCCTGGTGCGCTCGAGCACCGGCACGGCGCTGCAGCTGCGCAGTGCCAGCGGCGAGGCAAACAAACTCAACATCACCGTAGCCGGCGACACCACGATCCGCAGCCTGTTCAGCCAGGCGACCCAAACCCAGGCGGCGCAGGATGCCATCCTGACTGTCGACGGCAAGACCATCCAGAGCGCCGACAACAATGTGGAGTCGGCCATCGAGGGCGTCACCCTCAACCTGGCCGACGAAGGCGCTGCCACAGTCACCGTCGCGCGCGACAACAGCCAGATCGCCAAGAATGTGGAAGCTTTCGTGAAAGGCTTCAACGCCCTGCAGGAGCGCCTGGATAACCTTGGCAAAGGCGCGCTACGCGGCAATCCGGCACTGGGCCAGGTGCGTACCCAGTTGGACCAGCTCGTGCGTTCGGCGGGTGGCAGCACCGAAGCGCTTGCCAATGTGGGCTTGTCGATCGATACGAATGGCCGCCTGAAACTGGATAGTGGCATTCTGAACGCGGCGATCGACGCCAATCCCGATGCGGTGACCAAGGTCTTCACCAACGAGGGCAGGGGCTTGGCCGACGCCCTCGGTTCGCGCCTTGAAAGCCTGGGCGGCGAGCGCAGCGTCGTGTCGCGCGCGCTGGCGCAGGCCGACCGTGAAGTCGATACCCTGCAAAGCCGCAAATCCTCCATGGCGCAAATGCTGACCGTGCAGGCGCAGGCACTGGTGCGTCTTTACACGCAGGACGAGCAACTGGGCGGCACTTCCTCGCTCTTCGACCTGTTCGCCTGACCCAAAAAGACTGAAGGCCCCGACACCAGAATCCCTGAGGATCTGCTGCGGAGCCTCGCTTCTGCAGAAGCGCAATGCTACTCGTGGTAGCGGTCGACCAACCTATGATGTCCGCCGCGATATTCAGCGACAATTTCGAACGCGATTAACGCGATCATGGCGCCGAAGATGCCCATGGTGAACAATACCCACATAACAAACCAGCCGACGTTTCCGGGGGCTGCTCCCTAGAGTTGATACAATTAAACTCTAGCATCCAAAGTGGCAATTACAAGCCCAGCCGAAAGATCTATTTCGTAACGAGGTCAGGCTGCATCACCGCTTTGAGATAGAAGCTGGATGGATCGTCCGCTTCACGCTGCACAAACCACCAGGCGGCGCCTTTTTTCATCTCCCAATCGCTGTCTTCTGCCGTCATCAGCAAGGCTGCGGCCTGGCCCAGGGTCGGTTGGTGGCCGACCACCAGCACCGCTTCTTTGGACGATGGCCAGTTGGCCGCTTTCAGGATATCGCTGGCATCGGCGCCAGGCGCCAGGTCGGGATGGATCTTGTATTTGCGGCCAAGCCCCGCCACGGTCTGCACCGTGCGTGTGGCCGGACTGACCAGGATGCGGCAATTTTCCGGCAGTACCGAATCCAGCCATTGGCCCATGCGGCGCGCCTGCTTGTGTCCCTTCGGCGTGAGTGTGCGTTCCAGGTCGTCCAGGCCGGGCTGGGCTGGTTCGGCTTCGGCGTGGCGCCACAAGATCAGGTCCATGCTTGCTCCCGTTTGCAGGCTTCAATCCGACGGCGCATCGGCCGGCGTACCGAGTAAGCCCATCAAATGCTGCTGGGCGCTGAAGGCCTTCTGCTTGGCGCGCGGCTTGCGGCGGTGATACTGGCCGTGCGAATCCAGCTCCCACGCGTTGGAGTTGTCCTTCAGGTAAGGCGTCAAACCTTCCGCAATCACGCGCCGTTTCAGGCTCCGGTCAAGGACCGGGAACGCCACTTCAATGCGGCGCAGCAGGTTGCGGTTCATCCAGTCCGCGCTGGCCAGCATGACGTCGTGGGCCAGGTCGTTGCGGAAGTAATAGATGCGGCTATGTTCAAGGAAGCGGCCGATGATGGAGCGCACCCGGATGTTCTCGGACAGTCCCGGCACGCCCGGCATCAGGGTGCAGGCGCCGCGCACGACCAGGTCGATCTTGACCCCGTCTTTCGAAGCGGCATACAGCGCCCGGATCACCGGTTCATCGGTTAATGCATTGATTTTAGCGATAATCCGGCCCGGACGCCCGGATTTCGCGATTTTTGCCTCATTCCGGATCGCTTTGATGATCTGGTCCTGCAACGCAAAAGGCGCCAGCCAGATATGGTTCATGCGCTGCGGCTTGGTCAGGCTGGTCAGGTGCATGAACACTTCATTGACGTCGCGGCCCAGTTGCGGCTCGCAGGTCAGGATGCCGAAGTCGGTGTAGAACTTGGTCGTGGTCGGGTGGTAGTTGCCGGTGCCGAGGTGAGCGTAGAAGCCGAGGCCGCCTTCATCGCGGCGAATCACCAGGGCGATCTTGGCATGGGTCTTCAGGCCCACCACGCCGTATACCACTTGCGCGCCGGCCTGTTCCAGCTTGTCGGCCCAGTTGATATTGGCTTCTTCGTCGAAGCGCGCCATCAACTCCACTACCACCGTGACTTCCTTGCCGCTGCGGGCCGCTGCAATCAGCGCTTCCATCAGGTCCGAGTTCATGCCGGTGCGGTAGACAGTCTGCTTGATCGCCACCACGGCCGGGTCCAGTGCCGCACTGCGGATGAAGTCGATCACCGTCTGGAAGCTCTGGTAGGGATGGTGCAGCAGGATGTCGTGCTTGCGGATGGTGGCGAAAATGTCGTTGTTGACGGTCTTGGCCTGCACGCCGGCGATGAAGGGCGGGAAGCGCAGTTCGGGACGGCGCGCCTGCTCCACGATTTCGTTCAGGCGCACCATGTTCACCGGGCCATCGACGCGGTACAGGCGGCTCTGGTCCAGGCTGAACTGGTCGAGCAGGAATTGCGACAGCTCGGGCGGGCAGTTCTTGGCCACCTCGATCCGCACCGAGCGGCCATAGGCGCGGCCCTGCAACTCGCCCTTCAGCGCCTGGCGCAGGTTCTTTACTTCATCTTCATCGACCCACAGGTCGGAGTCGCGCGTGACCCGGAACTGGGAATAGGCCATCACGTCGCGCCCGGCGAACATCTCCGAAATATGGGCGTGGATGACGGAAGACAGCAGGCAGAACGACACGCCGCCTTCTTTGGACAGGTGGTCGGGCAGACGGATCACGCGCGGCAGCACGCGCGGCGCCTTCACAATCGCGATGGCGGTGCCGCGTCCGAAGGCATCCTTGCCGCTCAGCGCGACGATGAAATTGAGGCTCTTGTTAACTACTTGTGGGAAGGGGTGGGCCGGATCGAGGCCGATCGGCGTCAGCAGGGGGCGTACTTCGCGGTCAAAGTAATCCTTGACCCAGGCCCTTTGGGCTTCGTTGCGCTGGCTGTGGCGCACGATGTGGATGCCCTGGGCTTTCATTTCCGGCAACACTGCCGTGTTGAATATTTCGTACTGGCGCTTGACCAGTTCATGGCACTCGTTGCTGACCCGTTCCAGCGTGGCCGCCAGGGCAGGGTGGGTGGCCAGGTCGCCATCGACACTGGCGGCGGCCAGCAGGCTGGCGACCCTGACTTCAAAGAACTCATCCAGGTTGCTGCTGACGATGCACAGGTAGCGCAATCGTTCAAGCACAGGGATGGTGGCGTCTTCTGCCTGGGCCATCACGCGGCGGTTGAACGCCAACTGTGACAGCTCCCGATCTAGGAATGCTGTTTTCATAACTATTAGTATATTTGAGAAATATGACAAGTTTGTGACCTTGTCCTACACTTAATTTTGACGTGTCATAAAGCTGTCATATTGACGTCATACACTGCGCAGCATTCAACCCAACCCCTGAAAAGGACCTTTGATATGCGCATGAAACAGTTGTTGACCTCCTTCGTTGTTGGCGCTTCGGCGGCAATGGCGTTCTCGACCGCCTTCGCAGCGGACATGACCGGCGCAGGCGCAACTTTCCCTTACCCGATCTACGCCAAGTGGGCTGAAGCCTACAAAGCATCCACCGGCAACGGCCTGAACTACCAGTCCGTGGGCTCTGGCGCAGGTATCAAGCAGATCAAAGCCAAGACTGTCGATTTCGGCGCGTCCGACATGCCCCTGAAAGCGGAAGAGCTGGATGCTGACGGCCTGATGCAGTTCCCAGCCATCATGGGTGGCGTGGTGACCGTGGTGAACCTGGACGGTATCGCTCCTGGCCAACTGAAACTGACCGGCCCGGTTGTGGCTGACATCTACCTGGGCAAGATCACCGAATGGAACAATCCGGCCATCGCCGCCCTGAACCCTGGCGTGAAGCTGCCAGCTGCTGAAATCACCGTGGTGCACCGCGCTGACGGCTCCGGCACTTCCTTCCTGTTCACTGACTACCTGTCGAAAGTGAACCCTGAGTTCAAGACCAAGATCGGTGCCGGCACCGCAGTTAAATGGGTAACCGGCGTGGGCGGCAAGGGCAACGACGGTGTTGCCGCCAACGTACAGCGTATCAAGGGCGCGATCGGCTACGTGGAATGGGCTTACGCCAAGAAGAACAAGATCGCTCACACCCAGCTGAAGAACAAGGACGGTTCCTTCCTGCAGCCTGACGACGACAACTTCAAGGCTGCTGCTGCCAATGCGGAATGGACCAAGACCCCAGGCTTCGGCGTGGTGCTGACCGACCAGGCTGGCAAGACTTCCTGGCCAATCACCGGCGTGTCCTACATCCTGATGCACAAGCAGCAGGCTGATGCGAACAAGGGCAAGGAAGTGATCAAGTTCTTTGACTGGGCGTTCAAGAATGGCGACGCTGCTGCTACCGAACTGGACTACGTGCCGCTGCCGGACTCGGTGGTGAAACTGGTGCAGGCTTCGTGGAAAGCTAATCTGAAAGATGCTTCGGGCAAGCCGCTGAACTGATCTTCTGAAACCGGTAAACCAGTGTCAGACCCGCAGGGTCTGACACTAGCCCGCAGCAGCCGCAGGTCAAGTGTCTGACCCTGTGGGTCAGACACTGAAGTACCGGTTTGAAAGAGGAGGTTAAGCGGGGTGGCTTGAAGAAAGGCCACCCCGGTTAGCTAACCAAAATATAAATCATGAGTGCAGAAATCACCTCACCATCTCCCCTCCAGTTATCGGAACCCGCCACCATGAGTGCCTCCGTAGCTGCCATGCAGTCCGCCGTGCGCAAGCAGCGCATTCAGGACTGGTTCTTCCACAAAATCACAATGCTGTTCGCTCTGACCGTGCTGCTGGTCCTGGCGGGCATCATCGTTTACCTTGCGATTGGTGCCTGGCCAGCCTTCGAACACTTTGGGCCAGCATTCTTTACCACCGTCGAATGGGATCCGGTCAACGACAACTTCGGCGCTGCTATCGCCATTTACGGCACCTTGGTCACGTCAGCATTGGCTCTGTTGATTGCGTTTCCAGTCAGCTTCGGCATTGCTCTGTTTCTTACTGAAGTGTGTCCGGTTTGGCTGCGCCGCCCTCTGGGGACGGCGATTGAGCTTCTGGCCGGCATCCCGTCCATTATTTATGGCATGTGGGGCCTGTTTGTGTTTGCGCCACTGTTTGGCGATTATGTCCAGCCGTTTTTGAAAGCGACTCTCGGGTCGCTGCCCTGGATTGGCGTACTGTTCAAAGGTCCAACCATGGGCATTGGCATCCTTACCGCGTCGATTATTTTGGCCGTCATGATCATTCCTTTCATCTCTTCGGTAATGCGTGACGTGTTCGAAATCGTCCCGGCTGTGCTCAAGGAATCCGCATATGGGTTAGGCTGCACGCGCTGGGAAGTTGTGCGTAAGGTGGTCCTGCCTTACTCCAAAACCGGCGTGGTGGGTGGTGTCATGCTTGGCCTCGGACGTGCCCTCGGGGAAACCATGGCGGTGACGTTCGTCATCGGTAACGCTAACTCCCTGAAGCCGTCACTGTTTGCGGCCGGTGCCAGCATCACCTCGACGCTGGCCAATGAATTTGCTGAAGCCACAAGCAGGCTGCACATTTCTTCCCTGTATGCGCTGGCCTTCATCCTGTTCGTCATTACATTTATTGTGCTGTCCGCCGCCAAGTTGATGTTGTTGAGTATGTCCCGCAAGGAGGGCGTGAAATAATGAACGCAGCAAAGAATCCCGTGTACCGCAAACGCCTGTTCTGGCATCGTGTCGGCATGCTGTTGTCAGTCAGTGCAATGTCGGTCGGTCTGATCGCCTTACTGTGGATCCTGGCTACGCTCCTGTCCAAAGGTTTTTCGGCGATTAACCTGGACATATTCGTGGCAGACACTCCAATCCCAGATGCGGTCGGCGGCGGTCTGCGCAATGCGATCGTCGGCAGTCTGATGATGGTCGGTGTATCGACGTTGGTCGCTACCCCGATTGGCATTCTGGCTGGCACCTACCTGGCCGAATATGGCGAAGAAAGCAAAATGGCGCAGGTGACTCGCTTTGTGACTGACGTAATGTTGTCGGCGCCATCGATCGTGATTGGTATGTTTATCTGGGCGATCTACGTAGATAAGGTGAAGCACTTTTCCGGCTATGCCGGTTCGCTCGCATTGGCGCTGATCGCGATCCCGGTAGTGGTGCGAACCACCGACAATATGCTCAAGCTGGTGCCCAACTCCTTGCTGGAGGCTGCATATGCCCTGGGCGCGCCGCGCTGGAAAGTAGCGATGCTGGTGCGACTGCGTGCAGTGAAGGCTGGTGTGATGACTGGTGTGCTTTTGGCGGTTGCGCGCATCGCAGGCGAAACTGCACCGCTGCTCTTCACTGCCTTCAACAGTCAGTTCTTTAGTTCCGACATGAACCAGGCGATCGCGAATCTGCCGGTGATTATGAACAATTATGCGATGAGCGCCTTCGACAACTGGCGTGACCTGGCCTGGGGCGGCGCCTTGATCGTGACCTTCAGCGTCCTGGCACTGAACATCCTGTCGCGCACCGTGTTTGCGCAAAAAGCACCAAAATAACGAGTACAGATCATGACCCAAGCTAGCAAAATCATTGAAATCTCCGGCCTGAACTTCTACTACGGCAAGACGCGCAGCCTGCACAATGTGAACCTGGACATCCACGAGAAGAAGGTGACCGCCTTCATCGGCCCGTCCGGCTGCGGCAAATCGACCCTGCTGCGCACCCTGAACCGCATGTACGACCTGTACCCGGGCCAGCGCGCCGAAGGCGCCATCCGCTACCGCGGCCACAACATCCTGGAAGCGGGGCTGGACGTGAACATGCTGCGCGCCAAAGTGGGCATGGTGTTCCAGAAGCCGACCCCGTTCCCGATGTCGATCTATGACAATATCGCCTTCGGCGTGCGCCTGTACGAAGACCTGTCGAAAGGCGAGATGGACGAGCGCGTCGAATGGGCGCTGAAAAAAGCCGCGCTGTGGGGCGAGGTGAAGGACAAGCTGACCAAGAGCGGCCTGTCGCTGTCCGGCGGCCAGCAGCAGCGCCTGTGCATCGCACGCGGCGTGGCGGTGAAGCCGGACGTCCTGCTGCTGGACGAGCCGACTTCCGCACTGGACCCGATTTCCACCTCCAAGATCGAAGAGCTGATCTCCGAGCTGAAAGAAGACTACACGATCGCCATCGTGACCCACAATATGCAGCAGGCGGCGCGCTGTTCCGATTACACCGCCTATATGTATCTGGGCGAACTGGTGGAATTCGGCGAGACCGACCAGATTTTCATGAATCCTGTGCGCAAAGAGACCCAGGACTACATCACCGGCCGCTTTGGCTAATCAGAAAAAGAGAGAGAAGACATTATGATGGGCGAACATTCCTCCAAAGCTTACGACACCGAACTCGAAGGCATCCGCTCCAAAGTGCTGCTGATGGGCGGCATGGTCGAGACCATGTTCCTGGATGCGATGACTTGCTTCCGCATCGGCAACCTGGAACGCGCCGAGCGCGTGATTGCCGAAGACGCGAACGTCAACCAGCTGGAAGTGCAGCTGGATGACCAGTGCAGCCACTTGATCGTCAAGCGCCAGCCGACCGCCAACGACTTGCGTACCGTGATGGCGACCCTGAAGGTGATCACCGACCTGGAACGCATCGGCGACGAAGCTGCCAAGATCGCGCGCATTACCAAGGCCCTGCACGGACGCGGCGCCGTCACCCTGAACCACTATGAAATGGTGCGCACCATTGCCACCGCCACCAGCGACCTGCTGCACGACGCGCTGGACGCCTTCGCGCGCGGCGACGAAAAGGCGGCGCTCGAGCTGATCGCGCAAGATGCAGTGATCGACCATGAGTACCGCTCGATTATGCGCAACCTGATTACCTTCATGATGGAAGATCCGCGTACAATCTCGGCGGCGCTGGACACGATGTGGGTGGCCAAGGCCATTGAGCGCATCGGCGACCACGCCAAGAATATCGCCGAATACGTGATCTACGTGGTGGAAGGCAGGGATATCCGCCATTCCCACGGAGCGACCCAAGAAGCAAACAAATAAATGGCATCCGACAAAACGACTGTACTGATTGTTGAAGATGAACCGGCGATCGTTGAGCTGGTGAGGTTCTCGCTGCGCGAAGCGGGCTGGAACTGCGTGGTGGCGCAATCCACGCAGGAGGCATGGGAAGTCATGCAAACCCGCACCCCGCAACTGGTGCTGCTGGACTGGATGCTGCCGGACCAGAGCGGCCTGCGCCTGCTGGCCCGCATCCGCGGCGACCGTCACTTCGCCGCCGTGCCGGTGATCATGCTGACAGCCAAGAGCATGGAAGAGGACAAGCTGGCCGGCTTGAACGGCGGCGCCGACGACTACATCACCAAGCCGTTTTCGCCGCGCGAGCTGCTGGCCCGCGCCCGCGCGCTGCTGCGCCGCAAGAGCCCGGAACTGGCCGAAACCCAGCTCAAGGCTGGCCCGGTGGTGCTGGATCCGGTAAGCTGCACGGTGTCGATGAACGATAACAAGATCGACATCGGCCACGCCGAATACAAGCTGCTCAAGTTCTTCATGGCTCACCCGGAGCGCGTGTTTTCGCGCAGCCAGTTGCTGGACAAGGTATGGGGCGACCATGTGGTGATCGAGGAGCGCACGGTGGATGTCCATGTACTGCGCCTGCGCAAGGCGCTGAAAGATGCCGAGCACCTGATCAAGACGGTGCGCAGCGTGGGATATATGCTCACAGAGAAGCCATGAATCCAAAAGTAGTGTTCTGGGTGCCGGTCGCCATCAGGCTGGGCTTTTTGCTTGCCGGGGCAGGCTTGATGTGGTGGTGGTTCGGCCTGCCGGCCGGCATTGTCACGGCTTTTGCCGGCGTACTGGCAGCGGTCTTCATCCAGCTCAAATATCTTTACCAGCTCAGTGAATGGCTGGACAAGCCTGAATCGGGCCGCCTGCCGGACGGCTGGGGCGAGTGGACCAATATTTTTTCCCGCCTGTACCGGCTGCGCCGCGACGACGAAAAGAACCAGGCCGAGTTGACGGAGTGGCTGGCGCGCTTCCGCCAGGCCATGCACTTGCTGCCGGACGGCGTGGTGATCATGGACGACGTGCTGTTTCTCGAATGGTGCAACCCGGCGGCCGAAGAGCACCTGGGCCTGCAGCAATCACGGGACAAGGGCATGCGGGTGACCAACCTGGTACGCAGTCCGGACTTCATGGATTACCTGATCCTGGGCCGCTACGACCAGCCGCTGACGCTGAATTTCCGCGGCCGCAAGCTGGTGGCGCACATCATTCCGTTCGAAAACCGCCGCCAGATCCTGGTCACGCACGATATTACCGAGACCCAGCGCGCCGAAATGATGCGCCGCGACTTTATCGCCAACGCCTCGCACGAACTGCGCACGCCGCTGACGGTGATCGCCGGCTTCCTGGAAATCGCCGCGTCGATGGAGCTGGATGCGGAAACCCGTGCCGCCCACCTGAAGCTGATGACCGAGCAAAGCCACCGCATGCAGCATTTGATCGAGGACATGCTGACCCTGTCGCGCCTGGAGTCGGTCGACCATCCGATGCGGCCGCAGCATGTGAATATCCCTGCGCTCCTGGAGCAGGTGCTGCACGAAGCGCGCGCGCTTTCCGGCGGCAAGCACGAGATCTCGCTGGACGTGCACGGCGGCGACGTCATGGGCAATATGGACGAATTGCATAGCGCCTTCGGCAACCTGGCCTCGAACGCGGTGCGTTATACGCCTGCCGGCGGCGCGATCCGCCTGCGCTGGGAAGATACGCCAAGCGGGGTGCAATTCCAGGTACAGGACACCGGCATCGGCATCAGCCCCGAGCATATCTCCCGCCTGACCGAGCGCTTCTACCGCGTCGACAAGAGCCGTTCGCGCGAAACCCAGGGCACCGGCCTGGGCCTGGCCATCGTCAAGCACGTGCTGCTGCGCCACAGCGGCAAGCTGAATATCAGCTCCGAGGCAGGGCAGGGCAGTACCTTTACGGTCAGCCTGCCGAAGTCGCTGGCTTCGACCACCATCGAGCCTGCTCAGGCCGCCTAAGAAGAAAAATGGGGTACGTCCCCATTTATTAGGTAAAATCTGCTCGCCTAAAAAAACGAGCAGATTAACCACTACATGCACTTGAAACGTTTCGCTTTTGCCATCCTGGCCGCCGCCGCGCTGTCCGGGTGCCAGACTTCCCCTACTACCGTCTCCACCGAACTGCCACCGCCGATCAAATCGACCGACGTGCCGCTGGTTACTGTCGAGCCACCGGCGCAGGCTGCCGTGGTGCCGCCGGTGGCGCCGGTCCAGCGCAAGGTGAAGATCGGCCTTGCCCTGGGCGGCGGTGCCGCGCGCGGCTTCGCCCACATCGGCGTGATCAAGGCGCTGGAGGCGCAGGGCATCGTGCCGGACATCGTGGTCGGCACCAGCGCCGGTTCCGTGGTCGGCGCGCTGTACGCGGCCGGTAACGATGCCAAGACACTGCAGAAGATGGCTGTCGACCTGGATGAATCGGCGATTTCCGACTGGGCGCTGCCGCTGTTCGGCAAGTCTTCCGGCGTGCTGAAAGGCGAGGCCCTGCAAGCCTTCGTCAACAAGGCGGTGCACAATGTCACCATCGAGAAGCTGAAAATGCCGTTCGGCGCCGTGGCATCGGACCTGAAGACCGGCCAGCCTATCCTGTTCCAGCGCGGGAATACCGGCATGGCGGTGCGCGCCAGTTCGGCCGTGCCGGGCGTGTTCCAGCCGGTGAAGATCGGCGACCATACCTACGTCGACGGCGGCCTGGTGGCGCCGGTGCCGGTACGCTTTGCCAAAGAGATGGGGGCGGAGTTCGTCATCGCGGTGAACATCTCGACCCAGGCCGAGGCGCAGGCCACCAATTCTTCGCTGGAGGTCATCATGCAGACTTTCTCCATCATGGGCCAGCGCATCAACCAGCTCGAACTGCGCGATGCCGACATCGTGATCCAGCCGCCGCTGGGCAAGATGGGTTCGGCCGAATTCACCAACCGTTCGGGCGCCATGCAGGCGGGCGAGCGGGCAACCCTGGCCGTCATGGCGCAACTGAAGCAGAAGCTGAAGGCGCGCCGCGAAACCCCGGCCCCATAATAAAAATCGCTTAACGAGGAAACGAGAGAATGATCACCAAGCCAGTGCTGTCCCTGGACGACATCAAGAAAATCGCCGCTGCCGCCGAAGCGGAAGCAATCAAGAACAACTGGGCGGTCACCATTGCCATTGTCGATGATGGCGGCCACCTGTTGTGGCTGCAGCGCCTGGATGGCGCGGCGCCGCTGTCGTCCCATATCGCCCCCGCCAAGGCACGCCTGTCGGCGCTGGGCCGCCGCGAAACGAAGATTTACGAAGACATGATCAATGGCGGCCGTACTTCCTTCGTCGGCGTGCCGATGGTGGAAGCCCCGCTGGAGGGCGGCGTGAATATCGTGGTGGACGGCCATACCATCGGCGCCGTTGGCGTGTCGGGCGTGAAATCCAGCGAAGATGCACAGATCGCCAAGGCTGGTATTGCTGCATTGGCTTAAGTCTTGCAATTGAGGCAAGATATTCCTAGAATACAGGCAAGGGGGAGTTATGAGACTGCCGGTTGCCTTGGTGTTTTGCCCAATCATCCTGTCGATGCCGCTGCATGCCGAAGAGCTGCAGCTCTCCGTCATGCAACGCAGCACCACCCATGCCGACCTGTGGAAAGCGGCGGAAATCGCTTTCCAGCGGGCTGGCATCACGGCGGTGGTGCGCGAAGTGTCGCCCGAACGCTCGGCCGTGCTGGCCAATGAAGGCAGCACCGACGGCGATGTAGGCCGCTCCTCCGGCCTCGAAAAAACCTATCCCAACCTGGTCCAGGTACCTGAACCGATCTACCAATACGCGCCAACGGCGTTTGCGTACAAACGTTTCGACGTAACGGGCGGCTGGGAGTCCCTGCGCTCGCACACGGTATGCATCCGGCGCGGCCTGCGCCAGACTGACCAGCGCACCAAGGACTTGACGCGCCAGGTGCTGGCCGACGAAGCGACCATGCTGCGCATGCTGGCCGCTGGCGGCTGCGATGTTGCTGTCATGGAGCGCAATAACGCCCTGGCACGTGCTGCCATGGCGGCGGAGCCGCCGTTGCAGCGGCTGTTGCCGCCGATGGAAGTCATGCCCCTGTATATTTACCTGCACAAGAGCCATGCGGCCCTGGTGCCGAAGGTAACAGCGGCCCTGAAGCAGATGCGGGCCGACGGCACCCTGCATAAGCTGCTCGGCGAAGGGGAGTAGCATGAAAGTCCTGGCCACCTTGCTGTGCGCGCTGGTTTCGGCGCCACTGCGGGGCCAGGACTTGCAGCTCTTCGTGATTCCGGATACGCCGGCCCATCTTGAGGCATGGCGAACCGTCGAGGCAGCGGCCAGGCGCGCCGGTGTGCGCGTGCAGATGCGCGCCATGCCGGCCGAGCGCGGCATGGTGCTGGCAAATGAAGGCAAGCTGGATGGCGCCATTGGACGCACCATGCTGGCTGCCAGCGCCTATGCGCAACTGGTGGCGGTGCCGGAACCGGTCTACCTGTACGCGCCGACCGCCTATTCCTATAAGAAGATCGATGTGTCGCTCGGCTGGAAGTCGTTGCGCGGCCATACAGTGTGCGTGCGGCGCGGCTATAACTTTACGGAGGAGCGTACTGCCGGCCTGCCGCGGCAGCGCCTGGACAATGACGCCTCCCTGCTGCGCATGCTGAAGGCCGGCGGCTGCGATATTGCCGTAATGGGCCGCAGCAATCAGGAGGTGAGGGCGATGCAGGAACATGACCCGGACTTGCTGCAATTGCTGCCGCCGCTGGAAGAAGTGCCGCTCTACCTGTTCCTGCATAAACGCCATGCGGCGCTGGTGCCGCGCCTGGCCGAAGCCCTGCGCCAAGGCCACTGATGTGCCGGCAGGGGCTTGCCGGCGAGGGAACTTTAGGTTATAATTCAAAGGTTTAGCCAATTACCATTCGACCGTAGCGCCTACCTCACACATCCATCATCATCTGACCCGCGAGCCCGGCATTGCGCCCGTACACCCGTGGGTTGTCTGAGTGGCGTCGCTACGGTAACTTAATCAGGAGTTGCCCTTGCCGCCATTTTTTTCTGGCCCAGCCGTTCCAGCCATCCTGGCACTAGCCGACGGAACAATCTTTAAAGGTATTTCCATTGGCGCTGCCGGTCACACGACGGGCGAAGTCGTTTTCAATACCTCCATGACGGGTTATCAGGAAATCCTGACCGATCCATCGTATTCCCGCCAGATCGTCACCCTGACTTACCCGCATATCGGCAACTACGGTATCAATACCGAAGACGTCGAAGCTGCCAAAGTCCACGCCGCAGGCCTGATCATCCGCGACCTGCCGCTGATCCACTCGAATTTCCGTTCCAGCCAATCGCTGACGGACTACCTGAAGGCCGAGAACATCGTCGCCATCGCCGGTATCGACACCCGCAAGCTGACCCGCGTGCTGCGCGAGAAAGGCGCACAAGCCGGCGCCATCGTGACCGGCGTGCAGGGCAACGAGCCATCCGTGCAGCAGGCACTGGAACTGGCGCGCAGCTTCCCTGGCCTGGCTGGCATGGACCTGGCCAAAGTCGTCACCGTGCCGGAAGTGTACGAGTGGACCGAAACCGAGTGGGAGCTGGGCAAAGGCTATGGCAAGGTAGCTGACCCTAAATTCCACGTGGTGGCCTACGACTTCGGCGTCAAGCGCAATATCCTGCGCATGCTGGCTTCGCGCGGTTGCAAAGTAACCGTGGTGCCGGCGCAGACTTCCGCTGCCTACGTGCTGTCGCTGAACCCGGACGGCGTATTCCTGTCCAATGGTCCTGGCGATCCTGAGCCATGCGATTACGCGATCGAAGCGACCAAAGTCTTCATGGAGAAGAAGATCCCGGTGTTCGGCATCTGCCTGGGCCATCAGATCATGGCACTGGCTTCCGGCGCCAAGACCCTGAAGATGAAGTTCGGCCACCACGGCGCCAACCACCCGGTGCAGGACCTGGACAGCAAGAAGGTGATGATCACCTCGCAGAACCACGGCTTCGCCGTGGACGCGGACACGCTGCCGGCCAACTGCCGCGTGACCCACGTGTCGCTGTTCGACAATTCGCTGCAAGGCTTCGCCCGCACCGACGTGCCGGCATTCTGCTTCCAGGGCCACCCTGAAGCATCGCCTGGCCCGACCGACGTCGCCTACCTGTTTGACCGCTTCATCAACATGATGAATGCCGCGGAGAAGAAATAAATGCCAAAACGTTCTGACATTAAAAGCATCCTGATTATTGGCGCCGGCCCGATCATCATCGGCCAGGCCTGCGAATTCGACTACTCCGGTGCGCAAGCCTGTAAAGCACTGCGCGAAGAGGGCTACAAGGTCATCCTGGTGAACTCCAACCCGGCGACCATCATGACCGACCCGGAAATGGCCGACGTGACCTACATCGAGCCGATCACCTGGCAAGTCGTGGAGCGCATCATCGACAAGGAGCGCCCGGACGCGATCCTGCCGACCATGGGCGGCCAGACCGCGCTGAACTGCGCGCTGGACTTGCACCGCAACGGCGTGCTGGACAAGTACAAGGTCGAACTGATCGGCGCCACCCCGGAAGCCATCGACAAGGCCGAAGACCGCGCCAAGTTCAAAGATGCGATGACCAAGATCGGCCTGGGTTCGGCACGTTCCGGCGTAGCGCACTCGATGGAAGAATCGTGGGCGGTGCAGAAGGAAGTCGGTTTCCCGACCATCATCCGTCCATCGTTCACCATGGGCGGCAGCGGCGGCGGCATCGCTTACAACGAAGAGGAATTCGAAGCGATCTGCAAACGCGGCCTGGAAGCATCGCCAACCAATGAGCTGCTGATCGAAGAATCGCTGCTGGGCTGGAAAGAGTACGAGATGGAAGTGGTGCGCGACAAGGCGGACAACTGCATCATCGTGTGCTCGATCGAAAACCTGGACCCGATGGGCGTGCACACCGGCGACTCGATCACCGTCGCTCCGGCACAGACCCTGACCGACAAGGAATACCAGATCATGCGCAATGCCTCGCTGGCAGTGCTGCGCGAGATCGGCGTGGATACCGGCGGCTCCAACGTGCAGTTCTCGATCAACCCGAAAGACGGCCGCATGATCGTCATCGAGATGAACCCGCGCGTGTCCCGTTCCTCGGCACTGGCATCGAAAGCCACCGGCTTCCCGATCGCCAAGGTCGCAGCGAAGCTGGCGGTGGGCTTCACCCTGGATGAACTGCGCAACGAAATCACCGGCGGCGCGACCCCGGCCTCGTTTGAACCTTCGATCGACTACGTCGTGACCAAGGTGCCGCGTTTCACCTTCGAAAAATTCCCGACCGCCGACCACCACCTGACCACCCAGATGAAATCCGTGGGCGAGGTAATGGCCATCGGCCGCACCTTCCAGGAATCGTTCCAGAAAGCGCTGCGCGGCCTGGAAGTGGGCGTGGACGGCATGAACCAGAAAACCGTCGACCGCGAGAAGCTGGAAGAGGAACTGGGCGAGCCGGGTCCGGACCGCATCTGGTACGTGGGCGACGCCTTTGCCCAGGGCTTCACCCTGGAAGAGGTGTACCAGCTGACCAAGATCGATATGTGGTTCCTGGTGCAGATCAAGGAAATCATCGACCTGGAACTGTGGCTGGATACCCAGAAGCTGGAAAACCTGGACAAGAACACCCTGTACCGCCTGAAGCAAAAGGGCTTCTCGGACCGCCGCCTGGGCTACCTGCTGCAATGCGGCGACACCGCCGTGCGCAACAAGCGCCGCGAACTGGGCATCCGTCCGGTGTACAAACGCGTCGACACCTGCGCCGCCGAGTTCTCGACCGACACCGCCTACATGTACTCGACCTACGATGAAGAGTGCGAGTCCAACCCGACCGACAAGAAGAAGATCATGGTGCTGGGCGGTGGCCCGAACCGTATCGGCCAGGGTATCGAGTTCGACTACTGCTGCGTGCACGCCGCGCTGGCAATGCGCGAAGACGGCTACGAGACCATCATGGTCAACTGCAACCCGGAAACCGTGTCGACCGACTACGATACTTCGGACCGCCTGTACTTCGAATCGCTGACCCTGGAAGACGTGCTGGAGATCGTCGACCTGGAAAAACCGGTCGGCGTGATCGTGCAGTACGGCGGCCAGACCCCGCTGAAGCTGGCGCTGGACCTGGAAGCCAACGGCGTGCCGATCATCGGCACCTCGCCGGACATGATCGACGCCGCGGAAGACCGCGAGCGCTTCCAGAAGCTGCTGCAGGACCTGGGCCTGCGCCAGCCGCCTAACCGCACCGCGCGCACCGAAGAAGAAGCGCTGGCGCTGGCACAGGAAATCGGCTACCCGCTGGTGGTGCGCCCTTCCTACGTGCTGGGCGGCCGTGCGATGGAAATCGTGCACGAGCAGCGCGACCTGGAGCGCTACATGCGCGAAGCGGTCAAGGTGTCGAACGACTCCCCGGTGCTGCTGGACCGCTTCCTGAACGACGCGATCGAATGCGACGTGGACTGCATCTCCGACGGCGACACCACCTTCATCGGCGGCGTGATGGAACACATCGAGCAAGCCGGCGTGCACTCGGGCGACTCCGCCTGCTCGCTGCCGCCTTACTCGCTGTCGCAGGAAACCATCGATGAACTGAAGCGCCAGACCTCGCTGATGGCCAAGGGGCTGAACGTGGTCGGCCTGATGAACGTGCAGTTTGCCATCCAGAAGCAGGATGGCAAAGATGTCGTCTTCGTGCTGGAAGTGAACCCGCGGGCATCGCGAACCGTGCCTTACGTGTCCAAGGCGACCGGCCTGCAACTGGCCAAGATCGCAGCACGCTGCATGGTCGGCCAGAAGCTGGCGCAGCAGGGCATCACCAAGGAAGTCGTGCCGCCTTACTTCAGCGTCAAGGAAGCCGTGTTCCCGTTCGTGAAATTCCCTGGCGTGGACACCATCCTCGGCCCGGAGATGAAATCGACCGGTGAAGTGATGGGCGTTGGCGCCACCTTCGCGGAAGCGTTCGTGAAGTCGCAGCTGGGCGCCGGCGTCAAGCTGCCGACCTCGGGCAAGGTATTCCTGTCGGTGAAAGCCTCCGACAAGCCGCGCGCCGTGAAAGTGGCACGCGACCTGGTCGACGCCGGCTTCACCCTGTGCGCCACCAAGGGCACCGCCGCCGTGATCGAAGCAGCCGGCATTCCTGTCACCCCGGTGAACAAGAAGTCGGAAGGCCGTCCGCACGTGGTCGACATGATCAAGAACCACGAAATCGTCCTGGTGATCAACACCGTGGAAGAGAAGCGTACCGCGATCACCGACTCGCGCAGCATCCGTACCTCCTCGCTGGCAGCCCGCGTGACCACCTACACCACCATCGCCGGTGCTGAGGCGGCGGTGGCCGGTATCCGCCACCTGGACGAATTGCGCGTGTACGATTTACAAGGCCTGCATAAGTCTTTAAACTAAGGCTACACAGTAGTACGCTTGACAATATAACCACAGGGCCCGCGCTGAAGCATGGCGCGGGCTCTGTGCTTTTTAGCAATTTGACCAGAGACTGACATGAATACCGTTCCACTGACTAAATTCGGCGCCGAACTCCTGAAAGAAGAGCTGCACCAGCTCAAGACCAAGGAGCGCCGCATTGTCATCGATGCTATCGCCGAAGCGCGTTCGCACGGTGATTTGTCCGAAAACGCTGAATACGATGCCGCCAAGGAGCGCCAGGCCTTCGTCGAAGGCCGTATCGCGGAACTGGAAGGCAAGCTGAGCTCGGCCCAGATCGTCGACCCGACCACCCTGGATGCCGAAGGCCGCGTGGTGTTCGCCTCCACCGTGGACCTGGAAGACCTGGAATCGGGCTCCAAAGTGAGCTACCAGATCGTCGGCACCGACGAAGCCGACCTGAAAATGAGCAAGGTGTCCGTCACCTCGCCAATCGCCCGCGCCCTGATCGGCAAGTACGCCGGCGACGTGGTGGAAGTGCAGGCCCCATCCGGCCCACGCGAATACGAAATTCTCGAAGTCCGCTACGTCTGATGATGCTGGCTAAGGTTCGCCTGCTGGTGGCCGCCTTGTGGGCCGGCAGCCTGTGGGCGGTCGGCTACCTGGTAGCTCCGACCCTGTTTGCGTCACTGGACCGCGTGCTGGCCGGCTCGATTGCGGGGCTGATATTCCATGCCGAAGCGATGCTGTCGCTGGGCTGCGGTGCAGCCATGGGCGTGCTGCTGTTCTTCGGTACCCGCGACTGGACGCCAAAGCGCCGCCGCTCGGTGCTGCTGATCGTAGTGGCGATGGTGATGTGCACGGTGGTTTCCCACTTTGGCCTGCAGCCGATGATGGCAGCAGCGAAAGTTTCCGGCGACGGCAGCTTCGGCAAGCTGCATGGCATTTCCAGCACAATTTACCTGGTGCAGAGCCTGCTGGCAGCCTGGCTGCTGGTGCGCCAGGCGTAAAAAATGGGGACGTACCCCATTTTTTAGGAAACTAATTGCTCAATAAATGGGGTACGTCCCCATTTTTTATGCAACGGTTTTCTTGGTGCCGACTTTCTTCTTGACCCGCTTGATGGTGCCGCCGGCGGTAACGCGCTCGTTACCCTTCAGCAGGACCTTGCTCACGGATGGCTTCTTGGTGCCGGAAGCGCTTGGCTTGACGATGGTCACCATGCGCATCCCTTTGCCGGCCTTGCCGGTGGAGGACTTCTCGGCATCGACTTTCGGGCGATACAGCACCAGCAGCTTGCCGATGTGCTGCACTGGCGCGGCGCCGGTCTTCTCGCAGATGGTTTCGTACATTTCGACGCGGGCTTCGCGGTCATCACCGAAAACGCGCACCTTGATCAGGCCGTGGGAGTCCAGACCGAGCTCGATCTCCTTCATCACGGCAGGGGTCAGGCCGGATTCGCCGACGAGGACGATAGGCTTCAGGCCATGGGCTTCGGCGCGCAGGACACTGCGTTCGGCAGGGGTAAGGTTCAGCATAGTTATTTTTGGATAGTTCTCTTAAAGGCAGTATTCTACGCTAATGGCTAAGAACAAATTAAACAAAAACTGGTTGCACGACCATATTAACGATCCGTATGTGAAGGCCGCCCAGCGCGACGGCTACCGTGCCCGGGCAGCCTACAAGCTGAAAGAGATTGATGAAGACGCCAGGCTGGTCAAGCCCGGCCAGGTGATCGTCGACCTGGGTTGCACTCCTGGCTCATGGGGCCAATACGTGCGCCGCAAACTGGCGGGGAAAGAGGGCGGGGGCATCAACGGCACCATGATCGGCCTGGATATCCTGCCGATGGAGCCGATTGCCGACATGCATTTCATCCAGGGCGACTTCCGCGAGCAGGAAATCCTCGACCAATTGGCCGAAGTGCTGCAAGGCCGCAAGGCGGACCTTGTGCTGTCCGATATGGCGCCCAATTTATCGGGTATTGCGGTGGCCGATGCCGCCCGTATGGAAGACCTTATCGATATCGCCATTGAGTTCAGCCAGCATCATATGAAACCAGGTGGCGCTTTATTGGTGAAGTGTTTCAAGGACCTGGGATTCAGCCAGATCGTCGAGAAATTCCGGCGCGAATTCAAGACCGTGGTGCAGAAAAAACCGAAGGCCAGCCGCGATAAATCGTCTGAAATTTTCTTATTGGGCCGCGGGCTCAAAAATCCAGTGGAATAATGCCATTTTGGCCCTTGATTTAGCTGGAAAAACCCACATATCCTGCGCAGGAGTGTGCACCATAGGGCCGGTTTGTAGCACGGCCCGGGTTTAACGAGTAAAATCGAATTTCTGCTACAGGTAACTGGTGCGCTTGCGCATCCAAGGAGTTTTCGTGAATAACATGTTTTCCAAATCGGCTATCTGGGTCGTTGTAGCCTTGCTGTTATTTATGCTGTTTAAGCAATTCGACAGCCACAGCATCGCCGGCGGCGCAAAGCCTATCGCTTATTCCGATCTGTTGGATGAGGTCAAAGCGAAGCGCGTTAAAGATGTCCTGATTGAAGGGCAAACTATTACTGCCACCCGTGTTGACGATTCCAAAGTCCGCACCACCTCCACCTTCCTGGACCGTGGCCTGATCGGCGACCTGCGCGACAACGGCGTGCGCTTCGACGTGAAGCCGCCTGAAGAGCCAGGCATCCTGCAACAAGTGTTCGTATCCTGGTTCCCGATGCTGCTGCTGATCGGCGTCTGGGTATTCTTCATGCGCCAGATGCAGGGCGGCGGCAAGGGCGGTGCGTTCTCCTTCGGCAAGTCGAAGGCGCGCATGCTGGACGAAACCAATAACACCGTGACCTTCGCCGACGTGGCAGGTTGCGATGAAGCCAAAGAGGAAGTGACCGAGATCGTTGACTTCCTGAAAGACCCGACCAAGTTCCAGAAACTGGGCGGCCGTATTCCACGCGGCGTGCTGATGGTTGGTCCTCCAGGTACCGGTAAAACCCTGCTGGCACGTGCCATTGCAGGTGAAGCGAAGGTGCCGTTCTTCTCGATTTCCGGTTCGGACTTCGTTGAAATGTTCGTCGGCGTGGGCGCGTCCCGCGTGCGCGACATGTTCGAGAACGCCAAGAAGCATTCGCCTTGCATCATCTTCATCGACGAGATCGACGCAGTGGGCCGCCATCGTGGCGCCGGCATGGGCGGCGGTAACGACGAACGCGAACAGACCCTGAACCAGCTGCTGGTTGAGATGGACGGCTTTGAAGCGTCGTCCGGCGTGATCGTGATAGCTGCGACCAACCGTGCCGACGTGCTGGACAAGGCGCTGCTGCGTCCAGGCCGTTTCGACCGCCAGGTTTCCGTTGGCCTGCCGGATATCCGCGGCCGTGAACAGATCCTGAACGTCCACATGCGCAAAGTGCCGATCAGCACCGACGTGAAAGCCGACATCCTGGCCCGCGGCACCCCGGGCTTCTCCGGCGCCGACCTGGCCAACCTGGTCAACGAAGCTGCACTGTTCGCCGCGCGCCGCAACAAGCGCCTGGTCGACATGATCGACTTCGAAGATGCGAAGGACAAGATCTTCATGGGCCCGGAACGCAAGTCCATGGTGATTCGCGAAGAAGAGCGCCGCAATACCGCTTACCACGAGTCCGGCCACGCCGTTGTGGCGAAGCTGCTGCCGAAGGCTGACCCGGTCCACAAAGTGACCATCATGCCGCGCGGCTGGGCGCTGGGCCTGACCTGGCAGTTGCCTGAGCACGACAATATTTCGGGCTACAAGGACAAGATGCTGGAAGAGATTTCCATCCTGTTCGGTGGCCGTATCGCGGAAGAGATCTTCGTCGGCCAGATGTCGACCGGCGCGTCCAACGACTTCGCCCGCGCTACCAAGCTGGCCCGCGCCATGGTCACCAAGTACGGCATGTCCGATGCGCTCGGCGTGATGGTGTACGAAGACAGCCAGAACGACGGCTGGCTGGGCGGTGCCAATAAGACTATCTCGGAAGCGACCCAGCAGAAGGTGGACGCGGAAATCCGCACCATCCTGGATTCGCAATACGCCCTGGCGCGCAAGCTGCTGGAAGATAACCGCGAGAAGGTCGAAGTGATGACCAAGGCCCTGCTGGAATGGGAAACCATCGATGCGGACCAGGTGAACGACATCATGGCTGGCCAGGAGCCGCGCCCACCGAAGGCCGGCACCACCATCCGCAAACAGCCAGGCAGCGACGGCCCAGGTTCCAACCCGAACCCGAACGCCACCGCTCCAGCCTGACGTCATTCCAAACCCGGTAAACCAGGGTCTGACCCACAGGGTCAGACCCTGTCATATCATCCGTCGGTGGTGTTGGTTGTAGTCCTTGGCCTTCGTCGAAAGTCAACAGCTCGGAACCAGCCCCGGACGCCCGCACATCAGGGTCTGACCCTGATTTACCGGTTTAAGGTCTCCGTACACATGCCCCAACACAAGTTCGGCCGCTTCAATTTTCCCACCAGCCGCGCGCTGGTGATGGGCATCCTCAACGCCACGCCCGACTCCTTCAGCGATGGCGGCCAGTTCGCCAGCCTCGATTACGCCATCACGCACGCCGAACAGATGATCCGCGACGGCGTCGACATCATCGACATCGGAGGGGAGAGCAGCCGTCCCGGCGCCCCTGCAGTCACACTGGATGAAGAACTGCGCCGCGTGATGCCCTTGATTTTTGCCCTGCGCGACTGCGGCAAGGCGGTCAGCGTCGACACCTATAAACCGGAAGTCATGCGTGAAGCAGTACTGGCCGGGGTCGACATGATCAACGATATAAACGGTTTCCGCGCTCCCGGCGCAATCGAAGCTGTCAAAGATAGCGATTGTGCGTTGTGCATAATGCACATGCTTAACAATCCGACAACAATGCAATCCAACCCCGAGTACAATGGCGTCGTGCGTGAAGTTACGGATTTCCTGGCTGAGCGCATTGCCGTCCTGACGGCGGCAGGCATCGACAAGGAGCGCCTGTGGATTGACCCAGGCTTCGGTTTTGGTAAAACGGTTGAACACAATTACGCACTGCTGAAGGCCGGCAAGCAGATGGTTGCCGAACTGGGTGTCCCTTTATTGGCAGGCCTGTCGCGCAAGTCGATGATCGGCGCCATCACCGGCAAGCCCGTCGAGCAGCGCCTGGCAGGCAGTATCGGCGGCGCGCTGGCAGCAGTGGCGCATGGTGCCCAGATCGTCAGGGTGCATGATGTAGCTGAGACCGTCGACGCACTTCGGGTGTGGCAGGCGGCGCATTAAGAAAAGGAAGAGAACACAATATGGCACGCAAATATTTCGGTACCGATGGTGTACGTGGCCTGGTGGGCCAGGCTCCGATCACCCCCGACTTCGTCATGCGCCTCGGCTATGCCGCAGGCAAGGTGCTGGCCAAGACTGCCGCGACGGGGACCTCCCGGCCAGCCGTCCTGATCGGCAAGGACACCCGTATTTCCGGCTATATGCTGGAAGCCGCGCTGGAAGCAGGCTTCTCGGCTGCTGGCGTCGACGTCAAGCTGGCCGGCCCGATGCCGACCCCGGCTATTGCCTACCTGACCCGCGCCCTGCGCTTGCAAGCCGGCGTGGTGATTTCGGCATCGCATAACCCGTTCCAGGATAACGGCATCAAGTTCTTCTCCGACCAGGGCACCAAGCTGCCCGATGCAGTCGAGCTCGATATCGAAGCGATGCTGGAGCAGCCAATGGAATGCGTGTCGCCGGAAAAACTGGGCCGCGCGCGCCGCCTGGACGATGCGCAGGGCCGCTATATCGAATTCTGCAAGAGCACCTTCCCATACGAGCTGGACCTGCGCGGCCTGAAGGTGGTAGTCGACTGCGCCCACGGCGCCGCCTACAACATTGCCCCGCACGTGTTCCACGAACTGGGCGCGGAAGTGGTCGCCATTGGCAACAAGCCTGATGGCCTGAACATCAATGACGGCGTTGGCGCTACCGCCCCGAAAGCCATGGCTGCTGCCGTACTCGAGCACAAAGCCGACCTCGGCATCGCGCTGGACGGCGACGCTGACCGCCTGATCATGTGCGACGCCACTGGCCGCCTGTATAACGGCGATGAGCTGCTGTACGTAATGGTGATGGACCGCGTGGCCAACGGCGGCGTGGCTGGCGCCGTCGGCACCCTGATGACCAATATGGCGATTGAAGTGGCGCTGAAACAGAAGGGCATCGGCTTCGCGCGCGCCAAGGTGGGCGACCGCTATGTGCTGGAAGTGATGCAGGAAAAAGGCTGGATCCTGGGCGGCGAGGGCAGTGGCCACCTGTTGGCGCTGGACAAGCACAGCACCGGCGACGGCATCATCTCCGCGCTGCAGGTGCTGTCGGCGCTCAAGCGCAACGGCAAAACCCTGGCCGAGATCGCCGGCGAAGTCACGCTGTTTCCGCAAACCCTGATCAATGTACGCGTGCCAGCCGGTTTCGATTGGCAGAAGAACGCCGCCATGGTCGCGGAAAAAGAAAAGGTGGAAGCCGAGCTCGGTGACACTGGCCGCGTGCTGATCCGCGCCTCCGGCACCGAGCCGCTGATCCGCGTCATGGTCGAAGCCCGCGACGCCGAGAAGGCCCAGAGCATGGCCCGCCGCATCGCCGATAAAGTTGAAACGGCTCTCGCAGCATAAAGTTGCCGCCGCGACATTGACGGATGATGCCTCGCCGGGGTATTATTCGTTTATCGGAGTGTAGCGCAGCCCGGTAGCGCACCTGCTTTGGGAGCAGGGGGTCCAAGGTTCGAATCCTTGTACTCCGACCAGGAAATTCTCGAGCGGGTTGTCTTCGGACAACCCGCTTTTCATTTGCGGCATGGCATTACTGCATCGCCCGCGACTCTGCCCTTAGCTCAGTTGGATAGAGCATCGGCCTTCTAAGCCGAGGGTCGCAGGTTCGATTCCTGCAGGGCAGACCAATAAAATCAATTGCTTACGTCGAATTTGTGCATTGCAAAATGTAGCAAAATCGCCTTGCGTAGGCACTGCGTAGGCAAATTCGGGAAATGCTTCGTCTGGCATTGCAAAGCATGATCGAACGACTTCCGACGCAAATCTGAAGAGGCAAACGAAGAGGCGGTACAGAACTATCAGTTCGGTACCGCCTTTTTCCAATTTTGGGGAGGGCTTGCGTGCCCCCCAGAGCGTGCGGTTGGGTGCTAGTTGCCAATGGTTAGCGCTTGAGCCACGGCCGCCACTGGCCACAATAGCAGTTTCCCGCGCTTGACTGGCCGAACACCAAAGCACTCGCCGGTCATGCAATGGTTTTTGTGCACGGTCGCCACCGCGCGGCACATGGCATGCGCGAATTCTTCCGTTCTGATGTAATCGCGTCCCTGGGCCACCTCCGCCAAGCCAGGAGGGATCGTGATACGCGAATAAGACACGTTGTCTGGCATAGTTGCTCCTTTAGCGAAATTGGAGAATGAAACGCGCCGACCGGTATGCCAGTCCATGGCGTGAAATCGAGGCGAAGGGAATTATCGACGAGCGTGGCCGCTAGTAAGTAGGTCGCTCGGAACAGATACAGGCGGCATTTAGCCGAAGGGAGACCTGCACACGCTTCGGTTGCTCGTACGCTTGATGGCGTTCATTGTCGTGCAAGTTCGTGATCGAGTGCTCGCCAGTTTCGACAGGGCCAGCTACTGCAATTGCAATTTAGGCGGCATGCCAATTCATGTCAAATGTTGTGCAACGCATTTAAATGCATGGTCCCCATTCTTGATATCTGCGATGTACTTTGTGTTGCCGCGGCCAACATCGACAGCCCTGACTATGGGATCCATGCGCTACTCCTTTGCCGTTAAAGCGTCACATTAATGGAGTGCGGGCAGCGGTTCCACACGAAAGCCACGCGTTTGCCGGGACCTTTTGTCGTGGAATTGAATCCGGTTTAAGGCCAGTTTGAATTGGAGATGAGCGCTTCGCAAAGTTGTAGACGTGGGCGTGCGATTGCGCGTCACGGGTTCAATTGGAGGCGTTCTGGGCTTGAAGCTTTCCCTTGAATGAAATCGCCTCGACGAGGAAAATATGGGCCTCGCTACAATCAGAGGTATCCTACTTTCGCGCGTTTCATAGGGGCGAACTTCGCATACGTGCGATTACACATTAATTTGGGCCTCAATCTACAATTTTTCGCCCGTGCCGCAAGCCTTGACATCGGCGAAATCCTTTCCTATTCTGTGGACACTGTCTGGACCCGCTTCCAAGAACATCGCGTTCTGAATGCGGCGGTGGCGGCGATATCGCCCGTTGCAGTCGTGACCTGCCTATCCCAAGTGTCGTTTTCGACGTGACCGTTTTCCCGGTCTGCGCGCTGGCTGGCCCAACCTTCATGGTGGGCGATAGCGCAAGTTCTCTACTCCGATCTTCTTCGACGTTGTAATCCTCGTTCGCGCGAACTGGCATTGCTGCCTTTCGCGATCTGGCGCACCGTGCGTCGTGTTGCCCTGGGCAAGTCCCGGAGCAATGGAGCTGCTTGACGGCTCGGTTTTCAGACTCATTCCCTCAGTCGCTCGGCCACCGCTCGCGGTGATCTGCTGGGGGCAGGACTTTCGGGTCCGCCCAGCTTATTACGTTCGACCTCATGAAGCGCCCCGGTGGAAGGGGCGGGGATAACCATGAGAGGGAAGGATTTCGTGTCGCGATGCCGATCTGGCCGACACACACATGACTTTGTTACGCGATGCGTCGCACTGCCTGCTCTGGAAGCAGGGGCTGATACAGGGGGCGAAATCCACTGGCCAGCCGCATCTGCATTTTTACGAGACCACGCTTCGGCAAACATTTATCCATTCGCGGCACCGCTGTTGGGCGGGTGCCGTGGAAGCAGTAGCCCCAACGAGTATTCGGTATGACGCAGGCACGCCGGTGACAGCTCCACTGCCTGTTGGTGGGACACGTTTAGCCCGGTTGAGGAAGGGTAGGTGCCTTGCTGCGTGCGATGTGCGGACGGCCGGCCCTGAGTGTTGAGGAGGAGAGCAATGAGCAAAGAGGACTATTGGAAGAGGGAGCTCGCGGAGATTGTTGATCGCCACAATGAGCGGCACAAGGATCGGGAGAAGGTCGTTTCGCACGCGACGCGTAGCGCGCGCAGGCAAGGCATCTTCCGCATCTTCGTACTTCTCCATCAGCTTGGCTTCAGGGCCCGTCCTCGCAATTTCTCGGGCAATCGGCCACATGAAGAACGACGGCAGGTTACGGCGCAATTGGTTGAAAGGCGCGGACGGCGACGCCTTCCATGCACTGCTGTGCGGTTGCGGCCATAACCTGCGCATGATTCTGCGGAAGCTACGGCTTCTTTTTGGCCTGAACGCGGGCTGGCCAATACTGACTCACCTGCTTCGGCTGGTACAGCGCCTCTTACAACGGCACTGGCATGATGATCAAT
>NZ_LMFZ01000033.1 GCF_001427305.1 Duganella sp. Root1480D1 | reverse complement strand
GATTCCTGTGGCCTGGATGGGATCAAGCCCGCGAATGCGCTGCCTTGGCCTTCGCACCATGCCGGCTACGCGCCAACGGAATTTGAATTATTCAGACCGGACCATTTAACGTCCTAGTTTTTCCAACGTCCAATATAAACCATCGTCTTGTAATGGTTTCCTTAAGGGACTTCATCCCTGGGCGCCAATAATACGTCTTCGGGTCTCCAGTCAAATTATCCCTCGCAAATACTGTTAAGGATTTCAATTCAGCCGCCCGAGCTGCCGCGGCAATGCCCCCTTCACAGTAACCACATACGTCCAAGCCAGTGACACCCATCGTCATGTCTTGGCCTTTTGTCTTACCAGCATCGAATGCTCGCTGTATACTCCGATTTCCGCATGCGCATTAGCGACTGTTCCGTTAGCGGCAACAAAGGTACCGCCTTTGATGTTGCTGCCGATTGCCAGTGTGGTGGCGTTGTAGTCGGTGGCGTCGCTGCTGCTCTTCTTGATGCCGTGGCCGGATTTTCGATCGATCTCGATATCGGATAGGTGAAACTCGCTGACGCTGGTGATATTCAGGTCGTTGCTTGCCTCCAGCGTCAACGTGCCACCCGCTGCAAGCGAGCTGCTTTGATATTCAGGTCGCTGTTTTGGTTGATGCCGGCGCTGACCAGCAAGTCTCCCTTGGAAGCCAGGTTGGCACCCACTACAGTCTAATTTTCGTGGATCTGCTTGTCCCAGTTCTTGGTGTTCGGATTAATCAGGAGACTACTCTTGACCTCGTCGACCGCCGCGGCGATGTTCACGGCGCCGCCAGACAGCAGCTTTCCTGCCCCGGTGCCGCAGGTGCCGATCAACAGTTGGGTACCAATCCCTATTTGAACATTTGAACACGACAGCTCACATCAGACCGAAATCACTTCAGCAAAGTCACAAATCTGAAATAATACGAGGCCCCAGATGATACTGATACTGAACGGACAGATTAAATTCCGCTTAGGCCTGCCGATCAGTAGCATATTTTGATTTTATTTGATCCAAGTTTGCCATCACCCGGCTTTTGTCGTCGGGAAATTGGGTGATATAAGCGTGACATAACAAATCAACTAAATGAACGTAGTCGACGACCGACAAAATAGAACTCTCGTGCTCGCCAATAACAAATATTACTCCATCAAAGTCAGCGGGATCGTCTAAGTCTGCATCCAATATGAACTCCAACCCTTCGTGTACCCTCGTTCCATGGCCTTGCACCGCCGACGACATCATTTCAGGAAACGATATCCGCCGTTCCCTCAACATCGTCCTAATTATGTAAAAAAAATCTTCTCCAGCAAGACCCTTTGCTTCAAAGGATGTTTTCAGCTTCGCCAGCCATTCGATAGTTTCAATTTCAGTCATTGTTTAGTCCTCGGAGGAATCGTAATAAATGCATTATTTATCTTACCAGTCGCCTTATCTTGAGTCACTTGGAAAAAAATATCCATCGACCTTCACCATGATCTCTCGTTCGCCAGGTTGCATATCAAGCATGCGTTTTCCTTCCGCTGCTGCTCGCGCTGACATGTCTGCTATTTTTTTATCACTGAGCACGTTCGAATCATAGACCGTTTTTTTCGTTCCAGAACGATACTCTCCCGTGGGCTGTAGGGTTTTTGAGTCTAGCTTGGGTAACTGATATTCGTACTCGACCAAACCGGGGAAGCGCGAATCCCTTTTCGTATTGTTAATCTTCGCACCCAATTTGTCGACTGATTCAAGGAACACATCGGAGTTATGCGCACCGTTTATCCCGCCCGATCTACTCTTGACGCCAATTTGGAGATTATGCTTAAGCACGTAATCAGAAAACTCGGCATTTGCCTTCACCTCTGCGGCCGCTAGCTCATCTGCCAACGCGGATGCGTCCTTTGCGCTGCCACTGGTCAGACTACTCTTACCAACATTACTCGGAAGCGTGTTTTCCGTTGAGAGTACATTGCCGTACTTGTCTACAATCGGCGCTACTCGATTAACGCCTTCTTTCGCAGCTTCAGCTGCTTCAGGGGTCGACGCAACTCGGCTCACCGTTCCCTTCAAGGTCGCGGTACCTTCATACCCAAGCGCACCGTCGAGCCCCATCCATAGCTTACCCAGCGCAGAAAAGGCTTTCTCAGTCACTTTGCCGCCAAGCAGCGTTTCTTCTAGGAGATAGTCCTTCTTTGCTGAGCCATTATTCGTACCGAAGTACTCAAGTCGCTCCTTGTCACGAGCATCCCTCTGCGGAAATAGCGGATCCGGCTCTCCCGACATCACACCTTCGGCATACTTGTTCGCTCGCTCAGCCTTCGTCGCAGAGAAGTATGTGAGTTGTTTACCGTCTTCGCCAATCATCGGCTTCCCGTTGTACAGCATTGGCTGGCCTTCGTATTTTGCCAATATCTGCCGTGCTACTTTTAAACGTTCAATGTATCCAGCAAAGCTGCCCATAGCCCCTTCGCTAGTCGGGTTCTGCGAAGCGCGCTGCAGGGCAAGCACATATTCTGTGTTCTTTTTATCTTGCTCGTCATCAACCATCCCTTTAGCAACGCGCTCTAACGCATCACCATACCTGAGGGTCTCCAACTTTTCGCACCGGTTATCCCCTCTGCAGACCTCTTTGGCCTTCTTTTCTGCCAGGTCTTTGATTAAAGGATTCTCGGTGAGCCAGTGCAGACGTCGATTGAACTCATCAACTGTTTCAGCTGCACTTCCGCCTTGAGCGGCAGCCAGCAAGGCACCGATGTCTGCATTGGAGCTGGCGGCATTGCCAGCCGCAGCACCGGCAAGCATACCTCCGATGACCGCGCCGGTATTCTGATAGGCATCGACGAACGATTTGCGCGCGTCACCTTGCAGGCCTAGCTTTTCTGCTTCCGCCTTGCCTAATTCCGCCGCGAGCTGCTGCCCCACGTTTCCGCCGACTACACCGGCAGCGCTTTCTAATGCACCGCCTTTGCCACTTACCAGACTGCCCAACAAACCTTGCGTCGCAGCGTGTAGCGCAATGCGATAGGCACCGTTCTCGTCCCATTTCGCAACTAACGCATCAGCTTCTTGGGCTTTCGCTTCGTATTCCGCAACGGCTTTCAAGTTATTGCTGAGTAGAGCGTCCTGTGCTTTCTTCAGGTAGTCTCTTTTCTCATCCGCTGCCTTTTCAGCCAACTCACTTCCGATGTCACCAACAGTTTTTGCGATCGTGGGGGCAACCCCCCGTGTCAGACTACTTGTCGGGTAATTCAATCGCTTTGATTGGAACCTGGCCAAGGGCCTGGCGCGTCGCGAAATGCAGTTGTCGCCTCGGAATCGACATC
>NZ_LMFZ01000032.1 GCF_001427305.1 Duganella sp. Root1480D1 | reverse complement strand
AAGTGCAAGCCGGCCGGGATGTGGTAGGCCGCGCCTGCCGCATGGTCCAGCTGGTCGAGGAACCACAGGCGTTGCTGTGCCCACGACAGCGGCAGCGCATCGCCGCGCTCGGCCACCGTGAGCGTACCCAGCTGCGTCTGCCGGCTGGCTGCCACCAGTTGCGCCAGGCCGGCCAGTGTCGGCTGCTCGAACAGCTTGCGCAGCGCCACTTCACGTCCCAGCAATTCGCGCAGGCGCGACACCACCTGCACTGCCAGCAGCGAATGTCCACCCAATTCGAAGAAATGGTCGTGGCGGCCGACCCGCTCAACACCCAGCAGCTCTTGCCAGATCTGCGCCAGCGCCTGTTCCACCTCGCCCTGCGGTGCCGCATACTCACGTGTGGCCAGCGCCGCCTTGTCCGGCGCCGGCAAAGCACGCCGATCGAGCTTGCCGTTCGGCGAAAGAGGCAGTGCTTCCAGCTGTACGAAGGCGCTCGGGATCATGTAATCGGCCAACTCCTGCGCCAGCGCCTGGCGCAAGGATCCCGGATCCAGCAGCCCTTGCGCAGCTCCAGGCTGTGCCGTCAGGTAAGCCACCAGGCGGCGTTCACCCGGCGCATCTTCGCGCACAACCACGGCCACATCGCGCACGCCGGGACAGGCGCCCAGGCGGACCTCGACTTCACCCGGCTCTACCCGGTATCCACGCAGCTTGACCTGGAAATCGGCGCGGCCGACATATTCGAGCGATCCGTCGTCGCGATAGCGGGCCAGGTCGCCCGTCTTGTACAACTTGCCCGCTCCGAAAGGATTCGCGATAAAGCGCTCGGCCGTCAGTTGCGGACGGTTCAGGTAGCCGCGGGCAAGGCAACTGCCGCCCAGGAATACCTCGCCCAGGATGCCGACCGGGACCGGCTGCAGGTCCGTATCGAGCACGTGCACCCTGGCGTTCGCAATCGGCCGCCCGATCGGCGGCAACAATGGCCATTGCCCCACGTCGTCCGCCAGGATATGCGACGTCACCACGTGCGACTCGGTCGGGCCATAGTGGTTATGCAGCCGGCATTGCGGCAGCTGCCGGAACAGTGCGGCAATCGCCGGCGTGATCCGCAGTTGTTCGCCGGCCGTGATCACATCGCGCAAGCTGGAAGGCAGCACGCCGCCATCCTGCACGGCCTGGGCCAGGCTTTGCAAAGCGATGTATGGCAGGAAAACGCGCGCGACCTTCCGGCCGGCAATCAATGCCAGCAAGGCTTGCGGATCGCGCCGCATGTCCTCGTCGATCAGCACCAGGCAGGCGCCAAGCGACAGGGTTGAAAAGATTTCCTGGAACGCGACGTCGAAGCCGAGCGCAGCGAATTGCAGCGTCGTTTCGGGCGCGCCCAGCACACCATCGGCCTGCCATTGCAGCAGATTGCACAGTGGTCCATGCGGCATGGCGACGCCTTTCGGCTTGCCGGTGGAGCCAGAGGTATAGATCACGTAGGCCAGGTGCTCCGCCGCCAGTTCCGGCAGCAGCGGGTCAGCCTGCTGCGAACGATCGCTACCCGCCTCGGCATCGAGCAGCAGCACGGGGCAGCCCGGCGCCGCGATGCGCTGCGCTAGCGCCTGTTGCGTAAGCAGGACGCTGGGAGCGCTGTCGCTCACCATGTAGCCGAGCCGTTCTTCCGGATAGCCCGGGTCAAGCGGCACATAGGCGCCGCCCGCTTTGAGTGTGGCCAGTACCGCGATCACCATCTCGCAGCCCCGTTCGGCCAGTACGGCCACCATGCTGCCAGGCGCGACACCCAGTTCGATGAGGCGCTGCGCGAGCGCATTGGCGCGCGCATTCAGTTCACCATAGCTCAGCACCCGCTCTCCGTGCCGCAGCGCCGGCGCGTCTGGCATGGCTTGCGCCCGCAACTCGAACGGCCGGTGTACCAGCTGGTGCAGCGGTGCGGGCGCGGCGCCCGCGTTGAATCCCGCCAGGATGCGTTCGCGTTCGGCTGGATCGAGCAGTGGCAGGGCCTGCACCCGTGCTTCCGGCGCGGAGCACATCGCCGCCAGGATCACGACGAACTGCGCCAGCATGCGTTCGATGGTGGCGCGCTGGAACAAATCGGTGGCGTAATTCAGCGTACCGTACACCTGGTCGCCGCGTTCCGCGAGCAGCAGGGACAGGTCGAACTGCGCGCTCTGCATGGCCGGGCCAAGGCTGCTGATACTCAGGCCAGCCAATGGTTCGCCCCCGCTTTGCGGCGTATTGTTCAGGGCGAAGAAGGCCTGGAACAGCGGATTATGGCTGGTGCTGCGGCGCGGCTGCAGCGCTTCCACCATTTGTTCGAATGGCAGGTCCTGGCAGGCAAAGCCATCGAGCGCAGTATTCTTGACCTGCTCCAGCAGGTCGCTGACCGTGATGTCGTCTCCCAGCCGCATGCGCAGGGGCAAAGTGTTCACGAAGAAGCCGATCAGCGGTTCCAGCTCCTGGCGCTGACGGTTGGCGACCGGAGTACCGATCACCACGTCCTGCTGGCCGCTGCAGCGCGCCAGCAAGGCCGCCCATGCCGCCATCAGCGTCATGAACATCGTGACGCCCTGCCTGCGGCACAGGGCCCGCAAGTCGGCAGTCAGCGCAGGCGGCAGTTGCAGGTCGACCGAGTCGCCGGCGTAAGTCGGCAACGCCGGACGCGTGTAGTCAGTGGCCAGTTCAAGGCAGTCCGGTGCCCCTTCCAGGTGCTTGCGCCAATAGGCAACTTGCGACTGCAAGGCAGCCTCGTTTAACCAGCTCCGCTGCCATGCCGCGAAGTCCGCGTACTGCAGCGGCAAAGCAGGCAGCGGATCTGCCGCGCCGCGTGCCAAAGCGCTGTACAGGACAGCCAGCTCGCGCAGCAGTACGTCTGTCGACCAGCCGTCGAACACGATGTGGTGCACCGTCAACAGCAGTACGTGATCGTCCTGTCCCAGGTGCAGCATGCGGGCACGCAGCAGCGGACCTGTGCCGAGGTCAAAGGCCTGGCTGGCCTCGTCGGTTGCCATGCGCTCGACTGCAAAATCCAGCTCGTGGCCGTGCAGCATGCTCAAGTCGTGCCATTCCAGGCGCAGGCCGGCGTCGGCAGGCGCAATGCATTGCACCGCCTGGCCGTTCCTTTCGACAAAGGTGGTACGCAGGATTTCGTGGCGCGCCACGATCGCATTAAAAGCGCCTTGCAGCGCGTTGCGGTCCAGGGGGCCGCGCAGGCGCATGCCGCTCGGCATATGGTAGGCGCGTGAGGAGCCGTCGAGTTGGGTCAGGAACCACAAGCGTTGCTGCGCCCACGACAAAGGCAAATCCCGCGTCCGGTCTGCCAAAGGGATCGCTTCCTGGCGGGTCCGTTCGGTAGCGGCGGCTGCCGCGGCGAATTCCGCCAGCGTCGGGGCCGCGAATATTTTGCGCAGGGAGACTTCGACATTCAGCGTCTGGCGCAGGCGCGATACCACTTGCACCGCCAGCAGCGAATGCCCGCCCAGTTCGAAGAAGTGGTCGTGGCGTCCGACCCGTTCCACGCCCAGCAGTTCCTGCCAGACCTGCGCCAGCACCTGTTCCGCCTCGCCCTGCGGTGCTTCATAAGGCCGCGCCGCCAATGCCGCCTCGTCCGGCGCCGGCAGGGCCTTGCGATCGAGCTTGCCGTTGGCCGACAG
>NZ_LMFZ01000031.1 GCF_001427305.1 Duganella sp. Root1480D1 | reverse complement strand
TTACGGGTCTTGGACAGCCAGGCATTTTCCGGCGCCATGACTTTGGCGTCGGAACGGATGATGCGGCCAATTGGACGGGTGCCGCTATACGGATCTTTCAGACGCACATAGGCAAAGCCCGGCGTTGCAGGGAAATTCAGCGTATAGGTATCGACACCGTTGGCGCTTGGACCGACCACCAGGGTGGCTGCAGCACTGCGGTCCGTGACATCGGAATCAGGGCCATTGGACTCGAACACTTTCACGCCGGTCGGTTCCAGTGCCAGGTAATCGCGCACCGCATCGCGGCCCGGCAGATCGACGCGCACATCGTGCAGCAGGATATGCGCGTTCACTGCCTGCATGATCGAGGTCAGCGAGCCGCCCAGTTCATCGGCGTGCGAGAACTTGGCTCCGCGGTGAATTTGCCGGCCAGCGTGGTCTGCATGATCCAACGGCCCATCTTGCTGGTGCCGCCGGCGATATCGCCAAACTTCATCAGCAGGGAATTCTGCGCAGGGGAGTCATCGACAAAACTGCCCAGCAACTGGAAGCCGATCAGCAGGCCTTGGTTGTTCTCAACGATCTTCGGCTGCGCCGAATCGATGGCCAGGTTGGCCGCTTTGGCCAGGCCCGTGTTCTTCACGCGCACGCCGAGAGTAAATGGCTCGGCCGCTTCAATGATTGGTGTCAGCGGGTCGTCGGCCACCACATCCTGGGTCATGAAGTAATCCAGCGTCAGCGAAGGCAGCGGCTTGACGGTGATCACGTCCGGATCGACTTCCAGCGTTTGCACTTCGCCCTGGAACTTGTACTTGAGGGTGGCGCCGACCAGGTACTTCTTGCCGAAAGGTGTTGCGCCCGCCGCACCAGGCGCAGGAATCATCAGCCAGTCGATGGTGGCGGTTGTTTTCGGCTGAACGACACCTGTGCCATCGACCGAAGCAATGCCATCCAGGTTCGAAATGCGGACGAAGAACTTTGCGGTGGTGTCGCTGGCATTGGAGGTCACCGCGACCGGCAACCCCAGCTCGTCGGTCACGCGCATCGTCACGCTGATGTCGGAGATCTGGTCACCGTCAACGTTGTTTGTAATGCGCATGGTCGCATCAAAAGCCTGCCGCTCGAGTGTCAACTCCTGCTTGATTTCGATTTTGACTTTGGCGCAGGAGGTTTCCTGTGCGTGGAGGGAGGAAGTACAAACCAGAACGATTGACCCGGCAATTCCAAGAAGCGCACGACGCGACCAGCTATATATCATTATTCTAAAAAATTAATTTCGTCTCTTAGGCGGAAGAGATAATCCGATCTATTCAAGCCTTGTAGGTCGTCTCAACAAGAGCAATAGAAAGCCCTCCCATCGAGAATTCCCAAACGATCGGATTATTCGCCCGACTAACAGACCTGATGCGAGAGCCGACACCAGATCCCGCGCTGTTTCGTATCGTTGGGCGCGTCAAGCTATAGTTGCTTTTGTTCGGCTCGTGGTGCTTGGCGTTCGCTCACCACCACCACTGCATTAGGCACGTCGGTTTCATAAGTCGCGCTTGGCACGATCTCTTGGCGGTCCTGCAGCGTGATTTCCTTGACGCTTATTTCCGCCGTTACCGAGTTTTAGTCGAGGAAGGTTGGCAGCGTCGCAGTCATACTTGGCATGATCCTCTCGCACCCTGCATGACTGCTTGCTTGCATTTTACCAAATTTAATTACCAAAAAGAAAATTTTATACGCGCTGGCAAGTTATCTCAGCGCGTAACTTGCACACTCCACTTCAACCCTTTGAGCATGATCGCGACAATCCCGGCATTACCGGGTCGGGCCCGTACCGTAACGGTCGCCGGCGTCGATCCGGTTTCCATGCTGTTGATCGCGCCGAATGTCAGCACGCCGGAGGCCGCAGTGACACCAGCATTCAGCATCTGCCCGTCCAGTACCGGCAAAGGCGTTGCGACGGCCCCTTTCAGCGCGGAACCAAGATTGCTCAGGCGACCAGTGACCGTGAACTCGGACTGATTTGCATCGATCTTGCGTTCGGCGATTACTTTCATCTCGCACAGGCGTAAGGTTTCGTCACCGGTATTAGACGTGGTGAACATCATGCTGCCAGGTTGCGCAGTGACGGTACGACCGGCCAGGAGCGGATCTTCGGAATATGCGAAGAACGAATTGGCCGGGGGTGAGACCTGTTTGCTGCATTGGTACGGATAAATAAGCGTCATCGCGATACTGCCGGAAGTGGCAGTTTTCACGAAATCATAACCTCCCAGATAGCCGGGGCCAGACGTTGAGTACGCAACGTCCTTGCCGGCGGCAATCGTCTGCGTCAGGCTAAAGGTGGCAGACGCGCCCTCGAACACTACGGCCGGGAAACTAGACTGAATTCGCGCTGGCATGGGGGTCCACCACACCAGCGAGCCGGGAGCATAAGCCTTCGAGACGGACTGCCCGTCCTGCACCACCATGAAGATATTGTAGGCGCCCGCCGGTGGCGGATCCTGGGTGAGGCCATCGGCCTGCCAGGTGTATCGGCCGCCAGTGGCGCCGCGTGCCTGGCGCAAACCCTCGACAATCGGCGTCCCGACGAAGTCGCCGCGGGAAGTGCCGTAGTACAGTGAAACCAGCTGCTCGCGTTCCGGATCAAGCCCCTCCCAGACCACCTCTTTCGACATCGTTCCGCGTCGCGCCTGCGATACCAGGAGTGGCGGCGCAAGCTGTACCGGCCCCGACTGAATCATGAATTGGGATGGAACGCTCCAGGCACTGCTCATACCCTCGGCATCGATTGCCCGTGCGCGCCACCAGTAGGATGATTTGTCTTGCAGCGATGCCGGCGCAATGAAGCCGGTACTGTTGGAGATGCCTCCGCCTGCCAGCTGAGTCATTCCCGCATCTTTGTACAACTCGAACTCGTAGCGCAGCGCACCCTCTTCCGGATCAAGTGCAGGGAACACTTCCAGTGTTGGCTGCAACTGAGAAGTCCACGCACCATTGCCTGGATTTTTCAATACCGGAACGGTCGGAGCATCATTTGCAAGGTTGACGCGGAAATCACCGCGGACCCAGTCAGACTCCGCCTTGCCGTCACTGGCCTTGGCACGCCACCAGTATTTGGTATTTTCCTGCAGATTATCCACCACCCATTCAGTAGTGCTGCTGCCTGCCGGGACTGGGGCCGAGACCCGCTTGGCTGCTGAATCGAAGGTCTTGGCGCTATCGATCTCAAACAAATAAGTCAGCGGTGCGCCTTCCGGATCGGAAGCATTAGTCACCGACAGGGTGACGCCATTCGCACCGAGAACACTGCCAGCCAACGGCATATTGAGCTTCGGCGCGGCCGGCGCCTTATTGCTCGTGCGGACAGTAAACGCCCTTGCTGTGGACACACGGGTGATGCCATTGGCCGTTGCAGCAACACGCCAGTAATACGTGGTGTTGTCAGTCAACGTGCTAAATTGCAGACCACCGCTGGCGACATTATCGGACGGCTCATGCTTCATTGGGTCGGCCATCACCGAGCCGGATTTAGCCACGGTCGTTAGTGCCGCATCTTTGTAGATCGTGAAGGTATAGTACGTTCCGCCCAATAAGCCGGTCTGCTTCGGACCAGTCCTGAACCAGGTGAATCCTGGCGAAACACTGGACACTTCGGCGCCTGGTGCCGGGCTGATCAGGTTAAACGGAAGCAGATCGTCGTTGACGACCGGATTCTCGATGCGGCCATAAACCCATGCGCTGTACAACGTTCCATTGGAACTACGAACGCGCCACCAGTATTTGGTTGCCACGTCCAAGTCAAGTGGCACCGTCCAATTGGTTGCCACTGGAACCACCGCACCACCGGAATCGCTAGTGAATGGCGTCTTATCAACAAGGGCGGTGGCCAGCAACTGCGCATGGCCAGCATCTGCATACAATTCAAACTGCAGCTTGGTCGTTGGATCATCCTGCTTGGTACCCGGCATGACCGACAAGGTCGGTTTTGCCTGGCCAACATGGGCGCCTGGCAGTGGCGACACAATTGTCGGCAGCGCTGGCCCCGCGGTGACAGGAGCTGCGGTAACAGTGATCGCCGCGGAGCGCTGCGCGGTGCGGGTGCCATCATTGGCGGTGTAGGCGATCACGTAGTCACCTTTACTGCCGGTGGCAGGGGTCCAGTCGAACACCCCGCGCGCCAGGCCCGGCGACTGCGGGTCGGCAGCCTGCTGGGTGAAGCGCGCGCCTGCTGGCAGCGGTGCGGCACTCAGCGCAACCGGCTTGCCGGCGGCACTGCTGCCCTCGACGATGAAGGACACTTGCTTGCCCTCTTCAACCGTGTGGTCGGCAATGAACTGCAGCTCCGGCGCACGATCGTTGGCCGATGGCGGATCGAAATCGGTGCTGTACACGCCCGTGGTCGCAACATCGAAG
>NZ_LMFZ01000030.1 GCF_001427305.1 Duganella sp. Root1480D1 | reverse complement strand
CGCGCAGCGCTGCAGGCGACGCTGGACCGCATCGTGGCGCGCCACGAAGGCTTGCGCACCACGTTTGTGCTGGCCGATGGCCAGCCGGTGCAGCGCATCGCGCCGGCTGATTGCGGCTTCGCCCTGGAGCAGCAGGACCTGAGCGGTTTGAGCGGGCATGAACGCGAATTCGCCGTCGAACGCATGGCGCTGGAAGAATCGCAGGCGCCGTTCGACCTGGCACAGGGGCCGCTGATCCGCGGCCGGCTGCTGGTGCTGGGGGAGGAAGAACATGTCCTGCTGATCACACAGCACCACATCATTTCGGATGGCTGGTCGATCGGCATCCTGGTGCGCGAAGTGAGCACCTTGTACCGCGCCTTCAGCCAGGGCGAAAGCGATCCGCTGCCGCCGCTGCCGCTGCAGTACGCTGACTACGCGGTGTGGCAGCGCGACTGGCTGCAAGGCGGCTGCCGCCGCTGCCGCTGCAGTACGCTGACTACGCGGTGTGGCAGCGCGACTGGCTGCAAGGCGAAGCGCTGCAACGCCAGCTGGACTTCTGGCACGCGCACCTGGATGGCGCACCGGCCCTGCTGGAGCTGCCGACCGACCGCGCGCGCCCTGCGGTGCAGAGCTATGCCGGCGGCCAGGTTGCCTTGACGCTGCCGGCGCCGCTGGTGGAAGGCTTGCGCGACCTTGGCAAACGGCATGGCACGACACTGTTCATGACCATGCTGGCCGGCTGGTCGCTGCTACTGTCGCGTCTGAGCGGTCAGGACGAGGTGGTGATCGGCACGCCGGTGGCCAACCGCCAGCGCAGCGAAGTGGAAGGCATGATCGGCTTCTTCGTCAATCAGGACGAGGTGGTGATCGGCACGCCGGTGGCCAACCGCCAGCGCAGCGAAGTGGAAGGCATGATCGGCTTCTTCGTCAACACGCTGGCCCTGCGCGTGCGCCTGGACGGCGCGCTGGACGTGGCGCAACTGCTGGCGCAGGTAAAGGCCAGCACGCTGGATGCCTACGCCCATCAGGATGTGCCGTTCGAGCAGGTGGTGGAAGTGCTCAAGCCGCAACGCAGCCTGGGCCACAGCCCGGTGTTCCAGGCCATGCTGGCGTTGAACAACACGCCAGACGGCGGCGAGTTCTCCCTGCCCGGACTGAGCTTGCAAAGCGTTGGTCGCAAACACGAAACCACCCAGGTCGACCTGTCGTTGGCCGTGGTCGACAATGGCCTTGCCATCAGCTTCGCTATTGAGTATGCCAGCGACTTGTTCGAACAAGCCACGATACAGCGTTGGGCTGAACACTTGCTGATCGTGCTGCAAGCGATGGTTGAGAAAGATGGAGCCGGACGGCTGGTACAGCGTCTTCCGCTGCTATCGCCGGCGTCGCACGCACAGATTGTGCACGGCTTTAACCGCGATGACGCGCCATACGCCCTGCATGGCCTGGCCCACCAGGGGTTTGAACAGCTGGCCGCGGCACAGCCGGATGCAGAGGCGGTGGTCGATGGCGAGCGCTCGCTGACTTATGGCGAATTGAACCGTCGGGCCAACCAGTTGGCGCATTACCTGCTCGGACTCGGTGTCAAGCCCGATGACCGCGTCGCGATCTGCGTCGAACGCAGCGCCGAGATGATCGTGGCTATCCTGGCCGTGCTCAAGGCTGGTGCGGCCTATGTGCCGCTGGACCCGAACAACCCGGCCCAGCGCCTGGCCTTCATCTTCGCGGACAGCGCACCGAAGGTCTTGCTGACCCAGGTCTCGCTGCAGCCGCATATGGGCAGCATACCGGTGCCGGTACTGCTGCTCGACAGCTTGCCGCATGCGGTAGGCGCCCAGCCATCCACCGATCCGGATCCGGGCGTGCTGGGCTTGACCGGCACGCACACGGCCTACCTGCTTTACACCTCGGGTTCGACGGGCCAGCCGAAGGGCGTGATGGTGGAGCACGCGCAAGTGGTCAACCTGATCGGCAGCCATATGCAGATGTGCGCATTCTCGGCGGCGGACCGCTATCTGCAGTTCGCCTCGTTCGGCTTCGATTCGTCGGTGGTGGAAATCTTCCCGGCTTTGTCGAGCGGGGGCGCACTGGTGTTGCGGCCGGCCTCGATGGTCGCGCCGGACGGTGCCTTCGTGGCGTTCCTGGAAAAGCATGGCGTCACGGAAGTCAACTTGCCGACTTCGTTCTGGCATCAGTGGACGCAGGAAGTGGCCGAAGGCCGCTGCCTGCCGCCGGCGTCGCTGCGGCTGGTGGTGATCGGTGGCGAAAAGGCCGAACGCCGCCATATGGCAAGCTGGTTCGCGGCATTGGGCGAACGCCGCTGCCCTTGCATCAACACCTACGGGCCGACCGAAGCCACGGTCTACGTGACGGCTGTGGCCTACGACAGCCTGCAGTCCTTGCCGGACGGCGAAATCCCGATCGGGCGTCCGGTCGGTCGGGCGCGCCTGCATCTGCTCGACCCGCTGGGCCAGGTGGTCCCGCTCGGGGTGAGCGGCGAAATCCATATCGCCGGCCCGGTCGTGGCGCGCGGCTATTTGGGACGCGAGGAGTTGAGCCGGGAGCGTTTCCTGGCCGATCCGTTCGACGATGCAGCGGCGGCGCGCATGTACAAGACCGGCGACGTCGGACGCTGGCTGCCGGATGGGAATATCGAATTCCTGGGCCGCAACGACTTCCAGGTCAAGCTGCGCGGTTACCGCATCGAGCTGGGCGAGATCGAGGCGCGGCTGGCCGCATGCCAGGCGGTGCGCGAGGCGGTGGTGATTGCGCGCGAGGATCGTCAAGGGCACAAGCAGCTGGTGGCCTATATCGTGCCGCAACCGGGGCAGGTGGTGGATCCGGCGGCGCTGCGCGCCGAGATCGGAAACTCGCTGGCGGAATATATGGTGCCGTCGGCAATGGTCAGCCTGGATGCGATACCGCGCACGAACCACGGCAAGCTCGATCGCGATGCCTTGCCGGAACCGGATCATGCGGCGCTGTCCACCACTCCGTATGAGGCGCCGCAAGGGGAGATTGAAACGGTCCTGGCCAGCATCTGGCAACGGTTGCTGGGCATGGAACAGGTCGGCCGCAACGACCACTTCTTCGAGTTGGGCGGGCACTCGCTGCTGGCGACCCAGCTGGTGGCAAGGGTGCGTGCGGAATGCGCCGTGGACTTGCCGCTGATGACCGTGTTCCAGACCCCGACCCTGGCAGCGCTTGCGGCGGCGGTGGCATCGCTCCAGATTGCGCGTTACAACGAGGACGATATCGCCCGCGTTGCCGGCGAAATGGAGGGCATGAGCGAAGCCGAATTGCAAGCGTGGCTGGAGCGTTCGCAGGGCCTTGACGATTCGAGTATCGATTTACCACAGACCAACTAATTAATTGCAAATTTGAATATACTCCCTTACACTGCAAATAATGCAACATTGCTTCGATTACATGTAGTACGGGATAGTCATCTGTGGCGATCTGATACAGCATCTTCGTAGAACTCTTCCCTGTAACAAGTGCGCCGCCGGAGTGAAATCCGGCGGCGTTGTCTTCCGCCCAAAAGACCACTCACTGGCAAGGCGGCATAAGCGAATTATTCTTATTTCGGAAGAGTATGAGCGGGACATCGAACTTGGAGTTCTTGCGGCGCGAGTATCTTCGTCGCAAGCTGGCACAAACTGCGGCACCGGAGACGCCGCTCGAGCAGGACGCTGGTATTGTCGCCGTTGAGCGGCACGGCGCGCTGCCCCTGTCCTGGTCGCAGCTGCGACTTTGGTTTCTCGCCCGAATGAATCCCGCTGCGAACGCAGCCTACAATATGCCCGTCGCGCTGCGCCTGCATGGCAAGCTCGACATCGATGCCTTGCGGGCCACGCTGGACCGCATCGTCGCCCGGCATGAAATCCTGCGCACGCGCTTCACGATGGAAGGTTCGACGCCGGTTCAAATGGTCGAACCGGAAGCCAGGTTCAGCCTGGAGGTGCAGGATTGTTCGGACATCCCGCCGGCCGGACATGTAGCGGCGATCGCCGCCGCCAATCTCGACGCGGTGCGCACACCTTTCAATCTGACCGCAGGCCCGGCGCTGCGCGG
This sequence comes from Duganella sp. Root1480D1, assembly GCF_001427305.1. Lineage (GTDB taxonomy): Bacteria > Pseudomonadota > Gammaproteobacteria > Burkholderiales > Burkholderiaceae_D > Rugamonas. The sequence goes on along the minus strand of NZ_LMFZ01000030.1, from coordinate 867 downwards.
ACGCCTGCTGCGCCTTGCAGAAGACGAGCACGTCATCTTCATCACACTGCACCACATCGTCGCCGATGGCTGGTCGATGGGAATCCTGGTGCGCGAGGTCTCGGTGCTGTATGAAGCCTATAGTGCGGGCCGTGCCGACCCGCTGCCGCCGCTGGCGATCCAGTATGGCGATTTTGCGGCCTGGCAGCGTAAGCAGGGCGCGGCACTGCAGCGGCAACTGGCATTCTGGCGCACGCACCTGGAAGGCGCGCCTGAACTGCTGGCCCTGCCGACCGACCGCCCGCGTCCGGCGATGCAGAGCTTTGCCGGATCCAGGTGCCTGCTCAAACTCGATGCGCCGTTGACGGCTGGCCTGCGCGCGCTGGCACAGCGCCACGGCGCCACCTTGTTCATGACGCTGCTGGCCGGCTGGTCGTTGCTGTTGTCGCGCATCAGTGGGCAGGACGATGTGGTGGTCGGTATGCCGGTCGCCAACCGCCAGCGCGCGGAGCTGGAGCCGCTGATCGGCTTCTTCGTCAACACCCTGGCCTTGCGCGTGCATTGCGAGGCGCAGGAAAGCGTCGAGCAGATGCTGGCGCGGGTGAAGGCTGGCGCGCTGGCCGCTTTCGCCAACCAGGATGTGCCGTTCGAGCAGGTGGTGGAAGCGCTCAAGCCGGCGCGCACGCTGGCCTACAATGCGCTGTTCCAGGCCATGTTCACCATGCACAGCGGCAGCGCCGAAGGCGAAGCGCTGCGCCTGCCCGGATTGACGCTGGAGGGCATCGAGCAGCCGCGCGAGAGCATCCACTTCGACCTGCATCTGACCCTGAGCGATGCGGGCGACTGCCTGGTCGGCGACCTGCGGGCGACTGCCTGGTCGGCGACCTG
>NZ_LMFZ01000029.1:13858-16733 GCF_001427305.1 Duganella sp. Root1480D1 | reverse complement strand
CAGGAGCTGCTGGGTGTCGAGCGGGTCGGCCGCCATGACCATTTCTTCGAACTGGGCGGCCATTCGCTGCTGGCGGTGCAGGTGGTGTCGCGCCTGCGCGAATTGCTGGGACGCGAAGTGGCGCTGCGCGAACTGTTTGAACAACCAACCCTGGCCGGCCTGGCGCAACTGGTGGCTGCGGGTCGGCAGACGCAGTTGGGTGCGATCACGGTGGCCGAGCGCGGCGATGCGCTGCCGCTGTCGTGGGCGCAGCAGCGCCTGTGGTTCCTCGACCAACTGGACCATGCGGCAGGTGCGGCCTACCACATCCCGGCCGGGCTACACCTGCGCGGCCGTCTGGACCGGGCAGCGCTGCAGGCGACGCTGGACCGCATCGTGGCGCGCCACGAGGGCTTGCGTACCACGTTTGTGCTGGCCGATGGCCAGCCGGTGCAGCGCATCGCGCCGGCCGATTGCGGCTTCGCCCTGGAGCAGCAGGACCTGAGCGGCTTGAGCGGGCATGAGCGCGAATTCGCCGTCGAGCGCATGGCGCTGGAAGAATCGCAGGCGCCATTCGACCTGGCACAGGGTCCGCTGATCCGCGGCCGCCTGCTGGTGCTGGGGGAAGAAGAACATGTGCTGTTGATCACGCAGCACCACATCATTTCGGACGGCTGGTCGATCGGCATCCTGGTGCGCGAAGTGAGCACCCTGTACCGCGCCTTCAGCCAGGGCGAAAGCGATCCGCTGCCGCCGCTGCCGCTGCAGTACGCTGACTACGCGGTGTGGCAGCGCGACTGGCTGCAAGGCGAAGCGCTGCAACGCCAGCTGGACTTCTGGCACGCNCTGCCGCCGCTGCCGCTGCAGTACGCTGACTACGCGGTGTGGCAGCGCGACTGGCTGCAAGGCGAAGCGCTGCAACGCCAGCTGGACTTCTGGCACGCCCACCTGGATGGCGCACCGGCCCTGCTGGAACTGCCGACCGACCGCGCGCGCCCTGCGGTGCAGAGCTATGCCGGCGGCCAGGTGGCCTTGACGCTGCCGGCGCCGCTGGTGGAAGGCTTGCGCGAACTGGGCAAACGGCATGGCACAACGCTGTTCATGACGCTGTTGGCCGGCTGGTCGCTGCTGCTGTCGCGTCTGAGCGGTCAGGACGAGGTGGTGATCGGCACGCCGGTGGCCAACCGCCAGCGCAGCGAAGTGGAAGGCATGATCGGCTTCTTCGTCAACTGGACGTGGCGCAACTGCTGGCGCAGGTAAAGGCCAGCACGCTGGACGCCTACGCCCACCAGGACGTGCCGTTCGAGCAGGTGGTGGAAGTGCTCAAGCCGCAGCGCAGCCTGGGCCACAGCCCAATCTTCCAGGTCGTGCTGTCGATGAACAATACGCCAGACGGCGGCGAATTCTCTTTGCCTGGCCTGACTATTTCAGGGACCGGCCAGAAATTCACGACGACCCAGTTTGACCTGTCGCTGTCGCTGGTCGACAACGGCGAAGTGGTCGCGGGGAACCTGACCTATGCCAGCGACCTGTTCGACAAGACCAGCATCCAGCGCCTGCTGGCACGCTGGCAGCACGTGCTGGCTGCCATGGCAGCTTCGCCGCAACTGCCATTGCAGCAGTTGGTCATGAACGGCGAAGCGGAAATGCAGCAACTGCTGCACGACTTCAATGCGACTACGCGCAGCTACCCGGGCGAAAGCCTGGTGCATGCCGAGTTTGCGCGGCTGGCAGCGGCGCAGCCGCAGGCGCCGGCCCTGCTCGGCGAGCAGGCTACGGTCTCCTATGGCGAATTGAATGCGCGCGCCAACCGCGTGGCGCATTACCTGCGCGCGCTGGGCATCGGGCCCGATGCGCGCGTCGGGCTGTGCCTGGAGCGCGGCGCCGACATGATYGTGGCSATGCTGGCCGTGCTGAAAGCCGGCGGCGCCTACGTGCCGCTGGACGCTGGCTACCCGGCCGAGCGGCTGGCCTTCATGCTGGCCGACAGCGCGCCGGCGGTGCTGCTGACSACGGCGGCGCTGGAAGACGTGCTGCCGGTGCAAAGCCTGACGCGGGTGCTGCTACTGGACGACGACAGTTACGGCGACGTGACGGCGGTAGCGCGCCAGCCGGACAGCGATCCGCTGGTGCCGGGCCTGGGCGCGCGCAATCTGGCGTATGTGATGTACACCTCGGGCTCGACCGGCCAACCGAAAGGGGTCATGATCGAGCACCGCAACGTGCTGCGCCTGGCACTTAACAGCGGCTTCGCGCCGCTGACGCCGGCTGACCGGGTAGCGCACTGCGCCAGCCCGGCSTTCGATGCGGCGACCTGGGAAATCTGGGCGCCGCTGCTCAATGGCGCCAGCGTGCTGCTGGTGCCGCAGGCGGTGGTATTGGCGCCGCAGCAGCTGTGCCAGGCCCTGGTGGCTCTGGTGCCGGGCCTGGGCGCGCGCCACCTGGCGTATGTGATGTACACCTCGGGYTCGACCGGCCAGCCGAAAGGGGTCATGATCGAGCACCGCAACGTGCTGCGCCTGGCACTTAACAGCGGCTTCGCGCCGCTGACGCCGGCTGACCGGGTAGCGCACTGCGCCAGCCCGGCCTTCGATGCGGCGACCTGGGAAATCTGGGCGCCGCTGCTCAATGGCGCCAGCGTGCTGCTGGTGCCGCAGGCGGTGGTATTAGCGCCGCAGCAGCTGTGTCAGGCCCTGGTGGCYGGSGGCGCTACGGCGCTGTGGCTGACGGTGGGCCTGTTCAACGAATACCGCCCGGCACTGGGGGCAGCCTTTGCCGGCCTGCGCTACCTGCTGGTGGGCGGCGACGCGCTGGACGTGGACAGCGTGCGCCAGCTGCTGGCCAGTGAGCAGCGCCCGCAGCAGCTGATCAACGGCTATGGTCCAACCGAGAGCAC
>NZ_LMFZ01000029.1:0-13842 GCF_001427305.1 Duganella sp. Root1480D1 | reverse complement strand
CAAGTTGTACAAGACGGGCGACCTGGCGCGCTGGCTGGAAGACGGCAGCATCGAATTCATGGGCCGCAACGAYTTCCAGGTCAAGCTGCGYGGCTACCGYATCGARCTGGGCGAAATCGAAGTGCGGCTGAAAGCCTGCGAGGGCGTGCGCGAAGCGGTGGTGCTGGCGCGCGACGATGGCCACGGCAAGCGCCTGGTGGCCTACATCGTAACGGAAGAGGGCGCGACCTTCGATGCGGCGGCCGTGMGSCGCCAGTTGGCGCTGCACCTGGCCGACTACATGTTGCCGGCCGCCTAYGTGGTGCTGGACGCGTTGCCGCTGACGGSCAACGGCAARCTTGATCGCCAAGCCTTGCCGGCGCCGGACGGCGCCGCGCTGGCCACACGTGAGTACGCGGCGCCGCAAGGCGAAGTGGAACAGGCACTGGCACAGATCTGGCAGGAGCTGCTGGGTGTCGAGCGGGTCGGCCGCCATGACCATTTCTTCGAACTGGGCGGCCATTCGCTGCTGGCGGTGCAGGTGGTGTCGCGCCTGCGNCGACTACATGTTGCCGGCCGCCTACGTGGTGCTGGACGCGTTGCCGCTGACGGCCAACGGCAAACTTGATCGCCAAGCCTTGCCGGCGCCGGACGGCGCCGTGCTGGCCACACGTGAGTACGCGGCGCCGCAAGGCGAAGTGGAACAGGCACTGGCGCAGATCTGGCGGGAGCTCCTGGGCGTCGAGCGGGTCGGCCGCCACGACCACTTCTTCGAACTGGGCGGCCATTCGCTGTTGGCGGCGCAGGTGGTCACGGCGATCCAGCGTGTCCTGCATGCCGAGGTCGCGGTACGGCAGGTTTTCGAACGGGCTACGCTGGCCGGGCTGGCCGCCGCCATCGAAGAGGAGGCAGCACGTTCCACGCTCGAGGCAATCACGGTTGCCGACCGCAGCCAGCCGCTGCCGCTGGCCTGGCCACAGCAGCGCCTGTGGTTCATTGAGCAGTTCGACGGTACTGCCAGCGCCGCTTATCACATTCCGGCGGCGCTGCATCTGCGAGGAAGTCTCGACAAGGCTGCGCTGCGCCGCGCGCTCGACGGCCTGGTCGCCCGGCACGAAAACCTGCGCACGACCTTTGTCGAGGCGGACGGGCGCCCGGTACAGCGCATAGCTGCCGCCGGCACCGCTTTCGCCCTGGCCGAGGATGACTTGAGCGGCCTGGACGCCCAGCAGCAGGCGCTGCGCGTGCAAGGTATCCGCGCCGAGGAAACAGCGGCCCGTTTCGACTTCGTGCATGGCCCGCTGATACGCGGCCGCCTGCTGTCGCTGTCGCCGCACGAACATATCCTGCTGATTACACAACACCACATCATCACCGACGGCTGGTCGATCGGCATCCTGGTGCGCGAACTGGGCGCGCTGTACGCAGCCTTCTGCCAGGGCCGGCCCGATCCCCTGGCGCCGCTGGCATTGCAGTTTGCCGATTACGCGGCCTGGCAGCGCAGCCAGCTGGACGGCTCAAGGCTGGAACGGCAGATTGACTTCTGGCGCACGCATCTGGATGGCGCTCCGGCGCTGCTGGCCCTGCCGACGGATTATCCGCGCCCACCGCTGCAGTCCTATTCGGCGGGTACGCTGGAGGTAGTGCTGCCGGCGCCGCTGACGGCCGCGTTGCGCGACTTCGGCCGCCGCCACGGCGCGACCATGTTCATGACGCTGATGGCCGGCTGGTCGCTGCTGCTGGCACGCCTGAGCGGGCAGGATGACGTGGTGGTCGGCACCCCGATCGCAAACCGCACGCGCAGCGAATTCGAGGCCTTGACGGGCTTCTTCGTCAATACCCTGGCCTTGCGCACCCGCCTGCAGCCGCAGATGACGGGCGCGCAATTGCTGGCGCAGGTGAAAGCCTGCACGCTGGATGCCTACGCCAACCAGGAGGCCCCGTTCGACCAGGTCGTGGAAGCTGTCAATCCGGCACGCAGCAATGCCTACAGCCCGCTGTTCCAGGCGACGCTGGCGTTCAACGGCACCCCGCTAGGCCGCGAGCTGCACCTGCCGGGCCTGTCCGTCAGCCAGCTGCCGCAGCAGCATCGCAGCACCATGTCCGAGCTGTTCCTGAACCTGGAGGAGCGTGATGGCGAAGTGCGTGGCAGCCTGGAATATGCCGACCGCCTGTATAGCGCGGCATCGATGCAGAAGCTACTGGCCCGCTGGAGCACCTTGCTGGCAGCGATGGCCGGCAACGAGCACCTGGCGGTGGCAGCCCTGCCCCTGCTGGACGAGGGCGAGCGCGCACGCGTGCTGACCCAGTTCAACGGCAGCGCGCGGGATTACGGCAGCCCGTGCTGCATGCACGAGCTGTTCGAGCATCATGCTGCCCTTGCGCCGGATACGCCGGCGCTGGCCTGCGGCGAGCAGGCGCTAAGCTACGGCGCGCTGAACGCCCGCGCCAACCGCCTGGCGCACTACCTGCGCGAACTGGGCGTGCGGCCGAATGCCCGCGTGGCCCTCTGCATGGAACCGGGCTTCAACCTGGTCACCGGGCTGCTCGCCATCCTGAAGGCTGGCGGCGCCTATGTGCCGCTGGACCCGGCGTATCCGAGCGACCGCCTGGCATACATGCTGGGCGATGCGGCGCCGGTTGTCCTGCTGAGCGAAACGGCCGTGTTCGGCGATTTGCCGGGCGTGGGGCATGTGCGCAGCGTGCTGCTGGACGCCGACGATTTCGGCGACCTGGCAGCGCTGGCCCGGCAGCCTGATGGCAACCTGGCCGTGCAGGAAACCGGCCTGACCCCCGACCACCTGGCCTATGTGATCTATACCTCGGGCACCACGGGCGCGCCGAAGGGGGTGATGAACCACCATCGCGGCCTGTACAACCTGGCTGCAGTGCAGGCCGAACTGTTCAGGGCCGGGCCGGGCAGCCGCGTCCTGCAGTTTGCTTCGTCCAGCTTTGACGCCAGCATCTGGGAAATCGTGATGGCATGCTGCAGCGGCGCGGCACTGCACCTGGCCGCGCGCGCAGACTTGCGCCCGGGTGCGCCGCTGCTCGAACTGATGCTGCGCCAGCGCATTAGCCACGTCACGTTGCCGTCGTCGGCACTGGCTGCCTGCGGCGATCCGGAGCGCCTGCCGCCCACCACTATCGTGGTTGCCGGCGACGCTTTCCCGCCCGCGCTGGCGCGCCTGTGGTCGGGACGGCATACCGTGTTCAATGCGTATGGGCCCACCGAGACCACGGTGTGCGCGACCAGCCATCGCTGCGACCCGGGTGCCGCGGGTGAGCTGCCGATCGGACGTCCGATCGGCAACGTCCAGGTCTATATCCTGGACGGGCTGCGCCAGCCGGTGCCGGTCGGCGTGGCGGGAGAGATTTACATCGGTGGCGTCGGGGTGGCGCGCGGTTACCTGAACCGGCCGGAACTGACGGCCGAGCGCTTCATCGACGACCCGTTCGCATCCCATGCCGGGGCGCGCCTGTATCGCAGCGGCGACATCGGGCGTTGGCGCGACGATGGCCTGATCGAGTACCTGGGCCGCAACGATTTCCAGCTCAAGGTACGCGGCTTCCGCATCGAACCGGGCGAGATCGAAGCGCGCCTGCGGGCCTGCGACGGCGTGCGCGAAGCCGTGGTGGTGGCACGTGCCGGCGCGGCCGGCGACAAGCGCCTGGTGGCCTATATCGTGGCCGATGGCGCTGCGCCGGAGGCAGCGCAGCTGCGCTCCGAACTGGCGCGCCACCTGGCCGATTACATGCTGCCCAGCGCTTACGTTGCGCTGGAACGCCTGCCGCTGACCCCGAACGGCAAGGTCGATCACCAGGCCCTGCCCGCGCCGGGCGCCAGCGCGGTTGCCAGCCGTGCCTACGCCGCGCCGCACGGGCAAGCCGAGCATGCGCTGGCCGGTATCTGGCAGGACTTGCTGGGACTGGAGCGGGTCGGCCGCCACGATCATTTCTTCGAGCTGGGCGGGCATTCGCTGCTGGCGGTGCAGGTGACGTCCCAGGTGCGGGCCCTGCTTGGGGTGGAATTGAGCCTGCGCGAACTGTTCGAAGCGCCGGTGCTGGCTTCATGCGCGGCCCTGCTCGGTGCCGCGCAGCCGACGGAGCACACGGCATTGGCACTGGCAGATCGCGGCGCTCCGCTGCCGCTGTCGTGGCCGCAGCAACGCCTGTGGTTCCTCGACCGGCTGGACCGCGCCGCAGGCGCCGCCTATCACATCCCGCTGGGGCTGCGCCTGCGCGGGCGGCTTGATGCCGAAGCGCTGGGAACGGCGCTGGACCGGATCGTGGCGCGCCACGAAAACCTGCGCACTACCTTCGTGCTGGAGCAGGATGAAGCGGTGCAGCGTATTGCGCCGGCAACGGCCGGTTTCGCACTGCAGCGGCAGGACCTGGGCGGCCTTGCTGCCGCGGAGCGGGAAGCGGCGCTGGCCACCGTGGCGGCGGAAGAAGCGGCGGCGCCGTTCGACCTGGCGGCCGGCCCCCTGATCCGGGGCCGCCTGCTGCGCCTGGGGCCGCAGGAACACGTGCTGCTGGTGACGATGCACCATATCGTTTCGGACGGCTGGTCGATCGGGGTGCTGGTGCGCGAAGTGAGCGCGCTGTACGCCGCGCGCCTGCAATGCCAGGACGATCCGCTGCCGCCGCTGGCCTTCCAGTACGCCGACTATGCTGCCTGGCAGCGCGCCTGGCTGCAGGGGCCGGCGCTGCAGGCGCAGCTNGCAATGCCAGGACGATCCGCTGCCGCCGCTGGCCTTCCAGTACGCCGACTATGCTGCCTGGCAGCGCGCCTGGCTGCAGGGGCCGGCGCTGCAGGCGCAGCTGGACTACTGGCAGGAACGGCTGGCCGGCGCCCCGGCGCTGCTGGAGCTGCCGRCCGACCGTGCGCGCCCGGCGCTGCAAAGCTATGCCGGCGGCGTGGTCGAGTGGACGCTGGCGCCGCAGCTGCTGGCGCGCCTGCACGCAGTGGGCCGGGCCCAGGACTGCACCCTGTTCATGACCCTGTGCGCTGCCTTCAATGTCCTGCTGGCGCGCTACTCCGGCCAGGACGATATCTGTGTCGGTACCCCGGTGGCCAACCGCCAGCGCGGCGAATCGGAAGGCCTGATCGGCCTGTTCATCAATACGGTGGTGCTGCGCACCAGCCTGGCGGGCAACCCGAGTTTCGACACGCTGCTGCGCCAGGTGCGCAGCACCACGCTTGACGCCTATGCCCACCAGGAGGTGCCGTTCGAACGGCTGGTGGAGGCGATCCGGCCGCAACGCAACCCACGCCATAGTCCCCTGTTCCAGGCCATGCTGGTATTGCAGAATGCCGCACTGGGCGAATTGCAGCTGCCGGGCCTGCAATGCACGCTGCTGCCGGAGCGCTCGGGCAGCGCCAAGTTCGACCTGACGTTGAGCATGGCGGAGCGGGCCGACAGCTTGCACGCCCGGCTGGAATACAACTCGGACTTGTTCGACCATGCGACGGTGGCGCGCATGGCCGGCCATTTCACCCGCCTGCTGGAGGCTGTCGCAGCGGACCCGACGCGCTACATTGGCGCGCTGGACATGCTGGACGGGGACGAGCGGCGCCAATTGCTGGCATGGGGCCCGTCGCCCGCCTTCGCGACGAGCACGGCCCTGCTGCACCAGCGCTTCGAGCGCCACGCGCAGCGCACGCCGGATGCGGTGGCCGTGCTGTACGCCGGGACGGAGTTGAGCTATGCCGAATTGAATCGCCGCGCCAACAGGCTTGCGCGCCATTTGCGCACGCTGGGCGCGGGGCCGGAGGCGCGCGTGGCCATCTGCCTGGAGCGCGGCTGCGAGATGATGGTCGCGCTGCTGGCGGTGCTGAAGGCTGGCGCGGCATACGTGCCGGTTGATCCCGCCGTGCCGTCCGAGCGCATCGCCTTCATCCTGGACGACAGTGCGCCCGCCGTGGTGCTGACCGACGGCGCCAGCCGCGCCAGGCTGCCCGGCACGGCCGGCGCCACGGTGCTGGACCTGACGCTCGACGGCGCGGCCTGGGCGGCGCTCGACTGCGGCGAACTGGCCTGCGTCGTTCAGCCCGAGCACCTGGCCTACATCATCTATACCTCGGGTTCGACCGGCCAGCCCAAAGGCGTGATGGTGGAGCACCGCAATATGGCGCGCCTGTTCGATGCCACCGACGCCTGGTTCGGCTTTGGGCCGAGCGATACCTGGACCCTGTTCCACTCGTTCGCCTTCGATTTTTCGGTGTGGGAGATCTGGGGCGCGCTGGCCTACGGCGGCCGCCTGGTGCTGGTGGCGCAGGCCACGGCGCGTTCAGCGCAAGACTTCTATCGCCTGCTGTGCGAGCACGGGGTCACGGTGTTGAACCAGACCCCGAGCGCGTTCCGCCAGCTGCTGGCGGCACAGGATGCGCAGCCGCAACTGCGTCACAGCCTGCGCGCGGTGGTGTTCGGCGGCGAGGCGCTGGAAACGGCCATGCTGGCGCCGTGGTACCGGCGCGCGCAGAACGCCGGCACGCAGCTGGTGAATATGTACGGCATCACCGAAACCACGGTGCACGTAACGTACCGGCCGCTGCAGGCGAGCGACGCGCTGGTAGGCAATTCCAGTCCGATCGGGGTGCGCATTCCCGACTTGCGCGTCTACATCCTGGATGCCTTGCGCCAGCCGGTGCCGCTGGGCGTGACCGGCGAAATGTATGTCGGCGGCGCGGGCGTGGCGCGCGGCTACCTGAACCGGCCGGAATTGACGGCCGAACGCTTCCTGGACGACCCCTTCCTGCCGGGCGAGCGCCTGTACAAGACCGGCGACCTGGCGCGCCACATGGCCAACGGCGACATCGCCTATGTCGGCCGCAACGACTTCCAGGTCAAGTTGCGCGGCTACCGCATCGAGCTGGGCGAGATCGAGGCCAGGCTGAGCGCCATGCCGGCGGTGCGCGAGGCGGTGGTGCTGGTGCGCACGCAAGCCGACGGCGAGCGGCGCCTGGTGGCCTACCTGGTTCCTTCGGGCGAGGGCGCAGCCGATGCGCTGCAGCCGGCCCAGTTGCGCGCCCAGCTGGGCCTGCAGTTGGCCGAGTACATGGTGCCAAGCGCTTTCGTGCTGCTGGACGCGATGCCGCTGACCGCGAACGGCAAGACTGATCGCGATGCATTGCCGGCGCCCGACGCCGCCGCCGTTTCCACGCGCGCCTATGTGGCGCCGCTGGCGGGCGTCGAGGCGCATATGGCAGCCATCTGGGCCGAGCTGTTGCCGGTCGGGCAGGTGGGACGGCACGACGACTTCTTCGAACTGGGCGGCCATTCCCTGATGGCGACCCAGCTGATGCAGCGCGTGCGGCAGGCATGCGGCGTCGACGTGCCGCTGGTGGAGATTTTCCAGGCGCCGACGCTGGCGGCGTTTGCCCAGCGCGTGGTGGCTGCCGAGCTGCGCAACTTCGGCGCTGACGACGTCAGCCTCAATCTTGCCGAACTCGATTCATTGTCGGACCAGGAAGTGGAGCGTTTGCTGGAGGAAGAACGCCGCTTGTCCGACGTCGATTGACCTATTTCCGATCCCATGACTACCGAACAACTGACCGACCTGGAAGCCCGTAAACGAGAACTACTGATGCTGCGCCTGCGCCGGACGGCGCAAGCGACGCAGCGCCCTGCGGAGGCGCCCTTTGTGCAGGTGGACCGTGGCGGGCTGTTGCCGCTGTCGTGGTCGCAGCAGCGCATGTGGTTCCTGTCGCAGCTCGACGAGGGAGCCGCGGCCTCTTACCACATCCGCGCCGGATTCCGACTGGTGGGGGAGCTCGACCTGGACGCCTTGCAATGGACGCTCGACCGCGTGGTGGCGCGGCATGAAATCCTGCGCACGCGCTTCGTGCTGCAGGGCGAAGCGGCAGGGCAGGCGATCGACGCGCCGGCACAACGCTTCCAGCTGCAGCGGCAGGACCTGGGCGGCCTTACTGCCGCGGAGCGGGAAGCGGCGCTGGCCACCCTGGCGGCGGAAGAAGCGGCGGCGCCGTTCGACCTGGCGGCCGGGCCCCTGATCCGGGGCCGCCTGCTGCGCCTGGGGCCGCAGGAACACGTGCTGCTGGTGACGATGCACCACATCGTCTCGGATGGCTGGTCGATCGGGGTGCTGGTGCGCGAAGTGAGCGCAATGCCAGGACGATCCGCTGCCGCCGCTGGCCTTCCAGTACGCCGACTATGCTGCCTGGCAGCGCGCCTGGCTGCAGGGGCCGGCGCTGCAGGCGCAGCTCGACTACTGGCAGGAACGGCTGGCCGGCGCCCCGGCGCTGCTGGAGCTGCCGGCCGACCGTGCGCGCCCGGCGCTGCAAAGCTATGCCGGCGGCGTGRTCGAGTGGACGCTGGCGCCGGAACTGTCGGCCGGYCTGCGCGCGCTGTGCCGGCGCCACGAGGTGACGCTGTTCATGGTGCTGCTGGCCGGCTGGTCGGCACTGCTGGCGCGCCTGAGCGGRCAGGACGAGGTGGTGGTCGGCACGCCGGTGGCCAACCGCCAGCGCAGCGAAGTGGAAGGCATGATCGGCTTCTTCGTCAATACGCTGGCCCTGCGCATGNCAGGACGAGGTGGTGGTCGGCACGCCGGTGGCCAACCGCCAGCGCAGCGAAGTGGAAGGCATGATCGGCTTCTTCGTCAATACGCTGGCCCTGCGCATGCGCCCGGACGGCGACGCCAGCCTGGCCCAGTTGCTGGCCCAGGCGCGCGCCGTGGCGCTGGGCGGCTTTGCGCACCAGGACGTGCCGTTCGAACAGGTGGTCGAGCGGCTCAAGCCGGCGCGCAGCCTGGGCTACAGCCCGGTGTTCCAGAGCATGCTCTCGCTGAACAATACGCCGGCGTCGGGCGAACTGGCCCTGCCGGGCTTGACCCTGAGCCGCATCGAACAGGCCCACGAGAGCACCCAATTCGACGTGTCGCTGTCGGTGGCCGAAGAGGGCCAGGCGATCGCCTGCAGCATCGAGTATGCGCGCGACCTGTTCGACGGCGCCAGCATTGAGCGCATGGCGCGCCAGCTGGAGAGCGTACTGGGGGCGCTGGCGGCCGAATCGGCCGCTTGCGTGGCAGAGCTGCCGCTGCTGGACGCGGCGGAGCGGGAGCGCATCGTGTACGGCTTCAATGCGGTGTCGGCGCTGGCGGCGCCGGACTGGCTGGTGCACGAAGCGTTCGAGCGCCATGCGGCAGAGCGGCCGGAGGCGCCGGCCGTGCTGCACGCGGATGGAGTGCTGAGCTATGGGGAATTGAACCGGCGCGCCAACCGCGTCGCGCACCGGCTGCTGGCGGCCGGCGTCAAGCCGGATGCGCGGGTGGCGCTGAGCGTGCGGCGCGGGCCGGGGCTGCTGGTCGGGCTGCTGGCGATCCTGAAGGCGGGCGGCGCCTATGTGCCGCTGGACCCGGACTATCCGGCCCAGCGCCTGGCGCATATGCTGCAGGACAGCGCGCCGGTGGCGCTGCTGACCGAAAGTGCACTGGCGCAGGGATGGCTGGAGGGCGCGCTGCCGGTGCTGCTGCTGGACCAGCTGGACCAGCCGGACCAGCCGGAAGACGCGGGCACGCAGGCGAACCCGGCGCCGCGCGCGCTCGGCCTTGAAGGCAGCCACCTGGCCTACGTCATCTACACCTCCGGCTCCAGCGGTACGCCCAAGGGCGTGATGGTGGAGCACCGCCAGCTGGCGCACCTGATGCAGGCRCAYGGCCAGACCTGCGCCCTGCAGGCACAGGACCGGGTGCTGCAGTTTGCGCCGTACAGTTTCGACAGCTCGGTGGCGGAAATCTTCCCGGCCTGGGCGGCCGGGGCAGCCGTGGTGCTGCGTCCCGATGCGCTGCGCGTGCCGGACGACGCATTCGTCGCCTACCTGGCGGCGCAGGGCGTGACGGTGGCCGACTTGCCGACCGCGTTCTGGCAGCAGTGGGTACAGCAACTGGAAGTGGGGGCGTGCACGCCGCCGGCCGCGCTGCGCCTGGTGATCGTCAGCGGCGAGAAAGTCGAACGGCGCGACCTGCTGCGCTGGCTGGCCGAGCCGGCGGTGCGGCACTGCCGCTGGATCAACAACTACGGACCGACCGAAGCCACCGTGAATGCGACGGCTATGGCTTACGACGCCGCCAGCACCCTGCCGGCTGGCGAAGTGCCGATCGGGCGCCCGATWGCCGGGGTGCGGGTGCACCTGCTCGATGCGCGCCTGCAACCGGTGCCGGTCGGGGTGGCGGGCGAGCTGCATATCGGCGGCGCSGGSGTGGCGCGCGGCTACCTGCACCGGCCGGAATTGACGGCCGAGCGCTTCATTGCCGATCCGTTCCTGCCCGGCGCGCGGCTGTACAAGACCGGCGACCTGGCGCGCTACCGGCCCGATGGCGAGATCGAATACCTGGGGCGCAACGATTTCCAGGTCAAGCTGCGCGGCTACCGCATCGAACTGGGCGAAATCGAGTCGCGCCTGGCCCAATGCGAGGGGGTGCGCGCAGCGGTAGTGTTGTTGCGCAACGACGCTGGCGGTGCGCGCCTTGTGGCTTACCTGCAACCGCTGCCGGACGCCCAATTGCAGGCGGACGCATTGCGCCAGGAACTGTCGCGGCACCTGGCGGACTACATGTTGCCGAGTGCCTTTGTCGCCCAATTGCAGGCGGACGCATTGCGCCAGGAACTGTCGCGGCACCTGGCGGACTACATGTTGCCGAGTGCCTTTGTACTGCTGGAGCAGTTCCCGCTCACGCCAAACGGCAAGCTGGACCGGCAAGCGCTGCCTGAACCCGGCCAGGCTGCGTTGCCCAGCGCAGTCTACGAGCCGCCACAGGGGGAGACGGAAAGTGCGCTGGCGCGGCTCTGGCAAGAGTTGCTGGGCGTGCCGCGCGTCAGCCGCCATGACGACTTTTTCAGCCTGGGCGGTCATTCGCTGCTGGCGGTGAAATTGACGGTAGCCGTGCGCGCCGAGTTCGAAGTCGAGTTGCCTTTGCAAACACTGTTTGCACACCCGGGCCTCATTGAACTGGCAGATACATTGCTTGAAATGCAATTAGCAATGTATCATGATATTGACAAGAAGAACATTTCCCACGAGCTAGATTCTTTGGACGAGGGAGAGCTGCGGGCGCTGTACCGAGAGACAACACAGTAAGGACAATTATGCGGGACATTGACAAGATCAAGCGTGAGTTGTTGCTGAAGCAGTTGAAGGAAAGCCGTGCCCAACGGCAAGAGGGAACGGGTCTGGCCCCGATTCCCGTTGCCGACCGCAGCTCAGCGCTGCCACTGTCCTGGGCGCAGCAGCGCTTGTGGTTCCTGGGAGAGTTGGACCAGGCAGCCGGCAGTGCCTACCACATGTCCAGCGCCCTGCGCCTGACCGGCAAGCTCGACCGGGCGGTGCTGCAGGCGACGCTCGATCGCATCGTCGCGCGCCACGAGGTGCTGCGTACCCGATTCACCGAGCAGGCCGGCCAGCCCGTGGCCGTGGCGCTGCCGCCCGACGGCTTCGCACTGGCTGAGCATGACCTGCGAGCGGTGCCTGCGGAGCAGCAAGAGGAAGCGGTGGCCGCGCTGGCACGCGCCGAGCGCGTCGCCAGCTTCGACCTGAGCGCGGGCCGGCCGGTGCGCGGCAAGTTGCTGGTCCTGGCCGAGCAATCGTATGTGCTGTTGATTACCATGCACCACATCGTCGCCGACGGCGCCTCGCTTGGCCTGATGGTGGGCGAGGTCTCGGCGCTGTACGAAGCCTATAGCGCAGGCCGTCCCGACCCGCTGCCGCCGCTGGCGATCCAGTATGCCGACTACGCTGCCTGGCAGCGCAAGCAGCCTGCGGCACTGCAGCGGCAACTGGCATTCTGGCGCACGCACCTGGAAGGCGCGCCTGAACTGCTGGCCCTGCCGACCGACCGACCGCGCCCAGCGGTGCAGAGCTTCGCCGGGTCGCGCTGCGAGCTCAAGCTCGATGCGCCATTGACGGCCGGCCTGCGTGCGCTGGCACAGCGCCACGGCGCCACCTTGTTCATGACGCTGCTGGCCGGCTGGTCGCTGCTGCTGTCGCGCATCAGCGGGCAGGACGATGTGGTGGTCGGCATGCCGGTTGCCAACCGCCAGCGCGCGGAGCTGGAGCCGCTGATCGGCTTCTTCGTCAACACCCTGGCCTTGCGCGTGCATTGCGAGGCGCAGGAAAGCGTCGAACAGATGCTGGCGCGGGTCAAGGCCGACGCGCTGGCCGCTTTCGCCAACCAGGATGTGCCGTTCGAGCAGGTGGTGGAAGCGCTCAAACCGGCGCGCACGCTGGCCTACAATGTGCTGTTCCAGGCCATGTTCACCATGCACAGCGACGATGGCGAAAGCGAAGCGCTGCGCCTGCCGGGATTGACGCTGGAGGGCATCGAGCAGCCGCGCGAGAGCATCCACTTCGACCTGCATCTGACCCTGAGCGATGCGGGCGACTGCCTGGTCGGCGACCTGNCGATAGCGGCAAAGCTGTGCTGTAGCGCCGAAGGCGAAGCGCTGCGCCTGCCCGGATTGACGCTGGAGGGCATCGAGCAGCCGCGCGAGAGCATCCACTTCGACCTGCATCTGACCCTGAGCGATGCGGGCGACTGCCTGGTCGGCGACCTGGCCTATGCCAGCGACCTGTTCGAGGCGTCCAGCGTGGCGCGCATCGGCGACATGCTGGTGACGCTGCTGCGGGCGATGGTGGCGACGCCGCAAGAGGCGGTSGGCCGCCTGCCGCTGCTGGACGCGGCGCAGCGCGCGTGCCTGCTGGACAGCTTCAACGAGACTGACTGCGCCTTCCCCGCCCAGGCCACCGTGCATGGGCTGTTTGCAACCCAGGCGCTGGCCCAGCCGGAAGCGCCGGCTGTGGTGTGCGAAGGCCGCTNTGACTGCGCCTTCCCCGCCCAGGCCACCGTGCATGGGCTGTTTGCAACCCAGGCGCTGGCCCAGCCGGAAGCGCCGGCTGTGGTGTGCGAAGGCCGCTGCCTGAGCTATGGCGAGCTGGAGCAGCGCGCCAACCAGGTGGCGCACGGCCTGCTGGCGCGCGGCGCCGGCCCCGGCGYGGCGGTGGCGCTGTGCGTCGAGCGCAGCGTGGAGATGGTGGTGGGCCTGCTGGGCATCCTGAAGGCTGGTGCGGCTTACGTGCCGATTGATCCGCACAACCCGCCGCAGCGCTTGGCTTACCTGCTGCAGGATAGCGCGCCGCTGCTGGTGCTGACGCAGCAGGCCGTGGCCGGCAGCGTGCCGGCCGCGGGCGTGCCGGTGCTGGCCCTGGACGACGRCAGCTGGGACGCCTGGCCCGCCACAGCGCCCGCCAGCGCCGCCGACGCCAGTTCGCTGGCCTATATCATCTACACCTCCGGCTCGACCGGCAACGCYAAGGGCGTGATGGTGGAGCACCGCTCGGCGGTGAACTTCTGGCAGCAGATGGCGCGCAGCACGCACGCCAYGCTGGCGCCGCGTTCGGCGGTGGCATTGAACGCTTCGTTTGCCTTCGACATGTCGCTCAAGGGCTTGCTGCAGCTGCTGTCGGGCCACTGCGTGCACATCGTGCCGCAGGCGATCCGTGCCGACGGCGCGGCCATGYTGGGCTTCCTGGCGCAGCATGCCATTGCCGCCTTCGACTGCACGCCGTCGCARCTGGAAGTGCTGCTCGGTGCMGGCTTGCTGGAGCAGGCCTGGCAGCCGGCCAGCGTGCTGATCGGCGGCGAAGCGGTGGGGCAGGCCATGTGGGACCGCCTGCGCGCGGCGCCGCACAGCGCCTTCTTCAATATGTACGGCCCGACCGAGTGCACGGTGGACGCCACGYTGTGCCGCATCGCGGCCGATGCGCCGGCRCCGCATATCGGGCGGCCGCTGGCGAATATGCGCGTCTACATCCTGGACGGGCAGGGCCAGCCGGTGCCGGTCGGGGT
>NZ_LMFZ01000028.1 GCF_001427305.1 Duganella sp. Root1480D1 | reverse complement strand
CTCTTGTTTTTCATTAAACAATCCCCGGGTGGGGGCGAGGCTACATTTTGAATCCGGTCGGTCGGCATCACATCCTCCGCGTAGCGGCTTCGTCCAACCATGCAATCAACCCGGACGCGCTAAAGCGCGCCGGCTAATTTGAAGAGTTAAGCGACCACCAGGTTCAATCAACTGGATGGCTCACGCGCTGCGCGCTCCAGCTGGCGAACACAAATTAAGAACACTAATCAATGAGCACACTTGGTGGATTTGGAACAATGTATTACGGATGGAGTCATTCATCCGATGGCACCGCAACCGCAACAAAATGGATTACGGCAGTTTGGCTTCCGATTGTTCCTTTGAAAAGGCATAGACTTCGTGTGCTGACCGATTTTGACGAGAACAATATTGAATCGTCGGCTGGTGGATTGATCATCTCGCAGGTAGACACGTATCGCTTACTTGGGACCTTGTCGCTGTCTAGTCGAGAAGTAATCGGGACCTATTTGAAGACGTTCGTCGGTTTGCCATTGCTTTGGATCGGCCCTATACTCATTGCTAGCCTGGTAGCGGGACTGCTCATTCAAATGCGGATTCTTCCACCCAACGAGCCGCCGGTCGCTTTACTTATGACTGGCTCGCTTCTTGGCTTTTCATTGTTCATGATCAATGCAATCCGCGCAATTAGAAAAGCGCGTGGTTGGCAGAGAAGGACCTAATCTTTCTGAACATCAGTTCCAACGGACGGTTGCGTCCGACGTTAGCCATTTCGTACAGCGCAACCCACGCACTCATAACAAACCCCATGAGAATTTCAGCACTTCTTTCAGCAACCCTTGCTTTCTCGTTCATCTCTGCGGATGTACTCGCAGATTCAAATGAATTCATCAGCCCAACCTTAGGCCTGAAGCTGACCAAGCCGTCTGCTTGGCATTTTGTCTCTGCCAACACCTACCTCGAGCAAATGAAGCAAGTAAAGTGGGATGAGCCGGGCGTTCAAGAGCATTGGAACCAAGCGCTACGAGCCCCTGTTGTTGTCATTTCGCAGTTTCCCGCGAACCATAATGGCATCAATCCCAGCTTCAAGATCGATGCAAAACCATACGGCGTGATCCCATCCGGGATTAGTGGAAAGGAAGTTATCGCCAAACTGATTCCATTGATGCAGCAGCGATTCAAGAAATTCAGAATCGACACAGCACCTGCGGAAGTCACCTTGGGAAGTCAGCAGGCTGGATACGCTAAGATGACTTACGTCTCGACCAGTACGACTGGGGTGGATTTTGAAATCACTTCGCAAATTTGGTCTGTCCCCATGAAATCGTATTTGTTTATTCTTGGTGCCACATATGCGCCGAACTCCAAAGCCTCTGAAGCCGAGGTGAAGAAGATTGCACAGTCGATCAGTATTGAATAGCGCTTCAACAAATCGTCAAGTGACCCCAATGTCTGCTCCACTCAAGGAATACGAATTCGTTCGAGTGCGCCAGCTGATTCAGTCTGCTGGGCATCTTGATGGTTGGCGCGTGAATCAGCGCGCGCCTGCGCCAGGTGACGTAGGAACGCTCCTTGATATCTTGACTGCACCGGGACTCCCGAACAAATATGTCGTTGAATGCTCTGGCAAAGACGGTATAACTATTTGGCTGGCGGATTTCTATGAGGAGGAAATCGAACGTGTGTAGTTGGTCAAACCCTTGGAGCCAAATAGACCGTGCCGCTTTCCACACCCAACATCCAGCTCTGCAGGCCAAATGAATACTTACGCTCTCGCCTTAATCGGAGCCGCGGCCCTTGCGCTGGCCGCCATTTTCCTGATCGCCCCGCTGGCACGTTTCATCCCGAATTGGATGGAGAGCCAATGGCTGCGTGAATCTGCAGGCCAGGCGGCACAACTTGAGGAGGAAGAGCTGCTACTCAGGCTTCCCGGCTATCCGACCTATATGACGGCCGCTATCGGAGCGGCACTCGGCTTTGCCGCATTTGCGATCCATGGCGCATCGGCGGAAGGCATTGGTCTTTGCTTCTATTTCTTCAGCCTGCTCCTTCTGTTGACGATCAATGTCAGGCACCTTGTGCTGCCAGACGTCGTTGTCCTGCCCGTGTTGGGAACTGCGTTGCTCTTTCGCGTACTTACTGGCGATGCCTCAGAGTTCATCTATGGCGCAATCGTGGGCGCCGTCGCGTCATACCTGATCAATTTCCTCATCAAGCTCGGCACGGGAGGAAACTTCATTGGCTATGGCGATATGAAGACCTTCGCCATGGCCGGATCCTGGTTCGGATTGAGCGCCCTCCCGATCCTCTTCGGCACATTCGTGGTGGGCGTGATCGTGTACGGGATTTCAATCGCGGTGATTCAACGCAAGACCGGCAAGTCGCGTCCCCTACCCTCCGGCCCGGCACATATGATGGCTTCACTTGCCATCCTATGGCGCGCCTACGGATGATAGTGTTTACACTATCGATTTCATAATTACAATCAATTAGATCAATCGCTACCCTTGCTTTAGCCTAAGGTTTCCCCGACAACAACAAGGAGAAACCGTGATGAGCAATCGCAAACTCGCCGTGCTGGCCATGCTGGCAGGCCTTCTTCCACTCTTCGAACCGCAGCTCGCCTACGCTGCCGACAAGGTAGCTGGCGGGCAGAATTGGTGGCCCGAAAAACTGGACCTACAGCCTCTGCGCCAGCATTCAGCCGAATCCAACCCCTACGGCGCCAACTTCAACTACGCCAAAGAATTCCAAAGCCTCGACCTGAAGGCAGTCAAGAAAGACATCAACGCCATCCTCACCAGCTCCCAACCCTGGTGGCCTGCCGACTACGGCAACTACGGTCCCTTCTTCATTCGCATGGCCTGGCACAGCGCCGGTACCTACCGCGTCGGCGATGGACGCGGCGGCGCAGCCAGCGGCCAGCAACGCTTTGAACCGCTGAATAGCTGGCCGGACAACGTCAGCCTCGATAAGGCCCGCCGTTTGCTGTGGCCGGTCAAGCAGAAATACGGCCGCAAGATTTCCTGGGCCGACCTGATGGTCCTGGCCGGCAACGTGGCGATGGAAAACATGGGATTCAAGACCATCGGCTTCGCAGGCGGGCGCACCGATGCGTGGGAAGCCGACACCGTGTTCTGGGGCGCAGAAAACAAGTGGCTGGGTGCCGACCGTTTCAGCGGCAAGCGCGAACTGAAAGGGGCGCTGGCGGCTACCCAGATGGGCCTGATCTATGTGAATCCCGAAGGCCCGGAAGGCAAGCCTGACCCCATCGCAGCCGCCGCCGATATCCGCCAGGCCTTCGGCCGCATGGCCATGGACGATGAGGAGATCGTCGCCCTGATTGCCGGCGGCCACACCTTCGGCAAGGCGCACGGTGCACACAAGCCGGATGAATGCGTCGGTGCCGATCCCGCCGGTGCGGCGATGGAACAGCAGGGGCTGGGCTGGCAGAACAAATGCGGCAAGGGCAATGCAGAGGACTCGGTAACCAGCGGCCTGGAAGGCTCCTGGACCTCCAACCCGATCGCCTTCACCACACAATACCTGGACAACCTGTTCGCCTTCGACTGGGTGCAGAGCAAGAGCCCGGCCGGCGCGACGCAATGGGTGCCGAGCACACCGGATGCGGCGAACCTGACGCCGGATGCGCACATCGCCGGCAAGCGCCACGCCCCGATCATGTTTACTACCGACCTGTCGTTGAAGGAAGATCCCGAGTTCAACAAGATCGCCAAACGCTTCCAGCAAGATCCGAAGCTGTTTGCCGACGCCTTTGCCCGCGCATGGTTCAAGCTGACCCACCGCGACATGGGGCCAAGCGCACGCTACATCGGCACCGACGTACCGAAGCAGACCTTCCTGTGGCAAGACCCGATCCCCGTGCCAGGCTATGCCGCCATCAACAGCCAGGATGCGGCGCAACTGAAGCAGAAAATCCTGGCCTCCGGTTTGAGCACGCAAGAACTGGTGAAGACCGCGTGGGCCGCGGCGGCCAGCTACCGCGGCAGCGATAAGCGCGGCGGCATCAACGGCGCCCGCATCCGCCTTGCGCCGCAGAAGGATTGGGCGGTGAATGAACCCGAGCAATTGTCAACGGTACTGGCAAAGCTTGAATCCATCCAGGCTGATTTCAACAAGGCCCAGAAAGGCGGCAAGAAAGTCTCGCTGGCCGACCTGATCGTCCTCGGCGGCAATGCCGCTATCGAGAAAGCTGCAAAAGCAGGCGGCCACGCCGTGCAAGTGCCTTTCAAGGCGGGCCGCGCCGACGTGACGCAAGCGCAGACCGACGTGAAGTCCTTCGCCGTGCTGGAATCGAAAGCTGACGGCTTCCGCAACTACTACGACAGCGACAGCAAACTGCCGCCTGCCGAAGCCCTGGTCGAAAAGGCTAACCTACTGAACCTGACCGTACCTGAAATGACGGTACTGGTTGGCGGCTTGCGCGCCCTCGATGCCAACCATGGCCACTCGGCCAACGGCGTGTTGACCGGCAAGCCGGGCACCCTGAGCAACGACTTCTTCGTCAACCTGCTGACCATGGACACCAAGTGGAACAAGGCGCCAGGTGCGGAAGGCTTGTACGAGGGCCGCGACCGTAATAGCGGTGAGCTCAAATGGAAGGCAACGCCGGTGGACCTGATGTTCGGTTCAAATTCCGAACTGCGCGCCGTGGCCGAGGTCTATGCCGCCAACGATAGTCGTGATAAATTCGTCAAAGACTTCGTGGCCGCCTGGAACAAGGTCATGAACCTGGACCGCTTCGACTGAGAACCGGGGGCCCTGCGGGGCCCCTTTGACCACAACCTTCACCTGCCCGACACCTGAAGTCTTGGACGCCCATATTCTCCCGTTGTCGATTGCGCATGCCACGCAGTATCGCGAGCTGATGCTGCATGCCTTTGAATACGAGCCGGATGCGTTCACTTCAACGCGGGCAGAACGCGCCGCCCTGCCGTTCTCCTGGTGGGAGCAGCGTATTGACGACCCGCAGCAAAACAGCGTGGTATTCGGCGCCATTGCTGGCGGAAAGTTGGTGGGCACCGTCGGCCTGGAATTTTCAGTCCGCGCCAAGACCAGCCACAAGGCGCATTTGATTGCAATGTACACGCTGCCCGAATGGCGCGGCAAAGGGATCGGCCGTCATTTGCTTGGCGCTGCCCTGGCCCATGCGCGACACAGGCCAGGAGTCGAAGTCATCACGCTGACGGTCACCGGGAACAACCTGCCCGCGATTGCCCTCTACGAAGGCGCTGGCTTCCGCAGCTTCGGGACCGAGCCGATGGCGATACGGGCCGCAGATGGCTACAGGGCCAAAGTCCATATGTGGCTGCACCTGACCGGGCAATGATAGACTGGCGTTCTTATTCCAATAACCACAAAACGCCATGTCCACTAATCCCTACGCGCCGCCCACTTCCGACGTCACCATCGAAGATGACACTCCCGAAGTGCCGGCCGAAATCCTGAAAAAGATCAAAGGCGCCTGGGTCGCCGGATTGATCTCAGCCGCCATGACTTTGCTGGTTACAGTGTTGACCATATCCGGATCGAAGGTGGCCGGATTCAATGCATGGAATTTTATTGACGTGGTGCTGATCCTTGCACTCGCCTTCGGCATCTTCAAAAAGAGCCGAACCTGCGCAGTCATCATGTTCGCCTATTTCGTTATTTCGAAAATCCTGATCGTCATGAATACCGGAAGGTTTGACGGGGCTGTCATGGCGATCGCCTTCCTGTACTTCTATGCGCAAGGCATGGCGGGTACCTTTGCCTATCACAAGCACCTGAAAGGTTAAGGCCGCGATGCGGATCGCGGCCTTCGATGGACGTCAGTTGATGGTGAAATTGGCGTTGGAAACGTCAAAGAACACATTCCCTACCGCCTCGACCTTGATGCGTGCTGCCGTTGTCGATAGTGCCGGCAGCGTCACCGCCTTGCTGCTATTGTTTGGCGTACTGGCCGCGAGCACGTAAGGGAACGTCAAGCCGCCATCCGTCGACAGGCTTATTTTGACATTGGCCGTATTCACCGGCGAGGCAGCGGTATTCGCCACATTCCAGGTCACGTTCAACTGCGAACCGCGCGCCACCGACACTGCGGTATTCGGCGCCGTCACCAGGAATGGCCCCGCTCCCGTTGCCAGCACCAGTGCGGTCGCTGCGCTGCCCACGCCGCCATGCCCATCGCGCGCCGTCAGGCGGAAATTCAGCGTTGCCGGCCGCGCATTGACCTTGCTATATCCGGTGTAGCTGGCCGTCGGCAGGAATTCCGAATAGCAGGCGATATTGGCAGCGGTTGGCGGCGATGCCGCCGCCGGGCAGGAGCCCGTCTCCGCGTTGGTGTTGTTGGCGAGGATTTGCGCCATGTCGGGGAACACGCGGGTCGGGTCCGTGCTCACCACGTTCTCGCCCGGCGAGCCGTACTGCAGGGCATCGCTGTCGCTGACCACCGCCTGCAGGCCGAACTGGCGGAACAGCGGCCCATTTGCCTTGCTGTTGCTGATGAGGCCAGTACCGCTGGTGCCGGCGCGGTCGTTCTGCTCCCACATATAGGTCATCTGCTCGCCTTCCGCATTGCTTGCGCTGCCGGTCAGTGCGAACGGGGTGCGGACCGGGATGGTGTAAGTCGGCACCACGCTGACCACCGGCGTGCTGTTACCAGTCGGTGTGACCACGCCGCGCTTGCTGGTCGGCCCGCCTGCTACGATCTCGTTCACATGGCCGCTGCAGCCGCCTGTGCAATTGGCCAGCTGCAGTACGCCCGCCGTCACGCCGGCCAGCGAGCCGCCAAAGGTAACCGTGAAACCCGCATCGCTGACAGCGCTGACCGAAACACTGGCGGTCGACGGCCAGCCGGGGATGGACTGGATGGCCGCCTTGATACCGGTCGTCGTGTAATTGCTGCCGCGGATGATCGGCGCCGAGGCATTGCCGTTGTAGGACAGCGTGAATTGCTGGCCGTTGGTCGTGAAAGCGCGCAGCACGCCCATCTGCACGGAAGTCAGGTTCGATTCCGTGCCCGATGTGTAAGCGGTAATCTCATCGAAGCTGCGCTGCGACCAATATGCATCGCTATGCGTCTGCAGGTTGTCCGTGCCGCAAATGCCGGCGTAGGCCATGATGGATGAACCGCTGCCCGGCTCCACGGACGTGCCTGCGTTGCGATTGCCGCCAGCGCAGTTTGATGTGGTGCCGTTGAAGGTGTGGTTGCCGGCGAACTGGTGCCCCATTTCATGCGCCACATAATCAACCGCATAGAAGTCACCCACCGGGGTCGGGATGCAGGTGCATCCTTGCGCCTTGTAGCTGCCGCCGACGACGCCCAGGCTGGCGATGCCACCGCCGTTCAGGCCAAGTGCGATATGACCGACATCGAAATTGCCGGCGCCGGCAAGCAGGCCGACAACCGTGCGGTTGCGGGTTAGCGTGGCACTGCCGCAGCCGGAAGCCTGGTCGGGCGTGAAGCAGGCGGTAGCGCCGCAGGGACCGTTAGCGCCGGTCATTTGCGCGTCGGTGTCGAGGTTCAACGCATCGGTGTTGTTGATCAATACCAGGCGAATCGAAGTCTCGTCCTCATACACTTGCGTCACGCGGTTGATCAGGCTCACCTTGGCCGCCGTCACGTTGGCGCTGCCGCCGAAGTAATTGGCGTAGGAAGGATCAGTCAGCAGCGCCAGGCGATAGGTGCGCAGTTGCGTACCACTTGCCGCTGCAGCACTGGCCCCTTCCGGCACCACGTGGTAGGAGCTGCTTGTTGCGCCGTGGCCATCGGAGGCAGTGACCGAGTAGGCGCCGGTACCGCGCGCCGGGTCGGCAGCGAAAGTGGCCGACACTACGCCATCTTTATCGGCCGACGCCACTATGCTGTGGACCGGGCCGAACCCGGAACCTTCATTGCGCACGGTAAGGGTGACCGAGGCGCCCGGCGCGAAGCCGGCGCCGCGCACTTCCACTTCATCGCCAGCATGGACAAAGCTGCGTGTCAGGATCACCTGCGGCGCCTTGATATCACCTTCCTTGAAAGGGCCATGGCGATTCGACAGGTCGCGCGCGCTGTAGCTGGTGTAGACGCTGTCGTCGAGGTGATGGGCCGGGTCCACGTACCAGGCACCGTTCGGCGAACGTACCGATGCGCGCAAGCCAAGCGGCGAAATATCCATGCGCAAGGTAGCGGATGGGTCGTCGATGCCGCGTCCAGCATAAGTCCTGATCTCCGGATGCCTTGCGGCCAGTTCCGGCTCCATCACTGGCGAATCCACAACGCGGAAGCGCTGGTAGCCGCCCTCTGGATGCGGCAGCGAGATGATGACCTCACTTTGCTTTGCCGATTGCGCGCGTTCATGCGGTGCCCGCGCAAGCATTTGCGCCAGGCCCGCGCGGTCCAGCGTCGCCGCATGAAAACGGCGCGGCAGCGCGGCAGCACTGGCGCTCTTGCCGTGCACACGCTGCGCGTCGGCCTCACCGGCTTCGCGCCAGTAAGCACCGCTGGCCTGCACCGGGATGTTTCGCTTGCTTATATTTTCTGCTGCCAGCGTATTCACAGCGCCGATGATCAGTGCACTCGCGAGCGCGAGTCTCAGAGGGGTATGCGTAGTCATTCCGTGCCTTATTAGTTGGATGGTTGTTGAAGGTCGAAACTGTGCAACTACTGCAATGGAGGAGTATTTCGGAATTGATGAGTTAGCTCAAGCGATGTTCGATTGGGGCGTCGCCAGAAGCCGACATGGTACCGTGGTATTATTTGCAAAACGTCAATCATCCTTTCCCGCAAGTTCCCACGTCGGTTTGAGGTGTACTGTCAATAATGGACACGTCCGTTTCAAGCAGCCAGCGCCTGTTTGTTGAAATTATCTGCAAACAATGCCGGCGATACATAGCCAAGGC
>NZ_LMFZ01000027.1 GCF_001427305.1 Duganella sp. Root1480D1 | reverse complement strand
CGCGCCGAAGTCGAGCCGCTGATCGGCTTCTTCGTCAACACCTTAGCCATGCGCGTCCAGCTGGACGGCGCACCGAGCGTGGCGCAGTTGCTGGAGCGCGTCAAGCAAGTGGCGCTGGGCGCCTACGCCCACCAGGACCTGCCGTTCGAGCAAGTGGTAGAGGCGCTCAAGCCGGTGCGCAGCCTGGCCCACAGCCCGGTATTCCAGGCCATGCTGACCATGAACGTGGCCAGCGAGCAAAGCCAGCAGTTGCCTGGGCTGACGCTGAGCGGCATGGAGCAAAGTGTTGGCGCGACCAAATTCGACCTGACCCTGGCACTGCTGGATCAAGGCGAGGAGATCGGCGCCTCGATCATCTATGCCAGCGACCTGTTCGAGGCGTCCAGCGTGGCGCGCATCGGCAGCATGCTGGTGACGCTGCTGTGCGCCATGGTGGCGACGCCGCAAGAGGCAACCAGCCGCCTCCCTCTGCTGGACGCGGCGCAGCGCACGCGCCTGCTGGACAGTTTCAACGAGACCGATTGCGCCTTCCCCGAGCAGGCCACCATACACAACCTGTTTGCAGCCCAGGCGCAGGCCCAGCCGGAAGCGCCGGCTGTGGTGTGCGAGGGCCGCTACCTGAGCTACGGCGAGCTGGAACGACGCGCCAATCAGGTGGCGCACGGCCTGCTGGCGCGCGGCGCCGGCCCCGGCGTGGCGGTGGCGCTGTGCGTCGAGCGCAGCGTGGAGATGGTGGTGGGCCTGCTGGGCATCCTGAAGGCACCAGGTGGCGCACGGCCTGCTGGCGCGCGGCGCCGGCCCCGGCGTGGCGGTGGCGCTGTGCGTCGAGCGCAGCGTGGAGATGGTGGTGGGCCTGCTGGGCATCCTGAAGGCGGGCGCGGCCTATGTGCCGCTCGACCCGCACAACCCGCCGCAGCGCCTGGCCTACCTGCTGCAGGATAGCGCGCCGCTGCTGGTGCTGACGCAGCAGGCCGTGGCCGGCAGCGTGCCGGCCGCGGGCGYGCCGGTGCTGGCCCTGGACGACGRCAGCTGGGACGCCTGGCCYGCCACGGCGCCCGCCAGCGCCGCCGACGCCAGTTCGCTGGCCTATATCATCTACACCTCCGGCTCGACCGGCAACGCCAAGGGCGTGATGGTGGAGCACCGCTCGGCGGTGAACTTCTGGCAGCAGATGGCGCGCAGCACGCACGCCATGCTGGCGCCGCGTTCGGCGGTGGCATTGAACGCTTCGTTTGCCTTCGACATGTCGCTCAAGGGCTTGCTGCAGCTGCTGTCGGGCCACTGCGTGCACATCGTGCCGCAGGCGATCCGTGCCGACGGCGCGGCCATGTTGGGCTTCCTGGCGCAGCATGCCATTGCCGCCTTCCGCCAAGGGCGTGATGGTGGAGCACCGCTCGGCGGTGAACTTCTGGCAGCAGATGGCGCGCAGCACGCACGCCATGCTGGCGCCGCGTTCGGCGGTGGCGCTGAACGCTTCGTTTGCCTTCGACATGTCGCTCAAGGGCTTGCTGCAGCTACTGTCGGGCCACTGCGTGCACATCGTGCCGCAGGCGATCCGTGCCGACGGCGCGGCCATGCTGGCCTTCCTGGCGCAGCACGCCATTGCCGCCTTCGACTGCACGCCGTCGCAACTGGAAGTGCTGCTCGATGCCGGCTTGCTGGAGCAGGCCTGGCAGCCGGCCAGCGTGCTGATCGGCGGCGAAGCAGTGGGGCAGGCCATGTGGGACCGTCTGCGCGCGGCGCCGCACAGCGCCTTCTTCAATATGTACGGCCCGACCGAGTGCACGGTGGACGCCACGYTGTGCCGCATCGCGGCCGATGCGCCGGCGCCGCATATCGGGCGGCCGCTGGCGAATATGCGCGTCTACATCCTGGACGGGCAGGGCCAGCCGGTGCCGGTCGGGGTGGCCGGCGAACTGCACGTGGGCGGCGTCGGCGTGGCGCGCGGCTACYTGAACMGGCCGGAACTGACGGCCGAGCGCTTCATTGCCAATCCTTTCGGTGCGGGCCGGCTGTACAAGACCGGCGACCTGGGACGCTGGCGCGACGACGGCAGCATCGAATACCTGGGCCGCAACGACTTCCAGGTCAAGCTGCGCGGTTTCCGCATTGAACTGGGCGAGATCGAGGCGGCGCTGGCAGCCTGCGCCGGGGTGCGCGAGGCGCTGGTGCTGGCNGACTTCCAGGTCAAGCTGCGCGGTTTCCGCATTGAACTGGGCGAGATCGAGGCGGCGCTGGCAGCCTGCGCCGGGGTGCGCGAGGCGCTGGTGCTGGCGCGCGAGGACGTGCCGGGCGAAGTGCGCCTGGTGGCCTACCTGCTGCCGCAGGAAGGCGTGCAGCTGGAGGCGGCGGAACTGCGCCAGCAGGTGGCCGGGGCGCTGGCCGATTACATGGTGCCGTCGGCATTCGTGACGCTGGCGGCCNCAGGAAGGCGTGCAGCTGGAGGCGGCGGAACTGCGCCAGCAGGTGGCCGGGGCGCTGGCCGATTACATGGTGCCGTCGGCATTCGTGACGCTGGCGGCCATCCCGCTCAACGCCAACGGTAAGGTGGACCGCAGGGCGCTGCCGGCGCCGGAGCAGGAAGACCTGGCGCGCCAGCGCTACGAAGCCCCTTGCGGCGAAGTGGAACAACAGGTGGCACAGATCTGGCAGGATTTGCTTGGGGTCGAGCAAGTCGGACGCCAAGACCACTTCTTCGAACTGGGCGGACATTCGCTGCTTGCAGTACGGGTGGTGGCGCAGCTGCGCAACGCCCTCGGGATCGAGGTGCCGATGCGCGACGTATTCCTGCATCCGCGACTGGCGCAGTTCGCCGCTGCCGCGCTGTCGACCAGGCGCGCTACGCTGGCGGCGATCCCGCTGGCCGACCGTAGCCAGCCGCTGCCCTTGTCGTGGGCGCAGCAGCGCCTGTGGTTCCTGGCCCAGCTGGACCAGGCGGCGGGCGCCGCCTACCATATGCCGGCCGCGATCCGCCTGGAAGGGGAGCTGGAGCGGGACGCCTTGCAGGCTGCGCTGGACCGCGTCATTGCGCGCCACGAAAACCTGCGCACCTGTTTCGTCACTGACGGCGAGCAGACCGTGCAGCGCATCCTGCCCGAGCACAGCGGTTGCCCTTTGCTGCTGCAGGACCTGAGCGCACTGCCAGAGCCGCAGCGCAGTGAAGCCGCCGCGCGGCTTGCCAACGAAGAGGCGGCGGAACCCTTCAACCTGGCCACCGGACCGCTGGTGCGGGGCCGCCTGCTGCGTTTGGGTGAACGCGAGCATTTGCTGCTGGTCACCATGCATCACATCGTGTCCGACGGCTGGTCCAAGGCCATCTTCGTGCGCGAGATGGCGCAGCTGTATACCGCCTTCAGCCAAGGCGCGGCAGACCCGTTGCCGCCGCTGGCGATCCAGTACGCCGACTACGCGGCCTGGCAGCGCGCCCAGGTGCAGGGCGCTGCGCTGCAGGACCAGCTCGCGTTCTGGCAAGCGCACCTGCACGGCGCGCCGACCATGCTGACGCTGCCGGCCGACCGTGCCCGCCCCGCCGTACAGAGTTATGCCGGCGGCAGCGTGCCGCTGTTGCTGGACGGCGCGCTGGTGGCCGGCTTGCGCGAACTGGGCCGGCGCCATGGCTGCACCCTGTTCATGACCCTGCTGGCCGGCTGGTCGGCCCTGCTGGGCCGCCTGGCGGGCCAGGGCCAGGTAGTGGTCGGTACGCCGGCAGCCACCCGCCAGCGCGCCGAGCTGGAACCCCTGATCGGCTACTTCCTCAATACCCTGGCGATCCAGGTCGACCTGCAGGCCGCCCCGAGCGTGGCCGGACTGCTGGCGCAAGTACGCAGCAGCACCCTGGACGCCTACGCCAACCAGGAAGTGCCGTTCGAAATGGTGCTGGACGCAGTCAAGCCTGAGCGCAGCCTGAGCCACAACCCGCTGTTCCAGGCGGTGCTCATGCTGAACAACACGCCGCAACACGGGGTGCAGTCCCTGCGTGGCTTGTCGGTCAGCGCGGTGGCGCAGGACGACGCGACGGCACAGTTCGACCTGGCGCTGGTGCTGGCGGAAGACGAGCACGGCATTGCCGGCCAACTGAAGTTCGCCAGCGACCTGTTCGAGGCTGCCACGGTGGAGCGCTGGAGCGGTCATCTGCTGACGCTGCTGTCGGCGATGGTGGCCGACCCTGAATGCCCGGTGGAGCGGTTGCCGCTGCTGGCACCGCAGCAAAGCAGGCAGCTGCTCGAGGACTGGAACCAGTCCGCCCAAGCCTACCCGCTCGAGCAGACTTTCGATCAATTGTTCCGCGCCCAGGTGGCGCGCTATCCGCAGCATATCGCGGCGGCCTGTGCCGACGAGCGCCTGAGCTATCAGGAACTGGACCAGCGCGCTGCCCGCCTGGCGCAAGCCGTGCTGGCGGCCGGCGCCACGCGCGACACGCTGGTGACGCTGCTGTGCGAGCGCGACCTGCGCCTGCTGGCAGCCATGACCGGCGTGCTGCGCGCGGGCGCCGCTTTCCTGCCGCTGGACGCCAACCATCCGCCGGCGCGACTGCGCGAAGTGATGGACGCGAGCGCTTCGCCGCTGGTGCTGGTGGCGCGCAGCTGCCTGCCGGTGCTGGCAGCGATTGCCGGCGCGGGCCAGCCGCTGCCGCCGCACCTGGTGCTGGACGACTGCTGGCTGGCCGGGCCGGCCCCCGAGCTGGCGCCGCGCGGCGCGCCGCAAGACCTGGCCTACGTGATCTTCACCTCCGGCTCGACCGGCAAGCCGAAGGGGGCGATGGTCGAGCAATACGGCATGCTGAACCATATGTTCGGCAAGCTCTCCACCATGGCGATCGGCGCCGGCGATACGCTGGCGCAGACCGCCTCGCCAGCCTTCGACATCTGCGTCTGGCAGTTCCTGTCGGCCCTGCTGGTCGGCGGCACCACCGATGTGCTGCCGGACGAGGTGGCCTACGACCCGGCGCAATTGCTGGGCGCCTGCAGCGCGCGCGGCGTCACGCTGCTGCAGACCGTGCCGAGCATGATGCGCAGCATGCTTGACGTCTGCCCACCCGGGCTCGCCTTGCCGGGCCTGCGCTGGCTGATCCCGACCGGCGAGGCGCTGACGCCGGCGCTGACCCAGGAATGGTTCGCCCGCTTCCCGGCGGTCCCGCTGATGAACGTGTACGGGCCGGCCGAGTGTTCGGACGACGTTACCTACCACGCCATGCTGGCGCCGCCGCCGCCCGAGGCGGCGATCCCGATCGGCCGGCCGACGCCGAACAACCGCATCTTCATCCTGGACCGCCACCTGCAGCCGGTGCCGGTCGGCGTGGTCGGCGAAATCTGCGTCGACGGCGCCGGTGTCGGGCGCGGCTACCTGGACAACCCGGAGCAGACGGCGCGCGCTTTCGTCCCGCATCCGTTCCAGCCGGGACAGCGCTTCTACCGTACCGGCGACCTGGGACGCTACCGCGCCGACGGCATCATCGAGTTCTGCGGCCGCATCGATCACCAGATCAAGCTGCGCGGCTTCCGCATCGAGCTGGGCGAAATCGAGGCCAAGCTGGCGGCCTGCCGCGGCGTGCGCGAAGCGCTGGTGCTGGCGCGCGAAGACGTGGCAGGCGCGCCGCGCCTGGCGGCCTACCTGCTGGCGCAACCGAACGCCGAGCTGTCGGCGGCTGCCGTGCGGGCTGAACTGGGCGCCGTGCTGCCCGACTATATGGTGCCGGCCGCCTTCGTCATGCTGGACGCCTTCCCGCTCACGCCGAACGGCAAGATCGACCGCAAGGCGCTGCCGGCGCCCGACCTGGACCTGCTGGCCGGCCGCCAGCATGAGGCGCCGGCCGGCGCGCTGGAAGAAGCGCTGGCGGGCATCTGGCAGGACGTGCTCGGCGTGACCGCAGTGGGGCGGGGCGATCACTTTTTCGAACTGGGCGGGCATTCCCTGCTGGCGGCCCAGCTGATTTCGCGCATCCGTGCCAGCCTTGGCGTCGAGGTGGCGCTGCGCGACCTGTTCGCCCAGCCCGGCTTCAGCGGCTTTGCCGACGTGGTGCGTGCCGCCGGCGCGGCCAGCGGCGCGCCGCTGGCGCCGGCAGCGCGCGGCGCCACGGCCCCGCTATCCTGGGCCCAGCAGCGGCTCTGGTTCCTGGCCCAGCTCGACGAGGCCGCCACGCTCGCCTACAACATGCCTAACGCGTTGGCGCTGGACGGGGCGCTGGACCGCGCTGCGCTGCAAGCGGCGCTGGACCGCGTGGTGGCGCGCCACGAAGTGCTGCGCACGCGCTTCGTGAGCGACGGCGAGACGGCGCAGGCCCTGGCCGACGGCCCCGCCAGCTTCGCGCTGGACTACCACGACCTGGGTGCGCTGGCCGGACACGAACAGGAGTGCGCCGTCGAGCGCCACCGCCTGGACGAGGCGCGCACCGCCTTCGACCTGCGCAGCGGGCCGCTGATCCGCGGCCGCCTGCTGCGCCTGGGCCAGCAGGCCCACGTGCTGCTGCTGACCAAACACCATATCGTCTCGGACGGCTGGTCGGCCGGCATCTTCATCCGCGAAGTCAGCACGCTGTATGCGGCCTATTGCGCCGGCGCGCCCGACCCGCTGCCGCCGCTGCCGCTGCAGTATGCCGACTACGCCATCTGGCAGCGCAGCGTGCTGCAGGGCGAGGTGCTGCGCGAGCAGGCCGCGTTCTGGCGGCAGCACCTGGAGGGCGCCCCGGCGCTGATCGAATTGCCGACCGACCGCCCGCGCCCGCCGCAGCAAAGCTATGCCGGCAGCACCCTGCGTTTTAACCTGGATGCCAGCCTGACGGCGGACCTGCGGGCGCTGGGCATGCGCCACGGCGCCACCCTGTTCATGACCTTGCTGAGCGGCTGGTCGCTGCTGCTCGCACGCTGGAGCGGCCAGTCGGACATCGTGGTCGGTACCACGGCAGCCAACCGCCAGCGCAGCGAAGTGGAAGGCCTGATCGGCTTCTTCGTCAACACCCAGGCGCTGCGCGTGCGGCTGCCGCGCGAGGCGACGGTGGCCGAGCTGCTGGCCCAGGTACGCGAAACCACGCTGCAGGCGCAGGAGCGCCAGGACTTGCCTTTCGAGCAGGTAGTGGAAGCGGTCAACCCGCCGCGCAGCCTGACGCACAGTCCCTTGTTCCAGACCATGCTGACGCTGAACAATACGCCGGCCGGCGCCAGCCTGGCGCTGCCGGGCCTGACGCTGACCAGCCTGGACGACGGCGCGGCCAGCACGCGCTTCGATCTGACGCTGGCGGTCACCGAGGGCGATGGCCGGCTGCACCTGCAGCTGCAGTATGCCAGCGCGTTGTTCGACGCAGCCACGGTGCAGCGCATGGCGGGCCACTTCCAGGTAGTGCTGCAGGCCATGGCGGCCGACGCGGCGCAGCCGCTGCACGCAGTGCGCTGGCTGGGCGAGCAGGAACGGCGGCAGCTGCTGGACGGGTTCAATCCGCCGCAACTGCCGGCCGCCGCCGGCGCGCTGGCGCACCAGCCGTTCGAGGACATGGCGGCGCGCCATCCTGCCGCGCCGGCGCTGGTCACGGCGGACGGCACGCTGAGCTACGCCGAACTCGATGCGCGCGCCAACCGCCTGGCGCGCCGCCTGCAGGCGGCCGGCGTGGCGCCGGGCGAGCGCGTGGCGCTGTGCGCCGAACGCAGCGCCGAGATGGTGGTGGGCCTGCTGGCCGTGCTCAAGGCCGGCGGCGCCGTGGTGCCGCTCGATCCCTCGTATCCGGCGGCGCGCCTGGCGCACATTTTCCAGGACAGCGCGCCGCTGGCGCTGCTGGTCAGCAGCCCGCTGCGCGCCTTGCTGCCGCCGCTGGCAGTGCCGGTATTGCTGCTGGACCAGGCGCCGCAGCAGGTGCCGGAGCCGGACAGCGCCTACCTGCCGCCGCCCGCGCTGCGTGCCGACCATCCGGCCTACCTGATCTACACTTCCGGTTCGACCGGCACGCCGAAAGGTGTGCTGTGCCCGCATGGCGCCCTGCACAACCTGGTAGGCGCGCTGCTGGCCACCTATGGCATGGGGCAGGACAGCCGCCTGCTGCAGATGCTGCCGATCGGCTTCGACGTCGGCATTTCGGAAATCCTGCTGGCGCTGTCCTGCGGCGGCCAGCTGCACCTGGCCGAACGCGAGCAAGCGCTGGGCGGCGCGCTGGCGGCCACCTTGCGCCAGCGCGGCATCAGCCACGTGCACCTGCCGCCAGCGCTGCTGGCCACCCTGGCGCCGCAGGAGATGCCGGCCGGCCTGCACATCGTCACCGGCGGTGAAGCGTTGCCGCCGGCGCTGGCGCGCGAATGGTCGGCCCATTTCCCGCTGTATAACTCGTATGGCCCGACCGAGACCACGGTGTGCGCCACGGTCCAGCGCTGCCGGCCGGAACAGCAGGGCTCGGTGCCGATCGGGCGGCCGCTGGCCAATGTCCGCCTGTATATCCTCGATGCCGACGGCGCGCCGGTGGCGGCCGGGGTGATCGGCGAAATCCATATCGGTGGCGCCGGCGTCGCGCACGGCTACTGGCGCCTGCCGGAGCAGAGCGCGCAGCGCTTCGTTCCTGACCCGTTCCTGGGCGGCGCCGCCAGGATGTACCGCAGCGGCGACCTGGGGCGCTGGCTGGCCGACGGCAGCATCGAATATCACGGCCGCAACGACCAGCAGATCAAGCTGCGCGGGCACCGCATCGAACCGGGCGAAATCGAACAGCGGCTGGCGGCCTGCGACGGCGTGCGCGAAGCGGCGGTGGCGGTGCGCGCAGACCAGGCCGGCCGCAAGCGCCTACTGGCCTGGGTGGCCGGGCCGCAGCACGGCACCCTCGATGTGGCGGCCCTGCGGCGGCGCCTGGCGGGCGAACTGCCCGACTACATGGTGCCGGCGGCGATTGTCGCGCTGGCGGCGCTGCCGCTAACCGCGCACGGCAAAGTCGACCACAGCGCGCTGCCCGAGCCGGCTGGCGCCGGCAGCGCGGCGGACCAGGTGCCGCCGCAAGGCGACATCGAGCAGGCGCTGGCGCGCATCTGGCAGGAATTGCTGGGTACGGCGCCGATCGGGCGCCATGCCCACTTCTTCGAGCTGGGCGGCCATTCGCTGCTGGCGGTGCAGATGCTGGGCCGCATCCGCGAGCAGTTCGAGGTCGAGCTGCCGCTGAAGACGCTGTTCCAGCACCCGCAGCTGTCCGACCTGGCCGATGCGCTGGTGGCCCTGCAACTGGCCTTGTACGCCGACACCGACGGTCTCGATGACGAGATCGATTCACTATCCGAAACTGAATTGCTGGCGCTACTGTCGGCAGGAGATGGCAATGTCTGAGCACGTCAACGCAGCAGAACTGGAAAGACTCAAACGCGCGGCGAAGCTGAAGAAGCTGCAGGAGCGCAATGCGCCACGCCGTGCCGGTGCCAGCCAGGTGCGCATCGGCCGCGCCGAGCGCAACGGCAAGCTGCCCCTGTCGTGGGCCCAGCAGCGCCTCTGGTTCCTGACGCAGATGGACCGCGCCGCCGGCGCCGCCTACCACATGCCGGTCGGCCTGCGCCTGCAGGGCAGTCTCGACGTGGCGGCGCTGCAGGCCACCCTGGACCGTATCGTGGCGCGCCACGAAGTGCTGCGCACCCGCTTCGCGCTGGCCGATGGCCAGCCGGTGCAGCTGATCGATGACCCGGATTGCGGCTTCCTGCTGCAACGCGAAGACCTGTCGCAACTGGCGCCGCCGGCGCGCGAGGCGGCCTGGCGCGGCGCCGTCGCCGACGAGGCGGCAGCCCCGTTCGACCTGGCGGCCGGCCCGCTGATCCGCGGCCGCCTGCTGCAGCTGGCGCACGACGAGCATGTGCTGCTGGTGACCATGCACCACATCGTCTCGGACGGCTGGTCGATGGGGGTGCTGGTGCGCGAAGTGAGTGCCCTGTATGCGGCCTTCAGCCAGGGCCAGCCCGATCCGCTGCCGCCGCTGGCGATCCAGTACGCCGACTACGCCGTCTGGCAACGCGCCTGGCTGCAGGGCGACGAGCTGCGGCGCCAGGCCGATTTCTGGAAGGCGCACCTGGCCGGCGCGCCGGCCCTGCTGGAACTGCCTGGCGCGCGCCCGCGGCCCGCAGTGCAAAGCTACCAGGGCGGCAATATCAGCTTCGCGCTCGACGACGCGCTGGCGGCACAGCTGCGCGCATTGACCCAGCAGCATGGCTGCACCATGTTCATGACCCTGCTGGCCGGCTGGTCGATCCTGATGGGCCGCCTGGCCGGCCAGGACGAGATCGTGACCGGCACCGGCGTGGCCAACCGCCAGCGCAGCGAGAGCGAAGCCCTGATCGGCTTCTTCGTCAACACGCTGGCGCTGCGGGTCAGCCTGGCGGGCAACCCCAGCGTCGCCCAGCTGCTGGCCCAGGTGCGCGACAATACCCTGGGCGCTTACGAGCACCAGGACTTGCCGTTCGAGCAGGTGGTGGAGCTGGTCAATCCGCCGCGCAGCATGGCGCACAGCCCGGTGTTCCAGACCAACCTGACCATGAACCACAGCGGTGGCGGCGGCGGCGCCAGCCTTCAGCTGCCGGGCCTGGACCTGAGCAGCATCGCGTTCAGCGAAGGCACCAGCAAGTTCGACCTGACGCTGCACGTGACCGACAATGGCGACACCATTTCGGCCAACCTGCAGTTTGCGCGCGACTTGTTCGACGAGGCTTGCGCGCTGAGGATGGCCGGGCAGTACCGCGAGTTGCTGGGTGCCATGGTGCGCGACCCGGCGCAGGCGGTTGGCGCCCTGCCGCTGATGGACGCGCAGCAGCGCCAGACTGTCCTTGACGCCGGCAACGGGCCGGTGATGGCGCTGCCCGCGCCGGGCTTCGCCCATGGCATGTTCGAAGCGCTGGCGGCGCGCCAGCCCGACGCCACCGCCGTGGTGTGCGGCGGGCAGCACCTCGGCTACCAGGAATTGAACGAGCGCGCCAACCGCCTGGCCCACCTGCTGCTCGGCATGGGTGTACAGCCCGACGACCGGGTGGCGATCTGCGCCGGGCGCAGCGTCGAAATGGTGGTGGCGGTGCTGGCCGTGCTCAAGGCCGGCGCCGCTTTGGTGCCGCTCGACCCGTCCTACCCGGCCGAGCGGCTGGCGCACATGCTGCGCGACAGCGCGCCGGTGGCGCTGCTGACCCAGGCCGCGCTGGAAGACGAGCTGCCGGCCAGCAGCCTGCTGCGGGTCGTGCTGCTGGACGACGACGCCTACGGCGACCTGGGCGCCATGGCGCGCCAGCCGGCCGTCAACCCGGACTTGCCGGCTGCCGGCCTGGGCCCGCAGCACCTGGCCTATGTGCTGTACACCTCGGGCTCGACCGGCGTGCCGAAGGGCGTGATGAACCACCACCGCGCCCTGTGCAATATGGCCATGGGCCTGATCGAGGCCTATGGCGTGCAGCCCGACAGCCGGGTGCTGCAATTCATGGCCTTCGGCTTCGACGTCTGCCTGTCGGAACTGATGCTGGCCCTGTGCAGCGGCGCCAGCCTGCACCTGTGCGAGCGCGCGGAGCTGCTGAGCCACGCCCTGCCGGCCACCCTGCACCAGCATGGCATCACCCATGCCACGCTGCCGCCGGCCATGCTGGCCACGCTCGACCCGCAGCAATTGCCGGACGGCTTGCACGTGATCACCGGCGGCGAAGCCCTGCCGCCCGCACTGGCGCAGCGCTGGTCGGCGCGCTTCGCCCTGTACAACTCCTACGGCCCGACTGAAACTACGGTCTGCAGCTCGCTCTACCGCTGCCAGGCTGGCGACAGCGGCGCAGTGCCGATCGGGCGCCCGGTCGCCAATGCCCGCATCTACATCCTCGACGCCCACGGCCAGCCGGTGCCGCCCGGCGTGATCGGTGAAATCCATATCGGCGGTGCCGGCGTGGCGCGCGGCTACCTGAACCTGCCCGAGCAGAGCGCTCAGCGCTTCCTGGCCGACCCGTTTGCTGGCGGCGAGGAGCGCATGTACCGCAGCGGCGACCTGGGGCGCTGGCTGCCCGACGGCAATATCGACTACTGCGGCCGCAACGATTTCCAGGTCAAGCTGCGCGGCCACCGCATCGAGCTGGGCGAAATCGAAAACCGCCTGGCCACCTGCGACGGCGTGCGCGAAGCGGTGGTGCTGGCGCGCCAGGAGCAGTCGGGCGAGAAGCGCCTGGTGGCCTACCTGGTGACGCAGCCGGAGGCCGCGCTGGAGGTGGCCACCCTGCGCCAGGCGCTGTCTCGCGTTCTGCCGGAATACATGCTGCCGGCAGCCTTCGTCATGCTCGACGCGCTGCCGCTGACGGCGCACGGCAAGGTCGACCGCAAGGCGCTGCCGGCGCCCGACGGCGACGCCGTGCCGCGCGGCCAGTACCATGCGCCGCAGGGCGAAGTCGAACAAACGCTGGCGCAGATCTGGCAGGAGCTGCTGGGTGTGCCGCGCGTGGGCCGCGACGACAATTTCTTCGACCTGGGCGGCCACTCGCTGATGGTGGTCAACCTGATCGAGCGCATGCGCCAGGCCGGCCTGCAGGCCGACATCGGAGCCCTGTTCAACACCCCGACCATCGCCCAGCTGGCCGCCAGTGTCGGCCTTGACGCCGGCGTGCAGGTGCCGCCGGCCGCCATTCCCGCCGGGGCCCAGGCCATCACGCCGGACATGCTGCCGCTGGTGGCGTTGAGCCAGCAGGCCATCGACGGCCTGCTGGCGCGCGTGCCCGGCGGCGCCGCCGCCGTGCAGGACATTTATCCGCTGGCGCCGCTGCAGGAAGGCATGCTGTTCCACCACCTGATGGGCGAGCAAGGCGACCCCTACCTGTCGCCCAGCCTGCTGGCCTTCGACAGCCGCCAGCGCCTGGACGGCTTCCTGGCAGCGCTGCAGGTGGTGATCGAGCGGCACGACATCCTGCGCACGGCCATTCATTGGGAGGGGCTGGACGCTGCGCTGCAAGTGGTGCTGCGCCAGGCACCGCTGGCGGTGCAGGAAGTGGCGCTCGACCCGCAGCAGGGTGACGCCGCACAGCAGCTGATGGCCCGCTTCGACGCGCGCAGCTACCGGCTGGACCTGGCCCAGGCCCCGCTGCTGCGCGCCTTCGTGGCCCGCGACACGGCACAGCAGCGCTGGCTGCTGCTGATCCTGATGCACCATATGGTGATCGACCACACCACGATGCAGGGCGTGATCGGCGAAATCCTGGCCGTGCTGGCGGGACAGGCGCTGGCGCCGGCGGTGCCGTTCCGCAATTACGTGGCGCAGACCCGCCTGGGGCTGGCAACCGATGCGCACGAGGCATATTTCCGCCAGGCGCTGGGCGATATCGCGGAACCGTGTGCCCCCTACGATGTGTTCGACCTGCAAGGCGACGGCAGCGCCGTCGGCGAGGCGCGCCTCGACCTAGCGCCGGCGCTGGCACAGGCGCTGCGGCG
This sequence comes from Duganella sp. Root1480D1, assembly GCF_001427305.1. Taxonomy (GTDB): domain Bacteria; phylum Pseudomonadota; class Gammaproteobacteria; order Burkholderiales; family Burkholderiaceae_D; genus Rugamonas. Next base: position 8,184 of record NZ_LMFZ01000027.1, on the reverse strand, counting down.
CCACACGCGCGCACTGGGCGTCAGCCCGGCGGCCATGCTGCACCTGGGCTGGGGTTTGGTGCTGAGCAAGCTGACCGGACGCGAGCAGGTAGTGTTCGGCACCGTGCTGTTCGGCCGCATGCAGGGCGGCGCCGGCGCCGACCGCGCGCTCGGGATGTTCATCAATACGCTGCCGCTGCGGCTCGACATCGACGCCACGGCGGTGGACGATGCGCTGCGCGCCAGCCATGCCCGCCTGAGCGGGCTGCTGCAGCACGAACACGCCTCGCTGGCGCTGGCCCAGCGCTGCAGTGGCGTGCCGGTGCAGACGCCGCTGTTTACCACCCTGTTCAACTATCGCCACGCCCAGGCCGCCGGCGCCGAGCAGGCCGCCGCCCCGGCGGCGCCCGGCATCGAGCTGCTGACGGCGCAGGAGCGTACCAATTACCCGATTTCGATGTCGGTGGACGACCAAGGCGACGGCTTCGTGCTGCGCGCCCAGACCGTGGCCGGCATCGACGGCGCCCGCCTGTGCGGCTACCTGGAGCAGGCCCTGCAGCAACTGGCGCAGGCGCTGGATGGCGCACCGCGCACGGCGTTGCTCAGCCTGCCGGTGGTGCCGGCGGCGGAACGCCAGGTGCTGCTGGAAGACTGCAACGCCAGCGCGCTCGAGGTACCGGACGATGGCGGCGCCCACGCCTGGTTCGAACGCCAGGCCGCGCTGCGGCCGGACGCCATCGCGCTGCGCCACGGCGACATTGCGCTCAGCTACCGGGAACTGAACCAGCAGGCCAACCGCCTGGCCCACGGCCTGGCCGCGCGCGGCGTCGGCCCCGGCGGCCTGGTGGCGGTCTGCATCGAGCGCTCGCCGGCCATGGTGACGGCATTGCTGGCGGCGTGGAAGGCGGGCGCCGCCTACCTGCCGCTTGATCCGCAATACCCGGCCGAGCGCCTGGCGTATATGCTGGAAGACGGCCGGCCCGATATCGTGCTGACCGAGCAAGCGCTGCGCGCGCGCCTGCCGCTGGGCGGCTGCGCCAGCCTGTGCCTGGACAGCGAGTGGGAACAGCTGGCGTCACTGCCGGACAGCAATCCTGCGCTGGCGCTGCCGGCGCAGGCGCCGGCCTATGTGATCTACACCTCGGGCTCCACCGGCCGCCCGAAAGGGGTGGAAGTGGGGCGCCGTGCGCTGGCCAACTTCCTGTTCAGCATGCAGCGCGAGCCCGGCTTGACGGCAGAGGACGTGGTGCTGAACGTGACGCCGCTCTCGTTCGACATCGCCGGGCTGGAACTGTGGCTGCCGCTGACCGTGGGCGCCAGCGTGGTGTTGGCCGATCCGGCGCGCACTGCCGACCCGCACTACCTGCATGAGACGTTGGCCACGCACCAGGTCAGCCTGATGCAAGCCACGCCATCGACCTGGCGCATCGTGTGCGAGCTGGGCTGGCCGCGACTGGCACGCCCGCTGACCGTCCTGTGCGGTGGCGAGGCACTGCCGCCGGACCTGCTTGGCGTGTTGTTGCGCCATGTTCCCGCTGTGTGGAATATGTATGGGCCGACCGAGACCACGATCTGGTCCAGCCTGTGCCGCCTCGACGCCAGCCAGGCGCGCATCAGCATTGGCCGGCCGATTGCCAACACGCGCCTGTACTTGCTCGATGCGCAATTGCAGCCGGTACCGATGGGAGTGCAGGGCGAACTGTTCGTTGCCGGCGCCGGGCTGGCGCACGGCTACCTGCGCCGCCCGGAACTGACGGCCGAGCGCTTCCTGCCCGATCCGTTCGGCGCCCCGGGCCAACGCATGTACCGCACCGGCGACCTGGCGCGCCGCATGGCGGACGGCAATATCGAGTACCTGGGCCGCATCGACCAGCAGGTCAAGATCCGCGGCTTCCGCATCGAACCGGGTGAAGTCGAGCATGTGCTGGCCGGGCTGCCCGGCGTGAAAGAAGCGGTGGTGGTGGCGGGCCAGGATGGCGCCGGCGACAAGCGCCTGGTGGCCTACGTGGTGCCGCAGCAGGGCGGCAGCGATGCCGGCCCGGCCATGAGCCTGTTCTATTTTGGGGCCGACACTTATGCCGAGGGCGACAAATACGCGCTGTACCTGCAGTCGGCGCGCTTCGCCGATGAGCATGGCTTCGAAGCGATCTGGACGCCGGAGCGCCATTTCCATGAAGTGGGCAGCCTGTATCCCAATCCGTCCGTGCTGAACGCGGCCCTGGCAACCATGACGTCGCGCGTGCAGTTGCGGGCCGGCAGCGTGGTGCTGCCGCTGCACAACCCGATCCGCGTGGCGGAAGAGTGGGCGGTGGTCGACAACCTCTCGCATGGCCGGGTCGGCATGGCCGTGGCCACCGGCTGGCACCCGCGCGACTTCGTGCTGGCGCCGGACAACTTCGCCGCGCGCCGCACCGCGACCGCCGATGGTTTGGCCAGGTTGCGCGCGCTGTGGCGCGGCGACAGCGTCACTTGCCAGGACGGCAATGGCATGCCGGCCGATATCCGCATCTATCCGCGCCCGCTGCAGGCCGAGCTTCCACTGTGGATCACGGCGGCCGGCAACGCGGAAACCTTCGAGCTGGCGGGCAGCCTGGGCTTGAACGTGCTGACCCACTTGCTGGGCCAGACCTTGCCCAAGCTGGCCGACAAGATCGCGCTGTACCGCGAGGCGCGCCGCCGGGCTGGCTTCGACCCGGCCGGCGGCAAGGTCAGCCTGATGGTGCACACCTTCGTCGGCGACGATTTCGAGGCCACACTGGAGCGCGCGCGCGCGCCGTTCATGCGCTATATGCGTTCGCACCTTGGCTTGCTGGAGTCGCTGGTGCAAAGCCTGGAGCTGCCGATCGAGCGGCCGAGCGAGCAGGACCTCGAGAACATCGTGTCGGTCGCCTTCGAGCGCTATTCGCGCACGGCGTCGCTGATCGGCACCCCTGAGACCTGCCTGCCGGTGATGCGCACCCTGTCGGGCATCGGCGTGGACGAGGTGGCCTGCCTGATCGACTGGATGGACGCCGAGGACGCCCTGGCCGGACTGGAACCACTGGACCGCCTGCGCGCGGCCGCGCGCGTCCAGCGGCCGGACAGCGACAGCCTGCGCCAGCAGCTGAAAGGGCGCCTGCCCGACTATATGATGCCGGCAGCCTTGCTGCTGCTGGACGCCCTGCCGCTGACGCCGAATGGCAAGCTCGATCGGAAGGCGCTGCCGGCGCCGGACATGGCGCTGCTGGCACGCCGCCAGTACGAGCCGCCGCAGGGCGAGCTGGAACAGACCATCGCGGCCGTGTGGCAGGATTTGCTGAAGCTGGAGCGGGTGGGGCGGCACGACCACTTCTTCGAGCTGGGCGGGCACTCGCTGTCGGCGGTGCAGCTGATTTCGCGCCTGCGCCAGGTGGTGGGCGTCGACGTCGGCATCCGCGAACTGTTCGCCCAGCCGACGCTGGAAGGCTTCGCGCGCTGCGTGATGCAGGCGCGCGGCAGCGCCATGACGGCCATCGCGCCGGCCGACCGCAACGGACCGTTGCCGCTGTCCTGGTCGCAGCAACGCCTGTGGTTCCTCGACCAGCTGGACCAGGCCGCCGGCGCGGCCTACCACACGCCGCTGGCCTTGCGGCTGCGCGGTGCGCTGGACAGCGCGGCCCTGCAAGCTGCGCTGGACCGCATCGTGGCCCGCCACGAAAACCTGCGCACCTGCTTCGTGGGCGCCGACGGCGGACCGCTGCAACGCATTGCGCCGCCGGACGCGGGTTTCGCGCTGGCGCGCCACGACCTGCGTGCGCTGGGCGGGCATGAACAGGAAGCTGCCGTCGCGCGCCAGGTGCAGGCGGAGGCGCTGGCGCGCTTCGACCTGGAGCGCGGCCCCTTGATCCGCGGGCGCCTGCTGGCATTGTCCGGGCAGGAGCACGTGCTGCTGGTCACCATGCACCACATCATTTCCGACGGCTGGTCGGTTGGCATCCTGGTGCGCGAAGTCAGCGCATTGTATGCCGCCCTGAGCCAGGGCGAAGCAGACCCCTTGCCGCCGCTGGCGCTGCAGTATGCCGATTACGCGGCGTGGCAGCGCGGCTGGCTGCAGGGCGAACGGCTGCAAGAACAACTCGCGTTCTGGACCAGTCACCTGAGCGGGGCACCGGCGCTGCTGGCCATACCGACCGACCGCCCGCGCCAGGGCCGGCAAAGCTATGCCGGCGCCAGCCACGAGGTGGCGCTGCCGGCTGGGCTGACCTCAGCGCTGCGCAAGTTCAGTGCGCGCCATGGCGTAACCCTGTTCATGTCGGCGCTTACCGGCTGGGCAATCCTGCTGTCGCGCCTGAGCGGGCAGGACGACGTGGTGATCGGCACTTCGGTGGCCAACCGCCAGCGCAGCGAGGTCGAGGCCCTGATTGGCTTCTTCCTCAATACGCTGGCGCTGCGCGTGCGGCTGGACGAGCAGCCAAGCGTGGCCCAGCTGCTGCAGCAGGTGCGCGCATCCACCCTGGACGCCTACGAACACCAGGACCTGCCTTTTGAACAGGTGGTGGAAGCCGTCAATCCGCCGCGCAGCCTGGGCCACAGCCCGATCTTCCAGGCGATGTTTGTGATGAACAACATGCCGACCACCGGCGACGGTGGCATGGCCGGGCTGACGCTGGAAACCGTGCCGCAGGTCGCCACCACCACCCAATTCGACCTGTCGCTGTCATTGGTGGATGGCGGCGAGACGATCCACGGCAGCCTGACCTACGCCAGCGACCTGTTCGACGCTGCCAGCATCGAGCGGCTGGCGGGCCAGTTACAGGCCGTGCTGGCGGCCATGGTGGCCGACGATGCGCAGCCCGTGGCTGCCTTGCCGCTGCTCGACGAAACGGGGCGCAGGCAAGTGCTGTTGGACTTCAATGCCAGTGCCGCCGACTTGCCGCAGGACGTGCTGGTGCACCAGCTGTTCGAAGCGCGCGTGCTGGCCCAGCCCGACGCGCCGGCGCTGCGCTTTGGCGATGAGCTGCTCAGTTACGACGAATTGAACCGGCGCGCCAACCGCGTCGCGCACCGCCTGCTGGCGCTTGGGGTCAAGCCCGACACGCGGGTGGCGATCTGCATGGAGCGCGGCATCGAGAAAGGCCGGCGGTGCTTATGTGCCGCTCGATCCAGCCTATCCGGCCGAACGCCTGGCGCATATGTTCGCCGACAGCGCCCCGGCGGCGCTGCTGACGCAACCCTGGCTGCAGGACGGCTTGCCGCCAATCGGGGTGCCGGTGCTAGCACTCGACGCGCAGGCCACGGCCTGCGCCGGAGAATCGGAAGGCAATCCCGATGCGGCTTCCCTCGGCCTCGGCTCGCAGCACCTGGCCTATGTGATCTACACCTCCGGCTCGACCGGCCTGCCCAAGGGCGCGATGAACGAACACCGCGCCGTGGTCAATCGCCTGTGCTGGGCCTGGCAGGAGTACGGCATCGGCAGCGCGGACCGCGTGCTGCAGAAGACCCCATTCGGCTTCGACGTCTCGGTCTGGGAATTCTTCCTGCCGCTGGCGGCGGGCGCGCAACTGGTGCTGGCCCGTCCGGGCGGCCACCAGGATGCGGGTTACCTGGCCGGCCTGGTGCAGGAGGCCGGCATCACGGCCATGCACTTCGTGCCATCGATGCTGCAACTGTTCCTCGAGCATGCCGACCTCTCGTGCTGCGGCACGCTGCGCCGGCATCACGGCCATGCACTTCGTGCCATCGATGCTGCAACTGTTCCTCGAGCATGCCGACCTCTCGTGCTGCGGCACGCTGCGCCAGGTGCTTTGCAGCGGCGAAGCGCTGCCTTACGCGCTGCAGCAGCAATTCCTGGCGCGCCTGCCGGCCGTGGCCCTGCATAACTTGTACGGACCGACCGAGGCGGCAATCGACGTCACGGCCTGGCGCTGCACGGCGCAGGGCCCGGCGGGCAAGGTGCCGATCGGTTATCCGATTGCCAACGTGCAGATGTATGTGCTCGACAGCGGCATGGCCCCGGTACCGGTGGGTGTGGCGGGCGAGCTGTACATCGGCGGCGTGGCGGTGGGCCGCGGTTACCTGAACCGTCCGGAACTGACTGCCGAACGTTTCATGGACAACCCGTTTGCGCCGGGCCGGCTGTACCGCACCGGCGACCTGGCGCGCTGGCTGCCTGACGGGGCCATCGAGTACCTGGGCCGCAACGACTTCCAGGTGAAGATCCGCGGCCTGCGCATCGAGCTGGGCGAGATCGAGGCGCAGTTGCAGGACTGCGCCGGGGTGCGCGAGGCGGTGGTGGTGGCGCGCAGCGATGCGGCCGGCGGGCAACGCCTGGTAGCCTACCTGACGGCGCAGGCTGAAGCGGCCGCCGGATTGCTGGAACCGGCGACCTTGCGCCAGGCGCTGGCGCGCCGGCTAGCCGATTACATGATCCCGAGCGCCTTCGTGCTGCTGGAGGCTCTGCCGCTGTCGGCCAACGGCAAGCTCGATCGCAAGGCCTTGCCGGCACCGGACGAGGCGGCATTGGCGGCGCGGCCTTATGAGGAACCGCAGGGCGAGGCGGAGCAGGTGCTGGCGCAGGTCTGGCAAGAGCTGCTGGGCGTGGAGCGGGTCGGACGCCACGACCACTTCTTCGAGCTGGGCGGGCATTCGCTGCTGGCGGTGCAAGTGGTATCGCGCCTGCGCCAAGTGCTGCAGGTCGAACTAGCGCTGCGCGAGCTGTTCGAGCAGCCGCTGCTGAAGGATCTGGCGCTGCGCGTAGGCGCTGGACGGGACACCCAGCTGGGAGCGATCGAACCGATCGACCGCAGCCAGCCTGTGCCGCTGTCTTGGGCGCAGCAGCGCCTGTGGTTCCTGGACCAGCTGGACCATGCCGCAAGCGTGGCGTACCACTTGCCGGCCGGCCTGCGCCTGCAAGGTGAACTGGACAAGAAGGCCCTGGCGGCGGCACTGGACCGCGTGGTGGCACGCCACGAAAGCCTGCGCACTACGTTTGTGCTGGCCGATGGCCAGCCCTTGCAACATATCGCGCCGGCCGATTGCGGCTTCACCCTGGTGCAGCAGGACCTGAGCGAGCTGAGCGGGCACGAGCGTGCTTTCGCCGTCGAGCGCATGGCGCTGGAAGAATCGCGCGCGCTGTTCGACCTGGCGCAGGGGCCGCTGATCCGCGGCCGCCTGCTCGTGCTTGGGGAACAGGAACACGTGTTGCTGATTACGCAGCACCATATCATTTCCGACGCATGGTCGATTGCCACCCTGATTCGCGAAGTGAGCACCCTGTATCGCGCCTTCAGCCAGGGTGAAAGCGATCCGCTGCCGCCGCTTGCCGTGCACTATGCCGATTACGCCGCATGGCAGCGTGCATGGCTGCAGGGGGCGGAACTGCAACGGCAGCTGGACTTCTGGCAGGCCCACCTGGAGGGTGCTCCGACCCTGCTGGAGCTGCCAACCGATCGCGCACGTCCTGCGGTGCAGAGCTACGCTGGCGGCAACGAGAGCTTGACCTTGCCCGAATCGCTGGTCTCGGCGCTGCGTGCGCTGGGCAAGCAGCAAGGAACGACGCTGTTCATGACGCTGCTGGCCGGCTGGTCGCTGCTGCTGTCGCGCCTGAGCGGACAGGACGAGGTGGTGATCGGCACGCCGGTGGCCAACCGCCAGCGCAGCGAAGTGGAAGGCATGATCGGCTTCTTCGTCAACACGCTGGCCCTGCGCGTGTGCCGTTCGAGCAGGTAGTGGAAATGCTCAAGCCGGAACGCAGCCTGGGCCACAGCCCGATCTTCCAGGTCGTGCTGTCGATGAACAACACACCCGACAGCGGAGAGCTGGCGCTGCGAGGCTTGACGATTGGCGGCCTGGCCCAGGACAACACGACCACGCAATTCGATCTGTCGTTGTCGCTGGTCGACAACGGCGAAGTCGTCGCGGGCAACCTGACCTATGCCAGCGACCTGTTCGACAAATCCAGCATCCAGCGCCTGCTGGCACGCTGGCAGCACGTGCTGGCCGCCATGGCCGCCTCTCCGCAACTGCCATTGCAGCAGTTGGCCATGAACGGCGAAGCGGAAATGCAGCAACTGCTGCACGACTTCAATGCCACGGCTCGTGCCTACCCTGGCGAAAGCCTGGTGCATGCCGAGTTTGCGCGGCTGGCAGCGGCGCAGCCGCAGGCGCCAGCCCTGATCGGCGAGCAGGGTTCGGTCTCCTATGGCGAATTGAATGCGCGCGCCAACCGCCTGGCGCACTACTTGCGCG
>NZ_LMFZ01000026.1 GCF_001427305.1 Duganella sp. Root1480D1 | reverse complement strand
GATGTCGATTCCGAGGCGACAACTGCATTTCGCGACGCGCCAGGCCCTTGGCCAGGTTCCAATCAAAGCGATTGAATTACCCGACAAGTAGTCTGACACGGGGGGCACCCACTGAATCGCCAGGAGCATTACTGTAATCGTAGTCTTCGCAGTTGAAATGCGAGACGTTCCAGAATGCGTATTTGACTGGCGTAGACGCATAGCTGTATGTAATCGAGTTGTCTCCAAGTGTGGTCCCCACCAGCTTGAAGCTGGCCGAGGCACTACCTGAAGCGGCCTGGATGGCCTGCATCGCTTCGGCCATCGAGCTCGCTGTGCCGGATTTCGATCCGACTGAATACGTAAAGGTATCTTGTGCGTAAGCGGAACTTCCGGCCGTCGCTAGCGACACTGCCAGGAGAAGGGGGATCGAGTACGAGGAGTTCAATTTCGAGAATCCTTCATTAGTTAACATTTGGCAAGTTGCCGCATATTAACTAATTTTGGATTTCGAAAATCCTCCAAATGTAACAGTGCGGAGGGGCTAAAGCGTCAGCCTGGCGTCCCACTACGCGTTGTTCATTGCTATTACGTCAAACGATTTTCTGCCGGTCGGCCAGCATGGCCTCGTAAGTCAGGTTTTGCAGCAAGGTGAAATGCGCCGGGTCCAGGCCGGTGAATTGCACGCCATAGCTGAACACATCCCGCCCATCCTTCTGCGACTGTACCACCGTAGCATTGCGTACCAGCGCCGAGGTATTGATGCGCACTTGCCTGTCATCAGGCGGCGCGAGCAGGGTAAAGTCCAGTTGCACTGTTTCGCCTTCGCGGCTCAAAGGCTGGGCTGATTCAATCAGCGCGCCGGAAACGCTCAGGTTCACCAGGAAGACGGAAGCATGGCTCCCATCGTCGCGCGACATCTTGGCCGGAATCTCGACCTTCACCCGCATGGCGGCACGAAGGCTGGTGCCCTGGATCTCGCTGGGGAAAGCCACATGGGCATACATCAGCGGCCGCAGGAAGACACGCTGCACGACGGTGGAGAATGAGCAGACGTTCACGCCCGAGAATACCCGCACCGTCAGCTTGTCGCCTTCGGTAATGGCGATCGGCCCGTTGTTCTCCAGCGGGATCTTGACGATCATGTAATCGTCACGGACCCAGCCGATCACAGTGGAGAAATGCTGCATGGGCCGCAGCGTGCGATGGGTGATCAACTGGATGCGCCCGCCAACCTGCAGGTTCATCTGTTCAAACGCATATTCCTGCAATTTGTTTTCGCTCGCCATCGTCGTTATTGTCTATTTATGAGCAATTGCCCATTGTACAATAAGGCCGCGCATCAATTATTGCTTTGTCGATAGGGCCATCCAGTCCAGGCCAACCAGGTGGTACGGGTCGGGCTGGATCTTGCTGCAAGGGGCGCGCGAGCAGGTTTCCTTGGCGCCGAAACGCCAGCCGCCGTTGTCGCGGTCGAGGATTTCCTTGTCCACCAGTTCCAGCGTTTCCTGGTAGCGCCGTGCCATGTCGGGCCGCTGCGCCACGGCCAGGAAGGCCTTCATGCCTTCTGCCTGCTGCCACCAGTATTTGTTGCGGTCGACCTGGCCGCTAGGGTAGATGCGGTTGAAAATGCCGCCATCCTGTTCGTCGTAGCCGTTCGCCACTGCAAACTTCAGCAGGCGGTCCGCCACGTCGGCATACAGCGGCGGCAGGCCGCGCTTTTCCGCGCTGCGCAGCAAGTGGCTCCATTCGAACTGGTGGCCAAGATCGGTATAAGCGTCGTCGTTCGTCAGCGGCTTCCACTGCGCGTCATACCACTCCGGAATGTATGCGCCGCCGTCGGGCAGGCCGACCATGAGCTGGTTCAGTACAAAGTCGCCCAGAGCGCGCGTGTCTGCCACTACTTGCTGATCGCCGGTCGCATCGATCAGGGCCAGCAGGGCCTCGAACATATGCATGACGGGATTCTGCGTGTGATATTTCTCCGGCGCCGAGGCGAAATCTCGCGGCACCACGCCGCGTAAGCCGCCGCCCGCCTCGCGCAGGTTGCGGCGGATGTCCTGCCACGCCGCCAGCGCCGCTTCCTTGTATTTCGCTTCACCCGTCACGCGCGCCGCATGCGAAAGCGCGAACAAGGCAAATGCATGGCCGTAGCTGTTCTTGCCGGTGTTGACCGGCTTTCCCTGCGCATCGACGCCCTGGAAAAAACCGCCGTGCAGCGGATCGTGGAAGGCAGCGAGCAGGAAGTCTGCGCCGCGTTTTCCCGCCTCCAGGTAGCGCGCGTCGCCGGTCGCCTCGTAGCCGATCATCATGGCGTAGACCAGGTGGCAATGGCTGGTCAGGTCGCCGGTGGTCTTGCCGGCTGGCTGCCAGTTGCGATCGAATTGGGCCTGCAGCAAGCCGGAAGGCGTCGGCGCTACTGCCAGCCAGCGCGACAAATGTGCGTTGAGGTCTTTGCGGTGCCACTCGGCATTCGCCACATCGGCTATCGCGCCGCGTCCGCCGTTATCGCTGTCGCACGCTGCGAGCAGTGCCAGTAACGATGCGACGGCCGCGCGGCGCAGCATCAGGCTTTCCAGTCCCCGGACTTGCCGCCCGCTTTTTCGGTGACGCGGATATCGGTCATCACCATGCCGCGGTCGACGGCCTTGCACATGTCGTACACGGTCAGCAGGCCGACCTGCACGGCCGTCAGCGCTTCCATTTCCACGCCGGTTTTGCCGTAGGTTTCCACCTGGGCGCGGCAATGGACGGTGTTGCCTGGTTCATCGGTGGTAAAGTCCACTGCGACGCGGGTCAGGGCCAAAGGATGGCACAGGGGCACCAGGTCGGCCGTGCGCTTGGACGCCATGATGGCGGCAATGCGTGCAATGCCAAGTACGTCCCCTTTCTTGGCGGTTCCCGATAGAATGAGCGCCAACGTTTCCGGCTTCATGCGGATACTGCCGGTGGCAACGGCAATGCGGTGGGTTTCGGCCTTGGCGCCGACGTCGACCATATGGGCCTGGCCGGCAGCGTCAAAATGAGTAAGGTGTTCGGTCATCGCGTAGCTCTCTTGTTGAACGGGTATGATAGCACTGTGAATGCACTACATTTTCGCCGCCCCTTGCTGGCGGCACTGGTTTCCGGCCTGCTGATTGCCGCTCCGGCAGGGCAGGCGCAGCAGGCTGAATTGCCGACGCTGGGCGATGCGTCACGCGAGGACATGTCGCCGGTGATGGAAAAGCGCCTGGGCGAAGAAATCATGCAAAGCCTGCGCTTCGAGCGCGACTACCTGGATGATCCGCCGATCATCGAATACCTGAACAACTTCGGCACCAAGCTGGTGGATGCACGGCCGGGCGCGCGCGGCGACGCCAACCTCGATTACTATTTCTTCGCGATCCGCGACAAGAACCTGAACGCTTTCGCCATGCCGGGCGGCTATATCGGCGTGCACTCGCAATTGCTGCTGGCGGCGCAGAATGAATCCGAGCTCGCTTCGGTACTGTCGCACGAAATCGGCCACGTGGCACAGCGCCATATTGCGCGACAGCTTGGGGCGCAGAAGAACGATGCCCTGATCCCGCTGGCGGCGATGTTGCTGGCTGCACTGGCCGCCAAGTCCAGTTCAGACGCGGCGATTGGCGTATTCATGGGCGGGCAGGGCCTGGCGATCCAGCGCCAACTGAATTTCGGCCGCGATGCGGAGCGTGAGGCGGACCGCGTCGGCTTCCAGATCATGAATGCGGCCGGGTATGACGCCAGTGGCATGGTGTCGTTCTTCCAGCGCATGCAGAACAGCACGCGCATGTACAGCGACCTGATGCCGCCCTGGTTGATGACCCACCCGCTGACCACCGAGCGTATCGCCGATATCCAGGCCCGCATTCGCGAGCAGAAGTTCAGCCAGCGCGTGGACGGCATGGACTTCCACCTGATCCGCGCCCGAGCCCGCGTGCTGCAGGACGAGAGCAGCAAGGGCCTGTCCGAAACGGAAGCCGTGTTCAAGAACCAGATCCAGCAGCCGGGCCGGCAGAATGTGGCCGCAGGCCAGTATGGCATGGCCATGGTGTCGCTCAAGCGCTCCGAGTTCGCCGCCGCGCAGGAATGGCTGGACAAGGCGCGCGCCACCATCGACAAGCCGCCAGTTGCGGGCGCGTTCACCACCCCGATCCCGCGCGGCACCACGGATTCCGCATTGGCTTACATGTCGCTGGAGATCAAGCTGGCGCAGGAGGACAAGCCGCAAGTGATCGCGGCCGCCATCGAGGAGGCCAGGCAGGCGCAGGGCCGTTACCCGCTGTCGCGCGGCCTGGTGTGGCAGTACGCCGATGCCCTGATCAAGGGCGGCAAATACGAGGAGGCCACGCGCTTCCTGCGCGACCAGTTACAGATGTACCGCCGTGAGCCGGAACTGCATGACTACATGGCGCAGGCCTACGCCAAGCAGGGCAAGATCGCCCTGCAGCATATCTCCCTGGCGGAATCCTACGTGCTGCTGGGCGGCGTGCTGGCGGCACTGGACCAGCTGGCACTGGCCCGCAAGGCACCCGATGCGACGTATTATGACCAGTCGGTAATCGATGCCCGCGAGCGCGAGCTGCAGGCCAAGCGTAAGGAGATGCTGGGCGATAAGAAGAAGGACAAGGAATAATGGTCAGGGTTGCGGCAGGCGTTCGAAGCTGAACGCTTGCGGCACGCTGTCGCGCGCGATGGCTGCCAGTGGCACGGCGCGTTCGCCGACGCGCAAGGTCAGGGGCGACAGGCTGGCTGGATCGCTGGCCGCGACATCCAGCCATGCCAGCAGGGCATTGTCGCCCACCGGGCGGCCATTCAGTTCCAGCTGCGGCAGCACCTGCGCGAAGTCGCGGTCGTCGAGTTGGGCCAGCACGTCACCGCTGCGCAGCAACAGTTCGCCGGCCTCGGTCAGCCAGGCCGCATCGATTTCGCCCAGCGGCGCGCCGGTATGCAGCACAAAGCCGTGGACCGGATCGGTGCGCGCAATGAAAGGGGTGGTCTCAAGGTTCAGGTACACGCGCTGCGGGCCGTTCTGGAAATACCAGCGGCCCTGCTCATCGCTCTGGTAATTGCGCGTGATGAAGCCGACCAGCGCCGGGTTGGTCAGCTTGTCGCCTGCTTCGTTGAAATGCTGCGCGCGTTCGTCGCGCATACGCCAGTTGCCGCGCGCATCGAGCGCCAGCCAGCCGTAGCAATGCGGCACATTGGGCCACTTGGCCATCGCCTGTTTGACTATTTCATCCATCGCTCAAGCCTCGGCCATCTCGGTGGTTTCGATGGCGGTCAGGAAGTTCAACATGCGCAGCGGCAGCCAATCCAGGCTGCCCGGCAGGCGGCCGGTGGCAAAGCCTACATGCCCGCCCTGTTCCGGATAGTCCAGCACCACCCGGCGCGAGGCCTTGCGCGGCAGGTATTCGCCCGGCATGAAGGGATCGTTTTTCGCATTCAGCACCAGGGTTGGCACCGTGATGTCGGTCAGCACGTGCTTGGCGCTGGCACGGTCCCAATAATCGTCGGCATCGCGGTAGCCGTGCAGCGGCGCGGTCACCACATTGTCGAAGGCGTGCAAGTCCTGCGCCGCCATCAGCACATCGAGGTCGAACAGGCCGGGGAATTGCTGCAGCTTGGCGACGCATTTCGGCTTCAGCGTTTGCAGGAACATGCGCGTGTACAGGCGGCTCAGGCCACGCGACAAGGCGTTGCCGCCCTGCGCCAGGTCGAGCGGCGCGGACACGGCGCAAGCCGCGTCGACAAACTCGGCCTGGTGCTGCGATTCGCCCAGCCAGCGCAGCAGCACGTTGCCGCCGAGCGAAACGCCGCATGCGTAGAACTTGCCGCTGGCATGCGGGTGCAGGCGGCGGATGATCCAGTCCAGTTCACCGGAGTCGCCGGAATGGTAGAAGCGCGGCGCCAGATTCGGCTCGCCCGAGCAGCCGCGGAAATGCGGCACGGCGCCGGACCAGCCGCGGCGCGTGATTTCCGCCATCAGGGCGCGCGAGTAGTGGCTGTCGGACGAACCTTCCAGCCCGTGGAAAAGCACCACGAAAGGCTTGCCTGGTTGGCCGTCGACGAAATCGACATCGATGAAATCCGCGTCCGGGGTATGCCACCGCTCACGGCGGTAACGGACGTCGGGCTTGGCTATGCAGGTAGCCGGATAGATGGTCTGCAAATGGCCGCTGGGCAGCCAGAATGGGGCGATGTAGTTCATGGCGCGGCTGGGATCGGCCCAGCGGGCCTGGTCCCCCTTTTTTTTAGTGCAGTATTTGAGCGCGCGGATCGACGGGAACAGGTCCCGGCGCTACAGACACATGATGCAACACAATGCGCCAACCCTTCGGTGTCTTAACGTACACATTGGTCGAAATCAGGTGGGCCGGCTCGCCGCTTGCCGCTGTGACGCCCTCGATCACAGTATGCACCGAACTCATCAGGTTGTGTGTTTCATGCAGTTGGGATGGGCGAATTTGCAACCCGCCATGTTCCAAAAGTGCACTCCAGGAATCGCGGATGGCGCGGTGCCCGATCAGGCGCGGGCCGCCGGGATGGACGCAGACGATTTCCTCGTCGTCCGCCCACAGGGCCATCAGGGCTTCCAGGTCGGCCCGGTTCAAGGCATCGTAAAAGGCGGCTTCGACTTCCGCCGCACTGCCATTCTGGTGTTTACGCGCTGCCATCCGGGCTCCGGGATCGGTGATTAATGGTGGCCGGCGTCGGCGCCTGGCTTCAGCTTGTACTGGGTGCCGCAGTATGGGCATTTCGCTTCGCCATGCTTGAAGTCCAGGAACACGCGCGGGTGCGAAGACCACAGCGGCATGGCTGGATTCGGGCAGTAGGCCGGCAGGTCTTTACCATCGAGTTCTACTGGCTGGGTGGCGTTGCTCATTTTATAACACTCCGCGAGATCAAAAACCAAGATTTTAATGCATCCCGGCGGCGAAAAGCATTCGTCGGTAGAATGTCGGCTTTCCTATGCGGTTGCAAATGAGTTCTCCAGATAGCCTGCCCGACGTCGCTGCCCACCACGAGCCATCCTGGCGCGCCGGGCTGAACGACGGCACCCCAACCCTGTTTGGCATCGCTGCCTGGGGGCTGGTGGTGGGCGTGGCCATGGTCAAGTCCGGATTGACCGTGGCGCAGGCGCTGGGCATGACCTTGCTGGTGTTTGCCGGTTCCGCGCAACTCGCTTCGCTGCCCCTGATTGCCGCTGCCGCGCCGATCTGGGTAATCTTCCTGACTGCGGTGGTGGTCAATCTCCGTTTTGTGATCTTTGCCGCCTTGCTGGCGCCGCACTTTGCCAAGCTGCCGCTGTGGCGCCGTTTCCTGCTTGGCTTCGGCGCCGGTGACATGACGACTGCCATGTTCCTGCAGCGCTATCCGACCGAAAAGCCTGCGTTGGGCAAGGTGTCTTACCTGCGCGGCCTGCTGTATCCGAATTTCTTGGCATGGCAGTCCGGCTCCATCGCCGGCATCTTCCTTGGCAGCGCAGTGCCGGCCGAATGGGGCCTGGGCTTTGCCGGCACACTGGCGATTATCTGCATCACCGTGCCGATGGTGGCTACCCGTCCGGCGCTGTGCGGCGCGCTGGTGGCGGCCGTGACCGCCGTGCTCGCACATGGCTTCCCGTACAAGCTTGGCCTGCTGGCTGCCGTGCTGGTTGGCATGGCAAGCGCCATGGTGGTGGAAGGAATGATCGAACGACGAAAGGCTGCCAGTGTCTGATCTCGAAATCTGGCTGACGATTGCCGCCCTTACCTGCGCCACCGCCATTACGCGCTCCTCGTTCTGGGTGATTGGCGAGCACGTCTCGATTCCGACCCGCGTGCAGGAAATGCTGCGCTATGCGCCTTCCTGCGCCCTGGCTGCCATCATCGGCCCCGACCTGCTGCTCGACCCGCAGGGGACGGTCGAATTCAGCTTCCATAATTACAAGCTGCTGGCGGGCGCCGCCGCCGTCGCCTACTACCTCGCTCGCCGCAACATGCTGGAGACCATTGTGTTCGGCATGGCGTGCTTTACTGCCTTGCGCTTGCTGCTTGCTTAGTCCTTTGATGAGATGACGATGCGCTCGATGATGAGGTCTTTCAGCGCATACCCATACAAGTGTTCGCGATCTTCGGGTTCTTCGTCTTCCAGGCCGTAAAAGCCGCTGTTCTTGCGTGAGGAAAGCATGAATGAAATGCCCGGAAAGCCTTCAACGCAAAATACACCGTCCCAACTGAAATGGGGGCGGCCAAGCTCGGCCTGGACGTCGGCCAGGCTCGAACCGATGCCGATGCCGCGGAAGGTGCCGTCGTAGTCGCTGTGCAGGTGCATGAAGAGCAGTTCTTGCTGCTTTCCTAAAATAAAATTCACCTGCTGGTATTTCAGGCATGTACGCTCGCGCTTCGGCTTGTAATCAAAAAAGCCCGGATATCGTCTTCGCTCATGCCGAGCGTCCAGTTGTCCGCGCGCAGGCCTGGGATGATGCGTTGATCCAAATTCACCTCCTGTTATTCAATAGGCAATGTATTCTACGGATTCCTGGAAATTCCGATAACACTGTTGGGAGGCGCGATGGCGGAACTGGACCACATGATCTTGCGGGTGGGCGACCCGGCGGCATCAATCCGTTTTTATGAGGAAGTGCTTGGCTTTAAGCACGAGGGCAGGGCAGGGCCGTTCGAGGTCGTGCGCGTCAGCGAGGGCTTCACGCTGGACTTGCTGGCGGAGCCGCCAACCATGCATCTGCATTTGGCCTTCCGCGTTGATCCTGAACATTTCGAGCGCGTGTTGGCGCAGTTGCGCGAGCGCCGCATTCCGTTCGGTGGCAACCATATGGACCGCACCAGCGGCCAGCCGCAGTCACAGTATGGCGCACGTGGGCTGGCGCTGGCTTGCTACTTCGAAGATCCGGATGGGCACAACCTGGAAATCCGCTACTAAACCTTCCACAGCTTGCGGGCTTCTTCCGCAATGATGTCGGGGAATTCTTCCTGGAAGAACAGCTTGCCCTCCGGGATGGCGCGGATACCTTGCGAGCCCGGGAAGAGCTGGTCGAGGTAGCGCGCGTCGGCCAGTGTGAAGATGGTATCGCTGGCGCCCCACACCATTTTCACGGGCACTGAACTGCGCCGCAGTTGGGATTCGATCCCGGCCAGCGGATTCGGCGACAGGGCGTTGTGGAACGCGTGGTACTGCGCGCGCCGCAGCGGTGAACTCACCAGCGGTGCTGCGTAGTACTCGATGATTTCGTCGGTCAGTTGGGCGGGGTTGTGGAAGACCGCGGCGCCAAACGTGGAACGAGCGAGTGCTTTGTCGGTCAACCATTTGGCGGTGTCGTCGGCCAGGGTGCCGTTGCGGGCCATTTCCAGTACCGGTGCGATTTCGGCCGGCGGGCTGTGGGGCTCGATGTCGCAGTTGGTCAGCATCAGGCTGTTCACGCGTTGCGGGTAGCGCAGCAGGAAAAGCTGGGCGACTGCGCCACCGCTGTCGCTGGCGACGATGTCGACCGTGCCGGCACCGAGCTTGTCGAGCAGGGCGGCCAGCATGTCGGCCTGGGCGGATGCTGCCAGCGATTGGCCGGCGGGTATCTCCGAGTATCCGAGGCCCATGAAGTCGGGCGCAATGCAGCGGCGGTGGGACGACAGGCGGTCGAGCGCGCCGCGCCATTGGAAGCTGTTCAGCGGGGCGCCGTGCAGGAACAGGGCTGCCTTTAGGCCTGCGCCACGTTCGGCGTAGGCGATGCGGCCGAACGGCAGTTCTGCGAAGCGGCGCGCGGCGCGGAATCTTGCGGCCTCGGTTGCGGCGGCGGCGATGGATAGTGGCGGTACGGCGCTTGCGGCGAGGGCGGCGCCAGCCAGGGAAAGGAAGTCACGGCGTTTCAATTGGGGTCTCCATGCGGTAGCTGGTTGGTGGAATCGATGCTATCGGCTGGGGACGGAGGGTTGCGCGCATAATCGGCCGCTGGCGAGCATAAACGGCTGATTTCTTATTGCACCGGCGCCAGAAATGGCGCACTCTCCCATTTCCTGCGTGAGAGGACGCAATGACGATCAGACCTTCGTGTTACCCAGTGCGGGACGAGGTACCGCTGCTGGATGTCCTGACCTCGCCCGTACCGCATGGCCGCTTCGACTCGCCGGTTGATGGGCGCCATGTGTTGTGCCTGCACCTGGGCTCGCCGGTGCCGGTCAGCTATCGCGCTGGCAGGTACGAGCGGCAGGGGACTCGGCTGCATGGCCAGTTCTGCGTGGTCCCGGCTGGCTCCAGCACACGCTGGACGTTGACGGCGCCTGCCACCTCTTTGCTGCTGCGCTTGAATCCATCCCTGATGCTGGATACTGCCGAGCACATGCGGCTTGGCGCCGAGCTGGCACCCGCCATCCACATACGCGACCCGCAGGTCGAGCGTATCGGCTGGATGATGCAGGCGGAAGAGCAGGACGGCCATCCAGGCGGCCGTATCTTCGCGGACAGCTTGGCCAGCGCCTTGTCTGCCCGCTTGCTGGCGCTGCAAACGCTGGCCTCCCGACGGCCTGCCGCAGCGTCCGCCCGCGCCTTGCCGGCCTGGCAGCTTCGTGCAGTTCAAGACTATGTCGAGGCCAACCTCGACCAGGACCTGTCGCTGGCAGAATTGGCCGCTGTGGCTGGCTTCAGCGTGTCCCATTTCAAGGAACTGTTCCGGCAGGCGGCCGGAATGCCGGTGCACCGTTTCGTGCTGGCCCGCCGCGTCGAGCGCGCCCGCCAGCTCCTGCAGGCCGGCAAGCTGACCAATACCGAAATCGCGCTGGAAGCCGGTTTTTCGCATCCAAGCCATATGGCCCGCAGCGTTCGCCAGGTCACGGGCCAGACACCTGCACAATTGCGTGAGGACGGTTTGAGGAAGATCAAAAGTGCGGCTTTGGTGTCCGAATGACAGACCTGACCCCGAATTCGGCTTAAGGTAAAATAGCGCTCTTTCCAACTGTGACCCCTGAGTAACCATGCTGAAATTCAACCGCCTGGAAGACCTCGTAGCGCAGGATGCGCTGCAGGGCAAGCGCGTCTTTATCCGTGCAGATCTGAACGTGCCGCAGGATGATGCGGGCAATATCACCGAAGATACGCGCATTCGTGCTTCGATTCCGGCGATTAAGGCGGCCCTGGGCGCTGGCGCCAAGGTCATGGTTACCTCCCACCTGGGCCGTCCAACCGAAGGCGAGTTCAAGCCGGAAGACAGCCTGGCGCCAATCGCCAAGCGCATGTCCGAGCTGCTGGGCCAGCCGGTTGAACTGAAACAGGACTGGGTCGGTGGTGTGGAAGTCGCTGCCGGCCAGGTGGTGCTGCTGGAAAACTGCCGCGTCAACAAGGGCGAGAAGAAGAATTCCGATGAGCTGGCCCAGAAAATGGCCAAGCTGTGCGACGTGTACGTGAACGATGCTTTCGGCACCGCGCACCGCGCCGAAGCCACTACCCACGGCATCGCCAAGTTCGCGTCGATCGCTTGCGCCGGCCCGTTGCTGGCTGCCGAGCTGGATGCGCTGGGCAAGGCCCTGGGCGCGCCTGCGCGTCCGCTGCTGGCTATCGTGGCTGGCTCGAAAGTCTCGACCAAGCTGTCGATCCTGAAATCGCTGGCCGACAAGGTGGATAACCTGATCGTCGGCGGCGGCATCGCCAACACCTTCATGCTGGCTGCCGGCTTGAAGATCGGCAAGTCGCTGGCGGAAGCCGACCTCGTCGCTGAAGCCAAGGCCATCATCGACATCATGGCTGCCCGCGGCGCCACTGTGCCGATTCCGGAAGACGTGGTGTGCGCGAAAGAATTTTCGCCTACCGCTGCCGCGACCGTAAAGGCGGTAGCTGACGTGGCCGACGATGACATGATCCTGGACATCGGTCCTAAAACCTCCGCCAAGCTGTCTGTCCAGATCGCCGAAGCCGGTACCATCGTCTGGAACGGCCCGGTCGGTGTGTTCGAGTTCGACCAGTTCGGCGAAGGCACCAAGACCCTGGCCTTGGCGATCGCCAATTCCAAGGGCTTCTCGATCGCCGGCGGTGGCGACACCCTGGCTGCAATCGCCAAGTACCAAATCACCGACAAGATCGGCTATATCTCCACCGGCGGCGGCGCCTTCCTGGAATTCCTGGAAGGGAAGACCCTGCCGGCAGTGGAAATCCTGGCGCAACGCGCCCAGTAACACGGTAAAAGGCGCCCGCAAGGCGCCTTTTGAACTTTTTTAAGCTCACACGAAGGAAACCTTCATGGCACGTGGTACCAAGATCGTCGCAACTATCGGCCCAGCATCGACCGACCTCAGCATCCTGATCCAGATGATCAAGGCTGGCGTCGACGTGGTCCGCCTGAATTTCTCCCACGGCAAGGCGCAGGATCATATCGATCGCGCGGCCCTGGTGCGAAAGGCGGCTGCGGAATGCGGCAAGGAAGTGGCGATCATGGCCGACATGCAAGGTCCGAAGATCCGTATCGGCAAGTTCGAGAACAACAAGATCGAACTGGCCAAGGGCGACAAGTTCGTCCTCGACGCCAAGTGGGGCGAGAACGGCGAACTGGGCAACCAGGAGCGCGTTGGCCTGGACTATAAGAGCCTGCCAACCGATGTGAAGCCGGCCGACGTGCTGCTGCTGAACGATGGCCTGATCGTGCTGACCGTAGACAAGATCGTCGGCAGCGAGATCTACACCACCGTGAAGATCGGCGGCGAGCTGTCCAACAACAAGGGCATCAACCGCCAGGGCGGCGGCTTGACCGCGCCGGCGCTAACCGCCAAGGATATGGAAGACATCAAGACTGCGATGTCGTTCCAGGCCGATTACCTGGCGATTTCCTTCCCGAAAAACGCCACCGATATGGAAATGGCGCGCCAGCTGGCCAACATCGCCGGCGAGCCATTCGGCTTCAAGCCGATGATGATCGCCAAGATCGAGCGTGCTGAGGCGATTCCTGCGCTGCAGGAAATCCTGAACGCTTCCGACGGCATCATGGTGGCCCGCGGCGACCTGGCTGTCGAGGTAGGCAATGCTGCCGTGCCTGCGCTGCAGAAGCGCATGATCCGCATGGCGCGCGAGTCGAACAAGATTGCGATCACCGCGACCCAGATGATGGAGTCGATGATCTTCAACGCTGTGCCGACCCGCGCGGAAGTGTCGGACGTGGCCAACGCCGTGCTGGACGGTACCGATGCCGTGATGACCTCGGCTGAAACCGCGTCCGGTAAGTACCCAGTGGAAACTGTGGAAATGATGGCGGCCATCTGTACCGAAGCCGAGCAATCCGAATACAACAAGCTCGATGCGGACTTCCTGAACGCCCGCTTCACCCGCATCGACCAGTCGATCGCCTATGGCGCCCTGTTCACCGCGCATCACCTGCGCGTGAAGGCGATTGTGGCCCTGACCGAATCCGGCTCCACCGCGCTGTGGATGAGCCGCCACAACATCGACACCCCGATTATTGCGCTCACGCCGAGCACCGTCACCCAGCGCAAGCTGGCCTTGTACCGTAACGTTTGCACCCACCAACTGATGCAGGACGCACCGACCGACGTCGTGTTGCGCAATGCGGAAGACCTTCTGGTAAAACAGGGTATTGCCCAGAAGGGCGATATGATTGTGGTTACCTGGGGTGCGCCGATGGGCAAGGTGGGCGGCACGAACGCTTTGCGTATCGTGAAAGTAGGTGAGTTCACTCACCGCGCCGATTCGGCTCGATAACGAACGCTAACGATTTCTTTATTGTTATTGGAGTACTACCATGTCCCTCGTATCCATGCGCCAACTGCTGGACCACGCCGCTGAACACGGCTACGGCATCCCGGCATTCAACGTCAACAACCTGGAACAAGTGCAAGCCATCATGGCCGCTGCCGACGCCGTCAATGCGCCGGTGATCATGCAGGCTTCCGCTGGCGCCCGTAAGTACGCTGGCGAAGCCTTCCTGCGCCACCTGATCGACGCAGCGATCGAAGCCTACCCGCACATTCCAGTCGTCATGCACCAGGACCACGGCCAGTCGCCGGCAGTCTGCATGGCTGCAATCAAATCCGGCTTCTCGTCGGTGATGATGGACGGTTCCCTGATGGCTGACGGCAAGTCCGTTGCTTCCTATGAATACAACGTCGAAGTGTCGAAGGAAGTGGTGAAGTTCTCCCACTCCATCGGCGTGACCGTGGAAGCGGAACTGGGCGTGCTGGGCTCCCTGGAAACCATGAAGGGCGACAAGGAAGACGGCCACGGCGCGGAAGGCACCATGACCCGCGAACAGCTGCTGACCGACGTGGCGCAAGCTGCCGACTTCGTGCAGAAGACCCAGTGCGACGCGCTGGCTATCGCGATCGGCACCTCGCACGGCGCCTACAAGTTCACCCGCAAGCCAACCGGCGACATCCTGGCGATCGACCGCATCAAGGAAATCCACGCCCGCATTCCTAACACCCACCTGGTGATGCACGGTTCTTCCTCCGTGCCGCAGGAACTGCTGGCCATCATCCGCGAATTCGGCGGTGACATGAAGGAAACCTATGGCGTGCCAGTGGAAGAAATCCAGGAAGGCATCCGTCACGGCGTGCGCAAGATCAATATCGATACCGATATCCGCCTGGCCATGACCGCTGCCGTGCGCAAGTACATGTTCGAGAACCCATCGAAGTTCGACCCACGCGACTTCCTGAAGCCAGCACGTGCTGCTGCTGAAGAAGTGGTGAAGGCACGCTTCCTGGCGTTCGGTTGCGAAGGCCGCGCGTCGCTGATCAAGCCTATCTCGCTGGAGAAGATGGCTGAACGTTACAAGGCCGGCGAACTGGCCCAGATCGTCAAGTAAAACCGGCAGTGCAGTGTCTGACCCGCAGGGTCGGACACTGGATTCACCACCGCCGCGTCGGGACGGCCATCCGGCCGGTTTACCGGTTTTAAAATCTCAAAGTACCCCCGCCATGAACAGCCTGTACAAATCCTCCATCAAATCCCTCCCCCTGCTGGGCCACGGTAAAGTGCGCGACAACTACGCCGTCGGCACCGACAAGATCCTGATCGTCACCACCGACCGCCTGTCCGCGTTCGACGTCGTGATGAACGAGCCGATCCCTGGTAAAGGCATGGTCCTGAACCAGATGTCCGACTTCTGGTTCGAGAAACTGGGCCACATCGTCCCTAACCACCTGACCGGCGTCACCCCGGAATCGGTCGTGGCACAAGACGAAGTGGAGCAGGTAAAAGGCCGCGCCGTTGTGGCCAAGCGCCTGAAGCCAATCCTGGTGGAAGCGGTGGTACGCGGCTACATCATCGGCTCCGGCTGGAAGGACTACCAGGCCACCGGTTCCATCTGCGGCATCAAGCTGCCGGAAGGCCTGCAGCAAGCTGACAAGCTGCCAGAACCAATCTTCACCCCGGCTGCCAAGGCAGACCTGGGCGAACACGACGAAAACATCTCTTTCGAAGAGATGGAAAAGAAAATCGGCGCCGAACTGGCCGCCAAGATCCGCGAAGTGGCGATCAAGCTGTACACCACCGCCGCCGACTACGCTGCGACCAAGGGCATCATCATCGCCGACACCAAGTTCGAATTCGGCCTGGACGACAACGGCGTCCTGCACCTGATGGACGAAGTGCTGACCGCCGACTCCTCGCGTTTCTGGCCAGCCGACTCCTACCGTCCTGGCATCTCGCCGCCGTCCTACGACAAGCAGTTCGTGCGCGACTACCTGGAAACCCTGACGGACTGGCAAAAGACCCCGCCGGCACCAGCCCTGCCGGCGGAAGTGATCGAAAAGACCCAGGCCAAGTACTTCGAAGCCATCGAACGCCTGACCGGCGAAAAGCTGAAGGTATAAGCCATGTCCGACAACAAACCACTGGTCGGCATCATCATGGGCTCGTCTTCGGACTGGGACGTGATGAAGAACGCCGTCGACATGCTGAAGCAGTTCGGCGTGCCGTATGAGGCGCAAGTGATTTCCGCCCACCGCATGCCGGACGAGATGTATGCCTACGCCAAGAGCGCCCGCGCTCGCGGCCTGCGCGCCATCATCGCTGGCGCCGGCGGCGCGGCCCACCTGCCAGGCATGGTTGCTGCAATGACCATCGTGCCGGTGCTGGGCGTGCCTGTGCCGTCCAAGTACCTGCGCGGCGAAGACTCGCTGCTGTCCATCGTGCAGATGCCGAAGGGCGTACCGGTGTCGACTTTCGCCATCGGCGAGGCTGGCGCCGCCAACGCGGGCCTGACGGCAGTGGCGATCATCGCCACCACCGACGATGCGCTGGCTGCCAGACTGGAAGAATTCCGCGTATCCCAAACCGCGGCCGCTAAAGCAATGGTTTTGCCTGTATGAGTAATGTGAAGAACCCTCCGGCGTGGCTGGGCGTGATGGGCGGCGGCCAGCTTGGCCGCATGTTCGCGCACGCCGCGCAGAGCATGGGCTACAGCGTTGCCGTGCTGGAGCCGTCCGCCGATTGTCCTGCGGGGCAGGCGGCCAATCGCCTGATCAACGCCGACTACAGCGATGCTGCCGGCCTGGATGCACTGGCCGCGCAATGCGTCGCCGTCACCACCGAGTTCGAGAACGTGCCGGCCGACAGCTTGTCGCGCCTGGCGCAATCGGTCTTCGTGGCGCCGGATGCGCACGGCGTGTCCGTGGCGCAGGACCGCATCGCGGAGAAGGGCTTCTTCGTGGCCAGCGCCGCCAAGTCGGGCGTGATGCCTGCGCCGCATAAAGTCATCGCCACCGACGCCGATATCGACGCCATCAGCGACGACCTGCTGCCGGGCATTCTGAAGACTGTCCGCATGGGCTACGACGGCAAGGGCCAGGTCCGCGTGAAGTCGCGCGACGACGTGCGTGCCGCCTTCGACGGCATGGGCAAAGTCACCTGCCTGCTGGAGAAGATGCTGCCTCTGGCGTATGAAGTGTCGGTGCTGACCGCACGCGGCGCCGATGGCGCCTCGGTCGTGTACCCGATCGCTGAAAACGTCCACCGCGACGGCATCCTGTTCACCACCACCGTGCCGGGCCCGAACATCACCGCCGACTGCGCTCGCAAGGCGCAGGCCGCAGCGCAAGCCATCGTGGCGGAGCTGGGTTACGTGGGCGTGCTGTGCATCGAATTCTTCGTGCTGGCCGACGGTTCACTGGTGGTCAACGAGATGGCGCCGCGTCCGCATAACAGCGGCCATTACACCATCGACGCCTGCGTCACCAGCCAGTTCGCACAGCAGGTGCGCGCCATGGCCGGCCTGCCGCTGGGCGACGTGCGCCAGCATTCGCCGGCCGTCATGCTGAACATCCTCGGCGACATCTGGTACGAAGGCGAAGGTGACGATGTGCGCGAACCGGCGTGGAACAAGGTACTGGCCCTGCCAGGCGCCAACCTGCACCTGTACGGCAAGGAAGAACCGCGCCGCGCCCGCAAGATGGGCCATTTGACCTTCGTCGCCCCGACGCTGGTGGAAGCGCAGCAGCACCTCAACGCCGCCTGCGCCATCCTCGGGATCGAAGCATGACCGACGCAGCATCCCGCGATATCGCCGGCGCGGCAGCCGCGCTGGCGAATGGCGACCTGGTCGCATTTCCCACCGAGACCGTGTACGGCCTCGGTGCGGATGCGGAGAATCCGGCCGCCGTCGCAAAGATTTACGCCGCCAAAGGCCGCCCGCAAGACCATCCGGTAATCGTGCACGTCGCCCCCGGTGCCAACATCGATTACTGGACCACCGACGTACCCGATGAAGCGCGCGCCCTGGTGCGTGCCTTCTGGCCCGGCCCATTGACGCTGATCCTGAAGCGCAACGCCCACATTCCCGACGCCGTGTCCGGCGGCCAGGATACGGTCGGCATCCGCTGCCCATCGCACCCGGTGGCGATGCAGCTGCTGCAAGCATTCAAGGAAGGCAAGGGCGGTATCGCTGCGCCGTCAGCCAATAAGTTCGGCAACGTCAGCCCGACCACCGCCCAGCACGTGCACGACGAATTCGGCGACGACCCGCGCCTGGTGGCCATCCTCGATGGCGGCTCGAGCCAGGTTGGCATCGAATCAACCATCCTCGACATGTCGCGCCTGGCCACCCATGGCCTGGTGTTGCTGCGCCCCGGCCACATCACCGCGCAGCAGATCGCCGGCGTGATCGGCACCATGCCGCGCCAGCCCGACCTGGCTGCGCCGCGCGCGTCCGGCACGCTGGAATCGCATTACGCGCCCAAGGCGCCAGTAGCATTGTTGCCGACTGGCGACATCGAAAAAACCCTTGCGGAACTCAAGCTGCGTGGGCGGTGTGCCGCGCTGATCCACTACTCGCCGTTTGCGTTGTC
>NZ_LMFZ01000025.1 GCF_001427305.1 Duganella sp. Root1480D1 | reverse complement strand
GCTTATGGTGTGTATGCCGCGTTGCGCGCGATGGACCAGCAGCAGGTCGAACTGATCCTCGTGGAAGCACCGCCGACAGACGATGCCTGGCTGGGCGTCAACGATCGCCTGCGCCGCGCCGCCTTCGGCTCGACCGGCATTATTGAGCGTTTCCTGCAAACCTGAGCCGGCGTTGCCGGTTAGGGGCGCACGGCCATTGGCCGAGGTCTGATAGAACCGATAACGGTGTCCCACAAGAATATGGCTTCTTCGTCGCTGATCGAAGGTTTGGTCCCGCCGGTTCTGTTCGCTTTCACGCCGGTGTGGAGTTCGATCTGAAGCACTGGCAGCAAGGGATTTTTGGGCTCGCCATGGCTTTGAAAAGCAAACTCGTGGTTTTCGCCCTCGAATTTCTGCGCAGGTTTATGCGTCAACACCTCGAACCCTTCCCAACCGCCAAGGTGACGATAGCCGCTTCGCAGGAATTTGATACGGGAATACCACTGGCCCATTCCAGATGCGATAGCGCCCTGCTTGGCATGCTTCAGCCTTGGTTCCAATGCATCCGATTCGATGAAGATGTCCTTCTTCGTCATTTCGATTGTGATATGGACGTCGTCAAACTTCTTGAGACGAATGCCAAGGGTGACTTCCTCCAGAATATAGCGTGACGGTTCTTGCAGGAAGGCCCCGTCCAGGCAAATGCCAGGCTCGTTCGGGATCTCATCGTTCGCTCGGCTGCGCAGTGAGCGAGCAACGTCTGTCAATAATGCGACCGCCTCTGCAAACGCGTCTCCCTCGCCGTTGATTTCGTATTCCTGTACAAATAAATCATCGTTAAGGCGAATGAACGATTGAACGTTGTAGTTCGAGAATTCTCCTCTTCCGATACCAATCACTAGCTTGTGTTGTTCTCCTATGCCAGGAAGTACTTTCCCAAGCATCGATTTTTCGCCGGTTAAACCACCGCGGGCCAATTCCCGGTCCGTATGGACCTTGGCGATAGCGCGCTTCACTACGCTGTCGAGCTCTGCACCTTGTCCTTCAATTCGTGTCAGATAAACTGGGACGCGCGCGGGGCCATAAACCACCGTTGCCTCGTTCGGTACATCGATCAGGAATCGGCCAACGCAGATCGTTTGGCTCCCAGAGGCCATTTCAGCGAGTCTGTTTTTGGTTGCTATCATTTGGTGCTCCCCTGTTATCGAACTTTCAGCGGCTGCGGGATGATTACCAGCCAGAGACAGGACGAATAAAGCGAAAAATTGCGCTATCTTCGTGAAGTTACGCATGACTTTTCCATTTCATTGTGGTGGCAATTTTTACGATGCTGTACAAGGTTGACTGCAAGGCGTTGGGATCGCTGTAGCTGTTCTGATGTTCGTAGCCGGTCTGTCGGAAGATCGCCTTGAAGCCACTGCTTAAAAGTTGGCGATCCGATGAGCGGATTGGAACTGTTTGATCGCCAGGGCCTTGCGAAGGACCCAGTTCCACGCTGATTCCACCGGGCGCGCCGTCATGGGCATTGATCCCGATCAGCACCAGTTTTCCTTGCCTGTTGTCTTTGGAGATTCGATAGTCCGGCCATGTAGAGCTGACACCTTGGCTCCTCAAATTCCAAACAACCCGCTCCCACGAAGGACGCGTGGCATCTGCGCCGTAGTGCGCATAACTTTGTTCGTGATATGTGTCGGCTATATCGAGGTGAAATTGTTTTGCCTCACGCAGCAGTCTTGTTGTGTTAGCAAGGCCAGCGTTAGAACTTGCCGCAGGATTCAACCATTCCTCGCGAAGCAATCCGAACCATTTATTGCGCAGGCAATAGATTTCTTCGTATGGGTCTCCGCCTTTAGGGAGAGAGTCAAGCAGTACGCCGTTATGGCGAATTTCGAGCCAGCCGTTTCCATAGGCACAGTTGGGTAACAGTTGGAGTCCGCCGGGTGCGTTGCCGAGGACGGCGGTGACTTCGTTACCAAAATTTCCTAGGAATTTTGGGGCTGGGTTTGCTTTTAAAGAACCTTCTTCAAATCCGCAGCGCATACGTCTGTACGCCGCCGGCGCGCCTAGTGCGGGCATGACGCCATGCACGATGCCGAGTATTTTGTCATTGATATTGCCCATCTTTGGATGGATCAGGGCGCGGGCGAGCAGGCCTCCCATCGAATGGCTTACGACTATGACCTGCTCACACTCAAAGCCCGATTTTTGATAGTGGAGTATTAGGTCTTTGATCCTTCTCGAAACGATGCGTGCTGAGTCCTCATTGGACTGCAGCCAGTTATAACCCATTGCGTGCACGGGGAAAACACAGCCCTTGGTTGCGCTCCAGAGTTCTTCGGCAGTCAGTGGAGCAACCGCAGGGATTGCGGCAGCGCCCCATGTCGCAGGATTTCTCCCGACGACCTCTTTCCAGAATCCTTCGCTCACCGGCTTATTCAAATGCTGCTCGCATCGTTCAAGGAGGTGTCGATAGCTGCTGAAGAGGACCTCTCCCCAGCCCCTGGAACGGGCCTTTTCTTCTTTGGAACGGCGCGGAGTAACCGTAGGCGGATCGTCCGCCAGCAATGGGGAACCGAATTCGAAGCGCAATGCGACCCTGATCTTGCTGTAGTCCTGGCGTGTGCCAGCGTCTTCCCGGGCGTTACCAGTTGGGGCATCGCCATTGTCGTAGCTGTCGACCTCTGTTGCGCGAGGGTCCAACTGTAGCTGGCGTCGGATTGGTGCTGCTTCCAACAGTTCCGTCACCTCATTTAGCCGGTCAGGTCGCCAAGCGATGTTGTTAGCCTTCTTCAATTGGAGCTGCCGCTCGGCGCTCATGCGCAAATTGGACCCCATAATCCCCGGCAAAAAGACAATCGGTATAACGCGCCTGGGAGGGACCCGCATGACCTGGGGCGCTTTATCTTCCTTCGGCGTGCAAAAGCCCGCAGCTGCCGGGCCACCTCCATGCATATGAATGGGCAGAAAACTAGTCATCAAAACTCCTTGCCGGGACCATGGGAAAGGCCATGTTGACACGCGCGACATCTCAAAATTTTGACCCAACACAAAGCAAGTACGCGTGCAGCCCCACAGCACTGGTGGCATTGTTGCCGACTGGCGACATCGAAAAAACCCTTGCGGAACTCAAGCTGCGTGGGCGGTGTGCCGCGCTGATCCACTACTCGCCGTTTGCGTTGTCTCAACCAAATGTGGNGCATTGTTGCCGACTGGCGACATCGAAAAAACCCTTGCGGAACTCAAGCTGCGTGGGCGGTGTGCCGCGCTGATCCACTACTCGCCGTTTGCGTTGTCTCAACCAAATGTGGCGCTCCCGGCCGAGCCAAAGGGGTATGCTTATGGTGTGTATGCCGCGTTGCGCGCGATGGACCAGCAGCAGGTCGAACTGATCCTCGTGGAAGCACCGCCGACAGACGATGCCTGGCTGGGCGTCAANGCTTATGGTGTGTATGCCGCGTTGCGCGCGATGGACCAGCAGCAGGTCGAACTGATCCTCGTGGAAGCACCGCCGACAGACGATGCCTGGCTGGGCGTCAATGATCGCCTGCGCCGCGCCGCCTTCGGCTCGACCGGCATTATTGAGCGTTTCCTGAAGTCGTAACCGCAGCGGGGCAGCCCGCCTCCTGCGCAAGCGAGGAGGCAGCCATGTCCCGCAGCACGGCACGCATCGCACGAAGGGTGGCATGCAGCGCCACGGCCGCCTTGATGTTGTTGCCCGGCGCGCTGGCAAATGGCGGCGCCGAATCGGGCGCAATCACGCGCTCCATGCTGGCCGCTCCCGAACGCGGCACTTTGCTGTCCGGCCCCACGTTGTCCCGCATCGAAACCGGCGTGTTCAGCACATCCAAACGCATCGAACCAGCCATGCTGGCCGAAGTGCTGGAAAAGGCCGGCAGTGCGCTGGCCGAATTCGCCGGCACGCCGCGCTGCACCATCACCACCTACAGCCTGCGTTACAGCACCATCGGCGGCAGCGGCGAAGCGACGGACGCCAGCGCCGCACTGATCCTGCCATCCGGCAAAGACCCCGCCTGCCAGGGGCCGCGGCCGGTACTGCTGTATGCCCACGGCACCTCGACCGCCAAGGACCACAATATGGCGCGCCTGCGCGGCGAGGCCAAGCTGGTGGCTGCCTTGTTCACCGCGCAAGGCTACATCGTCGTGGCGCCCAATTACGCCGGCTATGATGGCTCCTCGCTGCCGTACCACCCCTACCTGAACGCCGAGCAGCAATCGGCCGACATGATCGACGCCATGCGCGCCGCCCGCAGCGCGATGGCACAGATGAAGGTGCAGGCCGGGCCGCAACTATTCCTGGCCGGTTATTCGCAAGGCGGCCATGTCACGCTGGCCACCCAGCGCGCCATGCAGCAGGGCAGTGAATTCAAGGTGACGGCTGCTGCCGGCCTGTCCGGCCCCTATGCGATGGCACGCTTTTCCGACATGGTGTTCAGCGGCCAGCCGAACGCCGGCATCACCATCTACCTGCCGCTGATCGCCACCTCGGCCCAGCGAGCCGGCGCTGCCATCTACGGCAAGCCGGAAGAGCTGTACGAGCTGCAGTACGCCAGCGGCATCGAAACCTTGTTCCCCACCAAGATGACGCGCAAGGAACTGGTCAAGCAGGGCAAGCTGCCGAAAACCGCCATCTTCGCGCTCGATTCGCAGCCGCAGGCCAGGGGCGCATCGGTCTACTTCAGCAACCCGCACCTGGTGCGCACCAGTTACCGCGACGCCTACCTGCAGGACCTGGCACAGCATCCCTGCGACGACGGCGACTGCACGCCCGCCAACAACCTGCGCAAATGGATGCTGAAAAACGACTTGCGCAACTACACTCCGCAAAGCCCCTTGCTGCTGTGCGGCGGCAGCAAGGATCCCTCGGTGCCTTTCTACAATGCCACGGCCGCAGCCGAGTATTTTGCCCAGCATGGCGCGCCGCCAACCGTGGTCGACCTGGAAGAGCAGGGCGCCCAGGACGCATTCAGTGCGGCCCGCCGCAGCTTTGTTTTGATCAGCGCAGAAGCGATGAAAAAGGCGGAAGAAGAAGCCCAAAAAAGCGGCCGCAGTGCCAACGAACTGCTGATGGAAAGCTACCACTCCCGCCTGGCCGGCGCCCCGTGCCTGCTGGCCGCCCGCAGCTACTTCAATTCGCTGCTGCAGCAGGATGTTCCAGCAGCGCCCTGACCAGGGCGTTGCGATCGAAGGGGTCATCCGCCAGCACAATGTCTGGCCGCACCAGGGCTGGTTCGCGCTTGCCCGAAGGGCGGTCGAGCACGAAGCGCGGCACAACCACTTCCAGCCCGGTGTTCGGCAACACATGCTTCTTCTGGATGCCGCCAGTCTGACGCACATAGGCATAGCCGCCGGCGCCGACCAGCTTGGCGAAGCCGTGGTCCTGCACCGTATTGCTGAACAGGATGGCCGACGAATAAGTCAGATCTCCCACCAGTACAAAGACTTTGCCGCTGAAGTGCAGCGGATGCGTCGGCTCAGGCTGTACCCAGCTGTCGACGTTGCCGGTCACGACGTCGCCTGCTTTTTCGCCGGGGCCGGCGCGGCCTTCCAGCACCTTCTTCACAAAGCTGGAACCGTTGCGATAGGGCTTGTCCGCAATGTAGCGCAGGATGCCCGTCTTCCACATATCGTCGTCGCCTCCGCCGTTTTCACGCACATCGATCAAGAGCGCCTGTGCGCCGGCATCGCGCAAGGTGGCGAAGGCGCGTTCGGTGAAATCGTAAAAGCGCTGCTTGTCCGGCCAGGCGAACTGGTTGACGGTCAGCAGCCCGACGCCGCCCGCCAGCATGCGGAACCGGAACGCCTGTTCGAACGATTCTTCGCCTGCCAGCGCTAACGGCAGTGCCGACGCAGCGGGGACTTCCAGTACCTGGGCGCCGGCTTGCAGCGTAAAGCGCTCCATCGCGCCATAGGTCTTCCAGTAGTACAGCCAGAAGCGCCGCGCCAGCAGCTTGTTGCGGAAGGCCGGCGTATCGCCATGCACCGATGCGCCAAGCTCGCGCAGGATGCGTGCTGCCGGTACGCCATTGATGTTGTCGATCTCGCGGCCGGCCAGCGCTGTCGTCCCGCCGCCCAGCGCATCGACGATGCGCAAGCGCTGCTGGCCGTCGATCATGACCTCGAACGGAAACAGCTTGCCGCCCTCCTGCAGGTGCGCCCGCGTTTCCGCTCGCCAGTCGGGGAACACGATGCCGAGATGGGCATCGTTGAAAACGGGATTCATGCCCGCCAGCACGCGCCACGCTTCGTCGCGCGACATGGGCTGGCCTAACTTGCCGCGCGCCGTAGCAAAAGCCTGGTCGTAAGCTTGCTGCCCCGAGCGCAGCGCCGGCTCCGGATGCGTGCTTTCGATGGCATCGCGGACGAATTGCAGGTCTTGCTGCAACTGCGCGGGCGTAAAGCGGACGGGGTCGGCATGCAGGGGCGTGCAGCAAAGCGCGCCAAGGGCGAGGAGGAGAGCAGGAATTTTCATTGCCGCAATTCTAATAAATGGAATACAGTCCGTGCTTAAGCTTTTCTGATTAAACGATTAAGTACTCCCTTAATGCTCTCCACTGACGACCTGCGCTTTGTCTGCGCCCTCGCCGGCCAGCCTTCGCTGTCCGCCACGGCGCGCCTGCTGGACGTGACACCTTCTTCCGTCACGCAGCGCCTGCAAACCATCGAAGATAAACTGCGCCTCAAGCTGGCTGACCGGCTAGGGCGCGGCATTGCACTGACCGAACAAGGACAGATACTGGCCGAGCGTGCGCAAGCCATCCTGGCCGACATGGAGGCTTTGCATCTTACCCTGCACGGGCAACGCGATGAGCTGGCGGGGCGCTTGCGCGTGCTGGCGCCAATGGGATTCGGCAGCGCGCATATCGCCCCGCTGGTAGCGCGCTTCCGGGCGCAGCATCCAGCCCTGGCCTTCGAGCTGGAATTATCGGACCGGCCCAACCTTCGCCTGCATGAAGGCTGGGACCTGGTGATCCACATTGGCGCGCTGCGCGAGTCCAGCCTGCGGCAGCAAGTGCTTGCGCGAAACCGGCGCTACCTGTGCGCGGCCCCGTCCTATCTTGCGCGGCATGGCTTCCCGCAAAAGCTGGAAGACCTGGCCGGCCACGCTTGTCTCGCCCTGCGCGAGAATGAAGAAGACGCGACACGCTGGAAGCTGCTGCCGCCGGGCGCCAGCCAGTATCGGACGCTGCGCATCGAACCGGCACTGGCTTGCAACGATGGCCGCGTGATCAAGCAATGGGCGCTGGAGGGCCACGGCATCATGCTGCGCTCGGAATGGGATGTGGCGAGTGAGTTGCGTAGCGGCGCCTTGTGCCGCCTGTTGCCGGACCACCGGCTGTCGGAAGCGGATATCGTCGCACTGCTGCCGGCAACTGCCCAGCAGCGTCCCGCGCGCACGCGGCGTTTCGTCGATTTCCTGAAGCAGGAATTTGCCCGGCCGGCCTGGCTGGAAGAAGGCTGACTTGCCATGCTGATGCGCGGCTGCTACAGTCGCGCCCCTTGATAGTGCAAGGCTGCTGTTTTTACAAATTTCTACTTGTAACAAGCAAGTGCTAGCTGGCATATTAGTTTGGCAGCGAATAGCACGCGCGTTCGCAAAGCACTCAAAAAAAACCATCCCGGAGACACAATGCGTCATTTCAAACTCGCCATGACGGTCATGGCAGCGGCAGTTATTGCCGGTTGCGGCGGCAGCGACCCACGCCCAGGCGATCAATCGCCTAAACTCAAATACTCTTCCCAGGTATCCTTTGGCGACAGCCTGTCGGACGTCGGTACCTACAAGGTCGGCACCGTGGCTGCGATCGGCGGCGGCACCTTTACCATCAACGGCAACAACACGGCAGCCAATGCGGCACTGACCGGCAAGAACTGGACCGAGCTGATGGCTGCGCAAGCGGGCCTGTCCGCACCATGCCCGGCCATGACCGGCCTGGATGGCGATGCCAGCAAGGGCTTCAGCGTGCCGGTGCAAGCCAAGGCCGGCTGCTACGGCTATGCGCAGGGCGGTGCCCGCGTGACCAATCCGGTCGGCCCAGGCAACAAGCTGACCGGCAGCGCGCTGGGCGCGCTGACCGTGCCAATCGTCACCCAGGTCAAGAACCACCTGGCAGCCGTTGGCGGCAAATTCAAGGGCGATGAGATCGTGTACGTCATGGGCGGCAATAACGATGTGCTGATCACCCTCGAGCAATTGTCTGCTGGCGCTACCGCCGCTGGTACTGCAGCCGGCAATACCGCCTTCGCGACCAGCCTGGCAACCCAACTGGCCGCCGGCGCAACCAACCCGACCACGGCTGTGCAATCGATCTCGCTGGCCATCGCCACCGAAGCCGCACGTGCAGGCAGCACCAGCGCCACCATCGTGCAGGCGGCGGTAACCGCTGCGGTCGCAGCCGGCAATACCGCTGCCGCTTCGCCGACCGTGTATGGCCCGATGGTCGCCAAGGCGCAGGCCGATGCCACCGCCGCCGGCACCAAGGCCGGCGCCGATTATGCTGCTGCACAAGCGCCGATCGTGGTGCAGAACATCGCCAAGGCAGCTTCCGAACTGGTGGCACTGGTGAAGACCCAGATCGTGGCCAACGGCGCCAACTTCGTGGTGGTGAACAATATGCCGGACATCGCCAACACTCCGTCGGGCCTGGGTCAATCGACCAGCACCCGCGCGCTGATCGACAGCATGGTCAAAGCCTTCAACGACACCTTGTCGGCTGGCCTGTCGGGCGACGCCAAGATCCTGCTGGTCGACGTGTTCAGCGTCAGCCACGACCAGGCAACCAATCCGGCGCCATACGGCCTGACCAACGTCACCGACACCGCCTGCGACCTGACTCCTGCCAAGAACCCGCTGGGCAGCTCGCTGGCCTGTAATGCCAACAACCTGAAGGCCGGCGACGTGAGCCACTACTCCTACGCCGACACCGTGCACCCGACTCCGTTCCTGCACCTGCTGCTGGCACGCTATGTTTCGGAAAAAATGGTAGCCAAGGGCTGGCTGTAATCAAAGGACACTGGAGACACAATGACTCAACGTATCAACACCGCTGTAAAGCTGCTGGCCGTAGTGGCCGCGCTGGGCGCTGCATCGGGCGCATCGGCGCAATCCAAGGGTGAATGGCTGGCCAAGGTCGGCGTCAACCGAATTTCGCCGGACGTCACTTCCGGCGACGTGACCGCGCCTTCCAAGCCAGGCATCAAGGCCGAAGTCGGCTCCGACACCAAGCCGATCTTCAGCGTCGGCTACATGATCACCGATAATATTGGCACTGAACTGATGCTGGGCGTGCCGTACAAGCACACCTTGTACGGCGCGGGCTCGATCGAAGGCACCGGCAAGCTCGGTACCGCGGAAGCGCTGCCGCCGACCATCTTCCTGCAGTACCGCATGTTCGAGCCGACCGCCAACGTGCGTCCTTACGTTGGCGTGGGCTACACCTACGCTTACTTCCGCAAGGAGACCGGTTCGGCCCAACTGACCGCGGTGCTGAACACCGGCGGCGAGCCGGCAACCTACTCGCTGGATTCCAAGCATGCGGCCAGCCTGGTGATCGGCGCTACCGCCAAGCTGGGCGAGCGCTATTACGCTGACGTGAACGTGGTGAAGACCAAGCTCAAGACCACGGCCCACTTCTCCACCGGCCAGACGCTGGACATCAAGCTGGACCCGCTGGCGGTCAGCCTGTCGGTCGGCTACCGCTTCTAAGCGGGTGCCAAGCCGGAAAGGCCGCCGCAAGGCGGCTTTTTTTTCGTCCCGGCGACGAGCGTAGATGCACAATTTGCACTATTATCGTTGCGCATTTCGCAAATCAAATTGTCGAAAGGGACCCGCATGAAATCAGTATGGCTGGGCTTTGCCGCCCTGTGTCTCAGTACTTCCGCCTTGGCGCAGACCTGCGCCGAATCCGCGCCTTGCATGCGCGCCCGCGCTGCCGTGGAAGACCTTACCCGCATCGTTGCGCCGGAGGGCGTGCAGGAAACCTACAAGACCCAGATCGGTGGCATCGACCAGTGGATCAATGTGCGCGGCCAGGACAAATCCAATCCGATGATCCTGTTCGTGCACGGCGGCCCCGCATCGCCGACCATGCCGACCACCTGGCAGTGGCAGCGTCCCATCGAGGAATACTTCACTGTTGCGCATTACGACCAGCGCGCCGTCGGCAAGACCCTGCGGGCCAACGACAAGGAAGCGGTCGCCGGAACGCTGCGCATCGACCGTTTCGTCGACGATGCGATCGAAGTGGCCGAACACCTGCGCGCCAAGTACAAGAAGGACAAGCTGATCATCATCGGCCATAGCTGGGGCACCATAGTCTCCACGCGCGCCGTGCTGAAACGCCCGGACCTGTTCTACGCCTACGTCGGCATCGGGCAGATCGCGAACATGCGCGAGAACGAACGGATCAGCTATGACTTCGGCATTGAGCAGGCCAGGAAGCACAACAACACCGAAGCACTGAAGGAGATGGAAAGCATCGCGCCATATCCGGGCAATGAGCCGATCACGCGCGAGCGCATCATCATTGCCCGCAAGTGGCCGCAGTATTACGGTGGCTTGAGCGCGTACAAGAGCGATTCGGTGTACTTCTTCCGCGCGCCGATGCTGTCGCCCGAATACGACCAGGCCGACTGGGAAGCAATCGACCAGGGCAGCCAGATGACGCTTGGCACGGTGCTGAAAGAATGGACGGAAGTGGACTTCTCCAGCATCAGGCAGTTCCCGGTTCCGGTGGTGATGTTCCTCGGACGCCATGACTACACCACGCCGACCGAGCCGGTAGTGAAATGGATGGCGCAGCTCAAGGCGCCATACAAGCAGAGCGTATGGTTCGAGCATTCGGCCCACATGATGCCGTGGGAAGAACCGGGCAAGACGCTGGAAAGCTTGCTGACCTACGTGCGCCCGCTGGCGCTGAAGGGCGGCAAGCGCAGTACTAAGGCTTATACGGCCCCTTGACCTCGCCCCAGCCCCACTTCGGCATTGGCTGGTCGGCATCGACCGCCGCGCCGGGCTGGGAGTTGATGACGGCCAGCCGTGAGCCCCATTCCAGGTAGCCCACCAGGGCCGAACGGAATTCAGGATCGTCCGGCATCGCCAGTTCATCGGCAGTCTCCAGCAGCAGCGCCACCCAGCGGCGGCGCTGTTCCTGCGACAGGTGGCGGTTCAGGTGCTGGCGGATCATGTGGGCGTGGCCGCCATGGGCTTCGGAATACGCGGTGGGCCCGCCCAGCACTTCGCCAAGGAAGGCTGCCACGTGCGCGGGGTGATGGTCGCCCATGTGGGCAAACACCGGGCCGAGTAGTGCATCGGCTTTGACGTGCTGGTAAAAACGGGTGGTCAGCCGGTTCAGGGCTTCGGTGCCGCCAACCCATTCGTACAAAGTTGGAACGTGATCCTGGGACATGTGTCGGTCCTTTAGAGGAAGGGAATAGCTTGCAAATTCGAACGATATGTATTGCCGCTTTGCTGCCGGCATTTTTCAGCCTCACCGGTTGTGCAGTGTATAGCGAAACGCGGCACAAGCAGGGCGAAGCTGCCAAGGAAGCCTGGAAGTCGGTCGATATCGCCGGCCAGCTCAGCGCTGCGCGCAAGGGTGAGGCTGCGCTGCTGGCCGAACAGCTCAAGACGGAAGAGGCGCTGCAGAAGGCCAGGCGCGACGCCCTGATCCGCGCGATGGTGTTGGAAGGCACCGTTGCCTCGCAATTGAAGGAACCGATCGAGAAGCAGTTGCTGGCGCTGGCCGGTTCGCCGCAAGTCGCTGTGGCCTGGGCCGCGGCACTCAAGAAGGAGGAAAGGGCGCAGGGCAACCTGCATGATGCCGAGATCGAATTCACGCGCGCTGGCGTTGAAATGCCTGCTTGCGGCGTGTTGTCCCAGCAGTCGTTTGACGGCTGGGCGCAGGCCCATCCCGCGGCGCCGACCTACCTGCGCGCGGCCTGGATGAGCGCAATGGATGAATGCTCCAGCGGCGGGCTGACTGCCGGCTCCAGTTTTGCATTCAAGGCAGGCGCACTGGCGATTACCCAAAAGGCGGTGGCCGATGCGCGGGCGGCTATCGGCGGCGCCAAGGCGGCCAGCCTTGCTGCGCGCAGCCAGGTTGCCAAGCTGTCGAAGGAGTACGGCAGCGAGCTGGAAAAGCTCGCCGCCGAGCCTACGCGGGCGCAGGATAAATTGAAATCGATCGCCAGGGAGCTGGGCGATGCATTGGCAAAAATCGAGAAGCTGCCGGACCCGGTTTCGCGCCAGTTCGTGTCCGAGCAAAGGGTGAAGGCGCTTGACGCGACCTTGGCTTCGCTGGCCGGGAATGTCGACAGCAACGGCGAGAGCAGCGCCACCAGCGCCGCCTTGGCCAGCCTGGCCGAATGGTTCGACCAGTCGCGTGTGGCGCTTGCGGATGCGAAGAAGCCGCGCCTGGCCGCGGCCCTCTTGCTGCGTAACCTGGAGCAGGCAAAAGCGAATGCCGCTGCCAGGGACGCCCAGTTGCAGGCGATGGAGTTGCAACTGCTGGAGTCCAAAATGAACTGGCAGCTCGAGCAACTTCGATCGCTAAGCTATGGCCATCAGGCCTTGCAGGCGGTGAGCGCAGAGATGGCCGCAATGCAGGTGCGGACGGCCCTGGCGCCGGTCGAATCGGCGAAAGCCAGCTCCGGCAAGACTTTCGAGGACAAGACCAAGGTGTGGAAAAGCGCGGCTTCCTACCTGGACGCCAACGGGCGCCTGGCCGCGGAAGTGAACAAGACCGAAATCCAGCGCAATGCACTCGACCACGAACGCGCCATTGCCTATGCAGAGGGCAATATCGCACAGTGGAACGTGCTGATCTCATCGACCATCAACCAGCTTGCGGAATTTGGCGATGCCGGCGTGCGCAAGGAGGACATCACAGGCCTGGTGAACTCGATTGCACTGCTGTTTATTGCGAAGGGAGTTCAATAATGCGCATTTCTTTGATGTTGGCCGCCTTGCTGCTGTGCGGATGCTCCACGCCAAAGCCTGCGATGGAGCAGGCAAACCATGGCGTTGGCCTGCTCGCCCAGCTCGAATCCTCCCTTGCCGAGTTCAGGCGGGTAGAAGGCAATTCCATGAAGGCGCGCGCCGACTCCCTGCTTGCCCAGCGCAAGGCAATCGCCTTTGTCAACCGCGAGAAGCAGCGCGATTTGCAAGCCCGCGTCGCGGCGGGCGACAAAT
Source organism: Duganella sp. Root1480D1 (assembly GCF_001427305.1). Taxonomy (GTDB): domain Bacteria; phylum Pseudomonadota; class Gammaproteobacteria; order Burkholderiales; family Burkholderiaceae_D; genus Rugamonas. The sequence goes on along the minus strand of NZ_LMFZ01000025.1, from coordinate 13,088 downwards.
TGTCGGCCTCCCTGATCGATAACCTGGTCGCGAATACTGAAGGCCTGGCACTGAGCCAGGCCGAGTACGCGGAAGCCAACGCCGGCAACGAGGCGGCGGTGGCGGCCTTGCTGGCGCCAATTCCGGATACCCGCGGCGGCACGTCGGTCACGCAGGCAAGGCTGGCTGAAATGGGCGAAGAACTTGGCTGGGACATCCGGCGCAGCGAACTGCAAGCCTTCATCAAGGCCGTCAAAGAAAGCGTTGAGGACGGCAAGAAGAAAATCGAAGAAGCGGAAAAGAAAGCCAATGACTAATGGAGGCGAAGATGGCGTCACTCACCGAACAATACATGCTGGACTACTTCGATTCCCTGCGGCGCCTTAAAGCGAAGCAGAACGAGTTCGAAGACGCAGCCTCCGACCCGGGCAGCACCGACGGCGCGCGTGCCGCCGCGGCGGCGGCCTACCTGGACATGGCCAATATGATTGCGCGCTTCCGCGATGCGCATGAAGCCTTCATGCATCGCTTTGGCCCGGTGTCGACCGAATCTCCTACGCAGAAGATCGTGGATGAATCGAGCCGCCTGCACAAAGCGCTTGGCGACATCATCGCCAGGGAGAATGAACAGGTAGCGCTGATGCACGCGCTGGCGGACTTCGTGGATCGCTGGCAGAAGCTATCAACGGACGGCAAGAAGGGCGCGGCGAAAGCGAAGGCCGCTGCAGCAGCCAACCTCAAGTTCCTGACCCAGCCGGTGTAGCAGCAAACAAAAAGCCCCGCTCACGGCGGGGCTTGCTCAAAAAATGGGGTACGTCCCCATTTTTTTACTGGAAGGCCTGGATGCCGGTCATCGCGCGGCCCAGGATCAGGGCGTGGATGTCGTGCGTGCCTTCGTAGGTGTTGACCACTTCCAGGTTCACCATGTGGCGGATGATGCCGAATTCGTCGGAGATGCCGTTACCGCCCAGCATGTCGCGCGCCACGCGGGCGATGTCCAGCGACTTGCCGCAGGAGTTGCGCTTCATGATCGAAGTGATTTCGACGGCGGCAGTGCCTTCGTCCTTCATGCGGCCCAGGCGCAGGCAGCCTTGCAGGCCGAGGGTGATTTCGGTCTGCATGTCGGCCAGCTTCTTCTGCACCAGCTGGTTCGCTGCCAGTGGGCGGCCGAACTGCTGGCGGTCCAGGGTGTACTGGCGGGCGGTGTGCCAGCAGGCTTCCGCTGCACCCAGTGCGCCCCAGGCGATGCCGTAGCGGGCCGAGTTCAGGCAGGTGAACGGGCCTTTCAGGCCGCGTACATCCGGGAAGGCGTTTTCTTCCGGGCAGAACACTTCGTCCATCACGATTTCGCCGGTGATCGAGGCGCGCAGGCCGAACTTGCCGTGGATCGCAGGTGCGGACAGGCCTTTCATGCCTTTTTCCAGCACGAAGCCGCGGATCGCGCCTTCATCATCCTTCGCCCACACGACGAACACGTCGGCCACTGGCGAGTTGGTGATCCACATCTTGGAGCCGGTCAGCGAATAACCGCCCGGCACCTTCTTGGCGCGGGTGATCATCGAACCTGGGTCGGAACCGTGATTAGGCTCGGTCAGGCCGAAGCAGCCGATCCATTCGCCGGTAGCCAGCTTTGGCAGGTATTTCTGTTTCTGGGCTTCGGTGCCGAATTCATAGATCGGCACCATCACCAGGGAGGACTGCACCGACATCATCGAACGGTAGCCGGAATCGACACGTTCCACTTCGCGTGCGATCAGGCCGTAAGCCACGTAGTTCAGGCCAGGGCCGCCGTATTGTTCAGGGATGGTTGGACCCAGCAGGCCCAGTTCGCCCATTTCGCGGAAGATGGAGGTGTCCATCTGCTCGTGGCGGAAGGCTTCCAGGATGCGCGGTTGCAGCTTGTCCTGGCAGTAAGCCGCGGCAGCGTCGCGCACCATGCGCTCGTCGTCGGTAAGCTGGTCGTTCAGCAGCAGGGGATCGTCCCAGTGGAATGCGGCTTTGCTCATTATGCTTCCTGTCTCTCTTTGTTTATAAAAAATCAATCATTTCAACAGGTCCCGGAACTTCCCGCCGTGGAAAACCAGCGGCGCATTTCCAGCAAACTCGCAATGTTCCACCTCGCCCACGAAAATCACGTGGTCGCCCTCCGGGTAGCGGCTGCGGTTGTGGCATTCAAACCACGCAGTGCAACCCTTCAGGACCGGATGGCCGGTGCGCGACAGCTCGAATTCGACCGTGCCGAAAGGGTCTTCCGTGCGGGTCGAAAACAGCTTGGCCAAATGGGCCTGGTCGGCGCTCAGCACATTGATCACATAGTGCGAATTACCGCTGAAAATGGGCAGGCTATTGGCGCCAGTGCCCAGGCTCCACAGCACCAATGGCGGGTCGAGCGAGACGGAATTGAAGGAACTGGCCGTCAAGCCACGGAAACTGCCATCTGCGAGCCGCGTAGTGATCACGGTGACACCCGTGGCAAATTGCGACAGCGCCTGGCGAAAATGCACACTGTCGAATTCGCGTGAGGTGGCGCGTGGGGAGCTGGTATTCATGCGGGACCTGTTTGTTTCAAAGAGATTATGCCAAAGAACGATAGTCTAACCTTTGGCGAAAGCGACGGGGATTTTAGCTAAGGCGGCACTTTTCGAGCAGTGCACGCCGATTTGCGCTACAGTAATACTTCCGGTACGTGAGGAGGGCGATATGGCTGAAGTAGCAATCCTGGGCGGTGGATGCTTCTGGTGCACCGAGGCGGTGTATCTGGAGGCGAAAGGTGTCACGAAGGTCGAATCCGGCTACATGGGCGGCGCGCAGCCGAATCCCACCTATGAACAGGTCTGTACCGGCGAAACCGGCCACGCCGAAGTGGTGCGGCTGGAATTCGACCCGTCCCAAATCAGCTACCGCGACCTGCTGGTCATTTTCTTCACGATCCACGATCCTACCACCCTGAACCGCCAGGGCAACGACGTCGGGACCCAATATCGCTCGGTAATCTTCTATGAGAATCCCGAACAGGAGGCCACTGCGCGGCAGGTGATTGCCGAAATGGCCCACGTCTGGGACGCGCCGATCGTCACCGAACTGGCGCCGGCTGCGCCGTTCTACAAGGCCGAAGACTACCACCAGAACTACTTCGCACAGCACCCGCTGCAAGGCTATTGCGCCTTCGTGGTGGCGCCCAAGGTGGCCAAGTTCCGCAAGATGTACGCCGATAAGCTCAAGACCTAGAGCCAGTTTCCTATATCGGGCGTAATTGGTCTGCGAGGCTGCGCGTTTTTTCAGTCACTTCGGCACCGGTATGCAGCGTGGATTTACGTTCGATGAGCATGATGTGGCACTCTTGCTCCGCGACGGGATTGTGCCGCACGCCTTTGGGGACGACGAACGTTTCGCCTTCATGCAGGACGACCGTCCTGTCTTCCATTTCGATTGCCAACGAGCCTTTGAGGATGTAAAAAAGTTCGTCCTCATTTTCGTGACTGTGCCAGGTGAGCGAGCCAAGCACCTTGGCGACCTTGACGAAGGAATCGTCAAGTTCAGCCACTACGCGAGGTGACCAGTATTCGTCCAGGCTGGCTGCAACCCGGTTCGGCGAAACGACATCATTCATGGTAAGTCCTTTGAAATTCGGAACGTCATTGTTTAAAAGAGATCAAGCTCCATGCGTGACCTCTTGCCTCGGGCGATGGCCGGTGCCCTCGCCTGGGGTGATGAACAGCACCTTGGCCTTCTGGGTGACGTTCGCCGTGTGCCAGATGCCGCGCGGGACGAGCAGGAAATGGCCGGGCTGGTCCAGCGTGACCTTCCGTTCAGCGTCGCCCATTTCCAGCACAAATTCGAGTGCGCCCGAAATCAGCACGACGACTTCTTCGCCGGCAGGGTGCTGCTCCCAGCTCGTCCAGTCTTCGCTGAAGTCGTAAGTCGACACCAGCCGACCAGGACCAAGGTGGGCGAAGCCGCCCGTAGCCAGGTCTTGCCAGAACGATTCATTGACCTCGAGCGGGACCGAAGTCCCATCCGGGCCAAGGTGTAAGAAAGTGTCGAAGGCGTTGAATGGTCCAACAGGATTCACCATGGCTTTACTCCTTCAGAAAAATGGATCACATCCCGGACAGGGGCCCGCAGTAGAGGGCGGTCCGGCAAACGACTAGCTGCGCGATGCCAAAGCCAGCGCAACACGCGACGAAAGTGGTCGCGCATGCAGTGGCTGGCGGCAGGCCGCGACGACGGGCGAGTAACGCCACGACGACTGCAGCCAGCACCAGGCCGGGCAGGGAAAACAAATGGCCGAGGCCAAGCAGGCCTTCTGGCCGCGAGAGCGAGGCTTGCCAGGCCCAGTAGCCAAGGAAGGTCGCACTCAGTGCCGTGGTTGCGCCCAGCGTGGATAAAGGCGGCGCTTTGAGTAGCTGGATCATGCCTGCCAGGCCGCACCACGCAAGCACGTAATACCATGGCCCCAAATAAACGGGATCGCCGAAGATCAAGAGTGCCGCAAGCTGCGCAGCGCCGAGGCCAAGCGCCAATGTGATATCGAGAGTGCGTGTCAATTTGGATGGGATGCTAACAAGAGGGCGCGCACCTGCTTGTATTCCTCGACCCGGGCGAAGTCCTTCTCCGTCGGATCGGCGATGCGGCTAAGGTCCATGTTTTCTGCATTGTCAGCGAGCTTGACCACGCGCGCAATCGGATTCGCTGCTGCTCGTGCTGCGGCCTGCAGCCGAGATTCGCCGCGACGCTTGGTCAGCGCCTCGATGGCTGCGACTACTTCGGCAGGAAAGCCGGACGCGTGCAACTGCGCCAGCGTAACAGTGGTGTCTTCAACCACGTCATGCAGTACCGCTGCCATGCGTTCGTGGTCGCTTGAGACGCGAAGCATCACGCGTAGTGGATGAAGGATGTAAGGTTGTCCGGCCTTGTCGACCTGGCCGGCATGCGCTGCCGCGGCAATTTCAATGGCTCGTTCAAGCGTGCTCATGGTTGTTGCATTACCCCCCAGGACTCGCAAATGCCTCCATATGGCGCTGCCAATTCAGAGACCAAGCGTTGAATCGACATCACAAGTTCGTAAGTCACTCTTTCGCTAACTATGAATGAAATATATCCACGATATTCGTCGGGTTCATGGACTTCGACCTGGTTGAAGCGTTGAGCTAATGCTGAAAGCAATTCACCGGAGGGCGGCCATTCAGCAAAGTCGACGTTAAAGTCAATGCTGGCGGGGGTTGCAAAATCAAACCCATCCTCCTGCATTCGTCGAAACACATCGCCGTCGGCATCGGCCGGCCAGTCCTGGTCATGGGTATGCCTTGCATTCATTCTCCGCCTTCCCTCACTAGAATAAGCGAGATTAATCATCCAAGTTGCACGATGTAGCCGGGCCTTGTAGTCCGAAGTAACGTGAAAAAGCCCCTGGCTAGCCCCCGGCGCCCATCACGCGGTTGAAGTATACAGTTGGATGACCTGCCCGCAGCCGGTACAACTGCGCGGGGCGGTTGCTGCCATGGCGCTGCTTGCCCGGGATCTCTTCGAGGAAATCACCTTCCTTGATCCGCTTGCGGAATGCACTCTTTTCCACCGGGCGTCCAAGGATGGTTTCATAGACGCGCTGCAGGTCCGACAGGGTAAATTCTTCCGCCAGCAAATGCACCGGGATCGACGTGTATTCAACCTTGTTACGCAAGCGCTGCAAGGCCACATCGAGGATGGCAGGGTGGTCGAAGGCCAGCGCATCTTTCGCCGTCAGGCCGTCCACTGGATGCCAACTTGCGGCGTCGCTGCCCGAACCATGGCGCAGCTCCATCCCCTCCGATCCGATCAAGGCGAAGTAGGCAAAGGTTGCCGACCAGCCGCGCGGGTCGCGCGTGGCGCTGCCGAAGCCTTGCAGCTGTTCCAGGTAGGGCGCTTCAACGCCGGTCTTTTCGCGCAGTTTGCGCAGCGCCGTTGCATCGAGATCGCGGTCGCGATGGATGTCAATGAAGCCTCCTGGCAGCGCCCAGCGCCCCTTGTGCGGATGCTCACCGCGCTTCACCAGCAGCACATGCAGCGCCTGTTCACGAATCGTGAAAATGACCAGGTCGACGCTGGTGAGCGGAACGTCAAAGTCGTGAATATTGTATTTCCGCAGGAATTCCTGCTCTGTTTCGTTGCCGCTCATGGGTGTCCTCGCTGGTGGAGCGGCCATTTTAACCGTCTTAGTGAAAAATAAAAATAACTTAGTTCAATATATAACTAAGTTAGTGTAATATTTGCACTAATATAAAATACAGGCGACATCATGCAAGCGGAACAACTTGGCCTCGGCATCTTCACAGTGAAGCAATTTCTCAACGAAGCCGAATGCCAGCACTACATCGAAATGGGCGAGCAGATGGGCTACCAGCCGTCTGAAGTCAACTTGCCTATGGGCTCAATGCGGCGCGAGGACATTCGCAACAACGACCGCGTGATCTTCGACGACCCGTGCCTGGCGGAGTTGCTGTTCAAGCGCGCCGCGCCGCTGCTGCCCGCAACGATTGGCGAATGGCGCCTGCATGGCCTGAACGAGCGTTTTCGCTTTTATCGCTACGGCCGCGGCGAATACTTCAAATGGCACAAGGATGGCTCGTTCGAGAAGTCTCCGGACGAGGTGAGCCTGCTCACGTTCCTGATCTACCTGAACGCCGGCTTCGAAGGCGGCGACACCCAGTTCAGGTGGGAAACCGTGCGCCCAAGCGAGGGAATGCTGCTGGTTTTCCCCCACAAGCAGTCGCACCAGGGAGCGGAGATCAGTGCAGGCACCAAATACGTATTGAGGTCAGACGTTATGTACGAAAGGATAAGCTAAATGAACAGTTTCGAAGCCAGTCACAGGATGCAATGGATCGGCCGGATCAATACTGCGCCATCGTTCCTGGACTCGGTGTTTATGTTTTCCCTGTACAAACGCAAGCAGGTTTATTGCCACTTCCCCGAGATCACGCCGAGGGAAGCATTAGGCGACTATGACGAGTCGGAGTTCTCGACGTGTATGCAGAGGGCAGTGCGGCTCTGGTCATGCTCGTGCGCGATGGGGGAGTCGGCGCTTTGCTACAGGGGTGCGAAGCCGTTGGAGGAGGCGGTGCGCCTCATGACGGAAGAGCACCCGGGATTTTCGAATGAGTGCTACAACGAGGTGATTTACATGGGTATGTTCGAAATGCGATAAAGCGTTTGGCTTCATGTGTAGTGGCTCAAACTTAACCTGACACTGACTGTCAGATGGGATAGAGTGACGTCGCAGATAGGCCAGATTTTGTGAGAATCTCCGTATTTTTCGCTATGGCAAGCTGGTATGCTGCGGTTGACGAAAACGGCCACAAGCGGACTAGCATTAGAACACGCAAACTTTAGATTTCGCACTGGATCGTATGACTCAACATGAATTCCACGCTGCCGCGGCCTCTCGTTCCTGGCGTGTTTTTGCACACCGAGTAGTGATATGGCCATTCATTGCACTTTCGTATGCGTCAGTCTTTACTGCGATTATTCACTGGTTTACCGATACCTGGTCGGGGCTAGCTACGTTGGCGGCATTGTTTGCAGTTGTGCTGGGAGTGCCGACGCTGTTTGGAAACGCGGGGTATCTTTGGAGGAAAAGGCTGCACAGGAAGTTTAAATGGGAGACAGTCTTGTGCGCAGCACTACCATTTGCGGTGCTCTTGCTGGCTCTTGCCGTGAGTGCGTTTGGCCGATTCGCATGAAGCTTCGACGTTTCAGCTTCTTTTGTTCCGAAGGCGGCCACAAGCCGCCACTCGCTATGCCAACAAACAACTCTGCGGCTTTTACGTCGCATATCTCAGTGCTTCGATTAAAGAACAATGATCAAAAACCAAGTGGAACGCCCGAAATATGTAGTCCATTTCTTTCTCGGACTCGCCGAGTCAGAGGAGGAGAAGCTGTGTCGCTGGGCTCAGTGGGAGCAGTGCTATCTTGCCCTCGACGGCATCCTGAAGGAGTTCGGTTCCAAAGCCAATCTCTCTAGCGAGCAGGCCTATGAAATCGCCAAGCGTAATTTGAAGAGCGATCCGCCTGGAACCCGACGCGTAACTTATCAGAAAGTTCCGAATATTTCCCGCCTGCGCTGGACTTATGAAGCGAATCAGCTATGGACGTCTACGCTCCAAGGAGACGGACCGCATCCTGTCCAGCTAGACCGGACAAGGATTGCTTCGTCCAAAATTGGAATTCCCAAGCATGATGGGAGTGGACGCGAGATCCCAGAGATCTGCATTCTATTAGGGGATCAGACACCAGTCGAGCACTCCGCACTTTGCAACCAGAGTCTTATGCTGGCGGTATCCGAGCGCTTTTACGCAACGCGCACGGCAGACTATTGGAACGAACTAATTGCCCGCCTATCGTTGTTGATTCGGGCGGTCAGCATAGGGAGAACGATTTGTCCTTGGAGCCAATCAATCACTGTCGGTGGTGAGATGTACTCAACTTGTGTCGGGTATAGCTCCTATAAAATTCGGGACTCTCTCGAGTTCAACAGCTATTTCCACAAGTGGGAATACCTGTCGCAGTAATTTGGGGCGAACGCAGCGGCAGGGTCACGACGGATTTCGGCCAGGAGCTGACGGAGCGCGTTAAGATGAAACGTGGAGCGTAAATGCAGATAGCAATCAAGGTTGGTAAATGTTGTTTGCTTCTACTGATCGGGATTTCGATTGCTATCCTATGGATGTATTGCCACGGATTTTTGGCACACGAGTTTTATGGAAGCAAAGCGATCAATCCCGATGCAGAACGACTTGGAGGCATGATCACACTGGCTGTTCTCTTTGCGGCCCCGGCTTGGCCAATTAATCGATTGTTTCCTGCTCGCACGGTTTTGGCTTCTGCGATCGTCGGCTGGATACCTTTGGCGTTATCTTTGACTCTTAAGTACCAAACGAAGATGGCAGTAAATGGTGGTCTCTTGTTCAATCTGGCGGCGTTGGAAGGTGTGCTATGTTGGTCAGCAATTATCTTAGGTGCTTGGACTGTTAAAGTAATATCGAAGCCTCGTTAGTAGAAACCGTCCAAATTCGGCTGCCAACAGCAGCCAGTGAAAGTTTTAACTTGAATACAGAAGATATTCTCCGTCAAATCGTTGAACACGAGTATCCAAGTGCTAGTGTATTTGATGATGCTTTGTCGGTCTGCGGCCGCTCAAGAAATGCATTTTCAGAGAACTTCGCAAAGGAGGTGGCCCAACGCTATCTTCATGGGACAATTGCCTTTGATGTCGCCGATTGTGCGATTAATGCATTGTCAGCTTGGACGCCACTTGAAGATTTTTCTGCTTGCTGCTGGGCCATCTATCTGGCCTTCGATGAGGGGGAGTATTTGCACCGAGGACAAGCCGCCGGCACCAATGAAGAGTTGTTCACGCGGCCCTTACTTATAAAGGCGAAGTCCGATTTCTTTCCGGACGCGAACGGGTAAAATCGGCCAGAACCGGTCGTTCTGAGTGAACCTGAGCGGTGAGATAAGTCGAAAATACCTCACTAATATATTTGATGAAAATGGTGGGAAAGAGAGAATTTAGTGGATCAGAAAATGCGGCCGTTGCATAAGAAACTCGACCGAGCCACATACGCGCACGACAAAGTTGTGAAGTTCAAAATGAGTCAGCGTTCCTATGAGGAAGATGACGGCGTGCCAGTACCGATTCCGATCATGTATCGCTTCTATCACATCGGCAGAGCCTACGACCTACATCAACTGAAAAATTTCAGTCCGAGAGAATGCTCAGCCATCGACTTCATTTCAATGAATTTACTGATTGCGGAATTGGAAGCGCTAAGAGAACTTATTAACGACTCTGTGCTTAACCATTACGGTGATCAGCTGATAGACTATGTAAAGCGCCATTCAATTGACTCGAAATCGCGAATGATTTTAAGCGCATGATGGTTGTCGGCTCAGTCAGTCGAATGCGTATTGTCGAAAATTTCCAGACAGTGTTTCCTGATTAGAATTAATAAATTATTGCCACGAATGTCGCGTTCAAAGAATCGAAGGTTCTGGCTGGTCTCAGTTCTAGCCGCAGTAGGCGGTATCGCAATTGCGATTGGCGAAGAGCGCGGAATTATCCAGGGTAATTTCGTCTTAAAGGTGCTCGGATTTCTGGGGGCAGTATATTTCTTAGCCGGCGCCGTGATTATTCCATACTTTAAATTGAGAATGCTTCAAGGTGGGTTTCGACTTTACACTCCAAGCGTGACTTTTGACATTCGATGGGAGTGCGTTACTGAAATCTCCGTATTCAAGGAAGATGGAGCGCTTGAATGGTTGATCAAGACGACGCAAAGCGACAGTGTCTTTATTTGCGATGACGAGTATCTGTATCGGAATCGCCTACGAAAGGGAGCTATCGCCCATCTGAATGGCTTCAGCGACGCCTTGTTGCAGGTAGCTGTTGAAAGTCCTTCTGACGGCGCCTGGACTTGTTTCAAGGTTCCATAAGACATCGCTAATAAAGCGAACTTCCGCAAAGGGGCGGAAGCCGCCCCCCAACTAACACGCGGTGTCATATTGATAGTTGTGAAATTTTGGATGGAGTGATCCGATTGCATTAAAGCACCCCGATAAGCGACCTTGCGCAAGCACTGCGCCCCATGGCGTCCAGATTGCGGAGAAGATTAAATTCTCGTGGGGAGGGGGCATTTTTTTCCTTGCGACGTGTCGATTTCGCGCGCCGCCATCCGTCGTAGGGATGAAGTACCGATGTACCCAATTCACCTTAGCCAAGGAAACGCCATGAAAAATCAGATCATCCTCAACTTGCCGGTGAAGGACTTGAACAAGTCCAAAGCCTTCTTCTCTGCGCTCGGCTTTACTTTCAATGCAAAATTTAGTGGCGAGAACTCAGCATTCATGAACATCGTCGGCGACACCATCCAGGCCATGCTGACGACCGAGCCGTTCTTCAGGTCCTTGATCGACAAGCCGGTCGCACAGGCGAAGGAAGCCAATGAACTGGTCATCTGCCTGAGCTGCGATAGCCGGGAAGAAGTCGACACCTTGATCGCCAAGGCCGTTGCTGCCGGCGGCCGTACACCGCACCCGCCAGAGGACCATGGATTCATGTATGACCAGGGTTTCGAGGACATTGACGGCCACCTGTGGAACCTGGTCTGGGTGGCGCCGGAGGCCTGATCGTCTTGCCTTCGTCGCTGGCTGAACAGCCAGGCGCGCAAGGGCGCTTTACTGAGATTCAGGAAGCCCTTTATCTCTTGCGACCTTGGTGATCATGTTGCGTATTCTGGAAAAGCCGGGCTGATCGAGTTTAACTTGAGAACCCCGAAGAACCACCCCACCCGCATCGTCGATAAGCACGATCGACGAATCCGGAAGTGTTATGCCGACCCTGATCCCATTGTCCAGGAAGGGGCCTGGTTCAGCTTGCTCGATCAGCGCCATGATTTCCAAAAATCTCGGGTCGCCAACATTCATTTCACCGATATCGGCGCATGAATGCGAAAAATTCGCTTTTGTCATTGGCGCAGAAGTGGAGACATCGAAAGGAACGTAGCAGAGCTTCGCCATTCGGCCACGCTCCACCTTGTTCTCCATTGCGTTGCCACACGAAACAAAGAGCAAGCAAGCAGCAAACAAGCAGGCCGCTTTGCACGAATGCTTGGTCAAGTTGAACATTAGCCCTGGTTGAACTTCAACATGTTACAGAACAGCGCCCCCTGCTCAATCGCGTCGTCCAACGCCACGTGCGTGTGCGGCAGCTTGTCGAACCATTCCTTCGGCATATTGCGCTTCGTGCTATCCCGGTAGCCGGCCTTGAGGACGGCCATTGCGTAGGTTTTCATGTCCAGTGCCGAATGGCTGAAAGGGCTCTCGCCGGCAAAGCGCATCAGGTACCAGTAGACGAACAGAAAATCGAAACCAGCCGGATAGGCCACGAACACCGGCTTGCCCTTGAGTCCTTTGATCCACTCAACGTAAGCACGCATGGCGGTCGCTGGAGGTTGCAGGTCCTTCCTGCAGGCGGCCCATGCTTCCGGCTGCGTTGCCCACCATTCGGCAGTCTTCGAGTGTGCGGTTGCGCCTTCCAATGTCTCAAGGTTGGCGGAGAAGGTTGAAACCAGCTTCTTGTCCGCCGTGTATGCAGCGGACCCGAAGCTGAGCATCGAATGCGGCCCGGGAATCGGTCCGTCGGTTTCGACGTCGGTGCTGATATAAATTTCGTTCATATTGAGGAAGCCGATGGGTCTGGTAAGGTTCAGGGCGCGAGCTGAATCGACGGAAACTGATGTATTGGTTCTTTGCGAATGTATAGAGCAATGTAAGGTGTGAATTTTCCCAGATCGATCCACGTTTCAAATGACGATTTGCCCGAAGGCAAAACCAGCAAACGGAACAGCAACTGAAATTGTTTGAGTGCAGTAGTTGACAGCGCATCGTCAAATCGAAGCGATAATTTCGTTGTCGTTGGTCAGCGGGATGCAACGCCCGACAGCGGAGGCTACGCTATGCTCAGCGCGAGTTTTTACTGCAAAGACGCCCTTGGCGTAGCTGGCGCAAAATCGAACGCAGGCATCATCAGTGGGCGAGAGTTCTTCCCACCTCTGCGTGCAAATGAAGCTCAAGTCACATTCGTCCAATACTGAGAGTGCTCGATCAGGATTGCGACGATTCATCTTCGATCACTGGATTCTTGCGCATGAAAACCAGCAACGTACCAATCGCGGCGATTGCAAGCGAGGCGCTGAAAATCCATATGCCACCGTAGGTGAATGCAACTCGGAGCCCAAGCAACAGGCCAATGACCCAAACGGGAATGAAGAAGACTCGCGGCTTCAAGTCAATGAGCTCGGCAACCAGTCCCACCAGGAAGACGACTGCCGCAATCAAGAGACTTGCTACCGCCTGTGGCGTGGTTGGGAAAAAATGCCCGAGGACCTGAGTAAGTAACCAGATTACGAATAAACAAATAGCAGCGCTGATATTGAAGATGAGCATGTAGGTTCGATTTTCCTCACGCAAGCGAACTGAGGTAACCTGACTTTTTCGGACACTTCCATTTGATAAACTTGTCAAAGGGAGTGAAAACATGAGATCAACAACATACACGCCGGAGTTCCGGGCCG
>NZ_LMFZ01000024.1 GCF_001427305.1 Duganella sp. Root1480D1 | reverse complement strand
TTGCGCCGATGATAGTGCTGCAACCAGTGTGAAAGTAGGTTATCGTCAGGCTCTTATTAGAAAAGCCCGCTAGGCATATGCCAGCGGGCTTTTTGCTTTGCGGCATGTTATATTTTCTACATGCCTGCACTCTCCCATTCCTACCATTACGCATTTGCTTCCGGCCTCACAGATGTTGGCCGACCGCACCTGACACTGGCTACGTCAAATGCAGATCAGCGCCCACATTTCTTCGAGGGCCGCTTGCTGCAACCCCGGCTTGCATCTGAGCTGCTCACAGCGGTGCACTTGATTGTTGGCTCGCGATTTTTCCTGCCGGCGAACTCACTGGCGAAAGTGCTGCGCCTGGCCGATCCGGTCGTCACATGCGGCGAAGGGGCGCTCAGGTTTGAAGGTTTTTCCGGATGCTGCAGCACTTATATCCGTGCCGACTTTTTGCCGGACGCATATGAGGGCGAGATACTCGGTAAAGGCACCACCAACGTTGACTTCAACGCACCAATGCGCGCCGCGTTGGCGCGCGTGCGGGACAGCGAGGGAATGGGCCTGTCGGTCGGCGCCGATGGAGTGACCATCAACTCAGTGACGGAATCCAAAGTCGAATTGCCGCTGCGATGGCTGCGTGGCATGCTGGAGGTGCAGTCCTACCAGGCCGGCATGCGTTTGCGGCACAAGATGAATGGCATGGAAGCGCTTCGATTCCTGCGCGCCTTGCCGCGCAATGCGAATGGCCGCACACCTTTGTGGATCGTTGCCGGTCCAACGGGCCTGCGCGTGACGGCGCAGCCATCTCCGGATGGTGTACGCATGACTGACAGTTCGCGCCTGCGCGTGCTCGAAACGCTGGCGCCAAAGGCGAAGTCTGTTGCGCTCTACGCGGATGAGGCGCAGCAATCCAGCGCGTGGGTGCTTGATTTTGGCCCTACGCGCCTGACGCTGGCCCTGAGTGCGGAAACATGGCGCGGGTTTTCAGGCGAAGGCCAATCCCTGCGCGCCTTGTTGCGCGCTTCCGGTTCGACGGCCTTGTCGTCGGTGCGCGCGCAACTGAATTGGCAGGCGGCACTTGATCCGGCCGTGATCGCGTCGGCACTGTCACTGCCTGCGGGTGAAGTTTCCGATGCGCTGCGCGTGCTCGGTGCGACAGGGCTGGTTGGTTTTGACGTGGCGGCAAACAGCTATTTCCACCGGGTGCTGCCGTTTGACCTGGCAATGGTGGACGATTTGAACCCCCGCCTTGCGGCGGCACGTGAACTGTTGGAGCAGCCGGTAGTGAAAATCATCAGCAATGATCCGATCGAGGCGCAGGTTGGCGAACACCGCGTGCGTGAAGTGGCGCAGGAAATGCAGTGCACCTGCCCGTGGTTTGCAAAATACCAGGGCGCACGCGGGCCATGCAAGCATGTCTTGGCGGTGGAGGCGACACGATGAGTTTCAAACCCACCAATGAACTGGAGGAACTGATTTACGCCGGCGATGGCGACGCGGTCCTGGCGCGCCTTGAAAACATGTCCCCCACGGAGCGTTCCGCCCAAGCAGAACGGCTAAACGTGGTGGCCGACTTGATGCGCTATTGGTGGTGGAACCGCGCGGTGATGCACGACACCTGGGGCATGCTTGCCACTGATGGCCAGCGCGATGCCATTGCAGTCGCGGCCCTGGCCTGCGCGCCTGCGGACCAGGCTTGTCGTTTCCGCCTGCCAGCTAATCGCGTGGTGGAGGTGGTGAAGCGCATCAGGCGGGCAGGCGTCGGCACTTTTGCCCGTGACTTTGCCGAGAAAGGCCACATTGCTGCGGCATTGCAGCTAGCGGCTGAAGGCCTGTCGCCTTACGTAATCGACGATGAAGGCGTGACGCGGCTGATTGCGATGCCTCGTTGGAACCACTACATGCGCGAATACCTGGTTGAGAACCGCGAGGCATTGCATCCCGTCTTGCTGAAGATATTCGAGGTCGAAGGCAATAGCGAAGACAACCTGGCCGGTATCGACAAATACTGCAAAACGGAACAGACCTGGGCCTGGCACTTGTTGCGGCTTTGTGAAGATGGATGGTATTCCCGCGCAGAACTCCTTGCGTGCTGCCTCGGTACGCTCGAGAAGGACTGGCCGCAGTTCCGCGCGGGTTGGTTCTCGCGTTTTCACGACCAACTTGCGCCGTCGCTGGAGGAGATGACGCCTCATGCGGCGTGCTACCTCGGCATGTTGCAAAGCAGGATCCCGCCGACGGTTACGTTGGCACTGAAGGCTTGTGCCAAGCTATTCGACAAGAAGGTGCTTGCGCAAAGCGCTTTGTTGGACGCGCTGCCGCAGGCAATGCTTTCCGCCGTGAAGTCGCAGATTATGGCGGCGCTCAAAATACTCGACGCCATGGTCAAACGCGATCCTGCAAGTGCGCATGCGGCGGCGCAGGTGGCAATTGGCGGCTTGCAGCATACGGATCCGGACTTGCAGCAAGCGATCGTGGACCGCATTGCAAAATGGGGCATGGACGCCGATGCACGGGATGCGCTGCAAGGCATGGCACCCTATGTTGCGGCGAGCATCAAGCCGAAGCTGGATGGCCTGCTCGCGGGCCAAGCTGTTCCTGCCGCGGCAGGATGGCAGGAAATCGTCCTGCCGCCACGTGCCAAGCCAATGTCGCCACTGGATCCGTCCCGTGTCTTGGCGATGCCGGCATCGGTGGATGACCTGGTGGCCATGTGTGTACGGCTGGTTGAAGACGAGAGTGATCCCGATATGTTCGAGGCGGCTTTCGGTGCCTTGCTGCGGGCCAGCCCGCTATCGGAAGATGACCGGGCGCGTTTCGCGCCAGTGCTGAAGCGCGCGCGCAAAGTGAAGATGGATGTCTACGAAATGAAGGCGTGCGTCTCGGGCGAATTCGCCCGCTTGCTGTTGCGCATAGTCGCGGGCGAGCAGCGCGAATGCACACATAGTCGTACAGGCGCCCTGGGTGTGCTGGCAGAACGCTTCGACGATGCCAGCACGTTTGAACTGGCCACGCATCGCGGCGGTTTCATTGACCCGGCTGTGCTGGTGCAACGTGCGCGCGAACTTGGGACCGGTGTCGCGCAGTTGCCGTTGCGTGTGCAGGTGCGCGCATTGCTGCGCCTGGTACCGTCCGACGATCCTGCCGTACTGGTAGCGGCAACACGCTTACCCATTACGCCGTTCAGCCAAGCCTTGTGTTATACACTGGGCGGAGAGTGGCCGGTGCAGCCGAATGAGGCCTTGTGTCTCGCCGCATCCCGCATCCGCCATCCCGGTTCCGACGATCCTGCGGCATTATTGGTCTTTGGCTGCAACCTGCCTGATGGCGCCATTGCCGCACAAGTTGACCTGTACAACGAACTGGTGAAATGGGAGCACGGTGATTTTTTCCAGCCACGTGCCACTGTGCCTGCGCCTCAGCCGGCGGTGGATGCGAGCTTGCTCGCTCCTTATCGCTACCAGGGTTTCTGGAACGATTCCGAAGCGCTGATCCTGTTCGGCGCCTCCCTGTTCCCATCCAGCCACGAGGCCGTGTATGCGGAGGCCTTGCCCGCCCTGGCGCATAACCTGCAGTATGCGGACGTGCAATGGCACCATGGCGCGTGGGTGCGCCTGCTCGGTGAGCCGGTAACCGAGATGACTCCCGCCGCAACGAAGACATTGGCGCTAGCCCTGATGGGCAAGGATCCTGGCCGCCTTGCGCGAGCGGTTGATGCTTTCGTTGCCGCTAGCCTGGATGGGAGGCTGGACGTCGAAGCGCTTGGCCGGGCTTTGCTCGAGCTGATTCCGCTGGAATATTTCATGGCAACGCGACTCGCTGCCAGCCTGGCGATGTCGGCAGCGGCCGATCCCGGGATGCCACCTGTGGTGTTGTCCTTGCTGGGACGGTTGTGTGCTGTAGCGCCAGGAGAGGTGCCGCGCGATATGGCAAAGCTGCTGCAATTGATGCAGGAACTGGCGCTGCAGTACAACTTGCGGCCGCAGGCAGCGGCCCTGGCTGCGCTGGATCGCCTGCCTTTAAGCGGCAAAGCGCACGCTGTCAGGCGCTCCTTGCTTGATGCCGTCGCGGCGAGCCGTGCATAGGCATCAAGCCCCTGCATGCAGCGTGAGGGTGAACTCGACGCCGCCATCCACATTGCGGACCGCGACAGTGCCGCCCATTTTGGCCATGTAAGTCTTCACGACAAACAGGCCCTGGCCGCGGTTGGCGCCTTCTTCCTGCCCCGAAACGCCGTATTCGAACACCTTGTCGATCAGCCCTGGTGCGATTGACTCGCCCTGGTTGTGTATCGCGAGGCTGGCCGTGCGCTCGTCAGATGTCAGCGTCATGATGATCGGGGTACCTGGCGTGCGGTGGCGGCTGGCGTTATTCAGGATGTGGGTCACCACATCTTCCAGCGAATAAGGATCGGCGCGAACCATGACAGGCGCCCCTCGCGCGTAGCTAACGTCGGCGATACCGACACAAGGCGCATTGTCGGCGACATCGCGCAGGAAGGCATCAAGGTCCAGCGTTTCGAGCTGCAGCGTGGTGGACTGGAATGCCTCGCTTGGCGACGCCTGCCCATACAGTACGCGTACCGCTTGCTGCATACGATGGATATAGCGCCCGCTTGGATCTTGCTCCTCGCCGTGCAGGGCCATCAGCGATTGCAGCGGCGACATGATTTCATGGCCGACTGCGTGCCACATATCGCGTTCCTGTTCGGCGCGGATTGCTTCCTTCTCCACATCCTCACGCACGCGGCGCAGCAGGTCGTGCAGGCAGTTGGCCAGAACGCCCAATTCGTCGCGCCCTCGCAAGTCGGACAGGTCGAATTCATCGAGTGCACCGGCGGTCTTGACTGACTTTGCGACTTTATCGGCGCGCCTGGTCAGGATGCTGATCGGGCGGATAATGCCCGCTTCCACTACCAGCCATGCCACCAGCAGTGCGCCAAGGATGGCGCCCACGAACCAGGACACACGGGTCGCCACTACGCTTAACGTGTCGCTGACACTGCGGGCATCGCCGCTCAGTTCAATGTCGAAATTGCCGAGAGGTGTCGGCACGCTGGTTCGTGTTTGCAGTGCCTTGACGGTGGTGTCGACCGGCAGGTGGCGCACCAGGGTAAGCAGGGCGTGCCAGCTTTGGTCGCTGTTGCTGCTGGCCGCCGACAGTGACAGCACCTCTTTGCCTTGCGCGGTGCGGATACGCAGGGTTTCACCTGGCAGCAGCAGGGACTCCAGGTCGCGCAGCGAAAACAGCGGCGTGGCCTGGTCGCGTGTGGTGTCCAGCAGTGCAGGGCCATCGCCAGGCGGCAGTACTGCCACGCCGACGTTGATGTTTGCCAGGTCCTCCGGCGGCCAGGTCGGCCTGGCTTTGGCGAACAGGGCGTCCTGCAGCACGCCGACTGGCAGGCGCACCGAGAAGAAGGCGCTGTGCGTGCAATCGGGCGCGGCATTCGGTGCGCAATCCGGGCTTTGCCAGATCCAGCCGCGAAAATCCTTGACCGGACGGGCGTGCGGCCTGCCCGCGTCGGCCGCCATATAGCCGGTAAGGCGCCCGCGTATGCCACCGCTGGCGGGGTCGCCGGTTTGCTCGAAAGGCGCGATCCAATGGTATTCCTGGCCGCGCAGGCTCACCTTCACGTCAACGCGGTGGGCTTGCCCGATCGACTCTTCACGCAGGGGATGCGCTGCGAGTGGTGGCGCATTGATTGTACCGGCGACGTAAATAAAGCCGCCGGCCCAGGGATTGTTGCCGATCCCGACGCATAGCGTGCCTTTGTCGCCATACTGCGCGGCACAGCCGGCCATGGAGATGGCTTGCTGGACCTTGGCCTGGTCGTCGAAGTCCAGCGCCGCATATGGCAGCAACACCGGATGCAGTCCGGGGTTCTGGCCGGCGGCGGGATTCAGCAGGGCTAGCTGGCCGGTTGGATGGCGTAGCGTGGCGGCGATCTGCTCGCGTGTCTTGTAGAAGGAGTTTTCATAGGCCTGATAGCTGAGCTGTTTTTCCTGTTGCAGCACCGAGACCGCCAAACCCACCGTGGCTAGGCCCAGCAGCGGAAAGGCCATGCGCAAGACAATACGCAGGCGGTATGGCGTCAGCAGGGAAAACGGATTCATGCCTTGTCGGTCCAGCGGAAGCCGCGCATCGGGATGTTCTCAATGCACTCGAAGCCGGGATCGATTTCGCGGAAAGCGTCGCGGATGGTACTGACGTGCTTGCGGATGTTGTCGCGGTTGCGGCCACTCTTTACCACTTCAAACAGGTCCTCATAGGAAACCACTTGCCCGCGCCGCTCGAACAGGGCTGCCAGGATGCGCTGCGCCGTCAGGGGCAGGTTGATGCGCTGGCCGCGCCAAGTGGGCGTGCGCTGGCGCAGCGGGTCCATCGCCAGTTCGCTGGCGGGGGCTGCCGGCTTGCTGTCCTTGGCGGCGCGCAGGATTTCCAGGAAGGTGTCGATGAAATCCGCTTCCTCGAAGGTGGTCTTTTGCAGGTAATCCCAGGCATCCAGCGCTTTCATGATCGAGCGATAGATGGCGGCCGGCATGGCCGACACCACCAGTACCGGCGTCGCATGGCGTTTGTTGATGGCGTTGATGATGGCGACGCCGGCATGGCGTTCGCGTCCCAGTTCAATGTCCAGCACCACCAGGTCATAGCGTTCGCGGGCGATGGCTGCCTCGGCGTCGTCGCGGTTGAACCACTGATCGACCTGGATGCCGGGACGCGCCGCGGCGATCCAGCCGGCGAGCTGGTTGCTGGTGGGGAGGTCGTCTTCGATGATAGCTACGCGTGTCATGCGGGAAGTATTACCCAAAAGCTCTGCCAACGGCGTGAATTTTTCTTCACAGGCCGGAAGGGAGTGGGCAGGCGGCAGCGTTGAACGTTCGCAGCAGGTGGCAGGAAGATGGCTGTACCGGCGCCGTGCCGGGCCAACCAACCAGAAAGGCAATCAATCATGAACAACCGGATCAGTACGATGCTGCAGGCGATTCGCTCGACGCTCGGCCGTGCTGCCAGCAGCATTCATTTCCCTACCGGCGCCCGCAAAGGCGTTGTGCTGCTCGCCGTGACCGGCGCCGCCGCTTACGGCTTGTACCAGTTTCCTCCAATGCGCACGGTTGGCCGCGGCGAAGTGGCGGTGCGTACCAATCACCTGACCGGCGATACTTCGATTGTGCATGAAGGCCTGACGCTGGACCTGCCCGGCATCCACGAACTGCGCCTGCTGTCGCTGCGCGACCAGACTTACCGTCCGGCCGCTGCCGGCGAAACCCCGTTTCAGTCCGGTGAAGGGTTGTCGCTCGGCCTGGACATATCGGTGCGCTATGGCCTGGACCAGGCCCGCCTGGCCCAGTTCGCGCCGAAACTGCCCGCCGATATCTCGCGCGACGTGGTGGCGCCCGATGTGGAAGGGGTTATCTACAAGATCCTGACGCGTTACACCGTGCGTGAAATCTTCTCTTCCAAGCGAGCCGAAATCCAGCAGTCTATCGAGGCTGAACTGAAGCCCAAGCTGGCAGCCGACGGTTTGGCACTGCGCAGCGTCACCATCGGCAAGGTGGTGTTGCCGGAAGATTTCAAGGCCGGCATGGAGAAATTGCTGGCGGAAGAGCTGGCATCCGAAAAAATGCGCTACACCCTGGAGCTGAAGGAAAAGCAGGTACGCCAGACCGCGCTGGAAGCCGAGGCGGAAAAAGTGGCGCGCGAAAAAGCCGCCGAAGCCTCTGCCTCCGAACAGGTAATCGCTGCCAGGGCGCAGGAAGAGGCAATGCGCCACGTGCTGCCGTTCAAGGAAAAACAAGTGAAGCAGCGCGAGCTGGAGGCGGAAGCTGAAAAGACCGCCCGCATCAAGACTTCGGAAGGCAATGCCCAGGCCCGCATCATCGAGGCTGCCGGCGAGGCGGATTCGCGCCGCAAGCTGGCTGACGCCGAAGCTTATCGCCAGGAACTGGTCGGCAAGATCGCCAGCGCCCAGATGGAACGCGATGGCGAGTTGCTGAGCAAGCACCCGCTGCTGATCCAGAAAACCATGGCCGACAAGCTGTCGGACAAGGTGTCGGTCATCATCGCGCCGCCGCCGGCTGATGGCGGCTTTATCGGTTCGACGCTGGTTGGCGCACCGAAGACAGCCCATACCGAGCGCATTGCCGCCAACGCTGGAGAATAACCATGGCCGTCTCGATGCTTGCCGCCACCGTGGCCCTGGCCATCGTCACCCAGGACCAGCTCCCGCTGCGCGCGGCGCCGCGCGAATCGGCCCAGGCCCAGGCCGTGCTGTGGCAGGGCGACGCGCTGGAGGTGCGCGGCACCCGCGGCGATTTCCTGCAGGTGTATGACCACCGCCGCGAGCGCGCCGGCTATGTGCGCGCAGCCCGTGTGCGCCAGGTCGACTTGCAGCCTGCCGCTGCACCGGAACTGCTGGCGGTGATGCGCTTCCTGCGCGATACGCCGGGTGCCGAAGCACTGGGCATCAGCTACGGCGCCGCCTACCTTAAAGCTGCGGCACCGCAAGCGATCGATGCGGAACCGTTCGACGCCATCGGCAGCATGGCCGAACGGCTGGCGGCGCGCGCCTCCTCCAAGCTGGCGCCGCAGGCAGAAACGGCGCTGGCCGCGCACCTGGAAGTGGTTGCCAGTTATGGCGTGGCGATGCGCAGCTACGAAAATGATGGCAAGGTGCGGGTGTGTTACGACGGCGACGCCTTCCGTCGTGTGCTGGCCGTTGCGGCGAGCGCCGAACAACGCTACAGGGCCGCGCTGGCGTTGAGCAATGGCGCATGCATCGATCCGGCGCTGGGTGTCGTGCAGCGCGCCGAATATGACCGCTGGCGTGCCGAGTTGCTCGATACGGTGGACATGGCGCGCCTGCCGGAGCATATGAAGCACCGCATCCACATGCGGCGTGCGGCAGTCTGGTCGAGCGTGGCTTTCCAGCGTGCGCGCAAGGGCGAGGATGCGTCGCAGGCTGCCGGCCGCGCAGAACAGGCGCTGGCGGCAGTCAACAAATCCGAGCTGGCGGATGAAGACAGTAGCGCATACGCCGAAGCTGGAGTGCGCCTCGGCGCAGTGCGCTGGGCGCTGGAACCGGTGCCGGCCCAAGGCAAAGTGGTGACCCAGCTTGCAGTCACAGCGGCGCCAGGCCGGCCTGGCGAAACCTGCGTCACCCTGCAAGGTGGCGGCAAGCAGCTCGCGAGCCGCTGCACCTGGGGCGTGGCGTGGATGGCTTCCGCACGAGTGCATCCGCAAGGATCGGCGCTGGCACTGGCGGTGCAGCCGCTGGATGGCTGGCGCGAAATGTGGCTGTTCCGCCGCCAGGGCGAGAGCTGGGTGGTGGACGTGCTGCCGCCGGCCTCCAGCGATCCGGACATCGGTTATTCGGAATTTGCCGGCTGGGTGCCCGGCACCGCCAAGATGCTGGCGGCGCGGGAAATACGGGCCGAGGGCAAGTTCCGCCGCAGCTTCGAACTGCTGGACATGGCCACGCTGGCGACCGAACGCGGCGCCGACAGGCCGGAATCGCTGTCCACTTTCTACAAGTGGCAGGACCCGGCCTGGAAACGGCAGACGGTCAGCTTGCGCTGATTACTGCGGCCGGTAGGTCACCTTCAGGTTGTAGTTGCCTGCGCTGTAGCCGTTCAGCATGACGTAGACATCGCCGTTGGCCGTGACGCTGGTGCTGCAGGTTTCGGTTGCAGTGGAGCCGTCCGACTTGCAGCTATAGCTGCTGGTGGTCGGCACCGAACCCTTGCGCACATACAGGTCGATGTCGCCGGTGCCGGTGGTTTCCGCCTTGAAGGTGCCCACGCCCGCCTTGAAGGGGCCGAAGGTTTTCTTCTGGTTCAGCGTCAGGCTGCCGCTAAAGGTTTCCACCGTGTCCGGCTTGACGATGACCGGGCCGTCGCTGCCAAGTTCCACCGCATACGCGGCGGCCAGCTTGGCGAACTTCAGCGCATGGTCGGCCTGGTTGCCGGAATTGGCATAGGTGTCGTTGGCGGTGTGGATGTAGGGATTGTCTTCGCCCATCAGCGTCTCGAACGGTATCGAGGCCGGGAAGCCCTGGTTCTGCCAGGACGCATGGTCGGAGCAGGCGTAGCCGCATGAGCTGTAGCCGACAGTAACCGTCGGCATATAGGTCGACAGCAGGTTGGCGAGGAAGGTATTCTGCTGGCTGTCCGTATAGTCGGTGTAGATCCAGACGTCCTTGGCGGAACCCTTGTAGTTGGTCATATCGAGCTGCATCACGCCAACCACGTTGATGTTGTTGGCCTTGAAGTTGGCGGCGATATCCTTGGAGCCGAGCAAGCCGGCTTCTTCCGCTGCATAGCCCATGATCTTGATGGTGCGGCGCGGCTTGTAGCCGGAGGCAATCATGGCGCGCACTGCTTCGGTCAGGCTGGCAATGCCGGAAGCGTCATCGTCGGCGCCTGGCGAGCGCGAAGTCTCGCCATTGCCGCTCAGGTTGATGCTGTCCAGGTGGCCGCCCATGACAATGACTTCGGAGCCGTTGTCGGTGCCATTGATCGTCATGATCACCGACTTCTGATTATAGCCCGAGTGGGTGAACTGGGCCACGCTGATGTCGCTGCGGCCGGCTGCCATGCTGGTCCACTTTTGCGCCAGCCAGTCGGAGGCATTGGCGCCGTTGGTGGTGCGGTAGTAGCGGTTGGCAAAGTTCGACATGTCGATGATGGTCTGCGCGATGTTCGAGGCCTGCATCGTCGGCAGGATGCCGTTGACGGCCGTCTGGTTGTCGATCGCGTAGCTTGGGCGGCTCACAGCCAAAGCGAGTGGCTGCACGGTGCCAGCCTTGGCCAGCGCCTGTCGGCCTTCCTCTTCACTGGCATGCACAATGAAACCACCGCAGCGCTTTAATTCTTTATGGATGGCGGCGGACAGTTTCAGCATGGCTTCCTCGTCCACCTGCACCAGGTGGACTTTCTCCTTGCCCTGGCCTTGCTTGCTCTGCTTCGCAATCGCCTGCGGTGCAGCGGCTTGCAACTTGGCGTATGCGGCATCGCCGAGGGTGATCCAGGTGGTGGGTGCTGCGTTTACTGCGCTGGCTGCAAAGAGTCCTGCTGCCAGTACGACTGGGGTGAATCTCTTCATGACTGCTCCTTTGCGCAAAAAAAAATGCACCCGGGGCGGGTGCATTTGTCAAAAATCTTAGCAGATTATTGGTTTCGCACGATTGTGTACCAATTTGATACGCCTCAAATGTCGCGGAAATGCCGCGTACATCATGGAAGCGTGCACTTTTCTTCCGGGGAGGTAGACCATGAAAGCGCAACTGCTGGCCGCATGTGCGGCCATATTCCTGACTGCCTGCAGTGGAAAGGGCAGTAACGACGGCAAGCCAGCACCGCAATTCGCCGCCGAAGTCACGCGCACCAGCTATGGCGTGGCGCATATCAAGGCCAAGGACTTTGCAGGCGTCGGCTATGGCCTGGCTTACTCCTTCGCCGAAGACAATATCTGCATGCTGGCCGACAGCTTCCTGACAGTACGTGGGGAACGTTCACGCTACTTTGGGCCGGATGCCCGCGCCACCAAACCACTCAATGGCGAATACGGCGCGGCGCTGGACTTCATGGACTTGAGCAATGAAGACAGCGACTTCTTTTTCAAAGGCTACCTGGATATCGAGAAGCTGCGGGCGGGTTACGCAGCCGGTTCGAGCGAAATCCAGCAACTGCTGCGCGGATATGCCGCCGGCTATAACCGCTACTTGCGCGAGCACGGCGCGCACCTGCCCGAGGCATGCAGGAACGCGGCCTGGGTCAAGCCGATCGTCACCGATGATGTCATGCTCCTGATCGCGGAAAAGGCATTGCATGCCACCGGCGAGGTATTTGCTGCCGAAATCGTGGCGGCTGCGCGCGATGTAAGCGGCAACCAAACCCTCGCACTGCAGGATGGGCCGATGGCCGCACCGCCGTCCAAGATGCCCTTCGTCATGCCGACCCAGGGCGCGATGGCGAGCAACGCCCTGGCCATCGGCAAGGATGCCAGCAGCAATGGGCGTGGCATTCTGCTCGGGAACCCGCACTATCCCTGGACCAGCACCGACCGTTTCTATCAACTGCATGTTACGGTGCCGGGCAGTTACGACGCGATGGGCGTCAGCCTGGGCGGCTTGCCGCTGGTGGTCATAGGCTTCAACAAGGATCTTGCCTGGACCCATACGGTGACCAAGGCCGTGCATTTCACCACTTTCCGCCTGCCGCGCGACGGCTCCGACCCGATGCGCTATCTGGTGGATGGCGCTCCCCTATGGCTGGAGACCCGCACGGCGGCGATCGAAGTGCTGCAGCCGGATGGCAGCTTGCTGAAAAAGAGTAAGGCCTTCTACTTCAGCAAGCTAGGCGCGGTGATGGCCGTCCCGGGCAGCCCGCAGGGGCAGGGTGGGCTGCTGGTGCTGGGCGACCCTAATCGCAACAACACGCGATCGATGGAGCAGTGGCTCGCGATCGGCCGTGCCAGCAGCGTGCAGGAGTTGCAAAAGCAGCTCGGACGGCTGGTTGGCCTGCCCTGGGTAAATACTGTCGCGGCAGACCGCTACGGTGGCGCCTTTTACGCCGACGCCAGCGTAGTGCCGCACCAGGGGGCTGATCGATTCGGCAGCGACTGCATGCTGCTGGCGACATTGCTGATGTTCGATGGTTCGCGCTCTTCCTGCGACTGGGGGCGTGACGACGACGGGACGCCGGACGGCATTTTCGGCGGCGCCAATGCGCCAAGCATGCTGCGCGCAGACTACGTGGCAAATTCCAATGATGGTTATTGGATCACCAATGCGCGGCAACTGCTGGTCGGGCCGGCTCCGCTCGGATATTCGCCCTTGTACGGCCCGGTGGGCGTAGCGCAGCACCTGCGCACGCGCAGCGGTTTCATCGGCATCGAGGACATGCTGGCGCAGCGCGGCCACGTGGGTCCGCAGGATCTGCAGTCGCTGATGTTCGCCAATCGCGTGCTGGCTGCAGAACTGGTGCTGCCGGAATTGCTCCCAGCGTGCATGGCAAGTTCAGATGCCATGCTGCTGAAGGCTTGCACTGCGCTGGCAGGGTGGGACCGCAAGGCGGAGCTGGATAGCCGCGGTGCCGTGCTATTCCGCGAATTCTGGAACAGCGCCGCCAAGCTACCGGGATTATGGTCGCTGGCGTTCGACGCGGCTGATCCCCTGCATTCGCCGCGCGGCGTGGCGCCGGCAGCGATACCGGCCCTGCTGGCTGCGCTGAAAGATGCGGCCCTCCGATTGCAGCAGCTGGGCGTGCCGTTCGACGGGCGCCTGGCCGACTTCCAGGTGGAGCCCCGCAACGGCCAGCGCTTCCCCATCCACGGCGCGATCGGCGATATCGATGGCAGCTACAACTCGATCCATATGGCCGGCACGCTGGGGGCATCCGGCTACGAGCGCGTTACCTGGGGCACCAGCTACATCCACCTGGTCAGTTTCGACGAGGAAGGAGCGCAGGCACGCGGCCTGCTGGTCTACGGCCAGTCCACCGATCCCCGCTCCGCACACTATGCCGACCAGTTGCCGCTGTACGCGGAAAAACGCCTGCCCTTATTGCCATTCACGGCGGCCGCTATCGCGGCCGACCCTGCGCGGCGGGTCAGGCAGCTGCGAGAATAGTGATGCAATGCAACTCCGCACACCGGGCTTGCCAGTCACCGGGCATGGGCATACGATTGGCGCATGAGCTCACAGCGCATCCAGCCGCCGGCGCTGCTCTTCATTGAAGGCGACCTCACGATCCGGCGCGTGCAGGAACTGAAAGACGTGCTTCTGGCACGCCTGGCCCAGTCGCAGGCGCTGGAGGTGGACCTGGCGGGCGTCACGGAAATCGACACTGCCGGCGCCCAGCTCCTGCTGATGGTGCGCCGTGCCGCGCAAGCGAGCCAGAAGGAGTTGCGGCTGGTCGCGCACAGCCCCGCTGTCGCCTCGCTGTTCGAGCTGCTGCGCATCCAATAGGAAGGCATTCCCATGGACCTGGACGAAGGCTTGCAGGCGTTTGTCACTGAGGCGGGGGAATTGCTGGCTGAGATGGAGGGCAGTTTGTTGAAGCTTGGCGAGCCCGCCGCGCGCGAGGAAGCTGTCAACGCGATTTTCCGCGCCGCCCACACCATCAAAGGCACTGCAGGCCTGTTTGGGCTGGACTACATCGTGCTGTTCACCCATGCCGTGGAAAGCGTGCTGGAAGAGGTACGCAACGGCGCGCAGCCGCTGGATGATGACCTGGTGGCGCTGCTGCTCGATTGCGCCGACCAGCTTGGCGCGATGGTGCGCGATGTCGAGCGCGGTGGCCGCGGCCAACTTGGTGAACGGTGCCGCCGGCAACTGGATGCGCTGCATGCCTACCTTGCCCCGGCGCCAGCCCTGGAGACAATGCCGGTGCATGCGGCATTTGGTGCCGATGCCAGCACCGGCGAAAGCGGCAGTTGGCTGGTATCGCTGGAATTTGGCCGCGATGTGTTCCGCCAGGGCATGGACCCGGCGTCCTTCATCGCTTACCTCGGCCGCCTGGGGCGGATTGTGGCGCTGGCCACGGTGGATGGCGGCTTGCCGCCGCCTGAGCAAATGGAGCCGCAAAGCTGCTACCTCGGTTTCGAGATCGTGCTCGATACTGCCGCCAATGCCGAACAAATCAGCAAGGTGTTCGAATTCCTGCACGATGAGTGCACCTTGCGCCTGCTGCCGCCCGGCAGCAGTAATGACGACTTCCAGCGCCTGGCCAACATACTGCCGCTGCATGGTGCTGCGATTGCAGGCGTGATGCAGGCCAGCGCCCTGGGGACGGTGGTGCCGCCGGCAGTTGCAGTGCCACCATCGGAGACTGGCGTTGGCGCGGCAGCGGCCCGGCCGCAGGAAAGCCGCACCATCCGGGTCGATGCCGAGCGTCTTGGCCACCTGATCACACTGGTGGGAGAATTGATCATCGCCAGCGCCCGCACCCAGATGATCGGCAGCCGCTTCAAGGACATCGACCTGCAGGACAGCACCTCGGCGTTGGCCGACCTGGTCGAGCAAGTGCGCGACAGCGCCCTGCAGTTGCGCATGGTGAAGATCGGCCCCACGTTCAACCGCTTCCAGCGGGTGGTGCACGATGTCGCGCGCGAAATCGGCAAGGACATCCGCCTGGTCCTCAGCGGCGAAGACGTGGAGCTGGACAAGACACTGGTCGAGCGCATCGGCGACCCCCTGACCCACCTGGTGCGCAACGCCATCGACCATGGCATCGAGCCGCCCGAAATGCGGCGCCAGCGCGGCAAGCCCTTGCAGGGCACGGTATCCCTGAACGCTTTCCACGATTCGGGCAGCATCGTGATCGAAGTGGGCGACGACGGCGGTGGCCTGCAGCGCGAACGCATTATTGCCAGTGCCATTGAACGGGGCCTGCTTGAGCCGGAGCACAAACTTGGCGACAGCGAAGTGTTCGCGCTGATCTTCGAGCCGGGCTTTTCCACCGCCAGCGCGGTGACCAGCCTGTCGGGGCGCGGCGTCGGCATGGATGTGGTCAAGCGCAATATCGAGGCACTGCGCGGCAGCATCACCATCGACAGCGAAGCCGGTCGCGGCACCACGGTGCGCGTGCGCCTGCCGCTGACGCTGGCCATCATGGATTGCATGCTGGTGACGGTCGGCAGCTCGCGCTTCGCCATCCCGCTCGGCACGATAGAAGAATGCTTGGAGTACGAGCGCGAGGGCCAAAGGGGTTTTGTCGACCTGCGCGGCGAAGTGTTGCCAACGGTGGCCCTGCGCCAGCTATTCCGCCTGCACGGGGCGGCACCGCGCCGCGAAAGCGTGCTGGTGGTACGGCATGCCGGCCAGCGCGCCGGCCTGGTGGTGGACAGCCTGCAGGGGCAATGCCAGGCAGTGATCAAACCGCTTAGCCCCGTGTTCAGCGGCATCTCCTGCCTGAGCGGATCGACCGTGCTGGGCAGCGGCGACGTGGCGTTGATCCTGGACATACCGGCCCTGCTCAAACAACTGCAGGCAAGGCAAGCTGGAAACCTGGCAGCTTAGGAGCGAGACGATGGGGCGAAAACTGACGGTTGGAATGCGCCTTGGCCTGCTGGTCGCGGTGCTGGTACTGATGATGGCCGGCATAGGCTATGCAGGCATGCGCGGCATGGAATTCAACAATGCGCGCCTGAAAGCAACCTACGAAGACCGGACGGTGGCGCTGATCTACCTTGGCAAGGCCAACGAATACACGCTGCGTACCCGGCACCGCATGGTCATGACAGCCGCCGCCACCAGCCTGGCGGAGGTGGAGGCAGCCCAGCAGGGCGACGCCTCGCACCAGGAGTTGATCCGCAAGAACTGGAACGCCTACATGACTACCTCGCTGACGCAGGAGGAGCAGCAATTGGCGGCGCAATACACGATGGCGTGGAATGGTTGGCAGGACGTGCGCAGCGCGATTATCCAGAAGGCGCGCGCCGGCAAGCATAAGGAAGCACTGGAAGATGCGCGGGCGGCCGACGTGCAGTTCCGGACCGTGCTGGCGGCCATGGGCAAGTTGATCGAGTTGCAGGAGCGGGTGGCGCGCGAGGAATATGAGTCGGCCATGGCGCAAACCGCAGCCGCCATGCGCACCAATGCCATGTTGCTGGGCGGCGGCCTGCTGGCTGGCATCGTGCTGTCGGCATGGATGATACGTCGGTTGTTGCACCAGTTGGGCGGCGAGCCGGATTACGCCGCCCACATCGTGCAGGAGGTCGCGCAAGGCAACCTGGCGGTGCAAATCAAGTTGAGGAAGGGAGATCAGCGCAGCCTGCTGGCCTCCATGAAGCAAATGGTGGACAAGCTGTCCGGTGTCGCGTCGGAAGTGAGCAATGGCGCGCTGGCGCTGGCCGCAGCTTCGGAACAGGTCAGCGCCACAGCGCAGTCGCTGTCGCAGGCGGCCAGCCAGCAAGCGGCAAGCGTCGAGGAAACCAGCGCCTCGGTGGAAGAGATGAGTGCTTCAATCGGCCAGAACACGGACAATGCGCGCATTACCGACAGCACGGCATCCAAGGCGGCCGGCGAGGCAGGGGAGAGCGGACAGGCGGTGCGCAGCACGGTGAGTGCCATGCGCGATATCGCCAAGCGCATCATGATCATTGACGATATCGCCTACCAGACCAATTTGCTGGCGCTGAATGCCGCTATCGAAGCGGCGCGCGCCGGCGAGCACGGCCGGGGCTTTGCCGTGGTGGCGGCGGAAGTGCGCAAGCTGGCAGAGCGCAGCCAGGTAGCAGCGCAGGAAATCGGCGACCTGGCCGGCGGCAGCGTGCAGGTGGCAGAACAGGCAGGCGTTTTGCTCGATGCCATGGTGCCTGCGATCCAGCAGACTTCGCGCCTGGTACAGGAGATTGCAGCCGCCTCGATAGAGCAGGCGTCAGGCGTGAGCCAGATTAATTTGGCCATGGGGCAGCTGAGCCAGACCACGCAACAAAATGCTGCCGGTGCGGAGGAATTGGCGTCCACTGCTGAAGAAATGAGCAGCCAGGCGGAGGAGCTGCAGCAATTGGTACGTTTCTTCCGTGTGGCGCATGACGAAGCGCCGCGCCGAAACGTCGAAGCGAAGCCCCCGGCCAGCCAGCGGACCTCGCTACGCCGCCTGTCGCGGGTGCCACCGCTGGATGAAAATAACTTCACGCGATTCTGAGGGCAAGGCATGGACGCAGAACACCAGTACCTGAGTTTCCGCCTGGGCGAGGAAACGTTCGGGCTGGGCATACTTGCCGTGCGCGAGATCATCGAGTACGGTGGCGTGACCGACGTGCCGATGATGCCACCCTGCGTGCGTGGCGTGATCAACCTGCGCGGCGCCGTGGTGCCGGTGCTGGACCTGGCGGCGCGCTTCGGTCGCCCGCCGGGCATAATAGGGCGGCGGAGTTGCATCGTCATCGTCGAAAGCGGCGCTGCGCCGGAACAGCAGGTGCTTGGATTGCTGGTCGACGCGGTGAATGCGGTGCTCGACATCGGTGCCGGGCAAATCGAACCTCCGCCCAGCTTCGGCGCCGGGCTGCGCAACGATTTCATCACCGGCATCGGCAAGGTCAATGGAAACTTCGTTATCCTGGTCAACCTGGAGTCGGTGCTGAACGTGCCTGAAATCGCCGCTATGGCGGGAGATGTGAATTGATACAGCCAGTTGCTCCCTTGACGGACCGCGAGTTCGTACAATTCCAGCGTTTCATCCACGAGGCGGCAGGAATCTCGCTGACGGAGGCCAAAAAGCCTCTGGTGTCCGGGCGTCTCGCCAAGCGCCTGCATCATCTGCAGTTCAATAGCTATGGTTCCTATTTTCAGTTGATCAGTAGTGGCGCTGCGCCGGAGGAGACCCAGATCGCAATCGACCTGCTGACCACCAATGAAACATACTTTTTCCGCGAAGTCCGCCATTTCGAGCATCTGCGCTCCTTGCTGAAAGAGCGCAAGCAGGGCGGCGCGCCGTTCCGGGTCTGGAGCGCAGCCTGTTCCACGGGAGAGGAAGCGTATTCGATCGCCATGGTGCTGGCCGACCTGTTGCCGCCACAAGGCTGGGAAGTGCTGGCGTCCGACATCAGCGCACGCGTGCTTCAGACCGGGCGCCAGGGCCACTATCCGATGGCGCGCGCGGCCCACGTCCCGCAGGAATACCTGCGCCGATTCTGCCTGAAGGGCATCGATGTGGAAGAAGGTACGCTGCTGGTGTCGCGCGTGCTGCGCGAGTGCGTGGAGTTCGCCCAGATCAACCTGAATGCGGCGCGCCTCCCTGCACTGGACAAGTTCGATGTGATCTTCCTGCGCAATGTGCTGATCTACTTTGACGGCGAAACCAAGGGCCTGGTGGTGCAGCGGGTGCTGGACTACTTGCGGCCGGGCGGCCATCTTTATATCGGCCATTCGGAAAGCCTGCACGATATGGGGCTGCCGGTGCGCAGCGTGGCACCGGCAATCTATCGCAAGGAGTGATATGGAAACCGGCGCCGCGTTCGAGGTCTACTTGCTGCCTGGTGAGTACTTCGTCGGCGACGCGCGCTACCGCATCCGCACCGTGCTGGGTTCCTGCGTGTCAATCACTCTATGGCACCGGCGCTTGCGCATTGGCAGCATGTCGCACTTCCTGCTGTCGCAGCGCGAAGCGGGAGCTGCCGAAGGCGAGTCGGCCGCAGGATTGAGTGGCCGCTATGGCAAGGACGCGATGGAATTGATGGTGGCGCAGCTCCGGGAACGCGGGGTGCCCGTGCGTGAATGCGAAGCGAAGGTGTTTGGCGGCGGCACCATGTTTCCTTCGATTGAAGGGGCCCGGCAAGCGGGCATCGGCCATCGCAACGGCGTGGCCGCGGAAAAGCTGCTGGCCGAATACGGCATACCGGTGGTGTCGGAAAGCCTGTTCGGCAGCGGGCACCGGCAGATCCTGTTCGAAGTGGCCACCGGCGACGTTTGGGTGCGGCAGGGCGAACTGGGAGACCAGGGAGGGGCATGAAGCAGATCAAGGTCATGGTGGTGGACGATTCGGCCGTGGTGCGGCAAGTGCTGAGCGGCCTGCTCGGGCGCGAGCCGGACATGCAGGTTACCTATGCCGTGGCCGACCCGATCCTGGCCGGGGAGCGCATGCGCCTGCAGTGGCCGGACGTTGTGGTGCTGGATGTCGAGATGCCGCGCATGGACGGCATTACCTTCCTGCGCAAGATCATGGCCGAGCGGCCCACTCCCGTGGTGATCTGTTCCTCGCTGACGGAAAAAAGCACGCGCACATCGATGGAGGCCCTGGCTGCCGGCGCGGTCGCCGTGGTCGGCAAGCCCAAGCTGGACCTGCGCCAGTCGCTGCACGATGGCTGCGACGAACTGGTGGCCGCCGTGCGCAGCGCAGCCCAGGCCAGGCTGCAGTCAATTGCCCCAGGCCGCGCGCCGGCGCCGCCGGTGGCGCCATCGGCCAAGCTGAGCGCGGACGCCATCCTGCCCCCGATGGGCGGGGGAGCGTTGCCGTCGCGCGGAAATGGCCGCGTGGTGGCCCTTGGTACTTCGACCGGCGGCACGCAAGCGCTGGAGCGCGTATTGACCGAGCTGACTCCTGCTGCGCCGGGTATCGTCATCGTGCAGCACATGCCGGAGCAGTTCACTGCCGCCTTCGCGGAACGCCTGAATGGCCTGTGCCAGATCGCCGTCAAGGAGGCGCGCAATAATGACGCAGTGCTGCCGGGGCAGGCCCTGATTGCCCCCGGCGGCCGGCATATGCTGCTGCGGCGCGGCCCGTCGCAGTACTTTGTCGAAGTGGTCGACGGGCCGTTGGTGAATCGGCACCGGCCCTCGGTCGACGTGCTGTTCCGATCGGTCGCCAAGTGCGCCGGCGCCAGTGCACTCGGCATTATCATGACCGGCATGGGGGACGACGGTGCGGTTGGGTTGCTGGAAATGCGCCAGGCCGGTGCCCGCACACTGGCGCAGGACGAACAAAGTTGCGTGGTGTACGGCATGCCGCGGGAGGCGGTAAAACGCGGCGCCGCGGAGCGCAGCGTGGCGCTGGATGCAATCAGCCGCGAAATCCTGCAATATGGCGGTATGGAACGGAGGGCGAATGAAGGACTTTAGCGCAAGCACGGCCTTGATCGTTGAAGACAGCGCAGTGCAACGCGAGCACGTTGCGGCGCTGCTGCGCCAGATTGGCTTCGGTACCGTCCTGATTGCGAATGACGGCATCAATGCGCTACGCACGCTGGAACAGCGCGCCGCCCCGGTGGACCTGGTGTTGACCGACCTCGATATGCCCGGCATGGATGGCGTGGAATTGATCCAGCAATTGGCAAAGCGGCGCTGGGCTGCCAACCTGATTGCCGCATCCGCCAACCAGCCACGCCTGGTCGAAGCGGCACGCAGCCTGCCTTCCGGCAGTGCGATGCGCCTGCTGTCCACCATGCCCAAGCCGGTGCGGCTGGAAGCGTTGCAAGGGCTGTTGCACGATTCCGCGATGCTGGCGCTGGCGGAGCTGGAACAGGAAGTCGCGCCCGAAGTCCCCAATATCACTGAAATTGAAGCAGGCCTGGCGGCCGGGGAGTTCGTCCCTTTATATGCA
Organism: Duganella sp. Root1480D1; assembly: GCF_001427305.1. Lineage (GTDB taxonomy): Bacteria > Pseudomonadota > Gammaproteobacteria > Burkholderiales > Burkholderiaceae_D > Rugamonas. The sequence continues at coordinate 2,505 of NZ_LMFZ01000024.1, read as the reverse complement.
CCGCGCGTCGCCCTGGATAGCGGACGGATGGTGGGCATTGGGGTTCAGGGGTGCTGGCGCCGCCCGGGACGCCCGACAATGGAGGTCGCCAGCCTGCTTCCGGCGCTGGCCGGCGACAGTGAAACCATCGGCGCCATTCTGCTGGCGCTGGCCACCCAGGCCGCGTCGGACTTGCACGGCTGGCAGGAAATGGGCCTGTCGGCGATCAAACTGTCGCTCCCTTTGCCGGCCGAACTGCTGGCAGACCTGGGGGAGCTGGGCCGGCTGGTGGCAGGCATCCAGGCGCAGGACGTCAAGCCGGGCAGCGTATGCTGGGAAGTCAGCGAGGCGGTGATCGCAGCTTGTGAACCGGAACTGCTGCACAATATTGGCCGCCTGAGCTTGCGCGGCTACGGCATCGGTGCTGTCCATTGCGGACGCTATGAGGCCCAGACGCGCGACTTTGCCTGTTTTCCGTTGTCGGAGATTTCGATCGATCCATTGTTCGTGCACGAAGCGGCGCAGCGCAGCCATCGCCGGTCGTTATTTGAAGGCCTGCTGGCCATGGCCGGCAAACTGGGCGTCCCGGCGTGCGCCGACGGTATTGTAAATGTCGAGGATTGGGCATTGATGCGTGACATGGGCTGCTGCACGGGGCAGGGGCCACTGGTTGCCGCGCCAATGGAGGGGTGTGAATTCGTCGAGTGGTACAAGGACAGCCGCCAGCGCTTGCGTGATTGCGCCGGACACCGCCTCAGTGACGCGGCGCCTCCAGCGGCAGGGACAGGGTAAAGCAGGTTCCGCAGCCTTCCTCGCTGCGCACGCTAATGCGGCCACCCAGGATGTCCGACACAATACTGTGCACGATGTGCAGGCCGAGGCCCGAGCCGCCCACCCCCATCTTGGTCGTAAAGAAGGGATCGAAGATGCGCTCCTGGTTGCCGGCGCTGATGCCATTGCCGTTGTCGCGCACGTGCAGTGCAATCCAGTCGGGCTTTTCATACTCGGCCACCAGCTCCACTTTGCCCTCGCTGCGGCCGTCAAAGGCATGCATGATGGCGTTGTTGACCAGGTTGGCGATCACCTGGCCGAGCGGGCCGGGGTAGCTGTCCATCATCAGTTCATCCGGCACGGACTGCATTACCTCGAACGGAGTGCGCCTGATCGATGGCAGCAGCGTCAGGACATTGCCCGAGACGACTTCAGACAGCAGGAAGGTGCGGCGCTGGGTGCTGGTCTGGTCCACCGCCACCTGTTTGAAGTTGGTGACCAGGTCGGCGGCACGCTGCAGGTTGCGCATCAGGATCTCGGTCGTGGTGCAGGCATTGTCCAGGTAACCGACCAGCTCCGAACGCCGCATGTTCTCGCCCTTGGTGAAGTGTTCCCGAATATCGCCGGTCTGCGCCTCAAAAGTGCTGGCCACCATCAGGCTGTTGCCGATTGGCGTATTCAGTTCGTGAGCAATGCCGGCGACCAGCGAACCGAGTGCGGCGAGCTTTTCATGGTGCACCAGGTCTTCCTGGGCGCGTGCCAAGGATTGGTATGCCTGTTTTAATTCATTGTTTGCCCGGCGCAGGGCAATGTGGGTATTAATGCGGGCCAGGACTTCTTCGACCTGGAACGGCTTGGTGATGTAATCGACGCCGCCAACTGCAAAGCCGCTGACAATCTGCTTGGCATCGCTCAGGCCCGTCATGAAGATGACCGGCACGTCGCGCGTGTCGGCGTCGGCCTTCAGGCGACGGCAAGCCTCGAATCCGTCCAGGCCGGGCATCACAATATCCAGCAAGATCAGGTCCGGCTCGGCCAGCGCTGCGCGCATCATGCCTTCTCGCGCGTCGTGGGCCAGTATGACCAGGAAGCCATGGTGGCTCAAGTGATCGAGCAGGGCGAGCAGGAGGGTCGGCGAATCGTCGACGACCAGGACGGTTGGCGCGCGCGGCCGAACTTGTTTAGATGGCATTCCAAACCTTTTTCACGTGTGGCCCTTGTCAGAGTGAATCTGGCTTGCTATAGTTCTGTCCCTCGCAACGCAGCGCTGACAAATCAGCGAAGCGAAACGAGAAAAGATGGGGTTGACGAGTTGCACGCTGTACCGCATAATCTCGCTTCTCTGCTGCTGACGAACACAACGCTTCGTCGAATAAACAAGGCAGCGATCTTTAAAAANTCGGGCCTGATGCTCAAAATATACGTTATAACGCTCGCACAAAATATATTAAACGTAATCTCGAAAGAGATTCGTCAGTATTTTGAGTGAGTGACCTCGGTAGCAATACCGAAAAACAGAGATTGAACTGAAGAGTTTGATCCTGGCTCAGATTGAACGCTGGCGGCATGCTTTACACATGCAAGTCGAACGGCAGCGCGGGCTTCGGCCTGGCGGCGAGTGGCGAACGGGTGAGTAATATATCGGAACGTACCCAAGAGTGGGGGATAACGTAGCGAAAGTTACGCTAATACCGCATACGATCTAAGGATGAAAGCAGGCAGGTTCAGGGCGGGGCTGTCCATGCTGTCGAACAG
>NZ_LMFZ01000023.1 GCF_001427305.1 Duganella sp. Root1480D1 | reverse complement strand
GTCCGGTCTGAATAATTCAAATTCCGTTGGCGCGTAGCCGGCATGGTGCGAAGGCCAAGGCAGCGCATTCGCGGGCTTGATCCCATCCAGGCCACAGGAATCGGCGCTGTACCAGCCGAAGCAGGTGAGTCAGTATTGGCCAGCCCGCGTTCAGGCCAAAAAGAAGCCGTAGCTTCCGCAGAATCATGCGCAGGTTATGGCCGCAACCGCACAGNAGTGCATGGAAGGCGTCGCCGTCCGCGCCTTTCAACCAATTGCGCCGTAACCTGCCGTCGTTCTTCATGTGGCCGATTGCCGGCTCGATGGCGCTGCGCCGTCGAATATCCCGGCGCAGGCGCTGTGTGATGTCGCGCTTGAGCTTATGGTGGTAGACCTTTGTGCCCGACGGGACCTCCGCTCCGCGATAGCCAAGATCAACGAACACATCCTTCGGTTGGCAGTCGGTCAGAATCTCCACCTGTTGCAAGGTTTCCAGCAAGGTGTGGCCATCGTAGGGATTGCCAGGCATGGTGCGCATGCCCACCACCAATCCTTCTTTGTGGGTGGTGGCGATGGAAACCTTCACGCCGAATTCATATGGCTGGCGCGCCTTGCCTTTGGCGATGCATTCCGCTTCCGGCGCGTGCAAGCTGTAGAGCTTGTTTTTGTCGCGCTGCTTCTGTGCCAGCAAGCGCTTGACCTTGCCCAGCAAGTCAGTCGCCTTGCCTTGCAACGCCTCCGGAATCTTGGCGGTCTGCCGTTCAACGTCGCGCCAGACGCGACCCACAATCGTCCTCAGTTTCTTCAGGCTGCCGCGCATGCGCTTGAACTGTTTGGCATGGGCATACCGCCCGACCTGCACCGCCAGCCGTGGCGCTTCGCGGTTGTAGTTCTGGCGCAGCATCAGCCCGGCTTCGGCGGCCAGTTTCACCAACTGCTGCCGGCCCCGTTCCAGTAGCTTGCTGTCGGTGGGATGAGCAATGGCTTTTTCCTGCACCGTGCTGTCGACGATGACTTTCTGAAAGCTCTGCGGCTTGATCACTTGGGTGGATTCCGCTGCCTTGATGGTTTGCGTCAGCATCCATTCCAGGCCTTCTTCGCCAATGCGCTTGCGCCAGCGCGTCAGCGAGCTGGGATCAATCGGCGGCCGGTGCTGGAACCAGGTTTCGCCGCAGAACAGCTGCCAATACGGGTTCTCGACCCAGCCCCACACCACATCCTCGTCGGACAAGGCGAACGTGTGCTGCAAGTACAGCAGGCCGGCGATGAGCCGTGTGGAAGTGGCTGGACGGCCTCGGGAGGATGGGAAGTGGCCAGCCCACTTTTGTTCGAATACTTGCCAGTCGATGTGCTGGGCCAGCCTGGCCAGCGGGTGCTCAAGGTTTACCAGCTCGTCCAAGCGCTGGCGGAACATGTCGTTGCTTTGTGGTGCGGCTGGCTTTGGTCCCATGAAACCCTCGAAAATTTGCAAGGAATTGCCACCATTTTAGCGAAACCTTGCAAATCTCAGCAGTGATTTTTGAGCGTTTCGCCTTTAGAATCGGGCGGTATGGGATTATTCAAGGCCGACNGGCTGGCTTTGGTCCCATGAAACCCTCGAAAATTTGCAAGGAATTGCCACCATTTTAGCGAAACCTTGCAAATCTCAGCAGTGATTTTTGAGCGTTTCGCCTTTAGAATCGGGCGGTATGGGATTATTCAAGGCCGACCATGTAATAAATTGAGTCAATTTAGTAAGAACATATGTCCAATTCTGTAGTACCCGAAATCCAAATCGACGTTCGTCAACGATTTTAAGCGGCAAAGCCGGGAATGCTGCTCCCGCGGGCGTTTGCCCAACTCATTGATGTTGCGATACTTGTCGGTGCCTTCGCGTTTCTTCAACGCCTCACGAACTATCGCTACGAAAAAAGTAATCCGGCCGACTGCCTGGCTGTTCTTGCAGTGTTCTCCTACTTTGTCATTTGCGAATGGCGGTGGCGGAAGACCGTCGGGAAGCGGGTGCTTGGACTAAGCGTGGTTGACGCTCATGGCAGGACGATCTCGCTTGCGCAATCGTTGGGGCGAAACCTGTTCAGGCCCTTCGAAGCAATCATCGGGTCTACGTGCATCGTCGGTGCGGTGCTGATTCTCTTTACAAAATACAGCCAGCGCCTGGGAGACCTGGCGGCCGGCGCTTTTGTGGTACCCGGCGAATTGTTAATAAGCCGCACGGGGAAGGGAGAAGCGGTAAGGCATAACGATGCCAATTGACTTCAAGCGTGCGCCAGCAAATAAAAATATTTGATAAGTGAAATTTTGAGAGTTTCTAAGGCCCCCTTGGCGGTTACTATACCGCCCCATGCGCCAGGTCTTTGTCACAAACTCCGAGCTTGAATACGAAGATGCGTGGGATCGTCTGTCCCGCGCAGGCATTCCGGTATTCGAGCCCTCCAAACCGTCGAAAGAGGGACGGGTACTTTGCATCTGGCTCGCACACCAATACGACGATGCCGTCTCGCTGCTGCTCAATCCCCTGCACATCGTCGCCACTTCGGTGACGGACGAAGAGTTCGAGCGCATCCAGGCTGCTGCCGATGCGCGCATGGCCCGCACCCGCGACCACGCGTGGGAACAATCGCTCAATCGCCTCGTCGCATGCGCTTCGCTGCTGTTGCTAAGCGGTTTGGTCTACATCACCCTGCCCAACGTCTTGTAAGCCAATGACGGAGCTTTTCTCGGTCATTCGCATGGCCTATGCCGCTACGCTCGCCGATGCAGTCGCGTCATCCGCGAATGCGCATGTGGAAGCGGCGCTGAGGCGCGACGATGGCAGCCTGGCGCTCGATGGCGAATATGACCTGCCGATGCGGGCGGACCTGATTTCCAGGCGCGGGACGCAAGCGGGCAAACTGCTTTCTGTCGACTCGCACACCCGCATGCAGTTCAGCGTGCACACCTTGCCGATTCCTCCAGCCATCGTCTACGTTGCGCCTTTCGTATGGGACGCGGTGGCGTTACGCGTCGGCGGCCTTTTTCCGGAACAGGTGGGGGCAGTGCTGGCGCCGTGGTTCATGGAGTGGTTCGATCCGGAGGATGCCAATCGGCTGAACGAAGAAGGACTGTTCGGCGTGGTGCATTTTGCGAGCGATCCTCGGCCTGAAGGTGCGCTGGTCGCGGTGGAACTGGACCTTGGCTCGGCGCCGGTGCAGGCGCTCGAGGATTTACTGGCGCGCCTCGCCGCTGCGGGAGCGCGCGATATTCGGCTAGCCTAGGCCTGCATCATCGACGTCAGTTCTGCGGCCACTTGTTCTGCAAGCAGGTGAATGTGGTATCCGTCGACAAAGCCATGATGCACCTGCACAGAGAATGGCAGTTCAAGGCGGCCCGCGCCGGCATCCCTGAATTTTCCCCATGCGAACGAAGGAATATCCGGCTGCGCCAGCACTGCAATGGGGTGCTGAATTGAGGTGAAATTCAGCCAGGGTATGCAGGTGATAAACACCTGTTCCTTCGCCTTGCGCGGTGTCATGCTGCGGTATTTGCGGTTCAGGGCCTCCATACTTGATGCCTCTTCGCGAGCGGCCACGCCGCTTGCCACGAACTCGCGCAGATCATCCGACCAGTCGAACTGGGCAAAGTTCAAGTCGTTATGCTGGTTCTTTACGGTGAATGAGGGCGCAAGGCGGTCAATGCGAATCACCTCGCCTTCCAGGATGCGATATCGGAAATTCTCCACCTTCAGCGCGGAGCGCAGCACAGCGCACAGCATCACGTGGAATGGCGGCATGCCTTGCGCCTTGCACCAAGGCCTGAAATCGGGCAGTTCCAGCACAAAGGTCAGGTTCAGGGCGGGGCTGTCCATGCTGTCGAACAGTTCGAAACGGTCGAGGCGGCGTTGCAGGGAGTTGTTAACGGTTTCTGTGGAAAAGTCTGTTAACAAGGAAGTCCTCCGGGCGCCAAGGCCATGATTTTAATGGGGATAATTCCGCTGCTCAATTTTGAGTCAACTCAGCCGGCCGAAGGTCAGGAAGATCCACGCGGCAGCAATTACCACCATTCCGGCTACGGTCACGCACGACCACGTGAAGAAGTAGGCCGACACCACAGTGGCCTGCAGCGCGCGTTCGAACAGGCAGCCCAGGCCAAAGTCGAAAGTGGCCATCACGGTCCAGCGCCGGAAATAAATTGGCAGGTAGCGGCTCATGTACTTGTTGTGCTGCAGGGCCGCATGGCGCTCGATCACGTTGCGTGCCGCGCTCACGTCCTTGAACAACCAGTCGAAGAAGATGAAGCGGTAGAGCAGGGTGCGGAAAGGCATGGCTTCGGTCGTCATGTGCGTCTCCCTTGAGTGCCTGGATATATTATCATTCCCCGCATTTCCCGCATTCCTCCTGAGGAGATAAAGCATGACGGAATACCTGCGCGGTAGCTGCCTATGCGGTGGCGTCGAGTACAAGGCCGACAAAAAATCGGTGCGTAGTGCTAGCCATTGTTATTGCACCATGTGCCAGAAGCAGCATGGCGCGGCTTCGGGTACTTACGCCAATGTGGCCAGCGCCGGTTTCAATTTTGAAAAGGGCGCCGACCTGGTCACGGAATTTCATTCATCCGACCATGGCCGGCGCGGCTTCTGCAAGGTATGCGGCTCGACGCTGACCTGGCGCAGCACGCAGGCGCCGGACCGAATCGCCATTACGCTGGGCACCATGGAGCCCGAGTATGAAGGACCGGTGCAGCACGAGCTGCACACGGATACCAAGCCGCGCTGGCTGCCAACCGCCTGACTGGCTTTAACGCCGTCGCAGGGTCGCCACCGCCAATGTGCCGTCCGCGGCGCGCTCGCTGATGGTCCACTTCAATGGCGCCCGTGGCGAGGCGCTGGTATCGCGCGCGGCCAGCCGCAAGGTGTAGTCGCCAGTTGGCAGTGCGGGCAGAGTCCAGTTGTTCTGGTAGCTGGCGCTGGCGCCGCCGCCCAGCAGCGATTTCAGGCTGGCGGAAGTTAGGCCCGTCCACACCACTGTGCCCGATGAATTCACCAGTTCGGCATTCACCTGCCACGTTTCATAGGTTGGTGCGCTGCCATCGTTGCGCAGCATGATGGTCAGCGTCAGGGCGCCGCTGGAGGTGAGGCTGACGGTGCTGCTGGCAACTGCATACCGGTAGCCGGACTCGCGCGCCATCATCAGCAGGTCATTTTGCTCGGACGCAGTCAGCGCGCTCCAGCGCTCCGAATCCGGGCGGCTGGTCTCGAAATTTCCGTTGCTGAACAGCGTGATATGGAAAGCGGCCGCCTGTTGGCGGGCCGTGGCCGGATTGTTCTGCGGGTCGCCACTGGTGAAGGGGCAGAATTCGGACACAAATGGCGCCTTCTGCCACTGGCTGGCAAAGGCCGCCCATTCCGCAGGGCGGTTGGACCACTGGTCGAAGTAACCGTAGCGGCTCAGGCAGTCGGCACGCAAGCCCACCGGCCTGCTGGTGATGGTCTGCTCCAGCAGGCCGTAGGTCAGCGCGTCCTTGTTCGAGTACGGTATGAACATCACGTGCTGCTGGTTGGGGAAGGCGTCGAAATGCATCTTCGCGAATTCGCGCTTGCTGGCATCGGTCGCAGGCGTGATGCCGGCGGGCGGGCTGGCATAAGCGCTGGAGCGTAGCGCCCATTCGCCGTACTGGCCGTACATGCCGACGTCGATCCAGGCGATGTCCGCGCTGCTCGTGCCCAGTGCGGTGGCCAAAGCGGACAACAGGGCGCGCGAGCGCTGTTGCAGCCATGGGTCGTTCCAGTCCGGAATGAAGGTCTGGCCTGGAACAGTCGTGTCGGTGTCTGCCCAGAAGCCGCAACCAGCCTGGCAGTTGATGTTGTTGACGATGTAGGCGGGAGCGTAGACCACGCCGTCGTCATAGCCCGCCATCATGCGCACGCGGAAGGCGAACTTGCGGCCCTGGCTCTTCGCTGTTGCCAGGTCGTTCAGGATTGCGTTGAAGTTGTACTGTCCTTCCGCCGCTTCCAGGTCTTTCCAGTAGTAGCGGCGGTAGGCATCCTTGGCCGGCGCCGATTGCGGCACCAGCTCCTGGTTCTGCCAGCGGTAATAGCCGCGCAAGGGGTTGATAGTGTCGTCGACGGCGACGGAAATCGCCGTGTACGTGCGGCTGGCATTCAAGGCTGTCCAGCTTTTCGGGCCGGCCAGCGCCGGGGCAGTGCTGGCCGCCAGCAGGGCAGTTGCGATGAGGCAGTTCAGGCGCGACATAGGGATCTCCCGGTATGTTGACGTCGGGAAAATTTAGCGCGCCTCCAGCCTGGCGGCAATAATTACTTAATGTAGTAAAGCGCGCAGCTCTTCTTCGCTGAAACCGGCCTTGCGGCGGGCCTCCATATTGAAAGGGCCTCGCACCGTGGCCTTGTACTGCACCACCAGTTCATCGTAAGTCGTCACCGGATCAAGCCCGCGCAATCCGCACAAGTGCCAATACCAGCGGTTGCCGATTTCCACATGGCCAATTTCGTCGCGCAGGATGATGTCGAGGATCGCGGCGGCCGCTTCGTCGCCGGCTTGCGCCAGCTTGGCGCGCAGCGGCGGTATGGCATCGAGGCCGCGCGCTTCCAGGGTGCGCGGCACCAGCGCCATGCGCGCCATCACGTCGCCTGTGGTTTTCTCCACCATCTCCCACAGGCTGCCGTGCGCGCTGTAGTCGCCGTAGGCGCAACCGAGCGTAAGCAGGTGGGCCGACAGCAGCGAGAAGTGGTAAGCCTCTTCCTTCGCCACGCGCAGCCAGTCGGCGTAGAACTGTTCCGGCATGGCAGGGAAGCGCCACATCGCATCCAGCGCCAGGTTGACGGCATTGAACTCGATATGTGCCAGCGCGTGCACCAGCATGGCGCGGCCTTCCACTGTCGCCATCGAACGGCGGCCGACCAGGCGCGGTGCCACCAGTTCGGGGCGGGCGGGGCGGCCGGGGATCAGCGTATCCGGTGCGGCCAGCGGGGACGCCGCGTCCAGCAGCAGCGACCCGCCGGCCCAGGCTTCGGCCATGGCGGCGACGGCGGCTACCTTGGCGGCGGGATCGGGTTCGACCAGGCATTGCAGCGCAATGCTGCGGAGTTCAGGCTTTGCTTCCATTTGTTACATCAGGTATAGATAGTCTTGTCCCGCACCCCGTTTTTCGGTGCAGGGGCCGACAGTATAGTGCCTTCCATCGATAACCCTTTGGAAGAACGTAATGAAACTCGTATATGTTGGCGACCCGATGTGCTCCTGGTGCTATGGCTTCGGCAAGGAATTGGCGCAATTGCGCACCCAGCATCCCGCGCTGGAACTGGAAATCGTGGTTGGCGGCCTGCGCGCCGGCGGCACCGAAATCCTGGACGACGCGGCCAAGCAATTCCGCCTGCAGCATTGGGCGCGCGTGGAGGAGGCGAGCGGCTTGCCGTTCAACCGCGAAGCATTCCTCGCGCGACAAGGTTTTGTCTACGATACGGAGCCGGTGTGCCGCGCCGTAGTGGCAGCACGCCGGCTTGCCCCGGAAGCCGACCTGCTGGCGGTGTTCCGCGCCTTCCAGCACGCCTTCTACGCAGAAGGGCGCGACACTACGGACGGCAATGAGCTGGCAGCAATCGGCGCCGCCGAACTGCAGCGCCAAGGCCACGACGTCAGTGCCGCCGGGTTCCTCTACACATGGCGCGAGCCCGCCACCATTGCCGAGACACATGGCCACTTTACCCTTGCCCGTAAGCTCGGGGTGACCAGTTTCCCGTCCTTACTGCTCGACACCGGCGACGGCGTGCGCCAAGTCAGCCCCGGTTACGCCCACACTGCCCAGTTGCACCGGCTGCTGGGCGAGGCTTTGGCTGCTGCGTGAGCCAGCGCACCGAACGGCCGCAAGCAGCGGGCGCAGAATGCCTGCATGGATACCCAAACAATATTATTTGTTGCCTGTGTGCTGTTCGGTGTCGCCGCTGCCGGCGGCATCGTCATGGCACTGATCCGCTTGGGGAAAAAAGCTAACCCACCGCACTGGATCGCGATGCTGCACGGCTTCATTGCCGCAGCCGGCGTGACCTTGCTGGCCTACGTGACGATCTTCTCGCACGTGCCGGACCTGGCCCACATTGGCTTGCTGGCGCTGCTGCTGGCAGCGATTGGCGGCGTGTGGATGGACCTGGGCCGCCACCAACAGGGCGTGCTGATTCCCAGCGCCGTCATGATTGGCCACGCACTGGTGGCGGTTGCCGGCGTCGGTTTACTGCTGCTCGCGCTTTAGTTGTAGTGCTGGTAGACCTTGGCCGAGCCATCAGGCAGCACCAGTAGCACATCGTAAGCGTCCTTGCGCGGACCTTCCATGCCCGGCGAACCAAGCGGCATGCCCGGCGCGGCCAAACCCTTTGCCTTTGGCTTTGCCGCCAGCAGGCGTTTTATTTCGGCAGCCGGCACATGTCCTTCAATCGCATAGCCGTCGACCACGGCCGTATGGCACGAGCCGAAGCGGTCCGGAATGCCCATCTTCTCGCGCGTATCGGAAGGATTGGCGACGTTGTGCGCCTCCACCTTGAAGCCGTTGTCGCGCAAGTGCTTCACCCACGCTTCGCAACAGCCGCAGCTTGCGCTTTTGTAGACGTCAATGACAGGCGTGGCAGCCATTGCCAGCACGGGCATGGCCAGTGTCGCGGCCAGGAGAGTTTTACGGATCATCATGGGCACATGGTGCCACGGCCCAATTTGAGACCGAAATGACCTGGGTCAAAAATATCTCTAGACGACTGGTCTAATTCGGTCTAGACTTTGCCACATGACTTCTACCAACTACGCCGACGTTCGCCAGGGCATCATCGATGCGGCCATGCCGCTGTTCATGCACAAGGGCTTCAACGGCGTCGGGCTGACTGAACTCCTGGGCGCCGCCAAGGTACCGAAAGGCTCGTTCTACCATTACTTCGGCTCCAAGGAAGTCTTTGGCGCGGCCGTCATCGACAGCTATTTCCAACGCACCCTGGCGCGCATCGACGACTTGCTGGCGCAAGGTGCAACGGGGCGCGAAGGCCTGCTGAACTATTTTGAAGACTGGCGCGAATGCCAACTGGGCGAATCCAGCCAATGCCTGGCTGTCAAGCTGGGTGCGGAAGTGAGCGACCTGTCGGAAGCCTTGCGCGCCTCGCTGCACCGCGGCGTCAGCGGCATCACCTCGCGGCTGGGGCAATGCATTGAGCGCGGCGTGGCAGACGGCTCGCTGCCGCAAGGCCTGGATGCCAAGGTGCTGGCCATCGCCCTTTACCAGAGCTGGGTGGGCGCAAGCCTGCTCGCCAAGATCAATCATGACCGCGCGCCGCTGGATACGGCAATGGCGGGCACGCAGCAAGTACTGAATCAAACGCAGCACGCTTGAATCGGGCGGGGAGCCGAACCGGCCCCCCGCTTTTTTGTTCTCAATAACTAGACGACTGGTCTAATACTGAAAGGAGCATCAAATGACTGCCACCAGCAACCGCCGTATCGTCCTCGCCTCCCGCCCCCAGGGCTCGCCCACGCCAGCCGACTTCCGCCTGGAACAAGGGCCGGTGCCGGAACCGGGCGAAGGCCAGGTCCTGTTGCGCACCCTCTACCTGTCGCTCGACCCGTATATGCGCAACCTGATGGACGAAGTCCCGCCTGCCTATGCACCGCGGGTGGAACTGGGCGACACCATGGTCGGCGGCACCGTCAATCGCGTCGTGGCCTCGCGCCATCCAGGCTTCAAGGCTGGCGAGATAGTGCTGGGCAATGCAGGCTGGCAGGATTACGCCTTATCCGACGGCAGCGACTTGCGCGCGCTGGGAGATATGAAGCAGCCCTCGCTGGCGCTGGGTGGATTGGGCATGCCGGCCTTTACCGCCTATGTCGGCCTGCTCGACATCGGCCAGCCCAAGCCGGGCGATACTGTGGTGGTGGCGGCTGCTACCGGCGCGGTCGGCTCCATCGTCGGCCAACTCGCCAAATTGAAGGGCGCCCGCGTGATCGGTATTGCCGGCGGCGCCGACAAGGTGGCGTTTGCTCGCGACGAGCTAGGCTTCGACGTTGCCCTTGATCGCCACGACCCGCAACTGGCGCAGAAGCTGGCCGAGGCGGCGCCCGAGGGGATTGATGTCTATTTTGAAAACGTTGGCGGCGCTGTGTTCGACGCGGTGTTGCCGCTATTGAACACTGGCGCGCGCGTCCCGGTGATCGGTGTGATCGCCCAATATAACCAGAATGGTGCGCCGCAAGGCGAAGACCGGCTGCCGAAAGTGATGTCGACCATCCTGCAAGAGCGCATTCTGATGCAAGGCCTGGTCATCCTGGACCACTACGAAACGCGCTATGAAGACTTCGCCCGCGACATGTCGGCCTGGGTCGCAGAAGGCAAAATCAATCTGTTCGAGGATGTGCTGGACGGCCTGGAGCAAGCACCGGCGGGCTTAATTGGTTTGTTGCATGGCAGCAATTTTGGCAAGGTTGTAGTGTGCGTCACGAAATCCTGAGATGTTGTATATAACTCTGGCCGGGGGCTCTTTCTGCGTGGCATAATTGATTTAGTTCTTAATAATATTCCTGAACAATTCATGAATGTCTCCAGATTGATGATGGCGTTTACGATGGCCCTGGCCGTCGGTACAGCAGCCGCAAACCCCCAGCCCGCCAATACCTGGGACGGCCTCGTCGGCATGAAGTACGCCAAGGCCCGCAAGGAAGTGATCGACGCGGGCTGGCGCCCGGACCACCGCAATGCCGGAGCGGAATGGGAGCGCCAACTGCAGGGCCAGTTCCCGGAATTGCGCTCCTGCGAAGCCTCCAGCGGCCAGTGCATCCATTATTTCGTGTCCTATGACGGCATCTGCCTGAAGGTCGTGACCGAAGGCGATACCGTTGCCGCCTTCAAGGTGCGCAGCGTGGCACAAGGCTGCCCTAAGCAGCAGTAATGCCGTTCACCCTGCGGCCAGCCGTAGCGGCCGACATGGCCGAAATCATGCGGCTTGAACGCGCCGGCTTTGCGCAAGCGATCCAGGAAACCGAGGAAGCTTTCGCCGAACGCCTTTCCGCTGCACCCGAAGGATGTTGGGTGCTGGCCGGCGAAGCAGGGCGTTTGTACGGCTATCTTTGCGCCGAATTCTGGCCGCTGGAGCAGGGCTTCAATCCTGCCCGCTTTGCGCGCAACCATGCAGCAGCAGATACCCATATGCTGGATGGCGAAGAAGTTTATGTCTCCTCCATGGTGGTCGATCCTGCCACGCGCGGCACGGGCTGGGGAGGGCGCCTGTTCCGCGACGCCCTCGGCGAAATGTTCGCCCGCCATCCGCGCCTGCGCAGCGCCATCCTGATCGTCAACCCCGCATGGGACGCGGCGCGCCGCATCTACCGCGCCGAAGGCTTCACCGAAATCGGCGAGATCGACGGCTATTTCGCCTCCGGCGAGGGGCCGCGCTTGCCCGCCATCGTCATGCGCCGCAACTGACCCGGTTTGTGCATAATGGTCGCCATGCGAGTCGCGACCTTCAACATCAACGGAATCGGCGCCCGCCTGCCGGCGCTGCTGCAGTGGCTGAATGAAACCCAGCCCGATGTCGTATGCCTGCAGGAGCTGAAAGCCCCGCATGAAAAATTCCCCGAAGCGGCCATCAACGACGCCGGCTATGGCGCCATCTGGCATGGGCAGAAAAGCTGGAATGGCGTCGCCATCCTGGCCCGCGGCAGCACGCCGGTGGAACTTGGCCGCGCCTTGCCCGGCGATCCCGAAGATGTGCAGAGCCGCTACATCGAAGCCATGGTGGGCAAGCTGATGGTCGCATGCCTCTACCTCCCCAACGGCAATCCCGCGCCCGGCCCCAAGTTCGACTACAAGCTGAAATGGTTCGACCGCCTGATTGCGCGCGGCGAAGAACTGGTGGCATCGAAGAAGCCCGTCATTATGGCCGGCGACTACAACGTCATGCCGACTGAGCTCGACGTCTACAAGCCCGAACGCTGGGTGGACGACGCGCTGTTCCGGCCCGAAACGCGGGCAGCGTTCGCGAAGCTGGTCGGGCAGGGCTGGACGGATGCCCTGCGTACCATGCACCCCGACGAAAAGATCTACACGTTCTGGGATTACTTCCGCAACGCCTTCGGCCGCGACGCCGGCCTGCGCATCGACCACCTGCTGCTGAATCCCGTGCTGGCGCCGCGCCTGCTCGGTGCAGATGTCGACCGTGTGGTGCGCGGCCGGGAAAAGCCCAGCGACCATGCGCCCACCTGGGTTGAATTAGACGGTGACCTCTAATCTTTTCGCAACTGTTGTTTCCGCGCGGTATATTGACCTCACTCTGGAGTTGTTCGTTTTGATAACACTAACCTGAGGAGGCACCATGCGTTATTCACGCGCTGCAGCACTGTCCGCATCTTCCGCCGAAGCGGAGCCACTGAACCAGTTGAATATGACGCCGCTGATTGACGTCATGCTGGTCCTGATCATCATGCTGATCGTCACCATCCCCAAAGCCAACCACGCGATCGGCATGGACATGCCGCGGGATGGTGGCGCGATGGAGAAAATTGCCCAGACGCTGGAAGTCGATTTCGACGGCACGCTGTGGTGGAATGGCGCCCAGCTCGCAAGCCGCGCGGCGCTGGAAGAAAAGCTGGCAGCGCTGAAAGGCGACGACAGTATCCAGCTGCGCTCCAACGGTCTCGCGCCGTACAAAGTGGTGGCTGGCGTGCTGGCCACGGCGCAGCGTCTCGGCGTGCGCAATATCGCCATCGTAGGTAATGAACGCTTCCAATAACTAAATTCGGGGTCAGGTCTGTCATTTGGACATATAGCGCAATCATTTGATCCGCCTCAATACGCAAAATAGAGGAAATTTGCGTATTGAGAATTATCAAAGATTGGGACTGCGTGTCCAAATGACAGACCTGACCCCGAATAAAAAAAGGGCGCCGCGAGGCGCCCTTCGTGCTTGGAGAAAGCAGTAACTTAGTTGCCGCAGCCCAGGGACTTGATGCGGTCGTAGGCTGCCTTGGCTTGCACCAGGCCGTAACCGGTCTTGTTATCCTTGCCGGCGGTTTCCAGGTCCAGTGCCGATTTGGTCAGCGAGGAGCGGATCTGCGAGCCGGTGCAGGTCGGGAAGTAGGACCATACCAGTGCCGCTACAGCCGATACGTGCGGGGTGGCCATCGAGGTGCCGTCGTAGAAGGCGTAGTTGGTGGCTTTGACTTCCACCGTTGCGGACTGGCCCAGTTGGGCTTTCATCGCTGCGCCGTCAACATCGGTCGCGGTGACCGATGGGATGCTGGTCACGGTGGTGCCCAGCGTGCCGCCGAAGCCGCCCGCTGCGTTGTTGTACACGATCGCGCCAACGCCGCCGGACGCCTGGCAGTTGTTCACTTTGGTCGCGAAGTCCACGGTGCCGCGCTGGATCAGGCAGACCTTGCCGGATACGGCGCTGTTGACCGCATCACCCAGGCCGAAGTCGGCCAGCGGTGCGGTGCGGGAAGTTTTTGGCGAGCCGTCCATGTCGCCCGGGGTGTACACGGTCGAAGCCACGGTCAGGTGGGACTCGGAACCGGCACCCATCGGCACGGTCGACAGCACAGCCACGCCCGGGCCGGAGATTTCAACCTTGCTGTTGTACTGCGAGAAGGTGGCCCACTTCTTGAATTCGTCGACTGCGGCGACCATCATCACGCTGGAGTAGCCAGCTGGGTAGGACACCACGGTGTTGCCGTCATTGCCAGCCGCAGCGATCGACAGGATGCCTTTCGATTGCGCGGAATCGAAGGCGCGCTGTTCGGTCTTGCTGGAACCGCCGCCGCCCAGGGACATCGAAATCACGTTCGCGCCAGCGGTCACGCACTTGTTGACCGCAGTTGCCAGGGTCGAGGAGTAGGCCCAGCCGTCAGCGCCGAATACTTTGACGATGTGCAGTTTCAGGTTCTTGTTCGGGTTCACGCCGACCACGCCGGTGCCGCTGTTGTTGATGGCGGCGATGGTGCCTGCCACGTGCGAGCCGTGGTGGTTTTCATCGGTGTACCACCAGCCGGTGCCGGAGTCGTATTCGCCGGTCACGTTGTTGCCGTTCAGGTCTTCGTGGGCGCGGTCGTAGCCGGAGTCGATGATGCAGACCTTACGGTTGGCGGTGTTGGCGTCGGCCAGCTGGTCAGCTTGCACGGCCTTGATGCCCCACGGTACCAATTGGCCCAGCTGGTAAGGCGTGCCGGTCGAAGCCGAGGTTGTGGCGAAAGGATAGCGCTTCACGTCTTCTTCGACGTCGATCACGTCAGCGTGCTTTTTCAGGTTTGCCAGTTCGGATTTGGACAGCTCAACAGCCATCGCGTCAGCGCCGAACACTTCGTGTTTCAGCTTGCCCTTCAGCTTGGCAACGTGCTGCTTGATGTTGCCCGACTTGCCAGCCTGGAAGGTCACGATGTAGCGCGCGGTGTCGTCGGCCGCGAAAGCGTTGCCCATTGCGCCGAAAGCGATGACGCCAGCCAGCAGCTTGGCGCCCAGTGCGATTTTGGAAACCTGGAATTGCTTCTGAACCATGAAAATCTCCACTCTGTGTAAGGTGTGTATCCCGTGAGCCGTTGTTCGGCATGAATTATTTTTGCCGTAGTGAAAATGTTTTTCACTCGACTGGGACTGAGTGTAGGGAGAAAAATCCTGAAAATCTATCAAAATGTCTCTAGATGTATCCATCTGTTGAAAATGGCATACACATTTGTTAAGAATGAGACATTTTGCAAGCCACTGTCTCAAACTTAACAAATGGAAGTTGGTTTTGCCGTATGCTGCCCGGCATGGACGACTTTATTGAAATCTACGACGGCGCCCTGACGCCGGAAGAGTGCCAGCAAATCCTGGCGCGTTTCGAGGCCAGCGGCAAGGCCGTGCGCGGCAAGACTGGGCAGGGTGTGGACGTGGCCAAGAAGGATAGCTATGACCTGACCATCAGCCAGCACGTCGAATGGAACGACGTGTCGAACCTGATGATGGGCAGCGTGCTGACCCACCTGTCGGCCTACATGGACAAGTACCGCATGCTGCTGACCGGCGCCTTGTCGCCGCAGGTGCTGGATCCCGACAGCGGCCAGCCGGTGACGCTGAATACAGAAAACTTTGACCGTTGCGGCCGGCCATACCTGGCGGAGCTGATCCAGTCCATGTATCGCGCCGGTCCGATCAATGTGCAGAAATACCTGCAGGCCAGCGGTGGCTACCATCACTGGCATTCCGAGATCTATCCCCAAAATGCGAGCTGCGAAACGCTGCACCGCGCTTTGCTGTTCCAGTTCTACCTGAATGATGTGGCCGAAGGCGGGGAGACCGAGTTCTACTACCAGCAGCGCAAGGTGGAAGCGCGCCAGGGCCGGCTGATCATCGCGCCGGCCGGCTTCACCCATACGCACAAGGGGAATGTATCGCGCAGCGGCGATAAATATGTGGCGACTTCGTGGATTCTGTTCCAGCGCGCCGAAGCGATGTTCGGCGCGCGGGGTTGAGGCGCGCGTGAGAAGCGCTTGAGCGATTAAGCGCGACGGCGGCGGCGTGCCAGGGCCATTGCGCCCAGGCCACCCAGCAGCAGGGCGCCGCTGACTGGTTCCGGTACATCGGCTGGAGGAGCAGCGCGGTCGCCGGTCAGGCTGAGGTTGTCGATTGCCCAGCTCTCGTCTTCGCCTGCTTGCCAGACATTGCCGGAAGCGAAGAACTCGATGGTGTGCGCGCCGGCAGCCAGCTGGTCCAGGTTGAGGTTAATGGTATATGCCTGGTCGTTCCAGCCGGAGAAGCCCAGCTGGGTGCCGTAGGACAGGGTGCTCAGGTTCGCGCCCGAGGCAGGGGTGGCAGCAAAGGTGTCGAAGTTCTTTGTGAACAGCAGGTTGCCGTCGACACGGATGTTGAAGTAGTCAGGGCCGCAGCAGTTGCTGCCGTCCCACGAGTCGATGGCGCCGAAGGACAGGTTCAGCGTGGCATTGTTGACGGCGCTGCCGAGGTTCAGGTTCAGCACCGAAGCAGCCGCTGGGTTGCCTGGGGCGTTATTGCGCAGCATTTGCTGGCCGAAGCCGAGCGCGCCATAGCCTTGCGTGCCAGTCAGGAAGCCGGCGCCGGTAAAGCCGTTGGCATTGGATTCGAAGTTGTTCGAGTAGAGCACGTCTGCGGATGCTGGGATGGCGGCAGCGATGGCCAGTGCTGCGAAGATTGCTTTGAATTTCATTAAGGGTTCTCTGGTTATTGTTAATCAAACAGAGATTCCATAAAGCAAAACATATGCCATCCAGCAAAATCAATGACTTAGGAAACTGACAGTTACCGATTGTAAAGTTTTTCGACAGCAAGTCGCCAATCCAGGTTGACTCCCAGGCTAGCCAGGACGATCAGGGCGAAGCCGGCCACTTGCCAGGCGCTGATCAAATGGCCATACACAACATAGTCCCAGCACACCGCCGCGGCGGGGTAAATGAAGGTCAATACCGCAATCGCCGCCGTTTCCATGCGCGGCGTGGCGCCGTAGATCATCACGTAAGCCATGGCGGTCGGTACCAGACCGAGGGTGCCCAGCCAGCCCCATTGCGCGGCACTCAGGCCGCCGGGTGGAATGGTGCTGAAGGCGCCCAGCAGCAGGGCGCCGGTCATGCAGTGCACCAGGGCCGTCAAATGCGGCGGCGTGCCGCGCATCGACTTGGTGGTCAGGGTCACGCCGGCATAGGCCAGGGCGCCGGTCAGGGTGCTCGCAATGCCGAGCAGGTAATTGGCATCCATCGGTTCATCGAAGCGCACTCCGCATGCCAGTGCCAAGCCGCCAAAGCCCACCGCGACCCAAGCCAGTTTGTTGGCGGCCAGGCGCTCGCGCAATATCAGGGCGCCCAGCAGCAACACCATGAAAGGCTGCACGTGGAACACGATGGTGGCGACGGCGATGCCGATGCGGCGGATCGCTTCGAAGAAAGTGACCCAGTTCACCACCATCAGCACACCGCTGAAGGCCGCCAGCTTGAAGGCGCGCGGCGGCATGTTCCCGCGCTTGAACATGCCTTTCCAGCCGCAGTACAGCGCAAGCGCTACGGCGCCGATGGCGCAGCGGAAGAAAACCGTGGTGACTGGATCGAGGCCCGCCTCCTGGACGTAGACGCCCAGGGTGCTCAACATGAGCATGGCGATGATGTAGGCGAGGACGGGATGGCGCATTACCCCGATCATCGCATGAAAAAAATGGGGACGTACCCCATTTATGGGTACGCCCCTGCCGTTTCCTGCGATTGTGCCGATTTACTGCACAGTGAGGATGACTTTGACGCTGTCGTCGACGGCGGACTTCTCGATATAGCCGATGGCCTGGACGTCGGCAGCGACGGCTTTCTTCACTTCAGCGCTGGACCCGTACTCCTTGGGCGCCGTGCCTTTGCCGGTGAACACCAGCTTCGACCACTGGGCCTTGACCTGGGCGCTGTCCTTGCCCAGCACCTTCTGGCTGAACTCATTGCGCAGCGGGCCTTCGGTGTGTTCGATCGGCGTGAACAGGGTCGATTTACCGAGGAAGAACTGGGCCGCCTGCTCGCTGAACATGCGCGAGGCCGGATTCTTCGGATTGACCACCACCACGATTTCCGCTGCCAGCACGGGCAGGGCGGCACACATCATCGCTGCGGCAAGCAGCGGCTTGATTCGCTTGTCCATGGCTGCCTCCTCAGAACACGAAGTCGAGTGCTACGGCATACACGTTCACCGGTCCCTTGAAGCCTGGCGCGGGATTGATGAAGGCGCCGGCGCCGTCCTTGGGCTTGATGTGGTCGACCTGGACTTTCAGTGCCAGCGATTTGTAGAAGTCCCAGCGCACGCCAACCGCGTCGGATGACTGCAGCGCCGCCTTGGCCAGGCTGTTCACGCCAGCGCCGAGCGGCGCCAGTGGCCCGGTGGTTGGCAGGCCAGCTACGCTGCGGTCCGACTTCTGCTTGATGCTGCCGTGATAGTAGTAGGGCAGGAACTTGCCGATGCGGTAGCCCGCCATCGCGTACCACGAGTTGGTGTCGTGCACGATCAGCGTGTCGGTGCGGCGCATGGCGTATTCGGCCTGCAGCACCACGTTCTTCCAGTCCATCGTGCCACCGACGGAAGTGAAGGTGCCTTTCACGTCTTTCAGCGGCATCATGTCCGCCACCGAGCCAAGGCCCACGGTGCGCAGCGTGGTCACCAGGCCGGCCAGCGTGGGATTGTCGACCACGCTGAAGTCGGCCTGTGCGCGCCCGAAGCGCAGCGTGAACGGGCCATTTTCGGCTACTACGTGCAGCAGCAGCATCTTGCGGAACTCGATGTTCTGCGCGGGCTGGTCGACGTCGGCTCGGCCAGTGCCAAGCTGCACGCTCAGCGAGGTGTCGCCGAAGCTGTGCTGGTACAGCACGTCTACGCCGTCGAAGGAGTCCAGCGTGACCTGGCGATAGACTTCGGCCGGCGGGCGCAGCATGGTGTTGGCGTAGCCCACGTTGCGGAAGTCCGAAATCATGTAGATCGGCGCGCCCATGCGGCCGACGCGCACGCTGAAATCATCGTTGACCTTGAACTTGGCAAAAGCCCATGCCGCTTGGGCGCGGTAATGGTCGATGGCATCCTTGCGCACCAATCCCTGGCCGGTGAACGAGATCATGTCGTTGACCTTCACCGTGGCCTGGATGCCGAAGTTCGAATCGACGCCGGTGCGCCAGTCCTTCTTCACCCCGGATGCC
The DNA here is from genome assembly GCF_001427305.1 of Duganella sp. Root1480D1. GTDB lineage: Bacteria > Pseudomonadota > Gammaproteobacteria > Burkholderiales > Burkholderiaceae_D > Rugamonas. The sequence continues at coordinate 467,913 of NZ_LMFZ01000023.1, read as the reverse complement.
TGGTTGGGCCGGATGAATTCTGCGTCGTCGGTGTCGGTGGAGGTGAGGGCTGCGGTGCCAAAGCCGCTGATGGTGACGGTGGGCCCGCCTTCCTGGGCGCTTGCCGAGATGGCGAAGCTGGCTGCTGAAAGCGCGGCAAGCGCGCTGCACATTCTTTTCATCGTCATGCTCTCTCCCGTTATTAGTGGTGTGAACAAGCTGACTACGGGGCCAAGTGTTACAGATTGCCGGCCCTAACGCCAATTTTCGTGGTAGGCGCGCAACAATGAAAAAAGCCCGCAGTTGCGGGCTTTCATGGGGAGAGCGTGCTGCTTACTTGGCTTTGCCCAGTTCGGAGCGATGGCGCGAGTAGCCGAAATACACCACCAGGCCGATGGCCAGCCAGATGCCGAAAGCCATCCAGGTAATGGCCGACAGGAAGGCCATCAGCGACAGGCAGAACACGACTGCCAGGCCAGGAACCACCGGCACGCCAGGGCAGCGGAAGGCGCGGTGCAGGTCCGGGCGCTTCTTGCGCATGATGATCACGGCGACCGATACCAGGCAGAAGGCGGCCAGGGTGCCCATGTTGACCAGTTCGGCCAGCACATTCAGCGGCACCAGGGCGGCGATGAAGCCGAAGATCAGTCCGACCATCCAGGTGGCGAAGAACGGGGTGTGGTATTTCGGGTGCACCTGCGACAGCTTCTTCGGCAGCAGGCCGTCGCGCGACATGGCGAAGATGATGCGGGTCTGGCCGTAGGCCATCACCAGGATCACGGTGGTCATGCCGAGGATGGCGCCCAGCGATACCCAGCCGGCGAACCAGTTTTCACCGGCGTATTGAAGGGCCAGCGACACCGGATGGTCAACGCCCAGGAATTGCTTGTAAGGGACGATGCCGGTCATGATGCCGGCCACGATCACATACAGGATGGTGCAGACAGCCAGCGAACCGATGATGCCGATCGGCAGGTCGCGCTCGGGACGCTTCACTTCTTCCGCAGCGGAAGTCACGGCGTCGAAGCCGATGAAGGCGAAGAACACCAGCGCTGCAGCGCTCATCACGCCGGAGGCGCCGAATGGCATGAACGGCTGCCAGTTGGCCGGCTGCACGTGGCCGGCGCCTACGCCGATGAACAGCAGCACCACGCCGATCTTGATGATCACCATGACGTTGTTGACGCGTGCCGATTCACGCACGCCCCAACCCAGCATGGCGGTCAGCACGATCATGATCAGGAAGGCCGGCAGGTTGAACAGGGTGGCGGTGCCGGGAATGGCGCCTGGCGCAGCGGTCAGCGCGGCGGGCAGGTGGATGCCGATGCCGGCGATCAGCGATTGGAAATAACCGGACCAGGCCACCGACACGGCGGAGGTGGCAAGGCCATATTCGAGCATCAGGTCCCAGCCGATCATCCATGCCACCAGCTCGCCCAGGGTGGCATAGCTATAGGTGTAGATGGAGCCGGCAACCGGAACGGTCGAGGCGAATTCGGCGTAGCACAGGGCGGCGAAACCGCAGGCCAGTGCTGCAACTACGAAGGAAATCGTCAGGGCCGGGCCAGCGGTCAGTGCGCCAGTGCCGGTCAAGACGAAGATGCCGGTGCCGACGATGGCGCCAATGCCCATCAGCACCAGGTCCATTGGACCCAGCACTTTCTGCAGGCCGCCCGGGGTACGGGTGGCTGCTACCATGTCGTCCAGGTTCTTGGTCCTAAAAATGCTCACTTGTCTCTCCAATATCTCTTCTCTTTTGGGATCGCCAAAAAAAGGCTGCCGCATATTAGCACACGGGTTTGCGGGAGGATGTTGTAGGATTGTAAATCTGAATTGTTTGTTGCCTTAAAAGTCCTTGCCCTACAGATGAAATATATGATACTCGCCGCGGCCACTGCCGCGACCACTTTCGCCTCGGCCGCTTTCGCCCAGCCGATGCCGCCGCAACCCGATACGCCAGCCTACAAAGCCTGCATGGCGGAGGAGGGCGAGCTGCGTCCCCAGCGCCAGGCCCTGGGGCGCCGCTTCCACGAACATGAAGCGGCGCTGGAACGCACCTCCGCCGAATTGTCGGCACATGAAGCGGCATCGGCCCAGGTCAACCGCACCGACAGCGCCGCCGTTGCCGCCTACAATGCGCGGCAGGATGAATTGAACGCACGGGCGGCCAGCCTGAACGCGGCCGGCACCAGCCTTGAAAAAGAGCTGCATGCCTTTAATGCACGCGTCGCTGCCGGCAATATCCGCTGCGGGAATATCCTCGCGCCATACAAAGTTCGCAAGAAGGAGAAATGATGCGCAAGATACTCGCTATGGCTATGGCATTGGCATTGGCTTGTAGCGGCGCCCAGGCCGCACCGTTGCCGGCGCCGGCGCGCGCCGAAGTCGATGCCCTGCTCACCCGCCTGCAATCGTCGGGCTGCCAGTTCAACCGCAACGGCAGCTGGTACAGCGGCGCCGATGCCCGGACCCACCTGCTGCGCAAGCTGGACTACCTCGAGAAAAAGGACATGATCAAGAACGCCGACCAGTTCATCGACCTCGGCGCCAGCACCAGCAGCTCGAGCGGCAAGCCTTATATGGTCAAGTGCGGCACCGCTGCGCCGGTGGAAAGCAAAGCCTGGCTTGGCGCTGAACTGAAAGCGATCCGCGCGCACTGAGATAAGGGCTGGCGGTATAGTGGGCCAGGAGGATAGCCAGCCATGCACCACGAAACAGCCAGCATCGCCACCCCTGCCGGAGAAGTCGAAGGCACGCTCGACCTGCCGGCAGGGGCCAGGGGTGTGGTCTTGTTCGCCCATGGCAGCGGCAGCAGCCGCTTCAGCCCCCGCAACAACTTCGTGGCTGGCGCCCTGCGCACGGCCGGCATCGGCACCTTGCTGATGGACTTGCTCACTCCCGCCGAAGACGACGTCTACCGCACCCGTTTCAATATCGGCTTGCTGGCCGAGCGCCTTGGCCTGGCCGCCGACTGGCTGGCTGCGACCGGGGCATCGCGCGGCCTGCCGCTTGGCCTGTTTGGCGCCAGCACGGGCGCCGCCGCTGCATTGCAGTTGGCCGCCGAGCGCAAGAACGGCGTGGCGGCCGTGGTCTCGCGCGGCGGCCGGCCCGACCTGACCGGACAGGTGGCGCTGGCACGCGTGACCGCGCCGACCTTGCTCATTGTCGGCGGACGTGACGAAGGCGTCATCGAACTCAACGAATCGGCCTTCCATAGCCTCAATTGCCAAAAACGCATCGATATCGTGCCCGGAGCGACCCACCTGTTCGAAGAGCCTGGCGCGTTGGAAGAGGTGGCCCGCCTGGCGCGCGACTGGTTCAGCCAGCACCTTTCATGATGATTGGTGAAGAATGGTGAGAATGCGCGCATTTTTAACCCCATCCGCGTCGCTATAATTTTCCCCATCGATTGGGAGAGTGTATGGCGCTGCATTTGAAGAAGGCATTGTTCAGGAATTCAGTATTCAACAGCATCGTCTGTGCCGCGCTGGCTGCCATCCTCATACCGTTGCTTGGCGCGCCCGGCGGCTTGCTCTGGCCGGCCATCCTGGTGGGCGGCGTCGGCCTGCTGACTTTCCTGCGTACTGCCTACAAAATCCGGCAGGGCCTGCTTTCCCGCGTGCAGGAGCTTGCCTCTTATGTCCACATCGACCGCGACAGCGCACAGGCCCGCAAGCAGGTCGACTGGAGCCTGATCGACGACTACGCGACCCAGCTTGCCACCCGCGGTTTCCGCCCGCTTGGCGACTTCACGACCTATCCGAGCGCGCCAACGCTGGCCGGCGTGGCGGCCATGTTTACCGATGCCGAAGGCAGCATGATCATCGAGATCCAGCAGCTGATGCCAGGGGCGGGCAAGGCCGCCCTGAGCGACGGCATCTATTTCAGCATCATGTCGATGGTGGGCGGCAGCATTCGCGTCGTGACCACCAACCATAAGCCGATGGCGGTCACCTACATGATGCGCGGCGAACACGATGTGGCGACTGCGCGGCCGGGCTATGGCTTGATGGAATTGTTGGCGACGCACACCGACTTGCTGACGCGCTTGCGTGAGCGGGTTGGCAAGGCGCCTGCGACCGGCCTGACGGTGGAGCGCTATGTGCTGGCGATCCGCGAGGCCCAGGCCCAGGCCCGCAGCCGTCTTGGTGCCATGAGCGGTTATGGGATTGCCTGTGCGGTGGACCGTTTCGATGCAGACCGTTTGCTGCGCTGGACGCCGCAGATTGCGGACCTCAAGGATGTGCCACAGCGCCGCCTGGAAGAACTCGACAACGCCTTCGGTTCGGACATCCAGCCGCCGATCTTCCACGAATCACTGGCGACGCAATTCTGAAGGCATTGCCTGGGCTGCTGGCGTGCGCCAGCCGGGAACAGCAGGAACAATAATCCGGCAACCGCTTTCGAGGCCGGGGCTTTGGCGTGGCCAATTGCACGGTACTGAGGCCGCGATAGCGATTTCACTTGCATAGGATGAAAGCCCATCATGAAAATCAGCAACCGATTGATCATTACCCTTGCGATTGCCCTGATCGGCCTGCTGTTCGTCGGTGCCGAAGGCTTCTGGCAGTTGCGCGACGCCCAGCAGCGCATGGCGCTGGTGCAAACGCGCCTGATCCCCAGCGTCTCAGCCATTAATGCCGCCAAGGCGGCGGTAAGCGATAGCCGCCTGGCCGGTTACCGCCTGTCGGTGTTCTCCAACCTGCCGGACAAGAGTGCGCTGGACAAGGCGTACAACGATGCCCACGCCAACTTCGACAAGGTGCTGGCGGACTACGCAAGCAAGAATGTGTTCGACGAGACCGACCGCAAGATGCTGGAGCAGGACAAGGCGGCCATGGAAACCTATCGGCAGGCGCTGCTGCCCTTTATCGCAGCCTCGCACGCGGGCGACATGGACGCTGTGCGCGCCACCCTGGTGGCCGGTTCGCCGCTGGCGCTGGGTGCGGCCGGGGTCAAGAAAAGCCTGGATGACCACGTGGCCTACAACCAGAAGCTGATCGAAAAGGTAAAGGCCGACAGCGATGCCGACTATTCAAAGGCGCTGACCATCCTGATTGCCGTCACGGTGGCGGTGCTGCTGATCGTTGCGTTCATGGGCTACAAGATGTACCTGGTGATCACCGGTGGCCTGGACAAGATGCAAGGCACGATGGAGGACGTCAGTTCCTCGCTGGACTTGACGCATCAGGTCGAGGTGGAACGCATGGACGAAATCGGCCACGCCGGCGTGGCCTTCAACAAGCTGCTGGGTGAAATTGGCGGCGTGGTGGGCACCGCGCGTTCGGCAGCGGACGCGGTCAGCACCGCTTCGCGCCAGATCGCAGCCGGCACCGGCGACCTGAATAACCGCACTTCGGCGCAGGCGGCTGCGCTGGAGGAAACCGCCTCCAGCATGGAACAACTGACTTCCACCGTGAGCCAGAATTCGGACAATGCGCGCCAGGCCAACCAGTTGGCGCAGAACGCGTCGCAGATCGCTGTGCAGGGCGGTGAGGTGGTGAAGGAGGTGATCGACACCATGGCCTCGATCAATGCTTCCTCGCACAAGATCGTGGACATCATCAGCGTGATCGACGGCATCGCGTTCCAGACCAATATCCTGGCGCTGAATGCAGCCGTGGAAGCGGCACGCGCCGGCGAGCAGGGACGGGGTTTCGCGGTGGTGGCGACCGAGGTGCGCAACCTGGCGCAGCGCTCCTCGGCGGCGGCCAAGGAAATCAAGACGCTGATTGACGACAGCGTGGTCAGGGTCGACTCCGGCACCCGCCTGGTGATGCGCGCCGGCGACACCATGAGCGATGTGGTGGCCAGCGTGAAGCAGGTATCCGACATCGTGGCTGAAATCAGCGCTGCGACCGCTGAGCAGAACGCCGGCATCGCCCAGGTGCACCAGTCGATCACTTCGATGGACCAGGTCACGCAGCAGAATGCCGCGCTGGTGGAGGAAACGGCTGCCGCCTCGCAAGCCTTGCAGGACCAGGCGGAAGTCCTGGCCCGTGCGGTGAGCGCTTTCCGCATCGGCGCCGCCCACCTGGAGGCTGCGCCGGTGTTGCGCAATGCCAGCAGTTCGCCTGCCTCCACGGCGGTTGCGGTGCGCCCGCCGCGGCAACGCAAAGTCGCCAGTGCGACCGCCGGCGACGAGTGGGAGCAGTTCTGAGTTTGTTAATATTTTTAGAAGACTTTTTCATCTGTTCGTCATAAATTGGCGCTATCGTCTGGACTCTTTTCAACCAGGAGACACCAGATGAAACTGAGCACCATCGCTGCCAGCCTCGCGCTGGCAGCATCCGTAGTAAGCCTTCCGGCCCACGCATGGCAGCAGGAAACGCATCGTCGTATCGTGCTGGACGCAGTCAATTACATGAAGGCCAATCCTGGTACCACCAACTACAACAAGCTGCTGGCCGGCGTGACGCGCGCGGGCTACACGATCGACCAGTTTGCGGCGGCGTTGGGGCAAGGCGCGTATGACGTCGATGATTTTGCCGACACCTATATCTGCGGCGCCACCACCGGCAACTGCCAGTTGGCGCCGGTGTGGGGCGCGGGCGCCAGCATCGTCAAGTACACGACGTTCTGGCATTTCCAGAACCACACGGCAGGCCGCGATGTGCACGGCAATCCCTTCGGCGGCTACAACTACGCCAAGATGGCCGTGGCCGGCGACATCGACAACCTTGCCGCGAGCTGGCTGTATGGCGACTACCTGGACGACGGTGCCGGCGGATTGAAAGGATGGTTCGGCGACGGCAGTAAATACAACGCCTACGGCATCACCGAGGCGCACTACCGCCTGGGTGGGTACTCGACCGCTTCCATGTATGCCGATTTCGAAGCCGCGCCATTCCAGCCGATCGACAACCTGGGCCAGTACTGGTTCTCGCAGTTCCTGGCGCAGCCGACCGCGCAGTCGCTGGGCTTTGCCCTGCATACCACCGACTTGCTGCAGCCGCACCACACCTGGACGACTTCCGCGCACGACCACTCCGGCTGGGAGCAGTGGGTGTTCGACTACTACGACAGCGAACGCCTGAACGATTCCGCGCTGGTGACTGCCGCCATGGCTGACTTCACGCCAGTGTCGGCGGCCGGCAGCGATATTCGCCCATTGCTGACGCAAGGCGGCACCTACTCGTATGCCAATGGCGGCATCGTGCTGTCGTCGACTGCCCACGGCGACCGCGTGGCGGTTGGCAAGAAGATGATTCCGCACTCCATCGCCATGGTGGTCCACGTGCTGAACCGCGCCGCCGAGCGCCTGGCCAACTGATGGCCGCCCGCCACTGCGTGTACATGCTTGCCGTCCTCACGCGCGCCCGGGCCTGCGTGGCGGCAGCCGGCGCCGTGCTTGCCGCCGCCGTGCTGGGTGGCGCTCACGCTGTGGCGGGCACAGCATCCGGCGCGCCCCCTGCAATCGCCGCCCGCATCGACGGCCAGCCGATTTACAGCTTCACGCTGGACACGCTATGGCAGCAGCGGCGCGCCGGCAAGCCCTCGCTGGAACGGCGCGCCGCGCTGGACGATCTGATCCAGGTCCGGCTGCTGGCAGCGCATGCGGACGTCCCGGCGCCGAAAGAGGGAGGCGGCCCCTCGGTCGCCTTTGCCCCCGACGTGATGCTGGAAGAACGCCTGGTGGCAACCCTGCGCGAAGTGTACGGAAAAGACATCGACGCCGCAGTCAAGGCGCTGCCCGGCGCCACGCTGGACAGCCTGGTCACGGCGCTCCCGCCCATGCCGCAACAGCAGCTGGACGCCATCTTTGGCCGCCAAGGCTCGCTGAAGCTGGAAATTGCGTTGACCCAGGAACAGGAAACCCAGGCCGGCACCATCGACGTGCTGCGCTACCAGCTTCCCGGCGGCGCAGCTGCCAGCGTGACCCTGTTCGACGTCTACCACCGCCAGAACGTGCAGGGCCGCCTGGCCCTCTCGCAACAACCGGCCAGCGTCGCAGTCCTGCAAGCCCGCCGCATAATGGCCAACGCCTTCGTGCTGGGCTGGGCCAGCCAGCGTTTCGGCGCCCAGTCAGTGGCCGACTTGCGCAAGGCGATTGACGACGACGAAACGGTGCTGGCGCTGCAGCGCCTGTACGGCATTGGCCTCGACACCGACTCCGGCAGCCCCTTGCTGAACCGCTTGTCCAGCGCGGCAAGCCCGCAGGAGATCGAAGCTTTCTACCAGCAGCACAAGGACCTGTTTGCCCGCATCGACAAAGTCCGCGCCCGCCACATCCGCGTGGCCGACGAAGCGCAAGCCCAGCGCGTGCTGAAGTCCCTGCAGGCAGGTGCCAGTTTCGGCGCCACCGCCCGCAAGATGTCGCGTGCCGCCGACGCAGGCAAGGGCGGGGACCTGGGCTGGGTCAGTGCCGACGGCAGTAAGGACTGGCTCGCCAGCCTGGCCTTCAGCCAGCCGCCCGGCAAGCCATCCGCCCCGATTCGCGCCCCGGTCGGCCCGAATGAAACGGCTTACTGGGAGATCGTATTGGTTGAAGAACAGGTCCACGGCGTCCACCCGCTGCAGTCGGAAACGGTGCGCTACCAGGCCAGCCGCATGATCGCGCTGAAGAAAGCCATGCAGCAGCTGGGCGAGATGATTGAACAGGCGCGCCGTTCGGCGCGGATTGACATCGCAGAGGTCCTATGAAACGCTGGCAAGGCATCGCAGTGATCGTCGTAATTGCCGCCGCAGTGGTGGGCGAATGGTATGTCGCCAGCGTGCGCGAAGCGGGGAATTCCGCCGGGGGCGCGGCCGCCAGGACGCCCGCAGCAGCCGCCCAGTCCCCCGTGCCGGCGCCGCAGCTTGCGCCAGTCGCCAGTTCGGCAACGGGTGCAGGCGAGGGCGAGGGCGAGGGCGGGGGCGATGGCCTGCGCCGCGTGCCCATCCCCCCGGTCGACACGCGCACGCCCGCCTGGCTGCCGCTGGCCGAGGCGCGCGAATCGGGCGACCCGCGCACGCCGCCGATCCAGCATGACGCGCCCGCCGAGCACCCCGATGCCAGCGTGCTGGCCGATCCGGAAGCCTATGCGGCGCACCAACTGGCGCAAAAGCAGCGCCTGGCGGCGGCCTACGCGCAGGCCGCCGCCCCCGAACTGGCCCGCTTGCAGAGCGACCTCGAACAAGGCCGCGAAGCCGGCGTCCCGCCCGAGGAGTTGGCCAAAGTCGCAGAGAAGATCCGCCGCATCGAACAGCAGCGGCAAGCCGCAGAATCTATGCGGTCAAGATGAAGCCAGCACGCCGGCGAGAGGCTTGATGACCTCGTCGTCCGTCCAGTAGGCGGTGTGGGAGAGGGGATTCCAGCTCTTGGTCATGAAGTCCAGGATGCCCTGGCCGGCGTTGACTACCCGGTCTTCCACCAGTGTTTCATAGCCGCCTTCCAGGGGCTGCAACGGCCAGCCCAAGGCATCGTCCGGGTCGTACAGGTTCAGCCAGGCGAAGCCGGGATTGGGCTTGATGATCGGCTTGACGTCCATGCGCTGGTGGGCGGCGACGAAGACGGGAATATTGCAGCCGGTCGTCACGAACGTGCGCACCGTGCCGCACTGCAGGAACTTGCGCTGCTCGGCCGTCAGGCTGTCGGCCATGCGGCCCGGCTTCCAGATCCCGGCTGCAACCGAGCCGCCGCCGGCGCGTTTCTGAGCGTCGTAGATAAAGCTGGACATGACCTGGCAGCCCAGCGAATGCGCCAGCAGCACGATCGGCGTTTCCGGGCCGCGATTCTCGAGAATCGCTAGCAGGGCGCGCGCGATCTCGATCTGCGCCTGCTCGTAGACCGAATTGTCGTACTCCTTGCGGTTCTCCAGCCCGGCCGCATCGGCAAAGCCGAACAGGATGAATTTGCGCAGCTGTTCATAGCGCACGGTGGAGCGCTCGCGCGTGCGGTTCCACACATCCAGTTCATTGGGCTTGAGCAGGTGCTGGTAGTACACGCTGTGCACGTCGACATCGGCAAAAGCGGCACCCATGCGGTGCGACAGCGCGCGCCGCATATCGTCGGCGTAGTCGAGCGGCTGCTCGCCCATGCCGTGGATGGTCAGGAGCGCGACCCTGGACATTACGCGGCTGCCTTCCCAGCTCCGCCGCGCAGGCGGTAGCCGATGTACAGTGCCAGCAGCCATACCGGAATCAGGTACACCGAAATCCGGTCGGAGCTCATATACATGATCACCAGGATGCAGGCCAGGAAGGCCAGGCACAGGTAGTTGGTCAACGGGTAGCCCCAGCTCTTGAAGCCCGTCTCGTGTCCCTCAACGCCTTTCTGGGCGCGGAAGCGCAGGTGGATCCAGCTGATCATGCCCCAGTTGATCACCAGCGAAGACACCACCAGGCCCATCAGGAAGCCGAACACCTTGCCCGGCATGAAGTAGTTCAGCACCACGCAGATGCCAGTAGCAAGAGCGGATACGCCCAGCGCCGCCAGCGGCACGCCGCGCTTGTTCACGCCCAGCAGGACCTTCGGTGCATTGCCCTGCTTGGCCAGGCCGTACAGCATGCGGCTGTTGGAATACACGCCGCTGTTATAGACCGACAGCGCGGCGGTCAGCACCACCACGTTCAGCGTGTTGGCGACGAAATCGTCGTTCAGGGCATGGAAGATCATCACGAACGGGCTGCCGCCGGTGACCACTTTCTGCCACGGGTAGAGCGAGAGCAGCACGGCCAGCGCGCCGATGTAGAAGATCAGGATGCGGTAGATGGCCTGGTTAGTGGCCTTCGGGATGGTCTCGGAAGGGTTGCTGGCCTCCGCCGCAGTAATGCCGACCAGTTCCAGCCCGCCAAAGGAGAACATGATGACAGCCATCGCCATCACCAGCCCCGACACGCCGTTCGGGAAGAAGCCGCCGTGCTGCCACAGGTTGGCGACGGTGGCTTCCGGGCCTGCGGTGCCGGTTGCCAGCAGGTAGCCGCCGTAGACGATCATGCCCACCACCGCCACCACTTTGATAATGGCGAACCAGAATTCCATTTCGCCGTAAGCGCGCACATTGGCCAGGCTGATGGCGTTAATGATCAGGAAGAAGGCGAGGGCGCTGACCCAGGTCGGGATGCCGGGCCACCAGTGTTGCACGTAAATCCCCACGGCTGTCAGCTCGGCCATGCTGACCAGCACATACAGCACCCAGTAGTTCCAGCCCGACATGAAGCCGGCCAGGTGGCCGCAGTATTTGTCGGCAAAGTAGCTGAACGAACCGGCCACCGGCTCGTCGACCACCATTTCGCCCAACTGGCGCATGATAAGGAAGGCAATGAAGCCGGCCACCGCATAGCCAAGCAGCACGGAAGGCCCGGCCAGCTTGATGGTTTCCGCGATGCCCATGAAAAGGCCCGTGCCGATGGCGCCGCCCAGCGCAATTAGCTGGATATGGCGGCTCTTCAGGCCCCGTTTCAGTTCTGTCATGTAAGGCGTCCTGGCGTCGAAAGGGTGAAAGGCACTGATTCTACCTCTTCGCAAGGCAACAATGTCATTTTCGCACTGCCGCATTTCGTGATACTTCTCTTTGACCTGGATCAAATATTTTGTGCGTAGCCTTGGATATGCTGCAAACATGCTCACACTTAAATTTCTTGGTGCCACCGGCACCGTCACCGGCTCCAAATACCTGTTGCGCCATGGCGACGAACAGGTACTGGTAGATTGCGGCCTGTTCCAGGGCTACAAGCAGCTCCGCCTGCGCAACTGGGAAGCGTTCCCGGTGCCGCCGGATGCCATCAGCAGCGTGCTGCTGACCCATGCACACCTCGATCACAGCGGCTTCCTGCCGGTACTGGTCAGCGCCGGATTCCGCGGCAAGGTGTACTGCACGGAGGCGACGCGCGACTTGTGCCACATCCTGCTGCCCGATAGCGGCCGCTTGCTGGAAGAGGAAGCGCTGTATGCGAATCGCCACAATTTCTCCAAGCACAAGCCGGCCTTGCCGCTGTACTCGGAGGCCGATGCGCTGCGTGCGCTGGAGCATCTGGAAGTGGTGCCGGTCGGCCATGAGTTTTCGCCGGCACCCGGCATGATGGCGCGCTTCCAGTTGGCGGGGCATATCCTGGGCGCGGCTTCGGTATCGGTGCGCTGCGGCGGCCGCACCGTGATGTTCTCCGGCGACGTGGGACGGCCAAACGACCCGATCATGCGGCCACCGACCGTGCTGGGTAAATGCGATTACCTGGTGGTGGAATCGACTTACGGCGACCGCCGCCACGACGCGTCCGACCCGAGCGGAAAGCTGGCCGACGTCATCAGCAAGACTGCAGCGCGCGGTGGCGTGACCGTGATCCCGTCATTCGCCGTGGGTCGCGCGCAGGAACTGCTGTATGAAATCTGGAAGCTCAAGGAGGCCGGTGCCATCCCGGCTGCCTTGCCGGTTTACCTGAACAGCCCGATGGCCGTGGATGCGACGCGGCTCTATATCAAGCACCAGGGCCAGCACCGGCTGGACGAACGCAGTTGCCACGCCCTGGGCCATGTGGCGCACATCGTCAACAGCGTGGAAGAATCGATGGCGCTGAACCGGCGCCAGACACCCATGGTCATCATCGCCGCCAGCGGCATGGCTACCGGTGGCCGCGTGCTGCACCACCTGAAGGCCTTTGCCGGCGATTCGCGCAATACCATCCTGTTTGCCGGCTTCCAGGCGGCAGGCACGCGCGGCGCGCGCATGCTGGCCGGTGAAACTTCGGTCAAGATCCACGGCGAGTATTACCCGGTGCGGGCGAGGGTTGAGCTGATCGGCAACTTGTCGGCCCACGCCGACGCCGACGAAATCCTGGGCTGGCTGTCGCATTCCTCCGCCACGCCGCGCCAGGTGTTCGTCACCCATGGCGAACCGGCTGCGGCCGATGCGCTGCGCCTGCGCATTTCGGAACAGCTTCAATGGCCGTGCCGGGTGCCGGACTATCTGGAAGAGGTAGTGCTGGAGTAGGGGATGCCATGGCGGCCTTGCTGGAAATCTCGCTCGCCGCCATATGCGGCGCACTGTTGGCCGCAGCGCTGACGGCATGGCTAATGTTTCGCCATGTGGCGGGCATTTCCCGCTTGCTGCGCCAGCGCATGCGCAGCGCCGCGGCCCGCGAACACCTGGTGGCCAAGGTCTTCGACGCAACTTCCGAAGGTATATTGGTGGTCAACCGCGACATGCGCATCGTTGAGGCCAATCGCGCCTTTGCCGCAATGAGCGGCTATGCGCGCCATGAACTGGTGGGCCAGCACCCGCGCATCATGCAGTCCGGCAGGCAGGACGCGGATTTCTACAAGACCATGTGGCAAGGCTTGCTGGGCACCGGCCAGTGGCAGGGCAAGGTGTGGGACAAGCGCTCCGACGGCACGCTGTTCGCGGCCCATTTGACGCTGAGCGCCGTGCGCGACGAATACGGCAAGGTTCAGCACTATTTCGGCCTGTTCACCGACATCACGGACGAATGCACGCGCCAGGAGGAGATCGAAAAGATGGCCTTCATGGACCCGCTCACGCGGCTGCCGAACCGGCGTTTGATGGAAGACCGCCTGCAGCAGGCACTGGCGTTCGCCGCGCGCACCGAAAAGCTGGTGGCCGTTTGCGTGATGGACCTGGATGGCTTCAAGAACGTGAATGACACCTTCGGCCACGAGGCGGGCGATGCGGTACTGGTGGAAGTGGCAGGGCGCTTGCAACAAGTGGTGCGGGCCAACGATACCGTGGCGCGGCTGGGCGGCGACGAATTCGTGCTGCTGCTGGCGGGCCTGAACGACGTCGGTGAGGCGGACGAAATCCTGGAGCGCGCATTGGCTGCGGTGCGCGCGCCAGTGCGGCTGGCAGGTGAACAGCCGGCTTTTGTATCGGCCAGCATCGGGCTGGCCGTCTTTCCATACGATGCACAACTGGCGGAAGACCTGCTGCGGCGCAGCGATGCGGCCATGTACGCCGCCAAGCGGCAGGGACGCGATCGCTGCAAGCGGGCGCAGGCCCGCTGCTGAACTTTACAGGCTTTCCTGCACGGTGCGGCCGTTCAGCGGCTGGGTCGGACGGGCATTGTGCTTGTAGATGTGGGCGAAGCGTTTCAACTGCGCGTCCGACATTTCAACCGGCGTTTTCAGCACGAACCAGTTGACCTCCTCGCTGCAAGGCGGGGTGGTCAGCGATCCGGCAAAGTTGTAATAGCCTTGCGCGGCTGGCAGCAGTTTGCCGATATCGATGTTCACGCCGGCCACTTCCTGTGCTTCGCCTTTTTCCTTTGGCAGGGCGTCCCACAGGGTTTGCACCAGCGGGTTGTCAGCGCCTTTGCGGAACAGCACAGCTACCACCGCGAGCTTGCCTTCCTCGTTCCGGTGCACCAGGTGGGCCACCATTGGATAGCTGCGGCCATTGATTTTTTCTTCGCTTGGCTTGTGGAAGTGGAATTGCAGCAGTTCGTAGCGCTTGCCGTCGATGGTGATACTGCTGCCTGCGGCGTAGTTCACCTGGATGGTATGGCCGTTGTCGAGGATCTTCAGCGGCGACGGGCTGTAGGAAAATTCCAGCGGCGGCAACTTGGCTTTGGCGGTCTTGCGGATATCGATCGGCGACTGGTTGTGTCCCAGCGTGCAGGTGCTGAAGTCCTGTTCCAGCTTGGCCCAGTTCTGCGGGCCGGTGACGCCTTCATAGCTCCAGTGTGCAGGCTTGTCTGCGGCGAAGGCCGCTGCCGGCAACAGGGCGGCGCAGAGCAGGGAGGTGAGGGTGCGTTTCACTGAGTGGTCCTTTCAGGGTTGCTGGCCGCAAGTTCCATGCGGCGCAGGAATTTTTCGGGTGGTTGGTAGCCGATTATGCGCGCTTGAGGGACTTCATTTCCGCTAGCGTCGAACATGACGATGCCGGGCGGGCCGAACAGGCTGAAGCGCTTCATCAGGGCGCGGTCTTCCTCGCTGTTGGCTGTGACGTCGGCCTGCAGCAGGTGCATGTCCTGCATGGCTGCCTGCACGCGCGTGTCGCTGAAGGTGAGTCGCTCCATCTCCTTGCATGACACGCACCAGTCGGCGTAGAAGTCCAGCATGACAGGTTTCCTTGCACTGGCCAGTGCCTGGTCAAGGTCGGCTACAGTGCGGACGCGGGTGAAGCGGGGTTCGGCATTTTGTGCCTGGCCCGTGCCCGCGGCGGCAATAGTAGCACCGTTCCCGCCGCCGCGCAGGTGTGCCAGCGGCTGCAGCACATCGCGTCCAGAGCTGGCCGCGCCGACCAGTTCGAACAGGCCGCCGAGCAGCATCAGCACGCCGAGCGCTTTCGTTGCATAGGCGCCTGCACCGGCGCCTTGCGGAACCGCTTCTCCTACACGCAGGAACGCCGCGCACAGGATGGCAAAGGCCCCCCACAGTGCCATGCTGGCGGTGACCGGCAACACCGGGTTGACCATCCAGATTGCAACGGCGATCAGCAGCAAACCGAAGACTTTCTTCACGTGGTTCATCCAGGCGCCGGCGCGCGGCAGCAGGCTGCCAGCCGACAAGCCGGTCAGCAGCAGGGGAACGCTCATGCCGCAGGCCATTGCGAACAGGGCACCGGCGCCGACCAGGGCGTTGCCGGTCTGGCTGATGTACAGCAGCGCTCCGGCCAGCGGCCCCGCCACGCATGGTCCGACGATCAGTGCCGATACTGCCCCCATGGTGAATACTGCTGCCAGGCGGCCGCCGGACAGATTGCCGCTTGCGTTGCTCAGGCGGGTCTGCAGGGCGCTTGGCAACTGGAGCTGGTAGACGTCGAACATCGACAGGGCCAGCGCGACCAGCAGCGCGCCGAAGGTGACCAGGACCCACGGCTTCTGCAGCGCACCGGCCAGGCCTTCGCCCGCCAGGCCCGCTGCAACGCCAAGCGAGGTATAGACCAGGGCCATGCCCAGGCTGTACGCGGCCGCCAGCAACAGCCCGCGCTTGCGCGTCACCTGCGCTTCGCCGACGATGATGGAGGACAGGATGGGTACCATCGGCAGCACGCAAGGGGTGAACGACAGCAGCAGCCCGAACACGAGGAACGCTGCGCCGATGCGCCACGCGCTGCCGCTTTGCAGCGTGCGCTGCGCCAGCGACGTGTCATCCTCCGCCACCACCGCCGGCGCGGCCGAAGCGCCGCCGGTCGCCGCCGCGCTGCCGGCCGTCGCGGACTGTGCGGCCGAAGCGTCGGGCAGCGCTACCAGCAGGCCGGGATGCGCCGGGTCGATGCTGTAGCGTCGCTCAACCGGCGGATAGCACAGGCCCGCATCCGCACACCCCTGGTACCCGACAACCAGGGAAGCGCCCGCGCGCCCTTGCCAAGGCAACTGCAACGCCAGCTCCCCGGCATAAGTC
Source organism: Duganella sp. Root1480D1 (assembly GCF_001427305.1). Lineage (GTDB taxonomy): Bacteria > Pseudomonadota > Gammaproteobacteria > Burkholderiales > Burkholderiaceae_D > Rugamonas. The sequence continues at coordinate 451,658 of NZ_LMFZ01000023.1, read as the reverse complement.
TCCATCTCCTTGCCAAAATTCTCGTCATACTTGCGCTTCCCGCTTGGCAGGAGCACCGGCAACACCGCTCCATCGCTGCGCAAGACAATGCGATCGCGATAAAGATGATACTCGGGTGCGATCGTCCAGTGCAGCGCTAGCTGCCCATCCGCCCGCAATTCCGCACGCAAGTCAAACGCCCGTTCCGGCGCCAGGAAATCATCGGCCAGGGCGGGCCCGCCCATCACAGAAGCCAGCAGCAGCGCCGCCAGCCATTGAATCAGGAACTTCATATTCATCTCCGAAAAATTCGCCCTTCCTGGTCGATAGCCAGGAAGGACAAGCCAGACTGCTCCAGGAAATCCAGTCCGTCGCGCTCCAGCAGCATGGCCGTCGTACTGCAACTGCCGGCGGCAATGGCCATCGGCGACACCACGCTCACCGAGCGCCAATACGACACCGGCATGCCATTGCGCGGATCGAGGATGTGGCAATAACGCCGCCCATCCGCCTCGAAATAGCGCTCATAATCGCCGCTGGTCGCCAGTGCTCCCCGGCTGAAAGGCACGCTGGCAACCGTGGCCTGCGTGTCGCGCGGATGCTGGATGCCGATGCTCCATTCCCCGCCATCGGGCCGCGGCCCCAGGAAACGCATATCGCCCCCCAGGTTCACGTAGCCGTGCTGCACACCTTGCGCGGTCAGGATCTCCGCCGCGCGGTCGACCGCATACTCTTTGCCAAAGCCACCGAAATCCAGTTCCATGCCGGCGTGCGAAAGCATCACGCTGCCGCCTTCCCGCCGCACCTGCGGCCAGCCCACCAGCGGCAGCAGCCGCTCCAGCGACCGCGGCGAAGGCGCGGTACCCATGCGGAAGTCCCACACCTTGCGCAGCACGCCGGAGGTGATGTCGAAGCGTCCGCCGCTGCTGCGATACACGGCATCGGCATAGTCCAGCAGCGCCAGGGTCTCGTCATCGCAGTCGACCGCGGAAATGCCGGCCGCCGCATTGATCCGGCTCACAATGCTGTCGGCGCGATAGCGCGAGTACTTGGCTTCGATCCGCCGCACTTCCTCCAGCGCGGGATCTGCCAGCGCCCGCGCTTCGGCGCCCGAAGCGGCGGCCAGGCGGATCTCGCAGCGGCTGGCCATCGCCTGGAAGTCGATCGTGTAAATCGGGCTCACCACTGCCGCGTCACTCCAAGCTGCAGGCTGACCGCCCGCATCGGCGCCAGCCCCTGGCTGCCGTTGCCAAACAGGCGCCAGGCACCGCGCTGTTCGTAGCGCTCGACCTTGAAGTCGACGGCCCAGTCCCGGTTGAGCTGTTTCGCCAGCTTCACGCCCAGCGTGAGCGCGCCAAAGCCGGACAGGCGCTGGTCGGCGGAACTGGCTTGCGAACTGCCGAACACATAACCGGGCGGGAAGGGCGCGCCAAGCTGGCTGTCGTACACTGGGTCGAAATAGAAGTCTGCCGCGCGCTGCGTATACAGTCGCACCGCAGGCGTGACTGTCCAGCCCTCGCCCAGTCCCTGTACCCATTCCGCAGCCAGCGTATGGGCGCTGATGCCGTAGCTGTCGCGGTAGTAGCGATAACTGAGCCTGCTGGTCGCCCGCATTTCGACGAAACGGTGGTTCCACTGCAGCAGGGCGGTGTCCTGCCGCCGCGAATCGGGCCGGTTGTCGGCCAGCTTGTACGGGTCGGAGTAATAGCCATGCCCTTGCGTATGGGTCAGCGTAAGCTGGCCGATATCGACCGGCGTCAGTACCCGCGTCACCCCCGCCAGCACGCTGACGGTCTGGCGTCCGGCATCCTGCACGATATGGTTGACCGGATTGATGCTGTCGTCCGAGCCGCCAAGGCCGAAGTTCCAGGTGGTGTTCTTGTCCTCGCTGGCAAGGGAAGTCTGCAGCGACAGCGCGCGTGACACGTAGTCATGCTCGGTCGAATAGGCCGCCGATACGCTGACGGTACCGCGCGGCAGGTAGCGCGTGACAGTCACATCGCCAGCCTTGCGCAAGTCGTCCATGTGCGAAGCGCCGGAGACCGCGGTGTGGTAGCGCGGCGAGGCGCCCGATACGTCGTCCACCGTCGCGCTGGCGGCCACCGTCCATTCGCCGGCGATCGGCGCCAGCACCGACACAGCCGGAGCATGCACGCGGACCCGGTCCAGGCCAGGCTGGTCTTCCTTGTAATAAAGGTACTTGACACCGATACTGCCCCGTTCCGGAGGCGTTTCGGCATGCACGCTGCCCATCCCCGGCAGCAGCATCGCTGCCGCCAGCAAGGCCTGGCCGACCGGCATGCCGTTCTGTGGTTTGTTATCCATGGTAATCCTTGTCAGTTGCAGCCGCAGCCGCCGCCACCCACGGCGCTGCCGCCGGAAGCCGCTTCCTTGCTGGCGTAGATATGTTCATTGAAGCGTGTCTCCAGGCCGTCGCCTTGCATCAGCATGTCGGTGCGTGCCAGTTCGCCTTTCTCCCAAGGCTGCACCGGCTTCAGGGCGCAGCCGGACAGGCCGGCCAGCACGGCGCAGAGCATCAACAGGCGCGCGCTCATTGACGTACTCCCAGCGCAGTCTTGATGCGCGCCTCCAGCACGGTGCGGTCGGCCGGCCGGAAGCCGCTGTGCTCATACAGCACTTTCCCGTCCGGGCCAATCAGCACGCTGCTTGGCATGCCCTTGACGCCATAATTACGCGGCGCCGTGCCGTTCGGGTCGAACGCGATCGCGAAGCTGGCTGGCGTCGCGTTGAGGAAGTTGCGCGCATCGTCGGTCTTGGCATCGACATTGATGCCGATCACCTGCAATCCCTGTCCGCCGTAGCGGGCCTGCATCTCGTTCATCCATGGGAAGGATTGGCGGCATGGGCCGCACCACGAGGCCCAGAAATCGATGTACACCAGCTTGCCCTGGTAGTGTTCCAGCTTGACCGTGCCGCTTGGCCCGCTCAACGAAAAGGCAGGCGCGGCCTGGCCCGGTTCCAGCGCCATGGCCTGGCCCGCCACTGCCAGCGCGGCCGCTGCCGCCAGCACCTGCGCCTGGCGGCGGCGCCACAGCAGCACACCTGCAGCCAGGACCACGAGCACGGCCAGCATCGGGTCATTACCGCCGCTGATCGAGGAGCAACCGCCACCGCCACGGTTCTGTGCCGCGCCGGCAGGCGCCGCATCGGTCGCGCCCTGGCCGCTGAGGGCGACCTGCCAGTTTGCGCCGTTTGCCTGCAGGGTCGCGCTGCCGGTGGCGCTGCCAGCCGCAGTCGGGCTAAAGCGCACCGGCAGTTCGCAGGAAGCGCCGGCTTGCAGTGTCAGTGGGAAGGGGCCGCAGGCGTTGCTTTCGCCGCTCGCCACAGCGAACGGGCCGCTGAAGCTTACGCCGTTCAGCACCAGCGCTGCGGCGCCGGTATTCGACAGCACGAAGCGCTTGATTAAACCCGTGCCGCCTGCCGCGGCATTGCCATAGTCGAAGGCTTGCGGGCTCACGCCAAGGGCAGGCACCGGTGCCGGGACCGCGCTGGCATTGCCGTTCAACCGCACGCTGAACTGGGCGCCGCCATCGGTGACCAGCAGCATGTCGGCATTGCGCGCGCCGGCCGCGGTTGGCTTGAAGGTGGCGTCAATCGTGCAGCTTGCGCCTGGACTCAGCGTGGCATCGGCAGCGCAGCTGCCGGCCAGCGCAAAGTCGCCCGGATTGCTGCCGCCCAGCACCAGCGAGGCAATCTTCAAGGCTCCGGTGCCGCTATTGGAGAATGTATTGCGTTGCGCGGCCGATTGCTGCCCCACCTGGGTATCGGCGAGGGCCACGGGGCCAGGGTTGCTCAATGCAGGACGCGCCACCGGCGACGTGGTGCCGGAACCGGTGACCGCTACCGACAGGTCGGCGGCATTGGAGCGTACCAGCAAGGTGCCGGTCACGGTGCCTGCCGCAGCCGGAGCGAATGCCAGTGGGACCGTGCAGCTCGCGCCGACGGCCAGGCTGCTGCCGCAATCGCCGCCGCCGGCGAGCGAGATGCCCTGTGCGCCGCTGACGGCAATGCTGCTGAAGGCCAGCGCCACATTGCCGCGGTTATTCAGCGTGACTTGCTGCGCGAGCGGCGCGGCGCCGATGGTCCACAGGCCGAAGGCAACAGCGCTCGGGTTGGCGCTGATGGCCGGTGCCTGGGCAGCGGCATTGCCGGAAAGACCGACCGCGACGTTCGCATTGCTGGCGTTCGATGCGAGATTCAGGCTGGCGCTGAAGGCACCTGCCGCAGTCGGCAAGGCTTGCACCACAACGGTGCAGTTGGCGCCGGCCGCCACTGCTGTGCCGGTCGCGCAGCTGCCGCCCAGGGTGAAGTAGCTGGCCTGGGCGCCGCTTACGCTGATCGAAGAAAAGTTCAGGGCCGCCTGGCCGCTGTTGGTCAGGGTCAGGGTGCGCTGCGACGGGGCATTGGTCAGCAGTGCGCCAAAATCCAGCGCGCTGGCCGACAGCGACAGCGTGGCCTGGGCCACGGCATTGCCGGTGCCGGACAGCGTCACGCTGCTGGAGCCGCCGGTGGCGTTATGGTTGATGGTCAGCGCTCCGCTGCGGGTGCCGCTGGCTGTGGGATGGAACACCAGTTGCACGGTGCAGTTGGCGCCGGCCGCCAGGGATGAGCCGGAGGCGCAGCTGCCGCCTGTGACCCGGAAGTCGCCGCCATTGCTGCCGCCGACGGCGATACTGCCGATGTTCAGCGCCGCCGAGCCGGTGTTGGACAGCGTGGTGGCCAGCGCCCCGCTGTCCTGGCCGACGGTGGCGCCGCCGAAGGACAGTGTGGAAGGGGCCACGGACGCCGCCGGCGCCGCGGTCACGTTCGGATTGCCGATGAAGGCCGCCATGTCGGCGATCTCCGCCGAGCTGAACTTGCCGTTGTAGAGGGAGCCCATGCCGCCCTTGTTGGCGGCGAAAGCGGAGCTGATCACTGACGGATTATTGGCTGCCGCCAGGACGTTGTTGACGTTATTGGCCGGCGAGGCGCCGTGGCAGGCGGCGCAACTGGTGCCGCCGGACGTGGGGCCGTTCAGGTAAAGGCTCTTGCCGTTCAGGGCATCGGCAGCCTGCGCGAAATGCGCAGCCTGCGCCAGGCCCAATGCCAGCAAAGCCCAAGGTCGGTGATGTTTCATTGCTGCTCCCGTGGTTGGTGAGTTGTTCAAGCACACATCGACAGGGCCCAGGCATTGCATGCGCCATGCAGCAGGGCGCACAGCCGCCAGTCGCGCCAGCGCTGGTAAGCCAGGCCGAACGCCAGGCCCGGGCCGAACACCAGCGCTGCCGCCAGCGGCCCGCTGCCCAGGTGCAGCGCGCTGAAGGCCGCCGCACTGGCCGGCACCGCCACCCAGGCGCTAACGCGCGGCAGCAGCCAGGCATGCAGCCCGGCGCGCACCACCCATTCCTCCAGCAAAGGCGCCAGCACCAGCAGACGCAGCACGGCAGCCAGGTCGGGCGAGAGCAGGGCGGGGCCGCAGACGGCAGTTTGAGCGAACACAGGTACTGAACATTCTGTCAATGTTGTTACGGTCAATACCGGCGCAGGCGGAAATGGTTCAAAATCAGGTGGGAAAATATTTTTGAAGTTTCTTTGAACCTTTCTCCTCCGGCTGGGTATTCACAGGCGTAAAAAGGAGAAAAGTGCATGCGGTTTGGCAGGAGGACGGGAGTGACAGGCGATGTCGACGACGGTGAGCTGATACGGCTGGTAGGGGGCGGCGATCGCCTGGCCTTCCAGTCCCTGTATCGCGCCTACTTTCCGCGCCTGGCCCGTTTTCTCGACCGCATGACGCGCAACGTGCCGCTGCTGGAGGAAATCGTCAACGACACCATGCTGGTGGTGTGGCAGAAGGCCTCCAGCTACGACGGCAGCAGCAAGGTGTCGACCTGGATCTTCGGCATCGCCTACCGGCAGGCCCTGAAAGCCCTGCGCGGGCTGGACGAACCGTTGGAGGAAGCGCCGGATGTCGCCGGTGAAGAATGGCACGAACCCGAGCACGCCCTGGCTGCGCTCCAGTTGCAGCGCGGGGTCGGCCGCGCGCTGGACGCCTTGCCGCTGGAGCAGCGCGCCGTGGTCTGCCTGACTTATTATCACGGCATGGCTTACCAGGAGATCGCCGAAACCATCGGCTGCCCGGTAAATACCGTGAAGACGCGCATGTTCCATGCACGCCTGCGGTTGAAGGACATGTTGTCCGACCATTTGGAAGAAATACGATGAACATGCAAGACCCATCGAACATTGCGGAACACCAGGACATGCAGGCGTTGCTGCCCTGGTATGCCGCCGGCTCGCTGGCCGACGGCGAGGCTGGACGCGTGCAGCGGCATTTGCGCGACTGCCCCGAATGCCGCGCCGAACTGGCCTGGCAGCGCCGCCTGATCGAAACGGCAGCCCCGTTGCCGGCCGCATTGGACCAGGAACGCGCCCTGGCGCGCCTGATGTCGCGGCTGGACGAGGCGCCGCCCCCTTTGGCCCAGCCCGCCGCCCAGCCATCCCCCGTTGTGCAGGCGCCGTCCCGCTTTGCCAGTGCCTTGCTGGACTGGCTGCGCGGGCCCGGCGACTGGAAGGGCTGGGCCATCGCGGCACAGGCATTGGCGATCGTGGTACTGGCAGCCAATATGCTGCCGGCCGGCGCACCGCCTGTGTACAAGGCGCTCGGCAGCGCGCCCGCAGCCACGCCCGACGTGCTCGTGGTGTTCAAGCCCGATGCCAGTGTGCAGGACGTGCAGCGCCTGCTGAAAACATCCGGCGCACACCTGGTTGGCGGACCGACCGCCACCGGCGCCTGGCTGCTCGATGTCGAACCCGCGCAGCGCAGCGCGGTGTTGGCGGCCCTGCGCTCCGATCCCGCAGTTGCGTTGGCCGAGGCACTGGCAGCGGAGGGCAAGCAGTGAAGGGTTGGATGGCATTGATCGCCTGCATGCTATGGGCGTGTTGCGGACTGGCTGGCGCCGCACAAGGGGCGCAAACCACGCCGGCGGCCGCCATTCCCGCCACCGCAGCCGGTGCGGACATCCTCGTCATGCTGCACCTGCCGGCGCCCCATTTCCGGGCCGACGGCTACAGCGGGGCCAGTTATCGCGACGATGCCGGCCGCCAGGCGCGCCAACGCATTGCCGCGGCACTGGCGCGCGAGCATGGCTTGCAAATGATGGAAGACTGGCCGATGCCGGCGCTGAACGTCGATTGCTATCGCATGCGGCTTGCCGCTGGCCGCGATCCGGCTGCGGTGCTGGCCGCGCTGACGCGTGACAGCCGCGTCGCCTGGGCGCAGGCCATCCAGGAATTCAGCGCGCAGGGCGGGGCTGCCGGCACGTCCGGCAGCCCGGGCGACCCGTTGTACCGAGTGCAGCCGGCGGCAGCGCCATGGCAACTGGAACAGGTGCGCAAGTCCACCACCGGCCGCAATGTGCTGGTGGCGGTGATCGACAGCGGCGTCGAAGCCGGCCATCCCGACCTGGCGGGCCAGGTGGCGGTGCAGGAAAATTTCGTCGACGGCCAGGCCTATATAGCCGAAGAACATGGCACGGCGGTGGCGGGCGTCATCGCCGCGCGCGCCGACAACGGCATCGGCATCGCCGGCATTGCGCCGGAAGCTCGCCTGATGGCACTGCGCGCCTGCTGGCAAGCCGACAGCGCCACGCGCTGCAACAGCTTCACGCTGGCCAAAGCCCTCAACTACGCCTTGCTGCACAATGCGCAAGTGATCAACATGAGCCTGTCCGGCCCCCAGGATCGCCTGCTGCAGCAACTGGTCGGCGTGGCGCAGGCGCGCGGCGTCCGCGTGGTGGGCGCAATCGACCCTGGGCGCGGCGACGGCGGCTTTCCGGCCAACAGCCCGGGCGTGTTCGCTGTCGCTGCCGACGACGCGCCGCGCCATAATGCCCAATGCCTGCTTGCACCAGGGCGCGACGTGCCGACCACCATGCCTGGCGCCCGCTGGGGCATGGTCTCCGGCTCGTCCTACGCGGCCGCACATGTCAGCGGCATGCTTGCCCTGCTCGGCGAACTGAAGCCGCAGCTGAACGGCGAGCGCCTCCATGAAGGCATCGTGCGCAGCAGCGGCCCCGCACCGTTGACGGGGATAGATCTTTGCGCCACCATCATGCGCATTACCGGTAAATGTTCCTGCGCATGCCCCAACCCTTCCACCGACAACCTGGCGCGTTCGCCCTGACAGGGCTGGCCTGCATCTTTGCAGCGAGTGCCCAGGCACAAGTGAGCGGCAGCGCCGGCATCGTCTCGGACTACATGTACCGCGGCATCTCCCTCAGTTCAGGCAAGCCGGCGGCGCGGCTCTCGCTCGATATCGACGGCGCCGCTGGCTGGTTTGCCGGTGGCCAGGTGGTCAGCGGCCAGCTGGCGCCGCAATCGCACCGCAACGCACAGTGGCTGGGTTATGGCGGGTACGCCCAGCGCCTGCAATCCGGCCTCTCATGGGAAGCGGGCGTTTCGGCCTATGCCTTCCACGGCGCACCGGACTGGAACTTCCGCGAAGTGTTTGCCGGCCTGTCCTTTGAAAACTATTCGGCGCGCCTGCATTATTCCCCCGACTACCTCGGCTTCCGCGAGCGCACGCTATATGCTGAACTCAATGGCGGCGGATCGCTGGGGCCTGCCTGGCGCTACTTCTGGCGCGGCGGCTACCTGGCCGCGCCCGGGAATGCGGAAAGCAACCGCGCGGAAGGGCGTTTAGGCATCGGGACAGCTTTCGAAGGCTGGCAAATGCAGCTCTCCCTGGATACGGTCCGTTTGCGCAACCAGGGCGCTGGCGCCAGCGGCGGCTATGGCAGCCGCGCCAGCTCCCCGTCCAGCAGGATGCACAGCAAACTGGTTCTCGGGCTGGCGCGCAGCTTCTGAAATTGATCCAGGTCATTCCGGGTACCGGGTGGATCGCTTAGGCTGGGCGAAAGGAGTGGACCATGGGATATGCATTACGTGCCAGGCGGCTTGGCATCGACACCTACCAGCAACCGGTGGCTTATATGCGGCGCGACTGCAAGGTGTGCCGCGCCGAAGGCTTTGAAGCGCAATCGCGCATTGAATTGCAATGCGGCGCGCAAAGCGTCGTCGCAACGCTGAACGTGGTCGATGGCGACCTGCTGGACGAGCAGGATATCGGCCTGTCCGAGGCGGCCTGGGAAGCGCTGGCTGCGACGCCTGGCATCCCGGTCAGCGTGCGCCACCCGGCGCCACTGGCTTCCTTCGCCGCTGTGCGCGGCAAGATCCACGGCCGGCCGCTGGACGATGCGGCGGCGCAGGCCATCATTACCGATATTGCCGGCGGCCGCTATCCGGACATCCACCTTTCCAGCTTCATCACGGCCTGCTCGGGCAATCGCCTCGACCTGGCGGAAACCATCGCCCTGACGCGCGTCATGGCTGCGGCAGGCCAGCGCATGCACTGGACGCCCCAGGTGGTGGTGGACAAGCACTGCGTCGGCGGCCTGCCCGGCAACCGCACCACGCTGCTGGTGGTGCCGATTGTTGCAGCTTGCGGCATGACCATGCCCAAGACTTCTTCGCGCGCCATCACGTCGCCGGCCGGCACGGCCGATACCATGGAAACGCTGGCGCCGGTAGCCATCGGCATAGACGCCATGCGCCGCGTGGTGCAGCAGGAGGGCGCTTGCATCGTATGGGGCGGCAGCGTGACCCTGAGCCCGGCCGACGACGTGCTGATTCGCGTCGAACGACCGCTGGAACTCGATAGCGATGGCTTGCTGGTTGCCTCGGTACTGTCGAAAAAGCTGGCGGCCGGCGCCAGCCACGTGCTGATCGACATTCCGGTCGGCCGTACCGCCAAGGTGCGCTCCGAACAGGCCGCAAGCCAGCTTGCCGGGCGCCTGGAAGGCGCCGGCCGAGCGCTGGGCCTGGCGGTGCAATGCATCCTCAGCGACGGCAGCCAGCCGGTCGGCGCCGGCATCGGCCCGGCGCTGGAAGCGATGGACGTGCTGGCGGTGCTGCAAGGCGCGCCCAACGCGCCGCAGGACTTGCGCCAGCGCGCCCTGGCACTTGCCGCCGGCGTACTGGAACTGGGCGGCCGCGCCGCACCCGGCGAAGGCATGGCGCTGGCCGCGCAAACCCTGGACTCGGGCGCCGCCTGGGCCAAGTTCCAGGCCATCTGCGCCGCGCAGGGCGGCATGCGCCAGCCTCCGGTTGCTGCCTGCACCCACGTGCTGGATGCGCGCCATGCCGGCCGCGTGGTGGCCGTCGACAACCGCAAGCTTGCCACGCTGGCCAAGCTGGCCGGTGCGCCGCGCGCCGCAGCCGCCGGCGTGCGCTTCCTTGCGCCGCTTGGCAGCAGGCTCGAAGTGGGTCAGCCAATCCTGTCGATTCATGCCGACACGCCGGGCGAACTGGCTTATGCGCTGGAATACGCCGAAGCCCAAAGCAACCTGGTCACGGTGGAGGACGCATGAGCAAGATCCTCGTGATCCAGGGCCATCCCGACCCGGCCGGCGGGCATCTGTGCCATGCCCTGGCCGAGGCCTATGCCGGCGCTGCCCGTGCAGCCGGCCACCAGGTGGAGGTGGTCACGCCGGCCATGCTGGAATTTCCCTTGCTGGCCAATGCCCATGAATGGGAGCAGGGCGACGTGCCGCCGGCGCTGGCCCCGGCCCAGCGCTGCATCGCCGGTGCGCAGCATATCGCGATCTTCTATCCGCTCTGGCTGGGCGACATGCCGGCTCGCCTGAAAGCCTTCCTGGAACAGGTGGCGCGCCCCGGTTTTGCACTGGACAGCAAGGCCAGGAACCCTCTGCACGCGGGCCTGCTGGCCGGCCGCAGCGCACGCGTGGTGGTGACGATGGGGATGCCGGCGCTGTTCTATCGCTGGTACTTCTGCGCCCACAGCCTGAAATCGCTGGAGCGCAATATTCTGAACTTCGTCGGCATTGCGCCGGTGCGCAAGACGCTGGTCGGCGGCGCCGGCAAGATGGATGCGGTGGCGGTGGCGGCCTGGCGCCAGCGCATGCAGGTGCTCGGCGCCAAGGGAATATAAAGCTAGCGGCGCGGCGTATCGTTGCGCGCCAGGATGGCGCGGTTCAGGCGGTCCATCGTCTCAGGCGGCACGTCCCGGCTGCAGACGATATGGCGTTTCAGGCCGGGCGGCATGTCGGCGACATCGATCAGTACCAGCGATTGCAGTTCAGGGAACTTGAGGCGCAGGTAGTTCCAGTCTTCGCGATCGACAAACAGGTAATCGGCGCGGCCGAATGCCACCATGCGGAACATGGCCGAGGTTTCCACGGTGCGCCGCATGATGCGGTTCTTGCTGCTGGCGATCAGGGCATCGAGTTCCGGACCATAGGAAACGCCATCGATCACGCCCAGCGTCAGCGATTTATCCGAAAGCAGGGCTTTCAGGTTCTGGTGGGACCTGATGCGGTCCGCCACCGCCGGCACGGCCAGCACGGCATGCGGCAGGTCGGCATGCACCGGCAGCGAATATTGCGCAACGGCTTCGCGCTCGGGCAGGCGGTACCAACTGATCGAACAGTAATTCGGGGTGCCGTGGTTGAAATTGGCCCAGATGCGTTTTTGCGGCTCGTTGACGAACACCGCAGGCACGCCGGCTGCTGCAAATACCTGCTTGGCGCGTTCCAGCATGAAGCCTTTCGCGACCTTGTTCTCGTCAAAGTAATAGTAAGGTGGTTTCTCGCGCCAGGCTACGGTTAACGGCGCATCTGCCAGCGCATTTGCCGTGCCGCCTGCCGCAATCAATCCGATTAAATATTTCTGCCACATGCTGCCATTATAATAGGACGAAGCCCGCAGAAAGGAGTAGCACGATGTTCAGCCGTCCCCACGTAGCACCCCGCATGTTTGACGATCCTTCCGCAGCACTGGCCCAGGTCCGGGCAATTTATGACGATAGTATCCGCTTCCTGCGCGAATCGCTGCAGCGCTTTGTCGAAGGCGAAACGCCGACCGAGCGCGTGCGGGCCTGCTACCCGTATGTCCGGGTGCAGACAGAAACCGTGGCGCGCGCCGATTCGCGCCTGTCCTACGGCTTTGTCGCCGGCCCCGGCGCCTTCGAAACAACCCTGACGCGCCCCGACCTGTTTGAAGGCTATTACACCGAACAATTCCGGCTGCTGTTGAAAAACCACGGCCAGCAGCAGATGCAGATCGAAGTAGGGCTCAGCTCGCAGCCGATTCCCATCCACTTTTCCTTCGCTGAGCACGACCACATCGAGGGCAGCCTGAGCGCCGAGCGCCGCCTGCTGATGCGCGACGTCTTCGACCTGCCCAACCTGGCGGCCATGGACGACGGCATCGCCAACGGCACATTCGAGGCTGCACCCGGCGAGGCGCAGCCCTTGTCGCTGTTCACCGCGCCGCGCGTCGACTATTCGCTGCAGCGCCTGCGCCATTACACCGGCACCTCGCCCGAGCATTTCCAGAACTTCGTCATGTTCACGAACTACCAGTTCTACATCGACGAATTCGTGCGCCTGGGCCATGAGCTGATGGCCAGCCCCGACAGCGACGGCTATGTAGCCTTTGTCGAACCGGGCAATATCGTCACGCGCCGCGTCGGCCACGCCATGCAGCCGGGCGACGACCTGGGCGCCGCGCCGCCACGCCTGCCGCAGATGCCGGGCTACCACCTGGTGCGCGCCGACGGCAGCGGCATCAGCATGGTGAATATCGGCGTCGGCCCGGCCAACGCCAAGACCGCCACCGACCACATCGCGGTACTGCGCCCGCATGCCTGGCTGATGCTGGGCCACTGCGCCGGCCTGCGCAATACGCAGCAGCTGGGCGACTATGTGCTGGCCCACGGCTATGTGCGTGAAGACCACGTGCTGGACGAGGATTTGCCGCTGTGGGTGCCGATTCCGGCCCTGGCCGAAGTGCAGGTGGCGATCGAATCGGCGGTGGCGGAAGTCACTCGGTTGGGCGGCCATGACCTGAAGCGCGTGCTGCGCACCGGTACCGTGGCCAGTACCGACAACCGCAATTGGGAGCTGCTGCCGCAGCGCACCCCTGAGCGCCGCTTCAGCCAGAGCAGGGCGGTGGCGCTGGACATGGAAAGTGCCACCATTGCCGCCAACGGCTTCCGCTTCCGCGTCCCTTACGGCACGCTGCTGTGCGTCAGCGACAAGCCGCTGCATGGCGAGATCAAGCTGCCAGGCATGGCCAACCAGTTCTACCGCGACCGCGTCGACCAGCACCTGCGCATCGGCATCCGCGCGCTTGAATTGCTGCGCGGCCTAGGTTCGGACAAGCTGCATAGCCGCAAACTGCGCAGTTTCGCCGAGGTGGCCTTCCAGTAAAGGGTTAACGCATGGCCAGCCGGCGAACCAGGCACAGGCCAATGATGTCGACGATGGCATGGGCGATCATCACGCATAGCAAGCCGGCGTACTCGAAGGCGAAGCCGAGCAGCACGCCCATGCCGAACACGCCGCTGGCTTGCCACAGGGCCGCCCGGTCGAAGCGGCGGAAGTCGTAGGCGCCGGCGTGCACCAGCAGGAACAGCAGGCTGGCGCCCCAGATCCCGGCCAGCGGCTGCAGCGCGGCACGGAACAGCAGTTCTTCCGATACGCCGGCGGCGAGCGATATCCATAAGGGATTCCAGCCACTGAGGTCGAGCCGCGCGTAGCTGGCGGCAGTGCGCTGCACGGCTTCGGAATCTGGCTTGCGCAGCGTGGTCAGGGCTGAAGTGCCGCCCGCAAGCAGCCCGATGGCAATGCCCGCCAGGCCTTGCTGCCACCACGGCCAGCCGGCCTGCAGCAATGCGGCGAGCGGCGCCTGCCGGAGCAGCAGGATGGCAATGGCGATGCCCGCCAGTGCGGCGCAACTGAGAAGTTGCGTGCGCAAGGGGATCTTCAGATCATGCTTTCGAAGATGATCTTCCACTCGCTGCCTTCACGCGCCCAGTATTGGCGCTTGCGCTGGGTGGAGCGGTTCTTGCCGATCTTCGACTCGAGGGTAAAGGTGCTGACCAGCATGTCGTCGCGGCTTGGGTAGCGGAAGATGGTCACTTCGCTGAGCGACACGCTGAGTCCAGCCACGCTGGCCAAGGGGCGCATGTCCTTCTCATACCAGGTCTTCAGGTCTTCGCCATTGGCCGACTTGAACTTGCCCGAATAGTTCTTCAGCAGGCGCTTGCTGTCGGCGCTGACCAGGTCGGCGCGCCAGGATTCGACCAGGCGGTTCGCGGTGAAGCGTTCGTTATCCCATTTGGCCTTGCTGATGAATTCCTGGTGGTCGGCAATCACCACCGGGGTCTTGCCGATGTCGACCGTGCCTTCCAGCTTGCGCAAATCGTCATTGGTCAGCACCACGCAGCCATCGGAGGCGAGGGGCGGGCGACTGTAATTATCGGCTGGCGTGCCATGCAGGAAGATGCCGCCGCCGCTGCGGCCATTCAGCCGGTCCCACTCGTTGGGGTAATTGATGCGCAGTGCGCTGGCGCCGTAAAAGTCGGGCAGCTTGGGGCCGGATACGCGGCCGGTAATGTAGTACACGCCGAGCGGGGTTTTCTGGTCGCCTTCGCGGAACTTGTCGACGCCCAGCTTGCCCTGGCTGACGTAGTAATCGGTCACCAGTTTCAGCTCGCCGTTGTTGTGCTGGTAAACGTACAGGCGCGATTGGGTGGCGTCGACCACCAGCACATGGCGCATGTCGGCGCGAAGCTGTAGTACGGAGCGCGGCGCCAGCTCCGGGCCGGGACGCGCCACCAGGGTTTGCAGGCGCACGCGCGCTTCATCGCGCAAGTCTTTCAGCTTGTCGGCCGGGCCGCTGGCGCCGGCGCCGAGCTGGCCCACCGGCTTGGTGTGCATCAGCAGCAGGTCGCCGCGGATCAGGTGGCCAACGCGGAAATTCGGGTAGGCCTGCACCAGGGCATCGGCCTTGGCCATTGCTTCCTGAAGCTGGCTGGCGCGCAGGTCCTGGTAAATCTCGAGCAGCATGATTTCCGCATCCTTGCGCGCGCGCGGGGCTTCGGCCGGATGAATGGACTTGGCCATGCCGGTACCGGCTGGCGTCAGCAGGGCGCATGCTGCCAGCAGCGCTGCAGCGGCGCTGGCACTTGCTCGCTTCGACATCTCCATCAGCCCCCCGACTGCTCTTGCTTGATCAGCCAATTCTTGCCTTGCTTCTCCAGCACCAGGGTCTTGCGTCCGGTGGTGCTGAGGCGGTCCGACACATACTTCTGGCGGAATTTCACGGTCGCGGTATTGCCATTGACCGTCACTTGCGGCGCCTCGACGGACACCTTGATATGGCCTTTGCCCTCGATGCGGGCGGTACGGTCGGCTTCCCAGGCTTTGCGGTTCTGGCCTTTCGGCGTCTGGAAATTGCTGCCGTAGGCGTTCAGGTAGCCTTTCATGTCCTGTGCGCTCCAGGCTTTAGCCCAGTTCTCGACAGCCCTGACGACATCGGTGCCATCGGCATCTTCTTTCCGGGCCTGCTCGGCTTTGGGCGCCGCCTTTGCCAATTGTACCGCCGGCGCTGGAGCCGGGGCCGCCGCCGGCGGAACCGTCGGGATTGGCTTGGCCTGTGCCAGGACCGGCGCGGGCGCCGGTGCTGGAAGCGGGACAGGTTTTGCAGCCGCCGGAGGCAACCTGGCCGGAGCGGGGGCAGGGGCCGGAACCGGGGCAGGCGCCGCCTGCGCGATGACCGGGGCCGGCGCCGAGGACGGCGCGGCGGTCTTGGCAGGTGCCGGCGCCGACGCTGCAGCGATTGCCGCCAGCGGTGACGCGGCCTCGCCGCCCTTCGGCGTCAGCGTCCGCACCATTGCCAGCTTGGCCTTCTGCGGTGGCTGCTGGTTCGGATCGGCCAGTTGCATGGCTTTGTCATAAGACTGGCTGGCCAGCTTTGCGTAGACATCGCCCAGGTTTTCGTGGGCGGTGGCATACGCTGGATTGGTGCGGATCGCCCGTTCCAACGCAACGCGGGCCTTATCGTAATTGCCGGCCGATGCATGCAGCACGGCCAGGTTGTTATAAGGCTCAGGTAATTCCGGATAATCTTCCGTCAGTTTTTGGAAAACATTAATTGCATCGGCAGTTTTGCCCTGTTCGGACAATATCATCCCTTTAATAAATCGCAATTGTGCATCCCTTGGCCGTTGCGATAATGCAACATCAACCTTGGCCAAAGCGGCTGGCAATTGCCCTCCGCGCATCATTTTATTGATATCTGCGACCTCATCGGCCTGCGCGGAAAAACACGCAATTAATAGCGCGGCCCCTAGCGCAAGGGCTGT
This sequence comes from Duganella sp. Root1480D1, assembly GCF_001427305.1. Lineage (GTDB taxonomy): Bacteria > Pseudomonadota > Gammaproteobacteria > Burkholderiales > Burkholderiaceae_D > Rugamonas. Next base: position 435,451 of record NZ_LMFZ01000023.1, on the reverse strand, counting down.
ACGAGAGGAAATTTGCAATGCCTGCATTTATTTATTTTGCCGACGGGAAATAAACACCCATTTTATCAAATCCCGGGTGGCTGAATATACTTAGAAGATGGAACTAAGTATTACGCAGGAGGACGCGGGACATACGGCAGAGGGTTTGCCGCTGTTCATTTTTGCGCTTTCCAACCGTCACGGGATGGAGGTGCGGATCAGCACGCTGGGCGGTGCAATTGCCGGGCTCCACGCACCCGACCGGAATGGCCGGCTCGCCAACGTCGTGCACGGCGAAGCGCCGGATTGCGGCATCCATTTGCTTCCCGCGCCGGGACGTGCCTTGCACCGCCTGCCCTGGCACGCAGTGCCGCTGTTGGAGGACGCCAGCGTCGGCCTGCGCCTGGTCAGTCCCGGTCCGCACGCCGTGGTGGCGACCTATATCCTGGACGAAGCGAGCTGCCTCACGCTGCATTGCCAGGCGCCAGCAGCCGCAGCGGCGACGATTTGCCTGCGCGCGGCGTTCAATATCGCCGGCGAAGGCGAGGTGCCGGGCCAATTGCTGCAGGTGAGCGCGGCGCGCGTGGTGCCGGCCGGCGAGCACGCGCAGGATGTCGCCGGCACGCCATGGGATTGCCGCTCGGCGCGCCCGCTGGCCGACCTGCCGGGACAAGCGCGCTACCTGCTGGACAAGGGCAACGGCGTTGATCCCGCGCTGCGCCTGCTCGACCCGGCCAGCGGGCGCTTACTGGAGTTCACAAGCGATGGCGCCAGCCTGCGGCTGGGGACCGGTGACCCGCCGGCATACCTGTGGCTGGAGCCAATCGTGGCAGCGGCCGGTGGCTCCGTCACCTTGCGCTTCGGCGCCCAGCCCTAGGCCAGCCGCCGGGCTTATGGTAAATACAATGTTAATATTTGGTCTCCGCCATCACCGAGCCCAGTCCAATGAGTATCGTGTTTTCCAGCCTGAACCACGCGCAGCGCGTGCCCCTCGCTGCCGAAATCCACTCGCGTCCCTTCCTGAAACTGGATGCGCCGACTCTGCTGACCCATTTCGCCATCATGGGCGAACAGGAGCAGCAGGAGTTGCTGGCGGAGCTGTGTGGCCATTTCGGCGTGGCGCCGCCGGCGGCAGGCGGTAAATACTTTACCCACGACTTTGGCCGCTTTCGCCTGAAGTGGGAGCTGCACACGGAATTCGCCACCTTCACTTTCGCTGAAACCGTGGCCAGCATGCCGCTGCCGGAAGACGCCTTCACCAATATGCCTTCGCGCCACCTGCCTGAGCAATGGCTGTTGCGCCTGCAGGGCAGGGTGCTGGTGGCGGCGCACGTGCTGCTTGGGCGTCCGGGCGGCATGCAACGTGCGTTCGCGGAGAGCCTTCAGCGCCTGTTCCAGGGTGCCCCGCTGGCAGGCAGCCAGGTGATGAATGGCGGCGAAATGTGGACCGACTTTGCCATCCACGCCGACGGTTTCAGCCGCTTCGTGATCTGCGACGCCGGCATGCATGAACAGCAGTCGGGCCGCCTGGTGCAGCGCGTGCTGGAAATCGAAACCTACCGCATGATGGCCTTGCTAGGCCTGCCGGCCGCGCAAAACGCCACGCCGGAATTGAACGAAGTGGAGGCTGAACTGGCCACGCTGGCCGGCGCCCTGGTCGAAGCCGACGGCAAGGTCGACGACGGCTCCACCGAACAGGCGCTGCTCGACCGCATTACCCACCTCGCGGCGCGCATTGAAAAGGTTTCGGCCGATACCAGCTACCGCTTCGCCGCGGCCAAGGCGTATTTCGGCCTGGTCAACGCCCGCATCGACGAATTGCGCGAGCTGCGCATCGAAGGCACGCCCACCGTGGAAGAGTTCATGGAGCGCCGCCTGGCGCCCGCCATGAAGACATGCGAAGCCGTGGCCGCGCGCCAGCAGGCGCTGGCCGGACGTATCGCCAACTGCAACGATTTGCTGCGCACCCGCGTCGGCATCGTGCAGGAAGCGCAGAACCGCAAGATCCTGCAGTCGATGAATGCGCGCGCCGCGCAACAGCTTCGCCTGCAGCAAGCGGTGGAAGGCTTGTCGGTGGCGGCGATCTCGTATTACGTGGTGGGCCTGATCGGCTATACCGCCAAGGGCGCCAAGGTCCTCGGCGTCGGCATCAATCCCGAACTGCTGATGGGTGTGATGGTGCCGGTAGTGGCAGCCGGCATGTGGCTCGGTTTGCGCAGCATGCACAAGCGCCTGCACCACGCATGATGCGCGTCGTTCGTTGCCTTGCCTCGCTGGCAATGGGGGCGGCTTTGGCCGCCTGTGCTCCAGCCGCCCGCCTTGCACCTGCTTCCACGGCATCTTCAGTCAGCGCGCTGCGCTTCATTGGCGAACAGCGCGTACCGCACCAGGCCATGTTCCAGGACACCATGCTGGGCGGTTTCTCCGGCCTCGATTACGATGCGGCCCGCGGCCGCTGGGTGGTCGAAAGCGACGACCGGTGTACGCACAACCCCGCGCGCTATTACGAAGCCGAACTGGATTTCGACGCTACTTCATTCCGGGCGGTACGCTTTACCGGCATGCATTACTTCCTGAACGCCGACGGCAAGAACTTTGTCGCCACCGCCGGGGGCTGTACGCGCGCCGACGTGGAATCGATCCGCATCGATCCGTTGGACGGCAGCATGTGGTATTCGAGCGAAGGGGACCGGCGCTACAGCCTCGATCCCTTCATCCGCCATGCTACCCGCGAGGGCGCGTTGCTGGTCGAATTGCCGTTGCCGGAGAACTTCAAGGTGCACAAGGACGAAGAACGCGGCTCGCGCTACAACGCTACCTTCGAAGGGTTGGCCTTCGCGCCGGGTGGTGGCAGCCTGTGGGCCTCCATCGAATGGCCGCTGTATGAAGATGGCCCGATCCCGACCCCGCAGCACGGCGCCGTGGTGCGCATGACGCAGTTCCAGCGCGACGGCCAGGTGCTGCGCCAGTTCGCCTATCCGCTGGACGCTATTCCGGCTGAACCGGGGCCGGGCAAGGATGCCGAAAACGGCGTGTCCGAAATCCTCGCGCTGCCCGATGGCGAACTGCTGGTGCTGGAACGCGCCACGGTACAAAGCGCCGATGGCATCCATACCAATTACGTGCGGCTGTACGCCAGCGATGCACGCGAGGCGAGCGATGTGAAGTCTTTGCCCGGCCTGGCCGGTGCGCAATTCACGCCGGCACGCAAGCGGCTGGTGCTGGACTTCCGCGCGCTCGGCCTGCCGCGCATCGACAACCTGGAAGCCATGGCCTTCGGCCCGCGCCTGCCAAACGGCCACGCCACCCTGCTGTTTGCCAGCGACGACAACTTTGGCAAGAGCCAGGTCACGCAATTCCTGCTGTTCGAAGTGCTGCCCTGAGCATTGTTCCGATTAATGGAATAGTCAATTGTTGTTGGCGGTGATTCTCATCATCGTCAACATGGATCAAACTTTCATCATTACTTGAAAGGAGATCCAATGAAGCTGTACTACCACCCAATTTCCGGCCACGCCCACCGCGCCCACCTGTTCCTGTCCCTGCTGGGCCTGGACTTCGAGCTGGTCGAAGTCGACCTGATGAAGTCCGAGCAAAAGACCGAGGCCTTCCTCCAGCTGAACCCTTTCGGCCAGGTGCCGGTGCTGGAGGATGACGGCGTGGTGATCGCCGACTCCAACGCCATCCTGGTCTACCTCGCCACGCGCTATGGCAACGCCAACTGGCTGCCGCAAGACCCGGTCGGCGCCGCCGGGGTGCAGCGCTGGCTATCGGTTGCTGCCGGTGAAATTGCCAGCGGCCCGGCTACCGCCCGCATCATCAAGCTGTTCAAGAAGCCGATCGACCCGGCCGACGCCATCGCTCGTGCCCACCGCATCCTGGGCCTGGTCGAAGGCAGCCTGGCCGGCAAGGAGTGGATCGCCGCCGGCTGGCCGACCATTGCCGATATCGCGTTGTATAGCTATATCGCGCGTGCACCCGAGGGCAATGTCGACCTGGCGGACTACGCCAACGTGAAAGCCTGGCTGGCCCGCGTTGAAAACCTGCCGCGCTTCCAGCCCTTCATCAAATCACCGGTCGGGCTGGCAGCATGAACGCGCCCTGGCACGCCGGCGAAATCGCGATCCAGTCCACTATTGGCGCGGTAGAACGCATGGACGAAATCGGCCGCAAGGTGATCCGCAATTACATGCCGGACCAGCACCGCGACTTTTTCGCCCAATTGCCGTTCGCCGTGTTCGGCAGCGTCGATGCCGAAGGACGGCCGTGGGCCACGCTGCGTGCCGGGGAAGAAGGCTTCATGCATGCGCCGGATCCGCAGCGCTTGCAGCTCCTGCTGCCGGCGGAGCACGACGACCCGGCGCAGGCCGGCCTGCGCGATGGGGCGGCAGTCGGCATGCTCGGCATCGAATTGCATACGCGCCGCCGCAACCGCTTGAATGGCCGGCTGCGCGCACTCGGTGGCGAGCAGTTTGAAATCGCGGTAGCCGAATCGTTCGGCAATTGCCCGAAGTACATTCACGAACGGGACTATCGTTTCGAGCGGATGCCGGACGAGCCGTCGGGCTTGCCGCCACGCAACTTGCCGCAACTCGATGCACTGGCGCGCGATCTGATCGGGCGTTCCGGAACTTTTTTTGTCGCGACGTATTTTGTCGACGGCGAGGAAATGCGTGTGGACGTGTCGCACCGCGGCGGGCCGCCAGGCTTTGTCCAGATCAGCAGCACAGGGAGCCTGCTGGTGCCAGACTATGAAGGCAATCGCTTCTTTGCGACTCTCGGTAACATACTGCTGAATGGCAGGGCAGGCCTGGTGTTTCCGGATTTTGAGAGCGGCGGTCTGTTACAGATGAGCGGAACGGCGCGCGTTGTCTTGGACGGAACGGAAAGGCACTGGGAATTCCAGCCGCAGCAGCTTGTGTGGCGGGAAGATGCATTGCCGCTCAGATGGGCGCTGCTAGCAAAATAGTTCTGCTACCATCGGTCGCATGGATAGGGCTTCTCTCGCTTCGCCCGGAAGGACCAGGCTGGATGCATTCACCGCGGTGTATGAACACAGCCCCAACTTGGCTTTTATGATGGATGCCGATGGCACTTTGCTTGCCGCGAACGCCCATGCGCGACGGTTGGCAGAGGAGCTCGGCTCCGGGGAGAAGGCGTTCGGCTTGTTCCGCAGCTGGGCCGCCGCCGAACTGCGCGACGATGCCATTCCCGAGGCCAAGCAGCGCGGCGTGTGGCGCGGCGAGCTGGCATTGTGCGAGAAGGATGGCGACGGTGCCCCGGTTTCGCTGGCGCTGGAATACTACGCCGGGCATGGCGCCCAGCCCGAATGCTTCCGCTGCATCGTCACCCCGCTGCCCGAGGCCGATTCCTATGGTTCGCGGCTGCGCTTCAAGCGCCTGTTCGACCATCACCCGCATGCCATGTGGGTGTACGACGTGGCCACCCTGCGTTTCCTGGTGGTGAATCGCGCGGCGGTGGCGATTTACGGCTACAGCGAGGAAGAATTCCTCGAGATGACGATCGAGGACATCCGCCCCGACCACGAGCTGGAGCGTCTGCATGACGACCTGGAGACTTCACCGCAGGCCGCGGCGCAGCAATCCGGCGCCTGGACCCATCGCTGCAAGGATGGCCGCCTGATCCAGGTCGAGATCTCCTCGCATCCTTTGCTGATGGCAGGGCATAAGGCACGCTTCGTGTTCGCCCACGACGTGACCCGGCGCCTGCGGGTCGAAAAGGCCCTGCATGAATCGCAGGAGATGACGCAACTGGTGGTCGACCATATCCCGCACCAGATCTTCTGGAAGGACCTGGACTTGCGGTACCGCGGCTGCAATGACGTGTTCCTGCGAGCGGCCGGCCTGTCGTCGCAGGAAGCGGTCGTGGGCAAGAGCGATTTCGATTTCCCCTGGTCGCATAACGCGGAGCGCATCCGCGCCGACGATGCCAAGATCATCCACAGTGGTGTGCCTGAGCTGAATCGCGAAGACCACCTGTTGTTCGCCGACGGCAGCGTGCACTGGTTCCTGATCAACAAGCTGCCCCTGCACGACCAGGCTGGCAAGACCATCGGCCTGCTCGGCACCATCGAGGATGTGTCGGAGCGCAAGCAGGTCGAGCTGATGCTGCAGTTACATAACCGCGCGCTGGAATCGAGCGTGAATGCAATTGCCATCACCGCTATCCATGACGGCAGCGATACCATCGAATACGCCAACCAGGCGCTGGCCGAGCTGACCGGCGATGCGGCCGGCGAACTGGCCGGCCGCAGCCTTGAGCAATTGCTGGCCGACCGGGATGATGCGGCGGCCCAAGCCGCCCTGCATGCGGCGGTGCATGGCCAAAGCGATGTGCAGCTCATGCTGCGCGGCCGCCACCGCGATGGCCGCAGCTGGTGGGCGCAATTGCACGTGGCGCCCGTTGGCGGCAGCGAAGGCCAGCACACGCACCGGGTCTGCGTGCTGACCGACATGACCTCCACCATGGATTACCAGGCGCAGCTCGAGCACCAGGCCAGCCACGATGCACTGACCGGCCTGCCCAACCGCAACCTGTGCGGCGACCGCCTGGCGCAAGCGATCAGCTATGCGCAGCGCTATGGCCACACGGTGTGGGTAGCTTTCCTCGACCTGGACAACTTCAAGCTGGTCAACGACAACCAGGGCCACGGGGCCGGCGACGAACTGCTGCGCACCGTGGCTGGCCGCCTGCGCTCCAGCGTGCGCGACACCGACACCGTGGCGCGCATGGGCGGCGATGAATTCGTGCTGGTGCTGCTCGATAGCCACGATGCGACGCCATCGCAAGCCATGCTGAGCAAGATTATCGACAGCGTGTCGGCGCCGATGCAGCTGGCGGGGCAGGAGCATACGGTGACCTGCAGCATGGGCGTGGCGCTGTACCCGGCCGACAGCACCGATCCGCAGCTCCTGATGCGCTATGCCGACATTGCCATGTACCGCGCCAAGGAGAGCGGCCGCAACCAGGTGCAGTTCTACGAGCCTGCCATGCATGCGCGCATCGTGGAGCGGGCCGCCATTGAAAACGAACTGCGCGGCGCCCTGGCGCGCGGTGAAATGTTCCTGGTCTACCAGCCCAAGATGAATGTAGCCAGCGGCGAAATCTCCGGCGTCGAAGCTCTGCTGCGCTGGCGCCATCCGACCATGGGCCTGATCCCTCCGGGGCGCTTCATTGGCGTGGCCGAAGAAACGGGCCTGATCGTGGCGCTGGGGCGCTGGGTGATCAACGCCGCCTGCGCGCAGAACAAGGCCTGGCAGGACGCCGGGCTGCGGCCGTTACGGGTGGCAGTGAATGTTTCGGCACGCCAGTTCCGCGACAAGAACCTGGCTGACGAGGTGGTGGAGGCGCTGCGCAGCACCGGCCTGCAGGCCCAATACCTCGAACTGGAGCTGACCGAGAGCATGATGATGCAGAACGCCGATGAGGCGGTGGTCGCCGTGCAGCGCCTGAAGAAGGTCGGGGTGGGGATCTCGATCGACGACTTTGGCACCGGTTATTCCAGCCTGGCCTACCTCAAGCTATTCCCCATCGACTACCTGAAAATCGACCAGTCCTTCGTGCGCGACATGCTGGGCGACCCCACGGTGGCGGCCATCGTGCGCTCGGTGATTTCGCTGGGCCACAGCCTCGACTTCCGCATCATTGCCGAAGGCGTGGAGACGGAAGGGCAACTGGCCTATCTGCAGCGCTATAACTGTGATGAAGCCCAGGGCTACCACCTCAGCCAACCGATTATGCCGGAGGCTTTCGCCGCCTTGCTGAAGCAGGAGCAATCGCGCCAGCCGGCGCTGCGGGCGGCGGAGGACCGCAAGGGCACTTTGCTGCTGCTCGATGACGAGCCGAATGTGCTGTCGTCCCTGATGCGGCTATTGCGGCGCGATGGCTACAGGATCCTGGCGGCGCACAATGCACAGGAAGCGTTCTCCATGTTGGCCACCCATGAAGTGCAGGTGGTGGTCAGCGACCAGCGCATGCCGGACATGAACGGCACCGAGTTCCTGAGCCGGGTGCGCAAGCTGTACCCGGGCACGGTGCGCATCATCCTGTCCGGCTATGCCGAACTGGAGTCCGTGCTGAACGCCATCAACCGCGGTGAGATTTACCGCTTCTATACCAAGCCTTGGGACGACCAGGCACTGCGCGACAATATCCGCGAAGCCTTCCGCTACCATGCCTTGACGCATGGCGGCGACGGCCACGCGCCAACCGGCACCTAGCTGGCCGAAAGCGCCGCGAATGCGCCCAGCCGGGCCCCTTCGCAGGTTTGGCCCAGGCCAATGACCGCCTTGAACCAGCCCACTGTAGCACGGTTAAACAATTTCCCTGCCGTTCCATTTGGATTTCTGGCAAGATTTGAAGCAACAATATAACAATGGGGTTTGCCGATGGCGAAGTTATGGCTGAAACGTCTTGTCCTCGCAATATTGGTGCTGCTGCTGGTCCTGGTGCTGGGGCTCTGGTTCTTCTTGCGTGGCAGCCTGGCCCAGCTCGATGGCCGGCGCACTGCCGCCGGACTTGCCGGCAACGTGACGGTGACCCGCGACGACAAGGGCGTTCCTTCCATCTCCGGCGGCGACCGCAACGACGTGGCCTACGCGACCGGCTTCGTACATGCCCAGGACCGCTTCTTCCAGATGGACCTGCTGCGCCGCATGCCGGCCGGCGAACTGTCCGAACTGTTTGGCGACAAGGCGCTGGCGACGGACCGCATCAACCGCCTGCACCGCTTCCGTGCCCGCGCTACGCAGGCGATCGAGGCCATGCCGGCGCCCGACCGCCAACTGCTGGAGCGCTACACGGCAGGCGTCAACGATGGCTTGAATGCGCTTGGCAATCGTCCTTTCGAATATGGCCTGGTGGGCGCCGGCCCGCGCGCCTGGGCGCTGGAAGACTCCTTCCTGGTGGCCTGGGCAATGTATATCGACCTGCAAGTGACGGGCATCGGCCGCGAGTTGGCCCGTGGCTGGCTGAAGGAGCACGCCAACGCCGAGCAACTGGCTTTCCTGCTGCCGGCCAGCACCCAATGGGATGCGCCGCTGGATGCCGCCAGCCCGCCGCCGCCGGATGCGCCGATCCCGGCGCGCGCGCCGGACTGGTGGGGCAAGGGCGTGGCCCAGGAACCCGCCACGCTGGCCGCTGCGGCTTTCGTCGATGGCGTAGGCAGCAATAACTGGGCAGTGTCCGGCAAGCGCAGCAGCACCGGCGGTGCCATTGTGTCGGACGATATGCACCTGGGAATCAAGCTGGCCAACACCTGGTATCGACTGTTGCTGCAAGTGCCGGCACAACATGGCAGCACGCGCCGCGTCGTCGGCGTCAGCATTCCGGGTGTGCCGGCCGTGGTGGCGGGCAGCAATGGCAATGTGGCCTGGGGCTTCACCAACAGTTATGGCGACTACGTCGACCTGGTGGAAGTCGGTTCGGCCAAGGACCGCCCCGGCCAGGCCAAGCTGCCGGGCGGCTGGGAAACGCCGGTGGTACATGACGAGACCATCCTGGTCAAAGGCCAGCCGGCCGTCACCATGCAAGTGCGCGAGACCTCGCTGGGCCCGATCATGCAGTCCGGCGGCCGCGAATATGCGGTGCACTGGGTGGCGCACGATGTGAAAGCCGTCAACCTGGCGATCCGCCATATGGAAGAAGTGGACAGCGTCGCCGAAGCGCTGGCGCTGGCGCCGAAAGTCGGCATGCCGGCGCAAAACCTGGTGGCGGGCGACAGCAATGGCAATATCGGCTGGACCATTGTCGGCCCGCTGCCGCAGCGGCCTGCCACGCCGGTCGATTCCAGCTACCCGCTGTCGGCCAACGGCAGCACGCGCGGCTGGCAAGGCTTGCTGCCGGCCGCCGCCTATCCTTCGGTGCGCAATCCGGAGAATGGCCAGCTGGTGACAGCCAACAGCCGCCAGCTGTTGGGCGCAGACTCCGTCAAGCTGGGCGACGGCGGTTTCGATTTGGGCGCGCGCACCAGGCAGGCGCGCGATGCGCTGTCCGCCTTGGGCGACAAGACCGACGAGAAGGGCGTCTACAGTGTGACGCTGGACGACCGGGCACTGTTCATCGCCCAATGGCGCGAGCGCGCGCTGGCCGTGCTGGATGCCGAAGCGGTGAAAGGCAAGCCGCAGCGCACCGAGCTGGCGCGCCTGTTGAAAGACAACTGGAATGGCCATGCCAGCGTGGATTCGGTGTCCTACCGCGCCAGCCGTGCCTTTATGTGGTCGCTGTATGAGCTGCTGTATGGCGGCGCCAATATCGAGCTGGCCAAGTTGAACAAGGATGCCAATATGCGCGCCGCATCCAGCCGCTGGCCGGTGGTGCTGGGGCGCCTGCTGGACGAACAGCCGGGCGGCTGGCTGCCGCAGGGTTACGCAAACTGGAAGGCGCTGCAACTTGCCGCGCTGGACCGTACCATCGAACACCTGACGGCGGGCGGCAAGCCGCTGGCTTCCGCCACCTGGGGCGTGCGCAACACCGCCACGATTGCGCACCCGATAGCCGGCGCGATGCCGATGCTGAAGAAGTGGCTTAGCGTGCCACCCGACCAGCTTCCGGGCGACAGCAATATGCCGCGCGTGGCGGGGCCGGCGTTCGGCCAGTCCGAGCGCATGACGGTGTCGCCGGGGCGCGAGGAGCAGGGCCTGTTCAATATGCCGGGCGGCCAGAGCGGCCACCCCTTGTCGCCATTCTTCCTTGCCGGCCATGCCGATTGGGTAGCCGGCAAGGCCACGCCGCTGCTGCCCGGAGCAGCGGCATATACGCTGACGTTTACGAAGTAGCGAGGTGCTGGCGCAGGAAGTCCACCGTGCGCTGCCAGGCCAGCTTGGCAGCGGCTTCGTCGTAGCGCGGCGTGGTGTCGTTATTGAAGCCGTGCTCGACGCCGGGGTAGACGAAGTGCTCGTAGCGGGTACCGGCCGCCTTCAACGCCGCTTCGTAAGCTGGCCAGCCAGCCAGAATGCGGGCATCGTTGCCGGCGTCGTGGACCAGCAATGGGGCCTTGATCTTCGGCACATCGGCGGCTGGAGGCTGGGCGCCGTAGAAGGGAACTGCTGCTGCCAGCCCCGGCACCATGGTGGCCAGGTAGTTGGCCATGCCGCCGCCATAGCAGAAGCCCACCACGCCGACCTTGCCATTGGCCGCCGGATGCGCCTTGAGGATTTGCTCGGCAGCCAGGAAGTCGGCGCGGGTCTTGGCCTGGTCGAGCTTGGCAAACAGTTCGCGCGCCTTGTCTTCGTCGCCGGGATAGCCGCCCAGCGGGAACAGGGCATCCGGGGCAAAAACCAGGAAACCGTCCAGCGCCAGGCGCCGCGTGATGTCCTCGATATGCGGATTCAGGCCGCGGTTCTCATGCACCACCAGCACGGCAGGCAGCTTGCCCTTGGCTGCGGCCGGCTGCACCAGGTAGCCACGCAGCTTGCCGTAGCCTTGCGGCGACGGATATTCAAGGTAGCCGGCCTTGAGGCGCTTGTCGTCGGCCGCCACCAGCGGGGCGGCGAAGCTGGGCGCCAGGGTGGCCAGCAGGCTGGCGCCGGTAGCGCCGGCCACTGCATGGCGCGTGGCCGAGGCAATGAAATCGCGGCGGCTCAACTGGCCGTGCACATATTTGTCGAACAGCTCCAATACTTCCGGTTCAAAATCCTTGGCGGTCAGGCGGGTCATCTGTCGATCTCCAGGTAAATTAGCGCTGTCAAGTCTACTCCGACCGGTGCATAATGACATTTCGACTCCGAGCCGGAACCAGCTATTGATGAGGCAAGCAATGATGAACGATTTTGCGGCCGCTTCCAAGGCCACCATGCAATTCCTTCGGCAGCGCCTGGGCTTCAAATTGTGGATGGTCACTCGTACCGACGGGAAAGACTGGATCGTGCTGTTCGCCGACGACCATGGCTATGGCGTCAAGGCAGGCCAGGTTTATAGTTGGGCGGAAACCTTGTGTTCACGCATGGTGGAAGGCCAGGGGCCGCACATTGCGCCCGATGTGGCAAGCGAGCCGGCCTATGCACAGGCCCCGATCACCGACAAGATCACCGTAGGCGCCTATGTGGGCGTACCGCTGCGGCGGGCCGACGGCACCCTGTTCGGCACCCTGTGCGCCATCGATCCCGAGCCGCAACCGGAGCGCATCCGCGAAGACAAGGACATGGTGGTACTGATGGGCGAGCTGCTGGGCGGCTTGCTGGAAGCAGAACTGGCCAGCACCGAAGCGGCGCGCAAGGCTGAGCGGATGGACGTGGACATTACCCGCGATGAACTGACCGGCCTGTATAACCGTCGCGGCTGGGACATGCTGATGGTGCGCGAGGATGAGCGTTGCCGCCGTTATGGCCACCCGGCCTGCGTGGTGTCGATCGACCTGGATGACCTCAGGTTTTATAACGATACCCAGGGTTATGCCTCGGGCGATGCCTTGCTGATCCGTTGCAGCAAGGCCCTGAAGGAAGTCACGCGTGGTTCGGACGTGGTGGCGCGCATGGGCGGCGACGAGTTTGCGATGCTGATGGTCGAATGCGATTATTTCGACGCCCAGGCCATGCTGCTGCGGGTGCAGGAAACGCTGGCCGGCTACGACGTGCGGGCCTCGATCGGCATGGCGATGCGCAAGCCCGGCATCGACCTGGAGGAAGCCCTCGCGATTGCCGATGCCGAGATGTACCGCGCCAAGCGCTCACGCAAGGTGCTGAACTGATCCTTCCGTTGCGGCGGACATAGCGCGAAATTGCCGCCACTGGCCAAATTCCAGCGGAGCAGGCAGACATCATGGCCCAGATCGACTTGGAACGCTTGCATGGCATGGTTGACGTTGACTTTGACATCGGCACAGAAAGTCATCATTTTCTGGCATGTCCCCCTGACGTCGGCCTTGGCCTGAGGGACGAAGTTATCTTGTCCCACAAGTAAATTGCCTCGTCATCAGTAATGCTGGTTTGCATGCCGCCAACCTTGTTGTTCTTCACCCCGGTGTCGAGTTCAATATCCAAGGCCGGTACCATAGGATTTCCGGATTCCCCGTGGGAGAAATATGCAAACTCATGCGAATCGTGCACTTGGCCAATCGCTGGCTTCCTTGCCAGATATTCCGAGCCCGACCATTGACCGATTTTCCGCTCTCCACGGCGAAACACTTTCACTCGGTCATACCAACTTCCTGCCCCAGATCGTCTGGCATCTTTCTCCGCCTCATTGGCCCGAGCTTCCAGCGAGTCACCTTCAACCTTGAGGAACTTCTTAGTCATTTCGAGGGAAAGATGGACGTCTGGGTATTTGCGAAGCCTAACACCCAACGAAACAGCCTCGTAAATTGGCGTCCCCGGCTCGTTGATGAATGCTCCCTCAAGGCACACGCCCGGTACTGTCGGAACTTCGTCGTCGCGTCGAGGCTGTAAAAGAGGCGCAACGGCATTGAGCTGGGCGATTGACTCGCGGTAGTCGTCGCCATACGCCATTGTGCTCTGGACGTATAGACTATGCCCTACCATCTGGATGGATTCAATGGAGTAGAAGGAACCGATACCCTTGCTTGCACCGAAGACTATTCTTTGGTTATTAACGGCGCCGTTGATGACTTTTCCGAACATCGAATCAGGCTTTATCAATGGGCCGCGTGCACGAGGAAAATCGTTTAGTGTAATTTCCTTCAACCGCCCTGCGATAACTTCGTCAAAATCGCTTACCGCATTCGACCGCAGCTCAATGAGATAAGGCAATCTAGCGGGGCCGAAGATGACCTCAGATTCCGCTGGGACATCGAGTACGAATCTCCCAATACAAATGGTCTTTGTGGTTTCGAACAATTCGGTCATTCTATTGGTCGGCGAGGATTTCATCGCGTTTCCCTTCTTCTCAATGGAAAGCAAAGTCGAAATGGCGACCAACGAGGCTAAAAGCATCGAGCGACCAAGCGCTTTACTTGTCGTCATTTACCCACCACATCTTCCCGGCTATCTTTATAACGCAATACAGCGTGCTGTTCAGCGCGAGTTGATTCTTGTAGCTCTCCTGGTGCTCATAACCAGTCTGGCGAAATACGCCTTTCAAACCGCCTATTAATAGTTGATGTTCTGCCGAACGTAGAGGCACCGTCTGGTCGCCAGCACCGTGGGATGGACCAAGCTTTATCTTGGTATCGAGATGGCGACCCTCCAACGTTTCTCTAGCCTTGAGTCCACCCTGATCGTCGTCCTCCATGATCCTAAGCTCGCGCCAGCGCCGACCAACGTAATCACGACTAATTTCCCAAACGACGGACTCCCACGATGGTTGGCTCGGGTCAGCGCCGTAATGCCCATATGTGCGCGGGTGATAGAAGTCTCCAAGCAGCTCGTGGAAATCGCGCGCTTCATTAAGAAAACCGCATGCTCTTTTGAAGGTGGCGTCGGCTTGTTCGGCAGGGTTCAACCACTCTTCGCGCAATAGTCCGTACCAATGATCGCGTAGTTTGTAAATTTCTTCGTAGGGGTCACCGTGCTTCGGAAGTGAGTCAAACAATATTCCGTTATGGCGGATTTGCAGCCAGCCGTTTCCATATGCACTGCAAGGAAGAAGCTGAAGGCCCCCTGGCGAATTTCCTAACACCGCCGTTACTTCGCTGCCCTTGTTGCCGATGATTTTTGGAACTGGGTCAAGGCCCGCCTTCTTCTCCTCAAATCCGCATCGCATGCGCTTGTATGCGGCGGGAGCACCCACCGCCGGAAGCACCCCATGAACAACGCCAAGAATCTTGTCGCTCATATTGCCGATTTTTGGATGAGCCAACGCACGCGCAACCAGCCCTCCCATAGAGTGGGTGAGAATGATTACCTTCTCGCAAAGGAACCCGCACCGTTGATAGTCCTCAATAAGTTTCTCGATACGGGTACTTATAGTCTTGGCCGAATCGTAATTGGATTGGAGCCAGTTGTATCCCATCGCATGGACTGGGAGGTACTGTCCGTTAAGGGCTTTACGAATGTCTTCCTCCGACAGGGCTCGCAGCCTTGGCTCTGGATGCGCCTGCCATACAGTTGGATCGATTCCTGCCAATTCGCTCAAGTGACTCGAATCGTATTGACTATTTAGCCGTTCTTCGAGGGTTTCAAGCAATTGCCTGTAGCTAGAGAAGAATACTTCTCCCCATCCACGATGGCGGGCCCTTTCTTCAATAGATAAGCGATGACAGCCGTGAAGGGGGTCGCCTATCAATCGCGGTGACCCCGATTCGTAAGGCAGGGTAACGTCAATGTCCACTACTTTGCTGTTGCGTTGGTCGGAAGTCTCGTCGGCATTGCCAGTGGAGTTATGGTCAGGGTCGTAAGTATCAACTTCAGTAGTGGCTTGATCCAACAAACGCTGCCTTCTGCTTGGGCCGCTGCACAATAAGGAACCGACCTCTTTTACTTTATCCGGGCGCCAGACCGCGTTATTGGACAGTTTCAATTCTTTTTGTCGTTGGCTGCTTACCCGAAGATTCGATCCCATAATTCCGGGCAAAAATACCACTGGGATAATGCGCCTTGGCGGAACCCTCATCACTTGGGGAGTCTTGTCTTCTCGCGGCGTAGCGAACCCAGTGGCTTTAGTCCCGCTTAGGTTGAACTCGACTGAAAGTTGCGTCGCCATGATCTCACCCTTAGTCCATGCGGCTTATGCTCACGCACTTTTTCGATAGCATCGAACTCGCCGGCGGTAGCCAGCGCCGTCAGCAGGTGCTGCAATCTCCAAACGATGCAGATGTCTATCGTTGCACGTGTAACCTCTGCCGACGTTGATCTTCGGCAAAAGGCAGTCGACTTAAACTCGCTTCCCCTAAGTACTATCGCGGGCATTCGAGCATTTCGAAGCAAAGTTGAAACGCCGGTTATCGCTCTAGGTTGCCATCGATAGCCCTGTGCCGTGCGTTTAAGTTAAAAGACGTGACATGCAAGAGCTAGGGCACGGCTAGCAAATAATCGCTTTCGACTCTTGTTCCATTTTGAGCTGCGAACCGCTGCCGCTTAGACCGAACAGTGGCTGCAGCAGCGGCACGCGGCGCACGACTTCGAATACGCCAAAGCTGATGGCAAGCGTCAGCACCACGATCAGCGCGCCTTCCGTCACCGGCGGCAGGCTGGCCGCGCGGAAAGCCATGGCCAGGCAGACGATCAGGGTCTGGTGCAGGATATAGACCGGGAACACGGCTTGCGTCAGGTAGCGGCGCTTGGCGCTGTCGAAGTTCAGGTGGCGGTGGCCGAAACCGCACACGGCGGCGATGCCGCTCCACTGGCAAAGGGCGTACACGGTGCGCGCCAGCGGCAGCCAATCCTTAAACGTGTCGCCCGTTGCATAAAAGAAGATGATGGAAGCCCAGCTCGCGAGGAAGAAGCCCAGCGCGGCAAAGCGGACGCTTTCCAGGCGCTGCCAGAATTCGCCGCGGCGGGCCATGGCGGCTCCCAGCAGGAAATAAGGCAGGCTCATCGCGTGGTTATGCCAGTCGGACGTCAGGTTATGGGTGTGTGGCCAGTGAGGAAGCAGGAGGATGCGGCCGGCTGCCAGGAAGGCCGCCGGCAGCACGAACAGCTTCCAGCCAGGCAGGTGGCGCAGCATCCAGGCCCCCATGGCCTGGATGCGCAGGCTGCCGATGGCGGCCAGCAGCAGTGTGTAGATCCACAAATAGGGCAGGAACCAAAGGTGGTTCCAGGTCGGCAGGTCGAGGCAGCCATTACGGTCGCAGAAGCCGTGGTAGGCGCGCACGTAAAGCTGCATGAAGTCGATATAGCTGCCCTGGTAGGCGACGTCCGATACCACTTCAAAGTAGGATTGGGGCGGTACGATGAAAAACATACCGAAAATGAGCGGAACCAGCAGGCGTTTGCTGCGCTCCTTGGCCAGGCCCTTGCCGCCCAGCTTGTCGAGCAGGAAGGCGGCGGCCGCGCCGCCGATCAGGAATAGCAGGCACATGCGCCAGGGCGAAGACAGCAGCATCAGGGGCTCGATGGCGTCGCTGGGGTGGGGCGCTTTGACGTGCCAGTCCCAGGTCACGTAATACATGCCGGTGTGGTACAGCACGAGCAGGAAGAATGCGCCGATGCGCAGCCAGTCGAGGAAATACAGGCGTTGGTTTTGCATGATGGTTTGTCAAGCTGGGTTGGTAATGAATCCAGCTTACGGACACCGAACTTGCCAGGCCAGCAATAAGTGGCGAACAGCATTTGGCCGGGGCGAACGTATTTATTGACGCAGATTTCAACCAGTTGGCCAGCGCCGTGCAATATCACTGTATTGAGTGCCCCGATTGGAGATATTGATGAGTGCGTTGGCGTCCCCCAAGGAATTCCTCGAGTACGAGCCTCTGCTGTGGCGCGTGCTGAGCAAGCTGGTAAGAGATGGCTATCACATCCAGCCCCACGACGCGCGTGACCTGATCCATGACTTCTTCCTTGAATGGGATGCTCTCAACAGCCGCTTTGACGCGGCCAAGGGCGATTTCGCCCCCTACCTCGCCACCGCTTTTTACCGCTTTGGCCGACGCCGGCAGTTGAAACTGCACCGGCTGCGTTCGCGTGCCGTCGATATCGAAGAATGCCTCGACTTGGCCGCGGCCGACCCTTTGCCGCCGGAGGCAGCCGAAATGAAGCAGCAGATCGCCCAGCTCAAGGCGGCTATCGGGCAATTGCCCGTGGCCGAGCAGGCCCTGCTGGCTGATTTCCTGTCTGACTATGCGCCGGGCGAGCGCGAACTCGCAGAGAAACACCACCTCACGCGCTATCGCTTGCGCGACCAACTGGCTGCAACGGTGAGCCGGGTCGCGTTGCAATTGTTAGAGGCTCGGCCGCATTCGACCGATGCCGACATCGCTCACCGGGTTTGGGTAATGGACCAGACGCCACGCACCGTGGCCGCCGAACTCGGAATGTCAACCGAACAGGTGAACCAGGCCAAGGCACGCTTTGCGCAAGCACTGCTGAATTCAGTACGCCGTACCGGGCAGCCTGATCGCCAGGGGAGAAAAATCATGCCGGAACTCGATATACTCAGGAAAGCACTCAACGCATTTGACGATCGCGTCGCACTGGAGAACTTGCGCACGCATGCGCAGCAGATCCGCCTGGCGCTGGAACAGGAAGACTTGTTGCTCGATGACCGTGAATGCGCCGCACTGGCCGAACGTCCAGAATGGCTTGCAACCGTGTATGCAGCGTTGAGCAGCGGTGAATCGGCGAATGCCGAAATCGACGAACTCCAGCCCTCGGTTGCCGCCTTGCTCTATGCCGAGCAACAGGTGATCGCGGATGCCTGGTCCGCGTTGCTTGAGAAACTCGATGAAATGCGTCCACCGTCCGGGCAAGGCGAATGGGAGCTTGCGCTCATGGGCGGCGCCAAGCTGCCGCCTGACCTGCAGCCCCATTTGCGCGAGCATCACGCATCCTGCAGAAGTGGCGATCCTGCCGGCGAACGCCTGTTGAAATACGGCCTGACACCCGGCATGGTGTTCGAGGCTTTGCATGAAATGGAATTGCTGTTCAATCGCGCCCTGCGTCGCGCCGGAGACGGAGCGATAGCCCGCAAAAACGCGGACCCTGACATCGTCGTCAAGCAAAAAGGCAAGAGCGTAGCGATCAGCCGCGCCCTATTGAACGGAAGTGTTGCTGGCACGCTTGACCTGGAACTGGAGCAGGCGCCGGTGCTTGTGCGTAGCCTGTTTTGCATGCTGCAAGCTTCGCCTCTCCTGGTTGGCGGATATTATTATCTGGGCGCGAATACGTTTTCCAAATTGCCGCAAACGGCGCGCCCGGAAGGGTTTCTTAAGAAGGACGCACTGGTGCAGCGCTGGTGCGCCAACCAGCGCGACCTCGCACACGGGTCGACGTTATTGCAGCGTGAACTCGCGCGGGGGATGAGCGCTAGCGAAGCCCATTGCTGAACGATGGTAAGTCGTCGTAACCCAATCGAGCCGGCCATCCGTATCGAAGATTCGATGGAGCATCAGTGCATTCGGCTCGAGGTTGACGCTGTCAGGTTTGCGCAGCCTGACTCTCCATTTGCGGGGCACAGCGTCAAATTGTGTCGTTGAACCCGCCCCGCATTCCCAGCATTCCCTGGCGCCGGCATAGTGGCGCCGCACTGCGGTTTTGTGCGTGTGGCCGCACAGGATCACGGCAATTTCGTGCTGTTGCAGGAAGTGATCCAGGGCGTACTTTGTAGCGTGGGACATGGCCAGGCTGAAACCCGTCCATGTCCGTGCGTGGTGGATGATCATTACGCGGACTTCACGTATCTTGCGCGGTTCAAGCATGGCGTCAAGTAGTTGTAATTGCGAGCAGAAGCTTCCTCGCGCGTAGGAGCGCTGGATGGAATTGGGGCGCACGTCGGCATCCGAATCAAGTTCAATCAAGGTCAGCTCATGGCCGTGATTTCCTAGCGGGAGGCTGCGCGTGGCGGGCAGCGAGCGAATGAAGTAGTGGTAAAAGTTGGAAGGCGTTGCGCCAATCGGCACCGATATGCCAGCCCAGTGATCGTGATTCCCGGGAATTGTGATGACTTTTCCAGCGGCATGCAGGCCTACATAATCGCCGTTGGGTGGAAGGATGTCGATTTCGCTCTCGAAAAACCGGCGCGCCAGCGCAAGTTCATGTGCATCGCCGTTGCGACTCAGGTCGCCCGTGACCAGAATCTGGAATTTTTCGTCGCTCGCGCGCAAGTCCTCAACGAACTCGGCAAGGGCACGCAAGGCTGTGGCGTGGTGCCCGAGGAGTCCATCGAATATCGGAAAATTATCCAGCCCGAATTGTACCGCCGGGCTGATGGTGGCATCGCCTGTGTTTGGATCAAGGCTACCGATATGCAGGTCGGAGATGTGCAGCAAAGTTGCAAGCAGTTTTTGTTTTGGCATGATGGTCTCCCTGGTTAGTCCGCTATGGACAGGCAGACCTACCAAAAGTTCAAACGATTTTTTTTTGCGGGATCTCGGCGATAATGCGCAGCATGCAGCTCAAACATCTACGAACTTTCCTGGCGGTGGCGTCCACGCTCAGCTTCACCAAGGCTGGGCAGAAGGTCCATCTCGCGCAGTCCAGCGTGACCGAGCAGATCCAGGCGCTTGAAGCGGACTTGGGCGTGGCGCTGTTCGAACGCTCGCAGCGCAGGCTGGCGCTCACCGACGCGGGCGGAAAACTGGTCGAGTATGCCGAGTCCATGCTGGCGCTGGCAGCAGATGCCAAGGCTGCCGTGGCTGGCTGCGCGGCGTTGCGGGGCAAGCTGTCGCTTGGGGCGCTGGAAACCTTGTGTGCGCATTGGCTGGCGCCGATACTGGCCGGTTTCCAGGCCGAGCATCCCGGCCTGCAACTTGATTTGCAGGTGGCTGGCACTGGCGCGCTGCGCGAAGCAGTGAAGGATGGCTCGCTGGACCTGTGTTTTTCGTTCACGCAGCCGCCCCATGATAGCGGCCTGCACAGCGAATGCGTCGGTTCTGACGAACTGGTCCTGCTGGTGCCGGCCGGCCACCCACTTGGCGGGTTTGCCAGCGTTGGAGCAGAACATGTTGCGGCCGAACGCTTTCTGGTGACCGCGCAGGGATGTGCCTATCGTGCCATGTTTGACAGCGCTTTTTCTGCCGCCGGGCACCAGTTGCCGCAAGTGGCTGGCGAATACGGCAGCCTGGGCGCGATCGTGAGCATGGTCCGCGCCGGCTTCGGTTGTGCCTTGATGCCGCGCCTGGCGGTTGCTGGGCTGGACGCTGGAATCGCCGCATTGCCGTGGCAAGGAGGCGGTGGTCGCATTGGCATCCATATGAGCTGGCGGCCAAGGCAACTGCCGCTTGCCTTGCGCCAGTTCCAGGATACGCTCCGGCAGCGCGCAGCGCTACACGAGCCGGTGCCCGCCGTCGACGTGCAACACACTGCCGGTGGTGAAGCGGTTTCGCATGAGGAAGCAGATGGCGTCGGCTATGTCGTCCACATGGCCGACACGGCCAAGCGGTAGTTTCTTTGCCATGCCTTCCAGCATGCCGGCTTTGGCGTCACCAGCGACAAACTCCCAGATCGGCGAATCAACCCAGCCGGGTGATACGGCGTTGACGCGGAGCGGCGCCAGTTCTATCGCCAGGGCGTAGGTGAGCGAGTTGAGGCCGCCATTTATTGCGGCCACCACCGAGCCGCGCGCCGCTGGACGGCAGTAGGCGATGCCGGAAGTAAAGGTAATGCTGCCGGAGGCGGACAGGAAGGGGGCGCCATACTTGGCCAGCAGGAGCGGGCCTAGCAGCTTGGAATCCATCGCCTTGCGCATGACTGCGACGTCGGTGTCCGGCAATAGCTGGTAGGCGCCGCCAATGTCTGCAGCGGTGCAGGCGATGTGATCAAACCGGCCGCATTGCGCGAACAGGCTGGCGACCTGATCTTCTTGCGTGATGTCTGCCGCAACAGTCGTGAGCTGTGGCAGTTTCTCCTGGGCGTCTGCCAGCTTTTCCGTCGATCTGCCGACAATCGTCACCACGCAACCTTCGCGCAGCAGGCGCTCGGCAAGCGCCAATCCCATGCCGGAGCTGCCGCCGGCGATCAATACCCGTTCCATGATTTCCTCCTCGGTTGTGGACGGCGCCATTGTCGCGGCGCGCGGAGTGAAACGGAAACGGGAATTGGCGATGCCAGTTATCGGGATTGCCGATGGGCGAGGGCTTCCAGGATGGCGGCCTTGAAGTTGCGGCCGAGGGGAACCAGGGTACCGTTGTGCAGGACCAGTTGGCCCTCCTGGTCGATCTTGTCGACCAGGGAGAGCCGGACGGCTGCGCGGCGGTGGCAGCGAAGGAATTGGCTGCCCAGGCTCTCCAGCAGGTCGGTCAGGGTCTGACGCAGCAGGGGCGCGCCTTGCGGCGTGTGCAGTGCGACATAGTTGTCGGCGGTTTCGAGCCATTGGATGTCGGCCACTGCCACCACGCGGGTGCCGCCGCGCTCGCTGACCAGCAATTGTTGCAGCGGCAGGCCATGGGCTGCAAGGCCGCCTGGGGCGGGTTGCGCCTGGGCGGCGCGGCTGGCCAGGCGTTCGCGCAGCCGTTGCATGGCGCGCTGCAGGCGCGCGGCGTCGAAGGGCTTCAGCAGGTAGTCGATGGCGTTGGCATCGAAAGCCGGCACGGCGTATTCGTCGAAAGCGGTGGCGAACACCACCAGCGGTGCTGGCTGGGGCAGGGAGGCGGCTACTTCCAGGCCGCTGACTTCCGGCATCTGTACGTCGAGGAAGATGGCATCGGGGGCGAAGCTGGCGACTTTCTCCAGCGCTTCCACGCCATCGCGCGCTTCGTCGATTGCTGCCACGCCTGCCTCCTGCTCCAGCATGCGGCGCAGCTTGTCGCGTGCCGGGCGTTCGTCGTCAACGATCAGGACACGCATGGCAGCCTCATCTCCGCCCGTACTCCGGCCGGCTCAAGCTGCATCAGCCGGAACGTTGCCTGCGCGCCATGCAGCGCCTGCAGCCGTTCCCGCAAGTTGCGCACGCCGATACCTCCAGCGTCGCCCGTGCCGCCAATGTTGGCGTCGCCGGCACCTTCGGCCAGCCGTCCCGCATCGTCGCTGATTGCGAGCAGCAATACCCCGCCATCACGTTGCGCGCTGATGGCGATCTTCGTTACCCCGCGCCGCCGCTCGACGGTGTGCTTGAACACGTTTTCCAGCAAAGGCTGCATGCTCATCACGGGCACCAGGCAGTCGCCGCAGGCCGCATCAATCTGCCATTCGATCTGCACGCGATCGGCAAAGCGTTCTTCCATCAGCCTTGCGTAACCACGCAGCAGCCGCAATTCGGTCAATAGCGGCGCCTGCTGCTGGCCGCTGATATCCAGTGTCGCACGCAGCACGTCGGCCAACTGCACCAGCGTGGTATCCGCGCGTTCGACGTCGGTGTGCATCAGCGAAGAGATCGTGTTCAGTGCATTGAACAGGAAATGCGGCTGCATCTGCTGCGTAAGCTGGTGCAATTGGGCCGTGCGCAACTGGGCGTTGGCTTGCTCCGCCGCACGGTACGACAATACGCCAAAGGTAATCAGGGTGAAGATAATGATGAAGACCGAGATCTTCACGTTCTCGTACAGGAAAGTCTCGCCCCAGGGCTCGTGCCGGTATTCGGCGCCAAGCAGGGCATAGACGCCATGCCGGATGCCGAATGCCAGCGGCGTGAAAAGGATCCACCACACCGGTAGCCAAAGGGCCTGCCGCGCGAACCAGCGCGAAGGCGTTGCCAACAGGACGTCATGGCGGCGGGTACAAAGCCGCTGCAGCGCAAGCAGCAGGGAGGCCACTGCCATCGACGACGACTCCCACAGGATAGGCTGCCACAGCGGCCCGTGGTCGTCTTGGCGCAGGAAGTCCTGCACCGCGGTAGTCACCATCAAGGCCCAGAACAGCAGCCAGGCGCTAACCAGTGAAAGCGTGGCGCGCCGGTTCATTTCTTCTGGTGGCGTGCTTCGACGAGGTCAATCTCGCGCACCAGCTTGCGTGCCGTTTCGTCGGAAATGTGATGGTGGCGCGCCAGCTCGAAGATGGCCTGGCGTTCGGCCGCCATGGCCGCCAGGCGCAGCTCGCGCTCGGCGCGGTCCAGTTTGCGGAAGTGTTCCTTGTTCTGGTCTTCCGCCGACCAGGCCACGTTCAGGCGGTATTCATACAGCGCGATCACGCGCGCCGCGGCTTGCGGCAGCACGTCCGGATGGTGGGCGTCGGCCAGCGCCAGTTCGGCGCGCTCGATGGCGGCAATGGCGGCCGATGCTGCCTGGCGCCGCGCCATGTCTTCCTGCTGGCGCTCCGCCGGCTCCTCGGGGAAACGCATGCCGCCTAACAGGCGTGGCAAGCCGATGCTGGCGGCCAGCAGGGAAATCAGGATCACCGAGCTGGCAAGCAGGATGGTCAGGTCGCGTGCCGGGAACGGATCGCCGTTCGGCAGGAACAGCGGCAAGGTCAGCACGCCTGCCAGGGTGATCGCACCACGCGCACCCGCCAAGGCGGTCGCCAGCAACAGGCGCCAGTGCGGCTTGCCGCCTTGCGCCGCGGTGGCGCGGCGGCTGCGGCGATACAGAGTCACGCGCAGGGTCGCCCACACCCATACGAAGCGCAGTGCAATCAGGCCGAAGCTGATGGTGAAGGCATACAGCACCAGCCACCATGAGTTGATGTGGCCGCTTTGCTCCAGCGATTCGCTGGCGCCGCGCAGGATGTCGGGCAGCTGCTCGCCGAGCAGCACGAACATCACGCCGTTCAGCGTGAACTGCACCGTGTCCCACACGGCGGTACGCTGGATGCGGGTGGCGGCCAGCGCCTGGCCGCCCAGCTCCACATAACTCATGGTGATGCCGGCCGCCACGGCGGCCAGGATGCCCGAGGCGTGCAGGCGCTCTGCGACCAGGTAGGCGCCAAAGGGAATCAGCAGGCTGACCAGGATAGGCGAACCAGCCGGCTCGCCATAGCGCATGGTGAGCCGGCCTTGCAGCCAGGCGATGGCCAGGGTTACCGCCACGCCGGTGGCAATGCCGGCGGCCGCCAGCCAGACAAAGGTCAGCGATGCGGTGGTCAGCGAGAAGGTGCCGGTCAAGGCGGCAGCCACGGCGAAGCGGAAGCACACCAGGCCACTGGCATCGTTCAGCAAGGCTTCGCCTTCCAGAATGTGCATCAGGCGTTTCGGGATCGGCGCACGCGAAGCGATGGAGCCGACCGCAATCGGATCGGTTGGCGACAGGATGGCCGCCAGCGCGAACGCCACCGGCAATGGCATGGCGGGAATCATCCAGTGGATCAGGTAGCCGGCGCCAAGCACGGTGAAGATCACCAGGCCGAGCGCCAATTCCAGGATCACGACGCGGTCACGGAACAGGCCCGTGTTGGGGATGCGCCAGCCATCGAGGAACAGCAGCGGCGGGATGAACAGAAGGAAGAACATTTCCGGGTCGAGCTGGATGCCATGGCCGGACCACGCGGCAATGCCGGCGCCAAGGCCGATCTGCACCAGGGGGAGGGGAATGCCGGCCGGCAGCATCCGCTTCATGTAGGCGCTGGCGATGACGGCCAGCAGCATTGCCAAAACTATCTCGATAGAATCCATGCGGCCATTATAGGAGGATGATAAACGAAAAAGAACTTGTCACTCAGGACAGTGGCTGTCATAATAACGCCTCCTCTGCGGGAATAGCTCAGTTGGTAGAGCGCAACCTTGCCAAGGTTGAGGTCGAGAGTTCGAGACTCTTTTCCCGCTCCAGAATTCTTGAAAGGACGCCAACGCGCGTCCTTTTTTTGTTGTTTCTGCCCCTCATCGCTCCCGGATGTCAAAAAAAGGCCGGTATACTGCCGAAACATTCCATACCAAAGGGAATGCCATTTAAAGCAGATTGGAGCGATCGATGAATTCCGTTCAACAAGAAGTTGACGAGCGTAGTAACCTCACAAACTCCAACAAGTTCGAGCTGCTGTTGTTCCGCCTGGGCGTCGATGGCACCAGCGGCAATTCCGAGCTATACGGCATCAACGTCTTCAAGATCCGCGAGATCGTCGCGATGCCGACCGTGACTGCAGTCGCGGGTTCGGAGCCGCACATGCTGGGCGTGGTCAACCTGCGCGGACAGATCATTCCTGTGATGGACCTGCCGGGCATCGTCGGCGTGAAGCCGAAGACTGGCCTGAACATCATGCTGGTGACTGAATTCGCGCGCACCACCCAGGCCTTTGCCGTTGAATCGGTGGACGAGATCGTGCGCCTGGACTGGAGCCAGGTTCTGAGCGCGGAAGGCAGTCATGGTGGCGGCATGGTCACCTCCATCGCGCGTGTCGATGGCGACGTGCAGAACACCCGCCTGGCACAGGTGCTGGACGTGGAAACCATCCTGCGCAACCTGACCCCGAGCGACGGCAAGGACATCGATGAAACCGCAGTGGGCCGCCTGCCGCTGAAGCCTGGCACCTTCATCCTGGCCGCCGACGATTCAGTCGTGGCCCGTAACCTGATCGAGCGCGGCCTGGAAGCCATGCATGCGCCGTTCGTGATGATGAAGACCGGTAAGGAAGCCTGGGATAAGCTGAATCACATCGCCGAAGGCTGCAAGGCCGAAGGCATCCCGGTGGAAGACCGCGTGGCCCTGGTGCTGACCGACCTGGAAATGCCGGAGATGGATGGCTTTACGCTGACCCGCCTTGTGAAGCAGGATGCACGCTTCTCCAGGATCCCGGTGGTGATCCACTCTTCGCTGTCGGGCAAGACCAACGAAGACCACGTGAAAGGCGTCGGCGCCGACGCTTACGTGGCCAAATTCGTGGCGGAAGAACTGGCGGAGACCATCCGCAAGGTGCTGACGAAGTAAATTCGCTTCAAAGCTCTTTCAACTGGCGGCTATGCATCTTCACATGGTCGCCAATGAAGCTCGAAATAAAGTAGTAGCCATGATCGTAGCCCGCATGCCGGCGCAGCTCCAAAGGTTGTCCGGCGGCGCGGCACGCATCCTCGAACACTCCCGGATATAACTGCTCCTCAAGGAACTTGTCGGCCAGGCCCTGGTCGATCAGGATGCCATGGGGGAAGGGCGCTTCGTCCTGCACGGCCATCAGCGCGCTGGCGTCGTGCTGCAGCCAGGTCTCCTTATCCGGTCCCAGGTAGCCGGCGAAAGCCTTCTGTCCCCATGGGCAGCGTACCGGTGCGGCAATCGGCGCGAAGGCCGAGACACTGCGGAACAGGTCCGGCCTGCGCAGGGCAAGCGTCAACGCACCATGCCCGCCCATCGAATGGCCGAAGATGCCGATGCGTTTTGCATCGACCGGCAATTCATCGATCACCAGTCGGCGCAGCTCGTGGATGTAGCTCTCCATGCAGTAATGCTGCGACCACGGCGCTTGCGTCGCATCGAGGTAAAAGCCTGCGCCCTCGCCGATGTCCCAGCTCGCCGTTTCGCCTTCAATGCCGGCGCCGCGCGGACTGGTGTCCGGCGCGATGAGGATCAGGCCTTCACGCGCAGCATGCTGCTGCGCGCCGGCCTTGATGGCAAAGGTCTCCTCGGTGCAGGTAAGCCCCGCGAGATAGAACAGCGCGGGCAATGGCCCTTGCGCTGCCTGCGGAGGAATGAAGATGGAGAAGCGCATTGGCAAGCCAATCGCTTCCGACTCATGGCGGTAGAAGCGCTGCACTCCACCATGGCAAACGTGTTCGCTGATCATGTCCATGCATGGCATTGTAACGGAGATAAGTGTGACGTGTTTTTCACAAATGCAATATAGTACGGCTCGGAGGTACGTTTATGACCGATTTGTTAGTCATCTCTGACGAACTCGCATGGCCTTGCGCCATGTTGCTTGCCTGGCTTGCTGGCGAGTTCGTTCATCGTTGGACCAATCTGCCGCGCATCAGTGTGTACGGCCTGGTGGGTTTCCTGCTTGCACAGGCCATGCCCGATCTTCTTGTGCCGGATGGCAGCAGCCAGGTAGCCCTGCTCGCCAATATCGCTTTCGGCCTTATCCTGTTTGAATTTGGTTACCGTATCAACCTGCGCTGGCTGCGCGTCAATCCCTGGATTGCCGTCAGTGGCCTTGCAGAATCCGCGCTTACATTCGGCGCAGTGTTCCTGATCGCTTACTGGCAAGGGATGCCGCCGTTGACGGCGCTGCTGCTTGCTTCCTTGGCGATGTCGAGTTCGCCGGCTGGCGTGCTGCGCGTGATTAATGAGGAGCGCAGCTCGGGCCAGGTGACTGAGCGCTTGCTGCACCTGGTGGCAATGAACTGTGTGCTGGCGCTGTTTGTGTTCAAGGTGGTGGTGGGCTTCTGGGTGTTCCAGACATCAGGCAGCCTGACGCAAGCTGTGTCGCGCAGCGTGATCGAGTTGCTTGCTTCGGCCGTGCTCGGCGCGGTGGCAGGCATGCTGGTGCCAGCGCTGTTGCGCAGCCTCGGTACGTTGGCGCGCGACGGTACCGTGGCCTTTGCCATGGTGGTCGTGCTGCTGGTGTCGATCACGCAGGCGGCCGACTTGTCGCCGGTGCTGGCGACGCTGACGTTCGGCCTGATG
Source organism: Duganella sp. Root1480D1 (assembly GCF_001427305.1). Taxonomy (GTDB): domain Bacteria; phylum Pseudomonadota; class Gammaproteobacteria; order Burkholderiales; family Burkholderiaceae_D; genus Rugamonas. The sequence goes on along the minus strand of NZ_LMFZ01000023.1, from coordinate 407,487 downwards.
GCGCGCCATCGCCGCGTGACCTTCACGCGCACGCAGCGTAATTTCGGCGCGATCGGCGAACTGTTGACGGTGCTGCTGTTCGTGTTCGCAGTGTCCACGCTTGACTGGCAGCGCGTGGTGTTCGGCGCTTCGCTGGGGGCCTTGCTGTTGCTGGTGCGCTTTGCCACCAAGACCATTGCCGTTGCCTTGTTATCCCACGTGGCGGGCATTTCGTGGCGCAAGGGGGCGTTGATCGGGGTGGCATTGTCGCCGATGTCGGTGTTCGCCATCCTGCTGCTTGAACAGACGCGCTACATGGGCATTGTGCTGGTCGATGAGCTGGCCGCGCTGGCTGCCATGACGCTGTTCATGGAAGTGCTGGGGCCTGTCATCACGCAGCGCGCGCTGATCCGAGCGCGCGAAACGGCGAAAGAGGAGGGCTGATATGCCGTTGGAAGAATTCAAATCGTCGCAACCTTTGACGATGGGCGTCGAGCTCGAACTGCAGTTGGTCAGCCTGTCCGACTTCGACTTGACCGCATCGAGCCCGGACTTGCTGCACCTGCTGGAGCGCAAGCCGTTCCCCGGCCACGTAACGCCGGAGATCACCGAGAGCATGATCGAGATTAACAGCGACGTGCACACCAGGCACGGCGAGCTGCTGGCCCAGTTGCGCGAAACGCGTGATACGCTGGTGCGGGCGGCCGACACGCTGAACATCGGCATCTGCGGCGGCGGCACGCATCCGTTCCAGCGCTGGTCGGAGCGCAAGATCTTTTCCAAGCCGCGCTTCAAGGAAGTATCGGCACTGTATGGCTACCTGGCCAAGCAGTTCACCATTTTCGGCCAGCACGTGCACATCGGCTGCGCCAGCGGCGACGACGCGCTGTACCTGCTGCATTCCTTGAGCCGCTATGTGCCGCACTTCATCGCGCTGTCGGCATCGTCGCCCTATGTGCAAGGCAATGACACCTTGTTCAATTCGGCGCGCCTGAATAGCGTGTTCGCCTTTCCCATGAGCGGACGTGCGCCGTTCATCCTGAAGTGGGACGAGTTCGAACATAGCTTCTTCTCGAAGATGGAACACACGGGCGTGATCAAGTCGATGAAGGACTTTTACTGGGACATCCGCCCCAAGCCTGAATACGGCACCATCGAGCTGCGCGTCTGCGACACACCGTTGACGGTGGAGCGTGCAGCAGCCTTGGCCTGCTACCTGCAAGCCCTGTGCTCCTACCTGTTGGAACGCAAGGAGGCCCCGCCGGCGGAAGACGACTACCTGGTCTACAACTACAACCGCTTCCAGGCCTGCCGTTTCGGGCTGGATGGCACGGTCGTGCATCCCAAGACCTACGAAAGCCTGTCCCTGCGCGAAGACATCCTGACCACGTTGCGACGCATGGACTTGCACGCCGAAGCCCTCGGCGGCAGCGCCGCGCTGAACCACCTGATGCAGGTGACACATATGGGCAGCGATGCGCACTACCTGCGGGCGGAATTCGATTCCTCCGGCAGTGTGGAAGGTGTGGTGGACGCGGCGATCGCGAAATTCAGGGGGAATTGATGCGGGCTGCCATTTTTGCTGCCAGCCTGCTGGCGGCCTTGCTACCCGCTGCCGCCATGGCTTGTCAATGCAGCGACCCGGCGTTGGCGGAGGCGGTGGCTGGCTCGAAATACGTCTACATCGGGACGGTGATGAGCGGCCGCATGGTGAAAGGCGGGTCTTCGTACATCGAATCGGTTATTCAGGCCCATCGTATCGCCAAGGGCGAAATCCAGGCTGGCAACCGTACTGTGGCGACAGGCATAAACAGTTGCAGCACGCCGCTGGCGGTTGGACATACTTATATGGTGTTTGAGAGCGAAGGCGGTTATGTGAACGCGATGTGCACGGGTACAGCGATCATCCACCGTTCCAAGGAAGATGAATTCATGCGCAAGGTAAAAGATGTTTCGAACGAGCGCTAAGCTCCTGCTTGCCGCCGGCCTTTATTCGCTGGCCTGCCTGGCTCAATCGGCGCCGGTAGCGAATTATCCCGCCTTCCTGCTTGAGGCCAGGGCGATCCCGACGCAGTATTCGGAGGAGGCCGTCGATTTTGAGATCGTGGTGGAAACGGGTGCCGCAGGGGATCAGAAGACACTTCGCATGTCCGGGCAGGATGGAATGAAAATCCTGCTTTGGCCAGGGAACTATTATCGCGTCATGGAATATGGTGGCGATAGTGCCAGCCTGGAGTTCCTCTCTCCGCAGGAAGAGCAGGACCTGCTTATGAAGCAGTCGAAAAAGAAGCGCAAGCGCGCGGCGCGATGATTCCGAAATCGGGCATTTAAGGGCGCCTGTTCGGGGCATTGGCGACCGCCAGGTCCGCAGTATAATCAGGCACTTCCAGTTAATTCTAATAGCTCATGAGCGATAACAGTGTCCTGGGGATTTACACCTTCGAAGGGATTTTCGAAGGCAAGCCGGTGTATGAATACGCGCACCCGAAAGAGCATGCGCTGCACAAGTGCATGCTGTTCCTGTTGCAGGAGGGTGCCGAGGCTCTCTGGGATTCCGCGATTATCGAGGCCAGCAAGTTCGGGTTCGAGGAAGTGGCCATGGATGCTTTCAGCATCTTGCAAACTGAAATGCTGGAGCAGAAGCCTTTTATCGACCTGCATCCCCATATCGAAGAATCGCTGACACTGGGCAGCTCGCTGGTGTTCTACGAAAAACCTTGAAGCGTGGATGCCGTCGCTGATTTTGCGCGGCACGGGTTTGCGGTCATTCCGGGCGTCGCCGACGCCGGGCAGTGCGCCTGGTATGCCGCGCAAACCGGTGCCCACGGCTCGGCCGGCACGCGGACCTTGCTGTCGCAGTCCTGGTGTGCCGAGCTTGCGGATTCCCTCGTTTCTTCACCTGCGCTGCGGGCCCTGCTGCCGGCCGGCCATGTCGCCGTCCAATGCACCTTCTTTGAAAAGTCCGGCTCGGTGAATTGGCTGGTGCCGGTGCACCAGGACCTGAGTATCCCTGTGCACCAGCGCATCGAAAATCCTTCCCTGCGCGGCTGGTCGCGCAAGGAAGATGGCTGGCATGTGCAGCCACACCGGGATATGCTGGAGCAGTTGGTCGCGGTGCGGCTGCATCTCGATCCATGCGGCGCGGACGACGGGCCGGTGTATCTGGTGCCCGGATCGCACCTGCAGGGTGCCATTTCGCCGCGGGATGCAGTGGCGATGCGGCAGGGCGAGCAAGCCTGCCTCGTGCAGGCGGGCGACGTTCTGCTGATGCGTCCCCTGGTTTTGCATCGTTCCTCAAAAGCAACAGGCAACAGCCGTCGCCGGGTTTTGCACTTCCTCTTTGGTCCTGCTGGGCTACCACATGGATTAGAATGGCCAAAGCGGGGAGGGTGGCATTATGAAACTGATCATCACAATTCTTAGCCTGGCGATCAGCCAGGCCTCGCTGGCGGGGACAAACTCATTGCCGGCGGCTGACGAAGCTGCCGCATTCAAGGCAGCCGGGTTCAAACAACACGGAAAACAGTGGAAGTCCTGTAAGGATTCGGGCGCCAGCTACGTCCCAGGGGCCATTGAAAAAGTCCAGGACATGAACGGCGACGGGCTTCCTGAAGCCATCATCAGTGAGGGCGGAACGGGGTGCTATGGCGACACTGGCGTGGCTTACACCTTGGTCAGCAAACAGGCTGATGGCGGCTGGAAGGTGATCACGCACGGCATCGGCATCCTGACTGTATTGTCCAGCAAGGGCAAAGACGGCTGGCCCGACATCGAGATCGGCGGTCCCGGCTTCTGCTTCCCGATCGAGCGCTGGAATGGCAGCGCCTACAAGCAATACCAACTGCAATACGATGGGAAACCCTGCAAGCGCTGACACTTGAGTGCTTGCGGCAGATGCACGCTTATTAGAAGCGCGTTTCCCGGGCGGCGCGCAGGAAGCTGTCGAGGATGCCGGTGCAATCGAGCAGTTCCACGCCGCCGGCGCGGTGGAATTCCGGGTGCCATTGCAGTCCCATGACGAAGGGCGCCCGGGTGTAGCGGATCGCCTCGATCATATTGTCCGGATAGGACAGCGCTTCCACCTGCATATCCTTGCCGAGTGACTTCACCGCCTGGTGGTGGATGGAATTCACCAGCGCGCGCTGCGGCCCCCTCACCATTGTGGGCAGCGAGGAGCCGGGCGGGAAGGTGATCTCGTGGCGGTGCCGGTCGTAGTCGTTCGACACGTGGGCATGGGCGTCCGGCACATCGGTCTCGATATCCTGGTACAGGGTGCCGCCGAAGGCGACATTCAAGAGCTGGCAACCGCGGCAGATGCCCATCACCGGCTTGCCCGCTTCCACGAATTCATGCAGCAGTTCCAGCTCGTACATATCGCGCGCCCGGTCGCCGTTCCATTCAGGCTTGGTCGGCGTTTCGGCGTAGCTTTGGGGCGATACGTCGGCGCCGCCTTGCAGCACCAGGCCGTCCAGGTGCTTGGCATAGTCGCGCAGGCGGATATTGGAAGGATGCAGCAGGCCGGAAGTATTCACGGTCGGGATCATGAACACCAGCACATCGCGCGACATGACCCACTGCGCCACCGACTCTTCGAGGTACTGCAGGTTCTTGCTGCGCAACCCCGTGGCGCCGGGCTCGGGATGGTAGATGCGGGCTGAAACCCCAATGTGCAAAGGCCGCTGGATGATATGCCGCGTGGCCGCGGCAGCCCAGCGCTTGTAGCGGGCCACGATCACGCGCCCCCACAGCGTGAAGATGGTTTCGCCGGGATCGAGGTAGCGCGGCGCATCGCCGGCACGACGCCGCTGTCCGCGGTCGCCTTCGCGGCGGTCATGCTTGCGGGGATCGTGTTCGGTCATCCGTTGGCTGCCTCCTCAGCGCCAGTGTCGCACACGCGGCAATTCAAAGTCGCACTACTCGCTGGTCAGCAGTTCGAGGACTTCTTCTTCCGATACTTGCGGGAAGCTGCGGTAATGACGGCTGACGGACATGAAGTTCATCGGTGCAGCCAGGTAGACAATGCCATCGGCCAATGGAGCAATCACTTCCAGGGAATCGGGCGCGGCGACCGGGACGGCAGCAATCAACTGCCTGGGCTTGCGCGCGCGCGTGGAGCGCAAGGCAGCCGCCATGGTGGAGCCGGTGGCCAGGCCGTCATCGACGATTACCACAGTGCGGCCTTCGGGATTGGCCGGCGGCCGCCTGCTGCCGTAGGAAGCGCGGCGGCGCCGCATCAATTCGAGCTGTTCGTGAGTTTGCAGCTCGACCCATTCCATACTGGTGCGCGTGCGGTTGAAGTAGGGCGCCAGTTCTCGGTTGCCATGCTCGTCGACGGCGCCGACTGCCAGTTCGGGATCAATGGCGGAGGGGATTTTCCGTACCAGCACTACATCGAGCTCGCCATCGAGGCGGTCGGCAATGATGCGCCCCATCGGCACGGCGCCGCGTGGAATGGCCAGGATCAGGGGATGGCTGCCGCGCAGGTGCGCCAGCTTTTCGGCCAGCAGCTCGGCGGCTTGCTTGCGGTCCTGAAGGGGGAGTTCGAAGTCGTCCATGCTAGCCTCCGCCATGCTGCACATACGACAGCATAGCGCGGGAAGGCGTCGGCGTTAAGCCTTGATATCCAGCAGAGTGCCGATTCGCTCGTCCGCCGCCTTGATTACTTTGGCAGACAGGTCGAAATTGGCCTTGTAGACCAGGGAATTGGTGATGGAACTGGCCGGGTCGGTGCCCGACGGCGCTCCGCCCGCATTGGCGGCCGCCGACAGGTCGCGTGCGGCGGTGGAAATGGTGACGCTGGTCCCGCCCGGCGTTTCCTGGAACGTGGCTTGCTGCGGCTGGAAGTTCTGCGTCGCCATATTGGCAACGTTATGGCCTTCCACATCCAGTGCGCGCTGGTTTGCTTGAAGGCCGGACAGGCCGGCCTGGAGTGCGGAGATCGTCATGGCGCCAGTTTACATGATTCCACATGGGAATTATCGTTCTTGCCCAAAAAATGAGCAGTCGGTGCAACACGTGGTATGATGACGATCGCAATGATTGATGCGGGAGGCTGGCCATGAAGATCACCAAGGAAAAAGCAGCGGAAAACCGGCAGGTGCTGGTTGAGACGGCTGCGCGGCTGTTCCGGGGGAAGGGGATCGATGGGGTCGGCGTGGCGGAAATCAGCAAGGCCGCCGGCCTGACCCATGGTGCCCTGTACGCTCATTTCCCCTCGAAGGATGCGCTGGCGGCGGAAGCCATGAATTTCAGCACCCGTTCCGCCTATGGCAAGGTGACCGAGCATCCTGTCACGCTGCCGCAACTGGTCGATTACTACCTGGCGCCCGAGCAGCGCGACAACCTGGCGGAAGGCTGCCCTTTGGCAGCTGCCGCCAGCGAAGTGGCGCGCCAGGATGCTTCCGTGGGCGCCGGCTATACCGCCGGCTTCCGCCAGATGGTGGAGTACATCGGCAGCCAGTTGCCGGCCGGGGAAGGCCAGCGCAAACAGGCAATTGCCATCATGGCAGCGCTGGTGGGCGGCATCTCAGTGTCGCGAAATGTCTACAAAACAGACCCCAAACTAGCCGATGAAGTGCTGGAATCCGTGCGTTCCATGCTCTTGAAGCTGAGTTAATTGCTACGTTTAACGTTTTGGGATTGCTTTCCTGAACCGTGCGCATAAGAATCTGGGTTATTGCCCAAACGCACTGTTCTGGAGAGCATCATAAATTCCCTGTTTGCACGTGTCGCCGCCATCCTGCTGGCCTGTGCAAGCCTGCCACTCGCGCAGGCGGGGGAAGCTGCGCTCGACGTGCGCCTGAATGAGCAAATCATCATGGTACCGGCGGGCCGCGCCCAGAGCGTGCAGTTGGAGACCACTGTTTTCCGTCCTCCCGGCCCGGGACCGTTCCCGCTGCTGATCGTCAACCATGGCAAGGCGCCGGGCAATCCCAAGCTGCAGGCCCGCGACCGTTTCATTTACCTGGCAACGGCTTTCGTGCGGCGCGGCTATGCGGTGATGGTGCCGATGCGCACCGGCTTTGCCAATTCGACCGGCAAATTTGTCGAATATGGCTGCAATATGACGGCCAATGGCTATGAGCAGGCGGGCGATATCGCCGACGTGGTGCGTTTCGCCCGCACCCAGCCATGGGTCGACAATGAGCATATCGTGCTGGCCGGCCAGTCCTTTGGCGGTTTGGCGAGCATGGCCGCGGCCACCCAGGATTTGCCGGGTGTGCGCGGCATCATGAATTTTGCGGGCGGCCTGAAGGTGCACGGCGACTTATGCAACTGGCAGGGCGCCCTGGTGAAGGCGTTTGGCGAGTATGGCCGTCGCAACAAGCTGCCAAGCATGTGGTTGTACGGCGCAAATGACAGTTACTTCGGCCCGGAGCTGGTGGCGCGCATGCATGGCGCCTTCATTGCGGCCGGCGGCAAGGCCGACCTGGTGGCGTATGGCGCGTTCAAGAAAGACGCGCATGGCTTGCTGGGTAACCGTGACGGCGCTGCGATCTGGCTGCCGGAGGTCGAGCGTTTCCTGGCCGGCGTCGGCATGCCGACCCGCGAAGTGTATGCGGTGGCGGAGCCGCCGGTGCAAAAGGCCACCCACTATGCGGCGCTGGATGACGTGAATGCCGTGCCGTTCCTGCCGCAACGCGGGCGCGAACAGTATCGCGCATTCCTGACGAAGGCCACGCCGCGCGCCTTTGCGATTTCGGCTACCGGTTCCTGGGGCTGGGCGGAAGAGGGTGAGAACACCAACGAGAAGGCGCTGGCGGCGTGCCAGGCGGCGAGCAAGGAACCATGCCGCTTGTACTCGGTCGATAACGATATCGTCTGGTCTGAACACGGTACTGCCGGCCGTAACTGATTACGCCAGCGTACATCCGGCGACGACGGTCAGCGCGGCACTCAGGTAACCGAGCGGGCGCTGGGCCCAGACCATGCGGTGGGCCATCATGGCACTGGCGCGGTGCAGGCGAACGAAGGCGTAGCTGGCCAGCAGGTTTTGCAGCGCAACCCAGGCATGCATCATGATCGCGGCGCCCAGCAGGGCGATGCCGCCTCCACGCACGATCGCGCTATATTCCACGGCAGCGGCGATCACCGCGCCCTGCGCAATCCCCAACATCATTCCAAGCATGGCCACCCGCATCAGGCGCGGGTGGAAATATTGGCGCTGCCATTGCGGTACCAGGCTGAGCGCATGCAGTACGAGGATGATCGTCAGGCTCAGCTGATACAGGTCCAACATGGACGCCAGCGACTGAAAATTTTCCACGGTTGACCTCCCGTGCTGTGGCATCCTTATACTGACAATAACATGATCCGCCGCAGGGCTACGCATGATACCCTGAGGTAAGCAACGCCATTTTGCGAGGTGAATCAGGGCATGATTCCTATTGCAGTGCAGGGTGCCAGCCGGGAGAGGAAACGCCAGCGGCCGAAAGGCCGGCAAGTCGACGCTGCTGCGCTGCAGCAGGTGCAGGCTTTGCTGGGCGGCCTGCCGCGCAGGCGGGATTTGCTGATTGAATTCCTTCATTTGATTCAGGATGCGCATGGCTGCCTGTCGGCTGCGCATCTGGCGGCGTTGGCTTCCGAACTGCGGCTGGCGCAGGTTGAGGTCTTTGAAGTCGCATCTTTCTACCACCACTTCGATATTGTCCGCGAGGGCGAGCAGGTGCCACCCGCGCTGACGGTGCGCGTGTGCGATGGCCTGTCGTGTGAGCTGGCAGGTGCTGGCGAACTGCTGGCGCGCTTGCCGGCGTTGCTGGGGCGGGAGGTGCGGGTTGTGCCGGCACCTTGCATCGGGCGCTGCGATCAAGCACCGGTGGCGCTGATAGGCCAGCGGGCGTTGGCGCCGGCCAGTTGCGCGGGCGTGTCGGCGGCAATTGCCGATGACGCCTGTGCTGGCAACGCGGCCAAGGCTGCGCTGGCCGAGGATGCGGTGGACGCAGGCGTCGCGAGCCGGGGGAACATGGCGGGCTCCGGCGTTGACGGTGGCGCGTTCGCGGTCCTGGGCGAATGCCTGTCCGGCGCGCGTTCCGTGGAGGCCGTGATTGGAGCGCTGGAGGATTCGGGCCTGCGCGGGCTCGGTGGGGCCGGCTTCCCGGCGGGGCGCAAATGGCGCATTGTGCGCAACGAGCCGGGCCCGCGCCTGATGGCAGTCAATATCGACGAAGGCGAACCGGGCACCTTTAAAGACCGCTTCTACCTCGAACGCAATCCGCGGCAATTCATCGAAGGCATGCTGATCGCGGCCTGGGCTGTGGGCATCGACGAAATCTACATCTACCTGCGCGACGAATACCACGATTGCCGCAAGCTGCTGCAGCAAGAGCTGGCGCGCCTCGACGCGGGAATGCCGCGCATCCACCTGCGGCGCGGCGCCGGCGCCTACATCTGCGGCGAAGAATCGGCCATGATCGAATCGATCGAGGGCAAGCGCGGCATGCCAAGACTGCGGCCGCCATACGTAGCCCAGGCAGGCCTGTTCGGCCGTCCGACGCTGGAACATAACTTCGAAACCTTGTACTGGGTGCCGGAGATCCTGGCAAAAGGCGCAGCATGGTTCGCCAGCCATGGCCGCAACGGCCGCAAGGGCTTGCGCTCGTTCTCGGTATCAGGACGCGTGAAGCAGCCAGGCGTCAAGCTGGCGCCCGCCGGCATCACGGTGCACGAACTGATCGACGAATACTGCGGCGGCATGCAGGAGGGCCACCAGCTCTACGCCTATCTGCCGGGCGGCGCTTCGGGCGGCATCCTCCCCGCCAGCATGGGCAATATCCCGCTCGACTTCGACACGCTGCAGCCCTATGGATGCTTCATCGGCTCCGCCGCCATCATCGTGCTCTCGCAGCACGACAGTGCGCGCGCCGCGGCCGGCAACATGATGCGCTTCTTCCGCCACGAATCCTGCGGCCAATGCACGCCTTGCCGCGTCGGCACCGCCAAGGCGGCTGAATTGATCGAGGCGCCGGTGTGGGATGCAAGCCTGCTCGGCGAACTGTCGCAGGTGATGCGGGACGCGTCGATCTGCGGCCTTGGCCAGGCTGCGCCCAATCCGGTCGACTGCGTACTGAAATACTTCCCGCAGGAGGTCACGCGATGATCGCGTTCGAGCTCAATGGCCGCACAGTGCAGGCGGCGGAAGGTGAGACCCTGCTGCAGGCGGCCCGCCGCCAAGGCATCGAGATCCCGCACCTGTGTTACAAGGACGGCATGGCGCCCGCCGGCAATTGCCGCGCGTGCATGGTGGAGATCGATGGCGAGCGCGTACTTGCGCCATCGTGCTGCCGCCACCCCGCGCCGGGCATGAAAGTCAGCACCGACAGTCCGCGCGCGCTGGCAGCGCAAAAGATGGTGCTGGAACTCCTGCTGGCAGACATGCCCGGGCAAGCGCATACGCGCCATAACGAAGTCGAACAATGGGCCGCCAGGCTTGCGGTTGGCAAGCCGCGCTTCGCTGCGCGCAGGCAGCCAATTCGCGACCTGACGCACGCCGCCATTGCGGTCAACCTCGACGCCTGCATCCAATGCACGCGCTGCCTGCGTGCCTGCCGAGACGAGCAAATGAACGACGTGATTGGCCTGGCCTGGCGCGGCGACCACGAGAAAATCGTCTTCGACATGGATGACCCGATGGGCGCATCCACTTGCGTCGCCTGCGGCGAATGCGTGCAAGCCTGTCCGACCGGTGCGCTGATGCCGGCGCGCGACGCTGCGCTGGCCGCGCCGGACAAGCGCGTCGACTCCGTATGCCCCTATTGCGGCGTAGGCTGCCAGCTCACTTACAACGTCAAGGACAACAGGATACTCTACGTAGAAGGGCGCAACGGACCGGCCAACCAGGGCAGGCTGTGTGTGAAAGGCCGTTATGGCTTCGACTACGCGCACCACCCGCACCGGCTGACCAGGCCCCTGGTGCGCCGCGCTGATGCGCCAGCGAAGTCGGGCGACTTCACCATGGACCCAGAACGTTTGTACGACGTCTTCCGCGAAGCGAGCTGGGAGGAAGCGCTGGCGCTGGCCGGCGGCAAGCTGGCCGCTATCCGCGATACCCACGGCCCGCGTGCGCTGGCCGGCTTCGGCTCCGCCAAGGGCAGCAATGAAGAGGCTTACCTGTTCCAGAAGCTGGTGCGCACCGGTTTTGGCAGCAATAACGTCGATCATTGCACGCGCCTGTGCCACGCCTCCTCGGTTGCTGCGCTGCTGGAAGGGATAGGCTCGGGCGCTGTGTCCAATCCGGTCAAGGACGTAATAAAGGCCGAAGTGGTCATCCTGATCGGCGCCAATCCGGCAGTTAACCACCCGGTGGCAGCGACCTGGATCAAGAATGCCGTGCGGCAGGGCACAAAGCTCGTGGTGTGCGACCCGCGCCGTTCCGACCTGTCGCGCATCGCCCACCGCTTCCTGCAATTCAAACCGGATACCGACGTCGCGCTGCTGAATGCAATGATGAACGTGATCGTGACGGAGGGGTTGGTGGACCAGGATTTCATCGCCAGCCGCACCATCGGCTACGAGGAACTGGCGGCTAACGTGGCCGATTACAGTCCGGAAGCCATGGCGCCGATCTGTGGCGTCGAGGCAAGTACCATCCGCGAGGTGGCGCGTTTATACGCCACGTCGCGCGCTTCAATGATCCTGTGGGGAATGGGAATCTCGCAGCACGTGCACGGCACCGACAATGCACGCTGCCTGATCGCGCTGTCGCTGATGACGGGGCAGATCGGCCGGCCGGGCACCGGGCTGCATCCGCTGCGCGGGCAGAATAATGTGCAAGGCGCGTCCGATGCCGGCCTGATTCCGATGATGTATCCGGACTACCAGCGCGTGACCGAGCCGGTGGCCAAAGCCCGCTTCGAAAATGCCTGGGGGCTGGCGCCCGGCACGCTGGACGACAAGCCCGGCCTGACGGTGGTGGAAGTGATGGATGCCGCCGAAGCCGGGCAGGTCAAAGGCATGTACATCATGGGCGAGAACCCTGCCATGTCCGATCCCGATGCCAATCACGCGCGGGCCGCGCTGGCGTCGCTGGGGCACCTGGTGGTGCAGGACATTTTTCTCACCGAAACCGCCTACCTGGCAGACGTGATCCTGCCTGCCAGCGCCTTCCCCGAAAAGACCGGCAGCTTCACCAATACTGACCGGCTGGTACAGATCGGACGGCAGGCGCTGGAACCGCCCGGTGAGGCGCGGCAGGATTTGTGGATCATCCAGCAGCTTGCCCAAAGGCTTGGACTGGACTGGCAATATGGCAGTGCGGCCGACGTGTTTGCAGAGATGCGGCAAGTCATGCCAAGCATTGCCGGCATTACCTGGCAACGGCTGGAGCGCGAGCATGCGGTGACCTATCCATGCCATGAAGAGGGCGATCCGGGCACGCCTGTGGTGTTTACCGAAGACTTCCCGCGCGAGTCCGGCCGGGCGCGTTTTGTACCGGCCGACATCATCCCGGCCGACGAACGTCCCGACGCGGCATATCCGATGGTCCTGATCACCGGCCGCCAGCTCGAACATTGGCACACAGGCAGCATGACGCGCCGCACGGCGGTGCTGGATGCGATCGAACCGGATCCGGTAGCGCTGGTGCATCCGCTGGACCTGGCGGCACTCGGCGGCAAGCCTGGCGATGTGGTGTCCATTGCTTCGCGAAGGGGGCAGGTTGCGCTGTACGCGCGGGCCGACGACAGCTCGCCGCGCGGGGCGGTGTTCGTACCGTTCTGCTATTACGAAGCGGCGATCAACAAGCTGACCAACCCCGCGCTCGACCCGTTTGGCAAGATCCCCGAATTCAAGTACTGTGCAATCAAAGTCACGCTGGGCGGCGAAGTCGCGCCCCAGTCCAGTTTTGGAGGTGGCAGAGCGATGGAGGCGGCAGGCGCATGAGACTACCGGAGATGACACAGGCCAGCGTGCCGCTGACGCAGGAAGTGGAAGCGATCGACGAGAAGGGACGCCGCTCCGTGATCCATATTCCCGCCGAACGCCCGCTGACCGTGTACGTGGACAAGCGCGAGCTGGTCACCCTGATGACGCTGGGCGGCGCGCCGGAAGCCCTGGTGCTTGGCTACCTGCGCAACCAGCGGCTGGTGCGCTCGGTGGAAGAGGTGGAGTCGGTCCAGGTCGACTGGTCGGTCGGCGCCGCGGCAGTCAGGACGCGCGGCGGCGTGGCCGATATCGAGCAGCGCACCGCACGCAAAGTGGTAACCACCGGTTGCGGCCAGGGTTCCGTGTTCGGCGATCTGATGGACGAAGTGGACGACATCGTGCTGCCGCCCGACGCGCGGCTGAAGCAGTCGGGCGTGTACCGGATCGTTGAAACCATCCGCACGCTGCAGTCGATTTACAAGCAGGCCGGTTCGGTGCACGGCTGCGCCCTGTTCACGCAAGACGGAGAGTTATTGTATTTTGTCGAAGACGTGGGACGTCACAATGCAGTGGACTCGATTGCCGGCAAAATGTGGCTGGACGGCGTGGAAGGCGGCGATAAAGTGTTCTACACCACCGGCCGCCTGACATCGGAAATGGTGATCAAAGGCGCGCAAATGTCGATCCCCTTCCTGTTGTCGCGCTCCGGCACCACGCAAATGGGCCACAGTGTCGCCAGCCGGCTAGGCATGACGCTGCTGGCCCGCTGCACCGGCCGCCACTTCCTGCTGCTGGCATCACCGCAACGCCTGGTCGCCGAACCGGAGCTGGCAGAGCTACCGTCGAGGCCGTGTCCCGCCGTGGGGTCTGACCCCAAGGTGGGACACGAGCTCGGCCGGGAGCCGTGATGGGGCTGATGGATGCGGTGCGCGGGGCGTTTGAACTGCTGTTCAATGGCGATCCGGCTCTTTGGCGGATTGTGTGGGTGTCGGTCAGCACCAGCGTGCTTGGTTTGCTGGTTGCGACGCCGTTTGCGATTGCCGGCGGCTATGCAATTGCGATGGCGCAGTTCCGTGGCCGCCGCGTCGTGATATGGCTGGTGCAGGCGGCATTGTCCCTGCCGACTGTGCTGATTGGACTGTTGCTGTACATGATGCTGTCGCGTCACGGGCCTTTGGGCGGCCTGCAGTGGCTGTTTTCGCAACCGGGCATCGTGGCGGGGCAGGTGGTGATTGCGTTGCCGGTGCTGCTGGCCTTTACGCTGGCGGCCGTGCAGGCGGCCGATCCGCGCTTTGCGGAAACCGCCATCGCGCATGGCGCTTCGCCTTGGCGGGTGATGTCGACCCTCCTTTATGAAGTGCGCTTTGGCGTGATGGCGGCAATTATCAGCGGCTTTGGGCGGGTGATCTCGGAAGTCGGCTGTGCCATGATGGTTGGCGGGAATATCGCGGGGGAGACGCGTACCATCACTACTGCCATCGCGCTCGAAACCAGCAAGGGAGAATTCGCGCAGGGCATCGCGTTGGGCGTGGTACTGGTCACCATCGCACTGGCCATGAATGGCGCCATGATGGTGCTGCAGGGCGACGCCCATGCCGCCAGGGGCCGGGGATGACGCCGATGCTTTCCATCGCCCGGCTGACCAAACGTTATGGGGGAAACCTGCTGTTCGACCTGCAGGATTTCAAGCTTGATGCTGCCCGCGCCTATGTGCTGACCGGGATGAACGGCGCCGGTAAAAGTACCTTGCTGCGCGTGCTGGCAGGCCTGGCGCCGGCAGACGCGGAGGGCATGCACTTCGCGGGCGAAGCGGTGACTCTGGCGCCTTATCCCGCTGAGCTGCGGCGCGAGATCGTTTATGTGCACCAGCATCCGGTAATGTTCTCGACCAGCGTGGCTGGAAATATCGGCTATGGCCTGAAAGCGCGCGGCATGGCGCGTGCTGATGCGGCGCAACTGGTCGAGGAAGCCATGCATTGGGCCGGCGTGCAGCATTTGCGCGCCAGCCAGCCGGCTACCCTGTCCGGGGGCGAGAAGCAGCGCGTTGCGCTGGCCCGCGCCAAGGTGCTGCATCCGCGCCTGCTGCTGCTTGACGAGCCGACTGCCAGCCTGGATGGCGAGGCGCGCGAACAAGTGCTGGCATTGATTCCATCGCTGACCCAATCGGGCAGCACGGTAGTCATGGCGTGCCACGACCGTGACTTGATTAACCTGCCGCACGTGCGGCGCCTGAAGCTGCGCGACGGCCAACTTGAGGAGAAGTGAATGAAGCGCAGGCTCCTGCTTACCTTTGCCGCTGCGTTTGCACTGTCCGGCAGTGCTTATGCCCAGCAGATCATCCGGCTGTCGACCACGACCAGCACGGAAAATTCCGGCTTGCTGGCCTACCTGCTGCCGGCCTTCGAGGCCAGGACCAACAGCAAGGTGCATGTGATCTCGGTCGGTACCGGCAAGGCGCTCGAGCTGTCGAAAAATGGCGACGTCGACGTGACCCTGGTGCATGCGCGTGCGGCGGAAGATAAATTCATGGCCGAAGGCTGGGGTGTCGATCGCCGGGATGTAATGTACAACGACTTTATCGTGGTCGGCCCATCCAGCGATCCGTCCGGCATCAAGGGCGGCAAGGATGTCCTGGCTGCATTCCGCAAGCTGGCTGGCGGCCCGGCGAAGTTCATTTCACGCGGTGACAATTCCGGCACCGACATCATGGAAAAGGCCTATTGGAAGCAGGTGGGCATGCAGCCCGCCGGTGCGCAGTACGTTTCGGCGGGCCTGGGAATGGGCGAAGTGCTGAATATGGCAGCCGAGATGGGAGGCTATACCCTGACCGACCGCGCGACTTACGGCGTGTACCAGGCCAAGACCGGACTGGCGTTGATGGTAGAGGGCGATCAGCGCATGTTCAACCCATACGGCATTATCGCCACCAATCCTGCCAGGCATCCGGGCGTGAACTACAAGGGCGCGCGCCAGTTGATCGATTGGATCACGTCGCCGGAAGGACAGGCGAGGATTGCGCAGTTCCGGCCCGGCGGCCAACAGCTATTCTTCCCAAGCGCCAAGCCCGACTAAGCGCGCTGCAGCCATGCGAGCAGGGCGTCGGCCACGGCGCCCGGGTTCTCGCGCTGCGGGAAGTGGCCGACGCCGGCCAGCAGTGCGCGGTGATATGGGCCGCTGAACAGGTGTTCCTTGTGCTCCGACGTTTGCGGGCTGTTGGCGCCGTCCTCCGTGCCATGCAGAGTCAGCGTCGGCACGCTGATCATCGATTCATGCCGCAGCCGTCCTTCCTGCAGGGCGTAATGTGGATCGGGCAGGGCCAGACCCCAGCGGTGGCGGTATGAATGCAGCGTTACGTCCACCCAGTCCGGATTGTCCCAGGCATGCATGGTGTCGTGGAAAACGCCTTCGCCGAAATGCCATGAAGGCGACCAGGTGCGCCATAGCAGGAGCGCGAATTCGCGACGCTCCTTGCGTAGCGCTTCGGCGCCGCGCTCGGTCGCCATATACCAGTGATACCAGTAGTTGCGCGCCTGGTGCAGGCTCAGGACCTGGTTCGGGTCATTGGTGCCCCAGCCCACCGACAAGGCCATGCAGCGCATCACGCGTTCTGGCGCCAGCAGGGCGGCGTTGTAGGCTGCGCGTGCTCCCCAGTCATGGCCGACCACGTTGAAACGCTCGATGCCCAGCGCGCTGGCGAAGTCCAGCAAGTCTTGTGCAAGCGCGCTAAGCTGGCCGCTGCGCGGTGTGGATGGGGCGAGGAAGCGGGTGTCGCCAAAACCGCGCAGGCTGGGCACGATCAAGCGGTAGCCGCAGCCTGCCAGGTAGGGCAGGACGCCATCCCAGGTATGCATATCATCCGGCCAGCCGTGCAGCAGGAAGATCGGCTCTCCCTGCATGTCGCCATGCTGGCGGAAGGCAATGCGCAAGCGGTCGGTGTTCACGTATTCCATGTTGCCTCCTGGCTGGCGAAGCGTGCCCTCGGGATTATAAGCCTGCGCTATACTTGAACCTATGGAAAACTTGCATATCGTCTGCCCCCACTGCGACGCGGTCAACCGTGTGCCTTCGGTGCGCCTGGAAGAAGAGGCTACCTGCGGCAAATGCCTGCGTCCCCTGTTCACCGGCCACCCGGTGGACTTGGCGACAGAGCGCTTCCTCAAGCATGTTGAGCGCAACGATATTCCGGTGCTGGTGGATTTCTGGGCGCCGTGGTGCGGGCCTTGCCGCACGATGGCGCCGTTCTACGAGCAGGCCACCCAGCACCTGGAACCGTATTTCCGTGTGGTGAAGGTTAATACCGAGGCGGAACAGCAACTGGCGGCGCGCTATGCCATCCGCAGCATCCCGACGCTGGCAGTCTTCAAAGGCGGCCGCGAACTGGCGCGCCAGGCCGGTGCAATGGATAGCAAGAGCATCATCGCCTGGGTGCAGCAGCACTTGCGTTAAGCCCGCGCCAGCCAGGTTCGGATTCCATCCATTGAGCGGAAATCCGCTACCGAACGGCATTCGATGCCGGGGTGGCGGGCCGACAACATCTTCGACAAAGCACTGCCGGGGCCCAGTTCCAGTGCGGCCGTAATGCCTTGCTCAACGCAGGCGTCCATGCATTCGGACCAGACGATTGTTTCTGCCAGCTGGCGTGAGAGATGGCGGATAGCGGCGTCCTTTTCTCGTATGGGCGTGGCATCTATTCCGCCCAGGACAGGTGCGCGTGGCGTTCCAAATTCTTCCTGTGCGAGGAGATTCGCGAATGGCTCAACGGCGCCTTGCAGGTAGGGCGTGTGCGAGGCAACAACAACTGGCAGCGGGGCGATACGCGCGCCAGGGAGCGAAATGTCGGCGGCATGCGAGGCGGGGCCGCCGGCGATGCAGCTATCCTCGCCTGTTTCTATTGCGATGTAGAAGCCGTGGGATGCCAACTGGGGACGCAAGGGGGCTAAGCGGCGGCCACTGATCGCGAGCATGGCCTGCGGCTTGTCTGGGGAGACGCAAGCGTCCATCAGCGCGGCGCGTTGTGCTGCAAGGGCGACGGTGCGCTCGGGCGTGAATGCGCCAGCCACGCCGTAGGCCGTCAGCTCGCCGACGCTGTAGCCGGCCACCAGGGCAGGTTGCGGGCAGTCGCGGCGCAATGCTTCCCACATGGCGAGGCTGCTGGCGGCGATGGCCGGTTGGGCGCTGCGGTTGCTGAACATCGTACCTGGCTGGGACAGGTCGGGCAGCCATGGCGCCAATTGTGCCAGCAGGGAGGCGGCGTGCGGGTCGCTGCGCGCCAGGTCGTACATGGCTGCATGCTGGCCGCCTTGGCCGGGACACAGGATCAGCAGGCGGCTTTTCATGGCGGTGGCATGGCGGTGAGGCTATGCACCAGGCAGGTGGCGGCCAGCAGGTCGGCAGCGCCGCCAGGCGACAGTCGTTGGGCGACGAAGCGCCGGTGGCAGTCCAGGGCATGCTCTTTCCATTGCGGATTTGCGGTGCCGCCTTGCTGCTGGAAGTGTCGGGCGGAGTGCCGCACCGTGTCGGCTCCCTTGGCTCCGCCGCGGTGGTAGATATTGGTGTCGCTGATGTGAGCCATCAAGGCAAAGATGGCGTCGATACGGGCGTGCAGCATGGGGGCGCCACGTGATAGCGTGGCTTGCAGGGCCGGCAGGCCGACGTCGAATACCGATGGCAGGCCGAGCGCACCTTCTTCACGGGCGCCGCTGGCGGCATGCCGTGCGGCTGCCTGCAGGCCATGCGATTTACCGCTGGCCTGCGTGTGGGCGGCCAGCTCTTCGCCCCAGTGCAGCAGGAGTGCGGTGCGCAGGGCGGCCGGCGTCAACGTCATGTGCAGGGACCGGACGCGGCCCATCGCGGCGCACAGCAGGCCGAGGGCGAAGATGGCGCCGCGGTGGGTGTTGATGCCTTGTGTGGCGGCCATCATGCGCCGCTCGGCGGCGATGCCGAGTTTTTTCAATTCCGCGAAAGGGGCGCCATCGTAGCCTGCCCGGCAGATGCGGGCGTAATAGTGGCGCAGCGAAAACAGGCTGCGCATGAAGGTGGCGGCGTTCATGTCGGCATGGCTGCCGTTGTCGACAAAGGAGACCAGGCCCGGCTTGGGGTAAAGTGCCAGCTCGTGGTACAGGCTGCGTACTGCGCGCAGGGCGACCTCGCGGGAAAGCGCATATGCGGCGTGGCGGCGCGGCTTTGGATTGGCAGTGAGGCGGGCGGCTGCCGCCAGTGCGCGTGCTTGCGGTGCCGGGTGGAGGGCGGATGCGCTCATGCGGGCTCCAGTTCTGCGCGCAGTTCGGCGCGCTTGCCGAGTTTTACACTGGCTTGCGACTTGACGAGAACGCGATCCGTGTGGGTCTGCACGGCGAACCATTCTTTCCACGCCACGGCCTGGCCGCTGGGGAAAATGATTTCTCCGTCCAGTGGCAGTTGGTCCAGGAAGCTGGCGAGCAGCAGGGTGCCTTGATCCAGTTCGGCGCTGTCGCGCGGGCGGAACAGCAAGTCGATGTCGGAGGTGTCGCGCAGGTAGGCCTGGCCGGTCAGTGCTTGCAGTGCCAGTGAGCCGAAAACGCGGAGCTCATGCCCTGTGCTGGCCCTGGCCAGGCGGCCAAACTGCACTTGCCAGCGCGCGGGGAGGGCATGGATTACAGCGCCCAGCGCCAGCGGCGCGCTATGGCGGGCGATGTGCCGCGCCGGGACGCGCAATGGCAGGCGCAGTTTCGCGCCGCTGGCTGCATCGGGGGGCGCGGCCAGGCCGAGGCAGACATCGCCGGCGTGCGCGCTGTCGTCTCGGCGGCGGACGACCAGCGGCCAGTCGGCTTCGGCCCAGCGGGCGATTGCCGCATGGGCGGGGTTGCCATGCACGGCGGTGGCCAGCACGTCACGCCAGCCATCTCGCGTCAGCCACGCCAGGTCATGCCGCGTGTACATTGCTGCCGCCAATGATGGCTTCAATGACCGGCTGCGCTACCTTACGGCCGCCGCGCAACAGGCCGAGGGCGCTGCGCTGGTCGTCGCGTGGCGCGTTGGCGATGGCGTGCGCAAGATGCCCAGCCAGGTCGCCTTCCCAGATCGCCTGCAAGCCGCCCATGCGCAAATAGTTTTCGGGCCCCGGGGCGAACACGGGATTGCTGCGCGCCAGTTCCACCAGCTTTTCCTCGGGCACTTTGGTGATGCGCGCCATTGCGGGCAAACCCATGACGCGGATCGTGGCGTCGGGAAGGGCGTAGCAGGCATCTGCCAGCAAGCCGCTGGTAATGAAGCCGCCGGACAATGCCTGGTCGTAAACCAGCCCGATGATGCTGTGGCCCAGGTGACGGGCCAGGTCGATGCATTTTCCCAGGTGAGCCATATAGCTGTTGATGCCCAACATTTCGTCGCGATGTCGCAAGCGTTGTCCTTGCGTGTCGACCAGCAGCACGATCGGGCGGCCTGGATGGTTGCGCACTGTCGCCAGCACGGCCTTGGCCTGCGCCAGGGCGATTTCCACACCGATTGGCGCATGGCCTGTGGTGCCGATCACGCTGACGGTCTCGCCGTCCACCCGCGCGGTGCCATTCAGGAATTGCTCTCGTTCGACGATGTCATGCCCGCCCGGGAACAGGGAATCGGCCAGTACTTTCCAGTCCATTGTCATGCTCCCAATCGGTAAGGCGCTACGGCGGCGGTGAAGGAATCGATGTCGAGCATCGGGATGTCCTGCGGTGCGGCAATGCCCAGGGCAGCCCAGATGTCAGCCGGGTCGCGCAGCTCGCCAAAACGTTCGATGCGCTGCTCCAACATGGCCTGCTCCGCTTCCAGC
Organism: Duganella sp. Root1480D1; assembly: GCF_001427305.1. Taxonomy (GTDB): domain Bacteria; phylum Pseudomonadota; class Gammaproteobacteria; order Burkholderiales; family Burkholderiaceae_D; genus Rugamonas. The sequence goes on along the minus strand of NZ_LMFZ01000023.1, from coordinate 386,861 downwards.
GCTGCCAAAGTCAATTCGACGGTGCCGTTGCGGGCCTCCTCGATGGCATCCAGTGCGGCCTGGCGGAAGGCGGGAATGCTGTCCTCCACGATGCGCTGCACATCGCCAAGCAGGTAGCGGTGTTTGCCGCCGGTGGTGCGCCATACCAGGGCGCGGTCGCGCGAATCGAATTCTTCGACGCCATTTGCGGTTTCGATCACCTCCGGGCCCGACATGGCCAAGCGGCCTTCCTCGGAAATCACCAGCGAATTCGCGCAGCGCGCCACGATGCCCATGCCGCCAAAGGCGCCGTTGGAGCCGCCGATCAGCGCCACCACCGGGATGCCGGCGGCACGCACGTCCAGCACGGCGCGCATGACTTCCGATACCGCGATCAGGCCCGCATTCGCTTCATGCAGGCGCACGCCGCCGGTTTCCAGCAGCAGCAGCACGGCGGCGGGACGCTCAAGCAGGGCGCGCCGCAGCAGGCCAACCAGCTTCGCGCCATGCACTTCTCCGACGGCGCCACCCATGAAGCCGCCTTCCTGCGCTGCGGCAAATATGGTCAATCCGCCCAGCGCGGCGCGGCCAACGACCACGCCGTCGTCGAACGACACCGGCGCATTGAGTTGCGCCAGGTGCGGGCTGACGACGCGCTGCGCCGGGCCGATGAATTCCTCAAAGCTGTCGAACAGCGCCAGGCGCTCGCGCGCATTGGCTTCCAGGTAGCTGCTCATTTGCCTTCTCCCAGCATGGATTCCACCGCCTGGTCGAGCCGCAAGCTGACCACGGCGGGCGTGGCGCCCATATCGTTGATGGCGATGCGCGTGTCTGCCAGTTGCCAGCGCTGGTGGAAATCGGTGATGACGGCTTGCCAGATCGGGCCGAAGCCGACTGCGGCGGTCTGGATGCCTACTTCGCAGGCGCCGCCCAGCGGCAAGCTTTCGATCAGCACTTCCAGGTTGCCCGAACTGACTACGCCGACGATGCGCGGTTCGGCCGACAGCGCGCGGCGGCCTTGTTCGAATCGGTAATTGAGTGTTTCCATCTTGGCTCCTACCAGTTGCGAAAGCGTTTGGGTGGGTCATACAGGCCGCCCGACGCTCGCACGAGGTCTTTCATGTTCTTTGCCGCCAGCAGGTCGCGCGTGGCTTGGCGCTTGTCGATGCCCAGGTCTTCGGCGCGCGTGATGATGCCGCGGTCGCGCAGGTTTTCCACCATGCGCTTGTCGCGCTGCAGGCCGACCGGGGTATAGCCCGCCACGCCGCGGATGGCCTGTTCGCGCTCCTCGGCGCTACGGCACAGCAACAGGTTGGCAATGCCTTCCTCGGTCAGGATGTGGGATACGTCGTCACCATAGATCATCACCGGCGGAATCGCCATCTTAGCCTGTTCGCCCAGTTCCCAGGCGTCCAGCCGTTCGACAAAGGCGGGCTGCATGTGTTCGCGGAAGGTCTCCACCATCTGCACCACCAATTTCTGGCCGCGCGGGATCGAGCCGCTGCCCTGGCGCGCCTGTTCGCCGGCCTTGAGCCATGCCGGGCTGGCGTGGCGCCGGCCGCGGGCATCGGCGCCCATGTTCGGTGCGCCGCCAAAGCCGGAGATGCGGCCCAGCGTGGCGGTGGAGGAGTTGCCGGCCAGGTCGATCTGCAGGGTGGAACCGATGAACATGTCGCAGGCGTAATGGCCCGCGGCCTGGCAGTAGGCGCGGTTGCTGCGCATCGAGCCATCCGGTCCGACCGCGAAAACGTCGGGCCTGGCGCGAATATAGTTCTCCATGCCCAGTTCGGACCCGAAGGAATGGATCGATTCCACGAAACCCGCCTCAATCGCGGGAATCAGGGCCGGGTGCGGATTCAACGCCCAGTTGGTGGCGATCTTGCCGCGCAGACCGAGCGAGGCGCCGTAAGTCGGCAGCAGCAGTTCGATGGCCGCGGTGTCGAAGCCGATGCCGTGATTCAGGCGCTGTACCTGGTATTCGGCATAGATGCCCTTGATCGCCATCATCGCCATCAGCACCTGGATTTCCGAAATCTGCGCCGGGTCGCGCGTGAACAGCGGTTCGATGTAGTAGGGCGTTGGCGACTGCACCACGAAATCGACCCAGTCGCCCGGCACGTCGATGCGGGGCAGTTCGTCCACGATGCGGTTGACCTGCACGATCACGATGCCGTTCTTGAAAGCCGTAGCCTCGACGATGGGTGGCGTGTCTTCCGTATTCGGGCCGGTGTACAGGTTGCCGTGGCGGTCGGCCGCTTCCGCCGCGACCAGGGCCACGCGCGGCGGCAGGTCGATGAAGTAACGGCTGAACAGCTCGAGGTAGGTGTGGATGGCGCCGATATTCAGCTTGCCTGCTGCCGCCAGCCTGGCGACACGGGCTGCCTGCGGGCCGGAGAAGGAGAAGTCCAGCTTCGACGCCACGCCGCGCTCGAATACGTCCAGGTGCTCGGGCAGGGCCAGTACCGATTGCAGCATGTGCAGGTCGTGTACACGCTGCGGATCGAGCCCCGCCAGGGCCTGCGCCAGGAAGTCGGCCTGCTTCTGGTTATTGCCTTCGATGCAAACGCGGTCGCCGTTTTCCAGCACAGCATGCAGCAGGTCGGCGATGCGGGCAGCAGGTAATGCCTTGCCTGCCAGCTCGCTACCAAGCACGCTGCTGGCGCGCGTCAGGCGTTCGTTGCGGTTGCGCTGAAGGCTGTCCCATACGCGGGTTGGGGCATTCATTTACTTGGCTCCCATGATCATGTCGGGCAGGCCGGTGGCAATGCCGGGGAAGATGCACAGCAGGATCACGGCCGCCACCATCAGCAGCAGGAAAGGCATCACGCCCCAGATCACGTCGCGCAGCGGAATATCCGGCGCGATGTTCTTGATGACGAAGATGTTCAAGCCCACCGGCGGGTGGATCAGGCCCATCTCCATCACCACCGTCATGACGATGCCGAACCACACCAGGTCAAAGCCGGCTTCGCGCAGCGGGGGCAGGATGATCGGGGCCGTCATCAGGATGATGGAGACCGGCGGCAGGAAGAAGCCCAGTACCACGACCAGCACCAGGATGGTTGCCAGCAGCACCCACTTCGACAGGTGCATGCCGACCACCCAGCTCGCAGCAGCCTGGCTGATATGCAGGTAGCTCATGACATAAGAGTACAGCAGCGACATGCCGATGATCAGCAGCAGCATGGTCGATTCCTTGATGGTGGACGACAGGATCGGCGACATGTCCTTCGGCCGCCAGGCGCCGTACACCACTGCGATCAGCACCAGCGCGAGCAGGGCGCCCAGGCCGGCCGTTTCGGACGGCGTAGCGAAGCCGCCATACAGCGCGACCATCACGCCGATCAGCAGCACGATGAAGGGCAGCACGCGCGGCAGCATTTCCACTTTTTCGCGCAGCGTGAAATGCTCGTCCTCCAGGTAGGCCGACTTGACGCCGCCCTTCTGGTAGGCCACCAGCGCCAGTTGGTATTCGGCGCGGGCGCGGTAGACGGCATAGCCGGCAAACAGCAGCACCAGCAGCACGCCCGGACCAATACCGGCCAGGAACAGGCGGCCCAGCGACTGCTCCGCCGCCACAGCGTACAGGATCATGGTGATCGAAGGCGGCAGCAGGATGCCGAGCGTGCCGCCGGCAGCGATGATGCCTGCCGCGAAGCCAGGCGAGTAGCCGCGCTTGCGCATTTCAGGAATGCCTGCGGAGCCGATCGCCGAGCAGGTGGCCGGCGAAGAACCGGCCATGGCGGCAAACAGCGCGCAGGCAAACACGTTGGCGATGCCCAGGCCTCCCGGCACCTTGTGCAGCCAGGTGTGGATGGCCGAGTACAGGTCTTTGCCGGCCGGCGATTTGCCGATGGCCGCACCTTTCAGGATGAACAGCGGAATCGAAAGCAGGGTGATGGAAGCCATTTCCTCGTACACGTTCTGGGTGACCGTGTCGAGCGAACTGGCGGGCATGAAGAAATACATGAAGGTGGTCGCCACGATGCCCAGCGCATAAGCGATCGGCATGCCGGAGAACATGACTACCAGGGTGACGATGCCGTACAAGGCGCCTAAAGTCAGCTCGCTCATTTTGCGGCTCCTTTGTCAGTGATGCGGGCCAGCACTTGCAGCAGGATCTGCAGGGTCAGCAAGGTCATGCCGGCCGCCATCATGGAGTAGGGAATCCACAGCGGCGGTGCGAAAGTCGAAGTGGTGGTCTGGCCGTCCGCCCAGGCTTCGTGCCACAGCGTCCACGACTTCCAGGAGAAGAATGCACAGAACACGAAGGACAGCAGGTCGACGATGAACATGCGCACGGCATTGGCTTTGGGCGGCAGGATCGCAGCCAGCGCCTCGATGCCGATATGGCCGCGGAAGCTTTGCACATAGGCGCAGCAGAAGAAGGTGACGCCGACCAGCATGAAGATCGACGCTTCGTCCTGCCAGTCGGTCGGCGCGTGGAAGAAATAACGCGACACCACGGAGTAGGTCAGGATCAGGGCGGTGGTCACCATCGCCACCATGGACAGGACCAGCAGGCCCTGGTTCACTTTCGCCAGCAGCATGCCCGCCATCGACAGGCCGGGAGCCTGCGGCAGCGCCGCCTCCTTGGGCGGATTGAGTTCGAATCCGTGGCTCACAGCGTTTTCTCCGCGAGGGCCAGCAGCTTGGCGCAGCTTTCGTTGCGCTCGCCGTAATCCTTCCACGCGGTGGTGCGGGCGATGGCTTGCCACTTCTTGACAGAGGCTGCGTTCAGGTCGACCACCTTGGCGCCGGCCTTCTGGTACACGGCGGCGACTTGCGAGTCGTCGGCCTGGGCCGCCGTCCTGGCGAAAGCTTCCAGCTCGGCGCCAACGGCCATGATGGCTGCCTGCTGGTCCTTCGGCAGCCGCTCGTAGGCGGCGCGCGACATCATCAATGGCTCGAACATGAACCAGTAAGCAGTACCGCGCCCGGTGGTCAGCGCTTTCGATACTTCTTCCAGGCGGAAGGAAATCAGGGAGGTGGAGGAGGTCAGTGCCGCATCCATGGCGCCGGTCTGCATGGCCGCGTAGATCTCGTTGGACGGCAGCGACACCACGGCGGCGCCGGCAGCTTTCAGGATCAGGTCCATTTCACGCGAGCCGCCGCGGATCTTCATGCCCTTGGCATCTTCCGGATCGACCACCGGTTTGACGCGCGAAGCGACGCCGCCGGCCTGCCAGATCCAGCTCACCAGCACCACGCCTTTTTCCCACAACAGCTGCGTCAGCGCCTTGCCGATTTCCTGGTTCTTCCAGCCGTAGCCTTGTTCATAGGAGGTGACCAGGCCGGGCATCAGGCCGATATTCACTTCGGGCACTTCGCCGCCCGCGTAAGACAGCGGCACCAGCGACAAGTCGAGCGCGCCCTTGCGCATGGCGGAGAACTGGGCGTTGGTCTTCATCAGCGAAGAGCCGGGATAGATCGAAAACTTCAGGGCTCCCTTGGTGCGTTTTTCTACTTCCGCAGCAAACATGCGCGTCAGCCGGTCGCGGAAGTCGCCTTCGGCCAATGTGCCGCCGGGGAACTGGTGTGAGATCTTCAGGGAGCCGCTCTGGGCCCAGGAGGTTTGCAGCCACAGCGGGCTGGTGGCGAGTGCGGCAAGAACGGACCTGCGGGTCATCTGGGACATGTCATCCTCCAAGGGTTAAGTATGCAGCTTTGTTTTTTATGTATACAAGAATATCTTCACCAAATACATTGTCAAGTGAAATGTGCGACTTATAATGGAGTCTTATATACACACCTAATTTGTGGTTCCATGACGAAACATTCTTCCACCCTGCGGGAAACCATCGAGGAAATGATTGCGATGGGGGAGCTGCAGCCGGGCCAGCACCTCGATGAAACCGAGCTGGCGAGCCGTTTTGGCGTGTCCCGCACGCCGATCCGGGAAACGCTGATCCAGCTGGAATCGATGGGGCTTGTGGTGATCCGGCCACGGCGCGGCGCCATCGTGGCCGAACTGGGGCCGCAACAGTTGGTCGAAATGTTCGAAGTGATGTCGGAACTGGAAGCGACCTGCGGCCGCCTGGCCGCTCGCCGCATGACGCCGGAAGAGCAGCAGGTGCTGCTGGCTGCCCATGAAGCCTGCAAGGCCGCCGTCGAAGCACAGGAGCCGGACGAGTATTACTACCGCAATGAGGCCTTCCACGAAGCGATTTACGCGGGTGCCCACAACAGCTTCCTGTTCGAGCAGACGCGCGGGCTGTATCGCCGGCTGCGGCCTTACCGCCGCTTGCAGCTTCGCGTGCGCAACCGTATCGGCCATTCCTATTCCGAGCATGAGGGCGTGGTGCAGGCCATCCTGGCCGGCGATGGCGACCAGGCGGCCGAACTGCTGCGCGGGCATGTGATGATCCAGGGGCAGCGCTTCTCCGACCTGATGGCATCGCTGCCGCAACTGACCAAATCCGCTGCCTGATAAATTAGCAAGAATAAGTAAGGTTTTTTGTTTACTTATTGTCGGGGCCTGCGTATATTGGAGGGCATGAACAATGTCCTCCTCATCGCGGCGACCTGCCTGCTTGGCCTGCTGTCCACCACGGGTGCCTCGCTGCCATATCCTATCCTTCCGCCCTTGTTTGCGGCGGAAGCGCATAACTCCCTCAATAACTTTCTAGGCTTGCCGCCCAAGCTGTTGTTCGGCATTGCGTTGACGGTAAATCCGATCGGCCTGGTGATCGGCTCGGCGCTGCTTGGTCCTCTCTCGGACCGCTATGGGCGCCGCCCGATCCTGCTGGCGACTGCGCTCGGCGCCGCCGCAGGCCACGCACTGACCGCATTCGCGCTGGTGATGCAATCCTACCCCTTGTTCATCCTGGCCCGCTTCGGCACCGGCCTGCTGGAAGGAAATGGCGCGGTCGCGCGTGCGCTGGTGGCCGAAAAGCTGGAAGGGCCGCAGCGCCTGCGCGCGCTGTCGCTGGTGAATGGCTCCCTGCACCTGGGTTGGCTGGTGGGCCCGGTGCTGGCCGGCTTCACGCTGGGCTTCGGCATTACGGTGCCGTTCTGGGTTGCGGTGGCGGCGCTGGTGCTGGCTGCGGCATTGGTGGCAATCACGGTGCCGCGCGCCGCCAGGACGCCTGCCGATGGCGCTTCGTGGTGGCAGGTGGCGCGTTCGCACCATGCGATGAACCTGTTGCGCTTTCCTGAGTTGCGCACGCTGTTCATCGTGCAGTTGGCGCTGACCTGCGGGATCACCGGTTTCTACGAATACTATCCATTGTGGCTGGTGGAGCAGGGCGGCTACGATGCGCGTGGTATCGCCACCATCAATATGGCGATGTGCGCAAGCATGACGCTGGCCGCCTTGATCGCAGGCCGGCCAAGCAGCATGGAACCGCTGCATCGCGCGAGCTGGCTGGCGTTCGGCCTTGCGGCTTCGGTGGCGGGCGTTGCGCTTGGCAACCTGTGGGTCGGCATGGTGGCGATCTGCCTGTTCGGGCTGCCCAATGCTTTCTATAACGCGACGGTGCAGTCGTGGGCGGCGGACCGTTTTGCCGCACATGGCCAGGGCTCGGTCATGGGGCTGCTGTCGATGACGTTCTGCCTGGCGAACATCGTCATGGCGGCGATTGGATCGGTGCTGACCTTGGTTGATACGCGCCTGATCCTGTTGCTTGGCGCCGTGCTGGCGGTGTGGGCGGGCTGGCGGCTGCGCGGCTGGCGCGGCGAGTTGGCGGCGGTACCCGTGCAGCGCGCGGCGGCAAGTACTGGAGGAGCTGGCGCATGAATACTGCCGACCAGATCCTGTTCCTGTTGAAGACGCGCGGCCCGCGCACTGCGCAGCAACTGGCCGAGCTGCTCGACCTGACCTCGATGGGTGCACGCCGCCACCTGGAAGCGGCAGAGGAGCGTGGCTTCGTCACCTTCGAAGACGTGGCGGAAAAAGTCGGGCGCCCTGCGCGCCGCTGGCTGCTGACTGACGCCGGCCATGCGCGCTTCCCCGACCGCCACGCCGACCTGACGCTGCAACTGATCACGCAAGTGCGCGCGCTGTTCGGCGAGGAAGGCATGGATAAGCTGATCGCCGCCCGCGAGCAGACCAGCGAGGCCTTCTATCGTCAGGCGATCGGCGATGGTGCCGCGCTGCCGGAGCGGGTGCAAGCGCTGGCCCTGGCGCGCGACGTGGAAGGCTATATGGCCGAAGTCGAGCAGCAGGGCGACGGCAGCCTGCTCCTGGTCGAAAATCATTGTCCGATCTGCGCCGCGGCGCGCGAATGCCAGAATTTCTGCCGTTCCGAGCTCGACGTCTTCCAGCGGGTGCTGGGCCCCGGGTGCGCAGTGCAGCGCGAAGAACATATCCTGGCCGGCGCGCGCCGTTGCGCCTACCGGATCAAGCCTGTGTGACAGCATTCCCGCCACTGGTGTAGAGTAGGGGAAACCCCAATGGAGGCACCAATGGACGACGAAATCAGGCGGAAATTTGTCACCGAAGTGTGGAAGCGCTACGTCGAAGTGCAGAACTGGGCCATTGCCAACTGGCCCGACCGCGAACATCCCCTCAGTACTTCCGATTTTGTCGAAGGCAGGAAGGAAATCCTGGGCCTCGGCTTGCCCTCCAACCTGAAGCTGGGCCATGAGCCGCCGCAGGCAGCTCCCGAGCCAGCGCAAGGCGGCCCGCAATATCAGGAAGTGACGCCAGCCCCCTGGCCCTGATGCTGGCCATGCGTGGCACCGCGATAGGTGGCGTAACTCACCACCAGGCAGGCCACCAGGCCAAGCGCCAGGTGCAGCGCGCTGTCGAACAGCAGCGGCGCCACCAGGCCGGACACCAGGGCAAACAGCATCATCTGCAGGAAGGACTGCATTGATGCGGCCAGGCCGCTATGCTGGGGGAACAGGTTCATGCCGGCCAGGGTCAACGGCGGCATCGCCAGGGCCAGCGAGAACGAGAACAGGAACAGCGGCAGCACGGCCCAGGGCACCGTGGCAGCGAAGAACCAGTTGTAGCCCACGTTGAGCGCTGCGGCGATTGCCATCAGGCCGTAGCTCAGGCGGATCAGTCGGGCCGGCGCCATGCGGTGCGCCAGCCTGCCGCTCATGGTGGCGCCCAGCACGTGGCCGCTGATCAGGGGGATGAACAGCCAGGCAAAGGCGGTTTCCGGCAGCTTCAGGATGTGCATGATGAAGTAGGCGGCGGAGCCGATATACAGGGCAAAGCCACCAAACGCTGCGCCGAGCGATACCGACAGCAGCAGGAACTGACGATGCTTCAGCACCATCCAGTAGTTGCGGGCGATCGCCCCCAGGTGCAGCGGGTGCCGCTTCTCCTGCGGCAGGCTTTCAGGCAGCCAGCGCCAGACGGCAACCCACATCAATACGCCGAAGGCAGCCAGGAACCAGAAGATGGAGCGCCAGCCGAAGGACACCTGCATCCAGCCGCCCAACACCGGCGCAATGGCTGGCGCCAGGCCGAATACCATCATGATGTTGCCGAGGATTTTCTGGGCTTCCATGCCCTGGAAACGGTCCTGCACGATGGCGCGGCCGATCACGGAGCCGGCGCCGGACGCCAGGCCTTGCAGGATGCGCGCGCCAAGCAGGAAACCGAAGGAGCCGGCCAGGGCGCCACCCAGCGAAGCGAGGACATACAGCACCAGGGACCACAGGATGACCGGGCGGCGGCCGAAGCTGTCCGACAGCGTGCCATAGAACAGCATCATGAAGGCAAAGGTGAACAGGAACAGGCTCAGGGTCTGCTGGATCGCCATCGGGCTGGCGTTGAAAGTCTCCGCAATCGCAGGGAAAGACGGCAAATAGGTGTCGATTGCCAGCGGACCGACCATGGTCAGGCCGGCAAGCAGCAGGGTAAGCAGGATGTTCTTCATGTGGTGCCCGAGAGTGAGCGCGCTATTTTAAGGGAAACCCGGACTATCTGCTTATGACTGAAAAGCATAAGCTTGTGCAAACAGTTTCTTTCGCTTTTCAATGTAATCTCGATATTCTTGTGCCTTATGGCTATCGACTCTTACGGCGCCGCGAGCGGCGCAGCACGCTGGGACCTCGACGAGGTGGTTAACCAGCTACGCGTATCGCGCGAAGCGACCCACAATATCCGCCACCAGCGCCGGGTGCGCGAGCTGCCTTCGCGTGCCGAGCTGGTGCAGATCCTGGAGGGTTTGTCAGCGGCCTTGTTCCCGACCCATTACGGGCGGCCGAACCTGACCGACGAGAGCATCGACTACTTCGTTGGCGATACCCTCAACACGACGCTGGACCGCCTGCATGAACAGGTGCGGCGCGGCTTGCAGTTCGGCGCCGGCGTGGCGGAGACCGAGGAAGCGCAGCTCGCCACGGCGCAGGGCATTACGCGGGCTTTTGCTGCCTCGCTGCCGCGGATCCGTGCGCTGGTCGTGTCAGACGTACAGGCCGCGTATGCCGGCGACCCGGCGGCGACCTCGATCGCGGAAATCCTCCTGTGCTATCCGGGCATGGTCGCCATCCTGCATTATCGCCTGGCGCATAGCCTGCATAAACTGGGCGCACCGTTCATCGCCCGCATCGTCAGCGATATCGCCCATTCCCGCACCGGCATCGATATCCACCCGGCGGCGCACATCGGCGCCAGCTTCTTCATCGATCACGGTACCGGCGTCGTCATCGGCGAGACCACCATCATTGGCGAGCGTGTGCGGCTGTACCAGCATGTGACGCTGGGCGCCAAGCGCTTCCCCGCGGACGAATCGGGACAGCTGATCAAGGGCACGCCGCGCCATCCGATCGTGGAAGACGACGTGGTGATCTACGCCGGCGCCACAGTGCTGGGACGCATCACCATCGGCGCCGGCTCTACCGTCGGCGGCAACGTCTGGCTGACGCAGAGCGTGCCGCCGAACAGCAATGTCTCCCAGGCGCAAATGCGCAGCGACTAACCGGCCTGCTCGGCCAGGTGCAGCAAGTCCAGTACCCGGTGCTTCAACGGCAGCAGGCTGGCCTCGCTGCGGCTGCGCGGCCGAGCCGCCGGAACCGTGAATTCCCCGCGCAGCGGACCACCACCGGAAGCCAGGACCAGGATGCGGTCGCTCAGGTAGAGCGCTTCGTCGATGTCGTGCGTGACCTGCAGGATGGTCAATTGGTGGTGGCCTGCGACCCGCAGCAGCAGGTCTTGCAGCTTCATCCGCGTAAAGGCGTCGACCGCCGAAAACGGCTCATCGAGCAGCAGCACGCGCGGGCGGCGCATCAAGCCGCGTGCGATGGCTGCACGCTGGGCCTGGCCGCCGGATAGCTGCTTGGGTAGGCGCTGGCCCAGCCCTTGCAGGCCGGTTTCTGCCAGCAGCAACTCCACTTCGCAGCCGCAGTCGTCCGAGGAAGGCAGGCCAAAACGCAGGTTCTCAGCCACTGTCAGCCAGGGAAACAGGCGCGGTTCCTGGAATACCAGGCTGACCGCCGGGTGCACGCCGTGCAAGGCGGCTCCGTCCAGGTGCAGACTGCCGCGCCAATCGCGGTCCAGTCCCGCGAGAATGGAAAGCAGGGTGCTTTTGCCGCTGCCGCTGGCGCCCAGCAGGCTGACGACTTCCCCTTGCTTCAATTGAAGGTGCAATGGCCCCAGTACCTTCTGGTCGCCATAGGATTTGCTGTCGATGCGGATATCAAGCATGGTCGGTGCTTTCAAAGCTGTCGCGCCAGGCCAGCAGGCGTTGTTCGAGGCGGAGCACCAGGCTGTCGCTGGCTTTTCCCAGTACGGCTAGCAGCAGGATCGCTGCCAGCACGATGTCGGCACGGCTGGTTTCGCGGCCATCGCTGAGCAGGTAGCCAAGGCCCTTGCTGGCGGCAATCAGTTCTGCCGCCACCATGAACATCCAGGCCAGGCCCAGGCCGTTGCGCAGGCCGGTCAGGATGGCCGGTAGCGCGGCCGGCAGCAATACTTGCCTGGCCTGCTGCGACGGCGAGAGCCGGTACAGGCGTGCCACTTCCACCAGCTTGCGGTCAACGCCGCGGATGCCGGCACCAACACCCATGTAGACGGGGAAGAAGGCGCCGATGGCGATCAGCGCAAGTTTCGGCGCTTCGTCGATGCCGAGCCAGAGCAGCAGAAGCGGTACCCAGGCCAGCGAAGGAATGGCGCGCAACGCTTGCAACGTTGGGTCGAAAATGGCGTGGGTTGGCCGGTGCAACGCAGTGGCAGCGCCGAGCAGGATCGCTGCCAGGGCGCCGGCCGCAAAGCCGGCGGCGACCCTGAGTGCACTGGCCGCAATATGACCGGCCAGTCCGCGCTGCGCCAGCTCCGCAATCGTCGCCAGGATGGCGCTTGGCGGCGGCAGCAGGTTTGGCGCCAGGACGCCCGCGCGAACTGCCAGTTCGGCGCAGGCCAGCAAGGCGGCCGGCAGCAGCAGGCCAAGCAGCCAGCCTGGCAAATGGCGGCGGCGTGCCGGCGCGCTCGGGACCGCGCCGGCCGCACGGGCCGTGTGCGCCCCTCCCTGGCCGGGATAAATTGCTGCCTGTTCGCTCATGCGCGGGCAATCAGCGCTTGGGCGAAGCGGGTGTCCACCAGCTCAGCGATCAGGCGCGGCAAGTCGCTGCCCGGCTTGACCAGTGCTTCGTCGAGCAGGATCGGCGCCGCTGCCTGCAGGGCTTTCACGTGCTCGCTGGACGGCTGCGGATTGGAGAAGTCGGTGCGCAGCTTGAGCTGCAGCAGCGCTATCGGCAGCGACACCTTGGCTTCCTCCGACAGGATGCGCGCCGCTTCGCTCGGGTTGGCGCGGATCCAGGCACGCGCCTTTTCATAGCCCTGGATGACCCGGCTGACAGCACCCGGCTGGCTGGCCAAAAAATCTTCCCGTACATTGAGGAAACCGTAAGTATTGAAAGCGACGTTGCGGTAAATGAGGCGGGACCCTCCTTCCAGTTCGCTGGCCGCCATGTGCGGATCCAGCCCCGCCCAGGCATCCACCTTGCCTTGTTCCAGCGCGGCGCGGCCATCGGCATGCGGCAGCGAGATGTGCTCGATATCGCTGCGCTGCAGCTTGGCCGAATGCAAGGCGCGCAGCAGGAAGAGGTAGGGATCGGTGCCCTTGGTGGCGGCGACCTTCCTGCCTTTCAGGTCGGCCAGGGAGCGGATCGGGGAATCCTTGCGTACCACCAGCGCAGTCCATTCGGGGCGCGAGAAGATATAGGGTGTGCGGATTGGGTTACCGTTTGCCTTCGCCAACAACGCCGCCAATCCGGCACTCGAGCCGATGTCGATGCTGTTGGCGTTCAGGTATTCGAGAGCGCGATTGCTGCCGGCGCTCAGTACCCATTTGACTTGGGTGCCGTCGGTGGCAAAGTCCTGTTCCAGCCAGCCGAAGCGCCGCAGCACCAGGCTGGCTGGCGAATAATAGGCGTAATCGAGCCGCAGCTCCTTGAGTGGTGCGGCTGCGTGCGCGAGGCGCGGCAGGGTGGCCAGGGCGGCGCTGGCGCCGGCAGCTTGCAGCAGGGTTCTGCGTTTCATAAGGCTTCCTCGGAAAAATGGGAGGGAATGACTACCTGTGTAGCGGGATGGCTGGCCGCCAGGCGCGGGCCGCGGCCGGCCAGCTTGTGGCGCAAGGTGCCCGGGGTGTAGGACGTGGGGTAGCGGCCGCGCCGCTGCAGTTCGGGCACGATATAGTCGACGACGTCGCGCATCGATTCGTGGGCAACCGCAAACGCAAGGTTGAAGCCATTGATGCCGGTGCTGTCGAGCCAGTCTTCCAACTGATCGGCCACTTCGCTGGCTGCACCGGTCAGCACCGGACCGCGCCCGCCTAGGCCGATGAAGCGGGCGGCGTCGCGCACCGTCCATTGGCGGCCGGGATCGGCGGTGGTGAACGAGGCAAGCGCCGAGCGGCCGGCATCGGATTCGATGTAGTCGATGGTGGCATCCAGCGGCAGGCGGCTGAAATCGACGCCGGTCCAGCCGGACAGCAAGGCCAGGGCGGCTTCGACGTCAACGTGCTCCAGGTATTCCGCATGGCGCTCGCGCGCCTGCTCGCTGCTTTCCCCGGTAATGATCAGCGCCTGGCCATAGACCAGCAGGGCGCCCGGATCGCGCCCGGCATCGGCTGTCGCGGCGCGCAGCTTGTCGACATAGCCTTTGACGACGCCTTTGCCCGGGCCGCTGACGAAGGCTGCCTCCGCATGGCGGCCGGCAAACGCATTGCCGCGAGGCGAACTGCCGGCCTGGTACAGGAAGGGCGTGCGCTGCGGCGACGGTTCGCTCAAGTGGATGCCAGGGACGCTGTAATAACGGCCCTCGTGGCCGATGGGGTGAACGCGGGCCGGATCGGTATAGATTCCGCTGGCCTTGTCGCGCAGGACGGCACCGTCCTCCCAGCTCTTTTCCCACAGTTTGTAGACTACCTCCAGGTATTCGTCGGCCAGGTCGTAGCGCTCATCGTGCGCCAGTTGACGCTGCTGGCCGAGGTTGCGGGCCGCGCTATCGAGATAGCCGGTGACGATATTCCAGCCGATGCGCCCCTGGGTCAGGTGATCCAGCGTCGACAGGCGGCGTGCAAAAGTGTAGGGATGCTCATAGGTGAGGGCGGCTGTCACGCCAAAGCCAAGGTGCTCGGTGACGCCTGCCATCAGCGGCACCAGGGCCAGCGGGTCGTTGAGTGGTACCTGGACGCCGCGCGCCAGCGCCGTGGCGTGACTTTGCTTGTAGACGTCGTACACACCCAGCACGTCGGCCAGGAATACGGCGTCGAACAGACCGCGCTCGAGCAACTGCGCCAACTCGATCCAATGCTGGGGATCGGTGTAGCGGTGGCTGCTGTCGCGCGGATGCCGCCACAGCCCGGGCGACTGATGCCCGGCGGTGTTCATCTGGAATGCGTTGAAGCGAATCTGCCTGGCCATTGTGCTACTGCGCCTTTTCCAGGGCGAGCTGGTAGTCGGTCTTGGCGTAATCGCGGAAATGCTTGTTGGTGACCGCCAGGAATTCCTTCGATTTGTAGGCGGCCTCGATGTCGCGCGCAAACTGCTTGTCCTTGTCGGCGGTACGAACGGCAACCAGGTTCACATAGTTGGGCGAGATCTTTTCCGTCATCAGGGCTTCATTCAGTTTGAGGCCGGACGCCAGCGCGTAATTGCCGTTGACGAAGGAGTAGTCGGCATCCTGCAGCGAACGCGGAAGCTGGGCCGCTTCCAGCGGCAACAGCCTGACCTTCTTCAGGTTCTGCGCCACGTCGCGTTCGGAGGCGCGCAGCGGGTCGGCGCCGGCTTTCAGCTTGATCCATCCAAGCTGGTCCAGCAGCACCAGGGCGCGCGCCTGGTTGGTCGGGTCGTTCGGCAGCGCCACGGTAGTGCCGTCGCGGACCTCGGACAAGGCTTTGTGCTTCTTGCTGTAGATGGCAATCGGCGCGGTCGGGATGGTGACCAGCGGCGACAAGGCCAGCTTATGCTCGGCTGCGAACTTGTTCAGGTAGATGATGTGCTGGAATACATTGGCGTCCAGCGAACCTTCGGCCAGCGCGATGTTCGGCTGCACATAATCGTTGAACTCCACCAGCTTGACCTGGTAGCCCTGCTTTTCGAGGATGGGTTTGATGCCCAGCTTGATCTGGTCGGCATAAGGGCCGGCGCTGGTGCCGATCACCAGTTGTTTCGGATCCTTGGCGGCAGCGGAGCCGGCAGCGAGGGCCAGGGTGGCCAGTGCGGCCAGCAGTACGGAACGTCGTAGAACAGTCATTGTCACTCCTTGTTATCGTTTGTCGAGGCGGCGCGCGATGCGATTGCCGGCGAACTGGATTGCCTGCACCAGCAGGACCAGCAGGGCAACAGTGGCGAACATCACGTCGGTCTCGAAGCGGTAATAGCCATAACGGATGGCAAGGTCGCCGATGCCGCCTCCGCCCACTACCCCAGCCACTGCGGAATAGGACAGGAAGCTGATTGCCAGTACCGTCAGTGCCAGCACCAGGCCGGAACGCGATTCCACCAGCAGCACCCGCAGCACGATCTGCAGTTCGCTGGCACCCATGGCATGGGCTGCTTCGATCACGCCGCGCGGTACTTCGCGCAGGTTCTGTTCGACCAGGCGGGCGAAGTAAGGGATTGCCGCCACCGACAAGGGAACGGCCGCCGCCAGCGGGCCGATCGAGGTGCCGGCAATCGCTCGCGTGAACGGCACCAGCGATACCAGCAGGATGATGAAAGGGAAGGAGCGCACCGTATTCACCAGCCAGCCAAGCAGTGCGGACAGGGGACGGTTTTGCAGCGACTGGCCATCGCCGACCAGGAACAGCATGATGCCAAGCGGGCCGCCCAACAGCACGGCGATGGACAAACCGATGCCAAGCATGGTGCCGGTTTGCGCCAGCGCTTGCACCAGCTCGGGCAGCAGCGAGAGGTATTTTTCAAACATGGGCAGCTTCCTTTCGCAAGGCGACGCCGGCTGCCAGCGAGGCCTGCGCCGACAGCGCTGCCAGCTCGCGGCCGAGGGCGGTCTGGCGCGGAGCCGGCCAGTCGGCGACGTGGAACTGTTCGGCGACCGTGCCGTCCTCGATCACCGCCACGCGCTGGCAGATCGAGGCCAGCACGTCCAGTTCGTGGCTCACGATCACGATGGTCACAGCCAGCCGCTGGTTGACGTCCTGCAGTGTCGCCAGCAGGGCGCGCGTCGTTTCGGCATCAAGCGCCGAGGTGGGCTCGTCGCAAAGCAGGACGGCCGGTCTGCTGGCCAGCGCGCGCGCAATTGCCACACGCTGCTGCTGCCCGCCGGACAGGCGCGAAGGATAGCTGCCCGCCTTGTCCTCCAGTCCCACCAGAGCCAGGCAGTCTGCCACCCGGCGTGCCACGTCTTGCCGGCCATGGCCGCCATGGATGTGCAAGGGAAACGCGACATTCTCGGCGACCGTTGCGTTGCGCAGCAGGTTGAATTGCTGGAAGATCATGCCGATGTTCTGTCGTGCGGCGCGCAGCGCGCCCTTGCCGAGGGCGGTCAGGTCGTCCCCCTCCACCAGCACACGGCCCCTGTCGGGACGCTCCAGCAGGTTGATCATGCGCAGCAAAGTCGACTTGCCGGCACCGCTCTTGCCGGCCAGGCCGAAGATCTCGCGGCGCCCGATCGTCAGGCTGACGTCGCGCACCGCGTGCAGTCGCTCACCTGGGCCTTGCGCAAAGCTGCGCGCGACACGGTCCAATTGAATAAGTGGTTCGATGGTCATGGATCAGGAATAGGCTGTCGGCTCAGGCAAGGTGCGGTGCAGGGCATAGCGTCCGAGGTCGCGGTACTTGTAGTCGATCGGGTCGTGCAGCGTATGCACGCGCACGTTGCGCCAGAAACGGTCCAGTCCCAGCTTGCTGGAAGTGGCGCGGGCGCCGGTCAGTTCGAACAACTGGTTCGATACTTCGATGCCCGCGCGATGCGACAGCACCTTGGCCTCGGCAACGGAAATGGCCAGTTCGCCGCGCTCACGTTCGGTCACCAGCGCGCCTTTGCCCAGTACCGCGTCCAGTTCCAGCGCGGCGTGGCCCGCCAGTACGGCTGCGGGCCGCAGCAAGGTCCACAACTCGCCATAGCGGTGCTGCACGAAAGGATCTTCGGTTGCCGCGGCCACATTGGATGCGAACCAGGGACGCGATTGTTCGCTAGTGAAGCTGCGCGCCGCTTCAAAGGCGCCTTCAGCGATGCCGAGGTAAAGGTTGGCCATGATCAGTTGTGCGACCTGCGAGCGCAGGGTGGCGCGCGGGGATGGCTTTTGGCCGGGCGGCTGCAACACCAGGCCGGCCGGCAGTGCGACACCGCGGAATTCCACGCTGCCGCTATCGGTCTGCTTCTGGCCAAAAGCATCCCAATCAGGACGGATCGAAACACCTTCGCTGGTGCTTGGCAGTACGCCGATCAGCGCGCTTTGCGTTGGCGCGTGCCATGCCGACACGGTGAGCCAGTCGGAACCGACCGAGCCGGAACTGAAGCTCTTCACGCCGGACAGCACGAAGCCATCGCCCTGTTCGGTGGCGACGGTGCGCTGGTCGAGCGGGTTCAGGGCATTGCCCCAGAACAGACCCTGTTCAACCGTGGCCGTGAGCAGTTCGCGTTGCTGGCGCGCGCTGCCGTACAACTGGATGCCGGCGAGCTGCAGGTGGTGGAAGCCGAACAGGTGGGCCAGCGCGCTGTCGGCGCGCGCCAAAATGCGGACCACCTGGTTCACCGTGATCCAGCTGGCGCCTTCGCCGCCGAATTCGCGCGGCACGGAGAGAGTGAGCAAGCCGGACTCGCGCAGCTGGCGGCGTTCGCGTGCTGCGTGGCCGCCCTGGCGGTCGCGTTCTACGGCGCTGGCAGAAAAACTGCTTGCCAACTCCTCGGCGATCGCCAGCGGGTCGAGTGGCTGTGGCTTGAGTAATGCATTGGTCATGGAAGGTCTTTCGGGTTGCGATGTTTTCAGTATTGCCGCCGACGCGAGCAAGCGTCCACGAAGAAAACTGAATATCTATTTGCGAAACAATTCGTTTGCCCGGCGAACCGTGCGCCTTACGCTAGGCCCATGACTATCTTGCTTATCAGCGGCAGTCCCGCACAACCATCCAGTTCCAATCGTCTGCTGCAGCACATCGGCGAACGCCTGGCAGTGCTGGGACACAGGTATAGCCGCATCCATGTGCGCGACCTGCCGCCGCGCGCCTTGCTGCATGGGCTGGCGGAAGACCCGTCCGTGCAGCGCGCCTTACAGGCCGTGCGCGATGCCGACGCAGTGGTGATTGCCACGCCGGTCTACAAGGCTTCCTTCGCAGGCATACTGAAAGCCTTCCTGGACCTGCTGCCGCAGGACGGGCTGGCAGGCAAGGTGGTGCTGCCCATCGCGACGGGCGGCAGCCAGTCCCATTTGCTGGCCCTCGATTACGCGCTGCGGCCGGTGCTGCAGGCACTGGAGGCGCGCCACGTTCTGGCCAGCATTTTCGCCACGCCGCAGCAACTGCAATGGACCGAAGAACGCGGCCTGCTGCTTGCTCTGCCGATTGCGGCGCGGGTCGATGCAGGCGTTGCCGCGCTTTCGCAAGCGCTGCTGCCGCGCCACGGCGAATTCAACGATCTTCAATCCGCATAAGGAAACCCATGAACCAATACCAGCTAGCACGGGCGACGCGCCGCCGCACCCTTGGACTTTTTGCGATCGGCATTTTCCTGGCCGGCGTAGCGGCCGGCCTGCTGCCTTCCGCCGCGCTGGCACAAGAGAAGCAGGTGCTGCGCATCGGCTACCAGAAATACGGCACGCTGACCTTGCTCAAGGGCCGTGGCACGCTGGAGATGCGCCTGGCCGAGAAGGGTGTCGACGTGAAGTGGACGGAATTCCCGGCCGGCCCGGTGCTGCTGGAAGGCCTGAACGTGGGCAGCATCGACTTCGGCACGGTAGGTGAAGCGCCGCCGATCTTTGCACAGGCAGCGGGAGCCGACCTGGTGTACGTAGGAAACGAGCCGCCATCTCCGGCCAGCGAGGCGATCGTGGTGCCCAAGCAGTCCGCGTTGCGCAGCGTGGCGGACTTGAAGGGCAAGAAGATCGCCCTGAACAAAGGTTCCAATGTCCATTACCTGCTGCTGAAGGCGCTCGAGAAGGCCGGCCTGCAATACAAGGACGTGCAAACCGTGTTCCTGCCGCCAGCCGATGCGCGTGCCGCCTTTGAGCGCGGCAGCGTGGATGCGTGGGTGATCTGGGACCCCTTCCTGGCTGCAGCCGAGAAGCAGCTGGGGGCGCGGGTCATCGCCGACGGCAAAGGCCTGGTAGCCAACCACCAGTTCTACCTCGCTTCGCGCAGCTATGCGCAAAAGAACCGCGAGATTGTCGGCATCGTCATCGACGAACTGGCCAAGGTCGATGCATGGGGCGCCGGCAAGCCGAAGGAGGTGGCGGCCATCTTGTCGGCGCAGACCGGGCTGGAGCCGCCGGTAGTCGAACTGGCGGCCACCCGCTATGCCTACGGCGTGCTGCCGGTGACAGCGCAGGTCATCCAGGAACAGCAGAAAGTGGCCGATGCTTTCGCCACGCTCAAGCTGATTCCGAAACCAATCATCGTCAGGGAAGCCCTGCTCAAGCCTTGAAGGACACCAAATGACTTCCGATATCTTCTGGTTCATTCCAACCCATGGCGACAGCCGTTACCTTGGCACCACCCAGGGTGCGCGCGCGGTCGATGCCGATTACCTGCGCCAGGTCGCTGTTGCAGCCGATACGCTGGGCTACGATGGCGTACTGCTGCCAACCGGCCGTTCCTGCGAGGACGCCTGGGTGGTCGCTTCGTCGCTGATTCCGGTGACCAGGCAGCTCAAATTCCTGGTTGCCGTGCGGCCGGGCCTGTCCACACCCGGCCTGGCGGTGCGCATGGCGTCGACCTTCGACCGGCTGTCCAACGGACGCCTGCTGGTGAACGTGGTAACCGGCGGCGACCAGCAGGAGCTGGAGGCCGACGGCGTGTTTGCCAGCCACGCCCAGCGCTATGAAATTTCCGACGAATTCCTGCGCGTCTGGCGCGCCGCGCTGGCAGGCGAGGGCGGCGAGGCGGGCTACGACTTTGAAGGCAAGCACATTACCGTCAAAGGCGCGCGTACCCTGTACCCACCGGCGCAGAAGCCGTATCCGCCGCTGTATTTCGGCGGCTCCTCCGAAGCGGCGCACGAGCTGGCCGCGCAGCAGGTCGACGTCTACCTGACCTGGGGCGAGCCCCCGGCCGCCGTGGCGGAAAAGATCGCCGACGTGCGGGCGCGGGCCGCACGCCATGGCCGCAAGATCCGTTTCGGCATCCGCCTGCATGTGATCGTGCGAGAAACCAGCGAGGAAGCCTGGGCTGCCGCCGACAAGTTGATCAGCCACCTGAGCGACGACGTCATCGCCAATGCACAGGCGGCATTCAGCAAGATGGATTCCGTCGGCCAGCGCCGCATGGCTGCCTTGCACGGCGGCCGCCGCGACAGGCTGGAAGTGTCGCCCAAC
Organism: Duganella sp. Root1480D1; assembly: GCF_001427305.1. Lineage (GTDB taxonomy): Bacteria > Pseudomonadota > Gammaproteobacteria > Burkholderiales > Burkholderiaceae_D > Rugamonas. The sequence continues at coordinate 365,991 of NZ_LMFZ01000023.1, read as the reverse complement.
CTGTGGGCCGGCGTTGGGCTGGTGCGCGGCGGTGCGGGAACGGCACTGGTAGGCGATCCGGAAACCGTGGTGGCGCGCATCCGCGAATACGAGGCGCTCGGCATCGAGAGCTTCATCTTCTCCGGCTACCCGCACCTGGAAGAATCCTACCGCTTCGCCGAACTGGTGTTTCCGTTGCTGGGCAAAGGCAAGGCTGCGGGCGAACAGTCGCTGACTGGCCCCTTCGGCGAAGTCATGGCATCGAACATCGTGCCGAAGAAGGCGGCCTGAGATGGCTTGGCGCAAAGCGCTGGTGCCCTGGGCATTGCCGCTTGCCTTGCTGCTGGCCTGGGAGCTGGCGGCGCGCATCGGCTGGCTCTCCAGCCGCATCCTGCCCGAACCGCTGGCGGTGGCACAAGCCTTCTGGTCGCTGGCCGTCTCGGGTGAGCTGTGGCAGCACTTGAAAACCAGCCTGTGGCGCGCCGCCAGCGGCTTTGCCATCGGCGCCAGCGCCGGCCTGGTGCTTGGCCTGCTGACCGGCACCTGGCGCCAGGCGGAAACCCTGCTCGATACAACGCTGCAAATGGTGCGCAACATCCCGGCATTGGCCCTGATACCGTTGGTGATCCTGTGGTTCGGCATCGACGAAACGGCCAAGCTGTTCTTGCTCGCGGTAGGGGTGTTCTTCCCGGTCTACCTGAACACCTTCCATGGCATCCGTTCGACCGATGCCGGGCTGGTCGAAATGGCGCGCAGCTACGGTTTGCGCGGCTGGCCGCTGTACCGCGAAGTGATCCTGCCGGCGGCCTTGCCCTCGATTCTGGTCGGCGTGCGCTTCTCGCTAGGGCTGGTATGGGTGCTGCTGATCGTCGCAGAAACCATTTCTGCGCAGGCCGGCATCGGCTACATGACGATGAATGCACGCGAGTTCCTGCAGACTGACGTGGTGCTGGTCGGCATCCTGCTGTACGCGGTGCTGGGCAAGCTGGCCGACATGCTGGCACGTGGCCTTGAAAAACATTACCTGCGCTGGAATCCAGCCTACCGATAAGGAGTGTCCATGCTGCTGGCACCAACTTTGATCGACAGTGACTTGCTGGCCTATGCGCGCCAGGAATTGTCCCCACCCGAGCGGCAGCCGGTGGCACGCCTGGGCGCCGGCATCGTGCTGGAGGGAGTGGGCAAAGCCTATGGTGCGCGGCGCGTATTGCATGGCGTTGACCTGAACCTGAAAGCCGGCGAGTTCGTTGCCGTCGTGGGGCGCAGCGGCTGCGGTAAAAGCACGCTGCTGCGCGCGATCGCGGGCATTGAAATCGCTGACGAAGGGCGCACCCGCGTCGGCAACGGCGCCGCCGATGCCAGCCTGCGCATCATGTTCCAGGAACCGCGGCTGCTGCCATGGAAGACGGTGCTGCAGAACGTGGCGCTCGGCCTGCCGTATGCACTTGGCCGCGCCGCAGGCGCGCTTTCCACAGTCGGCCTGGCCGAACGCGCCGACGACTGGCCGGCCGAGCTTTCCGGCGGACAGCGGCAGCGCGTGGCGCTGGCAAGAGCCCTGGTGCACGAACCGAACGTGCTGCTGCTGGACGAACCACTTGGCGCACTCGACGCGCTGACGCGAATCGAAATGCAGCAGTTGATCGAATCGCTTTGGCGCCAGCGCGGCTTCACCGCCGTCCTGGTAACGCACGACGTGCAGGAAGCCCTGGCCCTGGCCGATCGCGTGCTGCTGGTGGAACAGGGCCGCATAGCACTGGACCTGCCGGTGCATCTGGCGCGCCCGAGGCAGCGCGGCGATGCCGCCTTTGCCGCCCTCGAACGGCGTTTGCTGGAGCGCCTGCTGCAGCCCGATACCTCGAAAGGGTGATTGTTTTTCGCTCCCAAGTGGTGCCTACTATCGAAAAAGTCGATCGGTAGTGCGCACATTATGCGTTTTACACTGATCGGCAGTCGTCGCATAATGGGCCATCATCCCCCACCTGGAGTGTTAGACAATGAAAAAACTGATCGCCTTTGCCCTCGCCGCTGGTTTCTCGCTTGCCGCATCGGCCGCACCTGAAACCTATGCCATCGATCCAATGCACTCTTTCTCCCGCTTCGAATACAGCCACTTCGGCTATTCGACCCAGGTGAACAAGTTCAACAGCACCACCGGCAAGATCCAGATCGACCGCGCCGCCAAGACTGGTTCGGTGGAAGTGACCATCGACCCGAAATCGGTCAATACCGGTTCCGACCTGTTCAACGGCCACCTGCAAGGTCCTGACTTCCTCGATTCCGCCAAATATCCGGCCATCACCTACAAATCGACCAAGTTCCTGTTCAACGGCGACAAGGTGGTAGGTGTGGAAGGCAATCTGACCATCAAGGGTGTGACCAAGCCGGTGAACCTGGAAGTGACTTCCTTCCAATGCATGCCGCACCCAATGCTGAAGAAGGACGCTTGCGGCGCCAATGCGGTCGCCAAGATCAAGCGCTCCGATTTCGGTGCCGGCAAATACGCTCCGCATGTCAGCGACGAACTGACCCTCGGCTTCTCGATCGAGTCCGTCAAGGAATAAGCCCATGAACAGACCGTTGCTGGCCGCAGCCTTGCTGGCTGCCGGTCTGTCGCAGGCGTCTGCGACAGACATGATCATCACCAATGGCAAAGTCGCCACGATGACGCGTGAAGGCAGCTTCGCGCAGGCAGTAGCCATCAAGGGCGGTGTGATTACTGCGGTGGGCAGCGATGCCCAGGTGCTCAAGCTGAAGAAGCCGGGCACGCAAGTGATCGACGCCGGCGGCCGCACGGTCATTCCCGGCCTGAACGACTCCCACCTCCACATCATCCGCCAGGGCCTGAATTACAACGCCGAGCTGCGTTGGGATGGCGTGACCTCGCTCAAGCGCGCGATGCAGATGCTGCGCGAACAGGCGGCCCGCACGCCGGACGGCGCTTGGATCAAGGTGGTGGGCGGTTTCAATGAATTCCAGTTCGAAGAAAAGCGCCTGCCGACGCTGGAAGAGCTGAATGAGGCGGTGCCGGACAAGCCCGTATTCATCCTCTACCTGTATGGCCTTGGCTTCGTGAACAAGAAGGGCATTGAAGTCCTGGGCTACGACAAGGACACCAAATACAAGGACGGTGTGGTGGAGCTGGGCGCCGACGGCAAGCTGACCGGCCTGCTGGTGGCCAAGCCCAATGCCATGGTGCTTTATTCCACGCTGGGCAAGACCGGCGTGCTGCCGCGCGAGCAGCAGCTGAATTCCACCATCCAGTTCTACCGCGAGATGAACCGCCTGGGCGTGACCAGCGCCATCGATGCGGGCGGCGGCGGCCAGGCCTATCCCGACGACTACGCGGTCAGCCTGGAGCTGGCCAGGGACGGCAAGCTGACCGTGCGCACCTCCTACTACCTGTTCGCGCAAAAGCCCGGCAAGGAGCTGGAGGATTACCAGCGCTGGCTGGCCATGGCCAAGCCGGACCACAACGACCATATGTTCTACGCCAATGGCTACAACACCGAAGGGGCCGGGGAGAACCTGGTCTGGAGCGCAGCCGATTTCGAGAACTTCCTCGAGCCGCGCCCTGAAATGCCGGGCCATATGGAAAGCGAGCTGGAACCGGTGCTGCGCCTGCTGGTGAAGAACCGTTGGCCATTCCGCATCCACGCCACTTACGGCGAATCGATCGAACGCGACCTGGCAGTGATCGAAAAGGTCAACCGCGAAGTGCCGTTGAACGGCTTGCGCTGGTTCTTCGACCACGCCGAGACCATCAGCGAGGAGCAACTGGCGCGCGTCAAGAAGCTGGGTGGCGGCGTGGCGGTGCAGGACCGCATGTACTTCCAGGGCGAGCTCTATTGGAAGCGCTATGGCGAGCAGGCGCGCCAGATGCCCCCGATCCGCAAGATGCTGGAAATGAAGATCCCGGTCGGCCTGGGCACGGATGGCACGCGCGTGTCGAGCTATGGCCCGTGGCCATCGATCTATTGGGCGGTGACCGGCAAGACTGCCGGTGGCATGCCGCTGTGGCAGGCCAAGGACCGCCTGAGCCGCTACGAAGCGCTGAAACTGATGACGCAAGGGAGTGCCTGGTTCAGCGGCGAAGAAAAGCTGAAAGGCCAGCTCGCCAAAGGCCAATACGCCGACCTGGTGATCCTGCCGAAGGACTACTTCAGCATCCCCGAAGCCGAAATCAAGACGCTGGAGAGCGCGCTAACGGTGGTCAACGGCCGCATCGTCCACGCCGGCGCCGACTTCGGCCAATACGCCCCCGACCTACCGCCCGTGCAGCCCGAGTGGAGCCCGGTCAAACACTTCGGCGGCTACCAGAATCACTAGGCCCTACGGCCCAGTCCGTGTCACACCCTGGGGTCACACCCCAAGTGTGACACGGCCTCAGCGGGACGCGGCTGTGCTCGTGTCACACTTGGGGTGTGACCCCACGGGGTGACACGAGCTCGGCAGTAGTTGTTGCGGGCGGGCCATTGACTTATTGGCGACATGGTCAATACTTCCTTGACCGCCCACCCCGCCCGAAGGTGTTCTTATGGATCTGCTGCAATACCTGCCACGCGTCGATGCGGCGCGCAGTGCAATCGTCGACCGAGGTATCGAGGTGCAAGCCAGTTTCAGCACCTTGTGCGCAGTGGAGTATATGAAGTCCCATAACATCGCTCCCCACATCATCCAGCGCGTCTTGCTGCAACCGGCCCAACGGCGTGCGGCAGCTCAGGTTATGCACAAGAATTAACGAAAAGTAACGCGCGACTTTAATTAGTTAAAGAACGCATGTGATAATTCGTGAGATTTTAAGTCGTTGATTTTTAAGGTGCTTTTTTCTGCACATTGAACAGGCAGTTTGTTGGAAATGGCGTCGTTGAGGGCTGTTTGCCTTGTCAAGACCCTCTTATCAACAAAGATATCCACAGACAATGTGGATAATCGGAAAAGCCCTTTTCAATCCGCCACTTACGGCAGTTTGTCTGGAATTTGATGGTAGATGACCGCAAAATAACCACTGTACGTGCGTACAGTGGTTATTTCAGGATGCGGCCGGAGGCCTTGAAACTGCCTGGTTCAGCGCCCGGCTGGACCTGGATATCCACAGTCGAAGCAGGCTGGCCGATGACCAGTTGGCCCGACCACGCTTGGCCGTTTTGCAGGCCTTGCAGGATCGCGGCGAATTGCTCGCGGTGCTGGCTGTATTTGGCCAGTTGCGATTGCAGGATCTGCAGGTCGGAGTAGTTGCGCAGCGAAGAAATCACGGTGGTGAACAGCTTGCGCGTGGTGAGGTCGGTCTTGCACCAGAAATCATTGATGTCGTAGTCAAGAATGATGCTGTGCTCGAGGGCCTGGCCGGGCTGGCCGGTGCGAAGCACGATGCGCACCAGTTCGTTCTTGAGTTCCGAGCGGATCTGGTTGGCCACGCGCAGGCCTGCATCGCTGGTTTCCATGATCACGTCCAGCAGCACCAGGGCGACATCCGGATTGTTGCGCAGGGTCGTCAGGGCCTCTTCGCCGGAGTAGGCATGCAGGAAGCTGAGGCGGCGCCCCATGAAGCAGGCATTGCTGAGGGAGAATTTCGTGACTACGTGGACGTCAACGTCATCATCGACGATCAGCACCCGCCATGGAGCGGGATTCGTGCCTGGAGCCTGCTCGGCGGAGCTGGCTTGCGCCTCGTCGTCGATCATCCATCCTTCGCTTGAATCGTCGTCAGGAACTTTCACGTCCATGCATTTTCCTTTGTCGGTTGTGGACACACTATTCCGCGCCAGAACTTTTGTCAAAATATTTTCCGAAGGCCCAGTGAGTTGCAAAAAGGCATGCACTCTGCCTTGCTAAGTCATTGATTCTATTCAGACTAATCGGCTGCCAAAGAATTGGGCAATTTGTTGAAAGCCGCGTCGTTAAAGGCGAAACAGGCTGTCAAGAGCCGCTTCTCCACACGTTTATCCACAGCAGGAGTGGATAACTGAAATTTCGTCTTTAAAAACTTCGCTTTACGGCAATTTTATCATCCGGACTATGAAGCCGCCGCCTTGAGGCGATTCAGTTCATCCAGGAAACGTTCACAAGCGAGCCCCGGCGGCCAGGGTTCCCAGGCCGGCTCGCCGTATAAGGCTTGCAATGGATCTTCGTGTAAGGGCACGGCGGTAATCTTCAATGTGCGCCGCACTTCTTCATCGCTCCAGCCCACCACGTGCACGGCTTCGCTCGCTGCCGCCAGGCGGTCGGCGCGCTTGTGGACCTGGTATTCCTTTGGCGTCCAGGCCGGCAAGCCATAGCGCAGGAAGACGGCCTGTTCCAGCCGCTGGCTCAGCTCGCGGAAGCTGTCGCCAAGGAAGGGCTTGAGCACCGAGATGCAGTCGAAGCCGAGCAAGCCTTCCTCTGCGTCGTGCAGCAGCTCGCGCAAGCAGCGCAGCGGATCGAGCGGGGCGGGCGACCACAGGCGGCGCAATTGCAATACCGTGATCGAGTGCTGGGCAACGGAGAGCGGCAGGGGCCAGGCCGAGTGGCCGCCCCAGCGATAGGTGCGTGCCAGGCCCAGTGCCAGGTCGGCGTCGTCCCAATCGAAGGGCGTGGGGTCCAGCAAGTCCAGCCGCCGGCCGGATGGCATGCGCACCCAGGCGCGTTGTGTCGTCATGCAGCTATCGTATCGTCGCGACGCAGGTCGGCGCAAGCTTGCAGGATCAACGTTTCGAGTTCCGGCAACAAGGTGGAGGCGGATTCCAGATCGCCGGCCGCACTGGCTTTTTCCATTTGATGGCACAGGGTGTGCAGTTCCGGCGCACTCAGGTAGCCGCAACTGCCTTTCAGCGCGTGGAAAGCACTGGTGGCGCCTTCGCCGTCGCCGTTCTGCAGCGCCAGGCGGCCTTCGTCCAGGCGGCGCGGCGCCTCCTCCAGGAAAGCTTGCGCGATGCGCTGCTGGTGGCGTGCCGTCATGCCGCTGAGCGGCAGGATATGGATCGCCGGGCTAGCCGGCTCCACGCCGAACATGTCGTCCAGTTCCGCCAGCGTGGGGGCGGTGCGCGGCAGGCTGCGGCCGCGATTGAGCAGTTGGGCGATGGTTTTTTCGAGCTGGTCGAACAGCAGCCGCTCGTCGACCGGCTTGCTGAGGAAGGCATCCATGCCGGCCGACAGGTAGCGGGCGCGATCGAGGTCGCTGGCATTGGCGGTGAGGGCGATGATCGGGATCAGCGGGTCGCGTGACGGGAAGTCCTGGCTGCCGCCGCGGCGCACCAGGCGCGCCGCCTGCTCGCCGTCCATTTGCGGCATGCGGCCATCCATCAGCACCACGTCGAAGTCTCTTTCATGCAGGGCGCGCAGGGCTTCCAGGCCGTTTTCGGCGACGGTCACTTCATGGCCCATGCCTTCCAGCAGGGTGCTGATGATGATCTGGTTGGTGCGCACGTCTTCCGCGCACAGCACGCGCAGGCGGTAGGCATGGCGCAGGTGGGCCGGGATCTTGACCGGGTCCTGTTCCGGCGGTCCGCCCAGGGCCAGCGGCAGCGAGAAGCGCAGCGTGGTGCCTTTGCCGATGCGGGTATCGGCTTCGATCTGGCCGCCCATTAGGTCCACCAGCTCCTTGCAGATGGCCAGGCCAAGGCCGGGACCGTCGGCGCGGCGGGTGGAAGAGAGGTCGGCCGGCTCGAATTTGCGGAACAGGCGTGGCAGCATTTCCAGCGGAATGCCAGGTCCCGTATCGCTGATGCTGAAGCTGACCCGCGCCAGGCCGTCGGTCGTTTCACCGGATGCGCGCAGCCGTACCTCGCCGCGCTCCGTGAACTTGATGGCATTGCCCAGCAGGTTGAGCAGGATCTGGCGGATGCGATTCGGGTCGCCCTGTACATGGCGCGGCAGGCCGGGCGCCAGTTCGCAGCGCAGCAGCAGGGCCTTGGCGTCAGCTTGCGGACGCAGGATGGTGATGGCTTCGTCGATGATGTCGATCAGGTCCAGGTCCTGGGTGTTGATCGACAGGCGGCCTGCATCGATGCGGGAGAAATCGAGCAGGTCGTTCAGGATGGCCAGCAAGGCTTCGCTGTTCTTCAGGCCGATGCGCAGGTATTCGACCGTGCGGTCGGCGATGGTGCGGTCGCGCAGCGCAAATTTCAGCATGCCGATCACGCCGGCCAGCGGGGTGCGGATGTCGTGACTCATGGCCGCCAGGAAGTCGATCCGGTGCCGGCCAAGTTTTTCATTTTGAATCTGGGTTTGCCTCAGCGCGGCTTCCCGCGCCTGTAATTGCTTCTTTAGGCTGCGGTTCTCCCATATCAGCAGGATAAACGCCGCCAACCCCACGATTAATAAGAGGGGTGCAAGCAGTTCAATAAATGATGCAAACGAAGAAAGCAAAATATTAATGATCTCCTCAATAGCAATTATTGTAATGGACAAATAATCATGGCGTGATACTGAATTGTTATGCCCCGGCGCACTCGTGTATGATCCTGGCTATGTTAATTTCTCCTGAACAAGGGCTGGCCTTCCTGGCTGCCGCCATGCTCATTACTGTTTCCCCAGGTCCGGATAACCTGATGGTCTTAAGTATGGGCATGTCTCGTGGACGCAAGCAGGGCGTGGTTTTCGGCCTGGGCTGCGCCCTCGGTTGCCTTAGCCATACACTGTTGGCCGCGCTGGGCGTGGGCGCCCTGATTGCAGCATCGCCAACCGCATTCACCGCGCTGAAGGTTGCGGGGGGACTCTACCTGATCTGGATGGGATATGGCGCACTGCGCAGCAAGGGCGGTGCGCAGGTGGGCCAGGCGGCCTTGCCGGAGGAGTCCTTGGGCAAACTGTTTGCCAAAGGCCTGTTCGCGAACGCGATCAATCCGAAGGTGGTGCTGTTCTTCCTCTCGTTCCTGCCGCAGTTCGTGGTGGCGGGGCGCGGCGACGCGAGCTGGCAGACCGCGCAACTGGGCTTGATCTTCACGCTCCAGGCTTGCCTGCTGTTCGGGATGCTGGGCTACTTCTCGGGCGCGGTGGGTAAATGGATCAACCGCAATCCGCGTGCCGGCTTGTGGCTGGACCGCGGCGCCGGCGCGATTTTCGTCGGCCTGGGCCTGCGCCTTATCGTCGCGCGCTGATCGCGAATCTCAGTTCCAGCTCGTCTTTCACTGCCAGTGCGCCGCCGAACACGGCAAACGGCGTGATGCCGAAATCGGTCTGCCTGGCCACAAAGGCGCCGCTGGCTAGCACGCTGGCGCCGTCTGCGCGCAACTGCAGCGGCACCTGGTACTCGTGAGTCACCCCGTGCAGCGTGATTGCCGCGCGCAGCATGTCTTTCCTTCCCGGCTCGAACGCTGCCTGCACCAGCACCCAGGGGTAGGCTTGCGCTTGCAGCACCTTGCTGAACATATTCCGGCGCGTGCCATCGATGGCGTCGACCGAAGGCTGCGTCTCCAACCCGGCTTCCTCGCGCAGGGCTGCTTCGTCGACCGTGAGCTGGTCCAGGCGGAAGCGCAATTCGGTGCGGCCCTGCTCAAGGTCGATGAAACCGTCAAGCTGGCGCGTTGCGACCACGTGGTCGTGCCCCATGCGCGCCAGCGGCCCGCCGCGGCGCACCGTGATGGTGACCAGCGAGTCGCCGGCCACGATGCGGTGTGCCGACTGGCTGGCCTGCAGCACAGGCGCGGCCGGTGCCGGCACGGCAGTTGGCCCTGGGGGCTGGGTGCCGCAAGCGGAACTGGCCAATAGCGCCGCTAAACACACGCTTCGAAAAGTCCATTTGCAGATTTTTTTATGCATTGTGACTATTGGATAGTTTCTATTATAAAAAGTGTACTATCTTAAACGAAGTCGTGATGTTTTCGTTTTCGAGAATATCCCCTTGCACTTTCAAATCTCTCCCGATTTGAATCCCTTAACCCGCGCAAAGACGCGGGTATTTTTTTGCCGCGATAATTTGATTCCTTAATGAACTCCTAAGCCTGGGGCGGTGGAATGCTGGCAAAGTACGTTCATAGCGTACAGCATCCCTGTGCGCCGGGTTGCCGGATTCCTCAATCCGGCACGGTTTCTTCTATCCCCGCGCCCTCAAAAGCGTTTTTCACCGGCCCCTCCAAATGGCCGGTTTTTTTTTGCCCATCCGTAAACCGGTATCGCTAACGTAGATATCGATAACATAAATTTAAGGCAGGTTTACATGGTGCGTGCTATATTTATTTGGTATCGATAACACGAGAGGAGACGCTCGGCTGTCGGTATGTCCCTTCGACATTGGTTAATAAGGATAATCATGCATAACCATTCACTTAAGGGCGGGGTCACGGCCGGTTTCAGGGTATTGGCCGCTGCGGCGGCAATCGCCGCTTCATTACAACCCGCACACGCAGTCAGCTATGTAGCAACACCTGTTTTCCAGCCAGTTGTTAACGCTACCGGATTCAGGCATCCAGCGCTTGGCATCACGCTCGAGCAGCTCGAGTACGCGCGCCAGCAGGTGCGCGCCGACGTCGAGCCGTACAAGACTTACTACAACACCCTGGCGACGGTTTGCTGCAATTACGCGAACATCAACCTGCTGCCGACCAACCGCGATGCGACCAAGGTCGACACGCCCAACACGCCTAACTTCAACGGCAATACCGCCCAGGTGCGCCTGATCAACGATTCGCAGGGGGCACTGACGCAAGCCATCCTGTATTACATCACCGGCCGCAACGAGTACCGCCGCAATACCATGCGCATCCTGCGCACCTGGAGCAATATGAACAAGGATGGCTATGCCTACTATCCGGATGCGCACATCCACACCGGCGTGCCGCTGTTCCGCATGCTCGCTGCCGCCGAGATCATGCGCTATACCCCGGGCGACCCGGCCTACACGGCCTATCCGCTGGCCTGGACCGACACCGACACCCAGAAGCTGAAGGACAATCTGGTCGACCCGATGGAGCGCACCTTCTTCGCCAGTAACGAGCGCTTCATGAACCAGCAAGTGTATTCGCTGGTGGGGCGGATTTCCGGCGCCATCTTTACCGACAACCGCGTGCGCTATGACGAATCGGTGGAATGGATGACGGTCAACGCCACTTCGACGCGGCAGGACATCAATGGCGCCATCCTGCCGCTGATACCCCTGATCGAGGCTGACAACCCGTACAACAAATACGGCTATCCCTTCTACCAGATCCAGGAAATGCAGCGCGACCAGGCCCATGGCGGAGACAACGTCGACAACCTGACCGGCTTGCTGCGCCTGGTGACAGCCCAGGGCACCAGGGTCGATCCCTTCAGCGGCAAGCCCTCCAGCTCGGGCGATGCGGTAAGCGTCTACAAGTTCGGCGGCAACCGCGTGCTGATGGGTGCCAATGCCTATGCCCAGTTCATGCTGGGCTATGCCGCGCCCTGGGCCGATACCTCGGGCGGCACTTCGTCCCAATCGGAAGCCTACCGCGGCCGCCTGTACGAAGTGGGCGGCATCGCCGAACTGTATAACGTCTACAAGTATGAGGAAGGCGTGGATGTCGATACGGACGCACCATTCCTCGCTACGGCGTCCGCACATTCGAACGATTTCGTCACGCGCTGGGGACCGGGGGCGCCGGCCAACAAGGACATGGGGGCGGAAGCTTTCCTGTCCTTGCCCAAGGCGCTGACCGGGGCCACTTTGCCGGTCAACACCGGCATGCTGGAGACGGAGCGCAAATCGATCTTCCTGAAAGGCGACTGGAGCAAGGTGACTGAGGGAGAGCGTACCTTTGGCCACGCCAATGTCACGCAGGCCGGCGCCACCGTGGTGTTTTCCGACGTGCAGTACGCCGACCGCGGCAAATATGCGCCAGTCGGCATCATGATCCGCACCAATGCCGTGACCAAGCTCTCGGCCAGCGCCACCGAAAGCGCCAGCCCTTGGTGCGAAATGACAGTGCCGGATACGGAAGGCCAGTGGCGCTATATCGTGCCGGATACTTCGTGGGCTGCCACGCCGGGCAAGCGCCAGGGCGACAATATCATGTACTTCAAATTCACCGGCGCCGAAGGGGCAGCGGTGGATGTGGACTTCGTGAACATGGCCGCGCCAACCCAGCTGACTCCGCCGCGCTTCGCCATGCCGGTATTCCCGGTCACGGAGCTGGTGGTGCAGGGCATACCTTATAAGGCCACCTACACGGCGACCGATGCCCAGGTCGGCGACACGGTGCTGTACAAGGCGATCAGCATCCCCGACGGCGCTACGCTCGATACCTCGACCGGCGCCTTCAACTGGACCCCGACCGCGGGGCAGGCCGGCCTGCATGACATTATCATCAGCGCCACCGACGGTGTCTCGATCAGCACCATGACTGCACGCCTGAGCGTGCAGCCGGACCGCGCCAGCGCCTTTGCGGCGGCGCAGGGCGGCTATGACCCTGCCAGCGTCTACACCACGCCGTCGCTGGCGACCTTCCAGCAGGAGATCGCACCGCTGCGGGACCAGATGATGACGGTGTCGGATGCCGACTTCCCGGCCTTGCTGAAATCCGTGCAGGCGGTGGTGGCCAGGCTCGAGTTGCTGAACCCGCGCGTGGCGCTGGACGGCAGCCTGGATTGGAGCAAGCATATGGTGAGCACGACCACGCTGGACGTGAATCGTGTCGGCCTGCTGGTTGACGGCGACTACAACAGCACGTCGGGCGACCTGCGCAATTTCGTGACCATCGACTTCGGCGCGGATTACCGCGTTTCCGTCGACGCCTTCGGCATCCAGGCCCGCTTCATGTTCGCCAACCGTTCCCAGGGCATCAATATCTACGGCTCGAACGACAACTCGAACTGGACGCTGCTGACCAGCCGCGAGACTACCGATACCAGCGGCCGCAATTTCGAGCTGGAGACGATCCCTGTGCTGCCCGGCCTGTCGGAACAGCGCTATCGCTACTTCATGGTGCGGGTCGACCATCCCGGCCCGCCCACCGATCCGGCCTATCCGGGCATCTCGTCCTATAGTGAATTGCACTTCCATGGCGACCGCTACGACCTGCTGACGCCGGTGGACGTCACGCCCATCGTCAAGATCCAGCAATCGGGCCTGAACATGAACCGCTTCACGCAGAAGTACAGCGGCAACGTGACCATCGTCAATTCCACGGATCACACGGTCAGCGGGCCGCTGCAGTTCCGCCTGTACGGGCTGACGCCGGGAGTGACGCTCGATAACGCGACAGGCATCAAGGATGGCGTGCCCTATATCACGCTGCCAACGCTTGACCTGGCCCCTGGCCAGAGCCTGACGCTGACGACCACCTTCAGCAATCCGGCAAAGGCGGCCATCGGCTATACCCGTCAACTGTTCAGCGTCAAGTACTGAGGACATCATCATGATCAATCTGCAAAAAATGCTGGCGCGGCTGCTGTTGGTCGCCATGCTGGCCTGCGGAGCCGGGCAAGCTGCGGCCGGGCCGTTATACAAAGTAAGCGTCGACACTGCCCCGCTGGGATCCGGACCGGCTTTTCTTGGCCTGTATTTCATGGGCCTGGCCGATGCCGCGCCTGCCACCGCGCTGGTCACCAACCTGGCGGGCGACCTGCTTGGCGCGCCCGACGTGAGCGGAACCATTGCCGGTTCGGCGCCAGGTCCCATTGCATTCAGCAATGCCAATGGCGGCAGCGACTGGGTGCAGGCGGTGACGCTGGGCGGTGTGTTCTCCTTCGACGTCAACTTCCTGGTCGGGCCAGGCGATGCCGGTTCGACCTTCGGCTGGGCGCTGTTCAACGACACCAGCTACCTTGGCGCCGATGGCGACCTGGGGACGGTGTCCGTGCAAGCTATCCTGGGCGGCAATCCGCAGTTCGCCCTGGTCACGACCAGCCCGCTGGTTGAGGTGCAGGCGATTCCGGAACCTGGCACGGCCTGGCTGCTGCTGGCAGCCTTGCCACTGCTGGCCTTCACTCGCCGCCGCCGCGCCTGACGCGGCGGGCCCCGGCGTGGGAGTGGAAAAGCAGCTATGATGCAGCGATTCCGTGAAAGGAGCCGCGATGATCGACCTGTACACCGCCGCCACGCCGAACGGCCACAAGATTTCCATTGCGCTGGAAGAGCTGGCGCTGCCTTACGAACTGCATGTGCTCGAACTGGGCAGGAACGAGCAGAAGGAGCCATGGTTTACGGCCATCAATCCGAATGGCCGCATCCCGGCCATCGTCGACCGCGCCAACGATAACTTCGCGGTGTTCGAGTCCGGCGCCATCCTGATCTACCTGGCCGAAAAGACCGGCCGCCTGCTGCCGCAAGACCCCAAGGGCTGCTCCCTGGTATTGCAATGGCTGATGTTCCAGATGGGCGGCATCGGCCCGATGATGGGCCAGGCCAATGTCTTCTACCGCTACTTCCCCGAAAAGATCCAGCCGGCCATTGACCGTTACCAGGGCGAGTGCCGGCGCCTGTTCCGCGTGTTGGACGGCCACCTGGCGCAGCACGAATTCCTGGCCGGCGATTATTCGATCGCCGATATCGCCAACTGGGCCTGGGTACGCACCCACCGCTGGTCGGGCGTCGAGACCGAGGGCCTGCCGCACCTGCAGCGCTGGATTCGCCAGATCCGCGCCCGTCCCGCCGTGCTGCGCGGGATCGAACAGCCGCCCAGCAATGTGTTGGAACGGGAGGACAGCAAGGATAAAGTTGAGCAATTTGCCGCCGAGGCGCGCAAAATGCTGGAAACAGGCCAGTCGCGCTGATTACCTACAACTGAAGGAGACCTGATGAAGCTGTACACCGCCCCCCGTGCCCCCAACCCGCGCCGCGTTGCCATGTTCATGGCGGAGAAGGGCATTCAACTGGATTTGCAGCCGGTCGACCTGGGCAAGGGCGAACATCGCAGCGCGTCTTACCTGGCGGTCAATCCTTTCGGCCGCGTGCCGGCGCTGCAATTGGACGACGGCCGCATCCTGTGCGAAACGCGCGCCATCTGCACCTACCTGGAAGGCCTGCATCCGACGCCGAACCTGATGGGCGAGGGGGCCGAGGAACGCGCGTTCATCGAAATGGCCGACCGCCGCATGGAGCTGCACCTGTTCGCCATCGCGGCCAACAGCATCCGTCACTCCCATCCCGGCTTTGCGCCGCTTGAGAATCCGCAGTTTCCGGACTTTGGCGCTTCGCAGGGCGAAAAGTTTCGTGAGAACGCGAGGTGGCTCGATGGCGTGCTGGCCGGGCAGCCTTTCGTGGCGGGGCAGCGTTTCACGATTGCCGATATCACAGCCTATTGCGCAATCGACTTTGCGCGCGGGCTGATGAAATTCCGTCCGTCCGACCATGGGCTGGCGCATTTGCAGGCCTGGCGCGATCGCATCGCCGAGCGCCAGAGCGCCACTGCCGGGACCTGAGCGATGGATGCGGCGCTGCGCCGGCGCTGGCTGGGCCGCATGGCCCGCTGGTCGGGCGCGGCCGCCTGGGCCGCCATGGTCCCGGTGGCGCTGGTCTCCCGGCCGGGTCGCGCGATCGCCAGGCCGCGCGCGCTGCGTGCAGTAGCGCTGGCAATCCCGCCTTTTGCCACGCTTGATGCGGGCGGCCGCAAGTCCGGGCTTTTCGTGGAGGCGCTTGAGTTGATCTCGCACGAATCGCGGCACCAGATCGAGATCACCGTTGCTCCCTACGCCCGTGCCATCGCCATGCTGCGTTCGGGCGAGGCCGACCTGATGATCGCGACCTCGAATTCCGCCGTGGCGGAGGCGGCCGAACCCATGGGCATGCTATGGACCACGGAAGTCATCGCCATCGGCCGGCCGGGCCTCAAGCTCGAAGGCTTGCAGGACTTGCGCGGGCGCACGGTAGGCATGTTGCGCGGCTCGGACTATGGCGCCGCCTTCCTGGATGACCATGAATACCGCAAGCATGAGATCACCGACCAGTTGCAGGGCATCCGCATGCTGCTGGAAGGGCGGCTCGATGCCTCGATCGGCACGCGCTTGGGGGTGTTCCACGCCATGCGCCTGCTGGGCGTGCCGCGTGGGCGGCTGGGCGGAACGCTGGCGGTGCAAACGCGTGAAATCCATTTGCACCTGAGCCGCCACAACACCGATGAAGCGCTGGCCACGGAGTTGCGGCGTGCCGTGCATGAATTGCGCAGCAGCGGCAAGGCCGATGCACTGCTGGCTAAGTACCTGGCCGGGCTGCCTGCTGCCTGAACCTGCCCACGATCCCGCTCGGGAAGAAGTAAATGGCGAGGATGAACAGGATGCCAAGCCACAGCAGCCAGCGGTCCGGATGCAGGGCCGCTTCGAGGATCGGCACGCCAGCTACGGCGCCTGCCGCTTTCGCCATCAGGGACTTCAGGTAGTTGTTCGCCAGGATAAACAGGGCGGCGCCGATCACGGAACCATACATGGTGCCCATGCCGCCAATGACCACGATCAGCAGGATGTCGGTCATCACTTCAAAGCCCAGGGTCGTCTTGGGACCGACGTAGCGCAGCCACAGCGCCATCAGCGCGCCGGCCAGCGCGGCGGCGACAGCGCCGATGCAGTTGGCAGCAATGCGGTAGACGACGGTACGATAGCCCAGGGCCTCGGCGCGGAACTCGTTTTCGCGGATTGCCTGCAGCACGCGGCCGAACGGTGAGTTGACGATCCGCAGCAGGGCCAGGAAGATCAGGACCGCGCAAGCAAACACGATGTAGTAGGTGAGCACCTTGCCGTCCAGGATGCGGCCCAGGAATTCGCCGAACTCGTTGGCTGGCGACAGCAGGTCCGGCACGTCGAAAGTCTTGCCATCCTCGCCGCCGGTCCAATCCGACATTTGCGATGCCAGCACGGCGAAGGAGGACGCCACGGCCAGGGTAATCATGGCGTAGAAAATCGCGCGCACGCGCAGCGCAAACAGGCCGATGATGAAGGCCAGGACCAGCGTCAGGCCCAGCGCCGCAGCAAGGCCCAGCGCCATCGTGCCCCAGGCCGGCGCGGGGCTGTCGAATCCAAGCCCGACGCCATAGGCTCCGATGCCGAAGAACATGGTGTGGGCGAAGGACACGATGCCGGTATAGCCAATCAATAAGTCGTATGAGGCGACCAGCACGATATAGATGCAGATGGTGGCGGCCGTATTGAGCGGACGTGCCCCGCTGGTAATGAAGGGCGCAAATGCGAGCCCCAGTACCACCACGAGCAGCAACAAGGACAGCGCACGGCTGCGTGGCAGGTCGCCTGAAAGAAGGGTGTTCAGCATTTCATTTCCTCGACAGGCCGGCTGGGCGCCACAGCAGGATGGCGATCATCAGCACGATATGGGACACGAGCGCCAGCTTGGGTGCGAGGAAGCCGGCGTAGTTGGCCGTCAGCGCCATCAGCAGTGCCGCGATGAAGCAGCCGCCGACCGAACCGAGGCCGCCGATGATGATCGTGATGAACACCATGACCATTACCTCGCCGCCCATGGAGGCGGTCAGCGTTTCCTTGTACAGGCCCCACATCACGCCGCCCAGGCCCGCCAGCGCGGAGCCGGCTGCAAATACCGCCACGAACAGGCGGCGGATGCGGTAGCCAAGCGCTTCGACCATTTCGCCGTTCTCGACGCCGGCGCGGATCAGCAAGCCAAGCTTGGTGCGATTCAGCACCAGCGTGAGCACGATGAACACCAGCACGCCAACGGCCACCGCCAGCAGTCGATACTTTTCGATGGCAGCATCGGCCACCACGAAGGCGCCGCGCAAGGCGGTTGGCAACGGCATCGGTTTCTGGTCGGCGCCCCAGATCACGTGGATCAATTGTTCGACCACGATCATGCCGCCCATCGTGATCAGGATCTGTTTCAGGTGCTGGCCGTAGACCGGCATGATGATGACGCGTTCGAAGACCCAGCCCAAAGCGGCTGTAACGGCCATTGCCATGGCAATGGCCAGGGCAAGCGCGACCAGGTTCATGCCGAGTGAATCGGCTTCCATCCAGCCCTGCAATGGCACCAGCACCAGCGTGGCCGCGAAGGCGCCGACGGACACAAAGGCGCCATGGCCGAAATTCAGCACGTCCATCAGGCCGAACACCAGCGTGAGGCCGCTGGACATAATGAAGATCATCATCCCCATCGCCAGCCCGGCCACGGTCAGCGTGACCCAGGTTGGCATGCTGCCCACCAGCGGCAGCATGGCCAGCATCAGGGCCGGCACCAGCAGTATGGGAATGTAGTCGCGTGGGACGGAAGGCATCTTGGGCGGCTCCTTATTGGTGTGAGTCGAGGGCCAGGCCAAGCAGGCGCTCCTGCAGGGCGCGGTCGGCGGCCAGTTCGGCCATCGGACCGCTGTGGACGATGCGGCCGTCATCCATCACTGCCACGGTGTCGCCAAGCTGGCGCACGAAATTGAAATTCTGCTCGACCAGCAGCACGGTGGCCTGGCCCTTGAGCTGGCGGATCGCATCGGCCAGGCTCTGAATGATGGCGGGCGCCAGGCCCTTGGTCGGCTCGTCGATCAGCAACAGTTCGCGCGGCTCGATCATGGCGCGCGCGATTGCGACCATTTGTTTCTGGCCGCCGGACAGGTTGCCGGCGGGGTAATTCCAGAACTTCTTCAAGGCCGGGAAGAACGAGAAAATCCATTCCAGCCGCGCCGTGTCCATAGGCCCGCTGCGCGCGGCCAGATGGAGGTTCTCGCGCACCGTCAGGTCGCTGAACACGGCCATCGATTCCGGCACATAGGCGATGCCTGCCTGGGCGATGTCCGGCGTGCGCAGTTTGCTGATATCGCCCCCGTTGAATTCGACCCTGCCGGCGCTGGCTTGCCACAAACCCATGATGGTGCGCAGGGTGGTGGTCTTGCCCGCCCCGTTGCGGCCCAGGAGGACCGTCAGCCCGCCGCGCGGCACGGCCAGGTCGACGCCTTGCAGGATATGGTACTCGCCGATATGCGTGTGCACGCCGGAAATTTTGAGCAGGGCGTCAGTCATGGCTTGCGGTTCCCAGGTAAGCTTCCTGCACGATGGCAGAGGACATGACGGCTGCCGGTTCGCCGTCCGCCACCAGGGCGCCGTTGTGCAGCACGATGATGCGGTCGGCCAGTGCGCGTACCACATCCATCTTGTGTTCAACCAGCAGCACGGCCTTGTTGCGCTCCGCCCTGACCTGGTGGATCAGGTCCAGCACCACCGGCACTTCATCCACGCTCATGCCGGCGGTCGGTTCATCGAACATCATCACTTGCGGCTCCAGTGCGAGCAGGATGGCCACTTCCAGCTTGCGCTTGTCGCCGTGCGACAGGGCGGCCACCGGCGTGTCGCGCCTGGCTGCCAGCGCCACGCGTGCGAGGTAATGGTCGGCACGTTCGATCAGTTCCTTGTGGCTGGACCAGACCGACCACAGCTTCATTCCCGCGTTGGCGTGCGCCTGAACCGCCAGCCGCACGTTCTCGTGCACCGTCAGGTGGGGAAACAGGTTGGTGAGCTGGAAGGCGCGGCCGATGCCCTTGCGGGTGCGGCTTGCCGGCCCGCTGCGCGTGATGTCTTCGCCGCGCAGCAGCACCTGGCCACTGGTGGCAGGCAACTGGCCGGACATCAGGTTGAAATAGGTGGTCTTGCCGGCGCCGTTGGGTCCGACGATCACCGTCAACTGGCCCGCATGGAAGTCAGCGCTGACGTTGTCGACGGCCGTGTGGCCGCCGAAGCGGATAGTCAGCCCGCGTGTGGACAGCAATGGAGTCATGGGTTCAACGCCGCTTGTTCTTGATTGGTACCGGCAGTTCGGAAGCCGGAATTTCGCGCACCAGTTCCAGCAGGTCCCATTCGTTCTTCTGCTCCTTCTTGATGCGGAAGTGGTACATCGGCTGCATCGCCTGGTGGTCCTCCTTGCGGAAGCTCATTTTTCCCTTCGGCGTGTCGAATTCCATGCCTTCCATGGCGGCGATCATCTTCTGCGTGTCGCCGCCGCCGGTCCTGGCGAGGGCAGTGTAGACCGCGCTGGCGGCCGTAAAGCCGCCCGCCGTGAACATGTCCGGCGGTTTCCCGTAGCGCCTCTGGTGCTCGGCCACGAACCAGTCGTTCATCCTGTTGTGCGGGAAACCGTAGTAGTAATAGATCGTGCCTTCGGTTCCGGCAAACGATTTCCAGGTCTTCAGCACCGGCAGGATATTGCCGCCAGGGGCCAGCGTAATGCCGTAGCGCTCTGGCTTCATGTCGGCGATCTTGTTCATCGGGTTGGGGCCGGCCCAGATGATCTGCAGCACCCGCGGCTGCGGGGCGTCTTTCAGCTTGTCAAACAGCCGCTGCGCCGAAGCGGTGAAATCGGTCGCATTCTGCGGTGCGAACTCCTCGTGCACGATATTGGCTTTGGAGCCGGTCAGCTTGAGCGCTTCGCGCGCTGCCGCCACCGCGTCCTTGCCGAAGGCATAGTCCTGCGCCAGGAAGGCTACGCTGCCCTGCTTGAAGGTGGAAGCGGCGGCCAGGCCGTCCTGCATCGAATTGCGGGCCGTGCGGAAGATGTACTTGTTCCACTTGGCGCCGGTGATGGCGTCGGCCACCGCAGGTTCCACGATCAGGACCTTCTTGTATTCCGCCGCGATGGGCAGCATGGCGATGGCCGAGCCGGAGGAACTGGTGCCGACTGCGATGTCGACCTTGTCGTCGCCGTAGGCTTCGGCCAGCAGGGTGCGGCCCAGGTCCGGCTTGCTCTGGTCGTCCTTGACGAAGACTTTCAGCTTGCGGCCATTGATTTCCATCCTGCCCTTGGTAAGGTATTCAAGGCCCATCATGAAGCCGGCCTCGGTCTCCTTGGCGTATGGCTCGAGGATCCCTGTTTTGCCTGCGATGAGCGCGACCTTCAGTTCCTGCGCCATGGCCATGGCCGGCGCCAATGCGAGCAGCAGGGGTATCAGTTTTTTCATCAATCAATCCACACTGGCGAGGAAGTTGCGCAGCGCTTCTTGCGCGGCGGGCTCGGACAGCATCGGCGCATGGCCGACATCGGGCACCTCAGCATACAGCATGCGCGGTGCGGCGGCGCGCATGGCATTGGCCTGCGCCGGCTCGATCAGGTCGGACAGCGCACCGCGAATCAGCATGGTAGGGCGGCGCCGTGCCAGCCGGCGGAAAGCGAAGTGCGCGGCCATGGAAGTGGAGCGCAGCTTGTTGGCGCGGATCGGCACGGCGATGTTCGGGTCGTAGCGCATGGCCAGTGTGCCGTCCTGCTCTTCGCGGAAGGCGCGCCGCGCCCAGCGCTCCCATTCCTGCGGCGTATTGCCGGGGAAGGCGACGGCGTTGATGCCGCTGATGTAGTCGGCCGCCTGCTGCCAGCTGGTGAACTGTTCGCCTTTGCCGGTGTAGCTGCGGATGCGCGACAGGCCGCGCTCGGACAGCGTCGGTCCCACGTCGTTGAGGACTGCCGCAGCGACCAGGGCCGGTTTGCGCAGGGCCAGGGTCATGGTAATCAGGCCGCCCATCGAGGTGCCGATGAACACCGCGCGTTCTATGCCCAGGTCGTGCGCCAGCTTGACTACGTCATTGGCGTACACCATCGGCGTGTAGCGGTCGGGCTGCGCATCGTAGTCGGAATTGCCCCGCCCGCGCACGTCGACGGCGATCACCCGGCGGCCCTGGGCCGCAATCGATGGCGCGACATCTTCGAAGTCGGCCGAATTGCGCGTCAGGCCGTGGATGCAGATCACAGGCAGGCGCGCAGGGCCGCTGGCGGCGGGGTAGTCACGCGCATACAGGCGCAGGCCATCATCGCTGGTGTAGCTGATCTCGGAATACATGGTCCTCGTGGGCAGCGTTGCAGGAGCGTGCAGTGTGCAAGAAATGCATCAAGGCGGGAACCGGAGGCCGCGCCCACTGTGTGTGCAATTTTGCACAGCAACACTACGGCGCGGGAAAATGATGCACAATAGGCCGCATGAAAACACTGCCCGAATGGACCGACCTGCGTTTCTTCCTGGAGCTGGCGCGCTCCGGCACTCTGTCCGGCGCCTCGCGCCGGCTGGAAGTGGAGCACACCACGGTCTCGCGCCGCATCGACCGCCTGGAGCAGCAGTTAGGCGCCACGCTGTTCGACCGTTCGCGCGAAGGCTATGAATTGACGGAAATGGGGCATGCCGTGCTGCCGCATGCCGAAGCGATGGAGAGTGCGGTGCTGGCTGCTCAAGGCCAGTTGTCCGGCACCGAGGTGGCGATTCGCGGCGTGGTGCGCCTGGGCGTGCCGGAGGCCTTGGGCGTGCGCTTCATCACGCCGCTGCTGGCGCAGTTCCTGCAGGATTACCCGGAGCTGTCGGTCGACTTGCTGGTGCAGCCGCGCTTTGCCAACCTGGCCAGCCGCGAGGCCGACCTTGGCGTAACGCTGGATGCGCCCAACACCGGCCGTTACATGGTGACACGCCTGGCGTCCTTCCGGCTGTACGTGTATGGTTCGCCTGATTACCTGGCGCGCCATCCGCCGATCAAGAAGCGCAGCGACCTGGCGGGGCACGATTTTGTCGACTACGTGCAGGACCGCCTGGCCAGCAATGAGCTGAACTTCCTCGATGAACTGGGCGTCAACCCGCGCCGCCGCCTGTGCTGCACCGGCATGCTGGCCCAGGCCGAAGCTGCCGCGGCCGGCCTGGGCTTGATGATGGCGCCGCCGTACATGGCAACCGATGGCCGGCTGGTGCCAGTGCTGCAGGACGAGGTGTTCGTGGAGCGCGCTTACTGGCTGGTGGCGCCGGTCGATTTGTACCGGCTGCCGCGTGTCAGGGCGGTGTGGAACCTGCTGCGCTCATTCGCCGAATCGCGCGCCAGCCTCTTTATCTCGAACAAATAGGGCAGATCTCCTGAAATCTCGGTGCGGTGCAGGTCGGGATCGGCCCGATCCGGCAACGGCTCCCGCTGCGCCAGCGCTTGCAGGATGGGCGTTGGCTCGTAGCTCCAGTCCACCATATAGCGGCAGGGATCGCCCTCGCGCACCTTCATCAACGCCAGTTCGAACTGCGACACCGACACCACCAGCGGGTCCTCATGCCCGGCCAGGAAGTCGAGGAAGGCCAGTGGCTGGTACTCGCGGAACGGCGAGATATTCTCCTGCCGGATGAAGGCCTGCAGCGCTTCTTCCAGCAAAGCGCCCTGGCGCAGCAATTCAACCGTCAGCACGCAGCTGCGTTCCAGCACGTAGACCCGCCACAGGAGCACATTGCCGCGTGCCTCCTGCAGGTCAGGCGACCCGGCAACCCGGTGGTAATACGAAGCATCGCCGGCCCCGGGCCGGTAAGTGGCGCGCATCAGGCCAAGCAGGATGCGCTGGTGGCTGGCCAGGTCCATGTCTACCTCCATTCTCGTTGCCGCATTTGCTGCAGGGTGTTGGCGATGGCCGCGTTACCCAGGCCGGGCACGGCTTCCGGCATGAATTCGTACACGATCACTTCCGCCTCGGTCGCCACCTCGCGCAGTACTTGCTGCGCCAGGTCCATGGTGCAGGGGCGCGGCAGGCGCGAATGCACGTCCAGCATCAGGCCATTGTGCTTGACGCCGCAGGCGACGTGCAGCTCCTTCACATGGCGGCCATCGAGCTCCGCGAGGAATGCCTGGATATCGAGCGCGTGGTTATGCTCATCGCATTCCAGGTTGTACACGTCCAGGATCAGCCCACAGCCGCTGTCGCGCGCAACAGCATTCAGGAAGCCGGCGTCGCTGTAGTCGGCCGGGCAGTCGGGCACCACATGCACGATATTCTCCAGCAGGAAGGGCAAGCCGTAGCGCTGTTGCAGGCACCAGGCCCGCTGCGCCACCAGTTCCGCCGCCTGTTCGGTGCGCGGCATGGCCAGCATGATGCCGAGGTGTTCGCCATCGACCCGCGTATAGCCAAGATGCTCGCTGTGCCAGCGCACCCGCACCTGGTCCATCAGTTCGTCGAGCAGGTGCAGGTAGGTCGGCGACCAGCCATCGTGCGAACCGATGGACAAGCTGACCCCATGCACCACGATGGTCTTTTCGCGGTCGATATTTTTCAGCTCGGCCAGGATGCCTTTATCGAGCGAAATCCGGTCGCCGTCCACCACCGACATGGTCTCCGGCGTGACCTCGATGACGTCCACGTGCGGCAGCATCATCTCCAGCAACGCCGGGTCGCGCCCTTCATAGCTGACGCCCACGCCCAAGGCAGGGCGTGGGTCGGGCGCAGGCAGCTTAGCCGCGGAATTCATTTTCCAGCACCGCGCCTTCGATGTGCGGGACCTCGCGCAGCACGCGGCCAATCGACGGGTCGCCGCGCAGGAAGGTCAGGTCGAAGCCCGTCAGGCCGCAGTTGCAGCCGCCCTTTGGCACCATCTGGGACACGGCGATGTCGAGCGCCTTGTGCAATTCTTCCAGGGTGACCTTGCCTTCGCTGACGACGATCTTGATATGGTTTTTCTTGGAATTGGTGTGGCGCAGTTCTTCCATGACGATCTCCAGGCGGTCCGGTATTGAAGAGGGGCGGGCCCTTCGGACCAGGCTATGGACCGCGCCCCGTGCTTTCCATGGAAGTCACTTTAGGCGGCAAGGAGGCGCGGCGAATTGGTACTGGCACCCAGATTCCGGGCCGCCAGCACCTAGTTTTTATGTAGAGGGGCAGGCGGCCGGCGCAGCAAGTCGAGGCG
Source organism: Duganella sp. Root1480D1 (assembly GCF_001427305.1). Classification (GTDB taxonomy): domain Bacteria; phylum Pseudomonadota; class Gammaproteobacteria; order Burkholderiales; family Burkholderiaceae_D; genus Rugamonas. The sequence goes on along the minus strand of NZ_LMFZ01000023.1, from coordinate 341,521 downwards.
GGTGGTGGCGCCCAGCTTGCCGAGCAGGGTTGAAACATGGTGTTCGACCGTGCGTTCGGAACGGCACAGGCGCTGGGCGATCTCAAGGTTGCTGAGGCCATCGAGCAGCAATTCCAGCACTTGGGCTTCGCGGCGGGTCAGGCCGCTCGGATGTTCGCGCGCCGCCGCATAAGGGCCGCGCCGCGACTTGGGTAGTTGGGCCTGGGCTCCGCAGGCACGCGCGCGCTGCCGCGCCAGCGCTGCCGCCGGTACGGCGCCGATCTGCTCCAGCAGCGCGACCGCCTTGGGCATGGCTTGCGCCGCGGCGGCACCGGGCAAGTCGAGCAGCGCCAGGGCCGCCTCAAATGGCAGGCCCAGTGCCAGCCAGGCATCGCAGGCGGCCTGGCAACTGCCGGTAGCCTCCGCAGCGCGCGGCAGCGGGCCAGCAGCGCGTTCGCCCGCCACCTGCGTGGCCATTGCGGCCCGCCGCTGCCAGGCGCCGACTTCAGCCAGGTCCCAGGCATTGACGCCGGACAGGTCGAACTGGCCGATCTCGTCCAGCCAGCGGCGGCAACTGTCCATGTCCTGCACTTGCCAGGCCGCTTCCGTAAGGGCCAGCAATACCGGCAACAGGCGCTGCGATTCGCCGGTGGCGCGGGCCCATTGCAGCGCTTCCTGCAGGCAGCGTGCAGCGTCCGGTTCGCCCTGGCGCGACAGGGTGCGGCCCAGTACCGTCAAGGCCGGCAATCGCATCACCAGGCTCAGGTCCGGCAGGGCAAGCACCTGCTGCGCCAGCGCAGCGGCCTGCGCAAACTCGCCTTTGTCGAGGTGGAGCTGTGCCTGCCAACCGGTCAGGTAATGCACCCAGGCATCCAGCTCATGCTCGCGGTGGTAAGTGAAGCCTTCGGCCAGCAGGCGTTCTGCCAGCGCAAACTGCTTGAACACCACGGCGTATTCCACCCAGTTGCTGTAGATGCGCGCTGCATGCTCGTGCAAGTGCTGGGCCAGGGCGCATTGCAGGCCATCGGCCAGGTCTTGCTGCCCGCTGTCATCGCCCAGGAATAATTTGGCGCTGCCGATATTGGTCAGCGCATGGACGCGGGTGTCGTGGTCGTCCAGCGCCGTAGCCAGTTCCAGCGCCAGGCGGCCCCATTCGATGGCGGAAGCGGGGTGGTCTTGCAATAACTGGTGCTGGGAACGCATGCTGTACGCCATGGCCAGCTCTTTGCTGTTCGGCAGCTGTTCGAGCGTGCGGATGGCTTCCAGCCCATAGCGTTCGGCCTCTTTCGCTTCGCCGCGGTACCAGTGGGTGCGCGCCAGCCAGCGCAGGTTGAGGCCGACCTTGTCGGGCCGCTCCACGCTTTGCCACAGGGCGATGGCCTTTTGCCGCGCTTCGATCAGGCGCTCGTCTATGCGCAGCAGGCCGGCTTCGTAGGCCCAGTCTTCGTAAAGCTGGGCTGCTTCACCGGTCCAGCCAACGGCGTCGACGAATTGCAGGGCACTTGCCAGGTGGGCCGCGGCCTGGCGGTGTGCGCCCAGCCGCGCTGCCTGGCGGGCTGCGCGCGGCGCCAGTTGCAGCACCATATGCGCATCCTGCGCCCCAGTCGCGTGGTGGACCAGCCGCGCCAGTTCGATGCGGGCATGCGGCGGCGCCTGCGAGGTCAGGGCCTTGCACAGTCGTTTGTGCAGGGCGCGCGTGGCGCCGGGACGCAGTCCGCTCAACACTGCTTGCCGCGCCAGTTCGTGGCGGAACGACAGCAGGCCGGGACTGGCGCGTTGCAACAGGCCGCTGTCAACGCTGGCGTCGATCGCATCGTGCCCCTGTTCACCCAACAGGGCTTCGAGCAGCCGTTCCTCCAGGGCCACGGGGCTGACGCTGACCAGTTCCAGTACGGTGCGGACCTCAGGATCGAGCCGCGAGGTACGCGCCCAGACCGCATCGCGTACCGAGGCAGGCAGGTGGCCGGGGTCCCGACTGCAATCGGTCAGCAGTTCGGAAAGGAAAAAGGGATTGCCGCCGGTGACGCGATATAACTCGCAGGGATCGCAATCCGCGTCGCGCGCGAGCGTGGCGACAGCATCGGGGGACAAAGGCGGCAGGTCGAGGCGTTGGGTGCTGGCGGGCGGCAAGTCGCCGGCCCAGCGCCAGAAGGCATGGTCGGGCGGCAGCTCGTCGTTGCGGGCGCTGGCCAGCAGCATGATGTGCTGGTCGGAGATGCGGCGGGCCAGGTATTTGAGCAAGTCCAGCGTCGCCTGGTCGGCCCAGTGCAAATCCTCGCACATCACCAGCACCGGCCGCGGCTGGGTGGCCAGGTGGCCCAACAGCAGCGGCATCAGGATGTCGGGGCTGCCGGCATTGTCGATGGTGGACACCACATCGGGCCCCAGTGCCGGCGCGAAATCGCGTAGGGGGCCAAGCACGCGTGGCGTCGACAGGTCTTCGCAAGCCCCTTGCAGGACGAAGAATTCGCCCTTCAGCGGTGCGGCAAAGGCTTGTAGCAGGGATGACTTGCCAATGCCGGCTTCACCCAGCACCAGCGCCATCCCGCCCGCACCTGAGCTAACGCGGCTGGCAAGCCGCTGCAGTTCCTGCAATTGCCTTTCGCGCTCGAGCAGCATCTGGCTCTCCTCACTGCCATCATATTCCTGTCAGCGCAAAAGGATTCTCACCAATCGTAACGTGCGTCAGAACTTGTACGAAGCGGTCAGCTTGTAGGTCCTTGGGTCGCCGTAGTAGGCGGTCACGGTGTTGAAGAAACCACCGAAGGCGTAGCCAGCTACCTTGTAGCGCTTATCCGTCAGGTTACGGCCGTGCAGGCCGATTTGCAGGCGGCGGTCGGTACTGGTCCATACCAGGCCGGCGTCCCACAGCGTGAAGCCGCCTTGTGCCAGCATCAGGTTCTGCGGCACCAGCGCATCCATCGAAGCGATGCCGGTCAATCGCACGATTTCAGCCTGGTACACCTTGTCCTTGTAGGACAGGCTGTTGTTGAAGCTCATGCTGCCGCCGCGGCCGAACAGGCTGACCGGCCACTCATATGTCGCGCCCACGTTGGCCGACTTTTTCGGCGTGTTCTGGAATTCCGCACTGCTCGCCACATTGACCAGTGTCGCGCCGCTGGCCACCATCCATTCCTTGTACTCGGCGTCGATGTAGCTCAACATGCCGTTCAGCGACAGGCCATCCGTGACGCGGGCAATGGCTTCCAGCTCCAGGCCCTTGATCTTGGCCTTGCCGGCGTTGGTCAGCGTGCCGGCGAAGCCGTTCACCTGGCCTTGTGCATTGAAAGTCGGGATCGAGCCGGGAATCTGCACGTTCTTGTAATCGGTGTAGAACACAGCCGCATTGGTCTGCAGGCGGCCGCCGTTCAGCGACGATTTCAGGCCCAATTCAACGGTATCGACTTCTTCCGGATTCACGCCCTTGCGTTTCTCGAGCGAGGCCGGGGTGTTCGGGCCGCCGGTCGCCGCCAGGTCCATGCGCGGATCGAACATGCCGCCCTTGAAGCCGCTCTGGTACGAGCCGTACACGTTGTGTTGCGGCGACAGTTTCCAGCCAAAGCCCAGTTTCGGGGTGAATTTCTTGTCTTTGCGATGCAAGTCTCCCTTGCCGAGGTCCGTGTTCGGCGTCAGGCCCACGGCGGCAGGATTGCCCAGGTTCGGCGAGCCGGCCAGACCGAGGTAGGTGCGCTTATAAATGGCGGCTTCGCGCTCGTCGTCGGTCCAGCGCCCGCCGACACTGACGCTGAAACTATCGGACACGCTATAGCTGGCATCCGCGTAGACGGCCCAGGTCTTGGAATCGATATCGTCGCGGGTCAGCAAGGACAGGCCGCCAGCGGCGCTATACAGCACGTCGAATTCGTTGAAGGCATTGGTCTTCATGTAGAACAGGCCTGCCACGCCCTGCCATTTGGAGCCGGTGTAGGTGAGCTGGAACTCCTGGCTGTCCTGCTTGTCGCTGTAAATGGCCGGCGCTTCCCACAGTGGCGCGTTCAGCGAGTCGAAGTCGATTGGCGCGTAGGATTTGGACGAGCGGTGCGCAGTGACCGACTTGAACATTGTTTCGGCATTGATGTTGTAGTCGATCGTCAGCGAGGCGCCCTTGGTGGTCACTTGCTGCTCATGGCCGTTCACCTTGTACAGGTTGGCGCGGGTGTCGTAAGCGCCTTCCAGTGGGGGCTCATTGCCCGGCGGCGGGCCATTCAGCAGGCGGTAGCCTTGCTTCGGTTCCGAATTGTCCCGGGTGTAATCGGCGGCCAGCCGGATGAACAGGTCGCTGTTCGGTACCAGCTCCGCGCTGATGCGGGCGGCGTTGACGTCCTTGTTGTAGTTCTCGCGGCCGTTGATGAGGTTCTTGCCGAAACCGTCACGGTCGAAAGTGCCCACCGTGCCGCCGATGCGCAGGATGTCGCTGACCGGGGTGCTGCCTTTCAATACCAGGTCGTGCTGGCTATAGTTGCCCAGGGCTCCCTTGATTTCGAAAGTCGGGTTGGGGGACAGCTTGCGGGTCACGTATTTGACGGCGCCGCCAATGGTATTGCGGCCGTACAGGGTGCCTTGCGGGCCGCGCAGCACTTCGATGCGTTCCAGGTCGTAGATGTCGGTCAGGGCGCCTTGCGGGCGGGCCAGGTAGACGTCGTCCAGGTAGATGCCGACGCCTTGCTCGTAGCCGGCCACCGGGTCTTGCTGGCCGATGCCGCGAATGAAGGCGGTCAGGGTGGTATTGGTGCCGCGCGAGGCTTTGAGCGTGGTATTCGGCACAATGTCGGTCAGCGCGGTAATGTCCGGCAGCGCTTTCTTTTCGAGCTGTGCGCCGGATAGCGCGGTGACGGCGCCCGGCACATCCTGGATCAGCTCTTCGCGTTTGCGGGCGGTGACGATAACCCGGTCCATCTCGCCTTCGGCCTTCTCACCGCCGGCGCTTTGCGCCAGGGCAGGGTGGGAATACATGGCGGGAAGCGTCATCATCACGGCCGCTACCGAGCGTCGCAGCATGAAATTGTGTTTCGACACACGCATCAAAGTCTCCTCAGGTTTTGTTATGCGAGGAGTGTGCATGTTTTGCCAACTGTGCGAAACTGACAGGGTTGCACTCACGTTGTGCAATTTTGCACACAATCGTGACTAGTGCTATTTCAAATTCAGATAGAACTAATCCGTACTGATATAGCTGTGCCGCAGCGGCCTGCCCGCTTGCTATCCTCTGCCGAAAACATATCAGGGAGGCGGCAAATGACAGCGACGAATGAAACCCGGCGCAAGGTCTTTCTTGGCTTATTGGGCGGGGCCGCGGGGCTGGCCTTCGGCGGCGGCGCGGCGGCCCGCGTCGCGGTCGACGAGGCCAGCAAGGTCTTTCGCCTGGACGGCGGCGCCGCCACCTACGCCTTTGGCGTCAATGCGGGTGGCCAGGTACAAACGCTGTACTGGGGCGCCGCGCTGGCTGCCAGCGACCAGTTGCCGGCGGCTGTCCTCACCGAAGGCAATTCGTCGAACGAAATGCCGGTGAGCGTTTCGCCTTACGAATTTGCCGGTTTTGGCGGCGGCTTGACGACCGAGCCGGCATTGAAGGTGCGCTTCCCCGACGGCGTGCGCGACCTCGACTTGCGCTATGTTGGCCACCAGGACAAGGGCGACCGGCTTATTCTGCAACTGAAAGATGTGCAGCGGGCAGTCCATGTTGCGTTGACTTACGCAATGGACGAGGCGACTGGCATCCTTGCCCGCTCCGCCGTGGTGGAAAACAGGACCGGCAGCTGGATCCAGGTAGACCAGATGGCTGCAGCCTGCCTGAATCTTCCTTACAGCGACGATTACCAGTTGTCTTTCCTGTCCGGGCGATGGGCCGGCGAATTCACGTTGCAGACGCGCGCCATCACGCCCGGCGCCTTCGTGCTGGAAAGCCGCAAGGGCGTCACCTCGCACCAGGTGAATCCATGGATCGCAATCAGCCGCGCCGCGACTGGCGAGGAGGCTGGTCCCGTGTGGTTCGGGGCGTTGGGGTGGAGCGGCAACTGGCGCATCAGCGTCGAAATGGATGCAATGGGCGGCGTGCATGCAAGCGCTGGCTACAACCCGTTCGATTTCAACTACCGGCTGAAGCACGGCGAAAGCCTGGCGTCACCCGTGCTTCATGCCGGCTTTTCGAATGAGGGCTTTGGCGGAGCGTCGCGCATCTTCCATCGCTACCAGCGCGAGAAAATCCTGCCGCACGCGCCCGCGCCGCGCCTGCGCCCCGTGCTTTACAACTCCTGGGAAGCGACCTTCTTCGACGTCACCGAAGCGGGGCAGCTGGCTCTCGCTGAAAAGGCGGCCGGCATCGGTGTGGAACGTTTCGTCGTTGACGATGGCTGGTTTGGTGCGCGCAACAGCGACAAGCAAGGGCTTGGGGATTGGGTGGTCAGCCGCAAAAAGTTCCCGAATGGACTGGGCCCCCTGGTCAAGCGCGTGAATGAGTTGGGCATGCAATTCGGGCTCTGGGTAGAGCCTGAAATGGTGAACCCGGACAGCGACCTGTATCGCGCCCATCCCGACTGGGTAATCAATTTCCCCGGCCGGCAGCGTTCCCAAGCGCGCAACCAGTTGGTGCTGAACCTGGCGCGGAAGGACGTCTGCGAACACTTGCTGAAGGTGCTGGATGGGCTGGTCGCCAGTCACAATATCGCATACCTGAAATGGGACCATAACCGGGCCTGGTCGGAACCCGGTTGGCCGGAAGCGGCGCCGGACGAACAGCAGCGGCTCTACGTCGTCTATGTGGACAAGCTGTACCAGCTGCTGGCCGAACTGCGTCGGCGCCATCCGAAACTTGAAATTGAATCCTGTGCCAGCGGCGGAGGGCGCGTTGACCTGGGCATCATGCGGCTCACGGAACAGGTCTGGACCTCCGACAATACCGACCCGTATGACAGGCTCGTGATCCAGGACGGATACAGCCATGCTTACGCACCTGCGGCAATGATGGCCTGGGTGACCGACTCGCCGAACTTCGTCAACAAGCGGGAGACTTCGCTGGAATACCGTTTCCTGTCGGCAATGCAGGGCGGACTGGGAATTGGCGCCAACCTCAATCATTGGAAGGATGAAGATTTTTCCAAGGCCAGGCGCTTAATCGGAGAATACAAACTGATTCGCGCTACCGTGCAATTGGGGAATCTCTATCGGCTGGTATCGCCGAGGAATGGTTCGCCGCGTTCGGCTACGCTATCCGTTTCGCAAGACCGCAAGCAAGCAGTGTTGTTCGCCTTCCTGCATTCCAGCATGATGCGCTCGGCACAGCAAACGATCCAGCTGCGCGGCCTTGATGCCGATACCGTCTACGCGCTGCGTGCCATCGCCGGTGCCGCGGCGCCGGGGACGGTGGCCAGGGCAAGCGGCGCCTACTGGATGGGGCATGGCTTGAAGGTGATTCTGGAAGGCGACTTCCAGGCAGCAGCATTCGTGCTGCAGGCCGCCGCACACACCTGACCGGCGCATTCAGGCAGGACGGTGCTTGAGGCTAGCGTGGTAGCGGCGGGTCTCCTGCCAGAAAGCCTTGGCGACCGGCGAAAGCCGGCTCTCATCCAGGCATGCCAGGCCAATGCGCCTTGAAGCGCCCGGCGAGATGGGCCGCAGGACGACACCGTCATAGTGTTCGGGAAGTGCCAGCCTGGCCAATACCGATATGCCTTTCCCGCTTGCGACCAGCTCCAGGATAGACATCAGTTGCACCAGCTCGTAACGGATGTTTGGCCGCGATCCGTTCTTTTCAAATAGCCTGGAGACCAAAGCCTGCGACCCCGCACGCGTCAGGATGAATGGATCGTTCGTCATCGCTTTGAGCGGGACGTTATCGAGCCGCGCCAATGGATGCCTGGACGGCAAGACCGCCACCAGCTCGTCGATGGCCAGGGTTTGCGTATCGAAGTCGCGCTTGGGAAGCGTTATTGCGGCCAGTTCCAGGCGGCGCTCGATCAGGTCGTGCGAGGTTTGCTCGTCGGGCTTTTCCGTGACAACTATCTCCACGCCGGGATAACGCGCCTTGAAGCGCTCCAGAAGCGGCGGCAGGACCCTGATCGTCGCGCTGGCCCCGAATGAACCCAGGCGCAACAGGCCGGTCTTGAGTTCTGCCCCGGCCAGCGCCGTGGCCTGCGCCAGTTGGAGCGAGGCGAAGACGTCCCGGACGTGGGGCACGATTTGTTCGCCTGTATAAGTGAGCGACACGCCTGGCGCATTGCGGTCGATCAGTTCCGTGCCGAGCGCAGTTTCCAATGCTCGCAGGGCATGGCTGGTGGCCGAGGGCGACATGCCAAGCTTGGCCCCGGCTCCGGCGATTCCGTCCGAGGAAACGAGTGCCAGCAGAAGTTCAAGCTGACGCAAGGTAGGAGTGGTCATTCGAATCGTATTGAAATCAAATTCAATTGTGTATGAATTTGATGAAGCATACGATAAGCCGCTGTTCGCAACAACCATTAATATCCCAATGAGCCTCACCCTGGTAACACTCTGGCCCCTTTTTGTGTTGATTGTGGCTGGCTACTTCATGAAGCAAACCGGTTTTCCAGGCGATGGATTCTGGCCGGGAGCAGAACGACTCAATTACTTCATCCTTTTCCCAGGCCTGCTTTTTGGCAGCCTGGCAGCCGCGCCATTGGACAACCCAGCCTTGCCTCGACTGCTCGGGGCGACGACGCTTGCGTTGTCGGCATATGTAACCGGGCTGCTGCTGCTCCGCGCGCTGAAGGGATGGCCCGCGGCCCGGTTTGGAGTGATGTTGCAAGGTGTCCTGAGGTTTAACACCTACCTTGGCCTGGCAACAGTCGGCGGGCTTTATGGCAAAGAGGGCATGCTCCTGGCGAGTGTCCTGATTGCCTTGCTCGTACCTGCAGTGAACGTGCTGTCCGTTCTGGCACTGTCGGCCGACAGTGGGACGAGGCTTAAGCCGCTCGCACTCTCGCTCGTCAAAAATCCATTGATCGTATCTTGCCTTGCCGGTGCACTTTTCAATCTATTGGGATTCCGGCTGAACTGGGGCGCAGATCGTCTCCTGGCATTGCTTTCCAATTCGAGCCTGCCGCTTGGCTTGCTGTGCGTCGGAGCTGCTTTGAAGCCAGGCGAACTTCGCGGCCAGTTCAGCGCATTGGTCTCAAACAGCGTAGCGCGACTGTTGCTGGTTCCATTGGTTGCCTGGCTCAGTGCGCGATTTCTGAAGTTGTCCGGCACTGAAACGGCGATCATGGTGCTTTTCTTTGCCTTGCCCACTGCTCCAACTTCATATGTGCTGACGCGGCAAATGGGCGGGGATGGCCACCTCATGGCCGGCATCATCTCGTTGCAAACCCTGTTGTCGGCAGCAAGCCTGCTGCTGGTATTGGCGATGGCGACCTAGCAAATCAAATCAGCTAATGCGCTTGTACCAGCACTGGCCGGGGACGATGGCCTGATAAGCGGCGGCAAGGGGTTCTGCTGGATCGAGTTCCCGATCGAGGCCGAGGGTGCCGAAGGGAACCAGGCTGTCATGGAACAACTGCAGCACGCGCTGCCGCAGCAAGGGACCAAAGTCGGGCAGGGCACGCTGGCAGGCGATCAGGTTGAATTCGTTGAACGAAGCGTCGGTGACCAGGTTGTATTGCGCCCAGGTGATGTGGCTGCGCAGCGATGGCACCAGCATCGCGCGGCCACCCTGCAGGTTGAAGTAATCGGCCAGGCGGCCCTTGCCACCGGACTGCTGGTAGCCTTCCTGCGCCCGTTCAAGGTCCGCTTCGGGCAGCCAGGCCGACGCGGCTTCGTCCAGCATCTCGTCGCTGGCGACCGTGGCGTGAATTTCGGCATGGGACAGCAAGCCCATTTCGGCCAGTATGATGGCCAGCGTCCAGGCCTGCCCGGCGCCGGCGCAATCGGCCAGCCAGATGCGGGGCAGGGCAGCGCCGCGCAGGGAATGCTCGGCGGCTTCGCGCAGCATGAGTGCTTCGGCCGCGTCGTCGAACAATCCTGCCGGCGGCACGTGCAAGGTGCGCAGCAGCCCACCTGCAGTGGCGGGATCGTGCAGCACATGGTCCTGCAACTGCGACAGCGTGGAAAGCCCACGCTGCTGCATGAAGCCGAACAGCTTGCGCTTTAGCGGCGCCCGGTCGTGCAAGCGGAAATCGAAGCCGAAGCGCCGCACCAGCGCTTCCAGCAGCAGCTCCAGTTCGAGTTCCTCCAGCTCTGGCGCCGTGCTGCGGCGCAGTTCTTCGTTGGCACCCATCAGTGCAGCCAAACGCGCATCAGCGACAGGAGCTGGGCCACGTCCACCGGCTTGGTGATGTAGTCCGACGCGCCGGCCGCAATGCACTTGTCGCGGTCGCCCTTCATCGCCTTCGCCGTCAAGGTGATGATCGGCAGCGAGCGGAATTTCGGGATGCGGCGGATGGCGCGCATGGTGTCGTAGCCGTCCATTTCCGGCATCATGATATCCATCAGGACGATCTCGATGGTCGGATCGCGCTCCAGCACTTCAATGCCGTCACGCCCGTTTTCCGCGAAAGATACCAGCATCTGCTGGCGTTCCAGCAGCGAGGACAGGGCAAAGATGTTGCGCAAGTCATCATCGACGATCAGCACCTTGCGGCCCGCCAGTCCGGCATCGGCCGCATGGACTTCTTCCAGCATGCGACGCTGAGCTTCCGGCAGATTGGCCTGCGAACGGTGCAGGAACAGGGCCGTTTCATCGAGCAGGCGCTCCGGCGAACGGGCATCCTTGATGACGATGGTCTTGGCGTAGCGTTTCAGCTTTGCCACCTCCTTGCGGTTCAACTCCTTGGCTGTGTTGATCACGATCGGCAGGTCGCGCAGGCGCTGGTCCTTGCCGATCATGTCCAGCAGGTCGAAGCCGCTGATGTCGGGCAGGGTCAGGTCCAGCACCATGCAATCGAAGTGCGAGGCGTGCAGTGCAGCCAGCGCGTCCTGGCCGGTGCCAACGGCTGTGATGTCGACATCGCTATCGCCGATCAGCTTGACGATGGCGTCGCGCTGGTTTTCCTCATCATCCACCACCAGCAGGTTGCGCTTGCCGCCGATCAGGAAGCGCTGGATGCGCATGAATTCCTCGTTCAGGTCTTCCTTGCTGACCGGTTTATTCAGGTACGAGATGGCGCCGGAACGCAGCGCGCGTTCGCGCTCGCGCAGGCTGGACATCACATGCACCGGGATGTGGCGCGTGCTCGGGTCGCGTTTCAGTCGTTCCAGCACGGTGAAGCCATCGATGTCCGGCAAATCCAGGTCAAGCAGGATCGCGGACGGCAGGTAGTCGCGCGCCAGGCTCAGCGCCCAATCGCCCTGGTGGGTCACGATGCCCTTGAAGTTCTTCTCGCGAGCGAAATCCAGCACTACCTTGGCGAAACGCTCGTCGTCCTCGACGATCAGCACCGATGGATCGCCTGGCGTGGTCAAGCCGCGGTCGTCGATGGTCGAACCGTAGATCTGCTCGTCGGCCTCCACTTCCTGCCCCTGCAGCGGCTGCGCGTACAGCACGGCCGGCGTGGTGATGATCGGGTTGGCAGTTGTCGTTGAAGCCGGCAGGCGTGGCATGGCCGGCTGGCGGGCAGTTTCGTAGTACACGAAGCCGGAGCGGTTATACGGCAGGAACAGGGTAAAGGTCGAACCTGCGCCGACAGTCGACTCCACGCGGATCTCGCCGCCCAACAGGCGGGCCAGTTCGCGCGAAATCGACAGGCCCAGGCCGGTGCCGCCGTATTTACGCGCGGTGGAACCGTCAGCCTGCTGGAATGCCTCGAAGATCAGTTGCAGCTTGTCGCCCGCGATACCGACACCGGTGTCGCTGACCGAGAAGGCCAGCACCGCGTCGGCATTGCCCAGGTTCGGGTGGTCGGTGCTCCAGCCGCTTTGCACCAGCGCGATGCCAAGCGAGACCTGGCCATGGTTGGTGAACTTGAATGCGTTCGACAGCAGGTTTTTCAGCACCTGCTGCAAACGCGTGGTATCGGTCATCAGGGAGGCCGGCAGGTTGTTGCCAAGTTCCACCGTGAAGCCGAGATGCTTGGCTTCGGCCATGTGACGGAAAGTGCGTTCCACATAGCTGCGCAGGTTGGCGAAGCGGTATTCCGAGACGTCCAGCGTAACGGTACCGGACTCGATCTTCGACAGGTCCAGGATGTCGTTAATCAGGGTCAGCAAGTCGGAACCGGAACCGTGGATGGTCTTCGCAAATTCCACCTGCTTGCCCGACAGGTTGCCCTCCGGGTTGTCGCCCAGTTGCTGCGCCAGGATCAGCAGCGAGTTCAAAGGCGTGCGCAGCTCGTGCGACATATTCGCCAGGAACTCGGATTTGTACTTGGAAGACAGCGCCAGCTGGGTCGCCTTTTCTTCCAGCGCCAGTTTTGCCTGTTCCACCTCGCGGTTCTTGCGTTCTACCTCGATGTTCTGGTCGGACAGCAGGCGGGCTTTCTCCGCCAGTTCCTGGTTGGTCTGCTGCAGCTCTTGCGCCAGCGATTGCGACTGGGTCAGCAGCGATTCGGTCCGGCTGTTTGCCTCGATGGTGTTCAGCACCACGCCGATCGACTCCATCAGCTGGTCGAGGAAGGAGAGGTGGGTTTCCGTGAAGCGGTCCAGTGAAGCGATTTCGATCACTGCCTTCACCTGCTGCTCGAACAGGATAGGCAGCACCACGATATTGGTTGGCGGCGCAGCCCCCAGTCCGGAACTGACCACGATGTAATCGCGCGGCACATCGGTCAGCCAGATACGCACTTTCTCCAGCGCGCACTGGCCCACCAGGCCTTCGCCCGGCAGGAAGGAAGTCGGCAACTTGCGCGAGGAACGGTAGCCGTAGCTGGCGATCATGCGCAGGCGGGCGTCGGCCAACTGCGAGTCCATCATATAGAACACGCCGTGGTGGGCCGATACCAGCGGTGCCAGTTCGGACAGGATCAGTTTCGTCACCGCCTGCAAGTCGCGCTGGCCCTGCAGCAGGCGGGTGAAGCGCGCCAGGTTGGTTTTCAGCCAGTCCTGCTGGGCATTCTTCTGCGTGGTTTCCTTCAGGTTGCGGATCATCTCGTTGATGTTGTCCTTCAGGTAGGACACCTCGCCGCGCGCTTCTACCTGGATGGAACGGGACAAGTCGCCGCGCGTCACGGCGGTCGCCACCTCCGCAATGGCTCGCACCTGGTTGGTCAGGTTTGCCGCAAGCTGGTTCACGTTCTCGGTCAAGTCCTTCCAGGTACCGGCCACCCCGGACACGTTGGCCTGGCCGCCCAGCTTGCCCTCGGTACCCACCTCCCGTGCCACGCGGGTCACCTCGGAAGCGAAGGAAGACAACTGGTCCACCATCACGTTGATGGTGTCTTTCAGCTCCAGGATCTCGCCTTTCACGTCCACGGTAATTTTCTTGGACAAGTCCCCGCGTGCCACCGCGGTGGTCACCGCCGCAATATTACGCACCTGGCCGGTCAGGTTGGACGCCATGAAGTTCACGTTGTCGGTCAAGTCCTTCCAGGTGCCGCCGACGCCCGGCACGTAGGCCTGGCCGCCCAGCTTACCCTCGGTACCCACCTCACGCGCCACGCGGGTCACCTCCGATGCAAAGGAAGACAACTGGTCCACCATCACGTTGATGGTGTTTTTCAGTTCCAGGATCTCGCCCTTCACGTCCACGGTAATCTTCTTGGACAGGTCGCCGTTTGCCACCGCGGTGGTCACCTCCGCGATGTTGCGCACCTGGCCGGTCAGGTTGGACGCCATGAAGTTCACGTTGTCGGTCAAGTCCTTCCAGGTGCCGCCGACGCCGGACACGTTTGCCTGGCCGCCCAGCTTACCCTCGGTACCCACTTCGCGCGCCACGCGGGTCACCTCCGATGCGAAGGAGTTCAACTGGTCCACCATCACGTTGATGGTGTTTTTCAGTTCCAGGATCTCGCCCTTGACGTCCACCGTGATTTTCTTGGACAAGTCGCCGTTGGCCACGGCGGTGGTCACCTCAGCGATGTTACGCACCTGGGAGGTCAGGTTACCCGCCATCGAGTTCACGGAGTCGGTCAAGTCTTTCCAGGTACCAGCCACGCCTTTCACCTGCGCCTGGCCACCCAGCTTGCCCTCGGTCCCCACCTCCCGTGCCACGCGGGTCACCTCCGAAGCGAAGGACGACAACTGGTCCACCATCACGTTGATGGTGTTTTTCAGTTCCAGGATCTCGCCCTTCACGTCCACCGTAATCTTCTTCGACAAGTCGCCGTTTGCCACCGCGGTAGTCACCGCCGCGATATTCCTCACCTGGCCGGTCAGGTTGGATGCCATGAAGTTCACGTTATCGGTCAAGTCCTTCCAGGTGCCGCCGACGCCCGGCACGTATGCCTGGCCGCCCAGCTTGCCCTCGGTACCCACCTCCCGCGCCACGCGGGTCACTTCGGACGCGAAGGAACGCAGCTGGTCTACCATCACGTTGATGGTGTCTTTCAGCTGCAGGATCTCGCCGCGCACGTCAACCGTGATCTTCTTCGACAAGTCGCCGTTCGCCACGGCAGTGGTCACCTCGGCGATGTTACGCACCTGGGAGGTCAGGTTGCCCGCCATCGAGTTCACGGAGTCGGTCAAGTCTTTCCAGGTACCGGCCACGCCTTTCACCTGCGCCTGGCCGCCCAGCTTGCCTTCGGTACCCACTTCACGCGCCACGCGGGTTACTTCCGAAGAGAAGGACGTAAGCTGCTCCACCATGGTATTAGCGGTCATCGCCGCGCGCAGGTACTGGCCTTTCAGCGGATGGCCGTCGACTTCCAGCGCCATGGTTTGCGACAGGTCGCCCTTCGCCACAGCGCCGATCACGCGCGCCATTTCGGTGGTAGGGCGCACCAGGTCATCGATCAGGGTATTGACGGCGCTGATGATGGTCGCCCAGCCGCCGGAAACATGGACAGTCGCGCGCTGCGTCAGGCGGCCTTCGCGGCCCACTACGCGGCTAACCTCAGTCACCGACTTCACCATGCGCTCGTTGGTCTCGATGATGTCATTGAGGGTATCGGCGATCTTGCCCGACACGCCCGTCCAGTCGGACGGCAGGCGCGCCGAGAAATCACCTTTTTTCAGAGCCATCAGGGTGGACAGGATCAGCTTAAGGTCCAGCTCTTCCGGCAATTCGGTCATGTCGTTCATTCGACGGTACCTCAGGTATGAAGGTGGAATGCGAGGGTAGGCCTAATGTCACTCCGGCAGGTGCGACAGTCAAGTAAAAACGTGACAAAAAACTTCACTTTGTCAACTATGCAACGCGTGGGGAAACATTTTCCTTAGCATAACGACGTGCAATATTCCAACGCGCACGATTGGGGACGAAATTCGGGGTCAGGTCTGTCATTTGGACATCCAGCTCGCACCTTTGATATTTCTCAATACGTTCTTTCAAAGGCGGCGACCGCTCGGCTAACGGTTTTGACGGAAACACGTGCAAACCCGGCAATTTCTGGCATTGAATAAGCAAGGGAGCGATAGGCGCGTGCCATGGCTTCTTTCGGATCACGAAATTCCACGAAGTATTCTGCCAAGGGCCGAGCTATGGCACGACGTTGGGACCGCTTGAGTTCCATCAGGTTTCCTTCAGGACGCGTGTCCGCAACGCGAGCGCAGAATTCCTCGTCGCCAAGCAGGAGTTGGTTCGAGACTGCACGAAGGGGGCTAGGGCCACCCATTCCAGCCACGACGAACTCCTCATACGCCAAGCGTGCCTCGTGCCTGTTGCTATCGAAGTGCGCAAGCAGCTCATCGGTCCGTAGCCAGGAAGGGCCATCGACCATGTCCATCGTTGCGTTATAGCTGCTCCAGGGCCATTCCGAAGGCAAGGCCATCATATTTGCGCGCACGGGATTGAGTTCGATATACCGTGCAAGTTCCTTCATATAACGTTCTCGCTGGCAGAGAATCGCCTGGAAGCGTCCCTGGAACACGTGCCCGACGAGTCCATGGGCACGGTTGAAGTACTGCGAATAATTGCCATTAAGGTGCCGCATGCCGCGCGATAGCTGCCCGTCAACCGTTTCAAGCAAGATATGGAAATGATTGGTCATCTGGCAGTAAGCCAGCACCGCCAAATTGAATCGATCACAAGTCTCACCTAACAGGGTAAGCCAGGTCATCCGATCGCTATCGAAGCGAAAAATGTGATCTTTTCGGTCGCCGCGCGCAGTGACGTGATAAAGCGCGCCGCCGAGTTCGATGCGGAGTGGACGGCTCATCGATAGAGCTTACGCAGCAATACAAATGAAAACACCCGCCATTGAGCAACGTTGGGCGGGCGTTTTGATCTGCATCAAAGGTGTGCGGCGACTGTCCGAAAGACAGACCTGACCCCGAATTTATTGCAACTGCTTGAGGAGGAAGGCGTAGGTCAACGCCCACATCTGGGCTTGCTGGTCGTTGTTGGCGGCGCCGGCGTGGCCGCCTTCGGTGTTTTCCCAGTACAGCACGTCGTGGCCTTGGTCTTTCATCTTGGCGACCATCTTGCGCGCGTGGCCGGGATGGACGCGGTCGTCGCGGGTGGAGGTGGTGAACAGCACGCGCGGGTAGTGCTTGTCCTTGAACACGTTCTGGTAGGGCGAGTACTGGCTGATGTAGGCCCACTGCGCCGGGTCGTCCGGATCGCCGTATTCGCCCATCCAGGAGGCGCCGGCCAGCAGCTTGCTGTAGCGCTGCATGTCCAGCAGCGGCACCTGGCAAACAACGGCATTGAACAGGTCGGGGCGCTGCGTCAGCGCGGCACCGACCAGCAGGCCGCCATTGCTGCCGCCCATGATGCCGAGGTGGCGCGGGCTGGTGATCTTGCGCTTGATGACATCCTGGGCGACGGCAATGAAGTCGTCGAAGGCGCGCTGGCGGTTTTCCTTCAGCGCGGCCTGGTGCCAGCGCGGGCCGAATTCGCCGCCGCCGCGGATGTTGGCCAGCACGTAGGCGCCGCCATGCCGGAGCCATGCTTCGCCGGTAGTACCGCTGTAGAAGGGCTTCATCGAGACTTCGAAGCCGCCATAGCCGTACATCACGGTGGGGTTTTTGCCATTCAGCCTGGCCTTCTTGTTCATCAGGACGAAGTAGGGCACCTTGGTGCCGTCCTTTGAAACCGCCATGTGCTGCTGCACGGTGTAGGGTTTGGCGTCGAAGTAGGCCGGCAGGGACTTCAGCGCGGTGCGCTCGTCGTTGCCGGCATGGGCCAGGTACATCGTGGTCGGGGTCAGGAAGTCGGTCACCGTCAGGAAGTACTGCTCGGATTCGATCGGGTCGAGCGCTTGCACGGCCAGCGTGCCGAAGGCTGGCGCAGCGACGTCGCGCCGCTGCCATTTGCCGTCTGCATGGCGCAGTTCGACCAAGCGGTTCTTCACGTTATCGAGCACGTTGAGCAGCAGTGCCGAGCGGGTGGCGGAGACCCCGTCAAGCGAGCTGCTTGGCGTTGGTGTGAACAGTACTTCGAACTGTCGTTCGCCGGCCATGAAGCGCTTGAAGTCGGCCGCCAGCAGCGAGCCTTGCTTGTAGGTGGCGCCGTTGACGGTCCAGTCGGAGCGCAGGTCGATGATCAACTGGTCGCGCACCGTGTAGGCATTGGCGTCGTCCGGCTTGTCGATCTTGAACAGCTTGTCGCCTTCGCGCACGAACAGCTCGCTGGCGTAAAAGCCGATCTGGCGGTTGATGAACTGGTGGCTGTGGCCGGGCGTGAAGTCCTTGTAGGCGCCCACGCCCAGGTCGTCGGCCCTGGCTTCGTACAGGGTGGCCGCTGCAGTCAGCGCGGTGCCGCGCTTCCATTCCTTGACAATGCGCGGATAGCCGGAGGCGGTCATGCTGCCTTCGCCGAAGTCGGTTGAGACGAAGATGGTGTCGCTATCGATCCAGCCGATATCGCTCTTCGCTTCCGGCAGGTTGAAGCCGTCGGTCACAAAACGCCGGCTGGCGACGTCGAACTCGCGCACCACGTGCGCATCGCCGCCGCCGCGCGATAGCTGCACCAGGCATTGCTCGCCTTTCGGATACAGGCAGGACACGCCGTGCCATACCCAGTTTTCGTTCTCGTCGGCGGCCAGCTTGTCGATGTCGAGCACCGT
Organism: Duganella sp. Root1480D1; assembly: GCF_001427305.1. Classification (GTDB taxonomy): domain Bacteria; phylum Pseudomonadota; class Gammaproteobacteria; order Burkholderiales; family Burkholderiaceae_D; genus Rugamonas. The sequence continues at coordinate 323,495 of NZ_LMFZ01000023.1, read as the reverse complement.
CTCCCATTGCGGCTCGGCCTTCTGGTATTGCTCCAGCGTGGTGCGACGCCAGATGCCGCGCGTGTGCTGGGCATCGCGCCAGAAGTTGTAGTAATAGTCGCCATGCTTTGTGACGTAGGGGATGCGCTCCCTGGAATTGAGGATGGTCTTCAGGCGCTCGTGGATGCCGGGGTAATCCGGCTGCGCCTGCAGTTCCTTGAGGGCGACGGCATTTTGCTCCTTGACCCAGGCCAGTGGCTTGTCGCCGCCCACGTCCTCCAGCCAGAGATAGGGATCAGGCTTTTGCGCTTGCGCGCCGCCGACTGCCGCCAGCCCGAAGACTACTCCAGATGCCATTTTTCGATACGACCGCATTGCCGCTCCTGTTCTTCAGAATCCAATTACTCTACACTAATCGTTTTCCTGCAGGAGAACGAATTGAAGAAGTCCATCATGGCCACCATTCTTGGCGCGGCCGCCTTCGCCGCCAACGCTGCGGCGCCTGCCGTCAAGGTCACCCAGGAAGAGGGCTTCGTCGATTTTGCATTTCCGGTGCAGAAGGTTGAGCAGTTACAGGATGGTACGCGCAGCGTGGCGGTGCATGGCAGCCTGGGTGGCCAGCCCGTGGGCTTTGCCGTCGAGTTCCACCCGAACTGGAAACGCAAGCAGATCGAAGGCAGTCAAGCTTCGGTCTATTGGGGGACCGGGCGTTTCATGAGCACCGGCGGCGATACCGATCGATTCATTGATGCACTGGCGCGCTTGTACGGAGTGGCCGGCGGTCTTCATCAGGCGAAAGCCAGTGTGGATGCCGAAGTGGTGGGGCTGGATGCTGATCCGGCGGCAATGGCGTCCGCGCCGACGAGGATGAAGTTCTTCTTCCAGGGCGACGGTTCGCAAGGCCAGTACAGCGAAGTCTTCATCAACGCGGACCTGAAGCGGGGCATCCTGTATTTCAACGAAAAAGACGTCGATTACAGGGCGCCCCTGGTCAGGAACCTGGCGAAATAATCAGAGCTGGCGCGCTTCGAAGGTGTTGCACTGGGCGATTTCGCCCGATTCGATGCCGCGGTTGAACCAGCGCACGCGCTGGGCCGAGCTGCCGTGGGTGAAGGAGTCCGGCATCACCTGGCCGCCGGCCTGCTTTTGCAACGCATCGTCGCCGATGGCGGTGGCGGCGTTCAGTGCCGCCTCCACGTCGCCTTTTTCGATAATGCTGCGGGCGCGGTTGGCGTGGAAGGCCCAGACGCCGGCGAAGCAGTCGGCTTGCAGTTCCAACCTTACCGACAGGGCATTGGCCTGGCGTTCGGAGGCGTTGCGCTGGGCATTATGCACCTTGTCGCTCAAGCCCATCAGGTTCTGCACATGGTGGCCGACTTCGTGCGCGACCACATAGGCTTGCGCAAATTCGCCCGGCGCGTGGAAGCGTTGTTCCAGCAGGCGGAAGAAATCGAGGTCGATGTAGATGTCCTGGTCGCCCGGGCAGTAGAACGGGCCGGTGGCGGAACGCCCGGCGCCGCACGCAGTCTGGATGGCACCGCTGAATACCTTCATCTTGGGCATCTGGTAGGTGCCGCCGTTGCGGCGGAACAAGTCGGTCCACACGTCTTCGGTATCGGCCAGTACCACCTTCATCAATTTGTATTCGCGGTCATTGGCTTCGGTGCGCGGGCGTTGTTGCTGCTGCTGGCTTACCTGGACCGGGCCGCCGCCGCCGCTCAGCAGGCCGAGGATGGTCATGGGGTTGACGCCCAGGACCCAGCCGCCGATCAGCGCCACCACGATCGTGCCGATACCGATCGACCGGCCGCCGAATCCGAATCCGCCGCCGCCGCCCCCGCCGCCATCGCCGCGGTGGTCTTCGACGTTATCGCTTTCCCGGTTACCTTCCCAACGCATTTTTTAACTCCTTGTTTATTTTCGCTAAGTGTAACGCATTGGTGCGCGGGGCAGGCGCACGTAGAATGCTGGGCATGAAGATTGAACGCAAAACCATGTTCGCGGCGCTGGCCGCCGTGATGTTCCTGGCAACGGCGGCGGGCGGCGCCTGGTATTACCAGCGGTTGCAGGAGCGCGGCAGCGTGCCGTGCGCGCAGCAGCCGCCCGCCCAATTCAGCCCCTATTGCCTGGCCCAGTCGCAGGCTGCGGCGGGACGCGGCGAGCGGGCTGCGATGGCGGCGCTGGTAGAGTATTTCGACAAGCGCCAGCCGGCCGAAGCGATCCGCTGGACCAGGGCGGCGGCGAAATTGGGCGAGCCGAAGGCGGTCAGCCGGGTGCTGTCTTCCTGCGGCGCGGCGGGACCATTCGCGGTGGAGGAGGCGCAAGCGCTGTTGCCGGCGGCGCCGGTGCTGGAAGCGCTGAATTTCCGTCTCGGCGGCGCTTGCGCGCCTGCGGATGTGGCGGCGGCACGCGCCGTAGTGCCGGCCGAACTGCTGGCGGCACCGGATGGCGCGGGGCTGTGCAAGGTTGCGGTGCGTTTTGGCATGCTGCGTTTGTCGCGCGAGGGAGCGCAACTGGACTCGCAGGCGGCACAGCAATTGCTGGCCGAATGCGAGCGCCGCCGGCAGGTGCCGGCCATTGTCCGCAAAGAGGCGGAAACGGTGCGGCAGATGCTGGCGCGTGAAATCAATCCGGTCCGCATCAGCGTTGATTGACCCAGATCGGCGCTGACCAGAGCTGTTTGCCGTCGTCTTGCGTAAGGCGTGCGTAATAGAAATGCGCGCCGGGCTGTGGCGTGAAGCCGTGCTGCATGCCGCGCACGCCTGCCATGGGTTTGACTTCGCCATGGCGGCCCGGCACGCCTTCCATGATGTCCAGCGCTGCAATGCCGCGGCCTGCGCTGCTGGCGTAATGCACTTGCAGCGTGAGCGGGCCGCTGTTGTCCATTTGGGCGCCCATCAGCGTGCCGTTGGCGGTCAGCGCGATGGCGGCCTGCTTGTCCATCGTCGCGAACACGCGGCGCGCGCGGATTGCTTCCAGCAGGGCCTCGACAGTCGGAGTTGTGCCGGCGGGCAGCAGGATGCCGGTGCGGTTGCTGTAGGAGGCGCCCCAGTTGGCGCAATGGTTGTCCTGGTCGCTGCTGAATGCCAGGCGGTAGCCGGCTTCCAGCAGCGTGGCGCAGGCATCTTCGTAGAAGCTGTGGCGCGGCTCGCCTTCGTCCAGGCGTTTGGAAAAGGCGTTGCTGTTCATGACTTCGCACAGCGCCATGACGGCGGCGCCGTCTTCACTGAAGGCCAGCGGCTCGCCGTTGAGCGGGAACTGCCTGGCGCCCGGATGGTTGAACTGGCCCAGCCAGCCTTGCTCCTTCATCAGCTTGTACAGCGCGGCGTAGTCGTTCTTTGGCGTGACCACGTCGGCAAAAGGTTCGCCGCTGGTGCTGCGTTCCCAGCCCAGCAGGGCAGGGCTGTTCAGGATATTGAGGTGTCCGCCTCCGCTGATGACGCCCCATTCCAGGCCGTACATCGCGACGAAGCCGGGGTGCCTGGCAGTATATTGCTCGGCATTCGCGATGCCCAGGCGGTACAACTGGCGGGCGGCCTGCGGATCGGCGTTCGGGTCGCTGCCTTCGCTGGCGTCGTACATGTGGTTGTGTTCTGAAGTGAGCAGGAATTGCAGGCCGTGTTGCTGGGCGAAGCGGTAGGCGTCTTCGGGGCCGAAATCGCCCGTGCGGGGCGCCTGGGCGCCGCGGCAATGGGCGGGATCGCCGCCGCCGTCACTGTGGTTGGTCTGGCTGTGGAGGTTGCCATACACGATATCGAAGTCCAGTCCGACAAGCTGCGCAGGCCCGCTCATGCCTGGTGCCGCCAACGCTGCTGCGGCGTGCTGCAATGGCGCCGGATGGCCAATCGCAATCGGGCGGCGCTGGCGGATATGGTCGGCTTGCAGGCGCAATTCGTAGATCCCGGCCGGCAGGGTAGCTGGGACGCGCCAGTCGACCATGGTGCTGCCGCTGCCGCCATGCAAGACGTGGCGTCCGCGCCACTTGCGGGCCAGGCTGCCGTCCGGATGGTGCAGTGCCAAAGTCCAGTTCACAGCTTGCGCCGCATGTGCACCGGGAAGTGTAAAGTGCACTATGAAAGTTCTGTTTTTTCCTGCTGCGGGTGGCTGGAATGCGGCCTCCAGCATGGCATCGAATTCGCGGTGCTCCAACACCGGCGCGGGTGGCGGGGGTTGCCGCCCGACTGGTGCGGCAGTGGCCGGCACAGCCAGGAAAAGTGTCGTGCAATGCATGCAGGCTAGGAAATTCCGGCAAGCCCGGGATGCCGGTAAGATGTGGAATCCATTTTTCATGATGAGCCCTCCTGTCGCGCTTTGGACCGGGGGGCGATGAATTGGTTCCGTTCAGGGCTGCTTTAATAGTATGCTGCTCAAATGCAAGACTTTTCTCAATGGATGAGGCGTAAGCTGCGTAGCCTGGCAAGCGGGCGGGTCGTGCTATGGATACTCGGCCTGTCGCTGGCAGCCGCGGTCGGCACTACCTTGTTTGCCACCACTTCCAACACGGTGGAGGAGGAGGCGCAGCGCCGTTTCGACAACCTGAACCGCGCGACCCAGTACAGTATCTCGGCGCGGGTGAAGGCTTATTCGGACGTGGTGCGTGGCCTGGCGGCGCTGTTCCAGACGTCCGACCATGTGACCCGCCTGCAATTCCGGCAATACGTCACCAGCCTGAACATCGGCAAGCATTATCCGGCCATCGAGGCAATCAACTATGCGCCGAACGTGGCGCAGTCGGAGCGCGATGCCTTCGTGGCCGCGGTGCGTGCCGATACCAGCCTGACGCCCGCCGGCTATCCAAAGTTCGACATCAAGCCACCCGGCATGCGCGAACAGTATTCGCCGCTGACCTACCTGGAGCCGATGGGCTTGCTGATGGAGAAGTTCGGCGTCGATATCACCGCCAATCCTGCGATCGGGCGCGCCATGCAGCTATCGCGCGACACGGGCGAAATCAGCGCTTCCGGCCAGCCGGTGCTGCTCAAGCAGCCGGTGCCCCATATCGGACTGGGCATGCGCCTGCCGGTGTACAAGCGCGGCATGCCGTTGGATGACGTGAGCAGCCGCCGCAGCAGCTTCATGGGCTCGGTGGGCATCGGCTTTTCGGTCTCCAAGCTGATCCAGGGCGCGATCGACGAGATGGCGGACCGCCAGGTGCACATGATCCTGTATTCGGACGCCTCCACCGATCCCGAAAAGCGCAACCTCACCATCGAGGCGGACGACCGTTTGCTGTTCAACGACAACGGCTCGATCGACAAGCCGGCGGCGCTGCCGGGCAATCCCGACGACTATTTCACCTCCGTGCTGCCGATCGACTTCAATGGCAGCCTGTGGAAGGCGCAGTTCTACGCCCGCAAGGACGCGATGATCGTCGGCTTCGACCGCTGGATTCCCTATCTCGCGCTGGTGACCGGCTTTGTCGGCACGCTGCTGATATACGGCTACCTGTTCACCATGTATTCCCAGCGCCGTAACGCGCTGGAGCAGCGCCGCCTGCTGGACAGCGTGCTCGATAACGTCGAGGCGCTCGTCTACATGAAGGACCAGGACCGGCGCTATGTCTATGTCAACGCCAAGATGGCGGAAGTGATCGGCTTGCCGGTGGAGGACATCATCGGCCGCCTGGACATCGAAGTCATGCAAAAGCGCGATGCGGACCAGGCCTGGCTCGAAGACGGCGTGGTGCTGGCCGATCGCCAGAAGCGCTCGGGCGAAGCCAGTTACACCGACCGCCACGGCGTGGTGCACCACCTGTGGACGGTGAAGGCTCCGGTGCGGCTGGAAAAGGATGTGACGGTGGTGATCGCGCTGTCGACCGATGTCACCGAGCTGCACATGCTGAAAGAGCAGGCGCGCGCGGCCAACCAGGCCAAGAGCGATTTCCTGTCCAATATGAGCCACGAAATCCGCACGCCGATGAATTCCGTGATCGGCATGGCGCACCTGGCCTTGAAGGGCGCCACCAGCCCGAAACAGAAGGACTACCTGCAAAAGATCTACCACTCGGGCCAGCACCTGCTGGGCATCATCAACGATATCCTCGATTTCTCCAAGATCGAGGCGGGCAAGCTGGACCTGGAAGTGCTGGACTTTGCGCTTGAATCGCTGCTGACCAATATCTCCGCCCAACTGGGCGATGCGGCCAGCCGCAAGGGGCTGGAACTGGTCTTCGAGATCTGGCCGGGACTGTCGCACCAGTTGCGCGGCGACCCGCTGCGGCTGGAGCAGGTGCTGCTGAACTTCACCAGCAATGCCATCAAGTTCTCGGAAAACAGCAAGATCTACATCCGCGCGCGGCCGGTCGAGGACCGCGACAACTATACCGTGGTGCGCTTCGAAGTGCAGGACAACGGCATCGGCATGACGCCGGCCCAGGTTTCCAGCCTGTTCCAGTCCTTCCACCAGGGCGATACCTCAACCACCCGCAAATACGGCGGTACCGGTCTGGGCCTGGTGATCAGCAAGCAGCTGGCGGAGCTGATGGGCGGCACGGTGGGTGTGGAGAGCGAGCCGGGCAAGGGCTCGACGTTCTGGTTCACGGCCAAGCTGCAGAAGGGCACCCACCTGCTGCAGGCCACGGACACCAACGCGCTGCAGCCGGACATGCTGGCGCCGATCCACGGCGCTTCGATCCTGCTGGTGGAAGACAATATCTTCAGCCAGCAGGTGGGCCAGGAATTGCTGGAAGATGCCGGCGCCACGGTGGTGGTGGCCAACAACGGCAAGGAAGCCATCGACCTGTTGCTGAAGGAGCACTTCGACTGCGTGCTGATGGACGTGCAGATGCCGGTAATGGATGGTTATGAAGCGACGCGCATCATCCGTGCGCATCCGAAATTGTCCGGTACCCTGATCATTGCCATGACGGCCAATGCCGGCCGCGAAGACCAGGCGCGCTGCCTGGCTGCCGGCATGGACGAATTCGTGACCAAGCCGATTGCGCCGAACCTGCTGTTCTCCGTGCTGTCCAAGTGGATGAGCCAGCGCGCGGCGGAAGCCCACCTGGCCCAGGTGCGCAGCACCACCACGCCGGGCCAGCCGCTGCCCGAGCCTGCGCCGGCGCCGATGCCGGCGTCAACGCCCGCGCCGGCGCCGGCATCCGGGCTGGAAACCGAGGCGGATGCCGCCGGCGGCGAGGCCGAACTGTTCGACATGCGCGCATTGGCCCAGACCTTCGGCAACAAGCCCGAGAAGATGCGCAAGTATGCCAATATGTTCCTCGATTCGGCGCAGGATGGCCTGCGCGAAGTGCAGGTGGCGCTGGAGGCTGGCGATGTCGTGCGCCTGTCCGAATTGGGCCACCGCATCAAGTCTTCCGCCCGCGCGGTAGGCGCCATGAGCTTTGCCGACCTGTGCCTGGCGTTGGAAAAAATGACGCCGGCCGATGGCATCGACCGCGCGCGCTCCATCGTCAGCCAGATGCAGCCTTTGCTGGACCGCCTGCGCGAGCATATTGCGCAAGAAATGAACGTCAATATTCCCGGATAGCCGGCTTTGCGGCGATAATGGCAATCTACGCTATTTCGCTGCTTTTACATGGCTCAAAGCATCCAACCCGGACTCCTTATTTTGCACGGCAACCAGCTCGAAGAGTTGCGCAGCGCCGTGTTCCAGTGGCTGCGCGGCCAGCCGCTGGAGCCGTTGGAGCAGGAAATCTTCCTGGTGCAGTCGAATGGCGTGGCTGAATGGCTGAAAATCGCGTTGGCCGAGGAGACCGGTCTGTGCGGCGCCACCCGCGTTGCGCTGCCGGCGCGGCTGTTGTGGGAAATTTACCGCGGCATGCTGGGCCATGCGCGGGTGCCGCCGATTTCCGCCTTCGACAAGGGACCGTTGACCTGGCGCCTGATGCGCCTGTTGCCGCAACTGCTGGAGCTGGAGGCCTTTGCGCCGCTGCGCCATTTCCTGCGCGATGGCGACCCCGAACGCCGCCTGCAGCTGGCCGAGCGCCTGGCCGACTTATTCGACCAATATCAGGTGTACCGCGCCGACTGGCTGCAAGACTGGGCTGACGGCCGCGACCAATTGCGCAATGCGCGCGGCGAAGCGCTGCCGCTGGCGCCGGACCAGCGCTGGCAAGCCGAGTTGTGGCGCGCGATCGCGGCCAGCGTGCCGGAGGAGGAACGCGGACTGGGACGTGCCAGCGTGCACGCCGCCTTCGTGCAGGCAGTGCAGCGCGGCGATGCGCCGCTGGGGCGCCTGCCGCGCCGCATCGTGCTGTTCGGCGTCTCGGCGCTGCCATACCAGACCTTGCAGGCCATGGCCTCGCTGGCGCGCTTCACCCAGGTGGTGATCGCAGTGCCGAATCCTTGCCGCTACTACTGGGGCGACATCATCGAAGGCCGCGACCTGCTGCGCGCCGCCCGCCACCGCCACGCGGCGCGCAAGGCCATCGACCTGTCGGCGGTGCCGCTGGAGGCGCTGCACGCGCACAGCCATCCGCTGCTGGCGAGCTGGGGCCGCCAGGGCCGCGACTATATCCGCATGCTGGATGAATTTGACACTGCCAGCGACCTGGACGGGCGTGATGACAAGCTGCGGGTGGACCTGTTCAGCGACGAGGCAGGAGAGACGCTGCTGGCGCAGGTGCAGGCTGCCGTGCGCGACATGCTGCCGTTGGCCGAGCATCCCCACGTGCCGCCCGGGGACAGCGACCGTTCGATCGAATTCCATGTGGCGCACAGCGTGCAGCGCGAAGTCGAAATCCTGCACGACCAGTTGCTGGCCATGTTTGCCGCCGAGCCGTCGCTGCGCCCGCGCGAGGTGGTGGTGATGGTGCCGGACATTGATGTTTTCACCGCCTCGATCCGCGCCGTGTTCGGCCAGCACCGGCGCCATGACCCGCGCTTCATCCCGCACGAGATCGGCGACGTCAACGACCGCAGCGTCAATCCGCTGCTGGTGGCGCTGGAATGGCTGCTGCGCCTGCCGCAGCAGCGCTGCCGGCAGAGCGAGGTACGCGACCTGCTGGACGTACCGGCCCTGGCGCGCCGTTTCGGCCTGGCCGAAGACGATTTGCCGACGCTGGGCCAGTGGATCGAAGGGGCCGGCGTGCGCTGGGGCCTGGATGCCCGGCACCGGGCTGGCCTGGGCCTGGCGCCGGCCGGCGAGCAGAATGCCTGGATATTCGGCGTGCGGCGCATGCTGCTTGGCTATGCGGCCGGCAACGGCGACGCCTTCGTCGGCATCGAACCGTATTCGGAAGTAGGCGGTCTGGATGCCGCCCTGGCCGGCTCGCTGGCACAATTGATCGAAGCCTTGCTGGTCTGGCGCGAGCGCCTTGGTGCGGTGCGCCGTCCTGCCGATTGGGCCGAGCAGGCGCGCCTGCTGCTGGCAGGCTTCTTCAGCGACCGTGACGAGGCCGACCGCCTGACGCTGGCGCGCCTGGACGGCGCGCTGGATAAATGGCTGGAGACGTGCGAAGACGCCGGCTTTGACGAAGAAGTGCCGCTGGCGACCTTGCGCGAAGCCTGGATGGGCGGCCTCGACGAACCATCGCTGGAGCACCAGTTCGTGTCAGGCGGCGTCACCTTCTGCACCCTGATGCCGATGCGCGCCGTGCCATTTCGCGTGGTGTGCCTGCTCGGCATGAACGATGGCGACTTCCCGCGCCGTGCCAGCCGTGCCGACTTCGACCTGCTGGCCCTGCCCGGCATGGCGCGCCCCGGCGACCGCTCGCGCCGCGACGATGACCGTTACCTGATGCTGGAGGCGGTGCTGGCGGCGCGCGACAAGCTGTATGTGAGCTGGGTCGGCCGCAATGTGCGCGACAACAGCGAGCAGCCGCCATCGGTGCTGGTGGCGCAGTTGTGCGAGTACCTGCGCGCCGGCTGGAACCTGGATCTCGCCGCCCGCACCACCTTGCATGCCCTGCAGCCGTTCAGCCGCGCCTACTTCGAGCGCGGCGGCCTGCTGACCTATGCCGGCGAATGGCGCGCGGCGCATGATGCCGGCGGCGTCGACGCCAGCGTGGCGGCATTGCCGCCATACGAGGTGGAGGAGAGCTTCCGCTTGCGGCTGTCCACGCTGGCAGGCTTCCTGCGCCAGCCGGTGCGGCATTTCTTCCGCCAGCGCCTTGGCGTCTACTTTGCCGAGTCGGCGACGGTGGGCGAGGATGAAGAGCCATTCCAGCTCGATGGCCTGCAGCGCTACACCCTGGAAGACGCGATGCTGGCGGACAGCGGCGGGATCGAGGCTGGGAGCGACGTGCGCGCCGGCCTGCAGCAGCGCGGCCAGCGCTTGCGACGCCAGGGCGTGCTGCCGATCGGCTTGATCGGCGACCGCGTGCTCGAGGAATTGGTGGAAGAACTGGTGCCGGTGCGGACCGCCTGGCTGTCGCTGCGCGGCACTTACCGCGATGAGGCGCCCAAACTGGCTATCCACCTGGAGTTCGACGGCCTGCTGCTGGAGGACTGGATCGACCAGTTGCACCGTGCCGAGGGGGCGACGGTCTGGCTGCTGCAAATGTCCTCGCGCGTATGCGACAAGTCCGGCGCGCCGCGCGGCGAAAAACTGATACCGATGTGGCTGCGCCAGCTGGCGGCGGCAGCCCAGGGGCACGAGGTCACCGGCTTCCTGGTCGCGCGCGATGCCATCGTCATCATGGAGCCGCTTGAGCAACAGGCCGCGCTTGCAGCATTGACCCGTATTGTCGAACTGTGGCGAGCGGGCATGGACCGGCCGCTGCCCGCTGCCTGCAAGACCGGGCTCGCCCTGGTGCTGGACGGCGACCCGCGCAGCGTCTACGACGGCGGCTTTGAGCTGTCCGGCGAAAACGAAGACCCGTGCCTGGCCCGCCTGTGGCCGGACTTTGCCGGGTTGGCCGCGCAGCCGGGCTTCGCGGAGCAAAGCCGCGCGCTGTACCAGCCGCTGGCGGACTGGTTGGCGCAGTCGGTGGCGGTGCAGCCGATTGAAGGCGGGGGGGAGGGCGAGCAATGAGCATCGCACTGGACCCGCTCGACTTTCCGCTGCATGGCTCGCGCCTGATCGAAGCCAGCGCCGGTACCGGCAAGACCTGGACCATCGCGGCCTTGTATGTGCGCCTGGTGCTGGGCCATGGCGGCGCCAACGCCTATCGCCGGCCGCTGATGCCGAACGAAATCCTGGTGATGACCTTCACCCGTGCGGCCACCCGCGAACTGTCCAACCGCGTGCGCGAACGGCTGGTGGAGGCGGCGGCCTACTTCCGCGCCGAAACGCCGCTGGTCCGCGATGCTTACCTGGACGCACTGCTGGAGGAATTGCCCGACCACGTGGCGTGCCAGCAGGCCGCCTATCGCTTGCAGCTGGCCGCCGAAACGATGGACGAGGCAGCAATCTTCACCATCGACGCCTGGTGCCAGCGCATGCTGCGTGAACATGCCTTCGACAGCGGCAACCTGTTCGATGAAGAATTGCTGAGCGACGAGGCGGCACTCTACGAAGATGCGGTACACGACTACTGGCGCCAGCACGTCTACCCGCTGGGCGAGCAGGCCTTGCGCGTGCTGCTCTCCGCCTGCCGCGACGTGTCGGTGCTGGGCCGCAGCGTGCGTGAGCTGGCGCGCCGGCCCGATGCCGCCGCGCTGGCCAGCCGGGAGCCGCTGGGGTCGATGATCGGCCGCGTGCAACAAGAGCAGCAAACCGCGCTGGCGGGCCTCAAGCAAGGCTGGGCCGAACGTGCCGACCGCATGGAAAGCTGGATCGCGGCCCAGCGCGAAGCCAATCCCAAATGCTTCAACGGCACCAAGATGCGTGCCGACTCGCTGGCCAGGTGGTTTGCCGCCCTGCGCGACTGGGCCGGCGACCCTGCTCTGGCCGAGCCCGAAATGAACGCCACGCCGTGGATGCGCCTGACCTCGGCCGGCCTGGTCGATGCCTGCGCCAAAGGCTTCGCTCCCGACATTCCGGCCGACTTTGAAGAAGTCGCGCCGCTGCGGCGCGCGCTGGACGCGATCGAACCGCTGCGCCACCACGTCTTGCGCCATGCTGCGGCCACGATTGCCGCGCGCATGCAGGAATTGAAGCGCCAGCAGCGCCTGTTCGGCTTTGCCGACATGCTGGAGCGCCTGCGCAGCGCGCTGGAAGGCGCCAACGGGGCGGCGCTGCGCCAGCGTATCGTGACCCAGTTTCCGGTGGCGATGGTCGATGAATTCCAGGACACGGCGCCAAGCCAGTACCGCATCTTCAACCTGCTTTACCAGGTTGCCGCCAACGACCCCGGCCTTGGGCTGTTCCTGATCGGCGACCCGAAGCAGTCGATTTACGGTTTCCGCGGCGCCGACATCCACAGCTACCTCGATGCGCGGCGCGCCACCGAAGGCCGCCATTACCAGCTTGGTACCAACTTCCGCTCCACGGCGCAAATCGTGGCTGCGGTCAACCAGGTCTTCCTGCATGCGGAAGGCGTGGCCGGACAGGGTGGCTTTGCGCGCGGCGCCTTCCGCTTCCGCACCGAACAAGGCAACCCGCTGCCGTTCGACGCGGTGGGTGCGCGCGGCCGGGCGGAGCGGCTGGTTGGCCCGGCAGGCGACATCCAGGCCCTGACGGCCGGCTGCACGCTGGAACAGTTGGGGGCCGACGCCTACCGCGAATACTTTGCCGAGCAGTGCGCCGAACATATCGCCTGCCTGCTCAACGATGCTGCGACAGGCTTCCAGGGCAGCGCTGGCTTCACCCGCCTGCAGCCGGCCGATATCGCCATCCTGGTGCGCGACCGCCGTGAAGCGGCCGCCGTGCGCAGGTCGCTGCAGCGCCGCCTGGTGCCCAGCGTCTACCTGTCCGACAAGGACTCGGTGCTGTCCAGCGACGAGGCGGCGGATATGCTGCGCTGGCTGTCGGCGGTGGCCAACCCGCTCGATGGCCAATTGGCGCGGACCGCATTCGCCACCCGTACCGCCAACCTGCCGCTGGCCGAGCTGGCGCAGTTTTCGGCCGACGAACTGGCCTGGGAGCGCCGTGTCGAGCAGCTCAAGGAATTGCATCTGGTGTGGCAGCGCCAGGGCGTGCTGGCCATGCTGCGCCGCTTCATCCACGACCTTGGCCTGCCGGCGCAACTGCTGGCACGGCCGGGCGGCGAACGCAGTCTGACCAACCTGCTGCACCTGGCCGAGCTGCTGCAGCAGGCCGGCCGCCAACTGGAAGGCGAGCAAGCACTGATCCGCTGGCTGGCGGAGCAGATCGACGAAGAGACGGATGGCGGCGACGAACGCGTGCTGCGGCTGGAATCGGATGCGGAACTGGTCAAGGTCGTCACGGTGCACAAGTCGAAAGGCCTGGAGTATCCGCTGGTCTACCTGCCGTTTGCCGTCACCGTGCGCAAGGTCGACAAGCGCAACCGCACCTTCTTCGAATACACCGATGCCGACGGCGAGCGCCGCCTCGACATGCGCCTGTCCGATGAAGGCCAGGAGGCCGCCGAAGCTGCCCGCATCGAGGAAGACCTGCGCCTGCTGTATGTGGCGTTGACGCGCGCCCGGCATTTCCTGTGGCTGGGTGTTGCTGCGCTGCCGGCGCGCAAGAAAGACGAAAACACCCTGCACGATTCGGCCCTGGGCTATCTGCTGACCGGCGGTGCGCCGCTGCCATCCGGGCAATTGCTGGAGAGCTGGCAGCAGTTGCGGGCCGGCTGCGACGCCATTTCCATCGCCTTGCTGGAACCGTCCGTGCCGGTAACCCGGCTGGCGCGCGCAGTTGAGCGCCCGCCGCTGGAGGCGCCGCTGGCCTATCAAGGCAATTTCGAGCGCGACTGGTCGGTCGGCAGCTTCACCTCGCTGGCAAGGCGCAGCGGCGGCGAAGCGCTGCCTGCGCCCATGCACGCCTCGCAAGAGACGCTGCTCGAAGGCGAAGAGGAGGGCGCGCTGCTGCGCATCGAAGACACGGCCTGGCACCGTTTCCCGCGCGGTTCCGTTCCCGGCAACTTCCTGCATGACCAGCTTGAATCGCTGGCGCGCGACGGCTTTGCCTCGATCCACCAGGAGCACTTTGCCGAGCGCGCCGCACGCCAGATCAAGCGCGCCGGCTGGGGCCATCGGGAAGCCGACACCCTGGAATGGCTGCAAGTGATCGCCACCACCGAGCTGCCGCCCCTGGGCTGCGCGCTGGACGCCATCGTGCAGCTGCTGCCGGAGATGGAATTCTGGTTCCCGAGCGAGCGCCTGGACACCGGAAAGCTGGACCGCCTGTGCCGCCAGCACCTGCTGGACGGCATTGCGCGCCCCGGCCTGCCGCAGCGCGAGCTGCACGGCATGCTGAAAGGCTTCTGCGACCTGGTGTTCGAATACGGGGGGCGCTACTGGGTGCTGGACTACAAATCGAATGCGCTGGGCGGCGGCGATGCGGCGTATCACAAGGCTGCGCTGGCGCACGGCATGGCCGCCCACCGCTACGATGTTCAGGGCGCGATCTACATGCTGGCCCTGCATCGCCTGCTGCGCACGCGCCTGGGCGATGCCTACGACCCGGCCGCGCAACTGGGCGGCGCAATCTTCTATTTCCTGCGCGGCGTCGGGAATGCGCAGACGCGCGGCTGCTACCTGCTGCCGCCGGATGCGGAACTGCTGGATGGACTGGACGGGCTTTGCCAATGAGTTTTTACGAACATAACGACATGCTGGCCGAAGGCGGCATGCTGCGCCGTCTGGGACCGGTGTTTGCGCGATTTGTCGCCTCCCTGGCGCCGGCAGGCAGCGCGGCGGGCGGCACCCCGCTGGCCCTGGCCTGCCTGCTGCTGTCCGAGCTCGAAGGCCGCGGCCACAGTTGCCTGCACCTGTCGGCGCTGGCCGGCAACCCGTCCTCCATGCTGGGCTGGAGCGAGGAAGACTGGCAGGGACTGTGCGCAGAAGCGGGGGAATTGCCGCAAGGGCTGGCGGGCTGGCACGAATTCCTGCAGGCCTGTCCCCAGGTCCTGCGCTGGCCGGGCGACGCCGATCAGGGCCAACCCCTGGTGCTGGCCGGCGGCCGGCTGTACCTGCGCCGCTACTGGTCCGACGAAAACACCGTGGCCGATGCCGTGCGTGCCCGGACCGAACCGGAAAAATGGGGACGTACCCCATTTTCTGAGGAAAATGGGGTACGTCCCCATTTTTCCGAGCCGGCGCTGGTGCGCCAATGGCTGGATCGCTTGTTTACGCACGCCACGCGCGAGGGTGGTGCCGACTGGCAGAAGATTGCCTGCGCGGTCGCCACGCGCGGCGGCCTGGCGGTCATTACCGGCGGCCCGGGCACCGGCAAAACCTATACCGTGGCGCGCCTGCTGGCATTGCTGTTTGCGGTCGCAGGAGAGCATGCCGGGCAACTGCGCGTCGCGCTGGCCGCGCCGACCGGCAAAGCTGCGGCCCGCCTGAAGCAAGCCATCGACGGCGCGCTGGAAGACCTGGAACAAAGCCTGGCAGGCGCCTTGCCGCTGCGCGAGCTGGCGCAGCGCATGGGCGGGGCCCGCACCCTGCATTCGCTGCTGGGGGCGCGTCCGGACACCCGCGCTTTCCGCCACAACGCCGCTAACCCGCTCGACGTGGACGTGCTGATCGTGGACGAAGCTTCGATGGTGCACCTGGAAATGATGGCAGCTCTGCTGGACGCCTTGCCGCAAGGCGCACGCCTGATCCTGTTGGGCGACAAGGACCAGCTGGCGTCGGTGGAAGCGGGCTCGGTGCTGGGCGACTTGTGCCACGATGCCCAAGCCGGCGGCTACGGTGCCGCCACGGCGGCCTTTGTGCAGGCTGCCTCCGGCCAGGACATCCCGCCTGAGTTCCTCGGCAATGGCGGCGCGCTGGCGCAGCAAACCGTGATGCTGCGCCAAAGCCGCCGCTTCGGCGGCCCGATCGGCCAGTTGGCCATTGCCGTCAACAATGGCGATGCCGAAGCTGCACGCGCCGTGCTGCGTTCCGACAGCGCAGGGCAACTGCACTGGAACGAAGCGGCGCAGCAGGAAGACATGCTGCGCCTGGCGCTCGAGGGCTACCGGCCTTTTCTGCAAATGATCCGGCAGGGCGCCGCTGCGGCGGGCCATGATGCCTGGGCGGCCAGCGTGCTGGCAGCTTTCGAAGGGTTCCGCCTGTTGTGCGCCGTGCGCGAGGGGGAATGGGGCGTTGCGGGGCTGAACGACAGCATTGCGCAGCGCCTGGAAGAACACGATTTGTTGAAGCGGCGCGGCGACTGGTATGTGGGCCGCCCGGTCATGGTCACGCGCAACGACTACGCAACGGGCGTGTACAACGGCGACATCGGCCTGGTGCTGCCCGATCCGGAGCGTTCTGGTTCGCTGCGCGTGTATTTCTCGGATGGCGGCCAGGTGCGCAGCGTGCTGGCGACCCGTTTGCGCAACGTGGAAACCGCCTTCGCCATGACGGTGCACAAATCGCAGGGTTCGGAGTTCAGCCACACCGTGCTGGTGTTGCCGCGCGAGGCCTCCAGCGTGCTGGCGCGTGAGCTGGTGTACACCGGCATCACGCGTGCCCGCCAGCGCTTCACTTTGTTGACGCCCAATCCCGGCGTGCTGCCCGAGGCGATCCGGCGCCGCACGGAACGCACCAGCGGCTTACGCAGCTTGCTCGCCTGAGCCGTCGACCGCCTGAAGGTCGGCGTGGATCGCCTGCAGCACCGCGTCCAGCACCGGGGCAAGCTGCGCCAGTTCCGCTGCCGCATCGCCGCCGGCACGCAATGCGTTGAACACGCCAGCCGCGACGCGGCGCAATCCTTCCATGCCCCATTGTGCCGAAAGCCCGGCCAGCGTATGGGCCATCCGCTGCGCCCGCTGGCGATCACCCATCGCGCATGCATCGCCAATCGCCACGTGCAGGGCGGCCTGGCCCTGCAGGAACTGGCCAAGCATCTTGCGCAATTGGGCGCGGTTGCCGTGCATGCGCGCCAGTGCGCCTGCCATGTCGGCGCCGAGCGCGCTCAGGGCGGGGAAGGCTGCCTGCGCCGCCGCTTGCGCTTCGGCGCAGGCCACGGCACCCGGCAGCGGATGCCGGAACAGGACGGTAAACACGAAGCGGTTGCCTTCGGCCGGGTCGCTCTCGAGCAGCAGGTGGCCGCCCATCATGGCTGCCAGTTGGCGCGCCACCGAGAGGCCGAGGCCGGCCGCCGAATCGCCCGGCCCGACCGGCTCATAGAGCTGGACTGCCGCGTCGCGCGCCGCGCCGGTGTCGCGTACTTCCCAGCGCAGCACGGTGCCATCTTCGCTGCCGGCATCTTCCTGCCGCAGCAGCAGCTGCACTTTGCCGCGCTCCGTGAACTTGATCGAATGCGCCAGCAGGTGCTGCAGCAGCTGCTGCAGGCGCGCTGCGTCGCCCACCAGTTCCTCAGGCAGCGCCGCCTCCACCGAGCATTCGAGCTGCAGTCCTTTGGCCTGCGCTGCCGCCTGCCACTCCGCGCACGCCTGTTCGGCCGCCTGGCGCACGCCGAACACGCATTCCTCCATGTGGAACTTGCCGGCCTCGATGCGCGAGAAATCGAGAATGTCGTTGAACATCGCCATCAGGCTCGCTGCCGCGCCATCGACCTGTTCAAGATAGCTGCGCTGGCGCGCATCGAGCGGCCCGCGCAGGGCCAGTTCGGTCAGGCCGATGATGGCATTCAGCGGCGTGCGGATTTCGTGGCCCATATTGGCCAGGAAGGCGCTCTTGCTGCGATTGGCGTGCTCCGCCGCCTCGTGGGCCGCCGCTATCGCCCGCTCGGCCTGGCGCAGTTCGGTCACGTCGATGCCGAAGCTGAGCATGGCGATGGCGCCGTCTTCCAGTGCGCTGTGGTGCCAGGCGATGCGGCGTTCGTCGCCCGAGGCGGTATGCAGCAGGTGTTCGTGCCCGGCCGGCATGGCGCGGAACTGTTCCGGATGCCCGCCTTCCGGCCATTGGGATACGGCCGACATGGGCAGCAGCGGCAGGTCGCGCCAGACGCGCCCCAGCACGCTGTCGCGGCTGCAGCCGGTGACCTGGGCTGCGGTTTCATTGAAGATCAGGACCTCGCCGTCGTGCCCAAGCCCCAGCACCAGCATGTCGGCGCTGTTCAACAGGCGCTCCAGCAGCTGGCGCGTGCAGCGCAGCTTGCGATCCGCTTCGTCGCGCGCGGCCGCGGCAGTGGCCAGGCTCTCCTGCAATGCATGCAGGGATGACAGCAGTTCGCCGGTTTCGTCGTCGAAGGGCTGCGGGGCCGGCGAGCCCAGGTCGCCGCTGCGTATCCGTTGGGCGATTGCCAGCGCCTGCGCCAGCGGCCGCGTCATGCTGCGGCTGATCAGCCATGCCATGCCGGTCGCCAGCGCCAGGGAGCCGCCCAGGATGGCCAGCAGCAGCAAGCTGTCGGCCTGGATGCGGTCGGACGCCTGGCCTTCGGTAAAGCGCGCGCGGCTGGCCGCCAGGCTGACCAGGTCATCCACCACTTGCCGGTGCAATTCGTAATGGCGCTGCATCTTCGCCAGCGCATGGTCGGCGCGCGGCCGGTCGCCCAGCTCCAGCGCAGGCACCAGTTGGCCGAAGGCTTCGTTGTAGAAGGCGCTGGCCTGTATGTTCGCTTGCTTGAGCGCTTCGGCCAAGCTGCCGTCAAGCGCGCGGCCTTGCCAGTAGTGCACGCGCGCCACCTGCTGCGCGTGCAGCGTGCGCAGGCGCTGCGCCAGCTGCTCGCGTTCGACCTGGCTGCTTGCCGCGGCCAATTGCTGTGCGATCAGGAAGGACTCGATGATATACAGCGGCGGCGGCAGCACGTCCGCAATCAGGTCCTTGCCCTGCACCACGTCCCCATACAACGGGCCATTGACGCGCAATGCATCGAGGGTACGGAAGGACCAGAAGCCGTACAGCAGGAAGCCGCCGGCAAAGATCCCGACGAGGATCGCCAGGCGGCGCGCGAAGCGCAGGTTGCGCAACAGGTCCATGGTGCCTCTCGGCAGCGAACCCCGTCCGGAGTGTTACATGCGGCGGCGACGGCGTTCCGTTGTGCGCAGGGCTTTCTTGCGCGGGCTCGATGCTTTCATCACTTTGGGAGCGTCGTCGCCCGCCAGCAGGCGGCGGATGTTCAGCGCGTCCATCAGGCGCGCCGAATTGCCCCCGGCGTTGAGCAGCACCAGGGTTGCTGCGCGGCCGGCTTCCGTGATGCGCATGATCAGGCAGCGGCCCGCTTCTTCGGTATAGCCGGTCTTGGACAGGCCGATATCCCAGCCCTTGGCGCCGACCAGGCGGTTGGTGTTGTGGTACTGCACCATGCGCCCCTTCATATTGATCACTTCCTCGGTATCGGTCGTGATGCGGCGGATCTCAGGATACTGGGCAGCGGCCGCAGCCATTTTCACCAGGTCGGCCGCGTTCGATGTATTGTTAGGCGACAGGCCGGTCGGTTCGTCGATCTGGGTGCTGGTCATGCCAAGCTGCTTGATCTTGGCGTGCACGGCCGCGGTAAAGGCAGCCGGGCCGCCGGGGAAGGTGCGGGCCAGCGCGGCGGCTGCACGGTTATCGGACGACATCAGCGCCAGTTGCAGCACGTCGCCGCGCGAAATGGTGGCGCCGACCGGCACGCGCGAGGTGCTGTGCTTGAGCGTATCGACATCGTCCTTGTCGATGCTGATCTGCTCGTCCATATCAAGCTTGGAGTCGAGCACGACCATTGCAGTCATCAATTTAGTCAGGGAGGCGATCGGAACAACGGCGGTGGCGTTCTTCTCGACCAGCACTTTGCCAGTCTCATCCTCGACGACAAGCACGGATTGCGAGCCCAGAGGCACGGCAAACGCGGCTGCGGAGATCGACATCAGCAGGGCTGCGGTTATTTTCTTGAACATGGTTGGTGTGAAGCGTTCGTTCGGGGCGGAATATTGCTGGATTAGGGGCAATATTCTAAATATGGACAATATCACTAACGGGTTAACTCGTCCAGCAAACGTCAATCATGCGCAACTGAACAATAAAATCCAAAGCGTGCGGCACATGCAGCGGGAATGCTGGTATTGTTATTCGATAATATTTCCTTCTTGAAATTTGCCATGTTGGTAATTGAGAGAATTGCAAAATATCCCTTGCGCGCCTGGGCGGTAGTCACGCTGCTGGCCGTGGCGGCGGCCCTGCTGGCGGGCAGCAGCTACCGCGCCAGGATGGAACAAGGCCGGCTGGAATTATTGAATATCGATGTCCAGCGCGATGCCATTGCCGCCATGTCATTAACCCTGGACAGTAATTTGATGGGGGCGATATCCCTGCTCGGATTGATTGAACCGGATATCAAAAAGGAAAGCACGGGGCCAATTCCAGCAAACCAGCCGAATATATCGGCCTTATTGGAAAACGTTGGCCGGGCCCAGCATATCCAGGGTTTATTTGTGGTGGGCCGGGACGGCTTCGTCAAATCTTCCTGGGACGATAGCGGAAAACCGTCCACCGGCATCGATGTGCGCTTCCGGCCTTATTACAAGGAAGCCATGGCCGGGCGGAACAATATCTACGCCGCCATCAGCCTGGCGCGCGGCGACCATGCCTTGTATTTTGCCGCGCCGGTCTACGCCGGCATGGCGCGCCGCGGCGATCCGGTCGGCGTGGTAGTGGCGCGCACCGATATGGAAAAACTGGAGCGCCTGCTGGCGCGCAGCGGCCAGGCCGCCATCCTGCTGTCGCCGCAAGGCGTGGTGTTCGCCAGCAGCCGGCGCGAATGGCGCGGCATGCTGGCGGGCGAGGTGACGCCGGCCCGGGTGGCCGAAATCCGCGCCGTGCGCCAGTTCGGCAAGCTGTTCGATGAGAAGGCGCCGCGCACGCTGCCGCTTGGCCTGGTGCCCGGCATGGTGCAGGGCGAAGGGCGGCATTATGCCGTGGCATCGGCAGTCGTGGACTGGAACGATCCATCCGGCAGCTGGAAGCTGGTGGTGCTGGAAGACCTGGGCCAGAGCGTGCCGGTGGGGACCGGCGTGCCTGCCGCATCCATGGCGGCTGCCGTCGTGGTCCTGCTTGGCGCGGCCGGCATGCGCGCCGTGCGCAGCCAGGCCGCCCAGCAGCGCGCCCACCTCGAACTCGAACGCGTGGCGCAGGAGCAGGCGCTGCGCGCCGAACGCAAGATGCAGCTGGCCCAGGTGGCGCTGCAGATGCAGCAGGCGCCGGACCGCCATGCCCGCCTCACCGCCTTCCTTGACCAATGCCATCAACTGTTTGGCGCCATGCAGGGCAGTATCTACGCCGCCGATGCCGATGGGCTGGCACTGGCCGCCAGCTATGCCAGCAGCGTGCCGCCGGAGCGCCTGGCGCTGGGCGAAGGCTTGCTGGGCCAATGTGCGCTGGAGCGCAAGGCCCGCATCGTCGATGCCGGCGGCGCCAACGCCGCATGGAGCATCCGTTCCGGGCTTGGCAGCGCGGCGCCGGGTGCCTTGTTGCTGGCGCCAGTCCAGTTAAGCGGCCGCCTGTTGGGAGCAGTGGAGCTGGCGCTGCCGCAAATGCCGGAAGCGGCGGCCCACGAACAATTCCTGGCAGCGCTCGACCTGCTGGCAATTAATATGACTGAGTAGGGAGGAAGCGTGTCGCGCTTACTGACTCGACTTGAAAAACTGGGCCTGACGTGGAAACTCGCGCTGGGCTTTGGCGGCAGCCTGTTGATCACGCTGGCGTTCGGGCTGCACAACGTCACCACCCAGTCCCGCATGCACGACGAAATCCTCGGCATTTACAAAAACGACCTGCTTGGCATTTCCGACGCCAAGGATGCGCTGATCCAGTTCGTCCAGCGCGGCCGGGCCTTGCAGCAAGCCTTGCTGGCGCGCGACAAGGCAAGCCGCGATTATGCGCTGTCCTTGATCGAAGAAGCCCAGCGCAGGCAAGACCGGGCGCTGGAAGAACTGCGCCCGCGCATTATCCGCGAAGAGAACCGCAAGAACCTGGCCGAGTTCGAAACCGCCTACGCCGACTATCACCTGCGCGTCGACGACGCAGTGCGCCTGCTGCGCGCTGGGCAGGCGGAACAGGCGCTGGCCGTGGTGGCGGATCCGGCATTCCAGGAGCACGCGCTCCGTGCCAACAATGCCTTGACGCGCATTGCCGAAATCAAGGAAGACAGCGCGCGCCACCAGATCGAGGAAATGCAGGCCCTGTCGCGCTACGAAAAGCAGCTCACCTACGGCTTGCTGGGACTGAGCCTGGTGCTGGGCATCCTGTTCAGCTACCTGGTGGGCCGTTCGGTGCGGCTGCCTACCGACCGGCTGCGCAACGCCGTGCAGCAACTGGCGAAAGGCAAACTCAGTGCCGAAGTGCCGCTGACCGATTTCCCCAACGAGATGGGCAGCCTGGCGCGCTCGATCAAGGTGCTGCAGGAAGAAGCGTGCAAGATGGAAGCGCAGCGCTGGCTCAAGACCCACCTGGCGGCAATCGGCAACGACCTGCAATCGGCGGAAAGCGCCGAGGACCTGGCCACACGCACGCTGGCGGCACTGGCGCCGCTGGTGCAAGCTGGCCACGCGGCTTTCTACCGGCATGAAGCGGAGGTGGGCAGCCTGTCGCTGCTGGCCGGCTATGCGATGCGAGGCAGGTCGGCGGCGCAGCAAGGCTTCCTGCTCGGCGAAGGATTGGTGGGGCAGTGCGCGGCGCAAGGCAATCCGATCGTCATGCGCCAGGCGCCGGCGGGTTATGTGCGCATTGGTTCCGCGCTGGGCGAGGCCGACCCCGCCAGCATTGCCATCGTGCCGGTGCAGCGCAATGAACGCCTGCTGGGCGTGCTGGAACTTGCTACGCTGGAGCCTTACGGCGACCAGGCCCAGTCGCTGCTCGATGGTGCGCTGCCGGTGATCGCCATGAATATGGAAATCCTGGAACGCAACGAGCGCACGCGGCTGCTGGAAGAGCGCAGCCGCCTGGTGCTGGGCGCCGTCAGCGACGGCATTGTCGGCCTGGACCTGGGCGGCAGGATCACCTTCGTCAACCCTGCCGCACCGGCCTTGCTGGGTTACGGCGAAGGGGAGCTGGTTGGCGCCGAATGGCAGCAGGATGGCGAGCAATTGAAGCGCAAGGACGGCAGCACCTTCCCGGTCGACTATGCGGACCGGCCAATGTACAAGGATGGCGCCCAGGTCGGTTCGGTGGTGGTGTTCCGCGACATTACGGAGCGCAAGGTGCTGGAAGAACAAATCAAGCGCAGCAATTTCCTGGGCGATATCGCGCTGGAGATGACCGATTGCGGATACTGGGTGGTGGACTACAGCGATCCCGATTACTACACGCAGTCCGAGCGCGCGGCGCGCCTGCTGGGCGAGCCGCCACGGCCCGATGGCCGCTACCACCTGCAGGACGAATGGTTTGCGCGCGTTGTGGAAGCCGATCCCGAAGGTGCTTTGCGCGTGGCGGCCCGGGTGCAGGGCGCGCTCGATGGCAGCTACGACAAGTTCGACGCGGTATATGCCTACAAGCGCCCATTGGACGGCCGCGTCATCTGGCTGCACGCGGTCGGTACCGTGGTGCGCGACGAGGAAGACGGCAGGGCGCGTTTCATGTATGGCGTGTACCAGGACATCACCGCCCAAAAGGCCGCCGAGGACGAGCTGCGCATCGCCAAGGAGCAGGCGCAGGCTGCAACGCGCGCCAAGAGCGACTTCCTGGCCAATATGAGCCATGAAATCCGCACGCCGATGAACGCCATCATCGGCATGTCGCACCTGGCCTTGCAGACCAACCTCGATAAACGTCAGCGCAACTATGTCGAGAAGGTGCAGCGCGCCGGCGAGAACCTGCTTGGCATCATTAACGACATCCTCGACTTCTCGAAGATCGAGGCCGGCAAGATGACGGTGGAACAGGTCGAATTCGACCTCGACGACGTGCTCGATAACCTGGCCAACCTGATCGGCTTCAAGGCCGAGGACAAGGGCCTTGAATTGCTGTTCCAGGTGGCGCCGGAACTGCCGAGCGGGCTGGTTGGCGATCCGCTGCGCATTGGCCAGGTACTGGTCAACCTTGCCAATAACGCGGTCAAGTTCACCGACAGCGGCGAAGTGGTGGTCGGCATCGAGCAAGCGACCCGGGACGAGCAAGGCATCGAGCTGCACTTCTGGGTGCGCGATTCCGGCATCGGCATGAGCGCAGCGCAAAGCGCCAAACTGTTCCAGTCCTTCAGCCAGGCCGATGCCTCCACCACCCGCAAGTACGGCGGCACCGGCTTGGGCCTGGTGATCTGCAAGAACCTGCTGGAGCTGATGGGCGGGCGCATCTGGGTCGAGAGCGCGGAAGGCCAGGGTTCCACCTTCCACTTCACGGCGCGTTTCGGGCTGCAGGCCAATCCGAAACCGCGCCGCATGTTCCGCGCCGACGAGCTGCTTGGCGTGCGCGTGCTGGTGGTGGACGACAATGCCTCGGCGCGCGAGATCCTGTCCACCGTCGCGCGCTCCTTCGGGCTGGAAGTCGACGTGGCGCTGAGCGGCGCCCAGGCCCTGGACATGGCGGCACGCTCGGAGCAGCAGGCCATGCCATATGACCTGATCCTGATGGATTGGAAAATGCCTTCGATGGACGGGGTTGAAACGGTGCGTCGCCTGCAATCGGGACAGGCCGGCAGGCTGCCGGCCGTCATCATGGTGACCGCCTATGGCCGCGAAGAAGCCCTGACCAGCGCCGAGGAACGGCGGGTCCAGCTCAAGTCCGTGCTGACCAAGCCGGTGACGCCGTCGGCCTTGCTGGAAGCGGTCGGCGAGGCGCTCGGCAAGGGCGTGCTGGCCGAAGGCCGCCGCGCGGCGGAGCGCGACATGCATCATGGCGAAATCATGGCGCGGCTGTCGGGTACGCGCGTGCTGCTGGTGGAAGACAATGAGATGAACCAGGAACTGGCGATCGACCTGCTGGGCAAGGCAGGCATCGAAGCCGTGCTGGCAGGCCACGGGCAGGAGGCGCTGGACATCCTGGCGCAAGACACCCGTTTCGACGGCATCCTGATGGACTGCCAGATGCCGGTGATGGATGGCTTCCAGGCTTCGCGCGCGATTCGCGCCAATCCAGCTTTCGACAGGTTGCCGATCATCGCGATGACAGCCAACGCCATGGCCGGTGACCGCGAAAAGGTGCTGGCCTGCGGCATGCAGGACCATATCGCCAAGCCGGTCAACGTGGCTGAAATGTATGCCACGCTGGCACGCTGGCTGCGGCCGGCGCCGGGCGAGGGCCAGGCCGGCACGCAAGCCGCACCCGGCCCACGCGCGCTTTCCAGCGGCGCCGCTGCGGGCAAGACTGCGCCGCTTCCGGCGCTGCCGATGGTCGACGTGCGGGCAGGGCTCGCAACTTCCATGGGCGACGAAAAGCTGTACCGCCGCCTGCTGGTCAAGTTCCGCGACGGCCAGCAGGATTTTGCCGCCATGTTCGTGCAAGCCCTGATGGGCGGCGATGCCACGGCTCCCGAGCGCCTGGCGCATACCTTGAAGGGCGTGGCCGGCAATATCGGTGCGCGCAGCGTGCAGGAGGCCGCGCAGGCCCTGGAACAGGCTTGCCAGCAAAGCGCGGCACGCGAAGAACTGGAACGCCTGCTGGCGATGGTGCTGGTGGAGCTGGACCCGCTGCTGGCAGCCTTGCGCGCAGTCGACGCGGAGACGCGCGGCGCGGCCTTGCACCCGGCGCTGGTGCCTGTCGTGGCCGCACCGGCGGCGGCAATGGCCGCGGCGCCACCGCTCGAACGCCTGCGCCACCTGCTGGCCGACAGCGATTCGCAGGCTGCCGACCTGTGGGAGGCCGAACTGTCGCAGTTCAAAGCCGCCTTGCCCGATCACTGGCGACGTATAGCGAGCGGAATTGGTAACCTGGACCTTGAAGCCGCGCTGGCGGCGCTGGACGAAGCAATGGCAAGCCTGGAGGGAAAGTGAGATGGAACTGGAACTGATCGCAAGGAAAACCGTGCTGCTGGTCGACGATTCGCCCGACAACCTGGTGCTGATGAACGACCTGCTGAAAGACCTGTACAAGGTAAAGGTTGCCAACAGCGGCGAAAAGGCCCTGCGCATCGCCACCACCGGCCAGCCGCCTGACGTGGTGCTGCTGGACGTGATGATGCCTGAAATGGACGGCTATGAAGTATGCCGGCGGCTGAAGGCCGATCCGGCCACGCGCAACGTCCCCATCATCTTCCTGACTGCCAAATCGGAAGTGGAAGATGAAAGGCTCGGCCTCGACCTGGGCGCCGTCGACTACATTACCAAGCCAATCAGCCCGCCGATCACGCTGGCCCGCGTGCGCAACCACCTGATGCTGAAGGAGCATGCCGACTTCCTGCGCGACCAGAACGAATTCCTGGAACAGGAAGTGCGGGAGCGCACGCGCGAAGTGGTGGCGATCCAGGACGTCACCATCCTGGCCATGGCATCGATGGCAGAGACCCGCGATTCAGAAACCGGCAACCATATCCGCCGTACCCAATTTTACGTGAAGGCGCTGGCGGAACGGCTGAAACAGCATCCGCGCTTCAGCGCCGTGCTGACCGACAGCTACATCAACCTGCTGTTCAAATCAGCGCCGCTGCACGATATCGGCAAGGTCGGCATCCCCGACCGCATCCTGCTCAAGCCTGGCAGGTTCGAACCGCATGAATTCGAGATCATGAAGACCCACACCACCCTCGGCCGCGCCGCCATCGAGCATGCGGAGCGGTCGCTGGGCACGCCGATGGCATTCCTGTCGATCGCCAAGGAGATCGCGCATTCGCACCAGGAGAAATGGGACGGTTCAGGCTATCCCGAGGGGCTGGCCGGCGAAGCAATCCCCGTTTCGGCTCGCCTGATGGCAGTGGCGGATGTGTACGACGCCCTGATCAGCCGCCGCGTCTACAAGGACGGCATGCCGCACGAGCAGGCAGTGCAGATCATCATCGAGGGCAGGGGAAAGCACTTCGACCCCGACATGATCGATGCGTTCATCGGCTTGCAGGAGGAGTTCCGCGCCATTGCGGCGCGGTTCCATGATAGCGACCATGACATGGCCGAGAAGAAGGCGCAGATCGAGCGCCTGACGAAAGCGTAAGGCTTACTTCGAGCTGTAGATCTTGTCGAACTCGCCGCCGTCGTCGAAGTGCTTCTTCTGGGCCGCGCGCCAGCCGCCGAACACTTCATCCACGGTGAACAGCGAGATCGGCTTGAAGCTGGCCGCGTATTTCTTGAACACTGCATCCGAGCGCGGGCGCAGGTAGTGCTTGGCGATGATTTCCTGGCCCGCATCGGAGTACAGGAAATTCAGGTAAGCGGTGGCTTCCTTGCGGATGCCCTTCTTGTCCACCACCTTGTCGACCACGGCAACCGGCGACTCCGCCAGGATCGACGACGATGGATACACCACCTCGAAGTTGTCGCCGAATTCAGCGCGCACCAGGTTCACTTCGTTCTCGAAGGTCACCAGCACGTCGCCGATCTGGCGCTGGGTGAAGGTCGTCGTGGCGGCGCGGCCGCCTGCGTCCAGCACCGGCACGTTCTTGAAGATCTTGCCTACCAGCTCGCGCGCTTGCGCCTCGTTGCCGCCTTTTTTCAGCACCGAGCCCCAGGCAGCGAGGTAGGTGTAGCGGCCATTGCCGGCCGTTTTGGGATTCGGGATCACGACAGCCACGCCCGGCTTGGCCAGGTCGCTCCAGTCCTTGATCGCTTTCGGATTACCCTTGCGCACCAGGTAGACCATGGTGGAGTAGGCCGGCGCAGCATTATTCGGGAACTTCTTGGCCCAGTCCTGTACCACCAGGCCGCGGTCGGCCAGCATATCGATGTCGTTGGCCTGGTTCATGGTGACCACCGACGCCTCCAGGCCATCGGCCACGGCACGCGCCTGCTTCGACGAGCCGCCATGCGACTGCTTGACGGTGACGTCCACGCCGCTGCTCTTCTTGTAAGCCGCAGCGAAGGCCGGGTTGATATCTTTGTACAGCTCACGCGCCACGTCATAGGACACGTTCAGCAAGGTCACTTCATTGGCCGAGGCAGCCGGGGCAAAACCGATAGTGGCAGCCGCCAGGGTGGCACTGAGTGCAAATGCGAATTTGTTATAAGTCATGGCATTCTCTATTGTGAAAACAGATAAGCATGGTCTAGAATCTCGCGCCGAAAGGAAACTACTTATTCGTTATAAGCTTAGTATCGGCCCCGGATAAGGCAGGGCGCACGCGGCCTCATACGGGGATTTTGCCGCTGGTGTATATTCCGGTTATTGAATACCTGTGAGCACGCATGAGTTTTGAAATTCGCCGCGCGGAAGCGAAAGACGCCACGGCTGCCTGTGAGGTGCTGCGACGCTCAATCGCCGAATGTTGTGTGCTTGACCATAAAAATGATCCCGCCATTCTTGGCGCCTGGCTAGGCAACAAGACGCCCGAGACGGTAGCGTCCTGGTTCGCCTCGCCCACCAACTTTTCGCTGGTGGCAGTCGATGAGGGCGTTGTCGTCGGCGTCGCCTTGTTGACGGCTGCCGGCAAGCTGGCCCTGTGCTACCTGTTGCCCGAAGTGCGCCTGCGCGGCGCAGGCAAGGCGCTGCTGGCCTGCGTCGAACAGCAAGCCTGCAGTTGGGGCGTCAAGGCCCTGCAGCTGCACAGCACCGCCACCGGCGAGGAGTTCTTTGCCCGCCAGGGCTACCTCCGCGCCGGCAATGTCCGCTCCCCCTACGGCGTCGACACGGTCTTCTTCTGGAAGCAGCTGGATGGCACCGTCTGCGATGCCAGCAAGCCGAAGCGCTTCTGCGGCTGTAACTGAGGCGCCTAGCGGGCAGGGGCAGACATGAAACAACTGATCGCTGCTCTTCTTGCCTTATCCTGCTGCTGCGCGCAAGCCGCGCAATTCAACGTACTGGTGTTTTCCAAAACGGCCGGCTGGCATCATGACTCGATCCCGGCCGGGGTTGCGGCAATCGAGGAACTGGGCCGGCTGCATGATTTCAATGTGTCCTGGACCGAAGATGCAGATCGCGTCTTCAGCGAGCGGGAACTGGCCAAGTACCAGGCCGTGATCTTCCTGCAGACGACGGGCGACATACTGGACGCCAAACACAAGGAAGCGTTCGAGCGCTATATCCGTTCCGGCGGGGGCTATGTTGGCGTGCACAGTGCGTCGGACACCGAATATGGCTGGCCGTGGTACACCAGGCTGGTGGGGCATATGTTCGACCACCATCCCGCAATCCAGAGCGCAGTCCTGAAAGTGGAAAATCGCAATTTCCCCGGGATGGAGCGTTATGCCGCACGCAACCTGGTGACGGAAGAATGGTATGCGTTCAAGCCCGCCACCAGCAAAGTCAGTTACCTGCTCTCGGTCGATGAGTCGAGCTACCAGGCCGGACCGAAAGGGATGGGGGCCTTCCACCCGGTGAGCTGGTACCAGCATTACGATGGCGGCCGCGCATTTTACACAGCGCTGGGCCACCTGCCGGCGACCTATGGCGACCCGCTATTCCGCCACCACCTGTATGGCGGAATTTACTGGGCCGCCACGGGCAATGGCGTGACCCCGCAGTAATCAGCCCTCCTGCGCCTTGGCTGCCGCAGCCTTGGCGCGCAGTGTCGTGACGTTATCGTAGCCGATGCCCCAGTTATCGGTTTCCACTTCATCGATGATGACGAAAGTGGTGGCCGGGTTTTTGTTCAGCACGCGCTGCAGCAACTCGGTTGCGCCCTTGATCAGTTCCAGTTTCTGCTCAGCGGTTGCGCCTTCTTTGGTGATGCGGAAATTTACATACGGCATAGTGAAGCTCCTTTGGTGGCAAGTGGGTGTTTGATGCAGTGCCAGG
Organism: Duganella sp. Root1480D1; assembly: GCF_001427305.1. Taxonomy (GTDB): domain Bacteria; phylum Pseudomonadota; class Gammaproteobacteria; order Burkholderiales; family Burkholderiaceae_D; genus Rugamonas. The sequence goes on along the minus strand of NZ_LMFZ01000023.1, from coordinate 293,862 downwards.
CCAGCAAGGCGCCCAGCAGCAACAGGATGGTTGAAACGGAAAGCGCGAATTCGATGTCCTGCATGGCGCCGAAGATGGCGACCCCCATGGCGCCGCCAACCTGGCGCGCCGTGTTCAGCACTGCCGAAGCGGTACCGGCTTGGCTGCGGTCGACCGACGAAAGAATGGACGTGGTCATGGCCGGCACGGCCAGCCCCATCCCGCCCGGGATCAGCGCCAGGCCCGGCAGCATTTGCATGAACGTGGCATCGTTCGAGACGCCAAAGATCGCCAGCAGGGCATAGCCCGCAGCGCCAATCAGGCCGCCGACAATCATCGGCGTGCGCGATCCGAGCCGGGCCTGCATACGGCCGCTGGCAATATTCGAGATGATGAAAGTGCCCGTCAGCGGCAGGAACACCAGCCCTGCATGCATGACAGAGAAACCGCGCACCTTCTGCAGGTAGAAGCTGAGAACGAAGATCACACCGTAATAGGCAAAGTTGACCATGACGCCAAATAGTACCGCGCCTGAGAAACCGACATCCCGGAACAGGCCAAGCGGCAGCATGGGCGCCGCGCTGCGCTGCTGGCTGCGGATGAACAGCACGGCCGATACCAGGGCCACCAGCAACGCTCCCTGTACCAGGTGGCTGGAAGCGCCCAGCGCATTGAACTCGATCACGGCACCGATAAAGGCCGTCAACGCAATGATGGCGAGCACCTGGCCGGTGATGTCGAAAGCGCGCGCAGGCTCTTTGCCGCGCAGTGCCGGGACCACGCGCAGCGTGAGCCAGAAGCCCAGCACGCAAATCGGGACATTGACCCAGAAGATGCTGCGCCAGCCGGCAAGGCTCATGAGCAGGCCGCCCAGCACGGGACCGGCTGCGATCGAGACCCCGCCGGCAGCCGTCCACCAGGCGATGGCCTTGGCCAGTTGCGCGCGGTCGTGGGCGTAAGCGGCATTCAGTATTGCCAGCGAACTTGGGATCAGCAGCGCGGCGCCGACACCCTGCACGGCGCGCGCCAGGTTCAGCGCCAGCGCACCAGGCGCCATCGCGCAGGCCAGCGAGGCAAGCGTGAACAGCGCGAAGCCGGACAGGAACACGCGGCGCGCGCCGAAGCGGTCGCCCAGCACGCCGGCCGACAGCAGGAAGACGGCAAAGCCGAGGGTATAGGCGTCGACCACCCACTGCAAGGCGCTGACGCTGGCGCCCAGTTCGTGCCCGATCTCCGGCAAGGCAACGTTGACGATGGTGACATCAAGCTGGACGATGATGAAGGCAAAGCTGGCGGCCAGCAGGACGGCGGGTGATGGCTTGTTCATGGCGCGGCTCCCATTTGTTAGCTTGAACTATAAATGGCTTCACGCATCAATAAAAATGAATAATAATGATTGAAGTCATCTCAAACGGAGAACGAAATGGAACTCTCCTCCCTGAGGATATTCAAGACCGTCGCCGAGGAAGGCAGCGTGACCCAGGCGGCAGCGCGGTTGCACCGGGTGCAGTCGAACGTATCGGCGCGCCTCAACCAGCTCGAGGAATCGCTGGGCGTCACCCTGTTCAACCGCTCGGGGCGGCGCATGCTGATCACGGCGGAGGGAACGCGCCTGCTGGAATACGCCGACCGCCTGCTGCGGCTGGCCGATGAGGCGCAAATGTCGGTGCGCGGCGAGCAGGAGCCCGCCGGCCAGTTGCGCATCGGTTCCATGGAGACCACGGCCGCCGCACGCCTGCCGCGCGTGTTGGGAGCCTTCCACCGCAAATACCCGCAAGTCGACCTGCTGCTGGATACGGGACCGACCGACTACCTGGTGCAGCAGGTGTTGAACCACAAGGTCGACGTAGCCCTGGTATCGGCACCGATAGAACGCCCGGAACTCGAACAAGTGCCGGTCTTTGTCGAAGAACTGGTGCTGCTGACGGACGCGTTGCACGGCCCCGTCACCGGTCCGGCCGACGTGGCGCGCCGCACGCTGCTGGGCTTTCGCAGCGGCTGTTCCTACCGCCGCCGGCTGGAATGGTGGTTCGCCGACGCCGGCATCCCCCACGCGCGGGTAGCCGAATTCGGCACCTTCGAAGCCATCATCGGATGTGTTGCCGCCGGCATGGGCGTCGCCATGATGCCGCGCGAAGTCCTGCGCCAGCGCGGCCTGGGCCGCACCGTGCAATGCCATACCCTGCCACCCGACGTGGCAGAAGTCGAGACGATGATGATATGGCGCCGCGACATCCCCCACCACGCCGCCCGCGACGCCTTTATTGCCGGCGTCGGCCAAGCAAAATGAAAGTCGGGGTCAGCTCCGGCAATCGGACATTCGCTGCGCGAATGTCCGATTGCCGGAGCTGACCCCGACTTTTAAATGCGGAGCGAAGGGCGGCTTACAGGGCTGCCAGTGCTGCGTTGAAGGTGGCGCTTGGGCGCATGACGGCGGCGGTCTTGGCGGTGTCCGGCTTGTAGTAGCCGCCGATGTCCATCGCAGTGCCTTGCACGGAATTCAGCTCTTCCACGATCTTGGCTTCGTTTTCGGCCAGGGCCTTGGCCAGTGGCGCGAACTTGGCTTTCAGTTCGGCGTCGTCGTTCTGCGCTGCCAGGGCCTGGGCCCAGTACATCGACAGGTAGAAGTGGCTGCCGCGGTTGTCCAGTTCACCGGTGCGGGTCGATGGCGACTTGTTGTTGTCCAGCAGCTTGCCGGTGGCTTCGTCCAGGGTCTTGGCCAGGATCTTGGCTTTGGCGTTACCGGACTTGATGCCCAGTTCTTCCAGCGACACGGCCAGGGCCAGGAACTCGCCCAGCGAATCCCAGCGCAGGTGGTTTTCTTCCACCAGCTGCTTGACGTGCTTAGGTGCGGAGCCGCCGGCGCCGGTTTCGTACATGCCGCCGCCAGCCATCAGCGGAACGATCGACAGCATCTTGGCCGAGGTGCCCAGTTCCAGGATCGGGAACAGGTCGGTCAGGTAGTCGCGCAGGATGTTGCCGGTCACGGAGATGGTGTCCAGGCCGCGCGAAACGCGTTCCAGGGTATAGCGCATGGCGCGGGTCTGCGACATGATCTCGATTTCCAGGCCGCTGGTGTCGTGGTCTTTCAGGTAGGTCTCCACCTTCTTGATCACTTCAGCTTCGTGCGGACGGTAGGTGTCCAGCCAGAACACGGCAGGCATGCCGGAATTGCGGGCGCGGGTGACGGCCAGCTTGACCCAGTCGCGGATCGGCGCGTCCTTCACCTGGCACATACGCCAGATGTCGCCTTCTTCCACGTTCTGGGTCAGCAGCACTTCGCCGGTGGCCAGGTCGGTGATGTTGGCGATGCCGGCTTCCGGCACTTCGAAGGTCTTGTCGTGCGAGCCGTATTCTTCGGCTTGCTGCGCCATCAGGCCCACGTTCGGCACGGTGCCCATGGTCTTCGGATCGAAGTTGCCATGCCATTTGCAGAAGTTGATCATCTCCTGGTAAATGCGGGCGAAGGTCGATTCAGGCATGACTGCCTTGACGTCCGCAGTGCGGCCGTCGGCGCCCCACATCTTGCCGCCGATACGGATCATGGCCGGCATCGATGCGTCGACGATCACGTCGTTTGGCGAGTGGAAGTTGGTGATGCCCTTGGCCGAATCGACCATGGCCAGCTTCGGACGGTTTTCCAGGCAGGCGTGCAGGTCTTTCAGGATCTCGTCCTTCTGCGACGCCGGCAGCTTTTCGATCTTCTCGTACAGGTTGGCCATGCCGTTGTTGACGTTCACGCCCAGTTCGTCGAACAGCTTGGCATGTTTTTCGAACGCTTGCTTGTAGAAGATGCGCACGCAGTGACCGAACACGATCGGGTGCGATACCTTCATCATGGTCGCTTTCACGTGCAGCGAGAACATCACGCCGGTCTTGTACGCGTCGTCGATTTCGCGCTCGTAGAATTCCAGCAGGGCTTTCTTCGACATGAACATGGAGTCGATGATCTCGCCGGCTTGCAACGCGACCTTCGGTTTCAGGACGATGGTCTTGCCGGACTTGGTGATCAGTTCCATCTTCACTTCACGAGCCTTGTCCAAGGTCATGGACTTTTCGCCGTGGTAGAAGTCGCCGCCGTGCATGTGCGACACGTGGGTGCGCGATGCCTGGCTCCATTCGCCCATCGAGTGCGGGTTCTTGCGTGCGAATTCTTTCACTGCCTTCGGTGCGCGGCGGTCGGAGTTGCCTTCGCGCAGAACCGGGTTCACGGCGGAGCCAATGCACTTGCCGTAGCGGGCTTTCAGCGCTTTCTCTTCTTCGGTCTTGGCATCTTCCGGGTAGTCCGGCAGCTTGTAGCCGGCAGCCTGCAGTTCGCGGACGCAGGCGATCAGCTGCGATACGGATGCCGAAATATTAGGCAGCTTGATGATGTTGGTGTCTGGGTTCTGGGTCAGGGCGCCCAGTTCGGCCAGGTTGTCCGGCACTTTCTGAGCGTCGGTCAGGCATTCCGGGAAGGCGGCCAGCACGCGGGCGGCAACCGAAATATCGCTGGTCACGACGTCAACGCCGGCCGGTGCTGCGAATTTCTGCACGATCGGCAGCAGGGAATAAGTCGCCAGCAGTGGCGCCTCGTCGGTAAGGGTGTAGATGATTTTAGACTTTTGAGACATGTTTATTCCCTCAAATGCGGATGTTTTCCGCTGGATGTTCTTCCCTGGGCCAGCCGGATTCGACCGGCTCGGGGTGGATGGCGGGTGGCGATGGCCTACCGGACAAGCTTGACATTGTAGCTCACAGGAATGGTCGTAACAATTGGCGATGATACGTAGCCGGGGCGTTTGGGCTGTCCAGGCCGACATCCCCGCGCCCGATCCGGCCCGGCGGCTGGCGGTAAGTGCGGAACAGGTGGTCCCACAGCATCAGCCACTCGCCGAAGTTGACCTGGGCATCCGCGTAGTCCCGTTTATGGTGCCAGCGGTGGGTCTCGGCGACGCCGAACGCATGGCGCAGCGGGCCCAGCGCGTAATCGAGATTGGCGTGCTGGAAGGCCAGGTGGACGGAGAGAATGGCCAGGCCGCTCGAAATCACCGCTGCCGGAGCCCCCAATGCCAGCAAGATGGCAAAGCCGGGTGCGCCCATCATCATGGCGTGCAAGGGGTGGCGCCGTTCACTGTTCAGCCAATACAGGCGTTCACTGCTATGGTGCGCCTCGTGGAACAGCCACAGGCGGCGGTGGCGATGGCTTAGCCAATGCATAAAAAACAAGCCGAAGTCGAGCACGACCATGGCAGCGGCGATTTGCGCCCAAACCGGCCAATGCGAAGGCCATGCAGCCGGCGCCGGCAGCCAGGTACGCGCCCAGGACAGGATTTCGATGCTCCCATACAGGACGCTGGCATTGACCAGGAAGTGCAGGCTGTCGGTAAGCGTATCGCCATGGCCGGCCAGCCAGGCCTCTTCATAAGGCTGCCATTGCTCGAGCAGGGCGACGCAGGCGATGGCGGCCAGTGCCATCAGCGGCACGGCTGGCCAGTACGGCAGGCCTTGCGTGCAGCCCCAGAGAATTGCTGTTGCGGCACCGCCAAAAACGATCGGGTAACTCAGGTAGCGTATTGCCCATTGCTTCATATCGACCTCCTGTGGTGAGAGGAGGCCAGCGTAAGCGCGCCTGCGTCAGGCGGCTTGAACGAAAGAGCTATCCAGCACAATCCCCTGCAGCAGGGCCGCAGGATTCAGGCCGAACATTTCACGGAAGGTGCGCGAAAGGTGGGCTGAGTCGGCAAATCCGCTGGCGTGGGCGGCGTCGGTCAGGTTGCCTCCATGTGCAAGGCGGTGCAATGCCAGTTCCAGGCGTAGCCATTTCCGGTAGCTGCGCAAGGGAAGGCCGGTTTGCTCGACGAACCAGTGGGAAAAGCGGCTCGGGGACAGGTTCGCCAGGCCTGCCAGGTGGATGCGGCTGACACTGCCTGAGGTCGTGCCGGCACGCAGGGCGCCTGCCACGGCAGCCATGCGCGGATCCGGCGTTGACGAGCGAGGTAGTCCAAAGGCGCCCCTCAGCACGCTGCGCAAGGGCTGGCCTTGGTCTGCTGCCGCAAGGAGCTGGCTGCAGAGGTCCGCTGGCAGCGGCAACGGCGCGGTGGCAGGCAGCTGGAACAAAGCGGCTCCTTCCGGCGTCAGCGGGTCCAGGTAAACCAACAATGCTTCTTCAGCGCACACGCAATGCGGCATGCCCGCCGGGACGGCAATTCCGGCGGCGCGCAGCGGGCCGGTAGGGAAAGCAACGCCGACTTCGTCTTTGAGTGCGATGACTAGCTGGTGCGCGTAATGGGCGTGCAGGGCGCTGTCTCCGACCGTGCCGCGAAAGACGCCGAAACCGGGTGACAGCAGCGCATTTCCCGACCAGTGCTGGACTGGCATCAGGCCCCCGCGCACTTGCGCACCGTGTCCCAGGTGCGGGTGGTGATGTCTTTGCCGAAGGTCTTCTCGATCAGGCGCATGAACACCGGGCCGTCGCTGCTGGGCAGGTAGGTTGAAAACACCTCGCTCCCGATCACGCCGAGCATTTCGGCGCCGCTGACCGGTGGCGGCAGCGTGGTCTCGGGCGGTGCATCGCGCAGGAAGCTCACCACGCGCTTGGCGGCGGGATCGGCGCCAAGTCCGGGATACGGGTCATCGGCTATCAGGTTCTTCAGGTGCTGCTGCGAGCGGATAATGGTGTAGAAGCTGCGGCCCAACGCCTTTTCCATCGCTGCTTCGGCCTTGCGCTCCAGCGCCGATTCCGAAGCGGAACGGGCATCGAATGCTACATTGCCGCTTGATAGAAGCGTTTTGACGTTGGAGAATCCGGCACTTTCGAAAGCGGCTTTCAGTTCCGGCATCTTGCAATTCATCGGGCTGACGCCGCGGAGCAGGGCAATATAGCGAGGCATTGTGTTTCAGATAAGAGTTGAACCGAAGGGATTATCGTTCGAAACGGATGGCGAGGCCAGCCTGTTGGTGGCGGCCGCCCGCGCCGGCGTGGTGCTGCCCAGTTCCTGCCGCAACGGCACCTGTCGCACCTGCATCTGCCAGGTGCAAAGCGGCGCTGCGCGCCACCTGATCGATTGGCCGGGCCTGAGCCTGGAAGAGAAGCGGGACGGCTACATCTTGCCCTGTGTGGCGGTAGCGACCTCTGACCTGGTGCTGGAGGCACCGGCCGCCCACCGCCGCACGTGAGAATTCGATAATCTTATCGATGTCGCAACGCAGTACAATCGCTGCCCATGGCTTATCACATGACGATCTTGCGTAGCGCCCATGGCTTGCAGCAGCCCATTTCGCTTGACGAGGCGCTAGCGGCAGCCCGCAATTTGCAGGGATGGCGCGTGACGGATGAAGCGGAATTGGCTTTCAGCGACGGGCGCAGGTCTTTCAGCCTGTGGCATGACAACGGCGCACTGTGGACGCGACTGGATGATCCATGGGTGATCGAACACATGCTGGAAATGGCGAGGGAACTGGATGCCCGCGTGCGTGGGGACGCGTTTGAAACCTATGTAACAGCTGATCAAACGTATGCACATCCCGACGACGAACGCCTGGAACAGCTGGCACGCGCAGATTCCGCCCAGCTGCTGGCCAGGCATATGGCCGAGCAAAGGCGCATCCGTAATGCCGTCATCGGCTTCTTCGTACTGCTGGGCGCGATTGCTTTCTTAGCTGGTAAGTGGTTCGAGCGTCACTAAGTTTACGACAAATTGTTAAAGGGGTTTCTCAACTCTTCCTCTATTGCTATAGTAATCGTTATTGCAATAGATGGAATCGCCATGGCAACACGCAGAGACTTCCTCCACATGATGGCGGGTACGGCACTGGCTGGGCTGCCGTTGGTCGGCCAGAGCCGCCCGCAGTCGGAGCCGGAACCTCCGCCCGACATTTTCGACGCGCAGACGCTGGACCTGGAATTCTGGATCAAACCGCGCACCATCAGCGTGATCCGCCCGCAGAGTGGCGAGAAGGCCAGGCTGACTTATTGGAAGGACGGCGAAATCATCGATTCGGCTTACCAGGAACTGTGCCATTTGCTGCGCGATGTGAACGGCAAGGAGACTGCAGCGATCGATCCGAAGCTGTTTGAAACGTTGTGGGGGGCGCAGGCCTTTGTGCAGCGCTTTGGGATCGAGAGCCCGCTGGAGATCCTGTCGGGGTACCGCACGCCGGCGTCCAACAAGAAATTGATCGAACAAGGGATTCCGGCTGCGCGCCAGTCGCTGCATATGAGCGGGAAGGCGGCGGATATCCGGATTCCGAATTTGAATGCCGAGGTGCTGGGGAGCCTGGTACAGAGTTTCCGCCAGGGCGGCGTGGGCTTCTATTACCGCCAAGGCCCGCGCGGCGGCTGGATCCATGCCGATACGGGCCTGCAGCGGAGCTGGAAAGGCTGACCCAGCTTTACCGGGTTTTCAGTGGTAGTAATACGCCGGCGTAGGCACCGCATCCGTCCGCGCCAGCCGTTCCGCCTCAAGATCAACTTTATGATCCCACCAGATATTCCACCCAGCCCTCTGGTCGTCCACCATCTCAGGATGCTCATCGAGTAGCTTGCCGAAGAAGGCATCAAACTCAGATACATATTCGTTTACTTTCATACCGCCTCCCAACGTTTCGGTTACACTCCTGACCCATGCTTAATCACGATGACGAAGCGGCCAAGCCGCGCTTTCGCCCAGTGCCGTGGACCGCACTGGAAACGCCCCAGGACGTCGAGCTGTGGATCGCCGAGCACGACCTGGCGCTGAAGGAACACGTCGGCAAGCAGGAAACCGGCTACGGCGTGTGTTTCAGCCTGGCCGAAGGCGGCGATATCTACATGCAGACCACCGAGGGCGCCGTTATCCTCGATGTTACTCCTGAAGCCGATTGGGTGGAGCCCTTGTTGTGCGCCATTGCCGGTTGCGAGCCGCCGAAAGGCCGGGTATGGACGCTGCCTGAAGACAAGCTGGTGCAGCTCATCCTTGGCCTGTCGGTCCTGATCGCCACCACCACCCTCGTAGTAGGCCACAATTTCGGCCGCCGCCGTTCTTACTAAAGGATTCCTGATGCGCAAACCGTTGATCGCCCTCCTGCTGGCCGCAGCCGCGTTGCATGCCAGTGCTGCCGACCTGCTGCAAACCGTCAAGGCGCGCGGCACGCTGAAAGTGGCCATGGAAGGCGTCTACCCGCCGTTCAACTTCAAGGAAAAGGATGGCGAACTGGCAGGTTACGACGTGGACGTGGCGCGCCTGGTGGCAGGCAAACTGGGGCTGAAACCGGAATTCGTCACCACCGAATGGGCCTCCATCCTGGCCGGCCTGGCCAGCAATAAGTACGACGTGATCATTTCGCAGGTCGGCATCAACCCCAAGCGCGAGCAAGCCTTCGATTTCAGCGCGCCCTATATTTACTCATCGCCGATGCTGATCGTGCGCAAGGACGACAAGAACAACTGGACGTCGCTCGAGCAACTGAAGGGCAAGCGCGTTGGCGCGGGGCAGGGCAGCGTGTACGAGATGCAGCTGAAGGCGGTGCCGGGCATCGACGTCAAAGGCTACCCCGCCGCGCCGGAAAACCTGACCGACCTGGCCCTGGGCCGCATCGATGCCGCCCTGAATGACAGCCTGATGACTGCCTACCTGCTGAAAACCACCAAGCTGCCGATCAAGGCTGGTGCCCGTGTCGGTGCCATCGAACGCATGGGCATTCCCTTCCAGAAGGGCAACCCTGAATTCAAGGCCGCACTGAACAAGGTGCTGGCGGACGCCGCTGCCGACGGCAGCCTGAAAGCCATTTCCATGAAATGGTTCGGCACTGACGTCAGCAAGGCGCCGTAAGCATGGATTGGCTGGAGCTGCTGCACGAGGCGGCGCCCGTGATGTTGAAGGGCGCCGGCTATACCCTGGTGTTCGCCGTCGCCGCAATGGTGGGCGGCCTGGTGCTGGGCTTTCCCACCGCGGTGATGCGCATCCTGCCGTGGAAAATGCTGCGCTGGCCGGCCAATGTATACGTCAGCCTGATGCGCGGCACGCCGCTGCTGGTGCAGATGTTCGTGATCTACTACGGCCTGCCGTCGGTCGGCATCGAATTCACGCCGGTTACCGCCGGCATCCTGGCGTTGAGCCTGAACGCCGGCGCCTACTTGTCGGAGAGCCTGCGTGGTGCCATCCTGTCGATTCATCAAGGCCAGTGGTCGGCCAGCTACAGCCTGGGCCTGGGCTACGGCCAGACCTTGCGCCACGTGATCATGCCGCAAGCGCTGCGCATTGCCGTACCATCGATGAGCAACACGCTGATCAGCCTGATCAAGGATACTTCGCTGGTATCGGTGATTACGATGACCGAACTCATGCTCTCCACCAAGGAAGTGATCGCCACCACTTTCCGCCCCTTGCCGCTCTATCTCGCGGCAGCCCTTATTTACTGGATTCTCAGCCTGGCATTCGAGCAATTACAACGCTTTGCCGAGCAACGCCTGAACCGCGCGCACCGGCAAAGTTAGCTGCTCGACATTGTCACAAGGGCATGCTAGGCTGGAACCAATATGGATAAAGACCAGCATGCCAGGCAGGCGGAGCAGGTGACCGCCATCCGGCCCGCCGTCCCCGGACTGGCAGGGGTCGATGCACTCTTGCCCGGCGAAGCAGTGCTGGCAGCCATGGGCGGCACCCCGCCCGCCGTCTACAGCGGCATGCAGCGCGCCACCGGCGAACTGCAACTGGCCAATGACCAGGACTATTTCAACGACCTTTACCTGTTGGCGCCAGTCGGCTATTTCGTCCTCGCCAGCGACACCACCATCCTCCAGATGAACCTGGTCGGCGCCGACCTGCTTGGCTTGCCGCGCCAAAACCCTGATGGCGTTCCTTTCCGCAACTACGTCGCGCAACGCTTCATGGCGGACTTCGACGCCTTCGTCAGCAACAGCCTGGCCAGTGAAGAACCACAGCGCCTGTCGCTGCAATTGACGCGCGGGCGCGGCGACCGCGGCTTTGCCGTCACGCTGCTTGGCAGCGGCACGCCGGGCATGTCGCAGCTGCGCGTGGTGCTGGAAATGGCCGAAGGCAAGCTGGCCGCGCTGGAAAAGAGCGAAGAACGCTTCCGCCGCATCGTGCACAGCGCGGAAGAAGGGATCTGGGAAATCGACGCTGCCGCCCGCACCAGCTTCGTCAATCCCAAGATGGCCGCCATGCTCGGCTATACGATTGAGGAAATGCTGGAACAGCCGCTGGTCAACTTCATGGACGATGAAGGGCGCGCCCTGCTCGAACGCAATATCGCCCGCCGCCAGCAAGGCATGGCCGAGCGCCACGAGTTCAAATTCCTGCGCCGCGACGGCAGCGATATGTGGGCCACACTGGCCACCAACCCGATCTTCGACTCCGACGGCAGCTACCTGGGCGCGCTGGCGCTGGTGAGCGACATCACCGAACGCAAGCTGTCAACCGAGCTGATCTGGCATCAAGCCAATTACGATTCCCTGACGGCCCTGCCGAACCGCAATATGTTCCAGGACCGGCTATCGCAGGAAATGAAGAAAGCCCGCCGTGACGGACTGTTCCTTGCGCTGCTGTTCATCGACCTCGACCAGTTCAAGGAAATCAACGACCGCCTCGGCCACGAGATGGGCGACGCCTTGCTGGTGGAAGCGGCGGGGCGTGTGGGTGCCTGCGTGCGCGCCTCCGACACGCTGGCGCGGCTGGGCGGCGACGAGTTCGTGGTGATCCTGCCTGGCCTTGACCATGTCACCAGTGCCGAGCGCGTTGCACAGCAAATCATCGCCAGCCTGAACCGGCCCTTCGTGCTGGGCGACACCACCGGCTCGGTATCGGCCAGCATCGGCATTGCCCTGCATCCGTCGGACGCCAACGACCCGGAGCAATTGCTGCGCAACGCCGACCAGGCCATGTACGCCGCCAAGAATGCCGGCCGCAACCGCTACAGCTATTTCACGCCCGACATGCAGGCCGCCGCCCAACTGCGCCTGCGCATCACGCGCGACCTGCAGATGGCCGTTGCCAATGAACAGTTCGAGCTGCACTACCAGCCCATCGTCAACCTGCATACCGGCGCTATCGAACGAGCCGAAGCGCTGCTGCGGTGGCGCCACCCCGAGCGCGGCATGCTGAACCCGGTCGACTTCATCGGCAGTGCCGAAGCCAGCGGCATCATCCTCGAGATAGGCGACTGGGTATTCCGCCATGCCGCCGACCAGGCCAAGCGCTGGCAGGACGAGTTGGGGCGGCCATTCCAGATCAGCGTCAACCAGTCGCCAGTGCAATTTCGCACCGGCCCCGATTTCTTCGAGAAGTGGATGCATTACGTTGAGCGATTGCACCTGGCGCCGCGCAGCATCGTGCTCGAAATCACCGAACGCCTGCTGCTCGACAACAGCAGCCCCGTGATGGAACGCCTGCGCCAGTTCAAGTCGATGGGCTTGCAGGTCGCGCTGGACGACTTCGGCACCGGCCACTCCATGCTGGCCCACCTCAAGAACTTCGATATCGACTACCTGAAGATCGACCGCAGCTTCGTGATGGACCTGGCCGGCGACTCCGGCGACCTCGCGCTGTGCGAGGGGATTATCGTGATGGGCCACAAGCTGGGCCTGAAGGTGGTGGCGGAAGGCGTCGAAACCGAAGCCCAGCTCAACCTCCTGAAAGCCGCCGGCTGCGACTACGCCCAAGGCTTCGTCTACGCCCGCCCGATGCCTGCCTCCCAGATGACCCCCCTGGCCCGCGGCCCCGCCCGATTTGCCAGCTAAATCGCAAGTTCGCAAGCCCAAGTCATTTCTCCTCCCTCTCTTCGTTGGTGCACGCCTCGGCGCCATGAATCGCCGTTTCCGATCGCAATTTTTTGATGTGCACGTGCAACAAAATTGCAATTGGATATATTTCATTTCCTAACATTTTTGTATAATGCTTGCCGGTTTCACCCGGAAGTAGTTGCTCCAACAAATCGGCTCGCTTTTTCGTGGCAAATTTGGCAACATAAAAATTAGGCTCAATTCTAACGAGGAGAAATTCTTGCGAGGTCTACGAAACATTCTCTTTAGCGTCTTTTGCATTGGCGCGTCGCTTGTCAGCACGAACGCCTTGGCTGGGGAAACGCTTGGGGCTCGGAAAATTGTTGGCCTTGGATGCCATAACACCAACGGCGTTTGCTTCGTAACGCTGGATGGCGGCGCATTTGGCGCAACGCTTGGATGTTCAGTTGGGGCAACAAATGACTTCCGCTTCGACAATGGGGATACGGCAAACGGCAAGCGCACCTATGCTGCTTTAGTTGCGGCGTCTATTGCCGGAAAGTCTGTCTCTGTCTACGTCGATGGCTGTACTTCCCAGGGCTACCCGAACCTCATTTACTACTACGTAGCTAGTTAGCGGCCGTTCTAATGAATTTGATCCACCGCGGACCGTGAGGCTTGGGTCCCGGGATTAACGTTAAGACCGTTTCGCACTTCACTGGAATGTTGCTTCTTCCAGCCCGTCGCTGCCATAGGAGCTCATCAGATAAATGAGCTTGTTGGTGTCTCCAAAATTGTGGCCCTTTGGTCAGCCAATGATTAGGTTTGACTCAGTATCGCCTGGAAGCCGGCTAGCGCTGGCCAGCCGGGTCCAGGATAGTAAATGACGCTCTTGAAGATCTCTGCCTGCGCACGTCGATCTGTTGTGATCGCGGCCCTTGCCGTGCTAGCCGGCTGCGCAGCACAGCAACATCACAGCGCCGGAATGAGCGCATTTGAGCGAAGCGAGTACGCCGCGGCTGTCCTTGAACTGCAGAAGGCAGCCGAGTTGAGGGCTGGAGATCTTGAATATCGGCGCGACTGGCTGCGTGCTAGGGAGGCCGCGACAGACAAGCTATTGTCCGCCGCCCAGGAGGCGTTGGCCAAGAATGACCGCGGCATGGCCGTCCGGCACTATCAGGCAATTCTGAAATTCGACCGCGAAAATGATCGCGCACAGGGTGGAATCGAAAGGCTCGCGAACCTGGCGCGTGCGGACCAGGATGCTGAAGCTGCGCAATCGGCCTTGAAGGCCGGCGAGGTTGCAAAAGCTGGCGAACTTGTTGCTCGGGCATTGAAGGGCGCGCCATCACATCCGGCAGCTCTGGCGATCAAACAGGAAATCGACGCCCTCCATGCGCAGGAGCTGATGATCGAACCGTCGCTGAGTGCGATGTACAAAAAACCTATCAACCTTGAGTTTCGCGATGCGAGTATTCGCATGGTGTTTGATACCTTATCGCGCAGTACCGGTATCAATTTCATTTTCGACAGGGACGTAAGGACAGATCAGCGCACCACTGTCTTCCTGAAACAGACGTCTCTGGACGATGCTATTGGCGTCATTTTGTCCACTGGGCAGTTGGAAAAGAAAGTTCTGAATTCAAGCAGCGTCCTGATATACCAAAATACGCCGGCAAAGTTGCGTGAATATCAGGACTTGATTGTGCGCGCCTTTTACCTAGCGAACGTCGAAGCGAAGCAGACTGCCGCCATGCTGAAGACGGTCCTGAAGATCAAGGACGCATTCGTCGACGATAAATACAATATGATTGTTCTCCGTGAGGCCCCGGAGACCATTGCACTCGCCGAGAAGCTGATTCGCTTGCATGACCTCGAAGAGCCTGAAGTCATGCTTGACGTGGAAGTCCTGGAAATCAATCGTTCCCGACTGCTGAACGCTGGCATCCAATGGAACAGTGCCTTTACTGTTTCACCTTTGGGCGTGAGCGGATCCGGGTCGTCCGGCGGCGCGGCAACGGCCACAATGAAGCTCAGCGACTTGCGCCATCTCACATCCGAGAAGTTAGGCATTACGGCGCCCAGCGCAACCATCAATCTTCAGAAGAACGATGGCGATGCCAACTTGCTGGCCAATCCGCGCATCCGTGTGCGTGATCGGGAAAAGGCCAAGATCATGATCGGCGACAAAGTGCCGGTCGTGAGCACGACGACTACCAACACGTTCGTCACCGAGAATGTCCAATATCTGGACGTCGGATTGAAGCTTGAAGTTGAGCCGGACATTCACTTGCGCGATGAAGTAGGCCTGAAAATCGCGCTAGAAGTGAGTTCCCTGGTGTCTTCTGTCAAGACAAACAATGGCTCGCTGGCTTACCAGATTGGTACACGGAATTTCAGCAGCACCTTGCGCTTGCGGGAAGGCGAGACCCAGGTTCTCGCTGGGCTGATTAGCGATGAAGATCGATCCTCTGCCAACCGCGTGCCTTTGCTTGGCGATATGCCGCTGCTGGGTCGCCTGTTCGGCAGCCAGAACGACAACCGCCAGAAAACCGAAATCGTTCTGTCGATTACGCCACATCTGGTACGCAATATGCAACGCAAGGACCCTTCGCTCGAATCGTTCTGGTCCGGTACTGAAGCAACCATGCGTAACCGCCCATTGCTGTTGCGCGAAATGAAGCCGGCTTCTGGCGCCGCCGTGTCGACCGCGCCGAACCCGATGGCCGCGCCATCTTCACGGGACATCAATCCGGTAGTTGTGTCGCCGTCAGGTTCGCCCAAAATCACTTGGAGCGGGCCTGCGAAGGCAAAAGTCGGCGAGGTCGTTGAACTCGGACTGGAAATTGACAGCCAGGATGCCTTGCGCGCAGCTTCGCTTCAGCTCGCTTTCAACCCTTCAGACTTCAACGTTGTGAGTATTGAAGATGGCCACTACTTTGGCAAAGACGATCGAGGCGGATTCAGCAAATCCATCGAAGGTGCCAGCGGACGCATTTCGGTAGGCGCCAGCTCGGCGGAGGGCGGCTCGGGAAAAGGTGCAGGGAAACTGCTTGTCCTCAAGTTGCGCGCGTTGAAAGAAGCGCCGGAAACCAGCGTGGCGCTGGTGGCAGTGACTCCGGTTGGTTCGGAAAAAGCCGTGCCGCGGCCAGGGCTGCCTGTACCCCACGTAATGGCTTTGAGCGAAAGGTGAGCCTGCTGCGAACATCGATGACAGGTGGTGGACTGCGTCCCAAACAGTTGGGATTCACGTATGTCATCGTGATGTTGCTGGTCGCTGTGCTCTCGGTAGTTACCACGCGGGCCCTCGAGTATGCAAGTACGTCCGAGCGTCGCGAGAAGGAGACGGACTTGCTCTGGGCAGGAATGGCCTTTCGCAATGCGATTGAGGCATACCACAAAAGCTCGACAGGAAATATCAATGGTTATCCCACCGAGTTGGAGCAACTGCTGTATGTTGATTACCTGAGCAATCCCATACGGCCGCTGCGAAAAATCTACCGTGACCCAATCACCGGCGCCAGGGAATGGGGTTTGGTGAAAGATGGAGATAACATCATTGGAGTCTATTCCTTGTCGCCTCAGCGGCCAATCAAGCAAGCCGGCTTTGATCCGAAGCTCGCCGGATTCGTGAATGCGCAACATTACAGTGACTGGAAATTTGTGTATCAGCCCGAGAAGTAAATCTTCCGAACAATTGAATTGACCGTTCCCGATGGATTCCACCCAACTGCTCGCTAGCAAGACCGCATTCGTACTTCGACGGATGCTGGCTGCATACCGACTTCCGTTCGCGTTGGCGGCCAGCGCTGTGGTGCTGTTGGCGACCGCGATCGCCTTTTATGTGGCGGAAACATCGGCCCTTCAGGCAGCGCGGCTTGAGGCATTTGACTTGTCGAAACAAGAACAAGCCGCTGCGGAGCAGGCGCGCCGGGCCACCCCGGCAAAGATAGATTTGAAAGCATTTCGCAGTTCGCATCTCCTGGCGATTCTCGAACACGGCGCTTCCTCCGCCAACGTCAAGCTCGATGAAATTTCGTTTGCTGTCGAGGACTCACCGAACCAGCCGTTTGTGCGTTACCGTGCATCCTTCCAGGTGCTCTCGCGCTATCCAACGGTGCGCAAGTTCATCTCCGAAATCCTGAGCGGATCCGAAGGCGTAGTGTTAGACACGGTCTCTTGCCGCCGCGAGGACATTAACGCAGCCGATGTCCGCTGCGACATCTCCGCCTATGTTGCATATCGGGAGAAGGCCCATGGATAGCTCGCAACGTCGACGCTGGACTGTGTTGCTGGCGACCCTGTTACTCACGTTGGCCGCCGCCTTCCTGGGACCTGCGCCAGCCGAGGTGCCTGAGCTGAATACGGAGCGGGTACCGGCACGTTCTGGCATACCGGCTCCGCAGCACGCCGCAACCGAAATCGCGCCGGTCTTCGCGGAAGAGGGTGCGGCTGACCCATTTGAGAAGCGCGGCTGGGCAGAGCCGCTGGCGCCGGCGCCGCTGGTCGCGCCTGCACCTGTGGAGCGGATAGTTGCGCCAGTTATTGCGGAGCCAGCGGGACCGCCATCATTGCCTTATCGTTATGTCGGCAAGTTGAGCGATGAGTCCGGTTCCGTGATCTATCTCGCACGCGGGGAAGTGGCATTTGTGGCGCGCGTTGGCGAGACATTGGAAGGAGCCTACAAAGTCGCCGCGCTGCAGGCACGCAGCGTGGAGTTCGAGTATGTTCCTACAGGAGCGAAGCAGTCGCTTCCAATACCGGATGCGGAATGAGCAGAAAATGACTTCACGCATCCGAATTGCAGGCTTCAGCCTGGTTGAACTGCTGGTCTCCGTGGCGATCCTGGCGGTCCTGGCGTCGGTCGCCATGCCCGTGGTGGAATTGACCCAGAAGCGAAAGAAGGAAGCAGAGTTGCGGCTGGCGTTGCGCGAAATAAGGAGCGCCATCGATGCGTACAAGGAAGCTATCACCCAGAAACGGATTTCAGGCGCAACGGACGCTAGCGGTTACCCCCCGACGCTGTCCGACCTGGTCGCGGGAGTGCCCGACCTGTCGAGCAAGAACGGCGCAATGATTTACTTCCTGCGCCGGATTCCGCGCGATCCATTCAACAGCGATCCGTCCGTGACGGCCATCGACAGCTGGGGGAAGCGTAGTTTTGCCTCGCCTGCCAACAAGCCGATGCCAGGAGCCGACGTGTTCGACATCTACACCAAGTCCGGTGGCATCGCCTTGGACGGAACTGCTTACAAGGACTGGTGATATGCGTGTTCCCCGCGGCTTTACGATGATCGAATTGATGGTGGCCTTGGCTATTCTGGCGGTAATCCTGACTATCTCGGCGCCCAAGTACTTTAATAACCTGGACGCCGCCAAGGAAAGCACCTTGCGCGAAGACCTGTTTGTGATGCGCGATGCGATCGATAAGCACTTTTCCGACCATGGACGCTATCCGGATTCGCTGAACGAACTTGTCGAAAAACGATACCTGCGCGCAGTGCCGATTGATCCCATCACGCAAAAAACAAGCAGCTGGGTGCTCAAGCCGCCGACGGATACAAGCCTTGGCGCTGTATATGACGTCCATAGCGGAGCCCCGAACAAGGCGCGGGATGGAACCGCGTATCAGGACTGGTAAGCTGGGGACGATTCCGTATGCAATTCAAGGTCAAACTACTGACGCAGGCCATGGTCGTCGAGGAGCAGCTCCTCGATGCTGCCGACCGGCAGGAAGTCCAGCGCATGGTCAGTGCGGGCGGGGGCAAGCTGCTGTCCGCGACTCCCGCGCGCCAGGGGCTGGGCGGGACCCGTGGACGCCAGTCCTTCAACCTGTCGATTTTCAACCAACAGCTATTGTCCTTGCTCGACGCCGGACAACCTGTGGTCGACGCACTAGAGATCCTGGGGGCCAACGATATGCGCGGTGGCAACCGCCAGATCTATGAAACCCTGTTGCAGGGACTGCGCAACGGCAAACAATTATCTGACAGCATGTCGGCACTGTCGTCGGTTTTTCCACCGCTTTACATAGCGATGGTGCGTTCCAGTGAAACCACCGGCACGATCCGCACTTCGTTGCGTCGCTTCATGCAGTACCAGAAGCAGGTCGACGAGATTCGCGGCAAGCTGGTGGCGGCTGCGATTTATCCGGCGGTGCTGATGTCGGTCGGTTTTTTAGTGGTCGCCTTCCTGATGCTGTATGTGGTGCCGCGCTTCAGTGCGGTGTTTGAAGATGCCGGCCCGGGCAGGCAAATGGCTGGCGGGTTTGTCCAATTGTGGGGCGGCTTCGTGCGTAACAACCCTGTGCTGGCATGGTCGGGCGTGGGCATCGTTGCTGCAGGAGTCTTGCTAACCATCAGGAGCCGCAATTTTCGTGCACGGCTTGTCAGGCGCCTGGTATCCATTCCTGCCATCGGACGCCGGGTCCAGGTGTTCCAGTTCGGCCGCCTCTACCGCACCTTAGGCATGCTGCTTCGCAGCGGTATCAGCATGCTCAGTGCAATGCGCATGACCGCAGACGCACTGCCGGGAAATATGGCAGTTCCGATGACATCGGCCATGGAGTCGGTCAGTCAAGGCCACGCAATCTCTCGTGCGATGGCGGCAGCGGGACTTGGAACGGAAGTGGCGAATCGCTTGTTGGTGGCGGGAGAAGCATCAGGCAACCTGGACGAAATGATGGAGCGCATTGCCGATTTCTACGACCAGGAAACTTCAAGCTGGATCGACACTGCCGGCAAACTGATCGAGCCGGCCTTGATGATCGGCATTGGCCTTGTCATTGGCGCGGTAGTGTTGATGCTGTATATGCCGATCTTTGAATTGACCAACGTGATTTAGGGACCTGATTTGTTTGATTTGAACCAATTGCAGAAGGCCGTGGTCGGCGCACGTCCGCATGGTGACTGGGTCGCAGCCTTATGCCAGGATGACGTCGGTCAGCGCACGCAATGCGTTGCCTACGCAGCGGAATTGTGCGGCTACCAGGGGCTTGAGCGCACACTGGAGAGCCTGCTGCCGGCATTCGATCTGGCCGGTTATGCCGAGATGTTGGGGCAAAACGTGCTTCTGGCACGCGATGCAGAAGGCAACTTGCACATCGTACTTGGGACTCCGCTCGACGCGGGCGTCAGCATCTGGTTGGCATCGCGCGGTTTGCAAGCGGACAGCATCGCCCTGGCTGACCCTTTGGCGCTGCGGGCTTACCTGGACTCCTTCGAATCGAATTTCAGTGCCGTGGCCGATGCGGTCGCTGGTGAGGAAAAGCAGAGCCTGGAACTGACGTCGGCGGAAGAGTTGACGCTGACAGCGATCCAAAGTGAGGGCAGCCCGGCGATCAAATTGGTAAACTCCACGGTGTTTGACGCCTTGCGTTACGAAGCGAGCGACATTCACCTGGAGACGGTACCGGGCGGGATGGTGATCAAGTTTCGCATCGACGGCGTCCTGACCCGGATCGCAGAGGTGAATAGTGCGGGGTTGGCGGAGCAAACCATCGCGCGCACCAAGGTCCTGGCCGAACTTGATATTGCGGAGAAGCGAATTCCACAGGATGGGCGCTTCCGCGTGAGTGCCAAGAGACGCGAAATCGATATCCGCGTCTCGATCATGCCCAGCATACATGGCGAAGACGCCGTGCTGCGCATCCTGGACAAGAAAGCGCTGACCGATTCGGTCCAGCGCCTCACGCTCAATTCGCTCGGGTTTGATGAGGACACGATTCGCTCGTTGCGCCGGCTGGCATCTGAACCTTATGGAATGATGCTGATCACTGGCCCCACCGGTAGCGGCAAGACTACAACGCTTTATGCGGCCCTTACCGAGGTCAATCGCGGTGAAGAAAAGCTGATCACCATTGAAGACCCGGTGGAATATCAGTTGCCGGGCGTTCTGCAAATTCCAGTGAATGAAAAGAAGGGCCTGACGTTTGCCGTTGGCTTGCGCTCGATCCTGCGCCATGATCCTGACAAGATCCTGGTCGGTGAAATTCGTGATTCCGAGACTGCGCAGATCGCTGTGCAATCGGCACTGACTGGACATATGGTCTTCACCTCGGTCCACGCCAATAATACCTTCGACGTGATTGGACGCTTCATGCATATGGGAGTTGATCCTTATAGCTTCGTCTCTTCCTTGAGCGGCGTTGTGGCCCAACGCCTGTTGCGCCAGAACTGCCCGCATTGCAGCGAACCAGTAGTGCCTGACGAAGAATTGCTGCGCGAATCGGGAATCAGCGATCCGCAAAACTATCGCTTCCGTGCCGGCCGCGGCTGCCAGCAGTGCCGTGATACCGGCTATCGTGGCCGTCGCGCAATTGCTGAAGTGCTGCGCCTGACAGATGAAATCCGCGAACTGATTATTGGCCGTGCCACCATTCGCGCCCTGAAGGCGCAGGCGCGCAGCGAAGGGACACGCTTCCTGCGCGACGTTGCGTTGGACCTTGTCCGCGCAGGACATACCACGTTGGAGGAGGCCAATCGTGTTACGTTTATTGCCTGAGCGCTTATATGCGGGTCTCTTTGGGGAACATGCATGGCTTGGGCGTGGCGCAACTAGCGAGCTTGCGCCTGTTCAGCTTCCGCCGCAGACAAGCTCCAAGCCATCTGAAATGCTTGAAGCATTACTGCAGGCTGCACCGCCACGTCGGCGTGCCGCCAAACTTTCGGTAATGTTGCCAAGTTTAGCCGTGCGATGCGTGAGCCTGCCCTGGAGTCCTGGCATCCATGGCGCGGAAGAAAAGCAGGCTTACGCGCTGGCCCATTTGGAACAGGCTGGGCTAAGCACCGACGACATGCACGTCGTACATGCAGAATTCCGGCATTTTGGGGCCCGAGGCTTGGCCTACGCGGTTCCGCGGCAGTTGCTCGATGAACTGCATGCTGTGGCGGCTCGCTATTCCCTCGATTTGACGACTGCGCTTCCAATCGGTGGCGTGGCTTATTTGGCGGCACGTCGCGCGCGCGGGGCAGGGGGCGAGCTGACTTTGGTGCTGGAAGAGAATGCAGTAAGCGCTTTGCTTATGGATTGCGTTGGCCTCCAGCGTTTCGATGCAGAGCCTGCCGTAGGGGGATATCGGCAGGCGTTGCGTCGCCTGTTGACGAGATTGGCTTCCGACTCCACCGAATTCAAAGGAATCACGTTGTGCGCGGATGCGGAGGATAAGGAGCTCGCGGGGATCGCAGGGGCATTTGCGACGCCGGTTTCGGTGCGACAAATTAAATCGCCGCAATGGCGGAGATTCCTATGATTGATTATGCCGTGATGCTGCGTCCGCGTGCTCGGGCGCGTGCCCTGGGCTATTTGATGGCCATATGTATGGCAATTGGTGCGTTGACGATTGGCCATGCGGGATATCTGGCGAACCGGGATGCAGAGGCGGTCATACGCAGCAACGAACATTTCCGTGCGCGGCAGGCCGCTGCGCGCCAGGAGCCGAGCCGGCAAGACGTAGAGTTCCGGCGTCAATGGACCCTGTTACAACAGGAGCGAGCCTTCCCTTGGGAGAGGGTATTCCGTGCTGCGGAGCGCGCCTCTGACCCTGAGATTGAACTACTCGAATTCCGGCCCGACCGACGTAAAGGAACGTTGGTGTTGAGAGGTGAGGGGCAGGCCGGAGAAAGCGTAATGCGCTACCTGGAGCGTCTTCAGGAGGATCCGGCCTTTTCACGAGCAATCCTTATACATACCTCCAAGCTAGAGCGTGGTCACCTGATTACGCGAGAATTCGAGCTACACCTCAACCTCGCGCCTGGACAGTTTGGCTTGCACTAACAATCACTTTTGTTGTTCAAGCGATACAGTTTCCAAAAAATAATCTCCATTATGGAAATGTTTGTTGCTGTCGAGTCAAGTGTATGGGAAGATACTCGTCGCAAAAAATTATTGTAAAAATAATCTTAACTCAATTCGCTGGAAAAATGCGCTTTTTGAAAAGTACACTGATCCTCTTGATCCTGGTAATTGGAAACGCGCAGGCGCAAACACACACTGGGCCTGTTCCGGTCGTAAGAATTCGCACTGGCTGGAGCGCGGATTTATTTACAGTTGATACCGGTCAAGCGCATATTAATCCGGCCAATTGCCCAAGTGCGGACGGTTATTACGCGTCGAGCGCAGATCCAGGTTATAAGACGTTTTATGCTGCTGCACTGTTGGCTTTCTCGATGGGGAAAAGCGTCTCCTTGTACATCAGTAACTTCCAGTGCACCGAGCAGAGACCTCGAATTATTGGTCTGATCATTGAAAAGTAAAGTCCATTCTGGCCTTTTGACTCTATACACCTTTTGAGGAAATTTTTGGTAAAGAATTGATGATGAAAACGACTTTCTTGACAACTGCCGCGATGCTTTTTGGTCTTGTGTCGCAGGTCAATGCTCAGGCGACCTATTTCAGCGAAGGCACGAAGACAATCGCTAAAATCGGAGCCCAAGGTACTAGCTTTTACGTTTATTTTGTCGAGTCGGTAGGTCAGAACTGCCTGAATGGAGTTCAGTATATTTCTCCGGATAAAAAAGGCCTTTATGTCCAACTTCTTGCCGCTAAGCTTACTGGTAAGCACATTAGTCGCGTCGACTACAGTCAGCCTGGAGGAAATGGGACCACATGTAACGTTGAATTGGTGGAAATCTCAGAATAATGGAGCATTTTTGGTTTTTTCGTTGAAAGAATAGAGTTTGTTTAGAGAAGTTGGGAATAGTTCATGATCCACCGCATTTCGATTCTGCTTGCCGCTGTGGCGGCCAGTTTTTTCTGTAATATCGCTTTTGCAGAGCCAACAACTGGGCCGGTAAAAATTCTGGAAGTCCGTCCATATAATGTGCAAGGTGCGCCTGGTGCAGTCTACGTTCGGATAGATCAAGTATCACTGTGCAATACGGATACCTATAAGATTGACCTTAGCTGGAGCGGTTCCAAAGAAATCCTGGCCACAGCTTTGTCTGCTTTAGTCGCGGATAAGCCTATCAAAGTGGAGGTTGCGAATTCGGGATGCGTGGGATTTGCGACACCAATCCAATCTCTCTACATTTTGAAGCAATAACATTCTTCCCTAGGTGAAGATTTAGTTGAAATAACGACTTAGAGTGGAAATAGTGGCACCGTTATTCAACTCGTCCAGCTTAGTTCCAATGCTCCAAGTGTCATTTCGAGGCGGATGGTTTGCGCCGCTCGATCTTCTATTTAATTTAACTCGCCCAGCTAGTTCAGCCATCGCATAGCGATGCGGAGAAAACAGTGTCTTCTGCGACGTCCAATTTTGTCATGTCCAATACCGTCACCCAACAGCAGCACGCGGCAACAGTAATTCACCAGAGTAGCAGAGGGTGGCTTAACTGGTTTGCCTTCCTGCTGCTCTGCGTGGCCTTGATGCTGACGAATTCGGCGCACGCGCAGGTCACATACTCGTCCCTGGAAGGGAAGAACGGCACAGTTGTAGCACCTGCTACGACGTTCAACGCCGGGATTAAAGGCTCTGTAAAGGCATCGCAGACCGCTGATGCAGTCAATACCGTCTACCTGTATCAAGAAGGTAAATCGACTGCATTGGCCATGCAGGAATTCCCGGTCAGCTTTACGACAAACGAAGTTCCGATCAATACGCAGCGCAGTTTCGATCTGTCGGCCGCGCTACCGCCGGGCACGTACCGGCTGTACGTCAACGCAACGACTGAAAAAGGAGCGCAAGGCAACTCGCCTATCTTTACGGTGACGGTGACTGCTCCAGTAGCGACTGGACCAAGTCCCGCCATCGTGGCAGCTGCAATGGATGCGATTTTCAACCTGCTGTTTGACGATGATTCGTCTACCCAAACGACGCCACCTGGAGGCGGAACGGGAGGAACAGGAGGCGCCGGGGGCACTGGCGGAACAGGCGGCACCGGCGGCACCGGCGGTGCAGGTTCAATCGAGCAGTTCTCGTTGGCGAATCTGTCGATTCCAAACCTGAACGACCCGGATGCCGGTAGCCTGCCGGGAGCATTGTCGGTCAGTCCAAATGGCACAGCAAGCTATTCGATGGCGCTCGCGGTGCCGCCAGGTACGGCTGGTATGGCGCCGCAGCTTTCTCTGAATTATTCCAGCGACGGCGGCAACAGTCTGCTCGGCCTCGGCTGGTCGCTTGGCGGAATGTCCCACATCCACCGCTGCGGCAAGACGGTCGCACAGGACGGTATCAACAGCCGGATTTCCTTCAACAACGGCGATCGCCTCTGCCTGGACGGACAACGACTGGTACTCGTAAATGCAGGTTTGTCGGACGCAAGCTATTGGGCTGACGGTGCCGAGTATCGTACTGAGATCGAGAGCTTCAATCGCATCACTTTGTTCAACAAGCCTGAAGGAATGACCTTCAAAGTTGAATCTAAAGACGGTCGCGTGACCACTTATGGCGGCGGCACCGCGACCGTGCAGGCCGTGGTCGGACCAGTTGCAAGCGGCGCTGAAGCACCTCAGCCTAATCTTGCTGCGAAACAGGGTGCGCAATCCTGGGCAATCGCGCGTGTTGTCGATCGGATCGGTAACTACATTAGTTACGAATATGCGCAAGACATGACCACTGGCGAGCATATACCGAGATATGTCCGCTACGGTGGTTCGGGCAAGGCGTCGCATGCGGCAGTGGAGTTTGTGCCTGAAGGCCGCACCGATGCATGGAAGCGCTATATCGACGAAACTCGCAATGATCTGCGTCAGCGCATTCGTACCATCCGCACTTATGTGGGGAGCAATCTGGATGGGGCGATGGTTACGGCCGACTCGCGCAGGGTGCACGAGTACAAGCTTGCATATGAGAACAGCCCAACGAGCGGACGCAGCCTGCTGTCATCGGTAAAAGCTTGTGCTTTGTCACCAATCGGTGGTGCCGAAGTCTGTCTCCAGCCGACTACTTTTAACTGGGGCAAACCTGCACCAGGCAAGACGCCAGGTTTTGTCAGCCGCGGCTTCTGGGCCGGCGCGCCGATCATGACCACGTACCGTCCCGACGATTGGACTGGTATCTTGTATGCCAAGATCCATTCGGAGTATTTTGCCTTTAGCGACTTCGATCATGATGGGTACGACGATGTACTTGAAAAGCGTGTTGTCTCGAAGAGTGGTGATGGAGATGTGGCCAACAATCCGCTTCCGCCATATACCAAATATTCGCAGTACCGCTATTTCCGTAACACTGGCAGCGGTTTTGCAGAATACAGTTATGGCCTGAACACCGGCGAACAATTTGTCGTAATGGATACTGGCGACTTCGATGGGGACGGTGCGCTCGATTTGCTGGTTTACACTAACCGCGCACAGATTTGTCTGTCTCCGCTTGGCAAGCCAGGCAACCTGGGAACCCCAGGTTCACGAATCACATTTACGTGTACTCCAGACCTGCCCGCAACGGGTTCTGAAGGAGCTACCACAACGCCATACGTTGCAGATATCTATGGCGAAGGCCGTGCTGCCCACTTTGCGCGCATGGGTTACACCGTTACACGCTGCGTACAGCATGGCTGCGAGGCCGTCACGCAAGTACCGAGCGTTCTCGGTGGCTGGCCTGACGATGATAGTTATCACATGTATTCGTATGTCACCCAAATGGTTGACTTCGCGGGCGTGGGTAAGCCTTATGACGTCCGTTGGTCGTGGATGTACGCTACGAAAACTTTGCAAGATGGCTCTGAAACGATCGAGTTGCCAAAGCCGGTTTGGGTGAATACAAAACCAATCATATCAATTTACGGTGCCGGTTTTGACGATAACCCAGTCAGCAACTACGTCTATCCATACGACTTCTACAAAGCCTCGACGGTTCCTATGCAGCTCGCCTATCGTTTCGATAAGCCGGCGGAAGGCGGACTGTTGACGGCAGATTTCAATGGTTCGGGCTACAACAGTTTGGCATTCGGGTATCTGCAGTTCGCGTATCCGAATGGTGTTCGTACCTATGACAAGGCTGAAATGACTCTTTGCCTGTCGACTGGTCGGGCCCTTGACTGTGGCGTGCGTCGTAAATATAGCGGTGCAGACTACCGTGTGATCCGGACTGTTGGCAATTTCGTTGGCGATGGCGCACCGGCTCTTTTGGTTGAGAAGATGAGTTATCCGGCTGGTCTGCAACCGTCCCCGACAGGTGAACTCGAAGTCTGCCGTGTGATGGGGGATGACACTACCAACGGCACAAGTGACGGCGACACTAACATGGTGTGCAACCCATGGGCAGGTCTGAATATGTCATATGGGCCTTATCAAGGCGTCGGCGGAAATACCTTCTACTTCATGGATTTGCTGGGCACCGGCCGCCCGCAAGTTGTGAAGTACCACAGCGGCTACGTCGTAAACAACCAGTGGGTTGAGGACGGACGCTGGGAAGTATTTGAACCAGTGGACGTTGCTGCAGATGGCGAAGCGCTTGACCGTTTAGTGAAAGTCACGAACGGCAATAAAGCAAGTAGCGCAGTTGAGTACGCTGATGCCCTGCCAAACGGGCTGGTCCCCAACCTGACCGACTCTAGCCTGGCTTATCCGATTCAGCCAATGCGTTCGCCGGAGAAACTGGTGCGTCGCATCAAGCTCGGCAACGGCGTCAGTGCAGATCGCACAGTGCGTTACGCTTATCGCGATGCAGCCACCGATGTGGCGGGACGTGGTGCCCTGGGCTTTGCCAGCGTCGAAGAAACCGATGAACAGACCGGGATCGTATCGACTACTACTTACCGTCAACAATGGCCTTTCACCGGCCAAGTTGCGAAGGTGGTCGTAGCCAATGGCAGCGTTGCGTTGATGAGCACTGTCAATGATGTTCGCTCGGTGGACTTGGTGCAAGCAAATGGTGCAACTACCAAGTTTGTTTATGTCAGCGATAGTTCAACGACGCGCCTAGATTTGTTTGGTGACCCGCTTGGCACCGTGGCAACTCATAATGAGTTCACACCAGACAATTGGGCGAATTTGAAGCGACAGGTCGTCACGTCGACTGGTGCTGGCAAAACCTTCATTACCACTGTCGACAACATCTTTAAGCCGGCCGATGCTAGTCGTTGGTTGTTTGGCCTGCTGGATGCTGCTACTACTACGCGTACCTCCGCCAAGGGTTCCTTAACCCGAACCGTCAAACACACCTATAACGACACGACAGGCTTGCCGGCGACCGACATCGTAGAACCTGGAGTGGAGAAGTACCAAGTAACCACTACCTACGACCGGAGCAACAATCCGTTTGGCCTCGCTGGTCTTGTGCGGCAGAGCTGGATTGACCCGGTGACGAAACTTGCGGTAAGCCGAGAAACGGTTACCGAATTCGAACCGAACGGACGGTATGCGCTAAAAGTCACCAAGAAAGTGGCGACCGGTAACGACCACGTCGAGAACCGTACCAATGATAACGGCAGCGGCGCTGTACTCACCCGGACCGACCTGAACGGCTTTACTACCACGTGGACAATCGATGGTTTCGGCCGTGTGCAAAAAGAACTGCGCCCCGACGGCAACGAAACTCGCGTCTATCAAAAGGTTTGCCAGACTAGCTGTCCGGCGGGGGCTTCGCTTGTTCGCATCTCGGAACAGTACAACGGCGGCGTTCGAATCGCTGTTCCAAAGATCGAGTTCAGCGACAGCATCGGTCACATCTTGCGCACGCAGACCTGGAGCATCGACGGTAGCGTCATTCTTGGCGAGCAAGACTATGACAATTTGGGTCGCGTGTGGCATGCATATCATCCACGTGACGCGGCAAAGCCTCGAAATTGGGCGAGCCGCACCGAATATGACATCCTGGGTCGGGTTAAGAAATACGTGACGCAGGACGAAGGTCGCTATGAGCGCGCTACAGAAACTGAGTTCAAGGGCCTTGCGGTTACGCGCACTAATGCGCGAGGGTTATCACGCACGGAAACCCGCGACGTGTTGGGGCAGATTGAAACGGTACTCGATCCTAATGGAAAAAACACGAAATTCGAATACGATCCATTCGGGAATTTGGCCAAGACGATCGACCCTAACGGCAACGCGATTATTGTTTCGTTTGACTTGTGGGGACGCAAAGAAAAACTGAATGACCCCGATTTGGGCTTAATCCAGTATACCGTCGATCCAGTCGGCCGGACTCGCGAGCAGTTCACGGTGCGTCAAGGAACCGGTAAAAAGACCCGAATGGATTACGATGCACTCGACCGCATGACGGCGCGTTACGAGCCCGCCATTTCGGCGACTGAGCCAGGACTGGAGAGCCATTGGGTGTACGATACGGCGGCCTTCGGCAAAGGCCAGTTGGCCGAAACCTTCACTGGCACGGAGACCGCGAAAGACTACTATCGTAGCCATAGCTATGATCCACTTGGCCGTCCGAAGCACAACATGCAGAAGATCGGCAATACGGAATATCGAAGTGAGCAGGTTTACGATACGGTCGGTCGTCTCAAAACTATTAGCCATTGGCGAGGCACTAGTACGCCAAAACAGTTCAGTCTGGAATACACCAACGCTGGCTATTTATGGAAAGTGCTGCGCGGAACACGGTCACTGTGGGAAGTGAAAGCGCAAGATGCGAGTCTGCGTCGAACCAAAGTCTTGTTGGGAAATGGCTTGGTCCAGTCACAAGACTTCGATGAATATTCTGGCCGATTCAAGGGAGCCAGCTTGCAATTGGGCTCGGCACCGCGTTTGACCGAGGGCTACGAATACGACGAGATCGCCAGCGTAAAAACTCGCAATCTGTATTGGGACACTAACGGTTTCCATGAAACCTTCACCTATGACAAATTGAACCGACTGGAAACCAGCACGGTTGGCACGGCGACTCAGGTATTTAAATACGATGACGCCGGTAACATGATCGAAAAGAGCGGCGCCATCTATGGCTACGACCTGCAGGGCGAAGGCAATCCACACCCTCATGCGGTGAAAAGTGTGACTGGTCTGGGTAATTACGGTTACGACGACAACGGTAATATGATCAGCACGCCAGCCGGTGGAATCGCCTGGACGTCGTTTAACATGCCGGCCCGCATTACAAAGGGTAGCACGTGGTCTACCTTTACTTATGGCCCGGAACATCAGCGTACCCGCCAGTCGCGCAGTGATGGCACAGAGGTCATATACGCAGGTGCCCAGGAAGTTGAGATTAAGGACAACAAGACTACTGTTAAGACCTATTGGCCAAACGGCCTGGGTGTTGAGATAGACAGGCCCGATATCGCGACCAGCGAGCTGAACTGGTCCCACAGGGATTGGCTGGGGAGCCCAGTGGCGTTGTCGAACGAAGTCGGCATTCTGCGCGACAGAATGGCTTTCGATGCATGGGGCAAGCGGCGAGGCTTAGATGGCGGTACCACGCTCGGGACGCAGAATTTTGCGGACAACAAAGGCTTTACCGGTCATGAGATGCTGGACCAGCTCGAGCTGGTGCATATGAACGGCAGGATTTATGATCCGGTGCTGTCGAAATTTGTTTCCCCAGATCCACACATTACCGACACGCTGAACGGCCAAAACTATAATCGCTACAGTTATGTGCTGAACAGTCCGACCAATTTTACCGACCCGACTGGGTTCGACTATGTCGAACAAGTCTGGGAAATGCGATGCTGGGCTTGCCGCGACCGTGACACTATCCGGAGACTGATGAATGAACTCAGTGCGAAAGCAAGTCAGCTCGCGAAAAATGGCGCGCGTGCCGTGCGGCGAGTCGCTCCTGCGGTTGTGAGAGGCACCGTTAAAGCGCTGCCCCGAGCAGGACGGTTTGCAGGCACAACTATCTTAGCTGGCGGTGGTCCCGAGGATCTCCCCGCGGATGTGATCGCTGGGGTCGGGGCAGGGATCATTATTGCTGCTGAGGTTTATCAGGAAATACAGGCTACTGGCGATGCCGAACCTCAGGATGCGTTGTCTGGTGATGCAAATGGTACAAACAGCGAAGCTGAAACTAAGCAGGACGGCCACAAGATACCTAATGATGAGTTGAAAGCCGCTCCTGATAAACGAGGGAATGCGCCGATCGGGGAAGATGGTCATCCGGTCGAGCTTCACCACAATGGGCAGAAGCCAGATAGCCCTTTAGATGAGATGACGCGAACTGAACATCGTGGAAAGGGTAATTTTAAGAATAATCACGACAATACAGGCCAAGAACCTTCTAAAATTGATCGCGGCAAATTCAACCAAGAGCGTCGTGACTATTGGAATAAGGAGTGGGACAGTGGACGTTTTAACGGATTTTAATGTTGAGTTTCGCGATGGTGCGAGTAGGCAGGTGCTTGTGGTTGATGATGATGGACGAGTTGCATACGCTTACTTAATGGCGGCTGACGGTAAAATATCTTCTGATGTTTGGTTATACAACCGATGTGCCGCGCCGATGGAGCCTGAATGGACGAGTCCTGAAAATATGCCATTTGCGAATCCCGTTGATTACGTGAACGGCGACTTGGAATTTTCATTGCCGACTCATCCAAGTCAATTGTCTGTTGAGTGGTCCATGCGTGGCGGGAAATCGTTTGCTCGGGTATTCGTAAGAGAGGGCCTTGTCGCTGAATTGACCGATGGCGCAAAGCCTGGGTGGTCATTGCTAGCAAAGAAAGATGGCCCATTAGCGAAGGTATTGGAGATTCCATGACTGTCATTGCGGAAGAAACTGCCATTGCCCTTAAAGGGGTGTGTTCCACGGACGTAGATTTATCAACACTAAGATCGCGATTTCCCCAAGGCTTAGCTCCAGATTGGCTAATTGTTGCCATGGGGGAATTTAGATTGGCTGGGGCTTCTCTTTCACTGACAGAGAATGATGATGAGTCTGGGATTGGCGCGGAACTCAAATGGCTCACGCCAATTCAGATGGTTTCTGAAGCCTTTGAAAGCGAACCAGGTCTATCAGTGATGGCAATGGGGTTGTTGCCGATAGCAGCCTGCGCAATTGGATCGGGTGACCCCTACTTTCTTGACTTAAGAACCATTACTGACGATCCACCTCTTGTGCGAGTGCTTCATGATTTCGTCGGTGTGGAAGGTAAGAGTTTCCCTCCTGAGGGTATTGAGGTGGTCAGTCAGCATCTGAGCGATTTTTTTGCAAAAGCAACGGTAAATTGACAGGCGACGGGGCCCCGGATCTGACATTCGGGCGCGGCCTCGGCTGTAGCGGCGGACAACCTGTCCGGCCGCTGCACAGTCCCGCCATGATTCGCGTCCGGTTCGTATCCCGTCGTATCCCATCGGCCACCAGCCGTATCCCATTTGTATCCCGTTCGTATCCTGTCGAAAAGGCCGCCCGGTAGCGGTGCGGCCGCTAGCGACGTCCCGCTCGGCCCGGTGCGGGGAGCCCCCGCGCCCCCGCCAATCTCTCACACATCACGCAACCTCCGGTCGCGGCGCAAAGCCGCGCTGCGGCTGGCTTTGCGCGTTAAACGCTACCGTCTTCTATGTTTAACGCTTTGCTGATGAATCTTGGTATTACCAAGATTTCGCGTGGTGGCGTTCGAGCGCAGGATAGGCTTTCGCCCCCACTTGTAATACAGCGTGTCCACGGCATCATTGGCCAGGTCGTCGATGCCGCCGGCCACGGCATTGCCCACTGAACCATCCCCGAACCCGTACACGATTCCATACACGATTTCATACACGATTTCATACACTGCCCACCCCGACAACCAGAGGACAGGATGAGAAGCGTACGGACGCGGCAAGCCGCGCCCATACGCCGCCGGCCGGCGTTCGGTGGCGTCGCCCCCATCACGCCGTCCAGCTCTTCACTGAACTCAGGGCGCAGCCCCGAGACCCAATCAAGCGGCCTTAGTGGAACATAAAGAGGTGCTGACGCTGCGGTCTGAAAACGGCCGCAAACCCGCATGGCGACTGGCGTTGCGTTGGCAGACAGCAAGCGCGGTCGGGCCGACTTTGGCAGCACGGGTGCTGACGCCTTGCGGTCCGCAGCCGACCGCCGACCGGGTGAACAAAGCGATTACAAAACGGTGCCGGCCGATGAACACGGCGATCACAAAACGGTGACATGCGGATCACAAAGGGGTTACATGGCGGTGACATCGGCCGGCGTGGCCAGGATGCGTCGCCGGCCATCGCCGCGCAGCCGGCGTGCCGTACAACCCCTCTCAGGCTTCTTAGTGGAACATAAAGGAACGCATACGCTGGTGTGCGAAATCGGCCGAGAACCCGCATGGCTGCTGGGTTTCTCGTGTAAGACAAAAGCCGCCTTCGACGGCGATTTGTAAGCGTCAACGCATACACGGATTTCGGCCGCGCCGCCGGCAGGCGGCCAGGATGTAGCAAACCGTTAGTGATTTGTTAGCCAGATGTTAGTGGATTGTTAGTTCGACCGGCACGGTGGAGGTGGCCGGTGCACAGCCATCTTCTTTTTAGTAGCTAAAAAGGCCCCGCAACCCCAGCGGCGTTTGCCGGTGGGTGGGGGCGCTGCTTGCGCTTGCCGCCAAGCTGGCGACTTACTTGTTGTTGGTCGTGCTGCGTGAATCCCAGCGCCGTGCCGAATGCTGGAGCACCATGCCGGACAGCACGGTGCGCACGGTTTGCTTCTCGTCCTCGGTGAACTCGCTGATGGCCTCGAACAGCAGCGCCATATCCTCGTCGGGGCCGCGTTCGCCCTCGCCGAACACCAGATCGTCAAGCCGCACATGCAAGACCTTGGCAAGTCGTATGAGGGCTTCTAAGGTTGGTTGCGCCGTCCCCGCCTCATACCTGCGAATCTGATTGACGTGCAGTTCGGCCGCGCTGGCCAGACTTTGCTGGGTCAGGTTCAGCGCTTTGCGCAATTGGATGAGTCTGGCGGGGAAGTGCATGGGAAGGAACCACACTGTAGCGATCTGCATACTCTACCCCCTGTTCTAAAAACTGTTTTACACAACAACAGTATAAGGTATTAAAATAAAACATGAAACGGTTATTGACAGGTTTTAGAGGGGAATCGAATGGCACGTATCCAGGAAGCAGAAATCGAGCGGCTAAAGGCGGAAGTGTCGCTGGTGCGGCTGGTGGAGGCGGCCGGCATCGAGCTGCGCAAGCAGGGCAAGGACTACGCCGGGCGCTGTCCGTTCCACGCAGACGGCACGCCCAGCCTGATCGTGACGCCATCTAAAAACCTGTTTCACTGCTTCGGCTGCGAGGCGGCCGGCGGGCCGGTGGACTGGCTGATGAAGTTCGACAAGCTGTCGTTCCGTGCCGCCGTTGAGCGCCTGCGCAGCGAACTGGGGCTGGGCACGACGCCGGCACCAAGCGCGCCGCTGGCCACGGGCAAGTTCAAGGCCGCGCCGTTGCCGCTGGCCGCCGACGCGGACGGCCAGGTCGCCATGCGCCAGGTGCTGGACTACTACCACGAGACCTTGAAGCAAAGCCCGGAAGCGCTGGCCTACCTGCAAACGCGGGGCCTGAACCATCCCGACCTGATCGAGCGGTTCAGACTCGGCTACGCCAACCGCACGCTGGGCTACCGCCTGCCGGCCAAGGCGTGGAAGGAAGGCCAGGAAGTGCGCGGCCGGCTGCAAGCCATCGGCCTGCTGCGCGAGTCCGGCCACGAACACTTCAACGGCTCGCTGGTCGTGCCGGTGATCGACCAGAATGGCGTGATCCACGAAGTGTACGGCCGCAAGGTGCTCAGCAACCTGCGCACCGGCACCGCCTACCACCTGTACCTGCCCGGCCCGCATGCCGGCGTGTGGAACGAGGAAGGGATCATTGCCAGCGGCGGCGAAGTGATCCTGTGCGAAGCGCTGATCGACGCCATGACGTTCTGGGTGCATGGTTTTAGAAACGTCACCGCCAGCTATGGCGCGGGCGGGTTCACGGACGACCACCTGGCGGCGTTCCAGCGGCATGGC
Source organism: Duganella sp. Root1480D1 (assembly GCF_001427305.1). Classification (GTDB taxonomy): domain Bacteria; phylum Pseudomonadota; class Gammaproteobacteria; order Burkholderiales; family Burkholderiaceae_D; genus Rugamonas. Next base: position 259,368 of record NZ_LMFZ01000023.1, on the reverse strand, counting down.
GTCAAACGGGTGCTGATCGCCTACGACCGTGATGACGCCGGCAACCAGGCCGCCGACGCGTTGGCGAAGCGCTTGACGGCCGAGGGCATCGCCTGCCATCGCATCCAGTTCCCGAAGGGGATGGACGCCAACGAGTACGCGCTCAAGATGGCCCCGCCGGACAAGGCGCTGGCCCTGTTGATCCGCAAGGCTGAATGGATGGGGGAAGGCAAAGCGCCCCCGCCGACCAGCACGGCGGCCGATGGCCTGGCCGCCGCTTCTTCTTTAGCCGCCGATGTGGCACTCGATCCGTCCGCGCCGGCCGCCCCCGCCACGCCGGCCATCCCCGAACCGACGCTGGCCAGCCCGATGCCGCCCGCGCCGGCCACCGATACGCCGGTCGAGCAAAGCGATGCCGAACTGGTGCTGGCCTATGGCGAGCGGCGCTACCGTGTGCGCGGCTGGAAAAAGCCGCTGAACCCCGAGGCGCTGAAAGTGAACCTGCTGGTGTCGCGCGACGAGCGCTTCCACATCGACACCTTCGACCTGTACCAGGCCAAGGCGCGGGCGGCGTTTATAAAACAGGCCGGCATCGAGCTGGGCGAGGCCGAGGACGTGCTGAAACACGACCTTGGCCGCGTGCTGCTGAAATTGGAGGAACTGCAAACGGCGAATCTGCAAGCGGCGCTCAAGAAGGAGGACGCCGGGCCGGTCTTGACCGATGCCGAGCAGGCCGCCGCCCTGGAGCTGTTGCAGTCGCCCGAGCTGCTGGCGCGCATCCTGGCCGACTTCGACGCCTGCGGCGTGGTGGGCGAAGAGACCAACAAGCTGGTGGGCTACCTGGCCGCCGTGTCGCGCCAGTTGGACAAGCCGCTGGCGGTGCTGATCCAGTCGTCCAGCGCGGCGGGAAAAAGCTCGCTGATGGACGCGGTGCTGGCCCTGATGCCGGCGGAAAGCCAGGTGCGCTACTCGGCCATGACGGGGCAAAGCCTGTTCTACATGGGCGAGACGAGCTTGAAACACAAGATACTTGCCATTGCCGAGGAGGAGGGCGCGGCGCAGGCCAGCTACGCCTTGAAGCTGCTGCAATCGGACGGCCAGGTGAGCATGGCGTCCACCGGCAAGGACGCCACCACTGGCCTGTTGACGACCCATGAATACAAGGTGGAAGGGCCGGTGATGCTGTTCCTGACCACGACGGCGATCGACATCGATGAGGAACTGCTGAACCGTTGCGTGGTGCTGACGGTGAACGAGAGCCGCGAGCAGACCCGTGCCATCCACGCGATCCAGCGCAACCGCCAGACCCTGGAAGGCTTGCTGGCTGACGAGGACCGTGACGCGATCCTCACCCTGCACCGCAACGCGCAGCGCCTGCTGCAACCGCTGAAAGTGGTGAATCCCTACGCCGACCAACTCACCTTCCTGGACGACAAAACGCGCACCCGGCGCGACCACATGAAATACCTGTCGCTGATCCGCGCCATCACCTTCCTGCACCAGTACCAAAGGCCGATCCACACGGTGCAGCACCGCGGCAAGCAGGTAGCGTACATCGAGGTCACGCCGGCCGACATCAGCACCGCCAACCGGCTGGCGCACGATGTGCTGGGCCGCACGCTGGACGAGCTGCCGCCGCAAACGCGCAAGCTGCTGACAACCTTGCACGGCTGGGTCAAGGGCGAGGCCGAGCGGCTGGCGATGAAGCCGGGCGACTTCCGCTTTAGCCGCCGCCAGGTGCGCGAGCTGACCGGCTGGGGCGATACCCAGCTCAAGGTGCACCTGGCGCGGCTGGCCGAACTGGAATACGTACTGGCGCACCGTGTGGCCCGTGGCCAGGGGCTGGAATACGAGCTGGTGTATGACGGCGAGGGCGATGCCGGCGGGCGCTTCCTGATGGGCCTGGCCGACATGGCGCAGTTCCAGCAAAAGGGCAATGCGGACGCGGATACCTTGCCTTACGACGCGCAGCGGTCGGGGGTAACGGGCGAGCGGTCGGCCCCCGGTCGGGGTGTGGTCGGTGGCCGGTCGGGTGCTGGCCGGGGCGCTGAAATTGCCGTTCACGCCAGTGCCGATGCGGCTTACGGCGAAACTGATGGCGGCGACGCGCAGGACGCGCATCAGACGGTCTCGCACTTGCCGCCGTCGTACCGCAAACCAGCCGCGCCCGCCCTGGCCGGCGACGCCTGAGGCAGGCCGCCATGCCACGTAAAGGCCAATCCACCACCAAGCCAGTGATCGGCGACGTGCGCGACCGCGACAGCCTGTATCACCACCTGCAACGCTTCAACGCCTGGCAGGCCGAGAAGAACTACTCGGCCGCCACCGTCGAGGGCCGCGACACCTATATCCGCTACTTCCTGCTGTGGTGCGAGGAGCGCGGCCTGAACCGGCCGCAGGACATCACCAAGCCGATTCTGGAGCGCTACCAGAGATACCTGTTCCTGTACCGGAAGGAGGACGGCCAGCCGCTCACCACGCGCAGCCAGCACACCCGCGTCACGCCACTGCGCGCCTTCTTCAAATGGCTGGCAAGGCAAAACCACATCCTGTACAACCCGGCCAGCGACCTGGAGTTGCCCCGGCTGGAGCGCCGCCTGCCCAAGCACGTCTTGAGCATCAAGGAGGCGGAGACCGTGCTGGCCCAGCCCGACCTGGGCACGGCCACCGGTATCCGCGACCGCGCCATGATGGAGACGCTGTACAGCACCGGCATGCGGCGCATGGAGCTGATCGGGCTGCACCTGCACGACGTGGATGCCGACCGAGGCACGGTGATGATCCGCCAGGGAAAAGGCAGAAAGGACCGCATGGTGCCCATTGGCGAACGCGCCCTGGAGTGGATCGCCAAGTACCGCGACGACGTGCGGCCAGAGCTGGCCATCGGCGGCGACGACGGCACGCTGTTCCTGTCGAACCTGGGCGAGTCGTTCACGCCGAACCGGCTCACGCAACTGGTGCGCGACCACGTGAACGCGGCCAAGCTGGGCAAGACCGGCGCCTGCCACCTGTTCCGCCACACGATGGCGACCCTGATGCTGGAGAACGGCGCCGACATCCGTTTTATACAAGCCATGTTGGGCCACGCCAACCTGAACACCACGCAGATTTACGCCCAGGTCAGCATCCGCATGCTCAAGGACATCCACACCGCCACCCATCCGGGGCGCGTGATCGCCGCCGGCCAGGCCGGGCAGGGCGATGCCGGCGACGCCATTGAGCGCGACGCCTTGCTGGCCATGCTGGACGCCGAAGCCGGCGAGGAGGATTAAACATGGACCGCACCGTGTACCTGGCATTCGATCTGCCGGCCGACGAGGCGCTGGCGCTCGCGCAGTTCCTCAAGCGGGTCGGCCTGGACGACTACCGCCGGCTCGCCGTTGACCCCGACGAGGCGTGGACCATGCTGGAAGCCGGCGAGCGCGTGCGCAAGGCGCTGGCCGACGCCGGCTATGCGCCGCGTTGACCATGGATGCCTTGACACGGCGCTACCGCGAGCGCGGCGGCCTCGATAACCTGATCCTGGTTGGCTTGCCGGCAGTGACGCCGGGCATGGTAAGAGTGGCGAGGATCGGCGAAGACTGGCAGGCGCATCCCGAGCTGGTTTGGCAGGTCTGGCCCAACGACCTGGAACCAATGGACGCCTCCCCGGACAGTGAGCCGCAGCCTTAGCCCAGCCGAACATGCCGGCCATCCATCGAACGCGCTGACACCTCGCCCGCCTGGCGGCATACGCACATCGCCACCGGCCGCCGGCACTTCCCAGAATTTGCACGTCCGCTAACATTGCGCATATCCACGCTGATATACTGCGCCGGATTGCTGGCCGCTGATAGAACAAAAACTGCATTAGGGGGTCTCGCTCCGCAAAATGGCGATTGCAGCCTGCGCATGGCGCGGGAAGCCGCATGGATGCTGGGGTTCAAGCGTTTCGGTACGGCGGGACGCGGTGGGGTTCTCTGTTGGTACAGACGAAGGGGTAGTCAGTACAGACAAAGAGGGGAAAAAGCAACCACCAAATCCAGATGGGCAGAACGGAAAACAAGACCATAAAGACAAGGTAAAGGAATTGGTCGAAAAAGCAGAAAGTGAAGCGCAGGATGGCGAAACCGTATTAGAAAATAGGAAGGTGCGGGGACATGATTCGAATCGTAAGCCTGACGTTCAAATTGTGGATAAGGAAGGAAATACGAGAAAAATCTTTGAGGCAGAGCGAAAACCAACTTCCAAGCGTAACATTCTCCGCGAGGCAGAGTATGATAGGTTGGGCATCCCTCACGAAACGCATGGATTGAAATGAATGGCTGAATTTAACTTATTTTGCACAGAAAAGGACCTTGTTACGTTACTTTATGAGGCTCTTGAAAATGGCTGTAAAGTTCAGTGGAAGATTCCATTACCAACCCCTTCGGCTAAATATTGCACATCGTTCGATGAAATATCGGCTGCTGTGTTGGCGGGTGGGCATGCTTTTTTGCTTGAACACGAATCATTTACCAAGTACCCCGTGTCGTTACTTGAATACGAAAGGGAAGGCATGAAATATTGGACGGCTAGGGCCGCCGAAGGTGGGCCGGTGATTGAGATACATTTCTTCTTTCCATTTGTAAAGAACGGGGTGTCTGTTATTCCGTGTTCGTTAATTAGCTTTCTTGATCGCATCGAAAATCCTGCAACTGGAGAACGTGAAATGTCAGGCGATGCAATCAAACGTTATTACGCGGGTTTCGTTAAACCAATTCGCAAGGGATCTCGCCGAGTTTCTTCAGGAAAGAGAGTTGCCTACGTTACAAATAACGCCGACGATATGTTGAAAGAAGGATGGCATTTGGCAACCCCTTATTCGGGTTGATTTGATGAATGAGCACGGTTTTGACTATTTCAAACCAAATTTTACGAACTGTTGGAATAAGCACCGGGCAAGGATCAGTGACCGCAACTTCCTGAAGGTGTTGGCGACAAAATAGTAAGACGGATCAAGCCCTCAACGACCTCAAGGGCATGAATAGCCTTGGTCCCGGTGAAATAAAGAAACTCAGCCTAGGCGTTGTTGAGAAACCTCCAGCGAAACCCGCCGCGGATGTCATGACGACGACCGGCATGGGAAAGCAGGAAAGGACGAGGATCGAGGTGCTCGCGCTGAAGTGGGCGCGATTGCAGGCAGTCTAGGCGCTCGGTGTGCGGTGTGGAAGGCAAAGGCTATGCATGATCCGTTCGTGCTACACGGCACGCGCCTTGCGGCGCTTGTCGCTTCGGTTCGCCGTCTGCCGCCAACTTATTCATTGCACATTTAGGACGCATCGGCGGTCAGCGCCTGAGTCGCAACATCGGTCGCCGCAGCGCCATCGAGTCCGCGAATAGGCACATGACCAATGACGGTGGATTGCGGCGGAGTTGGTTGAAGTGGGTCGATGGCTATGCATTTCATACGTTGCTGTTCGGCGGCCGTCACAACTTCGCATGATCCTTTGGCAGCTGCGATTTCCATCGGCTTGGATCGTCGCATGCCTGTCATCGCGGTCCGATCTTACTGTCGAGCTGCAGCACCTGATGCTACCAGCTCCCGGCTGATTGTGATTTATAGCGCTCTGTACTTAACGCTCTGTACTTAATTGCGGCTTCTCCTTTGGCTGCGAACATAGCAACTGCAATCCGGTTTCCTTAGCGAGTTGGAACCAGATAGATCCCTGAGCGCAATGCCTAAGGCTCGACGGATTAGGAAAGGCGTAACAGGGAGACGACGCGGTCGCGGTTGATGCCGACCAGGGCGGAGGTGAGGGAGACCAGGGCGGAGTAGCCGGGCTCGTTGGCGACGTTGGCGAAGACTTCGGCCATCTGGCCCATGCCGGCGACTTCGATTTCCGGCAACTCGCTTTGCACGCGCTGGCTGGCGGCGGCGAGTTCCTGGCGCACTTTCGACAAGGCGGCTTCGACGTGGGCCAAGGCTTGCGTCACTTGCTGCAGCGTGGCGCGCATCGATTCGATGTCGCTGGTGCCCCAGCCTTCGGGCACCACGGCCGGTGCTTCGGCGTCGGCCTTGATGCGGTTGAGCTGGCCCGCCGGGAAGCGGATGCCGGAACCTTGCACGGCCAGCGAATCGCGAATGCCGGGCCAGGCGCTTTCCGGCGCTGTGAACACCAGCTCGCCATCCTTGTTGACCGATACGCGCACCCCGGCCGGCGCCATGGCCTGGTCGAAGCGGGAAACGATTTCGCCGTCGGACAGGCCGGGCGCCAGGTGCACCGAACGCAAGCCCGCGGTGCCGCCGCCGACCGAGATGGCCAGGGTTTCACGGGCGCCGTTGCGCAGGTTGGCCAGCGTCATGCCGCGCACTGTGAAGCGCTGGGTCGATGGCTGGTTGGAGTAGTTCAGTTGCGCGTCGAGCGTTCCGCCGGAGGCTTGGGTGCGGTTGCGCCAGGTTTCGCTGAATTGGCGCACGCGTGCTTCTACCTGGCCGTCGCGCATATTGCGCGTGGTGAGCTTGGCGGCGAGGTCGGTTTTCAGCGCGCGCAGCTGGGCGGCTGTCTGTTCGAGGAAATCAATTGCTTGCTGGGCGCCCGAGACGTCGTTTTGCAGCGGGGCGTCCATATTGCTCAGGCCGCGGCGCAGCGGCGCGGGCGCCTTGCTGGCTGCAGCCTGGTCGATCGCCGCGCCAGCGTCCCCCAGCGCCGTCTCGGCCTGGCCTGGCGCCGGATTGGCGGTGGCGCGGGCGGAGGGGCCGGTTGTGCTGGGGCGCTGGGCGATTTCCATGATATTTACAGTACGTTAAACAGCGACAGTCCGCTGACCTTCGAATAGGCCTGGTAAGTCGCTTGTAGGGCGCTATTGTAACCAGACAGCTGGGTGGCCGCGAGGCCGTAATCCAATTGGGCGATATCGGTGATCGCGATCTTGTTCGAAAGGCTGACGTTGCCGTGGTTGTTGGCCAGGGTTTCCATCACGTTCTGGGCGCCGCCAAATTGGGCGATCTTGCCCGAAATCAGGCCCAGCGCGGTGTCGGTGCCGTCCAGCGCGGTTTTCAGCACCCCTTGCAGCACGGGGTCGTTGGCGTCCACGGTTGGGCTGCTCAGCATGCTGATCGCCACGTCGAGCTGGTTCAGGTAGGTGTCCATGCCTTGCACGGTGACGTTGGCGGGCTGGGTGATGCCATTGCCGACCACCACTTCCTGGGTGCCGTTATTGCCGCTGTAGCTATAGCGCGAGCCGGGCGCGGCGGCGGCGTTGAGGGTCAGCGCCGGGGTCGAGGTCAGGGTGCCGGAGAAGATGAACTTGCCTTCCTGGTCCTTGGTATTGCCATTGAAGTACAGCGAATCGCGCAGCGCCACCAGGCTGTTGACCATCGAGTTCAGGTCGGCCGGCGTGTTGGACCCGTCGGAGGCCCAGACGAACAGGTCGCGCGCGGCGCCCATGTCGTCCACCATCGAGCTCAGGTAGGTTTCGTTCTTGGACAGGCGGATCTTGACCGAATTGATGTTGTCGACGTACTGGCTGACGATGTTTTCTTCGCGGCGCAGGCGCGACAGCCGCACATTGGCGATCGGCTCGTCGGACGGCACATGGATCTTGTTGCCAGTGGCCATTTGCTCGGTCAGCTTGGCGATCACCGTCTGGTTGATCTGCAGCGAGCGGTTCATGGATGCCTGGAACTGGCTGGAGGCGATACGCATTTCAATAATCCTCAGAACAAGGCCAAGGTGGCGTCAAACAGGGTGTTGGCAACGGCGATCACCTTCATGTTCGCCTGATACATATTTTGGAACTCGACCAGGTTGATCGCTTCTTCGTCTTTGTTGACGGAGCTGGTCGCGGCCCAATCGTCTTCCGATTGCTGGCGGATGGTGGTGGCGGTATCCAGCAGCGACTGGTTCTGGCCGCTGTCGATGCCCAGTTTGCCCACCAGTTGGGTGTCGGCATCGCCAATCAGCACCGTGCCGATCGAAGTCAGGGTGATCGGCTGGCCCTTGATGGCGATCAGGTCTTGCAGGTTCTTGCTGTCGCCAGGCGCGCCGTTGGACGAGAATGCCAGGTCCTGGGCCTGGATGCCTGGGACCAGACCGAGGATGCCGCCGGCGCCCGTTGCATTAAAGGCGAACAGGGCAGTGCCTGGGGTGGCGGTCGGAGGCGGGCCTGGCAGGCCGTCTGGCTTGTAGCCGGCGGCCAGCGTGGTATTGACCTTGGTGGCGAGCTGGTTGGCCATGTCGAGCAGCGACTGCTGCAGCGGTTGCAGGGTGTTCTTTTCAAAGTCGCCAATGCCGCCGAGCTGGCCGCCGACCTTGGTGTCGTCCAGGCCGAAGGTGGTGCCGGCAAACTTCAGTTCCAGCGAGGCGGGGGTGGTCGACGGGTTCATCGACAGGGTGCCGGCCAGGTTGCCGACCACCAGCGGCTGGCCGCTGCGCAGGGAAACGCTGCGGGTGCCGTCCGGCTGTTCCAGCACTTCCACCGAAACCAGGTTGGCCAACGAATCGATGGCGCGGTCGCGCTCGTCGACCAGGGCCGAGGTATTGGTGCCAAGCGAGCCGGCCTGGATAATGCGGTTGTTCAGGGCGGCGATATTGGCGCTCAGGGTGTTCAGCTGCGGCAGCATGGCGTCGCGCTGCTGCGTGATCGACACTTGCTGCTGTCGCGTGACGTTGTAAATACTGTTAAACGATTGCGCCATGGCGTTGGCAGCCGTCAGCACCTGCTGGCGCAGCGGGGTCGATACCGGGTCGACGCCAGCCGCGTTCAGGGCGCGGAAGAACTGGTCGACGCCATTCGACAGGCTGGTCTGTTCGTCGCCCATCACGCGCTCGAGCTGCGTGAAGTATGGCTGGGTCTGGGTGCGCGAGCCGAGTTCGGAGTTGGCGCGCCACAATTGCTGGCTCTTGTACGAGTCGGAGAAGCGGATCAGCTTGCTAACTTCAACGCCGAAGCCGGGGCCGCCGGAACCGGTGGCGGGGGCGACCGCCGACAGCAGCACACCCTGGCGGGTATAGCCCTTCGTTTGCAAGTTTGCAATGTTCTGGCTGGTCGTATTGATGGCGGCTTGGGCGGCCAACGATCCGGACAGTGCATTGTTGATAATCGACATGGTGCAATCTTCCCTTAGACTGGGCCGTTGCTCAATGGCATCTTGGCCCGTTAACGAGTAAAGGCGACCGCGCCAATGGGGAGATTAAGCGTCGGTCGGATTTTTCTTGGATAAAACTGAAATTTCTTGCGGGGAAGCTGCCGCAGCCGGGGCGGCTGGCAACAACTGGCGCAGGATGGCGTCGGCAACGCCGAAGGCGCGGCGGCCGGCCAACTGGTCGGCCACCATATTGTCGGCCATGTCCAGCATGTCGCTGTTGATCGAGTCTTTATAGATGCTGTCGTCGTCGGCCATGGCCTTGGTGGCGTCGCGCATCTTGTGCAGCGATTGGGCGATGAAGAAGCTCTCGAACTTGACGGCCGCGTTGGTGGCCTTGTCGCGGTAATGCGCTTCCTCGGTTTGCGGGGCAGGGGCGGCTTGCCCGACCTTCGGTTGTTCGGGTTGGCCGATGTCCAGCTGGCGTACCGGCAGGGGCAGGAAGCGGCTGTCCATCAGATCACCACCAGTTCGCCTTCGATGGCGCCGGCCTGGTCGAGGGCTTGCAATATTGCCATGATGTCATCCGGCGTCGCGCCCAGGCTGTTGACCACGTCGATGATGGCTTGCAGCTTGGCGCCGGCCGGCCATTTGAACATTTGCGGCTTGGCTTCGTTCACCGCCACGTTCGATTGCGGGGTGATGGCGGTCTGGCCCTGGCTGAACGGAGCCGGCTGGCTGACTTTCGAGCTTTCCGAAATCACTACCTTGAGCGAGCCGTGGGTCACGGCGGCAGCTTTCACGCGCAGGCCATCGGCAATTACCACGGTGCCGGTGCGCGAGTTGAACACCACTTTCGGGACATCCTGGCCGACTTCGATCGGCAGCGCTTCCAGCTTGGCCATGAAGGCAACGCGCTGGGTTGGGTTTTCCGGCGCCAGCACATCAATGCCGGTGCCGTCTGCCGTGCTGGCGACGTTGCCGAACTTGCGGTTGATGGCTTCCACGATATTGGTGGCGGTTTCGAAATTCGGCTGCTTCAGCGACAGGTGCACCGATGGCTTGGTGGCAAAGTCGGTGGCGATCTCGCGTTCGATCACGGCGCCGTTCGGGATGCGGCCGGCAGTCGGGGTGTTGACGGTCACGGACGAGCCGCTTTTGCCGGAGGCCGACAGGCCGCCCACCACCACATTGCCTTGCGCCAGCGCGTACACTTCGTTGTCGGCGGCCTTCAATGGGGTCAGCAACAGGGAACCGCCGCGCAGGCTCTTGGCGTCGCCCAGCGAGGAAACCGTGACGTCGATCGGCTGGCCGCGCCGGTAGCCGGGCGGGAAGACGGCGGACACCATTACTGCGGCCACGTTTTTTGACTTGGCGTCGGCACCGTCCGGCATTTTGACGCCGAATTGCTTGAGCATATTGACTACCGACTGGCTGGCGAACTTGACCTGGGTCGAGTCGCCTGAACCGTTCAGGCCGACCACCAGGCCGTAGCCGACCAAGGGGTTGTCGCGCACGCCTTCGATGGCGACCAGGTTGCGCAGTTGGGGCGCGGCGGTGGCGGGCAGTGCGATGGCTAATAGCAGCGCTGCCACAAACCGGTAAACCAATGTCAGACCCGCAGGGTCTGACACTGCTACGCGGCGGCCGCCAGCCAGTGTCTGACCCTGCGGGTCAGACACTGCCTTGCCGGTTTTGAAACTGAACATATCCATCACCTCAGAAAGGCATCAAAGGGCCAAGGAAGAAGCGCGTCAGCCAGCCCGGCTGGTTGGTATCGGCCAGCGTGCCCTGGGCGCCGTAAGCGATGCGTGCATTGGCAATGCGCTGCGACGACACCTGGTTGTTGGCATCGATATCGGCCGCGCGCAGGAAGCCGCGCAGGCGCACGAACTCTTCGCCCTGGTTCAGGGTCAAGATTTTTTCGCCGGCCACTTTCAGCAAGCCGTTCGGCATCACTTCCTGCACGATCACGGTAATCGCGCCGCTCAGTGCATTTTGCTGGGTGCTCTGGGCATCGCCCTTGAAACCGCGCTCGGCCGAAATATCGACGCCGGCTTTCGGGAAGGTCTTGCCCAGCAGGCTTGGCGAGGCGATGCCGACGCTGGAATCCTTGGCCAGGGTGGTGCCGGCACTCTTCGATGCATGCGTGGTTTCCTGCAGGATCACGGTGACGATATCGCCAACGCGGAAGGCGCGGCTGTCCGACACCAGCGAGATGCTGCTGTCAGGATTGAAGACGCCACCCGAAGTGCCGCGCGGCAGCGCGGAACGGGACAGGGCAGGCGCTTCTTCGTAGGGCGCCGGGCGCACGGTCGGCTGCAGGCTGGAGCAACCAGCCAGCAGGACCAGGGCCAGCGCGGGCAGTGCGGTTTTCATCAGCGTGCGGCCTGTGCCAGGTACTGCAGCATATTATCCGCTGCTGTCAAAACTTTGGTGTTCATTTCGTAGGTACGCTGGGCAGCGATCATGTCCACCATCTCTTCCACCACCTGCACGTTGGAGCCTTCCAGCGCGCCCTGCTTGAGCTTGCCGAACTGGGCGTCGCCAGGGCGGCCTTCGGTCGGCGCGCCGGAGGCCGGGGTTTCCGCGAACATGTTTTCGCCCAGCGCTTGCAGGCCGGTCGGATTGATGAAGGAGGTCAGGGTCAACTGGCCCAGTTCGGTCGGCGTGGTATTGCCGGGAATGGTGGCCGACACGGTGCCGTTCTCGCCGATGGTGATGGCGGTGGCATTGGCCGGCACGGTGATTTGCGGCACCAGCGGCAGGCCGGAGGCATTCACCAGCACGCCGTCCTTGTCGACTTGCAGCTGGCCGGCGCGGGTGTAGGCCGGTTCGCCGTTCGGGCGGCGCACTTGCAGGAAACCATTGCCCATCACCGCCACGTCGAGCGCGTTATTGGTGGTCTGGATATTGCCGTTGGTGAAAATCTTCTGGGTGCCGACCAGGTGGGTACCGTTACCCATCTGAACGCCGGACGGGTTCAGGGTGTTGTTGTCGGCACGCTGGGCGCCCGGCTGCTGGTCGATCGAATAGAACAGGTCTTCGAACACCACGCGGTCGCGCTTGAAGCCGACGGTATTGGCGTTGGCCAGGTTGTTGGCGATGGCTTGCAGCTTTGCATCTTGCGCCTGCACGCCGGTTTTGCTGATCCACATTGCTGGATTCATCGGGATTCTCCTGTTAGCCGCTAATCAGTTTGTTGCCGACTGAAGTCATATCGTCGGCGGCCTTGAACAATTTCATCTGGATTTCGAAGGTACGATTCAGGCTCATGGTGGCCACCATTTCTTCGACTGCCGTGACGTTGGCGCCTTCCAGATGGCCTGCCTTCACTTGCACGGTCGGGTCGGTGCCCAGCAACTGGCCGTCGCGCGCCACCATCAGGCCCGCTTCATTCTTGGTCAGCTCGGAGGCCTCGGCGCGCACCAGCTTGAGCTTGTCGACCACCTGCATCTCGGCATTGGCGGTCGGGCCCAGGATCGAGACCGTGCCGTCCTGGCCGATTTCCACCTTGCGGTGCACCGGCAGGGTGATCGGGCCGCCTTCGCCCAGCAACTGCATGCCGTTGACGGTCATGGTGCCGTCGGCATCAAGGGTGATGGCGCCGGCGCGGGTGTAGGCCTCGCCGGTCGGGCCCTGCACGGCGAAGTAGCCGGGGCCGGAAATCGCCACGTCCAGGTCGCGGCCGGTCTGGCGCAGCGCGCCCTGGCGGTCGGTCACGGCATTCGACTGCATTTGCGACATATGGCGGTCGTCGTAGCCATAGCCCGGCAGCTTGGCTGCCTGCGCCAGTTCGAGGTTGGCGCGGAAGCCGTTGGTGTCGAGGTTGGCGAGGTTGTTGGCATGCACCTGCTGGCCACGCATGGCCCGCTCGGCGCCGCTCATCGCGGTGTAGATCAGCGCGTCCATTCAGTCCGCCTTTACAGGGCTTGCATCAGCGACTGCAGCATTTCATTCTCCGCGGTGATGACCTTGGAGTTGGCCTGGTAGTTGCGTTGCGAGGTCATCAGGCTGACCAGTTCCGAGGTCACGTCGACGTTGGAGGTCTCCAGCGAAGCCACGGTCAGCGCACCGGCCACGCCCTGGCCGGCTTCGGACAGGTTGGCATTGCCGGACTGGACGTTGGAAGTCCAGGCGGTTTCATTGATCGGGGTCAGCGCGTCTTCATCGGGGAAGGTGGCGATCGCCAGGCGGGCGATGGCTTGCTTTTCGCCGTTGGAATATTTGGCCACCACATTGCCGGCCTGGTCCAGTTCCACGCCCACATAGCTGCCGGCCGCATAGCCGTCGGCGGCGTTGGTCGAGGTGGTCGACTCACCTTTCTGGAAGGTGGTGCCGGTGTAGTCGATCTCGACCGTCATGGCCGCCGCCGGGGCTGGCGCGAAGCTCAGGTTATGGGCGTAGGACGCGCCGCCGTTGGCAGTCAGGTCGAGCTGGCCACTGGTGTCGAATACCAGGGTGTAAGGCGAACCGCCGGCAGCGCCCAGGTCGGTGCCGTCCACGGCCGAATACACTTTCACGGTGCGGGCGGCGGCGTCTTTCACGAAGTACTGGGTGACAGTGTGTTCATTGCCCAGCGAGTCGTGCACCACGGTGACCTTGGACATGTTGTACATGTTCGCATCCGGCACCACGGCAGGGGTGACGGTGGCGTCCGGCAGCTTGGTGGTGATGTTACCGGTCGGCACAGTCCAGTCGGCCGACATATTGGCGACGAAGTCGATATTGGTGGTGGCCTTGGCGGTCAGCAGGTTGGTCGGCACCTTGATGTCGCCCATCGGGCCGGCCACCATGCTTGGCGGGGTCAGCTGGAAGCCCTGCACCTTGGCGCCGGAGCTGTTGACCAGGAAGTCGGTAGCGTCCTTGGTGAAGATGCCGACGCGGGTGTAGTTGGTCTGGCCGGTGGAATCCTTGGCCACGAAGAAGCCGCGGCCGTTGATCAGGGCGTCCAGGCCGCGGTTGGTGGCCTGGATGCCGCCGTTCAGCCCGATCGACTGGGTGGTCGAGCCGACGTGCACGCCGGTCGGCTGCGCACCGGCGTGCAGCGAGGCGAAGTTGGCGCGGCTGGACTTGAAACCGTAGGTCCCGGCGTTGGCGATATTGTTGGAAATCGTGCCCAGTTGCTCGTTGATGGCCTGGATGCCGGACAAAGCGATATCGAAACTCATGGCGAGGACCTTTCGTTAAATTGCGGTAGTCGGGGTTTTGCCCCGGAATGCGGTAATGGCGGAAGGCGATACTTCGCCCACGGTATCAATCTTGACGGTAACGCTACCGGCGGCGCCGACCTGAACGCTGTCGAGGCGGCCCAACACGGCCAGCGGCACGTTCGGGTTGCTCTCGCTGGCCACGCGCATCGAATACGTGCCGGCTGGCAGACCGAGCGCGACCGGGTCGATGGTGAACTGGTGGCTGCCGGCAGGCAGGGTGCCCATCACGATCTCGTATTGCTGGCCGTTGCTGGCGGTCAGGACCAGGCTGGTCTTGGCCGAGTTGCTGCTGAGCGTGGCTTCCCCGCTCACCTTGTGGCCGTCGAGGGTCACCTGGCTGGACTGCACCATCACGTCGGAGCCGACCTGGGCGCCCATTGCCAGCACCTGCATCGATTGCAGCACCGAGGCGTTGGCGGTGGTCAGGTTGGCCAGGTTCTGCAGCGCTTCGGTTTGCGACAGCTGGGTCAGTTGCTGGACGAACTGGGACGGATCTTGCGGCGACAGCGGGTCCTGGTTCTGGATCTGGGCCACCAGCAGCTTGGTGAACATGTCGCGGCCCTCGTTGGAGGCGCCGTTCAGTGCCACGCCGGTCGGGTTGCTGTTTTGCGCAGCCGCGTTAGTGAACAGGTTGGTTTCCATCAGGATTCACCGAGTTTGAGCAGGGAAGCCTGCATGCCGCGGATGCGGCCCAGTACTTCCACATTGGTTTCGAAAGCGCGCGAAGCCGACATCATGTCGGTCATCTCGGCCACCTGGTTGACATTGGGGTAGAACACCATGCCGTCGGCATTGGCCAGCGGGTTGCCTGGCTCGTACACCTTGCGCAGCGGCTCGGCCGATTCGACCACGTCCAGCACCTGCACCCGGCCGCCGGCTGCGGCGTCGAGGTTGTCGTCCATCACCGTGGCAAACACCGGCTTGCGGGCGCGGTAGGTTTCGCCTTCGCTGCCGGCTACCGAGTCGGCATTGGCCAGGTTGGAGGCGACGGTATTCAGGCGTACTGTCTGGGCCGCCATCGCCGAACCGGCAATTTGCGCAATGTCTTTAAAGCTCATGGGTCTCCCCTTGGGATCAGTGGTATTCCGGGTGTTACTGGCCGTTGATGGCCTTGGCAATGCCGCGCAGCTTCATGTTGATGAAAGTCAGGCTGGTTGCGAAGTCAGTTGCATTTTGCGAAAAGGCGGCTTGCTCGACGCCAATTTCAACGGTGTTGCCGTCGCCGCTAGGGTGGTAGGGCACGCGGAACTTGGTCTCGCCGTCCCCGTCGAGGACCGGCTCGCCTGCCAGTTCCGCCTCTACGCGCGCCAGCGATTCCTTGAAGTCGATATCCTGTGCCGAGAAGCCCGGCGTGTTTTCGTTGGCGATATTGGACGCCAGGACACGGGTGCGCTGTGCGCGCAATTGCAATGCATCCGCATGCAAACCTACTGCGTCCTTGAAATTGATAGCCATCGTTTCCCTCCTCTGGTAATGTCCCAGCGAATTCGAATTTACATACTAAAGGTATTGCCCGTGCCCAACAATCCTATTGTACCGGTTTTTGGTGGACTATTGCTCTTGGGCATTTTAAATTTCCAAGTTGCAACTGCTTCAACAATGGAAGAATTGCTAAGCAAAGTGAAACTAGCTGCAGAAAATCAATTGAAAAACAATGCAGAAAGTCAACGCTGGCTTGAACCGAAGTTCGATATTGAAGTAATAAGGACTCATCGCGTGATCCCGGACTGTCCCTCTGAAACGCGGGTCGAGAGCCTGGACCCGCGCGGCATTGCGCGCATGCGCTTCGTGGTGATTTGCCCAAGCTTGCAAGGTTGGCGCTATGAGTTCCTTGCCAAGGGCAAGGTGTCGGCAAACGTTGCAGTTGCAGCCACCGATTTAATTTCCGGAAAAATTCTGTCGCCTTTAGACTTGTTGCGGGAGCGCCACGATATCACCTTGATTCCCGATGCTTTTTCCGACTTCGCGGAGCTGGAAGGGATGGCGGCGCGGCGTACCATCCGCGCCGGCGACGTGATCCGGCAGAATATGTTGGCAGCGCCACAACTGGTCAAGCGCGGCGACCAGGTCCGTATCGTCGCCAAGCGCGAGCAGATCGAAGTGTCTATGGCAGGGGAAGCGCTGGACAATGGCACGCGCGGCGCCATCATCCGTGTGAAAAACAGCAGCGGGACCCAGATCCGGGCGCGCGTTATTGATGCGGGAACTGTTGAGCCTGCTGACTTGCCTTGATGCTGGCCGCTACGCGGCCCAGCTTGTCGGCGTAGGCCGGATCGGTGGCGTAGCCGCCGGCCTGCAGCGCGTGCGCGAAGGCTTGCGCATCGCTGCCGGTGTTGAGGGCGCGCCGGTAGCGTGGATTGTCGAGCAGCATGCCGGCATAGTCCTCGAACGAGTCGCCCATATCGCCATAGCCGCGGAAACGCTCGTTGCGGCTGTGCGCCACGCCATCTTCCACTTCCAGCGTTGCCAGCGCCTGCACCGCGCCTTGCCAATTGCCGCCGGCCTTGATGCCGAACATATTATTGCCCGGGGCATGACGGCCCCAGCCTGACTCCAGCGCCGCGTGGGCGGCCACCAGTTCCGGCGCCACGCCAAGGCGCGCAGCGGCAGCTTCCGCGTGCGGGCGGATGGCTTCCAGGAAAGCTTGCTGGGCTTCGTTCGGCACGCTGGTTTCGCCAGCCGCATCGCCGCCAATGGCGCGTGCCGCAAGGCGGGCGCGCAGGGCGGCGCCGTCCGCAGTCAAAGTATTGCCGGCGCCGCTGGCAGCCGGGGACGGTGCATCGGTTGCAGCAATGTAGCGCGCCACTTCGGCGTGGACCTGGCGGAAGGTGGCGCTGGTGGCGCCGTGCGCGCTGCCAGTCGCGGCTGTGCCTGCCATGCCGGCATTGGCTGCCAGGGTAGGGCTGAACGCCGCCGGCAATGCTGGGCGCGTGGCGCTCATATTGCTGATGGTGGCTGCCGTGGCCTGGGTAGGCGCTGTGGCTGCTGTAAAGGCCCGGAAAGGCGTGAATTCAGACCGGCTCATAGGTTTGATCGTCGCCATGCAGCACGCGCTGCATGATGGTGTATTGCTCCGCCAGCAGGTCAGCATTGCGGCGGCCCATTTCGCGCGCCGTCTGCACCATGCCTTCCAGTTGCGCCCAATCGGCTTCGAGGCGCGCACGCGCTTCGGGCTTGAGCAGGGTGAACACTTGTTCCATGGATGGCTGGGGGCCGACCAGGCGGATCGCCAGTTCGACCCGCTGCGCGCGGCGCGCTTCCAGCACATCGACCAAATTGGCGATTTCTTGAGCGATTTCTCCCAGCCGGTCGCTCTGGTGGCGGATCGCCGCTTCGAACTGCTGGGCAATCAGGTCCAGCATCTGCTGGTAACTTTGCAAGTCCGCCCTGATGCCCTCGAGCAGCATCTTCATGGCGTCCTGGCGGCTGATCTCGCTCACTGCTCGCCCCGGTGGAACTTCTGGATCAGGCCGGCCAGCTTGCCGGCGTCGAAGGGCAGCTCGCCCTTGGCCAGGGCGTCGCGCAACAGGGCCACGCGTTCGTGGTCGATGTCGCCCATTTCCTGCATGGCTTTCATCGCAGGCTGCAACACGGCCGACTCCAGCTCGCGCTGGGCGGCTGGGGCGGCGGCCGGGCGGGCAGATTCTGCCGGCGCGCTGTCGGCCACGGTCTGCACCGGGGTGCCTGGGGTGGAACCGGAAATCCTCATACGGTTTCCTCTTGACTTAACATTAATTGCCATTGCTCTTCCCCTTGCCAGGCAGCATTTGTTGTCGCAATTGCTGCAACAGGCCGGGTTCGGGCAAATCCGATTCCCGGATGATAGCAGTCTTGTTGCTCGGCATGCCAAACATATCGGCGACGGCTTTCGCCTGCGTGTTGGTCAGGATCAGCAATTCGATCCGGCGGTTGACGCCAGCATCGGCCCGTTTGGCATCGAGCGGCGCACGGTCGGCCATGCCGACCACCTGCAGCACGCTGTCCTGCGGCATGGTGCCGGCCAGCAGTTGCGAGCGCGCCGCCATGGCGCGGTTGCTGGACAGGTTCCAGTTGGAGAAGGCCTTGTAGCTGGTGTCGGCGTACTGCGCGGAGTCGGTGTGGCCGACGATCAGCATCTGGTTTTCCATCTTGGCAAACAGCGGCCCCATGTTCTGCAGCAGGCGCGCGAACTTGTCGGTCGGCACGGCCGAACCGCGCACGAACATGCCTTGGCTGTCGGTATCGTGCAACATCACGCGCAAGCCATACGGGGTGATGACCGATTCAAGATTGCTGGCCAGGCCAGTTTCCTCGCTCATCTTGGTGAGCGTCTTGGCCAGCAGCTTGAGGTCTTCCGGCGATTCATAGCGCACCCGGTTTTCCGCCGTATTGGTGGGGCTCTTGTTGAAGCCCTGGGTAGCGTTGCCGTCCACATCGGTATTGCCGGTGCGCGGCATCGGGAAGCGTTCGATCAGGCTGCCGCGCGGGCCGCCCACCTGTTCCGGCATCACGCCCTTGCCGACGTCGGTCTTGCTGCCGTCGGACTGGGTCAGCACGTGTTCCAGCGATTCCTGGTTGCGCACGGCCATCAGCCACAGCACCAGGAACAGGCACATCAGGGCCAGGCAGAAGTCCGCAAACGCCACCTTCCAGGCGCCGCCATGTTCGTCATGCTTGTGCTTGCCACCGCCGCGCTTGACGATGGTTTGCTCATGGTGCTTGTCATGCGGCTTTAGCACGGCCACCTCCTCGGCGCGAAGTCGATTCCGGTTCGTCGCCGCCTTCCATTGCATTGATCCAGCCCTCGAGCTGGGCGAAGCTTGGCTTGATGTTCAGCTGCACCAGGCGGCGGCCGGCGTCGATTGCCAGCAGCGGCGGCTTGCCCGCCACATGGGTCACCAGCACCACTTTCACGCTTTCCATGGTCGACGCTTCCTGCACGACCAGCTGCTTGAGCATATTGGAGATCGGGTCCAGCACCCCGTAGCACAGGAAGATACCGATGAAGGTACCGACCATGGCCGCGCCCACGTGTTCGGCGATCTCGGCCGACGTGGCGCCTTCGCCCACGGTGCCCATGGTGATTACGATGCCCAGCACCGCGGCCAGAATACCGAAGCCCGGCATCGCTTCGGCGATCTTGTTGAGCGACTTGGCCGGCTGGGTCAGTTCTTCATGAATGGCTTCCAGTTCCTGCTCCAGCACGCCTTCCAGTTCGTGGGCATTGATCTTGCCCATTGCCATCAGGCGGAAGTTGTCGACGATGAAGGCCAGCAGCTTCGGCTCTTCCAGGATCAGCGGGTAGCGCTGGAACAGCGGCGATTCGCGCGGTGCTTCGACGTGGGCGTCCAGCGCCTTCAGGCCGCCGGCGGCCAGTTGCAGCAGTTCATACATCAGCAACAGCAGCTGGCGCTGGAATTCCGAGTCGTACTTCTTGCGCGACAGCAGGTGCTTGCACTGGGTCATGGTCTCGGCCAGCACGTGGCGCGGGTTGCCGATGACGAAGGCGCCAAAGCCGGCGCCGGCAATCACCATCAACTCCAGCGGCTGCCAGATCGCCGTGAAGTGGCCGCCCATCATGGCGTAGCCGCCAAACACCGAGCCAAACACGATCATGATGCCGAATAGTTGCTGCATGGTTTATGCCTTTCCAGTGGTGTTCCAGGTGGGCTGCGGCTCAGGCCGCCAGCACCGCCTTCATCTTGTTCAGGGCCTGCTTGTTCAACTGGCAGACGCGGGCGTCGGTCAGGTCCAGCACGGCGGCGATCTCTTTGTAGCTGAGTTCGAATTCGTAATACATCTGGATCACGCGCTGCTCGCGTTCGTCCAGGCCGGTCAGCGCCTGCTCCAGGCTGCGGCGTATCATCAACTGTTCCTCCGGGCCGGCCACGCTGCCGGTATCGGCCAGCGTGTCCTGCAGGATTTCATCGAAGCTGGCGATGGTTTCCGCGTTCTCGTCCAGCAGGTAAGCCTGGTAGGCTTCCACATCGAGGCCGAGCGCGCTCATGATTTCCTGTTCGCCCGGCTCGCGGCCCAGCTTGCGCGTCAGCTCGCGCACGGCGTCGCGCATCTTGTGGCTTTGCTGGCGCACCGCGCGCGGGCGCCAGTCCTGCCGGCGCAGCTCGTCGAGGATGGCGCCGCGCACCCGCAGCGAGGCGTAGCTGCCAAAGCCGGTATCGGGTTCACCATAGCGGCGCAGCGCTTCAAGCAGGCCCATCAGCCCGATCTGCTCCATATCGTCGCGGTCGATCGCGCCCTGGACTTGCGAGTTGAGCTGGCGCACGATGCGCTTGACCAGCGGCGCGTAGGCGAGCAGGTGCTTCTGCTCGTCGGCGACGCTGACGGCGCCGTAGCTTTCCGCATAAGGCTCTGCAACCGTGTCCACCAAGCCCATGGTTTTCACTCCAGGATCAACTTGCCGATCATCACCTGCTCGAAGGGGCGTTCGCGCGCCTCCTTGGTGTAGGCTTCATCGTAAGCCTTGTTCAATTCTTCGACAAACTGGTCAATGGTCATCATCGACGCCTTTTCCATCGGCAGCGCCGACAAGGCGCGCACGGCCACGCTGCGCAGCATCGGCAGGGCTTCCTTGGCTTCCTTTTCCTGCTTGGCCGTGGTCGAGATGACGAGGTCGGCCGACATATAGTGCGGCACGGTGTCGCCCGGCTGGCGGCGCAGCATGACGATGACTTTTTCAATGGTCAGGTACTTCAGCGGCTCGCCGGTTTTTTTCTCCTCGACGGCCGCCTTGGCTGGCTCGGCACTCTTGCCTTTCAGGTACCAGACGGCGCCGCCGGCGGCGCCTGCGCCCGCCAGCAGCACGGCTGCTACGATCAGAACCAGTTTCTTATTCATCGAATGCTTACTCCCGTTCGCCCGTCATGGCAAAAGTGGTGGTGCCGGCATCACCGTCTTCCAGGGCGCGGCCTGGCTGGCGCTGTTGCTCGGATTGCTGTTGACGCTGCTGCTGGCCGCCATCGGCCAGGTTGCGCGCGCTGCTGGCAGAAACCGTGACTGCCACTTCGCCGAACTGGCGCTGCGACAGGTCCTGGCGCACGGCGTCGCCGATGTTGTTGAGCTGGCGCAGCACTTCGCTGTGGCTGGCGGCGATATTCACCTGCAGCGCGCCGCCGCTGTGGCGCACGGAAATTTCCACGCTGCCCATATTCGGCGGTTCCAGGCGGATCACGGCGCGCTCGTCGTTGCGCGCCAGTTGCAGCTGCAGGCGGTCGCCGAGGGCGGCGCGCAGCGGCTGCTGCCATTGCTCCGGGCTGCCGCTCAGCTGCAGGGTGTTGCCAGGCTGTGGAGCGGCGGTGCTGGCCAGCACGCTGCGGAAGCCGGGCAGGGCGCCGGCATCGGTGGGCTGGTGCTGGCTGTCGGCCAGCAGGCTGGCGCTGTCCTTGGCTGCGATCGGCGCAGCGGTACTGTCGGCGGCCTGGCCTTGCAGGGCGTTCAATGCGGACGCCAGGGCTTCGCCGGCGGAACTGCGGCTGGCGGAGGCCGGCGTGGCCGCTGGCAGTGCCGGGCTGGCAGCCGGGCGGGCTGCCGCGGCAAGCATGACGGCGCGGGCATCGAGCAGGGGCGCCTCGGGCGCTTTCGCCGCCTCGCTTGGCGCAGCTGCGCCAACGTCGCGCGCGGCCAGGGTACTCGCCTGGACCTGCTGGCGCAGCAGCATGGCGCTGTCGTTGGCCGGCTTGATGGCCGGGGCGGTCAGGGCGGCAGCAACCGCTGCCACGCTGTCGGGCGTGGCGCCCGGCGTGCCGCCGGCCAGCGGCAGCTTGCCCATGGCAGGCAACATGGTGGCCACGGCCTGGGCGGCAGCAGTCTGGTCGTCCGCCGGCTTGGCGGCCGTGCCTTCTTCGTCTGCAGCGATGCCGGCCATGGCGTCCAGCAGGGCGCCGAACGGTGCCGGTGCGATGGCCGCGGCGACGTCCAGCAGGGCGCTCGCCAGGCCGCTGGCTGGCGCTGCACTGCCGCTGGTGGCGCTGCTGCGCTCGGCATCTGCGGTAGCGGCGCCGTTGGCGGCCGGTGGCGGCAAGCCGGCAGCGCCGCTGGCCGGTGGGATGGTGGCGGCAGGCGCCGCAGGCAGGTTGATCATGCTCAGGTTCCGGTTGCAGCGTTGCCGCTGTCGAGGGCGTAGGCGAGCCAGCCCTCTCTGTTGTTCATCATATCGCTCAGGTGCTGGCCGGTCTCGGCGGTGGCGCTATCGACTTTTGCCACTGCCGCGACATGCAACTCACGCAGCGCCGCCAGCGCTGCGCGTTCGGCCGGCGTCCACCCACCCTGCGCTGCCAGCGCCGGCAGGGTGGAGGCCATCAAAGTATTAATCGCCGCCAGTGCCGCCCAGTCGCTGGCGGCAGTGGCGGCGCTCAGCTGCTGTGCAAGCTGCAGCAGCGTCTTATGCCTATCCATGTTTGTCGTGCACTCCCTGCCAGCCGGTGCGGATCGTGGTCAGCAGGCCCACCACTTCGTCGACGACGGCAGGGTCCATGTCCACGCCGGCGCGGTACAGGCGGGCAGCGCAATAATCGTACAGGCGGCCCAGGTTGGCCACGACCTCGCCGCCTTGCTCGAAATCGAGCGAGCTGGCCAGGCCGTTGATGATTTGCGTGCACTTGTCGAGGCTGAGCGCCTTCTGTTCGTAGCGCTTGCCGACGATGTGGCCGCGCGCACGGGCCAGCTCTTCCAGCAAACCATCGGTCAGCACCAGCACCAGTTCAACTGGCGTGGCGCGGGCCGTCTGGGATTCCAGGTTGGTGGCGTGATAGCTGCCGTAGGCGTCGTGATCCATTGTTTAAGACTTTCAGGAATCGGATTTACTGAACATCGCTTCAAACATGCTGCTGGTGCCGCTCATCTGGGACTGCAGGCTTTGCAGTTGGGTGAACTGGGCCAGGTAGCGCTTGTAGGCGTTGTCGTATTGGGTTTCCAGCGCGGCCTGGCGGGCCGCAAGCTGGGTCTGCAGTTTGGAGTTGGCATCCTTGCGGGCGGCCAACTGGCCGGTACCGGCCTTGGTCCAGCTGCCGACCAGGGTGTCGAGGTTGCCCAGCACGCCGGTTGGTGTGGTACCGGTCTTGCCCAGAATGGCATCCAGGCCGGTCGGGTTGGTGGCCAGTGTCTTGTCGAGGCGCGTCTTGTCCAGCGCCAGGGTGCCGTCGCGCTGGGTGGTAATGCCGTAGTTGACCAGGCTGACGCCGCCGACCGCGGTGTGCAGCAGCGATTGCATGCGCGACTTCAGCGACGCCAGGCCGGCATCGGAAGCGTAAATGCCGCTGGCCGTGCCTTTGGCCGAATCGCCGGCCGCCGTCAGTTCGCCCAGCGAAGCCAGCATCTTGTTCCACTGGTCGACGAAATTCTGCACATTGGTGGCCGTGGTGCTGCTGTCGCGGGCCACGTTGAGCGTGACAGGCACGCCGCCGGTCTGCGCCTTGGTGAAGGTCATCGCGACGCCATCCACCACGTTGAAGGTGTTCGAAGCCTGCGTGATCTTGTTGCTCGGATCGCCGCCCGGGGCGCCAACCCAGACCACGGCATCGGTGCCGGCCTGCAGCACACGGTTGGCATCGGCCAGCTGGGTCTGCAGGTTGGCGTCGCCCAGGTTGGTGACGTCGATGCCGGCCACGCCATTGGCCTGGCCGGTCAGGTTGGAGGTCAGCACCAGGCGGGTCTGGCCATTGACGGTCAGGGTCGAGGCGGTGACGCGCGAGTTATTGCTCGCTTCCATATTGATGGCAGCGGCGATTTCCTTGGCGCTCAGCGCATTGTTCAAGTCCTTGTCGCCATTGGCCAGGCTGACCGTGAAGCTGCTGCCGTCGGCCAGCTTGATCGCCAGGGAACCGGCCGCGGCGCCGGTCACGCCGGAATCGGTGACGCCGCTGTACGAGACCTGGCCGACTGTGGCGAGCTGTTCGACGTAGAACTGGTAATTGCCCGCTACCGCCGTGGCATTTGCCGTGGCGCTGCCGACATCGGAACTGAAGCTTGCCTTATTGGCTACAACGGAGCCGGCGCTGGTGGTGGTCGACAGCGAGCTGCGGAAGGTGCTCAGTGCCGAGCTGAGCTTGGTCAGCGCCTTGTCGATCGCCGTCGCGGTCGCGGACTGGCTGTCGAGCATCGACTGGCGGCCCTGGACATACATCTGCGCCAGTTGGGCGGCCGTGGTCTTGGGATCGTAGGTTGGGACAGAAGTAGCCATTTCTCGTGCTCCGAAGAAATTAAATGAAGTGTACCAAGGTAAGAGGCGACCAAAGTGATGACTTCATGAAATATTCGGTTCAGCCTTTCATTTATGTCCGCGGTACCACAATTGGGTTGCCAGTTCGTCATGGCGCTTGCGCTCCTGGGCCCGTTGCGCCGTGGCGGCCGCATCCTGGTGGCGCTCGAGCACCTGGCCCAGCACTTCGCGCTTGACGTAGGCGGCGGTCAGGGCGCGCTGCGACACGGCCATGTCGGCCTCGTGCATGTGCAGGTTGAGGCGCTGGCTGTCGGCCATGGCCATCACGCCTTGCTTGTAATCGCCGCAATTGAGCGCCAGGGCCATCGGCAGCCGGCCGGACGGGCCGCTGCTTTCGTACAGGTTGGTCAGCTTGTCGAGCGTCTTCTGGTAGCGCTCGCGCACGCTTTCCTTGGCGGCCATTTCCGTTTGCAGTTTGTCGACTTCATTGCTGCGCATGTCGACCAGGGTCGACAGGCTGCGGATCGTGGTGGTCGTCATGCCATGAGCCTTTCAAGTTGGTCCACGCAATTGGCGTAGGGGGCCGGTTCCTTGGTCCCCTGGCACAGGAATTCTTCGATATGCGGATGCAGGTTGACAGCCTTGTCGGTGACCGGATCGGCGCCCGGCACATAGGCGCCCAGCGGGATCAGGTCGCGCACGCGCTCGTGGCGCGCCATCGAGGCTTTCAGTGCGCGCGCGGCCAGCATGTGCTCGCGCGTGATCACATGGTTCATGCAGCGGCTGATCGAGGCGGCAATATTGATCGCCGGGTAATGGCCGCGCTCGGCCAGTTCGCGCGTCAGCACGATGTGGCCGTCCAGGATGGCGCGCGCGGTGTCGACCACCGGGTCTTGCTGGTCGTCGCCTTCGGCCAGCACGGTATAGATCGCGCTCATGCTGCCGTAAGGATTCTCGCCATTGCCGGCCGATTCGACCAGTTGCGGCAGGGCCGAGAACACCGACGGCGGATAACCCTTGGTGGCCGGCGGCTCGCCCAGTGCCAGCGCCACTTCGCGCAGCGCCATCGCATAGCGGGTCAGCGAGTCGACCAGCAGCAGCACGTTCTTGCCCTGGTCGCGGTAATGGGCCGCGATCGAGTGGCACAGTTCGGTTGCCATGATGCGCATCAGCGGCGACTCATCGGCCGGCGCAATCACCAGCACGGCTTTCTTCAAGCCTTCCGGGCCCAGCGACATTTCGATGAATTCGCGCACTTCGCGCGAGCGTTCGCCGATCAGCCCCACCACCACCACGTCGGCCACGGTCTGGCGCGTGATCAGGCCCAGCAGCACCGACTTGCCGACGCCGGAACCGGCCATCAGGCCGACGCGCTGGCCCTTGCCCAGCGTCAGCATGGAATTGATGGCGCGCACGCCGACGTCAAGCGCATCGACCACCGGCTGCTTGCGCAGCGGGTTGATGCGCGGCGGTTGCGCGTCGAGCGGATAGTCGCCGCCCAGCTTGCCGAGGCCGTCGATCGGTTCACCGATGCCATTGACCATGCGGCCCAGCCAGCCGTCGCCAATCTGCAGGCTGGTTTTTTCCGGCGAGGGCAATACGCGCGCACCGGTAGTCAGCCCGGTTGCTTTCTTGAACGGCATCAGGAAGGTCAGCTTTTCGCGGAAGCCCACCACCTGCGCGTCCAGCCATTCGCCGTCGACTGTCTCGATCTGGCAACGCTGGCCGGTATGCAGCTTGCAACCCGTGGCCTCCAGCAGCAGGCCGGATGCCCCCACCAGCCGCCCGGTCGGGGTGGCCAGCGGTACGTCATCGAGTTCCAGTTTGCGCAGTGCGTCTGCAATCATTCTTCACTCTCAGCGTCGTCACCGCCATCGGCGGCCTGCAACTGATTATCGACCTGTTCCATGACAGCAGCAAGACGCTGGTGGCAGCCGGCATCGACTTCGCTATCGCCGGCGCGGATGCGGCATTCGCCCAGGTCGAGGCGGGCATCGCCGATCAGGTTCCAGCGCTTGGCGCGCTTGGGATCGACTTCCATGATGCGCTTGACTTCTTCCGGGTTCAGGTAGACATCGATCTCATCGCGCGTCGGCGGCATCGAGGCCAGGGTCTCGTCGACCAGGGCCATGATCTGCACCGGCTGCAGCGCCAGTTCGGCGCGGATCACGTTGCGCGCCACTTTCGCCACCAGGTCCACCACTTCCTTGCGCTGCGCGGCGCGGTAATCGGCGCGCAGCTTTTTCAGCGACTTCAGCATGCCGTCCACCGGGCGCGCCAGGTGGTCGAAGCCGACCAGGGTTTCCTGGCGGCCTTCTTCGCGGCCCAGCTCGACGCCTTGCTGGCGGCCCGCTTCGAAGCCGTCTTCCTGGCCGCGCTGCAAGCCGATTTCGTAACCGTCGCGCTGGCCCTGCTCGAAGCCTTCGCTGACCGAAGCCTGCCACTGGGCGGCATCGGCCATATGGCCCTGCCCACTGACGCGCTGGCCATTGGCGCCGTGCGTGTGCACGTACTGCTGTAAAGGCGGGAAGCGGTAAGGGCGGAACTGTTTCATCACTCGACCACCGTTTCAGCGAACAGCTGCACTTCGACTTCGCCGGCATCGGCCAGCGCCTTGACGGTGGCCATGATTTCCTGGCGGGTCGCTTCGATGCGCGACATCGGCACCGGGCCGGCGCGGCGCATCATGTCTTCGAAGGCCTGCGCCTGGCGTTTCGGCATGGTCTTCAGCACCGCATCGCGGATTGCCTGCTCGGCACCCTTGAGCGCAATGGCCCACTGCTCGAGCGGCACTTCCTCGATGATGCGGGTGAGGGTGACTTCAGTCTGGGTCGACAGGATCAGGAAGTCATACATCTGCATCTCGATCTGTTCCACCACTTCCGGATCGTGGGCGCGCAGCAGCTCGACGATCTGGGCGCGGTTGCCCGGCAGGCGGTTCAGGATCTCGGCCACCTGGCGCACGCCTTCCACGCTGGTCGACTGCGAGTCAAAGGAAGACAGGCAGCGGTTGACCAGCTCATCGAGTTCCAGCAGCAGGTCGCGGTCGATCTCGTCCAGGCGCGCCATGTTCAGCAGCACCAGGTCGCGCCCTTCCAGCGGCAGCGCATCGAGGATCTGGCCGGCCAGCGCCGGCGGCAGGAAGGCCAGGAACACCGCCTGCATCTGCACGTGTTCGTTGGCAATGTAGTCGGCCAGCCATTTCGGCGAGGCCCACTGCAGGCGCGCCATTTTCGGGCGCAGCTCGTCGCCGTAAATGTTGTTCAGCACGGTGTTGGCGATGTCGCCACCCAGCGCCAGGTCCAGCGAGCGCTTGAGGAAGGAGCGCGAAGCGCCATGCACCCCGGATTGCTGGCGGTAATCGTCGAAGAAGGTCTGCATCGCATTCTTCACGGCTTCGACCTTGATGCCGCTCATGCGCGACATGACCTGGGTGACTTCCAGCAACTCTTCGCGCGACAGGCAGCGCAGCACGGCAGCAGCCGGTTCTTCGCCGATCGACAGCAGCACGATGGCGGCCTGCTCGACCGGAGTCAGGCTGTGCTCGTTATCCAGGTCCTGGTTATTGTTGATGTCGGCCATTTTTCTGCATCCATTGTTTGACGACTTCGGCTACGCGTTCCGGCTCTTTCTCTGCCAGTACCTTGAGGTGGTCCACCATCACGTCCACCGGCGAACCGGCAGGCGGCAAATCGTAATTTTCCAGCAGCGGCACCACCGGCATCTGGCTGCTCTCCAGTTCGCCCTGCTTGGCGGCGGCAGCTTCCGCCGCTTCTGGAGAGCCTAGTGCAGCAGCCGCCGCCGCGGCGCCCGGGACGGCGCCGGCGGTGCCCGGGATCGGCGTTGCCTCGGCGTGGCGCGCAGCTGCGCCGGCCAGGGCTGGCTTGGCTGCCTGTGCCGCCGTGGCCGGTGCGAAGCGCGCGGTCAGCAGGCGCAGCAGCGGACGGGCCAGCAGCAGGTAAGCCAGCAGCAGGGCCACCGCGTAGCCGAGCCAGCTGGCCGAATCGACCACCGTATCGCGTTCCTGCCACCACGGCACTTCCGCCGCCTTGGCCGGGAAGTTCATGGCGCTGACCACCAGCTTGTCGCCGCGCTCTTCATTGATGCCGAGGCCGCTGCGCAGCACTTTGTCGATATTGGCGATTTCAGCTGCGCTCCAGCCAGTCTTGGGGAACGGCGCTGCCGCCTGGGCCAGCACCACGGCCACGTTCTGGCGCACCAGGCGGCCACGGGCGCGCTTGGTCTGGGTGATGCTGCGGTCATAAGCGTATTGGCGCGTGGTGGCGTTCTTGCGGGCGGTGCCTTCCGGTGCCTGGCCGGGCGCCGCTGCGCCGCCTTGCGCGGCTGCCTGCGCCGCTGCGGCATCGGCGGCCTGTTGCTGCGGCGGACGATTGGACAGGGTGCCGGGCACGCCCATCGCAATGCGGTTGCGGTCCTGCTCTTCGCGCATGGCCTCGCTGGTCACTTTGGGATCGGCGCCATATTTTTCAACGGTTTCTTCCACCTTGTCGTTGTCGACATCGGCAGTCACGCTGACGCGGAAATTGTTGTCGCCGACGATAGGGCCCAGCAGCCCCTTGATGTTGCTGCGGATTTCATCCTGCTGGCGCTTGGCGTTTTCGTTGGTCGAAGTCGAAGCATCGAACGCCTCGCTCAGGTCGACATGGGAGGACAGCAGGTTGCCGGCCTGGTCGACCAGG
Source organism: Duganella sp. Root1480D1 (assembly GCF_001427305.1). Classification (GTDB taxonomy): domain Bacteria; phylum Pseudomonadota; class Gammaproteobacteria; order Burkholderiales; family Burkholderiaceae_D; genus Rugamonas. The sequence goes on along the minus strand of NZ_LMFZ01000023.1, from coordinate 230,277 downwards.
CTTACGCGCGCCGGGCTCAGCGAAGCAACGCTGCCCGACACCATGTTGACGATGGCGGCAATGTGTTCAGGCGCCAGCGTGCGTCCTGGTTTGGTAGCGATAACTACAGAGGCGGATGATTTTTCGCCATCGCTCGATACGAAGGAAGTGGACTTGGCGATCGACAGGTGGACGCGCGCATGCGCGATCGCATCGAGCGTCATGATCGATTGCGCCAGTTCGCCTTCCAGGCCGCGGCGGAAACGCACGTCTTGCACGAATTGCGATACGCCGAGCGGGTCGCTCTTGTCCATCAGTTCCAGTCCGGACGGCAGTTGCGCAGTCACGCCTTTGGCCGCCAGCAGCATGCGCACCTGGCCCAGCTTGCCTTCCGGGACCAGTACCTGGCCGGTTTCCGGATGGATGCGGTAGGAAATCTTTTCCGCGTCGAGCACATTCATCATGTCCGCGGTCGCGACTTTTTCGCGCTGGCCGAAGACCGGCTTGTAGCCGCTCTGGTCCTTCCACAGGATCATCAGCACCAGCGCCGTCACGCCGACAGCCAGCAGCAGCAGGGGATACAGGTTTTTCAGGACGGCAGGCGGCACCGTTGGTGCCGCAGCGCCCCGCCAGCGTCCGAGGGTGGACTTGAGGTTAGCAATCACGTCAGGTCTTTCGAGAGGGAAGGCGGAAGTTACAGCTTACAGCGGAAGCTTGATCAATTCATCGACCGCGCCCATTACCTTGTTGCGGACCTGCATCAGCATCTGGAACGACAGGCTGGCTTCCTGGCTGGCCAGCATGGCGCCCACCAGGTCGTCGCTGCGGCCGGCATCGACATCGGCCATTTTTTGACCGGCATCAAGGTCTTGCGCATTGACGCCGGCCACGGCGTCTTGCATCGTTTGGGCAAAGGAGAAGGTGGCGCCCGGTTGTGGCGCGTTGAACTGGGCGGCCGGCGCAATGATGTTGGCGTGCTGCGCGAGCTCGGCGGCCGCGTTGTTCAGGGATGCCAGGTCGGCCTTGATCAGGCCAGCGAATTCATTTGCCATAAAACACCTCAGGTTGGTTGCGTCAGGGCGCGCTTTCGTTACCAATGCAGCAACAACATTAACTTCCAGTTACTAACTAACAATCTGGACTAAATGTTAAATGGTGCCGCACGGGAACATGCATAGTAACCCGATTTCGGGATCGTAACAACCGCTTGCAAATCGCAAAACTTCTTATAAATCATGCACTAAGGATAGTTTTTGCAACCAACTGATGTTACCTTGCACTAATGAAGCTTACTCGTCGGAAACTTTTATGTAAAGTCTTTTTGACCAACGAGGTACTTGATTCATGGCAATACTGAGGGATTTGAGTTATTCTACGCTTCCAAGATCATCCTGAGCGTATAACTTTGCGATAGGATTGCAGCAGACGGATGGCCAATATGACTACCTCTCAAAGCACTGTGCAATACGAAGTACTTGACCCTTGCTTGCTGGGACGGCCGGTACACCGGCTGCCTGAGTTTGCCGCGCAGTTGCGCGAAGACCTGGCCCAGGCCATGCGCCTGAATGTGCATCGCCGTTATTGGGGCACGTTCCAGGTGGACGATGTCTCTTTCAGCCGCCTCGACGGCAGCGAAGCGCGCCAGCGCTGGCTGGGCTTTGCCGCACCTTCCGGACAACTCGGTTTTGCGCTGGAGCGTAAGATACTCCTGGGTGTATTGAATTACCGTTATGGGCGCGCCACCCGCGCCGACGCCGCTGTTGATGAACAGGCCGTGCGAGTTACCGCTACCGAAGAGCGCCTGGCTGTGGTTCTCGGGCAACAGCTGGTGAGCATCCTGGCAGCACGAATTGAAAGTAACCTGCCTGCAAGCGGCCAGGAACTTGGCGAAGAAGACAATATCAAGGCAAGCAGCGGCACCCAGCCTGGCAAGGGAAGCTGGGTGATTACCGTGTCGCTGAGCGATGGCGAGCTGCAGGGCAAGGCCTGGTTCGCGCTCGACAAGCAAGTGATGGGCAATGTGCTGGGCGGCTTGATGCCTGAGCGCGATGCCGGCAAGAAGGGCAACAAGAATCCAGGGCCGCTGGCGGCGCGGCTCCAGGTTGGCCTGAGTGGCCGGCTGGTTTCCAAGGAAACCACGCTGGGCGCCATGTTCGACTTGCGTGTGGGCGATGTCATTCCCATCAGCCTGCACAGGGCAGACGTTATGCTCGAAGAATCCCGCCTGTTTACAGCCGCGGTAACTGAGCACAAGGGCAAACTCTGCTTAACCTCTTTTGAAGATATCGAATGAATATGATGAATAATCCCAACGGCAGCAACGATTCCATGCTGGACGATATGTCGGAGGAAATGATCATCGACCAGGTGTCGCAGGATTTGAACGATGTGCCGGCGCCACGCGCCGGCCGCCGCGACCTGCCTGCCATGATGCGCAAGATCCCCGTCACGCTGACGCTGGAAGTCGGTTCGGCCCGCCTGTCGCTGCAGGACCTGATGCAGATCGGCCCTGACAGCGTGGTCGAGCTGGACATGCTGGCCGGCGAACCGCTGACCATCAAGGTCAACGGCACCGCAATCGGCCGCGCCGAGGTGGTGGTGGCCGGTGAAAATTACGGCCTGAAGGTCATCGATCTGGACGGGTTGAACCTCGACATGATGGCGCCATGACCGTGCGCCGCCTGGTGCCCGGCCTGGCGGCCGGGGCAGTGCTGCTATGCGCCTGCGCGCCTGCGTGGGCCCAGGATTTGCTGGCCGGGGTAGTCCCCGGCGCGAAGACCGATTTGTCGGTGAAGATGCAGATCCTGATCATCATGACCCTGCTGGGCTTGCTGCCCATCATGGTGATGATGATGACCAGTTTTACCCGTTTCGTGATCGTGCTGTCGCTGCTGCGCCAGGCCCTGGGCCTGCAGCAGGGCTTGCCCAACCGTATCATCACCGGCGTGGCGCTGATCCTGACCCTGCTGGTCATGAAGCCGATCGGCGATGCGGTGTGGCGCGATGCCTTCCTGCCTTACGACCAGGACAAGATCGGCTTGCAGGATGCCTTGAAAATCGCCGAGAAGCCGGTAGCGCGCTTCATGCTGGCGCAGACCAGCAAGGCTTCGCTCAAGCAGATTGCCCACCTGGCGGGCGAAGACGCGATCAGCAACCCGGCCGACCATGCCTTTACCGTCAAGCTGGCGGCGTTTGTGTTGTCGGAATTGAAGACCGCTTTCCAGATCGGCTGCCTGCTGTTCATTCCCTTCCTGATCATCGACCTGGTGGTCTCGTCGGTGTTGATGGCAATGGGTATGATGATGCTGTCGCCGCTGGTGATTTCGCTGCCGTTCAAGCTGCTGCTGTTCGTGCTGGTGGATGGCTGGACATTGACTGTCAACACGCTCGTGACGAGCATACAGGCCTATTAGGTGACAAAGCGATGCTGACGCCCGACGTGGCCGTCGACCTGATTGTCGAGGCCCTGCATATCGTAATGGTCATGGTCATGGTGCTGGTGGTGCCAGGGCTGGTGGCGGGCTTGCTGGTGGCGCTGGTGCAGGCCGCCACGCAAATCAATGAACAGACGCTGAGCTTCCTGCCGCGCCTGCTGGTAACCCTGCTTGCGATTGTCCTGACCGGGCGCTGGATGTCCAGCTACCTGATGGACTATTGCGTCTCGATCTTCCAGCGCGCGGCAACACTGGTCGGGTAGGCAGCCATGGAACAGGTCCTGGCAAACCTCCTGGTGTGGCTGACGGCAATCTGGTGGCCTTTCGTGCGCTGCATGGCCATGCTGAGCGCGGCGCCGGTGCTGGGCGAGATGATGGTGCCGGTCACGGTGCGGCTGCTGGTGTCGCTGGTCCTGGCGATCATCCTGCTGCCGGTGACGCAAGGGCAGGTGGTGCCGGGCATCGACCCGATTTCGGTGCAAGGCATTGCGGTGACGCTGGAGCAGGCGGTGATCGGCGGCGCCATCGGGCTGGCTTTCCATTTTTCGATGTCGGTGATCGGCGTACTGGGTTACCTGGTATCGAGCCAGGTGGGTTTTTCGATGGCGGTGATGAATGATCCGCTGAATGGCACCTCGTCCGACGTGGTGTCGGCGCTGCTGTCCATGCTGGCCATTGTGATTTTCTTTTCGATCGACGGCCACCTGGTGCTGGCCGGCGTGATCGGGCAAAGCTTCAAGGCCTGGCCGCTGGGCGGCGGTTATTCGGCGCTGCTGCTGCAAACGGTGGCCTGGAATGTGGCGTGGATCTTTTCGGCCGCCATGCTGTTAGCGATACCGGTGGTGTTTTCCGCGCTGGTGGTGCAGCTTGGCTTCGGCTTCCTGAACCGCGTGGCGCCGACGCTGAACCTGTTTGCATTGGGCTTTTCGGTGATCACCATTTTCGGCCTGCTGATGCTGGGCCAGGTGGTGCGCTTCATCCCGCAGCATTACATTCGCATGTCGGCCCGCGTGCTCGACATGATCCAGCAACAGATGGTGCCACATGGCTGACGACAGCGGCGGCGACAAGTCAGAGAAGGCTTCAGCGCAAAAGCTGAAGAAATCCCGCCAGGAAGGCCAGGTGGTGCGTTCGCGCGACCTGGCGACGGCGATCGGCATCCTCGTTTCGCTCAAGCTGTTCGTGTACATGCTGCCGACCTACCTGACGGATTTCCGCGAAATCTTCTACCAGTCGTTTGCACCGCTGGAAGGCGAAGGCGCCCTGGAAAACGTCATGAGCACGGTCTGGCTCAGCTCCGCGCTGCTGCTGGTGAAGATGGTGACGCCCTTGTTCGTGGTGCCGCTGTTCGTGGTGCTGGGCGCCATGGTGCCTGGCGGCTGGGTGATGAGCGCGAAGAACCTGCAGCCCAAGTTCGAGCGTTTCAATCCCGTCACCAACCTGGGCCGCCTGTTCTCGAAGAAGCACGGCTTCGAGCTGCTGGTTTCGATCGGCAAGGCGGCAGTGCTGACCTGGGTGCTGGTGCACATCGGCACCAGCACGGTCAACGAGTACACGCGCCTGCAGGGCCTTGGCCTGAATGAAGCCATGATCTCCGGCGCCAACCAGATGCTGAACGGGGTGATGGCGATGGTGGCAGTGTTCATCATCTTTGCCATCATTGACGTGCCGGCCCAGGCCTACTTCTTCGCCGAACAGCAGAAGATGTCGAAGCAGGAGCTGAAGGAAGAATACAAGTCGCAGGAAGGCCGCCCCGAAGTGCGCCAGCGCATCCGCCAGTTGCAGCGCGCCCTGGCCGAGCGTTCGGCGCGCAAGATCGTGCCGGGCGCCGACGTGGTGATCGTCAACCCGGAGCATTATGCGGTGGCGCTCAAATACGACGACAAGCGCGCAGAAGCCCCCTTCGTGCTGGCCAAGGGCGTCGACGAGATGGCGCTGTACATCAAGCGGCTGGCGCAGGAGCACGGGATCGAAGTGCTTTCGCTGCCGCCCTTGGCGCGCGCAATTTACAATACCAGCCAGGTCAACCAGCAGATTCCCGTGCAGTTGTACCAGGCTGTTTCCATGGTCCTGCATTATGTGCTGCAACTGAAGGCGTTCCGCGAAGGCCGCCGTCCATCGCAGCCAAATCCGCTGGAAGCGGCGCAGGTACCGGTTCCAACTTCCATGAGTGAGGCAGCAACGACATGAATTTCCTGAAGGGCTTGTTCGCAGAAGCGGGACGCCACAAACTCGCCACGCCGGTATTCCTGCTGGCGATCCTGGCGATGATCATCCTGCCATTGCCGCCTATCCTGCTGGACGTCCTGTTCACCTTCAACATCGTCCTGGCGCTGATCGTGATCCTGGTCAGCGTGAACGCCAAGCGCCCGCTGGACTTCTCGGTGTTCCCGACGGTGATCCTGGCCACAACGTTGATGCGATTGACGCTGAACGTGGCTTCGACCCGCGTGGTGCTGCTGCACGGCCACCAGGGCACGGACGCTGCCGGTAAGGTGATCGAGGCATTCGGCCAGGTGGTCATCGGCGGCAACTACGTGGTCGGCATGGTGGTGTTCGTGATCCTGATGATCATTAACTTCGCCGTGGTGACCAAGGGTGCCGAGCGCATTTCCGAAGTGTCGGCGCGCTTCACGCTGGACGCCTTGCCGGGCAAGCAGATGGCGATCGACGCCGACCTGAATGCGGGCCTGATCAACCAGGAGAAGGCGGTCCAGCGCCGCAAGGAAGTGGCGACGGAAGCGGACTTCTACGGCGCCATGGACGGTGCGGCCAAGTTCGTGCGCGGCGATGCGATCGCGTCGATCCTGATCCTGATCATCAATATCGTCGGCGGCGTCGCCATCGGTACCGTGATGCAGGACATGAGCTTCGGCGACGCGTTCAAACAGTACGCGCTGCTGACCATTGGTGACGGCCTGGTGGCGCAGATCCCGGCGCTGTTGCTGTCGGCTGCTGCTGCGATCATTGTTACCCGCGTGTCCGAGACGGAAGGCACGGATTTCGAAGCCCTGGTGGGCCAGCAGCTGCTGGCATCGCCGAACGTGCTGTTCAGCGCGGCGGCGGTGATGGTCATCCTTGGCCTGGTGCCGGGCATGCCGAAACTGAGCTTCCTCACCTTCGCGGCGGTACTGGGTTATGTAGGCTGGCGACTGTACCAGCGGCAGGGCGCGCCGGTGGTCGACAATATCGCCGCCATCGAAGCTGCGCTGCGCGAAGAGAAAGTACCGGAACTGGAATGGCAGTCGCTGCCCGTGGTGCAGCCGCTGCAGGTGTCGCTGGGCTACAAGCTGGTGGGCATGATCGACAAGGCCCATGGCGAGGTACTGACCAAGCGCCTGCGCGGCGTGCGCCAAAGCCTGTCGGAAGCGATGGGCATGGTGCTGCCGCAGGTGAATGTGCGCGATGACCTGGGCCTGAAACCGACCCAGTATGCCGTGGTGCTGGGCGGGTCGACCATCGCGCTGGCCGAGGTGTTTGCCGACCGCCTGATGGCCATACCATCGCCAAATGTGTACGGTCAGATCGACGGCATCCCCGGCGTAGAGCCGGCCTACGGCATGCCGGTAACCTGGATCGAGACCAAGGACAAAGCGCACGCCCTGGGCCTGGGTTACCAGGTCGTGGAGGCGCCAAGCGCCATCGCGACCCACGTGTCGAAGCTGATTCGCGAGTACCTGCCGGAGCTGTTCCGCCATGAAGACGTGGCCGCGCTGATGGAGCGCCTCACCGCGTTGTCGCCCAAGCTGGCCGGTTCGCTGGACAAGGCGCTGACCCATACCCAATTGCTGCGCGTGTTCCGCGTGCTGCTGCAGGAGTCGGTATCGTTGAAGGATATCGTGCCGATTGCGACGACCCTGCTCGATTCGTCCGAAACCACCAAGGACCCGATCCTGCTGGCGGCCGAAGTGCGTTGCGCATTGCGGCGCCAGATCGTGTCCGGCCTGTTCGGGCAGAAGACCGAGATGCTGGCCTTTAACCTGGGCGGCGAACTGGAAAACATGCTGCTTGGCTCCCTGAACCAGGCCCGCCAGACCGGCAAGGTGGTGCTGGATAACTATCCGATCGACCCCCACCTGCTGGCGCAATTGCAGGTGAATATGCCAGTGGCGCGCGAGCAGATGAAGCAGCAGGCGACACCGCCGCTGCTGCTGGTGCTGCCGCAGATTCGCCCGCTGCTGGCGCGCTATGCCCGCCTGTTTGCGCCGGGGCTGCATGTATTGTCATATAACGAAGTGCCTGAGAACCGCGAAGTGTCGATCATCGGGACAGTTGGCTAAGGGTGGATATGAAAGCGCTATTCAAACCTGCTTCCGGGACTTCAACGTCGAAGAACTCGATCGGCGGCGCAGCCTGGGTTCCCGAAGGTACGCAAGTCCCCGTGTGCCGCTGCTGTGGCGCGGTCCTGCAATTGTTCGTGCAGTTCGATGTGCAGCGGCAGTTTGCGCTGCCGTTCAGGGAGGGCAGCCACTTCGTGCTGTCCTTGTGCCCGAAGTGTAACGAAATTCCGATGTTCGACACCTACGCCGGGCAGCAGCTCCCGGCCAGGTACTGGGAAAAGAACGTAGGCAATCACCATGCCGCACTCTATCGTCCAACCGATGCATGGGCCCCGGCGCCTGGGGTTGACTTGCTGCGCGCCTTCGACCTGGTGTTCACGGAACAAGCGCCCGCCAGCGAGAGTTTCCAGATTGGCGGCGAGCCGTGCTGGGTCCAGGAAGCGGAGCACTTCACATGTTCATGCGGCGCCGAAATGCGCCTGTTGTTGCAGATACCGGAAAATCACCCGTTCCCGAAACTGGAGTCGGCACCGGAACAGCCCGACAGCTTCTCAAGCGATGACTATTGCGCTTTCCTTGGCAATGAAGTCTACGTCTTCGCCTGCGAAAAACAATGCGACGAAAGGGCGGTCTGGATCACGGTCCAGAATTAGGCAAGGCGCAGCGCGCGTGCCGCCGCTCTGCTACAATCGCGCCGCCTGCATCGTGCGGGCATACATTACGTCTTCGGGGCGGGGTGCAATTCCCCACCGGCGGTAAGAATGGCAACGTTCAAGCCCGCGAGCGCCTGCCTGGCAGTATGGGCAGGGTCAGCAGACCTGGTGCGACTCCAGGGCCGACGGTATAGTCCGGATGAAAGAAGATGTGCGCTGTTGCGCGTATTCCCTGTCCGCTTTGGCGGCACGGGAAGCCGCGCCTATTCGCTGCCCTGGAGCGTTTTTCGTTAACTTTAGCGAGGAGCGTTTCCTATGTTGTCCCCTGAATTATCCCTTCAAAGTACCGACATCGAAGCCCGCATGCATGCGGCGCTGGAAGCCATGCGGGCCGGCGTTCCCGTCATCCTGCTGGATGATTTCGACCGCGAGAACGAGGCCGACCTGATCGTCGCCACCGACCGCCTGACGGTGGAGACCATGGCCATGATGATCCGCGAATGCAGCGGCATCGTATGCCTGTGCCTTACCGCCGAAAAAGTGCGCGAGCTCGAGCTGCCGCCGATGGCAGCGGAGAATGGCAGCAGGTACGGCACGCCGTTTACGGTGTCGATCGAAGCCCGCCATGGCGTGACGACTGGCGTATCGGCGGCCGACCGCGTTGCCACCATCCGAGCCGCGGCGGCACCGAATGCGCGTCCGGAAGACGTGGTGCGGCCAGGCCACGTGTTCCCCTTGCGCGCCACGCCGGGCGGCGTGCTGATGCGGGCCGGCCATACCGAAGGCTCGGTCGACCTGGCGAGCCTGGCCGGCCTGTCGCCATCGGCCGTGCTGTGCGAGCTGATGAATCCCGACGGCACCATGATGCGCGGCGACGCCATCGAACAGTTCGCGCAACTGCATGGCATGCCGATCCTCACGATCGCCGAACTGATCGAATGGCGCAAGCGTGACTAAAATTCGGGGTCAGGTCTGTCATTCGGACAGGCAAACCACACATTTGAGGTAGATCAAAACACCCGCTGGCGTGCGATCGGCCAGCGGGTGCTTTTTTTGATGGGGGAAAGTATTGAGAAATATCAAAGGTGCGTCGGGGGTGTCCAAATGACAGACCTGACCCCGAATTTCAATGGTGTATTCCGTCACGAGTCTTCGCCGGACTATGCAGCCACGTGACCAGCACTGTCGCTGCGATTGCCCCGAGCATTTGGGCAGCGGCGTAGGCGGAAACATCTTGCAGCCGGATGCCGGCTACCGTGCCTGTCGCGGCCCGCGCCAGCGTGAGGGCGGGATTGGAGAACGAACTCGATGCGGTGAACCAGTACGCTGAAACGATGTAGGCGGCGACCGCAAACGGTGTCATTGCCGGGCGGCTGCGCGCGCAACCGCTGATGACGAAAATCAGTCCGAACGTCGCCACGAATTCGCTCCACCACTGCGCTGCGCCAGTCCTGGCGTGGCTTGCGGCAGAAAATGCCGGCTCGCCAAACATTGCATGCGCAGCCGCCACGCCGGCCAAGGCGCCGCAGGCCTGCGCCGCCATATAGGGCAGGGCGTCGCTCCACTTCATGCCGCCTTGCCATGCTTCAGAGAGGGTGACGACGGGGTTGAAGTGGGCGCCGGAGATGGCGCTGATGGCGAGGATCAGTGCCAGCAGTCCGCTGGCACTGGCGACAGAATTGGCGAAAAGGGCGATGGCGGCATTGCCGCCGCGCAGCCGGTCGGCCATGGTGGCGGAGCCCACTACCACGGCCAGCAGCAATGCTGTGCCAAGTGCTTCCGCGGCAAGGCGTCTTGCGAGCGTCATGCCTGGGCGCGCACGGCATCTACCGCATCGAGGATTGCTTCGCCGGTGGCCGGGGCACGCAGCGGCGGGTTGATGCGGTAGTTGCCAACCGAGGCCACGGCGTCGCGAATGGCCAGGAACACCGAAAACGGCAGCAGCAGCGGCGGTTCGCCGACCGCTTTGGAGCGGTGGATGCTGTCGAACGGGTTGCGGTTCTTGAACAGTCGCACGTTGAAGTCTTCCGGGCAGTCGGACACGCCGGGGATCTTGTAAGTCGATGGTGCGTGCGTCATCAGCTTGCCCTGCTGGTTCCACCACAGTTCTTCCGTCGTCAGCCACCCCATGCCCTGCATGAAGGCGCCTTCCACCTGGCCCACGTCGATGGCGGGATTCAGTGAATTGCCGGCATCGTACAGGCAGTCGGCTTTCAGCAGCTTCCATTCACCGGTCAGGGTGTCGACGATCACTTCCGATACCGAGGCGCCATAGGCGTAATAGCCGAAGGGGTTGCCGCTCATGGTTTCGCGGTCCCAGCTCAGGCCCGGGGTGGCGTAGAAGCCGTCGGACCACAGCTGCACCCGCGCCAGGTAGGCTTTCTGCACCAGGTCGGCGAATGGCATTACGGTTTCGCCTGCGAATACGGTGCCGTTGGCAAGGATCACTTCGTCCACCGTTACGCCGAACGACCTGGCGGCGAATTCCACCAGGCGCTTGCGCAGCGTGTGGGCGGCATCTTGGGCGGCCTTGCCATTCAGGTCGGCCCCGGTGGAAGCGGCGGTGGCCGAGGTGTTGGCGACCTTGCTGGTGTCGGTGGCGGAAGCGCGCACGCTGGACAACGGGATGCCCAGTTCATGTGCCACCACCTGGCACACCTTGGTGTTGATGCCTTGGCCCATTTCGGTGCCGCCGTGGTTCACCAGCACGGAGCCGTCGACGTAGATGTGCACCAGTGCGCCGGCCTGGTTGAAGTGGGTGACGTTGAAGGCGATGCCGAACTTTACCGGCGTTAGCGCCAGGCCTTTCTTTAGCACGGGGCTGGTCGCGTTAAAGGCGCGGATGGCGTCGCGGCGGCTGCGGTAGGCGCTCTCGCTTTCCAGTTGCGCAACCAGCTCGTGGATCACGTTGTCCACCACCTTCTGGCCGTATTGCGTGACGTTGCGCCCTTCCTCGTCGTTGCGGCCGTAGAAGTTCAGCTTACGCACATCCAGGGCATCCTTGCCGAGGTTGCGGGCGATTTCGTCGACGATGTATTCGATGGCGATGGCGCCTTGCGGGCCGCCGAAGCCACGGAAGGCGGTGTTGGACTGGGTGTTGGTCTTGCCGGCCATGGCGCGGATGTCCACGTCCGACAAGTAGTAGGTGTTGTCGAAGTGGCAGATGGCGCGCGTGGCGACCGGTGCGGACAGGTCGGCGGAGAAGCCGGCCCGGGTCACCATCTGCACCTTGGCAGCGGTGATCAGGCCCTGGTTGTCGTAGCCGATCTCGTACTCATAGTAGAAGCAGTGGCGCTTGCCGGTGACCATCATGTCGTCATCGCGGTCGGCGCGCAGCTTTACCGGACGCTTGAGGTGGGCGGCGCTGACGGCGGCGCAGGCGGCCCACAGTGCGGATTGCGACTCCTTGCCGCCGAAGCCTCCACCCATGCGGCGGCATTCCACCACCACGGCGTGCGAGGGGTAGTGCAGGGCGTGCGATACCACGTGCTGCATTTCGGTAGGGTGCTGGGTGGAGCAGTAGACGTGCATGCCATTGCCTTCCTTCGGGATGGCATAGGAAATCTGGCCTTCCAGGTAGAACTGCTCCTGGCCGCCGACGTGCAGCTTGCCTTTCAGGATATTCGGGGAGCGTTCGAAGGCGGCCTGGGCATCGCCGCGCGTCAGGCGCATTGGCGGCACCACGAAGGACTCGGCATCGCGCGCTGCTTCTGGCGTCAGGATGGCTGGCAGTTCCTCATACTGGATATCGGCCTTGCGGGCGGCGCGGCGGGCGTGGTCGTGCGTGTCGGCGACCACGATGAAGACCGGCTGGCCGACATATTCCACTTTCTTCTCGGCGAGGATCGGGTCGTCGTGGATGATCGGGCCGCAATCGTTGGTGCCGGGGATGTCCTTCCAGGTGTACACGGCCACTACGCCTGGCATGGCTTTCACCGGCTCCAGGTTGAGCGAGACGATGCGGGCGTGGGCTTTCGTGGACAGGCCAAGGGCGGCGTGCAGCGTGCCTTGCGCTTCGGGGATGTCGTCGGTGTAGACTGCCTCGCCCAGCACGTGCAGGATGGCTGATTCGTGCGGGTGGCTCTGGCCGACTTCGTACCAGCCTTTGGCGGCGCCGAGCGTCATGAACTGTTCGGACTTGCTGTTCATGCGGCGGCTCCTTCCTTGAATGCGTAAGCGTTGACGTAAGTGCCTGATACAGCGTCTTCGGGGCGGGTCTCCATCCAGAAACGGCGCAGCAGGTTTTGCGCAGTGCGCATGCGGTAGTTGGCGGAGGCGCGCATATCGGTCAACGGGGTGTAATCTTTCGCCAGAGCTTCCATGCCGGCACGCAGCGTGGATTCATTCCATGGCTGGCCGTTGATGGCTGCTTCGGCCAGCGGCGCGCGGCGCGATGTCGCTGCCATGCCGCCGTAGGCAATGTGGGCATTGCGAACCACGCCGTTATCCAGTTCGAGCGAGAACGCGGCGCAGACGGCGGAAATGTCCTGGTCGTAGCGCTTGGCCAGCTTGTAGGTGCGGAATTGCTGGCCGGCTTTCGGGGCCGGGATGCGCACTGCTTCCACGAATTCGCCCGGTTGCCAATCCTTTTTCATGTAATCGAGGTAGAAGTCCTGCAGCAGCAGGACGCGCTGGCCTTTGTCCGAGCGCAGCACGATCTCCGCTCCAAGCACGATCATCCACGGGGCGGAATCGCCAATCGGCGAGCCGTTGGCGACGCTGCCGCCGAGGGTGCCGGTGCTGCGGATAGGCTGCGAGGCGAAGCGCTGCCACAGCTCGTGCAGCGAATCGTTCGGATACAGTTCCAGTACGGCTTTGTAGGCATCGTCCAGTGACACGGCGGCGCCGATTTCCAGCTTGCCGCCGATGGTGGCAATGCGGTGCAGCTCCTGCACCTGGCGGGTATAGATGACGTCGCCCAGATTGCGCATCTGTTTGGTGACCCACAGGCCGACGTCGGTCGAACCGGCGAGGATGGTGGCGGCCGGCTTGGCGGCGCGCAGGGCGGCCATTTCGGCCAAGGTGCGCGGGGCGTGGAAAGTCTGGCCGTCATGGGTGTAGCTGAACATGGTGTCTCGCTGCAGGCCTTGCAGGACTGCCTTCAATGCTGCGCGGTCGAAACTGATCGCAGGCAGCTCGCCCATGCGGGCAGCTGCGTCAATAATCGGGCGGTAACCCGTGCAGCGGCACAGGTTACCGGACAATGTCTCGTCGATCGTTTTGCGGCAAGGCGGCGTGGCCTGGTCCTCCTGCTTCAGGTACAGGCTCCAGAGCGACATGGCGAAACCGGGGGTACAGAAACCGCATTGCGAACCATGGCATTCCACCAGCGCTTCCTGCACCGGGTGCAGGCTGCCGCCTGGCTGTTTCAGGTCTTCCACAGTGAACACTGCCTTGCCGTCCAGGGTTGGCAGGAACTGGATGCACGAATTCACATTGCGCATTTCCAGTTCGCCGTCCACCAGCGAGCCGATCACCACGGTGCAGGCGCCGCAATCGCCTTCGGCGCAGCCCTCCTTGGTGCCGGTGCAGTGCAGGTCTTCCCGCAGGTGTTGCAGCACCGTGCGGGTAGTGGCGGCGGAATCAACTTCCTGCACGCGCCCCTGGTAGAAGAAACGAATCGGTTGAGACATCTTTGCTACTCCTTACTTCATCCTGCGATGTAGATTGTTTTGAACAGGAACACGCCAGCGACACACCAGATCATGGCGCTGACTTCCTTGTACTTGCCGGTCAACAGTTTCAGGGCGGCGTAGCTGATGAAGCCCAGCGCCAGGCCGTTGGCGATCGAGTAGGTGAATGGCATGACCAGCGCGGTGACTACCGCAGGCACGCTTTCCGTGGTCTCGGCCCAGTTGATCTCCGACATCTCGCGCAGCATCAGGCAGGCAACGAAGAACAGGGCTGGCGCAGTGGCGTAAGCCGGTACCACGCCGGCCAGCGGCGCGATAAACAGCGCTGCCAGGAACAGCAGGGCCACGGTGACCGCGGTCAGGCCGGTACGGCCGCCTGCCTGCACCCCGGCTGCGCTTTCGATGAAGGCGGTGGTGCTCGAAGTACCCATGACGGCGCCGGCGATGATGGCGCCGGAGTCGGCCAGCAGCGCCTTGTTCATGTTGGCCGGAAGTTTGCCGTCTTTCATCAGGCCGGCGCGCTGCGCCACGCCCATCAGGGTGCCGGTGGCGTCGAACAGTTCGACCAGGAAGAACACCAGCACCACGTTGAACAGGCCGTGCGACACTGCACCCATGATGTCCAGCTCAAAGGCGGTCGGGGAGATCGAAGGAGGTGCCGACACGATGCCGTGGAAGGCGTTACCGCCGAAGAAGAAGCTCAGCACGGTCACTGCCATGATGCCGAGCAGCAGTGCGCCGGTCACTTTCAGGCGGTCCAGCGCGACGATGACCAGGAAGCCGATAATGGCCAACACCGGCGCCGGTTTGTGCAGGTCGCCCATGGTGACGAAGGTGGCCGGGCTGGAAACCACGATGCCCGCGTTCTTCAGGGAGATCAACGCCAGGAACAGGCCGACACCGGCCGGAATCGCAATACGCAGCGAGGCCGGAATGGCATTCATGATTTTTTCACGGATGCGCAGCAGGCTGACAATCATGAAGCAGCAGCCGGAGATGAACACCGCCCCCAGGGCCGCTTGCCATGGGAATCCCATGCCGGCCACCACGCCGTAGGCGAAGTAGGCGTTCAAGCCCATCCCCGGCGCCAGCCCGATCGGGAAGTTGGCGTACAGGCCCATGATCAGGGTGCCAATGGCCGCCGCCACGCAGGTGGCCACAAAGACCGAGTCTTTCGGCATGCCGGCATCGCCAAGGATGGAAGGGTTGACGAAGATGATGTACGCCATCGTCAGGAAGGTTGTAATGCCAGCCAGTACCTCGGTGCGCACGTTGGTGCCGTGCTCGCCGAGCTTGAAATAGTTGTCCAGGAATTGCATTTGCGTTGTCTCCGTTTAGTTTTTAGCGCCCGAAATCCCACCTCTCCGGGCGGGCAAATATGGCGTCCTTGCGCTACATGTTTTAACAATATCGTTGAAGGTCTCCTTTTCGGCTTATATGCCTGGGCATATCGGCTATCTCGATTTACGTATAGTTGCGCAGGAAGCTCAGCAGGATGCGGGCCGAGAGGTCGGCGTCATCGTCCGTCATGGTCTCCAGCGGGTTGTGGCTGATGCCGCCGTTGCCGCAGCGCGTGAACAGCATGGCGACGTCCGTGACGCGCGACATCAGCATGGCGTCGTGGCCGGCGCCCGAGGCGAGCTGGAAGGCGGGAATGCCGTTCCGTTCCACTGCGGCTGCCAGCTGTTCCATCAGGCGCGGTGCGCAGGGCGCGCAATCGGCGGCAACCGTCTGTTCGATCGACACCGTGATGTGGCGCTTTTCGCACACTTTTTCGATGTGGGCGAGGATGTCGTCCACGGCGGCATCGCGCGCAGCGTTGTTGGCGGCGCGGATATCGAGCGACAGGGTGCAGGCGCCCGGAATGACATTGGTGGAGCCGTTCGGCACCTGCAGTTGGCCGACGGTGCCGACCAGCGCAGAATCCTGGTCCAGCGCGCAGCGCTGTTCCACGAACAGGATGATTTCGGCGGCGGCAGCGGCGGCGTCCTTGCGCATCGGCATCGGCGTGGTGCCAGCGTGGCTGGCAACGCCTTTCAGTTCCACCAGGTAGCGCTTGCTGCCCGCAATGGAGGTGACCACGCCGACTGGCAGGCCGCGCTCCAGCAATACCGGGCCTTGTTCGATATGGACTTCCACGAAGCCAAGCAGGTCGGCAGGATCGCGTGCAATATCGGCGATGGCGTTGACGTCATGGTCGGCATCTGTCAGCACATCGCGCAGCAACTGGCCGTCGCGGTCGCGCAAGTCCAGCAGTTTCGGGTCGAACTGGCCGATCACGGCGCTGCTGCCGAGGAAGGTGCTCTTGAAACGCACGCCTTCCTCTTCCGCAAAGCCGATCACCTCGAGGTGGAAAGGCAGGGTTTCGCCGGTTTCGTGCAAATGCTTGACCACCGCGATAGCAGTCAGGATGCCCTGGCGGCCGTCGTATTTGCCGCCGTTGCGCACCGTGTCGTAGTGCGAACCAGTGAGCAGGGTGCGCGCCTGCGGATCGGTGGACAGGTAACGGCCCACCACGTTGCCCACAGCGTCGATATGGGCATGCATGCCGGCTTCGCGCATCCACTTCGCCAACTGGTTGGCCGTGCGGCGGTGGGTCTGCGTCATATAGGTGCAGGTAAGGCCTTGTTCATCTTCGCTCATGGCGCCGATTTCTTCGGCCCATTCGATGATGTCGCGGCCCATATGCGGAACGTAGGAGAGCAGGGCATTCAGGCGCATCTCGGCGATGCGGTGGATCTGGCGCAGCGCCTCGCGTTGCTCATCGCCGGCCTGGTTGCGTAGGCGCCGGCGGAAAGCAGCGATGATGGCCTGGCGCGAAAGCCCTTTACCGTCGCCGCCCTTGACCGCAAGGATGAAGGGGAAGCCGAATTTGCTGTTGTAAGCGCCGTTCAGCTCCTGCAGTGCTGAGAATTCTTCCTTGGTGCACAGGTTCAATCCTGCTTTGGCCTGTTCGCCGGTGGATTCCGGCGTCAGTTCGCCTGCGACGGCGGCTTTGCCGGCCAGCTCCGGGTGGGCGCGGATCAGGCCCAGTTGTTCATCGTTGTTCGCATCCGTCACAACCTTCTGCAGGCCCAGTTTCAGTTCGTCGATGGTGCGGAACGGGCGCTGCGCGGCGGCGCGCTGTGGAATCCATGGGGAATGCTCATACAGGCCATGCAGGATCTCGGTAAAAGTCTCTGCGTCGCAGGTGTTCAGTCGCTTCAGGCTCGTCATCGTGCTTCGGGGCGCCGACTGGCGACGGCCCGCTCCAAGTAAGGTGTTCTGGGGGAATGGCGAATTGATAATAGAGGCCCAGCAGGCGGGAGATATAACGCTGGGCCGATAACGGCTATCCGGTGCTGTTCTATTTCACCAGTAGGCGGGCGGCGGCGCTGACCTGGGCGCGCAGCCATTTATGTTCGGTGGCGTGGTGGGCGCGCTCGTGCCATAGCTGGTAGAAGCTCAGCGGCGGGAAATCCAGCGGCACTTTATAGGACTTCAGTCCCAGCAGGTTCTCGTAGAAATTGGCGAATTGTTTGCCACTCGTCAAAACCAGATCGGTCTGCTGAACGATATAGGGCAGCATGCGAAAGTGTGCCGATTCCACAACAATATTGCGCTCCATATCGCGCTCCTCGAGGAAGGAATCGATGTTGCCGTGGTAGCCAGGCAGGATCTGGGCCGGCGCGACGTGGGGCAGGGTCAGGTATTCCTCCGGCGTCATGCCGTCTTTCGGGGTGCGGCGGGCATAGGCGCTGTTGGCGCGCATCAGGCACACGATCGGGTCGTCGAACAGTTTGGAGATGTGCAGGTGCTGCGGCGGTTCGTCCCAGTTGCCTACCACCAGGTCCAGGTCGCCGTCCGACAGCAGGCGCACATAGTCGACGTCCGAGCCCAATGAGTGGATCACCAGGCGGCTGCGCGGCGATTCGCGGCGCAGGCGGGCGATTACCTCGGTAAAGAACTGGGTGTTCATATAGTCCGGCGCGGCAATATGGAAGGTGCGCGCCTCGTCCTGCGGTACGAATGCAGTCTTGGGGCTGAACAGGCTTTCGGTTTCGTCGAGGATGCGCTTGGCGGTCTTCAGCAGGCTTTCGCCGTGTTGCGTCGGCACCATGCCGCGGCCGCCGCGTACCAGCAGGGGATCGCCGGTCAGGTCGCGCAGCTTGCGCAACGAGCCTGATATGGAGGGCTGCGGCTGGTTCAGTTTAAGGGCCACGCGCGATACGTTCTTCTCCACCAGCAGCAGGTAAAGGATACGGATCAGGTGGATGTCTAAGTGTTCTGGCAATCTGGACATCATGGTCTCCGAATATTATTTATTTAGATTTATCGATGAGAGGTTCGCACCTTCCGGGGCGCGAAACTATATCTCCAGGTATATGCGAGTTATATAGGAAATGGAAGGTCTCCCGCGCCCGCAACCGATATCGTTCCATCCACGCAGGTCGTAGCGGCGGCTGTATAACGACCGTTTGGTTCATCTGAAGTGCCCGCCAGAGGCAGGTGAACGGACTTAATGGATAAAAATCATGGAGACTTTATTCGGCCCTTATGGGGTGGAATGGCTTAACTTGCTGGTTCGCTGGCTGCACCTGATCACCGGTATCGCGTGGATCGGCGCCTCGTTTTACTTCGTCTGGCTGGACAACTCGATCCGCCCTCCGAAGCCCGGCAGCCCGTTGGCCAAGAAGGGCGTGATGGGCGAACTGTGGGCTGTGCACGGCGGCGGCTTCTACAATCCGCAGAAATACCTGGTCGCGCCAGATGAACTCCCGGAAGACCTGCACTGGTTCAAATGGGAGGCCTACGCCACCTGGCTGAGCGGCTTCGCAATGCTGTTCATCGTCTACTACTTCAATGCGTCGGCGATGATGATCGATAAGAACGTGGCCGACCTGAGCTCCCTGCAAGCTGTGGCCGTGGGCCTGGGCACGCTTGCTGGCGGCTGGCTGGTGTACGACACCCTGTGCAAGACCGCGCTGGCCGAAAAGCCAGCAGTGCTGGGCACCGTGATGTTCGTATTGATCGTCGGCGCTGCATATGTGCTGACGCATACCCTGAGCGGCCGTGCCGCCTATATCCACATTGGCGCCATGATCGGCACCATGATGGTCGGTAACGTGCTGTTCGTGATCATCCCGGGGCAGCGCAAGCTGGTTGACGCGATGGCCAAGGGGCAGTCACCTGACCCGATCTACGGCAAGCGCGCCAAGGTGCGCTCGGTGCACAACAACTACTTCACGCTGCCTGTGCTGCTGATCATGATCAGCAACCACTACGCAATGACCTACAGCCACGCCTATAGCTGGCTGGTGCTGGCCGCCATCATGGCTGCGGGCGTGCTGATTCGTCACTTCTTCAATCTGCGTCATGCTGGAAAGGTGTCGCCGGCATTCCCGATTGCCGGCGTGATCCTGCTGGCCGGCGTGGCCGTGGCAATCGCCCCGGCGCCGCGCAAGGCAGTTGCCGCTCCCGCGACCGTGGCGGCTGCCGTGGATGCCGATGGCCATGCCGCGCCGGGCGCTGGCGGTGCAGCTGCTGCTGCTGCCGGACAGGCCAGCCTGTCCAGCGTCCAGCAAGTCGTATCGGCGCGCTGCGTGTCCTGCCACTCCGCAGCGCCGACCCAGGCGGGTTTCGCATCAGCCCCGGGCGGCGTGATGCTCGATACCGAAGACCAGGTGAAGCAGCACGCCGCCAAGATCTACCAGCGCGCCGTGCAGAACAAGGATATGCCGCTGGCAAACATGACCCATATGACCGACGCTGAACGCCAGTTGATCGGGACCTGGTTCGAGACCAGCGCGAACTGAAAGGAAAAGCAATGAGCAATGTAACTATCGACGGCTTCAACCTGACTGCCGAAGACGTCCTGGCTGTCGCGCGTAATGGCGCCAAAGTCGAACTCTCCGCCACCTCGCGCGCCGCGCTGAAGGAAAGCCGTGACTACATCGAATCCACCTGGATGCACGATGAAGCGCCGATGATGTACAGCTTTAACACCGGCGTGGGCCTGTTGAAAGACACGCGCATCAAGGTTGAACACATCGAACTGTTCCAGACGCAGTTGATCAAGGCCCACAGCGGCGGTATCGGCGAGCCGTTTTCGGAAGAGGTCAGCCGCGCCACCATGCTGTTGCGGGCAAATGCCTTCGCCAGCAACTACTCGGCTCCGCGCGTGGAAGTGGTTGACCGATTGCTGGCCTTCATTAACGCCGGCATCCACCCGATCATGCCGCAGAAGGGGTCTGTCGGCGCATCCGGCGACCTCGCGCCACTGGCTTACCTGGCAGCAGCTATCGCCGGCTTCGATGAAGCCGAGGTGATGTACAAGGGCCAGCGCATGCCGGCCGCAGAGGCGATCACGCGCGCCGAAGTCGGCCCGGTCAAGTTCGACCTCATGGCCAAGGACGCATCGGCCCTGATCAACGGCTGTACCGCTTCGCTGGCCGTCGCCGTGCTGGCTGCCAAAGATGCGCGCGACCTGCTGACCGACGCCTGCCTGTCGCTGGGCCTCACGCTGGAAGCGATGCGCGCCGAGATGTCCGCCTTCGATCCGCGCATTCAGCAAGCACGCCCGCATCCGGGGCAGATCAAGACTGCCTCTGTCGTGCGCAAGCTGCTGAAAGGCTCCACCCGGGCCACCCACGAGGCGCGCGCCGTGCAGTTTCCCGACGAACTGCGCCGCACCGATATCCCGTACACCCCGCGTATCCAGGACGTGTACTCACTGCGCTGCACGCCACAAGTCTACGGTCCCGTGTTCGATGCGCTGGACTACATTGACACCATCGTGAAGAACGAAATCAACTCGGCCACCGACAACCCGCTGATCTTCGGCAAGGACGGCGGCGGTTTCGAGATCATCTCCGGCGGTAATTTCCACGGCCAGTACCTGGCGCAAGCGATGGATTTGCTGGCCATAGCGATTACGGACCTGGGCAGCATCTGCGAACGCCGCGTGGCGCGCCTGATCGACCCGACCTTGTCGTGGGGGCTGCCGCGCAACCTGATGTCCGGCCTGCGCGGCGTGAACACGGGCTACCCGGTGGTGCAGTGTTCGCTCAGCTCACTGGTGATGGAAAACCGCACGCTGTCGATGCCGGGCAGCGTGGACTCGATTCCTTCGAAAGCCAACAGCGAAGACCACATATCCAACTCCACATGGTGTGCACGCAAAGCGCACACCGTGGTTCAGAACACGCAATACATCGTGGGTGTGGAAATGCTGCTGGCAGCACAGGCCCTGACCATGACCGAGCACCTGCTGCCGGGTTTCAAGCTGGGTGAAGGCACGCAAGCCGCCTACGACGAGATCCGAAAACAGATCCCTGCTTGCCTGGACGGCGACCGTTGGTTCCACAACGACATCCAGGTCGCCCACAGCTTCGTCACCAGCCGTTCGGTGCAGGAAGCGGTGACTGCGAAGGTTGGCGAGTTCGTCTAACGGTTCGCAGGTTCCAGGAAAACGGCCCGCATGGGCCGTTTTTTGTGCCGCACTTCAAAACATTGGAGTAGATCTGAATGACAAATCTGAAGTTGTTGTTAAGGATGGTGGCAAGTTTTCTTGCGTTGCTCCTCCTGCTAATCGCGTTCGTGTTCTTTGTCAATCGCGAAGACAAATCTCCCTCCGAGGCTGCCATCAAGTTGCAGGAAATTGCGGCTGCCACTACGCCCGTCGCTGACCGTGATAATGCCTACGTTTATGTCATGGGCTTTTCCGCGCCGGACGATGCCGATGTGATGTCGGAAGGCGCAGCGCGCGTCGAACAGATGCGCAAGTCAATGGAAGCACCGGAGTCGGCTGACATCGCCGAAATGCCAGGCCAGGAGCAGCTTCAGCGAGAGCCTGCCAAAATGATAGAGCGCTATGAACGCCTGGTGGAATTCAAACAGTGGCGCGAAATTTTGACGGGTGACGCGCGCTCGCAGAGCGCAGCATTCAACCAGGTCCTCGAAGCGCAACGCATGATGTATCTCAAGGCCTTGTCGCCGGACGTCAAAGGGGGCGCCGCGGATTGCAAACGCCTGTTGGAAAAGGACTATAGGTTCTGGCGGATGGTCCTGGCAGAGAGTGCCAGCGCGAACGCCAAAATGATCGCAGCGCGCAGCATTGAACTGCATTTTGAGATGGGCAATCTTGTAGTGCGCCGTTTTCCACCAGCGTTGACGATGGTGGCGATTCCGGATGCCTGGCGGGACCCTCTCTCAAGCCGCGAACTTTCAATGGCAAAGGTGATGGCCAACGAATGGACATCTTCGGAAATGCGGCCTGACGACGAGCACTCCAAGCATTTGGCTGCAATGCTGTTCGGAAGTTTCCTGTACCAGCCACAAGCAACGAGCAATGCCAACGCCGATCGTATGCTTCGCTTGGTCGAACTGTATGGACGCGACTACGCCGCGATTCCGCAGGCGGCATCCACTTTCCTGGCGACCTATGGGATGGAGAAGAAGGCTGCCGCCGACATTGGCGTCTACAACCCGATTGGCAGGATCGTGCTCAATATGGAGGCCATGGATGCATATACCACGTATGGATTCCGGGTCGTCAATCTGGAAGGAATGCGCCGCTTGGCGTTGCTGGCGTCCCAATTGCGGAGCAGCGGCGCCAAAGGCAACGATGTGGCAGAAGGAGTCCGAACAAGCGATCTGCGCGACCCATACGATGGCAAGGAATTCGCCTGGGATCAGGAACACAGCTTCCTCTTGTTCAGCCGAGCGCTTGAAGGGAAACCGGATTTCAAGATCGCATATTAAGGTGCGATTTGGGTTGGCGAGATGGTATGCTGCCGGCATGAAAATCTCCAGCAACCCGACCCGCCAAGGCATCCGTCTACGCTGGCACTTTATGCGCTTTGCGGTGGGGGCGGCGATGCTGGCCGCCTTCTGGTTTCCAAAACATGCGGTTGATCTGCTAGCTATAGGCTTGGTGATCCTTGTTGGGGCATTTCTATCGAAAGCCAACGACGAAGACTTGCTGGTAGAGGTTTTCGATGATGGCGACAGTCTTCGGTTCGAGCTCGGAGACCTTCACCCATCTGCCCGCATGGCGGAGATTGAGAAAGTCGAGTTTAGGGACGGCGGCGACGGGATGGACAGGGTAACAGTCACGCTTGCGCATACTACGCCATTTGGTCGAGCCATCGAATTGACCCCGCAGTCGGTCTATGTCTTCGACTGGGAAGTAAGTGTCTGGTTCGCCGACCTGCAGCGTCGTGTTCAGGAAGCGAAATCCAACGCTTCAAAAATAGCTACTTGACTTCATGCCACTGGCCGTCGTCCCACCACTCGACGGCCAGAATGATCTTGACCTCATAGAAGTCGCCACTGGTCTGGCGATATATCTCAAGTCCCAAGGAGCGGGCGAGTTCAGCGTCGTATTGCCTGAATGCCTGCAGCCTCTATGCGCCGCAGGCTAACGTCTTCCGCAAGGCAGATGGCAGTCCCCATCCATTGGTGCGCGACCACGACAAGGTGCTGGGCACCTTCGAGGAGTTCGCCAAATTGGAGCGCGTGCTGGGTAACTATGGCGGTCAACTCGCCTCGATGGAGTGGGTGTTCTCGCCTCGCAGCCAGGCGGGGGGCGCAGCCGATGTTTGACCGCGATACGGGCAGCGTCGACCCAGCCGTCGTCGCCTATTGGCGTGAGAACTTCGACATCGCCCACCGCATGAAGCGTGATTGGCCGTCGCTGAAAGCCGACCTGGATGGAAAGATCCACCTTCTGGTAGGTACAGCGGATACCTTCTACCTGGACGGCTCCGCGCAAAAGCTCCAGGCTGTGATGGAAGGATTGAAGGCCAAGACTGATTTCCGCTTCATTTCGAACAAGACCCATTTTGACCTATACCAGCAGGGCGAAAACAAGATGGCTCTGCTGGATCAGATCAGTTGGGAAATGTATGCTGTAGCGCGCCCGAATTCCGATTTGAAGCCAACTGCGAAGTAGGCGATCAGGTGCTCGCCAATGCCAGCTTGGTAGCAAGCTGGTTATGGCGCTCTATGACTAGCGGCAGGTCGATGGTTTGCAGGATGCCGTCCTTGACCACCACTTTGCCGTTAATGATGCTGTAGCTGACGTTAGCCGGCGTGCAGAATACCAGCGCGGCAACCGGATCGTGCAGGGCGCCGGCAAAACCGACCTGGTCCAGCTTGAACATGACGATGTCGGCGGACATTCCGGGTTTGAGAGCGCCGATGTCGTCGCGGTTCAGTACTTTAGCGCCGCCCAGCGTGGCCAATTCCAAAGCATGGCGTGCGGTCATTGCATCGGGACCGAAGCCGACACGTTGCAGCAGCATGGCTTGCCGCACTTCACCCAGCATGTGGGCGCCATCATTCGAAGCGGAGCCGTCGACACCCAGGCCGACGGGCACGCCAGCATCGACCATCTTGCGGATTGGGGCAATGCCGGAGGCCAGGCGCATGTTCGAGCAGGGGCAGTGCGCCACGCCCGTGCCAGTCCTGGCGAACATGTAGATCCCATCATCATCGAGCTGCACACAATGGGCGTGCCAAACGTCGTGCCCGACCCAGCCGCAGTCCTCGGCGTATTCGGCCGGGGTCATCTTGAATTTCTCGCGGCTATAGGCTATGTCGTTGACGTTCTCCGCGAGATGGGTGTGCAGCGATACGCCGTGGCTGCGGGCCAGCGCTGCGGCCTCTTTCATCAGGTCGCGCGAAACGGAGAATGGGGAGCAGGGGGCGACGACGATGCGTTGCATGGCGTGGCGTTCGGTGTCGTGATAAGTCTCGATCAGGCGCTGGGTGTCGCGCAGGATCGCTTTTTCATCTTCGACCACGCAGTCGGGAGGCAAGCCGCCTTTGGACTGGCCGACGCTCATCGAGCCTCGGGCGGCGTGGAAGCGCATGCCGATTTTGGCGGCGGCTTCGATGCTGTCGTCGAGCCGGCAATCGTTGGGGTAGATGTACAGGTGGTCGCTGCTGGTAGTGCAGCCGGACAGGATCAATTCCGACATGGCAGTCAGCGTCGACGCGTGCACCATTTCGGCATCCAGGTTGGCCCAGATCGGGTAAAGGTTGGTCAGCCAGTTGAATAATTCGCCGTTTTGCGCGGTTGGGATCACACGCGTCAGGCTTTGGTACATGTGGTGGTGGGTATTGACCAGGCCGGGGACCACTACATGTCCGGTTGCCTCAATCACCTCGTCGGCCGACTGCGGCAGTTCTGCGGTCGGGCCGACTTGTTCGATGACGTTGCCGCGCACGTAGATGGCGCCATTGTCGATTTCGCGGCGCTGTTCGTCCATCGTGACAACCACGCGCGCGTTCTTGATCAGGAGAGTTTTACTCATTCAGTTTTTCTCGAAATGATTAAACACTGCGGAAACAATGCGCGGGGCAATGCGGAAACAATGTCAGGGAAAGGACCGGGCCTGCGACGTGAAGGTGCAGGCCCCGGGGAGTTTAGCCGACTTTCGGGATCAGCATCGGCTGCGGTACATCCTCTTCTTCGTCTTCGTCGTGTTCGGCAACCGGGCGGTCCGGCAGCACCAGGTTCAGTAACACGGCCACGATTGCGGCGGTGGAGATGCCGGAGCCGAAGATTTCGTGCACAAAGGCCGGCAGCTTGGACAGCAGTTCAGGACGGACCGACACGGCCAGGCCGCAGCCCACCGATACAGCGATCAGCAGGCCAGTACGCTTATCGTGTTCGACGTTCGATAGCATCTGCACACCCGCCGCAATGATCATCGCGAACATCATCAGGCCCGCGCCGCCCAGCACCGGTTGCGGGATCGTCACGACAATCGCACCAAGTACCGGGAACAGGCCGGCTGCGGCCAGGAATATACCGGTCAGCGCCACCACGTAGCGGCTTGCCACGCCAGTCAGCGAAATGACACCCACGTTCTGCGCGAAAGTCGATACCGGCGGCGCGCCCAGCACCGACACGAACGCCGAACCCAGGCCGTCGCACAGAACGCCACGGCACAGCAGCTTGCCCTTCATCTTGGTTTTGGTGGCGGAACCCAGCGCCATGAAGGTGCCGGTGGTTTCCACGATGGTGACAACATATGCCAGGGCCATCGCCAGGATGCCGCTAAGCGGGAACGTCATGCCGAAATACAGGGGCTGTGGCACGGCGAAGACTGCGGCTTTCTGGACGGCCGAGAAATTCACCAGGCCCAGTCCCAGGCACACGCAATAGCCGATCGCAATGCCGATCACCACCGCGGCGGCGGAGATGATGCCTTTGCCGAATTGGACCAGTGCGATGACGGTCGCCAGCACGAACAGGGCGATGCCAAGATTGGTCGGGTCGCCGTAATTCGCACCGGCGTTCTTGCCGCCGGCGGCCCAGTCGACTGCAACCGGCACCAGCGACAGCCCGATCATGGTCACGACCACCGCCGTTACCTGGTGCGGGAACAGCTTGCGGATCTGCGGCATGAAGAAGCTGCCGAGGATCATGATCGCGGAACCGGCAAGCGAGGAGCCCAGGATCCCGGGGACGCCATGCTCCAGGCCAACGCTGATGGCTGCACCGACAAAGGCGAAGCTGGTGCCCATCACGCAAGGCAGGCGGATGCCGACCCGGCCTACGCCGATGCATTGGATGGTGGTGACGATGCCGGAACCTAGCAGGGCAGCATTGACCAGCGCTACCACCTGGTCGGCGGGAAGCTTCAGGACTGCGCCGACAACCAGGGGGACGGCGATGATGCCGCCCAGTGCGGCCAGCATATGCTGGGCCGCCAGCAGGGCGGTTGTGATTGGCGGTGGACGGTCATCCACCTGGTATAGCAGGTTGTTCATGGTGTCTCCGTGATAGGATTTTTGTCTGAACTACTTGTTCCGGTGCTATTCGGCATGCCGCTGTGGGTCGGTTTTCGTCAGAAATGGTACTCCGCGCGGATCATCGGGGTCTTTGCCGTGCTGCCGGGGATATTATGCGGATTCCCGAATTTGTTGCGCCAGTATTGGTACTCCACGCCGACCTTGAAGCTATTCGGCTTGGCGCCCAGGTGGCCGCTCAGGTCATACATCACCTGGGCGTCGATGTTCACCTCCGGTGAAGTCTGGCCGCCGAATTCGTCCTTGCCTTTGCTGCCGATCCAGTTGGCATAGCCTTCGAAGCTGAAGCCGGAACCGAGCGGAATGCCCCAGGCGGCGTTCAACATGGCGTGCGTGTCGTATTTGTAGCGCTTGGCGATGCCCAGTGGCTGGTTGCTTTCCCACAGGCCAAGCAGGCTCACATTCAGGAAGCCCGGCACGTCCAGCATCAGGGTCGGGCCGGCAACGATCATGCGCTTGCGCGAGTTGTAGCTGTCGTCGTTCTTGGTGTTCCAGTCGAAGCCTGCGGTGATGCCAACTCCGCGTACCGGACCGAATTTGAAGTTCTTGCCGCTTACTTTGCCAAGGTCCAGGGTGTGGCGGTACAGCAGGTAGGCTTCGTGCGCGTTGTTGTCCTTGCCGTCGGAACGCAGGAAGTCCAGGTTCATGTAATTGCCGCCGTATTTGTAACCGTCGACGTAGGTCCAGTTCAGGATCTGCTTGCGGATGTCGTTCGGGTTGTACGGCTCTGCGAATTTGCTGCCGTAACGGTAGCCGATTGAAGTGTCGCTCCAGTCGGCGGCGCTGGCTGGTTGCGCGCCCATCGCCAGGGCCAGGACAGCGATGGTGCCGGCTGCCGCTACGCGTAATGCTTGCTGCATGGTGTCTCCTGTATTTTTTGATATGGAGCCCCGATTATGTCCGTGCACGTCATGGTTGATATTCATCGCCGTGTATATATCGCAATGGCCTGCCGTATATGATTTTCTTCATTCACAAGAGGAGACCATATGGGCAAACTGAGTACACACGTCCTGGATATCACACAGGGCAAGCCTGGCGCGGGCGTAAAAGTGAAGCTTTTCCGCGTTGAGGGAAACACAAAAGTGTTGTTGAAGACCGACACTACCAACCAGGACGGCCGTTGCGAAACGCCTTTGCTGACTGGCGGTGAGGTCGTGGCGGGCAAATACGAACTGGTTTTTGCGGCAGGAGACTACTTTGCTGCGCAAGGCGTGGCGCTGCCGCAACCGCGTTTCGTCGACGAGGTGATCATCGCTTTTGGCATTGCGGACACGGACGCGAACTACCACGTTCCAATCGTGGTCTCGCCGTGGGCGTATTCGACTTACCGCGGCAGCTAGGAAGGCGCCATGACTACTTTGAAAGCTTTTCGTGCCAGCATCCTTCACTTCACGGCGGATCCGGCGTTCAATGCTGGCGCACATGCGTGGCATGAAGATGGCCTGCTGGCGATCAGCGACGGCCGTGTGCTGGCCGCCGGCGATTATCAGCAGTTGAAGGGCAAGCTGCCGCCGGAAACCCAGGTGCGCGACTACCGCGGCAGGATCATCATGCCGGGTTTTATCGACACCCACATCCACTACCCGCAGACGGACATGATTGCCTCGCCGGCTCCAGGCCTGCTGCCTTGGCTGGATACCTATACTTTCCCCACCGAGCGCCAGTTCAAGGACCCGGCACATGCGGGTGAGGTGGCCGACTTCTTTGTCAGGGAGCTGCTTCGGTGCGGCACCACGACAGCCATGGTGTACTGCACCGTTCATCCGGAATCGGTGGACGCCTTCTTCGGCGCAGCGGAAGCGCGCAACCTGCGTATGGCGGCGGGCAAGGTGATGATGGACCGCCATTGCCCGGGCTTCCTGCAGGACACGGCAGAAACCGGTGCGCGCGAAAGCGAGGAGCTGATTCACCGCTGGCACAACAAGGGCCGCAATATGTACGCGCTCACGCCACGTTTTGCTCCGACTTCCACCGAAGCCCAAATGCATATGTGCGGCGAATTGGCGCGCGCGTATCCGGATACCTACGTGCAGACGCACGTGGCGGAAAATGCGGACGAAGTGGCGTGGGTGAAGTCTTTGTTCCCTGATGCACGCAGTTACCTGGACGTGTACGACAAGTACGGATTGCTGCGAGCGCGTTCGATGTATGCGCATTGCATCTGGCTGGATAACGAGGACCGCGCGCGCATGGCGGCCACCGGAACTGCCATATCCATGTGTGCCACTTCCAACCTGTTCCTGGGCAGTGGGTTGTTCGACTTCGCCGCTGCGGACCGGCAGCAGGTTGCGCTGTCGCTGGCCACCGACGTAGGCGGCGGCACTTCGTTCTCCATGCTGCAGACCATGAACGAAACTTACAAGGTGGCGCGCATGGGAGGAACCTACTTGCCGGCACTGCGCATGTTCTACATGGCGACCCTGGGCGGAGCGCGCAGCATGCAGCTTGAAGGCACAGTGGGTAACTTCGTGGCCGGCGCCGAGGCGGACTTTATCGTGCTCGATCCTAAGGCGACGCCATTGCTGGAGCGCCGAACTACACGTTGCGACAGCCTGGAGGAGTTGCTGTTTGCAATGGCCTTGCTGGGCGATGATCGCGCCATTGCTGCAACCTATGCGGCAGGCGTTCAAGTACATCAGCGCGGAGAATAAAAAAAGACGCCGGTTGGAGGACCGGCGTTAAAAGAGAAAGCCTGTACGTTGAAACTTATTGAGGCCAGATTTCGGCGAGGCGCAGGAGGTTGGTGCTGCCCGGCTGGCCGAATGGCGTGCCTGCCGCGATGGCGATCTGGTCGCCTGGCTTCACAAATCCCTCACGCAGCGCGGTACGGCAAGCTGCCGCCACCATCTCATCCACACTGTTCACATCCTGGCTCACGGTGCTATGCACGCCCCAGGCCAGTGCCAGGCGGCGCGCCGTCTCCGGCTTCGGAGTGATGCTGACAATTGGTGCCATCGGGCGCTCGCGTGCCGTGCGCAGGCTGCTATGCCCCGAAGTGGTGTATGCCACCATCGCTTTGGCGCCCATGATTCGGGCCGCGTCGCGCATGGCTGCGCTGATGGCATCGCCCTTGTTCGGCAACGGCGCCTGGTGCTGGGCCTCGATCACGGCTGGATACAGCGGGTCGCGCTCGACTTCGGAAATGATGCGGTCCATGATCGATACCGCCTGCACCGGATAGGCGCCGCTGGCCGATTCAGCCGACAGCATCACGGCGTCCGCGCCTTCATACACGGCGTTGGCGACGTCGGAAGCTTCCGCGCGGGTCGGGACTGGCGCACTGACCATCGATTCCAGCATCTGCGTAGCGACGACCACCGGCTTGCCGTGCTTGCGGCACAGGCGCACGATGCGTTTCTGCACGCCGGGCACGCGTTCGGGAGGAAGTTCAACGCCGAGATCACCGCGCGCCACCATGATGGCATCGGATACGCCGACAATTTCCTCCAGCCGGTCCAGGGCGGCTGGTTTTTCCAGCTTGGACAGCACGCCGGCACGGCCTTGCACCAGTTCCTTGGCCTGCGCCACATCTTCCGGTAGCTGCACGAAGGACAGTGCGATCCAGTCCACGCCCAGCCCGAGTGCGAACTCCAGGTCCGCCTTGTCCTTGGCGGTCAAGGCCGGGATCGGCAGCACCGCATCCGGCACGTTGACCCCTTTGCGGTCCGACAGCACACCGCCGTCCACCACGCGGGTGCGAATGGTGCTGGCGTCGCTGGCCAGGACTTCCAGCCGGATGCGGCCGTCGTCCAGCAAAAGCGACTGGCCGGCGCTGACGGCTGCAAACAGTTCAGGGTGGGGCAGGCGGACGCGCGAGGCGCTGCCCAGCGCGGGCGCCAGGTCCAGTTGGAATTCGGCGCCGGCATCCAGCGTCACTTTGCCGCCTTCGAACTGGCCGATGCGCAGCTTCGGGCCTTGCAAATCGGCCAGGATGGCGATCGGGCGGCCCAATTCCTTCTCGATGGCACGCACGATGCCGTAGCGGGCCTGGTGGTCGGCATGGCTGCCGTGGCTGAAGTTGAAGCGGAAGACGTCGGCGCCTGCTTCGAACAGTGCCTTGATGGTGGCGTATTCACTGCTTGCAGGGCCGAGGGTTGCTACGATTTTTGCTTTGCGTTCGCGACGCATATTGGTGTCTCTCTCTATTCTCAATGAATCAAAGAATCAGGATGGCGCGGAAGTCGTTCACGTTGGTGCGGGTCGGACCGCTGACCACAAGGTCGTCCAGGGCGCTGAAGAAGCTGTAAGCGTCGTTATTGGCCAGCAGGTGCTTGCCGCTGACGCCTTTCGCTTCGGCGCGGCCCAGTGAATCCGGGGCGTAGACTGCGCCGGCATTATCTTCCGAGCCGTCAATGCCGTCGGTGTCGCAGGCGATAGCATGCACGCCGGTGGCGCCTTCCATGGCCAGCGCGAAGCTGAGCAGGAATTCGACGTTGCGACCGCCGCGCCCGTTGCCGCGCACGGTGACCGTGGTCTCACCGCCGGAAAGGATCACGCAAGGGCGCTGGAACGGCTGGTTACGCGCCGCCACCTGGCGCGCCATGGCCGCATGCATCAGGCCAATGTCGCGTGCTTCGCCCTCAATCCCGTCGGACAGGATGTACGGTGTGATGCCGGCTGCGCGCGCCTTGGCAGCGGCAGCTTCCAGCGCATGTTGGGCCGTGGCGATGACGTGGTGGCTGTGACCGCCGAAGCGGGCATCGCCGGGTTTTGGCGTCTCACTGGCATCCGATTGCAGGTGTGCCAGGACGCTTTTCGGGATCTCGATCCGGTACTTGCACAAGATCGCCAGCGCTTCGGCGCTGGTGGTGGCGTCGGGCAGGGTCGGCCCGCTGGCGATCACGCGCGGATCGTCGCCCGGCACGTCCGAAATCAGCAGCGTCACCACCCGTGCCTTGCCGCAGGCCAGCGCCAGGCGCCCGCCCTTGATGGCGGACAGGTGCTTGCGCACGCAATTCATCTCGCCGATGGTGGCGCCACTTTTCAGCAGCGCCTTGTTCAGCGCCTGCTTCTCGGCCAGCGAGATGCCATCGGCCGGCAGCGCCAGGAGGGCCGAACCGCCGCCGGAAATCAGGCACAGCACCAGGTCGTTCCCGGTCAGGCCCTGTACCATTTCCAGCATGCGTGCGGCTGCCTTCTGGCCGGCGTCGTCCGGCACTGGATGGGATGCTTCCACGACTTCGATATGCTGCGTGTCCGCACCATGGCCATAGCGGGTTACCACCAGCCCGGACAACGGGCCTTGCCAGCTCTGTTCCACCGCTTGCGCCATGGCGGCGGCGCCTTTGCCGGCACCGATCACCAACGTCCTGCCGTTGGTGGGCGGCGGCGGCAGGTAGTCCTGCACCAGGTTGCGCGGATGGACCGCAGCGATGGCTGCGTTGTACAGGTCGAGCAGGAGCTCGCGTGGGGCTGGTGCGGGCGTCATATCAGGCCTGTGCGATGCGGTGGTTGGACATCAGTTCGATTGCCTGGCACAGCGCGGAGTGGTCGAGGCCTGACAAGCCGTTGGCGGCGCAGGCATTCATCAATTCCTGCGTAGCCGAGGTGTTTGGCAGCGATACGCCCAGGGCCTTGGCGCCTTGCAGTGCCAGGTTCAAATCCTTCTGGTGCAGTGCGATGCGGAAGCCAGGGTTGAAGGTGCGCTTCACCATGCGCTCGCCGTGCACTTCCAGGATGCGCGAGGATGCGAAACCGCCCATCAGCGCTTCACGCACCCTGGCAGGATCGGCGCCGGCTTTCGATGCGAACAGCAGCGCTTCCGCCACGGCCTGGATGTTCAGCGCCACGATGATCTGGTT
Organism: Duganella sp. Root1480D1; assembly: GCF_001427305.1. Taxonomy (GTDB): domain Bacteria; phylum Pseudomonadota; class Gammaproteobacteria; order Burkholderiales; family Burkholderiaceae_D; genus Rugamonas. The sequence continues at coordinate 197,690 of NZ_LMFZ01000023.1, read as the reverse complement.
GGCGACCTTGGTGGTCTGGCCGTCGCCGTTGCCCCCGACCAGGGTGATGTTCTTGCCCATCAGGTCAAATAGCGGCTTGACGGTGTCGAAAGCCTCCTGCGGGCCGCCAACCATGATGGTCAGCGAGGCCGCCTTGGCGCCCACTTCGCCGCCCGATACCGGGGCATCCAGGTAAGCGCAGCTCTTCTTGTTGATCTTCCTGGCGAATTCCTTGGTGGCGATCGGCGAGATGGAGCTCATGTCGACCACGATCTTGCCGGCGCTCAGGCCGGCGGCAATGCCGTCTTCGGCGAACAGGACTTCTTCCACCTGCGGGGTGTCCGGCACCATCAGGAAAATGATGTCGGCGCGCTTCGCTACTTCCATCGCCGAGGTGCAGACCGTTGCGCCGCCGTCGACCAGGTTGGCCGGCGGGTTCTTCACGTCGTGCAGGTATAGTTTGTGGCCGGCTGCCTGCAGGTGTCCTGCCATAGGGCCGCCCATGATGCCGAGGCCAATGAATCCGAGTTTTTGCATGATGCTTTCTCCTTTGGTTATTGCGCGGCCAGTTCAGCGCGCCAGCCCAGGCCTGCTTCGGTGCCGGCCCTTGGTTTGTATTCGCAGCCCACCCAGCCGTCGTAGCCGACCTGGTCGAGGAAGTTGAGCAGGTAGCGGTAATTGATTTCGCCGCTGCCCGGTTCGAAGCGGCCCGGATTGTCGGCCAGCTGGATATGCTTGATGACCGACAGGTGGTTCTTGATCGTGTTGGCCAGTTCGCCCTCCATGCGCTGCATGTGGTAGATGTCGTACTGCAGGAACAAGTTATCCGAGCCCACCGACTCAATCAGGTCCAGTCCCTGGCGGGTGCCGGACAGGAAGAAGCCAGGGATGTCGAAGGTGTTGATCGGCTCGATCAGTAGCGGGATCCCGGCCTTCTTCAGTGCCGCAGCCGCGAACTTCAGGTTGCTTACCAGGGTGGCGCGGGCATCAGCATCGGCCACGCCGTCCGGCTTGATGCCGGCCAGGCAGTTGATGCGCTGGGTGCCCAGCACGCTGGCATAGGCGAGAGCAGTTTCCACGCCCTGCTCGAATTCCGGAATGCGGTTCGGGTGGCAGGCGATGCCGCGTTCACCGCCGGCCCAATTGCCGGCCGGGAGGTTGTGCAGCACCATGTCCAGCTTGTGCCGCTCCAGTTGCTCATGCACCTGTTGCGGTTCGAACTCGTAGGGGAACAGGAACTCCACTCCCTTGAAGCCATTGCGCGCGGCGGCGCCGAAGCGTTCCAGGAAAGGCTGCTCGTTGAACAGCATGGTCAGGTTGGCAGCGAATTTTGGCATTGCAGTTCCTTATGCGGCGTCGATGATGTCATTGAATTCGTTGATGGCATTGATCTCGGTGCCCATGGCGATGTTGGTCACGCGCTCCAGGATCACTTCCACCACGACCGGCACGCTGTGCTTGGCCATCAGTTCGCGGGCCTGTTCGAAGGCCGGGATGATGTCGTCCGGCTGGTGCACGCGGATCGCTTTGCAGCCCAGGCCTTCCACCACGGCCACGTGGTCGACGCCGTAGCCATTCAATTCGGGCGCATTCACGTTTTCGAAGGACAGTTGCACGCAGAAGTCCATGTCGAAGCCGCGCTGCGACTGGCGGATCAGTCCCAGGTACGAGTTATTCACCAGCACGTGGATGTAAGGCAGCTTGAATTGCGCGCCGACGGCCAGTTCTTCGATCAGGAACTGGAAGTCGTAGTCGCCCGAAATGGCCACGATGTCGGTGGTCGGATCGGATGCGCGCACGCCCAGCGCGGCGGGAATGGTCCAGCCCAGAGGGCCGGCCTGGCCACAGTTGATCCAGTTGCGCGGCTGGTAGACGTGCAGGAATTGCGCAGCGGCGATCTGCGACAGGCCAATGGCGGACACATAGCGCGTATTGCGGCCGAAGTATTTGTTCATTTCCTCGTAGACGCGCAGCGGCTTGACCGGCACGTTGTCGTAGTCGGTACGGCGCAGCATGGTGCGCTTGCGATGCTGGCATTGCGCCACCCAGCCGGTGCGATCGCGCAGCTTGCCGGCGGCCTTCCATTCCCTGGCAACCTCGATGAACAGTTCCAGTGCATAGCCGGCGTCGGACACGATGCCCAGGTCAGGACCGAACACGCGGCCGATCTGGGTTGGCTCGATATCCACGTGCACGAAGGTGCGGCCTTCGGTGAACACGTCGACCGAGCCGGTGTGCCGGTTGGCCCAGCGGTTGCCGATGCCGATGATGAAGTCGGAGGCCAGCACGGTGGCGTTGCCGTAGCGGTGGCTGGTCTGCAGGCCGGCCATGCCCGCCATCAGCGGATGGTCGTCGGGGATGGTACCCCAGCCCATCAGGGTCGGGATCACCGGCACGTTGACGATTTCGGCGAATTCCTGAAGCAGGGCGGATGCGTTGGCGTTGATGATGCCGCCGCCGGCGGTGATCAGCGGATGCTCGGCGTCGTTCATCATCGCCAGCGCTTTTTCAACCTGGGCACGCGAGGCGCGCGGCTTGAAGGCGTCGAGCGGGGTGTAGGTCTCGGGATCGAATTCGATCTGCGCCATCATCACGTCGAACGGCAGGTCGATCAGCACCGGGCCCGGACGGCCGGAGCGCATCAGGTGGAAGGCCTGCTGGAATACGCGCGGTACCTGGGCCGGTTCCAGGACCGTGGTCGCCATCTTGGTGACCGGTTTGGCGATGGACGAGATGTCCACGGCCTGGAAATCTTCCTTGTGCAGGCGGGCGCGCGGCGCCTGGCCGGTGATGCACAGGATCGGGATCGAGTCCGCTTGCGCCGAGTACAGGCCGGTGATCATGTCGGTGCCGGCCGGGCCGGAAGTGCCGATGCAGACACCGATGTTGCCAGGGGCAGCGCGGGTGTAGCCTTCAGCCATGTGGGAGGCGCCTTCGACGTGGCGGCCCAGGATGTGCTTGATCTTGCCGTTCTTTTTCAGTGCAGCGTACAGCGGATTGATGGCGGCGCCCGGCACGCCGAACGCGACCGAAATGCCTTCCTTCTGCAGTACGTGGACAGCCGCTTCGGCTGCCGTCATTTTTGCCATGGTGGTCTCCTGATATGCATGCAAAGTCTGTTGTTGATGTTTTGTATGCTATAGGCGATGAGTTCCCCTGATAAGACGACAAAAAATCGTTTCATTCGATACTCTGGGTATGGAATAATCGAGGCATGGACAAATTGAAGCAAATCGAGGCCTTCGTGGCCGTGGTCGAGAAGGGCAGCCTGGCGCGTGCCGCGCTGGAACAGAACATCACGCCGGTGATGCTGGGGCGCCGGATCGACGCGCTGGAAAAGCGTTTGGGGGTAAAACTGATGCACCGCACCACGCGCCATTTGACGCTGACGGAGCAGGGCAATGTCTTCCTCGAAGATTGCCGCAAGCTGCTCTCTGGCCTCGACATCGCCGAGCGCAATATTTCGGAGGGGCGGCACAAGGCGACCGGCCACCTGATCGTGTCCGCGCCGGCCTCGTTCGGGCGCCAGCATGTTGCACCGCACGCGCCGGCTTTTCTGGCCGCCAATCCCGACGTGCAGATCTCGTTCAACCTGACCGACCAGGTGATCGACCTGGTGCGCGAAGGCTATGACCTGGGCATCCGCATCGGCGGCGTGATCGACCCCAGTTTCGTGGCGGTGCGGCTGGCAAAGAATCGCCGTGTTGTATGCGGCACACCGGAATACTTCGAGCGGCACGGCATTCCGCGCACGCTGGACGACCTGGCCCAGCACAACTGCCTGGCCTTCAACCTGCAGGGCGGCCAGCAGCGCGGCTGGTACTTCCAGCAGGGCGGCAAGCCCGTCACGGTAAGGGTGCAGGGGAACCTGGACTGCAACGACGGCGAGTTGCTGCACCGCTGGGCGTGCGAAAGCCTGGGACTGGCATGGCGGTCAACGTGGGAGATCCAGGCGCAACTGGCGGAGGGCAGCCTGATTACCGTGCTGGATGATTTTGCGCTGCCCGATTACGACATCATGGCCGTCTACCTGCAGCAAAGGCATCTGCCGGCGAAGATACGCTTCTTCATCGACGAATTGAAGGAAGTCTATGCGCAGCCGGGCTACTGGACTAGGCCGACAGCGCTTGTTCCGGCAAGCGTGGCTGCGACAGGAACACAGCTACTTCCGCCATCGCCTTGAACAGGGATGCCGTGAGCAGCGCGACCTGGGTGCGCGACGGGTCGTTGTCGAGATGATTGACCGGCGTCAGTTCGCGCATCAGGCGCGCGCGCACGATCTGCAGGCCGCATTGGCCAATGATGGTGGCGATGCGGGGCAACAGCTCGCGCATCTGCTGCATCGCTTCATTGCTGGCGGCGCCGATTTCCAGCACTACGCCAAGTTCTGAAGGCTCCATCTGAACCACAATCTTGCCGATGTCGGGCAAGTTCATTTCCAGGCGCAGCGCCACGCGCGGACGGCGGCGGCGCTGTTCCGGCGGACCTTCTTCCTGGCCCGGATCGCGCGCCACCACGCGCAGCGTCAGCTTTTCGGCGCCCCAGGCGTAGACCGCGAAACGCCAGGCATCCAGCTCGGACACCAGGCCCGGATACGGGCGCCCATCGCGCAGCACGGGCGGCGGCGGATCGGCCATGAACAGGCTGGAAGGGACATGGCGGCCTTCATTCTGCTGTTGCAGGGCGGCGCGCTGCTCGCCGTAGGTGCGCACCATGACTTGCCAGGACGCGGCCAGCAAATTGGTGTCGGGGGTATGCCAGACCATCTGGCGCAAGGGAAATAACTGGTTGGGCTGCATCGACAGCGCTTCCTGCGACAGCAGGGCGCCGATGGTGGCGCCCGCGGCAGCCGTGCTTCGCACCAGCTGGTTTTGCTGCGCACCTTCCATTGCCTCGATCAGGGCACCGACGGAAGCGGGCAGGCCGCTTTGCAGCGCGAACTCGGGCGTATCGCCTGGTGGCTGGGCAACCGGCGGAACCGGCTGGGCATTGACCTGGCCAGGATTCTCCCGGACCTGGCGGTCGTGGATGCTCAGGCTCGGATTGGAAGGAGTGACGCGATCGATTGCCATACAAACTGATAGTAATACGGCGATATAAAAAAAGCCAACCGCGCACGGTTGGCTTTCTCAGGCCACCTGCGGGATTACTGCAGCAGGGACAGGACCAGGGACGACTGGCTGTTGGACTGCTTCAGCATGGCGGTGCCGGCTTGCAGCAGCATCTGCGACGAAGTCATCGAAGCGGATTCGGATGCGAAGTCAACGTCCATGATGCGGCCGGTTGCGTTCTTGGTGTTGGTCGAGATGTTGGACAAGTTGTTGTAGACGTGGTCCAGGCGGTTCGACACAGCACCCAGTTTCGAGCGCAGGGCGCCAACCGAGTCAATCGCGGTTGCCAGCTTGCCGATGGTGGCGTTAGCTGCCACGGAGGTCGCGGTACCCAGTTCGGAACCAGCTGCGGCGCCGGCGCCGGTGGTGACGAAACCTGCTGCTGCTGCCAGCACGTCGGTGCCGACTTTGGTCAGTTCGGTGGTGAAGTCGCCGGTCATGGTTTCGGTCGAGTCAGCACCGATCTGGAACTTCAGGGCTGCGGTCAGCTTGCCGCCGGCGCTGTTGAACAGGGTGGTGCCGCCGAACTTGGTGTTGGCAACGATGTTCGACAGTTCGTCGGTCAGGGTGTCGAATTCCTTCTGCATCGCGGTACGGTCAGCGGAGGTGGAGGAATCGTCGGCTGCCTGGGTTGCCAGGTCTTTCATGCGGTTCAGGATGTTGGTCGATTCGTCCAGTGCGCCTTCAGCGGTTTGCATCAGGGAGATCGAGTTCTGGGTGTTGCGCATTGCCACGGTCATGCCGCTGGTCTGGGTTTTCAGACGGGTTGCAATCTGCAGGCCGGCAGCGTCGTCCATTGCCGAGTTGATACGGAAGCCGGTGCTCAGGCGGGTCATCGAAGTCGACAGGCCGGTCTGGGTGCGGGAGATCGAGTTTTGGGCGGACAGGGCCGCTGCGTTGGTGTGAAGGCTCAGCATGATAACTCCTGGGTGGTTGGTTCAAATCGAGCAGCGGGTCTTTTTCTGCGCTCTCAGAAGTACAAGACGACCGTGGGACCGGGAGCATTAAATGCCGAGTGGAAATTTTTTTGATTTTTTTTGGGTCCTTGCCAGGGTGACCATGAAAAAGGGGGCCGAAGCCCCCTTGGATCTTACATATTTGGGTAGTTCGGACCGCCGCCGCCCTCTGGCGTGATCCAGACGATGTTCTGGGTCGGGTCCTTGATATCGCAAGTCTTGCAATGGACGCAGTTCTGCGCGTTGATCTGCAGGCGGTCCTGGCCTTCGTCGGTCTTGACGAATTCGTAGACGCCGGCCGGGCAGTAGCGCGATTCCGGGCCTGCAAATTTGGCAAGGTTGACATTCACCGGCACCGAATTGTCTTTCAGCGTCAGGTGGATCGGCTGGTCTTCGGCGTGGTTGGTATTCGAGATGAACACCGACGACAGGCGGTCGAAGGTCAGCTTGCCATCCGGCTTCGGATAGGTGATTGGGCTGAACTCGGAAGCAGGGCGCAGGCAGGCGTGGTCCGGGGTCGAATGGTGCAGGGTCCACGGCGCCTTGCCGCGGAACACGATCTGGTCGATGCCGGTCATCAGGGAGCCCAGGTACAGGCCCTTCTTCAGCCATGGCTTGACGTTACGCGCCACGTGCAGCTCTTCGTGCAGCCAGGACTGTTCGAAGGCGGTCGGGTAGGCGGCCAGTTCGTCAGCCGAGCGGCCGGCGCCCAGCGCTGCCACCACGGCTTCCGCAGCCAGCATGCCGGATTTGATCGCAGCGTGCGAGCCTTTGATGCGGCTCATGTTCAGGAAACCGGCGTCACAGCCGATCAGCGCGCCGCCCGGGAACACCAGCTTAGGCAGCGACTGCAGGCCGCCGGCGGTAATGGCGCGCGCACCATAGGAGATACGCTTGCCGCCCTCGAGGAAGGTGCGGATTTCCGGGTGGGTCTTGTAGCGCTGGAATTCTTCGTAGGGCGACAGGTATGGATTCTCGTAATCCAGGCCCACCACGTAGCCGATCATGACCTGGTTGTTTTCCAGGTGGTACAGGAAGGAGCCGCCGTAAGTCTTGGTGTCCAGCGGCCAGCCGGTGGTGTGAATCACCAGGCCAGGCTGGTGCTTGGCCGGATCGATTTCCCACAGTTCCTTGATGCCGATGCCATAGGACTGTGGATCCTTGCCCTTGTTCAGGTCGTACTTGGCCATCAACTGCTTGCCCAGGTGGCCACGCGCACCTTCGGCGAACAGGGTGTACTTGCCGTGCAGTTCCATGCCGAGCTGGAAGTCAGGGCCAGGTTCGCCATCGCGCTTCACGCCCATATTGCCGGTGGCAACACCTTTGACCGAACCGTCATCGTTGTACAGGATTTCGGCGCCGGTGAAGCCAGGGAAGATTTCCACGCCCAGGGCTTCCGCCTGCTGGCCCAGCCAGCGCACCACATTGCCCAGCGAAATGACATAATTGCCGTGGTTCTCGAAACACTTCGGCAGCATGAAGTTGGGGGTCTTGAAAGCCTTGGTCTCGGTCAGAAACAGCACGCGGTCTTCGGTCACGGCGGTGTTCAGCGGAGCGCCCAGCTCTTTCCAATCAGGGATCAGTTCGGTGAGTGCTTTCGGGTCCATCACCGCGCCGGACAGGATATGGGCGCCGAGTTCGCCGCCTTTTTCCAGCACAACCACGGAAGTATCCGGATTCAGTTGCTTGATCTTGATCGCTGCCGACAGGCCAGCAGGGCCGCCGCCAACGATCACAACGTCGTACTCCATTGCCTCGCGCGGGCCGTACTGTTCTACAAGGTTGCTCATAGTGTTTTTGTAAGAATGATGGGAAATTCGATGCTGGAAATAGAACGAGTGTGCTCTTTTTTCCGGGGTATTGCAACGGTGGCGCCATTGTGAGGGCTAATATTAGACGTGGCAATCTAATAAGGAGGTTTTTTGTGTCATGATGTCGGGACAGAATCAAAAGGAGTAGCCGGTGGGGATCGAAGTAAATTTTGAGGGCAAAATCGCCCTGATCACGGGCGCCTCCAGCGGTCTTGGTGCCCGTTTTGCCAAGGTGCTGGCCAAGGCAGGTTGCCAGGTGGTGCTGGCCTCGCGCCGCATCGAACGCCTGAAAGAACTGCGTGCCGAAATCGAAGCCGATGGCGGTGCTGCCCATGTGGTCACGTTGGACGTGACCGACTACGCGAGCATCAAATCGGCCATCGCCCATGCTGAAACCGAGGCGGGCCCGATCGACATCCTGGTCAATAATTCCGGTGTATCAATGACGCAACGTTTGCTTGATGTGTCGCCGGAGGATTATGACTTTGTCATGGACTGCAACCTGCGCGGAGCCTTTTTCGTGGCACAGGAAACGGCCAAGCGCATGATTGCGCGGGCCAAGGGCGACTCTCGCAAGCAGCACCGGATTATCAATATCGCCTCCGTGGCAGGACTGCGCGTGCTGCCGCAGATCGGGGTGTACTGCATGAGCAAGGCAGGCGTGGTGCAGATGACCAAGGCCATGGCGGTGGAGTGGGGCAAGTATGGCATTAACACCAATGCCATTTGCCCCGGCTATATCGAAACCGAGATCAATGAGGATTACTTCGCCAGCGACCAGGGCAAGCGGCTGATTGATATGCTGCCTCGCAAGCGGGCCGGCAAGCCGGAGGATCTGGATGGGCTATTGCTGCTGCTGGCGGGGGATGAGGCGCACTTTATCAATGGCGCGATCATTTCTGCCGACGACGGGATGATGGCCGGTTAGAACCGTCAGACCCCGGTTTACCGGTTTTCAGCGCGCCCCAGCCAGCTTATGAACAAGCTCCGTCGCCGTCGCCGCCCCGAACTTGCGCATCAACCTGGCCCGGTGCATTTCCACCGTCCGCGGCGACAAGCCGGCATCTCGCGCAATCATCTTGCTGGTCTTGCCCTCCACCAGCAGCGCCGCAATTTCCCGTTCACGCGGCGTGAGGGCGGCGGAAACCGGCCTCTGCTCCGACACGTCCTCAAACGTCCAGATGCCTGCGCCCAGCGGCTGGGCCGTATCGAGCGCGCGCCCGGTCACGTGGCACCAGAACAATTCCCCATTGGCGCGGCGCATGATGCGTTCGTCCGAATAGCGCCCCTTGGCATTCATGATAGGGATGATGCGGTCCCCGGTGCGCAGGTATTCGTCCTGGGTCGGATACAAGACCTGGAACGACTGCCCATCCAGGGCACCCGCGCCGTAGCCGAACATCGCCGCCAGCGCATCGTTACTGGCCTGGATCACGCGGCTGTGGGAAACGCACATGCCTACCGGGGCGAATTTGAAGATGGACTCGTAATTGATCGGCATTGCGGTATTTCTACGGTATTGATGTTTGGGCGGGCGTATTCTATCCTCAATCGCCTTCTGGCCATTTGAACAAGGAGACATAATGAACAAGATTTACCCGGATGCCAAGGCCGCCCTGGCCGGCATCGTGGCCGACGGCCAAACCATTGCGGTCGGCGGTTTCGGCCTGTGCGGCATCCCGGAAGCCCTGATCGCTGCGCTGCGCGATAGCGGCGCCACCGGCCTGACCGCGATTTCCAACAACGCCGGCGTGGACGGCTTCGGCCTGGGCCAGTTGCTGGAGACCCGCCAGATCAAGAAGATGATCTCCTCCTACGTGGGCGAGAACAAGGAATTCGCGCGCCAGTTCCTGGCCGGCGAACTGGAACTTGAATTCACTCCGCAAGGCACACTGGCTGAAAAGCTGCGCGCCGGTGGTGCCGGCATTCCGGCCTTCTTCACCAAGACCGGCGTCGGCACCATCGTCGCCGACGGCAAGGAAATCCGCGAATTCGACGGCGAACAATATGTGATGGAGCGTTCGCTGGTGGCCGACGTATCCCTTGTCAAAGCCTGGAAGGCCGACAAGTCGGGCAACCTGGTATTCCGCAAAACCTCCCGTAACTTCAACCCGAACGTGGCTGCCGCCGGCAAGGTCTGCGTGGTGGAAGTGGAAGAAATCGTGGAAGTGGGCGCCATCGATCCGGACGCCGTGCACCTGCCGGGCATCTACGTGCACCGCATCGTGCTCAACGCCACCCCGGAAAAACGCATCGAACAGCGCACCGTGCGTGCCAACTAAGGAGAAGACAACATGGCATGGACTCGTGATGAAATGGCCGCACGCGCGGCGAAAGAGCTGCAGGATGGCTTCTATGTGAACCTGGGCATCGGCTTGCCGACCCTGGTGGCCAACTATGTGCCGCAGAATATCGAAGTGTTCCTGCAGTCGGAAAACGGCTTGCTGGGCATCGGCCCGTTCCCGACCGAAGCAGAAGTGGATGCGGACCTGATCAACGCCGGCAAGCAGACCGTGACTGCACTGCCGGGCGCCGCTTATTTCAGTTCGGCCGATTCGTTCGCGATGATCCGCGGCGGCAAGATCAACCTGGCGATCCTCGGTGCGATGCAGGTATCGGAAAAGGGCGACCTGGCCAACTGGATGATCCCGGGCAAAATGGTGAAGGGCATGGGCGGCGCGATGGACCTGGTGGCCGGCGTCAAGAAAGTGGTGGTGCTGATGGAGCACGTCGCCACCGCCAAGGATGGCTCGACTTCGCACAAGCTGCTGAAGAAATGCGACCTGCCGCTGACCGGCGTCGGCGTGGTCGACATGATCATTACCGACCTGGGCGTGATGGAGGTGACTCCGACCGGCGTCAAGGTGACTGAAATGGCGCCTGGCGTCACGCGCGAAGAAATTGCCGCTGCTTCCGGCGTGGAGCTGTCGTTCGCCTGAACGATTGGCTGAAGGGAGAAAGGGGGCGCTGCGGCGTCCCTTTTTTTATACCAGTGCGCGGGTTTCGTCCAATGCGTCGTAGCGGCATTCGTTGGCAATCCAGTCGGGCAGGCAGTCCATGTCCTTCATCCATTCGACGATATCCCGCCGGCATAGCGTGCAGGGATTGGTGCGGTAGATGAAGATCGCTACCTGGGCCAGGCGCGTGTCCGGGTTCGCTTCGCACACGCGAAGGGCGCTCAGGCCAAGGCGATGCATGCCTTCGGTGTCCGTATTCGCGCGTTCCAGGGCTTTAAGTATGAGGAGCTCGTCGCCTGGATGGTAGTGATTTGTGAACAATTGGATTGCATCGCAGCTCTTGGCGGAAATGTGGCCATCGCCAATCCTGCGCCTTGCAAATTCACCGAGCCGGTCATCCTTGAGCAATACCAAAGCACGGATTGCGGCAAAGCGTACATCCTCAATTTCACTGTGAGCGAGTTTCCAGACAGCGTCGTCCCATTCATGCAGCCCTTCCGCTCGGAATACGCCGAGCAGCCAACGCTGTACCTTGGGATCGGGTTCGGATGCAAGAGCTTGCAGTATTGCCTGGCGTTCGGAGTCGGGCGCTTGCCGCCCAAATCGTGAGAACAGAAAGTGCTGGCCTTTGCCCGGCTGCCTGGCAAGTTCGATGATGCGCGCCGCAGGATTCTCGGAAATGAACTTGCTAGTGTGCACGATCCATTGCTGTTGCCGCTGCTCGTCGGTCAGCTGTTCATTCTCGGCTTGCTCGGCGGCCCGCCGTTCGTGCTGTTTGAGGTAGGCCGAGATTGCAGCATCGCCTGGCGCCAGCTTGAGCAATTCTGAGAGAACCTGTTCACGCAATGGCGCGTCATCGGTCAGGAATTCGAGGGAGTCGGCATATTCATCGGGATCGGCAATCAGTAGCAGCCCAAGCCGGCGAACGACTTCGATCGCCGCCGGCACACCGTCCAGCGCAATGATTGCAGTCTCGCCTGCGAGGTCGTTTTCGGCCCATGAGTGGCGCAGTGCGGCTGCCGCCTCTGGATTGCCATTCCTGGCAAACAGGCCTACCAGGTTGGCGACCTGGAAGCAGTCTTGTTCTTCGACGGGGTTTTCAAAGGCTTCGAGGACTGCGGCGCATAGTCTGTCTTCGTGGGCAATCAAGGTATGCAGCCAAGCTGCGCGCGGCCCTTCGCACTGACGGTCAAACGCCGGTTGTGCAGGCAAGCATCGAGGAGGATGTCGAACAGTTCGTCCGATGGAAAGTCGTGCAGGTGGAGGAAGGCGCTGCCGCGGCCCTGGTGCAGGGCGGTTGTAAAGCTGGAAATGTGCATGCCACACTGTAGCACGAAGAAGAAGGGGACGCCGAAGCGTCCCCTTGTGGCTTACTGCCCCTTAACGTATGTGTATTTACGTTTGCGGACCGAAGCGATTTTCGGCTTGACCGGAGCGGAGTTAATCGCCGAAGGGGTGTAGCCGGAGCCAATCACCACCGAAACGCGGCGGGTCGGGGAGTTAGGGTCACGCGGGTCGCCATGGACTTCCACGCCGGTGGCCATCACCGGCGAAGGAGGCAAGCCGCCGCCAGCAAAGGCGGAGGAGCGGTTGCCGCCGCAGAAGCCGTCGCTGCCGATTGCGCCGGAAGCGTTGAACAGGTTGACCACATAGCCGCGCGCCTCACCCAGGGCGGTGGAGCAGCTGGCTGCATTGCCAACGATTGGACGGTTGGTACTGAACATGACGGTGCCGCCCACGATCAGGGACGAGGTCACAACCTGCTCGCCCTTCTGCAGGCCCATGAACCAGCCGCGGCTGCTGCCGTTCGGCAGCACGTTTGGCGCGTTGCAGTCGGTTGGCGAGGTGCTGTTGGTCAGGCTGGCGTCCATGTTCAGGCCTGCGTCGTCGGTCGCCGGCTTGAGCGACAGGTCGTCCAGCGCCACGTAGAAGCGGTTGGTGGTCGAGTCGTATGGGTACTGCCATGACAATGGGTGCTCGCGGTCGCCGCTGCCCAGGGCCACGTAGACGAAGCCTTTGGTGTACAGCAGTGCCGGGCCAAACATGAACTTGCGCGGGCTGCTGGCCTCGTTGGTGTAGGCCACGCGATACATGCGCCAATTGTTGGAGCTCAGGGCGCCCTTGGTGGTCGGGCTGTCGATGAAGTCGATGCGGTAGATGTTGCCGCCCATATCGGCCGCGTAGGCATAGTCAGGCTTGCCATCGTTGTCGATGTCGACCATGGAAATATCGCCGACAACGCTGCGCTTGGTCTTGAAGCTGGCCACCAGGGAACCGGATTCCGCGTCCATGATGTAGACGTAGCCGCCTTTGCCGGCGACGCAGGTTGGTGCGCCGGTGTTGGCATCTTCGCAGTTGTCGTAGCCGCCGCCCATCAGGATCAGTGGACGGGTGGCCGAATAGCCCTTGATGAAGGCGACGCCAGGAACCGACCAGGTCTGGCCGATGCCATCAAAGCCGGTGGTGCAGCCGGTGTCGTCGGTCAGGTTCGGGCAACCGGCCGACCACATCAGGCGCGGGTTGTCGATGTCGGTAACGTCCATGCCGTACACCATGCGGCCGCCGCGGCGCATGGTCGGGTAGATCCAGACTTTCTTTGGATCGCTGGGCGTGAGCGGCTGGTTCTGGTACACGCCGGTGGAGCCATCGAAGAAGTAGTCTTTCGGGCTACCGACTGCCGATACGTCGCCCGGGCCTGCCACGTTCGGGTAGTTCACCAGCGGCAACTGGTCTTTCAGGCGGCTCAGGCGGCTGAAGAATTCCGGCGCAACAAAGGCCCAGCGTTCCTTGCCGTTGCTGGCATCGACGGCGCGGAAGAAGCCGTCGTTGGAACCGTAGAACACGAAGACATTATTGTCGTCATAAGCCAGCGGCAGCGGACGCGAGTGGATCACATCGCCGTGTATCGATGGGCGGGTGAGGGTGGTATCCGCGCTGCGTTCCTGCGTGACGTCGGCGCCCTTGATGAAGTTGACCAGGTCGCTCGACAGACCGCTGTTGGCGGCGTTGAACGGCACCAGCGTAGCGCCGCCGGCGGTGCGGGTGTACAGCGTGCGGCTGACTGCATAGGTCGGCGTGCCGGTGTTGCCAGGATTATTGCCGTTGCGCAGCATCTGCGCGATCGCGCCTTTTTCGACCGATGGACCATCCGGCGCATCGGAGTAGGGCGAAATACCTTTCGACAAGGTCTTGCAACCGCTTGCCGGGTCAGGATTGATACCGAGCTTTTCCCAGTACGCCCCTTTCTCGACGGTCCAGAAGCTTTGCGCGCAATCGGTGATAAAGCCGGTATTGTCATTGACCGCCAGGTTGCCGTTGGCATCGCCCAGCTTGACGTCCGAACCATCCACCACCAACTGGTAACGCTTCAGGTTGCCGAACCAGCGCGGCTTGGCATCCGGATCAGGGCGGAACATGCCGATGAAGACCTGGTTCTGGTTTTGCGAGCGGTTGGTGGAGTTCACCGGCAGCGAAGTCGACGCGAAAGTGGAGTTCACTGCCAGCACTTCGCCGATGATCTGGTTCAGTGCATCGACGATCGCTTGCTGGTTCTTGGCGGCGAAGTACTTGCCGCCGCCGGCCTTGGCCATGCTCAGCATCAGCTTGGTGTGTTCGATGTTCTGCTGCGCGTTGTAGACGTCGATGGTGTAGAAGGTCACCTTGGACTTCAACGAGCTGGCCGGGATCGGTACGCCCTTGTCGTGCATGAAGCGCGCCCATTCGTCAGCGTTCCACGGGTTGGCATCGGTGGTCTCGCCGCCAGTCGGCACGTTGGTTACGGTGCTGTTGACACCGTTGATTGCATACGATGCGGTGCCGACCGGGCAGATCTTGGTGCCGTTGTTCAGGGCGGAACCGATCTGGCAGCCGTCGGTGTAATTGCCGCAGGTGGTTGGCCACGGCGCCGTATTCAGTTCGGCGGCGGCAGCGGTCTGGCTCGAATAGCAGGCGTTGGTCTGGCCGATATTGGTGATGCTCTGCACAGTCTGGGTCGAGAAGTTCGGCAAGCCAAGCTGCTTGGTATTGCCGCCCAGGCTCTGCAACTGGGTGGTATTCGCGGCATCGTCCTTGGTCGGGCCGCTCTGGTCCGGGTTGGTGACGAAGATGACGATGGTCTTGGCGCAGCTCGCGTCATCCGTCAACGGGGACTTGAACGGCACCCACTTGCTGACGTAGCCGGCGGGGTCGGCGATCGAGCTTGGCGTTACGCCCTTGGAGGCGGAGTAGCCCGGCAGGCCACCGAGGTAGTTGTACACGTCGTACATCAGGTTGCCGTACATCGTGCCGGAGTTGCGCTTTTCGATCGGGCTGGTAATGCCAACGTCGATGGTGTCGAGCCGGTTGTTGAAGCCGTTCCTGGCCGACGGGCTCATTGGCTGCACCTGGTAGCGCACGAAGCCGCCGTTGTCGTTGGCGTTGCCGTCGGTGACGAATTCGAACAGGCCGACGTTGACCTTGTCGTCCAGGCCGGCAATTGCGCTCTTGATGGCGCGCACTTCGGACTGGCCCTGGGTCAGGCCGCCTGGCCATTTCTGCGCCTGGCGCGACCAGTTGGACGTATTGTCCAGAACGATCAGGATCCGCGGATTGATCGAGGTACCGGCGGAGGCGCCGGTGAAAATATCGATGTCGTCAGCGCCAGCAGGGAACGACAGGAGGGTGGCACATGCACCGAGGCTGGCGGCCACGGTGGTCAATAGCTTTTTTTGCATGGCTGGCTCTCAAATAGAAGCGGGCTAATTACTTAATTATTATTTGCAAGTGGTTTCCACGTTGTCGGTCGGGACGCGCATTGCGACCCCCTGCACGACGACGACTTCGGATTGGGCTTGCTGGTCTTGGCTGGTTGCGGTCATTTCCCAAGTGGTATCGGCACACATCGAATTACCGCTCTGGGCCTGGCCGCCGGCAATACCGAAATCCCCGGGCGTGCCCAGGCTGCAGCCACGGTCTTCCGCGCTGCCGGTAATGTCGAGTTCGTTCGACTTGATGGTGCGCACCTTGACGCATTTCGGTGTGCTCAGGGCGGTGACGATGTCGATCACGCCGTCGCCGTTGAGGTCGAAGCAGCGATGGTTACTGTTGAGGCAAGGCTGGTTCAGCGCATCGGTTGGCGTGTCGAAGAAGCGGGTGCTGGACATTGCTTCGTCGAGCACGCTGCGGCTGGCGGCAATGCCTTCATCGCGGTTTTGCATATTGTTGACCACCTGGATGCTCGATTTACCCAGGTTGAACGTGGTCATTGCCAGCAGGGTGATCAGCACGAGCATGACCAGGGCCACGACCAGGGTCATGCCGCTCTGTCGATGGAGTGCAGGGTGTTTCATCAGGATTTCCTTCCGGCCACGTTAGGCAGGCCAATCAGTGAAGTGAAAACGTGGCGTTTGTATTTATCGTTGGTGGCGCTGATGACGTTGGGTTGGCCTTTGTCGTCTGCCCCCAGCACATAGGTCTTGGTATCGGTGTAGCCGAGGGACGGGCTCAGCGTGCGCGCCAGCAGGTGCAGCTTGACCGACACCACATTGCCCCAGTCGGGATCGGTGATCTTGGGGGAGAAGGTGTCGGCCACGCCGTCGTTGTTACCGTCGAGACCGTATTCGATCTGCATGTTCTCGATGCCCTCGGCCAGCGGCACGATCTGGACCGACATGACGCCGCCCTTGCTGATCACTTCGGCGCGCTTGAGGGTAGGGATGCCGTCGCCGGCCAGGCTGTTGTTGGCGATGAAGTAAATATGCGTCAACAGGCGGCGCACGTCGGCCGCACTCCCGGAGTTGTTGACTTGCGTGCAGTTGTACTTATGCAGGGTGAAGCCAGTGTTGATCTCGGAGAGCTGGAAGTGCATGGCCTGGTCGTTGGAGCCCAGTTCATATTGGTTGGAGCATTGCGAGGCCTGGAAGAAGGGCCCGCCGGCAGTGGCGTCTTCGCAATCGGCTTCGCCGACCACGCAGGTATGGGTATGGCGCACCACCACCACGTCGGTGTTGGCCTTGACGTCCGACAGGCAGCCGAGGGAATTGCTGTTGTCGTAGCCCTGCACCGCGAAGGCGATTGCGCCGCGGATGGTGGCCAGGTCGGTCGCGCATGGATCGGGCAGCACGGCCGGTACCGCCAGTTCGATCGGGTCGTACTCGGAGTAATAGCCGGCATTGCGCAAGTCGCCGGTCATCAGCTGCATGGCATAACGCCCGTTTTCCACCTGGCGGTTGGCGCGCTCGATTTCCATCTGGGCGGCGCTATTGTTGGTGAACAGGGTCGACAAGCCGGCGAGCATCAACAAGCCGATGGTGACTGCCACCATCAGCTCAACTGCGGTAAAGCCTTGCTCGCGATGGCGATGAATATGCATGGATGGGCTCCTCATTTGCATTCGAGTAGAGGAATCAGGACCTGGGCGGCAATCAGGCGGCGATAGGTTTCGTCGCCGAATTGATTTTTGCCGCAGTCCAGGTTCGGAGCCTGGGTGGCGTGCAGGCCTTGCCAGGTCACTGCAACCTGGACGATGCCTGGCCTGCAGACGCCTGGGCTGGGGTCGGCGGCCTGCAGCAAGGTGACGCAGCCACGTGCGCCGATCATGGCGCCGACCTTGGTACTGCTGTCGGCTTCCGCCGCGCCTTTCAGTAAATTGCTCCACTCGCAGACGTCGCGCGGGGCGCCGCCGCCAAGGGCGCTGCAATCGGCCGGTTGGGAGTCGCCGGTGCCGATGTTGGCGGATTCATAGGCGGCGGTGTTTTGCGGATTGCCTTGCACGCGGGCGGTGATGTCATCCAGCAGGATGACGGCCTGGGCACGCTGGTACGATTCGATCGAACCGACGCTGGCTTTGGACTGGAACACGGCAATGCCCAGCAAGCCAAACGCCAGGATCACGATCGTGACCAGGACTTCAATCATAGTAATGCCGTGTTGGCGGCGCATAGTAGGTCTCAGCATGATTTGGGTTGCACGTTCGGGCGGCCGCCGAGGTCGATCCGGATGCAGCTGGCTTTGCCAGTCGAAGACGTAAGGGAAAACTGCAAGTCGGCATCTCCCTTGACGCGGCCGGCAGCATTGAAGGTCACGCCAGTCGCCGGTCCGGCGACCGTGATGGATGAGCGCGTCGTAAAACTGGCCAGGGCTGGTTCGCCGGCATTCGGGCTGGGAATGGACCAGCCCGTGTTCCAGTTGCTGCTAGGCGTGATCGACACCTCCTTGTTGCGTTTGATCGCCTCGCTGCGTGCGCGCAGGATGCTGGTGAACAGGTCGCTCGAGGTGCTCTTCAGGCGCTGGTTGGCGATAAAGTCCTGCATGGCGGGCATGCCGACCGCTGCCAGGACGGCAACGATGGCCGCAACTGCCATCAATTCCGTCATGCCGAAGCCGTGTTGGCGCTTCATGGCATCACCACTTATCGGCCGGCAGCTTGGTGCCTGCCTGGTCGATGCTGATTTCGCCATCGTCAACCTGGCCGGTGCCCGCCAGGGGCGTCGCAATGATCTTGAATTTTGGTGGCGGTCCGCTGTCAGTCTGGATCGCGATGGAATAGTACTTCGAGACCGACGGCGGCGTTTGCATGGTCAGGCCGCTCACCGAATCCTTGTAGACCCGCACATCGGACATGAATTGCTGTTCGCGCTGGGCCAGGTCGATGAGATGCTGTTGTGCAGCCGCTCGATTGCCGCGGACCACATAGCGCGAGTAGTTGGGAATGGCGAAGGCAGCGAGGATACCGACAATCGCAACGGTAATCATCACTTCAATCAAGGTAAAACCACGGTGGCTGGGGTGTCTCATCCTGGCGTCCGTTCTAGGTGCATTATTAGTGAGTTTATTCTAGGTTGCATGTTTCCGTATGTCAACATTCACACCTCTACTTTTCGTTACATTCTAGCCACAAAAAAAGACAGGCCCCATGCACAATTGCATAGGGCCTGTCTTCGTGGTAGTGGCTATTTGGCTTACTCGGCGGTAGCTGCCAGGGCCTCCGTTGCAGCCGGCTGGGCTGGCGCATTGAGCGGGGTAGGGTTGGCCAGTTCGCGCTTCAGGGTATCCATGTCCAGCTCGCCTTCCCACTTCGCCACCACCAGGGTTGCCACGCCGTTGCCGACGAAGTTGGTCAGGGCGCGGCATTCGCTCATGAAGCGGTCGATGCCCAGGATCAGCGCCATGCCGGCCACCGGAATGGTCGGCACCACGGCCAGGGTGGCTGCCAGGGTGATGAAGCCGGCGCCGGTGATGCCGGAGGCGCCTTTCGAGGTCAGCATGGCAACGCCGAGGATGGTCAGTTGCTGCCACAGCGACAGGTCGGTATTGGTCGCCTGGGCCACGAACAGGGCGGCCATGGTCATGTAGATATTGGTGCCGTCCAGGTTGAAGGAGTAGCCGGTCGGTACCACCAGGCCAACCACAGGCTTGGAGGCGCCCAGTTTTTCCAGCTTGCGCATCAGCGACGGCAGGGCGCTTTCCGAGGAGGAGGTGCCCAGCACGATCAGCAGTTCTTCCTTGATGTAGGCGATGAAGCGGGCGATCGAGAAGCCGGTGTACTTGGCGATCAGGCCCAGCACGATGAACACGAACAGGAAGCAGGTCAGGTAGAACGAACCCATCAGCTTGGCCAGCGGCAGCAGGGAAGCGATGCCGTATTTGCCAATGGTAAAGGCCATGGCGCCGAAGGCACCGATCGGGGCGGCCTTCATGATGATGTTGACCATGCCGAAGAAGGCATGCGATACCTCGTCGACCAGTTTGGTGACTGGACGGCCACGCTCGCCGAGCAGCGACAGGGCAAAGCCGAACAGCACCGCCACCAGCAGCACCTGCAGGATGTCGCCTTTGGCAAAGGCATCGAATACGGTGTTGGGGATGATGTTCAGCAGGAAGTCGGTGGTGGTCAGGGCCTTGGTCTTTTCCGTGTACTGGGCGATGGACTTGGTGTCCAGGGTGTGCGGATCGGCGTTGAAGCCGGCGCCAGGCTGCATGAAGTTGGCCACCGCCAGGCCGATGATCAGGGCGAAGGTGGACACGATCTCGAAGTAGAGCAGGGCTTTGCCGCCGACGCGGCCGATTTTCTTCACATCCTGCATGCCGGCGATGCCGCTCACCACGGTACAGAAGATGACCGGGGCAATGATCATTTTGATCAGTTTGATGAAACCGTCGCCAAGCGGTTTCATGGCTACTGCGTCAGCGGGCAGGTAAATGCCGAGCATGACGCCGCAGAAAATGGCGAACAGTACCTGGACGTACAGTACTTTGTAGAAGGGTTTCTTTTCCATGATGAGGGGCCTTATTTGTCTCCGAATATCCTCATCATGGCAAACGGGTTGCCTTGCCGCTATTGTGTGTATCCCCATTGTGGAAAACCACAATGGCTTGCGTGCTGCGGTGCCGCAAGCCATATAATCTTTGCATGACTCTACAACCCTACCTCGACTCCTTCCCCCGGCTCGACGACGGCGTATTCGTCCACCCATCCGCGCAAATCATTGGCGACGTCAGCATCGGCCGCGATGCCTCGATCTGGTGCAATGCGGTGCTGCGCGGCGACGTGAACCGCATAACCATCGGCGAATCCAGTAATGTGCAGGACTTTTCCATGTGCCATGTGTCGCACCGCTCGGCGGCCAAGCCGGAGGGTGCTGCCCTGACGATTGGCAATTACGTCACGATTGCGCATTCGGTGCTGCTGCACGGTTGCACCATCGGCGATGAATGCCTGATCGGCATGGGCGCGATCGTCATGGATGACGTGGTCATCGAAAAGCATGTCATGGTGGGCGCCGGCAGCCTGGTGGCGCCCGGCAAGGTGCTGAAAAGCGGAGGGCTGTATGTCGGCCGGCCCGCGATGCGCATCCGCGAGCTGACCGAACAGGAAATTGCGCACTTCAAGTACTCGGCCGAGCACTATGTGCGCCTGAAGAACAACTACCTGGCGCAGCAGGCCTGATTACTGGGCGACCCAGCCGCCATCCATATTCCAGGCCACGCCACGCATCTGCCTGGCGGCGTCGGAGCACAGGAA
Source organism: Duganella sp. Root1480D1 (assembly GCF_001427305.1). Taxonomy (GTDB): domain Bacteria; phylum Pseudomonadota; class Gammaproteobacteria; order Burkholderiales; family Burkholderiaceae_D; genus Rugamonas. The sequence continues at coordinate 176,876 of NZ_LMFZ01000023.1, read as the reverse complement.
TACGGCCATGGCGCCAAGTTCCTCCGGCGTGACGAATTCGCCGGACGGCTGCTTTTCTGCCAGCAGGGCGGCTTTGGCAGCCTCGTTGGACATGCCTTCCTTTTCGGCGCGTGCGTCGACCTGTTTCTGCACCAGCGGCGTCAGGACCCAGCCCGGGCAGATGGCGTTGCAGGTGATGCCGGTCTGCGCGGTTTCGAGCGCAGTGGCCTTGGTAAAGCCCACCAGCCCATGCTTGGCCGCCACATAAGCCGATTTGCCGGCGGATGCCACCAGGCCGTGCACCGAAGCGAGGTTGATGATGCGGCCCCAGTTGCGCGCCTTCATGTGCGGCAGCGCCAGGCGTGTAGTATGGAAGGCGGAAGTCAGGTTGATGGCGATGATTGCGTCCCAGCGGTCGACCGGGAAGTCTTCGACATTGGCCACATGCTGGATGCCGGCGTTATTCACCAGCACGTCCACGCCGCCGAATTTGTCGCCGGCATAAGCCATCATGGCCTCGATGTCGGCCGGCTTGCTCATGTCCGCGCCGTGGTAGCCCGCCTGCACGCCGAATTCGGCAGCCAGCGATTCCTGCAGTTTGGCGATTTCCCCTGCATCGCCAAAGCCGTTCAAAACGATGTTGGCGCCTTCGGCTGCCAGGCTGCGCGCGATGCCCAGGCCGATGCCGGAAGTGGAGCCGGTTACGAGCGCAGTTTTGCCGCGCAAAGTCGTGCTGACCATTTGGTCCCCTATAATTAGTTAGCCAATGTAGAATGTAGCGCAAAAACCAATAGTACGGGGAGCGAGGAACCGAATGCCAGAAGCTAAAATCAAGTCCGTTCAGTGTTTCTCCATGTCTGGCCTGCACCAGATGGCATACAAGGAATGGGGCGAAGAAGACAACCCGAACGTGCTGGTTTGCGTGCACGGCGTGACCCGTGTTTCGGACGATTTTGACAACCTTGCACAGTCACTGTGCAAGGATTACCGCGTGGTTTGCCCCGACGTTGTGGGCCGCGGCCGCTCCGGCAGCCTGGCCAACCCCCAGCTCTACCGCCTTCCCCAATACGTGAGCGATATGGTGACGCTGCTGGCGCGCGTGCTGGCCAATGGCGAGCGCCAGACGGTCGACTGGTTCGGCACTTCCATGGGCGGCTTGATCGGCATGGGACTGGCCTCGCTGCCGGATAATCCGGTCAGCAAGCTGGTATTGAACGATATCGGCCCCACATTGGATTCGGTGGCGATCCAGCGCATCGGCGATTACATCGCGCAGGAAGTGCGCTTCCCGACCTTCAAGGCTGGCGCCGAATTCGTGAAGATGGTTTCGACTACGTTCGGCGAACACACGGATGCGGAATGGCATAAGCTGGCCGCCGACGTGCTGCGCCAGGACAGGGATGGTTCGTGGGTGCGTCACTACGACATGGGCCTGGCCTTGCCGTTCCAGTCGGTGACGCCGGAATCGGCCAAGGCGGACGAAGCCATGCTGTGGGCTGCCTACGATGCGATCCGCTGCCCGACCTTGCTGGTGCGCGGCGCCAATTCCGACCTGCTGTCGCGCGAAACGGCGGAAGCCATGACGCAGCGCGGTCCGAAAGCCAGGCTGGTGGAAATCCCGGACGTCGGTCACGCGCCGACCTTCCTGCACGACGACCAGATCGCGATTGCGAAAGATTTTTTGTTGAACCACTAAGAGAGAAGCATGGAAATCAAACGTTTTCACGTAGGTAAGCGCATGTCCGAAATCGCCGTCCACAACGGCACCGTGTATCTGGCCGGCCAGATCGCCGAAAAGGCTGGCGACATCAAGGCGCAGACTGCGGAAGTGCTGGGCCACATCGACCGCCTGCTGGCCGAAGCCGGCAGCGACAAGGCGCACATCCTGCGCGCCCAGATCTACATCACCGACCTGGCCAATTTCGCCGCCATGAATGAAGTGTGGGAAGCCTGGGTTGTGGAAGGCAATACCCCGCCGCGCGCGACTGTCCAGGCGCAACTGGCGAATCCTGAATGGCTCGTCGAAATCGTGGTGACTGCCGCCCAGAAGTAAATCAGAAGTACGTAAAGGTTTCAGCAATGGTTTCAATCGCGGCTCTCAATAGCGCAACGACGGACGCGCTGGTGCAAGGCTTGTCCGCCGACGATGGGGCGCGCGTGCTCGCTGCGCTCGACCACGCCAGCCAGGCGTACAGCGGACGTATCACCGGCCACGGGCAAGATGCCCTGGAATTTGCCGTCGGGGTGGCCAGCACACTGGCCATCCTGCGCACCGATGCGGAAACCCGCATCGCGGCACTGATGTTCGAGCTGACCCTGCTCGACGCCGATACCGCCCCTTCCATCGAGCCGCGCTACGGCCAGGAAGTCAACGACCTGGTGGCTGGCGTGCGCCAGTTGATCCGCTTGCGCGAACTGACGCTGGCATCTTCCGGCAGCGCTGCGCGCACCAAGAATGCGGCGCAGCAGGCTATGGCCCAGGTCGAGTCGCTGCGCAAGATGCTGCTGGCAATGGCCACCGACATGCGCGTGGTGCTGGTGCGGCTGGCATCCTGCTGCACCACCTTGCGCTACTTCTCCGATATCAAGCGCTTTGATGAAGTGACGCGGGCTTACGGCCGCGAAACCCTGGAGCTTTACGCGCCGCTGGCAAACCGCCTCGGCATCTGGCAGATCAAGTGGGAGCTGGAAGACCTGTCGTTCCGCTTCATCGAGCCGGATACCTACAAGCGCATTGCGAAGATGCTGGAAGAGAAGCGCATGGCGCGCGAGAGCTTCGTCACGTCTTCCATTGCGCGCCTGCAGTCCGAATTGGCTGCAGCGGGCATCAAGGCCGAAGTCTTCGGCCGGCCTAAACACATCTATTCCATCTGGAACAAGATGAAGGGCAAGGACCTGGACTTCTCGGAACTGTACGATGTGCGCGCCTTCCGCGTGATCGTGGAGGACGTGAAGACCTGCTATACGGTACTGGGCGTGGTCCACAATATCTGGACCCCGATCCCGAAGGAATTCGACGATTACATTTCCCGTCCCAAGCCGAACGGCTACCAGTCGCTGCACACCGTAGTGACCGCGGACGACGGCCGTCCCCTCGAAGTGCAGATCCGTACCCAGGAAATGCACAACTTCGCCGAATACGGCGTGGCGGCGCACTGGCGCTACAAGGAGGAGGGCGGTTCCAATTTCAAGGGGCAGCAGTACGACGAGAAAATCGCCTGGCTGCGCCAACTGCTGGCCTGGAAGACCGAGGTTGCCGATGCGGTGGTCAACAACGAAGACCAGCAGCGCGAGTGGGTGGAAAAACTCAAATCCACCACCCTGGACGACCGCATCTTCGTGCTGACGCCGCAGGCGCGCGTGATCGAGCTGCCGGTCGGCGCCACGCCGATCGATTTCGCCTACCACCTGCACAGTGATGTGGGCCACCGCTGCCGCGGCGCGCGTGTCGATGGCCAGATGGTGCCGTTGAATACGCCGTTGAAAAGCGGGCAAACTTGCGAAGTCATTACTGCCAAGGGCGCGCCCGGCACGGCTGGCCCGTCGCGCGACTGGCTGAGCCCTGGCTATACCGTATCGAATCGCACGCGCACCAAGGTGCGGGCGTGGTTCCACGCCATTGATGTGCAGGAGACGGTCGCCAATGGCCGCTCCCTGGTCGAGAAGTCGCTGCAGCGCGAGGGCAAGACGGCAGTCAACCTGGAAACGCTGGCGCAAAAGCTGGGTTTTGGCAAAGTCGACGATCTCTTCCTGGCAGTTGGCAAGGATGAGTTCTCGCTGCGGCACGTCGAAGCGGCTTTGCGCGATCCTGCCGAGGCCGAAGAAGATGAAACCGACCAGGTCGCAGTTAACAAGAGCCGCAATTCAAGCGTGGAATCAGGCGCCAAATCGGGTGTATTGGTCGTTGGCACCGATGGCTTGATGACGCAATTGGCAAAATGCTGCAAACCGGCGCCGCCCGACCCCATCGTTGGTTTTGTCACGCGCGGCAAAGGTGTTTCGATCCACCGTGCCTCCTGCAAAAACTTTGCCGAAATGCGCGCCAAGGCGCCGGAGCGGGTAATCGTTACGGCGTGGGGCGCTGCACGTTCCGATACGGTATTCCCGGTTGATTTGTTTGTATTGGCCGCGGACCGCCAGGGATTATTGCGGGACATTTCCGAGATTTTCTCGCGCGAGAAAATCAACGTCACCGGCGTGAATACCCAGTCCGCAAAAGGCCAGGCGCGCATGACATTTACCGTGGAAATCGGCGCCACCAGCCAACTGCAAAAAGCCCTTGCAGCAATCTGCGAAGTCACTGGCATCCTCGAAGCCCGCCGTGCTTGACCTGAGGTGACGTGCCTCCCTCTGAGGGCTTGCCTGCAACGTGCCAAGGCTTGGCGCGTTGCAGCCAGAACCTAGTTCGCTGGGCTGCTGAACAGTTCTGCGATCAGGTCGGCAGTGCGGCGCACGCGAGGCGATTTGCGCACATCATCGTGAATCACCATCCACAGTTCGCGCTGCACCGGGGAGATCATGTCGGGGATTATCAAGCCGGTGGCGAGGTAATCAGGCAGGATTGCAATGCCAGCGCCAAAACGCACTGCCGCCGCAATTGAATTAAGGTCGTTGCTGTAAAAAACATAGGGCCGGCCCGCCGCAAATGCGTCCAGCCACTCCTGCTGCGGTGTTTCTGCGAGACTTTCGTCGTAGCCGATAAATTCCCATTGGTCCAGGTTATGCGAGGCGAGATATTCGGGGGTGGCGCACAGATAATATTTGACGGTTGCGACGACCCGCACCGCCAGATCGGGCGCTAATGGCCGACGAAAACGGATCGCGATATCTGCCTCGCGCCGCGATAAATCCACGTAGGCCGGTTCGGCACCCAACTCGATTTGAATTCCCGACAGTTGCGCGTGCAAACCTGCCAAGCGCGGCGCGATCCAATGGGCTGCAATGGCAGGTGGTGCAGAAATGCGCACCGAGCCAAATCCGTCGGCAGCGCCAGTCGCCAGCCGCAGCAATCCCTGGATTTCCTCCTCCACGCGGCGCGCCTGGGGTAGTAGCGCTGCGCCAGCAGTGCTTAATGACCACCCGCGTGCGAAGCGGTCAAATAGCCGCACGCCCAGTACTTTTTCGAGCGCCTCGATGCGGCGGGAGACAGTTGTGTGCTCAACACCAAGCGAGCGCGCGGCAGCAGACAGCGAGCCAGACTTGATGACGGCAAGGAAGTAGCGAAGATCGTTCCAGTCAGGGGTATCCATCGGTGCAATTATGCACCGGTGGCGCGAGGTTTTTGCAATATTACTGCGCGATCAAGCCAGCTATCCTCTATCGAGTGTCCAACAGAATGGAGGTTTGCAATGAGGAAATTTATTTTGGCTACGTTAGCGCTTTGTGGTGCAGCGACGGCCACCGATATGCCCGCTGCCACGGCGGGCCTGGCAGGCTCGTGGGAGCTGATCGGTGCCTATAGAGAACATCGCGATGGCAGTCGAAGTGACGATTACGGCGCAAAACCGCGCGGCATGCTGAATGTGGCAAGCGACGGGCGATATGCGTTGCAGATCTACCATGCCGAAAGGCCGCCTGTCGAAGGCGACTTTCACGCGGCCGGGGCGCAAGAGTACAAGCGACTATTGCTCGCCATGAGCGCCCATTTCGGCAGCATCTCCGTGGAGCAGGACAAGCTGGTGTTCCGCATCACCGCTGCCTCGAATCCCCAATGGGACGGATCGGTGCAGCGGCGCGGATACCAGTTACGGGGTGACGTCCTCGAATGGCGGGTGCCGCCACGACCTGATGGCGATGTGCCGATCTCAGTTTGGCGACGTTTGCCGTGACAAGCCTTTGCGCAATGTAAGGCGCGGCGACGCCCGCAAGGCCATCAGCCCGAGCCCGAACAAACATAAGGAGCCAGGTTCGGGAATTCCATTGAAATCCTGGATTCCGCTGATGGACGAAATAGCGACAATGCGTGCGTCGGCACAGTTGGCGGTATCGCACAAGATGCCCAGGCTGGTGTTATTGGATGCACTGAAGGCGGCAGAGTAGAACGGAACCGGGTCGATAAAGAATGCTTTGCCTTCGTCGGTGAGTGTCCAGCCGAAATTCAGGTTGACGAAGGCGCCACCCAGCTCGTTCAGGCCGCCAACGCCGCGCCGGACCGCATTGCTGGAGTGGGCCAGCTTGTATTGCTGGCCGAACGTATCGACCCAACCATCCGCTGCCAGGGTGGCGGCGTGATAGGTGTTGTCAGCGCCCGGATCCGCAAACATATCGAAATCGAAATTGGTGATCTGGCAGCCGACACCATGGCCAAGCAGGGAATTGCAATGGAATGTAGTCTGGAATGTGCCATACAGGCCATAGTCAAGGTTGGCTCGGCTTCTTCCTGCAGAGACTGGCATACCGTTGTCGGAAAAGCTGTCAAAGGTCACGTAGCCTTTCGAGACGTAAGTGGCGCCTGCGCCGGCAGCGAGCAAGGGATTGCCGGAATAGGTGATGCGGTGTGATGAAATGCCGTTGATTGCCGTGGCGCGGAACGTCTGGCCACCGTTGGTCAGGACGCCGCCATTCGAATTCGGATTGATCAGAAAGGCTGGTGAGGCATTGGCATTGGCGAGAGCCAGTGCCAGGGCCATGGCTGCCCCGAGTTTTGGAAGATTATGCATTGTGACCTCCGGGAATAATGATGAATTAGCCGTTCGGCTAATATCCTGATGAGCATCATTTGTGCCCGGAGTGTCCTGCCTGTTACGTCGGCGCGTGCGTCAATTGCGCCGACGTTTTTCAATTGAGCTGCGGTTCGGCTTGAAGCGTGATGTGATCGATTCCGTGCTTTGCCAGCAGCATGGCTTTGACGTTGTGCAGGATTTGCGGCCATTCCTGCAAGTCGCTGATTTCAAGGTGGCCGATCAAGGCCGGCTGGCCGGGCGACATTTCCCATACGTGCAGGTCGTGCACGGAAAGGACGCCCGGCACTTCGGCCAGGTCGGCGCCGATCTGGGCGTAGTCGGCGCTATCGGGCACGCCTTCCATCAAATGGTGGAAGGATTCGCGCAGCACGCCGATGGTCGACTTGAGGATCAGCAGCGACACCAGCAGCGAGAGGATCGGGTCGATCTGCATCCAGCCGGTTGCCATGATCACGCCGCCGGCGATCAGGGCCGCGACGGAGCCAAGCAGGTCGCCCAGAACGTGGACCAGTGCGGCGCGGGTGTTCATGCTTTCCTTGTCGCGCGACAGGCTCCACGCGACGAGCACGTTAACCGCTAGGCCGATGGCGGCAACCACCAGCACCGTGCCCCCTTGCACCGGCACTGGCGAAGCGAAGCGCTGTACTGCTTCAAACACAATCCATCCGACGACAACCAACATTGCCAGGCCGTTGACGAAAGCTGCCAGCGCCTCGGCTCGGCCAAAGCCAAAGGAGTAGCGTGCGGAAGGGCGCCGCTTGGCAATCAGTTGCGCCAGCAGTGCGAGGCCGAGTGCCGCGGCATCAGTCACCATATGGCCCGCATCGGAAATCAGGGCCAGCGAATTGGCCATGAAGCCGGCCACCACTTCGACTACGGCAAAGCCTAAAGTCAGTGCCAGTGCGGCTGCCAGCGCTGCCTGGCTGCGGTGTTCGTTGAAGTGGGCGTGTTGGGCGTCGCCGTCCAAATGGGCGTGGAGGTGCGTGGAATCGTGGTTTTGCATAGACCCTGAATATAGCAGCAATGTTTTCTTCGGAAAACACTTGTCACAGAGGGAAGTGCTCTCTATAATGCTGGCTCTCGGGCGGTTAGTTCAGCTGGTTAGAATACTTGGTCGACATCCAAGGGGTCGGGGATTCGAATTCCTCACCGCCCACCAGAACATTTTTATGTAGTACCATTGCAAAAGATACGGGCGGTTAGTTCAGCTGGTTAGAATACTTGGTCGACATCCAAGGGGTCGGGGATTCGAATTCCTCACCGCCCACCAGACATTTTGTAAGAGCGAGAAAGGCACACCGGTTATGACACCGCGAACTACCATCAAGGTTGGTGAGTGACGCTAGTCGATCGGCTTTCTTTTGCTTGTTCAATTGAAGAAAAACGCGGCTAGCCCGCGTTTTTTTTCGTCCATTTTTTCCAGTATTACCTTTTTCTTCCGGAGATCCATGATGGTTTCAGTCCGATTGCCCGACGGTTCCGTCCGTCAATTCGATGCCCCGCTGACCGTAGCTCAAGTTGCGTCCAATATCAGCACCAGCCTGGGCAAAGCCGCCCTGGCCGGCAAGGTTGATGGGAAGGTCGTCGATACTTCCTTCCTGATTGAGAAGGACTCCGACGTCGCTATCGTGACCGACAGGGATCCGGAAGGCCTGGACGTCATTCGCCACTCGACCGCCCACTTGCTGGCTTACGCGGTCAAGGAGCTGTTCCCTGATGCGCAAGTAACCATCGGCCCGGTGATCGAAAACGGCTTCTACTACGACTTCTCGTACAAGCGCCCGTTCACCCCGGACGACCTGGTGGCGATCGAGAAGAAGATGTCCGAACTGGCGAAGAAAGACGAGCAGGTAAGCCGCAAAGTACTGCCGCGCGATGAAGCCGTGGCTTACTTCAAGTCGATCAACGAGCACTACAAGGCCGAGATCATCGCTTCGATCCCGTCCAATGAAGACGTGTCGCTGTACACCGAAGGCAATTTCACCGACTTGTGCCGCGGCCCGCACGTGCCTTCGACCGGCAAGCTGAAGGTCTTCAAGCTGATGAAGCTGGCCGGTGCTTACTGGCGCGGCGACAGCAAGAATGAAATGCTGCAGCGTGTGTACGGCACCGCATGGACCAAGAAGGAAGACCAGGAACAGTATCTGTTCCAACTGGAGGAGGCGGAAAAGCGCGATCACCGCAAGCTGGGCAAGCAACTGGACTTCTTCCATTTCCAGGACGAGGCGCCTGGCCTGGTGTTCTGGCACCCGAAAGGCTGGACCATCTGGCAGCAAGTGGAGCAATACATGCGCCGCAAGTACCAGGAAAACGGCTACCAGGAAGTGAAGGCGCCGCAGATCCTGGACGCCTCGCTGTGGGGCAAGACCGGCCACTGGGAAAACTACCGCGAGAACATGTTCGTGACCGAGTCCGAAAACCGTTCCTACGCGCTGAAGCCAATGAACTGCCCGGGCCACGTACAGATCTTCAACAGCGATCTGCGTTCCTACCGCGACCTGCCGCTGCGCTACGGTGAGTTTGGCCAGTGCCACCGCAACGAGCCTTCCGGCGCGCTGCACGGCATCATGCGCGTGCGCGGCTTCACCCAGGATGATGGCCACATTTTCTGCACCAACGAGCAGATCGAACCGGAAGTGGTGGCATTCCACCAGCAGGCGATGGAAGTTTATAAAGATTTCCATTTCGAGAACATCGACGTCAAGCTGGCGCTGCGTCCTGACAACCGTATCGGCGACGACGAGGTATGGGATAAGGCCGAAGAGGCGCTGCGCTCCGGCCTGCGCGCTTGCGGCGTCACCTGGACCGAACTGCCGGGCGAGGGCGCTTTCTACGGTCCGAAGATCGAGTATCACCTGAAGGATTCGCTGGGCCGCCCATGGCAGGTCGGCACCATGCAGGTCGACTTCTTCATGCCGGGCCGCCTCGGTGCAGAATATGTCGCGGATGACAACACCCGCAAGACCCCGGTCATGCTGCACCGTGCAATCGTGGGTTCGCTGGAGCGCTTCATCGGCATCCTGATCGAGAACTACGCCGGCGCACTGCCGATGTGGCTTGCTCCTCAGCAAGTATCGATTCTGAACATCAGTGATGCGCAGGCGGATTACTGCAAAGCGCTTGAATCCAGGCTGCGCAAGCTGGGCTTCCGCGTTGCTGCTGATTTGCGCAACGAGAAGATTACGTATAAAATCCGCGAACATTCCGTCCAAAAAGTGCCTTTCATCCTCGTGGTGGGCGACAAAGAACGGGATGCCAATACCGTGGCCGTGCGTGCGCGGGGCAATGTCGATCTGGGCGTCATGTCGATCGAAGCCCTGGTGGAGCGACTTCAGAACGACGTCGATACCAAAGCCTAATGCGGGGAGCCCCGCAACCGGCCCACTAAATTAACATTGAAGGAAACTACAATAGCTACTGACAAGTCTGCCCATCGCATCAATGGCGAGATCACCCATCCCGAAATGCGTCTGTCGGGCGTGGACAACGAACCGCTGGGCATCGTAAGCCTGGCCGAAGCCTTCCGCCTGGCGGAAGAGGCCGATGTCGACCTGGTCGAGATCGCGCCGAACGCGAATCCACCTGTCTGCCGACTGATGGATTACGGCAAGTTCAAGTATTCGGAACAGAAGAAGGCGCACGAAGCCAAGTTGAAGCAGAAGGTGATCTCGGTGAAGGAAGTCAAATTCCGTCCGGGTACCGATGATGGCGACTACAACATCAAGCTGCGCAACCTGATCAAGTTCCTGGAAGAGGGTGATAAAACCAAGATCACCCTGCGTTTCCGCGGCCGTGAAATGGCCCACCAGGACATCGGCATGCGCATGCTGGAGCGTCTGAAAGCTGACCTGGAGGCCGTAGGCCAGGTCGAGCAGTTCCCGAAAATGGAAGGCCGCCAGATGATCATGATCCTGGCGCCGAAGAAGAAGAAGTAAAACCGGTGAACCGGTGTCTGACCCGCAGGGTCAGGCACCGTCATAACGAACGCCGCTGGCTTCCCTTGAGGCCCGCGGCGTTTGCTTTTTTGGTGTCAGACCCTGCGGGTCTGACACCGGTTTACCGGTTCAATGAAAACCTGTGCTATACTCCCGGGTTCCCGTGAGAGTAGGCACCAAAAGTGCAGTAAAGTGCTGCCACCTACAATCCGGCATATTTGGAGCATTCACATGCCAAAAATGAAAACCAAGAGCAGCGCGAAGAAGCGTTTCCGCGTTCGCCCAGGTGGTACCGTTAAATCCGGTATGGCTTTCAAGCGTCACATCCTGACCAAGAAGACCACCAAAAACAAGCGTCAACTGCGCGGCACCCGTAACATCAATGCGTCGGACGTGACCAGCGTTCTGCGTATGATGCCATCCGCTTAATCTCACACTCATTATTTAAGGAGCTACTATGCCTCGAGTAAAACGTGGGGTTACTGCACGTGCCCGTCATAAAAAAGTACTGAACCTGGCCAAGGGTTACCGCGGTCGTCGCAGCAAAGTATTCCGTATTGCCAAGCAAGCAGTGATGCGCGCTGGCCAGTACGCATACCGCGACCGTCGTAACAAGAAGCGCGTCTTCCGCGCCCTGTGGATCACCCGTATCAACGCGGCTGCCCGCGAACACGGCGTGACCTACAGCGTGTTCATGAACGGTCTGAAGAAGGCCGCTATTGAACTGGACCGTAAGGTCCTGGCTGATATGGCTGTGATGGACAAGCCTGCATTTGCAGCGATTGTCAACGTCGTCAAAGCCAAGATCGCTGCTTAATTGCCAGTGATGTGTGCCACCTTCGGGTGGCGCTCATAAGAAGCGGGACATGGCTTAGCTATGTCCCGTTTTTAATTTCCAAAACAGGAAAAAAGTCGGATGAACTCGCTCGAACAACTCGTCGTCTCCGCGCAGGCTGACTTCCTCGCCGCCGTAGACGCTGCAGCACTTGAAAACGCCAAAGCCAAGTACCTTGGCAAGACTGGCCAGATCACCGAAATGATGAAGGGCCTGGGCAAGCTGGACCCTGAAGAGAAAAAGGCGCAAGGCGCCCTGATCAACGCCGCCAAGGTGCAGATCGAGACCGCGCTGACCGCGCGCCGTGACGCGCTGGCGGAAGCGCAGCTGCAACTGCGCCTGAATGCTGAAGCGATCGACGTGTCGCTGCCAGGCCGTGGCCGTTCGAAAGGCGGCATCCATCCTGTGATGCGCACCTGGGAGCGCGTGGAAGAGATCTTCCGCTCGATCGGCTTCGACGTCGCTGCCGGCCCTGAGATTGAAACCGACTGGACCAACTTTACCGCACTGAATTCGCCAGAGAACCACCCGGCGCGTTCGATGCAGGATACCTTCTACGTTGAAGGCAACGACAGCACCGGCAAGCCGCTGCTGCTGCGTACCCACACCTCGCCGATGCAGGTGCGCTACGCCCGCAACAACAAGCCGCCGATCAAGGTGATTGCGCCGGGCCGCACTTACCGCGTCGACTCCGATGCGACCCACTCGCCGATGTTCCACCAGGTTGAAGGCCTGTGGATCGCGGAGGATATTTCCTTCGCTGACCTGAAAGGCGTGTACCTGAATTTCGTTAAGGCTTTCTTTGAGACGGACGACCTGCAAGTGCGTTTCCGTCCTTCGTATTTCCCGTTCACCGAACCGTCGGCGGAAATTGATATTGCGTTCGGCAGCGGTCCGCTGAAGGGGCGCTGGCTGGAGGTTTCCGGCTCGGGGCAGGTGCATCCTAACGTGGTGCGTAACTTCGGGCTGGACCCTGAAAAGTACATCGGCTTCGCGTTCGGCTCCGGCCTTGAGCGCCTGACCATGCTGCGCTATGGCGTTAATGACCTGCGCCTGTTCTATGAAGGCGATTTGCGCTTCCTGAAGCAGTTCAACTAAAACCGGTACCCCGGTGTCTGACCCGCAGGGTCAGACACCAGATAAGAAAGCTGACTATGCAATTCTCTGAAAACTGGCTGCGCACGATGGTCGATCCGAAGATGACTTCGGATGAACTGGCACACATGCTGACCATGTCCGGCCTCGAAGTGGAAGACATCGATCCAGTAGCGCCGCCATTCACCAACGTCGTGGTGGGCCATGTGCGTGAAACCGCCAAGCACCCGAATGCGGACCGCCTGAACGTCTGCCAGGTCGACGTGGGCACCGGCACGCTGCTGAACATCGTCTGCGGCGCGCCAAACGTGCGCCCAGGGCTGAAGGTCGCGTGTGCGATGGCCGGCGCCGTGCTGCCGCCAGGCGCCGATGGCAAGCCGTTCGAAATCAAGGTAGGCCAGCTGCGCGGCGTCGAGTCGCAAGGCATGCTGTGCTCCGCGCGCGAACTGAAGCTGTCTGAAGACCACGGCGGCCTGATCGAGCTGCCGGACGACGCGCCGATCGGCCAGAACATCCGCGACTACTTCGCGCTGAACGACCTGAAATTCACCATCAAGCTGACCCCGAACAAGGCGGACTGCCTGTCGGTGCTGGGCGTGGCGCGTGAAGTGGCGGCCCTGACCGGCTCGCAACTGAGCCTGCCGCAGAACCGCATCGTGCCGGTCTCGCTGGACGAGAAGCTGACGGTGAAAGTATCCGCACCAGACCTGTGCGGCCGTTTCGCCGGCCGCGTGATCCGCGGCCTGAACGCGAAAGCCGAAACCCCGGCCTGGATGAAGCAGCGCCTGGAACGCAGCGGCCAGCGTCCCGTGTCGGCGCTGGTGGATATTTCCAACTACGTGATGCTGGAAATGGGCCGTCCTTCGCACGTGTTCGACCTGGACAAGATCCACGGTTCGCTGGACGTCCGTTGGGGCAAGAAGGGCGAGCAGATCAAGCTCCTGAACGGCAACACCATCGAAGTCGATGAGTGGGTTGGCGTGATCGCCGACGACAAGGAACTGGAATCGCTGGCCGGCATCATGGGCGGCGACGCCACCGCCGTGTCGGACGACACCACCAATATCTACCTGGAGGCAGCATTCTGGTGGCCGAACGCCATCCAGGGCCGCGCCCGCAAGTATAACTTCTCGACTGACGCTGCGCACCGCTTTGAGCGCGGCGTGGACTTCGCTTCGATCCCGGAACACCTGGAGCGCATCACCGCGCTGCTGATGGAGATCTGCGGCACGCCTGACACCAAAGTCGGCGCCATCGACGACCAGATCGTCAACTTGCCACAGCGCGCGCCGGTCAAGATGCGCACCGCCCGGGCGGCAAAAGTCATTGGCGTTGCGCTCAACGACGAGATGGTGGCCGACATCTTCCAGCGCCTCGGCCTCGAGTTCACGCTGGCAGAAGGCGTATTCAGCGTCACCGCGCCGTCCTACCGCTTCGACATCGAAATCGAAGAAGACCTGATCGAAGAAGTGGCCCGCGTGTACGGTTTCGAAAACATCCCGACCCTGCCGCCGGTGGCTGCCGCCGAGATGCTGATCGCGCCGGAAAACACCCGCTCGATTTTCGCCGTGCGCCACCAGCTGGCCGACCTGGGCTTCCAGGAAGTGGTCAATATGAGTTTCGTGGAAGCGCAGTGGGAGCTGGACTTCAGCGGCAACGACAGCCCGATCAAGCTGCAGAACCCGATTGCGTCGCAGATGTCCGTCATGCGTTCGTCGCTGATCGGCAGCCTGGTGGCGAATGTGCGCTACAACCTGAACCGCAAGCAGCCGCGCGTGCGCCTGTTTGAAGTCGGCGCCATCTTCAAGCGCGACGCCTCGGTGCAGGATGGTCCGCTGACCGTGGCCGGCTACGACCAGCCGCAGCGCGTGGCCGCCATGGCCTACGGCCCGGTAGCCGACGAGCAGTGGGGCCAGAAAGCCCGCGACGTCGACTTCTTCGACGTCAAGGCCGACCTGGAAGCCCTGTTTGCACCGCGCCAACTGCGTTTTGCCAAGCTGTCGCACCCGGCCCTGCACCCGGGCCGCGCCGCTTCGGTGGAACTGGACGGCAAGGTGATCGGCTTCATCGGCGAACTGCACCCGCGCTGGCTGCAAAAGTACGACCTGCCGAAGGCGCCAGTGCTGTTCGAGGTCGATGCCGTTGCGTTGCAGCAACGCGACGTGCCAGAATATGAAGAGATTTCAAAGTTCCCCGGCACCACGCGCGACGTTGCGCTGGTAGTGAGGCAAGCCGTTCCCGTGCAGGACCTGCTCGACGCCTTCCATGGCGCCGTGACGGCCCATGCTCAAGGGCGCATTGTGCAAGCCATTGTTTTGTTTGATGAATATCGCGGCCAAGGCCTGGAAAGCGACGAAAAATCGCTTGCTTTCCGCTTTAGCTTGCAAGATACTCAAAACACCCTGCAGGATGACGTAGTGGACGAGTTGATGAAGACGCTGACTGCTCACGTCGTCCTGGCACACGGTGCAAAACTGCGGGCTTGATTTAACAATTCGGTATGACCAGCGAGTCCGGCACTGCCGGACTCATGTACTTTAAAAGGCAGGGCAGCAAAATTAACAACAACGACGTCGATTCCGCCGTACTTGAATCCGCATTGGACGCCGAGTTGCACAGCGCGATGCAGAACGCCAAGGTACGCCAGGAAGCTGAAAAAGATTTGCCTACGCTGACCAAGGCAGAACTGGCCGAACTTCTGTTCGAACAGGTGGGCCTGAACAAGCGCGAGGCCAAGGACATGGTCGAAACCTTCTTCGACGAGATCCGCAACGCGCTGGAACGCGGCGAAGCGGTGAAGCTGTCCGGCTTCGGCAACTTCCAGTTGCGCGACAAGCCGCAGCGCCCAGGCCGCAATCCGAAAACCGGCGAAGAAATCCCGATCACGGCGCGCCGTGTGGTGACTTTCCACGCCAGCCAAAAGCTGAAAGGCATGGTCGAAGACAGCGCCGGCACGGCGCGCGCATCCTGAACTGCGCAGGTGCGTGAATGACCGACCGACCTGGCAAGGCAGACCTGGTAGTGTTGCCGCCGATCCCGGCGAAACGCTATTTCACTATTGGCGAGGTCAGCGAACTATGCGGCGTCAAGCCGCATGTGCTGCGCTATTGGGAACAGGAATTCACCCAGCTGAAACCGGTCAAACGGCGCGGCAACCGCCGCTACTACCAGCATCATGAAGTGCTGCTGATCCGCCGCATCCGCGAGCTGCTGTACGAGCAGGGTTTCACCATCAGCGGTGCCCGCAACAAGCTCGATAGCCGCGCTGCCGATTCGGCGCAAGGCGAGTATGATGAAGCTCATGGCATGGCACACGAAGCGCCGCCGCTGGACCGGGAGATGCTGCGCAGCGAGCTGCAAAGCATCCTCGAGCTACTAAAGTTGTAAGCAGCTGTAGCAAGGGCGCTTAGGCGTCCTTTTTTTCGGTTAGACTCGGCTAAACTGTTAAACCATTGGTGCTACAATATTAACGTTATGATTTTGCTAGTGATACTGCAGACGCTGGCTCCGTTCCCAAGCTAGGAATTCAAGAGGGAAGACAATGATTCGCGTAGCCATCTGTGATGACCACCAGATTGTACGGGCGGGTTTCAAGCAAATCTTTTCGTCGTCGGACGAATTCAGCGTAGTCGCCGAAGGGAGTACCGGGCGCGAGGCGCTCGACATCGCACGCAAGGAAGTGTGCGATGTGCTGTTGCTTGACATCGCCATGCCGGACCAGAGCGGTATCGATACTCTGCGTACCATTCGCCAGGGCCAGCCGGACTTGCCGGTGCTGATCCTGTCCGGCTATCCAGCCCAGCAATATGCGCTCAACCTGTTCAAGATGGGCGCCAACGGATACCTGAACAAGGAGTGCGAGGCCGAGGAACTGATCAATGCCGTGCGCACCGTGCACCAGGGCCGCCGCTATGTCAGCTCGCAGGTGGGCGAGCTGCTGGCGCAAAGCTTCGACCGCGACCCGAATACGGCCCTGCATACGGAGCTGTCGGACCGCGAGTTCCAGGTGTTCCTGCGCCTGGCGCGCGGCGCCACCGTGTCCGACATCGGCACGGCACTTTCGCTGAGCATCAAGACCGTTAGTACGTATCGCACGCGCATTATGGAGAAGATGGGCTTGCAGTCGAATAGTGACTTGACGTACTACGCAATGAAGAACAACTTGCTCGATTAAGAGCGAAACGTCTGGTTACATTTTGCGGTGCCGCACAATTAGCTTTCCGTGCGGCAGCATCTTGCTGCGGGTCTATAATGGGGAAAATGTACTTCACCATCGAACCAGCCCCGCGGCACCGGCTGCCGCTCTACAAAACGCTCCTGTGCGTGACCTGCGCGCTGATCCTGATCGTCAACGGTTTCAGCCTATTCCATAACCTGCAATCGTTGAAGGGTGCCAATGAGCAATTGGCACTCAGCTCGCGCGTGGCCGAGCGCCTGCAGTACCTGAACGTGCTGGTGCTCGACGCCGACAGTAGCGCGCGCGGCTATTTCATTTCCGGCAAAGAGACTTACCTGGGCCCGACGCGTTCGGTGGTCACTGAGTCCGAGCACCAGTTCCGCGAGTTGGAGAAACTGCTCGCCAATAACCCGATTCAGTTGAAAAACCTGCAGCAATTGCAGGTGCTGGTGCGCAAGCGCGTGGCCATCCTGACCCAGGCCATTGAAGTCTACAAGCACGGCGGGCTGGACGATATCGTCAATATTGCCAAGGTCAGCGACGAGCGCAGCGGCATGGACGAAATCCGCCTGCAAGTGGTGATCATGGTGCGCGAGCAGGGCGAAGCCATGTCGGCGCGCGCCACCAGTTTCTACCAGGAATACCAGAAGGCAGTCGTGATGGGCGCCGGCATCAATGCCATCGCCATCGTGGTGCTGGTGATGTTCTACCAGCTGGTGCGACGCAGCTTTGTGCACCGGGCGGCGGTGGAGCATGCGCTGCAGCTCTCGAACGAGAGCCTGGAATCGATGGTGCAGCAGCGTACCGAGCAGCTGTCCGTGCTGTCGCGCCACCTGATTTCGATCAGCGAAGAAGAAAAAATGCGGCTGTCGCGTGAACTGCACGATGAGATGGGCGCCAACCTGACCTCGATCAGCATGGATATCGCGGCGGTCGCGCACCAGCTGCAGAAGACCAATCCGGAACTGGCTGCCCAGTTGCGCCGTGCGCGCGGCACCCTGGTCGATACGGTGGAGCTGAAGCGCCGCATCATCGAAGACTTGCGCCCAAGCCTGCTGGACAACCTGGGCCTGTGCGCCGCCATCGACAGCTATTGTGAAGATTTCACGCGCATGACGAATATCCCATGCGAGACAGAAATCGGCCCCGACATCGATGCCGTGTCCAAGGCCGGCGACAGCAGCCTGTCGATCGCCTTGTTCCGCATCGTGCAGGAATCGCTGACCAATATCCGCAAATACGCCAAGGCCGGCCACGTCAGCGTCTCGCTCAAACTGCAACGCGACGACATGCTGGTACTGCGCATTATCGACGACGGGATCGGGATTGCCGCTCCTACGCTGGCCAAGCCAATGTCGCATGGCTTGCTGGGGATGCGGGAGCGGGCTTTGTTGTTGGGCGGGATCTTGAACATCCGCCGTGGGCGGGGCGACCGGGGAACCTGTATCGAGGTTTATATTCCCCTGAGGGACCGGGGCAGGCGCCCGGCAGGCGCCGTGCCCCCGGCGATGCTGCAGCCTAGCAGCACGCTACATCAGCGAGCAGGCGATCATATTCAATCTTCGCCACCTTATAGCACTCGCCCGCATAACGTTCCAGACCTTCACGATCAATGACGGTGATGTTGCCGCGGCGGTAGGTGATCATGCCGTCTTCCTGCAGCTTGCCGGCGGCGGCGGTGATCGATTCGCGGCGCACGCCCAGCATGATCGAGATCATTTCCTGGGTCACCTTCAATTCATTGCTCGGGGAGCGGTCCAGGCGGTCCAGCAGCCAGCGGCACAGCTTCTGCTCGATCGAGCTGTGGCGGCCGCCGACGGCGTTCTGGGCCATCTGGGCGAACAGGGCTGCGTTGTAGCGCATCAGTAGCTGGGGCAGGGCGCCGCCCTGGTTGAAGGCATCGCGCAGGGCTTGCGCCTTCAGGCGGTAGCCATAACCGGCGCTTTGCACGACGGCAGTGCTCATGGCGCGCTCACCGGCAAACATCGACACGCCCACCACGCCTTCGTGGCCGACCACGGCAATCTCGGTGGTCGCGCCATCTTCCATCACATACAGCAGGGACAGGATGGCGGTGGTTGGGAAGTAGACGTATTCCAGCTTGCTGCCGAATTCAAACAATTCCTTGCCAAATGGCAGTTGCACCAGCTCCAGGTGCTCAAACAGGGACTCCAGTGCTTCACGAGGGAGGGCTGCCAGCAATTCATTTTGCTGGGCGCCGCTGTAGCTGACAACAGGCCGGGACGCAACTTTGAACTCCGTCGAACCAATAGGCATTGCTTGCGACAGCGAGTTCCTGGCAGAGACGCTAAGTTGAGTGTTGTTCATTTTATCCTCACAGAACTAAAGTACACGGTATTGCAGTCGGCATTCTTAGGGATGCTGCTTGCCGATCGCGTTGGTAATACTTTAATTTTCTATGTGAGAGATGAACATAAGACCTGTTACCTCCGTCATGTAGGCTGGCAACATGGCAGTTTGTCAGGCTAGTCCTACAACATTGTAATTTTGGCTGGCGCACGTTTAAAAATGGGGTACGTCCCCATTTTTTAAACGGAACTGTCCAAGAGCCGGCCGGCTCGGCGGCAGACTGGGCAGTGAGGCGGTTTTTTTGTGGCGCGATAATGATGCTAGGCAATTGTTGCCTCGTGATGAATCGGGGCATAATGCGCGGTAATCAACTTATTCCAAGCCCCATGCACGTAATCCTGGTAGAAGACGACGCAGTATTGGCCGATGGCGTGGTGCGGGTGCTGTCCGGCCATGGCATGAAAGTGGAGCTGCTGCAAAACGGCAGCGAAGCCGATGCCATGCTGCAGCGCCCCGGCCCGGTCGACGTGCTGGTGCTCGATATCGGCTTGCCGGGCCTGGACGGCTTTGAAGTGGTGCGCCGGCTGCGCGCGCGCGGCAGCCAGCTTCCGGTGCTGTTGTTGACCGCGCGCGATGCGGTGGAAGACCGCGTGCGCGGCCTGGAACTGGGCGCCGACGACTACCTGGTCAAGCCGTTTGCCACGCCGGAACTGGTGGCGCGCTTGCGCGCGCTGGCGCGGCGCCATGCGCCCAAGCCGAGCGTGCTGCAAATGGGCTCCCTGGTGCTGGACCTGGGGGCCAAGCGCGCCCGCGTGCGCGACGTGGTCATCGACTTGTCGGTGCGTGAATGGGCGGTGCTGGAGTACCTGCTGCAGCATAGTGCGCGCGTGGTCAGCAAGCAGCAGATCATCGATGCCATCCTGCCGTGGGGCGAGGATGTGACGCCGAACGCGGTGGAAGTCTATATTTCGCGCATCCGCCAGAAAACCGCCGACGCCGGCATCAGCATCCGGACCATTCGTGGCTTTGGTTATATGCTGGAACCGGCCAATGGGTAAGATCCTTGGATAGCATCCGCCTGCGCCTGCTCAAGTGGCTGATCGGCCCGGTTCTCCTGTTGAACCTGGCCGGAGTGGCGCTGAGTTATGCGCTGGCCTGGATCCCGGCCCAGATTGCCTTCGACCAGTCGCTGAGCGACGCCGCCGCCATGCTGGGCGCCCACGTCAGCGAACGTGAAGGTCGGCTGGTGCTTGATTTGCCACCGGCCGCCGAGCGCGCCTTGCGTGAAGACGAACTCGACAAGGTGTATTTTTCCGTGCGCGACAGCCAGGGCCGCCTGGTGGGCGGCGACGCGGTGTTGCCGGTGCAGCCGGCACGCGCCGGTGCTCCGGCCGTCGACAGCGTGTTGGAAAAGAACCCGGTGCGCCTGGTGGCGCTGCCGGTGCTGACCGGCCAGCAGCAGGGCATTGTGGTGGTGGCCAAGACCTTGCGCAAGCGCGGCCAGGCCCGCACCGCCATCGTGCGCGCCATGCTGCCGCTGGCGGCCGTGTTCACGCTGGCCTCGGTCGGGCTGGTTTGGTTGTCGGTGACGAATGGCTTGTCGCCGTTGCACCGGGTACGGGCCGGCATCCAGGCGCGCAGTGCCGAGGACCTGTCGCCGATCCCTGCGGGCGAGGTGCCGCTCGAAGTGAGGCCGATGGTGCAATCGTTCAACGGCTTGCTGGAGCGCGTGCGCGAAGGAGCCCAGGCGCAGCAAGACTTCCTGGCCAATGTGGCGCACCAGTTGCGTACCCCGCTGGCCGGCATGCGGACCCAGATCGAACTGCTGGCGGCGCAGGAATGCACGCCGGCCGCGGCATCGTCGCTGGCGATGATGCAGGCCTCGACCGAGCGCATGATCCGCCAGGTCAACCAGTTGCTGGCGCTGGCGCGCGCCGAGCCCGGCCCGCTGCGCAAGACGCGCATGGAGCGCATGGCGCTCGACCAGTTGCTGGAAGAATCGATCCAGCATTTCGTCGAGCAGGCGCTGCGCAAGGATATCGACCTGGGCTTCGACTTGCAGCCGACCATGGTGACCGGCGACCGTTTCCTGCTGCGCGACCTGGTCGACAACCTGGTCGACAATGCCATCCGTTACACGCCGCCCAATGGTTCGGTTACGGTAAGCTGCTTTCCGCACCTGGGCGGCGGCATGCTGACGGTGGAAGATTCCGGCCCCGGCATCCCGCCAGCCAAGCGGGAGGCCGTGTTCCAGCGCTTCCAGCGGCTGGATCAGAAGACCAACGGCAGCGGCATCGGCCTGGCCATCGTGCGCGATATCGCCACCGCCCATGGCGCCAGCGTCGCCATCGACACCCCCGCCAGCGGGCAGGGTGCACTATTTTCTGTGTATTTCCCCACCTAAAACTGCTGCTGTCAGGTATTTGTCAGGTTTTCCTCAGGGTAATGCAAGCTTGCTTGTCTAGACTTGCCATATCAATTACCAGCTTTGGAGCAAATATATGGACCAGCAAAAGGCCGTCGCAACCCGCCAGGCGGGCGTGACGCTGATTGAACTGATGGTGGCACTGGCAATTGTTGCCGTCCTTGCATCTGTGGCGATTCCTGCTTACAGCGATTACGTCAAGACTGGCCGCCTGCCGCAGGCCACCAACAACCTGGGCGCCATGCGCGCCAAGCTGGAGCAGTATTTCCAGGACAACCGTACCTACATCGGCGCCTGCGCCGCCGGCACCATCGCCGCGCTGCCGCCAGCGGATGACTTTACCTATACCTGCCCGACCCTGACAGCCACCACCTATACCGTCAAGGCGGAAGGCAAGGGACCCGCAGCCGGCTTCGTCTTCACTATTGATGAGTCGAACAACAAAAAGACCACGGGCCTGCCAAGCGGCTGGGGCACGGCATCGGAAGGTGCGCCGATTACCTGCTGGGTACGCAAAAGGGGCGGTTCATGCTAAGCCGCCGCCAGCAGGGCATGACCCTGATCGAGCTGTTGATCGGCATTGCCATCCTGGCCGGCTTGCTGGGCATGGGCGTGCCCGCCTTCAGCAGCTGGATCCAGGACACGCAAGTGCGCACGGCGGCCGAATCGATCCTGAACGGCTTGCAGACTGCGCGCGCTGAAGCGGTGCGGCGCAACACCGTGGTGCGCTTCACGCTGACCGATAAGGACGGCAAGGTGAGCTGGACTGTCGGTTGCCCGACCGTGACCGCGACTTGCCCTGCGAGCATCCAGACCCGCGAGGCCGCGGAATCCGGCACCATGGCCAAGGTAACCGTCAGTGCCGACGCGATTCCGGTGCCGGCGCCGCCCGGCTATTTCAGCGCGCTGATCAGCGCCGAGAGCGAACTGCCTGCCGAGGTCAACTTCGACGCGCTGGGCCGTGTGTTCACCCCGCCTGTCGGCGCTGTGTTCACGCGCGCCGACGTCACCAGCACGGCCAGCAGTACCGCGCGCCGTTATGTCGTCATGGTTGGCACCGGCGGCCAGATCCGCATGTGCGATCCGAAAATGGCGTACTCCACCGACCCGCGTGGCTGCAGCTAAGGAGAACAGCAATGAAAACTCAACGTACATTGCGCCAGCAGGGCGGCATCGTGCTGGTGGAAGCCCTGGTTGCGATCGTGATCTTTGCCTTCGGCGTGCTGGCCATCGTCGGCATGCAGTCGGCCTCGGTGCGCCAGGTGACTGACGCCAAGTACCGCATCGACGCCGCCAACCTGGTCAGCCAGTCGCTCGGTGAATTGTGGGCCGACCGCTCCAACATCCAGGCCCACGCCGTCAAGGACCGGCCGGTCGACACCCTGCCGAATGGCAAGCTCACCATCCAGGTGCCAGGGCCGTGGAGCGTTGCTGCCGGCGTCACCGTCACCGTCAAGGTGACCTGGCAACTGCCGGGCGAAAGCAAGGTTCACTCACAGACCAGCGTGCAGTTCATCGCCGGCTAGAAAAAGGAAGAATGCAATGCGCGATAAGCAAAACGGTTTCGGCCTGGTCGAGATCATGGTGGGCCTGGGCGTCGGCATGCTGGCCATGATGGTCGTGATGCAGGTGTTCAGCCAGATGGAAGGACAGAAGCGTACTGCCACCGGCGGCGCCGATGCCCAGAGCACTGGGGCGATTGCCCTGTCGCTGATCGAGCGCGATACCAAGATGGCTGGCTGGGGCATGGCCAACTCGATGTTCTCCGGTTGCAATACCACGTATTCCTATTGCGACGGCGATTTGAGCTGCGGCGGCAAGGAGGGCGCGATCGATGGCTTCTCGCTGGCCTCGGCCGTCATCACCGATGGCGGCGACAAGCCCGACAGCATCCTGGTGCAGTATTTTGCCAATCCGACCGAAGGTTCCTTCCGCTATCCGTCCAACACGGAACTGCGCAGCAATATGCCGCAGCCATCGTCCGAGCTGAACGTCGGCAATACCTCTGGCTGCCGCGAAGGCGACCTGGTGCTGGTGCAGCAAGCCGGCAAGTGCACGCTGATGCAAGCCACCCAGATCCAGGACCAGGCCTTGAAAATCCAGCACAACCCGGGCGCCAGCGGCCACTTCAACCCCCCGGCCAACTACCAGAACGCCAACAACTGGCCGGCCTACACCAAGCCTGCCCAGTTGTCCTGTTTCTCGGCCCCGCCGGCTGGCGCCTTGTACCAGCGCGGCTACAGCGTCAATGACCTGCACCAGCTGCTGCGTTCGGACAATTCGGCCAATCCGGCCATCGTCAATGAAGTGGTGGCGCCGGAAATCATCGATATGCAACTGGAGTACGGCGTGTCGCTGGCCGGCCAGCCATCGGTCAACTCCTGGCAGCCGGCGACCGGCAGCTGGGCCCACCCGACAGCCGCCGACTTCCTGCTGGTGAAGGCGGTGCGGGTGGCCCTGGTCGCGCGCAGCGTGCAGTACGAGAAGCCTGCGGCCAACCAGGAATGCGCGACCACCACCGATGCCATGGCGGGCAAGTGGTCGAGCTGGGCGAAGTTCAAGACCAGCAGCTACCCGGCCGACTGGAAGTGCTACCGCTACAAGGTATTCGAGACGATCGTGCCATTGCGCAATGTCATTTGGGGATAAGACCATGAATCACAGCAAACGAGCCGGCGCAGTCCGGCATGCATGGGAGCAGGGCGTGATCCTGCCCGTCACCCTGATCGTGCTGGTGGCGATGACGCTGGCAGGCATTGCGCTGCTGCGCTCTGTCGACACCTCGTCCGTCATTGCCGGCAACCTGGCCTTCAAGCAGAGCGCCACCGCCAGCGGCGACGCCGGCGTGGAAGCGGCAATCGCCTGGCTGATCCAGACGGCGCCGACCGGCTCGCTGGACCAGGATATGCCCGGCAGTGGCTACTACGCCACGCGCCAGGATGCACTCGACCTGACCGGCAACAAGCGCGTGCCGGAGGCAACCCCGGACGACGACCTGGACTGGAGCGACGCCGGTGCCGTGACCCGGCTGAAGGCGGATGCGGCCGGCAACGAAGTGGCCTATGTCATCCACCGCATGTGCGACGGCGCCGGCCCGCTGGATGCCCGCACCTGCTCCACCCAGCAAGTGTTCAAGAAGGGCCAGGACGAAGGGGCGCAGGGCGCAATGGAAGGCTACCGGCCACCGAGCTTCGATAGCTCGGCAACACGCGCTTTCTACCGAATTACGGCACGGGTGACCGGGCCGAGGAACACCACCAGCTACGTTCAGGCTGTGGTCTCAATCTAACGCAGGAGAATTCAGATGGACTGGACCAATGTCCCACAGCCGGGCCTGCGTGCCTTGCTGGCTTCGCTCGGGCTGAGCCTGGTGATGGCTGTGCAGCCGGCAGCCGCCGCTCCGACCGAACTGGCCGATATTCCGCTGGCCAACGCGTCGACCGCCCCGATTCTGCCCAACATCATGTTGGACCTCGACAATTCCGGCAGTATGGCGTGGAGCTATATGCCGGACTACGTGCGCTACACCTCGCTCGGCAATTTCGGCACCATGTGCCGCGGCCCGAACAGCAACAATACCCTGGTGGTGTGCGAACCGGGCGATGCGCCGTTCTTTGCCAGCGCCTTTAACGGGCTGTACTACAACCCGGCGATCCGCTACATGTGGCCGACCAAGGCCGACGGTACGCCGCTGCCCGACCATAAAGGCCGGACCTCGTATGTGGCGCCGTGGAGCAGCGTGCCCAGCGATGGCTACGGCGTGCAGGCGATCGACGACACCAGCGCCGAACAGCCGAGCGCAAATCCCTGCAAGGGCGTGGTATCGGGCGGTAACTGCCCGCGACTGTCGAAGACTGCGGTCGTCAACCTGGTGACTGGCTATCCTGAGCGCGTGTGGTGCAAGAGCTCCAACGACGTGCCGCCTAGCGCCAATTGCAAGTCGGCAGTGGTGAATGGCAATTATTCCTATCCGGACGGCACTTACAAGAACCTGTATTCGGTGGATGGCGCGCCGTATTACTACAACGTGAGCGTCGAGTGGTGCAAGACAGCGGACAACGCGCCAAACCAGAATTTCGGCAAGGCTGGCACCTGCCAGGCCAAGAAAACCAGCACCTATAAGTACGTGCGCTACTTCAACTGGTCGCGCGTCGACATCACGCCAACCACGACGTTCCCGGCAAAAGCACCTGGCCGCACCGATTGCGCCGGCACCAGCTGCACCTATGCCGAGGAGATGTCGAATTTTGCGAACTGGTTCGCCTGGTACCGTACCCGTACCCAGATGACCAAGAGCGCCATCGGGCAGGCTTTCAAGGACGTGCGCGGCACGCCGGTCTCCAGCGATCCGGATGACTCGGCCTACCTGCATGCGCGCATTGGCCTGACCACGATTAACAACCCGATCGCGCTCAACATCGACAACTTCGACGCGACCCAGAAAGGTTCGTTCTACACCGACTTGTACAGCTTCGATCCGCTGGGCGGCACCCCGCTGCGCAATTCGCTGGATTCGATCGGCAAGATGTACCAGGGCACCAGCGGCACCTACAACGATCCAGTGCAGTATTCCTGCCAAAAGAACTTCACCATCCTGGCAACCGATGGCTATTGGAACGACGGCTATAACGGGGTGGGCGACGCCGACGGCGCCAGTGGCGTGACCTTGCCGTCGCGCGATTCGCTGAAGACGTCCAACACCCTGGCCGACGTGGCGTATTACTACTACCACACCGACCTGCGCGCTTCGTGCTCGTCGAAAGACGTCTGTACCGATAACGTTGCGGCATCCGGTGCGAATCCGGACGTGGACGACGTGGCACAGCACCAGCACATGACTACGTTCACCATCGGCCTCGGCGTTGACGGCACGCTGACTTACGACCCGAACTACAAGACCAGTACTTCCGGCGACTACTTCAATATCAAGCAGGGCGTCACCAAGTGGCCGGCGCCAAGCAGCAATGCACCAGAGACCATCGACGACTTGTGGCACGCTGCCGTCAACGGCCGCGGCACCTACTTCAGCACCCGCGATCCGGCAGCGCTGGAAGGCGGCTTGCGCCGCGCACTGCGCAGCATCGACAGCGTGACCGGCAACGGTGCGGCGGCGGCAACCAGCGCGCTGCAACCTACCGCAGGCGATAACTTCATTTACGTGGCGACTTACCGCACCGTGAAGTGGGACGGCGATGTGAGCGGCTATACCATCAACCTGTCGACCGGCGAAGTGTCGAAGACGCCTTTGTGGCAGGCCGAGCCGCTGCTGCGCAACAAAATCGCTGCAACGGGCGATAGCGACACGCGTGTGATCTACACCGCCGACGGTACCAACCGCACCCTGTTCAGCACGGGCAAAGGCGGCCTGACCGCTACCCAGCTGGCGCTGTTCGATACCAATAAACTGAGCCAGGCAAGCACCTGGTCCAGCACCCAGAAGACTGCCGCTACCGCAGCCTCGCTGGTGAATTACCTGCGCGGCCAGGACCGCAATGAAGACCAGGAACGCGACCTGAAATACGGCGCCTACGAGCGCCTGTACCGCGATCGCGAAAAAGCACTGGGCGACATCGTCCATGCGCAGCCGATCTATGTGAAGGCGCCGCCGTTCAATTTCGACGACGACGGCTACCTCGACTTCAAGGCCAGGAATGCCGATCGCGAGCCAACGCTGTACGCCTCGTCCAACGATGGCATGCTGCACGCTTTCGAAGGCGAGACTGGCCAGGAGCGTTGGGCCTACGTGCCGCCAATGGTGCTGCCGAACATGTGGCGCCTGGCTGACGGCAACTACTCGAGCCAGCACCGCTACTACCTGGACGGTCCGCTGGCCATGAGTGATGCGAAGATCAACGGTAGCTGGAAGACCGTGCTGATCGGCGCCATGGGCAAGGGGGGGCGCGGCTACTTTGCACTGGACGTGACCGATCCTGCCGATCCGCGCCCGCTGTGGAACTACACGGCAGACGACAATCCGAAAATGGGCTACAGCTTCGGCACCGCCTTCATTACCAAGATGGCCGATGGCCGTTGGGTAGCAGTTCTGCCATCGGGCTACAACAACGTGCCGGAAGGTACCAAGTATGCCGGCGGCGATGGCGGTGGTTATGTGTTCATCCTCGACCTGGCCAGCGGCACGCTGCTGAAAACCATCGCCACCGGCGTTGGCTCGACCGCAAATCCAAGCGGCCTGGCGCGCATCAACGTTCGTTCGCCTGACTTCACCACCAATAACACCGCAGTCGGCGCCTATGGCGGCGACCTGACCGGCGTGATGTGGCGCTTCGACCTGGAGAAGGGTACGGCCAGCAAGCTGGTGAACTTCCCTGGCAAGCCGATCATGGTTGCTCCGGCCATCGGCCAGATCCAGGACAAGCTGGCGGTGTTCTTCGGCACCGGCCGTTACCTGGGCCAGGGCGACCTGGACGACGTGGATACCCAATCGATCTACGGCATCAAGGACGACGGCAGCACCACCGTGACCGACAACAGCCAACTGGTGAAGCAAACGGTGACCACCTCCGGCACCTCGCGCAATATCAGCAGCAATGCAGTCGAGTGGTCGAGCAAGATGGGCTGGTACCTGGACTTGCCGGATTCCGGCGAGCGCATCACGCTGTCGCCGCAACTGTTCCTGGGTACGCTGATTTATGCGTCCACGGTGCCTTCGGTGTCGGCTTGCCAGCCGGGCGGCTATAGCTGGCTGTACCAGCTCGATTACAGGACCGGCGGCAACGTGCAAGTGAATGTGCCTGGCGCCGTCAAGTATTCGTCGCCGATCGTCGGTAACAGCGTGGTCAAGCTGCCTAACGGTACCCCGATGATCTATCCGGTAGGTGCGTCGAACGGCATGGGCGTGCCGCAAGTGCTGCGTGTCGGCCCGGACGATCCTAACTCGGCCAAGATCCGCGTGCTGTGGCGCGAGATCTCGGACTGACAGGCCTGTCATGCAGAACCGTCTCCGGCCCTGGCTCGCGCTGCTGGTCTCCGGCCTGGTGCACGTGGGCCTGGCCCTGGTCCTGATTGGCCAGGCCAGCCGCGTGCCCAGCGATGGCGGCAGCGCGGCGCGGCCGGGGGCAGCCCTGACGGTGCGCCTGGTCAGTGCCGTGCGTCCGGCAGCAGCGCCCGGCAGTACATCGCTGGCCGCCAGCATTCCGGCCGTGGCGACTGCGGCACCAAGACAGGAGGCGGTGCAGCCGGAGCCGGAGCGTCATTATTTCGGCGCCGATGCGATGACCCAGCAACCGGAAGTGGCTGAGGGCCTGGTGGCCGGCAGGCTGCTGGTCGTGCCGGGCATCACCCCGCAAACCGTGGGGCTGCAAGTCTGGATCAGCGATGAAGGGGCGGTGGAACGTGTTGCCCTCGATTCGCCCATGTCGGAAGAAGAGGAGCAATTGCTGCTGGCCGCTTTCGCCAGCGTCAGGTTCCAGCCGGGACGGATCGGCCGCATTGCCGTGCGCGGCCACCTGGCGATGCAAGTGATGCTGGACGACACCCTCCGGATGTGAGGGGAGTGGTGGTAAAATAGCGGGTTTTCCGTCTGCGCCAACCGCTGGCTGCCATCATGTCTGACGATATCCAAATTCAAACTTCGAGCAAGACCCCCGCGCTGATCGCGCGCGAGGTGGCTCGCCGCCGTACTTTCGGCATTATTTCCCACCCGGATGCGGGTAAAACCACGCTGACCGAGAAGCTGCTGCTGTTCTCGGGCGCGATCCAGATGGCCGGTACCGTCAAGGCCCGCAAGAGCGGCCGCCACGCCACCTCCGACTGGATGGAAATCGAGAAGCAGCGCGGCATTTCCGTGGCTTCCTCGGTGATGCAGTTTGAATTCCGCGACCACATCATCAACCTGCTGGATACCCCTGGCCACCAGGACTTCTCGGAAGACACCTACCGCGTGCTGACCGCGGTCGACTCGGGCCTGATGGTGATCGACGCAGCCAAGGGCGTGGAAGCGCAGACCATCAAGCTGTTGGATGTCTGCCGCATGCGCAATACCCCGATCGTGACCTTCATGAACAAGCTGGACCGCGAGTGCCGCGATCCGCTGGAGCTGCTCGATGAAGTGGAATCGGTGCTGAAGATCCAGTGCGCACCGGTGACCTGGCCGATCGGCATGGGCAAGAATTTCCGCGGCGTGTACCACCTGATCAACGACGAGATCCTGCTGTTCCGCGCGGGCGAAGAAAGCGTGCAAAGCTTCGAAGTCATCAAAGGCATCGACAACCCGCGCCTGCAGGAGATGTTCCCGCTGGAGATGGACCAGTTGCGCATGGAAGTGGAACTGGTGCACGGCGCCTCGCATCCATTCAGCCTGGAAGACTTCCTGGCTGGTAAGCAGACGCCGGTATTCTTCGGCTCCGCGATCAACAACTTCGGCGTGCGCGAGATCCTGTCTGCACTGGTGGATTGGGCGCCTGCGCCTGAATCGCGCGATGCGTCGGTGCGCACCGTGCAGCCGACCGAGGAGAAGTTCTCCGGCTTCGTGTTCAAGATCCAGGCCAATATGGACCCGGCGCACCGCGACCGTATCGCCTTCCTGCGCGTTTGCTCGGGCCGTTTCGAGCGCGGCATGAAGGTCAAGCACCTGCGCCTGAACCGCGAGGTGAAGGTGTCTTCCGTGGTGACGTTCATGGCGTCTTCGCGCGAGCAGGTGGAAGAGGCTTACGCAGGCGACATCATCGGCCTGCCAAACCACGGCAATATGCAGATCGGCGATTCCTTCTCGGAAGGCGAGATGCTGCAGTTCACCGGCATTCCTTACTTCGCGCCGGACTTCTTCCGCCAGGTGCGCATCCGTAACCCGCTGAAGATCAAGCAGCTGCAGAAGGGCTTGCAGCAGTTGGGCGAAGAGGGCGCTGTGCAGGTGTTCAAGCCGGTGCAGGGTGGTGAAGTGGTACTGGGCGCAGTCGGCGTGCTGCAGTTCGAAGTCGTGGCTTCGCGCCTGATGAATGAATACGGCGTGGATGCGGTGTTCGAAAGCACTTCGATCAGCACTGCGCGCTGGGTCTCCAGCGACGACAAGAAGGCGCTGGCGGACTTCGAGGCGGCGCTGGGCCATAACGTGGCATACGATGCGGCGGGCAACCTGGCTTACCTGGCAACCTCCGGCGTCAACCTGCGCCTGACCCAGGAACGTTGGCCTAAGCTGACTTTCCACGCAACGCGCGAGCACGCGACCAAGCTGGATTAAGCCCGGCAACCCGGGTCAGACCCAAGCGTCCGACCCGGGTTTACCGGTCTAGGCAGCCCAAAGCCGCCGCTCCCGCAACAAAGCCTCCAGCTGTTCCGCCGGCATCGGCCGCGCAAAGTAATACCCCTGCATCACGTCACATCCCGCATCCGACAGGAACGCCACCTGTTCCTCTGTCTCCACGCCCTCGGCAACCACCGTCATATTCAGCGAATGCGCCATCGCAATGATCGCCTTCGCAATTGCCGCGCCATCGCCCGGCACCGCATTGACGAAGCTGCGGTCAATCTTGAGCTGGTCGATCGGGAAGCGTTTCAGGTAAGCCATTGAAGAATAGCCCGTCCCGAAATCGTCGATCGAAAGATGGATGCCGGCTGCCTGTATCTTGTGCAGCAAGGCGATATTGGCGTTCACGTTTTCCATCAACACCCCTTCGGTGATCTCCAGCTCCAGCAAGCGCGGCGGCAAGCCAGTCTCCATCAGCAAGGCCTGCACCTCGTACATAAGTTGCGCATCCTTGGTCTGGCATGCGGACACATTCACTGCCACGTGCTCAATATCCTCCATCAGGCCGGCCTTGCGCCAGGCCGCCGCCTGACGGATCGCCATTTGCAGCACCCAACGGCCAAGGGGGACAATTACGCCGCTTTCCTCCGCCACCGGGATGAACTCCGCCGGGCTCACCATGCCGCCCAAGGCTTCGCAATGCCAGCGCACCAGCACCTCCATGCCGCGCATGCGCCCGGTGCGCACATCGATCTGCGGCTGGTAATGCAAGGACAATTCATTGTTTTGCAGGGCTTTGCGCAAATTCGCTTCCAGCGCCAGGCGCTTGCTGGCGCGCTGCGCCATCTCCGCATGGAAGACCTCATAGGCGTTCTTGCCCTTGTTCTTGGCGTGGTACATCGCGATATCGGCGCAGCGCACCACAGCCGCCGCATCAGGCGCATCCTTTGGGTAGACACTGACGCCGATGCTGGCGCTGACGAAGAGCTGATGCGTCTGGACCATGAATGGATCGGCCAGCGCACGCAGGATCTTGCGGGCCACCTGATCCGGCTCCAATTCATCGTCGGCCGGTTCGACAATGACCACGAACTCATCGCCGCCGATACGGCAGATCACGTCGGTGGTGCGCAGCGACTGTCCCAGGCGCTCGGCAACCTGGCGCAACAGCATGTCGCCAATGTCATGACCCAGCGTGTCGTTGACGACCTTAAAATTATCGAGGTCCAGCAACAGCAGGCTGACACTGGTCTCCTGGCGGTCGGCGCGTTTCAGGGCATGGGCCAGCCTGTCGTTGAAGGCATTGCGATTTGGCAGGCATGTGACCGGATCGATATGCGCCAGCACGTGCAGGCTGTGCTCCGCCTGCGCCACGGCGGCACGCATGCGCCGCACCAGCAGCCAGGCCAGCGCGAAGGAACCCAGGGTCGCAAAGGCAGTGAAAGTGGCAAAGGCCAGCGAACGGCGGTAGAGCGGCAGCAAGGTGGCGCGGATCGAGACGCTGCCGATTAGCTTGTGGTCGACGGTGATCGGCTCCTGCACCTCGATATAATCCATGCCGTATTCGTGCAATGACTCGCCGGTCTCGCTGATCGCAAGCTCCGGCACAGGTGCCGCATTGCGGCGGAATTGGGCCAGCGGCGTGCTGCCCACGATAATGTTCGCGCTTTGCACACTGGGCGAAGCCGACAGGCCGCTGAGGATTTCTTCCGCTGCGCGAGCATCGCTGAAAAGCAGGGCGGCCGTGCTGTTGTTGCCAACGATGCGGGCCTGGACCTGTAAATCGCGCAGCAAAGTGCTGCGCAGGGCCATGAACTGGAACACCACCATCAGCATGCCGGCCAGGCACAGGGCTGCACCTGCAGCCAGCATGGTTGAACGGACTACCTTGCTGCCGATCGGCAGCAGCGCGGTTTTGGCGCGCGACTTCATTGCACACTCCTAGCCAGCCGCAAAAGCTTGGAACTCAGGGTCAGGCGCGCTTGGCGCACCGGCACCAGGTCCACGTCGAAGCCCACGCGGCGATTGTCGATACCAAAAGAAATCATGGCGCCGTTGGCGCCAATGATCCTGTCATCTGCGACCGTCAGCACACTGCTGGTCGCAAGGTCATGTTTGAGCAAGGCCCAGCGCTCGCGATCCTGCGCGTCCAGGACTAGCAGGTGGCAGGCCGCCAGTTGCGCTCCGGCCGGCGCGGCCGGCAGCGTGCGCACCGAAATCCGATGCCCGTTGACTTGCTTCTCCTGCAGCCCCGTCAAGGCTGTCAGCAGGCCATTGCCCTGGAACACGCACAGGCGCAGCGGCGCGCTGGCCGGCAGCGTGTCCGCAGGCCATTCCGTGAACAAGGCGAAGTTGAACAGGATAGCCGCCTTCAATTCCGACTCGTCCGCGCCCGCTGGAAGCTGGGCGCGCGCCTGCCCCGCGGCTATCAGCAGCAGTAGCAGGAGGGCGAGCAGGGGGCGCAACATCAGTAGGCCGCCTTCAGTCTGAAGTAGACGCGACGTCCATCCTGTTCAATCGATCGCTGCAGGTAGCCCAGCGAAACCGGATCGGCGTAGTGGCGGTCGAAAATGTTCTGCACGCCGAGCGATGCGTCGAGGTGGCGCGTCAGGCCGACGGAAAAGAGGTTCAGGTTGGCCAGCACAAAGCCGCCGGCTTCGCCGCCGCCAATCAGGCTGCGGGCGCTGACGTACTGTCCTTCGACACCTGCGTGCCAGACGCCGAAAAGGTGTCCGGCGGCATTCAGTTTTGCCAGCCAGCGCGGCGAATTGACTTCGCCTGCGGCACTGGTAACCCACTGCCGCGCAAGGCTGGCCCTCAGCTTTGCACCGTTGTTCCAGGAGCGCTCATATTCCATTTCCAGCCCGCGTGCACGGTTGCGGCCAACGTTGCGGAAGATCGGCAAGCCCAATTCTTCGTCGTCGACCTCGGTGATCAAGCCCGATGCTTCGTTTGCATAGCCGGTGAGCGTAAAACGCGCGTTCGGTCCAAGCTGGCGCACCAGCGACAGCTCGCGGCTGCGGATCTTTTCGCGGCCGAGGTCTGGATTGGCCAACTGGCCGCCTTGCCCGTCGATGCCGTAGAACAGCTCATAGTTGTTCGGTGCGCGGAAGGCGCTGCCATAGATGGCCTTGAGCGTCGTCTCGCGCGCCACCTCTGCGATCAGTGCCAGCCGTGGACTGAACACGCCGCCCGTGCTGGACTCTCGGTCATAACGCAATCCAGCGTTCAGCAGCAGTCCTTCCGACAGGGTGATTTCGTCTTGCGCGTAGACGCCAAGGCGCTTGCCGTAGGCCACATCGTCAAGGTAGACGACGCGCGGCTCAATATCGTAGTTCTGCAGCGTCAGTTTGCTGTTGTACTGGTACTCGGCACCCACGACCAGCTTGTGCGCCGGCGTCAATTGCAGGAACAGGCTGACATCCGCGCCCCACCAGCGCGCGCGGGTCTGGTCCAGGTTGATCGAGCCGAAAGGCTCATTGTTGACGAAGAGTCCTTCGTAATGGTAGTCGCCGTGGTACAAGCGGCCCGTCAGTTCGCCATGCATCGGCAATAGTTGGTTGCGGTAGCCTACCTCCGCCAGGCGCAGGCGATCCAGCGTCTGGCCGCCGGGGACGTTGAACGGTTGTCCATACGAAGCGGTCGCCATGCCCTTGGTGCGAGCGCCATCCAACAGTGTCAGCGACCAGGCGCCGATCTGTCCGCGCGCGTACAGGCGGGTAATGCGCTCCCAATCCAGTCCTTGCGCTGTGTCCTGGAATTCGGGGAAGTACAGGTCGCGACCATCGCTCAAAGTGCGGCTGGCTGATAGCAGCAGTTCAGCATCGCCGTCGCGCCAGCCATAAGTGGTGCTGCCGTTGCGTGTGCCAGCCTGGCCCGCCTCCAGTGTGCCGCGCGTTCCCTCGAGATCCGAGGCGCGGCGCGTGATGACGTTAATGACGCCGAAGAATGCATTGGCGCCATAGATCGACGATCCCGGTCCCGGAACGAATTCGATGCGGTCCACCAGGTCCAGGTCGAGCGGGAATTCGCCCCCTAGCTGCGCCTGGTCGAACACCGGATCGTTGATGCGCGTGCCGTCGATCTGCAGCAGGAAGCGCGTATTCAAGTCGCCTGAGCGCAGGAAGCCGCGCGCGCCAAGATAGCTGTAGCTGCGGTCGTTGCTGGTGTACAGGCCGCGAATGCTGCGCAAGGCATCAGCCAGCGTGCGCCATCCGTAGGCACGGATATCGGCCGAGGTAAGGACGGTTACATTCGAAGGAGCTTGTGTCGCCTTTTGGTTAAAACGGGAGGCGCTATACACCTCCATCGACATCAATTGCTCAAGCGGCAAAGTGGTCAAGTCGGCATCTTGCGCGCAAGCGTTCGCCGCCGCGAGCAGCAAGACTGCCAGCGGCCTGTAGTGAAGGCCTTGCAGTGCTGTGGTTCTCATCCCGATGGTTTGTTTTTATCGTGTCTTCACATGGTGGCATTGCCCTGCGGGAATGTACAGCCCGGCAGGGCCGGCCAGCACCGTTAAACAACAACTGTTAGCTGTCGATCAATGCGCGCCAGGCACTTGGCGCCTGGCCTGCCACCTGCTTGAATGCGCGCCGGAATACGGCCTCGTCGCTGAAACCGGTTTCAATGGCAATACGCCGCAAACTCACGTTCGGTTTTGCCAACATGCGTTTGGCCTGCTCGATGCGGCATTGCAGAATGTACTGCACCGGCGTGACGCCGAGCGCCGCGCTGAAACGCCGCGCCAGGTTGCGCTGGCTCATGGCAATGTGCCGCGCGACGTCGTCAGGCGTGATGCCGGCGCAGCTATGTTGTTCGATATAGCGTTGCGCGGCTTGAATGCGCACGTCGAGGTGTTCGTGACGGCCGTTTGCGACGCCCACGTCAGCCAACTGGCGCGCCGAATTTGCGTAGCGGGCGAATTTGAGCGCCGCCTTCTCGCCGTGGAATCGGCTCACCAGATGGGCGCAGGCATCGATGGTCGGTGTGATGCTGGCCGCTGTAATCAACCTGCCATCGACCACGAGTGGCGACTGCGGCGAAAGGCGCACTGCCGGCCGCGTTGCCGCGATGGCGCGCCGATCGGCCAGGTTGCAGGTGGCGTCGCGACCATCTAGCAGGCCGGTTTCCGCCAGTATCCGCACGCCGCTCGCCGAGGCGAGGATGCAGCCGCCGGCATCGTAATGCCTGACGACCCAGCGCAACAGGGCAGGGCTGGCCGGCACGTCGCCGTAGAAAGATGGCAGCACCAGTAAGTCGGCCTGGCGCGAGGTACGCAGGCTGCGTTCCGGTAGCAGCGCGGGGCCTGTAAAGGAGCGCACAGGCTGCAGGGTTGGCCCCACCAAGGCCACATCGAACATTGCCGCGGCGTGCAAGTCAGGCTCGCGAGCGTTCAAGGTGCCGGCGACCGCCAGCAATTCGCGGATCAGCATGACCCCGCCCGCCCAGCAGTTATGGTCGATATAAATGCTGGTCGGGATGGCGGAAAAAGTATGCTGCATGGCGAATAATGTATCACGCCGCTTGGCGTGCGGCGATAGGATGATCATATGAATATCCTCACCTACATCGACAAGCAAGAGCTCCGTGCCTTTACGACCGCAGATAATTGGCGCGCGGCTGGCGTGGTGATCGCAAACGTTTTGATGGTCGCGGCAGGTTTTGCATTGCCCGCGCTCTGGCATCACCCAGTGGCGTGGATTCTCGCCAGCGTGTTGCTGGCCGGCCGCGCTCTAGGCTTCGCGATTTTGACCCATGATGCCGCGCACCAGAATTTCTTCACCTCGCGCAGCGTAAACCAGTGGATGGGGAAGTGGGTCTTCGGTGCCTTGCCCAACGTGCCTTACGCCGCATACCGTCGCGGCCATCTCGACCATCACCGCGCGGCAGGAACCGGCGCTGATCCGGACCTGGTTTTCGTCACCGGCTATCCGGCGACCCGCGCAAGCCTTTTGCGCAAACTGCTGCGCGACATCTCTGGCTTGAATGGCGTGAAAGGGATCATCTACCAGTTCCAGCCGACTGATCGTGGCGCCTTGTATCCGGTATTCGTCATGCACGGGCTGATCTTCGCCGTTCTGTGGGTGCTGGGCGTGCCTGAAGTTTACGCCTGCTGGTGGCTGGGGCAGTTGTTCGTCTTCCCGCTGCTACTGCGCCTGCGTGTGATGGGCGAGCATGGCGGCGTTTCGGACCACATGGACCGCGACCCGCGCCGCAACACCGCCACCACTTTGGCCGGTCCGCTCGCACGCTTGCTGGTCGCTCCCAACTTCGTCAATTACCATGTTGAGCACCACCTGGCCGCAACTGTTCCCGGTTACAAGCTGCCAGCGCTGCATAAGCTGCTCCGTGAGCGTGGTTTCTTCGAAGGTAGCGCATGTCTGGCCACGCCGTATTGGGCGGTGATCCGTCGCTGCACAGCCACAAATGGAAACGCCGCGATGCGCCGTACTAACGGCGCCCGCGGTGCGTTGGACCGTATGCGGTGAGATCTGTTTGCTGACGGAGGTGGCTCTATCGATTTCCTCTCTCTCGCTGACGAGCTATTAACCTGGTGGATTATTCACTGGATCACTGTCAATCGCCATGGCAAGCATAGGCTCAAAGCCTGGAGGATTGTTAACTACCTCAGGGTAATCGACAGCGTTGTCGCCCGACTTCTTTACCTGAAGGTTTTCATTGTGCTTATTGCGATAGCTGAAGGTTAAATTAAAAGTCTGGCTTGCGGTATTGAGATCGCTCAGCGTCACTGATTTGCCGTTTTTGCTGATTGAAGGCGTGCTGAGTTGATCCTGCGCTTCTGGTGAAATCGAAACTGAACGGATAACAATGTCGTCAGGAGTTGGTGTAACGAGTTTAAAGTGGAGGATGGTGTCGAGATCATTAACGTCAATGATCTTCGGATCGTAGGTTGCCTGATAGACGTCGCCATTCTTTTGGACCGTCACTTTTACATGGATAACAGGACTTTCATTCTGCGTTGACTTACTCATAGCTTTCCTTTCGTTAGAGGGTGGTTGGAGATGTATTGGGTGAATCTGGCCTCGTGGAAGCCCATATCCTGCAGTCTTGCAATTTTTGCTTTTACGGTAGTGACTGTGCCTTGGCATAACTCAGCACGTACTTGGAATGACAACAACGAGAAGTTGTTCTCTACGTTTGGAGCATTGGCTAAAAGTTCCGAAACCCTTCTACAGTAGGGAAGAGCGGCGGCATCACTTTCAACTTTCCTTGCCAAATCCGCTCGGGCGAGCAGCCCTTCAGTAAGAAAAGCCAATAAGATGCTGTCGCGCTGCGCCTTTTCGTAAAGTGATTCCAGTTTCGTTTGCACCGTCTCAGCGTTCTGCAAAGCCTCTTTGTCTCGCCCTAGCAATTGCAAGATGTAGGTGCGACCGAGTTGAAATTTAACTGTTTGATATGCAAGGAAGGTGTTCTTGGAATCCTTTTCCGAAAGATCCCTCATTTTTTCGAGAACCGTTAGCAAGCGCTGATGCATTACGCTGGCATTCTCGTTGGACAGTTGTGCCTCGACTAGACGGCCTTGTGCTTGGAGCAGCCACGATGCCCACAGCTTATTGGATGGGTCCTTGTCGACGAGCGACGCAAGAATTCGCTCAGCATCCTGCAGCACGCGTGTGGCGGCAACTCTATCCCCGAACGCAGTATGTAGCAAAGCCTGCCGCATCAATGACACGGCGAGCAGGCTAGCCCAATTTGCATTATCGAGATACACGGAGCGCAACAATGCTTCTTCGTCACGGTAGAGGTCCATTGCGGCTTTTGGTGTTCCCAGCTTAAGGAGGCTTTCGGCTCGCCAGGACGTGGTTCCCGCCAGTTCAGCAATTACTTTTTTATCTCCTGGTCTCTTTTGGAGTGCGCGCTTTTTTAGGTCCAAAGACTGATTAAATTCGTCTGCAGCTGCGCTGTAATCGGAACGAGCCATTGCTAACGAACCCAATGCGGCCCTTGCGTAGGACACCTCAAGCCAACCCTCGATCGGATCATTCAAGGTTTTTTCTAACAGTAGACCGTATTTCAAGTAAGCTTTGAAATATCTTTCAGCCTTCTCAGGTTCATTATTAGTCGAATGCATCTGTCCTATGGCAGATGAGATCTTGGCAGCCTCTCTGAGGAAATCCTCATTATTGACAAAGGATGGCGGAGCACCGGCAACTAGATCGGTACCGGTAGCAAGCGCTTTGAATGCCTCGGCAACTCGGCCTCGTTTGGAGTTCACCTCTCCGATGATTCGAAGAGCTTTGATTCGATTAACGAGTGAACTAGTGCTGTTGTCTGATGATTCAACTCTCTCAAGATAGCCTAGTGCCCTTGTGCCGACGTCGTCGAGCAAGTCCAGCCGTCCGATTGGTCGAAGTTTCTCAACGAAGTCTCCAAGCATGAACGTCATTAGGCCTTCAGCTTCGCCGCGGGTGCGCTCTGATTCTTGGCGGGCAGATTGGGCTCGAAATGCGAAAACTGCAGTAAGTAGGGCTAATAAACCAATTAGGACGGTTACAGCAAGTTTGATGCGTTCCG
This sequence comes from Duganella sp. Root1480D1, assembly GCF_001427305.1. Lineage (GTDB taxonomy): Bacteria > Pseudomonadota > Gammaproteobacteria > Burkholderiales > Burkholderiaceae_D > Rugamonas. Next base: position 137,700 of record NZ_LMFZ01000023.1, on the reverse strand, counting down.
ATAGACGAGCTCGATGCATTGATGTCCGCACGAACTCTTTGTCTAACGGAGCAAGCGAAAAGTCCTGAAGAGTCAACAGGTCAGCCGCTTGACTAACTTGGCTTCCATGTGGGAGCAATAGATCCTTGCTCTTTCTAGCCTCAAACCAGCGCGATGCTTGAGCGCTGATGCGGGTCCGGAGTTGAAGAGCGTTTCGGTGGTGCCCAATCCACTCTGCAACCCGAGGCCATTGGCGCAATAAAGCTTCATGTGCGACGCCAAAACTCGGAACATCCCCTGCCAGTTCGCTGACAAAGAGGCGCGCTTCGACCATCACCCGGACGAGCTCGCGCTCGTCTGCATTTCGGAGCATGCTTAACGGACTTCTACGCGAAGTCACTGCACTTTGATCTTCGCCAACGTTTACCAATAGCGAGAGCACATGGGGAAGCGCTGCAATTTCAGGTGGGCTAAGAGATGACACCACTTCTTCCGCACGGACACCAACTGCGCCCTCGATGCCACCCAATTGCCGATAAACCTCGAATTTAAGCGTGCCCGCTTCGTCGCGCTGTCGATAAAGTTCGTTTAACGTGTATTGAAGTAAGGGGAGCATGTCCGAATTCCCGCGCGCGGCATCACATAGCACGTCGTCAAGGCTCGCTCCAGTCAACTCGTGTTTTTCAAAACCCAATCCGGCGGCCAAAGCCGGTTGGCGAACGATCTGGGCAATGTCGGCACCATCGGGTGGTAGCACGTCGAAGTGACCGCCGCGTATTTTCAATGCTAGTAAAACTGGCTGTGCCATCACTTCCGGATAGAAGTCGTTACGGCACGCCATCAGCATGAGCAGGCAATTCGACTTCGCCAGGATATCGATTACTTCTACAAAGTGGTCGGCTTCGCCCGGTTGTGCACGGAAGACTGCCTCGAGCCGGTCCACGAATACACCTACCGAAGCACGTGGGCAGGCGCGTTCGCGCAGTTCGGCGGCTACGGATTCTGGATCGGACGCCAACCGCTGGCCCAGGCTGTCGGCACTGGCGCCCGGGAATAACGGTTCGCTGTTGATCTCGGCATCGATCAGGGCGCCGGCCAAGGCCTGGAACAGGGTGCCGCTACCGAGGTCGGCGCAGTCAAGGTAGACCGTGCTGGACAGCCCTACCGGCTCGTCCGAGCGAATGGCACCTGCCATTAATTGAGGCAACAGGCCGGCGCGGACCAGAGAAGTCTTGCCGGAGCCGGAGGGTCCGAGCACCAGGGCCATGGGGCAGCCATGGGCGGCCTGGGTCAGCACCAGCTCACGCAGCTGGGCGGTGGCTTGCACGCGGCCAAAGAAGATGGCGGCGTGATTTTCCTGGAATGCCTCCAGGCCTCGGAACGGGGAGCCGCCTTCCCAAGTGGTCGCGGGCGGGGCGGCCAAAGTGATGACCGGGGCAATCGCGCGGTAACCGCGTTTGCGGATCGTCTCGATATAGCGAGGTTCGGTGCTCGAATCGCCGAAGGCACGGCGCAATTGGGTGATCGCTTTGTGGACCGGGTTATCGCCCAGTTCGTTGCTTCCCCAGCAAGCTTGCAGGATCTCTTCCGCTGGAATTACCGCCCCGGGATGGCGGCAAAGATAGCGCAGCACCGCCATTACGCGCGGCTCCAGCTGCGTCTTCGCATCCCCATTGCTGACGAGATTGGCTTCTGGACTGACTAACCAGTCGCCGAATTGGAACTCCATGGCTTGCCTAACCTTTTTTATTCTGTCTCTTATAAATCAATGACTTAGAAACCTTCCGGAGCATTTCTTCCGGTCCGGAAGGTTTCCTTCCGGCCTTCGGAAGATTTCCGGAAGGCGAGGGAAGGCTTTTTTTCTTACATTGCAGTCATTGCCAAACGGCCAAATCTTAACATTCTTAAAAGCAAAAATGGTCACAACTAAAGCGGTATTTTTTGAAATCGGCTCCAACACCACGACTTCGGTGCAACAGCTTTCCGCGAGCTGGTTCACCTCCGGAAAGTTGCTCGAGAGCACGATTGACGCCATGCGCGCCGCCGGAGAGTTTCCTAATGACATCCGTTACGGGAGCATGGAAGTCGGCAGCCTGGCCCTCGGTGGGGAAGGCGAGGATCGGGCTGAGCTGCGTCCGGTTGAGATTCGTTATGACTCCTCGGCACCGAATACTGCACATCTGACACTGACCCTTGCATCCGGAAATTTGCGCTTTTACAACGCCTACGGCCGGCGTGAGATCCTGCGCCAGGCGGTTGCCGGCTGGCGCCTCGAGTTCACCACCGCTGTTAACGAATATGGCGGCCTGGTCCTGCAAGGCGCCTTGTGCGACGTCGATAAGTCGCACTTGCCGTGCGACAACGGCCCTCTGAAAGAGTTCTTTATCACGGCGGTCGGCAACTGGCTGCGCAGCCTGTCACCGGCGGTGCTCAACAAAACGGCAATGCGCCGTGCAGTGATCGGTCGCGAAAGCTTCCTGCGCCAGTACATCTACCCGATGGTGGTGGAGAAGCTGCAGCGCCGTCTGGATTCGCTGCCTGACTACGTGACGTCGCGCGAAGGCGTGGCACAAGTGAATCCCCAGGCCTGCCAGAACGAGAAATCGGGTGTCGAGGCGAATATGAGCAACGGCGAGCGCGCCCGCTTCGTCCGCAACAGCAACGGCTGGACCTATCGCGACCACGTGCTGTTGAACTGGCAGGAAGCCAACCGTACCTTGCATGACCGCGAGTCGGAGCAGGACCTGCAATGCATGGTGACCATGGGCCGCCAGGCCGGCCCGGACGGTGTGCCACGGCCGACGCTTGATATCAGCAGTGTGCTGGGCCGCTACGAGTGGGACAGCGTGAAGCAGGAGCTGCCGCTGTCGCGCCAGCGCAGCTATATGGGCAAGGCCTGGGCGCGCGCCACGCTGCAATGGTCGCTGCGCCTGCAATGGCAAGCCGAAAACGGCCGGGTGGGCGTGGCCGCGCTGGCACGCAAGGGCGCGCCAGCCACCGATGCCGGAACCACGGGCATTTACGTGGTGTCCGACGCGCTGCCGCATCTGCTGAATGTACAGCGCATCAATCTGTGGTGGGAGGGCAATGCTGCCAGCCTGGCATCGGTTCAACAGGATATTGCCGGTTTCCTGGCAACGGCTACCGGCGACATGTTCGCTGCCGTTGCCGAGGGACTGGCCCCAGGACGCAAGCTGGGGTGCCGCGACTTGCGTATCAACGAGTCTGGTGACATAGAAATTGAATTGGGGGAGTAAAGCATGTCTGTGCTAATGACATCTGTGCCGGTGGTGCAGGTACGGAAGTGGGGCGGCGCCAGTGCATCGGGCGCCTTGAGTTTTGCTGCTGCGCGTATTGCGCGCATTGTGCTGCAACGCGAGCCGATGGCGAGCGAAGCACTGTCGTGGACCACTCTATATAGCTGCCAGGGGGAGGCTGTACGCGGCCGCGCCGAGCTGGCGCTGCATTTGCTGGCGCGTCCGGAACTGGCGGAGCTGGATGTGAAAGAACGCCTGCTACGCGCCTATAACGCGGTGTTCGACCGTTATGACCCGTCGCAGCCGGCGGACATGGCTTACTGGCGTAGCCAGGTGACTGCCGGCCGCGACCTGCCTGCACTGGTGCGCCAGGAACTGGTGCCATTGTATGAATCCGGCTATCGTTCAAGTCCTTGCGCGGCGCCGGCGCTGGCGCGCTCGCCGCTGTTCGTGGTGCGCGACGCTGCTGGCTTGCCGCTGGTGTTTACCGTTGGCGCCAATCGTTCCCTCTATATGTTCCGGCGCACGCCTTTCGGGCGCTGGTCGCAGACGGATTTGAGCGGCATGCTGCCTTTGAACCAGCCCGGCAAGGTGCAGGCGCTCGATGTACAGCAGGCGCCGGACGGCACGATTGCGCTGGCGCTGGCAGTCGCCCCCTGGGCTAGCGGTGGCGGGCCGACTTTGCACGTGGCAGTCGGCATTCCGAACCATCTTGACGAGGCAGCCTGGGTCGAGACCATGCGTGGCATGGCGCCGCGCCATGTGCCGGACGTGCAGGATAACGTCACCCGGCTCTCGTTCGGCTTGTTGCAGTCGGGCGCGGTTCCGATGGTGCTGGTGACAGCGGCCAATACCTGGTATTTCAATGCGGCGATGGAAGGACCATTGACGGCGTGGGAAGAGCAGCACGGTGCGGATTCATTGGCAACGGCAATTGGCAGCTACCGCGTTCCGGGCGCCTGGCGCTTGAGCGATACGCCGTGTGGCCGCACGCTGCGCTTCAATAGTTTTGCGCGTGCTGCGGCCTGGGGCATCGCCATCGATTACCAAGGGCTGCCGCGTCGGGCGACCAACCTGCACCTGGCGCCATCGAATGTTCCGAATGTGCCGGACGTGTTTGTGGCAGGCGAAAGCATCGTGGTATATCGTGGCGGGCAGTCGGTCCCACAGCCGGTCGCCAATATCGGCGGGGCTTGCGTGGTGTGGAGCGAAGCCAGCACTGCCGGGGAGTACCTGGCTTACGGCGACGGTGCCGGCGGCCTCTGGCTGGTGTGCCGCAAGCAGGGCGGTCATTGGGGCATGCCGGTGCCGATTGCCACCACGCTGGTGATGGCAGCCTTGATGGCTGCGCCGAACCATGGCGGCGTGCACGCAATCGGCGTGACGCCCGGCGGTGCGCTGGCCTGGCTGCGTTTTAACGCCGATGGTGCCCAGGTGGGGGCGGAAGAAATCACCCAGGCTGCAGTCTGGGATGACGAGGCGCAGGAAGTGCAACGTGCTGCACGGGTGGTGCGCAGCGTCGCTTAAGCCTGGTCGCGTGTCAGCAGCGCGTCGACGATGCTGGCGATCCAGCACGCGAACAGAATCCAGCCTGCCGCGGAAGCGCCGGGCATGATGCTGGCTTTGGTCAGGCGCTGCGCGATCAGGATCGGGTCGGGCGGCAGGGCGCCGCTCAGGGCTTCGTCCATCAGGACGGAGGTCGCCTTCCAGAGGCCGTACATCAGCCAGATGAACACCGACAATGCCGGCACCATGAACACCAGGCCGCGAGTGCGACGTTTGAGTACAAGCATTTGGCCAAGGCCGGGGAAGCCAAGTCCGGAAAACAGGGCTGCTTTGCTAGATAGCTTCATTCAGGTTCCATTAAAAAAACGCCGGCACCTTACGGTACCGGCGTTTGTCGTTTCAGGCAAGCGTTCGCTTATGCGTAGTCGCTGACTGGAATGCAGGCGCAGAACAGGTTGCGGTCGCCGTACACGTTGTCGGCGCGGCCGACTGGCGGCCAGTACTTCTGTTTGCGCAGCGATGGCACTGGGTAGGCTGCCTCTTCGCGGCTGTACTTGCGCTCCCACTTGTCGGCCAGCAGCACTTCAGCAGTGTGCGGGGCAAACTTCAGCGGGTTGTCCAGCTTGTCGAATTCGCCCGACTCCACTTTGGCGATTTCGGCGCGGATGGCGATCATGGCGTCGATGAAGCGGTCCAGTTCAACCTTGGACTCGGATTCGGTCGGCTCGATCATCAGCGTGCCTGGAACAGGGAAGCTCATGGTCGGTGCGTGGAAGCCGAAGTCCATCAGGCGCTTGGCTACGTCTTCGTTGCTGATGCCGGTGGCGTCGGTCAGGGGACGCAGGTCCAGGATGCACTCGTGTGCTACCAGGCCGTCGTGGCCCGAGTACAGGACCGGGAAGTGCGGCGCCAGGCGGCGTGCCACGTAGTTGGCGTTCAGGATCGCGGTTTCGGTTGCCGCGGTCAGGCCTTCGCCGCCCATCATGGCGATGTACATCCAGGAGATAGGCAGGATCGAGGCGGAGCCGAACGGGGCGGCCGAGATCGAGCCGATGCCGTCTTCGCCGCGCACGTAGCCGTTGGAGCGCTGGTTCGGCAGGAACTTGGCCAGGTGTGCGCCAACGCCGATCGGGCCGACGCCTGGGCCGCCACCGCCGTGCGGGATGCAGAAGGTCTTGTGCAGGTTCAAGTGCGATACGTCGCCGCCGAACGAGCCTGGGCCAGCCACGCCAACCAGTGCGTTCATGTTGGCGCCGTCCACATACACCTGGCCGCCGTGGCCGTGGATGATTTCGCACAGTTCGGTGATGCCGTCTTCGAACACGCCGTGGGTCGATGGGTAGGTCACCATCACGCAGGCCAGGTTCTTGGAGTGCTGTTCGGCCTTGGCTTTCAGGTCGGCCAGGTCAACGTTGCCTTTGTCGTCGCAGGCAGTCACCACAACCTGCATGCCCACCATGGCGGCGGATGCCGGGTTGGTTCCGTGTGCCGACGATGGGATCAGGCAGATGTTGCGGTGGCCCTCGCCGCGCGACTCGTGGTACTTCTTGATCACCAGCAGGCCGGCGTATTCGCCTTGCGAACCGGCGTTAGGTTGCAGGGAAACGGCTGCGTAGCCGGTTACTGCGCACAGCATTTCTTCCAATTGGGCGATCATTTCGCGGTAGCCGACGGTCTGGTCGTTAGGCGCGAACGGGTGGATCGACGAGAACTCCGGCCAGGTCACCGGGATCATTTCGCTGGTGGCGTTCAGCTTCATGGTGCAGGAGCCCAGCGGGATCATGGTGCGGTCCAGCGCCAGGTCCTTGTCGGCCAGGGAGCGCAGGTAGCGCAGCATTTCAGTTTCGCTGTGGTAGCGGTTGAAGGTTGGGTGCTCCAGGTATGCGGAGGTACGTACCAGCGCTTCCGGGAAGCTGGCGCCGACGGATGCTTCAACTGCGTCGAAGTCAGGGGCAGCCTTGCCGCCGCTGAATACGTTCCACAGCGCTGCCAGGGTGTCGCGGTCGCAGGTTTCGTCCAGCGACACGCCAACGTGCTTGGCGTCGATCTTGCGCAGGTTGATGCCGGCGGCAACAGCGGCTGCGTGCAGGGCGTCGGCCTTGTCGGTGGCGACGGTCAGGGTGTCGAAGAAGGACTCGTTGACCGAATAGCCCAGGGACTTCAGGTTGGCAGCCAGGATGCCGGTGTAGCGGTGGGTGCGCTCAGCGATCTGCTTCAGGCCTTTAGGACCGTGGTATACGGCGTACATGGATGCCATGACTGCCAGCAGCACCTGTGCGGTACAGATGTTGGAGGTCGCTTTTTCGCGGCGGATGTGCTGTTCGCGGGTCTGCAGGGCCAGGCGGTAAGCCTTGTTGCCGTTCTGGTCGATGGTCACGCCGACCAGGCGGCCAGGCATGGAGCGCTTGTATTCGTCGCGGGTAGCCATGTAGCCGGCGTGCGGGCCGCCAAAGCCCAGCGGTACGCCGAAGCGCTGCGAGTTACCGACAACAACGTCGGCACCCCATTCGCCTGGAGGGGTCAGCATGGTCAGGGCCAGCAGGTCGGCGGCAACGATCACCATGGCGCCGCTGGACTTCACGGTTTCAACGGCGGCGCGGTAGTCGCGCACAACGCCGTTCACGCCCGGGTATTGCAGCAGCACGCCGAAAGCGTCGGTCACGCCGGCCAGTTCGGACGGGTCGAAAGTCTTGACGGTGATGCCCAGCGGCTCGGCGCGGGTCTGCACCACTTCCAGGGTCTGCGGCAGCACGTCGTTGGCAACATAGAAGGTGTTCGACTTGGACTTGCCGACGCGCTGGATCAGGGTCATGGCTTCGGCAGCGGCGGTGCCTTCGTCCAGCATGGACGAGTTGGCGATGGCCATGCCGGTCAGGTCGATCAGCACTTGCTGGAAGTTCAGGATCGCTTCCAGGCGGCCCTGGGAGATCTCTGGCTGGTACGGGGTGTAAGCGGTGTACCAGGCTGGATTTTCGAAGATGTTACGCAGTACCACGCCCGGGGTGTGGGCATTGTAGTAGCCCTGGCCGATCAGCGATTTCAGTACCTTGTTCTTGGACGCGATGCCTTTCAGCTTGGCCAGTGCTTCGTTCTCCGGCAGCGGCTGGAAGAATTGGCCCAGGGGCAGGGCGCTCTTGTTGCGGATGCCTGGAGGGACGATGGCGTCGATCAGGGCGGCGCGGCTTGCGTAGCCGAGCACGTCCAGCATTTGCTGCTGTTCTGCGGCTTCCGGGCCGATGTGGCGGGCGATGAAGGCATCGCGGGCTTCAAGTTGGGTCAGGCTGGTGCGGGTCATGGTGGGAAATCTCTTGGCCAGAATGTGAAAAGGGCCGGCATGCAGCCGGCCCGGTAAAGCGGTACTTAGTGCGCGACGTTGCCGTAAGCGGTGGCGTCCAGCAGGCCGTTGATGGCGTTGGCGTCGCTTGGCTTGATCTTGAACAGCCAGTTCGCGTAAGCGTCGGCGTTGATCGATTCAGGTGCGCCGACCACGGCGTCGTTCACGGCAACCACTTCGCCCGAAACCGGCGCGTAGATGTCGGAAGCGGCTTTCACCGATTCCACCACGGCAGCGTCGTCGCCGGCGGTGAAGGATGCGCCGACTTTTGGCAGCTCGACGAACACGATGTCGCCCAGGGCGTCTTGCGCGAATTCGGTGATGCCGACGGTCACGGTGCCGTCTGCTTCAGCGCGTACCCACTCGTGGGACTCGGTGTACTTCAGGTCTGCTGGAATGTTGCTCATGTTGGCTCCAAGGCTAAGGTTATTGTTTGTTTCTGCTGAATTCTGGCTCAAGCAACCAGGATTTTACCGTTACGGACGAAAGGCAGCTTCACGACGGTGGCGGCCAGCTTCTTGTCGCGGATCTCGACGTGCACGGTGTCGCCCACGTTCACGCCCATCGGCACGCGCGCCAGCGCGATGGCCTGCTGCATGGTCGGGGAGAAGGTGCCGGAAGTGATTTCGCCTGCTTCGCCGTTGGCGGCGATGACTTTCTGGTGGGCGCGCAGCACGCCGCCTTTTTCACGCAGGATCAGGCCGACGAATTGTGCGTTCTGGCCTTTGGCTTGCAGGGCTGCCTTGCCGATGAAGTCGCGCTCGGAGACCAGGTCGATGGTCCACGCCAGGCCGGCGTCCAGCGGGTTCACGGTTTCGTCCATGTCCTGGCCGTACAGGTTCATGCCGGCTTCCAGGCGCAGAGTGTCGCGCGCGCCCAGGCCAGCTGGTTTAACGCCGGCGGCGTTCAGGGCGTTCCACAGGTTTTCCGCCTGTTCGGCTGCCACGCCGATTTCGAAACCGTCTTCACCGGTGTAGCCGGTGCGGGCCACCATGGCTTCGCCGAAGGCGGTGCCTGGTACCAGGGCCACGTTGAATGGCTTCATTTCGGCGGTAGCTTCCTTGGCTTGCGGGATCACTTCCCATACCTTGGCGCGGGCGTTCGGGCCTTGCACGGCGATCAGGGCCATGGCGTTGGCGCCGTCACGGCGCTGGGTGATGGTCAGGCCGGCGTTGGTGGCTGCGTTCTGCTTTTCCATCCAGGCGACGTCTTTTTCCGCGGTACCGGCGTTGACCACCAGGCGGAACCACTCTTCGTTGATGAAGTAGATGATCAGGTCGTCGATGACGGTGCCTTCCGGGGTCAGCATGCAGGAGTACAGGGCCTTGCCCGATACTTGCAGCTTGTCGACGTTGTTGGCGACCAGGCCGCGCAGGAAGGAACGTACATTGGCACCCTTGATGTCGACGACGCACATATGGGCCACGTCGAACATGCCGACGTCGGTGCGCACAGCGTGGTGTTCTTCGATCTGGGAGCCGTAGTTGACCGGCATGTCCCAACCGCCGAAATCGACCATGCGGGCGCCGAGTGCACGATGAGCGTTGTTGAGTGGGGTTGCTTTGAGCGTCATTGATACCTCAGGGCAGAGAATAGGGGTTAATAAACGTAAACATGAATACGCCTACCCCTCTGTCCTTGGTACCTGAGAGATAACGGGAAGGTATTCCCGCACGCCCCTTCGGTGGGCCCTGCGCCTTGGCGGGCCGCTCTCCAGAGTTTTAGCCCTTGCGGGCCCTTGTTCGGTCCTTTTGCCTGAGAGTTTCTGGGTAATGCCCCTTCGGCGCCAGCGTGCGCTGGTCTCTCCCGATCAAGACTTGAGACTATATGATAGGAGGGCAATAAAGTCAATCTTGACGCCCCTTTGGCGCGGCCTGCGCTAGAATGGCCGGACATCCATTTGCATAGTGGAGCGACCATGAGCGAAGAAAAGCAAAAGCGCGAAACGGAGGCCTGGTTCACCCTGTCCGGCGACGTGAACAGCGATATGGTGCATCGTATGTTTGACGCGGTGGCGGACATGACGGAAGACGGCATCGAAACTGCCCACATCCTGATCCAGTCCAACGGCGGCTACGTCAGCGACGGGCTGTGCCTGCACAATTACCTGCGCAACTTGCCAATCAAGATCATCACCTATAACGGCGGTGCCGTGGCATCGATTGCGGTGATCCTGTTCCTGTCCGGCGAGGAGCGCTATGCCAGCGAGACGGCACGCTTCATGGTGCACAAATCGCATGCCAGTGCGCCGCATGGCGCGCGGCCGGATGCCTTGCGCATCATTGTCGAAGGTTTGCAGGCCGACGATGCCCGTACCGAATCGATCCTGCGCAAGCACGTGCAGCTGACCGACGAGCATTGGAATATCCACGCCTATTCCGACCTGCACCTGACCGCCCCGGATGCCGCCAAAGTGGGTCTGGTCAATGCGGTGGCCGACTTCAAGCCGCCCAAGGGCAAGCGTGTAACGAACATCTGATGCGCCAATCCTGAAACGACAAGGGCCTGGAAGCGCACTTCCAGGCCCTTCATGCGCCGCCGGTCATTTAGCGATTGCCGCTACGGCTGGCTGGGGTCTTTTTGTCGGTCTTGCTCTGACGGCCGGTATCGGACTGCTGGCTGGCAGGTTGCGCGCCCGAACGTGAGCCCTGGTCGGCACTTTGGTGCGTGCCCGAACTCGAACTTTGCTTACTGGATTTTTGCCTGGATTTCATGACAGTTCCTTTCTGAAGGATCGGAACTTCATCATGCTTTGTGCAATAGTAAAGGTGAATCGGAATGCAACGGCCAGGCTTGTAGGACTTGTCCTGCACTATCGTGGTGCAATCTCAACAATTTCTCCACATCCCCCTAAATATTTCGACATTCTCTTCGTTTACCTATTGCCACTTGGCAATAATCTGCGACAATGTGAATAACCACCAAAGCCAGGCCAGACCATGCTTCCAGAAAACCCAACATCTTCGGCGCCCAAAAAAGCGGTCACGCCGCGGCATGCCTTGCTGGAAAACCTGATCAGCCTGGTCAACAAGCACATCAGCGAACAGTTCAACGAGCTGTCGATCAAATGGGCCGGCAGCCTGGTCGATGCGGATGAGGCGGTCGACGTCAAGACCTTGCAAGCGCGCTTGCGCGCCGGTAATCGCCTGCGTACCGATCATTACGCCTTCCTCGGCATTCTCGCCAAGCAACTCGAAAACGACCTGCGGCTGGAAATCGCGCAACTGGCACCTGGCCAGAAGGCGCCGGTGCGCAAGATGGCTGATTCGCTTTCCCTGGTCTCCATGGAAGAAATGGATACCAAGGTGACCTTGGGCAGCTTCAGCAAGGCCTTCGAGGTGAAGTACGCCGATGGGCTGGCCACGCTCAATGTGCGGCTGGCCTTCCTGCTGGACCGCGACATCCTCCGTATCAACCAGAATCCTTTTCGGCCGGAGGTGTTCCTTGGCGCCTTCCAGCAGGCCTGGATCGATTTCATCAAGGACGAAGAGGCGAATGAGCTGATCAAGCCGTTCCTGCGTCCGGAGGAATTCTTCCAGCTCGACACAATGCTGGAGGAATTGAGCTCGGCGCTTGAGCGCAAGGGCGTGGGCCCTGGCTCGGTCGAAAAACACAAGGCGCGCCGAGCCGATTCGCACGATGCCTCGCAAGCCCCTTCGCGCAAGAAAAACCAGCAGGCAGCGCTGGCCGAGCAATTGCGCCAGTTCTTCTCGGGTGCGGGCGACGCGCCTGGCGGTGGCGGTGCAGCGCCGACCGGCTTTGAACAATTAGGCGACCTTGACTTGTCGCTGCCGACTTTGAGCGTGACGCCGGGCCTGTATGGCGTTCCTGCGCATACCACCGATGCAATGTCCGCTGCTGCTCCGGCAGGCGCGGTGCCGGCGATGGGCACGGCGCCAGTTGCGGCGCCTGGCCAGGCAATGCCGGCACCGGGGTTTGCAGTGGGTGCTGCGCCGGGCATGGTGATGCCGGCAGGCGTCGGGATGGTGCCCGGTGCGGTTGCCGGCGGCGCTGCGCCGATGGGCGGGATGGTTATTCCGGCGGGCGGTGTGGTCTCTGGTGGCGGTATGCCATTGATGCCTGGTGCAGGTGTCGGCGTGCCGGGCGGCATGCCGATGGCCGGCGGCACCGCGATGGCGGGCATGCCGTTGGGAAGCGGTGGCGCCATGGCGGGCGGCGGCGTCCCGGGTGGAATGTTGAGTGGAGTGGCGGTGCCGGGCGTGCAGGGTGGCGTGGCGGTGCCGGCTGGCGGCTGGGTGCAAGGGCCGGCGCAGGGCTTCCACGGCGGCGCCAATAATGAAGCTGCCCAGCGCGCATCGCTGATCAACGCCAAAGAACCATTGATGAATTTCCTGGCGCAGTTGCAGCGCGGCGTGCCATCGGGCCCCATGTTTGCCAGCGCCGACAGCGGCGCGATGGCGGCACCAGGCATGGGAATTGACCTCGCCCCCGGTTTCTCGGGCGGTCCTGTGCAGGCCGGCGGCGGCGCGATGCCGGCTCCGGGCTTTGTTGCGGGCGGCGCGCCGATGGGCAATGTTTTCCTCCTGCCGCAAATTAAGGAGCAAGCGCCTGCTGGCAGCCTGACCCGCGCGGACGAAGGCACCATCGACTTGTTGTCGGCCGTGTTCGACACAGTGTTCCGTGATACGAGCATTTCGCCGGAAATCCGCAACCTGATCCGCTTCCTGCAGATTCCGGTGCTGAAGGCTGCGCTGGTCGACAAGAATTTCTTCTTCCAGGAAGCGCACCCTGCGCGCCGCATGATCGACCTGCTGTCGCGCATGGGCTGGGAGCAGCACAAGGATCCGGATGATCCGCTGTATAAAGCCATGCAGCGCAGCGTGGAAATGGTCAGCAAGGATCACGAGGAAGAGCTGACCGTCTTCACCGAAGCGGTGAATGAGCTGGAAGCGTCCATCAAGGCGGAGGAGGCCGCAGCGGCAGCCGCCATGGCGGAGCCGATCGCCCAGGCGCTCAAGCAGGAAAAGATCTCGGTGGCGGCCAAGTCGGCCAAGGATGCGGTGGCCCTGCGCATCGGTACCGGCGAAGTGGTGGCGATCGTTGAAGCCTTCCTCGAGAACAAGTGGGTGTCGGTGCTGACCATCGCCTACAGCGTTGAGGGTGAAAAGCCGGGAGCTGTCAACAACGCCACCCAGACCATGGATGACCTGATCTGGAGCGTGCGTCCGAAGATTACCCAGGACGAGCGCAAGAAACTGATTTCCAAGCTGCCTACCTTGCTGTCCACGCTGAACAAGTGGCTGGACGTGATCAAGTGGCAGGATGCCGATCGCCTGCAGTTCTTTGCCGAACTGGCCGAGTGCCACGCTTCTATCGTGCGCGCGCCAATTGAAATGTCGCCTGAGCGCCAGGTCGAACTGGCGATGGAAGTGGCGAAGAAAGATGCCGAGCGCCGCATGCAGTTGCAGGCGGTAGCCGAAGTGAAGGCGGAAGAAGCGCCGCCGCCGGACGATGATGCCGCAATCGAGGTGGACAGCCTGGCGCGCGGCATGTGGCTCGAATTCGACCAGGAGGATGGCAGTCAGCGCAAGGTCAAGCTGGCCTGGATCAGCCCCCTCAAGACGCTGTACATCTTCTCCACCACGGGGCGCCAGGAAGCGTTCTCGATCACCGGTGAAGCAATGGTAGAACAGTTCCGCAAGGGGACTGTGCGCCTGATCCGCACCGAGGGTGTGGTGGCGGCCGCGCTGTCGGTGGCCATGGGCGGCGTCGCCGCCGTCAACGACGATCACCACGACCTGCCGGCCAACGGCACTTCCGCTTAAGTCTTGCGCAGGGCGGCCAGCAGGCCGTCCGACGCGTCCTCGATGTAGTCCAATACCGTGTCGAAGCCGTTCGCACCGCCGTAATAGGGGTCGGGCACCACGTCCGAGCCGGAGCGTGACGCAAATTCCATGAACAGCCTGAGCTTGTGGCGGTATGGCGCAGGGCAGGCGCGCTGCAGCATTTCCAGGTTGTCGTGGTCCATGGCCAGCACGTAATCGAAGCGCTCAAAGTCTTCGGCGGCCACCTTGCGGGCGCGCTGGGTGCTCAGGTCGTAGCCGCGGGCGGCGGCATGGCTGGCCGAGCGCGGGTCTGGCGGGTTGCCAATATGGTATGCGTGGGTGCCTGCCGAATCGATGTGCAAATCGAGTCCGGCAGCCTGGGCGCGAGCCCGGAATACACCCTCCGCGGTCGGCGAGCGACAAATGTTACCCATGCATACAAACAGGATGGCGGTTCTGGTCTTCATTTTGTTCTTGCTATACAGGGAAAATGGTATGATTAGCCACTTTTTTAACACGTCCCAGCGGGCGAAGTACAGATAAAACGTGCGTCTATCTTCCATTAAATTGTCGGGATTTAAGTCGTTCGTCGATCCCACCAATTTCCAGGTACCCGGGCAGCTGGTCGGCGTGGTTGGTCCTAACGGTTGCGGCAAGTCCAATATTATCGACGCTGTGCGCTGGGTGCTGGGCGAATCGAAGGCATCCGAGCTGCGCGGCGAGTCGATGCAGGACGTGATTTTCAACGGTTCCACCCATCGCAAGCCAGCCGGCCGCGCTTCCGTGGAGCTGGTGTTCGACAACAACGAGGGCAAGGCGTCCGGCCAATGGGGCCAGTACGCCGAAATCGCGGTCAAGCGCACGCTGACGCGCGACGGCACCTCCACCTACTACATCAACGGCCAGCCGGTGCGCCGGCGCGATATCCAGGACATCTTCCTGGGTACCGGCCTGGGTCCGCGCGCTTACGCGATCATTGGCCAGGGCATGATCTCGCGCATCATCGAGTCGCGCCCTGAAGAGCTGCGCGTGTTCCTGGAAGAGGCGGCGGGCGTTTCGAAGTACAAGGAACGCCGCCGCGAAACGGAAAACCGCCTGCACGACACGCGCGAAAACCTGCTGCGCGTGGACGACATCCTGCGCGAGCTGAATAACAACCTGGAAAAGCTGGAAGGCCAGGCCGCGGTGGCGACCAAGTTCCACCAGCTCCAGTCCGACCAGGAAGAAAAACAGAAGCTGCTTTGGCTGCTGCGCAAAAACGAGGCGCAGGCCGAGCAGGCGAAGTACTTCCGCGAGATGGAGCAGGCGCAGAACGACCTGGAAGAGCAGACCGCGAAGCTGCGCAATGTGGAACTGACGCTGGAGCAGATGCGCCAGGCGCACTTCGCCGTGGGCGACCGCCTGCACCAGGCGCAGGGCCACCTGTACCAGACCAATGCCGAAATTGGCAGCCTGGAAGCGCAGATCAAGTTCGTGATCGAGTCGCGCAGCCGCCTGCAACAGCAGCTTGCCACCCTGACCGCGCAGCGCGACCAGTGGGCGCAACAGGCCGAGGAATACGGCGGCCAGGTCGCGGAAGCGGAAATCAACTTGGAAGAGCTGTCGGCGCGCGTGGAAGAGGCGCGCATGCTGGCCGAACAGAAGGGCGAACTGCTGCCGGTGCTGGAGCAGGAGTGGCGCGAAGCACAGACCAAAAGCACCGAGTCGCGTGCCCGCATCATGCAGGCGCAGCAGCAACTGGAGCTGGAATCGGCGCACCAGCGCAATGCTTCCAACATCCTGGCTGGTCTGGCAACGCGCAAGGAACGCTTGCAGCAGGAGAAGGGCGGGTTGGCGATGCCGGATTCCTCGCACCTGTCCAACCTGAAGATGCAGCTGGAAGAAAAGCAGCAGTCGCTGGAAGAGCAGAACATGATGCTCGAGGAAGCGCTGGAGCAGCAGCCTAAGCTCGAGGAAGAGCGCCAGGCTGCGCAGGCTGCCGTGCAGTCCGAGTCCGCCGCGACCCACCAGCTGGAAGCGCGCCTGAACGCGCTGCGCCAGCTCCAGGAGCGTGTGCAGACCGAGGGCAAGATCACGCCATGGCTGCAAAAGCATGAACTGAACGAGCTGCCGCGCCTGTGGCAGAAGCTGGATATCGAACAGGGCTGGGAAACCGCCCTGGAAGCCGTGCTGCGCGAACGTACTTCCGCGCTGCAGGTCTCCAATATCGAATGGGCCAAGCATTTCTTCAACGACGCGCCGCCGGCCAAGCTGGCCTTGTTTGCCCCTGCCGTTGCGGGCGCCGCGCCTGCCGCCCCTGGCGACGCGAGCCTGCGTCCATTCATCGACCTGCTGAAGCTGAACGACCCGGGCTTGCGTGGCGTGTTGCAGGACTGGCTGCACAACGTCTTCCTGGCGGACGACAACGCGAGCGCATTCGCTGCGCGCGCCACGCTGCCGGCAGGCGGCTGCTTCGTCACGAAACAAGGCCACATCATCACCCAGTCGTCGGTGCGCTTCTACGCTGCCGATGACGAGCAGGCCGGCATGCTGGGCCGCCAGCACGAAATCGAGAACATCACCAAGCAGCTGCGTGCCCAATCGATGCTGGCCGAAGAAGCTCGCAGCCGCGCCGTGCGCGCCGATGCCGCGCTTGGTAACCACAGCCGGTTGCTGACCGAGCTGCGCGCCAAGGTGCAAAGCCTGACTGCCAGCGTGCACACCCTGCAGCTCGAAGTGGTCAAGCTGTCCGAAATCGAGGCCCGCTTCAACCAGCGCAGCAACCAGATCGAGAGCGACCTGGCAGAAATCTCAGCGCAGGAAGAGGAACAGATGCAGGTCAAGCTCGAATCTGAAGAGAAGTTCGAGCAGCTCGATATGGAGTTGGGCAACCTGCAAGGCGAGCACGAAGATGGCCAGACCGCCTTCATGGCCAAAGAGCAGCGCCTGGCCGACGCCCGCGAAGCGCTGCGGGAACTGGAACGCAAGGCGCAGGAAGCCGAATTCGCCGAAAAATCGGGGCGCAATCGCATCGATGAACTGCGCCGCAGCATTGCCACGGCCACCGCGCAAGTTGCCCAGGTAACGGAGAGCCTGCAAGCCGGCAAGCTGGAACTGGAGGGGCTGGAGGCCGGCAGCGCCAACGAAGGCTTGCAGGACTTGCTGGACCGCCGCACGCAGCAGGAACGCGCGCTGGCCGACGCCCGCCATGAGCTCGACCAGATTACGCAGCAACTGCGCCAGTTTGAAGACTCGCGCATGCAGTCCGAGCGCAGCCTGCAGCCGCAGCGCGACAAGATCACCGAGATGCAGCTGAAGGAACAGGCCGCGCGCCTGAACCAGGAGCAGTTCGCACAGCAACTGGCCGAAGTGCAGGCCGACGAAACCCTTCTGGCCGAAAAGCTGCACCCGGACATGAAGGCATCCTACCTGCAGGGCGAAGTGACGCGCCTGACCAACGCCATCACCGCGCTGGGCGCCGTCAACCTGGCCGCGCTGGACGAACTGGCTACGGCGTCGGAACGCAAGAACTTCCTGGATGCGCAAAACCGCGACCTGAACGAAGCGATTGCGACCCTGGAAGATGCGATCACCAAGATCGACAAGGAAACGCGCGACCTGCTGCAGGATACCTTCGATCGCGTCAACCAGAGCTTCTCGGAGCTGTTCCCGATCCTGTTCGGCGGCGGTCAGGCGAAGCTGATCATGACCGGCGAGGAAATCCTCGACTCCGGCGTGCAGGTCATGGCGCAACCGCCAGGCAAGAAGAACGCCACCATCCACCTGCTGTCCGGCGGCGAAAAAGCGCTGACCGCTACGGCCCTGGTGTTCTCGATGTTCCGTTTGAATCCCGCGCCATTCTGCCTGCTGGACGAGGTGGACGCGCCGTTGGACGACGCCAATACCGAGCGCTTCTGCCGCATGGTCAAGCGCATGTCCGACCAGACCCAATTCCTCTTCATTTCGCACAACAAGATTGCGATGGAGATGGCCAATCAACTGATCGGTGTGACGATGCAGGAACAAGGCGTGTCGCGCATCGTGGCGGTGGACATGGAATCCGCCGCATCATTTGCTACAGAGGCTCAAGCCGCATGATTACAGATTTTCAAATGAGTTTGATTGCCGCCGGCGGCGTATTCGTCGTTGGCGTCATTAGCTACAACAAGTGGCAGGAGTACAAGCTGAAAAAACGCGTCGAGCGGGCTTTTGACGGCCAGCACGACGATGTCCTGATGCGCACCGACGACAGCGTGCGCGCTGAACCGCGCTTCCATCTCGACGACGTGCCGATGCCGGACGCAGGCTCAGGCGCCTACGGCGTGCCGGAACACGTCGGCGGCCACGTCGGCAACGTTGCCGCGCCAAGCATTGCGCCGGACAGCGACGAGCCGACGCTGCCGGTACGCGCTGCCGATGCCGACGTACCCGCCGAAGAACTGGCGACCTGCCTGGTCGACCCGTTGATCGATTGCCTGCTGCCGCTGGAGCTGGAAGCGCCTGCGCGCGGCGAAAAACTGCTGCCGGCGCTGCAGAAACTGCGTTTTGTCGGCAACAAGCCAATCCACTTCATCGGCCTGGCCGTGAGCGGCGATTGGGAACCGGTGCGTCATGGCGTGGTCTACACCAAGCTGCAGGGCGGCGTGCAGCTGGCCAGCCGCAGCACCGCACTGAACGAACTGGAATACTCCGAACTGGTGACGCGCCTGCGCAGCGTGTCCGATGAAATCGGCGCCGAGCCGCAGATCCCGGACATGATCGAGGTGATGCAGGATGCGAAGAACCTGCACCGTTTCGTGGCCAACCACGACGCACAACTGGGCGTGAACCTGGCTTCCAACGGCGCGCCCTGGAATATCGCGACCCTGCTGGGCGCCCTGGAAAAACTCGGCTTCGACGTGCGCCCGGACGGCCGCTATGCGATGCCGGACGGCGAGGGCGGTTACCTGTTCTCCCTGTCGACCAACGTCACGCTGGCCGAAGAAACCACCTCGCGCCTGACGCTGTTGCTGGACGTGCCATGCGTTGCGCCGGCGCGCGACGGCTTCGGCTCGATGATCGGCTGTGCCAAGAACCTGATGGCGCGCCTCGACGCGACCATCGTCGACGACGCCAACCAGCCGCTGGCCGATGAAACGCTGGCCAGCATCGCCGGCCAGGTAAGGGAGTTCTACGACGACATGGCGGCATCGGACATTCCGGCCGGTTCCACCCGCGCACTGCGCTTGTTCAGCTGACCAGAAACATGAGCAACACCCAACAAGCAACACCTGCCGAACGTGCAGCCTGGCTGAACGCGGAGCTGAACCGCCACCTGCACGCTTATCACGTGCTGGATGCGCCGACCATCCCGGATGCCGAATACGACAAGCTGTTCGTCGAGCTGCAATCCATCGAGGCGGCGCACCCCGAATTGCAGGCACCGGACTCGCCGACCTTGCGCGTCGGCGCGCCTCCGCTGGGGGAATTCGCTGCCGTAACGCATGCGGTACCGATGCTGTCGCTGAATAATGGTTTCAACGAAGAGGATATCGAGAACTTCGATCGCCGCGTGCGCGAAGGGCTCGACGCGGTGCAACTGGTCGAATACGCGACCGAGGCCAAGTTTGACGGCCTGGCCATCAACCTGCGCTACGAAGACGGCGTCTTCGTGCAGGCGGCAACGCGCGGCGATGGCTACACCGGCGAGGACGTTACCGCCAATATCCGCACCATCAAGGGCATTCCGCTGCGCCTGAACAGCGATGCGCCGCCGCCCGTTCTGGAAGTGCGCGGTGAAGTGCTGATGTTCAAGGCCGATTTCGCCGCCCTGAACGCGCGCCAGCGCGAATTGGGCCAGAAAGAATTCGTCAATCCGCGCAATGCCGCCGCCGGCGCGCTGCGCCAGCTCGACTCGCGCATTACTGCCCAGCGCAAGCTGAGTTTCTACGCTTACGGCATCGGCGAACTGACCGGCGCCGAACTGCCGGCCACGCATAGTGCGCTGCTGGACTGGTATGCCGAACTTGGCCTGCCGGTGTGCGCCGAACGCGAAGTGGTGCGCGGCAAGGACGGCTTGCTGGGCTACTACCAGCGCATCGGCAAGGCGCGCCCATCGCTGCCATACGAGATCGACGGCGTGGTGTACAAGACCAACCGTTTCGAGGACCAGCGTGCGCTGGGCTTCGTCTCGCGTGCTCCACGCTTCGCGCTGGCGCACAAGTTCCCGGCTGAAGAAGCGCTGACCACGGTGCAGGCGATTGAGGTGCAGGTTGGCCGTACTGGCGCGATCACGCCAGTGGCGCGCCTGGCACCGGTCTTTGTCGGCGGCGTGACCGTTACCAACGCCACGCTGCATAACGAGGATGAAGTGCGCCGCAAGGACGTGCGCGTTGGCGATACGGTCATCGTGCGCCGTGCGGGCGATGTGATCCCGGAAGTGCTGTCGGTGGTGCTGGAGAAGCGCCCGTCGCCGGAACCGCTGATGTGGGCGCTGCCGACCGAATGCCCGGTGTGCGGCTCGCATGTCGTGCGTGAAGCCGATGAAGCCGTGGCGCGCTGCTCCGGCGGCCTGTTCTGCTCCGCCCAGCGCAAGGAAGCAATCCGCCATTTCTGCGGCCGCCGCATGATGGATATCGAAGGCCTGGGCGACCGCTACATTGACAACCTGGTTGAATGCAACCTGGTGCATGGCGTGGCCGACCTGTACCGCCTGGCGCTGGAAGACCTGCTGAAAATGAAGCGCCTGGCCGACGAGCGTGACGGCAGCACGCCGGAAACTGTCGCCCAGGGCAAAGTCCCGACCAAGTGGGCCGAAAACCTGCTGGACGCCATTGCAGCCAGCAAGAATCCGCCGCTGGAACGCCTGCTGTTCGCGCTGGGCATTCGCCATGTCGGCGAATCGACCGCGAAAACCCTGGCCGACTGGCTGGGCAAGCTGGAATTGATCCGCAAGGCGCCGGTGGCCGTGTTGCGCGTGCTGCCCGATATCGGCGGCACGGTGGCCGAATCGATTGCCGATTTCTTCGCGGAAGAACGCAACCAGCAGGCGCTTGACGCCTTGCTGGCGGCAGGCGTGGCGCCGAAAGGCGAACATGCGCCCAAAGCCGCCCTGCGCGAAAAGCTGGAGCCGGTCGGGCTACTGGCCGCCATCGGCATTCCAAAACTGACCGAGCCGCGCGCGCGCCAGCTCGCCGAACAGGTCGAGCAAGTCAAGCCGGGTGCCACGCTTCTGGCACTGGCCCACCTGCCGGTCTTTAACGTGTTCGGCCTGCCGGCCAGCGTGGCCGAAGCGCTGGAAGCGTGGATGGCGGAACAGGCCAACCGCGACACGCTGGTAGCCCTGCACGAACTGCGCGAAGAGCTGCTGGCGCAACTGCCGGAAGTGGCGGAAGCGGAAGGCACCATGACGGGCAAGACCTTCGTCCTCACCGGCACGCTGCCGACCATGAGCCGCGACCAGGCGCAAGCGCTGATCGAGGCCGCCGGCGGCAAGGTGTCCGGTTCGGTGTCGAAGAAAACTTCTTACGTCGTCGCCGGCGCCGATGCCGGCAGCAAGCTGGCCAAGGCCGAGGAGCTGGGCGTGACGATCCTTGATGAAGCGGGCTTGCTCGCGTTGCTGGGAGGTTGAGCATGGCCGTGCGTGAAATCCTGAAGATGGGCGATCCCCGCCTGCTGCGCCTGGCCGAGCCGGTGCGCGAGTTCAATACCAAGGAGCTGCATGCCCTGATCGTCGACATGTTCGATACCATGCATGCGGCCAACGGCGCCGGCCTGGCCGCGCCGCAGATCGGGGTCAACCTGCAACTGGTGATCTACGGTTTCAAGTCCAACGCGCGTTATCCCGATGCGCCGCAAGTGCCGGAAACGGTGCTGATCAACCCCGTGCTGACGCCGATCGGCGACGCGATGGAAGAGGGCTTCGAGGGCTGCCTGTCGGTGCCCGGCCTGCGCGGCAGCGTGCCGCGCTACACCCGCCTGCGTTATGAAGGCTACGACCAGTTCGGCGAGCGCATCGTGCGCGATGCGGACGGCTTCCACGCCCGCGTGGTGCAGCATGAGGTGGACCACCTGCTGGGAATCCTGTATCCAGCACGGATCCGCGACTTCTCCAAGTTCGGGTTTACCTCGGTGTTGTTCCCCGACCTCGATCCCGGCGACGACGACTGAATTTTATTTGGCGGCGCCGCGAATCTGGCGTAAGATCCCGGCCACTTTGCATCCTTATCAACACAACGGATTACCCAGATGAGCAACCAGTCGCAGAATAACCCGCTCGAATTCAGTGTCCGCGGCATCGCCCTCGGCATCCTCATTACACTGGTCTTCACTGCAGCGCAGGTTTACCTGGGCCTGAAAGTCGGCCTGACCTTCGCCACCTCGATTCCTGCCGCCGTGATTTCCATGGCCCTGCTCAGCGCGTTCAAGGATGCGACGATCCAGGAAAACAATATCGTGCAGACCATCGCTTCGGCGGCGGGCACGCTGGCCTCGGTGATTTTCGTGCTGCCTGGCCTGTTGATGATCGGCTGGTGGTCCAAGATTCCTTTCTGGCCAACCTTTGGTGCCTGCGCTATTGGCGGGGTGCTGGGCGTGATGTACACCATGCCGCTGCGCCGTGCACTGGTGTCGCAGTCCGACCTGCCATATCCTGAAGGCGTTGCCGCCGCGGAAGTGCTGAAAGTCGGTACCCAGTCCCGCGCCGGTGCACAAGAGGGCAAGGCCGGCCTGTGGGCCGTGATCTGGGGCTCGGTGGCATCGGCCATCTTCGCCTTCCTCGGCGCGGCCAAGCTGGTCGCCGCTGAAGTGGCGCATTTCGTCAAATTCGGCAACGGCGCCACCGGCCTGGGGGCATCGAGCTCGCTGGCCCTGGTTGGCGCGGGCCACCTGATGGGTATCGCGGTCGGCATGGCGATGCTGGTCGGCCTGGTGATCGCCTGGGGCATCCTGGTGCCTTTGCTGACCATCGCCAACCCGGCCGCCCCCGGCGTTTCGATCGCAGACCACGCGCTTGGCATCTGGAGCAGCCAGGTGCGCATGATGGGCGCCGGCACCATTGGCGCTGCCGCTATCGTGACTCTGGCAACCCTGGCCAAACCAGTCATGGGCGGCCTGAAATCGGCGATGGAATCGGCGCGCCGTGCCAAGGCTGGCGGCGGCGACGTGCCGCGCGAAGACAAGGACCTGCCGATCTTCATCGTCGGCCTGGTGACCCTGCTGTCGATGGTGCCTGCCGGCTGGTTGCTGTCGTCCTTCCTGTCGGGCGGCCCGCTGTCGTCGATCTCGACCCCGCTGATCGTGGTTGGCGTCGGCTACATCCTGATTGCCGGCATGCTGGCGGCAGCGGTATGCGGCTACATGGCTGGGCTGATCGGTTCTTCCAATTCGCCGGTTTCCGGTCTGGCCATCCTGTCCATCCTCGGCGCCGCGACTTCGGTAGGCTGGGTGGGCCGCGAAATCATGGGCCCGGACACCGCACAGGCGCTGATCGCCTTCGCGCTGTTCGTCACCACCGTGGTGCTGGCGGTTGCCGTGATCGGCAACGACAACCTGCAGGACCTGAAGACCGGCCAACTGGTCGGCGCAACCCCCTGGAAGCAGCAGGTTGGCTTGATCATCGGTGTGTTCGCCGGCTCCTGCGTGGTGCCTCCAGTGCTGGAACTGCTGAACCATGCGAACGGCTTTGCCGGCGCGCCGAATGCGAACGCCATTTCCGACCAGCCGCTGGCCGCGCCGCAAGCGACCCTGATTTCCACGCTGGCCAAAGGCGTGATCGGCGGCGACCTGAAATGGGACCTGATCGGCTATGGCGCCCTGATCGGCCTGGCGCTGGTGGCACTCGACTTCATCCTGAAAAAATCGAGCAACCGTAAATACAGCTGCGCGCCGCTGGGCGTGGGCCTGGCGATCTACCTGCCATCGGCAGTGACGTCTCCCGTGGTAGTGGGCGCGATTGGCGGCTACTTCTTTGAGAAAGCCATGCGCGGCAAAAAGCACGGCGAAGCCGCCTCGCGCCTCGGCGTGCTGGTGATGTCCGGCTTCATCGTGGGCGAAAGCCTGTTCAACGTTGCCCTGGCCGGCTTGATCGTGCTGACCAACAAAGGCGAACCTCTGGCGATTGCCAACAGCATGAGCGAAGCGACCACCATGTTGATCGCGCTGGCCGTTGCGGCTGCCGTAGTGATTGGACTGTACCGCTGGTCTGCCAAGTCGGCCAGCGCCATTGAGGCTTGACGCAACACTTTCGGAGTGTGGCCATGACGCTATCGAGAATCGGGCAGGGAACCTGGAACATGGGCGAGCGCGCTGCCGACAAGGCAGCCGAAGTGCGCGCCCTGCAACTGGGGCTGGACCTTGGCATGACGGTGATCGATACGGCGGAAATGTATGCCGATGGCGGGGCTGAAAAGGTGGTTGGCGAAGCGATTGCCGGCCGCCGCAGCGAGGCTTACCTGGTCAGTAAAGTGCTGCCGCAGAATGCTTCGCGCAAGGGCGTGGTGGCAGCCTGCGAGAAAAGCCTCAAGCGCATGAACGTCGATCACATCGACCTGTACCTGCTGCACTGGCAAGGCAGCGTGCCGTTTGCCGAAACGCTGGAAGGCCTGATCGCATTGAAGCAGGCCGGCAAGATCCATGAATTCGGCGTCAGCAATTTTGACCTGTCCGAGATGAAGCGCGCGACCGCGCTGGCAGGCGGTGAAGCCATTGAAGCCAACCAGGTGCTGTACAACCTGCGTCGGCGCGGCGTTGAATGGGATTTGCTGCCCTGGTGCCAGGAACACGGGGTGCTGCTGATGGCGTATTCGCCGCTCGAATCCAACCGTAAGGAGCAGGAGCGCTTGCTGTCCGAGCCGGCACTGCTGGCGGTCGCGGCACGCCACCAGTCCACGCCTGCGCAAATCGCATTGGCGTGGTTGTTGCGGCAGGACGGCGTGATGCCGATTCCAAAGGCGACCAGCGAGGCGCACGTGCGTGCCAACGCAGCGGCGATGAACTTGCGCCTGGATCAGGAAGACCTGGCCCAACTGGACAAGGCCTTCGCTGCGCCGACACGCGCCACGCCCCTCGAAGTACTGTGATTCAGTAGCGATAGCTTGCAAACAACGCGGCAGTGGGCGCCGTATTGCGGCGCGTGGATGCTGCCGGCAGCATGGGTCTATGCGTGACGGTGCGGATTGCGCTTAGCGCTGTCCGCGGCCGGTGCTGATGCGTTCGAGGATGCGATGCAGTTCGTCCTGCATCATGGGCGACAGGTTCTGGAACTGGCAGCCGATCTGTACCTGCTCTCCGAGCAGGAAGGAACGGAAATGGCGCGACAGGCGGATTTCGAGGTCGCAGATCAGTACCGAGCCCGGTCCCATGTCCAGCCGCACGCGCTGCAGCTTGCGGCCCACGTGCAAGCCCACAGCGTCGCGCGGCGAGCAGCGCATGCCGACGCCGCCAACGGCGAAGTCGTAAAGCTGCAATTCATACGGCTTGCCATTCAGGACAAACGAAGCGGTGTGGTAGGTGCCAAGCGGGGTTTCCAGGCGCGGCGCGGAACGCCGGTTCAGCACCTGGCAGCGTTCAGGAAATTGCGCCGGGATCAGCGTCGGCTGTTCTGGCAGGGCATTCCAGTGGGGATCGTCCAGCTTGAACTGGAACTTGGCGCCGCGCAGCCATGCCACAAAGGTGCATTCGCCGGGCGGCAGGGTCGAACCTTCATTGAGCTGGATGACAAAATGCGGCAGTTCGGGATCGACCGACAGCAAGCGGGCCATCACAGCTTCGGCGTTGTCCCGGTGGTAGATGGAAATCGCGTCGCCGGCATCGGCCAGCGCCGCCAGTGCGTCGCCGATGTCATCGGGGTCCACGATATCGTGTGGATGCGACCCCGCAGCAATTGGATCCACCGCGTCTTGTGGACGGGGCGGCCCCTTGCGGAAGTCGTTTGGCATTGGATCGTTCACAGCTCAGGTTCTCGTTTTTTAGGAGAAGACGCCAGTACTTTACCGCGTTCTGCCGCCTGGCGCTTGCTAAACGGCAATGGATGCTGCTTTTCTGTTGCGTTGATGCCGACTCAGAAGCGCTCGTCCGGGCTCAGGTAGCGCCATTGTCCTTCTGGCAAGTTTCCTAGTTTGACACGACCAATCCGCACGCGCTTCAAGCCTACCACGCGCAAGCCGACCATCTCGCACATGCGGCGGATCTGGCGTTTCTTGCCTTCGCGCAGGGTAAAGCTGAGCTGTTCGTCGTTCTGCCAACGGACTTTGGCCGGCAGCAGCGGTTTGCCGTCCATCCACAGGCCGTGGTTCAGACGCTGCAAATCGCTGTCCGGCAGGCGGCCAGGTTTGGTGTACTCAACGCGGACCAGGTATTCCTTGTCAACGTTGGTGTTTTCGCCAATCAGCTGCTTGGCCACGCGGCCATCCTGGGTCAGCACCAGCAGGCCGACCGAGTCGATGTCGAGGCGGCCGGCCGGCACCAGGCTGCGTAGCTGGTTGCGGTCGAAGCGTTCCGGCGAGCGGTCTTCGGCCCAGCGGTTCTCCGGCTTGATCAGGACCACGGCGGGCTGGTAGCCATCTTCGGCCTGGCCGGATACATAGCCGACCGGCTTGTTGATCAGGATCGTGACGCGGCGCGCCTGTTCGGCAGCGGCCTGGCGCTCCACGGTGACTTTCTGGCTTGGGTAGACCTTGGTGCCCAGTTCGGACACGACCTGGCCATCCACGCGCACCCAGCCCTTGGCGATCCATTCATCGGCCTCACGGCGGGAACACAGGCCCAGTTCGGACATGCGCTTGGAAAGGCGTAACAATTCTTCGGACATCAGATTTTCAGTACTTCGAGTAAGTCGGTTTCCAGCTGGAGCTGGGTACGGGCATTGGCCAGGGCAGGGCCGTCGACAATGAACACGTCTTCCACGCGTTCGCCGAGGGTCATGATCTTGGCCGTATGCAGGTTGATCTTGTATTTGGTCAGCACATTGGCGATCGAGTACAGCAGGCCGGTGCGGTCGTTGGCCGCCACCGACAGCAGGTAGTACTGGCCACGTTCATCGGGCCGCAGGTCGACGGTCGGCTGGATCGGGAAAGTGCGCGACAGGCGCGACAGGCGGCCCTTGCTCGGCGCCGTCAGCGGCCCTTGCGTGACCAGCAGCTCGCACAGCTCATGCTCGATCAGGTTGATGATGTCGCGGTAGCTCTTGGCGAAATTCTGTTCGGTGACCAGGAAGGTGTCGAGCGCATAGCCGTGTTTCGTGGTGTGGATCTTGGCATCGAGGATGCTGAAGTTCTTGCGGTCGAAGTAGGAGCAGATGCGCGCGAACAGGTCGGGCTGGTCCTTGATGTAGACGGCCACCTGCAAGCCTTCGCCGATCGGTGCCAGGCGGGCTTTCACCACCGGCTGGTCGCTGTCCAGGCGGTCCCACAGTGCGCGCGTCTGCCAGGCGATATCGCTGGCGTCGTGGCGCAGGAAGTAGGCCAGGTCGAGCTGCTTCCACAGCGGTTCGTGCGCATCGGGCGGCAGGCCGTACAGGCGCAGGGTGGCCAGCGCTTCCTGCTGGCGGTTCTTCAGCTCGCGGTCGGCGGAATGCGGCTCGCCGCCCAGCACGCGCAGCGTCATCTTGTACAGGTCTTCCAGCAGCTTGCCTTTCCAGGCATTCCAGACTTTCGGGCTGGTACCGCGGATGTCAGCCACCGTCAGCAGGTAAAGCGCGGTCAGGTGGCGTTCGTCGCCGGCTGTTTTCGCAAACGCCTGGATCACGTCCGGATCGGACATGTCCTGCTTCTGCGCCACGTGCGACATAGTCAGGTGCTGTTCGACCAGGAAGGACACCAGTTCCGTGTCTTCCTCGTTCATGCCGTGCTCCTGGCAGAACTGCTGCACGTCGGCCACGCCCAGTTTGGAGTGGTCGCCGCCGCGGCCCTTGGCGATGTCGTGGAACAGCGCTGCCACGTACAACAGCCACGGCTGCGGGAAGTTCGCCATCAACTGCGAGCAGAACGGATATTCGTGCGCGTGCTCGGTCATGGTGAAGCGGCGCATGTTCCTCAGCACCATCATGATGTGCTGGTCCACCGTGTAGACGTGGAACAGGTCGTGCTGCATCTGGCCCGTAATCTTGCGGAAGCTTGGCAGGTAGCGGCCCAGGATCGACAGCTCGTTCATCCGGCGCATATTGTGGATGATGCCTTGCGGCGCCTGCAGGATGCGCAGGAAGTAAGCCTTGTTGACCGGGTCGGCGCGGAAGTCGGCATCGATCTTGAAACGTTCGTGCCACAGCGCGCGCATGGTGCGGGCCGTCATGCCTTTCAGGGCAGGGCGCTCGCACAGCAGCACGAAGATTTCCATGATGGCCGACGGCGTTTTTTCAAACGTATCGTCGTCGTTCATGTCGATCATGCCGTTTACTTCGTTGAAGCGCTCGTTGATGCGCACCGTTTCCTCGTCATGCGGGAACAGGTAGGACTCGATATTCTGCAGCAGGATGGTGTTGAGCTGCACCACGGTCTTGGCGGCCCAGTAGTAGCGCTGCATCAGGTATTCGCTGGCGCGGCGCATGTGGACGCCCGTGCCGGTGGCCTTCAGGCCCAGGGTTTCGGCGACGGCAGTCTGCACGTCGAACACCAGCCGGTCTTCGCGGCGTCCAGCCACCAGGTGCAGGCGCACGCGGATATCCTTGAAGGCGCGTTCCTTTTCCATCAGCTGGCGCGCTTCGGTCTGGGTGATCAGGCCGCGCACGGCCAGGGTGCGCCAGGAGTTGGCCAGGCCGGCTGCCTTGGCCATCCACAGGATCACGTGCAGGTCGCGCAGGCCGCCCGGGCTTTCCTTCACGTTCGGCTCAAGGCTGAACGGCGTGTCTTCGTACTTGGCATGGCGCTGGCGCATCTCGATGGTCTTGGCCTCGAAGAAGGCGCGCGGGTCCATGGCCTTGTTGTAGGCGTCCTGCAGTTGCGCGAACAGCACCATGTTGCCGGTGATGATGCGCGCTTCGAGCAGGCTGGTTTGCACCGTGATGTCGGCCTTCGATTCGGCCAGGCATTCGTCGATGGTTCGGATGCTGTGGCCGACGTCCAGGCCCAGGTCCCACAGCAGCTGGACGAATTCTTCCAGCTTGCCGCGCGTGGCATCGTCCGGCGCCTGGTGCAGCAGGATCAGGACGTCGACGTCGGAATAGGGGAAAAGCTCGCCGCGGCCGTAGCCGCCAACTGCCACCAGCGCCGCTTGCGGCGGCAGGCGGTTAGATGCCCAAGCTTGCGTCAGGACGTCGTCGACACTGCTGCGCAGGTTGCGCAACAGCTTCTCCGGCATGCCATCTTCATGGAAGTTGGCAATGATGCGCTGGCGGTCGGTCTTGAGCCGGGCCTTGAGCTGTTCCCGGAGGTCCTTCTTCATCGCGGCGTGGGGCATTCGATTCAGGCTGCGGCTTTTTCGGTGACAAATGCAGGCGGCGGCGGGCTGCCGGCGGACAGGGTGAATACTTCGTAGCCGGTTTCAGTGACAACCAGCGTGTGCTCCCATTGCGCCGACAGGCTGCGATCCTTGGTCTTGATGGTCCAGCCATCGGGCATTTCCTTGATTTCGCGGCGGCCGGCGTTGATCATCGGCTCGATGGTGAACACCATGCCCGCTTCCAGCACAGGGCCGGTGCCCGGCTTGCCGTAGTGGAGGATCTGCGGTTCTTCATGGAACACCTTGCCGATGCCATGGCCGCAGAATTCGCGCACCACGCTGTAGCCGTTTTTCTCGGCGTGCATCTGGATCGCGTGGCCGATATCGCCCAGGGTCGCGCCAGGCTTCACCTGCTCAATGCCCAGCCACATGCACTCGAAGGTCACGTCCGACAGGCGCTTGGCCAGGATCGACGGTTTGCCGATGAAGAACATGCGGCTGTTGTCGCCGTGGTAGCCATCCTTGGTGATGACGGTGATATCGAGGTTGACCACGTCGCCGTCCTTCAGCACCTTGTCGCCCGGGATGCCGTGGCAGATCACGTCGTTGACGGAGGTGCAGATCGCTTTAGGGTAGGGCGTGTAGCCCGGCGGGCAGTAATTCAGCGGCGCCGGAACGGTGCCCTGCACATTGGTCATGTACTCGTGGCACAGGCGGTCCAGTTCACCGGTGGTGACGCCGGCCTTGACGAAGGGGGTGATGTAGTCGAGCACTTCGGAGCCAAGACGGCCGGCCTCGCGCATGCCTGCGATGTCCTCGGGAGTTTTGATATTGATAGTCATGGGATATTGCTGTTCTGTACAGGGTACGCCACTCTGGGGCGTTATCAGCAAGATTATAAACGACAGCCTGGGCGCGCGCCCGGCGGCGGCCCTATGCCGATTTGCACCGGGCGGTGGCGGGAATCGATCAAAGGCGTGGCGCACGGATCACAGTTGACATGGAATTGTCACAATTGCACCGTAGCATCGCCAGACCCTAAACCAGAGCAATGAGGAGATTCGATGTCCACCAGCCGCCGCAAATTCCTTGGCATGGCCTCCGCCGGCGCCGCCAGCACCTTTTTCCCCGACCTGATCAGGCAGGCATTGGCGGTTCCCGCCTACAGCGCCACCGGCACCTTGGCCGACGTGCAGCACGTGGTCATCTTCATGCAGGAAAACCGCTCCTTCGACCATTATTTCGGCACCCTGGCCGGCGTGCGCGGTTTCAACGACCCGCGCGCCATCACGCTGCCAGGCGGGAAGGCGGTCTGGTACCAGCCCAACGGCACCGGCGGCTATGTGCTGCCGTTCCATTTCGACGCCAGGAATACCAGCGCGCTGTCGCTGGGCACCAACCATAGCTGGAAAGGCTCGCAAACCACCTGGCAGGGCTGGGACGCCTGGGTCAAGCAGAAAACGGCACAGAGCATGGGCTACTTCGACCGTGGCGACCTGCCGTTCTACTACGCGCTGGCCGACGCCTTCACTATCTGCGACGACTACCATTGCTCGATCTTCGGCGCGACCGACCCGAATCGCATGTATTCGCTGACCGGCAGCAACCAGAACTGGTTGGGCGCAATGGGCAGCTTGTACAACATCGACTCCGCCGGCTACTACAACAACGATCCGAAGTACGACAACATCACACCGAGCGTGACGGCCAGCGCGCCGAACTGGCGCACCTATGCCGAAGTGCTGGAAGCGAACAGCGTGAGCTGGAAGGTCTACCAGGAATGGGATAACTACGGCGATAACTACCTGGCTTATTTCCGCAATTTCCGCGTCAATGCCGACGGCACGCGCCTGTCGGAAAGCAGCCCGCTATACCAGAAAGGCCGCGTGATCGCGCCCGGCTCCACGGAAACCAATGCGCGCGGCACCAAGGGCGACTGGCTGGTGAATTCCTTTGCCGACGACGTGCGCAACAACCGCTTGCCGCAAGTGTCGTGGATCGTCGCGCCGAACGATTACACCGAGCATTCGCCAAACTCGCCGAACGCCGGCGAGAATCTCACGGCGCGCCTGCTGGCGGCGCTGGTGGCCAATCCGGATGTCTGGTCGAAGACTGTTTTCCTGCTTACTTACGATGAAAACGACGGCTTCTTCGACCACATCCCATCGCATATGGCGCCGCTGAATACCGGCATGGGCCGCAGTACGCTGGCCGACAATGGCCAGTACGAGAACTACAACGGCGTGCCGGTCGGCCTGGGCCCGCGCGTGCCGATGCTGGTGATTTCGCCATGGAGCAAGGGCGGGCGCGTTTGCTCGCAACTGTTCGACCATACCTCCAAGCTGCGCTTCCTGGAGGAGTGGCTGGTGGCTGGACTCGGCAAGCAGCGCGGCAGCATCGCCTGCGAGAATATCTCACCGTGGCGCCGTGCCGTATGCGGCGATTTGACCTCCGCCTTCGATTTCAAGACGCCGAATGCGAACTGGCCGTCAACCGTGCCCAAGTCGACCACCTATCAACTGGTGTCGGGCAAGCCTTACCCGCAGCCGCCGGCCGTGCAAACCCTGCCGGCACAAGAGGGCGGCAGCCCGCGCTATTCCTGCGCCTTGCCTTACGCCTTTGCCGCCACCGCACGCGTGGCTTCGTCGAAACAGGTGGAACTGTCCATGTTCAACCTGGGAGCGGCCGGCAGCGCGTTCATCGTCTATTCCCAGGCCCGCAGCGACGGCCCCTGGTACTACACGGTCGAAGCCGGCAAGAAAATCGAGCGTGAAGTCTGGAATTGGAGCACGCCGAATTATCACCTGAACGTGCTTGGCCCGAATGGCTTCCAGCGCGAATTCGCCGGCGTGCTGGCGCTGGCCACGGCAACTGGCGGTGCCCGTCCTGAGGTGTGGCTGAATGCGAACCCGTCGGCGATGACGGTCGACGTCGTGCTCT
Organism: Duganella sp. Root1480D1; assembly: GCF_001427305.1. Classification (GTDB taxonomy): domain Bacteria; phylum Pseudomonadota; class Gammaproteobacteria; order Burkholderiales; family Burkholderiaceae_D; genus Rugamonas. Next base: position 105,568 of record NZ_LMFZ01000023.1, on the reverse strand, counting down.
CGAACCTGGAAGGCGGGCGCGCGGCCACTTTCCGCGTTGGTGATAAGGCTTACGGCCGCGCTTCGACCAGCCATACGGTGGCCGCCGGCCAGCAGGCGACGGTGAGCGTGCCGGTCGCCTCCAGCTACGGCTGGTATGACCTGGCCGTTACCTGTGATTTTGACGCGCAATACCTGCGCCGCATGGCGGGCCGCGTTGAAAATGGCCTGGCAAGCCGCACCGACCCCGTGCTGGGCCGCACCGCGACCGGCCCGCAAGCCACTTTGACGGCCAGCGCCGGCACCGTCGTGCGCGGAACGCCGATCAGTTTTGCCTACTCGGTGCCGGCGGCGCAGGTGAACAGCAAGAATTGGATCGGAATTTACCGGGTTGGCGTAACGCCCGGTTCTACCGCATCGCTGTCCTGGCAGTACGTCACATCTGGCAGTGGTACGGCGACGTTTGCCACGACTGGCCTGGCGGCTGGCAGTTATGCCGCGTGGCTGCTTTATAACGACGGCTATAGCTCCCTGGTCAGCCCCGTGGCGTTCTCGGTGACCTGATGAATGTGTGCGATTGTGCCGATTTCCGCACTTCGCACTTATAAATTCATCAAGACTTGCACAATCGTGCGTGATTTACTTTCCTTTCTTTACAACAAGAAACGGAGAGACCGAAATGCGATTGAAAGTTGCAACTGCAGCAGCGATGTTGTTGGCCAGCCTGTTTGCGCAGGCTGGTATTCCCTACAAGGACAGCGTGTATGAGTTCAAGCAGCCGGGTGGCGAAAAGCTGCGCGTGCACCTGGACGGTAACGATTACTACGCCGAACAGCGCACCGACGATGGTTCGCTGCTTGTCTATGACGCCGCCAAGAAGGGCTTTTGCTATGCCACCGTGAACGCCGCCGGGGACGACCTGGTGTCGACCGGCGTGCTGGCCACCAACGCCAAGGTGCGCAGCCTGGGTGGAACCGCCAAGAAGCAGGAAGGCCTGACCCCGGAAGCCCGTGCCCGCAAGGCCAAGGAGAAGTTCGAGAAGGTGAATAACCGCTCGCTGGAAAGCGCTCGCAAATCCGCCAGTATTGCGGCCAGCGCGCCGCAGTCCCTGGCGGCCCCGGTGACGGGGCAAGTGAAGGGCCTGACCGTGATCATCGACTTCCCGGATGTGCCGGGTACGATCACCCAGGCGCAGGTCAATTCCTTCCTGAACGACATGCCTTATACCGGCTTTGGCAACGCGCAATCGGTGCGCGGGTATTGGCAGTCCGTCTCCGGCGGCAAGCTGGATTACACCAACACCACAACGGTGTACTACCGCGCCAAGTACAACAAGGCCTATTACGCCGACAGCAGCCTGGATTCCGGCGTGCGTTCGCAAGAGCTGATCGCGGAGGCACTGAACTGGCTGGAATTCAAGCAGGGCTTCAATTTCGCCTCCTTGAGCGTGGATGCCAACAAGCGCATTCGTGGCCTGAACTTCTTCTATTCCGGCGGCTCGGATAGTGCGTGGTCGAAGGGCCTGTGGCCGCATATGGGCTGGTTGAACAAGCAGTTCTGCGCGGACGGTGTCTGCACCGGCTACTACCAGATCACCAATATGGGCAACAGCCTGGCGATCGGCACCTTCTCGCACGAGACGGGCCACCTGGTGATGGGCTGGCCGGACCTGTATGACTATGACGGCAGTTCGGAGGGCTCGGCAGCCAGCTATTGCATCATGGGCTTCGGCAGCATTGGCGCGCAAAGCCAATATCGTCCGGTACCGCCAAATGGCTTCTTCCGCTACCAGGTCGGCTGGGATACGGTCACCGAGCTGAACCCGGCTTTGAATGCCAGCGCACCGAAAGGTCGCCTGAGCCATACCTCCGGTTCGCATAACCTGTATCGTTGGACCAACCCGGCCAAGACCGACGAAGCGTTCTACGTGGAAGCGATCTACAAGTCCGACCAGAACCTGTACCAGCTCGGCTCCGGCCTGGCAGTGTGGCACATCGACCCGGCGGGCAACAACTCCGACGAGTGGCATCCTTACGTGCAGATGGAGCACGCCGACGGCCGCCGCGATCCGGAGTACAACGTGAACCGCGGCGATGCGACCGACCTGTATGACGGCGCAATCTACAAGGCCTTCTACGATACGGTGCCGAACAACTACGCCAGCCGCGGCACCAACTCGCGCTGGTGGAATGGCGCCGGTTCCAACTTCGGCCTGGCCAACATCAGCGCCGCCGCGCAGACGATTTCCTTTGATGTCGTAAAAGGCGACGGTACGGCCGGCGGCGAGACCTACACCGGCTACCTGTCCGGCACCAATGCCTCCGCCATCCACCCATCGCCATATTTCTACTATAACGGCGGCACGATCAAGGCCAATCTGTCCGGCCCATCGAATGCCGACTTTGAGTTGAAGCTGGAGAAGTGGAATGGCAGTGCGTGGGTCCAGGTGGCTTCGTCGACCAGCCCGACGTCGACCGAGGCAATCAGCTATAGCGCCGCGGTAGCGTACTACCGGATCACCGTGTACTCGTACAGCGGCTCCGGCAACTACACCCTGACCGTCACGAAGTAAGTCGCCTATGGCGAGGGTGCCTGCTGGCCGCCAGCTTTCTGCATGGCGGCCAGTCGGGCATCAACTGCGGTCAGCAGCGCTTCGGTACGCTGGCGCTGCGCCGCCACATCCCGCTCGGCCGTCGTAAGATAGCGAGCTGAATCGAACGCGGCGTGATAATTCTGAACCAATGCTGCGTAGACCGCCCCCACGCCCAGAACGGTGCTGAGGGAAGCCCCCACGACGATTTTTTTCAAGCTGGCGATCGAGGCCTCAATTCGATCAAATCTGGCCTCCGTAGCCCTTTGTCGCTCTTTGGATACCGCCACAAAGTCATCCATGCGTTGCCCAAAGGCTATTGTCCAGATGTTTTCGCGCTCCACAATGGCTGCCTCGCGTTCAGCGGCCCGCTCTGCAATTTCGCTCATGCGCTGCTCGAAGGCTTTTGCACTGAGGGCTTCGCGCTCCCGTGCAGCGGCGGCGCGTTCATCGGCCCGTATTGCAAGTTCGCGCATGTGCTGTTCGAGCGCTTTCGCCCGAATGGCTTCACGCTCACGCGCCGCAACTTCGCGCTCGCGCGCTGCAGCTTCGCGCTCGTCAGCCCGCGCTGTGTATGCTTCAATCGTGGAGCGGAACTCCGCGAGTTTTGCGTCCGAGCGCCCCTCAGCAATGACGAGGGTGGAGTCAACATACTGTTTGGTTGCTGGATCCATGATTTCATCTTCGGCGGGTAGGGGAGTGATGTCAACCAGGCTCATGAGGTCACCTCGTGGCGTTTCCCCATTGTGGCGACGCTCACCACCCACCGCTTAGACGCGGATCAAGCTTTGCTGTCCTCCGCCTTGAAATGGGCAACGAGGGCGTTGGCGTGGCCATGGCCCATGCCGTGGCCGGTCTTCAGCGCCGCCACCATGTCCATGTGCTTCAATCCTTTCATGCCTTTGAGCAGCTTGAGCCAATGGTCGATAGGCTTGCCGTACTTCGCTTCAATGGAAGGGAAATAAGAGGAGGGCGATCCCATGGCCGCCTCCTTACTGTTCAACCAGCAAAGCCAGCAAGGCCAGCGACTGCTGCCAGCCCAGGTAGCACTGTTCGGCAGGAATCACGGCTGGCACGCCTTCCTGGGTGATGTCGACTTCCGTGCCGCAGGAGACCGCGCGCAAGCTGATCGTGGTCTGCATCTGCCCCGGCAGGTTCGGGTCGTCGAACACCGCGCTGTAGCGTATTTTCTCGCCCGGATGCAACTCCAGGTATTCGCCGCCAAAGGAATGGGTGAAGCCGGTGCCGATGTCGATGAACGACATGCGGTACTTGCCGCCCACCCGGGCATCCATTTCGTGGACTTCGCCCAGGTAGCCATTCGGCGGCAGCCATTTGTTGAAGGCCGCAGCAGTGGTCCATGCCTTGTAAATTCGGTCCGGGGAAGCGCGCAGTACGCGGTGCAATTTGATGGTGTTCGTAGCCATTTCGATTCCTTTCGTAAGAGGTGTTTGCAATCCTACGACGAATTGGAACTGAAGAAATCGACAAGCGACTCAAATAGGGATTCTATTTTTCCAGGGATGCACTGGTTGGATCCAAACGGCCTTTCGCGACAATCTCTGCTGCCAGGCCGCTGCTCTGAGCCCCATTATTGGCAGCTTTGGCAAGGAAGGGGAGCAGGTCGGCCGCATTTGCCCGCAGCGCTTCCGGCGATGCTTCGCGCAATACCACCAGGGCGTTGATGGTGCCATTATGGTCGGCCAACTGTTTTTCGGCGTGGTCGATGACCTGGGGAACCAGTTTGGGGTCATTGTTCCATTGGCGAACCAGTTCGGTGGTTGCCTTGACCCGTGCAGTCTTCTCCTGGGCGTAGATTTGCGTAAGCAGCGCTTGGCGCGAACGTTCGAGATCGCTCAAGGCGGCGGTTGCTTTGTCGCGTTGTTCCTGGTTGCCGCTCGCTTGGACAGTTTCAAGCACTGCGGTGGCACGTAGGCTTTCGGCGAGGTGGGTAACCAGGTCTTTATCGGCGAAGGCCAGCATGGTGAGTAAGGCGGCGTCGCGGGTTTCCTGCTTCTGCAGATAAGGAATGAACTTTTCAATGGTTTGTGCTGTGGCAAGCTTGCTTTGTAGGTAGGCGACGCCAACTTGCAATACCGAAACAACGATCGCCACCGTCGAAACGATCGCAGTCAACCGCGACGATTTATTGCGCTCGAATTCGAGTCGCTCACGCTCGAGTCGCGCCCTGTCAGCTGAGATGGTGTCAGGTTGCGCGCTCATTTGAGTAGCCCAGACAGGTTGGCCGGCACGTATTTTCCGGCCTTCGGGCCAGGATTGCGATTGACGCTGTCCAGGGTCATGCGCTGATGAACTGAGTCGTGGATCATCAGGCCTGGCGTCTCTGCAAAGTTACGGAGTGTCGAGTTGCCGCGCCCCAGTTTCCACATCGTTCCCGCCATGGTTCATGCGAGGCCGCTCTGAAATCAGGTGTCAATTTGAAGGCAGGATTATCGAGAAAGAAGAGGCCGATTCTTTGCTCTAGCTCGCGCATTGTCCAATTCAGCGCGCCATCCGCCAGTCCGCATTCGGCATAACCTCCACCTACGTCGGAATGAGCACCTGGGAACAGCATCTGGGTTACATTGGACGTTTGGGCCCAGAACGAAGGGATGAATGCATCACGCTGCTCGTCGACTGCAATTGCATGCAGGCCATGCAGAACCTTGTCGGATAGTTCGTTCGAGACGAATTTGAAAGCGTCCGACTTCGGTCCCAGGAAGCTGGGCACGCCCATCGCGCCGACGGTATCCCAGACGGCGACGGCGGCGATTGATGGCACAGTCGTGAAGTCGCTGTCGGTGAGGTGATTCTTTGAGAGGTAGGCTGGCAAGTCGGAAATGACTTCTGTAAAACTGGCCAACAGGCCGTGCGTGCTCGTGGGAACGACCTTGGAGCGGTAGCGGAACCAGGCTTGCGCGCCTTTGCGATAGGCTTGTTCCTTGTCCGTGGTGTGTTCTTTGTTCAGTACCCCCTGGTCGGCGATCAGCCCGGCCAGTGCACGGGCGGTGTAGGCGCCCCGACTGAAGCCGGCGATCACGATCTGGTCGCCTTTCTCGTAGTTGCGGGAAATGAAGGTATATCCGCGGACAATTCTCGAAATGACGCCGGTGCCGAATGCTCCGCCGATCACCTGCCTGATCTTATTGCGCGAATCGCCGACGCCATGGATGTATTTCGCGACCTGGAGCAACTTGCCGTTGCTATCGTGATAACTTGATTCCTGCTCCTTGGCCAAGCCCGTTGACATCGGATCATGTACGCCTTGCAAGTTGCCAAACAGCTTGAAGACATTGGTGGGATCCCAGACCCCATCATCGTTGTCATCCTGGTCAGGTGCATTCCAGGTCCCGTCTGCGCAGAACACGATGAACTTGCTCATGGCGCCACCCCTGTGCGGTGTTGTGCAGGAATGATCCTATTCTGCGCCGGAAAATTCGCGAAAATCTCCCCAAAAATCACACTCGGGGCCGCGTCCCGCCACTCGGAATACTTGCCGCACGGGGCGAAGCAATAGTACAATCTATGGTTGCCTGACCTAGCGTCTTGCAATAGCAGCAAATTTTCTTATTTTATAAACCCGAATCCCCCCAACAAGGGTGCCCGCAAGGGTCACTGGGAGGATTCCAGACCCAACCCTGGAGTAAATAATGTCTGTAACGATGCGTGAAATGCTGGAAGCCGGCGTCCACTTCGGTCACCAAACCCGTTTCTGGAACCCAAAGATGGCTCCGTTCATCTTCGGCCACCGCAACAAGATTCACATCATCAACCTGGAAAAGACCCTGGCCATGTACCAGGACGCGATGAAAACCATCCGTCAAATCTCCGCTTCCCGTGGCACCATCATGATGGTTGGCACCAAGCGCCAGGCTCGCGACATCATCGCTGCTGAAGCTCAGCGCGCCGGTGTTCCGTTTGTTGACCAGCGTTGGCTGGGCGGCATGCTGACCAACTTCAAGACCATCAAGACCTCGATCAAGCGCCTGAAAGACATGGAAGCCGCTATTGAAGACGGTTCCGTCGAGAAGCTGTCGAAGAAAGAAGCGCTGCTGTTCCGTCGCGAACTGGACAAGCTGCAGAAATCCATCGGCGGTATCAAGGATATGGGCGGTGTTCCTGACGCAATCTTCGTGGTTGACGTTGGTTACCACAAAGGCGCGATCACCGAAGCCGCTAAGCTGGGCATCCCAGTGATCGGCGTGGTCGATACCAACCACTCCCCAGAAGGCGTGACCCACGTTATCCCTGGTAACGACGATTCCTCCAAAGCGATCACCCTGTACGCCCGCGGCGTGGCAGACGCGATCCTGGAAGGCCGCGCTAACGCCACCACCGAAGTCCTGGAATCGATCAAGACTGCGGCTGGCGACGAGTTCGTGGAAGTTAACGAGCAGGCTTAATTGCCTGGCTGCCGCAAGGCAGCTTCAGCTTGAGAAAGGGGTGGCCCACCAGCTCCCCCTTTTTTTTAAACAGAATCCCCCGGAAGAGCTGGCTGCCTTTGGCGCCGCCCCGGACTGAATCCCAAACCGAATACAGGAGAAACACATGGCAGCAATTACTGCAGCAATGGTAGGCGAACTGCGCGCAAAAACCGACGCGCCAATGATGGAATGCAAAAAAGCGCTGACCGAAGCCGGCGGCGACATGGACAAAGCGGAAGAGCTGCTGCGCGTTAAGTTGGGCGGCAAGGCTGCCAAAGCTTCCGCACGCATCACCGCTGAAGGCGTGGTTGCTTCCCACATCGCTGGCAACATCGGCGCCCTGGTTGAAGTGAACTCCGAGACCGACTTCGTTGCCAAGAACGACGACTTCCTGGCCCTGGCTGCCCTGGCTGCCAAGCTGGCCGCTGAAAACAACCCGGCCGACGTTGCTGCCCTGCTGGCCCTGCCAGCTGGCAACGGCCAGACCCTGGACGAAGTGCGCGCTGCCCTGGTGGGCAAAATCGGCGAAAACATGTCGATCCGTCGCTTCCAGCGTTTCGAAACCACCGGCAAGCTGGCGTCCTACCTGCACGGCACCAAGATCGGCGTTATCGTCGAGTTCGACGGCGCCGACGAGCAAGTTGGTAAAGACGTGGCCATGCACATCGCCGCAATGAAACCGGTTGCCCTGTCGTCCGAGCAAGTTCCTGCCGACCTGATCGCTAAAGAGCGTTCGGTGGCCCAGGCCAAGTCCGACGAAGACGCAGCTGCTGCTACCGCCGCTGGCAAGCCAGCCCAGCCAGCAGACATCGTTGCCAAGCGTATCGATGGCGCCGTTGCCAAGTACCTGAAAGAAGTGTCCCTGATGAACCAGGCTTTCGTGAAGAACGACAAGCAGTCCATCGAGCAGATGCTGAAAGCTGCCAACACCACCGTCAAGGGCTTCACCATGTACGTGGTTGGCGAAGGCATTGAGAAGAAAGTTGACGATTTCGCGGCGGAAGTCGCAGCCCAGATGGCTGCCTCCAAAGGCGCTTAATCAAGAGAACGGGCCGAAAGGCCCGTTTTTTTAAGCCTGCTGCAAAGGGTTGTTAAGCCTTTTTTAAGGCTTTCAATCATGAATCAAACGGTGGACAATGGCATTTCCGTTATCATTGCCGCCGAAGCCACACCGAACAAAACATTTAAAAGGAGCCCCAGCTCATGTCAAAACCAGCCTTCAAGCGCGTCCTCCTGAAATTATCCGGCGAAGCCCTGATGGGCGATGACCCGTATGGCATCAACCGCGGCACCATCGAACGCATGGTGGCAGACGTCGCCGAGGTAGCAAAGCTGGGCGTTGAACTGGCGGTCGTGATTGGCGGCGGCAACATCTTCCGTGGCGTGGCGCCTGGCGCCCAGGGCATGGACCGTGCTACCGCCGACTACATGGGCATGCTGGCCACCGTGATGAACGCGCTGGCCCTGGCAGACGCCATGAAGCACGTGGGCGTGACCGCGCGCGTGATGTCGGCGATCGGCATCGAGCAGGTGGTCGAGCCTTACGTGCGCCCGAAAGCGCTGCAGTACCTGGAGGAAGGCAAGGTCGTGATCTTCGCGGCCGGCACCGGCAACCCGTTCTTCACCACCGACACCGCAGCGGCTCTGCGCGGCTCGGAAGTAAGTGCGGAGATCGTGCTGAAGGCCACCAAGGTCGACGGCATCTACACCGCCGATCCGAAGAAGGATCCGAACGCCACCATGTACCGCAAGATCAGCTTCGATGAAGCGATCGCCAAGCACCTGCAAGTCATGGACGCCACCGCGTTTGCGCTGTGCCGCGACCAGAAACTGCCGATCAAAGTATTCTCCATTACCAAGCCGGGCGCGTTGATGAACGTGATTATGGGCGAGGAAGAGGGTACACTGGTTCACGTTTAAAATATTTCAAGTAATTGCAACAGGAGAGCAGCAATGTCTATCGCTGACATTAAAAAGAATACTCAAGACCGCATGGTCAAATCGCTGGAAACCCTGAAGGCCGACCTGGCCAAAGTGCGTACCGGCCGCGCCCACGTGGGCATCCTGGACCATGTGATGGTGGACTACTATGGCAACCCGACCCCGCTGAACCAGGTTGCGAACCTGACCCTGGTCGACGCCCGCACCATCGGCGTAGCCCCGTTCGAAAAGAAAATGGGCGCCGTCATTGAAAAAGCGATCCGTGATTCGGACCTGGGCCTGAACCCAGCCTCGCAGGGCGACATGATCCGTGTGCCGACCCCGCCGCTGAATGAAGAGCGCCGCAAGGAAATGGTCAAGCTGTGCAAGGGCGAAGGCGAAGACGCCAAAGTCGCCGTGCGCAACATCCGCCGCGATGCCAACGAAGGCTTGAAGAAGCTGGTGAAGGACAAGGCCATTTCGGAAGACGAAGAACGCCGCGCAGCCGATGAAGTGCAGAAGCTGACCGACAAGTTCATCGCCGACATCGACAAGACCGTCGCCGAAAAAGAGAAAGAAGTCCTGACCGTCTAAGGTCCCGAAACCGGGGAGGATGGGGGCATTGCCCCTGCCTCCCCGGATTTTTAGTTTACACACCTATGAAATATTCGAGTTCGACAACCGCAGTTCCTGATGCGCCGAACGTGCCGCGGCACCTGGCGATCATCATGGACGGCAACGGGCGCTGGGCAACCAAGCGCTTCCTGCCGCGCGTGGCGGGCCACGTCAAAGGCGTGGAGGCGGTACGCACCGTGGTGGAAGCCTGCGCCGAGCGCGGCATCGAGTACCTGACCGTCTTCGCCTTCAGCTCGGAGAACTGGCGCCGGCCGGAGGAGGAAGTCTCGCTGCTGATGAGACTCTTCGTTACCGCCCTGGAGCGCGAGGTGTCGAAGATGCATGCGAACAACATTCGCCTGAAGGTGGTGGGGGACCTGTCGCGCTTCGACCAGAAGCTGCAGGACATGATCGCCAATGCCGAGCGCAAGACCGCCAACAACACCCGCATGACCGTCACCGTGTGCGCCAACTATGGCGGACGCTGGGATATCATGCAGGCAATCGGCAAGATGGTGGCCGAGCATCCGGGCACGACCGATTTCTCGGAAGAGCAATTGGCGCCGTACCTGTCGATGGCTTATGCCCCGGAGCCGGACCTGTTCATCCGCACCGGCGGTGAAGAGCGCATCTCCAATTTCCTGCTGTGGCAGCTGGCCTATACGGAATTGCACTTCACCGACACTTACTGGCCCGACTTCAATGCCGAACGCCTGGATGAGGCGATTGCCTCCTACCAGGGCCGCGAACGCCGCTTTGGCCGCACTGGCGACCAGCTGGCAAAGAAAAGCTAATAAGAGCTAATAACAATGCTGAAAACCCGCGTGATTACCGCCGTCCTGCTGCTGGCGGTACTGTTGCCCGTCCTGTTCTCCGGCTACCAGCCAGCGGTGAACGTGGTGGTGGCCGTGTTCTTTGCCGCCGCCGTGTGGGAAGCCTTCCGCCTGTTCAAGAACCGCGCCGCGATTGTCGTGGCGGCGGCCTGGACGGCAGCCTTTGTCTACACCTTCTTCTTCAACGACGGCCTCGGCCAGGCCAGCTTCTGGCTGGCGATTGGCGCCGCCATCTGGCTGATCCGCTTTGCGCCGGCCCTGAAACTGGGCCTGCCGCCGGCTGAAGGCATGGGCAATACCATGCTGAGCATGGTGTATGCGGTGACCCTGGTGGCCTGCTTCGTCGCCATCCTGCTGCTGTTCGCGCGCGGTCCGGTCTACCTGCTGTCGGTGATGGCGGTAGTGTGGGCGGCCGATATTTTTGCCTATTTCTCCGGCAAGGCGTTCGGCAAGCACAAGCTGGCGCCGACCATCTCGCCGGGCAAATCCTGGGAAGGCGCGGTAGGTGGCCTGCTTGCGGTGCTGCTGCTGGCCGGCGTTACCGTGCTGCTGGCGCCATCAGTGCCGCTGTTGCAGGATACCTTCGCGGTGCGCCTGGCCGGCCGCATGGGGTGGGGCATCATGCTGGCAGTGCTGGTGCTGATCGTCGCAGCCTCCATCGTCGGCGACCTGTTTGAATCCATGCTCAAGCGCCGCTCCGGCATGAAGGACAGCAGCAACCTGCTGCCCGGCCACGGCGGCGTGCTTGACCGTATCGACGCGCTGGTGCCGGTGCTGCCGATTGCTGCGTTGATCACCCCCAGGCTGTTCTAAGGAATTTCATGCAACGCATTACCATTCTCGGCGCCACCGGTTCGATCGGCGTCTCCACGCTGGACGTCATCGCGCGCCATCCGGACCGTTATTCCGTCTATGCGCTGACCGCCCATAGCCGCGTTGACGAACTGGCCGCCCAGTGCATCCAGTTTCGCCCGGTCCGCGCCGTGGTGGGCAGCGCTGCCGCCGCCGGCCAATTGGGCGCCTTGCTGCGCGCCGCCGGCTGCCGCACCGAAGTGGAGTGGGGCGAAGCTGCGTTGTGCGCCGTTTCCGCCGCCGCCGAAACCGATGCCGTGATGGCCGCCATTGTCGGCGCCGCCGGCCTGGCGCCAACCCTGGCTGCCGCCCGCGCCGGCAAGAAGGTCATGCTGGCCAATAAGGAAGCGCTGGTCATGTCCGGCCAGTTGTTCATGGATGCCGTGGCCGAAAGCGGCGCCGTGCTGCTGCCGATCGATTCCGAACACAATGCGATCTTCCAGTGCCTGCCGCAGGGCTTTGGCCGGGTGCCGGCTGCCGCTGGCGTCACCAAGATCCTGCTGACGGCTTCCGGTGGCCCGTTCCTGAAGCGCGATGTCGCTACGCTGGAAAACGTGACTCCGGATGAAGCCTGCAAGCACCCGAAGTGGGTCATGGGCCGCAAGATTTCGGTCGATTCCGCAACCATGATGAACAAGGGCCTGGAGGTGATCGAGGCCCATTGGCTGTTCGGTGCCCCGGCCGAGCAGATTGAAGTGGTGATCCACCCGCAGTCGGTGATCCACTCGATGGTGTCCTACAACGACGGCTCCGTGCTGGCGGAGCTGGGCAACCCGGACATGCGCACCCCGATCGCCCATGCCCTGGCTTACCCCGAGCGCGTCGCCTCCGGCGTGGCGCAGCTGGACCTGACCCAGGTTGGGACCCTGCAATTCGAAAAGCCTGATTTCAACCGCTTCCCCTGCCTGGCGCTGGCTTTCGATGCCCTGCGGGCAGGCGGCACGGCGCCGGCCTTGCTGAATGCGGCCAACGAGGTGGCGGTACAAGCCTTCCTCGACCAGCGCATCGGCTTCCGCCGCATTGACCGGGTGATCGCCCAGGTCATGGAAGAATTGCCGCACGGCGCGGCCAGCAGCATCGAGGCGGTGATGGCGCAGGACGCGCTGGCACGGACGGCAGCAGAACGGATAATCGCCGGATAATCGGCCCCCCCGAACCATGGACGACGCTTTCCGCACCATCCTCGCCACGATTGTCTGCCTTGGCTCCCTGATCATCATCCACGAGCTTGGGCACTACCTGGTGGCCCGCTGGTGCGGCGTCAAGGTGCTGCGCTTTTCGGTCGGCATGGGCCGCATCGTCTGGATGCGCAGGTTCGGCAAAGACCAGACCGAATGGGCCATTTCCGCCATTCCGCTGGGCGGCTACGTCAAGATGCTGGACGCGCGGGAACAGGATGTATCCGACTTGCCGGCCGAAGACCTGGCCCGCGAATTCACCCGCCAGAACGTCTGGAAGCGCATTGCCATCGTGGCTGCCGGCCCGTTGGCCAACTTCCTGCTTGCTATCGCCCTGTACGCGGGCCTGTACATGTCCGGCGTGCGCGAGCCGGCTGCCCGCATCGCCGAGCCGGCGCAGGCGACGGCCGCCGCTGCCGCCGGCCTGCACCGGGGCGACCTGGTCAAGTCGGTCAATGGCGAACCGGTGCAAGGCTGGTCCGAGCTGCGTTGGGCCATCATCCAGTCGGCCATCCACAAGGAGGGCATGGCGCTGGTCATCGAACGCCCGGGCTACGGTAAGCTGCGTGTTGCGCTGCCGGCCGAAGCTGCCGGCCAGGTCAAGCTCGAGGACGACGTGCCGGCCGTGATCGGCCTGGAGCTGATGCGCCCGCCGCCAGTCATCGGCATTATGGAGCAGGGCGGTGCCGCCCAGCGCGCCGGCATGCTGCAGGGCGACGTGGTGGTGGCTGTGGATGGCCAGCAGATCGAAGACGACCGCGCCTTCGTGGCCGAAGTGCTGCGCTCCCCGGGCCGCAAGCTGGTGGTGACCGTGCTGCGCGACGGCCGCCAGCAGCGGCTGGAACTGACTCCCGACGCGGTGGAAGACAAGCAGGCAAACAGCAAAGGTCTTGTAACAGTCGGTAAGATCAAGGCCGCGCTGGTAGGTCCGGTTGATACGATAGTGGTGCATTACGGCCCGCTGGATGCGGTGGCCAAGGCGACGCGCCAGGTAAAAGAAATCTGCACCATGACGGTTCGCATCCTGGGCCGCATGATTACCCTCGAGCTGTCGCCAAAGCATATTACCGGCGTCCTGACCATTGCCCAATATGCCGGGGAGACTGCGAAAATGGGCGCCGAGCCATTCATTGCCTTCGTCGCCTTTATCAGCGTGAGCCTTGGACTGATGAATTTGCTGCCAATTCCTGTTCTGGATGGGGGGCATTTGCTGTATTATTCGCTGGAAGTTTTGACCGGGCGCCCCGTTTCCGAGCGCTTTGGCGAAATGGCGCAGCGTATTGGACTGGGATTGCTGGTGTCATTAATGGCGCTGGCGATATTTAATGACCTGGTCCGGCTGCTTTAATTTTTTTCGATTTGCCGATGAAATTACACACTGATCGTATCGCTCCCCAATTCCGCCGCACCCTGGTAGGCGCTGCCGTCCTGGCCATCTGCTCCGGCAGCGCAATCGCCGCCGAGTCGTTCGTCGTCAAGGACATCCGTGTCGAAGGCATCCAGCGTACCGAGGCCGGTACCGTGTTCAGCTACCTGCCAGTGCGCGTGGGCGAAACCTTCAGTGACGACAAATCCGTAGCCACCATCAAGGCCCTGTATGCGACCGGCATCTTCAAGGATGTGAAGCTGGAGCGCGACGGCAATGTGCTGGTGGTGATCGTGGAAGAACGCCCGGCCATCGCCAAGGTGGACTTCAAGGGTACCCACGAATTCGAGAAAGACATGCTGGTCAAGGCGCTGAAGGATATCGGCGTCGGCGAAGCCAAGACCTTCGACAAGGCATCGGTTGACCGCGCCGAGCAGGAATTGAAGCGCCAGTACCTGTCGCGCGGCCTGTACGGCGTGAAAATCACCACCACCGTGACGCCGATGGAGCGTAACCGCGTCAGCATCGACTTCGAAGTCGATGAAGGCGACGTGGCGCGCATCAAGCAGATCAATATCGTCGGCAACAAGGCTTTCAGCGACAAGGAGCTGAAAGAGCAGATCGCCCTGAATACCGGCGGCTGGTTCAGCTGGTACACCAAGTCCGACCAGTATTCCAAGACCAAGCTGAATGGCGATATCGAGACCCTGAAGTCCTGGTACCTGGACCACGGTTATATCGAGATGAACGTCGATTCCACCCAGGTCTCGATCACCCCGGACAAGAAGGACATCTACATCACCATCAATATCACTGAAGGTGAAAAGTACACTGTCTCCGACATCAAGTTCGAAGGCGAAATGTTCGGCCGTGAAGACGAGCTGCGCCAGCTGGTGCTGCTGCAGAAGGGCAAGCTGTACTCGGGCAAGCTGCTGACGTCCACCAACAAGCTGATCACCGACCGCCTGGGCACCTTCGGTTTCGCCTTCGCCAACGTGAACGCCAACCCTGAAATCGACCAGGCCAAGCGCGAAGTCGCGTTCACCTTCTTCATCGATCCGGGCAAGCGCGCCTATGTGCGCCACATTAACATCTCGGGCAATACCACCACCCGCGACGAAGTGATCCGCCGCGAGTTCCGCCAGTTCGAATCGAGCTGGTACGACGCCTCCAAGATCAAGCAATCGCGCGACCGCGTCGACCGCACCGGCTACTTCAAGGATGTGACCGTCGATACGCCGGAAGCGCAGGGCACCTCCGACCAGGTCGACATCAACCTGTCCGTGGTCGAGCGCCCGACCGGCAACTTCCAGATCGGCGGCGCCTTCTCGCAGGCCGAGAAGTTCACCTTCAACGCGGCGATCCAGCAGGCCAACTTTGCCGGCTCGGGCAATACCGTCGGCCTGGAACTGAATACCTCGAAGTACAGCCGTACCATCGCCTTCTCGCATACCAACCCGTACTTCACGCCGGACGGCATTTCGCGCAGCTATGAGCTTTACCTGCGTACCTTCCGCCCGCCTGCAGTCAACACCGGCCTGTACACCATCAAGCAGACCGGCGGCCGCGTGAGCTTTGGCGTGCCGTTCTCCGAACAGGACACCATCTTCTTCGGTATCGGCCTGGAAAAGTCGAACGTGGAAACCGACGATTCGTCGCCGACCTACTTCAAGCAGTACGTGCGCGACCTGGGCGGCCCGTCGACCGGTGTCGGTTCGGTCAACGCCTACTCGGTGCCGCTGACCGCAGCCTGGGCGCGCGACAGCCGCGACTCCGCCATGACCCCGACCCTGGGTTATATGCAGCGCATTAACCTGGAACTGGACGCGATCGGCGAATCGAAGTACTGGCGCGCGGTGTACGAGACCCAGTGGTACAAGCCTGTGACCAACAAGATCACCCTGGCGCTGAAGGGCGAGGTCGACTACGGCCGTGGCTTCGGCGGCAAGAACTATCCGGTCTTCAAGAACTTCTACGCCGGCGGCATCGGCTCGGTGCGTGGCTACCAAAGCTCCTCGCTGGGCGCGGTCGACCCGCGTTATGGCGATTCGCTGGGCGGCGCTTCGCGCCTGATCGGTAACGCCGAACTGCAGATGCCGTTCCCCGGCCAGGGCCAGGACCGTTCGCTGCGCTGGTTTGGCTTCCTCGACGGTGGCCAGGTCTACGCGGAACGCCAGAAGATGCGCCTGTCCGAGCTGCGCTTCTCGGCCGGCCTGGGCTTGAGCTGGATTTCCCCGGTGGGCCCGCTGAAGTTGAGTTATGCTTTGCCTCTGAACGACAAACTGGGTGACCGCCTGGAACGCTTCCAGTTCCAGATGGGTACTGGTTTCTGATGCATTTAGTGCACCAAAGCAACTTATTTGGACGGAGAATCGAGTTGAAGACTGCAACCGCTACCCTGGGCAAAATCGCTGCCGTACTGGCGCTGGGCATGATGGCCACGGCACCGGCGCTGGCGCAGTCCTCCCGGATTGCCTGGCTGAGCGCCGAGCGCATCTACAACGAATCGAAGCTAGCCAAGTCGGCCGACAACAAGCTGCGCGAGGAATTCTCCAGCCGCGAAAAGGCGTTGCAGGAACTGGCCATGCGCTCCAAGGCGGCCGCCGACAAATGGGAAAAGGAAGGCGCCGCCAAGCCGGAGCCTGAGCGCAGCAAACTGCAGCGCGAAGCCTACGAGGCGGACCTGAACTTCCAGCGCCGCCAGCGCGAATTCCGCGAAGACCTGAACCAACGCACCAACGAGGAGCGTGCTGCGATCGCCGAAAAGGCGACGAAGATCATCAAGCAGCTTGCAAACACCGAAGGCTATGACATCGTCCTGCAGGACGCAGTGTGGGCCAGCCCGCGCATCGACATCACCAACAAGGTGCTGGAAGCGCTGGACAAATAACAGATAGATTGGATTACAGATGGGCCTTCGACTAGGAGAACTGGTCGAGCGCCTGGGCGGTCAACTGGTGGGGGACCCGGAACTTTATGTTGCCGGGATCGCGCCGTTGACCGATGCAGGCGCTTCGCATATCAGCTTCCTCAGTAACAGCAAATTCCGCTCGCAGGCGGGGCAAAGCCAGGCGGCAGCCCTGATTGTCAGCGCCAATGACGATGCCACCGTGGCCGAAACCTATAAGGGCGCCCGCATCGTCGTCAAGAATCCCTATGTGTACTTTGCCCGTGCCGCGCAGGTCTTTGAAGCGCAGACGGCTTACGTGCGCCCGGCCGGCGTGCACCCGACGGCCTACGTCGATCCCGCGGCCAGCGTAGACGCGACCGCCCATATCGGCCCCAAAGTGGTGGTTGAAGCGGGTGCCGTGATCGGCGCCGGCGTGGTGCTGGATGCCGGCTGCTACATCGGCCGCGACGCGCAGGTGGGCGAGGGCACGCACTTCTTTGCCAACGTGACGTTCCATTCGAAGTGCGTGATCGGCAAGCGCGGCATCATCCATTCGGGCGCCGTGATCGGCACCGACGGCTTTGGCTTTGCCAATGACGGCGGTGTCTACGTGCGCATCCCGCAGGTGGGCCGGGTACTAATCGGCGACGATGTCGACATTGGCGCCAATACCACCTTGGACCGCGGCGCGCTGGCGGACACCATTATTGAAGACGGCGTGAAGCTGGACAACCAGATCCAGATCGGCCACAACTGCCATATCGGCGCGCACACGGCCATGGCCGGCTGCGTCGGCGTGGCAGGCAGCGCAAAAATCGGCAAGTACTGCACCTTCGGCGGCGCGGCAATGATCCTGGGCCATTTGACGATCGCGGACCACGTCCATATTTCGTCGGGCAGCCTGGTATCGCGCTCGATCGCCGAACCAGGCCAATACACGGGCTTTTACCCGTTGGCCAAGAACAGCGACTGGGAGAAGTCGGCTGCGATTGTCCGGAACCTGCCGACGATGCGCGATAAAATGCGCGCGCTGGAAAAAACCATTAAAACTAAAACCGAAGACGAAGAATCATGACGACTACCGAAAACAAAACGATGGACATCTGCGAGATCAAGGCTTACCTGCCGCACCGCTACCCGCTGCTGCTGGTTGATCGCGTGATCTCTTATGAAGAGAACAAGTCCATCACCGCCATCAAGAACGTGACCGTGAACGAAGAGTTCTTCAACGGCCACTTCCCGCACAAGCCGGTGATGCCGGGCGTGCTGATGATCGAAGCGATGGCGCAGACCGCAGCCCTGCTGTCGTTCAAGTCCATGGGCATCAAGCCGGACGAGAATTCGGTGGTGTACTTCGTCGGCATCGACAACGCGCGCTTCAAGCGCCCGGTAGGTCCTGGCGACCAACTGAAGATGGACGTGGAAATCCTGCGCAACGCGCGCGGCATCTGGAAATACAAGGCGGTCGGCTCGGTCGACGGCCAGGTGGCACTGGAAGCTGAGCTGATGTGCACCATCCGCTCCGTGGAGTAACAGCATGGCGACCATCCACCCAAGCGCGATCGTCGACCCGAAAGCCGAACTGGCTGCCGGCGTCGAGATCGGTCCATACACGATCATTGGTCCGAACGTGGTGATTGGCGAGAACACCGTGGTGGGCCCGCATGTCGTGATCGAGGGCCATACCACGATCGGCAAGAACAACAAGTTCTTCCAGTTCTCGTCCATCGGCGCCGCGCCGCAGGACAAGAAGTGGAACGGCGAACCGACCCGGCTGGAAATTGGCGACGACAACACCATCCGCGAATTCTGCACCTTCAACCTCGGTACGGTGCAGGACAAGGGCGTGACCAGGCTGGGTAACAACAACTGGATCTCGGCCTACGTCCACCTGGCGCATGACTGCGTGGTCGGCAACAACACCATCTTCTCCAACAACGCCCAGATGGCGGGCCACGTGGAGATCGGCGACTGGGTGATCATGTCGGGCTTTGCCAACGTGCACCAGTTCTGCAAGATTGGCGCCCACGCCTTCGTCGGCATGAGCACCAGCCTGACCCAGGACGTGCCGCCTTTCGTACTGTTGAACGGCAATCCGGCCGCCGCCCATGGCGTCAACATCGAAGGCCTGAAACGCCGCGGCTTCACCCGCGAGCAGATCAACGCCATCCGCAACGCCTACAAGCTGCTGTACCGTTCCGGCCTGACGCTGGATGAAGCCAAGGCAGCCATGATCGCCGCCGAAGCCGAACTGCCGGAGGCGGACGCGGTCCCTGCGCGCGCGATGCGCGAATTCCTCGATACGACCACCCGTGGCATCGTCCGCTGACGTATCGATTGCAGTCGTTGCCGGCGAACCGTCCGGCGACCTGCTGGCAGGCCGTCTGTTAGGCGGCCTGCGCCCGCACCTGCCCGAAGCGCGCTTCCACGGCATTGGCGGCCCGGCCATGATGGAACATGGCTTCGAGTCGCAATGGCCGATCGAGAAGATGACCGTGCGCGGGCTGTTCGAGATCATTCCCCGCTACCGCGAGCTGAAAGGCATCCAGAACACACTGCGCGACCAGTTGCTGGCCGAACGGCCGGCCTGCTTTATCGGCGCCGATTACCCGGGCTTCAACCTGGGGCTGGAAGCGCAGTTGCGTGACGCCGGCATCCCGACCGTGCATTACATCGGACCGCAGATCTGGGCCTGGCGCGGCGGGCGCATCAAGAAAATCATCAAGTCGGTGTCGCATATGCTGGTGATCTTCCCGTTCGAGGAAGAGATCTACAAGAAAGCCGGCGTGCCCGTGACCTACGTCGGCCACCCGCTGGCCGAGGTGATTCCGCTGCAGCCCGACGAAGCGGCCGCACGCCGCCAGCTCGGCCTGGCGGAAGACGCCAACGTGGTCTGCGTCATGCCGGGCAGCCGCATGGCGGAACTGAAATACAATACGGCCGCCTTCATCGGCGCCTGCAGGCTGCTGCTGCAGCGCGACCACACGCTGAAATTCGTGGTGCCGATGGCCGGCGAAAAGCAGCGCAAGTACTTCCTCGAGCTGATCGCAGAAGCTGGACTGCAGGACGTGGAACTGATGCTGCTCGATGGCCAGTCGCACACCGCCATCTGCGCCGCCGACGCCGTGCTGGTGGCTTCCGGCACCGCATCGCTGGAAGTGGCACTGTACAAAAAGCCGATGGTGATCGCCTACAAGATGATGGCCGCATCCTGGCATATCATGAAGCATATGGGCTACCAGCCCTGGATCGGCTTGCCGAACATCCTGGCGCGCGAATTCCTGGTGCCGGAAATGCTGCAGAACTCAGCCACTGCCGAGACGCTGGCCGACGCCATGTGGCAACAACTGAGTGACGTGCCGCATCGCCTGCGACTGGTGCAGCGCTTCACCGACATGCATTACAGCCTGCTGCGCAACAGCGCCGAAGAAGGCGCCGCAGCAGTCCTTAAGGTGATCAACAGATAAGCCCGTGTCACACCTGGGGTGTGACCCCATGGTGTGACACGAACTGGACAGTAGAAAGAATTGAGCAATGGTCCAACAATCCGGTCTTTTCGATGACCTTCCTTACTCGCTCGACGAGATCATTTGCGGCGTCGATGAGGCGGGGCGCGGTCCTTTGGCCGGGCCGGTGTTTGCTGCGGCCGTGATCCTGGACCGCAACCGCCCGATTGCCGGCCTGCGTGATTCCAAGAAGCTCAACGAAGCGCGCCGCGACGAGCTGGCGCCATTGATCCGTGAGCACGCGATCGCCTGGGCCGTGGCCAAGGCTTCGGAGGAAGAAATCGACCGCCTGAACATCTTGCAGGCCAGCCTGCTGGCGATGAAACGCGCCGTGTATGCCCTGCAAACCATACCCACCCTGGCCCTCATCGACGGCAACAAGTGCCCGGTGATGCGCATCCAGAGCATCGCCATTGTGGAAGGCGACGACAAGATCGAGTCCATTTCCGCCGCCTCGATCCTGGCCAAGACCGCGCGCGACGCGGCCCTGGTCAAACTGCACAAGAAGTACCCGCAATACGGCTTCGACCAGCACAAAGGCTATGGCACTGCACTGCACCTGGAGCGCTTGCGCGAGCATGGCGCATCGCCGGTGCACCGGCGCAGCTTTGCTCCGGTGCGTGAAGTCCTGGAGCGCGACCTGTGAAGCACATTACTTCGCGCGACAACGCGCAATACAAGGAGCTGTCCAAGCTGGCCACCAACTCGCAAGCGCGCCGCAAGGCCGGCCGCAGCCTGCTGGATGGCGTGCACCTGTGCGAAACCTGGATCGAGTTGCGCGGCCACCCCGAGCAAGCCATTGTGGCTGAAGGCGCGCTGCAGAACCCTGAAGTCGCCGCCATCATCGCCCGCCTGGAAGCGGAGCATGCCCACGTGCTGTGCCTGACCGACCAGCTTTACCATGCGGTCAGCCAGGTGGAGCACGGTGTCGGCCTGATGTTCCTGATCGCGACCCCGCAGAAGGACGTGCCGCAGGCGCTGGCCGTGAACGCCGTCCTGCTGGACAACGTGCAGGACCCGGGCAATGTCGGCTCCATCCTGCGCAGCGCCGCCGCGGCAGGCGTGAAGGAAGTGTATTGCGCCCCCGGCACAGCTTTCTGCTGGTCGCCGAAAGTACTGCGCGCTGCCATGGGCGCGCACTTTGTGCTGGATATTTACGAGAACGTCGACCTGGAGCAACTGGTGCAGGGCGCCCAGATCGCCACCCTGGCGACCAGCGGCTACGCGGCCGAACAGCTTTACCAGCTTGACCTGAAACGCCCGGTCGCCTGGATCTTCGGCCACGAAGGGCAGGGCGTGTCCGACGCGCTTTTAAGCAACGCTACCCATCGCGTCATCGTGCCGCACCTGGGGAAAGTCGAATCGCTGAATGTCGCCGCGTGCGCGGCAGTATGCTTTTTCGAACAAGTAAGGCAAAATCTGACTTAATAAAACTAACCATGCTGGAATGGGCGTTATGGAAATTGCAAACTTGCACTTCCTGGTCGCCGAGGGCGAACCCGTCCAGCGTGAGCTATTGGTCGGCATGCTGCGCCACCTGGGCGCGCAGCACGTCACCCCGGCATCCGACGGCCTGGGCGCGCTGCGCTTGCTGGAAATCGGCCTGATCCCACCCGCCAACATCGCCGTGATGGACCTGGCGCTGCCGGGTATGGACGGCCTGGAGGTCATCCGGCGCCTGGCTGAAATCGACTGCCGGGCCGGCATCATTATCCTGGCCTCCGAAAGCGCGGACGTGCTGTTCTCGGTCGAAACCATGGCTGAAGCTTACGGGCTTGACATCCTGGGCAGTTCGATCAAGGCCATCACCTCGGCCAGGCTGCAGGAGCTGATTGCCAACTACCGGGAACCTTCCGGCGAGCCGGATCCCGGCCCGCAGCATCCTGAATTCACCTTTGCCGAAGTGGAGGGCGGACTGCAGGGGCGCCAATTCGATCCCTTTGCCCAGCCCGAGATCGAGCTGGAGACCGGGGCTGTGGTGGGGCTGGAAATGTTCGCCCGTTGGCGCCACCCCGAGTATGGCGTGCTTGGCCCGTCGGCATTTGTGCCGGTGCTGGAAAGCGTGCGGCGCATCGATTTTCTCGACTGGAGCATGATCGAGAAGTCGGTCGCGGCCTGCCGCAGCCTGCATGACAAGGGCATTCCGATTTCGTTTTCGGTGAATGTGGATCCGGGCACGCTGGCGCATCCGCAATTCATCGCCCGGATCACGGCCTGCCTGGAACGCTACCGCATCCTGTCCGATTACGTTACGTTCGAGATCACGGAAGCCTCGGTGCTGACCACCAACCCCCATTTCCTGGAGCGCCTGCTGCGCCTGCGGATGATGGGATTCGGGCTGGCGATCGATGACTACGGCACCGGGCGCTCCAACCTGCAACTGCTGGCCGCCATTCCGTTCTCGGAACTGAAGATCGATCCCAGTTTCGTGGACGGCGCTTCGCGCAAGCGTCCCATTGGTACCGTATTGAAGTCCTGCCTTGGGCTGGCCCGCAGCCTGTCGCGCCACGCTTGTGCGGTCGGTGTCGAAACCAGGGCGGACTGGGACTTCCTGCAAAGCCTGGGCTGCGACTACGCCCAGGGCTTCTATATTGCCAACCCGATGCCGGTAGTTGATATTCCCGGCTGGCTCCACGACTGGAAAAGCTTCTTCTGACGGTCAGTAAACCGAGCGATTCGGCTTGATTTCCTGCAGGATGGTGGTCGAAATCTCTTCGATCGACTTGGTCGTGGACGACAGCCAGCGGATGCCTTCGCGGCGCATCATGGCCTCCGCCTCGTTGACCTCATAGCGGCAGTTTTCCAGCGAAGCGTATTTGGAACCGGCGCGGCGCTCGTTACGGATCTCGGACAGGCGCTGCGGCTCGATGCTCAGGCCGAAAATCTTCGATTTATAGGCATACAGCGCCGACGGCAGCTTGCCGCGCTCGAAATCGTCCGGAATCAACGGGTAATTGGCCGCTTTGACGCCGTATTGCATGGCCAGGTACAGCGAAGTAGGGGTTTTGCCCGAGCGCGACACGCCAACCAGGATGACGTCCGCCGACGACAGGTTCTTGTTGGACTGACCATCATCGTGCGCCAGCGAGAAGTTGATCGCCTCGATGCGGTTCTTGTATTCCTCGCTGTCCACCACATTGTGGGAACGGCCGATGGTGTGGGTCGACTTGACGCCCAATTCCTGTTCCAGCGGCGCCACGAAGGTCTGTATCAAGTCCATATGCATGGCATTGGCGCGCTGGATGACTTCCGACAGCTCTGCCTTCACCAGGGTCGAAAACACGATCGGCTTGGCGCCATCCTCGGCTCCGACTTCGTTAATTTTGCGCACTGCATCATAAGCCTTGTCGCAGGTATCGATGAAGGGCAGGCGGATCTGGCGGAAGCGCAGGTCGAACTGCGTCAGCACCGAATGGCCGAAGGTTTCGGCGGTGATGCCAGTGCCGTCAGAGACAAAAAAGACGGTGCGGCTGGACGCCGGCAATAAACGTTGATCTTGTGGCATCAAAAGTGCTTTTCCAATGGATGAATCGTCAATTTGCTGCGCAGGCTGTAAAATGCTTGCCAACGGTAAGATTGTGCTGCACGGCGCCAAGAATGACAAGAACGATGCCAAGCATGCCTGCGTAAAGATTTTTATCATCAAAAAGGTGTCTTTATGACTAACGCAGCATTGAAGGAGCAATCCGACGGGGTGTACGTTGCCTCGTTCGAGAATTTGCGCATGACGGATGTCGAATCCGTCGGCGGCAAGAACGCGTCGCTGGGCGAGATGATCTCCCAGCTGGCTGGCGCCGGCGTGCGTGTGCCTGGCGGCTTCGCTACCACCGCCCAGGCCTTCCGCGACTTCCTGTCGCACAGCGTTGACGGTGGCCCATCGCTGGCCCAGCGCATCGCTGACCGCCTTGAACACCTGAATGTCGACGACGTCCGCGCCCTGGCAGCATCGGGCGCCGAAATCCGCCAATGGATCGTCGACACCCCGTTCCAGCCACGCCTGGAAGCCGAAATCCGCACCTTCTACGACAAACTGGTCGCAGACTCCAGCACCGAAGTGTCATTCGCAGTGCGCTCCTCCGCCACCGCGGAAGACCTGCCTGACGCATCCTTCGCAGGCCAGCAGGAGTCCTTCCTGAACGTGGTCGGCATCGACAACGTGCTGGAAGCCATGAAGCACGTGTTCGCATCCCTGTACAACGACCGCGCCATCTCCTACCGCGTGCACAAGGGCTTCACCCACGCAGAAGTGGCGCTGTCGGCCGGCGTGCAGCGCATGGTGCGTTCGGACACGGGCGCATCGGGCGTGATGTTTACCATCGATACCGAATCTGGCTTCAAGGATGTGGTCTTCATCACCTCCAGCTATGGCCTGGGCGAAACCGTGGTGCAGGGCGCCGTGAACCCGGACGAATTCTACGTTCACAAGCCAATGCTGGAGCAGGGCAAGTCCGCCGTGATCCGCCGCAATATCGGCTCCAAGCTGATCAAGATGGAATTCACCAACGAAGCCAAGGCTGGCCGTTCCGTGAAGACCGTCGACGTGCCGATCGAAATGCGCAACCGCTACTCGCTGGTGGACGCGGAAATCGTTGAACTGGCCAAGTACGCCATGATCATCGAAAAGCACTACGGTCGTCCGATGGACATCGAGTGGGGTAAAGATGGCCGCGACGGCAAGCTGTACATCCTGCAGGCCCGTCCTGAAACCGTCAAATCGCAGCAGAAAGCCACCGACTCGCAGCAGCGCTTCAAGCTGAAGTCGAGCGGCACCGTGCTGACCTCCGGCCGTGCAATCGGCCAGAAGATTGGCGCCGGCCCCGTGCGCGTCATCCGCGATCCAAGCGAAATGGAGCGCGTGCAGCCGGGCGACGTGCTGGTAGCCGACATGACCGACCCGAACTGGGAACCGGTGATGAAGCGCGCGTCCGCCATTGTCACCAACCGCGGCGGCCGTACCTGCCACGCAGCGATCATCGCGCGTGAACTGGGTGTGCCGGCAGTGGTGGGTTGCGGCGACGCGACCGACGTGCTGAAAGACGGCACTTTCGTGACCGTTTCCTGCGCCGAAGGCGACGAAGGCAAGATCTACGACGGCCTGCTGGAAACCGAAATTTCCGAAGTGTCGCGCGGCGAACTGCCACCGATCAAGACCAAGATCATGCTGAACGTGGGTAACCCGCAGCTGGCTTTCGACTTCCAGTCCGTGCCGAACAACGGCGTGGGCCTGGCCCGCCTCGAGTTCATCATCAATAACAATATTGGTGTGCACCCGAAAGCGATCCTGGAATACCCGAACATCGACGCCGACCTGAAGAAGGCAGTGGAATCGGTCGCTCGCGGCCACGCTTCGCCGAAGCAGTTCTACATCGACAAGCTGGCCGAGGGCATCGCAACCATCGCTGCGGCCTTCTGGCCGAAGAAAGTGATTGTGCGCCTGTCCGACTTCAAGTCGAACGAGTACAAGAAGCTGATCGGCGGTTCGCGCTACGAGCCGGACGAAGAAAACCCGATGCTGGGCTTCCGCGGCGCCGCGCGCTACCTGTCCGAAGACTTCGCCGCCGCATTCGAAATGGAATGCGTCGCGATGAAGCGCGTGCGCGAAGAAATGGGCCTGACCAACGTCGAAATCATGGTGCCATTCGTGCGTACCCTGGGCCAGGCCGAAAAAGTGGTCGGGCTGCTGGCCAAGAACGGCCTGAAACGCGGCGAGAACGGCCTGCGCGTGATCATGATGTGCGAAGTGCCTTCCAACGCCGTGCTGGCGGAGCAGTTCCTGCAGCACTTCGACGGCTTCTCGATCGGTTCCAACGACCTGACCCAGCTGACCCTGGGCCTGGACCGCGACTCCGGCATGGAGCTGCTGGCAGCCGACTTCGACGAACGCGATCCTGCCGTGCGGGCGCTGCTGGGCATGGCCATTTCGGCCTGTATCAAACTGAACAAGTACATCGGCATCTGCGGCCAGGGTCCTTCCGACCACCCGGAACTGGCCGTGTGGCTGATGCAGCAAGGTATCGAGACCATGTCCCTGAATCCGGACTCGGTCATCGACACTTGGCAGAAGCTGGCAGAAATGCAACAATAAACCGCCGATAAGCGGCTTGAACCCCCGTGGCCTTATCGGCGACGGGGGTTTTTTACTTTTGGAGGTTGTGATGGCGGATTGGATGTTGTGGGCGATCAGTGCAGGCGTGCTGGTCATCCTCGAACTGTTTAGCGGCACCTTCTACCTGCTGATGATCGCCATCGGCATGGGTGCCGGCGCACTGACTTCGCTGGCGCGCGTCGATATGCCGGGACAGATGCTGGTGGCGGCCATCGTAGCGGCAATTGCGACCGTGCTGCTGCGCCGCAGCCGCTTTGGCAAGACTGCGCAGCCACCGGCGTCGGCCAACCCGGACGTCAACCTGGACATCGGCCAGACCGTCAACGTGCCGGCCTGGCAGGGCGGCGCCGCGCGCGTGATGTACCGCGGCGCCATGTGGGACGTAGAACTGGCGCCCGGCGAGATGGCGGCACCAGGCGTATTCAGGATCCGCGAAATTCGCGGCAGCCGGCTGATCGTCGGCGCATAACAAGGAGAAGTGAATGGAAATCAGTTTTGGCACAGTCACGCTGGTCGTCTTTATCGTCGCGCTGGTGTTCGTATTCAAGACCATCAACGTGGTGCCGCAGCAGCACGCGTGGGTGGTGGAACGGCTTGGCAAATACCATGCTACGCTCGGCCCGGGCCTGAATATCGTGGTGCCCTTCATTGACCGCATCGCCTACAAGCACGTGCTGAAGGAAATCCCGCTGGACGTGCCTTCGCAGGTTTGCATCACCAAGGACAATACGCAGTTGCAGGTGGACGGCATCCTGTACTTCCAGGTGACGGACGCGATGCGCGCCTCTTACGGCTCGTCCAACTACATCGCCGCGATCACGCAATTGGCGCAGACCACGCTGCGTTCCGTGATTGGCCGCATGGAGCTGGACAAGACATTCGAAGAGCGCGACCACATCAACTCCACGGTGGTGAATGCGATTGACGAATCGGCCGCCAACTGGGGCGTGAAAGTGCTGCGCTACGAAATCAAGGACCTGACGCCGCCGCAGGAAATCCTGCACGCGATGCAGGCCCAGATCACGGCCGAACGCGGCAAGCGCGCCCTGATTGCCGCCTCCGAAGGACGCAAGCAGGAGCAGATCAATATCGCCACTGGCGAACGGGAAGCGGCGATTGCCCGTTCCGAAGGCGACAAGCAGGCCGCCATCAACCGCGCGCAAGGCGAAGCAGCGGCAATCCTGGCGATTGCCGAAGCGACTTCCGGCGCGCTGAAGCAAGTCGGCCTGGCGATCCAGCAGCCCGGCGGCGAGTCCGCAATGAACCTGAAAGTGGCGGAGCAATACGTCAGCGCCTTCGGCCAGCTGGCCAAGACCAACAACAGCCTGATCGTTCCCGCCAACGTCGGCGAAATGAGCAGCCTGATCGCCACCGCCCTGCAAGTCGTCAAGACCCAGAAATAACTGTGGCCGAGCCCGTGTCACACCTTGGGGTCAGACCCCAAGGTGTGACACGGGCTGGGCCGTAATTGCGTACAATGCGGCCTTATATCGAACAGGAGGCGCATGTGGGAACCTGGGCTGTTGGACCGTATGGCAATGACTTCGCGCAGGATTGGGCGGAGGATTTGCAGGAATCGAGGGACCTTTACTTTATCGAGGACACGTTGAATAACGTGTTGCAGGCGGAGACCACCGAGTATTTGGAGGCGCCGTTTGGTGCCGAGGCGCTGGCTGCGGTGGAAACCTGGTCGCGCCTGCAGGGCAAGGGCGGGGCGAAGGACGATGATTCCGGGCGCGTCGATGAGTGGGTGGCCGAGGTGCAGGCAAAGCTAAGCAAGCCGCGCGCCGATATCGCGGACAAGGCCCAGCGCGTGCTGGCCCTGGTACTGTCCGATGCTTCCGAGTTGCGCGAACTGTGGGAAGACAGCGAGCATTACGAGGACTGGCGCGCCACGGTCACCGACTTGCAGCGCAGGTTGTCGGCATGAAGCGCGTTCTCGCCGCCGCCCTGGCATCCGCTGCATTCGCCGCCTATGCGGGCGATGCGGCGACCGATGCGGCCCTCTCTGCCCGCATCGCCCAGATCCGCGCCATGCCTGCAGCCGCCAACGCCGCTGCAGCAGGCGCCCAGCGCCGCGAGCTGGATGCAGCGTGGCGCTTCTTTGGCGATTACCGCGATGACGCTATCCCGCTGCTGCGCCGCGAGCTGGCCGCCGAGCTGCGTTCCGCACGCCCCAGCCAGCAATTGCTGCTGGACGCTGCCTGCTTCCTGGTAGCTTATGGCGCCGAAGCCGACAGGCCGCTCGCCGCGCAAGCCGCGCTGGCCATCAATCCTGAGGCGGCACTCGACGGTCCCCAGCTTTTCCGTTTGATGCACTCCGCTGCGGCCGGCCAGGATGCGCGCCTGCTGCCGCTGATCGACCGCGCCTTCCTGCGCAAGGCCGTGACCGTTCCATTGCCGCAGCAGGGCTCGGTGATCGATGAAACGGGCGTGCGCGCCTTGCTGTATGGCCGCTTTGGCGCGGCAGGTGAGCGCCACCTTGCGACGTTGCTGCGCGATCCGGCGCTGGTCAAACCGGTGCTGGATGCGCTGCAACTGGTTGGCTCGCCGGCCAGCGTGCACGCTGTCGAACCGCTGCTGCAAAGTGCCGACATGGAGGTCTTCACGCGCGCCGTGAATTTCCTGGTGCGTGCCGGCGGCCCGCAAGGCCGCCAAGCGCTGTTGGCGATCAAGCCGCAAGGCATGTCGAAAGAGGCGGCGCAGTTCTTTGCCCCGATGCGCCAGCAACTCGCCCAGCAACCAGTGCCGGAGGCCGGGAAGGGCGCTTTGGCGGATGCTGAAGTGCGCCGCCTGCTCGACACGCTGGAGACAAACGGTGGCCGCTATGAGGGCATTGATCCCGTGGCAATCGTGCAATCGCGCCTGCCGAAGAACGAATTGCTCGAGCGCCTGGCCCGTATCCGCGAGCGCAGCTTTGCGCGCGCCACGAATGAGGCGTTGACCGATATCGATACGACCAGTGCTTTGCTGAACGCAATCAGCTATCGAAATCAATAAAGGACTCCTGACATGCTGCAAATGCGACCCAACTGCGAATGCTGTAACAAGGACTTGCCGCCCGGCGCACAGGACGCCTTGATCTGCTCATTCGAGTGCACCTTTTGCGCCGACTGCGTGAACGTTAAGCTGCACGGCAGATGCCCGAACTGCGGCGGCGATTTCGCCCCGCGTCCAACCCGTGCTGCAGCGAAGCTGGAAAAGTACCCGGCGTCGACCGAACGCGTGTTCAAGCCAAATGGATGCGCTGCAGCCGATTGAGGCCGGACTGGCGCGCTTCCTGACGCGCCACAGCCGTGTGCTGGTGTTGACCGGTGCGGGGATCAGCACTGCTTCCGGCATTCCCGGCTACCGGGACAAGGATGGCGTGCGGCGTGGCCGCACGCCGATCCAGGGTCCCGAATTTCGCCGTAACGAAGCGACCAGGCGTCGTTACTGGGCGCGCAGCATGGTGGGTTGGGCGACGGTTTCGCGTGCCGAGCCGAATGCCGGCCACCGCGCGCTCGCCGAACTGGAGGCGGCCGGCCATGTGCATAGTGTGATTACGCAGAACGTGGATGGCCTGCACCAGCGCGCCGGCAGCAAACGCCTGATTGAATTGCACGGCAACCTGCACCATGTGATTTGCCTTGAGTGCCAGGCCCGCTACTCGCGCGCCAGCCTGCAGCCGCAGCTCGAGCGCGACAATCCTGGCCTGGCGAACCTCCTCGCGCAGCCGCTGCCAGATGGCGATGCGGCTGTCGAACCGGATGCGCTGCAGGACTTCCATGCGCCAGCCTGCACTGCCTGCGGCGGTGTGCTGATGCCGGACGTGGTTTTCTTCGGCGATAACGTGCCGCCTGCGCGCACTGCGCATGCGCTGGCCGAAATGGAGGCTGCCGACGCGCTGCTGGTGGTCGGCTCTTCGCTGATGGTGTTTTCCGGTTACCGCTTCTGCCGCATGGCTGCCGCAGCCGGCAAGCCGATTGCAGCCATCAACGCGGGAAAGACCCGCGCCGATGACCTGCTTGCACTGAAACTGGAACTGCCTGCGCAGGAGGTCCTGCCACGGCTGGTGGACTTGCTCAGCGTCCCAGCAACATAGAACGCACCACGCTGTCCTTGGCCAATACGTAGTCGGTTGCTGCCATCACCTGGTTGGTTTGCGGCTGCACCACCTTGATGTTGACGAAAACCGCGTCGTTGGTCTCGCCGTAGGAGCCAACCACGACTGCCTGGGCATTGTGGTTGTGCGCTACTTCACCCACTTCGCGCGTCAGCATCATTTCGCCTTGCTGGCGCTTCATGTAGACGGAGGTGCGCAGCTTCATCTCGAGCATGCGCAGTCCGCCTTGGGCAAGGCGGGTCGACACCTGTTCGGATACCAGGCGGCCCAACGTGGAACTCTGGTCGAGCGCGTCGATGTTGACCACGGTTGCCATGATCAAGGGCTTGTCGCCGGCCAGGCGGCCATTGAGCTGGGACAGCAGGACGTCGGCCGCCTTGTAGTTGGCGCCGACGAACTGGTTTTGCGAAGTGGAGGCGTAGTCGTTTTCCGGCGGCTTGTCGGAGAACCAGGCGCAGCCTGCCAGTGAAAGCGGAAGAAGCAGGGCGGCGACAGCACGCATCAACGATCTCCTTTTACCTGGAAGGTCTGGCTCAGCTGCGGTTGGGCTCCGTCATGGATGCCGTACAGGCTGCGATCGGCGTCGGCCACGTAGTAGGTATTCGATGCGCGCGCAATGTAGCGGTTTTCATCGGTGACGGATGCTGTAATGATAATCTCGGTACGAGGCGTTGGTCCAGACGCGAATTCGCTGTCGTACCAATGGTAGGCATCGATGCCGGCGCCAATGCCGACGGCGCCGGCAAATCGGCCGACTTTGCCGACCGGGTCGCCAATTCGCTCGGCCAGCACCCATACGCCAGTAGCAATGGCGGTTGCCAAGCCTACCGGCGCGTTCTTTTTCCGGTCGGGAGCGAAGGTGATGGCCTGGATGTCGAGACTGATCTGCAGGGCGCCGGCTGGCGTGCGCGACACTACATAACCGTCCCTGACCAGCGCGGAAAGGAGCTGGTTGTTGATAGCCTGTTGAAATGCACTGGGATTGGCCGGGCTCTCAACATAAAGAGGGCGTGGCGAGGACTTCTTCAGCTCGGCCATTACCTGCTGTTCGAAATGGCCGGCGATTGCGGTCCAATGCGCTGCGGCCTGGAGCTTTTCCTGCTTTGTCGTAGGGAAGTTGGTGGCGAGCGGCGCAGGCGAATACGGGGTCTGACAGCCGCCGAGGGCCGTAGCTGCTAACAGCGCAATTGCGATTTTCCAGGCCATCTCATTTCCAGGCAAGTTGATGATACACAAGTGTAGCACCCACGTTGCTACTTGGAAATGTTTGTGGCCTTTCGATTATCGCCGGTGTTGCTTCATGACTTGCGCCACTTCGCGGCTGGCGTCGCGGTCTTTCTCGGAGGCGCGCTTGTCGTGCTGCTTCTTGCCCTTGGCCAGGCCGATCTCGCATTTGATGCGGCCGCCTTTGAAGTGCAGGTTCAGCGGCACCAGGGTGTAGCCGGCGCGTTCGACCTTGCCGACCAACTTGTCGATCTCGGCGCGGTGCAGCAGCAACTTGCGCGTGCGCACGGCTTGCGGGTGGATATGGGTGGAAGCGGTAGGCAGGGCGCTGATGTGCGCGCCAAACAGGTACAGTTCGTTATCGCGGATGGTAACGTAAGCTTCCTTGATCTGAACGCGCCCATCGCGGATCGCCTTGACTTCCCAGCCTTCGAGCGCGATCCCGGCTTCATACTTGTCTTCAATGAAGTAGTCGTGGAAGGCTTTGCGATTATCGGCAATGGACATGGGTAAAAATGCGTGGGTCGGTTAAACTACGGGTTCTTTGGACAACATCATAGCAAACGGTTACTCAATGGCAGTAGTGCACAAGTCGGTATTCCTGGGATACAGCGCCGAGCAAATGTTTGATTTAGTGGCAAAGGTCGAGGATTATCCCAAATTTTTGCCCTGGTGTGGCGGAGTTGATGTCCGCGAACGGGGTGAGAACCATGTTGTGGCCAGTGTTGGGATCAATTTCCATGGTGTTAAGCAGCATTTCACCACGTCCAACTCGAATACCCCGTTCAGTGAAATCCGTATGAAGCTGGTCGATGGCCCGTTCAAGACCCTCGATGGTACCTGGACTTTCAAGGCCTTGCGCGAAGATGCCTGCAAGGTCGAACTTGACCTGCACTACGAGTTTTCCAGCAAGCTGCTGGAACAGGTGATCGGCTCCGTGTTCGGCATGATTGCCAACAGCATGGTCGATTCTTTCTGCAAACGGGCCGAGACCGTGTATGGCTGAACGACTCAAAATTACGGTGTGTTATGCGCCGGCTTCGCAGCCTTTGCTGTATGCGTTGGAAGTAGACGAGGGCACCACCATCGGCCAGGCCATCGAGATCAGCGGCATCCTGCAGGAGGCGCCCGAGATCAACCTGGTGACGATGCCGGTTGGAATTTACGGGAAGAAGAAAACGCTGGATACCGTGGTGCGCGCGCGCGACCGGATTGAAATCTACCGGCCGCTGATCGCTGACCCGAAAGACGCCCGGCGGCGCCGGGCGAAGAAGGCTTGAAGGCCTTCGATTAGTTGCACACGCTGTTGACGGACTCGCGCTGTTCCTTGATCTTCTGCGCGCGGGTATCGTCGGACATGAAGTTGCGCTCGCCGTTCGGGCCCATTTCTGAAACGCGCATGCCGCTTTCCAGCATGCCGATGTTGTTCTTGGCTTCCGCGCAGTACTTCTTCTTCTCGGCTTCGCGCTTGGCGTCGGCCTCCGCCTTGGCCGTCTTTTCAGAGTTCTCTTGCTGGCGTTTCTTGTAGTCCGCGTTGCGTTCTGCCAACGAAGGCTTGGCGGGTGCGGCTTTGTCTTCGCCTGCTGGTGATTCGTCGCCGTTGGCTGGCGTTGCCGCCATTTCCTTGCGCAGTTCGGCAGCGGCGGCGCCACGTGGCGCTTTCAGGATGCGGTTAGCCGGCGTTCCTGGTGGCGGAGGCTGGTCGGAAAGCTGTTTCACGCCTTTATCGTTCACCCACAACCACTGCGCTTGAGCGAGGGAAGTGCAGGCAATCAGCGCCGTTGCCAGCGCCAGGCGGGTAATACGTTGATTCATAGGGGGATTTCCTTGGGTGAGAGTGTACATTTCACCCCGAAATCCCCCTGTTGTCAAATTTATTTCCCAAAAGAATCGTCGAGTTGACTGCGCATTAGAAGCGATGGCGCAGGCCGACCGTGAGCTGGCGGTCGCCCAGGCCTGGTTCTTCGCTATTTCCCTCGGTATAGCCTGCGCCATTGTGGTTGCGGATGCGAGCATAGGAGGTATAGACGTCAGTGCGCTTTGAGAGCGCATACATATAGGCCAGCGCGTACTGCTGCGCATCCTGGTTCAGCACGCCACGGTCATCTTTGCGGATGACGCTTGCCACCACTGTGTGCGGTCCAAACGGCACCGATACGCCAAGCAGCAGGTCGCGGCTGTCGGTCGACGGCGTTGGCGCGATGCCGCCGAATGGTGCGCCAGCGCTGTTGTAGGGTGCGCTGTTCAGGCCCTTGTCGACACCAAGGCCGAACCAGAGCTTGGCCACTTCGAAGTCGTAGTTTGCGCCAAGCAGGAAGTTGCGGCCGCTATTGGTGTTCTTTAGCGTGGCAGTGTCGTTATTGCGATTGTGATAGGCGAGCCGGATGTTCAACGGCCCTTTGGCGTAGCCCACCGAACCACCCAGGGAGCGGCTGGCGCTGCTGTCTCCCGCCACTTCTCCTGCCGCCACCATGAAGTCGGCACTGAAGCCGTTCACGTCAGCCGTGCGGAACAGCACCGAGTTACTGGCGCGGAAACCGGTCGATGGCATCAGGTTGTTGGAGCGCGCGATGCCGTTGCGCAGCGGGTCGACCACCGTGTTGAGGGTGGTGAACAGCGGCGTATCCTGCAGGCCGATGGAGACCGAGCCGAGCCTGGCGCTGCGCAAGCCGACAATGCTGGTGCGGCCGAACAAGGTGTTGTTCTGGGTTGAGTTGCCCACGTCGCCGTGGATGCCGCCCTCAATCACGAAGAAGGCCGACATGCCGCCGCCCAGGTCTTCGCTGCCTTTGAAGCCCCAGCGGCTCTGGGTCGCCATGCCGCTGGTGACGCGGGTGGAAGTGCCGGCCACGCCGCCCCGGTCCTGCAAAATGCCAAGGTCCATCACGCCGTAAAAGGCGACATTGCTCTGTGCCAGTGCGGCGCTGCTGCAAGCGGTAAGGGCGAGCGCCACCACCGCAGTAATGCGTTTGTTCATTTTGTCTCCGGTGTTAAATAAGGTGGGGCGTACTTAGGCAGGGACAGTGCTGCCGCGCGGGGAAGGATCGGGCAGCGGTTCGATTTTGCCGAGCACGAAGACAAAGGACACAATGCCAACCAGCAGGATTACGCCCGCCACCATGAAGGCGTTGGCAAACGAGTTGGTGGCGCCGACGATCATGCCGGTGACGATAGGTGCGGCTGCGCCCATGAGGTTATTGGCAAAGTTCATAATGCCGCCCACGGTGCCGGCACCGCCTTTGGGTGCGATCAGCGATGGCAGCGACCAGCCAACCGGTGCCGCGGAAGCCAGGCCGCCCAGTGCGATCGAGATCCAGAAGATGGCCCATGCCGGATCGGTAGTCTGGGTGGCGCCGAAAACCGCCAGGCCAAACAGCATGCCGATCACCAGTACGCTCTTGCGTACCACGGATTCGTTCTTTCCCTTGGCGATCAGGTGGTCGATCAGCCAGCCGCCAACGATCAGGTCGGTCACGGTAGCCACGGCCCATGGGATGGCGGCAAAACCAGCGGACTTGATGATACTCATGTGCATGGTCTGTACCAGGTACCCGGGCAGCCAGGTGAGGAACAGGTAGAAGGTATAGCCATAAGCAGCGAAGCCGATAGTCAGGCCCCAGACTTTGGATTTGGTGAGCAGGTAGCCCAGCATATTCACGGCGCCGCCTTCGGCCGGGCCTTCCGGCGCGGCGCCGCCACGCTGGATGTAATCAAGTTCGGCCTTGCTCAATTTGGAGTCTGCGCTTGGATCGCGGTAGAACAGCAGGAAAGCGAAGAAGTAGCTGAAGCTCAGCACTGCTGTCAGGCCAAAGCCCCAGCGCCAGCCAAACGCCACCACGGTGACGGCAACCAGCGGCACGCCGATCACATTGGAGAACTTGGCGGCTGCATCGAAGATGGCGGTGGCCATGCCGCGTTCATTGCGCGGGAACCAGTAGCCGGTGGCTTTGGAGCTGACCGGGAATGCCGGTGCCTCGGCGATGCCGAGCAAAACGCGGGCCGCGAAGATGCCGGCAAAGCCGCTGGAGAAAGCCGTAATGGTGGAAGCCAGCCCCCACAGGAAAGCGCCCCAGCGCCCAACGCGGGTTGGCCCAAAGCGGTCCAGTACCATGCCGACCGGGATTTGCAGCAGCGAGTAGGACCAGGCGAAGGCGCTGAACAACAGGCCCATGTCGACTGGGGTCAGGTTGAACGCTTCCTGGATTTGCGGCGCCGCGACCGACAGGCCGATGCGGTCGATATAGTTGATCAGGACGCCGATGCCGAGCAGGGCGCCTATGCCCCAGCGGCGTTTTGCGACCTTGGTGGTGATGACTGATTTCATGCTGTCTCCAGTTTTGATTTTAGGCTTGCTGTTACAGGGTTTGCAGGATCGTGTTGACCAGTTGTTGTGGCGACTGGGTCAGGTCGAGACGCACGCCGGCTTCGTCGGCTTGCAGCGGTTCCAGGTCGCGCAGCTGGCTATCCAGCAGCGAGGCCGGCATGTAATGGCCCGGACGCGTGCGCATGCGCTGTTCGAGGACCTCACGCTCGCCGTGCAGGTGGGCGAAGCGCAATTCCGGGTCGCCGCTGCGCAGCAAGTTGCGGTAGCGGCGCTTGAGCGAGGAGCAGGACAGCACCAGTCCTTCGCCGCGTTCGCGCGCGGCGCTGATTTCGTCGCGCAGTGCTTGCAGCCAACCGGCGCGGTCGCCGTCATTCAACGGAATGCCGGCCGACATCTTGGTGACGTTCTCTGCTGGGTGAAAGCTGTCGCCCTCGAGGAAGGGCACGCCCAGTTCGGCCGCCAGGCGCGCGCCGATCTCGCTTTTTCCCGCCCCGCTGACGCCCATGACGACCCAGCGCATTTTCATCTTGTTTTCCATATATCTCCTAATAACTGATAGCGCTATCAGTGATCGCAAGTTTAGACTAGTGCAAGAATTTGTAAAGAAGTTTGGATTGTGCGGCGCAGCAAGTGTTGCGCGCATGATAGCGCTAGCATTGCTGCTCAGGCAGGACGTCCCGGGAGGCAATGAAGGATTGCCGAGACGAAAGCGAATGTTTCCTGTATAATCTGCTTTTGCGCCTATAGGAAATACTATGCGTCTGCTCCAAAAAGCACTCACTTTCGATGACGTGCTCCTCGTCCCCGCGTATTCCAACATTCTGCCTGCGGATACGTCCCTCAAGACTCGCCTGACCCGTAACATCTCCCTGAATATTCCCCTGCTGTCCGCGGCAATGGATACCGTTACCGAAAGCCGTTTGGCGATCGCGATGGCACAGGAAGGCGGCATCGGCATCATTCACAAGAACCTGAAGCCGAAAGACCAGGCCCGTGAAGTGTCGAAGGTCAAGCGTTTCGAGGCTGGCGTGCTGCGCGACCCAATCACCATCCCGCCGGACATGAAGATCCGCGACGTGATCAAGTTGACCGAGCAATATGGTATTTCCGGCTTCCCTGTAGTGCAGGGCAAAGAAGTGGTCGGCATCATCACCAACCGTGACCTGCGCTTTGAAAAAGAACTGGACGCGGAAGTGCGCGCGAAGATGACGCCACGCGAAAAGCTGGTGACCGTCAACGAAGAAGCCAACACGGAAGAAGCCAAGCGCCTGATGAACAAGCACCGCCTGGAGCGCGTGCTGGTGGTGAACGACGCGTTTGAGCTGCGCGGCCTGATCACCGTCAAGGACATCCAGAAATCCACCGAACACCCGAACGCATCGAAAGACCAGCACGGCAAGCTGCTGGTGGGCGCGGCAGTCGGCGTCGGCGCGAAAGACGAAGAACGCATCGACCTGCTGGTAGCTGCAGGCGTGGACGTGCTGGTGGTCGACACCGCCCACGGCCACTCCCAGGGCATCCTGGACCGCGTGAAGTACATCAAAACCAAGTACCCGCACGTTGACGTCATCGGCGGCAACATCGCCACCGCAGCTGCTGCTAAAGCGCTGGTTGAATACGGCGCGGACGCGGTCAAGGTCGGCATCGGCCCAGGCTCCATCTGCACCACCCGTATCGTTGCAGGCGTGGGCGTACCGCAGATCACCGCGATCTCCAACGTGGCCGAAGCACTGAAGGGCACTGGCGTTCCGTGTATCGCCGACGGCGGCATCCGCTTCTCGGGCGATATTTCGAAAGCACTGGCAGCCGGCGCATCGACCGTGATGATGGGCTCCATGTTCGCCGGTACCGAAGAAGCACCGGGCGAAGTGATCCTGTACCAGGGCCGTTCGTACAAGTCCTATCGCGGCATGGGCTCCCTGGGCGCGATGGCAGATGGTTCGGCTGACCGCTACTTCCAGGACGCCAGCGCCAAACAGGACAAGTTCGTCCCGGAAGGCATTGAAGGCCGCGTGGCCTACAAGGGCTCCGTGCTGGCGATCCTGTTCCAGCTGGTGGGCGGCGTGCGCCAATCCATGGGCTATTGCGGCTGCGCCACTATCGACGAACTGAAAGAGAAAGCAGAATTCGTCGAGATCACGTCTGCCGGCATGCGTGAATCGCACGTGCACGACGTCCAGATCACCAAAGAAGCGCCGAACTACCGCTCCGAATAAGTACCTCCGCAAAGCGGCGACCACTGGTCGCCGCAATTTTTTTTTGCCCCCGCTATGCACTCAAAAATCCTCATCCTTGATTTTGGTTCCCAGGTTACCCAGCTGATCGCACGCCGCGTGCGCGACGCGGGTGTGTTCTCCGAGGTGTACCCATACGACGTTAGCGAAGAGTTCATTCGCAACTACGGCGCATCGGGCGTCATCCTGTCCGGCTCCCACAACTCCACGCTGGAAGGCGATTCCCCACGCGCACCGCAAGCTGTGTTTGAGATCGGCGTGCCAGTACTGGGCATCTGCTACGGCATGCAGACCATGGCTGCGCAACTGGGCGGCAAAGTGGAAAACGGCCTGGTACGCGAATTCGGCTACGCTGAAGTACGCGCCCGCAACCACACCGCGCTGCTGAACGGCATCAACGACTTCGTTACCGACGAAGGCCATGGCATGCTGAAGGTCTGGATGAGCCACGGCGACAAGGTCCTGGAAATGCCGGCCGGCTTCAAGCTGATGGCGTCCACCGATTCCTGCCCGATCGCCGGCATGGCCGACGAAGAGCGCAAGTTCTACGCCGTGCAGTGGCACCCGGAAGTGACCCACACCGTGCAGGGCAAGGCCATGCTGGGCCGCTTCGTGCACGAGATCTGCGGCTGCAAGGCGGACTGGAATATGCCGGACTACATCTCCGAAGCCGTGGAGAAGATCCGCGCCCAGGTTGGCACCGATGAAGTGATCCTGGGCCTGTCCGGCGGCGTCGATTCTTCCGTGGCCGCAGCCCTGATCCACCGCGCCATCGGCGACCAGCTGACCTGCGTCTTCGTCGACCACGGCCTGCTGCGCCTGAACGAAGGCAAGATGGTGATGGACATGTTCTCCAAGAACCTGGGCGTGAAAGTGATCCAGGTCGATGCGACCGAACAGTTCATGGGCCACTTGGCCGGCGTCACCGATCCAGAGCAGAAGCGCAAGATCATCGGCCGCGAATTCGTCGAAGTGTTCCAGGCTGAATCGGGCAAGCTGGTCAACGCCAAGTGGCTGGCACAAGGCACCATTTACCCTGACGTGATCGAATCCGCAGGCAAGGGCAAGAAAGGCCAGACCATCAAGTCGCACCACAACGTGGGCGGCCTGCCGGAAACCATGAAGCTGCAGCTGCTCGAGCCGCTGCGCGAACTGTTCAAGGACGAAGTGCGCAAGCTGGGTGTGGCCCTGGGGCTGCCTCACGAGATGGTGTATCGCCATCCATTCCCTGGCCCAGGCCTGGGCGTGCGTATCCTGGGCGAAGTGAAGAAGGAATACGCCGACCTGCTGCGCCGTGCCGACGCCATCTTCATCGAAGAACTGCGCAACACGCCATACGAAGGTGCAGTCATGGCTGGCGAAGACGCACCACAGAACTGGTACGACGCAACCTCGCAAGCCTTCGCTGTGTTCCTGCCGGTGAAATCGGTGGGCGTGATGGGCGATGGCCGCACCTACGACTACGTCGTAGCCCTGCGCGCCGTGCAGACCCAGGACTTCATGACCGCGCACTGGGCGCACCTGCCGCACTCGCTGCTGGGCAAGGTCTCCAACCGCATCATCAATGAGGTGCGTGGCCTGAACCGCGTAGTGTACGACATCAGCGGCAAACCACCTGCGACCATCGAGTGGGAGTGATTCCCGGTCTGGCTGCACCCCGCAGCACTCGGCACTAAACCAAGACTAAGCCCCTGATTTTTCAGGGGCTTTTTCTTTTTCTGGTGGCGAAGTCTGGCAACGATCGGCACGGGCAAGCGCGCCGGATCGTTGGCACTGGTGATGGTATTGCGCGAGCGGTGATTGCGCATCGTCCCGATACCATCATCACGGTTTTACGCGGTTGATGGTATCGAAATCGGGTAAGTGATTGATGTAAAAGGAAAAAACAGCCGATACCATCAACTTTTTTGCTGATGGTATCGGAAGGCGATTTTGGCGTAGTTTTGCGAGAAAAGCGCACGTTTTTAGTGCCGCTAACTTGTTGATTTATTGAGGGAAAGAGGCAGCATGATGGTATCGGGAAGGAGGCGTAAATGCTGACAGACACAAAACTGCGTAGTTTGAAGGCGGGGCCGCGTGCCTACAAGGTGGTGGATCGGGATGGTCTGTACGCCATGGTGCTGGCTTCCGGCGTGGTGTCATTCCGGTTTAACTACCGCATCAACGGGCGGCAGGAGACGCTGGTCTTGGGCTGCTATGGGCCTGATGGACTGACTTTGGCGGAGGCGCGCGAGAAGCTGATTGCGGCAAGGAAGCTGGTGGCGGCCGGCATGTCGCCGACGCAGCATAAGCGGCGACAGAAGCAGCGCAGGGAGGGGGAGGAGACTTTCGGCGAGTGGGCCGAACGATGGCTCGAAAAATATCGCATGGCAGAATCGACGCGCGATATGCGGCGCTCCGTCTACGAGCGCGACCTCGCGCGTCCTTTCGGCAAACTGCTGCTCCACGAGATTACGCATGAGGAGTTGCGCGCGTTATGCGACAAGATCGTGGCGCGCGGCGCGCCGGCCACTGCGGTGCACGCGCGGGAGATCGTGATGCTGGTGTTTCGTTATGCCGGCCAGCGTGGCCATGAACACCCTAATCCAGCCGACAAGGTGCCGCCATGCGCGATTGCTACGTTTCAGCCGCGCGACAGGGCGTTGAGCAGCACAGAGATTCCATGGCTCTATGAATTCCTGGACCGGGTGCAAAGTGCGCCGACGCTGCGCCTGGCAGTCAAACTCCTGCTGCTGACGATGGTGCGCAAATCCGAGCTGACGGATGCCACCTGGGACGAGGTCAACTTCACTAGCGGTGTCTGGACTATCCCGGCGCAGCGGATGAAGCGGCGCAACCCGCATAACGTTTATCTGTCGCGGCAAGCGATCGACATGTTCGTCGCGCTGCGCACATGTGCCGCTGGCTCGAAATATGTGCTGCCGTCGCGCTATGACGCCGACCTGCCGATCTCGAATGCTACGCTGAACCAGGTGACCACGTCGGTGTCGCGTGTGGCACGTGAGGCGGGCAGGCCATTAGCCGACTTCTCGCCACATGACCTGCGTCGCACCGCTTCGACCTTGCTGCACGAAGCAGGCTACAACACGGACTGGATCGAGAAGTGCCTGGCGCACGAGCAGAAGGGCGTGCGCGCGGTCTACAACAAGGCCGAGTACTCGGAGCAGCG
Organism: Duganella sp. Root1480D1; assembly: GCF_001427305.1. Classification (GTDB taxonomy): domain Bacteria; phylum Pseudomonadota; class Gammaproteobacteria; order Burkholderiales; family Burkholderiaceae_D; genus Rugamonas. Next base: position 64,254 of record NZ_LMFZ01000023.1, on the reverse strand, counting down.
AAGGGCCATGATGCAGGACTGGGCGGACATGATCGACAAGTGGGTCAAGTCTTCCTGAGCGCTGGCGCTGGTTGTGCCACCGCGGCTGCCTGCTGTTGCGCGATCCAGCTACCGCACCGGGATGTGATGGACACCGTCATCACAAACGCCGTGATCTTGGACCACTGGGGCATTGTGAAGGCCGATATTGGACTCAAAGACGGTCGCATTGCCGGCATCGGGAAGGCGGGAAATCCGGATATCCAGCCTGGGGTGACCATGGCCATTGGTGGTGCAACGGAGATTATTGCTGGCGAAGGCTTGATCGTCACGGCGGGCGGGGTGGATACGCACATCCACTTCATCTGCCCGCAACAGATCGAAGAAGCGCTGGCTTCGGGGGTGACCACGATGATCGGCGGCGGAACCGGGCCCGCAGTTGGCACGGCTGCGACGACTTGCACGCCTGGCCCCTGGCACATCCACGCCATGCTGGCGGCGGCCGATGCGTTTCCCATGAACCTGGGCTTCCTTGGCAAGGGTAACGTGAGCTTGCCGCGCCCGCTGGAGGAACAGGTGGAGGCTGGCGCGATCGGCCTCAAGCTGCACGAGGACTGGGGCAGCACGCCGGCGGCGATCGATAGCTGCTTGTCCGTGGCAGATCGCATGGACGTGCAGGTCGCGATTCACACGGACACGCTCAACGAAGGTGGCTTCCTGGAAGCGACGCTGGCCGCATTCAAGGATCGCACCATCCATACCTTCCATACGGAAGGGGCCGGTGGCGGCCATGCGCCGGACATCATTGCGGCGGTTGGGCAATCCAACGTGCTGCCATCGTCGACCAATCCCACTCGTCCGTTCACTGTCAATACGCTGGACGAGCACCTGGACATGCTGATGGTATGCCACCATCTGGATGCTGCCATCGCCGAGGACGTCGCGTTTGCCGAATCGCGTATCCGTCGGGAGACCATCGCGGCCGAAGATATCCTGCACGACTTGGGTGCGATCTCGATGATGTCGTCCGACTCGCAGGCCATGGGGCGTGTGGGCGAAGTCATCATGCGCACCTGGCAAACTGCCCATAAGATGAAGGTGCAGCGAGGTTCGCTGCCAGGCGACAGCGCGCGCAGCGACAATGCCCGTGCCAAGCGCTATGTGGCCAAATACACGATCAATCCTGCCATTGCACATGGCATATCGCATGTCGTGGGTTCCGTGGAAGTAGGCAAGCTGGCCGACCTGGTGCTATGGCGCCCGGCCTTCTTCGGCGTCAAGCCGTCCATGGTGCTGAAGGGCGGCATGATCGCCTGCGCCCAGATGGGGGATCCGAATGCTTCCATTCCTACGCCACAGCCGGTCTACATGCGGCCGATGTTTGGCGCCTTCGGTGGTGGCTTGAAGAAGTCATTGACCTTTGTCTCGCGCGCAGCCTTTGAATCGGGTATTGGAGAACGCCTGGGCCTTGCCAAACAGGTGGTGCCGATCAGTGCCACACGCCAGCTCCGCAAGGCCGACATGATCCACAACAGCGCGACGCCGCACATGGAAGTCGATCCGGAAACGTACGAAGTGCGCGCCGACGGCGCATTGTTGGTTTGTGAAGCTGCCGTCGTCCTACCGATGGCGCAGCGCTATTTCCTGTTTTGAGTGATGACCATGTTGACCTTGCACACCAAATTGGCCGCGTCTGGACGCGTGGATGGTGAATTAGTGCTGAGCTATGACCAGCGCGAGAGGTGCCGCCAGCGCGCACGCCTCGATTCCGGAGAGGAAGTCGCCTTATTTACCGCACGCGGCACGGTACTGCGTGAAGGTGATCTGCTGACAGGCGAAACGGGTTTTGTCGCGCGCGTGCGCGCAGCCATGGAGCCCGTCTATGTCGTACGCGCCGAAGATGCAGAAGGCCTGCTGCGCTGCGCCTTCCACCTTGGAAATCGCCATTGCCAGGTTGAGGTGGGTGATGGCTTCCTACGCATCCGCATTGATCCCGTACTGCGCGACATGCTCACCGGCCTTGGGGCTGTGGTGACGGAAGAAGTGGCGGCCTTTGAACCAGAGTCGGGGGCATATGCAGGCGGACATGCGCACAGCCATCCGCTGGCGCCGGTACCGCTGCGACAGAAGATCCACCGCCCCGACGGAGCGTGACAATGAATGCCAAGGCGCTGCTGCACTTGTTGCAGTTCGCCAGCCCGGCACTGCCCATCGGCGCGTACAGCTATTCGCAAGGACTGGAAACGGCGCTGGAACAGGGGAGTGTGCACGACAGCGACAGTGCTCATGCCTGGATAAGAGACCAGTTGCACGAGGTATTGGCTCGGTGGGATGCGCCCGTATTCTGGCGCCTGCTACGTGCACATGCGGCAGGCGACGAGGCCTCGGTATCGTGCTGGGCCGAGCGTTATCTTGCCTCACGCGATACGGCGGAACTGCGTGCGGAATCGGTTCAGATGGGCTATTCCTTGGGGCGTCTGCTGGCTGAACTGGAAATTGCGCCGCTTGTCGCTGGCGAAGAAGGCTATCCTGCCGCGCTCGCGAGAGCAGTGCATTGGCTCGGTATCCCGCAGGAGGAAGCGCTGCTGGCCATGCTATTCAGCTGGGCAGAGAATCAGATACTGGTTTGCGTCAAGTCCATTCCGCTGGGTCAAGTGGCTGGCCAGCGACTTCTATTGAAGCTGCAGCCGGAAATTGCATTGGCGGCCAGTACCGCCCAGGCGTTGGGCGATGCTGATTTGTCCAACTGGGCACCCGGATTATCGTTACTGTCCATGCGGCACGAAGTGCAGCACGGCAGGATTTACCGTTCATAAAGGAGTATCGATGGCATCCAATCCTCTACGTGTCGGCATCGGAGGCCCAGTCGGATCAGGTAAGACAGCCTTGTGCGAGATGCTGTGTAAGGCCATGCGCGACGATTACGACATGGCGGTCATCACCAATGACATTTATACGCGCGAAGATATGGAGATTCTGCTTCGCGCCAATGCACTGCCTCCGGAGCGCTTAATGGGCGTAGAGACGGGTGGTTGCCCTCATACGGCAATCCGCGAAGACGCCTCCATCAATCTGGAGGCGATTGCACGCATGCAGGCCGACTTTCCGGATCTGGACTTGATCCTGGTGGAATCTGGCGGCGACAATCTGGCGGCGACCTTCAGTCCCGAGTTGTCGGACCTGACGCTGTATGTGATCGACGTAGCGGGAGGCGAGAAGATTCCGCGCAAGGGCGGACCTGGCATCACCCGCTCGGATCTCCTGATCATCAATAAGACGGATTTGGCGCCTCATGTCGGCGCTGATCTGGATGTGATGGCGCGGGACGCTGCCCGCCAGCGCGGAGATCGACCTTTCGTATTCACCAATTTGCGCAATGGTGCAGGCGTACTGCAAGTGGTTGAATTCATCCGCGAACAGGGACTCTTGAGCGTGCCTCGAACTTCTGTGGTGCGAGCCTGAAATCAGTAGGGGGTTTTGGATTAGCGCTTGGCCATGCACGGCAAACGCATTGGATCAACGCGTTCACCCAATGTTGTTGTCGGTGATGGTGTCCGGTAAGACGGACATGCTAAGAAAGCCTGTCATATGACGCTCCGTATTAAAGCATTCCTTAATTTGCGCACAGGTAAACAAGTGATTTTTTAAACTGCGCGGCACGAGCGAGTGTCATGCGATGTTTCTCACATGCATCTGGAATGATTAAATTTTGTCTTGGGAAATTTAATATTTCTGTTATGTGTAGTAGTTAACAACACTCGTGTTGGTGTGAGCGTAAGGTTTAACTATGAACAGGCGAACCGATTACATCACTGCAGAGAAAGTACTATTGGCTCTACGCATCCGGGCCGAGTTTGGCCTGGATGTGGCGGTTCGTTATGCGAACGATATCCAGCTACCTGCAAAACTTGCCGCCGATGTCTTCGCCAGACGGAAAGACGAGGTGCGCGCAGAGGTCCCTTGGGTCGACGTCACGTGCGGTCGAAGAAAGGCGGATCGTCGAAGCAAATAGTTGCAGCTCAAACTTATCAAGATCGTCCATCACTCGGACTTCATCGCCTCCGCGCCATCCTGGTCTACCTGCACCCAGAATAGGTGCACGATGGCGAGGTCGGGCAACGTAGGGCGCAGATAGCAGGACACGCGCAGCCAAGGAGTTGGAACCCGGGAACGTCATCCTCAAGCGAAAGTACATTGGAAGAGGGCGAATTCGGAGAGGCGGTTATGGCGCCCGCCATGCAAGAACATATTCCAATGCCAGTGAGTGTGCTTCGATGATGGCTGCTCGAGCATTGTGGAAAGCGGGTGTGTGTAGAGTCTCGATCGCGGGAAGTTCCCGCCCCGAGGGGGCACTGATCCAAACCAAATGCGCCTGAAATCCACCGAGCACTGCTTCAACGAATACCCTGTAAGTATATCCATCGAGGGTATGGATCTCGTCAGCCGGTGTAGGAAGGCATTGGCTCTGCATTGGACCTCCATCGTCGAGAGATGGCTGCGATAACTTTCATCTTAGTATGTTTTCGGTCGCGAATTGGCAGATACTCGCAAATGGTGCCGGCACTACGCCGTAGTGACTGTTTTCGTCGTCGATGAGAACGCACGCAGGAGCGGCATGGGGCACGTACTAATGGCCCAGGTCGAGAATGCGGCAAGGGCACGCGGCTGCACGCATACCGACCTATCGAGCAGCATGCGGCGGCCTGTCGTGCATATGTTTTACTCTACGGCTTCCAAGAGGTGCCGAAGCGCTTCGTCATTGAGTGCAAGCCGAGCGCCCGCGAGGCGAACGAGTAGATGTTGCCGCCAATATCGACGTCGTCTGAAAGTACTGATGTGCGATCGCTGGTGACTCGTGGGGAAGATTCTAAACTTTTGATGTCCTTCTACCTTTTTGGGGAGGCATTCGAATGTTCGCCCGTGCTGTCGCTCACGATAGTTTCTCGAGGGTTATAGGGTAGTAGCCTGGAATGCCGGCACCGTTGGTTCCAGTCAGCAAAAGCCTGCCCGCCATCGGCGGGCAGGAAAGGTGCGGCAACGGAGGAACTGAAACAAGTGCCGCACGCTGGGTAGGGGTTTAACCTTCGTAGCACTAATCATACTCCCCCTGAAATTGCCAAAGCTCATCTGAGGTCATCATATGCTGTACCGTCTGCGCCAGGGCCATGAAGGGCTTGTAAACGCAAGACCTGGCCAGTAGTCTTCGCCAGGCAGGAAGACGAGGTGCGCGCGGACGCCCCTTGGGCCGACGTCACATGCGGACGACGACGGGCGGATCGTCGCAACAACTAATTGCGGTGCAAATTCATTGAGATCGTCGATTGCCGGACTGCTGCTTTTCAGACTCTAGGAGGTTAGCCAGTTCGTCGGTCGAGGGGAATTCTTGATGCAAATTCCGGACAACTGAGCATGCGAACATTTTCTTCAATCTCATCGCCGTGCACCTCACTCCAGTAAGCCTTGTTCATACGTCCACAAAAGTCGACCAGGTTTGCGTGTCGCTCAACCGCCCGTTTCAACGGCGTTGCGTGGGGAAAGCCCAGTAAGTTGGCCAGTGTTCCGTAAGCGGACGCATCAGCCACGCCTGGCCTATCTCCGTGAAAATAGGGACGCTCGCCCAATAGCGTCGACAGGGCCGCCAAGTCCGCCTGCCCGATGGCGGCGATGCGCACAGGATCGTGCCTGGCAATGCCTTGTCCTTGAAGGCTCGCCAGCATCTTTCGACGAATAGTCATTGCCAACAATTGCCGCAGGACTGGGGGTAAATATCCAAATATCGCCTCCCGCGTCGTCGGCCAGTATTCCGCTTGCTGCCAGCGTTCCCACACTGCGACGAAATAGAGACTTTCCTCCAGCGTACGAAGGATCAGGTGCGTCCGCGCGCGCTCTTCCGCTGTCGCACCGTGGGCGAGATCAATGTGGAACTCTTTGGCCATGGTGCTGATGATGAAATTGCTGTCGGCCACCGTGCTGCCATCCGCTCGGAGTAGGTAGGGTACTTTGCCGGTGTCGGAACGCGGTGGTTTGGTGAGGGCGATCGGTGTGTAAGGAATCTTTTCCATACGCAGCCAGGTTTCCAGTTTCAGGCAAAACGGACTGCTGCTAGGTAAGCCCCATGCCGGGCGCATGCCAACAACTTGAATAGGTTCCACTGTGTGCTCCAAAGTTTGGTCGGTCGTTTCAACGGGTGGCGTCAGTGTGCGTTGGCGTCGAGGCAGCGTCTTGAATTTTTGCGACATGGGCTACAATTGCCAGTATGGCAAATGGACCAATGGCAAAACTGATCGCGCCGCGCCTTTCGCTGGCGTCGTGCATACGCGCGCACATGGTCCGTAGTACGCTGGACTGTCCGCTGCTGGAGTCGGAGCAGCGTGTCAACCGCTATCCGGCCACGCCGTTTTGCAGCATTTACTTCCAGCTGGCAGGCGACAGCCTGATGATCGATCCACCTCCGCCTGAAGGACGCGGCGTGCTGGAGGCGGGCATGGCCCTGATCACTGGCCCGCGGCCACAGCCGATGGCCACCCGCAACTCGGGCCCGACGCATTTTTTGATGGTGATGTTTTTCCCGGACGCGTTCCATCGGCTAACGGGCCTGGATATGGGCGCGTTAACTGACAATATGCTGGCGCTGCCAGAAGCGCTCGGCCCTGAATGGCAGGCGATGGCGCAAGCCGTACACGCCGCACCGGACGATCATACGCGTGTCGCCGTCGTGGAAGATTTCCTGGACATGCGCTGGCGCGCCGCCCGCAAGGCTGGCGGCCTTACCGACGGCCTGCTCGGCGACTGGGTGCGGCGTCTGGCCGTACAGGCGGCCGCCGTTGGGTTCGGGCGCAGTGCGCGCATGGCCGAACGGCGTGTGCGCGAATGGGCGGGCCAGCCTTTGCGCTCGCTGCGCCGCATGCAGCGTGCAGAACAGGCGTTTGTGCAGGCGCGCGACGATGCCCAGGCGGGCAGGCTGTCGCTCGGGGAGGTGGCACATCGTGGCGGCTATTCCGACCAGGCGCACCTGAGCAGGGAGGCCCGTGATCTCTCCGGCATCAGCCCCAGTGCGTTGCTGCGCGAACGGCTACAGCATGAGAGTTACTGGGTTTACCGGATCTGGAGCTGACATTGATTGAACGGTCAAAGCAGAAACGCCACCCGAAGGTGGCGTTTTCACTTTGTATTCCTGGTAGACCGGGGCGCAATCGTTCCACCGACCCAAGGATTTTCAGGTCGAGCGCCAAGCCAACGCTGAAATGCAAAAAAAATGCGATCTGCATTTGCTCGTGAACTTTGCATGCACGCAGTCCGTCACGTTCGCAGAGCAAGGCCCGGACGGCACGCGAGGTATTAACGTGGCCACACTTCCAAGCATTGGCGCAGATAGCGTCTGAGCATGGCATGTGCCGAGCGCACTGAGATCACGGTGTATTCTGGGCCAGGGAACTGACCGTTCGCACCTCCCCACCTGGTTTGCAGCAACGCGTACCCCTGCTTATCGACGGCCACCACGCTCAGATGGAAGCCGATCGGGGAAGCATCGGCAAGCCGACGCAGCTCCTGGGGAACGACCAACTCTGCGGGAATAGCCGTCTCATACTGTTGAAGTCTTTCTGGAAAACAGTCGAGCAACAAGGTTTGGCGTTTCAGTTCGAACACCGACTCGCCATCCCATTGCCATGCCTGTAGCTCAGTCTCGTCGTCGATGATGTGAATGGCATTCCAATGCCCAAGTACGGCGTGCTGTGGAATATTGTCGTGCTGAGACCAATTGGTGTGATCGCCTCGGTGCTGCGCGCTCCCGGTTTCTCCGTACGGACTGCTTGCAACGCAGGTAAAGACCTGAGTATTGCATGCGGCTGTCGACGTCCTTGTCCAAATGGGCAATGAGTTCATCCGCGAGTACTGGGTCATTGGCGTTCCGATAGAATGACACCCAGACTTTCTCTTCCACTTTGGCCGCTGGCGAGCGCCGGGAGTGGGGACGTTTCTGTTCCATGTTGACCTCCGTAAGAATGCGTGAGGCCACGCGGTCCCGATGGGACAGCGATAGTCCCACAGGGTGGTTGAGAAGCGTCGACGAGGGCGCTACATCGCGAAGATGTGTTCGCCTCGGTCTGCTGGTGCGGTATCAGAATCTCTGAAGCCGCAATCTGGGCACTGGATGCTCCAGTGATCGTTCAGGCATGCGCCATTCGGCGACTGCCAGAAGCGATATTGCGCATGCTCGCCGTTGCACTTAAGGCAGTCTGCGAGATACGTTTCATTCGCCAAGGCTTGCGCCAGTTCGGTGCTCAATGTCATTGCTGTATCGTTCATGTTGACTCCACTCGATATGATACCTGCGTGACGAAATCAGGCAAAACGGGTCAGTGCCAGCTTGCCCCAAGCGCGTCGACGGCGTGATGGTCGAACGAAAGAATGTCATGGCTTGCCTGGAACGGATAAGCCTGTCCGTGACAGTTGAAATGCCTTACGACCCTACACAGGTAGTGTTTTTGTATGTCGAAGGGCTTGCGCGTGACATCGATGCCCACTTCACAGGTACTATCCCGTAAACTTCAACACTTCTGGCAGCGGACGCCGACGGGCTCCGCTCACCAACAATTTGCAGCATCCGATATGAGCGGCGTTTCCCATCAACTGGTTGCACCAGGCACTGTCATTCGTCAGTTTTCGGAGACTGAGGCGGAGCACCTTGCCGACGACTGGCTGGCGGTTTTCGGACTCAATCGGCAGGGCGCCAACACGAAGGCTTATCTCTGGCATGTCTTCAGTGGCGCGCGCTATCCGAGCATCGCGGGCACAACTGCCGTCGCGCAGTACAGGCTGCAAACTGGCGCGGAGTTCGTCGTGCTCTCGAACGACCGCAGGCTGGCCTTCCTGACCGAGCGCTTGCCTGAGTCGTCGTCCCTATCCGATTACCTTGTCTTCCCGCCCAATTTCGCATGGACGATGGCCTTCACCCATGAAGATGGCTCGCTTGGCCCTTACTTCGCGCGCCATCCCCACTTCGATCAGCTCAACGAAGCGAATCAAGCGAAGCTGAAGAAGGTCCGTGAAAAAGAAGCGGCCCAGCGCAAAGGCTGGTATCGCCAGGATCCGTGACAACGAGACGTTTGATGCCGAATGCGGTTGGGCCATGCCGATCCGGAAGCTTAGACGGCGCGCAGGTACGGGCTCGTACGACATCCGGGCCGACAATCTGATATGGACGTTCACATGTAACCTCATCTCGGACATGCCGTCGCTGCACGCGACAGGAGCGATGTGAGAGCGATCCTCACAAGTAGCAGGATCAGTGTCGCAGGTGACAGATCCGTCTCCAAGGCCGGGCGCCATGGCCAGAACAACCATTGGATAGGCTTATTGGCGCCATCCTGGCCTGTCTCGCATCAGCTCGGCTTCGCTTCCATGTTAGCGAGCGGACCGATCGTTGCGATTTCACGAAAAGGGCCGCTTGACGCACTCCTCTTCGGGCACCGGCACATGGCGGAATAGGGCATACAGCAGCAGATCGTAGACGATCTTCAGCCCACCACCGATCACGAGTGGCCAGCCAAACGTCGAAATTCCTAGCAAATAGCCGGCCAGCACTGGGCTGGCGGCAGCTGCCAAGCTGCGAGGAACCGAGGTCACGCTGGCAGCCGCAGAGCGTTCATGCGCGGGCACGATCGCCATCACAAAGGAACTGCGGGTCGGAACGTCCATTTGTGACAACGCGCTACGCATGAATAGCAGTGCCAGGGCCCACTCCAACGTGGGCATGAATGGTATTGCGATCAGTAGCAGGCTTGATGGCAGGTGCGTAAATACCATGGTATTGACCAGCCCATACCTGCCAGCAATGCGGACTGCTACCAGATAGGACAGGGCTGCCAGGACACCAGTCCAGAAAAAGATCAGGCCAGCCATCAGGGACGAGAGCTGAAACTTTTGAAAAAGCCACAAGGCGAGTAGTGATTGCACAACGAAGCCACCACCGAAGGCATCCACCGAAAACAAGGCAGCCAGGATGTAAATGGACTTCCGCGGTTGGGCGAACGGCGCTGCTGGAGCCGTTACCGCGCTCGCTTGCTGAGCCGGCAAACTTCGGTAAATCCAGGCGGACAGCCCGCCGGCGATGCCGTATAGCGCGAACATGAGCTGGTGGGCCAGCTTCATGTCCAGATGGATGGCTGACGCCAGCAGGGCTGGAGCTCCCGCCAGCAGGCTGCCCACCGCCGCGACCAACGTCCCAACCTGACTGTAGCGTGCAAACGTCGCTGTCCGACTTCGGTCTTCCACCGATTGCGCCAGGAAAGCATGTTCGAGCGGAAGAAATACGCTCACATCGCCGCTGGAAGGATTCAGCGTACCGACGAACGCAATGAGCAGCAAAGGCCAAAAGTCGGTGACGGTCGCAAAACCAAGGCCAGTACCGGCCATTAATGCGGCGGCGGCCAGCAACAGGCTGCGATAGGGATAGCGCCGCGCCAGCGCGCCCACCCACAAGGTCATGATGCCCGAGCCAAACAGGGTGGCGGTGGCGATGAGCCCGAGCTGGAACGGACTCATGCCGAGCAAGCTGAGGTAGACAGGAAGGAGGATGCTGACATAGCCGTCCGCAAGGCCGCGCAGGCTACGTGCCCAGAGCAGGCGATGGATGTTGAGCTCAGACATGGTACTGGTGCGCCCAATTGCTTGCGGCGTCCAGCGCGTTCCTGGTGGCGCACGCAGGGGCCAGACTCAAGAACGGAGGTGTTAGCCCTTTGTTAACAGCCTTGGCGCAAGTGTCGAGCGATTTGGCCAAGGCGAACCGTGGTTGTCCCTTCACTGCGAATTGACGCCATGTTCTCATGAGTTCCATGCGGATGGCATCCATCAGGCCGGAAGTCCAGCCTTCCGTAATCCGTCAACCAGGATGGCGAGATTTTCCGGGTTGTGGATCGGCAGCCAGTCCGTGAGGTTGGACAGACGAAGGTCTGGGGCCAGCTTGCGCACATGGTCCATTGCCCGCTGCGCGTCGGAGACACGTTCCGAGAAGGCATGGCAGGCAGCGAGAACGACCGCTACCAGCAAAAAGCTCGGCAACTCGCGGAATGCCTTCTCCGCCCACGCCGTCGCTTCGTCATAATGACGCTCAAACAAGTGCGCCGCCGCCATACCTGCTTGCATACGGTATAACTCTGGGTCGAGCGGGCTCAGGCGCATCGCGCGCTCAAAATACGTCATGGAGGAGGCGGTTTCTCCATGCCATAGCCGCAAATAAGCCCCCAGGAACCACGCCGCCGCAAGGTTGGGATTGAGCAGCAGCGCCTTATCCAACAAGGCGATCCCGCCGTGGAAATCGCCGGCAAGATGCGCCAGCGTGTGTCCGCCGCGGGTGAGCGCGACCGCATCGTTTTTCCCCAGTTCGACGGCACGTCGTGCGAGCCGCACCCCTTCCGCGTATTCCAGCGCCGGGTCGTCCATCCAACGATTGACCTTGCGCCAGCAATAGCACCAGCCCGCCATCGCATAGGCCGACGCGAATTCCGGATCGGCCTCCTGCGCACACTGGAACAGCGGCAACGCTTGTCGGATGCTGTCCCTGGTGCCAGCATGGAGTTGGGCCATGCCTCGCAGGTAGTAATCATAGGCGTCAAGACTTTCGGTGGCCTTATGCCGTGCGCGCGCGATCTCCGCCTGCTCAAGCTGCGGTGCGATTGCCCCGACGACGTTCTCAGTCATCTGATCCTGGAATTTGAAGATGTCGCCCATTACACCTTCGAAGCGGTCCGCCCATAGGTGCCCGCCAGTGGCTGCTTCAATCAACTGTCCCGTGACCCGGAAGTGGTTCTGCGCGTTGCGCCAACTGCCTTCGAGTACATAGCGCACGCCCAACTCGCGACCGATCTGCTTGACGTCGATGTTCCGGTTTTTGTAGGTGAAGCTCGAATTGCGTGCCACGACAAACAGCCAGCGGTAGCGCGATAGCGCGGCAATAATGTCCTCCACGACTCCGTCGGCCAGATAGTCCTGTTCACGATCGCCACTCAGGTTCACGAAAGGCAGCACGGCAATCGACGGCTTGTCGGCCAAGGGAGGGGGCAACACTGCGCCGTCGGGCAACCAGTTGGAGTCGCTGCTCAATTGGCCAGTGCCGGTCTCCGCGCCGGCCACCTGGACAGTGGCAGTAAAGCGGAATCCTTTGCGCGCCATGGTCCGGATCACCCGTTGCTGCTGGCCATCGTCACCGACCGCTTTGCGCACCGCATTGATGTGGCTAGCCAGCGTCGACTCCGAAACGACGCGCCCATCCCATACGCTATCGATGAGGTCGGTGCGGCTGACGACGCGCTCACGCTGGCAGGCCAGATAGGCCAACAGGTCGAAGACTTTGGGGGGGATGGCAACGGCCACCTCGGCACGCTTGAGTTCGCGCCGATCCAGGTCGAGCACGCAGTCGTCAAACACTAAAAGCATTCGGGGCACCTTCTCAATGAATATCCAAGTGAAAACCAATGGTATCGCAAGGGATCGCCAAAGTATTGCTGTGGACGGCGACGCATACTGACTACATCGCTTAGCGCCATGCAGATGGCGGAAAAGTCCACTCTACAGGAGATAGCAATGAAAATTGTCGTGATCGGCGGTAACGGCCTGATTGGTTCGAACGTGGTCAACCGTCTGCGCCTCATCGGCCATGAGATCATCGCGGCATCGCCCCGCTCTGGCGTGAACGCAGTCACTGGAGAAGGCCTGGCAGCCGCCCTTGCCGGGGCCCAAGTGGTGATCGACGTGGCCAACTCGCCTTCGTTCGAAGACCAGGCCGTAATGGACTTCTTCCAGGCATCAAGCCGCAATCTGCTGGCTGCGGAAGCCGAGGCTGGTGTGCAGCATCACCTTGCACTGTCGGTCGTGGGCGCCGACCGCCTGACCGACAGCGGCTACATGCGCGCCAAGGCCGCCCAAGAAGCCTTGATTGAGGCATCCAGCGTGCCTTACACCATCCTGCGCGCCACGCAGTTCTTCGAGTTTGTGGAGAGCATCGTCCATTCTGGCGCGGATGGCAGCGCAATACGGCTTTCGCCAGCGCTGATTCAGCCCGTCGCAGCGGACGACGTTTGTGCCGTGCTGGCCGATCTCGCCGTGGGTGCCCCGCTCAATGGCATGATCGAACTCGGCGGCCCAGACCGCTTCCCGCTCGACGAGCTTGCGCGCAAATTCCTCGCCGCTCGGGGCGACACGCACGAGGTCATCGCCGACGTGCATGCGCGCTATTTCGGGGCCGAACTGAATGACCGTTCGTTGGTCACCGGTGACAACCCACGCATCGGTCCGACCCGTTTCCAGAATTGGTTGCTGCACCCGTCCGCCCGCTAACCACCCAAATCACCCACCAACCCAAGAGGTCCCATCATGACACAGCGTATCGACTACATGAAGCAATCGCCGGAACTGTTCAAGAAGTTCGTCGACTTCAGCTTGGCCCTCAAGCAGTCAGCGATTGAGGAATCCATCCGCGACCTGGTCGACATCCGGGCATCCCAAATCAACGGCTGCGCCTTCTGTGTGGACATGCACGTCAAGGAAGCCACCATGCACGGTGAGGGTGCACTGCGACTGCATCACGTCGCCACCTGGCGCGAATCCAACCTGTTCAATGAACGCGAACGGGCGGCCCTGGAATGGACCGAAATTCTGACGAAGAATCCCGCGGACGGCGTGTCCGATAGCGTCTACGACCATGTCCGCGCCCATCTGTCCGAGAAAGAACTGTCTGATCTCACCTTCCTGGTGATGTCGATCAACGCCTGGAACCGTATCAACGTCGGTTTCCGTCTCGTTCCAGGCGCCTATGACAAGGCGTTCGGCGTGGACAAGTCGGGCTTGTGATGTTGTGAAAAAGGGGAATGCCATGAAATCTCTGAAATTCGCTTTTGCCGTGCTGCTGGCGACGGGCGCGGGCAACATTGCCAACGCTGAACCGGCGCATCCGGACGCGCAAGTGACGCCGCTGATGACCAAGGTGCTTGCCGACTATCCGGGCAAGGAGGCGACGCTCATCACGGTGAACTATCCGCCGGGAGGTGAAAGTCCCATCCACAGGCACAATGCGCACGCCTTCGTCTACGTGCTCGAGGGTTCGATTGTGATGGGACTGCGCGGTGGAAAAAACGTGACTCTCATGCCGGGCGAGACCTTTTATGAAGGACCGGCCGATATCCACACGGTGTCTCGCAACGCCAGCGCTACGGCACCCGCCAAGTTTCTGGTCTTCCTGCTAAAGCATAAGGGCGCGCAGATTGTATTGCCGGCCCAATAGCGCCGAAGTGGCCAGTCCGCCTGGCTGGACTGGCCCATGCCCGCAAAGTGGCGTCACCAGTGCTATTGATATTCTCTGCTGTCTCGAAAACGGTAGTCATGATAATAGTTGTAATCGCGGTCCCTGCGCTCATAACTTCGGCTGTGGTACCGTCCGTCGACACCGTAAAGTGGCGAAACGACGCAGCCACTTAAACCGAGGACTGCGCAACATAGGATAATTAGCGTCTTCATGATGATCTCCATCCAGGTTAGCTAATTTTCTTGTAGCACGGAGTCGTCCTGTGGTCTGTACGGCAAGATACTTAACGGCAGCGAAGCGAGTTGATACACTGCAGTGCAAGGATGGTGTGAGGATCGCCGTTAACCGCGGTCGGTGAAATGCGCGACCTTTTGCAGAAGTTGGCCATGATCAAACGGCTTCGCAATATAGTCATCAAAGCCAGCGGCGAGAATACGTTCCCGGTCGCCGTCCATGGCCAGGGCCGTTACCGCAATCAGTGGAACGGAGCGCGTTATTGGGTGTGCGCGTAGCATCGTTGCGGCCTCGATGCCGTCGACACCTGGCATGGTGATGTCCATCAGTATCAGGTCCAACGGCTGGCTGCGGGCAATCTCGATACCGGGAAGTGCGCGTGCCGCAAGAAGCAGCTCATGGCCCTCGTTTGAAAGCAAGACAGTGAGCATCTCCATGTTTAATGGCGAATCTTCGATAATCAATATGCGGGCCATGTCATCACCTCGAAAAGGGAGAGTATCCGGCACCTGCGACCAGCACTGTCGAACGGTTGATCGTCAACGTTCGAAATAGTGCACTGCATCCGGGGCGCCGCGTGTAGGCGAGGCAAGTTCATCAGCACCATACCATGCCAGTGGAAAAGCAGTTGCAGTCGCACAGCTGTGCGCTGTCACCGCCTGGATGCGAACCTGAGCTCGAGCGCAACAAGAACGATGGAAATGATTCAGCTCCCGACCTGCGTCACTCGATGTGAAAGTGCCCGGAACGGGGCCGTCAAAGACCGATCATTGGCGCACATTTCGATGGCACCTGGCGACCGGCGTCCGTCGAGTTCAATATAAAACATAATATTGACAAACACACCAATACAGTTGCGAAATTGCATCAACGTTTCGCCAGAATTCTCGCGCCGATTGTGGAAATGTGTGAGAATTTGTCGACGTTGCCCAATCGCCTGCAGCGCTTTTTCCGATAGCCGGCCCCGCCCCGCCGACTCACGAAAGACATCATGATGCAGGTCTCCACTATTTCCGATGACTGCGCGGCTCAGGCCTGCATTGTCAACCGTTTCGCTGGCTCCGTGCGCGCATGGACGTTCCTGGTTCACCAGGGATATGACTATCGCCAAGTGTTCGAATTCCTGGCGAGCATGCAAGGCCCGGAAGGCGCGCCATCGCCTTCGACATGCGACATACTCCGACGAGCCGGCATTGACAGGCCCAGCCCTGAGCCGGTACCGCAGATGGAATAGGCCGGTGTAGTCGCGAGACGTGCTATGCCTTTGGTGCGGGACACGCGAAACTGTCTTTCTGTGACCATACGTGCGAGCGCGGGGAGTCAATCACCATTTGCGGTTATGGCTGAGGCCGTTGCGTAAGGCGACGGTCTGAACGTCGTCCAGGGGTACCCAATGCGATCCGTGCGTCGGCCCGCATGAGCACCGTTGCGGCCAGCGCGGCTTCCATGCCTTCGTCCACCGCCGCACGAAACGCCGCGTCCTGGCCGTACTTCTCCCGCGTTAAAAGTGCACGCGACATTATTTCAGCAGTAAGGTGGTAGTCAGTGGGCCTGGTCATCTGGCCATACTAGTCGTGCTGTGAGATGCTGCCGCACGCGACGCCCGCAAATGACTTTCAAGCGCGTTTGCATGCGCCTGTCGCTTGGCAGGCGCCCATCAGTTGAGCGGTTTCCGCTGACAGTATGCAAGGCAGACTGAGTTGGGCAATCCGTTAGCGGTGGACTCATGTGGTGCCGCAGTGCTTGTGCAAGTGGTGGAGGTTGACTTATATTCAAGTCTCATCTTCACGAGGTTGAAAAGCCATGTCACTTGCCGTCGATGCGCGGGTTGCCAGGTATATTCAGGAAACCCCGGAGTTGATGCACATCGCCGAACGCTGCATCCAGGAGTCGCCGACGCGATCTGCTGCGGCCAATCAGTTCATGGCCATCGTGACAGGCGGGCAGGGAAGAACACCATCTGGTGACCCCTATTCAAAGTACGCCTTCAAGCTCGCGATCAAAATGGCCTACAGTGAGGATTGAATCCCGTATGTGACTGACAAGTTCGCCTTTCACCCAGGAGTCGATCATGATTTTACAAGGGAAACGCTGCATCATCCACGGCGCCGCAGGCGCCATTGGCAGTGCTGTCGCGCGCACCTTCGCGCGCGAGGGTGCTCAATTGTTCCTGGCCGGCCGTACGCTGGAGAAGCTTGATGCGCTGGCGCAGGAATTACGCGCCGAAGGCGGAAGTGCACACGCCGCCCGCGTCGATGCACTCGATGAAGAATCGGTCTGGCATCACGCACGTGCCGTCGCGGAACAGGCGGGCGGCATTGATGTCATGTTCAATGCGGTAGGTATCCCGCATGTGCAGGGAGTGCCGTTTGCGGACTTGTCATATGAGGACTTCCAGCTCCCCGTGCGCGCCTACACGCGTACGATCTTCCTCACCGCTCAGGCGGCGGCGCGCTTTATGGCGCCACAACAATCGGGCGTCATCGTGACCTTGTCGACGCCTGGTGCGCGCCTCTCAGGTGCCGGCTTTCTTGGCAACGGCACGAGCAGCGCGGCGGTTGAAGCCATGTCACGTATCCTTGCCGGTGAACTGGGGCGCGACGGCATCCGGGTGATATGCATTCGTTCCGATGCGATTCCGGAAGCCGTGCCCGCGTCGCATGCCACGGCAGCGTTCGAAGGCATGGCGCGCAAGATGGGCATCAGCGTGGAAGCATTCCTGCAAGCGCGAGCGGATGGTGCCACCTTGCTCGGCCGCCTGCCAACGCTGGCCCAGCTCAGCGCATTTGCTGCGTTTGCCGTATCAGATGGAGGGGGCGCCATGACCGGCGCTATTGCCAACCTGACCTGTGGTTCATTGCCGGACTAGGATGACAGCAATGCATGGTCCTTTGCAGGGGATGCCGTTAGCGATTGATAACCGGTGGGGGACGCGCCAGAACGCGAACGGTGTGATGTAGGCAGTAGCGTTCGATCTCTGGCACTGCAGAAGCGCAGCCCCATGCCCAGCAACTTTTCCTTTAACGCCAGCATGAGTCACCAGATTTTTTTGACCACCGACCCGAGGCAGCAAATCCGGGCGAAGGAGGGACGGCTGCGACTGGCGATGTTGGCATCCGACACCGAGGTCCTTGATGAATTGATTTCGCCCAACTTTATCTTCACTAATCAATTTGGACAACTGTTCAGCAAGGAGGACGAGCTCGGGTTGCACCGATCCGGTGTTCTAGCATTTCACGCGCTTGAACCATCTGAGCCGGACCTAAGAGGAGATGACCAATGCATCGTTGTGTCGGTCCGCATGAAGGTGTCCGGCACGTATGGTGGTCTGGAGTTTAGGTTGGATCTGCGGTACACGCGGGTTTGGCGTTCGTTGCCAGACGGTACTTGGCAGCTCGTCGTCGCCCATAGCAGTTCGGTTGTTTAGTCGACCGCTCCAGCGATTGCGGTTGCAGCCTGTTGGATGAGCCTGATATCGATCATTTGTTGGCGGCAGGCGATAAGGAGAGCGGTGCTGCTGAGGTCGATCTGTTAGCCGCAGACATACTATGCCGCTGAAATGTCCATGCGGTACGTGCGAGTGCGACCTGGAAATTCCAATTCCCAGGTGCGATATTAAACTCCACAGCAAAGGGGATTCGATATGGAAGAATCTCAGAATTTTGGGAGGCGCCACGACGTCAAAATGGCGGCCAAAGTGCAGTGCGGAAAATCGCTGAAGTTCATTGCGGGCATTGATGAGGCGCGACGCTATTTAGTGAACTGCGGAGCGCCGCTCGATGTCATAGAACGGGTACTTGCCTACCCGAACTCGCGACGCCCATCTGGTGCCGTTAATGATGCCGACAGGCGCAACAGCGCCTAGCCAAAAAGCCCGCTTTGCGCAAACTGGCATCGAATAGTTGCCTGTGGACTCAACGGGAACAGTATTGCTGACTAAAGCGAAGAAACACCAAGCTACATCTGGCTCACACAGCTTCGCTGAGGATCAACGAATCATCAAGAACCAGGTCGTCGAACGAGTATTGCGTCGAGGTGCAGGGTTTAGGATTCTTAGTGAAGTTGAATTGCGAGAGCCCTAACAACGCAAAGTGCTTTCCCGATGTGTTCCGATCGATCCCATTCACTCTCGGCGCGTGGAAGCGGATCATGAAGCGAACGCCAGGTAGGGCGACGCGACTACCCTGGCATTGCACATCGATGTCAACTAGATCACCGGTGCGAACGACGCTCGCAGAAGCAAAGCCGTGCCGAGTCATGCAATGGAAAAGCACGGTGACCTCCCTTGCTGGAAAGAAAATAGTATCATGACAACACTGTGCGCCCTGGTATTAACGCCAGGGACCGTTGCTAATTGGGACTGATGGTGCATCCGGGCGACAGCGCGCAAGTGATTTCGGCCAACGCTTCTCGATGTCGCGCGTCGAAGAGCTCTTTTGACCATTCACGCCGTCATCAAGCGCGATATCGAATCTTGGCACTTGTTTAGTCGCCAAATGCTGACATGATGTCCATTGCTACGTACCGATTTGCGTCGTAGGCTTCGGCGGGACCATCATGCCCCGTTCCAGCATCACTGATAGCAAATTCGGTGAGCAGGCGAACGGCACGAGGAATGTGGTGCCGACTGGGGTAAACAAAATGGAGCGTGAATTCCTCGCTGTTTTCAGGCAGGACTTCCACCACCGCGAGGCAAAAGTAAGATTGACTTCAATATTTTTGCAGCCAGACTGCCGGCAGTCATCATGCAGCGACTCGCTGAGGATGGCGCATAGCTGCACAGCAGCCTCAGGCGTGAATGAAAAAGCGTTACGGCAATGAGTTGAGATCGTCGGGCTGGAAAATATGTCTCCCATCGACCTCAGCGCGTGCCACGATGCCCCATGATGCCGTCATTTTTATGTCGACCTGCGACTTCATTCTGGGTGGCTTTCTGCTGCTGCTTGTTGATGTCGCCTGTTTTGCCAGGGAACGCTTTTTGAGGCGTTGGGTCCTGGACTTTCTTTGTACTGTTCATGATGTTCTCCTTCAACGTATTAGGACATCGTGCGTGCACTGGTCGACTGGCGATGGAACGCCTGGCGCGTGATGTCCTTGGCCGCGCTTCTACGTCATGACTCGTATTCAGTGTACGCCCTAACTCGCTGGCGCGTTGGTGCAGTGATCGTCGATGCCCACCACGGTAGCGAGCTGGGAATTGCGATCCCAAGGTGAGCTATAGTGAGCGAATCATTTCCGGGCACGTCGGGAGCTTGTATGAACTCATCTCAAACCGAAAACTTGTCTTCGGCAGGTGAATCACATGTCGATCATTTGCGTTTTCATCGCCAGCACGAACACTTATCCAAGACGTTTGGGAGTGACGCGTTCGGGCTGAAGGCGGAAGCCTTTGCGCGCTTCCTTGGCACCTCACTTTTTCTTGGCCTGCAATCCATCATTGTCGCCACGTGGATTGCAGCCAGTGTCTTTGGGTTGGTTCATTTTGACGTCTACCCCTTCATCCTCCTGAATCTGGTATTTAGCTTGCAGGCGGCCTATGCTGCACCGCTTATCTTGTTAGCACAAACGCGCCAAGCGGCGCGGGACAAGGCGCACTCTGAAGCCGACGCCAAGCACCGCGAGGCGATCGCCGTCGCATCGACCAAGCATTCCGCGCAAACGTTGGAGCTGCTCCGTCAGAACACTGAGCTGACAGAAATCACCAGGGCGATGGCAGAGCGAATCGAAACGTTGACGGCCGAAATCCACCGTCACCTTGTTCAGGACGCCACGCGAAAAGGCAGAGATTGACGAGTTGCGCTTCTGTTACTATCGCGTCCCGTTGTGGGGATTTTGCTTCAGACTGAGTGCAGCAATCGAATGCCACGTGCTGGCGCTAGAGGAATGGTTGGTGAGGCAATGCTCCGTCGGCGTGCCGCGTCAAATAGCACCCGCATGATGACTGGTGTTTGGACGGCATGGATGCGCAATAGTGCTTCAGCGTAGAACCGATTGTGAACCCCCATCATCTCGATAGCCTGATCGATCGTTTCGGAAAGCGTGATATTTGTCCTGGGTAAGCGGAACTTTAGGACGGTTCGCAATCCTGTCGCAGCCAGTTTTGTCGCCTGTTCGGCACCTTCCTCGCCGTTCGCTGGGCCCTGCTCCCGTAACATGTCTCGGCCATTGGAGGTTGAAGCGCGCCGTGGGCCATTCTGGGAGAGTACCCGCGTCGCCACACCTTTTGGAACTGCGTGCATTTGCAGGTATTGCCATGTGAGTAAGCATCCGGAAGATGTCGCCATTTTGATCGCTGTATCGACGGCCAAGGCCATGCCTTCGTCGGGCCGAGTGAAATCTTTCATATAGCCTCCGCTTCAGTGATTGCACTGCTGCGGACTGGAATCGATATAGTCAGGGCAGCCATTGACGATAGCATGGGGACACGCCATCGCCTAAGCATATATATGGATCGATTCGGCGACACGATAGTCATGGTCTTCAAATGCTATGCGCGTTGCGGTTCGCGGCGCGCGGGCCTCGATAAATGGTTGACCTAAAGTTAGCTACGCGAAGGGCAGACCACTACTGCGAAGCACTTCTGAGTGTGTGGAGGAGTGACGGGATGTGCGTCAGGCAGGGACTGAACCCCGACCAATCTCTCCAGAATTTAATTTAGCAAGCATCCAAAGTAGCGCAAAGTAATTCATGGTCGCTCTGGTCAGGCGCCAACACCGGCAAGTTGATCGGGGGCCGAGTTACGACAGCCATGTCAATCAAGCGACAACGGCGTCGGGGGGATATCGGATTTTCCGCCTTACTGGCTCGGATCAACGGCGGTGATGACGATGCCGCGAGCCAACAGAAAAACGATCGGATCCAAGGGGAAGTTCAACAGGTATGCTTCGCGGGCATGGCGTCCTGTCACGCGCGTTTGGACAATGGTCGCTGCTGCGCTGAGGGTCGGTTTGTCGTCGGATAAGATGGAGATCACGTGCCGTTTCAATTCACGGTCGACGTAGCAAATTTCCCAGGTCGGCATGATGAGTGCGAATGTTGATGATGCGTTACGAAAAGTCTAGCATTGCGCACAATTGCTCCGCAATACTTGGTAACCCGCATCTTGCGTAAGATTGATTTTCGTCAAACCCTCCATATTCGCCGACACTATGCTTATCGAATGAGGTACTTCGATCAGTCATCCTATTCACGAAACCCATACACGCGATGCAGATCGAGCCTTGCCCTGGAGCGATTTGCGGCGGCATCAACCAGCGCGGCTACCCGATACAACCTTGAAATGGGCGCATGCATGGCTCCTGGTTCCACAGGGCAAGGAGCGCAACTCTTGCCTTGCGATCGCCAGCTCAAAAAAGGAATAAGTGCTCGCCCAGGCAAGTTCCGTTGGCCGGGGCGAGCGTAGGCCTGATGAACTACCGAGCTGCGTCGAATTAATAGTAATGCCTACCTCGGCCCGCCGCGCACTCAACGGGACCAGGGGGGGCAGGCTAGGTAGGGGGAACAGAAGGGAAGTCAGGTCGAAACGGCCTTCTACGTACAACCAAGGCGCACTGTTCTAATCTTTGCGAGTTCTCATTCGGAGGAGGCAATCGATTCTGCCAAGAGGCGTCCGTTCATGGTGCGGCCACGAACAAAGACCTCTGCGTCGTTGAGAGTAGACGGGGATGTGTTCAGGAATTCTGTTTGCGAGGACCAGATCACAAGGTGCGAACTGTCAGGTCGCTTCAAGATGAACGACCTGCTATTGATCTTGATGTCCCTGGCGACGCCCCGCAACACGATTGCGTGGCGGTAGAGCATTTCACGCGCGAAGTCGATTGCATTTGACTTGATGTAAGTGGTGGGATGCTCGCTATCCCTTGTATCGCGGGCTGTCACGGTAAGCTCTCCCGGTCGGATTGTCGATTCGAATTTGCATGGTAAAGCCAAACTATGCCACAGAGCTTGGTGGATCAGCATGGACCACACAGGCGTGTGCGGGATGCAATGGGCCTACGTTTGCGGCTTCGCGCGAGGCGCAGTAACAGCTGTCGCGAGGCACTATTGATGATGCGCAAGTCCATGCGAGGCGGTGTGTAGCAATCGCTGCCGTGAGGGAAGTGCCGGATTCAGATTGAGCCACGGCCGCGCCGACGATTACGGCAACGTTGTTGCGCAATTCGGCACGCCGGCGTCCATGTCGCGCAAGGGGAGCTGCTATGATTGATCGAATGCGCGGCAAACCCCGTCGTTTACGGCGGGATCAAGAGCGCGGACGGCGCCGCCGTCCTTTACTTCGCATTAATGTGGTGTTTGCTGTTGTTGGATGTATTGCTGGATCACCGCAAGTGGGGCGCCGCAGCAGCTCCCGGCAAAATATGAGGGGGACCACAAGGCTCCGCCCCACAGTTTTTGCCTGATGGACGGGTAATTTCTATTCTGAATCACTCGGCTGAATGCACCCTTGAGGCTGTTGACCAGGCGCGAAACTGCCACCCTCGGCGGGTAGTTCACCAGCAAGTGCACATGGTCATCTTCACCATCAAATTCGATGAGCTGCGCTTCGAAGTCCGCGCAGACGCGGGCGAAGATCTGACGCAAGTCGTCCAGTATCTCTTTGGCAAACACATTGCGGCGATATTTGGTGACGAAGACCAAATGTACATGCATCATGAACACGCAATGCCTTCCTTGGCGGAGCTCGCTTGAAGTGCTCATAGACCAAACTTTAGTGAAGGTATGCTGCGTCTACAAGCCTTCCGATTCGAACTGGTTCCTGATGGCCGACAACAACGCCTAATGTGCTGCTTTGCCGGAGCGTGCCGGTTCGTCTTTAATAAAGCCTTGGCACTGCTCAAAGAAAACCACGTGGCTGGCGAGCCATTTATCGGCTATGTCACGATGGCAAAGCATTTGACCACATGGCGCAACGATCCGAAAATGCCCTGGCTGCGCGAGGCGCCATGCCATCCATTGCAACATGCGCTCAAACATCTGGATCAAGCGTTCTGCAATTTCTTTGCGGAGCGGGCTGCCTACCCTTGTTTCAAGCGCAAGGGAGACCAGGCATCATTCCGCTACCCGGACGCCAGACAGTTCAAACTCGACCAGAGTAATTGCCGGATTTTTCTGCCGAAGCTGGGCTGGATGCGCTACCGGAATAGCCGCCACGTCGTGGGAGAACTGCGCAACGTGACGGTAAGTCGCGTTGCCGGAAAATGGTTCGTTTCAATTCAGACCCAACTCGAAGCCGAACCCTGCGCTCCAGTAGTGAATTCCGCGGTCGGTATCGATGTGGGAATCGTCCACTTTGCGAAGCTCGACGATGGCGCGCACATCGTGCCGGTGAATTGTTTTGAGCGGCATCGAAAGCGTCTGGCAAGGTATCAACGGCAAATGTGCCGAAAGGTGAAATTCAGCCGGAACTGGCGTAAGGCCAAAGCCCGTGTGCGGAGATTGCACGCGCGCATTGCCAATATACGCAGGGACTTCCTGCATAAGGCCAGCACGGCGATCAGCAAAAGCCACGCGATCGTCTGTATCGAAGACTTGCAAGTCAAAAACATGACGAGGTCGGCCAAGGGAACGGCGCAGCAGCCAGGCAAAATGGTGAGACAGAAACAGGGGCTGAACCGCAGCATTCTGAATCAGGGCTGGGGCGAGTTCAGGCGCCAGCTGCTGTATAAATTGGCTTGGAATGGCGGGATCCTGGTTGCTGTGCCGCCGCACCATACGAGTCAGACTTGCCCGGATTGCGGTCATGTGTCGCCCGAAAGCCGCCGTACGCAGGCACGCTTTCAATGTGTCGGGTGCGGCTATACGAACCATGCCGACGTGGTCGGCGCGATCAACATATTAGAGCGGGGGCTCCGCTTGTTAGCCTGTGGAGAGCTGGCGCAGTCAGGTCACTCTGTGAAGCAGGAACCCACCGAAGTGACTACGCAATTTGCCGCGTAGCGCTTTAGGGCGAGGAGGAGGTCAAGGATCGTCGCATCGAGTTGGTGATGCAATCACGCAAGCGGTTATATTCCGATTACGGGAAACAGAATCTAGCCGAATGATAGTTAAGGAGCACCGTCGCGTGAACGGGCTTACCAGTGGGCGTGCAGGAGTGAGAGCTCAGGGGGAGTTCGGCGCGCTAACGAATACCCGTGGACGTGATACCCTTTCCACATCTCAAGCGATCGCATCTGGAGGCAGCGCAGTGATCTTCAATGGTGCTGCCGGATGATTGACTTATGAAATCGACAGCCCAAAGTGAAGAGTTCATCAGGTTGAATTTCCCCAGGCTGGCTGCTGCCCTGGAGTTCATGCCGGTCGGGGTTACCATTGTTGATCGCGATCTGACCATACGGTTTTGGAATCCGGCTTTTTGCCAAGTGCAAGGGTTTCCGGACGGGGTAATGCATCCTGGCGTCACCATGGCCGAAGTGTTTCGTTACCTGGCGTTGCGCGGAGACTATGGGGCAGGCACGATCGACGACCTGGTGGCTGCCCGGGTAGAGCTTTGCTTGAAGTTCCAGCCGCACAATTTCACGCGAACCATGGCCAATGGCGTACAGCTCAATATCATTGGTCGCCCAATCTTTGACGCGGATGGAACGGTAAGCGGATTTGTGACCATTTACCACGATGTGACTGCCGAGAGGCGCCATGAGGTGGAGCTTGAAGCCAAGAATAGCGAACTGCGACAGGCCAAGCAGTTGGCCGAAGCCGCAAGCATGGCCAAGGGACAGTTCCTGTCCAATATGAGTCACGAGATCCGCACTCCGTTGAACTGCGTCATTGGCATGGCGTACTTGGCATTGAAAACCGAGCTCGCACCGCGGCAACGCGATTACCTCGAAAAGATCCGTTTCGCCAGTGAGCATGTGCTGCACATCATTGACGACATCCTCGACATTTCCAAGATCGAGGCTGGCAAGATGGCAATCCAAGCAGTCGAATTTGCGCTCGACGACCTGGTGCAGACAGTGACGACTGTGGTCGCGCAAAAGGCGGCCGGACGTAACCTAGAATTGGCGTTCGAGCGCGATCCTGACCTGCCGCCGATGCTGTTGGGTGATCCGCTTCGACTGGGGCAGGTACTCATTAACTACACCAATAATGCCATCAAGTTCAGCGAGCGCGGCAGGATCCTGGTCCGGATGCGCAAGGTGGCGGACGACACCCACGACTGTCTGGTTCGATTCGAAGTAAGCGACCAGGGTATTGGCCTGTCAGAGGCGGAGATCGCGAAGTTGTTTGTCTCGTTTCAGCAAGCTGACACGTCAACCACGCGTGAACATGGAGGGACGGGGCTTGGCCTTGCGATCTGCAAAGAGCTGGCCCAGTTGATGGGGGGCGAAGTTGGCGTCAGCAGCCAGCGCGGAATCGGCAGCACGTTCTGGTTCACCGCACAGCTCGGTGTGCCTTTCATGTCCAAGCCTATGCTGCTGGACCAACTCAATGATGCCGCCGCAGAGATGCTGGCGAGCAGCCATGGCACCGAGGGCGCGGTGGCGTCGAAAGCGGCGCGTATCCTGCTGGTGGAGGACAATACCTTCAATCAGCAAATCGCGCAGGAAATGCTGGAAGAAGTGGGCGCCACTGTTTGTATCGCCAATAATGGCCTCGAGGCGTTGACGTTGTTGCGCCAAACCGATTTCGACTGCGTGCTGATGGACTTGCAAATGCCGCAGATGGATGGATTGGAGGCAACGCGCCGGATCCGCGCCGCGCCTCAGTGGGCTGGTATGCCGGTGTTGGCGATGACGGCCACCGCCACGACCGAGGCACGGATGCGTTGCATTGATGCCGGCATGGACGATTTCATATCGAAGCCTATCCAGCCGGCCAGGATGTACCAGACCATCGCCAACTGGCTGCCGGAAGGTGTGGCGCTGGTTGGGGTGTGGCAGCAGCGTCCGCCGGTGTCCGCACGCAAGTGTGCACTAGGCGGCAACGCGGCCGTGATCGATTTAACGGTGCTGGCCAGCCTGTTGGGCGACGACTTGCAAAAGGTGCGGAAATTTGTGGACCAATTTTTGCAAATCACGCGGGAGGATGTCCGCAACATGGAGGCCGCGTTGGCGCGTGGCGACGTGCAGGCGGTGCGTGCACTCGGCCACCGCGTCAAATCGGCGGCACTTGGCGCTGGTGCTTTCAGCATGGCGGATTTGTGCCGTGAGCTGGAGCAACAGGGGCCAGGGGATGCGAGCAGCGATGTGGCGCGCGCCGAAGTGATGGTGGGGCAATTGAGCGATCTGCTGGACCTAGTGGAAGAGCAGGTCATGCGGAACAAAATTAGGGCATCTGCTGGAGCAGATCTGAATTCTTGAGGGGCAATCGGGATACATCAAAGGTGCGAAGCGAATGCTGGTTGGAGCGTTATGCGGTTTTTCGATGGCAAGTGAATGTGTGTGACCCAGCAGTTCACTGTTTCGCCCCTGCGGCGTTGCAACGCGCCTCCGAGCCGATGTCAGTGGTGCCATCACTGAGTGATGGCCAGGGCGTTGCGTGATCGGGTGTGGCGCGTGACGCCCTACCGGCATTGTCAGCTGACGCAACGCACCCCTCTGTCCAGGAGCCGGGCGATGTCCTCCAGCGTATAGGGCTTGCCGAGCAAACGGAATTGCTCCAGTCCAGGATGTTCCTGACGCATCATTGAGGTCGGATGGCCAGTGGCGAGGATGATCTCGGTATCAGGGTGTGCCTGACGGGTGGCGTAAGCCAGTTGGAGTCCCGTCATACCAGGCATGACCAGGTCGCTGAAGAGGACATCAATGTCAGCGTGGCGACGCAAAGCGTCGAGGGCATCAGCACCACTATTTGCTGAAATGACTTCATATCCGAGCAGCCTGAACAATTGCGCGGTGATGTCAAGCACGTCTGCCTGATCGTCAACCACCAGTACTTTGCCGATGGGATGTGCGCTGGCTTCGGAAGTACTCGGTTGACCGATCGCCGGGAAACTGAGCGTAATGCAGGTGCCTTGGCCGAGGCTGGATTCAATATCCAGTTTGCCACCGGCATCACTGGTCATGCCGAAGACCTGGCTTAGACCAAGACCAGACCCCTTGCCGAGCGGCTTGGTGGTGAAGAACGGCTCGATGGCACGGGACTTTGTTTCCTCGGACATTCCCATCCCCGTATCACGAACTTGCACCTGGACCTGTTCTTGCGGTTTCGTGAGGTCTGAAGAAGGTTGAACTTCGGCCAGTCCGGTGGTGACCGTGATGGTCCCGGTATCGGGTATGGCGTGCGTGGCGTTGACCACGAGGTTCAAGACTGCCGCTTCCAGTTGCGGGAGGTCAGCCAGGATGTCGGGCAGGCTAGGGCCGAGTTGAATGTCGAGATTGATCGTTCCCGGAACGGCGCGGCGCAGGACGGCCTCAAAGGCGGAGAGCGCCTTGTTGATATTGACGCACTCGAGTTTGTTTGGCTGCTGTCTTGCAAACGCCAGCAGTTGCTGGGTGAGTGCCGTCCCGCGCTTCGTTGCCCGTTCCATCGCTTCGATGGTTTTGAACCGAGCATGGCGGTCGCTTTCCAAGCGTAAGACATGCAGGCCGTTGCTGATAATGTTGAGCAGGTTATTGAAGTCA
Organism: Duganella sp. Root1480D1; assembly: GCF_001427305.1. Lineage (GTDB taxonomy): Bacteria > Pseudomonadota > Gammaproteobacteria > Burkholderiales > Burkholderiaceae_D > Rugamonas. The sequence continues at coordinate 36,180 of NZ_LMFZ01000023.1, read as the reverse complement.
TGGGAAATGCCGCCGGTCAGCTTGCCAATGGCGTCCATTTTCTGCGACTGGAACAAGGCATCCTTGGCTTGTTCCAGCGCATGTTCGGCTTCCCGGCGCTCTGTGGCGTCGCGGGTCACTTTTGCATATCCGACCAGTTCACCCATCTGGTTGAGCACCGGGTCGATGATGACGTGGGCCCAGAAGCGTGTGCCGTCCTTGCGGATGCGCCAGCCTTCGCGTTCGAACCGGCCCTTGGTCGCCGCGGTGCGCAGCGCAATATCCGGTAATCCGGCGGAGCGGTCTTCGGGCGTGTAGAAGCGGGAGAAATGCGTCCCGACAACTTCATCACTCCGGTAGCCCTTGATGCGCTCGGCCCCTGCGTTCCAGTTGGTGACAATACCCTCGGGGGAGAGGAGGTAGATGGCATAGTCCGTGACACCCTGGACGAGCAAGCGAAATTGTGCTTCGGTGGCGCGCACGGCTTCCTGGCTTCTTCTCTGTTCGGTGATGTCGCGCGTGATGCCGGCAAAGCCCTGGAGCACGCCATGGGGATCCGAGATGGGGTTCAGCACCACGCTCGCCCAGAATCGGGAGCCATCTTTCCTTGCCAGCCAGCCATCTTCTTCGAATCGGCCCTGGGCCGCGATTTGCAACACCTGGTCCGGATGACCGGAGCGGCGATCCTCTTCGGGATAAAGCAGGGAGAAGTGTTTCCCGAGAAGTTCAGCCTCGGTGTGGCCCTGGCATCGTTCAGCGCCGGCATTCCAATGCATGACGAGCCCTTCGGGCGACAAGGCGTAAACTGCGTAGTCCGTGACATTGTAGACAAAATGCATGAAGCGTTCTGCTTCGCGGTGGCGCGCCAAGTCATTCATGCAAGGTTCGCCTCTCATCGTCGGGGTTCTGGCTAGCGAAGACGCCAGCGCCAGGGTGCGACCAGGTTCGCATTGACAGCATAGAGCGAGCGTAATGACTGCGCAACAGTTGGTCAATCGTGCGGTGCTACCATCTTGATCCCTGCAAGGACTGCGACTGATCAGTGAGTGAGGGAGCTTTCGCCAGTTGCCACCTGTGGGTGGTGAGATCAGCGGAAAGAGAGCGTATGCAGATACATCGATGGTCGGCTGCATAATCGTGGATGTGGAGGTTCGGTGCGCGACGAGCCTGGGGCATTGCGTGGTACTGTGCAGGCAACTGCAAGACCTGGCGGCTGTCAGAGACGTCGCTCAGTCAGCCTCTTGGGTTTCCCGCCCAACGGCTGCGGCGGCAGCAACGTGCGCGGTAAGCGGGCTTGCCGATGCCACGCCGCGCAACGATCCTTGGTCGATACTTGGGGGCGGAGGGCAGTTGGCGCCCATTCACCGAGCCATGCTCCTTCAGGAACTTGTACTGAGTGTGCCTGGGATCATTAGAATCAGGCCGCAACTTTGCTCATAGCTACCACTGGACCCGATGCCCTTCGTTCAACCCTTGCTGGCCGCTCCATGGTTGCGGGCGGATTCAAGCTATCGATCATCGTGCTCGGAATCAGGACTGTGGCGCCGCGCTCTTTTGTTGTCTCATAGATGATATTCATCGCCCGCAGCTGCAATGCTGCGGGATGCCCTGCATACATGTCTGCCGCCTCGACAAACCTGCCTGCAATCGCTACTTCGGCAGAGCCGAGAATCACACGAGCCTGCTTTTCGCGCTCTGCCTGTGCCTGACGAGACATTGCGTCTTGCAAAGCGACGGGAATTGCTACGTCGCGGATCTCGACGGAGCTGACTGATATACCCCATGCCGCCGTCTTCCGCGCAATGACATCCTTCAGCAGCGCATCAGCCTCTTTGCGTTCAGATAACAGTGACGCCAGCATCGATGCACCGATCATTTCGCGCAACGACGTTTGTGCAACGCGATCGATTGCTTCCCGATAATGCGTGATCGCCAACGCCGCTTTTTCCGCGTCGTCTACATGCCAGAAAATGATCGCGTCGACATTGACGGGAACGGTGTCTCGGGTGAGCGCTTCGGCGGCGTTAAAGGCAGTGGTCTGAATACGCACGTCGATGATCGCGACCACGCTATCGATGATCGGAATGATGGCAAACAGGCCCGCTCCTTTGACGCTCTGCAGCTTACCCAGCCTCAAAATGACATACTTTTCCCACGCATTGGCCATCTTCAGCGATAGTGCGATGAGAACGCCGAGGGCGAAGAAGAGCAAGGCAACGTATGGCGCTCCCAAGTAAAGGGCGCCGGTGCTCGCCAGCAGGCAGACGCCGACTAAGAATGATGTAACGGGGTTCATGATGACCTCCGTGGGAATGCCCGTCTAATGAGTTCGGCTCGCGTTGAGACATGCGAGGTCATGGCAAAGTCCAGGGCAACGGGATCGCTCGCCGGGAAAGTACAACACAATGCTTCGTCCAGTGCAGCATCAAGACGAACCTGTTCGGACACGCCCATATCATTGTTGTGCGACGCGGCGTCGCCACGAGCTGACGCTGACAAATATTCGTCCATACGAAACTCCCTTCAAAGAATATGCAGAGCCAATCGGGCTGTGTATTCAACAGGGCGAATACTTCGGTCAGATGCAATGAATTCACTATGCGCCGAATGGTCGAAGTCGTCGGTACGCACGCGCACCCATGTCATCGATACTCACGCATCACACTGGCATTCTGTGCCTGATATCGTAGGGCGCAAACCGCTTGAACCGGACCATCTCGATTCTTTCGGTAGGTGGAGATGCCCAAGCAGGGGAATTCGGCCGGCAGCGGTTAGACAAGCGTTTCACCATCGCGATGACACATTACACTCCACTTTCTGGCAGCAGCTTTGCAGTCAGATTTGTGTGGTGCAGCGAAGGAAACTGATTCTTCAAGAGAAGCAGCCAACGCGCCGTCGATCGAAAGGCCCATAATAAGGGGAGACTGTGAGATCGCTGCGTGGCCGGCGTGCCATGGTGCTGCAGCATTACCGCCGAACATTGTGAGGTTTTCTACGGCGGAGCGTGGCCGTTGCACGCGCGATGCATGGAAAGCGGGAGGTCCTGTAGGTATGACGAACATCAAGGCTTGTCTCGGCTACATCAAGGACACGGGCACTTCAAAAGGCAGGGGCGTGTTTGCTAGTCGGCGGATATCGACTGGTGAACTCGTGGAAGCTTGCCCAGTTGTGCTGCTTTCCCCGTACTGGGCTCAGTTTCCCGAGGAGCTAAAGCGTTTGTTGTTCAATTGGGGACATTTGACAAAGGGGGAACCCGCGGGTTGCTTAGCCCTTGGTTGGGGCAGCATGTACAACCACGCCAATCCCGCAAATCTGAGGTACGTTGCGCTTGCTGAAGAGCAGCAGCTCCATTTCATTGCCGCCCGAGACATCGAAATCCATGAAGAACTGACCATTAATTACAATCATACTGGCGGCAATGTCAGCTCGACGGATGACGTTTGGTTTCGCAAGCATGGTGTGGCATTGATTACTTAGTCAGCCATGCGGTCGTCGCATTAACGCAGGTGCCCAACGTTTTGGCGCGAACTGTAACTTAGCTGTCGGACAGGCGTCTCGCTCGCGTCCCCGGCTTCTGATGTATATGGTAACTCGGGCGGTATGCTGGCACATTCATGCTGGCGATGCTGGTCCCGGGGACCAGACAGGACACGAGCGATCGTGTCGTTGCGTAGCCTCTGGTTACGCAGGTACGCCGAGGCAAAAGAGAAGCCATGCGTGCAGGCCAGGTCAATGGCATGATCAATGGCTGTTGCCTTCGCGCACTGCAGTCGGCGTTCTGGAGAGAATGACATGGCGTTGCCCCAGATGGTTTCAACACCATCACGATAGCACGAATCGCTTCCTTGCACGATCGATCCCCCGAATTGGACCGGGGGATCGAACCGGATTTTGCCTGGTAGCGCCCTGGAGATTCCCAGGCACGCCTGGCGCACGCCGCTTCTTCGCTCGCCAGAGTCCGCTTGGCGAACGTCGGACATTCCGAAGGCATCCTATGGCACTCGCCCACATCGACAATCGTGACAGAGAATGGATGTCTGCGATGAGACGGTAACTTCCCGACACCGCCTCCAGTTGGCGCCGCGGATTGGTCACGTTGAATTGGGGGGGCACGGTCGGGGTACTGGCGAGCCTTAGTTCGCGCGGCGATGGCGGATGCACCGTGTCTGTTCCTGCTATGCCGGTCGCGGGAGGGGCGTGAAAGGTCGTGCGGTGGCGAATTCCTGTTACGATGCAGGACCTGGAGGCCGCCATGCCAGGACATACTCCAGTGCCAGGGCGTGCGCTTCAAGGATCGCTGCCCGTGCGTTGCGCAGCGTGGGCGTACAGATGGTTTCGTCGGGTGGGCGTTGTCGATCTTTGGGGGCACCGATCCAGACCAACTGTGCCCGAACCCCACCCAGCACTGCGTTCGTGGATACGCGATAGGAATAGCCATCGATGATGCTGGTCTGGTCTACCAGTGCAAGTGGGCTATGGTGATTCATCGGAGCCTCTTCAACGAAAATGACCGGACATACTTTCATCTTAGCGGGTTTGCGATGGATTATAGGAATCCTTGTTCAAGCCCGGCATTGACCACTAGAATGACTGCCAACTGAACTCGACAGTATGTGGAATCGACGCCAGCCCTGGCATCAGGAGGGGCGTGCGGCAGATGTTGCTCACGCAGATGGGCTCGACGAGCGCGCGCGAGCAGGCAACACTGGCAGTTGCTTGTCTTGCTGTGGAGATGAGCTGTCGATTGATTGTTCCAGCGGATTGCGTGCAGGTGCCCAATTCGAAGCAGCACCTGCCGAAGAGCACGGTTACATCGTGTGGGCAACGGCGAAGTCGATGAAACCACGTTCAACCGACGTTGACACCAGTTGCACACGAATTGTTTGGCCCATCTTCAGCTCGGGTAATGCGCCCGTCAGCCGGCCTTCGGCTGGTGGGGTCAGGATCCGCACCCAGGAACCTTGGCTATTGAGTCCTGTGACAATCCCGCTGTAGTGCTGTCCAACGCTGGAGTGGAGCAAGAGGGCCGCCTCGGATTTACGTACCTGCCGTTCCACTTTTCTGGCGGCGTCTTCCTGGGCCGTACAATGCGCGGCCAGTTCGGCTAGTTCAGCATCCGAGTACGGAGCGGGGATTCGCGCCAATGCCGCTTTCACCAGGCGCAGCGTGATCAAATCGGGAAAGCGCCTGTTTGGCGCCGTCGAATGCATATAGTCCTGCACGGCCAGTCCAAAGTGACCTATGGGTGCGCCATGCTGTTTCTCGACGACATATTCACCCGATCCCATCAGCTTGACGATGATCAGTGACAAGTCCGGAAAGTGCAGGGGATCACGTTGATGCTGGCGCGCCAGAAACGTTTGCAGTGCCTTGCCGTCGGGGAGCGCCGGCAGTGTTGCCCCGTAGCCTTGCGCCACCTCGATGATGCGTGCCCAGCGTTCGGGCGAGCGTACCACGCGCCGCAGTGAGGCGCCACCCTGGGCTGCGAGATAATGCGCAGTGCATTCGTTGGTGGCGATCATGAACTCTTCGATCAACTGTCGTGCACGGTTGTGAGGTTGCAGGCGGATATCGGCGATCCGGTCGCCATGAAACAGTGCATGCGGTTGAAATCCCTCGAACTCGAGCGCACCCTGGGTGTGCCGCAGCAGGCGCAGCTTTTGTGCCAGAGCATCCTGCTGCCGCAGCAGGCTGGCGACAGCTGGAACACGTTGTGCTGCCACGGGTAGGGCCTCGGTCCCTTCCAGCCACGCCGATACAGCGTCGTAAGCAAGCTGTGCCTTGTTGCGCACTGTCGCTCGGAAGATTGTTGATCCGAGCAGGACGCCATCGGCACTGAAGTCCATTTGATTGACGATCGCGAGCCGGTTCACGTCCGGATTGAGTGAGGTCAGGTTGGTGCAGAGCAGCTCCGGCAGCATGGGGAAAATCCTGGCCGACGTATAGACGGAAGTGGTATTGTGACGGGCATGCTGGTCAATCGGCGTCCCTTTGGCAACAAGGGCGTCGACATCGGCGATGGCGACGGACACGCGCACGACACCATTTGGCAGTGATGCGCTGACCGTCAGCTGATCGAGGTCATGTGAATCGTCATTGTCGATGGAGAACCAAGGCAGGTCTGAGAGGTCGACGATACCGGTGGTGGCTTCGAGCGGCGCCAATGGAATGTGGGCTAGCTGCTGGAGAACAGGGGGAGGGAACTCGGGTTCCAGTCCCCGGCTGAACATCGCCAGCGCCGCGATCGTTGCCAGATTGGCCCGTTGATTCTTTAATGCACTGCGCATGGTCGCTCCCGGACGGTCGATCGAACCGCCAGCCTTGGGGAATTAGGCGTGCGCGGCAGTACACCGTATGACCATGGTCTCGATGGACCTGGATGTGCCCCGAGGACGCTCTGATTACATGGCTCTAGCATAGTCCGATTTTTGCAGCAGCGGAGCGACCGGTGTGCCGGCCTCGGTCGGTGGCACTGGACGCTGCACCCTGTGAGGCATGCTGTTGAGTTACTGAGTCGCCCCGTCACGACGATCGAATCTCACTAACGTTTGTGCTGAGTCAAGCGTTAGTCTGAGCCGTTCTTTCGCGGAACTCGAGCGGGTGTCGTGTCGCCAGTACTTTATCGATGCGCAGCCCGTCCAGGTCGACTACTTCGAAATCCCACCCCTGCCAGTGACAGATGTCGCCCGTTCGAGGAAGCGTTCCGAGCAACAGCATGACCATGCCGCTGAGGGTGTTATACCGGCTCTTTTCCTCTTCGGGAACGCTCAGAAGTGACAGATGGTCCTTGAGCTCGGGAACCGGAATTAATCCATCAAGAAGCCAGCTGCCGTCCTTTCGCATCACCGCCCAGCCGTCTTCGGCGCGCGAGGGCTTGAATTCGCCAGTAATGGCCTCCAGCACGTCTTGCAGTGTGACGATACCTTGTACTTCGCCGTACTCGTCGACAATGAAGACCAGATGAGTCCCTGTCTGCTTGAAGTGTTCCAGCAACTCCATGCCGGTCAAGGTCTCCGGCACAAAGACGGGCTGCTGAAGCTGGGTGCCCAAGTCCAGTGGGGTACCATGCAATGCTTGCGACAGCATTTGGCGCGCGCTGGCGATACCCTTTACCTGATGCCAGCCACCACTAAGCACAGGGAAGCGGGAGTGCTCGCAATTGTCGAAGCGCGCCAAATTGGTGGCCAGTTCGTCGTCCAGGTCAAAGTAGATGACATCGTTGCGCGGCACCATGAAGGAGGCCAGTTGCCGTTCATCTAACCGGAACACGTTGCGTACCATCTGGTGTTCGTGGACCTCGATGACGCCGGTTTCGGAACCCTCTTCCAGCATCATGTGCAGGTCCTCTTCGGTGATCGGCTGTGTTCCGGTCTGTCGCACACCAAGGGCGCGCAGCACCAATTGTGTGGACGCTGACAGCAGTTTGACGAATGGCTTGGCAAGCCCTGCCAGGATCACCATGGGACGCGAAACGATGCGCGCCAACGATTCTGGATGCAGTTGGCCTAAGCGCTTGGGAACCAGTTCGCCGAGCACGATCGAAAAGTAGGTAATCGTGAGGACGACCAGGGCCGTTGATACATTGTGGGACCAGCCAAGGGGAATGCCAAGGGATATCAGCCATTGGCCAAACGGCCGTGCAAGGGTCGCTTCGCCGACAATGCCGTTCAGGACACCGATCGACGTAATACCGATCTGTACGGTGGACATGAATTTGTTGGGATCGGCGTCGAGTTGCAGGGCTATCTCCGCTGCGCTGTCACCGTTGTCCGCAAGCTTGCTGAGCCGGGCCTTGCGGGCCGTCATCAATGCGACCTCGGACATCGCGAACATGCCGTTGAGCAGGATGAGCCCGAAAAGGACGGCAATTTCCATTGTTAACCCTTTCATGCCCATGCGTGCACTGAGCCAGCCTGCTGGTGCACGAAACGCGGCCCGGACCAACGTCAGATCTACCGGTTCCATTCTGACGAGATATTTTAGCGCGTTTGGCACGCAAGCTTCCCATCATCCGCGCCGGGCTTCGGAGTGTTCGACATCACGAAGTGGATGTGGCATTGCTGGGTACACCCAGAGTTTGGCAAGTCCCAGCGCGACGCGATGTCCTTGACGATCTTTCAAATGGTGCCCTGACGAGACGTGGCGGCATCCGGAGCAGGGAACGGGCCGCGTGAGCAGACCAGGGATCGCGGCGTCTAGACGGTTACGGTTTTCCGGGCGCCGGCGGCGGCTGGGATGCGAGCCGGCGACGATGTTCGGCATCAAACAGCACGCGCATGATCAGATGGGCCGAGACCGGATAGAGTTTCAGAAGCGCCTCGGCATATTGATTACCCCGGGTGATGGATAAGTGGATGGCACCATCCACAACTTGGGACATGGCCTTGTTGCGGCGGGTTGTCGTGCCGGTTGTGCGCGAATTCGCCATCTGCTTCAAGGCCCTGAGCTGCTCGCTGGGCTGGGCCGGGTGTGAGGCATCCGAGTCCCGCCGGGAGCCTGCGTTCGAGAGGATGCGCAACGCGACGTCAGGTGGTACATGGTGCCGACGCAAATGTGCCCATGCGTTGACGCTGCCCCACAGCATGTCGACATCTAGTCCCGTGGCCACGACTTCTGCGATGGGACTGCTTAAACGAATGTACTGTTTCATAGTCAGGTAATAGCATGGTGCGCGTGGGCGGGGCTTCACTTATTCGGGGATGGGAGGTATTGCAAGGCGAGGCAGCGTAATCGTAAACACGCAGCCAACTTCAGGCAGATCGCGTACGCTCAGTTGCCCTCTGTTCGCGACGACAAACTGCCGGGCGATGGTCAGGCCCAGTCCCAATCCCGAGCGGTCGGCACCGCCTTGCTCGAAGGGCTGGAACATGCGTGCAGCCAGGTCGGCGCCTAGCCCGCCGCACTGGTCGGCGACTTCGATCAGGACACTGTCATCGACAGCACGGCATGCCAATGTTACCTCGGAGTGCAGATGCGTGAACTTGAAGGCATTCTGCAGGAGGTTCACCACTGCAGCGAGCAGCATCGGCCGATTGGCCCGTATCGCCAACTGCGGGTCGACAGGCAAGATCTTCAGTTGGCATTGTTTTGCCACCGCCGCCAATGCCGTTGCCGCTTCGATCTCCACAACAAAGTCGGCCAGGGAGAAGATATCCCGCACGCCTTCAATGTGCTCATGACGCACGAGTGAAACGGCGTTCTGAATCAGGCTGGTTAAGCCGTTCAGGCTGCGCTCCAGGACAGCGCCAGTGGCACCGCCCAGGTTGAGGTTCCCCGTCCGGCAGGCGGTATAGGCGAGTTTCGCGGTGCCCAGCAAGTTGCGTAGCTCGTGGACAAAGAAACCCATCCGCTTGTTTTCTTCGGCATTGTGGCGATCTGATTCAATGAAATCATGCTGGGAGCTAAAGGCACTCACCGCGTAGGCAATCGCATTGTCGAGGCAACGATTCAATGTCCTGAATTCATCGACGGAAAACGGCGCGTCGCGCTCGACAGCAAGGTCGGTGATGGCCTGGCACAAGTCGCCATAGTTGTGGACGACTTCATCGATCGTGAATCCCAGCGCAAGCATGTCCTGCCCGTGCAATGCCGCCGATGCACCCAGCTCTCCCCGGGCCACGCCGCACTCGGGGATGGCCGACATAGCCTGGCCTTCGAGTGCGCAGTGCGCCTGTTCCGTCCGCAGTGTACACGTCAGTTGATCGAGAAACATCGGCACGCCGTTTTGCAACTGCTCGGCCGTTGCGGAGTGCTCTCGCATGGCAACCTTTGCTCGGCAGCGGGCGATGAGCTCAGTACGATTGTTCGTCAGGAATTCATGCAACATAGCGGCCTTCCTCACCGTGCCATTGGAGCACTGGAGACAATGCTTATCCGGAGTCGCCGCAAGTTGGCCAGGTACGACCATGGCCAAGCGTTCAAAGGTGATCCCTACTTCTACCAGTATAGAGAAGAAATCCGGATATGGCATTGACGTCTTCGCCGATGATCCCAGCCTTCGGATATATGTTGGTAATCGAACAGAGAAGTGGATGGATGCGATACACAATAGCCTGCTTGCAGGAGAGGGGGGGGATGTGAAAAACGATGCGCTAAGGATTGCCCTGCCGGCCCTGCTGGCGGGCGCGACTCTGGCCGCTTGTGCCGGACTCCCCACGGTCTCACTAGACGACGCCAAGGCGGTGGCTGCCCAGGCGGCTCTGGTCAGGGACGCACATGGCAGATTGCCCGGTCCTGGCACGGAGCGGTTGCTGAAAAAGCGCTGGTCTTCATCAACACTGGACAGCAAGGCACTGGCCATCCTGGAAGAGGCGGCCACAGGTGTTCCTTTGATCGCTGGCAATAAAGTTGAGCTTCTGTTCGATGGGCCACTGACCATGGCCGAAATGGCAAAGTCCATTGCGGTTGCCAGGAACAGCATCAATTTCGAAACCTATGTCTTTGATCAGGATGAGCAAGGTGAACGATTTGCCGATCTGTTGATACTGAAGCAGCGCGAAGGAGTCGTCGTCAACGTGATCTACGACAGCGTGGGAACGATCAACGTGCCGCAGGCGTTCTTTGAGCGCATGCGCTCTTCCGGCATTCATTTACTGGCCTTCAATCCCGTCAATCCCGCGAAGCTGCGCGGCAGTGGCTGGAAGCTGAATAACCGCGGTCATCGCAAGCTATTGATCATCGATGGCAAGGTGGCTTTTACCGGCGGGGTCAACATCAGTGACACCTATGCCAACAGCTCGCCATTTCGTGCGCGCTTCGATCAGCGTGCCAACGACAGGGACGATTCAGGCTGGCGCGATACCCATTTAAAGATCGAGGGACCCGCCGTACCTGCCTTGCAGTGGGCATTTGTTCAAGCATGGCTGGAACAGGATGCTGACGAGCTGAGGGGGGCGGATTATTTCCCGAAGCAGGTCGTGATGGGGGATAAGGTCGTCAGGGTGCTCGCCAGCGCGCCGCATGGACATTTTGAGATCTACAAAGCGCTACTGCTCGCGTTGCAGGAGGCGAAGCAGTCAATCCACATCACGAGCGCCTATTTTGTGCCGGATAAGCAGACGCTGTCGGCATTGACGAACGCAGCACGGCGGGGTGTGGATGTGCAACTCGTGCTTCCCAGCATTTCAGACGCCGGCCTCGTGCGCCACGCCGGCAGGTCCAGCTACACACAACTCTTGGAAGCAGGGGTACGAATCCACGAGCTGAAACGCTCGGTGCTGCATGCGAAGACTGCAGTGGTGGATGGCGTCTGGTCAACGGTGGGGTCGACCAATATTGACCAGCGTAGTTTCGTGCACAACTACGAATTGAACGTGATCGTGATCGGCGATACCTTTGGTGCTGAGATGGCCAGCGCCTTCCAGGAAGACCTGCGCAATTCCAAGGAAGTGACGCTTAGCCAATGGCAGCGGCGTCCCCTCGTGGAGCGGGTGCAGGAGTGGTTTGCAGAGCTGCTGAAGTATTGGCTCTAGGTGACCCGTGGGGGCAAGCCGCGCTTCGTCCGGCTCGTGCACCGCGCGCTGCTTCGCTGACACGCGCAGGGCATGTGCGCCTACAACGATCGATCCGCGCGCCACTATCATAAAGATACCAGAAGCAATGCAATGCAGCGTCACAAGGGACCCAGCCATGGAACTCTATCGCAGCCATGAAATCGACTGCGCCGCCAAGCGATCTTCATTGGGAAAGCCCACTGCAAGGTGGCGGTGCTATTTGAGCATCAGGCGTGTCGATGAAGAGCGGGTCAAGCACTATGAGGTCACGGTGACGACGTGGACAATTGACTCGGCACGCATGCTTGGATTGCTGTATGCGCGCGAGCATATTGACGCTGTATTTGGCATCGGATGATCTTCGTCGGTATGGGCGGTCCGCCGATGGGGCGCCAGGCCCGGTCACCCATCACTGCAAGGGTTTGGGCTACCAGGCACATGCATGCTGGCCTTTGCCAACCGTCCGTGGTGCTGACTGCATGCAGGCAGGCGGGCCGCGATCTGGCTTGGTCAATGCACTTGCTTGGCTGGGCAAAATGGACCACAGCGAAGGCGTTCGCTTCGTTGAACCGGAGATGACAATGAACATCCTACTTAACACCGTACTCGCAACTTGCGGGTTGATGATCTACGCGCAAGCAGTGGCGCAAATCACGCTATATCAAGGCGAAGGCTGGCGTGGTCGCGCCGTCTCCATTTCCAACATTGCCGACGACTTGCGTCGCGTCGGTTTCAATGATCGCGCTTCATCCGCCGTGATTGAGCGCGGGCGTTGGGAAGTCTGTGAAGATGCCGACTTCCATGGGCTATGTAGAGTTTTGCAGCAAGGGAGCTATGATTCACTTGCTGGCATGGGATTGAATGATCGTATTTCTTCAGTTCGGCCGGTGCGGGGCTACGCGCATGATGACCGCATGGCGCCCACACCATTGCCGCAGCCTTACTATGCGTACCGCCAGCGCCCGCACGAGCGGAGGTATGATGCCCGAGTCACCTCAGTACGTGCGGTGGTAGGGCCACCTGAGCAACGTTGCTGGATCGAGCGGCGCCAGGTTGCAAGGTCAAACGATATGAATAATGCCGGCGGCGCCATCGTGGGAGCCTTGCTTGGTGGCGTCTTGGGGCATCAGGTTGGCGGAGGAACGGGCCGCAACATCGCGACGGTCGGCGGCGCATTGGCCGGCGCTGCGATCGGATCGAACATGGGAGGCGATGGCCGCGGTAACTATGGCCAAGATGTGCGCCGTTGCGAAGAAGTCGCCAGCACGACGCCAGCATATTGGGATGTCACGTACCAGCATCGCGGCATCAATCATCGCGTGCAGTTGGCGACGGAACCGGGCGAGTTCATTCAGGTCAACGAGGACGGCCTGCCACGCATGTAGCGACGGGACGATGGGCCTAGTGGTATGAGATGGCAGCCGCGGACGATTCGTCAGGCACGACCATCGGCCCTGGCCGCTGTGCTGGCAGAATCCTATGAACTGGGCCAGGCGACCAGTCTGTTGGTTGGTCAATCGCTGGCGGTGCTCCAGTCGCCCAGGATGCATACTGCCGTGTTGGTCTCGCAAAGACCGCGATTCCATGGGCGGCACGGTGGCGCGGGCCTTGGTGGTACGGCGAATGCCGCGCGAGTCCAGGCAGCGTAGCAGGGGTGCGCTTGGCACTGCTTGACGACATTCACGCCGATGTCAGTGTGCCGGGAGGAAATTGCACTGTCCATGCGGTACTTAACCGGAGGGGTTTTTACCGACAGGAAAGCAAATTGGCCGTGCCAGCGTCAAGTAGGTCAGCACCTTCGCCACCACCACAAACTGGCGTCGCGCAAGCCTGCTCTATCGCGTCCAGTGGGTATTGGTATATGATTTAACATTGCAACCGTTCTCGAATGACTTCCAGCCAATTGCACAGGACTGATTTGGCGCTGTCCTGCCTGAATGCATGCAATGTCCGATTGGATCAAATTCGCTGTGTATTCAGATTGATATGGAAAACCCTGGGGCTCGGCGCCAACAGATCAAGGATTTACTTTCTTCACTGCCAGCTGGCGAGCCGGGCAGTGCGCTTGTCACATTGTTGCGCCCCCTGCGCCTACAGGTCGCGTCGCTGGTTAGCGAAGATGGCTTCAATTTCCTCCTTGAGCGAACCGTCTTCCTGACTGGCCAATCATTTCAATGGATCAACGCGGAACCTGCCGCCAGCGCGGAGAGAGAACTGGACACCTTACGGGCGAAGCTGGCAACCCGTACCCACGAGGACGCACTGGCGGCGAGCACGTTCCTGCTGTCGAGTTTTGTTGACCTCGTGGCTTCTTTAATTGGCGACTCCCTGACCGATGGCATTTTGCGTGCGGCGTGGGGGGGCGATGCCCTAGGCACCTTGGGCGAGGATAAGCAAACATGAGCAATAAGGTAATCATCAAACGCCTGGCAACGGGTATCCCCGGCCTGGACGAATTGCTCGGAGGTGGTATCCCGGAATTCTCGTTCAACCTCATCGCAGGCGCACCTGGATGCGGGAAAACGACGCTGGCGCACCAACTCATGTTTTCCTTGGCGGGACCGGATTGCCGCGCCATATTCTTCACCGTGTTGGGGGAACCTACGATGAAGATGCTGCGTTACCAGCAGCAATTTTCATTCTTTGACCTGAAGAAGGCCGGGCAGGCCGTCAAGTTTGTGAACCTCGCAGATGAAATCCTGACTGGCGACTATGACCTGGTGCTGGCGCGTATTGCGGAGGAAACCAAGGCCTTTATGCCCAGCCTGATCTTCGTGGACTCCTTCCGCTCCATCGTCCAGGCCAGTGATTACAACGACAAAGGGCCGGCCGATTTGCAGCATTTTGTCCAGCGCCTGTCGATGCAGATGACCAGTTGGCATGCGACGACCTTCCTGATTGGCGAGTACGTCGAAAACGAGTCACAGACTGGCCCGGTATACACCATTGCTGACGGCATATTCTGGCTGTCGCAAAGTGCACAGCGCAACTCGGTCGTGCGCAAGATACAGATCGTCAAGATGCGGGGCCAGGCCAATAGCCCAGGTTCGCACACGTTCCGAATCAGTAAGGACGGCCTGCACATCTTCCCGCGCGCCGTGGTCTCGCGCAGCTTGGCGCCAAGAAGCGATCGCCATGCGCCTGCTGCACAGCGGCGCCTGTCGACCGGTGTCGCCGACTTGGACCAGATGCTGGGCGGTGGCATTCCGGTCGGCTATTCGGCGTTGCTGGTGGGCCCGTCGGGCTCTGGCAAGACCGTGCTGGCGACCGAGTTCCTGGCGGAGGGCGTGCGCAACGGCGAGACCGGCGTCATTGCTGCCTTCGAGAAAAGCCCCAGCCAGTTGCTGAGCCAGAAACTCGATGATCTGGTCCAGGCAGGTAGAATCGGCGTCATCGATACGCATTCGCTCGACCTCTCGATCGATGAAACATTGTACGAAATGGTGACCATGATCCGCGCGCTCGACGCCAAGCGCGTGGTAATCGATTCGCTGTCGGGATTCGAACTCGCGTTGGCGCCGGCATTCCAGGATGATTTCCGCGAATCGCTGTACCGCCTGGTGGCTGTCTTGACCAGCATGGGCGTGACGGTATTGATGACCACGGAACTGGAGGACCGCTATACGGACCTGCGCTTCAGCCCCTACGGCAACGCGTTCCTGGCGGACGCCATCATCATGCAGCGCTATATTGAAATGGCGGGTGAATTCAGGCGCGTGATCTCGGTCGTGAAGGTGCGCGGAAGCGGTCACAGCAAGGCCATTCGCCTGTTTGATATTGCGGACGACAAGATTGTGATCGGTCCGGGGCTCAGTGAATACGAGGGCATCTTGTCGGGTTGTCCGATCAAGGCGCAGCGGACTGATACCTCCGAACCATAGGAGGATGTATGGACTCCTGGGAGGAACGGCGGAAGACCAGGCGAGACCGGCGCTTAGACACCGGCGAGCCAGTTGTCGCCGCGCAAGCACCACCCCAGGCCGGACGCCGTCAACGGCGATCCAAGGCATCTCCCATGCCCGACCTGATCGCGATCGAGAACGCGCGCCTGCAAGATGAATTGCGCGACCATATTGGCCGACTGCAGGAAGCCAATCGACAGTTGGTCATCTCGAGTGTCAATGCGCGAGAATTGGCGGAACAATTGCACGCCGCCCAGGCCGAGATGGTGCATCTCGCGCATCACGATCACCTCACCACCCTGCCCAATCGCCGACAGTTCACGAAGCAGCTTGCCGATCGCATTGCACATGCTGGGGCGCATGGCTGTAAGCTGGCCTTGCTCTTTATTGACCTTGACCGGTTCAAGGTGGTCAACGACTCCCTCGGCCATGGCGTGGGTGACCTGTTGCTGCAAGCCGTTGCACAGCGCCTGGCTGCCAGCGTGCGCGGCACGGACGCCGTATGCCGCGAAGGCGGTGACGAGTTTGTCGCCATGCTGGCCGATGTGGCGCACGCGGAGGATGTTTCGGCCCGCGTCGCCCATATCCATCACCTGCTGACCGCACCGTACACCATTGCGCAGCACGTGCTACACATTGGCGCCAGCATTGGCATCAGCATCTATCCAGACGACGTCGCGGATCTTGAGGCGCTGATGCGCAGTGCCGACATTGCGATGTATAGCGTCAAGGAACATGGTCGCAACAGTTTTGCGTTCTTTGAGCCCCCCATGGATGTGCGTGCCATGGCGCGGCATCACATGGAGGTCAGCCTGCGCAATGCCCTGGAGCGACACGAATTCGTGTTGTATTACCAGGCACAGGTCAATCTTGCCAGCAACCGTACGGCCGGCGCAGAGGCCTTGATTCGCTGGCACCATCCAACCAAGGGGCTGCTGCTGCCCAAGGCATTCATCGGCATTGCCGAGGAGTGCGGCATCATCAAGCAGATCGATCGCTGGGTACTGCGTGAAGCCTGCCTGCAAGCCAAGTCGTGGCAGGACGCCGGCTATGCGCTGGAGACCATCAGTGTCAATATCTCGGGGCAGGAATTCGAATCCGCCGACTTTCTGCAGACGGTCTTTTCGACCTTGAACCAAAGCGGGTTACCTCCTCAATCGCTCGAACTGGAACTCACGGAAGGCACCTTGATGCGCGATAGTGCTGCGACGATCGAGAAACTTGAGACCTTGCGTGCGGCCGGGATCCGCATTGCCATCGACGATTTCGGCACTGGCTATTCCAGCTTGGGTTACTTGCGGCGCTTCCCGATCGACACCCTCAAGATCGACCAGACGTTCGTCGCGGACATCCATCCCGGTTCCGACGATGTGCTGGTCGATACGGTGATCAGTATTGGCAACCGGTTGCGCCATCATGTCGTTGCTGAGGGCATTGAAACGGTGGAGCAACTGGACTTCCTCAGAGAGCACGCTTGTGACACCGGTCAGGGATTTCACCTGTCGCCCCCATTGCCAGCAGCGGAGTTCGCGCAGGCGCTGGCTGGCAACAGGTAAGGGAATAGCGCTTGACTTCCACTGTGGGAGGAATATCGTGGCAGGATGCTAGTTCGCTAGCGCCAATCGGGGACTCGGATGGAACCGCGTGATGGTGAGCCTGATACTGGACTACCCAGCGACAGCGCACTGATCGCGAGTCTGCGCGAGGCAAACCTGCATCTCCTGTGTGCTGCGTTGAGCGCACGTGATTTGCAGGCCGAGGCGGAAGTTGCCCTGACGAATCAGGACCACTTTTTTGCCGTGCTGGCCCATGAACTGCGTGCCCCGTTGGCCCCGATCAAGCTGGTCGCCACGGCTCTAGGTGCGCTGGCGGCAAGCGACGATAGCTTACCGCGGCTGCGCCGGACACTGACCCGGCAGCTTGACTACCTGGTACACATGGTCAACGGACTGGATGATGTCACGCGCATCAGGAATGGAAAACTGGCGCTCGACCTGCATGAAGTCAGGGTGTCCGACGCGCTGGTGACAGCACTGGAAATGGTGCGACCGTTGACCGAAGCCCGGCAGCAACAACTGACTGCCCAAGTGCCGCAGGATCCACTGCTGGTATGCGGCGACCATGAACGACTGGTTCAGGTGTTCTTTAATCTCTTATCGAACGCCGTCAAATTCACGCCCTCGCAGGGACTGATTTCGGTGCTCGTCAAGCGAAGTGGCGATTGCGCCAGTATTGCGATCCAGGATAACGGCCCTGGCATCGCATCCGTGTTTCTTCCCTTCATGTTCGATATGTTTGCGCAGAGTGGCGCACCGCAGAGTCATTCGCGGGCGGGTTCGGGTATTGGTCTTTCACTGGTCCGTTCTCTGGTGGAAATGCATGGCGGCACAGTGAGAATTGACAGCCCAACACCCGGCGCAGGCTGTACTGCCACCGTCCTGCTGCCGCTCATATCCTCTCGATCAGGCGGCACGTAAATAATGAAAATAACCGCAGCGATGACCAAACATCCGTCGAAGAGCAGCCGAGATGGAGATTGAGCGCCGGATTGACCTCCCGCTTGCCGAGGTCGTGAGAAAGGGCTTTGAGCTGAACTTCAGTCGAGGCTTTCGGATCAGTGGAGAGTTCTTGCGGACGTATCGTGTTCCCCCGAAGGTGGTCGTACGCGTGATTAACTACGGACCGCGTCGAACGTCGGATCGGGAGCAATAGCGAAGCTGGTTGAGTGTCAGAGGTCAGGTGTTTACTACGGAGGTGATATGCCAATCTATCGCGCTGAAGGATTGCGCGCGTATGCCGAATTCGAAACAGCGCTTGCTGAGGAGCACCAGGTGGTCCATGAACTGGCTCAATGTGCCAAGATCGACGTATACAACCTGGTGGCCAGTGACCTTTTTGATCGAGTGAAAATCGCGCACGAGAAGATGCTAGCAGCCTACGCGACTATCGAGTGCTTCAGGCAATAACTTCCTTTCGGGTGGCAGTGTTCAGCCTTGACTGTTTCGGAGCGGCTGCATAAGCGCCGGCTATTTGCTGGTGGACGTGGCAAGGAAGCTATTCGGTCTGCCTGCTGGGAGTTCATTGGCCTGGGGGGCTGGGTCCTGCGATGCCGTGTGCAGTGAGCTTCGGTTGATCGAGCGCGTCCATCAGCTTTTGCTACGCGCGGCTTAATGCGCTGCGCATTCGGATTGGCGCCATATTGCTAGTTCGTCAATCATGCGACGAATCCCGTAAAAGGGCAGCGTCGATCTTAGGTAACGACCGACGCGGCGTTTGGCAGCCGGTTCAATGTGATTCAGAAGAAGGATGCCTTCGATTATGCCGCTTTGATGCGGGGAACCGGTCGCGTTAGCGTCATCAGCAGCGGCTGCCTTAAGTTTTGGTTTGTCAGGTATCCTAGCCCCTGGTGCTGTAAGGTTGAGCTCGCTTTTGCGCCGTCAAGCCGTGTTGTTGCGAGCAAGAGAACCCGCATGCAGAAGAAGTTTTCAGTAAAGGAATGGCTAGAGTGAATTGTTATTTGTGCGAGACGCCGGGCGCGCAGGGCGCGACCGCGGACGATGGAAACAGGCAGAGGGTAACCTGTCGATCTGGTAGCTGTGGTGAGTACGTCGTGACGCAACGTGCGATCCGCCGGTTGGTGGAGGGCGGCCCGAACAAGGTGGTCCTGGTCGAGATGGTTCAACGGGCAAACGCCAGGTCGCGCGTGCTGGACATTTCAGTTGCTGACGATGGCCTGGTTCAGACGACCGAACTTGCACCAGCGGATTGAGGGAGATACACCAGTTCTATCGGGGGACAACGACGAGCATTCTCAACCTGCGAAGGCGCCTGGACGAGTCCAGCGAAGCGCGAAAAGTCGTGAAACTGTGGGCAGGATCGGGTTGAATGCCGACTATTTGCCGCGTTCTAATGACTCCACCGTATCGAAGATGTGGGCAGGCTACCGAGGGATACACGCGCTGCCGCCATCTGATCCGGATGGCGCTCCTGGTTCCAATCGACCACATCACCCAGCGGCGTTACCAGACGAAACGCCGTCACGTCCGCATGCATGGCCTGGATGTTGGCGCCAGTGCCGTGCGTGCCGGTGCTGATGGCACCAGCCAGCGACTGCATGTCAATATCTGGCAGGTTACGTAAGGCAAAGCCCAAGGAATCCAGTTGGCGCGACACCATGGAAAGGCGAGTGCCCGCTTGCAGGGTGACCGACATGGCGGCCTTGTCGTACGCCAGCACGCCGTTCATGCGCTCAAGGGAAACGATCGTATCGTTGGTTGGCACCAGGGCAGTGAAGGAATGGCCCGCGCCAACACAGCGCACCGTGCCGGCCGCATTGCGCAGCAGGTTTGCCAAAGCCTGCTCGTCAGCTGGCGTGGCCAGCGACCTGGCATGGCACTGCTGCACCTCCGACCAGTTCTTCCAGCGGAATGGGCGCGCTGGCGCCGGCACGGTTTGCGCGSGAGCCGTAAGCAGGCCCGCCGTAGCGGCCATGGCGCCAGCTTTCAGGAAAAGGCGACGCTGCTTCATGTCCCACTCCTTGCCATGAAGAGGGTGAGGGCGCGCAAATCGTCTGCGCTGCAGTCATTGCACTGGCCCAGAGCCGGCATGGCGTTGAAGCCATCGCTCGCGTGACGCAACAGTTGGTCGACACCTTTGTCCATGCGCGGCTTCCAATGCGGCGCAAAGCCTGCAAGTGGAGCCCCGCTGCCGTTCCGGGCATGGCAAGCCACGCAAGAACGTTCATAGCGCTCCGCGAGCCGAGCATCGACTGGCCGGGAAGTCTCCGCCCATTGAAGGTCGGCTGCGGCCGGCTCCTGTCTAGCAGCAGAACAGGCACTTAGGCTGGTAAGCACCATTGCAACGCCCAACATCGTTCGCATCGACTCCCCTTCTTCAAGTGGAATAACGTCGAATGAGAATAACGATGAACTTCGGAAAAACAACGTTTTTCCTCGGGTGAGACAAGACCTTTGCTAAAAAAGCTACAGAATCAAGCAGGCTTGAAACGGTGCAGGATACCGGTCAGGAGGACGTCTATTAATGCATCGAGGTGGCGATTGAATTCGTCGTGCTCGAACCAGGGCTCGTTCTCACCGAACACCAGGCGTAGCGACACCATGCCGTGTAGGCCTTCCCAGAAGATTTGCGCCATGGCTTCTGCCTGGTCTGGCGCAATATGCCCCTCGGCGGCAAGATCGATAAAGAGCTGGCAGGCAAAGGCATAAGGATCTTGCGCCTGGTTGCCATGTTCAACGCGCGAACTCTCCACCGGAGCGTGTGGGCGACGCTCCATAAATACCAGCGCATACTGGTCGGGGTGCCGCATGCCGAAAGTGACGTAGGCCTTGCCCACGCGGCGAATGTTTTCCAGCAGAGGCATGCTCGCAGCCACCGCATTGCGCATGGCCTTGACTAGATCAAGCAAGTCGCTGTCCATCGCCTGGGTGATCAGCGTGGCCTTGTTCTGGAACAGGTTATAGACCACGGTCGTTGAAAAGCCTGCCCGCTCGGCGACCTTACGCAGCGTGATCTCGCGCGCACCACCGGTTTTAATCAGGGCGCGCACAGCCTTGATGATGTCTTTGCGGCGCTGTTCGGATTCGCGAAGTTTGCGAAGTTCTACGCTGGTGGTCTTGTTCATTCGATTCGTCAAGTTTCGGCTGATGCGGGACTGAGACTAGCACGTGCCAGCTGCTTTCATCAACGTGAAATGGTTTGCCGGGTTATTTTTGCTCGACCCGCGTAGCTACAAGCTCGCTTTACTGCAGGCGAATCGCCGTATCAAAGATCCAGGTGCGACGAATTTCGATCACGTCGTACTGGCGTGCGAGGACCGGTGGGAATGCGCCATATGGCGCATAGGTCGCGATGACTTTTCGGATCGCTTCGTCGATTGCGGGGACACCACTGGAGACCACGAAGGTCACCTTTTCGACCGAACCGTCAGCGCGGATTGCCACGGTCACCATCGGCGGAATGTGGCGCTGCTTGACTACTCCGCGGACCATGTCGAAAGCCATGTTGAGTTCGAACTTCTTACTCATGGCTTCGGCGTATTGAACGAGATCGGTATTTGGGTCGGCGCGACCAAAGAGCCAGCCGCGTCGCAAGCCGCTCGCGCTTGGGAGCAAGGAACGTGCGGGATTCTTGAGCGCTGCTTCGCGCTGGGCTGCTTCTTCGTTCAGTTGGCGGCCAATCGCGCGCAGGCGCTCCTCACGCTCAGCTTCCTGTCGAGCCTTTTCCAACTGCGCCTGTTCTTTTCGCATTTGTTCCATCTGTGCCGCCTCCTGTTTGGCGGCCGCTTGGCGCGCGGCATCCTCTTGCGCCTGCCGCATCGCCTCCGCCTTCAACTGCTCTTGGCGTGCTTCCTCTTTCCGTGCGGCTTCCAGCCTGGCTGATTGGGCACGTTCCTGTTCCTGACGCGCTGCATTTTGGCGCGCCATGTCTTCCTGCCGTATCTTTTCCTGTTGCATCGCTTCGCGACTGCGATCTTCCTGGCGGACTTGCTCGACCCGATCTGCTTCCTTGCGTGCCGCTTCCGCTTTGGCTACCTGGGCCGCTCGGGCGGCTTCTTGCTGAAGCTGCTCCTGTCGCGCATCTTCCTCCCGGCGTGCCTGTTCCTGCCGCAACGCCTCGCGCCGTAATGCTTCTTGTCGTGCCGAGGCTTCCCGCTCGGCCTCTAGCCGCGCCGCCTCAATCCTCGCCGCTTGCTCGACACGGGCGGCGTCCAACTTGACCTGTTCCTGTCGCATTGCGTCGCGCTGCACTTCGGCGGCCAGTTCGGATTGGCGCAGCTTCTCGGCGGTCAAGCGTTCCTGTTCGAGCTTGGCTTGCTCGCGTACTCGTTCGCGCGCCTCGACTTCGTGCGTTGCCTGCGGCGTCTCGATCACGGTGGGCAGGACTACAGGGGGCGCAGTGGGAGCGGTGGGCACGGGAACGTCCGGGAGCCGCGCAGCAGGCATGACCGGATCTTGGTCAGGCGCGGGAAGAGGCGGCTGAAGCGGCGCTGGAAAAGACGGTGTGGGCGGGCTGGCCTGCGACATCGTCACTGGCGCCACGTCACTCGTTCGTGGCTGGACGACTGCCGGCGGCGCTTCAGAAGGGTTTGAAAGCGGCGGAATTTTGCCGGGGGCCGGCGGCAGTGCCGACGACGTTTCCGTGGGCCGCGTTGGCAACAGCAAGATCTGCAGATCGTTGGCGCCCAGGCGCCGCTCTTGCCAGGGAAACTTGAAGGCAGGAATGCCAAAAGTCTGACCGCCCAAGGTGATGCTCAATAGCAACGCGTGGATGGCGGCAGAGATCACCACGGCGGTACTCAGGCGCCATGGCTCGCGTTGAAGGGTTTGATAGCGACCGAAGGTGAGTGCTTGGGACATCAGTACAGACTATCACAAAGAGTGCCGTGATTGCCTGAATGTAAAGTGATGGGTTGGAACTGCAACATTTCGGCGACAGTTTTGTCTACCACGCCTGAACCCCTTCACTTGCATTCGGCGCCGTGTCGGTAAATCCTGCGGCGGCCAGTCGTTTAGCGCAACGTCGAATGCTCGATCAGTAGCGCGGTAAACTTCCGCAGAACGGTGGGCACGGAAATGTGCTGGTGCGCACCGATTCCTTGCACTCATACTGCAGGGAACTGGATCGTGGACGATAGCTTACCGGGAAGTTCATGCATTCAACCAGGGATCTGGATCCAATCGCCGGCAACCTGCTTGTCTGGTATGGAGAAAGTATGAAGATCCCGAGGGAAAGCACGACCTTGGGCCTGACAGGTGCATTCAACATGTCGGATGGGGAGCTAGGCGAATCCTTTGGAAGCATAACGAACGCAAACGCCATCCGTTGATCTTGCCGGGCGCCACCTTAGAAGTCGTCCGCGTAGGCATGCATGCAGAAGGCCACAATCGGAGGCCATGTTTGCGTTAGGGTGACCGACAGGGGGGCCACCAATCGCTGCAAGATTGTTGAGCGCTACCGTAGCATTCAGATCGGCGAAGTGCATGTGCCAAATGGTAGTACAAGCGCCCGCAAATGGTTCGGCGCGTAAGAAATAGATCACTCAACGCGGTGGCGCTCACTAAGAAGTTGGGCTTCCCGATCTTTGAAGTCAGTTCTGGCCTCGACTTCAGTGGCGAAAGTCCTGTCCGACTGGACGCGGTGAATTTCTTTTCCGCTGGCGTTCTTCCAACTTAAGGACCAATGCCATCCACGGGGATCGTTCAGAAAAATAGGCCTCGGGTTCGTGAGTTCCATGTTCTTTCCCCTAAAAGAGCCCACCATAGCACGGTTTCCACCTGAATCACCGACCTGCATCAGTGTAAACAGCCTGCGAACCTCACGGATGTTCGCAAGCGTGCCATACGCATCGCTACCGAAAGCGTACTCCGGCTGCACCGAGCGCAACGTGTGAACCAACTGGTCCAGAAACAGCGACACGCCATGCAGCAGTTGGTCTTCAGTCGCGGGCTGATGTGGGGTAATCATGCTCCGGCAGCGCGCAATAAATTCCGTGCAATCGTTCGTTAGGAAATCGCGCAACATGCCGGTGTCCTTCCTGGCCCCGGGACCTGACGGAAATGGAGCGCGCAATCGAACCGTCGAATGGTTGACCGGGCGCCCGCTTCCGCAGCGCGGAGGCACCTATGTGCGCCGTATCGGTGGCGGCTCGCGGCCTAGGCCAACGGCACATGGTTTGCTGCCGCTGGCAACGGCGAACTAGGCGTCCGACGAAGAATCTAGCTCGTCATCAAGTGACTTCACATGCATTCTCGTGATGTGATTGAGTGCAATGAATGCGATTGCTTGCGCGAGGCGATCGGTCCCTGGGTGTGCATCCACCTGCAAGTACGTGCGATCAGTATCCCATTGAAGAATGGAGTCCACCAGGTCAGTGCACATTGGTGCGCTGGGTAGCGCCATGTAGACAAGGCCGATGCTGCCATCTGACCGGCAGTAAGTAGCCTTCCATTGCAGCATGTGTTCCATTGATTCCTCTCGACGCAAGAACATGCAGTCGCGGCGCGCTAGTAATGACTGGTGCATTGGGGGCGGGTGCACCGTGGGGTGCAACATTCATAAGGCGCCAATGGCTGGCAAGCGCAGAACCTGCATTCATTATACGTGTGGAGTGCTTCGGTTGCCTGGGCCCATTCTTCCGCGCACAACAGGTCGCTGGCGTCGATGCCAAAGTCGGGTGGCATGGGTGCCAAGGCCGAATGCGCCAACGATCGTTGGTGCCTGGATTGGTGCGTGCGCATTTTTCGCAAGGTTCGAGGTGAACTGTTTTGCCGGAGCGTATAGTGGTGCAAGGTGCAGCTCCAGCGGCATTTGCTGCACAGTTGGTCTTGGGCTGGTAAGAATGGCGGTCCCGACGCCATCCGCAGGTATCTGGCTGCATTGCCGGCCAACGCAAGCGACTACGCCATGCGTGTGGAACGATCGGGACGCGCAGGCCACCGTGGACGGGGTCGCCAGCTTGTGCACCTAGGCGTGCTGCTTGCGCCGTGACGTTCAGTGCCGGGCACGGCGTCCGCGTGGTTGGTTGCGGGTAAATATGTTTGCTGGTGTCTGCCTGACGGACGCGAACGATGGCGCGTGAGACGGCGGAGAATGGCGAGCGGGAGTACCGTCGCGCCACGCGTCCGTGCCTGAGGGGAGGCTTCGATGTCGATCGCAACGTGGGTGTTGCTGGGCGGGTTGATTCTGATCGCGATGATGCTGATCGGAACGCTGGTGGCGCGCTTGCCGCTCAGTGGCGCGATGATCTACCTGGGGCTTGGCGTCTTGCTCAGCCCGTATGGCTTTGGCGTCTTGGATCTGGACCCCATTGCGCAAAGTGCCCCGCTGGAACTGGTCGCTGAGGCCGCGCTGCTGATCTCCTTGTTTTCTGTTGGATTGAAGCTCGAGGTGCCGATTCTTGATCGCCGATGGATCGCACCGTATCGCCTTGCCTTCCTGTCGATGGTGGTCACGGTAGGTGCGATCGCCGCCATCGGGATGTTTGGCATGGGGTTGCCGCTTGGTATGGCAGTCTTGCTTGGGGGGATTCTGGCACCTACTGACCCGGTATTGGCATCGGCGGTCCAATCCCGGCCAGGGGATGAACATGATTCGATGCGTTTTAGCTTGGCCGGGGAGGGCGCACTCAATGATGGCACGGCGTTTCCGTTGGTCTTGTTGGGGCTAGGGATAATGCGACTACACGATCTGGGCGACGGGGGATGGTCCTGGTGGTTAGTGGATGTCTTGTGGTCGACGATCGGCGGCATGTTGATGGGGACGTTGATCGGCGCGCTACTAGGGAAGCTGGTCATTCACCTACGTACCAGGCACCACAGCGCGATTGGCATGGATGAATTTCTATCGCTTGGTGTGATCGCCGTTGCGTTTGGTGCGGCCCAGAGCTGCCTGGCATCAGGCTTCTTGTCGGTCTTCTTCGCAGGCCTGGCGTTGCGGCGCGCACGCAATTTTCCGCTGGCGGGCACGATGCCGCTGCCCCGGATTCCCAGTGCGCACGGGCACGACGCAGAAGATCCCGCGACCCATTCACATCACGCCAGTGGTGCCATGACGCGGGCCGTCCTCGGATTCAATGAACAGCTTGAACGGATCGCCGAACTTGGCATGGTCATGATGATTGGCGCCATGTTGCCCTCGGTTGGCAGCTTCACCAACCTGTGGTGGTTTGTACCCCTGATGTTCCTGGTCGTGCGCCCGGCGTCGGTTTTGCTTGGGATGGCTGGTGCCGGCGTGCCCCTGTACAGACAGGTCCTGGTCGGTTGGCTCGGCATTCGGGGGATTGGCTCCTTTTATTACCTGGTGTTTGCCTTGAATCACGGCGTCGCCGAGGTGTTCGCACCAGAGTTGGTGAGTTTGACGTTGGGTACGGTGGCTGCCTCGATTCTCGCCCATGGTATCACGGTGCAGCCGTTAATGACCTGGCACGAGCGGCATCCCGTGAAATAAACAGTCTGTTGTGGCGCGGCGCGATGGCGCGACATGTAAGGGTGCCTGGGGAGCGCGGAGGAGATAACGTTTCAATGGTGGCGAGCGCGCAATTGCTGGGCGATGATCAAATGGTTGGCCGAGGCGCGACGGCTGCACCATTCGCCGAAGAGCACCCGCTGCAACGTCGATTCGTCAATGCGTTCGTTGCGCAGGAATTCGACAGCATAGCGCCAGCCATGGGTACGCACCAGTTCGATCGCATGGTTCAGATGGCGAAACTGCTGGACGTCGTGCCGTCGATCAGAATAGATGGTTCTCATGATACCCCTCCCTGTACATGGAAATGCAGCTTGGATCTGGAAGTCGTCAGCAATGAGCCCAAGTCGACCTATCCAGCAAACGCAATCCATGTTCAAAAGGGATCCGCACTGCGAACTTACCAGACTAGCACATTGCGTATGCTCCAGCGATTGGGATTCTATATTGCACCTGCTGGTAAGCGACCTGTGTTACCGCGGGCGTGTGCCGGACCACGTCATGCTCCCTGCAACGAGGGGCAACGTTTCAGCAAACGTCAAGCAGTCAATGCTCGCGTGGAGCGAGTACGCCCTGTGGCCGACGTGGTGCATGGTGCGCCTGGTGGCAAGACCGTCACGGAGGCTTGATCGGAGAGCGGCGCTTTCAGCGCGTGGGATTGGCTGATGTGCGATCACAGTCGCGTGGTGGCGCGATCAAGGTATGCGCGATGCAGAAGGTAGGAAGAGCGTGCTGGTAGAAAAGTGGCCATGCCTCGCACCTGCCGGACGCCATGTTGCGCCGGCCCCGCGTTGGTTTGTGGTGCAGGCGCTTGCAGCTCCTGTGTGCGGGAGTCGGCGTCTTCAAACGGGCGGCAAATGATCCGAGTGTCTAACCGGAATTGGCTTGAAGGGTGACCGACTGGGTCCGGGCGACCGCGTGCGCGAAGCTAATGCGCATGGCGGCGCACATGAGACCGTCGTCAGCAGCCATTGTCCGCACCCGACGTCGGTTCGCTTGCGTGCGGCGCATGGCAAGGTCGCGCGCAGCGGCATGTTCGAACACGGCGTTCCCACGCTGAAACGTGGATGCCTGCGACGCCCTGGCGGTGCGATGCAGTTGGTGCAGGATCAAGCATCGTGCATTGGCCTGCGCCAGGGCACACCTGCACCAAACCATGCATTGAAGCGTCGCGTGCCGTCGCGGATACATGGCAACGTTGGTGAGTATGACGGGAAGTTGTAGGAAATGAGCGACTGGTTGGCGACGAGAACGGGGCGATGGGTGTAGATTGCTAGGATGTCACGTCGATTCGATCATGCCACTGCGGTAACGATTTCGGCAGCCTTGGCTGCCAGGGCCGCGTTTGGTGAACGGTTTGCCTACAATTCAGCGCACTTGGCCGGGTTGCTGTTGCCTTTGGTAAAAGAGGTATTTGCCCGCCCGGTGTGGCAAACGCGCGAGCGCCAGGCCATTGCCAGGCCGCTGCCTGACCGGAGGGTTGCAGGCAAACGTTCCTGACAAAGCATCGTTTGCATGGTGGGTGCTGCATAGACAGCAAGCGCCGGCCGGAATTGGTGGGTCCTGTTGGCATGCATTCCGCTCGCATGAGGTATCCCGGCATCTCCGCCCGTTTCGGACTACCATAAGACTAACAGCAACGTTACTGGGCGGGAGGCAGATGATGGCCATTACCAATGCAATTCGGTATAAAGGATTTTTTCTGGACTGCGAACCTGTTCAACAGGGTAACGCGTGCTTCGTGGCGCAGGTCACCATCACCCGTGAATGTGGCCAGGCATTGGACGAGTATGCATTCCATGACCTCTGGGTGGCGAGCGCGGCGGCGGACGCGGTATCCTTTGCCAAGGCATGGGGGCGGGAGTGGATCGACGACCATTTCCAAGAGGCCGACGCGTGCGCCCGTTTGAGCGTACACTCAGTGTGAGTCACCAAACAGGAGAACCGTCATGAAAGATTCTGGACCGGAATTCTCCTTCCGCGGCCTGCCACTGAGCGCCGAACAGGAATCTGAAATTCAACACTACATTCACCACCGCAAAAAGCGCGGCTTGCAACCGGACGTTGAAGAACTGCGCGCCATGGTGCAGGACATGCTGGAGCCCCCCGCTAGCGAGAATCCAGGTGAGCGAGCAGAAGCGGACGGCGCACATGCCGACGCGGAACGCGCTGCCGGCCTGGTCGACAACGGCGGCGACCCGATCACCGCGCGCGAAGAACGCACGGCTGCCCGTGAGGCCGAAGCGATGAAGCATTCAACGTCGTAAGGGCTCGGCCTGCGGGTGCTGCGCGGTGGAGTGACAGTAATGTTCCGCCATCGACACATCGATGGTGCATGAGAGTGTCGACTAGCATTGCAAGCTATGTGTATTAGTGTAGGCGATGCCGAAACCATTAGGTGAACGTCGCTTGTGAGCGTATAGTGGGTAACAGGTACCCAGCCAACATTCTCAGTTTGTGCCGGTCTTCCTCAGCATTGCAGCGTGACAGCGCAATCGCGTCAAAGCCCCTCAACGCCGTGAAGTGGTGTGTTTCTACGACTGGTACGCTGATGCCGTGCCGCGCCGGAAAGGTGGGTCTGCTCGTTGCTAACGCCCTTCCGAGTCTGTTCCTGAACGCGAGCGAAGGAGTGCGCCATGCGCCGACATTCAACATCGTGGTTCCAGGGATGGAAAATTCTGCTGAGGTGTGCTGAATTCAGGTGCCAGGACGGATCGCTGAAGTTCGCGTCCACCGCCATCCTCAAACATAGAGCGCCGACAGCGGATTGCACGAGCCTTCAGTGGCCGGGCAAGATGACGCGATCGATTGTTTTTCCGCAGGACGCATTTGGCTCCTGTGAAGACGCCAATATCGATGCGATGGCGAAGGCCCGACGTCAAATCCTGGTAATGAATGGGAGCACGGATAGCCGTGGGAGAAAGATTATGGACAGTGCGGACAACACAGATGCGCGTCAGGAGTCCGATGAAAGCCTGGCTGCGCAATATGAGATCTCGTTCGATGGGAAAAGGTACGCATTCCGGCAGCACCGCTACGACGTGTTCCTGGATGCCTTGCGCTATGCGATCGCGGAACACGCCAAAGAAGGCTTCTTGCAGGACGAGGCGTTCCAACCGAGCTGGGTGGCCGCATACCGGCCCACCGACGAAGACGAAAGCACGATGAGAGTGCATGGTATTGACTATATCGAGGGCCACTTCCTTTACGGTGGCTATCGATACGGTCAACTGTGTGACGCGGTCGCGTTTGCCGCCGAACATCCGAACTTGTAGGGCCGTGGTCGCGAAGGAGCGCCGGTATGGAGCAGTATCTGCAATGGATGGCCGAAGGATTGCTTGCGTTGAGCTGGTGGAAGCTGCTGTTGATCGGGCTGGTGATGACGCATGTGACGATCGTCGCGGTGACGGTCTACCTGCACCGGTGCCAGACGCATCGTTCGCTGACATTGCGCCCGCTCGTGGCCCATTGTTTCCGCTTCTGGCTATGGCTGACGACAGGGATGGTGACGCGCGAGTGGGTGGCGGTGCATCGTTGCCACCACGCCCATTGTGAAACCGAGAAGGATCCGCACAGCCCGGTGGTCGTCGGGATCAACCAGGTTCTGTGGCGTGGGGCTGAACTGTACCGGGACGCGACAAGTGACCCCACGCTGGTGGATCGCTACGGCGGTGGGGGACCGGCTGATTGGCTGGAACGACGGATCTACGGCCGCTACACTTGGCAAGGCGTCGGCTTGCTGCTACTGATCGAACTGGTCTTATTCGGGGCGCCAGGTTTGACGCTGTGGGCTTGCCAGATGATGTGGATTCCGTTCCTGGCCGCCGGGGTTGTCAACGGCTTGGGGCACTATGCCGGCTACCGCAATTTCGACTGCAAGGAAGCCGCCACCAACATCGTTCCGTTTGGCCTGCTGATTGGCGGCGAAGAGCTGCACAACAACCATCACACTTTTCCGACTTCTGCAAAATTCTCGGTTCGCTGGTTCGAACTCGATATCGGCTGGGCCTATATCAGCCTGTTGCGGTGGTTGCGCCTGGCAACGCTGCGCCGGCCGCCAGAGCGCTTGAGGCGATGCGCGGGGCAGTTCGTGCCGACTCCGGTGACCTTGAAGCTGGTTCTGGGCAATCGTGCGGTACTGATGCGCGAACTGACAGTCCTGATTTTGGACGTGTTTCGGGCTGAACGCATGGGACTGGCGCAGGTGATCCCCCACGCGGTGTTGGTCCAGACGAAGCGCTTGCTGCGGCGCGCACCTTGCCGGCTCACGGGAACGCAAATGGTGGAGCTGGAACAGGTGATCGTACACAGTGCACGACTCAATACAATGCATGTGGCGCGCCAGGCGCTGGAGAAGTTATGGGAACGTTCGCCGGCAACGCAGGAAGAACTCCTGACAGTCCTGCAAACCTGGTGCGTGGATGCGGAGCGCTCCGGTCCGCGCCCCTTGCAGCGATTTGCCCGGCAATTGGCAAGTTATGGGTAGTGATATGAATCTTGCATTGATCCGCTCAACGGCGTGCCGGGAATTGCTCAATGAAGGAGACCTGGAGGACGCTGTGGGCTATTGCATCGCCCAAGGCATTGAACCACCGGTCCCGCCATGCACTAGGCTCTCCACCGCCTACGAGCGGTGCGTGGACGTGGCAAAGGAAACCTTGTCAGACTACGGTTGGTGGGAGAAACGATTAAAGGTCCGCAGTACGCGTGAACGCAGGCAAGCTGAAATGCAGGAAAAATCAGTTGCGAAGTACCGGTCGCCCTCCGGTGCGGCCACACGCTGATGCGATCATTTACGCCAGCTGGCGCCGGCCTGGCGATGTCTTGGGATGGGTCCCGCAATGCTCCAGCGTCCAAGGAACGATTCCAAGGTACGCGGGCCTGGCGTACATCGTGTGCCGAGACGGATGCATTCAACCCATGTGGCAGTCGCGTGGCGCCTGCTCTGAGACACGGGGGGGGCAGGTGCTCGATAGTGTGAGCGTGGCGTTCGACGAGGGCCAGAAGTCCCGCAGCAATGGGGCGCGACGTCACGAAGGAGCCGGATGTGCAACGCTATCGTGGTTACGAAATTGACTGTTCGACCGTCAGGGCGACTTTGGGCAAGCCTAGCGCAAAATGGTACTGCCGATTGAGCATCAGGAAAGTCGGTGATCCAATCCCGACGCGATACCAGGTTACAGTGATTGCCTGGACCATGCGCTCGGCGAGTGTGCTCGGCCTGCATCGTGCGAAGGAGCGCGTCGATGATGCGCTCGGAATCGAAATGCCTGCTTGAGATCCTCCCCGCGTTGAGTGACCAGAGTGGTAGGGCGCGGCACTGGTCAATGCAACGTGCGGTAGCGCTGTGTTCCTGGGCTGCCGGCGGTACCGATCGCGCGAAGAGGGAGGACGTAACGCTGCTTGCGGGCGAAAGACGAGCGCCGGGAGAAGGCGGCATGCGATCTCTACTAGGTCGAGATTCTGCTGCCAAAGCGCGATATCAACGCAAGCAATTCTTCCAAGGCTACGGGCTTCGTCAGGCGGGATACCATGTGTGCGTGTGCCATGGCTTCTCGACTACCGGGGCCATCCCAACCGGTCCATGCAACCATCGGAAGGTCAGCGCATTGGGGAAGGGCATGCATGGCAATCGCGGTTTCATAGCCATCCATGTCAGGCATTTGGATGTCGAGGAACACGATATCCGCAGGCCAGATGGCGAGCAAGGCAACCGCTGAAGCGCCGTCATAGGCGACCCTATGGTCGATGTGATGGAGACTCAGAAACTGGGAAACCATGTCGACGGCATCCTTGTTGTCGTCGACCAGCAGCACCCGGGCTTTGATGTGATTCATGGCTCTGTCCTTGCGTCATCGCGACTCCTTCGCGACGGGCTAGAGAGAGGAAATGGCTTAATGGGCTGGAAATTTAGGTTACACGAATCGTGTCATGGGCTCCGCACGTATCGAGATGACGCATGATGAGAAAGCCGGATGCTAACGAGAGATTGGGCAAGGCGTAGCAGCGTTGCCCTATACCCGGCCGAAATTCGCCCGGTGTCTGCTCATTTGCGCCGCAGGTTACGTTTGAACAGGAGGGGCGTCGGGGCATTTTCGGGAAAGATGTCGTAGTGCCCAATGCGCCCCGTGGGGCGAATCTTCAGGGTTTTTCCCTTCCCGTCGACCATGTGGCGCGCGTGAAGTAGATTCAAATGATGCGTAGAGTGCGCGATCTTCAGGTTGTGTTGGCAAATGTCGTGTCCAGGTGCGATGCGGGCGAAGGCGCAGGCGTCGCCCAGGCAATCGTAGCGATAAGTACCATAGAAATAATGTCCTGCAATAAATACGATACCGAACTGCTGCATCAGCAGAAGATCGTCGGCTGAAGGCGACGAAACTCGCTTCTCGGGTACAGCCTGTGTTGAAGGTGGCGCACTGGAAGGGTGAATGAGCATGAGCTGCGCGTAATTGTAGGCGTCGATAAAGTTCTCGTACGCGTAGCCACGATACAGGTAGTTTCGCCCATTGAACCGGATAGAGCCTGGGCCAGAACCAAACGTGCCTGCCGCACGTCGATAGTAGTGATAAGTTGCCATGCGAACACACTAGCTGCGTCGTCGCTGTTCCTGCAGCGCCCGCATCAGCCAAATTGCCACGAGAGCGGTGAATTCAGTGTACGCCCATTCGCAGCTTTTCGCTTGGCGGCGCTGACGTGTCTCGCTGTGCTAGCGACCGCTAGAACATTCCACATCTCACGGCAGGTATCAGCGCTACTGTCGGCGGCCATGGCCTGCGGAGGGTGGGGCGACGTTGCCAGGGAAGATTGGCTCATTTTCGCAGTTGTCTTCGATCTTGACTGGCGTCGCGTGGTTGGCTGGTCGACGTAGCTCACCATGCCATGTCAGTGTCGGACGCCGACCCGTACGCGGGTGGCACATCGGGCGCCCTTACGCGCCCTTAACATGATGTCGCCGTCCCCATTCGTAGGGGAACGGCGGCAAACAGGACGGACAAGTAGTGAAGGTACCGGTGGTATGGTGTTTGAATCACCGGAGTATGCGTTCGGTCAAATTGCAGCCGAATCGAAGACGGAGACCATTAAGCCATTGGAGCTGCAGGATCGCCGCATGATCGATCGATTGGCTGGCGTCATTGATGAAGGACTCGATCTCGCTGAAGAATGCGGTTGGCGCTATGCCATCGCCTATTTGATCAGCGAAAGCGTGCCTTCGGCGATCATCCAGCGCTTGCTGTTTGGCGGCGCAAGCGTGCGCAGCCCTCTGGGAATCCTGCATGGCCGAGCGCCCGAGTGGAAAGGGCACGGTCAAGACGACAGTGCCTGCCCAGTCCGCCCGCCCATACGGTGTCCCAACGTGGAGGCGCGCTCGAGACGCATTGGCGGAAAATGACTGGTGGGTACCAGGCCACGCTGCAGGGGCATAACGTGCGCTACCTGGAAGCCGATGGGGCCTTCGCGGCCTACGCGCTCGGTAGCGATGCCGAGCAGCGGCAGCAGCTGCGCACCCTGGTCGACGCCGACCTGCTGGTGCTGGACGATCTGTTCCTCGCACGCCGCATCAGCGACAAGGCCGGCGAGCTGCTGCAGACCCTGGTGCACCAGCGCTACAAGCTCAAGCGCAGCATCGTGGTGACATCCAATCGGGTCGTGCAGGACTGGGGCAAGTACCTCGGCGACAACACCATGGCCACCACCATCCTGGACCGGCTCATGCACCGTGCGCATATCCTGGAGTTCGAGGGGAAAAGCTACCGGCTGAAGGAGGCAGCCTCAAGGCTCACGCGCTTGACGTCTGCCGACGTCAAGCAGGACTGACAAGTCCGACGGCAGGAACATGGACTACAATCCGCTCTGTCCTGCCTGGGGGATTTTGACCTGGCCAAAGGTGGGGGAATTTAACCTGGCCAACGGGGTGTGTATCCGAATTCGATGGGACGGTTTATCGAATACAAGCGCTTAAGATCTTTGACGTTAGTACGACCCCAGGCTCCCCCCCGTGTCAGACTACTTGTCGGGTAATTCAATCGCTTTGATTGGAACCTGGCCAAGGGCCTGGCGCGTCGCGAAATGCAGTTGTCGCCTCGGAATCGACATCCCCCCCCGTGTCAGACTACTTGTCGGGTAATTCAATCGCTTTGATTGGAACCTGGCCAAGGGCCTGGCGCGTCGCGAAATGCAGTTGTCGCCTCGGAATCGACATCTATCCACCGAGGCAGGAATGACAGCAAGACACACAGAGGCATTTATCGAACAGGCATTGGTCAAGGCGTTCTCGCGCGGCTCGCGCAGCATCACGTCAGTGGCCGAGGAACTCAATCTTAGCCACCATACGTTAAGATCCTGGATGAAGAAAAAATCAGTATCGACACCGGCCTCGGCGAAGGCGACGGAAAAACGCCCGCAGGACTGGACAGCGGAAGAGCAGCTCGCGGCCCTGCGGGAAACCCATGGCATGAGTAGCGAGGAAGTGCAGGCATGGTGCCGTGCACGCGGCCTGTTTCCCCACCAATTGACGAGTTGGGAGGCGGCGTTCTGCGCCGGCGCCAAGGAGCCGGCGCCGAGCGCCCGCGAACTGCGCACGTTGAAGGACGAGTTGGCCAAGCTCAAGCGCGAAATGGGGCGCAAGGACAAGGCATTGGCTGAGGCGGCGGCACTGTTGGTGCTGCAAAAAAAGTTCCGGGCGCTGTGGGAGGACGAGGAAAAATGACCGCCCTCCCGCAGCGCCAGAACGTGCTGGCATTGGTGGCCGAGGCAGTCGAGGCCGGCGCGCGCCAAGAGCAAGCTTGCGCCGCCATCAACCTGAGCGAACGCACCCTGCAGCGCTGGCAAGACGACGCGCGCACAACGGTGGGCGACCGTCGGCCGGCACGGGTTCAGAAACCCGTGAACGCACTGAGCGAGCGTGAGCGCGAACGCCTGCTGATGGTCGTTAATTCGAAGGAGTTCGGCCATTTGCCGCCAAGCCAAATCGTGCCCAGGCTGGCTGACCGCGGCGAGTATTTGGCCTCGGAATCGACCATCTATCGCCTGTTGAAACGGCATGGCCAGTTGGCGCACCGGCGCGCAGAAAAACCGCCCAAGCCCAGGTCCAAACCACGCGCGCTGAGCGCGACGGGACCGAACCAGTTGTTCAGTTGGGATATTACCTATTTGCCGAGCCCGGTCAGGGGCAGCTTTTTCTACCTGTACCTGTTCATGGATATCTTCAGCCGGAAAATCGTTGGCTGGCAGGTCTATGACGCCGAGTGCAGCGCACTGGCGGGGGCGGTGATGCGCGACATCTGCGCGCGTGAACGAATCGCGCCCGAGCAGGTGGTGCTGCATTCGGACAATGGCGCCCCGATGAAGGGCGCCACCATGCTGGCCACGCTGCAGGCGCTGGGCGTGATGCCGTCGTTTAGCCGCCCGGCCGTGAGCAATGACAATCCGTACTCGGAAGCTTTGTTCAAGACGATGAAATACCGCCCAGCCTATCCGGCGCGACCGTTCGCCGACCTGATGGCGGCGCGCCAGTGGGTGGGTAACTTCGTCTATTGGTACAACGCCGAACACCGGCACAGCGCCATCGGATTCGTCACGCCAGAGCAGCGCCATGCAGGGCTGGATGCCGCGCTGCTGCGCGAGCGAAGCGCCGTCTATCAGGCCGCCAAGGCATTGCACCCCAATCGCTGGAGCGGCGACGTACGCAACTGGCAGCCGGTAGAAATCGTGCATCTGAACCCTGAGAATGGACATTCTTTGAACAGCATGGAGGTAGACCAGCACACATTGAAAAAAGCAGCTTGAACTATCAAATTAGGCGACAACTAGCTTGAAAATTTCCG
>NZ_LMFZ01000022.1 GCF_001427305.1 Duganella sp. Root1480D1 | reverse complement strand
TAGTGCTGCAACCAGTGTGAAAGTAGGTTATCGTCAGGCTCTTATTAGAAAAGCCCGCTAGGCATATGCCAGCGGGCTTTTTGCTTTTGCGCGTCCAGAATTTGATGCTGTTGCGCAAAAGCATCATCGCTTTCATTTATATTATGTTGCTTAATATAAAGTTTATATAATTTATATTTTCCACCTCGCAAGTAACATAATATGGCGTTGAAGTTTCGGTACGTAGCACTCCTGGCTTGCCTGCACTTCCCCGTGCAATTTGCTCATGCACAGGCATTTTCCCGCACCCCAAATGAAGAGTACGCAAAAGGCAATTACGCGCGTGCTTTCCGCGGTTTCTTCGAGCAGGCTGCTCGCAGTAACGACCCCAATGTGCAGTTCAACCTGGGCATGATGTATGAGCGCGGCCAGGGCACCGACCAGAACGACGTGGAAGCTGTGAAGTGGTATTCGCGTGCCGTCGACCAGGGCCACGTTCCTGCGATGCGTCAACTCGCCGGCCTGATGTCCGCCGGCCGTGGCATCAAGCAGGACGGTGCCGGCGCCCTGGCCCTGTTGCGCAAGGCGATCGAACAGAATGATGTCGGGGCGATCGAGCAGGTGGCTGGCATGTACCTGGAAGGCCGGGGCGTCCCGGCTGACCAGGCCCAGGCAAAGCAGTGGTACCAGAAGGCAGTCGCCGCGGGCAGCAAGAATGCCCAGGAGGCGCTGAACCTGATCGCGGCAATGGAGCGCCAGGCTGCAGGCCCGCTGGCGCCGATCCGCAAACGCGCGATCGCTGGCGACGCCAATGCCCAATACGATCTGGCCGTGGCCTACCATACCGGTAACACGGTGCCGAAGGACCCGGCGCTGGCCCTGGAGTGGTACCTGAAGGCTGCCGAACAAGGCCACGCAATGGCGCAGTTCTATGCTGGCCTGCTGTATTCCAATGGCGATGGTGTCGCACAGGACCTGGTCCAGGCCCGCGCGTGGTTTACCAAGGCTGCGGCGCAGGAGAACAAGGATGCCGCCACCAACCTGGCCGTCATGCTTGACCTGGGCAAAGGCGGGCCGGTTGACCTGCCGCAGGCTGCGGTCGTGTACCAACAGGCGGCAAAGTTGGGTAGTGCGCAGGCGCAGGTAAGGCTGGCCGGCATGTACTGGATGGGCCAGGGTGTGAAGAAGGACTACAGCCAGGCCGCAATCTACTATCGCCAGGCAGCGGAGCAGAATGATGTCACTGCGATCCGCAAACTGGTCTACCTGCTCGAGAATGGCGTGGGTACCGCCCGTAATGTCGACGAGTCGAAGAAGTGGGCCGCCAAGCTGGAGCAGCTGGGCGGCAGCAACTGACTTGAAACAGCCCGCCAGGCGTTTGCCGGCGGGCTTTTTTACTTAAGGGCTGACATTCATGCGCTGCGTGTGCGTCCAATTGTGGTCGTAGGCGCTGACGGCGGAAGCAAAGGTGCGGTACGTCTGTCCCTCGCCTGGCCACGGGTTCATGATGTAGATGTAGTTGGTCCCGTTGTAGGTTTCATAGCCGCGTCCCACCATGATGTGCCCACCGCCATTGGTCCAGCCGTAACGGATAACGAAGGGGCGGTTGCCGTTAATCTCATTCACCACCGAATTCCACGACAGGTAGTTATTGATTGCCGTATTCGGCACGCCCCAAGCTGACAGGATGTTTTGCACGCTGCCGGAAGTGCCGTACATATTATTCGGGCGGTTGGCATAGCTGTTCCAGTTGA
Organism: Duganella sp. Root1480D1; assembly: GCF_001427305.1. Taxonomy (GTDB): domain Bacteria; phylum Pseudomonadota; class Gammaproteobacteria; order Burkholderiales; family Burkholderiaceae_D; genus Rugamonas. Next base: position 28,597 of record NZ_LMFZ01000022.1, on the reverse strand, counting down.
AAGTGCTGTTGCCGCAGGCGTAGTTGATGCCGTAGGCCCAATTCACGATCTGGCATTGGCTCGGCGTGCGGTTGTAGAAGTTCAGGACAGCTTTGCTTGATCCCGCCCAGCACCACTGGCTATGCTCTTGCGTCACCAGCGGGACATTCAAGGTGCGCCACTGTGCGAAGGCGGAGGGCAGGGCCAGCACCAGCGCTGCGCCGGCCACGAGTTTTGAGATATTCATGTTCGGCTCCTCTTAGCGGAATGCTTCGATATTGGCTTTGACTGCTGCGCGCAATGGTTCCAGCAAGTCCGAACCTTCAACCAGCTGGTTTCCGTTTTTCTGCAGCAGCAGCGATTCGCGCGCCGAGTGCAGCGGGGCGAACTTGGCATGGTCCACTTCCAGCAGGTCGGCGCGCGCCTGGTAGATGCGGATGAAGCGCAGGTTGGAGCGCGCGCTGTTGCCGTGGACCGTCATGGCCGCATCCACATCTTTTGCCAGCACTGCCGCGCCATAAGCGACCGTTTCATAGCGGCCGTTCACCTGCTGGACAGTCGCCAGGCCGATTGGCTTGCCGTGCAGCGAGATGACGAAGCGCCATTCGCCTGTGGGCTTGGCCAGTGATGCCAGGTCGCCGCGCGCCAGCAGTTCTTTCGGGTCGACGGTATAGACTTCGAAGCCATGGCTCACAGTGGCTTGCTTCAAGTCGCCCACGTCCGTGATATCGAGCGGGAAATCCACCGGCGCGCTGCCGGGGCGAATCGCCTGCTGGTGCTCGGCGAATTGTACGAGTCCGCGTTTGGCGGCCTGCAGTGCCGCGCCGTTGTCTGCTTTTGCCAGGAACGGGGCGGCCATTATCGCTGCGCAGGCAATGCGCAGCCAGAGTCGATGCGTATGCATGTGACTACTCCTCTGAAGGTTGATCAGATATTTTTGAGGTGCGAGGTGATGCCCCCTCTGTGCTGGACCTGAGAGTTTCACAGGCGTTGGCGGCCTGCTTGCTCCTTCGGTGCGCCAGCGTTACTTTGCTGGCGGCTCTTCAGAGTTGTGAAAACACGCGACCGGTCCTTTGGCCTGAGAGATTCCGGGGGCGGCTTGCTCCTTCGGCGTTGTCCATGGGTGGGACAAACTCTCCCGATCGCGCGACCGGTGTGCACCGGCAGCGAAAACAGGATAGCTCAGGGATTTATACGATTTCAATCGTTTTCCGATACACGTTGCGTTTTCGCCAAGACGGTGTTTCCTGTTATTCTATTGACACTCGCCGGGGAAATTGGTAACGTTTCCAAAATAAGCAGCACACTACAGGAGACGGGATGTTTAAGCAGTTATTTGCTTGTGCCATGGCGCTCGGCGCCGCGTCCGCGCAGGCTGTCGGGCCAAGCGCAGAAGTAATCCACTGGTGGACCTCGGGCGGCGAATCCGCTGCCGTCAAACAGCTCGCGAATGCCTATCGTGCTGCCGGCGGCACGTGGATCGATACTGCAATTGCGGGTGGCGAGCAGGCCCGTGCGGTTACCCTCAATCGTATGGTTGGCGGCAAGGCGCCGGCTGCCGCGCAATTCAATATTTCCAAGCAGTTCCTCGATATCGTGGACCAGGACATGCTGGTGCAACTGGATGACGTCGCGCGCCAGGAACATTGGGAAAGCACGCTGCCGGAGCCGATCGTGAACACCATTCGCATCGACGGCCACTATTACGCGATGCCGATGAACATCCATATGCAAACGTGGATCTGGTATTCCAAGGCAGCCTTCAAAAAAGCCGGCATCGCCAAGGAACCTGCAACCGTTGACGAGCTGTTTGCCGCGCTGGATAAGCTGAAGGCCGCCGGCCTGGTGCCGCTGGCGCATGGCGGGCAGGCATGGCAGGAGCACATCCTGTTCGCGTCGCTGCTGGCAAATATGGGCGGACGCCAGCTGTACCTGCAAGTGATGCGCGACCGCGACCAGCGCGTGATCAATTCAGAGCCTGTACGCAAGGTGCTGCTGGCATACAAGCGCCTGCAATCCTACGTTGATCCTGCATCGCCTGGCCGCAACTGGAACGACGCAACTGCGATGCTGGTCAGCGGAAAAGCCGGCGTGCAAATCATGGGCGATTGGGCGAAGGGAGAATTCAGCAATGCGAAAATGGCGCCTGGCGTCGATTTCGGCTGCATCCCGGGCCTTGGCGCCAATTCGCCGTACCTGATCCAGGGCGACGCTTTTGTCTTCCCTCGCTCGGATCGCGCGGAAGTACAGCAGGCACAGAAGCTGATGACGAAAGTGCTGTTGGCGCCCGCGACGCAGGTGAGCTTCAACAAGCTGAAAGGCTCGGTGCCGCCGCGCGCCGATGCCGATACCAGCCAGCTCGATGCCTGCGCCCGCGTTGGCGCCGCCATCATGCGCGATCGCAATCGCCAGGCCGGTGCGCCTGAAATCTATTTGACGCCTGACCAGAACGGAGCCGTGCAGGATGCGCTGACTGCTTACTGGAACACGTCAATGCCGGTTGAGAAAGCGCAAAAGGCGCTGGCTGCTGCGCTGAGGAATTAAATGGTGCGTCGAGCCATGTCTTATGCGGCGCTGTTGCCGATGCTGTTGACGGTATGCGTGGGCTATCTCGGCTCGTTCGCATGGACGTTCTATATGTCGCTCACCAGCTCGCGCAGCATTGCGACCAACAAACTGGTTGGCATGGCGCAGTATGAGCGCCTGTTCGACAACGAACGCTGGCTGCTGTCGCTGCATAACCTGGCGCTGTTTGGCCTGTTGTTCGTGCTGGCCTGCATGGTGATCGGCTTCCTGTTGGCTGCCGCGATCGACCGGCAGGTAGCGGGCGAGGGGGCGTTGCGTAGCGTGTTTCTGTACCCATATGCGATGTCGTTTGTGGCGACGGGCCTGGTATGGCAGTGGATCCTGACGCCGGGCGGCATCCCCGGCATGCAGATCGACTGGCTCGTCGACCAGGACATGGTGCTCTACACCGTGGTGCTGGCGTCGGTCTGGCAGGCCTCTGGCTTTGTGATGGCGTTGATGCTGGCTGGTTTGCGCGGCGTCGATCCTGAAATCTGGAAGGCCGCCCGGCTGGATGGCATCCCTGCCTGGCGTGTCTACCTTTCCATCGTGTTGCCGATGCTGGCGCCAACGCTGGCGACCGTGTTCATCCTGCTGGCAACCATGGTGGTGAAGCTGTATGACGCTGTGGTATCGATGACCCAGGGCGGGCCCGGTACGGCCAGTGAAGTGCCGGCCAAGTTCATCATGGATCACCTGTTCCTGCGTGCGAATGTCGGCCTGGCGTCGGCTGGCGCCGTCGTCTTGCTGCTGACGGTGCTGGCTTTGCTGGCGCCGTGGGCATATGCCCGCAGCCGGAAGGGGAGCGTATGAAGGCGGCACGAATCGGCTTGTACATCTTTCTGTGCAGCGCCGCGCTGTTCTTCCTGCTGCCGTTGTACGTAATGCTGGTGGCGTCGCTGAAATCGATGGATGAGATCCGCCTGGGGAATATTTTCGCGTTGCCGCTGGCGCCGACGCTGGATGCCTGGCGTGCCGCCTGGAGCGAGGCCTGCACCGGTGCAGCCTGCGAGGGCGTGCAGGGTGGTTTCTGGAATTCGGTGCGGATTGCGGTGCCCAGCACAGTGCTGCCGATTGCACTTGGCGCGTTGAATGGCTATGCACTGTCGTTCTGGCGCCCGCGCGGGGCCAACCTGTTGTTCGGCATCCTTCTGCTGGGAGCTTTTGTGCCGGTGCAGGTGATGATTTACCCCCTGGTGCGTATGATGGCAGGCCTGGGCGTGTTCGGCTCGCTGCCGGCAATCGTGCTCGTGCACCTGGTGTTCGGCATGCCGGTATTGACGCTGCTGTTCCGCAATTACTACGCGGCCTTGCCGCAGGAACTGTTCCATGCCGCGCGCATCGATGGCGGTGGCTTCTGGCGCATTTTCTGGCATGTGATGCTGCCTTTGTCGGTACCGATGCTGGTGGTCGCGGCGATCATGCAGCTCACCGGCGTATGGAACGACTATATCCTCGGCCTGGTGTTTGCGGGACGTGACAACCTGCCAATGACGGTGCAGTTGAATAACGTAATCAACACGACGACGGGCATCCGTCTTTATAACGTCAATATGGCCGCCACGATCCTGACGGCGCTGGTGCCTTTGGCGATCTACTTCTTGTCGGGCCGCTGGTTCGTGCGCGGCATCGCTGCCGGGGCTGTGAAAGGTTGAACGGATGTCGAACGTTAGTCTGAAAAAGCTGGATATTACCCTTGGCGGCAATGCCATCATCCGCGGCCTGGACCTGGAAGTGGAGGAAGGGGAATTCCTGGTTTTGTTGGGCCCCTCCGGTTGCGGCAAGTCTACCCTCCTGCACAGTATCGCGGGTCTGACGGAGACCAGCGGCGGCCGCATCGAAATCGGCGGCAAGGACATGTCGCGCACCGATCCGAGCGAGCGCGGGATCGGCATGGTGTTCCAGTCCTACGCGCTGTATCCAACCATGACGGTCGAGAAGAATATGTCCTTCGGCCTGCGCATTGCGGGCGTGGCAAAAGCCGAAATCAAGCGCCGCGTGGACCGCGTGGCGGCCATGCTGCATCTGGGGGAGCTTCTTGGCCGCAAACCGGCAGCTCTTTCGGGCGGGCAGCGGCAACGTGTGGCGATTGGCCGCGCGCTGGTGCGCGAGGCTGGCGTCTACCTGTTCGACGAGCCCCTCTCCAACCTCGACGCGAAGCTGCGCACGGATTTGAGGCGCGAGTTGAAGCTGCTGCACCAGCAACTGGGCGCCACCATGATTTATGTGACGCACGACCAGGTGGAGGCGATGACGCTGGCCAGCCGTATTGTGGTGATGCGCGCGGGGCAGATCCAGCAGGTCGGCACGCCCGGCGAGGTATATGAGCGGCCTGCAAACCTGTTCGTTGCCGGCTTCCTCGGTGCGCCGGCCATGAATTTCATTGAAGGCGAAGTCGATGCGGCCGGCACGTTCACGGGAGGCTGCCTGCGGCTGGCGATGGGCGATGCTGGCGCTGCGAATGGAAGCGGCAAGGCCGTTCTGGGTGTGCGCCCGGAGCATATTTCCCTGCTGCCGGGCGGTCCGCAGCAGGGCAGGGTAACGCTGGTGGAACCGATGGGTGCCCACCGCGTGGTATGGCTCGATTGCGGAGGCAAGCAGCTCTCCTGCATCCTGCAGGGCAGCCGTTCGCTTGCGCCGGACGATACGGTCGCATTCGAGATTGATGCACAACGCGCTTCGCTGTTCGACCCGGACAGTGGCAAGCGCTTTGAATTGGCGGGCGCTTCAAGTATGCTCGCGATGACGTTATAAGAAGAAAAGGATTCCAGTGGCCACTATCAAAGACGTAGCCCGCCTGGCCGGCGTAGGTTTGGGGACCGCCTCCCGTGTCGTCAGCGGCAAAGGTTCGGTGTCGCCAGCCACGCTTGAAAAGGTGAAAAAGGCGATCGACGAGCTGGGATTCCGGCCGTCGCACGCCGCGCGCACACTGCTCACTGGCACCAGCCAGATGATCGGCGTGTACATCCCTGTCTTGAGCGGCACCTTCTACACGCCTATCCTGCAGATCATCGACACTGAATTGCGCACCGCCGGCCTGCATATGGTGGTGGCCTTCGGCGTCGGCCTGGGCGATGAACGCAAGCAGGCCAAGGACGGCATTCAGTTCCTGATGGAGCGTGGTTGCGATGGCCTGATCATCATGACCAGCGCTTTGCTGGACGAAGACATCGAGGCGCTTGGCGCGCAGCAGGGCAGGGTCGTGGTGCTGAACCATAATCTGGCCAGCATTCCCGACCAGTGCTTCACTTTGGACCATAAGCTGGGCGGCCGACTGGCGGCACGGGCACTGCTGGACCACAAGCACCGCGATATCGCCGTAGTGGCAGGCCCGTCGCGCCTCGCCGACAACGTGGCGCGCGTCGAGGGTTTCATGGAGGAGCTGCAGGACGGCGGTATCGACACCAGCCGCATGTGGGTCGCCGAAAGCGACTTCTCACCGGCAGGTGGCTGGGCCGCGGCAAAGGAACTGGTGGAATCGGGCCATCGCTGCTCGGCCCTGTTTTGCGCCAACGATGAAATGGCGGTCGGGGCGCTCTCCTATTTCCAGGAGGCCGGCATTCGCGTGCCGCATGACTTGTCCGTTATTGCATACGACGATACTCCAAGCGCGGAGTTTTCCGCGCCGCGCCTGACCACCGTCCATATGCCATGGCGTGAGATGACGATGAATGGCTTGAGCGCTTTATTGAACCGCTGTTATGACCTGCGGCGCACGGTGACACGCAGCTTCCCGGTGACGGTCACGCTGCGCGCTTCCCTGGCCAAGGCAGCCAGCGTCAAGCGCAAGGCTGCTGCATGAACTGATCCAGCAAAAGGGGCGCATGCGCCCTTTTTTTCGACGCAATGTGGAAACCTTTCCAAATCCTGTACACTACTGAATATGACTACTCCAGACCAGATTGAACCAGGCGCCCCGGCGCGCAGCGACTTCGCCCGCGACTTCCTGTGGGGCTGCGCCACTTCGTCCTACCAGATCGAGGGGGCCGGCCGCGAAGACGGACGGGCAGAATCGATCTGGGACCGCTTTGCCGCCACGCCCGGCAAGGTGCGCGATGGTTCGAGTGGCCTGGTGGCCTGCGATCATTACCACCGTTGGCCGGGCGATATGGACATCGCCCGCGACATGGGCCTGAACGCCTACCGTTTCTCGATTGCCTGGCCGCGCATCGTGTCCGAATTCGGCGCAGCGCCCAACCAGAAGGGGCTGGACTTCTATTCGCGCCTGGTGGACGGCATGCTGGAGCGCGGCATCCAGCCGTGGGCCACCTTGTACCATTGGGACTTGCCGCAATACCTGCAAGATCGCGGCGGCTGGGCCGCGCGCGATACGGTGCAGCGCTATCTCGAGTTCGTGGATGCGGTGACGCGCCGCCTGGGGGACCGCGTGCAGCACTGGATCACGCACAACGAGCCGTGGTGTACCGCCATCCTGGGCAATTTCGAAGGCCTGCATGCGCCGGGCCTGGCTGATTTCGGCACCGCACTGCAGGTTTGCCACCATGTGCTGCTCTCGCATGGCAAAGCCGTTCCCCTGATCCGCGAGAATGTGCCAGGCGCACGCGTCGGCATTTCACTCAGCCTGCATCCATTGCGCGCCGCCAGCAGCAGCGAGGCCGATCGCGCGGCATGCGAGCGCCATGATGGCCTGCGCTACCGCTGGTTCCTCGACCCGTTGCACGGGCGTAGTTATCCGGCGGCCACGCTGGGGCAGGTCGGGACAGCGGCGCCAGTCGTGCATGAAGGCGACATGGAGGCGATCGCAGTAGCGACCGACTTCATGGGCGTGAACTACTACTTTCCCGAGACGGTTGCTGACGCGCCCGGCCACGAGCCGCTGGATGCGCGCGTGCTGCCACCGCCGGACGGGGCGCAAACCACCGCCATGGGCTGGGAAGTGGCGCCGGAAGGCATGAGCGAGCTGCTCGGCCGCATCCATGCCGATTACGCACCAAAGGAGCTGTACATCACCGAGAACGGCTCCTGTTATGACGACCAGGTGCTGGCCGATGGCACGGTGAACGATGTTCAGCGCCGCCGCTACCTGGCGCGCCACCTGGGCGCCATGAAGGATGCGATTGCTGCCGGCGTGCCGGTGAAGGGCTATTTTGCCTGGAGCCTGGTCGACAATTTTGAGTGGGCGGAAGGCTACCAGCGACGTTTCGGCCTAGTCCACATCGATTACACAACACAACAACGAAGGCTGAAGGAAAGCGGCAAGTGGTACCGCGCTTTCCTGCAACAGCCATAAAAGGAGACAGGATGAAACAGGTTTCACTGCTGGCCGCGGCGATTGCCATGGCGCTTCCCGCAGCGGCGGCGCCATTGGCCGACTGGCCACAACTAAACAGCGCAATCAAGACCGATCCGGTGCTTGAAAAGCGCGTCGCCGACATCGTCGGCAAGATGACGCTGGAGCAGAAGGTCGGGCAAATGACCCAGCCCGAGATCAAGACCACCACGCCGGACGATGTAAGGCGCTATTACCTTGGATCGGTGCTGAATGGCGGCGGCAGCTGGCCAAATGGGAACAAGCGTGCCAATGCGGCGGAGTGGCTGGCCCTTGCGCAGAAATACCACAACGCGTCGATGACGACTGATATGGCGGTCAAAGTTCCCGTGGTGTGGGGGATTGACGCCATCCATGGCAACAGCAATGTATTCGGTGCCACGCTGTTCCCGCACAATATCGGCCTCGGTGCCGCCCATAATCCCAAGCTTGCCTACGAGATTGGCGCCGCAACCGGCAAAGCGGTACGTGCCACCGGCATTGCCTGGGTGTTTGGTCCGACTATCGCCGTGGTGCGTGACGACCGCTGGGGGCGTACCTACGAAAGCTTTTCGGAAGACGGCAAGCTGGTGGCGCAGTATGCCGGCGAATATGTGAAAGGCCTGCAGGGACGCTTCAAGGCCGATGCCAACGTGCTGGCCAGCGCCAAGCACTTTGTCGGCGATGGCGGCACCGACCAGGGCAAGGATCGCGGCAACAATAAAGCCTCGCTGGCGGACATGGTCAACATTCATGGCGCCGGGTATGTGCCGGCGCTGGCGGAGGGCGCGCAGACTGTCATGTCGTCATTCAATAGCTGGAACGGTGTGAAAATGCACGGCAGCCGCGAGATGCTGACGGATGTGCTGAAAACCAGGATGGGCTTCGATGGATTCGTTGTCAGCGATTGGAACGGCATTGCCGAAGTACCGGGCTGCCGCAACGATAGCTGTCCGCAAGCGATCAATGCCGGCATCGACATGATCATGGTGCCCGATGACTGGAAAGCTTTCATTGCCAATACCGTCACGCAGGTAAAAGCAGGAGAGATTCCGATGTCGCGCATCGACGATGCCGTGACCCGCATCCTGCGCGTCAAGCTGCGTGCAGGGCTGTTCGGCAAGAGCCCATCGCAGAACGCTTATGCGGGCAAGGACGCGGCCCTGCAGGATCGCGAGCTGGCGCGCCGCGCCGTGCGTGAGTCGCTGGTGCTGCTGAAGAACGAGGGGCCGGCGTTGCCGCTGGCACGCGGCAACAAGATTCTGGTAGTCGGCAAGAGCGCTGACGACATCTCCAACCAGACCGGCGGCTGGTCGCTGACCTGGCAGGGCAGCGACAACACCAATGCGGATTTCCCGAATGCCGATAGCATCCTCACCGGTATTCGCACTGCGGCGGCTGAAGGGAACGTGGAGTTCAGCGTTGACGCCAAGGGCATCGACCTGTCCCGCTTCGACGCCGTGATCGCTGTCGTTGGCGAACGTCCTTACGCAGAAGGCGATGGCGATATCGGCCCATCCGGCACCCTGCGACATAGTAGCCGGTATCCGGAAGACCTGGCTGTGCTGGAAGCGGTTGCAGGCAAAGGCAAACCTGTGATTACCGTGTTCGTAGCGGGCCGTCCGCTGTTCGTAAATGACTTGCTCAACCTGTCCGACACCTTCATCGCGGCGTGGCTGCCGGGCACCGAAGGAAAAGGCGTATCGGATTTGCTGGTGGCTGGTCCACGCAGCTATGACTTCAAAGGCAAGCTGTCCTTCTCGTGGCCCAAATCAGCTTGCCAAACACCCTTGAATTATGGCGATGCAGGCTATGCGCCGCTGTTTGCGTTGAATTACGGCTTGCGCAAAGGGCAGCGTTCGAAGCTGGGCAGGTTGGATACCTCCTATGCTCCGGGCGGTTGTGGGGCCAGCAACACCGTACCGGTGCACGGACAGGCCGACCGCGCCAGCTTCCCGCTGCTGCTACGCAGCGGCAATGAGCAACTGGCGCTGGGCGCGGACTTGAACGCGACCTTCCGGCTGCCTGGTATTACAGTGCAGACGGCACAGGTGAACACGCAGCAGGATGCCAAGCTGGTGACCTGGTCGGCCGGCGCGACTTCCGGGGCCGCGCTCGTGGCTCGTGGCGCCAAACCGATCGTGTTGCCGGCGGCCGCGTTACGAGATGGCGCCCTGCAATTTGATGCTATCGTTGCCGCTGCACCGCAGGGCAAGGTCACGATCGCGATGCAGGACACTACCCTGGATGCGACCAGCCTGTTCACCCGCATAGCTGGCAAGGGCAAGCAGAGCGTCAAGCTGCCGTTGGCCTGCTTTACGGCGCGCGGCCTGCAATTGGATCGCATGGATGCGCCGTTCACGATCAGCACCGGTGCACCGTTCGCGATCGCTATCGCCAACATCGAAATCGCAGGCGGCGCCGCCACCGCGCCGGATGCGGTACGCTGCGAAGAACTGAAACAGGAGAACTAAATGGGCAGCATCGCTCCAAATTCCTCCAGCGTAGTGCCGCAGGACGTGCCAGGCGCCGCGCAAAACGGCGCCAACAACAGTGCGCTGGTGATCGTCACCATCCTGTTTTTCATGTGGGGCTTGATCACCTCCCTGAACGACGTCCTGATCCCGCACCTGAAATCGATCTATACGCTGACATATGTGCAGGCGATGCTGGTGCAGTTCTGCTTCTTCGGCGCATATTTCATCGTTTCGATGCCGGCAGGCGCCCTGATCCGCCGCATCGGCTACCAGAAGGGCGCGGTTACCGGCCTGCTGATTGCCGCCGGCGGCTGTGCGCTGTTCTATCCTGCTTCGTTTGGTGGGTACGGCCTGTTTCTGTTCGCCTTTTTCGTGCTGGCATCGGGCATTACCATACTGCAGGTGGCGGCCAATCCCTACGTGACAGTGCTTGGCGCGGCACGCACGGCGTCGAGCCGGCTGACGCTGACCCAGGCCTTCAATTCCCTCGGCACCACCATTGGCCCCTCCGTTGGCGGTTTGCTGATCCTGTCGGCGGTCGGCGTGGCGGCCGGTGCTGCGGCGAATGCAGCGACCGTGCGCGGTCCTTACCTGGGATTGGCCGGCGCGCTGGCGCTGTTGGCCGTGCTGTTTTTCGCCGCCAGGTTGCCGCGGATTGCTGATAGCGACGATGTGGCGTTGCCCGGCGAAGGCCGCGGCTCCGCATGGTCGCACCGGCACCTGGTACTTGGTGCGATCGGCATCTTCCTGTATGTGGGCGCGGAGGTCAGCATCGGCAGCTTCCTGATCAACTTCCTCGGCGAATCGCACATTGCCGGCCTGTCCCATGCCGATGCCGCGCACTACGTCAGTATCTATTGGGGCGGGGCCATGGTGGGACGTTTTATCGGCTTCGCGGTGATGCGCGTGGTCAGTCCTGGCAAGGCGCTGGCCTTCAATTCCCTGCTGGCGATTGCGCTGGTGCTGGTGGCAGCATTCGGCGAAGGGCGCGTTGCAATGTGGGCGATCCTGGCGGTTGGCCTGTGTAACTCGATCATGTTTCCAACCATCTTCAGCATGGCGCTGAATGGGCTCGGCAAGTACACCGGGCAGGGCTCGGGTATCCTGTGCATGGCCATCGTCGGCGGTGCACTGGTGCCATTTGCGCAAGGCGCTCTGGCCGATTCGTTGGGGGTGCAGGCGTCCTTCGTGCTGCCGGCCGCCTGCTACGTCTTCATTCTTTACTTCGGCGCCAAATACTCCTCCATGTACGCGGCACAGTAGTTTTCGACGTACTGTTGGTGCGGCGGTAGCTGCGCCACAGTACGGGCCACATTGTTGCGGATGCTGTCGAGGAAGCAGGACAGCTCCGCATCTCCCATCAGGTCCGCGGACGGGTGGTGCTGCAGCGGCGTAATGCCCTGGCCCAGCATCACCTGGACCCACGAGTTTTCGGCAAATAGTTCGTTCGACAGGCGGAACACGCGGCCCGTTTCGCGGAATAGATCCAGACGCCGGCTCAGCGACGCCGGCACTTCCATCTCGGCACAATGACGCCAGAAAGCCGCATCGCGGCGGTTGGTGGCTTTGTAATGCAGGATGATGAAGTCGCGGATATGCTCGATCTCGGTCCAGGCTTGCCTGTTGTATTCGTCGATCTCGGACTGGAAGATGCCGGCGGAGGGGAACATTTGCATCAGGCGGATGATGCCGCGCTGGATCAGGTGGATGCTGGTCGACTCGATCGGTTCCAGGAAGCCGCTGGCGAGACCGATTGCAATGCAGTTTTTGCTCCACACCTTGCGGCGCTGGCCTGGCTTGAAGCGGATAACGCGCGGTTGCACCAGCTGCTCGCCGGTGATATTCGACATCAGCCGGGCACGCGCAGTATCATCGTCGACGAACTTGCTGGAGAAGACGATGCCATTGCCGACGCGATGTTGCAATGGAATGCGCCACTGCCAGCCCCATTCGTGCGCGATGGCCCGGGTATAGGGCACTGCGGGGCCGGTGGAAGAAGTCTGTACAGCGATCGCGCTGTCGTTGTGCAGCCATTGCGACCAGTCTTCAAACCCTTCGCCCAGGGTTTCGCCGATCAGCAGGGCACGGAAACCGGTGCAATCGACGAACAGGTCGCCCTCGAGCTTGGCGCCTGAATCGAGTTGCAGCGCGGTGATGTGGCCGCTGGATGCGTCGGTAAGGACCTTGGCGATCTTGCCCTCGATACGCTGGACGCCATAGCGTTCCGAATATTTGCGCAGGTAGCGTGCATAGGCGCTGGCGTCGAGGTGGTAGGCGTAGTTAATGCCGTCATGTGGCAAATGGCCAAAGCGATTCAATTGCGCGGCTTTCAGCTCCAGGCAATAGTCGCCGTAGTCGCTGGCCAGTTTGCGTTCCCGACCCTTGTGCCAGAAATGATTGAAGCCGGCAGTCCAGTGATCGGTGCCGGTCATGCCGAAGGAGTGGATATAGTCTTCGTTGACGTTGCGCCAGTTTTCGAAGCTGATGCCCAGCTTGAAGGTGGCCTTGGTGGCGGCCATGAACTCCTGTTCATTGATCTCCAGCAGCCGATGGAAATTCAGCAGGCTGGGAATGGTCGCCTCGCCAACGCCAACAGTGCCGATTTCGTCTGATTCCACCAACTTGATGTCGAGGACCTTGCCAAGGCTGCGGGAAATCGCGGCAGCAACCATCCAGCCTGCGGTACCGCCGCCTGCAATGACAATGCGCCGCACAGGGCGGCGCTGGAAATGTTCATCTCTCACTTCGGTCTCCGTCTATCGGTTGATTTTCTTGAGAAGCTGGGCGCGCAGCATGCGTGCTGCGTTGTCGTCGATGGGACCGAGCGCGCGCCTTGCATTCGCGGGGATGTGCGCCGAGGTTTGCTCATCGGCCTCAAATACATAGTGACGGAAGATCTCCTGCCACGCGTTGCGCTGCTCTGGAGGCAGGTCACGGATCGAGAGCAGCGACAGCAGCAGCGCGTTGGCCGGTGCGTCCATATAGGCCGGCGACTGGCGCCACCAGTAATTGACCAGCACATTGAAGCATTCCAGTGCTTCGACATGGTGCCACCACATGCTGGGGATGAAGATGGCGTCGCCAGGTTCCAGTTCGGCCGATTGCGCATGCCGCATCGCCTCGCTGAAGCGGGGGAAGCGCTCGAGGTCCGGCTGGTGCAGGTCGACCAGGCTGACTGGCTGGCCGGCCGGCGTGAAGTCCAGCGGGCCGACGTACAGGTTTTCCAACTGGTTTGGCGGGAACAGGGTAAACCTGCGGCGGCCGGCAGCCACGCAGGCCAGGTTGTCGGGCAGGTCGTAGTGGGCCGGGATGCGGACCTGGTTGCCGATCCAGATGCTCATGAGCGCATTGCGTTGGCCCAGGTCGAGCGTGTTTTCTCCGCTGTAGCCGGGCAGCGCCGCGTCGACGGTGGTGGAACCCACGTAGATTGCGGGAGGATGCGGATTGTCGCGCTGCCCGGCCAGTTCCATCAGGACGTGGTCGAGGCGCGCGTGCACTGAGGCGAAATTGAAGCCGTCAAGGTCTTCGTTGTAGAAGATGCGCCCGCCGATGCCAGGGTTGCCCAGCATTGCGACCACCGTGGCATCACGGTAGAAGCGGCGCAGGTAGGCGTCGGCACTGGCTGCGCGTGCGATGCCGTCGGCGCCGTTGCGGCCAGCCTGCACCGCCGGCCAGTGCGACACCAGGCCGCGCAGTACCAGCGGCTGCGTGGAAGTCAGTACCTCTTCGCCAAGATCGGATGGCGTGATGCCGCGCAGCTCCCTGACCGGTTTAGCACTGGGCAGCATGGACGCGGTTCTTGCGATCGATCAGCGTGCGGAAGCTGGACATGGAGGCGATCACCATGTAGATGGGTTGAAGATAAGCGGTGCGGTTCAGCCGTTCCAGCGCGCCGCCGGTCAGCGCGGACAGGTGCTCCTCGTTGATGGTGTAGAGGCCAGCCAGGCGGTTCTGCGAACCGTCATCGAGTTCGATGTCGAATACAAATGGCTCCAGCAACTGATGCTCCAGCAACGCCGCCACGAAGCCGCGTGCCTGCAGCAGCCCCTGGTGGATGGCCAGCAGGGTAGAGTTCACGCGTTCCAGGTATTCGGATGTCCCGCCATGCGGCAGGAACACGCGCTCGCCGCTGGTGGAATTGATGCGCGGGTTTTCCAGGTCTATATGCACCGTCAACTCGTCGCCATTCACGCCGATCAGAAAAGGCTGGCGCTCTATCGCCAATGGAACGTAGGACGCCTCCCAGCCGTGCATGCCGAGGAACAGGTTCTCTCCTTCCTGGAAGCCGAACAGCGCATGCGCTTCGAAACCGCCGTCGCCGGCCTTGCGGAACACGATCGGATAGCAGGCCTGCACGTCGCGGAATTCGGACGGGAAGGTGAGGGCGGACATGACGTTGTCACCGAAATGGGCGCCGCGCCCGGTCTGCACGTGCAAGTCCTTGTGGTCGATATTATTGAGAAGGACAGGTTTTGCCATAGTGATCCTTATATGGTGGGCAGACCGAAACGCGGCCAGGCATCAGAACTTGTAACGGGCACCGAGCATGTAACGAGGCCCGGATTGCGTTACGAAGAGCGCCATCGTCTCGGCACGGCCGTGCACGCGCTGGATTTCGTTAGTCAGGTTGATCGCTTCGAACTGCACGCTGAGCTTCTCGTTGAAGGCATAGCCGATGCTCAGGTCGAGCTGGCCGTAAGCTTCCGTGTAGTTCGGGTTGGGACCTGCGCCATCGAAGGTCGAGGACAGGAACTTGTCACGCCAGTTATACGCGGCACGAATCGACCAGTTCTTGTCTTCGTAAATGCCCACCAGGTTGGCCGAATTGCTCAGGCCGACCAGCGCGAACTGCTCGCCGATCTTGAAGTTGTCGTACTTCAGGCCCGAATCCACCCAGGTGTAGTTGGCCGAGAGACCGAAGCCCGAATTGCCGAACATGTGCTGCACATTGATTTCGGCGCCTTTCAGCTTTTCGTTCTTCTGGTTGGCGAAGGAGTTGATCTCGAACGACATCACCGGATCGTTCGGCTGGCCGACGATAGTGCCAGTGGCATTGCCGCTTGCGTCATCAGGTCCACGCGTTACGCCGGCGGCGGTCGGGTGGTTGCGGAAGATGTAGTTGCGGATGCAGACCCGGTCGGTGCCGCAATTGCCCTGCTGGACCGCCTCGTTCCACAGCGCGCCGCCGACAGGCGTATGCAGGTTGAACGGTGTAGCCGTGATCTTCGACTGGCCGGCGTAGTTGCTCAAGTCCTTGTGGAACAGGCCAATCGAGGCGAAGCTTTGCTGGCCGTAATACCATTCCCACGACAAGTCCAGGTTCTTGGATTTGACCGGCTTCAGTTGCGGGTTGCCCTGGCTGCCGGTGCCGCCGAAATCGCGCGCCAGTCGGTCCAGCGTGGTACCGCCCTGGATCTGGTCGTAGCGTGGGCGGCCGATGGTTTCACCGTAGCTGGCGCGCAGCTTCATGTCATGGCGGATATCGGCATCCCAGTCCACGCTGGGCAGCCAGTGGTTGTACTTGCCGTCGAGCGTGGTGAAGGTCGGGGCGCCGAAGCTGAGCGGGAATTCATTGGCCGATACCCAGCTGATGCCCGTCGCTGCCGGCACCAGCGCGGTCGAAATGACGTCGGTCTTTTCGTAACGCACGCCGATATTGGTGTGCATTGGAATCCTGGTATCCCAGTCGGTGCCGAACTGCACGTAGGCGCTCTTCGATTTTTCCTGGGTGCGCTGGTCGGAATCGAAGGTACTCTTCGGCATGTACATTTCGGGCATGCCGGTCACTTTGGCGGTCAGCGCGCGCACCTCGGCGAAATTGAAGGTGTAGAACTGGTTGAACAGGGCCGGGTTGCCGCTGCCGTTGATCTTGTCGTAGTACTGGCGCAGTGACTCCTGTTGGAACAGGCTGGCCGGGTAGTCGGACGCGGTGGACGCGCCACCCCAGGAATCGCGCTGCTGGGTCGACATGGCGGAGCGATTCTTCACTTCGATCGCGCCGACGCCGAAGTTCAGGTTCGACGCTTCCAGCAGTTTCAGGCTACCCTTGAACTGTGCCTGCTCGATCTCGCCCTTCATATAGCCATTCTGGAACACGGAGCCGGTCACTTGCTGCGGAGCCCTGTTGAAATCCGCGCCCTGGATGCTCAATACCGGGAAGTCATCGCGGAAATCGACCGTGGTATCGCCGCGGCTGAAGCTTGCGGTGCCGATCACGTTACTGGAGCCGAACGGGCTGTCGGCCTTGGATTCGGCACTGGATTTGTGTACGTCCAGTTCCAGTTTCAGGCCGTCGGTCTTCCAGGCAGCGTTGAAGCCGAGCGATTTGTTCTGGGTCTTGGTGGCGAAGTCGGCGCCGCCCATGGCGATATCGCTGTTCGCGGCCGGCAAAAGCTCGGTGTAGACCAGCGGGGCGGCGACCGGGCCGTTGCTCCAGGTCGAGGTGGAAGGGCCGAAGTTGAACCAGGCCGACAAATCCTGGCGCCGGGTCTGGATCTTGTTCTCGGAATAGGTGTAGTCCAGCGTGGTGGTGAGCTGCTTGAGCGGCGCCCATTGCAGGGTCAACTGGCCATTGGTGCGCTGGCGCTGCACGCCGTTCATGTTGTAGTTCAGGTTTTGCGGCAGCGAGTAAATGTCGCCGTCTTTCGGGCGGTTGGTGGCGCCGGTTTGCGGGAGCGGGCCCGCGTTGCCCAGGAAAGGGCCGCGCCAGCCGTTTGCCACGGAAGCCTGGTTGAAGCCCAGGTTGCGTTCCTGGTAGCTGGCGCTCAAAGCCACGCCGAAGCGGTTGTCGTCGAAGGTATTGCTATAGATGCCCGAAACTTCCGGCGTGGTCGCGCTGCCGCGCTTCACGTCGCCCGGCAGGTTGTTGTGCGAGGTGTCGTGGACGGCCTTGACGCCGACGCTGGCAATCATGCCTGGACGGTCCAGCGGACGCGCTGTCAGCACGTTGACCGTGGCGCCAATGCCGCCGGTTGGCGTTTCGGCGCGGCCGGTCTTATAGACCTGGATTTGCGAAATCGCCTCGGACGCCAGGTTGGCGAAGTCGAAGGCGCGGCCATTCAGGTCGCCCAGGTTGGAAGTTGGCATCTGGCGGCCATTCAGCAGCACCAGGTTGAAGTCGGGACCCACCCCGCGCACGGTGACCTTGGAGCCTTCGCCAATGGAGCGGTCGATCGATACGCCGCTGATACGCTGCAACGATTCGGCGAGGTTAGTGTCCGGGAACTTGCCGATGTCGGCCGCCACGATGCCGTCGACGATGCCGTCGGCATTGCGTTTCAGGTTCATGGATGAACCCAGGCTGGCACGCAGGCCGGTAACCACCACGGTGGTGAGGTCGCCGGTATTGGAAGGGGCGGGCGCCACGCCTGCCTGGTCCGATTCCTGTGCCAGCGCTGGTGCGATGAGCGCCGCGCAGGCGGTGGCTACTGCAAGGCTCATCAATGTCTGCTTCGCCTTTGGATAGTGCATTTGGTCTCCTTGGTTCTTATAGTCTGGCCGCCTCCCCCAACCAGCATGGAAACGTTTCCATGTAATGCTTAAAAATACTAGGGGCAGCAAAATCGATTGTCAATAAAATACGCCGGGAATCGGCAGGAAGTGTGGGGTTTCCGTCATCAAACTGGAAACGTTTCCACTCTGGTCAGCGCAATATAGCACCGTTCAAATTTTGAAGTCAACAGCTTTTCCGTGCTATATTCGCAACAAAAGTGGGAACGTTTCCACACTGGAGAGCGGGCAATGTTAAAAGCGATTTTTGTGGTATTGCTGGGGCTGCAGGGCGCGCAAGCCGTGGAAACGTGGCCAAACGGGGCCCGTGCGGCAGTCAGCCTGGCCTATGACGATGCGCTCGATTCGCATCTCGATCATGTACTGCCGGCGCTGGAGCGCCATGGCTTGAAGGCCACGTTCTACCTTGCGCTGGCCAACTTGCCGGTTCGCCAGCGCATGGCCGAATGGCGTACAGCGGCGCAACAGGGCCATGAACTCGGCAATCACACCTTGTTCCACCAATGCTCTGGCAGCACACCAGGTCACGCCTGGGTTGAGGCGCACCGCGACCTCGATACCACCAGCGTTGCGCAAATGCTGGACCAGGTGAGGGCAGCGAACACGATGCTGCAGGCGATCGACGGCAAGCGTGAGCGCACCTTCAATGCCCCGTGCTTTGAGCAGCAGGCGGCTGGCAAGTCCTACTGGCCGGCGATCCGCGACGAATTCGTGGCGCTGCGCCCGGCAGGCGTGGCGCCGGTCGGCTTGTCTGGCGCACAGCTCATCGCGCTGGTGAAAGAGCAGGGTGCGCAAGGCGGAGTCGTGAACCTGGTGTTCCATGGCATCGGAGGCGATTACCTCGCAACCAGCCGGGAAGCGCATGAAGAACTGTTGCAATTCCTGGCTGCGCACCGCGACCAATACTGGACGGATACCTACCTCAACATCGTGCGCCACCAGCGCGGCGCCAAACCGGGTTGGGTGCTGGACTGGGCCGATGAATTCGACGGCGATGCGCTCGATATGCGCAAATGGGTCCCGGAAGTGGCTGGCCACGGCTACGGCAATAATGAAATGCAGTTCTACACGGCGCGCAAGGAGAACCTGCGCGTAGAAGGAGGCAACCTGCTTGTCGAAGCGCGCAAGGAGGCATACCAGGGCAAGCAATACACGTCGGCGCGCCTGAAGACTGCCGGCCTGATGGAGCGCCAATATGGGCGCTTCGAGGCGCGCATCAAGGTGCCGCGCGGGCAGGGCATCTGGCCGGCATTCTGGATGCTGGGCGCCGACATCGACAAGGTGGGCTGGCCGCGCAGCGGCGAGATCGACATCATGGAAAACATCGGCAAGGAACCGGGCATCGTTCACGGCACGGTGCATGGTCCCGGCTATTCCGGCGAAAACGGCTTTGGCGCGCCATCGCGGCTGGAGGAAGGGCTGCGCTTTGCCGACAGCTTCCACGTCTTTGCAGTGGAATGGGAGCCGGGTGAAATCCGCTGGTATCGCGACGGCCGGCATTACCATACCGCGCGGCCGCACATGGTGAAAGGCGAATGGGCCTTCGAACATCCGTTTTTTGTGCTGCTCAACCTGGCCGTGGGCGGTTATTGGCCTGGTTATCCGGATGCAGGTACTACCTTTCCCCAAGTGATGCTAGTTGACTACGTCCGGGTATATCGCAGGGGGGACTGATGGTACACTCGGTGCATGAATGCAATCATTCTTGCTGCGGCTATGCTGGCCGCCCCGGCCACGCCGGAACAGGCAGTCGCCACCCTGTGGCGCTCCCTTAGCCACGATGCAGGGCAGGCCGGCGATGAAGCGGCGCTACGCGCCATCCTCCACCCCGACGCCATGGTCTATGGCGCCCGTTACCGCGATGGAACAGCCGCATTGTCGGTGGCGCGCGGCACCGATTTCGCCGCCGGCATCGGCCGTGCCGGCGAAAAGGGCTTTTATGAGTGCGAAGTGGCGCGCGAAGTGCGCCAGTACGACCGTTTCGCCACCGTCTACAGCGTGGTCGAATCGCGCAATGAACGCAGCGCGCCGAAAGCGAATTTCACTGGGGTCAATAGCATCCAGTTGTACCGCGCGGACGACGGCTGGCGCATCATCGGCCTGTACTACCAGGTCGAACGTCCAGGCCAGCCAATCTCGCTACAGGGCGGCAAGACGGGCGCCTGCCTGGAGGGATAATGAACGAGAAGACCGCCCGCGCCATCATGCTGGTCAAGGCGATCGAAGAAGCCGACCAGCACAAGGAAGTGCTGACCGACGATGACCGCAAATTTGCCGGCCGCACCGCGCGCGAGCTGGCGCACTGGCAGGCAGCCGAGCAGCGTTCGGCAGCCACGCTGCCGGACTTCCTTCTTCATCGCGCGGAACAACTGCTCAAGCGGCTCGCTGCGCGCCACAAGATGTTTGCCTCCGTAACGCAGGGCCATAGCGGCATGTGGGGCGCAAGCTGGCTGCTGCCATTGGCGGCGCTGCTGGTTGGCGGCATGGCCGAGCGCTTCGGCGACCCGCACCGCGTCGACGTGTTGTCCATGCCCCTGCTGGGGATCATCGCCTGGAATATGCTGGCCTACCTGCTGCTCATCCTGTGGGCGCTGCTGCCTGCGCGCCGTGCGGGCCTGCGGCGCGGCCTGGCCAACCGCATGGCGCTGGGCAGCGGCCACGTTCCGCGCCGCCTGCCGCATGCATTGGCGGGCGGCGTGCTGCAATTCATGGTGGACTGGGCCCGCCTGGGCGCCCGCCTGAACCTGGCCCGCATTGCGCGCATCCTGCACTGGTCGGCCGCCGCCTTCGCCGTTGGCGCCATTTTGTCGCTTTACGCGCGCGGCATTGTGGAGCGCTATGCGACCGGCTGGGAAAGCACCTTCCTCAGCCCTTGGCATGTGTACCGCCTGTTGTCCGTGCTGTTTGCACCGGCGGAGCAGATTTTCGGCCTGGAGGGTTTCTCGATGGACGAGGTGATGGGACTGCAGAACTGGGGCGAATCGCATCCCGGCAACGGCGCGCGCTGGGTGCACCTGTATGCCGCCAGCCTGGTGCTGTACGTGGTGCTGCCGCGCCTTGTACTGGGGGCCGTGGCTGCCGCGCGTGCCATGTGGCTGCGCCAGCGTTTTCCGCTCGACCTGGACCAGCCATACTTCCACCAGCTCTCCGCCGCGGCCGGCGGCGAGCCCGGCCTGCTGCGCGTGCTGCCTTACAGCCTGACGGTGGACGAGGCGCGCAGCAAAGGCCTGGATACGGTGGCGCAAGAAATGCTGGGCGAGCAAGCCCGCGTGCGGCTGTTGCCGCCTGCGTCCTATGGCAGCGAGGCGCCGCTGCTGGAACCTGGCGAGGGCGTGACGAACGCTGTCTTGTTCGGCCTTGCCGCCACCCCGGAACAGGAAAACCATGGCGCCTTCCTGGCGGCCCTGAGCAAGGGGCGCAAGCTGGTCGCATTGCTCGACCAGTCGGCGCTGGCTGCACGCACCGATGCCAGCCGCCTGAGCGAGCGCATCGAGTTGTGGCGCGAGTTTTGCATCCTGCACGGCGCCGAGCCCAGGGTGGTCGACCTGCTGGCGCCTGCTACTGCAGCCGGGAGCCCGGCATGAGCGGCGCACCTGTCACCATCCAGCTTGCGCTGGTATCCCACACCAACAACGGCAAGACCACGCTGGCACGTACCCTGCTGGGCACGGACGTGGGGCAGGTGCGCGACGCCGCCCACGTTACGACTTTCGCTGAATCGCACGCGCTGATGGCGACCCAGAACGGCGACCGCCTGGTGCTGTGGGACACGCCGGGCTTCGGCGACTCGATGCGGTTGATGAAGCGCCTGGCGCTGACGGGCAATCCGATCGGCTGGTTCCTGCGGGAAGTGGTGGACCGTTACCGCGACCGGCCGTTCTGGCTTAGCCAGCAGGCCGTGCGCACAGCGCGCGACGAGGCGGACGTGGTGCTGTACCTGGTCAACTCGACCGAGAACCCGGGCGATGCCGGCTATATTCCGGCCGAAATGCGCATCCTCGACTGGCTGGGCAAGCCGGTATTGGTGCTGTTGAACCAGATGGGGCCACCGCGCCCCTTGCCGGAAGAACAGGCCGAACTGCTGCGCTGGAAAGACTTCATGCTGCAATTCGGCCAGGTGCGCGAAGTGCTTCCGCTGGATGCGTTTGCCCGTTGCTGGGTGCACGAGCGCGTGTTTTACGATGCGTTGGGTGCGCTGGTCGGGCCGGAAAAGCAGCAAGGCTACGAGCGCCTGTTCTCCGTGTGGGAAGACACCAACGCGCGCCGCTTCAAGCAATCGATGGCGGTGATGGCGCACCAGTTGGCCGATGCTGCCCACGACAAGCAGATCGTGGAAACGGTGGAGCGCGGCGTGATTGCTTCGGCCCTGAAGATCATCGGCATCGGAAAAGGCGAGGACCGCAAGCGGCAGGACCGCGCCATGAACACACTGGTGGCGCGGCTCAACCTGTCCATCGGCCAGGCGACCGTCAACCTGCTGGCGCTGCACAAGCTCGATCCGAGCGAGGCGCCCAAGATCAATGCGCGCGTCAGCAATAACTTTGTGGTGCTGGCGCCAGTCGACAAGGGGCAGGCGGCGCTGCTGGGGGCCATCGTTTCAGGAGCGGCAACCGGCTTTTCGGCCGACCTGGCCGCCGGCGGCCTGACACTGGGCACGGGCGCATTGCTGGGTGGCGTGATCGGCGCGCTGACCTTTGCCGGTGCGGCCTGGGGCTTCAATGTCGGCATGGAGCGCGAAGTGCCGACCATGTCGCTGTCCGATGACTTCCTGCGCACGCTGCTGGTTTCCAGCGTGTTGCGCTACCTGGCGGTGGCACATTTCGGCCGCGGGCGCGGCAACTTCGTCGAGGGCGAGGCGCCGCCGTTCTGGCAGGAAGAGGTGGAGCAGGCCGTAGCGCTGCATGAGGCGGAAGTGAAGGCCCTGTGGCTTACCCTGCGCGAGCAGGAAGACCGCGACCTGGCGCCGGCCAGCGCCGTGCTCACCGCGATCACGGCGCACGTGCTGGCACGGCTTTACCCGGAAGGTCAGGCAGCAAACCCGCCATCGATATTGAGGCCGGCACCGGTCACATAAGCGGCATCTTCGCTGGCCAGGTAGGCCACCATTGCCGCAATTTCCTCGCCGCGCGCGTGGCGCTTGATCGCCATCAGGTCGTGCAGCGCCTTGGCGAAGTCGCTGTGCGCCGGGTTCATGTCGGTGTCGACCGGGCCTGGCTGCACATTGTTGACGGTGATGCCGCGCGGGCCAAGGTCGCGCGCCAGGCCTTGCACCAGGCCGGTCAGCGCCGACTTGCTCATTGCATAGATCGACCCGCCCGGGAAGGGCATGCGTTCGGCATTGGTGCTGCCGATATTGATCACGCGGCCGCCGGCCTTCATGTGCGCCACTGCTGCCTGGGTGGCGGCGAACACGCCGCGCACGTTGACGGCGATGGTGTGGTCGAAATCTTCCAGCGTCAGTTCGGACACGTCGCCCAGGTGCAGCACGCCGGCATTGTTGACCAGGATATCCAGGCGGCCGAAGCGCCTGGCGACGTCGTCGATGGCAGCGCGGGTGGCGGCAGCGTCGGAGGCGTCCACTTTCAGCGCAATGGCCTGGCCGCCGGCTGCCGTGATTTCGCTGGCCAGCGCATCGGCCGCGGCGCCCGAGCTTTGGTAAGTGAAGGCGACAGTGGTGCCGTCTTTTGCCAGACGGCGCACGATGGCGGCGCCGATGCCGCGGGAACCACCGGTGACGAATGCGATCTTGCTCATGATTTGCTCCTGTTGTTGGTTGGGATGGCGCTAGTATGGCCGCGACATTGCATGGCGACTAGCTGGTAATATTGCCTATCACTTTCAACCAAATGTATTAAATGGAACCACTTAACCTGCTCGAATCCTTCCTGCAGAGCGCCGAATGCGCCGGCTTTTCCGAAGCGGCGCGCCGGCTTGGCCTGACCCCGGCCGCAGTCAGCAAGAACGTGGCGCGGCTCGAGGCAAGACTGGGCGTGCGCTTGTTCCAGCGCAGCACCCGCCGGCTGGCGCTGACGGAAGCGGGTGAGCGCCTGCTGCAGCAGGTGCGCGGCCCGCTGGCCGAGCTGCAGGGCGCCATCGCCGGCGCGGCGCAGGATGCGGGCGAGCCGGCCGGCACCCTCAAGGTGGCCGTTGCGCACGGCGTGGGGCGCATGTACATCCTGCCGCTGCTGACCGGCTTCCTGCAGCGTTACCCCGGCGTGCAGCACGACTGGCGTTTCGATAACCGCACGGTCGACCTGATCGGGGAGGGCTACGACGTCGCGATCGGCGGCGGCATCGAATTGGCGCCAGGCGTGGTGGCCCGCGAGCTGGGGCGGCCACGCATCCTGGTGACGGCGGCGCCGGCCTGCCTGGTGGGTCGCCAACTGCCGCGCCACCCGTCCGAATTGGCCGCTTGGGAGGGCATTGCGCGCCGCTCCGCTGAAACCGGGCGCCTGCGCGAATACCTGCTGCGCAATGCGGCCGGCGAGGAGGCCGTGGCCGAATTCCGGGCAGTGGCCACCTTCGACGACCCGGAAGCGATGGCGCAGGCGGCTTGCATGGGGCTGGGCGTGGCGCTGTTGCCTGGGCCGCATGCGGCGCCCCTGCTGGAATCGGGCCAACTGGTGCGACTGCTGCCGGACTGGCATGCCGAGGTGGGCGCGCTGTCCATTTACTATTCCAGCAAGAAGCTGTTGCCGGCCAAGACGCGCGCCTTCGTCGATTATGTGATTGCTCAAATGCGCGCGGACGACTTTGCCGGGCGGCTCGACAGGCTTTGAAAGATCACGGTAATATGGGCTTCCAATTCATCAGCGATAGGGGTGCCTTCCATGAAGTTCCGCCTTGTTACCCGCAGTGATTTTGATGGCCTGGTGTGCGCGGTGCTGCTCAAGCACCTGGATCTGATCGACGAGATCCTGTTCGTGCACCCCAAGGATATGCAGGATGGGAAAATCGCGATCACCAGCCGCGATATCACCACCAACCTCCCTTACGTGTCGGGTGCCTACCTGGCGTTTGACCACCATTTATCCGAGACCATCCGCAATACGGGCGCCCGGCAGAACCACGTCATCGATCCCAGTGCGCCCTCGGCAGCCCGCGTGGTGTACGACTATTACGGCGGCGGCAACAAATTCCCGTCGGCCTGGAACGATATGATGATTGCGGTGGACAAGGGCGACTCGGCCCAGTTCAACCGCGACGAGGTGCTGAACCCGCAAGGCTGGGACCTGCTGAACTTCCTGATGGATGCGCGCACGGGCCTGGGGCGTTTCCGCGATTTCCGCATCTCGAACTACAACCTGATGATGGACCTGATCGATTACTGCCGTTCGCATTCGATCAGCGAAATCATGGCCCTGCCGGATGTGAAAGAGCGCAGCGACCTGTATTTCGACCATGCGGAAAAGTGCAAGGAGCAGATTCGCCGCTGCGCAAGCGTGCATAAGAACCTGGTGGTGCTGGACCTGCGCGATGAAGAGACGATTTATGCGGGTAACCGCTTTGTCATTTATGCACTGTATCCTGAACAGAATATCTCGATCCACGTGCTGTGGGGACTGAAGAACCAGAATACGGTGTTCGCGACCGGTAAATCGATCCTGAACCGGACATCAAAGACCAATATCGGGGCGCTGATGCTGGAATATGGCGGGGGCGGGCATGAAAATGCCGGGACTTGCCAGGTCGAGAACGAGATGGCGGACGAGGTGCTGGGCGCCTTGATCGTGCGCATCAACAAGGAAGGCTAAACCGCCGCAAAAAAAAAGGGACGTACCCAAAAAAGCGGGTACGTCCCCATTTTTTTCCAGCGAATTAGAAGTCTTTTTCAGGTAAAGCTATAGAATTATCGGTCGAGAACTGGTAGTCCTTGAACACGTGTTCCGCCGTCAGCAGCTGGTAGGAACCATCCGGCTTCTTGAAAGAAGTGTCCTTCAGGCGGTAGGTGTAGTGGCCGCAAGTCCAGCAGTTGAAGTTGCGCATGTGGGTGCACAGGCAGGTCTTGTCCATCACCTTGATGCCCTTGTCGCTGCCGCCGTTGGCCACCACTTCGCGGTTGTACGAATTGATGTAAGCGCAATTGCCGGTTGCATCGAGCAGGTAGCCGTAGGATTCGCAGCCCGGACGAATGCCGGCGCCGATCGCCGGTGTGTTCTTCAGCATGCGCATCGGATAGCCGGTCGGCGACACGCCGTTGACGATGATGTCCTCTTCGCTGGCCTTGAAGTATTCCTGCTTCACGTCGTCAGGCAGGCCGCATTCCCTGGTCACGGTAAAGCGGGTCGCCACCTGCACGCCAGCCGCACCCATTTCCAGGAAGGACACCGCATCGCTACCGGTGAACACGCCGCCGGCAGCGATCACTGGCACGTCCAGGTTTTCCGCCTTCATGTAGTCCAGGATCTCCTGCACGATCTGGTGCAGGTCGAATTCCTTCCAGTCTTCCAGGCCAAAGCCCAGGTGGCCGCCGGCCAGTGGGCCTTCCACGATCACGTAATCGGGCAGGCGATTCAGCTTCTGGTTCTTGCGCAGGAAGATCTGCAGCGCACGCACGGACGACACGATGATGCCCAGCTTCGCTTCGCGGAAGCGCGGGTGGTCGGCCATCAGGGCGAAGGAGCCGAAGTGCAGGCCGGCCGACAGGGTGATGCCGTCGATGCCGGCGTCCAGTGCCGCGTTCAGGCGGGTGCGCAGGGTTTCCTTCGGGCCGTTCATGGTCAGCTTTTCCATGCAGTTCACGAAGATCAGGCCAGGGCCTTCCTTGCGCTGCATGGTGTCGCCGATGTGGCGGCGCTGTGCTTCGGCCAGGCGACCGAGGTCGAACTGCACCTCGGACTTGTCCATGTTATTGATGTTGTGCTTGTACAGGCGGGTCTTGTCCTTGACGAAGGTGGTGTCGAACTTGCGGTCCGAAACGTCCTCCACCATGGCATCGGAAATGTGGCCGATGCCGCCAAGGCGCGCTGCTTCCAGCGCCAGTTCGGTCGTGGAAATATCCACGCCCATCCCGCCGATCATGATTGGCACATACTCTTTGTCGCCAAGCTTGAGGCGGAAATCGTCAACACGTTTCATTACAGTCCTTCGATCAATCGCGGAAATTATTGAATTCCAGTGGCGTGTCCGGCACGTCCTTACGCAGTAGCTGCATCGCAGCCTGCAGGTCGTCGCGCTTGGCACCGCTCACACGTACCGACTCGCCCTGGATGCTGGCCTGGACCTTCATCTTGCTTTCCTTGATTACCTTGGTGATTTTCTTTGCAGTCTCGGAGTCGAGACCGTTCTTCACCTTGATGACCTGCTTGACTTTGTCCCCACCAATCTTCTCTACCTTGCCTTCGTCGAGGAAGCGCACGTCGACCTTGCGTTTGGCCAGCTTGTTGGTCAGTACATCGCGTACCTGGCCAAGCTGGAATTCCGAATCGGCGAATGCCGTCAGGTCGTTTTCTTTTTGTTCTACGCGCGCATCGCTGCCTTTGAAGTCGAAGCGGGTCGAAATTTCCTTGTTGCTTTGATCGACGGCGTTGCGCACCTCGATCATGTCCGCTTCGGATACTACGTCAAACGATGGCATATTCTTTCCTTTACAATGAAGCACCCGCCCACAGGGCGGATTCAAAAGAAGCGACATTTTAACGGACAAACAAGCGAACGCTCGGTCGTTTTTGTCATAATTGCACTATAATCGAGCAAAAACTTGATCTACCCATGCCTTTCCCCGATTTTCTCCAGCACGAATACCCACTGAAGCATTTAAATACGTTCAGTATTGATGTACGCGCCAAACATTACCTGCGCGTGACATCGCTGGAGCTGTTGCGCGCCGCCCTGGCCGATCCGCAACTGGCCGCCATGCCGCGCCTGGTGCTTGGCGGCGGCAGCAACCTGCTGCTGACGCGCGATTTCCCTGGCCTGGTGCTGCATATTGCGCTGGAAGGCCGTGACATCCTGGCCGGCACCCCGACCCATCACCACGTCCGCGCTGCCGCCGGCGAAACCTGGCACGACTTCGTGCAATGGACACTGGCGCAAGGCATCGGCGGCCTGGAAAACCTGTCGCTGATCCCCGGTACCGTGGGCGCAGCTCCGATCCAGAATATTGGGGCGTATGGGGCGGAAACCAAGGACTATTTCCTGTCGCTGAGCGCGTTCGACCCCGCCAGTTGCGACGTGCGAGTGATGGGCGGCGCGGAATGCCGCTTTGCCTACCGCGACAGCGTGTTCAAACACGAAGGCCGTGAGCTGATCATCCTCGACGTGAGCTACGCGCTGCCGCGCGCCTGGCAGCCCAACCTGCGCTACGCCGAGCTGGCGAATGCGCTGGCCGAGCAGGGCCTGGCGGCGCCGACGCCGCAGCAGGTGGCCGACACCGTGATCGCCATCCGCCGCCGCAAGCTGCCCGATCCGGCGCAAATCGGCAATGCCGGCAGTTTCTTCAAGAACCCCGTGGTCAGCGCCGAGCATTGTGCGCAGTTGCTGGAGAAGTTCCCGGCCTTGGTACATCACCGCCAGCCGGACGGCAGCGAGAAGCTGGCAGCGGGTTGGCTGATCGACCAATGCGGCTGGAAAGGGCGCACGATGGGCGCGGCGGGCGTATACCCGAAACAGGCGCTGGTGCTGGTGAATAACGGCGGCGCCACCGGTGCCGAAGTGCAGGCGCTGGCCGCCGCCATCCAGGCCGACGTCGCCGCGCGTTACGGCGTCGCGCTCGAACCCGAGCCGGTCTTTATTTGAAAGTCGGGGTCAGCTCCGGCAATCGGACATAAATTTCGCTTGCGAAATTTATGTCCGATTG
>NZ_LMFZ01000021.1 GCF_001427305.1 Duganella sp. Root1480D1 | reverse complement strand
ATATTGCTACCGGAGGTCACTCACTCAAAATACTGACGAATCTCTTTCGAGATTACGTTTAATATATTTTGTGCGAGCGTTATAACGTATATTTTGAGCATCAGGCCCGAGGGCCTGGGCATATCGTCAAACGCCCACACTTATCGACTGTTGATTTTTAAAGATCGCTGCCTTGTTTGTTCGACGAAGCGTTGTGTTCGTCAGCAGCAGAGAAGCGAGATTATGCGGTACAGCGTGCAACTCGTCAACCCCTTCTTTTTCTCGTTTCGCTCACTGTTCAAACAGCGCTGCGTTGCGAGGGACAGAACTATAACCAAACACTTGGCGTTTTGCAAGTGAATAATTCGCCATCACGACTGCGCAAGCAATCCAGGCCGACCACAGAGTGTGAGTGAGGAAGTGGGCGCCACGCAGTTGCTGCACGAAGCCAACTCCCAGCGCGAATGCCAACATCAGCGCGCCGACACCCAGCGCCTTACGCGGCTGGGCTGGCCACCAGAAGGCCGACAGTGCAATCAGCCACAGTGCGCTGGAGGCATGCCCGCCAGGCAGGCAGTGGCCGGCATCGACGCCGGCCGGCATCATTTCGAGCAAACGTATATAAGGGGCGTGTCCGCCATAACGCTCCAGGTCCCATGGGCAGTGCGAAGTACTGGCGCGCTTAAGGAGACTGACCAGCACCGGCACGCTGATGGCCGACATGCCAAGCACACGCATTCCCAGGCGCTTCGCGGGCGCCCAGTGCAAATGCGGCCGCCACGCATCCCACAAAGCCATCACCACGGCGGCGCCGGCCAGGCAAGACAACAGGGCTTTCAGGATCACATGGTTGAAATGCTCGGCAAACCAGGCATGCTGCAGAGGAAATACCCCGCGCGCATGGTCATACACCATGTCGGCCAGGCGCAAGTCAACGTCCGTGTACTGGCCAAGCCACAGGATCAGGGTGGCCGACGCCGCCAGCGCCAGCAATCCCCAGGAAGTCTTAAGCATCATCGATACACGCATGGAACATGTCTAGCTTAGGGTTGTAAACCGCCGTATTCACATTCAGCATGCCGAGCGTGGAATGGAATACGTTATCGTGCGAGAACTGCTGACTGCTGCGCGCCGCGAGGCAGCTACGGTCAACGTGGAAGCGCTGGCTGAAGCTGTCGGACATCCACAGCATCATCGGCACCTTGCGCTGCTCTTCCGGCGAGAAGATATACGGCGCGCCGTGCAGGTACATATTCTTCTCGCCCAGCGATTCGCCATGGTCGGAGAAATACAGCATGGAAGCCGGCACCCCCGCCTCCTTCAGCACCTTGATCGTCTTATCCAGGAAATAGTCCGTATACAGGATGGTGTTGTCGTAGGCCGCCGTGATTTGTTCGCGCGAGCACTGCTCCAGTTCATTGGTCTGGCAAACCGGCCCAAACTTCTTGAATTCGGCCGGATATCGCTTCCAGTAAGCCGGGCCATGGCTGCCCTTCTGGTGCAGCACGATCACCAGGTCCTTTTGAGAGTTGCGAATCAGGTCCGGCAAGCCTTCGAGCAGGTGCTCGTCATAGCACTCTTCGGTGTTGCACAGCGGGTTGCCGGCGACAGGCTTGGACATATCTTCGAAGCGCACGCGGTCGCACACGCCCTTGCAGCCGGAATTGTTGTCGCGCCAGATCACTTCCAACCCTGCGTGCTGCAGCACGTCCAGCAGCCCCTCCTTGCTGCGCGCCTTGTCTTCCGAATAACCCTCGCGAGTGAGGTCTGAGAACACGCAAGGGACCGAGACCGCAGTCGCAGTGCCACAAGAGCTCACATTGTTGAAGTTGACCAGCGACTGGACTTGCGCCAAGCGAGGATTGGTCTCGCGCCCATAGCCATTCAGCGAGAAATTCATCGAGCGGGCAGTCTCACCGATCACGAGGACAGTCACGGTACGCGCGCCGTTGCCCGCCGCCGCCCACAAGCTGCCTTTGGCCGCATCGGTGCCGAGCGGCGCGATCACGGCAGGCGTCGCCCATTTCTGTTTGAGGTAGCCGTTGGTGGCCTGGAATACATTGGTCGGCGTCAGCATGAAGCGCAATTCGCGGTGCTCGCGGATTGCCGGCGCCAGGGTTTTGAACAACACGAACAGCAAGCCGGTCGACAGCAACAGCGAGCCAGCCACCAGGCCGATATTGACCAGCACTTCACGGCGCAGGGAACCATAGCGCACCGGCAGCCGCCAGATCAGCCATGATGGGACCACGCCCAGCAGCAAAAACGATTGCACCAGCTTCCAGCTAAACAGCTCGCCGGCTTCCCGCACATCGGTTTCCACCACGTTCTGCACCATGGAAGCATCCACCACGATGCCGTATTGGGACATGAAATAGGCCGTCATCGACGACAGCAGCAATAGCGCTATCACAACAGGCTTGAACAGGCGGCGGAAGTTAACCAGCGCCAGTACCCCGCTGAAAACCAGGACCAGCAGCAGCACGGAGCCAAGGTAAACCAGCAGGTTGGACAGCCTGAATCCGCCGGTGGCAGAGACAAAGCTCTTCCAGAAGCTGATGTTATAGATCAGGACCAGGAAGGAAGCAGTTGCGAGCGGGAGGAAGGCGGAATGGATGCGAGGTAATTTCATCCTCGCACGATAGCTTGCACTTGGTAAAGGCTATGTAAAGGCGGCGTTAAGATTGCGTTAAATCGGCTGGAAAACTGATGTCGAAACGGGTGCCGCCACCCTTTCGTTGTTGAACTTGCAATTCGGCGCCGAGATAGATGCAAATGCGCTGCACCAGCCCCAGGCCAAGGCCGGTCCCCGAGGAAGCCCCGTCGTCGTCCGGCCTCGATTCGCCGCGCAGGCTGGCCAGGGCGGCCGGCGGCAAGCCAGGACCGGTATCTTCCACAATGATGGATCGCTGCTCCAGGCGCAGCACGATTTCGCCCTGCTCGGTATAGGCACAAGCATTGCGCAGCAGGTTGCTGATGGCTGCCTGCAGCAGTTCACGCGAACCATATACGATGAAATCGGAGCCATCCTGGTAGCGCAAGGTGACCGGTTTATCCGCCACCATCGGCTGGCAACGGGCCACCTCATACTCCGCCAACTCGGCGACCGACTGCTGCGGCGCCTCCAGTCCTTGCGGCGTGCGGGCCAGCCGAAGCAGGACGCTGGTCACGTCGCTGGCTTCGCGGGCGGCACGATAAATCCTTTCAGCCGGCGCTTGCAGTGCCGGCTCGCCCTCGGTGCGTGCGATCAGCACTTCCGCCGCGCCACTGATTACCGTCAGCGGCGTGCGCAATTCGTGACTGACGTCCCCGGTGAAGAAGCGCTCACGGTCAAGGAACTGCTTGAGCTCTCCGGTACGGCGGGCAAAGGCGCGCGCCAGCACGCCCAGTTCATCGCTGCGCTCAAGGCAGGGCAGTTGGTCCCGGCGCTCTTCCACTGCCTCCGACAGCAAGGTAATCGGCGTCACAATGCGATTGGCAAGGAAGCGGGCCAGGATCAGCGAACAGGCAACGAAAGCGAGAAAGCCTGCGGCGAACATCGAATAGACCACGATCTCGATCTTTTCATATTCGCTGTCATGATCCACCACCACGAATTCGCCATGTCCGTCATTACCTGCAAGTACGTGCAGGTCGGTTCCGTCGACCGTGATCTCGCGCACGCCATGGGGCAGCCCTCGCAGCGAACGCGGGATGTCGGCGCCGTGATGGAATGTCAGCCCGGCCGGCATCTGAACCGGCATGCCGCCGGTATGGCGCGGCGCAGCCCACAGGGCAATTTCTTCCAGGCGCTCGTCGACCAGCTTTTGTTCAATGCCCTCGACTGCCAGCGCGGCAATAATGGCAAACACTGCGGAAACCGCGACCGCAAATGTCATGTAGGCGCCGATAATGCGCCGGCGTAGCGAATCAGCCTTCTTCATCTGAGCTCACCAGCTTGTAACCAATGCCCGGGATCGTGCGCAACATGGCAAAAGGATAAGGCTTGTCCAAGGCTTGGCGCAGCGCATGGATGTGGGTGCGCAGCGCATCGCTGTCTGGCCGCTCGTCGCCCCACACCTCATGTTCCAGCGCATCGCGCGTAACGATGCGCGGCGCTTCCTTCATCAGGCTCTTGAGGATGGTGTAGCCGGTGCGGGTCAGCACCAGTGGCCTTCCGGCACGGCGCACCTCGAAATTGACCGTATCGAAGGTCAGGTCGCCGAATTGCAGCACCGGTGTTGCCGCCGGCACGCCCCGCGCGCGCCGCACCAGGGCGCGCAGCCGGATTTCCAGCTCCACCAGGGAAAAAGGCTTGACCAGGTAGTCGTCGGCGCCGCTCTCAAAGCCGGCAACCTTGTCTTCCAGCGTGTCGCGCGCGGTCAGCATCAGTACCGGGGTGGACTTTCCCAGCTCCCCGCGCAGCTTGCGGCACAGTTCCATCCCATTCAGGCCGGGCAGCATCACGTCCAGCACCACAGCGTCGTATTCATGCTCGGTGGCCAGCGCCAGCCCACCATAACCATTGGCTGCCGTATCCAGTACGTATCCTTTGGGCTCAAGGAAGCCGTACAGGTTGGCGACAATATCCTTATTGTCTTCAATGATAAGTATGCGCATACGGGCATTATAATTCCGCGATGACTATCCCACACATCACCCCACTCAAAGACGAAGCCCTGGCGGCCCAACTGGATCGCGCCATCAACAACAAGACCAAGCCGCTGGGCAGCCTGGGGGCGCTGGAAGGATTGGCGCACAAGGCAGGCATGATCCAGCAGACCGTCAGCCCTCAGGTGCGCGAGCCTGCCATCCTGGTGTTCGCGGGCGATCATGGGGTAGTGGCGGAAGGAGTTTCAGCCTTCCCGCAGGACGTAACCTGGCAGATGGTGGAAAATTTCCTGGCCGGCGGCGCCGCCATCAACGTGTTCGCGCGCCAGAACGGCTGCTCGCTGCAAGTGGTAGATGCGGGAGTCAAGCATGATTTCGGGCCGCGCGAAGGCCTGGTCAACCGCAAGATCGCCCCGGGCACTGCCAATTTTGCGCAGCAGCCGGCCATGTCGGCGCAGCAGTGCATGGAAGCGATGGAATGCGGCATGGACCTGGTGGCCGAGCTGCCGGGCAATGTGCTGGGCTTCGGCGAAATGGGGATCGGCAATACCACCGCTGCCGCCGCATTGATGCACCGCCTGACCGGCATCCCGGTGGCGGATTGCGTTGGCGCCGGCACCGGCCTGGCGCCCGAGGGCGTGCTGCACAAGCAGCGCGTGATTGAGGCGGCCATGGCGCTGCATGCCGACGCACAGGACGGGCTGCAGGCTCTGGCTGCCTTTGGCGGCCTCGAAATCGCCATGATGGCCGGCGCCATGCTGAAGGCCGCCGAACGGCGCATGGTGCTGCTGATCGACGGCTTCATCGTCACCAGCGCCCTGCTGGTTGCGTCCCGGATACAGCCGGCAGTGCTGGATTATTGCGTGTTCTCGCACTGCTCCGATGAAAATGGCCACAAGCGCATGCTGGACTTCCTGGGCGGCCGCCCGCTGCTGAACCTGGGCCTGCGCCTGGGTGAAGGCACCGGCGCCGCGCTGGCCGTTCCGCTGCTGCACGCCGCCATCAACTTCCTGAACCAGATGGCGACTTTCGAGTCGGCCCAGGTCAGCGAGAAGTCCGAGTAAGCGCCCATGCAGCAGTTGCGCCTGTTCTTCATCGCACTGCAATTCTTCACGCGCCTGCCCATTCCGCGCTGGGTTGGCTTCGAGCCGGCCTGGCTGCACCATGCCTCGCGCTATTTCCCTGCCGTGGGGCTGGTCGTGGCGGCGATTGCGGGCGGCGTGTACGCGGCTGCGGCGCTGGTGCTGCCGCCCGCGGTTGCCGTATTGCTGTCTACTGCCGCCGGCATCTATGCCACCGGCGCCTTCCACGAAGACGGGTTTGCCGATAGTTGCGACGGCCTGGGTGGCGGCCATACGCGCGAACGCGTCCTGGAAATCATGAAGGATTCGCGCATCGGTGCCTATGGCGCCATTGGCATCGGCCTGATGCTGGCGACCAAGGTGGCGGCCCTGGCCAGCATGCCGAAACTGGCGGTGCCGGGCGCCTTGCTGGCGGCCCACCCGCTGTCCCGCCTGATGGCCTGCTCGCTGATCTGGCGCATGGAATATGCCCGCGCCGAGGGCAAGGCCAAGCCGCTGGCGCAGGAAATGCGCAGCAGCGAGTTCGCCATCGCCACGCTGACGTCGGCGCTGCCGGCAGCGGGCGCCGTGGCCCTGGGCTGGCTGCCGCTGGCGGCGCTGGGCACGGGCCTGGCAGGCATGCTGCTGGCGACACTCTGGCTGGCGCGCAAATTCCAGCAGCGGCTCGGCGGCTATACCGGCGACTGCCTCGGCGCCGTCCAGCAATTGACGGAAGCGGTGTTCTACCTTGGCGTGCTGGCCTGCGTGTGGAACTGATCCTCGTCCGCCACCCCCAGCCCGATATTGCACCCGGCTTGTGCTACGGCGGCAGCGACATCCCGGCCGCGCCGGACGCCCTTGCCGCCGGCCACGCCTGCCTGGCGCCGCAACTGGCGCGCGGCCTCGCGCGGGGCCACCGCCTGTATTCCAGCCCCCTGCGGCGCTGCACGGCCCTGGCCTCCCTGCTGGGCGACTTCAAGCCAGATGCGCGGCTGGCGGAAATGCATTTTGGCGCCTGGGAGCTGCGTCCGTGGTCCGGCATCGCGCACGAAGAAGTGGATGCCTGGGCTGCCGACCTGCTCGACTACCGCCCTGGTGGCGGCGAGACCGTGCGCGAAGTGGCCGCCCGCGTGCAGTCCTTCCTCGACGAACTACAGCACAACGCCATCGTCGTCTGCCATGCCGGCACCATGCGCCTGATGGCTGCCATCGCGGCCGGTGAGCCCCTGCAACAGGCAGCCGCCAAGCCAAACCACATCAAGTATTGCGAGATCCTTCGCTTGTCCTGGCCCGCCAAGTCCGTATAATGGCGGGGTTTTGGTGCCCGCAATCGAATTCTCGAATGCAGTTAAACGGGAAACACGGCGCTGTCCCTGACAGCCAACGTGTGCTGCCCCCGCAACGGTAAGCAAGTGCCGCCTTCAGCGCGGCAGCGACCTCCCGGCCACTGTGCGCAAGCATGGGAAGGCCAGGCCGCCAGACTTGCCAGCCCGGATACCGGCCAGACCAGGTGGGAACGCGCCCTGCGCCCGTTCCTGTTCATGCCGGCTTACGGGGACGTGGGCCGGCGGCTCGTTACGAAAGTAGTCATGACCTTTCCCCTCACCCGGCAAGCGGCCCTCGCGTCGCTGGCAATGGCTGTTGCCACTCCTGCCGTCCAGGCCCAAATCCAGGCTCCCGTATTGAATTCCGTGCTGGTGACCGCCACCCGCACGCCGCAGGCAGCACGCGACATCATCAGCGACACGCTGAGCATTGGTGCGGAAGAAATTGCACGCAGCGGCGCCGGCTCGATCACCGAACTGCTGCAGCGCCAGCGCGGCATCGAAGTCACCCGCAATGGCGGCCCGGGCACCAACTCCAGCGTTTTCCTGCGCGGCTCCAACGGTAACCAGGTGATCGTGCTGATCGACGGCGTGCGCATCGGCTCCGCCAGCAGCGGCGCCGCCGCCTGGAATGCAATTCCGCTGGGCGCCGTCGACCATATCGAAGTCGTGTACGGCCCACTGAGCACGCTGTACGGCGCAGACGCTATCGGCGGCGTGGTACAGATCTTCACGAAGCAGGGCCAGGGCAGCCTGGCAGTCGACGCCAGCGTGTTGGCGGGCACTTACGGCACCCGATCCGGCACTGCCGGCATTTCCGGCGGCGCGGGCGCTTTCAGCTACGCGCTCGGCGCCGGCAAGGAACGCTCCGACGGCTTCTCCGCCACCCTGCCGGCCAGTACCAGCTATAACGCGGACGACGACGGCTATGACCGCAAGCACGCCAACGGCCAGTTGGCATGGCAGATCGCACGCGGCCACGAACTCGGAATACTGTTCCTGCATAGCGACCAGGAAGCGGATTTCGACAGCGGCAGCAAAGTGCGCGCCTGGAGCACGCAGAAGCTGGATACCGCAGCAATTTACTCGCACAATCGACTGAGCGATGCCTGGCAGATGACGACGCAAGTGGCGCAGTCGCGCGACAAGTCCGGCAGTTTCGCCGCCACCGCCAGCCAGATCGATACCAGGCAGTCCCAATTCAGCTGGCAGAACGATATCGCACTGGGCACGGACAGCCTGCAACTGCTGGCTGAGCATCGCAAGGAGGAAATCGAATCCAATACCGCCGCCCTGGTGCGCGAGCGCAGCACCACTTCCTGGGCCGCCAGCTACAACATGAAGCGCGGCGACCACCTGCTGGCCGCCGCCGCCCGCAACGACGACAGCACGCAGTACGGATCGAAGAGCACCGGCTCCCTGGGTTACGGCTACCGCATCACGCCGGGGCTGCGCGTCAACGCCAGCTATGGCACCAGCTTCCGCGCCCCCACCTTCAATGAGCTTTACTACCCCGGCTACGGCTTGCCGGCCAATCGCCCGGAACAGGGCCGCAACCGCGAGATCGGCATTCACTTCGAGCAGGGCGGTACAGCGCTGGGCGCCGTGGCTTATCGCAACAAGCTGACCGACCTGCTGGTGAATACCACGCCTTGCCCGCTGCCCGGCTTCCGCTTCGGCTGCGCCTATAACGTCAACAAAGCAACGCTGGAAGGCATTTCGCTGTCGGCACGCCAGCGGCTGGGCAACAGCTTCACGCTGTCCGCCAACGCCGACCTGCAAAACCCGCAAGACGATGGCAGCGGCAAGCTGCTGGTACGCCGCGCCAAGCGCCATGGCAATGTGGCGCTGGAATATACTGCGGGCAGCCTGAGTACCGGCACCGAATGGCAGCTTTCCAGTTACCGCTTCGACGATACGGCCAACCGCAACCGCCAGGGCGGTTATGGCTTGCTGAACCTGTACGCGGCCTGGGAATTCGACCGTTCCTGGACTGCCACCCTGCGCTGGAACAACGTGGCCGACAAACGCTATGAACTGGCGCGCAATTACGCAACCGCCGGCTCCACCGTGTATGCCGGCCTGCGCTACAGCTATAAATAAATGAGATAAGCTGCCCGCTATGCATCCTCTTTCCGCCAACCTGCGCATGCGCGCCGTCACCGTCATCATCCTGCTGGTGCTGTTATCGCTGGCCAGCCTGGTGGCCGCCGGCATGATCGGGTCGGTCAGCATTCCGCTGGCCGACATGCCGGGCGCGCTGCGGGAATTCCTCAGCGGGCAGCCGACCTCCTTGCCTGGCCACCTGCTTGGCCTGCGCGCCGAACGTGCGGCGACTGCCTTCGTCACCGGTGCATCGCTGTCGCTGGCTGGCGTGATGATGCAGGCCTTGCTGCGCAATCCGTTGGCCGACCCCTACGTGCTGGGCATTTCGTCCGGCGCCTCCGTCGGCGCACTGGCGGCGTTGCTGTTCATGTGCGCCGCCTGGATGGTGGATGCGGCATCCTTCGCCGGCGCTGTCGTGGTGTCGATGATGCTGTATTTCCTGGCACGCCGCGACCTGCGCGGCGGCACAGCAGCGGAAGGCGGCACAGCGCTGCTGCTGCTGACGGGCGTGATCCTGTCTTCCGCTTGCATCGCCCTGGTCACCCTGATGCTGTCGATTGCACCGGAGAGCCGCCTGCGCACCATGGTGTTCTGGCTGATCGGCGACCTGTCCGGCTCGCCGATCCGCTGGCTGCCCTGGAT
This sequence comes from Duganella sp. Root1480D1, assembly GCF_001427305.1. Taxonomy (GTDB): domain Bacteria; phylum Pseudomonadota; class Gammaproteobacteria; order Burkholderiales; family Burkholderiaceae_D; genus Rugamonas. Next base: position 22,559 of record NZ_LMFZ01000021.1, on the reverse strand, counting down.
TGTGTTGGCCGGCGGCCTGGCATTCGCCTTGCGCGCAGCCCGTTCCCTGAATGTGATGGCGCTGCATGCAGAAGCGGCAGCAACGCTCGGCATCCGCGTCGGCGCCCTGCGCAAGGGCCTGTTCTTCTGTTCCGGCCTGCTGACCGCCAGCGCCGTGACCACCGCCGGCAGCATCGGATTTGTCGGACTGATCGTGCCACACGCCTGCCGCTTTGCCTTCGGCCCCGACCATCGCCTGCTGGTGCCGAGCGCCGCGCTGGTGGGCGGCGCCTACCTGGTGCTGGCAGACACGGTGGCGCGCACCGTCATCGCGCCGCAGCAATTGCCGGCAGGCGTGGTGACTGCGCTGGTCGGCACGCCGGTCTTCCTGTATCAATTGCACCGGCTGAGGAAATAAGATGATCGGCACCCATCAACTGCGCCTGGCCATAGGCAAGCGCACCCTGGTCGAGCACCTGGACTGGCAAGTCGGCGATGGCGAATGCTGGAGCGTCATCGGCCGCAACGGCGCTGGCAAGAGTACTTTGCTGCGCACCTTGGCCGGCCTGCGCCAGCCGGAAAGCGGCCATGTCAGCATCGACCGCCGCGCACTGGGCGAATGGCCGCTACAGGAACTGGCGCGCAAGCGCGCCTTCCTGGCGCAGGCCCGCAGCGACGCCTTTTCGTATTCCGTGATCGAAACCGTGCTGTCGGCACGCCATCCCTATCACGACAACCGCTATTGGGAAAACAGCGACGACCACCAGGCCGCCATTGCGGCATTGGCAGCGATGGAGGTCGATCACCTGGCGGCGCGCGACGTGCGCACCCTGTCCGGAGGCGAGCGCCAGCGCGTGGCGATTGCCGCCATGCTGGCCCAGGATACACCCTTGCTGCTGCTGGACGAACCAGCCAATGCGCTGGACCTGGCCCACCAGGTAAGCGTGATGTCGCTGCTGTCCAGACTATGCCGCGAACAGCGCAAGACCGTGGTGATGGTTGGCCACGACCTGACGCTGGCGCATAGCGTATCTTCCCACGCCCTGCTCCTGATGGGAGACGGGCGCTGGCTGGCCGGGCCGGTCGAGGACGTCATGCAGCCGGCGGTCCTCAGCGAATACCTTGACCACCCAATCGAAATCGTCCGTCACGGCGAACGCACCATCTTCATCCCCGGGAGCCCACAATGAACGACATCAACGACCGCCACCGCGACCGCATGGCGCGCAAGAAGGCCATCATCGACGCCAAGATTGCGGCGGCCGACAAGAATATCGGCGTCCTGATCGTCAATACCGGCAATGGCAAGGGCAAGAGCTCGAGCGGCTTCGGCATGGCAATGCGGGCGATGGGACATGGCATTAAAGTGGGCGTGGTGCAGTTCATCAAGGGCGCCATGTCCACCGGCGAGGAGCAATTCCTGCGCCGCTTCCCGGATGAATGCAGCTTCCACGCCATGGGTGAGGGCTACACCTGGGAAACCCAGAACCGCGAGCGCGATATCGAAAAAGCACAACAGGCGTGGCAGCAGGCGCGCGCTTTCCTGCGCGATCCATCCTACGGCATGGTAGTGCTGGACGAACTGAATATCGCCCTGAAGTATCGCTACCTGGACGTGCACGACGTGATTGCCGACCTGCTGGACCGGCCCGAGATGCAGCACGCTGTGGTTACCGGCCGCGCCGCACCGCAGGAATTGATCGACGTCGCGGATACCGTGACTGAAATGACGGTGGTCAAACACGCTTTCAAGGCTGGCATCGCGGCGCAGCCAGGAACGGAATGGTAGCCCGCGCCGTCCTGATTGCCGCTGCCGCATCGGGCCAGGGCAAGACCACGGTCACTGCGGCGCTGGCGCGCAAGCTGGTGCGCGCCGGGCGCCGCGTGCGGGTCTTCAAATGCGGGCCGGATTTTATCGACCCCATGGTACTGGCGCGCGCCTGCGGTTCCCCGGTCGAATCGCTCGACCTGTGGATGGTAGGGGCGGAACGCTGCCGCGCCTTGCTGGCCGAAGCGGCGGCGCAGGCCGATGCAATCCTGGTCGAAGGCGTGATGGGCCTGTATGACGGCACGCCCTCCGCCGCCGACCTGTCGCGCGAATTCGGGCTGCCCGTGCTGGCCGTGATCGACGCCGGCGCCATGGCGCAGACGGCCGGGGCGCTGGTGCATGGCTTGCGGGACTACGGGCCGGTCGCCATGGCAGGCGTAGTGGCAAATCGGATTGCCAGCGCCGGGCATGCGGCCATGGTGGCGGCTTCGCTGCGCGACATTCCCCTGCTGGGGACCCTGCCCAAGCAAGCGGCCTCGCTGCCGGAACGCCATTTGGGTCTGGTTTTGCCGGACGAAGTTGCGGGCCTCGATGAACTGCTCGACACGCTGGCAGAGCAGTTGACGCTTGACCTTGCGGCGTGGGATGCCTTGCCGGCGGCGCACATAAGATCCGGCGACGGCGCGCCTGCCGGCAGCGGCGCGCCTGCCGTCCTTCCGCTTGACGGCGCGCGCATCGCCATTGCCCGCGATGCCGCCTTCATGTTCCTCTACCCCTCCAACCTGTCGATGCTGGAAGCGCTGGGGGCGCAGCTCGCCTACTTTTCCCCGCTGGCCGATGAACCGGTGCCGAACGGCGCCACGGCCATTTACCTGCCTGGCGGCTATCCCGAACTGCACGCCGCGGAACTGTCCGCAGGCCAGCACTGGCAAGCTTCGCTGCGCACCGCGCACGCTGAAGGCCTGCCGATCGTGGCCGAATGCGGCGGCATGATGGCTCTCGCCGAATCGTTGCAGGACAAGCAGGGAAAAGACTGGCCGATGGCAGGCCTGCTACCCGGCAAAGTCGCCATGCAAGCCCGGCTCGCCGGCCTGGGTGCACAGGCAATGCCTACCGGACAAGGCGCGCTGCGCGGCCATACTTTCCATTATTCGCGCCTGGAGACCACCGTGCCAGCCGCCGCGACGAACCAAAAACACCCAAGCGGCGCCGCTGGCGAAGCTGTCTACCGCGTGGGGTCGCTGCAGGCTTCCTACTTCCACGGCTACTTCCCGTCCAATCCCGCCGCTGTGGCGGCCATGTTCTCGCGGAGCACAGCATGACTCGCACGCTGGTCTTTGGCGGCGCCCGCTCCGGCAAAAGCGCCTATGCCGAGCAGCTTGCCGCTGCTTCCGGCAAGGAGGTGGCCTACATCGCCACCGCTGCCGCAGGTGACGCAGAGATGACGGTCCGTATCGCGCATCATCGCGCGCAACGCCCGCAGCACTGGCAGACCGTCGAAGAGCCGATCGCGCTTGGCGCAACCCTGGCTGAATGGCGCGCGCCGCACCGCCTGGTGCTGGTCGACTGCCTCACGCTGTGGCTGTCCAACCTGATGTTCAGCGACGGCGCGCAGTACCCCGATGTCGGCATGATCGAACTGCCGGCCCGTTTCCACGAACAGCGCGCCGCCTTGCTGGCAGAACTGGCGCTCGAACGGGGCGACGTCGTGCTGGTGTCGAATGAAGTCGGCATGGGCATCGTGCCTTGGGGCGCTGTTTCGCGCAGCTATGCCGACGAGGCCGGGCGCCTGAACCAGGCGGTTGCCGCCGCATGCGACCGGGTGGCCCTGGTCGCCGCGGGCTTGCCGCTGATGTTGAAAGGCGCCTGATGCAGCTTGCGGGCCTGGACTGGACCACATTCGCAGCCGCCCTGCTGGCCGGGGTGCTGCTCGACGCCATGTTTGGCGAAGTTTCGCGCTTTCATCCGCTGGTCGGCTTCGGCCGTCTCGCCAGCGCGATCGAAAAGCGCCTGAATCACCAGAGCCCAAGCGCCGCAGGAGCCACCGTTTTCGCCCGCTTCGTTCGCGGTGCGCTGGCCTGGGCAGTCACCGTTCTGCCGCTCACAATGCTGGCCGCATGGGCCTGCACGCAGCCCCTGCCGCCCGCGGCACAGGCGGCCCTGCATGCAACCCTCCTCTACTTCTGCCTTGGCCTGCGCAGCCTGCGCGATCACATGCTCCCCATCTGGCGTGCGCTGCAAGCCAGCGACCTGCCAGCCGCCCGTGCCCTGACCGCCCGCATCGTCAGCCGCGACACCGGGAATGCCAGCGAATCCGACCTCGCCAAGGCAGCCACCGAATCCATGCTGGAAAACGGCAACGACGCCGTCTTTGGCACCCTGTTCTGGTTTGCCATTGCCGGCGGCCCCGGTGCAGTAATGTTCCGCCTCGCGAATACGCTGGACGCCATGTGGGGCTACCGCAGCGAACGTTTCAACCTGTTCGGCCGCAGCGCCGCACGCATCGACGACGCCCTCAACTACCTGCCCGCTCGCCTGACCGCATTCAGCTATGCACTTCTGGCGCCCGGCTCGGGCAGCACGCGCCGCGCACTGGCTTGCTGGCGCAGGCAGGCCCCGGCGTGGAGCAGCCCGAATGCGGGCCCGGTCATGTCCACGGGCGCCGGTGCGCTCGGCCTGCAGCTGGGTGGAGCAGCAAGCTACGGCGGCGAAATCGAACAACGCCCGCCGCTCGGCGAAGGCGCGCCGGCATCGGCCGCCGACATCCCGCGCGCCTGGCACCTGGTGCGCAATACGACGGGCCTTTGGATGGCCGGCATGCTGGCCATCGCCTGTGGAGCACATCATGCTTGAACACGGCGGCAAGCTGCGCGAAGCAGCGCAACGCTACGGCCGCAACGCCTGGCTCGACCTGTCGACCGGCCTGAATCCCATCGGCTATCCAGCGCCAGCGCTGGCCATCGATGCCTGGCACCGCCTGCCGGAACATGATCCAAACCTGCTGGAGGCCGCACAACGCTACTACGGTGCGCCGCACATGCTGGCGGTGGCCGGCACACAGGCTGCAATCCAGGCCCTGCCGCGCCTGCGCGCGCCGTCGCGCGTGGTGGTCGCCAGTCCAGGCTATGCGGAACACCTGCATCACTGGTCGCAGCATGGCCACCAGGCCAGCGCTGTCCCTTACTGCGAGCTGGGTACTGCCATCGACACGTGCGAGGTACTGGTGGTGTGCAATCCAAACAACCCAACCGGCGCCTTTGTACCCCGCGCAACGCTGCTCCAATGGGCTGGCGCGCTGGCAGCTCGCGGTGGATGGCTGGTGGTCGACGAAGCCTTCGCCGACACCGATGGCGCCCACAGCGTCGCCGACGCCACGCAGGCACCTGGACTGGTCGTGTTACGCTCGGTCGGCAAGTTCTTTGGGCTGGCGGGCCTGCGCCTAGGTTTCGTCGCCGCGCATGAGGATATCCTGGCGCCGCTGGCGGACATGCTGGGCCCCTGGGCTGTCAGCGGACCGGCCCAGCAAGTCGCACGCGCCGCGCTGGAGGACAGCGCCTGGCAGCGCGCCACGCAGGAAAAACTGATTGCTTCCGGCGCCCGCCTGCGTGGGCTGCTGGCGGGTCACGGCATCGCCAGCAACGGCACGGCACTTTTCCAATGGTGGCCGGAACCGCGCGCCGAAGCATTCCACGAGCACATGGCGCGCCGCGGCATCTGGGTGCGCCTGTTCCGCGAGGCGGCGCGCGGCATCCGCCTCGGACTGCCGCCCGACGAAGCAGGCTGGCTACGCCTCGAACTCGCAATGAACGAATGGACCGACCGATGAAAAGATATCTGCTGATTTCCGCCCTGTGCGCCACCCAGCTCCATGCGCACGCCGCCATCACCGTCAACGACGACGACGGCAAGCCAGTCACACTGCCAAAGCCGGCACAGCGTGTCGTCGCACTGGCACCGCACGTCACGGAATTGCTGTTCGCAGCAGGTGGCGCCGAGAAGATTGTGGGCGCGGTCAGCTACAGCGACTACCCTGAAGCAGCCAAGCAGGTTCCCCGCGTCGGCGACAATCGCCAGGTCGACATGGAGCGCCTGCTGGCGATGAAGCCGGACCTGCTGGTGGTCTGGCGCCACGGCACCTCCGAGCGCCAGATCGACCAACTGCGCCAGCTCGGCATCCCGATCTTCCACAGCGAACCGAAAAAGCTGGACCAGATCGCCGACAACCTGGAAAAGATGGGCAAGCTGCTCGGCACCGAGCCCGCCGCCAACGCGGCGGCCAAAGAGCTGCGCCAGAAACTGGCCTCCCTGCGCACGCAATATGCCGCGCGCCCGCCAGTGCGCACCTTCTACCAGGTATGGGATAAACCGCTGTACACGCTGAACGGTGAGCATATCGTCAGCGATGCGCTGAAGGTGTGCGGCGGCCAAAATATCTTCGCCGACCAGAAAGTGACTGCGCCCGTCGTCAGCGTGGAAGCCGTGCTGGAAGCCGATCCCGAAGCAGTCTTCGCCACCGCGGAAAAGGACTACGGCGGCGTCAGCCTGTGGCGTCCTTATAAAACGCTCAAGGCGACCAGGCAGGATAACCTGTTCACGATCGACGGCAGCCTGCTCAATCGCGCCGGACCGCGCATGATCGCCGGCACCGCGGTGCTGTGCGAGAAGCTGGAAGAAGCACGCAAGCACCGTCCCGCAAAATGAGCTTCCCTTACCGCACCCTGATGGTCCAGGGCACCACGTCCGACGCCGGCAAGAGCACCATCGTCGCAGCCCTGTGCCGCCTGCTCAGGCAGCGCGGTGTGCGCGTGGCTCCATTCAAGCCGCAGAACATGGCGCTCAATAGTGCCGTCACCATCGACGGCGGCGAGATCGGGCGCGCCCAGGCACTGCAGGCGGCTGCCGCCGGCATTGCGGCGCACACCGACATGAATCCGGTGCTGCTCAAGCCAAGCAGCGACATTGGTGCCCAGGTCATCATCCACGGCAAGGTGCGGGGCGACATGAATGCGCGCGACTACCACCAGTACAAGACCATTGCCATGGCAGCCGTTCTGGAATCCCACCAGCGCCTGCTGGCGCAGTACGAGGCCGTGGTGGTGGAAGGCGCCGGCAGCCCGGCGGAAATCAACCTGCGCGACCGCGATATCGCCAATATGGGTTTTGCCGAAGCGGTGGACTGCCCCGTCATCCTGTGCGCCGACATCGACCGCGGCGGCGTGTTCGCCCACATCGTCGGCACCCTGTCCTGTCTCTCCCAGAGCGAGCGCAATCGCGTCATCGGTTTCGTCATCAACCGCTTCCGCGGCGACATCAAGCTGCTGGAACCGGGCCTGGATTGGCTGGAACAGCAGACCGGCAAGCCGGTGCTGGCCGTGTTGCCCTACCTGCATGGCCTCTACCTCGATGCCGAAGACGCGGTACAGGCGGTGCAGGCCGAGCGCGGCGCCTTCCGCGTCGTGGTACCGAGCCTGCCGCGCATGAGCAACCATACCGACTTCGATGCGCTGCGCGCGCATCCCGGCGTTGACCTGCGCTTCGTGCGCAAGGGCGAAGCGATTCCGCCCGCCGACCTGGTCATCCTCCCCGGCAGCAAGAACACGCGCGACGACCTGGCCGCGCTGAAGGAAGGCGGCTGGCCGCAGTCGATCGCGCGCCACCTGCGCTACGGCGGCAAAGTAATCGGCATTTGCGGCGGTTTCCAGATGCTGGGCGCCCTGGTGGACGATCCGCACGGTGTGGAAGGCCGGGCCGGCAGCGAGGCTGGCCTCGGGTTGCTGGACATGCAGACGGAGCTCACGCGCGACAAGCGCCTGGCACAAGTCAGCGGCCATTGCGCCTTCGACGATGCGCCGGTCAGCGGCTACGAGATCCACATGGGCGTGTCGAACGGCGCCGCCCTGGCGCAACCGGCCTTCTTCATCGGCGGCCGGCCGGAAGGCGCCATCTCCGCCGATGGCCAGGTGCTCGGCACCTACCTGCACGGCCTGTTCGACCATCCGCAAGCCGGCCGCGCCCTGCTGCACTGGGCCGGCCTGGCGACGCAGCACACGGTCGACACCAACGCCTTGCGCGAAGCTAGCCTGGATCGGCTGGCCGCCGTCTGCGAACCCCTGCTGGAAGCGCTGCTCAAGCCGATCTAGGCATTGCTTTATTTGCAAACACTTTCAGGATTGGCTACCATCATCCTGTTGAGTAACCGCATTTCAGGTCAAGGCCCGCACTACAGTGAAGCTGATTCGAAAAAGCAGCCTGGTTCGCAGGCAAAAAGACGCCACCATTCATTGCGAGATTGAGCTATGCGAGGTGGCAGGCGCAGTGGCAGGAGCCCCGGGGCGCTACCTGGTCAACCTCCGGCAGGGCCGCACCGGCGAAGAATGGCGCGAAAGCACGCGCACGCCACAGCCGGTTGACTGGCAGGCCGCCGAAACCCTGTTCGAACTGGCGCTGATCGAGCGCGCCGCCCAGGGTTTCACCGACCCCGCATCCACTCCGGAGCCGGCCACGCCGCAAAGCGCTGCGCCCGCCCCTGCCCCTGCACAGAACCCGCTCGATCCCGCCGCTGTCACGCTGCTGCAGCAACTGCAGGCTGGCAGCTGGAAAAAGCTGGACCAGCACCATCGCAGCCGCGTCATCTGGCGCATCGGCGAGCGCCGCTTGCACGCAGCCGTTCCCACCATGGTCGACCTGATCGCGCGCGGCGACGCCATGCAGGATTATTGCCTGGCCTGGGCTATCGGCCGTTGCGGCGATGCCGGCGCCGCCATCGCCATGCAGGAGCTGCACGCGCGCGGCCGCACGGATGCAGTGCGCCGCATCGCCCTGCAAGCCTGGCTGATGCTGGCCGACAGCGCAGCGCGGCAGGCCCACGCGGCCCGCCTGCTGGCCGACTGGCCGGCCGTCCTGCGCAGCGCCTGGGAGCAGCAGGACGAAGAAAAGCTGCTGTCGATTGCAGCCGGCGACGACGAATGGCAAGGCCTGTCGAAATCGGACTGGCTGGAGCAGTTGCACCAGATAGCCATCAGCCAGCCGATGGCACGCCGCATCCTGCGCACCCACCTGAAACGGATGCGCCTGCGCGCCGGGACTTTCCGCGCCGTGCGCCACATCTACAAAGCAGCCGAGATGGCCGGCGATGCCGAGTTGTTTGGCCTGCTTCAGCAGCGCTTCGACACGGACACCCATACCAGCAGCAGCCAGTGGATTTACGTGCGGCGCGGCTACGCCAAATACGCCGAGGAAGCCGCGCGGCCGGACAGCAAGGTCGCTTACGGACTGCGCACGCGCGACTACCTGCGCCGGCGCGGCTGGCGCACCCTGCACCGTTTGGCGGAAGACCGCGACCCGGCCTACGTCCAGATGGCGCTCGGCGTCCTGGCCGCGATGGACGACAGCGACGCCGGCCAGCCGAACGCGCGCGGCGGCCGCTTCTACGACAGCTACAGCCACTGGATGCTCTTCAACCGCCTGCTGCGCGCACGCGGCCACTGGCTCAGTAACCGTCACGGCACTACCTGGTACCAGCCGCACCCGATCCAGCCCGACGACCGGCGCCAGGAAGCCTTCCCCGAACTGTGGGATGCACAGCCGCAAGCCTTGCTCTCATTGATGCAGCAAAGCCGCTGCGCCGGCGTGCACGAATTTGCGGCGCGCGCCCTGGCCGACAACAAGGGATTCTGCGCCGCCCTGGAACTTGGCGTCATCCGCGAACTGCTGCGCAGCCCCTACCTGCCGACAGCGCGCTTTGCCTTCCAGGTGGCGCGCCAGCGCTTCGAACCGGGCATTCCGCCGACCGACTGGCTGCTGTTGCTGCTGCAGTGCACCCTGCCGGAAGCGACACAATATGCGCTGGACTGCATCGTGCGCGATCCCCTGAACTATGCCGCCGACCCGCTGCTGGTTGCCACCATCGCCTGCGCCCCGCTGGCGGCAGTCCGCCGCCAGGGCCGCATGCTGTGCCAGGTAGCCGCCACCCTGCCGGGGCAGGCCTCGGCCATTGTCATGCAATTGCTCGACTGGCTGGACAACTGCGCCGACATCGACGACGCGCGCAATGCCGTGCCGCCGATCGGCGCCGACCTGCATTGGCTGATCGAGAATCCGCTGCGCGACGCCGCCGCCGGCGCGCCCTATGAACGCCTGTTGCAGCTGCTTGGCCATCCGCTGGCAGCGGTGCGCCTGCTGGCCTGCCAATGGCTGATCCTGCATCCGGCACCCACCGGCATGCTGCCCGGCTCCAGGCTGGCCATGCTGCTGAAAGACGAAGACGCAGAGGTGCGCGGCGCCGCAGTGCGCCTGTTCGGCACGCTGCCGGACCCGGTGCTGGCCGCACAATCGGACCTGATCATCGCCTTTGCCACCAGTGCGGAAGCGAGCGTAAGGCGTGGTGTCGATCCGGTCATCCAGCGCTTGAGCGCCGCCGATGCCGGCTTCCGCCATACCTTGCTGGAAGGCCTGCTCGACGCCCTGTTCCGCAGCGAGACCGGCGACGGCATGCACGCCGACCTGGTGGCCTGGGTAACCGGGCCGTTGAAGGCCGAGGAACAGCTGGCCGACACCGCGTTGCTGGTGCGCCTGCTGGCGGCACGCAGCAAGGGCGCCTTGCTGCTCGGCTCACGGCTGCTGCCCGGCTTCCGTCCCGGGCAGCTTGACGTCGCAGCATGGGCAGCCTTCGGCCGCAATCCGACCGCCAGCGTGCGGCAATGGGCATTCGACGCCTACCGTTCGGACCCGCAACGCGTGCGCGGCCAGATGGAAGCGGCATTGCGCATTTTCGACAGCCGTTTCGACGACAGCCGGGAATTCGCCTCGGCCTTCTTTACCGATGCCTGCACCCGCGACGACTGGACACCGCTGCTGCTGGTAAACCTGTGCGACCACCAGGACCCGGCAGCGCAGCGTTTCGGCCGCGCCATGATCACCAGGCACTTCGACGTGGGCGATGTAACCGAACTGCTGGATAAATTGAGCCAGCACCCCTCGGCCAATATGCAGTTGTTCGTCAGCTCCTGGCTGGAAAGCGCCTGCGCCGGCGATGTGCTCAAGCTGCAGCGCATGGAACCCTACTTCCTCAGCGTGCTGTCGCAAGTGAACCGCGGCCGCGTTGTCAAAGGACGGGTGCAAGCCTTCCTGCGGGCGCAGGCCGAATTGTCGGAAGAAATCGCCGGCTTTGTCGCCAGGCTGTTTGCGCGCCAGGTGCTCACCGTCGCGATTGCCGACAAGGCGCAGTACATCGAGGGCCTGCGCGCCATCCAGCAGCGCTATCCGGAGCTGCCAGCCGCCATCACGATCCATACGCCGGCGATTATTGCCGGCCGGGGAAGCAAGTCATGAGATTCCAGTACCGCTACTACGGCGAGACTTACGTCAGCAACAGCGCCGCATCAACCGATATGCGCTTCGTGCCGGACACCTTGCGTGCGCCGACCCACTTTGTCGCCGACATTAACAAGCATATTCCCTTCCGCGAGGCTATCTCGGCCCTGCACGACGTAGTGGTGGCCGACCAGCGCTACCAGCCAAAGGACAAGACGGCCTACAAGGAATGGGCAGCGCAAAACGAAGAAATGATGCTGGCGCAATTCCAGGCCCGCAGCAGCGACTTGAAGGAGCAACTGCAGCCGCTGCAATCCGAAATGCGGGCGCTGCAGGCCCGCAAGTCGAAGCTGATGAAGCCTTTCTACGACGCGCAGTCCAAATACTACAACTACCTGTACCAGACCAACCGTGAATTATGGATCGCGCTCGACCCGGTGATCACCGTGCATCCGGACCGGGTATTCTTCGAGTGTTTCAGCCGCGACGAATCGAGTTACGCCTCGCTCAGTTGCAGCCACAATGTGTTCGACCACATCGGCGATTTCGCCTGCGGCACCACCAATATCGACTACTCGGAAAGCCTGTACGGCGAGTTCCAGAAGATCCGCGACTACAAGAGCACCAGGCTGTCGATCGACCCGGGCGGCTTCCAGGTCAAGACTGCGGACGACCCTGAATTCATCGAAGAAAAGATCGACGTGCCGGAGACCTGGGTGCGCGGCTTCCTGCAAGTGAGCAGCGCCATGAACATGGTGGCGCGGCGGCTCGACCTGCATCCGATGGACGTGCACAATTTCTGCCTGCAGATGCGGCGCAAGAAGGAACGCGCCGGCCCGCGCTCGATCCGTTTCGTGCTGACGCCGGGGGAGCCCGTGCGTGCGGTGTTCGAGCCATGGAATGAGGAAGTGGTGTGCCGCCGTTCCATTTACCGGGGCAACGTGGCTGAGGAAGTTCGCGTCTGGGGCCGCCGGCGCCTGATGCTGCTGGAGCGCCTGATTCCCGTCGCCCAAAGCTTTACGGTACACCTGATGGGCAGCGGCCTGCCAAGCTTCTGGATCGCCAACATGCCCGACATGCAGTTCACCCTGGGTCTCTCGGGCTGGACCGCCAACGACTGGTCGCATGCCGGCCAGTTCGACCTGCTGGCGCCACGCGGCGAAATCGACAACGACAGCAAGGAGAAGGTCTTTGCCGCGCTGGGCAAGCGCTGGTTCGCCACCAGCGCCCAGTTATCCCTTGATACCGGCCTCGATCGCATGATGGTCGAACGCGCCCTGACCTTGTACACGCAGGCCGGCCGCGTGATCTATGACCTGGTGAATGAAGTCTACCGCCTGCGTGAACTGGCGCGCGACCCGCTTCCGCTGGATACGCTGCGATTCGCCAGCCCGGAAGAGGAAGAGGCCCAGAAACTGGTCGCGCTCCACGCCATGAGCAGGCATGCAGTCGAAGCGGAGGCCGATGGCAGTATCCGCCTCAGCGCACAAGCCAGGCACGGCGACCGCCAGTACCAGGTGATGCTGCGCCTGGATGCCGACGAACGCATCGTCGATGGCGCCTGCCAGTGCAACTTCTTCACGTACAACCGCATGCACAAAGGCCCTTGCGCGCACATGCTCGCGCTGCGCATGTCGCGGCAGCAGGCGGCTTGAGGATGACGATTGATATGAAAAAAGCAAACGAACTGATATACTCGTTCCAGCAAACACGGCGGGATGGCTCTTGCAACCCGAACGGCGGATCGCCGTTCACGTATTCAGCTCTTCCCATGCGCCACTGGCACGCTCTTCACAGTGCCATACAGACACCAGTGCAGCAAGACGGTGTGACTGCCCTGCAGTCCATTCGCCGCACTGGTGTCGTATGGCATCGAGTGGAGCGCCCCAGTCTTAAAGGCTCTTCGATGACAATCCCGCCGTGCTTGCATCTTTCGCGCTCGTCTCGCAAGGAGGCCATGCAATGAGCGCCACCGAATCCAAGCCGATCACCACGCGCGCCGAATTGATGGAGCGCCTGCGTAACAGCTCGCGCCAGGAAGTCGTGCTGGGCGAGATGCAGCGCCTGGGCTTCTGGCCCGCCAATACCGGCCAACCCACCGAACTCGAAGAAGTCGTCAAGCGCGAAGCTGAACTCAGCGGCGCGCTGCAGCGCCTCGGGCAGGAACTGCGAACCATCCAGGACCCGGAGCAGGCACTGAAGGCGATGCGCAAGGAGCGCCTGTCCAAGGCGCGCCAACGCCGGGAAGAAACCCGCCTGAAACGCGCACGCGAACGTTTCGAGCGCGCGACAGCGTGGCACCGGCGCCAGTCGACCGAATTGCTCTACCTGGGCGAAGGCGTTTCCGCCGGTTTGAATCATGCCGAGAGCAATGCCGAAAAACTGGCCCGCTGGTCGCTGCCTGCAATGAACAACGCAAGCGAACTTGCCACCGCCATGGGCATCACCCTGCCCGAGCTGCGCTTCCTGAGTTTCGAGCGCCGCGTTTCGCGCATCAGCCACTACCGCCGCTTCGCCATGCCTAAAAAGACCGGTGGCGAACGCATCATCTCGGCGCCAATGCCGCGCGTGAAACGCCTGCAGTACTGGGTGCTGGACAACATACTGGCCAAGGTGCCGCTGCATCCAGCCGCGCATGGCTTCATCCCGGGCCGCTCGATTGTCAGCAATGCTCAGCCCCACGTAGGCAAGGCCGTGGTCATTAACCTGGACCTGAAGAACTTCTTCCCTTCGGTCAACCTGCCGCGCATCAAAGGCGTGTTCCGGGAGCTTGGCTACAGCGAACAGCTGGCAAGCACGCTCGGGCTCATTTGCACCGAGACGCCGGTGGAGGAAGTCAGCGTCGATGGCGAAAAATTCTTCGTCGCGACCGGCGAGCGCGCCCTGCCACAGGGAGCCCCGAGCAGCCCGGCCCTGACCAACATCCTGTGCCGTCGCCTCGATGCGCGCGCGCAAAGCTGCGCTGCGAAACTGGGCTTCACCTACACCCGCTATGCCGATGACCTGACTTTTTCCGGCGACGCCGCCGCGCGCAAGCTGGCCGGCAAGCTGCTGTGGCGCGTCAAGCAGATCATTGCCGACGAGGGCTTTACGCCGCATCCGGAAAAGCAGCACGTCATGAGCGACGCGCATTGCCAGAGCGTTACCGGCATTGTGGTCAACAAGAAGCTTTCCCTGGACCGGGGCACCTTGCGCCGTTTCCGCGCAACGCTGTTCCAGGTCGAGAAAGATGGTCCGGCCGGCAAGCAATGGAACGGCAATGACAATGTGATCGATGCGCTCGAAGGTTATGCGCAGTTCATCAAGATGGTCGACGCCGACAAGGGCGCGCCCTTGTTGCAGCAGGTGCGGGCTGCACGCGCGAAATGGATCTCACCGGCACCTGCTGCAAGCGTGACGGCCGTCCGCCGCAGTAGCGGCTTCCGCGCCTTGTCTGCGCAAGGCAAGGAACCGTGGGCCGGATTCTGGCAAGCGGCGGCGGCACCGGCGCCCATGCTGGAGAAAACGCAGCAGCAGCTGGCACTGGAGAAAGCCGGCGCAGGCCGAAAGGCTGCTGCACCTGCCAGCGCCCCATCGAGACCTGCTGCCAGGGCGGCGGCCGAGGCTCCTGCATCGGCACCGGTGCAAGGCGGCCGGGGCACTTTCACCGGAAGGCCATGGGTAGCCGTCATCATCCAGGTCTACTTCGCCATTACGTTGTGCCTGAACTTCCGCACCCCGCTGCCGTTTGTCGTTGCGGTCGTGCTGGCGGTGCTGGCCTGGCGAAACTACAGCGCGAAATGGCCGCGCTACTTCGGCGCCATGTTCGCAGCGGTGCTGGCCGGCGTCTTGCTGCGATAAGCGCAAGCGCGAAAAAAAACCGCCAGGTCGCCCTGGCGGTTCTTGTGCGGGGTGCGCGGCTTATTCGGCCACGTCGGCGCCCACGTTGATCGCAGCGTAAGCGCGCATTGCCGCTTTGGCTTCAACACTGCCCACGCCATACAGTTCCTGCGCTGCAGCGACTACCGCTGCACGTGCGTCAGCATACGTCGAGCCGGAGGTCAGCTTGGTGGTGTTGGCCTTGAACCAGATGCGGTAAGCCTTGTCGATGCCGATGCCGGTCATGTTCTTCGGCGCCTGTACCAGGTACTGCGAGTAGTAGTCGCTGGTGGACACCGAGCTCGAACCCATGGCCAGGAAGTAGAACATGCGGTTGTTAGGACCGCTGCTGTAGTGTGGATCCAGGCGCTTCAGGGAAGTGCTCCATGCGTTCGGGCTCTTGCCGTCCTTGCTTGGCTTGTACAGCCAGCGCAGCGGGGTGCCGGTCTTCGAGATTTCCTTGCCCATCATCCAGTCGTTGCCTGCATTGATGATGCTGCCGGTGCCGCCGTTGCGGGCATAGGCTTCCACTGCCTCGCCGTTGATGTCGGACGACGACTCGTTCAGGCCGCCCGATTCGCCCCTGTACGTCAGGTTGGAGGTCGCTGCGGTCACGCCGTGGCCCATTTCGTGGCCGATCACGTCGATCGAACCCAGGCTGTAGAAGCTGGAGCCGTCACCAATGTACATGCACTTGCAGGTATCGGTGTAGAAGGCGTTGTCGTAAGCGGTACCCACGTGTACCGCGATGTAGGTCGCGGTGTTGTTGCCGTCCAGCGACTTCCAGCCCAGCACATTGTTCATGGTGTCGTAGGTGTTCTGCAGGCCCCACAGTGCGTTCACAGCGGCGGTCTGGCCGTTGGCGTTGGTGGTGCTGCCGCCGGAGATGTAGTTCTGGCCATCGCCCCAGACGTTGGTGCTGTTGGTGTAGATCACGCCGGGAGTCGGGTTGGAGGTCGAAGCGTGGTTGGCATTGGTGATTGCCATGCCGCCGAACTGGCCGCCAACACCGCGGGTGGAGTCCAGCATCTGGTAGGTGGTGCCGGACAGGGTGGTCTGGATCGGCACGTCGCCGTTGTACTGGCTATGGCCGGTGCCAACCACGCTCTGCACCATGCTCCACTGGTCCAGCACACTACCGTCCCTGGCGTTCACGATGGTATTGTGGAAGACCGCTTCCTGGCCCTTGGTCATGCGGGTTTTTACCAGGTAGGCGAGCTGGTAGCTGCTGACGACGTCTTTCACGTCCAGCGCGTTCAGGTCGGCTTCGGCCTTGCTTTCGGCGCCGGCAACACGCACGGTCTGCATGACCGGGAAGATGATCAGTTCAGCGGATGGCGGATCGATGTGGCCGGCAGCGGCTGGCAGGGTTGCCATCGCCTTGCTGATTGCGGCGCTGCCGGACAGGGTTGGCTTCACGTCGAAACGCTTGGCCGACAGGCTGCCGCGGCGATCAGTCACCGATTCACCAACGATATTGCCGCCCTTGTCGGTCACGACTACGGACTCGGATTCGAAGATGCGCACGCCCTTGTAGGTGTGGCTCATGCGATTGATTGCCTGGCCGGAAGCGCCTGGATGCTGGGAGGCGATGCTGTAGCCATGGTCAGTGTCCAGGCCAAATTTGCCGCGCTCGCCGTTCAGGGTTGCCAGCAGGCGTGCCTTCTCCTGCGCGGAGAATGCGACTGGGCTGGCCATCATGCTGGCAGCGCCAGCTTGTGCAGCTACAAGGGTGATCGCTGCCGCGATCAGGGTCTTGCGAATCTTCATGTGTGCTCCATTAGTCCCGTGTTGGTGTTGTGTTTTACCGGCCGGTTTTTCCGAGCCGAATACCAACACTAGCTAGATTGCATGGAGCTAGTCAATCATTCTCCCAATTGAGACAACTTTCTGTTGTATGTCTGATTTGAGACATTCGAAAGAAAAAAGCCTGCCTTCTTTACGGTTCGCAAGGGCAGGCCTCCGCCAAAAGTAGTCGCGTCAGTGCGGCACCATCCCGGTAAACACATAGGCCTGCAAGAATGTCATCAGGCCAACGATGGCGGCAAACAGAAGGCTATGTTTGAGCGTAAAGCGGAACAATTCGGATTCCCTCCCGACCAGGCCAGTCGCAGCGCAGGCAACGGCAATCGACTGCGGCGAGATCATCTTGCCGGTCACGCCGCCGGTGGTGTTCGCCGCCACCAGCAAGGTATCGGAGACCCCGACCTGGTGCGCGGTTGTATTTTGCAGGGAGCAGAACAGGGCATTCGACGAAGTATCGGAACCGGTCAGGAACACTCCCAGCCAGCCAAGAAAAGGCGAGAAGAACGGGAAGGCCGCGCCGGTGCCTGCCAGGACCAATGCCAGCGTGGACGACATGCCCGAGTAGTTGGCGACGAACGCAAACGCCAGTACCAGGCCAATCGACAGCACCGGACGGCGCAGTTCCCGCACGGTGTCACGCAAGGCACGCAAGCCATTGCCTGGGCTAAAGCGCAGCAAGACCATCGACAGCAAGGTGGAAATCAGGATCGCAGTGCCAACCGCCGAGATCAGGTCCAGTTTGTAGACCGCTTCGTATGCCTTGGGCGCGGCGACAATCGGCGCCATCTTGACGACCATCATGTCCAGGTATGGCACATGGAATTTCAGCACCGTGCCGGCCAGTGCACCTTTGGCGGCAAACAGCGCTTTGAATTGCGGCAGGCTCCATACCGTCACCACGGCGGTCAGCAGGCCGAATGGTGCCCAGGCGCGTACCGTTTGCGCGGTGGAGTATGGCGATTTGCTGCGGCTGCGCGGCTCCGTGCCGGCTGAAGCTGCGCCGCCGAACGGCGACATGGCCGCCGTGCCGCCGCCCATCGAAATGGCGCTGCGGGCGCCTGCCTTGGCGCTGGCCGGTTGCCATACCTTCAGGAAGCCGGTCAGGGCACCCAGGCTAACCAGTGCGGAGGTAATGTCGGGCAGTTCCGGCCCAATATAGTTGGAGGTGATGTACTGCGTCACGGCGAAACTGCCACCGGCCACCAGCGCTGCGGGCCAGGTTTCCTTGATGCCGCGCTTGCCGTCCATCATGAACACCAGCCAGAACGGCACCAGCAACGACAACAGCGGCAACTGGCGGCCGGCCATGGCGCCGATGTTCATCGCATCAAGCCCAGTGACCTGCCCTGCCACGATAATAGGAATGCCCATGGCGCCGAATGCTACCGGCGCGGTATTGGCGATCAGGCACAGGCCGGCTGCATAAAGCGGGTTGAAGCCCAGCCCGACCAGCAGCGCGGAGGTGATTGCCACTGGTGCGCCAAAGCCTGCCGCACCTTCCAGGAAGGCGCCGAAGGAAAAGCCGATCAGCAGCATCTGCAGGCGCTGGTCGTCAGTAATCGATACCACAGAAGCGCGGATGATCTCGAGCTGGCCTGTGCGTTCAACCACCTTGTACAGGAACACTGCGCTGATAATGATCCAGGCGATGGGCCACATGCCGTAAGCAAAGCCGTAGGCTGCGGCGGCCAGCGCCTGCGGCACCGGCATGCCATAGAAGAAGATCGCGACCGCCAGCGAAAGTGCCAGCGTCACGGCGGCAGCGACGTGGCCTTTGAGGCGCCAGGCCGCTAGCGCGAAGAAGAAGAAAATAATGGGAATGGCGGCGGCCAGGGCCGACAGCCATAGGCTGCCCAATGGGGCATGAATCTGGTTCCAGGTTTGCATTTGTACTCCTCCAAGGGTATGAAATTCTTCTTATGCCGGCGGCAAGCGCCGTAATGTGTACAACGATTCTTATTCCGCCTGCCCCCTTTCCCGCAGCAGGTCTGACAGGCTGCGGCGAGCCGGCACCAGCGGCTCGCGGTGACGGGTCCACCCCAGCTGACCGGGGGGTGTGAAAGCACGCAGCCGGGTTGCCAGCCAGCGGAACCAGCGATACACCGGTGGGCGCGCAAAGGCGCCGCTCCAGAAACGCCACACCAATCGTTCGCCACGGCTGAAGCTCGCGCCCTGGCCGCGCAGCGGACGGTCGACCTGCTGCGCAGGATCGCGGTTAGCCTCGGTACGCAGCCGCACCAGCAGCGATGGGATGGGGATGCGCACCGGGCACACTTCGGCACAAGCGCCGCACAGGCTGGAAGCCGTCACCAGGTCGGCGGTCTCCTCCAGGCCAAGCAAATGCGGCGAAATAATCTTGCCGATCGGCCCCGGATAAGTGGTGCCGTATGCATGCCCGCCCACGCGCTCATAGACCGGACAATGGTTCATGCACGCACCGCAACGAATGCACTGCAAGGTGGCGCGCAGCTGCTGGTCGGCATAGGCTTGCGTGCGCCCGTTATCGAGCAGCACCACGTGCATCTCGCGCGGGCCATCCAGTTCGCCGGCGCGACGCGGGCCGGTGATCAGGTTGAAATAGGTGGTGATGGGCTGGCCGGTGGCTGACCGTGTCAGCAAGCTTGCCAGCGGCACAATGTGCTCCAGCCTTGCCACCACCTTCTCCACGCCCATCAAGGCGATGTGCACATCCGGCACGGTGGTCGACAAGCGGCCGTTGCCTTCGTTTTCCACCAGCCATAGCGTGCCGGTATCGGCGGCGGCGAAGTTGACGCCGGACAGGCCAATATCCGCGTCCGCGAACTTCTGGCGCAGCGAGCGCCGGCCGGCAAGGATCAGCGTATCGACGTCTTCTGTGTAGGGCGTGCCGGGCAGATGGCGCTCGAACAGGGCGCCAATCTCGGCGCGAGTCTTGTGCAGGGCCGGCATGACGATGTGCGAGGGTTTTTCCCCTGCCAGCTGCACGATGTATTCGCCCATGTCCGATTCCACGCAATCGATGCCGCGCTCGGACAGGTAGTGATTCAGTTCCACCTCTTCGCTCGCCATCGACTTGCCCTTCACGATGCTGCGCGCGCCGTGCTGCTGCGCGATGCCGTGAATGATGGCGTTGGCCTCGCCTGCCGTACCGGCCCAGTGCACGTGCACGCCAAGCGCTTGCAGGCTGGCTTCGAATTGCACCAGCAGGTCCGGCAGGTTGGCCAATGCATGCTGGCGTATCGCTTCGCTCAGGTCGCGTAGCTGCTCAAGCTCGCCGGCGTCCGGGAATTGCGTGCTGCGTTTGGTTTGCAGGAACTCCATCGCACCGCGCATGCTGGAACGCAGGGCTTGGTCCTGCAAGGCATCGCTGACGCGCTCGCGGAAGTCTGCTGGCGAAACAAAATGTATTGGCCGCGCGTTCATGCCTGCACCTCCTTGACATCATCGATAATGACCACCCACAGTGCGGCCGGCCCATGCGCTCCGTAAGCCAGGGTTTGCTGGATGTCCGATGTTTTTGAGGGGCCCGATACCAGCACCAGGTTGGTCGGCATGCCAGCGCTCCAGCGCTCGGCATGCATGGCTGCGTGCAAGTCGGCATGCAGCGTGCTCGCATAGACCAGCGCCACATGCAGCGGGGGCACCAGCGATACGCTACGCGGCGTGCCTGGATCAGGCGCCAGCACCAGCGTACCGGTAGCGGCAATGCCGGAACGTGCCACGGTGAAGCCGGCATCCACGGAAGAGAACAAGGAATGCTTCCAGGCTTCCAGCGGCTGCGAGAACGGGAGCGCTTGCATGCCGGCTGGCAGCGCAGCGGCCAGCGCCGCACCTTCGGCAGTAGCGGGATCCAGCAGCAAGCGCTGCACGCCGGCCTTCCCGAGCTTGTCGGCCAACAGCGCCGGCCAGCCCGTAGCGTCACTGCATAAAACTTCCGTGCGGACCGATGTCATGACGCGCTCCATCGCGCCAGCAAGCAGCTTCCGGGAAACGCCGCGCAAGTCGCCGTTTGCATGATGCTGATTGATGCGCGCCTCGAGCTCGCTGCTATCCGGCATTGGGGCCGGCGCAGCAATGCGTAAAGCGCCCAGGATGCGCTCGCGGGTACCCATGCCGCTCATTGGGCGCCGCCTTCCTGCTCCGTTGCGGCGACATGGCCGTTAAGGCGCCGCCACAGGAAACTGGCCATGTGTTCGACCTGCAGTGGCGCCCCTTGGCGCCGCGCAGCATGACCGATATTGAGCAGGCAGCCGCAGTCGGCCGAAACCAGGCGGGTGCAGCCCGTTGCGCAAGCAGCGGCCACCTTGTCCGCGACCATTGCGCCGGAAATGTCGGGATGCTTGAGTGAGAAAGTGCCGCCAAAACCGCAGCACTCCGATTCGCGTTTGTGCTCCACCCGCGTCACGCCAGGCAAGGCGTCGAGCAATGCAACGCCATGCTCCCTGGTGCCCATTTCACGGCGCGCGCCGCAAGAGGTGTGCAGCACAACCTGTTCATTGGCCAGCGCAGGCGCAGCCTGGAAATCGACATGCAGCACGTGCAGCAGGAATTCACTCAACTCATAGATCCGCCCCGCCAACTCACGCGCTTTGGCCGCAGCGTCCGGATCGTCGTCGAACAGCTCGGGCCAATGATGCCGCATCATGCCGGCACAAGAGCCGGAAGGCACGATCACGGGCCATGGCTGCGGGAACAAATCCAACTGCGCGCGCACCACAGCGCGCGCCTGCTCAGGATTGCCGCTGCTGTAGGCAGGCTGGCCGCAGCAGCTCTGGCCGCGCGGGAAATGCACAGTCACGCCTTCATGTTCAAGCAGGCGCACTGCATCCAGTCCCGCCTCGGGCATGAACAAGTCGATCACGCAGGTGGCGAACAGGTATGCGTGCAAGTTGCGCTGGTCTGCCAGCGCGGGATAGTGTCGGGGCCTCATGCTGCG
The DNA here is from genome assembly GCF_001427305.1 of Duganella sp. Root1480D1. GTDB lineage: Bacteria > Pseudomonadota > Gammaproteobacteria > Burkholderiales > Burkholderiaceae_D > Rugamonas. The sequence goes on along the minus strand of NZ_LMFZ01000021.1, from coordinate 921 downwards.
TCTCCTCTGTTTTGCTTATTCCGTCGACAGGTCCCATAATTCCCGCATGCCGGCGGCGCCGCAAACTGGTTGGACCAGGGGCCGCAAAAGGAGATCGCCAAGATGAAAACAAGCGGGCTGGTAGAAGAGGTACAACGCCAACTGGAAGTGGCGCTATTGGATGGACGCTATCCGGCCAATGCCAAGCTGCCGTCGGAGCGCGTGCTGGCCGAACAATTTTCGGTGTCGCGCAATACGATACGCGAGGCGCTGCAAAGGATGGTGGCGCGCGGCCTGCTGCGCAGTCGGCCAGGTGCAGGCATGTTCGTGGGCGACCAGCTACGCACCGGCACCTCATCGCCGTGGGCGCAACTGGTCGTGGATCATCCCGTGCTCTTGAGCGAAGTGCTGGAATTTCGCCGAGTACTGGAAGGCGCCACCGCCTATTACGCAGCGCTGCGCGGCACTGATGAAGAATATGCCGGCATCCGCACGCTGCTGGCGGGACTTGAACAATCACGGCTGGATGAACAGGCCTCAAAAGAAGCGGCGCTTGACGCAGAGCTGCATGAGGCAATCGCACTGGCATCGCACAACAGCATGTTCCTGCACCTGCATGCAAGCGTACTGGGGATTCTGCGCGAACACATTACGCTGAATGGCTCCAACCTGCGGGCACTGGACGACGAGGTGTCCGGCCAGCTATTGCAGCAACACCGCGCAATCTGCCAGGCCATTTGCGCGCGCCGGCCGGAAGCCGCACGCACCGCGATGCAAGCACATATCGACTACGTGGCAGGCAAGCTGGAGGCAGCGTAACTGGTCCAACCAGTGATGGCCTGGACGCGCAAAAGCAAAAAGCCCGCTGGCATATGCCTAGCGGGCTTTTCTAATAAGAGCCTGACGATAACCTACTTTCACACTGGTTGCAGCACTATCATC
>NZ_LMFZ01000020.1 GCF_001427305.1 Duganella sp. Root1480D1 | reverse complement strand
CTTCGATGTTGCGACCACGGGCGTGTACAGCACCGATTTCGATCCGCCATCGGCCAACGATCGTGCGCCGGAGCTGCAGTTCATTGCCGACCACACGGTGGAAGAGGGCAAGCAGGTTTCCTTCATCGTCGAGGGCAGCAGTGCCGCCGGCAAGCCGGTTGCTCTGAGTGCCGCACCGCTGCCTGCAGGCGCGCGCTTCACCCAGCAGCCCACCGATCCGCAGTCGCCGGGCCTGGTGCGTGGGGTGTTCGACTGGACCCCTGCCACCGGCAGCAAAGGTGACTACGTGATCACCTACACCGCCAATGATGGCACCCGCACCGCGCAGCGCTCCGCGGCGATCACCGTTACCGCAGCTCCTCTCTCTGCAGGGCCAGCGCTGCCGACGATCGTCAGTCCGCTGCCAGGCGCCCAGGTAGGCATGGCAAAACCAACACTGTCTGTATTGCCTGGCACGAAGCAGGACGATCCAACAACCAAGCTGCAGTTTGAGCTGTATGCGGATGCTGGCCATACGCAGCTGCTTGCCATTGCATTGCTGGACAAGGCGACGTTTGCTCAGGTGAATCCAAGCGCCCCGGGAACTCCAGTGCTGACCAGCTGGACAGTGCCGCTGAATCTGGATGTTGGGGGCAAGTATTGGTGGCGAGTGCGCAGTTCTGACGGCACGTTGTACAGCCCTTGGGTGTACGGTCGCTTTGAAAACCCGGTCACCAATGATGGGCTGATGCCATTCAACCTGGTGAGCCCTGCTGCGGATACCGAGGTATCCAGTACCTTGCCAAGTTTTACCTGGTACAGAACCGGGTCCAAATTGTCTGGTCTGCTGGGGCCGACAGACTACAAGATCGAAATTTATAGCGGCCCGGCCCTGGTGTATTTGCTGCGGACTATTAACGTCGCGGCCGACGCCTCGGGGCATGAGCCGGCGGACGTCACTGTCGGCAGTAGCCTCCTGACCGATGCTCTCGCCAATAACACGACGTATTACTGGCGCGTTGTAGCATCGGCCAATGGCATGCGTCGCGTATCGCCTGCGCGGGCGTTTACCGTGCGGACCAATAATAGGCCGCCAAGTAATCCCGTGATTGCATCTCCACTGGCCAACAATGTCGTCGGTACGAACAGCGCGACTTTATCGGTAAGCAATGTAGTTGACCCTGAGGGGGCGCCACTGACCTACCTGTTCGAGATCGACAGTACCAAGAGCTTTGACTCGGCGGACAAGCGTATCTCTGACAAGGTTGCTGCCGGCAACGGCAACACTGAATGGGCGGTCGGCAACCTGAAGGAAAACACCAGGTACTGGTGGCGGGTAAAGGCAAATGATGGCAAGGCCGAGTCCGAGTGGGTTGGCGCGGACTTCTTCGTCGACTCTGCAAACGACGCGCCTTCCGTTCCAGTATTGAAGAATCCTGGCAATGGCGCCTGGGTTCCGCTATTGCAGCCGACACTGGAGGTATTCCCTTCACAGGATCCTGAAGGCACTGCGCTGCGCTACGAGTTTGAGCTGTACAAAGATGCTGCAATGACTCAGCGTGTCGGCAGCGGTTTTTCCAGCAGCACCGGGCTGATTGCGCCGACAGTTTTGCCAGACAAGTCGACTTACTGGTGGCGTGCGCGTGCAATCGACCTGGAGGGCATGCCCAGCGCGTGGAGCGCTCTCTCACAATTCACGATTCAGTCTGGCGCATTGCAACTCGCTGCGCCAGCCTTGGTGGCGCCGGTACGGCGCGGAACGGTATCGAGGGAACTGATCTGGGATGGACTCGATCCGGAACGGGAGCAGCTGGTTTCACTGTACTACGGTACCACCCGCGGCGACTTCGTTGGCACGCCAATTTTCGAAGGGCGGCGCCAATCGCGTGGAACGACCGGTGGGCGCCATGTATGGTCGCCAGACCCGTCCGGTGCAGCTGTGCCACCAGGTGTCTACTACATCTTTATGATGGTGCAGGATGGATCAAGCGTCGCCAAGGCTTATGCACCCGGCAGTGTGGTGGTATCGGCGCCAAACCCCAGCGCAATCACAGCAGGGACCACGGCGGGCCTGTACGAAGGTTCGGCGTCCAACTTCAGCTTTACCCAGACGATCGCGGAGGGCAAAGATGTTTCATACGTCGCAGCGGGGCCGGCCTACCTGGGCGGATATGATTTGGCGACAGTCGCCAAATCAAGCAGTACGACTGTCGCAATGATTCATCCTTTCCAGTGCCACACCAAACAGACCTTGTCGAACAATATATTCAATGTCTATTCGGAAGACCCTGCGTTGGCCGGGCTGATCGTCAACGCGAAGAACGGCGGCTTTGTCTTCACCGCATCGAATACCGGTGATGAAACCTTGCGCATGTGTGAGATCAAGGTGATAGCGGAACGCCCGATCGATGCCAGCCAATCCGAGTTCACAGTCACTGGTCGCCTGAGCAATCTGGGCTTGACCCTGAAGGGCGCAGTGGCAACCCCTATTGCGGTGCCGGGGGCGGTGGCGCAGAGCTCAGGCGTAGCTTCAGCCACCGGCACCCTGACTTTTGGCGCCATCAACGGCGGCGATACCGGCTCGACCCAGGCTACGGTAAAAGTCCGGGCCAAGCCGGGCAACCTGGGCATTACCGCAATTTTGCTGAAAGGCTTGAAGTGGAGCGTACAAGTGACTCGCTGAGTTAGCCGCAGATAGCGTATAATCTTTGCTATTTTGTAATTATATTTGGCAAGATGCAAGCAAGCAGTCGTCCTGGTGCCGGCGGTGTGCGTAGCTCCCGCCTGCTCCTGACGGTACAGGGCGTGGATGGGCGGCGGCAATCGCTGGAGTTCACCGATATTTCGGAAGCAGAGGCCGTGCGCCGCGCAGCGGGACGAGGCTTGCGTGTGCTGTCGATCGAAACGCCGCTGGCGGAGGTTGCCGCCAGCAATTCTTCACGCGCGCCATTCCCCCTGGTACGTTTCAGTCAGGAGTTGCTGGCCTTGCTGGAGGCCGGCATGAACCTGGCCGAGGCAGTGACCACCCTGCACGCTAAGGAGCGCCACGAAGCTCACCGCGCTGTACTGGGCCAGTTGCTCGAAGCGCTACGCGAAGGGCGCAACCTGTCCGACGTCCTGTCGGGCATGCCGCAACATTTTTCCGAAGTCTATGTGGCGACTGTGCGCGCCTCCGAACGCACCGGCGACCTGCCGCAGGCGCTGACGCGTTATGTCGCCTACCAGGTGCAGTTCGAGACGCTGCGCAAGAAGCTGGTATCGGCGGCGATTTATCCCGCCATGCTGCTATGCGTGGGCGGTTTTGTCACCTTGTTCCTGCTTGGCTACGTGGTGCCGCGCTTTTCCGTGGTGTACGAGTCCAGCGGGCGCGAGATCCCCTGGATGTCGGCCATGCTGCTGGCGTTCGGCAAGACGCTCTACCAGCATTGGCAGGCCGGCCTCGCCATATTGGTGACAGTGATTGGCGTTACGGGCTGGACGTTGGCGCGGCCGCAGGGCCGTGCATGGCTGTTGGAGCAAGTGCTGCGCCTGCCATGGCTGGCGGCGCGCGCCAATGAATTCCGTCTGGCCCGTTTCTACCGCGCGCTTAGTCTGCTGCTGGCGGCAGGCATTCCGCTGGCCCGTGCGATGGGCATGGTGCAGGGCTTGCTGGGCCAGCAGCAGCAGTCGGCCCTGGCGGGCTGCCGCCTGGCGGTCGAACAGGGCCAAAGTCTGTCGGCGTCGCTGGTGGCGGCCGGGCTGGCGAGCGAAGTGGCCGAGTCGCTGGTCAAGGTGGGCGAGCGCTCCGGCCAGATGGGCGACATGCTGGAACGTGCGGCGCGCTTTGCTGACGATGAATTTTCGCGCTGGGTCGAGTGGGCCTCGCGCCTGCTGGAGCCGGTATTGATGATGGTGATCGGGCTGGTGATCGGCTCGGTGGTGGTGTTGATGTATATGCCTATTTTTGACCTGGCGGGGAGTTTGCAGTGACGCGTGAAGCCCCGGCCTTGCAGTTGACCGCTGCACATTTCGAACAGGCGCGCGCCTTGTGCGCGGCGCAGGATATGTCCTTGCCCGCCGCGCTGGCCGAGGTTTCCGGCTGGTCGCCGCCAGTCGTGCTGGCGGCACTGGCGCAGCAATTTGGCTATCGTGCGGTTTTCATGGCGGAGTTGCAGGCCATGGAGCCCGATTTCGAGCTGGTGCCTTATACCGAATGCTTGCAGCGCGGCCTGGCTGTCGCCAGCGATGTGGGGGGCCAGCGCTGGCTGTTGCTGTCCGACCCGTTCGATGGCGCGGCCGAGGCATGGGCGCTGCGCCGCTGTGGCCAGCCGGGACCGTCGCCAGCCCTGGTGCTGCCGGAAGAGCTGCAAGCTTTCTTCATCCGCCAGGAGCAGCAGTTGCGCGCCATGGACGGCTTCGAGACCGAGCATGCCGGCGAGGACGATGAAGAGGTGGCGGCCGTGATTACCCTGGCCAGCATCAATAGCGAATCGAGCGCGGTGGTCAAGCTAGTCAACTCCACCTTGTACGACGCGCTGAAGCTGCAAGCCAGCGATATCCACCTGGAGTGCGATGCGGGCTGCTTGCATGTGCTGTACCGTATCGACGGCGTGCTGGTGCCGATTACCCAGGTGCAGGGCCAGGATATGGCGGAGCAGATTGTGTCCCGCATCAAGGTTATGGCCGACCTGGATATCGCCGAGCGCCGCATCCCGCAGGACGGCCGTTTCAAGGTGCGCGTCAATGCGCGCGAAATCGACTTCCGCGTTTCCATCATGCCGAACATCTTTGGCGAAGATGCGGTGCTGCGCCTGCTGGACCGCCAATCGCTGACCGAGGAAGCGCGCGCGCTGCGGCTGGAGCACCTGGGCCTGGCCCAGCCGGCCATTGCCGCCATCCGCCGCCTGGCAGCCAAGCCGCATGGCATGCTGCTAGTGACCGGGCCGACCGGTTCGGGCAAGACCACCACGCTGTATGCGGCCATTACCGAAATCCACACGGGACGCGACAAGATCGTCACCATCGAAGACCCGGTGGAATACCGCCTGCCGCGCGTGCTGCAGATTCCCGTCAATGAAAAGAAGGGCCTGTCGTTTGCCCGCGGGCTGCGCTCGATCCTGCGCCACGACCCCGACAAGATCATGGTGGGTGAGATCCGCGACGATGAAACAGCGCAGATTGCCGTGCAGGCCGCGCTGACTGGTCACCTGGTGTTTACCACGGTGCACGCCAACAACGTGTTCGATGTCTTGGGACGCTTCCTGCACATGGGCGTGGACGGCTACAGTTTTGCGGCCGCCTTGAACGGCATCGTGGCACAGCGCCTGCTGCGCATCAATTGCCCGCACTGCGCAGCCGACGTCGATCCGGATGCAGCGCAGTTGGCAGAAGCCGGCCTGACCGTGCAGGATGTGCAGGACTGGCGCTTCCGCGCCGGCTGCGGTTGCGGCCAGTGCCGCGGTGCCGGCTACAAGGGGCGCAAGGCGGTGGCGGAGGTGATGTTGATCGACGATACGCTGCGCGAAATGATCGTGGCGCAGGCGCCGATTTCGGCACTGAAGGAGCAGGCCGCGAAGAGCGGGCTGATTTCGCTGCGCTCGGCGGCGCTGCAGGCGGTGCAGGACGGCGAAACCACGCTGGAGGAGGTGGGCCGTGTTACAGGCTAAACCAAACACCCTGGTGCTGGCGGTCGGCGCGCAAGGTATCGACGCGGGGGTGACCGCCGCTCATGGCTGGCTGGCTGACAGCGTGCGCCATTTGCGGTTTTCCGCTGCGGACGGCCTTGCGGCAAGTCATGCCGCACTTCTGGCGCAAGCGCTGGGGTCCTTTGCAATCGGCACGCTGCCGTCCGCTATCCATGTTGTTTTGCCGGATAGCTGGCTGGGCACCACTATCATGCCGTGGAGCTCCGCGATGACGGCACCGGCGCAGGCCGCGCAAATGGCGCGCCAAAGCTTGGCGCAGGCCGGGGTTGAGCTCTCGGTTTCCGACACCGTGGTGCTGGATGACGCGCCGTTCGGCGCGCCGCGCCTGGTGCTGTGCTATCCGGCCGAATTGATGGAAGCGTTGCGCCAGTTCGCAGTACGCATTGGCGCACCCCTGCGCTCCGTGCAGGCACGCTCGATTGCGGCCTGGTCGCAACTGCCGCGCCGGCGCGGTAGCGGCCTGGCTGCGCTGGCCGTGCTAGATGGTGCGGCCATGACGCTGGCGTATGGCAGCTGCAATATTCTGGAGGTGACGACACGCACGTCCGGCGTTGCCGGTACTGCGCAGGAACTGGCAGCTTTATGGCGCCGGCAGTCCTTGCGCGATCCGCAACTGGCAACGCTGGAGCAGGCAAGCCTGTTCGACCTCGGCGGCGCGATCACGCCAAGCGCCCTATTTGAAGCCGCGGTCCTGCCTGAGATGGAGGGCGTGCCGCCGGCACTGGTGCTGGCCGGATATGCAAGACCAGCGGGCAGCCTCGACGCCGTTGCTGCGCAGGCCGGGAACGCACGCCTGGCGTGGTTGCTTGCCACGGCCTGCCTGGTGCTGGCCGGCGCATGGGGGGCGCAGGCGTGGCAAGCGGGGCAGGCCGCGCAGCAGGTACAGGCAAGGCAGCAATTGGCGGCACGTTCCGCGCAACGCAGCGCACCGGCGCCAGTTGCCTGGAATCGTGAGGAACAGGCACGGATCCCGGCAGTCAATGCCGCCATCCGCCAACTGAACCAGCCGGTCGGCCCTGTGCTGCGCGCCCTGGTGCCGCCGCAAGAACTGCAGGTGGCGGTGCTGGGTGTGGATGTCGGCGGTGGGCAGGCCGCAGGCGCCGGTCGCCTGCGCATCCAGGCCGAAGCACGCACTGGCGCCGACATGGCGCGCTATGCCGCCTTTGTCGCGCAAGGCCGGCATTTCAAGGATGCCTATTTGAGCGAGCACCAGGTAGCACCGGAGGCTCCCGGACAACCATACCGCTTCACCGTGGAGGCCGTATGGCGGGAATGAATATGCAATACCAACTTGGACAGGCTGGGGCGCGCATGGCATGGGAGTGCCGGCGCCTTGCCGCGCGCGGACTGGCGCTTGCCGGCTGGGCCGGCGTGGCAGCCGCAGTATGCGCCGTGCTGGCCGCCGGTGCCTGGCATAGCCGGCAGCAAGCCGCAGTGCAACTGGCGCAGCTGCAGGCGCGGCAGCAGGACAAACCGCCGGTGCCGCTGGTGCAGGTACCGGTGGACGATGCGCGCAGCCGCCTGCATGCCTTCGACAGCGCGTTGAAACCGGTGCAGGAGGCGCCGCAAGTCGTGGAAGACCTGCTGGCGCTGGCCGCGGCGGAAGGTCTGGTGCTGCAGCGCGGCCAGTATCGCCTGCAGGACGACAGCGCCGGCAGCTTTACGCGCTACCGACTGAGCCTTCCGGTGGTCGGCACGGCGCCGGCGGTGAACAATTTTGTGGCGGCCGCCCTGCGCCGCCACCGCATGCTGGCACTGGAGGCCCTGCAATACAAACGCCAGCAGTCGGACTCCCTGCAACTGGAAACGCGCATGGAGTGGGTGCTGCTGGTACAGGCGCCTGCGGGAGGCGTGCGATGAAGGTGACGCGCAAACAATTGCTGCTGGGCGGCGCTCTTGCGGCGACCTTGCTGGCCGCGTGGTTCGCGCCGTCGGACCAGGCACCCGCCGATGCGGTATCGACACCGGCACCCAGGTCGGCGCGCAGCGAGCGCCCTGTGGCGTCGCCCCAGAGCCCGGAGCTGGATGTGCTGGCGCTGCGCTCGCGCGACGGTGAAGATGCGGAGCAGGAAGAGCGCGCGCTGTTTGCACCACCGTCATGGAGCGCCCTGCCGGTCGCCGTGCAGCCTGGACCGCCTGCACCAAAGGCTGCCGAAGCACCGCCGCCGCCGTCCTTGCCGCCGCTGCCGTTCAAGGTCTTTGGCCGCCACCAGGAGGGAAAGGTGGCGACCGTTTTCCTGTTCTACCAGGAGCAGAGCCTGGCCGTGAAGGTGGGCGAGACGGTGGCCGAGCACTACAAGGTGGAAAGCATCGGCCCCACTACCATGCAACTGCGCTACCTGCCGCTGAACCAATTGCAATCGCTGGACCTTGGCGGTTCGCTGTAATCGATGAGTACAACAATGAGAAAGCCATACCCTCACCTGGCGCGCCTGTGCGCTGCCTTCTTCGCAGCGGTGCTGCTGGCCGGCTGTGGCGCCATGCAAGCCTATCGCGACGGCAATGCCTTGCTGGCCGAAGGCAAGCCTGCGCAGGGCCTGGCCCGGTTGGCGGAAGCGGTCAAGCTGTCGCCGAAAAACGCGGAGTACAGGATCGGCCTGGCCAGCCAGCGCGCGGCGGCTACCAATGGCTTGTTGGCAGCGGGCGAAGCGGCCCGCCGTGAAGGACGCCTGAGCGAAGCGGAAAAGGCTTACCGTGAGCTGCAAACCTTCGATCCCGAGAATGCCATGGCGCGCCAGGGTATGGAAAGTGTGGTCATGGCCCGCCGCCACAAGCTGGTCCTGGCGGAAGTGGATGCGCTGGTGCACAAGGGCGGCAGCGCCGACTTGACCGCTGCACTCGACAAGCTGCGCCCCGTACTGGCGGAGAACCCGCTGCAGCGCGAAGCTTTGCAGCTGAAGGCCCGCGTCGATGAAGCGCGCGCCAAGGATCGTCAGGCTGAGGGCAAGCTGGGTCCAGCTTTCCGCAAGCCGATCTCGCTGGAATTCCGCGAAGCGCCGTTGAAGTCCGTGCTGGAGGTAGTGGCCAAGGTGTCGGGCCTGAACTTCTTCTATGACAAGGATATCCGGCCTGACCTGAAGGTCACCGTGTTCGCCAAGCAGACCACCACCGAAGATGCTTTGCGCGTGCTTCTGGTGACCAACCAGCTGGAACAGAAGGTCCTGAACCAGAATACGGTACTGATTTATCCAAGCACGCAGCAAAAGCAGAAGGATTACCAGACCTTGGCGGTTCGCAGCTTCTTCCTGACCAATGCGGACGCCAAGACCATGGCGAATTCGATCAAGACCATCCTCAAGACGCGCGACCTGGTAGTGGACGAGCGCCTTGGCGTGATCGTCATGCGCGACACCCCGGAGGCGATCCAGATGGCGGAAAAGCTGGTGGCACTGCACGACCTGGCCGACCCGGAGGTGGTGCTGGACGTGGAGATCATGGAAGTAAAGCGTTCGCGCCTGATGGAGCTTGGCATCCAATGGCCCGGCCAGCTTAGCCTGGCGCCGCTGCAAACGGCCACCACCCCGCTGACACTGTCGCGGCTGCGCGGCTTGAATAGCGACTCTATCGGCGCCACCGTCGGCGGCTTCACGGCCAACGCCCGCGCGGAGGACCAGAACGGCAACATCCTCGCCAATCCGCGCATCCGCGTGCGCAACAAGGAAAAGGCCAAGATCCAGATTGGCGATCGTGTGCCCGTGATTACGACCACCTCGCTGGCGACGGGCTTCGTCACCGAGTCGGTTAGCTACGTCGACGTCGGCCTGAAGCTGGAGGCGGAGCCATTGATTTACCTGGATGACGAAGTGGGCATCAAGGTCAACCTGGAAGTATCGAACCTGGTGCGCGAGATCATCAGCAAGACCGGCACCCTGACGTACCAGATCGGCACGCGTGGCGCCAACACGGTGTTGCGCCTGAAGGACGGCGAAACCCAGGTGCTGGCAGGTCTGATCAGCGACGAGGACCGATCCAGCGGCAACAAGGTGCCGCTGCTGGGCCAATTGCCGATCGCCGGCCGCCTGTTCGGCACCCAAAAGGACGATACCCAGCGCAGCGAAATCCTGTTGTCGATAACGCCCCACGTGGTGCGTGCGGTCCGTCGTCCGGACATGCTGTCGGCCGAATTCGACTCGGGTACCGAGGCCAATGTCGGCGCGCCTTCGCTGTCGTTGTCCGAGGTGGAGCCGGCTGCGACGGCCGATGGCAAAGCGCCTGCGGAAAACGCCGCCGGTGCCGCACCGGCTGCCGCACCGGCGGCTGCAGCGCCCGCACAGCCAGCGGCCGCCGGACCGGTGGGGCTGAACTTCAACTGGCAGGGCCAGCCACAGGTCAAGGTTGGCGAACAGTTCACCGTCGTGCTGCGCACCACCAGCCAGCATGCCTTGCGCGGCATGCCGCTCCTGCTTGGCTTTGATCCCAAGGTATTGCAAGTTGCTGGTGTGCAGGAGGGCGACTTCTTCCGCCAGGACAAGGGGCAGACCAGCTTCAACCAGCGCCTCGATGCGGCGCAGGGCAAGATTTTCGCCGCCACGGTACGCCAATCGCAAGGCGGCAAGGACGCCGGCGTGAATGGCATGGGGACGCTGGTTGCGGTCACCTTCAAGGCCTTGCGCGCCGGCGATACTCGCGTTCAGTTGCTATCGGCCAGCCCGGAACCGGCGCCTGCCAGCCTGGCACCGCTGCCGGTGGAACACGTGCTGCACGTCGTGCCATGATGCAGGCGATGCGCAGGCCGGGCGGTTTCACTTTCGTCGAACTGCTGATGACGCTGGCGATCATGGCGGTGCTGGTGCTGGTGGCAGTGCCGATGGCGCAGGTCGCGGCGCAGCGCAACCGCGAACGCGAACTGCGTGCAGCGCTGACGCAGATCCGCGACGCGCTGGATGCCTACAAACGTGCAGCCGACCAGGGCAGGATTCTGGTGCGACTGGGTGAATCCGGTTATCCAAAGAACCTGGAGCAATTGGTGCAAGGCGTGGATGACCAGCGCAGCCTGGGGCGGCGCAAACTGTACTTCCTGCGCCGCCTGCCTGGCGATCCTCTGCAGGACGGCATGACCAGCGGCTGGGGCCTGCGCAGCTATGCCTCGCCGCCCGACGATCCGCGCGCTGGCGAGGACGTATTCGACGTCTACTCCCGTTCCGACAAGGTTGGCATGAATGGAGTGCCCTACAAGCAATGGTGACTATTTCGCGTGGCGGCCGCCAGTCCGCCTTCACCTTGGTCGAGCTGTTGACCGTACTGGCCATCATCGCCGTGCTGCTGACCGTGGCTTTGCCGCGCTATCTCGGTTCCGTGGACCGCTCGCGCGACGTGGCGCTGAAGGAAAACCTGAAGGTATTGCGGGCTTCGCTGGACAAGCACCACGCCGACTATGGCCGCTATCCCGATTCGCTGGACCAACTGGTGGAGCGCCGCTACCTGCGTGCAGTGCCTGTCGATCCAGTGACTGAATCGGCACAGACCTGGATTGCGCTGCCGGCGCGCGAGCCCGGCGAACCGGGCATTGCAGATGTTCGCAGCGGTGCGGCGGGAGCGGCAAAGGATGGAACTTCCTATGAGAGTTTCTAAGGCCGGGCGCCAACGCGGATTCAGCTACCTGTGGGTGCTGCTGCTGGTGGCACTGATGGGCGTTGGCTTGACGCTCGGCGCCGAGCTTGACGCCACTGCCGCGCAGCGCGACCAGGAACAGCAACTGCTTGCCATCGGTCGCCAGTTTCGCACTGCGATCGAGCGTTACCGCGAAGCGAGCAATGTGAAGGAATACCCGGCGTCGCTGGAAGATTTGCTGGTTGACCCGCGCGTGCCGGGAGTGCGCCGCCATTTGCGCAAGATATTCGTCGACCCGATGACGGGGCGTGCGGAATGGGGATTGGTCAAGGTTGCGGGACGCATCGTCGGCGTGCATTCGCTGTCGGAGCGGCAGCCCATCAAGCAGGCTAACTTTGAGCCGGACGATTTCGGTTTCTCGGGCCGCAGCAAATATTCCGAGTGGGTGTTCACCTATCCAGCTGACTTTAATGAAGCGGCGATACCAGGCCAGGCGGTCAAGCCGCAGGTCGAGGAGAAAAAATGAAGCTTGCACAAAATACGGGAAGCATTCTGGCCGCAGTGCTGATGCAGCTGTCCAGCAGCGCATTGGCGCAGGTGCGCCCAGGCAGCGAGATGCCGGACGCGTTGAAAGGCATTCCACCAGCCGTGTGCCGGGGCAGCCAGGAAACTGCGGCAGGGCAGGGGACGCAAGGAGCTACAGTGCAGTCAAAACAGCCTGACTTCTCCTGCGCCTTGGCGCCGGCTGCGGCAGCGAATTACGTGCAGCAGCCCGGTGCGATGCTGGCCGATTTGCGCGCCGCGTCGGAGTTTGCGCATTTTCATGCCAGGGATGCGATTGGCGTCACACCGTCCCAGCTGCGTACCCAGAACCATTGGCGCGATAAACCGGTCCTGCTGATTGGCTCCGGCAAGGCGGAAGGGGACGCCTTCCGAACCTGCGCGGTATTGCGCGCCATTGGCTATAGCCAAGTGCGGGTCCTGCGCGGCGGTATGCCTGCCTGGCTGGATGCCGGCCTGCCGGTGGATGGCGCCGCGCCATCGCCGGCCGCGCTGGCGCGCCTTGGTGCGGCGGAGTTCTGGGCCGAGGGCCAAGACCTTGACAACGTCGTGTTACTGGCCGTACCGCCGGAGCGCTTCAAGCGTGAGCTGCCGTTCGCGGTGCCGATTGCCAAGGCAACGCCGGAGTCAATCCGCGCTGTATTGGACCGGCGCAAAAAGGAAACCAAGGGCAGCCCGCTGAATGCCGTCGTCATTGCGATGCCAACGGCGACGACGGACAAAGAAATCCAGGCGTTGCGCCAGGCGCTGGCTCCCGTGCCGCTGCTCGCCTATGCGGGCGGGCAAGACGAGTTTGCGATGCAGATGCGGGAGCAGTACGCGGTCTGGCAGGCGCATGCCCGCGGGCCACGCAAGCCTCCATGTAACGGCTGATACGCCATGCGCAGGCGAGACTTTGTATTTTCGGCCGGCGCGCTTGCGCTGCTGGCGCTGCCGCTGGCGCCCGTCGTTGCTGCGGGCGGCACGCGCCGCCTGCGTTTCGGCCTTGCGTTGAGCAACCCCGGCGGCGAGGCGCTGGGGGCACAGCAGTTCCTGTGCTATTTGCCGGCGAACCTGGAGCGCGGCCAAAAACTACGCAGTGTCGAGCTGGCGGCGCCGCATAAACTGCAGATGGACCGCCTGGGACATAATTGGCTGGAGCTCAACCTGGACTCGTTCCCGGCCTATGGGCGCAAGCAAATGGGCCTGACGGTGACAGTCGATATATCGGAGGCGGCTATGCCCTCTCCGCCAGGCCAGGAAGGCGAATGGCTGCGGGCCGAGCGGTATGTCGAAACCGGCCACCCAGCCATCCAGGCGCTTGCGGAGCAGTTGAAAGCGGGCTCGCCACTGGCGACGGCCCGTGCGATTTTCGATTGGGTGCGCGGCAATTTGAATTATGCTGGTTACCTGGCGGACGACTACGGTGCGCTATACGCGCTCGAGCACCGGCGCGGCGATTGCACGGAGTATTCACAACTGGTGGCTGCACTGGCCCGAGCAAACGGGATTCCGGCGCGGGTGCTGGGCGGCTATGTAGCATCAAGGGATGTCGTGCCGGCGCCGGGAGACTATCATAACTGGGCAGAGCTTTATCTGGACGGCGCCTGGCGCGTGGTCGATGCGCAAAAGCAGAACTGGCTGGAGCCGGCCGGCGATTATGTCGGATTCAGGATTTGCAGCGACACACCCGTCAATGCACTGGGCTTGGCGCACCGGTTTGCCGCGCGTGGCGGTATGAGAGCCGAACTTTAGTTTTATTTCCGGAGTCTGAATGGCCCAAACCATAATTTGTCCGAAATGTCGCCATATTCGGCCGCCTGATGCCTCCAATCCGGAGTGGCAATGTCCTTCCTGCGGCGTTTGCTATGCCAAAGCCAATGAGCCATCCGTTTCCGTGGTCCGGCATTACGCTTCGACGCCTGTGCAAGCGAAGCAGGGCTGGAATTGGGAGCCGCTGCTCAAGATCGTTATCGTCGTCGCGGCCGGATGGGGCGTTACTAAATATGTGACGCAAATGCGTGGGCCGGAGACGGTGGGCAACACGGTGGCGGGAACGGTTGAGGAGCGCTTGCAGTCAGCCGCAACGGGCGCAAAGCGCAGCGATATCACGCTGTACTCGGCTCCATGGTGCGGCTATTGCAAGGCAGCGAAAGCGACTTTCGCTGCCAGCGACATCCCTTATACCGAGTGCGACGTTGAAGGCGATTTGCATTGCAGGGACCAGTTTGATCGCCTGCACGGGACCGGCTTTCCGCTATTCGTGGTGCGCGGCAAGCGCCTGCAGGAAGGCTTGAATTACGACGCCCTGATCGCAGCCCTGAACGAGGAAAAGCCGCGTTAAGCGTGCTGGCGCGACTTGCTGGTCTTCTGGGCGAGCTGCGTTTTCCTGTTCGAAGACTTGGCGCTGGCAACGCGGGCGGATTTTTCCTTCCTGCCCTTGCCGGCCTTGTGCGGCGCCGGCGGCACTTCTTCAACGCCGGTGCGCTTGGCATGCATGGCCGACGGTAGCGCGTTGTCTTCCAGGTTGGCCAGCATGAAGCGGTTCGGGTCGATGCGGGTGCCGTCCTGGTAGGCTTCCAGGTGCAGGTGCGGGCCGGTGGCGTGGCCGGTGGCGCCGGAGAGGCCGATCAATTCGCCGGCGCTCACGCTGTCGCCCACGCTCACATTGCGCTTGTTCAGGTGGGCGTACAGCGAACGCAGCCCGCCTTCATGTTCGATCACCACTACATTGCCGTATTTGCGGTCACCCAGGTAGCCCATGCCGGAAGCGACCACGGTGCCGTCATCGGTCGCCATGACCGGCGTGTTGCGCGGCACGGAGAAGTCGATGCCGCCATGTGCGCGGCGTCCGCGTGCGGCGCCAAAGAAGCTGCTGACACGGCCCCCTTCCAGCGGCAAGCGCCATTGCTGCAGGAGCGATTCTTTCGCCTCTTTTTCTTCCTGCGGCGGCGGAATGTCCAATGGCTCAGGCATCGCGGCGGCAGGCTGCAAGACGTTGGCGGCGGCCAGCATGGCCATCAGGAGGAGGTTGGTGATCTTCGGCATAGCGGGCGAGTTTCGCATAATAAGATGCGTTCTGGCAAATCCATAGGGAACAGACAATATTTCTTTTGCTAGTTGATGTTCCGCTTGTAGTTGAGGCGCAACGTGGCGCCGCCGCGCGTGCCGATGCTGGTCTGGCGCCAGGCCGGGCCTTCGTAGCGATCGGTTCCGGTGCGGTCGGGGTGCAATGCGTCGGACAGGGCGAGCCGGAACTCCTGGTGCGGCGACAGTTTCCAGGTGGCGCGCAGGTCCAGCTTGCGCTGATAGGGCGCGCTTGAAACGAAGGTCGCGGAATCGCGGCTTGGGCCGCCGGCTTCGTAGGAGAACTCGGCGTCCAGCGTCAGCGCGGTGCGCCGGTAGCTGATGGCGGCGATGCCGCTCAGTGGCGTTTGCGCGGCAAGCCGGTTGTCGGGACCGGGCACGCGGTCGAGGCGGGAGCGGTTGAAGGTGGCGTTGGCACGTATCGAGAGCGCCGCTGTGAGCGGCGTGCGCAGTTCCAGCGTGAGCCCGTGCACGCGCGCTCCTCCATGGTTGGCCGGCATGCTGACCCAGCGCTCGCCATCGCGGTACACCGTCGGCAGGATCACGTTGTCGATGTCGCGCATATAAATGCTGGCGCTGAGCAGGTTGTCCTTGGCGAAGTAGTAGTCGATGCCGGCGTCGAGG
The DNA here is from genome assembly GCF_001427305.1 of Duganella sp. Root1480D1. Lineage (GTDB taxonomy): Bacteria > Pseudomonadota > Gammaproteobacteria > Burkholderiales > Burkholderiaceae_D > Rugamonas. Next base: position 16,925 of record NZ_LMFZ01000020.1, on the reverse strand, counting down.
CCCCAGGCCAGTTCGGGACGCAGGGAGGGGTTGCCCTGGGTGTCGGGATTGGTCGGACTGTTGTTATTGTCCGAGGTGAAGCGGCGCGGGATCAGGTCGAGCATATTGGGCGACTTGTAACTGCGGCTGGCGCCAAGGCGCAACTGGCTGTCGCCGGGCAGCTTGCGCATCCATTCGAGCACGGGGCTGACGACAGTGCTGCGCTGGCGCACCGCTTCGGTATTGCGTCCGTGGGCCTGGGTGCGCATGGTTTCCCAGCGCAGGCCGGCGGACCAGGCGTCGGCATCGTGCTTCCATTCATCCTGCGCAAAGGCTGCCAGGCGCTCGATGCGGCCGTCATAGCGGTCGTCGCGCAGGAAGTTGAGCGCGCCGGCGTGATTGTATTCATGCTCGATGCGGGTTTGCATGCGCTGGATGGCGGAACCGTCCCAACCCGCAACCAGGGCGTAGCCGTTGCCAAGCGGATGGGAATACTTGCCGCCGTAATTGAAACCGTGTTCGCGGATGTCGCCGTCGACGTGGCGCACGGTGGGGCCGGGTCCGGCCAGCGGCAGGCCGGAAAAATCGAAGTCGGTATCGCGCGGCGCCGTGTTGCCGCCCAGCTTGAGTTCCCATTGCGCGCCGTTGGCCAGCGGGCGTTGCCATGTCAGCTCGCCGCGCAGGAGATATCCGCGCATGCGGAAGCGGCTGCGCACATCGGCAAAGTCGCCGGATGGGCCGAGCTGCACTTCCTCCTGCGAGCGGTAGTTGATGTCGCGCCGGTTCACGGTGGCGATGGTTTGCAGCGCGAAGCTGTCGCCATTGGCGGTGCTCCAGTTCAGGCGCGGGCTGAGGTTGAGCGATTCGCCGGCGTTGTCCTCGTGCGAGCGGATGGTGCGCAGCATGCCGGGGCCGCTGTCAGTGATGGTGCGGTCGGCCGGCGTGCTGCTGCGCGACAGCACGGCGCTGACGTTATGCGACCAGTTGTCGGCCTTGCCGGTGGATTGCGCGCTGAGGCGCGGCGACCAGGCGGCATGCAGGCTGTCCATCCCGATTTGCATTTCCTGCGTGTTGCGGCTGACCGATTTGCGCAGCACGATGTTGATGGTGCCGGCGATGCCTTGCGTACCCAGGACAGCGGAAGCGGTGCGCAGCACTTCGACACGCTCGATGACTTCCGGCGGCAGGCTGTCCAGCGAGAAGCCGTTGGGAGCGGGTTGGCCGTTCAGCAGTATTTGCGTGTAGCCCTTGCCCAGGCCGCGCATGCGGATGCCGGCGCTGTCGCCGATGGTGATGCCGGGCAGGCGGCGCAGCGCATCGGCAACGGTACGGTCGCCATTTGCCGCCAGCTCTTCGCGTGTCAGCACGACGGTGCTGGCGGTATCTTCCTTGCGCTGGTCGAGGCGCGCTGCTTTGATCTCGACGACGGGCTGCGCAGGCGCGGCTTGGGCTGCCAGCGCGGCGGCCAGCATGAATATGCTCTTCTTCATTGCGGTTCCTCAGGGCGAACGCCGCCACTGCCGGGCAGTGCGCGGCATCTGGCCAGGGGCGGAGGTGTATTTAAGAGGCGCGGCTGGTTTTCAGGCGTTGCAGCGCGGTTCGGGTGGCGTTGCTTTCCAGGTTGCCGAGCAAGTCTTGCGGGTCGATGTTGTGGCCGTTGCGGCTGACTTCCATGTGCAGGTGTGGACCGGTGGCTTTGCCGCTGGCGCCGGCCGTGCCGATCTGCTGGCCGGCCCTGACGCGCTCACCTTCACTGACCAGGCGCTTGTCCATATGGGCGTACAGCGAGCGCAGGCCATTGGCGTGTTCGATGGCGACCAGCTCACCCCACTTGTCCTCACCCAGGTAGTTGCTGGTTGAGGAGACGACAATGCCGTCCGCCGGTGCGACGATAGGCGTGCCGGTGCGGGCAGCGAAGTCCATGCCCCCATGCAGGCGACCGGTTGGTGCGTGCAGGATGCCGAAAAAGGCGCTGACGCGCAGGCGTTCCATCGGGGCTTGCCAGCGTGGCAGGCTGGCCGGCGCAGCGGCAGCGAGCGGGGCGGGCGCCGGAGCCTCGAGGCGCCATGCCAGGGCTGGCTGCAGCAGGACGCAGGCGGCAAGCAGCGCGGGCAGCGCTGCCCAGCCCAATGCGCCGGCAACTGCGCGCGGCGTTGCGGGGACGCCGTCACGAATCATGCCGATGCGGGCGGCCACAGCGTCCACCACGCGGCCGCCGAAGGCAAGCGCGTGGCCATAGCCGGGAGCGGCCTGCATGCGCATTTGCGCCACCAGCGCGGCGGCATAGGCGCGGCGCTGGGTGGCGGGACGGCCTTGCAGCACGGCGCGGTCGCAACCCAGTTCCTGCGCCCATGCCATGCGCTGGCCCAGGCGGGCCACCATGGGGTTGAACCATTGGATGGCCTGCAGCAGGATGCAGACGTGCATCCACAGCGGATCACGGCGGGCGAAATGGGTCAGTTCATGTTCGACCACCAGCCGCTGTTGGACGGGATCGAAATCGCGCAGGTGGCGCGGCAGCAGCAGGACTGGGCACGCCAGGCCAACCAGCATGGGCGCAATTGGCGCATCGATTTCGCGTACCTCCGGCAGCTTGCGGTGCAGGCTGGCGAAGCCGGGATGGGCGGCCAGGTCGAAATGGTCCAGCCGCTGCGAAACTGACAGCAGCGCGTCCAGCCTGCGCCTGGCGTGCAGCCAGCGTGCTGTCGCAACGGCCAGGCCGGTGCCGTAGAGCGCAAGCCAGGAATAGCCCAGCCAGAGCAGCGCTGGCGCCGGTTCGATCGGCGTGGCGCCATGCTCGTCGTATGCCGCGTCCTCTTCGGCAATGGCGCTGCTGACGGCGCCAGCGCGGGCGGCATCGTCCTGGCCGGCCGGAGCCAGGACGGCGGGCAGTTCAAGGGCCGAAACAATGCTCAGACGGGCAGTCCCAGGCAGCAGCCCAAGCGCAAGGGTAGCTGCAATCGCAACGACACCCAACAGCCAGGGTGTGCGCCGCGCTACAAGGCCGGGCCAGGCGCGCGCTGCACTGCGCAGCATGAGCCAGGTGCAGGCGCCGGCCAGCATGCTGGCAATGCTCGCTTGCAGGAAGACTAATGCGAACATCGCCTTACTCCTTGTCTTCCGGCCATTCGCTCAGCAACTGTTCTAGCTCTTTCAGCTCGTTCGGGTTCACCAGTTTGGAGCCGGTGAACATATTCACCGGCAGCGGCGCGTTCATTTCCATCACGCGGTGGCTGAAATCGTGGGCAAATGCAGCCAGCGTTTCAACCTTTTCGAGTACTGGCGCGTATACGTTCATACCATGGGCGGAATGCAAGCTGATCATGCCTTTCTCCAGCATACGCTCCAGGGTTTTGCGCGTGGAGGAGTAGGACCAGGCCAGTTCTTCCTCCACGCGTTCATGGGTTTCGCGGGCGCTGAGCGGGTGCTGTTTCCAAAGTGCCTTGAGCAGCGTTAATTCTGTAATGGATGGAATGGCCATGGGGAGCTCCTTGTGACGTATGACGGCATTGTGCGACAAGTGTCGCACGAAGGCAAGGAGTTTATGCGACATATGTCACATAATGTATCATTGCGTATATGAAAAAACTTGCAATAGTTATCACAACTTTTGCCGCCTTAGCTGCCTGCGACAGCAAGCGGCTCACCGAAGCGGAAGTGCTGACGGTGATGGGAAATGTTGAAACTTCGGTCCAGCGCCACGATTCCGACCGCCTGATGGCCAATTTCGCGCCGAACGCGATGATCATGGTATCGATGCCGGGCAGGGGCGGTGGCTTGTCGCGCATGAGCGTGGACGAGTACAAAGCGATGCTGGAAGGGCTGTGGAGAGTACAACTCCAGTCGACATATGAAGTCAGCAAGCGCGAGGTGTTGCTGTCTGCCAATGGCCACAGCGCTACTGCGCGCGACGTCGCCAAAGAAGTCGTGCTGCTGCCGGGCGAGCGCATGGAGTCGCTGAGCAAGCAGAAGGCCGAGATCGCGCTGGTCAATGGCGTTCCACGCATCATTTCCTTGACCGCGGAAGTCGAGTCGCTGGTTGCAACCCCAACCAGCCGGAACTAGATAATGGTTAAAACGAATATTTCGGCTGCGGTGTTGTTGGCGCTGGCTTGCTGCATTCCGACCGCATGCAGCTTGTCGTACAGGCTTACGTAGGCTGCATCTTCGAGCAGCCGGCGCGTTAAACCTTCAGGAACTCTTCGCGGCCGCCCAGCCAGCGCTCCAGGTGGGCTTCCACAGTAGCCTGGTTGGCGGGCGTGGCTTCGTGCAGCAAGGCATGCGCCAGGTCGCGCGCCTGGTCGACCAGCCAGCCGTCCGTTTCCAGGTCGGCGAAACGCAGCATGGCCTGGCCGGACTGGCGCGAGCCCAGGAATTCGCCGGGGCCGCGGATCTCCAGGTCGCGCCGGGCGATCTCGAAACCGTCAGTGGTTTCGCGCATCGTCATCAGGCGTTGCTTGGCGACGGGGCCGAGCGGGCTTTGATATAGCAGCAGGCAGACCGACGCGGCCGAACCGCGGCCCACGCGTCCGCGTAGCTGGTGCAGCTGCGACAGTCCGAAACGCTCCGCGTGCTCAATCACCATCAGCGAGGAATTCGGCACGTCGACGCCAACCTCGATCACGGTCGTTGCGACCAGGACGTGGATTGCACCGGCGGCAAATGCATCCATCACTTCCGCTTTTTCGGCAGGCTTGAGGCGGCCGTGCACCAGGCCGACGCGCAAGTCGGGCAGGGCAGCCGCGAGCGTCTCGTGGGTCTCGGTCGCGGTTTGCAGTTGCAGCGCTTCCGATTCTTCGATCAGCGGGCAGACCCAGTATGCCTGGCGCCCTTCCAGCGCGGCGGCATGCACGCGGGCGATCACTTCATCGCGGCGGTTCTGGTCGACCACGGCGGTGACGATCGGCGTGCGGCCTGGCGGCAGCTCGTCGATCACCGAGACTTCCAGGTCGGCGTAGTAGGTCATGGCCAGCGTGCGCGGGATCGGCGTAGCGGACATCATCAACTGGTGCGGCACGTTGTCGCCATTGCCTTTGTTGCGCAAGGTCAGGCGCTGGCCGACGCCGAAGCGGTGCTGCTCGTCTACGATCACCAGGCCGAGCTTGGCGAACTGCACCGTGTCCTGGATGAGGGCGTGGGTGCCGATCACCAGTTGCGCTTCGCCGGATTCCACCAGCGCGCAGGCGGCTTCCTTTTCTTTCTTTTTCAGGCTGCCGGTCAGCCAGGCAACCTTCACGCCGAGCGGTTCCAGCCAGGCGGCGATCTTGCGGAAGTGCTGGTCGGCCAGGATCTCGGTGGGCGCCATCAGGGCAGCCTGGTAGCCGCTGTCGATCGCTTGCGCGGCGGACAGCGCGGCCACGATGGTCTTGCCGCTGCCGACATCGCCCTGCAGCAGGCGTTGCATGGGATAGGGCTGCTTGATATCGGCGCGGATTTCCTTCAGCACGCGCTGCTGGGCTTTGGTCAGCTTGAACGGCAGCGAGGCTTCGAAGGCGGACGACAGCGTACCGGCCTTGCCCAGCACTGCGGCACCCTTGGCGCGGCGGGCGCGCTGCGCCCGTTTCAGCGAGAGTTGCTGCGCCAGCAGTTCGTCGAATTTCACGCGGGTCCAGGCCGGGTGCGTGCGGTCGATCAGCGCGTTCTCGTCGGCTTCCGCCGGTGGGTAATGCAAGGTGCGCACCGCGCTTTCGAGCGGATGCAGGCGCATGGTCTTGATGATTTCCGGCGGCAGGGTGTCAGTCCAGTCCACCCGCTTCATGGCGTCGGCAATCGCGCGGCGCAGCACCAGTTGCGACAAGCCTTCGCCGGAAGGGTAGACCGGCGTGAGGGAAGTCGGCAGCGGCGCGCCTTCGTTCACGATCTTGTAGGCCGGGTGCACCATCTCGGCGCCAAAGAAGCCATGCCGCACTTCGCCGCGCGCGCGCACGCGGGTGCCTTCGGCCAACTGCTTGACCTGGCTGCCGTAGAAATTCATGAAGCGCAGCTGGATGTCGCCCGTCTCGTCGGCGATGTGCACCAGCAGCTGGCGGCGCGGCTTGTAGGCGATTTCGTTGGAGGTGACCACGCCTTCCACTTGCGATACTTCGCCGCCGCGCATGCATGCTTCGCGGATCGTCAGGACTTCCGTCTCATCCTCATAGCGCATGGGCAGGTGCAGCACCAGATCCATGTCCGTGCGCAGGCCCAGCTTGGCAAGCTTGCTCTCGGCGGTGGCGGCTGGTTTTTTATTTTTGGCGGGCGGCTTCTTTTCCGGCATGTTGGGCATGGTATAAACACCAGGCTTGGATTCTAACTGAAAGACGATGAAAGCTGACCTGCGGTTGCTCTGCCTGAACGGCGCGGTGGTGATTGCCGGTGCCGCCTTCTGTGCGCTCGCCGCATTGGACTTCTACATCACGCGCGGCACGGACAGCCCGTCGCTGGAGGCAAACAAGGCTGCGCGCCGGCTGGCCTCATTCAGCCTATATGGCGGCAACCAGTCGCAATTCGGACGCACCCCGCTGATTGGCCGCATTTTTGCGTGAAATTTGGGCAAATGACGTAAAATAGAGGGTTGCCCAACAGTTTTACTAGTCCGTCAATGTATTCGCTATCCGATTTCGATTTCCATCTGCCGCCAGAGCGCATCGCGCAGTTCCCGCTGCCGGACCGCAGCGCGTCGCGCCTTCTGCATGTGGACGGCAAGATCCTGCACGACCGCCAGTTCACCGACATCCTTGGCCAGCTCCAGGCCGGCGACCTGCTGGTGATGAACAATACCCGGGTGCTGAAGGCCCGTTTCTTCGGCGTGAAGGACAGTGGCGGCAAGGTGGAAGCGCTGGTTGAGCGGGTGCTCGATACCCGCACCGTGCTGGCCCAGGTGCGCGCCTCGAAATCGCCCGGCCCCGGCGTGAAGATCCGCCTGGCCGATGCCTTCGACGTCACGGTCGGCGAACGCGCCGGCGAGTTCTACACCCTGCATTTCGATGCCGACGTGTTCGACCTGATCGAGCAATACGGCCGCCTGCCGCTGCCGCCCTACATCGAACACGCACCGGGCGAAGTGGACGAAACGCGCTACCAGACAGTATTCAACAAAGTGCCCGGCGCCGTGGCGGCGCCGACTGCCGGCCTGCACTTCGACGAAGCGCTGCTGCAAAAGCTGAAGGACAAAGGCGTCAAGTTCGCCTACGTGACCCTGCACGTGGGTGCCGGCACCTTCCAGCCGGTGCGCACCGAGAACCTGGCCGAACACAAGATGCACACCGAGTGGTACACCATGCCGCAGGAAACCGTGGACGCCGTGCGCGAAGCCCGCGCCGCCGGTCGTGACGTGGTGGCAGTGGGCACGACCTCGCTGCGCGCGCTGGAATCGGCCTCACAGGGCGGCAGACTGGAAGCCGGCAGCGGCGACACCAACCTGTTCATCACCCCGGGGTACAAATTCAAGACGGTGACCCGGCTGATCACCAACTTCCACCTGCCGAAATCGACGCTGCTGATGCTGGTCAGCGCCTTCGCGGGCTTTACCGAGATCCGCCACGCCTACCAGCACGCGATCGCAAACGAATACCGCTTCTTCAGCTATGGCGATGCCATGCTGCTGACGACGCACAACAGAGCATAAGGACTACCGATGCTGGAATTTAAACTCATCAAAAAAGACACCACCGGCAAGACCCACGCCCGACGCGGCACGGTCAAGCTCAATCACGGCGAGGTGCAGACCCCGATCTTCATGCCGGTCGGTACCTACGGTTCCGTCAAGGCCATGTCGCCGCTGGAGTTGAAGGAAATCGGCGCCCAGATCATCCTCGGCAACACCTTCCACCTGTGGCTGCGCCCTGGCAACGACGTGATGTCCAAGTTCGGCGGCCTGCACGGCTTCATGGGCTGGGACAAGCCGATCCTGACCGACTCCGGCGGCTTCCAGGTATTCTCCTTGGGCGAAATGCGCAAGATCACCGAGGAAGGCGTGACCTTCAACTCGCCGATCAACGGTGACAAGCTGTTCCTGTCGCCGGAAATTTCGATGCAGATCCAGCGCGTGCTGAATTCCGACATCGTGATGCAGTTCGACGAATGCACCCCGTATGAAATCGACGGCCGCCCGGCCACGCTGGAAGAAGCTGCCAAGTCGATGCGCATGTCCCTGCGCTGGGCGCAGCGCTCGATGAACGAGTTCAAGGCCGGCGAGAACCCGAACGCGCTGTTCGGCATCGTCCAGGGCGGCATGTATGAGAACCTGCGCGACGAATCGCTGGCAGGACTCCAGGAAATTGATTTCCCGGGCCTGGCCATCGGTGGCCTGTCGGTCGGCGAGCCAAAGGAAGACATGATGCGCATCCTGCAGCACGTCGGCCCGCGCCTGCCGGAGAACAAGCCGCACTACCTGATGGGCGTCGGCACCCCGGAAGACCTGGTGAATGGCGTGGCCAATGGCGTCGATATGTTCGACTGCGTGATGCCGACCCGGAATGCCCGCAATGGCTGGATCTTCACCCGCTTCGGCGACGTCAAGATCAAGAATGCGCGTTATAAGGATGACAAGGAGCCGCTGGACCCGACCTGCTCCTGCTACACCTGCCGCAACTTCAGCCGCGCCTACCTGCACCACCTGCACCGCGCGCAGGAGATCCTGGGGGCACGCCTGAACACCATCCACAACCTGCACTATTACCTCGACATCATGCAGCAGATGCGCGATGCGTTGGACGCAGACCGCTTCCCGGACTGGGTGCAGCAATTCCACGCAGATCGCGCGCGTGGTATTTAAAAAACGGCAAGCCGCCCTTATATAGGTCGGCAGCTGGCCTGGTGCTAGAATACACCGCTTAATTTTTTAACTAGAACAACTGGAGTCACCGTGTTCATTTCCAACGCATACGCCCAAACCGCAGCCGACGCCGGCGCCATGGGTAACCTGACCACCTTCGCACCACTGATCCTGATGTTTGTGGTGATGTACTTCCTGATGATTCGTCCGCAGCAAAAGCGCGCGAAAGAGCAGAAAGCCATGATGGAGGCCCTGGCCAAGGGCGACGAAGTGGTGACCATCGGCGGCATCATGGGCAAAGTGACCAAGGTGAACGACCAGAACGTGGCCATCGAAGTATCCCAGGGCACCGAAGTCTGGGTGCAAAAGCACGCCATTTCCTCCCAGCTGCCGAAAGGCACCCTGAAGAGCCTGTGATAACCGGCGCGGGCGGCCAGCCTGCCGTCCATGCCTGAACGCTGAAGACTATGAATCGTTATCCAATCTGGAAATACATCCTTATCGTCGTGGTGGTGCTGCTTGGCGCTCTCTACACGGCGCCTAACTACTTCGGCCAGACACCTGCACTGCAGATCACCAGCGCCAAGTCCACCGTCAAGGTGACGAGTGCCCTGGCGACCCAGGTGGACACGCTCCTGAAACAGGCTAACGTCAAGAACGACGGCGTAGCGCTGGACGGCTCCGGCATGCATACCTATGTGCGCGCCCGCTTCGCCGATACCGACGCGCAGTTCAAGGGCCGCCTGGCGCTTGAAAAAGGCCTGAACCCGGACCCCAACGACCCGACCTATGTCGTCACGGTCAACCTGGTATCGAATACGCCCGACTGGATGCGCGCCGTAGGCGCACTGCCAATGTACCTGGGCCTGGACCTGCGCGGCGGCGTGCACTTCCTGATGCAGGTCGACACCCAGGCTGCGGTGACCAAGCGCATCCAGGGTACCCAGGCTGCCATCAAGAGCCAGTTGCGCGATAAGAATGTACGCCACGCCGGCATCGATCGCGTGGGCGATTCCATCGTCATCAAGTTCCGTGAAGATGCGCTGCGCCAGCAAGCCAAGGGCATCATCCAGGACCAGCAGCCGGACATGAACGTGGTCGACGCCACCGAAGGCGACGAACTGCGCCTGGTAGTCACCCTGAAGCCGGCCGCACTGAAAGCCACCCTGGACAACGGCGTGCAGCAGAACATCGCCACCCTGGGCAAGCGCGTGAATGAACTGGGCGTGTCCGAACCGGTGATCCAGCAGCAAGGCCAGGACCGCATCGTGGTGCAACTGCCAGGCGTGCAGGATGCCGCACACGCGAAAGACATCATCGGCCGCACCGCCACCCTGGAAGTGCGCATGGTCGACGAAACCGTCACCCCGGGCACCGAACTGAACGCAGCGATTCCGTATAACTCGGAACTGTTCACCGTCGGCAAAGGCGTGCCTGTCGTGCTGACCAAGGACGTGGTGCTCACCGGCGATTACATCTCCAGCGCAACCGCTACCCAGGATTCGCAGAACCAGCAGCCGGCTGTCCGTATCGACCTGAACGGCGACGGCGGCCACAAGATGCGCGAAGCGACCCGCGACCGCGTCGGCAAGAAGATGGCCATCGTGCTGTTCGAGAAGAAGAAGGCCGAAGTGCTGTCGGTGGCGACGATCCAGAGCGAGCTGGGTGCCACGTTCAACATCACTGGCATGGGCAGCATGGAGAACTCCGCCGAACTGGCACTGCTGCTGCGCGCCGGCGCGCTGTACGCTCCGATGGAGGTAATCGAGCAGCGTACCGTGGGTCCTGCACTGGGCGCTGAAAACATCGCCAAGGGCTTCCACTCCACGATGTACGGCTTTGCCGCCATCGCGGTGTTCATGATCATCTACTACATGATGTTCGGCGCCTTCAGTGTGCTGGCACTGGCAGTCAACCTGCTGTTGCTGATCGCTGTACTGTCCCGCCTGCAAGCCACGCTGACCCTGCCGGGTATCGCGGCTATCGCGCTGGCGCTGGGTATGGCAATTGACGCCAACGTGCTGATCAACGAGCGTATCCGCGAAGAGCTGCGCAACGGCGCCAATCCGCAGGCTGCGATTGCGGCCGGCTTCGAGCACGCCTGGCACACCATCCTGGACTCCAACGTGACCACCCTGATCGTGGGTATCGCGCTGCTGGTGTTCGGTTCCGGTGCGGTGCGCGGCTTCGCCGTGGTGCACAGCCTGGGTATCCTGACCTCGATGTTCTCCGCAGTCTTCGTTTCGCGCGGCGTGGTGAACCTGTGGTACGGCCGTAAGAAGAAACTTCAGTCGCTGTCGATCGGCACCGTCTGGAAACCTGCGAACTAAGGAATAGAGATGGAATTTTTCCGCATCCGTAAAGACATCCCGTTCATGCGCCACGCGTTGGTATTCAACGTGATTTCGGCGCTGACCTTCGTGGCGGCAGTGTTCTTCCTGATCCACAAAGGCCTGCACTTCTCGGTGGAATTCACCGGCGGCACCGTGATGGAAGTGAAGTACGCCCAGGCTGCCAACCTGGAAAAGGTGCGCGACACCTTGACCGGCCTGGGCTACCACCCTGAGGTGTCGAGTATCGACACCGCACGCGACGCCATGATCCGCCTGCCCAACGAGAAGGGCACTACCGCCGCCAATACCGCTGCCAAGGTATTCGGTGAACTGTGCAAGGCCGAGCAGGGCACCGTCACCCAGATCGACAAGGTGACCGACAAAGGCGCGCATGAAATGAAGAGCGCCTGTATGCACGCCGACGGTACTGAAGGCGTATCGCTGCAGAAGGTTGAATTCGTCGGCCCACAGGTTGGCGATGAACTGACCACCAACGGCATTAACGCCCTGATCATGGTGGTGGTAGGTGTAATGATCTACCTGGCAGTCCGCTTCGAATGGAAATTCGCAGTGGCCGCGATCATCGCAAACTTGCACGATGTGGTGATCATCCTGGGCTTCTTCGCCTTCTTCCAGTGGGAATTCTCGCTGACCGTGCTGGCCGCCGTGCTGGCGGTGCTGGGTTACTCGGTCAACGAATCGGTGGTTATCTTCGACCGAATCCGCGAGAACTTCCGCAAGCAGCGCAAGATGACCGTGCATGAAGTGATCGACAACGCGATCACCTCCACCATCTCGCGTACCATCATCACCCACGGCTGTACCCAGATGATGGTGTTGTCGATGCTGTTCCTGGGCGGCCCGACCCTGCACTACTTCGCCATCGCGCTGACCATCGGTATCTGCTTCGGTATCTACTCTTCCGTGTTCGTTGCTGCTGCCGTCGCCATGTGGCTGGGCGTGAAGCGCGAAGACCTGATCAAGCCGATCAAGGAAAAGGACGAGACCGACGGCGCTGTGGTTTAAGCCCGCCTCACTCGAGAAAAAAAGCAGCCGCAAGGCTGCTTTTTTGCATTCCAGGCCGGAGAAATCGCCGCCTGTCACATGCCCGGCTCCAGCAGAAACACGATGCGCTACATTTGAGCCACCTGAAAACCTTACCGGGAGACTTATCGATGCGGCACTCCATCTATTGCGCCTATTCCGTGGCGGCCATGGCCTTGATCACTTGCAGCGCCTACGCAGGCGACCTGGACGCCCAACTTGCCACGGCCCTGAAAGATCGCAGCATCCCGGCAATGGCCGTGCTGGTCATTCGCGACGGCAAAGTTGAAGATCAAGCGGTGCGCGGCCTGCGTGCTGCAGGCAGCAGCGCGCACGCGCAATTGTCCGACCATTGGCATATCGGCTCAGATGCCAAGGCAATGACGGCAACACTGATCGCACGCCTGGTCGAGGCGGGCAAACTGTCCTGGGAAGCACCGCTCAAGGACATGCTCCCCGACACCGCAATGCGGACGGAATACCAGTCCGTCACGCTGGCGGACCTGCTCTCGCACCGTGCTGGCCTGCCGCCCAACAGTGACGAGAAACGCATAGAAGCCACGCGCAAGGACCGTCGTGCGCTGCCGGTACTGCGCATGGAATACGTTCAGCGCGCACTCAACGAAGCGCCAGTGGGTCCGGTCCGTGCAGACTCGCAGTACTCCAACAGCGGCTATATCATCGCCGCCGCCATTGCGGAACGCGCCACCGGCCAAAGCTTTGAAGACCTGATGCAAGAACAGGTGTTTGCTCCGCTCGGCATGCAGGTCGACACCAGCCCCTCACGCCATGGCCAGCTGCTCGGTCACAAGGCCGGCAAGCCGCTGACAGGATTGGCTGCCGACATCCCGCCCTTCTTCGCACCTGCCGGCGCGACCATGAAAATGAGCCTGGCAGATTGGTCCAGGTTCGTGCTTGACCAGATGGCGGGTGAACGTGGTGCAGGCAAACTGCTTTCGCAGCAAGGGTATCGCTTCCTCCATGCGCCCCAAGGGGAATCCGGCGCAGCCCTTGGCTGGGGAGTGAAGAGCAACTGGCCGGCTAACGCACCGATGCGTCTACTGATGCACGCAGGTTCCAACGGGTACTGGAACGCCCTGGTAGCCCTGGCGCCGGACACCCAAAGCGGGGTATTGGTGGTCGCCAATGCCGGCGAGGGGAGCGGCGCCGAGCAGCAGCAAACCCGGCTGGTCATGAGCCTGATGTCCGGCATGGCCAAACCCCAGTAGCGGTAAGGTGCGATACAGCGGCGCGGCGCCGGCATCCGGTCAGGCGCTCTCGCGCGCCATCAGTGTGAAACCGAGATCGATGCGCTGCGCCGGCACTTCGGTGCCGCGGATGGCGGCCAGCAGCAGGTTGGCCGCTTCAAAGCCGGTCTGGTAGCGCGGTGTGCCGACCGTGGTGACCGATGGCTTCATCCAGGCCGATGCCGGCAGGTCGTTGAAACCGCAGATCGCCAGTTGCTCCGGCACTTTGATGCCGCGCCGCTGGCACTGGAAGATGGCGCCGTGTGCCAGGTCGTCGTTGCAGCAGAAGATCGCATCCAGGCCCGGCATATTGGCCAGCATGCGGCCAAGCAGTTCGGCGCCCAGCGCAATGGTGGACGGATCGGGGCACATCAGCTCCAGCATTGGATCGGCCAGGCCGGCTTCCTCCATCGCTTTGCGGTAGCCGTCGCCGCGCTTCAGGGTGCGTTCATCAAGCTGCGCTGCCATGTAGCCGATGCGCTTGCGGCCCTTGTCGATCAGGTAGCGCGTAATGGTGTAGCCCGCGTCTTCCTGCGAGAAGCCGACCGACATTGAGCCTGGCTCCGAGGAAAGGTCCATCATCGACACCACCGGCACGCGCGAGGTGGCCAGCATCTGCTGCACGCGCGGGCTGTGTGTCAGGCCGCTGAGCAGGATGCCGTCCGGGTTCGACTGCATATAGGTTGCCAGCAGTTTTTCTTCTTCCGCATCGGAGTAGCGTGTATTACCGATCAGGATCTGGTAGTTGCACGGGTCGAGCGCGTCCTGCACGCCCGCCAACACGGCGGTGAACACCGCATTCGCCAGCGACGGCACCAGCACCACGATGACCCGCGATTGCGCCGAGGCCAGGGCGCGCGCGGCGCGGTTCGGTACATAACCCAGGTCTTGCACCGCCTTCTCCACGCGCTCGCGCAGGACGGACGACACCAGCTCCGGCTGGTTGATGGCGCGCGACGCCGTCATCGGCGCGACGCCGGCGAGGGCGGCTACATCGGACAGGGTGACTTTGCCGAGTGCGCGGCTTTTGGTGGCAGTGCTCTTGGTTGGGGGATTCTTGCTCATTTTGCGATTATAACTATGTTAAGCTGCACGCCTCGTAAAATGGGAGCAGCAATGAGCCGTACCGGCCGCCTGTTCCAGCTCATGGATGCCATGCGCGGCAGCCGCCGTCCGGTAACGGCAGCTGCACTGGCGGAAAAGCTGGGCGTATCCGAACGCACGATTTACCGCGACATGCAAACCCTGGCCGAACTTGGCGCACCGGTGGAAGGTTCGGCCGGCCTTGGCTACCTGCTGCGCAGCGGCTTCTTCCTGCCGCCGCTGATGTTCGACACCGACGAACTCGAAGCGCTGGTGCTTGGGGCGCGCTGGGTGCGCCGCCAGGGCGACCCGACGCTGGCGCAAGCCGCAGCCAATGCGCTGGCCAAGATCGCCACCGCCACGCCGAAAGACCTGCGCGACGACATGGCCGACACCAGCCTGTGGGTGCCGCTGGTGCGCGACACGCCGGAGCACGATGAATTCGTGCGGCCTGCGCGCGAAGCGATCCGCCGCCATCACAAGATGCGCATCCACTACAAGGACGAAAACGGATCCATGTCCGAGCGCACGGTGTGGCCGTTCGCGCTGGCCTTCTTCGATGGCCGCCGCATCCTTGCCGCCTGGTGCGAGATGCGCAAGGCCAACCGCCACTTCCGCATCGACCGCATCGCGCAGGCCGAGGCACTTGCAGAACGCTACCCGGCGCCGCGCCACCAATTGCTCAAAGTCTGGCGCGAAGAAAACGCGATCGAAGACGACTCCTGACAGGAACTGTCAGGGGCCTTGGTTACGATAGGCGCATTCGATCAACCCAACCAGGAGTTTAACGATGCGCCTCTATCACAACCCACTGTCCTCCAACGCCCGCCGTGTCTTGCTGACTGCAAGCCATCTCGGCATCAAGCTCGACCAGGTCATCATCGACTTCGCCAACGAAGCCGACCGCAAGCGCCTGGAAGAAGTAAACATCTGCGGCAAGGTGCCGGTGCTGGAAGACGATGGCCTGCACCTGTGGGAATCCTGCGCCATCATGCAGTACCTGGCCGACAAGCAGGGCGCCGCCGAGCTGTACCCGACCGCCCTGAAAGAGCGCGCAGACATCAACCGCTGGATGTTCTTCGGCGCCCAGCACTTCGCGCCGGCGATCGGCATCCTGACCTGGGAATACCTGTGGAAGAAACTGGTCACCGGCGAGGGCCCGGATCCGGTTGAAATCAAGAAAGGCGAAACCTATGTGCATGAGCATGCGAGCGTGCTCGACAAGCATCTGGCCACGCGCCAGTGGCTGAGCGGCGACAAGCTCTCGCTGGCCGACTTTGCCGTGGCCGCACCGCTGATGTACCTGGGCCGCGCAAAAGTTCCGGTCGAGCAATACCAGCATCTGCTGGCCTGGTTCGAACGCATCCAGCAACTGCCGGCATGGCAGCAGACCGAGGCCCCCTGGCCTTTTTAAGGTTTGTGTGAGTTGACGCACAGAGTGTGGCCAGGCCCGAACATAAGATGGAACCGTCTCTTTCAGGACATCCCTAGTTTTGGACTTGGCCCACTCCCCGGAGTGGGCATTTTTTTCTGAGAGAGGCATCATGCATTCCATCCCCGTACTGAATTCCACCATCGCCTACCGCGAGCTTGGCGAACGCAGCGCACATGCGGTGATCTTCTTGCACGGCAATCCAACCCACTCCTTTATCTGGCGCGACATCATGCCGCACGTGGCTGCCAAAGCCTGGTGCCTGGCGCCGGACCTGATCGGCTTCGGCGCTTCCGGCAAGCCCGACATCGCATACAGCTTCCTGGAACATGCGGCCTATCTTGAAGCCTTCCTGCAGCAGATGGACATCGAATTGTTCACGCTGGTAGGCCAGGACTGGGGCGGTGCGCTGGCCATTCACCTGGCAGCACGCTATCCAACCAAGGTGCGTGGCGTGGCCCTGATGGAATTTGTGCGCCCGAGCCCAACGTGGGAAGACTTTCATCCGCTCGA
Source organism: Duganella sp. Root1480D1 (assembly GCF_001427305.1). Taxonomy (GTDB): domain Bacteria; phylum Pseudomonadota; class Gammaproteobacteria; order Burkholderiales; family Burkholderiaceae_D; genus Rugamonas. The sequence continues at coordinate 539 of NZ_LMFZ01000020.1, read as the reverse complement.
GCAGGCACGCGAGCGCTTCAAGCTGATGCGCGCGCCCGGCAGCGGCGAAGAGTTTGTGCTGCAGCAGAATTTCTTCATCGAGCAGATGCTGCCCAAGGGCTCGCTGCGCCCGCTGACCGTGGAAGAAATGGATGCCTACCGCGCGCCGTTCCCGACGCCGGAATCGCGCAAGCCCATGCTGGCCTTCCCGCGCATGATGCCGATCGCCGGCGAGCCGGCCGATGTGTACCAGCTCATTGAACGCAACGAAGCGATCATGGCCACCGCCCAATATCCGAAGCTGATCCTGTTCAGCCCGAACGGCGTGCTGACGCCGCGTGCAGTTGCCGAACGCTACGCCGCGCGGTTTGCAAACTGCAAGTTGGTGGAACTGGGTGAAGGTACACATAACATCCAGGAGGACCACCCGGACGCCATCGGCCGCGCCATCGCCGCGTGGCTGCCAAACTAAAAGTCGGGGTCAGCTCCGGCAATCGGACATTTTGCCCTGGCGATTCGGACGCCGGGAAAGTGGCCGGCAGGTGGCCGGACGGATTGAC
>NZ_LMFZ01000019.1 GCF_001427305.1 Duganella sp. Root1480D1 | reverse complement strand
GGGCGCTCATCTGCGTGCCCTGGCTGGTGATCGAGCCGTCGGTCGCGAGGATGGTCAGGTCCTTGCCGGCAGTGAGGGTGCTGGTGCGTGCTTCGCTGGTGGCGTGGTTTTCCGTGCTGTTCTTGCTGTGGGAGCCGAACTGCAAGGTGGCAACCGTCATCGCGGCGCGGGCACCGTCGGCCACGCCTTCGGCCTTGCCGATTTCCCGGCCAATAAAGCTGCCATTCTTGGTGCTCTTGGTGTCTTCCTTGTAGGCGTCCTTGAACGCGGCCAGCGGGTTGACCGTGAAGCCAGCCGAGAAGCCGGAAGCCTTGCTCTGGCTGGTCTGCTGGCCCACCGAGGTGTTCTGCGCCGCGGCCAGGTCGACGTTCTTGCCGATCAGGGTGAGGTTTTCCTTGGCGGCGATGTCGGAGGCCACCACTTGCAGCGTTTCGCCGGATTTCAGCTTGACGCTGCCGTTCTGGGCGCCGACGCTGGAACCATGCTGGGTCACCGTTTCCAGGTTGCTTTGGGTGGAACTGCTCGACTTGCCGTAGCCGGCACTGAGATTGCCCGACGAATAGCCGATGCTGAAGCCGGACTTCTTCATCTGGTAGCTGCTGTCCGACTTGCTGGTTTCCTCGGCACTGAGAATACTCAGGTTGCGCCCGGCGGACATGTTGACGTCACGTTCCGCCATCACATCGCTGGCCGAGAGCAGCAGGTTCTGGCCCGCGCCCAGGTTCACGCTTTGGCCCTGCAGACTGGAACCGAGGGCCACCGTGCTTTGCGACTGGTCGTGCGTGGTGATCGTGGTTTTCGAGGTGTAGCCGTTTTTCTTGGTACGCTGGAATGACCCGTCCGCGCTTTGGGTAGCCTGGCCCGCCGTGATGTTCAGGTCGCGACCGGCGGTGACATTCAACGCCTGCCCCGCATTGATGGTGGCGGCCTTGACGTTGATGTCCTGCCCAGCGTTGAGGGTCAGCGCGCCGTTGGTGCGGATCTGCGTGCCCACGTCCTGGCTGGCGCTCTGGCTCATATGGTTGCTGGCGTTCCGCACGATGCTCTGGCTACTGCTGGCGCTGACGGTGTTCAGGTTCAGGTTGTTGCCTGCACTGAGCTGGCTTGGGCCGTTGCCGGCGTTGATGATCTGCGCCGCCGTCAGGGTGATGTTGTTGCGTTGAGGGTCAGCGCGCCGTTGGTGCGGATCTGCGTGCCCACGTCCTGGCTGGCGCTCTGGCTCATATGGTTGCTGGCGTTCCGCACGATGCTCTGGCTGCTGCCGGCGCTGACGGTGTTCAGGTTCAGGTTGTTGCCTGCACTGAGCTGGCTTGGGCCGTTGCCGGCGTTGATGATCTGCGCCGCCGTCAGGGTGATGTTGTTGCCGGCGCTGGCCAGCAGTACACCGGCCGGGCCGCTCACATACAAGCCGGCCAAACGGTTGATACCGCTCTGGCTGAAGCTGTTGGCGATACCGCTCTGGCCTGCGCCGCCGTCAGGGTGATGTTGTTGCCGGCGCTGGCCAGCAGTACACCGGCCGGGCCGCTCACATACAAGCCGGCCAAACGGTTGATACCGCTCTGGCTGAAGCTGTTGGCGCCGACGCTGTTGCTGGAACTTTGCGTGGTGGTGGTGATGTTCAGGTCGTGGCCGGCCGACAGCACGGCGGCGCTTTGCGCTTGCATTAYGCCGCCGATGTTGTCGATGTCCCTGGTCGCCTGCAGCGCCAGGGTGTCGGCGCTCAYGGTGCCGCCCATATTCCGGATGTTGTCGGCGCTGATGCGCACCAGGTTGCGGCCCGCGACGGTGCCGCTGTTGGTGACATCGCCGGACAGGTTCAGGTTGACGTCACTGCCGGACAGCAGGCCGCCGCTGCCATCCACGTCGCCTGGGCGCACACGCACATAGACCTGCGGCACCAGCACGTTTTGCTTGCTGCCGTCCGCCAGAGTCACTTCTTTCGTGACCAGCCACACGATGTCGGAGGTCAGCTGCGCCACCTGTTCCGGGCTCAGGGCAACGCCGGGTCGCAGGTTCCATTGCTTGGCGTAGGTCAGGCCGTTATCCATCAGGGCCTTGTATTCCTGGTCGTCGTTGCTGTAATCGGCCAGGAAGCGATGGCCGGTCAGTGCCAGCACCTGCTCGCGCACCAGCTTTTGCTCGTAGAATCCATCGCCCAAGCGCTTTTGTGTGGTGGAGTGGTCGACAGCCAGCTTATCCAGCAGGTAGTCACTGGAAGTCCACTGCTTGTATTGGGTGAATTTGGGATCGGTCTCAACCAGATAAGCGGACTGGCCATCCGCATGCGTCTTGAACAGGCTCGCAGTCGGCAGTTGGAGGTTAGGCTGGACGGAGATGACCGTACCGACGGCCGGAACACCCGGCACGGTGCCTGGCGTCGAGGCACCGCCGGTTGGCTGGGATACTTTGCTCGCGGCCTGCTGCGCAGCACCGTTGCCCTGGGCCTGCGCGCTTGTCGCGGCAGTGATCGCGACATCTTGCCCGGTGCTGCCCGCAATGGCGCTAGCCTGGGCTTGTGCGCTGCTTGCGGCAGCCGCATGGACGGTCTGCCCGGTGCTGCTTGCGATGGCGTCGTCCTGGGCTTGGCCGCTGCTCACATGGCGCGTCTGCACCTGGCCGTTGGCATGCGCGGCCGAGCCGCTGCCACTGGCCGATCCCGCCTGGGTACCGGCCACGTTGTTCAGGCCGACTGCGGTACTGGTGCTGTTAACCGTGCCGGTTGTGCTGGACTGGGCTTGCACCGCCGTCCGTGCGCTGGTGGCAGGCGCGCTGCCGGTCGCCGCACCGGCTACAAACTGGTCGTTGCGCGCGACTGTCAACGAAATGTCCTGCGTCACCGGCGCCGGAGCATATCCACTGATCGCCGTGCCATCTTTGTCCTTGCCGCTTCTTTCAATGCGCCAGTGCTCGGTGACCGTGCCGTTGTCTGCAGTGGTACGCGTCCCCTGGGCCTGCACGTTGTTGACCGTGGTTCCAAACACCGTGAGGGCACCGCCGGCCACGATCTGGCTCTTGTCATTCAAGACGGAGCTGGAGAACAGGTTGATACCGCCGCCGGCGATGATTTTTCCAGGATCGCTGTGCGTCACTACGGTTTCAGTGACAGTGCGGTTGAAGTCGTAAGAGAACCAGTTGTTCTCCCACGCGTAATACGGAGCCGGAGCGTCCGGCGTCCTCAGATGGACCGTCTCTTCAATGAAGGTATAAACACCCGGATCGCCTTCCTTGTAGCGAATGGATGTGGCCGATCCCTGGTATTCCAGCAAGTGAGTCTGGCTCACCTGCTGCAAGGCAGTAGTGAAATGTTCGTCGGTATTGCGGATGCTGTCGGCGGCAAGGGTAAGAGACTGGGCCGCTTCAATCGTGGCACTGTTATTGTTCACCAGTTGGGCGCTGCCGGCGGCTTGCCAGTTGCCGTCCAGTGCACCGCCGATGGCCATGTCGCCGGCACTGTAGATCAGAGCGCCTTCGCGGTTGGTGAGATATTGCGCGCCGATGTCCAGGCGCTGGCGTGCGGCGATGGTGGCCGCTGTCGTGACGCCGGCGATCGCTTCTTCCAGGTTGTTCACGGTCGGCGCGTTGATGGCGATACGGTCGCCGTAGATGCGTCCCGTACCCACGTTGTCCACGATGCCGCTCTGGATGCGGGTGTCGGCGCCGTCGATCAGGCCGCGGTTGACCAGGCTGCCGACAGCCAGTGTCGTGGCCTGGCCGCTGAGGATCTCGGCGCCGGCCTGGTTTTCCAGGTAGCCGGCGCTGACGCTCAGGTTATTGCCGGCCTGGAGTGAGATGGGGTTGAACAGCGCGCCGGTAGTTTGCAATTGCAGGTCGTGGCCGGCTTGCAGCGTTCCCGTCAAAGTGTAGTCACCTTGCAAGCTGAGGCTGACGTCGCCTTGGGATGCAATGCTGCCGATTCCACTCAAGGTGCCGGTGCGCACGCCGATGCTTTGTCCTGCCACGATCTGGCCGGCGTTGTTGCTGAGGTTGAGGCTTGGCGTGGCGGCTAGGTCGGCGCTGATTTGCAAGGTGCGGCCGGCGCTCAGTTCGCCGGAGTTGTTGGCTATCTGGCCGTCGCTATGGATGGACAGGTCCTGCCCGGCACGCATTGCGCCCTGGGTGTTGTCCAGGTTCGAGGCTGTGATGTTGAGGACATTCGCTTCCACGCCCATCGCCTGCGGGGTGCCGTCGCCGTTCAAGGCCAGGGTGGCCGTGTTGTTGATGTTGGCAGCTTGCAGGTTGAGGGTCTGGCCTACACGTACCAGGCCAGCCGTGTTGGTCAGCTGGCCGCCGCCCAATGCGATATTCGCGTCCCGCACTGCGAGGACCTGGCTGGCGGTGTTATCCAGACCGGCGCCTTGCAGGTTCAGGTTGCCGCCGCTGTAGATCAGGCTGGACTGGCCGTTGCTTGAGGCATTGTTGACGGTGCCGCTGCTGGTGATGTCCAAGCCGGTCTGGGCGCTGATCAGGCCGGAACGGTTGTCCAGTGTGCCGCTCTGGATGTCGAGCTGGCCGGCTGACACGAGTCCAATCTGGTTGCCGCGCGTATCGAGGTTGCTCAGGCTCTGGCCATGCGTATTGATGCGCAGGTCATGTCCAGCCGTCACGAGTCCCGCGTCGTTGGTCAGGCGGCCTGTCGACAGGTTGGCGTCATGGCCGGCCACGATCTGGCCCTGTGCGTTTTGCAGACTGTTGCCGCCACCGTCGAGTGACAGGGTCAAGTCCTGTGCTGCCTGGATCAGGCCGCCTGTGTTGGTGACCGCATTTTGTGTGGTGTGCAGGGTCAGGGCGTTTTGCACCGATACCAGCTTGCCTTGGCTGTTATCGAAGCTGGCACCGTTGAAGTTCAGGTTCTGCTGGGCGGAGACCAGTCCGCTGCTGTTATTGACATCGCCAGCGCTGAAAATCGTGGCGTTACCGTTCGCCACGACCCGGCCGCGAGTGTTGTCGAGGCTGGCCGTGTTCGAGGTGAATTGACCGGCGCCGGAATGGCCGATCAAGCCCTCAGTATTGGTGAGGGCGCCGCCGGCATTGAGCGTGAAGTCCTGCGCGTTAGCCAAGATGCGGCCGCCGCTGTTGATTAAGGCGCCGGTGCTTTGGATGGTGGCCGTCTGCGTGCCGTTGCCGGTTTGTTGGATCTGGCCCTGGCTGTTATCCAGTTGGCCAGCATGGATCTGCAATTGCGCGCCGGTGAGTTGACCGGCGGTGTTGTCCAGGGTCTGGTGCGCTGCGACCGTCAGTTGGCCCGCCGTGCTGACCTTGGCGTTGCGGGTCGACAAATTGCCGCTTTGTGCGGTCAGGCTGACATTGCCTGCGGTGCTGCCGGTGGTGTTATTGCTCAGGTCCAGGCTGCCACCGTTGAGAATCACATTGCCGGTCGCCAGTGCTTGCCCTGATGTCTGCAGCGCGCCTGTGGTGGTGACGGACAAGGCCCCTGCTCCGGTGAGCTGGCCATCGGTGGCCATGCCGGCGGCCAGTACACTGTTGCTGGTGCCGGTCAGGCTGCCTGCGCTGGCTGTCAAGTCATGCGCGGCTGCAATCGTGCCGCTGTTGCTGATGGCGTTGCTGACGGTCAGGTTTTGCTGGCCGCCCGCGTACAGCGTGCCGCTGTTGTTCACTGCGCTGGCACTGGCGCTCATGTCCTGTGCGGCAACCACGCTGCCGTTGTTGGTCAGCTGCTGCACGTCCAGATGCACATTGCCGGCCTGGCTCTGGATGCCAGTGGCTGTGGTGAGCGTGCCGCTGGTGGTGTTGCCCAGGTTCGCGCCAGCGATGCCAAGGCCCAGGTTCGCGCCAGCGATGCCAAGNCGTAGTGTCCCAGCGCTTGCACGTCCAGATGCACATTGCCGGCCTGGCTCTGGATGCCAGTGGCTGTGGTGAGCGTGCCGCTGGTGGTGTTGCCCAGGTTCGCGCCAGCGATGCCAAGGTTGCCCTGCGCCGAGATCAGGCCATCGTTATTGACAATGTCGCCTGCGCTATTCAGCGTGACGGCGCCGTTGCCAGTGACCTGGCCACGGGTGTTGTCCAGGCTGGCCGCGCTCATCGTGAGTTGGCCGGTTCCCGCATGGCCAACCAGGCCATCGGTGTTGGTGAGGGCGCCACCAGCATTGAGCGTGAAGTCCTGCGCATTGGCGACGATGCGGCCGCCGCTATTGTTCAGCGCACCGGTGCTTTGGATGCTGGCCGTCTGCGCGCCGCTGCCGGTTTGCTGGATCTGGCCTTGGCTGTTGTCCAGTTGGCCGGCATGGATCTGCAATTGCGTGCCGGTGAGCTGGCCAGCGGTGTTGTCCAGCGCCTGGTGCGCTGCGACGGTCAGTTGCCCCGCCGCGCTGACCTTGGCGTGGCGAGTCGACAGATTGCCGCTTTGTGCGGTTAGACTGACATTGCCACCAGTGCTGCCGGTGGTACTGTTGCTCAGGTCCAGACTGCCACCGTTGAGAATCACATTGCCGGTCGCCAGTGCTTGCCCCGCTGTCTGCAATGCTCCTGTGGTCGTGACGGACAAGGCCCCTGCTCCGGTGAGCTGGCCATCGGTTGCCATGCCGGCGGCCAGTACGCCGCTGCTGGTGCCGGTCAGGCTGCCTGCGCTGGCTGTCAAGTCACGCGCAGCTGCAATCGTGCCGCTGTTGGTGACGGCGCTGCTGACGGTCAGGTTTTGCTGGCCGCCAGCGTACATCGTGCCGCTGTTGTTCACTGCGCTGGCACTAGCGTTCAAATCCTGTGCGGCAACCACGCTGCCGTTGTTGCTCAACTGCTGCACGTCCAGATGCACATTCCCGGCCTGGCTCTGAATGCCAGTGGCTGTGGCAAGCGTGCCGCTGGTGGTGTTGCCCAGGTTCGCGCCAGCGATGCCAAGATTGCCCTGCGCCGAGATCAGGCCGTCGTTGTTGACAATGTCGCCTGCGCTATTCAGCGTGGCGGTACCATTGCCGGTGATCTGGCCACGAGTGTTGTCCAGGCTGGCCGCGCTCATCGTGAGCTGGCCGGTGCCCGCATGGCCAACCAGGCCATCGGTGTTGGTCAATGCACCAGCGCCGAGCATGAAGTCCTGTGCATTGGCAAGGATGCGGCCGCCGCTGTTGATCAAGGCGCCGGTGCTTTGGATGCTGGCGGTCTGTGCGCCGGTACCGGTTTGCTGGATCTGGCCCTGGCTGTTTTCCAGTTGGCCAGCGTGGATCTGCAATTGCGTGCCGGTGAGCTGGCCAGCGGTGTTGTCCAGCGACTGGTGCGCTGCGACGGTCAGTTGGCCTGGCGTACTGACCTTGGCGTTGCGGGTCGACAAATTGCCGCTTTGTGCGGTCAGGTTGATATTGCCGCCGGTGCTCCCGGTGGTGCTGTTGCTCAGGTCCAGGCTGCCGCCGTTGAGATTCACATTGCCGGTGGCCAGTGCTTGCCCCGCTGTCTGCAATGCGCCTGTGGTGGTGACGGACAAGGCCCCTGCTCCGGTGAGCTGGCCATCGGTGCCCATGCCGGCGGCCAGCACGCTGTTGCTGGTGCCGGTCAGGCTGCCTGCGTTGGCCGTCAGGTCATGTGCGGCTGCGATCGTGCCGCTGTTGGCGATGGCGTTGCTGACGGTCAGGCTTTGCTGGCCGCCTGCGTACAGCGTGCCGCTGTTGTTCACTGCGCTGGCACTGACGTTCAAGTCCTGTGCGGCAACCACGCTGCCGTTGTTTGTCAGCTGTTGCACGTCCAGATGCACATTGCCGGCCTGGCTCTGGATGCCAGTGGCTGTGGTGAGCGTGCCGCTGGTGGTGTTGCCCAGGTTCGCGCCAGCGATGCCAAGATTGCCCTGCGACGAGATCAGGCCGTCGTTATTGACAATGTCGCCTGCGCTATTCAGCGTGGCGGTGTCGTGCACGTCCAGATGCACATTGCCGGCCTGGCTCTGGATGCCAGTGGCTGTGGTGAGCGTGCCGCTGGTGGTGTTGCCCAGGTTCGCGCCAGCGATGCCAAGATTGCCCTGCGACGAGATCAGGCCGTCGTTATTGACAATGTCGCCTGCGCTATTCAGCGTGGCGGCGCCATTGCCAGTGACCTGGCCACGGGTGTTGTCCAGGCTGGCCGCGCTCATCGTGAGCTCGCCGGTGCCCGCATGGCCGACCAGGCCGTCAGTATTGGTGAGGGCGCCACCAACATTGAGCGTAAAGTGCTGCGCGTTAGCCAGGATGCGGCCGCCGCTGTTGATCAAGGCGCCGGTGCTTTGGATGCTGGCGGTCTGCGTGCCGCTGCCGGTTTGCTGGATCTGGCCTTGGCTGTTTTCCAGTTGGCCAGCATGGATCTGCAGTTGCGCGCCGGTGAGTTGGCCGGCGGTGTTGTCCAGCGATTGGTGTGCTGCGACGGTCAGTTGCCCCGCCGCGCTCACCTTGGCGTGGCGGGTCGACAAACTGCCGCCTAGTGAAGTGAGGCTGACATTGCCTGCGGTGCTGCCGGTGGTGCTGTTGCTCAGGTCCAGACTGCCGCCATTGAGGCCGACATTACCGGTTGCCAGTGCTTGCCCCGCTATCTGCAATGCACCTGTGGTGGTGGCGGACAAGGCCCCTGCTCCGGTGAGCTGGCCATCGGTCGCCATGCCGGCGGCCAGTACGCTGTTGCTGGTGCCCGTCAAGCTACCGGCGCTGGCCGTCAGGTTATGTGCCGCTGCAATCGTGCCGCTATTGGTGACCGCATTACTGACGTCCAAACCTTGCTGGCCACCTGCATACAGCGTGCCGCTGTTATCGAGCGAGCCGGAGCGAGTGTTCAAGTCTGCGGCGGCAAACACGCTGCCGCTGTTGGTGAGGTGCTGCACATTCAGGTTCACGTTTCCGGCCTGGCTCAGGATGCCAGTGCTGGTCGTGAGCCCGCCGCTGACAGCGTTGCCCAGGTCTGCGCCAGCGATTGTAAGATTGTCCCTCGCCGAAATCAGGCCGTCATGGTTGCCAACAGTTCCTGGAGTGCTGAGCGAGGCCGCGCCATCGCTGACGATACGGCCTAGCGTATTGCTGATCGATGCGGCTTGCAGCTGCAGGTCCGCACCGCGACCAGCGGCCTCAATCGTGCCAGCCGAGTTATCAAGCGAACCCCCAGCAGTGACGATCAGCCCACCGGCACTTTTTACCGTTCCGCTGCCATTATCGAGTGCACCGTCCGCGAGGAGCGAGCCGCGCCCGCCGCTCACCAGCTGGCCGCCGTGATTGGCGATCACGCTGGTGTGCAACTGCAGGTCGCCAACGGCTGACAAGGAACCATTGTAATTGTTAAATGACTGGACGTCGCCAGTGAAGCCACCGCCAACCTGCAGCTGGCTATCACGGTTGTCGAACACCGGAATGCGCAGGGACAGGTCCGACTGGACCGATAGCTGGCTGCCACCATGGTTATCCAGGCTGCCGCCGTTGACAGTCAGGGAGCCCAGCGCCATCTTGCCGCCAACGTTCTCCAGACTCGTGATCGCAAGATTCACTGGGCCACCGGAAAGGATCCGGCCTGCATCATTGTCGATCGCGCCAGCGAGGTGCAGCCAGCCGTTTGGCACAGGAACCGTTGGAGTGGCGCCGGAGCCATTGGTTCCGCTGTCGCCGGAGCCAGTTCCGGTTCCCGCTCCCGAAGCGCTGCCAGTGCTGCCCCCACCCGCGCCACCGGTGCCGCCAGTGTCGACGTTTGAGCTGCCGCCAGTATTGCCGGTAGCCTGCTCGGAAGTACCAACCTGACCGCCGTTCGTGTTATGCAACGTGGTGGCCGTGATTTCCAGCGCCGCAGCACCACTCTGCACGATCTTGCCGGACTGATTGAGCAGTTGGCCGGCGATGCTGTCCAGCGCCACGCTTTCCGCCTGCATCGTTCCCTGCCGGTTATCGGCATCGCCCCGCAACGTCGCGGCCAGGCGGCCGCCGCTGCTGATCATCTTGCGGTTGGTGAGACTGTCCGCCGTCAACTGCATCGCAGTCTGCGCGTTGATTGTGCCGCTATTGTCCAATACACCGGCCGCGGTCACCTGCAGCGTTCCATCTGAAATTACGGTACCGCTGTTGCTCAATTTTCCGCCGGCAGTCACCTGCACGGCCTCGCGTGCGTAGGAAGTGCCATCGTTGACAACAGCATCCGCTACCTGCAGGCGCAGTGCCTGGCTGGCCGCGAGACTGCCGATATTTTCCAGCCGGCCGGAACTGGTGACTACCAGCTCGCCTGCCGCCGCGCCGATCGTGCCCGCATTGCGCACACCCACGCCGGCCTCGGTGCCGATCAGGTAAATCTGGTTGGCATACATGCCGCCAAGGCGCGAAACGTCGATGGCGAACTGCGGCGCCGAATCGGCAGCCTGCATGGTCTCCGATACCTTCGCCGTATCAGCTTCCGCAACCTTGTTCACACCCGTAATCACATTCAGGCGCTGCGCCCACAAAGCTGCATTCAGGCTCACGGAACGGCTGATCAGGGCCGTGTAATCGGTCTTGCTCGCATCCAGCCCGGCGCCATCGATCACGATCTGGCCGCGCTGCACGTCGTAGCCAGCCAGCCTGCCATCCGTCATGAATGGCGAACCGGTAGTCAGCGTCGCGCGGCTCACGTTGATAAAGCCGCCGCCGTCCACGGAAATGCCGGACGGGTTGGCGATCACCACTTCCGCCTTCTGCCCCGCCACTTCAATGTAGCCCCGCAGCGCGCTAGGGTTATTGGAATTGACTTCGTTCAGGATAACCTTCGCTGCGCCCGCCTTCAGCCATGGATTGGCCTCAACCCAACCGCCCAATTCCGTCTGCACGTTCACGCGCGAGTTGTTCAGGATCGCGCCGCCCTTCGCCACGTCGAACTGCGAATAGACGTTGCGCGACACGCCAGCCGCACTTGGCTCGCGCACGTTCACTTGCGGCACGCCGTTGGCTGCCTTCAGCACGATGGCCTGGTTCTGGCTCGGCGCCTTTGGATCGGCGATGATCTGCGCCTGTACATGGCTGGCCAAAAGGAATCCGCCAAAGGCAGCCCCGAACAGCAAGGTCAGTCGGCGCAGCGCAGGATGCCCAAAGGCGGCCGGTGCCGAACTATCGAGGGCGTCGGTCTGGCCGGCGCCTTTGCTGCAACTGCGGGCACACTCGCCCACAGCCATCAGCATGCCACGTGCTTTATTGAAAACGATACGGTAGCGAAGTTTATTCATGATGCTCAGAATTCGTAATTCATATTGAAGCCAGTGGCAACGCTGGCGGTGCGGAAGGCGTCCGGTTTGCTGACCGGTTTGCCCGCGAAGAGGTCCGTGCTCAGGCCACCGAACTGGCCGCGCCAGCCGATGGCGGCGCCGGTCAGGTGGGTGCCGCGCAGCAGCGGCGCGGACGGGCCCGAGACCACGCCGTGGTCCAGCGCGAAGTAGAACTGGTGCCGGGTCTCCGGGATGGTCCAGTTCAGATCATTGCGCAGCAGCCAGCCACGTTCGGCCGAGAGGCTGGCCTCGCCGTCGAAGCCGCGCACGGTGTAACGGCCGCCGATCGCAAAGCGGTCCTGCGGAATCAGCTTGCTGCGGTTCCACTGGCGGCGCCAGGCGGCCTGGTACGTCAGGGATTTGGTCAAGGGCCAGTTCAGTGTGACGTCGGCGTTGAAGATGCGCGGGCGTGCGGTGCCTTCATCAAAGGCTTCTTCCTGCGCCGGCAGGCTGCCGTAGGAGCTGGTGCCCAATTTCCAGGTCAGGTTGCTGTCCAGGGTGGCCGGGCCGATGAATTCCTTGTGCGAGATGCCTGCCACGAAGCCTGCCATGCGGCGGCGCTGCACTTCGACTTCCATGTCGTCGATGTAGTTACGGCTGCCGCGCTGGTAGGTGCGCAGCGACAGTGTGGTCTTGCGCGTTGCGTCGCGATACACCAGGCGCGAGAGTTTCAGTTCAGCCGTGTTGCTGGTACCGCGATAGACATAATCGTGGAAAGCGCCGGCCACAGTCTGGCGGTAGCGGTAATCATTCAATTGCAGCGAGAGCAGCCAGTAATCGAACGGCACCGAGTAATGCAGCGCGTAACCGCTGGTGCCGTACTCACCCTCCGGGCTGTCGCCCGGCACGTTGCGATTGACGGTCAGGTAGAACAGGTCTTGCAGGCCAAAGGGATTGTCGACCGAAAGCGTGAGCCCGCCCTGGTAAGTGCCGGTCGAACGGCTGCCGCTGTCGTCCACCGAGGCGCTGAAGCGGTAGGCGCGGCCACCCTTCCATTTCACCTGCAGGTCGCTGTCGCCAGGCTGCTCGCCAGGCATGATCTCGATATCTGCCTGTGCGCCGGGCACGCGTTTCAGGTTCTCCAGGCCCTGCTCGATGTCGCGCAGGTTCAGCAATTCTCCGGCCGACAGCGGCAGTGCATTGCCGAACGACGGCTGCTGTTCCGGATAGCGCAGTGCACGAATGCGGCCCGGCACCAGTTTCAAATGCAGTTCACCACCCAGCAAATCCTGCGGGGCCGCCAGCACACGTGCCGTAACAAAGCCTTGCGCGACCAGTGCGTTCTGGATTTCGCCCACAAGGACATTGATGCCGGCGCTGCCCAGGCAGCGGCCCAGCGCGCCGTCGGCAGCTTTCAGCGCCCACTGGAACTGGCCGGCCAGCTCGCCTTCCAGGAATACGCGGCGGATCGGGAAGCATGGCGATTCGCTTTCCGGCCAAACCGCTTGTGTGGACCTGGTTTCGCGCTGCAGGCGCACGTCGGGCTTGGCCTCGTCCTGGCGCGCACGTTCGCGTTCACGCTGTTCCTGGCGTTGCAGTTCCTGGTTTGCCAATGCAGGATCGACCTGCGCCAGCGCAGGCAAAGCTGCGCCAAGGCCGAGCGCAAGCTGCGCGGCCACACCTATTCTTTTGCACAACATCTATTTCTCGTATGGAATTTTTTGCAGCCAGAAGTATAGCCGTGTATCCTTCGTAACGAGATGTTTCGCTTATATATATTTATTATTTAGTGAAAGATTTACCGCAATTCGGCTTAAATTAGTGACAATTGGAGAGAATTAATCTAGTTAAAATCTCCCCAATCAAGGTGATATAACCACTATTCCCGTCAAATCAATGACTTGTGGTTATTTTTGAAGAGGCACTCTACTACCCTGCCAAGCCGGCTGGGACAAGCTGGCTGGATTCTCCCTTGCGGCTGTAGGCGAGGCAATACAGCAAGGGCAATAGCAGCAGCGTCAGTGTCGTGGAAGACAACACGCCGCCAATCACCACGGTCGCCAACGGGCGCTGTACTTCCGCACCGGTGCCGGTAGCGATCGCCATCGGCACGAAACCGAGCGATGCCACCAGGGCTGTCATCAGCACTGGCCGCAGGCGTACCAGCGCGCCGTTGCGCACAGCATCGGCCAGCGGCTGCCCCTGCTCACGCAGGCTGCGAATAAAGGAAATCATCACAAGCCCGTTCAGCACGGCGACACCGGACAGCGCGATGAATCCGACGGCAGCCGATATCGACATCGGTATCCCGCGCATCCACAGCGCGAAGATGCCACCGGTCAGCGCGAACGGAATGCCGGTGAACACCAGCGCACCGTCGCGGGCGTTGTTAAACATCAGGAACAGCAGTGCGAACACCAGCGCCAAAGATGCCGGCACGACTACTTTCAGCCGCTGCGCGGCATTTTGCAGGTTTTCGAACTGCCCGCCCCAGGCCAGCCAGTAACCGGCCGGCAGCTTCACGCCCTTCAGGATGGCTTGCTGCGCTTCTTCGACGAAGGAACCGATATCGCGGCCCTGCATATTGACGGTCACCACCACCCGGCGCTTGCCCTGCTCGCGGCTTAGCTGGTTCGGGCCGGGCGCTGTGTCGAAGGTGGCGATTTCGGCCAGCGTGACATAGGCGGGCCGTGCGCCCTCCTTCTTCGGCAATGGCACCGGCAAGCGCTTGAGCAGTTCGATGTCCGACCGCAGCGCTTCCGGCAAGCGCACCACAATGTCGAAGCGGCGGTCTCCTTCGAACATGGCGCCCGCTTCCCGGCCCGCAGTGGCGGTGGCAATCAGCTCCTGGACTTCGGCGATGTTGAGGCCAAGCCGCGCCGCACGTTCACGGTCAACCTGGATCTGCAGCATCGGCAGGCCAGTGGTCTGTTCCACCTTGACGCCGGAGGCGCCGGGAATCCTACCTAGAATTGCGCCGATCTCGGTCGCTTTCGCGTTCAGCACATCAAGGTCGTCGCCGAAGACCTTCACCGCCACGTCGCTGCGCACGCCCGAAATCAGCTCGTTCACGCGCAACTGGATCGGCTGGCTGAACTCATAGCTATTGCCCGGCAATTGCTCCAGCGTGCTGCGGATCGCGGCCAGCAGCTCATCGCGGCTGCGCTTCGGCTTCGGCCATTCCCTCTCCGGCTTGAGCATGATGTAGCCGTCTGAAATGCTGGGCGGCATGGGGTCCGATGCGATTTCCGCAGTGCCGGTGCGCGCGAAGACGTTGGCAATCTCGGGGAATTTCGCCACCAGCGTTTTTTCGATCTGCTGCTGCATCTGCACCGACTGGCCGAGTCCCGTGCCTGGAATGCGCACGGTCAGCACCGCGAAATCGCCTTCGTTCAGGTTGGGCACAAACTCGGTGCCCAGGCGCGTTGCCAGCAGAACGGACAGCGCCAGCACCAACCCGGCGGCGGTGAAGACCACCGGGCGGTTGGCCATCACGTAGTCCAGCAGTTCGCCATAGCGGCGCCTGGCGGCCAGCATCAGGCGTCCTTCCTCTTCGCGCACCGGTTTGTTCATGAACAGCGCCACGGCGGCCGGCACGAAGGTAATCGACAGCAGCATGGCGCCCAGCAAGGCCGTCACCACGGTGAACGCCATTGGGTGGAACATCTTGCCTTCGATCCCGGACAGCACGAAGATCGGCAGGTACACGATCATGATGATCAACTGCCCGAACAGCAGTGGCCTGCGCGCCTCGTGTGCCGCGGCAAAGACTTCGGTGAAACGCTCTTCGCGCGTGAGCGGCCGTCCGGCGTGCTGCTGCGCATGCGCCAGGCGCCGCACGCAGTTCTCAACGATCACCACGGCGCCATCGACGATAATGCCGAAATCGAGCGCGCCCAGGCTTAGCAGGTTGGCACTGACGTTATTGGCCACCATGCCGGTGAAGGTGAACAGCATCGACAGCGGGATCACCATCGCGGTGATCAGCGCCGCGCGCAGGTTG
The DNA here is from genome assembly GCF_001427305.1 of Duganella sp. Root1480D1. Taxonomy (GTDB): domain Bacteria; phylum Pseudomonadota; class Gammaproteobacteria; order Burkholderiales; family Burkholderiaceae_D; genus Rugamonas. The sequence goes on along the minus strand of NZ_LMFZ01000019.1, from coordinate 26,348 downwards.
CCGAGAAAGAGGAACAGCACGCCGATCACCAGCACGGCGCCTTCCAGCAGGTTGCGCTTGACGGTGTCGATCGCCTTTTCAACCAGTACCGTGCGGTTGTACACCGGCGTGGCTGAAACACCGGCAGGCAGGCTGCGGTTGATGTCGACCATCTTCCTGTCGACCGCCAGCGCCACCGCGCGGCTGTTTTCGCCGATCAGCATGAACACGGTTCCCAGCACCACTTCACGCCCGTTGCGGGTGGCGGCGCCGGTGCGCAGCTCGGCGCCGACGCCCACTGTTGCGACGTCGGCGATACGCACGGCCACGCCCTCGATGGTGGAGACCACGATATTGCCGATGTCCGCCACCGACTTGAGCTGCCCCGGTGCACGCAGCAGGTACCGTTCGCCCTCTTTCTCGATATAGCCGGCGCCGACGTTGCCGTTATTGCGTTCCAGCGCGGTCACCACGTCCGACAGGTTCAGGCCATACGACGCCAGCTTGGCCGGTGTCGGCGCAACCAGGTATTCCTTGTCGTAGCCGCCAATCGAGTTGATCTCCGTGACGCCGGGAACGTTGCGCAATTGCGGCTTGATGATCCAATCCTGGATTTCGCGCAGGTCGGTCGGCGTGTACGGCGTGCCGTCCGGCTTGCGGGCATCCGGCGCCGCGTCCACCGTCCACAGGTAGATTTCGGACAAGCCGGTGGCGATGGGGCTCATGGTCGGCGTCAGTCCCGCCGGAAGCTGGGCCCGTGCATCCTGGATGCGCTGGCTGATCAACTGGCGCGCGAAATGGATGTCCGTGCCGTCCTTGAACACCACGGTAATCTGCGACAGTCCATAGCGCGACAGGGACCTGGTCTGCTCAAGGCGCGGCAAGCCGGCCATCAGCGACTCGATCGGGAAGGTGATGCGCTGCTCTACTTCCAGCGGCGAATAGCCGGCGGCAGCGGTGTTGACCTGCACCTGGACGTTGGTGATGTCCGGCACGGCGTCGATCGGCAGCTTCTTGTAATTGACCGCGCCCAGCACGGCCATGGCCAATACGGCGAACATGACCAGCCAGCGATGGCCTATGCAAGCCTGGATAATTCTGCTTAACATGGCGGCTCCTTAATCTTCGTGCTCGGCGGCGCCCTTGCCCTGCTCCGCCTTGACGGTGAAGCTGTGGGCTGCGGCGTAGCGGGCATCCTTGCGCAGGCCGGAAGTGATTTCCACCAGCTTGCCGTCCGAACGTCCGACCGTGACCGGCACCGGCATGAAGGCCTGGCCATCGCGCAGGAAGACCACCTGCGTGCCGTTCAGGACCTGCAGCGCCTCCTTTTCCACGGCGACCGGGACTTCGGCCGAGCCGGTAACCACGTCGACGTCCACGAACAGGCCCGGGCGCCATGCCAGTTGCGGGTTATCCAGCACCACCCGGGCGCGCGCGGCGCGGGTCTGCTCGCCGATCATCGCACTCACGAAGCTCACCTTGCCTTTCACCGCCGCGCCGGAGGCAGCGGAATGCAGCACGGCATCCGTGCCGACCCTGACGATCTCGAGATCCTTCGCCGGCACCACGACTTCCGCCCAAACCTGGCGCAGGTCGGAGACTGTGAAGACCTTGGTTTCCGCCCCGATCGCTTCACCCACGGCGATGTGCTTGTCCACGATCAGGCCATCGAACGGCGCACGGATTTCAAGGCGGTTGAACGGGCCTTTGCCGGAACCGCTGGCGCCGATCGCCACCAGCTTCTGGCGGGCGTTCTGCACGGCGATGGTGGCTTCATGCCATTCCTGCTCCGCCTTCAGGTAGTCCTGGCGCGCGGAGACCTTTTCTTCCCACAGCTTCTTTTCGGCTTCATACACCGAGCGCGCCAGCGCTGCACGCTTTTCGGCGGCAGCCAGGCCGCTGCGCTGCTCGGACACGTCGGCGCTGGCAACGACTGCCATCAACTCCCCTTTGCGTACCTGCTGGCCAAGATTGGCCTGCACTTCCTGCACAATGCCGTCCACGCGCGGCGTAACGTGGGCGGTGCGGTCTTCGTTCAATTTGACTTCGCCCGGCAGGCGGACGAAGGTTTCGAGCCGCGCTGCGCCGGCAGCGCGCAGCTGGATATCGGCCGCAGCAAGCTGCGCATCGGTGAACGGGATCGGCTGCATGCCAGCGGCGGCTGCGCCGGCCGGGTGCTCGTCGTGGTGTTCGTTCGCTTCGGCATTGGCCTTCGCTACCGGGGCGATGCGCTCCCAGCCCAATACTCCGCCCGCAAACAGGACGGCAGCGGCGACCATGGCCGCAATAGTGATTTTCTGTCGCTTGTTCATTTTGAATCCTTGAAGTCCAGGTTGCCGACCAGCTTTGCCAGGTCGGCCCGGGCGCGGTAGAAGTCTGAAATGGCCCGCAGGTGCTGGCCCTGTGCCTGCACCCAGGTACGCTGGGCATCGAGCACTTCCACGTAATTGAATTTTCCTGCTTCGAAGCCTTTCATCGCCGCTTCGGCCGCGTATTGGGCGCCTGGCAGCACCTCTTCGCGCACCAGGCGCTCTTGCTGCATGGCCGCCTGCATGCGGGCATGGGCCTGCATGGCTTCCGCCCGAATGCGCTGGCGAGTCGCCTCCAGTTCCGCGCGGGCCTTGCCGGTGCGGCGTTCGGCGGCAAGGATCGCGCCCTGGTTGCGGTTGAACAGCGGCAGCGGCATGGACAGGCCGATGATGTTCTGCCGCATGCGGTCACGCTCAGGCCCTTCGCTGCGCTTGCTGCCTACGATCAGCGCAACGTCGGGCATGCGTGCGGCGCGCTCCATGCGCAGCGATGCCGTGCCGGCGTCGACTTCCGCGACGGCCCGTTCGATAGCGGGAGCGGAGGCGATCAGGCCCTCCAGTTGCGCTCCATGGAGCCCGGCTTCGGCCGGTGCTACAGGCGCCGCCAGGGTCCCGATCCCGTCTCCTGTGTTGCCCAGCAAAGTGGCCAGCTTGATGCGTGCTTCATCCAGTTCGCGCTGGGCCGTCACGCCTTCCATGCGCCAGTTGGCCTCCGCCACCCGCGCCCGCGCTTCTTCGACAGGGGACACCTTGCCGGCCAGGACGCGGCGCGCCGCCGCGTCGCTGGAACGGCGGCCGCTGTCGCTGACCTGCGCGGCCAGGGCGACATGCTGCTGCGCCAGATAAGTTTGCTGGTAGGCTGCGGCGACTTCCGCCTCGATCCGCGCGCGGCCGACGGCCAGGTCCAGCGCCGCGGCACGGCTGCCGGCACGCGCCGCCTCGATGCGCGCGGCGCGCTTGCCGCCCAGTTCAAGCGGGATCGATAGTTGGATGGTCGACGATCCGCCCTCGCTGACTCTCCCTTCGCGCAGGTAGTCCAGCGAAGGGTTGGGCAGCAGCGCCGCCTGGCTGCCTGCTGCGTCGACCGCAGAAGCTTCCAGCGCCAGCGCCTGCAGCTCGGGATTGCTTTGCCGGGCACGTTCCAATGCCTCGGCAAGCGTCAATGATGGTTGCGCCCACGCCGGGGCCAGGCAAATGGCCGCCAGCAAAGGCACGCAAATAGCTTTCACGATGTTGCTCCTTGATGATTGATGGGGAACGGCCGCATGCAGCGGCCGGATCAATCAGCGGAGCCTGTCGGGACGCGGAGGAATATCCGGGATGAAGGAATGGATAGGCGGCTCCGGCGGAGCCATCGGAGCGATCGAATCGACTTGCTGGCGCCCGTCAGCCACGGTGGCGACAAACGGTGCATGGGAATGGTGGCAGAAATCGCACTGCGTGCAGCAGGCGCTGCCCGGGCCCTGCGCATCGTCTGCCGCGGCGGCGTGCTCGTCGAGCTGCGTGACCTTGGTTTTCAGGCAGCAGCTATCCGTCGCCGCCAGGATTGACTGGAGCGGCATCACAAGTAACAGCAGGATAACGAGGAAGCGCCGGATATTCATCAGGCCGGATTATAGCAAGTGCCGCCCGGGTTCGGTGCTGTGCAGGAATTTGGTCAGGATATCGCGCGGCGGCGTCACCGAAATATTCTTGAGCACCTGGCCAACATTGCCGCGATGGTAAGCGCCATGCGTAATCACATGCATCAGCATTTCTTCACGCGACATCTGGCCCGTGTCGCCGTCGGTGAACCTGAACTGCAGCCGGGCGGCCAGCGCAGCGTCGTCCAGGCTGGCGACATATTGCTGGTACCAGGCATCGGTTTCGATGACGGCGGCGCGCAACTCCGCCAAGGTGGGCGTGGCCTTGGTATTGGTGGCTTCGTAGCCATGCACTTCCCCGAGCAGGTGGGCACGGAAGATCCGGTCGACAACCCAGATGTGGTTCAGGGTGCGGATTGAGGCATGCAGCTCGGCTTCCGCTGTGACGGTCGCCAGCACATCGAACAATTCGGCGTTGGCCCACGCCTTGTAGTTGAACAGGGATTTGAGGAGTGAGAGTGACATGATTGGAAGGCTCGCTTAACGATAATGGCGCAGCAGGCGGTCGATGCTGCCGTCCGAGACCAGGCTGCCGATGGCGCGCTGGACGTCGCCAAATGGTATGGCGGACTTCTGTGAAAACGCGCACTGTGCCTTGAACGGGTCGAATTCGAAGTCGATGCGCAGCTTATGCTGGGGCTCGGAGCGCATCAGGTATTCCGCCGTCATGCGTCCCATGATCGCGTACTGCATCCGCCCATGCTGGATCTTTGAAATATTCAGCTCCATCGAAGGCGCATCTTCGCGCACAAAAGCGCGCCCGAGGGCCGAGTCGATCATCGAATAGGAATAGCCAAGCACCGTGCCGACCGGTTTGTTCGCCAGGTCCGACAGGGCCCGCACTGCCGGCGCTTCCGGCCGGGATACCAGCACGCCCGAATCGGGCATCAGGGGCTGGCTCCAGTTGAAGGGGCCCGGCAGCCAGCGTGGCAGCACATAACAGACGCCGTCGGCGCGGCCGCTGGCAAGGTAATCGGCGACGCGCTTGGCCGGCACGCTGACATAACGGGCATGCAGCCCCATACGCTGCGCAATGCTGTCACCGAGGTCCTTCAGCAGGCCATCGGCCAGCTCGCCGTCATGAAAACGGGACAGCGGCATATTGTGGTTGGTCGCTGCGATAAACAGCATATCCCCCTGGCCGGCAACTGCTGCAGGGCTCAAGGCAAGCAACAGACAGGTTGGCGCGAGACGAGAACGTAACATAAAGACATGATATCAGACGAGCTTGACCCAAGTCATGGATCGTGCGCGGCAATCGGGCGCAAACTTGTGCCAACATCAACACAGGAGGACACCATGTCTTACCGCACCATCGTAGTCCATGCCGACCGCGCGGCCAATGCAGAGGCGCGCATCGCGCTGGCCGCAGCCATCGCCTCGCGCGAGGAAGCCCACCTGGTCGGCGCCGCGATGACAGGCATGCCGCGCTCCATGCTGGCCGGCCGCAGTTATGAAGGCAGCGGCGTATTCCTGGCCGACTACCTGCGGCGCGCCGAAGAACGTGTGCAAATGGCGCTGGAACAGTTCAAATCCCTGGCAGAGCGCCTTGGCGTTCCCTCTTATGAAGTGCGCAGCAGCAACGACGACGAATATGCGGGCCTGTGCATGCAGGCTCGCTACGCCGACCTGGTCGTACTGGGACAAACCGCCGCCAACGACGGCAATGAGGGCAGCTTGCTGCCGGACCTGCCCGACTATGTGCTATTGAATTGCGGCCGCCCGGTGCTGCTGGTGCCGCGCGCCGGCCGTTTCCCGACCATCGGCAAGCGCGTCATGGTGGCGTGGAACGGCAGCGGGGAGGCGGCGAAGGCGGTCACCGCCGCCCTGCCCCTGCTGCGCGGCGCCGAACAGGTCACGCTGGCGGTGCTGGGCGACAGCGCGGACACGCTGGGCGAGTCGCCCGGCGCCGACATCGCCCTGTACCTGGCGCGGCACGGCGTGAACGTGGAAGTGCTGCGGCGGCCGGAACCGGTCGATCCCGGCAAGGCGATCTTGTCGCTGGCGGCCGATTTCAATGTGGACCTGCTGGTGATGGGCGCCTACGGCCATAGCCGCTTCCGTGAAATGATGCTGGGCGGCGCCACGCGCACCATACTGGCAACGGCAACGCTGCCAGTATTGATGGCACATTGATCAGGCGGTCAGCACGCCACGGCGCATCTGGTCCAGCTCAATCGACTCGAACAGGGCTTTGAAGTTGCCTTCGCCGAAGCCCTGGTTGCCCTTGCGCTGGATGAATTCGAAGAACACCGGGCCAAGCTGGTTTTCGGAGAAGATCTGCAGCAGCAGGTCGCCCGGCTTGCCGTCGACCAGGATCTTGCGCTCGCGCAGGGCCTGCAGCGGCTCGCCGTGGCCCGGAATGCGGCGGTCGACCAGTTCGTAGTAGGTGTCGATGGTGTCGAGCAGCTTGACGCCGGCGCCGCGCAGGCTGTCCACGGTGGCATACAAATTGTCGCTGCCCATGGCGATGTGCTGGATGCCTTCGCCGCGATAGGCATCGAGATATTCCTGGATCTGGCCGGCGCGGTCGGTGCCTTCTTCGTTGATCGGGATGCGCAGCTTGCCGCATGGGCTGGTCATGGCCTTCGACTTGACGCCGGTGACCTGGCCTTCGATATCGAAATAGCGCACTTCGCGGAAGTTAAACAGGCGCTCGTAGAATTCGGCCCACTCGCCCATGCGGCCGCGGTGCACGTTGTGGGTCAGGTGGTCGATGTAGGTCAGGCCGTGGCCTTTCGGGTTCTGGTCGACGCCTGGAATCGGCTCGAAGTCCACATCGTAAATGCTGATATTGCCGTTGCCAGGCCAGCGGTCCACCAGGTAGATCAGCGAATCGCCGATGCCTTTGATAGCCGGCAGGTTCAATTCCATCGGTCCTGCCTTGCTTTCGAAGCCCCAGGCGCCAAGGCGCAGCGCGCGCTTGTACGCATAAGCGGCGTCCTTCACGCGGAATCCGATGGCGCAGACGGATGGGCCATGCAGTTCAGCGAAACGCTGAGCGAACGAGTCCTTTTCGGCGTTCAACAGGAAGTTGACGTCGCCCTGGCGATACAGGGTCACGTCCTTGCTGCGATGGCGCGCCACGGCCGTAAAGCCCATCGCTTCGAAAGTCTTGCCCATTGCGACTGGGTCCGGCGCCGCGTATTCGATGAATTCGAAGCCGTCGGTGCCCATCGGGTTGTCCCACAGGGAATCGGTCATTTGCTGTCTCCGGAAAAGTGTGCAGATAACGGATATACTACGCACTGATTCTGGATTTTTTGCGCAATATGCACGCATTAGACCATCAGATATGCGTATTTTGCGCACCACAATAGGACTTGATGATGATTACTGTCGACCGCCACGACCTGTCGCTGCTGAACGAGCTGCAACGCAACGGGGAAGCGACCAATGCCGCGCTGGCCGAAGTGCTGCATTTATCGGTCTCGCAGGTGGGCCGCCGCGTGCAGCGCCTGCGCGAAGCCGGCATCATCGACCATTACGCGGCCGTGCTGGAGCCGACCACCGTGGGGTTGGACGTGATGGCCTTCGTGCATATCACGCTGGACCGCCATGGTGAAAAGCGCGGGGACGCGTTCGAGAACGCGATCCGCGACGTGCCGGAAGTGATGGAGTGCTTCTCCGTCACCGGCGAAGCCGACTACGTGGCGCGCGTGGTGTCGCACGACCTGGCTTCCTTCGCCGACTTGATGATGAAGGAGCTGCTGTTGCTGCCTGGGGTGGTGAACGTCAAGTCGAATATCGCACTGAAAAAGATCAAGCAGTCCACCGTGCTGCCGCTGGAGCACATCGTGCGACCGAACCCGCGCAAGCAGCGCATCGAGTTCGCCCGCACCTGAAGCCACCTAGATCTTGAAGTCGTCGAACGACACGCGCTGCGCGCCCTGCTCTTTCAGCATTTCGCGCGTTGCATGCAGCGTTGCCGGCGGCCCGCAAACATAGAAGTCGCAATCGCGGGCTCGCGGCTGCTGAGCGAGAAACTCGTCGCGCACCACGTCGTGCACCATGCGGCCACCGTCCGACAGCACCACCTGCCAGCTGAAGTGCGCATGGCGCTTAGCCAACGCGTCGAACTCCTCGCGATACGGCACTTCGCTCTCGCCTCGCGCTCCATACCAGAAGCGCACAGCTTCCGTGCCGCCGGATTCCAGTTGTGCACGGATCATTGCGCGCAACGGCGCCATGCCGGCGCCGCCGCCGATGAATACTTTCTCGTTCCTGCCGCGGCGCAGTGCAAACTCGCCAAACGGGCCGTTGAAGGCCACCCGGTCGCCCTGCTTCAGGGAGTGCACATACGAAGACCCGATGCCGCCCGCGACATGCCGCACCAGCAGCGTCACGCATCCACCAGCCTGAGCGACCGGCAGCGACAGCGAATAGGACCGGCGCAGCGGCTTGCGGGGGCCGAACAGTCCTCGCTTGCGCGGGATATGGAGCTGCACGTAGCTGCCCGGGCGGAAGTCGGCGCCGGCTTTCTGCTCCGGGCGCAGCACTACTTCGCGCAAAGTCGGCGTGATGTCTCTCACCCGCTCCACCAGGGCGCTGCGGTTGACCATCAGGGCGGCGCCATGGCTGACTGCGATTTCCATATCGGCCGTCACCGCCATGCCGCAAGCCAGCCGATGGCCGCGCCGCAGGCGCTGATCGGGAATATGCTCGCCGTCGGACGAGGACGCGGGCGGCGCATTATGGCAGGCACGCACTTCACACAGCCCGCAGCTTTGCCCGCCGCCGCAGTTGGACGGCAACTGGATTCCTGAACGCGCCAGCGCGTCGAACACGGAATCGCCGTGGCGCGATTTGACGATGCCTAGGCGCTTCCCGCCCTCGTCCAGCACCGTGACTTGCCGCGCCGGCAGCAGGCGTGCCGGCACAAAGTCATGCAGCCGCAGGCTGGTGCACAGCAACCAGATGCCGCTCAGCGCCATCCACAAGCCGCCCAGGGCGGCCATCAACAGCAGCGAATTGTTGAAGTCCTCGCGGCCGCCGTAGTCCATGATGTGCAGCATCCACGCAATGTCGAACAGGCGCCATGCGGAGTTGCGGCGCTCGAGGATGCGTCCGTCGACGGCCGACACATAGATGGTAGTGGCCTCCTCATCGTCGAAATCCACGCGCCAGCTTGGGCCGCGATGCTTGCGGACCTCCAGCGTAGGTTCCCGCATCCATTGCGGCTGGCCCGGCTTGCCTTCGCCGACGTAGTCGGCCCGCGCCACTTCCAGCGCATGCGCTGCGGTCACCGCCACCGGCGCACCGCTGCGGGCATCCACCAGCCAACTTCCGTCACTGTTTTTCAGCAGGTAGGCTGGCACCTGGAGCAGCCAATGGCTGTCGATTGATTCGACGGGCTTGCGCGTGGCGGCCAGCACATCGGCTGGCGCCAGCAGGCCATTTCTCGGCCACTCCGCAGCCATTTTCAACGGAGCGCGATGCCCTGCGCCTTCGACAAGGTCCCGGTCGAACAGGCTCATGACCATGCCGCTCGCCAGCCAGAGCAGGAATTGCAGGCCAACCACCAGGCCGACCCACTTATGCAGCTTTCTCAGGAACGGCGTCATTTTGCGCCCCTCCTGCGTAGCGTGAACCACAGCAGCCAGATGCCGCTCATCGCGAACAGGGTGCCCGCGACGGAAGCGCTGCGCAACAGCGTGTTGTTGACGTTCGTGCGTTTGTCGTAGTCCATGATGTGCAACATCCACAGGAAGTCGTAGGCCCGCCATAGGGAATGCCGCTTCGCCACCACTTCGCCCGTGGATGGCGAAACATAAAGGCTGCTGCCATTGGAATCGTCAAAATCCACTCGCCATAACGGTGCCCGGCGCGTGGCGACCTCCTTTGGCAATTCGCGCAGCAAATGAATGCCGCTCATGGCGCCATCGCCCTGGTAGGCCTGCTGCGCAAGCAGTCCTGCCTGCGACTGGTCCAGCGGGTCCAGCTGCTTGCCGCTGGCCGCGTCCACCAAGCCAGTGCCGCCGGCATACTTCACCTCATATACGTCACGCTCCAGCAGGCGCTTCAGGCGGAACCCGGTCATGCCGGGAAATTGCACCGCCAGTTGCGCTGGCTGCACCACAATGGCTTTCGCCGCCACTGCGGATCGCCCCACGTGGGACAGGTGGTCGCCGTGGATGATGTCTATCGATATTGCGGCCATATACACGCCGCTCGCCATCCAGCACAATGCCTGGATGCCGATCATCAGGCCGAGCCACTTGTGTAGCCGGCGTGACCAGAATGCTTGTTTCATAAAGTCCTCGTTCGTCGCTTTTCCTTTGCCGCGGGGAGCGGCACGCTTCCTGCAAATCCTGTCAATCCCTGAAAGTCAGGAAGCGGGATGGCGCGGGGGACGTTCCGGGCCGTCGGGGACATGGCCGGCATGGAGGGACGGCGGCAATGCGAAGTGCGAGTCAGTCCCGTCCCAAGGTGCAGGTGCGAGGTTCAGGCCCGGCAAGGCCGCTGAAGCGCAACAGCAAGCAGCACAGGCGCCGCAAGCTGCATGGTCCAGGCCCTGCTGCGCAGTGGCGACCTTCTTTACCGCTTTCAGGTCATGGCGCAGCGACTGCCTGGGCTGGTGCTCACCGATCCCGCAAGACAATTGCGCAACGCCGGCCAGGGCCTGCAAAGGCAAGGCCAGCATCAACAGCCACAATATCCATGTCCTGGCGAATCGGCTCATGCTGTTTACTTGGCGACTTCGATGGCAGTCACGGTCATAGCGCCGTTGGCATTTTCCACGGTGAAGCGCACTTTGTCGCCGGCTTTCACCTTGTCCAGCATGGCGGCATCCTTGACGCGGAATACCATGGTCATCGCGCCCATGCCCAGATTTTTCAGCTCGCCATGCTTGATGGTCAGCTTGCCGGATGGCTTGTCAACCTTCTTGATTTCGCCATCGGCGGTATCGGCCACGACGCTCATCGCTTGCTGGCCGTGGCCATCGTGATCGGCCATGGCTGGTGCGCCGGCCAGGAATGCCGCCGCCAGGATTGCCGCTTGCAGGGTGGTGTTGATTGCTTTCATATCATTTCTCCATCAGTGTTTTGCGCCGCCGAAGCAGCAAGTATGCCGCAGGTACTACAAACAACGATAGCAGGGGTGCGGACAACATTCCCCCCACCATCGGCGCAGCGATGCGCTGCATGATTTCGGAGCCGGTGCCGGCACCGATCATGATCGGCACCAGGCCGGCCACGATCACGGTCACCGTCATGGCTTTCGGGCGCACGCGCAATACGGCGCCCTCGCGGATTGCCTCCAGCAGGTCCTCCTCGCTATGGCGTCCGGCCGCCGCGCGCGCTTCCCAGGCATGCTTCAGGTACAACAGCATGATGACGCCGAATTCCGCCGCCACGCCGGCCAGCGCGATAAAGCCAACCCCGGTCGCCACCGACAGGTTATGGCCAAGCGCCCACAGCAGCCAGACCCCGCCGGCCAGCGCAAACGGTAGTGTCGCCATGATCAGTGCGGCCTCGTCGGCGCGGCGAAACGTCAGGTACAGCAGCACGAAGATAATCAGCAGCGTAGCCGGCACCACGACCTGCAGGCGCGCCGTTGCGCGTTCCAGGTATTCGAACTGGCCCGACCACGACACCGAATAGCCGGCCGGCAGCTTGACGCTGGCGGCGACGGCCTGCTGCATTTCCTGCACAGCCGAGCGCAGGTCGCGGCCGTGGATATCCACGTACACCCAGCCCGACAGCCGTGCGTTTTCGCTGCGCAACATCGGCGGCCCATCGCTGATGCGAACCGTCGCCACGTCGGACAGGCGCAACTGGGCGCCCCGTTCCGTCAACAGCGGCAAGGCGCGCAGGCTTTCCAGCGAATCGCGCAGTTCGCGCGGATAGCGCACATTGATCGGAAAACGCTGCAAGCCTTCGACGGTTTCGCCAACGTTGTCGCCACCGACGGCGCTGGCGATGATGCTTTGCACTTCGTCGATGTTCAGGCCATAGCGTCCTGCCGCGGCGCGGTCGATGACCACATCGATGTAGCGGCCGCCATTCAGCCGTTCCGCCAGCGCCGACGACACACCGGCCAGCGGGCGCACCACGCGCTCGATCTCGCCGGCGATGCGGTCGATTTCCTGCAGGCTGGCGCCGGACACCTTGATGCCGACCGGGCTCTTGATGCCGGTGGCCAGCATGTCGATGCGGTTGCGAATCGGCGGCACCCAGATGTTGGCCAGTCCCGGCACCTTGACGATGCGGTCCAGTTCCGCCACCAGCTTGTCCGGCGTCATGCCCGCACGCCACTGGTCGCGCGGTTTGAACTGGATGGTGGTTTCGAACATCTCCAACGGCGCCGGATCGGTCGCGGTTTCCGCCCGTCCCGCCTTGCCGAAGACGCTCTGCACTTCCGGCACGGTCTTGATCATCCGGTCTGTCTGCTGCAGCAATTGCTGCACCTTGCCGGCGCCAAGGCCCGGCAGGGCGGAAGGCATGTACAGCAAATCGCCTTCGTCCAGCGGCGGCATGAATTCACCGCCCATGTGCGCCAGCGGCCAGAGCGACAGCAGCGCCACCGCCGCTGCCACGGCGAGGGTGGATTTCGGCCAGTGCAGCACGCGCTCGAGCAGCGGCCGGTACACCGCGATCAGCCAGCGATTGAGCGGATTCGCATGCTCGTCAGGAATGCTGCCGCGTATCAGGTAGCCCATGAGGACCGGGATCAGCGTCACCGCCAGCCCCGCCGCAGCCGCCATCGCATAGGTCTTGGTGAAGGCCAGCGGTGCGAACAGGCGGCCTTCCTGCGCCTCCAGTGTGAACACCGGGATGAAGGACAGTACGATGATCAGCAGCGAAAAGAACAGCGCCGGCCCCACTTCCGCTGCCGCTGCACCGACCACATGCCAATGTTCCTCGCCTTCCAGCGCACGGCCGGGGTTGGCATGGCGCCATGCCTCGATGTGCTTATGCGCGTTCTCGATCATCACGACCGCCGCATCGACCATGGCGCCAATGGCAATCGCGATCCCGCCCAGCGACATGATATTGGCGTTGACGCCCTGGTAATGCATGACCAGGTAAGCGGCCAGCACGCCCAGCGGCAGCGAGATGATGGCAACCAGCGCAGAGCGCAGGTGGAACAGGAAGATCGCGCACACCAGGGCAACGACGACGAATTCCTCCGCCAGCTTGGTTTCAAGGTTGCCGACCGCACGGCGGATCAGGTTCGAGCGGTCGTACACCGGCACGATCTCCACGCCGGGAGGCAAGCCGGCCTTGAGCGACGCAAGGCGCGCCTTCACCGAATCGATCGTCTGCAAGGCGTTTTTCCCAGAACGCATGACGATCACGCCGCCCGCCACCTCGCCTTCGCCATTCAATTCGGCGATGCCGCGCCGCATTTCAGGGCCAAGCTGGATGGCCGCCACGTCGCCCAGGCGCACCGCTACGCCGGCCTCGCTGGCCATCAATGGAATCTGGCGGAAGTCTTCCAGCGAGCGCAGGTAACCCGAGGCGCGCACCATGTATTCGGCTTCCGCCAGCTCCAGCACCGCGCCGCCGGTCTCCTGGTTGGCGCGGCGGATCGCGTCGATCGCCTTGCCGTGCGTGATATTGAAGGCGCGCAGCTTGGCCGGGTCGAGCACCACCTGGTACTGCTTGACCATGCCGCCAAGGCTGGCCACTTCCGCCACATTCGGCACCGCCTTCAGCTCGTACTTGAGGAACCAGTCCTGCAAGGCGCGCAACTGGGCCAGGTCGTGCTTTCCGCTGCGGTCCACCAGCGCATACTCGAACACCCAGCCCACGCCTGTCGCATCGGGCCCCAGCGAGGCGCGCGCCTGCGGCGGCAGGCGCGACTGCACCTGGTTCAGGTACTCCAGCACGCGCGAACGCGCCCAGTATGGATCGGTGCCGTCTTCGAACAGCACGTACACGAAGGAGTCGCCGAAGAAGGAATAGCCGCGCACCGTGCGGGCGCCAGGCACCGACAGCATCTGGGTCGTCAACGGATAAGTGACCTGGTTTTCAACGATCTGCGGCGCCTGCCCAGGAAAGCTGGTGCGGATGATCACCTGCACGTCGGACAAGTCGGGGATCGCGTCCAGCGCTGTACGCTGCAGCGACCAGGCGCCCCAGCCGGCCAGCAGGACCGATGCCAGCAGCACCAGGAAGCGGTTGCGGATCGACCACAGGATCAGTTTCGCGATCATTTGCTGTCCCCGTGCTGGTGCGCAGGCGCGGGCCCGGCCGCCGGCAACATCGACGTGACCTGGAAGCTGCCGTCCGCTTGCTGCACGAACTCGAACGACACACGGTCGCCCGCCGCCACATGCAGCGGCAGGCCGCCGCGCGGCAACTTGAAGGACATCGTCATCGCGGGCCATTTGAGCGTGGCAATCGGTCCGTGCGACAAGGTGATTTCGTCCTTGTCCAAGGCCTCCACAGTTGCCTCGCCGCGATGCGCCAGCGGCGCCGGGCCGGCCATTCTTTGTCCGCTGCCCTTCAGGCTTGCTTCCGAATCGACCAGGAACTGCCCGGAGACAGCTACTTTCTGCCCGGCCTGCAAGCCCGCCCGGATCTCAACCTGCCCTCCCGCCTCCGCTCCCAGCTCGACTTGCACCGGCGCGAACTTGCCAGTGCCCTCCTCGACCATCACAACGCTGCGCGTGCCGGTGCGAATCACCGCTTCCGAAGGTACCTGCAACGCCGCCTGCCGCTGGCGCGGCGCAAATGACAGCGTCACGAACATGCCCGGAGCCAGCCGCCCGCCCGGGTTGGCAAGCTCGATGCGCGCGCGGATGGTACGCGTTGCCGCATCCACCTGCGGCAGGATCGCCGCCACCTTGCCGCGCAGTTCCGATTCCGGCAAGGCTGCCGCGCGCGCGGTGACCTCGGTTCCAACCGGCACCTGTGCCACCGCATTCTCCGGCAATTCGGCATTGACCCATACCGTATCGAGGCCATTGATGCGGTACAGCGGCGCGCCGGCAGTAACCGCCATGCCTTCGCGCGCGGCCAGTTCGGTCACCACGCCGGAACGCGGCGCCGCCAGCACCTGGCGCGCCAGCACATGGCCGCCCGTTTCAACTTGCCGCACCTGCTGTTCGCTCATGCCCGCCAGCAGCATGCGCTGGCGCGCCGCATCAAGCAGCACCGGGGCAGCACCAACCTGCATGCGGCGCACCGCCAGGAATTCCTCTTGCGCTGCGACCCAGTCCGGCATCGTGACTTCGGCCAGAGGCTGGCCGCGCCGCACCATCTCCAGCGGGGCGCGCACCAGAACACGCTCGACAAAGCCATTCGAGCGTGCCTGCACCACCGCCACTTCGCGTTCGTCGAATGCTACATTGCCCACCGCCGACACCGTGGCAGGCAACGGGGCACTGGATACCAGCGCCGTGCGCACGCCAAGGTTCTGCTGCACGCGCGGGCTGATGCTGACAACGCCGCCATCGCTGCCCGCATCGGCGTAAACCGGCACCAGCGGCATGTCCATGTAGGGCGATTTACCCGGCTTGTCGAATTTCTGGCCTGGCACCATGGGATCATGCCAGTACAGGGGTTTGCGCCCTTCCGCCGCTGCAGCCGGGGCCTGTGCCGGCGCCGCTTGCCGTTTGCCCAACTGGTAGCCGGCAAGCGCGAAAGCCGCCACAATCGCAGCGATCAATGCGTTCTTTTTCATGGGTGGCCTTTCACCGGCAGGATATAAGTCAGTTGCGCCCAAACGCGCGCATTGTCCCGTTCAAGCTGCAGCGCTTGCAGGCGCTGTTCGCTCTCCGACCGGCGTGCCGCCAGCACGTCGGCCAAGCCGGCCTTGCCGCCACGGTAGGCGGCCAGCATCGCCTCCGTGCGCGCAGCGGCCAAGGGCAATACCTCCTTCTCGAAGCGGGCAATGCGCTCGCGGCCAGCCTGCCATTCGGCCAACTGGCTGCGCACTTCAGCCACGTGCTCGCGCAGGGCTTCATCACGCTCGGCCAGCGCCTGTCCCGCCGTTGCCAGCCGCGCCGAAAGCTCGCGCTCCTGGCGATGGCCACGGTCCCATTGCAGCGGCACCGACACGCCAAACGACAGCATGTTCGGATAGCCCGGCCCGCGCTGCTGCAGGGCCACCTCCACACTCCAGTCGGGAGTGCGATTGGCACGCGCCAGGCTAGCTTCCGCCTGCGCCAATTCGGCCTGGCGCGTCAGTACCGCTACCTGGGGATGGTGTTCGAGCGTCGCTTCCAGCGCTGCCGGGGTTACTGCGACGCTGCTGGTATCGACGCTGCCATCAAGCGCCACATCGACCGGTTCGCCGGTCCAGCGAGCCAGCATGATCGCTGCATTGCGCGCCTGCAGGGCCAGTTCCGTCGCGCGATCCTCCAGCGCCAACAGGGATGCCCTGGCATCGAGCAAGCCGGCCTGGCTGGAGCGCCCGCCGCGGTAAGCCGCTTCCGCCGCCACGATCTCGTCGCGCGACAAAGCGGCCTGGCGCAGCAGTTCAGCGTTCATGCGCTCGGCATGGTATCGATCAAGCCAGGCGATCGCAGTGTCGCGCTGGATGCTTGCAGTCAGCGCCTCGGCAGCCGCCTGGTTGCGCGCGGCCTCGCTCTCGAAGCGGGCGGCACGCCAGCGCCGCTTGTCGCTGCTGGTCAGCTCCTGCATCACGCCGATGCGGCGCATGGTCATTGACTCCGCGCCAATGCGATAGCGATCCGCACCGCTGACGGGAAGGTTGTCGACCCCGGCTTTCAGCACCGGGTCCGGTAATTGGGCAGCTGCCACGGCCATGTCGCGCGCAGCATCGGCAGCATGGCCTTGCGCCGCCAGTTGGCGCGAACGTTCAACAGCGCGTTGCTGCGCCTGCGCCAGGGTCAGCGCCGAAGCCTCGGCGGCGAAGGCCAGCGCGCAGCCAAGCGCCAGGCAGCGCCAGGTAAATGGGGAAAACATGAAACCTCCAGGATGCAAAGGAAACCACGCGCCAGCCACGCAGGCAGGCGCGACACGTCATCAGGCAAACTGGAAGGTCAATTACGGAAGCAGCAATGCTCTATGGAGTGCGGCGGCGATAGGCTGCGCGCCAGGCTTGGCGGGGCGGATGCCCCTGCGCCGGTATCAGGCGCCCAGGCGTCGGCCATGACAACGCCGGCAAGGTCGGCTGCGACGAAGGGCAGCACGGGCGGCAAGTCGGGCTTATCGAGTGCCTGCTTGGCAACCAGGTTGGTCGCCTTTGCCTTGCACAGGCTGGGCTGGGCCGGGTCCATGCCGGCGCATTGGGCGCCGGTGGCAACCTGTTTTTCCTCGGCAGGACAGGCATACGACGCCACCGCAAGCTGCATGAACAGCATGCTGAATAGCGCCACCACTGCGGCCACGATCCTGGAAGTCCGACGGAATTTCATGGGGGCGATGATAGACCGTTTCCGTCAATCGATCAACGACTTCACCATAATTCTGCCGTCCGGCGCTACCGCCTCTTGCCGTACCAGCAACTGAGTCGCCTTCGCCAGCCAGAATTTCGCGACCGTGCCGGGCCGGTTATAGTCTGTGGTCAGCAGCCAGCAATCTACCGCGCCTTGCGGGCCCGGGATGGTTTCGCTGCCCACCACTTTCCAGGTGTAGCGCGCCGGAGCCGGACCGCCCGGGTGATAGAACATGATGCTGGCTTCGTAGCCTGCCGCCAGCGGCAAGGCTTGCAGGAATTCGATATCGGTCTCGAAATTGAATGTCGGCTCGTAGGTGGCGAAGTCATAGTCCTCCACCGTGCGCTTGCCCTCCTTCTCGCGGATGCGCTGGTGGGTGCGGGGCTTGAAGGTATCCTTGTCGAACCATGAGTCGAGCAGGACGACACTGTTGTTGACGCCATCCCAGCGCTGGCGGATCTGCATTCCTTCAGGCGCCTGGCGCACTTCACGCGTCCAGATATCGACGGGAGTATTGACCTCGCCATTCCGAACATAGCGCAGCCAGTGGTGCGTGCCCTCCTTCACCATCGCCATGCGCGGCAATGGGGCCCCGACCTTGATCTCGGCGGCGCCGACGGAAGCGCTGCAAAGCGCAAGGATAAACAGCCAGCGTCGGTGCATAACATGGTCTCCTTAAAAGTTATGCAATTATGCCAGCGCTGCCACTAATTTGCGCAAAATGATTTTTCACCGGCAAATCATGACCTTAGCGCGCGGCTCCCTTCCTTGTTAACAGACTTTTCCACAGAAACCGTTAACAAGTATAATTCGATATTTCTGGAATCATAGAATTATGTAAGCCATGAAAACCAATGGAGCTGTGGCCGCATTATCGGCACTTGCGCAAGAAGCGCGATTGAAAATCTTCCGCCTGTTAGTGCAAACAGGTCCCGATGGCATGGCTGCCAGCAAAATTGCGGAACGCCTTGGCTTGCCCCCATCGACCCTCTCATTTCATCTTAAAGAATTGAACCAGGCGGCCCTGATCGAGGCCCGGCAGGACGGCCGCTTCATTATTTATAGCGCCAACTTCGCCACGATGAACGGCCTGGTCGCCTACCTCACTGAAAACTGCTGCGGCGGAAAAAGCTGCGCCACCTGACATGAACGTATTGATACTCTGCACCGGCAATTCTTGCCGCTCGATCCTTGCTGAAGCCACCTTCAACCACCTCGCCCCTGCCGGCTGGCACGCCATCAGTGCCGGCAGCAGGCCGGCGGGCTATGTGCACCCGCGTTCGCTGGCCTTGCTGGCGCGCGAAGGCATCGCAACCGTCGGCTGCCACAGCAAGTCATGGGACAATCTGCCCGTCACACCCGATATTGTCATCACAGTCTGCAGCAGCGCCGCTAAAGAAGAATGCCCCGCCTACATCGGCCCCGTGCTGCGCGCGCACTGGGGCGTGGAAGACCCGGCACATGCCACCGGCACCGACGATGAAATCGACGCGGCCTTCATGCATGCCTACCGCATCCTGCGCAAACGCATTGAGACCTTTTTTGCCTTGCCATTGGAGGAAATGAAAAACGACCGCGCACGCATGAAGGCGGAGCTGGACCGCATCGGCAAGGTGCAGGCATGACGCTCGCCCGGCGCCTTGTGGCGGAAGCATTGGGAACCGCCATGCTGCTGGCGGTGGTCGTCGGCTCCGGCATCATGGCCGAGCAGCTAGCGGGCGGCAACGTCGCCATTGCGCTGCTGGCGAACACAATAGCTACCGGCGCCGGCCTGGTAGCGCTGATCCTGATGCTGGGCACGATTTCGGGGGCGCACTTCAACCCGGTGGTGACATTGTCTGAGGCTTGGCAAAAAAACCTGGCCGCCAGCGATGTCTTGCCTTATCTCGCAGTGCAGGTGGCCGGGGCCTTTGCCGGCGTGGCTGCGGCACACGCCATGTTCGGCGAGCCGGCGTTCTTCGCATCGGTCCATGCGCGTACCGGCCCGTCGCAATGGTGGAGCGAATGCGTCGCAACTTTCGGCCTGGTCGGCGTCATTATCGGATGTTCGCGCAGCCGCCCTTCGATCACGCCATTTGCGGTGGCCGCATACATCACTTCTGCGTACTGGTTCACGGCATCGACCTCGTTTGCCAATCCTGCAGTCACCCTTGCGCGCGCAGCAACCAACACCTTCGCAGGCATCCGTCCAGCCGATGCCCCGGGCTTCATCCTTGCCCAGTTCGCGGGAGGCGCGGCGGCGACCATGCTCTTTGCCTGGCTCTACCCCGGTCGCCGCAACAGTTGAAAAACTAGCCCGGTCCGGTGTCATGGAGTGGCTGCTGCAACATCTTTATACTAGCGCCACCACCTTCACAACACGAGACAAGCAGATTCCATGACTTCAATCAGTTCGGTTGTTTCCCTGGCGCTGCTGCTGGCGCTTTCTTCCGCCACAGCTGCGCCACAATATGCGAGCGGCGACCGCCTCCAGGCGCAATGGGAGCAGCTGGACGCCGGCAAGGGCGGCCGGCTTGGAATCAGGAACCTGGACCGCAATCCGCTGCCAGCGCAAGGCTGGTCGATCTATTTCAATTGCATCGAATGCGCCGTGGCTGGTTCGTTGCCGGGCAAGCTGGCGATCGATGAACTGGGCGGGACCCTGTACCGCCTGCGTCCAGAACCGGGCTTTGGCGGCCTGGCCCCAGGACAGGCGCTGGATGCGGCCTACCGCGCGTCCAGTGCCGATGCCAAGATGTACCGCGCTCCTTCGGGTTTATACCTGGTGTATGGCTCGACACCGGAACAGGCGCAAGCGATAACGGACTACCAGTTGCTGCCGCTGCCGCGCCCGGACCAGCTCGAGAAGGGCCAGGCGGTAACGGCGCTGGATCTGTATCAGCGCAACGCCCGGACCATCGTGCTGCCTGCGGCCGCTGTGCCGCCAATCTTCCCCACGCCGCTGCAACTGCAAAAAGGCGCCGGCACGCTGCACCTGGAATCGGCGCCCGCCATCGTTGCCGGCATCGGCCTGAAAAACGAGGCCGGGGTTGCCGAAAGCCTGCTCAAACAATACTGGCCCGCCAGTGCGGCCGCACCGTCCAGCGCCACGCTGCGTCTCACCGTGGGTGCTATCGCCGGGCAGGCTTCGCCGGAAGCCTATACGCTGGCAGTGGACGCCAACGGCGTCACCATCAATGGCAACAGCGCTGCCGGCGTTGCGCACGGCTTGCAGTCGCTGCGCGACCTGCTGCCGCTGCCCGCTGCGGGCAGCAAGCAGGCGGTCGAGCTGCCGGTGCTGACGGTCACCGACGCCCCACGCTTTGCGTATCGCGGCCTGATGCTGGACGTGAGCCGCAACTTCCAGCCCAAGCAGACCGTCTTCCGCCTGCTTGACCTGATGGCGCGCTTCAAGCTGAACGTCTTCCATTTCCACCTGACCGACGACGAAGGCTGGCGCCTCGAAATCCCAGGCCTGCCGGAATTGACCGGCATCGGCGCAGTGCGAGGCCATAGCGCAAAGCCGGGCGTGCGCCTGCAGCCGGAATACGGTTCCGGCCCCAGCGCCAGCGACCCGCACGGCAGCGGTTACTATTCCCGCGCCGACTACCTCGAAATCCTGCGCTATGCGGCCGCCCGCCATATCGAAGTGATCCCCGAAATCGAAATGCCCGGCCACGCACGCGCCGCGGTGCAAGCGATGGAGGCACGCTACCGCCGCATGAAAGCGGCCGGCCAGGCAGGCGCCGGCAAATACCTGCTGAACGACCTTGACGACCGCTCGCAATACAAGTCCGCACAGAATTACAACGACAATGTGATGAACCCGGGCCTGGAGTCCAGCTTCAGCTTCATCGAACACGTCGTGAAACAGGTCGCCGCACTGCACCGCGAAGCCGGCGTTCCGCTACGCTCCCTCCATGTCGGCGGCGACGAAGTGCCAGCCGGCGCCTGGGAAAAGTCGCCGGCCAGCCGCACGCTGATGGCCCGCAAGAACCTGCAATCCATGGCCGAGCTGTGGGACTACTTCTACGACCGCGTCGACGCCATCCTGCGCAAGAACGGCCTCGCTACCAACGGCTGGGAGGAGCTGGGAACGCACAAACACACGCCCAATCCCCACTTCGCCCAACGCGGCATCACGCTCCACGTCTGGAATAACATCGGCGAGGCGGCAGACCTGGGCTACCGCCTCGCCAATGCCGGCTACGACGTGGTGCTGGCCCCGGCGACCAGGCAATACCTGGACATGAGCCACAACAAGAACCCCGATGAACCGGGCGTCAACTGGGCCGCCTACATCGAGCTCGACGACGTCTACAACTTCATCCCGCTGGACGCGAGCCTGACCGAGGCCGGCAAGGCCCGCATCCGCGGCCTGGAAGCCGCGCTGTGGACCGAAACCATCCGCGATCCGGCCCTGATCGACTACCTGCTCGTGCCGCGCCTGCTGGCTGTGGCCGAACGCGCCTGGGCCGCCGATCCGGCATGGGCAACCGAACCGAAGCCCTCCTCCGCCTATCCTTTGTATCGCGCCGCGTGGTCAGGTTTTGTCAACGCACTGGGCCAGCGCGTGCTGCCCCGCCTGGACCTGGAGCAGGCGCCCCTGGGCCCGGTCAATTACCGCATCGCGCCACCCGGCCTGGCGCAGGATGGCGGCAAGGTCTACGCCAACCACGCCCTGCCCGGCTTGGCCCTGCGCTACACCAGCGACGGCAGCGAACCGACCACCGCCAGCCCTCTGGTACAAGGCCCGATCGCCGAACGCGGCCTGGTCCAGGTGGCCGCCTTCGACCGCAATGGCCGGCGCGGAACCGTTTCGCGCATCGACAACCGCTAAACTGTAGTGGCTCAAGCTTAATCTGACACTTACTGTCAGATGGGATGGAGTCTCGCTTGGTCCGAAAACGGCCAAAACCAGTCATTCATGGTCGCTCACATTGACTTATTCAGGACGCCGCATGATACGTTTTTTTGCAAATATTGCACTTTGTTTGATCATGCTCGGATGTGGCGGCGTGTCCGTGCGCTCTCTGTCCGCAGCCCCCAACAATTTGCCAACCGACGCCGTTGTACTCAGGGTTGAAGTGCTCGAGAATGTTTTCACGGATTTTCGTCCCAAGCCTGACTGCCCCGAAGGCCAGCAGTGTATTGAATTTTATGGATGGGCGAAGTATCGTGCTCGTGTCAGGGAAGTAATTTCGGGCGACTGGGATCCGGTCGAAGTGACGTTCGCACGACTTGAACATGGATCTTACGTCGACAAGGTTACGCGCGACTGCTATGTGATCTTGCACCCTGCCAGCCCTGATTTTCAATCCAAACTCGGCGTGCCATTTATCGCAGAAAAGCTGCTCTCCAATTTCTTCGAATCGGATCGAGCGGCGATCAAGGATCTGCTCAAGGGGCGCTAGTGCAGAAGTGGCTGCTGTGCGGGTGCGGAGCGCGGCGATTAGGCTGGTGCCGGCACATGCGTTGACGCCGATGGGACTACAGGGAATTGAGCTAGCAAGCGCGCGCAGTCTGGCAAGTAATTGAGGGCCGGCTTTGGGGCGTCAGCCGCCGAGCGGTCGGGCGCCGGTTCAACGTCGCGTACAATCGACAGCAACCGGCCAATAGCAGACGGAGACCCAACTGCCTGAAATGGCGAGTTGATGACGCTAAATTTATAAATGGAGAGAGAGAATTGGCAGCGGAAGAACGCTTTCTAAGTGAGCTTGCAAAAATCCACCAGTATTGGGTGAAGACTGCGACACAAGTTCTCACTGATGAATCGACAGATCTAGTTGCCTTTGAAAATGATGAAGGAATTCGGCAACTGCAGGCTGCGATCAAATTGGCAAACTGCCAGGCGCAGGTTGAGTCATTCATAGATCAGATCTCCTCTGGCATCATGCATAGCATACTTGCCGGACTTGATGGTTCCGGGTCGTTGAAAGAAATATCGGGTGTTAGTCTTGTCGATGGCGACGGACAACCTCTGGAAGCCTATCTTCATGAACTTTGGCCTGACTACTATACGCAGCGGTGATGCGCGTTGAAGCGATGGCTTTTGCTGCTGACGGCAACTGACAATCAAAACTAACGAACTATGCGGAAATTTTTCCTGCCAATTCTCGGACTTCTACTCACGCTACTGACCGGTTGCTGGCAATCGGTCATATTCGACGAAAAAATCACTGGTCCCTATCGTTTGTCGGCTATCGACATTTCCGAGCAGATGAGCGTCTGTTACGAATTAAAGGGGAAAGACTCTTGCGTGGGGCGAATTGAAGAGACGGTATTCTCGGTGGGATGGAGTGAGCAATTCATCGTGGCCAAGCAACACCCGTCCAATGACAGATCCGTGACCAACTATTTCATCATCGACATCCAAAAAGATGCGGAACTATTGGACCCGAGCGAAAGCGTCACAGGTCCATTGACGGAGGCAGAGTACCAAGAGAAATCGAAGTCGATGTCTTTGCCAGCGTTTAGCCGCACGCTTGAAGATTTACGATAATGTCGCAAACGGCCAATAGCAGACCATTCAATATAATGTATCGATGAAAACTTTTCAGCTCGACTGCTCCCAAATAGACTCCGAGGGTGAATTCTGGGACCTTTACCTTGAAGTTATTCGCCCAGACGGTGCCGAAGTTTTCGGTCGAAATCTCGATGCGTTCTGGGATGCGGTATCTGGAGGAGGCCCTGGATGGCCCGGCGAATGCCAAATAACCCTCAGCAATACGCAAAAGCTCCAGTGTCAAGAGCCGCGTTTCTTTAAGGGGTTGGAACGCATCGCAGGCGAGATTAAAGCCTACCCGTTCGTCGTAATCGTCTTTGCGACGGCCTAGATTGGCCAAAAGTGGACCTGTGCGGCATCAATTCACGACATGAAATACCATGCAAACTTCGTTGTTTTACATCTTTTCTCCAACCGAAGCTTTGCTTAGCGTTGCCCGCGAGTTTATTCCCGAGGACGACCAGCTCCTAAAGGCGGAAGTGTGGTCTGTGATCTGTCACGATAGAATCGGTTGCGAGCTACAAAGGGACAATGTTGAAGCCGCGTACTGGACTAACTTCGCGGCACGCCTGCTTTATGAAGCACCTGAACCAGCGCAGCGTTTGGAATTCAGGACTCGATGTTTATCACTTGGTATGCACGGTTGCTGGACTGTTGCAGTAACCGGGCGCGGCGGCCCTGCCACGGAATTGGTTGACGATGCCAGAGAAGCTGCTGCATTTTTGGCCGACAATGGAATCAGACTGTCCGTGGGCTTGTGACGGCCAGAACCGGACGCAACAACTATAACGATGCCGCTCGTCGGCCACTCCAGGATTCAATGAGCAGTCTCGTCCAATTAATTCATTTTGCGCACGAAGCCTTTTCCAAGAGCGGCGGGATTCCTCCTTTGCATCACGATGCTTTTGAGGCGGTTCGCTGCGCCGCCGGTATGACGGTGAGTGACTTTATGGACCACTTCGCTCGCTGCGTCGCACACAGGTATCATGACGGTGAGCTGGAATACGAAGTCGCTGATTGCGCGCTCAATTCGCTTAACTCGTATTGCCTCTCTCAGCATCAAGTAATGCTTCCTAGTTACGCGAACGATGTCTATCTTGCCTTTGATCAGGGCGAGTACATGCACGCGGATGACGACGTCGGCACTGATCCCGAGGCCAAGTACACTAAGCCGCAAATACAAGCGATCGTGACGCGGGATCGTATACTTGGAGTTGCCGTTTCAAATTAAGTAAGCGGCGGTCACCAACGGCCAGGACCGGACAAAGTTACTTGACGTTTTTTTTTGCCATTTTTTGAATCACCACGTTCATGTCTAACCAAACGCTAATCGCTCGTATCGAAGCGAGTCTGGCTCTACTTCAGGCACGTCAAGGCGATGCGCGGGGGCTTGCTGAATCGATTCGAGGAAACGGTAAAGCTCTTGAAGGCATGCCATACGACCTGATTAGAGAAAGTGAGAGCATGGCCATGGATCTTGATATCGCTCAGTGGCACGATGAAGATGGGTTTGCTCCGGAGATTGGGCCAATTCTGGTCCGAGTTCAGAGCTGGCTGGCGAAATTGCCCCGCGATGTCTAATCCCGGCCAGATCCGGACGGTGAAAAAAGGGCAGTTTTCGCATTTAAGTATTCGTTGGAGAAGTAGATGCTCTTTTATTTATACATGACTGGAACCAGGGGCGTGAATGTCCCTGGTAGGTGCGTGGGTGAGGGCCGCTTCGTTCGCCAGATGGGACCGCCTGGACGTTACGGTGTCATCGATCTGGTTTTGGAGCCCGGCGAGGAAAGCTATGGGCCATGTGTATTGAGCTGGGAGGTGAGTGAGTCCCAGATTCCGTTGATTTTTCTGGATGGTGTTATCTCTGCGATTAAACACGTTATGACCGAAGATGAGTTCGCTGGCGACCACCTCTCTAACACGGTCATTCGAGTCGTGGGTGGGGCTTATCACCAGACTGATTCGAAGCTTAGTTGCTACGCTATGGCAACTGCTCTCGCGCTGCGTGCGGCGCTTACAAATGCGGGCCTTTACGGACCTGCGCTGGCGGCGCAGGCCGGGGACGCGCCAGTATAATTTCGGATGTCGGCCAGTAGCAGCCACCGCGACGACATCTGGCTAATCCAACAAAAGCACGCAAGAAAGGCGAGTGAAGCAATGTCTGACAACAAACAAGAAACTGAAGTCTTCGAAATGGCGAGCGGTGATATCAGTATCTGGGTTGACGGTGGCATCCACCTGAAGGTCAATACACCTGGCAGGGATCCAGTTGAACTCGGCGAACAGGAGGCATTGGAACTGGGCGAACTCCTGGTTCGCTTAGTAAATGAGCAGCGCGCCTAACGGCCATCAGGGGACCGACAGCATAGGATAAAACGCGATGACTTTTTCAGCGGAAAAACCGCGATACGTGAATCAGTACCTCAAGCAAAAAGTCGATGAACAACTCGGCGGTGAGGTAACCTGACTTTTTCGGACACTTCCATTTGATAAACTTGTCAAAGGGAGTGAAAACATGAGATCAACAACATACACGCCGGAGTTCCGGGCCGCAACATACACGCCGGAGTTCCGGGCCG
>NZ_LMFZ01000018.1 GCF_001427305.1 Duganella sp. Root1480D1 | reverse complement strand
GATGTCGATTCCGAGGCGACAACTGCATTTCGCGACGCGCCAGGCCCTTGGCCAGGTTCCAATCAAAGCGATTGAATTACCCGACAAGTAGTCTGACACGGGGGGGGAATTTGCGCTCTATGGCGCGTAAGAGGTTTTATGATCCCATCAGCCATTAAGAACAAGCAGCTCCTGTCGTTCATCTATGACGGCTATTCGCGCACTGTGGAACCGCATACATATGGGGTGGATACAAAGGGCCATCCTGCTCTACGCGCGTATCAAGTCGGTGGTGGTAGCGATTCTGGCGAGTTCACCGGCTGGAAGATCTTCCACGTCACCGAAATGAGAAATCTAGCTTCGACGCCTACGCATTTTTCTGGCCCGCGCCAAGGATACAAGCGAGGTGACAAGGCGTTCGCTGTCATCCATGCGCAGCTCTAACGACTTGTTCCCGCCGACGCCGTATGACGGCATTATGGCCCGCAAAGCATACTTGCATTCCCCCGTCTAGGGGAAGTCGTAATCGATACGTATCGATATGGCCAGTTCCGAACCAAGCTCCATAGCCTCTGTGTCCGGAGCCGCGTTCAGACTGTCTCATCGTATTTTCGCACAATGGACTATCAGTATCGGGCTTTGAGCAGTCGTAGAGAGATAGGGAGGGGTATGAAAAGGAAACCGGAATTGAGATCGTGGAGCGCCAAGCAAGCAGTAGCCATCTTGGCCGTCGATAACATTCAAGTTAGCGATCATGCTCTCGACCTTCTTAAGGGTATCGAGGATGGGCTCATCACACACGAACAGGCAAAAGAGGAGATCTTGCGCCGAGCAAAGGCTATGGCCTTAAACGCAAAAAAATAGCGCGCTTCACCATCAATATGACTGCTGCCAGTTCCAGAACTGTGGAGCGTCAATGCATACAACGTCTGATGCTAATTTTTGTTGTCGATACCGAATTCACCGACTTCAATGTTCCCGAGCTAATTAGCATTGCGCTGGTGACTGAGGACGGCCAACACGAGTTTTATGCCGAACTTCCAGTCAACCGCGAAAAGTGCAACACCTTCGTGATTGAGACCGTACTCCCGCAACTTGGGACCATCGATGGCGCCCAATGTACGGCCGACGAACTATGCGATAGGCTGAATCTTTGGCTTGCGCCGTTCGCTAGGAGCGCGCCTGTCATTTGCTTTGACTACGATGGCGACTGGCGACTGGCGCCTGTTCTGCCAGGCGTTGCGCTATCAAGTGCCCGAATGGATTCGCGGGCAGAATGTCTTTCCCTCCATAGATCCGCTGGCGTTGCAGATGTACTTCATCGACAACCGCCTGCGCGATCACCATGCACTGAATGACGCAAAGGCGAATCGACATGCCTTCAACCGAAGCTTAGTGCAGCAGCGCCCATCCCTATCCAGAAAGTCGCGCTAGGATGCGCATTGGTCTTGCGTATTGGCCCCGAGTGTATCGTTCGTTTCAGAAACTTGGGTAGCGATCGATTTCTTACATTCATTGTCCGGACGAACCGGACCGGAAATCTCAGACTGCTTAAGTCCAGCGCTATCTGCGCGCGCATTTCATGACTAGCCCTCGCTTCGAGGGCATTCGTTTCAAGGTCTGAGCATCCGAGCTACGAGATGGGTTAAGAAGTCCCTCTGCGTCGAAAGGAACATACGGATAAAGATCGTGTCGTCCTTAACTTCATAAATCACCCTTATGTCTTCGGCAACCCTTTGTCTGATGACCAGCTCTAAAGTTGCGCACTCATCTGGGACAACTCCAGCCAGAGGAAACAGCTTCATTTGCGCGAACAGGTCTTTAAAGGATTGCTTGAACTGGTCAAATCGCGCTGCGGAGTGAGTTTTCTTGAACCCCGCCTTGATATCATTAAAATCAATTCTTGCACTATCAAGAACAATAATTTTAGTCATTAGTCCCTATCCATCTCATCCAAGAACTCTTCTTCAGAAACAAACTTGCCGTCTGCGATTTCTTTGGTGCCGAGTGCGAGCAACTTCATGAACGCCATCCGTTCCTCGTTCAACTTCCTCTGCTCAATAGCCTCCTGATAGCTCTTGATACTGATGACAACCATCTTAGCTTCGCCATTCTGAGTGATGATCATGGGGCCGTTGTCCTCTTCGTCAAATTTCCTGACAATCTCGGTAGTGTGGGACTTCAGGTAGGAAATGGGCTTGATTTGTTCAGTGATATCCATAGTGCGCTCCTGGTTGGATGCCTCAAACTGCTAGACTAATTATAGCCCAAATTTAGTCCACGCGATCGCTGGCAACACTTTTCAATTCCCATATCGATCGAACCGACTATCTGATACTAGTTTGACCAGCGCAATAGACTCCATGACACTGGCCTGAGTTGCAATCACCATTAGGAAATGTTGACTAAAATTTAACATTATGCAGTCATTTTTTGTAGAAGTATGGCGTCGAACGCTTGGATGCAGCTTGCGCACGCGCCCTCAAGTTCAACGCGGTGAGCTGGTCCAGCCTGCAGTCGATCCTCAAGATTGGTCTCGATCTGGAGCCACTGACTGCGCAACGTACGCTCGACCTGCCCTGATCCGCTTGGATTTCATGGACACTTTGCTGCCTCATTTGGTCGGCCACCATGCACTGAATGACGCGAAAGGCGAATAGACATGCCTTCAACAAAGACTTGGTTAAGCCATCACTGTCCAGAAAAGCGCGCTAGCACTCCGGACCTGGCCTGCAGCCATCCCCCTGCACGCCAGGATGTTTGATTCGGTGCCGGCTGCGCACAGCACCAGGCCGCACCGGCAAGAGACGTTTGATCATCTTTATGAGATACTTACAAGATATGCTGTTTGCACAGCCCAAAAACGCAACTTGTTTCGTTCAAGATCGGTGTGCCAATTTGTGCGCAACTTTGTGCCAAATAACGCTTTAATAAGTTTGGCGCTCCCCTATGGAAACGGAAATGCGTGTGCCCGTTTTTGGATACGTCGACACGCTCAGTAGTTCGAGTGATCAAGCCCATGGAAATCCATGGGCTTTTTTATATCTGGCACATTAGTAAAAAGGAAACGATGAACTACACCTTGCCGGCATTACTGCTTTCGCTTCTATCCAGTACGGCTCTTGCAGCCGGTGTTCCCGCAGTCACCGTCAAACAGATTGGCGCCACATTCATGGAAGCGCCTCCAGGACGCGAGAAGAACCTGGTTCCCTTCGCAACGCTCGGAGCCCAGGAATCGGTTGAGACGCACGCGGTCATCATCTTCCAGGACCGGTTGATCGCGGACATTCCAGCGTTCGGCAACGACGATTCCAAAATCACTGCATCGGCGATCGTACCGAACAAGCCCCAGGTATCACTGGGAACTGTCAAAGCATCGAGCTTCCGAAAGGTGAGCGAGGACGGCAAGAAGACGCTGGTGTCTCTCTCTATTTCCCGCCTTCCCGATGGTGGTGTGAGAGGCGTTTCCTTTAATGGTTACCTCAAGCTGCCGGTCGCAACTTCCATTGCACGCACCAGCGTGGCATTCCAGCCGAAGGTCGGTGCCAAGATCGATGTGGGCCTGGGTAATTCCGTCATCTCCAACATCGATTCGACTTCCATCACCCTGAGTGGCGATGAACGGTTGATGGGTATCGCCGCCATGAAAATCCTCAAAGCTGACGGCTCCACCATCATCGCAGAACGCGGTGGGTATTCCAGGGAAAACCGGACCGACGGGACGGCTGTTAGCGCGCAGTGGCGCTTCAGCGGTCCAATCAGCGCCGGCAAACTCGAAGTCTCGTCCTATCGTGACCTCACGACAGTTGAAGTACCAATCAACCTGATCGTCGCCAAGCCGTACTAACCATGAGCGCCACGCCACCTCCCATGGATCAACAACCCGCAACGTTGGAACAGGCCTTAGCAGCGGCTCGAGCAAGGGGCGTAACAGCCCCGCTGTTCAAGCCACAACCTAGTTGGGCAGAATTGGAAAACGATGGCCGCGTGAAGTGCCTTGGATGGGGATTGATGGTTTATCTCCCGGCATTAGCCGTTTACTGGATGATCGTGTTCGGTGGCTATTCAGTGATGCCCCAGGTTTGGTTAGCAGATATCGCCATGCTTCTCCTCAGCTATGCGTTCATGTCGCTGAATGCATACTTCGTGCAGGCCAAGCTCAATGAATATGAATTGAGTGATAGCGGAGCGTGGAAAGTATGCGTTGGGGCTCTGTTACTGAATCCCGTTTTTATTGGCGGACTTGTTTCGCTTTCGGTATTCCTCCGAGCTCGCGGTATCAAACGCACTCTCGAAGCCCGCGTCGAAAGAAAGCTATAACAGATCCGGAAATCAAACGGGTCGCCGAAGTGGGTAGACTTTTGGATAGCGGCCATCCCAAAAGGCAGCTCTTGTGATCAAAGTGTTGCATATTCCTCCTTCTAGTTGACAGTTGATCAACAGCCGCTGCCTTTGTGATAGTCTGTACCGATGTCCTCAGCGATCACAGTCAGCCGGCCAAATAGCCTCCAGCGCGAGTCCTGGCGATTGAGCACGGCCATGGTGATCTCCGCCATCATCCACGGGCTATTATTGAGCATCACGCTTGGCGGACATACGTTCGGGCTCCCCGCACTCAAATTCCCTTGGCAGGAACGGCGCTTGGGTGCCAATGACCTGCAAGTTCTGCTTTTACCGCCACCTCCGGCGCTTCCAGCATCGACACCACCACCGGCACCAAACGCCGCGCAGACCGTCAACGCCAATCCAGTGCTCGCCGCGATTGAAAGGCCCGCTGTGGCACGCCCCGAAGCGTCAATGACTTCGCCGCCACCTGCGATCGGGAATAGCGAGTCGCGCGCCGTATTGATTCCACCACCACCGCCTGCTCCAGCGCCGGCACCAACGCCTTCATCGGTCACACAGGCGGAAAAGCGGATCGAATTACCTCCACCGATTCCCCCGGTCACGGCACCTGTGGATGCGCCCCCAAATTCCACGGTACGCAGTATTCCCATCCAGGAACGCGAAGCACCTGTCCCCGATAACGCTGGCGATGTAGCGCAAAAGCAGCTCGAGAATGAAGCGCGCGAACGAGCGCTGGAAGTGGCCAAACTCGAACAACAAAAGCTGGCAGCAGAACGACTGCGACAGGCGGAACTGATGGCGGATGTCCAACGCGAGGCGGCGCGTCAGGAGCAGCTGCGGCAAGAGGCCGCCCGCCAGGAGAATGACCGAGCCGAGGCTGCGCGCAAGGAGGCGCTCCGACAAGAACAGGTAAGGCAAGCGCAGCTCGAATCGGCACGCCAAGAGCAGCTCCGCCAGGAAGCTGCCCGTGCCGAACAGGTGGCCAGAAACGAAGCCTTGCGACAGGAGGCCGAACGCCAGGCATTAGCCAGGCAAGAGGAACTTCGTCGAGAGCAGGCAAAGCTGGATGAGAAGGTACGCCAGGAGGCTGCCAGGCAGGCGCAGGAACGTGCCGAGCTGGCACGAACGGAAACCGCTCGTAAGGCTGAAGCCCAACGACAAGAACAGCTAAAGCAAGCGCAACTCGAAGCGGCGCGTCAGGCGCAGCAGCAAGAGGTTGCGCGTCAGGACGAAATCAAGCAAGCGGCAGCTCGACAAGAAGCGGCTAAGCAAGAAGCCGCGCGCCTTGAACAGGCCAAACGAGAACAAGTGCAGCTTGAAAAAGCCAGGCAGGAGGCTGAGCGCGAAGAGCGCCTGCGCGCGATCGGGCGGCAGCTCAACGAAGAAGCTGCCCAGCGCGATGCGGCGCTGAAGAACCCGTCAAAGTCTTTGCTGCCAACGGTCAGCGGCCAGCGTCGCGGATGGCTCTTCGGTCGCGCCGACCCCAATGTCGATCTGGTTCAGTATGCGGAAGCCATGAGCAAGAAGTTCGAGCTGAACATGGCATTCGACATGGTTCGCGAAGTGGTGAAACAACGGCACGTCTCACCAATGGTGACGGTCGCGATCCGCGCCGATGGCTCCGTGGAGAAGGTGACCTTTGTTGTTTCTAGCGGTGTCCCATCAATCGACGACGCGATTCGAAAAGTCATAACGAGCTATGCACCTTACGGCGCTTTTCCGCCTGCTATCGCGCGTCAATATGACGTGATCGAGATCCGCCGCACCTGGATATTTGATACCGCCATTCGTCTACAGTGAAAAAGGTCTCGCGACAGGCGCGGGCTCAAGGCTACTTCATACCGGGACAAAAAGGGTCGCATCGGATATCTTGGCTTGGATAGCCTCGATAATTAATTCCAGCTCTACCTTGGCCTCTGCCTGCAAATCAAGGCAAACCCCAATTCCATCCGCATCAGTGCTGAGGCGCGATTTCATGCTAAGCCTCAGGCCTCCATCTGCCTGCATATCCAGGCCATACGCATGCAAATGCATGGAGTCACCAAGCCGGGCCGGGCTATTCAGATGGTCAAACTTGAACTCTCGGCCCATATAGCTAAGGAGCTTATCCTGAACAACAAGCACGAGCTTCTTATTGACATGCTCAAACGTTTGAATCTTATGGTGCATTTGCACCAAGATCGTCTTCGCAGTCATTTTCCAGTTCATACCGAAGGTTTTTTTTGAACTTTCCCCATCGTCACCTCGTGCAACGTTTAGTTCACGGAGGAGGCGTTGGCGCTCGGGCCAGACAGTGCCTGACGTATCAAGAGTCTGAAGCTCAATTCCTACAAAGTCCTTTACTTTGCCGTCCTTGGCGGAAACCAAGAAATGATCGACACTTCCGCCAGGGATTGAGACCTCCGAGATTATGTGCAGCTCATTTCCAGGTTCATGAGTTGTTAGCAGATGGAAGCAGTCCGTAAAGATCTGTCGACGCTCAATGAGCCGCTTCGGGCAGATGATAACTGGCTCTGGCGTTTTCCCGTAGAGGACGGTACATGAACCTATCGCAGTATCCGGGTCACTCTTCCGAGTCTTGTAGCAAGCCTTGTTGGTATAACTGCACTTTTGCTGCGCAACCGTGTCTTTCCAATCGATACCAGACTGCGTTACCGAACGGCCAAATAACTCAACAACTTTACTCATTATTCTGCTCCAAGGCGTGAGCTGGTCAGCTCCAGGTAACGTCGTGAAATATCTATACCAACAGATTTCAGCCCGAGCCGTTTAGCGACGACAAGGGTGGTCCCGGTTCCACAGAATGGATCGATTACGACTCCACCTGGAGGGCAGGTCGCCAAAAGTGGAAGAACGCATAGATCAACCGGATACGGTGCAAAATGTGCGTCTCTGCCTTGAGTGTCTTCCGGAATAACATCCCAAACATCATAAGGCTTACTTCCTTTCGGATGGTACTTCAAGAAGTAATACCCTTTGTCGCGGAGTTCTTTGGCTCGACCCGAAATTTTTTCACTGTCGGAGTGCGTAGTCCGGTGCTGCTTTCTAATGACCATCCTGAAATCAGATGCACGCCCTGCCCCAATATCGGCGAGCATGCTCTCAAGCGCCGCTGTGGCAGCTACTTTTTCAGCCTCGGATAGAGCTGTAGACAATTCGATTTGTCGTTTGTAGCGAACGCCGGAAACGCCAGTCGCGGAAACGATTGCGCCATTCACAACCTTGGATTCGCGAGGCTTGGATCGAATCGCATCGGCGTTGTAGTAGTAGCCCTTCGCCTTTTTTACGAAGTGAAAAACGTTCTCATGCACGTTCCCAAGGCGGTCCTTGCTATTGTCCATGCCGCCCTTGAGTTTGTTCCAGATGACGCTGTTACGAAGTATCCAGCCCTGGTTATCAATCAGTTCGAATGCGACTCGCCACGGCACTCCCACCAGTCCTTTGCCATTGTAAGTGTCGCCGAGATTCAGCCAGAACGACCCCTCCCACTTCAACACACGTTTCAATTCAAGGAGTATGGCAGCCAAGTCCTTGACGAAGTCACGGTAATCAGGCTCCAGTCCGAGTCCACCATTTTCATACTCTCGCTTGCCCCAGTAAGGGGGTGAAGTCATGGCAAAATCGACGCTCTCATCAGGCAGTTCGCGCAACACACTGAGTGCATCGCCATTCAGCAGCAACGGCGTCGTCCCCGGGCCTTCCAAGTGTCTGGCAAACTCCCGGCGGAAGTTCTTGCTAACGATGGCGGCGCGCTTTTCGTTGCCTTGGAGTATTGGCGATATGCCGTCTTGTTGCGCATGCGCTGGGGAGTCTTCCGTGAGTTTCATTCTTACTTATCTCTGGGTGAGTTCGCGCTGCACGGCGGACAAAGAGCGACAGTTTAAAGTACGCAGTACCTGAAGTCTACTTCACCAAGTTGATTAAAAACCAATGATTTCAACCTGAAAACTCAGCGTTTCCGTTGCTATGCCTGATGACTGCATGGTAGTCTCAGCCGCGAACGCTCCCCGAAAAATGGACTGAATGAACAAATCAACCAGCGTAGAGTTGCGCAAACTCCGCGAGTCCGAACAACGTCGCAAGGACATCATCAAAGCAGTGCGCGCCTTGATCAAAACGGGCGGCGCGCGCGAGATCACGTTGCGAAAAGTCGCGGAGAAGGCGGGCTTTTCTACGACTGTTGTCTACAACCTGTTCCAGAATAAAGCCACCCTGATCACTCAGGCGATGGACAGCGACTTGCTCGACCTGGTCAAAGCCATGCGCAATGTGGTCGATGAAGACCTGCCAATTCTGGAAAACATTCGTCGTGTTGGACGAGCATATGTAACCTTCGGCATGCGCCACCCTGACCAGTACGCACTGGTCTTCATGGAGCGTCGGCCCCACGCACCGGTGGAAAGCTCGCGTGTTGAACATGGAAATTTGGCGCAGGATCCATATGCCTTTGCCTGCCAGTTCTTCATTGATCTAGCTGCGGCAGGACAGATTGCGCCAGACCAGGCAGAAGCCACCGCTCAAATCTTCTGGGAAGGCCTTCACGGCATGGTGTCGCTGCGGCTCGTGTTTGGTGAGAACGAACCCTGGTTTGAGCACGACGAATTCAATCGCCACTTGGATGCGTTAATAGACGTACTCCTCACTGGAATCCTTCATCGATTCAAATCAGCATGACCCTGTGGCTTTTTTCACAATACCTTACCTCGCCAGTTTGAAAAACGTTGTTTTTTTCTAAGTTCATCGTTATTCTCATTCGACGTTGTCCCACTTGAAGAAGGGGAGTCGATGCGAGCGTTGTTAGGCGTGGTGATGGTGCTGGCGGGCTTGAGTGCCTGCTCTGCTGCCAAACAGGAGCCGGCTACAGCCGACCTGCAATGGGCCGAGACTTCCCGGCCAGTCAATGCGCGGCTGGCGGAGAGCTATGAGCGTTCGTGCATGGTCTGCCATGCGCGGAACGGCAGCGGGGCGCCGCTGGCGGGATTTGCGCCGCACTGGAAACAGCGCCTGGAGAAAGGAATCGACCAACTGGTACAGCATGCGAGCGATGGTT
Organism: Duganella sp. Root1480D1; assembly: GCF_001427305.1. GTDB lineage: Bacteria > Pseudomonadota > Gammaproteobacteria > Burkholderiales > Burkholderiaceae_D > Rugamonas. The sequence goes on along the minus strand of NZ_LMFZ01000018.1, from coordinate 41,301 downwards.
TCAACGCCATGCCGGCCATGGGTCAATGCAATGACTGCAGCGCAGACGACCTGCGCGCGCTGACGCTCTTCATGGCGAGGAGCGGAACATGAAACAGCGCCGTCTTTTCCTGAAAGCTGGTGCCATGGCTGCGGCGGCTGGCCTACTTGCGGGCCGTGCCCAGGCCGCACCGGCAGTGCCACGTCCCTTCCGCTGGAAGAACTGGTCAGAGGCGCAGCAATGCCAAGCGCAGTCACTGGCCACGCCGGCCGACGAGCAGGCGCTGGCGGACCTGCTGCGCAACGCCGGCGGCACGGTGCGCTGTGTTGGCGCGGGCCACTCCTTCACTCCCCTGGTGCCAACCAACGGCACGATAGTTTCGCTGGAGCGCCTGTCGGGCGTGCTGTCGCATGACAAGGCTGCAATGACAGCTACGCTGCGCGCCGGCACGCGCCTGGCTGCGATTTCGCGTGAGCTGGATGGCGTTGGCCTGGCATTGCGCAACCTGCCGGATATCGACATGCAGTCACTGGCAGGCGCCATCAGCACTGGCACGCATGGCACCGGCGCGAACCTGCAGGCCATGCATGCGGATGTGATGTCGCTGCGCCTGGTTACGCCTCAGGGCGAAGTGGTGGAGTGGGACCAGGAGCGCCATCCGGAGCAGATGGCGGCGGCGCGCGTTTCCCTCGGCAGCGTGGGTGTGATCACACAGGCGACCATACGGGTGGTGCCGTCCTTCAGCCTGCACCGCAAGGTGTGGCTGCGCCCTGTGGGCGAAATGCTGGAGCAGGCAGGCGATCTGGCGCGCAAGCATCGGCATTTCGAGTTCTACTACCTGCCCTTCACCGGCTATGCGGCAGGCATCGCGCACGACGAGTACCAGGGCAGCGATGTGCTGGTTCCGCATTCGCAGGACGAGGAGATGCTGAGCGACTTACGCAAGCTGCGCGATTGGCTGGGCAGGTTCCCGGAAATGCGGCGCTGGGCAGCCGGCAAGTTGATCGATGAAGACCTTACCGAGGAAGCGAAAAATCGATCGTGGAAGCTGCTTTCCACAGTGCGGCCAACGCGCTTCAACGAGACCGAATACCACGTGCCACGGGAGGCGGGCATTGCCTGCGTTAAGGAGATCATCGCCGCGCTCGAAAAGCGCAACGAGGTCTATTTCCCCATGGAGTTCCGCTTCGTGAAAGGAGACGATGCTTGGCTCAGCCCCTTCTACATGCGCGACAGTTGCTCCATTGCCGTACATGCGGCGCATGGGGAGGCTTACGATTACCTGGTGTCTGAACTGGGGCCGATCTTCCGCAAGCATGGCGGACGGCCGCACTGGGGCAAGCTGCATAACCTGACAGCGAAGGAGCTGGCGGCGATTTATCCGCGCTGGAAGGATTTCCTGGCGCTGCGGCAGCAGATGGATCCGCAGGGGCGCATGCTGAACCCGCACCTGCGTTCGATGTTCGGAGTGGCGTAATGGTGGCGCTGAAACGTCGTGCCGTGATCACAGCCATTGGCGCCGGGCTGGTTGGCGCTGCCACGCTCGCGGTTCGTCCACGCGACAAGGGTGCGCCGCATGCGGAGTACTTTGCGCGAGCTTCGAAGGCTTTGCGCGCGGCGGGGATCGCCACGCCAACCATGGTCATCGACCGCGACCGCCTGTTGGCTAATGCGCGCCAGGTGATGCACAATGTGGATGGGCGCTTGCCTTTGCGGCTGGTGGCCAAGTCCCTGCCCTGCCTGCCCCTGCTGGACTTGCTGATGCAGACCATGCAAACGCGCCGGCTTATGGTGTTCAACCTGCCCTATCTGCAACAGCTTGCCGCGCAGCGTGGAGATGTGGACCTTTTGCTGGGCAAGCCGTTGCCGGGAGCGGCGGCGGCGGAGTTTTATCGCAGCTTCCAGGGCGGGCAGTTCGATCCTGTGAAGCAGTTGCAGTGGCTTGTGGATACGCCGGAGCGCCTGGCGCAATATCGCGATCTGGCGCGGACGCAACAGCTCGAAATGCGCGTGAGCCTGGAGATTGATGTAGGCCTGCATCGCGGCGGGGTCGATAGCACGCAGATGCTGCAGCAGATGCTGGCTATCCTCAGGGACGAGCCACGCTTGCAGTGGGGCGGGATGATGGGCTACGACGCGCACGTGCCCAAGCTGCCCCTGGCAAGCCTGCGCGAGAAGGCGCTGGTGGATGCCAAAGCGATCTATCGCGACTACGCTGGGCTTGCTACACAAGCCTTGCGCCCGGCCGGCAGTCTGGAAGGAATCGTGTTCAATGCGGGCGGGTCGCCTACTTATCGCATGCATGACGGCAGCGGCGCAGCGAATGAAGTTGCACTTGGGTCGGCGCTGGTCAAGCCGAGTGACTTCGACACCGATTTGCTGAAGGACCTTGCTCCAGCAGCTTTCATTGCAACGCCGGTGCTGAAAGCTGGGCGGCATTTCCAGATGCCGCGCGGCGTGGAGACCCTGGGTGATGCTGCTCGCGCTTGGGATGTGAACCAGGAACGGGTGTACTTCGTCTACGGCGGCAACTGGATGGCAGACCCCGTGTCGCCGGCAGGGCTGGCGCCTAGCCGGTTGTATGGGAATTCTTCCAACCAGCAGGCTTTGCTGGGGTCGGGCGCGCAGCAGTTGCAGGCGGATGATTTTGTGTTCTTGCGGCCGAGACAGAGCGAGTCAGTATTGCAGCAATTTGGCGATATTGTTGTTATTGAGGGAGGGAACATTGCCGAACGCTGGCCCGTTCTGCCAGCCATGCCCTAGGCCATTCCAAACCAGAACGCAGGAGAGTTAGCTCCACCTGGCAATAGCGCCCTCCATTCGTGCAACAATATCCGGAAGGTCCTTTCGAACTTGGCTCCTGCGACTCGAACGAGAATCCAGGGCGCCGCTCGAAAGGAAGCGCTCACGCAGCGAGGCCCTGTCCAGATCGCTTGTAAATACATTGTCGATCAAGTCCCCACCGTAATTCGAGATCTGTACGTCCCCGGAGACCTTGAACCCGAATGAGCGCAACGGATACAAATCGATGATCTCAATCAGGCGCTTATCGAAAGTGAGAAGCGCAGTGAAGAAGTATCGCGCTTCCCGTACAGGCAACATCGTCATTCCTTCTTCCAGTTGCCGAACATGGCAAAGGTCCCAGGCCATATTCTTGAGCGGTTCGTGGAGGCTCTTCCCTTTGTGTATCTTTCCGAAAAATGTCAGATCGTGCCCTCTTTCAAAGTATGCGGCCGCAATCGCGGTTTCCCGAGCAAACAGGGTAGCCATTTCCTCATCACAGAAAGTGATGAACTCAATGAGCTTGTGCTTCGTGCTTCGCCTCGGCGACTTAATCTGAATCTCTGCCATCTTCAGCAGGCACAAATAAAAATAGCTATGACGAGCATGCAGCCCGGCCATCGCTGAATGATTACTTCGATCTCGATACATTCCAGAAATCAGTTCCAATGCGCGAGCATCGACCTCGGCATCCGTCAATAGAGAACAGATCTCGCCCTTCGTGTGAAATCGACTTTTGTCCAAAGTTCGAAGGATCTCATACGATCTCAATGTCTTGAAGACCCCGTCGGCCAGTTTCTGTTCGTCCAGCTTAAGGATGTTTTCGCACATATATGGCGTTGGATCAACGTTAACTTTGTCTTCTGCGATGAATGCGAACACCTCCTTGAAGTCGCCGGGGATGCCGTTATTGGGACTCCCAGCAATGAAAGGGTGAAGATAGCTCATGGCCTCTGTATCCATGGAAATCGAATAATCCAAGGGATAGTCAACAGGGCCATTCTTGTCCATGTCTGCAAAGGTTTGGCGATCCAGTACGAACACATTTGGGGTTCCAAAAATACTACGCACTGCCGCACCTGAGCTGAAGGAACGGTTCACTGCAAAGCCTGGTGCTCCCCCTTTTTCTGCAGCAAATACGAACTTGTATTCTGTAAGAAATTGGGCGAAGGACCTGTACATCAACAGCGCATCGGCGATCGAGTTGGCATTGCAAATCTCCGTGGCCAGCATCCTGCTGAGGGCATCTTTCCGCATCTCTTGTTACCTTTCGATGATTAAGGTGGCGCCCCGGTCTGTACGCCAAGTCCGCAATCTTCGTACACTTGTTTCACTTTTCGCTTGCTACTGTGGCGTTTTGATCAGCGTCATGGCGACACAGAAAAACACTGTTATTCTCCAAGTTCGTCGTTTTTCAAACAGCAGCGGCAAAGGGGACGGTCATGACGAAACAACTTCGATTCGTGCGTCTGGTTTCTCTGTTGGGCGCAAGCGTGGTTTGTAGTGCGGCATTTGCAGATCCTTTCCTGGTCGGGCGCGGCATGTCCGACATTACAGGAGAGGCGGCGGAAGTAGGCATGATGGGGTATGGCTCGACCTCGCAGGTTACGGCCGGCATCCATATGCGGCAGCGTGCGCGGGCTTTCATCGTAGTGGACCAAGCGAGCGGCAAGCGCATGGTGTTCGTCAACAATGACCTGGGCATGGTGTTCCAGGGTGTGCAGCAGGCCGTGCTACGGCAGTTACAGGCTCGATATGGCAGCTTGTATTCGGCGGAGAATGTGATCCTGTCCGCGACGCATACGCATGGCGGGCCGGGCGGTTTTTCGCATTACGCCTTGTACAACTTCACTACCTACGGGTTCAACTCACGCACATTCGATGCGATTGTCAGCGGCATTGTGGCGGCGATCGACAAGGCCCATCGCGACCTGAAGCCGGGCAGCATCGCTATTGGCAAGGGTGAACTGACCGATGCGAGCAACAACCGCTCGAACCCAGCCTACCTGCGCAATCCGCAGGCGGAGCGTGATCGCTGGGGCCGCAATATTGATCCAGAAATGACCGTGCTGCGCTTCAAGCAGGGAAGCAATGACGTAGGGGTGATCAGCTGGTTCGCGACACATGGCGTTTCGATGACGCCGCTGAACCGCCTGATCACGCCGGACAACAAAGGTTATGCGGAATGGCGATGGGAGCATGAGCTGAAGGGCGTGCGCTACAACTCCGATGGAGACTTTGTGGCAGCCTTTGCGCAGTCGAACGCAGGCGACATGACGCCGAACCTGAACCTGGATGGCACCGGGCCAACGGCCAATGAGCTGGATAACACACGCATCATCGGCGAGCGCCAGCTGCAGAAGGCGCTGGCTATCTACAACGGCACGCTGGAACCATTGGCGGGGCCGGTGGACTACCGGCAGCGCTATATCGACTTTTCCCGCGTATCAGTGGAGGCGCGCTTTGCGGATGGCGTGGCGCGCAATACTTGTCCCGCAGCCATCGGCAGCGCTTTCGCGGCAGGTACGGAGGATGGGCGCGGGCTGGATGGCTTCAACGAGGGCGATTTGACGGGCAATCCATTCTTCCAGGCGCTGGGCGGCATTATCGCGCCGGCCCCGCAATGGGTGCGTGATTGCCAGGGCGTGAAGCCCGTGCTGCTGTCAACTGGCACGCAAGCGCCCTTCCCCTGGTCGCCCGAGGTGCTGCCGGTCTCCATCGTGAGGATTGGGCAGTTGGCGATCATTGCGGCGCCGGCGGAGTTCACCATTATGTCCGGGCGGCGCGTGCGGGAAACCGTCAAGGCGGCGTTGGGGGATAGCGTGCGGCACGTGGTGTTTGCCGGATATTCGAATGCCTATTCGGGTTATGTGACCACGCCGGAGGAATACGACGCGCAGCATTACGAAGGGGCTTCCACGCACTTCGGCAAGTGGACGCTGGCGGCATACCAACAAAGCTTCCACGAATTGGCTACGGCGATGCGGCAAGGGACTGCGGCCGGTGGCAGTGCACCGGTGCGGGACTTGAGCGGCAACCAGATGTCGTTCCAGACCGGGGTGGTGCTGGATAACACGCCGATCTTCAAGAGCTTTGGAGATGTCGAGCGGCAGGCTAACGCCAGCTACTCGCGCGGACAGCGGGTAGAGGTCTCGTTCTGGACAGGGCATCCCAAAAACAACCTTCGGCTGAATGGAACCTTCCTCGAGGTGCAGCGCTGGGATGGGGCCTCGTGGCGCACCGTGGCGGTGGATGGGGATTGGAGTACAACTTATCGCTGGGAGCGCGTAGACCCGGTATGGGGAACTTCACGCGCAGTCATTGGATGGAATATTCCTTCAGATGCGCCTACCGGACAGTATCGCATTCGGCACTATGGCGATTACAAAAATGGCTGGAATGGCGCGGTGTATGGGCTGACCGGTACCAGCAGGACGTTTGTCGTGAATTGAGATGCCGTTGCGCTAGCCGCCGTTCAAGCAAGGCGGCTAGGCGCGCCCTTCCCTCCGCGCAAACAGCGGCACCAGGCATGCGAGCACGAAGAATGGGAGGGAGGTCCAGCTAACGAGGAGGAAATTGAATATGACGTAGTAGTAACCGCGGTCTGACGTGGCTGCGATCACAAGCCAGGCCAAAACCACGACTCCAAACTGAGCAAGGATTGCGTAGTTCATCAACACCAGCCACTTCACTGGGTGCCGATGCCGAGATACCTGAATCTGCAGCATGGTCGCGAATATTCCTGCCGCCAGGATTGTCAGGGGCGCTCTTCCAAGCTCCAGAATTTGGAGGTAAGTCCACGTGAAATCGATCATGAATGAAGCCAGCCGCTCTACATCAATGGTTGGTTCCAGCGGCAAGCAGGACGCTATAGAGGACAAACAGTGCTGGCACCACCCAGAATTGGTGCGCAACCGACCTGCTGCGGAAGAACAGCGCGCCACCCACAGCGCCGAACAGGAGGAGGAACGGGGCCATCACCACAAGTGGAAGCACGTCCCCATTTCCAAGTGTGTCCCTCGCTATTAGGACTAAGACGAAGACGATGTACGAGTACACGACCGTAATGATTCCAATGAATCCGGCCGTTACGGGATGGCGGCTGATTACTACTTCTTCTTGCACCGAATCCATGAGGCTGAGCCCTTCCAATGCTTTCGATAAGTTATCAAATCGAAAACAATAGCAGAGCTGGCTCTTTCAGGCCACACTGTTGGGACAGCGGGCTCCTGTTCGGAGCCACGGCACGGGTGGGCATGCATTAACTCGATGCGAATGTTTTGACCGTCGAAATCAAAGTCGCGCCGCAGCTAGTCTTATCGCCTTCGTATGCGACAGCTTTGCCGTTGACGGTATGGTTGGCATTGCCGCTGACGATCACACAGTTCTGATGGCCGGTCATTGGGCACATGCACTTGTCACCCATGAGGACGACTGGCTTGCCGCCCACAATAAAATGCGGAGCGCTAGTCGCAAGCACTTTTCCTCCGTGGGATGTTGGATCCCCTACTCTTATGACGTTTGGCATCGCCAGCTCAGTTGGCCGGGTTAGCAGACGTTGTGAACGGGCGATTTCGAAGTGAAGTCGTGATCCGATCCCATAGTGCGATTGCCTCACTATCCGTAAATGGCGTTCTATTTAACGCCTCTACATTGTTGAACCCGGTGCTAAATTCCATGGTGATTTGGGGGTGGTAGACGTCCTTTTTCTCTGGGATCGACTCCCATACGAAGTTGTGATTACTGCGACCATCGTCTTCGATGACTCGCGTAAGCACTTCTTCGCCTATGTGCTCGTTGATCTGTCTGGAGCCAATACGAAGATTCTTAAAGCTCGATGGAAATTCTTTCCGGGCGCTGCTACCCGCAACCCTTTGCAACAATGTATCTGGTGCCTTCGTCCCTGCAGTCGAGTCAATCACGACTGCAACATCATTTGAATTCGGGTAGCCGGCAAAAAGCGTAATCCCTTCGCTCAAAGTGGGGTTCTCGTTACCGACGATGATCCCGCGATCAAAACAAAAGCCGCTCTCGCTAGGAATTTCATTCTCGTCCCTAACCTTCATCCTACTAATGAGGTGTTCTAGCTTGACTAGATCACGTTCAAAGTTAACTCCTGCGGAAATGTCAAATGAGATTCCTTTGGCGTTCAGGTAGCCTTCGATTTTCACTATGTCTTCATAACTTACCACGCCATTTTCGACCGACTTTAAAGACTCACGATCAAATTGGATAATTTGCCCGCTCCACTCCCCGCCCACGTCTTTCGAAAACTCTAGGCTTCGATGTCCATATTCGTTCTTAGCGAATGCTAGCTTCTCTAGCCGCCCCTGTAAGCGCTTTTGAAAGTCCACTTCAGACTCGACTTTTGTGTCTATGTGCCAACCGGCAAAATAGGTCATGCCATACGAGATAACTAACCGCATCGGCAACTCAACCAGCGTCCTGCCAATACAAACTATACTTGAGGGCTCGCTCTTGATTTCAGCAATCATTTCTCGCTCTCTTTCAATATTGACGAACAATTGGATCGCAACCAATGTGCCGATAACGGCAAAGAGAATGCGGCCGGGCGACAATTTGAATTTAGGCATAGTCTAAGGCAATCCGTGAGACGAGCAGCAGTGTGAGGCAAATCATTGATGGGTTGTTATAACCACCTTGATGGTCAAAGCCAGAAGCGCGTATCGTTCGGATTGCCCGCCCACCTGGAGCTGCCCCTGACTGGTACGGCACAGTGCCATCCCCCTTCGCATCTTGCGAAGACGGAGAGAAGTGCAAGCATTGATCAGTTTGTAGCCGCACTCGTCGAATTCCGCTTGACTCAGTTGCTTCGAGTCGTCCGTTAGTTAAGGAGCCTTCATTAACTCCTGCAATCTCAGCTTGCGCTAACCAAGTGAATTTTCCGTATGCGAGTTCATCTTGGTCTGCTCCAAAAAACACGTAAGTCCGTGGATGATAATAGTCGCCCAAAGAACCCCTATGAAAGTTTTCGGCTGCCTTAACGTTCTGCTTGTACATAGTCACCGCGTTAAGGTGATTCTCAGCAGGGTCCAAGAGCTCAGGCGATACTAACCGGTACCACGGTTGAGTGTCAGCGTAAAAAGCATAAGGATCATCTATCGGGAGAGGAAGCACTCGATCCTCTCCAACTCGATCCTTAACAGATGCGAATAGCCATGGCTTTGGATAGAGATGATTCGGCAGCAACTCGAGCGCCCCGACTGAGTTGCCAATCACTGGCACGGTGCGAGCCGCAGTATCGCCCAAAACGATTGCCACCTTCCCCATTAAGTAGTTTCCTGCTGTGCGCTTGCTGGGACTGGATTTTTCTGTTCCACAGGCCACTCGCCTGTAGCATGCCGGCGCTCCAAGTGCGGGCATGCACCCATGAACTACGCCAGCAATTTTGTCGGGGATTTTCTTAGCGCAGGCTCTTGCAACAAGTCCCCCCATTGAATGGGTTACAAGGATGACCTTCTCACACTTGCGCCCTAAGCCCTGCCATTTCTTGATGATTTGCTCGATGCGTTGCTTGAGTGCGTCGGCGGAGACCGCGTTCGAATTAAGCCAGTTATAGCCACAGGCATAAATCGGGTAATGGAGCTCGGCCAGCTTTCGTACATCACATTCAGAAATTTCGCTCAGTAATCCTTTTTCTTCCTTCCATTCAGAGTGGCCGATCTCCACATTCAACCCAGCCCATTCGCTGGAAATCGTGTCTCCGCCGGGACTGGTCAGATTCGGTCGAAGGAAGGCATTGAATTGTCGCCGCAATGCAAACAAGATGGCTTGGTAGCTCTCAGAGTGGACTTCGCCCCAGCCATTTTCCTTTGCTTCTTCTGCGCTAAGCCCGATGGACTCATGCAGAGGATTCAGGTTAGTTGTCGCATCGCGATCAATCGAGACAGTCGGTCCATTAAGAATCTTCTGACGCGTTGCAGGAGACCTCGCCCCCCAGCGATCTACTTCTCTCTTTGCTTCAAGAGTCCCGTTTGGTGGGCGCCAAGCAGGTTCGCCAGGTTTAAGCGCCTTGTTGCCAGCCGTCGCCTTGAGGTTACTTCCCATAATTCCTGGGATGAATATGATTGGCAGAACTCTGTCGGGCGGTACACTGATTTTAGCCCGGGTTTTGCAAGCCGTTGGAGTCAGTAGTGTTTTCGCTTGCAGGCTGCCATTACTAGTCGCTTGGGCTGTGAGCAGGCGCGTCGGTTCTTTCGCTTCACTCATGATGCCCCCGCTACTGCTTTCAGATCGTCCGAAGGGAATACGGTGATTCTAAGTTCGCCGATTTGATCAGATACTGCTAGAGCCGTTTTTCCGTCCTCATCACTCGTTCCTTCGATGACCCTTCCATCTGGCAATTCCAACTTGTACTTTCGGCCCGATATTGGCAAGCCAGACTGTGAACTTACCAAGTACACCCGCTCATCGGTCCGAATATCTGTACTCGAGAAATTCATTTTGTTCTCAAGCCCGCCGCCGCCTTGGGTGTGCTCAAATTTCGAAGACTTGATGACGAAGCCTCCTTTGCACTGATGGACAATCTGACTTGCTCCAAAGTCCGTTTGCGTTCCCTGTGACGCGACCTTGATCTCAGGGGCCAGCAATTCAATTCCCTGTCCGGCATTTATTCGAACCTTTCCTGATGCGACAATTTCTAGATCACCATCCTGGCTTTGGATTTGGGTAGTGCCTCTCGCTGAAATGACCTTGATTCCGCCATCATGTGAGAAAAGCGTCATCCCCTTCATTGCCATCACTCGCGCCGATTCTGCAGCATATAGGTCGACGTCCTTTGAAGACATAAGACCGATATGCTCTTGCGCACCGATTTCAAGTGAGCTGGGTGTTGCAAGCACGATGCCATCGTTTGACACTCCCGCGAGCAGAGACTTCCTGCCTGCCGAATCACCTGCTGAGGACCAGTCACGGATTCGCTCCAGAAGGTCTTTTAGGTGCTCTGTTGCCGCCTTATCTTTGCTATGCACAGCATTAAGTTCACTCAGTTGCGCTGCAATCGATGCCAACACCTCGACCATGCCAATTAGGCCGTCGCGCGCCAGCACGTTTCCGTCACAGCAAGGCTCTGCTGAAAGCAATACGCCTTTCGAGCCGCGAATCGCCGCAGATTCTTCCGACCGCAATTCAACCCCCTCACCTCGCATGGGCGCAACCCCCTTGACGCGTGTGGCGGCAATATGGCCAAGGCTTAATTGGCTTTTCGCGTGATCACTTGAAAGCTGCACGCCGATCTCGCCGGACGTGTCGTCAAACTGAAGGCTATTTGCGCCATGTCCGCGATTCTCACGGCTACGGATACCAGAGACGTAGCGATTTCCTGGTAACGAACCTATGCCGCCTAAAGCTGGCGGCTGGCCGTTTTGATTGAACAGTTGGCTAATGATCACCGGTCTATCAGGGTCTCCAGAGAGAAATGAAACCAAGACTTCGCTCCCAACGCGCGGCAAAGATATAGCCCCACATTGATTTATGGTTCCCGGCCCATTGCCCGCCCAGCTAGTGGCGACACGCACCCAAGCGGAGTCGAAGTCCTTTTCAGCCGCACCGGCACCTTGTGCGTGCTCATGGTCTTTTTCTCGAGTAGTTCGAAAGCGGACTTTCACGCGACCCAATTCATCGCAATGCACTTCTTCACCATCTGGTCCAACAACGATAGCGCTTTGCATAGGAACGTTCGGTATATCGACATGTAAATCATACGCTGGGACGATAGGAATGCCGCGGCGGACTGCGGTGAATCCTACGTTCACGCGCGTTTCCGATAATTCGCAGTCTGCTCCGGGCATCCAGCGGCTCCGAAAAAATAGACGTTCGACGCGCGCGGTTAGGTCTTTAGTTAAATTGTTCGATATGGTCATTTGAATAGCGCTGATAACGAACTCGCGCTCTCCGCTGGCGTGCGCATCAATTTCCGGATGGCCTTCAAGTTCAAAATATTCGCCAACGCAAAAGTCACGCACGCTGCCTTCGCCGTGGAAGCATTTTGATTCGAGGTCGTGGCGATTCATGGCTAATTGGCCCAGTTGGCAAAGATCGTCGTGATCGTCGCCGGCGTGCGGAGAAAGGACCAGGTAATCATCCAGCGTAGCTGACATCTCGTTGCCGTTTGAGCCCTGGTCCGAACGAGCATCGACTCTTGCGGTCATGAATTCCGAGTCTTGTGGATTCTTGTAGTTCCAGCTAAATCGCGATACGCTGCCCGGTTGCAGGGTGCGAACCGCGCACCATGAAGTGATAGTGTCGCGCTCCTCGGTCGCGGCATCGCGGTGGTAACGCACGATACCGGCGGCGTTGGGCGGCAGCGTGTCGGCGTTATCGAACAAGACCATCGTATGTGTTGGCCAGTTGGATTGGTCTGCGCGAAAGTACCAGGCAATGCCCCGGCGTTTCAGCATGCGGCGAATGAAGGCGGCATCTGATTCGTTGTACTGCATGGTGAATTCACGCTGCGGATAGGCGTCGATACGGAACGACTCGTCCATCTCGTAACGGAAGCAGGTGCCGATGATTGGGTTGGTCTGCAGCCATTCATCCAGGATGACCTGAACGATCTCCACTTCGTTCTTGTTGCGGAAAACGCGGGTGTTGTTGCGCTTTTCCATGATGGAGAGCGCGTCGCGCAGCACCAGTTGGTAGCTGGCCAGGCCGCCATCGCTGTCGCCGGCACGGGCTTCGGTGACGATGCCGCACACGCTGCGCAAGTCACCACGGTCGGTAACGATGTCGACCGCGACCGGGAGTGCGATCAGTTCTTTAAGAGGAATGAAAGCATCGAGGGAGACGCACAGGATGCGGTAATCAATGCTGCCGCAGATTGATTCGCTTCCCTGCACGCGTTGTGGCAGCAGTACGTCTTCCAGCATTTGCGTCGGATGGGCCAGGCGCAGGCGCAAAGGACGATTTTCGGTAAGCAGGTCCTTGTCTTGCCGGAAGAAGCTGAGTAGTGCGTTGTCCACTTGAGGCTCCTATCGTCTGGTTGACGCAGGTACCTATGGTTGCACGCGTAAAATTTATCGACGTTGATCTTGAGCAAACCAAAGCCGCAAGGCCTGCATAATCAGACTATTCCCCGGTCCCCTGCTTGGGGGGCGCCGCGATATATAACACGGTCATCGTCTCCGATAAGGTCTAGCTGGATGAAGCGGTTCTTGCGTACTTTTGCGGCGAGCGTATTCTCCACGATTCCTGCAAGGACGAACAGGCTGCGATTATTCAACATCGTTTCGTCAATCGTTAAAGAGAACTCTGTTCCGAGCATGTGCACTCGGCCCACTGGCAAATCGATCCATGCCGATGCAGGTTTGTCGGACAGGTCTTTGAATGGGTCGACTTCCTTGAAGTGATGGGCCCGGAGAATTTGACACAGGGACTCCAGCGATATGTCGTTGACCTGCATTGCATCAAGCAGTGCCCGCGGCTGACCATATCGAGCGGGTGTCGTTGGCAGCATCAGGAAGCGAATTGGGAAACCGCTTGCTCCGATCTCTGTCTTCAGGAACTGCGTCGCCTTTGCCGTGCTGCTGTTGGTGCATGTAATTTCGATCATGACTGTTCCGTTATCAAGCGAGCTTGGACTTTGCTGTCTATCGATGAAATTAATCGCAGTCCCCTCCTCTTCGTTCAATCTCCAGAATACGCCCTCCGCATCGTGGCTCGTACCATGAAATGGCAGGAATATTCTGGCTCCCGTGCGATGCATCAAGGCTACGCTGTCGACGCTATATATTTCGCATTCTGGACTGGATGGCGTTAATGGGTATGCGCCCGGTCTTCCGTCCAGGCGAACTTGCAATACCGGGCCGCGGAAAAGATTGATCAATGGAGTACATGAGAGCTGGAAGTTCGCAATGCTTGCCTGCCGCAGGTGGTTGTTGCTGATTGGTAGGACAACGTGCAGGGTGATACGCCGACATTGGGCCGGGCACGCTGGCAGTTCGATGTCGACGAAGTCAAACTTTTCCGGCAACTGCAGATACTCGCTCATGATGCGCGGTGCCCGTCCGCCGATTGTCGTTGGCAGGAGAGCCGCCGACTGCTCGAATCCGACTCTGGCGAAAGGCCTGCGTGGCAGCACTTTCCAGATCCCGTCGATTTCAATGCACGTGCACAGGCAGTGCAGAAGCAGTGCATCAACAAGGCAGGCTCTTTGCCCTGTATCCCCGGCGATGAAAACGCGCAGCGTTGGCAACGACATCCGGTCGAATGAGGCACTGTCCGATGTGGATTCGAGCGTAATGGACAGTGCAGAAGTGGCTTCCGATGGCAATCTCAATGCCGCAGGGGCATCGATGGTCGAGTGAAATTTGACTTGCGTGACGGCGACGGGGGCGATGCATACTTCATAAGCTGTCGTGAACTTGCAGCCGCCCGAAGTCATTATGGTTCCGCGTGGGAGTCGCGTGACGGAATTGATCCCGTTATGTCCCGCAGCAGTGGTGTCTACCTGGGCGATGGCACAGGTGGGAACTGGCCGCAGGTAGTGCGGCTGAAGCGTTTGCAACAGCGCCTTGTGAAAGTCGCTGCGGCCATCCTCGAATAGCTGCTGGGTGGCAGCGTTAAGCAACGCGACTGATTGGAGCAGACGTTCCACCTCGGGGTCTGTACTAGCATCTGGCCCGAGCTCCAGCGCGGCGGCTGTATTGGCGTGGGCTTCAGCGTATTTTCGTGTAGCCTGGCGCAGGCGGCCCAGCTCTTGTTCGTAGAAATGCAGGAGCTTGTCCATGGTCAGCTCCTGTCGCGCAGGTTGACGGCGATTCTAGTGCCAACTTCACGCTCGAATCGGTTCAAGCGGAAAATCCACAGGTATGCGTGCACCGCCATGCGGGAGAAAGCATGCATAGCCATTGGTGTGGTAAGCACGGCGCAGAGGGCAAGGCTACTGCTCGACCGGTCAAAGGCTATATCGGCATTGAGGATCGGCAGGCCGGTCGCAATGGCAGCGACCATTGACCATCCGTCGATGCGGGTTGGATCTGTGGCGTGGCGCCCCACATGGCTTAACAGCACGCTGATGGAGTTGGTGCTGATCGTGTCGCCTTTCATTTCTTCTGCCAGCCAGACTTCGAAGCGGTGGCCGGTGTTCTTGTCGGTAGCCGTGCTCCAGAGCCGCGCCATGGTGAGGATGGCTGCGCAGAGCGTCATGATCGCCATGACGGTCAACCAGGCTTTGCCCGGCATGGCGTATGCCGCCAGCACCATCACGGGCGCGACGAACATGCAGAGTGGTACCAGGTAGATGAAGACCAGCGTGATGATGGCAATGTCCATCAGGCGTTCGGGATTGCCGCGCTTTGCGGCGAGGCGCCACAGGTAGAACACGCCTCCGAGGTGAGCTGCCGTCAGGCAGAGTTGCAGGCGTATGCCCAGCGGGTTGAAGCTGATTGGCATCGCGAACAGCGATATCAGCAAGAGCGATGTGCCCCAGACCAGGGCTGACAGATGCCAGAGATTGGGGACTTGCTGCGCGGCAGAATGTGGCATGTGGTCACCATTAGGCAGGGGATAAGCCTGCTAATGGTGGCACTCTGGACTTTGGCAGCGTTTGAGGTGGAGCAAAGGTGCAGCGAGCGGACTCTATGAAAGTGTGTCGCTCCAGATGTTTTTGGCCCAACTATCGGCGTAGTGGCCTTCGAGCTCGGAGGGGCCGGGGCTGACGCCTCCGCTGCCGGGGACGATCAGCAACGTTTTCTTTTCGGCGTTGTAGGCGTGCACGCTGGCGACATGAATGACGTCTTTGTCGCTTACATAGCTGTAGCAGGTGTTGGTGAGCAGCGGCAATTGCTCGGGCGCGCGACCGCTTAGCAGGTCGACTACGGCCGCTGCGCAGACCTTGGCGTGCTGGTTGGCCATGTGGCCTGACTTGGGCATCAGCGGGGAGACCTGGATGGCGTCGCCGATCACGTGGATGTTTTTCGCTTGCGTGGATTCGAAGGTGATGAAGTCGACTTCGCACCAGCGCTTGTTCATATTGGCCAGGCCTGTCTGCGCGGCGATGGCGCCTGCGCGGTGCGGCGGAACTACGTTCAGTACGTCGGCCTTTATCTTGTCGCCCAATTCGGAGATGGCAGTGCGGATGGCCACGTCCACGTCCACCGCCTTGAAACTGGGGCGGTATTCGATGATGTTGGCGTAGCGTTCTTTCCAGGCCTTCTTGAACAGTGGGCCTTTGCTGACCACGTCCTCATTGGCGTCGAGCAGCAGAACTTTGGATTTCGGTTTGTTCTGGCTGAAGTAGTGGGCTACCTGGCATACGCGTTCATACGGGCCGGGTGGGCAACGGTATGGCGCGGGAGGCACCGTCATGGCGAATACGCCGCCGTCGTGCATGGCTTCGAGCTGGGCGCGCAGGGCCGTGGTTTGTGGGCCAGCCTTCCAGGCGTGCAGGATCTTGTCTTGTGCTTCTTCTACGCTCATGCCGGGCAGTTCGCTCCACAGGAATTCAATGCCGGGGCTGAGGATCAGGCGGTCGTAGCTGAGCACTTCGCCGCTTAGCAACTTGATGGTGCGCTTTTCGGGGTCGATGCTGGAGGCGCTGTCGTGCAAGATCTTTACGCCGTGCTTGCGTTGCAGGTCGTCGTAGCTGCGGGTCAGGTCTTGCAGCTGGCGTGAGCCGCCCAGCACGAGATTGGAGAGCGGGCAACTGACGAAGTTGGCGTTGGGTTCGATCAGGGTTACGTCGATGCTGCCCTGGCTCCACAGGCGTACATACTTGGCGGCGGTGGCGCCGCCGTAGCCACCGCCAACCACCACCACATGCGGCTGGGCGCGGCCGCCGATATTGGCGCAGCCGGTGGTAGCGGTGAGGATTGCGGCTGCCTGCACAAATGTTCGACGGTCCATGGTGGCTCCTTGATCAGGTTTGCATTGTCTCGTCCGCGTAGCTGATGCGATCGCGGCCTTCATTCTTCGATCGGTACAGGGCAAGGTCTGCGTGCTGCAGCAGGCCGGTGGCGGTGTCTGGGCTGTGCGGCTTGAAGGCGACTACGCCGAAACTGGCGGTCACTGACAGGCCGGCCTCGGCGCCAATGTCTACCGGCTCGCTGCGGATTGCCTGGTGCAGGGCTTCGATGCGGTTGGCGCCGGCCGGCAGCGACAGGCCTGGCAACAGCACGAGGAATTCTTCGCCGCCGTAGCGGCCAACGGCATCATAGGTACGCACGGTGGCGATCAGGCGGCGCGCAGTTTCTACCAGCACGGCGTCGCCAGCCAGGTGGCCGTGCGTGTCATTGATGTTCTTGAACTTGTCCAGGTCGAGCAGGACCAGCACGAAGCTTTCGCCAGTGCGCTGGCTTTTGCCGATTTCGCGCTCGACGATCTCCATCATTGCGCCGCGGTTCCAGGTGCACGTGAGGGCGTCCTTCAGGGCGCGCACTTTCAGGGCCTCCTGCGCTTCTTCCAGGGCGCGAGTGCGTTCTTGAACCATGGCTTCCAGTTCAGCCTCGCGGCGTTTGTGGACCAGCAGGCGCATGCGGTGGAACAGCAGGAAGGCAAGCGTTACGCTGGCCGCGCACAGCACGTAGAAAGTGTAGCTGCGCCACCATGGCGGTGCGATGGAGAATGCGAGTTCGGCGGGTTTGGACTGGGTGCCGCTGTCGCTGTCGACGGCGACTGCCTGGAAGCGGTAGTCGCCGGCGGGCAGCGCTGCGTAGCGCATCTCCGGTTGGGCCGATTCGTTCCATTGGTCTTCCATGCCGGCCAGGCGGTAACGGTAGTGCAGGCCTTGCCGGCCTTCGAATTGCAGGCTGGCCAGGCGGAATACCAGCGGTTCACGCGACCAGGGCAAGCGCGCGGCACCTGGGGCCAGGGTGGCGCTGCCCCGCCTGGCTTCTTCGATTACGACCGGCGGCGCAGCGGTGTCGAACAGGGTTTCGGGGTGCAGCAAGTGCGACAGGCCGTTACTGGTCGTGACCCATATGGAACCGTCCTGGTCTTCGTAGAATCCGAGGCCGTTCAAGTCGTTCCACGCCAGGCCGTGGGTCTGGTTCAGCATGCGCCAGCGGTCGCGGTTCCACACTGCCATGCCGGCGCCGGTGGCGACCCAGAGCCAGCCGCGCTTGTCTTCGTACATGGCATAAACGCTGCGTTCGCGCAGCACCGGTGCTTCGATGCGGGTGGCAACTGGCTTGCCTTGCGCTTTCATTTGCCACAGGTTGCCGCCGGCGGCTGCCCACAGGCTGCCATCGCGCGAACAGCCGATGCCATCGAAGGTGGCTTTGCCTACGGCGTCGCCAAAGGAGAGCACTTTCCATGCGTTGCCGTCGTAGCGCAGCACGTCCGTTACGCTGGGCAGCCATATGTTCCCTTGCCGGTCTATGCAACCTGCGCCGACGGGGTTTTCAGGATGGCGGCCTGCTGTTTCCGGCATCGTCACCAGTTGCGGATGCGTGCCGGTGGGCGCGTTGGCTGGCAGGACGTAGACGCCTTTCCAGGTGGCGAGCCATAGCTGCTCTTTGCGGTCGGCCAGTACTTGCGTGATGAAGGGCAGCGTGGCGACCAGTTCTGTCTTTCCGCTTTCGGGCAGGTAGCGCATCAGCATGCCGGAATAGCTGCCGGTCCACAGCCTGCCGCTGCTGTCCACTTCCATGCTGGCCCATTGCTGGCCCGCCAGTGCTGGCGGTGTGGCTGGCGTGGTGAACTTGTTGGCGCCGGGCGACATCATGGCGTGGCCGGAACGGGTGCCGATGTGCAGGGCACCCTGGCGGTCGCGCCGGGCCGAGATGATGACGTCGTCGGGCAGGCCTTGCTGGGTGGTCCAGTTTTCCCAGTTGCCGTAGCCAAGCCAATGCTGCAGGCCGCGTCCGCGCGTTGCGAGCCAGGTGCCGTGGCTCCGATCGTGCAGGATAGCGGTGACGCCGCCGGCGGCGACCAGGCCGTTCTCTTTGCCGTAGGTTTCCCAATGGCCCTGGCGCCAGCGCAGCAGGCCGGGATCGGCGTTGGTGAGCACGTTGCCGCTGTCATCGATATGCAGCTCGCTGCGCAGCATGTGCTTGCGCAGCAGGTCTTTCGGGGGCGTGCGGTCTTCGAAGCGGGCGGCGCCTTTGGGCAGCGTGAAGATGCGCTGGGCGCTGCGGGTCCACAGGTTGCCGTCTTTGTCGATGGCGATGCTGCTCCATTCGTCGCGCGGCAGGCCTTCTGCGTCGCCCAGCACGCGTATGCGGCCCTCGCTGGCCTGGCACAGCGATTCCTTGCAGGCCATCCACAGGGTTCCCTTGCTGTCGGCGTAGATGCTGCGCACTGCTTGCAGTTCCGGGTGGGCCTTTAGCGTGGCTTGGTCGAAGTAGTGGCGGATGCTGGTGCTGTCGCCTTTTGCGGTGATGACGAGCAGGCGGCCCTCGCTTGCCAGTAGCAGCTCGCCGTCGGCGCCTTCGGCCATGGGCTGGAATGGCCAGACGGGGAGCTTTTCGCCTTCCCACAACACAGGAACCAGGCGGCCGCGGTCAAGGCGGTACAGGTTTTCGTGGTTGCCGACCCATAGCGTGCCAGCGCTGGTGCTTTGCAGGGCGGTGACGAAGGGGTCTGTCATCCCTTGCGTTATGCCGTAGCGGCGGAAATCGGCGCCGTTGTAGCGGAACAGGCCATTTTCGGTGCCTACCCAGAGATAGCCGCTGGCGTCCTGGGTCAGTGCGGTAAGTGAGAGGTTGCCGAGGCCTTCGTTCTGTCCAAATTGCTGCAAGGGTATGTGCTGGGCGTGGGCGTCAAGCGTCGCCACGGCCAATGCGGCTGCCAGCAAGCGTTGGAGCAGGTTGAATCTCATTCTATTTTTTCTGGGCGGCGAAATAGGCGGCCATTATTTCCAATTGTTCGTCAGTGTAACCTTTAGTTAGCTGGGTCATGATGGTTGCGGGGCGTTTGCCGGTCTTGAAATCCTTTAGCGCAGACAGTAGTTGGTCCTTGGGCTGGCCGGCCAATGGTGGCAGCGCGCCGCCTTGGGTGACGCCGTTGGTGCCGTGGCAGCCGGTGCAGGTGGCGGCAAGGCGCGCGCCAGGCTGGATGGCGTCTGCTGCGGCGGCGGGCAGTGTGGTGGACAGCGCGAGCGCCAGGGCGGCGATTGTCTTCATGGTCGTACTCCTGGGGTTTCTAATGGCATGCCTTGGGCACGCAGGGCCAGGTAGGCTTCGAGGTCTACCAGCTCGGGGGCGCCGTAGGGTGGGACTTCGGCTCGCACCCCGCTCATGCAGTTGCGCAGGCGGCGTTGCAGGCTTCCTACGCCCTGCCATTCGAGGCGGTAGATGGGGTAGGCGTTGGCGTGACCTTGCGGGATCGGAGCGCCTGCCAGGCGCTTGCCGGCGTTGTCGTCGTGGCATTGGGCGCAGCTCAGGTTTAACTGGCCGATGCGGGTGGTGAAGAGTTGTTGGCCGCGTTTTACGGCTTGCCTGGTTTGTTCGTCGTTTGCCGGGGTTAGCGGCATTCCGCGGCTTTGCAGAGCGATGTAGGTTTCGAGGGCCAGCAGGTCGGCGGATTCCGGTTTCAGTTGCGCGGCTTGCAGGGCGCCGCTGCGGCATTGGTTGACCTGGCCGGAGAGGGTGATCACCTTGCCGGCTGATTTGCTGAAACGGGGGAATTTGGCGGCTGCACCGCGCATGCTGGCTTGGGCGTCGGCGTGGCAGGTGGCGCAGGATTTGCCGTTGCCGCCTGCTGGGGCGGTTCGCCAGAGCACTTCTCCGTTGGCGACCCAGAGCATGGCAGGGTTTTGCGTGTCGTCGCGTTGCATTTGCTGCGTGGCGGGGGACATGTATTCGGTGCCGGATTTGCGGTCTTTTGAAACCGGTAAACCGGGGTCTGCCCCGTAGGGCCGGACCCCGTCTGCGTTGGACGCTGTGGTGCCGATTAAGGCCAGGATCAGCGCGGCGTGTCTCATGGTTGCACCACTAATTGCTTTTGTTCGGTTTGGGCGAAGGCGTTGTCGCCGGTCCAGGTGAATTCCAGCGCGCCGCTGGTGGTCGCCTTGAGGAAGAAAGCGATGTAGGGGTTGGCGCTCATGGCGGGGTGCAGTTCGGCGCTGATGACCGTTTTGCCGTTGTAGCGGCATTCGAATTTGCGGATGATGTCGCGCGGGAGGGGCTTGCCGTCGGGGCCGGGACGGAAGCCGGTTTCCATCGTGTGGGCGATCAGGGCGCGCACTTCAATTACTTCGCCAGGCTTGGCGGTGGCGGGCATGTAGATCAGGGCGCTGGCCATGTCAGATGGCCTCGCCTTCTACGCAGGCGGCCAGGGCGACGATTACGTCGACTGTCTGCTGCCACCATTGCCCGTCGCTGGTGCGGGCGATTGCGGTGATCGTCTGGCTGGTGGCGAGGCGGATGCGGGTGCTGATTTCGGGCTTGCCGGCCAGCGGCGTCAGCTTGAAGCGGACTACATCGGGCAGGGGGTTCTTTTCGTTGAAGATGGCGATGTCGGTAACGTGGGATTGCTCGGTCATTGGGCTGTCGACCCGCACGGTGATGGGGACTGCGTTGCCATTGTCGATCAGGGTTGCGATGTCGATCTGCACGCGGCCGCGCTGCATGTTGGCGTTGCTGGTGTAGGCGGCGATGGCGGTGGCTTGTTCCTGGGGTGTTGCGAGCGCGGGGCGGACCAGGGCCAGTAGCGGGAGCGCGGCCAGGAGTTGGCGGCGGGTGGTCACTTTTTCTCCTCCCGCAAGGTGGCCAGGTAGGCAACCACATCTTCGATTTGCTGCTCTGTGAGGATGGGCTTGTCGCGGTAGGACGGGGCTAGGCGCGTCAGGCCGGTGGTTTTGTGGTACGCGGGCATGATGGTGCTGGGGTTGATTGCGCTGCTGTCGTTTATGCGTTGGCGGATTTCTGCGGGGCTGTGGCGGCTGCCGACACCGGCCAGGTCGGGGGCCAGGTTGCCTTGGAAGCGCTCCTCGGGGATGGGAGCGGGGTGGCAGAGAAGGCACAGGCCTAGTTGGCGGTTGGCGACGATTTCCCGGCCGGTTTTTGGGTTGCCTTGTTGGGCTTGGGCGGAGTTTAGCGTTAACAGGGCTGCTAGCGAAAACCGGTAAACCAGTGTCAGACCCAAGGGTCTGACACTGTCTGTGCTTCTGCCGCGGGCTCTCGGCATGCCTCGCCTCTCTTATGCCTTTTTCAGGCTGTGGTTTTTGAGCGGGAGGTCGCGGATGCGTTTTCCTGTGGCGGCGAAGATGGCGTTCAGCACCGCGGGCGCGGCTACCGCGATTGTTGGTTCGCCTACTCCGCCCCAGAAGCCGCCGCTTGGCATGACGATCGTTTCGACTTTCGGCATTTCGTCCATCTTCAGCACGTTGTAGGTGTCGAAGTTGGTTTGCTCGGCGGCCCCGTCCTTGATGGTGATTTCGCCGTATAGCGCTGCGCTCAGGCCGTACACGAAGCTGCCTTCTACCTGCGCTTCGATCTGCTGCGGATTCACGGCGTGGCCTGGGTCGGTGGCGGCGACGATGCGGTGGATCTTCAACTTGCCGTCCTTGCTGACCGAGACTTCTGCCACGGCGGCGACGTAGCTGCCGAAGCCCATTGTCTGGGCGATGCCGCGGTAAATGCCTTTTTTCGGCGGCTTGGACCAGCCGGCTTTTTCTGCCACTGCGTTGAGAACTGCCAGGTGTTTCGGGCTGTCCTTCATCAGCTTGCGGCGCAGGGCCAGCGGGTCCTGCTTGGTGGCGTGTGCGATTTCGTCGAGGAAGCATTCGACGTAGATCGCGTTCTGGTTCAGGTTCACGCCGCGCCAGAAACCTGGCGGTACGGCGGGGTTGCGCATGGCGTGGTCGATCAGCAGGTTCGGGATGGTGTAGCCGAACGAGGCTTCCGGGCCGGGCGGGTTCAGGCCCTGGAACACTGCGGGGTCCTTGCCGTCCTTGACGTTCTGCGGGAACAGCGCGGCGAGGATCGATTGGCCGGCAATGCGCATGTGCAGTGCGGTCACCTCGCCTTTTGCGTCCAGGCCTGCGGTCAGTTTGCATTGGGTCACCGGGTGGTAGCGGCCGTGCTGCATGTCTTCTTCGCGGGTCCAGATCAATTTGATCGGGGTGCCGGGCATTTCCCTGGCGATCTTCACGACCTGGGTCACCCAGTCGTGCGTGGCGCCGCGGCGGCCGAAGCCGCCACCGAGGTGCAGCTTGGTCACGTCGCATTTGGCCTGCGGCAGGCCGGCCGCTTCGCTGGTGGCGGCCAGGGCCGCTTCGCCGTTTTGGGTTGGGGTCCAGACGTCGCAGCGTTCGGGCGTCCACACGGCGGTGGCGTTCATCACCTCCATCGTGGCGTGATTCTGGTGCGGGTAGCTGTAGACAGCTTCGATCCTGCGATGCGCGCTGGCCAGTGCAGCCTTGGTGTCGCCGTTGCTATTGCCGACTGCGGCTTCGGGCGCGTCCAGGCCGGCCTTGATCCAGGCGGCGGTGTCCTTGCTGTTCATGCCGGCGTTGGGACCTTTGTCCCATTCGATCGGCAGTGCATCGAGAGCGCTGCGGGCGCGCCACCAGGTGTCGGCTATCACCGCCACGGCGCTGTCGCCAACCTGCAGCACTTTCTTCACGCCGGGCTTGTTGGCGATGGCGGCGGCGTCAAAGCTCTTTACCTTGCCGCCGAAGACCGGGCAGTCCTTGATGGCGGCGTTCAGCATGCCGGGCAGCTTGAAGTCCATGCCGTAGATTTGCTTGCCGGTGGTCTTGTCGACCGTATCCAGGCGTGCCAGGCGCTTGCCGGCCAGCTTCCAGTCTTTGGGGTCTTTCAGCTTGATGTCGGCGGCGGCCGGGGCCTGCAGCTTGCCGGCGGCGTCGGCGACCTTGCCGTAGGTGAGCGTGCGGCCGGTTGGGGTGTGGGTGATCACGCTTTTCGCGGCCACGCATTCATTGGCGGGCACGCCCCATTGGGTGGCTGCGGCTTGCACCAGCATCGTGCGGGCTGCGGCGCCGCCTTTGCGGACGTATTCATGCGATTCGCGCACGCCGCGGCTGCCGCCGGTGGAGAAACTGCCCCACACGCGATTGCGCGCGAGCTGGCGGCCGGGCGATGGGTATTCGGTGGTGACCTTGCTCCAGTCGCCGTCCAGTTCTTCAACGACCAATTGCGCCAGGCCGGTCAGCGTGCCCTGGCCCATTTCGGAGCGGGCGATGCGGACCACGATGGTGTCGTCAGGCTTGACGACAACCCAGGCGTTGATTTCGGGCGCGTCTGCGGGCGCTGCGGCCGGCGCCTGCTGCGCTTGTGCGAACGGAATGTGGAAGCCGAACATCAGGCCTGCGGTGGCGCCGAGCGAGCGGCCGATGAAGCCACGACGAGTCATGCCGCTCATGCTTTGCTCCCTTCCACGATGTCCAGGCCCGCGGTCTTCACGTCGCCGCCTTTGGCGATCACGTGGATCGCCTTGCGCACGCGGTTATAAGTGCCGCAACGGCAGATGTTGGTCATGGCGGCGTCGATATCGGCGTCGGTCGGGTTCTTCTTCTGTTTCAGCAGCGCGGCGGCGGCCATGATCATACCGGACTGGCAGAAGCCGCATTGCGGCACGTCCAGCGCGGCCCAGGCTTTTTGCACGGGGTGGTTGCCGTCCAGGCTCAGGCCTTCGATGGTGACGATCTTCTGCCCGGCCGTCACGGTGGAGACCGGTCGCACGCAGCTGCGTGTCGGTTCGCCGTCAATGTGTACGGTGCAGGCGCCGCATTGCGCCACGCCGCAGCCGTACTTGGTGCCGGTGAGTCCCAGCTGTTCGCGGATCACCCACAACAGCGGGGTATCTTCTTCGGCCTCGAACTCGCGTACCTGGCCATTGACGTGCAATTTCATTTCCTGCCTCCGGGGATAGGGTGGGATGTGAATTCGCGAATCTTACTCTCGTTTTAGCTAACTTGTGTTCGTTCGGGCAATTTTGACTTAGGTCAAAGATTTTGCTGCGTCGCATCAATAAACTTTTAGTCAGCAAATCTCAATGACCAAACGAAAGAGGTAGTGAAATGAAGAAAGCGATTTTGGCAGTTGTCCTGGGTGGCGTGGCTTTTGGTGCAATGGCACAGGAAACGCCTTGGCAAGTGCGCGCACGCGCCGTGCACATCAACCCTGCGGACAAGTCCGATCCGATTGCCGGCGTGGGCCCGTCCGACCTCATCACCGTCAGCAGCAAGACCATTCCGGAAGTGGATATTTCCTACTTCTTCACCCCGAATATTTCGGCCGAGCTGGTGCTGACCTACCCGCAGAAGCATGACGTCTACGTCGCCGGCGAATCCGTGGGCACCTTCAAGCACCTGCCGCCGACCCTGCTGGCGCAATACCACTTCACGCCATCCGCGCAATTCAGCCCTTACGTTGGCGTGGGCGTGAACTGGACCACCTTCTCCAACAACAAGATCCTGGACGGCCAGGGCAGCCTGGAACATGACAGCTTCGGCCTGGCGCTGCAGGCTGGCGTGGACTACAAGCTGGACAAGAACTGGTCGCTCAACCTGGACATCAAGAAAGTGCAGATCCGCAGCGACGTGATGATCGCCGGCACCAAGGTCAGCAAGGTCAAGGTTGATCCTGTGCTGCTGGGCGTTGGCGTGGGCTATCGCTTCTAATTGCTGAAAAGTCCGCCCTGCACTTCCGCGCGCAGCTCCTGGGCCAGCGCGCGGCGGCGCGGGTCGGTGGCGAAGTAGCCGATATCGATTGCCACGCCTTTCGATTCAAGGTGAATCAGCTCGCCGTAGCGGGCAGGAATCTGCAGCCGCAGAAAGTACAGTTCGAGCTGCGTCACGATCATCTTGCCGGCGGAGACCTGCTCCACCAGCAGCTTGCCGTTGGCGAGCACGATGTGTTCATAGTCCGTGGCATGGCGGGCGAAGTGGAGGAAGGCCGCTGCCACGGCCGTCATTTCCAGCACGGTGAAGAACAGCACCTGCCACATGCCGATCATCACAAAGCCTGTTGCCACCGCAAACGAGAACAGGCACATCAAGGCATAAGCCATCCCCATCTGCTGGGGCGACAATGAGCAATTGCGCCGCAGAAGCCATTCCCTGCGTTCGCTGAGCAAGTCCCGGTTCATAGGGACATTCTAGGCACAACTCGCTGGCAAAGGCAAAATGTCCGTCAAGTTGGCCGCTCCCGGCGTGGACATTTCGTCGGCGCGCGGCAACGTGAAGATGAAGGTGGCGCCTTCATTGGGCTTGCTGCGGACCGAAAGCATGCCGCCGTGGGCTTCGGCGAGCTGGCGCGAGATGTAGAGGCCCAGGCCGAGGCCTGCAGGCATGCCTTCCATTTTCCCGCGCTCGAAGGGTTCGAAGATTTTCGGCTGCACTTCTTCAGGGATGCCGACGCCCTGGTCGATGACTTCGATGCGGGCATTCTGGCTGTCGACATGCAGGCGCACGTCGACCGGCTTGCCG
This sequence comes from Duganella sp. Root1480D1, assembly GCF_001427305.1. Lineage (GTDB taxonomy): Bacteria > Pseudomonadota > Gammaproteobacteria > Burkholderiales > Burkholderiaceae_D > Rugamonas. The sequence continues at coordinate 15,188 of NZ_LMFZ01000018.1, read as the reverse complement.
CCGCCGTAGCGCAAGGCATTGTTGATCAGGTTGACGATCACCTGCTCTACGCGGAATTCATCCCAGCACCCGGCTACCGGCTGCACGATCGACAGCCGCAGTTCGCTTTGCATGTCGGCGGCGTGGTGCGACAGGTCGCCGACGATGCGCTGCAACAGCGCCTCCAGGTCTACCCGTGCGGGGCGGATAGAAAGCTTGCCGACACGGATGCGCGATACGTCGAGCATGTCGTCGATCAGGCGTACCATGGCATGAATCTGGCGCATGTCGCGCGCCACCATGCGTTCCAGTTGCTCCGGCGCGAAATGGTCCATGTTGCCGCGCTCGAGCTGCAGCTTGCGCATCTGCGCTTCGAGGTAGAGGGTGTTCAGCGGCGTGCGCAGTTCGTGCGCCACCATGGACATGAACTGGTCGCGCATTTCCAGCGCGCGCTCCAGTTCCTGCTGCACGGCGTTCAGCTCGCGCACCGTTTCTTCGCGCTGCTCCACGATCTGCCGCACTTCCTGCTTTTGGCGGAACAGGTCGACGAAGACATTGACCTTGCTTTTCACCGCATCCGAATCCAGCGGCTTGTAGAGAAAGTCCACCGCACCTGCTTCATAGCCTTTGAAGGCGTAATTCAGTTCCTTGCCGGCGGCGCTCACGAACACGATCGGTATGTGGCGGGTCTTGCCGGTGCCGCGCATCAGCTCCGCCAGTTCAAAACCATCCATGCCGGGCATTTGCACATCCACGATGGCGAGGGCGAATTCATGCTCCAGCAACAAGGCCAGCGCTTCTTCGCCGGTGCGGGCCTGGTAGATCACGCGATCGTCGGCGCGCACCAGCGCGGTCAGCGCGCGCAGGTTTTCCGGCAGGTCGTCTACCAGCAGGACATTGGTCGGTTCCATCAGTGCATCTCCAGCATCAGCAAAAGCTGCTTGATTTTCTCCAGCGGCAGTATCAGGTCGGGCGGGCGCACCCGGATCGCTTCCAGCGGCATCACGCCGACATTGGCTTCCTGCGGGTCCTGCACCACCGTCAGTCCGCCCCCCCTGCCGATGGCGGCCATGCCTTCTGCGCCGTCGTTATTGGCGCCAGTGAGCAGGATGCCGGCCATGTTGGCTCCAAAAACATCCGCCGCTGTTTCCATGGTAATGTCGATTGCGGGACGGGCAAAGTGCACCGGTGCGTCGCAGCTCAGTGAAAAGCTGTGTTCACTTTCCAGCAACAAGTGGTAACCGGCTGGCGCAAAATACAGGGTACCCGGAATGATGTCATCCTTGTCGCCCGCTTCACGCACCGGCACTTGCACCCTTTGCTGGAACACGTCCACCAGCTGGTTGTGCCTACCACTTCTTACATGCAGAACCACCACTATCGGTAAGCGGTAACCGCGTGGCAGTGCCGGCAGCACCTGCAACAACGCATTCACACCGCCGGCCGATGCACCGATAACGACCGCCTCCGTGGTGCGGCCTTGCACAGCCATTTCCAACGACGGGTCGGTTTGCATTATTTTTTCCTGAACAGGCGATCGCGCTTGGCGAGCACTTCGAATTTCGGGCCGTAGGACGAGAAATCGATGCTCTCCTTGCTCCCCAGGCCCAGGAAGCCGCGGTGGCATAAGGACTCGTGGAACAGCCCCAGTGCCCGCTCCTGCAGCCTCTTGTTGAAGTAGATCATCACGTTGCGACAGCTGATGAATTGGGTTTCGGCGAACACCGAATCGGTGGCCAGGCTATGGTCGGCGAACGTGACGTTCTCGCACAGCGAGCGGTCGAACAGGGCGGCGTTGTAGGCAGCCGTGTAGTAGTCGGAGAAGGCGTGCTTGCCGCCGGCCGCCTGGTAGTTGGCCGTGTAGTTACGCATGCTCTCCAGCGGGAAAACGCCCTTCTTGGCTTTTTCCAGCGATTGCGGATTGATGTCGGTGGCGTAGATGATGCTGCGCTCCAGCAGGCCTTCTTCCTTCAGCAGGATGGCGAGCGAATACACTTCCTCGCCGGTACTGCAACCTGCCACCCAGATCTTCAGCGAAGGATAGGTGCCCAGCACCGGCATGACGTGCTCGCGCAAGCCGACGTAGTAAGTCGGGTCGCGGAACATTTCCGTGACGGGGATGGTCAGGTATTGCAGCAGCTGACTGAAGGCGTTTGGTTCATGCAGCACGCGCGATTGCAGTTGCGAGACGGTGGTGCAGCCCATCTCGTTCATGGCGTGCAGCACGCGGCGTTTCTGCGACGCGCCGGTGTAGTCGCGGAAGTCGTAGCTGTAGCGCAGGAAGATCGCTTCCATCAGCATGCGCAGTTCGATTTCGATACTGCTGATTTGCGCGCCGTCGCTCATCACACTGTATCCATGGCCGGCATCCACACCCTCAGCAGCGAGTACAGGCGGGACAAGTCGATCGGTTTAGCCAGGTAGTCGTTGGCGCCGGCGGCCAGGCATTGCTCCTGGTCGTCCTTCATGGCCTTGGCGGTGATCGCGATGACGGGCAGGCGGGTGAAACGCGGGTCGGCGCGCAGGCGGCGCGTGGCTTCCAGCCCATCCATGCCGGGCATCATGATGTCCATCAGCACCAGGTCGATGTCGGGCACGGCATCGAGCTTGTCGAGGGCTTCGTGGCCATTGCGGGCGATTTCCACCAGGGCTCCCTTTTGCTCAATCGCGCTGGTCAGGGCGAAAATGTTGCGCACGTCGTCGTCCACCAGCAGGATGCGGCGGCCTTCGAACACGCGGTCGCGGCTGCGTACTGCCTTCAGCATGCTCTGGCGTTCGCTGGAGAGCTGGGACTCGACCTTGTGCAGGAACAGCGTCACCTCATCCAGCAAGCGCTCCGGCGAACGGGCGCCTTTGATGATGATGGAGCGCGAGTACTTCGACAGCTCGGCTTCTTCCGCGCGCGTCATGCTACGTCCAGTATAGACAATCACCGGCGGGAAGCTGGCGATCTCCTGCTGCGACATCTGTTGCAGCAGTTCACTGCCCTGCATGTCAGGCAGCTTCAGGTCCATTACCATGCAGTCGAAGATGGTGGAGCGGAGCTGTTGCAGCGCTTCTGCGCCGCTGGCCACCGGCGTAATGGCAATGTCTCCGTCCTCGATCAGCTTGACCATGCTTTCGCGCTGGCGTTCGTCGTCTTCCACCAGCAGGATGTGCTTGATCTTTTGCGTGAAGCGGCGCTCCAGGCGGTCGAAGACAGCCAGCAGTTGCTCGCGCCCGGCCGGCTTGCGAACGTAGCCGATGGCACCCAGGTGCAGGGCCGCTTCGCCGCTTTCGGTGGCGCTGATCACGTGCACGGGGATGTGACGGGTTTGCGGGTTGTCCTTCAACATCTGCAGCACCGACAGGCCGGAGCGGTCGGGCAGGCGGATGTCGAGCATCACGGCTTGCGGCTGGTGTTCTTCGGCCAGCTGCAGGCCCTCTTCGGCGGTGAAGGCGACCAGGGCGCGGTAGTTGGCTTCATGTGCCAGGTCGTACAGGATGCGGGCGAAGGCGGGGTCATCTTCGATGATGAGGACTTTGCGGTCTGGCGGCGGGGTGGCGCCGCGGTCGTCGTCGAAGGGACGTTGCATGGCGCTCGCGCCTTCGGTGGCTGCCGGGGCCGTGACAGGCGCCACGCCGCCGGTGGGCGATGCCTGCTGAACCTCGGGCGGGGTGGAGGCTGGCGCAATGGTTGAAGCCTCGTCTTGCGGAGCTGCGGCTGCCCACTGCGTCGGCAACAACAGGGTGAACGTGCTGCCCTGTCCTTCAATGCTGGACACCTCGACCTCACCGCCCAGCAAGCGTGCCAGGTCGCGCGAAATCGACAATCCCAGGCCGGTGCCGCCAAAGCGCCGGCTCGGCGTGCCATCGCCCTGCTGGAAGGCATCAAAAATCGCACCCTGCTGCTCTGCGCGAACGCCAACGCCGGTGTCGATCACCGCAAAGCGCAGCAAGCCCGACTCGCCAGGTGACACGCGCAAGATCACCTTGCCGCGATCGGTGAACTTGACCGCGTTCGATAACAGGTTCTTCAGGATCTGCTCCAGCCGCTGGCGATCTGTATACACCTTCTCCGGCAAGCCGGGCAGTAGGTCGATCACGAACTCAAGCTGCTTTTCCTGCGCCAGCGGCGAGAAGGCCGCTGCCAGGTTGTCGATCATCGCCTGCAGGGCCACATCTTCCGGCGCCAGCTCCAGCTTGCCCGCCTCCACCTTGGAGATATCGAGGATATCGTTGATCAGCGCCAGCAAATCGTTGCCGGCGTTGTAGATGGTTTGCGCAAACCGTACCTGCTCTTCATTGAGGTTACCCTGCGCGTTATCGGCCAGCAGCTTGGCCAGGATCAGGGAGCTGTTCAACGGGGTGCGCAGCTCGTGCGACATATTTGCCAGGAATTGCGACTTGTACTCGCTGGCGCGCTCCAGGTCGCGCGCCCGTGCCTCAACGTCGACTCGCGCCGCAGCGAGGGCGGCATTGCGCTGGTCCAGCATTTCGGCCTGTGTCGCCAGCTTTGCGTTGCTCTGTTCCAGCTCCACTTTCTGCGTTTCCAGGCTGGCTTGCGAACGCTCCAGCACACGCGACTGCTCTTCCAGCTCCTCGTTGGCGGTGCGCAGCTCTTCCTGCTGCACCTGCAGCTCCTCGTTCAGCGACTGCGTTTCCGCCAGCACCTCGGCCAGACGCTGGCGCGCCACCGTCGCCTCGATCGCCATGCCGACGTTGCCCGCCACCAGCTCAAGGAAATCCAGCTCGCGCCGCCCGGCCTCGCGCAGAAAGCCCAATTCCACCACGCCATTCACCCGGCCATCGCTATGCACCGGCATCAACACGATTTGCTGCGGCATGCCGTCGCCCAGCGATGAAGACACTTTAATATAGCCTGCCGGCAGCTGTGTCATATGGACCGCACGCCGCGTGCGCGCGGCCTGGCCAACCAGCCCTTCGCCCGGCATCAACTGCCGGCCCTTGGCTTCATCTTCCTGGCTGAAGCCATAAGCAGCCGTGCGCTGCAGCGAGCCATCCGGCATCACCACGTAGAACGAAGCCACTGCCACGTCCAGGTAGCGCGCCATGAACGCCAGCAGCGTCGAACACAACATCGGCAAGGCCATCTGCCCGATGCCCTGCTCGGCCAACTGGCTCTGGCCCTCGCGCAGCCAGGCCTGGTGCTGTAACTGGTAGGCATGCGTGTGCTGCTCCTGCAGCGCGTCGCGATACACCGCCGACAGCCGCAGCAAGTCGCGCCGCCCCAGCCAGGCCAGCAGGCTGCTTACCGCAAGGCTGACGGCGAGGAAGATCGCCACCGTCCAGAATCCCACCACGCGTACCGCTTCGCCGCGATTGGCGCGCTGGCGCTCTTCATGCGCAATGAACGTGCGGAATTGCTCGCGCAAGTCGTCCAGCGCCGCCCTGCCAGCGCCAGCGCGCATCATGCCGAGGTAATCGCCCTGCTGGCGGCGCGCCGCGACCATCTCGTCCGCAGCCTTGAGCCACGCCTGGTGCTGGGCGCGGATCTGGCGCAGGCGCTCGACCTGGGTGGTGTCGTCCTCCACCAGTTCGCGCAGCGATTCGGCGGATGCGTCAAAACGCGGCCGCGCGGCGATGTAGGGAGTGAGGTAGGCTTCATCGCCCGTCAGCAGGAAGCCGCGCATGCCGCTTTCCATATCGACCGCCAGCTTGCGCAATTCCTGCGCGTTGCCGATCGCGCGCTCGGTGGATTCCACCGCGCTCCAGGTACTCATCAGGTAGGCGAACAGCACGACGAAAATGCCGGCAGCAACAATCCCGCCAAGCAGGGGGACCTTCACGTTGCGGTTCAGGATGCGGCGAAACCCTTGGTCATCGATGGTCGAACTTCTTTGCATTGAAATGGTCGGACAGTCATCGGGAATATCCCAGTGTACCCCTACGGCGGAGCTTGCGCGGCAATCGTGCGCGGGGGCTATAATTGCTTTCAAACCAATCACTGCCTATCGCCCAATGCGCAAGATCCTGACTGTGGTGCCGCTGTTTTTGCTGGCTGGCTGCGTTAATGATTCCGCAACCTTCTATGCGGATGGCACGCGCGAACACACGCTGACCGTGCGCCGGCAGCAGGAGTTTTTCTGGAAGGAAGATGCGCAGTACACGCTGATGGCTGCGCGCCTGCCGGATTGCCAGCGCGCCATTCCTTTGGGCGAGATGCCTCTGGAAGGATTGGAATTCGAACTGTTCGCCAGCGGCGATAACGTCTGGAGCCTGCGCGCCGGCAAATACGTCTGGCAGGTGGAGACCCAGGGCTGCACCCTGGTCTCCGAAGGCGGCAACACCACCGCCTCCGGGACCAGGCTCGGGACTTACACGGCGGAGAGCAAGAAGTCGAAGATGCGCTTCGATGCGGAGGCTACCCCGGCGGCTCCCGCGCCTGGTACAGCACCTGCGCCGCAATAGTCCGCTTCAGGCGATGTCCACCACCACCTTGCCTCCTCCCGGCGCGGCATGCGCCTGGTTGGCTTCGGACAGGGAGAAACGGCCCGGGTTCAGTTGCACGGCGAGCTTGCCCGCATCGACCAGCCGCGCAGCTTCCCGCAGGATGGCGCCATGCGCGGCGCGTCCTTTGCCGGACAAGAGCGGAAGCAGGGTAAATACGCCGGAGTAAGTCGCCGCACGGAACGACAACGGCGCCAGGGCATGCGTCCCCCAGCCAAGACTGCTCACCACATGCCCGCCATATGGGCGCACCACACGGAACGACGCGTCCAGCACTTCGCCGCCGATGGTGTCGTAGACGATGTCGAATTCTTCTCCCTCCAGCTGCTCGATGAAGCGGGCGCCCATGCCTTCGATCAGTTCGCGCTGGGCAGCCCTGCCGGTAGCCGATACGGCCGCACCGTGCGCCAGCGCCAATTGCACGGCCATGCGGCCTACGCCGCCAGCGCCGCCCTGCACCAGGACTGAGTCGCCCGCTTTCACGCGGGCGCGGTCGACCAGCCCTTCCCAGGCGGTGATGAAGACCAAGGGAAGGGCCGCCGCCTCACGCAAGCTGATGCTGCGCGGTGCATGCGCCAGCAGGCCGGCGTCGACCGCTGCGTATTCCGCCAGCGAGCCCTGCACGCCGCCTACGCCGCCCGTCATGCCGAAGACCGCATCGCCTGCTGCAAACCCGGCAACACCTGGCCCGACCGCTTCCACCACGCCCGCCATGTCGATCCCCAGGACTGCCGGCAGCGGCATGCGCGCATGAGCGGCCTTGCCTGCGGCGATCTTGATGTCGAGCGGGTTGACGCCGCTGGCGTGGATGCGCACCAGCACCTGCCCCGTGGCTGGAACCGGCTGGGGGATATCGGCGAGGACCAGTGGCTGGCCGGCGGTTTCGAGGATCATGGCTTTCATGTCAAGGACTCCTGTGCGTTTCAATGACAGCCAGTGTATGCAGCGGGTGCGCCGGGAAAAACAGGGCCGGGCTGCAAACAGAATCCACGAATTGTGGATAATGGCGGCATGGACAAACTTGATGCCCTGCGCGTGTTTTGCGCCGTCGTGGAAACGGGCGGCTTTTCGCGCGCAGCGGAAAAGCTCGGGATCTCGACATCCTCCGTCACGGCGCAGGTCAACGGGCTGGAAGCGCATTTCCACGTCAAGCTGATGAACCGCACCACGCGCAGCATGTCGCTGACCGGCGAAGGACGCGAGTGCTATGAGCAAGCCCAGCGCCTGCTTGCCGGCATGCAGGAACTGCAAGCGAACCTGCAACAGTCAACGCAGGAGCCGCGCGGCACCTTGCGCGTGAATATGCCCGGCCTGGTGTCGCGGCTGCATGTCGCGCCGGCCCTGCCCCAATTCCTGGCGCGCTATCCCGGCATCACCGTGCAGGCCAGCGCCAGCGACCGCATGGTGGATATGGTGGACGAAGGCTACGACGTGCTGCTGCGGCTGGGTGATGTTGGCGATCCACGTCTGGTGGCCCGGCCACTTCTGCAGACGCGCTTTGTTTGCTGCGCATCGCCCGCCTTCGTGGCGAAGCATGGTACGCCCACTGTTCCCGAAGAACTGGCGGGCTTCGATTGCCTGCATTTCATCCTGCCTCGTGCCGGCCGCCTGCGCGGGTGGCAATTTGCGGATGGCGCGGTGTTCACGCCGCCGTCGCGCGTTTCTTTTGACCACGTTGATTCGCTGGTCGAGGCCTGCAAGGCCGGTGCGGGCATCGGCCAGTTCCTGTCGCTGTCGGTGGAAGATGAATTGCGCAACGGCACGCTGGTCCCGCTTCTGGCTGACTACCTGGTTGCGGGACCGACGCTGACCGCCCTGTACCAGCAGCGGCACCAGCGTGCCGCCAAGGTGCAGGCCTTCATCGACTTTCTTGGCGAAGTTTTCGCTTAAGCTGCCTTTTCACTGTCGAGATGCGATAGCTGGTAGTCGTTGTAGCGGCCGCCGGCAGCGGCGCCTTGCGGCACGATCAGTTCCAGCGCTTCCAGATCGGCTTGCAGCAGCACCGCGTCGAGCGCGCCCAACGCTTCCTGCAGGCGGCTGCGGGTGCGGGCGCCGACCAGGGGCACGATGTCGGAGCCCTGCGCCATCACCCAGGCAATTGCCAGTTGCGCCACGCTGATGCCCTTGACTTGCGCCACCGCGCGCATGCGCTCCACCAGTTCCAGGTTGTGCTTCAGGTTTTCGCCCTGGAAGCGCGGGCTGTGCAGGCCACGGTAATCCTGCTCGCCTTCGCGCTGGGCGGTCCAGTGGCCGCTGATCAAGCCACGCGACAGCACGCCATATGCGGTGATGCCGACGCCCAGTTCGCGCGCCGTTTGCAGCAAGCCGTTTTCAATGCCGCGCGAGATCATCGAGTACTCGATCTGCACATCGGTGATCGGGTGCACGGCATGCGCCCGGCGCAGGGTGTCGGCATTCACTTCGGACAGGCCGACGTGGCGCACATGGCCCTTGCGCACCTGTTCGGCGATGGCGCCGATGGTGTCCTCGATGGGCGTGGCGGGATCAAGGCGCGATGGGCGGTAAATGTCGATGTAGTCGGTGCCCAGGCGGCGCAGGGAGTAGGCCAGGAAGTTGGCCACGGCTTGCGGGCGCGAATCGTAGCCGATAAAGCCGCCGTCCGGATCGCGCAGGGCGCCGAACTTCACGCTGACCTGTACCCGCTCGCGGTTGCGGCCCTGCAGCGCCTCGCCCAGCAGCATCTCGTTATGGCCCATGCCGTAAAAGTCGCCGGTGTCGAGCAGGGTCACGCCTGCGTCCAGCGCGGAGTGGATGGTGGCCAGGCTTTCGGCGCGGTCGGCCGGGCCGTACAGGTCGGACATGCCCATCAGGCCCAGGCCGAGCTGGGAGGTTTGTGGGCCGGTGCTGCCAAGTTTGCGGGTTTCCATGTGAAGTCTCCAGGTGGGGTTTCGATGGAGACCATTGTGCTATTATCGAATGCAATAATAAATGCGGCATTCACTACATCTTTATTCGATAACAGATAACAATGGACCAGTTCAAGGCCATGCAGGTCTTCCTGGCGGTGGCCGACAGCAAGAGCTTCACCCAGGCCGCCGAACAACTCGACCTGCCCCGCCCCACCGTCACCAATGCCGTGCAGGCCATCGAGCAGCAGCTCGGCGTGCGGCTGCTCCAGCGCACCACGCGCAAGGTCAGCCTGACCGTTGAAGGACAGCTTTACGTGGAGCGCTGCCGCACGCTGCTCAATGAGTTGGAAGACATCAATGCCCTGTTCCTGACCGATGGACGCAAGCCTTCAGGCACGATCCGGGTCGACCTGCCGGAGCGTATTGCGCGCTTGAGCGTGATTCCTGCGCTGCCGGACTTTTTCACGCGCTACCCGGAAATCAAGATCCGCGTCGGCGCCAATGACCGCATGGCGGACCTGGTGGGGGAAGGAATCGATTGCGCGGTGCGCGCGGGGGTGCTGCGGGATTCGACCCTGGTGGCAAAGCCGCTGGGTGCGATGACGCAGGTGAATGTGGCCTCGCCGTCCTACCTGGCGGCGCATGGCACGCCGCAGACGCTGGAGGATTTGCGGGAGCATTGGGCGGTCAACTATTTCTCGAGCCAGACGGGGCGCGATTTGCCCTGGGAGTATGTGGTGGACGGGGAGGTGCGGACGCTGTCGGTGCGCAGCCGGGTGTCGGTGGGGAGCTCGGAGGCTTACTTGGGGGCCTGCCTGGCGGGGATTGGCTTGGCGCAGATTCCGTTGCCGGGGATTGAGGCCTTGCTGGAGCGGGGGGAATTGGTGGAGGTGCTGCCGGAGTGGCGGCCGGCGCCGATGCCGGTGTCGATTATCTACTCGCACAACCGGCATCTTTCGCCGCGGGTTCGCGTGTTTGTGGATTGGCTGGGGGAGGTTTTGAGGCTGGGCAAAGAAAACCGGTAAACCGGTGTCTGACCCACAGGGTCAGACACCAGACCTGCGACGGCCGCGTATCAGTGTCAGACCCTGCGGGTCTGACACTGGTTTACCGGTTTTAGATGCCCGCCCGCAGCGCATCCCCCAACGGCAAGCCCGCCGGCAACTTGGCCAACAGCTTCTGCGCCTGCGTCAAATTGCGCTGCTTGAACCCATCCGGCGCATTGGCAAAATCCTGCGCCAGCCCCGCCGCCGCAGCCTCGATCCGCGCCCCATCCCCCGGCGTGGTATCGATCAGCGCCGACAGGTAAGTCACGCCCCACTGGATACGGGTCGCCGGGCCAACCGCGGACCGCCAGGCCTTCTCATACCAATCCAGCATCCCCGGCAAATCCGCGCGGCGCTTGGCCGCGGACGCCAGGCTCAATTTGAAATAGTACGGCGCATGCGACTCCGTCAGCACCGACTGCAGCAAGGCCTCCGCCTCCGCATGCAGCCCAGCATCGTTCAGCGCACTGGCAGCCGTGTTGATCAGCGTATGCCGGCCATACTTGTCATCCACCAGCGCCAGCGCCTGCTGGACACGCGTCTGCACAAGCTGCGGCAAGCCTTCCGCCACATAACCCATGCGCGACATGCGCACTTGCAGGCGCACCGCAGTCAAGCGGTCCGGTGCCGACAACCACATATCCTCCGCCCACACCTGCGCCGCCTGCGCCATGGCAGTGGCCAGTTCAGCGTGACGTGCCGGCGCTGCGCGCACCAACTGGTGGCCGGTGTTGCCGAAGATGTCCATATTTGCGCGCGCTACATGCGCATCGCCCAGCACCTTCAACAGGAATTCAGGCGACGAAGCATCGACCACGCGGCCAGCCTGCGCCACCATCGCATGCAGGCGCAGGCGCGTGGCGGCATCTTCCACCTGGCGCGCCGCAGCCGGCGCTTCGCCGGTCACCGCTGCGGCGGCCAGTTGCGACAGGGTGGTCAATGTCACACCCAGGTCGCGGCCGTGCAGCAGCACGCCTTCATCGGTATCCCAGGAATAATTCGACAGCAGCGTCCATTCGGACGGCGACAAGGCACGCGTGCCATCCAGCGCCGCAGCCATCGATTCGCCCGCCGTGTGGCCGGCAAAACGCGCCGCCATCAGGGCTTCGCCAAACAGTTCGCCATCGAGCTCGCACGGCAGGCGTGTGATTTCGCTGCCATCCGGACGGTACATCACCATGGTCGGATAGCTGCGCAGCTTCAGGCGCGCCGCCATCGCTTGCGCGTTTGGGCTGTCGCCATCGAGCTGCATCGCCACCATGCTTTGCAGCTTGGCCGGGAATTCTTCACGGCCAAAGATCTCGAACTTGACCCGGTTGCACGGCGGGCACCATACGGCGCCCCAGTACAGGAACAGCGGACGGCCGGCAGCGCGGGCTGCTTCCAGTGCGGCGTCGAAACCGCCTTCGAACCATTCGATAGCGTCAGCCATGGATCAGGACTCGCGAGCCAATGCCAGGAATTCGGTGCGCATTGCCAGGTTAGGCTGCAGTTCGCCCAGCATGGCGGATGTCACCGTCTCTTCGCCTGCGGTGCGGATGCCGCGCGATTCCATGCACAGGTGGCGGCACTTGACCACCACACCTACGGCCTTCGGCTCCAGCACGGTCATCAGCGCTTCGGCGATTTGCATGGTCATGCGCTCCTGCACCTGCAGACGCTTGGAGAACACGTCCACCAGGCGGGTCAGCTTGGACAAACCGACAATCTTGCCATTTGGGACATAACCCACGGTAGCCTTGCCGAAGAACGGCGCCAGGTGGTGCTCGCAATGGCTGTACACCGGGATGTTCTTCACGACGATCAGTTCGTTGTACTGTTCGGCGCCATCTTCGAATGCCTTCAGCACCTCGGCCGGATCCTGGCCATAGCCAGACACCCAGTGCTTCCACGCCTTGTGGACGCGGTGCGGGGTTTCGATCAGGCCTGGACGATTCGGGTCTTCGCCCAGGTGCTCCAGCAGGCGGCGCCAATCGTCTTCGGTGAATACTTCTTTAGTCATGATTGCAAGGACCGTGAAATGTGGAATCTAATCCACCAGTATACAGCGTTCAGGGGCGGTTCGCTGCCAGCAGCTCGCTGGCGATGGAAACCGTATGCGTCAGTGCTGGCCACTCGTCTTCCGGGCCGAACCAGCGCGCGTCGCTGATTTCGTTGGGGTCGGTAACGATTTCGCCATCCAGGTATTCGGCGGTGAAAGCGATCATCAGGGAATGCGGGAAAGGCCAGGACTGGCTGCCGAAGTATTTCAGGTTATGCACGCGCAGGCCGACTTCTTCGAACACTTCGCGATGCACAGCCTCTTCCACCGACTCGCCGGCTTCCAGGAAGCCCGCCAGCGCGGTGTAGCGCTTGTAGGGCGAATTGGCATGCGCGGCCAGCAGGCGTTGCCTGCCCTTTTTGATCAGCACCATCATGGCCGGAGAAATGCGAGGATAGGCGAGGTGGCTGCAGGACGTGCAGCGCATGGCGCGTTCGCCGGGCGCCAGCAGCATCGGCGAGCCGCAGGCGCCGCAAAAGCGGTGGGTACGCGCCCATTCGGCGATCTGGAAGCCGCGCCCCGCTACGCCGAGCAAGCCATCGTCCACTGCGCCGAACAAGGCGCGCAAGCTGAGGTAGGCGTGGCCCGGCAGCGGCGGCGTGTCGTGCGGCGCCTGGGCCACCTGCCAGTATCGCCCTTCCCAGGTACCCAGCGGCATGGCCCCGGACAACTCCAGCCCGACTGCGACCAGTTCCGCATGCGGCGGCAGGGCCAGGCCGTCCTCCCGCAGCAGCAGCCGGTCTTTGTGGAAGACCAGCGTCTGGATATCGGCAGCGGGGGCGGATTGGATCAGGGGCAGGAAACCGGCAGGGGTCTGTAGCATGGCGTTTAATATAGTCTTGGCAACAGGCCGATGATACTTGAACTTCTATCGCGGCGAGCGAATGGCCTCGATTACCTGCGCCGCCTTCAGCTTCTTGCCGATCTTGTGGCCGGCCCGTTTGAACTCACCCAGGGCGCGTTCAATCTCGGCTTCGTTCGGCTTCACTGGCGACAGCGATTGGGCGAGCAGCGGCACGATTTCCTTGCGCATGAAGCGTCCCCCGGCGGCGAGCAGCTGCCAGATAAGCAGGCCAAAGCCCGCCACCAGGCCAAGCAGGAAGCCCGGCGGGCCGTATTCCGGCGAGATGGCTCCACCAATGGCGGGAACGAGGAAGCACAGGCCGATGCCGCCGGCAATTGCCAGCGCAACACCGCCATCCATACGCATCGTTGCGAAGTGCCTTTCCACTTTGGGCGACAGCAGGTTGAACGGAGAGAAAATCAAGCCCATCCGTTCTTCCGCCGACAGCAGGTGCGGCGCGGTCTGGACCCGCACTTCGAGGGCCAGGCGCTGCTCGAGGGCCGCATCCAGGCCGGGGAAAGTCTCGCGTTTCAGGCTTTCCAGCGAACCCGAGCTTTTCGAAATGCCGGCGTAGGCGTTCACGTCGGCTTCGCTGAAGGCACCGCAACTGGTGCAAGCACGCTCGTGGCCGACCAGATTGCCTTCGCCAAAGCTGATGTAATAGACGTGGCCGACCGAACCGAGACGGGTCATGCGAAATGCCCGAGGCACGCGGCAAACACCGCAAAAGTCCGCCACATAGCCCAGTGTGCGGCGCGTAATCTTGCGGCCCCAGACGATGAACATGATATTTTTCCTAAGGGAAATAAATATCAAATCATGAAGTGCCGTGTATTTCTTGTCAATTACAAATATTGCTCTACTTCTTCTTTTGTTGCATATAGAGCAGCCAGGGCAGGGCCACCAGCACGGATAGCCACGGGAAGCGGGCGATGAGGTTCGCGCAAGCGAGGATCAACAGGCTAAGTGCCGCAATGGCAACGGCAAGAGCGATGCGGCTGGTCCACTTGCCCCCTGCAGGTGCCTCCACTTCGGCGGCCGGCATGGCCACAACCAGTTCTGGCTCGGGCGGAAGCGTCGGCGGCGGTTCCTGCAGTCGGCGTAACAGTTGCTTTTCTTGTTCGGTAGCGCCCGCATCGTTCGCGCAGCGCAAGTGCACCTCGCCAATCCAGCTTCTCAGACGTTCGCCCCAATGGTCAATGGCTGCCGCACCGGAGGCATCCGCATAATGATAGGGGCTGTTCTCGTTCTTAGTGTGTGTGTCGTTGTCGAACTTGGCCTGCTCCCGGTACAGCGTTGCCAGCACCCGGTGCGACAATGATGCCTCCGGAGCGACGAATAGCGGCAGCTCCTTCGGAGACTCGCAGTCCGGCAGGCGGACAGAGAAAGGGCGCGCCGGCACGTCGGATGATGGAACCTGGATCTCAAGATCGGCAGCAATTGCACCAGCCAGCTCCTGCCAATCGGTGAACGGCACATCAAGCTTCCCCGGCCGCTTTTCCATGCCCCGGTAACAATCAAGATCGCCGGCGTAAGCCGCCGCACTTGGAAGCAGGAAATCCAGCCACACGGGCTGCTCTTCACGTGTAGTCCAAGCCTGGTAGCCATCGGGATAATGGACCACGATCACATATATGGCTGGTTGAGCAACCTTGAGTCCAAGGCCTGCCGCGGGTTGCAGCGACAGACGCGTGGCCCCGGCCATCGCCAGCTTGCCCAGCCATTGTGTGAAGTCGTCCGCCAACAGTTGGTTGGTTTCATGATCCCTGAATTGGAAGCGCGCGCCAAAGAAAACCCCATGGCGGTACCAGTCCTCAAGTGCCAATTCCTTGCACAGAAATTGGCTACCGTAACTTACCAAGTCCGGTCTGAATAATTCAAATTCCGTTGGCGCGTAGCCGGCATGGTGCGAAGGCCAAGGCAGCGCATTCGCGGGCTTGATCCCATCCAGGCCACAG
>NZ_LMFZ01000017.1 GCF_001427305.1 Duganella sp. Root1480D1 | reverse complement strand
TGAACCCTGAGAATGGACATTCTTTGAACAGCATGGAGGTAGACCAGCACACATTGAAAAAAGCAGCTTGAACTATCAAATTAGGCGACAACTAGCTTGAAAATTTCCGATAACTTCCGAAGTTCCGCGACCGAGATTGCTCACTCGCCGGCATTCTCAATTTCAACTAGACGAAATTCTGCAGTTGAAGAGGTCATAAATTCGATTAAGGCATCGAACTTGCCGCTGACGATAAAAGCACAAGCAGCTAGGAACTTAAAAAAGCGGTGATTTCACGACAAATACGGCAGGCTCAGGCAGTGTTAAGAATTCTGTCCAAGTTAAGTATTGCGGACATAAGCCGTGTTGAGGAATAAAATGATTTTCAATCCGCTATTGATGCGAAAAAATTTCGATGACTGGATGTTGGAGGCAACTCTTAACGCCGTCTTCGAAAATAACCGACCCATGGGCAATATTGCTGGCCATTTGGTTAGCGATGTGCTACAAGCTTGGCTTGTCGGTATTGGTGATGAATTGCATTCTGTAATTGATCGTGCCTTGATTTGGCTGCAAAAGGCGATTGTTGAGGATGAGGATTTCGGTACGAGTCGAGATTTTCATCGGCTGACTTTACATTGGTCGGCCGCGCTAGCCTTATGGATGCGAGATGGTCAGCTCGATGTAGCTTCGTGGAGCAAAGCACGTAAATTTTGTGGGCTTTCGATGACAGATTCGGACGTCTATTCGAAATCACAAATTTCCCGTGATGGTTTGGATGATTTCATGGCTCTCTGCATACTTGCTGGTGAATATGATCTTGCAAGGGCAGAATTTGAGAAATACTATGGTGCGAAGCAGATTTCATTGGAGCGGGTTTTGCGTCCACGGGAGTTTGCTTATGTTCTTTGCTTGCGTAAGACTGGTAGCAACAATGATCGCGACATGTTAATGGATGCGGGGCGAAATCTCCTGAAAGCCAATCTAGAGGAGCATTGGATTGGCGCCGGACAATATCGAAGGGCAGCTACTTGGCTTTTAATTGCACATTTGGAGGATTGTTGCAACTGTTTACCGAGAGAACTCATTTGTAAGGCGTATGACGATATGCCAAATGTAGTGCGGCCAGTGTTCGTATAAATTGAAGCTACTTCTAGAAACTCACGAGGTGATAGCATGTGTTTTACAGTCTGGTGACAATTGGAAGTCATTTACAATGAAGTACGAAGTCGGCGGCCAGAAGACGAACTTCATGTATTGAGTATGCAGGGTCGATGAGCTACGTCGAGTGAGACTAGTGGAAAGCAAAGGCTGAGACCCTGGTAGGGACTGCTCGCGGCGGTCGCTATGTCCGTTTCCGCACGGAGCGGCTTCATGCTGAGTCGTATGCTCAGGCTATGAAGATGACAGCCGATACCGCCGCCGCTCCCGAAGAATCAGCAGTGCCTGTAAAGAGGCGCCGTGCTCCTCCCTTGTCGCTGGCCGCCTGGAAACAGTTCCTCAGCGTCGCCAAACCTTATTGGCTGGGGAATGAGAAGAAGGCAGCCTGGGGCCTGCTGATGCTGTTGATCGTGCTGATGCTCGCCGAAACCCAGTTTGCCGTCATGCTGAATAACCAGTCAGGTGAAATGACATCTGCGCTGGCGGGGCGTGATGGCGACCGCTTCTGGAAGTCGGTGCGCGCCTGCCTGTTCATCCTGGCATTTGCGGTCCCAATCTATGCCTTCTACTACTACATGCGGGACATGTTCGCCAATCAATGGCGGCGGTGGCTCACAGGACGCTTCCTCGATGGCTATCTTCAAGGCCGGAAATACTATGACCTGACTTCGGAAGGCGAGATCGATAATCCAGACCAGCGTATCAGCGAAGACATCAACACCTTCACCGGGCGTTCCATCAACTTCCTGTTGATTTTCCTGGGCTCGATCATGCAGCTCGTCGCCTTTAGTGCTGTGCTGTGGTCCATTTCGCATTTGCTGGTAGGCGTGTTGGCCGTGTATGCGCTGGCAGGTACCGTTATTGCCCTCTACGTGTTCGGCAATCCACTGATCCGCCTCAACTTCTGGCAGCTGCGACGCGAGGCGGATTTTCGCTTCGGCCTGATGCGCCTGCGCGAAAACGCCGAATCGATTGCGTTTTACAGGGGGGAGGCTCAGGAGCGGGCTAACATCGACAGCAAGTTCGACAAGGTCTTCAACAACTACAGTCGGCTCATCAAGAAGCAGCGCACCCTGAATTTATTCCAGCGAACTTTCAGTCAACTTACCCTGGTGCTGCCGGGGGTGCTGCTGGCGGATGGCGTGCTGTCCGGTGAATTGGAAGTAGGGCGGGCAATACAGGCGGCGGGAGCCTTCACGGCAGTGCTTGGCGCGGTGGGCGTCATCGTCGACAACTTTGAAAGCCTGAGCCGCTTTGTGGCGGGCACCGAGCGGCTGCAGACATTGTCGCGGTTGGTCTTGCCACCGGCGGAGGGAGAGCCGGTGGCCGGCAGCCAGCGTTCGCGGATCAGGATGCGGCCGGGTAAGCAGATCGCCGTTGATTCATTGACGGTGTGCCCGCCGCAATCCGAACGGATGCTGGTAAAAGACTTGTCGTTTGTGCTGCAACCCGGCGATGCGCTGTTGATCACTGGTGACAGCGGTTGCGGCAAAAGTTCACTATTGCGCGCAATCGCAGGCCTGTGGGATACCGGCAGCGGCCTGATTCAACACCCGCCGCTGGAAGATTTCTTCTTCCTGCCACAGCAGCCATACCTCCAGCATGGCACGCTGCGCAGCCAGCTCATCTACCCAAGCGTGGAGACCAGCTTGACCGACGAGCAGTTGCTGGAAATCCTGGCGCAGGTGCACCTGCCGCAACTCGCCGAACGTGTCGGTGGCCTCGATGCGGTTCAGGATTGGGAAAAGCTGTTGTCGGTCGGTGAGCAGCAGCGCCTGGCGTTTGGCCGGGTGCTGGTGCACGAGCCCAACATCGTCATCCTGGACGAGGCGACCAGTGCGCTCGACAGCGGCAATGAAGCTTCACTCTACAAAAGCTTGCGCGAAACGGGCGCTACCTTGATTAGCATCGCCCACCGTGCTGCTGTCCGTCGCCACCACACGCATGTGCTGCGCTTGAAAGGTGATGGCGCGTGGGAGTTGCACGAGGTAGTGAAGCCTTTATCGGTCAAGCCGCAAGGCGCCACAATTACGCGTTTTCCGTACCCCCGGGAACTTGATGAATGCCGGTGATCTGAAAGTTGTACTGCTCAGTAGCCAGCGGTCCGCCGCCCTGGGCTAATTGTTGTTGTCTCAAGTATTCGCTAACGAGCATGGCAGCACCTTGCTCCGTCAGCACGTCAGCCGAAATTGCCGAGATTTGATGCTCAGACCGGTCGGCACTCCGGTAGGCAATAACCCATGTAGACACCTGCTTCACTTCCTAATGCGCTGATAAGGGAATCACGTATGTTATCAAAGTTGAGCGAGTTCTTGCGCGCATTTGACTTCCGTCGCCATGTGAAATTTCCTAATTGCAAAATTAATTGTCGCGAAATTTAACACCTTTCATGCATGAAGTTGGGGTAACTCAGCGTAATCAGGTACTTAGATAGTAGGCACGATTGATGCTTCAGCTAGCTTGTAGTTTCCACAACCTAAATATGGAGCGCGATATGAAAGCTAATACGCTGTTCAAGTCTTGCCTGCTGGCCTGCTCCGTTCTGGCGGGTGCTCAAGCGTTTGCCGGTCCCGGCACGGTAAACAGTATTCAATTCAGCTTCATGAACTACAGCAGTACCGCACCACAGTCTTTCAGCACTTTGCCGTTGACGAGTTTCGACAGCACTCCAGCGCCGTCGGTTTCGCCGATCTCCACCCCGACCCCTCAGGAAATCCAGCCAGTCGTTGAGGTCTACCTGCCTTCGACGAATGTGCAAATCGAAGCACCTCAAATCATTGCGGTGGACGACTTGCCGCAGGCAGCAGCAGCCGTCCCCGAACCAGGGACCATTGCCTTGCTTGGCTTGGGTTGTGCTTTGCTTCTCCTGCGTCGTCGGGAGGGGTTCCATGCTTAACTCGCGTAGTTTCCCAGCACTTGCGTTGACCTTGATGCTGGCGGCTTGCGGTGGTGGCGGGTCGGGGGGCTCGCCAGTCGTTGCTACAACGCCGCCGGCAATACCGCCGCCACTGGAAGGGAACATAGTCACTTCGGTTCCCACGCCGACTTATGCTGCAGGCAGCGGCAACCTGAGTATCTTCAATGCCATCAATGCCTTGCGCGGCAAGATCGGCTCTGGGCTGCTGGCCCAGAGCCTCTTGTTGGACAAGTCGGCGGGAGCGCATTGGAGTTACATCAACCAGAACGGCGTTAGCGAACTGCATGGCGAAACGGCGGGTAAGCCTGGATACACAGGTGTCCGGGCCAGCGATCGGATTGCTGCGGCGGGCTATACCGCTTCGGTTTCGGGGGAGGCGATCTACAGTACGGTCGGTACCGACAAGTACATGACCTGTGTGGCGGAGTGGGCCAATTCCGTTTATCACGCGGCTTTGCTGTTTGCCAGCACGATCGATATCGGCATAGCGGCTAACAACTTCAACCCGGCCGAGGGAGCGTCAACGCTCTGCGTGGTGGATGTTGCCACCAGCACTTCGCAAACGGCGCAGTTGCCGGGGGCGGGCAGTATCCGTGCCTATCCTTACGCAAAC
This sequence comes from Duganella sp. Root1480D1, assembly GCF_001427305.1. GTDB lineage: Bacteria > Pseudomonadota > Gammaproteobacteria > Burkholderiales > Burkholderiaceae_D > Rugamonas. Next base: position 46,987 of record NZ_LMFZ01000017.1, on the reverse strand, counting down.
CAGGTGGACGTACCCTTTGTGTTCTTCAATCGCACTGAAACGCCAACGCCGGTACCGGACCTGGTCGAAGCAGGTACGCCCGTTACGGTCAGCTTCGAAACCCGGGGCATGGCGGTGACCGTGCCGATTGCGATCAGCCAGTTCAGCCTGACGCCTGCCGGAGGTACGGCAGTCGACGCGCGAATCCTGGTGAACAAGGGAGGCCAGCTTGGTCCGGTAATCAGCACTAACGGTCCTGCATTGACTGATGACGGCAATATGCAAGGATTCACCGCTACGCTGGTACCAGTGCAGCGGCTGAAGCCAAGCACCGCCTACAGCGTTGCGTTGATTGCCATGGTGGATGGAAAGGCAGTGAACAAGTCGTGGACGTTCACTACCGCAGCACAGTAAGCCGAAGTCCTCAAGGGCAGATGCTGTGGCGCTGCCCTGTATTTATCACGCTATCGCACCGTATAGTCAAACCAGGCGCGAAACTTCCCCTGATTTTCAGGTTTGAAGACTTTGGTATGAACCAGTGCACTCTCAACCGCGTCGTCGAATAGCGGGTCGCGCGACGCGTTCAACTTCCATGCCATCACGACCTTCCCTGAGGCATCGATCTGTATGTGGTATCGCGCACGCAATACACCCGGTGCAACGCCGCTCCCCGGAATGTAGTAGACCTGGCGCTGCACAGCGTCCAACTGGGCTTGTGTAGGCGGGCCGTCTTTGTCCGGTTCAAACTGGAACACTTCCTCGTCTCGAGGGGGCACAAGCGATTCGGTAACGTTACGCTCAACAGCCTCCTTATTCTTCGGCGTCCGGGCATCGATCACCATGCTGAGGAATCCAAAGAGCAGGCCGATAAACATGAAGGCAATCGGTAATGCGATGATGGGACGTCGCCAGATTGACTCGCTTGATGGGTCGATCCAGGCCTTGTCATCTGCATTTTGTTTGGCGGGGTCGCGCTGCGATTCGGCGAAGGCGGCTTCGCGCCAGTTTTCGAGGGCCTCGCGTTCGACCGTCAGGGAAAGCCAACTGTAGAAACGGCTGGCCATCTGGTGGAAGAGCAGGAAGTCGCTGCGGCCTATCATGCTTGTTGGCTCGCGTGTGATGCTGACAAGGTTGAGTAATTGCCTGAAGCTGGCAATAGCATCGGGTGTCATCGACTCGAATAGTTTCCACTCGTCGATAGCCTTGTCCAGCCTCGCTCCGGCTTCGCCGAATTGCAGAATGCGGCGACGGTCGCGCTCCCATTCGAAAACCTCGTTTGCTGCTTGAAAAAGCGATTCGTGGCCTGGCTGCCAGCCGGACGCAAGCAAACGGACAAGCTGCTCCTCAAAGAGAATGCGTGCTTGTAAATTCAAAAGGCGATCATCGTCAAGGCACTTCCGCAGGGCAATCTTCCACAAGCCGACATGGGATGACTCTGCGCGTTCCAGTATGAGGTCGGAACCCGATTGAAGCCATTGGAAACTGAGGGCTGCGAGTTCGTAAGGATCCTCTGGCTCCGGCACTGGCTCCGGTTCTTCATCGCGTGCAGGGGCCGATGCATGTTCGATCTGCGATGCCTCATGCCAGCGCAAGGCATTTTCATATGCTTCGCGTAATTGCTGGAATCCGCTTGGATCGGTTTCCTGATCGATCTTCTTCAATTCCCTCGCATAAGCGCGGCGGATTTCTTTGGCTTCCGCACCGGGTTGCAGCCCAAGTCGCGTCAGGAAGGGAAAGGTATCGCGCATATTGTCCAGCTACTACGATTCAAATGGAGAAGAGGAAGATCGTAGCACTTATTTCCACATAGGAAAAGTTGTTGCAATCTATTTAGGGCGGGGCGGATGCAAGCCTTTGTCTGGAGGGGCGAGGGCGCCCGAACGCAGCATGCGGACGGCGTGCGCAACGGCACGCGCGACGTTGCGAACTTCTTCCTGGAAGGCTTCGTCCTTGTCCATGGTGTCGTGGCTGGTCGCGTATGGCTCGTAATAGCCAAGATAGCGGTCAAGGCGAGCCTGGGTACCGGCATCGATGAGCTCCATCCAGTCAAGCCAGTCCGAGAGATTGCGTCGCAGGCTCTCGACGCCTGCGACGTCTCCGTGCACCACAAGACCATAGGCGCGGCCTGCCAGGTGTTTGGGGTAGGGCCATCCCGCCAGTTCCAGTGCTTTGGCTTCTTCGGCCTTCTTCCCATGTGTGCTGGTGGGATCCGGATTGCCGCCGTCTGCGCACACCAGCCGGTCGATCATCAGCTTCAGCACGGACGGCGCCTGATACCAATACACCGGTGTGAAAATGATGATGCCATGCGCGGATACCCACTGCTCATAGATCTCGTTCATCCAGTCATTCACCTGGCCGAGGCTGTGATTGGGGTAGCAGCTACATGGCCAATGGCAAAGCGGCATGGCGGTGGAGACGCAGCCTTTGCACGGGTGGATGCGCAGTTCGAATTCCGAGGTGAGGCGGCTCAGGTCAAGGACGTCGGTGACGATCCCCTGGCTGGCCAGGGTCGCCTCGGCCAGTTTCAGCATGCGCCAGGTTTTGGAGATTTCGCCAGGGCAGCTGCCGTCATTGCGCGCCGCGCCGCAGATCAGCAGGACGCGCGAGGGGGTAGTGGGATCCTTCTGATGTTCTTCTGCCGCCCGCAGGCGAACCGCAGCGGCTTTCCATTCCACCGACAGCTCGTATGCCGGATCGGCGTGGCCCGGTCCTGCGGGTTCGGTCAAAGGCGCCTTGCGGCTGTCGCTGAAGTTTTGCCAGGCGACTTCTTCGAGCTTTGCAACTTCGTCGCGCAGCTTGTCGAAGCGAGGATCGGAAAAATTGCGTATGAAGCGCAGGTGGAACTCGGCGCGTTCCAGCTTTTTACCGGCCTGGCCTTTGCGGACTTCCGTCATATTGAACCTCCTGTACTGGAGAAAATGTGCCATGGGTACGTTGGCGGGTCAGTACGTCAGCGAACCGACCACGCAAGCCGGCAAAACTTGATCTGGATTAAGGTTGTGCCAGTGGCGGCAGGACTACGATTGGCGCATGGCAAAGAAATTTCCGATCATTCCCTTGCATCCGGAGCGGGTCTGCTGGGGTTGCGACAAGTACTGTCCTGCGGACAGTCTCGCGTGCGGCAATGGCTCAGAGCGGACCCAGCATCCGTCGGAGCTTTTCGGTTCCGATTGGATGGAGTGGGAATCGCCGCTGCTGGAGTCCCAGTCCGAAACCAAGGTGAAGAAATCCGCCTGAACCCGGCTTGTGCAGATTTCGTCACATTTCTCGCGGGGTTGAAACAAGACGGCACGTTGCCGGCGCACGTACATTATTGGTTAACCGTTTAACCGATAAGGAAGCGCATGCGTCGACGACAGTTATTGCAAGGGGGCGCCAGCCTGGGATTGCTCCCGGCTTGGGCATTCGGTTCCGCCGCCAGTCTGCCCCCAGCTGCGGCTGTCCCGACGCAGGCCCGGGCGCTTCCGCTGTCGTCAGTCCGACTGTTGCCTTCGCCTTATGCCGACGCCATGCAAGCCAACCTGGCGTACCTGCTGCGCCTGAGTCCTGACCGCTTCCTGCACAACTATCACCGCTTTGCCGGGCTACCGACCAAAGCTGCGATTTACGGTGGATGGGAATCAGACACGATTGCCGGCGAAGGGCTGGGCCACTATCTATCGGCACTCTCGCTGATGCATGCACAAACCGGCAATCCTGCGCTTAAACCGCGCATTGACTACATCGTGGCCGAGCTGGCGCGCGTGCAACAGGCGCAAGGCGATGGCTATGTTGCCGGTTTCATGCGCAAGCGCAAAGACGGCGCGCTGGTAGACGGAAAAGAGATATTCCCAGAAATTATGCGCGGCGAAATCCGTTCGGCAGGCTTCGACCTGAATGGATGCTGGGTGCCGCTGTATAACTGGCACAAGGTCTTCGCTGGCCTGTTCGACGCTCAGGCCTGTGCCGGCAATGAGCAGGCGCTGCAAGTCGCGCTTGGCCTCGCGGGCTTTATCGACAAGGTGTTTGCAGCGCTCAGCGACGAGCAGGTGCAGCAAGTCCTGGCCTGTGAACATGGGGGAATCAATGAGAGCTTCGCGGAGCTGTATGCCCGCACCGGGGACAAGCGCTGGCTGACACTGGCGCAGCGCCTGTATCACAGCAAGGTGCTGGTTCCGCTGGCGCAAAGGCGCGACGAGTTGGTCAACCTGCATTCCAATACGCAGATTCCAAAGCTGATCGGACTCGCGCGCCTGCACGAGCTGACCGGGCGCACAAGCGATGCCGATGCGGTCAAGTTCTTCTGGAAGCGCGTCACCCAGCATCACAGCTACGTTATTGGCGGGAACGGCGACCGCGAATACTTTTCCGGTCCCGACACCATCGCCGCCCACATCACCGAGCAGACTTGCGAGGCGTGCTGCAGCTACAACATGCTGAAGATGACGCGCCACCTGTATGGCTGGGCGCCGGATGCGGCGTATTTCGATTACTACGAGCGTGCGCACCTGAACCACATCCTCGCACACCAGAATCCGCGCACCGGGATGTTCACCTATATGACGCCTCTCATGTCCGGCGCGGCACGCGAGTTCTCCAGCGAGGAAAATGACTTCTGGTGCTGTGTGTTGTCAGGCATGGAAAGCCACGCCAAGCACGGCGATTCGATTTATTGGGAGAGCGGCGACACGCTGTTGGTCAATCTTTTCATCCCATCGTTTGTAGAATGGAAAGCAGCGGACGCCAAGCTGGAATTGAACACCCGTTACCCATATGAGGGCGAAATCGAACTCAAAGTCCGACGCCTGTCGGGTCAACGGGACTTCACACTGGCGCTGCGCATTCCGGCCTGGGCGAGCCGGCATACATTGCTGGTGAACGACAAGCCGCATGCTGTTGGAGCGGAAAAGGGATATGCGCGGGTGCGCCGGCGCTGGAAAGCGGGCGACGTCGTCCGCCTTTCGCTGCCGCTGGAGTTGCGCCTGGAAGCCGTGGCAGGGAACGATCGCGTGGTGGCCTTGTTGCGCGGGCCAATGGTGCTGGCGGCCGACCTTGGGCCGTCCGACAAGCCATTCAGCGGCTTGGCACCGGCCCTGGTTGGCACGAATATTCTCGGTTCGTTTGCGGAGTCGGATAAAGCGAAAGCGGTCTATCGCAGCGCAGGCAGTGGCCGGCCGGGCGACATGAAGTTCACGCCGTTCTACGCAATGTACGAGCGGCGGGCGGCGGTATATTTCAATGCGTATACCGATGCGGAATGGGCCGCATCCGAAGTCGCATATCGCAAGGAGGAGGCGCGCCTGAAGGACCTGGCCGACCGTTCGGTGGATGTCATGCACCTGGGCGAAATGCAGCCGGAGCGCGATCATGACCTGCATTCGGACATTTCATACCCGGTGACCTACCGTGGCCGAAACGGGCGCGATGCGCGTACCGGCGGCTTCTTCAGCTTCCGCATGAAGTGCACGGACGGTCCGCTGCTACTGCAGGCCAGCTATTGGGGCGAGGAGCGCAACCGCGATTTTCACATCAGCGTGGATGGCGAGCGCATTGCGCGGGTCAAGCTGGATGGCAGCCATCCCGGTGTCTTCATCGATCGGGAGTATGCGGTGCCTGAGCGGCTGACCAGGGCCAAGGCCAGCGTAGTGGTGCGCTTCGAACCTGAAACCGGATTCACTGCGGGGCCTGTGTTTGGTGTGCGGCTATTCGCGCAGCAGGCAACTACTTCTGCCGCAATGTCTCAATTGTGAGCACGGCCTGCTCGGCATCATGCGGTGGCTTAAGGAATAAGCGCAGGCCTTCGAACACTGGCCCGATCAGGCCGGAGTCAGCCTCCCTGTCAAAGAACGACGAGAGCCCGGCCGCGCGATTCAGGACCTGGCGTGCCGGATCGCCGAGCAAGATGGGTGGGAATGTCGTATCCGCCTGGGCAGGCAGGGTCTGGTCGGCTTCCGCTATGTGCCGAATGGCGCCGCTCTCTGCCAGGAAGGCCAGAAAGCGCTTGCGAAACTGCGGGTTTGGCGACTTGGCCGGCAGGACCAGTACATCGAGCGGCGCGTCTTCATAGGCAGGCATTTCAGGACTGATCGCCGGGAAAGCGAAAAAGCCCATGTCGCCGGCGATCGCCTGGGGGAACTTGGCGGCGATAAAGCTCCCCATCAGCATCATGCCAACGTGATTACGGTACATATAAGGCAGCACACGCTCGTGTTCTTGCTCTATGGTCGCGGGCAGGAAGTAGCCCTTGCGCAGCAAGCCAGCCCACATATCGAAGATCCGGCGCACGCGGGCGTCCGTGAACGGCACGTCGCCGCGCAGCAGCTTGCGATGGAAATCAAGTCCGTTGAGCCGCAGATCGAAGTAGTCGAACCAGCCTGCGGCAGGCCAGTTTGCTGCGGCGCCGAGCCCAATCGGTGTCACGCCTGCCGCGGATAATCGCTCGCAGGCGTGGAGGAATTCGTCCCAAGTTGCAGGAGGGGCGATGCCGAGTTGCTTGAACAACGACTTACGATAGACGAAACCCCATGGATAGTAATACATGGGGAATCCATACACTTCGCCATCAATGCGGGTACCGTCGATGGTGACGGGATAGAACTTCCTTTTCTTGAGCAGTGCGACAGTATCGGGGTCGAGCGGCGCCAGGAGCTTGTTTGCGGCCGCGTCGCGCAGACGTTCTCCCGCATACCAGAACGCCACGTCAACTTTGCCGCTTTTCAGGCGCGCCGTGAAATCGCGCTTGTATTGCTCCTGGGGGAAGCCGTTATGTGTTACCTGGACATCAGGATTTGCTGCCGAGAACTCGCTGATAACGCGTATCCAGGCTGTTCGCTGTGCGCTGTGGGACACGATGTAATCGATGACGAGCTTTTCTGCCGCAGCACAAGGGATCGGCCGCCAGCACAAACAACAGACCATCCCAGCCGCCAGCATTAAATTGCGGCTCGCCCCGAACCGAAAGCCAGTCTTCGTCTGCTTTGCTTGCATCAAATAATTCTGGTCGCAAAGCCCGCTCCTGTCAAAGTTTTCCCACGTTACGCGAGTAGACCATGGAGAACTTGCGTTGGGTGCCCGCAGGGAAGGCCTTGGTTGCCCGCAGGGCGTCGGCGACGACCTCGTCGAACGCCGGATCGCGCGATGCCTGGACTTTTTTAAGCTTGATGACTTTTCCCTTGTCGTTCAATTCAACTTCGTAGCTGACTTTAAGTTCGCCGGCTTGCACCGCGGAGCCGGGGACGTAAAAGATCTCGTCTTGCAGGGCGCGGAACTGGGCCTCGGTCGGTGGCTTGCCTTTTGGTTCAGGGTCCCTCTTGATGTTCACCCAATAGCGCAGGTTAAACCGCGTTTTCGTCCCGGGAGGGAAGGGCTTCGTTTCCCGGATTGCTTTCTTTACTGCTTCGTCATAGTCCTTGTTTCCGGACGAACGAAGCAGGTTCATGCCGAGTACCGCGCCATCAGCATCGATGAAAACGTCATACGACACAAGGTACTCGCCATTGACCGTGTTGCGGGGCCATTTGTAGTCGATACGCGAAGCGATTTCGTTAATCCGCTCCTGGCTTGGCCCTTTCTCTGGCATCGCGGCTTGGGGCCTGGCAGGAGGCGGACCGGCATGAGTTGGCTCGTGCGGCGCATTCAGGAAGGCCGCAAAGCCACGGATCAACGCGAATATGACGAAAATCAGCGGCCAGTTGCGGGCCGAATTCCATTCCCACGAACTTGCGTTTTTCTTGGGCGGTGGTGCCGCCTCCATATATTCCACCGGCGTCGCGGGTTCCGGTCCGCTGCGCTCCAGCTCTGCCTGGACGGCATATCCCCACTTTTCCAGGATCTCGCGGTCGATGATCAAATCGAGCCAGTTGTTGAAGCGGCCGGCGAACTGATGGAATACCATCAAGTCTTTTCGGCCTGCCATGCGCTCCGGCTCAGGTGTCTCGCGCACGAAGCGGATCAATTGGTCAAAGGTGCTGTAAGCATTCGGATGCAGCGCTTCAAACAACTTCCATTCGTTGATGGCATCGTTGATCTTGGCGCCGGTCTCGCCGAACTGCAGGATGCGGCGGCTATCAAGCGCCCAATCAAAGACTTCGCACGCGACGACGAACAAGGCTTCGTGACCTGGCTTCCAGCCGGAAGCCAGCAAGTGCGCAATACGGTCTTCGAACAGGGTGCGCGCTGTGAGGTTGAGAAGCGTGTCGTCGTTCAGGCCGCCCTGCAGGAGCCGTTTCCAGGAGGCCGGCAGGTGTGCGGGGCCGCGCTCGACCAGGTCGGCCGCTTGGGACGAGAATTTTTCAAAGGCCTGATTGGCCAGTTGATATGGATCGTCGAGAACTTGCTCCTGCTTGTTTTGCACCGCAGGCTCGGGAACTGGCTCGGGGGCAGGCTCAGCGTGGGCGTCAATTTCTTGCTCGGGACGATGGTGCTCATGCCATTGCAGCGCGATCTCATACGACTCCCGCAGCTCCTGGAAAGCGCTGGGGGTTGCCTCCTGGTCGATCTTCTTCAATTCGCGCGCATAGGCGCGGCGAATATCCTTGGCATCGGCGCTGGCGTCGAGACCAAGGCGAACCAGGAAGGGAAAGGTATCACGCATTGTTAAAAATTCTCATTACGTTTAACGAGATCCACAGCAGGACGGTGATCAGCGGCAGCAAGGTTCCGGTTATCTCTATCCCGCGCGGCAGTTCCAGGCGTGTGCCCGCCGCAGTCCATGAGACTTCCGGTGCGGCCCCGAGCGGCTTGGAGAGTTCGCGCCAGCGTTCCACCATCGCCATGTCGACGATGACAGGCGCGAGATTGAAGTATCCTGCATCGACCGCTTACGAATCGAGGTTCAGGAAACTCTGGTGCTCAAAGTATTCAAGCGCTTCGGTGAAAGTACGGGCGGCCTGGCGCGTCACGCGCGAGTCTTGCGACTCCAGCGCTCGCTCGAACTGCATGATCTGGCGCCCCAGATGCTCGCGGGCTTCTCCGCGCAGCTGCTGGTACAGGCGTTCGCCGCGGGCAAGCATGGTGCGGAACTCGATGCGGTCGCGCGGGTGGATCTTCAGTTCGGACAGTGCTGCGAAGCGTTCCTTGATTTCCTCCTGGCTCAGCAGGCCTGGGTTGCCCTCGATAACCAGGATGTGCGTCTGCTTCGTGAGGAGCACCGTCGCCTCGACTTGCAGCAAGCCGTTGGCGTCGTAGGTGAAGCGCACATCCACGCCATTGTTCTGGCCAGGCACCTGGGAAATCGGCACTTCGATGGTTCCCAGCTCGATATTGTCGCGCGCCATGCGCGCTTCGCCCTGGAAGACATTGATGCGCAGTGCCGACTGCCGCTCGCTGTTCGGGTAGTAGCTCTTTACCTTGCTGACCGGGACCACGGTGTTGCGTTCGATGACCGGGTCGAAATGACCGTGTGAAAACTGGTCGCCGCCCAGGTGCATCGATACTTCGATACCCAGCGAATAAGGCGCCACGTCGGTCATCACCACTTCATCCAGGGCCGCGTCGTTCATTTTCAGGCCCGCTTGCACCGCGGCGCCCAACGCCACCACTTCGTCCGGATTGATGTCGCAGGAAGGGAAGCGGCCAAACATGCGCGCCACCATGCGGCGCACGATCGGCATGCGGGTGGCGCCGCCGGCCAGGACGATGTTGTCCAGGTTGGCGGTTTGCAGGTTGGCGTCGCGCAGTGCACGCTCAACCGGCGAACGGAGCCGGGCCAGCAATGGCGCGGTAATGCGCTCCAGGCCTGCTTCGTCCAGTGGCATGGAGTAGGTGGTGCCGCCGTGATTAATTTGCAGCAGCGCTTCCGGCGCTTCCGTAAGCTTGCGCTTGGCCTGCTCCGCTTGCGCCACCAGGCTTTGCATGAAGCGTCCGTCCTGCTTCAATTCGGCGGGAATGGAAGCCTGCTTGAAGAATTCTTCGATCACCAGGTTGACGAAGTCTTCGCCTCCAAGGAAGTTGTCACCGGCCGAGGCCCGCACTTCCATCACGCCTTCAAACAGGTCCAGCACCGAAACGTCAAAAGTGCCGCCGCCAAGGTCGAACACCAGGAACTGCGTTTCCTTGCCGCGCTGGTGGATGCCGTAGGCAAGGGCGGCGGCAGTCGGTTCGTTCAACAGGCGCTCGACCTTCAGCCCGGCCAGTTGGCCGGCGGCGCGCGTCGCCTTGCGCTGGGCATCGGAGAAGTAGGCGGGCACGGTGATGATCGCTTCCGTGATCGGCTGGCCCAAGGCGGCTTCCGCGTCTTCTTTCAGCGCGCGCAGGATCAGGGCCGACAGCTCCTCGGCGCGGAAGTTGCGGCCGCCAAGCGTGAACTGCTTGTTGCTGCCCATGTGGCGCTTGAAAACCGCCGCACTGTGGGTTGGATGGGTTTGCAGGCGCTCGCGCGCCGCCTTGCCGATCAGGATTGTGCCGTCTTCGTCAACGCTGACGCAGGATGGGGTGAGGAATTCACCAAGGCTGTTGGGGATCAACCGTGGCTCTCCATTGTGCCATACGGCGATGAGGCTATTGGTTGTGCCGAGGTCGATGCCGACGATCATGCGCTACTCCGATGTAAATTTCATAAATGTGTAGCCTAGCATTTATTTCTACGCGAGAAAAGTCGTTGCCTTTCATGAAATTGCCTGGAGACCATAGATTAGCCATGAAAGCGACAACCAATCCGATTGGAAGAATCTGTGGCAAGCCGCCCAATCAAGGACTAACATGTTGTCGCACTAAGAGAAAGGAGGAAATCATGGCTAATTTGAGGCGTTACAATCCACTGACGGAACTGGCCCGTTTCGATCCCTTCCGCAATTTTGAGGACCTGTTCCACGATTTCCGGCTGGCAAATATTACGCGCGAAGGCGAGGGACAGCAGCCGATCCGTATCGACGTGCACGAAAATGAATCGTCGTACACGGTTCGCGCCGATGTGCCAGGGGTTAATAAGGACGACATCAAAGTCGACATTTCCGGCAACCGCGTGACAATTGCTGCCGAAATCAAGCGGGTTGAAGAGGAAAAGCAAAGCGGCTCCCTGGTGCGAAGCGAACGCTATTTCGGCGAGCAGTATCGCAGCTTTACCCTTGAGCACGATATCGACGACAGCAAGGCGACCGCCAAATGCGAGGGCGGGGTGCTGGAACTGACCCTGCCGAAAAAGGCCCAACAGGGCAGCCGTAAGCTGGAAATCCACTAAACCCTGACCGGCAAGGTCAGGATGAAACTGGTGCCCTCTCCGAGGGCACTTTTTACGTCTATGCGCCCGCCGAGCAGGCCGTACACGATGTTATAGACGATATTCAGCCCAAGGCCTGAGCCGCCACGTCCGAGCTTGGTGGTGAAGAAGGGGTCATAAATCTTTCCCATATTTTCAGGTGCGATACCGATGCCGTTGTCGCGCACCGCGATGGCGACCGAGTCGCTGCCGATGGTGTCGGCGGTAATCACGATTTCGCCGTCTTCCTTGCCCTCGAAGGCGTGGATCAGCCCATTGTTGACCAGGTTGATGAGCACCTGGCCAAACGGACCCGGGTAGCTCGCCATCACGATCCCGTGCGGGATCGTGTGGCTGACGCGGATTCCGGACTTCTTAAACGTCGGCATCAACACCAGCAGGATTTCCGACACCAGTTCGTCCAACTGGAATTCGCGGCTTTGAGAGGTCGCGCGGTCGACTGCAACCTGCTTGAAGCTGGAGACCAGGTCCACCGCGCGATGCAGGTTGCGCAGCACAATCTGGCTGCCGCTATTCACGTCCCGGATATAGGCAGTGAGGGCAGAGCGCTTGACGCCGGTTTCCACTGCGGCGGCGAAAGCCGTGGTCTGGTCCAGCAAAGTGCTGACTGCCAGCAGGCTGTTGCCGATCGGCGTATTCAATTCGTGGGCGACGCCGGCAACCAGCGAACCTAAAGCCGCCAGCTTTTCGCTGCGCACCAGTTCTTCCTGTGCACGCTGCAGCGTGCCGAGGGAATCGGCCAGTTCGCGATTGGTGTCGGCGATCTGGCGTGTCCGCACGTTAACCAGGTCTTCGAGCTCCAGTTCGCCGCGCTTGCGGTCCGAGATGTCGGTGGATACCCCGCCCAGCGCCCAGATATGGCCGAATTCGTCGATCAGCGGAAATTTCTCGGAGATGTAGGTGCGCGGCCCTCCGACCGTGCCTCCCGAGGTTTCCTCATGGCTGGAGGCGCGCCCGCTGGCCAGGACGGCACGATCGGCCTGCCGGATCGCCTGGGCCATTTCGCGGCTGAACAGCACTTCATCGGTATTCCCGAGCGGTTCCGGCGAACCGGGAGGCAGCAGCATGCGGAAACTGTGGTTCACCATCAGGTAGCGGCCGTCGAGATCCTTCACGTAGATCACCGCCGACGACTTCTCGACGATATTGGTAAGCAGGGCCTGGCTGCGGCGCAGGGCCGCGTCGCGCGCAGCGATCGTGGCAAGCATGGCGTTGAAGGCGGTTGCGAGGCGTCCCACCTCGTCGCGGCTGGTCACCGGCGAGCGCAGGTCGAAGCGCTGTTCGCGTGTAACGCGGTCGGCTACCGCGGACAGAACAAGGAGCGGCTGCGTGACCAGCCGGCGTGAGCCCAAGGCGTACAGTATCGCGCCGAAGGACAGCGTGAGTAGCACAACGCCGAGCACCAGCCCATATTGGCGCAGACGCTCCAGCATCGACGGCAAGTGGTAGTGGGTCGCGAGATAGCCGACCTGTTCGCGCTCGAAGCGGATGGGGGACAGCAGCGACAATGCGTAGCCATCGAAATTGTGGACTGTTCTTTCGAGATCCGGCGACCATTCGCATTTGGCTGAAGGATCGCGATTGAAATAGGCGAAGACGCGTTTGTCGGCTGTGAACAGGCAGGCCTGGGAAAGTTCGGGGCTGCTGCGCAGGGCTTCCAGCTTGCGGGCGGCGCTGCCGCTATCGCCGAAATTGAGGTCGGAGTCGAGATTTAGCGCGAACAGTTCGCTGCGCACGGTCAGCTCCTGCACAATGCGCGGGCGGGCAACCAGCAAGTCGTAGCTGGCCAGGGCAATCAGCGCGACCAGCAGCGCCGCGATCGTCGTAAGGACCGACACCAGCAATAGTTTGCGCTGGAGGCCTAAATCGCGGAAGAAGCCCTGGAAGCTTTTCATCTGGGAGTAGCCCATTTGCACCGGAGTAACTATCTTAGCTCAAGCGCGAAGGGAGCCACAAGCATGCGACATTCCCATGTAATTATTGCTATGTTTGGCGTATGACAGAAAAGCAAGCAAGCAGCGAGGGCCCGCCGCCGCCATCCCCCGATGCCGGCGCGGAGCCGTCCGCACGTCCGGACCGGCCGTCGCATGCGCGGCTGCTGGAATGGCAAGGACCGGCGTTCTGGATGTCATGCGGAGCATTGCTGGCGGGGCTGGCAGCGGGTGCCGTGGTCCTCGCACAGCGGGTCGGCGTCGAGCGGGACTTGATGGCCGTGGCCACGACGCTGCCACAGTCCGAGGCCAAGGCGCAGCTTGCGCCGGCCCCCGGGCCTGCGGCCCGGCGGCAAGAGGAACCGTCGCCGCAGCCCGCGGCAGCGCCCAAGCCAGTTCCGTCGGCAATGGAAGGCCCGTCTGCTGAAAGCACCGCCGCCCAGGCAAAGCCCTCGCGGCGCCGCGGTACGCAGCACCACTCGACTGTCCAACTGGCGGCGCGAAAGAAAAGCGTGACGCACCGTAAGTCTGCGGAAAACGTTGAAAAGTACGCGGAAGTCTTCAAGCGTTGCCCGCGCCCGGGAGAACCTGGCGCCGTGGACTGCCGCCGGCACATCTGCAACGGCGCGGAAAGTGAAGGCCCGGCGTGTAAGCCTTACAGGCCAAGGCCGGGGTCAAGAGTGCGTTAGGCGACCGGAAGGGAGATAAAGGAGCGCTGGCGTTCGGCCAGCTCCTGGCAGGCAAGACAGGTGGCCGCGCCAGGCTGCGCTTGCATGCGTCCCGCGGAGATGGCGGCGCCACAGCGCTGGCACTGGCCAAAGGTCCCCTCCTGCAAACGCTCCAGGGCAGCATCGATCGCCGCCACTTCGGCAGGGTCGCGGCCAGCCAGCACCTCGCGCCGCTGGCGCAGGACGGCAGTCCAACGGTCAATTTCTTCAGATAACATGGCTGGTCTCCAGTTTTGGGGCCACTGTAACGGTCATCTTGAGCCGCGTCACCAGCGCCGCTTGACCTAAGTCAAGTTTGCCTGACTTATTCCTGGGGGAGCGCATTTGGCCCCTTGCCGCGTTGGACGCTACAATCATAGGATGACAGGATTTGATCACCAACAGGACCCGGCTTTGACTCATTCAACGATTGCGGAACGCAGCCTGCAATGGCTGCTGGCATCAGCCACAGACGCGATGCTGATCATCGACAAGGACGGCCAACTGATCCTGGTCAACCCCGCGCTGGAAAACCTGTTTGGCTACGGACCCGGCGAACTGGCAGGCAAATCGCTGGAATCGCTGATCCCTGAACGCTTCCGCCACGGCCACGTAGGCCTGCGCGGCAGTTACTTCGAGCGCCCCCATCCACGCGCCATGGGCGCTGGATTCGAACTATTCGCCACCCGCAAGGACGGCACCGAATTTCCGGTCGAAGTAAGCCTGTCACCGCTGCAGGACAATGACACGCAGCCGTTGGTGATGGCGACGATCCACGACATCAGCGCCCGCAAAAAGGCCGAACATGCGCTGCAGGAGAGCGAAGCGCGCATGCGCGCGATCTTCGAGACGGCGGTCGATGCGATCATTACGATCGACGAACACGGCATCATCGAACGCGTGAACCCGGCGGCCGAGCGCATGTTCGGTTATCCCGAGGCCGAGGTCCAGGGCCGCAACGTGAAGATCCTGATGCCTGCGCCGCATCGCGAAGCGCACGACGGCTACCTGCACCACTACATGACCACCGGCGAAAAGCGCATCATCGGCAAAGGCCGCGAGGTGCAGGGTTTGCGCCGCGACGGCAGTATTTTCCCGATGGACCTGGCCGTCACCGAAATGTGGCTGGGCGGGCGCCGCATGTTCACCGGCCTGGTGCGCGACATCACGGAGCGCAAGCACGCCGAAGAAAAGGCGCAGCAACTGTTGCAGGAGCTGACCAGCGCCAATGAGGAACTGACCAACTTTGCCTACGTCGTATCGCACGACCTGAAGGCGCCACTGCGCGGCATCGGCTCGCTGGCCGACTGGCTGGCGCATGACTACACCGACAAGTTCAACGACGAAGGCAAGGAGCATATGCGGCTCCTGATCAACCGCGTCCACCGCATGGGCGCTCTGATCGACGGCATCCTGCAGTACTCGCGCGTTGGCCGCATCAAGGAAGCCGTGGTGCCGGTGCAGCTCGACCAGCTGGTGGCCGAAGTGATCGACCTGCTGGCGGTGCCGGCGCATATCAAGGTCACCGTCATGCCGGGCATGCCGACTGTGACTGGCGAGCCGACGCGCATCCAGCAGCTGTTCCACAACCTGGTGTCGAATGCCGTCAAATACATGGACAAGCCGGAAGGCGAGATCGAAGTGGGCTGGGCCGACGAGGGCAACCAGTGGCGCTTCCATGTCCGCGACAACGGTCCAGGCATCGCCGAGCGCCATTTTGAACGCATTTTCCAGCTGTTCCAGACCCTGGCGCCGCGCGACCGCGTTGAAAGCACGGGTGTCGGCCTGGCGCTGGTGAAAAAGATTGTAGAAATGTACCAGGGCAGGGTGTGGCTGGAGTCCGGGCTTGGCAAGGGCACCACCTTCTATTTCACCTTGCCGAAAAAAAGAAAGAATAACGCATGAACAATACGAGCAAGCCAATCCTGCTGGTTGAAGACGACCAGGTCGACGTCATGACCATCCTGCGCGCGCTGAAGGAAGTCCACGTGGGAAACCGTGTCGTGGCAACGGAAAACGGCGAAGCTGCGCTGGAATACCTGCGCGAGCCGGGCAACGAACAGCCTTGTATCATCCTCCTGGACCTGAACATGCCGATCATGAACGGCATTGAGTTCCTGCAGAACGTCAAGCAGGACCCGCTGCTGCGCCGTATTCCGGTGATCGTCCTGACCACGTCGGAAGAACAGCAGGACAAGATGCGCAGCTTCGACCTGGGCGTGGCCGGCTATATGACCAAGCCGGTCGATTACCGCCAGTTTGTCGAAGTGGTGCGCTCGATCAACCTGTACTGGACCATCAGCGAGTTGCCATGAACACGGTAAGGGTCCTTATCGTCGAAGACGATATCGTTGACCGTATCGCCTGTCGCCGCGCCTTCGCCCAGGCACCGGGCTTCAACTGTGAATTGCTGGAAGCGGAAAGCGGCCAGGAAGGCCTGGACATTGCGCTGCGCGAAGAGCCCGATTGCATCCTGCTCGATTATCACTTGCCGGACCTGACCGGGCTCGAATTCCTGGCACGCCTGGCGGCCGAGCGGGGCGAGCCGCAGCCGAATATTCCGGTAATGATGCTGACAGGTGCCGACAGCGCCACCGTGGCGGCGGAAGCGATGCGGCGCGGTGCGCGCGATTACTTGGTGAAGGACAGCGACGGCCGCTACCTCGACTTCCTGGCGGGGGCGATCGACCGCCTGTTGCGGGAACAGCGCCTGATCGACGAAAAGCAGTTGGCCGAACAGGTACTGCGGCAGTCGCAGAAGGAACTGCGCGAGCTGGCGGCATACCAGGAAAAGCTGAAAGAACACGAACGCACCCGCATCGCGCAGGAAATCCACGACGAACTGGGTGGCCTGCTGACAGGTATCAAAGCCTACATCTCGGTCGCCATCGAGCGTGGCGGCGAGCAGTCGGACCCGCTGTTGAAAGATGCGGCCAAGCTGGCCCAGGATGCGATTGAAACCGTGCGCCGTGTCATTACCGACCTGCGCCCCAGTGTGCTGGACCAACTGGGCATCTGGCCTGCGCTCGAATGGTATGCCGAACAGGTGGCTCAGCGCAGCGGCCTGCTATGCAGCTGCAACATCACGCCCGACGCGCAAGCGCTGGAGCTGGATGCGGAGCGCAGCACGATGCTGTTCCGCGTGGCACAGGAGGCGCTGACCAATGTCGTGCGCCATGCCGAAGCAAGCGAGGCGCGCGTAATCGTGGATACCGACGGCGAGAACGTGGTGCTGCGTGTGGAAGACAATGGCAAAGGCATTGAAAGCGCCGGCCTTTCCGACCGCGAATCCTGGGGCCTGTTCGGCATGCACGAACGCACGCGGCGCTTTGCGGGCGAACTGAATATCAGCGGCAAGGCAGGACAGGGCACCACCCTGCAGCTGCGCCTGCCTTTGGAGGACAAGAATGGGTGACATGATCACCGTTTTGCTGGTCGACGACCATGCGATTGCACGCAATGGCGTGCGCCTGATGCTGGGTACGGCACCCGACATCAGCGTTGAGGGCGAGGCAGGCAATGCTGTTGAAGCGATGCAGCGCGTGGGCGAACGCAGTTTCGACGTGGCGCTGGTGGATATCAAGATGCCGGGCAAGAATGGCCTGGACCTGCTGAAAACGTTGCGCAGCGAATGTCCGCGCATGGCGGTGCTGGTGCTGAGCACCTATTCGGAGGAGATTTATGCTGTCCGCGCGTTGAAGTCGGGCGCCTCGGGCTACCTGACCAAGGATGCGCCCACTGCAACCCTGATCGAAGCTGTGCGTAAGGCGGCATCGGGCGGCAAGCATGTCAGCCCGGCTTTGCTTGAAAAGTTGGCAACCCTGGTGGGCGGCGGGCCAAGCGGCGACCACGAGGCGCTGTCCAACCGCGAACTGGAAGTTTTCAAGCTGATTGCACAGGGCGAGTCCCTGGTGCGGATAGGGGAAAAACTACACCTGAGCCCTAACACCGTGACCACTTATCGCAGCCGTATCCTGGAGAAAATGGGCATGTCCAGCAATGCCGAGCTGACCCGTTATGCCCTTGAGCATGGTTTGATCTGAGTGGCTGTAGGGGAACCACTACAGCAACTACACAGGATGCTTGATACCGGGAAATGATACCAGGGGAGATACTGCTTCCATCGAAAACAAGGAGCAGCATCATGAGCCCGGTCATTCCAATCACCCCTGCAAACGCCACCAAATCTTGCGCAACTGTCGCCGCGAAATGCTCGCTGTGCAGCTTCAACCGCCTGTGCCTGCCACAAGGCCTGGCAGACGAAGATGTTGCCCGCCTTGACCAGATCATCGCCCGCCGCCGCCGTGTGAACCGCGACGAACCGCTGTACAAGACCGGCGACAGCTTCCACAGCCTGTATGCCGTGCGTTTCGGCCACTTCAAGACCGTGCAGGTGAACCAGCGCGGCGAGCAGACGATTGGCGGCTTCCACATGGCCGGCGACCTGCTGGGCATGGAAGCAATCGGCAATGGCCAGCACTCTTGCACTGCAGTGGCCCTGGAAGACAGCGAAGTCTGTGAGATTCCGTTCTCCCGCCTGCAAGAGCTGGTGATGCAGATCCCGGGCCTGCTGCAACAATTCCACCGCACCATGAGCCGCGAGATCCAGCGCGAGCAGTCGGTAATGCTGTTCCTGAGCCATATGCGCGCCGAGCAGCGCCTGGCCATGTTCCTGCTGAACCTCGCCGGCCGCTACGCACAGCGTGGCTACTCCTCGACCAGCTTCCAGCTCCGCATGTCGCGTGAAGACATCGGCGGCTACCTGGGCCTGACCGTGGAAAGCGTCAGCCGCCAGTTGGCCCGCCTGCGCCAGGACGGCTCGATCGTGCTGAACAACCGCGACCTGCGCATTACCGACCGCAGCAAGCTGGAGAGCTTGTCTTCCGGCGGCATGGCGCAAGAACTCGCAGTCGCCTGAGCAAGGTACCGGTTTTATCACCTGTAGGGGGTGTAGGGGGCAGCTCATGCTGCCCCTTTTTTTATTGCGCGAAGACTTCTTTGGCGGCCATCAGGCCGTTGAGTGCGGCAGGGAAGCCGGCGTAGACGGCCATCTGCATGATGGTTTCCACGATTTCTTCGCGGCTGACGCCGACGTTGAGGGCGGCGTGGATGTGCACCTTAAGCTGGGGCGTGGCGTTGCCCATGGCCGTCAGCGCGGCGACTACTGCGATTTCGCGGGATCTCAGGTCCAGGCCCGGGCGCGAGTATATGTCGCCAAAGGGGAATTCGATCACGTAACGGGCGAAGTCCGGAGCGATGTCTTCCAGGCTTTGCATGACCCGTTCGCCGGCCTCGCCATCAACTTCACGCAGTTTTGCGAGCCCGCGCTCGTAGCGGCTTTCGGTGTTCATTGGCATGTCCTCCATCAGTGGTTGGATTCGACGCCAGGGACTGCTCCAGGGAGCGGTAGTACTCGATCTTCTCCTGCAAGGATGCGGCAGATTGCCGCATCGCCTCGATTTCGGCGAGAACGTCTTGCATGTGTTCTTCCAGCATCTGGCGCCGTTCCGGCACCGTCGAGTCCCCAGCGCCGCGAAGTTTGGCGAACGACTGCATTTTGCCGATCGGCATATGGGTTGTTCGCAAACGCAGCAGGAATTCGATCCAGGCCAGGTCCGATGCCGCATAACGCCGCTGGCCGCCCGTGGCACGATTGACCGGGGCAATCAGCCCGATGCGCTCGTAGTAGCGGAGGGTGTAGGCCGTGAGGCCAGTGCGTTTGGCGACTTCGTCTATGCTCAGGTGCGATTCCATGGGGTGATCGTAAAAGTTGGAGTGCGCTCTAAGTCAAGCACTTTATTACTCTAACCGCGATACCGCAACTGCCAGTGCCAGGTCCATGGTATTGATGTGTGCTTCCAGCCAGCCCGGCAGGGTACGGATGACGTCGCGGGCGGTGGCTTCTTCGTTGTCCCTCAGCAGGCGAAGGGCTCGGGCAACTCGCTCGAGCAGGTTGCCGTGGGCGGCGCGGTGGGCTTGCGCCGCAGCATAATCGATGCGCTCCATCAGGCTGTTTTCTTCACGCAGGTGCTCGATGAATTCGGTGGCCAGTTCGCGGCAGGCCTGGTCGAAGGCCGGGCGCGGCAAGGATTCCATCGCTTCCAGCATGACGAAGACAATGCGGTGCGACTGGTCGAGAACCGGGATGCCTAGCGCAAGGTCGGGGCCGAAGACGATGGAATCCATGTGGCTCTCCAATAGTGGCGAACCGTAATTGTGCCGCCCGGAAACAGGCAGGCACATGATCTACATCAATTCCTAGAGGAAGCGATCGAGGATCTTCTTGCTGTGCTTATCCAGCGCAAACTGGTCGCGGATCAGGAAGTGGATGCCGTGGCTATCCGACACCAGCAGCGACACGCTGCCAATGCGGCGGATATCTTCCTCGCCGCGCAGCACGAAGCTGGTATGGCCGCGATCGGTTTCGACGGTCCACGTGGAAGGGCAGGCATAGCTGCCCACTTCCACGATGCGCTGGATTACCGGCATGAACTCACGGCCCGCCAGTTCTTCGCGCACGATGTCGGCCAACTCCGGCGACAGGTCGGAAATGCGATCGAGCCAGGCCACTTCCTTGCCGTCGATGTTCACCAGCGAGAGGCCTTCTTCCGGCGCCTGGATGGGGAATGCGCGGACCGGGGACACGCCTTCATGCAATACGCCGTTGGCGTCGATCAGGTTCAGCTTACCGAAGCTGTCCCGGCTCAAAGTAAAATTAATCATCTTCACGGCTCTTTGCCTTGTCATCCATGTCGGTATCGACGTTACGTGCCTGCGCCTGATAGAGGCGGTAGTAGGCCCCTTCCCTGGCCATCAATTCCTCATGCGGGCCTTCCTCAACCACCTTGCCGCGATCCATCACCACCAGGCGATTGGCACGCTGCAGCGTCGACAGACGGTGGGCAATCGCGATCGTCGTGCGGCCGGCCACCAGGTTGTCCAATGCCTTCTGGATTTCTTTTTCGGTTTCCGAGTCCACCGAAGCAGTCGCCTCGTCCAGGATCAGGATGCGTGGATCGATCAGCAGGGCGCGTGCAATCGAAATGCGCTGGCGCTCACCGCCCGACAGGCCCTGGCCGCGTTCACCCACCATCGAGTCGTAGCCCTGCGGCAGGCGCAGGATGAAGTCGTGGGCGTGCGCTGCGCGGGCAGCCTTCATGATCTCTTCGCGGGTCGCTTCAGGCTTGCCGTAAGCGATGTTTTCCGCGATGGTACCGAAGAACAGGAACGGTTCCTGCAGCACCAGGCCGATATTGCGGCGGTAGTCCGATACGGCAAAGTTGCGAATGTCCTGGCCATCGAGCAGGATCGCGCCTTCCGCCACGTCGTAGAAGCGGCAGATCAGGTTGACCAGGGTCGACTTGCCGGAGCCGGAATGGCCTACCAGGCCAATCATTTCGCCGGCCTTGATCTCCAGGTTCACGCCGCGGTTGACGGCACGGTTACCGTAGCGGAAGCCCACTTCGCGCAAGGTAATGTCGCCGCGGACCTTCTCGACCTTCACCGGCTGCACCGGATCGGGCACGCTCGAAACGTGGTCCAGGATGTCGAAGATGCGCTTGGCCGCGGAAGCGGATTTCTGCGTCACCGACACGATGCGGCTCATGGAATCCAGCTTGCCGTAGAAGCGGTTGGCGTAAAGGACAAAGGAGCTCAATACACCGACGGTGATGTTGTGCTTGGAGATCATCCAGATGCCGAACACATAGATCACCAGGATGCCCAATTCGGTCAGGAAGGACACTGTCGGCGAGAACAGCGACCATACCTTGTTCAACTTGTCGTTGACGGCGAGGTTGTGTTTGTTGGCGGTGCGGAAGCGGGTCGCTTCGCGGGTTTCCTGCGCAAAGGCTTTCACCACGCGGATGCCTGGAATGGTATCGGCCAGCACGTTGGTGACTTCGCCCCACACGCGGTCGATCTTTTCAAAGCCGGTGCGCAGCTTGTCGCGCACCAGGTGGATCATCCAGGCGATGAACGGCAGCGGCAGCAGCGTCGCAACGGCCAGCCATGGATCGATGGTGAACAGGATCAGGCCGGTCATGATGATCATCAGGACGTCGGAGGCGAAATCCAGCAGGTGCAGCGACAGGAAGACGCAGATGCGGTCCGACTCGGAACCGATACGCGACATCAGGTCGCCGGTACGCTTGCCGCCGAAGTATTCCAGCGACATGCGCAGCAGGTGTTCGTAGGTCGTGGTGCGCAGGTCGGCGCCGATGCGCTCGGAAACCAGGGCCAGCACGTAGGTCTTGGCCCAGCCGAAGACCCAGGCCAAGACGGCGGCGCCGGTCAGGGCCGCCATGTATTGCACCACCAGCATATGCTCCACCGGCTTGCCATTCTGGTAAGGGATCAGCACATTGTCGGTCAGCGGCATGATGATGTACGGCGGGATCAGGTGCGCGCCGGTAGACAGCAGCATCATGGCAAAGCCAAGTGCCAACTGCCATTGGTAAGGCTTGGCAAAGCGCCACAGGCGGAACAGGGTCCAGGTGGAAGGCGGCGTGTGAACGACCTTGGTGCAGACCGGGCATTCTTCCTGGTCCGGCTCCAAAGGCGCCTTGCAGGTAGGGCAGGAGTTCTGTTCAATTTGCTGCAGCGGCTTGCCGTGCACGTGCGCTTCCTGCAGCCGCGGGAAGTTTTCGGACAGGCGGATCGCCAACAGGTTTTGGCCGAGTGTGAAGCGCCACGCGGCCAGGCGCTGCGTTTCATCCACCAGTTCCAGGTGGCCGACGCCGGCGTGGTCGTGCAGTTTTAGCGACATGCCAGGTCGATAAGTCCAATCTCGCCATACCGTTTCACCGGGCGCACGTGCCATAATGCGGCGCTCCGTGAGGAGCACCAGGCCTTTGTTGAAGTGAAGCTTGGAGTCCAGGTCAACCTCCAGCGCGCTGAGTACGTTTTCTTCGGGTGCGAGCGCTGGTAACTCTGTGCGCCACCTGTCGGGAAGTTCTGTCAGGCTGAGCTCAGAGGAAAGTTGGTTTGTTATCATTGTGGATCAGACTCCGGCACTCTTTGCCAAGTGGCAAGAATTGCGAAACAGTGGGAAAATAGAAGGACGGGCGGAGTATACCGCAAGAGGTACAAGAGCTAAAACATGACAAAAAAGAAAGACATTGAGTTTCTCCGTGTAACACACCTGCGCGGACCGAACATCTGGACCTATCGCCCGGTGATCGAGGCTTGGCTGGATATCGGCGAGCTTGAAAACTACCCCTCGAACAAACTCCCCGGTTTTTATGAACGCTTGATCGGCTTCCTGCCAGGCCTGGTCGAGCATCGCTGCGGCGTCGGTGAGCGCGGCGGCTTCCTCGAGCGACTGCGCGACGGCACCTACGCCGGCCACATCCTCGAACACGTCGTACTCGAGTTGCAAAACCTGGCCGGCATGCGTACCGGCTTCGGCAAGACCCGCCAGACCGCGGAAGGCAGCGGCATTTACAAAATGGCATTCCGCACTCGCCAGGAACAGGTTGGCCGCGCCGCGCTGGCCGCTGGCAAAGACTTGCTGATGGCTGCCATCGACGACAAGCCATACGACCTGGCCGCCACCGTTGGAAAACTGACCTCGATGGTCGAATCGCTGTGCCTGGGCCCATCGACCGCCTCCATCGTGGACGCTGCGACCGACCGCAAGATCCCGCACATCCGCCTGACCGACGGCAACCTGGTGCAGCTGGGCCACGGCGCGCGCCAGCGCCGCATCTGGACTGCGGAAACCGACAACACTTCCGCCATCGCCGAAGGCATTGCCTCCGACAAGGACATGACCAAGGACTTGCTGAAGTCTGTCGGCGTGCCTGTGCCGGAAGGTACCCTGGTCAAGAGCGCGGATGAAGCGTGGGAAGAAGCGCAGGACATCGGCCTGCCGGTCGCTGTCAAGCCCTACGACGGCAACCATGGCCGTGGCGTGTCGCTGAACCTGATGACCGAAGCCGACGTGCGCGCTGCCTACGATATCGCCGTGGTGCGTGGCGGCAGCAAGAGTGTGATCGTCGAGAAGTTCATCGTTGGTAATGAACACCGCCTGCTGGTCGTTGGCCGCCGCATGGTGGCTGCCTCCATGGGCGAATCGCTGTGGGTGACTGGCGACGGCAAGTCCTCGGTTCAGGGCCTGGTGGACAGCCAGATCAACACTGATCCTCGCCGCGGCACCACCGAAGAATTCCCGTTGAATATCGTGCAGCCGCGCGAGTCGGAAGAAGTGCTGCTGGACCTGAAACGCCAGGGCCTGACGCCGGACTCCGTGGTGGACTCAGGCCGCAAGGTCCTGATCCAGCTGAACGGCAACGTGGCCAACGACGTGACCGACCTGGTGCACCCGGCTGTTGCTGAAATGGCAGCGCTGGCAGCACGCACCATTGGCCTGGACATCGCCGGCATCGACCTGGTTGCGGCCGACATCTCTCGGCCGCTGGAAGAGCAAGGTGGCGCGATCATCGAAGTGAACGCGAGCCCGGGCCTGCTGGCCCACCTGAAGCCAGCCGCCGGCGGCGTTGCACGTCCGGTCGGCCACGCGATTGCCGATCAACTGTTCGCTGAAGACGACGATGGCCGCATCCCGATCGTGGGCGTGGCCGGCAGCCGCCAGAATGCGCTGATCGCGCGCCTGATCGGATGGCTGCTGCAAATGAGCGGCCGCTACGTCGGCACCGCAACCGAGCAGGGCGTGTTCCTGAACGGCCGTAACGTCGCGCGCGGCCCACTGTCCGAATGGGAATCCGGCGAGCGCCTGCTGCTGAACAAGAATGTGGAAGCAGCAGTGTTCGCGAATGCCGGGCGCATGATCCTGAGCGAAGGCTTCTCTTACGACAAGTGCATGGTGGGCGTGGTGACTGACGCCGCCGGCCACGAGGGTCTGGGCGAGTTCTTTATCAACACCCCGGAACAGATGTTCGGCGTGCTGCGCACCCAGGTCGACGTCGTGTTGCCGGAAGGTGCAGCCGTGCTGAATGCCTCCGATGCCCAAGTGGTCGAAATGGCCGAACTGTGCGACGGCGACGTGATTTTCTACGGCACCGACGAACACGTGCCGGCAATCGACTCGCACCGCCAGGATGGCGGCCGTGCCGTGTTCCTGCGCGATGGCGGTTTCGTCATGGCTGCCGGCCGCGACGAGCTGGCAGTGCTGCCGCCGTCCTGCCTGCCGGCGAGCGGCGAGGATCGCAAGGAAGCTGTATTGGCCGCGATTGGTGCTGGTTGGGCCATGGGCCTGTCGCCGGACCTGATCGGTGCCGCGCTGCGCACCTTCGAGTGGAATACCAAGAAAAACTAAGGATTACCAGGAATGGAAGTTATTCGCCTCCGCGCACTGCGCGGCCCTAATCTGTGGAGCCACCATACGGCTGTAGAGGCCATCGTGTCCTGCGCGCCGGATGAACGCTCCGTCGACAAGATCCCTGGTTTCGAAGTGCGCCTGCGCACCCGCTTCCCACGCCTGGCGCAGTTGCAGCCGGACGGCCATGCCGACACCATCCCGATGGCGCACGTGCTGGAACTGGCAACCCTGGGCCTGCAAGCCGAAGCGGGCTGCCCGGTCACGTTCAGCCGCACGACGCAGACGCTGGAAGAAGGTATCTACCAGATGGTCGTCGAGTACACCGAAGAAGCGGTAGGCCGCCTGGCCGTTGAATGGGCTGAAAAGCTGATCAAGGCCGCGGTGGACGACACCCCGTTCGACCTGGCTGCCGCGCTGCACGAGCTGCGCGAGCTGGACGAGGACGTGCGCCTGGGCCCATCGACCGGCTCCATCGTGCACGCCGCCGTGGCGCGCAAGATCCCGTTCCGCCGCATGACCGAAGGTTCGATGGTGAGCTTCGGCTGGGGTTCGAAACAGCGCCGTATCCAGGCCGCTGAAATGGACAGCACCAGCGCGATTGCGGAAACCATCGCGCAGGACAAGGAACTGACCAAGAAACTGCTGGATGCAGCCGGCGTGCCGGTGCCTACCGGTCGCACCGCCGAAGACGCAGAAGACGCATGGAAAGCCGCGCTGGAAATCGGCCTGCCGGTCGTGGTCAAGCCGAAGGACGGCAACCAGGGCAAGGGCGTGACCGTCAATATCACCACTCGTGAGCAGACCATCGCCGCCTACAACGCGGCCAAGGAGTTCCGCGACGACATCATGGTCGAGCGCTTCCTGGCAGGCCATGACTTCCGCCTGCTGGTGATCGGCAACAAGCTGGTCGCTGCTGCGCGCCGCGATCCTCCGCACGTGGTGGGCGATGGCGTGCACTCCGTGCGTGAACTGGTGGACATCGTCAACTCCGACCCGCGCCGCGGCACCGGCCACGGCACCGCGCTGACCAAGATCCGTTTCGACGATATCGCGCTGGCGCGCCTGGCGCTGCAAGGCCTGGCTGCGGACTCCGTGCCGCCGATCGGCCAGCGCGTGGTGCTGCGCAATAACGCCAACCTGTCGACTGGCGGCTCCGCCACCGACGTGACCGACGACGTGCATCCGGAAGTGGCAGCGCGCGCGGTGGAAGCGGCGCAGATGATCGGCCTCGATATCTGCGGCGTGGACGTGGTGTGCGATTCCGTACTGCGTCCTATCGAAGAACAGAATGGCGGCGTGGTGGAAGTGAATGCCGCGCCTGGCCTGCGCATGCACTTGTCGCCTTCCTACGGCAAGGGCCGTCCGATCGGCGAAGCGATCATCAACACAATGTTCCCGGAAGGCGACGACGGCCGCATTCCGGTCATCGCGGTTACCGGCACAAACGGCAAGACCACCACCGTGCGCCTGACTGCGCACCTGATCGCGTCTTCCGGCCTGCGCGTGGGCATGACCAATACCGACGGCGTGTACGTCAACGGCCGCCAGATCGACTCCGGCGACTGCTCCGGCCCGCGCTCGGCGCGCAATGTGCTGCAGCACCCTGATGTGGATGCAGCCGTGTTCGAGACCGCCCGTGGCGGCATCCTGCGCGAAGGCCTGGCTTATGACCGCTGCAAAGTGGCCGTGGTGACCAATATCGGCGCCGGCGACCACCTGGGCCTGAATTACATCACCACCGTGGAAGACCTGGCGGTGCTGAAGCGCGTGATCGTGATGAACGTGGACGAGCATGGCTATGCCGTACTGAACGCAACCGACCCAATCGTGGCCGCCATGGCTGCCAAGTGCAAGGGCAAGGTGATCTTCTTTGGCGCGGACCGCTACCATCCAGTGGTGGCAACGCATCTGGCCCAGGGCAAGCGCACGGTGTATATCGAAAATGGCCAGCTGGTGGCGGTGGAAGGCAAGAACGAGCAGCGTATTCCGCTGGCGGACGTGCCGATCACTTTCAACGGCACCATCGGTTTCCAGGTGGAGAACACCATGGCGGCGGTGGCGGCGGCTTGGGCCGCGGGCGTCGACTGGGATGCGATCCGCCGCGGCTTGCTGAGCTTCACCACTGACAGCCACAATGCGCCGGGCCGCTTCAATATCTTCAAGTACCGCGGCGCGACTGTGATTGCGGACTATGGCCACAATCCGGATGCGATGCTGGCACTGGTGCAGGCGGTTGATGCGATGCCTGCCAAGCGCCGCTCCGTCGTGATTTCGGGTGCAGGCGACCGCCGCGACCAGGATATCCGCGAGCAGACCGAAATTCTGGGCAAAGCATTTGACGATGTGATCCTGTACCAGGACGCCTGCCAGCGCGGCCGTGCTGACGGCGAAGTGGTTGGCTTGCTGCGCCAGGGCCTGGAAGGCGCAAGCCGCACCAGGAACATCGACCAGATTACCGGTGAGTTCATCGCGATTGATACGGCGATGGATCGTTTGCAGGATGGTGACCTGTGCCTGATCCTGGTGGACCAGGTGGAAGAGTCGCTGCGGCACATCGCCAACCGGATTGCTGCTGGCTGAAACCGGTAAGGCGGGGTCTGACCCACAGGATCAGACCCCGGTTTGCCGGTTTTCAAGCAACCAGAACAGCCTTCGGCGCCACCAGCCTTGCAGTCTCGCCTTCAACAAACTGCGCAGCAAACACCCGCTTTTCAGCCTCGACTTCCCCGTCAGCCTCAATCAGGTTGCAGATCAAATCCGCAGTCGCCACCGCCATCTTGTGCAATGGCTGCTTGAGCGTAGTGAGCTCGTAGCTCAACCAATGCGAACCTTCAACGGCATCGCAGCCGACCACCGACATCTGCGACGGCACGTCGATGTGCAAATGCTGGCGCGCCGCGTCCACGCAGCCCATGGCCATCGCATCATTCCCGCAAATCACCGTATCAGGTACCGCGCCAATGCGCGCAATCAGCTCATGCAGGCCGGCCACGCCGCTGGAATAGTCGAAGCAACCATGGAACACCGGCGCCTCCGGCAGCCCCAGTTCAGCGATACGGTCCAGTGCACCGCGCAAGCGCTCGCCCGCCACGGAATTCTGGGCCGGTCCGCCGATCAAGGCAAACTGCCGGTGTCCGGCGCCCGCCAGGCGGGTCACCAGGGCGCGACTGGCCTCATACTGGTCGCACAATACGGTGTTGACGTTCAAATCGCGCAGGTGGCGGTTAAACACCACCAGCGGCACTTTGCGGCGCCTGAATTCGTCGACATGCGCCGCGGTCAGCTTCGACGCAGCCACCACGCCATCGACCTGGAACTGCCAGATCTCGGTCAGGATGCTTTCAATCTCCCCTTCGTGCTGCATGGTGAAGAGCAGGGCGCGCTTGCCGCGGCGGTTCAGCTGCTGGCTAAGTTCCGACAAGGCAGCCGGGTTGTACAGCATGCTGGTATGGGACACGACGATCGCCACGATATTGGTGCGGCGCGTGATCAGGCTGCGCGCGGCGGCATTCGGGATGTATTCCAACCCCTCGGCCGCCTTCATCACGCGCGCATAAGTGGCCTTCGATACACTGGCGCCCGGCTTGAAGCAGCGCGAAACCGCCGATTGCGATACGCCTGCCACGAGCGCAACATCATAGGAGGTGACGCGGCGTCCCTCCTGGAGGATGATGGCCTTTTGCTCGGCAAGGCTGATCACAGCTTGTGGCGTGGTTTGGCGCATGAATGCGGGTTTGCGGCGTTAATGCTTGCGATTTTGAAAATAAACTCCAATCTTACCACATGGCAATAGTTTCCCTGCGTTTACAAGCCCCAAACCGGGCTCTGGTGTGGTGCCCAAGCCGCGCCGCTCTCTGTTAAAATACCGCCCCTTTTGGTTTCGGATGATTAAGATGGCACAGGCTTGCGGCATCGACTTTGGCACTTCCAACTCCACCGTAGGATGGGTGCGCCCCGGCCAGCCCATCATGCTGGAGCTCGAGGATGGCAAGATGACCCTGCCATCGGTGGTCTTCTTCAACGCGGAAGACGAGGAAACCAGCTACGGCCGCGCGGCCCTGGCCGAGTACCTGGCCGGCTGCGAGGGCCGCCTGATGCGCTCCCTGAAAAGCCTGCTGGGCACCAGCCTGATCGACGGCCAGACAGAGGTTGGCGGCCGCGCGCTGCCATTCCGCCTGTTGCTGTCGCAGTTCATCGGAGAAGTGAAGCGCCGCGCAGAAAGCGCTGCCGGGCGCCATTTCGACCATGTGGTGATGGGCCGCCCGGTGCATTTCATCGATGATGACAAGGCCGCAGACCAGCTGGCTGAAGACACCCTTGCCGAAATCGCGCGCAGCGTCGGCTTCCGCGAGGTGGCCTTCCAGTACGAGCCGATTGCGGCGGCATTCGAATACGAGTCGCAGATCGACCGCGAAGAGCTGGTCCTGATCGCCGACATCGGCGGCGGTACCTCTGACTTTACCCTGGTGCGCCTGGGCCCTGACCGCGTGGCACGCAGCGAGCGGGGGGACGATATCCTGGCCACCGGCGGCGTGCATATCGGCGGTACCGATTTCGATAAATACCTCAGCCTGTCGAGTGTGATGCCGCTGCTGGGCTATGGCAGCCAGTTCCTGAGCGGAGCCGAGGTGCCGTCCAGCTATTACTTCAACCTCGCGACCTGGCATACCATCAACCTGGCATACACCCGCAAGATGCAGGCGCAGTTGACCGAAATGATCCGCGATGCGCGCGAGCCGGCCAAGCTGGAACGCCTGCAGCACCTGATCGAGGAGCGCGCAGGGCACTGGCTGGCGTTGAAAGTGGAGGAGGCCAAGATCGGGCTGTCCACTGCCGACCAGGTTCAGCTCAACCTTGAGCGTTTCGCGCCGCCGGTGCTGCTGGATGTAACGCGCAGCGGTTTCGATGGCGCCGTAGATCACCTGGTGACCAGCGTCGGCGCCACTGTGACCCAACTTCTGGGCGATGCTGGTGTGCAGCCTGCCCAGGTGGACACCATTTTCTTCACCGGCGGCTCCAGCGGCGTGCGCCTGCTGCGCGAACGCATCGCAGCGATGGTGCCGGGTGCCCGCCGCGTAGAAGGTGACCTGTTCGGCAGCATCGGCGCCGGCCTGGCACGTGATGCATTGCGCAAGTTTGCATAATCTGCTTACAATAGTCGCCGTGAAGAAAGCTAATCGCCAATTCCTGCACGTCTTGCTCGCGCTGCTGCTGGTTCTGTCCCAGCAGCTCGGGATGGCGCACGCGGTTTCGCACTGGTCGGACTTCCGCCAGGGCAGCGAATTGCAAAAGGCGGCGGACGCCGAAGGCAATGGCCTGAGCGCCGGCCTTGCGCTGGACCACAACTGCAGCCAGTGCGCGGCATTTGCCTCGCTGGCGACGGCGATTCACACGCCGAACTTCACCTTCCTGGCTGTCGACTACAGCGCGCCGCAAGCAGGTGTCGCCTTGCAGCAGCTTCATACGGCGCGAACTGCACGCGCCTACGACTCACGCGCCCCACCCCTGGTTTAACACAAACAACGTAGTGCATTTGCTGCCGCCGTGGCCCTGTGCCGCGCGCTGCCTATTGTTTGTCGTATCCAGAGGTTAATCATGAATTTCAAGTACTCCCTGCTGGCAGGCGCCGTCCTGTCGGCCGTATCCGCCATTGCCTGCGCCGATGACGGTGAAGTAACCAAGGTCGTCGTGACCGCCAACCCTTTCCATAAAGGCGAAACGGAGCAAATCCTGCTGCCGGCTAAAGTGCTGTCCGGCGACGAACTGCGCGACAAGATGGCAAACTCGCTGGGCGAAACGCTGTCGTCCGAACTGGGCGTCTCTTCGTCGGCGTTTGGTGCGGGCGCTTCCCGCCCGATCATCCGCGGCCTGGAAGGGGCCCGCGTGAAGATGCTGGAAAACGGCATGGCGGTGTCCGACGTGTCGGGCCTGTCCAACGACCACGCGGTATCGGCTGAAGGTACGGTGGCGCACCAGATCGAGATCCTGCGCGGCCCGGCTTCCCTGATGTATGGTTCTGGCGCAATCGGCGGCCTGGTGAACGTGGTCAATGAACGCATTCCGCCAGCGCTGGAATCGAAGCTGACGGGCCAGGCGGAAACCCGTTACAGCACCGTGGACGATGGCACAGCTACGTCGGGTACCATCGATGGCGCCATCGGCAAGTTGGCGCTGCACCTGGATGCGAACACGCGCCAGACGGGCGATTACAAGATTCCGGACAACCGTATCGAAGGCGATCCCGACTCGGCATCCGGTCGCCTGCCGCATTCCGGCACCAAGGAAAAGGGCGCTGGCTTTGGCGGTTCTTACATCGATAGCTGGGGATATGTCGGCGCGTCCGTCTCCGGATTGGACAACAAGTACGGCATTCCGAGCGCGGAAGGTTCGACCATCGATCAGCACCAGACCCGTTACGACTTCGACAGCCTGTTCAAGAACCCGCTGCCAGGCATTGAGTCGGCCAAGTTCAAAGCCGGCTACACCGATTACCACCACGCCGAGCTGGGCGACGATGGCCAGCCGGAAGTGCTGTTCAAGAACCGCGCGGTCGAGACCCGCGCCGAAGCAGTGCACAAGGCGGTCAGCGGCTGGCACGGTACTTTCGGGATGCAGACCGAATTGACGCACTTCTCGGCCCTGAGCGCGGCAGGCGGGCCGGATACCGTGCCGGTTACCCGTTCGAATTCGACGGCGGGCTTCCTGGTCGAGGAAAAGGAATGGGGGCCGGTACGCGTCAACGCTGGCCTGCGCCTGGAGAAGATCAAGCGTGAACCCGTCAGTGGCCTGGACCGCTCGTTCTCGCTGCAAAGCGGCGCGCTGGGTGCCCTGTGGTCGTTCACGCCAGGCTATGCGACGGGCCTGACCCTGTCGCGCGCCCAACGCGCACCGTCGACGGAAGAACTGTATTCCGGCGGCCCGCATGACGCGACCATCACCTTCGACCAGGGCGACCCGAACCTGGCCAAGGAAACTTCGCGCAACATCGAATTCTCGCTGCAAAAAACCGCAGGCCTGATCCGCTGGAAAGCCAACCTGTTCCACAACAGCATTTCGGACTTCATTTACGGCCACGTGACCGGCCGCATGCTCGATGAAGAAGGCAATGAGGGCGGCGAGTTCCGCGAACGCCTGTTCAGCCAGGGCAATGCCACCGTGCGCGGCGCCGAAGCGGAAATCGAGTACAACCCGCTGGCCATGGGCCTGAACGGCCGCCTGTTCGCCGACACCTCGCATGGCGACCTCAAAGATAGCGGCAGCCTGCCGCTGCAACCTGCGTCACGCGTTGGCGCCACCGTCGGCTATCGCACCGCGAACTGGCGTGCAGGCGCTACCTGGATCCACGCGCAGTCGCAGGATCGCCTGGCCTCGTTCGAGTCGACGCCAACCGGTTCCTATAATCAGCTGAACGCCAACTTGTCGTACACGCAGAAATTGAAAGACATGGACCTGACCTGGTTTGTGCTGGCGAAGAACCTGCTGAATGACGAAATCCGTGTATCGACCTCGCTGTTGAAGGACGTTTCGCCATTGCCCGGCCGAAGCTTCGTATTTGGTGTGCGCGCCAAGTTCTGAGTTTGCGCAAAATCAAACGTAGCACGGAGTCGCTTCTTATACTTTAGATAACAATCCAGGGTATGGGAGGCGACGATGGGCAAACGTCTGGCAGACCGGGAGCGCATCTTCCGGTGGTTCCTTGGCCCCGCCCAGCGGGGCAATCCCTACGCCCAGTTCAACCTGGCGCTTCTTTACAAAAACGGACAGGGTGTCGAAACCGACGCGCGCCAGGCATTTAGCTGGATGCGCATGTCTGCGCTGCAGGGGCTGGCCTTCGCCCAGAACCAGCTTGGTGCGATGTACTACAAGGGCGTAGGCATCGGCAGCAGCGATGCCGAAGCAGTGTACTGGTTCCGGCGCGCCGCCCGCCAGGGGGATGCCGCCGCACAGCAAAACCTCGGGCAGATGTACCGGCGCGGGCGCGGCGTTCCCGTCAACGAAGAAATGGCTGCGCGCTGGTTCAGCCGCGCCGCCGAACAAGGCGTTAGCAGCGCCCAGGCGCTGCTTGGCGAGGCTTACCTGAACGGGCGCGGGGTGGCGCCGGACTGCAAGCTGGCGCAGGCCTGGCTGCGCAAGGCAGCGGTGCGCGGGGAAGTCCATGCACAATGCCTGTTGGGCAGCATGTTCGCCCACGGCACCGGTGTGCAGCGCGACACGGTGCAAGCCCTGATGTGGTACAGCCTGGCCGCGGAAAGCGGTTCGGCGCAGGCGCAGTTCAGCGCGGCCGTGCTTTACGCCAGCGGTGAAGGCGTGCAGCGCGACCTGGTGCAGGCAGTCCTTTGGTATCGCAGCGCAGCGGAAAAAGGCGATGCGGCGGCCCAGAACAATCTCGGCGTGTTGTACGCAACCGGGCAGGGCGTGACGCAGGACGATGCCGAAGCGCTGCGCTGGTACAAGCGCGCGGCAGCGCAAGGCCATGCGCTGGCGCGCCACAACCTCGCAGGCTTGCGCGGTGGCGCGGCAACTGCAGCGCTGCCCGATGAACATGCGCACGGCAATATTGATTTCGACGAAACGTTGCGGCCACGCCTCCATCTGCCGGAGGCGCGCAATAGCCCGCGCTGAAGCGGCTTAGCGTTGCGCGGTCAGGGGACGATCGGTGCCTGGCGCCAGCACCACGGTGGTATTCAGGCGTTCCAGTCCTGCCTGGGCATCGACATTTTCGATGCGCACGCTGTAGGTGCCGCGCGCCAGTGCGAAGTTGCCCAGGCTGCGCGAACGCAGGTTGGCCCATTTGCTGGCGACACACAGGGTGTTTACGGTACGCGAATGCACCAGCACATTGTCCGGCTTGTGCCGCACTTCCACCTTGAACGCCATCGGGCGCCCGAAACTGGCGCGGTCCTGCTTGGGAACCTTGGCCAGATCCGTGCTTTCGTCGCAGTCTTCCACGCGGCGATCACCGATGATCGACACTTCCTGCTTGCTTAGGGACTCGCCGGCAGGATTGCTCATTTCAAGCATCAGGGCGTAGCTCAGGTCCACGGGCACTTCGACATCTGCAGTGACGACAGTGCCTGCTTCGCCAAGCTTCATCTGGACGTCTTTCATAAGCGGAGGGAATTCACACAGCGCGACAGTTGCCATCGCCAAGCCGACAATGGGTTTCTGGCACAGGTTGTAGATGAATGGGCTCATGAATTCAATATAGACTACGCCCCTTGCGTTTGCATCCTGCGGTCGAGGAAAAGACTGTTGCCGTGTATCTTTTTGGCCTGTTTCTTGGCATCGGCCGCGCAGGCGGCGATCTGGTGGTGCGAGTAGTACTGCTGCGGTTCCACGCGGATCACGCCGACCGACAGGCTCATGAGCGAATAGAAGACTTTCTTGCCCTGACGGTCTTCGCTGATATACCCGCCACGCTCACGGTCTTCGTTGCTGTAAAAGTCGGCGATGGCGGTCGCGAAATCGTCAAGCACGGCGTGGCAGCGCTGCTCCCAGTCCTCGCTCTGGAACAGGATCACGAAGTCGTCGCCGCCGATATGGCCGACGAAATCGCGATTGCGGTCGCCATGCTTGGCCAGGATATGGCCGGTCAGCTGGATGACGTCGTCGCCTCGGCGGTAGCCGTAGACGTCGTTGAAGGGCTTGAAATGATCCAGGTCCACGTAGCAGACCCAGAATCGCGTGGAACTTTCCAGCAGGCGGTCGATATGCTCGTTGATTGGTACATTGCCCGGCAACTGCGTCAGCGGATTGGCGTAGCGCGCAGCGTTGATCTGCATCTGCGTGATTTCGCGCATCAGGTCATGGCCGGTGCCCATGCCGATATAGCTGCCGCCTTCCGTGATGATGAAGCCGTTGAACAGGTGGTGGGCATCCGATTCGGCCATGCGGCAGGACAGGTCCTGCAGGCTGGTGTCGACGTCGGCGATGATCGGTTTGGCATCCATGAAAAGAGTGCATGGTTTCTTGCCGTACAACTCGCGCTGATAAGGGCGAGCGAAGTGGTCGATCATTTCGAAGCGCGACACCAGGCCAAGCGGGCGGCCCGCGTCGACCACGGGGATGATCATCAGCTTGGGATCGGCCATGAAGATTTCATAGACGTCATTGTTGTTCATGGACGGCGGCACAGCGGCCACGTCGTGCAACAGCTTACGGATAGACACGGCGTTTCTCTCGGCAGCGCGTTGCGGATAGACCGCCACGCCATTGCGGCCCAGTACCTTGACTACCTCCGCCGGCAGGGCCCGTGCCGGTTGGATGTGGGGACGTCCCAGGTGGTAACCCTGGCCATATGCGATACCCAGATCTCGCAGCAGCAGCAGCTCCGGTGCTTTCTCGATACCCTCGGCGATGACCAGCGTGTTGGATTTGTCGGCAATCTCCTGGATCGAGCGCACGAACTGCAGCTTGACCGGGTCATGATCGATGCCCTGGATGAAGTGCATGTCGATCTTGACGAACTCGGGCCGCAACTCGGACCACAGGCGCAGGCTGGAAAAGCCTTCGCCCAGGTCGTCGATCGCGATCTGGAAACCCATTTTCCGGTAGTGCAGTACCGCCTCGCGCATCCGTTCATAATCGTAGGTCGGCTGGTTTTCGGTCAGCTCGATGATGACGTTGGCGGGATTGATGCCGAAATCGTGGATATAGCCGAGGGTTTCGCCCCGGCTGCCATCGTGCGGGCGCACCAGCGATTCTGGGCTGACGTTCAGGAACAGCTTGCCGGGCAGTTGCAGCTCGGCGAAGCGCTCCAGCACAATGCGGCGGCACAGGTATTCCACTTCCCGCGACAGGTTGTTGGCACGCGCCAGACGGAACAGGTTGAGCGGCGAATGCAGCGGGCTGTCCGACGGGCCGCGGATCAGGCCCTCGTAAGCAACGATCTCGCCGCTTTGCATGTGGACGATGGGCTGGAACAGGGCGTGCAACTGGCGGCGCTGGATGATGTCCAGCAGGTGCTGGCTAAGCAGATCGTCGGGCGGCGGACGCAGGTAGGTCACGTTGTTCGGGAGGGCGGCGGTTGAAGTGCTCACGATGGCGGGTCGCAGAATTGGCAACGTGATGATTCTGTATCGCAATTGTGACAGCATGATGAACGCCGGAAACACTTTTTGGCGTTACAATAAGCTTCCACGTCCTTGACTGAGAACGAATGCCGAGCCAGCTCTTGATCCGTTCCGCTGCATTGGCGGCGCTTTTTATCCCCGCCGTGGCCGCTGCGGCCGGCGGGATTACCGTGCACGTTGGCGATGCAAACGGAAAGCCGGTTGCCGACGCTGTGGTCTACCTCGAAGCAGACGGCGGCCAGCCGCTGCCCAAGCCGCAGAAGGATGGTGAAATCAGCCAGAAAGGCCTGAAGTTCATCCCCTTGGTCACGGTGATCCAGACCGGCAGCAAGATCTACTTTCCGAACAACGACAAGGTGCGGCACCATATCTACTCGTTTTCCGCGCCGCACAAATTCGACCAGAAGCTTTATTCAGGCACCACGGCCGACCCGCAAACCTTCGACAAGCCGGGCACCGTGGTCCTTGGTTGCAATATTCACGACAAGATGATTGCTTACGTGCGTATCGTCGACACGCCATATTTCGGCAAGACCGGTGCGAATGGCGATGTGACCGTTGATGCGCCGGCCGGCAAGTACCTGTTGAAGGCCTGGCATCCCGATATGGTCGGCGGCAATCCGCAGGAGCAGGCGGTGCGCCTGTCGGACGGCGCGGCCAGTGCCAGCTTCAAGTTTTCGCTGAAGCCACCATCAACCGATCCGGACACACCGGCTTACTGACACCATGCGATTCCGCAGCCTCGAAAGCCGTATCGTCACCTTGTTCCTCGTGCTGCTGATCGTGGTGCAGCTTGTAGGCCTGGTCGTGATCCAGCGCGGCATCGACAGCAATGCCCGGGGCGCGATCGCCTCCGAGCTGGTCAACGGCAGCAAGGTGTTTGCCCGCCTGATGGACCAGAATGCGCAGAACCTGCGCAATGGTGCGCGCCTGTTGTCGCGCGATGCCGGCTTCCTGTCCGCGATAGGCAATACGGACGATGACGACCGTGCCACCATCGAATCGGCGCTGGCCAACCATGGCCGCCGCATCAAGGCATCCATGACGATGCTGGTGAGCCCTGAGCGCAAGGTTGTCGCTTCGACCAGCGACGCGCAGGCAGCGGGGCTGGAGCACATGGTCATGGCCATGCTGGACAGGGCTGAACAGGGCGACGGCGCAAATGGCGTCGCCATCGTCGAACGGTTGCCCTACCAGGTCGTTGTGGTGCCGGTGAAGGCGCCGGTCACAATCGGCTTCGTGGTGATGACATTCCCGCTCGATGAGCGCCTGGCGCGGGACATGCAGGAAACCACCGCGCTGCAAACCCTCCTGCTGACGCGCGACCCGAACGGCCGCTGGTTGCCCGTTGCGTCCAGCCTGGCGCCGGCAGCCATTGAGCGCATCATGCAGCAACTGCAGGGCATGGGCGGCATGCCGGCGGACGCGTTCGACGTCGACATCGGCGGCGACAAGCTCAGTGTGCACATGACGAAGATCGGCGAGGACGATGGCAACGTCGCAGTGGCGATGCTGGGGCGTTCGATCGACGAGGCGACGGCCGAATATGCGCGCCTTGAGCGTTGGCTGCTCGGCTTGACTGCCGCTGGCATGGTGGTCTGCGTCGTCGCCAGCATATTGACGGCAAAGCGCATCGCACAGCCGCTGCGCCAGTTGGCCGATACGGCGAAGAAGCTGGAGCAGGGCGATTACAAGGTTGATATCGAGTCGTCGCGTGCCGACGAAATCGGGGAACTGGCGCATGCCTTTGGCAGCATGCGCGATGGTATTGCCAAACGCGAACAGGAAATCCGTCGCCTGGCGTACTGGGATCCGCTGACCAACCTGCCGAATCGCGCACAGTTCTTGCTGCTGTTGAATGAAGCGTTGGGCGAGGCGCGCAAGCGCGGTGGCTCGGTCTATGTCCTGATGATGGACCTGGACCGCTTCAAGCACGTGAATGACGTGATGGGCCATAGCTTTGGCGACGCTCTGTTGAAGCAGGTGGCAGGCCGGTTGCTGCAGAAGCTGGCCAACCGTCGCCACCCGGCTCAGGTGGCGCGCCTTGGCGGTGACGAGTTCGCGGTGCTGCTGCCTGGTTCAGACCTGGACCAGGCGGTGGTGGTGGCGGCCGAGATCCTGCAAGCACTTGAGTCGCCGCTGTCGCTGGACGAGCAGATGGTCGACATCGGCGCCGGCATCGGCATCGCAGGCTTCCCCGAAAACGGTGTGGATGGCGAAGAGTTGCTGAGCAAGTCGGAAATTGCCATGTACACCGCCAAGCAGCGCAACGAAGGTGCCGTGGTATATGAGGACGCGATCGACAAAGGCAGCCAGCAAAGCCTGTCGTTGCTGACGGAGTTGCGGCAAGCGGTGGAAAACAATGAGCTGCGCCTGTTTGTCCAGCCGAAGGTGACGCTCTCCACCGGCCATGTGGTAGGCATGGAGGCGTTGGTGCGCTGGCAGCATCCCGTGCGTGGCAATGTATTCCCCGACCAGTTCATTCCGTTTGCAGAGCAGACCGGCTTTATCCGTGTGATTACGCATTGGGTGCTGGAGCGTTCAGCGGAGTTGTGCCATCAACTGGCACTGCGCGGAATCCACCTGAAGGTCTCGGTCAACCTCTCCACGCGCGACCTGCTGGACCAGGAATTGCCCTTCAAATTCGGCGAAATTTTCATGCGCCACCATGTTTCGCCCGGTGCGTTCTGCCTGGAGATCACGGAAAGCGCGATCATGGACGACCCGGTGCGCGCCCAGCAGACGCTGGAACGGTTGCATGGCATGGGCTGCGATCTTTCGATTGACGATTTCGGCACAGGGTATTCCTCGCTGGCCTACCTGAAACGGCTGCCGGTGGATGAATTGAAAATCGATAAATCGTTTGTACTGAATATGGCGAACGACGTGGGTGACGCCAAGATCGTGCGGTCCACCATAGACCTTGGCCACAACATGGGACTGCGCGTCGTGGCGGAAGGCATTGAGAGCGAAGCGGCCTGGAACATCCTGGCTGAGATGGGATGCGACCAGGGCCAGGGCTATTTCATGAGCCGCCCGATACCGGCCGACCAGTTGGCAAGCTGGGTCGAGAATTGGAAAGCATCGGCCTTGGCCGAATAATAGCTGGCGCCGTCGCCTTCGGAGAGTTACTTATTTGCTAAAGTTCAAGTTATGATCGCTGCCGCATCATAACTACTCTACGGACGACAAATGCCATTCAAGCGCGCCACCCTTGCACTCTCCCTGATCGCCGCATTCTCCGCACAAGCCCTGGCCCAGACCTGCCCGGCAGGCTCCCCGGTGGTGACTTACCCAGCTTCCAAGAAGGTCGACCAGCAGGACAACTACCACGGCACCTTGGTAGCCGACCCATACCGATGGCTGGAGGATGCCAACAGCGACGAGACCAAGGCCTGGGTGCTGGAGCAGAACAAGGTGACGCAAGCCTGGCTGGCACAGATTCCCGAGCGCGAGGCGATCAAGGCGCGCCTGACCAAGCTGTGGAATTACGAGCGTTATGGCGTGCCATCGAAGAAGGGCGGCCGCTATTTCTACAGCCGCAACGACGGCCTGCAGAACCAATCAGTGCTGTACACGGCCAGGAACTTGTCCGAAACCCCGCGCGTGCTGCTCGACCCGAATACCCTGGCCGCCGACGGCACCGTGGCGCTGGCCGGCACCTCAGTGAGCCCGAACGGCAAGTTCCTGGCATACAGCACCGCCGCTTCCGGCTCCGATTGGAATGAGATCAAGGTGCGCGATATCGCGACCGGCAAGGACCTGGCCGACCATATCAAGTGGGTCAAGTTCTCCAACACCGCCTGGGCGGCAGACGGTTCCGGCTTCTACTACAGCCGTTACGACGAGCCGACCGAAGAAAGCAAGCTGGCCGGCGTGAATTACTTCCAGAAGGTCTTCTTCCACAAACTGGGCACCGAACAGAGCGCCGACGCGCTGGTCTACCACCGCCCGGACCAGAAGGAATGGGGCTTCGGCGCTGAAGTGACCGACGACGGCCGCTACCTGGTGATCAACGGCTCGCACGGCACCGAGGCCAAGAACCGCGTCTTCATCAAGGACTTGAAGGCGAAGGATGCGCAAGTGGTGGGGCTGCTGGAAGCGTTCGACGCATCCTACAACTTCATCGACAATGACGGCCCGCTGTTCTACTTCATGACCGACAAGAATGCGCCGCGTTCGCGCGTGATCGCCATCGATATCCGCAAGCCGGGAATCGAGAACTGGAAGGAAATCGTTCCGGAAGCGCAGCAGACGCTGACTGGCGCCAGCATCGTCAACAGGCAACTGGTACTGAACTACTTGAGCGATGCGCATAGTGCCGTCAAAATATTCGACCTGAAAGGCAAGGCAGTGCGCGACATCGCGCTGCCAGGCCTCGGTACCGCAGCTGGATTCGGCGGCAAGGCGTCCGATGCGGAGACCTTCTACTCCTACACCAGCTTCACCACTCCGACCACGATTTACCGCCTGGACCTGAAGAGCGGCAAATCCAGCATCTATCGCCAGCCAAAGGTCGACTTCGACCCGAATGCTTTCGACACGCGCCAGGAATTCTTCACCAGCAAAGACGGCACCAAAGTTCCGATGTTCATCGTGTCCAAAAAAGGTCTGAAGCTGGATGGCAGCAACCCAACCTACCTGTATGGCTATGGGGGCTTTAACATTTCGCTGACCCCGAGCTTCTCCGTTTCCAACCTGGCCTGGGTGGAAATGGGTGGCGTGTACGTGGTGGCCAACCTGCGTGGCGGCGGCGAGTATGGTGAAGCCTGGCACAAGGCCGGTACCAAATTGCAGAAGCAGAACGTGTTCGATGACTTCATCGGCGCAGCCGAATGGCTGGTGGCGAACAAGGTGACCTCGCCGGCCAAGCTGTCGATTGGCGGCGGCTCGAATGGCGGCCTGCTGGTCGGAGCGGCAATGACCCAGCGCCCGGACCTGTTCGGCGCTGCGTTGCCAGCGGTAGGCGTGATGGACATGCTGCGCTTCCAGAAGTTCACCATCGGCTGGGCATGGGCCTCGGACTACGGTTCCTCGGACAACGCGGATGAATTCAAGGCCCTGGTCAAGTACTCCCCGCTGCATAACCTGAAACAGGGCGGCTGCTACCCGGCCACCATGGTGATGACAGCAGACCACGATGACCGCGTTGTGCCCGCCCACAGCTTCAAGTTCGTCGCGGCTGCGCAAGCCGCGCAGGCCGGCGCAGCGCCGATCCTGATCCGCATCGATTCCAAGGCGGGCCATGGCGCCGGCAAGCCGACCACGAAGCAGATCGAGGAAGTGGCGGACCGCTGGGGCTTCCTGACCCGTGCGCTGGACATGCATCCAACGGTATCGGCAACCACCGCCGGCGGCCAGTAAGCGATGCGCGCGCTCCTGCTGCTGTGGACAGCCTTGCTTGCGCCGGCCACGGCGGCGGAAGCGTCCAAGACCTTCGCCGAGCAGACCCAGTCGCTCGCCGCGCAGCCAGGCTTCATTGAAGTCTGGCGCGATGCGGCGAAGGGCAGGGTACTGCTCGCGGTGCGTGAGTTGGACCAGCCCTTCCTGCTGGTTTCATCGCTACCCTATGCGCTAGGATCAAATGACGTAGGCCTTGACCGCGCACAGCCGGGCAGCCCGAAGCTGGTGCGCTTCCAAAAGTTCGGCGACCGCCTGTTGCTGGTCCAGGAGAACACCCGCTTTGTCGCGCGCTCGGCCGACGCCGACGAGCGCAATGCCGTCGCTGAGTCCTTTGCTGGCGCCGTGCTGTGGTCGGGCGACATCCTGGCCAGCGATGGGCCGCGCTGCCTGGTCGATTTCTCCAGCTTCCTGCTGGCCGACCAGCACGGTGTGGTGCAGCGGCTGGATGAAACCAAGCAGGGTGCGTACCGGGTAGATGAAAAGCGCAGCGCTGTGCTGGCATCGGAAGCCAAGGCCTTCCCGGATAACGTCGAACTGGAATCCTTGCTGACCTTTGCCGGCGCGGGCGCGGGCGAATTCGTGAAACAAGTGGCGGCCGACCCGACCAGCCTGTCGATGCGCCAGCATATTTCCATGGTGCGGCTGCCCGATGGCGGATACAAGCCGCGCCGCTACCATCCATTCTCTGGCGGCTTCGACGCCGGCTATTACGACTTCGCCACGCCACTGGCCAGCAGCCTCGACGTGCGCTGGCAGGTGCGCCACCGGCTGGAAAAAGGCGGCAAGCCGATTGTCTACTACCTTGACCGTGGCGCCCCGGAGCCGGTGCGCTCGGCACTGCTGGAAGGTGCGCGCTGGTGGACCAGCGCTTTCGAAAAAGCGGGCTTCAAAGATGGCTTCCGCGTCGAATTGATGCCGGAAGGGGCCGATCCGGCCGACGTGCGCTACAACGTGATCACCTGGGTGCACCGCGCCACGCGTGGCTGGTCGTATGGGAACGCGATTACCGACCCGCGCACGGGCCAGATCATTCGCGGCGCCGTGACGCTGGGTTCCCAGCGCGTGCGCCAGGACATCCTGATTGCCGAAGCCTTGCTGGCGCCTTATGGCAAGTCTGTCCCGGCCGATCGCCGGAAGCTAGCGGAGCAGATGGCGTTGGCACGCCTGCGGCAACTGGCGGCCCATGAAGTCGGCCATACCCTCGGTTTCTCGCACAATTTCGCCGCCAGCCGGCAAGGCAATGGCTCTGTAATGGATTATCCGCATCCGGTATTGAAGCTCGGTGCGGATGGTGCAATCGACCTGCAGGATGCCTATGG
Source organism: Duganella sp. Root1480D1 (assembly GCF_001427305.1). Classification (GTDB taxonomy): domain Bacteria; phylum Pseudomonadota; class Gammaproteobacteria; order Burkholderiales; family Burkholderiaceae_D; genus Rugamonas. Next base: position 4,098 of record NZ_LMFZ01000017.1, on the reverse strand, counting down.
CGTTGGCGTTGGCGCTTGGGACGATTACGTTGTGAAGCACATTTACGGCGAGTTTGGCGGCCCCGAGTCCGAGGCCGCCGCGCTGGCCAAACTGCGCAGCGATGCCCGCGCTGCCGGTTTGCAGTATGTCTCCGACGAGGATGCGCGCGCACCCGGCGCATCGCATCCTAACGGCCTGTTGTGGGACTTTGGCCCTGACACTCTGAAAACCTGGGACCAGTTAGGCGTCATCAGAACCCGCGCGCTGAACAGCTTCTCGCTTGACGTCCTGCCTGACGAACGCCAGGCGGGCGAGCTGGAGGCGCGCCTGGTGCCGGTGTACTTGCTGCAGCGCTACCAGGGCGAGGCTGTAGCCCGCCTGCTGGCTGGCGGCGAATATGAATCCGCCACGAGTGCGGATATTCGTGCCGGCCGTGCTGCCGCTGGCATCAAGGTCACTCCCGCATCGACCCAGCGCGCGGCATTGGCGCGTCTGGCCGAGACGCTGCGCGCCGAGTATCTGGCCTTGCCGGCTGGCGTCCTTGACCAATTGTCCCCGCCATCGACAGGATATGAACGCAGCAAAGAGTATTTCGGTACCCGCATGAACGCCGTCTTCGACGCGCTGTCCGCCGCTGAATCGGGCGCAGCGCAGACAGCCAGCTTCCTGTTCGATCCTGGCCGGCTGAACCGCCTGTACTGGCAGCACGCCCGCGACGCTGCACTGCCTGGCGCTGACGAAGTGGTCGAAGCGGCTTTGGCCCGAGGTTGGAAGCGCGGTGCCGTTCCAGGCAATGTGGCGGGTGGCGAGGCAGTCCAACTGGCTGCCAACTGGGTTGTGTTGGACGCGTTGCTGCAGGCGCTGGATGGCGGCAAACTGCACGCCAACGTCGACGCCGATCTGCGTCAGCAACTGCGTGGCTTCGCCGGCTGGTTAAAGGCAAACCCCGGCAAGGGCACGACAGGGGCCAGCCGCGCCCAGGCTGCCGACCACGTATTGCGCTACCTGGCCGATCCGCGCAGCGTCAAACTGCGCGCCTTGCCCGCGATCCCGCCCGGGGCGCCAATTTGAGTAGCAGGGGCTCCAAATATTGACTTGCCGGACACGGCCCCTTTGCGGCAAACTGGGTAAATTAGAAATTAATCAACCCGGCTGCAATGAGGCCCAGTTCTCTACTAATCTTCAATCGACTGGGACTCGCGATACTCACCGCAGTGCCCCTGTCCTCGCTGGCGTCACCGGCCCAAATGGCCAATGAATCGAAAGAAAAGGCTTGCAAGGCTTTGATCTCGCTTGCCAAGGCGAGGCACCTTGCCGTCAAATCCCCTGGTGAGTACCGTTGCGAATCAGTCGAGGATTTTGTGAACCGGGCCTATTTTGTGATCGGCCTGAAATTCTGGGCGGTTGATGTGCCCAAGGGTTTTGACGGCAGTAATCTGGTTGGCTGGTATGCCGTCAGGAAGTCGGACGACACCGTTTATGAGCTCAACGTTGCGGACTGGAAGACTGGAAGTCGAATCGATGTTCGGAATTAGGCGACGACGACTGAAGATAGGGGCGAAACCACCCGTATGGGGTAGCTGATGTCAATGAATACTCTCTTAGGGAAGGCGCTGGATCGCGTGTTCCTCGAAGCCCCTCTAGTTGCTACATTCGAAAAGCAGAAAGGAAGCGGGCATCATCTGCGAAGATATTTTCACGCGGGCGAGAACACGCAGCGCGAAATCGTCTTCTACCGAGATAAATGGTGGACCGCAAATGGCGGGACCTTGTATGCGGAGCTCTGTTGCCTCGTCCCTGAAGTCCAGCATGCGGTTCACGGTATGGCGCAATCCCTCTTGAGCCCGGACTACAACATTCCTTCAAACCACTTCCAGTATGTATTGATGGAACTCGAGCCGAAGCGTAGTTGGGAGCTGCATTCACCTGAAGATGTAGCGGTATTTGAGCGAGAAATCGGGGATTGGCTCCGGACGATTGCGCTGCCATGGTTGAACCAATTCGAATCGCGCGATGGCGTCATTCGATTCCTTCAATCGAAGCGGCAATTCGTGACGCTCGCGACTTACCTTGCATCGCTAGGCGACGGCAACGGTGCGTCACAGGCTGTCGCGACGTGGCTCGAAGGATTGCCTCGGCGAATAGAGAACAGTCTCGGAAGACTTGCCGGAAAAGGTTTGATTTCGCCGGACGATGCAGCCTATTTGACGAAAGCGTCCATCCAGATTGAAGAAGATTACAAACAGCAGGTGTTCGAGTGGCTCGGGCACCGCACATTCCAGGAGTATTAATGCGCAACTTGACGTTTTTGGTCTGCTGCTCGCCTCTGCAAGCAGTTCCAGTGCGCCTTCGGCTTCTGAATGCGGCCGAAAAAGACTATACGCCGGCGAGAATTGACCTTGCAACCATCGAGAAATTGCTCACACCCGAGGAAGAGGCCCGCGGCCGCACGCTTGCTTCGACTCTCGTGATGAAATCGGACTATCGACATGAACGACACCAGAAAGCCAAGCCCTGAAGAATGGACTGTGATCGGCCATGCACCGGTCGACGCCGGTTGCCTGATGCTGATAGATCCCTGCTATCTAAGGGACAGCCTTTTTGCCGGCAATGAACAAATCGAGTCCTGGTATGACGATGCGGTTGTCGACAACGCGGAGGAGACGCATTGGCCCATTAAACATGTGGACCAACGGCTCGGCCATATCGTCAGCACGGGCTACGGTGACGGGTTCTATCCAATTGAGGCCCGCTTCAATTCGGAAGGCCTCATCGCCGAAGTCCGCATCCGCTTCATCGAGGAAGAGTAAATCTTTTGCGTGTTCACGAATTTGCAGAAAGTTATGAATACTCGCCGCGTTAGTCTGTCCTTTGCCATTCTGCTGGGAATATCCTGCATGTTGGCACGAGCCGATGAATCACTCCGCCCGCCCGAGAAAGTCACTACGTGCTCTCGGTCCCGGGCAGTTTGCGTGGACTCGGAGCCGACGACAAATCGGACCAACGTTCGCAAGCAAGGCAGTTCAACCGTCTGGACCATGACTGGCTGGCACCACAAGCAATTTCCAATGAAATGAGCCTTATTCGTTACATGCGCCGGAACGAGGATGCGAAGTTCGCCATCAGTGCAAGTGCGTTGGCTGAAACTGGCGGCTCTATTGAAGTAGTCGTGACTGACGCGAAGCCATTTGGTGAAGTACGCGGCAAGATCCGCACCGCGACCGTCACGCCTATCGCAACTTCGCCGCTGCCAAGGGGCTTGCTTCGGATGATCGAGAACCACGCCCTTCAGTCGGGTATCCTGCAAATGTCGGAGGACGAGCCGGATGACGAGGAGTACATGATGATGGACGGCATCCACTACTTCCTCGAAGTCTGCTTGCTTGACCGGCACAAGATGGTGCGCCGGTTTAATTGGTCCGAGCGTTCATTTTCTACGCTGTTCAATGCTGTTATCAGTTACGGAATTTGCGATCCTGCACTGCGCGAGATGGCGATGAGGTTCCGCTGCCATCCTCGGCAAAGTGATGCGAAGCCATGCTAACATTTGCAAATTGTTCAATTGATAGCGTTTTCGGGTATGGATGGAATTCGGATCACCACAGATGTAAGTGAGCTCGATACTGGGCTCGTTCACCGCTTCCTTTCGGAGCAAAGCAGCTGGGCCAAGGGTATTTCCCGGGACTTGGTCGAACGCTCGATCGCCAACTCGCTTTGTTTTGGGGGATTTCTCGGCAGGGACCAAATCGCATTTGCACGGGTGATTTCAGACTACACAACGTTCGCTAACCTGGTGGATGTATTTGTCCTGCCCGACCATCGCGGCAAAGGCTATAGCAAAGCGTTGATGGCAGCAGTCTTCGCGCATCCAGAGCTTCAAGGCCTGCGACGATTCACGCTTGCCACTGGTGACGCGCATGGACTGTATGCACAATTCGGATTTACTGCGCCGCTGTACCCGCAATCTCTGATGGAAAAGTACTTCCCTGGCTTGTATCAAGCGAAGGCTCGGAAATTTTCAAGCTAGTTGTCGCCTAATTTGATAGTTCAAGCTGCTTTTTTCAATGTGTGCTGGTCTACCTCCATGCTGTTCAAAGAATGTCCATTCTCAGGGTTCA
>NZ_LMFZ01000016.1 GCF_001427305.1 Duganella sp. Root1480D1 | reverse complement strand
CTTCAACCGTGTGGTCGGCAATGAACTGCAGCTCCGGCGCACGATCGTTGGCCGATGGCGGATCGAAATCGGTGCTGTACACGCCCGTGGTCGCAACATCGAAGAAGTTGACGTAGTACTCCCACTTCTTGGTGTCCTTGTTACGGGTCTTGGACAGCCAGGCATTTTCCGGCGCCATGACTTTGGCGTCGGAACGGATGATGCGGCCAATTGGACGGGTGCCGCTATACGGATCTTTCAGGCGCACATAGGCAAATGCCGCTATACGGATCTTTCAGGCGCACATAGGCAAAGGGGCAGGCGGCTCCGGGTCTTGGACAGCCAGGCATTTTCCGGCGCCATGACTTTGGCGTCGGAACGGATGATGCGGCCAATTGGACGGGTGCCGCTATACGGATCTTTCAGGCGCACATAGGCAAAGCCCGGCGTTGCAGGGAAGTTCAGCGTGTAGGTGTCGACACCGTTGGCGCTTGGGCCGACCACCAGGGTGGCAGCGGCACTGCGGTCCGTCACATCGGAATCAGGGCCGTTGGACTCGAACACTTTCACGCCGGTCGGTTCCAGCGCCAGATAATCGCGCACCGCATCGCGGCCCGGCAGGTCGACGCGCACATCGTGCAGCAGGATATGCGCGTTCACTGCCTGCATGATCGAGGTCAGCGAGCCGCCCAGTTCATCGGCGTGCGAGAACTTGGCTCCATCGACGCGCACATCGTGCAGCAGGATATGCGCGTTCACTGCCTGCATGATCGAGGTCAGCGAGCCGCCCAGTTCATCGGCGTGCGAGAACTTGGCTCCGAACTCGGTGAATTTGCCGGCCAGCGTGGTCTGCATGATCCAACGGCCCATCTTGCTGGTGCCGCCGGCGATATCGCCAAACTTCATCAGCAGGGAATTCTGCGCCGGTGAATTTGCCGGCCAGCGTGGTCTGCATGATCCAACGGCCCATCTTGCTGGTGCCGCCGGCGATATCGCCAAACTTCATCAGCAGGGAATTCTGCGCGGGGGAGTCATCGACGAAGCTGCCCAGCAACTGGAAGCCGATCAGCAGGCCCTGATTGTTCTCAACGATCTTCGGCTGCGCGGAGTCGATGGCCAGGTTGGCCGCTTTGGCCAGGCCCGTGTTTTTCACGCGCACGCCGAGAGTGAATGGCTCGGCCGCTTCGATGATTGGCGTCAGCGGATCGTCGGCCACCACATCCTGCGTCATGAAGTAATCCAGCGTCAGCGAAGGCAGCGGCTTGACGGTGATCACGTCAGGATCGACTTCCAGCGTCTGCACTTCGCCCTGGAACTTGTACTTGAGGGTGGCGCCGACCAGGTACTTCTTGCCGAAAGGTGTCGCGCCCGCCGCACCAGGCGCAGGAATCATCAGCCAGTCGATGGTGGCGGTTGTTTTCGGCTGAACGACACCTGTGCCATCGACCGAAGCAATGCCGTCCAGGTTCGAAATGCGGACGAAGAACTTTGCGGTGGTGTCGCTGGCATTGGAGGTCACCGCAACCGGCAGCCCCAGCTCGTCGGTCACCCGCATCGTCACGCTGATGTCGGAGATCTGGTCGCCGTCAACATTGTTTGTAATGCGCATGGCCGCATCAAAAGCCTGCCGCTCGAGAGTGAGCTCCTGCTTGATTTCGATTTTGACTTTGGCGCAGGAGGTTTCCTGTGCGTAGAGCGAAGGAGTGCAAATCAGAATGATTGACCCGGCAATTCCAAGAATTGCGTTACGTGACCATCGAAATATCATGATTATAAAAAGAAAATTCGTCTTAGTTCTTGGGTTACTTGAGCGAGAAGTGCAGACAACTTGGGGGCCGCGGAAGAGCAGACGAGAGCTTCCGGTCCGCAACTAAATAGCGTCGCTGATGTGCTTCACAGCGATTCATTTGCACATTCCACTACAAACCCTAAAGCAAGATGACGATTATTCCCGCGTTACTCCGGTTCCATGCTTACAAAAATACCAAACCCCAACATCAACTGACTAAGTGGTCCTAGACTGTATTAATTCCTTTAGGAAAGTAATACTATCTTTGATATCTTCGCCATCCTCATCTCGTCGTATAGGATCATTGAGGGCCCACGTCAAGAAATGCGCCAAGCACAAAAACTGATCCATATTTAAGGAAAATAATTTATGAGATATTAGCTGGCTTAGTTTTTGAACAGGATAGAACTGATAGAGAAAAAACGCCGTGAGAGTGGACTCGTTTTTCGCCTCATCACTGATGCAGAAACGCAAATAGTGGGGAAGCATCCAATTCCAGGCCTGCGCTGTCAAATGTGACAGTTCCAAGTATACAACTTGCGCTCCCGCTTCACCAAAGCAGCTTGATCGGAATCTTTCGATGTTTTCGCGCACATACTCGCATTCCGAGCATTTATCACTGTGCAGTGTAAGCAACTCATTCGACGGCATTGGAACAAACGGAAACACCTGTTCAATTTCTAGTGAAATTTTTCTCTTGGAATACATTTATTTACACCCCGGTTTACAATGGCGATCAACTGCTTTTTGCGCTTCCTTGATGGATTTTTCCAGTTCCGGATATAGATTTGGGTTGTGCTGGCCGTCCTTACCATCATAAAACCTATCGTTATGTTCTAAACGCAGCCACAAACAGGCGCGCTGCCGCCCCAGTTTAAATCTAGCCTGTTGACACTTATCTCCACCCTTAGGCGTCGGTTGATTACAACGATCCTTGTAGTTTTTGTAATCTTTTTTTCGTTCTTCCTCGCGACGCACGTCATCATTTTGGCCTGTCGCTTTTGGCGCAGATCTACTGCGCGCTTCGTCGCCAGACTCTCGGCGCCTTGATCGACTTCCATCGTCATCATCAAAGTCATACGGTGTCGGTTGAGGTAGCGGCCCAGCACCAGGGAGTGGCGGAGGGGGGCAAAACGGCCAAATGCAAATGCCCCGCCTCGGCAATGAGTCCCAGGGAGCCAGCCCTAAAGGATCTGTCTTGGTGTTTGGATTCCCTTCAGCATATAGATATTCGTTCAATCCCCCAGCAACACCAATTGGGTCTTTTTGAACATACCGTCCCAAGGACGGATCATAATAACGGCGGTAATTATAGTGGAGTCCAGTTTCAGAATCCTCTATTTGCCCCGGCAGTCTCAGATCGTTCACAATCTCCGATCGCAACACGGTGGCTTTACCGAACGCATCATACTCTGCCGCCCAGGTAATGTTTCCGTCCCTGTCTGTCGCTACTAATGGCGCTCCCCGCTGATCATTATGATAATAGGAAATCTTCTGTGTTCCATCGTATTGCTTACTCCACATAAAGACCGCGTTCGTGCCAAACAACGTATCTGGAACCACCCCGTATTGCCGGGTTATGGATGGAATTCCAATGTAAGAGGTCGATCCATCAATATTTAGTAAAATCTCTTGCTCCGCCTCTGCAATTAAGCCTTCACCTGCATAGAGATATAAAACCCGTTTCGCCTTCTCCAGTTTCGCAAAGTCTCTTCCACGGAACACTTCACGCCAAATTCGTCGACCTGCAGGGTCGTATCCATAACGGGCTATCAGTTGGCTATCGGGACCGCTCGCTTCAACAAGATGCCCAGCTGCGCTATATTTATACGAGGTCGCGCCGCCTTTCTCAATTTTTTTTATCAGATTGCCGCGTGCATCGTAGTGATAAATGACTTCGGATTCACCTTGACCGCGCTGTACAATTCGATTATTGGCGTCGTATGCCCAAGGCCCGGCAAAGCTTGACTGAGCAATCCGATTACCTACATTATCTAAAGTGAAGATATCAGCATAGCTTGTGACTCCTCCGTGGTTAACCGAAGTGCCGATCAAGCGATCCAATGAGTCATATTCGAAGCGCGAATCATTAATCCGATCCCCGCTAGGAATGGAGTAAGTTAGACGCGTTGAACCTAGATTTTGCTCCTGATTAAACCTATTTTCGAGCGCCAATAAAGTCTGCGCCCCCGCTGTTTTCACCGTTACTTTTTCAAGATTTTGAAGACCATTATATCCTCGTGTTTGCTTAATCCCGCCGGGGAACAATACCGTGCGGGGCGCATTTTCGTAAAAGTCAGCATACTTAATGACGCCTTCGTCAGGAATAGCTATTGCATCAAGCACGCCTGTCGAGCGCCAAGAATAAGCAATAGAAGTCCCGTCCGGCCAAATTATGGCGGATTTTTGCCCCACAGCATTATATTGATAGCCTACGCTCAGGCTATATCCACCAGGGAATGAGGTTGTCGATTTTATCTTTTTCCCGAATTCGCTGTACTCCACCTTCCCAGATGAAACTTCATTCCCCCGAGCATCCCTAACAGACCACATAGCGAGATTATCGTCAGAATTCCATATATATTCGACTTCCTGCTCAGGCTCATCTGCGCCGCTTGAATAGTTAATGTTAGATATACGATTTACTTTGTCATATATAAGCTTTGCTTGAGACTCAGCACTCGATATGACAGAAACATTGCCAGCCTTATCGTAGTCAAATCTTAAGCTTTGTCCGAGTGGCAATATCTCGTTGACGATCTGGCCTAATCTATTGAATTCAAATTTGTATATGTTGTTGTTTTGATCTTTTACTTCCAGAAGATTTCCGTGCACGTCATGGATGTAGTTAACCGATTTCCCGTTGGCATCGACGACTTTTGAAATCTGACCGATTTCGTCATATGAATATTTTGTCTCTCTGATCCCAGATATGATCGACCTTATTAGTGCACCACTCTTATCGTACTCGCGGGCGACGGAGCGCTTGGCTTCTGCTCCGTCATTCACGAATCTCGCCTCTGATTTAACAACATTCCCGAGGCGATCGAATTCATACTCTTCACTCCGAGTAGGAAACTTCGCCTTCGTAGCATTCTGATTCATCCCTTTCCGGATTTGCTCAGTATTTTCGGGAAGGGCATAGCTATATTCAATAGCGTTACCATCCCCGTCGACCCGGCTTGACAAGCGTCCTTGCAAGTCGTATTTCATTCGGGAAATAGTGCCCAGTGAATCCTGCGAAAGCACAAGTTTCCCCATCTGATATGTGCCGAATACTGGACCGTTCCCTGGCTCGTTAACCTCGATTTCATTATTATTGGAATCGAATTTCCTTGTCGTAACGAGTCCCCGCTTATTTCTCTCAGTCAAGAGGTTTCCAACTGCGTCATAGGTATAAGCTGAATAATTCCCAAGAGCGTCTGTTTTTCTTATTGGCCGCCCCATACCGTCCACGTCTGTTATTGTGGTATTTCCATAGGGATCGACGCTAGATGTCAAAATTTCGTCCGAATTGTAGGTATAGCGGCGAACATTTCCCTCTGGATCAACACTCTTATTAACATTGCCTCGCTGATCAAATTCGAAGGTCCATACAGAATCAAGGCTCATCAAGCCGTTAGCCTCGGTGCGGCCATGAAATCGAACCTCAGCAGCATCGCCAAAAGCATTTCTTTTGTATGTCGTGATGCGTTGCTTTTGTTTATCAACTGCAGCAACAGATTTTATAAGGTTGCCTTTTTCGTCGTACTCATAACTCGTAACCATTCCACCTTCATCAATCTCTTTCGTCTTACGCAAATTGAGCGGTGAATATTCGGCCGAGTAAGCCGATCCGTTCGGGTAGTCGATTCGTGCAACCAAGTCAAACTCATTCGTAGTCGTTTTTACGACAAAACCCATTGCATTTAATTGGTATGACTCTCTTCCGCCATCCTTAATATATTCTTCAACGAGTTCGCCATTAATCTCCTTGCGAATTTGAGCCCCATCTATGTCGTAAAATTCCTCTTCCACGCGGCGGTCGTCCACTGTGGTTTGAGTTGCACGGACAGCGTATTGCTTTTTCATCTTGTCATACGAATACTCAAAAGCCGTTACAGTTCCGTCAGCCTCGACCTCCTTTACCTTACGGCTACTTTTGCCTTGGTACTCGACGCGGCGTGTATGTCCCTCGCCATCGGTGATCGATGTCAGGCGGAATGTGTCGTCGTAGCCGAAGGAGGTGGTATTGCCGCCGGCATCAGTGGCTTTCGTCAGCAGTTGCACACCGCTAGCCTCATGGCTGAAGTCATAGTCGTACTTGACCACGCGGGGCGCGAAACTTTCCCCTGGAAGCAAAACCTCGCGCACCTCGCGAAGTGCAGTTGGATGGACCTGGTCGTAGACGAAGGTAAGGACGACGTTGCCATTACGATCTTTGACTGCTTTCAGCCTTTTGCCTTTCCTACCGTCAATGGCAGGCCCATTCTCGTATTCCATGCTGGCGGTCAACCCATTGGCGTCGCCATAAGAATCGACGCCTGTCTTGGCATCGAATAAGACCCAATCACCGGACCGATCTTGCCACCGATAGAAGACTCCTCGGTCTTGAATGAAAGTGCTTTCTACAAAGTAGCGACCAGAAGTCGAACCTTTTTGCTGATAAAAACGGTATTTCTCATCGGCCTCAAATATTGCGCCGTTGCGTATAACCTGCTCTATCGATGCCAATGGGACCGAAACAAGGTTAGGGTCGGATTCATACGCCACAAACGCACCGACATATCCAAACGACTCCTGTACTGGCGCGGGCGGCGTAGGTGCAGCCGCGGAACCGCCGCCCCCACCGCTACCGCCGCCACCTGCCCCCATTCCGAGAGGAACTCGGGGCCCGTCAAACCGCAACGGAGCCAAGTGAGGCGAGAATCTCCAGCCGTTACCGTCGTATTCCCGGCTCCAAGTGAAATAGCCATTGGCGATCTTGATGCGCATATCCACCGTGCTGACGGTGAATTTCCCGCCCGGCATGTTCGTGTTGATGCGAAGGCTCTCTTCATAGGCGGCGATTGGGTCGACAGTGCTTGCCTGCTGTGCACCGCATATAGGTGCGAGTCCCAACAACGTTGCCAGCCCAGCGATTCGCATCAAATTGTATTTATTCTGCTTGTTCATTTTCTTCAATTTCTCGTGAACACGTCACATAAGGTGAGTGGGACCACCACCACCGCCTGCTCCACCACCACCGCCTGCCCCACCACTAGGGCCGTTACCGCCGCCACCGCCACCGTTGCAAGTACCACCACCAGCCCCAGGGATGCAGCCTGAAGGTGACCCAATAGTCTGAGGCGCAGTTGATACGCCACTTCCGCCCCAGCCGCCGCCACCGCCGCCGCCGCCACCACCACCGCCGCCACCGCCGCCGCCTGGCACGGAGCAAGCGCCGCTCTGGCTGAACCAGGAGCTCGTCGCAAAGCCATTGGTCACCACACCGTTTTTGCAAGTGCACTGGTGGCTCGTGCTCGTCGAATTGCTGTAGGTCGAGCAGCCGCCGCCAGATGCCGTGCCAATATTGGCTGCGCCATCAAGCGACTGCAGTGCCACCACGCGGTAGTGCAGCGTTACGCGCTGTTTCGCGTCCAGCGTCTCTGGTACTTCTTCGAGGAACTCGAAGCGGAAATAGTTATCCGATGCAGGAAGCCTCTGCTTCACCTTATCCGCACGGAGCAAGCCGTAATTGGTGATATTCAGCTCTCCATGGAACACATCGCCCGGATTCATCTTCGGCAGGTTGGTGCTGAGCGGCTCGATCACCACTACCGCCGTCGGGACGTCGGTTTCGTAAGTCGCGTTGAGGACGATCTCGTAACGATCCTGCAGCGTGATTTCTTTGACGCTCCATTCCACGGTCACCGAGTTGTAGTCGAGGAAGACCGGCAGGGTTGCAGTGATACCCGGCTTCACTTGAACGCGGCCACCAACTTCCTGGTGGTTGGCTGCGCGGATGCGGTATTTGTAGCGTCCCGCAGGCAGGTTGGTGCTCAGTGCTTCGCCAACGCTGTCAGTCTTCAATTCGGCCATCACGGCAGTTACATCTTCGTTCTGCAGTGTGATCGTGGCATTCGCCAAGCCTTCAATCAGCTTGCCGTCTTTGCCCACGGTCGCGGTGTAGATGTCTGATGCCTTGAACAGCACCTTGCCTTCGCCGCTCTGGGTCAGGTTCACGTACACGTTCAACGCTTGCTGGCCAAAGTTGTCGCCAACGATATTCAGCTTGTACTCATACATGCCTTCTACTGCGTTCGCAGGTGGCATGAACGACAGGTCGATCGCGCGCGCTTCGCCAACCGGCAGCGTGCCGTCGGCCTGGCTGGCGATGGAGATCCACGATGGAACGGCACTGCCGTCTGCCTTGCTCAGGGTGAAGCGCAGGTTCTTCGCATCCTGCGTGCCGTTGTTGCGCAGCGTGAGCGATTCGATCTGCGTGCTGCCTTGCGCCAGGCCGGTTTCCACAAAGCTTGGAGACGCGATCAGGAATGGTTTCGCTTCGGACAGCGTGTAATTCACGGTGACTTTACCGATTGGCGTGCCGACGCTTTCGTCCGTCACCACGTCGAACACCAGGCTGCCGGATGGCTGCGCCGATTCGCTGGCCTTGAAGCTGACCGGCATATTCAGGGATTGGCGTTCGCTCAGGGTTACCGGAACGGCGGTCTGCACTTCAATGCCTTCCGGCAGGGTACCGGTGGCTTGGCTTGCAGCGTTCAGCGCCAGGCGCACGTTGGTGGCGGAAGTGCCTGCGCCTGCCTTGGCCACGAATGGAATCGTGAACGGCATGTTCTTCGCCAGGTCCAGCTTGTACGGCGTCGGGCCCACGGTGACGCGGTTGATAGTAAAGGCCTTCTGTTCCGGACGATCGGTGATGTCCGGGTGCACGGCGCTGACCTTAAACAGGCCTGCGTCGGTCACCGTTGGCGTGAACTCGTAGCTGAAGTTGCCAGAAGCATCCGTCATCACGGAGAAGTTACGTTCGAATCCTTGCTGGTTGAAGATCACCTTCAGACGGGTGAACGGCAACGGCGCGCTGCCAGCACGGTCCAGTGCACGGCCGCTGATGGTGATCTTGTCGCTGCCGAAGGAGCTGACCGGCGAAACGCTGGTCACTTCACCCACATACATGGTATCTACCAGCGAGATGGCTTTCTCGCTACCGCGGCCGGCCACGATCACCTCGTCGGCCTGGCCGGTGTGGTAACGCAGCTTGTCCACTTCCAGTCGTACACGTACTTTGGTCGGGCTGGATGCAGGAATGTTCACTTCGAATACATCCGACACATAGCTTGCGCCAGCCGGGATGCGGGCAACAGTCATACCGTTCGGCAGGGTCACCACGTTGGCGCCCAGAGCCTGTTTGTATGGCTGGGTAGCCAGGATGTTGCCGTCGTTGTCGACGATCTTGAAGCGCAACTCGGACGATGGCTCGGTGCCATTGCTCATGGCCGTGAGCAGCTCTACATCCACGGCGCTGGTGTTCTCGATGGTCAGTTTCAACTTGCCGGTGCCGCCGCGGGTGAATTCGTCGGTCGACATGCCGACCACCAGCGAGCCTTCCAGCACATCGATGGCCTGGTCGCGCGAGACTTTCACCTGCTCGCCTTCGTTCGGCGCGATTTCCAGGCCGACCGCAGCTTGCGGTGCACCCGGCATTTCGGCATAGCCGCCTACGATCACAGGAACCAGGCGGGTTTCGTTGGCAGCCAGGGTGAATACTTCGGACTTGTGGTCCTTGAACTGCGTCGCGTCCTTGTTAACCGGCACACGTACAGTGGCGCGAACGCCCTGCACTGCGCTGGACGAGGAGTTGCCAACCTGTACCTGCAGCTTGTTCATGATGCCACGCTGCAGCGGCAGGCCGCTTGCGATCTGGGCAAACACGTTCGGCATGGTCAGGCTGCGCGCCATTTCCATATTATTGGCGTCCACGGCTGCCACGGTGTAACGGCGTTCACCGCTGGTGTAGCCGGTATCGGTCAGCGTGGTCGCGGAAATTGGCGCAGGAGTCAGTTTGACCTTGCTTGAGTCCGGGCCAACGTAAACCTGGTAGCCCTTGATGTTGCCGTTCGGCGACTGCCAGGTCACTACTGGCAGGCTATTGCCATACTGTTCCACGCTCAGGTTACGTACTGGCAGCAGGCTGGCGTTCAGGTAGTCAGAGTTCGACATGGCGGATTCGTTGCCGGCTGCGTCAACCGCAGTCACCACGTAGGCGCCTTCAGTTGGCGACGGGTTGCCGTCAACGGCAGCGGTGCCTTTGATACCGGTCTTGATCGGAATCAAGCCGGTGATGCTGCCAATGCTGGTGCCGCTGCTGCGGTACAGACGATAGCTGTCCACGGTGCTGGCCACTGGCGCCTGCCAGCTTGCCTGAATGCCTTGGCCGGTGAGCAGCAAGTGCAGGTTTTGCGGCGCGCCCGGCGCAGTAGCGCTGGCGGTGACTTCGGCTGGAATGCTCTGCTCGGACAGCGCCTCCTGGCCGTTGGAAGCGCGTACCGAAGCAACCGCATAGGTATACACACCATCTTGCGGAACCTGGTCGATGTAGTCAGTGCCGCTGGTGCGCATCAATGCTTCCAGCGCGGCCTGGTTCGGGGCGCGGCGATAGATCTGGTACGACAGCGCGTCCGGCACGGCTTTCCACGCCAGCTGCACTTTGCCGCCTGGCAGCGCCTTGGCGGTGAAGCCGAATGGCGAAGCAAGTGGCGGCAAGCTGCCCTGGTAGACCTGGAATCGGTTCAGTGCCGACACCGTGGTCGATACGTTGTTCAGGTCGTCGCGCGCTTCGTTGGAGAAGCTCAGGGTTTCCAGGCCCGACGCGCCGGCATCGGACGGCAGCGTGAACGTAACCTTGTACGTCGTCGCGTTCACCGGCACCAGGCTGCCTACGCTCTGGTAGGAACGTACTGGGCCAGACAGCAAGTACTTCACAACCGGCGTACCGGTTGGCGCCTTACTGAAGGTGAAGGTAGCCTGGATGGCAGGCGAATTTTCATTCTTGATCGGCGAAACAGGATTCAGCACGATGCCGCTCAATTCCGGACCTTGGGTATCGATTTTCAGCGTTGCACCCTGCTGGATTTCGGTGCCGCGGTTGCCGGCCGCGTCGCGGGCCGAGAACAGCGCATTGGCAGTGCCGGCTGGAGTCGATGCATCGACCGTAAAGCTACCGGTATAGCGGGTGTCGCCAGCCTTGGTCAGGGTAACGGTGATCGGCGCGCCGCCTTGCGGCACTACCGACAGGTATGGCATCGTCGGCAGCGCTTCGCTGACGGTCATCTCCAGGTCGACCTTGCCCTGCCCGATGCGGCCGGAAGCTGCATCGACCATGCCCAGCGGCTTATAGAAAATGCTCACTGCTTTCGGGGCAGTCGAGTCGGAATTCGCTACCACCGAATTGGTCGGCGCCGAGGCCGTGCCAATGCTGTTGACTGCAACAACGCGGTAGTACCACACACCGTCGGCCGGAGGCATATCCTCATAGGCCATCGTGGTCAGGGGCGCGCCGCTGATACGGGTTGCGTCTTCAATTGCGGTGAAGGCGAAGTTTGCGCGATAAACGTGGTGGCCGATTGCATTGGCGTCAGTCGTGCGCACCCAGGTCAGGTTCACCTTGCCGCCGGCCTGCACGGTTACGGCCAGGCTGCTCGGGCTGGACGGGACGCTGCGGTCCAGCTTCATGCGCAGGGCGCCTGAAGCGGCGCTGGTACCGTATTGGTCGTTGGCAGTGGCGGTGATCAGGTTGTCGCCATCCACCAGGGTCACCGTGCCGTTGAAGCGGCCATCGCTGCCGGCCTTGAATGCTGCGCCGGATGGCACGCCATTCACCAGCAACTGGATATTGCGGCCCGCCTGGGCAGTACCGCTGATCCCCTGGGTGATGTTGCGGGTGACGATGCCATTGCCAGTCATCGACAATACCGGCGCGTCCGGTGCTGCGTGGGCAACGGTCACGCCGTAGCTCAGGGTGCTCGCGTTGCCCAACGAGTCGAAGGCGCGCAGGCCGAGTGTATGGGCGCCGTCAGTGATGTCTTCAATGTTCAGGGACAGCGAGAACGTTCCGCTGCCGCTTGCCTGGCTGCGGACGACGCCGTCCAGCAGCAGTTCGATGCGCGATACGCCGCTGGCATCGGTTGCGGATAATGCGAGGATGCCGTTGCGCGCCAGGGTTGCGCCTTCTGCCAGGTCAACACCGGAGATCTTGATGCCGCTCATTTCCGGACCGGCGGTGTCTGGTGGCACAATCACGTGCGAAACGGTTACCGGCACGCTGCGTTCGGTGCTGCGGCCAGCCAGGTCATTCGCTACGGCCCTGATGGCGTGGTCACCGTCGGCCACGCCTTCGATGTCCCAGGTGTAGGTGTACGGGGCAGCGGTGCGGGTTGCCACCAGCGTGCCGTCGATGTAGATCTGCACATTGCGGATGCCGCCCTCGTCGCTTGCTGCCGCGGTAATGGTGGTGTTGCGCTTGATGATGGCATTCGCCAATGGGCTGGCCAGGTCCAGCACCGGTGCGCTTGTGTCGACCAGTTGGCCCGGCAACGACACAGCACCGATCTCGCCGTTCGCGCTGCGGTACTGGACGGTGATGTTCTTGGTGCCGTCGCCAGCCGACGTGTCGAAAGGAATTGCCGTGCCGTCCGCCGGCATTGGCAGGAAGCTCACACCGGCAAAGGCGCCGTTTTCAGCGATGCGGTATTCAACTGCGTTGACGCAGGCCAGCGCCAGCTGCATGCGGTGCTGCACATGGTATGGCGCAGGGTTCAGCAGCGTTACGCGTGGGTTCAGCAGTGGTCCCGCAGCAACGAAGCTGCCGAAATTGACCCCGCCCGAAACCTTGTCGCCTTGGCCGGAAGGGTTGCCCGCAGCATTGGTCGGGCCGGTGGCGTGCCCCCACCAGTTGCCCGTCGCCTGGACGATGGAGGTTGGCGTCTTGTTTTCGATTGCAGCCGTCGTGTTGCCGACGAACTGGCCGCCTGTTATGGACGCGGTCGTGTCGAACGCTTCGACCCCGGTCGCGTTGCGCATAAAGCTTGCGCCGGTAAGCACCGGATTGGCGCCGGCACCAAGGCGCAGGCCCAGTACGTTGTCATGCAATTGCAGGAAAGGTGCGGTCGGGCTGACGCCGCGCAAGCTAAGGCCAGCATTACCGTCGGCGCCTGCGTAGCGCACCAGTATGCCGGAACCCAGTTGCACGCCGAATGCCTGCGCGGATTTCTCGATGCTGATCCCGCGCCAGTCACCGGCATGCGGTGCTTGCGCAGCCGGATTGGTGCGGCCGGCGGCAGCGTCGTCATTCTGGCTGGTGAAGGTGGTATTGTCGCCGACCGTGACCTTGTCGCGTACAACCAGTTGCGCATCCGCGCCAAACTTGATGACCACGCCATCGGCGATCTTCAGTTCGGCTGCGCCGCTCCACTGGGTCGCGAAGGCGGCACCAATGCAGACGGCCAGGATCGGACGGCGCCAGTTCGCTGGTACGCGCGTTAGCCTTGTCGCCAAGGAAGCGGCGCGCTTGGCGCCGTCGAGACGGATCTTTGTCATTACCACTCTTTTCTGCATATGACGAACTTCTGTTCTTTTCTTTTAGCCGCACCGCGGCAGAGGGATCAAATACCCGCGAGGGATGCTGCCGGCACCTTGTACTCTTTGCCGCTGACAGTGATCAGGGTGGCTAGCTGTTGACCGGCGCCCAACACGGACTCCAGGCGCACCTGGGCCACGTTTTCATTGCCAGCAAGTGGCGCCAGGGCCGCGGCAGCCTGGCCGCCCACCGTGAAGGTGATGGCAGCCTGGATAGTGTTGGAGCCGCCAGTCAATGCGACGTCGATCGAGGTGGTCGCACTGGCCTTGGTGCCTGTGGTTGGAGCGCCAACGATCTTGGTTGCTGTGGCAAGGCCTGCCTGCGCGACGGACAGCGTAACAATGCTGCCGACCGGAACGCCGGTGGTGTTAATGACTACGCTCTGGTTACCTGGCTCGTCAAAACTCAGGTCCCCATAACCGGTAGGATTGTCCGGAACCGGCTTGCCGCCGATGCTGGCAATCGTGATTCCTGGCGTGCCGCCGGGAACAACGATTGCACTCGGAAGGTCGTAGGTGAACGTAGGATTGGTACCGGCGGTACGCTCCATGATCGCGGCTTCCAGGCGGATGCGGCCTGGGCCCGCGTAGGTCCAGCCAGTATCAGGGGACTGGCAAATTCCGAAGGGCGAATCGCCAGCCGCAGCCGCATTGCCGCTGCCGCCAGTGCCGTTATGCGAGCCACCTGTGGCGGTGATGGCGCCGTTGCCGCGAATGATGTTTGCAACAAGGCGTACCGCACCGCCGCTGCCGGCACCGCCCTCAGAAGCGCCACTAAAGGACGTGGAAGCGTTGCCGCCGTTCGCGTAAATGCCGCCAGTAAGGTTGATCACTCCAGATGACGCAATCAGGATGGCCCCGCCGCCGCCGCCACCGCCGCCGCCAGGAGCGCGGTTGCCGCCAGCACCGCCGCCGCCACCCGAGCCCCCCATCAGCGGCATCAGGTTCACATTGCCATATCCAGGCACTTCAGGGTGTGCGCATTTGACGGAGCTTGCCGGAAATGCCGCCAACCTGCCGCCATATGCGCCACCAGTTCCATGGCGCAGGAAGGGTACCGTACTCGAGCTTGTCATGCCGCTGGGCCCCGGCAGGACCACACCGCCACCAGCGCCCCCGCCAGGCCCAAAGCCAGGGCTGCCCGCATTGAAAGTTGGCTCACCGTTAGCTTTCCATTGCGACGCGTCGATGAAAGAGCCGCCTCGGCCACCATCAAAACCGCCAGGACCACCTTTGCCGCCTTGTTGGCTCGTGTCGACATTCGAACCGGAGATGGTGATGCTGCCGGCGATCGTGACATCACCGCTCGCCAGGAGCGTGACCGGCGTGTTGGCTGCGTTACGCTTGAAGATGACTGAGGCACCAGCGTTGATCGTAACGGTCGTGTAGTTCAACACTCCATCAGGCGGCAGGTCGATTGTGGTGGTGCCGGATGTGGTGATGAGCAAAGCACCGTTGGCGCCGGTACTGCCGCTGTTGAATGCTGCCATGCTGTTGGCGCTGAGGGCTGCCATGATGCTGGCGAGTGCCAGCTTCGTCATCGGCTTGTTCGATTTCATATTCTTCATTCCTTCTTTCGCTTACTGAGTCTTTTTAACCGTTACGCCAACAGTCTTGGAATAGGTTGAGATTTCTCCCACCGCTGCCCCTGCTGTACCGAACACGTGCACACCGATTGGCTTACCGCTGATTGTTGTCGGGCCTTCGAATGCATTGCTTACACTGAAGACCTGTACGCCCACAGGCTTCCCTGTCACCGCGACACCACCATTAAATACGTTCGGTGCAAAGAACACTTTCACGTCGACAGGTGCGGACACGATTGGACCGATGACGGTGCCGTCGGCAATGCTGCCGACATAGACCGGGAATTTGATCGTGGCGAGGGTGGGGGACGTGGCAGTCAACATGGTGGTGCCGACTTTCAGTCCGCTTAGCGTGACGGTGGCCTGCTGCGCTCCGGCCGGGATTGTCAGCCGCGCAGGCGATACCGTCGCAATATCCGGGTCATCCAGCGCCAGGGAAAGGTCGTGCGCGATCACGTCCGCAGACGACAGTCGCAATGTGACACTGTTGGCTTGCGCGTTTGGCGCGATCGATATCTGGGCAGGGTCGGTCGAGACAGCCGGCGCGCCATTGACGACGCTCAATTTGACCGTAGCCGACGTATCCGGCGCCGTTGCATTGGTCACCAGCAGCGCCTTCTCGCCGAGCGGTGCCTGTTGGACCGCTGTAAGCTTGAAGTTGGCCGTGGTTTCCGTAGTTACCAGGTCGCTCAGGGTCATGCCTGAGTCCTGCGGCAATGCGATGTTCGCACCATTCAGGTAAGTCCCCGTCATCTGGAAAGCGGCGCTGGTACCAACGCGCAGGTAGGACGGCGTCATGCTGCTCACGCGCACGGTTGGCCGGGCCGGAATCACTTCCAATGCAGCCGGCAACCGCACCAGGCCGGCTGCAGTCTGCAGGGACAAATTCACTTTGCCGGCAGGCTGATCACGTGTGACAGCGATGCGCACCGGCACACTGCTATCGCTCGCGCCCGCGATGATCGCAACAGTTACGCCGGCGGCGTCGGCAGTGACGCTCTCCGCACCTGCCAGGCGCGAACCGCTAAGCACAGCATCGATCATGTCACCCTGTTGGACAGTCGTTGGGCTTACCGCATTGATCTTTGGACGGGCGCCGACCGAAACTTCGCCTGCGGCAACCACATACGGAATGCCGCGCAGATTCCATTGCACGCTGCCGCTGATATCGCCCGCGGGCACACTGATGCCGTTCACTGCATTGCCAGAAGCCTGCAAGCCAACGCCGCTCGGCGAGGAGCGCAAATCCATCTGCACTGCGGCACCGCTGCTGTGGCGGATGTCCACGTAATTGAGCACGGGCGAAGCCCCCTGGATGAGGATGCCTTTGCCGTAATTGACCTGTACCCATTCCAGTCGCGTGCTGGCGGACGTCCCTTCGAGGAAGCTGACATTGCCCCAGGCGCCAGCCGCAGGGCTGCCGCCCGGCATATCGGTGGATGCGGTCAGCACAATCGGGGCTGCCACGGTACCGACCGCCCGGAGGGCGCCTTCACTCACTACCAGGTTCGCATTTGCACCCAAGCGCACCGTGACGCCAGGCTCAATCGTCAGGACGGCTCCTGCCTCGATCGCAACGTCAGCATCGACCATATATGGGCTGCCGCGGGCGCCCCACGTCTGGTTCGTGCGGACGGGCCCTGACACGGTGGTCTGGGCGTGCGCCAGCCCGGTCAGCAGCAGCGCGCCGATCGCAGCTCGCGCCGGTGGCCGCAACGCGGCCCAGATGACTTTCAAAACCAAACAAACACCTCGAATTCCGGCGCAGAACAGGCATCCCGCTCTGCGCACTAGTTCTGCTGCATATCGCAAAAAAATTGCAAAAACAAAGTCGTAATGGCAAGCACTCTTTTTATCCGCGCGTTGGGGCGCGATCAAATACCTGCGAGGGATGCCGCCGGCACCTTGTATTCCTTGCCGCTGACGGTGATCAGGGTGGCCAGTTGTTCGCCGGCGCCCAGAACGGACTCCAGGCGTACCTGGGCGACCTGTTCGTTGCCGGCCAGTGGGGCCATGGCGACGCCGTTGGACTGCGAGACGGTGAAGGTCACCGAAGCCTGGACAACGTTGGCGCCACGGCCAAGATCTACGTCGACCGTCGTCGTCCCATTGTCAGTCGTGCCGGTTGTCGGCGGTGCCGAGAACAGGACTGGTGTTCCAAGCGGTGGCAGCAACTTCACTACTACAACACTTCCTACCGGGATTGCTTTGGTGGAAATGACCACCGGGACGATGGTGGTAGCGCTGGACAGGATCAGGTCGTTGTAACCATTCGGATTGGCAGGCACAGCTTGACCGGCAACGCTTACGACCGACAGCATTGGTACGCCGCCCGGCATGACGATTGGGCCGGGAACGTCGCTGGTGTAGGACGGCGACGTGTTACTTGTGAACTGCAGATTCACAGCTTCGAGGCGAATCCGGCCGGGGGACCCGTAAACACTTCTTGGGTCTGCTGAACAAACGTTATATCTCGTTCCCGCGTTATCTACATTTGCATAACCAGCGATGTTTCCGCCGCCTCCGTCAGCTTTCAACGTACCAGTGCCCGAGATGGTCGTTGCCACTATGCGAATTGCGCCGCCACTACCGCCGCCGCCGCGCGAACCGGGTCCTGGCCCAGTACCACTTGTAGTGAATTCGCCGTTGCCACCATTCGCGGAAATCAATCCGGTGATATTGATCGTTCCGTCAGCCGCGATGAGGAGTGCACCGCCGCCGCCGCCGCCGCCGCCGCCCGGCAAGCGCGCACCACCCGCACCACCACCACCGCCAGACCCGCCGACCAACGGCATGAGGTTGCTATTGCTGTATGCCGTCACGCCTGGGGTCGTACAGGTATAGGTGACGTTACCAAGAGCAGGGATGCTGCTGCCAAATGCTGCGCCGGTTGCGGGGCTAACGTGTATATAGTCTTGTTGCCCCCATCCGTATGCCCCGGGTTTAATTGCGGTCCCAGGCAAGCCACCGCCGGGGCCAAAGCCGGCGCGCCCTGTATTGGGACTCTTTCCTCCAAACGTCCACAACGATGCATCGGCAACAGCCCCGCCTTTGCCACCGTCATAACCCCCAGGTCCCGCAATTCCGCCAATGCTGTAGTTGAAGACGCTCGTTGGGGTTGCACCATCTATCGATATGGTGCCGGCGATGGTGGCATCGCCGGAGACCAGCATGGTGACCGGCGTGTTCCTGCCATTCTTCTTGAACGTAACAGTGACGCCAGCGGGAATATTCATGCTCGTGTAGTTCAGCACACCGCTTTCAGGCAATTGCACACTAACGTTGGCCGTTGGGTTGAATGCGCCGTCCGCGCCGGTGCTGCCGCTCGTCACACCGGCCAGGCTGACGCTCGCGCTCGACAACAGTACTGCGGCCAGGCTGGCTTTCGCTATTGGCATGCTTGTTTTCATCTCTGTTCCTTTTCCAAATATTCTGTAATTCATTCGCGCAATTCGACGCTTACTGGCGGTGAAATGATGGTCGTGTCGGAGCTATTCAGATCGCGCATGAGCACTACGCCAACCGGACTGGCATTAACCACGCCTCCCGGCACGGTCCCGTGATGCAGGAGAACGATGCCGACAGGTGGAGCAATTGCGACGCTATCCGGGGCGAAGCCGCTCGACAGCACGACGCCCACCGGCCGCGCGAGGACTGGATCAACCAGGGTGTTGTTGGCTACGCTGCCGACGTAAATCTGGTAGCTGATCGGCTGCAGTGTGGCCGAAGTCATGTTCAGCAAGGCCGTACCAACCTTCAGGCCAGATACCTGCACAGTCGCTTGCAGCTGGCCGCGCGGAATGGTGATCGACGCTGGGGTCACCGTGGCAATGGTCGGATCGGACGAAGACAACGCGACGGTGTTGTCGATGGAGTCGGCGGCGGAGAGGCGGATCGTTACCGTGTTGTTCCTGCCGTTCGGGAACAGCGAGATCGGCGACGGGTCGGTGTCAATGCGCGGAGCACCGTCGATAACGGTCAATGCCGCGGTGGCGGTGGAGTCGGGCACCGAGGGGTTCGCGACTTGCAGGGTCCTTTGGCCCGACACGGCGTCCGCCGCCGCGGCAAGTGTGAAGGTTGCTTGTGTTTCGGTCGTCTGCAGGCCGGACAAGACCAAGCCGGAATTCGCTGGCAATGTGACGGTTGAGCCATCCAGGTATGTGCCATCCATACGGAAGCTGCCGCTCTCGCCGCGACGCAGGATCGATGGCGTCAACGAGGTTACGCGCACAGTCGGTTTGAATGGAAGGACCTCCAGCCCTGCAGGGAACTTCACCAGGCCGGCCGCTGTTTGCAGTGCCAACGTTACCTTGCCTGTTGGCTGTTCCATGGTCGCGGTAATACGCACCGGCACAATGGTTGTAGTGGCTCCTGGTCTCAGGGTCGTGCTAACCCCGGCCGCGTCGACGGTCGCATTGTCGGCACTGTCCAGGCGAACGCCGGTGACGACCGCGTCAATGGTCTCGCCTTGCTGGATCGTTGCCGGCGCAATACTGCTAATCGAAGGACGTTGGCCAACCGAGACTTCGCCCGTCGCCACCACGTATGGGATGCCACGCAGGTTCCACTGTACATTGCCCGTAATATCTCCAGACGGCACGCTGATACCGTTCACCGCATTGCCGGAAGCTTGCAAGCCAACGCCACTTGGCGACGAGCGCAAATCCATCTGGACCGCCGCGCCGCCGCTATTGCGGACGTCGACGTAATTCAGCGTGGGCGAGGCTCCCTGGATGCGGATGCCCTTTCCGTAACTGACCTGCACCCATTCCAGTCGCGTAGCCGGCGAGGTGCCTTCCATGAAGCTGAGGTTGCCCCATGCACCTGGCGCCGGGCTCCCGCCTGGGGTGTCGCTGGAAGCCGTCAGGATAATGGGCGTTGCCGAGGAGCCTTCCGCACGCAGGGTGCCACTGCTCACGACCAGGTTCGCATTTGTCCCCAGGCGCACCGTCACGCCAGGCTCGATCGTCAGGACAGCGCCCGCTTCGATCGCAACGTCAGCATCGACGATGTAGGGACTTCCGCTCGTGGCCCAGGTCTGGTTCGTGCGGATAGGTCCCGAGACGGTGGTCTGGGCATGCGCCAGGCCGGTCAGCAGCAACGCGCCGAGCGCGGCCCGCGCTGACGGCCGCAGAGCGGCCCAGATGACTTTCAAAACCAACCAACACCTCGAATTCCGGCCCGAAACGAGCATCCCAATGCGCAATAGATGTGTCTATTACGCAAAAAAGTTGCAAAAATTCAAAATAGTAGATAGTTGGTAATATTTCGTCAAGGAAAATAATTTTATTTTTGCATCTCTTTTGTGCAATTCTCAAAAAATTAACATGAATTGCCCGAATTCCACTTAAAGACAGAGATAGATGCGGTTGGCGAGATCGAGCATAAAGGCTGGCTGCAGGTAGGCCAAGAACGCCAGCGCCAGGACGGTGGTGGCGAAAGCCCAGAGCCCGAGATGGAGCAGCCGCTGTTTCATGTCAGGCTGCCTTCAGGTCGGGCTCGCTGCGCGCCAGCGGGCGCTCGTCGATCGGCAGGTTGGCCAGGCCGGCGAAGATGCCGAGGCCGAGCGTGATGCCCCACACCACGTCGTAGCTGCCAAGCTTGTCGAACAGGTAGCCGCCCAGCCACACCCCGATGAAGCTGCCCACCTGGTGCGACAGGAAGACCACGCCGGCCAGCATCGACATATGCTTCAAGCCGAACACGCCGGCGATGATGCCGTTGGTGAGCGGCACCGTGGCCAGCCACAGGAAGCCGATGGCCGCTGCGAACAGGTAGACCGACCACTGCGACAGCGGCGCCAGCAGGAACAGGCCGATCACCACCGAGCGCGCGAAGTAGATCGACGAAAGCAGGTAGCGCTTCGGCATGCGGCCGCCCAACTGGCCGGCAGTAAAGGAGCCGAAGATGTTGAACAGCCCGATCAGCGCCAGCGCCATGACCGCCACGCCCGGCGTGGCAATGCCCTTGTCCTTCAGGTAGGCCGGCAAGTGAGCGCCGACGAACACCAACTGAAAGCCGCATACGAAATAGCCCGCCACCAACAGCAGGAAGGAGCGGTTGCCGACGGCTTCGCGCATTGCCTCGCCCACGCTCTGGTGGGCGCCGCCGGTCGCTACTTCGTGCCTCGGCTCGCGCAGGAAGTTCGTCATCGGGATCATCAGCAGGAACACCACGCCCGCCAATGCATAGAAGGCGTGCTGCCAGCCGATGGTGGAAATCAATTGCTGCTCGACCGGCATCATCAGGAACTGGCCGAAAGAGCTGGCAGCGCCCGACACGCCGAAGGCCCAGGAGCGCTTTTCAACCGGCGCCGCGCGGCCGATGATGCCGCTCACCGCACCGAAAGCGGTACAGGCCAGGCCGAGGCCAATGAACACGCCGGAGCCGATGATGAACAGCGTCGGCTGGGTTACCGTGGCCATCCACAACAAGCCCGCCATATAGGAGAAAGCGCCGGCGATCACCACGCGCTGGGTGCCCCAGCGGTCCGCCACCATGCCGGCGAAGGGGCCGAAAGCGCCCCACAGCAGGTTTTGCAGCGCCAGCGCCAGCGAATAGGTTTCGCGGCTCCAGCCATTAGCCTGCGAAATCGGCTGCATCCAGAAGCCGAAACCATGGCGCACGCCCATCGCCAGCGTCAGCACGACACCGGTCGCGAGCAGGATCGTCTTGAGATTGAGGTGGCGGTCGTTGCTTGGCATGGCAGGCATCCTGGCTGGCAAAGAAAGCCAGTGTAAAGGATGCCGCCGAATCCTGCTGGCGACCGCCGAAACGGCTTTAGCGCTTCCAGTAGCTCATGCGGCCGGTCATGATGATGTTGCCGGCGCCGGTCGCCATGTCTTCGCCGCCCTGCAACTGGCCGCCGCCGCTGGCAAAGATGTACTGGCCGGTGCCGCCGACGATCTGGAAAGTGGCGCTATTGAAGACGTAATTGGTACCTTGGCCGGTAGGCACGAACTGGCCGCTGTAGTTGGCGTAAATCTGGTCGCCGGACACGGTCATGAGGATGAAGCGGCCGCGGCTGAAGTTGTAGATGTTGCCGTCCGGCGTGATGCAGTCGCTGCCGACGTAGACGACACGGCCCAGCAAGGGGCTGCTGCCCTGGCCGGTGATGGTGCCGCCGAATTGGGAAGGGCAGCGGGCAGACGGCCCGGGTACTTCCTGGATCACCCCAGTAACTTGAAGATCAGTAGTAACCCATTGTGCCGAAGCGGCGCCGGATGCCAATGCCAGCGCCACGCCGCCTGCCAGCTTCAGGATTGCTTGATGCATACCACCCTCCATCCAAAGTTAAAAATACGATAATAACTTTATGACAATTTTAGGGCTAATACTTTTTTGTAAAGAGTTGTCGTGTGGCGCGCGCGCGTCAATCCTCGCTTCAGTCGACGCTGTAACGCACGCCAAGCTGGGCCCGCAACTCATCCAGCACGCCCATCAGCGCCACGGTTTCATCGAGCGGCATCTGCGGGCTTTCGAGCAGGCCTTCGCGCAGGCAGCGTCCTACTTCGATCGCCTCATGCGCATAGCCGTTGCCGATGCGCGGGAAGTGGAATTCGCGTTCACTGCCATCGTTCAGGACGACGGTGAAACGCTCCGCGTGGTGGAAACGTCCATGCAGGCGCAGGAATCCCTTGTCGCCGCCAATGCTCAGCGTGGCCGGGGTGCGGGCATTCAGGCTGCAGCCACATGCCGACAGCGCCCCGTCTTCATGATGCAGCGTGAAATTGGCTTGCACATCGACGCCGGCCGGCGTCAATTCGCCATAGCCGCGGACACCTTTGACAGGCCCCAGGAAGAAGGCTGCCATCGACAGCGGATAAATGCCCAGGTCCAGCAGAGCGCCGCCGCCCAGCGAGGGGTTGAACAGGCGATGCTCCGGGCCGGCGTTGGCCACGAAACCCAGGTCCGCCTGCAGGTTGCGCACGTTGCCGATCTCGCCCATGTCGATCATGCGCTTGGCTTCCAGGATGGCTGGCTGGAAGCGGGTCCACATGGCCTCCATCACGAACAGCTTGCGCTCGCGCGCCAGGTCGGCGATTTCCTGCGCTTCGCGGCGGTTCAGGGTAAAGGCCTTTTCAACCAGCAGCGCCTTGCCGCCCTTCAGGCACATGATGGCATTTTCGTGGTGCATGGCGTGCGGGGTGGCGATGTAGATGACATCCACGCCGCCGTCATCGGCCAGCGCCTGGTAGCCGCCATGGGCGCGCTTTGCGCCATACTCCCTGGCGAACTCGGTAGCGCTATCTAAGCTGCGCGATGCAACGGCCGCCAGTTCGACGTCAGGCACCTCGCGCAGCGCTGTGGCGAAGGCCTTGGCGATCTTGCCGGTGCCGAGGATGCCCCAGCGAATAATCTTGTCCATTCAAAGCTCCTTTTCAAGCGGGCTTCCGCTTTGGGCGGAATACCGTGTCGTCTGCGTAAAAAGCGTCATCCTGCTGCGGCCACCAGCCGGGAATGCCCAGCACCGGCACCGGCGTGAAGCCGCCCTTGGCCAAACCTTCGCCGGCCAGGCGCGCCGCTTCCGCACTATCCAGCCATGCGCGGCGGCCGGCATCGTCCTGCGCCCAGTAATCGTCTCCCGCCCGCACCACGCGGGTGTGGGCGGTGATGGCTTTATAAGGCGCCACCAGCTTTTCCATCAGCGCGTGGCCGAACAGCCAGACTTCGGCGTCGCGGCCGAACATGGGGGCGCACTGCACGAAGGCTTCGCGCCAGCGGTGGTTACGCAAGGCGTCCACCAGGGCTGCGCCTTCGGCGTCGTCGCGCACCACCAGCAGCGCCGAGTTTTCGTCGTAAATAGTAGCAGCATCGCGCGCGGGACCGCGCGATTTGCCCACGCCATCGAGCGCGATCTGCGCCGCCTGCAAGGCGTTGAGCTGGCGTTTGATGAGCGGGAAAGTCAGCCACACCAGGCCGTTGAAGAAATCGTGCAGGTTGTCGCGGGTAGGCACCTGGCCGGTGGCGCCGATGAATTCTTCGTAGGCCGTGCCTTCGGGCAGCGCGGCTTGCGGCACGAAGCGCAGCGGCTGGCCTGCGTGGTTGACCAGCGCCAGCGCGTCAGCCTGCTCGCAGAACGGCCGTACCACGCTGGGCTGGGAGAGGTCGATGCGGGAAGCTGCATCGCGCACCGAGGCATACCAGGCGCGCGACCAGTCGATTTCCTGGAACACTTGGAGCTTTAGGCCATTTTCCAGTTGATCGTTTCGCCGGCGTTCAGCGGGATCAGCCTGGAATCGCCGAATGGCAGGTCGGCCGGCAGCGTCCACTGCTCGCGCTTCAGCGTGATGGTGCCATTGTTCGGCTCCAGGCCGTAGAAGGCCGGGCCGTTCAGGGAAGCGAAGGCTTCCAGCTTGTCCAGTGCGCCGGCACGGGCGAAGACCTCGGTGTACAGCTCCATGGCGTGCAGCGCGGTGTAGCAACCGGCGCAGCCGCAAGCGGCTTCCTTGGCGCCCTGCGCGTGCGGCGCGGAGTCGGTGCCGAGGAAGAAACGCTCGTCGCCGCTGGTGGCCGCGGTCACCAGCGCCAGGCGGTGCTCCTCGCGCTTCAGCACCGGCAGGCAGTAGTAATGCGGGCGAATGCCGCCCTTGAAGATCTCGTTGCGGTTGTACAGCAGGTGGTGGGCGGTGATGGTGGCTGCGATCGGGCCTTCCGCTTCCGCCACGTATTGCGCGGCATCCTTGGTGGTGATGTGCTCGAACACGATGTTCAGTGCCGGCAGGTCCTTGCGCAGCGGGCGCATGACGCGTTCGATGAACACGGCTTCGCGGTCGAACAGGTCGATGTCCTGGTCGGTCACTTCACCGTGCACCAGGAAGGGCATGCCAACTTCCTGCATGGTTTCCAGCACCTTGTAGCACTTGGCGAGGTCGGTCACGCCGGCGTCGGAGTTGGTGGTGGCGCCAGCCGGGTACAGCTTGACTGCATGCACGAAACCACTGTCGGCGGCGCGGATGATCTCGTCCGGCGAAGTGTTGTCGGTCAGGTAGAGCGTCATCAGCGGCTCGAAATCCAGGCCTTGCGGCAGAGCGGCCAGGATGCGGTCGCGGTAGGCGGCGGCCTGCGCCACGGTGGTGACAGGAGGTTTCAAATTTGGCATCACGATCGCACGGCCGAACTGGCGCGCGGTGTCCGGCAGGACGCTGGCCATGGTGGCGCCGTCACGCAGGTGAAGGTGCCAGTCGTCCGGGCGGGTGATAGTGATGCTGTGCGGGATCTCGAAGTCACTCATGGCTGCAGGCTTTCATTTAAAACGAATCCCGACATTTTACCTGCTGTACCGCATGGGCCGCGAGAATATGCGATATTGGCGCTTCCCCCCGCAATCCTTTGAGGAGGCAAGCGATGGCTAGCAAGAACACAGTCTGCCTTTGGTACGACGGCGACGCACTGGATGCCGCCACCTTCTACGCAAAAACCTTCCCCGATAGCGCCGTCGGTGCAATCAACCGGGCGCCGGGCGATTACCCGGACGGCAAGCAGGGCGACGTCCTCGTGGTTGAGTTCACGGTCGCCGGCATCCCATGCATTGGCCTGAACGGCGGCCCCCTTTTCAAGCACAGCGAGGCGTTCTCATTCCAGATCGCGACCGACGACCAGACGGAAACCGACCGCCTTTGGAACGCCATTGTCAGCAACGGCGGACAGGAAAGCGAATGCGGCTGGTGCAAGGACCGCTGGGGCCTGTCATGGCAAATCACGCCGCGCGTGCTGATGGAGGCAATTTCCGATCCCGATCCCAAGGCAGCCAAGCGGGCTTTCGATGCGATGATGGACATGAAAAAAATCGACATCGCGAAGATCGAGAAAGCGCGGCGCGGCCCTGCTTAGCCGGCGGGCGGAGCGGGATGCTCCTCCGCGTAGCGGCGGGCCGATTCCAGCATCGTGTCCAGTTGGTTGCGGTCGTAGATCTTGCCGTGGCTGATCACCATGCGCACCTTGCGGGTGTTGGCGATGTCCTGCAGCGGATTGGCGTCCAGCACCAGCAGGTCGGCTGCCTTGCCCTGGGCGACGGCGCCGTAGCGCTCCTGCTTGCCGAGGAAGCGCGGGCCATTGATCACCGACGCTTGCAGCGCCTGCTGCGGCGTCAGGCCGTATTTGACGAAGATGCCCAGTTCGTCATGCAAGCCCTGGCCCGGATAGTCGAAGGAATTCAGGAAACCCGCATCGGTTCCGGCGATGATGTTGACGCCTTCCTGCTGCAGCAGCGGCAACAGCGACGCCGCTTTCTCGTAAGACGCGTGGCGGTAGGCGATGGCGGCCGCATCATCCTTGGCGGCGCGCTGCACGCGCCATTCGTAGGTTTTGCGCAGGCCCTTGCCGATGTATTTCAGGTACGGGTCGTTGGCGTGTTCATCCTGGTCCAGGTAAGCGGTGACTTGCGAGCCCACCAGGGTCGGGGTGATCGACATGCCCGCTGCGGCCATGCGGCGGAAGGTGGCGCGCGCGGTCGCTTCATCGAAGCTTTCCAGGCTGGCGCGCATCGCTTCCCGGCCGGTGATCCTGCCTTCCGCGACCTGTGCGGTCAGTTCCGCTTCACGCGGGGTTGAGCCGCGCAGGGCATAGGCCTGGTGCTCAATGCTGCCCAAGCCGGCCCGCATCGCCTGGTCCAGCGTGAGCTGTACCGGCAGGTGGCCCGAGGTCTGCATGCCGCGTGCCTTGGCCTGGCGTACCGCTTCCAGGAAAATCTCCGGCTTCATGGTGTTTTCGGTGATCTTCACGAAGTCCACGCTGCGCGACTGCAGGTAGTCCAGCGCCTTGCTGACTTCTTCCGGCGTGCCGACTTCGATGGTGCCTTTCCACAGCGGCTTGTAGCCCTCCAGTTTCGGGCCAGATGCCAGGATGGTCGGGCCAAGCAGCTTGCCCTGGTTGATCAGGTCGCGCCAATCGAGCACGGTGTCGGAGAGGTCGCCGGCACAATCGCGCACGGTAGTGATGCCGTGCGCGAGGTAGAGGTTCAGCAGCTGCTTGTTCTCTTCGATCAGGGCCGGCCCGCCGCCAAAGTGCACATGCGTGTCCCACAGGCCCGGCATCAGGTATTTGCCCGTCAGCTTGACGGTTCGCCTGGGTGAATAGTCCCTTAGCCTTGCGTTGTCGACAACGGCGATGATGTCGCCACCCTTCAGCAGCACGGCCTTGCCTTGCACCAGGCGGCCGGAAGCCACGTCGACAATCGTCGCCTGGGTCAATGCCACGTCTGCAACCACGCGTCCCGCAGCGTGCGCGCTACCGAATGCCCCCAGCACAAGCAAGGCGCCAACCGAAAGTTTAGTCATCTTCATGCACCACATGGTACACACGCGACATGCCGCGCACCAGGCTGCGATACAACCCGAAACATATGAAAGCCCGGAGGAGCGCAAACTTTCGATGAGTCAGTAAATGATCGCGATGCGCCGCTGCATGCGGCGCACCAGCCACGACATCAACGTGCACAGGATGAAGTAGACCACGGCCACGAAGACGTACATTTCGACCAGCCGCCCATCGCGCTGGGCGATCTTGCTGGCAGCGCCAACGAAGTCGGGGACGGATAGCACATACACCAGCGATACGTCCTGGAACAGCACGATCGTCTGCGTCAGCAGTACCGGAAGCATATTGCGGAAAGCCTGCGGCAGCACGATCTGCGACATGGTTTGCCAGTAATTCATGCCCAGCGCCTGCGCTGCCTGAAATTGCCCTTTCGGGATGGCCTGTATGCCGCCGCGCATGATCTCGCAGTAGTAGGCGGCCTGGAACAGGGTGAAGGTGACCAGCGCTGACAGGAAGGTGCCGACTTTAACTGGCTCCGAAGCGCCGATCATCCACGCAGCGATGTAGGGCACCAGGAAATAGAACCAGAAGATCACCAGCACCAGCGGCACGGCACGCACCAGGTTTACATAGACTGCGGCGGCCAGCGACAGCACGCGCAGCGACGACAGGCGCGCCATCGCCAGCAAGGTTCCCAGCGCCACGCCGCCCAGCATGGCCAGCACGGTCAGCTTGAGCGTGAACACCATGCCCACCCTGAACAGGTAGACCCACGAACCGGCAATCACGCTGAAATCAAAGTTCGCGAACATCACGCTGCCCTCCGCGCTTCGCCGCCCAAGGTTCCGGGCAGCGCGAGGTGCCGCTCAAGCAAGGTCATGCCGGCAACGACAATGATGTTGGCGATGACGTAGATCACAGTGGCGGCGGCAAATGCCTCAAAAAACTGGAAAGTAAATTCCTGCATCGAGCGCGCGCTGGCGGTCAGCTCCATCAAGCCGATGGTCAGCGCCACCGAACTGTTCTTGATGATGTTGAGGAACTCGCTGGCCAACGGCGGCAGCACGATGCGCAAGCCAAGCGGCAGCAGCACATATTGGTAAGCCTGCACGCGCGACAGTCCCAGCGCCAGCGCAGCCAGGCGCTGGCCGCCGGCGAGCGCGTTGATGCCGGCCGCCACCTGCACTGCCACGCGGGCGGACGTAAAGAAGCCCAGGCACAGCACGGCCGTGACAAACGGTGCGTTGGGCAGGGCCTTCAGCCAGTCGCCTGCCGCGCGCGGCAATAGCTCGGGCAGCACGAAGAACCACAGGAACATCTGCACCAGCAACGGGATATTGCGGAACACTTCCACCCAGCAGATGGCGCAGCAGCGCAGCCAGCGACTGGGGGCCGTGCGCAGCGTGCCGACCGCTATGCCTAGCGCCAACGCGATCACCCAGCCGGCCAGCGAGGTGGCCAGCGTCCAGGCCAGGCCGGACCACAGCGTCTCCCAATAACTGTGCACACCGTCCGGGGACAGCTCCCAGAAGATGCGCCAGTTCCAGTTGTAGTGCATGCTACCTGTAGGCTGCGGGGTCCGGCGAATCGGTCGGTTTTGCCAGCACGGCCTTCAACCTGGCCGGCATGGGGAAGTTCAGGTTCACGCCGCGCGGCGGGATGGGGCTCATGAACCATTTCTTGTAGATGCGCTGGATCTCGTCGGACTGGTAGACCTTGCGCAGCGCTTCATCGACCGACTTTTTGAACGGCATGTCGTTCTTGCGCAGCATGATGCCGTAGGGTTCAATCGACATCGCCTCCTTGCTGACGGCGAAATCGACCGGCGCCTTGGACGTGGCGACTTGCGCCGCGAGCAGGATGTCGTCATTGGCCTCCGCTTCCGCGCGCCCGGTTTCCAGCATCAGGAACGATTCAGGGTGGTCCTTGCCGATCAGGATCTTCATGCCAAGCTTGCGCTCATTATTCAGAATCGTCATCTGCTTCAGCGTGGTGGTGCCGGCGGTAGCCACCAGCACCCTGCCTTTCATGTCGTCCAGCGCCTGGATATTGGCCGACTTCTTGGCCAGCAGGCGGCTGGAGATCACGAACATGGTCGGCGCGAACGCCACCTGCTGCTGGCGTTCCGCATTATTGGTAGTGGAACCGCATTCGAGGTCGATGGTGCCGTTGGCCATCAGCGGGATGCGGTTGGCGGAGGTGACCGGGTTGTAGGCCACCTTCAGCCCCGGCATCGCGAGCTGCGTTTTCAGGTGCTCGACGACTTTCAGGCACAGGTCCACCGAGTAGCCCTGGTACTGCTGCTTGTCATCGAGGTAGGAGAAAGGGATGGAGCCGTCGCGCACGCCCAACACCACCTGGCCGGTGCGTTTGATTTTGGCGAGGGTGCCGGTGGGCTCCTGGGCGCTGGCCGCTGCGGCCAGGCAGAAAAGTGGAAGCAGGCGCAGAAAGGTCATGGTGTCCTCCGCTGGCGGGGACGACGACCCGCCCTGTTAGTGGATGATACGCGCTAAAAAGTCCCGTGCGCGCTCGGAACGCGGCGCGCCGAAGAATTCGTCCTTGCTGCAGTCTTCCAGGATGCGGCCTTTGTCCATGAAGACCACGCGGTTGGCCACCTTGCGGGCGAAGCCCATTTCGTGGGTCACCACCATCATGGTCATGCCGTCCTGCGCCAGCCCAACCATAACGTCCAGCACTTCATTGATCATTTCCGGATCCAGGGCGGACGTCGGCTCGTCGAACAGCATGGCAATCGGGTCCATCGCCAGGGCACGGGCAATCGCCACGCGCTGCTGCTGGCCGCCGGAGAGCTGGTTCGGGTATTTGTCCTGGTGCGCCAGCAGGCCGACGCGGTCGAGGTACTGCAGGCCCTTTGCATTGGCCTCGTCTTGCGAACGGCCCAGTACCTTGACCTGGCCCAGGGTCAGGTTTTCGCGCACCGTCAGGTGGGGAAACAGCTCGAAATTCTGGAAAACCATGCCGATGCGGGCGCGCAGGGCCGGCAGATCGGTGCCTTTGGCGCCGACTGATGTTCCATCGACAATAATTTCACCCTTCTGGAACGGCTCCAGCCCGTTAACTGTCTTGATCAGCGTCGATTTGCCCGAACCGGAGGGTCCGCAGATCACCATGACGTCGCCCTTGGCTACCTCGGTGCTGCACTCTGTGAGCACCTGAAAGTTGCCAAACCATTTACTTAAGTCTTTAATTGCGATCATCTTTTTCGGGTTTCAGCAGTTTTATTCTTGCTTGACAGTGGCCTAGAACCGCAAGGATACTTCGGGACTTGCTTAATAGCTCATCAAATAGCTATTCATTCTAACGGCAAATCCGCCCTACTTCAGGAATCTTGCTTATGGCCAACAAAAACCGCCTGACCACATATATCCTCGTCGGCCTGGCGCTGGGTATCTTCACCGGGTACGCCATCAATGTCTCGCAAGCGGCGCCACAAGCGACCAGCTTTGCGGAGTACATGACCCTCATTACCACCCTGTTCCTGCGCCTGATCAAGATGATCATCGCGCCGCTGGTGTTCTCGACCCTGATGGTCGGCATTGCGCGCATGGGCGACACCAAGGAAGTTGGCCGGGTCGGCATCAAGACCCTGGGCTGGTTCTTCATCGCATCCGTGCTGTCGTTGACGCTCGGCCTGATCATGGTGAATCTGTTCCGTCCGGGCGATGCGCTGCTGGGCCATATTCCGGCCGACGGTGCTGCCGCTGCGGCTACGCTGCAGACTTCCAGCCTGTCGCTGAAAGAATTCATCACCCACCTGGTGCCTTCCTCGATCATCGACGGCATGGCCAAGAACGAGATCCTGCAGATCGTGGTGTTCTCGCTGTTCTTCGGTACCGCTGCCGCTGCAGTCGGAAAAAAAGCGGAACCGCTGATCGACGCGGTCGACGGCGTGGCGCACATCATGCTGAAGGTAACCGGCTACGTGATGCAGTTCGCACCGTTCGCCGTGTTCGCCGCCGTTGCCGGCACCATCGCCAAGAGCGGCGTGGGCGTGCTGCAAACCTACGGCGTGTTCATGGCGGAGTTCTACCTGTCGATCGGCGTGCTGTGGGCGATCCTGATCTTTGCCGGCTTCCTGTTCCTGGGCAAGCGCGTGCTGAAGCTGATGTCGGAAGTCAAAGAGCCAACCCTGCTGGCCTTCTCCACCGCATCCTCCGAAGCCGCTTTCCCGAAAACCCTGGAAGGCCTGGAGCGCTTTGGCGTGCGTAACCGCATTGCGGCATTCGTGCTGCCGATCGGCTACTCGTTCAACCTGGACGGTTCGATGATGTACTGCACCTTCGCGACGGTATTCATCGCGCAGGCTTACGGCATCAATATGGACCTGGGTACCCAGGTCACCATGATGGCCGTGCTGATGCTGACCTCCAAGGGTATGGCTGGCGTGCCGCGTGCATCGCTGGTGGTGATTGCCGCGACCCTGTCGCAGTTCAAGATTCCCGAAGCCGGCCTGGTGCTGCTGCTCGGCATCGACCACTTCCTGGACATGGCGCGTTCCGCCACCAACGTAGTCGGCAACTCCATCGCCACCGCCGTTGTGGCGAAATGGGAAGGCGAACTGACCAGCACCGACGACCGCGAACTGTCGGATCGCCCGCTGCCTTAAGGCATCAGGCCTCCAACATAAAAGTCGGGGTCAAAAGTCGGGGTCAGCTCCGGCAATCGGACAAAATGTCCGATTGCCGGAGCTGACCCCGACTTTCTTTATGCACTGTTCTTCAATAGCTGGTGGTAGAAGCGGATCATGTCGGCGTAGCCTTTTACCGACATGCGTTCGTTGGTGCCGTGGAAGCGCGGCAGGTCTTCCGGCTTGGCGCGCACGGGGCCGAATTTCAGCACGCTGTCGCTCATGCTGTCGAAGTAGCGCGAGTCGGTGGCGCCGATCATCAGGCCGGGGGCGACGACCACGTCGGGGAATACCTGGCGGATGGTGCGGTTCATCGCTGTAAAGGCCGCCCCGTCCTGGCGTGCCACGCGCGAGGCTTCGGTATTGAAGTCGCCTTCCGGCGTGATGCGGATCTTGTCGTTGCCGATCACCTGGTGCATATGCTGCTCCACGCCAGCCAGCGTGTCGCCCGGCAGCAGGCGGAAGTTGACGGTGGCGCTGGCAGTGCCGGGCAGGACATTGTCCTTTACGCCGGCGTTGACGATGGTTAGCGCGGTGCTAGTGCGCACCAGCGCATTGACACTCGGCGTTTTGGTCAGCATGCGCTCCAGCATCGGCTTGAACAGCCAGAAGTTAGACAGCGCGACGCGGTTCATGCCCGTCATTTCAGGCGCCATCATCTCAAAACTTTGCTGCGGCAGGCCGGCCATGCGCACCGGCATCGGGTGCGCTTCCAGCGCGACCAGGGCTTTGCTCATCATGCCGATGGCAGTGTCCTGCGGCGGCATCGAGGAGTGGCCGGGTGCAGTTTCCAGTTCCAGTTTGTAGCTGGCGTAGCCTTTCTCCGCCACGCCAACCATGGCGGCGCCGGGCTGCAAACCCGGCACCATGCCGTGCACGATCATCAAGCCTTCATCCAGCACGTATTCGAGTTTGACGTTGCGCGATTTGAGCAATTCGGCGATCTTTGCCGCGCCACGCTTGCCGCCGACTTCTTCGTCGGCGCCGTAGGCCAGGTAGACGGTGCGGCGCGGCTGGAAGCCGGCGGCCAGCAGCATTTCGATGGCTTCCATCTGGGCGAACAGGTTGCCCTTGTCGTCCCACGAACCGCGGCCCCAGATGAAGCCGTCTTTCACTACGCCAGCGAAGGGTTGCTGCTCCCAGTTCTTTTCCGTGCCGGGCGCGATCGGCACCACGTCCTGGTGCGCCATCCACATCACCGGCGCGGCGTTGGCATCGCTGCCTTGCCAGGTGTAGAGCAAAGCCTTGCCGTTGACGTTCTCGCGTGTCAGCGCAGCATGCAGGCGGGGAAAGCTGGCTTGCAGGTGGGCGTGCAGCTTGTCGAATTCGGCGGTGTTGGCGTCGGCATCCTTGTAGTCGGAAATGGTGACGAAGCGCAGGGCTTCGCCCAGGCGCTGCGCTGCTGCGGTTTCGTCGATCGCCAATGCAGGCGCCTTCTCCACCACCAGCTGTTTGCTGCCGCTGCGCGCCGTATTGACGCCGACTGCGGCTGCCAGCACGCCGATCGCCGCAAGGGCTGCTGCCAGAACCTTTTTCACCGCCATCGCCGTCCTCCTCTTAGTTGACCAGCTCGCCGGTAGCCGGCGAAGTCTGTTCCTGTTCGCCGCGCGCTTGCTGGCGCTCCCACATCTGGGCGTACAGGCCTTCGCGTGCCAGCAGTGCCGCGTGCGTGCCGCGCTCTACAATCTTGCCGTGGTCGAGCACCAGGATCTGCTGGGCGTCAGCGATGGTCGACAGGCGGTGCGCGATCACCATCGTCGTGCGGTTCTTCGCGATTTCCTTCAACTGCGTCTGGATCGCCTGTTCGGCCTTGGAGTCGAGCGCGGAGGTGGCTTCGTCGAAGATCAGGATGGCCGGGTTCTTCAACAGGGTACGGGCAATCGCCACGCGCTGCTTTTCGCCGCCGGACAGCTTGAGGCCACGTTCGCCGACCATGGTTTCATAGCCATCCGGCAGGCTGGCGATGAAGTCGTGGATCGAAGCGGCGCGCGCGGCGGCAATGATCTCGTCCTTGCTGGCACCGGGGCGGCCGTAGGCAATGTTGTATTCGATGGTGTCGTTGAACAGCACCGTATCCTGCGGCACGATGCCGATCGCGTGGCGCAGCGAGTGCTGGGTGATATCGCGCAAGTCCTGGCCATCGATCGTGATGCTGCCGCTGTTCACTTCATAGAAGCGGTACAGCAGGCGCGACAGCGTCGACTTGCCGGAGCCGCTGTGACCCACCACGGCCGTGGTAGTACCGGCCGGGATCGCAAAGTCCACGTCGAACAGGATCTGGCGCTTGGGGTCGTAGCTGAAGTCCACATGGTTGAAGCGTACTTCCGCGCCCTGCGGCTGCAGCGGCCTGGCGTGCGCCGCATCGTCCACTTCGCGGTTCTCGTCCAGCAGCGAGAACAGGCGTTCCATGTCCGCCAGGCTTTGCTTGATCTCGCGGTAGATCACGCCGAGGAAGTTGAGCGGGATGTAGAGCTGGATCATGAACGCGTTAACCAGCACCAGGTCGCCCAGCGACATTTTGCCGTCGATGACACCCTGCGTTGCGCGCCACAGGATCAGCGTGACCGCGATCGCGATGATGGCCGACTGCCCCGTATTCAACAGCGACAGCGAAGTCTGCGACTTGACCGCCGCCTTCTCGTAGCGCTGCAAGCCTTCGTCATAGCGATTGGCCTCGTAGTCCTCGTTACCGAAGTATTTGACGGTCTCGTAATTCAGCAGCGAATCGATAGCCTTGGTATTGGCCTTCGAATCGAGGTCGTTCATGGTGCGGCGGAAGTGCGTGCGCCAGTTCGTCACCAGGATGGTGAACGTGATGTAGATCACCAATGCCGAGAAGGTGATCACGGAGAACCAGATATCGTAATGCGTGACCAGGTAGCCCAGCACCAGCGTGATCTCGACCAGCGTCGGCAGGATGTTGAACAGCGTGTACGAGATCAGGGAACTGACGCCGCGCGTGCCGCGCTCGATATCGCGCGTCATGCCGCCCGTCTGGCGATTCAGGTGGAAGCGCAGCGACAGCGAATGCAGGTGGCGGAACACTCTCAGCGCGATGGTGCGCACGGCACGTTGCGTCACGCGCGCGAACAGGAATTCGCGCAGCTCCGTGAACATGGTGGTGGACAGGCGCAGCAAGCCATACGCCACCAGCGTTGCCAGGGGCAGCACCAGCAGCGCATGCGGGTCGCCCGGCTTGACGGTCATGTCGTCGACCAGCTGCTTCAGCACAACCGGCACGCCAACGTTGGCAGCCTTGGCGCCCACCAGCGCCAGCAAGGCCGCCAGCACGCGCCATTTGTACACCCACAAATAGGGCAGCAATGTTTTCAGAGTGGCAATGTCGCCGCGCTCTTGGCTAGGCGGAGGTGGTGGGGTATTCGAATAACGTCGCATACGTGCGTTGGCTGGCTGGTTTAAAATCCCATCAATTGTAGTCCTTCATGAGAATTTGCGATGACCTCCCAAGAACAAACCTCCCGCGGCCTCCCTCCTGGAAAAATGCCTGAACTGCGCGTGATGCCCTCGCCGTCCGACGCCAACGTGTACGGCGACGTGTTCGGCGGCTGGATCATGGCCCAGGTCGACATTGCAGGCTCCCTGCCCGCCACCCGCCGCGCCAATGGCCGCGTCGCCACCATTGCCGTGAACTCCTTCCTGTTCAAGCACCCGGTGTTTGTCGGCGACCTGCTGACCTTCTATGCCGACATCGTCAAAGTCGGCAACACCTCGATCACCGTCAACGTGGAGGTCTATGCGGAGCGCAACCGCCTGCAGGCAAATATCGTGAAGGTCACTGAAGCGACGCTGACATATGTCGCCACCGGTCCTGACCGCAAGCCGCGCCCAGTGCCGCCGCTTGAATCGCTGCTGTAATTCATGCATGACGGTCGCCGCCTCCTGCTCCAGGCTGCGGCCCGTGCCGCCGCGCTGGCAATGTTGGCGCCCCACCTTCCCGCTCAGGCACGCAGCGCCGCCAACGGCGCCTACCCTTTCACGCTGGGCATTGCCTCTGGCGCGCCGCTCCCCGATTCCGTCATCCTCTGGACCCGGCTCCTGCCCGATCCGCTGAACGCCGCATCGATGCCGCCAGTCGCACAGCAGGTGCGCTGGGAAGTCGCGCACGACGAAGCGTTCACCCGTATTGCAGCAAAAGGCACGGCAGTCGCGGCGCCGGCACTGGCGCACAGCGTCAATGTCGACGTGCGCGGCCTGCAGCCGGACCGCTGGTACTGGTACCGCTTCATGCTGGGCGACGCGGTCAGTCCCGTCGGCCGCACGCGCACGGCGCCGGCGCCGGGCAGCACCCCGGCTGCGTTGAAGCTGGCCGTCGCATCCTGCCAGCATTGGGAATTCGGCCATTACGCCGCACACCGCCATATTGCGCAAGCGGCACCGGACCTGGTGGTCTTCCTCGGCGACTACATTTACGAGTGGGGCCCCTACAGTTTGCAGCATCCGGCCTCCGCCCTGCGCCGCAACGAGAGCTTCACGCTGGCGGAGTACCGCGCGCGCTATGCGCAATACAAGAGCGACCCCGACCTGCAAGCCGCGCACCATGCCGCGCCCTGGCTGCTGACCTGGGACGATCACGAAGTGGCCAACGATTACAGCCCGACGCGCGACGAACTGCTGTCGCCGGACTTCGTGCAGCGCCGCGCCGCTGCCTACCAGGCCTACTTCGAACATCAGCCGCTGCGCGCCCAGCGCATCTACCAGCGCTACGACTGGGGGCAATTGGCGCGCTTCCATGTGCTCGACACGCGCCAATACCGCTCGATACACGCCTGCCAGCCGACCGGGCGCGGCGGATCCAGCTCGGTCTATCGCCGCTCCTGCGCCGCCCTGGCCGATCCGCGCCGCACCATGCTGGGCGGCGAGCAGGAACAATGGCTGGCGCAGGGCCTCAAGGAATCAAAGGCGCGCTGGAACATCATTGCCCAGCAAACGCTGATGGCGCAGATGTCGCAAGTCCCGCTGGCCAGCGACAAGGATGGCCGTTTCTGGACCGATGGCTGGGATGGCTATGCCGCAGCACGTGGTCGCCTGCTGGATGCAGTGCGCAACGCACGCAATCCGCTGGTGCTGTCCGGTGACGTGCATACCTTCTTCGCCGCCGATTTGCGGCGCGATCCAACGCGTGCGGCCAGCGCCGGCAATCCGGTAGTCGCAACGGAATTCTGTGGCACGTCTGTCACGTCCAGCTCGCGCCCGCAAGAGCGCACGCAGCAATTCGTCGACATGAACCGCGATTTGCATTTCGGCCGCAGCGACAGGCGCGGCTTCATGCTGCTGGACTTGCGCCCCGACCGGGCTGCGATGGCATTCCAGGCGTTGGACAATGTGCGCGATGCGAATAGCGGCTTGTCCACGCTGGCATCGTTCTCCGTTGCCGACGGCAAGCCGGGCCCGCGCCGCGAAAGCTAAGCGCGGAAAGGCGCACTTTCCTCCTTGCGCCGCGCAGCCAGCCCGGCATGCGGCATCAAGCGCCCTTCCACCGGAGCGCTGATATTGCGCAGCATGGCATCGGCCGCGCCATCGAAATCGCCGCAATCGATACGGCGCAACACCAGCATCGCACCGCCGGCACCAAGGTTGTAGGTGTAGCTGACCAGCGCATCGAACTGCGCTTGCGTGAGCGGATGGTGGCTGACCTGGCGCTGTACTGCGCGTTCTGCGCTGCGCACGGACAGGTCGAAAGCTGCTTCGACCTGGTCGGGGGTCATGCCGGGACGGGAGACTTCGTAGTAGCCGAGCAGGCCTTCGCGCTGACGCAGTGCGCGGCGGCCTTCGGTACTGAGGATGAGTGCGAAATTGTAAAGAAGGCGCATTGGCTCTCCGGAGGCTGCTCAGGTGGTGCATTCCACTTTACAGCCGGTCCGGAGCCCTATTCTGCGCCAGGTCAACGCTACCGGCTTA
Organism: Duganella sp. Root1480D1; assembly: GCF_001427305.1. Lineage (GTDB taxonomy): Bacteria > Pseudomonadota > Gammaproteobacteria > Burkholderiales > Burkholderiaceae_D > Rugamonas. The sequence goes on along the minus strand of NZ_LMFZ01000016.1, from coordinate 18,040 downwards.
TGCTGCTTTCTTCTCGTCGCGCAGTTGGCGGCGCAGAATCTTGCCGACGTTGGTCTTCGGCAGTTCATCACGGAACTCAATGTACTTCGGTTTTTTGTATGCGGTCAACTCGTGTTTGCAGAACTCGAGCAGCGCTTCCGCCGTCAGGTTCGGGTCCTTGCGGACGACGAACAATTTCACCGCTTCGCCGGAGTTCGCATCAGGTACACCAACGCAAGCCACCTCCAGCACGCCTGGGTGCGCCGCCACCACGCCTTCCACTTCGTTCGGGTACACATTGAAGCCCGACACCAGGATCATGTCCTTCTTGCGGTCGACGATGCGCACGAAGCCCTTGTCGTCCATGATGCCGACGTCGCCGGTCTTGAAGAAACCGTCAGGGGTGATCGACTTCGCGGTTTCGTCAGGACGGTTCCAGTAGCCAGCCATCACTTGCGGGCCGCGGATCGCGATTTCGCCGGCGGAGCCCAGCGGCACTTCCTTGCCATCGTCGTCCAGGATCGCCACTTCGGTGGACGGAATCGGCACACCGATGGTGCCGGTGAATTCCTTGATGTCGACGCGGTTGGCAGTCGCCACCGGCGAAGTCTCGGACAGGCCGTAGCCTTCAATGATCGGGGTGCCGGTGACCTTCAGCCAGCGGTCTGCCACCGACTGCTGCACTGCCATGCCGCCGCCGTTGCAGATCTTGTAGCTGGAGAAGTCCAGCTTGGAGAAGTCCGGGTTGTTCAGCAGCGCGTTGTACAGCGTATTCACGGCCGGGAACACGGTCACCGGATACTTGGCCAGCTCTTTCACGAAACCCGGGATATCGCGCGGGTTCGGGACCAGGATGTTCATGCCGCCCAGCTTCCAGCCCATGAAGCAGGAAATGGTCAGCGAGTAGATGTGGTACAGCGGCAGTGCAGCGACGAAGACCATCTGCTTGTCGCTCGGCGCCATCTGCAGCCAGGCTTCGTTCTGCAGCATGTTGGCCACCACGTTACTGTGCAACAGCACCGCGCCTTTCGACACGCCGGTGGTGCCGCCGGTGTACTGCAGGAAGGCGATATCGCTTGCTTTCTGGTCGACCGGTTTCAGGGTCAGGCGCGAACCTTCGGACAGCACCTGCTTGAAGGTGACGTGGCCAGGGATATTCCAGGCCGGCACCATCTTCTTCACGTTGCGCACCACGAAGTTGACGATCATGCCTTTCAGGCCTCCCAGCAGGTCGCCCATCGAAGCCACGATCACATGCTTGACCGGGGTTGATGCCACGACTTGCTGCACGGTGGTGGCAAAGTTCTCCAGCACGATCACGGCTTCGGCGCCGGAGTCGTTCAACTGGTGCTGCAGCTCGCGCGGCGTATACAGCGGATTGACGTTGACCACCACGTAGCCGGCGCGGATGATGCCCGCCAGCGCGACCGGGTATTGCAACACGTTAGGCAGCATGATGGCGACGCGCGCCCCCGGCTTCAGGCCCTTGGACTGCAGCCAGGCACCGAATTGCTTCGACAACTGGTCCACTTGGGAGTACGTCAGGAACTTGTCCATGCAGACGTAAGCATTGCGGCTTGCGTACTTCTGGAACGACTCCTCCATCAGGTGGGTCACGGAGCGGTACTGCGAAACATCGATCTCCGCAGGAACGCCTTCAGGGTAGGACTTCAGCCAGATTTTTTCCATCGTATTGCCTTTCGTGTGCCTTGCCGCTTTATGCAGCCTTCTTGTCGTCGGCAGGCTTCTCGTCGCGCAGCATGCGGCGCAGGATCTTGCCAACGTTCGTCTTCGGAAGCTCCGTGCGGAACTCGATATATTTCGGTTTCTTGTAGCCGGTCAGGTTTTGCTTGCAGTGCTCCATCAGCGCTTCGACGGTCAGGTTCGGGTCTTTCTTCACCACGAACACCTTCACCGCCTCGCCGGAGTGCTCGTCCGGCACGCCGATACAGGCGCATTCCAGCACGCCCGGATGCGATGCCACCACGTCTTCGATTTCATTCGGATAGACATTGAAACCGGAGACCAGGATCATGTCCTTTTTGCGGTCCACGATCTTGACGTAGCCGCGTTCGTCCATCACGCCCACGTCGCCGGATTTGAAGTAGCCATCGGCCGTCATGACCTTGGCGGTTTCCTCCGGCCGGTTCCAGTAGCCAGCCATCACTTGCGGGCCGCGGATCGCGATTTCGCCTGGACTGCCCAGCGGCACTTCATTGCCGGCGTCGTCCAGGATAGCCACTTCGGTGGAAGGAATCGGCAGGCCGATCATGCCGGAGAATTCGGTGCTGTCGAAGCGGTTGGCAGTGGCCACCGGTGCGGTCTCGGACAAGCCGTAGCCTTCCACGATGGTGACGCCGGTGGCGGCCAGCCACTTGTCGGCCACCGCCTTCTGCACCGCCATGCCGCCGCCATTGGCGACCTTCAGGCCGGAGAAGTCCAGCTTGTTGAAGTCGGGGTGATTCAGCAGCGCGTTGTACAGCGTGTTCACGGCCGGCAGCATATTGAAGCGGTACTTGGCCAGCTCCTTGATAAAGCCGCCGATATCGCGCGGGTTCGGGATCAGAACGTTCAGGCCGCCCTCGCGGATGCCCCACATGGCGCACACGGTCAGCGCGAAGATGTGGTACAGCGGCAGCGCGCAAATGATGGTGCGCTCTTCCGGCGGCAGGTCGGCCAGCTTCGGCGCCGACCAGGCTTGCATCTGCAGCAGGTTGGCGATGATGTTGCGATGGGTCAGGGTCGCGCCCTTCGATACGCCGGTAGTACCGCCGGTGTACTGCAGGAAGGCCACGTCCTCGTGGCGCAATTCGACAGGAGTCAGCTTCATGCTGCGGGCATGGCCCAGCGCATCCTTGAAGCGCACCGCATTCGGCAGCGAGAAGGGCGGCACCAGCTTCTTCACGTTGCGCACCACGAAGTTGACGATCATGCCTTTCAGGCCGCCCAGCATTTCGCCCATATTGCCGACGATGATGTGCTTGACCTGGGTGCGCGGCAGCACCTGTTCCAGGGTGGTCGCGAAATTCTCGAGGATGATGATGGCTTCCGCGCCGGAATCATTGAGCTGGTGCTCCAGTTCGCGCGGGGTGTACAGCGGGTTGACGTTGACGACGGTATAGCCGGCACGCAGGATGGCGGCAATGGCAATCGGGTATTGCAGCACGTTGGGCATCATGACGGCCACGCGCGCGCCCTTTTTCATGCCGCGGCTTTGCAGCCAGGCGGCCAGGCGCTTGGAGTGCTGGTCCAGGTCGGCATAGGTGATGAATTTGTCCATGCACACGAAGGCATTGCGCGACGCGTACTTCTGGAACGATTCTTCGAGCAGGTGAACCAGGGAGCGGTATTGCGTGGCGTCGATTTCACTCGGGACGCCTGGGGGATACGACTTCAACCAGATTTTTTCCATCCTGTGCCTCTTTGTCTCAGTTTTATATGTTTTATTTGCGAAAATAGAACGGCCGTGCTTTCCCGCTCTCTAGATGCTATCGTGCGGCATGACACAGGGCAAGCTATTTTCGGGATTTGGAACGCGTACTCTAGCGGGCCTCCGTGCTGCAAAGCAGCATCGATGATGCGTCAATTGACGGCGCCCGCTTCCTTGGCAGCAGCGGCCGTCGTGGTCTCAGTGGCTTGCGCCATAGAGCGCGCCAGTTCGTGCAGCCTGTCATGCCGTTCAAGCGATGGCAGGTTGCTCATGCTCCGCACCGCAGCATAAAACTGCGGGAATCCCTTCTCTTTCACAAGCAGGGCGCGGAATCCTGGCAGCAGGTCATTATAGGTTGCAACAGATGCCAAATGGGCATTATTCAACGGTTCTGCAAAGAACCGGTCGTAGCCGTTGTAACCACCCCAGTTGGCCTTCAGGACTTTGTACTCTTCCTGCAGGGAAGCGAAAATGCGCAGTTTTTCCTCGCGCTTTTTCTTGGCGCTGGCTTTGCTGGCATAGTTGTCTGCCAGCATTTGGCGATGCTTCACCAGCAAGTCCATGAAGTCCTGGCGCCGCACGTTGTAGCGCGCATAGGCTTCGCGCATGGCGTCGTTGCCATACAGTTCGAGCCAGTGGTTGACGCCGGCCTCTTCCACCGCGGAAGCAAAGGCTTCGTTGAATTTGGAATCGCCCTGCACGTAGACCACCTGGTGCGCCAGTTCGTGGAAGATCAGGCGCGCCAGTTCGGCATCGGAGTGATTGATGAAGGTGGACAGCAGCGGGTCGCTGAGCCAGCCCAGCGTGGAGTAGGCCGGCACGCCGCCGACCTGGACGTCGTTACCCTCCTTGCGTAACTCCTCGGCATACGCTTCGGCATCGGCCTTGTCGTAATAGCCGCGATAGCTGACGCAGCCTGCAATCGGGAAGCACCATTGCACCGGGCGCAGCGACAGCTCCGGCGTGGCAACCACATTCCACAGCACGTATTGCCGGTCCAGCGGGGCGTAATTCTTGTAGCTGGCGTTGTCCGGCAAGCCAAGCTCCTTGACCGCGAACTTGCGGATCAGCTTGGACTTTTCGAGGCGCGCCTTGAGCTTGGGATCGGTGCTTGGGTCGCCGATCCAGTCGTCGACCGGACGCGCGTCAGACCAGAGCGCATACTGGCCCTGGGCAGCCTGGAAGTAATACTTGAATTGCGCACAACCGGCCAGGAGGCCGGCGCACACCCCCGCCGTCGCCAGGTATCTGGCGCGCAGTTTCAAGTGTGCTAAGGTGCGCATAAATCATTCTCAGGCGGCTTTCTCGACTTGAACCAGTGTATCGTAAAACGTCGGTGCACGACCCATGTCAGTCAGCCGCTGGCTGGTGACCTCATTGGCGTTCTTGCCATCTCCCGCCAGCTTCTTCCACCAGATCGAGAGCCCTACGACCAGGCCTGTGCGGGCCTTTGGCGTCACGCGCGCCTTGCACACGAAGGAACCGCGATCGTTGAAGATGCGCACCATATCGCCGTGGTTGATGCCACGTGTTGCCGCATCGTCAGGACTGATGTCGAGCTGGGGCTCCCCTTCCGTGGCGCGCAAGCTTTGCACGTTGACAAAAGTCGAGTTCAGGAAGTTGCGCGCCGGCGGAGATATCATCGCAAGCGGGTATTTTGCCGCCAGTTCCGGGGCAGATGCTGCAGATTCGTAGTTCGCGATATAGGTCGGCAATGGGTCCAGGCCATCCTGCTTCATGCTTTCTGAGTAGAACTCACATTTTCCCGAAGGTGTGGGGAAATTGCCGCATGCAAAGGGTGCATCAGGAACTTCCAGCTTCTGCCAGCCCTTCTGCTTGAGCGACTCCCAGTCGAATTGCACGAATGCCACCGATGCCAGGGCGTCATCGCTGTCGCGGAAACATGGATCGTCAAAGCCCATGCGCGCGGCCAGCAGGCGGAAGATCTCGGTGTTCGGTTTGGCTTCGCCCATCGGCGCGATGGCCGGGTTATTGGCCATCATGTACAGGTGGCCGTAGGCGCTGTGCGCATCGGTATGCTCGAGCTGGGTGGTGGCCGGCAGCACGATATCGGCGTAATCGGCGGTATCGGTCTGGAAATGTTCCAGCACCACCGTGAACAGGTCTTCGCGCGCAAAGCCGGCCTGCACTTTGGACGAATCCGGCGCCACCGCCAGCGGATTCGAGTTGTACACGATGACAGCCTTGAGCTGCGGGCCGAATTCGGGCGAGGCCGGGCGCAGCAGGTCGTCGCCGATGGTAGTCATATTGACGGTGCGCGGCTGCTTCGCCAGCAGGTCCGGGCGCTGCAGCGCGGCCAGGTTTTTCTTGAAGGTGCCGGACGCGGACAGCTGCACTCCGCCCGCCGCATGACGCCAGGCGCCCACCAGGGCTGGCAGGCAAGCGATATTGCGCACGGCCATGCCGCCGCCGTGCACGCGCTGCACGCCGTAGTTCATGCGGATCGCGACCGGCTCGCCGCGCCTGGCAGTTTCGCCGTATTCGCGCGCCAGGCCTTCCACTTCCGCCACCGATAAGCCGCAGGTGGCGGCGACGCGCTGCGGCGTCCATTCCGCCACGCGCTGGCGCAGCTCCCCGAAGCCTACCGTGTAGTTGGCGATGTAGTCGTGGTCCAGCAAGTCGTCGCGCACCAGGATATGCATCAGGCCCAGCGCCAGCGCCGCATCCGTGCCCGGCAGGACGGCGATGTGCTGGTGGCATTTCTCGGCCGTCAGCGAGCGGTATGGGTCGATGGCGATCAGCTTGGCGCCATTGCGCTTGGCCTCCTGGGCCCGGGTCCAGAAGTGCAGGTTGGAGGCGATCGGGTTGCCACCCCAGATGATGAGCAGCTTGGCATTCTGGAATTGCTCGATATCGGTGCCGATCGAAGCGCCGACCGTGTATTTATAGCCGGTGGCGCCAGCGGTGGCGCAAATGGTGCGGTCCAGCAGCGAAGCGCCCAACTTGTGGAAGAAGCGGGACGACATGGAATCGCCCTGCACCAGGCCCATGGTGCCGGCGTAGCTATATGGCAGGATAGCTTCCGGCTCGGTCGCCGCCAGTGGTTTCAGGCGCGCCGCAATCTCGTCCAGCGCCTGCTCCCAGCTGATGCGCTCGAACTTGCCCTCGCCCTTCCTGCCGACGCGGCGCATTGGATACAGCAGGCGGTCCGGCGAGTAGGTGCGCTCTGTATAGCGGGAAACCTTGGTGCACAGCACACCGGCAGTGGTCGGGTGATCCGGATCGCCTTTCACCTCGGTGGCCACGCCATCCTCGACGGTGACGAGCAGGGCGCAGGTATCGGGGCAATCGTGCGGGCAGGTGGCGCGGACTTGTGTGGTTGACATCTTGATCTGGATTAGCGACGGCTGAAAACAGTATCGTAAACGATTCCAGAAAATCGCATCGGGAGGCTAGAATGGCAACACCGATGGAGAACAATAATGAAACTGATCGACCCGATTATCGCGTTTCAGTCCGAGTTGCAGCAGATCCGACGCGACCTGCATGCCCACCCGGAACTCTGCTATGAAGAAGAACGTACCGCCGATGTCGTTTGCGCCAAGCTGACCGAATGGGGCATCCCCTTCGAGCGCGGCCTGGGCAAGACCGGCGTGGTTGGCATCATCCGCAACGGCACCTCCGGCGGCGCCATTGGCCTGCGCGCCGACATGGATGCGCTGCCCATGCAGGAGATCAATACCTTCCCGCACGCCTCCAGGCACCCCGGCAAGATGCACGCCTGCGGCCATGACGGCCACACTGCCATGCTGCTCGGCGCGGCCCACCACCTGGCCAGGCACCGCAACTTCGACGGCACCGTCTACCTGGTGTTCCAGCCGGCCGAGGAAGGCGGCGCCGGCGCGCGTGCAATGATCAAGGACGGCTTGTTCGAACGTTTCCCGATGGATGCGATCTACGGCATGCACAACTGGCCCGGCATGGCGCAGGGCGCGCTGGGCGCTTGCGAAGGCCCGATGATGGCTTCGTCCAACGAATTCCACGTGACCGTGCGCGGCAAGGGTGCCCACGCGGCCCAGCCGCACAAGGGCATCGACCCGATCATGATCGCGGTGCAGATTGCGCAAGCCTGGCAGACCATTGTCACGCGCAACAAGAGCCCGCTGGATACGGCCGTGCTGTCGATCACCCAGATCCACGCCGGCAGCGCCACCAACGTGATTCCCGACGATGCGAAGCTGGTCGGCACCGTGCGCACCTTCACGACCGAAGTACTGGACATGGTGGAAAAGCGCATGCAGTCGCTGGCCGAAGGCATCGCCGCCGCTTTCGACGCGGAAGTGGAATTCACCTTCCGCCGCAACTATCCGCCGCTGGTGAACCACGCCAGGGAAACCCGGTTCGCTTTAGGCGTCATGCAATCCGTGGTCGGCGAATCGATGGTGGACGCCAACGTCGAACCGACCATGGGCGCCGAGGACTTCGCCTTCTTCCTGCAGGAGAAGCCGGGCTGCTACATCTTCATCGGCAACGGCGAAGGCGAGCACCGCGACGGCGGCCATGGCCTCGGTCCCTGCGTGCTGCACAACGCCAGCTACGACTTCAACGACCGCCTGCTGCCGATCGGCGCCAGCTTCTGGGTGCATCTGGCGGAAGCGGCTTTGCCACAGGCGCATCAAGCCTAAGGCAGCTTATCGGCCTGCTGGCCGACCCGCACGCCATCATTCAGCCGCTCAAGCGCCAGCAGCGCGGCTGAATGGTCGGCACGCGGATACACATCCTTGATCGACTCATAACGCTCCGTCACCAGGCTGGTGACCGGCAGCGCAACGCCCGCCGCTGCTGCAGCGGCCAGGATATTGTGCTGGTCCTTCAACTGCGTCAGCACCTGGCCGCCCGGCAGGAAATTGCGCTCCAGCATGCGCTGGCCATGCACCTCCAGTACGCGGCTCTCGGCAAAGCCGCCGCGAATCGCTTCGCGCACCGCCACAGGATCGGCGCCCGCGGCCTGCGCCAGCAGCAATGCTTCCGCCACGATGTTGATGGTGGCGCCGACGATCAGCTGGTTGCACAGCTTTGCCACTTGCCCGCTGCCAGCGGGACCAACCAGCCTGGGTTTGCCCATCGCTTCCAACACCTGCCGCGCCGCTTCGAAATCCGCCGCACTGCCGCCGGCCATGATGGCCAGCGTGCCCGCCTGCGCACCACCAACGCCGCCCGACACCGGCGCATCGATGAAGCGATGCCCACGCGCGGTAAGCAGCGCATGGAAAGCCTGCGCCTCGTCCTGCCGCGTCGAGCTCATATCGATCCACAGCGTGCCCGGACGCAGCGCGTCGAGCGCCGCTTCGATCACGCCGCCGACTGCATCGCCGGCCGACAGCATCGATACCACCACCGCCGCATCGGCCACTGCATGCGTCAACACATCGTCCGGATCGGCGCCGGCAGCGGCCAGCACGCCGGCCTTGCCCGCAGTACGATTCCAGGCGGTAACCTTGAAACCTGCCGCCAACAGGCGGTGTACCATAGGCTCTCCCATCAAGCCAATGCCAAGGAATGCGATTCGCAGAGAATGCGTCACGGTAAGCTCCAATGTGCCAATATTGCAGTGATTCTAACAATTAAGAGGTCGCCTGAAAAAAATTCAGAACGAAAGTAAAATTGCCGGCATTGCCTCAGCAAATATGAAGACTGTGGCAAGGACTAGAGAGAAAAACATGCAAATCAAAAAACTGTTCGCTATTGCTGCCGCTGCCTTGGCAGCGCAATCTGCTTTCGCCTTCGACATCAATTCCGCCTATATGGAATATGGCTCCGCTTCCAAATTGAAGATGGTACGACTGGGTGCCACGCAGGACTTCAAGCCCGAATGGAGCTGGTTCAATTCCAACGGCACTCACGTCGCCGGTTACTGGGACGCCAGCATCGGCTTCTGGCGAGCCAGCCAGTGGCACAACGTGCCTGATATGAACAAGAACATTGTCGACATCGGCTTCACCCCGGTGTTCCGCTTCGAGAAGACCAACAAGAAGGGCTTCTACCTTGAAGGCGGCATTGGCGCGCACGTACTGTCCAAGACCTACAACAACAATGACGACCACCTGTCGACTGCCTTCCAGTTCGGCGACCATATCGGTGTCGGCTATGTATTCGACAACAAGTGGGACGTCGCCATCAAGGCGCAGCACTACTCCAACGGCGGCATCAAGAACCCGAACAGTGGTGTCGACGTCCTCATGGTAAAAGCAGCTTACCGCTATTGATTCACTTCTTGCGGTAGCGCTGCAATCCCTTTGGCAGCAGGTTAAACAAGCGTACCATCGCGTGTAGCTGCCAGGGGAAAATGCAATGTGCATCGCGCTGCGCGATCGCGCGGGCAATGCGGCGCACAGCCTGTTCTTCGGTTTGCAGGAAAGGCTTGCGCTGCGCACTTCCCCCGTTCAAATCCCGTAGTTTCTGCGTATCGACATAGCCCGGCACCACGGCTGTCACATCGATCCCATGCGGCGCCAACGCCTTGCGGTAGGCATCGCTGATGGCAATCGCGGCACGCTTGCTTGCGCTGTACAGCGAACCATTCGGATATTCGTGCAGCAGGCCGGCGATCGACGCCACCACCACCATCTGGCCGCGCCCATTGCGCAGCATGGCCTGCGCACCGGCATCGAATGCATGGCACAGGCCGGAGACATTGGTGCGAACCATTGGCAGGCTGCACATGCGATCCCGCACCAGCGCATCGGCGCCGGCATACTGGCCGGCGGTGACGATCAGCAGGTCCAGTCCTTCTTCAGCAAAATCGCCGACCGCATCAAACACGGCCTGGCGCTCACCAATGTCAAAACCATAGCGGCGAAGTCCTGCCCGCGCGGCGATCGGATGTCCATCCAGCCGCGCAGGATCGCGCCCGCATAACGCCAGTGCGGCGCCCTGCTGCGCATAATGCCCTGCCAGCGCCAGCCCGATGCCGCTGGTTCCGCCGATGATCATTACCCTCATTCACTTCCCCTGTTGAATCTTGTTGCGTGGCGCAGGCGCAGCCCCGGACTGGCATAGGCCTCGATGCCGCGCTGGTAACCGTACTGCCATTGCGCTTCCACGTCCTGCGCATATTCCGCAAGGCTGGGCGGCATCACGAGCCGGATGCGGTTGCCAAGCCAGTCGATGCGCTTGCGCATGCCCCTGCCGCGCAAGGCACTGGAGATATCGCTGGTATCGACCCAGGCATGGGCGTGCTGTGCATGCACGTGTTTCAGCCTGGCATTGCCGTCGATGCCGAGCACCTTCCGCAAGGCCGGAATTGCCAGCGCTTGCCCAAATGGCGGCTTGGCTTCCATGGTCACGTGCCTGGCTAGGCCATGCGCGATCTCGATCGGGAACAGGTCGATCACGCCACCCATATAGTGTTCGCCGGCATGCGCATGGCAGGCGAAATACAGCATATCGGTAATCGAGCTGCGCACGGCATCGGCGACCGGCATGGCGCTATCCAGCAACAGGCCTGGCGCCACGGCGCCGCAACTCCATGCCGGCAAGCTGGCCGGTGCTTGCCATCCATGCAGGAGGCGGCAAGCGCGCTCGGGCCCGAGGACGACTTCCGCGAATATTGCGCGGCCGCTTCGCGCCTGCCCGACTTGTTCGCGGCCGAACAGCAGCTTGGATGCCACGATGGCGAGCGCCGCACGCGGCTGCAAGCCAGGGACGGGCAATGGCAAGGGTCCCGGTAACTCGAACATGTAGTCGCCGAATACATCCGGCACGCGGGCCGCCCGGCCGCGCGACAGTCCTCGCAGCAGGGCCGCCCCCAGCACCGGCAGCGGGCGCGCGTGCGCCGCCGCATGCATGCCGCACAGGAACTGGTACATCTCCTGCGAAGCGAGCCACTGCTTGCGCTGCGCCGCATCCGGCAAGGCATGGATGATGGCCGCTGCCAGCGAGCCGCCGCAACTGGCGAGGATGATATCGGGCGCCATGCCGCTATCCTCTGCCGCGGCGTGCATGCCAAGGTAATAGCCGAAGCGGAATCCTCCACCCGCCATCACCATGCAGCGCTGGTACTTTTGATCTTCACTCATATCGCGTGACATAATGCCATGAATGCAACTCCTGCACCTGATCATCAACGCCCTCCTGTTCGGGCTTTGCTATACGCTCACGAACCATGCTGCCGAGACGGCGCAGGTCCAGCGCACGCTGGCGCTTCCGTTCGAGCAGGCCATCCCGTTCCTGCCGTGGATGATCATCCCCTATGCAAGTTCGGGACCCTTGCTGGCATGGGGCTTCTTCAAGGTCCGCCAGGGAGAAGCGCTGCGCGTGTACAGCCGCCGCCTGATGCTCTCCACCGTAGCCGCCAGCCTGGTATTCGCCCTGTTCCCCGCGCGCTTCCCCGCCAGCAGGGTGCTGCCCGACCACAGCTTCCTCCAGCTGGCATATGGATGGCTGGATGCCTCAGATCGCCCGTACAACCAGTTCCCCTCCCTGCACATCACTTATTGCATCCTGCTGTGGCTCGCCCTGCGGCCCGCCACTGCGAGCCGCGCCTGGCGCACGGCGCTGTCGTGCTGGCTGCTGCTGGTGGGCGCCAGCACGCTGCTGACCTGGCAGCATGCCTCGGCCGATATCGTTGGCGGGATTGCACTGGCGGCCGTCGCGTGCTACGCCGTGCGGCGCGGCGCCACCGCACGTCAAAGCGTTTCGTTCTACTACGCCATCATGGCAGGGTTGGCGCTGCTGGCAGCCTGCCTGTTTGCGCCAGCCTGGCTCTGGATCTATCTTGCCACCAGCCTGCTGCTGGTGGCCTGGGCATACGCCCGCCGCAACCCAGCCTTCCTGCGCAAGAACCAGGGCCGGCATCCGGCCTGGATCTGGCTGCTGTTCTGGCCGTATCTTGCCGGCTATGGCGTCACCTGGCTGCTGGTGCGCTGGCGCCATCGCGGCAAGCCGCCATTCGCCAAGGCGACGGATGGCTTGTGGGTAGGACGTCGCTTGAGTGCCAGCGAAGCACAGCAACTGCCGCCGGGCTGCAGCATTATCGACCTGAGTGCGGAGCTCAGCGAAGCGCCCCCCCTGCGGCACGGCCATTATTGCCACCTTCCCTTGATGGACCTGCAAGCGCCTACCCGCAAGCAGGTTCGCACTATCCTTGCGGCCATCGACGCCGAGCGCAAACAGGGCCGACCGGTGTACCTGCATTGCGCGATGGGCTATAGCCGCAGCATTTTTATCGCCCGCATCTACCTTAACTCCTACATCTCATGAGCATTTCGATCTATCAGCTTAAACCGCGCTTCCAGCAATTGCTGCGTCCTTTTCTCAACTTGCTCACCCGGCTCGGCATCACCCCCAACCAGGTCACGCTGGCCGCGATGATGCTGTCGGTTGGCTACGGCGCTGCGCTGGCATTGGTGCCGCAATGCCTTGGCCTGTGGCTGGGCCTGCCGTTTTTCCTGCTTCTGCGCATGGCCCTGAACGCCATCGACGGCATGCTGGCCAATGCAACCGGCAACAAAACCGCAATGGGTGCGTTGCTGAACGAACTATGCGACCAGGTTTCGGATGCGGCACTCTACCTGCCGGTGGCTCTGCTGGCCGGCATCTCGCCGCACCTGCTGGTGCTGGTCGTGGTATTTGCCTTGCTGGCGGAATTTTCCGGTGTACTGGCCAGCAGCATCGGCGTGGCGCGCCGCTTCGACGGACCAATGGGCAAGAGCGACCGCGCCTTTGCATTTGGCCTGCTTGGCTTGCTGGTGTGGGCTGGCGTTGCGCCGGTCTGGCACAACGCCCTGCTTGCCGTGGTCCTGCTGCTGTCGCTGGTGACGGTGTTTAATCGCCTGCGCCAGGCGCTGCGCCTTTCTCCGCAAGCGAAACAGTAAAGATACCTTCCAGGCCGATCCTGGTCTTCAGCTTGCGGCAGCCGGCAAGGTCGACCAGGCCATCCATCTCGGCCTGCGCACGCGGACGCATGCGCCATGGCTCGCCGCGGTGGTTGGTCAGCGTGTAGGCGATCATGTCCAGTTGCGGATGCCATGGCTGGCCGGTGTACAGCAAGCTGCCGCCTTCGCGCAAGCTGGCCGCAACGCCGCGCAGCGATTGCAGCACCAGCGAATTGTCGCTGAACAGTTCGTACAGGCCCGATATCACCGCGATATCGTAGCGCCCCTCCTGCCCTTGGTAACTGTCGGCGCTGAACGCATCGCGGCGGCAGTATTCGATGCGGGCGCCGATCTGCAGCTTCTCCGCCAGCTTCTTCGCCTGGTCCAGGTTGTGCTGTTCGTAATCGCACAGCGTGACTTCGATCTCGCGGTCCTGGAAGCGCTTGATGGTCTCCAGCACATAGCGGGCGGAGCCTGCCGCGATATCGAGGATGCGCACCGGCCCCGGGCCCTGGTGGGCAGCGATCTGCTCTGCCAGCATCTGCTGCATCTGCACTTTGCGCATACGAATGCCGCGCCAGCCCACGGCATCCAGGTAACCACGGTCCATCATGCCGCCGAAGCCAAGCTTGCCGCCCGCCTGGTTACGGTAGACATAGTCCAGCGATTCACCCGAATCAAAGCCATGGCGCAGGCCGATCTTCATGCCGTCACTGAGCGGCCCCATGACCTTCAGCATATTGCGCTGCAATCCGAACCAGGCGCGCGTCAGTGCATTGCCGGTCTGGTTGTTCAGCAGCGCTGCGTAATGCTGGGCGCCCTGTCCTTCGCGATCGGCAGCCGCGAAGCGCACCGGCGATGGCGGCTTCGCCGCAAAGCACTCGTCGATGAAGCTTCGGCTAGCCTGCATCGCAACGGAAGTGTCCTCTTCGTAGAAGATCGCATGGCGGCAGCGCTGCAGCCGGAGATAACGTTTCATTGGCGACGACAGGCGGTCGAAGAACAGCTTCTGCGGCGCTTCATGCACCACATAGTCCTGGTCCGCCGCCAGCATCAGGACCGGCGTATCAATGGCGGCGGCATCGTGCACGATGCGCTGCGCCGTATCGGCAAGCTCCAGCAGGATCTGCGCCGAAATGCTTTTGGCGATCAGCGGGTCTTCCTGGTAGGCGCGCGCCTGCTCCGCCGAATGCGTCAGCATGGTCGGGCGGATATAGCTGGTCACAAATAATTCCGGCTTGAAGCGCCGTGCGAAGCGCAGGCCCGGCTTGGCCAGCGGCACATACAGCTTGATCGCAAAGGCTGCCGCAGCCATTACCAGGCCGCGCACGCGCGGTGCGTAATCATGCAGCCAGGTCGCGGCGACGACGGCGCCAACACTGTTGGCCACCACCAGTACATCCTCGATGGAGAAACCATGCTTGCTGCAGATATGGCGCACAAAGGTATCCAGGTCTTCCACCATGGTCGCGAAGCTTGGTGCAGAACCGCGTTCACCCGGGGAATAACCGTGCCCGCGCGCGTCATAAGCGAAAGCCCAGTCGCCGTGGAAGCCGAACTGCTCGACCAGCGTTCCGATACGGCCAGAATGTTCATGCCCGCGATGCAGGAAGACCAGCGCGCGCGGCGCCCCGCTGCGTGGCGCCAGCGGCATCCAGCTCCGGTAGAACAGGCGCGTACCGTCGGCGGCTTCAAATCCGGACTGGGTCTCGCTCCAGGCAAGGCCTCGTTCAATCTTCATTCTTTTTTCCTTATCGATAAATGAGCAACAGGTAAAGCAAGGGGGCCGTAACCACCAGGCTGTCGGCGCGATCCAGCATGCCGCCGTGGCCGGGAATCAGGTTTGAAAAATCCTTGATGCCAAGCTTGCGCTTCGCAGCGGAGAACATCACGTCACCGGCAAAGCCGCCCACCGACAGCAAAATCGCGATCCCGGCCAGCCATGCCGCCTCGCCCAGTGCGAGGTACGCGCCCAATGCCAGCGACAGCAAGACGGAAACCACCACCCCGCCCAGCAAGCCTTGCCAGGTCTTCTGCGGGCTAATCAGGGGAACGATTTTCTGCTTGCCGAACAGTTTGCCGCTGGTGAACTGGGCGATGTCGTTCAGGGCCGTCACGATGAACAGGTAGAACAGCCAGGACAGGTTTTCCTTCGGCCCGAAAGGCAGGTGCACGAAGGCGGGCACAAAGCTGATGCCGAAGCAGGTCAGCGCAAACAGCAGCCAGGGCAGCGTTGCCAAGTCACGTGAGCTCCACAGGCAGGCAGCAGCAGCGACGCTGGCCAGGCTAAACGCCACAGGCAAGCAGGAAGGCAAATATGCGCCGGCGCATACCGCCGCGAAGAGCGCGGCAACGGCAACCAGTCGAAAACGCCCGGACGCCAGCCCGCAGTAAGGCGCAAGCTCGCGCGCGGCAAGGCCGCAAATGACGAGTGCCAGCAAGGGCGCACCCACCGGATAAAGAATCAAGCCGCAGCTCACAATGGGGAAGATGAACCACCAGGCATTCACCTGGTCGCGCAATTGGCTGGTACGCGAGCCTAGCGCCAATCCCACACCCGTTGAAACAACACCCAGCAGCACGTACAGGGCAGCCATGGCGTATCCAAGCTGCGCAGTGAAAATACCATTCATGACTTGCATTTTGCCAACAACTGGCCGATGCACAATCACACATTGTCACGACGTGCAAAAAAAAACCGCCAGGCTGCCCCGGCGGTTCCTGTGCGTCGCTGCGCGGCTTATTCTGCCACGTCGGCACCCACGTTAATGGCAGCATAGGCGCGCTGGACTGCTTTCGCTTCGGCGCTATTGGCACCGTATAGTTCCTGCGCTGCTGCCAGCACTTTCAAACGAGCGTCTGCGTAGTTGGTCGACGAGGTGAACTTGGTGGTGTTCGCGCGGAACCAGATACGGTAAGCCTTGTCGATGCCAATGCCGGTCATGTTCCTTGGCTGCTGGGTCAGGTATTGCGAGTAGTAATCACTGCTCGAATTGGAGCTGGAGCCCATCGCCAGGAAGTAGAACATGCGGTTGTTCGGGCCGCTGCTGTAGTGCACGTCCAGGCGCTTGATGGTGGACTTCCATGCATCCGGCGATTTGCCATCCTTGCTTGGCTTGTACAGCCAGCGCAGCGGTTGGCCGTTCTTGGAAATTTCCTTGCCCATCACCCAGTCGTTGCCCGATGGGACAGGCAGCGAAGTGCCGGTGCCGCCAGCGCGCGCATAGGCTTCCACCGCTTCGCCCGAGATGTCCGACGACGATTCATTCAGGCCGCCCGATTCGCCACGGTAGGTCAGGTTCGAAGTGGCGGCGGTGATGCCGTGGCCCATTTCGTGGCCGATCACGTCGATCGAGCCCAGGTTGTTGAAATAGCTGCCGCCATCGCCGATGAACATGCATTTGCAGCTATCCGAGTAATAGGCGTTGTCGTAAGCGGTGTTGACGTGCACGGCAATATAGGTCGCAGTGTTGTTGCCATCGAGCGAAGACCAGTTCAGCACGTTCTTGTGCATGTCGTAGGTATTCATCAGGCCCCACAGTGCATTCACTGCTGCGGTCTGGCCATTGGCATTGGTCGTGCTGCCGCCAGCGATGTACTGCTTGCCGTCGCCCCAGGTATTGGTCGCGTTGCTGTACACGGCGCCGGCGCTGGTGCCGTGGTTGGCGTTGGTAATTGCCATGGCGCCGAAGGTACCGCCAGTACCGCGGCTGCCGTCGATCATCTTGTACACGCCGCCGGTCAGGGTGGTATTGATAGGCACGTCGCCGTTGTACTGGCTATGGCCGGTACCAACCACATTTTGCATCGCGCTCCACTGGTCGAGGATACGGCCATCGCGTGCACTGACGACGGTGTCATGGAAAGCGCCATGCTGGCGGGTTTTCACCACGTAGGCCAACTCATAGCTGGCAACCACGTCTTGCACATCCACAGCGTTCAGCTCTGCCTCGGCCTTGTTTTCGGCGCCGGCGGCACGCACGGTCTTCACCATCGGGAAGATGACGAGCTCTGCGGATGGCGGGTCAATCTCGGCGCCCGCGCTCGCCAGGCTGCGGCTTGCCCTGGCAATCGCAGCCTTGGCGCTAATGGAAGGCTTGACGTCGAAGCGCTTGCCCGACAGGCCCTGGCGGCGCTCGCCAACCGATTCGCTGACGATATTTCCGCCCTGGTCAGTGACCACCACGGATTCGGATTCAAAGATGCGCACGCCCTTGTAGGTATGGTTCAGGCGGCTGATTGCCCTACCTTGTTCGCCCGGGTGCTGGCTGGCGATCGAGTAGCCATGGTCGGCATCCAGGCCAAATTTGCCCCGCTCACCATTCAGGGTCGATACCAGGCGGGCTTTCTCCTGGGCGGAGAAGGCAACCGGGCTGGCCATCATGCTTGGGGCGGCGCTGGCTTGTGCAGCAACCATGGCGATCGCGGCTGCGATCAGGCTTTTGCGAAATTCCATTTTTGTCTCCAAATGTCCCGATGAGGTGGGGTGTTATAGGGAATCTAACACTATCGGGACCCGAAGGCTGAGTCAAAATTTCTACAAATTGAGACATATTTTTGTTGCTTGTCTCGGATACAACACCCACAAAGCAAAAAATCCCCTCCAGCACCGAGCGCGATCTAGAGCGCGCTCAGGCTGAAGGGGATTTCTCTAATAAGAGCCTGACGATAACCTACTTTCACACTGGTTGCAGCACTATCATCGGCGCAAAGTCGTTTCACGGTCCTGTTCGGGATGGGAAGGGGTGGGACCGACTTCGGTCCTGTTCGGGATGGGAAGGGGTGGGACCGACTT
>NZ_LMFZ01000015.1 GCF_001427305.1 Duganella sp. Root1480D1 | reverse complement strand
GATGTCGATTCCGAGGCGACAACTGCATTTCGCGACGCGCCAGGCCCTTGGCCAGGTTCCAATCAAAGCGATTGAATTACCCGACAAGTAGTCTGACACGGGGGGGGTTTGGCTATCGAAGTCTTGGGGGAAGAAGGTAAGCTCACAAAATACTCGATCGGTCTCAACCCAGTGAAAATAGGCTTGGATATGCTCAGGGTTTCGACCACCACTCCAGACAGTGCTCAGTGATCCCATTGGCTGCCGAAGAATGCTTTGCATTGCGGCGCTTGGGACTTCATCACCATCACCTTTTATCGCTTGCGCCAATGTCCAAGATGACTCCAGAAGCTCCAGAACACCAATGGCTCCGGATGTAGATATGTTCTCTGCGAAGTTGATATCTCTGCACGAACCATCACAGTCCAGGAGTGCGGCCTCAACGCTGCGGAGGATGGGGGCATCTAGGTTCATTGGAGACTTCTTGTCAACGTGGAGGTCAGCTTGTGCCGCTATCGGCATTGAGCTTCGATGCCCTGAACAAACAGCGGAAACTCTGCTTGCGCGTCTTGCAGCACCTGCGTAGCAGTGCGGGCAGGAGGTGCGTTCCTAAGAGCGAACGATTCCAACTCGGGCTGCGAAACGCGAGGCGCATCTGAATATGATGCAGCTTCGTAGGGACCTATCCCCGCTGCCAGAAGCCAAAGATAGTCGTAGAAATTGCGAGCCACAACTGCGGTTTCACCTTCAGAACCCAAGAATACAACCGGCTGCGCTAACAAGTCAGAGCCGGGGCGCACTGTCCAGAAGGCGACATACCCACCTGTGCCATCTTGACCAAACACACGGAACTTCGAAGCATCCGCATTTGGATTGCCGGTCCAAGCCTGGAACCAGTGAGCCGTATCTTCGATCGACATGAACGTATCATGGGGCTCAAAATCGATGCCGTCGCCGTCCGCATATTCGAATGGCAGTTGATTAGCCAGACTCACCAACTCTGGCAAGACATCATTTTCATTCAACGACATTGATACTCCTATTCAGTTTCGATGTTCCTGGCAGCGGAAATTGCCAGAATTGCTCGCTCAACTTCATCCCACGGTGTGCTGACGATATTGCTAAGGGCAAGTTTAAATGCGTTCTGACGTTCCTCATGTTCAGCCTGCAGTTGCTGAAGATCGATGCGTATTTCTGGAGGAAGTGCTCCTGAGACCACCTGGCTAATGCGAACTGCCATCTGTTCGATGAGCCTGAAATGGAAAGACTCAATCTCCTTGATGAATTCATCGCGTGGAATCTGGAGATGGCCCTGAACTGCTGTCCAAGCGAGCTTGCCATCAATGACTTTTTGGCTGTTATCCCACTCAATGCGCACGTTTTTCTCGTCAGACCACATCAAGATATTGGCTGATGGCGACAAGTATGCAGAGTCGAGAAATCGGTTATGCGACAGTGAGCCAGCAAGATCAGTTAGTCGCCAGTATTCATCCTCATCAAGCCAACTGGCCTGGTCGTTCGCCCAGCGAGAACGCTTAGCTTCCCATGCATGTCCAGAATCCCCTGAAAGGTACTGGACCAATGCGGGCGGAACTGGCTCCATGATTGATGGGAGCATGTCGAGGATGTCCTCATGAAGGCGAACGATCTGGTAATCGCAATATTGGCCTGCACCTACCGTGCGGGCATGTTCACTATATTCAAACAGCGATGTCTTGCCGAGGTCGATCCAATATTGACCATCGGTTAGACCAAACCACGATAGGCTAAGATTGTGCGGTTCTCCCCAAGGAATCACGTCCTTGAGCGGAGTCAATTGGAAATTAATTCGCATTGGTCATCCCAGGTAGTGCATCTCGACCCCAGCATCCATGTACCCATAGATCCGAAATCCGCCTTCAACGCGTGTCCCCGGCACGTGAACCTTCACAAGTTGGGCGAGAACGGCTTGCTCTTGCAAGGGATTTTCAATCGCGATTTCGACCCATTTTATGAACTTATAACCGCCAGCGTGGAAGTGATGGAACCATTCGCCATCCCATTCAGAAAGATGACCGTTCTCGGCGTCGAGCGTCCTCCACTTCGGTGAGTTCTCACCTAGTTCAAACATCGCCAAGCGGAGTTCGTCCCATTTTGTGTTATTCATTACAGGATGCATCGAATGTTCTTCTCAATGTTGTGAGCGGTTCGCCTGTGGCTATACTGAGCCCTACTCAACCTCATAGCATGCGTCCAGGCCACGCCAACTGCAAGCGTCGAGTACCTCACCAGCTTGCGCCATAACTTCATTCCAAGCAGGCGTCGACATTAGCTTATCTGCCGAGTCGGGAAGGAGCGGCAACTTCGTCTCGTAGAAGTCATTGAAATGCTTCATTAAATTAAGTTCCTCTATCGAAAATTCTCTAGCGAAGTGCTCATCATTCGGGTGGTAAAAGTCGTCAAACCATTGATTCACCAATTCATGGGCGACATTGACCGGGGCCATTCGTATGTATTCGAGTTGTTCGACTTTCGAAGCAATCAGGTTTAGCAAATTGATGATGTTGACGCGATGCGGCCCCATGGCTATTCCCCAAAATCTTCAGAATCATCAGCGACTGCTACTTGTCCTACGCGACGAAGCAGATCATCGGCCAATGCCAGAAGTTCTACGTCATCTTGCTTCCCCATGAAAGGTGCAATTCCAAGATGATTCCTTGGCTGTCGCGCAATCTTCTCAGGGGAGTCGTCAACAATAATGATCTGCTCGACCTCGTACCCTTGGCTTTGAACTTTTCGCAGGTCTTTGATATAGACGTAGCCGTTCGACTGGGGATGAACTCGTTGGACGCATCGGTCGATGGCCCAAGCAAATTTCACCTCGACCTGAGTGCCGAACACGTTCTCCACCACGACATCAACGTATTCACGCGATGACGACGACCATACTGCGATGTCGTAGACCTGGCAAACCTGGGACAAAAGCTCTTTCAGGAAAGGACGTTTGTAGACGTGATACCCATGCCAAACAAAATCGGCTGGGTGTGGGAGCGACTCAGTCCTCGCATGTATGAGTGTTTCGTCCAGGTCAAAAATCAGTAGCTTGCGCTTCATTGCTTCACCAGTTCGAGATCGACGTCCTCCGGGCTAAACGCCATTAACCACTGAGTGATGCCGTTACCGTCGCTGCATTCGAACTCATAGCCGGGAGGCGAAGTATAGACTTCGATAATCGTGGCGACATCGCCAATGGCCGGGGCGCGCAAATTGAATGCATCATCAAGCGCACCTATTGCCGCTCGTACTTCTAGCACGCGGACCACATCATACTGTTCGAATTTCTTTGTCTTCATTGCCTACTTCGAAAACTGGACTTCAACTTCGAGCGCGTCTGACTTCAGGAACTTAGATACCTGTATCTGGGCATTCGGAACGATGCTCGGATACTCGTCGTCCAAGTAGGCGGATACTTCCGCCTCCGGCCAAGGCCCCAACGAAGCCTTATAGTCTTCAAATTCTTCCTGTATGACTCGCCAGTCCTGGTAGTCCTTTTTCGACAGAAGAAGGCTCGACTCCGTGAAAATTATGTGCAGCATCGTTGTTGTCGTTTCTGGATTGCTTGATGATGGGGTCTGGTTGCTCATTGGCCCTGGGCTTCCTGCCAGCCGGCGTCGATACGTTCGATGACCTTCCCCGAGGCGAAAAATCCACCATCCCATAGTTTAAACCTCACGCCAGGTATCACCACATCGACGAAGAGCTCCGGAGCGATTACGACGCATCGTACGACCGCTACTTCATCCTTTTCAAACACTGCAGCGGAATCGACCCACATTCCGACAGTATTGAGTCCATCTACTCCGTCCATCCGCATTGGGACGCGTCGGTGCAGCGTTTCGTCGAATACGAAATTTCTCCGACGGTCTTCTCCATGCTCCTCGAAATGGAACTTGATCTCGGCGACAAATTGTGGAATAGGTGGCATACGCAGGGGGCTTATACGGCGCAATAAAATTCCTTGTAATTACACGTCGTAGCTGAACGTCGTGACCTGGAGCTCTGGCTCGACCCACAGACGAAATCCGTAAGGGGCCGGCCGGGTGTTGTCGTATCGTCCGGAGAACATATTGGCAGCTGCGAACTCAATGAATTTTCCGTCCTTAGCACTCACGACCCTTGCCCCAGGGCTGTTTAGAAGATTGAGAAGGACAATGGGGGTGCTCACTCCTGCGCATCGAACCGCAAGCTCAACGTCGCCGGCAAGCGGCCAAATCATCAGTGACACGGTCAACGGGCTGCGATCGACTTGATAACTGTAGGAGATTCCATCCTCCTCCTCGATGGGAATGACCCCAAGGGCATCAAGAAAATCTAGCGGTTCCCAAGAAAACTCTGGCATGCAAAATCCAATGAAGTAAGGCGGTCCGTTCGAATCGGAAAATTTATGCACGTTCCCTAAACGCATAGCAATTTGCTTTTGCGTCGTTCAGTGCATGGTGTTCAGGCAATCCTGTTTGCTTATGGTAGTCGTACCGGAGTAGTTCGCTAATACGGTCATCGACAAGGCGCGGTTCACACCATGCAGGGAGTTGCCCCTGAAGTGCTTCGTTCAACAAAGTCCAATCAATTGCCGAATCATAACAAATTACCAAGCCCTCGCTTCGCGGTTTAACTAGCCGCAGCCAATCATCCAACCTCCTGAATAGCTCGCTTTCAGACATTTGAGCATATGGGTCATGACCGAGCAATGGAAGTACAACCTCCTGAACAAATTGGCTGCAGTCCTTCTTGTGATACGGCAGCTCGGCATAGAACTCTTCCCCTGTTTCTGCAACGAGGCCCAGGCTCACTAGTCTAGGTTCAAGAAGATCTGTGAACTCAGTGTCGATGAAAATATTCATAGCAAGGACCGGTCCTCGTTCTGAAAGAGTCGCAGCCATTCATCCATGGAGATAAAGGTCTCCTCAGCCTGGTCATGAAAATATATCCAGCCGCCGCACGCTTTGCTTAGTTCGATGAGGTCTTCTCGGTGTTCTGAGCTGAGTGGGAACTGACCGTACTTAAAGGGCCCATTGAGGACCAACCGCCACAGTGCGAATTCCAGTCCGTCCATCCAGGAAGCGCAATAGGCGGCCTCGGATAGACACGACATGTAATTTGCCAGTTCCAATTGCGTAGGGGTTAGGTCACTCAGCATGATGTAAGCGCTGGCTTAGAGGTCAAAAATGGTTCCATGGAAAATGGGCATGTGTGATTGATTCTTTAAACTTTTCAATGATGTTCCCAGCCTTTTGATGGCATGAAGTGCTTCAACCGATCACTCTTTGCGTCGCAAAATCATCGTGCCCGCTGAGGCTGTGATGATTTCAAGATCGTCATCTACGTTCCATCCGATCCGAGCCAGTAAGTCGATTGGAAAAACGATAATCGCATCTCCTGTCCCATCGCCAGCATCCTCGATCACCACTTGCCAGACTTTTCGCGGTTCTGGCAAATGCTTTCTTAGGATCGCCAGGAGCTCGTGATCTGCATCTGGCAATGCCAACCATTGAGCGCACCAGGTGTCGGAATAATGCGCCCAGGCCAATACGATTTCGTCATCGTCGACCTGGATGCCTGCGGTACTTAGGCACCGTCGCATACGCTCCACCGAGTCCGAAAACTGAATAGCTAGATCCAGTCGTTCGCTATGAGTCGGAATCGCCATAAAGCCTCCGAAAGAGTCGAGTGCTCATGCCCGTCCCCTCATTCCACAGGACGTGCGCAAAAGTTCCTCAGGCCACATAGGTGCTCCTGTACTTTTCGGCGGCCTGAAGTAGTTCTTCGCGTCGATTCAATACGTCTTTCGGCGCCACAGGAGACTTGCCGGCATCGTCAAGTGGGATCCAGCCATTGGGGAAATGGAACCAGGCTGCGATCGCCCAGCTTTCCACCAGCACCAGGCGCACTAGAATCTCTCTGACGACAGGTAATGGTTCAAGATGTGCATTGAACTGGTAACGTGCGAAATAATGTGCGCCGTCTCGCTCAACGCTAAAGATGCGCCGTTGCCGTTCCAATTCATATGCAGAATGGCCAGACCGCATGTCCTGCAACTGACGGTCAAGTTCTTCGGCCGTAAGCCAGTCATCGCTATGAAAAATGAGATCCTGCGTTGTCCGCAGCTTTTCTGGGCCTTTAGTCGACATGTTCGCCTCTCGAGGTTTCATTGGATTTGCGCGAGATGCTACCGACCAGGCCAGCCAGTCGCCCTAGGTCGGAAATACGAATCAGGCCGCCGCGTGCCGCACCATCTGCTTCGTGCGTTTGGCCGACGATGACAATTCCCTTACTTTCCAGGTGTCTGGTCACGGCCGAACCCTTGCTTCCCATTGCAGCTGCAATTTCGGAGACCGGAATCCATTTGCGACGGAAGTTCGCCAGGCCTTCCACAGTCACGACACGTGAACGTCGCCCCTGCAAGATGACAGTTTCTGACTCGAGCAAGTTCTGATGGGTCCAGCCGGCGATGCTGTGATACTTCCAGCCAGTAGCCTGCGCCAGCTGGCTTAATGTGAGGCCTTCGTCCAATGCCGCTGCTCCCAGGTACTGCATCACTTCGTCAGCTGGGAAAAGGAACCCTGCCAGTCCCTCATTTTCACTTCGTCCGGTCGGTTTGAGATCGCCAGAGAAAATCGCCCGATAGATGCGAACCAAGGCTTTCAAGTCGACCGTCCTACGCGCATCGATCTGGTCAAGCCGGAACGTTCGCCGCGTGGCTCTTGCCTGGATGGCGCCCCCCAAGTATTCGCGTAAGCCGATCAATTGCTCCTTATCGAATGGACCGGCCTTGAACACGGTCTGAGCCCATTCTTGGTCAGGCGTGACGATATCCGCATTGACGAGGTGTCGCAGAACCGACTTCGGAACGCCCAGGAAAGCGCATGCATCTGCGGGAGTCATCCAACTGGCGCGTAACTGACGTGCTGTTTCGCATTGTTCGCGAGAAATCATGTGCACCGCGTAGTTGATGCCTTCGCAGCCCGTCCGAACGTGGATTTGTTTGCGCTCGATGGCTTCTTGAAGCGCAGGCTTACTTACGCCGATCAACTTTGCTGCCTCAGCGACCCCGAGATATTGCCGGCGTCGTTCCGGCGAAGGCGATAGGCCAGCTTGGCCGCGCATGAAACCATCGAAATTATCAAAAACGGCGTCTGAGAAGATCTCCCAGATGACAGGAAAAGCCCCAGACTTCTTGCAGATTTGCTCGAGTGACCTGTACCAGGAGCCAAGCCTTCCATGCAGATTGAACGCATCTTGATTGCCGGCGGCGAAGCGCGCCTTGATGTGCGTGGTAAGTCGAGGATGCAGGTCCTCGAGTATTTCGAGAATAGGCTGAATCAACGTAGCGGCATCGTCGATAGTCTTCGGCCGGATAGCGGAGCCAGGTTTGATCTTGATTTTTGGGTCAGAGCGAATCGACATATGGAATATCAGATCAGCGAGGTGGCGATAGTCGTCCTCATTGCCAATTTCGTCTACGAACCTTATTGACCGCATGTCACCAACCATGCGGGCGCTTGACCAGCTCTGAATCGGTGTAGCTTCTGTTGGACTGGCATTACGTAAATCAAAGCCGCAGTCGCAGGTCGCAATGCCCGCCCTAGTCGTCTTCAGCATTTCGTGGCACTGTGGGCAGCGATCAATGAGCATGCATTGGTGCTCTGGACACGCTACGACCAGGCAATGCGACCATACTTTCTTCAAACGCTCTGCCTCCTGGAGGCACTGGACACATACAGGCTCATACATCGTGCGCTCGTAGAAGTTTTCCGCCAATTGTTGCGACTGTTTTGGGGATGCGGAGTGAACTTTGCTTGCAGGGACACCCAAGGAATTTAAGATTGCGTCAATGTCGTTCACCAGTGCTGCATTGGTGAATTTGAAACCTGCAGCTTGAACTAGCTCGCGTGAACCTGGGTAGCCGTTACCTATGGCAAGGCGGCGCAAATACCCACGCAGGCTTTCACCTGCCACTTGGTCTGGAACGTAAAGTAATCCGGTCACGCTCATGCCTCCTCTTGATGGGGATGAGCACCCGTACGGTCGGGGTGAGGGTGAAGTTGATCTAAGATCACGTCGTACAGGGCAAGCTCTGAACTGAAAACCTCCATCAGATGATGGTCGTCAATTTTGTCCTGCTGGAACGGCTTTGCATAACCGTTGCCTGGTAGATTTCGTGTCAAGCTAGCTTCGCGACAAAGGTCGCGAGTAATTTCACAAGGTGCGGGCGCAATTGTGGCAAGCGATGCGAAGAAGGCTGCGAGTAGACCGATATGTCCGGCGCTGGCCGCGTAGCAGTGGCGAACCATGTTATCGAACGGCATCGTGAAAGTGCAGCCGTGCTCCTCGAATTCTGAAATGTATGCGGCAACGCAGTTTGCAAAGGCCTTTCGATGTTTTGCATCATCGTATCGGTAAGGTGAGAAGAAGATGGGTTTTCCGACGCGGTTACGCAGTTGCGGATTGTCGTCAATCAGACGCGCCAATCGTGGCACACCAGCCAGCACAATGCCTACGTTCACAGCATTCTTATAGAGCACCTTGAACCAATCTGAGGCGGCTGCAGAAACAATCCTGGCGCCCCGCTCGACTAGGTGGTTGGCTTCGTCAAAGATAATTACACGTACGTTTGCCAACTTCAGCTGCTTAAGCATGAATTGCTTCAGGCTGTCTTCGTTTTTCATGCTTTCCGGGACAGGAACGCCAGTTGCGCGGATAACGGCTTTGTCGAGGGCCTTAGCGCCCCCACCGGAAGGCACGTCTACTAGCAGCACTGGGATGCTCCGTCGGCCGCCTTCTGAAACTGGAGGATATTTGCGCGTTATCGTTTCAAGGACCTCACTCTTTCCGCAGCGCGACGGGCCAATGAGCATCTCGAAGCACGGATTGAAGCCCCGTAGCGTATCCTGGACACAGCGGTCAACCTGCGTCAGGACGTCAGTAAAGATCAAGTGATCGAAGATCGTTGTTTGGACGTTCTCGCGGATTAACTCGCCGGCTCTAGTTGCATGCTTCATTTGGTGGCCCTTCCAGATTTTTTGTGTTTAACGAGTGGTTCAACTGCATCAGCAGCAACAAAGGTGTCGAACGATGGGTCAAGTGCGGAATTACGTTTGAGTGGATTCTCTTCGGCCCGTGCCTGCGCTTGCTTTTCACGCTCGTCGTCAAACGTTGCTTTCCGATCAGCGTCTTTGGTCTGTTTCTTGGACGGCTTCCCAGTCGATCGCGCAATAACGTCACTCTTGAACTGTGCTCTGAATGGCGACGGATTGTGCGCGGCACGCTTCTCTTTCTTGCGCTGTTTTGCGACGTCAAAGGAATATGCCGGGGTGTTGCTATCCACCTCGGAATTGACCAATTCAACCCACTCCCGAGTCTCTTTATCAGGAACGTAAATGGTCCGGAAATCGTGCGGGTTGTAAAAGAAATCTACCTTGTGATCAGGACCATACTGGTGGATCAAGTGAGGGAGATTCTCGCCCCGGAACGTGAACCGCTCGAACGTGATTCCGGTCCTTGCCGATAGTGAACCGGTCGACTTCATGAAGCGCGCACGACGCCAATCTTCCTGCGTTGGGCAGAGCGGAAGTACGTTTTCGCTTTCGAATTTTGCCCAACGCTCCGCAGGCGTGACTCCTAGGCACTTGTCGACCTCGTGTTCGGCTGTTATGAACCGTTCGAGCGGAGTGTGAGCCCAGCATTCGTAGTACCAACGTGCGATCCAATGACCAATTTCTTCGAAGGTCATGAGGCTGCCGTCGTTGAAGGCATTCTTTGTCCTTTCGCCATCCTTGCCTTGGAAGCGAGTGCAGCCGGGCATTGTCTCCAGTGCTTCTTTCAGCGAACGGTTCAAGCGTTCGACAAATGGTTTGCGATGGGGACCATGGACTTCTGCCCATTGGAGGTTGGAGCCGAGGATGGTTAATCCTGCAAGGCGTGGCTTCGCGTTCTCCGTACCGTTGTCAAACACGATGTTCATTGGTAATCCATATGGATCAACCGTGAAGTTGATGCCCATCTTGGTAAGCAAGTCCGCCTTGGAAAAAATTGCTCGACCGAGACAGGAATAGGTGTCGTCTGTCGTCGGTGATGCTGACATTAGCCACCAGCCCAGTACCATTGAGGTCTCACAATCGATAGCGTGCATGAGCCATAAGTGCTCAAACTTCTTATGGCCACGCAGGTAGACAAATGGAAGCTTTACGGTGTCGATCTCAACTCGGTTGAGTGGGGCACCTGGCTTGATCCGTACTTTTGCGATGGCTTTCTTGGATTTAGCGATGCTAGGATGAAGCCGCTTGTAGTCCCCATGATCTGGGCTCCAGTTGTTCACCAAGAAGTTTCGGACATACTTTCTGCTAACCGCCTTGTCCCTGCCCAAAATTCCCTCTGCCCAAGCTATGTCATTTACAGTCTCGGTTAACTTTGGAATGGAGAATCGGGAATGCACCACGGCATAGAGATCATGGATAGCCTGGAGAACGATTTCCTTCATGCGCGGGTGATAGCGCTCCGTGCGATTTCCCCGAGCCGCGTAGTTTGGCAACATGGCGAGCAGCTCGTCGTTCCCCATCCCTGCGATGCGATAGGCCTGCCGTTCAGAGCACATCGACCGAGTTTCACCAGTCGCTAACGTAACAAGTGACTCGCTGAGTTTATTGATCGCCTTGCGAATGGAGTTTCCTTTATTGACGAGGTCGTTGATTCCCTTTCTGATGGCATCAAAGTAGAGAAACTGGGCGTAGGAAGGCCTATCTACTTCTAAATTCTTTATCCGACCTCGTGTAGCTGCGGCTGCATTGGACGTCGCTTCTCCATCCGAAAGCTTGCGGCGCAACTGCTTCAAACTCATGGATCGCATCGTTTGAGTTTCGAAGTCAAAGAGAATGACTGAGTCGCGGCCAGGGTCTAGACTTACGATTTCTAGTTCGACCCCGTTGAGCGAGATCACATCATTCTTGTTCAGTCGTCGTGTCATTTGGCGGCCTCTTCTTTGCTAAAGTTTGTGATGTGCGACGGTTCGTTGTTCGCGGTATGGATGAATAGAATTGGTCGGGGATTGAGCAGCACGCGGATCGCAGCATCGGACAAACGCATGTTTATTGATTGGCCGTTACGCTTGGTTTCCATAGCAAGGTTCGTGGCGGGGGCATGCGAAGCGCTTGTGTTGTTCCGGGGGCGATGGATCATTTCGTGTCTCCAATGAATTCCAGGACCGCGAGGTGCTCCAGGTCCCCATGAGCCAACCAGACTGGCGTGCTCGCACCGAGCGGGGCGATGGAAATGTCGGCGGCCACCACTCCATGCAGCACAAGTGCAGGAGCTTCTCGGAGTGACAGACCCGCCAACTGAGCAACGTGGCCAAGGCTCGACACTGCATCGCCCAGCCCGGTCTCGATTGCGCTCAATTGGCTTTGCGTAATGGTCTTCTTGAAGTTCCGTTGGAAGGCCGCCAAGAGATCGGCGTTGTGCACTAACGGTGCGCTTGGCGCGTATACCATGGAGATGACCTGAAAGTGATAACCACGGGCGCGAAATAGTTCTTTGGCCTTTTCAACTTTGCGCCAATATTCCTCCTTGCATGGAAAACGCGGATCTTTTACTTCCACGACGATTCGTCGTCCGTCGATTAAGTTGAAACAGAAGTCTGGTGTGTATTCGCGCTGGCGTGCGTCAGACCGATCGCGGGTCATGCGATGAAGTTTTCGTTCCTCTGGCGTGTGCAGGAGTTCTCCGGAGACCACGTCAATGGTGAACGGTTGAGGGGCATTGGAAAGAACATAAGGGTCGAGTCCTGCGAGCTGACCGATTGTCTTTTCAAGTGGACTCTCTGCTGGGCAAATTCCGCGGGCTTTCTCGCACAGATACATCTGTGCGGGGCGTCCGCCAGTCTGTCCAAGGATCCGGCTTCCTTGTTCGACGGAGCTGGGGAAACCCCGTGGTTTGCGCTTGTGAGTGGTTGCTTGGGTAAACACTTTCTTGCTTTCCTTCTGTGACGACTGCGTGCTGAGCAGTAGGTGTTAAAAATTTTGGACGAACGAGGGCCTATGCAATCGCGCATATCTCTTGGGTATAACTGCAAATTCTCAGCAGTTATACCGTCCGCCGACCATTGGGTTATGGTCGTTTTTCGGCATTAAAACACTAAAGCAATAAAAATGGAAGATGACTTAAGTCATTGATTTAATGGTATTTTTGTTGCGCGCAACGGGCTAAAAATATACTTTAAGCATGAAAAAATGACATGAAAATTCAGGGAATTATTTTTAAAAAATAAGAGATTGCTTTTTGATGGCAAGAAAACGCAATAAAACTTAAAGTTGCATAAAAGGCAATTGCTCGCCACGTCGTGCAAAATATTTTTTAGGCCACCTTCATGTGGCGTAAACGCCAAAGTTTGACGGTGGAAAAGTGCCTGAATGCACGTTTAGCGCGATGACACGACGCGCCAACGGCTGCTGAGTGACCTTGTGTTGGCTGGTGGGCGTTGCCCGGATGACGGTTGGCACGTGCAGCGAGTGCTAAACTGGATATAGTGGAAGCCGCATCCGACGGGGCAATCAGATTTGGGAAGTTTAGGAAAACTGAGCATGAAGCCGACGTTCTACTCCGAGTTCATAGCTGCCGCCAAGCAAGGGCCTCGCTTGTTCTTTGCGCCTCTAGTCGGTGCGATCAATGCCGTGCTTGATGAGCTACAACGGATTTCACCTAGCGATAGTGAAGCAAGGGCGGGAACGGAGGCATCGGCATCTAAGAGAGACAGTCTTCGCAAATAGCCAGCGCCATGTTGCGCATCAGTTGTGGCTCGCCATTGTTCGTGTGCATGGTCAGAAAGTTTCGGCTAGTCCAGCGCACTGGGCTTGGTTCTTGATGGTGAGGTGAGCGATGCTCTCGAGTCGGTGAGACGGCATCGTCTAAAACGTACGAGTTAAGGACGAAACCGATTCGATCGGGTTGAGGCGTAGGGAGTGCAAGAAGGCACAACTTCTACCCTCGTTCGTGCGGAGTCTTCCAAGCAAGGAAATCTTCGAGCGTCGGCCGCCGCCCTTCGATCCTCTTAGCCGCGTCTATGAGCATATCGAGCCGGGCTTTGCTTTCGTCGCTGGCGTCAGCTGCCTGCATAGTAACCGCTTCGATGAGCCGGTCCAAACGATCCCATCTTTCACACCGGACCAGGAGTGTCTCAAGTTCATTGCGGCTGGCCTTTTCCGCTTCTTCTCTCTTGCGTTGCAGCTCTTCTCTTCGCCATTGCTCCTGCTGCGCTTTCCATCTCATGTCTTCGGCCTCGGCGCGCTGTTTGCCAGTCGCGATGGCTTCGGCGGCTTCAGCTTCACAGGCAATCACCTCTTTGACGAGTGCAGTGACCTTCTTTAGGAAATCACCGGGATGACGTTCCTTCCATTGGCGCGACCATTGAGCAGTGTAGTAGGACGAATAGGCCCGCAGGCAAAGCCGGCCAGAAGGAATGTCTTTAACTGACCGCCAATGGAATTGCTCCCAGTGGGCGCCCTTCGGCATAACGAAGTCTGCCTCTTTGACGTACACGCCATCGCCCTTGTATCGCATTGCAGTGGCTTCAGTGATCTCGAAGATCGTCAAGCCAATCGGGGTGCCGTTGACATACAGGACGGTTTTGCGCGCCGGTCCCCACAGGTTGTTGTAGCTGGGCTGCTTCGTTGGGGCGTCTCGTGTGTCAACTTCGGGTCTGCAGACGGACTCGTTCAGCGCCGCCAAGATGATGCGATGCCCTTTGCGCTCGAAGGCATTGAAGAGCTCGTTTGCTAGCGACAACGCAGGATCAAGTGATTCCGTGGTCACGACCAGGTCGACCAAGTTGCGCTTGGCCGGCTTCAAGTAGTTGCCTTCCCTGGATAAGTTTCCTGCCAAGAAGTGAGGTTTCGCCGTGGCGATGAGATCATGCGGCCCTTTGAGCGAAGCCTTAGCGGCTGTCCGCCTCGCGGCAACCGTCGTTTCTAGCCGGGCATCAGTTGGTCCTTGAATTGCCTCGCCCCCACCCCCTGGATTCCAGGAGATTTCGTCGCCAGGTAGAGCTTCTGGCAAATCTGCTTTAGGGGCTCGCTGGCCGGCCGCAATGCGCGCCCAATAGCCGCGTTCTGGGCGTGGCACGTTGAGGCGAGTGCATACACGCGCCAAATAGCTGGATGACACCCCAAACTCTTTCGCGATCTTGAGCATCGGCTCTTGCCACACCCGGTCATACAGCTCAGATCGCGAGACCATGGCTAAGGCCAACTGAGCGCGGCTACGATGCTTAGGAAGTCGTCGTGCGGCGCCCCTTGAGCACCGACTCAGGTAACTTCAACTTGGTCGGCTCCGGCTGCGGGAACACAGGCGTTGGGATATCGCGGCCCATGACATAAAGCGCTTCCAACAGCTTGAAGATTTCTT
The DNA here is from genome assembly GCF_001427305.1 of Duganella sp. Root1480D1. Classification (GTDB taxonomy): domain Bacteria; phylum Pseudomonadota; class Gammaproteobacteria; order Burkholderiales; family Burkholderiaceae_D; genus Rugamonas. The sequence goes on along the minus strand of NZ_LMFZ01000015.1, from coordinate 42,104 downwards.
TCTCGAAATCAAGGAATCCGATCTTCCGTCCAAAGGTCACTCTAGTTCCTTGAAGCAGCATCATCGCGTTCAGTGCCCGCGAGATGGCGCCAGTCAGGATAAGCTCGCGCTCAGCCTTGGGCATCTTAGGTTTCTGGGTTTGCATAGGACCTCCATTGACTCTGGTGAAGCGCTTGCATGTCCATACCAATCGATGAACCTAGCTTCTACGCAACTTTGGTCAATGCTAGAACACGAGTCCACCTGCGGGCGTCTATCAATCTTATACCTTCAGCTCGTTGGCTGTCATCTGGACTGCAGGTACGTTTGATTGCACTACGTCATGGGGGTACTTCCCTTGATCGGCGCGTGAATTGCTGGCGCGAACAATGCTTTTATGCTTGCCCAGGCTTAGGTAGTAGATGTTTAATTTCCTGAAGGTTCGCAATCATGATTTGACGCTCTCCCTTTTTGGGTGTCCCATCCGCTTCGAAGTTTAATGTCCTAAGCGTATAAAACAGCATCGCCCGGCGACAGGAAACTGAAACGGTCCCGTTTATCATTCCGTAGTCAATTTCTACACCATGGCGTTGATTCGGGCTTAACGACGAATCTGGCGCTAAGACGAGATCAACGAACGTATTCCATTCGTGATCCATCTCCGGATTGACCTCTGACGCAGATACATGACCGGCAGATAGGATACGTCCTAAGACGAAATCTCTAAATCCCCCTCGAAGGTGGCAGAAAGCGCGAACGTGCCAGCGAACGCCGTCGTAACCGAAGGCATGCGGACTAATAAATCGCACTTGCTCTTCCTCCCGTGCGATGGATTGGTAACTAATTTCTAATTTGCCTTGGCAAGCGATTGCACGAAGTGTAAGTGCGAGAGTGCCCGAATCGATTGTTCGTGATGGTAGCGGTATTGATGCGACAGTCGGCCTAAAAGAAAGGAAGGCCTGGTCGTCGGAAATAATGCTTCTTTCCAAAGCCAATAGCTGGGAAAGATATTGGCGCGGCCCGCTGGTATCAAAATAAGGTGCGAAGCTAGGGAGAGCTACATACGTGCGCGAGCTCTTATCGTACTCAAGGTTCTTTGGAGCGAGCTCCGTATATAGCGAAATATCAGCGGAGGCTTGAGGAACAGAGATCTTGAAAAACTCAGTTACGTCCTTCCTATTGATTTTTCCTTCCCACTGAAGGCGGAAGTCTATGAACTGAAGCCGCCGCTCCTGACTCCACTTCACGGTGCTTGTATCTGCGCCTTCAACTGGACCAGGCAAATTCCCCGTCGCGACGACGGGATCGTTAAGTTCAGGCATCTGCCCAACTGGCATGTTGCTTTTTCGTGGCATGGTGTGCGTATAGTTAGTTGACGCGTCTATAAAGTATGCGTATAGTTAGTGTACTGGTAAAGCACTAACAAGCGCAAGCTTCAGTCCGTCGCGTGCGCAATAAAGTCCAAAAAGGGTGACTATGTCTATCGTAAAAAGTTTCTCTGTTGCCAACGGCGACATGTTCTACATTCAACACAATTCCGATAACTTCACTATTATCGACTGCAACCTCAATGCAGACACGGTCGAAGAACGTATCAAGGATTTGAAAAAGGCGTCGCAAGGCAAGGGCATCACGCGCTTCATTTCGACTCATCCGGACCAAGATCATATTGGTGGCATCGAACTGCTGGACGCAAAAATGCCGATCAGCAACTTCTACGTCGTCAAGAATGGTGCAATCAAGCCGGAGGAGACCGAATCGTTCAAGCACTATTGCAAACTGCGGGACGACGCGGAAAAAGCGTACTACATCCAAAAGGGTTCCACTCGTAAGTGGATGAACATCGGCGACGAGAAACGTGATAACTCAGGTATCAGTATCCTCTGGCCCGATGTCAAAAATGCAGACTTCCAAGAAGCGCTGGAGGAAAGCAATGCGGGTAAGAGCTACAACAATATTTCCTCGATCATCCGCTACAAGCTTGCTGACGGCGCCAGTTTCTTGTGGCTCGGCGACCTGGAGACGGACTTTATGGAAAAAATCACCGACCACGTTGATTTGACGAAAACGACGGTCGTTTTCGCTCCCCATCATGGCCGCAAGTCCGGGAAGATTCCAGAATCGTGGCTGAAGAAATTAGATCCACAACTCATCGTCGTAGGTGAGGCGCCATCGCAGCACCTTAACTATTACTCCGGTTACAAAACCATCACTCAGAACTCGGCTGGTGATATCACGATGGAATGCGTAGGTGACAAAGTTCACTTCTATGTGTCTGAGCCCGGTTACAGCCACAACGGGCTGGTCAACGAGAACATGAATACCTTTGATAACTATATTGGTAGCTTGACGGTGAAAGGCGAACAAGCAGAAGCCATGAAGGAGGCAGCATGAAGCTGTTCGAAATCAATTGGACTGCCATCTTCGATAAGCTGCTGGATCCGTATGAGGTGAAGGCGCGTCTCTTCCCAGGTCTGTTGGTTCTGCTTCCTGCGATCCTGTATTTCGTTTTGTTGCATGGGAGTAAGAGCCCGGTGGTTGTGAGTTTGGGAACTGTATTGGCGACGTGCGGTGGTCCATATTTGCTTTCGAACTTCGTTCGAACCTGGGGGCAGCGCGTGCAGGAGCGTCTGTTCCGAGACTGGGGTGGACAGCCATCAACGATAATGCTACGTCACCGTGATTCAACTTTGTCTCAGCCGACAAAGTTGAAGTATCACGCGTTGGCGTTGGGTACGTTGGGTATTCCAATGCCAAGTGCCCAGGATGAGGAATCTAATCCAGATGCGGCTGATCAAAGCTATGCGGCCGCTGCGGACGCGCTGCGCCCGCTTACAAACGACAAGAAAAAGTTTCCCTTCGTCTTCAAAGAGCTTGTGGCGTACGGATTCAATCGCAACGCTTATGGCGCCCGCTGGGTCGGGCTTGGCGTCTGCATTGCTTCCGCATGGGCTACTTTGACACATGCGAACGCCATACGACACGACTCTCCATATCTTAACGTGACGCAGATTGGCAATGCGCATGCAGTAGTGTTGTTGATTGCGTTTGGAGTTGCACTCCTCTGGTCGGTACACTTTACCGCTGATACGGTGCGGATTTCCGGACTTAGCTATTCGCGGAGGCTTTGGGAGGCGTTGGAAAAAATCCCGAAGAAACCCGTAAGGAAAACGCGTGCGACATTCGAGGCTGGCGCTCGAAACTAAAGGCGCATCGCAGAAGCGGTCAGCCGAAACGTAAATCGAAAGACCTTAATGAGTATAGGATTTAACCTCCATCTGAATGGAAGCAAAATCAAGGTGGAGCCGGAAGAGCTTGCAAAATACGCCGCTGCTAAGGGCCTGGAAGAGTTGATTCCAGGGCGCTATAGCTCGTTGTTCGTTTTTAACCTGATGAATCTCGAACGGGTTTTCCTGATCGATGCTTCCCCTGTTATCAAGGAGATTATGCAGCTGGAAGGTCTTGGGGACGGGCTACAAATGAAACCTGCGACGGAGTTTCGAGGCTCTCAATTGAAGGGCCTATGGCACCAGCACTTTTTTGTAGTTCATCCAAGCGCGATGGCCCACAACATTCAGAATCATCTTGGCAAGCATGGTTTAGAGAGACTCGTGGCCAAAATGCTACCGCTTGGGGAAGTGGTGACCGAAGCTGCGTTGAATGCCTTAACTAATGCGATAGTTACCGAATCTCTCGAGAAGCGGGCTAACGCGCAAAAGCTGACCGGTGAATGGATCGTCTTCGCAAAGCAGCACGGAAAAAACTACTATCTTTCGATCGAGACGCATCAGCAATCTGATGAGCGTGTGGCAAGCAATCTACGTATTGCTTGCCTACCTCAATTTCCATTTCTGTCGGAGTACCTAACTCCGCATTGCTGCGGCAGCCCCAATTCATTGCATGGTGGAACCGGGCAGCAACGATAGATCATGCCGCCGACGCAATGACTTGGTCGCTGTAGCCTATGCGTATGAGGTTTCCAAAATCCCTTCATGCCATAACAGAATTTTGCTTCTGCGCGAACAGTGGTGACCTATTCGCCCAATAGAATATCCATCTCGCGGATCATCTTTACGACATCGTCACTTCTTGGTGCACGGAGGTGAGCGATTTCATCACGAACCTTTTTCACATATCTACAAACCAAGATAGCTCGCTTTTCATGGTCGGTGTCGCCAAAAAGCGTACCTTTGTTCGAAAGTCCAACGATATTGTTGTACTCAAGTTCGTCAATATCGACTTGCCTGCTGTAGCCATCTCCGCGAACAATTTGAAGCTTTCCATTGTTTTGTGCCGCCAGACCATCTAGCTTTTTTTGTAGGAAGCGAATCACGTGCTGCCTTCGTTCTTCCATCCATGGTGTGAGGATCTTCACACATGAACGCCAGTAGCGCTGATCGATGCGTCCGCGAGCGCCTTCTTTTACAAAGTCGCCACCACTTTTCGCCAAGTATGTGTCGTGTAGAACGTGCGTCTCCCCCCCAGGTCTTTTTGAGCGGCATCCACGCTCCCATAACCCGCTACGCCAGCGGTCCTGTTGCTCGTTCTCTAGCGTCTCAAGGTGATCGCGGATAGAGATGAGCCGGAGGTCATCCAATTCCATTAGGCGCTCTGCAAACAGTACATCGAAGCCTGCAAATTCGCTAATGATGGACTTTAAGAGGCGGGTTGTACCTGGACCACCGCGACCTACCATGCGAAGCCCCACATAGGCATCCATTTCGTCGGCAGAAAGGCCTCCGTCAAAACTAATGATCTGGATGTCCTCCGCCCCTTCATCCTCAAGTCCAGAGTCATTCAGCGAAATTACGAGTTTGACGTTGCCATTTGTGTCTTTAGAGGCAGTCATAAATTCCGAGCCGTACTGCTGGCAAAGCTCCAATGCCTCACCTCCTACGGCCTGAAGAATGATTACTCGCTTCTCGTGATGAATTGTCGCCGCAAGCTGCCCGGCCGTCACTCTTGATTGCTTAAAATGGTGGCCGATATCAATTGCAATGTCGCTTCCCGAGCGGATGGTTAGCGAAATAACGTCATCTGAGTAGCCGTCTTTCAATCCTTGCTCCACTCGTTCCCAAGTCCCAGGTACGACTTCATGGGGCAAGTTAATTGCAATAAGACGTGACATTTGCATTCGCGAGGCGATCGCGGCTACGAATTGCCTTGGCCCTGGCAGAGACCAATATAGTTGGGCGTCTACTCTGCTCATCTCGCGGCCTACTTCTTCATCAAGTCAAGAAACAATTCAGGGACCTCCCAGCAATTCTTAGGACCCTCCTGGACCAGGCCCATCCAGAGCAGGTAGTCAAACATCTGAGTTGAGATCTTGCACTCATGCATAGACTCCTCAAGTCCGCCACCATGCTTGTCCAAGCCATTGATGATATAAAGGAAATCCTCCATTTGCGTCTTCCTCGCCTCCAAGAACGATTGAGGAAGTCCGACGTTTAGATAGAACGTGCTGAGATCCGGCGCAATTTGCTTTTGATGTGTAGCAGGCATTCGCAATGCTTGCTCCAGGCTGAGAGTGGAAGTGCAAAGTTTAGAAAGCTCCCGGCCGAAACCGCAAGTGGCTTTGAGTAATGCGAATAACGCTTCTCGCGAATCCGCAACTGCGAGATTTTCCCCGCTTTCGCTAGTTCGCAAATAGACAGCATCTTCGGTCCATGGTGGTACCGGAATGACGCGCCAGCCGCGCTCGGCATCCGATCCTTGCGTGAGCAAAGAATTGGGATCTTCAAGAGATAACATTAGATCGTAGGCTCGAACTGTATCGGCCAAAAGCACTATGCGAGCAGACTTCTTCTTGGCAACAGAAACATATTCCTTGATCTGGTCGATTTTCCAACCAGCAGGACGTACAACTAACATGCGGCCGACGGATGCCGGCGGCTTACGACGCAACCTGTCAAGCTCTTCGATTGCCGCACCCGGACCGATGCCAGGTACTGGAATGACCGAACAATCATCGCGAAGCTTCCAATCATGACGCTCCATTTGAACTAGTTCATGAAGGCCACTCATCGCATTACCCGCTAAAATCACTAGCTCACCATCAGACGGATCCATTTGCCTACGAATCCAAGCCATTGGCATTGGGAATTCCCGAGCCTGGCGGTTGTGAGTCATCTTGATGCGGCGCTCGCCGTGGTTTCTGATTAGATCCGGAGGGTCTCGAGAAACGTCATCAAGGAGCGCTTTAATTCGTTCGCGATCACCAATCATCATTGCAATTTGAGGATTGCGTAGAACGTAACGCGTGCCAACACGTTCAACTACATTCAGTTTTGTCATTTCGTCGAGTAACGCCTCATAGACTCCGGACGATACATTCTCAAACCGCTGGCCACCATACACTTCGCAATAATCACGGATATCGCTGACCAGTAGGCCCTTATAGTGACCTGTATCGATTTCTGTGTAGTAGGCGTCCGCCAAGGCGAGGGCAATGACCTTATACCGCTTATCAAGGTCGAGGTTATATTCAAACTTTCGCCGTAAGTTGGTTAGCAGTGCACTATCAGCCTCCACTGCATCTAGATCGGCAGCAGTGATGAAAATTGGCGGTTTTGTTGTTTGCCTGTTATTTTGCAGTTGGTCGACAAGCCGTTTGCAATAAAGTTGAACGAAGGCGGGGTAGAAGTTACAGACTGCAAGAATGCGCAGAGGTAAGTCTTGAGCCTCTTCGTTGAAGAGGTATCCCATCGCAGCTAGAGGTTTGGTTATCAAACGAATGCCTCGACCAATGTCATCGGAGGTCGAAAAAGGCTTCAAAGCGATAGGATCCGCTTTCCCAAAGACCGTATTCTCTTCATTCGTCATTCGTGTAACGTTATGAAGACCGGTGATCACAGCACGAACTTGACAGACATGGGCCAGATCATTGATGAACTGAACCAGAGTTGGCATAAACGCTGCCTCACCATGACGTACCTTAAGTTCGCGGCCCATAAGGTTATCGGCCTCGTCAATCAAAAGATACAAGGACCTGACGTCTGACTTGTTCATGAGTCCTGCTTCAATGTGCTTGCGCACTTGTTGCCAGTCCCGTGCAAGCGAAGGCATGGGGGGCACAATTTTCCGACGGGCGAGCTGACTACAAATGAATTCCCAAGCAGATAGCACATGATCGCCAATAATATCAACGGTTTGCATCGATATCAGTACAGCACGATGGCCAGTTTTTTGATTTTCTTCGTGTTCAATTTGCGCAAGTAGAGAAGATTTGCCGAGACGCCTGCCGCCATAAAGAACGGCGAGGCTCTTCACATTACGCAGCTTACTCAACTCGTCCTGGCGACCAAAGAACATTTCCGGTGGTACTGGTTGGGAATCATAGTCATCATACGGATTGGTCGAATATGTGAGCACTCCAACCTTCATCAATGACTGGAAGCGTTCATTCGGATGCAGCGCCATGTAAGCGATCAACTCGTCATCAACAATAATTGCGGGCTTGCTACTGGTGAGCGCAGCCCTTTTTGCCATCCCGAGTTTAGTGCGCGCAAAAATAAACGTCGGGGTCGAGCCGGTTTCCTGGAGCACAAGCTTGAGGTCGTTGTCGCTGACCGCGCCATACATGACATAACCTTCGATATGCAGCCCCCAACTTCCTAACGAAGGAGGGATGAAAAGAGGTTCATCAGCAGTTGTTGGGAACGCAAAAGCGCGCTCCACGAAGCTCAACTTGCCTCGAGTTGGCCGGCCAGATTCGGGGAAAGGCGCCGGTGCATGCGGTAGTCCCATTTCGCGGAACAAACGATCGACTAAATCGTGATCCGTCAATGCACGTTGCTCGAAGAGTTTTGCCCAGAGTTCAATGAGGGTTTTCGCCGAATTTCGCTGTTCGATATCAAGAGCGCTAAGCCAAGCTGGTTCGGCATCACTTTTTGCAGTTTTCAGAACAAGACTCAATCCATCAAGGAGCGGCCTATTGGCTGTGACGTCATGAACATCCTTCATGAACTGCTCGTATTCGTTCGCCATGTCGAACGAAGCGCTAAGTGCATACGCCGGTAGTTTTCCGCTTTGCTTCAATATACCGAGGGCGTCATGAGCTGTTCGTAACGTCGCCGCGTTATTTGATGCGAGCATTTTTCGGACGCGATCAATGTCTGCCTTCAAAATGCTGTCATTGTCAGCCACTTCATTGAGCTCGTTCACCAACTTCTCTTTCGCAGCTTCGAGCCTGCTTTCCAACGGATTGAGTACGAAAGTCCTTAGGGCAGCGCGCGCTTGGGCGAAGTCAGGATACGCAATCGAATCACCATCACTATGTCCGATTGTCTTCTCTTGCCTGACTAAAGCGAGTAGCTCTTCGATATTGCGCTGCATCTGATTCGTTTCTGCTTCAACGGGAAGCGCTGATAACGTCATCGCGTGCGTCAAGCGTTGACGAGCATCTTGCAGTTCCGCCTGCAGTGCGTTCCGCTCAAGGTTGTACTTCTTCAGCAAGTTGCCTCCAGGTGGAAGCATTGACTTGATATGACGCTCAATGAGGAACGCGGGTAGAAAGCGCTTTGCTTCGACATGACGCTCAAACGCATCGCGCAGCGCCGAATCTACGTCTTCTCCAACCTCCTTAGAACTTAGCGTTAGCGATGCATCAGCCCAGTGCGAAGTCTCCGCCAAAACCTCAGCTGGCGAACAAAGAGATGGATGCATTCCATCTTTGGACCCCATCGCCGGCATCAGATCACGTCCCAACGGAAGCTGGACTAGAAGCCTCTGTTTGTCATTACTAATACATACCTCTGCGTCTGAAGCATCGTAGAGCTTTAGCACACAGGTCATAGCCTTGATCGCTGAAAAGGCAAAAAGTTGTTCGACTGCGGAGCTAAGTTTCATCGAACGAATTTCTACTATCGCTTCATTCAGTAATGAGGCGAGCTTAGAGAGAAAGTCGTTCGTGTCCCTAGGAAGCTCACTTTTCTGAGATTTGCTTCGATCCACATGTGCAAGGTATTCCTGAATGAACTTACCCGTGATTTCGATATTCTCAATTACTTGAGTTCGATAAGGGCCCTCAGTTTTTCCCCGATCTCCTAACTTCTTCCACATTTCATCCAGAGTCGCTGATGCCTTCTTGAACTTGGTGTGGGCTTCGTTGAACAAGGTGCGAACTTTCAACGAATCCCCTTTCGCCATCGCCGCGAGGCACGCGCCAATTGGATTCTTGGGGCTGAAGATATCCTCGTGGAGCGCTTTGAACCCTTTGTGGTTGAAATTCGAATGAATTTCATGCGAGGTCTTCCAGTTTTCTGCCCGCTTTTGGCATCGGTCGAGCTCTCGCTGAATCGCTTGCTTGTCACCGATTCGAGAAGCAACAAACGCATCACGCGTCAAAACAAAGCCACGCTGCCTGATGGTGTCGAGATGCTCAACTAACGCCGCAAGCGCTTTATGCTCTTGCAGCCTGGCGCTTACCGCGTTCCCTATGCGCCAATTTACTTCAGAGTCATCAAATAGCATGTTTCCAATGCCGGCAGCCAGAATTCCAAGTGCCATAGGTGCAGGTTCGCAATGCGAACTTGCCGGAAGACGTTCGATAGACAATAAAGAACTCAACTCGTCATTGAGGCGCTTGTCGAAGGAGAACATGCAGTCCATGCCATCAAGGGCGCCAACTAAGGCTTGGAGGATCGTGTACTGTGCATCCAAGCGCTCATCACCCACTTCCTCTACCATGCGTCCTAAGGCTGCGACATGAACAGCGGCCAGACCGTAAAGACGTTGTTTAATTAAACGATGCAGGACTTCAGCGTAATGATCAAAGTCTTCGATCGAAGCAATCGGGGCTGGCGAGGACTCTACTTCTTCATCCAATTGGGCCGGATGAACATGAAGCTCTTCGTTCTTCGGAGCGGCGAGTTTGCTCAAGACATCGTTTGAAGATGGCGCATCCTCGTGCATTGGGGGGCGATGATCGATGGCTACTTCAACTGCGGGCTCAAGTTCCTGAACATCGTTTTTTTGGGAGTTGTCGATAACCAAATTGGAAGTTTCGATTGTGGCATCGGGTTCATGTTCAACGAAGGGGGACTCGTTAGGCAATATTGGAGCCGGCTCTATGTCTTGGTCCGTACTCGCGTCCTCACCAGGAACAAAGAGTTGGAAGCAAGTGCTATGCGTTAACATGGCATGGATCTTTTCCAGGTGCCCCACCAGCTTTGCCTCAGCATCGGCTTTTTTTGCCATTGCCAGTCGACGCTCAGCTAGAGTATTGGCGGGCTGGCTGGATTCATAGTCTACCTGTGAGCGAAGCGATTCAAGTTCTACCAAAGCAGATTCGATGGAAGTCAGTTCCTGGTCTATCTGGTCGGCGGCATGGGCTGAAAGGATCTTAGGGTGAACATCGTCGATCATGAGTTCTACACGCTCGCCAATCAAACTATCGAGAAGCCGTACCTGGCGGACCACCAGTCCTTCGATCCTTTGAGTTGCAGCGGACTCAGCAATTCGAGCCTGCACAATTTCCTCATGTATAGAGCAAAGTCCATTTAGAGTCTGGTGGATGATTTCGTAAGTTTCTTCGAAGCCGTCAGTGCCTGGAGATAGAGCTTCGATCAATTTAATCAGATTATTTTTGGCGGACATGACTGGATCGTGTGAAGAATTATCGGACAAAGCAGTTGTTCGAATAGCCTGCGGTGTGGTCGTAGCGTCGAACGATTCCGAGCTGCTTTCGCTACTAGTATGGAAAAGTCGATTACCGGGATAGTTAGGGCGAACATTGATAGATGGGAACTTGTTCAGGTTGCCCTCATATGCAATGAATTCTGCGACAGCTTTGATACTCTCAACGTAGTACGTCAAGGCATCCCAGGTGCGTGGACCTGGAATACAAGAGACGTTGTCCATTACGGCATCCACCCAAGCGGGGTCAGTCCATTGAGACACTGTGAAGATCAGCCAGCCGATTAGCTTATCGTGATTAGTGGCGCAGGCCCATTTCGTAATTTCGGCGATCTCTTGGCTGTTCATTCCGTAGGGATCAAAGTTCTTGCCATCGGCGAGGCTTGGAATGTAATCGCGAGAGATAAGATCAATCATCGGTCTGAAAGCTAACGTGCCGATATTTCGCGTGATAGTCCAAAGCGCCAAGCAGGACTGAGGGACGACAAGAAATTGTCCTAGCCAGGCTAAGAAGGAGTCATCAGCTGGCTTCTTAATACCGCTGCGCACGTAGCCATAATCCAGCATGAAGTCCCAACTCCGACGAGCTGGCTTCTTGGAAATGGGATTTTCTGTCGATAACGCAGACGGCAAGTCAACCCATGGTGGTGGCAAAACACGGACTCGAACCGTCTCGTGTGGATTCGTGACTCCTGAAATTAGTCGATGGTATGCGCGAAAGAGTCGCTGCTCTTTCGCCGTAACCACCATTAGATGAGCGGGACGGACGGTCTTTACCTGTTCAAGAAGTTGGTCCTTCAGGCCCTCTAGTTCCTCCTCGTCAGATATTGATGCGAAGGTATTCTCAACACTGATGTCGAAGTCCTTTTTACCTCTCTCCGTGGAAGGAGAGTAGTCTTCCGTGGGCTGATGGACCGCTAAAGGTGCCTCGTCGGATGCCCTGTTTTTTTGTAGGTCGTTTCCAATGACCTCAGCCACCACATCTTGAGAGACTAGCGTCCCTTCAGGCATTACAACTTCGTTACGATCTGGTGTGTCAGGAGCATCGCCTTCGTCGGCATAGCGAATGATATAGTCATCGACTTTTCGTCTGAAGAAAAGTGGTGCGGGAAGCGCAGTCCAGTCGTTGTAATGTGCATATCCGAGGCGTAAGCCAGTCACCATGGCCGCATATGAATCTGGCGAAGCACCTTCAGGGCATGTCATTACTGTGATGTCCATTGGCGCAGGTAAGGCAGCATCAATCGTCGCCGCCGCCTTACGATCCTGCGCAAAGAACCCGGATCCAACGTTCTTCATACGCATCATCTGGCGATAACATGAAAGGCCACGCGGAATTTGCACTGTTTTTGCATATCCCATTGACGCAATGAAATGACGCTGTTGCGACGAGTCGTTGGACTTAGGCGAAACGATTTCGACGATGTTTCGCTCCGTCGTGTAATAAGATTCTGCCGTTTGCTCGCCTAACTGATCGCGTGAACCATCTGGAAACTGCTTCCAGGCTTTGAAAATGGAGGTTTTCGCTCCCCTTAATGACATCGTGTCGTCGCCGCGACGGAGGCGGATGAACGTCATCCCTCTCAACTTCGTGAGGGGTAGTGCATCTAACATTGGAGGACCAAATGTCAAGTCCTCGTCCCGGATGCCTTTCCACAGTCCCGATACTGTTCGCCAATCGATCATTACGACTGCGTTGGGATCCTCGCTTTGCACGGCAACAAGTTCATCGCGAATTACACTGCTAAAATTTGCTCGTAGCCAGCGATCATCGCTTTCTTGAAGCGTGCGCATACGGCCGATCCAGTTTAATCCGGAGGATAGAGGCATCCATTCAGTTACCTTGTTTTTGCCGGATCGGTAGACGATGCGAATTTCAGTAATTCCGGTGCTCACAATTAGTCTAGTGAGCAGAACAAAGCAGACGCTGCTTTCACCGGACATTGCTCGAGCACGGGATCTGATGGCCTGAATACCATAGATTGATTTCGGCGTAGCCGTTGGCAGCAACCCTTTGATGAAATCCTCTACTCCGAAAACCACCCCGGAATGCGCTAACAAGACATCTAGTAAAGCACTCTGCAATCGATGAACAAAGTTTTGTTGTTCGTCAATGTCGTCCTCAGACTCCATTGGAAGGACATAATGCACATTAGCGTCGATCAATGACATGGCATGTATGCCGGCATAGTAATTCACCGGGTCTTCAGGCTTGTTGTCATAGCGATCACGTGCACACACCAGGACAATGGTTGGGCGCTCTTTGCTCTTTTCACGAATGACTCGAGTATGCGGTTCCCACGCCGCTACCCGCTTTTCGAATCTAGCGCGAGCAGGAAGACGCTCCGTGCCGTCCAAATTTATCCTTAAGCCGTGAACGTTTGCAGGCATGGGTTCATGCACGAAGTCGATGGCATCGCCGAACAACAAATTGGCGGCGCGCTGGGCTAGACTTGCCTCATTCGCTTGTCCACCAATCATCCAAACAATCGGCTTTGCCGTAGCGCGACCAAGCTTCAATGCCAGAACGTTTTGGTTACGATAAGCATCTATACGCTCATCACGTGAAACGATCGCCCGCTGCGCAATTTGATCTTCTGGGTCATCCTCGTCCGGATCAGAATTGAGAAGACCAGCCCCTGCAACGCCGAAATCTGCCATTCGCAGCATTTCTTGTAATGGCCTAGCCAATGATTGCGACCGACGAATTTCACGTACCGCTATGGGCTGTTCTGTGACAATCGGATTCAGGATCTTCGCTACAGTCGTTAGCAGATCAATCTCGTCGCTTTCGAATACGGTGCGAGGTGACAGGGATGAGAATAGCGAAGGCAATTCTGGGAGACCAACCCACCAACCTATCTCGGGGTTGAATTCACGTTGACTGATTGCCGATTCAAGCGTGAGCGGAAGTCTTTCGTCGGAGGCTCGGTACAGTGATGCATACTCATCGCCAAAAGTCCACCGTTCATCTGTCCGTCGGATTGAAATTGGCGTGACTGGTCGTCCGGTTGCAATCACGTAACCGAGAACACTACGCGGCATACTCGCATATGCTTTTGGCGTTTTCCGTGCCCAGACGCGCTTCATCGCTGTCACAGATAAATAGACGTCCTTTGAGTAAGGCACACTACTTATCCTCACTCGGGCCACCATTGAAAACATGTCGCGCCCTGAGGCAAATGGTCGAGTCATAAGTTCGACCATGCTGCTACCTGGTTCGGAAAATGCGACCACTTCACATGGTCCTAATCCTTCAAAAAGAACTTCTCCAGCGAGGCGCCGACCTAGCACTTGCGCCACTAGCGAATAATTGGGGCGACCATTGGTTGTTACATAGGGACGTTCAGGCGTTTCAAGGCTGACATCTGCGTAATCAATTGCCTTCAACAGCTTTGCCGCGACTTCACCAATGCCTTTGGCCTCAGCCCAAGATAAAACGTCATCGATAAGCCAACGACGAATGGTCTCACTGAATTCTTTGCGGATCAGTGAAGTTTTCCCAAGGTCATCTTCAGCGGCGTAGGAAGAAATTTGAACTGCGGGTGGAGACTCTCCCGAAAGTGCTGACGTCAATCCAAGATCGCGGTCGACCCCGATTACGCTGCCGATGGAATCAAGTGCGACGATCATCGACGTGCGCAACGATGCGATTGGAAGATTCAGCTTTGCCTCTTTTGCGGCTGTGCGTAAGGTATCAAAAGCCTGTCGCATTTTTCCGCTGAGGCGCACTTCAAGTAGCTGAATTTTTCCGGAAAGCCAGTCGGGTGAGATTCGACGACCGACAAGGATCGGTTCGCGCTGTCGACTATTATCGACGCGCCGCCATACGATTTTTTCTTCAGTGGTCATATCTCAATGGCTTTTTGCTGTAAGTAAATTGGAAATCGCGCCCAATGGCACTGCGAAGGTCTGATAAAGCTGGTGATAGCACTCGCGGGTCGAAGGCTCTGGGTGATTGAGGCACTTTTCTAGGATTGTTTGCATCATTACCAGCATCGAAGTACGCTCGGTGTCGGCAATGCCTTTCGCGGAGTTTGGTGCCCACGCTGCGTCCACAAAGTAGACGAAGGCGGGGCAGTCTCCTCGCATTGCGCGGCCTATTGTTTGCAAAATTATGATCATTTGATCTGCTACAAATGGTTCGGCGAACTTTCCAAGTGCTTGGGCAATGAGCGGCATTCGTAGCAAATATTCCGCCATCGAAACGGCATCTTTGCGAGCACTCCGCAAGGCGCTCAGCGCGTCACCAGTGGAGCTAAAATTACGAGAGTCAAATTTCTCGGAGGCCTGCCCAACAAGACCTTGAATTAGTTGAAGGCTATCACCACGAGGGTGAGGGCGCGTAAGGAAGAAAAGTGACCCGATCATCGCTTTGTTCATTCGAGGGCCATCGTGAAATACGATGTTCACGCCGCGTCCGATTGCACTCATTGGGAAAATGAGCAAGTCCCAACCTTTGTCCCCGCCTAGCTGTTCCACCTCGGCTGCGGAAATTGCATGCTCATCTATCCTGCCGTGAATTGTGGCCTTTGCTAAATAACGAACTCGACCGCGCCAAGTCGGATGCGCGGTTGCGATGTGCTTGTATATGCTTTCGCATTGGTCATACGAATTCACAATGAACGCCGCTCTTCGATGCTCTCCTTCAATTACATCATTCTCTGATATTGCAGTAGCAACATCGGATAATGCTCCGCCGCGAAGTAGCTCGTCGACGATAGATCGCAAGATCGCGTCCCTCTGCGAAAGCTTGGAACCACTGAAGCGCAACGGCGATGTTGGTTCCTGCGGATTCATCTTTGGGAAGAATGTATATCGGGACTTATCCCACCCCGTCCCCGCGTTCGGTCTCTGCAAAACGTAGTGAGGCCCCATGGATATGTGATAGCTGGGGCTTTGCTCTAGCATCGATGTCGCACTTGTAAGCAGAACCGCCATTTCGCCTCCGGCCTCCTGAGACAATCGCATCATCCTATCCGGTAAAGTTCGGGGTGTACCGAGAAAACCAACATGCGAAATGTCGACGTTTCCCTCATCGCTTAGCGTATATCGGACTCCACTTAATCGACCAATGAGCGACTCTGGAAGCGCTGCTAACTGATCGCGTGATAGTCGAGATTCGAATACCCCGTCACTAACTAGTCCCTCGGCGTTCATTAAGCGCAAATGTGGTGCGAGACCAAAGTGCTGTAGAACTACGAGGGACACAGAGGTAAGGAGCGATACGCACGCGAAGAAAGTTTCGTCGTCCAATGGCGAATTCAGGGATGGGAAGGATCGGAAAACAGCGGCGACCCCATGAATAGCGGTATCGTTGCCATCTCGCTCCCAAACCTCAAGGGCGGCTAAGAGTCGGTCATGGAAATCTTGAGCGATAGCCGCTTCGATGTTCATGATTGCTGCCGAATTTTCGATTACGCGACCCGTATCACTATCGTCTTCATCATCTTCCGCTAGGTTCTCGTGACGGAATGCCACGCGCTTGATTGCCGAATCCCAGATACGTTCAAGCGCTTGCCGCAACTCGAAGTGTCGATCGCTATCAGCGTCGCTGTCATTTTCGTCCGGATACATGTCCGCGAGAATTGATAGCGAGGTTAGCAAAAGGTTGGCATTATCCTTGCGAAATTGAGGTGGGAGGTGTGTAATGCGACCTACCAGACGTTCCGAAGCTCGACCAAATCGGCCTGTCATTTCCAGCAATCTTGGGAGAGTCTCTCCGGCCACGAATGCGTTGCTTCCGCCGGCTGCTGGTTGATGAATGTCGCGGATTAAGGTGCTCCAAAGAGAATCGGAGTCGCCTACCAGTTTCATGACTGGTGTACCACGATTGTCCAAACTATTTTGAGCTCCGTCACACTCATCGATTACGAGAACATCAAACGTCCTGGATATGAATTCAAAGTGCCGCAGGTCAAAATCCGAATACAGACGAGAGACTGATCGATCCATCGAAAGTACGTGGCCAGCCCATAGGCGCGCATTTACAAGTTCGCGTTCGGAATGCTGGTAGCCACAGACAGATGCCAACGCGCATCTGTGAGGTTTGGCTCGTTGTTTAGGTGCTTCCTTTTGAAAAATGCTCGAGCAGGGAGGCGCATTATGAGGAAACAACGAGTCCTCGTTACTCGAAAAGCCGGCCAAGGCACAATTGGTCGCGAAGAATCTCGCCGTCGATCGAGTGACTCCAAACCCCTTGTTTTGATTCGCCAATGAACTTGCAAAATTTAGTACGTGGCGATTCCGCGATGTTTCGCCTTGCCCAGATAGAAGGCCAACATTAATACCGTAGCGGTTAAGAGTCTCGATGAAGTTCAGCGCGACTTCAATGGAAGGGAAGAGGAAGCAGGTCGCAAAATCGTTTTCTGCCAGGTATCCCGCTAACAAGTAATTAAGCGTTGTCTTGCCTGATCCGGGCAAGCCTATCAGATGCTTTAGGTCGCGTAAGGTAATGCCGTTTGAACGGACTAGGCCGGTGGCTGATGGCTCTAATAGTACAGCGGTAGGAGTGCCCGATAAGTCGTGAAGTCGCCTGAACCAACGCCGCTCACCGGGCTGCTGCCGGCCGGCTAATAAGTCGATCTCGTCGAATTGGTGAGCTACTTCGATCAAATCGTTCCATGCAATGAAGCCGGGGGCCTTCCCAACTCTAGTCAACTCGTAAAGCGGCGGCTCAGGCGGCGTGAAGCCAAGTGGCTCAACGTATCCGGCATATCCACCTTCAACGTGCACTTCTGCGGAATCAGATGCGAGGTGTAGATTCGCAAGAGTGCGCCTACGAATCGGAAGAGGTGTGCAAAGTGCCTGTAGCGCTTGAGTAACGTCATCCGGAACAAGGTGTTGCCATTGCTTTTCAATGGATAGGTTTTCATCTATTACAAAGCGCTGTTCAACGTCGTTCTTAATCGTTTCACCTCGGCGGCGTCGAGCAGACATACGACGATGGTGATTTCGATAGCCATCCGCCATGAGCATCAACTCCCGAATCGTACCGGGAGCCAGCCCTGCCATTCGGATATTGCGAAGTGCCTGAGCTACTTCAGGGGGGAGCGTTCTTCGAATACTTTCAAAACCTGCAAGCAGGGCTGGCATATCAGCAAGCGTGTCGGTATTCAGTAGCTCACTTGCGATTAGGCAGAGGTAATTGATCCTATCGAAGCCTACATAAGGTTTTAGGTATTCACGCATCTGCGTGTCTCTTCTTGAAGTATTCGATTGCTTGGCCAACGGTCAGACAGAGAATGTTCTTGCGATCCATGGCCAACTTCAACCGATCGATATATGAGGGTGTCGCTTTGAGAATCCAATCAGGTATAACCAGGAGTTTGGTCTCGTAATGCGCAAGTCCACCAATGCTGGCTTTGAATTTTCTGCCCAGTGTTTCGGGGCTTGTGTAGCTTTTTAAATCAATGCCAATTTCACCTATGGCGATATCCACTCGATCACGATCGGGATAAAGTTCAACGGTAAAGCTCATCGCTTTGAGAGTGTCAAACAAACGGACTTCATCGAGACCTGGCTCGATCCAATACTGTCGGATACCGCGATTGGCTCTAAGAATGTCGGACGCATTTGCGGTACTTCCCTGTGTAGCTGGATTGGAGATTGCACATGCCGTTGTCCGGCACACGAGTCCCGCCTTACCCTTTTTCATAGCGTTTCCGCAGTGCGCACAAATCGGAACGGTTCCGTCGATCTCCCATGCGCTAGGTACAGGTTCATAGAATTCTTGGTTGAGTAACATCCAAATTTGGAGATGGATTTCATTACCAAACTTACGGAGTTCCTCACTGGAACATACTGGATGGCGAACGACGAATTCCCTTGTTCGGGTGTAATACTCGTTCGCGATTGAGGTAGGCTGCTTGCGTAAAAGCTCAAGGAACTTGAGGAAAAGCTGCTCCTCGAGTCCGGCACTCAAGCCAGTAAATTTCTGAGCCAACTCTTCGGCTTCTACAGTCGGAATTCCATCTTCGCCATGGATAAGATTCGTTCGCCCTAGACCAGCGGCTCTGACCTCGGGGATGTCCAGCCAGTGGTCAAATGGAAGGGTACAGCGCCAAAGTAACTCGTGAATCTCGGCGCCGTGGTCAGGAAGGCCATTTGAGAGGCAAGCCTTTGACACGAGCGCCATTGCATTTCTATCTTCTTGATTTAAGCCGATGGGAATACCGGGGAGCCTACTAATCCCCGCCACCATAGCGCCATCGATAAGTGAAGCCCTCGCTTTGCGCACAACCATCCCAGCCAAAGCTGGGATTAGGAGCGCACTTGTTTCGGCCTGTTCGACAGGCTTGGAAGCCGGGGACGATGAAGATTCAAGAAGCGAAGCAATGGCGTCCTTGAGGCATTGTGGCAATGCGCTGAAGCCCGTAGCTGTTGTGGGCAACCGGTAGGCCTTAAAGGATTCAGTGTCGACTCCAAGCATGCTGGCTAATGCATCCCAAGTAAGGCCGGGATATGCAACCGACAGCTGCTTTTTTGTAGCAGACAACCATGCTTTTTGGCTTTGTCCGTCACCCATGACGCTTCGAAATAGAGAGGGATGTGTGGCGTTGATTTAGTTGCAAGAATATTTATTCAACGCCATCTTTTTCATTACTCAAGCATAGCCGATTGCCACCCGGAAAATTGTCACCAATTATCACAATCTGCGATTCGTAGTTTTTTCCAATCGATGAGTTCGTCAGTTATGAACAAAGGAGCAACAAAAAAAGTGGCCCATGGTAATCCATGGGCCACTTTTCAATTCTGTGCCAGATTAAGGTTCGCAATTTGCCAGCTTTTGGAACCACCTACAGAGCGTTATACGTCGATGTTACCCGCACGCAGCGCGTTGGTCTCAATGAAGTTCCGTCGTGGTTCCACATCATCACCCATCAGCGTGGTGAAGATCTGGTCGGCGGCAATCGCGTCTTCGATCTGCACTTTCAGCAGGCGGCGGACGGTTGGGTCCATGGTGGTTTCCCACAGCTGCTCTGGATTCATCTCGCCCAGACCTTTGTAGCGCTGCTTGCTCACGGTGCGTTCCGCTTCGTCGCGCAGCCACTGCATGGCGTGGTGGAAGTCGACCGCGGCGCTTTCCTTGGTGCGCTCGCCTTCGCCGCGGCGGATCACGGCGCCTTCGCCAATCAGGCCGGTGAAGGTGGCAGCGGCGTCGGCCAGCACTTTGTAGTCGGCGCCTTGCACGAAGTCGGCGTCGATCAAGGAGACCTTCACGTTACCGTGGTGCAGGCGTTCGATGCGCAGGGTGTGCTTGTCGGACAGTTCGTCGGTGGTCACGGAAACCTTCACGGCGCTGTCGTTGATGTTCGATTCCAGCGCCTTGGCCGATGCCTGGGCTGCGTCGATGGTCGTCAGGTCGAGCGTTACGCCGGTCATGATGGCGGTCAGCGCGGCGCGGTCGATCACGCGGGTCAGGCGGGTCATGATGGCGTTGGCCATGTTGTAGGTGCGTGCCAGTTCGCCCAGCGCTTCGCCCTGGATGATGTCGGCGCCTTCGCGCGGGGTCAGGGCGGCGGTGTTCAGCGCTACGTTCATCATGTAGCCGGCTTCTTCCAGGTCGTCCTTCAGGTAGCGCTCGTCGCGGCCGGCCTTTACCTTGTACAGCGGTGGCTGCGCAATGTAGATGTGGCCGCGCTCAACCAGCTGCGGCATCTGGCGGTAGAACAGCGTCAGCAGCAGGGTGCGGATGTGGGCGCCGTCGACGTCCGCGTCGGTCATGATGATGATGCGGTGGTAGCGCAGCTTTTCGATATTGAATTCGTCGGCGCCAATGCTGGTGCCCAGGGTGGCGATCAGGGTGGTGATCTGCTCGGAAGACAGCATCTTTTCGAAGCGTGCCTTCTCCACGTTCAGCACCTTGCCGCGCAGCGGCAGAATCGCCTGGAACTTACGGTCGCGGCCCTGCTTGGCGGAGCCGCCTGCGGAGTCACCCTCGACGATGTACAGTTCGGACAGGGCTGGGTCTTTTTCCTGGCAGTCGGCCAGCTTGGCGCTCAGGCCCAGGCCGTCCATGATGCCTTTACGGCGGGTCAGGTCACGGGCCTTGCGCGCTGCTTCACGGGCGCGCGCTGCTTCCACGATCTTGCCGCAGATGATCTTGGCGTCGTTCGGCTTTTCCATCAGGAAGTCGGTCAGCGTCTTGGCGACGATCTCTTCGACCGGGCCGCGCACTTCGGACGATACCAGCTTGTCTTTGGTCTGGGACGAGAACTTCGGTTCCGGCACTTTCACGGACAGCACGCAGGTCAGGCCTTCGCGCATGTCGTCGCCGCTGATTTCAACCTTGGCCTTCTTGGCGAAGTCGTTTTCGTCGATGTACTTGTTGATCACGCGGGTCATTGCCGCGCGCAGGCCGGTCAGGTGGGTGCCACCGTCGCGCTGCGGAATGTTGTTGGTGAAGCAGAGTACCTGTTCGTTGAAGGCGTCGTTCCATTGCATCGACACGTCCACCGTGATGGTGGTGTTCTGGTCGGACTGGCGTTCGCCGGTGGCCTGGAACACGGTCGGATGCAGCACGGTCTTGGCTTTGTTGATGTATTCAACGAAGCCGCGGGTGCCGCCTTCGAATGCGAAGATTTCTTCCTTGCCGTTGCGCTGGTCGGTCAGCTTGATGTTGACGCCGTTGTTCAGGAAGGACAGTTCGCGGATACGCTTGGCCAGGATCTCGTAGTGGAACTCGACGTGCGTGAAGATCTCTTCGTCGGCCCAGAAGTGCACGTCGGTGCCGCGCTTGTCGGTTTCCCCGATCACTTTGATCGGGGACACTGCCACGCCGTCGATGTATTCGATTTCGCGGTTTTGGGCTGCGCCGCGCACGAATTCCATCTGGTGCACTTTGCCGTCGCGGCGAATGGTCACGCGCAGCAGTTTGGACAGCGCGTTGACGCAGCTGACGCCCACGCCGTGCAGGCCGCCGGAGACTTTGTATGCGTTCTGGTCGAACTTGCCGCCGGCGTGCAGTTCGGTCAGCACGATTTCGGCTGCGGAGCGTTTTGGCTCGTGCTTGTCGTCCATCTTCAGGCCGACTGGAATGCCGCGGCCGTTGTCGGTGATCGAGATCGAGTTGTCGCTGTGGATGGTCACGTGGATCTCGGAGCAGTGGCCGGCCAGGGCTTCGTCAATCGAGTTGTCCAGCACCTCGAATACCAGGTGGTGCAGGCCGGTGCCGTCGGACGTGTCGCCGATGTACATGCCGGGACGCTTGCGGACTGCTTCCAGGCCTTCAAGGATCTGGATCGAGGCGGCGCCGTATTCTTCTGCTTTGGCCTTGGGTTGTTCGTTGTGGCTTTCGGACATGGACTGCTTTCTCTTTAACGAATTCTTTTTAAAACCAGTAAACCGGTGTCTGACCCGCAGGGTCAGACACCTGACACGCGGCGGTCGCAGACCGGTGTCTGACCCTGCGGGTCAGACACCGACTTACCGGTTTTAGATGCGCATCGGCATCACTACATATTTGAAGTCTTGGTTCTCCGGGATCGAAATCAGCGCGGAGCTGTTGCTGTCGCCCAGTGCTACGTTGACCTGGTCGCACTTCAGGTTATTCAGCACGTCCAGCAGGTAGGTCACGTTGAAGCCGATGTCCACGCTGTCGCCGCCGTAGTCGATTTCCAGTTCTTCAACCGCTTCTTCCTGGTCCGCGTTGGTGGACGAGATCTTCAGCGAACCTGGGGTGATGATGCAGCGCACGCCCTTGAACTTATCGCTGGTCATGATCGCGGCGCGCTGCAGGGAGCGCAGCAGCTCTTCGCGGCCAATGGTGAAGTTGTTGGTGTAGCCCTTCGGGATCACGCGGGTGTAGTCAGGGAACTTGCCTTCCACCAGCTTGGAGATCAGCTCGATGTCGGCGAAGGTCAGCTTCACTTGCGATGCTGCGATGTCCAGGGAGACTGCGTCGTCGCTTTCTTCCAGCAGGCGCTGCATCTCGATGATGGTCTTGCGCGGGATGATCACTTCTTCGCGGGCGAAGTTCTGGTCGGTCTCTACCTGGCAGAAGGCCAGGCGGTGGCCGTCGGTCGCTACGGCGATGACCTTGTTGCCGTCCAGGACCAGCAGCAGGCCGTTCAGGTAGTAGCGAATGTCCTGCTGCGCCATCGAGAAGTGCACCATGTTGAACAGGTGCTTCAGGGTCTTTTGCGGCAGCTGGAACGATGCGGTGAAGCTTTCGGCTTGCTGCACGGTCGGGAATTCTTCGGCGGCCAGGGTCTGCAGGGCGAAGCGCGATTTGCCGCTTTGGACGGTCAGGCGCTTGTTCAGCAGGGTCATGGTCACGTCGCCGGCTTCCGGCAGCGCGCGCAGGATGTCCAGCAGCTTACGCGCGGCGACCGTGGTGCCGGTGACGTCGGCACCCGAGCCGATGTCTGCATGGGTCGTGATCTGGACTTCCGTGTCGGTGGAAAGGAAAGAGACGCTTTCACCTTCCTTGCGGATGAGGATATTGGCCAGAATCGGCATAGTGTGCCGACGCTCGACAATACCGCTCACAATCTGCAGTGGCCGGAGAAGCGTGTCTCGGGTGGTTTTGACCAGTTGCATAAATATCCTCAGTTAATGGGTTGGTACGTTGGTTCTTTTGTTAACTCGACAGTATAGCAAGTTAGAACCGGTAAACCGGTGTCAGACCCATAGGGTCTGACACCATGGCCTGCGGCTGTCGCGTTTCCGGTGTCTGACCCTGTGGGTCAGACACCGTTTTACCGGTTTTAGCCTTTCAGCGTTTGTTCGAGAACGTGCAACTCATGGTTGCACTCCGGGTTCTTGGTACGATCCGCCGCAATCTTGCGCACGGCGTGCAGCACGGTAGTGTGGTCGCGTCCTCCGAACAGTTCGCCGATTTCCGGCAGCGATTTCTGGGTCAGCTCCTTGGCCAGGTACATGGCGATCTGGCGTGGGCGGGCGATGTTGGCCGGGCGGCGCTTGGAATACATGTCCGCCACCTTGATGTTGAAGAAGTCCGCCACCGTTTTCTGGATGTTTTCCACAGAAATCTGGCGGTTCTGCACAGACAGCAGGTCCTTCAGCGCCTCTTTCACGATATCGATCGAAATGTCCTTACCGTGGAAGCGGGAGTAAGCCAGGATCTTGCGCAGGGCGCCTTCCAGCTCACGCACGTTGGAGCGCAGGTGCTTGGCCACGAAGAAGGCGACGTCGTCGTTCAGGGTCACGCCTTCGGACTTGGCTTTTTTCAGCAGGATCGCCACGCGCATTTCCAGCTCCGGCGGCTCGATCGCCACCGTCAGGCCGGAGTCGAAGCGCGAGATCAGGCGGTCATCCATGCCGGTGATCTCTTTTGGATAGGTATCCGAGGTGATGATGATCTGCTTCTTGGCCGCGATCAGCGCTTCAAACGCATAGAAGAACTCTTCCTGCGTGCGGGACTTCCCGCCGAAGAATTGAATATCGTCGATCAGCAGCATGTCCAGCGAGTGGTAGTAGTGCTTGAAGTCGTCGAAACCCTTGCGTTGGTAAGCGGTCACTACGTCGCGAACGTACTGTTCTGCGTGGATGTAGCGGATGCGGGCGCCTGGCTGGTCGGCCATCACCTGGTTGCCGATCGCGTGGATCAAGTGGGTTTTACCCAGGCCCACGCCGCCGTAGAAGAACAGCGGGTTGTATGAAACGCCAGGGTTATTCGCTACCTGGATAGCAGCGGCGCGCGCCAGCTGGTTGGCCTTACCGGTCACGAAGGAGTCGAAGGTCAGGTCCGGGTTGATGCGGCTGTTTTCGCGCGTTTTCGGGTTCTGGTATTCGGCGGCGGCGGTCGGGGCGGCGGCGGCGGCCGGGCTTTCCGGGCGCATGTCGCTCAGCGGGCCGGAGACCACGGCCGGTGCGGCGGGCTTTTTCAGGGCGTGGGTGCGCGGGTCGAGGACGAACTGCACCTCGATGACGGTTTCCCAATACTGGCAGGCCAGGGCCGTGATGCGGCTCGCGAATTGGGTCTTTACCCAATCCAGCTTGAACCGGTTTGGCGCAGCAACGCGCAGCTTGTTGTCCTCGAAATCGAGGGGCACAAGCGGCTTAATCCAGGCGCTGAATTGTTGCGGCGTCAGCTCAAGTTCCAGTTGCTGGGAACAGGACTGCCAGAAATTTTCCATGAATCTATCTATATGCAAAAAGTGTGGGAGGGCGTTCGTAATCGCCACACGTAACGCGCTATTCTAGCCGCTAAGTCGGAAGTTATCCACAGGTTAACCAGAAATTTTGCACAACCGTGCGGAGGTTGGGTTTTTTGCAACCAAACTTATCAAAACCGGTAAACCGGTGTCTGACCCGCAGGGTCAGACACCAATACGCGGCCGCCGCAGGCTGCTGTCTGACCCTGCGGGTCTGACACCGTTTTACCGGTTTGCAGCGGTTTAAGTGGTTGACACTGAACCGAAAAATCCTGATAATTCTGGGTTCCCCGCCCGTAGTCCGTGATTTTTCAGATACGACGCGCGGATTTAGCGGGCAGTGAGATTGGCGCAGTGCGCGAAATGTCATTGGCACCAACATTTTTAGGGACACCGTCCGTCCCGATTTTGTATTTTTTAGCGAGACCAACATGAAACGTACTTACCAACCTTCCGTTGTGCGTCGCAAGCGCACCCACGGCTTCCGCGCCCGTATGGCTACCCGTGGTGGCCGTCAAGTCCTGAACGCACGTCGTGCAAAAGGCCGCAAGCGTCTGGCTGTAGTTTAAGCACGCTTGTTAGCTGATCGCGTGGAAAGCTGTCCTAACAGCTCGACAGGCGAAGGCAGACACGACTTCGCTCGCGCTCGGCGCATCATAAAAACGGATGAATTTTCATCCGTTTTTAGTTTGCGCCCAACGCAGAAGAGCGCGCACTTCGTGCTCTATACCCGCCAGAACCAGCTGCCGAATGCGCGGCTGGGCATTGTCGTTGCCAAACGCTTCGCACCGCGCGCGGTTACCCGCAATACCATCAAGCGCGTCACGCGCGAACTGTTCCGCGTTACCAGCCTTCCTTCCATTGATTGCGTGGTACGCCTGTCGCGCCCCGTCAATAGCAAGGACGGCCCGGCCACCACCGCCAAGCTGAAGGCCGAACTGCGCCAGGAACTCACGCGCCTCTTTGCACAAGCCAACAAGGCCAGGCCGGCAAAATGAAAACGCTGCTGACCATCCTGCTGCGCTTTTACCAATGGGTCATCCGTCCGCTGATGGGGGCGCCGAATTGCCGTTTTTACCCTAGCTGCTCCAACTACGCGCTGGAAGCCCTGCGCGAACATGGTGCGGCTCAAGGCAGTTACCTGGCATTGCGCCGGGTATGCCGCTGCCATCCCTGGAACGCGGGCGGGGTCGACCCCGTGCCGCCCAAGCACTTCAACCACTCCTGAAGAACCGAATGGATATCAATAAACGCTCAATCCTGTGGATCGTCTTCGCGGTCTCGCTGGTTATCCTGTGGAATAACTGGATGATCTCGACCGGCAAGCCGTCCATGTTTGCTCCGGCTCCTGCCAAGCCAGCCGCCGTGGCTTCGGCCTCTGCGACTGCCGCCGGCACGCCTGCTCCAGCCGCCGGCTCCGCCGCTGCGGTGAATGGCACCGCGGTCGCTGCACCGATCAAGACCGAAGTGGTGACCATCACCACCGACGTGATGCGCGTCGATATCGACACCTTGGGCGGCACCATCAAGCGCCTGGAACTGCTGCAGCACAAAGGCAGCAGCGATCCGGGCTGGCTGGGCGGTTGCTGGGGCCTGTTCGAGTTCTGCAAGCCAAAAGGCGGCCAGAACACCGAAGTCCTGTTCAACCAGGACGGCAAGCATACCTACCTTGGCGAAACCGGCCTGGTAGGCGCGCCTGGCCTGCCTAATCACCAGACCGCATTCGTGGCCCAGCCGGGCGCGCGCATGCTGAACGACGCCAGCCAGGTGCAACTGGTGCTGGTGGCGGAGCAGGGCGGCGTCAAGCTGACCAAGACCTTCACCTTCAAGAAGAGTGACTACGTGGTGGACGTGCAGCACACCGTCACCAACATCGGGACCGCGCCAGTGTCCCCGCAGCTTTACCTGCAACTGAAGCACGACGGCACCCAGCCTGAAAGCTCCGGCTTCATGAGCTCGGGCGGCTTCATCGCTCCGACCATGTTCACCTCGGAGTCGAAGTACACGAAATACGAGTTCAAGCAGATCGAGAAGGATGCCAAGGCGCTGGCACAAGATCCGAAGTTCAAGCCTAACCACGTGACCGAGGCAAAAGACGGCTGGATCGCGATTGCACAGCACTTCTTCGTGTCAGCCTTCGTGCCGCAGGATAAGCTGGACCGCACCATCTTCACCAAGAAAGAGCCGGGCGACAACCTGTACTCGATCGGCGTGGTGCAGCCGCTGGGCACCCTGGCGCCAGGCGCTTCCGTGACCAACAATGCCCGCCTGTATTCCGGCCCGCAGAACACCCAGGCCCTGAAGCAAGTGACAGAAGGTCTGGACCTGGTGAAGGACTACAGCTGGCTGGCAATCGTGGCGCGCCCAATGTGGGCCGCGATGGACGCCATCCACTCCGTGGTCGGCAACTGGGGCTGGACCATCATCGCCTTCACCGTGGCCATCAAGCTGCTGTTCTTCCCGCTGTCCGCCGCTTCCTTCCGTTCGATGGCGAAGATGAAGACCGTGACGCCGAAGATGACTGCCATCCGCGAGCGCTACAAAGGCGACCCGCAGAAGATGAACCAGGCCATGATGGAGCTGTACAAGACCGAGAAGATCAATCCTCTCGGCGGCTGCCTGCCTATCCTGGTGCAGATGCCAGTGTTTATCGCCCTGTACTGGGTGCTGAACGCTTCGGTTGAAATGCGCGGCGCTCCATGGGCGCTGTGGATCACCGACCTGACCCAGCACGATCCATATGCGATCCTGCCGATCCTGTACGCAATCTCGATGTACATCACCACCCGCCTGAACCCGCAGCCTGCGGATCCAGTGCAAGCGAAGATGATGATGTTCATGCCGATCGCCTTCTCGGTCATGTTCTTCTTCTTCCCATCCGGCCTGGTGCTGTACTGGGTGGTGAACAACCTGCTGTCGATTGCGCAGCAGTGGGTGATCACCAAAAAACTTGAAGTTGGCACCGCCAAGTAATTACTGAAAAGCCCGCGCCAGCCGCGGGCTTTTTTTAAACCGGTAACCCGATGTCTGACCCACAGGGTCAGACACCAGTATGCCGAAGCCAGTGGCCGAAGCACTGACAGTGTCTGACCCTGTGGGTCAGACACTGGTTTTCCGGTTTAAAGCATAAAATCTCCAGACCATGAACCTAGACTCCTCCACCATCGCAGCAATTGCCACCGCGCCCGGCCGCGGCGGCATCGGCGTCGTGCGCGCGTCCGGCAAGAACCTGCAGTCGCTGGCGCAAGCGCTGTTCAAAGGCACGGAACTCAAGCCGCGCCACGCCACCTACATCCCCTTCACGCAAGCCGACGGCACTGTCATCGACCAGGGCATCGCGATCTACTTCAAGGCCCCGCATTCCTACACCGGCGAAGACGTGATCGAACTGCAAGGCCACGGCGGCCCGATCGTGCTGCAGATGCTGTTGCAGCGCGTGCTGGAAGCCGGCGCCGAACAAGGCCTGCGCCTGGCCGAACCAGGCGAGTTCACCCGCCGCGCCTACCTGAACGACAAGCTGGACCTGGCGCAAGCCGAAGCCGTGGCCGACCTGATCGACGCCTCCACCGAAGCCGCCGCCAAGTCCGCATCCGCTTCGCTGAGCGGCGCCTTCTCGCAAACCATCCACGCCCTGGTGGAACGCGTCACCCACCTGCGCATGCTGGTGGAAGCCACGCTCGACTTCCCGGAAGAGGAAATCGACTTCCTCGAAAAGTCCGATGCGCGCGGCCAGTTGAAAGGCATCGTCGAAGCCCTCGACCAGGTGTTCAAGCAAGCCTCGCAAGGCGCGCTGCTGCGTGAAGGCCTGAACGTGGTACTGGTCGGCCAGCCGAATGTGGGCAAGTCCTCACTCCTGAATGCACTGGCCGGTGCCGATGTCGCCATCGTCACGCCGATCGCCGGCACCACGCGCGACAAGGTCAGCGAAACCATCCAGATCGAAGGCATCCCCCTCAACATCATCGACACCGCCGGCATCCGCGGCCACGATGAAGCGGTGGATGTGGTGGAGCGCATCGGCATCGAACGCACCTGGGGCGAAGTGGGCAAGGCCGACGTCATCTTGCACCTGCTGGACGCCGACCATGGCCCGACCCGCCATGACGAAGCCATCGTCGCCAATTTCCCGCAAGGCGTGCCGGTGCTGCGCATCTGGAACAAGATCGACCTGTCCGGCCACAAGCCATCGGTCGACGAGATGCACGATGCCACCCACATCTACCTGTCCGCCAACGAGAAAACCGGCATCGACCTGCTGCGCGCCGAACTGCTGCGCATCGCCGGCTGGCAGCAGACCGGCGAGTCACTTTACCTCGCGCGTGAACGCCACCTGATTGCCTTGCGCAACGCTTCCAAACACCTCGACTACGCCGGCCAGCATGCCGCGCAAACCGACCAGTCGCTGGACCTGTTCGCGGAAGAACTGCGCCTGGCGCAAGTGCAGCTCTCCACCATCACCGGCGAGTTCTCTTCCGACGATCTGCTGGGCGTGATTTTCTCGCGCTTCTGCATCGGCAAGTAAGGTTGGCGCTTAACCCTGCAGTGCGGTGTGAGTACCGCATACAGGGAGCGTGAACATTGAGATGACACGGAACTAAGTCCTATCGCGCCTGTGCTTCCCATTGGAATAATTTTGTTTCTTTTGGTACGCTGGCGCACGTTGAGTCACCCATGCCACTGATTTAATCCTGCTATTATTTTGTTGAGGCAGGTCATGTTCCTGTCCGGGTAATGCAGTAACCTTGGTTCCAGGGCTTGTCTGTAAAGGGGAATATCGTGGAGACGCAACAGGAAATTCCACCCGCTGAAAGTGTCGCAACGGCCCAGCGCCCAAGCGGCGTGCGCCAGTCGTTGCCTCCAAAGGGCTCCTGCTGGTACTGCGAAAAACCGTTGGACGCCGTGCGGCGCTTCTGTGGAAAAGAGTGCGCGGATTCTTTCGATGAAGAGGCGCACTTCTCGGGTTGATGGCGGCTAGAGTTCCATCTCCAGCACGTCCAGCGCAGTTTCGAAATCGAATGCATGCGTCGCCGCCGCAATCATCTGGAAGGTCGGCACGCCTAGCGCAGTAGCCAGCATCGTCGCCGATTTCTCCACCAGGTCGATGGCCGCGCCATCACCTTCACGCAAGAGTCCCACCAGTTCTTCGATCAGTGCGCGCAATTGCGCGGGATCGACTGCCGGCGTTTCGCCGGGAGCGGCATTGTCGCCGTGTTCACGCAGGAGATCGTCGATGCTGCCGCAGGTCTCGCGCAGCAGCGTCGCAAGTTGCTCCACCAGCGCCGCCGGATCGGCGCCATCGGCAATCGCGTTTTCCACCAGCACCGCCTGGTCGTGCACAAGCTGCGCGCCGATCAGGCCTGCGGAACCTTTCAGGGAGTGTGCTGCAAGCTGCGCCTTGGCCTCCTGCTGCTGCGTGAGCAGCGACTGGATGCGTTCACAGGAACCGCGATAGTCCTGCAGGAAGCGGCGCAGGATTTGAAGATACAGTGCACGTTCGCCCATCAGGCGATCCAGTCCCTCCTCGATGTCGAGGCGCTGGCGTATTGGTGCGCTGGAAAGAAGGTTGCTCATCAGGACAGAATTTAGCACTCTGTCCCGATGTGGGCTAGGGGCGGGACGCTATTTTGTCGTAAATGACCAATTTTTCGTCACGGCGATGCCGTCGACCGTGCCGACAAAGCTCACGTCATACGTCGTGTTGCCGATCAGCGTTGACAGGGGAACAATGGCGGCAGCGTGCACCGGCGTATGTTCGTCGGTGGCCTTGGTCAGCAGGCGGGTGGTCAATTGCGCACCACCGCGCGGGCGGATGGTGAAGCTGGTCACCGTAAGGCTGCCGGTAATGTCCGAGTGCACACTGACCGGGTAGCCGACGCGGTTCAGGTTCGGTACCGGGTCCGGCGATTCGGTGTCGCTGTCGAAGGAGGTCGGGATCGCGGTCTGGCCGTTCTTCGGATAGGCGACGATATTGCCTTTGCCCAGGCCGGCGCCAAAGCCGTTGCGGGTCGCCATGTCGGCGGTGAAGTAGGTATAGCTGCCGGAGCTGGCGGCACCGGTGCCCATCTCGCGGAACATCGGTTCGAAGATCACGAAGCGGTGGTAAATCGCGGCGATCAGTTCTTCCGCATGGTAGAAGCCGGATTGGTCGCTGGCGGCGGAAATCACTTCGCCGTAGGCGTACTGCGAGCCCAGGGTGTAGCCGGCATTGGCAAGGCGGTCCGCCAGAGTAGCGCCGGTAAAGCCGGGGTTGCCGGCCACCTGGTCGTGCGACACGGTGTTATTCAAACGCAGGTAGTTCGAGTGCCCAACGGCAGCCTTGTTCAGCAGGTCGTTACAGGTCAGCATGGCGAGGCCGATATCGGCACGACGGTAATTGAACCAATTGAAGCCATCGATCGCCGTGTCGCCGGTTGCGCCAGGCACGCCGGATGGCGAGACGACACATGAGGTGACCGGAGGTGTCGTTGGCGGTACGGTCGTGGAACCGCTTCCGCCACCGCCGCCGCCACCGCCGCATGCGGAGAGTAGGGCGGCGATTAACAGGGCTGGCAACTTATGGTGCCATTTCTTGAGCGTATACATAGTGAACTCCTTTATGGCGCGATTCTATGCCAATTTCAGGCAACATGTGTTTCTTTTGTAATTCCCCGGGCGAGGTAAAATAGCCTTTCTCTTTTGACCATCATTGCCTTAATTTGAACACTCAACGACATCAGCGACTCCAACGCGCCAAATTTGCCTTACCAAGCACGGTAACGCTGCTCTCGATCGCCTGCGGCTTTGCCAGCATTGTGATCTCCGTCGACAACGCCCACCTCGGGCTCGCACAGGATTACCGCCTGGCTGCGGCCTTGCTGGTGCTGGCCGGGATCTTCGACGCGCTGGATGGCTTCGTGGCGCGTGCCACCGGTACCGGCTCCGACTTCGGCGTGCAGCTTGATTCGATTGCCGACGTAATGAATTTCGGCTGTGCGCCTGCGGTGCTGCTGTATTGCTATGGCTTCGTGCAAATGGGGCCGGCCGATCCGACCCTGCTGCGGGTAGGCGGGATTGCGGCCTTCTTCTTCGTGGCTTGCGGTGCGTTGCGGCTGGCGCGCTTTAATGTGAACGTGGGGCGTACCGATCCGAAGTACTTTGTGGGGATGCCGATTACGGCGGGGGCGGCTTGCGTGGCTTCGGTCGTGGTGGCGTGGCCGGAGTTCCCGGATTCGAGTATTGAGGGGTACTACGTCGTGGCGCTGCTGTTTGTGGTGGGCAGCTTGATGGTGTCGACCATTCGCTTCCCCAGCTCGAAGCAGAAGAAGAGCACTGCGGCGTTGGTGCTGCTGGCGGTGAATGTGGGGCTGCTGGTCTGGCTGCGGGCTTACTACTTTGTGTTGTTCTTTGTGGTGTATATCGCGTTTACCGTGGGGCTGAACCTGGCCTGGCGCGGTGGCTGGCGGGGGATTGCGCCGCCGCAGGTTTTTGCTGATGACTGACCAGTACCGGTAAACCGCTGTCAGACCCGCAGGGTCTGACACCGATACGCGGCAGCCGCAAGCCGGTTTCAGGCGACTTCATGTCCCCGCGCCGCGCGCAGGATCTCAAACCACTGCGGCCTGCTCAGCGCAAACTGCGTCGCCTGCACCGCCACCTCGATAGACTCGATACGCCCAGAGCCAGTCAACGGCACCGGCTTGCACGGCAACTGCATAATCCACGCAAACACCACACTGGCAAACGGACGATTCAGTTCATCCGCCACTTCCTTGATCTTCAAGCGCAAACGCTCGCCCTGCTCGTCACCGGCAGTGAACAGGCGCCCGCCGCCCAAAGGTGACCAGATCATGGGCTGCACGCCCAGGTCCTGCAGCCCATCAAAAGTCTCATCAAACATCGGCTCCAGGTGCAGCGGTGAAAACTCCACCTGGTTGGTCACCAGCGGCACACGCTTGTTGAGCGTCTCAAACTGATGCCGCGAAAAGTTCGACACACCAAACTCCCGAACCTTTCCCTCGGACCGCAAGCGCTGGAAGGTATTCGCCACCTCATCGAAATCCATCAAGGGATCCGGACGATGAATCAGCAGCAAATCCAGGTAATCCGTGCGCAGTTCCTTCAGCGAATTCTCCGCCGACGCCACGATATGCGCAGCGCTGGTGTCGTAGTGCTGGATGGTATGCGTCGGGCGGCGGCCGGAAATCAACTTGATGCCGCACTTGCTCACGATCTGAATCTGTTCGCGCAGCGAAGGCTTCAGGGCCAGCGCCTCGCCGAACAAGCCCTCCACGCCATAGCCGCCATAAATGTCGGCATGGTCGAAGGAGGTCACGCCCAGCGCAATGCACTGCTCGATGAAGGCCAGCCGCTGCTGTGGCGTCATGTCCCATTCGGTCATGCGCCACATGCCCGCGACGATGCGGGAAAGGTTCAACTTTGCCATTACTTCATCCACAGGCGCACGGAATCCCAGGCGCGGCCGAAGATTGAAGCCTGGTCAACGGTTTCCAGCGCCACCACCGGCAGTTCCAGCAGCGGTTTGCCATCCACCATCATCTTCAGGGTGCCAACGCGGGTATTGGCCGCGATAGGCGCTACCAGCGGGTCCTTGCGCTCCAGCACAGGCTTCATCTTGGCGGCCACGCCTTTCGGCACGGTCACCAGCACGTCGTTGGTGAAGCCGATTTTCATGGTGGCCTGCGAGCCTTTCCAGATTTCCGGGGTGTAGACAGCCTGGCCCTTGGAGTACAGCTTCACGGTGTCGAAGTTCTGGAAGCCCCAGTTCAGCAGCTTCTGGCTTTCCGCGGTACGGGTACCGTCGGAATTGGTGCCCATCACCACCGAGATCAGGCGGCGTTCCAGGTTGCCGGCCGGGCGCTTGGCCGAAGCCACCATGCAGTAGCCGGCGGACTCGGTGTGGCCGGTTTTCATGCCGTCCACGGTCGGGTCGAGCCACAGCAGGCGGTTGCGGTTCTGCTGTGTGATCTTGTTGTAGGTGAAGCTCTTCACCGAATCGATCTTGTAGAACTCAGGGTAGTCCTGGATCACATGGCGCGCCAGCACGGACAGGTCGCGTGCGGTGGTGTAGTTCTCCGGCGAAGGCAGGCCGTGCGCGTTGGCGAAGTGGGAATTGGCCATACCCATGCGCTGCGCTTCACGGTTCATCAGGGTGACGAAGGTCGACTCGTCGCCGGCCACCGCTTCCGCCAGTGCCACGGCGGCGTCATTGCCGGATTGGACCATCAGGCCGTACAGCAGGTCGTTGATCGAAACAGGAGTGGCCGGGTCGATGAACATCTTCGACGAGCTGGAATCCACTTTCCATGCCTTGACCGATACGTTCACCTTCTGGTCCAGGGTCAGCTTCTTGTCCTTGATCGCCTGGAAGGTCAGGTAGGCGGTCATGATCTTGGTCAGGGAAGCCGGTTCCACGCGCGAATCAGGGTCCTGGGCGGCAATCACCTGGCCGCTGGAGGAATCCAGCAGCAGCCAGGACTTGGCGGCGATGGTCGGCGGCGGCAGCGTTTGCGCCACCGCGGAAGTCATGAGCAGCACACTGGTTGCCAGTGCAGCGATGATCTTTTTCATTGGTGCTTGTTCTTACTATTAGGGGGTTGCGGGGGAAATTATTGTGCTTTCGATCCCCACAAGGCGATCACCCAATTCTTGATGTGACCGAGCTTGCGGTGGAAGAAATGGTCGGCGCCGGGGATCACGATCACAGGAATGTCCTGCGGGCGTGCGTAATCCAGCACGTCGATCAACGGGATGGTTTCATCGTTTTCGCCGTGGATCAGGATGGTGTCCGCCGGTACGTTGGCGATCTGCCATTTGGCAGCGGCAGTACCGACCAGCACCAGGCGTTCCGCCGGGGTGCCGGCTTCGGCCAGGCGTTGCGCCAGGTGCGACTGCACGAAGGTGCCGAACGAGAAGCCCGACAGCGACACCGGCAAGCCGGGGTAGCGCTGCACCATGTGCTGGTACAGGATCATCATGTCGTCGGTTTCGCCGTGGCCGTGGTCATGCACGCCTTCGGATGCGCCGACGCCGCGGAAGTTGATGCGTGCGGCCACATAGCCGAGCGTCACAAAGGTGCGCGCCAGGGTCTGTGCCACCTTGTTTTCCATGGTGCCGCCATACAGCGGGTGCGGATGGGCCACCAGGGCAATGCCTTTCGGGGTACCGGACGGCATGTCGATCAGGCCCTCCATCAGGCCGGCGCCGCCCTGCAGCGTAAACTTCTCGGAAAACTTGTTCATCATTTGATTTTCAGGCGCTCTACTTCTTTGCCGTTGACCAGGTGGCTGTCGACGATTTCGTCGATGTCGGCGGTGTCAACGTAGGTGTACCAGGTGCCTTCGGGGTAAACCACGGCTACCGGGCCGTGTTCGCAGCGGTCCAGGCAACCGGCGGAATTGATGCGCACCTTGCCTTCGCCGTTCAGGTTCAATTCCTTGCAGCGTTTCTTGGCGTGCTTCTGGGCGGCTTCTGCGCCGCGCGGGCCGCAACTTTCGCGGCCGTCATCACGATGGTTCGTACAGAAGAACACGTGATGCTTGTAGTATTGGTTGTCGCTCATCTGAAGCCTCTTTTGTCATGCAGGCGCTTATTTTACCGGGGTTTCCCGGGTTTCCTTGTTCAGCTTGTGCGATGGGAGGCAAAGGTACCAGAGGGCTGCCAATGGCCACGCCAGCGACAGGAACTGGGCCGCGCCGTAGAAGTTAAGGAATTTGGCCCGCACCCAGGTCTGCAGCGTTTCGCTGAAGTAAGGATTGGTCGGGGTCGTGTTGACGATCAAAAGGCAGAGCAGCAGTGTGGCTACTGCCAGCCGGCGTTGCGCCACCTGCGGCGCGAAAATCAGGCCGCCCAGCATGATCACGCCGATCAGGAAGCCGCCCTGGGCGCCCGGGGTGATCCACACGAAGGCGGCATCAGGGCCAAGCTGCAGTGCGCTCGACAGGGATTTCACCAGCACGGCAGCCGCCACCAGCAGGGCCACCAGCGGTGCGCGCGGCGCCGGCTTGCGCAGGATGCACAGCAGGGTCAGGGCCGCGCCCACCATGCCGCAGGCGGTAACGATGGTTTCGGACAGCCAGTATTGCTCCACTGTCAGCGTGACGTCGGGCCGCACCATGGCGGCCAGGTCGATGTCCATGTCCAGCAATTCGCTCAGCCACTCGGACAGGATGGGCAGCAACTGGCCCAGCCCGAACAGGAAGCCTTGCGGGTAGATCTGCGTAAACGGCCACAGCGCCACCAGCACCAGGCCCTGGCTGGCGTGCTGGGCGAACCAGCGCTGGCGCAGCTTGTAGGCATTGCTGGTGTCCATCAGCTTGCGAGCGGTCAGCGCGCCGATGAAGGCGCCGATGATCGAACCCGCGCAATTGGTGTAGAAGTCCAGGTTGGACGAAACGCGCGTCGGCAAGTAAGTCTGCACCGCTTCCATCGTGCCGGACACCAGCATGCCGGCGATGCTGGCCAGCAGGAAGGCCCAGAAGCCGGTGATCTTGGGCCGCATGGCATATACCAGCAGCATGCCGAAGGGGATATAGCCGATCACGTTGATGCTGGCGTCGAAGCCCGTCCAGTAGCGCGGCAGCGACGTCCACTCCAGGAAGATCAGCGGCGACAGACCCTGGTTCTGCCAGCCCGAGAAGGGAAACCAGCTCGCATAGACGATCAGCACCATGTACGCGAGCAGGGTCGCGCGCGCCACCGGTGAGCCGGTACGCACCGGCGGCTTGGGAGCCGGGGCGGGAGGCGGCGCATGGGCTGGGGCGGGCGCTTCTTCGCTCATGATTTACCTCGGCATGGTTGCCAGCCAGGCCAGGATGTCGGCGGCGATGCCGTCGGTGCTTTCGGCCAGCGCACTGGCGCCGCCTGCGGCGTCGGCGCTCGGTGCGCGCGCGCTGCGGCTGAAGGTGCGCTGGTCAACCAGCTTGTGGTTGCGGAACAGCGAGGCGCGCAGCGTGAT
Source organism: Duganella sp. Root1480D1 (assembly GCF_001427305.1). Taxonomy (GTDB): domain Bacteria; phylum Pseudomonadota; class Gammaproteobacteria; order Burkholderiales; family Burkholderiaceae_D; genus Rugamonas. The sequence continues at coordinate 5,417 of NZ_LMFZ01000015.1, read as the reverse complement.
GCTGGCGCTGCTCTGCGTGGCGGTATCGAAGTTCTGCGAGAATTCGTCGGCTTCAAGGCGCAGCAGCGGCAGGCCGCCTGCCGCGTCGCTGGTCGACACTACTTTGACGCCGGATTGGGCAATGCGGGCTTTCAGGCGCTGAGACATGAGCTGCAAGGGCGTCACCGACCAGTTGTTGTAGGCGTAAGGGCGCGACTGGCGCGCGTCGGCGTACATCAGGCGGTAGAACATGCGTTGCGTGTCGAGTGAGGCGGGGCCGCTCACGTCCGACACGACCAGGGCCGGCGTTCCTGCCGCCGGGCCGGCTGCCGGCAGCGGTGCACCCATCGGGCCGAAGTCGTAGGAAGTCGGCTGCGGCCCCTTGCTGGCGCAACCCGCCAGCGCGGCGGCGGCAGCAACAACGGCGATCAGGAGAATGTTCTTCTTCATTGCTGGTCCTTATTTGCCAGAAGGGTCAAAGCCCGGTTCACCCGGCCCCGGTGGCGTCCCGGGCGCGCCGAACAGGATGCTCGACGGACGATCGCTAATATTATTCATGGTGCGACGAATGGCGCGCATGGAAGACTTGGTTTCATCCGCCAGCCCGGTCACGCCAGGCAGGGTTTCCAGCTCAACGCCGCTGGCCACCGCCTCGACGGACGTGGTGGCGCGATCGACGGAGGCGGTAATGCGTTGTACGGCGCCATTCGGCCCCTGCAGGGTGCGTACCACCTTGTTCGTTTCACTGGCCAGCGTGTCCACCGATTGCAGGGCGCGGTCGCCGTGCTCGACCAGCGCCGGGATCTTCTGCACGGCCGGGTCCAGTTTGGCCGCCAGGTCCTTGTATGACTGGGCTGCCTCGCTCACGTCGCTGAAAGCGCCCAGCATCGCCTTCTGGTTGGCGGGACTGAGCAGGGTATCCAGCTTCTTGGTGACTTCCTCGGCCTTTTCCAGGATCGCCGTGCCGCGCTTCTCCAGTTGGTCGAACAGGCCCGGTTGCAGCGGGATGCGGCTTGGATTCTGCTTGGTGGTCTCCAGCGCAGGCGAACCGACGGATTCGTCGTCCAACTGGATGTAGGCGATGCCGGTCACGCCCTGGTAACCCAGCGTTGCATAGGTGGTCTTGGTGATCGGCGTAGCCGGGTCAATGCTCAGGTGGATCAGGATCTGGCCGGCCAGCTTCGGATCGAAATCGATATCGTCCACCTTGCCGACTTCCAGCCCGCGATAGCGCACCGCAGCCTGCGGGTTCAGCCCGGGCACCGACTGCGTGGTCGCAATCAGGAAGGGGTCATACTTCACCCGGTCGCGGTTGAACCAGATGCCGAACACGATCGCCGCGATCAGCAGCGTGATCGTGAAGATGCCGGTCATCAAAGCGTGTGATCTGTTTTCCATGCCTTGCTCCTTATTCCAGGGCCTCCAGCGCGCGCTTGCCGCGGTCGCCCAGGAAGAATTCCTTGATAAACGGGTGATCGGCCTTGATCACCTCGCGGGTCGGCCCGATCGCCAACACATGTTTTTCCGCCAGTACCGCAATGCGCGTGGACAGGGCGAACAACGTATCCAGGTCGTGCGTCACCATCACCACGGTCAGGCCCAGCTCGCGGTGCAGGGACTTGATCAGCGATACGAAACTTTCCGACAGGTCCGGGTCCAGGCCGGCGGTCGGCTCGTCCAGGAACAGCAGCTTCGGTTCCAGCGCCAAGGCCCGTGCCAGCGCCACGCGCTTGATCATGCCGCCCGACAGGTCGCTCGGCATCTTGTTCGCATGCTCCGGGCCCAGGCCCACCATATTCATTTTCAGCAGCACAGCATCGCGGATCAGGTGGGCGGGCAGGGTTCCCAGTTCCTGCATCGGCTGCGCTACGTTCTCAAACACGGTCAGCGCCGAATACAGCGCGCCTTGCTGGAACAGCATGCCCCAGTGGTTGCGCAATTCCTGCAGGTGGCCTTGCGAAGCAACGGTGATGTCTTCGCCGAAGACGCGCACGCAGCCTTTGGTCGGACGCTCCAGGCCCAGCATCTGCCGCAGCAGCACCGTCTTGCCAGTGCCGGAACCGCCCACGATCGACAGGATTTCGCCGTTGTTGATGGTCAGGTTCAGGTCATTGTGGATCACCGTGCGGCCGAATTTGGTTTGCAGGTTGGTGATTTCCACCGCCGGCACACTGCCGTCCAGCGTCAGCTTGCTCTCGCTTTCGGGGCAGCCGCAGCTTTCGTCCGTTTGCTCTGGCAGGTCATTCATCAGTAACCCACTCCATTGAACACGATGGCAAATACAGCGTTCGCCAGAATCACCACGGTAATTGCCGTCACCACCGAGGTCGTGGTGCCGCGGCCCAGGCTTTCCGTATTCGGTTCGATGCGCAGGCCAAAGTGGCAGGACACCATCGCAATCAGCATGCCGAACACCGCGCCCTTGAACAGGCCAATGTAATAGTTCGCCAGCGGTACCACTTGCGGCAGCTTCATGATGAAGTAGCGGATTGACAGGTTCAATTCCACTTTCGCCGCGATCATGCCGCCGATCAGCGCTGCCGCGTCGGTCCAGATCACCAGCAGCGGCATGGAGATCGCCAGCGCGATCACTTTTGGCATGATCAGGCGGTAGCCGTGCGAGATGCCCATTACCAGCATCGCATCCAGTTCTTCCGTCACCCGCATCACGCCCAGCTGCGCCGTGATTGCCGACCCCGAACGTCCTGCCACCAGGATCGCCGCCATCAAAGGTCCCAGTTCGCGCACGATCGACATGCCGAGCAGGTTGACCAGGTAAATGTCGCCGCCAAAATTGCGAAGCTGCTGCGCCGACAGGTAAGACAGCACCACGCCAATCAGGAAGCCCACCAGCGCGGTGATGCCCAGCGCCTGGAACCCGGCATGGAAAATATTCGCCGAAATTTCGCGCCATGGCCCGCGCCGCGGACGAGTGGCAAAGAGCCCCACATCCTGCACTACCGAGCCAATCAACTGCACGAAGCCCCGCATATGTTCGAGGAAGTGCAGGATGCCGAAGCCCAGCGTCGTCACCCAGCCGAAACGCTCCTTGCGCGCGCGCGGCATTTCCAGCTTGCCGGCAGCCTCGATGCGCTTGAAGATTTCCTCCTGGCCGTTGACCAGTTTCAGCTTGGCCGGGCGCTTGTAGTCCCACGCGCTCCACAACAATTGAGCGCCAACGTGGTCCAGCATTTCGACGCCGCTCAGATCCCATTCGATCGCGTGGGTATCTTTTACATGCTTCAGGCAACCGTCGATAGCCTTCATTACCCGCTTGCTGGCGAGTGCACTGACTTGCCAGGTCCCCCCGGCTGAAACGGTGCGCCCGTCTGGGCTGATGGATAACGTTGGCTCTTGAGCAATAGGCATGCCACCAGTGTAAAAGAGTTTCGCCTGTAGCGCCACTCAGCGCGGGTCAGGCGGCCAGGTGCCGCACCTGCCGTGCCGGTGCGGCACTCGCTGGCGCCGCTACCTTCTGTTTCACACCGTGGCCGTCCTTTGCCAGCAGCTCGGCAGCTGCTGCGGCGTCCATGCCGGCAACCGCAAGCCAACGTCCAACCATGACCGCAAGTCGATCCAGCGCAATCCTGTGGGTCGCGTCGGTGTTGGCATAAAGCCAATCGGAAAACGCCATAAACGATTTAAACGGGGATTCGCCCAGTAATACCGGCACGGTATGCGTGAAACGCCCCGAATTCGCCACCAGGTCCCAATAGCGCGCGAACCGCACCAGGCGCTGCATGGTCGAAAAGTCAATATCCCGGTTCGCCAGAATCGTATATGGGGGGTATGGGTCGTACACCATTCCGAATTCCTGCGTATGGCGGATGATCGGTGTGCCGCGCAGCCGCTTCAGGATGCCGAACTGGATCTCGTGCGGGCCGAGCGCCCATAGCTTGTCGAAGCCCTCGGCAAAGCTTTCGACGGTTTCGCCAGGCAGGCCCGCAATGAGGTCAACGTGCATATGCACGTCCGAATGCTCGCAAAGCCAGCGGATATTGTCCGCAGCCTTGGCGTTATCCTGCTTGCGCGAGATGTTCGCCTGCACCACAGGGTTAAAGCTCTGGATGCCGATTTCGAACTGCAGCGTCCCTGGCGGGAATTTCGCGATGCCCTCCTTGAGCGCGTCCGGCAAGTGGTCCGGCACCAGTTCGAAGTGGGCGTACACCGGGTCATCCGGCGCCGCGGCCAGCTTATCCAGGAAGAACTGCATGATCTTCAGGCTGGTCTTGATGTTCAGGTTGAAGGTGCGGTCCACGAATTTGAAGGTGCGCGCGCCGCGGGCGTGCAGCGCCTCCATCTCCGCCAGGAAGGCATCGATATTGAATGGCCACGCGGTCTTGTCCAGCGAGGACAAGCAGAATTCGCACTTGAACGGGCAGCCGCGCGACGCCTCTACATATAAGGTGCGGTGCGCGATGTCTTCATCCGAGTAGATCGAGTAAGGCAGCTTGATCTCCGCCATCGGCGGCTGCACGCCAGCATGGACCTTCATCAATGGCTTCGGGCCGTTCAGGATCTCGCTGCACAGCTTAGGGAAGGTGACGTCGCCCCAGCCGGTCACAACGTAATCGGCCAGGCGCGCGATCTCCTGCTCACCGGTTTCGTAAGAGACTTCCGGTCCACCCAGAACGATGACGAGGTGCGGCGCAACCCGCTTCAGCGTCGCCACCAGGCGGCAGGTCTCTTCGACGTTCCATATATAGACACCGAAACCAACGATCTTCGGTTGTGCCGACAGGATGCGTTCCACCATCTCGGTCGTCTTCGCGCCGATCACGAATTCCTGGATGCGCGTCTGCGCCTGCAGCTCTCACATATTGGCGAGCAGGTAGCGCAGCCCCAGCGAAGCGTGGGTGTAGCGGGCGTTGAGGGTGGAAAGCAGGATCGTCATGGCGGAAGCGGTAATACGGTATTACGAAACCATGCATTTTACCCTTGCGTGACCGCCGACGGTCGGCTATAGTTCTGTCCCTCGCAACGCAGTGCTGACAAAACAGCAGAGCGAAACGAGAAAAAAGAAGGGGTTGACGAGTTGCACGCTGTACCGCATAATCTCGCTTCTCTGCTGCTGACGAACACAACGCTTCGTCGAAAGGGGTTGACGAGTTGCACGCTGTACCGCATAATCTCGCTTCTCTGCTGCTGACGAACACAACGCTTCGTCGAATAAACAAGGCAGCGATCTTTAAAAATCAACAGTCGATAAGTGTGGGCGTTTGACGATATTGCCACGAGCCTTCGGGCTCGAAGCTCAAAATATTAGTTGTAACGCTCGCACAAAATTAAACGTAAATCTCTTATGAGATTTCGTCAGTATTTTGAGTGAGTGACCTCCGATAGCAATATCGGAAAAACAGAGATTGAACTGAAGAGTTTGATCCTGGCTCAGATTGAACGCTGGCGGCATGCTTTACACATGCAAGTCGAACGGCAGC
>NZ_LMFZ01000014.1 GCF_001427305.1 Duganella sp. Root1480D1 | reverse complement strand
CAAGTGCAAGCCGGCCGGGATGTGGTAGGCCGCGCCTGCCGCATGGTCCAGCTGGTCGAGGAACCACAGGCGTTGCTGTGCCCACGACAGCGGCAGCGCTTCGCCGCGCTCAGCTACCGGGATCGCACCGAGCTGCGTCTGCCGCCCGGCGGCCACCAGTTGCGCCAGTCCGGCCAGGGTCGGTTGTTCAAACAGTTCGCGCAGCGCGACTTCGCGTCCCAGCAATTCACGCAGGCGCGACACCACCTGCACTGCCAGCAGCGAATGGCCGCCCAGTTCGAAGAAATGGTCGTGGCGGCCGACCCGCTCGACGCCCAGGAGCTCCTGCCAGATCTGYGCCAGTGCCTGTTCCACTTCGCCYTGCGGCGCCGCGTATTCGCGCACSGCCAGCGCGGCGCCGTCCGGCGCCGGCAAGGCTTGGCGATCAAGTTTGCCGTTGGCCGTCAGCGGCAACGCGTCCAGCACCACGTAGGCGGCCGGCAACATGTAGTGCAGCGCCAACTGGCGGCGCACGGCCGCCGCATCGAAGGTCGCGCCCTCTTCCGTTACGATGTAGGCCACCAGGCGCTTGCCGTGGCCATCGTCGCGCGCCAGCACCACCGCTTCGCGCACGCCCTCGCAGGCTTTCAGCCGCACTTCGATTTCGCCCAGCTCGATGCGGTAGCCGCGCAGCTTGACCTGGAAGTCGTTGCGGCCCATGAATTCGATGCTGCCGTCTTCCAGCCAGCGSGCCAGGTCGCCCGTCTTGTACAACTTGYCCGCRCCGAATGGGTTGTCGACGAAGCGCTCGGCCGTCAGTTCCGGACGGTTCAGGTAACCGCGCCCGACACCGTCGCCGCCGATGAACAATTCTCCCACCACGCCCAGCGGCGCCGGCCGCCCGCCGCGGTCCAGGATGTAGGCCTGGGTATTGCCGATTGGCTTGCCGATCGGGATGCTGCGCGCGCCTTCCGCCACCGCCTCGATGGCGTGGGTGCAGGCAAAGGTCGTGCTCTCGGTTGGACCATAGCCGTTGATCAGCTGCTGCGGGCGCTGCTCACTGGCCAGCAGCTGGCGCACGCTGTCCACGTCCAGCGCGTCGCCGCCCACCAGCAGGTAGCGCAGGCCGGCAAAGGCNGCTCTCGGTTGGACCATAGCCGTTGATCAGCTGCTGCGGGCGCTGCTCACTGGCCAGCAGCTGGCGCACGCTGTCCACGTCCAGCGCGTCGCCGCCCACCAGCAGGTAGCGCAGGCCGGCAAAGGCYGCSCCCAGKGCCGGGCGGTATTCGTTGAACAGGCCCACCGTCAGCCACAGCGCMGTRGCRCCSCCRGCCACCAGGGCCTGGCACAGCTGCTGCGGCGCCAATACCACCGCCTGCGGCACCAGCAGCAMGCTGGCGCCATTGAGCAGCGGCGCCCAGATTTCCCAGGTCGCCGCATCGAACGCCGGGCTGGCGCAGTGCGCTACCCGGTCGGCCGGCGTCAGCGGCGCGAAGCCGCTGTTRAGYGCCAGGCGCAGCACGTTGCGGTGCTCGATCATGACCCCTTTCGGCTGGCCGGTCGAGCCCGAGGTGTACATCACATACGCCAGGTGGCGCGCGCCCAGGCCCGGCACCAGTGAGCAGCGGCGCCCAGATTTCCCAGGTCGCCGCATCGAAGGCCGGGCTGGCGCAGTGCGCTACCCGGTCAGCCGGCGTCAGCGGCGCGAAGCCGCTGTTGAGCGCCAGGCGCAGCACGTTGCGGTGCTCGATCATGACCCCTTTCGGCTGGCCGGTCGARCCCGAGGTGTACATCACATACGCCAGGTGGCGCGCGCCCAGGCCCGGCACCAGYGGATCGCTGTCCGGCTGGCGTGCSACYGCCGTCACGTCGCCGTAGCTGTCGTCGTCCAGCAGCAGCACCCGCGTCAGGCTTTGCACCGGCAGCACGTCTTCCAGCGCCGCCGTCGTCAGCAGCACCGCCGGCGCGCTGTCGGCCAGCATGAAGGCCAGCCGCTCGGCCGGATAGCNAGCAGCACCCGCGTCAGGCTTTGCACCGGCAGCACGTCTTCCAGCGCCGCCGTCGTCAGCAGCACCGCCGGCGCGCTGTCGGCCAGCATGAAGGCCAGCCGCTCGGCCGGATAGCCMGCGTCCAGCGGCACGTAGGCGCCACCGGCTTTCAGCACGGCCAGCATGGCCACGATCATGTCGGCGCCGCGCTCCAGGCAYAGCCCGACGCGCGCATCGGGCCCGATGCCCAGCGCGCGCAGGTAGTGCGCCAGGCGGTTGGCGCGCGCATTCAATTCGCCATAGGAGACCGAACCCTGCTCGCCGATCAGGGCTGGCGCCTGCGGCTGTGCCGCTGCCAGCCGCGCAAACTCGGCATGCACCAGGCTTTCGCCAGGGTAGCTGCGCGTAGTCGCATTGAAGTCATGCAGCAGCTGCAACCGTTCAGTCTCGCCCATCCAGGGCAACTGATCAAGCGCCTGCCCGGGGTGCTCGGCCATGGCTGCCAGCAGCGTAGCAAATTGCCGCATCCAGCGCCTGACCGTCGACGCGTGGAATACCCCGCTGGCATACGTCAGGCGGCCCTCGATCGCATTGCCCCGTTCGGCCAGGGCCAGGGACAAGTCGAATTGGGTGGTCTGGTTCGACAGGGCGACGCGGCGCGTCTGCAAGCCAGGCAGCAGCAGCTCCCCGCTGTCCGGCGTATTGTCGAGCGAGAGCGCCACCTGGAAGATCGGGTTGTGCGCCAGGCTGCGCTCCGGATTCAGGGCCTTGACCAGCTGCTCGAACGGCAAGTCCTGCTGCGCGTACCCCTGCAGCGTGGTTTCCCTGACCTGGGCCAGCAACGCGGCCACGGTCAAGTCCCCGTCCAAGCGGGCCCGCAGCGGCAGCGTGTTGACGAAGAAGCCGATGGTCTGCTCGAATTCGGCACGGCCACGGTTGGCTACGGGCACGCCCACCACCACCTCGTCGCTGCCGCTGAGGCGCGCCAGCAGCGTGGCCCAGCCGGCCAGCAGCGTCATGAACAGGGTAGCGCCATGGCGCTGTGCCAGCGCGCGCAAAGCCTGCGCGCTGGCAGCCGGCAACTCCCAGGCCAGCACGCCGCCCGCGTAATCCTGGCGCGCCGGGCGCGCGACGTCCGCCGGCAGTTCCAGCACGGCCGGCGCACCCTGCAGGTGGGCGCGCCAGAAGTCCAGCTGCGCCTGCATCGCATCCTGTTCCAGTGCGGCCTGCTGCCAAGCCGCGTAATCGGCATACTGCCAGGTCAGCGGCGGCAGTTGGGCGGGACGCCCTTGCAGCAGGGCGGCGTACAGCTCACCCACCTCGCGTGTCAGCACGCCGACCGACCAGCCGTCGGAGATGATGTGGTGCATGGTAATCAGCAGTACATGGCGGCGGCTGGCCAACGCCAGTAGACGGCCGCGCACCAAGGGCCCACTGCCCAGTTCGAACGGTGCGGCGGCCTCCTCGGCCTGAATGCGTTCCAGCGCTGGCGCCTGCTCGTGCGCCGGCATGCCGCGCAAGTCGTGCTCGAGCAGCGCAAAGCCCGCACCTGCGGCGCCAATCACTTGCACCGGCTGGTTGCCGTCGAGTGCAAAGGTGGTGCGCAGCGCTTCGTGGCGCGCCACGACGGCGTCCAGTGCAGCGCGCAGGACGGCGACGTCGAGCTCGCCTTCCAGGTGGAAGGCGGCAGGCATGTGGTAGGCGGCGCCGGCGGCCCGTTCGAGGCGGTCCAGGAACCACAGGCGCTGCTGGGCGGCCGAGGCCGGCAGTTGCGGCGTGCGCGGCACCGTCTGCAGGGCGAGCTGCGGCCGTGCGTTGCCGCCTGCCATGCGCTGCGCCATGTCGGCCAGCACCGGGGCCGCGAAGACGTCGGCCAGGGCCAGCTCGGCGCCATGCTGCTGGCGCAGCTGCGCCACCAATTGCAAGGCCAGCAGCGAATGGCCGCCGGCTTCGAAGAAGTGATCGTGACGCCCGGCCTGTTCCACGCCCAGCAGCCGTTGCCACAGCCCTGCCAGTTGCGTCTCGGCCGCGCCGTGCGGCGCCTCATAGCGGCGCAGGCAAAGCGCCTGGCCGGACGGGGCCGGCAAAGCATTGAGGTCCAGCTTGCCATTCGGCGTCAGCGGGAAGGCGTCGAGCTGGACATAGGCCACCGGCAGCATATAGTCCGGCAATTGGCAGGCCAGGGCCGCGCGCATCCGGTCCGGCGCCAGTCTGGCGCCCTCCTGCGCGAGCAGGTAGGCCAGCAGGCGCTGGCCGCCGGCCGCGTCCGGCCCCGCCACCACCAGCGCGCCGCGCACGCCGGCGCAGGCCSCCAGCCGCGCCTCGATTTCGCCGGTTTCGATGCGGTAGCCGCGGATCTTGACCTGGCTGTCGTTGCGCCCCAGGTAGTCGATATTGCCCGACTCGCGCCAGCAGGCCAGGTCGCCGGTCTTGTACAGCCGCAGCGCGCCCACACCCGCCACCTGCGCCTGGATGAAACGCTCGGCCGTCAGCTCGGGACGATGCAGGTAGCCGCGCGCCAGGCCGGACCCGCCGATATGGATTTCACCCGGCACGCCGGGCGGCACCGCCCGGCCCTGGGCATCGAGGATGAAGATGCGGGCATGGCCCAGCGGCCGGCCGATGTGCGGCTCGGGATCGCTGGCGTCAATGGCCGCCAGCGTGGCGTCCACTGTGCACTCCGTCGGTCCATAGACGTTGTAGCAAGCCAGCGGCGCCTGCTGCAGCTGGCGCCACAGCGCGCTGCCGATCGCTTCGCCGCCGACCAGCGCGGCCTTGCCGGCGCAGCCCGGATGCTGCAACAGGCCTGCCGCCACCATCAGTTCCAGCTGCGCCGGCGTGCAATCGAACAGCGCGATACGCTGCTCGACCAGGAACTCGACCAGGGCCGCGCCGTCGCCACGTATCGCCTGCGGCACAGTGACGACGGTATGGCCCGACAACAGTTGCAGCAGCGATTGCAGCGAAGCGTCGAAGGACAGCGCCGCATTCAGCGCGATATTGGATGGCGCCGCGCAGTGGAGGGCCACCAGCGGCGCGAGGCCCTGCCACAGCTGCAGCAACGCGCCGTGCTCGACCATCACGCCCTTGGGCATGCCGCTCGAACCGGAGGTGTAGATCACGTAGGCCAGGCGTCCCCCATCTTCCGCCTGCACCGGCGGAAGATCGTGCTGACCACCCTGTTCCAGCCACGGCGCCGAGTCCGGTTCCGACTCCAACTCCAGCACGGGCATGGCCAGTGGCGGCAAGCCGGCGCGCAAGGCGTGCTGCGTCACCACGGCCTGCGGAGCACAATCGGCCAGCAGTTCGGCCACGCGCTGCGCCGGCCAGACCGGATCCAGCGGCACGTAGGCGGCCCCCGCCTTCCAGATGCCAAGCACGGCCACCAGTTGCGGGCTGCCGCGCTCCAGGTGCACGGCCACGCGCGCTTCAGGACCGATGCCGAGGGCACGCAGTTGCTGCGCCAGGCAGTTGGCGCGCCGGTTCAGTTCGCCATATGACAGCACACCTGTCGCGTCGCGCACGGCGGGTGCGTCCGGACTGGCTGCCGCCTGGGCTTCGAACACCCGGTGCGCCAGCCCGGCCGGGGGTGGCGCCGCCGGCGCGCCCTGCGCCAGCGCGGCCACCTGGTCCGGCTCCATCAGCACGATATCGCCGACGCACTGTGCCAGGTCGCCCGCCAGCGCCTCCATCACGCGGCAGTAATGCGCCGCCAGCCGCACCATCGCGGGCGGCGGCAGCAAGTCGGCCGCGAACTTGAAGTCGCAGCGCACTTCCCCGTCCAGCTCAAGCGCCTCCAGTGTCAGGTCGAGTTCGCCCATGCCTCCGCTCTGGTGCACTGGGTAGCTGGCGGCCTGGTGCCCGGCCCAGTCGATGCGGCTGGCCGCATCCTGCGCCGCCAACAAGGCGGCCAGCTGCGCGGCGCCGCGCGGATTCTGGAAGTTGAACATGGCCTGGAACAGCGGGTGCACGCCGGCGCTGCGCTGCGGCGCCAGTTCTTCGACCAGGCGCGCAAATTGGTATTCCTGGTGGGCCATGGCGCCCATCGCTGCCGAGCGGGTGCCGCGCAGCACCTGCGCCAGCGTGCTGCCGCCGTGCGCGGCCAGCCGCAGGGCGACCGGGTTGACGAAGTCGCCCGTGACCGCGTCCCACTCGGACCGGCAGCGGCCCGGCATGGGCGAGCCGATCACGATTTCCTGCTGGCCGGTATGGCGCTGCAGGACAACGTGCAGGCCCGCCAGCAGCATGGTGTACAGGGTTTGCCCGTGCCGGCCGGCCTGGGTCTTCAGCCGCTGCACCAGCGAGGGCGCCAGGCGGCAGCTGTGCAGGGTGGGCGGCGTGGCGCCTGGCGCCACTGCCGCGCGCCGGCGCAGGCTGAGCACCGGCAGGCTGCCTTGCAGCACCCGACGCCAGTAGGCGCCCTGGCTGGCCGCTTCCGTCCCTGCCAGCCAGTCGCGCTGCCAAGCAATAAAATCGGCATAGCTGGCCGGCGCTGCCAAGAGTGGCGGCGTGGCGCCGGCTGCCAGCGCCGCGAGGATCTGTTCCAGGTCGCCGATCAGGCGCCAGACCGACCAGCCGTCAGCCGCCAGGTGGTCGAACACGAGCTGCAGCACCAGTTCCTGCTCTGCGCAACGGTACAGGTGGCCGCGCAGCAGGGAGCCGCCGGCCAGTTCGAACGGCCGGGCGCCGTCGGCCTGCACCTGCCGCTGCAGCGCATCCGGGTCCAGGCCGCGGGCGTCGCAGCTGCTGACGGCTACCTGCGCCGGGTTGCTGATCGACTGTTCCACTTGACCATCGCACTCACGCAGGCGGGCGCGCAGCATCGGGTGGCGTTCGGCCAGCCAGTGCAGGGCGCGCACGTACAGCGCGTCTTCGCGGGCGCCGTACAAGCGCAGCGCGATGGCGATATTGTGGCCACCCTGTCCCTCCGGCCGTGCCTGGTAGGCAAACCAGCGGCTGCGCTGCGACTCGGACAAGGGCATCCATTGGCCAGCTTCGGTCTCTTGGAACATCGTGCGCTCTTTCAGGAATCAGGAGGTGATGGCCTGGGATTGGCCGGCGGGGCGGGCCAGGAAGGCTGCCAGTTGCTCGATGGTCGGGTAATCGAACAGCCACTCAAGATCGAATTCAGTGCCGGTGGTATCCTGGATCTTGCGGGCGAAACGCAAACCGAGCAGCGAGTCGACGCCCAGCTCGCTCAAGGTGCTGCCGCTGGCAAGCTGTTCGGGCGGGACCTGCAATAGTCCGGCCAGCAGCATTCTCAACTCTTGTTCCTGCATCGTTCGCTCCATGATCTTGGTCAGTTTCGTGCTGCGGAATGGCCGGCGGACGCGGCGCCGGATGGCGGCACGCTCAGACTGGGCCGGCGGCGGCCAGGGCGCCGGACAGGTAGTCGGCGCGGCATTGCGTGCGCCGCACCTTGCCGCTTGAGGTGCGCGGCAGTGCGCCAGGCTTGATCAGCAATACTTCGTCGATGGTCACGCCATGCGCGGCGGCGATGGCGCGCACGGCGGCGCCGGCGATCGCCGAGCGCTGTTCCGGCCGCCGCAGCCAGGCCCGGTTCAATTCGAACACCAGGACCAGCCGCGTGCCGCCGTCGCGTTCGACCGAGAAGGCCGCGCCGCCATTGGGCCGCAAGGCTGGATGACTGGCTTCGGCCGCCTGTTCCAGGTCCTGCGGCGCGTACTTCTTGCCGTACACAATGATCAAATCCTTCAGTCGCCCGGTGACGTACAGCTGGCCGTCCAGCAGGTAGCCCAGGTCGCCGGTACGCAGATAGCGCCCCTGCGCCTCGCCCGCCAGGCGCGCACCGAACGTGCTTGCGCTGATGTCGGCGCGCCGCCAGTAGCCGGGCGACACGCTGCCACCGCGCACCCAGATTTCGCCGACGCGGCCCTCGGCCTGGGCGACGCCGCTGGCCGGGTCGACCACCGCGATCGCGGTATCGCCGCGCGGCACGCCGCAGCACACCACTTCCACGCCGCTCGAGTCGTCCACTCGCGCCGCCTCGCCACTGGCCTTGCCGCTGATGTACAGCGTCGATTCGGCCATGCCGTAGCAGGGATAGAAGGCTTGCGGGCGCAGGCCGTAGGCGGCAAACCTGGCGTTGAAGGCGCGCATGGTGGCGGCGCGGATCGGCTCGGCGCCGCAGAAGGCCACCTGCCAGGAGCCGAGCTCGCATCCCGCCAAGTGCTCCGGCTCGATGGTCTGGCTGGCCAGCTGGTAGGCGAAATTCGGTCCGCCCGAATGGGTCACGCGGTAGGCGGACACGATCTGCAGCCAGCGCTCGGGATATTGCACCAGCTCGGCCGGCGGCATGCAGTTGCCGCTGCAGCCGGAGAACATCGGCTGCAGCACGCCGCCCACCAGGCCCATGTCGTGATACAGCGGCAGCGCGGTAAACACGACGCTGCCCCGGTCGATGGCCATGCCGTCGGCGATGGCGCTGCAATTGCTCAGCAAATTGCCATGCGTGACGATGACGCCTTTCGGGTCACCGGTCGAGCCCGATGAATACTGCAGGAAGGCCACGCTGTCCGGGCCCAATTGCGGCGCCACCCAGCGCGCACCATGCGCCAGGCGCTCCGGATCCTGCAGCCATTGCGCCACGTCCAGCTGCGGCAGCTGCGCGCCGACCGTCGTGCCATCGCACAGCAGCAAGCGCGCGCCGCTGTCGCGCAGCAGCAGCTGCAGGCGTTCGGCCAGCAGCGCGCGGTGCGGCTCGGCGCTAGGGACAGCCACGGCGCCGGCCAGCAGGCAGGCCCAGAACGCGATCACGAAATGACGTTGTGACTTGCATGCCAGCAGCACCGGCTCGCCGGCACAGCCGCGTTGCTGCAGCTGCGCCGCCAGCGCCGTCGCTTCCGCCTGCAGGTCGGCCATCGTCAGGCAGTGCGGATGCGCCACGCCGCCCTGGAAAAAGCGGTACGCCACACTGTCGTGGTGCGCCAGGGCGCGCTGCAGCAGGAGGTCGCAAATGGTGGTCAAGGATCGCTCCGCCTCAGCCCCGCAGCGCCTGGGCCGGCGAAACGCGCATGGCCGCCAGCGTATGGCGCAAGCTCGACAGCAGGGCAATCAGCACACCGCCCAGCAGGGCGATGGCCAGCGCCGCCGGCACCACCAGGCCATGCTCCGCGTAGCCCTTCAGCATGGACAGGCCGATGGCCGCCGCAGCCGGCAGCCCCAGCACCGCCGAGACCACCAGCAGCGTCAGCACTTCGCGTCCCGCCAGGCGCGCGATATCGCGCGGCCGCGCCCCATACAGCTTGCGCAGCACGATTTCGCGGGCGCGGCGCTGCATGCTGTGCGCCGACAGCACGTACATGCCGAAGGCGGCCAGCAACACGGCAATGACGGTGATCATGGAGACCAGCCGCAGGAAAGGCGTGATCTCGCGCGCCTTGATTTCAAGCATGCGGCGCACCGGGTTGATGACCAGCACATTGTTGGGGAAGTGCTGGCTCCACAGCTTCTCGATTTCGGCCGACACCGGCGCCGTGTCGCCTTGCACGCGCACCGTCAGCGACGGCGTGGCGAGCGACAGCTGGAAGATGCGCGGGCGGACCTCGCGGTTGATGCTCTGGGTCAGCAGCGCGCGATTGACGCCGACGATCTGCAGCGCCTTGTCGCCGACGCTGATGATCTGGCCCACCGCGGCCGACGGCGTGGCAAATCCCAGCGTGCGCGCCGCCAGCTCGTCGATCACCACCACGCTGGCGTTCTCGCGCGGGTCGATGGCCGCGCTGAACAGGCGACCGGCGACCGGGCCGACGCCGTAGGCATCGAAGTAGTCCGGGCTGACCGGGGTGCTGCCCATCTTGAACACGCGGCCGTCGGCGCTCTTCACTTCGACGTCGTACAGCGAGGATTGGCCGACGGTCTCGCTGGCGGCCGCCGCCTGGGCCACCCCGGGCAGGCGCGCCACGGCGTCGCGGAACGATTGCGCTTCCGGCTTGTCGAGGTTGGCCGGCAGCACGATCGACAGCAGCGGATCCGGATCGAAGCCGAAATTCATATTACTGATGCGCAGCACCTGCCAGGTCATGGTCAGCGCCACGCTGGCCAGGCACATGCCGAGTGCGAACTGCAGCACGGTCAGGCCGCGGCGCAGCCAGAAGCCGTGCTTGCCCTCGGTATTGCCGCGCCCGCCCAGGATCTGCGCCGGGCGCATCTTGACGGTCATCCAGGCCGGATAAACGCCGGCCAGCACGCCTACGCCAACACCGAAGGCCAGGCAGATGGCCAGGCCGAGCAGGATGTTGCCTGCCGTCAGCAGCTCAGTCAGGGCCAGGCTGGTGAAATGGGCCACCCCCGGCAGCAGCAGCACCGCCAGCACGGCGCCGATCAGGGCCGCCAGGGTCGAGACCAGCACCGCTTCGGCGATCATTTGCCCGATCACGCGCGCGCCGCTGGCGCCCAGCACCTTGCGCACCGCGATCTCGCGCTGACGGTTGATGATGCGCACCGTCGACAGGTTGACGTGGTTAACCGTGGCCAGCAACAGGATCAGCAGCGAGACGATGGCAATGGCCGCCAGCACGGTCGGGTTGCCCTTTTTCGAGCTGTTGCCGCTGCGCTGCACCGGGTCCAGGTAGGAGTTGGTCAGTGGTCCGAGGGCAACGTCGAACAGCTGGCGCGTGCCCACTTCGGCCGCTTCGTCCGGCTTCAGCTGGGAGCGCAGCGGGGAATTTTCCAGCGCCGTTTCCAGCATGCGCGCGACGGCGTCGGGGCTGGTGCCGGCGCCCAGCTTCAAGTACAGCCGCCCGTCCAGGTTGCTCCAATCCTCCAGCGTCGCGGTGCGGTACTTGGCATCCCAGGCATTGGTGTTGATCGCCCCCAGGGCCGCATAGCCGACAGTCGAATTGTCCGGGGCGTCCGCCAGCAGCGCCGTCACCTGGAAGGCCTGGCCGCCGATCGTCACGCTCTTGCCTACCACGTCGCTGCTGCCGAACAGGCGCTGCGCCGAGGCCAGGGTCAGCGCGATGGCGTCGGGCCGGCTCACGGCCTGGTTGACGTCGCCGGCCAGGACCCGCACCCCGAACATGGCGGGAAAGCTGGCATCGACCGCGGCCAGGCTGACCTGCTGCACCAGGTCGCGGCCGCGCATCTCGGCATCGACCAGCATGATGCGCGAAGCCTGCAGCGGCAAGCCGCTGCGCTGCAGGGCGTCGTTGACGCGCAGCGGGATGTTTTCGCGCCACATGCTGCCCTGCCAGTTCGGCGCGGACTTGACGATATAGACGCGTTCCGCGTCCGGCACCTGGCGGTCGAAGCTATGGGTGTAGTACAGCAAGGCCAGGCTGCAGAACAGCACCGTGAAGCCCACCGCCAGCCCCAGTATGGTCAGCAACGACGCTGTCGGCTCTTGCAGCAGGAGGCGCCAGCCGATGCGAAAGTCTCTCAGTCTCATCTCGTTTTCCTCGTCAGGTACCGGCTCAGGCCGCTTTGGCGATGTGCGAATCGGACACTACGCGGCCATCGAGCAAGGTCAGGATGCGTTGCGCCTGGGCGGCATGGGACGGCGAGTGGGTGACCATGACGACCGTGGTGCCTTCCTCGTTGATCTTGCGCAGCAGCTGCATCACTTCCTCGCCGTGCGCCGTATCCAGGTTACCGGTCGGTTCGTCGGCCAGCAGGATGGCCGGCCCGGCCACCAGCGCGCGCGCAATGGCGACGCGCTGCTGCTGGCCGCCGGACAGCTGCGACGGACGGTGCCTGGCGCGATGCGCGATGCCCAGTTTCTCGAGCATGGCTTGCACCCGCTGGCGGCGCTCCTTGGCCGGCAACTCGCCGTATTCAAGCGCCAGCTCGACGTTTTCGAAGACCGTCAATTCCTCGATCAGGTTAAAGCTCTGGAAGATGAAGCCGATGCGGCCGCGGCGCAGCTCGTTCAGGCGTCCCTCGTTCCAGTCCGCCACGTTCTGGCCCTCAAACCACAGCTCGCCCTGGTTGGCCGAATCAAGCATGCCCAGGATGTTGAGCAAGGTCGATTTGCCGCAGCCGGACGGCCCGGCGATGGCGACATACTCGCCGGCGCGGATGTGTAGGTTGATGCCGGCCAGCGCCGTGGTCTGGACTTCGCCCGCCTGATGGATTTTGCTGACGTTCACTAGTTTGAGCATAATTTTCGCTTCACTTTCAAGGTTGTCATGTACCGCCCGTTCGTGTTGCCCTGGCTGCCTGCCGCCTGCCCTGCTGCCGGCTTCAGCGACCGATATCGAGTTTGTCGGCATTGCCGAAGTTGGCGTAACTCGAGATCACCACCTGCTCGCCGGCCTTGATGCCGGCCTTGATTTCCACTTGCGTCTTGCTGGTGCGCCCGACCTGGATCGGGCGCCGTGCGGCGCTGCGCCCGTCCGGGGCCAGCACGAAGGCCCAGGCGCCGCCGCTGTCGTTCAGGAATGCCCCGCTGGGCAGCACCACGGCCTGGCTGGCCTCGCCCAACGCCAGGCTGGCGTCGATGCTCTGGCCCGGGCTGATGCTGTCCGGCTGCTGGCCGTCGAAGCTCAGCTCGACCCGGAAGCGCCCCTCGTTAATTTGCGGGAACACGCGCGCCACCGTGACCGGGAACGTGGTCTCTTGCAGCCGAACGCTGCCGCGCCGGCCGCTCGCTACGCGGTTCAAATAGAATTCGTCGATCTGCGCCACCAGCTTGAAGCGGCTGGGATCGTCGATGCGGCCGATGTGCTGGTCCGGCTTCAGTGTCTGCCCCACTTGCAGGTGGAAGTCGGTCAGGCGGCCCGGCGTTGGCGCCTTGACCTGCAGCGCCTCCACCGTGGCCGTCACCAGCGTCAGCCCGGAGTCAAGGCTCTTCATGGCCTTCTCCATCTCGGCGATGGCGCGGCCCTTGACTTCGGTCTCGGTGGCGTTGCGGCGGCGTTCCTCCTCCAGTACCCGGCTCTTCTGCTTCAGGCTGTCGGCCGACTCTTCCAGCACCACGTTCGAGATGAAGCCCTGCTGTGCCAGCTGCGCGTTGCGCGCATGCGTCTTGCGCTGCTGCTCCAGGGCGTATTCCATGTCGGACAGGCGGCGCTGGTGGTCGGTCAGGCTCATTTCGAGCTGCACGCGCAGGTTGGACAAGTTGGAAATCTGCTGCGCGCGTTCGGACTGGCGCTGCAGCAATTCCAGCGTGCGCTGGGGATTGGAAATGCGGAACAGCGGCGTTCCCTGCTTTACCATGGCACCGTCGGCCGCATACACTTCCTCGACGCGGCCGGACTCGACCGAGTCCAGGATCACCGATTCCAGCGCTTCGGCCTTGGCGCGCACCACGATTTCGTCGCGGAATACGCCCTGCTCGGCCTTGGCGAGCCGCAGGTCGGACGCCAGCACCTGCAGGCCGCTCGGCACCAGGTAGCGCAAGCCGGCGCCGGCGGCGGCCAGCACCACCAGCCCGGCGGCCGCCAGCGCGAGGCCGCGCCCGCGCCGGCGCGGCACGATGGTGTCCATGGCGGCGCCGGAGGCAGGCGCGCGCGACAGCTGGTCGTTAGCCGCCATGGCGCGCGGCTGCCTTAGGCGGGAACAGGACTTCCTTGCTGCAATACAGGCGCTCGGCGGGAGTGCCCTGGCTGTTGCATTGCTCCACGAAGCGCGTCGATTCGACCAGCTGGATGCTGTCCGGCTCGTATTCCAGTCCCATGATGAATTTCATCCAGGGCTCCTGGCCCATGGCATACACAAACACCCGCGCCGCCTTGACTTCATCCAAGATGTTTTGCGCCCTGGCGCAGTCCGCGCCCGACAGCCGGCGCGATTCGTTGTTGCGGCGGTTGACCGGTTTGCCAAGCAGCGGCTCGTACAGCCAGGTCAGCGGTGCGCCATGGCATTCCATGCCGATGAATAGCGCGTCCACCGGGCCAATCAGGCGCATCAGGCGCCGGTACAGCACCGCGTCGCGCCCGTCCGAATCGATCAGGAACATGAATTTATTGCCCTTGAGCGTGAGGGCGATGGCTTGCTTGCTGTAAATGCTCAGGTCGGCGTGCTCGCCGGTGAACGGCAGGCTGACGATCTTGCCTTCCGGCAGGGCGACTTCGTCGAAGGCATCCAGCACGTCGATGCGCTCGAAGCCGAGTTCCAGCAAGGTCTGCTTGATGGCCGGGTCGGCGATATTCCCGCTGTTGCTGGTTGGCACGATGATGCGGCCGATGCGGCTGCGCAACTGGATCAGCATCTCGGCATTGAAATGGTCCTGGTGCGAGTGCGTCAGCACGACGTAATCGATGAAGTCCGGCAGGTCGGCGATGGTGTAGCGCTGGTCAGGGCCATGTTCGGTGCTGACGAAGGGATCGAACAGCACGGCCGTATCGGCGGTCTGGAACAGGACGCAGGCATGGCCGAAGTAGCGCATGCGCACCTGCTCGCCGCCATAGCCGGCTTCGCCGTTGCGGCGCGGCGCCGCGCTGGTGAAGAACTCGCGGAAATCCGGCAGGTCGGCTTCGGCAATGTCGAAGGCGCTGGCGATGTCGCGGAACGACGCGGCCTGCACCCGCATGGCAGCTAGGCGGTCCAGGCGCGGGTCATCGAAGCGCATCTTCTTGATCAGCGTACCCTTTTGCGCCAGGCGTGGCGTGCTCATGAAGAAATGACGGTCGGCGTCGCGTTCCAGGCTGATGCGCATTTCCTGCACCGCGTCGGTCATCCTGTCGGCATACATCAAGCCTTCGAACAGGCGGATATTGGGGCGGTGGTTGATGTCGTACAGCAGTTCCACCAGGCCCTGCAGCGATGGCGGCAGGCTCGCGTAGTACTCGTTGAGCGAATAGCCGGTGGCCTTGTCCTGCAGCATGGCGTCCAGCGCCTTGAGGTCCTGGGCGAACTGGATCAGGCTGGCACAGTCAAGTTTGGTGCGCTCGATCAGCTGCTTGACCTGCGCGATGTCCTGCTCGCCAAGGCTCATGAAAGGGCCGCCGTACATTTTCGGGTCGCTGGAGGCGGCGATGTGCACGGCCGGATTGGCGACAAAGGATTGCATCAGGGGCAGGATGCGGTAAGTGATGTGCAGCGCCAGCTGCGCCGGCGCGATCAGGTGCGACCACGCATACCAGCCACAGATCAGCGGTTCCATCTTGACTTCCGGACGCAGGTATACCTGATCACCGCCGCCGTGGTTTTCTTGAGCCGACAACATAAGTCCCCTTTTTGTAAAAGTTTGGTCTGAATGAATGTTGAAACGTCCCGCCCGGCCGCAGTTCAGGCGGCCGACAGGTATGCCAGGGTCTTGCGCGGCCCCTTGAATGGTTCCCTGCCGTGCAGCATGAGGACGTTGTCGAGCATCAGCACATCGCCGGCCTGCCAGTCGAACAGCAATTTGTGCCGGGTGGCGACGCGGCGCGTCTCGGCCAGCATCGCCTCGTCCATCGGCGTGCCGTCGCCGAATTCGCAATGGTGGGCCAGCAGGCCGCGCTGCTGGTAGAAGTCGCGGACTTCCTTTGGCAGGGCGGACGGGTGCCATTGTTCGGCCTGGTTGAACCAGACTTCCTCGCCGGTCTCGGGGTGCGTAATGATGGCGTCGCAGACGGTGCTCACCTGCAGCCCGCCATCGGGCTTCCAGTGGCAGCGCGAACCTTGTTGCGCCACGATCTGTTCGACCTCGGCCCGGCTGTCGGTCTGGTAGGTCGACTGCCAGGTCTTGCCGACCTTGCCGTTGGCATGGAAATGGCGCACATAGTTGACGCGCTTGCGGCGAAACGCTTCCACAATCTCGGCAGGCAGATGGGCCAGGATGTCGCGGCCGTTGGCCAGCGAGGTCTGGCCGCCGGCCAGCGCCGGCAGCTGGCTGAAGAAGAACAGGCGGCGCGGCCAGTCCGGCTGGTACGACATTTCATTGTGCAGCGAGATCGTCTCGCTGGCCGGATATTCCGTTGAGGTGGAGACGTCGGCACTGACGCGGGTGCGCGGCGAATTACCGCCGACATAGGCATGCGGCTGTCCGCCCAGCTGGCGCGCGACCTGGCTGAAGTGCCCGGCATCGGCCACGTCGAAACCGCGGAACAGGATGGCGCCATGGCGGCGCAAGGAATGTGCCAGCGTGCCCTGTTCCTGTTCGATATAGGCAGCCAGCGCCTGCAGGCTGCGGTCGCCTTGCGGCGTAATGCTGATTGGATGGTGCTCGGCAACAAACAGACGGTCGATCTTCATCATTCCTCCTTTTCCTGGTGCAGGTTCCCGCGACGGGTGCAAGGTGTCGGCGACAGCTGGCGCACTGCCTACCAGCGTTGGGTTTCACCAAAGAAGCCAGGGATCTCGCGTGCCAGGCCGCGCAGGCGGGCCTGGGCCAGCACATGCTTGCCGAGGGCAAGGTCAAGGATGCCCATGCCGAAGGGCGAAAAGATGGTGGGCTTGCTGCCATCCAGCACAATCTCGGCGCGCATCAGCTGCGCCAGCGTGCCGCTCACGAAGCGCCGGTCGCCCAGCAACTGTTCGGCGAGATGCGGCGAGGTGTCGGCCTTCATGCAGTGGTCGACGTCGTCGAACAGGTTGTTGGCGTCGAGCAGCGATTCCGGCATCAGGTCGCGCAGGGAAATGTTCAAGACGATCTGGCCGGCGGCGAAACGGGTGGCGCGCGGCACGTAGGGCGTGCCGGCCGTGGTGGCGAACACGACGATATCGGCGCCCAGCGCCGCTGCCAGGTCGGCCGTTTCGACTGCCATGGCTGGGTGCCGGCTTTGTGCGTGGGCGGCGAAGGCGGCGGCCGAATCCGGCGTCAGGTCGTGCACCTGCATGCGCGCGAAGCTCCAGTCGTCGGCCAGGAACATATCGAAGATGTTGCGGGCGATGATGCCGGCGCCGATGAAGGCAATGCTGGCGGCGCGGCGGCGGCGGCCGTTGATCCAGTAAGCTCCCAGCACGGCCGAGGCGGCGGTGCGCGCGGCACTGATCAGGGAACCTTCCAGCAGCGCAAACGGATAGCCGGTCGCCAGGTCGTTCAATACCAGCACGGCCGAGGCGCGCGGTATGCCTTGCCTGATATTGTCGGGGAAGCTGGAAATCCATTTGATGCCGGCAACGTCCACCTGCTCGCCAATGGCGGCTGGCAGGGCGATGATGCGGTTTTGCTTCTGTTCCGGAAAGCGCAGGAAATAGCTGTCCGGATTAAGGGTCTTGCCTTCGTGATGAGCGAGGTAGGCAAGCTCGGCGCTTGCGATCGCCTGCTGCGGCGCGCTCTCCAGGATATTCTTGACATCAACACCAGACACAACACTAAAGCTAAACATACAACTCCCTTGCGGTCAGTATCTTTCCCCGGGAACCGGGGCGGCTTTAATTCATCGGACGTCTACTTTGCTGCGGATGTATCAACGGGAGAGACCAGCTCTTCCTTGGGAATGAGGGCGGGCGGGATGCGGCCGAAGCGGTCGACCACCCAATCGTCGTCGTAAATGGTGTCCATGTAGCGCTCGCCCAGGTCGGGCGAAATGGCCACCACGGTGGCGCCGGCGGGGAAGTATTCGGACATGCGGTAGACCGCGGCCAGCACCGTGCCGGTCGAACCGCCGGCCAGGATGCCATTGCTGCGGGCCAGGTGGCGGCACATGGCGATCGTGTCGATTTCCGGCACCATTTCAAGCCGGTGCAAGCCTTGCGGATTGAAGATCTCCGGGCGGCGGCTGGTGCCCAGTCCCGGCACGTGGCGCGGGCCGGGCGCGTAACCGAAGGTCACCGAGCCGACACTGTCGACCGCAATGATCCGGGTATGCGGGCTGTGCTGTGAAAAATATTGTTGGCAACCCATCAGGGTGCCGGTGGTGCCGGCGCCCACCACCAGGTAGTCGACCTGATCGAATGCATTGAGGATGGAGCGGGCGGTGGTGCGGGCGTGGGCCAGCGGATTCTCCGGATTGGCATACTGGTTGAGCCAGACATAACGCGAATCGCTCGCCAGCCGTTGCTGGATATAGGCGATCCGGCTGCCCAGGTAGCCGCCATTCTGGTCGCGCTGGGTGATCATCACGACGTCGGCACCGAGCAATTTCATCTGCTTGATATTGCTGGGCGACGTATTGGCGTCGACCACGCAAGTGAAGCGGTAGCCCCGTTCGGCGCAAATGATGCTCAGGGCGACGCCCAGGCTGCCCGATGAGGACTCGATCAGGACCGAATCCGGGGCCAGCCGCCCGCTGCCTTCCAGCGCGTCCAGCATGCCCAGCGCAGTCTTGATCTTGATCGAGCCGGCGGCATTGAACGCCTCCAGTTTCAAGAACAGGTTGCGCGGCCCGATGCCGCGGACGCGGACGAAATTATTGTCATTGATGATGCGCGAAATGGTCTCCAACCTTGTCCCCTCAGGATGCTAGTCTTACTACCGCGCCAGGCATTCATGTTGAAATGCTCTCTTTTTCGTTGCGAAGATATTATCAGTAGTCGATATCTTTGTGGCAAGGATTGTAAAAAAATAATTCTCAAAAAAATAATTTTCTGAGCGGCGGGAGCGGGGAAATGCAGGGAAAATGCGGGGCGCGCTAGCGCCGCTGGGGCTGCAGCGGCGCGGCGGCTGGGACGAAAACGTTGCATCGGCGGCACAGAAGCCGCCGGCGCAGGCAGGGATCAGACGTTCAGATGGTCGATGGCGCGCTCGGCCCGGCCACGCTCCACGTCCGGCAAGACTTTGGCCGCGCGCCGGAACTGGCGCGCCAGTTCGGCATCGGCCGGCATCACGGCGCCCAATGCGACAAGCAGGTCGCAGGTACGGTTCTGGGTCTTCATGCCGCCGATGGTTGCCAGCACCTGGCCATACTCGGCGCTGCCGAATTTCGCACTCTTCAGCAGCTTGACGATGGCCTCTGCTTGCAAGGCCTCCTCATTCAGGCTGCCGACCACGGCCAGGATCGGCCCGACCTGCTCGGCACGTGGCGGCGCGGCGCTCAGCAGCGCGCCGAGGTAGCGCTCGCGGGAATCGGCAGACTGGATCTTCCTGATCTCTTCCAGGACCAGCGAAGTGCCGCCTTTGGCGTGCAGTTGCTTGACGCGCTGGGCCACGGTTGCATCGGTCTCCACCTGGCGCATAATCGTCGGCAACACCTTTTGCAGCCATGCGCGCCCTTCGGCATCCAGCGCTTGCGTCTTGCCGTTGACCTGGTAGGTGCGCGCCACCTTGCCTGCGGCGCCGGGTACGAACTCCGCGCTGAGCGTCTTGCCCGAGATGTTCTGGCGCACCAGCACCGATTCGCCCACCATGGCGACGTCGCTCTCGTCGGCATTCAATTGAAATGCGCCGCGGATGGTGGCGCTCAACTCGCCGGCCGGCTCATTCAACACGACCTTGGTGGCGGCATTCCCGCCCACCGCCAAAGGCGGCAGCGCCAGCACGGCACCGACCATCGCCAGGGAAACCAGCACAGCCTTGGTACGAAACGGCGTATTCGAAGACATAGGGACATCCTTTAAAAGTGAGCCGATCCGTAACAGGAGCGGCGAAGGGTTGCGCGCCATTGCCATGACCATTGGCGGTGTCGCGTGCTGCGGTAACCTTTCGGCACAGGCATACAGTACCTGCGCCAGCGCCCGCCGGTTGCCGGCCGCGCTGGCAGCCCACTCGTCGCAAGCCAGTTCGGCCGCCAGGTCGAGGCGGCGCAGGGCATGCGCGTTCAGGGGCTGGAAAAAGCCGAGACACTGGATCAACTGCGCCGCGTAGCGCCAGGCCGGGTCGCCGCGCATGACGTGGGCGATTTCGTGCGCCAACATGGCCTGGCGCTGCTTGCTGTCCAACTGGCTGAGGGCCCAGTGCGGCACGCAAATCTCGCCGTTCGGCGTTACCAGGGGACTGACCCAGTGGGCACTCAATCGGATGGCCGGCACCATCCGTCCATGGCGCTGGGCCACGCCGGACGCGAACCTGAACAATTCGGCGTCGTCCAGCGGGGGGCAGGCGCGCGCCATGCGGTTCAGCCGTTTCGCGGTCAGGACAATGCCGGTCCAGCCAAATGCGACCCAGGCCAGCCAGGCGCCGACCACCAGGGGCACCACGGGTGCCAACGAGGTCGGCAATTGCCACGCGGCGTCCGTCTCCTCGGTAACGGCCCGGCTGGCAGCCGGCGCCAGGACAGGCCCGGCCGGCTTGGCGGCGCGCGGCGCCTGGACCAGCGGTGCGGCGCCAGCGGCATGGGAAGCCTTGACCGCTTGTTCCGGCATGTTCCGCTCCCACAGCATATGCAGCGGAGCGTGCATCGATGCAGTCAGCACGCCGCCGAACAGGGCCACGCGCCAGACGATTTCGGCCAGGCGCGGGCGGCGCAAGGCCCCGGCCCGGTCCAGCAGCGCAGCGATCCCCAACAGCAGGGTGCTATGCATCAGGTAGGTGCACAACCAGACAAACAATGCGTCAATCATTGCCATCTCCATTCGAGTCAAGCATGGCGCGGATCTTGGCCAGGTCGTCGCTGTCCACGTCCTTGCTGCGCAGCAGATAGCTCATCAGCTCTCCAGCGCTGCCGGAAAACAGGTTCGACACCAGGCCAGTGACCATCGAACGCTGTACCTGCTCTTCGGACGCCAGGGCACGAAACACCAATTGCCGCCCATCGCGCCAGGATTCGACCAGCTGGCGCTTTTCCAGCCTGTTGAGTACGGTCGCCACCGTGGTGTGGGCCAGCAGCCGCGTACCGCGCAGGGCCGCCACCACTTCGGCCACCGTCGCGCTCTGCTTGCTCCATAGCACGCGCATCACGCTCAGCTGCATTTCACTGAGCGACACGTCGTTCGCAGGCTCTTCCATTCCCACCTCCATCGAAATCTGCCGCGTATTGCGACTGCTACACCTGTAGTACTACTAGTGTAGTTTTAAGATTGGCGTTTGGTCAACAACTAAATTGCGCCATGTTCGACAAAGGGGGCGCCGGCTCTCCGGCGCGAAAGGATCAGCCTGCGAGCGCCTTTTCGAGGGCCACGACCAGGGCCTTGTCGTCCGGCTTGACCTTGCTCGGGAAGCTTTCGAGCACATTGCCTTTGCGGTCGATCAGGTATTTATGGAAGTTCCAGGCCGGGGCCTTGCCGGTGGCCTTGATCAACTTCGCATAGAACGGGTTCGGCGCATCGCCCGACACCACGGACTTGGCGAACATCGGGAACTTCACGCCATAGGTGTTGTAGCAGAGGTCAGCGATCTCCTTGCTGCTGCCCGGCTCCTGCTTGCCGAAATCATTCGACGGGAAACCCAGCACCACCAAGCCTTTTTCCGAGTATTTCGCATACACTTCTTCCAGCCCTTTGTACTGCGGGGTGTAGCCGCAATAGCTGGCGGTGTTGACGACCAGGATCACCTTGCCGGCGTACTGGCACAGGTCCTGCGGCGCATCATCCTGCAGGCGGTTGAAGGACTGTTTCAGGATGGCGGGGCAGCTCGCGGCTGGCGCGTTGGCGGCAGTAACGGCTGCAGGTTGCGCGGCTGGCGCCTGTGCGAAGGCAGCCGCGGCGCTCAGGCTCAGCGCGGACAGCGCTGTAAACTTGGTGAGGATAGATGGCATGGGTAGTCTCTTCCGGTTCGTTCGAATTTCCGATTGTATGACAATTGCCGGCTGCACGTTGGCGCTGGCCGCCGCCACGCAAGCGGCGGCCGCGCCGGCACCGCTGCCTGCCATGAAAGCCCGGCAAGCATCGGTTTCCGGCCTGTCTTCCGGCGCCTTCATGGCGGTGCAATACCAGGTCGCGTATTCAGGCAGCGTGGTTGGCGCGGGCATCATCGCGGGCGGCAGCTACTACTGTGCGCAGGGCAGCATGATGAATGCAATTGGAAGCTGCAAAGGCGCCGACGTGGCCGAACTGGCGGCGGTGACGCGCAAGCGCGCTGAAGCGGGCCTGGTTGATCCGGTCGCGAAGCTGGCAGCCCACCGCGTGTGGATGTTCTCCGGCACCCTCGACAAGCTGGTGCCGCAGGCCTCGATGGCCGACCTGGCGAAATACTACGCAGCCTTCATTCCCGCCGCGCAGCTGCAGTACAAGAACGACCTTGCCGCCGGCCACGCCATGCCGACCGACAGCTTCGGCAACAAGTGCGATGCCCTGGCTGCACCCTTTATCAGCAACTGCGGCTTCGACGCGGCCGGCAACCTGCTGCAATGGATCTACGGCCCGCTGAAAGCGCGCGGCAACAGCGCCGCCCCGGCAGGCAAGCTGCAGGAATTCGACCAGTCCGAATTCCTGCCGGCGCCGGAGACGCACGGCATGGCCAATACCGGCTACGTCTACATCCCGCCGGGCTGCGAGACAGGCGGCGCGGGCTGCAAGCTGCACATCGCCCTGCACGGCTGCATGCAGGACATCGGCACCCTGAAGGACACTTACGCGCGCCATGCCGGCTACAACGCCTGGGCCGACACCAACCGCATCGTGGTGCTCTACCCGCAAACGGCCGCAATCAGCCCGATGCCGAATCCAAAGGCTTGCTGGGACTGGTGGGGCTACGACGATCCGGACTACTCGGTGCAGGGCGGCCGCCAGCTGCGCGCCATCAAGCGGATGGCTGACCGCCTGACGGGAGCGTAACCCGGAAGCAGGCGCCATGCTCGCCATTCGGCAGGCATTCGACTTCGCCGCCGTGGCGGCGGGCGATCTGGCGCACCAGCGACAGGCCCAGGCCGACGCTGCCCGCCTTTTCCAAGGTGCCGGGCAGGCGGTAGAACGGCTCGAAAATCCGCTCACGCTCGGCCGGCGGCACGCCTGGTCCGCGGTCGCACACGTCGAGCATGGTTCCACCAGCCGCGCTGGCCAGCATGACGCACACTTCCGCGGCACCGCCATGCCGGCGGGCGTTTTCCAGCAGGTTGCGCACCATGCGCCGCAACAGGATTGCGTCGCCGCGCATGGGGTTTGCCACCCCATCCAGCGCCGCACCGAGCCGCGCGCATTCTTCGGCAACGATGCCCGTCAGGTCCACATCGTCCTGCGCCGCGCTATCCGGCGGCACCGCGTCCAGCCGGCTGGCCAGCAGGACTTCGTCAATCAACTGGTCCAGCTCAGAGATATTGCGCGCCAATTCCTGGCGGATCGCCGGGCTGGCGGAATCCTGCAGCAATTCGACCGCCATGCGGATGCGCGCCAGCGGCGACCGCAGCTCATGCGAGGCATTGGCCAGCAGGGACTTCTGCGCGCCGACCAGCGCCTCGATGCGCGCCGCCGAATCGTTGAAACTGGCTGCCAGTTGCGCTACTTCGTCCGCACCCTTGACTTCGACGCGCGCCGTGAGGTCGCCGCGGCCCCAGGCCTGCACGCTGGTTTGCAGCTGCTCCAGCCTGCGCGTAATGCGCCGCACCACCGGATAGGCGCCTGCCGCGATCACGATCGCAATCATCAACAGCAACATGGTGACTGCAATGGTGGCATTGCGCGGCATATGGCGCGGCGGCGCAAACCAGAAATGGATATAGCCGAACATCAGCACGGCCAGCACGATGCAGGCCAGCAGCGTCGAGTAAATGCGCACATACATGCGCGAGCTGAAATTACGCATCCTGCACCTTCGCGAAGACATAGCCGGCACCGCGCACGGTAATGATGCGGCGCGGCGCCTTGGGGTCGTCCTCAATCGCGGCGCGTACCCGGCCCACGTGGACGTCAATGGAGCGGTCGAACGGTTCCAGTGCGCCGCCCTTGAGCGCGTCGATCAGCTGTTCGCGCGACAGCACGCGGCCGGCCCGCTGGGCAAAGGCCATCAGCAGGTCGAACTGGTAGGCGGTCAGCGGCCGCTCGGCGCCGTCGACACGCACAATGCGCGCGCCGGGGTCGATTTCGAGCCGGCCGAAACGCAGGGGCGGCTCGGCGGCCGACGGCAGCCCCGCCGGCGAACCTGCGTCGGCCAGCGTGGGGCGGCGCAGCAGGGCGCGCAAACGCGCCAGCAATTCACGCGGCTCGAAAGGCTTTGGCAGGTAATCGTCGGCGCCAAGTTCCAGGCCGATGACGCGATCCAGCGGGTCCCCCTTGGCCGTCAGCATCAACACCGGAAGGCTGCGCAGCGGCTGCGGCATGCCGCGCAAGCGGCGGCACACCTCCAGGCCATCGACGTCGGGCAGCATCAGGTCGAGGATCAGGGCGGAAAAGCTGCCCGGCGCGGCCTGCGCCAGCCGGTCCAGGCCGGCCTGCGCGGTCTCGGCATGCTCCACGCGCAGGCCGTTCTGGGCCAGGTAGGTTTCAACCATGGCCGCCAGGCGCTGGTCGTCGTCGATGATGAGGACAAGGGGTTGGGACATGGTTGAGACTATAGCTTAATGGCTCCCCATGTGGCTGGTCGCCATCATGTGCAAGGCGCCATTGAACTTGTTGCGCTGTTCCGGCGTGAGCACTTCGGCCGCGTCCATCGCAGCGGCCAGCACGCGGCGCGACATCAGGTCCATCTTCTTCACATGGTCGGCACGCAGGGTTTCCAGCGCGGCGCGGTCGATTGCCGGCTGGGCGAGCTGACGGCTCATCGCCTCATGCCCCTCCTGCAGTTGCTGGTGGATCGGCTTGACGTCGTTGAAGCAGGCCTTGGCGATTTCCTTCAGGCGCGATTTCTGCGCGTCGCTGGCGTCGGGAAGGATGTGCGCCACCATTGCTTCGATGTGCTTGTCCGCCTGCGCGGCATCCATCGTCCACGGGCTGTGTCCAGGCCCATGGCCATGGCCACCTCCGTGGTTGCCGCCGGCATAAGCGGCGGTACCGCCCAGGGCGGCGACTACAGCGGCAATTGCGATCCAGGACTTCTTGTTCATGACATCTCCTAATAAAGGTTAGTGGGTAGGGCCACTTTAGGGAGCCGGCATGTCGCTTCGATGAGTCCTGCGTAAAGTTTTGTAAATCTGCGACAAATGTAAGGGTTTGTAATGAGCGTCAACACACTGCTGAGTGAGCCCGTTTTCAGCTCAGTGACACAGGAAACAGTGCGCTACACAAGATCAACTAATAGTGAGGATTTAAAAATGAAAAAAGTCATCGCAACCATGATCGCCGGTCTGTTCGCAAGCGCCGCATTCGCACAACAAACTCCTGCTCCAGCTACCCCAGCTGTCCCGGAAGTGAAGGCTGAAGTGAAGGCTGAAGTCAAAGCCGAAGTCAAACAAGAAGTCAAGCAGGAGGTTCAGAAGCCTGCCGCTGAAAAGAAGTAATCGAATAAAAGCTAAACGATTTATATAATTTTCTTCCCAAGGACACGCACCATGAAAAAGACCATCGCCACCCTGATCGCCGGCCTGTTTGCTACCGCTGCTTTCGCTACCACCCCAGCCGCTCCGGCCACTCCAGCGCCAGCCGCCGCTCCTGCCGCAGCCGTTGCGGCCACCAGCGCCAAAGCTGAAGCCAAGGTGGAAGCGAAGGTCGAAGCCAAGACCGAAGCGAAAGCCGAGAAGAAAACCGAACACAAAGGCACGCACAAGGCCGCCCACACCGCGGCACCTGCGCCAGCCGCCGCTCCAGCAGCCAAATAACGCTCGCTAAACCGACTTGAAGACTACTCATTAAAAGGACACACACCATGAAAAAGACTATCGCTACCCTGATCGCCGGCCTGTTCGCTACCGCTGCTTTCGCTACCACCCCAGTTGCTCCAACCACCCCGGCACCGGCAGCGGCGCCTGCGGCTGAAGCCAAGGTGGAAGCTAAAACGGAAGCGAAGACCGAAGCCAAAGTCGAAAAGAAGTCCGTGCACAAGGCGGCACACAAGAAGGCCGAAAAGCCTGTTGAAACCAAGTCTGAAGTGAAGGCGAGCCCGGCTGCGACCACGGCCGCGGCTGGTGCACCGGCTGCAGCCCCTGCGCCAGCCGCAGCCCCAGCAGCCAAGTAATTTCGCCAAACACGCAGCCCACTGATTCGACTACTAAAGGACACACACCATGAAAAAGACCATCGCTACCCTGATCGCCGGCCTGTTCGCTACCGCTGCTTTCGCCACCACCCCAGTTGCTCCGGCTACTCCAGCGCCAGCAGCAGCTCCTGCGGCGGAAGCCAAGGTTGAAGCAAAAGCAGAAACCAAGACCGAAGCCAAAGTCGAAAAGAAGGCCGCTCACAAGAGCACCCACAAGAAGGCTGAAAAGCCTGCTGAAACCAAGTCCGAAGTGAAGGCGAGCCCGGCCCCGACCACGGCCGCGGCGCCTGCACCGGCTGCAGCCCCTGCCGCCAAGTAATCCCGCCTCTCCCCGAAAGGCCTCTTCGAGCACGAAGAGGCCTTTCGTCAATTGCCCGTCATATTCCGAAAATACATTGATGTACCGCCCAACATCAATGAGGTTCCAATATGACGCATCCAGGCTATACCCGCAGGCGCTTCCTGACCCACACCGGGGCATTCACCGTCGGTACCGCCGCCTTCGGGCTGGCCGGCTGCGGCGGTTCCGGCAGCAGTACTGCAGCGCCAACCATCATCGCCTCCGAATCCGAACGCCCCAAGCTGCCGTATGGTTTTCAGATTGGCGACATTGCCGACGGCCGCGCAGTGGTATGGGCGCGCTCCGACCGCCCGGCGCGAATGCGGGTGGAGTTCGATACCACCGAGAGCTTCCTCAATCCACGCCAGGTCATTGGCCCGACGGCTACGGAAGCAAGCGATTTCACCAGCCGAATTGAGCTGACCGG
Source organism: Duganella sp. Root1480D1 (assembly GCF_001427305.1). GTDB lineage: Bacteria > Pseudomonadota > Gammaproteobacteria > Burkholderiales > Burkholderiaceae_D > Rugamonas. Next base: position 53,640 of record NZ_LMFZ01000014.1, on the reverse strand, counting down.
CCTGCCCTCCGGAGAAAAGATATTCCTGCGCGTGGCCTATGACAGCGCCACCGACCTGAAGATCGGCAGCGAGCTGGCGACAGGCAGCTTCCGCACATTGCCATCGCCGGACGGCAAACGTCCGGTGCGTTTCGTATGGAGCGGCGACACGGCAGGCCAGGGCTGGGGCATCAATACCGGGTTTGGCGGCATGAAGATCTACGAGGCGATGCGCAAGCGCCAGCCGGATTTCTTTGTCCACAGCGGCGACAATATCTATGCCGACGGCCCGATCAGCGCTGAGGTCAAGGCGGAAAACAACCGTATCTGGAAGAACATCGTCACTCCGGAAGTATCGAAAGTTGCCGAAACGCTCAACGAATTCCGCGGCCGCTACCGTTACAACATGATGGACGAGAATATCTGCCGCTTTAACGCCGAAGTCCCGCAGATCTGGCAATGGGACGATCACGAAGTCACCAACAACTGGTCGGCCTCCAAAGACCTGAGCGCAGACACCCGCTACACAGAAAAGAACATCCAGACGCTGATCGCGCGCGGCAAACAAGCCTTCCTCGAGTACGCGCCGATGCGCTGGGGCGACCAGCCCGAATCGCAGCGCGTCTATCGCCGCATTCCCTACGGCCCCTTGCTTGACGTGTTCGTCCTCGACATGCGCTCTTACCGCGGCCCGAACAGCACCAACCTGCAAGCCGTTGAGAGCGATGCAAGCGCCTTCCTGGGTGCAACACAAGTCAAATGGCTCAAGGACTCGCTCTCGCAGTCAACCGCAACCTGGAAAGTGATTGCTGCCGACATGCCGATCGGCCTGCACGTCCCCGACGGCAAGGATGCCAACGGCACCGCGCGCTGGGAAGCAATCGCCAACGGAAACGACGGTGTGCCGCTGGGCCGCGAGATAGAAATAGCCGGCCTGCTGCGCGACATCAAGTCGATCAAGAACGTGGTGTGGATAACTGCCGACGTTCACTACTGCGCCGCTCACTACTACGATTCGGCGCAGGCCCAATTCACCGACTTCTCGCCATTCTGGGAGTTCGTGGCCGGCCCGTTGAATGCCGGTACGTTCGGCCCTAACGCCCTGGATGCCACGTTCGGCCCACAGCTCAAATTCCAGAAAGCCCCTCCCACCGGACAGACCAACCTGTCGCCCTTCGCCGGCTTCCAGTTCTTCGGGGAAGTGAATATTGACCCGCAGACGAAAGCATTCACAATCGACCTCCGGGATCTCGAGGGCGTGTCCGTCTACTCCAACACCCTGCCGCCGGCCGCCTGAGCGCGGCCGCTAACCGCGCAACGCCCGCTGCGCTGCGCGGTATCCCCACCAGGACGCTTCTTCGAACACCGAAAAGCCGCTCAGGTCGGAGTGGGCGAACAGCACCGGGCCATCCATCTCCCGCAAGGCCTTCAAGCCGGCATCGCTGCGGAAACCCGGCACCGGAACCGCCATCGCGTGGCCACGCAAGGTGATATCCACACGCTCCACGCAGCGCTCGAATTGCGCACCATAGGCCGCCTTGAGGTCGATGCTCGCCAGCGCCAGCAGTTCTTCACCGCTCGCCGCCGTCATCCATTTGCGGGCTTCGCGGGGGTCGCGGTCGGCCAGCGCCACGTAGCTGGTGAACACCGTTTTCTCCGGTGGCGCCACACGGATGTCCTGGTGCGTCGACACCACGTAACCAAGGCCGTTGGTGCCATGCACCACGTTATCCCAGGATAGCGGCACCGCCGGCAGCTCCTGTGGAAAACGCTTCATCAGGAAATTCGCCACCATCCAGGGCGCGTGAATCTGCTTGTGGACATCCTGCATGTTTTCCACAACCCTCGCCGCGACATGCAACGGCATCGCCGAAATCACGCGCCGCGCACGGATCGTGAAGGTGCGCGCCACACCGCGTTCCAGCGCGAAGCAAAGCACTTCCACGCCTCGCCCGCGACTGGTCCAGCCGCTGCCGTTGTCCACGCGGACGCGCACCGCACTGCCGGCAAGCCGCTTGGGCTGCGCCAGCCGTTCCATGCCGCTCGCCAGCGCCTGCAGCCCTTCCGGCCAAGTGAGCCAGGCGCCCTGCTCCGCGTTTTCGGCCTCGCCGCCGCGCCCACAGAAGTAATGCAGCCCCGCCCAAGCGGAGATCGCATCGAGGCCCGCGCCATAATCGTCGCGGCAGCAGTAATCCATGTACCAAAGCAGGGAAGGCGCCCGATATCCTTGCTGCGCAAGCCAGGCGCCAAAGCTCATCCCATCGAGCTGCATCGCCTCGGCATCCGACGACGAATGCTCGCTGGGAAAAGTAAACCTGCGCCGTCCATCCGCCCCGACCGCGCCGCGCAGCGCCTCCACTTGCGCAAAGAAGCGTTTATGTTCGGCCAGTTCGGCATCTGGCACTCCCTCGTGCGGCAGAACCCCCTCCTGCCAGGCGCCGTTAAAGAGAAGCCTATCCTCCGGCGCATGCAGCAAATACCGCTCATCGTAATATGGCTTGCGCGAAGTCGCCCCGCGCTGGATCACGCCCAGGTCGGCCAGCAATTCACGCACGTGGGCGCATTCTTCCGTCGGCAGCGGCAAATAATGCGCCCCCGTTGGATATGCCAACGATCCAAAGCGCCCGCCAGCCGCATTTCCATAAGGTTCCGGCCCATCGAGCATCAGGAAATCATCGTGGCCCTGCTTGCGCAACTGCCATGCCGCTGTCAGCGCCGCGACGCCGGAGCCGAGAATCAGCACGTCCGTCGACAGCGACTGCAAAGGAGCGGGCAAGGGTTTGCCGTCACGCAGGAAGTGCCCTTCCTCGCGGCCCGGCGCACTGACAGTCGGCGTAATCTCCTGCCAGCGCAGGTAACCCGCCACGCTGGCCGCAGCGGTGGCGCCGCCGACGGCGGCCCAGGCCAGGAAGGAACGACGCAGCATCAGCGAATCACCCTGCGCCAGTCCTGCTCGAATTCATGCACCAGCGATTGGGTGTTGAGGCGGTTCGGCGCCATCGGCAATGGTTTCATGTCCGGCGGGAAGGCGAACATGGCACGCGTGGTATCCGCATTCAGGAAGCGCATCGGCAAACTGTAAGACTCAGGCGGCCGGTAGTCGAGCTGCGGCGAGGCCATGATGAAACCCCATTCGCCAAACGAGGGCACGTACAGGTGATATGGCCAGGTGCGCATGCCCACCTCGCGCAGCGTGGCATCCACGGTCCAATAAGCATGCGGTGCAAAGAAAGGCGAAGTCGCCTGCACTACGACCAGGCCGTTGGCCGCAATATGCTTCTTCAGCATGCCGTAGAACGGCACCGAATACAGCTTGCCCAGTGCGAAGCTGGAAGGATCGGGGAAATCGACGATCGCCGCGTCGAACATCTCCTGGTTCTGCTGCAGCCAGATCGCTGCATCGGCATTCACCACGGTCACGCGTTTATCGCGGAAGGAACCCTTGTTCAGCGCCACCAGTTCATCACGGGTGGTAAAGGCCGCCGTCATGGCAGGGTCCAGGTCCACCAGCGTCACGTGTTCCACCTGTGGATAACGCAGGACTTCGCGCAGCGCCAGCCCGTCGCCGCCGCCCAGGATCAAAACCCGCTTGGCCCAGGGCAGCGCGCCCATCACTGGATGCACCAGGGCCTCGTGATAACGGTACTCATCGCGCGAGGAAAACTGCAGGTTGCCGTTGATGTACAGGCGCAGGTCGTCCTTCCACTTGGTGATCACCAGGCGCTGGTAGGGCGTGCTGGTCGAATACACGATTTCATCGCCGAACAGGCCGTGCTCGCCCCAGCCGGTCAGCCGGTCCGCGCCGCTGAAACCGACCACCAGCGCCAGCATTACCGCGCTGGCGCGCAGCAGACGGCCCGCCACGTTCGCCAGCTCTGTGCGAAAAACGTAAATTGTCCACAGGGCGACCGCGATATTCAGCATCCCGAACAGGAAACCGGTGCGCACCAGGCCAAGCTGCGGCGCCAGCACCAGCGGGAACAACAGCGACACCGCCAGCGCGCCGAGGTAATCGAAAGTCAGCACCCGGCTGACCAGCTCACTGAATTCCGTCTGGCGCGAGTTCAGGGCACGCATCACCAGTGGAATCTCCATGCCCACCATGGCCCCTACCAGGAATACCATTGTGTACAGCAAGGTGCGGAACGGCGCGGAGGCCCACGCGAAGGTCATGAACAGCACGGCAGCCGACAGGCCGCCAATCAAGCCCACCGCCATTTCGATGTCGACGAAGCGTGCCAGCACGTCTTCGTCCTTCACATACTTGGAAAAATGCGCCCCCACGCCCATCGCGAACAGGTAGCAGCCGATAATGGTGGAGAACTGCAGCACCGAATCGCCCAGCAGGTAGCTGGAAAGTGCGCCGGCGATTAATTCGTAGGCAAGTCCGCAGGATGCGACGACGAAGACTGAAACAATGAGAATCTTTTTGGTCATTTGCGTGCTTTTGTTCTAATATGTTTCCTTTGGTACAAGCTTGTCACTTTAACCGGGGATCGACGTGAACGCCATCCTAAATTATCTGGTCCACCTGGCACTGGCCGCATTGTTGTTGGTAGTCTTCTTCAAAGCCTATACATGGATGACGCCCTATGACGAAGTAAAACTGATCCGGCAGGGCAACCACGCGGCAGCCCTGTCGCTGGGCGGCGCCATGCTGGGCTTTTCGATGACCATCGCATCGAGCATCCTGCATACCAACGATTGGCAGCAGTTCCTGGCCTGGGCCCTGGGCGCCATGGTGGTGCAAGCACTCGGCTACGCGATCACAACGCGCTGCCTGAAAATGGCGCAAGACCAGATTGAGGCCGACAACAGCGCCTTTGGCGGCCTGCTCGGCACTATTTCGCTTTCCATTGGCGGCATCAACGCCGCCTGCATTTCCTAAGAGGTCACATCATGGGTATCGGCAGCTTTATCAAGAAGCAGTTTATCGACGTACTGCAGTGGAACGAAGAAACGGAAGGCGTGCTGTCCTGGCGTTACCCGATGCAGGACTTCGAAATCCAGAACGGCGGTGTGCTGATCGTGCGTGAGTCGCAGATCGCTGTATTCGTCAACGAAGGCCAGATCGCCGACGTGTTCGGCCCGGGCACCCACAAGCTCACCACGCAAACCCTGCCGCTGCTGACCAACCTGAAAAACTGGGACAAGCTGTTCGACTCCCCGTTCAAATCGGATGTGTATTTCTTCAGCACCCGCGTGCAGACCGGCCGCAAGTGGGGCACCCCGCAGCCGATCACGATCCGCGACAAGGATTTCGACATGATCCGCGTGCGCGCCTTCGGCATGTATTCCTATCGCGTGACCGATCCGCGCAAGTTCTTTACCGAATTGAGCGGCACCCGCAGCACCTACACCCGCGACGACGTGGAAGACCAGCTGCGCGGCATCCTGCTGGCCTCCATGGCCAACTCGCTGGGCGCATCGCAGATCGCCTTCCTCGACATGGCTGCCAACCAGGCCCTGATGGCGCAGGAAGTCAAAGGCGGCCTGGCCGACGCGTTCGCGCGCTACGGCATCGGCCTGGATGAATTCAATGTGGCCAGCGTCAGCCTGCCGGAAGAACTGCAAGCCGCGCTGGACGAGCGTATCTCCGCCGGCATGAAGGGCGGCATGAGCGACGCCAAGATGGCCGGTTTCACCAAATACCAGGTGGCGCAATCGATCCCCCTGGCAGCCGGCAACGAAGGCGGCCTGGCAGGCATGGGCGCCGGCCTTGGCGCCGGGCTGACCGTCGGCCAGGTGATGGGACAGGCGATGGGCCAGGCCCTGAATCCGGGCGCGGCGCCAGCGCCAGCCCCGGCGCCGGCGGCAGCAGCTCCGGCCGCACCCGCCGCGCCGGCACAGGAATCGATCGAGGACCGCCTCGGCAAGCTGAAAGCCCTGCTGGACAAGGGCCTGATCTCGCCTGCCGATTACGACGCCACCAAGGCCGAACTGCTCAAGAAACTGATCGGATAAGCCAGGCCGCATGCAAACCGTTTCCTGCCCTAGCTGCGGCGCAGAGGTTAACTTCCGCTCGCACGCCTCCGTCATGGCGGTGTGCGAGTACTGCAACACGCGTGTACTGAAGGAAGCCGGCGCGGTCAAAGACCTGGGCAAGATTTCCTCCGTGCTGGAGGACTATTCCCCGATCCAGGTCGGCACCAGCGGCGTGCTGGGCGGCCGCAATTTCAATGTCGTGGGCCGCATCCAGCTTCGTTACGACGCGGGCATGTGGAACGAGTGGTTCATCGTCTTTGACGACGCCACCAGCGGCTGGCTGGGCGACGCCTCCGGCCAGTACACGGTGACCACGCTGCGTAAACCCGATGCGCAGCTACCGGCTTTCGAAGACATTGTTCCCGGCAAGCCCTACCAACTGGTTGGCGCACGCTATATGTCGGCCGACGTCCGGACCGCGCAATGCATCGGCGGCCAGGGCGAGCTGCCGTTCAAGGTAGGCGACGGCTGGGAAGCAAAAGTCGCCGATTTCAGGCGTGCCGACCATTTCATCACGCTCGATTATTCCGACGAAGGCCTGCCGCTGATGTACACCGGCGTCTCGGTCACGCTGGAAGGCATGCAGGCCCAGTTGCTGCGCGATGTGGAGGAAATCAAACGCACCAGCGGCCGTTACCGCGGCAAGCTCGATGCGCTGGACTGCCCCAACTGCGGCACCCAGATCAAATACCTGCCCGGCCTGACGGCAAGCCTGGTTTGCCAGTCCTGCCAGACCCAGATCGACGCAGCCAGCCCGAAAGCGGAAGTCATCGCGATCGGCGAACGGCAGGAAAAGGAGTACTTCACGCTGCCTTTGGGCTCCAGCGGCAAGCTGGGGAATCAGGACTTCACAGTGATCGGCGTGATGCGCCGTGCCGACGACGAAGGCAACGGTTGGACCGAGTACCTGCTGTACGGCAGCCGAAATGGCTTCACCTGGCTGGTGGAAACCGAAGACGGCTGGTCGCGCGCCAACGTGATGGACCAGTGGCCGGAGGCGAAAGTGCTGGATTCCCAGGCCGTCACGTTCGACAAGGCGGACTACTCCAAGCTGTATGACTACAACTCGGTCGTCACTTATGCGGCCGGCGCCTTCAACTGGCGCGTGCAAGCAGGCGACCATACCCACGTCTACGAATACAAACGCCAGCAGGTGACGCTGGCGGCCGAACTCACGACCACTGAACTTGGCTGGTCACGTTCCACGCCCGTGGCCTGGGACCAGCTCAAGGCCTGGTTCGGCGACGCGGTCAAAGGCGAAGATAAAACCGGTGCCACGGCTGCACAAGATTTCAGCAAGGACAGCTACAAACGCTCGGCCAAGAACTGGATGATCGGGATCCTGGCGCTGAATGCGATTCCGTTGCTGTTCAATTTTGGCGGCACCATCGGCCCGACCCTTATGGCTGTCCTGGCGCTTTACCTGCCAGCCGTGGTGCTGGATGCACTCGACGATCAAAACAAAAAATGAATAAATTCTTCGGCTACGCCCTGGTGGTGAGCATGTTCAGCGTCGGCTCGAGCTGGATCAAATTCATCAGCGAGCCTTCTTCAAGCAGCGGCGGAGGCTATCGCGGCAGCAGTTGGTCTTCCAATTCCGGCAGTTGGGGCAGCGGCGGTGGCGGCGGAGGCCATAAGTGAGTATTCACCAACCAAGCGGCACGCACCTGCTGGCCGACATGTCCGGCATTGAGCCGGGCCTTCTGGCGGACTGCATAAAGATCGAGCAATTGCTGCGCGGTGCGGCGGCGGCAGCCGGTGCGCAGGTGCTTCACAGCCACTTCCACAGCTTCGGCACCGGACTGGGCGTAACCGGCGTAGTGCTGCTGGCGGAGTCCCATATCTCGATCCACACCTGGCCGGAAAACGGCTTCGCGGCCGCCGACATCTTCATGTGCGGCGCCGCCCAGCCTCACCTGGCGCTGGAAGTGATCGAGGAAGCGCTGCAACCCGAGTGCTCCGAAGTCCGTACCGTCGACCGCGAGCCGCCACATTGACTTGCCCTGCCACCGGTGCGACACTGGCGGCTTACCCACCAACCCACAGGAGAATTGCCATGCGTTCGTTTGATCTTGCCCTCCTGTCGGCTGCCTGACCTTCAGCGTTTGAGCTAGAGCGCCCGGCCGGGCGCCGACATTTCCAGACTATCCCTGCTTGCCACGCCGCGCGTGGCTGGCTGTGTTCACCTATGGAAAACGCTCATCATCATGATCGACTTCGACTACGAAGCATTACGCAGCATCGGACTTAACAACACCATCATTTCGCGCCTGGCCGCAGCACCTGCGGGCCGGCTGTACCGCATCACCGAATACCAGCGCGAGCGCATCACCCTGCACGACGGCGCGGCAGAAATTCACGCGCGTGCCCTGCCCCGCCTGCTCGCCGAAACGGCGCTTTGCGTAGGCGACTGGGTCATTGCCGAGGCCAATTCTTTAAATGAGGTGTGGATAAATCATCGCTTATCCCCAATGAATCAATTTACCCGCGCCGACGCACCACCCATCGCGAGCAATATCGATACCGCCTTGCTGGTCATGGGACTGGATGGCGATTTCAACCTGCGCCGGATAGAACGCTACCTGGCGCTTGCCTGTGCGGCCGAAGTCACACCCCTGATCGTCCTCAGCAAACCGGACCTCTGCACCGACATCGATAGCCGTCTGCTCGCGTTGACGGAACGCCTGCCGCCGCGCACGGAGTTCTTGCTGGTAAATGGCACCGATCCGGAATCCGTCGCACAACTGGAACCCTGGCTGGGTGCCGGGCAAACCATCTGCCTGCTGGGCTCTTCCGGCGCCGGCAAGTCGACCTTGACCAATGCGCTTGCCGGTTCGGACCAGGAAACCGGCGGCGTGCGGCGCACCGATCATCGTGGCCGCCACACGACAACCGCCCGGTCGATGCATTTGTGTCCGTCCGGAGCGTGCATCATCGATACGCCGGGCCTGCGCAGCCTGAGCCCCGAATCGCTGTCGTCGGCTTTCGACGATATCGAATCCCTGGCGGCGGGCTGCCAGTTCCGGGATTGCCGGCACGAAGCCGAACCCGGTTGCGCGGTAGTCGGCCATGTGGACCCCGACCGCTTGCGCAATTTCCACAAGCTGCAACGCGAAGTACGGCGCAACCAGCAAACCGCGCTGGAACGGATCGCTGAACGGCAGAAGTGGAAGTCCCTGATGAAGTCGGTCGCTGCGCGCAACCGGCTGAAGTGGAGCTAGGTTTCCTGTACGGTGGCCTCGATGTTGTTGCCGTCGAGGTCAATAATGAAGGCGCTGTAGAAATTTGCATCGCTGACGCGTGGACCTGGCGGGCCGTTGTCTTCGGCACCCAGCTCCATCGCGGCGTGGTAGAAAGCATTCACCGCGTCCCGATTCGGCGCAGCAAATGCCAAATGGATGGGACTGCGTGATGGCTCGTGACCGCTTTCCCAAAAGCTGGGGATCTCGGCGCCCACCCACAAGAAAGGATGGCCGGTACCTGCGGCATAAATGGCCCAGTCGAGGTCGGTCACTGAGCGGCGGATTCCAAGCGGCGCCAGACAGGCATCGTAGAGCGCAGCACTGCGCATGAAATCGGAAACGACGATACCAAGATGGTGGATCATGAGTACCTCCCAGCGCTACTTTTAGTTCAAGACTAACACTGCGTCTGGGCAGGCGGCGCACCACTCAGCTAGCCGGTCAGGTAAACTGTCGGGACTAAAAACAAGAGGTTCCAACCATGCGCAAAGCCGCGCCATTTGCCCTGCTGCTTGCCCTTGCCGGCTGCGGCGATACTTATACGCCTGCGCCGCTGTACCAGGCGACTTCGCCGGATTGCGGCACGCCTGTCGACGCCGATACTTTTGAGTTCCCGCGCGGGATTACGGTGGCCGCCACAACGGTCTTGCCGCAAGCTGTCGAAGGCGGAATGGAAATCGGGGTCAACTACATGCTGCCCCGCACGACGCAGGTCCATTTTGCCACCGCTCACTTCCAGGTCAGCGAACCGAAGGGTCGGCTGCTCGAGAATGCGACGGTGTTGAGCGTCTACCAGCGTCCGACCAACGGCAAGCCCGAGATGGTCGAAATCGTCAATGGCGTGCCGCTGGTGCTGTTTGCCGTCGGCACCAGCGACGATACCCAGTTCCGCTACCGCCTGATCATCAAGGGCAAAATGCCGAAGCGCTTCGACCTGACGCCGCCCGATGTCATCATCGGCGAGAAGCGCTACGTCTCCCGCACCTTCACTTACCGCTGGTTCGAGGACAAGCAAGCCTACGGCATGTGCCACTGATCAAGTGCAGGGGATCGCCGCGCCATGGATGGCACGGGCAGCCTGGCTGCAAAGATAGAGGATGACGTCGGCGAGCGCTTCAGGCGAGACCCATTTGCTGCGGTTAGCGTTCGGCATTGCAGCGCGGTTGTCAGGGGTGTCGATGGTACCGGGCAGCACGCAATTGACGTTAACACCTTGCTCGCGCAATTCGGCGGACATCGCTTCGGTCAGGCGAATCACTACATCCTTGCTGGCGCAATAGGCACCCATATTCGCCAAGCCTTGCCGCGCGGAGCCCGAGGCAATGTTCACGATCTTGCCGCCCTGCCCGTCCAGCATGCCGGGCACCACTGCGGCGACGGTATTGCGCAGGCTGCGCACATTCAGTTCGAACAGTTCATCCCATTGCGCATCGGTGGTTGCATGCACCGGCGTGCCCATTGCGAAGCCGCCAGCGATATTGCATAGCGCATCGATGCGCCCGAAACGCGCAGCCGCTGCCTGCACGGCTGCGGCGATCGATGCGGCATCACGCAGGTCGGCAACGGCCAGCATGCGACGCTCGCTGGCCGGCCCGCATGCGGCCTCCAGCCGGCCGATATCGCGGCCAAGCAGCACGGTGTTTGCTCCGGCCGCATCAAAAGCCCGGGCCACTGCGCTGCCTAGCGCGCCCGCTGCCCCGGTAATGAAGATCGTGGTCATTGCATGCCTTCCTTCGACAGTTTCCGGACTGTGCTTTCGATCAAGGTACGCGTCTCTTTGCATCCCATCTTTGCAAGCGAAGCGAGATCGCGCGTTTTGGCCGCCTCGCGTGCGACCAGGTAACCCAGATAGTAACCGCGCCGCGCAGGCAACGCGGAGTTGCCTGTCTTCGTACTGAACAGTTCCAGGTACAAGGCCGTGTCGGACTTATCCAGTACCTGGCCAAGCTGGATCCAGGATGCAGCCAAATTGGCCTCGGTGGCGGCGCGCATCCCTTGAGGGAAATCCAGCATCAATTCGCTATCGCTGGCACCAGGGTTCATTGCGTGCGACACATAAGTCGCCAACCCTTCTTCCCACAGGCTCTCCCATACTTCACCCTTGTCGCAAGCAAAGTGCTGGTGATGATAGACGTGGAACAGCTCATGGTGGAAAAGCGGTGCCAGGTCATCATTGGCGTGCAGGATGGCCATCATGTCCGCACCGAAAATGAGATCCACCCGGCTGTTGAACTCGCGCGTGCCGCCGTCCATTTCACCCAGCGAATGCACCAGCCAGGTTGGCGTGTTCAGGCGAAATTCAGGAAAGGTCTTGCTGAAGGTCGCCAGATTGCGCGGCAATTCATTATCGAAGGCACGCACCTTATCCAGGTAAGGGGTACGGATCGCTTCGAAGCGCTCGATGAACTTGGCGATATGCCGGTCATAGACTTCTTCGCTCACCTTTAGGCGTTTGGCGGAATAGAAGTCCGGATATTTCGCGGCTACGTTCTTGCGGAACGCAGCGACCCGCTCGGCCATCGGCAATTCACGTGTGGCATCCCAGGTGCTAGCGAAGTCGCCGGCAATATTGCTGACCGGGGCCGCTGCATGGACAGCAGCAGAACAGGAAATCAGGACTGCGAGCAGGAGTCGGCGCATGACGGAATATTGCAAAAACGAAAATACTAGCACAGCCCCGCGCAAAAAGAAAAAAGGCAGCCGAAGCTGCCTTTCCATGCGACGGGAAGAAGGGATCAGCCCTTGATCTTGCGCAGTTTTGCGATTGCCGCCAGCTGGCCGATAGCCGCTGCCAGTTCCGCTTGTGCTTTCGCGTAGTCGATGCCGGTCTGCTTGTTGGCCAGGCTTTCTTCCGCCAGTTTCTTGGCAGCTTCAGCTTTGGCTTCATCCAGGTCGTGACCACGGATCGCGGTGTCAGCCAGGACCGTCACAGCGTTAGGCTGCACTTCCAGCAGGCCGCCGGCGACGAAGACGAACTCTTCTTCAGCCTGGCCAGGAATCTGGATGCGCACCGCGCCTGGACGGATACGGGTGATCAGCGGGGTGTGCTTAGGGTAGATACCCAGCTCGCCCTGCTCGCCCGGCAACGCCACGAAAGTCGCTTCGCCCGAGAAGATCTGCTCTTCGGCCGAAACCACATCAACGTGAATAGTGTTTGCCATGTTTATCCTCTGTAGCTATAGCGGCCCCGGTGACGAGGCCGCTACGACAATCGAATTAGCCCAGTTTCTTGGCTTTTTCGATGGCTTCTTCGATGGTACCAACCATGTAGAAGGCCTGTTCTGGCAGGTGGTCCAGTTCGCCGGAAGCGATCATCTTGAAGCCCTTGATCGTGTCTTTCAGCGAAACGTACTTACCTGGGGAACCGGTAAACACTTCAGCAACGTGGAACGGCTGGGACAGGAAACGCTGCATCTTACGAGCGCGTGCAACGACCAGCTTGTCTTCCGGAGCCAGTTCGTCCATACCCAGAATCGCGATAATGTCGCGCAGTTCCTTGTAGCGCTGCAGGGTGCCCTGTACGGCGCGTGCGGTAGCGTAGTGCTCTTCGCCCACGACCAGCGGGTCCAGCTGGCGGGAGGTCGAATCCAGTGGGTCAACTGCAGGGTAGATACCCAGGGCAGCGATGTCACGGGACAGAACGACGGTGGAATCCAAGTGACCGAAGGTGGTCGCTGGCGACGGGTCGGTCAAGTCATCCGCTGGAACGTACACGGCCTGGATCGAGGTGATCGAACCGGTCTTGGTGGAGGTAATACGCTCCTGCAGACGGCCCATCTCTTCAGCCAGGGTAGGCTGGTAACCCACTGCGGAAGGCATACGGCCCAGCAGTGCGGAAACTTCGGTACCGGCCAGGGTGAAGCGGTAGATGTTGTCCACGAAGAACAGAACGTCACGGCCTTCGTCACGGAACGATTCAGCGATGGTCAGGCCGGTCAGCGCAACGCGCAGACGGTTACCAGGCGGTTCGTTCATCTGACCGTAAACCATGGCCACTTTGGAGTTGGCTGGGTTTTCCAGGTCAACCACTTTGGCGTCAGCCATTTCGTGGTAGAAGTCGTTACCTTCACGGGTACGCTCACCAACACCGGCGAACACGGACAGACCCGAGTGCGCCTTAGCGATGTTGTTGATCAGTTCCATCATGTTCACGGTCTTGCCCACACCTGCACCGCCGAACAGACCAACCTTACCACCCTTAGCGAATGGGCAGACCAGGTCAATCACCTTGATGCCGGTTTCCAGCAGGTCTTGGGATGGGGACAGTTCGTCGTAAGCAGGAGCCACGCGGTGGATCGAAGCAGTCTGCTCGTGGGAGACAGGACCACATTCGTCGATCGGGTTGCCCAGCACGTCCATAATACGGCCCAGGGTAGCTTTACCCACTGGAACCATGATTGGTTTGCCGGTGTTCTGGATGGTCATGCCGCGACGCAGACCGTCGGAGGAGCCCAGAGCAATGGTACGGACAATGCCGTCACCCAACTGCTGTTGCACTTCCAGGGTCAGCTCGGAGCCTTCCATTTTCAGCGCGTCAAAAACCTTAGGCATCGCGTTGCGTGGGAACTCAACGTCCACCACTGCGCCGATACACTGAACGATTTTGCCATCAGCCATGTTCGTTCCTTCAAATATAGTTAAATTCGTTTAAACCGCTGCCGCACCGGCGACGATTTCAGACAGTTCTTTGGTAATTGCAGCCTGGCGGGTCTTGTTGTAGACCAGCTTCAGCTCACCGATCACGTTGCCGGCGTTGTCCGATGCGGACTTCATCGCCACCATACGCGCCGATTGCTCGGACGCCAGGTTTTCTGCAACGGCCTGGTACACCAGCGCTTCAATGTAGCGCTCGAGCAGTTCGTCGATCACGGAAGCAGCGTCCGGCTCGTAGATGTAATCCCAGTTGTGGGACTTGTCATCGGCCTTCATCTTGTCCGCGGTCAGCGGCAACAGCTGCTCGACCAACGGTTCTTGCTTCATCGTGTTGATGAACTTGGTGTAGCACAGGTAAACGGCGTCCAGTTTGCCTTCCTGGAATTTCTCCAGCATCACTTGTACTGGGCCGATCAGCTTTTCCAGGTGCGGCGTATCGCCGATCTGGGTAGCTTGTGCGACCACTGGTACACCGACGCGGTTCAGGAAGCCCAAACCTTTGTTACCAATTGCGACTGCTTCAATCTTGTTGCCTGCTGCTTCCAGCTCGCGGGTCTTGTTGGTCACCATACGCAGAACGTTGGTGTTCATACCACCGCACAGACCCTTGTCGGTCGTGACGATGATAAAGCCCACAGCCTTGGCTTCCGACCCGGCTTCAGCCAGGAACGGGTGCGTGTACTCGGGGTTGGCATTCGCCAAGTTTGCAGCGATATTACGAATCTTGTCACTGTAGGGACGGGCGGCGCGCATACGGTCCTGCGCCTTGCGCATTTTCGATGCGGCGACCATTTCCATCGCCTTGGTGATCTTCTTCGTATTCTCTACGCTCTTGATCTTGCCACGTATCTCTTTGCCTGCTGCCATGATCCTTCTCCTTTGCGGGGTGGCCCGTTGCCGGGCCACCAGGTATTAGTTTGCGAAGGATTTCTTGAAATCAGCAATGGCGGCCGACAGCGCAGCTTCGCCGTCTTTGTCCAGTTGCTTGGTTTCTTCGATCTTGGCCAGCAGTGCGGAGTGCTTGGTCTTCAGGAACGAGTGCAGTTCGGATTCGAAAGCCAGCACGCGCTTGACAGCGACGTCGTCCAGGAAGCCCTTGTTCACTGCGAACAGGGAAGCGCCCATCAGGGAGATCGACAGCGGCGAGTACTGAGCCTGCTTCAGCAGTTCGGTCACGCGGGCACCGCGGTCCAGCTGCTTACGGGTCGATTCGTCCAGGTCGGAAGCGAACTGCGCGAACGCAGCCAGTTCACGGTACTGTGCCAGGTCGGTACGGATACCGCCGGACAGGTTCTTGATGACTTTGGTCTGAGCAGCACCACCAACGCGCGACACCGAGATACCTGCGTTAATCGCAGGACGGATGCCGGAGTTGAACAGCGAGGTTTCCAGGAAGATCTGGCCGTCGGTAATCGAAATCACGTTGGTTGGAACGAACGCGGAAACGTCGCCAGCCTGGGTTTCGATGATTGGCAGTGCGGTCAGGGAACCGGTCTTGCCTTTGACAGCGCCCTTGGTGAAGGCTTCGACGTAGTCGGCGTTCACGCGAGCTGCGCGTTCCAGCAGACGGCTGTGCAGGTAGAACACGTCGCCTGGGTACGCTTCGCGGCCTGGTGGGCGGCGCAGCAGCAGGGAGATCTGACGGTAAGCAACTGCTTGCTTGGACAGGTCATCGTACACGATCAGGGCGTCTTCACCGCGGTCGCGGAAGTATTCGCCCATGGTGCAACCGGAGTAAGCCGAGATGTACTGCATTGCTGCGGATTCCGAAGCGGAAGCGGCGACAACAATGGTGTACTCCATCGCGCCGTGCTGTTCCAGGGAACGCACGATGTTCTTGATGGTCGATGCTTTCTGGCCAATAGCAACGTAGATACAGGTAACGCCCTGGCCTTTTTGGTTGATGATGGCATCAACTGCAACGGCGGACTTGCCGGTCTGGCGGTCGCCAATGATCAGCTCACGCTGGCCACGGCCGATTGGTACCATCGCGTCGATCGACTTCAGGCCGGTCTGCATAGGCTGGCCGACGGACTCACGGGCGATAACGCCTGGAGCGATCTTTTCGATTGGGGAGGTCAGGCTGGTGTTAACCGGACCTTTGCCGTCGATCGGCTGGCCCAGGGCGTTAACCACGCGGCCGCACAGTTCAGGACCGATTGGAACTTCCAGAATACGGCCGGTGCACTTGACGGTGTCGCCTTCGGAGATGTGCTCGTAGGCGCCCAGAATAACGGCACCAACGGAGTCACGCTCCAGGTTCATTGCCAGGCCAAAGGTGTTGCCTGGGAATTCCAGCATCTCACCTTGCATCACGTCCGACAGGCCGTGGATGCGGCAGATACCGTCTGCTACGGAAATTACGGTGCCTTGATTGCGCACTTCAGCGCCGCCGTCAATGCCTTGGATCCGGCTCTTGATCAGCTCGCTGATTTCGGATGGGTTGAGTTGCATACTAACTCCTAAATGTTTTCTCTCTAGCTGTCGCGAAAGGCGGCCTGATTAGGCGACCAGCGCGGAACGCAGCTGCTGCAGCTTGGCGTTGACCGAAGTGTCCAGCACTTCGTCGCCAACCACGACGCGCACACCACCGATCAGCGAAGGATCGACGGACACGACGGGTTTGAGCTTGCGGCTGAATTTCTTTTCCAGCGTCTTGATCAGCTCGGCCACTTGGGCTTCGCTCATGTCGAATGCGCTCGTGATTTCGGCGTCTGCCGCACCTTCGGCTGCGTTCTTCAGCAGCGCGAACTGGGCGCCGATTTCCGGCAGCAATGCGATACGACCGTTTTCGATCAGCATCGAGAGGAAGTTGTTCGCTTCCGCGTTGAGCGGCGATTTCAGCAAGGCCTTGATGGCTGCGATGACATCGCTATCCAGAACTTTTGGATTGCGGGCATATGCCAGCACCTCTTCATGCGAACCGATCTGGGCCATCTCGGACACCAGATCGGACCACTGCGCGAGGTTGCCAGCCTGGGCTACGCGGAAGAGGGCTTCCGCGTAAGGACGGGCGACGGTTGCGAGCTCTGCCATAATCAGAGCTCGGTAGCCAGGCGAGACAGCAGGTCAGCGTGAGCCGACGCGTTGACTTCGCGCTTCAGGATTTGCTCGGCGCCCTTCACAGCCAGGTCAGCCACTTGGCCACGCAGAGCTTCACGGGCCTGGGTTACTTGCTGCTCAGCTTCAGCTTTAGCTTGTGCCACGATGCGGGCAGCTTCGGCTTGTGCGTTTGCTTTGATTTCTTCTGCGACCAGTTGAGCACGCTTTTCAGCGTCCGCAACGAGCGACGAGGCATCGTTACGGGCAGCGGTCATGGCTTCTGCAGCAGCTTTTTCAGCTTTCTGCATCGAAGCCTGACCTTGGTCGGCGGCAGCCAGACCATCTGCAATTCGCTTGGCACGCTCATCCAGCGCATTATTCAGCGCTGGGAATACGAACTTCATCGAGAACCAGACGAGCACCGCGAAGGTGATCATCTGACCGATGAGAGACATATTGATGTTCATACCTTGCTCCTAAAAGTTTTCTCCAGGTTCAGGAGAAAGATTACTGAGCAGCAGCGGACAGAACGGCGGTCAGGAATGGGTTGTTGAAGGTGAACAGCAGAGCAACACCAACGCCGATCATGGAGATCGCGTCCAGCAGACCAGCGATAACGAACAGTTTGGTTTGCAGTTGTGGCATCAGTTCTGGTTGACGTGCCGAAGCTTCCAGGAACTTGCCGCCCAGGATAGCGAAGCCGAGTGCGGTACCGATGGCGCCCAGGCCAACGATGATTGCTACGGCCAGAACGGTCATGCTTTGTACTTGTGCGATCAGAGCTTGCATTAGATTTCTCCTAATTTAAAAAAAACGAAAATACCAAAAAACTAAAACCAAATACTACGAATAAGTTGCTGATTAGTGCTTCTCAACCGCGAGGGCCAGGTACACAACCGTCAACGCCATAAACACAAACGCTTGCAGGGTAACAATCAGAATGTGGAAGATTGCCCATGGACCGCCCAGCAGCCACTGTGCCCACCATGGCAGCAGCGCGATCAGAATGAAGATCAGTTCGCCGGCGTACATATTGCCGAACAGTCGCAGCGACAGGGAAATCGGCTTGGCGAACAGTTCCAGCATCTGGAAGATGAAGTTGATCGGTGCCAGGATGATGGTGGCAACGGTGCCGTGTGCGTGGAACGGTGCGGTGAACAGTTCTTTGGTCCAGCCGCCAGCGCCTTTTGCCTTGATCGAGAAGCCGATAATGCACAGCAGGACGCCGATCGACATGCCGAAGGTGTGGTTCACGTCGGCGGTAGGAACTACGCGCAGCTTGTGCACGCCGAACCAGCTCAGCACTTTAGGCAGCAGGTCGACAGGCAGGAAGTCCATTGCGTTCATCAGCCAAACCCATACGAAGATGGTGATGGCCAGTGGAGCGATGACAGCGGATTTGGCGTGGAATGCGGAGTTGACGGTCTCGTTGACCATCTCCATGACCCATTCAACGAAGTTCTGCAGCTTGCCTGGCACGCCGGCAGTGGCGCGGCGGGAGGCCATGTAGAACATGCCCAGGAATACGAAGCCCAGGATCAGGGAGATCCAGAAGGTGTCCAGGTTGATGGAGCCAGGAGTAACAACTTCACCAGCGCTGTTCAGGTGTGACAGGTGGTGCTGGATATATTCAGTGGCGTTAGCCGGGCCGGCGTGACCGCCCGTAGCGTGTTCAGTAGTCATAGGTCCGAATTTTTAATGATTAAATCTTGAGCAGCGACAGCCAATAAGCCAGGGTTGCCACTACGAATCCTAGGATCAGCCACAACCAGGCAGCTGACTTAAACAGCACCAGTGCGCAAATAAACAGCACTGCCGTTACAAATACCTTCAGCATTTCGGCGCGGAAATGCGCTCGAAATGCTTTCTTTGCATCATCGGAGCCGCGCGCCACCATCAGCGCGTAGACCAGGCTACCGATCACTGCCATACCGCCGCCCATGGCTGCGGACCAGCCTTTTTCCACCCCGGCGAAAAGCGCCACGGTGGCAGAAAACAGGACGGCGATTGTTAATTGCAGGGCAACTACGCGGAAAACTGGCCAGGCGATACTTCTCGAAGGATCACTCACTTGCCACCATTCCTTTAGACCCAAAGACACGGGATTATAGTTTGTTTACATCACCAAGGTCAAACGTGGTGCATCGCTAAAAGTCGCTCTAACAACAACTTATTCTGCTGAAAAGGTAGGCATTTGGCGATTACTTCCGGGGTAATCAAAACCGGCAAACCGGCGTCACGCGGCCGTCGCTGACCCGGTGTCTGACCCTGCGGGTCAGACACCGCCTTACCGGTTTTAGCCGCGCAGGCGGGCGATAACCCCATCCAGGATATCGAGATCCGCGAAATCGATGATCATCTGGCCACGTCCCTTGGCCCCCATCTTGAACACGACGGAAGTTGCCAAGGTATCCGACAGCTCTTCTTCCAGCCGCTTGATATCCCCCGACTTTTCCTTGGCCCGAGCTGTCGGCTTCGCCTTCGCCTCTTCCATATGGTTGTGGACAAGTTTCTCCGTCTCACGCACCGACAGTCGTTTCGCTACAACAACATTCGCCAAGGCAATTTGTGATGCTGCATCGACAGCCAACAGCGCGCGCGCGTGACCCATATCGATATCGCCGGCCATCAGCATGGTCTGCACCGGTTCCGCCAGGTTCAGCAAACGCAGCAAATTGGAAACTGCCGAGCGCGAACGACCAACTGCTTGGGCTGCCTGCTCATGGGTAAACGAAAAATCGGTAATCAGCCGATGAATACCCTGCGCTTCTTCAAGCGGGTTCAGATCTTCGCGCTGGATGTTCTCGATCAGGGCCATTGCGGCCGCAGTCGTGTCATCCACATCCTTCACCAGGACCGGCACAGTTTCCAAACCGGCAAGTTGTGCCGCACGGAATCGCCGCTCACCGGCGATGATTTCATATTTGACATGACCGGTCGACTTGTCGATGCCAACCGGACGGACCAGCAGCGGCTGGATGATGCCCTGGGTCTTGATCGACGAGGCGAGCTCAGCCAAGCCACCCTCGTCCATCTGGGTCCGTGGCTGGTATTTGCCGGCTTGCAGGAATTGCACTGCCATCTCCGACGGCGTCGGGTGCGAAGTTGGATTGGACGGATCTTCGTCGCCGCCGAGCAGCGCGTCGAGACCGCGGCCGAGGCCTTTCATTTTTTTGGTAGCCATTGTGGATAAGTCCGCTTACATTTTCTTGATACGTTTGACCATCTCGGCGCCGAAGGCGATGTACGCCTGGGCGCCCTTCGACGTCGGGTCGAAAGTCACGCCCGGCATGCCGTAGGACGGTGCCTCGGCCAGACGAACATTGCGCGGGATGATGGTCTTGAATACTTTGTCGCCGAAGTGCTGCTCGAGCTGGGCCGAGACTTGCTGCGACAGCGTCATGCGCGGATCGAACATCACGCGCAGCAGGCCGATGATCTTCAGGTCCGGGTTCAGGTTGGCGTGCACCTTCTTGATGGTGTTGACCAGGTCGGACAAACCTTCCAGCGCGTAGTACTCGCACTGCATGGGAATGATCACGCCATGCGCCGCGCACAAACCGTTCAGTGTCAACATCGACAGCGCAGGAGGGCAATCGATCAGCATGAAGTCATAGTCTTTGGCTGCCAGACCCAGCGCATCGCGCAAGCGGCGCTCGCGGTTTTCGAGCTGAACCATCTCGACTTCAGCACCGGCCAGTTCGCGGTTGGCAGGCAGCACGTCAAAGCCGCCTGCTTCCGAACGCACGCGCGCTGTGGCCACGTCGGAAGTGCCGAGCAAGACTTCATAAGTAGAAGCTTGGAGGGTCGCCTTGTTGATCCCGGCGCCCATTGTCGCGTTACCCTGGGGGTCGAGGTCAACAAGCAACACTCGTTGATTTAGTTTGGCCAGGCCGGCGGCCAGGTTAACAGTCGTGGTAGTCTTACCTACGCCGCCTTTTTGATTTGCTACACAGAAAATTTTGGCCATCGAGTTTTCTTATATGGTCTAAATCGTTTATTCGGTATAAACCGTTTATACTATTTATTTCGTATAAACGATTAAAATTATTTATACTGTTTAGCCAGTTAAGCCCTGCCGATGAAAACCAGGTGACGCTGTGCGTCCAGTCCTGGTACTTGCAAAGGCTGTAGCTCGTTCACTTTCCATGGGTCTGGCAGTCGCTCGCGCTCCTCTGCCGGCGCCGTGCCTTTCAGGGCGATGAATCGCCCGCCCTCTGCCAGCAGGTGCCCGGACCAGTTCACAAAATCGCTGAGGTCCGCAAAAGCCCGCGAGGTGATGACGTCGTAAGGCGTCTTGACCTGCAGTTCCTGCACCTTCTTCGTGTACACCGTTACGTTGCCCAGCTCCAGCTCTGCTTTCACCTGGTTCAGGAAAGCAGTCTTCTTGTGCACGATATCGATCATTGACACCTTCATGTCCGGCCTGGCGATTGCCAGGACCACGCCCGGCAATCCACCCCCTGCCCCAACATCCAGCACATTCTGCGCATCCTTGAAGGCCGGCACTGCTGCCAGCGAATCCAGGACATGCAGGGTCATCATTTCCATCGGGTCGCGCACGGCCGTCAGGTTGTACACCTTGTTCCACTTGTTCAGCAGGGCCAGGTAGTCCAGCAGCTTTTCCTGCTGCGCCTCGCCCAGGCCCAGGTCCAGCTTGTCGACACCGTTCTTCAGTACGTGCGCCAATGCGGCGCGATCAAACAACGCCATTAGGCCGCCTCATCTTTCAGCGTAACGAAACCGCCGTAGCCGGCTTTCTTCAGGTGCACCAGCAGCAGCGAAATCGCCGCTGGCGTCACGCCCGAAATACGCGAAGCCTGGCCCAGGGTTTCCGGACGGTGCTTCTGCAGTTTCTGGCGCACTTCCATCGACAACGCCGTGATCTCGGCGTAGTTGAAGCCTTCCGGCAGCTTCAGGTTTTCGTAATGCTCGTGACGCTCGACTTCGCGCAACTGGCGATCGATATAGCCCGAATACTTCAGGGTGATTTCTATCTGCTCCATGACTGCCTCATCGGTGACGCCCGGGCCAGCCAGCGGCTGGCCGTCGTTGCCCGTCATGGTCATCAACTTTTCGTAACCAACGCCCGGACGACGCAGCAGGTCGGCCAGCGAATATTCGCGTTCGATGGCCTGGCCAATCACACGCTCAGATTCGGCTGCCGCCAGGATGCGCGGGTTGACCCAGACCGATTTCAGGCGTTCCAGCTCCTGCGCCACGGCTTCGCGTTTGCGGTCGAACGCTTCCCACTGCGCGTCGCCGACCACACCGAGCTTACGCCCGATTTCTGTCAGGCGCATGTCAGCGTTGTCTTCACGCAGGCTCAGGCGGTATTCCGCGCGGCTGGTGAACATGCGGTATGGTTCCTGCACACCTTGGGTGACCAGGTCGTCGACCAGTACGCCGAGATAGGCTTCGGAACGCGCTGGCGTCCAGGCCTCCTCACCCTTGGTCTGCAGCGCGGCGTTGATACCCGCCAGCATGCCCTGGGCTGCCGCTTCTTCGTAACCGGTGGTGCCGTTGATCTGGCCGGCGAAGAACAGACCGTTGATGGCCTTGGTTTCCAGCGAAGCTTTCAGGCCGCGCGGGTCGAAATAGTCGTACTCGATGGCGTAGCCCGGACGCAGGATGTGCGCATTTTCCAGGCCCTTCATCGAGCGCACGAGTTCGATCTGTACGTCAAATGGCAGGCTGGTCGAGATGCCGTTCGGGTAGAACTCGTGGGTGGTCAGGCCTTCCGGTTCCAGGAAGATCTGGTGCGATTCCTTGGCCGAGAAGCGGTGAATCTTGTCTTCGATCGACGGGCAATAGCGCGGGCCGACACCCTCGATCACGCCGGTGTACATCGGGCTGCGATCCAGACCGCCACGAATGATGTCGTGGGTCTTCTGGTTGGTGTGGGTAATCCAGCACGGCAATTGCTGCGGGTGCATGGAGGCATTGCCCATCACCGAAAACACCGGCACCGGGTCCAGGTCGCCCGGCTGCTCGGTCATTTGCGAGAAGTCGATGCTGCGGCCGTCGATGCGCGGCGGGGTGCCGGTCTTCAGGCGGCCCTGCGGCAGCTTCAATTCTTTCAGGCGCGCGGACAGCGAAATGGCTGGCGGATCGCCGGCGCGGCCGGCCGAAAAATTCTGCAGGCCGACGTGGATCTTACCGTCCAGGAAAGTGCCGGCGGTCAGCACCACGGCACGGCCGAGGAACTTCAAGCCAATCTGGGTGACGGCGCCGACCACGCGGTCGCCCTCCACCATCAGGTCGTCCACTGCCTGCTGGAACAGCCAAAGGTTCGGCTGGTTTTCAAGGCGATGACGGATGGCGGCCTTGTACAAGATGCGGTCGGCCTGGGCGCGGGTCGCACGCACGGCAGGTCCTTTGGACGAATTCAGGATACGGAACTGGATGCCCGACTCATCGGTAGCGATGGCCATGGCACCGCCCATTGCGTCGACCTCTTTCACGAGGTGGCCTTTGCCAATGCCGCCAATGGATGGGTTGCACGACATCTGTCCCAGCGTCTCAATGTTGTGGGTCAACAGGAGAGTCTTCTGGCCCATGCGGGCAGAAGCGAGGGCCGCTTCGGTACCGGCGTGACCACCGCCGACAACGATAACGTCGAATTCAGTAGGAAATAACATGGTAAAAATGGGGGAAAGCTGGGGATCGAACTGAATTATAAAGTTTTTTCGACCGTGCGAATTTTTTGGGCAGGATTTTTTTGCACGCAATGTTTCACGTGAAACAAAAAGGGCGCCGTTTGGCGCCCTCTTCAACATTGTTCCACGTGAAACACTATCACTTCAACCATGCGTCATAGCCGGTTTTGATGATTAACAGCACCACCACAACCAGGAACAGCCGCCGCACGAACTCACTTCCATGCTTCAGCGCCAGCCGAGTTCCGAGCACGGAGCCGACCACCTGGCATACGGCCATCATCAGCCCCAGCTGCCAGATGATATGTCCGGTGAATCCGAACAACAGGATCGCCGCGACATTACACGCAACGTTCACTACCTTGGCCGCCGCCGAAGCACCCAGGAAGTCAAAGCCAAAGCTTCGAACAAAAAGGAAAACCAGGAAACTGCCGGTGCCTGGACCGAAGAACCCGTCGTAGAACCCAATACCCGCACCGACTAACACCGCCAACACCCTTTCCTTGGTGCCGGTGTGCAGCGGAGCGTGGACACTGCCCAAGTCTTTGCGATAGAAGGTATAGGCCGCGACTGCCAGCAACACGAATGGCAGCAAGCCGCGCAGGAAATCGGGCGGGATCCTGGTAACGGTATAGGCGCCGAGGAAGGCAAACAGGAACGCGGCGATCGCCGCCGGGGCGACGGTCGACCAGGCAATCCGCGTGCGGCGCGCGTAGTTCACTGCAGCCGCACTGGTGCCAAACACGCTGGCCACCTTATTGGTGCCCAACAAGGTCGCTGGCGGCGTGCCGCTCATTGCCGAGAACAGTGCTGGAATCTGGATCAGTCCACCGCCGCCCACTACCGCATCTACAAAACCGGCCGCTAATGCTGCCCCCGCCAACAAACCATATTCGACCATCTCACCGCCCCAGCCCTATTCGCAAACGACATATTGTAAGTCGGAACTGAGCAAGACGCTGGAGGCTGGTGTAAGCTTTCCCGATGAATCCGATGACCTCTTTCAGCTTCTCGACCGTTCCTACCATCCTCTCCGCTCCCGGCGCTACAAAAGAACTGGGGCGGGAATTGCGCACCCGATTCCCGGATGCCCGGCGGGTGCTGCTGGTCACCGACCGGGGTTTCCTGCGAACTGGTTTGGCCGACGCACCACTCGCCAGCTTGCGCGCGGCAATGTTTCACGTGGAACAATTTGCCGACGTGCTAGCTGATCCGCCAGAACACGTCATCGAAGAGGCACTCGCTGTCGCCAGGCGGCATGAGACCGAACTCGTCATTGGCCTCGGCGGTGGAAGCTCAATGGACGTCGCCAAGCTGGTCGCCGTGCTTACCGCCAGCCCCCAATCGCTGGCAGAAATCTACGGCGTCGGCAACGTCCGTGGCGAGCGCCTGCCCCTTGTCCAGATCCCCACCACCGCCGGCACCGGCTCCGAAGTCACCAACATCTCGATCGTGACGACCGGTGCCACAAGCAAGATGGGTATCGTGGCATCCCAGCTATTCGCCGACCTGGCCATCCTCGACGCCGAACTCACCATCGGACTGCCGCCCGCAGTGACCGCCGCGACCGGCATCGACGCCATGGTTCACGCCATCGAGGCATACACCAGCAAGCACAAGAAGAACCCACTATCGGACGGACTCGCGCGCCAGGCCTTAGGCCTGCTATCCCGTCACCTTATCCGCGCCTGCGAAAACGGACACGACCTGGCCGCTCGCCAAGCCATGCTCCTCGGCGCGATGCTGGCCGGCCAAGCTTTCACCAATGCACCAGTCGGCGCCGTGCACGCGCTGGCCTATCCCATTGGCGGCACTTTCCATGTCCCGCACGGGCTGTCCAACTCCTTGGTACTGCCCCACGTCCTGCGCTTCAACGCCGAGGCATGTGCCGAGCAGTATGCCGAATTGGCGACCATTGTCGTCCCTCACGCTGAAGGTAACGCGCATATCCGGGCTGAAGCACTCGCTGTTGCAATGCAACAATTCGCCACCATCACCGGCCTGCCGCGTACCCTTCGCCAGGTCGGCATCGTCGAATCGGACCTCGACCTGCTCGCAGACGACGCGATGAAGCAAACCCGCCTGCTCGGCAACAACCCGCGCCCGCTTACTCGCGAAGACGCTTACGCACTGTACAAACTCGCGCTCTGATTCATCCCGCCGGCAAAGCTATAATCCGCGCTTCCCTAACCAAGCGAAAACGCTCATATGGTGTTGCGCCCTATCGTCTCCATTTTCCTCGCCTTCCTTACGGCCGCTCCGGCCCAGGCCGGAGATGGAATCGATGGCCGCTACGGGCGCACAGAAATTCGTTATCTTGCGGGCAAGCCAGCCGTCTTCCACCAAGGGCGCAATGTACTCACCGTAAACGAGGCAGACGAAGCGGCGATCTTTCATGTGGTTCCGGCGGCCTCTCAAGATTATGTGGTCATCAAATCCTGGAAACCGGGACTCAGTTGCCACAACAGCTACCGCCTCATCAGTATCCAGCCGAACGGAACGGTCCAGGCATCGCCCGAACTGGGCAACTGCACCGATC
The DNA here is from genome assembly GCF_001427305.1 of Duganella sp. Root1480D1. GTDB lineage: Bacteria > Pseudomonadota > Gammaproteobacteria > Burkholderiales > Burkholderiaceae_D > Rugamonas. The sequence goes on along the minus strand of NZ_LMFZ01000014.1, from coordinate 27,541 downwards.
TCGCAGGAGTCAGCCTTGCCGGCTCAAACCCAATCATTCATTTGCGTCAGGCGGCAGGGGCTAAAGTCGAACAGCTGATCTGGAAAGACGGCAGGGTCATTGAATTGCCGCCAGTGTCCGAAGCGTGCTTCACAAAGCACGAGCAAGGCATGGAAAAGGGCGGTCGTATCAAATCGCCGCAAGCCGGCCCCGTCACCGCTGCAGGCGAAAGTCGACTGCAATTCTATTCGGGGCCGGACGAAAGCTGTCCGATCGCAGGCACCTTCGTCGTTCCCGGCGACCACCTGGATGTTTCGAGCGTAAATGGCCGCTATTCCCTTGTGGTCTACCAGCATCCCAGGACCGGGAAAATCGCCGTCGGATGGGTCGATAGCGTGCGCCTCAAGCCAACCCGCTAAGCCTGCTTACGCTTCTTCCCTAGCAGGTACAGGATCTCGCCGACGATTCCTTTGCGGAACAGCAGGACGCAGGCAACGAAGATAAAGCCGATTACCAGGCTGACCGCTTCACCAAGCGTCGAGAACCACTCAATGCCAGTGGCGTTGGCCATCATGCTGCCAAAATCACCAAGCTTGTTCTCCAGAGCGATGATCAGGATCGCGCCGATGATCGGCCCCACCAGCGTCCCCATCCCGCCCACCAGGGTCATCAGGATCACCAGCCCGGACATCGCCCAGTGCACGTCGGTCAGCGTTTCAAAGCCCAACACAATCGACTTGGTAGCGCCCGCAAGAGCAGCCAGCGAGCCGGAAAGTACGAATGCCGCCAGCTTGTACTTGTCCACGTCATAGCCCAGCGAGATCGCCCGCGGTTCGTTCTCCTTGATCGCTTTCAGTACCTGGCCGAACGGCGAATGCACCGTGCGCATGATCAGGGCAAAGCCGGCAATAAAGATCCCCAGCACCACGTAGTACATTGTCAGGTCGCTGCCCAAGTCCAGCACGCCGAGCAGCTTGCCCCGCGGAACACCCTGCAAGCCATCTTCGCCACCGGTGAAATCGGTAAAGCGCAGCGCCGCGAAATACACCATCTGCGCCAGCGCCAGCGTAATCATCGAGAAGTAGATCCCCTGGCGGCGAATCGCCAAACTACCCATCACCAAGCCAATCGCCGCTCCGGCCAGCACCCCAACCAGCAAGCTCAATTCAAAAGGCAGTCCCCAATTCTTCAAGGCGTTGCCGGCGAAATAACCTGCCGCACCGAAGAAAGCCGCGTGGCCAAACGACAGCAAGCCAGTGAAGCCAATCAGCAGGTTGAACGCGCAGGCAAACAGCGCGAAGCAGAGAAGCTTCATCAGCAGCACGGGGTAGCCGACGAACGGCGCGCCCAGCGCCAGCGCGAATGCGATGGAGTAGCCCAGCTTCTTGTTCATTTAACGTTCCTTGCCAAACAGGCCGGCGGGGCGCAGCAATAAGATGATGACCATCACCAAAAACACAACGGTGTTGGCAAACTCGGGATAGAACACTTTTGTCAGCCCTTCGATCACGCCGAGTGCCAGCCCGGTCACGATCGAGCCCAGGATCGAACCCATACCCCCAATCACCACAACGGCGAATACGACGATAATCAGGTTAGACCCCATCAAGGGTGTCACTTGCTGGATTGGAGCCGCCAGGACGCCTGCAAAGCCCGCCAAAGCGACGCCGAAGCCATAGGTCAGGGTCACCATCAACGGCACGTTGATCCCGAAGGCTTCCACCAGCTTCGGATTCTCGGTGCCGGCACGCAGGTAAGCACCCAATTTGGTTTTCTCGATCACGAACCAGGTCGCCAGGCAAACCACCAGGGAAGCCAACACCACCCAGGCGCGATAATTCGGCATGACCATGAAGCCAAGGTCGGTCGCCTCCTGCAAGGCCTCGGGAGTTTCAAACGGCTGCCCAGAGACCCCGTAAAACGAGCGGAAACCACCTTCTACCAGCAGGGTCAGTCCGAACGTCAGCAGCAAGCCGTAAAGATGATCAAGCTTGTACAGGCGGCGCAGCATGGTCCTTTCGATCACCACACCCAGCACGCCAACGATCAACGGCGCCAGTAACAGCATGCTCCAATAGCTCATGCCGAAGTAAGTCATGCCGATCCAGGCGAGGAAGGCGCCCATCATGTACATGGCGCCGTGCGCGAAGTTGATCACGTTCAGCAGCCCGAAAATCACGGCGAGGCCGAGCGACAGCATGGCGTAAAAAGAGCCGTTGACGAGTCCCAGTAAAAGCTGGGACATCATCATCGGGAGCGGGCGGCCGAAAATCTCCATCTAGCTTACTTCCACAGGGCGCACTTGGATTCGGCCTTGGACATATAGGCCTGGTCGCCCGGGATCGTTGCCGCGACCTTGTAGTAATCCCATGGGTACTTGGATTCGGATTGCTTCTTCACCTCCATCAGGTACATATCGTGCACCATGCGGCCGTCCGGGCGGATCACGCCGTTGTTGGTGAACACGTCCTTGATGGTGGTGGACTTCAGCTTCGCCATCACCTTGTCGGCATCGTCGCTGCCCACGGCCTTCACGGCTGCCAGGTATTGCGTAGCAGCGGAATAATCGCCCGCCTGCAGCATCGACGGCTCCTTTTTCATCTTCGCGAAGTAGCGCTTGGACCAGGCACGCGTGGTGTCATTCATGTCCCAATACCAGCCGTCGGTCAGGTACATGCCGGCGGTAGCATTCAGGCCCAGCGAGTGGATGTCGTTGATGAACACCAGCAGGCCCGCCATCTTCATCTTCTTCGCCACACCGAATTCATTGGCCGCCTTGACCGAGTTGATAAAATCGCCGCCTGCATTCGCCAGGCCGAGCACCTGTGCGCCGGAAGAAGAAGCCTGCATCAGGAAGGACGAAAAATCAGTGCCAGGGAAGGGGTGGCGCACATTGCCGATCACCTTGCCGCCGGACTTGTTGACCACCTCGGTCGTGTCCTTCTCCAGCGAATGGCCAAAGGCGTAATCGGCGGTCAGGAAGTACCAGTTCTTGCCGCCCTGCTTGACCATGGTGGCGCCGGTACCGCGCGCCAATGCCACGGTGTCGTAGGCGTAATGCACCGTATAAGGCGTGCACTCTTCGTTGGTCAGGCGCGAGGAGCCGGCGCCAATGACCATGAAGACCTTCTTCTTGTCTGCAGCTACTTTCGCCATCGCTAGGTTGGCGCCGGAATTGGTGCCGCCTACCAGCATGTCCACGCCCTGCTGGTCGAACCATTCGCGCGCTTTGGACGCGGCAATGTCAGCCTTGTTCTGGTGGTCGGCAAAAACGAATTCGATCTTCTTGCCGTTGATCGCGCCGCCGGCATCGGCAATCGCCATCTTGATCGCTTCCGCTCCGCCCTGCCCATCAATGTCTGAGTAGACGCCTGACATATCGGTGATGAAGCCAATCTTGATGGTGTCGCCGGAAATCTGGGCATGTGCGCAGCTGAAGGTGCAAAGGGCTGCAGCAAAGGCAATGGCGTTGCGTTTCATAGTGTCTCCGTTTTCAGTTTTGATATTCAAACGCCCAGCAGCTCGGTCAATACCGGCATGCGGGCATCCAATTCCGATGACGCAAAACTCTCGACAATCCGACCGTGTTCCATGACATAAAACCGATCCGCCAGCGGCGCCGCGAACCGGAAATTCTGTTCGACCATCACAACCGTATACCCCTTGGCTTTCAGCGTGCGGATCATGCGCGCCAGGCCTTGCACAATGACGGGCGCCAGCCCTTCCGAGATTTCATCCAGCAGCAGCAAGCGCGCGCCGGTTCGCAGGATGCGCGCTACCGCCAGCATCTGCTGCTCGCCGCCCGACAGGCGCGTGCCCTGGCTGGTGCGGCGCTCCTTCAGGTTCGGGAACATCTCGTAGATTTCTTCGACCGACATGCCCTGCCCGGTTTTCAGCGCTGGAGGCAATAGCAGGTTCTCTTCGGTGGTCAGTGAGGAAAAAATGCCGCGCTCTTCGGGACAATAACCGACTCCCAGGTGGGCAATCTTGTGCGTGGACAGGCCGATTGCTTCCTGTCCGTTGATGCGGATCGAGCCCTTGCGCGTTCCCGTCAGGCCCATGATGGCGCGCAGCGTGGTGGTCCGCCCCGCGCCATTGCGACCAAGGAGCGTCACCACTTCGCCGTGGTTCACGTTCAGGTTAACGTCATGCAGGATGTGCGACTCGCCGTACCAGGCCTGGAGCTGGCTGATCTCCAGCGCGGCCGTCATGCGCCCACCCCGGCTTCGGTTCCCATATAGGCTTCCATCACCTGCGGGTTCTTCGATACTTGTTCATACGGTCCTTCGGCAAGCACGGCGCCGCGCTGCAGCACCGAGATGCGATCGCAAATGCCGGACACGACGCTCATATTGTGCTCCACCATCAGGATGGTGCGGCCGGCAGAAACCTTCTTGATCAGCTCCGTCACGCGATGCACGTCCTCGTGTCCCATGCCCTGCGTGGGTTCGTCCAGCAGCATCAGTTCAGGCTCCATCGCCAGCGTCGTGGCGATTTCAAGGGCGCGCTTGCGGCCGTAAGGCATATCGACCGTCAGCGTATCGGCGAACGAAGCCAGGTCGACCTCCGCCAACAGCTCCATCGCGCGGCCATTCAACTGCTCCAATGAGCGTTCGCTGCGCCAGAAATGAAAGGTCGTACCGAGCTTGCGTTGCAAGCCGATGCGCACATTTTCAAGCACGGTCAGGTGAGGGAAGACAGCGGAAATCTGGAACGAACGAATCACCCCCATCCGTGCAATCTGTGCAGGCTTGTGCGAGGTGATGTCATTGCCGTTAAAGAGGATCTGGCCCGAGGTCGGCACCAGGAATTTGGTCAGCAGGTTAAAGCAGGTCGTCTTGCCGGCGCCGTTCGGGCCGATCAAGGCATGGATATGCCCACGCTGGACTTGCAGGTCCACGTTGGCGACAGCGGTGAATCCCTTGAACTCCTTGGTCAAACTCTTTGTTTCCAAGATGAAGTCGGACATTGCGTCTCCCCGGTTTTGCTAGATCATACACAAAAGCGCTGCCTTTTCCGCAATCATGATTACCGGGGAATTCGTGTTACCGGAAGTAATGGTCGGCATCACCGAAGCATCGGCGATGCGCAAACCGCGCACGCCGCGCACCCGCAATTCGCTGTCAACCACGGCCGAAACGTCATCCACGCGGCCCATTTTGCAGGTGCCGACCGGGTGGAAAATCGTGGTGCCAATGGACCCCGCCGCCTCGGCCAACTCCTCGTCGGTGCGAAAATGCACACCGGGTCTGCATTCTTCCGGCCTGTATTTCGCCAACGCCGGCGCCGAAACGATCTTGCGCGTGAGGTTCAGCGCAGCCGCAGCGACGCGCCGGTCTTCATCGGTACTCAGGTACATCGGTGTGATTTTCGGGGGCGCGTAGGAGTCGGCGGAAGCTATCCGAACATGGCCGCGCGAGCTTGGCCGCAGGTTGCAGACGCTGGCCGTGAAAGCAGGGAAGTCGTGCAGCGGTTCGCCAAAACGTTCGAGAGACAAGGGCTGCACGTGATATTCCAGGTTCGGTGTGAGCTGCTCAGGACCGGAACGCGCAAACGCACCCATTTGCGAAGGCGCCATCGACATCGGCCCGCTCTGGAACAGCGCATATTCAAGGCCGATGCGCGCTTTGCCAAGCCAGCTCGCCGCCAGCGTGTTCAGGGTCCGCGCACCTTCGACTTTGAACACCATGCGCAGCTGCAGGTGATCCTGCAGGTTGGCGCCAACGCCCGGCAAATCGTGCACGGGCTGGACACCCGCCTGCGCCAGCACATCCGCAGGCCCGATGCCCGATAACTGGAGAATTTGCGGCGTACCGACCGCCCCAGCCGCCAGCAAGGTTTCGCGCGCCCCTGCGTTCCAACGCGTACCGCCGCCGGTAAATATGACGCCTTTGCACCCCCCCTCCTCCAGCACTAGCTTTTCCACGTGGCAGCCCGTCATCAGAGTCAGGTTAGGGCGCCCGGTGGCGGCACGCAGGAATGCCTTCGCCGTATTCCAGCGGATGCCACGCTTCTGGTTCACCTCGAAATAGGAGCAGCCGAAATTGTCGCCGCGGTTGAAATCCTCAATCTTCGGGATGCCGGTCTGCTCCGCCGCATCGCGGAACGCGTCGAGAATATCCCACCGCAAACGCTGCTTTTCTACTCGCCATTCACCGCCGGCACCGTGGAAATCCGAAGCACCGCCATGATGATCTTCGCTCTTGCGAAACAGCGGCAGCACTTCCGACCAGCGCCAGCGTGGATCGCCGCACATCTCAGCCCATTGGTCGTAATCACTGGCCTGTCCCCGCATATAGATCATGCCGTTGATCGAAGAACTGCCGCCAAGGACCTTCCCGCGCGGATAAATCAGACTACGGCCGCCCAGCCCGGCGTCCGGTTCGGTGCGAAACAGCCAGTCCGTGCGCGGATTATTGATGCAATGGAGGTAACCGACCGGGATGTGGATCCAGACGTAATCGTCCTTACCTCCCGCTTCGATCAATAGAACCTGGTTTTTTTGATTTAGCGTCAGGCGGTTTGCGAGGACGCAGCCTGCCGTTCCTCCGCCCACGATGATGTAGTCAAACTGGCCCGCAGATTCCAAGCTTTCTCCTGGTTCGAAGCTGTGGATAACGCTATGAATATCCACAGGCACCGTTTGTGAGTAAACAAGACTTCCCGAAAACCGCCCAAAATTGTCCAAAAACAGTTCGCAGCTCACGCAAGGTTTACGCGCCCGCTTATACAGCTCGTAAACCCCTGATTTTTCTCCGCAAGGTGCACTTATCCACAGAAAACCGGGGTTGTTAACAACCATTACTACTTTGTATACACACTAATCTAACGTAAACAAAACTCTCCACCTATACTGAACAAGCAAGTTGTTCCATGCAATTCGCCTGGAGGGGCTCTTGTCGACTACCGACGCCTATCGACGCTTTCGCAGGCGATTGCTCGTCACAATGCTCATGCTCGCCTTGCTCGCCACGGCAGTCGTAGCCTGGCAGCTCGCTTCTTCCGCTCGCGACCGGGAACAGGCAATTCGCCAGCAGACCCAACACTATGCGCGCGCGATAGAAGCCCAGGTCCAGAGTTCCATCCAGCTTTCGGACATCGCTTTGCTTGGTTTTGCCAATGCAATCAGAGTCACCCCTTCCACTCCGCAGACAGCCGAACGCCTGCTTTCCTCACGAGGAGCTTCTTTCGGTAACAGCTTCTGGATAACCTTCCTGGACCCAAACGGCTTTGCTATAGCCAGCTCGCGCGAAATCGCCGTCAAAGGGATCAACTATGCAGACCGCGACTACTTCCAGGCCCAACTCAAACCCGGAAACGAGTTGTTTGTCGGTGAACCAACCCGTGGCCGCATCTCAAATTTGCGGCTTTTCTTCCTTAGCCGCAGGGTTGAAGACGCTAACGGCAAATTCCTGGGGGTGATCGTGGCTCCGGTGGATGCCAGCCGCCTTGCTGAAACCTTCGAAAACTCACGCCTGAGCGAGGACGTCACGGTCACCTTGTTCCACACCAATGGACATATCGTTGCTCGCGCCCCTCTTTTTGACCAAACCTTCAACCGCGACATTCGCGATTCCAACGTCTACAAGGCCTTTGGCGACAATCCGATCGGCACAATCGAAACGGTCAGCCCTATAGACAAAAAGTCCCGTATCGCCAGTTACCGCAAACTGCCAAACCTGCCCCTGGTGGTTACAGTCGGCAGTTCAAATGTCGGCCTGGCGCTGATCTCGCAGCGGCAGTTCCTGATTGCCGGCGTCGCCCTATTCCTGATCTTCACGCTGATCGTCGCCGCGATGATTTATGCCTTGCGCTCTTTTGCCGCAGCCGAAGACCGCGCGCTCTACGCAATATCGACCGAAACCGAAAAGAAACTGGCCAACAGCGAACAGCGCTTACGCCTGATTGCCGACAACCTGCCAATCGTGATCGCTTACATGGACCGCGACGAGCATTACTCCTTCAAAAATCGCCGTTTTGCCGAAATCTACGGCAGCGGTGAAAACCTGCAGCAAGCCCTTCCCGCCGACCTGTACTCGGAAACCAAGCCTCACCTGGAGCGTGCCTTTGCCGGCGCAACAGTCCATTTCGAGCGCGGCATGCAACGCAAAGACCAGGAATGCTGCGATGCCATTACTTACGTGCCGGACCGCGATGAACATGGAAAAGTAGTTGGCCTGTTCGTCATGGCAGAAGACATCACCGAACGAAAGCGCCACGAAGAGTCCAGCAAACTGGCCACGCTGATGTACGAGAACGCCAGCGAAGGCATGATGGTGACCGATGCGGAAGGCAGGATCTTGTCGGTCAACCCAGCCTTCTCCCAGATCAGCGGCTACACAGCCGAAGAAGTCATTGGCCACCTCGCCTATGAATTGACTTCCAGCCACCAGGACATCAAGTTCTACAGCCGAATGCGCCAGACCATCACCCACACCGGCTACTGGGAAGGCGAAATCTGGCACCAGCACAAGAACGGCGACCACTACCTGGTCTCTCTGCGCTTCAACACCGTCTTCGACAACAAGGGGAATGTGCTGCGCCACGTCGCGCTGTTCACCGACATTACGAAGAAAAAGGCGACCGAGGAAGCGATCTGGAAACAGGCAAACTTCGACGGCCTCACCAGCCTGCCCAACCGGCGCATGTTTAACGATCGCCTGCGCCAGGAGATTAAAAAAGCGGCACGCGACCAGCTACCAATGGCACTGATCTTCATCGACCTCGATGGCTTCAAAACCGTCAACGATACGCTTGGCCACGACTTTGGCGACATCCTGCTTAAGCAAGTAGCAGAGCGCTTGCTGCAATGCGTGCGCAATACCGACACCGTGGCCCGTCTTGGAGGCGATGAATTCACCGTTATCCTGAGCGAACTCAAAGAACCAGGCGACGTCGTCAGAATCGTGCAGGAGATCCTGCATAGCCTGGCCAGGCCGTTTGAGCTGAAACACGAAATCGCCCATATCTCGGGCAGCGTAGGCATTTCCCTGTTCCCGGACGACGGAGACAACGCCGAAGTACTAATCAAAAATTCCGACCAGGCCATGTATCTCGCCAAGCAGCAGGGCCGCAACCGCTTCAACTACTTCGCCCCCTTCATGCAGGAAGCCAGCCAAATGCGCATCGAGCTCGCCAACGAGCTACGCAGCGCTTTGAAAAACAAGGAGTTACGCCTGCTATTCCAGCCTATCCGCAACCTGGCAATAGGCAAAGTCGAAATGGCCGAAGCCTTGATTCGCTGGGAGCACCCTCTGCGCGGTTTGCTCAAGCCAGCTGAATTCATAGGCGTTGCCGAAAATACAGGCGTCATCGCCGGTATAGGCGAATGGGTGTTCCAGGAAGCAGCAGCCATGGCAGCCAGCTTTGGCAACGGCTTTAAAGTCTGCGTGAACAAGTCAGCTTGGCAATTCCGCCACGAAGCGGTAGGAGTTGAACATTGGCTGGAACTGCTGCGCGAACAGGCACTTTCGCCACGTTCGATGGTGATCGAAATTACGGAAGGGTTGCTATTGGAAGCCAACCGGGAGGTCGTTCAGCGGATGCAATCGCTCAGGGACGCTGGTCTGCAAATTTCCCTGGACGATTTTGGGCACGGATACTCGTCCCTGAACTTCCTGAAGCGTTTCAAGATCGATTTCCTCAAGCTCGACACCAGTTTCAGCGACAACCAGCTCCTGTGCGAGGCAATTGTCACCATGGCGCACAAGCTCGACATCAAAGTCATCGCGGAAAAGGTGGAAAACGAAGCCCAACTGGACATTTTGATGGCGGCAGGCTGCGATTTTGGGCAGGGATACCTGTTCGGAGAGCCAATTTCTGCTGAAAAACTGCATCGACTGTTGATAAGTCAATGAATATCCACAGGATCGAATGTGCGTAAACACCGTTTTTGAGTTCACGCACAAAATTTGTTCAGAACTCATCCGGTTTACACACAGTTCTTGTCCAGCCAGTTCTACAATTCGTAAACTTCTGATTCTGTGGATGTTAACAGCTTTATCCACAGACAGAGTCGCGTTTACTATCTACTACTATCCTTACGTATACAACTTTAAATAAATAGAGGACAACTCGCGCATGCGTCTCGGGATCATCTCAGCCTTGGCAGAAGAACAGCAAGGTCTACTGGAAGCCATGGAGAGCCCCTACAAGCTCATCCACGGTAAGCGTGATTACACAGCCGGAAAACTCTGGAAAATCGATTCTGTGGCTGTTTTATCGCGAATTGGGAAGGTTGCTGCTGCAGTGACAGCTGCAACGCTTGTGGAGAAGTTCAACGTTACCCACATTATTTTTACCGGCGTTGCCGGTTCTGCAGACTTGGGGGTTCGAATTGGAGACGTCGTCGTCGCCGATTCTCTGGCTCAACACGATTTTGATGCCAGTCCGCTATTCCCTCGCTTCGAAATCCCGCTAACTGGGCTCTCGCGCATGCCTACAGACCGCGAATTGAGCCTGAAACTGAGCCTGGCAACCCGGGAATTCCTGCAAAACAATGCACAAGTACACCGCGGCCTGATCGGTAGCGGGGATCAATTCATCAAGGATAGGGCCCATCTGGAAACCCTGAAAGACGCACTGCCTGATTTATTGGCAGTGGAAATGGAAGGAGCAGCGGTAGCCCAGGTCTGTCACGAGCTGGGAATACCCTTTGCAATCATGAGGACGATTTCGGACAACGCCAATGAAGAAGCGGCGACGGATTTCATGCACTTCGTGCAAACCGTCGCCGCTCGCTACGCCTATGGCGTCATCCAGAATTTCTGCAAATCGCTTACTTGATCGGCAGTTTGGTGGTGTTTTTGACTTCTTCCATCACCGCATAAGTGTGCGTCTCGCGTACACCCTTCTGCAGCAAAGTTTTACCAAGGAACTCTCGATAAGCTGCCATATCCTTCACGCGAGCCTTGACCAGGTAGTCAAAGCCGCCGGCAACCATATGGCATTCCAGAACCTCGGGAATGAGCTGGACACTATGCTTGAAGGCATCGAACACCTCCGGCGTAGTGCGATCCAGCACAACTTCTATGAACACCAGCAACGAAACGTCCAGTAGCTGCGGGTTCAGCTGCGCCGTATAACCCATGATATAGCCCGCTTCGTGCAGTTTTCGCACTCGCTCCAGGCAAGCGGCAGGCGACAGGTTCACTCTCGCAGCCAGTTCCACGTTGCTGATCCGGCCATCGTTCTGCAACTCGGCCAGAATCTTCTTACTGATCTTGTCCAGCATTACATCCCCACTATTAATTTTATTCGGTCAAATTCTCTCACCAAAAACTATCTATTGCTAGTAATAAGTATTACCAGAATTAATCCGAGCGAATCCACCGTACAATCGAATCATTAGTTGCACTGCACAACACGCCCGCGCAAACAGGGTTTGCCGGGCGTGTTTTCGTAGGTACCAAACAATTCTTTACATACTCGCCAATAGAGACAACCATGCATTTGAAAGAGACGTTCATGCATCTAAACACCACTCCGTTCGCCGCACTTCAGGCGGAAATCCTGCGAGATCCGACTCCGCTGCGCAGCGCCATTACCGCTGCATATCGCCGCGACGAACAAACTGCTGTGCAATGGCTTCTGTCGCAAATTAACGTCGGTTCGCCGGAAACTACGCAAGAAGCGCAGTCCCTGGCCAAGCGCCTGGTGACCGCCGTTCGTGAAAAACGCACCCGTTCTTCCGGTGTGGATGCCTTGATGCATCAATTCTCGCTTTCGTCCGAAGAAGGCGTCGCCTTGATGTGCCTGGCTGAAGCTCTGTTGCGCATTCCTGACTCCGCAACTGCCGACCGCCTGATCGCCGACAAGATCTCCAAAGGCGATTGGCGCAAGCACCTGGGCGAATCGCCTTCCCTGTTCGTGAATGCAGCGACCTGGGGCCTGCTGATTACCGGCAAACTGGTCAGCTCTTCCAGTGAAGAAGGCCTTGGTTCGGCCATCACCAGCCTGATCGCCAAAGGTGGCGAACCGCTGATCCGTAAAGGCGTCGACCTCGCCATGCGCATGCTTGGCAACCAGTTCGTGACCGGCCAGACCATCGACGAAGCGATCAAGAACGGCAAGGACAACGAAGCCCGCGGTTACCGCTACTCCTACGACATGCTGGGCGAAGCAGCGCTAACCGAAGCCGATGCAGCCAACTACTACGCCGCATACGAAAAAGCGATCCACGCCATCGGCAAGGCATCGAATGGACGCGGCATCCGCAACGGCCCTGGCATTTCTGTCAAGCTGTCCGCCCTGCACCCGCGCTACAGCCGCGCCCAACGCGAACGCGTGATGTCCGAATTGCTGCCGCGCCTGAACGCATTGGCCAAGCTGGCCAAAGGCTACAACATTGGCCTGAATATCGACGCAGAAGAAGCCGACCGCCTGGAATTGTCGCTCGACCTGATGGAAGCAATGGCCTTCAACCCAGAACTCGAAGGTTTCGAAGGCATTGGCTTCGTGGTGCAGGCTTACCAGAAGCGCTGCCCATTCGTGATCGACTACCTGGTAGACCTGGCAAAGCGCAGCGGCCGCAAGTTCATGGTTCGCCTGGTGAAAGGCGCCTACTGGGATGCCGAGATCAAGCGCGCCCAGGTTGACGGCATGCCTGGCTATCCGGTCTACACCCGCAAGGTCTACACCGACGTGTCCTACCTGGCTTGCGCACAACGGCTGCTGGCAGCGACCGACGTGATTTATCCACAGTTCGCGACCCACAACGCGCAAACCCTGTCCACGATCTACACCTGGGCCAAGCGCGACGGCATTCAAGGTTACGAATTCCAGTGCCTGCACGGCATGGGCGAAACCCTGTACGACCAGGTGGTCGGCGCCGAAAACCTGGACAAGGCTTGCCGCGTCTACGCACCGGTCGGCTCGCACGAAACCCTGCTGGCCTACCTGGTACGCCGCCTGCTCGAAAACGGCGCCAACTCCTCGTTCGTGAACCAGATTGTCGACGAAAGCATCCCGGTTGACTCCCTGATCACCAATCCGATCGAAGCTGCGCGCACATTGAATGGCGTGCCGCACACCGGCATCGCCCTGCCGCTGGACATGTTCGGCACCGAACGCAAAAACTCCACCGGTATCGACTTCGCCAACGAAGACGTGCTGCGCGAAGTGTCGCTGGCGCTGGCACAACCGCGTAGCTGGACTGCCGGCCCTTTGCTGGCCGTTGAAGCCAGCGCCGGCCAGGCTGCGCAGCCGGTCATCAACCCGGCCCGCAAGGACGACGTCGTCGGCTCCGTGACCGAAGCGACCGCAGAAGACGTCAACAACGCCCTGAACGCCGCCAGCCAGTTCGCCATGGACTGGCAAACCACCGAACCGTCGCAACGCGCCGCCTGCCTGGAACGCGCCGCCGACCTGTTCGAAACCCACAAGCTGGAACTGATGGCGCTGGCCGTGCGCGAAGCCGGCAAATCGCTGCCAAACGCAATTGCCGAAGTACGCGAAGCGGTCGACTTCCTGCGCTACTACGCGGTGCAGGTGCGCGGTTCCACCAATATGCTGGCGCTGGGCCCTGTGACCTGCATCAGCCCATGGAACTTCCCGCTCGCGATTTTCACCGGCCAGGCCGCCGCCGCTCTGGCTGCCGGCAACGTGGTGCTGGCAAAACCAGCAGAACAAACCCCACTGATCGCCCAGCGCGCAGTGGAACTGCTGCACGAAGCCGGCGTACCGCGCGCAGCGCTGCAATTCCTGCCGGGCCGCGGCGAAGTGGTTGGTGCAGGCCTGTGCAATGACTCGCGCGTCAAAGGCGTGATCTTCACCGGCTCCACCGAAGTGGCGCAACTGATCAACCGCACTTTGGCTAAGCGCGCCGCCGCTGAAAATGTGGACATTCCGCTGATCGCCGAAACCGGCGGCCAGAACGCGATGATCGTGGACTCCTCCTCGCTGCCGGAACAGGTGGTGGGCGATGCTATTTCGTCCGCCTTCGACAGCGCCGGCCAGCGCTGCTCCGCCCTGCGCGTGCTGTTCCTGCAGGAAGACATCGCCGACAAGACCATCAAGATGCTCAAAGGCGCGATGAAGGAGCTGCGTGTCGGCTCGCCGGACCGCCTGGTGACCGACATCGGCCCCGTAATCGACAAGGAAGCGCAGCAAAACCTGCTGTCGCACATCGAAAAGGTGCGAGCACACGCCAAGGCCAGCTTCTCGCTGGAAGTGCCGGATGCAGATGCCGGCACCTTCGTGCCGCCGACCGTGCTGGAAATCGGCTCCCTGTCCGAACTGACCAAGGAAGTGTTTGGCCCGGTGATGCACGTGATCCGCTACAAGCGCTCGGAACTGCCAAAAGTGATCGAACAGATCAACGGCAGCGGCTTTGGCCTGACCCTGGGCGTGCACTCCCGTATCGACGAAACCATCGACTACATCACTTCCAGCGCGCACGTAGGCAATATCTACGTGAACCGCAATATCGTCGGTGCGGTGGTCGGTGTACAGCCGTTCGGCGGTGAAGGCAAATCCGGCACGGGCCCGAAAGCAGGCGGCCCGCTGTACCTCAAGCGCCTGCAGCGTGCAGCCGTCACCCTGGAACGCCATGAGCGCCTGGCCGTGCCGGCGATCGACTCGCTGGCCGCATGGGCCAAGGCGCAAGGCAAAGCCCGCCTGGCCGCGCATATCGAAAGCTATGCCCGCACTACCCCAGTCGGTAGCCTGATTGCCCTGCCAGGCCCGACTGGCGAGCGCAATACGCTGGCTTACGTCCCACGCGGCAATATCGCCTGCTTCGCATCGCATGCCGAAGTGCTGCTGAACCAGGTTGCAGCCGCCCTCTCGACCGGCAACCGCGCGCTGGTAGTCGAAGGCAGCGTGCCGGCAGACCTGCCAGCCGAAGTGAAAGCCGCGATCCAGACGATAGCTGCAACCGACCTGGCCAAGGCCGACTTCCAGATCGCACTGGTGGAATCGAGCCTCGGCGCCAAGTTGCGGCCGGAACTGGCCGCCCGCGACGGCGCGATCGTCTCGGTAATCGACACGACGGAAGAAGGCGAGATCCCATTGTGGCGCCTGGTGGCCGAACGCGCCCTGTGCGTCAACACCACCGCCGCCGGCGGCAACGCCAGCCTGATGACCCTCGACGCCTAACCACGGCTCACCTCGTGTCACACCTTGGGGTCACACCCCAAGTGTGACACGGGCTCAACTGTTTGATTTTCGTCAGCATGCATGGCTCATGTCGATGCTAGCGTTCCTGGCATGAGCCGAGCGCGCCGCGTTGTATTCCCTGGAGCGATCTACCACGTAACTTCACGTGGGAATCGTCGCGCTGCCATTTATCATGACCGGCGAGATCACTTGATTTGGCTCGACACTTTGGCTGAAACCGTCGACAAACACGAGCTTAAGATACATGCCTTTTGTCTGATGCCGAACCACTACCACCTGTTGATGGAAACGGTTCATGCCAACTTGTCGGAAGCCATGCATCAGCTGAATGCCACGTATTGTCAGCATTTCAACCATCGGCACGGATTAACCGGTCACGTTATTCAAGGCCGATTTCACGCAGTCAATGTGGCAAGGAGCGAGCAGATGCTCGCGGTGGCACGCTATATCTGCCTCAATCCGGTACGAGCCAGGCTTGTGAGTGACGCAGTCGATTGGCCTTGGAGCAGTCATCAGCACTACCTCAATCCCGACGAAGCGCCGAATTGGCTCGAAACCTGCTGGCTGCTTTCGCAATTTGGATCAGGCGACCAGAGCCAAAGAATCGCCGCGTACAAGGAATTTGTTGCGAACGGTATCGATCTGCCCAATCCCCTGCAATTTCATCGAGAACGTCCCAATCCGCAATCGGAAGCTGCTCACCCCCTGGTCACCTACGCTGCGATTTGCCCAAATCACGACGAAGCCATGGCGCGTGCGTTTCACTCCGGCGCCTATACGCGCCAGGAAATCGCGAAGCATTTCGGCGTGTCGATCCGGACAGTTGCCAGGGCGATTGCCCGTTTTGGACCAGACAACGGATGAAGCCGTGTCACACTTGGGGTGTGACCCCATGGTGTGACACGAGCCCAGCCGTAACCTTAGTAGGTGTCGTTCTTGGGATTGGTGCCAGGAGCAGTTTTCTGGGCGATCGCGTTCATGCTCTCGAGGTGGCCGCGCAGCCATTTGTGGGCTGGGCTGCGGGCGTCGCGTTCGTGCCAGAGCATGTCGAGGTGCACGGCTGGCAGCTGGAATGGCAGCTCTTTGTAGATCAGCGCGTCAGTCATGCCGGTCGAGGCGATCAGGTGCTTCGGCAGCACCGTGATCAGGTCGCTATTGGCCACCACGCGGCCGGCGGTGAAGAATTGGTTCACCGTCAACAGGATGCGCCGTTCGCGTTGGATTTGGGCCAGCGCTTCGTCCACCAGGCCATGCGCACGGCCGGAGAAGCTGACCAGCAGGTGGTTGGCGCCGCAATAATTGTCCAGCGTGAGGTCTTGCTTGGCCAGCGGGTGCCCTCGCCGCATCACGGCGACGTAAATCCCCGAATACAGGCGTTCATGGCGAATCGGCGAGCTCGGTTCACTCATCAACTGCGCCGCGACGCCAGGAAAGAAGCCGACCGCCAGGTCGATATCGCCGCGCAGCAGCATTGGCCGCGGTTCGCGCGTTGTCAAAGGAACCATACGAATATTCACGCCTGGCGCTTCGCGTTCGATCGAGCGCATCAGGGAAGGCAGCCAGAAAGCCGCCGTCGCGTCAGCCATCGCCATGCGGAAGGTGGCATGGGTCTTGGAGACGTCGAAAGTACCAGGCGTTACCGCAGCCTCCAGCGAGGCCAGCGCGCTGCGCACCTGCGGCCATAGCGCTTCCGCCCGCGGGGTCGGCTTTACGCCGTAGGCCGTGCGGATCAGCAAGTCGTCGCCCAGGCTTTCGCGCAGGCGTTTGATGGCGTTCGACACCGCCGGCTGCGTCATGGCCAGGTGGCCGGCAGCGCGCGTCAGGTTCTGCTCAGTCATTACCGCGTCGAAAACGCGCAGCAGATTCAGGTCCAGGGTCAGAAAGCTCATCGGTCATTCACACCAATAATGATTGTTATGGAGAAACGGAATTGGCGTTATATGTTGCGGCGCACTATAGTACCAATAGATTCTAAAGGTAGTGAAACCGCCATGTCTACTTACATTAACATCATCGAATTCGCGCAGTACCTGCCGCTGGTGATCCTGGCGCTGGCGCTGGCTGTCGTGTTCAAGCCGCTGCTGCGTGGTATCGCCCGCGCAGCCGTGCTTGTCGTTAAGCCAAAGTTGAGCAAAGAGGAACGCTTGCAGCGCCGCCTGATGCGCGACACCATGATGTTCAAGCGTATGCTGAATTCGATGGAAGGCTCGCCTAGCCACGTCGCAGAACTGCGAGCGATGGCCTGCCGCGCGTAAGCCTTCCGCAGCGCAGCAATCAGTTCGTTTCCGGGGCCGGAGCCGGTTTGTCCGCGCCCGACAGCAGTTTCGGTTTCAACGAAGTATCCACCGGCTTGTTGCCGATCCAGATACGCATGATGGCGTTGAAGAACGCCTGGTCCGGCAGCGATTCGCCGACCTTCTTACCATTCAGGTAAGCCTGGGAACCGGCGCCTGGAGTCCAGTCGACGAGCAGCTCGTCACCCTTCTTCAGTCCAGGGAACTGGGCAAAAATCTCACCGAAAGCCTTGGTCTGCGGCAGCAGCTTGGTACGTTCTTCCGCGCTGACGTTGTCGTTCAGGCCCTTCATGAAGGCCATGCCGAAGTCGTCCGAGCTCAAGTCACGCATGGCGACGATGCGGATGCGGCGCGGGCCGCCTACAGCCAGCACGTCCTGCACGGTGGTCTTCTTTTCTTGCAGGTAGAAGCCCACGGCGTAGACCTTGAACACCAGCTTGGTGCGCACGCCGGCGCCGTTCAGCCTGAGGTCGTGCCCGGCGACGGAAACCACTTCCGGGAACTTCACGCCAGCCACTTCGGCGGCGAATGCAGGCAGGCTGCTGGCGGCTAAAAAGGCGAAAGCTGTAGCAGTTTGTAAAAGTTTACGACGAGTAACACTCATTTTGTCTCCAATTATCAGTATCTTCGTGCAATATAACGCAGGGCTACCGTTTTTGGGAGGCATCAGTTCTTATCTGCCTGCAATTTCGCGAATTTTGCCAACAGTTGGTCCTTGCTCTCCCTCCAATCGGGGTTGAAAGGGATGCAGGAGACTGGGCAAACTTGCTGGCACTGCGGTTCGTCGAAGTGTCCGACGCATTCGGTGCACTTGTTGGGATCAATTTCGTAGATCTCCGGACCCATGTAGATGGCGTCGTTCGGACACTCGGGCTCGCACACATCGCAATTGATGCAGTCGTCGGTAATCATTAAAGCCATGGCAATACTCTCTTATTCGCCCTTGCGCGCTGCAATCTTCTTGCGAAGCCAGCGGTCGACGGACGGGAAAACAAACTTGGATACGTCACCGCCAAGCTCGGCAATCTCGCGCACGATGGTGCCCGAGATGAATTGGTACTGGTCGGATGGGGTCAGGAACAGCGTTTCCACGTCCGGCAGCATGTAGCGGTTCATGCCCGCCATCTGGAACTCAAACTCGAAGTCCGACACGGCGCGCAGGCCGCGCACAATCACGCGCGCATCGTGTTCGCGCACGAAGTCTTTCAGCAGGCCTGAAAAACTCTCAACTTTGACGTTTGGATAATGGCCCAGCACTTCGTTGGCAATTTCCAGCCGTTCTTCGAGGGTGAAGAAGGGATGCTTGTTCTGGCTGTCGGCCACGCCGACGATCAACGTGTCAAACAGGCCCGATGCGCGGCGCACCAGGTCTTCGTGACCCCGGGTCAGCGGGTCGAAAGTACCCGGATAAACTGCTACAACCATTGCAACTCCATGCGTTTGGCTTAGAACAAAGAAGAATTATGCCTCATTTTCAGGCAATGCCTGAAGCAGGTGGAAGTACACCATGCCTGCTTTATCGGCGCGCACCACTTCCCAGCCATCAAAAGCCAGCGGCGCTTCCGCCTCGGCATAAACCAGGCCGCCATCCTTGAGCAGCGCGCGGCACAATGGCAGCGCGCGCTCCAGCAAGCCTTGCTGATAAGGCGGGTCGAGGAAGATCAGGTCGAACTTTGCGCCGCGGCCGGCCAGCGACTGCGCGGTGGCCATGGCATCGCCGCGCTGGATGGCGATGTTGGCGGCCTTCAGTTTTTCGCGGTTGGCTTCAAGCTGGCGCACTACCGCGCTGTTGGCGTCGACCATGATGACCTTGGCCGCGCCGCGGCTGGCGGCTTCGAAACCGAGGGCGCCGCTGCCGGCAAACAGGTCCAGTACCTGGGTGTCGCTCCAGGCGGCATCGTGCAGGTGGTTGATCCAGTTGAAGACGGTTTCGCGCACGCGGTCAGGCGTTGGGCGCAGGCCCAGTGCTTCCAATACGGGCAATGGCGTGCGCTTCCAGTCGCCGCCAATGATGCGGACCTGGTTGGGGACTTTCTTTTTTTGCATGGCCGGCATTATCTCATGCCGCCCAAGCGGCAAGGCTCAATGCACTTGCGCCGCAAGGGTATTCAAGTCCTTGATCCAGCCATCCATGCGCTTTTGCGCGTGGGCTTTCTGTTCCGGCGTGGAGATGCGCACCACGGTGTGGACAAGTTCCACCGTCGATTGCGTGTAGTTGTCGAAGAAGGCTTTGCGATCCGGGAAGCCGAAGCGGTCAAAGCCCGAGCGGATCAACTCCTCTATCCATTGCGTGGCCACTTGCTTGCTCGGTTTTTCGGTCATGATCTTGTGCGCCAGGTTCATGATCTTGAGCTGGCGCCGCATGCGTTCGTCAAGCCACAACTCATTATTCAGTGGCCGCGCGTCCGAGGCCTTGCGGATAATGGCTTCCTGCTCGTCGCTGAAACCGCCGAACCACAGCTCGAACTGCTCCATCGATTTCTTGAAGCGGAATTTGTTCTGGTCCTGCGTGTCGCCCTTCATATTCTCTTTGCGGAATTTGGCGTTGTTCTTGGCGAACTTCTTCTCGATGCTTTCCAGTTGATCGGGCTTGAGCGATAGCGCCAGTTCTGCGATATCGGGCGCGGAGCGCAGCAGCAGCGCCTCGGTGCGGTCGCGGATATCCACATAGTCGGCCATCAGGTCGGCCTGCGTCGGATTGCCGCGCAACTGGTGCTGGGCCTTTTGCAGGAATTGCACGTAGTCCTGTAGCTGGGTCTTGCGGTGCCAGCGGAAGAACTCTCCGATATCCTGCTTGACCTCCGCCTTTTGCTCACTGTCGAAATCGACATAGGCGTCGAGCCACCAGTACAGCAGGGTGTCGCCGTTGTTATATGCCAGGCGCAGGGAGCTGCACGCTGCGAGCAGAATGGCAAAAGCCAGCACGATGCACGTGTTAAACTTTTTCATCTTTTAACTCACACAAGAAAACTACGGTCTATGAACGTCGTCATTCTCGCCGCCGGCATGGGTAAGCGCATGCAGTCGGCGCTGCCAAAAGTGTTGCATCCCGTAGCTGGCAAGTCCCTGTTGTCTCACGTCATCGACACCGCGCGCAGCCTGTCTCCGGCTAAATTGTGCGTCATTTACGGCCACGGCGGCGCAGCGGTGCTGGCTTCGCTGGACAAGCACAAGGCAATTCCCGGCACCGAGATCTCGGCTGCGCTGCAGGAGCCGCAGCTCGGCACTGGCCACGCAGTCCAGCAAGGCCTGGAGCACCTCGACGATGACCAGCCGACCCTGGTGCTGTACGGCGATGTGCCGCTGACTTCCGCCGCATCGTTGAAACGCCTGGCCGAAGCTGCTGGCAAGGACAAACTGGGCATCCTGACCGTGGTGCAGGACAACCCGTTCGGCCTGGGCCGCATTGTCCGCGTGGGCGGCGCCATCCAGCGCATCGTTGAAGAGAAGGATGCCACAGAAGCCGAGCGCATGATCAAGGAAATCAATTCCGGCATCATGGTGATCCCTACTGCCAAGTTGAAACAGTGGCTGGGCAAGCTGAAAAACGAAAACGCGCAAGGCGAGTACTACCTGACCGATATCGTCGCCATGGCTGTGGAAGAAGGCGTGCAAGTCGTCTCCGCCCACCCTGCCGCACCATGGGAAGTGCTGGGCGTGAACAGCAAGGCGCAACTGGCCGAACTGGAACGCATCTACCAGCGCAACGTCGCCAACTGCCTGCTGGACAAAGGGGTGACACTGGCCGACCCGGCCCGCATTGACGTGCGCGGCGAACTCACTTGCGGCCGCGACGTGACCATCGACGTGGGCTGCGTCTTCGAAGGCAAGGTTGAAATCGGCGAAGGCGCGACCATCGGCCCGAACTGCGTGCTGATTAATGCGCGCATCGGCGCTGGCGCCAATATCAAGGCCTTCACCCATATCGAAGAAGCGGTGGTGGGCAACAAGAGCCAGATCGGTCCATACGCGCGCCTGCGCCCTGGCACCGAACTGGGCGAGGATGTCCATGTGGGTAACTTCGTCGAGATCAAGAACAGCCAGGTTGCCGCGCATTCGAAGGCTAACCACCTGGCCTATGTTGGGGATGCTACCGTTGGTTCGCGCGTGAACATTGGCGCCGGCACGATAACCTGCAACTACGATGGCGCGAACAAATTCCGCACCGTGATTGAAGACGATGCCTTTATCGGCAGCGACAGCCAGCTGGTGGCCCCGGTGACAGTGGGCGCGGGCGCCACGATCGGCGCAGGCACGACGCTGACCAAGGATGCGCCAGCAGGCAAGCTGACCATCTCGCGCCCCAAGCAGTTGACGGTCGAAGGCTGGAAGCGCCCAGTCAAGCAACCGAAAACTGGCGGCGGCGCTGGTAAGTAAATTTCACCAGCTCGGGGAAGAAGCGATCGAATCCATCCGCGATCGCTTCGTAGTGCTGCTGCACTTCCCCGATGCCCTCGCGCAGCAGGTGGCCGTTGCGGCTTAACCTGTCCGACATGCGGGTCAGCGCCAGCTCGACCCCGCTGAACTCCCCGTATGCACCCAGCCAGTCCTGCTTGATCAGCTTGGGCAGGATTTCGCGCAGCCGCTCCGGCAACTGCCCCTCATGCGCCGCCAGGGCGCCGTAAAAGCGCTCGATCAGCTCCTTGCGCGGCTCCTCGCAATAGTCATCCCAGCGCTGGCTCAGGATATGGTCGTAGAACACATCCAGCACGATGCCCGCATAACGCCGCCGGCCCTCGGTGAACAAGCTTTTGGCCTCGGTCACGACCGGGTGGCTATCCGTGAACGAATCGATAAACCGGTGCAGCGCAATCTCGTTCGCAATCTCCGGCGCGTAGTGGTCGCCGCCGTTCGCTTTGACGAAATCGCCCAGCATCGCGCCGACCATTGCGGCTTCGCTATGGCGCGCCAGGTAGATATGTGCGAGGTAGTTCATGCCCCATTCTAGCGCTGTGGATAAAGATGTGTAAAAGCCAGTGCAATTCCGCCTGAAAACCATAGGAAAAGCATTGGATAAGCGGCAACCGGAATGCCTGGATTATCCACACAGCCCGCCAATCCACTGGTTCTGTGGAAAAGCCTGGGGAATACAAGCTAACAACCCGGGATAACTCAAATCTGTGGATAAGGATGTGGAAAATCCTGCGGAAAACATGAGGATATACGGTGCAGATTGCAGGATAACTGGATTTATCCTGCGCCGCGCTGTGGAGAAAGATGTGTATAAGCCTGTGCTTAGCCGGGTATAAGCCGGGATAACTGGCTCAGACCGGAATGCTGGTTTCAAACTTGCTGCGGAAAGTGGAAAAGTAAGCTTTGACATTGCGTACATTGGCTTGGCCAGCGAACAAGCGGTGGGCCAGTGCATGATAGGCCGGCATATCCGCCACTTGCACGATCAAGACAAAATCCGGCCCCGGCGAGACGCGGTAGCATTGCAGCACGGCCGGCTCCGGCGCCACCAGTGCCTCGAATTCCCCCATGCGTTCAGAGGCTTGGATATCCAGGGAGATTTCCACAACCGCCGTCAGGTGCGAACCCACCTTATCCGGGGCGACCAAGGCGACCTCACGCTCAATCACGCCGGAATCGCGCAAGTGCTTGACCCGGCGCAAACAGGTAGGCGCCGAAACGTGTACCGCAGCGGCCAGTTCGGCGTTGGTTTGGGAAGCATCCTTCTGCAAAGCGTTCAGAATGCGACGATCAATTTCATCAAAACCCATAATTTGAAATAATATTTCGTATGATATGTACTGAGAAATATTCTTTCACACTATATCGAAATGAGAAAGCAAATTTCTTCATACCTGCTCTAGCATGCACTCATTAACTTTTAAAGAACGAGGTCGCGTATGTGCGGTATTGTCGGCGCTGTAGCCCAGCGCAATATCACCCCTATCCTGGTTGAAGGCCTGAAGCGCCTGGAATACCGCGGCTACGACTCCTGCGGCGTCGCCCTGCACCTGGATGGAAAATTGCAGCGTTCCCGCAGCACCTCCCGCGTGGCCGACCTCGAAAAGCAGATTAATGAAGGTGGCCTGAACGGCTTCACCGGCATCGCCCACACGCGCTGGGCCACCCACGGCGCCCCAGCCTCCCACAACGCCCACCCACACTTCTCCCCAAGCGAATCGGCCGCCCGCATCGCCCTGGTCCACAACGGCATCATCGAAAACCACGACGAACTGCGCGCCGAACTGACCGCCCTGGGTTATGTCTTCACCAGTCAGACCGACACCGAAGTGATCGCCCACCTGGTCGACCATATGTACAACGGCGACCTGTTCGACACCGTGCAGCACGCCGTCAAGCGCCTGCATGGCGCCTACGCCATTGCCGTGTTCTGCCGCGAAGAGCCGCACCGCGTGGTCGCCGCGCGCCAAGGTTCCCCGCTGATCGTCGGCATCGGCCAGGGTGAAAACTTCGTCGCCTCCGACGCCATGGCGCTGGCCGGTACCACCGACCAGATCATCTACCTGGAAGAAGGCGACGTGGTCGACCTGCAACTGGGCCGCGTCTGGATTGTCGACGTCAACGGCAAGCAAGTGAATCGCGAAGTGAAGACCGTGCACGCCCACACCGGCGCCGCGGAGCTGGGTCCATACCGCCACTTCATGCAGAAAGAGATCTTCGAGCAGCCGCGCGTGGTCGGTGACACGCTGGAAGGCGTAACCGGCGTGATGCCGGAGCTGTTCGGCGACGGGGCCTACAAAGTGTTCAAGGAAATCGACCGCGTGCTGATCCTGGCTTGCGGCACCAGCTATTACGCCGGCCTGACCGCCAAGTACTGGATCGAATCGATCGCCAAGGTGCCGGTCAGCGTGGAAATCGCTTCCGAATATCGCTACCGCGACAGCGTGCCGAATCCAAAGACCCTGGTGGTGACCATCTCCCAGTCCGGCGAAACCGCCGACACCATCGCCGCCCTGAAGCACGCGCGCGGCCTGGGCATGGAGCACACCCTGACCATCTGCAACGTGTCGACCAGCGCCATGGTACGAGAGTGCAAACTGGCCTACATCACCCGCGCGGGCGTGGAAGTGGGCGTGGCATCGACCAAAGCCTTCACCACCCAGCTCGCTGCGTTGTTCCTGCTGACCCTTAGCCTGGCGCAAGTGAACGGCTTGCTGACCGAAGAGCAGGAATCCGCGCACCTGAAAGCCATGCGCCACCTGCCTTCCGCCATCGCCGCCGTGCTGGCGCTGGAACCGCAGATCATCGCCTGGGCCGAAGAATTCGCACGCAAGGAAAACGCCCTGTTCCTGGGCCGCGGCATGCACTACCCGATCGCCCTGGAAGGCGCGCTGAAGCTGAAAGAGATCTCCTACATCCACGCCGAAGCCTATCCAGCCGGTGAACTGAAGCACGGCCCGCTGGCGCTGGTGACCGACGAAATGCCCGTTGTGACCATCGCCCCGAACGACGCGCTGTTGGAGAAACTGAAGTCGAACATGCAGGAAGTGCGTGCCCGCGGCGGTCAACTTTACGTCTTCGCCGACGTCGACTCGCGCATCACATCGGGCGACGGCCTGCACGTGATCCGCCTGCCGGAAAACTACGGCCACTTGTCCCCGATCCTGCACGTGGTCGCCCTGCAGCTCCTGGCCTACCACACCGCCCTGGCCCGCGGCACGGACGTCGACAAGCCGCGCAATCTGGCGAAGTCGGTCACTGTTGAGTAATTCATCTGGATGATATAGCTGCGAGCTGTAGAAAATAATAAAGTCTGACAAAAAATAATAAAGTCTGACAAAAAATAATAAAGTTTGACAATTTGCTGGGCAACTAGACTGGGGCGCTGATATAACGGCGCCCCTTTTTCGTACTTGAGCCCAACGCAGCTTGAGGTCATGAGCAACTCAGGCTGCTACACTTGCCGGAAATGCATGGGCCAAACTGGGCGGCTACTGTTAAAAATTCAGTCAGATTGCTAGCGGATACCAGTGCAAAAGATCGGTGATCAACTCGATATTGGCGTCACATGAAATGCAATAGATGCGGTAATTCTGACTTTGCTTTGCCGGTGGAAAAGTCCGCGCTGGAGATATGGTGCTGCAAAGCGTGTGGAAATGAGCTTGCAGTTCACTGTCACTATCTCATCGATGTACCAGGGCTGCGGACGCATCACCTGTTCATCGGCACTGCTACGATTCAGCCAGGAATTGATGCCCTCAAATCCCTACTGAAGCTGAAGAAGGTACTTGCGTTCGCCGAGCGCTTTGAGCCTGCTAGGTTGGAAGTGCAGCACAATGCGGGTAGGCTTACATGGGATCTTGGATATTTTTTGGATTTCGAGGTTGCTCAAGCCGAAGCCGAGTGTCTGCGTATTGGAATTTCTGCCGTCTTCTGTAAGTTAGAATGAAAGCAATACACAGTCGCGGAAGCGTCCGGGGACCTGTCAGGAATTTTGTGTGCCGGGGTCGCGGTTCGTAGTTAATTGATCGCGTTGGTGAAGCGTTCCCCAAACAGAATGGCAAACTGGTTGGCGGCCATCTTCCAGGTCCGCTGCGGCATCTTCCAATCTTTTTCGATATTGCGCAAGGCCAGATACAGCAATTTGGTTGCTGCCTCGTCACTCGGGAAGTGACCACGGTTCTTGACGATCTTCCGCAAACGCATATGCAGGCTCTCGATAGCGTTCGTAGTGTAGATGATCGAACGCACTTCAGGCGGGTACGAGAAGAACGGAATCACCTGTTCCCATTGACGTCGCCACATCGCCGGCACGGTCGGGAAGCGCTGTCCCCACGGGCCGTCTGCAAAGGCGTCTAACGCCGCCGCTGCTGCATCGGCATTCGCGGCTTGATAGATCGGCTTAAGCGCAGCGGCGAGCTCCTTGCGGTCCTTCCAGGATGCCAGCGTCATCGAGTTGCGGATCAGATGCACGATGCAGGTCTGGATTTGCGCTTGCGGAAACACTGCTTCAATCGCTTCAGGGAAGCCGCGCAGGCCATCGACGACTGCGATCAGAATGTCTTCCAGCCCACGGTTGCGCAGCTCGTTGAAAACCTTCAGCCAGAACTTGGCGCCTTCAGTTTGTTCGATCCATAGTCCCAGCACTTCTTTGCGGCCATCAGCGCGGATGCCCAGCGCCAGGTACACCGCCTTGTTCTTGACGGTGCCTTCGTCGCGGATTTTCAGGCGCAGCGCATCAAAATAGACGATCGGGTACATCGTCTCCAGTGGCCGCTGCTGCCATTGCGTCACTTCATCCATGACCTCGTCGGTGATGGTCGAGATCAGGTCGGGCGACACTTCGGTGCCGTACAGCTCCAGCAAATGGGCCTGGATCTCGCGCACGGTCATACCACGCGCATACATGCCGATCACATGGTCATCGAAGCCAGGCATACGGCGCTGGTGCTTCGCGACCAGCTTCGGCTCAAAGCTGGAAAGACGGTCACGCGGGATCTCCAATTCGAGCTCGCCACCTGGCGCGAGCACGGTCTTGCGGCTCTTGCCGTTACGGTGGTTCTTGGAGTCGCCTTCGGTGACGAGATGGTGGGACAGCTCGGCTGTCAGCATGCGCTCGGCCAGCATCTTTTTGAGCTGGCCAGCCAGCCCTGACTCCCCGAGAATAGACTCGGCGTCCTTGTTCTCGACCTGGGCTAACAGCTGGTCGATCAGTTCAACGGGAAACGGGTACTGCTTCTTGGTTTTTGGCTTCTTCGTGGTCATTGCATCGGTCATGGACAATCCCTTTCGGTATTATTTCATGACCCCAGATTCACACTAAAATTCTGACAGGCTCGCGTCCGGCCAAGACCAACCGTAGCTTATTTCGCCCTATCGTAGATTTCGTTTGCCATGTATATCTGGACGCTTTTCAGTCGAAACTAGAGCTTCAATTACTTGAAACGCCAGGTCACGCTTCCTTAGGCGCGAAATTACGGATGCTCCTATACAGGCGCGAGTCCTTTTCTGTACTAACCCTCCGTATTTGCTCAATGGTCTGACGAATCATTTCTACTTCCAAAACGATGAAACCTCCAAACGAAAGGACCCTGACACGGTCAGCTCACCAGGCGAGGATGCCATCGTGGGCAATGTAGATAGTCGGCCTTGAATAATCCCATACCGCCCGATTCTAAAGGCGAAACGCTCAAAAATCACTGCTGAGATTTGCAAGGTTTCGCTAAAATGGTGGCAAT
>NZ_LMFZ01000013.1 GCF_001427305.1 Duganella sp. Root1480D1 | reverse complement strand
ATGGTTCCTCGAGCAACTGGACCCGGCGGCCGGAGCCGCCTACCGCTACTGGATCGGCCTGCGCCTGCATGGCCAGCTCGATACGGCGGCCTTGCAGGCCACGCTGGACCGCATCGTGGCGCGCCACGAAAACCTGCGCACCTGCTTCGTCAGCGAGGATGGCGAAGTACGCCAGCAGATCGCGCCGGCAGATTGCGGCTTCGAGCTGGCCGAGACCGACCTGAGCGCCTTGCGCGGGCATGAGCGCGAAGCGGCCGTGGCGCGCCACGGCGCCGACGCCGCCCAGCAAGGCTTCGACCTGGCCGCCGGCCCGCTGATCCGCGGCCGCCTGCTGCGCCTGGGCGGGGACGAGTACGTCCTGATCATCACCAAGCACCACATCATTTCCGACGGCTGGTCGACCGGTGTGCTGATCCGCGAAGTGTGCACGCTGTACACGGCGTTCAGCAGCGGCGCACCCGACCCGCTGCCGCCGCTGGCGGTGCAATACGCCGACTATGCCGCCTGGCAGCGCGGCTGGCTGCAGGGCGAGGCGTTGCAGCAGCAACTGGCSTAYTGGTGCGGGCACCTGGCCGGCGCGCCGGCGCTGCTGGAACTGCCGACCGACCGCCCGCGTCCGGCGCAGCAAAGCTATGCCGGCGCCGTGCACACGGTTCATTTGGACAGCACGCTGAGCGCGCAGTTGCGCGAGCTGAGCCAGCGCCATGGCGCCACGTTGTTCATGACCATGCTGGCAGCCTGGGCCAGCCTGCTGGCGCGCCTGAGCGGGCAGGACGAGGTGGTGATCGGCACGCCGGTGGCGAACCGCCAGCGCGCCGAAGTCGAGCCGCTGATCGGCTTCTTCGTCAACACCTTAGCCATGCGCGTCCAGCTGGACGGCGCACCGAGCGTGGCGCAGTTGCTGGAGCGNCGCGCCGAAGTCGAGCCGCTGATCGGCTTCTTCGTCAACACCTTAGCCATGCGCGTCCAGCTGGACGGCGCACCGAGCGTGGCGCAGTTGCTGGAGCGSGTCAAGCAAGTGGCGCTGGGCGCCTACGCCCACCAGGACCTGCCGTTCGAGCAAGTGGTAGAGGCGCTCAAGCCGGTGCGYAGCCTGGCCCATAGCCCGGTATTCCAGGTCATGCTGACCATGAACGTGGCACCGCCCAAGCAGGAACTGGGCTTGTCGGACCTGGACCTGAGCATCATCCACCAGGAACGCCATACGACCCAGTTCGACTTGTCTCTGGCAATCACCGAGAGCGGCCAATCCATTACGTGCAATCTCGATTACGCCAGCGACCTGTTCGACGCTGCCAGCATCGAGCGGCTGGCGGGCCAGTTACAGGCCGTGCTGGCGGCCATGGTGGCCGACGATGCGCAGCCGGTGGCTGCCTTGCCGCTGCTCGACGAAGCGGGGCGCAAGCAAGTGCTGGTCGACTTCAATGCCAATGCCGCCGACTTGCCGCAGGACGTGCTGGTGCACCAGCTGTTCGAAGCGCGCGTGCTGGCCCAGCCCGATGCGGCGGCGCTGCGTTTTGGCGATGAGCTGCTCAGCTACGACGAATTGAACCGGCTCGCCAACCGCGTCGCKCAYCGCCTGCTGGCGCTYGGGGTCAAGCCCGACACGCGGGTGGCGATCTGCATGGAGCGCGGCATCGAGATGGTGGTCGGCCTGCTGGCCATCCTGAAGGCCGGCGGTGCYTATGTAAGGCCGGCGGTGCCTATGTGCCGCTCGATCCAGCCTATCCGGTCGAACGCCTGGCGCATATGTTCGCCGACAGCGCCCCGGCGGCGCTGCTGACGCAAGCCTGGCTGCAGGACGGCTTGCCGCCAGTCGAGGTGCCGGTGCTTGCGCTCGACGCGCAGGCCACGGCCTGCGCCGGCGAAGCCGAAGACAATCCCGATGCGGGYGCCCTCGGCCTTGGCCCGCAGCACCTGGCCTATGTGATCTACACCTCTGGCTCGACCGGCCTGCCCAAGGGSGCGATGAACGAACACCGCGCCGTGGTCAACCGCCTGTGCTGGGGCTGGCGCGAATACGGCATCGGCAGCAGCGACTGCATGATGCAGAAGACGCCATTCGGCTTCGACGTCTCGGTCTGGGAATTCTTCCTGCCGCTGGCGGCGGGCGCGCAACTGGTGCTGGCCCGTCCGGGCGGGCACCAGGATGCGGGCTACCTGGCCGGTTTGGTGCAGGAGGCCGGCATCACGGCCATGCACTTCGTGCCATCGATGCTGCAACTGTTCCTCGAGCATGCCGACCTAGGATGCGGGCTACCTGGCCGGTTTGGTGCAGGAGGCCGGCATCACGGCCATGCACTTCGTGCCATCGATGCTGCAACTGTTCCTCGAGCATGCCGACCTGTCCGGCTGCGGCACGCTGCGCCAGGTGTTCTGCAGCGGCGAGGCCTTGCCCTACGCGCTGCAGCAGCAATTCCTGGCGCGCCTGCCGGCGGTGGCCCTGCATNTGGTGCAGGAGGCCGGCATCACGGCCATGCACTTCGTGCCATCGATGCTGCAACTGTTCCTCGAGCATGCCGACCTCTCGTGCTGCGGCACGCTGCGCCAGGTGTTCTGCAGCGGCGAGGCCTTGCCCTACGCGCTGCAGCAGCAATTCCTGGCGCGCCTGCCGGCGGTGGCCCTGCATAACCTGTACGGCCCGACCGAGACGGCAATCGAAGTGACGGCCTGGCGCTGCACGGCGCGAGGCCCGGCGGGCAAGGTGCCGATCGGTTATCCGATCGCCAACGTGCAGATGTATGTGCTCGACAGCGGCATGGCCCCGGTACCGGTGGGCGTGGCGGGCGAGCTGTACATCGGCGGCGTGGCGGTGGGGCGCGGTTACCTGAACCGTCCGGAACTGACGGCCGAGCGCTTCATGGACAACCCGTTTGCGCCGGGCCGGCTGTACCGTACCGGCGATCTGGCACGCTGGCTGCCCGATGGGGCCATCGAGTACCTGGGCCGCAACGACTTCCAGGTGAAGATCCGCGGCCTGCGCATCGAACTGGGCGAGATCGAGGCGCAGCTGCAGGACTGCGCCGGGGTGCGCGAGGCGGTGGTGGTGGCGNCGCAGCAGTTCGGTCGTGCCGCAGCATCCTCGCGCAGATACATCGAGTACCTGGGCCGCAAYGACTTCCAGGTGAAGATCCGCGGCCTGCGCATCGAACTGGGCGAGATCGAGGCGCAGCTGCAGGACTGCGCCGGGGTGCGCGAGGCGGTGGTGGTGGCGCGCGGCGACGCGGCCGGCGGGCAACGCCTGGTGGCCTACCTGACGGCGCAGGCCGAAGCGCCAGCCGAATTGCTGGAACCGGCGACCTTGCGCCAGGCGCTGGCGCGCCGGCTGGCCGATTACATGATCCCGAGYGCCTTCRTGCTGCTGGAGGCKCTGCCGCTGTCGGCCAACGGCAAGCTCGATNACTGGGCGAGATCGAGGCGCAGCTGCAGGACTGCGCCGGGGTGCGCGAGGCGGTGGTGGTGGCGCGCGGCGACGCGGCCGGCGGGCAACGCCTGGTGGCTTACCTGACGGCGCAGGCCGAAGCGGCCGCCGAATTGCTGGAACCGGCGACCTTGCGCCAGGCGCTGGCGCGCCGGCTAGCCGATTACATGATCCCGAGCGCCTTCGTGCTGCTGGAGGCGCTGCCGCTGTCGGCCAACGGCAAGCTCGATCGCAAGGCCCTGCCGGCGCCGGACGAGGCGGCATTGGCGGCGCGGCCTTATGAAGCACCGCAGGGCGAGGCGGAGCAGGTGCTGGCGCAGGTCTGGCAAGAGCTGCTGGGCGTGGAACGGGTCGGACGCCACGACCACTTCTTCGAACTGGGCGGGCATTCGCTGCTGGCGGTGCAGATGATTGCGATGGCTGCGCAACGCATGGCGGTCGAGGTACCGGTGCGCGAAGTATTCGTTGCGCCCGTCATGGCCGACTTTGCCATGCGCCTGGCCGGAGCACGGGTGGAGCAGGGGCCGTCCGTGCTGGTGCCGATTCGCGCCCAAGGCGACGCCGCGCCGCTGTTCTTCATTCATCCCGGCGAGGGTGAGGTGGGATATGCGCGCGTCCTGGCAGATCACCTGGACCCGGCAATACCAGTCTATGGCCTGGCCGCCTGCGGTTTCGAGCGCGGCGAGGTGCCCAAGGCCACCGTCGAAGAGATGGCGGCCGATTACCTGGCGGCGATCCGGAGCGTGCAGCCGCATGGCCCTTATCGCCTTGTCGGCTGGTCGGCGGGCGGCACCATTGCCTATGAAATTGCGACCCGGCTTAGCGGCAGCGACGAGCAGGTCGCTTTCCTCGGCCTGATCGACACCTGCTGCGATTACCGCGCCGGCGGCGCCATGTTGAAGACGGACGAAGCTTCAGTGATCGGCGAAATGCTGCCGCCGGCTTTGCCGCCGGAACTGCAGCGGCAGCTGGAGGCGGCGTGGCGGGACGGCGATGCCGATACCATGCTGGCGCTGTGTCTCGCGCACCGGGTATTGCCGGAAGAACTGCAACCGGACTTGCTGCGCCGCCACCTGGCGGTACGCGTTGCGATCCGCAAGGCCGTGCTCGGCTACGCCCCGCAGGCCCTGCCGTTCAAGCCGGTGCTGTTCCATGCCAGCGAGGAACGGCGCGCCGACGTATCGCTGGGCTGGCGCGCCCTGCTCGGGGAGCTGGAGCTGCATGCGGTGCCCGGCCACCATTATTCGATGACTGCGGAGCCGCACGCCGCAGCGCTGGCGGCAGCGTTGTCCCAGGCCATGCAAGCGGCCGCGCCGCGGCTGGCGGCGCGCGACGACGCGGCCTATGCGCCGAAGATCAATATCCAGCGCGGCCGGGCCGGGGTGGCGCCGCTGTTCTGCGTGCCTGGCGCCGGGGCATCGATTACGGCGTTTGCCCAGCTTGCGCAGGACCTGGATCCGGACTTGCCGGTGTACGGTTTGCAGCCGCGCGGCCTGTGCGGCGAAATGACGCCGTATGCGGACGTGGAAAGTGCGGCACGCGCCTACCTGCACACCATCCGCCAGGTGGCGCCGCACGGCCCCTACCATCTGCTGGGGCACTCGTTTGGCGGCTGGGTGGCGTTCGAAATGGCGCGCCAACTCGAGTTGGCCGGGGAGCGGGTCGCTACGCTGGTCGCGCTGGACACGCAGGTGCCAGCCGCACAAGGCGCCCCGCTGCGCTTCCATGCCCGCGAACAGATGCTGGAGCAACTGGTCGGCCTGTTCGACCTGAACCTGGAACGCCCGCTGGGGCTGGCGGCGGCCGACTTCGCGCCGCTGGCGCCGGAGGCGCAGCTCGAACTGCTGAAAAGCCGCCTGGTCGGCGCGGGCGTGCTGCCGGCGCGCATGGGCTTGAACGTGCTACGCGGGATCGTGCAGGTGTTCGCCGCCAACCTGAACACCACGTACCGGCCGGCGCCCTACGGCGGCACGCTGCATCTGGCGCTGGCGCCCGATCCTGGCTGCAGCGACAGCGACAACAGTGCCGAGATGGCGCGCCTGGCAGATGGCTGGCGTCGCTTCGCGGCTGCAGTCGAGCCATGGGTCGCGCCTGGCAACCACGTGACCTTGCTGCGCGAGCCGCATGCGGCGCAGGTGGCGGCGTGGCTGGGTCGGCGACTGGCGGCCGCGCCAGCCTGCCTGGCTGCGGACGGAATCAAATAGGCCCGGTGCGGTAGCCGGGAACCGATGACTTACTCAACAAGGAAGCAGTCCCGATGAAGACAACCATTGCGCCGGAACTGATGGCGCTGCTGAAGGACCTGAACGTCGCCAAGTTTCCGCATCTGCACGGCAGTGCGCAAGACCACTTGCTCGGCGTGTACGAAATCCTGGCCAACTGGGGCAACACGGAGGAAGTCTGCCGTGGGGGCTTGTTCCACAATATCTATGGCACGGAAGTCTTCAAGCCGCAGGCGGTCAGCCTGACGCAGCGCCAGGCGATCGCCCAGGTCATCGGCGCCCGCGCCGAAGAGCTGGCCTTCCTGTTCTGCGTGACGCGGCGTGTCGGCTTCTTCGACGACCATGTCGACCCGCAGCGTGCGACGCTGTGGGACGAGGTGCACAAGTGCAAGATCGTGGTCGACGCCGCCACCATTGCCGTCCTGATGGAAATCGAGATCGCCAACGGCATCGAGCAGTTTTCACCCGACTTGCAGCTGGCGGCGGCAGATGCCCGGCAACTGCTGCTGATGTCCGAATGGATGTGCAAGCAATCGGCCGGCCGCGTCAGCGCCGCCGCGCATGAGGACCTGTCGGCCGTGATCGACTATATGCGCGGGGCGCTGGCCGCATGAGGGCTGCCGCCGCCGACCATATCCCTACCTCGTTCCCGGGACTCCTATGCAACTGATTGCTTACCTGTCGCGCAAGTCATGGCAGTCGCTGACGTTCGCTACCGTCGCCGGCCTGGCCAGCGGGCTGAGTGGCGCCGCCCTGGCCGCCCTGATCGGCGATGCCGTGGCCGGCCACGCCCGGGAACACGCCGCCGCCTGGTTTTTTGGCCTGTGCCTGCTGGTGGTTGCCGCCAAATGCGCTTCGGCGATATCCCTGATCCGCCTGGCGCAGTCGATCACCATGCAGATGCGGATCGACTTGAGCCGGCGCCTGCTGGCGACACCGTATTCGCGCCTGACGGAGATCGGCAAGCCGCAGCTGCTGGCCATCGTCACCAACGACATCATGAGTTTCACCCAGGTGTTCCAGAACCTGCCGCTGGCGTTCAGCGATGGCATCCTGATCGTCATGTGCCTGGGTTATATGGCCTGGCTGTCGTGGCAGTTGTTCGTGCTGCTGGTGGTCATCCTGCTGGGCGGCGTGGTGCTCTACCAGCTGGCCGAGCGCATCCCGCTGCGTACCATGCGCCAGATGCGCCAGCAGGTTGACGTACTGTACAAGAACTTCCGCGACCTGATCGACGGCACCAGAGAGCTGCAGCTGAACAAGCGGCGCAGCCACGCCTTCGTCGAGCGCGTCATCCAGCCGGGCGCGGGCGAATTCAACCGTCTGTACACGGCGACCATGACGGGCTTCGCACTGGTCGGGACCCTGGGGTCCACCTTGTTCTTCCTGGCCATCGGCCTGCTGCTGTTCGTGGCGCCCGGCGTGGTGCCGGCCCCGCCCGAGGTGCTGGCGCGCTTCACCCTGATCCTGCTGTATCTGATCGGGCCGATCGCCGCCTTGATGGCGCTGCTGCCCACCTTGCGCCAGGCCGGTGTCGCGATCGAGCGCATCCAGCAGCTGCAGGACAAGCTGGCCGAGGACGCCGCCGCGCCGGCATCACCGGCATCGACGGCCGGCTTCAGTTCCGGCGCGCCGCTGTTCCTGCAGATGCGCGAGGTCTGCCACCGTTATCCGGGCAGTGGCGACGATCAGCCGTTCGCCCTGGGGCCGCTCAACCTCAGCATCGGGCAGGGCGAGATCGTTTTCATCATCGGCGGCAACGGCAGCGGCAAGACCACGCTGGCGATGCTGCTGCTGGGCTTCTACGAGGCCGACAGCGGCGTCATCTCGCTCAACGGCGTGCCGGTCACGCGCGACAACCTGGTGGCATACCGCCAGCACTTCTCGGCAGTGTTTTCGGACTTCCACCTGTTCGAGCAACTGCTCGACGAGGCGCAAGGCGACCTGCAGTCGCGCGCCGCCGGCTACCTGCAGAAGCTGTCGATGGAACACAAGGTCGAGATCAGGGACGGCAAGTTCTCCACCTTGCGCTTGTCGAGCGGTCAGCGCAAGCGCCTGGCGCTGGTCTCGGCCTACCTGGAGGATAGGCCCGTGTATGTGTTTGACGAGTGGGCGGCCGACCAGGATCCGGCGTTCAAGCGCGTGTTTTATACCGAGCTGTTGCCCGACCTGCGTGCGCGCGGCAAAACCGTGATCATCATTTCGCATGACGATGCCTATTTCTCCTGCGCCGACCGGGTCATCAAGCTGGAAGACGGCAGCTTGCGCGAACTGCAGGAGCCAGCACTGGCCGTGGGCGCCAATTGAAGTCCGCGGCCTGCGGCCGTTCAGTCTTTGTTGTAGGTGTTGAAGCTTTTCATTTTATTTTGATAACAAGGGGACATTGTGGAAAATCTGATCAAGAAAGTCGTGATTCTCGGCGGCGGTACCGCCGGCTGGATGACTGCCTCGTATTTGAGCAAGACCTTCGGCGCGAACGTCGCCATCACCTTGATGGAAGCCGATACCATTCCGAAGATCGGCGTGGGCGAAGCCACAGTACCCAACCTGCAACGCGCTTTCTTCGACTTCCTGGGCATCCCCGAAAATGAATGGATGAAGGAGTGCAACGCCTCGTTCAAAGGCGCCGTCAAGTTCGTCAACTGGCGCAAGCATCCGGATGCCCATGGCCGCAACCATTTCTACCATCACTTCGGGCTGATCCCGAATTGCGACAACGTGCCGCTGTCCCAATACTGGACGCTGCGCCGCCATGCCGACCCGACGTACCATGAGGCCATGGATTACGCCTGCTATATGCAATCGTCGATCCTCGACGACAAGCTGTCGCCGCGCATGCTCGACGGCACCCGCACCATGGCTTACGCCTGGCACTTCGATGCCAACCTGGTGGCGGCTTACCTGCGCAAGCTGGCCATCGGCTGGGGCGTGCAGCATGTGGTGGACGAGCTGGAAAACGTCGAACACCATGCAGACGGCCGCATTGCCGCGCTGCTCAGCAAGCGCGGCGAGCGCCTCGAGGGCGACCTGTTCATCGATTGCTCCGGCTTCCGCGGCTTGCTGATCAATAAAGCGATGGGCGAGCCCTTCATTGATATGAAGAACCACCTGTTCTGCGACAGCGCGGTTGCCGCGCAGGTGCCGCACGACGATGCGGCGAATGGCATCGAGCCGTATACCTCGTCCATCGGCATGAAGCACGGCTGGACATGGAAAATCCCGATGCTGGGCCGCTTCGGTTCCGGTTATGTCTACGCCGGCGACTTCGTTTCGCAGGACGAAGCCACCGACGAATTCCTGAAACTCTGGAATCTCAATCCCAACGACGTCAAGCTGAACCACATTCGCTTCCGCACCGGCCGCAACCGCCGCGCCTGGGTGAAGAATTGCGTGTCGATCGGGCTGGCTTCGTGCTTCCTGGAGCCGCTGGAGTCGACCGGCATTTACTTCATCTATGCCGCGATCTACCAGCTGACCAAGCATTTCCCGGACAAGTCCTTCAACCAGACCCTGATCGACCGCTTCAACCAGGAAATCGAAACGATGTTCGACGACTGCCGCGACTTCGTCCAGGCCCACTACTTCACCACGACCCGCGACGACACCCCGTTCTGGCGCGCCAACAAGAACGATATCTACCTGTCGGATAACATCAAGCACAAACTGGCCACCTACAAGGCCGGCCTGCCGGTCAATATGCCGATCACCGACGAAGGGAATTATTACGCCAACTTCGAGGCCGAGTTCCGCAATTTCTGGACCAACAGCAGCTACTACTGCATCTTCGCGGGCATGGGCGTGATCCCCGACGCGCCGATGCCCCAGATCCGCTACAAGCCGCAGGCGATTGCCCGCGCCGACGAGATGTTCAGCGCGCTGCGCCAGCATGCGGCAGAGCTGAAAGCGAAGCTGCCGACCTGCCACGACTACCTGCGCCATTTGCACAGCAAGCCCGATGCGATGCGCAATATCTCGGAGGCGCCGGCGCCGACGCTGGCCATGGCCGCCGACGGTACGCAGGGCTAAAGCGATGCATCCCTTTACCCTGTTTGGCCTCCAGGTCGCGCTGATCGTCCTGTGTGCCCAGGTATTTGGGCTGCTGGCCGAACGCTGCGGGCAAAGCAAGGTGATCGGCGAACTGTTGGGCGGGATCGTGCTCGGTCCGTCGGTGTTTGGCCTGTTCAGTCCCGAGTACCACGGACTGTTGTTCCAGTCAGCGACGGCCAACCTGGGCATGCTGAGCGAGCTGGGGCTGGTGCTGCTGATGTTCCAGATCGGCCTCGACATGGACGGCAAGCATTTCCGGCTGCGCCTGGGCCAGGCAGCGGGCGTCGCCCTCGGCGGCATCCTGCTGCCGGCCTTGCTGGGCGTCGCCCTGGCGTTATGGAGCAAGCCTTACCTGGCGCCGCAGCAGCCGACCGCCGCCTATGTGGTGTTCCTGGCCATTGCGCTGTCGGTGACGGCGGTGCCCGTGCTGGCGCGCATCCTGCTCGACCTGGACGTGGCGCACCACGCGCTGAGCCGGATGGCCATGCTGGCGGCCGCCCTGACCGACGTGCTGGCCTGGCTGTTGCTGGCAGTCGCGGTGGTGCTGGCACGCAGCGGTTCGGCATTGCTGGAATTCCTGACGCAGCTGGGCGTCCTGGGCGGATTCACCCTGGCCTGCTATTGGCTGCTGCGTCCGCTATTGCGGGCTCTGTTGCGCTTCACAGCGCGTGGCCAGGGCCACTTTACGTCCCTGGCGGTGATGCTGGTGGCGGCTTTGCTGTGCGGCCTGACCACGTCCCAGCTGGGCTTTCACAGCGCGTTCGGCGGATTGATCGCCGGCCTGGTGCTGTCGTCCGACCGTGTGCTGGCCGAGCAGTGGAAACGGGAGGTGACCGGCTTCGTCAACCTGCTGCTGGTGCCGATCTTCTTTGCCTACGTCGGCGCACGCACCGATCTCGGCGCGGCGGCATCCTGGCAGATGCTGGCCTGGCTGGGGCTCTTCCTGGCCGCGGCCGTGCTCGGCAAATTCGGCGGCTGCTACCTGGCCGCGCGTGCCGCCGGCACTGCCCACCGCCCGGCTTGCGCCATTGGCGTGATGATGAATACGCGCGGGCTGGTGGAGTTGGTCGTGCTGACGATCGGACTGCAAACCGGAATGATTTCCCAGGAAGTCTATTCGATCCTGGTGGTGGTGGCGATTGTCACGACGCTCATGACCGTGCCCCTGCTTCGGCGCCAGATGGACGTGATCGCGGAAAGCCCTGCGGTGCACGAGCCGGAAGCGGCGCCGCCACGCGCGCTCGCGGCCGACGCCTATCCCTGAGGCCTGTTGCAGGCAAATATCGATAACAATGGAACGAAAGCATGGCAAACCAAGCCGATAAGCAAGCCCATCCTGGTCTCCTGGCGTCGCTGCTGGCACTCGCGATCCTGGTCCTGTGCGCCGTGGCCGGCATCCGCAGTGCGCAGCCGCCGGCGCTGCGCGACGCACAAGCGCCGGCGGGCGAGTTTTCCACCGCGCGCGCGCTGGAGCACCTGAAGTCGATCGCCCGGAAGCCGCATCCGGTCGGCACCGCGCAAAATGCCGAAGTCCGGGCCTACCTGCTGTCGGCGCTCAAGGACCTGGGGCTGGAGCCGCAGGTGCAAAGCAGCTGGTCACTGTCGAGCGAAATGCGCACTGCGGCCCTGGTCAATAACGTGATGGCCCGCCTGCCGGGCCGGCAACGCGGCAAGGCCCTGCTGCTGCTGGCGCACT
The DNA here is from genome assembly GCF_001427305.1 of Duganella sp. Root1480D1. Lineage (GTDB taxonomy): Bacteria > Pseudomonadota > Gammaproteobacteria > Burkholderiales > Burkholderiaceae_D > Rugamonas. Next base: position 80,451 of record NZ_LMFZ01000013.1, on the reverse strand, counting down.
ACGACTCGGTGCCGACCGGACCGGGCGCCGGCGATAATGGCGCGTCGGTCGCCGCCATTCTTGAAACGATCAGGGTCTTGAAGAGCGGTCCGCAGCTGGCGAACGACGTGATCGTCCTGTTCAGCGACGGCGAGGAAGGCGGCCTGCTGGGCAGCCGTGCCTTCGCGCGCGAGCACGCCTGGATGAAAGAGGTCGGGCTGGTATTGAACTTCGAGTTCCGCGGCAATAGCGGGCCGGTCTGGATGTTCGAGACCAGCGCGGGCAATGGCCAGTTGATCGACGGCTTCGCGCGCGCCGCCCAACCGCTTGGCAACTCCCTGATGGGCGAGATCTACCGCCATATGCCGAACGGGACGGACCTGACGGTGTTCAAGGACGCCGGCCTGGCCGGCATGAATTTTGCGGCCGCCGAGAATCACACCAGCTACCATACCCAGCTCGACAGCGTGGAGCACCTCAACCTGCGCACTGTGCAGCAACAGGGCGACATGATGCTGGCAATGGCACGGCATTTCGCCCAGCGCGACCTGGGCCGCCTGGACGGCGCCGACCAGGTGTATTTCAACCTTGCCGGTGTCGGCCTGGTGTCCTATCCGGCAGTCCTGGCCTTGCCGCTATGGAGCGTATGCCTGGCGCTGGCGGCGTTTGCCGTGCGCGCCGGCCTGCGCCGCGGCGCCGCGCGCGGCAGGCGCACGGCAGCCGCCATGGCCGGCCATGTGCTGGTGCTGGCATTGCTCGCGCTGGGTGGCCAGTTGCTGTGGTCGGGGATCCTGATGCTGCATCCCCAGTACCAGCAGATCCTGCAAGGCGATACCTATAACAGCCACTGGTACCTGCTGGCATTTACTGCGCTTGGGGTGGCTGCCTACTGCCTGTGCATGGCCGGCTTGCGGCGCTGGTTCCGCCCGGCCGAACTGGCGCTGGGTGCGATGCTGTGCTGGGTGATCGCGCTGGGCGCGGTGGCGCTTTACCTGCCCGGCGCCAGTTTCCTGCTCACCTGGCCGCTGATCCCTGCCTTGCTGGCGCTGGCATGGCAGTTGCGCCATCCAGACGCCAGCGTGGGGCGGCGCCTGGCGGTCCTGGTGCTGGGGGCGGTTCCGGCAATATTGATCGTGGCGCCAATCGTGCACCTGGTCTTCGTGGCGCTAACGCCGGCGCTCATGGCGGCCACCTTGCTGTTCCTTGGCCTGCTGCTCGGCTTGTTGACGCCGCTACTGCTCCTGCTGATGCGCCCGTTCGCCCTGCCTGCGCTGCCGCTGGCGTTCGCGCTTGGCCTGCTGGGCTGCGGTGCTGCCACTGCCGGTTTCGATCGTGACCATCCAGCCCCCAACAGCGTGTTCTACTTCAAGGAAGGCGGGTCGGACCGGGCGTGGTGGGTATCGCCCGAGCGGACCATCGATGCCTGGACCCGGCAGGTGATGGGCGATAAACCGGCCTGGCAATCCTTGCCCGAGTTGTATGGCCCGGCACCGCGCCCGGTCTGGGTCGCCAGGGCACCCGATCTGGGACTGGCCAGTCCGGCCATCGAGGTACTCGACGACCGCGTCGACGGCCCGGCGCGGCATGTGACCGTGCGTATCAAATCGCAGCGCCAGGCAAGCAGCATGGTGGTGTCGGTGGACGGGGCGGCGGTCGATGCCGCCACGGTCGCTGGCCACGCGTATCTGGAGAAGCCGGCGCCCAAATGGTGGGTCAGCGTCTTCGGCGTCACGGAGCCGGGCCTGACCGTTGCGCTCACGGTCAAGCCGGGCGTGCCCTTCCAGCTGCGCGTCAAAGACATTAGCTATGGCTTGCCGGCGGCCGGCTTGCCGCCGGAATCCGCCAACCAGCTACGGATCGCGCAACCGTTCGGTCCCAGTGACACCCTGCAGGCAGGGCGGGTCCTGCAATTCAACTAGGCGAGAGGACAGCCCATGTCACTCTACGATTACTGCGTATCGGTCAAGCCGATCGACTTCTTCCTGGCATCGGAGGAAGTCGACGAGGCGGCAGTGGCGTCCCTGGTGCATACCATCCTGGAAAGCGGTGTCTGGAAGGCCCCGGTCCCGGTCGAAGCCAGCAGCGGGATCGTCATGGATGGCAATCACCGCGTCCGGGCGGCATTGCTGCTCGGATTGCGCTACTTGCCTTGCGTTCTGCTGAGGTATGACGACAGCCGGGTCACCGTACACGACTGGAAGGCTGGCACGGTTTTCGACGTTGAAGAGATTCGCCGCAAGGTTGGCAACCGGCAATTGCTGGCCTATAAGACCACCCGGCACAGCTTCAATCCTCCACTGCCCCGCAGCGAGATCCCGCTGGCGCTGCTGATCGGCGCCGATGCGCGGCCGCAGGAGGAACTGCTGCGCGCCTGAGCCGCTGTGGTCACCAGACGAAGGCGGTCAGAATGTCTTCCGGTGTCCAGAGTTGATAGTGCACGGTTGCCGTGGCGCCCGGCTGCCACACGTCGCCCAGCGACTCGATTACGGTGAATTCCAGCTGCCGCTGCGCGCCATCGAATCGCTTGAGGCGGATGGCTTCGAAACCGAAGTAGCGCCCCGCCACGGTGTGCACGGCTTTATAGAAGCTTTCCTTGGCGGAAAACACCAGTGTCAGTGCCGTCGGCCGGTCGAGCGCACTGCATTGGCTGGCCAGCACATCCAGTTCCGCCGCATCGAGCGCCATGGCAGCGATACTGGCCTGGGACTGCGCCGTGGCGCGCGATTCAATATCGATGCCGATGCCCCGGCGCAGGCCGGCCGGCAGTACCACCGCGGCCGCCCAATGGGCGTTATGGGTGATGCTGCCGATGACGCCGGGCGGCCAGACTGGTTCGCGCTGCGCACCGGTATCGATGTCGACCTCAGGAAGCCCGGCATGGAGCAGGGCGCTGCGCGCTGCCAGCCGGCCGTAGAAATACTCGGCCTGGCGCTTGCGGACACTGCGCCCGATATGTGGCGGCTGCGCAAGCCGCGCGGCGGCAAAGGCCTTGCCATCGAACTGGGTCGCATCGAAGCGGCAGGCGTGCAGCGTCAGCTGGTTGCCTGCGAACTGCCAGTCGAATGGCGGCGTGTTTTCATTTCTGATAAACATGCCAACATGGTAACAGACTGGGCAGTGTTCAAGCGGCCCGGCCGTCCTGTGCAGCGCTCTCCAGGGCGAAGCCTTCGTCCAGCCAGCCGGTAATCCCGCCGCTCATGATCTTCACCGGGCGGCCAAGCCTGGCCAGCCGGATTGCCGCGCGCGCCGCGCCGTTGCAGTGCGGGCCCGCACAGTAAGTGATGAACACGGTCTCGGGCGGGTACTCAGCCAGCCGGGAGCCGATGATCTTGCGGTGCGCCAGGTCCAGTGCGCCCGGCACGTGGCCGGCCGCATATTTTTCCGTTCCCCGCACGTCGAGCAGCACGAAATCTTGCTGCGCGGTGCCCATCACGCTGTGGACGTCCCAGCAATCCGTCTCAAAACGCAGCGAATCTTCAAAGTGGGCGAGGGCTTCGGCGCTTGGGGCGGCGGCGACTTCGGTGACGATGGATGGCATCTGAATTCTCCAGTGGCGGTTGAAAGTGGCTCCATTGTCGGCCGCGGGCTTCGCCTGTTGCAGTGGCGCGAATGCCAGATTGCGTTAAGATTGCGCCATGGGCGCAAAAAAACACCTGGTGGTGGCGCTGGCCTACGACGGCCTGTGCACCTTTGAATTCGGCTGTACGGTCGAACTGTTCGCCCTCGATCGCCCGGAGCTGGGCGTGGACTGGTATGACTTCGCCGTTTGCGCTGTCGAGCCGGGGCCGATCCGCGCGGCGGGCGGCATCGTGGTGCAGGCGCCTTACGATCCTTCCTTGCTGCAGCGCGCCGACACCATTGTGATCCCCGGCTGGCGCGATGCCGACGAGGAGCCGCCGCAGGCGCTGCTGGCGCAGATCCGCGCCGCCCATGCGCGTGGCGCACGTCTTTGCACCATCTGTTCCGGGGTGTTCATCCTGGCCGCAGCCGGCGTGCTGGATGGCCGGCGCGCCACCACCCACTGGCGCTATGTCGAGCGGCTGGAGCGCCGCTATCCGCGCATCCGCGTGCTGGCGGACGACCTGTACGTCGACGAGGGGCAAATCATCAGCTCGGCCGGTTCGGCGGCGGGCCTGGACATGCTGCTGCACCTGGTGCGCCGCGATTACGGCGCGCGGGTCGGCAATATGGTGGCGCAGCGGCTGGTGGTGGCGCCGCATCGCGAAGGCGGGCAGGCGCAATTCCTGCCGCGTCCCATGGCGCATGATGAACAGGGCAGGTTGTCGCGCCTGATGGACTGGCTGCGCAGCCATCCCGCCGAGCCGCATACGGTGGCCAGCATGGCCGAGCGCGCGGCCATGAGCCCGCGCACGCTGCAGCGCCAATTCCAGGATGCTACCGGCATGGGCCCGGTCGAATGGCTGGCGCGCGAGCGGGTAGCGATTGCGAAGGATTTGCTGGAAGCGCCGGATATCGCGCTGGCCCAGGTAGCCGAACGGGCGGGATTCGGCTCGGAGGAATCGCTGCGCCATCATTTCCGCCGCATTGCCTCAACCACGCCGGGCGCTTATCGTCGCGCTTTCCTTGTCACCGCCAATCGTGCGGCATAAGCTGAGAGCTCCCTTTTAACAGGAGGCTGCGATGGCTTATGTCGATGGATTCATTGTGCCGGTTCCCAGCAAGAAGATGGACGCCTACCTCGAGATGTCGCGCCAGTGCGCAAAAGTGTGGCGCGAGTACGGCGCCATCGAATACCGCGAGACCGTTGCCGACGACGTGAAAGTGGGCGTTCACACTTCCTTCCCGCAAGCGGTCAAGCTGGAAGACGGCGAAGTGGTGGTGTTCTCGTGGATTATCTATCCATCGCGGGAGGTGCGCGATTCCTGCAACGAGAGGGTGATGGCCGACCCGCGCATGAAGGACATGATGGACCCCGCCAAGATGCCGTTCGACGGCAAACGGCTGATCTATGGCGGCTTCGAAATGCTAATCGACCTGTAGGCTTGCCCGCATTGCGCCGCGCAGTGAGTTGCAGACCACGATTTCCTGCGCGGCGAGCAGCATCGCGCGCGTGACGATGCGCTCCTGCGCGCCCCAGGCTTCCAGCAGCACGGCACGCATCACGCCCGGCAGCATGCCAGTGGATAAGGGTGGCGTTATCCACATGCCGTCCATGCGGATGAAGACATTGCTGCGGCCGCCTTCCGTCAACTCGCCACGCTCATTGAAGAACAACTGGTCGAAGGCGCCTTGGGCGTCGGCGGCTTTCCACGCCGCGTCGTAGCGTTCGCGGATAGTCGATTTGTGGCGCAGGAACAGGTCGTCGCTGCTGGTGGCTGCGTCGGCCAGCAGCACGCGCACCGGTTCCTGCAATGGCGTCAAAGGACCGCTTTGCACAGCGAAGGCGCCGGCGCTGTTCATGGCCAGCCGCAGGCGGTGCGGCTGGCCGGCGGGCAGGGCCTGGCAGGCCAGCGTGAGGTAGGCGCGTGCGGCCGCTTCATCCCAGGCGAAACCGAAGTAGCGGGCCGATGCCGCGAGGCGCTGCAGGTGGCGCTCGAGGTGGCGGGCGCCTGTTTCGCGCGTGGCGTACATGGTTTCGAACAGTTCGAAATCGTTCGGCAGGCCGGTGAGGAAGCGGCCCTTCAAGCGGCATTCGGCGAATTCATCCTGCGGCTCGCTGTCGTAGACAATGCCGGCACCGACGCCCATCACGCCTTTGCGGACGCCGTTTTCGGCTGCCTGCAAGGTGAGCGTGCGAATCGGGACATTCAAGCAGAAGTCGCCGCCAGGGGCGAACCAGCCGATGGCGCCGGTGTAGATGCCGCGCGGCTCGGCTTCCAGCTCGGCGATGATTTCCATGGTGCGCTTCTTGGGCGCGCCGGTGATCGAGCCGCAGGGATAGAGCGCGTTGAAGATGTCCTGCAGCGTGGCGCCGTCGCGCAGGCGGGCCTGCACGGTCGAGGTCATCTGCAGCACGCTGCTGAAGCGCGTAACGTCGAACAGTTTCGGGACTTCGACGCTGCCGGTAGCGGCCACGCGGCCGATATCGTTGCGCAGCAAGTCGACGATCATCAGGTTTTCCGCGCGGTTTTTCGGGTCGGCCGCCAGGGCCGCGGCGCGCCGCGCGTTCTCCGTTTCGTCGGCTGCCGCGGGGGCGGTGCCTTTCATCGGGCGCGCGGTCAGCGTGCCGCCTTCCTTGCGCACGAACAGTTCCGGCGACAGCGACAGCACCGCGCGGCCGTCGTCGAAGCCGAGCAGGGCGCCGTAAGGCACCGGCTGGCGGGCGCGCAGACGTTGGTACAGCGCAAACAGCGAGCCGAAGGCGTCGAAATGCAGGCGATAAGTGTAGTTGACCTGGTAGGTATCGCCGGCGGCGATGTAGTCGCGGATGCGCTGGATGGCGTCGACAAACTGCGCCTCGCTGACGTTGGCGCGGATGCCCGCCACGCCGGCGGGAGCGGCGTCGGGGCCAGCCTGCGCGGCCAGCCAGGCGGCGACTTCCACTTGCGACAGCTCGTCGCAGCGCTCGAACAGCAGCACCTGCGCCAGCGGTGGCGCATCCGGCGCAGGCGCGCGCGGCTGCACGCCGACGATATGGTGGCCCAATTCGTAGCTGAGTACCGGCACCGCGTGCAGGCCGCGCGCGAGCGCCTGCTCCATCCCTGCCAGCACGCCGGGCCAGCCGGCGAAATCGCTGCAGGCGAGGGTGGCGTGATGGCCGGTGTAGAGGCGGGAGGTGCGGCCAGCGCCGGTGGCTGGATCGACGCTAGCGTCGTCCAGCAAAGCAAAGGTCAAGCAGTTCAATTCAGCAGCAATGCAATCTGTACGGCGGCGTCCTGCGAGGGATTCGACTTGAAGCCGCTCTTGGCGTATCGGTGCCAGCGGCCCAGCACGAAGCTGACCAGCAGCCCGGCGCGGGCAGTGACGTCAGCCTCATGGGCCTGGCCTTCGGCCGCTGCAGCACGCAGCGCCTGTTTCAGTGCCAGCTCCACGCGGTCGTAGAACTGGTTCATGCGCTGCTGCAGGCGCTCGTCTTCGTTGACCAGCGCATCGCCGATCAGCACCCGGGTCATGCCCGGATTGCTGCTGGCGAAATGCAGCAGCATGCCCAGGATGTCGCGCGCCTGGGCCAGGCCGTCCGCCTGCTTGTCGGCGATCTGGTTGATCAGGCCGAACACGGTGGACTCGATGAATTCAATCAGCCCTTCGAACATCTGGGCCTTGCTGGCGAAATGGCGGTACAGCGCCGCCTCGGATACATCCAGCTTGCGCGCCAGCGCAGCCGTGGTGATCTTTTCTCCTTTTGGATGCTCCAGCATTTCAGCCAGTGCCTGGAGGATTTGCAGCTTGCGCTGTCCGGGCTGTGTACTTGCCATAGGTATTGGACCTGTTTATTTAAATTTCTATCAGCTTTTTAACCGATTTTACTTTGACATCGAGCCACGCCGGTTTTTTGCCCGGTTTCAGCAGGTATTGCGTCACCCACACCGTGCGCATGCCCAGCGCATGCGCAGACCGCAGGTTATCCAGCGTGTCTTCGACAAGGATACACCGGCGCGGGTTCAGACCCTTCCGGCGCATCAGCCGCCGCAGCATGATGCGCGATGGCTTGGGGCGCAATTGGCGATGCACGTGCATCGATTCGATGGTGATCTGCTCGCTGAAATGGCGGCCTATGCCCATGTGCCCCACCACCTTGCGCGCGTAATCGCGCGGCGCATTGGTCAGCAGGATCTTGCGGCCTGGCAGGCGGCGCAGCAGCTGGCCCAGGCCGCGTTCAAAGCGGATCATCGATTCGATTTCCGGCAGGTCGTGCGTCTCGCGCAGGAAGTGGGCCGCATCGACGCCATGGTGGCGCACCAGTCCAAGCAGGGTGGCGCCGTAGCGCTGCCAGTAAAGGGCGCGGGTAGCGCTGATTTCCTCCGGGCTGGCCGGCGTTTCGCCATCGCCCAGCACGCGCGCCATGTATGCGTTCATCTTCTCCACCATGGCAGGGAAGATGGCATGCGATGCATTGTGCAGCGTGTTGTCCAGGTCGAATAACCAGACCGGTGCCAAAGGTTTAATATTCACGTTCTACTTGGAGAGACTAATGCGACGCACGATTATAGTGATGTTTTGCCTGCTGCTTGGATTGAGCTTCCCGGCCACGGCCGCGCCGCCGGTGCGCGGGGCGCTGTACAAGCTGGAATATGCGGGCCATACGTCCTGGTTGTTCGGCACCATCCACGTCGGCCTGCCTGATTTTTATCCGCTCGAACCACGCGTCACGCAGGCCATGGAGAGTGCCTCGGCGATCGCACTGGAAGTCGACCCCGCCGCCGACCCGGCCAAGTCGATGGCCGTGATGCGCGAATACGGCCTGTATGCGCCCGGCGCCGGCGGCGCCATGAGCGACATCCGCCCCGAATACCGCCCGCGCCTGGAAAGCATGTTGAAGAAACACGGCATCGCGCCGGAAATGGTGGCGTCGATGAAGCCCTGGCTGATCGTCATGATGATCACCATCGGCGAATACCGCGCCCTGGGCTACCGTCCGGAACTGGGCATCGACCTGCAACTGGCGCGCGCCGCGCATGGCCGCAAGCAGCGCGTGGTGGAACTGGAATCGGTCGGCGGCCAGGCCGCGCTGTTCGGCCGCCTGACGCCGCAGGAGCAGGCGCGCTTCCTGGAAGACAGCCTGGATACCTTCGAAGACAGCACGCAGGGCGTGCAGCCGCGCGACCTGGTCGACGCCTGGGCCTCCGCCGATGCGGCCAAATTCGAGGCCCTGGCGCGCGAAGTGGAAGAGGACAAGACCTTCTCCGGCAAATTCATGAAGCAGGTGTTGCTGAACGAGCGCAATCCCGTGCTGGCCGACGGCATCGTGGAAATGATGAAAAAAGAACAGCACAGCTTTGCCGCTATCGGCACTCTGCATCTGGTCGGATCGGGGAACGTTGCGGAACTGCTGCGCCAGCGAGGCGTGAAAGTAGAGCGGATCTACTAAGGAGAATGGTGCCCTTGACGTGGATTGAACACGTGGCCTCTCCCTTACCAAGGGAGTGCTCTACCACTGAGCTACAAGGGCATTCACGTTTTCGGCGGCTGTTGAAAACCGCCAAAAATTTTAGTGAGACCGGATCATAGTGCCAAAAGCCTGTTCGGTCAAGACTTCCAGCAACAGGCTGTGTTCAATTCGCCCATCGATGATGTGCACGGTGTTCACGCCCGACTTGGCGGCGTCCAGTGCGGAGGAGATTTTTGGCAGCATGCCGCCGGAAATCGTGCCGTCGGCGAACATTTCGTCGATTTCGCGTGCCGACAGGTCGGTCACCAGGTTGCCGCTCTTGTCCTGCACGCCGGCGATATTGGTCATCATGATCAGCTTTTCGGCTTTCAGGATCTCGGCGATCTTGCCGGCTACGACGTCGGCATTGATGTTGTAAGCCTGGCCATCCTTACCGAAGCCGATCGGGGAAATAATTGGAATAAAGGCATCATCCTGCAGGGCCTTGACCACGGCAGGGTTGATGGCTTCGATCTCGCCAACGAAGCCGATATCCAGGAACTGGCCTGGCTTTTCCTTGTCCGGCATGGCCATCTTGCGGGCGCGGATCAGGCCACCGTCCTTGCCGGTCAGGCCAACCGCCTGGCCGCCGTAATGGTTGATCAGCATCACGATGTCCTGCTGCACTTCGCCGCCCAGCACCCACTCCACCACTTCCATGGTTTCTTCGTCGGTAATACGCATGCCCTGCACGAAGGTTCCCTGCTTGCCGATCTTCTTCAGCGCATTGTCGATCTGCGGGCCGCCGCCGTGCACCACGACCGGGTTCATGCCCACCAGCTTCAGCAGGATCAGGTCGCGCGCGAAGCCGTGCTTCAGGCGCTCTTCGGTCATGGCATTGCCACCGTATTTGATGACGATGGTTTTGCCGTGGTAATTGCGGATGTACGGCAGCGCCTCGGCCAGGATCTGGGCCTTGACCTGGGGCGTAACGCCGCTCAGGTCAGTGGACATATCCGGGTCGCGGGGAGGCAGATTGGTCATGGCGGGGGTTCCAGAAAATAGATTTAAGGTCAATGGTGCGCATTATAGGGCCAATCGAGTTGTAATTTACGGTTTGATCCGCTAGGCTGGCCTTCTCCCTTACGCATGATTGCATTGATGATATGAGCACCTGTGAGCGTTGCGGCGCCGAGTTCCTGTGCGCGATGGCCGATGCGCCGCCAGGCCGGAAGCCGACCGGCGCACCCGGCGAGACGCCGTGCTGGTGCACTTTCCTGCCGCCGGCCATTGCGGTGCCCGGAGCCGAAGCGGTTGGATGCTGGTGTCCTGCATGCCTGCGTGCCCATATCGCCACCCTGGAAACTCCACCTGATGTTGCTTGAACCTGACCTGCTCGGCTTTATCGCTGCCTTCTGCACCACTTTCGCTTTTGTACCCCAAGTACTGCTGGTCTGGCGCCAGCGTAGTGCGGAAGGTATTTCCACCGGCATGTACCTGATCTTCAGCTTTGGCGTGCTTCTGTGGCTGCTATACGGGCTACAGACCAGGGCCTGGCCGGTGATCATCGCCAACGGCATTACCCTTGCGCTGGCCCTGTGCGTGCTAGCGATGAAACTGCACTTTTCGCGGCGCTGAAAAAGCGCATCATCTCGCGGCTGGCATCCGGCCCGCGCGGATCGGTATAGCTGCCTGCCGCGCTGCCGCCGGACCAGGCATGGCCGGCGCCGTGGATCACCCAATGCTCGCCCAGCGGCGAGCCGTCTTCCAGCCAGTGCGCCTTCAGCGTGAAGGCGTGGCCGTCGGGCACCTGGCCGGCCAGCGTGGCAGGACTGGCCTGCTCGCCCAGAGGGTGGCTGCGCAAGCCCTGCGCCAGCACTTCTTCGCCATTGGCCGGATGCACGGTGCGGTCCTGGTCGCCATGGAACACGATGACAGGCTGGCCCGCAGTCAGCGCTGCCTGCGCGCGGGCAGCGCCGCGCCGCATGGCCAGCAAGGCCGATGGCAAGTCGCGCGCTGCGGCAAAAGGCAGGCCGGAATGCACGCCGACGGCGGCAAACAGGTCCGGATACAGGGTACCTACGATGACCGCCATGGCGCCGCCCGCCGACAGTCCCGCGATATACACCTCGCTTTGCAACACGGGATAGCGCGCCATGACGTCGCGCGCCATGGCCGCGATGATGGCTGGTTCGCCCTGGCCGCGCTCCTGGTCCAGGGCACTGAACCAGTTCCAGCATCGGGTATGGTTGGCGTCCGGCGCTTGCGCCGGGTACAGCACCAGACAAGCGCGTTCCTCGGCGACCGCGTTCATTTGCGTGCCGGCGGCGAAATCGTCGGGGTCCTGCAGGCAGCCATGCAGCATCACCAGCAGCGGCATCGGCTGGCCTTCGTAACAGGACGGCACATACAGCTTGTAACTGCGGCTGCCGGCGCGGCAAAGGAAATCGCCGGCGATAAATTGCGGCTGCCCTGGATCCGGGCGGCCCGGGCGGCGGCGTGCGAGCTGGTCCAGCGCGCGGGAAAACCAATGGCGATCGAGCTTCATAGGCACCTCGGAGGCGGGTTGGTCAGGTTGTCTCCTCGCCATTCATTATTGTTCTGGTGCCCCGTCAGTATATGGCCATTCCGGGCATTTTTGCCGCACTGCGGTAAAATGTCGGCCATGAGTACTGAACTGCCGCCAGGCGCGCCGGAACTGGCCACGCCCGTGCCTTCCCCCTGCATCAGCCTGTGCAAGATGAACCAGGACACCGGTTTTTGCGAAGGTTGCCTGCGCACCATCGACGAAATCGTCGCCTGGTCGCGTGCCGACGACGCCTACAAGCGCGCCGTGTGGGCCGAGCTGCGCCGCCGCGAGCAACTGATCGACTTTGACTGACGCAATGACGCTACACCCATCCATCCACGTTTTCGAACGCGGCTGGCTCTCGTCCAATAATGTCCTGCTGTTGGGCCGACACGACGCGGCCATGATCGACAGCGGCTACGTCGCGCACCAGCAGCAGACGCTCGACCTGGTGCGGCACGCCCTGCACGGCCGCCGCCTGGACCGCCTGTACACCACACACCTGCATTCCGACCACTGTGGCGGCAATGCGGCGCTGCAGGCGCATTTCGGCTGCAACACCTATATCCCCGAGCCGGAAGCCGGGAAAGTGCGGCACTGGGACGAGGACGCGCTCAGTTTCAAGGCGACCGGCCAGCAGTGCGAACGATTTTCCATCGACGGCGTGATTACCGCCGGCGAAACGCTGACGCTGGGCGACCTGGAATGGCAGGTGCTGGGCGCACCGGGCCACCATGCCCACTCGGTGATCTTCTACTGCCCGTCGGAGAAGGTGCTGATATCGGCCGACGCGCTGTGGCAAAACGGCTTTGGCGTGATCTTCCCCGAGCTGGAAGGCGATGAAGGCTTTGCCGAAGCGGCAGCCACGCTGGACGTGATCGCCGGCCTGGATGTGAAAGCCGTCATTCCCGGCCATGGCGCCGTGTTCGAAGATGTGGAAGCCGCGCTGTCGCGCGCACGCCGCCGCCTGGACTTCCTGTCGGCAGATCCGAAGCGCAATGCGGAATATGCCGTCAAAGTCTTGCTGAAGTTCCTGCTGCTCGAGCGCCAGAGCATGCCGGTAGCCGACGTGGTGCCGCTGTTCGCCTCAATCCCTCTGATGCAAGCCATCGCCAGCCGCCACCTCGCCATGAGCACCGAGCAACTCGCCGCCTGGGCCATCAAGCAGCTGGTACGCGCCTGCAGCGCCCGCGTCGAGAACGACATCCTCCTGAACGACGGCTGACTTCGTGTCACACCATGGGGTCACACCCTAAGTGTGACACGGGCTCGGCTATACTGGCTGCATGAGCGCCCAATCCCCGCATGTCCAGCATGTAAGGCAGGTTCTTTTATGGCCCTTGCGGTTGATGCCGCCCGATGGGGCCGAGCGTGCGCATGCGCGGCCTTGGGAACTCCTGGGAGCTGATTCGCCGTGGCGCGAGGTCACTTCGGCGCAGGATGCCAGTCCTGCTTTCCAGGAGCGCTATTACACCGAATTCGTCAGCTTCCTGCCCTATGTGCAGCGCTTCCTGTTCGGCGCCGGCCAGCGCCGTATCTTCCGCCGCAAGGATATCGCCAGGGTGCGCGTCACCACCCAGCCCGGCGCCGCGCCGCGTGCGCTGGATGTGCATAACCTCTGCCTGCATTTCTTCTTCGACGTCGATATCGTGCTGCTGGTGATGGAAGTCGGCGCTAGCGACTTGCCCTTCGATGAAGCGCAGGACCTGTTGTACCGCTTCGGCCGCGCTTACCCCGCCGGCTGGGATGACGCGGGCAATGCCCTGCATTGCATGCATGGGGTGGAGTGGCTCGATGCCGACGGCCGCCTGCTGGTGCAATCGGATGCGCAGGAGCGGCAAGCTTTCATCGATCAGGTAGTGCGGCACCAGGCGCCGCGCATTGCCTCCCACTGGCGCTATCTGCTGGAGCCAATGGAGCCTGATGGTCCCGGCGCCAAGGCTGCACTGCGCTACCGGCAGGTGGAGTATTACCGCATGCCGATGATGGCTTATCTTGCCGTCGATCGCCCGAATGAGCTGTCGCCGGCCGATTTCGCGGCCCTGGGCACGATGGCGGGCACGTCATCCGCGCCGGCGGATGCCCAGCGCACGCAGTCGGACGGCGTCGACCGCCGCTATTTCTATGACCGCTTCTGGTGCAACGGCGGCGCCGCGCCTTATACGCGCTACATCTGCAGCGGCTACGCGCTGGTCGTCGTCGGCGATGCGGCTTCGCAATTCTTCTGCTGCAAGGAACGCGGCGTGCTGTCGCAGTTCCGCCACCAGCACTTCCTGCTGTTCATGATCGCCCACCTGCAGAAGTCGTCGCTGCTGATGTTCTCCGACCGGCTGGCGGAGGCGCTGACGGAGCTTCAGGTGACTGACGCGGACAGCGTGCGCTCCTTCAAGCGCCGTATCCGCTATGCATTCGAGAGCTTCCTGCGCTTCACACACCGTTACTGGTTCACCGAAATCTCGGACCAGCAGCAGATCCGTGCGCTATTCCGCATGTGCGCCCAGCACCTCGACATCGAACGCGCCTACGCCGAAGTGAAAACCCGCGTGGCCGACATGAACGGCTATCTGGAAGCCGACAGCCTGCGGCGCCAGGCCAACACCGTCGTGCGCCTGACAGTGGTTACCATCTTCGGCATGATCGGCACCATCACTACCGGTTTCCTCGGCATGAACCTGCTGGCGGAGGCCGATGCGCCGATGTCGCGCAGGGTATGGATCTTCGGAGCGGTATTCGTCATTACCACTGCGTTGACCGTGTACACAATGGCGAAGTCCAAGCGCCTGTCCGACTTCCTCGATGCGCTGTCGGATGAGCGCTTGTCCATCTGGACCAAAGTAAAGGCCCTGGCAGCCGTGTGGCGTTCCTAAATTGACAATATTTTGGGCGCGCTGCAAGATCAGGTTTTCCATCGCCTGTGAAAACACATGAAGCCAAGCCGCATCGCCACCGCAGTAGCTCTTTGTTTCTCCCTGCAGGGATTCGCCTGCGCCAGCAATGCGCCGATCACGCGCGTCACCCTGTATTCCGGGATCGCCACCGTGGAGCGCAGCGCCCAGGTCTCACCCGGCATGAAGGAGCTGGAAATCACCGGCCTGCCGGCCAATTTCGATGCGCAGACGCTGCGCATCCAGGCTTCGCCAGGCGTGCAGGTTGGCCAGGTCCTGACCCGCGACGTGGGTCAGGCCGAAGCGGTCAGCCCGCGCGAAGCGGAGCTGGAAGCCAAACTGCAGGCGCTGGAAGACAGCCGCGATTTGCTGAACGTTGAAATCGAGTCGTCCGTCCTGGTGAAGAATTACCTGTCCAAGCTGAATGGCGGCGAGGGCGTTGCCAGCCCGGTCGACGGCAAGTCGCTCGCTGCCGCCGTCGATACGATCAAGCGTGGCGGGCGCGAGGCCTTGGCGCAGATCCAGCGTACCCAGGTCCAATTGCGCGAGATCGAGAAAAAGATCAAGGCTGCGCAGCGCGAACTGGAGAAGGCGCGCAGCGGCGCGCGCGACCAGCGCAGCATTACCATTGCCGTCGCGGCGCAGCAGGCCGGCAGCCTCCAGCTTTCCTACCAGGTGAACCGCGCGGGCTGGAAGCCTGCTTACCGCGCTTCCCTGAACTCCACCACGTCCACCATTGAACTGGAGCGCATGGCGGTGGTGGCGCAAAAGTCCGGTGAGGATTGGAGCGGAGTCGAGATGCGCTTGTCCACCGGCCAACCGCGCCTGTCGCCGCAGGCGCCTGAACCTGTGCCGCAGCGTTTGACCTATTACCCGCCGCGGCCGCCTCAGGAAGCACGCCCTTTGGCGGAGCCGGTCTACGCAGCGGCACCGCCAGCAGCCCCTGTTGCGTTCACCGGATCGCGCATTGCGTCGGACAACTTCATCCCGCCAGTGCTGGAGACGCAGGGCACCTTCGATACGGAATTCTCGGTGCCGAACCGGGTCACCCTGGCCTCCGACGGCCGAGAAATTACCTTGCCCCTGTCGACCCTGAAAGTCGCCGCCAAGCAGCGCGTGCGCGTCGTACCCCGCCAGGAGAAGTTCGCCGTGATCACGGCGGAAGCGGAGCGTCCCTCCGGCGTCTGGCTGAACGGGAATATCCAGTTGTTCCGCGATGGCGGCTATGTCGGCGCCAGCTACTGGAACACTCACGCCTCGGACAAGCTGGCGCTGTCCTTCGGCCGCGATGAACTGGTGCGCGTCACGGTGGACCGCGCCGACCAGCAGTCCGGCAGCCGCGGTTTCCTGTCGCAACGCGGCGAGCAGCAGGTGGCCGACGTGTTCACCATCAGCAGCTTGCACAAAACGCCGATTGACTTGCTGGTGCTGGAATCCACCCCGGTCAGCGCATCGGAGGAAATCAAGGTGAAGCAGACGTTCTCGCCGCAGCCGGGCATTGCGGCGTGGGAGCAGCGCCAGGGCGTCGTCGGTTGGGAGAAAACCATGGCGCCGAATGAGACCATGAAGATCAACGTCGGCTACAACATCAGCTATCCTAAAGAAGGTACGGTAAGCGGCTTGCAAAATTTCTGAGGACAGATCCATGACACTACCCGCCGTATTACAGAATCTGACGCTTCCTGTCATTGCTTCGCCAATGTTCATCGCCAGCGGCCCTGCGCTGGTGGCAGCCCAGTGCAAGGCCGGCATTGTCGGTTCCTTCCCGGCGCTGAATGCGCGGCCGAAAGAGCTGCTCGATACCTGGCTGACCGACCTGCAGAAGGAACTTGGCGACTACCAGGCCCGGAATCCCGGCGTGCGCGTGGGCCCGATCGCGGTGAACCAGATCGTCCATCATTCGAACGAAAGGCTGGAACACGATGTGGAGGTGTGCGTGCGGCACAAGGTGCCGATCATCATTTCCTCGCTGCGCGCGCCGCCTGTGGAAATGTTGGATGCTATCCACAGCTACGGCGGCATTGTGCTGCATGATGTGGTCAGCATCCGCCATGCGCAGAAGGCGCTGGAAGCAGGCGTCGATGGCCTGATCCTGGTCGCCAGCGGCGCGGGCGGCCATGCGGGAACGCTGTCGCCATTCGCGCTGGTGGGCGAGGTGCGGCGCTTCTTCGACGGTCCGCTGGCGCTGTCCGGATCGATCGCAACCGGCGACGCGGTGCTGGCCGCGCAGGCGATGGGGGCCGACTTTGCCTACATCGGCTCGCGTTTCCTGGCGACGCAGGAGTCCAACGTCACGGAAGACTACCGTGAGGCCATCATCGAATCGTCGGCGGCCGACGTGGTCTACACCAACCTGTTCACGGGCGTGCACGGCAACTACCTGAAGAAATCCATCGTGGCGGCCGGACTCGATCCGGAGAACCTGCCGGAATCGGACAAGTCGAAAATGAGCTTCAATAGCGGCACGGCCAAGGCCTGGCGCGATATCTGGGGCGCTGGCCAGGGTGTCGGCTTGATGCACGATGTGCCGACTACATCGGAATTGGTGGAACGATTGAAGACGGAATACAACGCTGCGCGCGCCCGCCTGCAGCTTCGCACGTAATAAATGCGCGCGTTTCGTAATGTTTTGTAAGCGCTCATGACGAGGCGCGAACGCAATCGCCGGGCTGCGGCCGCTGCTCTGTAAAGTTTTGTAAGCGCTGCCGCAGTCATCCTGCAAAATCCCCATAAGAATCAATGGTTTGCCTTGCGGTGTTTCGCAAGGCGGCGTCGCTGGTGTCACATTTTTCACGGTGTTAGCATGAATTTACTGATCGACAACACCCCGTGGAGAAGCCGCCGTGCCAACCAGCCGTATCCTGCGAGCCGCACTAGTCCTGGCGCTGATGTGCGCCGGCGCCGCACGTGCCGGCACCCTGGTGCTGGAAAGCTGGCGGGTTGACGACAAGGCCTTGTGGGAGACCGTGCTGCTGCCTGCGTTCGAACGCAAGCATCCGGGCATCTCGGTAAAGTTCTCGCCCACCGCTCCTACCGAATACGACACCAGCCTGGCAGCCCGCCTTGGCAACGGCACCGCAGGCGATATGCTGGCCTGCCGTCCCTTCGATACCTCGCTGCTGTTGTACCGCCGCGGCTACCTGGAAAAACTGAATGGCAAGCCTGGCATGGAAAACTTCGCGCCAGGCTCGCTGGTCGCCTGGCAGACGGACGACGGCAAGGACATCTTCTGCATGCCGGTCGCTTCGGTGATCCACGGCTTCCTGTACAACAAGAAGATTTTCCGGAAGCTGGGCCTGCAGCCGCCGGCGACGGAAACCGAATTCTTTAACGTACTCGATGCCGTGCGCAAAAGCCAATACGCGCCGCTGGCGCTGGGCACCGCCGACGAATGGCTGTCCAGCCAGACCGTGTTCACCAATATCGGGCCGAATTACTGGGGCGGGGAGCAGGGCCGGCGTGCGCTGATCGCAGGCAAAGCCAGGTTCACCGATGCGCCCTTCGTGGCGGCCTTCGAGTTCGAGGCGCGCCTTGCCGCGTACTTGCCTAAATCGGCACCGGTTCAGACTTACCGCGATACCCAACTCCTGTTCGCGCAAGGCGGCGCCGCGATCTATCCGGCCGGTTCCTGGGACATCTCCTATTTCAACCAGTTCCCCGATCTTGAACTGGGCGTCTTCGCGCCGCCCCTGCAGCAGGCGGGTGACCGCTGCCAGATTTCCGACCACATGGATATTGGCATCGGCATCAACCGCAAGTCGCGCAACAAAGCCGACGCCTACAAGTTCCTGGCCTGGCTCGGCTCCCAGGAATTCGCCGACCTGTACACCAACCGCGTGATCGGATTTTTCACGCTGTCGAACCACCTGATCGCGGTGCGTGACCCGCTGGCCAAGCAGATGGCGGCCTGGCGCGCGACATGTGATTCGAATTTCCGCCTCAATGCGCTGATCATGAACCGCGGCTTGCCCAATATGGAGAGCGAGCTGTGGTCGGTGAATGCGCAGGTCTTGAACGGAAAGCTGGGCGCGCGCGAAGCGGCGGTGCGCATACAGAACGGTTTTGCCAAGTGGTACTTGCCACAGCAGGAATGATCACACTCCCCCAAGCAGTGTGTTGGCCCCGGCATGGGGAGTATGCCGGGGAATTTTTTGCAGCGCTTTAGAGACGATAAGGAAAAAGAAATGAACGGAGCACCGCTAGGAAGGAAGAAACTACCGCAGTTGATCGCGCTGATGTTCGGCACGCTGGCACTGCATAACGTGCAGGCACAGACAGCAGACGGCAACGAAGCGCTGCAGTCGGTGGAGGTTCGCGGCATTCGCGAAACGCTGAAGCGCAACCTGGCCGAGAAGCGCGACGCGCTGAATGTGGTGGATTCCGTCACGGCGGAGGACCTGGGCAAGTTCCCGGACAAGAACGTGGCCGATTCCCTGCAGCGCATCCCCGGCATTTCGGTCGACCGCACCTGGGGCGAAGGCCGCGATATCTTCGTGCGCGGCACCGACAAGAACCTGAACATGACTCAGTTGAACGGCCAGTCGGTGGCTTCCGCCTACTGGTGGAAGAACGATGCGCAAAGCCGCGGCTTCAACTACGACATCCTGCCGTCCGAACTGGTTGGCAGCCTGGATGTTTTCAAGAGCCCTTCGGCCGATCTGGATGAGGGCAGCATTGGCGGCCTGGTGATCGTGCGTACCCGCAAGCCGCTGCAATTCAAGAAGCCTTTCACTGCGCAGGCTTCGGCCGAAGCGACCTACAGTGACCTGCCGAAGAAAACCGATCCGCAGTTCTCCGGCCTGGTGAACTGGGTCAACGAGGCGAAGACCTTCGGCGTGCTCGTGGCCCTGAGCCGCCAGGAGCGCACCATGCGCCGCGACGGCCTGGAGAATTTCACCGACGCCACCAAGTACAACATCATCGATCAGAATGGCGCGGTCACCCCGAACGCTTATGCGTCCTGGGGCGGCGGCACGCCGATCTTCCGCCAGGACCGCGAGCGCACTACCGGCAACATCACCTTGCAACTGCGCCCGACCCCACAATCGGACATATCGCTGAATTACCTCAATTCCGATATGAAGATGGATAACAGCAACCAGAACTACCTGTGGCAGATTGGCGGCCTGGCGGATGCGGGCAACAATATCCGTGTGGATAACCCGCGCTTTATCAACAACTCGGATGGCGGCAAGTCCGTGGTGGGCGGCACCGTAGGTCCGGCGAACGGCGTGTCGTTCGAGCCGATCTACCGTGAAGCCTATGTGAAGTCGAAAGTGGTGGACCTGGAAGGCAGCTATGATGGCGACAACTGGAAGCTGCACGCGCAGGCCGGCACGACTTCCGGCTCCGGCGGCAGCAAGCATGACCGCAACTTCTGGTTCACCGGTAATACCCGCGCCACCATCAATATCGCGCCCGACACCTACGAGGTGAAATACCTCGACATGAGCCCCCTCGATCCAAGCAAGCTTACGCTGCAAAGCGCGCGCGACTGGATCCGCCGCATGGAGAGCAAGGAAAACTACGGGCAGGCCGACCTGACCATTGACCTGGAAAATCCCTACATCAAGTCGGTCAAGGTGGGCCTGAAGTACCGCGACAACAAGGTGCAGAACCGCCGCACCATCGGTACCGTGGGACCGGGCAGCGTTGGCTGGATTCCATACACGCTGGCCGATCTCTCCACCGGTCCTTCGCCGATTATCAGCCAGGAGGCCGCAACGGCGGGCTCGTTGACCCAGTTCGCCTGGGTGGACGATGGGCTTGCCGCCAGCAAGGGCTTCACCATGTACGACAAAGGCATGGTTTACAAGGAAGCCAAGGGCGAGTACTACCGCATCCAGGAGAAGATTTCGGCAGCCTATGTGCGTGCCGATTACGGTTTCGACAAATGGCGCGGTGACTTCGGCGTGCGCCTGGTGCGAACCAGGCAGACGTCGGATGCGTACCAGGACCTCGATGGCACCGGCAACTACGTGCTGGGCAGCGTCGGCCGCAGCTATACGGATGCTCTGCCGAACATCAACGTGGTGTATGACTTCCGCAAGGACTTGTTGCTGCGTGCGGCCGCTTCGCGTGTCATGGCGCGCAACACCTTCAGCGACCTGAGTGCCAGCACGGAGGTGAGCGGCACCACCAATGCCGCGACGGCAGGCAATCCGCTGCTCAAGCCTTACCACGCCAACCAGTTCGAGATCGGCGCCGAATGGTACTTCGCCGATGCATCGCTGCTGTCGGCTACCGCCTTCGCCAAACAGCTCGATACCTTCATTTACACCTCGACGGCAATGGAGAACGTGGCTGGCGTGCAGCGTCCGGTGACCCGCCCGCACAATGCCGATAACGGCGCCAAAGTGAACGGCCTGGAAATCCAGTGGCAGCAGGCGTTCGGCAGCAGCGGCTTCGGCACGGTGGTCAACTTTACGTACACCGATGCCAAGACCGGCGCGGCGGCGGGCGGCCGCAAGCTGAATGTGATCGGCAACTCGAAGAACCAGATGAATGCCAGCGTGTTCTACGAGAAGAACAGCTACAGCGTGCGCCTGTCGTACAACTACCGCTCCAAGTCCTACGGTGGCCTGGACCAGGGCGGCCAGGATGTGACCAGCGCCTACGGCCAGTGGGACGCCACTGCCAATTGGGATATCACTCCGCAGTTGAGCATCTTCGCCAGCGCCGTCAACATCGGCAATGAGCTGATCCGCACCAACACCACCGACGGCTTGCCGGTTGGCGTGTACGAAAACGGCGCGCGTTACAGCGTCGGCCTGCGCGGCAAGTTCTGACCTGCCGCAACGCCCCTTCCCGCCGGGAGGGGGCTTCCTTATCTTCGCCCTTCGGATTCACATGCACAAAGAACAGACCCTCGAGATGGCCCACGGCCGCACTGCTCCTGGCGCCAGTGTGGCAGTAGCCATGACCTTCATCGGCCTGATGTTTTTCATCCTTGGCTGCGCCACCTGGCTGAATGGATCGCTGATCCCCTTCCTCAAGATTACCTGCGACCTGAACAACTTCCAGTCCTTGTGGGTCACATTTGCCTTCTACATTGCCTATACCCTGATGGCGTTGCCTTCGGCAGCCGTGCTGCGGCGCACTGGCTACCGTGCCGGCATGTCGATCGGCCTGGCCGTGATGGCGTTCGGCGCAGTGCTGTTTATTCCCGCCGCACGCGCCGCTTCCTACCCGCTATTCCTGCTGGCGTTGTTCACGCTGGCCAGCGGCATGACCTTGATGCAGACAGCAATCAATCCCTACATCGTCTGCATTGGAGCGCGCGAGAGCGCAGCCACCCGGATCAGCATCATGGGACTGTTCAACAAGACTGCGGGCGTGCTGGTGCCGTTGGCGTTCAGCGGCATGATGCTGTCCGACTTTGGCCAGTATTCCGATGCCACCTTGGCTGCGATGAGTGCCGCCGACGCCGCTTTGCTGCGCAGCCAGCTCGCACAACGCCTGGTAACGCCGTATGGCCTGATGGCAGCCGGTCTGCTGGCGATGGCGGTGATCGTGCGCTTTGCGCCGCTGAGCGAGATCCCGGGACAGCAGGCTGGCAGCGAGGAGGGTACGTCGCGCTGGGGCGTGCTGCAGTTCCCGCAACTGGTGCTGGGCGCGCTGGCGCTGTTCGTCTATGTCGGTGTGGAAGTGATTGCGGGCGACACCATTGGCCTGTACGGGCATAGCCTGCACGTGGAGAAATTCGGCATTCTCACGTCCTACACCATGGGCTTCATGGTGGCGG
This sequence comes from Duganella sp. Root1480D1, assembly GCF_001427305.1. Taxonomy (GTDB): domain Bacteria; phylum Pseudomonadota; class Gammaproteobacteria; order Burkholderiales; family Burkholderiaceae_D; genus Rugamonas. The sequence continues at coordinate 58,285 of NZ_LMFZ01000013.1, read as the reverse complement.
GCTATATCGTCGGCATTGTGGCGATTCCGCGCTGGCTGTCGCAGAAACAGGCGCTTTTGCTGTCGGCGTTGAGCGGCATCGTGTTCTCCTTCGGGGTGATCCAGGGTTCGGCGACCGGCAGCGGCCTGTCGCAGGCGATACTGGGCGTGTTCGGCGTGCCGGCGGTGCCGGATACCGTGATGTTCCTGGCGATGCTGGGCTTTGCCAATGCCCTCGTATGGCCGGCAATCTGGCCGCTGGCGCTGGAAGGCCTGGGGCGTTACACCGCCAGCGGCTCGGCCCTGCTGATCATGGGGATCGCAGGCGGTGCATTATTGCCTATGCTGTACGGGCACCTGTCCGACGTCTCGGGATCGCAGGCGGCATACTGGCTGCTGCTGCCTTGCTATGCCCTGATCCTGTTCTATGCCGTAAAAGGACACAAAATGACTTCATGGAGATAGAATTGCCGGATCGTTATCTGCTGGAGTAGTTGGTGCACAAGTCCCACCGGCGTTTGCAGATTGCGCGCCTGGCGCGCCTGCTCCCACTTCCCCTGATGCTGATGTCCATGCCCGCCCAGGCGGCCGCGCCTTCCTTGCAGGTGCTGCACTGGTGGACGTCGGCCGGCGAGCGTCACGCGGCCAATGTGCTGGCGGCACGCCTGGCGGACGAAGGCATTACCTGGCAGGACGCCGCAATTCCCGGCGGGGCAGGGCTCGGTGCCGGCAAGGTGCTGCGCAGCCGCGTCCTGGCGGGCAATGCGCCGGACGCCACGCAGATCATCGGCGTTTCCATCGGCGAGTGGGCAGAGCTTGGCCTGCTGCTGGAACTGGATGGCGTTGCCAACGCCGGCAACTGGAACAAGGCCCTGTTTCCCACCGTGCGCGACCTGGTCCGCCATCGCGGCCATGTGGTTGCGGCTCCACTGGGAATCCACCGCATCAATACCCTGTTCTACAACCGCAAGCTGTTCGAGCGCCTGAACATGGCGCCGCCTGCAAGCTGGCCCGAATTCGAGAAGGCGGCACGCCAGCTTCGCGCGGCCGGCATTGCTCCGCTGGTGCAAAGCAGCGAACCTTGGCAGGTAGCCACGTTGTTCGAAAACCTGCTGCTGGCGACCGGCGGGCCTGAGTATTATCGCGAGCTGTTCGTGCGCCAGAGCCCGCAGGCAGCCGCAGACCCGCGCCTGGCGCAGGCTTTGCAGCGCTTGCGCACCATGAAAGGCTGGATGCTCAATCCGGCCGACGAGCAGCCATGGACGGAGGCGGTCAAACGCTTCTCGCGCGGCGAGGCCGCCATGTTCATCATGGGCGATTGGGCGAAGGCTGAATTGAACGAATTGGGCCAATCGGTCGACACCGACTTTTCCTGTGTTCCGCTGCCCGGCACAGACAACTATCACCTCTACAGCGTGGACACGCTGGCCATGTTCGTCAACGACTACAGCCACCAGGCGGCGCAGGAAAAACTGGCGAAGGCCGTGATGTCGCCGCTCGCGCAGCTGCAATACAGCGCCGCCAAGGGCTCGGTACCGGTGCGCCGCGATGCCAGTCCCGCAGCGATGGATAGCTGCGCGCGTTCCTCCTGGCGCAGTTTTGCACGAGGCACCGCAGCGCAGGCGCCAAGCCTGGTGCACCGCATGGCGGCCGACGAAGAGAGCCGCGATGCCATCATCGCCGAGCTGCACCGCTTCTACATGGACGACACGGTGGCGGCGGCGGAAACGCAGCGCCGGCTCGCCAGCCTCCTGCGCACCCTGACCCTGCGCTCACATAAACAGCAAGGAAGCCAACATGCCACGCAAGATACTGATCGTCGATGACGACCAAAAAACCCGGCTGCTGCTCAAGACCTACCTGGAGAAGAACCAGTATGAGGTGATCCTTGCCCATAACGGCGAGAGCTTCCTGGCCGAACTGCATGCGCACGCCGAACAGTTGTCGCTGGTGATCCTCGATGTGATGCTGCCGGATACCGACGGCTTTGCGCTGTGCCGCATCGTGCGCCAGCGCTCCAACCTGCCGATCATCATGCTGACTGCCAGTTCGGACGAAACCGACCGCGTGGTGGGCCTGGAGCTGGGCGCCGACGATTACATCGCCAAGCCATACAGCCCGCGCGAACTGCTGGCGCGCATCAAGGCAATCCTGCGCCGTGCCGGCGCCGACCCAGCGCCCACAGTGCGTGCCTATCACTTCAACGGCTTCACGCTGGACCTGGCGGAACGCACGGTCGTCGACAGCGAAGGCGTGCCGTTGGCGTTGACCGGGCTTGATTTCCAGCTCCTGAAATATTTCGTCGAGCATCCTGGCACTGTGCTCGACCGCAGCCTGCTGTGCGAAGAGACGCGGGGCCGCGACTCGGGGCCGCTCGATCGATCGCTGGACGTGCAGATCAGCCGCCTGCGCCTGCGTCTCAACGACGATGGCAAACAACCCATGCTGATCAAGACCGTGCGCGGCGCGGGCTACGTGTTCTCCGCCACCGTAGCAGTGACGCATGCGTAGGCTTTGGCCGCAATCGCTGCTGGCGCGCCTGTCGCTGGTGATGGTGGCGGGGCTGCTTCTGACGCAAGTTGCTGTGAGTGTGTTGTGGACCTTGCAGCTTCGCGACAAGACCCAGGCCGATGTGAAATCGGCTGCCGATTACCTGGGACAGGGCGCCGCGAGCTCGATCCGCTTCTTCCGCAGCCTGCCGCCAAGCTACCGCAGCCTGCTGATCCAGCAGTTCCGCGAAATGGGCGGCACGCGCTTCTATGTTGCGCTGAATCGTGCCGAGGTCGCGGTCCAGCAGATTGCGCCGAACGCTTTGGCGCAGACCGCACTTGGCGCCATGGAAAGCACCTTGCGCAAGGGCCTGGCTGGGGACAACCGCCTGCGCCTGGACTTTGCCTGGCCCGACCAGCTGACGGTGTCGCCCGATGGGGTGCGTGTCGGCGATCTGCCGGAGGCCTGGGTGCGCCACATCCTGCTGCTCAAGCCCGATCCCGCGCCGATCCTGGTGATCCAGACCGAACTCGAACCTGGCAACTGGCTGTACCTCGCCACGCTGATGCCCAATCCCTATTTCCTGAACAGCAATGACCCCTTGTCGCCGGACAAGCTGGTAGTGCAAGGCGTATCGCTGGCAGTGCTGCTGCTGCTGTCCTTCCTGGTAGTGCGCTCCATCACGCGCCCGCTGGCGGCGCTATCCGACGCTGCCGAAGCCTTCGGCAAGGACGAACATGCGCCGGCCTTGCCGGAATCCGGCAGCCGCGAATTCGTCAACACGGCGCGCGCCTTCGGCGCCATGCGCGAGCGCATCGCGAAATACATCAAGGACCGCGAGCGCCTGTTCATCTCCATCTCGCACGATTTGCGCACGCCAATCACGCGCCTCAAGCTGCGCGCCGAACTGCTCGATGACGATGCGCTGCGCGGCGAGTTCGAAGAAGACCTGGATGAATTGGACATGATGGTGAAAGGCGCGTTGCAGTGCGTGAAGGACAGCGACATCCATGAGAATCCGACCGAAGTAAAGCTGGACCCGCTGATCCGCCGCCTGGTCCGCAGCGCGGAGTTGGCGGGACACAGCGTGGCATATGAAGATTGCGGGAGCACCGTGCGGGGCAAGCCGCTGGCGCTCAAGCGCGCCGTCGGCAACTTGCTGGACAACGCCCTGTTCTACGGCGAGCGTGCGCAGATCAGTGTGCGTTCAACGGAGGGGTGGACGGAAATCGCGGTACGCGACCATGGCCCCGGCGTGCCGGAGGAGGCCATATCGAGCTTGCTCGAGCCCTATGTCCGCCTGACCCATGGGCGCGAACGCAATGATTCCGGCATGGGACTTGGCCTTGGCATCGCCAAGGGGATCGTGGATAGTCATGGTGGCCAGCTGGTGCTGGCGAATCACCCCGGCGGCGGCTTGAATGCGGTGATCCGCCTGCCTGCGGACGCTTAATCCGTACCAGGCTTCTGCTGGCGTGCTTCGATCAAGCCTTCTTCGGCCAGCCTGAGGACGGTGTCGGCGAGCAGGTTGTAATTGGCATTCAGCGTGTAATCGTAAATGTAGCGCTTGACGACCTTGCCGGACCGGAGGCGAACCGTCAACGTCGACGAAGACAGGTCCATGACGACTTCTTGTGAAGGACGCGTTTCCGCGGCCTGGAAGTCGCGGTGGGCGACAAGCGAGCGAAACTCCTGCAGGCGCGCGCATTGTGAGGCATTGAGCCTGGAGCAATCGAATTCCGTATGATAGCTGGCCCACTCGCCTGCGAAGCCATTTCCCGAGATGAGTTCCACTGCGGCGACTTCGTCATCGGGCGCTACCCAGCGGTACTCCATTGGCATGTCCTGCCAGCGCACAAAGACTGCACTGGCTACCAGCACGCAGAGGCTAAAGCATGCCGCAAGCGAAGCGAAATTTTGCACATGATGCGCCTGGTCGAACGCAGGGCCTTCCTGTTCGACGCTGCGCAATGGGCGCTCGTTCAACGCTGGGTGAGATCCGTTGGGTTGATCGCCCACAGGCCCGGCAGGTTGCGCCAGTAGCCGTAAGCATCCATGCCAAAACCGACCACGAAGCGATTCGGGATGGTCAGGCCGACCAGGTCAGCCTTCACCGGCTTGGTCTTGCCGATGTCCTTGTCGCAGAAGACAGCGATGATGACTTCCTTGGCACCCATTTCCAGCAGGCGCTCCTTGACGTGCGCCAGGGTCTCGCCTTCGTCGAGGATGTCATCCAGCACGATCACGGTGCGGCCGGAGACGGTCGGGCGCGGGACCACTTTCCACACCACCTTGCCGCCCTGGTCTTCGTCGCCGTAACGGCTGACGTGGATGTAGTCGAATTCGAGCGGGAAGGTCAGTTGCGGCAGGATATTGCCGGTAAACACCACGGCACCGCCCATCACTCCCAACACCAGCGGGAATTCCTGTTTGGACGGATCGCCGAAGCGGTCGTTCAGCGTGCCGGCCATGCGGCTGACTGCGGCCTGTACCGTTTCCTTGTCGAAGAGCTCTTCTGCGTTCTGGAGCAGGGCGCGTGCGCGATTGTGGTGAAAGTCTTGCATGATGTTTCTGAGGCAGGTCAAGAATGGTTCAATTATCCCGCCATTCCGCCGCCTGCCCTAGGAACAGTTGGATTTACGCCACACGCTGCGGCATCTCAACTGTAATCGCGTACATCGTCGATGATCTTGCCGTCATTTGGCAAACTGCCGCGCGGTGCAAAGCACACTTCCCCGCGCAGTTTGGTGATGTCGCGGATGGTGGCAACGATGTCGGCAGTCTGCGCCTGCAGGGCCGGGTCGTCGGTTTCGCAATGCAGCGTCATGATTTCGTCCGCAATTTTGCCGGAGACGACCAGGCGCGCCTTTCCCATGCCGGGATGGCGGCGCGCGATTTCGTGCACCTGGGACGGATGGACGAACATGGCGCGCACCTTGGTGGTCTGGTCGGCGCGGCCAAGCCAGCCCTTGATGCGCGTGTTGGTGCGGCCGCAGGGTGACGGCGCGGCATCGAGCAGTACCGCCGACAGATCGCCGGTAGCAAAGCGGATCAACGGGTAGTCCGGGTTGAACAGGGTGACGACCACTTCGCCCACTTCGCCTGGCGCCACAGGGTCGCCGGAACCGGGGCGGACGATTTCCAGCAGCACGTCTTCGTCCAGCACCATGCCAGGATTGAGCTTGCTGCTGCTGCGCGTTTCGTAGGCGATACTGCCGATGTCGGCGGAGGCATAGGTCGAATTCACTTCCGACACGCCGTGCTGGGCGAACCACTGGCGCAGCGATTCAGGCAGCGCTTCGGCTCCCATCATGGCGCGCTTCACGCTGCTGATGTCGGCGCCCATCTCGGCGGCCTTTTCGATGATGATCTTCAGGAAGGAGGGCGTGCCGATATAGGTATCGGGGCGCAGTTCCGCCATCGCCTGCACCTGCAACTCGGTCTGGCCGGCGCCGGCTGGGATTACGGTGCAGCCAATGCGCGCGGCGCCGCCTTCGACCATGAATGCAGCGGGCGTGAAGTGATAGGAGAAACAATTCTGCACCAGGCAGCCCGGCCGCACTCCAGTCGCGAACATGGGCCGCGAGAAGCGCCACCAGTCGGTAGAGCGGCCTTCCGGATCGAAGATCGGTCCCGGGGACATGAAGATGCGTCCCAGCTTGCCGGCCGGCGTGCTGTTCAGGCCACCAAAAGGGCGATCCTGCGCCTGCAGCGCCTTCAAGTCGGATTTGCGGGTAACCGGCAGTTGCGCCAGCGCTTCGCGGCTGTCGATGCGCGAGGCATCGACGCCGGACAGGATGCGCGCCCAACCAGGCGCAGATTGCGCCTGCGCCACCAGAAGCGGCAGGCGCTCCATCAGGTCGCGTTCGCGCTCGGCGTGCGGGCGCGTTTCGAGGCTGTCCAGGGTTTCGGCCATCATGCCGCTCCTTCAATCTCGCGTTGCAGTTTCTTGGTCAATTTCGCAAATACCAGCTCGTGGGAGCGTTTGAGCAGTGCTTTTGCTTCCGCATCCGGCAGTTTGGACAGGTCTTCCACCATCACCCACCTGGCGCGCGCCAGGTAGGGCGCAGGGATGATGCCTTCGCGATCCGTCAGTTCCAGGAAGCGGTCGTCGTCCACTTTGAAACTGATTGCTTTTGCTTTGTCTTTGGCATCCATTGCAGCAAACATCTTTTCGCCAACCGAGAACACCAGGTTGCATTCCCATTTGATGTCTTCGGTGGCGCCGGGCAGGGTTCGGCAGAATTCTTTTGCTTTAGTCAGATTCATATTGATTAAGCTAGCCAGCGTTTGCGGCGTCGGTAAAATTTCATGTCGCGGAAGCTCTTGCGGCCGGCACCGGACATCCCGAGGTAGAACTCCTTGACGTCTTCGTTGTTGGCCAGTTCGCTGGCCTCGCCTTCCATCACCACCCGGCCGTTTTCCAGGATGTAGCCGAAGTCCGCGTAGCGCAGTGCCACATTGGTGTTCTGCTCCGCCAGCAGGAAAGACACGTTCTCTTTCGCGTTCAGGTCTTTGACGATGCCGAAGATCTCTTCCACGATCTGCGGTGCGATGCCCATCGAAGGTTCGTCGAGCAAAATCATGGAAGGCTTGGCCATCAGTGCGCGGCCAATGGCGCACATCTGCTGCTCGCCGCCGGAGGTGTAGCCCGCCTGGCTGTTGCGCCGCTCGCGCAGGCGGGGGAAGTAGTGGTAGACCTTTTCCAGCGATTCCTTCATTTCGCCGCGCGATGCACTGCGCGTATAAGCTCCTGTCAGCAAATTCTCCTCGATGGTCAGGTGGCCGAAGCAGTGACGGCCTTCCATCACCTGCGACAGCCCGCGCTTGACCAGCTCGTTGGGCGTGAGCTGGTCGATGCGTTCACCCTTGAATTGCACCTCGCCCTTGGTGACGTCGCCGCGCTCGCCGCGCAGCAGGGTCGAGATGGTCTTCAGTGTGGTGGACTTGCCGGCGCCGTTGGCGCCCAGCAGGGCAACGATCTTGCCCTGCGGGACCTGCAACGATACGCCTTTCAGCACCAGGATCACGTGGTCGTAAATGACCTCGATGTTATTTACCGACAGGTAGCTCATAAGCGGCTCACTTCATGCAGGCAGGCGTGATCTTCTTCTCTGCGGCGTATTTGCCGGACGACTCATCCACCAGCTTGCGCAGCAGGACTTTATCGCCCACCACCCAGTTTGGCGTGACAGCCTTCCAGGCCTTGCCATCCCATTGCTGCACTTTCACGGCACCTGAACCTTCGTGGTCGTCGCAGGAAGTCTTCACGGTCGGGAACATATTGAACACGCCCAGTGTCTTCTGGCGTGTTTCGTCGATGTTCAGGTTTTCGAAGCCCCAACGCAGTTGCTCGCCGGTGACGGCTTTGCCCTTGCCGAATTTTTCCTGCGCGGCGCGCATGGCTTCTACGTACATCACGCCCGCGGTCAGGCCGCGCATGTGGTAGACGGAGCCAATGCGGGCCTGGTCGGCCAGGTTGCCCTTGCCGCCGGCATAGACCTTCTTGCGCAGTTCATCCAGCAGCGGGTAATTGCCCGGCGTGTTGAAGGTCATCGAGGTGTAGCCCTTGGCTGCATCGCCCGACGGTACGGTATCTTCCTCGGAACCAGCCCACCACACGCCCAGCATTTTCTCGCGCGGGAAACCGTTGCGCTGCGCGGTCTTGATCGCGACCGAATTCATCACGCCCCAGCCCCACAGGATCACGTAGTCAGGCTTGGCCTGGCGGATCTGCAGCCATTGCGATTGCTGTTCGCTGCCTGGCGGCGCAACCGGAATCTTGATCAATTCAAAGCCGTACTGGGCGGACATCGCTTCCAGCACCGGCAGCGGCTCCTTGCCGAAGGCGGAGTCGTGGTAAAGGTGGACGATCTTCTTGCCTTTCAGCTTGTCCATGCCGCCGCTCTTTTCGCCAAGGTATTTCACCATTGCGGCGGCCTGGCTCCAGTAGTTGGAGATCAGCGGGAACACATACGGGAAGACCTTGCCGTTGGCGGCGTCGGAGCGGCCGTAGCCCAGGGTCGTCATCGGGATCTTGTCCTGGGGGATGCGGTCCAGGATGCCGTAGGCAATGCCGGTCGACAGCGGTTCAACCACAGTGGCGCCGCCATTCTTGGTTTTCAGGCGCTCATAGCACTCGACGCCGCGCGACGGGTTGTATTCGGTCTCGCATTCTTCCCAGCTGATTTTCACGCCATTCACGCCGCCGTTGGCATTGACCAGGTTGAAGTAGTCGATGATGCCGCCGTAGAAGCCGGAGCCACCCGCCGCATAAGGACCGACGCGGTAGGAGGGCAGGGCGACGAACTGTTCGGCTGGTTGCGCCCATGCGCTGCTGGCGGCGATGCTGCTTGCTACGGCAATGCCAAGTACGAACGATTTCATGTGATGTCTCCAGGTTTTATAGTTGCCGCTCAGTGCGGGAAAGGCCACAGGCGGAGTTTCTCTTTGCCGATTTGCCACAAACGCGCCAGACCGTGGGGTTCCACGATCAGGAAGAAAATGATCAGGGCGCCGAACACCATCAGCTCCAGGTTCGAAGCCACGGTGGTCGGCAGCGCCAGGCCGTGCGCCACGATGTTCAGGAATACCGGCAACAACACGATGAAGGCGGAGCCGAGGAAGGAGCCCAGCACCGAGCCGACGCCGCCGATGATGATCATGAACAGGATGCGGAAGGACAGGTCGAGGTTATAGGCTTCCGGCTCCACGGTGCCGAGGTAGGCGAAGGCATACAACGCGCCGGCCACCCCGCAGTAGAAGGAGCTGACCGCAAATGCCAGCAGCTTGGTGCGCATCAGGCGGATGCCGATCACTTCCGCTGCCACGTCCATGTCGCGTACTGCCATCCAGGAGCGGCCCACGTTGGAGCGGATCATGTTCTTGGCCAGCAGGGCCATGATTGCCACCACGGCCAGGACCAGCAGGTATTTGCGTTCCGGCGTATCGAAGGCGTAGCCGAAGATTTCCATTTTCTGCGCGGTGATCACGCCGGAGGAGCTGTAATTCGTCAGCCAGCCGATCTTGGTCAGGCACCACACCACGAAGAACTGCGTTGCCAGCGTCGACGCGGCCAGGTAAAAGCCGCGGATGCGCAATGAAGGCAGGCCGAAGGCCATGCCGACCATCGCGGCGCACAGGCCACCGAGCACAAATGCGGCCAGCACGGGGATGCCGGGAATGCGCAGCATGAAGTTATACGCCGCAAACGCGCCGACCGCCATGAAGGCCGCGGTGCCGAGCGACAGCTGGCCGGCATAGCCGGTCAGGATGTTAAGCCCCAGCGCGGCCAGCGCGAAAATCAGGAAAGGGATGAAGATGGCCGACAGCATGTAAGGTGACGACACCAGCGGCAGCACCAGCAGCGCGATGGCAAGGGTGGTGAACAGCGCGATACGGTCCTGGCGGATGGGCAGGATCTGGCCGTCCGCCTCGTAGCTGGTCTTGAATTGTCCTGCTTCGCGGTAGAACATCGCTTAAATCCTCCGGATGATTTTTTCGCCGAACAGCCCTTCCGGGCGCACCAGCAGGAACAACAGGGCCAGCACATAAGGGAACCAGCCTTCGATGCCGCCGCCGACGTGCGGGCCGATATAGACTTCGGCCAGCTTTTCCGATGCGCCGATAATCAGGCCGCCGACAATCGCACCCGGCACCGAAGTGAAGCCGCCCAGGATCAGCACCGGCAGCGCTTTCAGCGCGATGAAGGTGAGTGCGAACTGCACGCCATTGCGCGCGCCCCACAGCATGCCGGCTACCAGTGCAACCATGCCCGCCACTGCCCACAGGATGCCCCAGATGCGCTGCAACGGGATGCCGACTGCCTGGGCCGCCTGGTGGTCGTCGGCCACGGCGCGCAGCGCGCGGCCAACCTTGGTTTTGGCGAACATCAGCGCCAACGCCGCCACCAGGACTGCGCAAATCACAGCGGCGATCAGGTCGAAATTGGAGACGATGATGTTGAACTTCTCCATGAAGTACTCGCTGGGGACGTCCTCGATCGGCAGGTCCAGCTTATGCACCTGCGATCCCCAGATCAGTTGCGCCAGGCCTTCGATGAAAAATGCCAGCCCGATGGTGGCCATGAACAGGGTGATTTCAGGCTGGTTGACCAGTGGCCGCAGCACGATGCGCTCGATGGCAAAGCCGAGGACGACCATCGCCAGTATCGTGGCCGGGATGGCTAGCCATAGCGACATGCCGAATTTGTCCATGAAGCCAACGCAGGTCAACGCAGCAAAGAACACCATCGCGCCCTGGGCGAAATTGAAGACGCCGGAGGCTTTGTAGATCAGCACAAAGCCGATCGCCACCAGCGCATACATGACGCCCGACAGCAGGCCGCCCAACAGCGTCTCGGCGAAGAAAGAGATATCCATTAGTGGGCCACTCCGAGGTAAGCATCGATCACGTCCTGGTTGGTGCGGACTTCATCCGGTGTGCCGTCGCCGATCTTCTTGCCGTAGTCCAGCACCACCACGCGGTCCGAGATATCCATCACCACGCCCATATCGTGCTCGATCAGGACAATGGTGGTGCCGAATTGCTCGTTCACGTCGAGGATGAAGCGGCACATGTCCTGCTTTTCTTCCACATTCATGCCCGCCATCGGCTCGTCCAGCAGCAGGATTTGCGGCTCTGCGGCCAGCGCGCGGCCCAGTTCAACGCGCTTCTGCAGGCCGTATGGCAGGCGGCCCACCGGCGTCTTGCGGATATGCTGGATCTCCAGGAAGTCGATCACCTCTTCGCATTTGCGACGATGTTCGATTTCCTCGCGCCGCGCCGGCCCCCAATACAGGGCCTGCAGCAGGAAGTTCGATTTCATCTTCAGGTTACGGCCGGTCATGATGTTGTCCAGCACCGTCATGCCCTTGAACAGCGCAATGTTCTGGAAGGTACGCGCAATGCCCGACTTGGCGGCGGCATAGCAATCCATGTTCTTGCGTTGCTGGCCGCGGTAAATGATCTCGCCTTGTTGCGGGCGATATACGCCATTGATCACGTTAAGCATCGAACTTTTGCCCGCACCGTTCGGGCCGATGATGGCGCGGATCTCGTGCTCGCGTACATTGAAGGAGATATTGGTCAGCGCCTTTACCCCACCGAACGAGAGCGAGATATTGCGCATGTCCAGGATCACGTCGCCGATCTTGCGGCCGGCCGTGATGGCTTCCGGTTCATTCATTTGCATGGTGGCTTCCCCGCTTATGCTGTCTTGAGGTCCATGATCCGCAGGTCTGCCGCCACCGTGCCGGTGCGGCCGTCCTCGAATTTGACCTGGGTTTCGATGTATTGCGAAGCCTTGCCGCCGTACAGCGCCTCGATCAGCACTGCATATTTCTCGGCGATGAACTTGCGGCGCACCTTGCGGGTGCGGGTCAGTTCATCATCGTCAGGGTCGAGCTCCTTGTGCAGCACGAGGAAACGGTGGACCTGGGTGTCCGCCATCAGCGCCTCCTGCGCCAGGTCGGCGTTGACCTTTTCCACGCACTCCTTGACCAGTGCGTAAGTCTGTTCGTGCGCGGCCAGGTCGGTGTAGCCGGAGTAGGCGATGCCGCGCCGCTCAGCCCAGTTGCCTACGGCCTCCATGTCGATGTTGATGAAGGCGGTCACCTTGTCGCGCTCATGGCCGAAGGCCACGGCTTCCTTGATGAAGGGGAAGAACTTCAGTTTGTTCTCGATGTAGTTCGGCGCGAAGATGGCGCCGTTGATCATCTTGCCCACGTCTGCTGCGCGGTCGATGATGCGCAGGTGGCCGTCGTTGTCGAAGATGCCGGCGTCGCCCGTGTGGAAGTAGCCTTCGCTGTCGATCGCTTCGGCCGTTGCGTCGGGACGCTTGTAATAGCAGTGCATCAGCGTGGGCGACTTGACCAGCACTTCGCCATTGGGTGCCAGCTTCACTTCGACGCCAGGAGCCGGCTTGCCGACGGAGTCAAACTTGATTTCGCCATCCGGCTGCAGGCAGATGTAAGCGCAGGTTTCGGTCGAGCCGTAGAACTGCTTCAGGTTGACGCCGATCGAGCGATAGAAGCGGAACAGGTCCGGTCCGATCGCGGCTCCCGCCGTGTAAGCCACGCGGATGCGCGACATGCCCAGCACATTGCGCAGCGGCCCGTACACCAGCGCATTGCCGACGGCGTAGCTGATGCGGTCGCCCAGCGCTACCTGCTTACCGTCCAGGATGTCGGAACCGACGCGGCGCGCCACGTCCATGAAATGGTGGAACATCTTGCGCTTGATGGTGCCCGCATCTTCCATGCGGATCATCACCTGTGTCAGCATGTTTTCGAAAATGCGCGGCGGCGCGAAATAATAGGACGGGCCGATCTCGCGCAAATCGGTGGTGACCGTGTCCGACGATTCCGGGCAGTTGACCGTGAAACCGGCAGTCAGCGCCTGCGCAAATGAGAACAGGCAATCGCCCACCCAGGCCATCGGCAGGTAGGACAGCACGTTTTCCGAATCGGTCAGCTTGTCGAAACCGATGCCGCCAATGGCTGCCGACAGCAACGCCTTGTGGGTCTGGCATACGCCTTTCGGCTTGCCGGTGGTGCCGGAGGTGTAGAGGATGATGGCGTTATCGCCCTCCTTGCCCTCGGCGATCGACGCTTCGTAGAAACCTGGATGGGCCTTGTCGTATTCGCGCCCCAGCTCCTGCAGGCGGGCATAGGACATCAACTGCTGGTGCGTGTAATTGCGCATGCCCCGCTCATCTTCGTAAGCGATGTGCGCGATCCCAGGACATTGCTCGCAGAGGTCGAGCAGCTTGTCGACCTGCTCCTGGTCCTCCACGATGGCGTACTGGATTTCCGCGTTCTCCAGCACGAAGGCCAGGTCGGCCGCCGGAGCATCCTGGTACATCGGCACCGGCACGCCCCCCAGGCACTGCGCCGCCAGCATCGACCAGTACAGGCGCGGGCGGTTGTCGCCGATGATGGCCAGGTTCATGCCGCGCTGGAAGCCGATCGCCGCCAGCCCGCAAGCCAGCGCGCGCACTTCGGCATTCACTTGCTGCCAGTCCCAGGTCTGCCAGATACCCAGGTCCTTTTCGCGGAACGCAGGCTTATGCGGCCGCTCCTTGCCATGCTGAAGCAGCCTGCGAGGGAAGGTCGTCAGATTATCCTGCACGGTGTCTCCTTGGATTTTTAGTTGCGCTTTTTAGTTGTGGTGCGCTTTTTGTGTGATGATATTAGCGTGAGCTATGTCGCAAAGTTGTCATTTCAAAGACAATTCGTCGACTTTTGATGGTGCGACGCAACAATGAAAACAGAACCGAGCCTGATCGAAGCCATACGCAGTTCCACCTGGGCACCCGTGCTCACAGAGGAGCAATTGGCGCGCGTAGAGGCTAGCTGCTACGAGGAATTTATCCCCAAAGGCGGCTTCGTTTGCCATAAAGGCGAAATTGTCGATAATTGGATCGGCATTATTTCAGGCATGGTGAAAATGAATAATTTTTCGCCAAACGGAAAAAGCGTCACATTTACTGGTGTGCCGCCAGGCGGTTGGTTTGGCGAAGGTTCATTACTCAAAGATGAATGCCGCCGATATGATGCGATGACCCTGCGCGACAGTCGCATCGCACGCATGCCTGCCGTCACCTTTCACTACCTGCTCGAGAATAGCCTACCCTTCACCCGGTTCCTCTTGATGCAGCTCAACGAACGTTTGGGTCAGTTCATCGGCATGGTGGAAAACGAGCGCCTGCTGGACCCCGACACGCGCGTTGCACGCTGCCTGGCGTCACTATTTAATTCCCACCTGTATCCCGGCATCGAGCGGCTGGTGCAGATTTCGCAGGAAGAGGTCGGCCTGCTGTCGGGCTCGTCACGCCAGCGCGCCAACCAGGCCCTGCAGGTTCTCGAAAAACAGGGCCTGTTGCGCGTGGACTACGGCGGCATCCGCATCCTCGACCTGGATGGCCTGCGCCGCTTCGAGGCGTGAGCCGGGCCGCTCAATCGTGCGGGAAGGTTTCTTCGGAGAGGACGATCTTCTTGTTATTGATCGTGAACTGATAGACCGCCTTGTTGTCGTTTTTCGGATACGTGATTTTGAGCCTGGCCTTGGTTGGCCCAAGTTCCAGTTTTTTCAGCTTTTCATCTTCCGCGCCCAAGCGGGCTGAAATGACGGGCGCAGTGTAGGGCGACTGGTCGTCCGGGTCCTTTTCACCGCTCATGACAATGGCCATGAACGGGTTCCACTCGGCCCTGTCCACCGGCACAGCTTCATACATGAACTCGGCGCCCTTGATGTTCTTCATGTGGGAGACGAATTCCTCGTCCACACTGTACTTGGCAATCACCTCCTGGACCTTCAACGGTTTCAGGTTCTTCACCTTGAGGCAGCAAACGACATGCAATGGGTCCGCGCGCGGAACAGCGGAAAACACGGTTTCCCTGGCAAGCGGCTTGTTGGTGAAGATATAGCTGGTCCGGGCTACCAGCCTGAAGCCCTTGTCGCTGACGGCGAGTTTCTGCCAGATCCCGACCACAGGTTCTTCTTGTGCATGGGCCGTGGCGAGGATGCTTGCCAGCCCGAAAAGTGCGGCAATTTTCTTCATTTGCGATTCTCCTCCAGCTTATTTGACGAAAAACTCTTTCTGGAGAGCTTCGTTGGCGTCCATGTAACGCGCTTTGGACTTCATTTCCCCGGCGCTGTTAAACATGGGGACGTCCCAGTTCTGGTTGAACTCGAATACGCGGATTTTTACGTTGGTCTTTTTCATGTTGTTGGCTGGCTCGCGCAGTCCTTCCTTTTCGGCCTGGACCGCGTACAGGGTGCCGCCATCTTTATAGAAGGTGATGGCCCTGCGGTTGGAGTCGCCCGATTCAGAATTCGAAAAATTGAAGTCGTAACCGTCCCCGCTTGGGTTGGTGACGAGCAGCCACTGGGTCTCATTTTTCTCGGGCAGGATGTACACCGTATAGATGTCATGGCTGCTGGCGGTTGCGGTCGAGATGTAGGCCTTCACAATCCGGACCACCATATCGCCGGTTTTGATGTCGTTGATGCCGTCCTTCAGTTTCAGTTCGGTCTTGGCCGGGACTGGGGCGATGGTTGCGGCCCAAGCCGGCGAAGTCATGCATAGTGCCGATACCGCCAAGGCGGCGAGTCTGTTTTTCAGTTTCATTAATTTCCAAGAGGATGGGGTTGTTGTCTTTATTGTATGTTGTTGCGGGGAAATGCTGCGCACGGGACGGAAAGTAGTGCAGCACAGCCAAGCACTGATGAGTATAATCAGTTTGCATATTTACAACTTCAGCGGAGTTTGCCATGCGTTCACTGCCTGCCCTCTTCCTGTTTGTGATGTCCCTATGCGTCTCGGCCTCGGCGCAATCTGCAAAGCAATACCAGTTCTTTGTGGTGGGCGATCCCACCAATGTGACGCGGCCTCAGCCGGCCCAGCCTTCGCTGGTGCTGATGGGCGGGGGAACCGATGTGGACGACGCATTCCGCTGGATGATCCAAAAGGCAGGCGGCGGCAATTTCGTGGTGATCCGCGCTACCGGCACGGATGCCTATAACCCCTACATCTATGCCTTCGGCAATGGCGTAACCTCAGTCGAGACCCTGATCATCCCTAACCGCGCGGCAGCGAATGATCCTTTCGTGCTCGAACGTGTGCGCAACGCCGAAGCGCTGTGGATTGCCGGCGGCGACCAGGCCGATTATTGGGAAGACTGGAAAGGCACGCCGCTGCAAGCCGCTATCCAGGGCCTGGCCAACAAGAATATCCCGATCGGCGGCACCAGTGCCGGCCTGGCCGTGCTGAGCCAGTATGTGTTCAATGCCTTGAACGGTTCGATCACCTCGCCCCAGGCATTGTCCAACCCTTATGACAAATCGGTATCGCTCGGGCGCGACTTCCTAGCGCTGCCCGGCATGGGCAATATGATCTCCGATATGCACCTGGATTCGCGCGACCGCATGGGCCGCCTGGTCACCTTCATGGCGCGCATCGTGAACGACGGCTGGACGCCAATGACGCATGGCATCGGCATCGATGTGGAAACAGCGCTGTTGGTGGAGAACGGCAATGCCACGCGGGTTGGCAACGGTTCAGCCTACTTCCTCAATACTGTCGGGATACCGGAAGTCTGCAAGCCCAAGACTCCGCTCACCTATCGCAATGTCGGCGTGCAGCGCCTGTCCGGCGGCGGCAGCTTCAGCCTGACCAACTGGGCGAGCTACGGCAGCTCTACCGTGAACTACAATATCTCCGCCATCAACGGCGTGCTGAGCTCGACCCAGCAGGGAGGTTCAGTTTACTAAGTAACGCGCGTTCCCGAACAGACCAGCCCACATTGCCGCGGCATGCTGGGCGCACCTGATCTGTATCGGAGGACATCATGAACTTTCCAATCAGAACTGCGCTGGCGGGGCTTATCGCACTCGTCAGCGCGCAAGCCTTTGCACAAATCACGCTTTATCCCCGGGAAGGCTGGCGCGGACGTCCCGTAAACATCACGCGCTCGATCAGCGACTTGCGCACTGCGGGGTTCGACAATCGTGCTTCGTCGGTTGTGGTGGAGCGCGGCCGCTGGGAAGTTTGCCCGTTGCCGAATTTCGAGGGCGAATGCCGGATCTTGCGGCGCGGCAGTTATGAATCGCTGGAAGGCATGGGCCTGAACGACAATATCTCGTCGATTCGCGCCGTGCCGCCGCGCCGGCGCGTTGATGAAATGGCGTATGCGCCTGAGCCGGTGGCCCAGCCAAGTTATGAGTACCGCATGCGGCCGAGCGAACGGACATATGAAGCGCCGATCACTTCCGCCCGCGCCGTGGTGGGGCCGCCCGAACAGCGCTGCTGGGTTGAGCGGCAGCAGGTGGAAGCCTCCGGCGGCAGCGGTACTGCTGGTGCCATTGCAGGCGCTTTGATTGGCGGGGTGCTGGGGCACCAGGTGGGTGGCGGTTCGGGCCGCGACATCGCCACCGTTGGCGGGGCGATTGCAGGTGCTGCAGTCGGCTCTAATGTGGGCCGCAACACGGGCAACCAGTACGCCCAGAATGTCCAGCGTTGCGAGGCGATTCCGAGCCGCACCCCGCAGTACTGGGATGTGACCTACGAGTTCCGCGGCACCGAACATCGCGCTCAGCTTTCATCTGAGCCTGGCCGTACCATTACCGTCAACCGCGAGGGCGTGCCACGCATGTAGCGCAATCAGGCTTGCTCGGCCAGCACGGCGTGGAATAGCTGATTCAGCTCGCCATTGACGTCGCTGCTTCGGAAGCGCACCACGTCTGGCCGTTCAAGCCGCGCGAGTTCTGCTTCAATGAAGCGGTTCAGGCATGGGACTGGCTCGGACAGTCCCATTTCCGGCGCGGCCTTTTTCTTCTCCAGCAGCGTAGCGATTGCGTCCAGCAGTTCCGTCTCGCCTTCCAGCAAATGCAGCAGCTTGTCGAATTCGATCGGGGCAGGAGTGCCATACCGTTCCAGCCAGCGCACCGCCAGCAACGGACGCAGCACGTAGAAATACTTCTTCAAAGGCACCATGTCTGCGCGCAAATAGCCGCGATAGTTGGTCTTTGCCATGCTGCGGTAATGGTAGGTGCCGTTTTCGCAGGAGTACACCTTAGGCAGCAGGGTCCGCGCGCGGTCCGCAAATCCGCCGTGTGAACGGTAAAGTATCGGTGACTGGAGCCACTCGACGAAAGCAGGGTTCGACTTGCGGAACAGGCGCAGGGCCTTGCGGATATCCCAGCCATTGATGTCGATCTCATCGACAATCTTGTATTCGATGACGTCGCGCTTCTCTTCCAGGTCGACCGCGACATACCAGTCGCGCGGGTGGGCGTAAATAAAGCGCACGTCGTAATCGCTGTTCGGCGAGGCAAAGCCCCAGGCGCGGCTGCCCGATTCTACGGCCAGCAGGACGCGCACATTGTGTTCGGCTTCCGCAGCCGCGAGCCGGCGCATGATTTCTGCGCGTACATCTTCAGGTATCAATTCTCTCTCCATTGCCGCCTGAAAGCGGCGGCAGCCAGGCATTATGGCGCAATCGGGGTATGATTGCGCTATGAAAGAATCAATCCGCACCAGACTTGAATCCATGCGCGCGGCGATGCGCCGCCATCAGATTGATGCCTGCATGGTCCCTTCCTCCGATCCCCATTTGTCCGAGTACTTGCCGGCACGCTGGCAAGGGCGGGAATGGCTGTCGGACTTTACCGGCTCGGTCGGCACTTTCATCATCACGCAGGATTTTGCGGGCGTCTGGACTGACGGCCGCTATTGGACGCAAGCGGAAGCGGAGCTGGCCGGCACCGGCGTGAAGCTGATGAAAATTTCATCGGGCGCCAGCTTGCAGTACGTGGATTGGTTGGCCGAGACCCTGAAGCCTGGCCAGGTGCTGGCAGTGGATGGCGCGGTACTTGGCCTGTCGATTGCCCGCCTGCTGCAGGCGCGCGGCATTGCCATGCGCACGGACCTCGACTTGCTGGATGAAGTGTGGACGGATCGTCCCGGCTTGCCGGATGCCCCGGTCTATGAGCACCAGCGCCCTTATGCCGACAAGACCCGCGCTGCCAAGCTGGCAGCGTTGCGGGTCGAAATGGCGCGCCATGGTGCGACCCATCATGTCATTTCGACGCTGGACGATATCGCCTACCTGTTCAACCTGCGCGGATCGGACGTCAATTACAACCCGATCTTCCTGTCGCACGCGCTGGTCGACCAGGAGCGCGCCATGCTGTTCGTCGGCGCCGGCAAAATCGAGCCTGGCCTGGCAGGCCTGCTGGCGGCCGACAATGTCTTCGTCGAACCCTACGAGGAAGCAGCGCAAGCACTGGCCTCAATCCCTGCTGGCAGCACGCTGCTGCTGGACCCACGCCGCATCACTTTCGGCACACGCCAGTCCGTGCCGGACAACGTAACGATCATCGAAGCGGTCAATCCGACCACGTTCGCCAAGTCCCGCAAGACCGCGCACGAAGCCGACCATGTGCGCGCAACCATGGAACAGGACGGCGCCGCTCTGTGCGAGTTCTTCAGCTGGCTCGAGCAAACCCTGGCCGATCCGAAGCGCGAGCCGCTGACCGAGTACGCCATCGGCCAGCACTTGCTGGACGCGCGCCGCCGCCGTCCGGGCTTCGTCAGCCCAAGCTTCGGCACCATTGCAGGCTTCAATGCCAACGGCGCGATCATGCACTACCGCGCACCCTCCGAAGGCAGCGCCGTGGTTGAAGGCGATGGCCTGCTGCTGCTCGATTCGGGCGGCCAGTACACGGGCGGCACCACCGACATCACTCGCGTGGTACCGGTCGGTGCCATCAGCAAGGAGCATAAGCGCGACTTCACCCTGGTCCTGAAAGGCATGATGGCCTTGTCCGTCGCCCAGTTCCCGCGCGGCGTGAAATCGCCGATGCTGGATGCGATCGCACGCGCGCCCCTGTGGGCGGCCGGCATCGATTTCGGCCACGGCACCGGCCATGGCGTCGGCTTCTTCCTCAATGTGCACGAAGGCCCGCAGTCGATTTCGCCATCCACGCCGCCGGACGCGCATACCGCGATGGAGCCGGGCATGATCACCTCCAACGAGCCTGGCATTTACCGTCCCGGCAAGTGGGGCATTCGCATCGAAAACCTGGTGCTGAACGTGCCGGCGCCGGAATCGGAGTTCGGCGAATTCCTGCGCTTTGAAACCCTGACCCTGTGCCCGATCGATACGCGCTGCATCGATCAAACCCTGCTGCGCGCAGATGAAGTGCGCTGGCTGAACGACTACCACGCCACCGTGCGTCAACGACTCGCAAGACATGTCGACGGCGACGCGCTGCGCTGGCTGAACGAAAGGACGGAGGCAATATGAGCCGCTCCACCAAAGCATCCAACGCGCTGGCGCGCCTGAAGGAGCGCTCCGGCAACCAGGCCTATTCGATGACCATGACCGGAGGCGGCCACTTCTTCCTGACGGAAGGGCCAGGCCAGCCGCCGCTGTGCCCGCCGATGGAGCTGGACGATTTCGTTGCCTTCGTCAACGCGCAAGGCCCGCAAAAAGTAAAACGCGTCAGCAAACTCGATGTAGCATTCGAAAAGCAGCTCGCAGCCAAGAAAACACCAAAACCATAAAGTGAGGCAGCTATGCCCAGCATAGATTTCCTGCGTGCTTACTGGTCGTCCGGCGAACTGGCGACCAACCTCGTGATCCTGATGAACATCGCCGGCGCGCTCCTGCTTGGCCTGCTGGTTGGCTATGAGCGTTCCTACCATGGCCGGGCGGCCGGGATGCGCACCTATGGGCTGGTCTGTATGGCATCGGCCGGCCTGACTGTGCTGTGTGGTTACCCGTCGCTGTGGTTTGGCGGCCATATGTCCGAGCTGGTGGGTACCGATCCAACGCGCGTGGTGCAGGGCATCGTGACGGGTATCGGCTTCCTTGGCGCGGGTGTGATCATGCGCGAAGGCTTCAATATTTCAGGCCTGACGACGGCGGCTTCGATCTGGGCTTCCTCGGTGATCGGCGTGGCGGTCGGCCTGGGGTTCTACCTGGGCGCGATGGGCCTTGCCTTCTTGTGCGCTATGTCGATGATCTTCCTGTCCAAGCTGGAGGCGTGGCTGCCATCGCGCCATGCGATCGCGATTACCATGCGCTTCAAGCCAGGCTTCGAGCCGAAAGAAGACCAGCTACGCGCCATGGCACTGGAGCGCGGCTACCAGATCGCGGGCGGCTCGCTGACCATTGGCATGGACCAGGGCAAACTGGAGTGGCGCTTCGTGGCGCTGGCGCTCAGTAAGCGCAGCGGATCGCCGTTGTCGCGCATCGCCGAGGAGATGACGCATTTCGACGGCATCGACAGTTTCCAGGTCACCCACGCACGCAACTAGGAGGCAGGTTTGGTCATTCATCCACAAGACGTTCTCGATTTCTGGTTCCTGCCGATCGGCGCCAAGGGCCACAATATGCAACGCCCCGAGTGGTGGCGCAAGGACGATGCATTCGACCGTGCGATTTTCCAGCAATTCGGCGATGTGATTGAACAAGGGTTGCTGGGCGGCCTGCGGCAGTGGGACGACGAGGGCACGCAAGGTACGCTGGCCCGCATCATCGTGCTGGACCAGTTCACGCGCAATGTTTATCGCGGCACGCCGAAGGCCTTTGCCGGCGACGAGCTGGCGCTGGAGGCAGCCAAGGCGCTGGACGATTCGGGCGCCAACCAGACCCTGCCGCCAGCGCAGCGAGCGTTTTCCTACATGCCGCTTGAGCATTCGGAAAACCTGTCGATGCAGATGCGCTGCGTCGACCTGTTCGAGATGCTGGCTGCGGATTCGCCGGGTTATGCCGGCATGCTGGATTTCGCCAAGAAGCATTACGACGTGATTCGCCGCTTCGGCCGCTTCCCGCATCGCAATGCCATTCTCGGCCGCGAATCGACGCCGGAAGAAGTCGAGTTCCTCAAACAGCCAGGATCGAGCTTCTGATGCGTGGTTTGACAGTGGTGGGCGGCGGCCACGTCGGCTGCGTCCTGGGGCGGCTGTTTTCAAGGGCCGGCGCGTTCACCGTGCAGGACGTACTGGCGCGTTCGGCCGGCAGTGCGGCGCAGGCCGCGGCCTTCATCGGGGCTGGTACGCCTGCCGCCGTGGGCGGCGTCATGCGAACGGCCGATGTCTACATGCTCACCGTCACCGATGACCAGATCGTGCCTGCGTGCGAGGCGCTGGCCGCCGCTGCACCGCTGCAGGGCGCGGTGGTGTTCCATTGCAGCGGTGCGCTGGCGTCGGACCGTTTGCAAGCGGCACGCGCGGCGGGCGCCTTTGTCGCCAGTGTGCATCCGATCCGCAGCTTTGCCGACGTTGACGCGGTGGCGGCGGATTTTGCCGGCACCTTCTGCGGCGTCGAGGGCGACCGGCAAGCGCTGGATGTGCTGCTGCCGGCGTTGGCAGCGATTGGCGCGAGAGCGGTGCAGATCGACCCAGCGGCCAAGACCGTTTATCACGCGGCGGCGGTGTTCGCGAGTAATTACCTGGTCACTGTGATCGATGCTGCCCTGCGCGCCTACCAGGCGGCCGGCATTCCGGAGAACGTGGCGCGCGAGCTCGCGCGGCCGCTTGCGATAGAGTCTATGGAAAATGCATTCCGCCTCGGCACAGCGCCGGCACTGACCGGGCCGGTTGCGCGGGGCGATATGGCAACAGTGTTGCGACAGCAAGATGCAGTCATGGCATGGGATGCGGCGACGGGCCAGTTATACCGGGCCCTGGTGCCGCCAACCATCGCGCTGGCCGAGCGTAAACGGGCGGGCCAGCCCTGACGCTGCCCTTGCAAATCAGCAGTGCAAAAGTATAGTTGAAGAGCAGGTAATGCTTTTTGCTTCGGCTGGTGTTGTGGTCGAACAAAAAGATGGCCCCGACGGGTGACAAAATTGGCGGTTAGCAATAAGCTAGTCCACTTGAGGATAGCCACACACAGTTCTAGGGGAACGCTATGTTATTTTTGAAATCCACGTCTGTCACCAAGGCGCCTGGCATCTACGAAGTTGATATTGCCGCCAAACCGCCTGGCAAGACTTTCGGCGTGTACATGGCAACAGACCCGGATAATCCGCCGACTTCCGTGCTTGAAGCGCTGGCTGCGGGCGGTTTCAAGCAAGTCCATAGCTCCGGCTACACCCACAAGGATCGCGGCAAGGTGCTGGACCTGCACTTCCAGAAAGACGGCACCGACCTGTTCAACGGCTGGAAGGCGGACGAAGCCGAAGCCAATATGGCCATCATCAACAAGATCTTCGGCGACATCGGCGTCGCAATCACGCCGCGCGTCATGTCGCTGGCTGAAGCTTACGCCTGAACCTCGATGTGATACAGGGCCCACGGGCAAGTGGTGAAGCGCTGGCCTACGGGCCTGCTTGCCATGTCGGGCACGCGATCCGCATCGTAGATTGCCCATAGCGGACCGAGCCCGCCCAGCGCCATCGGGGCACCGTCCAGGTGGGTGGCGACGATATAGCGCTGTGCCTTGGCAAGTGCCAGCGCCACGCCCACCGCATAGCCATCTACTGCACGCAGGATCAGCTTGCTGCTGTCGCCAGTTTGCGAGCCGGCAGCTTTCAGCACGTCCACCAGCAGTGGGCCGGACAAGGTATGCGGCCGGCCATCATATTCCAGCGTCGGTTTGATCGTGATCGCCGGCAGCGCGGCCAGTGCGGCAAAATCAAAGGCGAAGGCTTTGTCGAAAGCCAGGCCTTGCTTGTGCATCATCTGGTCCACCACGCGATCGAAAGCGCCGCGGTTCGGCTTGGCAATGGCACCGGTCACGGTCAAGAGCGCGGGACCACGCTCAACCTTGGAAGCAGCGGCACCCAGCGAGGGGAGGGCGCCTGCCGCTGCCACGGCGCCGAGGAATTGACGTTTGTTCATTGCTATATGATAACGCCTATGGACCTGTTTTCTGCTGAAGCCGAGTTATTACCGATCCCGATCGAAGATGGCGAGCTGTATTTCATGCAGCAACTTCCGCTCGCTGTGGATAACGCCGAAGTTATGCAACGCTTGCTTGATGAAACCACGTGGAAAGCGGAAACCATCTTCCTGTTCGGCCGCGAAGTGGCGCAACCGCGCCTGAGTGCCTGGTATGGCGAGCAGCGCTACACCTATTCCGGCCGCACTTTTGAACCGTTGCCGTTCACCCCGCTCCAGCTGGAGATCAAGCGCGCCGTCGAGGCCGCCAGCGGCAAGCGCTTCAACAGCGTGCTGCTGAACTACTACCGCAACGAACAGGACAGCATGGGCTTCCACAGCGACGATGAAGCGGAGTTGGGCCCGCAGCCGGCCATCGCCTCGGTCAGCTTTGGCGCCTGCCGCACCTTCATCCTGAAGCACAAAAAGCAGCCGAAAACCGTCAAGATCGACCTGACCGATGGCAGCCTGCTGCTGATGGCAGGCAAACTCCAGCATTGCTGGCGGCACGGCATCAATAAAGAGCGAAAACCCTGCGGTCCCCGTATCAATCTGACATTTAGGCTTATCTGATGCCAAGTTCGGTCATTTTGGGCTGAACATTGGTAATTCAAGGTTGCTTACAAATTCACACAATTCTTACCAGTTCGTCTCCCCCTTGAACTTTTGGCAGTGTTATCGTGCTTTCCATCGCACTTCCACAGACGAAGCGCGATCCCAAGCAAGTCCGACTTACTCTCGCTGAAAGATCACGAACATGAAAAAAATCGCACTCGCACTCATCACTTCGGCCGTTGCCCTGGGCGCGGCCTCCGTCCAGGCCCAGGAACTGAAGCCTTACATCGGCGCTGGCGTCGTGGCGAACTCGAACAAGTACACCCTGCCCAACGACACCAGCGATGGTGACAAGAAAAGCACCGAATACGGTGGCAAGATCTTCGGTGGCGTACAGATCGACAAGACCTGGGGCGTGGAAGCCGGTTATGTAGATTTCGGCAAACAGTCGTACAACTACACCACTGGCGCCGGCACCGGCAGCATTGAAGGCAAAGCCAAGTCCTTCTACCTGGCCGGCAAAGGCACCTTCCCGATCAACCAGCAGTTTGCGCTGACCGGCAAGCTGGGTGTGTCGCACAACAAGAATGACGTGAATGCCACCGGTTTGGCTTCCGCGTATAACGGCGATAGCAGCCGTAACGCGCTGTACGCCTCGGTTGGCGCCGAATACGCCTTCACCGAGAAAGTGTCGGGCGTGCTGGAGTACGAACACTTCGGCAAGAACGATATTGACCAGGGCCGCCGCAAAGGCGCGTTTAACCTGGGCGTGAAGGCTAGCTTCTGAGTCGAGGGGGAGGGCAGTTCAGCTGCTTCCCCCCGCAAAGTCCTGATCGAGGCCGGGTGCGACAACGGCAGCCTTGCGCTGCCAATGTCCTTGTGCCCGCCTCACCCGCCATTCGGACATTGCGTCCGCTGCATCGGGTAGTCGAAGGCTTTTTCCTTGCCCTTCGAGACACCTTCGATACGCGCCTTGATGCCATCGGCGCCATCGCGTTTGTAAATGATCCGCTGCGGGAAGTCATGTTGCGGGTTTTCAAAGATCACTTCACCATCGCCGACCGACTTGATCGGGAAGGCTGCTTCCAGTTGACGGCTGGGCTTGGCCACATAGGCCCAGATGCCCGGCTCGGTTTCGCGGATCATGGTGTGTTCCCACTCGACCGTCTTGCCGTTTTTTACGGTGCGCGCTACACCCAGCATGGTGCCGCCGGCGGGCAGGGTCCACATTTCCACTGAACCTTTTTCGGCGCCGGTATGCGACCAGCAGCCGGCCAGCCAGGCCAGCTTGTCGATCGGGGCCTCGTGCGCAATGGCGCCTGCGCTGGCCAGGACCAGTCCACATAGGAATTGTTTGCGCATTTGGCTCCCTTCTAAAACCGGTAAACCGGGGTCAGGCACAAGTGCCTGACCCCGAATGATCTTGCAGCCAGCGGAGTTGGTTCCAGGCCTTTGACGTTCGTCGAAAGTCAAAGGCGCACAACCATACCAAAGCTTCGGCATAGACAGCGTCTGACCCTGCGGGTCGGACGGGACGGCCATCCGGCTGGTTTACCGGTTTTAGCCGTGCAGCGGCTTGTAACGAATACGCTTCGGCTTGGCGCCTTCCTCACCCAGGCGCTTCTTCTTGTCGGCTTCGTATTCCTGGTAGTTACCCGCAAAGAAGGTCACCTGGGAGTCGCCTTCGAAGGCCAGGATGTGCGTGGCGATACGGTCCAGGAACCAGCGGTCGTGGGAAATCACCATCACCGAGCCGGCGAATTCCAGCAGCGCATCTTCCAGCGCACGCAGGGTTTCCACGTCCAGGTCGTTGGACGGTTCGTCAAGCAGTAGCACGTTGCCGCCCATCAGCAGGGTCTTGGCCAGGTGCAGTCGGCCACGCTCACCACCGGACAGGTTGCCAACGATTTTCTGCTGGTCCGAGCCCTTGAAGTTGAAGCGACCCACATAAGCGCGCGACGGCATTTCGAAACGGCCCACGCTCAGGATGTCGGCGCCGCCGGACACTGCCTCGAACACGGTCTTCTCGTTGTCCAGCTTGTCGCGGCTCTGGTCCACCAAGGAAATCTTGGCGGTCTTGCCGATGGCCACTTCGCCGCTGTCCGGCTGCTCGATGCCGGCGATCATCTTGAACAGGGTCGATTTACCGGCGCCGTTCGGGCCGATGATGCCGACGATCGCGCCTGGCGGCACGGTGAACGACAGGTTGTCGATCAGCAGGCGGTCGCCAAACGATTTGCTGACGTTCTTGAACTCGATCACGTCATTACCCAGGCGCTCGGCCACAGGGATGAAGATCTCCTGGGTTTCGTTACGCTTCTGGTATTCGTATTCGCTCAGCTCATTGAAGCGCGCCATACGGGCCTTGGATTTGGCCTGGCGTGCTTTCGGATTCTGGCGCGACCATTCCAGTTCTTTCTGCAGCGCTTTCTGGCGCGCGGATTCGGTGGCTTCTTCCTGCTTCAGGCGGTCCTGCTTCTGGTCCAGCCACGAAGAATAGTTGCCCTTCCAAGGGATGCCGTGGCCGCGGTCCAGTTCCAGGATCCATTCGGCCGCGTTGTCCAGGAAGTAGCGATCGTGGGTGATGCCGACCACGGTGCCCGGGAAGCGCACCAGGAACTGCTCCAGCCATTCCACGGATTCAGCATCCAGGTGGTTGGTCGGTTCGTCGAGCAGCAGCATGTCCGGCTTGGACAGCAGCAGCTTGCACAGCGCCACGCGGCGCTTTTCACCGCCGGACAGCACGCCGATCTTCTGGTCCCATGGCGGCAGGCGCAGCGCGTCGGCAGCCATTTCCAGTTGCAGGTTCAGGTTGCCGCCGTCGGCAGCAGCGATGATCGATTCCAGGCGTTCCTGCTCTTTGGCCAGCGCGTCAAAGTCTGCATCTTCTTCTGCATAGGCAGCGTAGACGGCTTCCAGCAACGCTTGTGCGTTGAAGGCTTCGCCCAGGCCGGATTCCACTTCCTGGCGCACGGTTTTTTCCGGATCCAGTTGCGGTTCCTGCGGCAGGTAGCCGATGTTCAGGCCAGGCATTGGGCGTGCTTCGCCCTGGATGTCGGTGTCGATGCCCGCCATGATTTTCAGCAGGGACGATTTGCCGGAGCCGTTCAGGCCCAGCACGCCGATCTTGGCGCCTGGGAAGAAGGACAGGGAAATGTCCTTCAGAATCTGACGTTTCGGTGGGACGATTTTGCCCACGCGGTTCATGGTATAGACGTAATTGGCCACGGTATGTGTTCTTGTCGGTTCGTAAAGGCGCTAGTTTAGCGCATTGTGGTGGCGCATAAAAAAAGACCCGGCAAGTGCCGGGTCCTTTTGGGTGCGGTGGCGACTGCTTATGCTTTGCGGCGGCGCACGGTGGCCAGTGCTGCCAGGCCCAGGCCGGTCAGCAGCAGGCTGGTTGGCACAGGAACCGGGCTGTCGGCCGGTTGTTCCGGCAGGTTGGCCAGCAAATCCAGGCGCAGGCTGTCGATGTTGAATTGACCGTGCATGCCCCAGATGGACAGGCTCAGGATGCCATCTTTCACGATGTCGCCCAGCGCTTTGCTGTCCAGGTTCAGGGTGACGCTCAGGTCGCCGCTGTAGGAACCGTAAAAGTCGTCGGCCGTGGTTTGGTAGGTTTTCCAGCCAAAGCGCGCGCTGCCGTCCTTTTTATCTTCAGTGGTCTTGTAGCCGGCCTGGCTCTGCTGCCACTCGGAAGTGTCGCTGCCGCTCGAGTCGCCGACCGATACCTTCATGGTGTCGGTGACGGTGTCGTAATGGTACGAGTGCCCGCTGCGCGTGTAAGTGTAGTCGGTAACGTTGCAATTGCCGTGGTTGCAGGCGCCCGCGTTGTAGTGGGTGCTGGTGCCGGTCTGCTTGTAATTGCCAAAGTCGCTGAGGTTGAAGTTGTACAAAGCATCCGAATGGCCAAACACAGTCAACTGGCCCAGCGAGATGGCATTGCTGTTCAGGCCGTTGTTTGCCAGCAGGTCGTTGACGTTGATGTCGAAAGTCTTGCTGGCACCGGAGACCAGTTGGTCGCCGGCGGCGACGGTCTTGGTCAGCGGCATTGGGAGGGCGTGAACATTAGCAGCGCAAACCAATGCAGCGATACCTGCCAGAAACTTTTTGCTTACCATTCTTATTCTCCTGTGTTGGAACCAATAATCAAGCAATTACCATGCCTGATCTGCAAGAGTTCCGCGCAGGTTCTTGATTTTTATAGGGTAAGTTTTATTGAGAAAGGGAAAGTCAAGTTATCAAAGACGTAATGGTGTAAAGTTTTCCGACACTCAACTCGCCTTTCTGCTGGTCAACCAGCCCTCCAGCATATAAATCGCCAGCGCGCTCCAGATGAACAGGAAGCCGGCCAGTTTGATCGAGGAAAACGCCTCGTGGAAAACCCAGACGCCCAGCAACATCTGCAGCGACGGCGACATGTATTGCAGCATGCCGAGTACCGACATCGGAATGCGGCGCGCGCCGGCGGCAAACAGCAGCAGCGGGATCGCGGTAGTCGGGCCAGCCGCCGCCAGCAGCCAGCGCGTGCTGTCCGACTCGGCATTCAGGAATACGCTCTGGCCGTGGTACACCAGCCAGCCGAGGTAAGCGACCGCCAGCGGGAACAGGATCAGGGTCTCGAAAGACAAGCCTTCCAGCGCCGCCAGCGCGGCAGTCTTGCGCAGCAAGCCATAAGCGCCGAAGCTCAGGGCCAGCACCAGTGCGATATACGGCACCTGGCCGGCTTGCCAGGTCAGCCAGGCCACGCCGGTGGCCGCGACGCCGATGGCAATCCATTGCCCGCGGCGCAGTTTTTCCTTCAGCACCACCATGCCCAGCAGCACGTTGACCAGCGGATTGATGAAATAGCCGAGGCTGGCGTCCACCACATGGCCGTTGTTGACCGCCCAGATATACACAAACCAGTTCGCACTCAACAAGAAAGCGCTGGCCAGGAAACTGCCCACCACTTTGGGTTGACGCAACACTTGCGGCAGCCATTTCCACTGGCGGCGTACTGCCAGCACCAGCATCAGGAATAGCAGCGACCACGCCATGCGATGCGCCAGGATTTCGGACGCCGGCACATTCTTAATTGCGTGAAAATACAGCGGGAACAGGCCCCAGGACAGGAAAGCGCCTGCGGCGTACAGCATGCCGGTATTCATGAGAGCGATGATTTTCTGTGCGTAAAGGTGGAAAATAGCATACTCGCCAAGTTTTCACCGGCGGCGTAAAAAACTTGCAAAAGGCTTATAACTGGCCTATTGTGCGATGCACCAAAACCAATTTTGGGTGAAATCTTGTCACAACATAAGAAAAGCAGCGTAGCTGCGCTGACGCTGGCCGCCATTGGCATCGTCTACGGCGATATCGGTACCAGCCCTCTCTATACCCTCAAAACCATTTTCGACCCCACCCACGGGCTTCCCCTGAACCAGGAGAATCTGCTCGGCATCGTCTCCCTGATCTTCTGGGGGCTGACGATGATTGTCTCCCTCAAATATGTCAGCCTGATGTTGCGTGCGGATAACCGCGGCGAGGGCGGCATCATGGCCTTGATGGCCCTGGCATTGAATTCGGTGCACAAGGCAGCGCCCAAATGGCACTTCCCTCTGCTGCTGATCGGTACCTTTGGCGCCACCATGTTCTATGGCGACAGCGTGATTACGCCTGCCATTTCGGTGCTGTCGGCCATCGAAGGCCTGGAAGTGGCGGCGCCCGGACTGGAAAAATTCGTGGTTCCGCTCACCATCGTCGTGCTGGTCAGCCTGTACGCGGTGCAGCGCCACGGCACGGCAGGCATCGGGCGCTTCTTCGGCCCGATCATGGCACTCTGGTTTGCTGCGCTGGCAGTGATGGGCGTCCTGAATATCATCAAGGCACCGGCCATTCTGTCAGCCCTGAACCCGGCGCATGCATTCACCTTCCTGTTCTCGCATGGAATGATTGCCTTCGTTGCTCTCGGCGCGGTCGTGCTGGCATTCACCGGCGCGGAAGCGCTGTATGCCGACATGGGCCACTTCGGCAAGAAACCGATCCGCCTGGCCTGGTTCCTGATCTGCTTCCCGGCCCTGGCGCTGAACTACCTCGGCCAGGGCGCTTTGCTGATCAACGATCCGTCTGCGATCTCCAATCCATTCTTCAACCAGCTCGGTAGCTGGAGCGTGATTCCGCTGGTGATCCTGTCGACGGCCGCCACCGTGATCGCGTCGCAAGCGACGATTTCCGGCACCTTCTCGATGACCAAGCAGGCCATCGCGCTGGGCATGCTGCCGCGCATGCGCATTCAGCACACTTCGGAAAGCGAGATGGGCCAGATTTACATCCCGGTGGTGAACTGGCTGCAACTGATCGTGGTGCTGATTGCCGTGATTGGCTTCCAGTCCTCGGATGCGCTGGCCGGTGCCTACGGTATCGCGGTGACCGCGACCATGCTGGCGACCACCATCCTGACTTTCTTCGTCACCCGCTACCGCTGGAACCTGCCGCTGCTGTTGTGCTTTGCCGCGACCGGCTTCTTCATCGTGATCGACATCACGCTGTTCTCGGCCACTTCGCTGAAGCTGTTCCACGGCGGCTGGTTCCCGCTGCTGCTCGGTACCGCGCTGTTCACCACCATGCTGACCTGGCGCACCGGCCGCGAGCTGGTGTTCAAGAACCTGGAAAAGCACGCGATCCCGCTGGAAGACTTCCTGAACTCCCTGTTCATGGCGCCGCCGACCCGCGTGCCGGGCACCGCGGTGTTCCTGCGCGGCGAGAGCGATGGCGTGCCGCACGCGCTGCTGCATAACCTGTCGCACAATAAGGTGCTGCACGAGCGCGTGGTGTTCTTCACCGTGCACATCGTTGAAGAGCCCTATGTGCCGCCTGCGGAGCAGGTGCGCGTGACCGCCTTGGGCCACGAGTGCTACCAGCTGAACATCAATTACGGCTTCAAGGACGAGCCGGACGTGCCGGCCGTCATGGCCCTGTGCGAAGAGAAAGGCCTGAAGTTCGAGATGATGGAAACCTCCTTCTTCATCGCGCGCCAGACCGTGATCTCCTCGCCGGGCGATGGCATGGCGCCCTGGCGCGAGCATCTGTTCGTGGCGATGTCGCGCAACGCGCGCGCCGCGGCGGACTACTATCAGATCCCGCCAAACCGCGTCATCGAGCTCGGCACACAAGTGGAAATTTAATTTGTAACGGATCTTGCCTCTTGTGGAGGGGGCATTAACGGTCTGCTAAACTGCTGCTCCGTTACCCCTCATTTGACGAATAGGCAAGATTGAAATGAAGAACTCGATGTTCAAGGCAATCGCCACCCTGGCATGTGCCGTGGCCCTGACGGCCTGCGGTGGCGGTTCCAACAAAAACGACACCACCCCGCTGCCTCCGCAGCCTGCGTTTGCCATTACCGAGGTCGTGGTGCCGGACAATACAGCCCCGAAAGTGGCGGCCGGCGACCTGGTCACCTTCAGCTATACCGGCTGGCTGTATGACGAAACCAAGGCCGACAAAAAGGGCGACCTGTTCGAATCTTCCACCGTCAATTCGGTCGACAAGCTGTATGTGATGACAGTCGGAGTCGGTGCCCGCATTGCCGGCTGGGACCAGGGCCTGACCGGCATGAAAGCCGGCGGCACGCGCCGGATCATCGTTCCGTCCAATATGGCCTTTGGCCCGACGGACTACAAGGATTTGAGCGGCAAGGTGCTGGTTCCAGCCAATACCTCCGTCGTGTATGAACTGAAGGTAGTCAGCTTCACCACGCTGCCGTCGCCGATCCCGCCGCAGCCGATCTTCACCAAGACCGACACCGTGACCGGCACCGGCACGGCTGCCGCTGCCAAGAACCTGGTGACCATCCACTACACCGGCTACCTGTACGACGACACCAAGGCCGACAAGAAGGGCGTGCAGTTCGAGACGTCGCGCACCGGTTCGCCGTTCTCCTTCCTGCTTGGTGTCGACAGCCGCATTCCTGGCTGGGACCTGGGCATTGTCGGCATGCAAGTGGGCGGCAAGCGCACCTTGCTGATCCCGACCGGCGGGGCGTGGGCCCAGTATGGCCGCAAGGACAGCAACGGCAACGTGCTGGTGCCGGCCAATACCGCCGTGGTGTACGACATCGAACTGACCGCTCTGAATACTTCGCCACCGGCCCAGACCGCACAGCCTGAATTCAAGATCACCAACGAAGTTGTCGGGACTGGCACCCTGGTGTCGGCCAATGGTTACACCCTGACCGTGGAATACTCCGGCTACCTGTACGACGACAGCGTGACCGACAAGCGCGGCCTGCGCTTCGACACCTCGCGCACTACCGGCACCCCGTTGTCCGTCAAGCTGGGCGCCAACGCGGTGATCCAGGGTTGGGAGCAGGGCCTGCAGGGCATGAAGGCGGGCGGCAAACGCACCCTGATCATCCCTGCCAACCTGGCCTACGGTTCCACCGCCAAGACCAATATTCCGGCCAACTCGCCGTTGATTTTTGATGTTGAAGTGACCTCCGTAACCGCTCCTTGAGCGGGCGGAAGCCCAAATAAGAAACGGCCTTCGGGCCGTTTTTTTTTGCTTAGCGCAGCATCTCCAGGTGCGGGATGCCGTCCTCGTCATACGGTTCGCCCACGGCCTTGAAGCCGAAGCTGCCGTAGAACTTTTCCAGATGGGCCTGGGCGCCGATCCGGATGCGGTGGCCGGGATGCAGCGCTTCCGCATGGCGGATGCCTTCCGCAATCAGTTGGCGCCCCGCGCCGCTGCCGCGTGCAGCCTGCGTGGTCAGCACGCGCCCCAGCGACATTTCAGGATATTTGATGCCCGGCGCAATACAGCGCAGGTAGGCAGCCAGCGTGCGCTTGCCGCCCTCCGTTTGCCAGCCGAGCAGGTGGTGGGCGGCTTGATCGCAGCCGTCCATATCGGAGTAAAAACACTGCTGTTCGATCACGAACACTTCTTGCCGCTGCCGCAGCATTTCGTACAGGTCCGTGTTGGGAATGCTGTTGAAGTCCAGCCACTGCCATTCAATCATTAGTCGCCTCGCTTGGTGGGAGGCGACCATTTTATGCCAGCTTATTGTTCCTGGCGGATCTCGCCATTACGGATGGCGGCGGCCAGTTCGGCCTTCACTTGGGCGCGGGTCTTGCCGCGGATGGGGGAGGCAAAATCCAGTGGATACAGTTCGCCGTTCAGGATTTCACCACGCTGCAGGGCGGCGATGGTCTCTGCCTTGACTTGCGCGCGGGTTTTGGTCGACACGAAATGCGTGTCGGACTGGTAGCCTTCGCCGCTGTTGGTGTCAGGTGGCGCTGCCTGGGCGGCAGTGGAGAGGGCCAGGGCGGCGGAAGCGATGATGGTTGCAAGTGCTTTCATGATATTTCTCCTCTTGGGTGGACCCGGCCGCCTGTGCCGCCGGGCCCTTGGTTGCTTATACGATGGTCAGGGTGACGTCGATGTTGCCGCGTGTCGCGTTCGAGTACGGGCAGACGATGTGGGCGGCGTTCACCAGTTTTTCCGCGGTGGCGCGATCCACGCCAGGCAAGGAGATCTTCAGTTCCACTTCGATGCCGAAGCCGGTCTCGATCGGGCCGATGCCGACGGTGGCGTTGATCGAAGCGTCAGCCGGTACGGCGATCTTGTCGCGGCCGCCAACGAACTTCAGGGCACCGATGAAGCAGGCCGAGTAGCCGGCTGCGAACAGTTGCTCCGGGTTGGTGCCGAACGCGCCATTGCCGCCCAGTTCTTTTGGAGTGGTCAGCTTGACGTCCAGGGCGCCGTCGCTGGAGGCGGATTTGCCTTCGCGGCCGCCGGTGGAAGTTGCGTTTGCGCGGTACAGGATGTTGGAGATCTTTGCCATGATGATTTTCCTTTTCGTGAGTAGTGAGCGATTAACTAGCGTGCTATTTGTTTCCGGTTTCCGGGGCCTTGTTTGCTGCCCATGTCGACACTATAGATAGCGTGCGATTTAATTGCAAGCTATTTTTGAAGAATTTTTCGCTCATCTTGAACTCACTCGGTTTGCGCCAGCAGTTGCTGGATCCGCGCTTCGGTTTGCTCGTACTGGCCTTCACCGAAGTGGGTGTACACCACCTGGCCCTTCTTGTTGACAAGATAGAAAGCCGGCCAATAGCGGTTGTTGTACGCGTTCCAGGTTGCGTAGCGGTTATCCTGGGCCACTGGATAGCGTATGTCGAATCGCTTCAAGGCGGTGCGCACGTTCTCGGTCTTGCGCTCGAAAGCGTACTCCGGCGTGTGGACGCCGATCACGACCAAGCCCTTGTCTTTGTACTTGTCGTGCCACTGCACGACATGGGACAGGGTGTTGATACAGTTTATGCAGTCATAGGTCCAGAAATCAACCAGTATCACCTTGCCACGCAGTTGCTTCATCGTCAGCGGCGCGCTGTTCAGCCATTCGGTGATGCTGCTGAATTCGGGGGCTTCGAAGGGGGCCGTTGCTGCATTGGCGCCGGTGCTGGCGCCCACCAGGGTTGCCGCGGCAGCCAGGAATTTCAGGGTGTTCTTCATGTTCACAGTCCTTTCAGGGTTGGGAGGTGTTGAGCGGCCCAGGAATAGGCCAGGGTGTCGTATTGCAGGTAAATCGCAATGGCGGTGGCCACCACCAGCACGCCGAACACTTGCTGCAGGCGCTGAGCGTGGCGGGCCACGGAACGCACGCGCTGGGTGGCATACTGGCCGCCGTAAATAATTCCGAGCATGGGCACGGCAGCGCCGATGGCGTACAGGGTCAGCAGCAGGGCCGACCAGGCCGGGTCCTGTGCCTTCACCACCAGTACCAGGATGGATGCCAGCACCGGCCCGGCGCAGGGCGTCCAGACCGCACCCAGCGATACACCAAGCAGGAAGGCGCCGCCGTTGCTGCCGTCGTCCTGGCGCGGTGCGGCGCTGGCGTCGCGGCCCGGCAAGCGCGCGATCAGCCATTCGTAAGGCGCCGGCCACAGGCGGAACAGACCGGACAGGGCCAGCAGGGCGATGGCAGTATTGCGCAGCACTTCCTGCGCCACGTCGATGGTGGCCGACACCACGCCCAGCAGCATGGCGAAGCTGGCAAAGCTCAGGATGAAGCCTGCCACGATGAACAGCGGGCGGCGGCGGTTGCGCTGGTTGACGCCGGAGCCCAGCAGGATGGGCAGCATCGGCAGCACGCAAGGCGACGCGATGGTCAGCAGGCCGGCCAGAAAGGCCAGCGGAGTGTCGAGCGGGTTGGTCATGGTCAGCTCCGTGTTTTGGAATGACTCCATTGGACCGTCCGCAGGTATCCGGCATATTTCGCCGTACCCCCGCCCGTGCAATGTTTTGTGTACCTGGTCCGGCTGTACACACTGGGATACAAATCTCTGCCGGGCATTGGGTATCATGGCTTCATGGAAAACCAAGACCACATCCTGATCGTTGACGATGACCGCGATATCCGCGAATTGATCGGCGCCTATTTACAGAAAAATGGCTTGCGCACCTCGCTGGCTGCCAATGGCCGCCAGATGCGCGCCGTGATCGAGGAAGACACGCCCGACCTGGTCGTGCTGGACTTGATGCTGCCCGGCGAAGACGGCCTGGCGCTGTGCCGCGACCTGCGCGCCGGCAAGCACAAGACCATTCCGGTGCTGATGCTGACCGCGCGCAATGATGAAACCGACCGCATCATCGGCCTCGAAATGGGTGCCGACGACTACCTGCCCAAGCCGTTTGCCGTGCGCGAACTGCTGGCGCGCATCAACGCCGTGCTGCGCCGCACGCGCATGCTGCCGCCGAATATGCAGGTCAATGAATCGGTGCCGATGCTGGCCTTTGGCGACTGGCGCCTCGACACCGTGGCGCGCCACCTGCTCGATGCCGACGGTACGCAAGTCGCGCTGAGCGGCGCCGAATACCGCCTGCTGCGCGTCTTCCTCGACCATCCGCAGCGCGTGCTGACGCGCGACCAGCTCCTGAACCTGACACAGGGCCGCAATGCCGACCAGTTCGACCGCTCGATCGACCTGCTGGTAAGCCGCGTGCGGCAACGCCTGCGCGATACGGCGCGCGAACCGCGCTATATCAAGACCTTGCGCAGCGAAGGCTATGTGTTCTCGGCTGCGGTAACGCTGGCGGCAGGCGAGCCATGATGCGCCTGCACTGGCCGCGCACGCTGTTTGCGCGTCTCGCCTTGCTGCTGTGCCTTGGCGTGGCGGTGGCGCAGGGCTTGTCGTTCTGGCTCACGGTGCGTGAGCGGAACGAGGCGACCACCAATATGATGATGGGCTATATCGAACGCGAGGTTACCACCTCGGTAGCCCTGCTCGATGCGCTGCCGGCCGCGCAGCGCGCGGATTGGCTGCCCCGCCTGGCGCGCCGCAGTTACGAATTCAGGCTGGAAGAATGCGACGAGTCGTTGCCGCACCTCGAAGTGCTGGAAGCGAATGCCGTGCGTTCGTTCGAGGAAGGCGTCGGCAAGCAATACAAGCTGACCGTGCACCAGATCATCGGCGAACATGAACGCTACCAGGTGCACCTGCGATTGAGCGACGGCATGCCGCTGACGATCGACTTCCGCCCGATGCGCAGCGTGCCAATGTCGCCCTGGTTTGGCGCCTTGATGGCGGCGCAGCTTGCGGTGTTTGCGCTGTGCTGCTGGCTGGCGGTGCGGCTGGCCACGCGGCCGCTGGAACAGCTTGCGCTGGCTGCCGATGCGCTTGGCCCCGACATGCAGGGTGCCCACCTGCCGGAAAGCGGTCCTTCGGAGGTAGCGCGTGCCGCGCGCGCCTTCAACGCCATGCAGGAGCGCATTGCCGGCTATATGGCGGAGCGCATCCAGATCCTGGCCTCGATCTCGCACGATTTGCAGACGCCGATTACCCGCATGCGCTTGCGGGTCGACATGATGGACGACGAGGCGCAGCAGGCGAAATTGCGGCAGGACTTGCAGTCGATGGAGCAGTTGGTCAAGGAGGGCGTGGCGTATGCGCGCACGCTGCACGGCACTTCCGAAGCGCCGACGCGCATTGACCCGGACGCGCTGCTCGACAGCATGGTGCACGACTATACCGACGCCGGCCAGGACGTCACGTTGCACGGCACGGTTGGCCACGCGATGGAACTGCGGCCGCAAGCGCTGCGGCGTGTGCTGGGCAACCTGGTCGACAATGCGCTGAAATTCGGCGGTAGCGCGGAAGTGCATGTGGCGCCGGACGAGCCCCATGGTGGCGGCATCGTGATCCAGGTGCTCGATCGCGGTCCGGGCATTCCGGAAGAATCGTTGCAAGCGGTCTTTGAGCCGTTCGTGCGATTGGAGTCTTCACGCAGCCGCGAGACCGGCGGTACCGGCCTGGGCCTGGCGATTGCCCGCCAGCTCGCAATAGCGATGGGCGGAAGCCTGACGCTGCACCAGCGCGAAGGCGGCGGCCTGGAAGCGCGGCTGGCGCTGCCCGGCTAAGCCTAGACCATCGCGCAGTCGAAGCCTTCCAGCACGTTGACGATATTGGTGCCCAGCTCGCGCAACGGGGTGCCGCCTTCGAGCTGGAACGTGGTCGGGATGCCGAGCCAGGCCAGGCGCTCGCCCAGGCGCAGGAAGTCGGCGGGCGCCAGGCCAAAGCCGCCATGCTGCTCGCCATGGAAGATATTGCCGCCCAAGGCCACAATCAGCGCCTCCGGCCGGTACATCGACAAGCGCACGCACGCCGTCTCCAGCGCAGCAAACCAGGCCTGCGCATTGGCACCCTTTGCCAGTGGCAGGTTGACGTTGTAGCCCTGTCCCGCACCGGCGCCGGTTTCGTCGGCATGGCCGCAGTAGAACGGGAATGTTTGACGCGGATCGGCATGGATCGACAGGCAAAGCACGTCGGCCCGTTCGTAGAAAATGCCCTGCGCCCCGTTGCCGTGCTGGTAGTCGAGGTCGAGGATCGCCACCTTGGCCATTCCGTCATCGCGCAGGTGCTGGGCAGCCAGCGCCGCATTATTCAGGTAGCAGTAGCCGCCGCAAAAATCCGCACCCGCATGGTGGCCTTGCGGCTGCGACAGCACAAAGCTGCCGCGCTCGCCTACCCGCAAGGCATGCGCCGCATTCACCGCGCAATCGGCACCGCCTTTTGCTGCGCTCCAGGTGCCGGCGCCAATGCCGGTGACGGTATCCATCGAATACAGGCCCAGGCGGGCCAGGAAATCCTCCGGTTCGATGTCGGTGCGCATGGTGCGTATCGCAAGCTGCCTGGGGCTGACCACCGGCCAGCCGGCAAATTCCTTCTGCGCCTGCGCTTCGCTCCACGCGTTGCGCAGGAAGGCCAGGTAGCGCGGGCTGTGGGTGCGTTCCAGCGCAGTCAATGGCACGCTTTGCGGGGTAACGATTTCGCCCAGCCCGCGGCGGCCCAATTCGGCTTGCACGGCCTTGACCCGATGGTCCGTGCCGCCGAACTGCTGCGCGTGCTGTTCGTTAAAGAAGGTGAGCAAGGGTCAGGTGCAATGGTTCGGGCACAGGTTGCTGGCGCGGTAGGCTTTGACGTAATCGTCGAAGCTGCCGGTCTGGGTGCGCTCCAGTTCTTCCTGCTCGGCGATGGAGACGCGTGCCATTTCCGTGAAGCGTGCCACGTCTTCCGCGCTGGGCGGATGGCTGCGGAAGTAAGCCGCATGCTTCTCGCTCTGGTGCAGGCCGAACGCGGTGAACGATTTGCCATTCTCGCGCAGCGCCTGCAGCACGCGCGCCGAAGGCGTGAGCTCGGGATCGTGCAGCTTGGCAGCCTGCGCTTCCAGCGCGGCCATGTGTTCGCGGCCGCCATGCTCGCGGTCCAGCAGTTCCGCCACTGGCTTGAAGCGCTCCAGCAAGTCCAGGCCCCACTGCTTGAGCGTGACTTCCTCGCCGGCGCGGGTCAGGGTCAGGCCAGGACGGCGGCCTTCCTTCACCGTGCGCGCGAAATTGCGTGCCAGCAGTTCGCCGTGCTCCGGGGTGATCAGCGGGCTTTCTTCCAGCGCCGTGAACAGCAGGAACACGTCGAGGAAGCGTCCGGTCTGCACGTTGATGCCGACCGGTTCGAACGGATCCACGTCCATGCAGCGAACTTCGATGTATTGCACGCCGCGGTTGCACAGCGCCTGGATCGGGCGTTCGCCGGTATTGATCACGCGTTTCGGGCGGATCGTCGAGTAGTACTCGTTCTCGATCTGGATCACGTTGGTCGATAGCTGGACCCACTCGCCATTGACCTTGGTGCCGATCTTCGCATACGGTTCGTAAGGCTGGTTGACCGCCTTGGTCAGCGTGGCCACATAGGAATCCAGGCTGTTTTCATGCGGATGAAGGCCGGATTGCGCCTCATTCTGGTAACCCAGGTCGCTCATACGCAGGCTGGTTGCATACGGCAGGTACAGCGTATCGCCGGACAGCTTTTCCAGCTTGTGCGGCCGGCCGCGCAGGAAGCCCTCGGCCAGGGCCGGCGAAGCGCCGAACAGGTACATCAGCAGCCAGCTATAGCGGCGGAAATTGCGGATGGTCGCCAGGTAGGCTTCCGACTGGTAGGCCTTTGGCGTGACATTGGTCGCGCCTTCGTTTTCGGCCAGGATGCGCCACATGCGCTCGTCCAGCGAATAGTTGTAGTGGATGCCCGCGATGCACTGCATGGCTTTGCCGTAGCGCAGGGCCAGGCCGCGCCGGTACACGTGCTTCAGCATGCCCAGGTTGGACTTGCCATACCACGCGATCTCGATGTCCTCTTCGGCCGGCAGTTCGCACGGCATGGACTGGCTCCAGATCAGCTCATTGCCCAATTTGGTGTAGCTGAAGCGATGGATCGCATCCAGCTTTTCCAGCGTGGTCTTGATGTCATGTTCCGCCGGCGTGATGAACTCCAGCAGGGTCTCGGCGTAATCGGTGGTGATGTGCGGGTGCGTCAGGGCTGAGCCCAGGGGCAGGGGATGGGGCGTCTGCGCCAGGTGGCCATCCGCTTGAACACGCAAGGTTTCTCGCTCAATGCCGCGCAGGCCGCCGCCCAGCACCGCACGGTGCTGATCATTGGCCAACAAAGCCAGGCGGCGAGTCAATAGATTGGACAATTTGCTTCCTTTCCGATGCAGCAAATCAAATTGGTGCGAGATTAACCGAAAACCGAAAAGCGCGTGCGATGGCCCCCAAAAACGGCCCGGAAGCCGCATGTTGCCGTATTTTACCCGGGGCGACGGCCGCCGCTGACCCGTTCGATGCCAGCCAAATCTTGCCAGCTTTGCACATCAGTGTAACCGGACGATAACAAAAGCTCGCGAACGGCGGCTGACTGGTCATACCCATGTTCCATCAGCAGCCAGCTGCCCGGCGCCAGTTTGGCCGGTGCCCCGGAAA
Organism: Duganella sp. Root1480D1; assembly: GCF_001427305.1. Lineage (GTDB taxonomy): Bacteria > Pseudomonadota > Gammaproteobacteria > Burkholderiales > Burkholderiaceae_D > Rugamonas. The sequence continues at coordinate 17,583 of NZ_LMFZ01000013.1, read as the reverse complement.
TGATGGTACGCAGGGCGCTCAGGCCATCCGCAAAATCGGTCAGCGCGCCGCTTGGCTCGAAGCGCAAGTCGCCTTCCGACAGGTGGCGGTCGCCATCGGCGATGTAGGGAGGGTTGGAGACGATCAGGTCGAACTGTTCGCTTTCCACCGCGCCGTACCAGTCGCTATGCAGGAAGCGCACTGCGGCCTTATTGCGCTGCGCGTTGCGGCTGGCCACGGCCAGTGCTTCCTGGCTCACATCCAGCGCCGTGACGCTGGCATCCGGACGGCTGTGGGCGACGGCGACGGCAATGGCGCCGCTGCCGGTACCCATGTCGAGCATCCTGCCGCGCGGCGGCAGGCGCACCAGTGCCAATTCCACCAGCAGTTCCGTATCGGGACGCGGGATCAACACTGCCGGCGTGGTTTCAAAGTCGAGGCCGAAGAATTCGCGCTGGCCGACGATATAGGCCACAGGCTCGCCATCATGGCGGCGCTGCAGCAGGGCCGCCACGCGCGCCGCTTCCTGCGCGCTCAGCACGCGGTCGGACTGGGTAATCAAGGCCGTGCGGCTGATGCCCAGCGCGTGGCAAATCAGGATGCGCTGGTCGACCGGATCGAGCAGAGGCTTGCGCTGCAAGGCGCCAAGCGTGATCCCGGCCGAGACCTGGTCTTTCATGCGCGCTTGCGCAGCACCAGCCACGCAGAGACGATGGCCAGGGCGCCAAACCAGATGCACGACCACATTGGGATTACCAGGCCAAGGAATTTCTCATTCGCGTCCTGGCACAGGCCTTCTGCGTAGAACAGCCATGGCAGGTATTCGGAGGTCGGGATCTTGTTCAGCATCGTTTCCATTGGATCGATGCCGCAGGACAGGCCAGGGTGCGCCAGGATCCACAGCTGCTTGATCGCCACGCCCATGCCGCCCAGTGCGGCCAGCAGGCCCACACCGGCCGCAATTTTCGGCTTGGAGGTAAAGGCGCCGATCAAGGCCGCCAAACCGATCGCGATGAACAGGTAGCGCTGGATCACGCACAGCGGGCAAGGCATCAGGAACAGGACGTGCTGCAGATACATTGCCGCGCCGATCATGCCAAAACTCACAAAGGCGATCGCCAGCAGTACGTTACGGTTGCTCATCGTCATCAAGTTATCAGGGTTGAAAATCCGCCCAATTCTCGCACAAAGCGCTGAAGGCTACCTTAAACTAAGTCGGGGTCAGCTCCGGCAATCGGACATTTTGCGCTGCGCGAAGCGCAAAGCTTCTCGAGAAGCCGGAGCTGACCCCGACTTCCATCTTAGTCGCCGAGGGCGGCCAGTTGCTCGGCCTGGTGTTCGGTGGTCAGGGCGGTGGTCAGTTCGCTCAGGTCGCCATCCATGATCATGTCCAGCTTGTACAGCGTGAGGTTGATGCGGTGGTCGGTCATGCGGCCTTGCGGGAAGTTGTAGGTGCGGATGCGCTCGCTGCGGTCGCCGGAGCCGATCAGGCTCTTGCGGGTCGCCGCTTCCTTCGATTGCTGCTCGCGCAGTTGCACGTCCTTGATGCGCGCCGCCAGCACCTTCATCGCGGAGGCCTTGTTCTTGTGCTGTGAGCGGTCGTCCTGGCATTCCACCACGATGCCCGAGGGGAGGTGGGTGATACGCACCGCCGAATCGGTCTTGTTGATGTGCTGCCCGCCGGCGCCGGAGGCGCGGTAGGTGTCGATGCGCAGGTCGGCCGGGTTGATATGCACGTCTTCCACTTCATCCGCCTCCGGCATGACCGCTACGGTGCAGGCCGAGGTGTGGATGCGGCCCTGCGTTTCGGTGGCAGGCACGCGCTGCACGCGGTGGCCGCCCGATTCGAACTTCAGCTTGGAGTAGGCGCCGTTGCCGATGATGCGCGCGATCACCTCGCGGTAGCCGCCAAGATCGCTCTCGGAGGCCGACACGATCTCCACCTGCCAGCGCGAACGTTCGGCAAAGCGCGTGTACATGCGCAGCAGGTCGCCCGCAAACAGCGCGGATTCATCGCCGCCGGTACCGGCGCGGATTTCGAGGAAGATGTTGCGCTCGTCGTTTTCATCCTTCGGCAGCAGCATTTTCTGCAAGTCGAGCTCCAGCCCGCCCAGGCGCGCCTTGCCGGCTTCGATTTCTTCTTGCGCGAATTCCTTCATGTCCGGATCGGACAGCATCGCCTGCGCATCGTCGATATCGCCCAGCACTTGCAGGTAATCCTTGTACAGCGCCACCAGCGGCTGCAGCTCGCTGTGCTCGCGCGTCATCTTGCGGTAGCTGTCCATATTCGACGTGGCGCCTTCGGACATCAGCAGTTCGTCCAGTTCGACCAGGCGGTTCGCCAGTTGGTCCAGCTTGGCCAGCATTGATGGTTTCATTCGGGTCCTATGCGGAAGGAGGCGCCAGGCGGCGCGGAAAAAACGGGGGAGGGGCCGCGCATGCGGCAGGCAGCGGGAGGCGCCGCTAACGGCGGCCGCGGAACAATTGTGGCAGCAGCTCGGCCAGTTGGGCGCGCTCGTCGCCCTGGGCGCGGTGCAGCGCCTGCTGCGGACCGTGCATGAACTTTGCGGTCAGGCCTTTGGACAGCGCCTCCAGCACCGCGTCGACCGACTCGCCCTTGGCCAGCAGCTTGCGTGCGCGCTCCAGTTCCAGCAGGCGAATCACTTCGCTGTTTTCCTGCAGACCCTGGATCACGGGCACTACGGCGCGGTCGTCGATCCAGTGCATGAAGGACTGCACACGGGTTTCGATAATCGCTTCGGCCTGCGCCACGGCAGCCTGGCGGTTCTCCATGCCGGTCTGCACCACCTTGCCCAGGTCGTCAACGGTGTACAGGAAGACGTCGTTCAGGCGGCCCACTTCGGGCTCGATATCGCGCGGCACGGCCAGGTCGACCATGAACATCGGCTTGTGGCGGCGCGCCTTGATGGCGCGTTCCACCATGCCCAGCCCGATCAGCGGCAGCGAAGAAGCGGTGCAGGAAATGACGATATCGTATTGCTGCAGCTGGTTGCCCAGTTCGGCCAGGCGCATGGCCTTGCCGTTGAAACGATGCGCCAGTGCTTCGCCGCGCTCCATGGTGCGGTTGGCTACCGTGATCGATTTCGGGTTCTGCGCCGCGAAGTGGGTGGCGCACAATTCGATCATTTCACCGGCGCCGATGAACAGCACATTCTGTTCGGAGATCTTGTCGAAAATGCGCTGCGACAGGCGCACGGCGGCCGCCGCCATCGACACGCTGTGCGCGCCGATCTCGGTGGTGCTGCGCACTTCCTTGGCAACCGAGAAGCTGCGCTGGAAAAGCTGGTGCAGGTAGGTGCCCAGGCCGCCGGCTTCATCGGCGGTGCGGATGGCGTCCTTGATCTGGCCCAGGATCTGGGTTTCGCCCAGCACCATCGAATCCAGGCCGGAGGCGACGCGGAAGGTATGGCGCACCGCATCGTGCTGCGGCAGCATGTACAGGTGCGGGCGCAGCTCGGAGTAGTTCAGTTTGTGGAAATCGGCCAGGAACTGGGCGCCGGCGTCGAGCGGGTTGGCGGCATTGCTGGCCGCGTACAGCTCGGTGCGATTGCAGGTGGACAGGATCGCTGCCTCGTCGCCGCCTTTCGAATCCGCGCAGGCAAACCAGTTGCGCGCGGCAGCCACCGCCGTACCAAGCTGCTCAGGCGCGAACGCCAGCCGTTCGCGCAGCGCGACGGGTGCAGTGGTGTGGTTGAGGCCAACGGCGAGAAGTTGCATCTTGGTCCAGACGGAAGATTCCAGACGCCATTATACCTTGAGCCGGTTTCGCTCTCAGGAGCCCAGCTTTTCCAGCCGGTAACCGTAGCTGTACACCGGCACCAGGCGGAAGCCATTTTCCGGTTTCAACTGCAATTTATTGCGGACGCGGGAAACGTGGGTATCCATTGTCCGCGACGGGACTTCGGTTTCGCGGATCCAGACTGCCTCATGGATGTAGGCGCGCGACAGCGGGCGCCCAATGTTGCGGAAAAACAGCAGAGCCAGGTAGAACTCTTTGTGGGTGACGTCCAGCACTTGCCCGTCCATCAGCAAGCGGCCGGGACGGGTTTCGAAGACGTATTGGCCGAACTGCAACTGCTCGGCGCCGTTCTGGCTCGGGTAGGCCAGGCGCAGTTGCGCCTGGACGCGCGCCACCAATTCGGCACGGCGCAAGGGTTTCACCAGGTAGTCTTCGGCACCGACTGACAGGCCGGCCACGATATCGTCTTCGCCGGAACTGCTGGTCAGGAACATCACAGGGCCGTTTTCAGGCAGCTTTTCGCGGGCCTTGCGAATGACCTCGGCAGGATCCATATCGGTAACCTGCCAGTCAAGAATCAGCATGTCGACGCTGTCCTTGCGCATATTGGCCAGCAAGTCCTTGGCCGTCTGGTAGCCATGGCAGGCATGACCAGCAGAAGTCAGGACCTGGCAGATCAGGTCCGCCTGGCTTCGGTCAGCATCAAGGACAACGATTCTCATGGTTCTTTACAGCAAAATGTTAAGAAGCAGTCACACGAATATAACAGAGATTTACAAGAAATAGTTACCAATTTGATCAAAGATTGCTATGTGGCACTATTTCGCTTGTTGTCGTGCGAAGCTGTCTTCCCATCACACGGTACACTGCTTGGGCGGCTAGCACAATGGATCAGGTTTTATTTGCAAGTCGATTGGGGAGCGAAAACATGAAAAATGACTGGACTGTATTGCCCTCCACCGAGGCTGATATCGATGCGGTGCGCGAGCGTTGCCGGCGCCTCGTGCGGCGCCGCGCCGCCGTTTCAGCCGGGGTGGCGGCAGTGCCGATCCCCGGCATCGACGTGGTGTCGGACCTGCGCCTGTTCACCCAGTTGATCGATGACGTGAACCATGAATTCGGTTTGTCGCCGGCCCAGATCGACCGCATGCAGCCGAAATTGAAGCTGATTGCTTACGAGGCTGTCATCAGCCTGGGCGGGATGCTGGTGGGGAAAGTAGTCACGCGCGAGCTGGTCGCGACGGTGTTGAAGCGCAGCGCCGGCAAGATTGCAGCGAAACAGGCGGGCAAACTGGTGCCTATTGCCGGTCAAATTGCGTCAGCTACTATTGGTTTCTTTGCGTTTCGGCAGATTGGCTACCAGCACGTTGAGGCTTGTGCCAAGGTGGCTCGGCAGGTGCTGGTGGCGGGCCAGACCCGCTAAACAGGTCGATGTCTGCCGCGTGTTGGTGTCAGACCCTGAGGGTCTGACACCGGTTTACCGGTTTTAAGCATCCGGCAGAACCACGTTAACGTCGAGAACTTCCAGATTACCCTGGCGATCCAGCGAAATCTTGATATCGTCCGCCGACACCTTTGTGTACTTCGAAATCACGTCAACCAGCTCTTTGTGCAGCGCCGGCATGAAATCCGGACCTGCGCGGCCATTGCGCTCGCGCGCAATGATGATCTGCAAGCGCTCCTTCGCCGCACTGGCCGTTTTCGGCTTGTTCTGGAACAGGAATGAAAGCAGGGCCATTATTTAGCTCCAAAGATACGCTTCAGGAAACCAGGCTTTTCATAGTCGGTAAACTTCAGCTCAACTTCTTCGCCCAGGAAGCGCGCCACCACGTCGGTGTAGGCTTCGGCCACATCGGTTCCCTTGAAGTGGATTGCCGGGTTACCCTGGTTGGAAGCATGCAGCACTTGCTCCGACTCAGGGATGATGCCGATCAAAGGAATGCGCAGGATCTCTTGCACGTCTTCAAATGACAGCATCTCACCCGCTTCTACGCGCTTCGGCGAGTAACGGGTGATCAACAGGTGTTCCTTGACTGGTTCGCCGCCGGACAGCGCGCGGCGCGACTTGGCCTGGATGATGCCCAGGATGCGGTCCGAGTCACGTACCGACGATACTTCCGGGTTGGTCACGATCAGGGCTTCGTCGGCGAAGGTCAGCGCCATCAGGGCGCCGTGTTCGATACCGGCAGGCGAGTCGCAGATGATGTACTCGAAGTCCATCTTGATCAGCTCAGCAAGCACGGCTTCCACGCCGTCTTCGGTCAGCGCATCCTTGTCGCGGGTCTGGGAGGCCGGCAGGATGTACAGGTTCTCGCAGTGTTTGTCCTTGATCAGGGCCTGGTTCAGGGTTGCTTCTTTATGCACCACGTTGATCAGGTCATACACAACGCGTCGTTCGCAACCCATGATCAGGTCCAGGTTGCGCAGGCCGACGTCAAAATCGATGACGACGGTTTTGTGGCCGCGCATGGCGAGGCCGGTGGAGAAGCTGGCGCTGGAAGTCGTTTTGCCGACACCGCCCTTGCCGGACGTAACTACAATAATTCGTGCCACAAAGAATCCTTTACTGAACTGTTATTTTGCGGAATTGACAGATTGTATATCCAGACTCTCGCCGTTCAGCCGGATTTGTACCGGTTTGCGTGCGTTTTCGGTCGGGAAACCATCTTCAAAAGTACGATAAACACCTGCGATCGAGACCAGTTCCGGGCTCATCGACATAGCGAAAATACGGGCCGAAGCGTCGCCGGAGGCGCCCGCCAGGGCACGGCCATTCAAAGTGTTGTAAACGTGGATACTGCCATCCGCGATGATCTCGGCGCCGTTGTTGACGACGGCCATCACGATCAGGTCGCCGCCGCGCGCATAGATGCGCTGGCCAGCCCGGACCGGGGTGTCGATGATCATGGTACCGCTGAAAGCTGGTGCCGCCGGCGCCGCCACTGGGGCAGGAACCGGGGCCGGCGCGGGGGCCGGAGCTGGCGCAGGCTTGGCGGCGACCGGCGCTTCTTCGCGCTTGCCGCTGTCCAGTTGCAGTCCGTGTTGCTGGATTTCTTCCACCATGTCCGGCTTGGCGTTGCGCACAGCCACCGGGTTCAGGCGGTATTTTTTCAGGAGGGCGATGGTTGCCGCCCAGTCGATCCGTTCGCAGCCTGGCGCCAGGTCGCCGACGTCGATGACGGCCAGGTCGCCTTCGAAGAAGTCGGAAACGCCGCCAGTCATCTCATGCATGGCGGCGTCGAGGGCGACCAAATCGCTCGTGTACATGATGGCGGACACGGCGACGACGGTGGAAATCTTGATTTCGATAGGCTTTTGGAACGTGCTCTTCGGCATAACAAATCTAAAGTAACGGGCATGGCCCAGGCTGGGTGCATTGTACTTTGCTTAAGCTTGCTTGGGGAAGGTGAGCTCCAGTGTTTATGCGGCTTGCGAGCCCAAATGTTTCACAAATGGATCAAGATCCCATGGCTTGCGCCGCTCCGGATGCAAACGATAGAATTTGCAAAATAAATAACTCCCAGCGGACCAAGATGACCAATTCTCCATACGCCCCCCAAGTTCCGAAAGCAAGGACGCTCCGCAAGAAGCGGGGGTCTCCCGTCAAGGCGATAGTCCTGGGATTGCTGACCGATATCGGCGGAACCATGGCGACGAGTTTCTTGCTGAGCATTGTCTTCGCGGTGGTCTGGGCGAATCAAGGCATGAGTAATGAGCAAGTGGTGGCATTGATGAGCGATAGAGCGCTCAGCAATCCGTTTACGCTCACGGCAACCATCTTCGGTACAGTGTGCTCGTACCTGGGCGGATTCATCTGCGCCCGTATCGTGCGTAGGTCGGAGATACGCTACGGTGCGGTCCTGGCGGCCATCTCAGTGCTGGTCGGCTTTGCATTCTCGATCGGAGATTCGTCGCCAGCCCGCATCTCCGGTCTGGCCATCCTCAGCGTCGTGGTCGTCATGCTGGGCACCGCGCACGGACGCGCTATCAACCGTGGCTGAAACACCAGCCATGCATATCACGCTGGTGCAGTTGTCGATCGAGGAGCTGCGTGGCTTGGCGGCAGGAAAACCAGCAGGCCATTTTGCCGGCGCATCAGAAGGCGCCTTGCCGCCGCCACACGTTGCGGCACGCGCCTTGAGGCAAGTGGAGGAAGGCATGGCTGCATTCTGGTGCGTGCCTTTCCTGGTCGTTGCTGAAGCCGAAGGTACTGTCCTTGGTGGATGCACATTCAAAGGCACACCATCACATGGCGAGGTTGAGATCGCATATGGTGTCGCCAAGTCAGCACGAGGCCGCGGGGTTGCGACCGCTGCCGTCAGCCAGCTGGTGCAGCTGGCGGCAACGGATCGCTCGGTGTCGCGGGTTGTGGCGGAAATCCTTCCTGCCAACCTTGCCTCGTCCAAAGTCGTTTCACGCGTTGGCTTCACCGAGGGTGAAACCTTCGTCGACGCGGAAGGGGACAGCGTCGTGCGCTGGACTCTGCTTCTGGATTAGTTAAGTGACACTTCTGCGCGAAGTTTTTTCGCGGCGGCGACCATGTTTTGCAGGGCAGCGGCGGTCTCTGGCCAGGCGCGGGTTTTCAGGCCGCAGTCGGGGTTGACCCAGAGCTGTGCCGGCGGTACGACGCGGGCGGCTTTGCGCAGCAGGTCAGCCATTTCCTCGCTGCCGGGCACACGCGGTGAGTGGATGTCGTACACGCCGGGGCCAATCTCGTTCGGGTAGCGGAAGCTGGCGAAACCTCCCAGCAGCTCCATCGCGGAGCGGCTCGATTCGATCGTGATCACGTCGGCATCCAGGGCTGCAATCGCCGGCAGGATGTCGTTGAACTCGGCGTAGCACATATGGGTGTGGATCTGCGTAGCATCGCCGGCGACCGCGGCGCTGATGCGGAAGGCCTTACTTGCCCAGGCGAGATAGGCATCCCAACGGCTGCGGCGCAGTGGCAGGCCTTCACGCAAAGCCGGTTCATCGATCTGGATGATGGCGATGCCGGCGGCCTCAAGATCATGCACTTCATCGCGGATGGCGGCGGCGATTTGCTGCGCGGTATCGGCGCGCGGCTGGTCGTCGCGCACGAAAGACCATTGCAGGATCGTGACCGGACCGGTCAGCATGCCTTTCACCGGCTTGGCGGTCAGGCCTTGCGCATACCCGGCCCATTGCACAGTCATTGCTTGCGGGCGCTGTACGTCACCGTAAATGATTGGCGGCTTGACGCAGCGGGAACCGTAGGACTGCACCCAAGCGTTGCTGGTGAAGGTGAAGCCGTCGAGTTGCTCGCCGAAATATTCGACCATGTCGTTACGCTCGGCTTCGCCATGCACCAGCACATCCAGGCCAAGTTCTTCCTGTCGGCGGATGGCGTGTTCGATCTCCTCGCGCATCGCTTGCTGGTATTCCTGCTCGGCCAGCTCACCGCGCTTGAAGGCTGCGCGTGCAGCGCGGATTTGCGGCGTCTGCGGGAAGGAGCCGATGGTCGTGGTCGGGAACGCTGGCAACGCCAGGCGTTCGCGCTGCAACTGCTGGCGTTTTGCGAATGGCGAATTGCGACGCGAGCTCGACGCATCGGCAGCGAATGCGGCGATCCGCGCCGCGACTTCGGCCTTATGGACACGGCCGCTGGAACGGCGGCTGGCCAGCGCTGCGCGCGCTTCGGCAAAGCCCCGCGCCACCTGGCCCGATACTCTTTCATCGGCAGACAAGGCGGCTTTGAGCAAGGCCAGTTCGCCCAGCTTTTCTTCCGCGAAGGCCAGCCACGGCCGTACCTCCTCGTCCAGTGACGGTTCGCCAGCCAGGCTGTATGGCACGTGCAGCAAGGAGCAGGAAGTGGACAGCCAGACCGGGCCGCTGCGCTTGGCGAGCACCGGCAACAGCGTCGCCAGCGCGGCGTCGACGTCGGTACGCCAGATGTTGCGGCCATCGACGATGCCGATCGACAGCACCTTATGCGCGGGCAGCCAGTCTGCAACGCTGGTCAGTTCACTTGCCGCGCGCACGGCATCCACATGCAGGCCGGCAACTGGCAAACGGCAGGCCAGGCTGACGTTTTCTTCCAGTGGCGAGAAATAAGTGGCAACGATCAGTTGCGCGCCGGCCTGGTTGAGCAGCCAGTAAGCCGGTTCGAAAGCATTGCGCCAGGCGTTCGGCAAGTCGAGTCCCAGGATAGGCTCGTCAAGTTGCACCCAGTCGGCGCCGGCGGCGCGCAATTGCATCAGGAGCCGGCTGTATTGCGGCAGCAGGCGGTCGAGCAGGTCGAGGCGATTGAAGCCGGCGGCCGCGTCGCGCTCCTTGCCGAGCCAAAGGAAAGTCAGGGGACCGAGCAGGACTGCCTTGACTGGGTGCCCGGCGGCGCGCGCCTCGGCCACTTCATCCAGCAAGCGCTGGCTATGCAGCTCGAACGCGGTGGTCGCGTTGAACTCCGGCACCAGGTAGTGGTAGTTGGTGTCGAACCATTTGGTCATCTCCAGCGCCGCACCATTGTGGCCACAGCCGCACGCGTCCTGTGCACTGTCGCCGCGCGCCATGGCGAAGTAGCGCGCTAGCGGCGCGTCGCTGTCCGTGAAGCCAAAGCGTGCCGGTTCGCAACCGAATAGCTGGATATGGTTTGCCACATGGTCGTACAAGGCGAAGTCGCCGGCCGTCACGAAATCCAGGCCATGCTGGCGCTGGGTTGCCCAGTGCCGGGCACGGAGATTGCTCGCGGTTTCTTGCAGCACTGTTTCGGGCAGCTCGCCGCGCCAGAAGCGCTCCAAAGCGAACTTCAGCTCGCGTTGGGCACCGATGCGTGGAAAGCCAGGGACGTGGGTTTGTACGAGTTTCATTTTTGTCATGCTTAAGAAATATTGGTGAAGTACAGTTTGCGGCATGACGGCATATAATAAAAACGAAACTTTTTATGCATTAACTTGAAAACTTTTCATACATGCTCGAGATTCGTCACCTGCGCACGCTGTCTGCGCTCCGCTCCTCCGGTAGCCTGGTCAAGGCAGCCCAACTGCTGAACCTGACGCAGTCGGCTTTGTCGCATCAAATCAAGTTGCTGGAAGATCGCTACGGTACGCCGCTGTTTGAGCGTAAATCGATACCAATCGGCTTTACGGCCACTGGTGAGCGACTGCTGAAACTGGCCGATACCTTGCTGCCTGAAGTCGAGCGGGCAGAGCGCGACGTGCTGCGCCTGTCGCAAGGCGACACCGGCCAGTTGCGCGTGGCGCTTGAATGCCATACATGTTTCGATTGGCTGATGCCCGTGATGGATGCCTTCCGCACCCGTTGGCCGGAAGTGGAAATCGACCTGGTCTCCGGCTTCCACAGCGAACCGGCAGAACTGCTGTGCAATGGACACGCCGACCTGGTGATCGGTTCCGATTACAGTGCCGAGTACTCCACGTTCCCGCTGTTCCGCTTCGAGATCCTGACCGTGATGGCGCAAAAGCATCGCCTCGCCGCACAGCGCCGCCTGTCGGCCCAGGATTTTCAAGGCGAGACCCTGATTACCTACCCGGTGCCTGAAACGCGCATCGACCTGATCCGCGAAGTGCTGCGCCCGGCCGGCATCGAATTCCAGCGCCGCACCGCTGAACTCACGGTCGCCATTCTGCAACTGGTTGCAAGCCGGCGCGGTGTGGCGGCACTGCCGAATTGGGCGATCAAGAATTATGTGGACTACGACTACGTCATCGCTCGCCCCATCGGCGAGACGGGTTTGTGGAGCGACCTGTTTGTCTCCGTGCCGCCAGCCTTGCAGCACAAGGCTTTCGTGGCCGACTTCGTCAATGTGATACGCGAGCAATGCGCCGCTACGCTGGACGGTATCAAGTTATTGTCGTGACATCGCCAAGGGTTTTATGCAAAATGAAAGCAGCCTTGATGTTTATCAAACGTTTGTCAGGAATCGCGCACTAACATGAGAAGTCTTGCGGTATCTCAGCCATCGATCAACTGAAGGAGCATGGGCATGTACGCGTTCAACGACGAATTTTCCCGCGCCGCACAAGCGGCTTTTGACGCGCAACTTGCCAGCTTCGCCAGCATTTGTGACTGGCATCGCGATACCGCCTTGGCTTCTCTTGCTGCCATGACCGCAGCCTCCAACGAGTTCCTGGCCATCCAGCATCCACAAGACCTGCTGCAGGTGGCAACCGACCAGGGCAAGCACGCTATTGACCGTGCGCAAGCATATGGACGCGAGGCAACTGAAGTGGCTTTAAATAAGCCACTGTTCCGGTAGGCCATAGCTGGCCGCCGGCATGGCACTTAGCTAGAATGCATTGAAAGATTTTCATACCACTCCCGGAGAAGCAGAATGGATGATGTAGTAATTGTTGCAGCAGGCCGTACCGCAGTAGGCAAGTTCGGCGGTTCCTTGGCCAAGACCCCGGCAGCAGAGCTGGGCGCCCATGTCATCAAGGGCCTGTTGGCCCAGACCGGCATCGACCCTAACCTGGTCAGCGAAGTCATCATGGGCCAGGTACTGACCGCTGGCGTCGGCCAGAACCCGGCACGCCAAGCCGTGATCAAGTCCGGCCTGCCAAGCGCCATTCCGGGCTACACCATCAACAAGGTCTGCGGCAGCGGCCTGAAGGCAACCCACCTGGCGGCGCAAGCGATCAAGTGCGGCGACGCCAACATCATCATCGCCGGCGGCCAGGAAAACATGAGTGCCTCGCCACACGTGTTGAACGGCTCGCGCGACGGCTTCCGCATGGGAGACGTCAAGATGACCGACACCATGATCGTGGACGGCCTGTGGGATGTGTACAACCAGTACCACATGGGCATCACCGCCGAGAACGTCGCCAAGAAATACGATATCTCGCGCAGCCAGCAGGATGAATTCGCGCTGCAGTCGCAGCTGAAAGCGGAAGCCGCGCAAAAGGCCGGCAAGTTCAAGGACGAAATCCTGCCGCTGGAAATCGTGCAGAAGAAAGGCAGCATCTTCTTCGACCAGGACGAATACGTGAAGCCAGGCTCGACGCTGGAAGCGCTGTCCGGCCTGCGTCCAGCCTTCGACAAGGCAGGCACTGTCACCGCCGGCAATGCTTCCGGCATCAATGATGGCGCGGCAGCCGTGGTCATGATGTCCGCCAAGCAGGCCAAGGAACTGGGCCTGACGCCGCTGGCGCGCATCAAGGCCTACGCCTCGTCCGGCCTGGATCCTGCCTACATGGGCATGGGCCCGGTCACCGCCTCGCAACTGTGCCTGAAAAAGGCCGGCTGGTCGCCACAGGACCTGGACCTGATGGAAATCAATGAAGCGTTTGCCGCGCAAGCCTGCGCCGTGAACAAGGAAATGGGCTGGGACACCAGCAAGATCAACGTCAACGGCGGCGCGATTGCGATCGGCCACCCGATCGGCGCTTCCGGCGCCCGCATCCTGGTGACCCTGCTGCATGAAATGGTTCGCCGTGACGCTAAGAAGGGCCTGGCCTCGCTGTGCATCGGCGGCGGCATGGGCGTAGCACTGGCAGTTGAGAGGGAATGAGCTTTCGTTTAGATAAAAATAGGGGAACATTAAATGGCACGAGTTGCATTAGTAACGGGCGGCATGGGTGGTCTGGGCGAAGCGATCTGCATCAAGATGGTCGCACTGGGCTACAAAGTGGTAACCACGTATTCCCCGAGCAATAAGACGCATGAGTCGTGGCTGGCCACGATGAAGGACCAGGGCTATAACTTCAGCGCCTACCCTTGCGATGTGTCGGACTATGATTCGGCGGCAACCTGCATCGCAGCGATCGAGCGCGAAATCGGCCCGGTTGACGTGCTGGTGAATAACGCCGGTATCACGCGCGACATGACCTTCAAGAAAATGGACAAGGTCAATTGGGATGCCGTGATGAAGACCAACCTGGACTCCGTGTTCAACATGACCAAGCCGGTAACGGATGGCATGGTGGACCGTGGTTGGGGCCGCGTCATCAACATCTCCTCGGTGAACGGCCAGAAGGGCGCTTTCGGCCAGACTAACTACTCGGCGGCCAAGGCCGGCGTGCACGGCTTCACCAAGGCGCTGGCGCTGGAAGTGGCGCGCAAGGGCGTGACCGTCAACACCATTTCGCCAGGCTATATCGGCACCAAGATGGTGATGGAGATCCCGAAAGACGTGCTGGATTCGAAGATCATCCCGCAAATCCCGATGGCCCGCCTGGGCAAGCCGGAAGAAGTGGCAGGCCTGGTGGCCTACCTGGCTTCCGACGAAGCAGCGTTCCTGACCGGTGCCAACATCGCCATTAACGGCGGCCAGCACATGTCCTGATCGCAGTAAAGAGCAACGCAACACCCAAACGCCTACCGGCCCTCGTGCCGGTAGGCGTTTGTTCTTTGGAGGCCCTATGAAGAAACTGCTGCCCTTGCTGCTGCTGGCGGCCTGCAGCCGCGACATCCCGCAGGACAAGCTGCTCGACATCATGAACCAGCGCGCACCGCTGGTGGCGCATATCGGCCACGTGACCAAGGTCGACGTGTTGAGCACGGCCATGGCTGCTGCTGGCGGCCGCAGTTGTGAAGTGCGCCTGATGCACGTTTTCGGCAAAAAAGGCTCGACCTACGTCAGCTTCCTGCGCCGCGAAGAAGCAGGCGGCACCGAATCCGCCCTGACCTGGGCCGATGACCGTCAAGCCGCCAGCGGCAAGATGGGTGAGATGCTTTCGGAACACTGCAAGTAATTGACGGCTGAGGCTTGATAGCCCATTAATTCCGAGCTGCCATTTATGTTGAGTATTTTTGGGTTTGTCTTTCCCTAAAAATAAAATGGCCGCAATGTTTGAAAGAATGAGATATGTATTTCGAGATAAAAATACACCGATTATCACAATTGTTGCGTGCGGTCTAAAAAGATAAATCTTATTGAGTTGGTCGGTCGAATTAAATTGACAATAAAGAAAGCAGATGTGAGTATTCTTTCAATATTTCTTTTTGGAGGTTTTTTTTTGGCACTTTCAAAATATCTGAAACTGGCGGCTAGTTACGGCGCAATTCTTGCTGCTGGTTTAGCGATCGGGTGGGGAGCTCCACGCGTGTACCAGAAGTTGAAGCCTGCCTACAGCGAAGGGGACTACAGCGCTTATTACGCGGGCGTTGCCACCAACGTCATCGTGTACGGTACGCCGACATGCCCATATTGCGCAAAAACGCGGGCTTATTTGCGCGAACACAAAATTCAATATGCCGACATGGATATCACAAAGAACGAAAAGGCCAAGAGCGATTTTGCGAAACTTGGTTCGGTTGCCGTTCCCGTTATTCTGGTCGGCACCCGTCGCATTGATGGGTTCAACTCGACAGCCCTGCGTGATGCTCTCGAAGTAGCAGGACATCCAATTTCGCGCTGACCTCGCAGTCGGTTTGCGACGCCCGGACATACTTGAGTATGTGGCCCAGGCGCGGGGGATGGCCCGCCTTGGGTATGACCAGCCATTCGATTTTAGGAGACGCTATGAACAAGAAGCTCGCTACATTTCTTTTCGCCATCGGACTCGGCGTAACTGCCGGACCGGCTCTCGCAAGTTGCATGTATTACTGCTCTGCTAACTATAATAATTGCATGCACCTCGGCAAACCGGCCGAACAGTGTGAGGCTGCGCGAGAAGCGTGCGAGGACGCCTGCGGTTGTCAGGAAGAATGCTGCAACCCAGGATCGTGCCGTCCGATGTACGACGATTAATCCTTTTTACGGCCCGGTTTTCAGATTGAGTTAATTTAATACTCGACAAGTCATGTATGCGTCTTATACATGACTTTCAACAGGCATCTGGACCTGATGCACGGCCTGCCCATCCGATGTAGAACTATCTCGTTTGACGCGCTCCAGGTAACAAGTGATTGACGCTTGCTACCCAGCTCACATATCGTTCTCTCTCAACAATAATTCATTGGGGGACAACGATGCAATTCTGGACGATGAACTACTGGGCCGTCCTGCTGGCGGCCGTTTCGAGCTTCATGTTGGGCGGGCTGTGGTACTCGCAGGCCCTGTTCGGCAAGATCTGGAATGACGAAAACGGAGGCGTCAAGCATGATGGCCATCCCGCCAAGGTCTTCGGCGTGGCTTTCGTCTTCTCCCTGCTGGCGGCCTTCGCTTTTGCCCGCTGGGTCGGACCGGCGCCGTCGCTGGAATACGCAATCAAGCACGCCTTACTGGCCGGCTTCGGCATGGTGGCAGCCTGCTTCGGCATCAACTACCAGTTCGCCCAGCGCAGCTTCAAGCTGCTGCTGATCGATGGCGGCTACCACACGGCGCAATTCCTGGTGTTCGGGCTGATCCTCGGCCTGTGGCACTAGGCCGAGCCCGCAACGGAAATAAATATAGCGCTAAACCCTCAGCTCGATGAGCTAATCCACCGTGTGCAGCAAAGGTCTTTCTGCCAAAGTTCACCCCAGCCGCGAAGCCGTGGTGGAAATTCTGGTGCGTTTGCAAAAATTAAAACTGCTTAGGCATTACGCTCATGAACGTTGCTCGGATTGAGAGAAAGCTTTTCGTTGTCAGCGATGTGGTTGGCGTATCCGCATACGACTTCAACTTCGATTTGCACTTTGCATGCGATCACCCCTACCAGATCGAGGGCGAGTTCCCATGTATTCTGAGGGTTGGTCCCATCAAGGATTATCCAGCCGAATTCAAGGAAAAGTTGGAAATGGGATTGCGCCTCGTGAACTCGCCAGAAGAGCACTCGCGTGCCAGTGAACTCGAACACTGGTACCCCTACCTCGAAGGGCTCACACCACGAACACAGATCTTTGACGAATTGCCTCGTGTAGAAGAAATCGAGAGCAGCTTCCAGTGGCCAATCTTCATGAAAGGCTCAAGGCAGACCAGCAAGCACAACCCTGACTTATCGATCATTCAAAGCCGGGAGCACTATGCATTGGCCTCAGAGAAGTATCGCAACGATCCAATTCTCCACTGGCAGAAACCTGTCATTCGCGAATTTGTTCCATTGATGCCGGTGGCTGGCAGCGTCCCGGGTAAGGTCAATCCATCGGTTGAATTTCGATCGTTCTGGTGGCACGGCAAGTGTGTTGGCTGGGGCCGGTACTGGTATCAGCTTCCGCCATATCAATGTGCCGATGTCGAGGCAGGCTTGGCTGTCGCAAAGCAGGCCGCAGATCGTCTAGCGGTTCCGTTCCTCGTCGTGGACTTCGCAAAAACCGCCGATGGCCGCTGGATCGTAATTGAGTGCAATGATGCGCAGGAATCAGGCTATGCCGGCACCCCACCTCAGGCGCTTTGGCAGCAGATCCTGGCCCAAGTGGTTGACTAACCCCAGGTCGCACGGCCCTTGTTTTTGGTCTGAATTTGAGCGTTTTGTTGGTGCGGAGCGCTTCGGCAAGTTTGTTACGACAGTGAGAGGTCAGGCGCGGGTCGAGAATCGGCTCATGTACTGGCAAGAAGCTTTGCTGCGGGAGTTTTGCGCAACAAGCGAGCTGCCTGTGCCCTAGAACCTCACTGGCCGAACTGTACTCGTCTTATAGAGGATTTCCAGGAAGATGAATTGACGAGAGAAATCCAATCAGTCCGCAAGCAAACGACCAAGCCAAAGCAGAGATAGCGCCCAAAATTTTGCTCTATGGACAAACTTGGTTTGTCGATTTGGCCGTTAGTCATTCGTCGTCATTGCTGACGGAGCTACCATCTACAACAGGAGATCACGATGACTCATACCATTACCGCATTTGAACGTTCGCCCGATGGCGGCATGGGGCTGGCTCGCGATACGCGCGTTCGCTGGGCGTTTGAGGAAGTAGTCCGGTCTGAATAATTCAAATTCCGTTGGCGCGTAGCCGGCATGGTGCGAAGGCCAAGGCAGCGCATTCGCGGGCTTGATCCCATCCAGGCCACA
>NZ_LMFZ01000012.1 GCF_001427305.1 Duganella sp. Root1480D1 | reverse complement strand
TGCACCSCAGGCGCATAGAAAATATGTCTTGGGATGTTGTCCCGGAATAGGGACTGYGGCGCCAAAATGCGAACAGCATGATGGTTTCGGATGCAGGAGCGAAGACCGGATCAGTGTGGCTAGGCCGGATGTGGCCGTGAATGCGGGATGCATTCGCAAAGCTTCGCCCTCAGCTTATGGATGCTGACATTCCCGATCCGGTCGAATTGTCGCGGCACTTACATAATCAGATTGCCTCCTGCCCTGCTGCCGGCGGCGGCATTGGTCCCGCGCCCACGGAGCGCAACAGCGTCTTCACGATCTTCATGGCAGCCCCGCAGCAAGGACAGGCTATCGCCGGCCGTTCCGTAGCAGGCATAGGCAGCGGGGCAAATTTGAGCAGCACATGCAGCAGCGCGATCAAGCGTTTGCAATTCGGGTGCAAGAAGCCGTAGTTGCGAGCACGACGGAATCCCTTGGGCAGCACGTGCTGCAGCACCAGCCAAAGGAACTGAGCGCCTGGCAAGCATCGCGTTTCATACTTTGAAGTCCTGGCATTGCGGAACCTGAAGGTTACGCGGCCATCGCGGCAGGCGAGAATGTCTTTTTCGCGGATGACGCCACGGTACAAATAGCGCCCCAGGTAGACCAGTGCCTTCTGGCCGCTGCCCACGCCTCTGCAATCAACGACCCATTGCC
This sequence comes from Duganella sp. Root1480D1, assembly GCF_001427305.1. Taxonomy (GTDB): domain Bacteria; phylum Pseudomonadota; class Gammaproteobacteria; order Burkholderiales; family Burkholderiaceae_D; genus Rugamonas. Next base: position 730,604 of record NZ_LMFZ01000012.1, on the reverse strand, counting down.
TGGCATAGCGTTCAGGCGCTTTCAGTCCGGCTGCAGCGAGACCTGCCAGGATCTTCGCGCGGAACACTTTTGCCAGCGCCCGCTGGTTGAACAGGTAGCCGGTTTGCGGCGACGCCCCGGTGCCGCGCTTGCTGCGCCATTTGCGCTGCCCGGCATCGATCGCTGCGGCCGGCATGACCAGGTGGACATGCGGGTGGTAGTCAAGGCGGCGGGTGTTGGTATGCAGGACCGCGATGGCGCCGGGAGTGCCGCGCAATTGCCGATCATTCTGGCTGAACGTGCGCACGGTGTCCCAACTGGCACGCAGCAGCAGTTCGTAGAAGACGTCCTGATGCGCCCAACTCAATGCGCGCAATTCGGCCGGCACGGTAAAGGTCAACATGAAGTAATTGGCTGGAACCTGCCGTGCAAGCTGGCGTTCCAGCCAGCGCTGGCTTTCGTGATTCTGGCAGTGCGGGCAGTGGCGGTGACCGCAGGAGTGYGGGACCAGCGCCTGTCGCTCGCAATCGGAGCATGCCAGCTGCATCTTGGGACTGGCCTGGTTGYGGCATCGTTTGATTGCCGCCAACGCACGCCAATGATCTGGCGCTAGTTGGTGTCGGTATTGGTCTAGGAATTCGGCCTCGAACGTGTTGATGACAGCAGCGAGCCGAATCATTTGACAGTCCTCCAGGTGACGGCGAAACCGTCCATCAACTGGTTGATCTTGTCGATGGCGTGGTGCTTGGTCTGGTCCGTGAGGTGCGTGTAGCGAACGGTGGTGAGGATGGAATGGTGGCCCAGTATCTTCTGCACTTCCAGCAGGTCGACGCCGGCCTCAATCAGGTGCGTGGCGTAGCTGTGACGCAGGCTGTGGGGTGTGATCTTTTTTTTAGACGACAGTCGGCAACGACCTTGCCAAGGGCGACTTGCACTGCACCGCGATCGAGCGCGGTGGTGGCGTTTGCGGCAGCGCGTACGCCGCCTTGGCGGCTAGGGAACAGCAGCAGCGGGTTGCGGTGCACGCGCCAGTAATCCTGCAGCAATTTGTGCGTAGCCTGTGGCAAGGGCACGAAGCGATCCTTGTTGCCTTTGGCATCGCGCACGTGCACGCGCCAGCGGACGGCGTCGATGTCGCCTACCTGCAGGCGCAGGCCCTCACCCAGGCGCAGGCCAAGGCTGTAGAGGGTGAAGTACAGCACGCGGTAACTGAGCACCTTGGTGGCCGCAAACAGGGCGCGGGCTTCGGCGATGGTGACGATGTCGGGTAGGCGCTGGGCCTTGGGCGGCTTGATCAGGTCGGGGAAGACCCAAGGCTTCTTCAACACATGGGTATAGAAGAACTTCAGGCCATACAGGTCGAGTTTGACGGCGCTCCAGGAATGAGAGGTCATCAGGCTGGTGAAGTAGTCCAGCAGCTGCTGCTCGGAAAGGTCGTTGATTTGGTGCGCGAAATGTTCGCCGATGCGGCGTATGGCGCGCGCGTAGGCATCGATGGTCTTGGGACGCAGGCCCTTCAACTTCAAGTGCTGCAGGTGCTGCTGGTAGGTGGCGTTGAACTTTGCTTCGACAGGTGCTGGCATTTGCGGTAACCTCTTGTTTTTCATTAAACAATCCCCGGGTGGGGGCGAGGCTACATTTTGAATCCGGTCGGTCGGCATCACATCCTCCGCGTAGCGGCTTCGTCCAACNCTCTTGTTTTTCATTAAACAATCCCCGGGTGGGGGCGAGGCTACATTTTGAATCCGGTCGGTCGGCATCACATCCTCCGCGTAGCGGCTTCGTCCAACAAACCATTCAACCCGGACGCGCTAAAGCGCGCCGGCTAATTCAAGCAAGTTAGGCTCTATGCAAAGCTCTTTGGCTACATTGTTTGAACAGGCGATTGGCGAGGTTGCGGCGTTGATGTCCACGGCCTTCGAACAGGCAAGCGTCATTGATTCTGCCCACGATTTGGATTCTGACGGTTTGAGGAACGGTGACACCTTCGTTGGGGAATTCTTGGCGCATTCTGAGGCTGGTTTGGCCTTTGATCATTTACGCTATATGATCGCGGAAGCCAACCTTTCTATCTCGGACGAATGTAGGTCCTGGCTCCGTTCCATTTCACTTGAACTTGGATTGGCTTCGGATGATGCAACTGCCTAACCCTCAGCTACATCGGACGCGCTACAGCGGGCGTTGCCCGCTTCCGCATTCCGCTGAGCACCCACGTTGGGCTGCTCGATGAACTTCCATTTCGAAGTTCTCGAAACATTTGAAATCACCGGCCGCGGGCTCGTGGTTGTGTTGCCTGTCCTGGCATCGGACATGCCCCATGCTACGCCGCTCCCCGTCACGCTTCACGTACCGGGCCAAGCGCCGTTTCAAGTGCAAGCGTTTCATGAGATCCTTCTGCGCCGTACTACAGAGGTGCTTGAGAATTCGGTACTTTTACTTTCGGGTCTTCGGAAATCCCAAGTCCCTATTGGTTCTACCTTGGAGCTCGAGTCAAATGCGCCCTAGTCGCAGCTTTTTCCCCAACCATTCCGTCAACCCCCAACTATACGGGCTTCCCAATTTTTCAAGGCGTTAGGCTAAAAAATGCAGGTTCCAGGATACGCATCCGCTTCCGAACTTTTTCGTGCTCTTGAAGCCGAGGTTGGCGCTCACTCGTTCGAATTTGTCGGCGAATTTGGCCCTAGCTTTGATGCGCTTGGCTTTCGCCTTCTTGGTCGGGAGCGTTATTTGTTTTCGGTTTCTACCCATTCAGGAGAACTCCCGTTTGGCCGCTACGAACTTCAAGTTTCCATCTCAGATGAATCGCAGGAGAATGGCGAAATCGTCTTGTTGGAAGACGTCGACGAAAAGCGGCTCCTGTTTGTCGTGAATGAGGTACGCAGTGGCGCCTTCACCTAATACTAAGCTCCAGCAGACGTCCTACGCGGGCGTCGCCTGCTTTCGCTCGTCGCTGAGCAATCACGTTGTGCGGTGCTATAAGAGCGCTGCACATTGCGGCGGCCAGTTATCTTGAACAGTGGGTATCAAATGATTGAGATCGGTATTGCTCAAGAGTCAGATTTTTCTCAGATTGATGAACTATATGTAGCCGCAGGGTACGGTGGTGGCGTTAGTGAAAATGATAAAGTCATGGTTGCTCGTCTTGGGGACCACGTTGTTGGGGTGGTCCGGTTGCGTCCGGAAGAGGGAGTTACTGTACTTCGTGGAATGCAAATAGTTTACGACTTACAGCGGAAGGGAATTGGCGCAGGAATGTTGAGGCATGTGCTGGTTACTTGGATGAGGCTACAGCGTATTGCCTACCTTACTCACATTTCACCCAGTTTTACGGGGCGGCGTCATTTGAAGCGATCGGTGCAGCAGAGCTCCCGGGATTTCTCGCCGCTCGTCTTTCCTCATATTTGCCGCGTCGCCAGGACGTTGTCGCCATGCGCCGGCAAGTACCCAAACAATCATTCCAGCCGACGCCCTCGGCGCAGCTGACTTAGACGTTAGCCGACATAAATTCAAACATGGCGAATCCTTTACGAGAGGCTATCAAGCGTTACTTCTACCCTTATGCGGAGTCACAAGGTTTCAAGCGCGCAAAATCGTCTCACCCACAATTTACTTCGTTCCGCCGTTTTCAGGGGGAAAGGATCCACGTCTTCGACGTGCAGTGGGATAAATACGGCCGGCCAAGGTTCATAGTTAACTTCGGTGAGGCCAACGTAAATAATGTTGGTGTTCCCAAAATGGAAGTTGAAACACAACACTGCAACCACATGTATCGTCTTCAGCGGAAGAAAGGCGGCTCATACAGCTGTTGGTTTCAGCTAAGGAAGCCCTGGTTGGAGGCTCTGAGTTCACGGCGCCTAAAGTATCAACCCGAAGAGGTGGTAGATCAGCTCATCGCGTACTTCCTCGAAATGGAAGCTTGGTGGTCCGACAAGCTGGAGGGACCACATGTTCAACGTCTGCGACGTGTTGGCTAACACGTCGCTCAACCTGTTTCGAAAATGGATACTGACCTCGAAGCCTATCTTGCTGGTCCTGATCCGGACCCCGCAATCGAAGCGATCGCCGCCGTGCTCGGCTCGCTCACTCGCGTTGAATCGGGTGCCGACTACATGGCAATATATACGTCTACGAATGGCGCACTTGTCGTTACACCGAGCGAAGATGGCTATTTCAGCTTTTATTTGCGAGGCTGCACTTTATGGAATTCTGATGTTGAGTTTGGAAGATTCTTATCGCAAACGGTTAGCCGAAAGGTCCGCTGTGACCCGACCTCCACATTTCCCGAAATCAACCCGTACTCGGATATCTTCTTAGAGATTGAGAATGGAAGCGAAGCGTTTGTGAATTGGGTTTCATTGGAAGAGTGTCCGGCTGGCGACGCATAGCCCAACACATCAATCAACGGGACGCCTGAAGCGCGCCAGTTATCTCAACGTTGGACGCAATGAAGAATGGCTACTACGCAGCACGCCCACTGATACGGCCGGCTTCCTCGCGCTGGTGCACGAATTGACGGCACTGGTGCAAAATGGTCGTGGTGTGGCGGTGCACTGTCGTGCGGGCATTGGACGATCCGGCCTTGCTGCTGCCTGCGTGCTACTAAGGCTAGGCATACCTGCATTGGAAGTGTTTGGGATGTTGTCGCAAGCGCGGCGACTGCCGGTCCCCGATACGGAGTCGCAGATCGAGTGGTTTCATTCGGTCGCCGTCCCAAGGCTCGCGTAGCCTCCCCGTTCCACCTACTGCTTGACTGAACTCATTAATTGATCATGCCGCAATCACCGAAAAACGTTAATCGCTCCCGTTGCTTGCGTATTGGCGGAGCCTTGCTTGATGGGCCGTTGGCGATCTTTCCTCCGGAGTCTATCGACTCTTACGGTTGGCTGGAGGCGGATTTTCAGTTGACGATCACGTGGCCGGGAGCTGCTCAATTTGAGTCGATACACGTCTTTTCGGACGATTCCATGAATCGAGAGCAGGACTTCCTTCCACCTATGATCCGACGGTGTCATTGGAACCGCAAGGCGGACATGGCGGGCGAAAACCTATGGCCAACCGCAACCGTTGAATTGGGATTTATCCGGGATCACGAGCGGCTGGATTCAATGCTGCGTGAGGTGCAGCGAAAAGTCGGCGGCCTTCCTTTCGCCGAGATCGGCTTGTCTACGCTGCGCGGCGTAGCAGACGTTGAGCTGGATTTTCCAGAGCCGGAGTTCAGGATCTGGATGCGAAATGGTGGGCGATCACTCGAATACTGGTCGCTGCCTGTGGGGCCAAAGCAATTGGGGATATCGTTTATCCAGGTGCATGCTGACTTGCTTGCCGAGTTTGTTCCCATGTCTCGGTCAGGGTGGCGTGAGCGATACGAAAATGACCTTAGCCTGGAGTCTCGACCAAGGTGGGAAATTGAGGTTGGGCGAGACCAGAATTCCAACTGCCGGGCTCTAAACATGACTGATTTGGCGCACCAGCCATTTGTCTCCGCATCTCTATGAAACTCAAAACTTCTTCCAGGGCTGCTTTTGCTACGGTCGTTACGGTAGCAGTAATCCGCGATGCAAACGGATCCGGCACTTGTTCGACTGAATGAGGTATATCTCGATTCGCTTCGGCGCCGTGACTTAGAGTTAGGTGCCGTCGCATTCGCTTGTGCGTTGCTTATGAGCCGACTCCTGTCTTTAAGGACCTGGCTGGGCATCGTAAGTGCAGTGATTTCAGGAGTGGTGTTCATTGTGGTGATGGATATTGGGGAGCCGGAGTTTCCGGCCAACGTTGTGGCCGATCTTCCGGATTTCATGATGCTTTACTTGGCGGCCGGTGCATTGGTAACTTCGGCGTACTTTGCTGCGGGAGCATGCGTGAGAAGACTTCGGCGCGTCCGTGGCGGTTGAGCAAGGAAGAAGGAATCATGACAGTCAAACGCATGGATAATGTGGGCATTGTGGTGGAAGACCTTGATGCGGCCATAGGGTTTTTCACCGAACTTGGCCTCCAACTAGAAGGGCGGGCGCCAATCGAGGGCGATTGGGCCGACGGCATTACGGGATTGCGCGGCATGCGCGTTGAAATCGCGATGATGCGCACGCCGGATGGGCATAGCCGGCTCGAACTGTCCCGCTTTCTTGCGCCGGCGGTGGTTGCGGATCACCGTGTGGCGCCTGTGAACGCTCTCGGTTACCTGCGTGTCATGTTTGCTGTGGATGATATCGACGATACGGTGGCACGGCTCGGCAAGCTGGGTGCGAAGCTCGTGGGGGATGTGGTCCAGTATGAAAACGTGTACCGGCTCTGTTACATCCGCGGGCCGGAAGGAATTCTCATTGGACTGGCACAGGAGCTCGTGCGGCAGTGACATTCCCGGTGCCGCTGCGTGCTAGAATTTGCCAAAAAATTAACTGGCCCGCACATGTCCCGCCGAAGTAAGCTCGTAAACTTATTGATCCTTGCCTGTCTCGCACTGATCTCCGCCTGCGGCCAGAAGGACGCCGGCGTTTCCGATGAAGATATCAGGGTGTCCAACCTTGAACCGCTACCGCAAACTTCCAACCGGTTGATCGGCAAAGAGCGCCAGGTCAAGCCCAGCGAGCCGGATTATGTTCCCGAACCGGTCGCGCAGTCGCTGAAGACACAGCTTGCGAAGTGGCCAAACGGCGGGGAGCTGGCTGGCGCACTTTCATACTGCTCCGGTGTCCTGGTTTCGACTCGCCTTGGCATGAAGTCGGCCTGCGACGACGGCTATTCGGACCGTCCGGAACGTTCATGCATCGAACAGCATGGCTATGGCAGGAAGTCCATCGGCCAGGCGCTGACCGCTGACCGGATCGACCTGAATGGCGATGGCGTCAAGGACTACATCATCTCGGATCGATACTATTGCCAGGATTTGTCGGCAAACCAGTCCAACGTATACTTCGTCATGCTGTCGAACGCGAGGAAGGACTTCACGCTGGCATATGCGGACTGGGCGTCATATGCCATGTACGCGGTTGACGACAGGGTCAAAGGCAAGCTTGTCCTCATCGAATCAGCCGGCAAGTCTTACGGGACTTACTCGACGATCTATGAGCTGCGCGATTCGAAATACCTGCCGAAGGCTTGCATCTTTCACGACGAAAAGGGCTACAGTGCCTGCGAGCTTCCCAAGCCGCAAAGCTAACATTTCACCATGACCTATCCACAACAACTCGAGACGGCACTCGCGCAGCTTGCCGCAACCGGCATCATGAAGAGCAATTACGCGCCGCCGCTTTTCCGCATCCTTTGGCGGATGGGCGTTTATGCGCGGCCGCCGCATTTCGCGAGCTTTGCTTCCAATTTCCTGCTGACGGGCGCCTGGTTCGGTATCGCATGGGGCGCGATCATGTGGCTCTTCGTCTGGAGCGGGACCGGTAAAACCCCGCTTGTTGCCGCAGTAACGGCCCTGGCGGCCGGGGTGTTGTTTGGACTTTGCATGGCCTCGTACTACCGTTATGGCGCGCGCAAGCACAAACTGCCTGAGTGGTCGCAGATTCCGGCTGAACTGAGTAATTAATCGTGCTGAAAAGCAATTTTTCGTGAGAATTCGACGGGCCGTTGGCGCGTACAATGTCGCGACCTTGATCCTTCCGCATGCGGCAGCGTTGCCAGCAAATGAAGACCCAATTTTTCACCGCCACCAGCCTGGACGGCTTTATCGCCACCGAAGACGACTCGCTCGAGTGGCTGTTCCCGCTCGGCGATGTCAACGACAGCAGCTACCCTGAATTCATTGCGCAGGTGGGCGCCATTGCGATGGGCTCCTCCACTTACGAGTGGATGTTGCGCAATGCAGATACCGTGGCGGCGGAAGTGGGCGCGCCCTGGCCTTATGCGCAGCCGACCTGGGTATTTTCTTCGCGTACACTGCCAGCCATTCCCGGCGCGGACCTGCGTTTCGTGAAGGGTGACGTGCGCGCGGTGCATGGCGCCATGCGTGAGGCGGCCGGCGGCAAGAACCTGTGGATCGTGGGCGGCGGCGACCTGGCCGGCCAATTCCACGATGCGGGCTTGCTGGATGAACTGATCGTGCAGGTTGGCTCGGTCACGCTGGGGCAGGGCAAGCCGCTTTTCCCGCGCCGCCTGACAAATCCGCCGCTGTCGTTGCAGTCGGCGCGCAAGATCGGTTCCGGCATGGTGGAGCTGCGCTACCTGGTTCCGAGGCGCTGAAAGCATGCAAATCCGGCCGTATCAAGCGTCCGACTGGCAGGGTATCTGCGCTGTGCACGATGCCGCGCGCAAGTTCGAACTGGCCGTGTTGCGCGCCGCCGGCAAGCCCTTGTCGCTCGATGTACTGGTTGGGAATACGGCGGCACTGTCGCTGTATCAAAGCGCTGGCTTCGAAATTATCGACACGGTCAGCGGCAAGTTGGCAGGCAATGAGCAGTTCGCCGCGACAGCCCATGTTCTCCATTTCCGCAACCATCAAAAAAATAACTCAACCTAAAAAAGGGAAACAAATGCTGGACAGGACTAACTACTTCGTCAAAGAACACGTGGGCGTACTCAAACTGTCGGACACTTACGACATCATCGACCCGGAAACCCAGCAGAACCTGGGCGTGGCACAGGAAAAACTGAGCTTCCTGATCCACGCACTGCGCTTGGTGATCGACAAGCGCATGCTGCCGACCAAGGTGGAAATCTCGGAGCAGGTCAACGGCCCGGCGCTGCTGACCATCAAGCGCGGCATGACTTTGCTGCGTTCCCGCATCGAAATCCTGGACCGCTCGGGCCAGGCCATCGGCTACTTCAAGTCGAAGCTGTTCAGCCTGGGCGGCGGGTTCTTTGTGTACGATATGCGCGACCAGTTGATCGCTGAAGTGAAGGGCGACTGGAAGGGCTGGAACTTCAAATTCCTCGATTCGAAGGGTAATGAGAAGGGCACCGTCAGCAAGAAGTGGGCTGGCATCGGCAAGGAGCTGTTCACCACCGCCGACAACTACATGATCTCGATCGCCGAAGACTTCAAGGCCAACTCCGGCTTGCTGCTGGCCGCTGGCCTGGCCATCGATATCGTCTACAAAGAGCGTTAAGCTCTAGCCTGGCCGCAGGATCACCTTGCGGCACTCCTCTTCCTTCTTGTCGAAGATGCGATAGCCGGCTGCCGCCTGTTCCAGCGGCAGCCGGTGCGTGATGATGGCTTCGGGGTGCAGCTTGCCCTGGCCGATGAATTCCAGCAGTTCCGGCATGAAGCGCTGTACGTGGGTCTGGCCCATCTTGAAGCTGATGCCTTTGTCGAAGGCGTCGCCGAACAGGAAACCGTGGATAAAGCCCGAGTACACGCCCGGCACGCTGACCGTGCCGCCGCGCCTTACTGCGGCAATGCATTGGCGCAGCGCTGCGCCGCTGCTGCCTTCCAGCTTGATCGCTGTCAGCGCCGTTTCCAGCGCGCTGCCTTTCGCCTCAAAGCCGATGGCGTCGATCACAGCATCCACACCGCGCGAAGCGGTGTTGTCGACGATGTATTCGGCGGCATCCACCTCATCGAAATTGACCGGGATCACCCCGTATGCTTGCCGTGCGAACTCGAGCCGGTAGCCGTTATGGTCGACCATGAAAATCGTCTCCACGCCCAGCATGCGTGCGCAGGCCGCAGCCATCAGGCCCACCGGTCCGGCGCCGTAGATCGCCAGGCTGTCGCCGGGGCCGACATAGGCGTTCAGCACGGCCTGGTAGCCGGTGGGCAGGATATCGCTCAGGAACAGCACCTGCTCATCGTCCAGCGCGTCCGGGATGCGGATCGGGCCGACGTTGGCCTTCGGCACGCGCACGTACTCTGCCTGTCCGCCCGGCATGCCGCCGTACAGGTGGGTGTAGCCGAACATGGCTGCGCCCGAACGCAGGCCTTTCTTGTTCATGATCGCGCCACGGTCGGGATTCGTGGTTTCGCAGGCGGAGAACAGCTGGCGTTCGCAGAAGAAGCAGTTGCCGCAGGCGATCACGAAGGGTACTACCACCCGGTCCCCTTTGGCCAGTGCGGTGACGCCAGGGCCGGAGTCTTCCACAATGCCCATGAATTCGTGGCCGAGGATATCGCCTTCCTTCATGGCGGGCACCTTGCCGCGGTAGAGGTGCAGGTCGGAGCCGCAGATCGCGGTGGCGGTGATGCGCAAGATGACATCGTCAGCTTCCTGCAGGATGGGATCAGGCACAGTGTCCACCTGGACATCATGTGCGGAGTGGTAGGTAAGGGCGCGCATGACAAGCTCCTTGTGTTTGCATTGCGCCAGTATCGTCACCACGGCCGGCGCGCCAAGCGGCGCGTGCGCCGTGCGGCTGTAGGTGCAGGCCTTCAAGAGCGGGCGTGCTAGACTTTGGCGATCAATCAAGGAGGACTTGTGATGAATATTCGTCAACTTTACGCCGCGATGCTGGGCGCCGCGCTGTTGGCCGCAGGCTCGGCTGCCTGGGGCCAGCAGGCCGCACCGGGCCAGGAAAAGCCGGAAGCCCGGCAGCAGGCGAAAGCGACGGTGAAAGGCGAGCCTGCCACTGCGGCGCGCAGGGCGAGCGGCCTGCAGGACGCGAAAAAGGACGGCCAGGCGGGCAACCAGCCGGACCGGCGCGAGCGGGCCATGCAAGTCTCCGGCAGCCTGCAAAAGAAAACCAACGAAACGGCGAGCGCGGCCGCTTCCAACGTGAAGTGAGCCCTGGGCTGCCCGGCCTTGTTAAAATCATGCCCTGAACCTAATTCCGACCTGGCATGAGTATCCAAACCGACAATTTCACCGAGCAGCGCATTATTGACGCGGCGCCATCGTCCCCGAACGAGGAGGCTATCGAGCGCGCGCTGCGTCCCAAGCACCTCGATGAATATGTCGGGCAGTCCAAGATCCGCGACCAGCTCGAAATCTTCATTTCGGCCGCCCGCAAGCGCAGCGAGGCACTGGACCACACCTTGCTGTTCGGCCCTCCCGGTTTGGGCAAGACCACGCTGGCCAACATCATTGCGCGCGAAATGGGCGTCAACCTGCGCCAGACTTCGGGCCCGGTGCTGGAGCGCCCAGGCGACCTGGCGGCGATCCTGACCAACCTGGAAGCGAACGACGTCCTGTTCATCGACGAGATCCACCGCCTGTCGCCAGTGGTCGAGGAGATCCTGTACCCGGCGCTGGAGGACTACCAGATCGACATCATGATAGGCGAGGGCCCTGCGGCGCGCAGCGTCAAGCTGGACCTGCAGCCTTTCACCCTGGTCGGCGCCACGACCCGCGCCGGCATGCTGACCAACCCGCTGCGCGACCGTTTCGGCATCGTGGCGCGGCTGGAGTTCTACAGCACCGATGAACTGGCGAAGATCGTTGCCCGCAGCGCTGCGCTGCTGAAAGCAAATATCGACGAGGGCGGCGCCGTGGAAATCGCGCGCCGCGCGCGCGGTACGCCGCGTATCGCCAACCGCCTGCTGCGCCGGGTGCGCGACTACGCGGAAGTGAAGGGCAATGGCGATATCACGCGTGAACTGGCCGACGCCGCGCTGCGCATGCTGGACGTCGACCACGCAGGCTTTGACGTCATGGACCGCAAGCTGCTGGAAGCGGTGCTGTACAAATTCGGCGGTGGCCCGGTCGGCATCGGCAACCTGGCGGCCGCCATCGGCGAGGCCGCGGATACTATCGAGGACGTTTTGGAACCATACCTGATCCAGCAAGGCTTCCTGCAACGCACACCGCGCGGCCGCGTCGCCACCGCGCAGGCTTACCAGCATTTCGGCGTGACCCCGCCGCGCGGCAACGCTAGCGGAGACCTGTGGGATGCGTAAGCTGGTAGCGCTGGGCGCGGCGGCGTTGGCCGCGCAAATCGCATCGGCTGCGGTGCCGGTGCAGGGCTACTCGATCAAGGCGGCTTACCCGCACGATCCGCAAGCTTTTACCCAAGGCCTGTTCTTCAAGGACGGCTTCCTGTGGGAGAGCACCGGCCAGTACGGCGCATCGTCCGTGCGCAAGGTGGAACTGGCCACCGGCAAGGTGCTGCAAAAGCGCGACCTGCCGGAGAAGGTGTTCGGCGAGGGCATCGCGCCGCATGGCGACAGCATCGTCGGTATCACCTGGATGAACCAGGCCGGCTATGTGCTGGACTCGGGCAGCTTTGCCATCAAGGGTACCTTCAATTACCTGGGCGAGGGCTGGGGCCTGACCAGCGACGGTGAGCGCCTGTACATGAGCGACGGCACGCCGGAAATCCGCGTGCTCGACCCGAAAAGCTTTGCGGAGCAGCGCCGCATCAAGGTCACCGCCGACGGCCAGCCGCTGTCGCAGATCAATGAGCTGGAGTGGGTCGATGGGCAGATTTATGCCAACGTCTGGCAGACCGACCGCATTGCCCGCATCGATCCGTTCAGCGGCCATGTACTGGGGTGGATCGACTTGTCCGGACTGGCGGCGACCGCCAAGGCCGGCACCGATGCCGACAATGTCCTGAACGGCATCGCCTACGACGCCAGGTCGCACCGCCTGTTCGTGACCGGCAAGCGCTGGCCGAAACTGTTCGAGATCGTACTGCGGCCAAACAAAAAATAGTAACAGTCGGTAGGCTTGCTTCATGAAGTTTTCCGCGCAAGAATAGGGTGAAAACTCAGCCTTGCGGAGGCTCGCCGTGCTCGCACGTTCCAGCAGCTTGTTCTGGAAGCTGTTCCTGCCGATCGCCTTGTTGCTGGCCGGGTGCGGTCTGGTCATTTCGGCATTATTGCCAATCCTGATCAGCGAAAATGCGGAGCGCGATGCCGTCGACTCGGCGCAGGCCACGGTGCGGCAATTCCTCCTGCTGCGCAAATACTACACCGAGAACGTGGCGGCGCGCGTGCTGGCGCAGACCGCGATGCAGGTCGACCCGGACTATCGCGGCAAGGAAAATGCGATCCCGCTGCCGGCCACCATGATCCACGACCTGAGCGACTTGATGCAGGGCGGCGGCACCTCGCTCAGGCTATACAGCCCGTTTCCTTTTCCCCAGCGGCGCGAGCGCGCGCTCGACCAGTTCGCGCGCGACGCCTGGAGCTACCTGGAGCAAAACCCGGACGGGGTGTTCTCGCGTACCGAAACCCTGCATGGCCGCAGCACGGTGCGCGTGGCGCTGGCCGACCGCATGAGCGCCCAGGCTTGCGTCTCCTGCCACAACAGCCATCCGCAAAGCCCGAAGACCGACTGGAAGCTGGGCGACGTGCGCGGGGTGCTGGAAGTCGATTCCACGCGCGAGGCGGCCAGCGCCACGCGCATCGTCAGCTGGGTGCTGAGCGCATTCGGCGCGGTGCTGGTGCTGATGGCGGTGGCGCTGCGGGTGTTCTACCAGCGCAATGTGGCGCAGCCGCTGCACCGGGCGCTGGATTCCGCACGCGCGCTGGCCGATTCACGGGCAGGCCATGTCGCGGCCGTGCAGGCCGTGGCGAACGGCAATCTCGATCATGACTTTGCGCCGGGGCCGCTGCCGCAACTGGACCTGGCCGGCGTGGCGCACGACGAGGCAGGCGACCTGTTGCTGTCGGTGGCGGGACTGGCCGAGTCGCAGCGCAGTTTCGACGAGGCTTTCACCAGGATGACCGAGGCACTGCGTACCAGCAATCTGGCCGAGCGTGAGCGCGATTGGCTCAAGTCCGGACAGAATGAACTCAATACCGTGATGCGCGGCGAGCAGGAACTGGCCGGACTTGGGCAGCGCATCCTGGATTTCTTCGCACGGCGCCTGCAGGCGCGCGTGGGCGCGCTGTACGTGGACGAAGGGATGGGTGCGGGCATGTGCCTGCTGGCGGGTCATGGGCTGGCGCAGGAGCGGCATCCGGCGCGGGTCGCGCCTGGCGAGGGATTGGCTGGTCAGGCGATCCGCGACGGCAAGCCGGTGCTGGTCAGCGAGGTGCCGCCTGGCTACCTGGAAATCGGTTCCGCCCTGGGCAGCGCGCAGCCGGCCTGCGTGCTGGTGCTGCCGCTGCAGCATGGGCGCAATATGGTGGGGGTGATGGAATTGGGCGCCTTCCGCCGCTTCAGCGAGAACGAGCTGGCGTTTGTCGACCTGTGCGCGGAGGCGGTTGCGATCGGGCTGGAGGTGAATATTACGCGGCACCGCACACGCTCCTTGCTGGCGGAGACGGCGCAGCAGGCGGAGGAACTGCGGGTGCAGCAGGAGGAGCTCCAGCAAAGCAATGCGGAACTGGAAGAACGCGCCGACCTGCTGGAAAGGCAGCGCGAAGAGATCCAGCGTGTCAGCGCCTACAAGAGCGAGTTCATGGCCAATATGTCGCATGAGCTGCGCACCCCCTTGAATTCCATGTTGATCCTGTCGGCCCTGCTGAAGGAGAACAAGGCGCACAACCTGAACCAGCGGCAGCTTGAATATGCGGGCACCATCCACAATGCCGGGCGGGACTTGCTGAACCTGATTAACGATATCCTGGACCTGGCCAAGATGGAAGCGGGCAAGGTGGAGCTGAACGTCGGGCCGGTGGAGCTGTCCACCCTGTGCGATGACCTGCTGGCGCAGTTCCTGCCGCAGGCGGAGCAGAAAGGGCTGCAATTGCTGGTCGAACGTTTGCCCGGCACGCCGGCGGCGGCAATGATGGATGGCCAGCGCGTTCAGCAGGTGCTGCGCAACCTGCTGGCCAATGCGCTCAAATTCACGCGCCAGGGCAGCGTGGCGCTGCGCATCTCGGTGGCGGGGGAGCAGTTGTCGTTTGCGGTCAGCGATACGGGGATCGGCGTGCCGGCCGATAAGCAGGTAACGATCTTCGAAGCGTTCCGGCAGGCCGATGGCAGCATCAGCCGCCATTACGGCGGCACCGGCCTGGGACTGTCGATTTCCCTTCAGTTGGCGCGCACCATGGGTGGCGCGCTGCACCTGCACAGCGTGGAAGGCGAGGGCAGTACGTTCACGTTCATGCTGCCGCTGCAGGCTGGCGCCGGGGCCCGCACGGGGCCGGGTGGCGAGGAAGCTGACACGGCGCCTGCCTCTGCGAAGCCCGCCCCGGGCGAAGGCGATGGCGCGCGCCGCATCCTGATCGTGGAGGACGATCCTTTCTTCGCCAGCCTGTTGGCAGACTTCGTGCGCGGCCGCGGCTATACCCCCTTGGTGGCGGCGGATGGCGAGCAGGGGCTGCAATTGGCACGCAGCGAGGCTCCGCATGCCGTTCTGCTGGATGTGATGATGGCGCGCATGGACGGCTGGGAAGTGATGCGTGAACTTCGCGCCGATCCGCGCACCTGCCACCTGCCGGTGCACTTCATCTCCTGCCTCGACGAGATCCAACGCGCACGCGACCTGGGGGCGCTGGGCCTGGTGACCAAGCCGGTCAGCCCCGACCAGCTGGCGCAGGTGTTCGACACCATCGAGCAGGCATGGGCCGGTGCGCTGAAGCGCGTGCTGGTGGTGGAAGACGACGAGAGCCAGTTAAGCAGCCTTGCCGCATTATTGGAAGGGCGGGAGGTGGAAGTGGTGCGCTGCAGGTCGGGCCACGAAGCACTCGACTTGCTGGTGCATGGCCACTTCGACTGCATGGTGCTGGACCTTGGCCTGCAAGACATGTCCGGCTACCAGGTACTGGAGGCAATGCAAGCCACGGCCGGCCTGCGCCAGCTGCCGGTGGTCATTCATTCGGGCCAGGACCTGGCACGCGACCAGCTGCGCATGCTGAATCGCTATGCGCGCAGCGTGATCATCAAGGGCGCGCACAGCCCCCAGAGGCTGTTCAGCGAGGTGCAGCTATTCCTGCACAGCGTGGAGCAGGGCGGCCGGGCCGTGCAGCAGGAAGCCCTTGCGCTTGCAGGCAGCAAGGTGCTGGTGGTGGACGACGATATGCGCAACCTGTTCTCGCTGGCCAGCCTGCTCGGCGACCGCGGGGTGCAGGTGCTTGAAGCGGAGAACGGCCTGGAGGCGCTCGATAAGCTGGCGGCGGAGGCGAAGGTGGATGCGGTGCTGATGGATATAATGATGCCGCAGATGGACGGTTATGAAGCGATGCGGCGCATCCGCGCCAATGCCCGCTTCAAGGACTTGCCCATTATCGCGATGACCGCCAAGGCGATGCCGGGCGACCATCAGCATTGCCTGGAGGCGGGAGCCAGCGATTACCTCGCCAAGCCGATCGATACCGCGCAGCTTTTATCGCTGCTGCGGGTCTGGATTAGACGCTAGGGGAGCGCATGGACCTGAATATCCCGGTGCTGCTGGTCGACGACCGACAGGAGAACCTGACGGCGCTGGAAGCCTTGCTGGAAGATATGCCGCTGCCGCTGCACCTGGTCAAGGCGATGTCCGGCAGCGAAGCCCTGCGCCAGTCGCTCAGGCATGATTTCGCAGTGGTGCTGCTGGACGTGCAAATGCCGGAGATGGATGGCCTGGAGACCGCCGAACTGCTGCGTTGCAACCCGCGCACGCGCCATTTGCCCATCATCTTCGTCACCGCCGGCCTGCATGACCGCGTGCGCCAGTTCAAGGGCTATGAAATGGGCGCGGTGGACTTCCTCAACAAACCGATCGAACCGGCCGTGCTGCGCAACAAGGTGGCCGTGCTGTGCGAGCTGTACGCCAGGGTGCAGGAGCGCACGCAGGCCCTGCATGAATCGGAGCGGCGCTTGCGCATGGTGATCGATAGTGCCTGCGAAGCCTTTATTGCCATCGACAGCCAGGGTGTCGTCACCGACTGGAACCATGCGGCGGAAGCTCTGTTCGGCTGGCGCCGCGACGAAATGCTGGGCCAGCCCGCCGGCAAGGTGCTGCTGCCGCCGGAAGGATGCAACCAGCGTGCGCGCCACCGCACGGGGCGCGAGTTCGATGTCGAAGTGTCGCAGTGGCAGGTGCCGCAATCGCAGCCGCCAGCCTTTGCGGCGCTGGTGCGCGACATCACGCAGCGCAAGGAAGCGGAGGAAGCGCGCAGTTGCGAGCTGCGCCAGGCCTTGCAGCAGATCGTCGAGCAGGAAAAGATGGCGGCGCTGGGCGGCATCGTGGCCGGTGTGGCGCACGAATTGAATACGCCGGTCGGCAACCTGGTGCTGCTGGCGTCGACGCTGCGCGACCGCGTGAGCGAATTGGCCGACAACGCCGTCGCGGGGAAGCTGACGCGTTCCTGCCTGCTCCAGTCGGCTGGCGATTGCCGTGAGGCGAGCGAAGTGCTGATCCGCAGTGCCGACCGGGCGCGCGAATTGATCGAGAGCTTCAAGAACGTTGCGGTGGACCAGACCAGCCAGCGCCGCCGCCAGTTCGACCTGCAAACCTGCCTGCACGATATCCTGGTCACGCTGGGACGCATGATGCGGCAGGCAAACGTGACGGCGGAGCTGCAGGTGCCGCCAGGAGTGCTGATGGATTCCTATCCGGGCCACCTGGAACAGATCCTCAACAACCTGATCGTCAACTCCATTTTGCACGGTTTTGAGGGGCGCGGCTGCGGCAAGGTGTCGATTGCAGCCAGCGTGGCAGGCGACCATGTGAGGCTGGTCTACAGCGATGACGGGGTGGGGATCGCGCCGGAACTGCAGCAGAAGATTTTCGAACCCTTCTTCTCCACCAAGGTCGGCGCAGGCGGTTCCGGCCTCGGCATGTACATCGTGAACAACCTGGTCTGCGTGGCATTGCATGGTAGTGTGAGCCTGGCCAGCGCGCCGGGCCAGGGCGTGCAATTCGAGTTCAGGCTGCCGCTGACGGCCGGCTAGCCGAACCCTGTCCCTACAGCCCTTGCCCTATATATCGCTGTAGGCCTTTCCGCCGAATTTCAGGGCGCTGCATTCGCGCTTCGATTGCAGCAGGGGGTAGAACATCTGTTTGTCCCAGCGCTCGGCGCCGAACAGCTGGTCGTCGCGCAGCCCGACTTCGGCCGGGTAGCGGCGCGTGATGTGGGCGGTGCCGAACAGCACGTCCCAGAAGAACAGCAGGTTGCCGAAGTTGCCCTTGTAATGTCCGATGCCGTCGGCATTGGTGATGGCGTGGTGGGCGCGGTGGGTGGCCGGGGTGGAGATGGTGCGCTCCACCACCCACATCAGCGGGCGCAGGGCGCGTACTTGGTACAGCGGCTCGTCCCAGGCCCAGGCGCAGTGGGCGCCGAGGATCACCGCCTGCTTGACGGCCACATAGGCGAAGTACATCCAGCCGCAGCCCAGGTAGATCATGGCGCCGGCGAACCAGATTCCCGGCATCATCAGGTAGTAAAAGAAGTTGTTGCGGTAGGTGATGCGGATGCTCATGTAAGAAGCCGAGTGGTGGGCGCGGTGCAGAGGCCACAGTTTCGGCGAATGCGAGATGCGGTGCCACCAGTACTGCGTCATGTCGTCGCCCACCAGCAGCAGGCCGGCCCAGGCCCACCACGGCAATCCGGACCAGGCGCCATGCATGGCGGGCGCCAGCCAGTGGCCCAGCGCGCTGGTGCAGAAGATGATCAGCGGCTGGGTAAGCAGCAACAGGCTGACTGTCATGCCCAATTCGAGCGCGGTATCATTGGCGCTGGCGTGCACCGTGTCGCGGTAGCGGCGGCTGGCGAATTCCGCCAGGGCGAGGCCCGTGATCACCAGTGCCAGCAGCGTGTACATCATGTTGTTGTCCATGTTCCGGGTCTCCTTTTACCACCATGATGCAGGGCCGCGTCGGCGAAGATTGTTCAATTCCGGGCAATTCAGGACTTTTTTTGCATGCAAATATTCTTCAATAACCCTTGGTTCGCTCGCCTGCCGGCGGCGCAGGCCAGCGCTTTGCTGGCTGCGGCGCGCACGGTGCGCCTGGCCCAGGGCGAGTTGCTTTACCTGCAGGGCGAGCGGACGACGGGGGCGCAGGATGGGCTGTGGGGTGTAGCGAGCGGCGCGGTGCGCTTGTCGGTAATGCATGCCGATGGCAACGAAGTCATCGTGACCATGGCCGAAGCAGGCAACTGGTTTGGCGAAACGGCCTTGCTGGCGGACTTGCCGCGCAGCGCCACGGCAACGGCGCATGAGGACACGGAACTGCTGGCGGTCAGCGCCGAACGCTTTGCGTCCCTGATGCAGGATGTGGTGTTCGCCAACGCCATGGCCAGGCTGGAGGCGGAGCGGCTGCATGCGGCCTTCAGCCTGGTGGCCGACATGGCGATGCACAGCACCCGCGCCCGCGTGGCGCGGCGCCTGCTGATGATGGCGCACGGCGACCTGACCCAGGCTGCCAGCGCGCGCAACACCATCACCGCCTCGCAGGACCAGATCGCGATGATGCTGGGCGTAGGGCGCACAACCCTGAACAAGGAATTGCAGGCGCTGGCCAGTTGCGGGGCGATCACGCTGCGCTACGGCCAGATCGAATTGCGCGACATCGAAGCACTGCGGGCGGCCGCAGCCTGAATGCACACTATTGGCGGGGCATCTCGGTGCCCGCCAGTTGCGCCAGGATCTCGCGCGCCGCCTGCAGCACGCGCTGGGCGCCCGGAGACAAGGTGCGCCCGCGCAGGCGGATGGTGGCGATGTCGGCCCACAGCGGCGGCAGCGGCACGGGCACCTGTTCCAGCCTGCCTTCCGCGGCCGCCTCGGCCAGCGCTGCATGGCTGGAGATCAGCAGCAAATCGCTTTCGGCCACGACGTCGACCAGGGTGTGCACGCTGTCGCAACTGAGCATGATCGGCAGGTCGCGCCCGGGCGGCAGCCGGAATAGCCGGTTCATCTGCGTCATCAGCACTTCGGGGATGGTGGGCGCTGCCATGCCATAGGGCAGCAGCTCGGGCGGATTCACGTCGCCGCGCCCCAGCAGCGGGTGGCCGGGGCGGCAGTAGATGCCGCCGTACTGGCGGCACTCGTGCGTGATGATCAGGTCTTCGGCCGGTTCGATCAGGCGCACGTCGGACATGAAGAACTCCATCTCCTCGCCGCGCAAGTGGTCCAGCAGGTAGGTCGAAGTGTTGATGGTGACCGACAGGCTGATGCCCGGCTGGTCGGCGCGCACCTGGCGCAGCATGCGCGGCAGCAGGGCGCCCGAATGCAGGGGGCCGATGCCGAAAGTCACATGGCCGCTGTCGCCATTTCGCAACAGGGCCAGGTCGTGCTCCATGTTGCGTACATCAAACAGCAGACGGCGTGCGTGGTTGAAGAAGGCGGCGCCTGCGACCGTCACCGCCACGTTGCGGTTGCCGCGGTCGAACAGCAGGAAGCCCAGCTCCTCCTCGAGGGTTTGCACGGCGCGCGACAGGGCGGGCTGGCTGATGCTGATCTTCTCCGCGGCGCGCACGAAATTGCCTTCGTCGGCCACGGCCAGGGCGTAACGCAAGCGCTTGAAATCCATGGAAAACCCCTTGTATGCGGAATATGCATTGTGCGGATAAACACAATGCATTGGACGAATAGTAGTGTCAAACACATACTCGTTTCAACGACAGCGTTAATAAAACGCGGCGCAACTGGAGACACTGTGATGAAAGTTCAGGAATTCGACCCTGCCGTCGTAGGATGCGGCGCGTCAGCGCTGCTCGATGCGCTGGAAGTCCAGCGCGCGGCCTTCAATGCCGACATGGTGCCGACGGCGGCCGTGCGGCGCGAACGGCTAGGCCGCCTGCAGGCGATGGTGGCCGATAACGAGCCGGCCATCCTGGACGCCATCAACGCCGACTTCGGCGGCCGCGCGCGGCAGGAGATGGTGCTGACGGAATTATTCGTCGTGCTGTCGGCGATCCGCCAGCAGCGCCGCAAGCTGGGGCGCTGGATGCGCCCGCGCCGAGTGGCGACGCCGCTGCACATGCTGCCCGGTTCGAGCCAGATCATGCCGCAGCCGCTGGGCGTGATCGGCAATATCGTGCCGTGGAATTATCCCTGCCAGCTGGCGCTGGTGCCGGCGGCTGCAGCGCTGGCGGCCGGCAACCGCGTGATGATCAAGCCAAGCGAATTGACGCCGGCCTTTTCGCGCCTGCTGGCGCAACTGGCGGCGAAGTATTTCGCGCCGGCCGAACTGGCCGTGATCGAAGGCGGCGTAGAGGTCAGCCGCGACTTTGCGGCGCTGCCGTTCGACCATCTCATATTCACCGGCTCCACCACGGTAGGGCGCCAGGTCGCCGTCGCGGCGGCGCACAACCTGACGCCGGTGACGCTGGAACTGGGTGGCAAATCGCCCGCGATCATCGATGAAAGCTGCGACCTGGCGGAGTCCGCGCCGCGCCTGGCTTTCGGCAAATTGTTCAACGCCGGCCAGACCTGCGTGGCGCCGGATTATGCGCTGGTGCCGCGGGCGCGCGTCGAGGAATTCGTGCGCGAGGTGAGCGCGGCGGCGGCGGCGATGTATCCGCAGTTCGCCGGCAACGAGCAGTACACCAGCATCATCAGCGAGCGCCATCATGCGCGCCTGCAGCAGCTGGTGCAGGACGCCGAGCAGCAGGGGGCGCGCGTGGTGCGGCTGGGCGGCACTGGCGCGGGAGCGGCGGGCGAACGGCGCATGGCGCCGGTGCTGCTGCTGGACGTGACGCCCGAGATGGCCGTGATGCGCGAAGAGATTTTCGGTCCGTTGCTGCCGGTGGTGCCGTATGACACGCTGCAGCAAGCCATCGCTTTCATCAACCAGCGCGAGCGCCCGCTGGCGCTGTACTGGTTCGGCAGGGAGCGCCGCAACTGCACCAAGGTG
Source organism: Duganella sp. Root1480D1 (assembly GCF_001427305.1). Lineage (GTDB taxonomy): Bacteria > Pseudomonadota > Gammaproteobacteria > Burkholderiales > Burkholderiaceae_D > Rugamonas. The sequence continues at coordinate 709,076 of NZ_LMFZ01000012.1, read as the reverse complement.
CTGCACTCGACCATTTCCGGCGGCGTGACCATCAACGACGCGCTGTGGCATGCGGCGCAGGAAAACCTGCCGTTTGGCGGCGTGGGCGCCAGCGGCACCGGCGCTTATCACGGCGAGCATGGCTTCCTGGCTTTCTCCAAGCAGAAGCCGATCTACCGGCAGGCGCGCCTGAATGGCTTTGGCCTGTTCCGCCCGCCGTATGGCCGCGTGTTCGACACGCTGGCCGATTTCCTGAAACGCCATATGTGACGGCTTAGTGCATGCAAGCCCTGATGCCGCGGCCCGCAGAAAAATGGCAGGAACTTCCTTCGCTGGCGGACGCTCCTGGTCATGGCAGTTCCCCCGCACGCGACGAAGTGTTAGGCTACCTTGCCAGCCGCGTAGCCAGGTGGCGGCTTTCCGACGACGTGGTTTTCGTTAGCGAGCTTCCGTATTGCGCCAACGGCAAAGTGCAGAAGATGAAGTTGCGTGAGGAGTTCAAGCAGTTAAATAAGCCTGTATAAAAAGCTGTAAAAAACCATTAGGAGACACAAGGATGACGAGGAAGTACAACCGTACCATGGCGTTTGCTGTGGCGGCGGCGCTGGCAACCCCACTGGCGCACGCAGATACCTTCACTACCGACAATGGACTGGAAGGACGCTGGTCCCTCAATATGTCGGTCGGCACCAGCATCCGGATGAAGGATGCAGACAAGAACCTGATCTCTGTACCCAATGGCGGCACGGCAGGCGCCGGCGCCGACGACGGCAACCTTAACTTCAAGAAGCACGATGCCTACTCCACCGTCGGCAAGCTGACCGGCGAGCTGGAATTGAAAGGCGATACCTACGGCATGTTCGTGCGCGGCTTTGCCTGGTATGACCGCGTCCTGAAGGGGCGCGAAATGCCGCACGGGCATTTCAACAACGGCTACAAGCCGAACACGGAGCTGAACGACACCGGCTTCGACCAGCTGTCCACATTTGACGGCGTGGCGCTGGCCGACGCCTATGTATTCGCCAACTGGGACCTGGGCGGCAAGGCGCTGAGCGCCAAGCTGGGTAACCAGGTGATCAACTGGGGCGAATCGCTGTTCGTGCCGGGCATTAACGCGATGGGCGCCTTCGATACCAGCGCCGCGCGCCGCCCGGGCGCGCAGGTGAAGGAAATCCTGCGCCCGCAGCCTGCGCTGATGGCCAACCTGGGCCTGGGCAACGGCGTGTCGGTGGAGGCCTTCTACAACCTGGGCTGGCGCCAGAACGTGGTGGACGGCTGCGGCACCTATTGGTCGGCGGCCGACTCGCTGAACTGCAATAACGGCACCGTGCTGTTTGGCGACGGCACCAAGATGAACGACCAGGGCCAGTACAACGGCGCGCCGTTCCTGGCCGCGCTGCCGGCTGCGCTGGATCCGGTACTGGCTTCGCTCGGCCTGTCGCGCAGCATGCCGCTCAACTTCCGCATGACGACCGCCGAGAAGATCCGGCCGAAGAAATCCGGCCAGTTCGGTATCTCGAGCCACTACTTTGCCGATGCGATTGCGACCGACTTCGGCGTCTATTTCGCGCGCTACCACAGCCACTCGCCGATCGTCTCGGTGGTCAAGCAGCCGTCGGCGCTGCCGTCGGTGTGGTCGGGGCGCCTGGCGCAACTGGTGAAAGCGGTGCCGTCGCTGGCGCCGGCGCTGGGCACGCTGGGCGTGCTGCCGGCCGGGAATATCGTATGGGACTACAGCGGCGAGAACGTGAAAACCCTGGGCCTGTCGGCTGCTACCGAAGTGGGCGGCTTCTCGGTGTTCGGCGAGCTGTCGCGCACCAAGGACATCCCGGTGCAGATCAACGCGATCGACCTGCTGGTGGGCACCGCGCTGGGCATCGGCCCGCAAGCGAAGCTGGCTGCCATTGCGCGCAATCCGGCGGTACCGACCGGCACCGTGATCCACGGCTACGACCGCAAGGACAAGACCCAGGCGCAGGTGTCGTTCATCCGACAGGTCCCGCAAGTGCTGGGCGCCGATTCGCTCACGCTGCTGGGCGAAGTGGCTGGCCAGAAGTGGAGCGGCATCGGCGACCCGAACACCAGCACCCGCTATGTGCGCGGCTTCATGTACAACTTCGGCCCGACGGCGGCGCTGGGCGGCACTTGCGGCCCGGCCGGCATCCAGCCGAATGCGTCTTACTGCGAGAACCAGGGCTATGCCACCAGCACTGCCTGGGGCTACCGCCTGTCGGCCGAGCTGCTGTTCCCCAACGTGGTGGCCGGCATCAACTTCAAGCCGCGCGTCTACTTCGCGCATGACGTGAAGGGCTACGCGGCGGACAACCTGTTCGTCGAAGACCGCCAGACCCGCTCTGTCGGCCTGCGCGCGGACTACAACAACCGCTATTACGCAGACATCAGCTACACCAGCTATAACAAGAGCGCCAAATACGACCAGTTCCACGACCGCGACAATATGCAGTTCGTGATCGGCGCCAACTTCTAATAAAGCCACAGGAGACATGTAGATGAAGATGATGAAGCAAAGCTTGCTGGCCGCAGCGCTGGCGTGCATCGCAGGCAGCACCCTGGCCGGCCTGCCGCAGGCCGACGTCGAGCGCCTGGGCAAGGACTTGACGCCGGTCGGCGCGGAAAAAGAGGGCAACAAGGCCGGCACCATCCCGGCCTGGGGCGGCGGCCTGACCAAGGCGCCGGCCGGTTTCGACAGCAAGAACGGCTATGCCGATCCGCTGCCGGCCGAGGCGCCGCAATACAGCATCACGGCGGCCAATATGGACAAGTACAAGGACGTACTGGCGCCGGGCCAGATGGAAATGCTGAAGCGCTACCCGAGCTACAAGATGAACGTCTACAAGAGCTACCGCACGGCGGGCTATCCGCAGGGCGTGTACGACACCATCAAGGCGGAAGCGTCGAAGGCGGAACTGACCGGCGGCGGCAACGGCGTGACCGGCATTGCCAGGACCACGGTGCCGTTCCCGATGCCGAAAACCGGGGTGGAAGTGATCTGGAACCACCTGATGCGCTACCGCGGCGGCACCATCGAACGCTACACCGCCGAATTCCCGGTGCAGACCAACGGCGCCTTCACGCCGGTGACCCGTACCGAGAAAGTGGCGTTCGCGCAGGGCATGGCCAATCCGGAGCCGAACCGCCTGCTGTACTACATGGCGACCCTGACCGGGCCTTCCTCGGTGGCGGGCGATGCGCTGCTGGTGGTGGACCCGCTGGACCAGGTGAAGGAGTCGCGCCTGGCCTGGACCTACAACCCGGGCCAGCGCCGCGTGCTGCGCGCGCCGAACGTGGCGTATGACTCGCCGGGGCAGGGCGCCGACGGCCTGCGCACCACCGACGACTATGACGGCTTCAACGGCGCTCCTGACCGCTATGACTGGAAGCTGGTGGGCAAGAAGGAGATGCTGGTGTCCTACAACAACTACAAGATCACCAACAAGTCGATCAAGTATGCCGACATCGTGCGCCCCGGCCACATCAACCAGGACTTCGTGCGCTACGAGCCGCACCGCGTGTGGGTGGTGGAAGCGACCCTGAAAAAGGACAAGCGCCACATCTACGCCAAGCGCGTGTTCTACGTGGACGAGGATAGCTGGCAAGTGGTGCACACCGATTCCTATGACGGCCGCGGCGAATTGTGGCGCGTGCACGAGATCGGCGGCATCCAGTACTACGATGCGATGACCCACTACTTCGCTTACGAAGTGTTCTACGACCTGCAGGCACGCCGCTACCTGCTGTCGGGCATCTCCAACCAGGAGAAGCCGATCAAATTTGGCGTAAAGCTCGATCCGTCGAACTTCACGCCAGATACGCTGCGCCGCTCTTCCAACTGAGGACGGTGTAGCGGGTTCGGGGGTGTCTCTTCGGGCGCTTGCGTTCTCAGGGATCGCTGCGCCCATTTTTTGCAGGTAGAGCATGAATAAAGTCTTGATACAGGCCGCTGCCGCGTTGCTGGGCGCACTGGCGGCAGTGCCGGCAGTGGCGGGAGAGCCGCTGCAAACGCCGGCGCGCATGTCGGCGCGGGCGCCGAGAGCGATGCTGACGGCAATGGCGCTGGCCGGCCAGCGCACGGTGGCAGTGGGCGAGCGGGGCATCATCCTGCTGCGCGATGGCGGCGCGAATGCGGCGTGGCAGCAGGCGAAGGTACCGGTGTCGGTCACGCTGACCGACGTGACGTTTGCCGACGCATCCAACGGCTGGGCCGTCGGGCACGACGGCGTGATCCTGTCCACCAATGACGGCGGGGCGCAATGGAGCACCCGCTTTGACGGCAACAAGGCCAATGCACTGATGCTGGCCGACGCCAAGGCTGCAGTCGGGAAGGCGCAGGCGGCCGGGGGCAATCTGCTGGCCGACGCCGAGAACGCGCTGGGCGATATTGAAGCGGCGGCCAAGTTCGGTCCGTCGCGCCCTTTGCTGGGCGTATGGTTCCGCGATGCCAGGACCGGCTACGCGGTGGGCGCATACGGCCAGGCTTTCCGTACCACGGATGGCGGGTCAAACTGGACTTCCATGGGCGCGGGCCTGCCCAACCCTGAAGGCCTGCATTACAACGCGATTGCGGGCGGGCCTGGCAATGTGCTGGCCATCGCGGGCGAGGGCGGCTATGTCTATCGCTCGCAGGATGGGGGCGCAAGCTGGCAGCGTATCGAGACCGGTTACAGCGGGCAGCTGTACGGCGTGATCTTCACCGCCCGCAGCATGCTGGCTTACGGCTTCGGTGGCCATGTGTTCCGCAGCGAGGATGGCGGCGCAAGCTGGCGTGAAACGCCGGCCGTCACGAAAAAGAGCCTGGTGGGCGGCGCCATGCAGGGCAGCAGCGTCGTGCTGGCGGCCCAGGATGGCGCGCTGCTGCGCAGCGATGACGATGGCGCCAGCTTCCGTGTGGTGCGGCAGGGCGACGCGGTGCCGACGGCCGGCATGCTGGCGGTGAACGGCGCGGTGCTGCTGTCGGGCGTGGGCGGCGTGCGCGCGGCCGCAGGGGAGGACGCGAAATGATCCGCGACGACAAAAAAGCGTGCGCGGTGACCGAGGCGGGCCACCAGCGTTTCACTTCCATCGAACACTGGCTGGAGCCGCGCCTGTTCCGGCACCGCTGGATCATCATGCTGGTGTTCCTGCTGGCGTCGCTGCTGTTTGCCTGGCAGGCGGCGCTGCTCAAGCCGGACGCCAGTTTCCAGAAGATGGTGCCGGCCACCCATCCCTTCATCGCCAATTACCTCAAGTACGAAAACGAGCTGCGCCCGCTGGGCAACAATATCCGCATCGCGGTGGAGGCGGGCAAGGGCGATATCTACTCCAAGGAGTACCTCGACACGCTGAAGGCGGTGACCGACGAAGTGTTCTACATCCCGGGCGTGGACCGCGGCAACCTGAAGTCGCTGTGGACGCCGAACGTGCAATGGATGGAGGTCACCGAGACCGGCATGAACAGCGGCCAGATCATCCCGCAGGGCTTTGACGGTTCGCCGGCCATGCTGGACGAGGTGCGCGCCAATGTGGCGCGTTCGGGCCGCATCGGCAGCCTGGTGGCGGCGGACCAGAAGTCCACCATCGTGCAGGTGCCGCTGCTGGAGATCGATCCCGACAAGGGCACCAAGCTCGATTACGGGCTGTTCTCGGAGCGGCTGGAAAAACTGGTGCGCGCCAAGTACGAAGCGCAGGGCGTGAAGATCCATATCGTGGGCTTTGCCAAGGTGGTGGGCGACCTGATTCACGGCGCCAAGGCGATCGGCATCTTCTTTGCCATCACCTTTGCCATGACGGTGGCGCTGTTGCTGTGGTATTCGCGCTGCTGGAAATCGACCCTGGTGACGGTGTTCTGCTGCTCGCTGGCCGTGATCTGGCAGCTCGGCATTGTGCGGCTATTGGGCTTCGGGCTGGATCCGTATTCGATCCTGGTGCCGTTCCTGACCTTTGCCATCGGCGTGTCGCACGCGGTGCAGAACATCAATACCATGGCGGCAGAGCGCTTGTCCGGCAAGACGGACGTGGAGGCTGCCAAGCAGACCTTCCGCCAGTTGTTCATCCCCGGCACCATCGCGCTGCTGTGCGATGCGGTGGGCTTCTCGACCTTGCTGGTGATCGAGATCGGCGTGATTCGCGAACTGGCGATTTCGGCTTCGGTCGGCGTGGCGGTGATCGTGCTGACCAAAATGTTCTTGCTGCCGGTGCTGATGTCCTATGTGGGCGTAACGCCGGCATGCCTGCGCAACCAGGAGAGGAAGGCGCAGCGCAAGCATCGCTTCATGCGCAAGCTGTCGCGCTTTGCAGAGCCGAAGTTTGCCAAGTGGGCGGTGCTGGGTGCGGCAGGGGTGTTTGCCACGGCGTTCGCGCTGAACCGCGACCTGAAGATCGGCGATCTTGATCCGGGCGCGCCTGAGCTGCGGGCGGATTCCCGCTATAACCGCGACAACGCCTACATCACCGGCCATTACTCGACCAGTTCGGACGTGTTCGTGGTGATGGTGAAGACGCCGGCCGGCGAGTGCGGCGCTTATCCGACGGCGGAGGTGGTGGACCGCTTCCAGTGGGAGATGGAGAATGTGCCGGGCGTGGAATCGACCACTTCGCTGTTCACGGTGCAGAAGCGGATCATCTCCAATGTGAACGGCGGCAGCCTGAAATGGCAGGCGCTGTCGCGCAACCGCTTCGTGTCGAATTCGGCGCAGCGCATGATCCCGTCGGAGTTGTACAGCAACGATTGCTCGATGCTGCCGGTGCTGGTGTTCCTGGCCGACCACAAGGCCGATACGCTGACGCGGGTGGTGCAGGCGGCGCAGGCGTTTGCGAAGGAGAACAATACGCCGCAGGCGGAGTTCATCCTGGCGGCGGGTAATTCGGGCATCGAGGCGGCGACCAATATCGTGATCAAGCAGGCGGAGATCACCATGCTGGTGCTGGTGTATGCGATTGTGGCGCTGCTGGTGTGGTGGGAATTCCGCTCGCTGCGGGTGACCATCTGCATCATGGTACCGCTGTATATCACTTCGGCGCTGTGCGAGGCGATCATGGCGCGCCTGGGGCTGGGAGTGAAGGTGGCGACCTTGCCGGTGATTGCGCTGGGGATCGGGATTGGCGTGGACTACGGGATCTACATCTACAACCGGCTGCAGTGCTTCCTGGATCGCGGCATGGAACTGACGGAGGCTTATTTCGAGACGCTGAAAACGACCGGCGTGGCGGTGGCGCTGACTGGCGTGACACTGGCGCTGGGGGTGCTGACCTGGGTCTGGTCGGACATCAAGTTCCAGGCTGATATGGGCCTGCTGCTGATGTTCATGTTCCTGTGGAATATGGTGGGGGCGATTGTGATGATTCCGGCGCTGGCGTCGTTGTTGTTGCCGAAGCGTTGAAACCGGTAGACCAGGGTCTGACCCGCAGGGTCAGACCCTCAACGGTTCGGATGGTGTCGGTTTGGGTTGTGCGCCGTTGATCTTCGCAGAAAGTCAAAGGCGCACAACCGAAGCCCTTAGCTACCCAGGTTTACCGGTTTTACTCCTGGCGTTCCCAGGTCTGCGAACGGCCCAGCATCGGGAAACCGATATAGCCGCGCACTTTCAGCTTCTTGCCGCCGTCGGCGATTTCCAGCTTGCTCTTGTACACCTTGCCATTGTTCGGGTCGAGGATCTCGCCGCCGTTGTACTCGCTGCCGTCCTTCTTAAGCCCGGACACGATCACCATGCCGACAATCGGCTTATCTTTGCGCGCGTCGGTGCACTTGTCGCATACCGGATTCTGTTCTTCGGTCGGGCCGCGGAACAGTTTTTCGATCTTGCCCTGCAAGGCGCCGTTTTCCTCGGTGATGCGGATCAGGGCTTTTGGCTTGCCGCTGACGTCATCGATGTTTTTCCACAGGCCGACAGGAGAGGGATCTTGGGCGAATGCCGGAGCGGAAGCCAGCAAGGCTGCCGCAACCAGCGCCACTGTGCGGGTTAGGCGCATGGGGGTGTCTCTTTTTTAGATTTGGGGAAAACCAGTGTAGCAAATGACCCAGCGGCACACCGCACGGTCATGCTATTTTTTTTGGAGGGAAGCCTCTAGATTTGAAAGTCGGGGTCAGCTCCGGCTTCTCACGGAGCTCTTCGCGCAGCGCGAAATGTCCGATTGCCGGAGCTGACCCCGACTTTTACTTTGGGTGCGTCCCTATTTCTTATAGCTTGGCCAGTTGTTCCTGCATCTTGGCCAGGGTGGCGCCGAAGGAGGCGACGCGCTCTTTTTCCTGGGCCACTACGGCTGCTGGGGCGCGCGCGACGAAGCTCTCGGAGGACAGCTTGCCGTTGGCCTTGGCGATCTCGCCTTCCAGGCGGGCGATCTCTTTCGACAGGCGCTCGCGTTCTGCCTTCACGTCGATTTCGACCTTCAGCATCAGCTTGGTGGTGCCGACCACGGAGACGGCGGCCGGCGATTCCGGCAGTGCGTCCACGATCTGCACTTCCGACAGCTTGCCCAGCATCTGGATGTATGGCGCGAAGGCGGCCATCCTGGCCTTGTCGTCGCCGGAGGCTTCCACGATCAGCGGCACGCGCACCGATGGCGACAGCTTCATCTCGCCGCGCAGGTTACGCGCGGCGTCGGTCATGCCTTTCAGCTCGCCCATCCAGGCTTCGGCGGCGGCGTCGATCGCTGCTTCGTTTGGCAGCGGGTAGGCTTGGGTCATGATGGACTGGCCTGCGCCGCCTTTGCCGGCCAGCGGAGCCACGGTTTGCCACAGCTGCTCGGTGACGAACGGGATGATCGGGTGTGCCATGCGCAGGATCACTTCCAGCACGCGCAGCAGGGTGTGGCGGGTGGCTTGCTGCTGGCCCGGCGTGCCTTGCTGTACCTGGACTTTCGCCAGTTCCAGGTACCAGTCGCAGTATTCGTACCACACGAACTGGTAGATGGTGGAGGCGATGTTGTCGAAGCGGTAGTCGGCGAAGCCTTTATGCACTTCCTGCTCGGCGCGGTTCAGCGCGGAGATGATCCACTTGTCGGCGGCCGACAGGTCGGCTTCATTGGCGCTGCAGTCATGGCCTTCGGTGTTCATCAGCACGAAGCGGGTGGCGTTCCACAGCTTGTTGCCGAAGTTGCGGTAGCCTTCGCAGCGACCCAGGTCGAAGTTGATGTTGCGGCCCAGCGAGGCATAGGAAGCCATGGTGAAGCGCACGGCGTCGGTGCCGTAGGCTGGAATACCTTCCGGGAATTCCTTGCGGGTGGCTTTCTCGATCTTGGCCGCGTCCTTCGGGTTCATCAAACCGGAGGTGCGTTTGGCTACCAGGTCTTCCAGTGCAATGCCGTCGATCAGGTCGATCGGGTCCAGGGTGTTGCCCTTGGACTTGGACATCTTCTGGCCTTGCGAGTCGCGCACCAGGCCGTGCACGTACACGGTTTCGAACGGCACCTTGTTGGTGAAGTGGCTGGTCATGATGACCATGCGCGCGACCCAGAAGAAGATGATGTCGAAGCCGGTGACCAGTACGGAACTTGGCAGGAAGGCTTGCAGTTCAGGCGTTTCATTCGGCCAGCCGAGGGTGGAGAACGGCACCAGGGCGGACGAGAACCAGGTGTCCAGCACGTCGTTGTCGCGGGTCAGGGCGCCGGTCACGCCTTTGGCGACGGCTTGCGCCTTCGCGTCTTCTTCGCTGCGGGCGACGTAGATGTTGCCTTGCTCGTCGTACCAGGCCGGGATCTGGTGGCCCCACCACAGTTGGCGCGAGATGCACCAGTCCTGGATGTTGTTGAGCCACTGGTTGTAGGTGGTGCTCCAGTTTTCAGGGACGAACTTGATCTCGCCGCTGGAGACTTTTTCCAGCGCGACTTCGGTAATCGATTTGCCTGGGTTGAAGGTGCCCTCAGGAGCCGGCTTGCTCATGGCGACGAACCATTGGTCGGTCAGCATCGGTTCGATCACGACGCCGGTACGGTCGCCGCGCGGCACCATCAGCTTGTGCGGCTTGACTTCGACCAGGAAGCCTTGCGCGTCCAGGTCGGCCACGATCTGCTTGCGGGCGGCGAAACGGTCCATGCCCTGGTAGGCGACCGGGCCGTTTTCGTTGATCTTGGCGTCCAGGGTCAGGATCGACGGCATGTCCAGGTTGTGGCGCTGGCCAACGGCGTAGTCGTTGAAGTCGTGCGCAGGGGTGATCTTCACGCAGCCGGTGCCGAATTCCTTGTCGACGTAGCTGTCGGCGATCACCGGGATTTCGCGGCCGACCAGCGGCAGCTTGAGCATCTTGCCGACCAGCGCGGTGTAGCGCTCGTCGGTCGGGTCGACGGCCACGGCGACGTCGCCCAGCATGGTCTCAGGACGGGTGGTGGCGACGACCAGGTGGCCGCTGCCGTCGGCCAGCGGGTACTTAATGTGCCACATCGAGCCGTCTTCTTCCTCCGACACCACTTCCAGGTCGGAGACGGCGGTGCCCAGCACCGGGTCCCAGTTGACCAGGCGCTTGCCGCGGTAGATCAGGCCTTGTTCGAACAGGCGCACGAACACTTCGCTCACCACTTTGGAGCGCTCGGCGTCCATGGTGAAGTATTCGCGCTTCCAGTCAGGGGAAGTGCCCATGCGGCGCATCTGGCCGGTGATGGTGGAGCCGGATTTTTCCTTCCACTCCCATACTTTCTCGACGAATTTTTCGCGGCCCAGGTCATGGCGCGACACCTTTTGCGCGTCCAGCTGGCGCTCCACCACGATCTGGGTGGCGATGCCGGCGTGGTCGGTGCCCGGGATCCAGGCAGTGTTGTGGCCCAGCATGCGGTGGTAGCGGGTCAGGCCGTCCATGATGGTCTGGTTGAAGGCGTGGCCCATGTGCAGCGTGCCAGTGACGTTCGGCGGCGGCAGCTGGATGCTGAAGGACGGCTTGCTCAGGTCGAGGGAGGCTGCGTAGTAACCGCGCTTTTCCCACTCGCTGCGCCAGAACTGTTCAATGTCGGCAGGCTCGAAAGACTTGGCTAATTCCATGATTTGGGCTGTAAATTTGGCGAAAACTTTCATTATAAGGTAGATTGCTGGGGACATGGACGCCAGCAACTCCCCTTCGCCACGCAAGCGCGGCCGCCCTGCACAGGCCGCTTCCGACAGCTTGAAAACGCTGCTTATTGCTGTTTCGGCAAGATTATTCCGCGAAAAAGGGTTTGATAACACTACCGTGCGCGATATTGCGGCCGCTGCGGGGGTGCAGGCGGGGTCGTGGTTTTATCATTTCAAGTCCAAGCAGGACATCTTGCAGGCGGTGATCGAGGAGGGTATGCAGCAAGCCTTGGCGCGCATCGAGGAGGTGGCCACGTTGAAGCTGCCGCCGCGCGAGGCGTTTCGGCGGCTGGTGCATACCCACCTGGAGACGCTGCTCTCGCCGGGGCAGGATTTTGTCTACGTCATGCTGTATGAGTGGCGCGCGCTGTCGCCGGAGGGGCAGTTGCGCATCGTTGCTGCCAAGGATCGCTATGAGAAGTTGTGGGACGCGGTGTTGCGTGAGCTGCAGGCTTCCGGCGAGTGGCCGGCGCCGGGCAAGCTCGATCGGCTGTGGCTGTTTGGGGCGCTGAACTGGTCGGCGCAGTGGTATCGGCGCGACGCGGGCGTGAGCATCGAGGAGTTGGCCGAGTCCGCTATTCGCTTCCTGCTTCGGTAGTCCCTTCGCACTCTGTCGCGGACTACTACTGAAAGCTACTGAAATTTTTACTGAAACTACTGAAAAATTGAACTATTGGGCCTTGGTAGCGCTCTAAGTGGAAAAATCTCAGGAGCTTTCAGTATGAATACGCGAGTGACTTTGGAGGTAAGCCTCCCAACCCTGCATGCGCTGCTCGACTATCACGCTGAGCAAGCAACATCCCTCACCTTGGCGGACCTGGCGGACATGGCCATCCGTGAATGGCTGCAACGCCAGCGCGCCGCTGACAGGCCGCTGGATCCAAAGCGCCTTTTCTGGAAAACGGTCTTTCTGCCGGATGGAACCCGGTTGCGTATTTGCAGCCGCGCGGGCCCATATTACGCTGAAGTGGTTTGCGGCGAACTTGTCTATGAAGGTCACGCAGTCTCGCCAAATCAATTTGTTACAGCCAGCTTGGGGAACGTAGGCAACGCCTGGAAAGTGATTTACGTCCAGCTTCCCGGCGACAGCGATTGGACTCCGGCGCTGCGCCTGCGCCACGCGGCCATGGCGCACGCGTTCCGCACCGCCAAACGCAAGGCCGAGCGCACCGCGCCGCCGGCGGATCCGGCCCCCGTTTAGCCGTACAACGCCTGGTGGTTGGCGCGCAGCACGTGCTTCTGGATCTTGCCGGTAGAGGTCATCGGCAAGGCGTCCACGATGGCGATGTGCTTGGGGATCTCGAAACCAGCCAGCGTGCTGCGGCAATGCTCGCGCAGGCTGTCGGCGTCGGCCGCCTGGCCGGGCTTGAGGCAGACGAAGGCCGTGACGGCTTCGATCCATTCCTGGTGCGGCAGGCCGACCACGGCAGCGACGGCCACGGCGGAGTGGCCAAGCAGGGCTTCTTCCACGCGGATGGCGGGCACGTTCTCGCCGCCGGTCTTGATCATGTCCTTCAGGCGGCCCTTGAAATGCAGGTAGCCGTCTTCGTCCCACATGCCCAGGTCGCCCGTGTGGTGCCAGCCGAAGCGCCGCGCCGCAGCCGTGGCTTCAGGGTCTTTGAAGTAGCCCAGCATCGCATTGGGGCCGCGGTGCACGATCTCGCCGACCTGGCCCGCGCCGAGCAGTTGCCCGTCCTGGTCCATGACGGCGGTGTCGTTGACCGGCGTCGCCTGCCCCCAGCAATTGCCAGTGCGCTGCAATTGCTGTTCGGGCGGGAAGTACACGGTCATCGGGAACATCTCGGTCTGGCCGCTGCCCAGGGCGAAGCGGGGGCAGAATTCCTGCATCAGGCGTTGTAGCAGGATAGGTGCCATCGGTGCCATGGCGTAGATGGCCAGCCGCAGCGCCGACAGGTTGGCCGCGCCGCGTGCCGGGTGCATCAGCATGGCGCCGTACATGGCCGGCAGCGCCGCCATCACGGTGACGCGGTCGCGTTCCAGGGTGGCCAGCACGGCGGCCGGGTCGAAGCCGCGCGACAGCGAGATCGCAGCCCCGCAGGCCAGTCCGGCGGCGGACATGCTGAATTGCGCGCAGTGGAACAGCGGCAGGATGGCCGACAGCACGTCCTGCGGCACGACCGAAATCGTGATGGCGTTCGACATCACTGCCGCCAGCACGGAGCGGTGCGAATGCATGGCGCCCTTCGGGTTGCCGGTGGTGCCGCTGGTGTACATGATCAGGGCGAGCGCGTTCTCGTCGATGTCGAGCATCGGAGGCGTGGCAGGATGGGCGGCGATTGCCTGCGCCAGCGTGCCGCTGCCATCATCGGTGCCGGTAGCGCATCGCAGCAGCGCGATGCCGAAGGCGGGCAGGGCGGCGCTCCAGGCGGGATACTCCGCCAACTGCGCGTCCACCAGCAGCAGCCGGGCATCGGCGTGCTGCACGATGTAGCCGACTTCTGCCGGCGACAGCATGGCGTTGATGGGCACCCATACCAGTCCGGCCTTCAGGATGCCGAAAGCCGCCACCACGAAGTCCATCGAATTGGGACTTAGCATGGCGACCTTGTCGCCGGCTTGCAGGCCGCTGGCGAGCAGGTAGCGTGCGAAACGGTTGCTGTCTTCGTCCAGACGGGCGTAAGTCATGCTGCGGCCATTCTCCAGGAGCGCCGTTGCGGCGCCGTTGCGGCGTGCGCTGCGCGAAACCAGGTTGCCAAGGGTGTCCTGCATGCGCTCAGTCATGGCCCGCCTCGACGAACAGGTCGATCATCGGCTCCACGCCCGGCGTTACCTGGTACTGCGAAAAGTCGGTGATCCCGCCGTCGCGCAGCACCTGCTCGTCGATGAAGAAATTGCCGTTCGTTGCGCGGCTTTCCCTGGTCAGTATCAGGTGGGCGGCATCGGCCATGATCTCCGGCGTGCGCCCGTACCGGGCGCCGCCAGGCAGGGCGATGTTGAGGGCGGCCGTCGCGATGACCGTGCGCGGCCACAGCGCATTCACGCCGATCCCGTCCTCGGCAAGCTGGGCGGCCAGGCCATGCACGATCATGCTCATCGCGTATTTCGAGGTGGTGTAGGCGGCGTGGCGGGCGAACCATTTCGGGTTCATGTCGATTGGCGGCGACAGCGTCAGGATGTGCGGGTTGCTGGCTTGCAGCAGGTGCGGTATGCAGTGCTTGGCGCAGACAAAGGTACCGCGCACATTGATGTCCATCATCAGGTCGTAGCGCTTCATCGACGTGCTTTGCGTGTTCGTGAGGCTGATGGCGCTGGCGTTGTTGACCAGGATGTCGATGCCGCCAAACTCCGCGGCGCCCTGTTCGATGGCGGCGGCGACCTGCTCTTCATCCCTCACGTCGACCACCAGCGGCAGCGCCTTGCCGCCGGCGGCGCGGATCTCCTCGGCGGCGGAATAGATGGTGCCCGGCAGGCGCGGATCGGGTTCGGTGGTCTTGGCGGCGATGATCACGTTGGCGCCATCGCGCGCCGCGCGCAAGGCGATTGCCTTGCCGATGCCCCGGCTTGCGCCGGTGATGAACAGGGTCTTGCCTTGCAGCGTAGTCATGGTTTCTCCGTCAGGGGGTGATTTCCAGCAGTAGCTGCCCGGTCGCCACTTGCGTGCCGAGGGCGGTGGCGAGCGCGGATACCTTGCCGTCGCGCGTGGCGAGCATATTGTGTTCCATTTTCATCGCTTCCAACGCCAGCAACGGTTGGCCGATGCTGACTTGTTCGCCTTCCCGGACATGCAGCGCGATTACGCGGCCGTTCATGGGTGCCGCGATGCGGCCATCGGCGGCGCCGTTGCCCGCTACGCGCGGCGGCGTGTCGCCCAGGTCGTCCAGCATACGTTCGGTGCCGTCCAGCAGGAACAACAGGCGGGCGCCCTCGGCGGCGACATGCACTGCCGCGGGCTGGCCGTCGAAGGAGAGCCGCAGGGTTCCTCCCCCGAGGTCGGTCATTTCGACGCGCACCGGGGCCGCACCGCCTTCGCTGGCGATATGCCAGGCGTTGCAGCCGGCGGCGCTGGCGCCTGCCTGGTGCGCGCTGCCGTCAAGCGTGAAGCGCAAGGGCAGGGCATGGGCCTGGCTGGAGCTCCAGCCTTGCAGCTCGTCCGGGTAGCGGCGCGTGTGGCGCTGCGACCGGTGCCAGGCCAGCAGCGCGCCTGCCGCCGCCAGGGTGCGGCCTGTCGCCGGGACGTTGCCGCGCTGCCCGGCCGGCAGGTGTTGGGCGATAAAGCCGGTGCTGGCCTGGCCTTCGGCGAAGACGGGATGCGCCAGGCATTGCGCCAGGAAGGCGCGGTTGCTAGTCAGGCCAAGCAGCACGCATTCGTCCAGCGCGCGCCGCATCTGGCGCAGGGCGTCGGCGCGGTCGCGGCCATGGGCTACCAGCTTGGCCAGCATGGAGTCGTAATAGGGCGGCACCTGCACGCCGTCGCCCAGCGCATGGTCGCAACGCACTCCGGCCGGCGCGCTCCAGCGCCAGACCTTGCCGCTTTGAGGCAGGAAATCCTGCTGCGGGTCTTCTGCACACAGGCGCACCTCGATGGCATGCCCGCCCGCCGCGCGCCGCGCATCGAGTTCGGCCTGCGTTAGCGGCAGCGGCGCGCCGGCTGCCACCAGCAGCTGCCACTCCACCAGGTCGATGCCGGTGATTGCTTCGGTCACCGCGTGCTCGACCTGCAGGCGGGTGTTCATCTCCATGAAGTAGAAAGCGCCATCGCCATCCAGCAGGAATTCCAGCGTGCCGGCGCCGGTGTAGCCCATCGCACGCGCCGCCGCCACGGCTACCGCGCCCATGCGCTCGCGCAGCTGCGGTATCACGGCCGGCGAGGGCGATTCCTCGACCAGCTTCTGGTGCCGCCGCTGCAGCGAGCAATCGCGCTCGCCCATGTGCACCACGTTGCCATGGCTGTCGGCGAAGACCTGGATTTCGATGTGGCGCGCTTCGATGATGGCGCGCTCGAGAATCACCTGCGCGCTGCCAAAGGCGTGCAGCGCCTCGGAGCGCGCCGAGGCCAGCGCGGCGCTGAACGCCGCTTCATCGTCCACCAGTCGCATGCCGCGCCCGCCGCCGCCGGCAGCGGCCTTGATCATCACCGGAAAGCCGATGCTGCGCGCTTCGGCCGCCATGCGCTGGTCCGACTGGTCCTCGCCCTGGTAGCCCGGCACGCAGGGCACGCCGGCTTCAAGCATGAGCCGCTTGGCGCCGGCCTTGTTGCCCATCGCTTCGATGGCGGCGGGCGGCGGACCGATGAAGACCAGGCCCGCCTCGGCGCAGGCTTGCGCGAAATCGGCGCGTTCGGCCAGGAAGCCGTAGCCGGGATGCACGGCGCCGGCGCCGCTGGCCCGCGCGGCGGCGACCAGCGCGGGGATGTTCAGGTAGGAGTCGGCAGGGGCGGGCCCGCCGACGCGCAGTGCGGCGTGCGCGGCGCAGTGCGGTGCGCCGGCGTCGGCGTCGGAATACACTGCCACGCAGCGGTAGCCCATGCTGCGCGCCGTGCGCATTACGCGCAGCGCGATTTCGCCGCGGTTGGCGACCAGGATGGTGTCGAAGGTGCTCACGCTTTGCGGCTTGGCAGGATGTCCATGTACTTGCAGATAATGCCCAGCATGACTTCATCGGCGCCGCCGCCGATCGAGGTCAGCCGCCCGTCGCGGTAGAACTGCGACACCGGGTTTTCAAGCGTGAAGCCCATGCCGCCCCAGAACTGCATGCAGCCGTCGGTGATCTGGCGCGCCAGGCGCCCGGCCTTCAGCTTGGCCATCGAAGCCAGCTCGGTCACGTCGGCGCCGCCGATGTACATGCCGCAGGCGCGGTGGGCCAGGGCGCGCAGCGATTCGAGCTCGGTCTGCATTTCGGCCAGCTTGAAGTGCACCCATTGGTTATCCAGCACGCTGGCGCCGAAGATCTTGCGCTCGCGCGTGTATTCGATGGTGGCGTCGATGCAGTTCTGCATCTGCTGCACGATATTGGCCGCGCACCACAGGCGCTCTTCCTGGAATTGCAGCATCTGGTAGGTGAAGCCCTTGTTCTCTTCGCCCACCAGGTAGCGCTGCGGCACGCGCACTTCGTCGAAATGGATCAGGCCCGTGTCGGAGCAATTCATGCCGATCTTGCGGATCTTCTTGCCCACGCTGATGCCCGGCGCATCCATCGGCACGATGATCAGCGACTTGTTGCGGTGGGCCGGGCCGTCGCCGGTGATCGCCAGGAGGCACATCCAGTCCGCTTGCAGGCTGTTGGTGATCCACATCTTGCTGCCGCTGATGATGTAGTCGCCGCCGTCCTTGCGCGCGGTGGTGCGGATGGCCGCTACGTCGGAGCCGGCACCCGGCTCCGACACGCCGACGCAGGCTACCGCTTCGCCGCTGATGGCCGGCGCCAGGAATTCGCGCCGCAAGGCGTCGGAGCCGAAGCGCGCCAGCGCCGGTGTCGCCATATCGGTCTGCACGCCGATCGCCATCGGCACGCCGCCGCAGCGGATGTGGCCCAGCGCCTCGGCCATCGCCATCGAGTACGAATAGTCGAGCCCCAGGCCGCCGAATTCCACCGGCTTGGACACGCCCAGCATGGCCAGCGCGCCCAGCTTGCGGAACACTTCCCTGGCGGGGAAGATCTCGGCCGCCTCCCACTCGTCCACGTAGGGATTGATGTCGCTGTCGATGAAGCGTTTCAGGTTGCGCTGCAGTTCCAGGTGTTCGTGGCTGTATTCCATGGGGTCTCCAGTTTTAAGGGCGCGCGACGCCGAATTGCACCGGCCGCAGTTCGCGCCGGCGCGCTTCCTCGCATACTGCCAGCACGCAGGCCAGCACCTTGCGCGTGTCGCGCGGGTCGATGACGCCGTCGTCCAGCAGGCGTCCGGATGTAGCGAAAGCGTCGGTCTGGCGCTCGAACGTCTCGATCACGCGCGCGCGCATGGCAGCAATCGCTTCGTGGTCGACTTCCTTGCCCTTGCGCCGCATGCTGCCTTCCATCACGATGGCCATGGTGGTGGCAGCCTGCTCGGCGCCCATCACGGCAGTGCGCGCGTTGGGCCAGCTAAAGCAGAAGTCCGGCATGAAGCCGCGCCCGGACATGCCGTAATTGCCGGCGCCGAACGACGCGCCGCAATGCACGGTGATCCTCGGCACGTTGGCGTTGGCCAGCGCCTGGATCATTTTCGAGCCGTGCTTGATCATGCCGGCCTGCTCGTAAGCCTTGCCGACCATGAAGCCGGTGGTGTTCTGCAGGAAGACCAGCGGCGTGCCGGATTGGCAGCAGAGCTGGATGAAGTGCGCGGCCTTGGTGGCGCCGGCCGGGTCGAGCGGGCCGTTGTTGGTGATGATGCCGACTGCCATGCCGCAGATGGCGGCATGGCCGGTCACGGTGGCCGCGCCGTAGCCGGGCTTGAATTCGAGGAAGGCCGAACCGTCGGCGATGCGCGCGATCACTTCGCGCATGTCGAGCGGCTTGCGCTGGTCGCACGGGGCGATGCCGAGCAGTTCGCCAGCGGCGTAGCGCGGTGCTTCATAGGTCGCGCCGCCAGCTGCCAGTGCGGCATTCCAGCCCAGGCTTGCCACCAGTTCGCGCGTGATGCGCAAGGCATCGGCGTCGTCTGCGGCCAGGTATTCGGCCAGGCCGGACACCGTGGCGTGCATGTCCGCCCCGCCCAGTTCTTCCTCGCTGGCGATTTCGCCGGTGGCCGCCTTCAGCAGCGGCGGCCCCGCCAGGAAGGCCTTGGCGCGCTCGTTCACCATCACCACATAGTCGGACAGCCCGGGCATGTAGGCGCCGCCCGCCGTGCTGGAACCGTGCACCACGCTGATCACCGGCAGTCCGGCCGCCGACAGGCGTGCCAGCCAGTAAAAGCCGCTGCCGCCGTGGATGAAGGTCTCCACTTTGTAGTCCAGCAGGTTGGCGCCGGCGCATTCGACCAGGTGGATGAATGGCAGCTTCTGCGCCAGTGCCACATGCTGCAGGCGCTGAAATTTTTCGATCCCCATCGGCTGCACCGCACCGGCATCGATGCCGGAATCGTCGGCCACCACCATGCAGCGCACGCCGCTGACAAAGCCGATCCCTCCCACCAGGCCGCCACCGGGCACCGAGCGTTCGGGATCGGGGTTATCCAGGCAGTAACCGGCCAGCGTGGCCATTTCCAGGAAGGGTGCGCCGGCGTCGAGCAGGGCACCCAGGCGTTCGCGCGGCAGCAACTGGCCGCGCTTGGCGAACAGCGGCGCCGACGCGGCCGATGCGTCGCGGGTGCGCGCCTCCAGTTGGCGCAATCGCGCGAGCTGCGCTTCCAGCGCCGCACTATTGGCCTGGAACGCCGCGCCCTGCGGCACCACGCGGCTCTCCAGCGCCGGCATTATCCGCCCTCCAGCACGCGCGGCCTGGCAGCCAGGTGGAAGCCGTTGAAGGCTGCGGTGGCGCCGGCCTGGCGCGGCTCGGGCATCGGCATGCCGGGCCGCACATTCGGCCGGCCGCCATCGACGCGCAAGGTAGTACCGGTGATGAAGGCTGCCGCGTCGGACAGCAGGAAGGCAATTGCCGCCGCCACTTCCGACTCGGTGCCGAAGCGATGCAGCGGCACGGTACGCGGGAAGGCGCGGATGGTGTCGCGCATCTGGGGCGGATACTGGTCCATGCCGGAAGAGGCGATGTAGCCCGGCGCCACGGCGTTCACCCGCACGCCGTATTGCGCCCATTCGAAGGCGGCCGTTTCGGTCAGGCTAGCCATCCCGGCGCGGGCGGCGCCCGAGTGGCCCATATTCGGCATGCTGCCAAACATGTCGGCCACGATATTGACGATGGCCCCGCCATGTTCGGCCATGCTCTGGTTCAGGCATTCGCGCGCCAGCAGGAAGCCGCCGGTCAGGTTGGTCTGCACCACCGCTTCCCAGCCCTTTTGCGAAATGTCGCGCAGCGGCGCCGGGAACTGGCCGCCGGCATTGTTGACCAGGCCATACAGCGCTCCATGTTCAGCCACCAGTTGCGCCACCAGTTCGCGCACCGCGTCTTCGCTGCGGATATTGCAGCTGTAGCCGTGGGCGTTGCCGCCGGTGCCGGCAATCTCGCTGCGCACCGCATCGAGCTTGGCCATATCGCGGCCCACCAGCAGCACGCGCGCGCCCAGCGCTGCCAGTTCATGCGCGGTGCAGCGCCCGATGCCGCTGCCGCCGCCCGTCACCACGATGCTGCGGCCGTCGAACAAGCCGGGTTTGAAGATCGATTGATACATTTTGCTTCCTTTCAGGACCAGCCGAGCTGGCGCGCGGCCAGGTCGTTGAGGATTTCTTCGGCGCCGCCGCCGATCATATACACCTTGGCGTCGCGGTACACGCGCTCGGCCACCGTGCCGCGCATGAAGCCCATGCCGCCCAGGATCTGCACCGCTTCGCCGGCGCAGGCCTGCATGGTTTGCGCTGCGAAGTTCTTCAGCATGCATACCTGCGGCACCAGCGCATTGTCCTGGCCTGGCGCGGCATCCAGGCGCGCCACGACGCTGTCGATGAAGGCGCGCGTGGCTTCGATGCGAGTGGCCATCTGCACCAGCTTGTGGCGCACGGCCTGGTGCTGCACCAGCGCCTTGCCGAAGGTCTTGCGCTGCTGCGCCCATTGCACCGCTTCGTCAAGGCAGGCTTGCGCCAGGTAACAGGCGTGCATGGCCAGCATCAGGCGTTCGTCGTTGAAGTTGCGCATCAGGAGCGCAAAGCCGGCGTTTTCCGCCCCCAGCAGGTTGGCGGCCGGCACCCGGCATTGGTCGAAATGCAGTTCGGCCGTGTCGGAGCACCACCAGCCCATTTTCTTCAGCGGGCTGCGCGTCAGGCCGGGCGCGTCGCCGGGCACCAGCAGGATGCTCACGCCGGCCGCGCCGCTACCCGGAATGCCGGTACGCACGGCCAGCGTGATCCAGTCGGCGCGCATGCCGGAGGTGATGAAGGTCTTGCAGCCGTTGACGATGTAGTGCTCGCCGTCGCGCACGGCGCTGGTCGCCAGGTTGGCGACGTCGGAGCCGCCGCCCGGCTCCGTTACCGCCAGGGCGCTGATCTTCTCGCCGGCCAGGATGCCGGGCAGCACGCGGGCGCGCAGTTCGGGCGAGCCGCCATGCACGACTGGCGGCGTGCCGATGCGGTGGCTGAACAGGGACGCCAGCAGGCCGCCGCAGCCGGTGCGGCATAGTTCTTCATTCAGCACCTGTAGCTGGCGGTAGCTGGCGGGAAGGCCGCCCTCTGCTTCGGGAAAGCCCAGCGCCAGCAGCCCCAGTTCGCCGGCCTGCCGGTACAGCGTGCGCGGGAAGGCGCCTGCTTCTTCCCAGTTGCTGACGTGGGGGCGCAGTTCCTGCTCGACGAAGCGGCGCACGGTGGCGCGCAGGGCTTCTTCCATCATGTTCTCCGGCTGTTGAAATCGGGCGGCACCGCCACCGGCATCGCCAGCAGCCATTGCGCCATGCCCTTGCCAAGCGGGTCATGGCGCAGCGATGCCATGCCGCCGCCGCCCAATGCCTGCTCGCAGACGAAATTGAAGGCGTGGATGCCGGGCAGCTCATAGCGCGTGACTGGCCCGAGCACCTTGTCGGCCAGGTGCGCCGCCACCGCTTCCGGCGTAAGCTGCTCGCGCAGCAAGGCCAGGTCTTCAGGATGGCGGGCGATGACGCCGATATTGGAGGTATCGCCCTTGTCGCCGCTGCGCGCCCTGGCCAGCTCGATCAGCGGCACCCTGCGCCATCCATCAGGTGGTTGAGCCCGTGTCACACTGTGGGGTCTGACCCCAGGGTGTGACACAGGCTGGGCCGTAGCGGTCGCGCCGGGCGGGATCGGTGGGCGAAGCTGTTCGCCGTCGGGCAGCTGCACGGTGGGCTGCAGGCGGGTTTTGTCGAGCAGGAAGGAGAACTGCTTGATGGCGGGCGACACCGTGGGGCGGCCGCCGAAACCGGTGGTGCCGGGCGCCCAGGAGGTGCCGGCGGGGGCGATCTCACGGGCGAATATCTCCAACGCGGCACGCTGGGGGTGCGCCACGGCCAGCCACATGACCGCTTGTCCAAAGCCTTCGGCGGCGCCGAGGATGTCGATATGCGTGGCGGAATAGTCGCCCAGGCCGGCGCGCGTGAACATGGCTCGCGTGCGGGCCAGGATCGCTTCGGCACTGCGGCGCGCTTTGCGGCCGGCTTCATGGCCGACGACGGTCAGTTGTGCGGCGCTGCGGAAGCCGTCGGCATAGGTGGCGCTGACTTTGTAGGTGGGCGTTGGCGCGTGGCCGCGCGCCCCTTGCACCAGCACGCGTTGCGGCCCGTCCGCCTGCAGCGTGACGGCGCTGAAATCGCACACTACGTCCGGCAGCAGGTAGCGCGCGGGGTCGCCTATCTCATACAGCAACTGCTCGGCCGCCACCGCTGGCGTGACCAGTCCGCCGCTGCCTTCCGGCTTGCCCAGCACGAAGCTGCCATCGGCGCGGCACTCCACTACCGGGTAGCCGCTGTTGGCCCAATCGGGCACGTCTTCCCAGTCGGTGAACAGGCCGCCGCTGCCCTGGCAGCCGCATTCGATCAGGTGGCCGGCCAGGCTGCCGGCGGCGAGCAGGTCGTAGTCGCTGCCCCCCCAGCCGAATTCGTGCATCAGGGCGCCCAGCGTCACGGCGCTGTCGACGCAACGGCCGGTGATCACCACGTCGGCGCCGGCATCGAGTGCGGCTTTGATCGGCAGGGCACCCAGATAGGCGTTGGCGCTGAGGATAGTGGCCGGCAGGGCCACGCCTTCCGCGCGCAGCTCCGGCAGCAGGGCCGAAACGTCGTCGCCTTCGACCACGGCGATGCGCGGCGCCAGCCCTTGTTGCGCTGCCAGCGCACGCAGCGCAGCGGCGCAGCCTTGCGGGTTGATGCCGCCGGCATTGGCCACCACGCGCACGCTGCGCGCCAGGGCCTCGCCCAGCACGTCGCGCATGACGTCGATGAAGTCGGTGGCGTAGCCGAGTTCCGGCTGCTTGCGGCGCGCGGCCGCCAGCAGCGACATGGTCAGTTCGGCCAGGTAATCGAACACCAGGTAATCGAGGTCGCCGCCTTCGATCAGTTGCCGCGGGCCGAGGGCGCTGTCGCCCCAGAAGCCTGCCGCACCGCCGATCCGGACATGGTTCCTGCCTGCGCGCACCGTGGCTCCTTTTATTAAATCATGCGATTGAATAATTCAGGATACCGCGGAAAAGCAGGCGCACGCAAGCGCGATGCGTTGCTGGCGCACGACGCAAAAGAAAACCCCGGCTGCCGCCAGGTGGCGGCGCCGGGGCTATGGCGTCAGCTTAGCTGGCGCAGGTGCTTAAGGCACCAGGTTGAAGTTGACGTTGACGGCGTTGGCGACATTGAGATCGACCGCCGCATTGGACAGCGTGGTGTAGCCGGTGGCCGAAGCATCGACCTTGTACATGCCCGTGGCCGGGATAGTGCCAGCGCTGGCGAAGGTCAGCGGCAGCGTGGCGCTATATGCTGCGTACTGCGGTGCCGCCAGCGGCAGCTTGGTGATGCTGTAAGCGCCGGTGCTCAGGTCCGCATTGGTATAGCGCAGGGTCACGGTCGGGCCGCCGGTGATGGCTTGCTTGGCCGAGAGCAGGGCCGATTCGGTGGCGCTGGCCGGGGTCAGCGTGGCGGTGCCGCTGATGGAGCCCATCAGGCTGGTGTTGGCCAGGGTGAACGGGGCGCCGGTGGTGCTGATCGGGACCATGCCGGTGGTGGAAGTCACCGGCACGCCGCCTACCACGTAGGCTGCATGCGTGTTGGAGGTGATCACCACGTCGTAATTACCGAGAGGCAGGCGTGGCAGCACGAATTCGCCGGTGGAGCTTGGCACCGTTGCGGCCACCACGGCACCGTTTTGCTGGGCGCTGACGGTGACGCCATCGGACACCAGCGGCGCGCCGACAAAGCCACTGATGCCGTTCAGGGCGGTCGGGATCACTTTCACGACCGGTTTCAGGGCGTACTTGCCATTGCCTTTGGTGACGATGGATTTGCAGGCGTCGAAGTCCATCACCAGGTCATAGCGCTGGCCCGCTTCCACCGTGAAGTCGGCATTCATCTTGATGCCGCTTTGGACCGCGCTCGGGGTGTCGAGCGAGATTTCGGCGGTGGTGCCGCTCAGGACCACGGAGTTGGCAGTTGCGTTGCCGGTGTTCGGGTCCAGCACCAGGCGCACCTGGTTGTAGCGGCCGGCCGCCAGCGAGGTCTGGCCGAGTGCGTCCAGGGTGCCGTTGGTCAGGTTCAGCAGGTTTATTTTCTTACCTGGCGACAGGGTAATATCGGTCCAGCCGCTATCGGTGTCGCTGGCGGTCGCGCTGGTGTTGACGCGCACCTTGTTGACGGTAACGTTGACTGCATCAAAGCCGCAGGCCGGTGCATCGGTAATCGACACGCCCAGGGTACCCATGGTCTGGGTTGGCGGGGTGTCGCCGCCGCCACCGCCACCGCAAGCTGCGAGCAGCAGGGATGTCAGTGCGAGTGGGAGCAGGGAGACTTTCGAGTTCATGGTAGTGCCTCTCGTAGTAGTTATTGGTGCTCTTCCATTATCGGAAGCGAGAGGAAATACGCTATGTGCGATTACGCACATAGTAACGAATTGTTACACTTGCAGATGAAAAGCTACTCAGCAGCCACATGCAATGTTGTTGTTCGGCAACACTGCATTTTCGCTGGCCGCTGTCACGGGCAGTTGACGTTCCAGGCGGTGAGTTCGGCGCGTGACGGCCGCACCGTGATGTCTACCTTGCTGCCGATATCGCTTTCGTAGCCCAGCACGAACATGCCGTCGGCGCTGCGGCCCAAAGACCGCAACTGGAAGTTGCGCGAGCGGGTCGGCGCGCAGCTGGTGTTGCCGGCCATGAGCAGGCGTGCGCGCTGCAGCAGTTCGCCCTGGGCCTGGATCAGGCGCAGCATGTCGATTTCAGCCAGCGGCGCGCGCAGTTCGACCATGGCCGCCGGCGGCGTGCCGCAATTGGTGGTGTGGTGGACCCAGACATGCTGGCTGCTGTCGGCGCGCCAGCTATCGTCGGCCTGCTGCGTGTAGCGCGAGCGTGTGACGCGGCACAGCGGCAGCACCAGGCGCACCGGCGGCGCGTCGGCAGTCGCGCTGGCGATCCATTTCTTTCCATCGGGGGCCCGTTCGGCATGCAGCGGCGGCAACGGGGCGCCCGGCGCCGTGCGCTGCATGAATTGCTCGAACGAGCGTTGTTCGGCCAGCGTGGGCGCGCGCGCGTCGGCGCCTGGCGCGGCCGCCTGCGCGGTGGTGGCCACTGCGGCCATCGCTGCCGCGAATACTACATATCGCATCCGGTCTCCTTTCAATGCGCATCGATTATAGATATAATCCGCTCGCTGCCGAAAGGTGGCACACGCTAGGGGTCCTGTGCGCTCAGTTTCAAATTGAGCCGCGCGGGTGAGAAATACCCTCCGAACCTGATCTGGATAATGCCAGCGAAGGGAAGCTTCAGGATACGCAGCGGCTGCGCCATACGGCGCAACTGCACGCGCAGCCTAACCTCCTTTGCTGGCTCCTGCGCCAACAAAGGAGCCAAAATGAACGCCAATCCAACTTTCCTCGCCGCCCAGGCCGAGGTCGACTCCGCAGCAGTTACCCCGCTGCCGAACTCCCGCAAGATCTACGTGACCGGCAGCCGTGCCGACCTGCGCGTGCCAATGCGCGAGATCAGCCTGTCCGGCGACAATGCGCCGGTCACCGTGTACGACTGTTCCGGCCCGTACAGCGACCCGGCCGAAACGGTCGACATCCGCAAAGGCCTCGGCACGCCGCGCGCCGCCTGGATTGCCGAGCGCAACGACACCGAAATGCTGGACGGCCCGACTTCCGACTATGGCCGCCAGCGCCTGGCTGACGAAAAACTCGACGCCCTGCGTTTCGAGCTGCACCGCCAGCCGCGCCGCGCGCAAGCTGGCCGCAACGTCACCCAAATGCACTACGCGCGCCAGGGCATCGTCACGCCGGAAATGGAATATGTGGCGATCCGCGAAAACCTGCGCCGCAAGGAATACCTGGCCGGCCTGCGCGCCCAGGGCGAGAAAGGCCAGCGCATGGCCGACCTGCTGGGCCGCCAGCACCGCGGCGAGTCGTTCGGCGCCGCCATTCCTGAAGAAATCACGCCGGAATTCGTGCGCCAGGAAGTCGCCCGCGGCCGCGCCATCATCCCGGCCAACATCAACCATCCGGAACTGGAGCCGATGATCATCGGCCGCAATTTCCTGGTGAAGGTGAACGCCAATATCGGCAACTCCGCCGTGACTTCCTCCATCGGCGAGGAAGTGGAGAAGATGACCTGGGCCATCCGCTGGGGCGGCGACACCGTGATGGACCTCTCCACCGGCAAGCATATCCACGAAACGCGCGAATGGATTGTGCGTAATTCGCCAGTGCCGATCGGCACCGTGCCGATCTACCAGGCGCTGGAAAAAGTCAACGGCAAGGCCGAAGACCTGACCTGGGAAATCTTCCGCGACACCTTGATCGAACAGGCGGAGCAGGGCGTCGACTACTTCACCATCCACGCCGGCGTGCTGCTGCGCTACGTGCCGCTGACGGCCAACCGCATGACCGGCATCGTGTCGCGCGGCGGATCGATCATGGCCAAATGGTGCCTGGCGCATCACAAGGAAAACTTCCTGTACACGCACTTCGAAGAGATCTGCGAAATCATGAAGGCCTACGACGTGAGCTTCTCGCTGGGCGACGGCCTGCGCCCTGGCTCGGTGTGGGATGCCAACGACGCGGCGCAACTGGGCGAACTGAAAACCCTGGGCGAACTGACCCAGGTCGCCTGGAAGCACGACGTGCAGGTGATGATCGAAGGCCCGGGCCACGTGCCGATGCAGCTCATTAAAGAGAATATGGACCTGCAACTGGAGCAGTGCAGCGAAGCGCCGTTCTACACCCTTGGCCCGCTGACCACCGATATCGCGCCCGGCTACGACCACATCACCTCCGGCATCGGCGCGGCGCAGATCGGCTGGTATGGTACCGCCATGCTGTGCTACGTGACGCCGAAGGAGCACCTGGGCCTGCCGAACAAGGCCGACGTCAAGGAGGGCATCATCACCTACAAGATCGCGGCCCATGCTGCCGACCTGGCGAAAGGCCATCCCGGCGCGCAGATCCGCGACAACGCGCTGTCGCTGGCGCGCTTCGAATTCCGCTGGGAAGACCAGTTCAACCTGGGCCTGGATCCGGACCGCGCGCGCGAATTCCACGACGAGACCCTGCCGAAGGACTCGGCCAAGGTGGCGCACTTCTGCTCCATGTGCGGCCCGCATTTCTGCTCGATGAAGATCACGCAGGAGGTGCGCGAGTTCGCCGCCAAGGGCATGCAGGAGAAGTCGATCGAGTTCGTCAAGGGCGGCGCCAGCATCTACCGCGAGCAAGCATGATCGAGATTGAACTGAACGGCGCGCCGCATGCGGTGCCGCCGCAGCAGACGCTGGAGGCGCTGATCGATGGGCTCGAGCTGACCGGCCAGGCGCTGGCGCTGGCGGTCAACCGCCAGGTGGTGCCGCGCCAGCGCTGGCCGCAGGTCGCGCTGAATCATAACGACAAAGTAGACATCGTCCGCGCCATCGGCGGCGGCTGAAAAGGGGAGACTGCAAATGCAAGACAAACCATTGGTCATCGCGGGCAAGGAGTACAACTCGCGCCTGCTGGTCGGCAGCGGCAAGTACAAGGACCTGCCGCAGACCCGCGAGGCAACGCTGGCAGCGGGGGCCGACATCATCACGGTGGCGATCCGCCGCGTCAACATCGGCCAGGACCCGCACGCGCCAAGCCTGCTGGACTATGTGCCGCCGCATGAATTCACCATCCTGCCCAATACGGCCGGCTGCTATACGGCGAAGGATGCGGTGTACACCCTGCAGATGGCGCGCGAACTGCTGAATGGCCACAAGCTGGTCAAGCTGGAAGTGCTGGGCGACGAGAAGACCCTGTTCCCGAACATGCCGGAAACGCTGGTCGCCGCGCGCGAACTGGTGCAGGACGGCTTCGACGTGATGGTCTACTGCAGCGACGATCCGATCCAGGCACGCATGCTGGAAGACATCGGGTGCTGCGCGGTGATGCCGCTGGCGTCGCTGATCGGCTCCGGCATGGGCATCCTGAATCCTTGGAACCTGTCGCTGATCATCGAGCAGTCCAATGTGCCGGTGCTGGTTGACGCCGGCGTCGGCACCGCGTCCGATGCGGCCATCGCCATGGAGCTGGGCTGCGACGGCGTGCTGATGAACACCGCCATCGCGGCTGCCGGCGATCCGGTCCGCATGGCGCGCGCCATGAAGCTGGGCGTGCAGGCTGGCCGCGAAGCGTTCCTGGCCGGCCGCATGCCGCGCCGCTTTGCCGCCTCGCCGTCGTCGCCGATGGCGGGGAGGCTGGCATGAGCGACCGGCCTTGTGTGCTGGTGTTTTCCGGCGCCGATCCATCGGGCGGCGCCGGCATGGCGGCCGACATCCAGGCCATCACGGCGATGGGGGCGCATGCGCTGCCGGTGCTGACCGCCATTACGGTGCAGGACAATAACCGCGTGCATGCGGTGCTGCCGCTGGCGCCGGAAATCGTGCTGCAACAGGCGCGTGCGCTGCTGGCGCAAGTGCCGGTTGCGGCGGTGAAGATCGGCATTCCGGGCAGTGCGGAAAATGCCCAGGCTATCGCGACGCTGATTGGCGAGCTACGCGCCACCCATCGCGCGGCGGCCGGGGCGGCGCCAGGCTGGGCGCAGCGGCTGTATAGCGACCCGCCGGTGGTACTGGACCCCGTGCTGCGCAGCGGCCATGGCGATGCGCTGGGCCGCGACGATGCGGTGCAGGCGCTGGCGCCGTTGCTGCCGCTGGCCACGCTGATCACGCCGAATGGGCCGGAAGCGGCGGCCCTGGCTGGCAATGCGGCGCGTTATCGCGCGCCGCTGCGGGCAGGCGCTGCTGCAGCTTCCGGTATCGGCGCGCTGGCGCGCTCCATGGCAACCGCCGCAGCAACCACGCCGGCGGTCGCCAACGCCGTCGCGGCGGGGGACGTTGCCCTCGCGGACGCGGCACCGATGGTGGCGCTGGCGGCGCCCGGCGTGCCGCCGGCCTGGCGCGGCACTGCGCACGGCGACGCATTGGCTCACGCGCGCGCGCTGCGTGCGCTGGGCTGTACCCATGTGCTGGTCACCGGCGGCCATGATGAAGGCAGCGACGTGGTGATCAACCGCTGGCTGGGCCCCGACCGCCAGCAGAACTGGAGCTGGCCGCGCCTGCCGGGTGGTTTCCACGGCAGCGGATGCACGCTGGCCGCAGCCACGGCGGCCCTGCTGGCGCTGGGTAACACCATGGCGCAAGCGTTGACCAAGGCGCAAGGCTATACCCAGCGCGCACTGGCCGCTTCATACGCCATCGCGCCCGGCCAGCGCATCCCGCAGCGATAAGGAGAAATGATGCAAGGACTTTACCTGGTCACCCCGAACTGGGACGACACCGATAAATTGCTCGATGTGACCGAGCAGGCGCTGCGCGCCGGCGTCGCGCTGCTGCAGTACCGCCACAAGGACGCCAGCCCGGCGCTGCGCCGCGAGCAGGGCGGGGCGCTGCGCGAGCTATGCCATCAATACAGCGTGCCCTTCCTGGTCAACGACCATGTGGCGCTGTGCCGCGAGCTGGGCGCCGATGGCGTGCATCTCGGCGGCACCGATGCGCCGCTGGCCGAAGTGCGCGCCTCGCTCGGCCCCAACAAGCTGATTGGCGCCTCGTGCTACGGCGAGCTGGCACGCGCGCAGGCTGCGCAGGCGGCCGGCGCCAGCTACGTGGCGTTCGGCGGTTTTTATCCATCGAAGGTGAAGCAGTACGCCGTCACCACCCAGCCAGCCATCCTGCGCCATGCGCGCGAAGCGATCAGTGTGCCGCTGTGTGTGATCGGCGGCATGACGCCGCTCAATGCGGCGCCGCTGGTGGCCGAGGGAGCGCAACTGGTAGCGGCGATCACCAGCGTCTACCTGGCCGAAGATGTAGGGGCTGCAGTGCGGGAATTTCAGTCTATAATTTCCCCATTAGCATAACCATAAGGTTGACGCCGATGAACGCCCAGACTCCGCCGAAGCGCCTGATCCTGATCGTCGATGATGACAAGATCCTGACCGAGTTCCTGGGCGAATTGCTAGCCCGTGCCGGCTACGACACCATGCTGGCGCACTCTTCGGACCAGGCCCTGTCCCTGATCGCCGAGCGCGAGCCCGACCTGGCCCTGCTCGACATCCACATGCCCGGCATGTCGGGCCTGGAACTGGCCAAGCAATTGAACCGCAACACCACGGTGCCTTTCATGTTCCTGTCCGGCCGCGGCGATGCCGACGCCGGCAAGCAGGCCGCCGCCTACGGCGCGGTGGGCTTTGTCGTGAAACCGGTCGACGAGCACCACCTGATGCCAGCCTTCGAAGCCGGCCTGGCGCGCGCCGATGAAATCCGCCAGTTGCGCCGCACCGAGATCAACCTGAACGCAGCGCTGGCTGCCGGCCGCGAGACCAGCCTGGCCGTGGGCCTGTTGATGTGCAAGTACCAGACCGACCGCAACACCGCCTTCGAAGTGCTGCGCGACCATGCCCGTTCCAGCCGGCGCAAGATCAACGAAGTGGCCGACCAGTTGCTGGCTGCGGAAGAAATGTTGAACAGCTTGCATGCAGCGTTTAACTCACGCCTGAAGAAATAAAGCTTTCCGCGTGCCATACACTTAAAGTAGACTAATGCGGTGGGCCCCAACTTGCCCACCGCAACACCCTCAGCGGCCGCCCCTCCTTCGCGGCCCGGCAACATCCTTCGGCCCAGCTCCGCCGACCATCCCCTGCAGTGCGGAGAACCGCTTCATGAACATGTCATTTGATTTGCATCCGGCGCCACGGGTGCTGCACGTCGATCACGACGAAGACAGCGCCGTGGTCCTGGCGACCTTGCTGGCGCCGGAAATCCATGTGGTGCACGCGTCCAGCTACAGCCAGGCGCAAAGCCAATTGCAGCACGGTGAGTTTGCGATGGTGGTGATCGATCCCGACCTGCCGGATGGCGACGGCCACACCCTGATCCATTCCCTGCGCCAGGCCGACCAGGACACCCCGGTCCTGCTGTATTCCGCCAGCCAGCCGATGCTGCATCACCAGGCCCACGCTTTCCTGCCCAAGCCCTGGACTTCGCCGCGCCAACTCTGGCGTACCGTCTCGCATATGCTGGGGCTGGAGTCCATGCTGGCTGTCAGGAGTTAAGCTATGCTGTCGTCTTTATCACATTCGGAGTACCGGGATGAAGACGAGAGCAGCAGTAGCATGGAAGGCCGGAGCGCCGCTGACCATTGAAGAAGTGGACCTGGACGGCCCGCGCGCGGGCGAAGTGCTGGTGGAGATCAAAGCCACCGGCATTTGCCATACCGACCACTACACCCTGTCCGGCGCCGATCCGGAAGGGCTGTTCCCGGCCATTCTCGGCCACGAAGGTGCTGGCGTGGTGGTCGACGTCGGGCCGGGCGTCACTTCGCTCAAAAAAGACGACCATGTGATCCCGCTGTACACGCCGGAATGCCGGCAGTGCAAGTTCTGCCTGTCGCGCAAGACCAACCTGTGCCAGGCGATCCGCTCCACCCAGGGCAAGGGCCTGATGCCGGATGGATCGAGCCGCTTCTCGCTGGACGGCAAGCCGCTGTTCCACTACATGGGCACTTCGACCTTCTCCAACTATATCGTAGTGCCGGAGATCGCACTGGCCAGGATCCGTTCCGACGCGCCATTCGACAAGGTATGCTACATCGGCTGCGGCGTGACCACCGGCGTGGGCGCCGTGCTGTTCACCGCCAAGGTGGAAGCGGGCGCCAATGTGGTGGTGTTCGGCCTTGGCGGCATTGGCCTGAACGTGATCCAGGCGGCCAGGATGGTGGGCGCCGACAAGATCATCGGCATCGACATCAACCCGGCGCGCGAAGCGATGGCGCGCCAGTTCGGCATGACCCACTTCATCAATCCGCGCGACGTGGAGAACGTGGTGGACGCCATTGTGCAACTAACCGATGGCGGCGCCGACTACAGCTTCGAGTGCGTCGGCAATACCCAGCTGATGCGCCAGGCGCTCGAGTGCTGCCATAAAGGCTGGGGCAAGTCGATCGTGATCGGCGTGGCGGCGGCAGGGCAGGAGATCTCCACTCGTCCATTCCAGCTGGTGACCGGCCGCCACTGGCTGGGCTCAGCCTTCGGCGGCGCGCGCGGCCGCACCGACGTGCCGAAGATCGTAGACTGGTATATGGAAGGCAAGCTCAAAATCGATGAGCTGATCACCCACACCCTCCCGCTGGAACGCATCAATGAAGGCTTCGACCTGATGGAACGCGGCGAATCGATCCGCTCCGTAGTCGTCTACTAAGCCCGCGGCCGCCGCGCCGCCGGGGTCTGGCCCTGTGGGTCCGACCCCGCTTTTACCGGTTTTCCACGCCCCAGGCGGCGAAAATCGCCGTTCATCGCAAATCCCGATCCGCCGCCGCCGCACTCCGCTACATTGGCTCCTGAGCACTCGCAACCAGAACTAGACAAAAAGTTCTAGACACAAAGTTCTAGATCATTTAATCTAGTTTGCAAGGACACCATCAAACCGGAGCCGCCTGCCATGAGCAACCTGCTGAACGCCGTCATCCCCGCCTTGGGCTGGTCCCTGCTGCACTTCCTGTGGCAAGGCCTGCTGATCGGCTGCGTCGCGGCACTACTCCTGCACGCCCTGCGCAACGCCAGGCCGCAAGCCCGCTACCTGGTGGCCTGCATCGCCTTGCTGCTGTGCGCCGCGCTCCCCCTGGCCAACTTCGCCTGGCGCCTGGCCGACGCCGCCGATACCGGCTACGTGCTGCCAGCGCCGCTGGAAACCAGCGCCATCGCCGCCATCCCCGGTGCCGCCGATGGCATGGGCGCCGGGACAGCCCTGGTCGACATCGACGCCATGGCATCCTGGGAATACCTGCTGCGCCGCCAGATGTCCTGGCTGGTGCTGCTGTGGGCCGCCGGCGCCGCGCTGATGACGCTGCGCCTGTCGCTCGGCCTGCAATGGGTGCGTACCCGCACCTTGCCCAACCACTACCACGCCGACCCAAGCTGGCAAGCCCGCGCCACCGCGCTGGCCCGGCGCATGGGCATCCGCCGCCCGGTGCGCCTTGGCGTGTCGGAGGATGCGCTGGAAGGGCCGATCACGGCCGGCATCCTGCGCCCGATCGTGCTGCTGCCTGCCTCGCTGGTCAGCGGCCTGCCGCCCGACTTGCTGGAAGCGCTGCTGGCCCACGAGCTGGCCCATGTGCGCCGCCACGACTACCTGGTCAACCTGGTCCAGAGCGGCATCGAGATTTTCCTGTTCTACCACCCCAGCGTGTGGATGCTGTCGCAATGCATCCGCCGCGAACGCGAACAGATAGCAGACGACTTAGCCGCAAGCACGCTCGGCGAACCGCGGCGCCTGGCACTTGCACTTTCCGAGCTGGACAAGTTCCAGTTCACCACCATTCATTTTGCTGCCCCCGCGGCAAACGGAGGAGACCTCATGTCCCGAATCAAACGCCTGATCCGTCCAGATGCACAGCCTCTGAGCTGGAAGATGGCGACCCCGTTGTTAGGAATTTTCGCCGCCTGCGCCGCGCTGTATGCCCACGCCATGCCGCAAGCGATCTCGCTTCCAGCCGCCAGTGCTGTTGCCGCACCTGCGGCGCTGGCCGCGCCGTCCCCAGATGGCGCCGCAGCGCCTGAAGCCGCACCGGCGCCCGCCGTGATCATGCACGTCAGCGATGCCGACGACCAGCACGACGTGGAGCCTGCACCACCGGCCCCGCCGGCACCGCTGGCAGTCGCCGCACCACCAGCTCCGCCGGCGCCTCCTGCATCCATGGCTGAACTGGCGCCGCCAGCCCCTCCTGCACCGATGGCCGCAATCCCGGCCCCGCCCAAACCGCCAAAGCCACCAAAACTGCCGAAGGAACTGAGGGAGATCGAAAGCAGCAGCTACATCTCGATCGACGACAACAGCCGCAGCGCCTACGCCTTTGTGCGCGACAACGACAAGCACCTGTCGGTCAA
Source organism: Duganella sp. Root1480D1 (assembly GCF_001427305.1). Taxonomy (GTDB): domain Bacteria; phylum Pseudomonadota; class Gammaproteobacteria; order Burkholderiales; family Burkholderiaceae_D; genus Rugamonas. The sequence continues at coordinate 674,998 of NZ_LMFZ01000012.1, read as the reverse complement.
CGGCTTCCACGGCGCGCCTGGCGACCTGACGACGCTGAAGCGCTTGCGCCAGGACACCAAAGGTGAGTTCATCTACGTTCGCAAAGACGGCAAGTCCTACGTGATCCGGGACCCGGTCCTGCTGGGCAAGGTGCGTGAACTGTGGAAGCCGGCTGAAGCCCACGGCAAGATCATGGAAGAGCAGGGCAAGCTGATGGACATCCAAGGCAAGCAAGTGGAAGCCATGAGCGACCAGATTGCGAAAGAAGTCGAAGCCGCCATGGGCAGCAAGGAGCAGCAAGCCATCGAGCGCGACATCGAGCGCAAGATGGAACTGTCCGCACGCCAGCAGGAACGCATCGGCCGCGCCATGGAAAAAGCCAGCCGCAAGATGGAAATGGCCGACGACAAGACCCGCGCCCGGATCGAAATCGACCTGGAAGATTTGCGCAAGCAGCTGGAGCCACTGTCGGCGGAAATGGCGCGCCAGGGCAGCGAGATCGCCGCCCGCCACGCAGCACTGGCAGCACGCCAGGCGCCGACGGCCGCCATGCATGCCCGCATCGCCGAAGCGTCCAGGCCGCTGGCCGAAATGGGCCGCAAGATGGGTGAACTGGGACGCGAGCAAGGCCGCCTGTCACGCGAGGCAGACAAGGCCTCGCGCGCCCTGATCGACGAAGCGATCAGCAACGGCAGCGCCAAGCCGCTAATGCAATAAAAGTCGGGGTCAGCTCCGGCAATCGGACATTTTGCTGCGCAAAATGTCCGATTGCCGGAGCTGACCCCGACTTTCGAAAAAAAACGCCCCGGCGCTTGCGCGCACGGGGCGTTTTGCTACTNGGGGTCAGCTCCGGCAATCGGACATTTTGCTGCGCAAAATGTCCGATTGCCGGAGCTGACCCCGACTTTCATATCCATGGTATTGTTGAAATGGCATTTCCTCATTGTCAACAAACCACCATGGAGAAAGCATGTCCCTTAAACAGTATTACACCCTCGGCAATTCCGGCCTGCGCGTGTCGCGCCTGGCGCTCGGCACCATGACCTTCGGCACCGATTGGGGTTGGGGCGCGGACAAGGCCAGCGCCCGCGAGCAGTTCATGACTTACACCGAGGCGGGCGGCAACCTGGTCGACACGGCCGACCTGTACACCAATGGCGAGTCGGAGCGCTGGGTCGGCGAGTTCGTGCGCGACAGCGGCTTGCGCGACAAGATCGTGCTGGCCACCAAGGCGTCCTACAGCAGCGACCCTTCCAATCCCAACGCAGGCGGCAACGGCCGCAAGCACCTGATGCGCGCGCTGGAAGGCTCGCTGCAGCGCCTCGCCACCGACCACGTCGACCTGTACCTGGTGCACGCGTGGGACATGGTGACGCAGCCGGAGGAAGTCTTGCGCACGCTCGATGATGCGGTACGCGCCGGCAAGGTGCGCCATATCGGCCTGTCGAACGTGCCGGCCTGGTACGCCAGCCGCATGCAAACTATTGCCGAACTGCGCGGCTACGAGCCGTTGACCACACTGCAGATGGAGTACTCGCTGGCCGAACGCGCCATCGAAGACGAATACATCCCTCTTGGCACGCAGCACGGCATGGGCGTGATGGTCTGGAGCCCGCTGGCCAGCGGCCTGTTGTCCGGCAAGTACAAGCCAGGCAGCGGCGGCCAGTTCGGCGAAGGGCGCTTGCAAACCATGAGCGGCTCCAACAACCCGGCCTTCGCCAAATTCAGCGAGCGCAATTTCGCCATCGTGGCGGAGCTGGAAAAGGTAGCGAACGAAGTGGGGCGCAGCATGGCGCAGGTGGCAGTGAACTGGGTGGCCAACCGCCCCGGCGTGGCCACCGTGATGGTGGGTGCGACCAAGCTGGCGCAGTTGCAGGACAACCTTGGCGCGCTGGACTTCGAGCTGCCATCCGAATTGCGTGCCCGCCTGGATGCGGTCAGTGCGAAAGCGACAGGCTACCCGTACACCTTCTTCACCCCTGGCATGCAAACCATGCTGTCGGGCGCAGCCCCGCTGGGCGACAAGCCCGACGGCTACCAGGCACCGGTGCGCATCAGCGGCCCGTCAGCCGGCGTGCAGTAAAAAAATGGGGACGTACCCCATTTTTTCAGGCGTCGACTAGCGGTTCCTCGGCCACTGGCAAGGCAAGGTACTGGGCCGCCAACGTCCCGACGAGGCGGCGGCCCTGATTGCTGCCTGATATCCACTCCTCCGGCGGGAACAGGTCGAACAGGCCCACCTTAGCGACGGTAGGGATGGCAGCTTCCAATTGTCTTTCGATGTCGCCGCGTTCGCCGGCGTTATACAGCGCGATATTGCGCAACATGGTGGCGACAGTGCCGGTTTGAACCTTGCTGCCGTCCTTTAGCTGCACCAGTGGCAGGGATTCGCCGTCGGCGAGTATCTTCTGGTTGATAGCGGCGAGATCGTTCTGGGCGCTCATCATTGCTCCTTTGGCTTGTATGGAGTGCATATTCGCACCTTCAGCCGCGCCTTCAAGGCCCTGACCGCCAGCTTGGCGGTTTCGCGACAACATCTGGCGAAAACCCATCATTCAGTACAATGCTGGCACCATGAATACAAGACTTCTGACACCCGGCGATGCCGCCGCCTACCATTCCTTGCGCCTTGAAGGCTTGCGCGAAGCGCCTTCCGCATTCACGGCCAGCTTTGAAGAAGAGTCCACCACGCCGCTCAGCGAGATCGCGCGGCGCCTGTCGCCAGGTTCGGGGCGCGACTATCTCGGCGCGTTCGATGGCGGGACGTTGATTGCCATCGCGCGCGTGGATCGCGACAGCGGCCCTAAGCAGCGCCACCGCGCACATATTCGCGCGGTGTATGTCGCCAGCACCCATCGAGGCAAAGGAGCCGCGCGCAAGCTGATGGAGCATGCACTGGAATGTGCCGCCTCGATGCAAGGCGTGACCCACGTCAGCCTGGCCGTCACCGCAGGCAACGAGCCGGCGCAGAAGCTGTATGAATCACTGGGCTTCAAGGCCTGGGGCTACGAGCCCGCCGCACTGATCGTCGATGGCGTGACCTACGACGAGATCCCGATGACGAAAGTTCTCGAACCGAGTACGTAACCATCACGAATGGATCCACACCTGTAAAACTGCCGGATGTCATGGGTCTCATTCCAGATGACGATGCGGCGAAGGCAAAACTACTCGCGAATAAGAAGTGTGCAGAATGAGCAAACTGATTGACGATATCCTTTCTGGCGACCCGACCAGGGTCTGGTCGAGTGCTTGTGCGATCATCAAGCTTCGCGATGCGGGCGAACTGGACGCACTCGTATCGGTCCTCGACGAGATCACATCCAGTACGAAAAATTTGAAGCTTGGGGGCATGTTGATCCCCAACGACAAACATTTGCAGTTCGCGCTTCGCAAGCTGCGCTATCGCCGGGACGGCGCAGGGTGCCTGTGCCGCCTTTATCCCGAGTACTTGATGTTCGACCCCAACGAGGAACAAGCTGCAGGGAATGTAAGCATCGACAAGATCACCTACGTTGACGGTCACTGGATCGACTTCTACCGGTGTTCATGCACTACTTGCGGATCAGCCTTCGAAGTGCAGGAGCGGGAATACCACTACACTTGGTGGGGCTGGCGGCTGGTGAGCTGACCAGGGCTTCGAATCACATATCCATATTGGACAACACATGCCGTTCAAGGCTTTCAGACTAAAAAGAACCGACACCTTCTATCCGAGTATGGGCGGCACGCCCGACCTTGGATCGCTGCTCAAGTCCATCAAACTGACCCAGGAGTTTATCGACGACATCATCGATATCGAAGACGCAGCCTTCGCTGACCGGAAGAACGGCGCCTCTCCTGACGCTCTGGAGAAATTGCTGATCGCCGCGAAAAAGGAATCGCTGCTTACCGGCTCTTTGCATCGAAAGGTCTATTTTCATATCCTGAGGCAAAGCCAGGTGCCGAAAAAATATGGCAAGGGCGACATGGACACCTTGCTCCTTTCCTACCACGACATCATGGCAGAATCGCACCGCGGCTATCCGTCCATCCGCTTCCCCCGCTTGGACGGGGTGCATCTCTTTGGACACCATGGAGACTGCAATTTTGACCAGGAAGCAATGCCGAACCATGACGAGTTCAAACATCGCATGGCCGTCCTGAAGCAGTGCGACAAGTACATCCACATCCCCGGGATGCTCGACAAGATTGAAAAATTCCGTCCATTTGCTGAAGATGGAAAGACGGCGCGACGAGCACTCGGCTTGCTTCGTGCCCTCAACTACGACCCAAGCGATTACCCTTCACGCGCATCGACGGCAAATTACTGGATCAATCTGAAGTTCTGGGGATTTGTGACCATCATACTTCTCAATGAGGCATGCCGGCAGGACTTCTTCGCCGGCTTTGCCGCAGAAATGACTGTGCATCCCCACTGCGATGAATACATGCAAATCCTGGAAAGATTTGTAGGGGCCGTCGGCGACAACGACCTCGGGAAACAGTTCGTTAGCTTGAAGGCAGGCGTTGCGGGGAATGCTGCCCACAACGCCTGATGCGTGTCACAGCAACTTGATGACGGCCACGCCGGAGAGCAGCAGCACGACGCCGGCCAGGCGCAGCGCTGAGACGTCTCGCTTCGGCAGCCGGAACCAGCCATGCCGGTCGACGAAGACAGAAGCCACTTGCTGCCCGGCGACCGTCAGCCCGACTGCCGCCGACGCGCCGATGACCGGAATCGCAGTGAACACCGTAGTGACATAGATCGCGCCAGCGAAGCCGCCCAGCCAACCCCACCAAGGCATGGACGGTAGGCCCTGCAGCGAAGGCGCTGGAGCGCGCAGGAATGTAGCCGAGAACAGCAGAGCCAAAGCCATCGCCAGGGTGGCGACCAGGAAGCTCACTGCGCCAACCACAAACGGCGCTCCGAGATCATGCCGCAACAAGCCATTCACCACACCCTGTACCGGTAATACTGCACCGGCAAGCAATGCGAGGACGATCCAGCCAGCCTTGCCCGCGACTGGCTGCGATTGCTGGCGGGACTGCCCCTTCACGATGATCGCGGCGCCCGCCAGGATCGCCAGCATGCCGGCTGCGAGCGGCGTATCGACCGTGCGCGGCATGCCACCCGCCAGGCCAGTGACGTCGAGCGCAAATGAAGCCAGCATCTGGCCGGCAATGAACAGGCCTACCGATACGATTGCGCCGAGCCGCGGAAACAGGAGGATGGTGGAGACGACATAGAATGCGCTCGCCACGCCGCCGACTGCATGCCACCAAGGCACATGGGGCAGGGCGGCAACTGCAGTCAGCGTTCCAGTCAGCAGGGCAAGCACCAGCAGTGCAAGGGTGCCGACCGACAGTTGCAGCGTGGTCGCAGCAAATGGGCTGCCGGTTGCTTTCGATAATTGCGCATTGGCGCCCGCCTGTACGGCGAGCAGGCCGCCGGCGAATAGCGAAGCAGGGATCAGAAGGGTTTCCATGTGCAGCCTCCAGTGAGAATTCGGATGACGATGGCGCCCACTGTAGGCTATGCTTCAATGCATGAATATTCCCAATAATCGCGTTTAAGCTATGCAAAAACGCAGAGCCAGGAGTACGCGCGACCGGCAAATAGTTGAAGTTGCGCTTCGATCTGGCTCAACGATCGGCGGAAATGCGAACATTTCCACCCGGGATGGCATCAGATCCGTTCCAGTTTGGCTACTGACAGGTCGAGCACCTTCATGCCGAAGGAGCCGAAGTTGATTTGCGCGCGGCAGTTGGCACCGCTGCCTTCGAGATTGACGATGACGCCTTCTCCGAACTTGGCGTGAGCGACGGATTCGCCAATGCGCCAGCCGCCGGAGGCGCCGGAGCGCTCGTTCATGCGTGCTGCCAGGCGATTGTCGGCGCTTGGTACGGACGGCATTTCATCCCACGCCGATTTGCGTGAGCCAGTGGAGAACCAGTTGTTCTGCACCCGCGCCGTCAGCCACTTCAGCGATTCCTCCGGCAGTTCGTCGAAGAAGCGCGACTTCATGTTGTAGCGCGTCTGGCCGTGCAGCATGCGGGTCTGGCAGAACGACATGTACAAGCGCTTGCGCGCACGTGTGATCGCAACATACATCAGGCGACGCTCTTCCTCCACGCCGCCTTCTTCTTTCGAGCTGCTCTCGTGCGGGAACAGGCCTTCTTCCAGGCCGGTGATGAAGACATTGTCGAACTCCAGGCCCTTGGCCGAGTGCACCGTCATCAGCTGCAGCGCATCCTGGCCTTCCTGGGCCTGGTTGTCGCCGGCTTCCAGCGAAGCGTGGGACAGGAATGCGGACAGAGGCGACATCACGGTCGCCAGCGGAGCATCGGCGTCGATGATCTCCACGCCGTCTGCTACCACCACTTGCGCGCCGGCGGAGGCCGAAGCCTGCGGACCGAGGTGCGCAGGCGCCCCCTGTCCGAAGCCTTCTTCGGACACGAACTGCGTAGCAGCGCTGACCATCTGCTCCAAGTTCTCGACGCGGTCGGCGCCTTCCTTCTCATTCTGGTAATGCAGCAGCAGGCCGGAGGAATCCAGCGTGATCTTCACCAGTTCCGGCAGTGCCAGTTGCTGGGTCTCGAAGCGCACCCCCTCAATCAGCTTGGTAAAGGCGGCCAGCGAGGTGCCGGCCTTGCCGACCATGTACGGCACTGCGGCGTACAGCGAGCAGTTGTAGGTGGCTGCTGCGTTCTGCAGTTGCTCAATCGAGCGCGCACCGATGCCGCGCGCCGGGAAATTCACCACGCGCAGGAAGGCCGAATCGTTATGCGGGTTGTCCATCAACTGCAGGTAAGCGATGGCATGCTTGACCTCAGCGCGCTGGAAGTAGCGCAGGCCGCCGTACACGTGGTAAGGCATGCCGGCCGAGAACAGGGCATGTTCGATCACGCGCGACTGCGCATTCGAGCGGTACAGGATCGCGACTTCGCGGCGCAGGGCTCCCTCGGCGATCAGCGACTTGGCTTCTTCAATGATCCACTGCGCTTCCTGCAGGTCCGAGCTGGCTTCGTACACGCGTACCTGCTCGCCATGGCCGGCGTCGGTGCGCAGGTTCTTGCCCAGGCGGCGGCTGTTGTTGGCGATCAGCAGGTTGGCCGAATCCAGGATGTGGCCGTGCGAGCGGTAGTTCTGTTCCAGCTTGATCAGGTTCTTGACCTGGAACTCGCTTTCGAAGGCCTGCATATTGCCTACGTTGGCGCCGCGGAAAGCGTAGATGCTCTGGTCATCGTCGCCCACGGCGAACAGCGCGCCGCCGAATGGCGAGGCATGGCCAGCCATCAGTTTCAGCCAGGCGTACTGCAGGTTGTTCGTATCCTGGAACTCGTCGACCAGGATGTGGCGGAAGCGTTGCTGGTAGTGCTGGCGCAGCGGTTCGTTGCGCGACAACAGTTCGTAGGTGCGCAGCAGCAGTTCGGCGAAATCCACCACGCCTTCGCGCTGGCACTGGTCGTCATAGAGCTGGTACAACTCGACCAGTTTGCGCTCCAGCGCGTCGTAGGCCTCCACCTGCGAGGCGCGCAAGCCCTGGTCTTTGTTGTTATTGATGAAGTACACCACCTGCTTCGGCGGGAACTTTTCATCGTCGATATTGTTCGCCTTCAGCAGGCGCTTGATCATCGATAGCTGGTCTTGCGAATCGAGGATCTGGAAAGTCTGCGGCAGGGCCGCATCCTTGTAGTGGGTGCGCAGCAAGCGGTTGCACAGGCCGTGGAAGGTGCCGATCCACATGCCGCGTGTATTGATCGGCAACATGGCGCTCAGACGGGTGAGCATTTCCTTTGCCGCTTTGTTGGTAAAGGTCACCGCCAGCACGCCGGACGGGGATACCTGGCCAGTCTGGATCAGCCACGCGATACGGGTGGTCAGCACGCGCGTCTTGCCCGATCCGGCACCGGCCAGAATCAGGGCATTTTGCGGTGGCAGGGTGACTGCTGCGAGTTGTTCGGGATTGAGGTTGTGGAGGAGATTTTGCATCCCTCCATTATACCGGCGCAGCGCTTGGGAGGCCGGGAGACGGGGCGTGGCGGCTGGCTGGTCTCGTCATTGGTGATTGATAGGCCCGGAGTTTGGCGTCATAATTAGGTTTGTTAAAACGTTAATATGATGCCGAATTTACGTTGGGCCCGGACATGACAATGGACACATCAGATCAAACCAAGCTTCTTGCGAAGGCGCTCTACGAAATTCGGCTGCTTCTTTCTGGCTATCTTGGCAGTTCCGTGGACGCAGACATGTCGGTGCGCATCGCGGCGCACATCGCGTATGCTCTCCATAATGAGGCTTTAGCAGTTTGTGACGGAGACACCTTTGACTTGGCTGGCGCTACCAAAAAAATCGAGGCAATTGATCGCTTGCTCGATCAACGAGTGAGCGAACGCTTGTTATGAAAGCGCTTTTGCCCAACCATTCCGTCAACCGGGCCTCCGCAACGCTGCTCGTTGCTATGGCCGCTTACGTTCAACGTTGGGTCTCACATGGTTAAGGTCAGGCTTGCTAAGAATGCTGACGTACCTCAAGTTGGCGCGCTTTACGTCGAGGCTGGATACGGTGGTGGGATCGATGAAAACGACACAGTAATTGTTGCCACCGCGAGCGAGAAAATTGTTGGTGCGGTACGCTTATGTTCTGAAGATGGCGTCACAGTGCTTCGAGGCATGCAGGTCAGCGAAACGTTCCAAAGGCAAGGAATCGGTTCGCAGTTGCTGAAGGCTTGTGCCGGGCATATGGACATTGGCCAAGCGTTTTGCCTGCCATATTCACACCTCGCGGAGTTCTACGGTGCCGCGTCGTTTGAAGCCGTCAGTGCCGAAGAGCTGCCGGACTTTTTGGCCAAGCGGCTATACTCATATTTGGCTCGGGGCCAAGACGTTATTGCTATGCGGCGTAATGGGCCCAACCAAGCATTCCAGCCGACGCCTTCGGCGCGGCTGAATTAGTACATTGGACTATTGATCAATGACGTACGATCCTATTACCGAAGTAGAAGACGAAGCGCTCATCGTTGACGACGCCGTGATCGCTGATCTTGTCGCATTCCGCAGCGCCCCAAAGCTCGAAGAACTGCCTGGCCTAGGCGCCGAACCTGAACGCGAACTCCTCTCTGACATCCTGAACGCATTGGTCGACAAGCTTATTGTTGGCGTTGGTGAAAACCCGAGCAAGCGCTGGGTGCTTACTCAAATTCAAAGTTCGCTTCGATTAGTCGAAGACGAAGACACTGAAGCCCGAGATCATTTTGGAATGGAAATAGAAGAGATCATGGACATTCTCGGCATCGAAAGTTCAGATGGGCTGCTCAGCTATTATCTTGGCGGGATTTAATACAATTTTTGCGAACCTGGGGAGGGGCAACTGTACAGCCTCCACGCTGCGCCTTCCGGCAGCCAGTTACTTTGAAACTTAGCGATTCCATCTTCCGTACGCATGCGAGTTTTTCTTGACGATGAACGCACTACCCCAGAGGGATGGGTGCGAGTCTATTGGCCCGATGAAGCCATCGAGCTTCTTGAATCTGGAGCCGTGGAAGAATTGAGCTTGGACCACGACCTCGGCGACGACGAACGTGGGACCGGGTACGACGTTGTGCTTTGGATTGAGGAGGCCGTTGCGCTTCGTGGTTTCAAACCACCTAAGATCGCAGTTCATTCCGCCAACTCTTCGGCAAGGGATAAGATGATCGCAGGTATCCTATCTCTCGAACGTCTGGTAGCCAGAACATGAGCCCCATCGCTAATCATAGGTTCCGTTGGACGCCTAAGGGCGCCGCTGAGCAAGCACGTTGTCCCATATGAATAATCTCTTGATGCTCTTCTTTGTAGCCTTCCTTTCAGCGAACGCGCTTGCCCAGAGCTCGGAGCCTCACAACTACAAGCCAGCCGCTGGTTATGTGCCGGACGCCGCAACTGCGGTGGCGTCGCAGTTGCAGAAATCTCCAGAGATGATGCCACCGTTCGTCGCATTAGCCATGGCAAGTAAATAGTCCAACAATTCAGTCAGCAGGACGCGCGCCCCCTGATTGGCGTACGTTGGAAAAAGAAGCATGAATTCCTTGTCACCGCTGCACTAAATTATGCTCTTCGCCATTTGCTATGCGTTTCTATTGTGCACGCATGCCTTATTGAATAAGCGCGACTTCAAACAAAGCCCTGAAAAGCGGGAGCGGTACAATGCACTTCCCCGGTACTACAAATTTTGTTGCTGGTTCGTCGTCATGCCGATGTTTGCGGGGGGAATACTTATACCTTGGCTTTTCATGTTTTCGTTGGTGGGCTTCTTCCTTCTTGAGGCTGCATGCATTAGGTGGTACCGCCGTAGGGGGCTATTCGGATGAGTGCATTCTTGTATGAGGGGCGGTCGAATACCGCTGGCCGCGCGCACGGAATTTGCCAAGAATGCGTTCGCCCTAGAGCCTACATGAAGCTTCTCGCGATTTTCAAATCCTGCAAAATTCTCACCGCCTGTGGCGCCAGCCCAGTTGAATCATGGCACGTCTGATGTGCTATCGGCCAAAGTAGACCGTCATCGACTATTGAGGAACATGTGCCTACATTGAATGACCGGGATATCCAGGCTGTGGTGGATCTAGAGGCTGACCGGCTCCTCCGCTTGAATCCATGTGAACTGATGCAGATTCAATCTCACGACCTCGTTCGCGTCGTTGGCAATAGTGAGATCTGCGTTCATGTGAGTCCGTGTTACGTGCTGTCGGCCTTATAATTCAGCTTCTCGTGCGTCCAGGATAGAAGGGGCCGACAACCTGGAACGTTGTCTGGCCAAATTATAGATAGTAGAGTTCACCCGTATGCTGAGAGCAATGTACCGCTTCGCATACGTCGAATAGCGAGGAATATATTCCTATGTCAGCGGAAGTTTACTGGGTTCGTGATATCGAACCTCTAAGGCTAGCAATCATGCCTCGTCCTCGAGGTGGTGATTGGCTTGAAGATGAAATCGCAGGCTGGAAACGGTCAGGGGTCACCCATGTCGTCAGCCTGCTGCATCGATATGAAATCGAAGAACTGTCCATTTCAAATGAGGCGGCACTTTGCAAGGTTAGCGGGATCGAGTACAAGTCATTGCCGATTCAAGATCGAAGTACGCCCGCTTCTTCAGCGGACTTCTTCGCGCTGGTACACGAGTTGACTTCGCTGGTGCAAAACTATCACGGCGTTGCGGTGCATTGTCGCGCTGGCATTGGTCGTTCCGGCCTCACTGCTGCTTGCGTACTACTGAAGCTTGGAATTCCCGCAGCGGAGGCATTTGCGATTCTGTCGCGAGCTCGCCGCCTGCCGGTCCCTGATACGCAGTCTCAGGTCGAGTGGTTTCATTCGGTCGCTGTCCCTCGGCTTCTGCAGCGAATCTAAGCCAATGCGTAAGCGAATCACCCTGATACGGGAGCCCGGCGGCAGACTATGTCGGCGTTTGCGTCGGCCCTGCGCCAGGCAAATTCGGCTCGCCGAATATGCCTTTGTAGGCCGCGTACACCGAGCATTGAATGATCATTGCGATGACCATCAGGACTGACTGCTGCACTGCTGCGCCAAGTAGTGTTTCGCCGAACAGTATTATCACCATACTCGACAACAGCATCACAATCACTACCCACGACAGGAAGTACAGCAGGAAGGGACGCAAGGCACGCCATACCCCGAAGAAGCTGAAGAAAAGTGCTTTGCCGACGCCCATCTGCTGCCAGAAGATCAGCAGTGCCGCAAACAGCATGGCCATGCTGACTGGCAGGGAAACCAGGAAGACAACCAAAATGGCAAAGTTTACATTGCCATTGGCTGCCACCGCGCTGGCCTTCATCTTCTGCTCCACTAACTGGCGCATGGTATCGAGACCGACAATGCTCGCAAACACGAAGGTGAGCAAGATCAGCACAATCACAAACAGCGTGCCCAATCCAGCAAGGCGCGGAAAGACCGGTTTCTGGAAGATAGGGTGCAGCATTTCCGGCGTCAGTTTCTGCTGGCGGTCAGCTGCTGCGCAGGCTTGCACGAACACGGCTGTGAACACCGGAGCGAGAATCATCGGCAGCAACTGTCCCAGCAGGGGAATAATCCCCATTATCATCCCCGCCACCAGATAGGCCAGCATCAGCAGCATCAGCCCGCCGGGCTGCTTGCGGAAGATGGCGAAGCCTTCGCGGATCCAGGCGATGCCTGCGCTGGCGGGTAAATGACTCATTTAATACAACTCCGGGGCCGGTACGGCAATGCGTGTGCGCAGGATGCGCTCAAAGTGGGTAGGGTCGTGCGGCGTCAGCATTTCGGCGGCGCGCGGCAAATAAAAATCGTACAGTCTCGATATCCAGAAGCGCAATGCTCCGGCGCGCAGCAGGGCAGGCCACAGCGAGTGCTCGGCGGCCGTGAATGGCCGCACGGCGTGGTAGGCGTCCAGCATGGCGCGCACGCGTGCTTCGTCGAGCGCGCCGGTGGCGAGGTCGATGCACCAGTCGTTGACGGTCACGGCGACATCGAACAGCCAGCTATCGCAGCCTGCGAAGTAGAAGTCGAAGAAGCCGGTCAGGCGCTCGCCGTCGAACATCACGTTGTCGCGGAACAGGTCGGCGTGCACCGGGCCGCGCTGCAGCGTGTGGTAGTCGGCGGAAGCATGCAGCGCTTCCTGGAATTTCATCTCGTCGTGCAGCAGGTGGGCTTGTTCCAGCGCCAGGTGCGGCAGCACGGCGGCGGTAGCTTCGCGCCACCACGGCAGGCCGCGCAGGTTGGGCTGCTGCAGGGCGAAGTCCTGGCCGGCCAGGTGCAGGCGCGCCAGCATGGCGCCGACAGCGGCGCAGTGCACCGGCTGCGGTGCCATCTGCGGCTTGCCTTCCAGCTTGGAGACGATGGCGGCCGGCTTGCCGTGCAGCGGCACGCAGAGTTCACCCTGGTCGTTGGGGACGGGCGCTGGCACCAGCACGCCGTGTTCGGCCAGGTGGCGCATCAACTGCAGGTAGAACGGCAGCTGCTCGAAGGTGAGGTTTTCAAAAATCGTGAGCACGAACTCGCCGCGCTCGGTTGTCAGGAAAAAATTGCTGTTCTCGATGCCGGACGCGATGCCTTTCAGCGCGACGGCTTTGCCAAGGGGGAATTGCTTGATCCAATGGCCGACATCTTCCAGTGAGACCGGGGTAAAAACTGCCATGAGAAACCAGGTTAAGTGTTCGTACGGGGCGCGCGCTTATTTAGTTGACGCGGCCGGCTGGGCTGGCGGTGGAGGCGGCGGGCCGTCCTCCTTGTCCGCTTCCTCGGCAGAGCGTTTCTTCTTCTTGGCGAGGAGGTCGAACTCCAGCACGGTCCACTGCGGGCCACGGTTGGCCGAGCCGGCTGCATCGCCGGGCAGTGCGCTGCCAGCCGGGGTATTCGGCTTGACGGTATACGTGCTTCCGCCGCTCTTGACCTTGGCTTCGGTCACGCGGCCACCTTCGCGCTTTTCCACAATCCTGGTTTGCGTGCTCGGCTTGGCCGAGACGGTTACCGGATTGTCGACTTCCTCGATGCGTTCCAGTTGCTGCGGCTGGGGCGGGGCAGACTGCGCCACGGCGCCGGTGGCCAGCAGGACGAAGGGAAGGGCAAGCCAGGAAGTTTGGGCGCGCATGATGGGATTTCGTTCAATTTATTGGTTTAACCATTGTATCAAATGCCCTCCTGTCCCGTTGTAAAACTCTGCGATAATGGAATATTGAGATTTACACCACTCTCCCGCTATGCAAAAGACCCTGTTGCTGGTCGATGGTTCCAGCTACCTGTACCGTGCCTTCCACGCCCTGCCTGACCTGCGCAGCGCCGAAGGCCATCCCACCGGCGCCATGCACGGCATGGTCAATATGCTACGCCGCCTGCGCGCCGACTTCCCGGCTGCCTACATCGCTTGCGTGTTCGACGCCAAGGGCAAGACCTTCCGCGACGATATGTATCCCGACTATAAGGCGACCCGCGCGCCGATGCCGGATGACCTGCGCCTGCAGATCGAGCCGATCCATGAGGCGGTGCGCGCCATGGGCTGGCCGATCCTGATGGTAGAAGGGGTGGAGGCCGACGACGTGATCGGCACGCTGTCGGTGCAGGCCGAACAGGCCGGCCTGGACGTGGTGATCTCCACCGGCGACAAGGACCTGGCGCAGCTGGTCACGCCGAAAGTCATGCTGATCAATACCATGACCAATGAAAAGCTGGACGAGGCGGGCGTGCTGGCCAAATTTGGCGTGCCGCCGAACCGCATCATCGATTACCTGACCCTGATCGGCGATACCGTCGACAACGTGCCGGGCGTGGCCAAGTGCGGCCCGAAAACTGCACTGAAATGGCTGCAGGAATACGATAGCCTGGCTGGCATCATGGCAAACGCCGACAAGATCGGTGGCGTAGTGGGCGGCAACCTGCGCTCGGCGCTGGAGTGGCTGCCGAAGGGCCGCGAGCTGATTACCGTGAAGACCGATTGCGACCTGTCGGCGCACATGATGTCGATTTCCGAATCGCTGGGCGCCAAGGATGAAGACCGCGAGCAGCTGGTTGCCTTCTTCACCAAGTACGGCTTCAAGACCCTGCTGCGCGAGCTGTCCGGCCTGACCCCGGCCGCTCCGGCGCCGGGCAGTGCGGCTGCCGCTGCGCCGGCACCGGGCGCCACGGCTGACCTGTTTGCCGCGCCGCCGGCCACCATCAGCTACGAGACCGTGCTGACCGAGGAACAACTGGCAGCGTGGATGGCGCGCATCGATGCCGCCGAGCTGACGGCGATCGATACCGAAACCACGTCGCTGGAGCCGATGCTGGCCGAGATGGTGGGCATCTCGCTGTCCACCGAGCCGGGCATCGCTTGCTATATCCCGCTGGCGCACAGCTACCCGGACGCGCCGCAGCAGCTGCAGCGCGACTGGGTGCTGTCCAAGCTGAAGCCGTGGCTGGAAGACGGGACCAAGCCGAAGCTGGGCCAGAACCTGAAGTACGACGCGCACATCTTCGCCAACCATGGCGTGACCCTGCGCGGCGTCGTGCACGACACCCTGCTGCAATCGTACGTATTCGAATCGCACCGCACCCACGACATGGACAGCCTGGCGCTGCGCCACCTGAACCACAAGACCATCGCATACGAAGAAGTGTGCGGCAAGGGCGCCAGCCAGATCGGTTTCGACCAGGTTGAAATCGGCCGCGCCACTGACTACGCGGCGGAAGATGCCGACATCACGCTGCGCCTGCACCTGGCGATGCATGGCCAGGTCTCGGGCGACGAAGGCCTGACCCGCATCTACAACACGATCGAACTGCCGACCGCGGTCGTGCTGCAAAAGATCGAACGCAACGGCGTGCTGATCGACGCCGGCCTGCTGGCGACCCAGTCCAACGAACTGGGCGCGCGCATCCTGGAACTGGAACAGAAAGCCTATGAACTGGCAGGCCAGCCGTTCAACCTCGGCTCGCCGAAGCAGATCGGCGAGATCTTCTTCACCAAGCTGGAACTGCCGGTGGTGAAAAAGACCCCGAGCGGCGCCCCTTCCACCGACGAGGAAGTGCTGCAAAAGCTGGCCGAAGACTATCCGCTGCCGAAAGTGCTGCTGGAATACCGCGGCATGGCCAAGCTCAAGTCGACTTACACCGACAAGCTGCCGAAGATGATCAACAGGGCCACCGGCCGCGTGCATACCAACTATGCGCAAGCGGTGGCGATCACGGGCCGCCTGGCGTCGAACGATCCGAACCTGCAGAACATCCCGGTGCGCACCGCCGAAGGCCGCCGCATCCGCGAAGCGTTCATCGCTCCGCCGGGCGCCCACATCGTGTCGGCCGACTACTCGCAGATCGAGCTGCGCATCATGGCGCATATCTCGGGTGACGAGGCGATGCTGCGCGCCTTCGCGGAAGGGGAGGACATCCACCGCGCTACCGCCGCCGAAATATTCGGCGTGGCGCCGGCCGACGTGCAGCCGGAGCAGCGCCGCTACGCAAAGGTAATCAATTTCGGCCTGATCTACGGCATGAGCGCCTTTGGCCTGGCAGCCAACCTGGGCATCGACCGCACTGCAGCACAGAACTATATCGACCGCTATTTCGCCCGCTTCTCCGGCGTCAAGCGCTATATGGATGAAACCCGTGCCGAAGCCAAGGCGCAGGGCTTTGTGCAGACCGTGTTCGGCCGCCGCCTGTGGCTGCCGGAGATCAATTCGCCGAACGGCCCGCGCCGCCAGGGTGCCGAGCGCGCGGCGATCAATGCGCCGATGCAGGGTACGGCGGCCGACCTGATCAAGCTGGCCATGATCGCGGTGCAGGACTGGCTCGAGCGCGAAGGCCTGGCAAGCAAGATGATCATGCAGGTGCATGATGAACTGGTGCTGGAAGTGCCGGATGCCGAGCTGGCGCTGGTCAGGGACATGCTGCCGAAGCTGATGTCGGGTGTGGCGGAACTCAAGGTGCCGCTGGTGGCGGAAGTCGGAGTTGGCTGCAATTGGGAAGAGGCTCACTAAAGATGCCTGCGGATAGCCAAAATTTGTCAGCACTGACAAATTTTGGCAGTCGACTCCGACAAACCTTGTCAACTTACTTGAAATGACAACAATAAAAAATCCGCAAGTAGGGGCTGCGATCGATGTCGAAGTGGACGGCCAGGCGGTGCCGGTCTTCCTCGCCCATCCGGAAGGCAAGACCCGCCTGCCGGTCATTCTTGTCATTTCTGAAATCTTTGGCGTGCACGAATACATTGCCGATGTCGTGCGCCGCTTTGCCCGGGCCGGTTACCTGGCCCTGGCGCCCGACCTGTTCGTGCGCCAGGGCGGCGCCAGCCGCGAGCAAGCGCTTCCCGGCCTGATGGCAAATATCGTCCGCAAGACACCGGATGCGCAGGTGATGCGCGACCTGGATGCGGTGCTGGAGTGGGCGCGCACTTACGGCGCAGACGTTGGCAGGCTGGGTGTCACAGGTTTTTGCTATGGCGGCCGCATCACTTGGCTGTATAGCCACCACAACCCGAAAGTCAAAGCCGGCGTGGCCTGGTATGGCCGGCTGGTCACCGGGCGCACTGCCAACTGGCCCACGCTGCCGGTCGATATCGCGCCGGTCCTGGAAGTGCCGGTGCTGGGCCTGTATGGCGGCAAGGACGACCTGATCCCGCTCGACACGGTGCAGCAGATGCGTGCCGCCCTGGACTCGGGCAGCAGCAAATCGCAGATCCACGTCTACCCCGATGCCGGCCATGGCTTCCATGCCGACTACCGTCCCGAATACCGGGCGGACGACGCAAAAGACGGCTGGCAGCGGGCCCTGGCCTGGTTCGAAGCCCATGGCGTGGCCTAAGTTAGCGAAAAATGCGGCAGGACGGTAAAATGCCCGGTTTGCACGCGAAGGAAGCACCATCGACCCCGTCCTGACCTCCATCCTGCTGGCCACCACGATTGCCGGCGTTGCCAGTATCACGGCAGCGGCGGTGTTTTCGTTCGCCCTGCTGTCCAAGGTGGTGGAGAAGATGGTCAGCCTGTCGGTCGGTATCATGCTGTCCACTTCGCTGCTGCACGCGTTGCCGGAAGCCTTCGAGTCGGGCACCGACCCGCGCCACCTGTTTGGCGCGCTGCTGGCCGGCCTGCTGGCCTTCTTCCTGCTTGAAAAACTCGCAATCCTGCGCCACTCGCACCATCACGAGCACGACGGGCACCACCACCACCATGGCCACGACAAGGCGGAGGCCGGCCGCGCCGGCTGGATGATCCTGCTGGGCGATGGCATGCACAATTTCACCGACGGCATCCTGATCGCGGCGGCCTTCCTGGCCAATCCGCAGCTCGGCATCGTCACCGGCGTAGCCATCATCGCCCACGAAATCCCGCAGGAAATCGGCGACTTTATCGTGCTGCTGAATGCCGGGTTCTCGCGCACCCGCGCCTATGTCTACAACCTGCTGTGCAGCCTGCTGTCGGTAGCCGGGGGCGTGCTGGGCTATTACACGCTGGACAAGGCCACCAACCTGATTCCCTTCGTGCTGGTGTTTGCCTCCTCGGGCTTCATCTACATTGCCGTCAGCGACCTGATGCCGCAAATGCAGCGCCGCGCCACCATGCGCGAAACCATTCCGCAAGTTTTCTTAATTGCATTGGGTGTTGTAATTGTGCTATTCCTCACTTCCAGCGCGCACGATACGCATTGAACTATTACGCATTGGCATCATTTTTGCTACGCTTAGGGGGATAGGAGATCCCTCATGCTCGAAACTTCGACCGAACACCACACTGCAGAAGCTCTGATGGCCGCCTTCCAGCGCGGCGCCGGGGTGCAACCGAACTGGCAACTCACGCCAGAATTCATGGAAATGCTGGGAAAACTGGTCGGCACCTCGATCAGCGGCGCGCATAGCCTGCTGCTGAATCGCGCTGAGCTCAAGCGCAATATCCACGCCGACGCCACCGTGGTCGTCGTGCGCAACAACAATCCCCTGAAATTCCTGCCTGACAGCCAGGCGGCCAAGACCCAGATGCTGCGCAAGAAAATGCCTGGCTTCATGGGGCCGGTGGAAGCGTTGGAAGACGCCTTTGCCGACTTGTCCACCCACCAGAAATGCGTGAAGGCCGGCATGGAAGGCGCCGTCGCGGAAGCGCTGGCGCGCATTTCGCCACAGGCCATCGAAGACAAGCAGAAGCGCGGGGTGCTGGGCACGGCGTTGCCGATGGCGCGCAAGGCGGCCTTGTGGGACAGCTACCGCGCCAGCCATGCGGCACTGCTCACGGCGACTGCTTCCGACTTCAACGCTACCTTGGGCGACGCTTTCCTGAGCGCCTATGAGCGTCGCCAGGACGAGATGGAATAAGGGAGTCAGCCATGGCCGATATGCCCCAGCGCATTGCGCTCAGCGTCGCGGAGGTTTCCTCCGTCGGCGGACGTGCATCCAACCAGGATGCCATTGGCCGTGCCGAGCGCGGTGAACTGGCGTGCTTCGTTGTATCCGACGGCGCGGGCGGCCACGAGGGCGGTGAAGTCGCGTCCCAGACCGTGGTGCAAGCGGTCTTGTCCAATTTTGCCGAGCATCCCGACTTCAGCGCCGACGCCACGCCAGCCATGGTGGCGGAAGCGGCAATCGCCGTAGCGCGCAGCAAGAAGCAACGCCCGTCGCTGCAGGGAATGAGCGCCACCGTGGCGCTGGCGCTGGTGGACCGCGCCGGAGCCCAGGCAACTTGGGCGCATATGGGCGATACCCGCATCTACCTGTTCCGCCGTGGGCGCTTGCTGCATGCAACGCGCGACCACAGCATGGTGCAGCAGATGATCGATGCCGGCCTGGCCGCCGGCGCCGATCCGCGCAGCCATCCCAAGCGCAATGTGTTGTATGCTGCCATTGGCACCGACAATGAAGTACTGCCGTCCGTCATGCCGCCGATGTCACTGCGCGCCGGCGACGCGATCCTGATCTGTACCGACGGACTGTGGGAATGGGTGGCCGAGCCACAGATGGAATTGCTGCTGGCAAAAGCAGGCAGTGCGCAAGAATGGCTGACCGCCATCTGCGCCCTGGCCGACGAACGCGCGGGCCTGATGCACAAGGCCCGCGATAACTACAGCGCGCAGGCTATCTTTATTGGTGATGCTCCATGAACAAAGCAGTCGAACTGCCTAACAGCCTGCCAATCGGCACCCGCGTCGCGGAATTCGAGATCCGCGAAGTGGTCGGGGAGGGCGGTTTCGGCATCGTCTACCTCGCCTTCGACCACTCGCTGCAACGCACGGTGGCAATCAAGGAATACATGCCGTCGGCCCTGGCCGCACGCGCTACCGACAATACGGTGACCGTGCGCTCCAAGCGCCACGCGGAAGCCTTTGGCGCTGGCCTGCGCAGCTTCATCAACGAAGCGCGCCTGCTGGCACAATTCGATCACCCGGCGCTGGTCAAGGTGTACCGATTCTGGGAATCGCATGGCACGGCATACATGGCCATGCGCTATTACGAAGGCCGTACCTTCAAGTCGGTGGTGCGCGACAATCCGGAGCTGGTGAACGAGGCGTGGCTCAAGCGCCTGCTGCAACCGGTGCTGGGCGCACTGGACGTGCTGTATGCGGCCAAGATCCTGCACCGCGACGTTTCGCCTGAAAACATCATGATCCAGCCGGACGGCCAACCGGTGCTGCTGGACTTCGGCGCGGCACGCCAGATCGTGCAGGACATGGCGCAGTCGCTGACCGTGATCCTGAAGCCGGGCTTTGCGCCGGTCGAACAATATGCCGACGATGAGTCGATGCGCCAGGGACCGTGGACCGACATCTATTCGCTGTCGGCCGTGATGTATGCGGCGATCACCGGCAAGGCACCGCCGGCAGCGGTGGCGCGCATGCTGAACGATCCGATCGAACCGTTGGCGATCAGCGGCCGCGAAGGCTACAGCAACCAGTTCCTGGAAGCGATCGACCGCGGCATGGCAGTGCGTCCGGAAATCCGCCCGCAATCGATCGCAGAGTTTTCCGCGCTGCTGGGCTTCGACGCCACTGCGCCTGCTGCAGCCGCGCCGGCAGCCGAGAGCAGCAGCGCACCCGCCGCAGCCGAAGGCGAGGCCGATGCCGCGAATGCCAATGCCGCCAGCGCTGCCGGCGCAGCGCCAGACAGCGCCCCGCGCCGCAGCCGCTCGCGTTCCGCACGCAACGCGGAGAAGGGCGCGCCAGGCGCCGCAGAAGCCAGCGCCAGTTCGAGCCCGAGCGCAAGCTCTCCATTCGACTCCGGCAAGCGCTCCAGCCGCAACAAGACAAGCAGCAAATCGAGCAAGCAAGCCATGCCTGCCGCACGCACCTCGCGCCCGTCGACTAACATGATCGCCGGCGGCCTTTGCGCACTGGCCTTGCTGGTCGTTGGCATTTCCTGGTTTGCCGACGGCAGCCCGGTCAAGCCGGCCGCGCCCGAGGTGGCAAGTGCACAAGTACAGGCTGCGAGCAGCGAAGCATCGGCCAGTGCGGTGGCTGCCGCCAGCACGCCGGACGCCGAGCCGCAAGTTGCCGTTGCCGGCAGCAGTGCCAATGTTTCTGCCAATGGCGGCGCCGAAGCACCTGCGGCCACGTCGGCCGCTTCGGCCAGCGCAGCGCCAGGCACCGCTGCTGCAAGCAGCGAAGCTCCCGTGCCAACCTCGGGTACGCTTAGCATTGCTGTGCAGCCGTGGGCTACAATTTACGTCGACGGCGTCCAGAAAGGCATTACCCCGCCTTTGAAAAAACTGACGCTGCCATTGGGCGAGCATGAAGTGCGCCTCGAAAACCCCAACTTCCCGGCCTATGTCCAGAAAATCACTGTGGACGCCAGGAAGCCGGTCACCATCAAGCATGACTTTGGACAATGAAGAATAAGATTTTCCTGATCGCCGCCGCGCTGTTGCTGGCCGGCTGCGAATCCTTCGGCCCGCTGCACGACAAGCCGGCACACGCTCCCGCGGCTGCCAAGGAAGCCCCGCCGGCACCGGTCAAGAAAGCTCCCCCGCCGCCTCCGCCAGCGGAACCTGAAGTGCCGGACGCGCGCAAGGCACTGAACGCCGGTATCGAGATGTACAAAGCGGGTAATTTCAACGGTGCGATCAAGCAGCTCACGGCGCCGGAACTGGCCAATGCCGAGAAGCCGGTGCAGTTGGAAGCGATTAAATACACGGCCTTCAGCTACTGCGTCACCAACCGCGCTACGCTGTGCCGCCAGCAGTTCGTCAAGGCCTTCAAGCTGGACAAGTCCTTCGACCTGAGCCCGGGCGAAAAAGGGCATCCGCTGTGGACGCCGTCTTTTGAGCGGGCGCGCAAGGAAGCCGCAAAAAAAAAGTAACTGCTAGTGAACGACGCGCAATGACGGGGTGTGACGCAGTAAATTCATGATCTCGTCATCGCGGAAGCCATTCTGCTTCAGGAAGATCCAGGCGTGAATGCTGCCGGCCTCCACATTGATGCGCATGGCAATCTGGACGATGTCCTGCGTTTCGAATTCCGCGGCCGCCAGTTCTGTTCTGATTTTCATATGTTTGCTCTCGCGACAAGTCCGTTATCCCCGACGAACTCCCAAGACCATAGTCACACTTTCTCACCCAAATTTCCAACGAAAAGCGAACTGATGCGGCAAGCGCGCCACGTTGTAATACACTTGTCACAATCTTTTCTTAGGCTGGCCTCATGATTTGGACAATGTTGAACACCTGGTACGCGCAGCGCCTGATGCAGCGCTCGCGGCATGGCAAAGCCCTCAAGGACTTACCGCCCGGCCTTTACAACTACTGGAAAAGCAGTGCGCGCATCGAATACCACGGCATCCCGACAGATGCCGTTTTTTTTGCCCGCGCCACGATTGGCCTGCTCGATTTCTTCGCGTGCGCTGCACAGGACAGCAAGCCATGCGCCTTGCCATCCAAAGCCGCCGATTCGGTGTGGCATGCCTGGCTGCGCTTATCCCCGCTCAAGCTGGAAGCTTTCTGCCGCAAGCACTTCGGACGGGTGGTGCCGCATGTGGAGGGCAGCGCCATGGGCGGCAACCTGGATGAAGCGCTGGCGGTTTGCCTGGTACGGGCGCGCCACGCCGAGGGCCTGAACCGCGAAGGGCCGCGGCTGCCGTCGCTGTTCCTGCTGGATAAGAAGCTGAAAATGCCGTTTGGCTTTGGATACGCGGTCAAGCGCGGCCAGCCAGGCTACAGTTCGCTAGATGCGCTGGGTCGTTTCGACTCGGACATCCACTGCCCGCCGCAGATGGCCGCCGCAGGCTTGTTGACAGCAGGCCTGATCACGACCGCCCAATTCAACGACTTCGAACAACGCGCCCGCCAGCAAGCATCAAGCAGCAGCGATAGCAGCGGCAGCAGTTGCGGCTCCGGTTGCGGCAGCTCGGTCGACTGCAGCAGTGACTCCTCCAGTTCCAGTTGCGACAGCGGAGGCAGCAGCTGCGGAAGTAGCTGCGGCAGCAGTTGCGGTGGAGGCGGCGACTAATCGAATGGCAGAGCCCGTGTCACACCCTGGGGTCACACCCTAACTGTGACACGCACTGATCCGTAGTAAAGGCTGGGCTCGTGTCACACTTGGGGTGTGACCCCATGGTGTGACACGGGCTGGGCTGTGGGATAGATCAGGCGGGGCCGGTGGCGACGGGGCGGGTGCTGTCGGCGCACCATTCGGACCAGGAGCCGGGGTACAGCGCGGCACCTGGCAGGCCGGCGACTTCCAAGGCGAGCAGGTTGTGGCAGGCGGTCACGCCGGAGCCGCATTGCATCACGGCGCTGGCTGGCGTGCCGACTACCGGTGCCAGTTCCTGCTTCAGCGTGGCGGCATCCTTGAAGCGGCCGTCGGCCTGCAGGTTGTCCTTGAAGAAGCGGTTGCGCGCGCCGGGGATATGGCCGCCAACCGGGTCAATGGTTTCGTTCTCGCCGCGGAAACGGTCGTTGGCGCGGGCGTCCACCACTTGCAGGCGCTTCGTTTCGACGTTTTCAAGCAGTTCGCCTACCGATACTGTGCGTACCAGCGTAGCCTTGTCGGCGAGATTGCCGCGCGGGCGCTCGGCGACCTCAGTCACCAGGGGCATGCCTGCGGCGCTCCATGCAGCCAGCCCGCCATCCAGCACAGCTACCGCGCCATGACCAACCCAGCGCAGCAGCCACCACAGGCGCGCTGCGTACATGCCGCCGTGCGCATCGTAGGCGACGACTTGCGTGTTCTCGTTGATGCCCCAGCGGCGCAGCGTTTCAAGCAGCGCTGCGCGGTCCGGTAGCGGGTGGCGGCCGCGGAATACGCCGTCGGCGCCCACTTTCTGGCCCGACAGGTCGGTGTCGATATTGGCGAATTGCGCGTTCTGGATGTGGCCTTCGGCAAAGGCGCTGCGGCCGAAGTCGGGGTTCATCAAGTCGTGACGGCAATCGAGGATGACCCATTGCGGGTCGTTCAGGTGCTGCGAAAGGGTATGTGCGTCGATCAGGGTAGTGAACATGCGTGGTCCTTATACTTCGCTGGCAATCGGGTCGGTTTCGGAAATGGCCTTGCCACGTTCCGTGCTGCGTGTATTGTAGAACGTGGCGGCTACGCCGGACAGCAGGATGATCGCCATCCCCACCCAGCTTAACCAGCCGAAGCTGTCGCTGAACAGCAGCACACCCCAGATGCTGGAGAACACAATCCCGCTGTACTGCAGGTTGGCTACCACCAGCGTCTTGCCGAGGCGGTAGGCGCGCGTCATCGCCACTTGCGCGGCGGTGGCGCACAGGCCCACGCCCAGTATCAGCAGGACGCTGCGCGAGTTGTCCAGCGCGTGCCAATGCCAGCCGCTTTCCAGCAAATGTCCGCTGAAGCCGGCGAAGAAATTGGTGACGCTGAAAAAGAACACCACGCGCGATTCGGGTTCGCCCGCCAGGCCCAGTTTGCGCACTTGCATATAGGCCATGGCCGACAGCACCGAGGAGCCGAGCGCCATCAGGGCCGGGCCGAGTTGGTTGGCGTCGAAGGCAGGCTGCAGCAGGCAGGTGACGCCGACAAAGCTCATGCCGACCGCCACTATCAGCGGCCATTCAACGCGGTTCTTCTGGTGCCACCAGCCATGGCCGAACAGCCACACGGCGATCCAGATCGGCGCCATGTAATTGAGTGTCATGGCGGTGGCCAGGGGGAGCTTGGCGATGGTGTAGTACCAGATCCAGAGCGAGAGTACGCCGACCGCGCCGCGCCACAAGTGGGCCAGCGGCATGGTGGTCTTGAGGGTGCCGCCTTGCAGGCGCAGCATGGTGAACAGGATCACCATGCCGATGATCCCGCGGTACATCACCATTTCGGAAACACTGAACTCATCGGACGCCAGTTTCACGCACACCCCCATGGCGGCGAACAGGAAACTGGCAACTAGCATCCAGAGTGATTGCATCAAAAGTCCAGTTTGCTCCGGTACCACTCATGGAAGTGCTGCATGCCGTCTTCCATTGGCGATTGATAAGGCCCGGCATCGTTCTCGCCACGATCGAGCAGGATCTTGCGCCCTGCATCCATACGGGCGCCGATTTCATCGTCCTCGACGCAGGTTTCCATATAGGCTGCGCGTTCGGCTTCGATGAATTCGCGCTCGAACAGCACGATTTCTTCCGGATAGTAGAACTCCACCACGTTGCGGGTGCGGTTCGGGCCTTCCGGCCACAGGGTGGAGACCACCAGCACGTGCGGGTACCACTCGACCATGATGTTCGGGTACAGGGTGAGCCAGATCGCGCCGTGCTTGGGCGGTTCGCCGTTGCGGAACTTCAAGAGCTGCTCGTGCCATTTCTGGTAAGTGTCGGAGCCGGACTTCTTCAGGCCGCGGTTTACCCCCACCGTCTGCACGCTGTAGTCCTGGCCGAATTCCCAGCGCAGGTCGTCGCAGGTGACGAAGCTGCCCAGGCCGGGATGGAATGGCTCGACGTGATAGTCCTCCAGGTAGACCTCGATGAAGGTCTTCCAGTTGTAGTCGCAATGGTGCACTTCCACGTGGTCCAACATGTAGCCGCTGAAATCCAGGTCCTTGGTCACGGACAGGGTGCCCAGCTTTTCCATCACGTTGTAGCCGTTTTGCTCGAACAGCAGGCCATTCCAGTTTTGCAGCCTGGCCTTCGGCAGGTTCAGGCACGGCGTATCCGGGAAGTGCGGCGCGCCAATCAGCTCGCCCTTCAGGTCGTAGGTCCAGCGGTGCAGCGGGCAGACGATGGTGTCTGCATTGCCGCGGCCATTGAACATCAACGCCTGGCGGTGGCGGCAAACATTGGACAGCAGTTCGATACCGTTCGCGTTGCGAACCAGCATGCGGCCTTCATTTTCAGCCGCCAGCGTGGCAAAGTCGCCGACGTTTGGCACCATCAGCTCATGGCCGACGTAGCGTGGACCTTTCTTGAACAGTTCCTGCATTTCACGCTGCAGTAGCGTTTCGTCAAAATAGACGTTGACCGGAAGTTGCGCGTTCGAACGCGCCAGCTTGGCGTGGCTACCCAGATCGGACATCCAAACCCCCCTTAATTAAATATCAAACCAAGAAGAGAAAGATCCGTAAAGACCTGAATTCAGATAATAAAAACGGTATTTCGGACAGAACCGGAGATTATAGCGCGGAATAGGCTATCTTCGCTGAACTTTCTGGGCCTGGGCGCCCGCCAGGCTGCATGATGAGAACTGCAACGTTTCCGCCAGATTAGAGCCCGCTTTTTAGACCGAATACAGGAGTTTGTTCTAAAATAGCGGGCTACACTAAAGTTATATGCCATGTCCAAGAAAATGAATGCGCCCGCCACCTTCGAGGAAGCGATGGCCGAACTGGCCCAGTTGGTCAGCCAGATGGAAGCCGGCCAACTGCCGCTGGAAGCCTCGGTGGCAGCCTATGCCCGCGGTTCCGAACTGGTGAAATTCTGTGCCGGGCAGCTCGACAAGGTCGAAGCCCAGGTCAAGGTGCTGGAAGGCGATATGCTCAAGCCTTTCGCCGAAGGCGAGGAGGCTGCCCAATGACCGCATCGTTCCAGGATTGGATGAAGACCATCCAGGCCGGCATGGAGCAGAACCTGTCGTCCTACCTGCCGGCCGACGACGTCGTGCCAACCAAATTGCACGCCGCCATGCGTTACGCCGTGCTCGATGGCGGCAAGCGCGTGCGCCCGCTGCTGGTGCATGCCGCCGGTGCGCTGTTCGGCGCCGATGCGCAAGCCCTGAGCCGCGCTGCCGCCGCGTTGGAAATGATTCACGCATATTCGCTGGTGCATGACGACATGCCCTGCATGGATGACGACGCGCTGCGCCGCGGCAAGCCGACCGTGCACGTGGCCTATGACGAAGCCACCGCGCTGCTGGTAGGCGATGCGCTGCAGGCGCAAGCCTTTGGCGTGCTGGCCGGCGTCGATTCGGTGCCGCCGCAACGCCTGGTCGGCATGCTGCGCCTGCTGGCCGATGCTGCCGGCTCGGCCGGCATGTGCGGCGGCCAGGCCATCGACCTGGATAGCGTGGGCATCAGCCTGACGCTGGAACAACTGGAGCGCATGCACCAGCTGAAGACCGGCGCTTTGCTGCGCGCCTCCGTCGTGCTGGGTGCCATGGCAGGCAAAGATTTGACGGAGGCCGAGCTGGCGGCGCTGCACGATTATTCGCGCGCCATCGGTTTGGCTTTCCAGGTGGTGGACGATGTGCTCGACGCGACGGCCGATTCGGCTACGCTGGGCAAGACGGCAGGCAAGGATGCGGCGGACAACAAGCCGACTTACGTATCCATCCTGGGACTGGAGTCATCGATCGCCCTGGCGGAAAAATTGCGGCAGGATGCGCACGCTGCGCTGGCGCCGTTCGGAGAACATGCTCTGCGCCTGCGTGAACTCGCAGACCTGATCGTGCAGAGGAAGGCTTAAGAATGAAACTGCTTGAAACCATCAATAACCCGGCCGACCTGCGCAAGCTGGGCCGCCACCAGCTCACGCCACTGGCCGAAGAACTGCGCAGCTTCCTGCTCGACTCCGTGTCCAAGACCGGCGGCCACCTGTCGTCCAACCTGGGCACGGTGGAACTGACCGTCGCGCTGCATTATGTGTTCAACACGCCGCAAGACCGCATCGTGTGGGACGTGGGCCACCAGACCTACTCGCACAAGATCCTGACCGGCCGCCGCGACCAGTTCCACACGCTGCGCCAGTTGAACGGCATTTCCGGTTTCCCGCGCCGCGCGGAATCGGAGTACGACACCTTCGGTACCGCGCATTCCTCGACCTCGATTTCCGCCGCGCTGGGCATGGCGCTGGGCGCCAAGATCAAGGGCGAGCACCGCCACGCTATCGCCGTGATCGGCGACGGCTCGATGACCGCCGGCATGGCGTTTGAAGCGCTGAACAACGCCGGCGTGGAAAAGGACTGCAACCTGCTGGTGATCCTGAACGACAACGACATGTCGATCTCGCCGCCGGTCGGTGCGCTGAACCGCTACCTGGCGCGCCTGATGTCGGGACAGTTCTACGCCGCCGCCAAGAACGTCGGCAAGTCCGTGCTGCCAGGCCCGCTGCTGGAAGTGGCCAAGCGCCTGGAAGAACACGCGAAAGGCATGGTGGTTCCTGCCACCATGTTCGAAGAACTGGGCTTCAACTACATCGGCCCGATCGACGGCCATGACCTCGATTCGCTGATCCCGACGCTGCAGAACATCAAGCAGCTGAAAGGTCCGCAGTTCCTGCACGTAGTGACCAAGAAGGGCCAGGGCTACAAACTGGCCGAGGCCGAGCCGGTCCTGTACCACGGCACGCCTAAGTTTAATCCGGCCGAAGGCATCAAGCCGCCGCTGGCTCCTTCCAAGAAATCATATACCGAAATATTCGGCGACTGGCTGTGCGACATGGCCAAGGCCGACAAGCGCCTGGTCGGCATCACGCCGGCCATGCGCGAAGGTTCGGGCATGGTGCGCTTCGATAAGGAATACCCGGACCGCTATTTCGACGTCGGCATCGCCGAGCAGCATGCGGTAACCTTTGGTGCCGGCCTGGCCTGCGAGGGCCTGAAGCCCGTCGTGGCGATCTACTCGACCTTCCTGCAGCGCGGCTACGACCAGTTGATCCACGACGTGGCGCTACAAGACCTGGACGTGACCTTTGCGCTGGACCGTGCAGGCCTGGTGGGCGCCGACGGCGCAACCCACGCCGGCAATTACGACCTGGCTTACCTGCGTTGCATCCCAAACATGGTGGTGATGGCGCCGTCCGACGAGAACGAATGCCGCCAGATGCTGTCGACCGCTTACCAGTACCCTGGCCCTGCGGCGGTGCGTTATCCGCGCGGCGCCGGCATTGGCGCGGCCATCGCACAGGAACTGACCACGCTGCCGATCGGCAAAGGCGAAATCCGACGCAAGGGCCAGAAGATCGCGATCCTGGCCTTTGGTTCGATGGTGGCGCCGGCCATGGGCGCGGCCGACCTGCTCAACGCCACCGTGGCCAATATGCGCTTCGTCAAGCCGCTGGACGTGGAACTGGTCAAGCAACTCGCTGCCGACCACGATTTCCTGGTGACGGTGGAAGAGGGCTGCATCATGGGCGGCGCCGGCGCTGCCGTGGCCGAAGCCCTGGCTGCGGAAGGTATCACCAAGCCGATCCAGATGCTTGGATTGCCGGACAAGTTCATCGACCATGGCGACCCGGCCAAGCTGCTGGCGCTGGTGGGGCTGGACGCGGCCGGCATCGCGGCCTCGATCAAGGCCCGCTTCGGCGACGAACCAAGGCTGGTCGTCAACAACGGCTGACACATCAGCGGCTGACACACGACGGCGCCCGGCAAGGCGCCGTTTTCATTTGCGACCGGCACACCCTGCGGCGCTGCTCAGTCGCTTGCGCGCATCATGTGACAATGCGCGTATTTCTGGACTTGGCGCTTGCCTATACTGGTCAAGTTCCAGGTTGAACGACAGAGCCAAGCCATGCAAACCTTGCACCTTGAACTGCAGGAAGGCTTCGATGATGATCGCGTCGTCGCGCGCTTGAATGGTGTGGAAATCCTGAACCTGGAACACGTGACCACACGCATGCAGACAGGCTTTGCTGCCGCTGGCTCAACGCAGGCCACCGAAGGCAAAGCCGTGCTGGAAGTCGCGCTGCCCGCGTCAGGGCAACAGGCGAGCACCGAAATCAACCTTATACAAACCTTGTGGGCCGGCATCAATGTCGGTCCCGGCAAGGCTCTCCAATTCAGGATTTCGCAAGCACCGTTCGGTTACGTGTAGAGCGCGCGCTGGTCCGCGGCGGCCAGCATTTTCTGAAAGGAGACATCATGCGTGTTCAAGACACACCGGCCGGCGTCATGCAGCAAGTGCCCGCCAACTTGGCGGAGCCGGTCGAGCAGGATAGTATCGAAGCGCTGGATTTGCCCATCTTGCCGATCCCGCCTTTGCTGGTGACCGCGAGCGGCCTGTACTTGTGGAATACCTCGGTGCCGTTGCCGGCCATTGCCAGCAAGCTGGCGCTGGACGACAGCGGGCCGACGGACCAACTGGACATTGTGTTCCCGCTGACTTCCGAACGGCTCTGCCTCGACATCGATGGGCGCTATCCGCAAATGACGGCCAGCGGCACCATCACGCGCCTGTTAAGCCAGCAGTCGCACTGGATCGCCAAACTGAAGCCCGGTCCCAATCCGCACCAGTACCTGGGCTCGATCTGGTACAAGGATGGCAATGCAGCCGCTTTCCCTTACACCAACGTCGAAATCCTGGTTACCACCAGCATTTTCCCCGGCTTGCGCAAAGCCGTAGCCATCTTTACCGGCGGTGGCGCGGTCAAGCGTGTACGCGGCTTCCAGTACGAATCGCCATACTTCCACCCGGTGCAGTTCGAGTTTGACTGCACCGCCGATGCCAAGCCGGTGTTTGCGATCCAGACGCACGCCCACCCCAACCGGCCAGCCAGCCTGCCGAATGAAACGCTGACCTTGCAAAAGGTCTACCAGCGCGCCGGCTTCGACGTTAGCACGTCGCCGGCTCCCAGCATCGTGCCCCTGGCAGGCGCCGGCGGCAACGGCCTGTGGAGCGACCAGGAAATGCACGATGCCATGCAAGTCTACTGGTCGAAGTTCGCCAACAAGGCGCAGTGGGCCTTGTGGACCTTCTTCGCTGCCCAACACGAACAGGGCAGCAGCCTGGGCGGCATCATGTTCGATGATATCGGTCCCAACCACCGGCAGGGCACGGCCATCTTCACCAATTCCTTCATCACGGTGCCGCCGGCCGGCGACCCCAATCCCGCGGCGTGGATCAACCGCATGGTGTTCTGGACTGCCGCCCACGAAATGGGCCATGCCTTCAACCTGGCGCATTCCTGGCAGAAGGCGCTGGGCGTGCCCTGGATTCCCGGCCTGGCGAACGAGCCGGAAGCGCGCAGCTTCATGAACTATCCGTACAGCGTGTCCGGTGGCCAGACTGCCTTCTTCAGTAACTTCCAGTTCCGATTCAGCGATCAGGAATTGCTGTTCCTGCGCCATGCGCCGGCGCGCCTGGTCCAGATGGGCAATGCGGCCTGGTTCGACCACCATGGCTTCGAACAGGCCCGCGTGCTGCCGGAGCCCAGTTTCAAGCTGGAGGCGCGCGTCAACCGTGCCGAGGCCCGCTTCGAATTCCTGGAACCGATCACGCTGGACTTGAAATTGACAAACACCAGCAGCCAGCCCCAGCTCATCGATGACAAGATCCTGGAAGAGCTGGAGCACATGACCGTGATCATCAAGAAGGAGGGCAAGGAAGCGCGCAGCTTCCATCCTTTCGCCAACCGCTGCTGGGAAGAGAAAAAGCGCGTGCTGCAAGCTGGACAGGCCACCTACCAGTCGCTGTTCATTTCGGCTGGCCGCAATGGCTGGGACATTTCCGAACCAGGCCGCTATACGGTCCAGCTCTGCCTGCACCTGGAGGCGGAAGACATTGTCTCGCCGCCGCTGCAACTGCGCATCTCGCCGCCACGCAGCTATGAGGAGGAATATCTGGCCCAGGACTTGTTCTCCGACGAGGTGGGACGCATCCTCAGCTTCGATGGCAGCCGCGTGCTGGATTCCGGCCTGGATACCCTGAATGACCTGGTCGAGCGCTTGCCCGATTCTCGCGCGGCGCTGCATGCGAAAGTCGCGCTGGCATCGCCGCTGGTACACGAAGGAAAATCGCTCGACATGTCCAGGCTGCCGGACGGCCAGCTACTGTCGGCGCGCGACGCCCAGGCCACCTTGCTGGTGCAGCGTGCCGACTTTGGCACCGGTGCGCGCTTGTTCAATGAAGCGCTGCTGGCCAAGCCGCAACTGGCCGCGGAAACACTGTCGCATTTCGACTACCACTATTATGTCGACCGCTTCAGCGATGCGCTGGAAGCGCAGGGACGGCAGGATGAAGCTGCCGATGCCCAATCGACCTTGCTGCAAACCCTGCAGCAACGGAAGGTGATTCAGCCGGTGCTGGAAAGCATCCGGCTGCGCGAGCGCGAACTGCGCGGAGGGCATTAAGCTATCCAAGCGCCACAGCGCCAGGGGCCTTCGACGGCCCCAGACGCGGTGCGCTTGCGGCGCTGCGCCTTAGGGCAGGCGGGCTACACGCAGCGTTGGCGCTTCCTTGTCTCGGGCATCCAGTGTGAAGGCGTAGCGGCCCGCGCTTTCCACCTTGAGCCGCAGGCGCTTGCCTTGTTTTGCCAGTGGCATGGTTATGCCGTCCGCAACTTGCTGCTCCGGCGCCGGCGCGCCAAGACTGATTGCGCTCAGCCCGCGGCTGCCGATCTTGAACGAATGCGAGCCTTTGTCCAGGTCCAGTTCCGCAGCATAGATGCCTTCCTCAACCTTGTGCAGAGGGTTGCGTGACGCCCAGTCGCTCATCGAGCCGGTCACGAAAAGCGTTTGCAGCCATGGATTGGATTTCTCTTCTGGCGTCAGTTCGCGCGCGTAGTGCAGCTCGATGCGCGCCTCGTTCGACCAATCGCTTTCGCCGATCGGGGAGCGGAAACTGAAGTCGCCGGTGTCCAGTATTTCACGGCGCCCGCCATCTACAATTTCCGCGCTTTCCAGCGGGCGCTGGCTGCGGAAAGGGAACCTGACCTTCTTCTTATCGAAGCTCATATCGCACCAGTTGGTCGTCATCGTCACCGTGTTGACGAACAACTTCATCATCAGGCCCATTTCCTTCTTGGCGATGGCGATCATCACCTGGCACTCCAGGCGCAGATCGCCCAGGCGACGAACGTTTTCCGGCAGGCCAGGTGTGCGGATATCGGGATAGCCTTTCAGCACGCCCTTCTTGCGGTTCAATATCAGGTCGGCATCGTCGTTGATTGCCGATTGAACGCGCGGCACGGAGAATGTGCCATCCTGCGCGATGGGGACCGGGATTGGATCGCCGTTGCCTACGATGCGCAGATAGAGCGCGTCGCCGGCTTGCTGTTCCTGGCCCTCGCGTGCCACTAGCCGGAAGCGCAGCTCCGGCACCATTGGTGCGAGCGCACGGTGCTCCTCGAAAGCATCCAGCCCGGCCACTACGGCGCGGTAGGATTTCATGTCCGGATTCTTTACGCCCTGCACCTCGACGCTGGGCGTGGTGTCCTGGGACTGGGCTGCCGCACCGCTGGCCGCTGACACTAGCGCAATGGCAAAGACACATTGTTGAATTTTTCGCATCTACGGAGTCTAGCAAATTTCTTGTGCTCGCGCAGGGCGTCGCCTAGATTGGTATAAACAGTTTATTCCAAATGGAGGGGTGGCGAATGCGCCGGATCTTGCTTGCATTGCCGCTGCTCGCCTCCCAGGCGTTTGCGCAAGTTCCAGATTCGGGCCGCTGGCAGGAACTGCGCTTTCCCGCCGAAGAAGTGGGGCAGCGGGCGGAAGACCAATACATCGAGCAAACGGTGGCGCTCGCTGCGGCTGGCCGGCTTGATCGCGACAAGGTCCTGCTGCGCCGCGCGAGGCGCATCGCTGACGGGCTTGTGCGCGCCGCTGCATCGCTCAAGCCCGAAGTTGCCGGGTGGTCGTGGGAGGTGCACGTCACCGAAGATCCTTCCTTTGAAGCTGAAAGCCAGGCAGGCGGCAAACTGCTGGTCGGCAGCCTGTTTGTCGAGCGCCTCAGGCTGGACGATGGCGAGCTGGCGATCTTGCTGGCACATGAAATCGCGCACGTGGTTGCGGAGCACGGGCGCGAAACCTTGTCGGAAGCGCTCCTCGACAGCCGGCGCGACTTGCCGCTTGATGTGGTTGAGGAAAGGCTGGCTTCCGACGTCCCCCTGCAATTTCGCTTGTCAAAACTGTCCGCGATCCAGGAGCGCGAGGCCGACCAACTGGGCATGTTGATCGCCTATCGTGCTGGCTGGCCTTGCTCGGCCATGCTGGCTTTCTACGGCAAGCTCGCCGCCGGCTCCAGCGGCACGGCATTATTCGCCAGCCACCCCAGCGGCAACGCGCGCCTTAGCCTCGCCAAGGGTATGTCGCGCCTCCTTGGCGATTGAAGCGGCGGCGCGCGCCATTTCGGCGTAGCCGGCGTCGCTTGGATGCAGGTGGTCACCGGAATCGAATTCGGCACGCAGGCGCGATGGGTGGGCGGGATCGCGCAGCCGTTGGTCGAAGTCGATGGTGGCGTCGAATTCGCCGCTGCGCAGGATCCAGTCGTTCACTTCGCGGCGCACACGGTCCTTCTCTGGCGAGTAGTGTCCGGCAAATGGCGTGCCTTGCAGTGCGCCTTCGAAGGGCAGCAGCGTGCCGCCGATGATGCGGACCTGCCGTGCGCGTGCGGCGGCGACCAGCTTGCGGTAGCCGGCGATCATGGCGCCGGCCGTAGCCGGTGCCTCTTTTGGGGCGAAGGCGCTGCCGGGCCAGCCGATGTCGTTGATGCCTAGCAGGACGATCACCGTGTCCACGCCTGGCTGCGCCGGCACGTCCTGCTCGAAGCGCGTCACCGCCTTTTCGCCCATGCCATCGGACAGCAGGCGCGCGCCGGAAATGCCGGCGTTGACCACGGCCACGCCGGCGGCACGTCCGGCCAACTGGTCGGGCCAGCGCAGGTTGCGGTCCGGCGTGGAGCCGTTGCCGTCGGTGATCGAATCGCCGAATGCCACGACGGTACGCTGCGCGGAGCCCGAGACTTGCACGGCGCTCAGGAAAGTACGGCCGCTGAGCGTTTGCGCGTTCGGCAGCGTGATGGCGGCGGTGACATTGCCTGGCGCGGCAAATGCTGTCTGTTGCGCGCCCCAATGGAAAGTTGTCAATGGGGCGCGCTGCGGCAGCCAGGTCGATATCGACAGGCGCTGCCGGTCGGCCACCGTCAGCGCGGCCGCATCGCTGATGGCCGCCTGTCCCGGTGCGATGGTCACGCTGCGCTGGCCGCCGAAGGTCAGTTGTACACCTGCATTCTGTTGCTGCGACGAGGCGGCGCGCGATTCCTCGTCGCGGGTCGGCGCCAGTCGCGCTTCGCCGATCACCAGCGGCGCGCTGCCATAGCGGTTGGAATAAACGACGCGCACCTGCTCGCCGCCTATGCTGGTGCGTACAACCTCGCGCACGGTCTGGGCCTCCAATGCCTGCGGCATCAAGGTGGGCAAGGCAAATTCTGTACCCCAGGAGGGCATCGGCGCGGCGTACCAGCTGGTGCGCCATTCGGCAGCATGGACCGAGGCCGCGGCCAGCAGGGATGCCAGGGAAAGGGCAAGACGTTTCATGAGGTTTCTCCAGTGTTGATTCGGGTGGAGATATGCTCGGTGATTCCCTGCGCGACTGGTAGTCACGAAAATGGACTATAGTTAAGTCCAAAATGGAATGACAATGGATACCTTACGCTCCCTCCAATGCTTCGTGCGCGCTGTCGAGCTGGGCAGCCTGTCGGCCGTCGCCCGCGAGCAGCACACCACGCAGTCCAACGTCAGCAAGATCGTTGCGGCGCTGGAAGATGACCTGGGCGTGCGCCTGCTCGAACGCAGCACCGCCAGCCTGTCGCCCACCATGCCGGGCCGCCGCTTTTATGAACGCGCCCGTGGCGTGCTCGAAGAATATGCCGACGCCGTCGCCGACGTGCGCGGCGAAACGGCCGCCGCCAGCGGCCTGCTGCGCATCAACGCGCCGGTGGCATTGGGGCAGTTCTGCCTGAACGCCTACGTGCAGGACTTCCTGCAGCAATACCCCGGCATCGAAGTGGAACTGATCCTGAACGACCGCATGGCGGACCTGGTGGAGGAGGGCGTCGACATCGCGGTCCGCCTGGGCAGCGAGCTGCCGCCAAATGTGATCGCGCGCCGGGTCGGCGTCTCGCCACGCATCCTGGTCGCGTCCCCGGCATACCTGAAAGCGCATGGCGCGCCGCAGGCGCCGGCGCAACTGGCTGAACACGAATATATCCGCTTCGCCTGGCTGAGCACCGGCGACAAGCTTGAACTATCGGATGGGAAGGAAAGCGTGACAGTCGCCACGCATGGCCGTTATCGCGTCAACAACGCGCTGGCAATCCGCGACACGCTGGCTGCAGGCGGCGGCATCGGCCTGTGCCCGGAATGGCTGGTGCACGACCTGCTGGCCAGGCGCAAGCTGCGCCGGGTACTGCGCGGCTGGCAAGGGCCCGGGCAGGAATTGAACCTGCTGTACCCCAGCCGCCGCTACCTGCCGCACCGGGTGCGGCTCATGCTCGATTACCTGCAGCAGCGCTTCGCCGCGCAGGCAGGTTTTTAACCGCGCTTGCGGTCGTGATGCCACAGCACGTCGCTGCCGCCGGCAAAGCGGTTCAGCACGCGCGCCAGCACGAACATCAGGTCCGACAGGCGGTTCACATACTGGCGCGGGAAGTCGTTGATGGTTTCCGTCTTGCCCAGGGTGACGATGGCGCGCTCGGCGCGGCGGCACACGGTGCGGCAGACATGCGACACCGCCGCCGCGCGTGAACCGGCAGGCAGGATGAATTCCGTCAGCGCCGGCAGTGTGGCGTTGTATTTGGCCAGCAGCGCATCCAGGCGCTCAACGTGTTCTTCCTTGATCATCTGGTAGCCGGGAATGCACAGCTCCCCGCCCAGGTCGAACAGGTCGTGCTGGATCGAGACCAGTTCTTCGCGCATCTCGTCCGGCAGCGTTTCTGCCAGCAGCACGCCCAGGTTGGAATTCAGCTCATCCACTTCGCCGATGGCCTGGATGCGCACATTGTCCTTGTCCACGCGCGAGCCGTCGCCCAGGCCCGTGGTGCCTTTGTCGCCGGTGCGGGTGGCGATTTTCGAGAGTCGATTACCCATTGCAGCCTCAATTTGTCGTTAACGGTGGCAGGATACGACAAATTACCAATGGTTGGGAGGGGATTTCCGCGCCGTTGCAGGATTTGAACTTACAATGGATCAATGAAAAACAGCACAGCCTTCGTTGCCGCTCTGCGCGCGGCACTGCCGCCATCGAGCGTGCTGTCCGAACAGGAGGACACCCGTCCTTACGAATGCGACGGCCTGTCGGCCTATCGCCAGCTTCCCATGGCCGTTGCCTTGCCGGCTGACGAGGCGCAGGTGGTGGCGGTGCTGAAAATCTGCCGCGAATTCAATGTGCCGGTCGTGCCGCGCGGCGCGGGCACTGGCCTGTCCGGCGGCGCCATGCCGATGGCTGAAGGACTGGTGCTGTCCACCGCACGCATGAACCAGATCGTGCGCATGGATGCCTGTTCGCGCACGGCGGTGGTGCAGCCGGGGGTGCGCAACCTTGCCATCTCTGAAGCAGCCGAACCCCATGGCCTGTATTACGCCCCCGATCCTTCGTCGCAGATCGCCTGCACCATCGGCGGCAATGTAGCGGAGAATTCTGGCGGCGTGCATTGCCTGAAGTACGGCCTGACCGTGCACAACGTGCTGCGCGTGCGCATGGCAACCATCGAAGGCGACGTGGTGGAACTGGGCAGCGAAGCGCTCGATGCGCCAGGCCTGGACCTGCTGGCCGCCTTTGTAGGCTCCGAAGGCATGCTGGGTATCGTCACCGAGGTCACGGTCAAGCTGGTGCCCAAGCCCGCCAGTGCGCGCGTCATCATGGCGTCCTTCAACGAAGTGTCTGCGAGCTGCAGCGCTGTGGCCGACGTGATCGCGGCCGGCATCATCCCGGCGGGGCTGGAGATGATGGACCGCACGTCCTCGCGCATGGTGGAGCCTTTTGTGCGGGCCGGCTACGACACCGATGCGGCGGCTATCCTGTTGTGCGAGGCTGACGGTACGGTCGACGAAGTCGAAGAAGAGATTGCCCGCATGACCGCCGTGCTGCAAGCGGCCGGCGCCAGCGCTGTGCTGGTTTCGAGCAGCGAAGCGGAGCGGCTGAAGTTCTGGTCCGGCCGCAAGAATGCCTTCCCGGCAGCGGGGCGCATTTCGCCCGACTACTATTGCATGGACGGCACCATCCCGCGCAAGCAACTGGCGCGGGTGCTGATGGGCATCGAGCAGATGGCGGCGAAGTATGGCCTGCGCTGCGCCAACGTGTTCCATGCCGGCGACGGCAACCTGCATCCGCTGATCCTGTTCGATGCCAACCAGCCGGACGAACTACAGCGCGCGGAAGCTTTCGGCGCCGAGATCCTGGCTTTGTGCGTGGAAGTGGGAGGCACCATCACCGGCGAGCATGGCGTGGGCATCGAAAAGATCGACTCCATGTGCGCGCAGTTCAGCGATGCCGAACTGGCGGCATTCCTTGCGGTGAAACAGGCGTTCGATCCCTTGTCGCTGCTGAACCCGAACAAGGCCATTCCAACGCTGAACCGCTGCGCGGAATTCGGCAAGATGCATGTGCGCGCGGGGCGCTTGCCGCATGCCGGCTTGCCGAGGTTCTGACATGGATGCCATCCTCGAACAATTCCAAACCCGCATTCAAACGGCCAGTGCCGACGGCACGCGGTTGCTGCTGCGCGGCGGGGGCACCAAGGACTGGTATGGCCAGAATGTGGTCGGCGATGTATTCGATACGCGCGCTTATGCGGGCGTGGTCGATTATGAGCCGACGGAGCTGGTCGTAACGGCACGCTGCGGCACGCCGCTGGCGCAAATCGAGGCCCTGCTGGCGCAGCATGGGCAGATGCTGGCGTTCGAGCCGCCGCGCTTTGGCGCCGGGTCGACCATCGGCGGCGTGGTGGCCAGCGGCTTGTCCGGCCCGCGCCGTGCGACGGCAGGGGCATTGCGCGACTTCGTGCTGGGGGCGCAACTGATGGACGGGCGTGGCGAGTTGTTGTCCTTCGGTGGCCAGGTGATGAAGAATGTGGCGGGTTATGACGTGTCCCGGCTGCTGGCCGGCTCACTGGGAACGCTGGGCCTGATTACCCGGGTGTCGCTGAAAGTGCTGCCGGTGCCTTTCTGCGAGGCCAGCATCCGTTTCGAAGTGGACGAAGTCAAGGCCTTGCGCATGATGAACGAGTGGGCGGGGCGGCCGCTGCCGGTGTCGGGCACCTGCTGGCACGCCGGGGTGCTGACTGTGCGGCTGTCCGGCGCCCAGGCGGCAGTCCGGGCGGCACAAGGCGGCATGGGCGGCGATGCGCTGGCCGATGGAGAGGCTTTCTGGGCCGCCTTGCGCGACCAGCGCTGCGACTTCTTCGCGAGTGCGGAGGCGGGAGCGGCGGAGTTGTGGCGCCTGTCCGTACCGGCCACCGCCAGTGCCCTGGTCATGCGCGGCGAGCAGTTGATCGAGTGGGGTGGTGCGCAGCGCTGGCTGCGCGTTGACAGCGGCGTCGCCGGCGATATCCGGCGCGTTACGGCGGCGGCAGGTGGACACGCCACGCGCTACCGCGTGGAGAGCGAAGACCTTGGCGCAGGCGCAGGGGCGTTCCATCCCTTGGCGCCGGCTGTCGCACGCATCCACGAACGCCTGAAAGCCGCCTTCGACCCGGCGGGCATTTTCAACCGCGGCCGCATGTACTGACATGCAAACGAACCTGGCAGATTTCATCAAGGGCACGTCCGACGGCGACGAAGCAGAAGCGATCCTGCGCGCCTGCGTACATTGCGGCTTTTGCACTGCGACGTGCCCGACATACCAGTTGTTGGGCGACGAACTGGATGGTCCGCGCGGCCGCATCTACCTGATCAAGCAGGTACTGGAAGGTGCGCCGGTGACGGCCAGCACCCAGCTTCACCTGGACCGCTGCCTGTCTTGCCGCAACTGCGAAAGCACCTGTCCGTCCGGCGTCAGGTATGGACGGCTGGCCGACATCGGCCGCAAGGTGGTGGAGCAACGGGTGCCGCGCAAGCTGCCGGAGCGCATCAAGCGCTATGTGCTGAAGGAAGCCTTGCCGCGCCGCTGGCTGTTCGAGCCTGCCTTGCGCGCGGGGCAGTTGCTCAAGCCTTTGCTCAGTAAGCCTTTGCAGGACAAGCTGCCGCTGCGTGGTTCCGCAACGGCGTGGCCAACGCGCGAGCACGCGCGCAAGATGCTGGTGCTGGATGGCTGCGTGCAGCCCGGCCTGGCGCCCAATATCAACGCGGCCACGGCGCGCGTGCTCGATGCCCTGGGCGTGCAGTTGTTTGCCGCGCCCGGCGCGGGCTG
Source organism: Duganella sp. Root1480D1 (assembly GCF_001427305.1). Lineage (GTDB taxonomy): Bacteria > Pseudomonadota > Gammaproteobacteria > Burkholderiales > Burkholderiaceae_D > Rugamonas. The sequence goes on along the minus strand of NZ_LMFZ01000012.1, from coordinate 635,112 downwards.
CTGCGGCGCCCTGCGCTTCCACTTGAATGACCAGGATGCGGCGCTTGACGACATGCGGCGCAATATCGATGCCTGGTGGCCGTATGTGGAGCAGGCGGAGGCGATCGTGATGACTGCATCCGGCTGCGGCGTAACGGTCAAGGAGTACGGCCATTTGCTGGCGCACGACAGCGCCTACGCTGCCAAGGCCGCGCGCATTTCCGGCATGACGCGCGACTTGAGTGAAATCCTGCCGGCATTCGAGGCTGAACTGGCGCAGCGCGCCGGCGCGCGCCGGGCTGGCGGCGAGAGCGGCGGCGGGGCGGCAATCGCCTGGCATCCGCCGTGCACGCTGCAGCATGGCCAACAGATTCGCGGCAAGGTCGAAGGCCTGCTGCGCGCGATCGGCGTGCAAGTGAAGCTGTGCCGCGACGCCCACCTGTGCTGCGGTTCCGCGGGCACCTATTCGCTGCTGCAGCCGGAATTGGCGCAACAACTGCGCGACCGCAAGCTTGCCAACCTGGCCGATACCGGCGCCGAGCGCATCGTATCGGCCAATATCGGCTGCATCGGCCACCTGCAGTCCGGCACGCAAACCCCGGTCGAACACTGGATCGAACTGGTCGACCGCGCCTTGCTTGGCTAGCGTCAGCGCTCGGCCCACTTGTCCATGATGCGCGTCACTTCGGGCAACTGGTCGAGAAACAGGTCCACCAGGCGCGGTTCGAAGTGCCGGCCGCGCTGGTCCTTCATCCAGGCGCAGGCATCGCCCAGCTGCCATGCCGCCTTGTAGGGCCGCACGGACGTGAGTGCATCGAAGACGTCGGCCACGGCGACTATTCGGCCTGCCAGCGGGATGTCTTCGCCGGCCAGGCGGTTGGGGTAGCCGCTGCCGTCCCATTTTTCATGGTGCGACAGCGCCACGTCGTGCGCCATCGCCAGCATGCCGCCTTCGTGCTGGCCGATGATGTGGGCGCCAATGCCGGGGTGGGACTGCATGATCACGTATTCTTCCGGCGTCAGGCGGCCCGGCTTCTGCAGGATGCTGTCCGGGATGCCGATCTTGCCGATATCGTGCATCGGCGCCGCAATGAACAAGTCGTCGGCTTCCTGCTCGTCGAAGCCGGCAGCGCTGCCAAGCAGGCGGGCATAATGGCTCATGCGGATCACGTGCAGGCCGGTTTCGTTGTCCTTGTATTCGGCCGCCAGGCCAAGCCGCTGCACGATGGCCAGGCGGCTGGCGCGCAGTTCTTCCATGCGCACCATGGACAGGTGCAGCTTGACGCGGGCCTTGACCACGGCCGGGCTGACCGGCTTGCTGATGAAGTCCACGGCGCCTGCTTCGAAGCCGTCCACTTCGTCGGTCGAATCGGTCAGGGCGGTTACGAAAATCACGGGAATGCTGCTGGTGGCGGGGTTGGCTTTCAGCACCCGGCAAACGTCCAGGCCCGTCATCTCGGGCATCATCACGTCAAGCAGGATCAGGTCCGGCTTTTCGTTGACCGCCAGTTCGATCGCCCGCGCGCCATCCTTGGCAAACAGCAGGCGGTACTGGTCCTGCAGGATCTGGCGCAAGAGCTGCAGGTTGGTCGATTCGTCGTCGACGGCAAGCACGGTGGCTTGTCGGGTCATGGCGTTTTCCTTTGCATGTCCAGGCATTCGTCGAGCAGCGTTTGCAGGGCGTCGCGTGCGGCCGCGAAGTCAAAGTCGTCGAGTGCGCGCTGCAATTCCTGCAGCCGGTTATCGGCGACGCAGCCGCGCAGTACGCCTGACAGCGCGGCCAGTTCCTGCTGCTCGAAGCTGCCGCGCTCCAGCGAATGCAGCATGGCGTTAGCCACCGCCTGAATGCGCTCCAGGTCAGGCGGCGCCGCCGGGACGGCCGCGGCCTGGCTGGCGGTGTCGGTGGGGAAGTCATCCTGCGCCCACACTGCCGCAAGCGCGTCCGCCAGGCGCTGCGCTGCCTGTTCCAGTAATTCCGGCAGCGCTGGCCGCGCGTCCTGCGCCTGCAGTCCGCTCTCCAGGCGCCACAGCGCATCGGCCAATTGTTCCATGCCGAGGTTGGCGGCGGCGCCACGCAGCCGGTGGGCCAGGGCTGCGCAGGCAGCATGCTGGCCGGCCGAGGCCGCGAACCGGAGCTCACTCTCGGCATTTTCATAGTCCTGGGCAAAGCGGCGCAACGCGCGCTGGTAGGCTTCGCGCTGGCCGGCCCAGCGTGACAGGCCTTTTTCCGCATTCAACACCAGGCCACGCGCCGTAACGGCGGCCGGCGCCAGTTGCGGCGCGCCGGCCGGCATGCCCAGCACCCGCGCCAGCTCCTGCGTCAGCACCGCTATATCGACCGGCTTGGTGGTGAAACCGTCCATGCCCGCCTCGCGCGTGGCGTCGCGGTCGCGTTCCAGCACGCTGGCGGTCATGGCGATGACCGGTGTGCGCTTGCGGCCGGTGGCCGCCTCGTCGGCGCGGATGCGGCGCGTGGCTTCCAGCCCGTCCATGCCCGGCATCTGCACGTCCATCAGGATGGCGTCGAATTGCGCCTCCGACGCCAGTTGCGCCGCCATGGCGCCGTCGCTGGCGCCGGTCACGGTATGGCCTAGCTTGGCCAGCAACAGCATCAGTACTTCCAGGTTCTGCGGCACGTCGTCGGCCGCCAGGATATGCATCGGCGGCAGCAAGGTTGGTGCGACGGCGCTGCGCACGGCTTCGTCGCGTGCCGCCAGCAGCGGCAGCATGACGTGGAAGGTGCTGCCCTGGCCAGGCGTGCTCTCTGCCCACAGGCGGCCGCCCATCAGCTCCACCAACTGCTTGCAGATGGTGGTGCCCAGGCCGGTGCCGCCAAAACGGCGGTTCATCGACGCGTCGGCCTGCACGAAGGGCTCGAAGATGGCTGCCATGCGGTCGGACGCAATACCGATGCCGCTATCGCTGACGGCGAAATGCACCATGCGCCGCTCGCCCTCACGCTCGGCGCTGGCCGCCAGCGCTACGCCCCCCTGGCTGGTGAACTTGATCGCATTGTCCAGCAGGTTGGTCAGCACTTGCCGCACGCGCAGTTCGTCGCCGTGGATCCAGTTCGGCAGGGCAGGGTCGTAGTGCAGCGACATCGACAAGCCCTTGGCCTTGGCCGCGTTGCCCATGGTCGAGGACAATTCATCGCTCAGTGCCAGCAGGCTGAAATCGTGCAGTTCGAGTTCCACCGCGCCCTTATCCAGCTTGGCTGTGTCGAGGATGGCGTTCAGCAGGCGCAGCAGGGAACGGCCGGCGTTGCGCACAGTGTCGAGGTGGCGCCGCTGCACGGCAGTCAGTTCGCCATGCAGCAGCACGTCGGTGAAGCCGAGGATGGAATTCATCGGCGTGCGGATCTCGTGGCTCATATTGGCCAGGAAGGCGGCGCGGGCCGCGGCCGCGCCCTCGGCACGCTCCTTGGCGATGCGCAGGTCCTGCTCCATCAGGCGGCGGTTGCTGATGTCGAGCACCACCCCGTCCAGCAGTTCGACTTCGCCGGTGGGGCCCAGCACCACGTTGCCGTTGCCCCAGAACCAGTGGATGCTGCCGTCGCGATGGATGATGCGGTATTCCAGCGTGAAGGCGCGGCGCTGTTCGATTGCACTGCGGCCGCCTTGCTGGACGGCCGGCAAGTCGTCCGGGTGCACCAGCTCCCCAAACAGGCGTTTGGGCGGATCGCCGAGGAAATCGGCGGCGGGATAGCCGGTCATGGTTTCGATGGCATCGCTGACGAACACCAGCGGCCAACCGGGCGCGTTGCGGCAGCGGAAGGTAATGCCCGGGATATTGGCGACCAGCGATCGCAATTGCTCTTCGCTGGCGCGCAGGGCTTGTTCCAGGTCGCTCACATGGTGGAACAGCGCGCGGTAGCGCAGCATGCCGTTGGCGAACACCACCAATGCCGTCAGCAGCGCCGTGGTCAGGGTCACGGCCAGTGCCAGGAAGCCGGCATTGGCAATGCCGCTGGCCGGGTCGACCGGTACCCGCCCGACAAAGCGTGCCGCGGCCATGCCGGTGTAGTGCATGCCGGAGATGGCGCAGCCCATGATCAGCCCAGCCAGGGCCACGGTGCCGGTCTCGCCCAGCCGGCTGCGCACGCCCTGCAGTCCCTGCAAGCCGAAGCGCACCCACAGCGCCAGGGTGGCCAGCGCAATGGCGACCACGATCGACAGGCCGAACATCCATGGGTCATAGCGCAACTGCAGCGCCGAGCGCATGGCAGCCATGCCGGTGTAGTGCATGGCGCCGATGCCCGCGCCGACCAGCACCCCGCCCACCAGCAGGCTGCGCAAGCCGATGCGATGGCGGCTAAGCAGCGACAGGGCGACGGTGGATGCTGCGATGCTGGGCAACATCGACGCCAGGGTGACGGAGGGATCGTAGGAAACCGGCGTGCACAGGTTAAAAGCCAGCATGCCGATGAAATGCATGGCCCACACGCCGCTGCCCAGGGCCAGGCTGCCGGTCACCAGCGCAGCCAGGCGCAGCATGCGCTTGCTGCTGCGCGCCGCCTGGCCGGCCATCTGCAAGCCCATGGCGGACGAAAAACTCGCCACCAGGACCGACAGGATAACCAGCGAAGGAGAATAAATCCCGTAAGTGAGTAGCGCCGGGTCAGCAGGCGGTGAGAATAGCTGGATCAAGTAGTGCTTGATCTCGCCCATGACGGCGCTCCCCTCTTATTGCGCTATCAGCTTCCTGATTTCGTCTGCCAGGTCGGCAGGTTTGGTGGTCGGCGCATAGCGGTCGTGGATGCTGCCGTCCTTGCGGATCAGGAATTTGGTGAAGTTCCACTTGATGCCTTCCGTGCCGAGGATGCCCGGTGCATTCTTTTTCAAATGCTGGTATAGCGGATGCGCATTGTCGCCATTGACTTCGATCTTGGCGAACACCGGGAAGGTGACACCGTAGTTCTTTTCGCAGAAGGCGCCGATTTCCTGCGCGTTGCCGGGCTCCTGCTGGCCGAACTGGTTGCAGGGGAAGCTCAGCACCTCGAAGGGCTGGCCGGCGAACTCCTTGTGCAGCTGCTCCAGCCCCTCGTACTGCGGCGTGAAGCCGCATTTGCTGGCGGTGTTTACGATCAGCAGCACCTTGCCCCGGTACTGCTGCAGGTCCACCTGTTCGCCCGACAGGCTGTCGGCGCTGAAGTCGTAAACCGTGGTCATCAGATGATCCCCAGGTGCTCGGTACCGGCCGCCAGGTCGCGCGTGCGCGCGTCCTTCGATTCCAGCTTGATGGCCAGGCGCAGGTCGTTGACGGAGTCCGCGTTGCGCAGCGCATCTTCATAGGTGATCTGGCCGGCTTCGTACAGGTCGAACAGCGCCTGGTCGAAGGTTTGCATGCCCAGCTCGCGCGAGCGTTTCATCAGGTCCTTGATCTCGTGCACCTGGCCCTTGAAGATCAGGTCTGCGATCAGCGGGGAATTCAGCATGATTTCCACCGCCACGGCGCGGCCCTTGGCATCCTTTTTCGGGATCAGGCGCTGCGAGATCATGCCCTTCAGGTTGAGCGACAAGTCCATCAGCAACTGCTGGCGGCGTTCTTCGGGGAAGAAGTTGATGATACGGTCCAGCGCCTGGTTGGAGCTGTTGGCGTGCAGGGTGGCCAGGCACAGGTGGCCGGTTTCTGCGAAGGCAATCGCGTGGTCCATGGTCTGGCGGTCGCGGATCTCGCCGATCTGGATCACGTCCGGCGCCTGGCGCAGGGTGTTCTTCAGCGCTACTTCCCAGTCTTCGGTATCGACGCCGACTTCACGCTGGGTGATGATGCAGTTGCGGTGCGGATGCACGAATTCGACCGGGTCTTCAATCGTGATGATGTGGCCGTGGCTGTTTTCGTTGCGATGGCCGACCATGGCCGCCAGCGAAGTCGATTTACCGGAACCGGTTGCGCCCACCATGATCACCAGGCCGCGCTTGGACATGATCACTTCCTTCAGCACCGGCGGCAGGCCCAGGTCGTCAAACTCGGGGATGGTGCTGTTAATGGTACGCAGCACCATGCCCACGGAGCTCATTTGCACGAAGGCCGAGACACGGAAACGCCCCAGGTCGCCGGGGCTGATCGCGAAGTTGGCTTCCTTGGTCTGTTCGAAGGAAGCGGTCTGCTTGTCGTTCATGATCGAACGGGCCAGGTCGGCGGTGTGGGCCGGCGTCAGCGCCTGCGCCGACACCGGCGTCATTTTGCCGTCGATCTTGATGGCCGGCGGGAAGCCGGAAGTGATGAATAAGTCGGAGCCCTTCTTGCTGACCATCAGGCGCAGCAAGTCGAACATGAATTTTGAAGCCTGGTCGCGTTCCATGATTAGCCTGGGAAGTTGTCTGGGATCTTGGCCGCCGCGCGCGCTGCGGCCGGGGAGATCATGTTGCGACGGATCAGGTCCGTCAGGTTCTGGTCCAGCGTCTGCATGCCGACGTTGTTGCCGGTCTGGATCGACGAGTACATCTGGGCGATCTTGGCTTCGCGGATCAGGTTACGGATTGCCGGGGTGCCGATCATGATCTCGTGCGCGGCAACGCGGCCGGAACCGTCCTTGGTCTTCAGCAGGGTCTGGGAAATGACGGCCTGCAGCGATTCGGACAACATGGCGCGCACCATTTCCTTTTCTTCCGCCGGGAACACGTCGATGATACGGTCGATGGTTTTCGCGGCCGAGGAGGTGTGCAGGGTGCCGAACACCAGGTGGCCGGTTTCCGCCGCCGACAGCGCCAGGCGGATGGTTTCCAGGTCACGCAGCTCACCCACCAGGATCGCGTCCGGGTCTTCCCGCAGCGCCGAGCGCAGCGCGTTGTTGAACGACAGCGTGTGCGGGCCCACTTCGCGCTGGTTGATCAGGCACTTTTTCGATTCGTGCACGAATTCGATCGGGTCCTCGATGGTCAGGATGTGGCCATACTCGTTTTCGTTGAGGTGGTTGATCATCGCGGCCAGCGTGGTCGATTTGCCGGAGCCGGTCGGACCGGTCACCAGCACCAGGCCGCGCGGCTTCAGTGCGAATTCGGCGAAGATGCGCGGTGCATTCAGTTCTTCCAGAGACAGGATCTTGGAAGGAATGGTACGCAGCACGGCTGCGGCGCCGCGCTCCTGGTTGTAGGCGTTGACGCGGAAACGCGCCAGGCCCGGAATGGCGAACGAGAAGTCGCATTCCAGCATCTCTTCGTATGCCTTGCGCTGGCCGTCGTTCATGATGTCATAGATCATGCCGTGCACGTCCTTGTGCTCCAGCGGCGGCAGGTTGATGCGGCGCACGTCGCCGTGCACGCGGATCATCGGCGGCAAGCCTGCTGACAGGTGCAAGTCGGATGCCTTGTTCTTGACGGAGAATGCGAGAAGTTCGGAAATGTCCATTTATAATCCCTGTGCTTTTTCAATAGCCAAAAAAGCTTGGCCCTGTCTCATTCGATTATGTCCACAATAGCCCACAACTTGCAAGTTGTTACTGAAGCAATTAACGTTGCCGCACGCGAAGCGCGGCGCGCGCCCAACGAAGTGCAGCTCCTGGCCGTCTCCAAGACCTTCCCGGCACAGGCAGTTTTCGAGGCGGTGCTGGCGGGGCAGCGCGCTTTTGGTGAAAACTATGTGCAGGAAGGCGTGGACAAAATCCACGAATTGGCGAAAATGCGCGGCTGCACGCCGTTGGAATGGCATTTTATTGGACCAATCCAGAGCAATAAGACGCGTCTTATAGCCGAAAATTTCGATTGGGTGCACACGATTGAACGCGAGAAGATCGCGCAGCGCCTGAGCGAGCAGCGCCCCGAAGGCCTGCATCCGATGCAGGTGTGCATCCAGGTCAATACCAGCGGGGAGGCCAGCAAAAGTGGCATCCTGCCCGCCGACGCAGCAGCGCTGGCCCGTACCGTGGCCGCCTTGCCGCGTCTTGTCTTGCGCGGCCTGATGTCCATCCCCGAGCCGGAAGACGATTTCGACAAGCAGTGCGCAGCCTTCCGCGTGCTGCGTGAACTCTACGATCAATTGCGTGCCGAGGGCATTGCGCTCGACACGCTGTCGATGGGCATGTCGGCCGACATGCGCGCTGCCATTCATGAGGGCGCGACCATCGTGCGCGTCGGCAGCGCCATTTTCGGCGCCCGCGACTACAACAAAGGATGACGTGATGAAGATTGCATTTATCGGCGGCGGCAATATGGCTGCCGCGCTGATCGCCGGCCTGGCCGGCAAGCTGACGCCTGGCGCGAATATCCACGTGGTCGACCCGAATCCGGCCTCGCTGGAAAAGCTGCGCCAGGATTTCGGCGTGACCGTGGCCGCGGCAGCAGGCGAGCCGGTGGCGGCGGCCGAAGTGCTGGTGCTGGCGGTAAAGCCGCAGGTCATGCACGAAGTGACGCGGCAACTGCTGCCGCTGCTGCAGGCGGCACAGGCGGCCGGCCGGTCGCCGCTGCTGCTGTCGATTGCGGCCGGCATCCGCGCCGCCGACCTGTCGCGCTGGCTGGACGGCTACCATGCCATCGTGCGCACCATGCCGAACACGCCGGCCCTGATCGGCATGGGCGTGACCGGCATGGTGGCTTCGTCCGGCGTCAGCGCCCAGCAGCGCGAGGCGGCCGACCAGATCATGCGCGCGGTGGGCGCCACGGTGTGGCTGGACGATGAGGCAAAGATCGATGCCGTGACCGCGGTGTCCGGCAGCGGCCCGGCCTATGTGTTCTATTTCATCGAGGCGATGCAGCAGGCGGCCGAGGAGCTGGGCCTGACTGCGGAGCAGGGCAAGGCCCTGGCCATGGCCACCTTCACTGGCGCGGCACAACTGGCTGTTCAGTCCACCGACCCGGTGCCGGTGTTGCGCGACAAGGTGACGTCGAAAGGCGGCACCACCTATGCGGCGCTGACCAGCATGGAAGCGAGCGGCGTCAAGGCTGCCATCATCGGCGCCGTCAAGGCTGCCGCCGCGCGCGGCAAGGAACTCGGTGAGCAACTCGGGGCCGCCGGCTGAAGCGCCGGGCGCGCATCTGGCTTGCCAGGCCATGTGCTTGGCTCGCCGGGCCAGTGGACCCGGCGTGGCACAAGACATATCATCCTTGCTTCTTTGATACTGGAATGGAGCAGGATATGCGCAGGACAATCTTGGCCGTGGTGGCCGCGCTGGCCGTGGCTGTGCCGCTGGCACAAGCCAACGACTCGACGGCCCGTGTCGGGGCGGGTGGCCTGGTGCTGCAAAAGAGCGGCGATATCCGCATGGTCAGCGAGCACCTGAGCATTTCCGTCAAGCGCATCGAGGTGGAATACCGCTTCCGCAACGAGAGTTCGCACACCATCGAAACCGTGGTTGCCTTCCCCATGCCCGAATTCCATTGGGATCCAGAGCAGGATGCGACCTGGCGCAATATCGGTCCGGTCGAGAGCTTCCTGGCGCACGTCGATGGCAAGCCGGCCGTGGTGCGCGCGGAGCGCAAGGCCTTGCTGGATGGGCGCGACATCACTGCCCTGTTGCGCCAGGCCGGCTTGGGTGAAGACCAGATTTTCCGCACTTTCGGCGCAGCCCTTGGTACCGAAGGCATGACGCTGCCGGAGCCGATCGTGGCGCGCTTGCACGCGATGGGCGCCAGCTATGAAAGGATGCCGCGATGGAGGGTAGCGGAAACGGCATACTGGAACCAGGTCTTCCCGCCGGGGAAGGAAGTCGTCGTCACGCATTCCTACCGCCCCTTTGCCGGCCGCATTATCGGCACCTACGACAACAGCAGGCCGCCTTCGGCGGAAAGCGTGCCGGTCTCGTCCAAGGGTGAGCTGGACCGTGCCTGCCTGGACGAGGGCATGAAAACGGTGGTGAACAAGGCGCGCCAGAAGGCGAAGGAAGGCGCCGAATCAGGCTACATCTACCTCAACGACGTCGAATACATCCTGGGCACGGGGCGCAACTGGAAAGGCAGCATTGGCGACTTCACGCTCGATATCATCAAGGAAAACCCGCAGGACGTGGTCTCGCTATGCTTCCCCGGCAAGCCGGAGCGCATTGGCGACCGCACTTTGCGCTTCAAGATGCGCGACTATGTGCCGCAGGAGCGGTTGCTGCTGAATTTTTACAGCTTTTGAGCAGTGCCAGTTCGGCCAGCAGCGCCGACAGCTCGCATTCCACTTCGGTAAGCAGCGGCGGGATGCGTTCGATCATGCCGGTTTCGGCCAGCGTTTCGACCAAGCCGCACAGGGCACTGAGTTCGCGTGCGCCGAACAGGCCGGCACTGCCTTGCAGGCTATGGGCGTTCAGGCTGATGGCCTGCATGTCCGCACATTGGATGCCTTGCCGGATAGCGGCAAGCTGACGCGGGCCTTCCTGCATGAAGGCAGCGCAAGCAGCAGGGCTCAAGGCGCGGGTGGCCGCTGGCGGCACGGCGCTATCCCCGGTTCCGAACATGGCGTCAAGTTCGGCCCGGCGCGGCGACTGCAGCAGCAAGCCGGCATGGCGGCCGATTTCGGCGTGCAGGTTGGTTTCATCGATCGGCTTGGGCAGGAAGCCATTTGCCCCGGCTTCCATGAAGCGCTCGCGTTCCTCGGCTGCCGCATTGGCGGTCAATGCAATCACCGGAATTGCAGGCTGGCGCACGCCGGCCGCGCCGGCACGCAGCAGGCGCAGGGCAGCGATACCGTCCATGCGCGGCATGCGGCTGTCCATGATCACCAGGTCGAAGTCGCGCTCCGCCAGGCGCGCAAGTGCCGCGGCGCCGTCTTCCGCGATGGTCACCGCGTGGCCCATTTCGTCCAGCAGCTCGCGCAGGATGATCTGGTTGGTGCTGCCATCTTCCGCGCACAGGACCTGCAGGCGCATCGCGTGCGGCGCGCGTTTTTCCAGTACCCGCTCTGCTGCGGGCTGTCCGGCTTGCAGCGGCAGCCGCACTTCAAACACGCTGCCGGCGCCGCGTTCACTACGCACTTCTATCGTGCCCGCCATGGCGTCGACAATATTCTTGCAGATTGCCAGGCCCAGGCCGGCGCCCCCGTATTTGCGCGACGTTGCGGCATTGGCCTGCTCGAATTTGCGGAACAGGCGGGAAATCGCATCCGGCTCAATGCCGATGCCGGTATCGCTGACGGCCAGCATAATGCCGCCGTTGCGCGCCACGCCGGCAGTCATGCGTACTTCGCCGCGTTCGGTGAACTTGACGCCATTGCCCACCAGGTTCATCACCACCTGCCGCAGCCGCACCGGATCGCCGCGCCACCAGCGCGGCAGGGCAGGGTCAATCTCCGCTACCAGCGAAATGCCCTTGGTTTCGGCACGATCGGCCAGCAGCGCCACCACGTCGCGCAACAGGGCCGGCAAATCGAAGTCGATGCTTTCGAACGGCATCTTGCCCGCTTCCAGGCGCGAGAAATCGAGAATGTCGTTAATAATGTGCAGCAGCACTTCGGCGTTGCCCAGGCCGATGCGCAGCTTGTTGCGCGTCTCTGCTGACAAGCCGCTGTCTTTCTTGGCAAGCTGCAGCATGCCGATCACGCCGCCCAGCGGGGTGCGTACTTCGTGGCTGATCATGGCCAGGAATTCCGACTTCTGCTCGTTCGATTCTTCCGCAGCCTTGCGCGCGGCTGTCGATTCGCGCAGTTCCAGCTCGCGTGCCTGCAAGGTGGCGACCTGCTTTTCCAGCGTTTGCTGTACTGCGCGCTGCCGCTCCAGCGCACCTTCCAGGCCATGCAGCAGGTAGGCGCAGGACACTACCAGCACCGCTGCCACCAGCGTGAAATTCAGTGAAACCAGCGACCAGTGCATCAGCAGGCTGACAAAGAGCTTGTTCAGGCCCGGGTCGATGCCGCCAAAATAACCTACGGTGAACAGGGTCGCGCTGCACCAGAGCAGGGCTGCCATGGCAGGGCGCATGCCGAGCAGCACGGTGCACAGGATCGGCACGGCGAGCAGGTAGGGCTGGACCAGCGGCCCGACGGAAAAGAGCTGCACCACAGCGAGCAGGTAGCTGATAGCCAGGAAAGCCAGTGCGCGGAAACGGAAGGAGACGGAACGACAGAAATACAGCGCGCCCACGCAAGCCAGGGCGACGATATCGCTCACGATCAGCGGCCATTGGTTCATCTGCATGCTGCCGACGACGCTGGGCACCGCTACCAGCAGGCCAAGGAAAAACGCCACGGCGCACAAGCCGTTCAGCAGGTTGTTGCGCCAGGTTTGCAGGCTGTCCGCCTGTTGGTTCAGGCCATCGAGCCGCCGGGATAAAAAGTCCCCTGGCCCGTCATGCTGCGCGGGCCGCTCCGGATTGGCGGGAGAACTCTTGGCGGGGACGAACATTGCAACATAAAAGTTTTGGCTAAGGGGTTGATTTTACTATAATTCGTCACATGTTCACGCGCAGTTCGACGCCGACCTGTCGCGGCGAATTGACCATGGCATATGGCGTGCCAAGCAGGCCGGTGGTCATGTTGCCGATGCTGGTCACATAGCGTTTGTCGAACAGGTTGTTGGCAAACAGCGCCACCGCCCACTTATGGCTGGCCGCCTCGTAGCCGGCGCGCAAATCGGTGCGCTGGGTGGCGCCGCCGACGCGGAAGCGCGGCGTGGTCAGGCAGGCCCCCTGCAACGCATCGGCATTGCAGCGGGTGGCGCTGGTATAGGCGTGCTGCAGTGTGAAGTTCAGGTCTCCGCCAGCCACATCGCGCACCCAGTAATCGGCGCCGAGCGCGGTCGTCCATTTCGGCGTGCCCACCGGCTGGCCATCGAGATTGATGCCGTCGCTGGTGGTGAAGGTCTTGTAGGTCTGGTCGATATAGGCGGTGCTCATGTTCAGGCGCAGGTCGCGCACCGGCTGCCAGCGCATGTCGAAGTCCAGGCCGTGCGCTTCCTGGTCGCTGCTGGTGACCTGGTAGGTCGGGATGGAGGAACCGTTATTCACCAGGGCCAGCGACTGCAGGTTGCTGAATTTGTATTTGTACAGCGAGGCGTTCACCAGCAGCTTGTACTTGCGGTAGTAGTTTTTCATGCCAATTTCGGCATTCCAGACCTTTTCCGGATCGTAGGTGGCGTTGACCTGCAGCGCGTTGAAACCGCCGGCCTGGTATCCCTTGGCAATGGAGCCGTAGACCATCATGTCGTCATTGAGCTTGTAGTCGAGCACCGCACGCGGGCTGGTGTCGTTCCACTTGTTCTTTTTGGACAGCGGCGCCGTGGCCGCGCCGGCGCTGGTGAATTCGATGTTCTGGGTCATGGCGCCCAGCGCCATCATCAACTGTTCCGGGGTGAGGGCGCCCATGCCGACCAGTGCATCGAAGAAGCCGAGGTTTTGCAGGCGCGTGATGCTGTCGTCCAGGCCGGCCGCCGTGCGCGGCGGGCTATACCAGCTGAAGCGCTTGTCGTCCCGCGTATAGCGCACGCCGGTGGTCAGGTTCAGCTTTGGCGCCAGGTGCCAGATCACGTCGCCGTAAATCGCGCTGGCCTTGTAGCGGCCCTCAACATGCATGTTCTCCTGCCAGCTGTTGCCTAGCAGTCCGGCCGGAATGTCCACCGCTGCCGCCGCGCCTTCCAGCAGGCTGAAAACAGGGAAGCTGGCCACGTTGCCGAAGATGGTGTCGAGGGTATTGGTGTTGGTATTGACCTGGCTGGTCTGCTTCGCTTTCTCGTGGAAGAAGCTCAGGCCCGTTACCCAGTCCGCCATGCCGGTGTTGCCGGACAGGCGGAATTCCTGCTGCCAGCTCCGGTTGCGTTCCGCGTTTTCAGTATCGACGTAATGCGTGGCCAGGTTGGTGCCGTCGTTGTCCTGCCGGTTGCGCGAATCGAAGCGGCGGTAGCCGGTGGTGGAATTGAAGGTGGCCCAGCCCAGCGGCACTTCGATGCGCAGGGTGCTGCCGCGGAAGTCGCGCGTTTCGCCATTATTCATGGCGTCGTTGTACACCGGCGCCGTGCGCGGGTCGAGGTAGGAGGATGGATCGGCCGGCACCGCCGGCACGCCGGCCACCAGGCCGATGGCGGGGCGTGCCATGTGGTCGAGCTTTTCGGCCTCCACCGACAGCAGCACCTTGGCGCGCGCCGGAGCGTCCCAGCGCAGGGTGGCGCGCACGCCGTTATCGGTGCCGTGCTGCAGCTTTTCGCCGGTGGCCGCATCTTTCAGCCAGCCGTCGGTGCCGTGGTGCACGGCGGTGATGCGCAGCGCCGTGGTGTCGCCGAGCGGGGTATTGGCCAGCAGCTCCACATTGCGCGTGTGGAAGCGGCCGTAGCGCAGGCGCGCTTCCAGCTCGTTGTCGCGGCCCGGCTCGCGCGTCACGACCGAGATGGCGCCAGCGGCGCTGTTGCGGCCGAACAGGGTGCCTTGCGGGCCTTTCAGCACCTCGATGCGCTGCACATCGTTGAAGTTCATGATCGCGCCGCCGGTCTTGCCGGCGTAGACGCCATCGATGTACATGCCGACCGGGGCATCGGTGCCGATGCCGAAATCGCCGGTGCCGATGCCGCGCAGCGACAGCGAGGGCTGGGTCGCCTGCTCGGCGTTGACCGACAGGCCGGGAATATAGCCGTTCATTTCGGCCAGGCTGGGAGCTGCCAGCTTGTCGATCTGGTCGGCGCCGATGATCTGCAGCGCAATCGGCACGTCCTGGGCCTGCTGCGTGCGGTTCTGCGCGGTGACGACCACCACATGGGTTTCTTCCTTCGGCGCCGGATCGGCGGCCATGGCGCTGGCGCTGCTGGCGAGCAGGGCGCTGGCAATGCTGGACGACAGGACTTTCTTGCGCAGCTTCATGTGGTCTCCCTTTTATTGTTGGTTGCAGCTTTCCTTCATCGATGCGATCCATTCGCGTATCAGTTCAACCCCTTCGCGGTGTGAAGTGGTGCGACCCAGTTCCGGCATCATTACGCCGGTTTCAGTCGACTTCAGGCGGAACACGAAGATCGAATCGTCCGGTTTGCCTGGATTGATGCCGAAAGCATTGCCGCCGGTGCCGGCGCCTGCTGCGACGGGCGGCTTGCACAGGCCCAGGTGCTGGTTGGCCGGGGCACCGATCTCGAGGTGCAGGGCGGTGGTGTTGGCCGTGCCCTTGTTGTTGTGGCAGTGGGCGCAGTTGATGTCGAGGTAAGCGCGGGCGCGGGCGTCGATCGAGGCGCTCTTGTCGCGCCAGTCAACGTTGTGCGGCACCTCGGCGGGCGCCGGCACGCCTTGCAGGTAGCCAGCCTGCACCATCTTTTCCAACTGCCCGTCCAGGTTGACGTGGCGCGCTTTCAGGCCGAGCGGCTCGAACTTCCTGCTCTTCAGATCGGCCACGTGGCAGGACGCGCACTGGTTCACGTTCGGCACCACGTAGGTGAATTTCCGGCGGCCCTGGGCGGACACCAGTTCCATCGGGATCTGGTCGCCGGTGCGTTTCAATTCGGCCTCGGTCTGCGCTTCGTTCCAGACATAGGGCAGGGCGATCCAGCCCGCTTCGCGCCGCACCAGCAGGCGCGTTTCCATCAGCCGCAACTTGGCCAGGTCGAGCGCGCTGTCGGTCCCGTTGTCGTCGGTCGCCAGGACGGCCGGGCTGCTGCCGTCGCGCGGATAGTAGAAGGTCTTGCTGATGATGGTTCCGACCGGGAAGTCGAAAGCGGTATCGGGCCTGTAGGCGGCCGACACGCCCTTTGGCATCCACACCGTGCGCAGCTTGTGGGCGTAGTCGCTGAACAGCGGCGTGTTCAGGGTGTAGGGCAGCACTTCCTTGTTCAGCACCAGGCGGCCCTCGCTGGCGGCCATCAGGCGCCATTCGCTCAGTTTTTCAGGCCGGCCTTCGGCAACGAAGTTCACGGGTTCGGCAGGCGGGGCAGGGCTGCGTGCGCAGGATGCGAGAACGAGCGCGCACGCCGCCATGCCGACCGCCCGCAGCGGGCGGAAAGCAGGGACGGCAAGCTTCATCAGGATTGCGAGCTGAGTTGAGGAATGGTGACCGGCGGCAGCTTGGCGAGCTGGCAGCGGTGCGGGGCCGAATCGGCCTTCGGGTTCTTGTACTTGTTGGGACCATCGGCGTTCAGCACTTCGACGCCGTCCTGCACGCAGATTCGCGCTTCGGCAGGCATGACGCCGTTCTTTGCCAGCGCATTGTCGGAGTAGCCATCCCACAGCACATCAGGCAGGTGCCCGGACAGGCCATACATCGCCACCTTCAACGCTTTCAGGTCCAGGCCATCGGGCGCATCGCCGCCACCCTTGAAACGGTTGCCGTAGACGTAGATCGCCTTCGGATACGGGTCGTAGTCCTTGGCCACGCCTTTCTCGGTGAAGTAACCGGTCGAGTGGTAGCTGGAGATGATCACGTTGGCAGTCCGGTTGTCGGTGATTTCATTGTCGAAGATCTCCACCTTCGAATTCGAGTTGATCACCACGCCCGAACCGGCCGGCACGCTGGCCACCGCCGTGCCTTTGGCGGCGAAGTTGCCCAGGTTGTTTTCCATGACCTTGTTCCTGAACACGCGCGTGCTGTGGCCAGGCTGCTGCAGGTTCGGCATGTTGAATACCAGGATGCCGCCGGTATTATGGGTGGCCAGGTTGTCGTAGACGTCGGCATTGATGGTGTTTTCGATTTCGATGCCGGCCACGTTGGCTTCGGCGCGGGAATTGCGCACCACCACGTTCTGCGATTGGCCGACGTAGATGCCCGCGTCCGATGCGGCGATCGCCACGCAGTTATCGATCAGCACATTCCTGGTCTTGACCGGATAGATGCCGTAAGCGCCATTGGTGACCCTGGAGCCGCCGGTCCACTGCACCTTCACGTTGCGGATCGTAATATGGTCGCCGTCATTGATCTTCAGCCCATCGCCCTTGGAGTCCTCGATGGTCAGGCCTTCGATGGTGAAGTTGTTGCCGTAGACCAGCAAGCCCTCAGGGCCCGTTATCTGCGGCTTGAAGGAGAGGATGGTCTTGTCCATCCCGGCCCCGCGTATGGTCACGCCGTCGGCGCGCAATTGCAGCCCGCTGGTAAACATGTGTTTGCCGGCCGGGATCTCGATCACCGAGCCGGGCTTGGCGTCGAGCAGTTGTTCCTGGAGTTGCTTCTGGAACGCGAGGTCTGCGGCCGACGCTGGCGCCGGCATTGAAGGCGTAGTCTTGTAGCAGGCGGATAGCAGGCCGCACAGCGCGAGTGCGCCGATGGCTTTGTACATACATGTCTCCCATTTATTGTTGTAGGGATGCAGCAGCGAAGCCAGTATATCTGTCCATTGTTGAAATGTTATGTGCAAGATCGGCCAAATATCCTGCTAGTATCGGCCAGGATGAGAGCGCCAGTTTCAATCGCCATTTATGTGGGGGACGACTGCTGGGGAGGCCTTGCCCTGCTGGCGCGGGAAGCATTTGCCATCGCCGGTACGCTGCACGCGCGCAACGCCGATTTGCGCGCTGCGGAACTGTTCCGGGCCCGCCTGGTTGCAATCGACAAGGCGCCAGTGCGTTCCTTCACCGGCCCGCCCTTGCAGCCGGAGGCGTCCCTGGCCGACATGCCGGCGCCGCATGCCGTGATCGTGCCGCCTTACTACCTGCCGCTGGCCGCGCGCCGGCCGATCCCGCCGGCGCTGCGTGAATGGCTGCGGCAAGCCCATGCCGGCGGCGCGCTGCTGGTGGGCATGGCTGGCGGCATGCGCATCCTGGCCGAAACCGGCCTGCTCGATGGCCGTGAAGTGACGGGCAACCTGTCCGACCAGCGCGTCTTCGCCCAGCATTATCCCGACGTGCGCTTCAGCCCCGACGTGCCGCTGGTGATCGACGGCAGCATCATCAGCGCCGGCTCGGTCAATCCATGCCTGGATGCCTGCAGCTACCTGGTCGGCCATTTCCACGGCGATGCGGTGGCGCACAAGCTCTCGCGTTACACCAATCCCCCCAGCCAGCCGAGCGCAGGCCACATTGCCTTGCGCAACGCGGGATTGAAGCAGCATGGCGACCAGCGCATTCGCCAGGCGCAGGAATACATCGAGCGCTGTTTCAAGCAGGACTTGACGGTGGAAGGCGCGGCGCAGCGCACGGCCATGAGCGTGCGCAATTTCTCGCGCCGCTTCCAGCATGCGGTGGGCATGCCGCCGCACGTTTACATCGCGCGCTGCCGCGGCGAATACGCGAAAGAGTTGCTGGCCCGGCCGGGCCTGTCGATGCTGCAGGTCGCACTGCAATCGGGCTTCCGCACGGAAGCCATGCTGCGGCGGACCTTCAGCCAGTTGTTCGATACCACGCCGGCAGCCTACCGCGCAGCGGCGGCTGCGCGGCGCGACTGAAGCGAAGGATCAACGGCGCGCGACCAGCAGGCCGACAATCACGCCGATGGCAGCGCCGGTGGCGACTGACTTCCAGGGATTGTCGTGCACATAGTGGTCGGTGGCCTGGGCTGCCATCTTGCCGCGGGCGATCATGCTGTCTTCCAGCTTCAGCAAGTCGCGCTTGGCGGTGCGCAGGGTGTCTTCGAACTTGGCCTTGACCATGCCCAGGTCCTCGGAATTGGCCGATGCCGCGTTGCGCAGCCAGGTTTCGGCATCCTGCACGGCCTGTTTCAGGTCGCCCATCAGCTTTTCGCGGGCTTCCGCGCTTTCGTTGTGGCTATGGCTCTTGCCGTTGGCAACGCCGCCGCCATTTGGTTTAGCCGTCGTAGATTGTGGTGTCTGGTCCATGATCGCCTCGTCTCAGTGAACAGCACTCGGAGTAAATTCCAGTATAGGTCAGCGCAGCGCGTAGTCGAGCGCAATGCCTGCGAAGACAGCGGCGCCGAGGTAGTTATTGTGACGGAAGGCGGCAAAACAAGGCGCACGCTCGCGACTGCGGATCAAAAAGTAGTGGTAAATCGCGCAGCCGGCCGCCACCGCCATGCCCAGCAGGAAGGGCAGGCCCAGGCCGAACTGTTGCCCGACCACCAGCAGGATCGCCAGGTGCAGGCCATAGCAGAGCATGATGGCGGCCACGTCGAAGCGGCCAAACGTGATGGCGGAAGTCTTGATGCCGATTTTCAGGTCGTCGTCGCGGTCGACCATGGCGTATTCGGTGTCATAGGCGACGGCCCAGAACACATTCCCCAGCAGCAGCAGCCAGGCCACCGGCGGCACCGTGTTCTGCACGGCGGCGAAGGCCATCGGCATGCCGAAGCCGAAGGCAATGCCGAGGTAGGCTTGCGGAATGGCGAAGAAGCGCTTGAAGTAGGGATAGGTGCCGGCTATGACAAGTGCCGCCACGCTCAGCTGCTTGACCAGCGCGTTCAGCGGCTGGATCAGGAGGAAGGCCAGCAGCGACAGTCCGGCGGCAATCAGCAGCGCTTCCCTGCCGCTGACGCGGCCGCTGGTGATGGGGCGCTCGGCGGTGCGCTTGACGTGCTTGTCGAAATCCTGGTCGGCGTAATCGTTGACGGCGCAGCCGGCCGAACGCATCAGGAACGTGCCTAGCGAGAAAATCAGCAGCAGCTTCCAGTCCGGCACGCCGCCGGAAGCCAGCCACAGCGCGGCCAGGGTCGGCCACAGCAACAGTACGGTGCCGATCGGCTTGTCCAGCCGGACCAGGCGGAAGTAGAGTTCGAGTTTGCTCAGGGGTTGGGTCGTCGCATGCATCCCGGCATTTTACTCCGCATGCCCGTTCAGCATGTGGACGCCGGGCAGCTGGCAGTCGGCCACCGCGGCTACCACCGCGTCAATGGCCGCCTTGCGGGTAAAGCTCTTGCGCCAGACGATCACCACGCGCCGGTTCGGCTCAGGGTTCTCGAAATAGCGGAATGCCAACATGCCGTCGCGGCCTTCCATGTCCGGCACCGAGGCGCGCGGCAGCACGGTCAGGCCGATGCCGCTGGCCACCATGTGGCGGATGGTCTCCAGCGAGGAGCCCTCGAAGGTGCGCTGCATGCCGTTGCCCGGCGAGGAGAAACGCGCCATTTCCGGGCACACTTCCAGCACCTGGTCGCGGAAGCAGTGGCCATTGCCCAGCAAGAGCATGGTTTCGGTCTTCAGGTTCTCGGCCGGAATGGCGACGCGCGCGGCCCAGGGATGGTTTTTCGGCATCGCCACCACGAAAGGCTCGTCGTACAGCGGCTGCACCGCCATGCCGTGCTCCGGCAGCGGCAGCGCCATGATGGCGGCATCGAGCTCGCCCTGGCGCAGCATTTCCAGCAGCTTGACCGTGAAATTCTCCTGCAGCACCAGCGGCATCTGCGGCGTGGTTTCAATCATCCGCTTGACTAAAGGCGGCAACAGGTAGGGGCCGATGGTGTAGATGACGCCCAGCCGCAACGGGCCGGCCAGCGGATCCTTGTTCTGCTTTGCCAGTTCCTTGATTGCTGCCGTCTGCTCCAGCACCCGTTCGGCCTGGGCCACGATCTGGGCGCCCAGCGGGGTGACGGAGATTTCCGCCCCGCCGCGCTCGAACAGGACGACGCCGAGCTCGTCTTCCAGTTTCTTGATTGCGACAGACAAGGTAGGTTGAGCCACAAAACAGGCCTCGGCGGCATGGCCGAAGTGTTTCGCTCTGGCAACTGCTACGATATATTTGAGCTCGGTCAGTGTCATGAACCCATTTGAACACAGTTGAATACCTTGTTGCAATGCCATGAATGGGGAAGGGCACTGGCTATAATGATCTGCAAAACCCTATAACGAGGCAAATATGTCATCCACGCTAGGCCACGAAGAAGCCCAGTCGTATATCTTCAAACTGCTGACGGCCATGCACCAGGTCGGCGGTTCCGACTTGTTCATTTCAGCGGATTTCCCGCCCAGTATCAAGTCGCAGGGCTCGATGCGCGCCCTGAGCCAGCAGCGCCTGACCGCGGACGTGACGCGGGCCCTGGCTTACGCCATCATGAACGAGAAGCAGCGCCGCGAGTTCGAAACCGAGCTTGAATGCAATTTCGCGATTTCGCTGCCCAATGTCTGCCGTTTCCGCGTGAATGTCTTCGTGCAGCAGCAGGCGGTCGGCATGGTGTGCCGCACCATCGCCTCCGAAATCCCGAATTTCGAGAAACTCGACCTGCCGGAAGTGCTGAAGGAAGTCGTGATGACCAAGCGCGGCCTGGTGCTGGTGGTGGGCGGTACCGGCTCCGGTAAATCGACCTCGCTGGCGGCCATGATCGACTACCGCAACCAGAACTCGGCCGGCCACATCATCACCGTCGAAGATCCGGTCGAGTACGTCCACAAGAACAAGAACTGCCTGATTACCCACCGCGAAGTTGGCGTGGATACCCTGTCCTGGCACCATGCGCTGAAAAACACCCTGCGCCAGGCGCCGGACGTGATCCTGATCGGCGAGATCCGAGACACCGAAACCATGGAGCACGCGATTGCCTTTGCCGAAACCGGCCACCTTTGCCTGGGCACCCTGCACGCGAACAATGCGAACCAGACCATGGACCGCATCATCAACTTCTTCCCGGAAGAGCGCCGCAACCAGTTGCTGATGGACTTGTCGTCCAACCTGCGCGCCATCGTGTCGCAGCGCCTGATCCGCACAGAAGACGGCAAGGGCCGCAAAGCGGCGATCGAGATCCTGCTGAACACGCCGACCATCTCGGAGATGATCTTCAAGGGTAACTTCCACTCGATCAAGGAGATCATGGCCAAGTCGCGCGAGCTGGGTATGTGCACCTTCGACCAGGCCCTGTTCGAACTCTATAATAAGGGCTACATCGCCTACGAAGAAGCGCTGCGCAATGCCGACTCGACCAACGGCCTGCGCCTGCAGATCAAGCTGCATGGCAACCGCCCGCCGCCGGATGCGGCGGCGCAAGCTGCCGCAGCGCCGAAATCGTCGGGCGGCCTGAGCATGCAGTTGGATGAAGAAGAGGAAGAAGAAGGCGAATGATCGAGTTTGAACAGAAGATGTGCTCGCGCGACGAACTGGCCGCGCGGGTCGCGGCGCTGCCGAAGCCGGTGGTCATGACCAACGGCGTGTTCGACATCCTGCACCGCGGCCATGTGACTTACCTGGCGCAGGCGCGCTCGCTGGGCGCGTCGCTGGTGGTGGCGGCCAATACCGATGCCTCGGTCAAGCGCCTTGGCAAGGGCGACGACCGTCCGCTGAACAATTGCGAAGACCGCATGGCGCTGCTGGCGGCGCTGGAGTCGGTCAGCCTGGTAGTGCCGTTCGATGAAGACACCGCGCTGGAAGCGGTGTTGCAGGCCAGGCCCGAGATTTACGCCAAGGGCGGCGATTACGATATGACCGCAATCCCGGAAGGGCAGGCGGTGCTGGCTTACGGCGGCAAGGCGGTGGCCATCGATTTCGAGCATGACCGCTCGACCACCAAGCTGCTGGCCAAAGTGCGCATGTTTGGACAATAGGAGGCCGTCATGGCTTTTGGTGTGTTGCTGACCGACGAGGGCGTGGCCGAACTGGGCAACACGCTGAAGGATTACTTGACGGATGGACCATCCGGCAAATTCCTGCCTTGCAAGGAGGCCAGTCCCGACCGCAGCTTCTTCCACCTGATCTCCGAGGCGCGCAATGCCGAGGGGGCGATGGTGGAGGTGGAGCTGTACATCCCCAACCGCTATATCAAGCTGGTGATGTCGGGGCTGGAGCGCAAGCACATCGGCTTCCTTTGAGTTAAAAGCAACAAAGATGGGTTGATGGCACTTTTCTCATATAGAATTCCTGTCCCAAAATTGCAGGAACGATAATATGAGAAAAATTGCTGTAGTCCTGGCGTTGCTGGGCTTTATGGTGCGGGCCGAGGCCGTGCAGGAAGTTGAAGCTAGTCACCAAGCGCCGTTGCAAGCCCTCCATTGGTGCCGGCATGCAGATGGCGAAACCGTCGCCCAGCGTGACGCTTGCCCTTCCGACCAGACCGAAATGAGCAGCGTCATGGTCAGCAAGCCTGGCGGGAACCTGGAATACGTGCCGCTCGACCAGGCCAATGCACCTGATGCAGTTCCCGATGCCCCCTCAGCCACAGCGGACAGCCCGGACCAATCGAAGCAGGTCATGAAGGATTTCCGCACACGGATGCTCAAGTGGCTGGGCTTCGCGCTGGCCGTTGCGATCGCCGCAAAGTTGCTCAAGCGTTCGTTTATCCTGTGGTTTATCCTGGGCTTTGTCTTGCGAGCAGTGCTGGTGGCTGCGAATGTGATGGCGTTTTAGGCTAGTGCTGCAGGATGGTGATCTTGCCGTCCGCTTCGAGGAAGGCGTATTTCATTGATTCCAAAGGGCAGTCGGCTTCGCGCAACGATTGCTCCATGTCACTCTCGGCCACGTGATTTCGCTTCAAGACTTCTTGGAAGATCTTGCCGTCGCGGCCGATCAGGACGGCCGTGCCCTCGACAAACTCGGCAGCTTTCTCGCTGCGCGCGGTTACAAAAGCGATGGCCAAGTTGAGCACTACCAGCGTCACAACCACAATCAGTCCACCTGCTACCGAGTGATCGCCGCCGGTCAGCCCGGGTGAAACGGCTTCACTCAGGAGCATGATGACCAAGAGGTCGAACGGGGTGAACTGGCCGATGGTGCGCTTGCCGCTCAAGCGCATCATGACCAGCAACGCTACATAGATCGCAACGCCGCGCACGGCGTATTCCCACCATGGTAAGTCGAGGTCGAACATCGTGATCTCCTTTCAGTCGCGTTATACGACACTCCAACCTCGTGCGCCCACACGGTTCCCGGCGTCAACCCAGCAAGTCTTCCAGTGTGCTTGCTTCGCAGAAGCGGCTGCTCCAGTGCGCGACCTCGTCAGGGGACGCCTGGTTCAAGCGCGCAACAGCTTGCTGGGGGAGTGGCCCGAATCGTTGTTCCATCAACTCCATCAGCAGCATGCGCCGGCCTTCGTCACGACCTTCGTCACGACCTTCGCCGCGACCCTCCTGGCGTCCCCGTTCCAACCCTTGTTCCAGCCCCTGTTCCAGCCCCTGTTCCAGCCCCTGTTCCAGCCCCTGTTCCAGCCCCTGCGCCCACCCTGCTTGGCTTCCGGTGCGGAAGCCCCAGCGCAGTCCCAATGACGTGCCGCGCTCCAAGCCGCGGCGGATGGCGTCGTGCTTGAGCCGTTGTGTAATGGTCAGCATGTGTTTCTCCTTGAAGGTCCAGACAAATTGGCGATAAGACTTGTCCTGCTCTGCCGGCAATTGCATCAGACGGTCCAGGAGCTCGAACATTAACGCCACCTGCTCGTTGCTCTTGCCGTACAAGCAAAGAATCTCCGTCAGCCTGCATTTGGCACGCATGCGCGCAAAAGGTTCCTCTTTTGTTCGCATTATTTCGAGATGCGCAGCTACGAACAAGGCAAAGGCGTTGCCTGACTTGAGGAGGGCGGGCAAGGATGGTTCAAGGTCGAGCAGTTTGGCGATGCCGAAATGCAATTTAAGCCCGGTGCCGGCGAAACCATAAGAAAATTGATCGGGACGCCAGGTCTCGCTACTGTCGCCGAGTATGGCAAGGCTGATGACGGGCAGCTTATGCTTGGCAAACAAGAGTGCATGGTAGACAAACATGCGTTCGGCGAAATGTTCTTCGCGCTGGCATTGGATCTCGATATGCAGGCAGACGGGGCGGCCATCGCTGGCATGACAGAGGAATACCCGATCGGCATGGCATGCCATCGCCATCGGTGAAACCCCATCGGCAGGCTGGTGGAGCTCGGTATCGACGGCCGTGATCGGGCGCGACAGGTCCAGGACGGCCAGGATGGCGGGAAAGCAGGTCGCCAGGCACTCTTCGATCAGGAGATCGATCGCGCACTTCCATGCGCTATCGAGCTGGTCCGGCGAATGGCTTGGT
The DNA here is from genome assembly GCF_001427305.1 of Duganella sp. Root1480D1. Classification (GTDB taxonomy): domain Bacteria; phylum Pseudomonadota; class Gammaproteobacteria; order Burkholderiales; family Burkholderiaceae_D; genus Rugamonas. The sequence goes on along the minus strand of NZ_LMFZ01000012.1, from coordinate 610,480 downwards.
GTTGGACTGTGGGGCATGCGCGTTTTGATCGCTGCCCTGCTGCCGGGTTCCGCTTGCAGCACGCCCGGCGTTTGAGGCAGATCAAATCTTATGCGCCGCCGGCGTAGCCGTGCTGGCGCCAGGCCTCGAATACCACCACCGCCACGGTGTTGGAGAGGTTGAGGCTGCGATTGCCGGGCATCATCGGGAGGCGGATGCGCTGTCCGGTCGGGAAAGATTCTCGGAACTCCGGTGCCAGGCCGCGCGTTTCGCTGCCGAACACGAACACGTCGCCAGGCTGGAAGGCCAGTTCGGCGAAGGGGCGCGAGCCATGGGTGGTCATGGCGAACAGGCGGCTGGCGTCCGGCTGCACGTCAGCCAGGAAGGCTGCCCAGTCCCTGTGCACCTTCATTTGCGCGTATTCGTGGTAATCGAGTCCGGCGCGGCGCATCTTGGCGTCGTCGAGCGGGAAGCCGAGCGGCTCGATCAGGTGCAACTGCGCGCCAGTGTTCGCGCACAGGCGGATCACATTGCCCGTGTTGGGCGGGATTTCCGGGTTGACCAGCACTACATGAAACAAGTTCTTCTCCTAATTCGTGTTCGGCGGCGTGCGGGCGAACACATAGTTCGTTACGCGCGCGGCGCCGTGGCGTTTGAGCGTTGCGGCTAATTCCTGCAGCGTCTGGCCGCTGCTCATTACATCGTCCACCACGCCGATATGCCGGCCTTCAACCAGTGCCCGCTCCGGGATCGCGAAGGCGTGTGCGATGTTGGCGTGGCGCGCGCCATGCGGCGTGCTGCTCTGGGCCGGGGTGTCGCGCACGCGTACCGCAAGCTTGGCATGGACGGCGATGCCAAGGGTTTTGCCTAGCGGCCGGGCGATTTCCAGCGCCTGGTTGAAGCCGCGCTCGGACAGGCGCTGCAAGCCAAGCGGCACGGGGCAGAGCAGGGCGGGGCGCGGATGACGGCTGGCATCGGTCCGCTGCACCGCATCGGCCAGCAGGCCAGCAAACAGGCGCGCCAGCGCGAGCTGGCGGGCGAATTTTAACTGAAGCACGAGGCGGTCGACCGGAAGGGCGTAGTCGGCGGCCACCACGGTGGCGTCGAAAGCGGGACGCTCGGCCTGGCAACGTCCGCATGGCACGAGGTGCAGCAAGCCTTGGCCGGGCCCGGCCAACGCGGCGGAAGCGGTGGGCGGCAGCGGATTGGCGCAGAGCGGACAGCGGGCGATGGCGGCGGCGAAGAATTGCTGGCGGCAGCCAGGACAGAGCAAGGCCGGTCCGCTGGCGCCGCACAGCACGCAATTGCAGGGCAGCAGGGCGGCCAGCAGGCGGTAGGCAATTGCAGAAGCCATCGCTAATCCCCGCGAACGAGTAAACTGCCCGGATTATCCCATTAAAGAACCGTATTAAATATGCAAGTCCCAGCAAAACCGCCGAAATTAAGCGCTCCTATTGACCTGGATCGTGTCCGCGCCCTGTTTGCCGATCCGGCCCGCGTGGCGGAGTCCGATTTCCTGCGGCGCGAGATCGCCAGCCGCATGCATGAACGCCTGCAATTGGTCAAAGTGAACCCGCTGCGCGTAGTAGATGCCGGCTGTGGCACCGGCCCGGACTTGCCGGTCTTGCAAAAGAGCTATCCCGCTGCCCAGATCCTGGGTATCGACACCTCCCCGGCCATGATTGCGGCGGCGCGCGGCCAGGCCGGCAAGACTGGCCTGAGCCAATTGATTGGCAAATTGTTACCAGCAAAATCCGGCATTGACTACCTGTGCGCCGATATGGCCGACCTGCCGCTGGCGCGCAACAACGTGGACCTGGTCTGGTCTAACCTTGCGCTGCACTGGCACCCGCAGCCGGACCGCGTGTTTGCGGAATGGCATCGGGTGCTGAAGGTGGGCGGCCTGCTGATGTTCTCGTGCTTCGGACCGGACACGCTGCAGGAATTGCGCACCGCCTTTGCCGACGTCGACCTGGCGCCGCACACGCTGCCCTTCGTCGACATGCACGACTTTGGCGACCAACTGGTGGAAGCCGGCTTTGCCGAGCCGGTCATGGATATGGAAAAGATAACGGTCACCTACGACAGCGCCGACAAGCTGCTGGCCGACGCCCGCGCGCTGGGCGGCAATCCGCTGCAGACGCGTCGCAAGGGGCTGCTGGGAAAACAGGCTTACCAGCGCATGCTGCAAGGCCTGGAAAAGCAGCGCCGCGCAGACGGCAAACTGGCGCTGACGTTCGAAGTGATCTACGGCCATGCCTTCCGCCCGGCCCCGAAGGTCACCAGCAGCGGCGAAGCGATCATCCGGTTCGACCTGCCAAGGAAGCCTAAAAAATAGGCAAGGAAGGGCGGAGTTACTTGCGTATACCACAGCCAGGGGTGTGCTGCCCTTGATGCAGGACATGTTCACTGAGTATAATCATTAGCTAATTTTGCCAGCACTTCGCCCAGCCGAACGCAACAAGGCGGTCCAGGCACGGCAAACATGGCAACAAAGCTACTGGTGATGTGTGGTCATCGGGAGTGTTTTTCAAGGTTCCAGCACAGTCCGGTCGCGATTTTTTCGCGCTGCCTGGGCTCGGAGCCTTTAGGTGTTTAGCGTGTGGCGGGATGCCGGCTAAGCCGGCCTGGCGCACAAAAATCTTCTTTATTTTTGGGTGGTTGGGGAAAACATGAAACTTGCGAAGCGACTTCAATCGTTGATGCTCGGCTTGGCCGTTACCGTCGCAGCGATGCCGGCGTGGGCCGAGCCTGCGGCGACAGCGGCCGGCGACTACACGGCAAAGACCGGTGCCACCGGCGGTCCGATGGTCCATCAGTTGAACCTGCAGGCTCCTGCAACACAGATCGCTGAAAACATCTATAACCTGCACACCATGATGATGGTGATCATTATGGTTATCTTCGTCGCCGTGTTCGGCGTGATGTTCTACTCGATCTTCAAGCACCGCAAGTCGGTCGGCCACAAAGCCGCCACCTTCCACGAATCCACCGCAGTTGAAATCGCATGGACCGTGGTGCCTTTCCTGATTGTTATCGGCATGGCACTGCCAGCAACCAAGACCGTGGTTGCAATGAAAGACACCTCCAACGCCGACATCACCATCAAAGCCACCGGCATGCAGTGGAAATGGGGCTATGACTACCTGAAGGGCGAAGGCGAAGGCATTTCCTTCGTCTCCAACCTGTCGACGCCACGCGCGCAAGTGGGCAACCCGGGTGAAGAGCCGACCGAGAAGCGCGGCGAAAACTACCTGATGGAAGTGGATAACGAAGTGGTCGTGCCAGTTGGCAAAAAAGTCCGCATCGTCACCACCGCCAACGACGTGATCCACGCCTGGATGATCCCGGCCTTCGGCGTCAAGCAGGATGCGATTCCCGGCTTCGTGCGCGATACCTGGTTCAAGGCTGAATACACCGGCACCTTCCGCGGCAACTGCGCCGAGCTGTGCGGTAAAGAGCACGCTTTCATGCCGATCGTGGTCAAAGTCGTGAGCGCCGAAGAGTACACCGCCTGGGTCAATGGCAAGAAGAAGGAAATGGCTGCCCTGGCAGACGATCCGAACAAGACCTGGACCATCGATGAACTGAAGACCAAGGGCGAAAAAGTCTACACCGCCAATTGCGCAGTCTGCCACCAGGCGAACGGCAAGGGCGTGCCGAATGCCTTCGCGGCACTGGACGGTTCGCCAGTCGTGAACGGCCCGAAAGCTGAACAGATCAACGTGCTGCTGCACGGTAAGAAGTCGGGCAAGTTCCCATCCGAAATGCCGGCATGGAAGCAACTGTCCGATACCGATATCGCGGCTGTCATCACCTACACCCGCAACAACTGGTCGAATAAGCCAGCGGAAAACATCGTCCAGCCAGCCGAAGTTGTGGCTGCTCGCGCCAAGTAATTAGGAGCATTACATGAGCACTATCGATCACGCACACGATCACGCCCACGGCGACCACGATCACGCACACGATCATCCACACGGCCTGAGCCGTTGGCTGTTCGCGACCAACCACAAGGACATCGGTACCCTGTACATGTGGTTCTCCTTCATCATGCTGCTGTCCGGCGGCGTGCTGGCACTGATGATCCGTACCGAACTGTTCAAGCCTGGCCTGCAGTTCTTCCAGCCTGAGTTCTTCAACCAGCTGACCACCATGCACGGCCTGGTGATGGTGTTCGGCGCCATCATGCCGGCCTTCGTCGGCTTCGCCAACTGGATGATCCCGCTGCAGATCGGCGCCTCCGACATGGCGTTCGCCCGCATGAACAACTTCTCGTTCTGGCTGCTGCCTCCCGCCGCGATCCTGCTGGCTGGCTCGTTCTTCGTGCCGGGCGGCGCCACTGCGGCCGGCTGGACCCTGTACGCTCCGCTGTCGACCCAGATGGGCATCGGCATGGACATGGGTATCTTCGCCATGCACATCATGGGCGCATCGTCGATCATGGGCTCCATCAACATCATCGTCACCATCCTGAACATGCGCGCTCCCGGCATGACCCTGATGAAGATGCCGATGTTCTGCTGGACCTGGCTGATCACCGCCTACCTGCTGATCGCCGTGATGCCGGTCCTGGCAGGCGCCATCACCATGACCCTGACCGACCGTCACTTCGGCACCTCCTTCTTCAACGCCGCCGGCGGCGGCGACCCGGTGATGTACCAGCACATCTTCTGGTTCTTCGGTCACCCGGAGGTGTACATCATGATCCTGCCGGCCTTCGGCATCGTGTCGCAGATCATCCCGGCCTTCGCCCGCAAGCAACTGTTCGGCTACGCTTCGATGGTGTACGCCACCGCGTCCATCGCGATCCTGTCGTTCATCGTCTGGGCCCACCACATGTTCACCACCGGCATGCCGGTGACCTCGCAGCTGTTCTTCATGTACGCCACCATGCTGATCTCCGTGCCGACCGGCGTGAAGGTCTTCAACTGGATCGCGACCATGTGGAAAGGCTCGATGACCTTTGAAACCCCGATGCTGTTCTCGGTTGGCTTCATCTTCGTGTTCACCATGGGCGGCTTCACCGGCCTGATGCTGGCAGTGACCCCGGTCGACATCCAGCTGCAGGACACCTACTACGTGGTGGCGCACTTCCACTACGTGCTGGTGGCAGGTTCCCTGTTCGCGCTGTTCGCCGGCTTCTACTACTGGGCGCCGAAGTGGACTGGCCACATGTACAACGAGACCATGGGCAAAGCCCACTTCTGGCTGTCGCTGATCACCTTCAACGTAACCTTCTTCCCGATGCACTTCCTGGGCCTGGCCGGCATGCCGCGCCGTTACGCCGACTACCAGGCACAGTTCACCGACTTCAACTCGATCGCTTCGATCGGTGCTTTCGGTTTCGGCCTGAGCCAGGTGTTCTTCCTGTTCTTCGTTGTGCTGCCAACCATCCGTGGCGGCAAGCAAGCGGAAGCCAAGCCATGGGATGGCGCTGAAGGCCTGGAGTGGACCGTGCCGTCGCCGGCACCGTTCCACACCTTCGAAACGCCGCCGACTGTCAAGTAACAGCTGTATTTTTGGGGCGGCCAGTGCCGCTCCAATGAAGGAAGTACCATGTCTGACCCGAAGAAGCCGAATAGCAACCTGCGCCTGGCCCTGATCTTATTGTCGGTCGCCGTAGTGTTCTTTGTTTCCGTCATCGGCAAGCAATGGATGCTGGGGCACCACTGAAATGAGCCAGGAAAACAGCGGCAACAACAAGAAGCTGCTCGGCAAGCTGCTGGTCATAGCCGTCATGATGTTCGGCTTTGGCTATGCGCTGATCCCGGTATACAAGCACCTGTGCGAGGTGCTGGGCCTGAACCTGATCGATGGCAAGCCGCAGGAAGTCGCCAGGAACAGCCAGGTCGACATGAGCCGTGAAATCACGGTGGAGCTGGTGAGCAATGTGCAGGGCACCTTGCGTTTCCGCGCCACCCAGAATAGTGTGACCGTGCACCCTGGCGAAATGACGACGGTGGTGTACGAGGTGGTCAACAGCGTGGACCGCACGGTCAAGGCGCAAGCCGTGCCGAGCTACACGCCGATGGAAGTAACGCCGCACTTCAAGAAGGTGGAGTGCTTCTGCTTCAAGGAGCAGACGCTGAAACCGAGGGAGGCGCGGCAGATGCCCGTGGTGTTCTTCATCGATCCGGCGGTGCCGAAGAGTGTGAAGACCGTCACCCTGTCGTACACCTTTATCGAGGCGGGCGGCCTGGGCAACCAGACCGCAGCCAACTAAGGAAGGCAGATGGGATCGTTTTTGTATTCGATGAAAGCAGTGATCTGGTCGTTCTTCGGCCTGCGCCGCAAAAGCGATTTTGACCAGGACCAGGAGAAGATCAAGCCGGTCCACATCATCGTCGCCGGATTGCTGGGCGCGGCCCTGTTCATTGGCTTGCTGGTTTCGATCGTAAAACTCGTGGTTTCAAAGTAACTATTACAGGATTTTAGGGAGAACAAGATGAGCTCTAACAACGCTGCGGCACCGTACTACTTCGTGCCTGGTCCTTCCAAGTGGCCAATGCTGGCAGGTATTTCCCTGCTGGTGACCATGATTGGCGCATCCGCATGGGTCAACGACGCACCATGGGGCATGATCGTCAATAACATCGGTATCGTCATGACCCTGGCCGTGCTGTACTTCTGGTTCGGCGACGCCATTTCCGAGTCCGAAAAAGGCCTGTACTCCAAGCGCATCGACGTGTCCTATCGCTGGTCGATGGGCTGGTTCATCTTCTCCGAAGTGATGTTCTTCGGCGCCTTCTTCGGCGCGCTGTACTACGCCCGCTCGATCACCATGCCTTGGCTGGCCGACCTGGATCACAAGCTGATCTGGCCTGATTTCGCTGCCAACTGGAACGGCAACGTGGGTCCTGCCGGCACCGTGGACAACTACACCCCAATGGGCCCGTTCCCGATCCCGACCATCAACACCGCACTGCTGCTGGCTTCGGGCATGACCCTGACCATCTCGCACCACGCGCTGCAAGCTGCCAACCGTTCCAAGGCGATCTTCTGGCTGGCTGCTACCGTACTGCTGGGCGCAACCTTCATGGGTTTCCAGGCTTATGAATACATGCACGCTTACAGCGAACTGAACCTGAAGCTGACCTCGGGCATTTACGGCTCGACCTTCTTCATGCTGACCGGCTTCCACGGCTTCCACGTGACCATGGGCGCGATCATGCTGTCCGTCGTGCTGTTCCGCCTGATCCGCGGCGACATGAGCGCCGAACACCACTTCGCCTTCGAAGGCGCGGCATGGTACTGGCACTTTGTTGACGTAGTCTGGCTCGGCCTGTACGTGGTCGTGTACTGGATGTAAGACGCAGGTATAATTTACCGGCAAAAAAAGCCGCATCGGCCAGAACGCGCCCCAGGTCGCGCTCTGTGCAGATGTGGCTTTTTTGTTTTTAGGGCTGTTACCGGATACCGGTTGGCTTGATGTAGCCCAGTTTGGCCAGCACCAGGATGGTGATGAACAGCGCGATCGAGAAGCCGACGCGCAGTGCAAAGGCACGCACCATCTTCGGATTGGCCGATTTGCTGCGCATCATGCTGATGAAAGCCGAAGCCAGGCTGCCGATGATCAGCACGAAGGCGATGGCGACGAAGTATTTCATGGTAAATGGCCGGTTTCTGAGGAACACTTATTGTATGGCATTCCGCTTCCGCTTGATCCCTTTCCTGGCCACCCTGGTGCTGGTGGCGATCGGCATTACCGCCGGCCGCTGGCAGGATGGCCGCGCGGCGCAGAAGCTGGCGCTCGAGGCGCGCCTGGCGGCTGGCAACGCCGCGGCGCCGCTGGAGCTGGGCGCAACGCCGGCCGTTGCCGCCGAGGTGGAATTCCGCCGCGTGCGGCTGCAGGGCGAATGGGCCGGCAACTGGCCGGTCTACCTGGACAACCGTCCCCATGCCGGTAAGCCGGGCTTCTACCTGCTGATGCCATTGCGCCTGGCCGGCAGCGATATGCACGTTCTGGTGGCGCGCGGCTGGCTGCCACGCGATATGGCAGACCGCAACAAGCTGCCGTCCTACGCCACTGCGGCCGGCCCGGTAGTGGTCGAAGGCATCGCGCGCCTGGCGCCGGGCCATGTGATGCAGTTGGGCGAGGCGCCCAGGCTGGCGCCAGGCGCCATCGTGCAGAATGCGGATGCGGCGGCAATGGCTGCGGCGACGGGCTGGAAGTTCCAGCCGCTGGTGGTCGAGCAATCTTCGCCGGATGCGGCGGGCGCGCAGGCCGGCGGCGAAGCGCTGCAGCGCGACTGGCCGGCACCGGCCATGGGCGCGGACAAGCATAAAGCTTACGCCTTCCAGTGGTATGCACTGGCGGCAATGGCAGTACTTTTCTTTGTATTCACCGGGTTCAGAAAAAGTGGAAAACGCTAAACAAGACGAAAACCAGCGCCGCCGTGGCCGCTGGAACATGTTCGCCGTGCTGCTGGTTTGCGCGGCGCCGATCCTTGCTTCCTACATCACGTATTTCTTCATCAAGCCGGAAGGCCGCACCAATTACGGCGACCTGCTCGATCCGCGCATGCACCCGATCCCGGCCATGGCCAGCACCACGGTCGATGGCAAGCCGCAGACGCTGCAGGACTTCAAGGGCAAATGGCTGATGGTCAAGGTGGGCGGTTCCGCCTGCGACCAGAAATGCCAGGACATGCTGTTCATGATGCGCCAACTGCGCACCATGCAAGGCAAGGAAGCCGACCGCATCGAGCGCGTGTGGCTGATCACCGATCAGGAGCCGCTGGAAACCTTCATGCTGCGCGTGAACGACGGCACCCGCTTCCTGCGCGCGCCGGCCGACGCGGTGGCCAAGTGGCTGCCGCTGGAGCAGGGCGGCAAGGTGGAGGAGCATATCTACCTGATCGACCCGATGGGGCACCTGATGATGCGTTTCCCGAAAAACGCCGATCCTGCCAAGATCAAGAAAGACCTGGCCAAGGTGCTCAAGGCATCGGCCATCGGCTAAGGCGGGTGCCATGGACCATAACTCCTTTGCCCATATGGCGATTACGGCCCTGCTGGTGGCGTCGCTGCCGCTGTCGGCCGTCTGGATCTCCAGGGACACGAATAAATACCGCAAGCTGGTCTGGATCGCGGTCTTCCTGACTTTCGACCTGATCGTATTCGGCGCCTTCACGCGCCTGACCGATTCGGGCCTGGGTTGCCCGGACTGGCCGGGGTGTTATGGCGAGGCCAATCCTTTCATTGCGCATGAACAGATCCGCGCCGCCGAATCGCTGATGCCGACCGGCCCGGTCACCATGATGAAGGCCTGGATCGAGATGATCCACCGCTACCTGGCCATGGGCATCGGCGTGCTGATCGTCGCCATGATGGGCGTGGCGTGGTGGCGTTCGACCGGCAGGGGCCGTGCCGGGGCCGGTGCCGGCATGGCGCGCCGCATTCCGCCGGGCTATCCGACTTTCCTGTTCTTCTTCATCCTGCTGCAAGGCGCCTTTGGCGCCTGGACCGTGACGCAGAAGCTGCAGCCAATCTTCGTCACCGGCCACCTGGTGCTGGGCATGTCGCTGCTGGCGCTGCTGGCCTGGTTCGGCGGGAGCGAGGATCAATTGCATGCGCCGCTGCCGCGCGCCGCCGGCTCGCAGCTGGCACGCCTGCGCCGCATCCGCCTGCTGGCGGCGCTGTCCGGCGTGGTGCTGCTGGCGCAACTGGCGCTGGGGGCCTGGGTCAGTTCCAACTACGCGACCCTGGCTTGCAGCGAATTCCCGAAATGCGGCGGCGCCTGGATGCCCCAGATGGACTTCGAACATGGTTTCCACCTGTGGCGCGAATTGGGCAAGACTGCCGCCGGCCACTACCTGCCATTCGCGGCGCTGACGGCGATCCACTGGGTGCATCGCAACTTCGCTGCCGTGGTGGTGGTGGTGCTGGGCGCGACCGCCTGGCAGGCCTGGCGCGTCGACGGCCTGGGCAAGCATGCGCGCTGGATGGCGGCCGTGCTGGCACTGCAGGCATTGACCGGCGTGGCGACCATTTATTTCAACTTCCCGCTGGCCATTGCCGTGGTCCATAACGCAGGCGCGGCAGCCCTGGTGCTGTTGCTGACCATGATAAACTACAGGGCTAAGTACCTGGCTGCCCCCGCCTACCAATAACAATGAAATCCTCCACCTCCCGCATGGCCCAATACTGGGCCCTGACCAAGCCGCGCGTGACGCAGCTCGCCGTGTTTTGCGCCGTGATCGGCATGTTCCTGGCGAGCGATGGCATGCCTGACTGGCGCGTGGTGATCGCGGCGACTGCCGGCATCTGGCTGCTGTCGGGCGCCGCGTTTGCGGTCAACTGCCTGGCCGAGCGCGAAATCGATGCCCGCATGGCGCGTACCGCGCGCCGCCCGATGGCAATGGGCGACATCACCGTTCCCCAGACCGTGGTGTTTGCGGCCGTGATCGGCGGCGCCGGCATGTGGATCCTGCACCAGCTGGTCAATCCGCTGACCATGTGGCTGACCTTTGTCACCTTCGTCGGCTACGCCGTGATCTACACCATGATCCTGAAGCCGGCCACGCCGCAGAACATCGTGATCGGCGGCCTGTCCGGCGCCATGCCGCCGGCCCTGGGCTGGGCCGCCATTGCCAACGATGTGCCGATGCAAGCCTGGCTGCTGGTGCTGATCATCTTCGTCTGGACTCCGCCGCACTTCTGGGCGCTGGCCATGTACCGCAAGGCCGACTATGAGCGTTCCGGCCTGCCGATGCTGCCGGTCACGCACGGTATGGGCTTCACCGCCTTCCACGTCTGGCTGTATTCGATCATCCTGGCAGCCACCACGCTGCTGCCGTTCGCCGTGAAGATGAGCGGCCTGATTTACCTCGCCAGCGCGATTGTGCTGAACGCGGTATTCTTGTACTACGGCTGGCGCATCTACAAGCATTACAGCGATATCGTTGCGCGCAAGGCTTTCACCTGGTCCATCATCTACCTGTCGCTGCTGTTCGCGGCGCTGCTGGTCGACCACTACTTCAAGTTCTGAACACAATGAAAAAACTGTTTGCGGCGCTGTTCATGCTGCTCGCGCTGGCCGCTTGCGGCGAGAAGCAGCTCAAGTTTGAAAACACCGACCTGACCGGCCTCGGTTACGGCAAGGGTTTTTCGCTGAACGACCATACCGGCAAGCCGGTAACGCTGGATTCCTACAAGGGCAAGGTGGTGGTGCTGTTCTTCGGCTTCACCCACTGCCCTGACGTTTGCCCGACCACCATGGCTGAAATGTCGGCCGTGATGAAGGAACTAGGCCCGGACGCCGACAAGGTGCAGGTGCTGTTCGCCACCCTCGACCCTGAGCGCGATACCAAGGAGCTGCTGTCGCAGTACGTGCCGGGCTTCGACTCGCGTTTTGTTGGCCTGTACGGCACGCCGGAGCAGGTTGCCGCTACCGCCAAGGAGTTCAAGGTGTTTTACCAGAAGGTGCCGGGCAAGACTCCCGACAGCTACACCATCGACCACACGGCTGGCAGCTATGTGTTCGACAAAAGCGGCAAGCTGCGCCTGTTCCTGCGCCACAACGGTGGAGCGGCGCCTATCGTGCACGACCTGAAGCTTCTCGTCGCCAACTGATTCCTGATAAGCTAAGGGCATGGAACAACGATTTCAGCCCTATAGCCGCCTGGCAGCCATTGTATTTCTCGTCATTGGCTGCCTGTACGTCCTGCGCCCCTTCCTGGCCGGCATCCTGTTTGCCGCCGCCATCGCAATTTCCTCCTGGCCCCTGTACCAACGCCTGCTGGCTCGCCTGAAAGGGCGGCGCAACCTGGCCGCGGCGGTGATGACGGTGTCGCTGGTGCTGATCATCGTCTTGCCTTTGACGCTGGTGACCTGGAATATCGCCGACAGCGTGACACACTTTTACCGCGGGGCGCGCGACGCGCTTGATGCAGGCGGCTTTGAGCCGCCGGCCTGGCTGCGCCAGTTGCCCCTGGTGGGCGAAGCGGTCGAATCCTACCTGCGCCAGATCCTGAGCAGCAAAGAGGAACTGCTGGCCGTGGCCAAGAAATACGTGGAACCGGCCCGCAATATCCTGCTGAATAGCGGCATCGTGCTTGGCGCCGGCGTGGCGCAGGTCAGCCTGGCCGCCTTTGTCTCCTTCTTCCTGTATCGCGACGGCCATAACATCGTGACTGCGCTGGAAGTGGGCATGAACAAGATCATGGGCGAGCACGCGGTCGAAGTGGCGGAAACCGTTAGCCGCACCGTCACCGGCGTGATGTACGGCATGCTGGGCACTGCGCTGGCGCAAGCTGCCGTGGCGGCGGTAGGCTTCCTGATCGCGGGCGTGCCCGCCGTGGCCTTGCTGTCGGTGGCTACGTTCATCTTCTCCCTGGTGCCGGTGGGGCCGCCTTTGATCTGGGGCGGCGCGGCGATCTGGCTGTTCTCGCAAGGCATGACTGGCTGGGGCATCTTCATGCTCATCTACGGCACAGTCGTCATCAGCGGCGTAGATAACGTGGTCAAGCCGATCCTGATCTCGCGCGGTTCCAGCCTGCCGTTCGCGCTGGTACTGCTTGGGGTAATGGGGGGCGTGCTGGCCTTCGGTTTTGTCGGGCTGTTCATCGGACCGACGCTGCTCGCGGTGGCGCTTGGCCTGCTGAGAAACTGGACCAAGGTCAAACCTGTCGTGTAGGAGGGCGCCATGAAAGGCATCGTGTTCACGGAGTTCATGGAGTTGGTCGAGGGCCGCATGGGCCTGGAAATGCTGGACCGGATCATCACCGAAGCCAAGTTGCCAAACGACGGCGCCTACACCTCGGTTGGTACCTACGATCACGCCGAACTGGTACGCCTGGTGCAAGCGCTTTCCGACGCCAGCGGCGTCAGTATGCCGCAGTTGATCCATATGTTTGGCGAACACCTGTTCCAGCGCTTCAGCGTGAGCTACCAGCCGCTATTTGCCGATAGCCATAGCGCCTTTGATTTCCTGTCCCACATCGACGACGTGATCCATGTCGAAGTGCGCAAGCTGTACCCGGACGCCGAATTGCCGTCGCTGCCTTGCGAACGTCCATCCCCGGACAGGCTGCTGATGCACTACAGCTCCCCACGCGGTTTGGGCGACCTGGCGGAAGGCTTGATTGCCGGCTGCATCAAGCACTTCGGCGAAAACATCGCCGTTACCCGAACCGACTTGCCGAAGGAAGGCGCGCTGCATCGCGCGCGCTTTGAACTCGTCCGGCGAAGCGCTTAGCGCACCAGCATCGCCAGCGCCCGTTCGGGACTGGTATGCCGTTCCATGATGGTTTTGACGGTGCCGTCCTCGCGCATGGCACGCAATGCCTGCTCCATTTTCGTGGCCGGCGCATCGGCGACCAGGCGGGAAATGACCAGCGATCCCTGGACGTTCTCGCGCGGCACCAGGTCCAACACGCGGAACTGGCCGCGCAGATGGGCATCGCGGTGCAGGGCGTCGATATTGCTGCTTAACTGAAGGATGGCGTGCACGCGGCCGTACTGGAACAGCCGCAGCAGCGTGCTGTAGTCGGGTGTGTCGTACACGCGGCCCTGCTTGCGCAGGCGGTCAAGCCAGGCGTCGTAAGTCGTGCCGTGCCTGAAACCCTTGATGACGGCCACTTTGAGCTCCGGCCGTGCCGCGAATTGTTCCAGCGTGGCGGCATGCGCTGCCGCCTCGTTGCGCAGCAGGAGCATATTGCGCGACTGCAGGTAAGGCGTGAAGCGTGCAAAGCTTTCGCGCTCGGGCGTGGCAATGCCGGACATGGTCATGTCCAGCGTGCCTTCCTTCAGCATGGTCCAGATGCGGATACGCGAATCGCGTGTCATGCGCAGCTCGCAGCCGGTGCGGCGCGCCAGTTCGTCGACGATGTCCTTGTCGATGCCGGACCATTGCGCGCCGCTGTGGTAGTACAGGGCGCCGTGTTCGTACATGGCGACGGTGTAGGGGCCGCAGGTTGCTGCCATTGCGCTGCCGGCAAGGCAGGCCGCAATGGCAATCAGGGTACCGCGCAGTAGCATATCAATCCTGTTCGTCGGAATCCGGCGGCAGGTTGCGCGGGATTACCTTTACCAACAGTATACGCGGGCCATTCATCTTTTTCACCACCAGGTCGAAGGCGTCGAATTCGACGCGCTGGCCCTGTTTCGGGATGTCGCCGAGCTTCAGCATGATCAGGCCACCGACCGATTCCACTTCGCCCAGGCCCATTTCCTCGTTCTCGATGTCGGCGCCGAGAATGCGCTCCAGCGAGAAGATCGGCAGGCTGGCCTTACCGATCAGCGAGCCGTCCGGCTGCTTGAGCCAGTCGTTTTCGTTGAGCCGGAACTCGTCGTGGATTTCGCCCACCATGGCGCCCAGCAGGTTGTCCAGCGTGAGGAAGCCGACCGGGCGCTTGCCTTTTTCGCCGATCAGGGCGAAGTGCGGCGCGCCGTCCTTGAAGCGGCGGAACAGCTCCAGTGCAGGGGTGCGGGCGGAAATGGTCTCGACCGGGCGCAGGAAGCCCGACAGGTTTTTCAGCTCCTTGCGCGATTGCAGTGCGAAGAACAGGTCCTTCAGGTGCACCACGCCCAGCACGCTGTCGCCTTCCTCATCGAAGTAGGGGTAGCGGCTGAAGCGGTTGCGCACCACGGTGTCGAGGTTTTCGTCCATCGAGCGGTCGGCGTGCAGCGCGATCACTTCATTGATCGGACGCATCAGGTCGGCCACGCGCAATTGCGAGAAGTCCAGCGAGTTGGCCAGGATATTGCGTTCATCCTTGTTGAAGGATTCGCCGGGCTGGCTGGTGCGCAGGATCAGCTTCAGTTCGTCGGTCGAGTAGTGCGACTCGTGGCCGCCAGCGTTGCCCAGGCCGGCCAGGCGCAGCACTGCGTTGGCGCTCTGGTTCAGCAACCAGATGGCCGGGTACATGGTCCAGTAGAAAGCGTACAGCGGGATGGCGCTCCACAGCGCGACCGCTTCAGGAATGCGGATGGCCAGCGATTTCGGCGCCAGCTCGCCCACCACGATGTGCAGGAAGGAGATGGTGACGAAGGCGAATATGAAGGAAATGCCGTGCACGATCTCCGGCGAAGTGATGCCAAGGAGAGTGAGCAAGGGTTCCAGCAGGCGGGCGAAGGCCGGTTCACCGATCCAGCCCAGGCCGAGCGAGGCAAGGGTAATACCCAATTGGCAGGCGGACAGGTAGGCATCGAGCTGGCCGTGGACCTTGGCCAGGATGCGGCCGCGCAGGCCCTGGGTCTTTTCGATGGCACGCACGCGGGTGCGGCGCAGGGTGACGATGCTGAATTCAGCGGCGACGTAGAAGCCGTTCAGTGCTACGAGGAAGAGTGCGAAAATTACGAGTAAAAGGTTGTCCATAAGCGCCCTAAGGCGGGGAGTCGAAAACCTCTATCTTATCCGACCCGGAGCCAAGCTCGCGCAATTCTGATAATTTCTTGGTAGAAAGCTACGGTTGCGGGGCCAGCCCGCTGGCTTTGCAAATGGCCAGCAGGCGCAGTGCGAGCTCGCTGTCGCTGGCGGCGCGCTCGCGCTGCACGGCGAGCATGGCGCGCTGCGCTTGCAGTACCGGCAGTTGGTCGCTCATGCCGCGGCGTGCACGTGCGGTGGCCAGTTCCAGCATGGCGCGGGTGCTGGCTTCCCTTGCGCTGAGCGCTTGCTGGCGCTGGCGCGCGGCGGCGTAGGCGGACAGCGCGTCATCCATTTCGTGCCAGGCTTTCAGGACGGTTTTCTGGAAGTTGATGGCGGCTTCCTGTTCTTCGAGCCGGCGCAGTTCGACCGTCGCGCGGCGGCGGCCATTGTCGAACACGGGCAATTGCAGGCTGGGTCCAAGCGACCATTGGCGGCTGCCCCAGTCGCCAAACTTCCCAATGTCGAGCGATTCGAAGCCGAGCGACAAGCCAAGCGTGATGCGCGGATAGAGGTCTGCCACCGCCACGCCGATCCTGGCGGTGGCAGCTTGCAGGCGCGCTTCCGCTGCCTGGATGTCGGGCCTGTGCCGCATGACTTCGCCCGGTACGCCCAGTGCCAGGTCGGGCCCGCTGGGCGCGGCGGCGCCACCCGCCGCCGTCAGTTGCTCCCGCAGCGCGCCGGGCGGCTTGGCGAGCAACATGGTCAGCCTGTTGCTGGCGGCGGCTTCCTGCTCCAGCAATGCCGGCATGCGGCCTTCCAGTTCGGCCAGGGCTGCGCGCTGCTGTTCGGCTTCAAGGTCGCTGGCAAGCCCGCCGCGCTGGCGTGCCGTCACCAGCGCCGCCATGTCGCGCGCTGCGGCCAGATCCGCCAGCAGCAATTCCTGCTGGCGCTGGGCGGCGCGCATTTCATAGTAGTTGCGTGCCACCTCGAGCTGCACTGCCAGTTGCACGTCACGCAGGACCGAGCTGGCTTCGGCCATGCCGGCATCGGCCGCCTCCACGCTGCGCCGCACGCGTCCCCACAAGTCCAGCTCCCAGACGGCATCGAAGCCAGCCTGGTACAGCGCGAATGGATCGCTGAGCTTTTCGATCAGCACATCGCGGTTGGCCGGCGCGATTGCATCAACCATGCGCGTGCCGGCGCCGGATTCCGACTGGCGCTGCCGCGTGGCGCCGGCACGGGCCGTAAGCTGCGGCCCCTCGGCGCCGGCCGCCACATTGCGTGCCATCCTGCTTTGTGCGAAGCGTAGCGTTGCCGATCGCACGTCGAAGCTCGCTGCCACGGCCTGTTGCTGCAAATCGCGCAGTACCGGGTCGGCGAAGCGGGCAAACGATTCGGCCGAGCCGGTAGCCAAGCCGGTCTCGCGCAGTGCCGCTGCTCCGCCGTGCCAATCGCCGTAGGATGCTGGCGCTTGCACATCCGGCTCGTGGTAGTCTGGTCCGAGCGCGCAAGCAGCCAGCGACAGGCAAAGCGGGAAAATGGTGAACGTTTTCATGATGGTTCCAGTTCAGGCCAGGCGGTGGCGGAACAGCCATGCCGCCAGCGGCAGCGTTATCAACGCAATCAACAGCAGCGGCACCATATTCGGCCACAACAAGCCGAGGCCGACGCCTTCCAGATAAACCCGCTGCACCATGTCGATGGCAAAGCGCAGGGGATTCGCCATGGTCACGACTTGCAGCACTTCCGGCATGTTCCGCACCGGCGTAGTGAGCCCGGACAGCAGCATCATCGGCATCACCAGCACGAAGGTGTACAGCATGGCCTGCTGCATATTCAGCGAAACGGCCGAAATCGACAGGCCGATGCCAACGCTGGCAACCGTGAACAGCGTCAGCCCGGCGTAAATGGACAGCAGCGAGCCGGCCATCGGCACCCCGAACCAGAGCCGCGTGACGAGCAGGATCAGCGTCGATTGCAGCAGGCCGATCATGATGGGAGGCACGGCCTTGCCGATCATGATGTCGATTGGCGTCAGCGGCGTGACGAGCAATTGGTCGAAGGTGCCTTGCTCGCGCTCGCGCGCCACGGACAGGGCGGTCAGCAGCAGGGTTTGCAGCATGCTCAGGGCAGCGATCATGCCGGGCATCAGGTACCAGCGTGTTTCCAGGTTCGGATTGAACCAGGCTCGCGATTCAATGCGTAGCGGCGCCTGCGTGCCGCCGTGCTGCTCGCGCCACTGGCGGTTGAAGTCGGCCACGACGGCGCCAACGTAGCCTGCGGCAGAACCGGCCGTATTGGAGTTGCGTCCATCCAGCACGATTTGCAGGGGTGACGCATCGCCCGCATACAGGCGGCGTTCGAAGTCGGCGGGAATGCTGATGGCGAGCAGCGCTTTTTCGCTGTCGATTGCGTCACGCATGGCTTCCTGCGTTTCAAAAGTGAGCATGCGGCGGAAGGTGCCGCTGGCATCCAGCTTGGCCAGCAGTTCGGCGGAAGCGGCGCTGCGGCTGGCGTCATTCAACGCATACGGCACATACGTCAGGTCGTAGGTGGCAGCGTAGCCGAATAGCAGGCTTTGCACGATAGCCGGCACCACCAGGATGAAGCGGCTCTTAGGGTCCTTCAGCACCGCCAGGAATTCCTTGCGGACGATGACGGCGATGCGGCGGAAGAAATTGATCATGTCGGCCTCAGTCCAGTCGTTTCCGGGTGACCGCGCGGGCGATGCCGAGCAACAGCACGGCATAGGCGGCGAGGATGGCGCAATTACGCAAGATGAGCGGCCAGACATTCCCGGCCAGGAACAGGGTCTTGACCAGCTCCATGAAATAGGTGGCGGGCAGGATGCGCCCCACCACCTGCACCGCCAACGGCACATTTCGCAAGTCGAACAGGAAGCCGGACAGCATCAGCGACGGCATGAAGCTGCTGACCAGGGCGAGCTGGCTGGCCAGGAACTGGTTCCTGGTCGCGGAAGAAATCAGCAACCCCATGCCGACTGCCACGACCAGGTACAGCATGGAGGCGACGATAATGACCAGCAGCGATCCCTGCATCGGCACCTTGAACAGGAAGCGGGCGGCGGCCAGGCAAAGGAAGAGGCCCATCATGCCGACGCAGAAGTAGGGGATGACCTTTGCCAGCAGGATCTCGACCGGCCGCACCGGCGTGACGAACAGCGCTTCCAGCGTGCCGCGCTCCCACTCGCGCGCCATCACCAGGGCAGTGAGGAAGGCGCCCACCAGCGTCATGATCAGCACGATCAGTCCAGGTACCAGATACCAGGTACTGGTGTTGGCGCTGTTGTACCACATGCGTTGTTCGATGCGCACGGCGCCGTTGGCAGGCATGGCATCGGCGTGGGCTGCGCTGCCAAGGCGTTCGGCGCGGCGGGCACTCCATTGCTGCAGCGCGCCACTGGCGTAGTTCAGGATGATGGCGGCGCGGTTGGCTTCTGCGCCATGCACGATGATTTGCACGGCTGCCGAGCCTGCGGCAACGTCGCGCGTGAACGTGGCCGGAATGCGGACGATGGCGTCCACGCGGCGCTCGCGCATCAGGGCCCCTGCGTCGTGCATCGAGGCTACCGGGAGCGGGGCGAAGGCGGGCGACAGGCTGAATCCTGCCACGGCTTCCTGGGCGGTGGGTGAACTGTCTTCCATCACGATGGCAATGGGCGCGTTCTTCACGTCCAGCGAGAGGCCATAGCCGAAAATCAGGATCAGCACGATGGGCAGGGCGATACCGATTGCCATATTCGATGCGTCGCGCAGGAGCTGGCGGAATTCCTTGCGCACCAGCGCTGTCAGGCGGGAGCGGAAGCCGCTGCTCATGGCGCGCCTCCATTGCGGTTTTTTTCGACGATGGCGATGAAGGCTTTCTCCATGTTGCCGGCATTCCCCGCCTGAGCGCGGACTTCACGCGGCGTGCCGATGGCGAGCAGCTTGCCGGCGTCCTGGATCACGATGCGGTCGCAGTACTCGGCTTCTTCCATGAAGTGGGTGGTCACCACGATGGTGACGCCTTGCTCCGAGAGCGTGGTGATGCGGCGCCAGAACTCGCGCCTTGCCAGCGGATCGGCGCCACTGGTTGGTTCGTCGAGGAAGAGTACTTCCGGTTCGTGCAGCAGCCCGGTTGCCATGGCGAGGCGCTGCTTGAAGCCGCCGGGCAGTTGGCCGCTGGGCATATGTTCTTGTCCGCGCAGCTGGAATTCGTCCAGCACCTGGCTGGTGCGTTGTTCCAGTCGCTTGCCATACAAGCCATAGGCGCCGCCGAAGAAGTCGAGGTTTTCCCGCACCGTCAGGTTGCCGTACAGGGCGAATTTCTGCGACACATAGCCAACTTTCGCGCGGGCTTGCGCGCGGGCGTGGCGCAGGTTGACACCCGCTACTTGCAGGAAGCCGGAGCTGGCGGGAAGAAGCCCGCACAGCATGCGGAAAGTGGTGGTCTTGCCGGCGCCATTAGGGCCCAGCAAGCCGAATATCTCGCCGCGCGCGACGCTGAAACTGGTGCTCGCCACGGCCGTGAAGTCACCAAACTTGCGCACCAGGTCGCGCACCTCGATCATCGGCTCCCCATTTGCCGCAACCTTGCCGGTCTCCTGGAACGCCCTGTGCTCCACCGCAGCGGCCGGCGATGGCGGGGCGGCACGCAGCAGCATCATGAACCCATCTTCCAGCCGCGCCGGCGCGGGCTTGGCCGGCAAGCCGTCAAGCAAGCGTGCCACCGCGCCATCCGAAGCATCCGGGCGGCGGATAAACCGCACATGCCCGCCTTCCGGCACCGCATCCACCACCAGCTCCCGCGCATCGATCAAACGCGCCTGCAAGCCGCGCGCAGACTCGCCGGCGCGCGGCATGGCTGTAAAACACAAGCCTTCAGCGCGGGAACGTAATTCGCCAGGCGCCCCCGACGCCAGCAGCCGCCCCTCATGCATCACAAACACCTGCTGGCAGCGCTCCGCTTCGTCCATGTAGGAGGTGCTGACAATCACCGACAGCCGTTCCTCATCCACCAGCTGCTGCACGATCTCCCACAGCTCGCGCCGCGACAAAGGGTCGACGCCAACTGTCGGCTCATCGAGCAGCAACAACTCGGGCAATCGCACCAGCGTACAAGCCAGTCCCAGCTTCTGCTTCATCCCGCCGGACAATTTGCCGGCCGGCCGCGAAGTGAATTGCGCCAGGTCAGTCATATGCAGCAGCCGTGCGAAACGCTTACGCCGCACGTGCGCCGGCACGCCATGCAGGTCTGCGTACAGGTCCATGTTCTCCTGCACGCTCAAATCCTCGTACAAGCCAAAGCGCTGCGGCATATAGCTGATGCGGTCCTGCACCTCCTGGGGGCGGGCCGCAACATCGATGCCCAGTACCGACAGGTTTCCGCCACTGGGCGCCAGCAAGCCCGCCGCCATGCGCAGCAAAGTAGTCTTGCCCGCGCCATCCGGCCCGACCAGCGCCGTCAGCGCACCGGAAGCGACCTCCAACGATACGTCGCGCACGGCCTCCACAGGCGCGGCTGCGCCCTTGACGTTGAAATGGCGGGACAGGCCACGCCCGCTGAGGACGGCCGCGTCCATGCTATTTCCCGAGCGCGATCCGCACAGTCGCCGGCATCCCCATGCGCAGCACATCGGCCTTGTCGTCAGCCAGCACGCGCACCTCGTAAACCAGCGCCGTGCGCAATTCCTCGGTCTGCACGGTTTTTGGCGTGAACTCGGCCACCGAGGATATGTAGCCGATCTTGCCCGCCAGCGTCTTGCCCGGCAGGCTGTCGATGGCGATGCTGGCGGCGGTGCCCGGCTTGATACGCCCCAGGTCGGCCTCGCGCACGTAAGTACGCACCCATTTTGGATCGGCAATCGCCAGCGTATAAACCGGCCTCTGAGGCGACGCCATGTCGCCAGCTTCCATCAGCCGCGCGCGTACCACGGCGTCGACAGGCGCCTTCAATGAAGCTTCGCCAAGCTGGTATTGCAGTAGCGCGATGGCCGCATTGGCCGCATCGAGTTGTGCCTGGGCCTGCGCTATATCCTCGCGGCGCGGACCGTGCTGGGCCAATTGCTGTCCCTGGCGCGCCTGTTCCAGCGCCGCTTGCGCGGACTTGGCCCGGGCGCGGGCCGCATCGACATCCTGCAGGCTGACGGCGCGGCCGCTGCTGTCCTGCTGCACGGCCAGCACCCGATCCAGTTGCTGGCGCGCGAGTTCCGCTTCCGCCTGTGCGGCGTTGGTGTGGGCGCGCGACTGCGCCACTTCTTCGGGCCGCGTACCAGCCTTGAGGCGGGCCAGCGCTTGCTGCTGGGCGGCGGCCTGCGCTTCGGCTTCGGCCAGACGCAAATGCAGGGCCCGGGTATCGAGTTCCGCCAGCACCTGGCCGGCATGTACTTTCTGGCCTTCTTCCACCAGCACGCGCGCCAGCCGTTCGCTGGCAGGGAAGGCGAGGGCCACCTGCCGCAGGTCGACGTTCCCGTACAGAACCAGCTCCTTGTCGTTGGGCGCCGGCCGGCTCCAGTACCAGGTGCCAGCGGCAATGGCTGCTGCAGCCGCAATGGCAATTCCAACAAGTTTCTTGTTCATGGCAGAACCTCCTGCGGAAATTCTACATCAAATTCAAATTTGGATTTGAAATTGTTTTCGACGTAAAATGCGAGCCATGCAAAAAAAGACTGCAACCCGTGCCAGCCGCCAGGACGGCGACGCCACCCGCCAAGCCCTGTTGGACGTGGCAGGGCAGGTGTTCGCAGAGCGCGGCTTTGCCGACGCCACCAGCAAGGACATCTGCGCCCGCGCCGGCACCAATATCGCTGCCGTCAATTATCACTTCGGCAGCCGCGGCGCGCTATACGAAGCGGTGCTGGTGGAAGCACACCATCATTTGCTCAAGCTTGAGGATATGCAGGAAATCGCGGCGCGCGACTTGGCGCCGCACGACAAGTTGCGCATGATCTTGCGCGGCATCGTGCTGCGGGCCACAGGGCCGGATGCCCACTGGGGGGCGCGCGTCGTGATCCGTGAGCTGATGGCGCCGACCGAACATGCGCCGGCGCTGGTACACAAGGCCATCGCGCCCAAAGCCACGGTCATGCTGGGATTGGTGTGCGAAATCATCGGCCTGCCGCCGACCACGCCGGGCCTGCAACGCGCCCTGTTTTTCCTGATGTCGCCCTGCCTGGCGCTGCTGGTCGCTCCGCGCGAAATGCGCAGCAAGCTGTTTCCCGCGCTGGGCGATGATGCCGAAGGCCTGGTCGACGATATGATGACTTACGCCAGCGCCGGCCTGGACGCTATCGCTGCGAAATATTCAGCATCGCCTCGACCACGGGGTGGCTGATGCGCCGCTCGCTGGAGATGGCGTAGAACTGTTCCTGCAGCTCGGGAGCCGGCCCCACCGGCACGGCGCCAAACTGCTCCAGCATATCGCCTGCCAGCGCCGCCGGCGCGAAGAACAGGCCCATGCCGCTGCGGCCGAAAGTATTCAGCATCGCGCTATCCTCGAATTCCCCCACCACGTCAGGCCGCACGCCCTGCTCCAGCAGCCAGGCGTCGATGCGGCCGCGCAGCGCGGTATTCCGGGTTGGCAGCAGGAGCGGGGCGCCGTTCAGGCTTGCCGGGAAATCCCTGCCATATTTGCGGGCCAGGGCCCGCACGCCAAACAGCTGCATTTCACTTTCGCCCAGCAGGTGGCTGAACACCCTTAACGATGCGCTGGCCCGCACCGGGCGGTCGGTGAGCACCACGTCCAGCTTATGCAAGGCCAGTTCCGCCAGCAAGGCGTCAAACTCGCCTTCGGTGCAGACCAGGCGCACCGGCGTATCCGGCGGCAGCGCCGCCTGCAGGTAGTGCGCCGCGATCAGCTTGGGCATGGAGTCCGAAATGCCGACCGTCAGCCGGATTTTGCCGGCATCAACTTCCTCCAGTGCCTCCTGCATCCGGTCGCCAAGCTGGAAAATCTGCTCGGCGTAAGTGAGCGCCACCCGGCCCGCCTCGGTCGGGACCAGGCGGCGTCCCTGCTGGGTCAGCAGCGACTTGCCGATTGATTGTTCCAGCGCCGCGATTTGCGTGCTGACCGTCTGGATGGCCAATCCCAGCCGGTCGGCAGCCCGGGTCACGCTGCCTTCGGCGGCAACCATGCGGAAGAAGTAGAGGTGGCGAAAGTTCAGGCCGGTAGTTTTCATGGTTCTGTTTTTACGAAGTAATACTTCGATTATCTTCTATTTTTAAAAAGCCGTGCCGCCCTTAGACTGGCCGGACTTATCAACGAGAAAGGGTCAACCGATGAAGCACTTCAGGATCTCATTCCTGGTCTCCTTCATCTGTCTTGCTGTGGCAGGCTGGTGGGGGTACCAACAAACTGGCGTCAGTGGCGCCCTGGCGGCCCTGTGGATCGCCTTTATCCTGAGCGTGATGGAAGTCTCGCTCTCCTTCGACAACGCGGTTGTCAATGCCTCCGTCCTGAAAAACTGGGACGAATTCTGGCAAAAGCTGTTCCTGGGTGTCGGCATCATCATCGCGGTATTCGGCATGCGCCTGGTATTCCCGCTGGTGATCGTGGCGGTGGCGGCAGACCTCAGCATCCCCGATGTGTGGACGCTGGCGCTGAACGATCCGAAAGCCTTCTCGACTCACCTGACCAACCACCACGCTGAAGTGGCGGCATTTGGCGGCATGTTCCTGCTGATGGTGTTCCTGAACTTCATCCTCGACCATGAAAAGCAGATGCACTGGCTGGGCAATGTGGAACGCAAGCTGGGTGCGCTGGGCAAGGTGTCTTCGATCGCCATCATGATCTCGATGGGCGTGCTGTTGGGTAGCCTTGGCATCGTCGATGAATCGCAGAAGTTCATCGTGCTGGTAGCCGGCATGTGGGGCTTGCTGACCTATGTTGGCGTGGATGCGCTGTCGACCTGGATGGAAAAGGGCGAAGAAGGCGGCGTGAATGCCGGTGAGCTGGTCAAGCGCGGCGGTGTCGGCGGCTTCCTCTACCTGGAAGTGCTGGATGCTTCGTTCTCCTTTGATGGCGTGATCGGCGCCTTCGCCATTACCAGCGATGTTGTGATCATCATGCTGGGCCTGGCCATTGGCGCGATGTTCGTGCGTTCGATGACGGTCTACCTGGTGCACAAGGGCACGCTCGAGGAATACGTCTACCTGGAGCACGGCGCGCACTACGCGATCGGCATCCTGGCGGTGATCATGTTGGCGAGCATGAAGTTCCATATTCCGGAAGTGATTACCGGCCTGATTGGGGTGGCATTTATCGTGGCATCGCTGTGGTCTTCGATCCGTCACAAGAAACTTGAATTGAAGGGAGCATGAAACTATGACGACATTTAAAGTAACCGGGGATATCGATCCCTTCCTGCAGGTGTCGATGAAGCAGGGCGAGCGTATCTTCTGCGAATCGAACGCGATGGTGATGATGGATGCCACGCTCGAATTGAAAGGCAAAATGCGCGGTGGCCTGGGAGGCGCCCTGATGCGCTCCCTGGCGAACGGCGAGTCCTTCTTCCAGCAGAACATCGAAGCGACTGGCGGCGACGGCAACTGCCTGTTGTCGCCGAACCTGCCCGGTGCGATGCGCGTGCTGGAAGTGGGCGAGCGCCAGTACCTGATCAGCGACGGCGCCTTTGTTGCGGCCAGCAGCGGCATCGACCTGCGGGTGCGCACCCAGAACGTCGGCAATGCGCTGTTCGGCCAGAGCGGCGGCTTTTTCATCACCGAATCGACCGGTTCGGGCCAACTGGTGGTGTCGGGTTTCGGAGCGCTGCATGAAGTCGACGTCGAACCGGGCAAGGAAGTCGTGATCGACAACGCCCACGTGGTGGCCTGGGACAGCGCCCTGCGTTACGAGCTGGCAGTGGCAACCCGCGCCGGCGGCGGCTTGTTTGGCAATCTGGTCAACTCGGTGACCAGCGGAGAAGGCATGGTGTTGCGCTTCTCCGGCCGCGGCAAGGTGCTGATCTGCTCACGCAACCGCGAAGCCTTCGTGGCCTGGATGATGTCGCACCAGTCCCGCTAATACGATTTACCTCCGTTAACGCCCCCCATGGCGTTCTTCCTTGCGGTGGTCCTGGAAACAGGCCACCGCTTTTTTTCGCCTGTCATTGCCAATTAACATTCGATTGCTACGGTGTGCAACGCAGATCTGTGCTTACGCGCTACAGCTTCAACGCTGCATGGCGAGCATGCCTGCGTTATACAAGGCATGCGCCAGCATAGGAGCCAGCAGCGATTTGCTGCGCTCCGCTGCGACCGCGGTGCAAAGGCCCAATACGAATACCGGCGCCATCGCCAGCGGCGGATGGATGACCGCAAATAACGCAGCGCTGGCGGCCATCGCCTGCCAGGCCGGCAGCAAGCGGCGCAGGCCGCCGAACACCTGGCCGCGGAAGATGAATTCTTCAAAGATTGGCGCCGCCAGCACGGCGAGTGGCCCCAGCCAGACCAGCGCGACCGGCGGCGGCGTGTTTGGCATGAGCCCGAGGTGGCGCAGGATCACCAGCCACAGGAAGCCGCCCGCCAGCGCGGGCAGCGCCATCAGCAACCCCCATCCCACGCTGCTGCGCCAGGCGGTGCTCCATGGACCATGCCACAGTCGCGGCACGCCGCTTGTTCCGCTGCGCCAATACAGCAGGCGTGCCAGCCCGTAGACCAGGGCGCCGGAAACGGCGAAAGACAGCGTCACCGTAGGCAGCGTTACCGACTTGCCGGCCATGTACAGCGCGCCTGCGACCAGCAACTGCAGCAGGAAGAACAGGATGGCGGCCATGATGCCGTCGGAGGCCGAGACGCGCGGCGGCGGCGAGGCCGTAGGGTCGAGCAGGTAGGGCAGCGCGTCGCGGGCGCGCTGCCACAGCGACAGCGCAAGGGACGCCAGCAGTACGATGGCAGCCAGCCGCACATGCCATTCGCGGGTGTTCAGCGCGTAGGTGTAGAGCGACGACAGGATCAGGTAGGCATAGGCGAAAGTGGGCCGCACGCGGGCGTGCATGTCCTGCGCCAGCGGATCGCAAGCCCATACGCCCAGTGCCACGGCAATTGTCGCGAAAATCGGAATGCCGGCCATGACCAGCACCAGCTGCGAGAGCAGGCGCCCATTGGCCGGCACGCCGAACCACAGCCCCATTGCGAATACGGCCAGCGGATAGATCAAGGCCAGCACCGACCATAGCTGCGCCTTCTCGGCCAGCATGCTGCCGATACTTTTCGGGTAGGTGTACAGCAGCCATAAGGCATGGCCCTCGGTATTGATGGTCTGGAAGGCCGACAGCATCAGCACATAGGCACCCAGGCCGAAGGCAACGGAAGACAGCAGCGCCGGGTCGCTGATGAACTGGTTCATGTTCTTCACCTGGCCATTCAGCACCAGCTGGCTGCCGAAGATGATCAGTGGGATCAACAGGCTCTGTACCAGGAAGTTGCGGTCGCGGCTAAGCAGCCGCAGTTCGCGCCGTTGCAGCGGCGTGCCAGGCGCCATGCCTGCGAAGGCGGAACGCGAACTGGCGCTGCGACCTGTTTCGCGCGAACCGCTTGCAACCACGCCGTCGGCCAGCAAGGCTTGCAGCAGGCGCAGGCCAAGCCACAGCAGGAAGGCGGTTTGCGCTGCCAGCAGGGCGCCGTAGCCCAGGCCGTGCAGCGTGTCGCGCGCATTCAGGGCCTGCAGCGCCAGGCCGGGTGGCGTCCACAGAGTCCAGGCCGGGAATTGCGCGGCCCAGCCCAGCGTCAGCGTGGCGGTCGGCATGGCGAGCGACATGGCCAGGTACATCAGCGGCATGCTGGCGACGGAGGCGATGGCCTGCAGGTTGCGTAGCTGCGACGGCGCCAGGCGCAAACGCAGGCCGGTATCGGCTACCGTGCGCAGGGTGGCGGCACAGGCAAGCAAGGGCAGGGTGCAGGCGGCGGCCAGCAGCGGTGTGCTCCAGCGATAGCCGGAATACCAGGCCACCGCCATGCACATCGGCCACAGGGCGAGGATGCCGGACGGATTTGCCAGTGTGCGTTCCGCGATGCGTGCCAACAGCAAGGTGCGGCGCTGCAGCGGCAGTGTGACCAGCCATTCCAGGTCCCAGTCCGGTTGTGCCAGCTCCTTGCTCCCCAGCGGCAGCAGGAAGGCGATGCCGAACAACAGGCTGGCCTGCATCACTGCTGCCTGCATCAGCACAGGATGGAAGGGCGCTGCCTGCAATTCCTTGCGTGCCTTGCGCATGGCGACGCGCGGGGCGGAATCCGATTCGGCGGCAATGCATTGGCTGCCGGTCGGCAGGCGGCACTGCATGTTCAGCAGCGAGGTGCTGGCGGTGTTCAGGAAGGCGAACAGCATGAAGGCCGACAGCACGAAGGTCACGACCCAGCGCGCATTCTTCTTGCCGCGCGTCGGTGCGCGGCTCGGACCCAGCCAACCCTTGCGAAAGCGCAGGGCATTGCCGATGTTCAGGAGCCGCAACAGCCGCAGGCGTGCAAGCAACCAGAATGCACGCGGGGCGCTGGGCAGGTCCATCATGCGGCCAGGCTGTCTTCGTCGGTGAATTTGAGGAACAGCTCTTCCAGCGTGCTGTTGTCGCTGCTGGCGCCGCGCAGTTCTTCCAGCGAGCCAGTCGCTACCAGCGCGCCGCGGTTGATGATGCCGACGCGGTTGCACATGCGCTGCGCCATGTCGAGCAGGTGGGTGGAAACGAAGATGGTCTTGCCGGCGGCAGCGCTGGCGATCAGGCGGTCCTGCACTTCGCGTGCGGCGCGCGGATCGAGGCCGTTGATCGGTTCGTCCAGGATCAGGACGGCGGGATCATGCACCAGCGCGCAGGCCAGGCCCAGCTTCTTCTTCATGCCCATCGAGTAGTTGACTGCGAACTCCTCGCTCACGTCCTGCAGGCCGAACTCCTGCAGCATCTGCGCCGCGCGTTCGATGGCAGCCTTGCGCGGCATGCCGTGCATCTCCGCCACGAATTGCAGGATTTCCCGCCCGCGCAGGTAGTCGTAGAAGATCGGGTTGTCCGGCAGGTAGCCAACGTGGCGCTTCACTTCCGCCGCATCCGACTGACAATCGAGGCCATCGACCAGCACGCGGCCAGCGCTGGGCACCAGGATGCCCATCATCATGCGGATCGTGGTGGTCTTGCCCGCGCCATTCGGTCCAAGGAAGCCAAACACTTCGCCGCGCCGCACCGCCAACGTCAGCGGCTGCAGGGCGGGGAAGTCGCCGTAATGCTTGGCCAGTCCCTGGAATTCGATCATGGCCGCAAGCTCATGCCGATGCGTTCCGTGCGCGGCGCCCAGTTGCCCAGGATGTCGGCCGAAACCAGCACGCGCTCGGCGCGGCCGATCAGCAGCTTGCGCGGCACGAAGCCGATGAAGCGCGAATCGCGGCTGTTGTTGCGATTATCGCCCAGCATCAGGTAGCTGTCGGCCGGCACGGTAACCGGGCCGAAGTCGCGCTTCGCATCCACTTGCGGCAGCACCTGGATGCTGTAGCTGGCGCTGGCATTGTGCTCCTGCAGTTGCAGGGCCTGCAGGTCGCCGACCTTGTCGATATGTTCGGTGGCGTTGCCCAGGACCGCATAGTCGGAGGTCTTGCCGTTGATGATCAGGTGCTCGCCGCGGATTTCAACGCGGTCGCCCGGCAGTGCGGCAATACGCTTGATCAGGCGGGTGCGGTCCTCGGGCGAGAAGAAGGTGACGACGTCGCCGCGCTGCGGCTCGCCGAGGTGGCTGACCGAGATGTCGGTCAGCGGCACCTTCAGGTCGTAGGCGATGCGATTGACGAAGACCACGTCGCCTTCCAGCAGGTTGGGGTGCATGGAGGCGGACGGAATCGGGTTCCAGTCGGCGATGGCGGTGCGGAATACGCCCAGCATCAGCAGGAAGGCGATAAAGCCCTTGTTTTCACGAATGAGTTTTTTCACGACCGGAGTCTCCGTCTTGGTTCAGGAAACTGCATCATCTTATCAAAACCTTAAGCGCCGCTTAGACCGAAGGCGGCCAGCATCTGGCGCTGCCCCTTGGGCGGCACCTGCAGCGCGCGGCTGTCCAGATCCTGCTCGACCCAGCCGCGTTTCAGGGCCAATTGCAGCAATGCCGCGCCGAGCGCCCCGCCAAGGTGCGGCTTGCGTTCGCTCCAGTCCAGGCATGGACAGGCGAAGCGCCGGCGCAGCTTGCGCAGGGCCGGCAAGTCCAGTCCAAGCTGGGCGAACTGCTGCTCGCCTGCGGCACTCAATTCGTATCCATCGCTGGCGTCGGCCAGCCAGCCTTGCGCGGTGAAATGATCGTGCAGCCTGACTGCCACCGTGCCTGCCATGTGATCGTAGCAGGTACGCGCGTTGCGCAGGCGGTCAGGCGTGTTGGGCTTGAACTCATTGCGTGGCAGCCCCGCAACGACCAGCAAGGCTTCCAGTGCGCTGGCGACTTCCTGGCTGGCGAGCTGGTAGTAGCGGTGCTTGCCCTGCGCAAGCTGCACCAGCAAGTGCTCATCCTTCAGGCGCGCGAGGTGGGCACTGGCGGTCGACGGGCTGACTTCGGCCACCACCGACAGCTCCGTGGCAGTGCGGGCGTGGCCGTCCAGCAGTGAGCACAGCATGCGCGCGCGGGCAGGTTCGGCGATGGCGCCGGCAATGTTGGCAAGCTTGGAATCCATATTTCGGTGTCGGACGAATTGTCGTTGTGCTTTTTTCAGCATACTGCAATTTCTTGAACGTTGCCGGAGGAATCAAATGCAGAACCTGGAATGGGATGCCGGGCGCGGTTTGTGGGTCGCGGCCGGTGCCGCGTTGGTGGAGGAGGTACTCAGCAACCCCGTGCTACGCGTGCGTCCGCTGGCCGAACCGGTGCCCGCCGCCATCGCCGGAGGCAGTGCGGGCGAGGTGTTCGGCGCGCTGGTGCGCATGAACGATGGCGAACGCCACGCTGCGCCGAAGCTGGCCTTGCAGCGCGCGCTGGCTGCTGCCGCTGACGGCGGCCTGGCGCAGCAGCGAGGGCAGTCGGTGGCGGCACAGCTGCTGGCCGAAGGACGGCCGGTTGGCGCCTGGGTATTCGAAGCGCCGGTCAGCACGGTGGCGAGCCTGCTTGGCTTTGCCGGCGCGCAGTTGCCGGCAGTGGCGCGCTGGATGGGGGAATTCGTAGCCTGCCTGTCGCCTTTGAGCAATGCGGAACAGATCGACCAGGCTCACGCTGCGAGCCTGCGCCTGCTGGCCGCCATGCGCGAGCTGCTGCAAGCGGCGCCGCAAGGATCGCTGGCCGCAAGCGTCGCGCAGGAAGCTGTTGCAGCCGGCTGGCAGAACGATCATGCCATCCTCGCCAACCTGGTTGGCCTGCTGTCGCAAACCTATGAGGCCACCGCCGGCCTGCTAGGCAACAGCCTGGTCGCGATCCAGCAAGGCGCAGAATGCAGTGACGTCAACGCGCTGGTGGCGCAGGTGATGGAAAGCGACCCGCCCATCGTCAACACCCGCCGCTTCGCCGCCGGGCGCTGTATGGTCGGCGGGGTGACAGTCGAAGCAGGGCAGGTAATACTTGTCATGCTGGGAGAAGCAAGGCGCGGCTTTGGCCATGGCCGCCATGCCTGCCCCGGCCAGCAGCTTGCGCAGCAAATCGCTGCCGGCTGTATCGAGGCGCTGCGCAGCAGGCCGCTGCCGCAGCTAAGCTGGACTTACCGCGCATCGGTCAATGCGCGCATACCGGAGTTCCATCAATGATTGCAGTGATTTTCGAAGTGACGCCGGCCGAAGGCCGCAAGGAGGCTTACCTGGACATCGCCGCCCGGCTCAAGCCAACCCTGGAGCAGATCGATGGCTTCATCAGCGTCGAGCGCTTCCAGAGCCTGGCTAATCCGGAAAAAATGCTGTCGCTATCGTTCTTCCGCGACGAAGAAGCGGTGCAGGAATGGCGCCGCGTGGAAGCCCATCGCGCCGCCCAGCAAGCCGGGCGCGAACGCCTGTTTGCGGATTACCGCCTGCGCATCGCCAGCGTGGTGCGCGACTATGGCCTCAATGAACGCGCGGAGGCGCCAGCCGATAGCCGCGAACGGCATGGATGATCAGTGCCCGCGCTTTTGCACCAGCGCGCTGCCCACGCCGTGACGCTTGCCTTCGCTGACAGCGGTCACAGTGCCGTCGGGATTGAAGACGATCGCGTTGGCGGCGCCGATTTCCTCGGCAGAGGCGTCCCAGCGCTGGCCAAAGCGTTCCAGTGCCCTGGCTTGCATGCTGTCGGCAAATCCAGGCTCGATGGAAGTAGCCTGGCCGTTGCGCTCCGAAATGCGCGGCGCATTCAGTGCCGCCGGCATCTCCATGCCCAGGTCGATATGGTTGAAAATGGTCTGCAGCACCGTGGTCACGATGGTGGCGCCGCCCGGGCTGCCGATGGTGAAGGCCGGCTTGCCGTTGCGGAAAGCGATGGTCGGCGACATGCTGCTGCGCGGACGCTTGCCAGCTTCCGGCACGTTCGGATGCGGGCCGGTGAAATCGAAGTCCGTCATTTCGTTGTTCAGGATGAAGCCATAGCCCGGCACCGTGATGCCGCTGCCGCCCCACGATTCGATGGTGAAGGTGTAGGCCACGATATTGCCGTCCTTGTCCGACACCGCCAGGTGGGTGGTGTGCGCGCTTTCGGACAGCAGCCTGGCTTTGGCAGCGCTGGCTGGGCGCAGCGGCACGCTTGGGTCTTGCTGGAACAGGTAAGGGTCGCCCGGCTGCGCATGGTGATGCGCCTGTGTCGGATCGATCAGCTCACGGCGCCGCGCCGCGTATTCCTTGCTGACCAGACCAGCCACGGGTGCATCGACGTATTCGGGATCGGCCAGGTAGGCATTGCGGTCGGCGAAGGCCAATCGCGCCGCTTCCATGTACAGGTGCTCGGCCTTCTCGCGCGGCATGGATTTCAGGTCGAAGCCTTCCAGGATATTGAGCGCTTCCGCAATCGTCACGCCGCCGCTGCTCGGCAGCGGCATGCCGACCAGCTCATAGCCGCGGTAGCTGCTGCGCACCGGCTGCCGCCAGCGCGCTTCGTAGTTGGCCAGGTCGGCCAGCGACATCTGGCCGGACCGGACCGAAACGCCTGCTGCGACGGGCGGCCGGTTGACGGAGTCGACGATCGCCTGCGCCAGCTTGCCGGAATAGAAGGCCTTCACGCCGCCGCTGGACAGCAGACGGTAAGTCTTTGCCAGGTCGGCATTGCGCAGCACCGTGCCGGCCGGCAGCGCCTTGCCGTCGCGCATATAGCGCGCGGCAGTCTCCGGGAACAGCGCGAACTTTTTCTCGTTCTCTTTGACCAGCGCGACGAAGTTGTCATTGATCTTGAAGCCGTCCTGCGCCACCTTGATGGCCGGCGCCAGCACCTGCTTGAAGGACATGGTGCCGTAGCGGTCCAGCGCATCGTGCCAGCCGCGCACCGTGCCCGGCACGCCGACCGCCATGCCGCTGGCGACCGCGCTGTCGAAATCCATTGCCTTGCCGCCGGAGGCGAAGGCGTCGGACTGGAAGGATGCCGGCGCCACCTCGCGATGGTCGAGCGTAATCACGCGGTTTTCCCTGGCCAGGTAAATCACCATGAAGCCGCCGCCGCCGACGCCGCAACTGAACGGGTCGGTCACGCCCAGCGTGGCGGCCGCCGCCACCGCGGCATCGACTGCGTTGCCGCCTTTGTTCAGGATCGCCAGCGCGGCCTGCGAGGCCGGTTCGCTGATGGTGGCGACGGCGCCGCCGGTGCCGCTGGCAACCGGGGTCTTGCCCCAGGCCGGCGCACTGAACGCCAGCGCAATGATGATGGTGGAAGTCAGTCGTTGGGGCAGGGTGTTTGGCGTCATGGGCAGCTATGTTGGCTGGGAAATATTTACCCGCAAGCTTACCCGATAATCCGGCGCCGGTGCCTTCAGCGAAGGCGGTTCGGCCGGCTCCATTCCCGTCAGCGTGAAGGTCAGTCCATTGCGCGTCACTGACCTGGTGGCGCCCGGCATGTCTTCCGCCAGCACAAAGCTGGTGTTGCCCTGTCGGTCGGTCAGCACAAAGCTGTAGCTGATGTAGCCAGCCCAGACGCACACTGCGCCTTTTTTACAACGGCTGTCGTTGACGCGCTCAAGCTTGAGCGTGACGGCAGGGGCCAGCGTAACTACTTCCCCTGGTGCCAGGACGTAGCTGGCGCTGGTGCGTGGTGCCGGGCGGCTGGCATTGTCCTCGGCAGTGCTGCGGGTTGAGCCGCAGGCGGCGGCAATGGCGAGGACCAGGCTCGCCATGCCCAGACAGATCAGTCTAGCTTGCATGATGTTCTCCTCTGGCCTGAGAACAGCTTAGCAAATCGAAAACTATCGTGTTGCACTGTTGAGTCCACTCAACAGTAAGGTGTAAATATTTCCGACAGAAAAAAAGCGCCCCGTGGGGCGCTAGTTTTTATAGTTGGTTTTCACAACTTATTCTGAGCGGCGACGGCGGGCTACCCCCAAGCCCATCAGCCCGAGGCCAAGCAGTGCCAGCGAAGCAGGTTCGGGAACCGCCTGCGGGGAGCCAGGCGGATCGATTGGGTCGATTGGATCAGTTGGCGTGGTCGGCGCATTGTTGGTGCTGGCCATCACCTTGAAATCGACGTTGGTATTGTTGTCGTGGACGTTCAGCGAGTTCAGCTTGAAGGTATGGACCACGCCGGCAGTCAGCGTGACGTCATCCCAGTACGCCGAGTAACCGCTGGGCTTGGGGACGACCTTGCTCACGCTGGCATTGTCGAGGAAGAAGTCGAAGTCGAATTCCTGCACGCTGCCGCCGTTCGGCGGCGTGATGCCAAAGTCGAAGGTGGTGTCGACATTTACTTTGACGTACAGGACTTCCTGGTCCTTGATGTGGATCCAGTCGGCAAAGGTCCAGACCGACTCCCCATCCGGGTTCCAGCCTGCACTGATCGCCGAATCAACCGTCAACGTCAGCGGTTTGGCGTAAGTCTGGCCGTCTTTGGTGGGGCCAGCGAGGGCGGAACCTGCGGCCAGGGCCAACATTGCGGTCAGTGCAAGCTTCTTAAACATGGGTAACTCCTCAGTTAATGTGCTTAAGAGTTACTTAGCAATCGCTATGCCAGAAACCAAAAATCATCGATATCAAAGACTTAGCCACTGTTGCACAGGGGAATGTAAAAATTCCCGACATTAAATTGCTTGCCCAAAAGATAAAAAAGCACCGATCCTTTCGGAATCGGTGCTTTCTTCGAAGCAGCGAGGGCTTACATGTATGCGGCCAGCGCAACCTTCATTTTCTTCAGGGCCGCCGCTTCGATCTGGCGGATGCGCTCAGCCGACACGCCGAATTCCTCGGCCAGCGTGTGCAGCGTAGCGCCCGAACCATCGTCGTTGGCAAGCCAGCGCGCTTCCACGATGCGGCGCGAACGGGCGTCCAGCTTGGACAGGGCGGTTTCCAGGCCCTCGGACTGCAGGCGCACCACCTGTTCCGCTTCCAGCACCTTGGTCGGTTCCATATTGTCGGAAGACAGGTAGGCGATCGGCGAGAACTTGTCGTCTTCATCGTCGGAAGGCGCTTCCAGGGCGATGTCGCGGCCGCTCAGGCGGGTTTCCATTTCGATCACATCTTCACGCTTCACGTCCAGGGTCTTGGCCAGTTCGTCGATCTGTGCCGGCGACATGGCGTCCAGGCCCTGCTTGTGGCTGCGCAGGTTGAAGAACAGCTTGCGCTGGGCCTTGGTGGTGGCCACTTTGACCAGGCGCCAGTTCTTCAGGATGTACTCGTGGATTTCAGCCTTGATCCAGTGCATGGCGTAAGACACCAGGCGCACGCCCTGGTCGGGGTCGAAGCGCTTGACTGCCTTCATCAGGCCGATATTGCCTTCCTGGATCAGGTCGCCATGTGGCAGACCATAGCCCAGGTAGCCGCGCGCGATCGATACCACCAGGCGCAGGTGGGAGGTCACCAGCGTTTCCGCAGCCTTGATATCGTTCTTTTCCTTCAGGCTCTTGCCAAGCGCCACTTCTTCCTCGTGGGTCAGCATAGGCAGGCGATTGACAGCCGAAATATAAGCGTCCAGGTTGCCCAAGCTCCCGCTGAAGCCAAGGGTCAGCGCGTTGCTGCCGGCAGGTACCAGTGCGTTAGTTGCGGTCATCTTATCTATCCTCGCTTGAAGGGAATGCTTTACAGAGTTACCAGCATGCACGACAGAACTTAAATGATTCTTAACCTCTATCATGCGTTCTGAACATATATTAGCACTCTCCCTTGGTGAGTGCCAATCGCTGGGATTTTATGGCTTTGATAGTAAAAATACTATCAGGCCAGCGCGATTTCTTGCGTTGGATCAAAGTCAGGATACGGCGGGGGAAGGGGCGGGCTCCGTGCGGGTACGCACGGAGCCGGAGGGCTTAATTCAGGCGCGAGAGATGGCGCTGGACGCAGAGCAGGGCGCCCACCAGGCCAAGGCTGGCAGACAGGGCCAGCAAACCGGCGGTGCCCACGGGATCGAGCGGAACCAGCTGGAATTCCGAAGCATACAGTCTTGCAAAGTCGGCAATGGCGCGATTGAGCGGCTGCAGGGCCAGCGCCACGCCGCCCAGGGCCACGCCACCGGCACACAGGCCGAGCAGGGCGCCGGTGTAATAGAAGGGGCGGTGGATGAAGCTGTCGCTGGCGCCAATCAGCTTGGAGACCAGGATTTCTTCACGCTGGGTCATCACTTGCAGGCGAATGGTATTGAACACCACCGCCACCACCACCGTGGCCAGCGTGGCGGCCAGCAGCAGCAGGGCCAGGCGCAGGATGCCCAACAGGGCGGCCAGCCGCTTGACCCAGGCCGAGTCAACCTGTACCGATTCCACGCCCGGCAGGTCGCGCATCTGCTCGGCAATACTGTCGATCTTGCTGCCTTCGGCGGCGTTCTGGAAGGCGTTCAGCTTGACCACATAGCTGTCCGGCAGCGGGTTTTCACCCAGGGTGGCCACCACGTCGGACAAGCCGCTCTTGGCATTGAGCTGCTCCAGCGCCTTTTCGCGCGAGGTGAAAATGATCTTGGCGGTCGGCGCAATCGTGCGCAGCGCGGAAGCCAGCCCGGTGGCTTGCTCGCGCGGGGTCTCGGCCTTGATGAAGACGCTGAGCTCAGGCTCGACTGCCATCTGCTCCGACATCGGCCGCACATTGTCGAGCAAGGTCACGCCCATGAAGGGCAGGGCCAGGGCAATCGCGACCACCAGGATATTGAACAGGAAAGAACCCGGCGCCCGGCGCACATGCACCAGGGCGGAACTGAGGGCGAACAGGTGGTGGCGCAGCCAGGTGCTCATGCGGCCTCCCTCATCAGTTCGCCGCGCTCGAGATGGATCACGCGCGCCGCAGCGTCCAGGATCTGTTCATCGTGCGAGGAAATCAGGCAAGTCACGCCCACCGAGTGGAAGGCATGCAGGGCGTCGATCACCTTGTTGGCGCTGGCGCGGTCCAGGTTGGCGGTCGGCTCGTCGGCCAGGATGATCTGCGGCCGGTTGACGATGGCGCGCGCGATCGACACGCGCTGCTGTTCGCCGCCGGACAGGGCCAGCGGCTGGCCGTCGGCGCGGTCCAGCAAGCCCACCTTGTCGAGCGCGGCACGCGCGCGCTGCTCGGCAACGGCGCGCGGCGAGCCCGTCACCAGCAGCGGCATCATCACATTGGCCAGCACGGTGCGGTCGTTCAGCAGGCGCTGTTCCTGGAAGATCAGGCCGAGGTTGCGGCGCAGGAAGGGAATGCCGGCGCGCTTCAGGGTGCCGATGTCCTGACCATTCACCAGTACCTTGCCGGACGTCGGCCGTTCCATGGCGGCAATCATCTTCAGCAGGGTCGACTTGCCGGCGCCGGAAGGGCCGGCCAGGTAGACCAGCTCGCCTTTGGCAATGGTGAAGGAAATGTCGCGCAGGGCGACACCGTCGGGGGAATATTGCTTGCTGACGTGCTGTAATTCGATCATGTAGGCCGCGAATCGGTCATGTTAAGCGAGCAGTGCTTCAACAAATTCAGCCGCATTGAACGGCTGCAGGTCTTCAATCTTTTCGCCGATGCCAATGAAGTACACCGGGACCGGGCGTACTCGGGCGATGGCGGCCAGGATGCCGCCCTTCGCAGTGCCATCGAGCTTGGTGATGATCAGGCCGGACAATTGCAGAGCATCATCGAAAGCCTTTACCTGGGCCAG
The DNA here is from genome assembly GCF_001427305.1 of Duganella sp. Root1480D1. Taxonomy (GTDB): domain Bacteria; phylum Pseudomonadota; class Gammaproteobacteria; order Burkholderiales; family Burkholderiaceae_D; genus Rugamonas. The sequence goes on along the minus strand of NZ_LMFZ01000012.1, from coordinate 573,055 downwards.
GGCATTCTGGCCGGTATTACCGTCGATCACCAGCAAGGTTTCGTGCGGTGCACCCTCCATGCCCTTGCCGATCACGCGCTTGACCTTCTTCAGCTCTTCCATCAGGTGGAGCTGGGTCGGCAGGCGGCCGGCGGTGTCGATCATCACGACATTGGTGCCGCGCGCCTTGCCGGACTGCACCGCGTCAAAGGACACGGCAGCCGGGTCGCCCGACTCCTGGGAAATCACGGTCACATTGTTGCGCTGGCCCCACACCATCAGTTGTTCGCGGGCGGCGGCACGGAAAGTGTCGCCTGCAGCCAACAGTACCGACTGGCCGTGCGCCTGCATATGCTTGGCCAGCTTGCCGATGGTGGTGGTCTTGCCTGCGCCGTTGACGCCGGAAATCATCATCACCAGCGGCTGGTGGCGGCCCAGTTCGAATGGCTTTTGCAGCGGTTGCAGCAGGTCGGTCATCAATTGCTTGAGCGCCTCCTTGACCTGGGCGCCATCGAGCAGCTTGTCTTCCTTGACCTTGCGCTTGAGCGCATCGAGCAGGTATTGGGTGGCATCGACGCCGGCATCGGACATCAGCAGCGCCGCTTCCAGCTCGTCGTACAGGTCTTCGTCGATCTTGGCGCCGACGAACAGGATGGACAGGTTGGCGGAGGTCTTCGACAAGCCGGCCTTCAGGCGGCTCATCCAGCTTTGCTTCGGTTCGGGCCTGGCGGCCGTTTCGACTTCAAACGCCAGCGGCGCTGCGGTCTCAGTGCTGGCTGGCGCGGAAGGCGCAGGGGCCGCAGGCGCTGCGGCCGGCGCAGCGGGCGCGGCTTCCGGGGCGACCGGTTTCTTCTTGAAAAAACTGAACATGGACAGGTTGGCAGAGGGTCCTTCAATCGAACCGCGTATTCTACCAGAGGCTAGCTGAGGGCTTGCCGTTGGCGCTGCCGCCATTCGATGACCGCAGCGCTGATCGCGGTCAGTTCGCACACCGTCACACAGCTGGGCGCCCGCTTGCGCAAGGCGGAATTGCTGCCGCCGGCCCAGATTTCAGCCTGTTCCGGCAGGCGGGCCCGCAATTCGCGCAAGCTGTCGTTCACGTGGCGCGGGTTCATGGTGGCGAAAAAGGACAGTGCAATGATGTCGGCCTGCATGGCGCGCGCGCCTTCGACGATGTCCGGCAAGGGCGTCTGAACGCCTAAGGGGATGCAATGTGCTCCCTCGGCGGCAAATATGGCCTCGGCCATCAGCAGGCCCAGGCCGTGCCGTTCCTGCGGCAGGGTGGTCAGTAGCACGCGCGGGCGCGGCGCGCCGCTGCTGTGGTTCACTTGCGGTACCGAGAATACGGCGCTGCGCAACACGATCTGCACCGATTCTGCAAACAAATGCTCTTCAAACACCGCGAACTGCCCGCAAGCCCACGCTTCTCCCACCAGGGTGGTGAGCGGCGCCACCAGGTTGATCACGAAATTTTTCAAGCCCATCACCAACATCGCCTGCGTCAGTTTGCGGCGAAAAGCCTCCATCTGGTGGGCTTTGCAGAGTTCCAGGTAGGCTTGCAACTCAGGATGGGGCAGCGCAGCCTCGTCCCGCAGGCTGGTGCTGCTCTTTTGCGCCAGTGCCTGCAATTCATCGGCCGAATAGCCGATCACCTTGCCAGGACGATGCCCCAGATCAATCAATCTCTTGATCAATCTCAATTTAATTACTTGTTCGCTTGGATAGACTCGCTCTCCGAACGTGTCGCGTTCAGGGCGGGGGAAATCGTAACGACGCTCCCAGACTCGCAAAGTTTCTTTTGCAAGACCGGTGTCCCGCTCCACATCGCTGATGGTGGACGGAATTGTTACAAAAGCCGTACTCGTTTTCATTCGCCGACAGCGCCCCCAGATTGATACGCGACCTGCATTCTAACGCCGAAGTCTGACACAAAGTTGCCTACGGTGCAGGCTAGTTTCACTATGAAACTGGGGTTCAAATCGCTTGTCCATGACACAATCCTGGCGCTTTCGGTTTAGCCGCGAAAAGAACGGAAAGTGTGAAATGTGTCCTGAACAAAATAGTTGAAGGCTGCTTAAATTTTATTCGGCCCTTGTGGCAAAAGCCGTCATCTTGCAATACGTATTACTACGTGATTAGCAGGAAATATTGAGATCATATAAAATGACGGGCGATCAGCGCCGAAGAGCCCTGGTGATCGATAACAAAGAAAAGGAAGAAGCACATCATGAAGAAGACCTTGATTTCCCTCGCGATTCTCGCAGCATCCGGTAGCGCGTATGCCCAATCCAACGTAACCATCTTCGGTATCATGGATGCCGGCATCGTGTCCGAACACGGTGGCAAGAACGGTAACGTCAACAAAGTGTCCTCCGGCGTCGCCAATGCATCGCGCATCGGCTTCAAGGGCACCGAAGACCTCGGTGGCGGCCTGTCCGCAGTATTCATGCTGGAAGGCGGCATCAAAGGCGACACCGGTGAATCCGATGTGGCCGGTTCCGTATTCCAGCGCCAGGCTTATGTTGGCCTGGTGTCCAAGTCGGCTGGTACCCTGACCCTGGGCCGCCAGTACACCCCTTGGTACAACGCCTTCGTGCAAGTTGGCGATCCGTTCCAGGCTGGCCTGTCCGGCTCGGCCAAGAATATCTTCCCAGCGAACGGCATCAACGTCCGCAACAGCAATTCCGTGTACTACAAGTCGCCAGACATGATGGGTATTACGGCTGAAGTGTTCTACGCTGCCGGCGAGCAGAAAGAATCTTCGACCGGCCGTCAACTGGGCGCGTCGATCGGCTACCAGAACGGCGATTTCAACGCCCGCCTGGCATACAACAACCGTAACAACGACACCGTTGCCAACAACGTCGTGACCGGTCGTGACATTGGCCACAACACCCTGCTGGCTGTGAACTACGACTTCAAGGTCGTTAAAGCCTACGCCATGTTCAACACCAACAAAGGCCTGAACAGCGTTGCTTACCCGAACGGCACCGCCTTCACCGCAGCTGCAGTGGCGCCGTCGATCGACAGCCGCAACTACCTGGTCGGTGCAACCGTTCCTGTGTCGGCTGCTGGTTCCCTGGTGGCTTCCGTGGCCCGCGCGGATGACCGTGAAGTTGCCAACCGCGATGCTACCCAGTACGCAATCGGCTACCTGCACAAGCTGTCGCCACGCACCACCACTTACATGTCCTACGGTAAGATCAAGAACAAGAACGGCGCTTCCTTCACCGTTGGCAACAACGCTGAATCCGGCTCCGGTGACTCCGCTTACAACGTAGGCATCCGTCACACCTTCTGATAGATACCAGTTGCTGGTCAAAACGGCTGCCTCGTGCAGCCGTTTTTTTTTACAATGCTGATATGAAAACTTCCCATCGCATCGGCAGCGCGCTGCTGCTCGTCTCCGTCACAGTCCTGCCCGCCGCGCTGGCGGCCAACAAGGCTGGGGGGCTGCCGCGCCACGGCATGGTGGTCTACTCGGACTTGTGCGTGCATGAAGGCAGCGGCGAGTACGGCGGCCAGCGCATCACGCTGCAGCGCTTTGCTGAAGTCGATACCGTAATTTACGAATACACGGCCGGCGGCTTGAGCTGGCCCTTGGTGGCGACCGACGTGAATGTCGACCCGCGCGGCAAGATGATGTACTTCACCGTGCAGGAAGGGGAGGACGAGCGCACCATCAGCGGCAAGTTCTCGCCTAACGGCGAAACGCTGACACTGGATGGCGGCTATTGCGACGACCAGTCGCAGCCAATGGTACTGGCCAAGGTGCACGATTTCAGCCGTGCCGCCAAAGCCTGCAAAGCCTGTCCCGCACCGAAGCGGTAAGCGAAAAATCGAAGGGCTGGCCGCGCAATTGCGGGCCAGCCCTTTAGCCGGAACGGCGGGGATTACTTGCCGGCGGCGACAGCCTGCTTGCGGATGGTGTCGAGGGTGGCGCCTGGGGTGATCAGGTTGCCGTCGTAGCGCAATTCGATGATGGCTGGCAGGTTCTGCTCGCGGGTGAAGGCGAGGGCGCGCTGCAGGGCCGGGGCGAAGTCCTCGGTAACAGCAACGGTTTCGCCATGGCCGCCGAAGGCGCGCGCCACTGCGGCGAAGTCCGGATTGTGCAGCGTGGTGCCGGAAACGCGGCCTGGGTATTCGCGCTCCTGGTGCATGCGGATGGTGCCGAACATCTGGTTGTTGAATACGATGATGACCACACCCGCCTTGTACTGCACGGCAGTGGCCAGTTCCTGGCCGTTCATCAGGTATTCGCCGTCGCCCGCGAACGTCACCACGGTGCGCGCCGGATCGATGATCTTTGCGGCTACGCCGGAAGGTACCGAGTAGCCCATGGCGCCGCTGGTCGGCGCGAGCTGGGTGCGCATGCCGCCGTAAGGCCAGTAGCGGTGCGCCCAGGTGGCGTAATTGCCGGCGCCATTGGTGATGATGGTGTCGGCCGGGCACTGGGCCTTCAGTTCCTGCACCACCTGCCACAGGTTCAGCGGAGCATTGTTGTCCTTGAAGATCGACGGCTGCTGCTGCCAGGCGTTGTATTCGGCGCGCGCCTGTTCAACGCTGTCGCGCCATGCGCTCGAATCGACCGGCTCCATGGCCGCCAGCATTGCGGCGGCCTGCGGCATGCCGGAGGCGATCATCATTTCGCCCTGGTAGACGCTGCCCAGTTCTTCGGGGCTGGCGTGGATGTGCACCAGGCGCTGCTGCGGCACCGGCGAGGCGATGATCGAGTAGCCGCTGGTGGTCATTTCGCCGAGACGCGGGCCGATGGCGATCAGTACATCGGCTTGTTTTACGCGTGCGGCCAGCTTCGGGTTGATGCCGATGCCGACATCGCCGATGTAGTTCGGGTGGCTGTTGTCCAGCAGGTCCTGGAAGCGGAAGGCGCAGCCGACCGGCAGCTGGTTCGCTTCGGCGAATTTGCGGATGTCGGCCGTCGCCTGCTGGTTCCAGCCGCCGCCACCCAGCAGCAGCATCGGGCGCTTCGCTTCAGCCAGCATCTGGCGCAGTTGCGCGATTTGCGGGGCGGAAGGTGCGCCCTGGGTCGGCACATAGGCGCGGGTGTCGGCCACGGTGGCCTTGGCGGTCAGCATGTCTTCCGGCAGGGCCAGTACCACTGGGCCCGGGCGACCGCTGGTGGCGACCTGGAAGGCGCGGGCGATGTATTCAGGGATGCGGTCGGCGCGGTCGATCTGGGCTACCCATTTCGCCATCTGGCCGAACATGCGGCGGTAATCGACTTCCTGGAAGGCTTCGCGGTCCATGAAATCGCTGCCAACCTGGCCGATGAACAGGATCATCGGGGTCGAATCCTGGAAGGCGGTGTGCACGCCGATCGAGGCATTGGTGGCGCCCGGGCCACGGGTGACGAAACAGATGCCTGGCTTGCCGGTCATCTTGCCGTAAGCGTCGGCCATGAAGGCAGCGCCGCCCTCCTGGCGGTTGATGATGAAGCGGATGCCGGATTCGTGCAGGGCGTCCAGCACGTCCAGGTAGCTTTCGCCGGGCACGCCGAAGGCGGTATCGGTGCCGTGGACTTTCAGCGCATCGACCAGGATCTGGCCGCCGGAACGAGGAGTTTGCGTCATGGTACTTGCCTTCTTATACATGGATTTGGCATTCTATGCCTGCTCTGGGGAAATGGCTTTCGGTTTTGCGACACCAAATTATATGGACGGAGTCAGGGCCCAACACCCAACACGGCTGTGCCGTGTCAGGTGTCGGGACCTGACCCCGGCAGTAAATAATGTAGAATATCGCCCGAAGCAAGCCAGACAGCCGCTGGCTCATGTCGCAAGACATGGGCGGGAGGAAGGTCCGGACTCCACAGAGCGGGGTGACGGTTAACGGCCGTCCGCTGAAAGCCAGCAATGGTATAAGGCGAGGAATAGGGCCACAGAGACGAGCGTATTAAGTTACGGTGAAACGCGGTAACCTCCACCTGGTGCAATTTCAAATAGGCACGCGATGATGTTGCTCGCGGAGCGTGCGGGTAGAAAGCTTGAGCGGCGGAGTAATCCGTCGCCTAGAGGAATGGCTGTCATAGCACCTTCGGGTGCCGTAACAAAATCCGGCCTATCGGCTTGCTTCAACTAATTCTTGAGAGATGACTCAATACATCCTCGCCCTGGACCAGGGCACAACCAGTTCACGCGCCATCCTGTTCGACCACGAAGGAAAAATCGCAGGATGCGCGGCGCAGGAATTTCCCCAGCACTTCCCCCAGCCTGGCTGGGTTGAACACGATCCCAACGAAATCTGGAACAGCCAGATCACCGTCGCCCGCAAGGTCCTGCAGGACTTCGACGTAAAAAAGGTGCGTGCCATCGGCATCACCAACCAGCGCGAAACCACCGTGGTGTGGGACCGCAAGACCGGCGAGCCTATCGCGCCCGCCATCGTGTGGCAGGACCGCCGCACTGCCGACTACTGCGAAGAGCTGCGCGCCGCCGGCAAGGCGAAAATGATCTGCGAAGCGACCGGCCTTGAGCTGGACGCCTATTTCTCCGCCACCAAGGTCAAATGGATCCTGGACCACGTGCCCGGTGCGCGCGAACGTGCGCGCAAGGGAGCCCTTTGCTTTGGCACCATCGATTCCTGGCTGGCCTGGAAGCTGTGCGGCGTGCACGTCACCGACGTGTCGAACGCCTCGCGCACCATGCTGTTCAATATCCACCTGATGCGCTGGGACGCGGACTTGCTGCAGCTGTTCGACGTCCCGGAAGCCATGCTGCCCCAGGTGGTTTCCTCCAGCGAGGAAATAGGCGCCACGCGTGAAGCCTTGTTCGGCCATGCGATCCCGGTGGCGGGTATCGCCGGCGATCAGCAAGCCGCCACTTTCGGCCAGGCTTGCCACCAGCCTGGCATGGTGAAGAACACCTACGGCACCGGATGCTTCATGCTGATGCACGCCGGCCGCCAGCCGCGCACCTCGCACAACCGCCTGCTCTCCACGGTAGGCTGGCGCGTCGACGGCGCGACGGATTACATGCTGGAAGGCTCGGTCTTCATGGGCGGCGCCACCGTGCAGTGGCTGCGCGACGGCCTGGGCATCATCCAGCAGTCGAGCGACGTGGAAGCGCTGGCCAACAGCGTGCCGGACAGCGGCGGCGTATTCCTGGTGCCGGCCTTCGTCGGACTTGGCGCGCCGCACTGGGATCCCTATGCGCGCGGCACCATCGTTGGCCTGACGCGCGGCAGCAACAAGGCGCACATCGCGCGCGCTGCCGTGGAATCGATCGCCTACCAGAGCGCCGAATTGCTGGCCGCCATGCAGAAGGATGCCTCGATGCCGGTGACGGAAGTGCGCGCCGACGGCGGCGCCGCCCGCAACGACATGCTGATGCAGTTCCAGTCCGACTTGCTGGGCGTGCCCGTGCTGCGTCCGAAGGTGACGGAAACCACGGCGCTGGGCGCCGCCTACCTGGCCGGCCTGGCTGTCGGTTTCTGGGAATCGCAGGAAGAAATCGCCACGCAGTGGGCCTGCGAGCGCCGCTTCACTCCAGCGATGGGGGATGACCAGCGGGCCGAGTTGCTGGCAAAATGGAATCGCGCCACAGAGCGCGCCAAAGCATGGGAGACACCTTTATGACGGACCGTCCTTGGAACGTGGAGTTGGACGCGATCGAGAAACTGTTCGACGCGATGACCGAAGTAGCCTTCTTTGTGAAGGATCGCGATGGCCGCTATGTGGCCGTCAACAATACGCTGGCCCGCCGCTGCGGCTTGCGCAACAAGTCCGATATCCTCGGTAAGACCGTGATGGACGTGCATCCGCGCCCGCTGGCCGCAGCCTATGAGGCACAGGACCGGCAGGTGATCGACATGGGCGCCACCATCGAGAAGCACCTGGAACTGCACCTGTACCCGAACCGCCGCCGCGGCTGGTGCCTGACCCATAAGGCCCCGCTGCGCAACGAGCAAGGCGACATCGTGGGCCTGGTCGGCACCTCGCATGACCTGGGCCTGGTCGACGAACAGCACCCGGTGTACCGCCAGGTGGCGCGCATCGCGCAGCGCATCCGCGAGAACTTCCACATGCAACTGAACCTGGCCGACCTGGCGCGCGAGGAAGGCTTGTCGCTGGCGCGCGTGGAGCGCCTGTTCCAGAAAGTGTTCCACTACAGCCCGCGCCAGCTGCTGCTGCAATCGCGGCTGGAAGGCGCGCTGGCGCTGATCGAGGCCTACCCGGGCCGCAGCATTGCCGACATTGCGCGCGAATGCGGCTACACCGACCATAGCGCCTTCAGCCGCCAGTTCAAATCGATGACGGGTTATACGCCAAGCCAGTTCCGCACCGGTTCCGGCTCGCGTCCACCTGTGGCTTTTTCGTCCATCGCCTGTGCAGTTCACGTTAGCTGAATCGGCGAAATCACCATAACGGCGCGCACGCTTGAAATCGTGCCACCTCTCCTCGTTAGCATGGGCGCTCCCATTACATAACAGAAGAGGTGGAGACATGATGTTGAAAGCAATCGGCGCAGCAGCCCTGCTGCTCGCCGCGCAAGCGCATGCGGATAGCGGTAACAAGCTGCACCAGCCGCCCGCGCCGCACCAGCGGCAATCCCTGCCGCCCACGCTGGAGCAAAGCAAGTACGACCTGGCGCCAACGCGCAAGCCGCGCAATGACCTGATGCCGCGCAGCCTGAAAACCAGCATGGCGCCAATGTCCGCAACGCCGCAGTGCAAGGACATGAATACCCTGGCCAGCTACAGCGGCGCAGCACTGGCCGAATACGTGGCTACATTGCCGGACTACGAGTGCACTTATCCGCTGTTCTCCGCTGCGCCGGCGCTGGCCACCAGCATCTATTCCAGCGCTAACGTGAGCGCTGTCGCCAGCCGCCTGGCCAGCGAGGCAGCCAGCTACAACGGCTCCAACATGAAGCTGGTGAACCTGGTGCTTTACCTGCGCGCCGGCTACTACCAGGCCAGCGGCGGCACCATTCCGGCGCTGACCGAATCGGTACGCGCACCGCTGCGCACGGCCATCCACGGCCTGGTGCGCGGCAGTGCCCTGTACGCCAACAACTCCGTGGCGCCAACCACCGCAGGCGAAACCTGGAAGCTGGTCACCAATATGCACGACGAGGTGCAGTTCCTGCCGGATGCGAAAGCTACCGTGGCGCGCTTCACCAATACCTCGTCCTCGGCGACGGAAGCGGAAGCGCTGAAGCAGGACAGTGCCGGTGGCGGCATGACCGGCGCGCTGACCGTGCTGTTCCGCGGCCATACTTCGCCTGATGTCGGCACCACGCTGTCGAACGATATCTCCTACGCCAACACGCTGTACACCTTCATCACCAACAACAAGGCGGCGCTGCTGAATTCCAATGCCGGCTACCAGTTGACCGATGCGGCGAACGAGACCTTCCGCTTCATGCAGTACGCCGGGCTGAAACCGCAGGTCAAGCCGATGGTGCAAAACACCCTGAACAGCAGCACCATGCTGGGCGCCGACAGCGGCATGTGGCTGGCAGCTGCGCAGGCCGTGAAGTACTACGACAGCGGCAATTGCTCCCAGTACGGCGTGTGCAATTACGAAGACCAGTTGGCCAATGCGGTGCTGAAGACCAGCTACAACTGCAGCCCGACCCTGCGCCTGCGCGCACAGGACGTAACCCAGGCCCAGGTGCAGGAAATCTGCTCCGCACTGGCGACGGAAGAGGGCTATGCCCACACCATGCTGCAGACCAACCGCACTCCGGTTGCGCATGACAACAACACCGCGCTGGAGCTGGTGGTATTCGACGACTACACCAACTACAGCAAGTACGCTGGCGTAATCTACGGCATCGACACCAACAACGGCGGCATGTACCTGGAGGGCGATCCTTCCGTGGTCGGCAACCAGGCGCGCTTCATCGCCCACGAGGCTTCGTGGCTGCGCCCAACCTTCAAGGTGTGGAACCTGGAGCACGAATTCGTGCACTACATCGACGGCCGCTTCGACATGTACGGCGATTTCGGCCAGGGCACTTCCGTGCCGACCGTGTGGTGGATCGAAGGCGTCGCGGAATACCTGTCGCTGAAGAATAACAACCAGCCGGCAATCGACATGGCGCGCAGCCGCAAGTACCGCCTGAGCGACATCTTCGGCAATACGTATTCGATGGCGGACTACCAGGACCGTGCCTACCGCTGGGGCTATATGGCGACCCGCTTCATGATGGAGCGCCATCGTTCCGACGTGGACCAGGTGCTGGCCAAGTTCCGTGTTGGCGATTACGCGCGCTACAACGACTTCATGCGCGACATCGGCACCCGCTACGACAACGAGTTCACGGCCTGGGCCGACGCGGCCACCACGGCCGGCGAACCGCCAATGCCGGACAGCGTGTCGAACCTGCCAACTTGCAGCGGCCAGGCTTCGCCGACCTACCTTGGCAAGAACTGCGCCATCCGCAACCTGTCGTCCGGTTCGCGCACCTACCTGCACCTGATCGTGCCGGCCGGCGCCAGGAACGTGAAGATCATGAGTGCGGGCGGCAGCGGCAATATGGACATGTACGTGGCCCTGAACCGCTATCCGAGCACCACCTCCTTTGATTACGCTTCCACCAATGCCGGCAATGCTGAAAATATCAGCATCGCAAGCCCGGTGGCCAACCAGTGGTATTACATCACGCTGGAAGCGAAACAGCCGTTCAGCGGCGTCACGGTAGGCGTCACTTACGAGTGACAAGTGTCTCAAGCCGTATAATGTAGGCAAGCGGCGGCATCGCCATTTGTCTATACAAGTTGCCGCCCAGTCCACACTGGGCGGCATGTTTTTTTGAGGGTACAGATCGCGCGCAAGGCGCGGCAGGCTTCATTCTCCCGCCATTGCGGGTCTGCGGCACTTGTTGTTAAATTGATCAAGTGTCCTTGCCTTAAGACAAGCAAACGCCGATTTGCAAATTTATTTTTAGTCATTTTCTGCGCGTTTGGCCACCTCTGCACGTGAAGTAGCACTTTCACTATCTTTCATAAGTCCCTAATTTCTCAATGGTTTTTATCTCGGCTATTTCTCAAGGAATGCCGCTAAGTCCTTAATTTCATTGGACAAATCGCTGTTTTTGCTTGGGAAAATCGCTTGACCACCTTGTGAGCATCCTCTAAAGTGGGCGATAGTGTGAAAAAGTGTAGTTTTGTGGGATTTTTTAGATAAGGTTAAGTCGTGTTCCAAGGCGCGTCCGCGATCACATTAGATGCGAAAGGCAGGATGTCCATCCCGGCCAAGCATCGTGACGCACTGATGATCCAGTGCGAAGGACGGCTCACGCTTACCAAACACCCGGACGGCTGCCTGTTGATGTACCCGCGCCACGTCTGGGAAGCCAAGCGCGACCAGATCGCTTCGTGGCCGATGTCGGCCCGCGGCTGGCAGCGCATCCTGCTGGGCAATGCCGCCGACGTCGAGATGGATTCCGCCGGCCGCATCCTGGTTGCCCCTGAATTGCGCGACGCCGTCGGCCTTGGCCGCGAAGTCGTGCTGTCCGGCATGCTGACCCACTTCGAGATCTGGGATCCGGTCAAGCGCGCCGAAAACGAGCAAGCCACCATCGAGGTAGGCATGCCCGATACCCTGTCCGATTTCTCCTTCTGAGGCCCGGTTCAATATGACGACGACCTCGGTGCCAGAGTTCCAGCATCGCACGGTGCTGTTAGATGAAGCGGTGGATGCGCTCGACCTGGCCGGCGCGCGCGCCAACGGCATCTATATAGATGGCACCTTCGGCCGCGGCGGCCACAGCCGCTTGATCCTGTCCCGGCTGGGCCCGGAAGCCCGCCTGATCGCCTTCGACAAAGACCTGCAAGCTATCGCCAACGCCGAAACCATCGACGATGCGCGTTTCACCATCGTGCACGACAGCTTCGCCACCATGGCGGATGCGCTGGCCGAACGCGGCATTCCCGCCGTCGACGGCATTTTGCTGGACCTCGGCATCTCGTCACCACAAGTAGACGATGCTGCGCGCGGCTTCAGCTTCCGCAACGATGGCCCGCTCGACATGCGCATGGATACCACGCGTGGTATCTCCGCTGCCGAGTGGCTGGCCACGGAATCAGAAAAAACACTGGAAAAGGTGATAAGGGATTATGGGGAAGAACGGTTTGCTTTTCAGATTGCAAAGGCGATTGTTGCTCGCCGGGCAGTCGAGCCAATTTCAAGCACACGACAGCTTGCCGGTATCGTGGCAGGCGCGGTCAAGACTCGCGAGAAGGGCAAAGATCCGGCCACCCGCACCTTTCAGGCTATCCGGATTTTCGTCAATAAAGAGCTTGAGGACCTCGAATCGGCCCTGAGCCAGGCATTCGACGCCCTGAAACCGGGCGGCATCCTGGCCATCATCAGCTTCCATTCGCTGGAAGACCGCATGGTCAAGCAGTTCCTCGCTTCCAAGGCCAAGGTGGAGCAGCCGGACCGGCGCCTGCCGATCAAGGCGGCCGACCTGCCGCAGCCGGAGTTGAAACTGCTGGCCCGCATCAAGCCGTCCGACAAAGAGGTGGATGAAAACCCGCGCGCCCGTTCGGCCGTGATGCGGGTTGCCATGCGCCTGCCTTCAAGCGGAGGCGTGCCATGAGCAACAAGGTGAACATCGTGCTGACGGCATTGCTGGTCGCTTGCGGCCTGTCGGCCGTTAACGCGCAATACCAGGCTCGCCACCTGTTCGTGGAGCAGGAACGTGCGGAAGCGCTGGCGCGCCAGCTCGATACCGAGTGGGCCCAGCTCCAGCTCGACCAGTCGACGCTGGGCAAGCACGCCCGTATCGAAGAAATCGCACGCCGTGAACTGAATATGACCCAGCTCACGCCGAACCGCACCCAATACCTGACGGAGGGCGAAAAGTGATGCGCTCCAGCGGCGGAACCGGAACGGCACGCGTGGCACGCTCGCAGGGCGTGGCCTTCTCCAAGAGCCCAGTATTGGCGGTGCGCCTGCCAAGCTGGCGCTCGCGCGTCGTGCTGTTCGGGATGTTTATCGCGTTCGGCGCGCTGGCTGCGCGTGCGGTCTGGTTGCAGGGTACTTCGACCCAGTCGCAATTCCTCCAGAAGGAAGGCGCAAACCGTTACCAGCGCACGCAGGAACTGCCGGCAGTGCGCGGCAAGATCACCGACCGTAATGGCCAGGTGCTGGCCTCGTCCATCCCTGTGCGCGCCATCTGGGCTGCGCCGGAGGAATTGCTGGCTGCGCCGAAAGAAAAACTTCGTGCCCTGGCCGGCTTGCTGGAAATGAGCGAGTCCGAACTGCGCAAGAAGCTGGACTCCGATCGCAACCTGGTCTACCTGAAACGCCAGGTCGAAGTGGAGGTGGCCGACAAGATCAAGGCGCTGGACCTGGACGGAATGGATATTCGCCCTGAATACAAGCGCTTCTATCCGCAAGGCGAGGTGATGACCCACCTGGTCGGTTTCACCAATGTCGACGACAAGGGCCAGGAATCGATGGAACTGGCACAGCAGGCCAACCTGGTTGGCAAGCCGGGCTCGCGCCGTGTCATCAAGGATGGCCGCGGCCGCATCGTGGAAGACATTGGCGGCAAGGTCGAGCCGCATAACGGCAAGGATGTCGTGCTGTCGGTGGACAGCAAGATCCAGTACATCGCCTACACCCAATTGAAGTCCGCAGTCGAGCACTTCGGCGCCAAGGCTGGCGGCGCAGTGGTGCTGGACGTGCATAGCGGCGAGGTGCTGGCGCTGGCCAATTACCCTAGTTACGACCCGAACGACCGCCGTAACCTGACCGGTGCGCAGCTGCGCAACCGCGTGATGACGGACTCTTTTGAACCGGGTTCCACGCTGAAGCCGATCACGGTTTCGCTGGCGTTGGACACTGGCCGCGTAAAACCGAATACGCTGATCGATACCGGCAACGGCCGCTTGCAGATCTTTGACCGTCCGATCTCCGATACCAAGGCGCACGGAGTAATCAGTGTGTCGCAGATTATCGAGATGTCGTCCAACATCGGCACCTCGAAAATCGCACTTAGCATGCCGTCCCAGGAAATGTGGGAGATGTTCACAAAAGTCGGCTTTGGCCAGCAACCGAAGTGGGGCTTCCCCGGGGCGGTGGCGGGAAGGGTGCGGCCCTATAAATCATGGCGGCCGATCGAGCAGGCGACCATGAGTTACGGTAACGGTATCTCGGTGTCGCTGATACAGCTAGCGCGCTCTTACATGATGTTTGCCCGGAATGGTGACACCATTCCTTTGTCGTTTGAGAAGGTGGAAAAAGAGCCGCTGGGCCAGCAGATCATCAAACCGCAGACCGCCGCGCAGATGCGCGAAATGCTGGAGTCCGTGGTATCGGGCAAGGACGGCACTGCCAAGAAGGCGCAGATTCCGGGCTACCGCGTGGGCGGCAAGACCGGCACCGCCTACAAGGTGGAGAACGGCCGCTATGCGATGCCGCGCAAATACATCGGTTCCTTCGTCGGCATGGTGCCGATGTCGGCGCCGCGCTTCATCATTGCAGTCATGATCGACGAACCGACCCAGAACGGCCACTTTGGCGGTTCGGTCGCAGCACCAACTTTCGCGGCAGTCGCAATCAACGCATTGCGCGCCTCCAATGTGCCTCCTGATTCCAACGTCACCGAAATCGTGGTGCCGGCGGACACCGGACCGGAGGCCATGTAAATGACTACGATGAACCACCAAGAAATTATCAACTGGATGCGTGAAGTTGCGCCAAATGCGCAACTGGCGTCCGACTCGCGCCGCGTCAAGGCCGGCGACGTATTTTTTGCCTATCCTGGCGATGCCAAGGATGGCCGTACTTTCATTGCCGCTGCAATTGCCAACGGCGCCGCGGCCGTGGTGTACGACGATACCGGCTACGCCTGGGATGCCGCTCATGCTGTGCCGCAGCTCGCCGTGGCGGGCTTGAAGAAACAGGCCGGCCCGATCGCGCACGCCTGGTATGGCCAGCCCGATGCGAACATGTTCACCGTGGCCGTCACCGGCACCAACGGCAAGACTTCCTGCGCCGTATGGACCGGCCAGGCGTTGGCCAAGGTGGGCGAAACGACCGCCGTTATCGGCACGCTGGGCGTCGGCATGTTCCGCGCCCGCGGCGAAGTGGAGTTCGACGAAACCGGTTACACCACGCCGGACGCCGTGCTGCTGGCGCGCAAACTGAAGGAAGTGCATTCCGACGGCGCCAATGCGTTGGCGATCGAAGCCTCGTCCATCGGCCTGCACCAGGGCCGCACCGAAGGCATGCATTTCGATGTCGCGATCTTCACCAACCTGACACGCGACCACCTGGATTACCACGGCGACGAAGCGAATTACGAAGCTGCCAAGACCATCCTGTTCGACTGGCCTGGCCTGAAGCACGCGGTGGTGAACCTGGACGACCCGATGGGCCACCGCCTGGTTGCGCACATCAAGGCCTCCAAGGCGGTGCGCAAACCAGCCATCATCGGCTACACGCTGAAGGACATCAAGGCGCAGCCGAATGTGCCGGGTATTTCGATGCTGCGCGCCAGCTCGCTGCGCAGCCGCAACCTGGGCACCGAATTCAACCTGGATTCGACCTTCGGCCACGCCCACGTGCGTACCCAGCTCGTGGGACCGTTCAACGTGAGCAATGCGCTGGCCGTGCTGGCCGCGCTGCTGGCGAAAGGCATTGCCTTCCGCACCGCCATCGACGGTATTGAATCGCTGCAGCCGGCCCCTGGCCGCATGCAGCAGATCGGCGGCCAGGAAGCACCGATGGTCGTGATTGACTACGCCCATACGCCGGATGCACTGGAAAAGACGCTGGAAGCCTTGCGTTCCGTAGCGGACGACCGCGGCGGCCACCTGTGGTGCGTGTTCGGCTGCGGTGGCGACCGTGATCCGGGCAAGCGCCCGCAAATGGGCGGGATTTCGCAGATGGCGGAACACGTGCTTGTCACCAGCGACAACCCGCGCAGCGAAGAACCGGCCGACATCATTCGCCAGATCGTGGCGGGCATGGACCCGGACCATCCGAATTCCGAATTCATGACGGTGGAAGACCGCGCAGCGGCGATCCTGTCCGCCGTGCGCAATGCCGGCAAGGCGGACGTGATCCTGCTGGCAGGGAAGGGCCATGAGCCCTACCAGGAAATCAAGGGCCGCAAGATGCCGTTCTCGGATGCCGAGCACGCGCAGCTTGCATTGTCTGCACGCCTTACCATGATGAGGCCGCACTGATGCGCAGCTCTATTGCACATATCCTGCCGGCGCTGAGCGGCGCGCACCTGCATCATGGCGTGCTGTCCAATGACGCCGCGCTGGCGCTGGACTTCGACGGCGTCTCGACCGATACCCGCACGGCCGGCGCCGGCCAGTTGTTTGTCGCCTTGCGCGGCGAGGTATTCGATGCCCACGACTTCCTGCAGCAGGTGGTCGACAAGGGCGTGGTCGCCGTGGTCGTGGAAAAACTGCCGGAAGGCTGGACCCTGCCTGCCATCGTGGTGCCGGACACCCTGGCGGCACTGGGCCAGATCGCCAATTATTGGCGCAGGCAGTTTGCGTTGCCGGTGATCGGCGTGACCGGTTCGAACGGCAAGACCACTGTCAAGGAAATGATCGCCTCCATCCTGGCTGCCGCCCATGGCGAAGACGGCCGGCTGGCGACGCGCGGCAACCTGAATAATGAAATCGGCGTGCCGTTGACGCTGTTCCGCCTGAATGCTTCGCACCGTTCCGCCGTGGTGGAACTGGGCATGAACCATCCGGGCGAAATCGGCCGCCTGAGCGCCATCGCCGCGCCGACTATCGGCATGGTGAACAACGCCCAGCGCGAACACCAGGAATTCATGCACACAGTGGAAGCGGTGGCGCGCGAGAACGGCAGCGTGCTGGCTGCATTGCCCGGCGAGGGTGTAGCCGTGTTCCCGCATGGCGACGAATTCACGCCGGTCTGGCGCGAACTGTCGGTCGGCCGCCGCGTGCTGACCTTTGGCCTGGATGCCGCCGCCAACGTGAGCTGCACCTACACTGCCGGCGACTTCGGCGCCGAACTGGAAGTGACCGTGCGTCCCGCGGCCAACGCGCAAGCTGCCGGCCATGGCGCCGCCGCGTCCTTCTCCGCACCCGACGCAGTGCCGCGCCACTTCAGCGTATCGCTGCAGGCGGCCGGAGAACACAACGTTCGCAATGCGCTGGCCGCGATTGCCTGCACTTATGCAGCCGGCATCGACACTTCCACCATCCGCACAGGGCTGGAAGCGTTTGCGCCGGTAAATGGCCGCCTGCAGAAGAAGCAGGCAGCCAATGGCGCGCTGCTGATCGACGACAGCTATAACGCCAACCCGGACTCGGTGCGCGCCGCCATCGACGTGCTGGCCAGGGCCAAGGCACCGCGCGTGCTGGTGCTGGGCGACATGGGTGAAGTCGGCACGCAGGGCAAGGAGTTTCACGAAGAAGTCGCTGCCTATGCCGCGACAAAGGGCATTGAACGCTTCTTCGCCACCGGCACGCTGGCCGCCCATATGGCGCCGCATGCCGAGCACCACCAGGAATTCGACGCGCTGCTGCAGGCCGTAAGTGCCGCAGTAACGCCGGATGCAACCGTATTGATCAAGGGCTCCCGCTTCATGAAGATGGAACGGGTCGTGCAGCATTTGATTGGATCGCAACACGCTACAAAGGAAACACACTAATCATGCTGCTCTGGCTTGCACAAATCCTGCAGGACGACATTGGGGCTTTCCGCCTCTTTAACTACATCACCTTCCGCGCCGTGATGGCTACCATCACGGCCCTGCTGATCGGCCTGATCGCCGGTCCCGCCGTGATCCGCAAACTGACCGTCATGAAGTACGGCCAGGCCGTGCGCACCGACGGTCCGCAGACCCACTTGAAGAAACACGGCACCCCGACCATGGGTGGCGTGCTGCTGCTGATTGCGGTCGGCATCGCCACTGTGCTGTGGTGCGACTGGTCGAACCGCCTGATCTGGCCTGTAATGATCGTGACCATGGGCTTCGGCGCCGTGGGCTGGGTGGACGACTACCGCAAGGTGGTGCGCCAGGATCCTGAGGGCATGCGCTCGGCTGAAAAATACTTCTGGCAGTCGCTGGTCGGCATCGCCGCCGCGCTGTACCTGGCGTTTTCGGTGTCGGCGCCAACTCCGGCCAAGGTGTTCGAACTGTTCTTCCAATGGGTGCAATCCGGCTTTTCGATGGACCTGCCGCCGAAAGCCGACCTGATCGTGCCGTTCGTGAAGACCATCAGCTATCCGCTGGGCGTATGGGGTTTCATCGCGCTGACTTACTGTGTGATCGTCGGCACCTCGAATGCCGTGAACTTCACCGACGGCCTGGATGGCCTGGCCATCATGCCGACCGTGATGGTGGGTTCGGCACTGGGCCTGTTCGCCTACCTGACCGGTTCCGCGACCTATTCGAAATACCTGTTCATCCCGCATATTCCTGGTGCGGGTGAGTTGATCATCTTCTGCGGTGCGATGGCGGGTGCCGGCCTGGCCTTCCTCTGGTACAACGCGCACCCTGCCCAAGTCTTCATGGGCGACGTCGGCGCATTGGCGCTGGGCGGCGCGCTCGGCACGATCGCTGTGATCGTGCGCCAGGAAATCGTCCTGTTCATCATGGGCGGCATCTTCGTTGCGGAGACGCTGTCGGTGATTATCCAGGTGGGCTGGTTCAAGTACACCAAGAAGCGCTACGGCGTTGGCCGCCGCGTGTTCCTGATGGCACCTTTGCACCACCACTTTGAACAGAAGGGTTGGAAAGAAACCCAGGTCGTCGTGCGCTTCTGGATTATCACGATGATGCTGGTCCTGGTTGGCCTGTCTACCCTGAAGCTGCGCTGATGATCTATAACGGCAAAATTGCACTGGTACTGGGGCTCGGGGAATCGGGCCTGGCGATGGCGCACTGGCTGGCGCGCTGCGGCGCGCTGCTGCGCGTTGCCGACACGCGCCCGGTGCCAGACCGCCTGCCGCTGCTGCGCGAGCAGTTGCCCGGCACGCAGTTCATTTCCGGCCCGTTCAATGCGGCGCTGCTGGATGGGGTGGACTTCGTTTGCGCCAGCCCCGGCCTGGGCCCGAACAAGGAACTGGCCGAGATCATCCCTGCGGCGGCCGAGAAGGGCATTCCGGTCTGGGGCGAGATCGAACTGTTCGCTCAGGCGCTGAAATGGCTGAAGGAAGACCGCGCCTATGCGCCGAAAGTCATCGCCATCACCGGTACCAATGGCAAGACTACCGTCACAAGCCTGACTGGCCAGTTGTGCGAACGCGCCGGCATGTCGGTGCGCGTGGCCGGCAATATCAGTCCGGCAGCGCTGGACGTGCTGCGTGAAGTCATGGAGAACGACACCCTGCCGCAAGCCTGGGTGCTCGAGCTGTCCAGCTTCCAGTTGCATACGACCTACAGCCTGAATGCCGACGCCGCCACCGTGCTGAACGTGACCCAGGACCACCTGGACTGGCACGGCAGCATGCAGGCCTATGCCGACGACAAGAAACGCATCTTCGGCGACGACACCGTGCGCGTGCTGAACCGCGACGACAAATGGACCATGGCGATGTCCAATCCGATCGGCGAGAACGTCACCTTCGGCACCGATGCGCCGGAACTGGCGCATAGCTTTGGCCTCGTCAGCGAGCGCGGTGTGTACTGGCTTGCCACTGCCGAACCGACCGACGACGCCGAGCCGCCGAAGCGCCGCAAGAAGAACGACCCGCCGCCGCCGCCGGTGGAGTGCTACACCAAGAAATTGATGCCAGCCGACGCGTTGCAGATCCGCGGCACTCACAACGCATCCAACGCGCTGGCTGCGCTGGCATTGTGCCGCGCCATCGGCCTGCCGTTTGCTCCGCTGCTGCATGGCCTGCGCGAATACAAAGGGCAGCCGCACCGCGTGGAGCTGGTGGCGCAAATCAATGGCGTCGATTACTACGACGATTCCAAAGGCACCAACGTTGGCGCAACTGTCGCCGCGCTGGTGGGCTTGGGCCAGTCCTTCGCCGGCAGCGAGCAAAAGCTGGTGGTGATTGCCGGCGGCGATGGCAAAGGCCAGGAATTCGACCCGCTGGCCGACCCGGTGCGCCGCTTCGTGCGCGCCGTGGTGCTGATCGGCCGCGATGCCCCGGCCATCCGCACGGCGCTGGAACCGACCGGCGTGAAGATGGAAGATTTCGCGACACTGGAAGAAGCCACCAAGCGTGCATCAGCGCTGGCCCATGCTGGCGATGCCGTGCTGCTGTCGCCGGCCTGCGCCAGCCTGGACATGTTCAAGAACTACGCGCACCGCGCGCAGGTGTTCATCGACACCGTGCGCGAGATCGCACTTGATGCGGGGCAGGAGATCTGATGGCAATCCAGCTTCCATTCCGCTTCGGTGGCTCCGAGTCCCCAGCTCCGCTGGATGGACGCGCACGCCATTCGAAGATGATGGATTACGACCAGCCGCTGGTATGGTCGGTGCTGTTGCTCATGCTGTTCGGGATGGTGATGGTGTACTCAGCCTCGATTGCACTGCCGGATTCGCCCAAGTTTGCCGCCTACAAGAATCATTACTTCGTGCAGCGCCAGGCAATCTTTATTGCCATTGCCATCGTGGCGGCGGCGGTGGCGTTCCGCGTGCGCGTGGAAGATTGGCAGAGGGCCGCGCCTTACCTGTTCATCGCTACCCTGGTGGCGCTGGTCCTGGTGCTGGTGCCAGGCCTGGGTGTGAACGTCAACGGCGGCCGCCGCTGGCTGAACCTCAAGCTATTCCAGTTCCAGCCGTCGGAGCTGATGAAGCTCTTCATCGTGCTGTACGCGGCCGACTACACCGTGCGCAAGCAGGAATTCATGCACCGCCTGTCCAAGGGCTTTGCACCGATGGCGCTGGCGGTGGCTTTCGTCGGCCTGTTGCTGCTGCTGGAGCCCGACCTCGGCGCCTTTGGCGTGATCGTCTGCATCGCCATGGGCATCCTGTTCCTGGGCGGCGTCAACGCGGTCTGGTTCGGCGGCATCGCCGGCATGCTGGTGACGATCTTTGTGGCCATTATCTGGTTGTCGCCGTTCCGCCGCGCGCGCCTGTTCGCTTACCTGAATCCTTGGGAAGAAGAGAACGCCCTGAACAAGTCCTACCAACTGACCCACTCGCTGATTGCTTTCGGCCGTGGCGAGATTGGCGGCGTGGGCCTGGGCGCCAGCGTGGAAAAACTGCACTACCTGCCGGAAGCGCATACCGACTTCCTGCTGGCTGTGATTGGCGAAGAGTTGGGCATGATCGGGGTGCTGGTCACCATCGGCATGTTCTACTGGATCGTCAAGCGTGCTTTCGACATCGGCCGCCAGGCGATTGCGATGGACCAGACCTTCGCCGGCCTGGCCGCCAAAGGCATCGGCATCTGGATCGGCGTACAGACATTTATCAATATGGGCGTGAATCTCGGCTTGCTGCCAACCAAAGGCCTGACCCTGCCGCTCATGAGCTATGGCGGCACCGGCATCATCATCAACTGCGTGGGCCTGGCGATCCTGCTGCGCATCGACTTCGAGAACCGCCAGATGATGCGGGGAGGGCGGGTATGACCAAGCGCCTGATGATCATGGCAGCCGGCACCGGTGGCCACATTTTCCCTGGCCTGGCAATTGCCCAGGCCATGCGCGCCCGCGGCTGGGAAGTGACCTGGCTCGGCACCTCGCATGGCATGGAGACCGACCTGGTGCCGAAGCACAACGTGGACATGGACGTGGTCCACTTCAGCGGCATGCGCGGCAAGGGCCTGGCGCACTCGGTAAGCGGTGCGTTCAGGATGATTGGCGCCTTCATCGACTGCTTCCGCTTCATCGGCAAGCGCAAGCCGGACGTGGTGCTGGGCATGGGAGGCTATGTCTGCGTGCCGGGCGGCGTGATGGCCAGGCTGCGCGGCGTGCCGCTGGCCCTGGTGAACGCCGATGCGGGCTTGCTGCTGTCGAACAAGACGCTGGCGCCGATGGCGAAGAAGGTGTTCTTCGGCTTCACGGCCGATTTCGGCGCGGTAGCCGGCAAGGCCGTCGTCACGGGCAACCCTGTGCGCAAGGAAATCCTGGCGCTGCCGGCGCCGGAACAGCGCTTCTCGGGCCGCGACGGTGTGCTGCGCATCCTGGTAGTGGGCGGCAGCCTGGGCGCCAAGGCGCTCAACGATGCGCTGCCGGCCGCACTGGCGCAGATTGCGCCGGAACAGCGCCCGCTGGTGACCCACCAGTCGGGCAAAAAGAATATTGAAGCCCTGCGCGCGGCTTACGCGCAGGCGCATGTGGAAGCGAACGTGGTCGACTTCATCGACGACATGGCGAGCGCATATGCGCAGGCGGATGTTGTGATCTGCCGCGCCGGCGCCATCACCGTGTCGGAACTGACTGCCGCCGGAGTAGCCAGCGTGCTGGTTCCGCTGGTGGTCTCGACCACCAGCCACCAGCGCGACAACGCGCAATGGATGGCCAAGCAGGGCGCGTCCATCCACATGCCGCAGACGGAACTGAATCCGGAAAGCCTGGCAGCACTGTTGCAGACCTTGAGCCGCAGCACCTGCCAGAAGATGGCGGCCGCCGCGCTTGCAGTGGGCAAGCGCGATGCGAATGACGCCATCGCACAAGAATTGGAAGCACTAGCATGAAACATAAAGTAAAGAACATTCACTTCGTCGGCATCGGCGGCAGCGGCATGAGCGGCATTGCCGAAGTGCTGGTGACGCTGGGCTACAACGTCTCCGGCTCGGACCTCGGTTCGAACGCCGTGACCCAGCGCCTGGTCGACATGGGCGCTACCGTGCACCAGGGCCACGATGCGGCTTTCATCGGCAATGCCGACGCGGTTGTGACGTCGACCGCCGTCAAGGCCGACAATCCGGAAGTGGTTGCCGCGCGCGCCCGCAAGATTCCGATCGTGCCGCGCGCCGTGATGCTCGGTGAACTGATGCGCCTGAAGCGCGGCATCGCCATTGCCGGCACCCACGGCAAGACCACCACCACCAGCCTGGTGGCATCGGTGCTGGCAGAGGGCGGCCTGGACCCGACCTTCGTGATTGGCGGCCGCCTGACCGCAGCCGGCGCCAATGCCAAGCTGGGCTCCGGCGAATACCTGGTGGCCGAGGCGGACGAATCGGACGCCTCGTTCCTCAACCTGACCCCAATGATCGAAGTCATCACCAATATCGATGCCGATCATATGGAAACCTACGAGCACGATTTCGAAAAGCTGAAACAGGCCTTCGTGCACTTCACGCATCGCCTGCCGTTCTACGGCCGCGCCATGCTGTGCGTCGATGACCCGCACGTGCGCGCCATCATCCCGCAGGTGACCAAGCCGGTCACCACCTACGGCTTCGCGGAAGACGCCGAAGTACGCGCCGTGAATGCGCGCGCAGTCGGCACCCAGATGCACTTCACCGTGCTGCAGGAAGGCTTCCCGGACCTGGACATCGTGCTGAACCAGCCCGGCATGCACAACGTGCAGAACGCCTGCTCGGCGGTCGCCATTGCACGCGAAATCGGCGTGCCTGATGCCGCAACGCAGGCCGGCCTGGCAGGCTTTGCCGGCGTCGGCCGCCGCTTTACCAAATACGGCGAAGTGGCCATCCCAGCGGGCGGCAGCTTCACCCTGGTGGACGACTTCGGCCACCACCCGATTGAAATGGAAGTGACCACCGCCGCTGCGCGCGCTGCCTATCCCGGCCGCCGCCTGCTGCTGGCATTCCAGCCGCACCGCTACAGCCGCACGCGCGACCTGTTCGAAGATTTCGCAAAGGTCCTGAGCACGGTCGACGTGCTGGTGCTGTCGGACGTGTATGCAGCGGGCGAGGCGCCGGTCGTGGCCGCCGACGGCCGCGCGCTGGCGCACGCCATCCGCGCGCGCGGCAAAACTGAGCCGGTATTCGTCGAAAACATCGCCGACATGCCGGAAACGATCATGAACGTGGTGCGCGATGGCGACGTCGTGCTCACGATGGGCGCAGGCTCGATCAGTGGCGTCCCAGCAAAACTCACGAACTGGAAGGCTTGACGCGATGACGAAATTGACTGCACAAGAAGCGCAAGCATTCGGCAAGGTAGGCGTGCTGATGGGCGGCCTGTCCGCCGAACGCGACGTCTCCATCATGTCCGGCACCGGTGTGCTGGCGGCCCTGCAAAGCCAGGGCGTGGACGCGCACGCCTTCGACCCGGGCCAGCGTTCGCTGGCCGAACTGGCGGCTGAAAAATTCGACCGCGTGTTCATCGCTCTGCACGGCCGCTACGGCGAAGACGGCAGCATCCAGGGCGCGCTGGAACTGCTGGGCATTCCTTATACCGGCTCCGGCGTCATGGCCAGCTCGGTCGGCATGGACAAGATCACCACCAAGATCCTGTGGCTGCGCGAAAACCTGCCGACGCCGGAATACGCGGTGCTGGGCCCGGATTCCGACCTGGACGCGGAAGCGGCGCGCCTTGGCCTGCCGCTGATCATGAAGCCGCCGCATGAAGGTTCGACCATCGGCATTACCAAGGTGAGCGACAAGGCCGGCCTGAAAGCCGCCTACGATGCCGCCGCGGCGCTGGACGACTGCGTGCTGGCCGAAGAATTCGTGGAAGGCCGCGAATTCACCGTCGCCGTGCTGGGCACCGGCAAGGACGCGCGCGCGCTGCCGATCGTGGAGATCGTGGCGCCGCAAGGCAATTACGACTACCAGAACAAGTACTTCACCGACGACACCAAGTATTTCTGCCCGCCGCAGCTGGATCAGGCGATGCAGGACGAAATGCAGCGCCTGGCCGTGGCGGCCTACCGCGCCGTCGGCTGCGAGGGGTGGGGCCGGGTCGACGTGCTGCTGCGCGCCAGGGATCACAAGCCATTCCTGCTGGAGGTGAATACCTCGCCAGGCATGACCAGCCATTCGCTGGTGCCGATGGCTGCCCGCGCGACCGGTGTGAGCTACGAAGAACTGTGCGTGGAAATCCTGCGCACCGCACGGCTGAAGCTGAAGAAGTAAAGGACCGAAGAACCCTATGTGGCACGACGTAAAAGCCTTGAATGCATCCGCCAGCGGCCTGGTCGCGCTGTCGGTGCTGGCTTGCGCCGCTGCCGGCGTGTGGTGGGTGGCGAATCGTCCTGTATTCGATTTGCGCTCCATCCGCGTTGAAACCATGGACAAGTCGGAATTCAAGCATGTGAACCACCTGACGCTGCGCAACGGCACCCAGGGCCGGCTGCTCGGCAACTTCTTCACCGCCGACCTGGAGCAGGTGCGCAAGGTGTTCGAGTCGGTGCCATGGGTACGCCGCGCCAGCGTGCGGCGCGAGTGGCCGAACCAGCTGATCGTGTCGCTGGAAGAGCACGAAGCGCTCGGCACCTGGGGTGAAGACGGGCGGCTGTTGTCGGTGAAAGGCGATGTCTTCACCGCCAACCTGGCCGAAGCGGAAGAAGATCACGAGCTGCCGGAGTTTTCAGGGCCCGATGGCAGCGAGAAGGAAGTACTGGCGCGCTACGGCGAGTTGAGGACCTGGTTTGCTCCGGTCAGCCTGGTGCCGAAGGGCGTGGCGCTGTCGGGGCGCTATGCGTGGACGGTGAAGTTGGACAACGGCGCCAGTGTGGCGCTGGGACGCGAGGCAACGCATGACACCCTGCATCAGCGGGTGATGCGCCTGGTCGGGATCTGGCCGCAGATTTCCAGCCGCGTGCCGAATATTGAAACGATTGATATGCGCTACCAGAACGGCCTGGCTTTGAGCGCAGCGGGATTGAAGATCCCGTCGGATACGAAGAAACGTTGAAAGCAGGGCATAGAGATGACTAAAGACGCTAAAAACCTGATCGTCGGCCTCGACATCGGCACCTCCAAAGTGGTGGCCGTGGTGGCCGAGGTGATGGGCGATGGACGCCACGAGGTGATTGGCCTGGGCCAGCACGAATCCAGCGGCCTGAAAAAAGGCGTGGTGGTGAACATTGAGGCGACCGTGGAATCGATCCAGCGCGCGCTGGAAGAGGCGGAGCTGATGGCCGACTGCAAGATCCGCAACGTGTACGCGGGCATTGCAGGCAGCCATATCCGCAGCTTCAATTCCAGCGGCATGGTGGCGATCAAGGACAAGGAAGTCACCGCCACCGACGTGGCGCGCGTGATCGAGACCGCCAAGGCAGTCAACATCCCGACCGACCAGCAGCTGCTGCACACGGTGCCGCAGGAATTCATCGTCGACTCGCAGGACGACGTGCGCGAGCCGATCGGCATGAGCGGCATCCGCCTGGAAGTGAAGGTGCACATCGTCACCGGCGCGGTGAGCGCGGTGCAGAACATCGTCAAGTGCGTGCGCCGCTGCGGACTTGAAGTGTCGGACCTGATCCTGCAACCGATGGCCTCGGCCGACGCGGTGCTGACTACGGATGAAAAAGAACTGGGCGTGGTGCTGATCGACATCGGCGGCGGCACCACCGACGTGGCGGTATTCAGCGACGGTGCGATCCGCCATACGGCCGTGATCCCGATCGCCGGCGACCAGATCACCAACGACATCGCGATGGCGCTGCGCACGCCGACCGGCGAAGCGGAAGAAATCAAGATCCGCTACGGCGTGGCTAAGCAAGTGCTGGCCGATCCGGGCGAACACCTGGAAGTGCCGGGCCTGGGCGACCGCGGCCCGCGCAATCTGTCGCGCCAGGCGCTGGCCGCGGTGATCGAGCCGCGTGTGGAAGAACTGTTTGCGATGGTGCACCAAGTGGTGCGCGAGTCCGGCTATGAGGGCGTGCTCTCGTCGGGCATCGTGCTGACCGGCGGCACTTCGATCATGCCGGGCATGGTGGAGATGGCGGAAGACATCTTCCTCAAGCCTGCGCGCCTGGGCACCCCGGACTATCGCGGCCAACTGGCCGACGTGGTGCGCAGCCCGCGCTATGCGACCGTGTTGGGCCTGTTGTTGGAAGCTAAGAAGCAGTATCTGCGCGGCCACATCGTGACGCGCCAGGATGGATCAGTGAAGGCAGTTTGGCAGCGCATGAAGGAATGGTTCCTGGGTAACTTTTAATACTAATTTTTTGAATAATAAACCCCTGCAGTTTTCAATCTCCAGTTCTCCTAAATTTATGAGGCCTGGCGCTTGAAAACCGCATTCTAGATAGGAGTAAATCATGGAGTTTGATATGGTTGATAACGCAACACTGGGAACGGTCATCAAGGTCGTCGGCGTTGGCGGTGCGGGCGGCAATGCTGTCCAGCATATGATCAACAAGGGCATGAGCGGCGTGGAATTCATCGCCGCCAATACCGACGCACAAGCGCTGGCCGCTTCGAAGGCAAGCAACATTATCCAGATCGGCGCGAGCGGCCTGGGCGCGGGCATGAAGCCTGACGTCGGCCGTGCGCTGGCAGAAGAATCCCGCACCCGCATCGAAGATGCACTGCGCGGCGCGCACATGGTGTTCATCGCAGCCGGCATGGGCGGCGGCACCGGCACCGGCGCAGCACCGATCGTGGCGGAAATCGCCAAGCAGCAGGGCGCGCTGACCGTGGCAGTGGTGTCCAAGCCGTTCTCGCACGAAGGCCAGAAATGCCTGGACATTGCGGAAGCCGGCCTGGAAGCGCTGTCGCAGAACGTGGACTCGCTGATCGTGATCTGCAACGAAAAGCTGGAAGAAATCTACGAAGACGAATCGCTGATCGAATGGCTGCAACACGCTGACGACGTCCTGAACAACGCCGTTGCCGGTATCGCTGAAATCATCAACGTGCCTGGCCACATCAACGTCGACTTCAACGACGTGAAGACCATCATGGGCGAGCAGGGCAAGGCGATGATGGGTACCGCCACCGCTTCCGGCGTGGACCGTGCACGCGTGGCAGCCGAGCAGGCAGTTGCCTCCCCGCTGCTGGACGGCGTCGACCTGGCAGGCGCCCGTGGCGTGCTGGTGAACGTGACGGCATCGCGCGGCCTGAAAGGTAAGGAAATCAAGGAAGTCATGGCTGCCGTGCGCGCCTTCGCCGCACCGGATGCGTCGATCGCACAAGGCATCGCCTACGACGACGCAATGGGCGACGATATCCGCGTGACCGTGGTCGCAACCGGCCTGGGTAAAGCCAAGAAGCACGTGCAACTGGTGCCGCAGCAGCAACTGCGCACCGGTACCCACGGCGGCAACCCGCTGAACGTCAACGGTGCCCTGGGCGGCGGCGCAGCAACTGCGGCAGTGGGCGGATTCGGCAACGCAGGTTTCTCCGGCGTGTCTTCCGACGTGCAGAAGCAGCCAGCCGTGTGGCGCCGTGAGTCGGCCACCGAGCAGGTGAATGCGCTGGCCAAATCGGGCATGGAAACCTACGACATTCCTGCCTTCCTCCGCAAGCAGGCTGACTAAATAAGGTCAGCCGCGCCGCCGGATCACGCATCCGGCGGCGCGGAGTTATACTCTGGGTTTTCACAAGAAGGAGAACCCGAAATGACCATCAAGATCGGCGACAAACTGCCGGAAGGCCAACTGTCCGAATTCATCGAAACCGAGACCGAAGGCTGCTCCCTCGGCCCGAACACCTTCAATGTGCAGGACATCACCAAAGGCAAGAAGATCGCGATCTTCGGCCTGCCAGGCGCCTACACCCCAACCTGCTCCGCACAGCACGTGCCAGGCTACGTCAAGCACGCAGCCGACCTGAAAGCCAAGGGCGTAGACGAAATCTGGTGCATCTCCGTGAACGACGCCTTCGTGATGGGCGCATGGGGCCGCGATCAGAAAGCCACCGGCACCGTCCGCATGATGGCTGACGGCAACGCTGCTTACTCCAAGGCTCTGGGCCTGGATGCAGACTTCTCCAAATTCGGCATGGGCACCCGCTCCCAGCGTTACTCGATGCTGGTGGAAGACGGCGTGGTCAAGCAACTGAACGTCGAGCAAGGCGGCAAGTTCGAAGTGTCGAACGCCGAGACCATGCTGGGCCAGCTGTAATCCCCGGATTACTCCGCTAGAGACGGCGCTTCGGCGCCGTTTTGCGTTTCTGCTTTCGCTTTTGCGCGTGACTTGCGCTTCTTGGGCGCCAGCATGACGCCGCTGCAGGACGGTGCGCCGCAGTAGCAGGCGAATTCCTTCTTCACTTTGGCGGTGTGGCGGGCTTCATAAATCAGGCCGTAGTTGTAGTTCAGCTCTTCGCCTTCCTCGATGTCGCGCAGGGAGCAGATGTAGACGCGGTCTTCATCGTCTTCTTCGGCTTCGCAATTCGGCTCGCAGGAGTGGTTGATGTAGCGCGCCTCGTTGCCGCCCGAGCCGCCGTCGATCAGCATGCCGTTATTCAGGCTGAAGAAGAACGTGTGGCCGATCGGGCCGCCTTTCTCCTCGGTGCGGCGGCAGCATTCTTCCCAGTCGACGATCTCGCCGGTGTACTCGATGATGCGGGTGCCGGCCGGGATCATCCGGCGCGCAAACACACCCCGCCCATGCACGGGCGACTCGTGAACCACATAGAGTGGCTCGATCTCTTCGATCACGTCGACAAGTAGCGCTTCAGTATTCATCCCAGCATCATAACTCGCCGCGAATTTCTTCGTGATTTCTTTCAGAAGTCGGGAACAATTCCAGCGCCTGCTTGTCTCATTGTTTTTGTATCTAAGGGCTAACCATGAATCGCATCGAACTCCACGACCTGACTCAGGAAATGATAACTGGGGGACGTAAGCTACTTCAACAACTGGATCTGGAGGGGCTACGGCCCGATTCCATGTACTGGGAATACGACGAGGAGTGCCGTGAATGGCTGCTGCAGGTCGTCATCAAGCATATGGATGTGGAGGACAATTTCAAGATTCTCCGGCGCGTGTTCAGTGCATTGGATGCCTTGCCCGAAGTGAAGGAGTTGTTGAGACCCGACTATTTTGATGTGAGGGGTACCCAGGATCCGGGCTATAAGCAGTCGCGGCAGCGCATGCCGCACGGCCGAGGCGCGGGCGATCATGAATGGGCAAACAGGGACTTCTACTGTTACCGCCTAAGCTGACGTGGCCTCAGCAGCAAACCCTTTCTTTCAGTACAATGGACGACCCGGCAACGGATTTGGGCCTTCCATCGTGACTCCGCAACAAAAAGAAAACCTGCAAGCTATTTACGCCATGGTGGCTGCGGTCGCCATGTTCTCCCTCATGGACGCTTCCATGAAAGTGCTGGCCGCACGCTACCCGGCCGTACAGGTGACCGCGTTGCGATGCATGCTTTCGATGCCGCTGGTGTGTGCGTTCATGGCTTATCGCGGCAAGTTCACCGGCATCTTCAACGTGCGCTGGCCGCTGCACCTGCTGCGCGGTGCGGTTGGCATTGCCATGCTGTCGCTGTTTGCGTTCGCGCTGAAGTCGCTGCCGTTGGCCGATACTTACGCCATCTTCTTCATCGCGCCGGCACTGGTGACCGTGCTGGCGGTGTTCATCCTGAAAGAAAAAGTCAGCCTGGGGCAGTGGGTGGCGATCTTTGTCGGCTTGGGCGGCGTGCTGGTGGTGCTGCGCCCGGACGGCACCAACTTCGCGTCGATCGCAGGACTGGCTGTGCTGGCTTCGGCCGTCTGCTACGGCATTTCCGCCATTGCCGGCCGTGTGCTGGCCAAAACCGACGCTCCCGAACACGTGATGTTCTGGGTGCTGACCCTGATGGGCATTGGCGTTGCGCCGCTAGCCATCGACGCCTGGGTCAGCATCGACTGGTCGCTGTGGCCCGCCATGCTGGCGCTGGCGGTGAGCGGCTTCTTCGGCCAGCTCGCGCTGACGCGCGCTTTCAGCATGGGCAAGGCTTCGATCGTGGCGCCGTTCGAGTACACGGCGCTGGCCTGGGGCGTGGGTATCGACTGGCTGCTGTGGCATACGCTGCCGGATGCTTACACCCTGGTGGGGGCGGCCATCATCATCGGCTCCGGCATCTACCTGGTGCGCCGTGAAACCGAACATGCCGAGGCCGAGCACCCGTAAGCGGGGAAGGGCGCAGGGCGCTATAATCCTTGCATGCTGAAACAACGAACCATCAAAGAAATCGTCCGCACCACAGGTGTCGGCCTGCACTCCGGCACCAAGGTCGAGCTGACCTTGCGCCCTGCTGAGCCGGATACCGGCATCGTCTTCCGCCGTGTGGACCTGAACCCGCAGGTTGTCTTCCCGACAAGGGCTGACATTGTGGGCGATACCCGCATGGCAACTGTGCTGATGAAGGACGGCGGCCGCGTCTCGACCGTCGAACACCTGATGTCGGCCTGCGCCGGCCTGGGCATCGACAATCTCTACGTCGACGTGACGGCGGAAGAAATCCCGATCATGGATGGTTCGGCCTCTTCGTTTGTCTACCTGCTGCAGCAGGGCGGTGTGCAGGAGCAGGAAGCACCGAAAAAGTTTATCAAAGTGAAAAAGCCGATCGAAATCCGGGAAGGCAAGGGTGCCGCTGAAAAGTGGGCACGCCTGGTCCCGCACGACGGCTTCAAGCTGGACTTCTTCATCGAATTCAACCACCCGGCGGTGGATGGCACGGCGCAGCGCGCCACGGTGGACTTCGGCGACGTGTCGTACATCCAGGCGATTGCCCGCGCCCGCACCTTCGGCTTCATGCAGGACGTGGAAATGTTGCGCGGGATTGGCCTGGCGCGCGGCGGTTCGCTGGAAAACGCCATCGTGATGGATGAATACCGCATCCTGAACCAGGATGGCCTGCGCTACGACGACGAATTCGTGCGCCACAAGATCCTCGACGCGATCGGCGACCTGTACATGGTCGGCCACCCGATCATTGCCAGCTACGAAGCGCACAAATCCGGCCACGCCCTGAATAACCAGCTGCTGCGTGCCATGCTGGCCGATCCGGATTCCTACGAGCTGGTCACCTTCGACTCCCTCGACACTGCCCCGCCGTCCTACGCCAAGCAGATGTCGCGCGAGTGGGCCTACCTATAACTTAATTCTCCTGCCCTGCTTGCCAGACAGACGTTTCGTTGGCAATACTGACAGTATTGCAACGGGAGGATGCCATGGAGCAGATCACCTTGGAGATGAGCGATGAGTTCGCTCGCAACCTTAATAACATAGCCAAGCGGAATGGACTTTCGCGTGCGCTGACCATAGGCCGCGCTTTAGCCTTGTTAGCAGTTGCAGAAGAAGCTCAGTCGGAAGGAAACTCAATTGCCATTGTCGATCCCGAACTAAATCCGATCCATCGCCTGGTTGGCATATTCTGATGCCAACCGAACGTACAAACGGGCGGCGCGCTTCAGATTGGCAAATGGAGGCGCGGCAAGCGTGGCGCGCGGAAGTGGTAGAACTCAGTGCAACAGCGCGCCTAAAGTTTGCGAAGCAGCTCTTGTGTGGGTTGGGTTTGTTTTCCGTTGGGGTGATGCTCGCTTACGGAATGTTCTCGCAAAATAAAGCCCTGGAAGCGATGTTCGAATTCGTGAAGATCGGAATGCTGCCAATCGTAACGCTCACCGCCTCATACTACTTTCCGATTCACCGCTAATTAGACTTCCCGACGGCGGGCGACCAAGCGCCGCATCGCCTCAATCAGTGGCTCGTTGGCGGCGGTTGGTTCCAGTTTCTGGCTCAGCTCGTCAAACGAGTTGACGGCCGTTTCGGGTAACTTCAAGCCTTCACCACTCGGACCGACATGCGCGATCCCCTTCGGCATCTGCACTCGGAAGCGGATGTTGTTGATCTGCCACCCCTTTTCGTTCAGCGCTTCCTGCAGTTTTGGCACCTGTTGCTTGAGTTTGGCTGCCACCGCCGTATTGGGCACGGCCAGGGTCAGTTCTCCGCCGTCGAAAGCAAAGATTTCGCAGCTTTTGAAAGCCGAAGGCAGGACTTCAGCACAATCGCGTTGTAATTTCGCCATGCGCTGCACTGCCGGCAGCAAAGCCGCCAGGCGTGCGTTGCCGCGTAGGAAATCCGTGGCTTCCTGCGGTGCGTGCTTGCGATCTGTGAATGAAAACCCCATTCCGACATTTTACAGTGGCGGCCCCAGCCGGTGAATTTTTCATCGCTAGCCTATTGTTATATAGGCCAAGATCCCAACCTTGCTACGAACGCATGATAAAATCACGCACTTTTGCCATTGGCGGACCCGAGGAAGAATTTAAGAAATGTCCTTACTGACCCAGATTTTCGGCAGCCGCAACCAGCGTCTGCTTAAGCAATACCAAAAAACGGTAAAGGCGATTAACGCCCTGGAGCCGGAGTTTGAAAAGCTGTCGGATGCCGAGCTGCAAGCGAAAACGCCTGCCCTCAAGGAGCGCGTTGCCAATGGCGAATCGCTGGATGACCTGTTGCCGGAAGCCTTCGCCGTCTGCCGCGAAGCGTCCAAGCGCGTGTTCAAGATGCGCCACTTCGACGTCCAGCTGATCGGCGGCATGGTGTTGCATTATGGTAAGATTGCTGAAATGGGCACCGGTGAAGGCAAGACCCTGACAGCAACCCTGCCGGCTTACCTGAATGCACTGTCCGGCAAGGGCGTGCACATCGTGACCGTCAACGATTACCTGGCACAGCGCGACGCCGAAACCATGGGCAAGCTGTACCGCTGGCTGGGCCTGTCTTGCGGCGTGAACCTGTCGCAAATGCCGCACGACGATAAGCAGGAAGCCTACGCCGCCGACATCACCTACGGCACCAATAACGAATTCGGTTTCGACTACCTGCGCGACAATATGGTGTTCGAAGCCAGCGAGCGCGTGCAGCGCGCCCTGAATTTCGGCATCGTCGACGAAGTGGACTCGATCCTGATCGACGAAGCGCGTACCCCGCTGATCATCTCCGGCCAGGCTGAAAACCACACCGACCTGTACCACAAGATCAATCTGGTTCCACCGCAACTGACCCTGCAGATCGGCGAAGAAACCGCCGACGGCAAAGGCAAGATCGAAGTCCCTGGCGACTACACCAAGGACGAAAAAGCGCACCAGGTGCTGCTGACCGAAGCCGGCCACGAAAAGGCCGAAGGCATCCTGACCAAGATGGGCCTGCTGCCGGAAGGCGCGTCCCTGTACGATTCCGCCAATATCACCCTGGTGCATCACCTGTACGCTGCCCTGCGTGCGCACGTGCTGTACTTCAAGGACCAGCACTACGTAGTGCAGAACAATGAAGTGGTGATC
This sequence comes from Duganella sp. Root1480D1, assembly GCF_001427305.1. Lineage (GTDB taxonomy): Bacteria > Pseudomonadota > Gammaproteobacteria > Burkholderiales > Burkholderiaceae_D > Rugamonas. Next base: position 539,055 of record NZ_LMFZ01000012.1, on the reverse strand, counting down.
GTCGACGAATTCACCGGCCGTCTGATGACTGGCCGCCGCTGGTCCGACGGCCTGCACCAGGCAGTCGAAGCCAAGGAAGGCGTGAAGATCCAGAACGAGAACCAGACCCTGGCCTCGATCACCTTCCAGAACTACTTCCGTATGTATGCCAAGCTGTCAGGCATGACCGGTACCGCCGACACCGAAGCGTATGAATTCCAGGAGATCTACGGCCTGGAGACCGTGGTGATTCCGCCGAATCGTCCATCGGCGCGCAAAGATCGCCAGGACCAGGTGTACAAGTCGAACGAAGAAAAGTACAACGCGATGATGCTCGACATCCGCGACTGCTACGAGCGCGGCCAGCCAGTGCTGGTCGGTACCACCTCGATTGAAAATTCCGAACTGCTGTCCGGCATCCTGGACAAGGCCAAGCTGCCGCACAACGTGCTGAACGCAAAACAGCACGCCCGCGAAGCGGAAATCATCGCCCAGGCAGGCATCCCGAAAGCGATCACCATCGCCACCAATATGGCAGGTCGTGGTACCGACATCGTTTTGGGCGGCAATATCGAGAAGCAGATCCAGATCATCGAAGCCAACCCTGAGTTGAGCGACGAAGAGAAGGCAGCCAAGGCGCAGCACCTGCGCGGTGGCTGGCAGTCGCTGCACAACCAGGTGGTGGCGGCCGGCGGCCTGCACATCGTCGGTACCGAGCGTCACGAATCCCGCCGCGTCGACAACCAGCTGCGTGGCCGTTCCGGCCGCCAGGGCGACCCGGGCTCCTCGCGCTTCTACCTGTCGCTGGACGATCCGCTCCTGCGCATCTTTGCCGGCGACCGCGTGCGCGCGATCATGGACCGCCTGAAGATGCCGGAAGGCGAACCGATCGAAGCGGGCATCGTGTCCCGTTCCATTGAATCCGCACAGCGCAAGGTTGAAGCCCGCAACTTCGACATCCGTAAGCAACTGCTGGAATACGACGACGTCGCCAACGACCAGCGTAAGGTGATCTACTCGCAGCGTAACGAGCTGCTGGAAGCGACCGATATTTCCGAAACCATCATGAGCCTGCGCCATGGCGTGTTCACCGACGTGGTGCGCACCTATGTGCCGGAAGAATCGGTGGAAGAGCAGTGGGATATCCCGGCCCTGCAGAAGACGCTGGCGCAAGAATGGATGATCGACGTTCCGCTGGTCGCGATGATGGAGAAGGAAAGCAGCATCACGGACGAAGACATCGTCGAGCGCGTCATCGCTGCGGCCGATGCCGTGTACCAGGCCAAGGTCGATATCGTGTCGAAGGAAGCCTTCGGCGGCTTCGAGCGCAACGTCATGCTGCAGTCGGTGGACACCCACTGGCGCGAGCACCTGGCGGCACTGGACCATCTGCGCCAGGGTATCCACCTGCGCGGCTACGCACAGAAGAATCCTAAGCAGGAATACAAGCGCGAAGCGTTCGAACTGTTCGGCACCATGCTGGACATGATCAAGAACGACGTGATCCGCATGGTGATGATGGTGCGCATCCAGTCGCGCGAAGAGGTCGAGGCAGCGGAAGCCGCCATGAACCAGTCGCACGTCGAGAACGTCCACTACCAGCACGCCGACTTCAATCCGAACGCGGCGCCGGAAGAACTACTGGCCCCAACCGCTATGCCTGCGGGCGACCTGGACGCTGCGATCAGCCAGGGCTTCAAGGTTGGCCGCAACGACCCATGCCCATGCGGCAGCGGCAAGAAGTTCAAGGCTTGCCACGGCAAGCTGGCTTAAGCACTTAAAGTCCCAGTAAAAACGGCCCGGCCGCGCAAGCGCCCGGGCCGTTTTGTTTTGTGACGCCAATCAGCCACTACGTCACTTGACGTATGGGCCAGCGCGGCCAGCCTCTTTACCCTGATCACAAGCGGCAACATTTACCAACTTGTGAAATGAGGACTGGCATGCAAAGGAAGATCAAGCTCTCGGTATTACTCGGCGCCACCGTGGCATCGCTGGCGCACGCAGGCGCCACCATGCCAATCGGCGACGACAAGTCCCTCAGCGTAGGCTTTGGCGCGCGTGGCAGTTACACCAGTGCCAAAGACGGCGCACCGGACGGCAGCTCGCGCTCGAACGATTTCAACCTGGACAGCGCGCGCCTGTTCCTTGGTGCCTCGCTGAACAAGAACATCAAGGGCATGCTGAACACCGAGTGGGATGGTGACCAGATCCGTGTGCTGGATGCTGCCGCGCAGTTCGCATTCTCGCCGGAGCTGAATGTCTGGGCCGGGCGTCTCCTGTCGCCGAGCGACCGCGCGAATATGGCTGGTCCTTACTATTCGTTGGGTGGCGGCTACTGGGCGGGCGTCGCTTCGCGCTATGGTTATAACGGCGGCATTTTCCGTGGCCGTGATGACGGCATAGTGGTGTGGGGGAATGCCGCCGATGGCAGGCTTGGATATTCCTTCGGCGCTTTCGAGGGCCACACCTTCGGCATCGGCAGCCTGACACAGAAGGAGGCCAAGGCGGCGGGCATCAAGGCCGACGACAGCTTGATGTATTCGGGTCGCGTGCAATACGACTTCTGGGATGGGGAGCCAGGCTACTACGGCACCGGCAACTACCTGGGCAGCAAGGATATCCTGGCCATCGGTCTGGCCGGCCGCTACCAGAAGGATGGCGTGCTGACCGTCGCCAGGAACGGCGACTACAAGGCATGGAACCTGGACTTCCTGCTGGAGAAGCGCATCGGCACCGGTGCAGTGTCGGTGGAGGCGGCCTACTACAACTACCGCAACGGCGACGTGATCCTGGCGGAGCAGGGCAAGGCGTGGTCGGCCGGCCTCGCCTACGTCTTCAACCTCGCGCCGGGGCAAGGCAAGTTGCAGCCCTTCGTCCAATATCAGAAGTTCAAGCCCGACAACAACATCGACGTCAAGCAATCGGACGTGGGCCTTAATTACATCATCGATGGCTACAACGCGCAGTTGAGCGCCAAGTATTCGAAGACCGAAACCGTGGCCGCTGCCGACCAGTCGAAGTTCGTAGTCGCGCTGCAAGTCCAATACTAAGCACCATCCTTCCACCATTAGAAGAGGGTAACCATCATGCAAACTCGCCGTCATTTCATCGCTTCCCTGACCCGCATTGCGGCCGGTGCCGCACTGCTGGGTGGCAGCTTCGCGGCCTACGCGGGCGACACCATCAAGGTCGGCATCCTGCATTCACTGTCCGGCACCATGGCGATTTCCGAAACTTCGCTGAAAGACGTGGCCCTGATGTCCATCGACGAAATCAATGCGAAGGGCGGCGTGCTGGGCAAAAAACTGGAGCCGGTGGTGGTCGATCCGGCGTCGAACTGGCCGCTGTTCGCCGAGAAGGCGCGCCAGCTGGTCGCAAAAGACAAAGTGGCCGCAGTGTTCGGCTGCTGGACTTCGGTCTCGCGCAAGTCCGTGCTGCCGGTCTTCAAGGAATTGAATGGCCTATTGTTCTACCCTGTGCAGTATGAAGGGGAAGAACTCGAGAAAAATGTGTTCTACACCGGGGCAGCGCCGAACCAGCAGGCGATTCCTGCGGTCGAGTACCTGATGAGCAAGGAAGGCGGCGGCGCCAGGCGCTTCGTGTTGCTCGGCACGGACTATGTGTACCCGCGTACCACCAACAAGATCCTGCGTGCTTTCCTGAAGAGCAAAGGCGTCAAGGACAGCGACATCGAGGAAACCTATACGCCGTTCGGTCATTCGGATTACCAGACCATCGTCGCCAATATCAAGAAGTTCTCGGCCGGGGGCAAGACCGCCGTGATCTCCACCATCAACGGCGATTCCAACGTGCCCTTCTACAAGGAGCTGGGCAATGCCGGCCTGAAGGCGACGCAGGTGCCGGTCGTCGCTTTCTCGGTGGGCGAAGAGGAGCTGCGCGGCGTGGATGCCAAGCCGTTGGTCGGCCACCTCGCGGCCTGGAACTATTTCGAGTCGGTCAAAAATCCGGTGAACGAGACCTTCATCAAGAAATGGAAGGCCTACGCGGTAGCGAAGAAGCTGCCAAATGCGGCGACCGCAGTGACCAACGACCCGATGGAGGCAACTTATGTCGGCATCCATATGTGGGCACAGGCCGTCGAAAAGGCCAAGTCCACCGACACCGACAAGGTGATCGCAGCGATGGGCGGCCAGTCCTTCACCGCGCCTTCCGGATTCATACTGACCATGGACCCGAGCAACCACCACCTGCACAAGCCGGTGATGATTGGAGAGATCAAGGCTGACGGCCAGTTCAGCGTCGTGTGGAAGAGCAAGGAACCGATCCGCGCACAGCCTTGGAGCCCGTTCATTCCAGGCAACGAAGGCAAGCAAAAGCTGTAACTCGGTACGCCGGCGGGGAGATGGCTGCGCCACCCGCCGGCCTTGATCAATGGAGACTTTCCCATGATGTATTCCGCTATGCGCCGGCTGGTGGCCGGCATCGCGCTTTGCCTGCTGGCCGGCGCCGCGCAGGCGGCCCTTGCGCCAGCCATGCTGCAGCCGCTGGCCGGCGACGATCCCGACGCGCGCGTGGCGGCTGTCGCTGCCATCGGCGCGCTCGGGACCCCGGAAGCTGTGGCTGTGCTGCGCGCTTTGAAGGAAGATGCTTTATACATGATGCCCGACGGACAGGTGGCCATCCTTGTACCGCCGGCGGCGGCACCCGCAGGCGCGGCCGCCATTGTCGTCAACAACCGCTTGCGCGCTGCCATCGAGGCGGCCCTGTCGGGCATGGATTTGCTGGCGCCCGAGCCGGCGCAACGATTGGCAGCTGCGCGTGCCTTGCTGGGCCAGGAAGCGAGTTCCGGCCAGTTGGTGCTGGTACAGCGTGCCCTGAAGACCGAGCAGGACGGGCAAGTGCGTGCGGCACTGCAGTTGTTGCTGGCGCTCGCCAGCTTGCAGGCGCCACAGGCGGCCGAACGCGCCGCTGCCGTGCGCCGGGTGGGTGAGCTGGGTGGCAGTGCACAGCGTGCGCCGCTGCAGGCCATGTTGGAGACGGCATCCACCGAACCCGATGCCACCGTTCGCCTGGCGGTAACAGATGCCTTGAAGGTTATCGACGCCAGGCAAGCACGCACTGAGCTGGTCGGCAATCTGTTTTACGGCGTGTCGCTGGCCAGCGTGCTGCTGCTGGCGGCACTCGGCCTGGCCATCACCTTTGGCCTGATGGGGATCATCAATATGGCGCACGGCGAGTTGCTGATGATCGGCGCCTATACGACATACCTGGTGCAGTCGCTGTTCCGGCACTACTTGCCGCAGGCGCTGGACCTGTACCTGCTGGCGGCACTGCCGGCTGCTTTCGCCGTGGCGGCGCTGGTGGGCATGGCGCTGGAACGAACGGTCATCCGCTGGCTGTACGGGCGCCCGCTGGAAACCTTGCTGGCGACTTCGGGCATCAGCCTGGTGCTGATGCAGGCGGTACGGACCCTGTTCGGTGCGCAGAACGTGGAAGTGGCCAATCCGGCCTGGATGTCGGGTGGCGTGACGGTGCTTGGATCGCTGGTCCTGCCCTGCAACCGCATCGCCATCATCGTGTTTGCCGTGCTGGTGACGGCCGGCGTGTGGCTGCTGTTGAACAGTACGCGGCTTGGACTGTTCGTGCGCGCTGTCATGCAGAACCGGCGCATGGCCGGCTGCGTCGGGGTGCCGACCGGCCGCATCGACATGCTGACGTTCGGGCTGGGTTCCGGCATTGCAGGGCTGGGCGGAGTGGCGCTGTCGCAACTGGGCAATGTGGGGCCGGACCTTGGGCAGTCCTACATCATCGACTCGTTCATGGTGGTGGTACTGGGCGGCGTCGGCCAGATGTCAGGCACGGTGCTCGCCGCCCTGGGGCTTGGTGAGGCCAATAAGTTACTGGAACCGGTGGCGGGAGCCGTGCTGGCCAAGATCGCCATCCTGGCCTTCATCATCATCTTCATCCAGCGCCGGCCGCAAGGGCTGTTCGCTGTCAAAGGCAGGAGCGTCGAATGACTAAGCTGTTTTCCCGTCGCACCTGGTGTGTCATGACGGGCCTGACGTTGCTTGCGGCCTTGCTGCCGGCATGTAATCTCGCATTCCCTCCAGGCCATGCGCTGCATGTGCCGGACTACCTGATCGGGCTGACCGGCAAGTTCATGTGCTATGCCCTGGCGGCGCTGGCGCTCGACCTGGTGTGGGGCTACACCGGCATCCTGTCGCTGGGCCATGGATTGTTCTTTGCCTTGGGTGGCTACGCGCACGGCATGTACCTGATGCGCGCGATCGGGCGCGAAGGCATCTACCAGAGCGCGCTGCCCGACTTCATGGTCTTCCTGGACTGGAAGGAATTCCCGTGGTACTGGGCCATGACGGACAGTTTCTGGTATTGCCTGGCGCTGGTGGTGCTGGCGCCGGGCGCGTTGGCTTTCGTGTTCGGCTATTTCGCTTTCCGTTCCCGCATCAAGGGCGTGTACTTTTCCATCATCACGCAAGCACTGACTTATGCCTGCATGCTGCTGTTCTTCCGCAATGACACCGGCTTCGGCGGCAATAACGGCTTCACCGATTTCAAGCGCATCCTCGGCTACAGCATCACGGCGCCGGCCACCAAGGCGGTGCTGTACCTGGCGACGCTGGCCTGCCTGGTCGGCGCTCTGTTGCTATGCCGCTGGATCGTGACCTCGCGCCTGGGTCGCGTGCTGCAAGCGGTGCGCGATTCGGAGGCGCGCCTGATGTTCATCGGCTACAACCCGCTATGGTTCAAGCTCTTTGTCTGGACCCTGTCGGCCATCCTGTGCGCAATTGCCGGCGCGCTGTACGTGCCGCAGGTCGGCATCATCAACCCGTCGGAAATGTCGCCGGCGAACTCGATCGAGATGGTGGTCTGGGTGGCGGTTGGCGGGCGCGGGACTTTGCTGGGCGCGATCCTCGGCGCGTTCACCGTGAATGGCTTGAAGAGCTGGTTCACCGCAGCCTTCCCGGACTTGTGGTTGTTTGCGCTAGGCCTGTTGTTCATTATGGTGACGCTGCTGATGCAGCAAGGCCTGTTGGGCCTGCGCCTGCCGCGGCGCCCGCAGCGCGTGCCGGAAGCCAGGCATGAACTGGAGGAAGTGGCATGAAGGTCGCGCAAGAAAAAGGGCTGGACGCGAGCCATGGCGCCATCCTCTACCTGGAAGACGTGACGGTCGAATTCGACGGCTTCCGCGCATTGAACAAGCTCAGTCTCGATATCTCGGTGGGGGAACTGCGCTGCATTATCGGCCCCAACGGCGCCGGCAAGACCACGATGATGGACGTCATCACCGGCAGGACACGGCCCAGTTCGGGCAGCGCCTGGTTCGGGCAGCGCCACGATTTGTCGGCGCTGACGGAGTACCAGATCGCGCAAGCCGGCATTGGCCGAAAATTCCAGCGGCCGACGGTGTTCGAATCGCACACGGTGTTCGAAAACCTGGAGCTGGCGATGAAAATGGACAAGCGCGTGCGGCCGACGCTGTTCGCGCGCCTGAGCGGTGAGCAGCGCGACAAGATCGGCGCCATCCTGCGCCAGATCCGCCTGGCAGGGCAGGCCGAGCGCCTGGCTGGCCTGCTCTCGCACGGCCAGAAGCAATGGCTGGAAATTGGCATGCTGCTGATCCAGGAGCCGCAATTGATCCTGCTCGACGAACCGGTGGCTGGCATGTCCGACGCGGAAACGGCGCGCACCGCGGAATTGCTCAACGAATTGCGCGGCAAGCATTCCATCATGGTGGTGGAGCACGATATGGGCTTCGTGGCCGACATCGCGCAGCGCGGCAAGGTGACGGTGCTGCATGAAGGCGCCGTGCTGGCGCAGGGCCGCATGGACGAAGTGCAGGCCGATGAACGGGTGATAGAAGTCTACTTGGGACGTTAGGACGATGATGCTGCACGCGGAAAACCTGAACCAGTACTACGGCTCTTCCCACACCTTGCGTAGCATTTCGCTACAAGTGGCGCGCGGCCAATGCCTGGCCTTGTTGGGCCGGAATGGCGTGGGCAAGACCACGCTGCTGAAATGCCTGATGGGCGTGCTGCCCGTGTCCGGCGGCACGGTGCGGCTCGCCGGGCGCGACATCACTCGGCAGCCGCCCCATGTGCGCGCGGCAGCCGGCATCGCCTATGTGCCGCAAGGCCGGGAAATCTTTGCGCGCCTGACGGTGGAGGAAAACCTGCGCATGGGCATGGCAATACTGCCGGGCCGCCAGGCAGCGCGCATCAGCGGCGAGGTGTACGAGCTGTTTCCCGTGCTGAAGGACATGCTGCAGCGGCGCGGCGGCGACCTGTCAGGCGGCCAGCAGCAGCAACTGGCCATCGCACGCGCCCTGCTGCAACGGCCGCAGGTGCTGATCCTGGATGAACCGACCGAGGGCATCCAGCCCTCCATCATCAAGGACATCGAACGCGTGATCCGCCTGCTGCGCCAACGTGGCGACATGGCCATCCTCTTGTGTGAGCAATACTTCGACTTCGCCCACGCGCTGGCCGATCAATTCGTCGTGCTGTCGCGCGGCGCCGTGGTGGCGGCCGGCAGCCAGGCGCAGATGGCGGGCGACGACGTCACCCGCTACCTGTCGGTCTAGACGACACGGCCAGCGCGGCGGCGGCCGTGCGCGTCTCCACGCCCAGTTTGGCAAACACGTGCTCCAGGTGCTTGTTCACGGTGCGCGGACTGGTGCCGAGGATGTCGCCGATGTCGCGGTTGGTCTTGCCCTTGCTGACCCAATGCAGCACCTCCGCTTCGCGCTGGGTCAGACGGTGCTTCGCCATCAGCGACTGCACCAGGGCGTCGTCCGCTTCTTCGCGCAGCACTACGCTCCACTGGACCGCCTCCTCCGCCTCGCCAAGCGTGAAAATCAGGCGCCGCGTGCCTTGCGCGATGACCAGCGCTGCCGCCTCTTCGCCGGCGGAGCGGGCACGAACGGCGCGCTGCAGCCACGGCGATACCTGCGGCGGCAGCGACGATTTTGCGTGGGCCGGAAAATAGATGTCCAACCATTGCCGGGCCAGCGGCGTCTGCCAGATGATGCGTTCGTCCGGGTCGACCGCCAGCACGGCGTGGCCAAAGGCGTCGAGGGCGCTGCGGGCCTGGCTTACCAGGCGCGCATTCTGCGTGTGGGCGCGGATGCGCGCCAGCATTTCGTTCTGGCGTACCGGCTTGGTCACATAGTCGCTGCCGCCGGCCTGGAATGCCGCCACCACATGTTCGCTCTCCGTCAGGCCCGTCATGAAGATCACCGGGATGGCGCGGGTCTGGAGGTCCGCTTTCAGGCGGCGGCAGACTTCGAAGCCGTCCATGCCGGGCATGACGGCATCCAGCAGCACGACGTCGGGCACCAGGGTCTGCGCCTGTTCCAGTGCGGTGGCGCCATTGTTGGCGACCACCACGGAATATCCCGATTCATCCAGCGCGTCGTGCAGCACAGCCAGGTTTTCGGGCATATCGTCAACCACCAGTACCAATTGGCCTGGTGGACGCTCAATCGTTTGTTGCATGGGATACTCCCTGTTCGAGCAGGCGCGCCATCGCTTCCAGTTCGAAGCGGAGCGCGTGTCCTTGCATGATGTCGACAAATTGGCGGTACGGTTCGCCGAGCGTGGCGATGACGTCCAGCTGCTGCTTGATGCCGCGCATATAGCCGGCTTTGACCTGGGCCCGCAAAGGCGCCAGTTGGGCGGCCGGTGGCAGCTGCGGCAGGCCGGATGGCGGAGCGCTGGCGGCAGGCGCTTCCGGCGTCAGCCAGTCGAGCTGCAACCGGCGCCCGATCCAGTCCAGCAGTTCGGCCAGCTGGACTGGCTTGGTGAAGAAATCGTCGGCGCCGATGCCGGCCGGGTTGGGCAGGCCCTTGTCGTAGGCATTGGCCGAGACGATGCCGATCGGCACCGTGCAGCCATGCCCGGTGCGCAGCAGGTGGCTGGCTTCCCAGCCGTCCATGCCCGGCATGGCCAGGTCCATCAGGATCAGGTCCGGGGCGAAGCCGGCCTGGCATTGCAGGCACTCCAGGCCGGAAGCGGCCTGGCCGACGATGAAGCCGAGCGGCGTCAGGATCTCCGCCAGCAGTTCGCGGTCGTTGCGGTCATTGTCGACCACCAGGATGCGGCGGCGGACGCCGGCATAGCCGCTGCGCTGGAGCGGTGCGGCATCGGGTGGCGGCGCCTCGGCATGCAGGCGCGGCAGCAGCAGGCGCACGCCGAAGACGCTGCCCACGCCCGGCGTGCTGCGCACCGTCAGTTCACCGCCCATCAGCTCCGTCAGCAGCTTGCTGATCGGCAGGCCAAGGCCGGTGCCGCCGCAGTTGGCGGCATCACCGGCGCTGCCGCGCGCGAACGGCTCGAAAATGCGTTCGAGTTCGTGCTCCAGGATGCCGGGGCCGCTGTCTTCCACTTCGAAGTGGGCCATGTCACGCTGGTAGCGCAGGCGGAAGGCAATGCTGCCCTGACTGGTGAACTTGACCGCGTTGCCGAGAATATTGATCAGGATCTGGCCGAGCCGCTTGCGGTCCGCCCGCACCACCGTCGGCAGATTGCCCTGCACCTCGTAGCGGAAAGCCAGTCCCTTGCTGGCGGCCTGCTGTTCGAACATCTGCACCAGCTGCGCGATGAAGGTGGCGAATTGCAGTGGGTGCAAGTCGACGCTCAGGCGGCCGCCTTCGATGCGGGCAATGTCGAGCGTGCCCTCGATCAGGGACAGCAGGTGCTCGCCGCTGCCGCGGATGACGCGGATGGCCTGCTGCCGGTGCGGTGGCATCGCTGGGTCGTGCTCCAGCAACTGCGCATAGCCGAGGATGCTGTTGAGCGGGGTGCGGATCTCGTGGCTGATGCCGGCGATGTAGCGGCTCTTGGCCTGGTTGGCCTGGTCGGCCAGCTTCCTGGCCTGCTGCGCTTCCTCCTGCGCCACGCGGCGGCCTTCGCGGTTCAGCACCAGCCACCAAGCCACGATGGCACTGACCAGCAGCAGCGCGCCGAAGATCTTGAGGAAGGCCAGGCGCAATGGCGCCAGCAGGAGCGCCTGCCCGGCCAGGACCAGGGCCGTCGCCTCATGCAGGTATAGCAATCCCAGCAGGCCGGCGAGGAAGAGCAGGGTCAGCGTCATCAGCAGCAGGTAGTAGCCCAGCCCGCTGACCAGGTAAGGCCAGGCCGACCTGGGAAGCAGCCAATGCATGGCGCCCTGCCATTGCACGGACAGGCGTGCATGGGGCTTGCATGCATCGTCGCAGCGCGCGTCGAGGCAGCAGCACAGCGAGCAGATCGGCCCCTGGTAGGCCGGGCAATGCGCCATGTCCTCCGCTTCGTAGGCTTTGTCACAGATGCTGCAGGTATTGTTGTGCGCCGCAACTGCCTGGCGCGCAATGTAGTAGCGGCCGCTGGTGAGATAGGCAATGGCCGGCGCTGCAGCGAACGCGGTGGCAAGCGCGATGAAGGCGGAAAATGCCTGGGCCGTGGCGCCGAACAGACCGCTGAAGGCGGCCACCGACAGCAGTGAGGCCAGTAACATGGCGCCCACGCCGACCGGATTGATATCGTACAGGTAGGCGCGGCGGAATTCGATGCCTGGCGGGCTCAGTCCCAGCGGCTTATTGATGACCAAGTCGGCCACCACGGCCGCGATCCAGGCGAGGGCGATATTGGAAAACAGGCCGAGTACCTGGTCCAGCGCCTGAAACACGTTCAGCTCCATCAGCAGCACCGCAATCAGGGCATTGAAGCAAGCCCACACCACGCGACCCGGATGGCTATGGGTCAGGCGCGCGAAGAAATTCGACCAGGCCAGCGAGCCGGCATAGGCATTGGTCATATTGATCTTGATCTGCGACACCACCACAAACACCACGGTGGCCAGCAGCGCCAGGCGCGGGCCGGCGCCAAGCAGCTTGAAACCGGCCAGGTACATATGGGTCGGGTTGACCGCTTGCGCCAGGCTGGCGCCGCCCTGCAGCACGAGCAGGGCGAGCAAGGCGCCGGCCAGCATTTTCAACGCGCCGACCACCGCCCAGCCAGGTCCCGCCGCCAGCACGCCAAGATGCCAGCGCAGGCGCTTCTTTCCCGGCGGCGGCATGAAGCGCAGGAAATCGACCTGTTCGCCAATCTGCGGAATCAGGGCGACGCCAACGGCGGTGGCGGCACCGAAGGCCAGGGTGTTGAAATGGGCGTTGGCCTGGTCGGTGCCGGCGAACTGCAGCAACTCGATAGGCAACTCCGGGCGCTTGAGCGCAATGGCGATGAAGGGCAGTGCCATCAAGAGCAGCCAGAGTGGCTGGCTCACCATCTGGATGCGGCTGATCAGGGTCACGCCGTGTGTCACCAGGGGCACCACTGCCAGCGCACTGGCCAGGTAGCCCAGCCACAAGGGCAGGCCGAAATACAGTTCCAGCGCATAGGCCATGATGGCCGCTTCCAGGGCGAACAGGATGAAGGTAAACGAAGCGTAGATAAAGGAGGAAATAGTGGAGCCGATATAGCCGAAGCCGGCGCCGCGGGTCAGCAAGTCCATGTCCACGCCGTGGCGCGCCGCGTAATAACTGATGGGCAGGCCGGTCAGGAAAATGATCAGGCTGACCGCGAGGATGGCCCAGAAGGCGTTGATAAAGCCATAGTGCACGGCCAGCGTGCCGCCGATCGCTTCCAGCACCAGGAAAGCAATCGCACCAAACGCGGTATTGGCGACGCGAAAAATGGACCATTTGCGGAAGGCGCGCGGCGTGAAGCGCAGCGCGTAATCTTCAATGGTTTCATTGGCGACCCAGGTGTTGTAGTCGCGCCGAATCTTGACGATGCGCTGAACCGTTTTGGTGCGTGGGCTTTCCAAGTTTGGTGCAGAGGTGTTCATGGGATCGCGTTGTGCATGCTGGCTACTGCATTAATGCAATTACTATGCCCATCTGTGCGCCTGTCTCAACTGGTATGCGTCTTGCTTATTGAGGGGTATGGCCCATACCCTTCCCGACAATTTGATTGGACTCTGTTTGCTGGTGCTCAGCCTGGGCCTGAAGCATGGCTTCGACCCTGACCACCTGGCGACGATTGACGGTCTGGCGCGCTGGAATATGCCAGCCCGGCCACGCCTGGCGCGCCAGTGCGGTGTCTGGTTTTCCCTGGGTCACGGCGCAGTCGTCATCGCCATTGCGGTTGCGCTCAGCACGCTGGCCGGCTACTGGCAGCCGCCGGCCTGGCTCGAACTGTGCGGTGCATGGGTGTCGATAGCCTGCCTGATCGGTCTGGGGTTGCTGAATATACGGGCCTTGCTCACGGCAGCCGCAGGACAGGTGGTCGCACCAGCGCGCTTGAAGGGCCTCTTCCTGGGCCGCCTCGCCGCAGCATCGCGGCCTGGCGGGGTGGCGCTGGTGGGTGCCTTGTTCGCCTTGTCGTTCGATACCGTCAGCCAGGCCAGCCTCTTTGCCGTGGCTGCCACGCAGTTCGGCGGCTGGCCGCATGCAATGCTGATGGGCGTACTGTTTACCCAGGGGATGCTGCTGGCCGATGGCGTGCACGGTCTCTGGATTGCGCGCTTGCTGCGGCGTAGCGGCGAGGCGGCAGTGCTGGCCTCGCGCATCATGGGCTGGGTGGTGGCCGGCGTGAGTTTTCTGGTGGCGGGTTTCGGTGTGTTGAAGCTGACATCGCCCACCATCGACGCATGGAGTGATGGCAAGCAGCTGGCCTTTGGTGCGGCACTGGTGGCTGTGCTGGCCGGCAGCTTCCTGCTTGCCATGGCCATGGTGCGGCCGCGCGCCAATGCGTCCTCCGACGCGTCGCTCGGGTAGTGGTGGCTGTCATGCGTATCGACCCCACTGCCGCAACCTTACCCTCCGCCGCGTGGCGCGCCAGCCTGGCGCTGGGCTATGCGCGCGCCGGTGCCGCCACGCGGCTGGTGCAGCGCGCGCACAGCGGCCCCTTACGCGTGCAAAAGGCCTTCTATCCGGAAGGGGAGTCTGTCTGCCACAACATCTTGCTGCACCCGCCGGCAGGCATAGCCGGTGGCGATGAACTGTGCATCGACGTCACGGCCGATGCCGGCTCGCATGCCTTGCTGACCACGCCGGGTGCCGCCAAATGGTACCGCGCCAACGGCAAGCCGGCCTGGCAGCGCGTCAGGATCCGTGCGTCGCACGACGCACGGCTGGAATGGCTGCCACAGGAAACGATCTTCTTCGATGCCACCGACGCCAATCTGTTGCAGGAGGTCGAGCTGGCGCCCGGTGCGCGCTACATCGGCTGCGACATCCTGTGCTTTGGCCGAAGCGCCAGCGGCGAGCGTTTTGCACGCGGTACGGTGCGCCAGCAACTGCAGCTGCGCCAGGCCGGGCGCTTGCTGTGGTGGGACCAGGGCGTGCTGCACGGCGGCAGCGGCGCCATGCAAAGCCCGCACGTGCTGGGCGGCGCGACCGTCTGCGCCACCTTGCTGGCGGCGGGACGTTCTGCCGATGCTGCGCTGGTGGCGCAGTTGCGCGCACTGGATCCGGCGCTGGGCGTGACTTCGTTCAAGACTGTGCTGGTGCTGCGCCACCTTGGATACGATGCAGAACATGCGCGCCAGCTGATGGCGCAAGCCTGGCAGGTCCTGCGCCCGCACTGGATGGATCGCCCTGCAACTGAACTACGCATATGGAATACGTGATATGGACCTCTCCCCACGCGAAAAAGACAAACTGCTGTTGTTCACGGCTGCGCTGCTGGCGGAACGCCGTCGCGCGCGCGGCCTCAAGCTCAATTACCCGGAAGCCGTGGCCCTGATCAGCGCGGCGATCCTGGAGGGCGCGCGCGACGGCAAGACCGTGGCCCAACTGATGGCCGAGGGTACCCAGGTGCTGGCGCGCGACGAAGTGATGGAGGGCGTGCCCGAGATGATCCCCGACATCCAGGTCGAAGCGACCTTTCCCGACGGGACCAAGCTGGTCACCGTCCATCACCCTATCGTTTGAGGTCAGCATGATACCTGGCGAATACCTGCTTGAAGAAGGCGACATCACCCTCAATGCCGGCCGCGCCGCTTGCATCCTGGTGGTGGCCAACAGCGGCGACCGGCCGGTGCAGGTCGGGTCGCATTTTCATTTTTTCGAAGTGAACGAGGCGCTGCAGTTCGATCGCGGCCAGGCGCGCGGTATGCGGCTCGATATCGCGGCCGGCACTGCCGTGCGCTTTGAGCCCGGCCAGCGCCGCACGGTGCAACTGGTGGCGCTGGCAGGCACGCGCCATGTGTATGGCTTCAATGCCCGCGTGATGGGTGCATTGGACGGGGAGGCATAATGGCCCGGATTTCGCGCCGGGCGTATGCGGAAATGTTCGGGCCGACCAAGGGCGACCGTATCCGCCTGGCCGATACCGAACTGTTTATCGAGATCGAGCATGACTACGCCATTCCCGGCGAAGAAGTGAAATTCGGTGGCGGCAAGGTGATCCGCGACGGCATGGGCCAATCCCAGCTGCCGCACCGGGACGTGATGGACACGGTGATCACCAATGCCGTGATCCTGGACCACTGGGGCATCGTGAAAGCCGATATCGGCTTGAAGGATGGCCAGATTGCCGCCATCGGCAAGGCCGGCAATCCCGACATCCAGCCCGGCGTCACGATGGCCATCGGCGGCGCTACCGAAATCATTGCGGGCGAGGGCATGATCGTTACCGCCGGCGGAGTCGATACGCACATCCATTTCATCTGCCCGCAACAGATCGAAGAAGCGCTGGCATCGGGCGTGACCACCATGATCGGCGGCGGCACCGGACCGGCCGTCGGTACGGCGGCCACCACCTGCACTCCCGGCCCTTGGCACATCCACGCCATGCTGGCGGCGGCCGATGCCTTCCCGATGAACCTGGGTTTCCTGGGCAAGGGCAATGTGAGCCTGCCGCGCCCGCTGGAGGAACAAGTCGAGGCCGGTGCCATCGGCCTGAAGCTGCACGAGGACTGGGGCAGCACGCCGGCGGCGATCGACAACTGCCTGTCGGTGGCCGACCGCATGGACGTGCAGGTCGCCATCCATACCGACACGCTGAATGAGGGCGGCTTCCTGGAAGCGACGCTGGCGGCGTTCAAGGACCGTACCATCCACACCTTCCACACGGAAGGCGCCGGAGGCGGCCATGCGCCGGACATTATTGCAGCGGTCGGCCAGTCGAATGTGCTGCCTTCGTCCACCAACCCGACCCGCCCTTTCACCGTCAACACCCTGGACGAGCACCTGGACATGCTGATGGTGTGCCACCACCTGGACGCTGCCATCGCCGAGGACGTGGCCTTTGCCGAATCGCGCATCCGCCGCGAAACCATTGCGGCGGAAGACATCCTGCACGACCTGGGTGCGATTTCGATGATGTCATCGGACTCGCAGGCCATGGGTCGTGTTGGAGAAGTCATCATGCGCACCTGGCAGACCGCGCATAAGATGAAAGTGCAGCGCGGCCCGCTGCCGGGCGACGATGGCCGCAACGACAACACGCGCGTCAAGCGCTACGTGGCCAAGTACACCATCAATCCCGCCATCGCGCATGGCGTTTCGCACGTGGTGGGCTCACTGGAAGTTGGCAAGTTGGCGGACCTGGTGCTGTGGCGTCCGGCCTTCTTCGGCGTCAAGCCTTCCATGGTGCTGAAGGGAGGCATGATCGCATGTGCCCAGATGGGCGATCCGAACGCTTCGATTCCCACGCCGCAGCCGGTATACATGCGGCCCATGTTCGGCGCCTTCGGCGGCGGGCTGAAAAAGTCGCTGACCTTCGTTTCGCAGACGGCGTTCGAAGCTGGCGTGGCGCAGCGCCTTGGCCTGGCCAAGCGCGTGGTGCCGGTGCGCGCCACCCGCCAGCTGCGCAAAGCCGATATGGTCCACAACGGCGCGACCCCGCATATGGAGGTCGACCCTGAAACTTATGAAGTGCGAGCCGATGGCCAGTTGCTGGTGTGCGAAGCCGCGTCCGTGCTGCCGATGGCGCAGCGTTATTTCCTGTTCTGATGGAGGATGAACATGCTGACCCTGCACACCAAACTGGCCGCCGCCGAAGGCGTCGACGGCGAACTGGTACTGACTTATGACCAGCGCGAGAAGTGCCGCCAGCGGGCACGCCTGGCCTCGGGAGAGGAGATTGCCCTGTTCACGGCGCGCGGCACCGTGCTGCGCGACGGCGACCTGCTGACCGGTGAAACCGGCTTCGTGGCGCGCGTGCGCGCGGCTGCGGAGCCGATTTATACCGTGCGCGCCGCCGATGCGCATGGCTTGCTGCGCTGCGCTTTCCACCTTGGCAACCGCCACAGCCAGGTGGAGGTAGGGGACGGCTTCCTGCGTATCCGCGTCGACCCTGTGCTGCGCGACATGCTGACCGGCCTGGGCGCGGTGGTGACGGAGGACATGGCGGCGTTCGAACCGGAGGCCGGCGCCTATTCCGGCGGGCATGCGCATGGCCACCCGCTGGCACCAGTGCCGTTGCGGCAAAAGATTCATCGTCCGGCGGATGCATGACAATGGAGGCGCAGGCGCTGCTGCATCTGCTGCAATTCGCCAGCCCGGCGCTGCCGGTTGGCGCCTACAGTTATTCGCAAGGCCTGGAGGCGGCGTTGGAAGAGGGCAGCGTGCATGATGCCGCCACGGCGCGTGCCTGGATGTGCAGCATGCTGCATGAGGTGCTGGCGCGCTGGGATGCCCCCCTGTTCTGCCGCCTGCTGCGTGCCCACGCGGCAGGCGATGCAGAGGCGGCGTCGTGCTGGGCCGAGCGCTACCTGGCGTCGCGCGATACGGCGGAACTGCGCGCGGAATCGGTGCAGATGGGTTTTTCGCTGGCGCGCCTGCTGGCCGAACTGGAGCTGGCGCCAGCCACCGGGGGTGAAGAGGCTTACCTGGCGGCGCTGGCGCGGGCCGTGCATGCGCTGGGCATCCCGCACGAGGCGGCATTGCTGGCCATGCTGTTCGGCTGGGCCGAGAACCAGGTGCTGGTGTGCGTCAAATCCATCCCGCTGGGGCAGGTGGCGGGCCAGCGACTGCTGCTGTCGCTGCGCCCGGAAATCGAGGAAGCTGCCCGGTCCGCGCTGGCGCTGGACGATGCAGACATGTCCAACTGGGCGCCCGGGCTGTCCCTGCTGTCGATGCGGCACGAAGTGCAGCACGGCAGGCTTTACCGTTCATAAAGGAATTACTATGGCATCCAATCCCCTGCGCGTTGGCATCGGCGGACCGGTCGGCTCCGGCAAGACCGCCCTCTGCGAAATGCTGTGCAAGGCCATGCGCGACGATTACGACATGGCCGTCATCACTAACGACATCTACACCCGTGAAGACATGGAAATCCTGTTGCGCGCCCAGGCGCTGCCGCCGGAGCGCCTGATGGGCGTGGAGACGGGCGGCTGCCCGCACACAGCTATTCGCGAGGACGCATCGATCAATCTGGAAGCGATCGCGCGCTTGCAGGCAGATTTCCCGGCGCTCGACCTGATCCTGGTCGAATCCGGGGGCGACAATCTGGCCGCGACTTTCAGTCCGGAGCTATCGGACCTGACCTTGTATGTCATCGATGTGGCGGGCGGTGAAAAGATTCCGCGCAAGGGCGGGCCCGGCATCACGCGCTCCGACCTGCTGATCATCAACAAGACCGACCTGGCGCCACATGTAGGCGCCGACCTGGAAGTCATGGCACGCGACGCCGCGCGGCAGCGAGGTGAACGTCCTTTCGTGTTTACCAATTTGCGCAGCGGGCAGGGCGTGCAGGAGGTCGTCAGCTTCATTCGCGAGCAGGGTTTGCTGGGCACATCAGGATCGCAGGCCGCCGCCTAGTCCTTTTGCGGTGAGCTGGTCGGGAGCGCTATTCGGACCGTGGTACCTTCGCCCGGCGCCGAATCGATCGCGATGCGCCCGCCCATCACGCCGGTGACGATGTTGTAGACGATGTTCATGCCCAGGCCCGTGCCGCCACTGCCCATCTTGGTGGTGAAGAACGGGTCGAAGACTTTGCGCTGCACTTCTTCCGGCATGCCGGCGCCGTCGTCGCGGAAAACGATTTCGATCTGGCCGTCTTCGACAATGCGTGCGGACAGCCAGATGCGGCCGCAGTTGCGGCCTTCGAAAGCGTGCATCAGGGCGTTGTTGATCAGGTTATTGAAGATCTGATAGACGCTGCCAGGATAGGAATCGAGCTCCAGCTCATAGGGCACGTCGACATCCATCTGGATGGCGCTGCGGCGCAGGCGTGGCGCATAAGTCGCGGCGGTGTCGAGCGCGACCGCGCGCAGACGGAAATGGCGGCGCTGGTCGTTGGTCTGATCCACCGCAATCTGCTTGAACGAGGCAATCAGTGAGGCGGCTTTTTCCAGCGAGCTGGAAATCAGGCCGCACGCGAGCTGCACTTCTTCCAGGTGGTGATTCAGCGTGGAGCGCCGCACGGAGCCATCGGCAACCGACTGTTTGAATTCCTTCACGCGGTCGTCCAGCGCGGTGGAGGCCAGCAGACTGTTGCCGATCGGCGTATTCAGTTCGTGTGCGATGCCGGCCACGAGCGAGCCGAGGGAGGCCATTTTCTCCGAGGCGATCAGGTCATGCTGCGTGCGCTGCACGGTTTCCAGGGCATGCGACAGGTCGCGATTGGCCTGCTCCAGCGCGGCCGAGCGTTCGCGCACGCGCGACTCCAAAGCGTCGTTCAATTCGCGCAATTGCTGCTTGGCCTTCATTTCCTGCGTCAGGTCGAGTATGGCCCAGATGATGGCGTGCTTGCCGTCCAGGAGCAGGGAGGATGACCAGATCGCCACCTGTCCCGGCCCGCCATCGGGCAGCACCACGTCGGCCATCTCGCCGCGCACCACGCCATGCAGGCGGAACTCGTTCCAGATGCGCTGGCGTTCGTTTGGCGTGGCCCAAAAGGTCACTTCGTCCGAGCGGCGGCCAATCAGCTGGTGCAGCGGGGTGCCGAAGGTGCGCGCCAGCGCCTGGTTGGCAGCGATGATGCGGCCTTCCTGGTCGGAGACCGACAGCGGCAGCGGCGTCATGTCGAACAGGGTGCGGAAGCGCTCTTCCGACTCGCGCAGGCGGCGTTGCGACTCCTCGAGCTGGGCGATGCGTTCGCGCAGCGCGGCGCTCATCAGGTTGAGCGAGTGGGTCACCACTTCCAGTTCGTCGCCGCCGCTTTCTGGCAATTGGCTGAACTGCCCTTGCGCCAGCTTTTCCGAGTGTTGGGCCAGGGCGCCCAGGCGCTTGCCAACGCCGCGCGTCATGGCGTAGAACAGCAGCAGGGCCAATGCGAATCCGAGCAGGGCGATCAGGCCGCCCTGGCGCAGCACGTCGTCACGCGCCGTCACCAGGTCGACGGTGGACAGACCGAAGTGCAGCATGCCCACCTGGTTATCTTTCAGCAGCAGCGGCGCCTGCGCGTGCAGCAAGTTGCCGTCAACGGAAGTGCGCACCCCACCGCCCAGCTGCGCCTGGCGCAGCGCTTCCGGCATGAACTCGGGGCGCTCGCCCGCTTCCAGCACCGTTTCGCCGGAGGCGTCGAGAATCACGATATAGCGCAGAAAGCTGTCACGTGGGTCGGACAGCATTTCCGACCAGTAGCTGCGCAATTCGCCGAGCCGGCCGCTGCTGGCGTAAGGCGTCAGGGTCAGGTTGAGGTTGACGGCGTATTCGTGGGCGACGCGGTCGGCATTGCGGCTGACGGCATTGGTCATCAGGCGCAAGCTGTTGCCGATCAACAGGGCCACCACCATGGCCTGGACGAAAGCGCTTAGCAGCAGGAATTTCGCGCGCAGCGAAAGCTTCAAGTTGTGCTCCCCAGCTTTGTTAATTTTTGATTATCGGAACATTGTATCCCTTCATTAGTGAAAGTTGCCGAAATCTAAAAAAAACGCCGCCCGGCTGTTGCGGGGCGGCGTGGGCGCGTAGCGGGCGCAGTAAAGGTTTGCGGCTTATGGCAGGGTCAGGATGACCTTGACGCTGTCGTCGACAGCCGATTTGTCGATGTAGCCGATGGCTTTCGGATCGTCCGCCACGGCCTTTTTGACCTCGGCGTTGGACTTGAATTCCTTCGGTGGCGTGGCCTTGCCGGTAAATACCAGCTTGGACCAGATCGCTTTCACCTGGGCTGGATCCTTGTCGGCGACTTTCTGGTAGAAGTCGGTGCGAATCTTGGAGCCTTCCGACTGGTCCACCGGGGTGAACATGGCCGATTTGCCGAGGAAGAATTGGGACGCCTGTTCCGAGAACATGCGCGATGCCGGATTGTCCTTGTTGACGATCACGACGATCTCGGCCGATGCCGGCAGGGCTGCGGCAAGCAGGGCCGAAGCGAGGAGGGCGGTCAGGATTTTTTGCATGGCCATATCTCCTTAGAAGACGAAGTCGATGCCGGCGGCATAGACGTTGACGCTCTTGTCATAGGTCATCACGCCGGACGGCAGGATCAGGGAGCCGCCTTTGACTTGCGGCTTCACGTGGTCGATCTGTACCTTCAGGGCCAGCGACTTGGCGAAGTCCCAGCGCATGCCGACCAGGTCGGACTTCTGCTCTGGCGATACCAGCAGGCCGCGCACGGCGCCGAAAGTTGGCGCCAATGGGTGGGCAGCAGGCACGGTCGGCACGGTCACGGACGAGCCGTGGCCCTTATAGTAAGCGTGGGCGTAGTAAGGCAGTACTTTGCCAAAGCGGTAGCCGGCCATGATGTAGCCCGAGTTGGTCTCAGGGATATAGACCGGCTCGTGGGCGCGGCGCTGGGCGTATTCGGCTTGCAGCACGATGTTCTTCCAGTCCATCGTCAGGCCGATTTCGGTGAAGCTCATCTTCTTGCCGCCCTTCAGCGTCAGGTCGTCGGCGAGCTGGATCGCGGCTGGAACACCGGTGGCAGCCAGGCCGCCGGTCAGGGCGTTGATCGGGGCCAGGTTGTTGACTTCAATCTTGGCGCGGGCATGCGCCAGGCGGGCGGTGAACGGGCCGTATTCGGCAGTCACGGCAGCGCCGAAAACCGGCGACTGGTGCTTGGCGACGGAGCCGCCGCCGGTCGGGATGTACAGCTTGCCGCGGCTGACGCCGCCAAAGCCCTGCACGGTGACGTTGGTGTCGCCGAAAGCGTGCTGCCAGTTGACGTCAGCACCGTCCATGTTTTCGATCGGGGCCTGGCCGTACATTTCGATCGGCGGGCGCATCATGGTGTTGGCATAGCCAACGTTCTGGTAGTCCGAGATCAGGAAGGCAGGCAGCACCACGCGGCCCAGGCGCACATTGGTCTCGTCGTTCAGTTTGTATTTCAGGAAGCCCCAGGTCAGGTCGGTGGTGAACTGCTGGCTGGTGTTCTTGCGGGTCAGTACCTGCACCGTGCCCGACAGGCTGTCGTTGAAGGCGTAGGTGGCTTGCAGGCCCAGGTTGCTGTCCAGGCCGATGCGCGGCGAGTCACCGGTGCCCGCGGCCTGGTTGTAGCGCGCGAATTTCGCGTCATCGGAGTTGGTCTTGGCTACACCCAGGGTGCCAAAGCCACTGATACTCAGGTTGCCGTCGCCCAGAGTACCGGCCTGAGCCATCATGCCAGTAGCAGCCAGCATGGCGGCGGCGAGAAGCTGTTTCTTCATGAAAGTGATCCGATCGAATGTTGTTTTATTGTTAGTGCAGCGCACCAAAGTCATGCCATTTTGTTTATGGCAGTTTCCTAGAATAAACTAAAATTCCACCAAAATGAATCTGAACTTGCACAAATAGAGAGCAGATTCTAGAAACTGTGGGATTTTGGAGTTCTTTGATTAGCGATATTGCACCGCGCACTGAAATGCGCGTGCGTTTAAAATAACTACTTCGTTCCCCATCAAGATTGAGAAGAAAACCATGGCCGTCAATTCCCCCATCCCTGTCGCCGCCGACCTGAAGCCGGTCGCCGGTATCGAGCTTGGCTTTGCCGAAGCCGGTATCAAAAAGCCGGGCCGCAAGGACGTGCTGGTCCTGAAGCTGGCCGATGGCGCCACCGTGTCCGGCGTGTTCACGCTGAACCGCTTCTGCGCCGCACCGGTACAGATCTCCAAGGAAAACCTGGCGGCCGTGAAAGCGGGCGGCAAGCCGATCCGCGCCCTGATGATCAACACCGGCAATGCCAATGCCGGCACCGGCGAATCCGGCCTGGCCAATGCCCGCACTACCTGCGCTGCGCTGGCCAGGGAACTGGGTTGCGACGCGCAGCAGATCCTGCCGTTTTCCACCGGCGTGATCCTGGAGCCGCTGCCGGTCGAGAAGATTGTGGCCGGCCTGCCGAAAGCCATCCAGAACCTCAAGCTGGATAACTGGTTCAACGCTGCCGAAGCGATCATGACCACCGACACCCAGCCGAAGGCGGGCTCGCGCACGGTCGATATCGCCGGCCATCAAGTCACCATGACCGGCATCTCGAAAGGCGCCGGCATGATCAAGCCGAACATGGCCACCATGCTGGGCTACCTGGCCTTCGACGCCAAGGTATCGCAGCCGGTACTGGACGTGCTGGTCAGGGAAGCGGCCGACCAGTCCTTCAACTGCATCACTATCGACGGCGACACCTCGACCAACGATTCCTTCATGCTGGTTGCCACCGGCGCCGGAACCCTGGTGGTCGATTCCGTCGACTCGCCTGAATACAAGGCGCTGGCTGCCGCGGTCACCGAACTGTCGGTATTCCTGGCGCAAGCCATCGTGCGTGACGGCGAAGGCGCCACCAAGTTCATGACCATCACCGTGGAAGACGGCAAGGACGCCGCCGAATGCCGCAAGATCGCTTACTCGATCGGCCATTCGCCGCTGGTGAAGACTGCTTTCTTCGCTTCCGACCCTAACCTGGGCCGCATCCTGGCCGCCATCGGCTATGCCGGCGTGGACGACCTGGACGTCAGCAAGATCAACCTCTACCTGGACGACGTGTGGGTGGCCAAGGACGGCGGCCGCAATCCGGACTACCAGGAAGAGCAGGGCCAGCGCGTGATGAAGCAAAGCGAAATTACCGTGCGCGTGAAGCTGGCGCGCGGCGCTGCCGCTGCCACCGTCTACACCTGCGACCTGTCGCACGACTACGTGTCGATCAACGCCGACTACCGTTCCTGAGCGGATGTCTGCCCAACTCGACCAATTCCTCAAGCGCGCCGAGGCTCTGCTGGCGCGCGTGGAAGCCATCGTTCCACCGGCAGCTGCCAAGCCGGACTGGAAGGCTTCCACCGCTTTCCGCTGGCGCAAGCGGGGCCACACCGGCTATCTCCAGCCGGTGCTGCGTCCTGCGCAAATCGCCTTCGACGACTTGCAGCACGTTGGCCGTCAGAAGGCGCAGATCGAGCAGAACACGCGCCAGTTCGTGGAAGGCAAGCCTGCCAACAACGTGCTGCTGACCGGCGCGCGCGGTACCGGCAAGTCTTCGCTGATCAAGGCCTGCCTGGCGGCGTTCGCACCGCAAGGCCTGCGCTTGATCGAAGTCGACAAGGCAGACCTGCATGACCTGCCAGACATCATGGACCTGGTGGCAGGCCGCCCTGAACGCTTTGTGGTGTTCTGCGACGACCTGTCGTTCGAGGAAGGGGAGAGCGGCTACAAGGCGCTGAAGGTGGCTCTGGATGGTTCGGTATCGGCGGTGATCGACAATGTGCTGATCTACGCCACCTCCAACCGCCGCCACCTGATGCCCGAACGCATGTCGGACAACGCTTCATACAAGCATGATGAGGATGGCGACCTGCATCCGGGCGAAACGGTGGAGGAGAAAATTTCGTTGTCCGAGCGATTTGGCCTGTGGCTGTCGTTCTACCCGTTCAAGCAGGACGATTACCTGGGCATCGTGGCGCACTGGCTGGCCGCCTTTGGCTGCAGCGTGCCGCAAATTGCCGACGCGCGCGCCGAAGCACTGCAATGGGCGCTGCAGCGTGGCTCGCGTTCCGGCCGCGTGGCGTGGCAGTTCGCGCGCGACTATGCGGGGAGGCTGAAATGAGCGGCGCGCAGCAACGCCCGATTGATGTTGCGGTCGGCATCCTGATGCAGGCCAATGGCGATGTCCTGCTCGGCCAGCGCCCGGAAGGCAAGCCTTATGCCGGCTACTGGGAATTCCCGGGCGGGAAAGTCGACCCGGGCGAAACCATCATCGAAGCGCTCAAGCGCGAGTTCGTGGAGGAACTGGGCATCCATATCCTGAGCGCCGAAGAATGGTGCGGCGTAGAGCACGTGTACGAACACGCGCACGTGCGGCTGCATTTCTTCATCAGCCGCGAATGGAGCGGCGAGCCGCAAAGCCTGGAAGGCCAGGCCTTTGCCTGGCAGGGAACGGTAGGCGTGGAGCCGCTGCTGCCAGCCACCATTCCCTTGCTGGAATGGCTCGACAAAGTACGATATTAAAAGTCGGGGTCAGCTCCGGCTTCTCGAGGAGCTTAATGTCCGATTGCCGGAGCTGACCCCGACTTTCTTATTGCTTGTCTTCGTCGAGCGGATCGGTCGGCGCGGTGCCGGGGATGGTGTACTTTTCCTCGGCCCAGGCGCCAAGGTCGATCATCTTGCAGCGTTCGCTGCAGAAAGGGCGGAATTGATTGGCTTCCGTCCACTCTACCTTGGCATGGCAGGTGGGGCATTCAACGACAGTAGGCATGGTGCTTAGAAATTACAGAGGGTGAGCTCGAATGGTACATCTTCTTCCAGCGGCTTGGGTTTCAGGTCGCCGCCCTGGGAAGTGAAGCGCACCCACAGCATGTATTTATTGGCCGAAATCTCGGGGATCGCACCCAGCGCGCCGTCAACCGACAGGCGCAGCATCTGGTAGACCTTGCCTTGCAGCATTTGCTGGTAACTGCCCGCATTAGCAATCATCTTCACCGGTGCGCCGGAATCGCGCAGCAGGCGCAACACCAGGGCCAGCGCGTCGAACAAGGGCGCCAGTGGATTGAACCAGGTGACGATATCGTTGAAACGCTTTTCGGCCGGCTGCTTTTGCCAGGCATAGTAAGAGGGCAGGTCGAATTCGCAGGCGCCGCCGGGAATGATGGTGCGGCCGCGGATGCTCATCAGCCATTCATTGTCGCGCACGTTCTGGCCGGTCTTACCTTGCGAGGCGACCAGGGCGCTTGAAACGCTGTCGAGTTCGCTGAGGATGGCGTCCAGCATGTCGGCCTGGACATTCGGATTGGAGCGGTAGCCAAGCAGGCTTTGGCGCTGGCGTTCGAGTTCCTGCAACAGGTCGGATTTGAGGTCGGCGCGCCCGGCCACTTCAAGCATGTCGAAGATGGTGGCCAGAGCGACGTGGTGCTGCATCGGGTGTTCCTGATGCACGAAGAACTTGAATTTCTCGTATAAATCCTCCAGGCGCAGCAAGGTGCGGATGCGCTCATTGAAAGGATATTCGTAAACGATCAAAGCATCCCTCGTGTGGAAGACCTATTAATAATCTCGTGATTCTGAACTATGCGAAGCAAAATTACAAATATTGCTGATAAAAACCATGCAAACGGTCTACTTGAGGGGTTAAAGCGTCGATCCGGCCGCCATTGTCTATGACATCGTCGGCAGCCGCCAAACGCACTGCGCGCGGCACCTGGGTCGCCATGATGGCCCGCACCTGGTCTTCCGCCAGGCCGTTGCGCGCCATCACGCGCGCCACCTGGACTTCTTCCGGACAGTCGATCACCAGCACGCGGTTGACGCGCTGTTTCCAGGCGCCGGATTCGACCAGCAGGGGAATCGCCAGCATCACATAGTCGCCGCTGGCGGCGGCGGCGGCGGCCAGGGTAGCGTCGCGGATCATGGGGTGGAGGATGGCTTCCAGCCGGCGCTTGGCAGGCGGTTCGCGGAACACCAGTTCGCGCATTTTGGCGCGGTCCATGGCGCCGTGGCTGTCAGCCATATAGGGGCCGAATTCGGCCAGGATGTCGGGCATGGCGGCGCCATTGGGCCCGGTCAGGGAGTGGGCAATCTGGTCGGTGTCGACGATGCTGGCGCCGCGGTCGGCAAACATATTGGCAATCAGGCTTTTACCGCTGCCGATGCCGCCTGTCAGGCCGACCACGAAGCGCGCCGGCATGTCAGCCCGGTACTCCGTAAAGGAAGCTGGTGATTTGCTGTCCGTACAGCAGCGCCACCAGGCCGGCGCCGGCAAGGTAAGGGCCGAACGGGATCTTGTGGTCGAAGCCCAGGCGCGAGGCGACGATGATGCCGATGCCAATCACTGAACCTACCACCGAGGACAACAGGATAATCGCCGGCAGCATCTGCCAGCCCATCCAGGCGCCCA
The DNA here is from genome assembly GCF_001427305.1 of Duganella sp. Root1480D1. Classification (GTDB taxonomy): domain Bacteria; phylum Pseudomonadota; class Gammaproteobacteria; order Burkholderiales; family Burkholderiaceae_D; genus Rugamonas. Next base: position 511,930 of record NZ_LMFZ01000012.1, on the reverse strand, counting down.
GTGCGGCCAGCAGCTTGAAGTCGCCATAGCCCATGCCTTCCTTGTTGCGCACCAGCTTGAAGATCCAGTACACGGTCCACAGCGTCAGATAACCGGCGGCTGCGCCCAGCACCGCATCCGGCAGCGGCACGAACAGGCCTTTGACGTTGACCAGCAGGCCAAGCCACAGCAGCAGGTAGGTCAGGTCGTCCGGCAGGTACTGGGTGTCGAGGTCGATGAAGGTCATTGCGAGCAGCAGCCAGCCAAAGACCACGGCGGCCATGCCGGCCCAGCCGGAGCCGAAGTGCCACACCAGCCCCGCGGACAGCACGGCGGTCAGCATCTCGATGGCCGGGTAGCGCGCCGAAATCGGCGCCTTGCAGGCGCTGCATTTGCCGCGCAGTACCAGCCAGCTGATGACCGGAATATTTTCCAGCGCCGTGATCTGGTGGCCGCAGTGCGGGCACGCCGAACGCGGCACCACCAGGTTGTAGCGCTCCGGATGGGGCTCCTCTTCGTCGCGCTCGCAGGCGCAAACGCTGTCGATCTCGCGCTGGATCATGACCGGAACGCGGTGGATCACCACGTTCAGGAAACTGCCGATCAGCAGGCCGAGGATGCCGGCCACCACGGCGGCGGCCAGCGTGGCAGGCGGCGAGAACAGCATGAAGACGTCTTGCATGCTGATTACACCACCGAACCGAGTTTGAAGATTGGCAGGTACATCGCAACCACCAGACCGCCGATCAGGACACCCAGGATCACCATGATCATCGGTTCCATCAGGCTCGAAAGCTGCGATACTGCCTCATCCACTTCTTCCTCGTAGAAGTCGGCGACCTTGCTCAGCATCGCATCCAGCGCGCCGGATTCTTCGCCAATGGCCACCATCTGGGTCACCATGCTCGGGAACACGTCGGCGTTTTGCATTGCCACGGTCAGGCTGGTACCGGTGCTGACTTCGGTCTGGATCTTCTTGGTTGCTTCCATGTAGACGTGGTTGCCGGCTGCGCCGCCCACCGAATCCAGCGACTCCACCAGCGGCACGCCGGCGGCGAACATGGTGGACAGGGTACGGGTCCAGCGTGCCACGGTGGCCTTGCGGATCACCTCGCCGAACACCGGAACCTTCAGCAGCAGGCGGTCCATCGACGCCTGCATCTTGACGGAACGGCGCCAGCTCTGGAAGAAGAAGTACAGGCCGCCAAACAGCGTGCCGAAGATGATGTACCAGTATTTGACGAAGTATTCCGACAGCGTCATGACGAACACGGTCGGCGCCGGCAAGTCGGCACCAAAGCTGGAGAATACCTCCTTGAAGGCCGGCACCACCCAGATCATGATCACGGCCGTGACGATGAATGCCACGCCAAGCACGGCGACCGGGTAGGTCAGGGCCGATTTGATCTTGCCCTTGATGGCCAGCGTCTTTTCCTTGTAGATCGCCAGGCGGGTCAGCAGTTCCTCCAGGATACCGGCCTGTTCGCCGGCGGCCACCAGGTTACAGAACAGCGGATCGAAATACAGCGGGTATTTGCGGAACGCCATGTTCAGGCTGGTACCGGTCTCGATATCGGCGCGCAGGTCCAGCACCAGTTTCGATACCGAAGGATTGGAATGGCCCTTGCCGACGATGTCGAAGGCCTGCAGCAGCGGCACGCCGGCCTTCATCATGGTCGCCAGCTGGCGGGTAAACAGGGTCAGGTCTTTCTCGCTGACCTTTTTGCCCGAGCGATAGACCTTTTTCTTGATCTTGGTGGCCATGATGCCCTGGCGGCGCAGGGTTACATTGACCACGGCCTCGCCGCCGGCGCGCATTTCTCCGCGCACGGTCTTGCCAGTCTTATCCTTGCCTTCCCACGTGAAAACCTGTTCTTTTGCGGTGCCCGCAGTAGCCATATCCTAATTTCCTATTCGTTGGTGCAGCCCAGCACTTCTTCCAGGCTGGTCAGTCCGTTTTTGACCTTGACCAGGCCCGATTGGCGCAGCGACTTGACGCCTTCTGCTTCCGATTGTGCCGCGATCTGCATCGAGTTGCCATTTGCCAGGATCAATGCTTCGATCGCGGGCGTGATCGGCATGATCTGGTAGATACCGACCCGGCCTTTATAGCCCGAGCCGTTGCAGCGCTCACAGCCCACCGGGCCGTAAGGTTTCCAGGTGCCATCCAGGTCCTCGTTCTTGAAGCCGGCTTTCACCAACAGTTCCGGCGCAATGTCGATTGGTTTCTTGCAGGTGCACAGCCGGCGCGCCAGGCGCTGTGCCGTGATCAAGATGACCGAGGAGGCAATATTGAAGGGCGCGACGCCCATGTTCATCAGACGCGTCAGGGTCGACGGCGCGTCATTGGTGTGCAGGGTGGAGAACACCATGTGGCCGGTCTGTGCGGCCTTGATCGCGATGTCCGCCGTTTCCAGGTCACGAATCTCACCGACCATGATGATGTCCGGATCCTGGCGCAGGAAGGATTTCAGCGCAACCGGGAAGGTCAGGCCGGCCCTGTCGTTGACGTTGACCTGGTTGATGCCGGGCAGGTTGATCTCGGCCGGGTCTTCCGCGGTCGAGATATTGATGCCGGGCTTGTTCAGGATGTTCAGGCAGGTGTACAGCGACACCGTCTTGCCGGAACCGGTCGGGCCGGTCACCAGCACCATGCCGTAAGGGCGGTGCACGGCGTCCATCAGGACTTCCTTCTGGTCCGGGTCGTAGCCGAGCGAATCGATGCCCATCTGGGCCTGGGTCGCATCCAGGATACGCATCACGGTCTTTTCGCCGAACAGGGTCGGCAGGGTCGATACGCGCAGGTCGATGGTCTTGGTGGACGACACGATCAGGCGCATGCGGCCGTCCTGCGGCACGCGTTTTTCCGAAATATCGAGCTTGGACAACACCTTGATACGCGATACCAGCTTGTCCTTGATCGAGGTCGGCGGCTGGGCGTGCTCCATCAGGTTGCCGTCGACGCGGAAGCGGATGCGGTAAAACTTCTCGTAAGGCTCGAAGTGCAAGTCGGAGGCGCCCATATTGACCGCATCCATCAGCATCTTGTTCAGGAAACGCACGATCGGGGCGTCTTCCACCTCGGCGTCGGCAGCCGCGGCGCCCGGCGCCTGGGCCGAGCTGTCGTCTTCGGCGAACTCGATGTCGCCTTCGTCGCCCGCCATGTCGAGGACGGTCTGGGTCGAGCTCTTGGTCAGGGTTTCCAGCATCTTGAGCAGCACGTCGTGCTGCACAATCACCGGTTCCACCGTGGATTCGGCCTGGAACTTGATCTGGTCCAGGGCCTGGGTATTGGTTGGGTCGGACAGCGCTACCGACATTTTGTTGCCGCGCTTGGCCAGCGGAATCACGCGCTGGGTGGCCATCAGGCGGATATCGATGGCCTTGGGCGGCAGGACTTCCGTGTTGATGGCGCTCAGGTCGAGCAGCGGGTAGGCGAAGGTTTCGGCGCAGAAGAGAGCCAGATCGCGCGCGTTAATGGTGCCGCCAGCCAGCAGCACATCAATAAACGTGGACTTTTCGGCAATAGCCTTTTTGTTCAGCGCGTCCGCTTGCGGCAGGGTAAGACGCCCCGCTTGCATGAGGGCTCGGGCCAATCCCGGCATAGGGGAGCCGGACGCCGAGTTGGGTTGGACTGCTGCCATAGGAGCGCACTATCAGAATGTTAATAAAGAGTGAGTCTCCGGATGATGCCTGTAGGCATCATTTTTGTAAAGGTCCGCACAGTTCACTCTGCCTGGCGCGGCTCCGGACGTCGTAATTTCACTACTTTAATGGCCTGGTCTTGCGCTTGCACCACTTCCACGATGCAGGAACCCACTTTGACGGAAATGGGGGCGTCGGGAATTTCTTGTAAAACTTCTAACAGCATGCCGTTCAGGGTCTTGGGCCCATCCAGAGGAAAGTTTAAACCCAGACGCTTGTTTATGTCACGCAATGCCGTGCTGCCTTCCAGCAGGCATTCGCCGTGCTCGTCCCAGCCGAAGCTGTCGGCCCGCGCCGCGCTTGGGGTGGAGGTGGTGAATTCACCGATCATTTCCTCGATGATGTCGTCCAGCGTGACCAGGCCCTGCACCTCGCCATACTCGTCGACCACGATGGCCAGGCGTTCCTTGTTCTCCTGGAAGTTCTGCAGGGCGGCGAAGGCTGGCGTGTCCTGCGGGATGAAGAAGGGCTCGGACAGCAGCTTGCGGAAGTGTTCGACCGTCAGTTCATCCTGTTCGTTCAGCAGGGCGATGGCCTTGCGCACGTGCAGGATGCCGACAATCCGGTTGATTTCGCCGTCACACACCGGCAGCTTGTTGTGGAAGCAGGTGGTGAGCTGGGACTTGATGTCGTCCACCGGCATGGCCAGGTCGAGCGCCTCGATATGGGCGCGCGGGGTCATGATGTCTTCCACCGAAATGGTGTCGAGGTCGAACAGGTTGAGCAGGATGCTCTTGTGCTTTTTCGGGATGAAGCTGCCGTTTTCCAGCAGCACCGAGCGCAATTCGTCCGGCGACAGCTTGCCCTCGTGGATCTGGCCGGTGGGCTTGATGCGGAACAGGCGCAGCAAGGTGTTGACGAACAGGTGCACGAACCACAGCAGCGGCTTGGACACCGAGAGCAGCGGGCGCAGCACGAAAGAAGCCGGCAGCACGATCTGGTCGGCGTAGCGCGCGCCGACTATCTTCGGCGAAATTTCGGCCAGCACGATCAGGATGAATACCACGATCACGGTCGACAGCAGGATCACATGCTGTTCCAGTCCGAACTGGGTAATCGCGATGGCAGTGGCCAGGGCAATGGCCATGGCGTTGATCAGGGTGTTGGCAAGCAGGACCAGCGACAGCAGTTGTTCGGTACGTTCGAGCAGCCACAGGGTGGCGATGGCGCGGCGGCTGCCGCGTTTGGCCTGGTGGCGCAGGCGGAAGCGATTGGCCGCCATCAGGGCGGTTTCGGCCATGGCAAAGAAGGCCGAGGCGAGAATCAGGAAGGCGAGGACGGCAAATTGCGCCCACAAGGGAACGGTATCCAAGGTCGTAATGACGAGTCAGTAAGAGGACGATTCTAACATGGCGTCCGGGCTGGCCCGGACGCTCCGGCGCTCCGCCTAGCCGCGCGACATCAGCCGCTTGGCGAGGCGGGCGAGGCGGGCGAACAGGCCGCCCCTGGCGCCATTGCCGGTTGGTTGCTGGCGCGGCGCCGGGATGGGCTGCTCGACCGGCGTGCCGCAATGCAGGGGGCGGCCATCGCGCGGAGTGCGGCGTTCGTCGTGCCAGGCATGGCGGCCTTGCAGCAAGATGCGCTGCCATTCGGCTTCGTCGATCTGCGCCTTGCGGTCTGCCAGGCGCCGCTGGTCGTCCGTCAGCAGGTCGGCGATCATGGGGCGGAAGTTGCCATAGGTGCCGGTGTCGGCCGGGCCCGGCTTCACGTCGCCTGCCAGGCCATGCTGGCGTGGCACATACAGGTTGACGGTCAGCAGGCGGCTGCCTTCCTGCCAGCCGTGCAGGCGGGCCAGTTGCGGGTCGAACTGCAACAGGACCACGCAATCGAGCTCGTCGGTATAGGCGGCCACCACAGCGCGCTCCGGGTCCAGCACGATCGCCGCACGGCTATCGCCGCGCGCCAACTGTTCTTCGAACAATTGCAGCCAGGCCTGGCGGTCGGCCGCGTTCAGTTCCTGGCTTGGTTCGAACAGTTCGCGCTGGAGCTGGCGCAAGCGGGCCTGCGACAGTTGCAGCAGGCCGGGGTCGGAAGCCCTGCTGCGGGGATCGATAACGGAAGACTTCTTGTGGGCCAGGCCGGCATCCGGCACCACGGCAAGCAGGCCGGCGCCATCCAGCGTGAATATCTGCCTGGACAGGGCCTTGTCGCCGGACTCACGCCAGATGTCGTCGGCGATATCGGTCATCATTGCAACAGTCAGTTCTTCATCGGAGCCGCAGAACAGGCATGTGTCGGCATTGGGGATGGCGATGCGGAAGCGCCCCTGTACCAGGTGGCCGATGTGGTCCCAGATCGGGGACAGCAGCATGCAGGTGGCGGACAGGCCCTCGCCGGCCGTCAGGTAGTGGAAAAAGCCGGGCCCGGTTTCGCCCGTGGGTCCCTGCATTGCCACCCGCTCGAACTGTAACTGGGGACGTACCTTGGCATACAGGTTGTGCGCGGCAATGTCCTGCAATTCCTCGACTGTCAGGCCGAGGGCGGCCAGCATGCCGTGGTTGATCGTCGAGCGGCCGGACGGGCCGTCGGCATAAAAGCCGAGGGCCAGGTCGCCTGGCAAGCTGATCCGCAAGGCCTGTTCAGCAGCGTCACCGCGCGCATCGGCGCGCTGCAATTGCGGCAGGATCGCGTTGCGATCCACCGCCGGCGTTGCCTGCTCGGCCTCGATGCCGGCGGCGCAGCCGCAGCGCGCCAGGGCATCCACGTACTGCAAGGCGACTTCGCGCGCAACGTTTTTCTTGACTACCATTGGCCCGCTATCGAGCATGGCTTCCATCTGGCTGGCATCACGCTTGAACAGTGCAGCCAGGCGCGCCACGGATTCTGCGCGCACATGCCCGGGCAACAGCCCTTGCACCAGGACCCGAAAAGTTGGGGCCATCTTATTCCTTGGAAAAAGTGCTGATTTTGCCATAGGCCTTGCCCGAACCACATTCTTCTATAATGGCTGGATGCGCACCCCAGAGACGAGCAGCGAACCGCTGCGACTAGCGATTGCCCCGCCGCCCGGCTTGGCGCGGGTGGTGCGGTATTTCCATATTGAGCTGTCCAGCCCGGGAGCGGTGCTGGTGCCGGCCTCACCCTGCGCCATGCTCACCTTCTTCATCCGTGGCGGCTCGCGCTTTGCCGATGCCGGCGGGCGCGAGCGGCTGCATGCCGAACCTTTTGTCACCGGCCCGCTGACGCAGCACTTTCCTGCGGTGTGGGAACCCGGCACCACCTTCATCAGCGTCGTCATCGAGTCGGGCCAGTTCGGCCGCCTGTTCGATATCCCGCTGGGTGAATTGCGTGACGCCGTGGTGCCGCTGGCCGATGCCGCCCCCGAGTGGCAGGGCGCGGCGACGCTGGAAGAGCGCTTGCGCGCCAGCACCGACAGTGCGCGCTGGGTGGCGCTGGTGTGCGATTGGCTGATGCAGCGCCTGGCGGCGCGTGAAGAGCGGCTGGCACGCGGTGCGGCGCCGTTCATACTGCCGCCGGCATTGCTGGCCCTTCCTAATGATGCAATAGCCAGCCGCTTCGGCATCAGCGTGCGCCAGCTTGAGCGGCGCGTGATGGCCAGCTATGGCCAAAGCATCCGCGACGGCCGCCGCATGATGCGCTACATTCGTGCCCTGTCGCGCATGATTGCCACGCCATTGCGGCACGGCGGGCTGACCCGGCTGGCGGTCGATTGCGGTTACCACGACCAGGCGCATATGGTGCGCGACTTCGTGCTGTTCACAGGACTTGCGCCCAAGGCCCTGATGGAAGCGGCGACCGATGCCAGCGGCGCCTTGCGCCTGCTGCGCTACGACGACGCCTCGCGTGCCATCGTCACCCGCGAGGACTATTAAGCGCCGCACGTGTCGCATCCATACAATATTTTCCATGCACTCCCCGCTATCGTAGCGACGCTACTGAAAGGGGAACCAAATGGAACTGGAAGCTACTCTGGAGCGCGACGGTTACGTGCTCACTTCGCTGGACTCGCTGATGGAAACGGTGCGCACCAACAGCCTGTGGTACCTGAGCTTCGGGCTGGCCTGCTGCGCGGTGGAGATGATGGAAGCCGCGTCGGCACGCTATGACATGGACCGCTTCGGCATGTGCCCGCGGCCTTCGCCGCGCCAGGCCGACCTGATGATCGTGGCCGGCACCCTGACCAACAAGATGGCGCGTGCCATGCGCAAGGTGTACGACCAGATGGCCGAACCGCGCTACGTGGTGTCGATGGGTTCCTGCGCCAATGGCGGCGGCTATTACCACTACTCGTATTCAGTGGTGCGCGGCTGCGACCGCATCGTGCCGGTCGATGTCTACGTGCCGGGCTGCCCGCCGACGCCGGAGGCTTTGCTGTATGGCCTGATGCAGCTCCAGCGGAAAGCCCGGCGCGGCGAGCGCGCCGTCATGCTGCGCGACTAGCTGCCGCGGTACGTTGAATACGACCAGGGCGACACCACCAGCGGCACGTGGTAGTTCTGGTCGGCGTGCGCGATGCCGAAGGCGATCGTCACTTCATCGATAAAGCGGGGCTCTGGCAATTCCACGCCCGCTGCGGCGAAATAGTCGCCGGCGCCAAACACCAGCCGGTACTGGCCCGGCTGCATGGTGGCCCCTTCCAATAACGGCGCGCCGCAGCGACCGTCGGCATTGGTCACATCTTCCTTCACCAGCGAGCCATCGGCGCGGTACAGCGCGACACGCACCCCGGCGGCGGGGCGGCCGTTGGCGGTATCCAGGACGTGAGTGCTCAGTTTTCCCATTTTGTATTCCTTATTTTGCTTATCCGGCAGATCATATACCGGTGCCATAACGCCAATATATTATGGTGGATATACCTTTGATCACGGACCATCATGAGCAACTATCCGCGCGACCTCGTTGGCTACGGCCCCAATCCACCCCATGCGCAATGGCCGGGCCAGGCCCGCGTGGCCCTGCAATTCGTGCTGAATTACGAAGAGGGCGGGGAAAACTGCGTGCTGCACGGCGACCCGGCTTCAGAGACCTTCCTGTCCGAGATCATCGGCGCGGCAGCGTTTCAGAACCGCCACATGAGCATGGAATCGATCTATGAATACGGTTCGCGCGCCGGCCTGTGGCGCATCCTGCGCATGTTCGAAGAGCGCAAGCTGCCACTGACCATTTTTGGCGTGTCGATGGCACTGCAACGCCATCCGGAAGCGGTGGCGGCATTCCAGGAGCTGGGCCACGAAATCGCCTGCCACGGCCTACGCTGGATCACCTACCAGAACATGGACGAGGAAACCGAGCGCGCCCACATGAGGGAAGCGGTGCAGATCATCAAGGAGCTGACCGGCAGCGCACCGCTGGGCTGGTACACCGGGCGCGACTCGCCCAATACGCGCCGCCTGGTGGTCGAACATGGCGGTTTCCGCTACGACGCCGACTATTACGGCGACGACTTGCCGTTCTGGCAGGAAGTGGCGCACACCGGCGCCGATGGCAAGCCGGCCGTCACGCCGCAGCTGATCGTGCCGTACACCCTGGACACCAACGATATGCGCTTTGCCGCCATGCAAGGCTTTAACAGCGGCACCCAATTCTTCGATTACCTCAAGGACGCATTCGACGTACTCTATAAGGAAGGGGACCCGAACGGCCTGAACCAGCCGAAAATGTTGTCTATCGGCCTGCATTGCCGCCTGGTCGGACGTCCGGCGCGCGCTGCCGCATTGGCGTGCTTCCTTGACTATGTGCAAAGCCACGACAAGGTGTGGATCACGCGCCGCATCGACATTGCCGAGCACTGGCACAAGCATCACCCTTATATGCGAAACGCCTGATATTCAAAATCAGAGTTTTCTTATATGGCTGGGGTGCGGTAATGTTATCTTGCAAGCTAGGAGACCTGCGAGGACAAGATGTCAGAACCGATCCGCTTTTACTACCGCGGCGCCGTACATGAAGTACGGGACGCCGCCCCGACGCAGACTGTGTTGCAGCACCTGCGCGAAGACTTGCACTGCACCGGCACCAAGGAAGGCTGCGCCGAAGGAGACTGCGGCGCCTGCACCGTGGTACTGGGCAGCGTGGTCGACGGCAAGCTGGAACTGAAAGCGGTTAATTCCTGCATCCAGTTCACCCCGACGCTGGACGGCAGGGCCCTGTTCACCGTGGAAGACCTGCAACAGGCCGATGGCGCCCTGCACCCGGTGCAGCAGGCGCTGGTCGAATGCCATGGCTCGCAGTGCGGCTTCTGCACGCCGGGCTTCGCCATGTCGCTGTGGGGCCTGTACCTGAAAAAAGAAGGCCAGTGCGCCTCGCGCAAGGAAATCGACGATTGCCTGTCGGGCAACCTGTGCCGCTGCACCGGCTACCGCCCGATCATCGACGCCGCCCAGCGCATGGTCGAACTGCCGAAAGTCGAATTCGACGCAGCCCGTGTGGCCGAACAGCTCGAAGCGTTGAAACGCGATTCGCTGGCCGTCTACAGCGCACACGGCCAGACCTTCCTGGCCCCGCGCACCCTTGATGAACTGATCCAGCTGCGCGCAGCCAACCCGTCTGCCGTGCTGCTGGCCGGTTCCACTGACGTTGGCCTGTGGGTCACCAAGCAGATGCGCGAGCTGGGCGACATCATTTACCTCGGCCATGTGGATGCGCTGAAAGTGCTGCGCGTGGACGATGGCGCCATCGAAATCGGCGCCGGCGTGTCGCTGGAAGACGCCTACAACGCGCTGTGCCGGCACTACCCGAATGAATTGGGTGAGCTGCGCCAGCGTTTCGCCTCGCTGCCGATCCGTAATGCGGGCACGCTGGGCGGCAATGTCGCCAACGGCTCGCCGATCGGCGATTCGATGCCATGGCTGATCGCTCTCGGCGCGCAAGTGGTGCTGTGCGGTTCGGCCGGCGAACGCGTGCTGGCGCTGGAAGATTTCTATCTTGATTACATGAAGAAGGACCTGCAGCCGGGCGAATTTGTCCAGGCGGTGCGTGTGCCGCTACCGCGCGGGGACGTGCGCTTCCGCACCTACAAGCTGGCCAAGCGCTTCGACCAGGATATTTCCGCCGTCTGCGCCGCCTTTGCTTTCCGCATGGACGGCGATGCAATCGCCGAAGCGCGCATCGCTTTCGGCGGCATGGCTGCGACGCCGAAGCGCGCGGCACAGGCGGAAGCCGCGCTGAACGGGCGCGCCTGGAGCGAGGCTGCGCTGGCCGACGCCATGGCGGCACTGGCGTGCGACTACGCACCGTTGAGCGATATGCGCGCCAGCAGCGAATACCGGATGAAGACGGCGCAGAACCTGCTGCGCCGCTTCTGGCTTGAGACGCGCAACGATGCGCCGCTGGCGGCCGATGCCGTCAACGCTTTTGCCGTCAGTGCGTAAGGAGACAGCATGAACCATCCCGTCACTCCTGAACTGAAGGCCGCCACCTGGACTGGTGTCGGCATTCCGCGCACGCACGAATCGGCCGAGCTGCACGTGCTGGGCCAGGCGACTTATACCGACGACATCCTGGAAGTGCAGGGCACCCTGCATGCTGCGCTTGGCCTGTCGTCCAAGGCCCATGCCCGCATTACCTCGCTGGACCTGGACGCGGTGCGCGCCGCGCCCGGCGTGGTGGCGGTGTACACGGTGTCCGATATCCCGGGCACCAATGACTGCGGCCCGATCATCCACGACGACCCGATCTTGGCCGATGGCCTGGTGCAGTACGTCGGCCAGCCGATCTTCATCGTGGTGGCCGATTCGCACACCAATGCCCGCCGTGCGGCCAAGCGCGGGGTGGTCGGCTACGAAGAGCTGCCGGCCATCCTGACTCCCCAGCAAGCCAAGGCTGCCGCTTCCTACGTGCTGCCGCCAATGAAACTGCTGCGGGGCGACGCACAAGCGGCGTTCGAAAAGGCGCCGCATACGGTCAAGGGCCAGCTCTACGTCGGCGGCCAGGAGCAGTTCTACCTGGAAGGCCAGATCGCCTACGCCATCCCGAAAGAAGGCAGGGCCATGCTGGTGCAATGCTCGACCCAGCACCCAAGCGAGATGCAGCACGTGGTGGCGCACGCACTGGGCTTGCACTCGCATCATGTGACGGTCGAATGCCGCCGCATGGGTGGCGGCTTTGGCGGCAAGGAATCGCAATCGGCGCTGTGGGCTGCCGCAGCGGCCATCGCTGCCGCGCGCACCGGCAAGCCGGTCAAGCTGCGCGCCGACCGCGACGACGACATGATGGTGACCGGCAAGCGCCACTGCTTCTATTATGAATACGAAGTGGGTTACGACGACACTGGCCGCATCGTGGCGGCCAAGGTCGACATGACTTCGCGTGCAGGCTACTCGGCCGACCTGTCGGGCCCCGTGGCGACCCGCGCGGTCTGCCACTTCGACAATACCTACTACCTGTCGGACGTGGAGATCCACGCCGCCTGCGGCAAGACCAATACCCAGTCGAACACCGCCTTCCGCGGTTTCGGCGGCCCGCAGGGCGCGATCGCGATCGAGTACGTGATCGACGAAATCGCGCGTAATCTCGGGCAGGATGCGCTGGATATCCGCCGCCTGAATTTCTATGGCAAGACCGAGCGCAATGCAACGCCGTATGGCCAGGTGATCGTCGATAACGTGATCCATGAGCTGGTGGCGGAGCTGGAGCAAAGCAGCGAATACCGTGACCGCCGCGCTGCGGTGGCGGCCTACAACGCGGCCAGCCCGGTGCTGAAGCGCGGCCTGGCGCTGACCCCGGTCAAATTCGGCATTGCCTTCAACGTGACCCACCTGAACCAGGCCGGCGCGCTGGTGCATGTGTATGTCGACGGTTCGGTGCTGGTCAATCACGGCGGTACCGAAATGGGGCAGGGCATCAACACCAAGGTGCTGCAGGTGGTTGCCCACGAACTGGGCCTGGACCTGGAGCGTGTGCGCATCACGGCGACCGATACCAGTAAGGTGGCAAATACTTCAGCCACGGCAGCTTCCACCGGCGCAGACCTGAACGGCAAGGCCGCGCAGGATGCGGCGCGCCAGATCCGCGAACGGCTGGCGGCATTTGCCGCGAAAACGCTGGGCGGCGAAGCGGCCGATGTGCGTTTCTTCGCCAACGAGGTTCACGTGAACGGCCAGAGCGTGCCGTTCGAAGCGCTGGTGCAAAAGGCTTACCTGGCCCGCGTGCAGCTGTGGTCCGACGGCTACTATGCGACGCCGAACCTGCACTGGGACCCGAAGACCATGAACGGCCATCCGTTCTCTTACTACGCTTACGGCGCTGCGGTGGCTGAAGTAGTGGTCGATACACTGACCGGCGAATGGAAGCTGCTGCGTGCCGATGCGCTGTACGATGCCGGCCAGTCGCTGAACCCGGCCATCGATATCGGCCAGGTCGAAGGCGCCTTCATCCAGGGCATGGGCTGGCTGACCACCGAGCAGTTGTGGTGGAACGGCGCCGGCAAGCTGATGACGCACGCACCGTCCACCTACAAGATTCCCGGCATTTCCGATTGCCCGGAAGACTTCCGCGTCAAGCTGTTCCAGAACCGCAATGTGGAGGATTCGATCCATCGCTCGAAAGCGGTGGGCGAACCGCCGCTGCTGTTGCCGTTCTCGGTGTTCTTTGCCATCCGCGATGCGATTTCCGCAGTCGGCGGGCACCGCGTCAATCCGCCACTGAACGCGCCTGCGACCAGCGAGGAAATCCTGCGCGCAATCGCGGCGGTTGAAGTGGCAGTCGAAGCGGCCGTCGAAGCGGCAGGCTGACATGACTGACTGGTTGACGCCAGCCGGGGAACCGGCGGTACTGGTCACGGTCGCGCGCGCCGAAGGTTCGGTGCCGCGCGAGGCGGGAACGCATATGCTGGTCACCGCAAGCGGCCAGTTCGACACCATCGGCGGCGGGCACCTGGAGCACAAGGCGCTGGAGATTGCGCGTGAAATGCTGTCTCTCTGCGCGGCGGAAACCGTGGGGTCAGGCCCTGGGACGCAACACGCTGCGCGTGTCACGCCCCAACGCCAGACCCCTGCGGCCGCACAACACGCTGCGCGTGTCATGCGGGTTCACTTTGAGCGGTTTGCCTTGGGGCCCTCACTGGGCCAATGCTGCGGTGGCGTCGTCTGGCTGCTGTTCGAACCGGTCAGCGGCGGGTTGGAAGAGGCCATGGCGCAGCTGCGCCAACGCCGGCAGGTCGATAGCTGCCGCAGCACCGCCATCGATGGCGAAGCGGAATGCCGGCTGATAGCCGAGCAGCACAAGGAAACGCATATCCACACCGATGCGTGCGGACGCCGCTGGCTGATTGATCCGGTCAAGGCTCCGCGTGCGCATCTCGTCCTGTTTGGCGCGGGACACGTCGGTGCCGCCATCGTGCGCGCGCTGGCCGAGTTGCCCTGTACGGTTACCTGGGTCGATGAGCGCGACGCCATGTTCCCGGCCGAGGTGCCGGGCAACGTCACCATCGAGGCCACCGACACGCCGGAAGCCTGCGTCGACGAGGCGCCGGACAATGCCAGCTACCTGGTCCTGACCCACAGCCACGCGCTGGACCTGCAACTGACCGAAGCGATCCTGCGTCGGCCGGACGTCGGCTGGTTCGGCCTGATCGGCTCCAAAACCAAGCGCGCCCAGTTCACCTCCCGCCTCGAGGTAAAAGGCTTGAGCACGCGAAACATGGTATGCCCGATCGGGCTACCGGGTATCATCAACAAGGCTCCAGCGGTCATTGCCGCCTCGGTTGCCGCACAATTACTGATGGTCTGGGAATCCCAGGCGAAAGACTAAGCATGAGCAAATCCACCAGCGTGCAAGCCTACCGAGCAGGCTTGCTGCATTTTCACGCCGATCCGGCCTTCATCGAACGCGCTCACGCCTGGCACGAAGACGGCCTGTTGATCGTTGCCGACGGCAAGGTGCAAGCGGCAGGCGACTACGCGACGCTGGCGCCAACCCTGGCGCCGGGCGTGGCGGTGACAGACTACCGCGGCAAGATCCTCATGCCCGGTTTTATCGACGCCCACGTGCATTACCCGCAGACCGACATGATCGCCTCGCCGGCGCCCGGCCTGCTGCCATGGCTGGAGCAATACACTTTCCCGACCGAGCGCCAGTTCGAGGACCCGGCGCATGGCGCCCAGGTGGCCGAGTTCTTCCTCGACGAGTTGCTGCGCAACGGCACCACCACCGCCATGGTGTATGGCACCGTGCATCCGCAATCGGTGGATGCCTTCTTTACTGCCAGTGAAAAGCGCGGCCTGCGCATGATCGCCGGCAAAGTCATGATGGACCGCCATTGCCCCGACTTCCTGTGCGATACGGCCGAAAGCGGCGCCGCGGAAAGCGAAGCGCTGATCCAGCGCTGGCATAAGAAGGGCCGTTCGCTGTACGCCATCACGCCGCGCTTTGCGCCGACTTCAACGGAAGCCCAGTTGCAACTGGCCGGCGAGCTGGCGCGGAAATATCCGGATACCTTCCTGCAGACCCACGTGTCGGAAAACAAGGAAGAATGCGCCTGGGTCAAAACCCTGTTCCCGCAGGCGCGCAGCTACCTCGACGTGTATGACCGCTACGGCATGATGCGCCCGCGCGCCGTCTACGGCCATTGCATCTGGCTCGATGAAGGGGATCGCGCGCGCATGGCCGAAACCCGGGCCGCCGCTGCCGTGTGCCCGACTTCCAACCTGTTCCTCGGTTCCGGCCTGTTCGACTTCGAGCAAGCCGACAAGGCCGGCATGCTGCTATCGCTGGCCACCGACGTCGGCGCGGGCACCTCGTTCAGCATGTTGCAAACGATGAATGAAGCCTATAAAGTAGCGCGCTTGAAGGGCAGCTACTTGCCTGCCATGCGCATGTTCTACCTGGCGACGCTGGGCGCCGCGCGCAGCCTGCACCTGGACGACACGATCGGCAGCTTTGCCGCCGGCCGCGAAGCGGACTTTATCGTGATCGACCCGCAGGCCACGCCGCTGCTGGCACGCCGTAGCGCCAAGACCGACAGCCTGGAAGAATTGCTGTTCGCACTGGCGCTGCTGGGGGATGACCGCGCCGTTGCGGCGACCTACTCGGGTGGCCGCCTGGTGCATGCGCGTGCATAGGGCTGGCCCAAGTCCACTACGCCGAGAGAAAGAACATGCCAAAGCCACTGACCCGTCTCCTGCTTGCCGCCGCGATTTCCACCGCCTTTGCCGCGCCAGGCGCCGGGGCGGCGTCGAATGCGGAAATCACCGCGCGCCACTTCGCTTCACTGGTTTCCGGCCCGGCGCCGAAGACGGCGGAACTGGCCCTGTTCTTCAACAATATGCCGAAGGGTGCCGACCTGCACCACCATTACTCCGGCTCCATCTACGCCGAGCAATACCTGGAATGGGTCGACAAGCTGGGCTACTGCGTCGACAAGACCACCTGGAGCGTGCAGGCCGACAAGGCTGCCGACCGCAAGAACTGCGCGACGGTCGCCCAACTCGAACAGGATCCTGTCGCCTACCGCGAACTGTTGCACAAATGGTCTACCCTGGACTTCTACAACCACAGCGAAAACCAGTTGGCGCCCGACCTGGCCTTCTTCACCACCTTCCCGCGCTTCAACGACGTTGCCTCGACTAACGGAAATGACGGCCAAAAGCGACTGAAAGAGCGCGCGATCGCCGAAAATGTGGGCTATATCGAAACTGTGTTCGAGATCGCCCCGATCACTTTCGACGCCGAATTCGACGGCAAGCTGAGCGATGAAGCTGGCTTCGCCGCCTATCTGGCCAAGCTGGAAGCCAGCCCGGCCTTCAATAAGGGCGTCGCCGACTACAGCGCCTACGTCGACAGCAGCAGCGCCGGCATCGACGATGACAACTTCACCATGCGCTACCAGCCTTTCGTGCTGCGCTTCCTGTCGCCGTCGATCGTGTTCTCGCAGATGGCAGCCGGTTTCAAGATCGCCAGCCAGAATCCGAAAGTGGTGTCGGTGAATATCGTCGGCGCCGAGCACTATCCGGTTTCGATGCGCGACTACAAGCTGCACATGCGCATGTACAAATTCCTGAGCGCCAAATACCCGAAGGTGAAGCTGTCGCTGCACGCCGGCGAGCTGGCCCTGGGCCAGGTGCCGCCGGAAGGCCTGAAGTTTCATATCGCCGAAGCGATCGATGTCGCCGGCGCCAAGCGCATCGGCCACGGCATGGATATTGCCCACGAGAGCCAGCCGCTGGCGATCCTGAAGAAGATGCGCGAGAAAAATATTCCGGTGGAAGTGAACCTGACTTCAAACGAATTCATCCTGGGCGTAAAGGGGGAGGCGCATCCGCTCAATATCTACCGAAAGTATGGCGTGCCTTTCGTGCTGTCGAGTGACGATACCGGCGTGAGCCGCAATACCTTGTCCAACGAATACGTGCTGTTCGCCAGCCGCTACAAAACCAGCTATGCCGAAGTGAAAAAGCTTTCTTATGACAGCATCCGCTACGGCTTCCTGGCTGAAGCAGACAAGCAGCGCCTGCTGAAACAATTGGATGCCCGTTTCACCAAATTCGAAGCCGACGTTGCAACTTCCTCAAAGTAAGCGCTTGTTTAGCCGCACTTGTGGCCCTTTTGCCACAAGTGCGCGCATCGTTTTGTAAATCCTTAAGGTTACAAAAGTCACACAAGGCGTAGGATTCTTTATAATTCCGCCTGAACGCCCCCAGTAATTGCAGAAAATCGTATAACGAAGAGCAATTTATTTTCCCTGCGTATAAATACGCAAGGGAAAATGAATTTGTCTTCGCGAGGGCCTTTCAGGCATAGTTGGCGAAAAGATACGTCTATGCAACTGTGAATTCCCAAGCGTCACACAAATGTCACGAAGCTGTAGCACCCCTGTCATGGAAGGTGCCTAAACTCGCTGGGCGGCAACTATTTTTGCAACATTAGTAAAAAGCGCAAATGCGGCAAGCAGCAAGATGCCGACATTTACCAATAATTTGTTCTCTTTTGGGGTATATCAATGATGAATCACAAACGGCTCCGGCTGACGCAAATTGCGTTTAGCTTGTCCCTGGTGTTTGCCGCTCCGGCATTCGCCCAGAACACGACCTCCGCGATTGGTGGCCGTATTTCGGGTTCCGACGGCAAGCCAGCGGCTGGCGCAACCGTTACCGTGCTGCACGTAGAGTCCGGCTCGGCAAGCAATGTCGTTACCGACAGCGAAGGCCGCTACATCGCTCGCGGCCTGCGCGCCGGCGGTCCGTACACGATCACCATTACCAAGAACGGCGTTTCCGAAAAGCGTGAAAACGTCTACGTTGAAGTTGCTGAAACCGCAGCAGTGGACGCCACCATCGGTCAGGCCATGCAGACCGTGACCATTGCCGGCGCCAACGCCGCACGTGCCGAGAAGTTCTCGCGCACCAATATGGGCACCCAAACCTCGATCAGCGCTTCCGAACTGTCCATCCAGGGTTCGATCAACCGCAACCTGCAAGACTACGCCCGTACCGACCCACGCGTTTCCCAGACCGACAAGGAACGCGGCGAACTGTCGATCGCCGGCCAGAACTCGCGCTTCAACTCGATGACCATCGACGGCGTGGCCGTGAACGACACGTTCGGCCTGGAAGCTAATGGTTCCCCAACCGCCAAGCAACCGATTTCGATCGAGGCGATCCAATCGGTGCAGGTAAACGTTGCCAACTACGACGTGACCCAGAAGGGCTACACCGGCGGTAATATCAACGCTGTGACCAAGTCCGGTACCAACAAGGTGCACGGCTCGGTCTACTACGTGTTCCGTAACGATACCCTGGCAGGCGACCGCTACAACCTGTCGACCGATACCTACACCGCCCCGGCTCCATTCAAGGAAACTACCAAGGGCGCCACCCTGGGCCTGCCACTGATCAAGGACAAGCTGTTCCTGTTCGCCGGCTACGAAAAACTGGAGTCGTCGCGCGCTGCGCCACAGTTCGGCCCACTGGGTTCGAGCATGACCAACGTCGGCATTACTCCGGACGCGATCGCCCAGGCACAAGACATCTCCAAGACCAAGTATGGCTTTGACGCCGGCACTTCGCAGATCCCTGAAGGCCTGGCAATGGATGTCACCGACAAACTGCTGAAGGTGGACTGGAACATCAACGATGATCACCGCCTGATGGTGCGCTGGTCCAAGACAGCACAGTCCGAGCCGCAGTTCCCAGGCCTGAGCGGCACTGGCCTGTCGCTGAACTCCTACTGGTACGCGCAGAAGAAAACCATCGAGACCAAGGTAGCCCAGTTGTACTCCGACTGGACCCCGAACTTCTCGACCGAATTCAAGCTCTCCACCCGCGACTACGATTCCGTGCCAGCGGTGAACTCCACCCTGCCATCGATCGGCCTGCAGTTCTCCGGTCCTAACCCAGCCGGCACCCCGTCGACCGTGTCGACCGGCAACCGCTTCCTGAACTTCGGTACCGAGTTCTCGCGCCAGCGCAATGTGCTGGGCACCAAGACCCTGGACGCCTACCTGGGCGGCAACCTGGCCATGGGCGACCACCAGATCAAGTTCGGCGGTGACCTGAACAAGAACGAAGTCACCAACGCCTTCCTGCAGGGCGTATACGGTTCCTACACCTTCGCTTGCCTGAACAACGTCAACTACGCTTTCAATGGCAACAAGCCGATCAGCTGCGGTACCGCGACCAACGCGCAAATCACCGCTGCCGTGCTGGAAAACTACGCCAACGGCCGTCCATCGAGCTTCTCGGTGCAGGTGCCGCAAGCTGGCCGCAGCTTCAACGACGCGATCGCGCACTTCACCCTGAAGTCCTACGGCCTGTTCCTGCAGGACACCTGGACTGTCAACGACCGCCTGAGCGTAATGGCTGGCGTGCGTGTCGACTACGCCGACCTGCCTGAGTCCCCGACCCAGAACGCTGCCGTGGCTGCTGCTCCAGTGCCAGGCACCGCCGCAACCCAGGGCCGCCAGACCGGTGGTTTCGGCCTGGACAACACCAACACCATCGACGGCCAGAAGCTGTTCCAGCCGCGCGTTGGCTTCAACTATAAGCTGGATACCGAGCGTCCGACCCAGATCCGCGGCGGTGCAGGCCTGTTCCAGGGCGCTGCCATGTCCGTATGGCTGGGCAACCCATACCAGAACAACGGTGTGGCCACCATGACCATCCAGTGCGGCAGCTCCTCCGTGACCTGCCCAACCGGCATCTTCAGCCCAGACGTGAACAAGCAGCCGACCCTGGCCGGCGGTTCGCCGCCAGTTGCCAACGTCGATGCGCTGGCCAAGGGCCTGCGGCAGCCATCCGTATGGAAAGCTAACATTGCCTTCGACACCGAACTGCCTTGGTACAACGTCGTGTTCGGCGCAGAACTGCTGAAGCTGAAGACCAAAGACTCGATCTACTACCAGAACCTGAATCTGGGTGCGCCACAGAAGATCGGCACCGACGGCCGTCCGCTGTACTACACCGACAAGGCGCTGCAGCCAGGTTGCTGGACCGCGACCGGCAGCCTGACCACCACCAACGGCACCGCTCCAGGCAGCCCACAGTGCTCTGGTGCGCGCAGCAAGGCAAACAGCAACGCCAACTACGGCAACGTACTGGTCGCAACCAACACCAAGGAAGGCGACAGCACCCTGGCAACCGTGTCCCTGAGCCGTCCGCTGCTGGGTGGCTTCGGCTGGTCGATGGCTTACACCTACACCGATGCCAAGGAAGTTTCGCCTCTGACCTCGTCGACCTCGGGCTCGAACTACGGTTCCCGTCCAGCCTTCAACCCGAACGAAGAAGTTGCGTCCAACTCTTCGTACCTGGTGAAGGATCGCTTCAACGCGATGGTCAACTTCCGCAAGGCCTTCTTCGGCAACTACAACACCACCTTCGGCCTGTTCTATGAAGGCAAGACCGGCAAGCCATACAGCTGGACCTTCAACAACGACATGAACGGTGACGGCACCACCTCGAATGACCTGATGTACATTCCTTCGGCGCCGCGTTCGGGTGAAGTCATCTTTGCTGGCGACACTGCAACCAACCACGCCAACGAAGACCGCTTCTGGGCGACTGTTGACCAGTACCGCTCCCTGCGCAACGCCAAGGGCCACGTCGTGAAGCGTAACGATTCGTTCGCTCCATGGACCCACTCCTTCGACCTGCGCGTGAAGCAGGAAATCCCTGGCCTGTTCGCAGGTAACAAGGCTTCCTTCACCTTCGACATCTTCAACGTCGGCAACCTGCTGAACAAGAAATGGGGTCATATCAACGAAGTCGGCTTCGCCTCTTCCGGCGGCCACGCTCGTTCCTTCGTCGACTTCGCAGGTGTTGATCCAGCTACCGGTAAGTACGTGTACCGCGTGCGCGACTCGGTGGAAGACTACGAAGTTCGCCAGGTTAAGGGCGAATCGCAGTGGGCCATCCAGGCTACCCTGCGCTACGAGTTCTAAGCTTGAGTGCATGAAGAAAAAACGGGCCGCGAGGCCCGTTTTTTTTGTGCGTAACATATCGTTTCCCGGTATGCGCCGGAAACAGCGGGACCTGTACAATCTCCTTTTATCCAAAGTGATCTCCATGAAGCCTTTACTGCGCCCACTGGCCCTGGCGGCCTTGCTGGCTGGCTGCGCAACGCAGCGTCCCGACAACCAGGTTGAGCTGACCCTGGTCGGCCTGAATGACCTGCACGGCCACCTGGAGGCGTCGCGCTTCAATGACTCTGTCAAGGCGGGTGGCATCGACGCCGTGGCCGCCACGGTACAGGCCTGGCGCAAGGATGATCCGGACCTGGTAGTGGTCGGCGCCGGCGACATGATCGGCGCCAGCCCGGCGATGTCGGCGATGTTTGCCGACGAGCCGACCATCCAGGCCCTGAACCTGCTCGGCATGCGCGCCACTTCGGTCGGCAACCATGAATTCGACGCCGGCCGCGTGGAACTGCTGCGCCAGGCCAAAGGCGGCTGCGCAAATTCGCCGCGCCCCGAGAAGGCCTGCAAATTCAACCCGTCCTGGGATGGCGCCAGGTTCAGCTACCTGGCCGCCAACGTGATCGACACCCGCAGCAACCAGCCCTTGCTGCCGGCCTACCGCATCGAAGAAGTGAAGGGCGTGAAGGTCGCCTTCATCGGCACCGTGCTGAAGGACACGCCGGAACTGGTGGCCGCGGGCGGCATCAGCGGCCTTCAGTTCATTGACGAGGCGCAGGCGGTCAATCGCCTGCTGCCGGAATTGCGCGCGCAAGGCGCGACTGTCTTCGTGGTGCTGATCCACCAGGGCGGCCATTCCAAGGCACGCTACGACCAGCAATACTGCAACGATCTCGATGGCGACATCGCCGACGTGGTCAGCCGCCTCGACCCCGCCGTGCGGCTGGTGGTGAGCGGGCATTCGCACACCGGCTACCTGTGCCGCGTGGACGGCAAGCTGGTGACGCAGGCTGAAAAATTCGGCCACATGCTGTCGCGCATCTCTCTGGTGGTGGATCGCCAGACAGGGGCCGTGGTCGATGCCAGCGCGCGTAATATCGTGGTGGAGCCAGGTAAATACGCGGGCATGCCGGAAGTGGATGCGCTGCTCGCTTCGGTGCGCGCACGCAGCAGCGATGAGCTGAACAAGCCGGTGGCAAAGATCGCGTTGGCATCGATCAGCAAGCAGTTGATGCCGAATGCCGACGAATCGCCGCTGGGCCAGGTGGTTGCAGACGCCATTCTCGCGTCGGCCCGCAAGTGGGGGGGGCAGATTGCGTTCACCAATACAGGCGGGATCCGCACCGCGCTCGACGCAGGCGCCGACAATGTGGTGACTATGGCGCAAACTCAGGTTGTGCTGCCATTCGGGAACGAGATCGTGGTGATGAACCTGACCGGTGCGCAAATTCTCGCGCTGCTGGAAGGGCAGTGGAACGGCAGTGAGGCTGATAAACGGGGCCTGCTGCAGGTTTCGGAAGGTTTCACCTATTCCTGGGATACTCGCAAGCCGAAGGGCCAGCGCATCGTGCGCGACAGCGTCAAGTTGAATGGTGCGCCGCTCGACGAAGGCGCCAGCTATCGAGTGGCGGTATATAACTTCCTGGCTGAAGGCAATGACGGCTTTGTGACCTTCCGCCAGGGCAGCAACCAGGCGGCGACCGGCGTGCGCGATGTCGATTCGCTGCGTAGCTACCTGGTGCGGCTGGAGCAGGACAATAAACCGGCCGGCACTTACGGCGCCGTGCCGCGCATTATTCGTACCAAGTAAAGAAAGGCAGGCTATGCGCCGCTATCTCCTCGCAGCCGCACTGGCTGCATGTTTCACCAGCGCCCACGCGGCTTTCCAGATTCCCGGCTTTGAACTGGTGCAGACCGCGCCGGTTGAAACCACGCTGAAGAGCGACGACCTGCGCGGCCCGGCCGAAGTCTGGACCGAGTTGTTCGACAATGCGAAGTCAGAAATCTGCATCGGCCAGTTCTACATCGCCAGCGTGCCTGGAGCGCCGTTCGAGAAGGTGATCGAGCGCCTGGAGGCGGCAGGCAAGCGCGGCGTGAAGATCCGCTTCCTGGTAGACAAGAAGGGCGTGACCGGCTTGTCCGACAAGGCCACGGTGGAACGCGTGCGCGCCATCCCGAACCTCGAGATGCGCGTGCTGGACGTGAGCCTGCTCACCGGCAACGGCATCATCCACGCCAAATACCTGACCGTGGACCACAAGGTTGCCTTCATCGGCAGCCAGAACTTCGACTGGCGCGCATTCACGCATATCCACGAGACCGGCTTGCGCATTACCGATGCCAAGATCGTTGGCCAGGTCCAGGCCATCTTCGAGCAGGACTGGACTGCGCAAGCAGCGCTGGCTGCAGGCAAGGTGGTCGCACCGTTGCAGGCCAAGGCCGCGATACTGGCCAGTGCACCGGCAGCCGCTGCGCTGGCGTCCACGCTGCCTGCCGAGGCCAATTTCCTGATTGCGAGCCCTGGCGGCTTTAACCCGGCAGGTGTGCCCGATTCCGAGGTCGTTCTGCCGGCGCTGCTGGCCGATGCAAAGCAGGAGATCCGCGTTTCGATGCTGGACTACGCGCCCCTGAGCTATGGGCCGAACGGCACGCGTCCGTTCTACGCGGTGGTCGACAACGCCCTGCGCGCTGCCGCCACGCGCGGCGTCAAGGTCAAGTTGCTGGTGTCGAACTGGAACCTCGAAGCACCGGCCATCCAGCACCTGAAATCTCTAGCCATCCTGCCGAATGTGGAAGTACGCATCGTGACCATCCCGAAGGCTTCCACCGGCTTCATACCGTTCGCCCGCGTGTGGCATAGCAAGACCCTGGTCATCGACGGCAAACTGGCATGGGTTGGCACCAGCAATTGGGCTGGCGGCTACTTCGACCTGTCGCGCAATATGGAAGTGGTGATGCGCAACGAAGCGATGGCCAAGCGCGTGTACGCGCTGCAGGAACAGGCGTGGAGCTCGCAGTATGCAGAGCCGCTGGACGTCAACAAGAACTACCCGAAACCGAACAAAGGTAAAGAAGAATGAAGAAATTAGCACTGATCGCTGCGCTGTCCGGCGCCTTCCTGTCCACCAACGCGCTGGCCTGGGGCAATGCCGGCCACCGTATCGTGGGCGCGATTGCCGATAACCTGATCAAAGGCTCCAACGCCGAGAAGCAAGTCAAGGCCTTGCTGCAGCCGGGTGAAGACCTGGAAAAGATCGCCAACTGGGCGGATTGCGTGAAGGGCACTTTCTGCGGCCCGCAGACGCAAGAGATGAACGATTACGTGGCGGCGCATCCGAAGCATAGCGAATACCACTACACGGACGTGCCTTTCCAACTGACCGAGTATCACCTGCACGGCGCCGGTACTTCCGAGCACGACGTGGTGCAGGTGCTGCAGCAATGCATCGCCGCCTTGCAGGGCAAGGGCGACGGCAAATTCACCAAGCGCCAGGCGCTGCTGATCCTGACCCACCTGGCCGGAGACATCCACCAGCCGCTGCACGTTGGCGCGGCCTTCGTGGACAAGGAAGGCAAGTTCGTGGTGCCGAAGTCCGACAAGGAAATCGACTCACTGAACATCTTCGATTCGCGCGGCGGCAACAACCTGCAGATGGATGAAGCGGCACTTGCCGCCGCCAGCACCAAGAGCGGCATTCCTGCTGGCGACGAAGCACCTTCCAAGTACCCGACCAAGCCGTTCCACTCCTATTGGGACACCACGGTGGTCGACTACGCCATGCGCCGCAGCAGCATGCGCACGGTGGACAAGTTCAGCCAGTGGGCGATCGACGGCAAGCCGGTCGTCACTTTGCCAAAGGGCGATGCCATCACCTGGCCAGAGCAATGGGCCAACGACTCGCTGGTCGCCGCCAAGCAGGCTTATGCCGACGTGAAAGTAGGCGTGGCCAGCAAGCAGACCAGCCGCAATGGCGAAAGCTATACCGTGTGGGCGATGACCGTGCCTGACAGCTATCCAGTGCCCTCATCGGCGCTGGCGCGCGAGCAGTTGATCAAGGGCGGCTACAACCTGGCTGGCCTGCTGCAAAAGATCTGGCCTTAAGGTCTTGAAGGTGGCCTCCCGGCATCCACCCAACAGCAGGCTTTCTGCCAGCATCTGGGTGCTGGGGCTGGTGAGCATGCTGATGGATATTTCCTCCGAGATGATCCACAGCCTGCTGCCTTTGTTTATGGTCGGGGCGCTGGGCGCCAGCGGCCTGGCTGTCGGTATTCTCGAAGGCCTGGCGGAAGCTACCGCCCTGGGCGTCAAAGTCTTCTCCGGCATTCTCAGCGACTACCTGGGCAAACGCAAACTGCTGGCCGTTATCGGCTACGGCCTGGCGGCCTTTTCCAAACCCCTGTTCGCGATTGCCGGCTCGATGGCAATGGTCACCACGGCGCGCCTGCTGGACCGGGCAGGCAAAGGGATCCGCGGTGCGCCGCGCGACGCCCTGGTGGCCGACCTGGCGCCGCAAGCCATGCGCGGCGAGGCTTTCGGCTTGCGCCAGTCTCTTGACACCGTGGGCGCCTGTGCCGGCCCTCTGCTTGCAGCAGGCCTGATGCTGTTGTGGGCCAACGATTTCCGTAGCGTGTTCTGGGTGGCCGTGGTTCCCGGTGTGCTGGCGACATTATTGCTGATGGCGGGCGTGCGCGAACCGAATGCTGCGCCGGGCCGGAAGCGTGTCAATCCGCTGCGCCGCGAGCAGTTGCGCCTTCTTGAAAGTTCCTACTGGTGGCTGGTCGGCCTTGGCGTGATGTTCATGCTGGCCCGCTTCAGCGAAGCCTTTCTTGTCTTGCGCGCACAGGAGCGCGGCATGGGCCTGGCCCAGGTGCCGTTGGTGATGGCTGCAATGAGCCTGGTCTATGCGCTGTCAGCTTATCCCTTCGGGAAATTGTCGGACCGCGTGAGTCCCAGGTTTCTGCTCGCATGTGGCCTGCTGGTTCTGGTGGCAGCGGACGCCGTACTGGCAGTGGCACAGGGCTGGCATTCGGTCATCTCCGGTGTTTGCCTGTGGGGCCTGCACATGGGGATGACGCAAGGCCTGCTGTCGGCCATGGTGGCAAACGCGGCGCCGGCCCAGTTGCGCGGTACGGCTTTCGGTTTGTTCAACCTGGCCAGCGGCGTCGCACTGCTGGTATCGAGTGCATTGGCAGGATTCCTGTGGGACCGTTACGGCCCCGCCTTTACTTTTGGGGCGGGGGCCGCGTTTGCTGTGCTGACGCTGGGGATACTCGCGTTTGTGCGAGTAGACCGGCACGATGCGCCGCAACTCAAGGCTTGATCCACAGCTCGCTACGCTGGAGCGGAGTCTCCGGCGGCAGCTCGGGGTTGCGCAGCTCGATGATGCGCCGCTTTCCGATATGGGCTTGTTCTAGCAGCGGGCCCTTGTGTTTGTGGAACAGCGCCGCGAGCGAGCCGTCCTTGACCATCATCTCCATGCCGGTCTTGATACGCTCTGCCAGCCTGTCGCCTTCCGCATCACGGCGCACGAAGAAATAGCGGGGCAAGGGATAGCGCAGCATCAGCGTCGGCTCAATGGCGATGTCGGTGTGGGACTTGCGTATGACATCGTATTCGCGTGGCGCCTCGTCCACCGCGCGCGGGAAGAAATCGAAACGGCCCGCTGCCAGCATCCCATACAGGCTGCCCGGCCTCGGCGATTCCACGACGCTGATGCCAGCAGCTGACAACACCGCGGAGTCGACCCAGCCTGTGCCCTGACCGGCACTTAAATGCCTCAGCTCCTCCAACGTGCGCACGCTGGCGAAGCGCGGCAGGTCGGCTTTGCGCACCAGCAGCAGGCGCATGCCCATCAAGCCACGGTCGATCGGGATGCGAATGGGCTGGAACTGCGTCTCCAGGTCGCGGTGGGTGGCGCGGGCAATGACGTTGATGGCGCCATCCTGGCGGGCCAGTTCTTGCAGCATGCGCGGGACCGATACCGGTTCTCGTGAAGGCGATAGCGTGAAGGGACCGAACCTTGCTGACGTCTTTTCCATCGCTGCCTGCAGTACGATCCAGTCGAAACCCTTGCCGGTGTCGAGTATCGAGAAATAGCGGGGAAATACCACGTGCGTGACCGGGGTCTCGTGCGCACGTGCGGCAAGGCTTAACCCGAAGCAGCAAATTGCCGCGAGCAATAATTTGAGCAGAAACCAGACGCGCCGATCCATGGAGAGCCCTCCTTGCTTCTTGCAATATAAACCTCTCATCCTCACGGCACAACAATGACGGGTGTTGCGCACCGCATACCGGCTGGGCTCGATCTTTGGCGGCTTACTGCTAGCATCAAAGTCCGGTTCTCACGAGGGGAGGGCATCATGGCTTGCAAACAAGTTTTGGCGCTTGCATTAGCTTGCGCCGCGGGCAGTGCCTGCGCGGAAGATTGGCAATTCAGTTATACGGGCTTTAACGAGAATGGTGCGTTCATTCACGATGCCCGCGTCGAAGGCAGCTTCCGCGGCAAGGACATAAATCGAGATGGTGTGATTTCGCTGGCGGAGCTCACGTCGCTGGTCATTGCGGGGCGCGAGTACCTGGATGGGTGCCTGAGCTTGAGCGATCCCTATTTCCGTTGCGAGATTACTGGATTCAGTTATAGGTTGACCGGCCAGTTGTCGGTGGACGCCAATTGGTGGGGAAACGACGAGGCGTTTTCCGGCTGGGGGGCTGGCTTCCGCACCGGGGACCAATATTCGCAATGGAGTTACGGATGGGAGGACTGGAGCCGTACCTGGTACTGGACCGACTTGACCATCTATGAAATCTTGCCGGCGCCGATACCGGAACCGGCTGCGGGCTTGATGCTGCTGGCGGGATTGGCAACCCTGGCCGGCCTGGGCCGGCGCAGGGCGAAGGAGGGGGCGCCTAGCGCGACTTGACGAACGGTACGCCGATGGCTTTTGGCGCCACCGACTTGGCCATCAGGCCGGCCAGCACGATCACAGTGACGACGTAAGGCACCATCTGGATCAGGGCGCCCGGGATGCGGCCGATGACCGGCAGGTCCACGCCTTCGAGCTGGATCTGCACGGCGCCAAAGAAGCCGAACATCAGGCAGCCGAGGAAGGTGTACAGCGGGCGCCAGTTGCCGAACACCATGGCGGTCAGCGCCAGGTAACCGGCACCGGCCGACATATCGCGCAGGAAGAAACCCGATTGCACGATGGCCAGGTAGGCGCCGGAGAAGGAGCACAGGACGCCGGCGATCAGCATGGCGGTGTAGCGGGTGCGTTCAACGGAGACGCCGGCCGCATCGGCTGCATGCGGGTTCTCGCCGCAAGCGCGCAGGCGCAGGCCGAAGCGGGAGTGGTACAGGAACCAGTGCACCAGAGGCACCAGCAGGAAGGCCAGGTAGACCAGCACGGAGTGGCCGCCAATCAGCTTGGTGTAGAACCAGCCGAGGAAAGGCACGTCGGCCACGGCGGCGCTGCCCGGCAGCACTACGTCGAACAGGCGCGCTTCGCCCAGGTCGGGGGTACGGCCGCCTTGCTGGAAGAAGTACTGCGCGACCACGAAGGTCAGGCCGCTCATGGCGATATTGATTGCGATGCCGCCCACCAGCTGGTTGCCCTTCTGGGTGATGGCGACGAAGCCTTGCAGCATCGCCAGCACGACGGACACGCCCATGCCGGCCAGGATGCCGAACCATGGGTTTTTGGTGGCGAAGGCCACGGCCGCCGAGACGAAGGCGGAGGCCAGGATCTTGCCTTCCAGGCCGATGTCGATGACACCGGAGCGTTCCGCGAACAGGCCGGCCATGGCGGCGAAAATCAGCACCGGCGCATTGCGCACGGTGGAGACGAGGATGGAGCCCAGGTGGAGATCTTCGAAAGTCATGGTGTTAGCCCTTGCGCGATTTGATCAGCTTGATGATGGCCGGAGCGTACAGGTTTTCCATAGCGCCGCAGAACAGGATGATCAAGCCCTGGATGAAGATGAAGGTTTCGGTTGGAATATTCGGTTTTTCCAGCGACAGGTCGAAGCCGCCCTGGATCAGCGCACCGAACAGCACGGACGACAGGAAGATGCCGACCGGGTGCTGGCGGCCCATCAGCGCAATCGCGATGCCGACGAAGCCTGCGCCACCGACGAAGTTGAGCGACAGGTAGTGGGTCGAGCCCATGATGGAGTTGACCGCACCGAGGCCGGCCAGCGCACCGGAAATCATCATGACGATGATGATCATGGCGCTGATTTTCACGCCGGCGTAGTGGGCGGCGTGCTGGTTCAGGCCCAGTGCGCGTACCTTGTAGCCCCAGGCGGAGCGGCCCATGACGACGCCGTACACCACCAGCGCGGCAATGGCGAAGAAGAAGCCGATATTCAGCGGGGTTTCGCCCAGGATCGGGAACAGGCTATTCAGGCGCGGCATTTCTGCGGCGGTCGAGAATACGCGCGAGGCGGTATTCTGTTCGCCGGCAGGGATCAGGTACTTCACGATCACGAAGTTCATCAGCGAGGCGCAGATGAAATTGAACATGATGGTGGTCACCACAATGTGCGAACCGCGCTTGGCTTGCAGGTAGCCGGGAATGAAGGCCCACAGGGCGCCAAACAGGGCTGCGCCGATGATTCCGGCGGGGATCAGCAGGTACCACGGCAGCGAGGCGTCAAAGGCCAGCATGGCCAGCGTTACGCCAAGGCCGCCGAAGTACATCTGGCCTTCGGCGCCGATGTTGAACAGGCCGGCCTGCATCGCGATCGACACGGCCAGGCCGGTGAACACGAAGGTGGAGGCGTAGAACAGCGTGTAGCTCAGGCCTTCCGGATTCACGACGGCGCTGTTGATCAGGATCTGCATCGACTCCAGCGGGTCTTCGCCGAGCAGGTGGATCACCAGCGCGGCCACCAGCAGGGCGGACATCAGGTTCAGGATGGGCAGGACAAAGCCGGTTGCCCAACGTGGCATATCGTTCGTAGTCATGATCAGTGTTTGTGCATGCCACCCATCAGCAGGCCGATGCGGGTGGTGTCGAATTCGTCGATTTTCAGTTCGCCGGTGATTTTGCCGCCGCACATCACGAGGATGCGGTCGGCCAGGGCGCGTACTTCTTCCAGCTCGACCGATACCAGCAGGATCGCCACACCCTGGTCGCGCAGGGCCAGCAGCTGGGTGTGGATGGATTCGATGGTACCGATGTCGACGCCGCGGGTCGGCTGGCCGACCAGCATCAGCTTCGGCTTGGCCAGCACTTCGCGAGCGATCACCACCTTCTGCTGATTACCTCCGGACAGCAGGCCAATGCGCAGGTCCGGATTGGCCGGGCGCACGTCGAACTCTTTCATCAGGCCGGCGCAGCGCTGGGCGATGCCCTTGAAGTCGATCAGGCCCCACTTGTTCTTCACCTTGTCCTGGTAGCCGAAGAAGGTGTTCTGCATCACGGAGAAAGCCTTGATCACGCCGTCGCGCAGGCGGTCTTCCGGCACGTGGCCGATGCCCAGCTCGCGGAACTTGGTCGGCAGGCCGTCGGCATCGCTGCGGCCGGCGAACGGCAGCGGCTTGCTTTCGAAGTCCACTTCGCCGGAAGTCGGCAGCTTCATGCCGGACAGGATTTCCATCAGCTCGGACTGGCCGTTGCCGGACACGCCAGCAATCGCCACGATTTCGCCGGCGCACAGGGTGAAGTTGATGTCCTGCAGCAGCTTGACGCCGTTGTCGTCGGAGAGCTGCAGGTTCTTCACTTCCAGCACAGCCTTGCCCGGATTGTACTCACCGCGCGGCAGGTTGTTTTCGATCGGGCGGCCGACCATCATCTGCGCCAGTTCTTCCTTGCTGGTGTCGGCAGTCTGCACTGCGCCCACCACGCGGCCGCCGCGCATCACGGTGACGGTGTCGGTGATGTCCTTGATCTCCTGCAGCTTGTGCGTGATCAGGATGATGGTCTTGCCCTGCTCCTTGAACAGCTTCAGGATTTCGAACAGCGATTCGGTTTCCTGTGCGGTCAGGACGGCGGTCGGCTCGTCCAGGATCAGGATGTTGGCCGAACGGTAGATCTGCTTCAGGATTTCGACGCGCTGCTGGGCGCCGACCGACAGGTCGTGGATGGTGGCAAGCGGATCGACGTCCAGGCGATAGCGGTCGCAGATTTCGCGCAGCTTCTTTTCGACGCTTGCGCGGTGCTCGCGCAAGCGGAAGCCGCCTTCGCTGCCCAGCATCACGTTATCGAGCACGGTCATGTTCTCGACCAGCATGAAGTGCTGGTGCACCATGCCGATGCCGAGGCGGATCGCTTCGTGCGAGTTGTGGATGTGCTGCGCCTTACCGTCCAGCAGGATCTCACCGCCATCTGCGCGGTAATAGCCGTAAAGGATGCTCATCAAGGTCGATTTGCCGGCGCCGTTTTCCCCCACCAGGCCATGGATGGCCCCTTTGGCGATGGAGAAAGTGACGTCCGTATTCGCCTTGACCGCCCCAAAATGCTTGGAGATATTGCGGAATTCTACTGCTGGCGTCATAAGGATTTTCGGGTCTTATTTACTGAAAAACGCGCCGGACGGGAGTCCCCCGTCGGCGCGTTCTCTTTATTGGTATCGCTTGTTAAGCCGGGCAGGCGGCGTTGGTGGTGCGGATGTCGATGACTTTGATCTTGCCATCGATGATGTCCTTGCGCGCGCCCATGACTTTCTTTTCGATCTCAGGCGTGATCACCTTGCGGTTGTTCTCGTCCAGTGCCCAATCCACGCCGCCTTCCTTCAGGCCCTTGGCGGTCACGCCGGCCTTCCAGGTGCCGTTCTTCATTTGCATGAAGGAGTCGTACACCGCATTGTCCACGCGCTTGACCATGGAGGTCAGCACGGAACCGGGGTACAGGTGGTTCTGGTTGGAGTCGACGCCGATCGACAACTTGCCTTTTTCCTTGGCGGTCTGCAGGGTGCCCATGCCGGAACCGCCGGCCACGGCGAACACCACGTCCACGCCGCGGTCAAACTGGGCACGTGCCAGTTCGCCGCCCTTGGCAGGGTCGTTCCATGCGGCGGAAGTGGTGCCGACCATGTTCGAGATCACTTCGGTTTTCTTGTCCGTCGCTTTGGCGCCCTGGGCGTAGCCGCAGGCGAAAGTGCGGATCAGCGGAATATCGATACCGCCGATGAAGCCCAGCTTCTTGGACTTGGAGGCCATGGCAGCGGCCACGCCAACCAAGTAAGAACCTTCTTCTTCCTTGAACGTCACGGAATTGACGTTATTGCCCTGTGCAACGCCGTCGATCAGGACGAAGCGGACTTTCGGGAATTCTTTGGCGACTTTCTGCACCGCCTGGGTCTGGGCGAAGCCGATCGAAGCGATCAGGTCCAGGTTCTTGCGGGCCAGGCCGCGCAGCACCTGCTCAGCCTGGGTATCGCTGCTGGCTTGCACTTCGATGAATTTGATGCCGGTTTCCTTCTGGAAGCGCGAAGCGCCTTCGAAAGCGGACTGGTTGAACGACTTGTCGAACTTGCCGCCAGCGTCGTACACGATGCCCAGCTTCGGATCAGCCGCATTTGCGCTGGCTGCCACCGCAACTGCGGCGATCATCATGCTAAGTTGTTTGATTTTCATGTAAGGGCTCCGTCGAAGTTCGTTATTGTATATTTTTATGGAGTGCCTCGTTCCGCTTTTTCGCGCCAATCCCTGCCACGGCACCTTGTAGCTTGCCAACAACGCACAAATGCAAATTTTGTACATGTACCCTTGATTAATTCTTGGGCACGTAATCAAACTGCAATCACTTGTTCCTGCAGTCGAATCCGCTTCTCACGGCATGGATTCGTGGCTCACTACTATGCAGCAGGCGCTATATGTATGGCAAATACGTTTTTGCTTACTTATTTATATGCAAGTCAACTAAATGAGGGGTTTCTCGTAAGTAAGAGAAGGCATTTGCTTTCGTGTTAGGATTTGCGCCATTGCAACATTACGTTACTTTTCTTTTAAAGATTGGAACATCGGGTATGGATAAACGCCTCAAGCACTCCCTGATTGCACTGGCCGTGGCCGGCGCATTTCCCCTTCATGGCGCGTTCGCGCAAGAAGCCACTACCACCACCGAAGAAGTGAAAAAGCCGGGCCAGCTGGAGACCGTGATCGTTACGGCGCAGCGCCGCGCCGAAAACATCAAGGACGTGCCGATGGCGATCGCCACCCTGAAGGGCGAAAAGCTGGACGTGCTGACTTCCGGCGGCCAGGACATCCGTTTCCTGAACGGCCGTTCGCCATCCGTCTCCGTCGAATCCGACTACGGCCGTACCTTCCCGCGTTTCTATATCCGCGGCCTGGGTAATACCGACTTCGACCTGAACGCCTCCCAGCCGGTTGGCCTGGTGATGGACGACATCGTGCAGGAAAACCCGATGTTGAAGGGCTTCCCGGTGTTCGACGTGGACCAGGTGGAAGTGCTGCGCGGCCCGCAAGGGACCCTGTTCGGCCGTAACTCCCCGGCCGGCGTGATCAAGTTCGACTCCGCCAAGCCGGTGTTCCGCCAGGAAGGCTACGTCAACGCAGGCTTCGGCAAGGACCGCGTGCGCAACCTGGAAGGCGCCTACAATATTCCAGTTAACGACGTGCTGGCCGCCCGTATCTCGCTGCAATCGCAGCACCGCGGCGACCGCGTGCACAACGACCGTCCGGGCGCGCCGATCGCCGATTTCGAAGGCTACAAGGACAACGCCGGCCGTATCCAGTTCCTGTTGAAGCCTAATAAGGACTTCAGCGCGCTGCTGAACGTTCATGCCCGCGACATGGACGGCAATGCCACCCTGTTCCGCGCCAATATCCTGAAGAAGGGCACCAATGAGCTGGTCGATAACTTCGACTACAAGTCCTACCCGACCGATGGCGGCAACGAGCAGCACCTGAAGAACAAGGGCGCCAGCCTGCGCCTGCGCTGGGATACCCCGGGCCTGACCTTCCACTCGATTACCGGCTACGAAACGCTGGACTTCTACAGCCGTGGCGACGTGGACGGCGGTTATGGCGCCTCCTTCCATCCTCCGATGGGCCCAGGCTTCATCCCGTTCCCGGTCGAAACCGCCGACCTGATTCCTGACCATAAGCAGTGGTCGCAGGAATTCCGCGTCGAGTCCAACAACAAGGGCCCGCTGCAATGGATCGCCGGCTTGTTCTACTTCGACGAGCATATCCAGATCGATTCGATCTCGTTCGACTCCTTCACTGCCGGCAACCCGCAGAACGCCGCCTACTCGACCCAGCAGCAGGATGCCAAGTCCTATGCCGCCTTCGGTACCATCAACTACACCGTGAACGAAGCGTTCAAGCTGCGTGCCGGCCTGCGCTACACCAAGGATAAGAAGGACTTCATCGCGACCCGCGTTGAGCCGCCTCAGTCGGCATCCAATACGCTGAACAACACCTCGAGCAACGTAAGCTGGGACCTGAGCGGTACCTACACCGTCGACAAGGATACCAACGTGTTCGGCCGCATCGCTACCGGCTACCGTGCGCCATCGATGCAAGGCCGCTTGTTCGACCTGACCTCCAAGCCATCGCAGGCTGATGCCGAAAAGGCGGTGTCCGTGGAATTCGGCGTGAAGCAAGACCTGTTCGACCGCCGCGCGCGCATGTCTGCCACCGTGTTCAACTACCGCGTGAAAGACAAGCAGCTGACCGCCGGTTCCGGCTCGGTCAACATGAACCAGCTGGTCAACGCCGACAAGGTGACCGGCCGCGGCGTGGAACTGGACCTGCAGGCCAACCTGAGCGATGCCTGGGCCGTGACCTTCGGCACCAGCTACAACGACACCAAGATCAAGGACGCGAACCTGTTCGTGCAGCCTTGCGGTGGCGGTTGCACCGTGCTGGACCCGACCAAGGCAATTGCTGGCGGCACTGTCGCCGTGATCGACGGCAACCCGCTGCCGCGCGCACCGAAGTGGCAGCATAACTTCACCCTGCGCTTCAGCCAGCCGCTGGGCGATGGCGAAATCTACGCCTACACCGACTGGGCATACCGCACCTCGTACAACTTCTTCCTGTACGAAGCAGCCGAGTACAAGGCCAAGGAACTGCTGGAAGGCGGCCTGCGCGTGGGCTATCGCTGGAACGACGGCAAGTATGAGCTGGCTGCCTACGGCCGCAATATCACCAACCGTATCCAGGCCCTGGGCGCGATCGACTTCAACAACCTGACCGGTATCGTCAACGAACCGCGCACCTACGGCGTGCAGTTCAAGGCGAACTTCTGATCGTTCTGCATTGCCGCAAAAGACGCGCACTCCGGTGCGCGTTTTTTTTGCTGTCTCCAGGCAGGAAATGACATGCAGTGCGAGATGAGCTACAGTCGCCCATTCCAATATTGAAAACTATCTCATGACTATGATACGAAGATTTGGCGTTGGAGCGAGTTTGTTGGTGCTGTCGGTGTTGTCGGGCCTTGCGAGTGCCGCGCCGAGCTATACGGGGTCGTTCATGGAGAATATGCGAGCGTATGTCAAAGACGCAGGAGCGAAGGCAGAAATAGCAATGTCCTCCGAGCTTGTATACCGTGGCAAAACCGAAGATGGGTGGGTGGTGTTGGGAACGATGCCGGAGGAAATGGTCGCATATTCTTTGCAGCAATGGAGTGAAGCGTCAGCATCCAGGCTGGCAAGTTCTTCGTTCAGCGAAAATGACGTGATCTCCAAGCTGGTCATACTTGGCATGAAAATGACTGGTTGCGACGACTTTGACTTAACGGCAGTTGAGCGCCTTCCGCTTCAGCAGGCGACCTTACGAACTGCCAATGGCGAGCAGGTTATCGAACCACAGGCATATTCGGAACGCTGGGGAGTGAATGCATGCGGCAAGGCACGGACCTGGCATATTTATGATGCCAATGGGACGACCGAATTTGTCGAACTGGTTGAACCCTGACTATTGGGAATTAGTATGCAGGCATGGCAATCAACCATCAATATGTGGCCGCTGTTGGGCGTCGCCGTGATTGTGCTCGGATTCCTGCTGCGGCTGCACCCCGTGCTGGTGGTTGTCGCGGCCTGCTTCACCACCGGCTTTGCCGCTTTCATGCCGGTCGAGGCACTGTTTGCCTCGCTCGGCACGGCGTTTGTCAAGACGCGAAACCTGCCGATGATCTACCTGCTGCCGCTGGCGGCAATCGGCTTGCTGGAGCGTTTCGGCTTGCGCGAGCATGCGCAAGCTGCCGTGGCGCGCATGCGGTCTGCGACAGCCGGGCGGCTGCTGATTGTTTATCTGGCCGTCCGTGAGTTGTCCGCCGCGATGGGACTGACCTCGCTCGGCGGACATCCGAATATGGTGCGGCCGGTGGTGGCGCCGATGGCGGAAGGGGCGGCACTGCTTCGAAATCCTGAACTCGATGACGAGCAACGCCAGCGCGTTCGCGCCATGGCTGCCGCTACCGACAATGTAGGCTTGTTCTTCGGCGAAGATATTTTCGTTGCATTCGGCGCCATCGTCCTGATGCAGACCGTGCTGCGCGCCGAGGGCATTGAAGTCGACCCGCTGCATATGGCCCTGTGGGGCATCCCGACGGCGATCAGCGCGTTCATCATCCACGCATGGCGGTTGCGCCGGCTTGATCGCTACCTGATGCCGCGCGCCGGAGGCAGCGCATGATCATCCGCGTCGAGTATTTCTATTACCTGCTGGGCATCCTGTTGGCGATGGTGGCGCTGATGTCCTTTGGCGACCGCAGCAATCCGCGCCGTTGGACTACCGGCCTGTTCTGGACTCTCTATGCCATGGTGTACCTGGCAGGCGAGCGTTTGCCGCCGGCCATGGCGGGGCTGGCGATGATCGTCATGGCGATCCTGGCGGGATTT
Organism: Duganella sp. Root1480D1; assembly: GCF_001427305.1. Taxonomy (GTDB): domain Bacteria; phylum Pseudomonadota; class Gammaproteobacteria; order Burkholderiales; family Burkholderiaceae_D; genus Rugamonas. The sequence goes on along the minus strand of NZ_LMFZ01000012.1, from coordinate 475,127 downwards.
GGCGGCGTCAGGAGCGGCAAGCCGGATGTGCTGCCGGACGATGCCCGGCGTGCCAGCGCGGCGCGGCTTGGGCATAGGCTGTTCGTGCCAGCTTTGGTCATTCCCGCCGTTACGATGGCGGGCTCCACGCTGCTCAAGGATGTGCGCATCGGTGAGCTGTTTGTGCTGGACCCGAAGTACCTTACGCTGGCCAGCCTGGGTTGCGCGGCAGTGATCGCCGTCGGCGTGGCCTGCTGGTTGACGCGTTCCACGCCGCTGCAGGCTGGCCGCGAATCGCGCCGCCTGATAGACGCCATGAGCTGGATGATTGTGCTGCCGCATATGCTGGCGGTGCTTGGGTTGCTGTTCAGCGAAGCGGGCGTGGGCAAGGCGGTGGCGCAGGTGACCACAAGCTATATCGGCCTCGATTCGAAACTGGTGGCGGTGGCGGTGTATTGTGTCGGCATGGCGCTGTTCACGATCGTGATGGGTAATGGCTTTGCCGCTTTCCCTGTGATGGCGGGCGGCGTCGGCGTGCCTGTGCTGGTGGCGAAGTTTGGCGGCAATCCCTCGGTCATGGCTGCGATCGGCATGTTCAGTGCCTATTGCGGTACGCTGATGACGCCAATGGCGGCCAACTTCAACATCATCCCGACCGCGCTGCTGGAACTGACCGACCGTCATGCCGTGATCAAGGCGCAGGTGCCGACGGCCTTGCCGCTGCTGGGTGCAAATATCATTCTGCTGTATTTCCTGTTATGAAAACTGTTCTGCTGACGGGCTTTGAGCCTTTTAATAAAGAGCCTATCAACCCTGCCTGGGAAACCGTGCGCGCGCTGGATGGTTGGGGCGAGGGCGATTTCCGTGTTGTGGCGCGCCAGTTGCCTTGCGTGTTTGGCGACGCGAACGCGGCCATGGCGGCGCTGATCGATGAATTGCAGCCGGCGCTGGTGATCGCGGTCGGCCAGGCTGGCGGCCGGGTCGACCTGTCGGTGGAGCGGGTGGCAATCAATGTCGACGATGCGCCGATCAAGGACAACGCCGAGCAGCAGTTGGTGGATGAGCCGATTGTGCGGGATGGGCCGGCAGCGTATTTTTCCACGTTGCCGATCAAGGCTGTTGTCGCTGCGTTGCGAGCGGTCGGCTTGCCGGCTTCAGTGTCGCAGACTGCCGGCACCTTCGTGTGCAACCATGTGTTCTACGGCTTGATGCATGCCCTCGCGGGCCGCCGCGACGTGAAGGCTGGCTTCATCCACATTCCATACTTGCCGGAGCAGGCGGCACGGCATCCCGGCGCAGCCAGCATGTCGCTGGTCCAGATGATCGAAGGAGTGCGCATTGCCGTGCGCACTTCGCTGGCTGTCAAAGTTGATATTTCGGCGGGGGCAGGGACGACACACTGAGGCCGCGGCCTGGTTGGCGCGCTGCTGGTTTTCCGGCCTTGGCTGATCGCGGACAAGGTCTTTGCCCGCGCCAACTGAAGCCGGCCTCAGGTTGCCGGTGGCCGCAAGATATTGAGGAAGGCACGCACAACGGGCGCGTCATCCAGCGTGGTGTAGGTGATGTACAGGTTTGCCGACGGCGCGTTGGTGCGGATCGGCAGGAACACTACGCCCGGCCAGCCGATACGTGCCGTGGTTTCCGGCATCAGCGTGACACCCAGGCCTGCGCCGACCATGGCCAGCAAGGTTTGCGGCTCGTGCGCCTCCTGGAAAATCTCCGGCTGGAATCCCGCATTCACGCAGCACTGGATCAGGTAGCGCGGAAACGCCGATTTGTCCAACGCCAGCGTCAGCATCGGATCATCGGCAATATCCGCCAGCTCGATCGCATCCATCTTCGCCAGCGGGTGGTGTTCATTCACCGCCACGCAGACATTCTCGCGGAAGCACAGTTCCTGCTTCAGATTGTCGCGCCGCAGTTCATCATCATCCAGCTTTGGCTCGCGCCAGAAGCCGACGTCGATTTGCTTGGCGCGCAGCGCGTCATACTGCACCGTTGGACCCGACTCGTGAATAGTCCAGGTCACGCGCGGATATTTGCTCTGGAATTCTTCCAGCATCGAAGGAATCGGCCCCCACATTGCCGAACCCACGATGCCCACGCGCAGGCGGCCCACTTCGCCGCGGTCGATCTGGCGCACGGTGTCGATGGTCATGCGCATTTTGGCCAGCAGGTCCGATGCTTCCTGCATCAGGGCCTTGCCGGCGACAGTCAGCTCAAAGGTGCGCGTGGTGCGGGCGAACAGCTTCACTCCCAGCTCCGCTTCCAGCTTCATGATCTGCTGGGACAGCGGCGGCTGCGAGATATGCAGGCGTTCGGCCGCGCGGCTGAAGCTCTTCTCTTCGGCGACGGCGAGGAAGTACTTTAACTGTTTCAGGTCGATGGACATGGATGCTCCTGCAGCTCACGCGCCAGGGCAGCGCCGACGCGCGCGTTGTTTTTCACCAGTGCGATATTGGTCTTCAGGCTGCGGCCCTCGGTAAGGGTCTTGATGCGTGCCAGCAGGAAGGGCGTAACCTTCTTGCCGGTGACGCCGTTTTCTTCGGCTTCCTGCAGAGCGCGCAGGGTGATGGCGTCGATTTCGTCTTTCGGCATGGCTTCTTCCACCGGTACCGGTGCGGATACCACCACGCCGCCATGCAGGCCAAGGGCCCACTTGGTGGAGATGAAAGATGCCTGTTCGGCGGCCGTGTCGAGCTGGAAGTCGGCATTGAAGCCGCTTTCGCGCGTAAAGAATGCCGGGAAGCCAGGCTGGCCGACGGATACCACCGGCACGCCATGCGTCTCCAGGTATTCCAGCGTCAGGCCGATGTCGAGGATCGATTTCACACCCGCGCACACCACGGCCACATTGGTCTGGGCCAGTTCCTGCAGGTCGGCGGAAATATCCATGCTGGTCTCGGCGCCGCGGTGCACGCCGCCGATGCCGCCGGTGACGAATACCTTGATGCCGGCCAGTTGCGCGCAGATCATGGTTGCTGCCACGGTGGTGGCGCCCAGCTTGCCCTGCGAAAGGACGTAGGCCAGGTCGCGGCGCGAGACCTTGATCGCGTCCGGCGAGTTGCCAAGTTCTTCGAGCTGTTCCTCAGTCAGGCCGACGCAGATCTTGCCGCCGATAATGGCGATGGTGGCCGGCACGGCACCTGCGTCGCGGATGATCTGCTCCACTTCACGCGCGGTCTGCACGTTCTGAGGGTAGGGCATGCCATGCGAAATGATGGTCGATTCCAGCGCGACGATCGGCTTGCCGGTGGCGCGGGCATTGGCGACTTCTGGGGAGAAGGACAGGAACTGGTGCATGGTTTTACTCCTCGGTATGCGCGATGGCGAGCAGGTCTGCGCTCAGCTCGGGCGACACGGTGTGCGGGCTGGCCAGGGTGATCGAGGCGGCTTTCAGTCCGCGCTCGCAGGCCAGGGTCAGTTGTTCGGGGTCCTGCAGCAGCGACCAGCAGACGGCGGCCGAGAAGGCATCGCCGGCGCCGGTCACGTCGACTACCTTGGCGTCATGCGCCGGCAGCCAGTGCAGCGCAGCGCCCAGTGTGTGATAGACGCCGCTGGCGCCGCAGGTGACGATGATGTCGCGCGCGCCATCGGCTTGCAGCGTGTGGCAGGCCGCTTGCACGTCGGCTTCGGTCGGCAGGACGCGGCCGGCACGGGTTTCCAGTTCGCCGCGATTCAGGATCAGCAGCGACAGGCCGGTCAGGTCTTTCGGCAGGCGTGCCATTTTTGGCTGCGAAACGGCGACCACCACCAGCGGCACGCCGGAGGCACGGGCATCGGCCATCAGCATGGCAACGGATTCGATTGGCACGTTCAGGTCCGCCACCACCATGCCGGCGGCATTGCGCTGCGGCTGGCGGCTGGCAACCCAGCCTGGAGTAAGCTGGTCGAAGATGGCCATGTCGGCCAGCGCGACCACCATCTCGCCGGAGGCGTCCAGCACGGCGGTGTAGGTGCCGCTGCCGATGCCGTTGACCTGCAGGCTGCCTTCCATGCCGATGCCGAATGCTTCGGCCTGGGCGCGCAGGGCGCGGCCGGACGAGTCGTCGCCGAGGGCGGTCAGCAGGGAGCAGGGCAGGCCGAGCTGGGCCAGGTTGGCGGCGATATTCCTTGCCACTCCGCCAAAACTTTCCTCAGCGCAAGCCGGGTTGGAGGTGGCCATTTGCAGCGGGGCATGTGGGCGCAGCTTGCGGTCAAGGCAGGCTGCGCCGATGCACAGCACGGTGCGCTCGTTGCGCAACACATAGGCGCGGCCCAGCAGTTTGCGCTCGCGGATCAGGCTGGCAATGTGGCCGGCCACGGCAGAGCGCGACAGGGCGAGCTGCTCCGCCAGCTCTTGCTGGGAGATGAAAGGGTTAGCCCGGATCAGCTCGTAAAGCTGTTCCTTGCGGGAGAGATCGGTCACGAAAAGCTCGCTATAAACATTTGTTTGTGATGCTAAACATTTGTCCGTTGCGTGTCAAACGGAAGCTGCTCCTATAATAAACACATATTTATAGCGCTTGCGTATAAATAGTAAAGAAAAATGGTATTTGCCATACATATAGACGATGATGCATAGTGTCGTGGTACGTTCAAGGGCCTGTTCTGGCCAGCTCACCTAAAGATATAAAAACGAGGAACTCCATGTCTTCCAATACCCCATTCCAGGCAGCCGCCATCATCCGTGCTCGCATGCCGGCCAATTTCCAGCCACGCGTTGCAATGATCCTGGGCTCCGGCCTTGGCGTGCTGGCCGAACAGATGACCGATGCAGTGTCGATCTCCTTCGACGAACTGCCAGGTTTCCCGATCTCTACCGTGCACGGCCACGCCGGCCAACTGGTACTGGGCACGCTGGCGGGCGTGCAGGTTGTCTGCCTGAAGGGCCGCGGCCACTTCTACGAAGGCTACGGCCCTGCGGTGATGACTTCCGCCGTGCGCACCATCAAGCTGCTGGGCTGCGAGATGCTGTTCGTGACCAATGCTGCCGGCTCGCTGCGCACCGAAGTGGACGCAGGTTCGCTGGTGGCGCTGAATGACCACATCAACTTCCTGCCGGGTACCCCGATGGTTGGCCCGAACGATGAGCGTTTCGGCCCGCGTTTCTTCTCGATGGCGAATGCCTACGATGCGGACCTGCGCAAGCTGCTGCAGTCGACCGCTGCTGACAAGTCGATCACCCTGCATGAAGGCGTGTACATCGCTTACCCGGGCCCGAACTTCGAGACTCCTGCTGAAATCCGCGCGTTCAAGACCCTGGGCGCGGATGTTGTCGGCATGTCGGTGGTACCGGAAGTGGTGTCGGCGCGTCACTGCGGCCTGAAAGTTGTTGGCGTTTCCGTTGTTACCAACCTGGCGGAAGGCCTGTCGCCGTTCCCGCTGTCGCACGAGCAGACGCTGAAGTATGCGGCTGTTGGCGCGGAGTCGCTGATCAAGCTGATTCTGGCGTTCCTGGAGAATGTGGCCAAGGCTCCTAAGGCTTAAAACCGGTAAAGCGATGTCTGACCCGCAGGGTCAGACACCTTCAGATCGGCGGCCTGCGGCTGCGGCACACAGGTGTCTGACCCTGCGGGTCGGGCACCGAACTAACGGTTTTGAGAGAGGCACCCCATGTCCCGCGCATTTATCCTGTTGTTAGACTCCTTCGGCCTCGGCGCAACGCCGGACGCCCATAAATACGGCGACCAGGCCTACAACACTTTCGGCCACATCGCCAAATGGGCGGCCAGCGAAGGCAAGCCGATGTCGCTGCCAACCATGGAAGGCCTGGGCCTGGCGGCCGCCGCGCATACCGCGTCCGGCCAGTGGGCTGCCGGCTTTGAGAAGCGCGACGGTTTCACCGGCGCTTACGGCGCGGCACGCGAACAATCCACCGGCAAGGATACCCAGTCCGGCCACTGGGAAATCGCCGGCGTGCCGGTGCTGTTCGACTGGGGCTACTTCCCGAAAGAAGTGCCGTCCTTCCCGAAAGAACTGACCGACAAGCTGCAGGAGCTGACCGGCGTCCCGGGCTTCCTCGGCAACTGCCATGCCTCCGGTACCACCATCATCAATGAACTGGGCGACGAGCACGTCGCGACCGGCAAGCCTATCCTGTACACCTCCGCCGACTCCGTGCTGCAGATCGCATGCCACGAAGAGCACTTTGGCCTGGAGCGCCTGTACGATATGTGCGAGAAGGCCTATGAGCTGGTCAAGCCGTACAACATCGGCCGCATCATCGCCCGCCCGTTCGTAGGCGCCAACGGTGACTACAAGCGCACCGCCAACCGCCACGACTATGCCGTGCCGCCAAGCGCGCCAACCCTGCTGGACCACGTGAAGAACGAAGGCGGCGAGGTGATCGCACTGGGCAAGATCAGCGATATCTACGCTGCGCAAGGCGTGAGCCGCGTGCTGAAGGGCCCGGACAATATGGCGCTGTTCGACAAGCTGCTGGAAGCCCAGCGCGAAGCGGGCGACAAGTCGCTGACCTTTGTCAACTTCGTCGACTTCGACATGCATTTCGGCCACCGCCGCGACGTCGCCGGCTACTCGAACGCGCTGCATGAAATGGATGCGCGCCTGCCGGAATTCATCGCCAACCTGAAGGACGGCGACCTGTGCGTGATCACCGCCGATCACGGCTGCGACCCGACCGCACCAGGCTCCGACCATACCCGCGAACATATTCCTGTGCTGTTCTTCGGCCCTGGCGTCAAGCCACAGTCGCTCGGCATTTCCGAGACTTTCTCCGACATCGGCCAGACCATCGCGCATCACCTGGGCGTGAAACCTCTTTCCAACGGAACCAACCTGCTATGACCATCATCGAAAACTTCAAGCGCAACGAGGCCATTGGCCTCGACCTGGGCTGGCTGAATCACATCCACGTGAACAAGGCCGCCGCGGACCGCCGCGCCGCATCGCTGGCGAACCGCCGCACCGTGAAGAAAGAGTACCAGGCCGCCTGGCTGGTGAAGGCAATCGAACTGATCGACCTGACCACCCTGGCCGGCGACGACACCCCGGGCCGCGTTGAGCGCCTGTGCATGAAGGCCATGCGCCCGCTGCGCCAGGACCTGGTGGAAGCACTGGGCCTGCAGGAGCGCAAGATCATGACCGGCGCCGTCTGCGTGTACCACGAGATGATCCAGCATGCGGACGCAGTGCTGAAAGGCCGCCTGCCAATCGCCGCAGTGTCGACCGGTTTCCCGGCCGGCTTGACCAGCATGGAAACCAAGGTGCGCGAAGTTGAACTGTCCGTCGCGGCTGGCGCTAAAGAAATCGACATCGTGATCACCCGCCAGCACGTCCTGACCGGCAACTGGCAAGCGCTGTACGATGAAATGCTGGCTTACCGCAAGGCTTGCGGCGAAGCGCACGTGAAGGCCATCCTGGCCACCGGCGACCTGGTGACGCTGGAAAACGTGGCGAAGGCCTCGTGGGTCTGCATGATGGCCGGCGCTGACTTCATCAAGACTTCGACCGGCAAGGAAGGCGTCAACGCCACCATTCCGGTGTCGCTGGTGATGGTGCGCGCGATCCGCGAATACTATGAGCGCACCGGCTTCAAGGTGGGCTACAAGCCGGCCGGCGGCGTAGGTACCGCCAAGGCCGCGCTGCAATACATGACCGTGATGAAGGAAGAACTGGGCAACGAGTGGCTGGAGCCGCACCTGTTCCGTATCGGTGCTTCGTCCCTGCTGACCGACATCGAGCGCCAGCTGGAGCACCATGTGACCGGCGCCTACTCCGCCGCCCATCGCCACGCGCAACCATAAGAAGACAACGCCATGCCAACTATTAACGAGATCCTCAACACCATGGACTACGGCCCTGCACCAGAAAGCCAGAAAGAAGCGCAAGCGTGGCTGGAGCAGCGCTCCCGCAAGTTCGGCCTGTTTATCGACAACCAGTGGACCGAGCCTGGCGAAACCTTCGCCTGCTTCAACCCGGCCGACGGTTCGCAACTGGCTGAACTGACCCAGGCGACTGCCGTCGACGTGGCACGCGCCGTCACCGCGGCACGCAAGGCGCTGCCGGGCTGGCAGGCACTGGGCGGCCATGGCCGCGCCAGGATCATGTACGCGATCGCCCGCCTGATGCAAAAGCATGCGCGCCTGTTTGCCGTGCTGGAAACCCTGGACAACGGCAAGACCATCCGCGAAACCCGCGACGCCGACCTGCCATTGGTCGCGCGCCACTTCTACTACCACGCTGGCTGGGCGCAGTTGCTGGACGAAGAATTCCCCGGTCACCGTGCCGTCGGCGTAGTCGGCCAGATCGTACCCTGGAACTTCCCGTTGCTGATGCTGGCATGGAAGATCGCTCCAGCCCTGGCCGCCGGCAACACTATCGTCTTCAAGCCGGCTGAATTCACGCCGCTGACCGCAATGCTGTTCGCCGAAATCTGCCAGCAGGCTGGCGTGCCTGCCGGCGTAGTGAACATCGTGACCGGCGACGGCCGCACTGGTGAAGCCATCGTCGGCCACCAGGGCATCGACAAGCTGGCCTTCACCGGTTCCACCGAGGTCGGCCGCATCATCCGCGAAGCCACCGCCGGCACCGGCAAGAAGCTGTCGCTGGAACTGGGCGGCAAGTCGCCCTTCATCGTGTTCGAAGACGCGGACCTGGATGCCGCAGTCGAAGGCCTGGTCGATTCGATCTGGTTCAACCAGGGCCAGGTTTGCTGCGCCGGCTCCCGCCTGCTGGTGCAGGAATCCGTGCAGGACCGTTTCCTGAAGAAGCTGAAGGCGCGCATGGACAACCTGCGCCTGGGTTCCCCGCTGGACAAGTCGATGGACATCGGCGCCCTGGTCGATCCGATCCAGCGTCAGCGCATCGCCGGCCTGGTGGATTCCGCCCGTGCCGAAGGCTGCGAGGTGTACCAGCCTGCCGGCTGCGAACTGCCGGCCACCGGCTCGTGGTTCCCGCCAACCCTGATCACCGGCGCCTCGACTTCCGCCGCAGTGGCGCAGGCCGAAATCTTTGGCCCGGTACTGGTGGCAATGAGCTTCCGTACTCCTGCCGAAGCTGTGCAACTGGCTAATAACACCGTGTACGGCCTGGCTTCCTGCGTGTGGACCGAGAACATCTCGCTGGCGCTGGACATGGCGCCGCAGATCAAGGCTGGCGTGGTGTGGATCAATACCGCCAACCAGTTCGACGCTGCCTGCGGCTTCGGCGGCTACAAGGAATCCGGCTACGGCCGTGAAGGCGGCCGCGAAGGCATGTTCGAGTATCTGGTGCCTGTGTCGGAAGATGCACGTCCGGCTGCCCCGACCTTCAAGAAACCGTCCAAGCCTGACACCGAATTCGCCCCATCGGCTGATCCGTTTGCGGTTGACCGCACCGCCAAGCTGTACATCGGCGGCAAGCAGGCACGCCCTGACGGCGCTTACTCGCGCGCCGTCCACGGCACCGACGGCAAGTTCCTCGGCGAAGTGGGCGAGGGCAACCGCAAGGACATCCGTAACGCGGTAGAAGCTGCACACAAGGCGACTGGCTGGACCAAGGCCACTGCGCACAACCGCGCGCAAGTGCTGTACTACATTGCCGAAAACCTGGCCGCTCGCGGCGCCGAATTTGCCGAGCGTATCGCTGCGCAGACCGGCGCCAAGAACGCCGAGAAGGAAGTGCAAGCCTCCATCGAGCGCCTGTTCTACTGGGCAGCATGGGCCGACAAGTACGACGGCCTGGCCCACCAGCCGCCGATGCACGGCATCACCGTGGCGCTGAACGAAGCGATCGGCGTGATCGGCATCGTTTGCCCGAACGAGAATCCGCTGCTGGGCTTTATCTCGCTGGTGGCGCCTGCGATCGCTGTGGGCAACCGCGTGGTGGCTGTGCCTTCGGAAGCCTATCCGCTGTCGGCGACCGATCTGTACCAGGTCTTCGATACGTCGGACCTGCCGGGTGGCGTGGTGAATATCGTCACCGGTTCGGCGGATGAGTTGGCGCGTACCCTGGCGTCGCACTCGGATGTGGATGCTGTATGGCGCCACGACGGTTCGGCTGCTGGTTGTGCCGAAGTTGAGAAGCTGTCGGCCGGTTCGCTGAAGCGCACCTGGACGGGTGGCGCGAAGGGCCGTGACTGGTTCTCGACCGCACAGGCAGGCGGCCGCGTTGTGTTGGCGCATGCTTCGCAAGTGAAAAATATCTGGATTCCTTACGGCGTCTAAAACCGGTAAACCAGTGTCTGACCCACAGGGTCAGACACTTGGCCTGCGACAGCCGCGGTCTACCGGCTCGAAGCAAAAAGAAAGAGATAAAAAATGTTCCTCCCTCAGGAAATCATCCGTAAAAAACGTGACGGTGGCGTGCTGTCGAAAGAAGAAATCCAGTTCTTCGTCAAAGGCATCACCGACAACAGCGTCAGTGAAGGCCAGATCGCCGCGCTGGCGATGGCAGTTTTCTTCAACGACATGACCATGGACGAACGCGTAGCCTTCACCCTGGCCATGCGCGATTCCGGTGAAGTGCTGGACTGGAAATCCCTGAACCTGCCAGGCCCGGTGATGGACAAGCACTCCACCGGCGGCGTTGGCGACGTGGTATCCCTGATGCTCGGCCCGATGATCGCGGCCTGCGGCGGCTTCGTGCCGATGATCTCCGGCCGCGGCCTCGGCCACACCGGCGGCACACTGGACAAGTTCGACTCGATTCCCGGCTACTCCACCGTCCCGACTAACGACAAGTTCCGCGAAGTGGTGAAGGACGTCGGCGTGGCCATCATCGGCCAGACCTCGTCGCTGGCGCCATCGGACAAGCGCTTCTACTCGATCCGCGACGTCACCGCGACCGTGGAATCGGTGGCGATGATCACCGGCTCCATCCTGTCGAAGAAGCTGGCCGCTGGGCTGGACGTGCTGGCGATGGACGTGAAGGTCGGCTCCGGCGCCTTCATGCCAAGCTACGAGAAATCGGTTGAACTGGCTGAATCCATCGTCAAGGTGGGCAATGGCGCAGGCACGCTGACCTCTGCACTGCTGACCGATATGAATGAATCGCTGTCCCCATGGGCCGGCAATGCGCTGGAAGTTCGCGGTGCAATCGACTACCTGACCGGCAAGTTCCGTCCTGCTCGCCTGCACGAAGTGACGATGTCGCTATGCGCCGAGATGCTGGTGCTGGGCAAGCTGGCTGCCAATGAAGCCGATGCACGCGCCAAGCTGCAGCACGCACTGGATTCCGGTGAAGCGGCTGAACGCTTCTCGCGCATGGTGACTGCGCTGGGCGGCCCGGCTGACCTGGTGGAGAATATGGACAAACACCTGGAGAAGGCGCCGATCGTGGTGCCGGTGCCGGCACTGCGTGGCGGTTATGCTGCCTCTGCCGTTTGCCGCGATATCGGGCTGGCGGTGGTATCGCTGGGTGGCGGGCGCCGTCGTCCGACCGATGCGATTGACTTTGCTGTTGGTTTGACCGACCTGGCAGAGCTGGGACAGCCGCTGCAAGCGGGGCAACCAATGGCGATGGTGCACGCTCGCACGCAGGCTGCTGCGGAACAGGCGGTGCGTGAGGTGCAGGCGGCATACACGATTGCCGATGCGGCGCCGATGGCGAATCCGATCGTGTACCGTACTATTCGCCCTTAAACCGGTACCCCGATGTCTGACCCGCAGGGTCAGACATCCGCCTGCGCCGGCCGCGTCTCAACTACCGGTCTGGAGATATATGAACAACGAAAAACTGATCGAAGAGGCCAAGGCAGCGCGCCTGAAGGCCTACACCCCATACTCCAACTTCAAGGTCGGCGCTGCGCTACTGACCAAGGACGGCAAAGTATTCCACGGCTGTAATGTGGAAAACGCCAGCTACGGCCTGTGCAACTGCGCCGAGCGCACCGCCTTCTTCAGCGCAATCGCGCAAGGCTACCAGCCCGGCGATTTCGACAAGCTGGCCGTCGTCGGCGAAACGGACAATCCGATCGCTCCATGCGGCGCTTGCCGCCAGGTCACGCTGGAGCTGGGCGGCAACCAGTTGCCGGTTGTGCTGGCCAACCTGAAAGGCGACACGCGTGAAACCACCGCCGCCGAATTACTCCCGGAAGCCTTCGGCGGCTGGGACTTGAAGAAGTAAAGACGCAAGCGTGAAGAAGGCCATCGACGTTCAAACGGCAGTCGCCATTGCGGCGTCTGAAGCCATTGCAGCGAAGACCCAGGGCACTTTCGGCGTGGGCGGGGTAATGCTGGACGCCAGAGGCACCGTGCTCAAGGCGCTGCATAACAACGTCATCAGGCATGGCCTGATTTACGACCCCACCGCGCACAGCGAACGCCAGTTGATCGACTGGTACTTTGCCGAACGCGCCAAAGGCCACGAGCTGCCGCCCCCTGAAGAAATCACCATCGTGACATCGCTCGACCCGTGCTGCATGTGCACGGGCGCCATCCTGGCGGCTGGTTTCAACGTGGTGGTTGCGGCGCCTGACAGCAAAGCAGGCATCAACTACAACGGTTCCGCCTTCTATCCTTCGCTGCCGGTGGCGTTGCGCCCGCAGGCAGAACGCACGTTCGCCTACCCGGCAGTGCTGGGTACTTCGTCGTATGCACGACGCGGGGCCGGGGCTTCGCCAAAGCCTTTCTTCATCGGCAAAACCATCGCGGAACCAACGCAAGCCTTGTGTTCGCTGGTGTTCGAGGCCACGTCGGCTAACGTGATGGACCTGTTCAATATCGACCCACCGCAAGCGGACTTGAAAGACCCGGCCACGCTGCCGGAAGATCACTTCATCGTGCGCGCCCTGAAACGCGTTTTCCCCGATGCGCTGACCTACCGCTGCGAGCCGCGCACGCCGGACGTCGGGCTGGCGCCCTACCTGCAGCAAGCCATGGCGCGCGACAAGGCGCAAGGCGGCAAGGGCGATGCGGTGGCGCTGCTGGATTCTTTCGGCAACCTGCTGCTGTGCTGTCACGGCCGCCTGCAGACTTCCAGCATCCGCACTGCCTTCATGGAGTGCACGCGGGCTTACGCGCAACTGCGCTACAAGTTGATGGAAGGCGCCGACGCGGCGATGCAAGCAGAAGTGCGCCATTACCTGGGGCATCCGAAAGACGGCACCTTTGTGTTCGCGGTCGGCCCGGATGAAAGCGCGCTGAGCTTCATGGCGCTCGGCGCTTATGGTTCGACGATGGAAGGCGCCCTGCCACTCAACAACCCGGCGCAGTTCCAATACGTGCGTCCGGCAATGGCGGAGCAGGCGCTGCACGAATTGTGCAGCCACCTGCCTCCGCTATACCGCAGCCTGATCAGGATCCGCCCGACGCAGGTGACGGATGCCGCCCTGGTCGCGGCGATCAATTAAGCATATTCGCGTCGCGCGCCAATTGCCATTTGCCGGCAGGACTCTTGCGATACACCGACAGCACATTGCCTTCCTTACGCATGGTTTCGCCGCCAGCCAGCGGCGTAATCGCGACGCGCAGGTGAGTCGTGCAATAAGCAAGGTTGCCGCTGACTTCCACCTGCTGCACATCGGCGTGGGATTCGACGCGATGGGACGCCAACACGGCACGCACGCCTTTTTCGAACGCTGCGCGGCCGCGCATGATGGGCTGGCCGGGGACGTAGAATTCGACGTCTTCCGTCATCAGCGGCAGGATGCGGTCGACTTCCGCGGCAAGGGTGGCACGGGTCCATTCCGCGACCAGGTCGCGGATTGCCTGTTCATCGCTCATTCAGGCCCCCTCGAACGAAGCGCTGGCATCGTTCTGCATCATGCCGAAGATATTGCCGTCCGGGTCCTTGGCGTAGGCCAGCCAGCCGACGCCAGGCACGGGCATGCGCGGCACGGCGACGGTGCCTTTGAGTTCCTTCAGCAGCGCCAGGGATTGGTCGAGGTCTTCCACATCGACGGTGCAGACGAAGGCGTTGACGGAGGCGCCTTCTTCCGGCCGCGGGCCACGGCGCGGCAGCAGGCCGCCATTGATGCCGGGCGCACCGACTTCGCCGGTGCCCACCAGCCAATACTCACCGCCTTCCCATTTGGAAAAGCTCCAGTCGAACATCTTGCCGTAAAAGTCGATCAGGGTTTGTGGCTCGCTGGCCTGGATTTCAAAGTGAACTGTGCGTCCCATCAGTGCTCCCAAGGGTCATAAGTGCCTATGCTCCACACATGCCCTTCGGGATCTCGACAGGTAAATCCACGGCCGCCGTAATCTTCGTCCTGCAAGGGCATCTCGATTGGCGCCCCGGCTTGCACGCAGCGCGCGTGCACTTCGTCGGCGTCGTTGACGACGAGGTAGGCGGTTTGGGTGACAACCATCCCGAGCTGGGCTGGCTGCTTCAATAAACGGCCATAGTCGGTGTCAAAGATGGAGCTTAGCATGACCATGCCATTGCCGTAAGAAAGCTGGGCGTGGGCAATGGTGCCGTCTTCGTTGGGGACCACCAGCGCGGCCTTGAAGCCCAAGGTCTTGCATAACCAATCGATAGCGGCGGGCGCGTCGCGGTAACGCAGGCAAGGCATGATGGTCGCGCGCGTGGCCTTTGGAATCGTCATCACTCTCTCCCTGTAATTACAGCATGGTCAGGTCAATATAGACTAGCACCGTACAGGGGGCAAGCGAGCGCGGGCAGCTCACATTTGCTGGAATAAATGGGTGTTGCCGCGGCTGACTTCGAGTTCCTCGGTGGAGTTGCGCACGCGGACCATCTGGCGCCCGCGCAGGTCGCGCGTCACCTCGGCAATCGCATCGACGCGCACGAGGGTGGAGCGGTGGATGCGCCAGAACTCGTTCGGGTCCAGCTCATCTTCCAGCTCCTTCAAGGTCTTGCGGATCAGGAATTCGCCTTGTGCCGTTTGCACGCGCGTATATTTTTCATCGGCGCGAAAGAACAACACTTCCTTGGTCGAGATCATGCGCAGGCTGTTGCCGACCTGGGCCTGGATCCAGTGCAGGTATTCGGGCTGCGCGGGGCCTGCGCCGGAGGACGGGCTGCGGCCGGTCTGCTGCAAGAGCTGGCTGAGTTGGCGCTCGATATTGTTGGGCGTCTTGCCGAGGCGCGCCTGCAGGCGTTCGCAGGCCGTTTTCAAACGCTCCAGGTTGACCGGCTTGAGCAGGTAATCCAGCGCGCCTTGTTCGAAGGCCTCGATCGCATATTGGTCGTAGGCAGTAATGAAGACGATGTGGCAACGGTTGAACAGCATGCGCGCGGCCTCGATGCCGGTCAGGCCGGGCATGCGGATATCGAGGAACACGATGTCGGGCTGGTGCTGGCCGGCCAGTGCGATTGCCTCGATGCCGTTGGCCGCTTCGGCCACGATGTCCAGTTCGGGCCAGGCTTCGTGCAGGCGCTTGCGCAGCATGTCGCGCATTGGTTCTTCATCGTCGGCGATGATGGCAGTGGCTTTAGGCTGGTTGCTCATGACTCAAGGTTTCGCAAAGATATCTGGTGCAAACGGAATGCAAATCGACGCGCGGCAGCCGCCGTCCATCGGCTGCTCGATCAGCAACTGGGCGCGGGTGCCGTACATCAGCTTGAGGCGTTCGCGCACATTGGTCAGGCCGACGCCGTCGCCGGCATAGGCGTTGAAACCGACGCCGTCATCCTGCACGTCCACCTGCAGCACGCTGCCGCTGACGCTGGCACGGATGTCGATGCGGCCGCCTTCCACTTTCGGTTCCAGGCCATGCTTGATCGAATTTTCGATCAGGATCTGCAACATCATCGGCGGGAAGGTGGCGCTTTCCAATTCCTTCGGCACGTCGAACGAGACGGACAAGCGCGACTTCATGCGAGCCTGCATGATGGCGAGATAGGAATGCGCCATCTGGATCTGGCGTCCCAGCGTGCCGTTGCCGCGTGAGCGCATCTGTGGCAGGGTGGCGCGCAGGTATTCGATCAGGTGGGTGTGGATCTTGGCCGCTTCCGGCGGGTCGGTTTCGATCAACTGGCCGATCAGGGCCAGGGTGTTGAACAGGAAGTGCGGTTCGACCTGCGCTTGCAGGGCCGACATCTGGGCTTCGACCAGGCGGCGCTCCAGGCTTTCGGTGCCGGCTTGCGCAGCCGCCTTGCGTCCTTCAATTTCGGCCTTGCGCTTGCCGCCGGCGAGGATCTTCAGGCCGGCCGAGCCGACGATGAAGAAGGCGACCTGTTTCGGATGCAGCACGGGCGTCAGGCCAAGCAGGAAGGCGAGCATCCACGTTACCACCAGTTGGCGCAAAGGCACTTGCGCCAGCCAGTCGAAGAAGTCCCACCACAGGCTGCTGGCTGTGTCGCCAATCTCTCCAACAAAGGAGAGCACGCTGCGGGTCCGGTTACCCATGTTGTTTCTTGTGTCCGAAGGCATTGATGGCCAGCTTGGCGATCAGCACGCCGATGAACAGGGTGATGGCCAGCGGCAGGATGGTCAGGAACAGGGCAATCACGATGCACATGCCGACGATGGCAGGCCAGGACATATGGTCCAGCGTGCGGACGAAGTGGCGGCCGATGCCGACAAAGGCTTGCCACACTTCTTTCACGGTTTCCTTGGCGCTTTTGTTAATCGTTTTCATCATTTCCTCCTTGCGTTTCGATGATGCAACTGTACCGCTGCGGCCGGCAACAGTGGAGCGCCTTCCGACGAACTGCACTGCGGGGTGGCTGACTTGCTGTGTCGCGCGATGAACGGCTAGCGTGCAGCCAGCCAATCGGAGCGCAGCAGGCCGAAAAAGTCCGTGTCGCAGATCTCGCCATTGATGATCCAGCGCTCACGCATATGGCCCTCATGCACAAAGTGCAAGCTTTTCAGCAGCTTGGCGGAGGCGGTGTTGCGCGGGTCGATGTCGGCTTCGATGCGATGCAGGCGCAGCACGCGGAAGGCGTAGTCGATCAGGGTGGCCATGGCTTCCTGCATATAGCCCTTGCCCCAGAAAGCGCGGTCCAGCATGTAGCCGATGTCGCAACGGCGGTTCTGGCGGTGGAAGCTGTACAGGTTGATGATGCCGGCCAGTTCGCCATCGACTTCCACGCCCATGCGCAGCAGTTCGCCGTTTTCGTAGCCCGCTTGCGCCGCGGCGAAATAGGCCTCGGCCTGCTGCATGCTGTCCCACGGTGCGCTGCTCCAGTAGCGCATGGCATCCGGGTCGGAATACATGCGGAATAGCGCCGGCACGTCGGCAGGGGACAGGGAGCGCAGTTGCAGGCGCTGGGCGGTCAGGGTGAATGGCGCGAAAGCTGGCATGGAATGCTGACTCTAGGAAATTTTTGCATTTTAACAAGGAAGGCCAGTAAAATTGATTTTAACTTTTTGTCATTGGTTTTTCATGAATGGAGTAATCTGATGCGTATTTTGCGGGCCAGTGCCCTGGTTTTATCCTTGTTCGCCCCGATGGCGCAAGCCCAGATGTCGAACGGGAACGGCGGTGCAAGCTTCAACAGCCTGGATCGTGCCAATGATCCCACCAAGGAAATGATGGCGCGCTTCATCGATGCCAGCCGCATGACCCTGACCGGCAACCAGCAACTCTTGGCCGCCCTCGGCCAGTCGCAGGAAGCTGCCGCAATGGGCGAACAGGCCGGCCAACTGTCCGAATCGATGACGCGCCTTGCCGTTGAAAAAAACCTGGAGGCCCAGTTGCGCGGCGTCACGGCGTCCACCAAGGCACTCGCCGCAGGCGGCCAGGTGCCGGTTGCGCAACTCGAACAAGGCCTGGCTTCGCTGGCACAAGCGGTTGCCCAATACGACCAATTGATGAAGGACCTGCCGGAAGCCAAAGCTGCGATGAATACCATGCGCCAGGTGACCAAGGTGGATACGCCAACCTTCTTCATGCTGCGCAGCCTGTCATCCAGCACCGCCAGCCTGAAAAAAGAGATCCACGCTGTGGCGCAGGCGGCTCAGCAAGCGGGCGCCAAAGTGCCGGAGGCCTTGCTGGCAATCTAAGCCGATGTTAGATTGATATGGTCCAAGTGAGCGGAGGAATTCGGCATGCAACTCGGCGTATTTTCCCTTAGCCTGAACGTCAAAGACATCCGGGCTTCGCGCGAGTTTTACGCGAAGTTCGGCTTCAAGGACTTTGGCGGCAACATCGAGCAGAATTGGCTGATCATGAAGAACGGCGAACAGGTCATCGGCCTGTTTCAGGGCATGATCGAAAAAAATACGCTGACCTTCAATCCGGGCTGGGACAGCAACGCCCAGCTCGTACCCGGTTACACCGACGTGCGCCAGCTTCAACGCCAGCTTGAAGAAAACGGCGTGGCGCTGGCCTCACGCGTCGACGAGTCCAGCACCGGACCGGCTTACATCATTGCCGTCGACCCTGACGGCAATCCTATCCTGATAGACCAGCATATCTGATCGCATTACCCTTGAATTTTCTCGATCTTCTTGACCTTGATTCGTCCGCGGATGCGCGAGCCGTTCGCCGCGCTTACGCACGCAAACTGAAACTCATCGACCAGGAAGCTGAGCCTGCAGCGTTCCAGACCTTGCGCGAGGCGTATGAGGCGGCGCTTGCCGCCCCATACCCGGCCGAATATCCGCGGGTGTTCAGGGTTCGGTTCCCGATTTAGTCAACTTTATATGGAAAGCCAATGAAGATACGCAAAATGGTGATCGCAGCCGCGCTGGCGCTTGGCACTGTGAGTGCCTTCGCCGTGTCGCCATCAGAAGAACTTGCGCGGCAGGCCGACGCCTGGGATAAAGCCATCATCCGCAAGGACCGCGCCGCCATCGCGGAAAACATGGCGGAGGATTTCCGCCAGATCAGCGCGCGCGGCGACGTGGCGGGCAAGGCAGCTTTCGTCGATGCGATCACGTCGCCCAAGCTTGTGATAGATCCCTACGGCGTGGAAGACATGGACATCCGCTTCTACGGCGACGTGGCGCTGGTGAGCGGCCGCACGCGCATGACCGGCAGCTACGACGGCAAGCAGTTCGGCAGCCATTACCGCTATATCGACGTTTACGTGCGCAAGGAAGGAAAGTGGCGCGTGACCAGCGTGCAGGTCACACCAGTTCAGGAATAAGCCATGAGCGACTGGCTGGATCTTCCCCGTCGAAGCTGGTTGTCATTGTTGATGCCCAGCTTGAACTGGCGCGGCTTGGGCCTGCCTTCGGGCGCTGATGGAGCTCGCTGCGGCGAAAGCGATGCAGTTGACGGACGCTGGCGCGCTTGCCTGCCTAGCCGGGTTGCGTTTTACTGCTGGCCGTCACCGAAGTGCTGGGCGAAACTTTGCGGCGCGGCAGGCGTCTTGCCGCCGTCCAGGTCTGCGGGGCGCGGCGCGCGCACTGGCTGGCTGGGGCGCGAGGACATCGCCGTCCACTCGGGAGCATCGATGCCATCGAATATCGCTTTCAATTGCTGGCCCCAGGTGCTGCGGATCATCTGGAAATAGGCGTTCTTCTCGTCCACCGTGACGAAGCGGGTCACCGCCAGGCTATCGGCTTCGTACACCAGCAAATCCAGCGGCAGGCCGACCGATACGTTGGAGCGCAGCGTCGAATCCATGGAAATCAGCGCACACTTGGCCGCTGCATCGAGCGAACTGGCAGGGGTGATCACGCGGTCGATGATCGGCTTGCCATACTTGGCTTCGCCGATCTGGAAGTAAGGGCTCTCGGCCTGGGCCTCAATGAAATTGCCGGCCGAGTAGATGTGGAACAGGCGGCAGCGCTCGCCCTTCACCTGGCCGCCGAAGACCAGGTTGATGTTGAAGTCGATGCCGAACTTGCCCAGCGATTCGGCGTCGCGCGCATGGACGATGCGCACGGCCTCGCCCAGCACGCGGGCGGCTTCGAACAGGTTCGGCGCATCCCAGACGCTATAGCCGTTGCTGCCGGTCAGTTCGCCCACCAGTTGGCGTACCGATTGCGAAATCGACAGGTTCCCTGAAGTCATCAACACCAGCACGCGCTCGCCGGGAGTTTCGAACACGCTCATCTTGCGCACCGCGCTGACCTGGTCGACGCCGGCATTGGTGCGCGAGTCCGACAGGAATACCAGCCCCGCATCGAGGCGCATGCCAACACAATAAGTCATACGGAAAAAGGCCTGAGGAAGGAAAAGCCGATTCTACACCCGCTACTGCTGGTTCGATTGCTGGCCCGATTGCACCCGTACCAGGACCGACAGCGTTTCGGTACCGCCGCCGCGCCGCACGCCGCGGAGCGGGGCGGCCGCTTCATAGTCGCGTCCCACGGCCAGGCGGCAATAGGCAGCGTCCATCAGCCGCGCATGGGTCACGTCCAGGCTGACCCAGCCTTCATAGCCGGGGTCCGTGGCCCAGGCATCGACCCAGGCATGGCTGGCGGCATGGCTGCCGCCGCCGGGGTCGATATAGCCCGATACATAGCGCGCCGGGATGCCTTGCGCCTGGCAGCAGGCGAGGAAGACGTGCGCATGGTCCTGGCAGACGCCGCTGCCCAGTTCGAGCGCGGCGCCGGCGCTGGTGCTGACTTCAGTGGTGCCGCTCTGGTAGGCGACAGCGGCAACGATCTGGCTGGCCAGCAGCAGCAGTTCGGGCGTGCTGGCCCTGCCCGGCGGCAGGGTGGCAGCTGCCAGGGCCCGGATGGCGGGCGTCGCGGACGTCAATGGCGTTGGCACGGTATAGGCCAGCGGCGGCAAGGCATCATCGTGCAGGATGCGACCGCCGGGCGGGTCGCTGGTCTCCACGGTGCCGCTGGCGACGATAGACAGCTTGTCGTGCTGGGTGGCCAGCGTCAGCATATGCGAGCGATTGCCGAAGGCATCGGTGAATGCGTGCAATTGGCCGGGCGCGGTAAGGTCCCATTGCAGCACGTGCTGCTGGGCTTCCACGCGCGGCGTCAGGCGCAGCAGCTGGATGCTGTAGGCCAGGGCACTGCTGTAGGTGTAGCGCGTTTCGTGGCGTATTGTCAGTTGCATGCTTGGTCCTCAGGCTGCCAGCGGTACCAGGAAGACGCGGCTGACCCGGTTGCCCAGTTCATTTACCTGCGCCAGGAAGCCGTTCAGCATGTCGTGCAGGCCGCGCTGCATGATGTCCTCGATGCGGGCGAATTGCAGTTCGGCGTGCAGGCGGCCGGCATAGCGTTCAGTGTCGGCCGACAGGTCGTTGCGCACCGCGCGCAGGTTGTCCACCACTTCCGCCATGCAGGCCAGCAGGGAGCGCGGCATGTCGGGGCGCAGGATCAGCAGTTCGGCCACGCGCCCCGGCGTGATCACGTCGCGGTAGACCCTTCGGTAGATCTCGAAGCCCGACACGGAGCGCAGCAGCGCAGCCCAGTAGTAAAAATCGCGCTCGCCACTGGCGCCGTCGCGCATGCCAAGGAACTTGACGTCGAGGATGCGCGCGGTGTTGTCGGCGCGCTCCAGCGCGGCGCCAAGGCGGATGAAGTTGACCGTCTCGTCGTTCAGCATGGTGCCCAGCGTGACGCCGCGCGCCAGGTGGGCGCGGTATTTGACCCAGTCGAAAAACTTGCCGGGATCCTGGTCCAGCAAGCCGTTGCCCAGGTGTTTCTGCAGGTCGAGCCAGGTCTGGTTCTGAATTTCCCACACTTCGGTGGTCAGTGCACCGCGCACGGCGCGCGCATTCTCGCGCGCTTCGCGCATGCAGGCCGCAATCGACGAGGGGTTGGACGGATCGCGCACCATGAAGTCGATAACGTCACGCGCGGTGACGGCGGGGTACTTGGCGCAATAGGCCGGCTCCAGCTCGGAGATGCCGAGCAGGGCGCGCCAGCTGCGCTCCGTATCGGCGGGCGATTGCGGCAGCATCGAGGTCTGCACGGCGACATCCAGCATGCGGGCAGTGTTCTCGGCGCGCTCGGTGTAGCGCGACATCCAGAACAGGTGGTCGGCGGTTCGGCTTAACATGACGGATTCTCCTTATGCTTCCAGTACCCAGGTGTCCTTGGTGCCGCCCCCTTGAGAGGAATTCACCACCAGGGAACCTTCCTGCAGGGCGACCCGGGTCAGGCCGCCCGGCACCATCGAAACGGTTTTTCCGGACAGGACAAAGGGGCGCAAGTCGACATGGCGCGGCGCAATGCCGCTTTCCACGAAGGTGGGGCAGTTGGACAGGGCCAGCGTCGGCTGGGCGATGTAGCCGTCCGGCCTGGCGACCAGGCGTTCGCGGAAGGCCGCTACCTGTTCGCGCGTGCTGGCCGGGCCGACCAGCATGCCGTAGCCGCCGGCGCCATGCACTTCCTTGACCACCAGCTCCGGCAGGTGGGCCAGCACATAATCCAGGTCGGCCGGCTTGCGGCATTGCCAGGTGGGGACGTTGTGCAGCACCGGTTCTTCTGACAGGTAGAAGCGGATCATGTCGGGCACGAAGGGGTAGATCGACTTGTCGTCCGCGACGCCGGTACCGATGGCATTGGCCAGGGTGACGCGGCCGGCGCGGTACACCGACAGCAAGCCCGGCACGCCCAGCGAGGAATCGGCGCGGAAGGCTAGCGGGTCGAGGAAGTCGTCGTCCAGCCGGCGGTAGATCACGTCGACGCGGCGCGGGCCGTGCGTGGTGCGCATATAGACCGCGTTATCGTTGACGAACAGGTCCTTGCCTTCCACTAGTTCCACGCCCATCTGCTGGGCGAGGAAGGCGTGTTCGAAATAGGCCGAGTTGTACATGCCGGGCGTCATGACCACCACCGTGGGATCGTCCACGCCTTGCGGCGCCACCGAGCGCAGGTTGTCCAGCAACAGGTCCGGGTAGTGGTCGACCGGCGCCACCCGGTTGCGTGCGAACAGGTCGGGGAACAACCGCATCATCATCTTGCGGTCTTCCAGCATGTAGGAGACGCCGGACGGCACGCGCAGGTTGTCCTCCAGGACGTAGAACTCGCCCTGGCCTGCGCGCACGATATCGACCCCCGCGATGTGGGAATAGATGCCGGCGGCGACGTCGATGCCCTGCATTTCTGGCCGGTACTGGGCGTTGCGGAAGATCTGCTCGGCGGGAATAATGCCGGCACGGATGATGTTCTGTCCGTGGTAGATATCGTGCACGAACATGTTCAGTGCCTTGACCCGCTGCGCCAGGCCACGCTCCAGCATGGACCATTCCTGCGCCGGAATGATGCGCGGGATGATGTCGAAGGGGATCAGGCGTTCGGTTCCGGCATCGTCGCCGTACACGGCGAACGTGATGCCGACACGGCGGAAGCTCAGATCGGCTTCGGCGCGCTTGCGGGCCACGCTGTCGGCTGGCTGCTGTTCAAGCCAGCGGCAGAACTCGCGGTAGTGTTCGCGCGTGCTGCCGGCATCGGTCATTTCATTGAAAAAGCTTGGCATAGGCGCTCTCCTTGGGGGACGATTAATCCCATTCAAGTTTTATGCCAGCAATAAATGCACTATTAAGGTGCGAGGGCGGTGACGACCAGTTTGATGATGGTATCTTCGGCTGCGACGAAGTCGGAAGCCTGCAGCTCTTCACGCCCCATGACGAGTTTCATCTGCGCTGCAAAGTCGGCGTAGGACTGGGTCATGGCCCAAATGGCGAACAGGAGATGGGTGGCGTTGACGGCGGCGATGCGGCCTTCGGCGATCCAGCGCTCGAACACTTCGATGTCCTTGCGCACCAGCGGCACGACGCGTTCGCGAATCTGCTCGCCGTACATGGGCGCACCGCTGATCACCTCCATCGCGTAAACGCGCGAAGCCAGCGGGTGCTCCCGCGAGAAGGCCAGCTTTGCACGGATATAGGCGCGCAACACCTCGGCCGGTTCACCTTCGGGCTCGGCCAGGTTGGCCATGCGTTCCAGCCAGTTATCCAGCACGTCGTCCAAAACGCGCTGGTAGAGGGCCTGCTTGGTGGGGAAGTAGTACATCAGGTTTTGCTTCGACAAGCCGACGTTTTCCGCGATGGTGGCGACGGAAGCGCCTTCGTAGCCCGATTCCGCGAACACGCGCACCGCCTCCGCGGCGATATCGGCTTCCAGCCGGTCGCGGTTGATCACGCGGCGCAATTTAGCTGACCCCATATTCCCTCCTCATTGACTGCAGGAAGTTCCGCAGTTGTGGGCTGTCCGAATAAGCGACGTTGAAGCGGAACCAAATCGATGCCGGTTGCCGCAATTGGAAAAATTCACCCGGCGCAAGCAGGATGCCGGACTTCAGTGCCTGTTCGGCCAGCTGCTTGCCGTTGCATTCCTGCGACGGCGCTTGTTGCCAGCCGGCGCTGACGAACATGCCGCCGCGCGGCTTGGCGATTGGAACCATGCCGGCCAGGGCAAGCAGGTCGATGGTGCGCTCGCGGCCTTCGGCCAGTTGCGCCACCAGCTTTTCCACCATGCGCTTATACGGCCGCGCGGTGATGGCGTGGTAGGCGGCGCGTTCGTTCACTTCCGACGTGGTGAGGCCGGCCAGCATCTTCACGCGCACCAGTTCCGGCAGCAGCGAAGCCGAGGCGCAGATCGAACCGACGCGCAGTACCGGCGACAGGGTCTTGGAAAAACTGCCAACGCGGATCACGCGGCGCAAGCCATCCATCGCAGCCAGCGAAGCTTCGCCGCGCGCGGTGAGCTCGCGGTAGATGTCGTCCTCCACCAGCCAGAAGTCGAACTGCTCGGCAAAGCCCAGCAGGCGATGCGCCTGTGCTTGCGTCAGGCTGGTGCCGAGCGGGTTTTGCAGCACGGTGTTGACGAACATGAGCTTGGGCTGGGTCTCGCGCGCCTGCGCTGCAAGGAAGTCCATGTCCAGGCCATGCTCGTCGCGCGGAATGCCGATGGCATGGCAGCCGTGGTGGCGGATCAGCGACAGCAGGTTGCTGTACACCGGGTCTTCGACGAAGACCGTGTCGCCCGGCTTGGTCAGCGTGCGCAGGATCAGGTCGAAGGCATGGGTGGCGCCATGCGTGAGCAGGATTTGTTCGGCTTCCAGCGCGAACAGTTCGTCGCTGAGCGTGGACGCCATGTACTGGCGCAGGCCCGGAAAGCCGAGCGGGTGACCATAGCCGCGCAGGCGGTTGGCGGGGATGCGCATGGCGTGCCGCACAGCGTCGAGGATGGTGTCTTCGCCATACCACTCGGGCGGCAACCAGCCGGCGCCGACCGGCAGCGCCTCGGATGCGCCGGAATACAGTTCGGGGGTGAGGGCATCGACGGCGGCCGGCGTGGCGAACATGGCCGCCGGCGGCAGCAGGGCGGGGGCGTCGTGACGGGCAACAAAATAGCCGGAACCGCGGCGTGATGACAACAGTCCGAGGGTCACCAGGCGGTCATAAGCCTCCACAACTGTAAAGGTGCTGATGCCATTACACTTCGCGAATTGCCTGACTGAGGGCATCTTTGTGCCCACGCGCAGCTCGCGACTTGCCACCATCGCGCTGATGGCGTCCACGATCTTTTCAACCAGGCTGCCCTTCTTCGCGCGCTCGATGGAAAGCACGGGCCATGCGGAGTTGGGAGTTGCGCTGTCGTCCATTCGGTCCTCTAAAACTGTACTGTTTTTGCTACCTGTACGGTTGGAACGTTTCCGCGTGTGTGTATATGTGCCATAGTTAACTTGCTGTCTATTATTGCATCATGATTTTGCCAACTGGTAAAGTTTTTTGAGCATCGTAAAAAACCCACCAAGGGAGATAGCAATGAATGAAGCCCGGCCGCAGTCCCTGGCATCTTTCTGGATGCCGTTCACGAACAACCGCGACTTCAAGGCGAACCCGCGCTTGCTGGTCTCGGCGGAAGGCGTGTATTACAAGGACGTCGATGGTAACCAGGTGCTGGACGGCACCGCAGGCTTGTGGTGCGTACCGTGCGGGCACCGCCAGCCGAAGATCGTGGCCGCAGTCAGCGAAATGGTTGGCCAGCTCGACTTCGCGCCGACCTTCCAGATGGGCCACCCGGCGGCCTTCGACCTTGCCGATAAGCTGATGGAATATACCAACCATCGCTTCGGCCACGTGTTCTACACCAACTCCGGCTCCGAAGCGGTGGACACCGCCCTGAAGATCGCGCTGGCCTATCACAAGGCGCGCGGCGAAGCCTCCCGCACCCGCCTGATCGGCCGTGAGCGCGCCTACCACGGCGTCGGCTTCGGCGGCATCTCGGTCGGCGGCATCGCCGGCAACCGCAAGCCTTACGGCACGCTGCTGCCAGGCGTCGACCACCTGCCGCATACGCACAACCTTGAAAAGAATGCCTTCACACGCGGCGAACCGGATTACGGCGCCCACCTGGCCGATGAACTGGAACGCATCGTCGCGCTGCACGACGCGTCCACGATTGCGGCCGTGATCGTGGAGCCGGTGGCTGGTTCCACCGGCGTGCTGGTGCCGCCGAAAGGTTACCTGAAACGCCTGCGCGAGCTGTGCACCAAGCACGGCATCCTGCTGATCTTCGATGAAGTGATCACCGGCTTTGGCCGCCTGACCACGCCGTTCGCGACCGACTACTTCGACGTCGAGCCGGACATGATGACCACGGCCAAGGGCCTGACCAACGGCACCATTCCGATGGGCGCAGTGTTCAGCAAGAAGTTCATCCACGACGCCTTCATGGACGCGCCGGCCGGCATTGAACTGTTCCATGGTTATACATACACCGGCCATCCGGTGGCCTGCGCCGCTTCGCTGGCTACGCTGGAAGTGTTCAAGGAGCAGAAGCTGCTGGACCACGCCAAGGAAATCCAGCCGTACTGGGAAGATGCGGTGCATTCGCTGAAAGGCCTGCCGCATGTCATCGATATTCGCACCATTGGCCTGGTGGCCGGCATCGAGCTGGCGCCGCGTGCTGGTGCGCCCGGAGCGCGTGCCTACGCCGCGTTCAAGAAAGCTTTCGCGGATGGGCTGCTGATCCGCACCACCGGCGACATCATCGCGCTGTCGCCACCACTCACCTTTGAGAAGAAGCACATCGACGAATTGTTCGGGAAGCTTGGAAAGGTGTTGAAGGACCTAGACTAGAGGAGACGAACCATGTTGGTAGGCGTACCGAAGGAAATCAAGAATCAGGAATCGCGCGTTGGCCTTACCCCGGCCAGCGTAAAGGAACTGACACTCCGCGGGCACCAGGTCCTGGTGCAACACAACGCGGGCGCTGCAATCGGTCTGACCGACGAAATGTATGTGGGCTCCGGCGCCACGATCATCCCGACTGCGGAGGAAATCTTCGCCAAGGCCGAAATGATCGTCAAAGTGAAGGAGCCGCAGCCGCAAGAATGCGCGATGCTGCGCGAGAACCAGATTCTATACACCTACCTGCACCTGGCTCCCGATCCGGAGCAGACCAAGGCGCTGGTGAAATCCGGCGCGGTCTGCATTGCGTATGAAACCATCACCGGCGCGAACGGCGGCTTGCCGCTGCTGGCGCCGATGAGTGAAGTGGCAGGGCGCATGTCCATCCAGGCTGGCGCTGCCCATCTTGAAAAATCCAAAGGCGGCATGGGCCTGTTGCTGGGCGGGGTGCCTGGCGTGGCGCCGGGCCATGTGGCGATTATCGGTGCCGGCGTGGTCGGTACCAATGCGCTGCAGATTGCTGTCGGCATGGGCGCCCGCGTCACGGTGCTGGACAAGAACGTCGACCGCCTGCGCCAGCTTGACCTGATATTCGGCAACCGCATCCAGACCATGTTTTCCAACGCCCATACCATCGACGATGCCGTGACCGATGCCGACCTGGTGATCGGCGGCGTGCTGGTGCCGGGTGCTGCGGCGCCCAAGCTGGTCACGCGCAGCATGGTGTCGCGCATGAAGCAAGGCTCGGTGGTGGTCGACGTAGCCATCGACCAGGGCGGCTGCTTCGAGACTTCGCACGCCACCACGCACGAGAACCCTACCTTCATGGTGGACGGCGTAGTGCATTACTGCGTCGCCAATATGCCGGGAGCGGTTGCCCGTACTTCCACCTTTGCGCTGAATAACGCCACCATCGGACATGCCGTCGCGCTGGCCGACAAAGGCTGGGCCAAGGCCATGAAGGCCAACCCGCACCTGCGCAATGGGCTTAACGTCTGCCAGGGCCACGTCACCTATGAAGCGGTGGCGCACGATCTTGGCTATACCTATGTGCCGGCGGAATCACTGCTGGCTTAATCCTCAGGGCTTGAAATGAGCAATCTCGATACCATCACCCACTTTATCAATGGCGCCAAGGTCGATACGGCCAGCGGGCGCTATGGCGACGTTTTCAATCCAGCGCTTGGCGAGCCGGTTGCCCGCGTGGCGCTCGGCACAGCGGAAGAAGTCGATGCCGCCGTGCGCGCTGCGGAGGCGGCATTCCCGGCGTGGTCCAATACGCCGCCGCTGACCCGTGCGCGCGTGCTGTTCAAATATCTCGAATTGTGCCACCAGCACACCGAGGAATTCGCCGCCATGCTGACCCGTGAACACGGCAAGACCTTCGCGGACGCCAAGGGTGAAGTGGCGCGTGGTATCGAGATGGTGGAATTCGCGGTCGGCATTCCGCAGCTGATGAAGGGCGAGTACACCGACCAGATTGCGCGCGGCATCGATGCGTGGTCGATGCGCATGCCGCTGGGGGTGGTGGCGGGCATCACGCCATTCAACTTCCCGGTGATGGTACCGATGTGGATGTTCCCCATCGCTATCGCCTGCGGCAATACCTTCATCCTCAAGCCTTCCGAGCGCGATCCTTCGCCATCCCTGCTGCATGCGCGGCTGTTGAAGGAAGCAGGTCTCCCTGACGGCGTGTTTAACGTGGTGCAGGGCGATAAAGTGGCCGTCGATGCGCTGCTCGACCACCCGGTGGTCCAGGCGGTCAGCTTTGTCGGCTCGACGCCGATTGCCGAATATATCTACTCGCGCGGCTCGCAGCACGGCAAGCGCGTGCAGGCATTGGGCGGTGCCAAGAATCATATGGTGGTGATGCCGGACGCCGACATGGACATGGCAGTCGACGCCCTGATGGGCGCCGCCTTCGGTTCGGCGGGCGAGCGCTGCATGGCGATCTCGGTGGTGGCGGCGGTCGGCGATGCCGGCGACAAGCTGCTGGATGCACTGAAAGCGCGCACCGCTGCACTGAAAGTGCGCGACGGCATGGCGTCCGACGCCGAGATGGGGCCGGTGGTGACGTCGGCTGCCAAGCAGCGCATCGAACGCTTGATCGGCGAAGGCGTGGAGCAGGGGGCCACCCTGGTGGTCGATGGCCGCAACTACCAGGTTGCCGACCGCCCGAACGGCTTCTTCATCGGCGGCACGCTTTTTGACCACGTGACGCCGGACATGACGATCTACAAGGAAGAAATCTTCGGCCCCGTGCTGTGCATGGTACGTCTGCCGGACGTGGCAACGGCGGTGGAGCTGATCAACAAAAATGAATATGGCAACGGCGTCGCAGTCTTCACGCGCGATGGCGGCGTGGCGCGCGAATTCGTGCGCCAGATCCAGGTCGGCATGGTGGGCGTCAACGTGCCGCTGCCGGTGCCGATGGCCTTTAACAGTTTTGGCGGCTGGAAGCGCAGCCTGTTCGGCGACCACCACGCCTATGGTCCGGAGGGTGTGCGTTTCTATACCCGCCATAAGGCCGTCATGGAGCGCTGGCCAAATACTGCAAGTGCTGGCGCGCAGTTTGCTTTCCCACAGATGAAGTGAGGATGGAACCAATGATCGAGTCACTCAAATACATACCGCAGCCTAAAGCCACGAACGAAGAGCTGGCCGGTCATTTCACCGACCTGGCGCCGCCTTTGAACGCGCGCCAGGCGGCTATTGAAAGTGCGCGTTGCCTGTATTGCTACGACGCGCCGTGCACGCGCATCTGCCCGACCGGCATCGATGTGGCAAGCTTCATCCGCAACATCCACGACAAGAACGTGAATGGCGCTGCCGTGACGATCCTGCAGCAGAACATCCTGGGCGGTAGCTGCTCGCGCGTCTGTCCCACCGAAATCCTGTGTGAGGACGCCTGCGTGCGCAATCACGACGCTGAGGGCCAGCCGGTCAAGATCGGCCTGCTGCAACGCTTTGCGCTCGATAACGCCACCCTGGATGGCCACCCGTTCAAGCGTGCACCATCGACCGGCAGGAAGGTTGCGGTGGTCGGTGCCGGGCCAGCGGGGCTGTCCTGCGCCCACCGCCTGGCCATGCTGGGCAATGACGTGGTGATTTTCGAGGCGCATGAGAAATCCGGCGGCCTGAATGAATACGGCATTGCGAAGTACAAACTGACCGACAACTTCGCACAGAAGGAAGTCGACTTCCTGTTGGGGATCGGCGGCATTGAAGTGCGCCACGGCCAGAAACTGGGCGTGAACGTGAACCTGAAGGAGCTGCACGCGCAGTATGATGCGGTATTCCTGGGCCTGGGCCTGGGGGCCAGCCGCGCACTGGGCCTGACCGGCGAAGATGCACCGGGCCTGATGGCCGCAGTGGATTACATCGCCGAACTGCGCCAGGCGGACGACCTGGCCAAGCTGCCGGTGCCGCGCCGCGCCATCGTGATTGGCGCCGGCAATACCGCCATCGACATGGCAGTGCAGATCCAGCGCCTGGGTGCGGAAGAGGTGACGATGGTTTATCGCCGCGGCTTTGATGCGATGAGCGCGACCCACCACGAGCAGGACATTGCCAAGGCCAACCAGGTGCGCATGCAGACCTGGGCGCAGCCGCAGCAGGTGTTGCTGGATGAAGCAGGCCGCGTGCGCGGCATGCGTTTCGAGCGCACGGCGATGGAAGGATCGCGCATGATCGGCACCGGCATCACCTTCGAGTTGCCGGCCGATGCGATCTTCAAGGCCATTGGCCAGGCGATGGAAACGGCCGCATTGGCCGATCCGCTGGCCGCGATGCTGAAGCGCGATGGCGACAAGATCCATGTCGACGACAGCTTCCGCACCATCCTGCCGGGCATTTATGCCGGCGGCGACTGCGTCTCGCTGGGCCAGGATCTGACTGTGCAAGCCGTGGAGCATGGCAAGCGCGCCGCAATGGCGATCCATTCCGACATCCAATCGAAGAAGGGGGCAGCATAATGGCCGACCTGAGCGTCAATTTCTGCGGCATCAAGGCGCCGAATCCATTCTGGCTCGCCTCCGCGCCGCCGACCGACAAGGCATACAACGTGATCCGGGCCTTCGAAGCAGGGTGGGGTGGCGTGGTCTGGAAAACGCTGGGCGAAGATCCGCCAGCCGTGAATGTGTCTTCGCGCTACTCCGCCATCTACGGCAAGAACCGCGAAGTCCTGGGCTTCAACAACATCGAGCTGATTACCGACCGTTCGCTGGAATTGAACCTGCAAGAGATCACTGAAGTGAAAAAGGCCTGGCCGGACCGCGCTATCGTGGTCTCGCTGATGCTGCCGTGCGAAGAACATTATTGGGCTGCCATCCTGCCGAAAGTCGAAGCCACCGGCGCCGATGGGATCGAGCTGAATTTCGGCTGCCCGCACGGCATGCCGGAACGCGGCATGGGTTCCGCTGTCGGCCAGGTGCCGGAATATGTGGAACAGGTGACAGCGTGGTGCAAGAAGCACAGCAGGCTGCCGGTGATCGTCAAGCTGACGCCGAACATTACCGACATTCGCCGCCCGGCGCGGGCTGCGAAGGCTGGCGGCGCCGACGCTGTTTCGCTGATCAATACGATCAACTCCATCACGTCCCTCGACCTGGACAAGATGGTCGCCTTCCCCAATGTCGGCGGCGCCAGCACCCACGGCGGCTACTGCGGCCCGGCCGTCAAGCCGATTGCGCTGAACATGGTGGCCGAGATTGCGCGCGATCCTGAAACGCGCGGCCTGCCGATTTCCGGCATCGGCGGCATCGGCAACTGGAAAGATGCGGCGGAATTCATCGCCCTGGGCGCTGGTTGCGTGCAGGTTTGTACCGCGGCCATGCTGCACGGCTTCCGCATCGTGCAGGAGATGAAGGACGGCCTGGAGCGCTGGATGGACAGCAAAGGCTACAAGACGCTCGATGATTTCATGGGCAAAGCAGTAGCCAACACCACGGACTGGAAATTCCTGGACATGAACTACAAGTCCATTGCGCATATCAGCCAGGACGACTGTATCAAGTGCGGCCGCTGCTATGTGGCCTGCGAAGACACGTCGCACCAGTCGATCTTCCAGCTGGTCGACGAAGCGACCGGCACACGGACGTACAAGGTCAATGAGGAGGAATGCGTTGGCTGTAACTTGTGCGAAATTACCTGTCCGGTGCAAGGTTGTATTACGATGGTCGCAGTCCCCACGGGCAAGCCTTACATGAACTGGACACAGGACCCGCGCAACCCGCGGGCCGAGATCAAGGAGACTGCATGAGCGACAATTCCCAGTTGTGGAACGAAGACCTGGCCCCGACCAATGAATCGCAGCGCACCTGGCGCTGGTATCACTTCGCTGCACTCTGGGTTGGGATGGTCATGTGCATCCCTGCCTACACGCTGGCAGCCAGCCTGATTGAAGGCGGCATGTCGGCGGGACAGGCGGTCCTCACTGTTTTCCTCGCCAATACCATTGTGCTGCTGCCGATGCTGCTGATTGGGCACGCGGGCACCAAGTACGGCATTCCGTATGCGGTGCTGGCCCGCGCTTCGTTCGGCACTTCGGGAGCGCGGCTGCCGGCACTGATGCGGGCCATCGTGGCTTGCGGCTGGTACGGCATCCAGACCTGGTTCGGCGGGCAGATGATCTATACGTTGCTTGGCGTGATGATGGGCGGCGAGATTGGCGGTTCAAAGATCGGCGGCCTTGGGATCAATGGCGCGCAACTGCTTTGCTTCATCGCGTTCTGGGCGATCCAGTTCTGGTACATCGTGCATGGCATGGATGCGATCCGCAAACTGGAAACCTATACCGCACCGTTGAAGATCATCATCTGCTTCGTGCTGCTTGGCTGGGTGTACCAGAAGGCGGGTGGCTTCGGCACCTTGCTGGAGCAGCCATCGCAGTTCGTCGAAGGCGGCAAGAAGGCGGGGCAATTCTGGCCGACGTTCTGGCCTTCGCTGACGGCCATGATCGGCTTCTGGGCTACGCTGGCGTTGAATATCCCCGACTTCACCCGCTTTGCAAAAACGCAGCGCGACCAGGTGCTGGGCCAGTCGGTTGGCCTGCCCGTGCCTATGGGCTTGCTGGCGGCGCTGGCGGTGATCGTCACCTCCGCTACGGTCGTCCTGTATGGCAAAGCGATCTGGGATCCGGTCGACCTGGCCAGCCGCATGACCGGCGTTGCCGTGCTGGTGGCACTGGTGATCCTGCTGATCGACACGATCTCGGTCAACCTGGCGGCCAACCTGGTCGGGCCGGCGTATGACTTCTCCGCGCTGGCGCCAAAGCATATTTCCTATCGCACTGGCGGCTACATCACTGCCGGCATTGCGCTGGCGATGATGCCCTGGAAGCTGCTGGAGACCACGCAGGGCTACATCTTCACCTGGCTGATTGGCTATTCGGCTTTGCTTGGCCCAATCGCCGGCGTGCTGATCGTCGACTACTACCTGATTCGCAAGACGGAGCTGAATGTCGGGGCACTGTATGTCGACAACGGTGAGTACAGCTATACCAATGGCTGGAACTCTGCGGCGCTGCTGGCTTTCGCGTTTGGTGTGGCGCCAAATGTGCCGGGCTTCCTGAATGCGGCCTTCCCGGCCTCGTTCGGCGACGTCGGCGACGGCTTCAAGCTGATATATACCTATGCATGGTTCGTCGGCATCGCAATTGCGGCGCTGGTGTACGGCATCCTGATGAAGGGCAGGGCGGCACGCGCGGTCCAGCCACAACTTGCGGAGAAGGCCTAAATGGCGACATTGATACGTGGCGGTACTGTAGTGAACGCGGACAGGGCTTTCCGCGCCGATGTGCTGTGTGAAGGCGACAAGATCGTCGCCGTTGGTCCTGCGCTGACGGCGCCGGCCGGGGCGGAAGTGATCGATGCCGGCGGCCAGTACGTCATGCCGGGCGGGATAGACCCGCACACCCATATGAACCTGCCCTTCATGGGCACCGTCACCCAGGACGACTTCTTCACCGGCACTTCTGCCGGACTCGCGGGGGGCAATACCACCATCATCGACTTTGTCATCCCCAGCCCGCAGCAGCCGCTGCTCGAGGCCTATCACCAATGGCGCGGCTGGGCGGAAAAGGCGGCTGGCGACTACACCTTCCACGTGGCGATTACCTGGTGGTCGGACAAGGTGCATGAGGAAATGGGAACGCTGGTGCGCAACCATGGCGTGAACAGCTTCAAGCACTTCATGGCGTACAAGAACGCCATCATGGCGGACGACGAAACGCTGGTCAAAAGCTTCCGCCGCGCGTTGGAGCTGGGTGCGATTCCTACGGTGCATGCCGAGAACGGAGAGCTGGTGTACCAGTTGCAGCAGGACCTGCTGCGCCAGGGGATCACTGGCCCGAAAGCGCATCCGCTGTCGCGCCCTCCGGCCGTGGAGGCGGAGGCGGCCAACCGCGCCATCGCTATCGCCAACGTCCTGAATACGCCGCTGTATATCGTGCACGTGTCTTGCAAGGAGTCGCTCGACGCTATTACCCGTGCCCGCGCTGCCGGCCAGCGCGTCTACGGCGAGGCGCTGGCGGGTCACCTGATCGTGGACGACAGCGTGTACGACCATCCTGATTTCGATTTCGCAGCGGGCCACGTCATGAGTCCTCCGTTCCGCAGCCGCGAGCACCAGAAAGCGCTGTGGCAAGGCCTGCAAGGCGGTAACCTGCATACTACGGCGACCGACCACTGCACTTTCTGCGCCGAGCAGAAGGCGGCTGGCCGCAATGACTTCACCAAAATCCCCAACGGCTGCGGTGGCGTGGAAGACCGCATGGCGGTGATCTGGGATGAAGGCGTCAACAGCGGCAAACTGACGCCGTCAGAATTTGTGCGCGTAACGTCCGCCAATGCTGCGCAGATCTTCAATATCTATCCACGCAAGGGCCTGATTGCCGCCGGCTCGGATGCGGATATCGTGGTGTGGGACCCGGAAGGCAGCCGCACGATTTCGGCCAAGACCCAGTTTGCAAAGGGCGGATTCAATGTCTTCGAGGGACGTACCGTCAAAGGGATTCCGAGCACCACGGTGGCGGCGGGCAAAGTCGTATTCCATCGTGGCGATTTGCGGGCAGTCGAAGGCGCCGGGCGCCACATCGACCGTCCGGCCTTTGCGCCAGTAACGGCGCGCTAAGGAGTGCATCATGAGCGATCTACGTATTAACAGCGACCGCCTGTGGGATTCGCTGATGGAACTGGCCAAGATCGGGGCCACTCCAAAAGGCGGCGTTAAACGCCTGACGCTGACGGACCTCGATAAGCAGGGCCGCGACCTGGTGACAGGTTGGGCGCGCGACGCGGGATTGTCGATCTCGGTCGACCAGATCGGCAATGTCTTCATGCGCCGCGATGGCGAAGACAACACGCTGCCGCCAATCATGACGGGCAGCCATATCGACACCCAGCCGACAGGCGGTAAGTTCGATGGCAACTATGGCGTACTGGCTGGCCTGGAAGTGGTTCGCACCTTGAACGATAAAGGCATCAAGACGCGCGCGCCGATCGAGGTTGCGTTCTGGACCAATGAAGAGGGCTCGCGCTTTGTTCCGGTGATGATGGGCTCCGGCGTCTTCTGCGGCGCCTTCACGCTGGAACACGCTTATGCCGCCAAGGATACCGAGGGCAAGACGGTCGGCGAGGAGCTGGAGCGCATTGGCTACAAGGGCGATGAAGTGCCCGGCCAGCATCCCATCGGCGCTTATTTCGAAACGCATATCGAGCAGGGCCCTGTGCTGGAAGATGCCGACAAGGTGATCGGCGTAGTCCCGGCCGTGATGGGTCTTTCATGGTACGACTGCACCGTGACAGGCATGGAGGCCCATGCCGGCCCCACGCCTATGCATCTGCGCAAAGATGCGATGCAGGTCGCAGCCCGGATCATCCCTGAAGTCGTCGCCATCGCCAATCGCTATCCGCCGTATGGGCGCGGCACGGTCGGCATGATGCAGGTCTTCCCGAATAGCCGCAACGTGATTCCGGGCCAGGTCAAATTCAGCATCGACCTGCGTAACGTGAACGACGAACTGCTGAACAAGATGCATGAAGATATGCTGGCCTTCATTGACAAGACCTCCGCCGAAACAGGGCTGCCAGTGAAGATCGAGCGCGTGTCGTATTACCCGCCATGCCCGTTCCATCCCGATTGCGTTGGCGCGGTGCGCAAGGCCACGGAAAAGCTGGGCTACTCCACCATGGACGTGGTGTCTGGCGCCGGCCACGACGCCATCTATGCCGCCCGCGTCGCTCCTGCCGGCATGATTTTCGTCCCATGCAAGGACGGCATCAGCCACAACGAAATCGAAGACGCCAAGAAGGAGCATCTGGAAGCTGGCTGCAATGTGCTGCTGCACGCCATGCTGGAGCGGGCCGGTGTCGCCTGATCGTTGTAGCCGTGAGGTCAAAGATTGGACATGAGGCGAGTATTGTTCGTTTTTCTTGCATGCGCCTTCGGAGTTCGCGTTACTGCGCAAGAAGCGCTCGAGCCCTGCCGAGATCGATTTAATGATCCGTATCATGCTGCCGTAAAGCGAGTGATCGACAATGCAGTCGCTAAACCGGCGCGGCTACTCCTGACTACTGTTCCATCTTTTGAAGCCGAATCCGGACTTCGGTTGGTCGGGAATGAGATCTATCATGTGGAATTCCCGACCTCATTCTGGTACGAGTCTTATCCCAAAGGGGAGAATGGTCGCATGGATTTCACTAAACCCCGGATAGTTGGAAAGGTTCGTCGTGCTTCTTTGAGCCAGGATGTCGCGAACCGCGTTGAACAAGTGTTCGCCAATGCAATTGCGAAGTCCAAAGATTCTGGCTGGGCAGGTATCGATGGTGTGTCGTACATTTTTGCGACTCCTGACAATCGCTGTGCATAAGCCTGGTCGCCCAAGCCTGGATCCAGAAATGGGCAACTGGTCCAGTTGATGCAGCGAATGGAGAAGCACACATCATTTACCTCCCCAAATGACCTACAACGAAGTGAGAAGTCGCTGGTGCGACTTCTCGAGGCCCTAGAGAAAGATTAGCGCCCAAAAGCGATGCGGGTGATGGCGATGGTCGCCTCGTGTGCGAGGTCTGCCAGTTCCTTGTGCTGCGGGCGGGTTTCGGAGATGAACAGCATGGTGCCCAGCATCTGCGCCACGATCAGCGTGCCGCGGATTTCGCATTGCTGCATCGACAGCGCTGGATCAATCTCGTGGATCAGGTTGCGCAGCGTCCGGCGGGCGCGGGTCATCATGGTGTCGAACAGCTTGGTGGCGACGGGGTGGCGGTTCGCCAGGGCGGCGATCTCGAAGAACAGGCCACTCGACACCTGGTCCCGCAGGTCGGCCAGGAAGTAATCGATGATCGACTCGAACAACTCCACGCGCGGGCCGGTGCCTGCGGCGGCCACGCGTTCGTCGATGCCGGCCTGGTAGCGGGCAAACGTCTGCTCCAGCAGCGCTTCGATCAGGGCATCCCGGCTCGGGTAGTAGTGCTGAACCGTCGACAGGCTGACGCCTACCTGCTGCGCCACGCTGCGCATGGCCAGCGCTGCATATCCGTCGTGCGCCAACAACAACCGTGCTGCCTCCAGGATGGCGCTGGCGCGCTCAAAGCCCTTGGTCGTGGTGTTGGATTCCTTTGCCTGCAGGGGCGTGTCTGACTTTTTCTTCATAGAACACGAATTATCTCGTCGATTGACAAATAGGTCAACTGACCGATACTATTTCGGTCAACTGACCTATAACATCAACGGAGACCTTGCCTGATGATTCCTCGCACCTTATTCACCGAAGAACACGACATGCTGCGCGAATCCGCGCGCCGCTTCATGGAAACCGAGATCGCCCCGCACCATGAGCGCTGGGAAGAGCAGGGCTATGTGGACCGCGACGCCTGGCAGAAGGCCGGTGCTGCAGGCTTCCTTTGCCCGACCATGCCGGAGCAATACGGCGGCGTCGGCGTCGACCGCCGCTACAGCATGGTGCTGATCGAAGAGCAGGCACGCATCGGCGCATCCGGCCCCGGCTTCATGCTGCACTCGGAAATCGTGGCGCCCTACATCCTGCACTACGGCAGCGAGTACCTGAAATCGCATTACATCCCGAAGCTGGCTACCGGCGAAATGATCGGTGCCATTGCGATGACCGAGCCAGGCACCGGCTCCGACCTGCAAGGCGTGGCCACCACCGCCATCCGCGACGGCGATCATTACATCATGAACGGTTCCAAGACCTTCATCACCAACGGCTGGAATGCCGACTGCGTGATCGTGGTCGCGAAGACCGATCCGGCTGCTGGCGCCAAGGGCATCAGCCTGTTCGTGGTTGACACCTCGATGGAAGGCTTCAGCAAAGGCAAGCGCTTGAAGAAGGCCGGCATGAAGGCGCAGGATACTTCGGAACTGTTCTTCGAAAACGTGCGCGTGCCGGCCAAGAACCTGCTGGGCGAAGAGGGCGCGGGCTTCAAGTACCTGATGCAGGAACTGCCGTGGGAGCGCATGCAGATCGCCATCATGGCCGTGCAAGCAGCCGAATCCGGCCTGGAATGGACGGTGCAGTACACGCGCGACCGCAAGGCCTTCAAGCGTCCGATCGCCGAGTTCCAGACCATCGCCCACACCCTGGCCGAGATCAAGACCGAGGTCCAGATGTGCCGCGTGTTCGTCGACCGCTGCATGGAACTGCTGATCGAAGACAAGCTGGATGCCGCGACAGCATCGATGGCCAAATACTGGACCACCGAGATGCAATTCCGCGTGCTGGACAAGTGCGTGCAGCTTCATGGCGGCTATGGTTATATGTGGGAATACCCGATCACCCGCGCCTGGGCCGACGCACGCGTGCAGCGCGTGTATGGCGGCACTAACGAAATCATGAAAGAACTGATCAGCCGCACGCTGTAAGGAGACCAGCTTGGAAGCTTATATCTTTGACGCCGTGCGCACGCCGCGCGGCAAAGGCAAGAAGGACGGTTCGCTGCACGGTGTAACGCCGTTGCGTTTAGCGGAGACTGCGCTGCGTGCGCTGGTCAGCCGCAACAGTTTCGACAGCGCGATCATCGACGACGTGGTGCTGGGCTGCGTGGAACCGGTCGGGGAGCAGGGCGCCTGCATTGGCCGTGTGGCGGCGCTGGCATCCGGCTATGCGGAATCGGTTGCGGGCGTACAGATCAACCGCTTCTGCGCCTCCGGCCTGGAGGCCTGCAATATGGCGGCAGCGCAGGTGATGTCCGGCCAATCCGACATGGTGGTTGGCGGCGGCGTGGAAGCGATGTCGCGTGTGCCGATGGGTTCCTCGGGCGGCGCATGGCCGGTCGATCCCCAAAGCGCTTTCGATTCCTATTTTGTGCCGCAGGGGATTTCGGCCGATGCGATTGCGACCATCTGGGGCTACAGCCGTCGCGATGTCGATGCGTTTGCAGTGGAGTCGCAGCAGCGCGCCCACCGCGCCTGGCAGGAAGGCCGCTTCGCGCGCTCCGTGGTGCCGGTGGTGGACCGCAATGGCCTGACCATGCTGGCGCGCGATGAGTTGGTCCGGCCTGAAACTACCGTCGAATCGCTTGGCGCGCTGAAGGCGTCGTTTGCCGAAATGGGCGCAAACTTCGGTTTCGACTCGGTCATCACCCAACGCTATCCGCAGATCGAGCAGATGCAGCACGTACACCACGCCGGCAATAGTTCCGGCATCGTGGACGGCGCAGCGGCAGTGCTGATCGGTACGCGCGAGGCCGGTGAGCGGGCAGGGCTCAAGCCGCGCGCCCGCATCCGTTCCTTCGCGTCCATCGGCAGCGAACCTTCCATCATGCTGACTGGCCCTAGCTACGCCGCGGAGAAAGCGCTGAAGCGCGCTGGCATGAAGGCTGCCGACATTGATTTGTACGAGCTGAATGAAGCCTTCGCTTCCGTAGTGCTGCGCTTCATGGAAGTGATGAACGTGCCGCACGAGAAGATGAACGTGAACGGCGGCGCCATCGCCATGGGCCACCCGTTGGGCGCGACCGGCGCCATGATCCTCGGCACCCTGCTGGACGAGCTGGAACGCCGCAACCTGAAGACCGGCCTGGCCACGCTGTGCGTTGGCGCAGGCATGGGCACTGCCACTATCATCGAGCGCATTTGAGGGAGACGGACCATGATTGATTACAGCCTGGATTCCCATGGCATCGCGACCCTGAGCTGGAATATGCCTGGGCGCAGCCAGAATGTGCTGAACGAAGAAAGCTGCATTGCGTTGTGCGAGTTGGCTGACCGGGTAGTCTCCGACGCCGCTGTGAAAGGCGTTCTGATGACGTCCTCCAAGCCCGACTTCATTGCGGGCGGTGACCTGGAATGGCTCCTGTCCGCCAAGACTGCCGAGGCCTTGTTCGAGCGCGTGGTGCGCCTGGATCGCGCGCTGCGCAAGCTGGAAACCTGTGGCAAGCCTGTCGCCATGGCGCTGCCTGGCACAACGCTTGGTGGCGGGCTGGAGGTCGCGCTGTGCGGGCATTACCGCGTGGCGGCCGAGAATCCGAAAGCGCGCTTTGGCTTGCCGGAAGTGACGCTTGGCCTGCTGCCGGGTGGTGGCGGCACGCAGCGCTTGCCGCGCCTGGTAGGCATCCAGAAATCGCTGCCTTTGCTGTTGGAAGGAAAACGCCTGACCGCCGCTGCTGCACGCGAGTTGGGCATCCTGAATGACGTGGTCCCTGCCGGCAGCGAAATGGCTGCCGCACGCAGCTGGCTCGAACGCGCTATCGCCGCTGGCGGCGCGCAGCAGCCGTGGGATATCAAGGGCTTCAAGATCCCCGGTGGCGCCGTATCGTCGCCCGCCGTGCAGCAAGTGTTCATGGCCGCCAACGCCATGCTGCGCGCCAAAACCCATGGCAACTACCCGGCGCCGCGCAATATCCTGTCGTGCGTATACGAAGGCTTGATCACGGACCTCGATACCGGCTTGATGACGGAAGCGCGATATTTCGTGCAGACCGTGTTGTCGCCGGAAGCGAAGAATATGATCCGCACCCTGTTCTTCAGCATGAATGAAGCGAACAAGCTGGCGTCGCGCCCGAAAGACGTGCCGCATCAGAAGTACAGCAAGATTGGCGTGCTGGGCGCAGGCATGATGGGGGCCGGTATTGCGTATGTGGCCGCGAAGGCGGGCATCGAAGTGGTGTTGATCGATACCGTGCAAGAGGCTGCTGATAAAGGCAAGTCGTATTCCGCTACGCTGCTCGCCAAGCAGCAGCAACGCGGCCAGGTCTCTGCTGAGAAGGCGGAGGCGCTTCTGGAGCGCATTACGCCTGCTACCGATTATGCGCTGCTGGCCGGCGCGGACCTGGTGGTGGAGGCGGTGTTCGAGGATCGTGGCATCAAGGCGGACGTGACGCGCCGTGCGGAGGCCGTGCTCGGCAGCGACGCGATTTTTGCGTCCAACACCTCCACCTTGCCGATCTCCGGCCTGGCGGAAGCGAGTTCGCGCCCGGCCAATTTCATCGGCCTGCATTTCTTCTCGCCGGTAGACCGCATGGCGATCGTCGAAATCATCGTCGGCAAGCAGACCTCCGAGGCGACGCTGGCCCGTTCGATGGACCTGGTGCGTGCACTGGGCATGACGCCGATTGTGGTCAACGATTCGCGCGGCTTCTACACCAGCCGCGTGTTTTCCACCTATGTGCTGGAAGGCCTGGCATTACTGGCTGAGGGCGTGGCGCCGGCGCTGATCGAAAACGCTGGGCTGCAGGCTGGCATGCCAGTCGGGCCGCTGGCGCTGACGGATGAAGTGTCGTCTGAATTGATCTGGAAGATCGACCGCCAGACCCGCCTGGACCTGGGCGAGGCGCACAAGGCGCGCCCGGGTCACGAAGTCGCAGCGCGCATGGTGGAACTGGGCCGCATCGGCAAGAAGGCTGGCAAGGGCTTCTACGATTATCCGGAAGGCGGCAGGAAGTCGCTGTGGAGCGGCCTGGCCGAGTTGTTCCCGCGTGCTGCGTCGCAACCCGATGTGAGCGCAGTGGTCGAACGCCTGACCGTGGTGCAGGCAGTGGAAACGGCACGCTGCATGGACGAAGGCGTTCTGCGTTCCGCGCGCGATGCGGATGTGGGCGCTATCCTCGCGTGGGGCTTCCCGCCGTTCCGCGGCGGCCCATTGAGCATGATCGACAATGCCGGTTCGGCAGCCTTCGTGGCGCAGTGCGAACGCCTGGCGGCCGCCCACGGTGACCGCTTTGCGCCCCCCGCGCAACTGAAGGCGATGGCCGCTACCGGCGCTACCTTCTACGCGGAGCGTTGAAATGGGCGTGCTGTCCGGAGTCAGGATTATCGAGATTGCGGGCATCGGCCCAGGTCCGTTTTGCGGCATGCTGCTGGCGGACCTGGGCGCGGACGTGATCGTGGTCGAGCGCCCCGGCGCGGCGGAGATTCCAACTGCCGGCATCCTGCGCCGTGGCAAGCGCTCGCTTGCGCTGGACCTCAAGGAGCCCGGCGCTATCGACACCGTGCTGAAACTGATCGAGGATGCCGATGGCCTGATCGAGGGCATGCGGCCTGGCGCCATGGAGCGTCTTGGCCTTGGGCCCGAAATCTGCCTGGGGCGCAACCCGCGCCTCGCTTACGGCCGCATGACCGGCTGGGGCCAGGACGGCCCGCTGGCGCAGGCGGCCGGGCATGACAACAACTACATCGCACTGTCCGGCGCGCTGCATTACGCAGGTGCGGGCGATACGCCGCCGGTGACGCCGCCAACGCTGGTGGGCGACCTTGGCGGCGGCGCGCTGTATCTCGCGTTAGGGCTGGTCTCCTCCATCCTGCACGCACGCGGTGGCGGCAAGGGGCAGGTGATCGATGCCGCCATCGTCGATGGTTCGGCGCACATGATGAACCTGTTGCTCGACCTGTCGGCGGTTGGCCTGATGCGTGAACAGCGCGGCACTTCCGTGCTGGATGGCCCGCATTGGTTCAATACCTATCGCTGCAAGGACGGCCGCGATATCACGGTTGGTGCGCTGGAGGGCAAGTTCTACAAGCTGCTGCTGGAAAAGCTGGGATTGGCCGGCGACCGCCGCTTTGCGTCCCAACACGCAGCGGGCCAATGGCCGCTGCAGCGGGCGGCGTTCGCGGAGTTGTTTGCGATGCGCACGCGCGACGAATGGTGTGCCTTGCTGGAGGGCAGCGATGCCTGTTTCGCACCAGTGCTGGCGCCCTCCGAAGCTGCACGCCATCCGCATTTGCAGGCGCGGGGCACCTATGCCAATGACGGCATTTTGCAAGCGAACGCCGCACCGCGCTTTTCGGCCACTCCGGTGCCGTCTGTGCCCAATGCGATTCCCGCTGTCGGCCAGCACAACGAAGAGATCTTATCGCAACTTCGCTGATGGGGCGAGATTCCCTATTTCATAAAATTCAAACAAAAGTCGATATCTGTTCAGCCGATATCAGCGAGCTGTCGCAAAGTCAATAAAGCAACGCGGGTGCGATAAAAAAAATGGAACCTATAGGTTTCATTTTGGGAAGTTTATGTTGCATTCGATGACAGGATAACTTCGCTGAGGTGACTGTCATGACGCAAGAAAAAATGAATTCCGACGTGCTGGTGCGGATCTCCCATATGAGCCTTTGGATCCTGCTGGCGACGATCCTGTATGTCGGCAGCGCGATGCTGGTGCTGTTGCTGGGCGATCCGGAAACCGCCGCCAGGGGGCGCTTGGCCCTGGTCATGCTGCCGGTGTTTAACGCAATTGCTTTCGGCGCTTTGCTCAGTAAGTCGGGCAAGGCCAAATGCGCCAGGTCGCCGCAAATGCGCGCGGTGATGAACGATGAATTGCGCCAGATGGCGCTATCGAAGGGTTATCGCAACGGCTTCTTTGCCACGTTGGTGACAACGGTGGTGGCCTCGCTCATCGTCGCGCTGTCCGGGGTGGAAAAGGCGCCAGCTGTCATCATGGTGTTGGTCATCACGGTGGGCGTCAGCACCATGCTGGCCAGCGTCCTGTATCACGACAGGTGACGCGATGACCGAGCAACTGCTCACGACGATGAAGACTCATCGCGCCACGCACGACCTGACGCAGGAAGACCTGGCGCAACTGGTAGGCGTCACACGCAAGTCGATCAACGCCATCGAGGCCGGGCGCATGGTGCCGTCCACCGTCCTGGCGCTCAAGCTGGCGCGTGCGCTGGGCGTAACGGTGGAGGTGCTTTTCAGGCTTGAGGTCTGAAGCGGCGCAGGAAGTCCAGCAGCACCTGCGCTGCCAGGTCGGCATCATCCGCTGTCATGGTCTCCAGCGGGTTGTGGCTGATGCCGCCGTTGCCGCAGCGTGTGAACAACATGCATACGTCGGTGAGGGCGGCAATCGCCATCGCATCGTGACCCGCGCCGGACAGCAGGTCGAAGCGCGGCAGGCCGCTGCGCTGGACCGCGTCGCCCAATTGCTGCATCAGCCACGGCGCGCATGGTACGGCCTTGGCTTCGACGATCTTCTCCAGCTTGAATTCGATATTGCGGCGAGCGCAGATCGCGGCCAGGCCGTCGAGCACATCGCCCACCGCCGCTTCCCGCACCGCATCGTCGGCGGCGCGGATGTCGAGCGACAGTTTGCACGCGCCAGGGATCACATTGACCGAACC
The DNA here is from genome assembly GCF_001427305.1 of Duganella sp. Root1480D1. Lineage (GTDB taxonomy): Bacteria > Pseudomonadota > Gammaproteobacteria > Burkholderiales > Burkholderiaceae_D > Rugamonas. The sequence goes on along the minus strand of NZ_LMFZ01000012.1, from coordinate 430,739 downwards.
ACCGGGCACCTGAAGCTGGCCGACCGTCCCAACCAGTGCTTCGCCTTGCGCGCAGCGCTGTTCGACCAGCAGCACGATTTCGGCCGCCGCTGCCGCTGCATCCTTGCGCATATGCATAGGCGTGGTGCCGGCATGGCTGGCGACGCCCTGCAATTCGAGCAGGAAGCGCGAACTGCCGGCGATGGCGGTCACCACGCCAACTGGCAAGCCATGTTCCAGCAATACCGGGCCTTGCTCGATATGGACTTCGACATAGGCGGCAATATCTTCACGACGCCGCGCGATGGCGGGAATTGCGGCGCTATCGTGGCCGGCGGCGGAAAGTGCGTCGCGCATTTTGATGCCGTCGGCGTCGACCGCGTCCAGCAGGGACATGTCGAATTTGCCGGTAACGGCGTTACTGCCAAGGAAGGTACTGCGGAAACGCACGCCTTCTTCTTCCGCAAAGCCGATCACCTCGACATTGAACGGCAGCTTCTCCCCCTTTGCTTGCAGGTGGCGCACGATGGCGATCGGCAGCAGGATGCCCAGGCGGCCGTCGTATTTTCCGCCGTTGCGCACGGTGTCGTAATGCGAACCGGTGAGGATGGTCTTTGCGCCTGGTGCATCGGCCAGGTAGCGGCCAACGACGTTCCCGACTGCATCGATCTCGACCTGCATGCCTGCTTCGCGCATCCAGGTAGCGAGTTGTTCTGCGGTGGCGCGATGGGCGTCGGTCATATAGGCGCAGGTAAGGGCGCCTTCGTCGTCGCTCCATTGCGCCAGGTCTTCCGCCCATTGCATGATTTGTGGGCCGAATTCCAGCTTCACTCCCAACAGGTCGTTCAGCCGGATTTCGGCGATACGGTGGATCTGGCGCAGGCATTCGGCCATTTCATCGGCCCTCTGGTTTTTCAGGCGGCGCGCGAACGTGGCGATGACGGCTTCACGCGTCAGGCCTTGTCCCGTGGGGCCTTTGACGGCGAGGATGAAGGGGAAGCCGAATTTGGCGTTGTAGTCCGCGTTGAGCTTGTGCAGGGTTGCGAATTCCTCCGGGCTGCACAGGTTCAGTCCGGACCTGGCTTGCTCGCTGGTAGATTCGGCAGTCAGTTGGCCGGCGATGGCGGCCTTGCCTGCCAATTCAGGGTGGGCGCGGATCAGGCCGAGCTGCTCGGCCTCGGTTGCGCCACTTACCACGCCTTGCAATGCCTGCTTCAGTGCGGCCAGCGATGCAAAGGGGCGTTGAGCCGCTGCCCGCTCGGGAATCCATGGCGAATGCTCGTAAATGCCGCGCAGCTGGTCAACAAAGGCAGCCAGGCCGCTGGAATTCAATTCGGAGAGAGTCGTGGTCATCGCAGGTGTCCCATAGTGGATCTTCGATCATATCCCGCCGGGGCAGCCCGACCTATAAGCAGTCGGGAATGTAGCCCCTATACGATATGATATAGCCTCCTCAAATACCGGAGTGCCGATGAAGGGATTGCTGCTGTGGGCAATCGGGTTGTACCAGCGCTTTATCTCGCCTTACAAGGGGTACTCCTGCGCGCATCGGGTGTACAAAGGCGGACAGGGATGCTCCGGTTATGGGTATCGCGTGATTTCGCGGTATGGCGCCCGCAAGGGCCTTGCTTTGCTGCATCGCCGGCTGCGTGCCTGTGGCATTCAGTTCCGCCTGCATAGTCCCCGCATGCATCCACAGGCCGGTAGCTGCGACCTGCCGGCCGTTGATTGCCATGGTTGCGATGCCGGGTGCGGCGATGCGCTTGATGTCGCCGACTGCTGCGCCGGCGTAGGCGACTGCTGGCCGGGACGCCGCCGCGATATGCAGGCCGGTCCTGGCGTTGAAGAAAAGAAGAAGGAATATGAACGTCGCCGCCGCGAACGCGAACGGAACCAATAGTCCGCCTACGTGAGCGCCTTGGCGGCGGCGGTGACCTGGTCGCGCAGCCATTTATGCTCGGGTGCTTGGTGCACACGCTCATGCCAAAGCTGGTAGAAGCGCATCGGCGGGAACTTGACCGGTGGCGTGAACACCTTGAGCGGCAGCGAATTCTCATAGAAGCGCAGGAACTGGCGGCCGGTGGTCAGCACCAGGTCGGTCTGCGCCAGCATGTAGGGAATCAGGCTGAAATAGGCCGATTCCACTGCCACATTGCGCCGCATGCCCTGGCGCTCCAGGAATGAGTCGATCACGCCGCCGTAGCCGGGCACCATTTGCGATGGCGCCACGTGGGGCAGGGTGAGGTAGTCGTCCAGCGACATCGCATCGCTGGCAGTGCGTTTGGCGTAGGGGCTGCCCGCGTGCATGGCGCAGATGATCGGGTCTTCGAACAGCTTGGAAATATGCAGGTGCTGGGGCGGCTCGTCCCAGTTGGCGATCACCAGGTCCATGTCGCCATCCGACAGCAGGCGCAGGTAGTCGGTGCCGGGCCCGATCGAGTGGATCACCACGCGGCTCTTGGGCGAGCCACGGCGTAGCATCGCCACCACATTCGGCAGGAATTGGCTGTCCAGGTAATCCGGTGCGGCGATATTGAAGGTCCGCGCTTCTTCCTGCGCCACGAAAGGCGTCTTTTTCACGAACAGCGATTCCGTCTCGTCCAGGATGCGTTTGGCCGGTTTGAGCAGGCTTTCGCCATGCTGGGTTGGCACCATGCCGCGCGCGCCGCGCACCAGCAGAGGATCGCCGGTCAGCTCGCGCAGCTTGCGCAGCGAGGCCGAAATGGAGGGCTGCGGCTGGTTCAGTTTGAGCGCCACGCGCGAGACGTTCTTCTCGACCAGCAGCAGGTAGAGGATGCGAATGAGGTGGATATCGAGGTGTTGCGGCAGGCCGGACATCTTGCTTACGTATATGAATTCGAATATCTTGAATATACGACATATTTCATGTTGTGGGGGCTCGAAAACGCGTATCTTCGATAGATTGCCACTTCTTCAACTCAAGGATTTACATGGAATACCTGCTGCCCTATGGCCTGGAATGGGCGAACCTGCTGGTACGCTGGCTGCACATCATCACGGGCATTGCGTGGATCGGTGCGTCGTTCTATTTCGTCTGGCTGGATAACTCGATCCGTCCGCCGGTCCCAGGTTCGGACCTGGCGAAAAAGGGCGTGTCCGGCGAGTTGTGGGCGGTGCACGGCGGCGGTTTCTATAATCCGCAAAAATACCTGGTGGCGCCGGCTGAACTGCCGAAGGAGCTGCACTGGTTCAAGTGGGAGGCCTACAGCACGTGGCTGTCCGGCATTGCGCTGCTGACCATCGCCTACTATTTCAATGCGCAGGCCATGATGGTGGACAAACAGGTGGCCGACCTCTCCAGCCTGCAGGCGGTTGGCATCGGCATCGGCTTCCTGGTCGCTGGCTGGGTGGTGTACGACGCGCTGTGCCGTTCGCCGCTGGGCAAGAGCGAAAAGTGGCTTGGCCTGGTGGTGTTCCTGCTGTTGGTTGGCGCAGCCTATGCGCTGACGCACCTGCTTAGCGGACGCGCAGCCTTTATCCACATTGGCGCCATGATCGGCACCATCATGGTGGCCAACGTGGCGATGCTGATCATTCCTGGCCAGCGCAAGATGGTGCAGGCAATGCAGGCCGGCAGCTTGCCGGACCCGATCCATGGCATCAAGGCAAAGCAGCGCAGCGTGCATAACAACTACTTCACGCTGCCGGTGCTGTTCATCATGATCAGCAACCATTACGCGATGACTTACCAGAACAGGAATGCCTGGCTGGTGCTCGGCTTTATCATGGCGGCCGGTGTCTTCATCCGCCACTTCTTCAATTTGCGCCACAAGGGCCGCATCGAATGGCGTTACCCGGCGATCGGCGTGGCGCTGCTGCTGGCGGTTGCGGTGGCGATTGCGCCGCCCAAGCCGCAGGCCGTGAAGCCTGTCGCCGATCCTGCAGCGCAGTTTGCGAAGGTTAAAGCCATTATCGACCAGCGCTGCCTTGCATGCCATTCCGCGACGCCGACGCAGCCTGGCTTCGCCACTGCACCGGCAGGCGTCATGTTCGATACGGCCGACCAGGTGCACCAGCGCGCGGCGCAGATTCACAAGCGCGCGGTGGAGCAGAAGGATATGCCGATCGGTAACCTGACCAATATGACTGACGCGGAACGCGCCGAACTGGGCGCATGGTTCGCCGCAGGAGAAAAATGATGAACGACAAACTGACGCAATGGATCGACGCCCACTTCGACGAGGAAGTGGCCTTCATGCAGCAGGTGCTTCGCGTGCCTACCGATACGCCACCCGGCAACAACACGCCGCACGCGGAAACCGTGGCGGAACTGGTGAAGGCATACGGCTGGAGCGCCGAAAAGCACGCCGTACCGGAGCAGGAAGTGCGCGACTACGGCATGGAGTCGATCACCAACCTGATCATCCGCCGCCCGTATGCGGCAGGCGGGCCGACTGTCGCGCTGAATGCCCACGGCGACGTGGTTCCGCCAGGTGAGGGCTGGACTTATCCGCCCTATGGCGGCGTGATCGAGAACGGTTATATCTATGGCCGCGCCGCAGCCGTGTCGAAGTGCGACTTCGCTACCTACATCTTTGCCGTGCGCGCGCTGGAAGCGCTGGGCGTCAAATTGAAGGGTGGGGTGGAGCTGCACTTCACGTATGACGAGGAATTTGGCGGCCTGTTGGGTCCTGGTTTCCTGCTGCGCGAGAAACTGACCAAGCCGGATTACGTGATCGCGGCGGGCTTCAGCTACAACATCGTCACCGCGCACAATGCCTGCCTCCAGCTTGAGATCACGGTGCACGGCAAGTCCGGCCATGGCGCCATGCCGGAGACCGGCCACGATGCGCTGCAGGCTGCTACGAAGATTCTGAATGCGATCTACGGGCAGTTGCCTGAGCTGAAAAAGATCAAGTCGAAAGTGCCCGGCATCGATTCGCCGACCATGCTGGTGGGCCGCATCGACGGCGGTACTAATACCAATGTGGTGCCGGGCAAGGTCGTGATGAAGATGGACCGCCGCATGATCCCGGAAGAGGATCCGGTGGCGGTGGAAACCCAGGTGCGCAAGCTGATTGAAGATGCGGTCCAGGGCGAGCCCGGCATCCGGATCGAGATCAAGCGCCTGCTGCTGTCGCATGCCCTGCGCCCGCTGCCGGCCGGCGACAAGCTGGTGGCCAAGTTGCAGAAGAACGCGCGCGAAGTGCTGGGCGAGGATATCCCTGCCGTTGGCACTCCGCTGTACGCAGATGCGCGACTGTACGGCGAACAAGGCATTCCCGCAGTACTATATGGCGCTGGGCCGCGTAGCGTGCCCGAATCGAATGCCAAGAAGGCGGATGAAAAACTGCTGCTGGAAGATTTGCGCAAGGCGACCAAGATTGTGGCCCTGACTTTGCTGGACTTCCTCGCAGCCGAGTAAAAGGGGAGTGGTAATGTTTGAGCGCAAGATGCTGGCCGGCTGGGGCGATATGGATTTCAATAGCCATATGGCCAACACGGCTTACCTGAACAAGGCAGGCGATATCCGCATGATGTTCCTGGGCGAGAATGGCTTTCCGATGGCGGAATTCAAGCGCCTGAACATCGGTCCTGTCGTGATGAAGGACGATATCGCGTATTTCAAGGAAGTGCTGCTGATGGATACCATCACCGTGACGCTGGCGCTGGCCGGGATGTCGCAGGATGGCAGCCGCTGGATGCTGCGCAGCGATGTGTATCGCAGTGATGGGAAGCTGTCCGCCCGCATCAACAGCTCGGGCGGTTGGCTGGACCTGACGGCGCGCAAGCTGGTCACGCCGCCGCCGGCGCTGCTGGCGGCCTGGCAATCGCTTTACCAGACCGATGATTTTCAGGCCTTGCCTTCCAGCGTGGCGAAACCCTGACCCGGTAAACCAGGGTCTGACCCTATGGGTCGGACCCGGACTTGCCTGTTTTACTTGAGGGTGCTCTCGAACAGCTTGTAGATGCGGCGGTACTGGTCGTACCAGCTCTCTGGCTGAACGTAGGCGTGGCGTTCCATCGGGTACGCCGCCAGTTCCCAGTTGTCCTTTTTCAGCTCGATGAAACGCTGCGCCATGCGCACCGAATCCTGGAAGAACACATTATCGTCCACCATGCCGTGGGCGATCAGCAGGTGGCCTTTCAGCTTGTCCGCGTACTCGATCGGCGAGGACTTGCGGTAAGCCTCCGGATCGATATCCGGCGTGTTCAGGATGTTGGCGGTGTAGCCGTGGTTGTAGGTGGTCCAGTCGGTCACCGGGCGCAGGGCAGCGCCGGCCTTGAACAGGTCTGGCTCGCGCAGCAGGGCCATGAAGGTCATGAAGCCGCCGTAGCTGCCGCCGTAGATGCCGACCTTGTCGATATCGCCCTGGTGGTTTGCAGCCAGCCACTTGGCGCCGTCCACATAATCATCCAGTTCCGGATGGCCCATCTGGCGGTAGATCGCCGTGCGCCAATCGCGGCCATAGCCCTTGGAGGCGCGGTAATCCATGTCCAGCACGATGTAGCCTTTTTCAACCAGCAGGTTGTGGAACATCTGCTCGCGGAAGTAGTTCGGGAAGCGGTTGTGAGTGTTCTGCAGGTAGCCGGCGCCGTGCACGAACATCACGATCGGGTATTTCTTGCCCGGTTCCAGCGTGGCCGGACGATACAGCTTGGACCAGATAGGCTGGCCCGCACCGTGGGTCGATGGCACAGCCACCATCTGCGGCTGGATCCATTCGCGCGCCTTGTATTCGGCGCTGCGGGTATCGGTCAGCCTTGTCGCTGCGCCGCCGGCAGCCGGCACTGTGGCCAGTTGCGAAGGAACGTAGGCGGACGAATAGTGCACCAGCAGCTTGCGCTGGTCGGGCGACAGGTCGAACTGTTCTACGCCGCCATTGAGCTGGGTCACTTCGCGCACAGCGGCGTCCTTGGCGGAGGCCGCGCACACTTCGTACTCGCCTGGCGTGCGGCGGTTGCACAGCATATAGGCCAGGGTGCCGTCGGCATTCCATTTCACGTTCGAAGCTTCCCATTTGCCGTTGGTCAGGGCGCGCTGCTTGCCATCGGCGCCCAGGGTGTACAGGTGGGCGTAGCCGGTTTCCTCGGACATGAACCACAGCGTGCTGTTGTCGGGCAGCCAGCCAAAGTCGTTGTAGCTGTAATTGATCCAGGCATTGTCTGTCAGGCGGTGCAGGGACTTCAGCTTGGCGCCTTCCAGGTCGATGCCGGCCAGCCAGCGGTCCTTGTTGTCCACGGTGCGCAGCATGACGGCGACTTTGGCGCCATTGTCGCTCCAGGCGATGCCGTCGCCTTCGTCGTTTTCCAGGCGGGTGGCGCGGTTGCCTTTCAGGGCCGGCTGCTTGACCGCTTCGCGCAGGCTGGCCAGAGGATCGGTGGCGATGCCAGGCAGGGAATCGAACGGCAGGTCCTTGATGGTGCCTGTACGCAGGTCCACCAGTTTCAGCGATTGCGCCAGCGGCAGGTTGCGGCCAACGCGGGTGCGCTGGTCGTCGAATTCTTCGTAACCCGATTCGGTCACGTAGCGCGGCATCTTGCCGACGCGGCCGTTCTCGCTGCCTTTCGGCGAGGTGGCGACCACCAGCCAGCGGCCATCCGGCGAAAGCGAAGATGCGTCGATGGAGACTTTGTCGCCGAAGTAGATCGGTGCCGGGGCACGGGTGGCATCGGCAGCGCGTTCGGCCTTGGCGCGGGCGCGCGTCTCCTCGCGCTCATCCTTCTGGCGCTTGAGGGTGGTGATCAGGCGAAGCTGCATATCGCGCAGGTAGTCTTCATCCGGCGTGGCTGCGGGGTCTTTTGCCGCGCGCGGCAACGCCACAGGGGAGACCAGGCGGTCGGCACGGTTCCAGGAGAACCAGTCGTTGCCGACCTTGAACTGCACGCTGCGGCCGTCGGCCGAATATTGCGGCGCCGAGGCGTTGGCGGTACCGCGGCTGATCTGGACCAGGGCGCCGGACTTCAGGTCGCGTTCGAACAGGTCGCCGTTGCGCAGCACGATGGCGCGCGAGCGCTCATGGTTGAACACCATGTTCGGGCTGTCCTGGTTGGACAGTTCGGAGTCCGCTACCAGGCGTGGCTTGTCGCCGGCCTGGAAGGTGTCCCGCAGCGAGGAGCCGATGCGCTTTTGTTTATAGAAGATCTGCTTGCCGTCCCAACTCCACCACGCGGCTTCAACGGGAGTGCCGATCCAGTCCGGATGCGACATGGCCTGGTCGAGGGTAATAGGGGTTGGGGTAGTGGCAAATGCGGGGGCTGCCAGCAGGGCTGCCAGCAAGGGAAGTGCAAGTGGTCGCATGGTCTCGAAAGGGAAATGAAGAACTTCGAGGAAGGATTCTAACAGCCGCTCCCTGTACGAAAAGTATCAGGCTTGTAACAGGGTAGCGTCTGCGCCGCCGGGCCTCTAGAATGTCGGGCATTCAGCTTTATTCAGGAGACAAAATGGCAAAAAGCCATGTAGCGGCGCTGGTCCTGGCCTTGGCGGCCGCCGGCGCAATGGCGCAGCAACAGCCTGCCATGCAGTGGGAGACCGCAGCCCTGGCCGGGCCTTATAAAGAAAACATCAGTGAAGACGAGAAGATCGCCGGCCTGTCCAAATTGTGGTCGGAAGTGAGATACAACTTCGTCGATACCGCCACCCTGGAAAAGCTGGACTGGGACAAGGTGTACCTGGAGACCTTGCCGCGCGTGCGCGCGACCCGCAGCACAGAGGATTATTACCGCGTGCTGATGGAACTGGTGGCCAGGCTGAAGGACGGACACACGAACGTAATGCCGCCGAGCGAGCTGTCGGATCGACTATCCGGCTTGCCGCTGTTGGTGACCCGCCCGGTCGAAGGCCGCGTCATCGTGACCGAAGTACTTGACCCTGGCTTGCGCGCCAAAGGTATCATGCCCGGCCTGGAAGTGGTGTCGGTGGATGGCGCCGAAGTGAAGACTTACGCCGCGCGCGAAATTGCCCCGTATGTGAGCGCCTCCACACAGCAGGATGAGGCGCTGCGCACCTTCGGCACCCAGTTCCTGCGCGGCGCAGTCGGTTCGGCGGCGCGCGTGACCTTCCGCGATGCCGCCGGCAGGCAGTTCGAGCAGCAAGTTGCGCGCGTAAGCCGCGATGCCCGCAAGGCTGCCATGGTCAGCTCGCCCTCGTTTGAATTCAGCATGCTGCCGGGCGACGTGGCCTATGTCTCGCTGAACAGCTTCGACGACGACAGCGCGGCCGATGCCTGGATGGCGGCCTTCGATGAAATTGCCAAGTCTTCCGCGCTGGTGATCGATGTGCGCCGCAATGGCGGCGGCAATTCGGATGTGGGCTACAAGATCCTGTCGACGCTGGACGACAAGGCATTCCTGACCAGCCGCTGGGCCACCCGCGACTACAAGCCAACCTGGCGCGCCTGGGACAAGGCGCAGCCAATGTATGCCGAAGCGCCGGATGCCGTGCAGCCCGACCCCCAGCGCCAGTACAAGAAGCCGGTGCTGGTGCTGACCAGTGCCGCGACCTTCTCGGCAGCCGAGGACTTTGCAGTCGCCTTTGACGTCATGCAGCGCGGGACGCTGGTGGGTGAAGCTACCGGGGGCAGTACCGGCCAGCCGCTGTTCATCAAGCTGCCGGGCGGCGGCAGTGCCCGCATTTGCACCAAGCAGGATACCTATCCGGATGGCCGCGTCTTCGTCGGCGTTGGGGTGCAGCCGCAGCACCTGGTCAAGCAAACGGTGGAAGGCGTTCGGGCCGGCCGCGACGAGGTGCTGGAAGCAGCCCTGGCTTCGCTGCAGCCGAAATAAAAAAAGCCGCCGGAGGTCCGGCGGCTTTCTATGCAAAGCAAAAGCTTAGAAGTGGTAAGCCACGCCTACGCTGATGTTGCGGGAGTGGCTGACTGGACGCTGCCATTCAACGCGTGCCGAGATTTCCTTGGTGATCTGGTAGCTCACGCCCAGGCCGAACAGGGCCTTGTTGCGGCTTTCTTTTTCGCCTTCGAATTTCTCTTCAACGCGGTTGTAGCCCAGGCGGCCGTATACGGACAGCTGGTCAGCTACTGGCAGGGAGCCGATTGCGGACAGGGAGAATTGGTTGACTTTGTCGTCAATGCCGTCTTCTTTCCAGTTGCCCAGGCGGCGCAGGCCGGCTTCGATAGCGAAGTTGTCGTTGAACTTGTAGCCGCCGAACACGCCGTAGCTGGTTTCGCTCTTAACGTCTTTTGGCTTGCTGGTACCTACGTCGCCACCGACGTAGAACGATGGTTCAGCTGCGGAAGCAGCGAAGGATGCAACTGCCATCAGAGTGGCGGCGGTGATTTGCTTGATCATAATTAAGTAGTCCTATTTCTAGTTAGGTTGCCTGTTCTTGACTCAAGGCAACATACTATTGTAGCAATGTTATTTTAATGATGCAAGTTCACTGTTTGTCCATACAGTATAATCCTGCGCATGCCTGGTTTTATCCTCACCCGCGCCTGGCGCGACGCCCGCGACGGCACGGAAATCGAGTTCTGGCTCGCAACCGATGACGGCCCCCGCAAAATATTGCTGACAGCACAAGCTTCGGTCGCCTTCGCCGAGGCTTCGCTGCGCGACACCATTGCCACCCTGGTGGCCGACATGCCGGGCATCGATGTGCGCGAGGTGGCGCTCAAGACTTTCCGGCGCGAGCCGGTGGTCGGCATCTACGCCAGCCATTACAAGCAGTTGCAGGCGTTGGAGCGCAAGCTGGGCGAGCGCGGCATCCGCCTGTACGAGGCCGACATCAAACCGCCGGAACGCTACCTGATGGAGCGTTTCATCACCGCCGGCGTTGAAGTCGAAGGCGGCAAGCTGCGGCCGGCGCCGGAATACCGCCCGCGCCTGCGCATGGTGTCGCTCGATATCGAGACCAGCGCGTTTGGCGACTTGTATTCGATCGCTCTGGAAGGTTGCGGCCAGCGCCAGGTCTACATGCTGGGCGAGCAGCCCGCCGTGGCGCCGCAGGTGGATTTCGACCTCGAATACTGCCCGACGCCGCGCCGCGTGATCGAAAAGCTCAACGAATGGCTCCGCGTGCACGACCCGGACGCTATCATCGGCTGGAGCGTGGTGCAGTTCGACCTGCAAACACTGCAAAAGAACGCCGAGAAATACAAGGTGCCGCTGCTGCTTGGCCGCGAAGGCCGCCCTGTCGAATGGCGTACCCACCAGGCGCGCGACGGCTATGTATTCGCCACCATCCCGGGCCGCATCGCCATCGATGGCATCGAGGCCTTGCGCGCAGCGTCGTGGACCTTTCCGTCGTTCAGCCTGGAGAACGTGTCGCAGGCCTTGCTGGGGGAGGGCAAGGATATCGGCAGCGATTACGACAAGATGGCCGAAATCGAGCGCCGCTTCCGCGAAGACAAGCCGGCGCTGGCCACCTACAACCTGAAAGACTGCGAGCTGGTCACGCGTATTTTCGAGAAGACGCGCGTGATGGACTTCATCCTGGAACGTTCCCATGTGACGGGATTGGTGCCCGACCATATGGGCGGTTCGATTGCCGCCTTCAGCCACCAGTACCTGCCGCGCATGCATCGCGAAGGCTATGTGGCGCCGAATGTGGGCGAGGTGCCGGCGGTGGCATCGCCCGGCGGCTTCGTGATGGATTCGCAGCCCGGCCTGTACGACTCGGTAGTGGTGCTGGACTTCAAGAGCCTGTACCCCTCGATCATCCGCACTTTCCTGGTCGATCCGGTCGGCATGCTGGAAGGCGAGGCGGAGGCGGAAGCCGGCGGCGACCCGGTGCCCGGCATGCGCGGCGCCCAGTTTTCGCGCACGCGTCACTGCCTGCCGGCCATCACCACCCAGCTCTGGCAAGGCCGCGATGCCGCCAAGCGCGAAAAGAACGACGCCCTGTCGACCGCCCTCAAGCTGCTGATGAATTCCTTCGTTGGCGTGCTCGGTTCCACCGATTGCCGCTTCTATCACCCGCAGCTGATTTCCTCGGTCACGCTGCGCGGCCACGAATTGCTCAAGCTCACGCGCGAGCTGGTGGAAAAGGAAGGCTATGAGGCGATCTACGGCGATACCGACTCCATCTTCATCTGGCTCAAGCGGCCGCATGAAACGGACGAGGCGCTGGCCATTGCACGCGCGCTGGTCGCCAGGATCAACAAATGGTGGAAGGATCGCCTGCGCAAGAAGTACAAGCTGGAGAGCTTCCTGGAGATCGAATTCGATACCTATTACCAGAAGTTTTTCATGCCGACCATTCGCGGTACCGATATGGGCAGCAAAAAGCGCTATGCCGGCCTGACCAGCGATGGCGACATCATTTATCGCGGCCTGGAAGTGGCGCGCAGCGACTGGACGCCGCTGGCGCAGCAGTTCCAGCAAGGCCTGTTTGCCCGCATCTTCCGCAACGAGCCGTACCAGGACTTTGTACGCGACTACGCGCGCAACACGTTGTCCGGCGCGAATGACGAACTGCTGGTGTACCGCAAGCGCCTGCGTCATCGCCTGGACGAATACCAGGTCAACGTGCCGCCACAGGTGCGCGCCGCGCGCCTGGCCGATGAATTCAACAAGGCGCAAGGCCGTCCGCTGCGCTACCAGAATGGCGGCCGTATCAGCTACGTGATCACGACCAGCGGGCCGGAGCCGCTGGAAGTGCGGCGCTCGCCGATCGACTACCAGCATTACCTGGATAAGCAGTTGCAGCCGATCGCGGACGCGATCCTGCTGCCACTGCATGACAGCTTCGCCGCGCTGACCACGGCGCAGCAGGCGCTGTTCTAGGGCGCTGGCGTATAGCGCAGGCCGAACCAGTAGACGATTGGAACTGAATGGCTGTCTTTCAGCAGCGTTCCGCCTGCACCGACCGTGCTGGTTAGGCGCTCGCCAGTCAGGTTCTGCACCTGGGCCAGCAGCATGAGGCCGGGCTGGAGCCGGTAGCTGGCCTGCAGGTCGACCTGGTGGCGCGGCGCCCAATACAGGTCTTGCCATTCAATGTCCGGCACGACCGCACGCAAGGCCTGGCCCTGTTTGTTGTAGGCGGCACGCAATTCCAGTGCGCCATTGCTGTAGAAAAGCGACAGGTTGCGCATCTGGCCGGGTTGGCCGGCCAGGTGGCCGATAACACGGGAACGCTTGTCCGATTTCAGCACTTCCATGCGGCCTTTCAGCAAGGTCCAGTTGGCGCTGAAGCCAAAGTCGCGCGCGGCAGGGTGCAGCCACGCCAGCGAATTGACCACCGCACCGATCTCGAGGCCCTTGATCGAGGCCGATGCAGCGTTGACCGGCTTGGTGACGACGGCACTCGCGTAGTTGACGCCTTCGTAGGTGTAGCCGAGCGAGGAGGCGTTGAAAATCTCGTCCTTGATGTCCTTGCTGAACACCGCGGCAGACAGCAGGCCGCCGGTCCGCGCCGGCAGCTTCCAATTGATGCCAAGATCGGTATTGGTGGACAGGCGCGGCTTGATCTCGGGGTTGCCTGCCATGACGGTGACGCCGCTTGCGTTGGCGTTGCCGCGTTCAGCAGGGTTCTGGAAGTCGATCGAACTGCGCGCCGCATATGCGTCGTAGGCTGGGCGTCCGATGGTCTGGCTGGCGCCCAGCCGCAAATCGACTGATGGCGTCCATTGGTAGCTGGCCAGCGCGGAGGGCAGGGCGAAGCGGTAGCGCGAGTTGGTTGGCAGCTCCGTCCAGGCGCCTGCCACGCGCGCGCGGCCGATTGTCGACTGGCGCGTGGAGTCGAAGTGCACGCCGAAGCGGGTCGTCCAGGCGGCGGCCGCGTAGCTCAGCATGCCGTAGGCGCCGGCGATGCGCTCCGCATGCTCATAGTTGTCCTGCATGCTCAAGGCGGTCTGGTCCACCGCATTCAGGCCGCCTGCGGCGCTCAGCGTGTCGATATAAGCGGCGACGCGCTGCGGGTCGATCGTCAACATGTCCAGGTTGGACTGGTTGTACATCAGCCTCGGCCCGGCCGCGCCAGTCACGTCGGCCAGCGTGCCCTGTTTCGCGCTGGTGTTCGGCGAAAACTGGGTACGGGCAAGGCTGTAGTAGGATGCATCGCGCGTGAAGCTGGTGCCGGCGGCATAACCCAAGCCGGGGCCATCGCCGTTGCTGCGAATGTCCAGGCGCAGGTATTGGACGTCGTTGCCGGCATTGCGATGGAAGCCGGAATCGGGGCGGTAGTAATTGAGCTTGTAGTTATCCAGCTTGTAGTAAGCGGCCGGAGAAATATTGAAGGAGTGATTGAGCGATTGCGTATCGTAGTCGATCGCGAAATCGGGGGTCGGGGTAGGCGAGGTGTCGCCGCCCCCAGGCGCGCTATTGCGGCTGCCCGTCGAATATTTGATCATCAGGATAGGCTCGCGGTAGGAGGCGCGCGAAGCGCCGGCAAGCAGGCTGGCCACCTGGTTGGGCGCAACTTGCCAATCCACACCAGCCTGGAGCAAATTGGTGGCGGTGGTGGCTTGCTGGCGCGCGTAGCCAACTTCAACGTCGCCGGCCGCATAACGGCCCGCGGTAGCCGACTGGTTTAGCACTTTCGCGCGGTTGCGCGGATCGATGATGAGCTCATTGCGCTCCATGTCGTCATGCGCCATGTAGCGGCCGGCAGTGGCGAAGCCTTGCAGCGTGCCGGAGAGCCGGGCTTCCAGCTTGGCGGTCAGGTCGTAGCGCCTGCGCTGGTTTTGCGAATACCAGTATTTATCCTGTTGCGGCACGGCGAAGCCGTTGCCCTGGTTCGCCCCTCCTTGCAGGATGCCGGCCGCGTTATAGAAGCTCTCATTGGTGCTGTCGGTCGTCATGTGCGCGTTGGCGTTGCCGTCCGTCGCCTGGTAGCCGGCCGATACCACCAGGCCAAACTGGCGCTGCGGTCCGAAGATCGTGCTGCCGGTGGCGGCCAGACGTTGTCCCATGCGCTCATGCCTGCGCGGTCCTGCGACGTCGTCCGGCTTGCCGATGCTCATGTCCAGCGAAAAGAAGTCCTTGCCGCCGCGCGCGAAAGCGCTGCGCGTCCGCAAGTCGATGGCGCCGCCAATGCCGTGGGCGTCCTGGTCGGGAAGGAAGGTTTTCGATACGAGCATTTCGCCGATCATCGACGAAGGCAGCAGGTTGAGGCGCGCGCCGCGGCTGGCGGAGCCATTGCTGTTGGCAATGCCGGGCGACGCGACCGGAATGCCGTCGATGGTGACCGGGTTGTAAGCCGCGCCAAGGCCGCGAATGACCGGCGCGGCGGCTTCATCGCGCGGGCGCTCATTGTCCACGGCGGACAACACCGACACGCCAGGCAAGCGGCGCAGGACGTCGAGCGGGGTCAGGTCGGGCAAGGCCTGTACGTCGCTGGCGCTGGCTACGTCGGCAACGCCGGGGTAGCCAAGTTTGGCCGCAAGACTATCCTGCTGTGGCATGCTGGAGCCGTTGATGACGACTTCGGTGATCGCTGGTGCTTCGCCGGCGCGCGCTTGGTCATGCAAGCCGAGCGTATTGAGGATAGCCATGGCAATGCCGGCCAGGCGATGTCGGTCTGTTATTTGATGCATGCGAAATTGGGAGCTGCTGCAGCGGGGGCGCGAGTTTACACTAAGTACGCGGCGTGGACAGGCGCATCACCCATTTCGTGAAAAACAGCAGGATCACGGTTCCCGCCAGGTCGCCCAGTGCCATGACGGCAAAGCTGCCCAGCAGGTGGCCGCGTCCCTCGTAGAGGGCAAACCAGATATGGTGCAGCAAGGGGCTGGCGAAGGAATAGGCGACGGCGCAGGCCAGCACCTGCCATGCGGCCAGGTTGGCCAGTGAGCCTTGCAGGTCGAGCCAGCGCCTGGCGCCCAGGTAGACCAGGTAGGGCGCGGCACTGGCGAGGATGCCGCCGGCAAAGGCGCGCACCGGTTCGTGCGGGAAAAGGATAAGGAAGCAGTAAAGCCAGGAGACTGCCAGCAGGCCGATCGCACCAGCTTCGGCAAACAGCAAGGTGGCCAACAGGCGCACGCCGGCGGGCAGGTAAATCCAGTTGATCCCTTCGGCAAACTCCAGTTGCTTGAACAGGAGTTCATTGATCAGCAGTGCGGCCCCGAACATGACCATCGTTGCAAGGATCATGGAGAGGTTCTGGCGGACGCTTGTCATGCTGGTCGTTTGTCGTGGACGAATCGCCAAATATTAACCAATATGCACCGAGCGGCGCAATCCACTGCTAAAACACCACGACGAATCGCGCGCCGCCAGCAACAGAGCGGCTATATCGCACCGTTCCTCCGTTGCGATGCACAAGTTGCTTAACCAGCGCGAGCCCGATGCCGCTGCCTTTTGGTTTCGTTGTGAAGAAGGGCGTGAAGATTTGTCCCGCCACTTCGTCAGGGACGCCGGGACCGTTGTCGGCGACTTCGATGCGCAGGCGACCGCCACGTGCCAGGCTGGCGCTGAGCGTCGCTTGCGGCGTGCTGGCGCCAACGCTGGCTTCAGCGGCGTTTTGCAGCAAATTGACCAGGGCCTGTTCCAGTTGGCCGGGATCGGCGCGTAATTGCAGGGATTCCGGTTCTACGCTGACCAGCAAGATGCCGCCCATCACCAGCCAACCTGGCGCGGCCAGTGCCTTGACGCGCTCGAACAGGGCTCTCAATTCGATGGTCTGCGGCTGTGCTTCAGGCACCGTGGCAAGTGCGCGATATGCACTGACGAAATGCGCCAGGCTATCGGCCCGGCGGCTGATTGCATCGAGCGCGGTGTCCAGGTCCTGTGCCAGGCCGGGCGGCAATTGTGCGCCGGACAGCATCTCGCGCGAAGTCTTCGACAGCGAGGCGACTGGGGTCAGGGAATTCATGATTTCGTGCGTCAGCACGTGGACCAGCTTTTGCCAGGCTTGCATGGCTTCGGCCGCGAGTTCGTCCTCCATCGGCAACAGGGCGACCAGCTTTTCCTGGCGGCCGTCCACGTTCAGCGTATTGGCACAGGCCAGGGCACGTTCACTGCCTGCCTCGGTGTCGAATCCAAGCACACGCCGCTGCCCGGACGCCAGGCCGGCCAGGCTGGCAGCCAGGACATCGCGATCGGCGGCACGTCCCGGCGCGAGCAAGCGGCGTGCGCTGGCGTTCAATGGCTCCAGGCCGGGCATCCTGAACAACGCGATCGGTGCGAACTCCAGCCGCGACTCGGCCACAACCGCCTGCGTCGCAAACTGCTGGCGCTGCAGTTCGGAAACCGGGACAGGCGGCTCCAGCGGCAGCGCATTGCCGGCGGCTACGCCGCGTAGGCCGCGCTGCAGCAGGTACAGCGCGACGCAGGCGACAACTGCGCTGCCTGCCAGTGCCGCAGCTTGCCGCCAGGCTCCAGCCGAAAAGGCAGCAGCCGCCAACAGGAAAGCGCCGGTGGCGGCGGACCAGCGGTCAGAGTCCATGTTTCTCCAGTCTTCGGTACAAAGCGGCGCGGCTTACTCCAAGCAGCCGGGCTGCGCGCGAGATATTGCCCTTGCATTGGTCGAGCGCCGCAGCCACGGCTTCGCGCTCCAGCGTATCAAGGCTGCGTGCGGGAGTGTTTTCGACCGGGGCGCTTGCCTCTTGGCCGAAGTCTGCGGCTTCGTAGCGCCCGCCTTCGGAAAGGATGACGGCACGCTCGCAAGCATGCCGGAGCGCGCGCACATTGCCGTCCCACTGCAGCGCACCCAATGCCGCTTCCGCGTCGGCCGCGAATAAACGCGCCGGCTTGGTATACTGTTTTTCATAATGCGCCAGGTAGTGGCGGACCAGGAGCGGGATATCCTCGCGCCGTTCGCGCAGGGGCGGGACACGCACCACAATCGTATTCAGCCGGAACAGCAAATCGGTCCTGAATGACTGTGGATCGCGCAAGCGAGCTTCATCGAGGTTGGTGGCGCTGACGACCCGCACGTCAACAGCTTCGGCCCGGTCGGCGCCCAGCGGGGTGACTTCGCGCCGCTCCAGGGCAGCCAGCAGGCGAGCCTGGGCCGGCAGGGGCAGGTTGCCGATTTCGTCAAGGAACAGCGTGCCGCCG
Source organism: Duganella sp. Root1480D1 (assembly GCF_001427305.1). Lineage (GTDB taxonomy): Bacteria > Pseudomonadota > Gammaproteobacteria > Burkholderiales > Burkholderiaceae_D > Rugamonas. Next base: position 412,841 of record NZ_LMFZ01000012.1, on the reverse strand, counting down.
GCAGCGGCCTGGAAGCGTCCGGCGCGGTCGTTGCGGGCGTCGGTGAAGGCGCCTTTGCGATGGCCGAACAATTCGCTTTCCAGCGTGGATTCCGGCAAGGCGCCCATGTCGACTGCCATGAAGGCCTTGGCCGCGCGCCGCGAGCATTGGTGCAGTGCGCGTGCCACCAATTCCTTGCCGGTGCCGTTTTCACCCAATACCAGCACATTCGCATCGGTCGGCCCGATTTGGGCAATCAGCGCACGCAGGTCGCGAATGGCTTTCGACTGGCCGAGCAAGGCGCCTGTCCCGGATGCCGCCGATGGCATTGGCGTTGGCGCGGAAAGTGCATTTTCCACCATCGCCAACAACCGATCATTGTTCCAGGGCTTGGTGATGAAATCGCAGGCGCCGCGCTTCATGGCCTCCACCGCCAGCGGGATATCGGCATAGGCAGTCATCACGATCACGCTGGGCGGCTGCGGCAGCGCGCGCAATTGCGCCAGCGCGGCCAGGCCTTCGCTGCCGTCGGTGCGGCCGGGAGTGAAGTTCAGGTCCAACAGAACCAGGCCTGGCACGCCATCGCGCAAACGGTGCGCTAGCAAGCGTGGCTCACCCAGCGTATCGACCCGTTCAGCGCTTTGGCGCAGCAGCAGGCGCGCCGCCAGTGCGACGTCGGCATCGTCATCGAGGATCAGGATATGCGAAGGCATGGCCGCGATTCTAGCAGCCCCCTTCAGCCCCGGACAGTGGCCGGTTTCGAACACCTGAAACTGTCCGGAATCGGACAAATTTCGTCCTCATGGCTGCCAGCGGCACCTGTTTCAGGGGTGGCACGGGGTTTGCAAATGCATGCTGCATGAACCTGCACGCAACAAGACCCCGGGAACGCGCGCCGAGCGGCGCCGGAATGGACCTGCCCATGCCGCCACGCCATGGCCGGCGCCTGCGCATTACATTGGCCCTCACTGCCGCCGTGGCCGCCCTTGCATTGGGAGCCTGGCTGCTTGCGCCGCATGGCCTGATGGTGGCGAGCGCCCAACTGCGTATTGCCAGCGTCGAACGCGGTATGTTCCGCGATGACGTTTCCCTTCGCGCCATTGCCTCGCCGCTGCAATCGGTGATGCTTGATGCGGTGGAGTCGGGCCGCGTGGAGGAGGTGCCGGTGCAGGATGGCGCAGTGGTGGCGCAAGGCGATGCGCTGTTCCGCCTGTCGAACCCGCAGCGCCGCCTTGAAGTGCTGCAGCGCGAGTCGGAACATGCGCAGCAAATCTCCAACCTGGCCAACCTGCGCGTGAATATGGAGGCCGGGCGGGCAGCCCGCCAGCGAAGGCTGGCCGATATGGAGTTTGCAATGGCACAGGCGGAAAAGCAGCATGCCCGCACCAGTGCCCTGTCCGCACAGGGCTTTATTTCTGCGGCCGGGTTGGAGGAATCGGGCGACCGCCTGCAGCAGCAGCGCCGCCTGCTTGCCAATGAGCGCAGCAATAATGATATCGAAGCTGCGACGCAGGCCGAAGCCCTGCACCAGATGGAGGCCGCCACGGCGCGCCTGGAAGCGGGCCTCAAACTGGTGCATGCCGCAGTGGACGCGCTGGTGGTGCGCGCCCCTGCGCCAGGGTGCCTGACCGACTTTCGCCTCAAGGTCGGTGAAACGGTCGTCCCAGGACAGCACATCGGGCGCATCGACGAGCAGGCGCGCTTCAAGCTTGATGCCCAGGTCGATGAGTTTTATCTTGCCCGGCTGGTGCCTGGCCTGCGTGGCACCGCACACATCGGCAACGGGACATATGGCCTTGCAGTCAGCCGCATCTACCCGCAAGTCAAGGACGGCCGCTTCGCCGTCGAGCTGTCGTTTGACGCCGATGCTGTTCCCCGGCTTAGTCCGGGCCAGGCAGTCGAATCCACGATCACACTCGGCGGCGCGCAAGCGGCGCTGCTGCTTCCGAACGATGCTTTCGCCACCGACGGCGCGGGCGCCTGGGCCTATGTAGTCGACGCCGACGGCCGCGGCGCCAGCCGCCGCGCGCTGCGACTTGGGCGCCGCAACAACGCCCAGGTCGAAGTGGCAGCGGGGCTGGCGGCGGGCGAGCGCGTCATCGTTTCCAGCTATGCGCGTTACGGCGCGATGCAGCACCTGCAATTTGATGCACCCATTCCGATTTCCACCCCGCTACAATCACCATGATAAAGACTATGAGAACCAGCATGTTCAGCCTCCGGAACATCACCAAGACCTTTGAAGGCGGCGAAGTCCGCACCCGTGCACTCGACCACATCGACCTCGATATCGAAGCCGGCGAGTACCTTGCCGTGACTGGCCCCTCCGGCTGCGGCAAGTCCACGCTGCTGTCGATCCTCGGACTACTCGACGCACCGGATAGCGGCGAATACAGCTTCGACGGCCGGCCGGTCAGTTCCTGGAGCGAGGGTGAATTGAATCGTCTTCGTCGCGGCCGCATCGGCTTTATCTTCCAGGGTTTCAACCTGATCGAACAGCTAAGCGTTGCCGAGAACGTTGAGCTGGCGCTGCAATACATGAATGTCGCTCCGGCTGAACGCCGCCAGCGTGTCGCGGCAATGCTGGAAAAACTTGGCATCGCCCACCGCGCCAGGCATCGTCCCTCACAACTATCAGGCGGTCAGCAGCAGCGCGTTGCGATTGCCCGCGCCCTGGTTGCAAATCCGGCCTTGTTGCTGGCGGACGAACCGACCGGCAACCTGGATACCGCCCATGGTGAGGAAGTCATGCGCCTGCTGCGGCAGATCAATGCCGAAGGCACGACCGTGGTGATGGTGACCCACTCGCCGGCCCACGCCGCGCAAGCATCGCGCGTGCTGCGGCTGCTGGATGGCCGCATCCTGGTCGATGCGCTGCAAGCCGCCTGAAGGAGAAGCCGGATGATTTTTCGCGATTTCCGTATCGGCTGGCGCACTCTCATGCAGGAACCAGTGTATTCCCTGGTGGCCATCGCAGGCCTGGGCATCGGCCTTGCCGTTGCTGTGCTGCTGTTTGGTTTTGTACGCCACTCGACCCAATACAATGTGCACATCCCCAATGTGGAGCGGACGTATATCCTGAAGCAGCAGCTCAATATGCATGCGGGAGCTCCGGTATATGACACGGCACCGCTGATGCTGCGTAAAGCGGCACTGGCGTTGCCCGGCGTGGAGGCGGCAACGGCGTTTGTTCCGGCACGGCCGGCCGTCGCTCCGCTCGCCCTGCGGGTGAATGACAGGCTGGTTCGGCTGAATGCCCTGCTCGTCATGCCTGGCTTTACGCGCATGCTGGGCCTGCGGGCGCTGCGGGGCGATCTTGAGCATGCACTGGAGGCACCGGAAGGGCTGGTCCTGACGGAATCGGCTGCACAACGCATGTTCGGCGAGCAGGAAGCCCTGGGCCAGACCGCAGTGCTTGCCGGCCCCAAGCCGAAGCAATTGCGCGTCATGGCCGTGGTACGCGACCAGCCGGCCAATACCACCATACCTTTTGAAGCCCTGGCCGGCAGTCATACGCATCTGGCCGACCGCGTCATGCAGGAAGAAATGCAGGATGGCGCGCGTGGCTGGGGCGGCCGTATCCTGGTCCGGGTACGCCAGGAAGCATCCTTGCCGGCCATTGTTGGCGCCCTCCAGGCCGCGGTTGAAGATTCACCCATGGCCAGGGAAATGACGCCGGAGGCACGCCAGGCGCTGGGCGGCCGCCATGCGATTGCGGTGTCGCTGTTTCCAATGCGTGATGCCTATTTCGATGACCAGGTAGTTGGCGACCAGGTTTGGGCGAGGGGTGACCGTGGCAACCCGGCCGCCATCGCAGCACTGGCGGCGGTGGCCGTGCTGGTGCTCCTGCTTGCGAGCGTAAATTATGTGAACCTGACCGTGGTGCGCGTCATTCGCCGCCAGCGCGAGATTGGGGTGTGCAAGGTTCTTGGTGCGAGCACCAGGCAGGTGGTATTGCAGATGCTGGCTGAATCGCTGCTGGTTTGCCTTCTGGCGACGGTGCTGGGCCTGGTGTTGGCATGGTTGCTGCTGCCCGCTTTTTCCGGACTGATGCAGCGCGACCTGGCGGCGTTGCTGTCGCCCGTAACCGTCTGCTATGCATTGGCCTTGGGCCTGGCAATCGGCTTCCTGACTGCCTTGTACCCGGCATGGATTGCGATCCGGGCCCGTCCAGCCCAGGCGCTGGGCGGCCGCCCGGATGCGGAGCCTGTGGGCGGAGGCTATCTACGACGTGCACTGACTGTGTTCCAGATGGCCAGCGCCATGGGACTTGCCGCCGTGGCGCTTGCGGTAGCCTGGCAAACGCAATTCGCCATGACCGTCTCGCCGGGCTTCGATCCGGCGCCTATCCTGATCGTGAATACGCCGGGTCCGGCGCGCCAGGACCCTGATGTGCGGGCTTTCATGGCCGAACTGGAGGCGCAGCCCGGCATCGCCGGCATCGCAGTTTCAGATGATCCGGCTACCGCCGACCAGGGAATGTGGAGCGCCACGCTGCGGCGTCCAAGCGGAACCAATGCCGCCGTCGCCATCAAATCGGTCGGTAACGACTTCTTCCGCAGCTACCAGATCAACCCCGTGGCAGGACGCTTGTTCGAGCGCAGCCGCGACAAGGATGATGACCCCAGCCTGGTTGTCCTGAATTCGCTCGCGGCCCGCGCTTTAGGTTTCGCTACCGATGCCGAAGCGATTGGCCAGACAGTGGAGATGGTCACGCCCGAAGCAACCATCCGCAAGCAGGTGATCGGGATCGCACCGCAGATCCGCTACCGCTCCCTGCGCGAGCAGCCTGGCCCGCTCGCTTACGAGCTCTGGACTGCGTCGGTGACGCTGAACATCCGTACCTCGGGGGACATCCGCGCGGCGGAGTTGCAGGTCAGGCAGCTATGGAGCAAATACTTCCCGGACGACATGCTGGAAGTGCGTTCTGCCAGCCAGGTGATGGCCGACAGCTATGCCGAAGATGCCCGCATGGCCAAGTTGCTCGGGCTGGCAACCGCGATCGCCCTCGCCATTGCTGCCTTTGGTACCTATGTGCTGGCCGCATACGCCGTACAGCGGCGCAGCAAGGAGATCGTGCTGCGCAAGCTGCATGGGGCCAGTCCGCGGGATATCGGCTGGCTGGTGGCACGCGAGGCGGGGGCACTGGTGCTGGCGGCTGCCGTCATTGCGATTCCTCTGGCTGGCGTGGCGATTGAGCGCTACCTTGCCGGATTTGTCGAGCGAGCGCCTATCGCGTGGTGGACCCTGCCTGGCGCGCTGGCTGCGACAGCAATTGTCGCAGCCGCTGCGGTGGCCCGCCATGCATGGATCGCCATGTGCATGCATCCTGCATCGGCCTTGCAGTCAGCGTGAAGCTTTTGGCCCGTGCGCCAGCGCGCACGTGGCCACGCCCGATACCAGCAATGCCATCGCCGCGGCCTCGATCGCAGTCGGCCAGCGCGCATCCCACAGGAAGCCGTACAGCGCCGCAAACAAGGTCTCGAACACGATCATCTGGCCGGTCAGGGTGAGTGGCAAGGCGCGGCTGGCGTAGTTCCAGAAACCGTTGCCGATGATGGAGCAGAGGATGGCGACGCTGGTAACCACGGCCGCAAAATACAGCCATTCGGGAGCACTGTGCTGCGGTGCTCCGGAAACCAGGGCCGGCACTGCCAGCAGCAGGGCTTCCGCGCCTGTCACCAGGCCGGTGAGCATGCTCCATTCATGCGGCGTAATGGACTTGAGGCGTGCCAGACACCGGCTGTTGCCGACTGCGTAGGCGGTCCACGATGCCAGGGCGCCGCTCGCGTACAGCAAGCCGGCCAGCGAGCCTGTTTGTAGGTGCTGCCAGCTGATGCAAAACAGCCCGGCGGTGCTGAGCATAATCGACGGCAGCAGGCGACGCAACGGAATGGCGCCGGCATCGCGGCTGCCGGCCAGCGTGATCACCACCGGCAGCAGGCCGATCACGATCGATGCCATGGCAATGCCGCCGGCCTGCACCGCCTTCGCCAGGAAAAAATAGTAGACGATATTGCCCGCAAAACTGAGCCAGGCCAGGGCCTTCCATTCGCGCCAGGCCAGCTTGGCAAGCAGGCGGCGCCACGAGCGCGAGACGAGGAGGGCGGCGATCAGGCCGTAGGCCAGGTAGCGGCCCGCGGATAGCTGGATCGGCGTGAAACCGCGCGTCAGCTCCGGTGCGAGGAAAACCAGTCCCCAGAATGCGCCGGCGATGACGCCGGCAATAATGCCAAGTGAAATATTCAATGCCCATCTCCCAAATAGGGACATGGTGGATGCTGTGCGGGCAAAGGTCTTGGCGCGGTCTACCGGATTTTTGTCGCAGGCTCCTGTCCCAGGCGGCGATAGGCGGCCGGCGTGGTGTCGAGATGCATGCGCATGGCGCGTGTGAGGGCGCTCTGGTCGCCAAAGCCGGTAGCCAGCGCGATATCCGCAATCGGCTGGCCGGAATGGCGCAACAGTTCGCAGGCGCGATTGAGGCGCCTTGACAGCAGCCAGGCGCGCGGGCTGCTTGCCAGTTCGTCCTGGAACAGGGCATGCAGGCGGCTCACGCTCATGCGTGCATATTGCGCCATCGATTCGGTCGTCCACGGCAGCGCAAGATGTGCTTCGGCGTGCGCCAGCAGGGCCGCCAGGCGCGATTGCAGGCGTGGCGGTTGCAGCATGAGCGTATCCAGCAGCAGCGGCACCCAGCCGCGAAGCAGCGCCCCTGGGACTGCATTCCCGGCGATGGAAAGCTGCATGAACTCGACCAGCTTGCGCGCGGCGGGACTGATGCCGGCGAACGGCCGCTGCGCCAGGCATTCCCAGGCGGGATGGTTCATCGCAGCCTGGTCGACGTCAACGATCAGCGAGCGGTTGTCGACGGCGCTATGCTGCGAATGCCAAGCCCCGGCCACGACGACGGCGCCTTTCAAGGGAGTCAGCCGGTCGCCCTTGCCTTCGACTTCAAGATCCACTGCGCCCGATAAAGGTAGTACCAGCTGGGCGAACGCATGGCGGTCTGCCATCCACTGCTGGCCGTAGCTGCGGATGTCGATATCGGCAAATGGCGGTTGGATGATAGGCACGAGGACACCAGGAAGACGGGACGGACATTCCCAGTTTACTAAAGTTCACTAAAGAGTGGCCGAATTTCGCCAGGCCAGTTGAACCGGCCTTGTCTCCTTGATATAAGTTTTGACCATCCAGGGAGGGCACTTTGATGAAGGCATTTGCTATCGTATTTGGGGCCATGCTGGCTGGCGCCGTTCCAACCGCAGCCGGGGAGTCCGCGCCGCTGGCCTATGAATGCCTGCGGGCTGCGGGCCCGATCCGTATCGATGGAAAGCTGGACGACCCTGCCTGGCGGAACGCGCCGTGGACTTCCGATTTCGTCGACATCGAAGGCGACAGCAAGCCGCGCCCGAAGTTCCGCACGCGCGTGAAAATGCTGTGGGACGAGCAATTCCTCTACATCGCCGCCGAACTCGAAGAGCCGGAGGTGAAAGCCACGCTGACGCAGCGCGATTCCGTGATCTTCAAGGACAACGATTTCGAGGTCTTCATCAAGCCGCTGCCGGACACCAAAAGCTATTACGAATTCGAGATCAACGCCCTCAATACGGGCTGGGACCTGTTCCTGCCCAAGCCCTACAACGAGGATGGGCAGCCGGACAATAGTTGGGACATCGAAGGCCTGAAAACCGCCATCGCCGTGCAGGGAACCCTGAACCAGCCGGCCGACAAGGACCAGGGCTGGACCGTGGAAATCGCCTATCCCCTGCGTGCTTTCGCTTCGCGCCAGGCAGTGCCGCTTCCTGGGCACGGGACCACCTGGCGCATCAATTTCAGCCGCGTGGAATGGACTGCCGGCCAGCCGAAGGAAGACAACTGGGTGTGGTCGCCGCAGGGCCTGATCGACATGCATGTGCCGGGCCGGTGGGGCTACCTGCAGTTTTCCGAAAATACTTCCACACTAAACAAATAGCCGCCGGCATCGCTCCAGGGCGAAAAGCCACTGTCGCAAATCCGCCGCACTCTTGTTTACTAATCAAAACTAAACTTCATTCAAACTTTGAAAGTTTGTTGAAGTGCCATAGCCTCTTTTGTAAGAATTCTCCTTGAGTGGACGCGATCCCATCGATGTGCAACGGCATCATCGTCGTTTAGTAAATCGATGATTCGAGGCTTGCTACCGCGATATAAAGCCCGTCATCGGGCATAACCAGGAGACACGCATGACGTTCAGAACCCATCTCGCTTCACGGCAGCGCGGCTGCCGCGCAACGCCCATCGCCATGGCGGTGAGCGTGGCACTGCTTTCCCTTGCCAGCGCCCAGGCACAAACCGCGTCCACCCAGCAGGCGCCCGACCAGAAGGCCGACCCGAATACCGTGGTCGTCACCGGTTACCGTTATGCGATCGAGAAAAGCCTCGACCAGAAACGCGACGCCAACTCGATCGTTGAAGTGATCACCGCCGAAGACATCGGCAAATTCCCTGACAAGAACGTCGCCGATGCGCTGCAACGCGTGCCGGGCGTGGTAGTGACCCGCAGCGGCGGCGAAGGCAAGAACGTCAGCGTGCGCGGCCTGTCGTCGGAACTGACCCTGACCCAGTTGAACGGCAACTACATCGCCACGGCGGAATCCAATGGCGACCCATCTCGTTCGTTCAACTACACGCTGCTGCCGTCGAACATGCTGTCCAGCGCGGAGCTGTTCAAGACGCCGGAAGCGCGCATCGATGAAGGCGGCGTTGGCGGCACCGTGATCCTGCATACCCGCCGCCCACTGGAAGTGAAATCCGGCTCCGGCTTCGTTTCCGCGGAGGGTACCTGGGCAGACACCACCAAGAAGACCGACGGACAGTTCTCCGGCCAATACGCCTGGCACGATGACGACAACCGCTTCGGCATCCTGGTCGGCTTGACCAGCCAGAAGCGCACCACCCGCACGATGAGCGCCAGCACTGAAAACTGGCAGTGGTATGGCGACGATTACGATGCTCATCCCGCCACCGACGTCAATGGCAAGCCTTCAGACCTTAGCTCATACTGGTGGGGGCAGTCCGGCTTCTACGACCAGAACGGCAAGTACTACACCAACTTCATGATGCCGACGTCGGTCAACCTGAACGTGAAGAGCGAAGAGCGTGAACGCAAGGGCGGCCAGTTGACCATGCAGTTCAAGCCGGTACGCAACCTGACCCTGACCGCCAATTACTTCCGCTTCGACCTGAAGCAGAATTCGCAGACCAATATCCTGAAGGTTCCGGAGTGGAACCTGGCTCGCTACAGCGGCGACGGCAACTGGCCGGGCGGGCGCATGCTGGATGGCCTGACCTTCGACCGCAGCGGCACCCTGGTCACCGGCGCGCAGTACAGCGTCCATCCGGGCAAGGCTTACTATTGCAGCGAGGCGCAAGCCGCAGCGGCCGGCAAGCAGCCTGGCGGTTGGGGGCCGGACGATTGCACCATCCCGACGCCGCAGATCACCGGCAGCTACAACCAGGAGAAATCGCTGTCGCAGACTGCCGACTTTGAAGCCGAATGGCGCGGCCAGTCGCTGGATGGCATCTTTAAGTTTGGCCGTACCTGGGCCAGCGGCGGCCCGCAAATGCAGATGACGATGCCGATCAAGCCGCGCCTGCAGAACGCGGACGGCAGCTGGACTCTCGGTAACTACGCCAGCTCCTGGAACACGGTCGGCACCCCGACCATGGTGTTCTCGCCGGAGTTGATGGCCAACCTGGGCAAGGGCATCGGTGAAATCGACCTCGGTTCCACTTCGTCATCGTGGACCAAGAACAGCACCCAGCAGAAGTACGTCCAGGCCGACATGACCTGGCACTCCGAAAGCAACTGGCTCGATTCGCTGCAATTCGGCGCCAAGTATCGCAATGGCGGCACCCACCGCGCCACCGGCAACAACTACTGGGTCTGCAAAGGCGCCGATCCGTCCGACTACGACAAGCGCTACCAGGCCGGCTGCGATCCGACTGCAAACAAGTTCCAGCCCCAGTTCCTGTATGGCGGCTCGCTGGGCAACCTGGCAGGCGGCATCAATGCCAGCGCCTTCCCGGCGATTAACTATCCGGCCTACATCTCCTTCCTGAACCAGAGCTATGGCCAGATGCAGACCCGTAACGAAGACAACTTCGTCTACAACGTCGACGAGAAGATTGCCTCCACCTACCTGCAAGCCAATGTGAAGACGGAGCGCCTGCGCGGCAACGTCGGCCTGCGCCTGGTGCGCACCAGGCAGCATGCCGATTCGACCGACCAGGTGGAAAGCTACAACGACTACTTCTACAACGGCGCCAATGGCAACCCGGCACCTTGCTTGGCGGGCGGTTTGCCTGCGGCCGGCGCACCGGCCGGTTCGGGTTGCACCAGCGGCTTCACCAGGCTGCCGGACAGCATGGCGCGCGAATCGTCGTTCGTGGTCAGTTCGCTCGATCGCACCTATAACGACGTGCTGCCAAGCTTCAACCTGGCCTATGACCTGACCAAGGACCTGCTGCTGCGCGCGGCCGCGTCCAAGGTGATCTCGCGCCCCAGCTACAACGACATTGCCTCGCCGGGCGGGCTGCAGTATTACAGCCAGGAATACGTCAACGACCGCCGCCTGATCGGCGGTGGCGACCAGCAGGGCTGGTTCGGCGCCGGCAGCAACAAGCAGCTCGAACCGTACAAGGCCAAGCAGTTCGACCTGGGCCTGGAGTGGTACTTCCACCGCGGCTCGGTGCTCGGCATCGACTTGTTCCGCAAGAACGTCAGCAACTTCGCCGTGCCTGTGGTGCGCGACGTGACCATGAACGTCGGCGGCCAGAATGTGACCGTGCAGCGTTACTCCACCAGCGCGGGCGGCCGTGATGGTGTGTCGAAAGGCGTTGAACTGTACGCACAGCATACCCTGGACATGGGCCTCGGCTTCCAGTTCAACTACACCTATAACAAGACCAACCAGGCCGATATCACCATGGCGGATGGCACCAAGATTGGCGAATCCCCTCTGGTGGGCAGCGCCAAAAACCAGATGAACTTGACCGTGTTCTACGAAACCGACAAGTTCCTGGCGCGCGCTTCGTACAATCGTCGCGGCGAAGTGGTGGATGGCCTGGAAAACGGCTTGAACGTGTATGAGGAGCCGTACTACCAGGTGGACTTGAACGTGGCCTACAACATCACCAAGGAGCTGAGCCTGACCGCTTCGGTGCTGAACCTGACCAAGGAAGAAACGCGCTCCCACTTGGGTAACGACACCAAGGACCGCTTCTATTCCAACGGTTATGCCGGCCGCATTGCCTACTTTGGCCTGAACTACAAGTTCTGATGCTTCCCTCCTTCCTCCCCACGCCTCGCGGCTGGGGAGGTTTTTTCCTGTTTTGGGTGCCGCAATGAACCAGCACAACCGAATCAGCAAGATCACAATCGTCGGTGGCGGGAGCGCGGGCTGGATGGCCGCTGCCGCTTTGGCCACCTATCTTGGCAAGGGGGCTTCGGTGCGCCTGATCGAGTCCGAGGAAATCGGCATCGTCGGCGTGGGCGAAGCAAGCGTTCCGCATATCCGGCTGTTCAACGGGCAAATGCTCGGCATCGACGAGGCCGAATTCATCAAGCGGACGCAGGGCACGATCAAACTCGGTATTGAATTCAAGGATTGGAGCCGCCTCGGCGACAGCTATATCCACGGCTTCGGCACTATCGGCCGCTCGGTCGGGCCGCTGCCTTTCCACCAGTTCTGGCTCAAGCTGTATCAATCCGGGCGCGCGGCGCCGATTGGCGAATACTCGCCGCAGACCGTGATGGCGCCGCAGGGCAAGTTCGCACCCTGCGACCGCAACGCGTCGCCCGGCTCTCCGCTGGCCGACATCGCCTATGCCTACCACTTCGACGCCAGCCTGTATGCGCGCTTCCTGCGCGAACTGGGCGAGCAGCGCGGGGTCCAGCGAATCGAGGGCAAGATCGTCGGTGTGAACCAGCGCGCCGACGACGGCTTTATCGAATCGGTGACGCTGGAAAGCGGGCAGGTTGTCGATGGTGAGTTGTTCATCGATTGTTCGGGATTCCGCGGGCTGTTGATCGAGCAGACACTGAAAACCGGCTATGTGGACTGGAGCCACTGGCTCCCGTGCGACCGCGCCATGGCGGTGCCGTGCGAGGGCGTAACGCCGATCGCGCCGTACACGCGCTCCACCGCGCGCACGGCGGGCTGGCAGTGGCGCATCCCGCTCCAGCACCGCACCGGCAATGGCTACGTCTATTCGAGCCGGCATATCAGCGACGACGAGGCCGCCGCGACCTTGCTGGCGAACCTGGACGGCAAGGCGCTGGCAGAGCCGCGCGCACTGCGCTTCACCACCGGCATGCGCAAGAAGTTCTGGAACAAGAATGTGGTGGCGCTTGGGCTGGCCAGCGGATTCCTCGAGCCTCTTGAATCCACCAGCATCTACCTGGCGCAATCCGGCATCACCCGATTGCTGGGACTATTCCCTAAACGCGACTTCAACCCTTTGCTGGCGGAACGCTTCAACCGCGAGTCCGTATTCGAATATGAACGGGTGCGCGACTTCCTGATCCTGCATTACAACGCCACGGAGCGCAACGACTCGCCGTTCTGGGACTATTGCCGCACCATGCCGATTCCGGAGAGCCTGCACGAGGCAATCGAATTATTCCGCTACGATGGCCGCTACTTCCGCAATGGCGAAGACTTCTTCGCGTTGCCAAGCTGGGTGCAGGTGATGCTGGGCCAGCGCATTGTTCCGCAAAGCTACCACCCGATCGTGGACGACATGCCAGAGGAAAAACTGGTCGACGTGGTCGAAAGCATGCGCGCGATGCTGGCAAGCGCGGTTGCCGCCATGCCGACCCACCAGGAGTGGATTGAGCGCCATTGGAAGGCGAGCGCGCCATGAGCACGCACCTGTACTGGCGTTCCCTGGTGGCCCTGCTGCTTGGCCTGTTCCTGACAGTGGTTGCCGCAGTTGCGACAGCTGCCACGCCGAACCGCGCCGTCATCGACCAAGGCTGGACATTCAGGCTCGTGCCCGGCAACGCGCAATTGGCTGCGCATCCCGAAGCCCTGCCCTGGCATGCAGCGAGAGTTCCTGGCACTGTGCATACCGACCTGTTTGCGAACAAGCTGATCCCCGATCCCTACGTTGGCGCGCCGGAAGCCGGCTTGCAATGGATCGGGCTCGCTGATTGGGAATACCGCACGCGCTTCGATGCGCCGCGCCAGGCCGCCCGCAATGACCTGGTGTTTGAAGGCCTGGATACCTTCGCGGAGGTGTGGCTGAATGGCGAAAAGCTGACCGACGCTGATAACGCTTTCCGTACCTGGCGCATTCCGGTGAAAGGCAAGCTGCGCACCAAAGGCAATGAGCTGCGCATCGTGCTGCGTTCGCCGATCGCCAGGCTGCTGCCTGCGGTGCGAGCCATGCCGCGCAAATTGGCAGGCAACTATCCCTCGCCGTATGGCGACGAACCGCCGGACGCGATGACCGGCAACTTTGCCCGCAAGCCAGGCTATCACTATGGTTGGGATTGGGGGCCGCGCTACGTTACCGCCGGCATCTGGAAACCGGTCGTGCTGGAGAGCTGGGATGCCGTGCGCATCGACAACCTGCAACTGCGCCAGGATCGCGTGGATGAAGCACGCGCCGATATCGCCGCCGTCGTCTCGGCCGATGCCGTGCGTAATGGCACGTTCGACCTGCGCCTGTGGCAGACTGCACCGGGCGGCAAGCGCTCGCTGGCTGCACTGCGCCGTGTTGAGATGCGCGCAGGTGAAAATCGTATCGAACTTCCCGTGCGCATCGAGAGTCCGCAGCGCTGGTTCCCGAACGGCTATGGCGCACAGCCCTTGTACCGCTTCGAGGTCGAAATCAGTGACGGCAAGGTGACCGTGGCCAAAGCCAGCGCGCGTACCGGCTTGCGCAGCGTCGCCTTGCGCCGCGAACCGGACGACAAGGGCAAGAGCTTTTATTTCGAGGTTAACGGCATTCCGGTGTTCGCCAAGGGGGCGAACAGCATTCCGTTCGATATGTTCCAGCCGCGCGTGAGCAAGGCGCAATTACGCCGCGTCCTGCAATCGGCGCGCGATGCCAACATGAACTTCCTGCGCAGTTGGGGCGGCGGTTACTACGAGAGCGACGATTTCTTTGACCTGGCTGACGAACTTGGCCTGCTGGTGTGGCAGGACTTCATGTTCGGCGGCGGCATGCCGCCAGCCTATGACGATGCCTTCCGCGCCAATGTCGCCGCTGAAGCGCGCGACAATGTGCGGCGCCTGCGCAACCATCCGAGCCTGGTCCTGTGGTGCGGCAATAACGAGGAAGAAATCGCCTGGAAGTACTGGGGGGCCGGCAAGGAGATGATGGATGCCGATCCAACGTTCGCCGCCAAGGTCTGGAACGGATATGTGCAGCTTTTCGGTACTGAGCTGCGCAAGGTCGTGGCGGAGGAGGGCGGCGGCATCGCCTACTGGGCCAGTTCGCCCAGCGACGACCTGGCCGAAGCGGCCAATACGCCAAGCAGTGGCGACATGCACTACTGGGAAGTGTGGGGCAATCCGGCCCATCCGCCTTCAAAATACCTGGGCATCACGCCGCGCTTCATGTCCGAATATGGCCTTCAGGCGTGGCCGGTGCAGCGCAGCATCGACGCCTTCGCCAGGCGCGGCGAGCAAGGAATCGCCACGCCCGTCATCGAAGCCCACCAGAAGTTCCTGGCCGGGAAGGGCAATGAACGCCTGATGAAGTATGTGGAGTACGAATTTGGCCTGCCGAAGGACTTTGAAAATTTCGTCTACCTTAGCCAGGCCGCGCAGGCCGAAGGCATCGAATTGGCGGCTTTGCATCACCGCGCCAGCCGGCCCTACACCATGGGCTCGTTGTACTGGCAGCTTAACGACGTATGGCCGGGCGCTTCCTGGTCGAGCGTGGACTGGTTCGGCCGCTGGAAGGCGCTGCAGTTCCATGCGCGCCGTTTTTATGCGCCCGTTGCAGTGGCCGCGCTGCGGGACGCGGAAGGAAAGACTGCTCTCAGCCTGCTCAACGATCGCAGTCACCCGGTGCGCGGGGAGTTGCGAATGCGGCTGATGACGCTCGACGGCAAGCTGCTGCGCGACGAGCGCAAGCCGGTCGACATTGCGCCCCTGTCGGCTGTCCGGCTGGCCAGCTTTAGCGACGCGGATTTGTTGGGCAGCGCCGATCCCGCATCGACGGTCGCGGTATTCGACTTGCAAACAGAGGGTGAACCGGCCTCGCGCCGCGTGGTCTATTTCAAGGCCGCGAAGGATATGCGCTGGACAGATCCCGGCCTGCATGCCGCGCTGCGCCGTGACGGCACCGGCTTTGTGCTGGCACTGCGTGCTGCGACGCTCGCGCGCGCCCTGTGGATCGATTTCGGCGACGCTGATGCCGAGATTGCCGATAACGCAATAACGCTGCTGCCTGGCGAAGCAGTGAGCTTGTACATTGCGTCTAAAGCCAGTCTGGCGACACTGCGCAATTCCTTGCGCTTGCGTACCTTGGCTGGTGAGGTGCGTGTTTACTAAAACAAGCTAAAAGACCGTGGTTTTTACTGCTTTTGTTGACGCCCGCAAAAGCCGGCTGATATAAAACTTACCTATATCAGGCGCGAGAAAAAGCATTTCTGCCCGGCCCTGGAAAACGCCAGAATAGGCGTTTAATAAACCGAATTTTGGAGACCCTTCATGCACACGATCTCTCGCCCCGGGGTACTGCCTTGAGCCAGGTAACCCTGCGCGACATTGCCGAAGCCACCGGGCTGTCGATCGGCACCGTCTCGCGCGCACTGAAAAACCAGGCCGGCATGACCGAGGTCACCCGCAATCAGGTGCGCCAGGCCGCCGAAAAAATGGGCTATGACTTCGGGCAGCTCAAGAAAGGGCGCATCCGCCGCATCGCCTTCCTGTTGCACAGCCAGCACAACACGCTGGCTTCGAGCCAGTTCTATTCCCCGGTCCTGCACGGCGCCGAGGCGGCCTGCCGGCGCGAAGGCATTGCCCTGTCCTTTATCGCAGTGGGACCGGCCGAGCCGGTGCAGGGCTTGATCCGCGTGCACCAGCCGGACGCCATCCTGTGCGCTGGCTTCTTCGAGCCGGAAGTGCTGGCGGCCCTGCAGCAGTCCGGCAAGCCTATCGTGCTGGTGGACATGCACCGTCGCGGCTTCACCTCGATCAATCCTGACAATGTGCGCGGCGGCTACCTGGCCACCCAGCACCTGCTGCGCTGCGGCCGCAAGCGCATCGCCATGATGTCCGGCTCCCTGGCCCACTACAGTATCCAGCAGCGCAACCGAGGCTTCCGCCAGGCGCTGTTCGATGCCAAGGTGTTCGCCGACCCGGACCTGGAAGTTATCGTTCCCACCATGGGCGAGGGCGACGAGGCCGTGGTGGAAGCCATGCGCAGCCTGCTTAGCCTTCCGAAGCGGCCCGACGCCCTGTTCTGTTACAACGACAGCACGGCGCTGATCGCCATGAAGCATTGCCTGAACGAGGGCATGAAGATCCCGCATGACATCGCGATTGTCGGCTTCGACGATATCAGCAGCGCTGCCGCTGCCATTCCCCCGCTCAGTACCATCCACGTCGACAAGGAAGACCTGGGACGGGCGGGGATTGAATTACTGCTTCAAAAACCGGAAGAAGACTCCTCCCAGATAACCATGCCAGTCGAATTGATCGTGCGCGAAAGCAGTTGCGATGACTAGCATACCCACCAGGCCTAACATGACCAATCTCCCGAATTTCCGCAACCCGGACGTCCTGCTCGCACACGCGCGCCACACCATGCGTTTTTACCATCCGCGCGCGATCGATCCGGCCGGCGGCCTTTACCACTACTTCAAGGACGACGGCACCGTCTATGACGCCCAGCATCGGCACCTGGTCAGCAGCACGCGCTTCGTGTTTACCTATTCCATGGCCTACCGTCATTTCCACGACCCGGCCTACCTGGACGGCGCGCGTCACGCATTGCGCTTCCTGCGCGATGTGCACCGCGACGCGTCGGGCAATGGTTATGCCTGGATGTTGAACGGCCGTGAAGTGGAAGACGGTACCCAGCACGCCTATGGCCAGGCCTTCGTTCTGCTCGCATATTCCCACGCCACGATGGCGGGGCTGGCAGAGGCGCGCCCCTGGATCGGCGAGACTTTCGAGCTGATGGAAAAGCGCTTCTGGAACGAGCAAGACGGCTTGTACGCCGATGAAGCGAGCCAGGACTGGAGCGTGCTTTCGGACTACCGCGGCCAGAACGCCAATATGCACGCTTGCGAAGCGCTGCTGGCGGCGCACCAGGCCACCGGCGAACTGCACTACCTGGAGCGAGCGTATACCGTCGCCTACAACATCACCCAGCGTCAGGCCTCCCGTTGCGGCGGCTTGATCTGGGAGCACTATGATGCAAACTGGCAGCCGGACTGGCGCTTCAATATCGACGATCCGGAAAACCTGTTCCGCCCATGGGGTTATCAGCCCGGCCACTTCACTGAGTGGGCCAAGCTGCTGCTGCAACTGGAGGCGCGCGGCGCTGTGCTGAACAAGGACCTGGACTGGCTGCTGCCGACCGCAGAACGCCTGTTCCAGACTGCGGTGAACAAAGGATGGGATGCTGTGCACGGCGGCCTGGCGTACTCGCTGGCGCCGGACCTTGCGATTTGCGACCCGCACAAGTATTTCTGGGTACAGGCCGAGAGCACGGCGGCCGCTGCCATGCTGGCCAAGCGTACCGGCAATGCCGAGTACTGGGAGTGGTACGAACGCCTGTGGGCCTATAGCTGGACTCATCTGGTGGACCACGAACACGGCGCCTGGTACCGCATCCTGTCCGGCGATAACCGCAAGCTGAGCGACGAAAAGAGCCCGGCCGGCAAAGTGGACTACCACACCATGGGCGCCTGCTACGACATCGTGGCGGCGCTGGGGGCGGCCGATCATGCATGACGCACCATTGATGTTGTGCGCCGGCGAGGCGCTCACCGACATGATCTACCAAGGCGACGAGCGCTGGGTCAGCCGCGTCGGCGGCTCGGTATGGAATGTGGCGCGTGCCCTGGCCGTGCTGGGCGAACGCACCGCGTTCGCCGGTGCCATCAGCCGCGATCGATTCGGCGACGCCCTGTGGGCCGCCAGCGAGGCGGTAGGGCTGGACTTGCGCCTGCTGCAGCGCGTTGAACGATCGCCGCTGCTGGCGATTGTGGAACAGGGCGAGCCGCCGCGCTACTTCTTTATCGGCGACGATAGCGCCGACCTGCATTTCGATCCGGATGTACTGCCGGAATACTGGTCGCGGGACCTGCGCTGGGCCCACTTCGGCGGCATCAGCCTGGCGCGCGAACCGCTGGCATCGAACCTGGTTGCGCTGGCGGAGAAGCTGAAAGAGCAGGGCGTGGCCATCAGCTACGACCCGAACTATCGCAACCTGATGGATGAACGCTACGCGCCAACCCTGCGCAGCATGGCGGAATTGGCCGACGTGATCAAGGTTTCGGACGACGACTTGCGCGGCCTGTTTCCCGGCGTTCCGCTGGACGAAGCGCTGCGGCAGTTGCGCGCCGCGGCGCCATCCGCCTTCTGCCTGCTGACGCGCGGCGGTCAGGGCGCGAGCCTATTCCATGGCGACCAGCGTGCCGATGCGCGCGCGCCGGCAGTCGCAGTGGTCGACACGGTCGGCGCGGGCGACGCCAGCGTGGCCGGCCTGCTGCACAGCCTTGCGCGCCATCCGGGCCGTTCGCTGCAGTCCCACCTGCACGCGGCGCTGGCGGCCGGCTCCGCAGCTTGCCTGCAGTCCGGCGCCACTCCGCCACCGCCCGCAGCAATGCAACAGCTATTCGAATTACTCGAAGGAGATGCCTCGTAATGAAAGCATTCCGCCTGACCCTTTGCTCCGTCCTGCTGGCAGCATTTACGCTGCCGCTGGCGGCGGCGCCGGCCGATATGCCGGTCAATACCTTCATCGGCACCCAGGACGAGGGCAATACCTTTCCCGGTGCTTCGGCCCCCTTTGGCATGATCCAGGTCAGCCCGACCGGCGAGCACTATGCCGGCTGGCACTACAGCGATGCCCGCATTCGCGGTTTCGGACACTCCTTCCTGTCCGGCGCAGGTTGCTGGGAGCAGGGCGGCCAGCTCTCGGTGTTGCCGGTCACCGGCAGCATTGGTCCCGGCGGCGATTTCGACACCAAGAAGGCGGGGAGCTTCAACTACAAGCACTACGCCGCTGACTACAGCCATGAAGGCGAGGTTGGGCAGGCCGGCTACTACAAGGTGCAGCTCACCAGCTATGGCGGCATCAGGGCCGAGGCGACCGCGCTGACCCGCGCCGCCGCCGAGCGCTATACGTTTGCTCATGGTACCGCCAGCGGCCACGTGCTGCTTAATCTGGGCCAGGCCAATGAACGCCATTCGGTAGTCGGCAGCGAGGTGCGGGTAGTGGATGACCGCAGCGTGGAAGGCAAGATTGTTACGAAGAGCTTCTGCGGCGGCGCACAGTACACCACCTGGTTCCGCATGGTGTTCGACCAGCCCTTCGTCGCCAGCGGCATCTGGGATGACCGCGGCGGCTGGCCGGGCGTCAAGGGACCAAGCCAGCAAGGCGACAGCCGTCCCCATGGCGTCTGGCTCACCTTTGAGCTCAAAAACGGCCCGGCCGTGACAGCGGTCAGCGCCATTTCGCACGTCGACGCAGAAGGCGCGCGCATCAACCTAAAGGCCGAGGGCATGGCGGGCGGCAAGCCGCTCACCTTCGACGCAATGCGCGAAAAAGCACAGGCGGCATGGCAGAAGGAACTGGGCAGCGTGCGTATCGACGGCGGCAGCACCGACGACCGCACCGTGTTCTACACCGCCCTGTACCACGCGTTGCTGCAACCTTTGACCGGCAGCGATGCCGATGGCCGCTATCGCGGCTATGACGATGCCCTGCACACCGCCAAGGACTGGACCTACTATGAGTTCTTCTCGCTGTGGGATACCTACCGCGCGCAAAACCAGCTGCTTGCCCTGCTGCGTCCGCAGCGCTCGCGCGACATCGCCAATTCGGTGCTGAAGATCCGCGAGCAGGGTGGCTGGCTGCCGCGCTGGGGCTACGCCAATTTCGACAGCAACGTGATGACCGGCGACCCGGTTACGCCATTCCTGGTCGACCTGTGGCGCTTCGGTGCACTGAAAGGCCGCGAACGCGAGGCCTACGCCGCGTTGCGTGAAAATGCCTTTGGCGTGCCGCCGTCGCGCATCCGCGCCGAAGGCCGGGCCGGCAATCCAAACTACCTTGAAAAGGGCTTCGTCCAGTATGACCGCGGCTTCGTCGCCAAAGGCATGGACATCGACCCGCACCACGGCGCTTCGGCGACGCTGGAATATGCGCTGGCCGACAGCTCATTGGCGATCATGGCGAAGGCGCTTGGCCAACCGAAGGACGCCCGGTTGCTTGAACAGCGCGCCCTCAACTGGCGCAAGGTGTGGGATCCGTCGGTGATCGATGCGCCGACCGGGCAGCGCGGCTTCCCGCGCCCACGCGTATTGGACGGAAGCTGGTTCACCGACTTAAACGGCAGCTATGACCCGCGCGCCGAACGCGGCTTCCATGAGGGCACGGCCTGGCAGTACCAATGGCTGGTGCCGCAGGACGTTCCAGGCCTGGCAGCGGCCATGGGTGGCCAGGCCAAAGCCCTGCAGCGCCTTGACCAGTTCTTCGATTACGACGCCGTGCTGGCCGACCCGTCGGCCGTGCGCAAGTCCTGGGTGGTTGGCGCTTACAGCTACTACAGCCAATTCCGCTATAACCCGAACAACGAACCGGACCTGCACACGCCATGGATGTACACCCTGATGGGGCAGCCGTGGAAGACTACCACTGTGCTGCGTGCGGCCGAAACCCTGTTCGGCAACGGCCCGGGCGGTGTGACCGGCAACGACGACCTGGGTGCGATGTCGGCCTGGTACCTGTTCAGCGCACTGGGCCTGTATCCGGACGCGCCGGGCAGCGGCCGCTTCTTGTTGCATGCGCCGCGCTTTGCACGCGCCGAGATCGACCTGCCGCAGGGCCGCACCTTGCGCATCGAAGCGCCGGAGGCCAAACCGGGCGAGCGGCGCTTCGTGCAGTCGGTGCAGTGGGCCGGCCGCCCACTGTCGCGCGTGTGGCTGGATTGGGAACAACTGCAGGGTGCTGGTACCCTGTCGTTCAAGCTGGCGCCGAAAGCTGATACGGCTGGCTGGGGCACGCAGGGCCGCGACCTGCCGCGTCCACCCGCAGGCATGTAACTATAAAAATCAAGGAGACAAGCATGGCATCCACGGCACCTAACACCACGCCCGCCGCACCGCCGCAGGCGGCAGGCGGCGCGCAGAACGGAACAAACACCAGCGCGCTGGTCATCGTCACACTGCTGTTCTTCATGTGGGGTTTGATTACCTCGCTGAACGACGTGCTGATCCCGCACCTGAAGGCGATTTACACGCTGTCCTACTTCCAGGCGATGCTGGTGCAGCTTTGCTTCTTCGGCGCCTACTTCATCGTGTCGATGCCGGCGGGCGCCCTGATCCGCCGTATCGGTTACCAGAAAGGCGCTGTCACCGGCCTGTTGATAGCGGCCGGTGGCTGCGTGTTGTTCTATCCGGCCTCGTTTGGCGGCTATGGTTTGTTCCTGCTGGCGTTCTTCGTGCTGGCTTCGGGCATCACTGTGCTGCAGGTCGCCGCTAATCCGTATGTCACCATGCTCGGCCCGCCGCGTACCGCATCCAGCCGCCTGAACCTGACGCAGGCCTTCAATTCCCTCGGCACCACGATCGGTCCCTCCCTGGGCGGATTCCTGATCCTGTCAACGGCGGGCGTCGCCGCCGGTTCGGCGGCCACCGTGCGTGGACCCTACCTGGCGCTGGCTGGCGCACTGGCGCTGCTGGCCGTGCTGTTCTTCGTCGCCAGGCTGCCGCAGATCGCAGATAGTGAAGACGTATCGCTGGCAGGCGAAGGCCATGGATCGGCCTGGGCCCATCGCCACCTGGTGCTGGGCGCAATCGGCATCTTCCTGTACGTTGGCGCTGAAGTCAGTATTGGCAGTTTCCTGATCAACTTCCTCGGCGAATCGCAGATCGCAGGCCTGGCGCATGCAGATGCGGCACACTATGTCAGCATTTACTGGGGTGGTGCCATGGTTGGCCGTTTCATCGGCTTTGTGGTGATGCGCGTTGCCAGCCCGGGCAAGACGCTGGCTGTCAATTCGCTGCTGGCAATCGGCCTGGTGCTAGCGGCCACTTTCGGCAAGGGCAGCGTGGCGATGTGGGCCATTCTGGCGGTTGGCTTGTGCAACTCGATCATGTTCCCGACTATTTTCAGCATGGCGCTGCACGGCCTTGGCAAGTACACCGGGCAGGGTTCGGGCATCCTGTGCATGGCAATTGTCGGCGGGGCGCTGGTGCCATTCGCACAAGGCGCACTGGCCGACGCGATCGGCGTGCAGGCATCGTTCATACTGCCGGCCGCCTGCTATGCCTTCATCCTCTACTTCGGCGTGAAGTATTCCTCCATGTATGCGGCCCAGTAAGTTCCTGGCTGCGCTCGCACTGTGTGCGGCAAGCACGCTGCACGCGGAAACCGTTGACCGCATGCTGCTGTCGCGCGGCGGCGTAGTGCTTGAAGTCAGCGCACCGGCCAGCGGTATCGTGCGCATCCGCATGGGGCGGGGAAAATTGCCGGAAGACGCGTCCTGGGCGGTTCCTTCCGCTACTCGCGCCGCCCGGCTGCCGTTGAAAATCACGCGCAACGGCGAAACGGTGCAAGTGGGCGCAACGGATATCGGTGCACGCATCGACTTGCGCACCTTGCGGGCGGATGTGCTGGATGGCGGCGGCAAGCTGCTGCTCGCTGATCTTTCAGGCCGGAGCGCTCTGTCTTCGGAAGGCAGTTTCCGCCTGCGCGGGCGCATGAGTGGCGATGACCATATTTTCGGTTTGGGCGACAAGACCGGTACCTTCGACCGCAAAGGTGGCGTCTACACCATGTGGAATTCGGATACCTACAAGTTCACGCAGGCGACCGATCCGCTCTATAAAACGATCCCGTTCTTCATGGCGGTGAGCGACCGCGGCCAGGCTTATGGCCTGTTCTTCGACAACACATGGCGCAGCAATTTCGATTTCGGCAAGACCGAACGTGGCGTGCTGTCAATCAGCGGCGTAGGCGGCCCGGTTGACTACTATGTGATGGCCGGTCCCGCTCCGAAAGATGTGCTGCGACAGTATGCGCACCTGACCGGCAGTGCGCCGCTGATGCCGCAGTGGGCGCTTGGCTTCCAGCAATCCAAGTGGAGTTACAAAAGCGACGCCGAAGTGCGCGCTGTCGCGCAGCGCCTGCGCAGCGAGCGCCTGCCGTCCGACCTGATCTACATGGACATCGATTACCAGGACCGTTCGCGCCCCTTCACCGTCAACCGAGCGGCCTTTCCCGATGTGCGAAAGCTTGCCGGCGACCTGCGCGGGCAGGGCATCCGCCTGGTATTGATCACCGACCCGCACATCGCCAAAGCGCCTGGCGAGGGTTACGCAGCATATGACAGCGGCGCAGCCCAGGATGTGTTCCTGAAGCTCCCGGGCGGCCAGTATTACTCCGGTGATGTGTGGCCTGGCGCGGCGGTGTTCCCGGACTTCAGCCGCGCCCAGGCCCGCCGCTGGTGGGGGGAGCTTTACACTGGATTCTTGGGCGATGGCGTGGCGGGCTTCTGGAACGACATGAATGAGCCGTCGATCTTCAACGTGCCCACCAGGACCATGCCGCTTGATGTTTTACACCGGATCGAAAGCGACGACTTCGCGCCACGGAGCGCTTCTCACGCAGAGATGCATAATGTCTACGGCCAGCTCAACTCGCGAGCCACCTACGAAGGCCTGACGCGGCTGCAGCCCGATGCGCGACCCTTCGTGCTGACCCGCGCAACTTACGCTGGCGGCCAGCGCTATGCCGCGACCTGGACCGGCGATAACGTCTCCAGCTGGCAGCACCTCAAGATGGGCGTGCAGCAGCTGCTCAATCTTGGCCTGAGCGGCTTTTCAAATGCCGGCAACGACGTTGGCGGTTACGCCGGCGAACGCCCGTCGCCGGAACTGTTGACGCGCTGGTTCCAGCTTGGCGCCTTCATGCCGCTGTTCCGCGCCCATGCCGAAACCGGGCGGCCCGACCAGGAGCCTTGGGTCGGCGATGAGCCGCACGTGGAGATCCGCCGGCGTTTCATTTCCGAGCGCTACCGCCTGATGCCTTACCTGTACGCCGCGGCCGAGGAGAACAGCCGTAGTGGCATTCCGCTGCTGCGGCCCGTCTTCCTCAATTTCCCCTCGGTGCTGGCGAATGGCGACAGGCTTGGCGGCTCGGAAGACCAGTTCATGGTGGGCAGCGACCTGCTCGTGGCCCCATCGCCGACGCTGGAATCGCCGGGAGACTACAACGTGGAACTGCCCGGCAAGGGCTGGTACGACTACTGGACGGGCCAGCGCCTGGACGGAAAGAGCCAACTAGTGAGGCCGGATATCGCGCAGTTGCCGGTCTATGTAAGGCCCGGTGCGATCATCCCGAAGCAGCCGCTGGTTCAAAGCACCGCTTTCGTGCCTGAAGGGCGGCTGGAGTTGCACGTTTATCCTGGCACCGACTGCCACGGGGACATCTATGCCGATGATGGCATCAGCATGGCGTACCAGCGCGGCAGCTTCCTGCGTCAGCGCATCCGCTGCGAGGAATCGCCATCGGGGCTGAAGTTACTGTTCGAACAGCGCGAGGGAAGCTGGAAGCCGTGGTGGACCGGCCTGGCGCTCTACGTTCACGGATGGACGGCCGATGAGCCGCCCAAGGCCGTCCTATTGCCTGATATGGCCGGCGGCGCAGTCGAAATCAGCCGATAGTGACTGGCCTGTGGTCAGGGCCCGCCCCAGCCACCGGCCAGCGCCTTGTAGACCACGACCAGCGAAACCGCTGCATCGGACTGCGCTTGCGCCAGGCGGTCGCGTGCCGACAACAGCTCGCGTTCGGCATCCAGGCGTAGGCAGGAAATGCTTCCAACTCTTCAAGACAGGAAATCGCTCGCGGACATCGTGCCTCCGATGGCGCCGGGCTTTAACACATAGGCTGTCGCGTCCTGCGGCAGCACCATATCGCCGGCCAGCAATGCAGCCATTACCGGCCTGTCGCCGCGCAGATCGAAAGCCGCCGCCTCGGCGCCATCGCCTGCCCGCAAGCGTAGCAGGAATTGAATGTTTGATTCACCGACCACGCGCTCGATAGCGATATTCTCCTTCCCGCGAATCAGCACGCGATTTGCCCGCGCTGCCGCGTGCAGCAAGGCGAGGTCGAACATATTTGCCCGCACTCCGCTGGCAAAATATTCGATCATCGTCGGGCAGATAGCGGTAATCGCGGTGCTGGAACTGGCCACGTTGTTGAATTCCAGTTTTCCTCGCGAGTAGACATCCAGCCAGTGCAGCGACTTCTTTTCCAGGTCTATCACCATGGGCATGAAAATACCGTCGGCACCCTGCAGGTTGAATTTCATTTCGACCGTGCGTGGATCGAAATGCTGGCCCTGGGTATCGCCACGCAGCATCATGCCGACAAATGCATGCTCCAGTTGCTCGAACGCCTGGCCGGAGTAATTGTTCACGACAGCTACGGCATAGCGGATGCCATGCTTTTCGGCCATCGCGCAGTCCATGTCGATGAACTCTGACGCGCCATTGGGGAAGGGCGCACTGGTCAAATCGCCGGAGCTGACTGCAACCTGGCCAAACTGGCCCTGGAGCACGCGCTGGTAATAAGAGCAGACGCCGACGTGCTGCCACTGCGCGTCGTAGAACCCGACCGACAAATCCAGGTCTGTATCGAAGTGCGTCTTCTCCGGTTCGCACCAGTGAAGGAAGAGACGTATGGTCTTCTCAGGCGCAACATCGATGGTCGAGCCGCGCGGCAGCTGGATTGCCGCTGGCGAGGCAGTTCGTTCGTTGAACGGAACCATGACGGTTTTCAGCGCCGAGTCGATGATGAAATCGCCGACACCGGACTTGCTTTCAAACCGCGCGAGCAATTCACGCTCGACGATTGCGGCGCTGCGTGCGATCGTTGCCGGTGCAAGGACCGGCCGCTTGTCACGTGCAAATATGCCGTTGACGACGGAGCCTTTCGGCCAGTACACGCGCGATCTGGCCCGCGTTCCGCGCGTCGGAAGCAAGGCAAGCAACGTTAACAGAACCGGCGTTGAAAATTTGGGCGCGCAGCGTTCAAAGCCCGCCAGCAGGACTTCGACAGCCGGTTCGTCGTTGCCTGCAATGCGCAGCGCGTGATCGAACCGCCTGGCCAATTCACCTGGACGCTGCAGCAGCAAGGCTGTCATGCTGCCGGCGTCACTGAGATTGATGGCGGCTTCCAGCTTGCCGTAGTAAGTCAGCCAGGCCGGGGCACGGCTGCCATCCGGCGCCTTTCGTCGCACGATCTCGAAGGCGCGCGCCACATTTGGAAAACGCTGCTTGTATTCGGCTGGATGCAGGAACTCGCCGAGCCAGACCCAATACGGGCGATGGCGCAGCATGTCGTCGGTCATCGATTCTGGCGAGAGGCTCTCCATGAACTCCAGCAAGGCGCGACGCAGCGGGCGCCCAAGCTTCGCCATCTTGAAGCGGTAGATTTCGACCGGCAGCTTGAGGGACTTCAGCCTGTCGTAATAGCTATGCGCATACAGCTCGCGATAATGCTTCTTCTGTCTCGCCTCCGCGAGTGAGAAATCGCGCAAAACTGTCTGCGGCAGAAGGCTGGGGTCCGCGCTCGAATAACTGGCGATCAAGCGCAACACGTCGGTCGCGGTGTTCATGTAAGGCGCAGCGGCCGGCAAGGCGACAGCAGGGCCGCATTGACGCAGCAGCGTGCCGAAAACGTGAGCGATGTTTTCGCGCACCGGAATCGCGGCCGGCAGCGAGGACAGGATTGCGGCGCCGTATTCGGTGACGATGGCCGACAAGTCCGCAACATCCACCGGCGACATGGCTTGCGTGCGCTGGCAGAAGGCGACGAATAACTGACGTGCGGCCTGTTCGGCGGACGTGCCCAGGTCCAGCAACTTGAGCGTGACGTTTTCCTTCGGCGCGCCCCTGTCCGGCGCAGGCTTGAAGAAGGCAGATTGCTGGTCAACCTGCCGTTCGCAGATAGGGCATGCGGAGTAATTACTTCCATCAAAACACTGGTCGCACACCACGTGCATGCAGGGATTCAGCACGTGAGTGGTTCCCGTCAGCCCGCAATGCAGGCAAGGCTGGCCTTCCGCTTGCATGAAGTGGGACAGCACCCGTTGCTGCCATAAGCCGAAGGTATCAGCCGGAACGTCGTCCGGGAAGCTGCGGTACAGCGGCACGTGTGCCCGATGCCCGCCCAGGCTTTCCGCCAAAACGCCCCAGGCCTGCGCCTGCAGCATGGTCAGGGCTTCGGTGGAAATGGTTTGCAGGCGTTGGCGCAAGCGCGTGGAAACCGCATACCCCAGCTTCGCGAGGTTGATCTCGAACGCTTCGATGAAGTTGCTGGGGAGGGTCGCAGTGCCTGCTTCAACAAACAGCAAGCCTTGCCTGCGCAGGAGAATGGCGTGGGAGGCGGTGAAGATCATGGAATTCGGGGAGAAGGGAAGCGGACGAACTGAATCGGAAGTTAGAAGGAAGCCCGTCCTAAGCCTTCTCGGTAAGGATCGTAATATATTTACAACCGAGGGGCAAGGGGATGCGTGCCCTTGGGATGATAACAATCGTTTCCATTAAGGTCGCAGTGGAAAAGATCGTTTCCTTGACGTTGATCGTTAACGGGCATAATATGGAAACAATCATTTTCATTATCGCCGTAAAGGCATTTTTTGTTGCCATGAAAAAGGAAGAGACCCTCCTGCTGTCGGAGTCCGAACTCGCGCAGACCCGGCTTTTGGGGAAGCGGTTGTCCCGTCTGCGTCTAGCCCGTCGCGTTCGCCAGGAAGACGCTGCCGTGCGCGCAGGCCTCTCCAGGCCCACTGCCCGAAAGATCGAGCATGGCGACCCGGGGCGGACGTTGGGACAGGTGCTGCGCTATCTGGGTGCCGTCGCGCCCGGTATGACTCTGCAGCAGCTTTTGGAGGGGAAAGACCCGTCGCTACTTGCCTTGGAGGCTTCCGAGAAACGACAGCGTGTGCGTGAATTGAGTGCAGCAGAACGCGACAAGCTGGACTTCTAACATGACCCTTCAAGTAACCGTATTGAGCTGATGCCAAAAGAGCTCTACACTTTTGCCAATCTGCCTGGCGGCTTTGTCCCAGCGGGCATTCTGACGCTCACCGAGACACCACAGGGCGTCGAGGCGTCGAAGTTCGCTTACGGCACGCGCTACCTGGATCGTCCGCACGCCGTCGAGGTTGACCCAGTCAGCTTGAGCTTGGCAGACAAGAATCTCGTTCGTCACAAAGAGTTGGTTCCGATTAACGGGCTGCCGCTATTTGGAGGCCTGCGCGACGCTGCCCCTGATGCTTGGGGGCGCCGGGTCATCGAGGCGAAATTCAAAGTGCCTGCAAACAGTCTGCTCGAGTCGACATACCTCCTCGAGGCAGGTAGCGACCGTGTGGGGGCGCTGGACGTGCGCGAGAGCCTGACGGCAGAAGTATCCAAGGGAGTCTCCGGTGTGCAGTCCCTTCCGTACTTGCTGGAGGCCACTGAGCGCATCGAGCTGGGTGAGCCGATACCGAGTCGCCTGACCGATCTGTTCGGCTCAAGCCCGGGCGCCGGCGGCGCGCGTCCGAAAGCGACGGTCCGCGATCCGGAAGGATTGATGTGGCTGGCCAAGTTCGCAAGTCGCAGCGACACCTTCGACGTCGCTCGTGCCGAGCATGCGACGCTGCGCCTGGCAGAAGCCTGCGGCATGACTGTGCCCGCCACCTCGGTGACCGATCTGGGCGGCAAAAGCTGTTTGCTCGTCCGCCGGTTCGACAGGTACTGGGTTTCCGAGGCGCAGCTGGGAGCTGGCCCCGAGAGCCTCCCCGAGGCTTTGAGCCTGCACACCACGCTGCCCAGCGCCGATACCGGCCATGAACTGCGTTTGCCTTTCGCCAGCTCGCTGACGATGGTGGCATGCGACGAAATGGAGTCCCGCACCAAAGGATATGCAGACATCGCGGCTGCAGTGCGCCAGCGCGCGCACCCTTCGGTGATTCGACAGAACACCCGTGAGCTGTTCGCTAGAATGGTCTTCAACATCTTGGTGAGCAACGACGACGACCATCTGCGCAATCATGGCTTCGTGCGAGACCCCCGGCTGGCGGGTTGGCGCTTGAGTCCCCTCTACGACGTAGTGCCGCGTCCGGGCGTAGCTTATGAGCGTTTTTTGCACCTGGAGGTGGGGTTGCAGGGAAAGCTTGCTACGTTGGACAACGCGTTGTCTGCCTACGCGCGCTTCGACCTCGAACGACAGGACGCCGTGATGGTAATGGCCACCATCGTGCACCAGGTTCAGCAGTGGCGCGGTTTTTTCGAGGGACACGGCGCATCCGGCGCGCTTATCGACCGGTTGTCGACAGCATTCCGAGAGCTCGAAGAAGTTGCGAGTCCCTCGTTGCGCAAAGAGCTTACCTCGAAGTAGGCTGGACCTGATAATAGCGGTTATCAGCTTGCTTCATGCTTCAAACGCTGTTTTGTAAGGAATTCTGTGGTCGGGGTGAGAGGATTCGAACCTCCGGCCTCTACGTCCCGAACGTAGCGCTCTACCGGGCTAAGCTACACCCCGACTGGTGTGAGTTAATTCTACACATAATTTTGTGGATTTATCAACTCCCTTGCCGGTGATATAGTGCGGCTTTGAATTAACTTCATTTGCATCATGGGAATTACCATCTACCACAACAACTCGTGCAGCAATTCGCGCGGCGCGCTGGCGCTGATTCGTGAAGCGGGCATCGAGCCGGAAATCGTTGAATACCTGAAGGCGCCGCCATCGCGCGAAGTGCTGATCGACCTGATCGCGCGTGCCGGCTTGACAGCGCGCGGCGCCATGCGCAACAAGGGCGAGCTGTATGACCAGCTTGGCCTGGCGGATGAATCGCTGTCCGAAGATAAGCTGGTTGACGCGATGATGGCGCATCCGGAGCTGATCAACCGTCCCTTCGTGGTGACGGACAAGGGCGTGCGTCTGTGCCGTCCACCGGAAACGGTCAAAGAGATCCTCTAAGTGCGTAAAGCCTTCTTCGTCACCGCTTTGCTTGCGCTGGCTACCAGTGCGCATGCCGATACCTCGGAGTGCGAGATCCACAAGCTGGCCACCTATCCATTCCCGCATCGCCCGACGGCGGAGCAGTCTGCGGCCCTGAAGGATTGCGACGCGGACAAGCTGTATTACGGCATTGGCGTGCATTTCGATTATGTGAAAGCGCGGCACTGCGCCTTTGCTACGGATAGCCAGGATGTCCTGATGATGCTGTATGCGAACGGCTTGGGCGTGCCGCGCAACTATGCCGTGGCGAAGATGGCTGCCTGCCGGTCGGACGGCCCCGAAATCGAAGCTCGCCTGGCCCGGCTGACGCGCATGCAGACCGGCAAGGAGGGGCCTTCACCGAAGATCGATATGTGCGATGACGCGGGCAATAGCCACCTTGTCGTGCGCTGCGACACGATCAAGTTGGATCTGGTCGACCAGGATCGCAATGCGCGTATCGACACCATCTCTGCACGCTGGAGCGATGCCGAGAAGGCTGCGTTGCTGCAGTTGCGGCACCAAGGAGCCGATTCGGCGCAGATCGAGGAGATACTTAATTCCTTGCTGGACTTCGAGGCTGGCAAGCTGCCTTCGTTCACCGTGGAGGAAGCCACAAGTGCCGAGCGGGAGATGAACCAGATGAAGATCTGGCCCGAAAGGCAGCGAAGCTGGTTGGCCTACCGAGATGCATGGCTGGCGCTGGCCAGGCTGCGTTACCCGTCGGTCGCGCCGCATGCATGGAAGACTTACTTCGCCAAACGGCGCATCGCCTCAATCAAGCCGCAGTAAGAAAAAAGGCGCCGATTTCGGCGCCTTGTTCTTTAGTGGCTGCGGTCCACCGAGAAGCGGGCCAGCTGCAGCAGGGATTGTTTGTAGATCCCGTCCGGCATGCCGGCAATCGCATCGATGGCGCGTTGCGCGGCCACTTCGGCGGCGCGGCGGGTGTAATCCAGTGCGCCGCTGTTGGTGATGGCGGCCAGGATTGTGTCGAAGTGCTGCTCGTCGCCATTCTCGATGCAGGAACGAACCAGGACGCGCTGTTCTTCGGTGCCGTTTTCCATCAGCCAGATCAGCGGCAGGGTAGGTTTGCCTTCACGCAGGTCATCGCCTACGTTTTTGCCGATTTCCTCCGCATCGCCGGCGTAATCCAGCACGTCGTCGATCAGTTGGAAAGCGGTGCCCAGCGAGCGGCCATATTCGCCGGCAGCGGCGATGTCGGCGTCCGAGGCACCGGCCACCAGCGCACCCAGCTCCGCCGCCGCTTCGAACAGCTTGGCCGTCTTGGAGCGGATCACCTGCAGGTAACTTTCCTCGGTCACGTCCGGGTCGTGCATATTCAGCAACTGCAGCACTTCGCCTTCGGCGATCACATTGGTCGCATCGGACAGGATTTGCATCACGCGCATGGAATCCAGCGACACCATCATCTGAAAGGCGCGGGAGTAGAGGAAGTCGCCCACCAGCACGGAGGCGGCATTGCCGAACAGCGCATTGGCGGTCTGGCGGCCGCGGCGCATTGACGATTCGTCAACAACGTCATCATGCAGCAGGGTCGCGGTGTGGATGAATTCCACCACGGCGGCCAACTCATGGTGGCCGGCACCCTTATAGTTATAGGCATTTGCTACCAGCAGGACCAGGACTGGTCGGATACGCTTGCCGCCCGCGCTGATGATATATTCAGCAATCTGGTTGACCAGTGCCACTTCCGAGTGAAGGCGCTGGCGGATCACCGAATTGACCGCGTCCATATCGGCGGCAATGGTGCTCATGATGTTGTTCTGGGCGTTGTTCGACAAGGCAAACCTACTGGTAAGGTTGGTAAGAGTGCCGCGATTATACGTTACTCGTTGCCCACATACCACGTGGGCCGCCCGTCGACAATACCTTTTGACCGATTTCCCGAATCTATGTATAATCA
Source organism: Duganella sp. Root1480D1 (assembly GCF_001427305.1). Lineage (GTDB taxonomy): Bacteria > Pseudomonadota > Gammaproteobacteria > Burkholderiales > Burkholderiaceae_D > Rugamonas. The sequence continues at coordinate 380,704 of NZ_LMFZ01000012.1, read as the reverse complement.
GCGGTTCCCCGGCTTTCGCCTTGTTGTTTTTGGGCGTCGAGCGAGGGAGACTTATTAACAATCCAAGAGGTTTCCAATCATGTACGCGGTCATAAAAACCGGCGGCAAACAATACAAAGTTGCTGCTGGCGAAAAAATTAAAGTAGAACAGTTGCCGGCTGACATTGGTTCCGAAATCACTATCGACCAGGTTCTCGCCGTAGGCGCGGGCGACAGCATCAAGTTTGGTGCTCCACTGGTTGCAGGTGCATCGGTTCTGGTGAAAGTAGTCGCACAAGGTCGTCACGACAAGATCCGTATCTTCAAGATGCGCCGTCGTAAGCACTACCAGAAGCGTCAAGGCCATCGCCAAAACTTCACCGAAATCCAAATCGTTTCGATCAACGGCTAATCGCTGTTCATCAAGACTCACCGAGCTATCAAGGAGTAACTAAATGGCACACAAAAAAGGCGGCGGTACTACCCGCAACGGTCGCGACTCTGAATCAAAACGCCTGGGCGTTAAAGTGTACGGTGGCCAGACCATCAACGCTGGTGGCATCATCATCCGTCAACGCGGCACCCCAGTGTCCGCTGGCGAAGGCGTAGGCACCGGTAAAGACCACACCCTGTTCGCACTGGTGGACGGCGTTGTGAAGTTCGTGACCAAGGGTCCGGACAGCAAGAAGTACGTTACCGTCGTAGCTGCTGCTTAATACAGCAAATACAGGTACAGTAAGGCGAAAGCCTTCTCTCCAAAAGGCTCTGCCAGTGGTAGGGCCTTTTTAGTTTTCAAGGTGGTTCATTATGAAGTTTATTGACGAAGCACGCATCGAAGTCATCGCCGGCAGCGGCGGTAATGGCTGCGCCTCTTTTTGCCGTGAAAAATTCCGTCCGTTCGGCGGCCCTGATGGCGGCGACGGTGGCAAAGGCGGCAGCATCTGGGCGGTAGCCGACCGTAACGTCAATACGCTGGTGGACTATCGCTATTCCAAGATGCACCGCGCCGGCAACGGTGAATCCGGCCGCGGCTCCGACTGCTACGGCAAGGGCGCAGACGACATCTTCCTGCGCATGCCGGTCGGCACCCTGGTGATCGACGAAGTGTCGGGCGAAATCATCGCCGACATGACGGAACACGGACAGATGGAACTGCTGGCCAAGGGCGGCGAGGGCGGCTGGGGCAATATCCACTTCAAGACCTCGACCAACCGCGCTCCGCGCCAGAAGACCGACGGCAAAGACGGCGAGCGCCGCGAATTGCGCCTGGAGCTGAAGGTGCTGGCCGACGTTGGCCTGCTGGGCATGCCGAATGCCGGCAAGTCGACCTTCATCACCGCAGTGTCGAATGCCCGTCCGAAGATCGCCGACTACCCGTTCACCACCCTGCACCCGAACCTGGGCGTGGTACGTGTGTCGCACGAAAAATCGTTCGTGATCGCTGACATTCCTGGTCTGATCGAAGGCGCCTCCGAAGGTGCCGGTCTGGGCCACCAGTTCCTGCGCCACCTGTCGCGCACCGGCCTGCTGCTGCACATCGTCGACCTGGCGCCGTTCGAGGCGACTGTCGATCCGGTCAAGGAAGCCAAGGCCCTGGTCAAGGAACTGCAAAAGTACGATCCGGCGCTGGGCGACAAGCCGCGCTGGCTGGTGCTGAACAAGCTGGACGTGATTCCTGAAGAAGAACGCGCCAAGCGCGTGAAGGACTTCGTCAAGAAGTTCGGCTTCAAGGGCCCGGTGTTCGAAATCTCCGCACTGTCGCACGAAGGCACGCAGGAACTGGTCAACGCCATCTACCTGCACCTGGAGCAGCAGCGCTACTCCGAGCAGCGCTCGGAAGAAGTGCAGATGACCGAAGAAGCCCGCGGTATCTCCTCCATCGATCCGGACGACCCGCGTTTCAAAGTTCTCGATTAAAATCGAGACAACCTCTTATCTTTGCCGCCCCTGCCAAACGCGGGGGCGCGCATTGTCTGCGGCAAGCCGGCATTACCCCGCCCGGCGCATCACCAGAAGTTTCACCACCTTTTGTTTGATCAGACTTTTGCCGTCCTATGAATTCGCTTATCCAGAACTCCAGCCGCATTATTATTAAAGTGGGCTCCTCGCTCGTCACCAATGACGGTCGTGGGCTCGACCACGCCGCTATCGCCCGCTGGGCCTCACAGATTTCCGCCCTGCGTGCGATGGGCAAGGAAGTCGTGCTGGTCAGCTCCGGCGCCGTAGCCGAAGGCATGCTGCGACTGGGCTTTGACAAGCGACCGACGGATATCCACGAACTCCAGGCATGCGCCGCCGTGGGTCAGATGGGCCTTGCACAGATTTACGAAACCAGCTTCCGCGAGCACAGCATCGGCACCGCGCAAGTGCTGCTGACCCACGCCGACCTGGCCGACCGCGAACGCTACCTGAACGCGCGCTCCACGCTGACCACCTTGCTGCGCCTGGGCGTGGTCCCGATCATCAACGAGAACGACACCGTCGTCACCGACGAAATCAAGTTCGGCGACAACGACACCCTGGGCGCCCTGGTCGCCAACCTGATTGAAGCGGACGCGCTGATCATCCTGACCGACCAGCGCGGCCTGTTCAGCGCCGATCCGCGCAAGGACCCGGCGGCTTACCTGATCACTCATGGCCGTGCCGGCGATCCTGCGCTGGAAGCCATGGCTGGCGGCGCCGGCTCCTCGCTGGGCCGCGGCGGCATGCTGACCAAGATCCTGGCCGCCAAGCGTGCCGCCAAGTCCGGCGCGCATACCGTGATCGCCTTCGGCCGCGAGGCCGATGTGCTGACCCGCCTGGCGGGCGGCGAAAGCATCGGCACCGAACTGTCCGCGCAGACCGGCCACTTGACGGCCCGCAAGCAATGGATGGCGGACCACCTACACACCGCGGGCCAGGTCGTGTTGGATGCGGGCGCCGTGCAAAAACTGGCGAAAGAGGGCAAGTCCCTGTTGCCGATCGGCGTGATCGAAGTGCACGGCGAATTCGGCCGCGGCGCAGTAATCACCTGCGTGGGCGAAGACGGCCACGCCATTGCGCGCGGCATCAGCAACTACACCAGCGCCGAAACCCGCCGCATCAAGCGCAAGCCTTCCGCCGAGATCGAAGCGATCCTCGGCTATGTCGAAGGCCATGAGCTGATCCACCGCGACAATATGGTCCTGCTGTAGAGTCCGTGTCACACTTGGGGTGTGACCCCAAGGTGTGACACGGGCTCGGGTGTTGGCTTCTTAGGCGGCAAATCAACAGGGGTGGACATGAGGCTTGAAGAACTTGAGCGTGCCGTACTGGCACATGGCGGCGAATTCCAGTGTGTTCAGATCCGCGATGAGGGCAATAAGAAACTGGTGCCATTCCGTCACGTCGTCACGCCGGCCGTCGCAGCGACGGAGCTGCCGGATGTGGGTAAGCTGCGCGAGTTTTACGCCACGTTTGGCAGTATCCTGTTTTATTGCGACGAGCAAAGTGGCGATGCGGCGCGTTATTTGGCGCCAGTCTCCGAATGGCCGGAGCTTCACGATAGTTTCATGGATTGGATGGAGCCGGTAATGGATGAGCCGGACGAAGAACTTCTGCCGCGCTGGGTGAATACTTGCCTGGTAATCGGCGAAACTCCGCGTTCCGGTAACTATATCCTGATGCCGACCCAAGGCCCCGCTGCCGGCCAGGTTTGGGAGTTCGACCATGACGGCTACGAATTCAATTGCGCGGGCAATGACTTGGTGGATTATGTAGAGCGCATCATGGCCCCAACCGGCTCCCGCTTGACTGACTTCGCCTCCAGCATGCGCTTTATTACTGGCGACCCAATGGTCCAATGGTGGATTGAGGAACTGCTCGACAACCGCGGAGGCGCCGTCAGTACAAAGGCTTGATGCGCTGGCTTAAGCGTCGGCAGGCGCCGGCGTCTTGCCTTTGAATTCGCACAGGTCGGCGATGATGCAGTTCCAGCACTTCGGCTTGCGCGCCATGCAGGTGTAACGGCCGTGCAGGATCAGCCAGTGGTGTGCATCCATCAGGAATTCCTTCGGCACGAATTTCATCAGCTTCTGTTCGACGATATCCACGTTCTTGCCCGGCGCGATGCCGGTGCGGTTGGAGACGCGGAAGATATGCGTGTCGACCGCCATCGCAATTTGTCGGAAGGCGGTATTCAGCACCACATTGGCTGTCTTGCGGCCCACGCCGGGCAACTGCTCCAGTTCTTCGCGCGTCTGCGGCACTTCGCCGCCGTACTGCTCCACCAGGATCTGGCAGGTTGCGATGACGTTTTTCGCCTTGGTCTTGTACAGGCCAATGGTGCGGATGTATTCGGTCAACTCGTCGAGTCCCAAGTCCAGAATGGCTTGCGGCGTGTTCGCTACCGGATACAGCTTGCGCGTGGCCTTGTTCACGCCGACGTCGGTCGCTTGCGCCGACAGCAGCACGGCGATCAGCAGCTCGAATGGCGTTGTGTATTCCAGTTCGGTTTCAGGGGTCGGGTTCGCCTCGCGCAGGCGTTCGAAGATCAGTTGGCGTTTGGCGTTGTTCATTTATTTTTGTCGGCATCCGCGCGCTGACGGGCGCGTTCCATGGCTGCGGCGATAATCTGGCGCTTGCGTTCTTTTTCCGCCAGCTCGGCGTCGTTTTCCGGCGTCAGGCGTTCCACGGCTGCTGCTTTGGCGTGGGCTTTGGCGGCCAGGCGCGCATCGTTCTCCTCGCGCTCGCGGATCAGGCGCGCCAGGCGGAAGTCGTGACGGTCGCGCGCTTCGTTGGCTTGCGGCTGCGTCCAGGCATCCCAGCCGGTGGTCTCGGTCACCGGGTACATCACGATGCAGTCGACCGGGCAGGCCGGCACGCACAGGTCGCAGCCGGTGCACTGTTCCGGAATGATGGTGTGCATCTGCTTGGCCGCCCCCGTGATCGCGTCGACCGGGCAGGCCTGGATGCACAGCGTGCAGCCGATGCACAGCGATTCGTCGATGAAGGCCACCGCGCGCGGGCGCTCGAAGCCATTGACGGGATTCAGCGGAATGACGGGGCGCCCGGTAACGCTGGACAAGCGGCGGATGCCTTCTGCGCCGCCAGGCGGGCATTGGTTGATGTTCGCTTCACCGGACGCAATCGCTTCCGCATACGGTCGGCAGCCTTTGTAGCTGCACTTCGTGCATTGGGTTTGCGGCAGCACGTCCTCGATGCGGTCGGCCAGGGTCTTCGAATCAGTCACGGTGAGAGGCGAAACGGTAAAGCGCTATTATCCAATATCTGCGCTGCCTGTGCGGAAGTTGCTTGGCATCAACTTCTATGGGAACATACCGCTTCTTACATAAGGTGGGGAACCATGCGTGCTGTGCGGGTGATTGCTTGCGTGCTTTGCTTGCTGCTTTGGCGGCAGGGCCTTGCTGTCGCTGGCGCCCCGGTGCGGCTGGCATCGGAGGAATGGCCGCCCTTCGTTTCGGCTGCGTTGCCTGAAAACGGCTTGTCCGGCGCCTATGTCAGCGCGGTCTTCGCGCGGATCGGCAGTGCCGTCGCCATCGATTATTTCCCTTGGAAGCGCACCATGGAAGTGGGCATGAACGACCCGCACTATGCGGGCTTGTTGGCCGTGTGGCGCACGCCGCAGCGCGAAGCCCAGTGCTATTTTTCGCCCCCGATCGGCAGTACCTTGAATGTGCTGGCTTATTTGAAAGAAGCGCCGGTTGCTGCCTCCACATTGCGCGAACTGAGCAACGCGCGCATCGGTATCGTGGCCGGTTATTCGAATGGCGAAGAGTTCGACGGCTTGGTACGGCGTGGCGCGCTGCATGTGCAGGAAGGCGTCAATGATGAAATCAATCTGCGCAAGTTGCTTAGCAAACGTTTCGATGCGATGCTGATCGAGAAGCGCGTGCTGCGCCATCTGCTGGCCAGCAACCGTTTTACCCGCGCCGAACGGGAGCGCATCGTCTTTACTGAAAACCTGTTCCACGAACGCACGGTACACGTCTGCTTCCAGCGCAATTCCGCAGGCCAGGCGCAGCAACGCGCCTTTACCGAAGCTGCCCGGGATATCGACCTCTTGCGCTTCGAGCGCGACTACCTGCGCCGCCTCGACACCGACCGCCCCACCGTCAATTAAGCAAATAAGTTCATACGAAAGAATTCGTTGGCGTTGCAGGCCGCCGAACTTACGCTGGCGCCTTCGACGGAGGAATCTATGACTGATGCAGTTGATCGCCACTGGGCGGAATTGTTGTCGCCGCGCCGGCGCAATTTATTGGCTGCGGCGGCCGGTGCACTTGCGACGCCGGTGATGGCACAAAGCCCCTGGGGATATGAAACCTATAAGCAAGCGACGACGCGGCCAAACGGCGTGCGTCCGGGCGAGCAAAGCTTGCCTGCCAAGCCGCGCGCTTTCACCGATATCGAGAGCTATCACGCCCACATCTACTTCGACGAGGATAATTACCAGAAGGCAGCGTTGATCCGCAAATGGGTGGCCGAGCGATTCAAGGTGGAGCTGGGCGACTGGAACCTGGAGCCGCGCGGCCCGCACGTTACGCCGTCCTTCTATTTCGGCTTCACCAACGACCTGCTGCAGGTTATCGTGCCGTGGCTGCAGCTGAACAGCCTGGGACTGACAATCCTGATTCACCCGAATACGGATGATCCGCGCGCGGACCACCTGTATTACGCACTGTGGGTGAATCGGTCACAGCCCGTGAATGGCTACAGCATCAAGAAGCCTGGCCCGGGCGAGCCGCGAGTCGAGCAGATATTCCCGAACACGCGACCTACCGTAGCGATCGAAAAGGCTTCCTAGGCTTCTTTGCGCCGTTCGGCGATTTCGAAAATCGCCATGCCGGCCAGCATGGCGATAAAGAAGATCCATGGCTTGCCGCCGCCGGTTGCCAGCGATGTGATGACCGGGCCGGGGCAGTAACCGGCCAGCCCCCATCCTATGCCGAATGCCAGGCTCCCCAGGACGAGACGGCGGTCAATGTCGCGTGCCGTCGGCAGGCTGATGGGAGCACCGAGGATGGCGCGAGTGCGTTTGCCTGCGATGTGGAAGGAGAGGGTGCCAACCAGCAGCGCGCCCGCCATGACAAACGCCATGGCGGGGTCCCATCTGCCAAATATGTCCAGGAAGCCCAGCACCTTGGCGGGATTGGTCATGCCCGAGACAACCAGGCCCAGGCCGAATATCAGTCCGGCCAGCAAGGAGGTCAGCGTACTCATAGCAAGCCCCGCACAACGGCGACGGTGGCAAAACCGGCTGCCATGAAGGTAAGCGTTGCTGCCAGCGAGCGCGGAGAGAAACGGGAAAGCCCGCAGATGCCGTGGCCGCTGGTGCAACCGGAAGCGTAACGTGTGCCCAACCCGACCAGCAGGCCTGCAGCCACCAGCGTGCCAGCGCTGGCGTCGACTTGTGCTGCCGGCAGCGCCGTGAAGGCGCCATAGAGCAGTGGCGCGGCCACCAGGCCCGCGAGGAAGGCGATGCGCCAGCCTGCGTCGCTGCCGGAACCCGGCTGGCGCGCAAAGGCTTGGCCAAGCAGGCCGCCGACGATACCGCTGATGCCGGCAATCCGTCCGTTGAGCAGCAACAGCATCGCCGCTCCCAGGCCAATCATGATGCCGCCTGCCAGCGGCGCATAGTAAGCACTCATTTCCCTACTCCTTTGGACAGTAAAGTTTGTACAGCACCTGCAGCACCGCCATCGCCTCCGCGCTGGCAATGCTGTAAAAAATCTGTTTGCCTTCGCGCCGCGTCGCGACCAGTTCACCGTTGCGCAGCACGGTCAATTGCTGTGACAGGGTGGGTTGCGCGACGCCGGTTGCCGCTTCCAGCTCGCCGACCGAATGCTCGCCTTGCACAAGCTGGCAAAGCAGCAGCAGGCGGTCCTGGTTTGACAGGGATTTCAGCAGCCCGGACGCGCGGCCGGCAGCAGCCTGCAAAGCAACGGGATCAATCTTCATATTATATAAAAAAGTATAATGTTTGCCGTAATAAAAGCCGGGCACGCGGGCCCGGCCGGCTGGAGGGCAGGCCCTTAGCCGTGTTTCTTGATGAATGCCGAAATCCGTGGGCAGACCATTTCGCGCCAGCGGCGGCCGGAGAAGATGCCGTAGTGGCCGGCGCCCGGCACCACGAAGTCTTCCTGCATATTGGCGGGAATACCGGAGCACAGGTCGTGCGCCGCCTGCGTCTGGCCGGCGCCGGAAATATCATCCAGCTCGCCCTCGACGGTCATCAGCGCCACGTTCTTGATGTCCTGCGGGCGCACGAACACGCCGTCCACTTCCCAGGTGCCTTGCGGCAGGCGGAACTCCTGGAACACGGTCTTGATCGTGTCGAGGTAGTACTCGGCCGGCATGTCCAACACAGCGTTGTATTCGTCGTAGAACTTGCGGTGCGATTCTGCCGGCTCGTCGTCGCCGCGCACCAGGTGCATATAGAACTCGCGGTGCGACTGCGCATGGCGGCCCGGGTTCATGGCGATAAAGCCGGCGTGCTGCAGGAAGCCTGGATAGACCTTGCGTCCAAAGCCGGGGTAGTTAGGCGGCACCGCATAGATCACGGTGTTTTCGAACCAGGAGAACTTCTTTTCCACGGCCAGGTTGTTGACCTGGGTCGGCGACCTGCGCGGATCGATCGGGCCGCCCATCATCGTCATGGTCTTTGGCAGCATTGGATCCTTGGCGGTCGCCATCAGCGAAATCGCCGCCATTACCGGCACGGTCGGCTGGCAGACGGAAATCACATGCAGGTCCGGGCCGAGCAGGCGGATGAACTCCTGCACATATTTTACGTAGTCGTTCAGGTGGAACGGGCCGGCCGACAGCGGCACCAGGCGCGCATCGATCCAGTCGGTGATGTAGACGTCATGTTCGGACAACAGGGCCTGCACGGTATCACGCAGCAGCGTCGCATGGTGGCCGGACAGCGGCGCCACCAGCAGCACGGTCGGCTGCTTGAGGGCCTTGAACTCCTTCTCGCTCATATCCTTGCGGAAGTGCAGCAGCTTGCAGAAGGGCTTATTCTCGACGATGCGTTCGTCGATGTGGACTTGCTTGCCATTGACCACAGCCTGTTTGATGCCGAATTCCGGCTTCTCGTATTCCTTGCCCAGGCGGTACATCAATTCGTAGCCCGCGGCGATACGTTGCGAGAACGGTGTATGCGCAAATGGCGAAACAGGATTGGTGAACAGCTTGGACGAGGCTTCAGCCCACTGCATCAGTGGGTGCAGGAGCGAGCGTTGCATTTCGTGCAATTGGTAAAGCATAGTATGTCCCGCCGAAAATTGTGGCAATGCGCAAAGATGGTTCAATTATAGGCCATTTATACATGACCTACAGCATTCCGCAATACCCCACAGAAAGTACATAAACAAGGGCTAACACGCCATGATTCCAACATAATACGAGCATGAAAACAAAAAAAGCAGCGTTTCCGCTGCTTTTTTGTAGGATGCGTCTGAAGAACTGGTCGGATCAGTCGAACACCGGGGTTTCCACGCCAAGAACCTTGTGGAGTTTTGGCGACGTGGTGGTGTATTGCATATGGATCTTCTTGTCCGGGAAGATATATGGTGCAGCGCCGAAAGCGGCCAGTGCGGCTTCGTGGAAGCCCGACAGGATCAGCTTTTTCTTGCCTGGGTAGGTGTTGATGTCGCCCACGGCGAAGATGCCCGGCACATTGGTTTCGAACTTCTCGGTCGACACCACTTTCAACTGCTTGCGCTCGATGTCCAGGCCCCACTCGGCGATCGGGCCCAGCTTTGGCGACAGGCCGTAGAACACCAGCAGCATGTCCAGCGGCACGCGGCGGGTCACGCCATCGGCGCCGGTCACGCGCAGTTCGGACAGCTTGTCGTCCTTGGTTTCGATGCCCGACACCTGGCCGACGATCAGTTGCATCTCGTATTCATCGCACAGCTGCTTCATCTTGGCCACGGAGGCCGGGGCAGCGCGGAAGTCTTCACGGCGGTGCAGCAGTACCACGGATTCGGCCTTGCCGACGAAGTTCAGCGCCCAGTCCAGCGCGGAGTCGCCGCCGCCGCAGATCACCAGGTTCTTGCCTTCGAATTGGGCCGGGTTTTTCACGCGGTAGAACAGCTGCGAGCCTTCAAAGGCTTCGATGCCGTCAACCTTCATGGTGCGCGGCTGGAACGAACCCACGCCAGCTGCGATGAAGATGGTCTTGGTGATGAACTTGGTGCCCAGTGAGGTCTCGACGTCGAAGCGGCCGTCTTCGCGCTTTTGCACGACGGTCACTTCCTGCCCCAGGTGGTAGGTCGCGCCGAACGGCTCGATCTGCTTCAGCAGGCCGTCGGTCAATTCCTGGCCGGTGCACGATGGAATGGCTGGAATGTCGTAAATCGGCTTGTCCGGGTACAGTTCCACGCACTGGCCGCCAACGGCGCTCAGCGAGTCGATCACGTGGGCTTTGATCTCCAGCAGGCCAAGTTCGAAGACCTGGAACAGGCCAACCGGGCCGGCGCCGATGATGACTGCATCGGTCTCGTGGAGACCGCCTGGTGGGGTGCTGACGACATTCATAATGATTCTCATTCCATCTGAATAAGCGAACACCGCGTCAGGCGCGGTGTTGCACGGTGAATAACAGGCTGCTGCGAAACGATTAACGCTTCAGCAAATGGGCCTTTTCCTTAACGTCCTTGAACTGCTCGGCTTCCGGCAGGGCAGGCTTGGTCTTGGTGATCGAAGGCCAGTTGCGCGACAAGTCCGCATTGATCTTGATGTATTGCTGCTGGTCGGACGGCACGTCTTCCTCGGCGAAGATGGCGTTGACCGGGCATTCGGCCACGCACACGGCGCAGTCGATGCATTCGTCTGGGTCAATCGTCAGGAAATTCGGGCCTTCGCGGAAGCAATCTACCGGGCAAACATCGACGCAATCGGTATAGCGGCAGGCGATGCAGGATTCGGTGACAACGTGGGTCATAACAGTCCTATCTATATTGGAGCGCTGGGAAAAGCTCAGCAAAGCACTGTATTTTAAGGCAATCCGCTATTTCTCACAATTCGGGCTTAGATACAATCTAAATAAGCAAATTCGTGGCGTGCCTCTAACAGTCTTGCTTTCAGGCAGCAGAACGGATCAAATCGAGCAGATTTTGCCAAGGCGGGGCGCCGGTCTCGACAAAGCTTAAGCTATGTCGTCGACGGCCGTCGTCGGCCGTGATAGTCCAGTGCCCCAAATCGGCGCCGATCGGGGGCGAAAAATTTTCCGCAGATGTGAAAAAACCACTGGAGGCGAGGGCCGCCTCCAGCGCCGGACCAGCTGGGCTTGCATCCGTGTCAACTTCAAAGTGCTGGCTGAGTCCGGCAAAGCCGCCCCCGCCGGTCGCGGTGATCTTCATCAGCATCGCTCCGTGAAACCCCTTCCTTCAGGACGGGGAGGACGTCAATTTTCGATGGCTACCTCCCCGTGACGGGTACTGTAATTCTTGCACCAGGCGGCTAAAGCCTGGCGCTCGGCATCGAGCACGCCTTCCAGTTCGAAGTACTCGGCGTGGTTCATGGTACCGCAGCAGGCGCGGCGGTCCTGGCGCGCGTCGGGCGCGTCTTCCACCATGGCCGGCAGTTCCAGGTTCTGCGGCTGGTCCTCGGTCAGCGGCACGGGCGAGACCACCACCTCGCGCAGGGCGAAGCGGTTGCGGATGAAGTTGGCGTAGTCGACCGGCTTGCCGTCTTCCGCCGCGATGCGCAGCATCTGATTGACCACGTCGGCATACTTGGCGTTCGCGTCCGGCGCTGCCACCAGGGCGCGCAGCACCAGGCTGCACAGGTAGGCCGCCACGCTGTGCAGGCAAGCGGCGTCGTCGCGCAGGCCCGGTGCCCGTTCGAAGGCGAAGATGTCGGCCAGGATGTCATAGATGGCGCCGGTGAACACCTGCGAAATCGCATGCACCTCGTTGCCGGTTTCGGACAGCTTGAGGTCGTTGTCCGCGTTGCGCAGGCCATTCGGGCGGCCGAGCGCCAGGCCGAACTGTTCCGCCATATCGGCCAGGAAGGTCTTGTCGTGCAGGTCGGCCTTGGTTTGCGCGATCACCGCTTCCACCTGGTCGAGCTGGGATAGCGCGAGGAAGATGGCGGTCAGGTCGCCAAAGGATTCATGCAGGCCGCCGGTTTGCGGCGGCGCGCTGTTCAGGATCCACTTCGGCTTCAGCCCGTCCAGCACCGCGTGTCCGGTTTCGTGCGATACGATATCGAAGGAGCGGCAGGTGAACACCCGGCCCGCCGCGCCGGTTGGCACGAAGTCGCCGAACTTCAGCGCGCGGTCGCTGCGGCTGTAATAAGCGTTCATCACATTCGGCAATCCGTGCGGGAAGACTTGCAGCGGATCGGTGTTGCTGCCGCTGTTCCAGGCCCAGGGCAGGGGTGCGCTCCTGTCGGCGCGCGACAGCACGCGCTGGTACATGGTCAGGGTCAGGCGCACCACGGCGAAGGCGTGCACGGCATCGAACTGGTCGGTGTCCGGCGCCATGATGAAGTCGCCGAAGGCATTCGGGCTGACCGGCGCAATGCCGGGCTCGCCGTAAGTGATGCGGGCATCGCGCGGGCCTTCCAGGATCACGCCTGGCAGAAAAATCTTGCGGGTGCCGATTTCGCTGACGGAAGGATCCTGCTTCCAGATCAGCACGCGCGCGCCGGCGGGCGGTGCGGCGGCGGCACGCGTTGGCAACGCGGTATCTTTCAGGCGTGGCAGGCTGGGCTGCTGTAGCAGTTGCGCCGACTTGCGGTGCGCGCGGTACAGGGCGGATGGCGTCGGCACAAAGCTGACAGGCAAAGTCATGCACATATTCTCATCCATGATCACTCTCCCAAGGGCGGTTGAATGACCATGGTTACCCTGTCTGCGACAGCGCCCTTTGATCCAGCACAAAGGTACGTGCGTTAAAATAGCGCCTTTTGTGCTTTTTGATTAGCAGAGTATGGCCGATATCAACATCACCCAGGCCCACAGCCTGGAACCTGCGCAAGCGCGCGCAGCAGCAGAACAAGTCGCACAACGTATTGCCAAGGAATTCGACCTGGCCTGCCAATGGCACGGCGACACCCTGAAGTTCGGTCGCAGCGGCGTGGAAGGCACGCTGACCCTGGCGGACAGCGCGGCCCATATGAATATCAAGCTCGGCTTCCTGATGGGCGCCTTCAAGAGCGCCATCGAAGGCAAGGTGGCTGAGAAGATGCGTTCGGTGTTCGCTACCGCTTAAGCAACCGGAATCGCAGCAGGAACGATCTTCTTCATCGTTCCAGGTCTTTTCGCATCGCGTTGGCGGCCCGGCAGGCTGGATCTTTTTCGCCAAACTGGCACGACTTCCTGAGGACCTCCAGGGCTTTTTGCTTGCTGCTTGCATTGCCCTTGTCGCCGCCCAGGATAAAGCCGTACATCGTACAGCCCCATGGGTCGTTCGCCGCGCAGGTCCGCGCGAAGGTGCGGGCAGGACAGCTCTGCGCATCCACCGTCGTTTTTGCGGGCGGTAACAGAATGGCCGCGCGGTTGGTGCAGCCGGATGGCACGCCTAATTTGCAGGAGCGCTGGAACAGAATTTCCGACGCGCGATCATCATGCTCCGACGCTTGCAGCGCATTCCCCAACCAATAACAATGTTCACCTTTGCCGGCTTTGCAAGCAGCCAGGCATGCCGCCTGGCTTGATTCAGCCTCGCATTGCGCTTTAACCCTACGGTCGTAGTCTGGATGGCTTGTCGCAGGCATCAGGTCGGCAGGGCACTTTGCAAGATCGGCCGCCCAATCCCTGCTTGCATTTACCTCATTTGCCAGCGCAGAAGAATTGCCTTCGGCCCAAACCGAGGGCAGCACCAGGCAAAACAGCAGGACCATTAACTTCTTCATTCTTCTTCCAGGAATCGATGTAAAACGTAGCAGTCGACCAGCCCAAGTTCGCGGTGACGGAAAGCTTGCGGCAAAGTGCCGGCGATATTGAAGCCGAGCTTGCGGTATAACGACATCGCCGAAGCGTTCGTGCTGACGACGTAGTTGAACTGCATTGCCAGGAAGCCCTCCCGCCGTGCCTGTGCCAGGCTGTGCTCAACCAGCTTGCGGCCGATGCCTTTGCCTTGCGCCTGCCCGGCAACGGCATAGGTTGCACTGGCGACGTGGGCACCGTGGTCGGGATAGTTGGCACCCATCTTGTACATGCCGAGGATTTGTTCGCCAGCGCAAGCGACATACGCCGGGTGGCTGCTGAACCAATGAAGCTGGAAGGTCGACTTCTCAAATCCCGCGCCGAAGGGGAATGCATCGCCACCTGCCAGCAGCGGCTGGAAGATCGCCCACATGGCATCAAGGTCGCCGGCTTCTGCGCGGCGGATCGTCGCTCCACGCACAACACGGTAGTCGACGTTGCCATTGGCTGTCAGTTCACCGCGCACCCAGCCCTGGGCCAGGTAGAAGCGGTCAGCGCGAGTGTCGGCTGCGGTGGAGAGACTGACGGCTTGGGCGCCGCCAGCAAACAGCCAATCCGTCGCCAGCTGCAGCAATTGTTTGCCTGCGCCCAATCCTTCATGCGCCGGTTCGACAAACAGCGCCCAAATTGAATTATCCTCGTGCGCGGCGTAAGAAAAGCCAATCACGGTTCCATCGCGCTCGCAAACCCAGCCCTGGCCCAGCCGGTCCAGGTAATCCTCGTACATCTGCTGTGTTATGCGGTCTGGATTGGTCAGCGCGTTTTCGCGCACGGCCAGCCGGATCGCGCTCATGGCGGGGATATCGGCAGTCGTCGCGCGTCGAAATTCAAGTGTCATGCGTGAGGGCGGCTTATAAAAAGCGCAACTCTAACATGCCTGGTAGAAGAGGTGGCGGGCCTGCGCACCAGCCTGCAAGTTGGTGCGGTATGCAAGCAACAGCGTTGCGCGAACATCGCCCGTCGCAGCGCGTTCTGCAACCCGCGACCAGAACTGCGTGCGGCCAAGGCGCGCCATGGTTTTGCACATCGTCCAGAACTCGCGGCAGATGCGGCGGTCAAGATAGGCAAGGGCCGCTTGTTCCAGCTGGTCGCGCGCGCTGGCGCTGAGAGGCTGGCGTGCAAGCCAGCGCCACAGGCGCTCTTTCAAATAGCCGGAACGGAAATGGTAAGGATCGGCCAGCAGGAATTGCACCGCCGCTTCCAGGGCATCGAGATCGCCACTGCGCACGCGCGCCAGCATCGCCGCACCGCCCGGGAAGGACAAGGCATCGTAGCGTGCAAAAAAATCCTGGCAGGCCGCTTGCCATTCCGTGCGCTTCGTTGACGATGTGTCGCGCTCCTGGACCAGCGTGTTGATACGCGCCAGCATCCGGTTGATTTCGCGGGAGTTTTGCTGGATTCGTTCGAGGCTTTTCATACGCCCCCAGCATATCAGAGCGAGGGCAGGGAAGCTGTCCTCTTCAGCATGGTCTTGACGATGATCTTGTGCAGCGGCGTGACCGGCAGCATGTACAGGCGGCCCAGCCAGTTGTGGACATGGACCACCGTGGTAATGCTGACCGCACCTTGCGGTACCTTGCAGACGGACAGCACCACGTCCAGGTGCTTGTCCGAATCGCCCAGCAGCACTTCATCCGGTGACAGGTAAAGCAGGGAGAAGATGCCTACGCGGTCGCCGATACGATACTCGGCTATCGGTTTGGCGGCGTTCAGCGCGCCCAGGTGGCCCAGGTTTTTCAGTCCGGCCAGGCCGACCAGCAAGTTACGCAAGGCCATGAGACGGTTCACCCAACCGGGCGTCTGGCCCACAACGTGCATGTACAGTTCTAGCGCCGAGGCATTGGCATCCGGCGCCGCGATCTGGTAGCAGTCATGAAAATACGCACCCGGCAGACGCAGGCTGGCCTGGCTGCCTGCCGGCGCTGTGGCGGGGATGACGGCGCCGCGCATCACTTGCGCAGTAGCGCCCACAGGGAATAGCCGCCTGCCACGGTACCGACCGGAACGTTAAACAGGGCGATGAAGCTGAAGATAATCAGCGGGGTGCGAGCCGCGCGCGCACCTTTCAGGAAAGCGATGGCGGAGCCGATTTGCAGCAGGCAGAGGGCAACCAGCACGCCGAGGATAATGATGCCGGCACCGGCGATGAACTCAAAGACAGCAGGGACATCGCGTACTATTTCCGCCAGGGCGCGGAAGAAGATGCCCAGGCAGGCCAGCAACAGCAAGGAAAGGAAGCCGAGGACGATGTGGACGATCGCGGCGATCCTGGAATGGTTATCCAGCATTTGACTGTTAATTATTTTGCAAATGCTGCAGTGTGCAGCGCCGCGCAGGTTTTGACAAGCGCGGCGCCGAAGGCGGGAGGATTACTTCAGGCTTTCGATCAGGTCGATGTACTGCTGCTTGGCGTCGTCCTGGCTGGTGCCGGCCAGTGCCGCCCACGCGTCGAACTTGGCGCGGTTGACGAAATCCGTCATGCCTGGGCGCTCGCCGGTGGCATCGCCTGCCGAGCCTTGCTTGAACAGGGCGTAGATCTTCAGCAGGGTCATATTGTCTGGGCGTTCCGGCAGGTTCTTGGAATCGGCCATCGCTTGGTCGAATTGTTCTTGCAGGCTCATGGTGTCTACCTTTGGTTTAGTGGGGTTATGAAGCGCCATCATACAAAAGAAAACTGCCTGAGCCTTAGAGGATAGGCTCCAATTCAGCGCACGCTCGTTACCACGGCCCGCACCGGATTGAATCGAACGCGTGCGCTGCCAACGGCAGCGGGAGGGCAGCCAGCATATGGGAAGTTTGCATGTCCTTGTTCGTCCTACGCAGGAAGTGATCGGTGCAGCGCACAATAAAAAACGGCGGTTCAAGACGAGCCGTTTGGCCAGTCTTGAACCGCCGTTCTGGCGGTAAGCCTGAAGAATTACTTCTTCTTGGTTGGGTTCACAGCGGCTTTCAGGGTCGCGCCAGCCGAGAACTTAGGGGTCTTGGATGCAGCGATCTTGATCGCTTCGCCGGTTGCTGGGTTGCGGCCTTTGCGAGCGGCGCGCTTGGCGACGGAGAAGGTGCCGAAACCGGTGATGCCAACGGTGTCGCCCTTTTTCAGACGCTCGGTAACGATCGCGATCAGGGTGTTAATTGCGTCGTTAGCGGCTGCGCCGGACATTTCGGTACGCTTCGCAAATTCTGCAATCAGTTCGCCTTTTTTCATTACTACCTCCTTGGTTAATGGAGCGCGCAGATTAGCACATTAATTGAAAAAAGTGTGTACCGTTTTTTGAAGAAGCCCATATAGTGACTGGCTCGCCACGAAATCCGGTGAAGGTTTTGGCGAAAACCTCAGGTAGTTTAAGCTTTTTCGCCGTGCCTCCCCAGGGTGGTGCGCTACTGTGCGGAGCCTTCAACGGCGGCGTTCTTGCCTGCCTGGGCGTTGAAGCCGGCGTTCACATTGCCGTTGGCGGAGGCGCTTTTCGTCGATTGCTGCGGTGCGGATTGGCTGCCGGTGCTGCCGTTGGCACTACTGCTGCGAGGGGTTTTGCTGGCGCTGGCGGAGCCGTTCGCCGAGCCGTTTACCGAGGCGTTGGCGTGGCGGTTGGCGCTGCGGGATGGTGCTGCAGCCTGGCCGCTGGCCGCGCCGTTGCCGTTTGCAGAACCGCTGCCGCCGGAACGGCTTGCATTCGCATTTGCGCCGCCATTCGACGCACCGTCGGCGCTGCCGCTCAAGCCGTTTGCGCCGCGCGCCAGGCTGGCGCCGAGGCCGGATGCGCCGCTACCATTACCCGATGCGGAAGCGGATTTGCCGCCGTTCGACGAGCCGCCTGGCGTGCCATTCGCGGTGCTGTTGGAGCCGCTGTTTGCTGCGCCATTCGCCACGCCGTCTGCGCTGCCGCTGGCGGCACCCGCATTGCGCGCCACCTGGCCGCCGAGCGAATGGGCGCCTGCCGCACCGCCGGCAAGGCTGCCCGCCAGGCCATTGGCGGCACCGTTGGCCGCGCCATTCGCATTGCCGCTGGCATTGCTGTTTGCGGCGCTGTTCGAAGCGCGATTTGTCGTACCGGTTGCCGAACCGTTTGCGGCGCGGGATGCCGCGCCATCGGCAGCACCAGTCGCCGAGCCGACACCATGCGCCACCTTGCCGCCGAGAGCGGAAGCGCCGGCCGCACCGCCGGCGAGGCCGCCTTCGGCACCATTTGCGGCACCGTTGGCGGCACCATTGGCGGCACCATTAGCTGCGCCGTTGGCCGCGCCGTCCGCATTGCCGCTGCTTGTGCCAGCTCCGCGTGCCAGTTGTGCGCCCAGTGAAGAAGCGCCGTTCGCGCCACCCGCCAGGCTGCCCGCGATGCCGTTTGCGCCGCCGTTCGCAGCACTGCTTGCAGCACCGTCCGCATTACCGCCGGCCGCGCCGGAATTGCGCGACAGGTTGCCGGTCAGGTTGCCGGCGCCACTCGCCGCGCCGCTGGCATCCAGGCCGCGCTGGCTGGCGTTATTTGCTGCCGAATCTGCTGCGGCAGCGCGGGAAGCAGTAGCCGTGGCATTACCGGCTGCATTGCCGGCGATATCCGCGCCGGCACGGCTCCCGCGCATGGTGCTGCCAGCGATGTCACCGGTCATCCCGCCGCGCATGGCGCTCATGCCGCCACCGAAAGCACCGCCGATGCCGCCGCCAATATTCCCGCCAAGCGCGCCGCCGAGTGGGCCGGCCTGGGCGATGGAGGCAGCGCTGGCAGCAGCGATAAAGGCAGCGCGGATGAGGGTTGCGATGTTGGTTTTCATATCAGTTCTCCTTAGTCTGGCTGCGGGAAATCCGCCGCTTACATACAGAGAACGAACCGGGTTTGGGATTTCTTCCATCCCTTCGAAAAAAATTTTGAATTTTTTTTCAGCGGAAGGCGGAAGGGGGAATACGCAGGTTTTCCGCCACAACGCCGCGCCCGGTGCCTTCGCCGGCTGCGCTGGCGCTGGCGGCCAGTGCAGATACCGCTTCGGCGGCCTGCGCCGGGGACGGGGAAGGAAGGCGTGGCGCCAGCAGTGCCGCCACCAGCGGCGAGGCAAAACTCGTTCCGCGTACCAGCTTGTACGGTGGCGTGCCGATGGCGGCTGCCGCCATCTGGCTGCCCGGCGCCGCGAACATCACCTGTGGTCCGCGCGCAGCTTCCGGCAGCGGGTGGCGTTTCGGGTCGATGCCGGTAACGCCGACTACGCCGGGATAACTGGCTGGATACAAAGGAGGAGCCGCCGGCCCGTCATTGCCGACCGCCGCCACCAGCAGGTGACCGCGCGTCACCATTGCCTGCACCACGCGGCCCAGCATCTGGTTGGGCGGGCCGACCAGGCTGATATTGATGACGCCTACCTGTTCTCTCGCCAGCCAGGCCAGGGCTTGCACGATCTGGCTCGCCGAGCCGCCTGTCGGCTGGTCGCAATAGATATCTGCGGCATACAGCTTGGCACCGGGCTGTGCGCCGGTGAAACGTTCGGACTTGCCTATCATCAGGGCGCCGACAGCCGTGCCGTGGGGGGCGGGGCGCGAGGCGCCGTCACAGCCCCAGCGCACGATCCGGGCTTTTTCAAATACCTCGTGGCTGCCATCGACCCCGCTGTCTACCAGCCCGACGCGCACCTCGCCGCCGGCCGCACCGGTGGTACCGGCGCCGCTGGTTTCCATGCCCGGCACGCCGGCCGCCTCCTCCTCGCCGACAGACTCGGCCCCTGTATACAAGTGGTTGAAATCGTAGCTGCCCTCAGGATCGGCCGCGCGCAGCCTGGCCAGCGCGTCGGCCGTGGCGACGCCTTCCGGTACCCTCAAGGTCACCAGCACCTGGCCGATCTCCGGCATTTCCTGGCGGCCGGTCTCGGCCAGCCGGATCGCGGCGGCTGCGGCAAGACCGGCCTCCGATGGCGACCACGCCAGGATCTCCCTGCGCACGATTGGGAAACCGGAAGGATCCGGCTCCAGCTGCGCCGGATGGCGCTGCAGTAAATCGCGCATATTCAGCGACCGAAGCTGGTCCAGCGCCACCTTGCGCGGCAGCTCGGTGGTATCGAGCAACGTTTCGCGCAGGCGGTCGCGCAAGCTGTTGTCGCCGAGACGGGAGGACAGTCCGCCGGGAAGCTGCGGCATGCCGGGCAGGCCGATTTGCGCTGCCGCAGGTCCCGCGCCGGCCAGCAGGCCAAGGGCCAGCAGCAGGCAGCGGCATGTACGCAACAGGGTATAAGTCGGGCGCAAGGATGACATGGTCGGATGATAATATAGGCTACCGGTATCTATTCTGTATTAACGATTGGGACAGGGAAGAAAATCCCCATCCCATTCGTTATCTTCATATGATGGACAACGATAGCGCCCTGCACGAGGAAATCGCCACACTGTTGCCGCGACTGCGGCGTTTCGCCCGTACCCTGGCCTGGCACCGCGAGGATGCCGACGACCTGGTCCAGCTCTCCGTGGAGCGCGCCATCCTGCACAGCAGCTCTTACCAGCCGGGAACCCGCCTGGATAGCTGGTTGTTCCGCATTATTAAAAATGCCTGGATCGACGAAGTGCGCTCCCGTACCCGCCGCAGCGAGCTGTTTGCGCCGGAAGAGGAGGGCGAGCACGTAGGCGACGATTATGCCGAAGCTCACCAGCAGCGGATGGCGGTGCAAAAAGCCGTCAGCCTGCTGAGCGAGGAGCACCGGCTGGTGGTCGGCCTGGTGCTGGTGGAAGGTTTGCCATATAAAGAGGCAGCCGAAGTGCTGGAAATTCCGATCGGCACCCTGACCAGCCGCCTGGCGCGCGCCCGCACTGCGTTGCAAGAAATGTTATCGGAACAAGCGAGGACGGTATGAAGAGTTTTTCCGACGAAATCCTGATGGCTTATGCCGACGGCGAACTGGATGAAGTGACCCGCCGTGCGGTCGAGGAAGCCATGCACAAGGATGCCGCGCTGGCGCGCCGCGTGGCCCAGCACAAGGCCATGCGCAACGACGTATTTGCCGCCTTCGCGCCGGTGGCGGAGGAAGCGGTACCGCCAAGGCTGGCGCAGCCGCTGCGCCAGGCCACCGTGGTCAGCCTGGATTCCGTGCGCGCCCGGCGCGAGGCGGAGCAGCAAGCTGCCCGCAAGGCTAGCCGCGGCCGGCGCTGGTCGTGGCCGGAATGGGGTGCGCTGGCGGCCATGCTGATGGTGGGGGTGATGGCCGGCCATTACGGCGTCGGCATGCTGCCGGTCGACCACGGCGAAACGGTGGCCAGCCGCGACGGCATGCTTGTGGCGCAAGGGCGCCTGGCGACGGCGCTGGACCAGCAACTGGCCGGCAGCGGCGGCCCGGTGCGCATCGGTACCAGCTTCCTGGCGCAGGACAACAGCTACTGCCGCAGCTTTACGACGGCGCAGGATATGTCGGGCCTGGCCTGCAAGCAGGGCGGCGCATGGAAGGTGCAACTGGCGGTGCAAAGCCAGGGCAAGCCACAACAGGGGGAATACCGGCAGGCAGCGGCGGACATGCCGACGCAGGTGTTGGATGCGATCGACCAGCGTATCGCCGGCCAACCGCTGGATGCGAAAGCGGAGCAGGAGGCCGTGCAGCGCAAGTGGCTGCGCTAAGCCCCCTCACGGGGCTGGATTAAACGCCCAGCAGTTCCACGTCGAAGATCAGGGTGGCGTTTGGCGGGATCACGCCGCCGGCGCCGCGCGAGCCATAGCCCAGTTCAGCAGGGATGATCAGCTGACGGGTGCCGCCGACTTTCATGCCTTGCACGCCTTCGTCCCAGCCACGGATCACCATGCCGGCGCCCAGGGCGAATTCGAACGGGTCGTTACGGTCTTTGGAGGAATCGAACTTCGGGCCTTTGCTGCCGTCGTCGTTGCGCAGCCAGCCGGTGTAGTGCACGGTGACATTCTGGCCAGCCTTGGCTTCGGCGCCATCGCCAACTTTGATGTCGTCGTATTGCAGGCCGGATGCGTTAGTGATGATAGTCATTTGGATTCCTTGGAAATGTGGGACTCAGGCCGCGATTGTAGTGCATCCGCGGCCGATATCCCCTAAATGTTGTCGGCAATACCTTTATACAAGACGTTTGACCGTAAAATACTGGTTGGCTTAACCAATAAGCGAGTTTTCATGTTCCGCAGTATCCGTAGCGCAGCAGTTTTATTAGCTTTGCTGGCAGGCGTGCAGTCTGTCCAGGCAAACGTTGTCGTCGTGCTCAATTCGCGCGATGCGACGGTCCAGTTGCTGGACCAGGAAAGCTACAAGAGCCTGCAGACCTTCCCGGTGGGGAAAGAGCCCCACCACCTGATGGCCACCCCCGATAACAAGTCGTTGATCGTCGCCAGCGCCGTGGGCAATGAACTGGTGTTCCTGGATCCGGTCACCGGCCAGGTGCAGCGCCACGTCAAGGATATCCTCGACCCGTACCAGATCGGCTTTTCGCCGGACCAGAAATGGTTCGTCGCGACTTCGCTGCGCCTGCACCGGCTGGATGTCTATTCCTACAATGGCAAGGAAATGACGCTGGCCAAGCGGATTCCGCTGCCAAAACTGCCTAGTCACGTGGCATTCGACGCCAAGAGCACCACCGTGTTCGTCACCCAGCAGGGCAGCGACCAGGTCAGCGCGGTCGACCTGAAGACCCAGAACGTACTGTGGACCATCCCGGTCGGCAAGCTGCCGGCGGGGATCGCCATGACGCCGGACGACAAATACCTGCTGGTCGGGATCATGGGTAGCGACTACGTTGAAGTGATCGACTGGCGCACCCGCCAGACCGTCAAGCGCATCAAGGCCGGTGCCGGCACCCACAATTTCCGCGCCCTGGGCGATGGACGCTACACCTATGTGTCGAACCGGGTGTCCAACACCATCAACATCATCGACCAGAAGACGCTGGAAAACGTCGGCACCATCGACGTGCCGGGCGGCCCGGATTGCATGGAAATCACCGCCGACCGCAAATACATGTGGGCCACGCTGCGCTGGATCAAGAAAGTGGCCGTGATCGACCTGCAGCAGAAAAAGGTCGTCAGGATGATTCCGGTCGGCCGCTCGCCGCACGGCGTCTTCTTCGCCAACTCTTCGGCTCGCATGTAATGAACGCCGCAGCGCCTGCCCGCACCGCGCCGCTCGCCGCCCGCGTGCTGGCGCTGGCTGCGCTGTTGCCGCTGGCCGCCGGCGCAACTGCGCCGCCACCTGTGGCGTGCCACGGCACGATCTACCTGACCTTCGACACCGGCAGCCAGTCGCAGGCCGACCTGATCGCCGCCGTCCTCGTGCGGCAAAAGGTCAAGGCCACCTTCTTCCTGGCCAACGAAAAGACCGTCAAGGGCGATTACAGCCTCGATCCGTCCTGGCAGGCTTACTGGCGCGCCCGCGTGGCCGAGGGGCACGCCTTCGGCACCCACACCTTCGACCATACTTATTACGTGCGCGACGCCGCGCACGGCAAGATCACGGTCAAGCCGCAGTTCGGCGGCCACGCCGGCAAGGTGCAGGACTGGACTTCGCAGCAGTATTGCGATGAGTTGCGCCGCGTCGACCAGCGCTTCCACCAGCTGACCGGCAAAGCGCTGGACCCGTTCTGGCGCGCCCCCGGCGGCAAAACCAGCCCGCGCACGCTGGCGGCCGGCAAGGCTTGCGGCTACCAGCACGCAGGATGGGCCACGCCGGCCGGCTTCTCCGGTGACGAATTGCCGGTGGAACGCGCTTCCAACGCGCAACTGCTGCAACGCGCCCTCGACGGCCTGCGCGACGGCGACATCTTCATGGCCCATATGGGCATCTGGTCGCGCAAAGACCCCTGGGCGCCGGCCAACCTGGAACCCCTGATTGAAGGCCTCAAGCAGAAAGGCTTCTGCTTCGCGACCCTGAGAGAACACCCGGACTACCGCAAATGATTCAATTCTTTCTGGACCTGCTGGGCCAAGCCCAGGGCTGGCTGTTTGAAAACGCCATCCAGCCGCTGATCTACTACACCGGCATGGGCGACATCACCGAAGAAGCCTTTGAAGGCACGGAATGGCTGCTGATCGGCATGGCCGAACTGCTGCTGATCTACCTGGTGCTGCGCCCGCTGGAAGCCGCCATCCCGGTGCACCGGTTCACCGACAAGCGCGCGCGCTGGAATGACTTCACCTACACCGTCATCCAGCGTCTTGGACTGATTCCGCTGGTGCTGTTCTTTACGCTCGACCCGCTGATGGACGCCATTTCCGGCGCCTTGCACATGGAAGGCGTGCAGCCCTTCAATCTGGAAAACCTGGTCACCAATATGCATCCGCTGGCCAGCTTCGCCATCTACCTGCTGGTGCTGGACTTCGCCGATTACTGGTTCCACCGTGCCGAGCACAAGTTCAACTGGTGGTGGGGGCTGCACAGCCTGCACCACAGCCAGCAGAACATGAACCTGTGGAGCGACGACCGCAACCACCTGCTGGACGACCTGCTGCGCGACATCGTGATGGCGGTGCTGGCGCTGGCCATCGGCGTGCCGCCAGGCCAGTATGTGCTGCTGGTGTCGCTGTCCCGGATCGTGCAAAGCCTGCAACACGCCAATGTTCGTATACACTTCGGCCGCATTGGCGAACGCTTGCTGGTTTCGCCGCGCTACCACCGCATGCACCACGCCATTGGCATTGGCCATGAATCGAAAGGGCAGGGCACGCTGGGAGGTTGCAATTTCGCCGTGCTGTTCCCGATTTGGGACATTATTTTCCGCACCGCTAACTTCACGCCGCGCTTCGAAGCGACCGGGGTGCGCGACCAGTTGGCGGGCCGCGACTACGGCCGCGGCTTCTGGGCCCAGCAATGGCTTGGCTTGAAGCGGATGTTTGAATATATGAGAAAGAAACCGAGTTAATTAATGCGCGCAGTGATCAACGCTTACGGCAGGGCCCTGCTGTCCCAGTTCCACGGCAAGATTTTATTGCTGAGTATTGTTCCTTTCGTCTTGTCAGTCGCTGTGTGGGCGCTGCTGCTATGGCTTGGCCTGCAGCCGCTGCTGGACTGGCTGCACGGCCATTTCGTCGAATTCGAAATCTATCGCGTCACCAGCGACTGGCTGCAATCGATCGGACTGGGCGGCCTGCGCTCGATCGTGGTGCCGCTGTTTGCGCTGCTCCTGCTGCTGCCGCTGATGATCGTGACCGCCATGATCTTCATCGGCGTGGCGGCCATGCCCTTCATCGTGCGCCACGTTGGCGGCCGCCATTTCCCGCAACTGGAGAAAAAGCAGGGCGGCTCGATCCTGGGCGGCGTGGTCAAGGCGTTCGGCGCCTTCGGCATCTTCGTGCTGGCCTGGCTGTGCATCCTGCCCATGTATATCTTCCCGCCGCTGGCCGGCCTGGCCACGGTGCTGCTGTGGGGCTGGCTCACCAGCCGCGTCATGAGCTACGACGCGCTGGCCGATTACGCCAGCGCGGAAGAGCTGTCCAGGCTGCAGCGCGAACACCGCTGGCAGTTGATGTCGATCGGCGTGGTGTCCGGCCTGGCGGGTTCGCTGCCGGCGCTGGTGTGGGTGGGTGGCGCCGCCGCGGCGATTGCCTTCTTCCCGATCCTGCTGGCCGCATCGATCTGGGTCTACGTGGTGATTTTCATCTTCACCGGCCTGTGGTTTGAGTATTATTGTCTGCAAGCGCTGGCGCAGCTGCGCCATGCACCTTTCGAGGAAAGCCTATGCGAATCGGACTGATCATCATTGGCGACGAAATCCTTTCCGGCAAGCGGACCGACCAGCACTTCCCCAAAGTGGTGCAATTGCTGGCAGCGCGCGGCCTGCAACTGTCGTGGGCTGAATTCCTCGGCGATGACCGCGAGCGCATCACCGCCACGCTGAAGCGCACCTTTGCCAGCGGCGATATCGTGTTCTCCTGCGGCGGCATTGGCGCCACGCCGGACGACCATACGCGGCAGGCCGCCGCTGCCGCGCTGGGGTTGCCGCTGCTGCTGCATGAAGGCGCGAAGGAAAGCATCCAGCAGCGCGTGCGCCAGGTGGCTGAAGAAAAGGGAGAGGTAGCGGACCTCACTTCGGCGGAAAACCTGCAGCGCCTGCAAATGGCGGAATTCCCGCAAGGCGCCGCGCTTATTCCAAATCCTTATAACAACGTGGCTGGATTCGCGCACGGCACGCATTACTTCGTGCCCGGCTTTCCGGTGATGGCCTGGCCGATGATCGAATGGGTACTCGACACGCACTACACCGACCTGTTCAATCGTGAGCCCCGCGCTGAGCGATCAGTGTTAGTGTACGAGGCAGCGGAAGCCGCGCTGACTCCGCTGATGCTGGCCCTTGAATCTGCCTGGCCGCGCATCAAGGTCTTCAGCCTGCCAAGTGTGGGCGATGCGAAGACCCGGCGCCACATCGAGCTTGGTGTGAAAGGCGATCCGCCCCAATGCGAGGCTGCATTTGCCCAAATGTGCCGTGAGCTCGATGCCTTGAATGTGGAGTACGTGAAGCCCTGAATCCACAGTGTGAAAAGGGTGTTAACTGCTCTTGCAACGGCGCTCACAAAACGTGTGGAGCGCCGTTGTTTTTTTGCGAAACTGATACGCGAAGTTTAAATATTTTGCGAGTTGCCCCGTGCAGTCCACGCCGATGTGGTGCAATGGTAATCAAGCAGAAATACTCTGCGTGTACTGTCCGGTTTGAACACTATGTTAAGCAATCGTCGTTTTCGCCGGCCCCGAGTTGTCGTCAGAGCGGTGCGCAAGATGCGTGCTGGCGCGGCAGCGATTGGATATGGCGGCAGCAGGCGGCGTTTGCGCTCGGTACCTATGCCTTCCCAACAAGATCACGAATCAAGCTCCTTCGAACCACACCAACCAACCGAGCCAGCACCACCACCGCCGTCTGAACCGAAAAAAGGTTCACGCTTGCGCAATGCGTTCATTGTGCTGATACTGGTGCTGCTGACAGTTGCCGGTTTCTGGGGCTATCACGAGACCCGCACCTCGACGATGCAGGCGAAGGTATTCACCGACCTGGTTGGCAAGCTGACTTACAAGGTGGAGCCGGGAGCGAGCAAGTCGATCCGCTTCCCGCACGACAGTCCTTACGACGAACGCCTTGGCTACGCCAACCTGCCGGACTACCTGGACAAACTGAAGGCGCGCGATTACGAAGTCACCTCGCAAGCACGCTTCTCGCCGAAGATGCTGGAGCTGACCGATATGGGCGTGTTCGCGACCTATCGCGAAAAGACCCGCACCGGCCTGTCGATTTTCGATTGCCGCGAGCAGCCGCTGTTCACGGCCAGCTATCCGGAACGCATTTACGGCAAATTCGAACAGGCGCCGAACGCCCTGGTGCAAAGCCTGCTGTTTATCGAGAACCGCGAACTGCTGGACAACAAATACCCGAAACGCAATCCGGCCGTGGAATGGGACCGCCTGTCCAAGGCCATCCTGGAAAAATCCATGAGCGCTGTCGGCGCGGGCGGCCATCGCGCCGCTGGCGGCTCCACGCTGGCGACCCAGATCGAGAAGTACCGCCATTCGCCGGAAGGGCGCACCGGCTCGATGAAGGACAAGCTGCAGCAGATGGTGTCGGCTTCGCTGCGCGCCTACCAGCAGGGCGAGGACACCACCAAGGTGCGGCACCAGATCGTGCTCGACTACCTCAATACGGTGCCGCTGTCGGCCAAGCCGGGCTATGGCGAAGTGAATGGCGTGGGCGACGGCATGTGGGTCTGGTACGGCCGTGAATTCGATGAAGTGCAGCGCCTGTTGGGCGGCAAAATGGACCAGCCGGGCAGCGCACTGGCCTTCAAGGAAGCGCTGTCGCTGCTGATCGCACAACGCCGTCCAAGCTACTACCTTGGCGAGGGCGATGAGGACCTGGAAGTGCTGGCCAACAGCCATTTGCGCCTGCTGGCCAGCGCGGGCATCATCACGCCGCAATTGCGTGACGCCGCGCTGAAAGAGAAACTGCATCCGGCAAAAGGCAACGGCTTGCAGGCCGCGCCGCCGATGACGTATGTGACCAAGAAAGCCTCGAACGCCGTGCGCGTGCACCTGGCCAACCTGCTGGGCGACAACCGCATGTACAACCTGGACCGCCTCGACCTGTCGGTGAACACCACGCTCGACGCCGAGACCCAGAAAACCGTGACCGCCATGCTGCGCCAGCTGCGCGAGCCGGAGACCGCGGTGCAGGCCGGCCTGACCGGCAAGGGCATGCTGGGCAATGGCGACCCGGCCAATGTGGTGTACAGCTTCACGCTGCTGGAGCGCGGCGAGCACGCCAACTACCTGCGCGTGCAGACCGATAACTACGACCAGCCGCTGGACATCAACGAAGGCGCCAAGCTGGACCTGGGCTCGACCGCCAAGTTGCGCACCCTGGTGACGTATATGGACATCGTCGACCAGTTGCACAAGAAGTATGGCCAGATGGATGTGGCGGAGCTGAAGAAGGTCAACGTCGACCAGCGCGACCGCCTGACCACCTGGGGCATCGAATACCTGACCATGACGCCGAAGGACAAGCGCGACCTGCCGGCCATGCTGCAGGCGGCGCTGGAGCGCAAGTATTCGGCCAATCCGGGCGAGGGCTTCTTCACCGGCGGCGGCCTGCATTACTTCGGCAACTTCAGCAAGGACGACGACTTCAAGATCATGACGGTGCGCGAAGCGCTGCGCCGTTCCACCAACCTGGTGTTCGTGCGCCTGATGCGCGACGTGGTCAAGTACTATTCCTTCCAGATGCCGGGCTCCTCGCAGACCCTGTTGACCGACTCCGACGATCCGCGCCGCGCCGCCTACCTGGCGCGCTTCGCCGACAAGGAAGGCAAGGAGTTCCTGTACCGCTTCTACGCCAAGTACAAGGGCAAGAAGGCGACGGAGCTGGATGCAATCCTGCTCGACACCATTCGCCCGACGCCGGTGCGCCTGGCGAACATCCACCGCACCGTCTATCCAAACGCGACGCTGGCGGAGTTCGACAAGTTCGTCAACGAAAACCTGAAGGTGCAGAACGATGTGCCGGAAGACCGTCTGGCCAAGATGTACGACCAGTACGCGATGGACAAGTGGAACCTGGCCGACCGCGGCTACCTGGCTGCCGTGCACCCGCTGGAATTGTGGCTGGTGGCTTACCTGCACCAGAACGAAGGGGCTTCGCTGTCCGACGTGGTTGCCGCCAGCGAGAAGGAGCGCCAGGAGGTCTACCAGTGGCTGTTCAAGACCCATCACAAGTACGCGCAGGACAAGCGTATTGCCGGCCTGCTGGAAATGGAAGCCTTCATGGGCATCCACCGCCAGTGGAAGAAGATGGGCTATCCGTTCGATTCGCTGGTGCCTTCGTATGCCACCACGCTTGGTGCTTCGGCCGACCGCCCGGCAGCGCTGGCGGAGATGATGGGGATCATCATCAACGGCGGCGTGCGCAAGACCACGCAGCGCATCGAATCGCTGCATTTTGCGGAAGGCACGCCATACGACACTTCGGTGGCACGCACCAAGTCGTCTACCAACGAGCAGGTGCTGACGCCGGAAGTGGCGCGCGCGGTGGCCGATGCGATCCGTGAAGTGGTGTCGGACGGTACGGCGCGGCGCGTGAAGTCGGCATTCGTTGGCTCGGATGGACAGATTATTCCGGTGGGCGGCAAAACCGGCACCGGCGACCAGCGCTTCGACGTGTTTGCCGCTGGCGGACGCCTGATCGAGTCGCGTTATGTGAACCGTTCGGCAACCTTTGTGTTCAATATCGGCGAGCGCTTCTTTGGCTCGATGACGGCTTACGTGCATGGGCCGGAGTCGAAGAATTACGACTTTACTTCCGCGCTGCCGGTGCAGTTGCTGACGGTGCTGGCGCCTTCGCTGATGCCGCTGATTGAGCCCAATGCGCAGAAGGCGGCGCCGGTTGTGACGGCCATGGCGGCTGGGGCGCCGGGTGGCGTGCAGCCGGTTGCCACCGCGGCTTTGGTGGCTGCCACCGCTGCAGCCGTTCCCGCCGCGCCGCTGCGCGCTTGCGGCGCCCGCTAAAACCGGTAGACCGGTGTCTGACCCCCAGGGTCAGACACCCTGCAGTCTCCAGGCCAACGCAAGTGTCAGACCCTGCGGGTCTGACACTGGTTTACCGGTTTAAAATGCGCGCATGAAACTCATCACCAAATTCACCCGAATCAGCCTGCGCGACCTGCTGGTCTCGTTCGCCCCCACCGTCCTGCTGATCGCCGGCGCCTGTGCGCTGGCCTACTGGATCATCGACCCCACCCCGCCGCGGATAGTCAAGCTCTCCACCGGCCAGGAAAACAGCGCCTACGAAAACATCGGCAAGCGCTACGCCCAGGCGATGGCCAAGCACGGCATCAAGGTCGTCCTCCAGCAAAGCCAGGGCTCGCAGGAAAACCTGCAACGCCTGAACAAGGGAGACACCGACATCGCCTTCGTGCAAAGCGGCTCCACCAACGAAGCAGAAGCCGAGCGTACCGGCCTGGTCTCGCTGGGCAGCCTGTTTACCGAGCCCCTGTGGCTCTTCATGCGCGAAAAGAAGGCCGTCACCAGCCTGACCCACCTCAAAGGCTTGAAGGTCAACCTCGGCCCCGAGGGCAGCGGCGTACCGCGCCTGTTCCGGCAGGTGCTGCAGATCAACGGCGTGCATAACGGCGACATCACGGCGAGCGACCTGGAAAACACCCCCGCCACAGTAGAACTGCTGGAAGGCCGCATCGACGCCCTGGTATTCGCTGCCGCGCCCGACGACCCGCTGATCCAGATGCTGCTGATGACGCCCGGGATCAGGCTGTTCAACTTCACGCAAGCCGAAGCCTACGCGCGCCGCCTGCCATTCCTGACCCACGTCACCCTGCCACGCGGGATCGTCGACCTGGGCCGCGACCTGCCGGCCCGCGACTATCACCTGATCGCGCCAACGGCCACCTTGGTGGCGCGCGAAGACCTGCATCCAGCCCTGGTCGACCTGTTCGTGCAAGCCGCCAGCAGCATCCACAGCGGGGCAGGCTGGTTCCAGCAGCAGGGCCAGTTCCCATCGCCGCGCTACACCGAGATTCCGGTCGCGCGCGAAGCAGCCAAGTTCTACAAGGATGGCCCGCCGTTCCTGCAGCACTACATGACCTTCTGGCTGGCCAACCTGTTCGACCGCTTGTGGGTGGTGGTGCTGGCCGTCGGCGCCTTGATCCTGCCGCTGTCGAAAGTCGTGCCGCCGCTGTATGTGTGGCGCATCCGCTCCCGCGTCTATCGCTGGTACGGTCAACTGCGCTCGGTGGAGCAAGGCGTCGACGAAGGCAAGCCGCGCGAAGAGCTGCTGCACCGCCTGGACCAGATCGAAGAACGGGTGAACCGCCTGAGCGTGCCGCTGTCCTTTGCCGATGAGTTCTATGGCTTGCGCAACCACATTGAGTTCGTGCGGCAGAAGCTACGTACAAACACGTAAAACAAGATGAAAGTGTTGTATCCGCGAGACCCTTAATTGACAGTTGCTTACAGTTACCTCAAAGATAAGCCGGGGAGTGAAACTGGTTTAACTACAAGGGGTAGCTATGGCACCAAAAAAACAGGTTCTCGCAATCGCAGTTGCATCTCTTTTCACGAATGCCGCGTGGGCGCAGGAAGCGCCTGCCGGCGAAACCGCTACTGTGGTGGTGACCGGTACCCGGGTCTCCAACCGCACGGTGCTAGACACCACCGCACCGGTGGACGTCATCAGCGCCGACAGCATCAGGAACGCCGGCGTTCCGGAAGTGACGCAAGCGCTGTCGGTCGCGCTGCCTTCTTTGAATTTCCCTCGTCCCGGCCTGGCCGACGGCACCGACACCATTCGCCCGGCCACGCTGCGCGGCCTGGCGCCTGACCAGACCCTGGTGCTGGTCAATTCCAAGCGCCGCCATACGTCGTCGCTGGTCAACCTGAACGGCACGATCGGCCGCGGTTCGGCAGCGGTCGACATGAACACCATCCCGGCCGGCATCGTCAAGACCATTGAAGTGCTGCGCGATGGCGCTTCCGCACAATACGGTTCGGACGCGATTGCCGGCGTGATCAACGTGCGCCTGCGCACCGACCGCACCGGAGGCGAGGCCAGCGTGAGCTATGGCCGCCGCGATACCGAATACAACTTCAATCCCGGCACGCCGCCAGCCGGCGCTACCTGGGGCACGCAGAACTCGCGCGAGCGCAAGGATGGCAATACGCTGAACCTGAGCTTGTGGAAGGGCATGGAGCTTGGCGAGAACGGCTTCCTGACCATCGCGCTGGAGCGCAAGCGACAGGACCACACCGAGCGTTCGGGCTGGGACGTGCGCCAGCAATACCCGCTGGTGAACGGCGCCTTCGATCCGCGCGAGGCGACGATCAATCGCTTCAACGCCTGGTACGGCGAGCCTGAACTGACCCAGAACACCTTCTTCGCCAATGCAGGCTACAACCTGGCCGACGGCGTCAAGCTGTATGGCTGGACCAGCTACCAGGACCGCGATGCGCGCTCCGGTGGTTTCTTCCGCCGCGCGCTGCAGGACAACAATACGATCCAGATTTATCCGGACGGCTTCCTGCCGATCATCGCGCCAGCGGTCGCGGATTTCAGCGCCGCCTTTGGTGCCACCTGGACCGCTGGCGATTGGGACATGGATGCCTCGCTCGTCTACGGCGACAACCGGATGGACTTCACCATTGAGAACACGCTGAACCGTTCCCTTGGCCCTGCCTCCAAGACCGTATTCGACGCGGGTGGCTTCAAGTACGACCAATTGACGCTCAACCTGTCGGCCGTGCGCCAGTACGAAGTGGGCCTGTCGTCGCCGCTCAACGTGGCGCTTGGCGCGGAAGCGCGTCGCGAAGGCTACTCCCTGCACGCCGGCGAGCCCGACTCCTGGCGTAACGGCGGGGTGATGCTGCCACCGCTGCCGCCGCCGGCTCCGCAGGTCCCACGACCAACGGCCTCAGGGTCGCAGGTTTTCCCTGGCTTCCGTCCGAGCGATGAATCGGATGCCAACCGCAAGGCCTATTCTGTATATGCCGACGTGGAAGCGAACGTGACGCAGAACCTGTTGGCGTCGGCCGCGGTGCGCGGCGAGCATTACTCCGACTTCGGCAACAATTGGTCGGGCAAGCTGGCGGCCCGCTACAATTTCACGCCTTCATTTGCCCTGCGCGGTTCTGCGCAGAACGGCTTCCGCGCGCCATCGCCGCAACAACAGTTCTTTACCTCCACGGCGACCAACTTCGTCGGCGGCGTACCGTATGACATCACCACTTTCAAGCCGAGCGATCCGGCGGCAGTGGCGCTGGGCGCCAAGCCGCTCGATGCCGAGAAGTCGACCAACTTCTCGCTCGGCGCGGTGGCGAAGATGGGCAAGGCCAGTCTGACAGTGGATGCGTTCCAGATCAAGATCCGCGATCGTATCGTGCTGTCGGAGAACCTGCTGCAGGACAATGTGCGCAATTACCTGACGTCGTTGGGCTTCATCGGCATTGGCGGCGGGCGCTTCTTCATCAACGGCGTGAACACCACGACGCGCGGCGTGGACGTGGTGGCGAACTATCCATGGAATGCCGGCAATGTGGGCAAGTTCGACTTCACGCTGGCGGGCAACTACACCAAGACCGAAGTGACCAAGGTGCCGGTGACCGCGCAGTTGGCCGCGCTGAATCCCGCACCGCCACTGTTTGACCGCGTCAACGTGCTGACCTTCGAGCATGGCACGCCGCAGACCAAGTTCACTGCCAGTGTGAACCATACGCTGGGCAACTGGAGCGGTACTTTCCGCGCCACGCGCTACGGCAAGGTGCTGCAGCCGGATGCGAATCCCGCACGCGATCACTGGATGACGCCGAAGACCTTGGTGGACGTGGAAGGGCGCTACAAGATCACGCAGCGCCTGACTGCAGCGGTGGGGGCGGAGAACCTGTTCGACCAGTATCCGGATCCGTATCCGGCGCTGTTGAACGGCACCGGCAATGCGCCATATTCCAACTACTCGCCGTTCGGGCGCTCCGGCCGCTTCGTGTATGCCCGTTTGAATTACGCGCTTTAACCTGTCTTAACCCGGCTTTACAGTTGCGCAGTTTTTTTACAAGAGCATAAAGCTGCGATACAAAAAGCCGGGATTTGGATAACCGGCTGTTACATCTGCTTGAGACGATGGGCATCGACGATATTGAATTATCCCGATGCCCATTTCATTTCTTACATCCCAGCGCGAACACCTGGTTCGCAGCGCGTTGTCGCTGGCCGCCATATTCCTGTTTTGCCTGAGCTACTGGATCCACCGGTATTTCGGGCAGGTCGATCTTTACCAGATCGCATATCACCTGAACTTCGGGCTTGATCTCGCAAGAACTTCCGACCCTGTCTTCACCAAGCGCTTCATACGCTGGTGCGTGCTTGCACCATTGTTGTTGTTCGTGTTGCTGGCCTGGGCCCAGAGCCGCCTGGTGCCGCGACACCAGCGCCTGTTGCCGCCGCTGCTGCTTGCCGCCGCCATCGCTTTCTGGCTATGGGACGTGTCGGCCATCAAATACGTGGAAGCGAACTTCGGACCGGACTATTTCGGCGCGAACTATGTGCCGCCTGCTTCGGTTGCGCTGCACGAGCGGCAGGCGAAAAACCTGGTGCTGATTTACGTGGAAAGCCTGGAGACCGGCTACGCCGACCGCAATGCTTTCGGGCGCAACCTGCTTGAGCCGTTGACCGCTTTGCACGGCACCAGTTTTCCCGCCTATGAACAGGCGCCGGGCACCGGCTGGACCATTGCCGCGATGGTTGCCACCCAATGCGCGGTGCCGCTGGAAAAGGTCTCCATTTTCGACGGCAATACACAAGGGCAAATGATGGAGTCCTTTCTCGGCAAGGCCGTGTGCCTGAGCGACCTGTTGGCCCAGCGCGGCTACCGCAACGTGTTCATGGGCGGCGCCGCGTCCAGCTTTGCGGGCAAGGACAAGTTCCTGCGCCAGCACCATTATCACGAGATCTACGGCAAGGATGAATGGCTGCAGCGCGGCGCCAGCGAAAGCGCCATGAACGGCTGGGGTTTGTACGATGCCGATTTGTTCCGCGAGGCGAAGGCCAGGTTGCGCGAACTGGCATCTTCGAAACAGAAGTTCAACCTGTCGCTGCTGACAGTCGATACCCACGAACCGGCCGGCATGCTGTCGGCGCAATGCGCGCAGCAGGGCTATGCGGAACAATTCGATGGCATCGTGTCCTGCAGCGCCGCAGCGGTGGCCGATTTTGTCCGTTTTGCGGAACGCAACGGCTACCTGGAAAACACCAATGTGGTGATTGTCGGCGACCACCTGTCGCGCAAGAATCCGCTGTCGCCGCAACTGGCGCAGATGCCGCAGCGGACCATCTTCAACGCCTTCCTGGCGCATGAGGCGCCGGCGCCGAATCGCGCGCAGTTGCTGCATTTCGACTTGCTGCCGACGATCATGGAATTCATCGGCTACCAGGTGCCGGGCGGCCGCCTGGGCCTGGGCTACAGCGGCTTCAATGCCCATCGCCGCGCGCCGCCGCCGCAGCGGCTGGCGGCAATGGAGCGCGACCTGCTCAATCGATCAGGCAAATACCTGGCCTTGTGGAACGGGGGAGAATGAATCAGGCGCCGGTCCACGGCAGGCCGGCCTTGCACCAGCCGCCTACCGTCTTGCGGTGGCCTTCGCCATCCTTGTCGCCTTCGAAGCCTTCCAGGATGTCGTAGCACTGGGTATAGCCGGCTTCAGTCGCCGCCTTGGCTGCGTGGCGCGAACGCACGCCCGAACGGCACAGGAAAACGATCACCGTATCCTTGCCCGGCACCGCTGCCGCTAACTGGCCCAGGAAGTCGGGGTTGGGCGTCCCGCCCGGATAAACATTCCACTGCGCCGCATGGTGCTGATCGGCCGGAATCGACACCCGTCCCACCCAATCCCGCTCGGCATTGGTCCGCACATCCACCAGGCGCACCTGCGGGTCGCATTTCAACAGCTCGTATGCCTCATGCGGGGTCACCGCACCGGCGTAGGGCAGGGAAGTGTCGCGTTTGCGTGCACGGTCGAGGATTTCGGAATTGGAACTCATGGTTTTTCCTTTATGATGACTGCACCACAACGATGCATTTGCTTCAATTGGTGCAAAAATGCACCACAAAGGTGCAATAATCGGCAGGCGCACCCGCATGGTGCGTTGTTTACGTGTCGGTAGCATGGAATTAGCTGGCATGATATCTGCTTAATGTACCACCAGCGTTCGCCGCACCCAAGAGGTCGCGGCAGTTTTTTCACTTAGGAGATATGTAATGGCACTGACCGCCGCAGATGTTCTGAAGATGGTACAAGAGCACGAAGTCAAGTTCGTGGACTTCCGTTTCGCCGATACCCGTGGCAAGGAACAGCACGTAACCGTGCCTGTGTCCCATTTCGACATCGACAAATTTGAATCGGGCCACGCCTTCGACGGTTCCTCCATCGCCGGCTGGAAAGGCATCGAAGCTTCCGACATGATCCTGCTGCCGGATCCATCGACCGCCAATATCGACCCATTCTTCGAAGAAACCACCCTGTTCATGCAGTGCGACGTGATCGAACCGTCGGACGGCAAGGGCTACGACCGCGACCCACGCTCCATCGCCAAGCGCGCAGAAGCCTACCTGAAATCCTCCGGCCTGGGCGACACCGCCTACTTCGGTCCAGAGCCAGAATTCTTCATCTTCGACTCCGTGAAGTGGAAGATCGACATGTCCGGCGCCATGGTCAAGATCGACTCCGACGAAGCTTCCTGGTCGACCGACAAGGACATCGACGGCGGCAACTCCGGCCACCGTCCAACCGTGAAGGGCGGCTACTTCCCAGTGCCTCCAGTCGACTCCTTCCAGGACATGCGTTCCGAAATGTGCCTGATCCTGGAATCGATGGGCATCCCGGTCGAAGTGCACCACCACGAAGTGGCTGGCGCTGGCCAGAACGAAATCGGCACCAAGTTCTCGACCCTGGTCGAGCGCGCCGACTGGACCCAGAACCTGAAATACATCGTCTGGAACGTGGCTCACTCCTACGGCAAGACCGCTACCTTCATGCCTAAGCCTATCGTTGGCGACAACGGTTCCGGCATGCACGTGCACCAGTCGATCTGGAAAGACGGCAAGAACCTGTTCGCTGGCGACGGCTATGCCGGCCTGTCCGATTTCGCCCTGTACTACATCGGCGGCATCATCAAGCACGCTAAAGCACTGAACGCGATCACCAACCCAGGCACCAACTCGTACAAGCGCCTGGTGCCAGGCTACGAAGCTCCGGTGAAACTGGCTTACTCCGCACGTAACCGTTCGGCTTCGATCCGTATTCCACACGTGGCCAATCCAAAAGGCCGCCGTATCGAAACCCGCTTCCCGGACCCGCTGGCCAACCCATACCTGTGCTTCGCGGCACTGATGATGGCCGGCCTGGACGGCGTGCAGAACAAGATCCACCCAGGCGAAGCAGCGTCCAAAGACCTGTACCACCTGCCACCGGAAGAAGATGCACTGATCCCAACCGTCTGCGCATCCCTGGAAGAAGCGCTGGATCACCTGAACAAAGACCGTGAGTTCCTGACCCGCGGCGGCGTGTTCACCGATTCGATGATCGATGCCTACATCGAACTGAAGATGACCGAAGTCACCCGCATGCGCATGACTACTCACCCGGTCGAGTTCGACATGTACTACTCCCTGTAATCAGGGCTCGATTGCCGGGATTAACTGGCAATCAACAAAAACGCGAGGTCAGCAAGCTGCTTTCCTCGCGTTTTTTTTCGGATGTTGTATAGTCGGGGCATGAACACTCGCACTCTCGTATTACATGGGCTGGCGTTGCTGGCCGTGAGTGGCGCAGCGCAGGCGCAGCAAATTTTTCTCTGCGTGGATGCCGATGGCCGCAAGGAACTGACCGATTCCCGCAAGGGGAAGAATTGCAAGATGCTGGACCTGCCAGGCGCTACCATTCCCGCGCCGGGCGGCGCGCGCCGCGGCACAACGCCGGCCGCACCGGCCGTGGCGCCAGCCAACTTCCCGCGCGTGGAAAGCTCGGAGCAGAAAGCCCGCGATGCGGACCGCCGCGCCATCCTGACCGATGAGCTCAACACCGAAAACCGTAAGCTGGCGGATTTGCGCAAGGAATTCAATAACGGCGAGCCTGAACGCCGTGCCGACGAGCGCAATTCCACCAAGTACCAGGAGCGCGTGGCTGGCCTGAAGGACAGCATCGCGCGTGCGGAACAAAACGTGGAAGCGCTGAAGCGCGAGCTTGCCAACATAAAATGACCTCAGACAGCCTTGCCAGTATCCGGCCCGCTGAACTGGCAGGGCTGGACCTGCTGGCATCGGCCGTCGTCATCGTCGATGGCGCCGGCCATATCCTTTACCTCAACGCGGCCGGCGAAAACCTGCTGGAGTCATCGCTCAAGGCCCTGGCGCGCCAACCACTGGGCGGCCTGTTTGCGGCGCCGCTGGAACTCGACAACATCATTGCGCAGGCGCGCGAACACAAGTTCTCCGACGTGCGGCAGGAGCTGGTGCTGGAGCGCACAGGGCGCGAAGCGCTGCACGTGCACATCATCGCCAGTGCGCTGGACGAGCCGGACGGCACAGTGATGATCGAGCTGCGCGAAATCGTGCAGCAGATGAAGCAGGACCGCGAAGAGCGCCTGATGGACCAGAGCCAGGTCAACAAGGAGCTGATCCGCAACCTGGCGCACGAAATCAAGAATCCGCTGGGCGGCATCCGCGGCGCGGCGCAATTGCTGGAAATGGAGCTGCCGCCGCTGCACCTGACGCACTTGCGCGAATACACCCAGGTCATCATCAAGGAAGCGGACCGCCTGCAAACGCTGGTGGACCGCCTGCTGGCGCCGCACCGCCGGCCGCATATCGTGGGCGACGTCAATATCCACGAGGTGCTGGAACGGGTGCGCAGCCTGATCCTGGCCGAATTCCCGGTCGGTCTCACCATCCGCCGCGACTACGATGCCTCCTTGCCCGAATTCCGCGGCGACAAGGAACAGTTGATCCAGACGGTGCTGAACATTGCCCACAATGCCGCGCAAGCGCTCGCCGCGCGCATCGAGCAGGGCGATGCCGAGATCATTTTGCGCACCCGCGTCGCGCGCCAGATGACGCTGGCGAAGGTGCGTTATCAGCTGGCATTAGATTTGCATATCATCGATAACGGACCGGGCATCCCGCCCCAGATCCGCGACCGTATCTTCTACCCGCTGGTGTCGGGCCGGGATGGCGGCAGCGGCCTGGGACTGACGCTGGCGCAAACCTTCGTGCAACAGCACATGGGGGTTATCGAATGCGAAAGCAGGCCTGGTCAAACGGACTTCAGAATCTTATTGCCTTTGCCTTGATCGGAATACATGAAACCAATCTGGATAGTTGACGACGACGAATCGATCCGCTGGGTGCTGGAGAAAGCCCTGGCGCGGGAGAACCTCGCAACGCGCAGCTTTGCCAATGCGCGCGATGCGGTCGCCGCGCTGGAACATGAGACGCCGCAGGTGCTGGTGTCGGACATCCGCATGCCGGGCGACTCCGGCCTCGACTTGCTGCAGCTGGTGAAGCAGCGCCATCCCGGCCTGCCGGTGATCATCATTACCGCCTTCTCCGACCTGGATTCCGCCGTGGCGGCGTTCCAGGGCGGGGCCTTTGAATACCTGGCCAAGCCCTTCGATATCGACAAGGCGGTGGAGCTGATCCGCCGCGCGCTGGACGAAAGCCTGCGCGAGTCGAGCATCGAATCGGGGCCGGCCGATACGCCGGAAATCCTGGGCCAGGCGCCGGCCATGCAGGAAGTCTTCCGCGCCATCGGCCGCCTGTCGCAATCGAATGTGACGGTGCTGATCACCGGCGAATCGGGTACCGGCAAGGAGCTGGTGGCACGCGCGCTGCACAAGCACAGCCCGCGCGCCGAGCAGCCCTTCATCGCCATCAATACCGCAGCGATTCCAAAGGACTTGCTGGAATCCGAACTGTTCGGCCATGAGCGCGGCGCCTTTACCGGTGCGCAGACCACGCGCCGCGGACGTTTCGAGCAGGCCGAAGGCGGCACGCTGTTCATGGACGAAATCGGCGACATGCCGTTCGACCTGCAAACGCGTTTGCTGCGGGTGCTGTCGGACGGGCACTTCTACCGCGTCGGCGGCCACTCGCCGCTGAAGGCCAATGTGCGCGTGATTACGGCGACGCACCAGAACCTCGAGCAGCGCGTGCGTGATGGCTTGTTCCGCGAGGACTTGTACCACCGCCTGAACGTGATCCGCCTGCGCCTGCCCAGTTTGAGGGAGCGCCGCGAGGATATCCCCATCCTGGTGCGCCACTTCCTGGTGCAAAGCGCGCGCCAGCTTGGCGTGGAAGCCAAGCGCATGAGCGATTCGACGCTGGCGTTTTTGCAGCAGCTTGAGTTGCCGGGCAATGTGCGCCAGCTTGAAAACCTGTGCAACTGGATTACGGTGATGGCGCCGGGGCAGACGGTGGAAGTGAAGGACTTGCCGCTGGAGCTGACGCAAGGGCAGGACAGCCATGCCGCCGCCGCGCACGCCGTTCCTCCGGCCGCTTCGGAGACGGCGATGCCGCAGCACCATGGCACCGTTCAGCCGCTGGCGCCGCCGGCGCTGGCTTCGTCGCCGGAAGGGTGGCTCAGCTTGCTCGAGCTGCAAGCTGCGGGGATGTTGAGCAGCGGGCAGCAGGATGTGATGGATGTGTTGGGGCGCCAGTTCGAGTCGGCGCTGATCCGCACGGCGCTCAAGTACACGCACGGGCGCAAGAACGATGCGGCGATCCGGCTGGGGATCGGGCGCAATACCATCACGCGCAAGATTGCCGAACTGGGGATCGACGGCGCCAAAGACGACTAGAGCCGGCAAACCAGTCGGTTGGCCGCCCCGTCCGACCCGCGGCAGCCGCAGGCAAGAGTCAGACACTTGTGTCTGACACTGGGGTACCGGTTTAAGTTATGCTGCGGGCTTGGAAAATTGAGGAGCCTGCATGCTGATTAACTGCGTCGCCTACCAGGATGGGCGCAAGCTGGCTGATATCCCGGTGGAGGACATCAGCGATTACGTGGCGCGTAACGACGCCTTTGTCTGGGTCGCCCTGCGCGATGCCACCCACGATGAACTCGCAGTGATGCAGGAGGAGTTCGGCCTGCACGAACTGGCGGTGGAGGACGCCGGCCGCGGCCAGCAACGCCCCAAGATCGAGGAATACGGCGACTCCCTGTTCGTGGTCGTGAAGATGCTCGAACTGCGCGAGGAAGAATTGCACGTCGGCGAAGTCGACATCTTCGTCGGCCCCAACTACGTGCTGTCCAACCGATCCAATTCCACCAAGGACTTCCTCGGCGTGCGTGCCCGCGCGGAACGCGAACCGCATCTGCTGCAGCAAGGCTCCGGATTCGTGCTGTACGCCCTGATGGACGCGGTGGTCGATCGTTACTTCCCCATCATCGATACGCTGGAAGTGGAGCTGGAAAAGATCGAGGAACGCATCTTCATCCGCGGCTCCCAGCAGGACAACATCGAACGGCTGTACGAACTCAAGCG
This sequence comes from Duganella sp. Root1480D1, assembly GCF_001427305.1. Taxonomy (GTDB): domain Bacteria; phylum Pseudomonadota; class Gammaproteobacteria; order Burkholderiales; family Burkholderiaceae_D; genus Rugamonas. The sequence goes on along the minus strand of NZ_LMFZ01000012.1, from coordinate 339,320 downwards.
CAAAGTCATGACGGTGCGCCACACCGTGGCTCCCTTGCTTGATGCTATCGGCAAGCTCCATGGCGGCCGCGTGCCCGCGGTTTGCAGCAATACGCAGGAATATTTCCGCGACGTCCACGATCACTTGCTGCGCATCAATTCCGCCCTCGATACCATGCGCGAGACCATCGGTACCGCGATCCAGGTCAACCTGTCGATGGTGGCGCTGGAAGAAGGGGAGGTCAACAAGCGGCTGGCGGCCTGGGCGGCAATTTTCGCGGTGCTGACTGCCTTTGCCGGCCTGTGGGGCATGAATTTCAAGCATATGCCCGAACTGGACTGGCGCTTCGGCTACCCGGCTGCCCTGACCCTGATGGCTGTTGTTTGCGGCGCATTGTATCGACGCTTTAAGAAGGTGGGCTGGCTGTAGCGGTATATAATTTACAATAAACAACCTCTCGTGGGGCTGGGCATGGTGGATGACGCAATGTTGTTCGACGATGATGAGACGCCAGTCCCGGCTGCGTCACTCCCGCCCTGGGAAATCCTGGTCGTTGACGATGAGCAAGCTGTACACCAGGTCACCGAACTGGTGATGTCGGACTTTGAGTTCGACGGCCGCCGCGTCCATTTCTCCCATTGCTATTCCGGCACCGAGGCGCGCCAGCGCCTGTCGCAGCCCGGCCAGTTCGCCCTGATCCTGCTCGATGTGGTAATGGAATCCGAGCATGCCGGCCTTGAACTGGTGCGCTACATCCGCGAGGAGCTGGGCGACCGCAATGTGCGCATCGTGCTGCGTACCGGCCAGCCGGGCCAGGCGCCACAGGCGCAGGTGCTGAAAAGCTACGACATCAACGATTACCGCGAGAAGACCGAACTGACGCATGCCAAGCTCAGCACGGTGTTCTATTCCGGCTTGCGCGCCTACCGCGACCTGATGCGCCTGGAGCGTGCCCGCCTCGGCTTGCGCCGCTCGATCGATGCCATCACCCATGTCTGCGATTCGGATAATTTGCGCCACTTCTGTTCCGCCGTGCTGGAGCAGGCTTCGGCCTTGCTGGGGCGCCAGGCGGAGGGCGTGTGCGCCAGCCGCATGAATGCCTATGCCGCCGCGCGCCAGCCGGGCCGCCTGCAGGTGCTGGCGGTGACCACGGCCTATGCCGACCTGGCACTGGAAGAAACGCTGGACCATTTGCCGGTGCGCGTGCGCGACGCCTTCCTGCGCTGCATGGCGGAGCAGGCCGACCATTACGGAGCGCTGTACTACGCCTGCTACTACCGCACGCGCGACGGCAATGAAAGCCTGCTCTACATGTCGTTCAGCGAGGCGCTGGAAGACGAGGAGCGCGAGCTGCTTGGCCTGTTCTCGGCGAATGTCGCCATCACTTACGAGCGCTTGCTGGCGCGCGAGGAGCTGGAAGCGACGCAGGACGCCATCATCCACATCCTTGGCGAGGCGCTGGAGCGCCGTTCGGCCGCATCCGGCGGCCACGTCGAACGGGTGGGCGAGATTGCCGCCATGCTGGGCGAAGCGGTCGACATGCCGGACAACGCCGTGCGCCAGTTGCGCCAGGCCGCTCCGCTGCACGATATCGGCCATGCCGGCATCCCGGACGAGATCCTCAACCTGCCCGGTCCGCTCGATGCGGCGCAGCGCACGCGCATGCAGGGGCATAGCGATATCGGCTGGCATATGTTGTCCTCATCGACGCAGCCGGTGCTGCAACTGGCCGCACGCATCGCCCATGAGCATCATGAGCGCTGGGACGGCGCCGGCTATCCGCAAGGCTTGCAGGGCGCCGACATCAGCTTGGCCGCGCGCATCACGGCGCTGGCCGACTTCGTCGACGCCATGGTGAGCCCGCGCAGCTATCGCCCGGCACACACGCTGCAGCGTGCGCTGGACGAAGTGCGCGAGGGAAGCGGCAGCCGTTTCGATCCTGCGCTGGCCAACCTGCTGCTGCAGCATAAGGATGACCTGCAAGACCTGTATCGGCGCTACCCACCCCATTAGGAGCCCGCGATGGAATTATTCGACGCCAACGACGCGCGCACCCTGGCCGAGGCGGCGTTGCGCTCGATTACCGATTCCACTGCGCGTGCCCGCGGCGGCGAGTTTTTCCGCGTGCTGGTGCGCGACCTGGCGGCGGCCCTGGATGTGACTTACGTGATCGCCGGCCGCGTGATCCGCATGCCGGATGGGCAGGAGGGCATCCGCACGCTTGCCGTGTGGGCCGGCGAGGAGTTCCTGCCGAATATGGAATACAGCCTGGAACACACGCCTTGCCACAACGTCACCGACCAGACCATGTGCTTCCACGGCTGCGGCATCCAGCAGGATTATCCGCTGGACACGCTGCTGGTGGACATGAAGGCGGAAAGCTATGTCGGCATGCCGATGGTCGACACCGAGGGCAAGACGCTGGGCATCCTGTCGGCCATCGACACCAAGCAGATCGACGAGAACAAGCGCTTGCTGGCGCTGTCGCTGCTGTCGATTTTCGCGGCGCGTGCGGCGGCGGAACTGCAGCACCAGGACCGCGAGCACCTGCTGGAAGAAAAGGTCTCGCGCCGCACCGATGCCTTGCGCGCGGCGCAGGCCAGCCTGGTGGAGCAGGAAAAAATGGCGGCACTGGGCTCGCTGGTCGCTGGCGTGGCGCATGAAGTAAATACGCCGGTGGGCGTGGCGCTGACGGCCGCATCGGCAATGAGCAGCTACACGGCACAGTTGGTGCAGGCGCTGGAGGCGCCGAAAGTGAGCCGCTCCGACCTGGTCAACCTGGCGGCGCGCCTGAACGATGCTGCGGCGCTGATCGAACAGAACCTGCACCGCGCGGCGGCCCTGATCGGCAATTTCAAGCAATTGGCGGTGGACCAGGGCACGGAGCATGTCAGCACGCTGGCGCTGAAAGACTATGTGCAGGGTGTGGTGTCGGCGCACAGCCCTGAGCTGCGCAAGGCCGGCATCAAGGTCGAGGTGGAGATCGACCACCTGCTGCGGCCACGCCTGCCGCCCGGGAAGTTTTCCCAGGTGCTGTCCAACCTCCTGATGAACGCGGCGCGCCATGCCTATCCGAACGGGCAGGGCGGCACGGTGACGGTGCGCGCCAGCGTGGCCGACGGCTGGCTGGAGATGGATTTCGTCGACCAGGGCGTCGGGCTGGCGCCCGGCGTGCGGGAGAGGATTTACGAGCCCTTCTTCACCACCAAGCGCGGGCAGGGTGGTTCAGGGCTGGGCATGCATATCGTGTACACCATCATGCAGCAGATGGGCGGCGCGGTGGAAGTACACAGCCAGCCCGGACAGGGCTGCCGCTTCCACCTGCGCATGCCGTTTGAAGTCAAGTCTTGTCTGCCGCCTGCATAGACAGCGCGACGGCTTCCGCCACCTTGATGCCATCCACGCCGGCCGACAGGATGCCGCCGGCATAGCCTGCGCCTTCGCCGGCCGGGAACAGGCCGCGCGTGTTCAGGCTTTGCAGGTCGTCGTTATTGCGCTTGATGCGGATCGGCGACGAGGTACGGGTTTCCAGGCCGGTCAGCACGGCGTCGTGCTTGAAGTAGCCCTTGACCTGCTTGTCGAAGGCAGGGAAGGCTTCGCGCAGCGCCACCACGGCGTATTCCGGCAGGATGGTGGCCAGGTCGGTCCAGGTGATGCCAGGCTTGAAGGACGGCGTGACGGCGCCGACGTCACTCGACGCGCGGCCGGCCACGAAATCGCCCATCAACTGGCCCGGTGCGTTGTAGTTGGATCCGCCCAGTACATAGGCTTTCTCTTCCAGGCGGCGCTGCAGCTCGATGCCGGCCAGCGGGTGGCCCGGGTAATCTTCCTCTGGACTGATCGATACCACGATGGCGCTGTTGGCATTGCGTTCGGCGCGCGAATACTGCGACATGCCGTTGGTCACGACACGGCCCGGTTCCGATGCTGCCGCCACCACGGTGCCGCCCGGGCACATGCAAAAGCTGTACACCGCGCGGCCATTGCTGGCATGGTGCACCAGCTTGTAATCGGCCGCGCCCAGGATAGGGTGGCCGGCGTTCGGGCCGAAGCGGCACTGGTCGATCAGCGATTGCGGGTGCTCGACGCGGAAGCCGATCGAGAACGGCTTGGCTTCCACATAAACGCCGCGCTGGTACAAGGTTTCAAACGTGTCGCGCGAGCTGTGGCCGATGGCCAGCACCACATGGCTGGTTTCGATGTATTCGCCGCTGGCCAGGTGCACGCCGCGCACCTGGCGCACGCCGTTCTCCTCGCGAATGTCGAAATCGGTCACGCGCTGCTCGAAGCGGATTTCTCCGCCAAGGGCGGTGATTTCCTCGCGCATGTTTTCCACCATCTTGACCAGGCGGAAGGTGCCGATGTGCGGCTTGCTGACGTAAATGATTTCTTCCGGTGCGCCGGATTTAACAAACTCGGTCAGCACCTTGCGGCCATAGTGCCTGGGGTCGCTGATCTGGCTGTACAGCTTGCCGTCCGAGAAGGTGCCGGCGCCGCCTTCGCCGAACTGCACGTTCGATTCAGGATTCAGCACGCGCTTGCGCCAGAAACCAAAAGTATCCTTGGTGCGCTCGCGAACCGTCTTGCCGCGTTCGAGGATGATGGGCTTCAGGCCCATCTGGGCCAGGATCAGGGCCGCGAACAGCCCGCACGGCCCCATGCCGATGACTACCGGGCGCGGCTGCCTGCCGTCGGCGTTGACGCCATGGGCCACGAATTTATAGGCCATGTCCGGCGAGGGCATCAGGTGCTTGTCGTCGGCACCCTTGGCCAGGATGCCGGCGTCGTCCGTGGTTTCGACGTCCACCGAGTAGATTAGCGAGATGTTGGCCTTCTTTCGCGCATCATAGCTGCGTTTGTAGACAGTAAAGCCCAGCATCTGCTGCGGTGAAATCTTCAGTCGGGCCAGGATGGCCTTGGCCAGCTCCGGTTCCTCGTGGTTGAGAGGGAGTTTGATTTCATTTAGTCGCAACATGATGGTCTTTCTCAGCAAGATGGGGCGCGCAACGGGCCCAAAGGCGACATTCTACCCGCTTTCAATGGTTGTAATCACGCAACGGGGTAGCGCCTCGATACAAACATTTACTGTACTTTGCAGGGGAAGGATGCAATAGTTGATAAATTGCGCAGCTTGCTTATTTGCAAGTTCGATTATCTCTCGCAGTAATTCAATTAGTTCGCCGATTAATTTGGCGAACTGTCTAATTATCACCAATTGTATTGGCGATAATGTCCAGGTATTAATTCCCACACATTTGCACCTGATCGTGAAAATGGCTCGGGCGTGCAAATTTCGCCAATCTCCAGTCAATTATTTGCTTTTGTAGCGATACGTATCGAACTACGTAATCCTACGCGCTAATGCTTTAGCACTGTTGTTTTTTATCATATTGCTGGTGCTTTTATTGACATAGACAAGTTGGTCATGGTCTTATCCTACGCTGAAATCAATTGATGCAATTGACTTCGGTATCGCCCAAAAGGTGATCATGTTTTTTTGGTTTAGTCGGGACAAACAAATATTTTAGGAACCAAAATGTTGAAAAAGACGATTCTTGTTCGTTCGCTGGCCGTGGCCTTCGGCGGCGCGGCCGTTCTGGCTGCTATGCCAGCCATGGCGCAGCAGCAGTCTGGCGAAACTGTCCAGCGCGTGGTGGTGACCGGCTCTCTGATCAGCCGCACCGACACTGAAACCGCTGCACCGGTGCAAGTACTGACCGCCCAAGACATCCAGCGTAGTGGCAAGACTTCGGTCGCCGAACTGCTGACCGACCTGGCCGCCAACGGCGCAGGTACCCTGGGCACTGGCTTCTCCGGCGCGTTTGCAAACGGCGCCAGCGGCATTTCGCTGCGCGGCCTGACCGTCGGCGCAACCCTGGTACTGGTTGACGGCCACCGTGTGGCACCATACCCGCTGTCGGATGACTCGCAGCGCTCCTTCGTCGACGTTTCGTCGATCCCATTTGACGCCATCGACCACATCGACGTCTTGAAGAGCGGCGCATCGGCGACCTACGGTTCCGACGCTATCGCAGGCGTGGTCAACATCGTCCTGAAGAAGAGCATCACCGGCACCCGCGTCAACGTGGAAGGCGGCACCACCGAGCACGGCGGCGGCAAGACCACCCGTGCCTCGTTCGGCACCGGCTTTGGCGATCTGGACGCCGACGGCTACAACGCCTTTATCACTGCGGAATTCCGTCGCCAGGAAGCGATCAAGGTCGCTGACCGCGAAGGCAATGACTGGGACAACCGTGACTGGCGTTTGCGCGGCGGCAACAACATCAGCCTGGGCGCACCGGTCGCACGTATCGACCCTGTGACCCTGCAGCCAGTCAGCATCAACAGCTTCCTGACCGCAGCCAGCACCCCGTTCCTGTACAACCCGTCCGGCGCGAAAGTCAACGGCTCTGCAGCGTTGAACCCAGCGAACTACCAGTTCCTGGATTCGAACTGCAACTTCAACAAGTACATGTCCGATAACTGCATCGTGCGTGATACCGCAGGTAACATCCAGCCACGGACCCAGAACATCAACGTGATGGCTGGCTTTACCAAGAAGCTGGGCGCCGATTGGGAACTGGGCCTGAAAGCTTCGCTGTTCCGCCGTGACAGTGTCAACAACCGCGGCATGGGCGCGACCTTCTCGCCAAGCACCTTCGCTGGTAACACCACCCTGAATAATGGCGTGCTGACTGCCGGCGTCAACCGCATCCCGAGCACCCTGTTCGCAGCCGGTGCAAAAGTTGGCGGTGGCGGCATCACCAACAACCTGGGCTCTGCAGCACGCCTGTACGGCTATATCCCTGGCGTCGATCCAACCAACACCCTGGACAACACCGCCAAGACCACCCGCCTGGCTGCCGACATCAAGGGCACGGCTGCTGGCTGGGATATCAACGGCGGCGCAGGTATCACCGAAGTCAAGACCGACATCAAATACAGCGGTTACATCGACCGTCCTTCGCTGTACGCGGCTCTGAACAACGGTAGCTTCAACGTGCTGGGCGGCAACGATCCATCGATCCTGGCCAGCGTTTCGCCGCACTTCACCAATGAGCTGACCTCCAAGCTGAACTACATTGACCTGATCGGTTCCCGTGAACTGATGCAACTGGGTCAAGGTCCTCTGGCGCTGGCGGTTGGTGGTCACTGGCACAAGCGCAAGCAGAATTCGCCGCCAGCCGGCCCAACCTTGACCGGTCAAGTGGCTAGCACTTCCGCCTTCGTGATCGGCGATGAGACCAACGCCGCTGTGTTTGCCGAGTTGCAAGCCAACCCGCTCAAGACTCTGGAAGCTCACCTGTCGGCTCGTTACGACCACTACAACAGCTACGGTCACTCGTTCACCCCAGCTGCCAACTTCAAGTGGGCTCCAACCAAGCAGGTTGGCTTCCGCGGTGGCATCGCCAAAGGTTTCCGTGCACCTAACCCGGCTGAAGTGGGCAACGCAGGTTCGTTCTTCACCTTCAACGCGATTCCTGACCCGATCCTGTGCCCGGACGGCAAGACCACGACCGCAGGCAACGCGGTTAACCAGTGCGCGATCAGCCCACCATACGTCCAGATCACCAACAAGGACCTGGCGCCTGAGAAGTCGACCTCGTACAACCTGGGCATTATCCTGGATCCGGTCAAGGATCTGAGCGCAACCTTCGATTACTACAACATCGAAGTGAAGAACCAGATCGTGACCGCAGCCGGCAATCTGCCAGGCTTCGTGCCGACCTTCGTGCGCGTTGCACCGGTTCCGATGGAGATCTCCGACGGCAACGGCGGCACCTTCCTGGGCACGCCTAGCGTCGGTACCGCGGCTTACGCCCTGTCGCCGTACATCAACAGCGGCAAGACCAAGACCAGCGGCCTCGAAGCTGACATCAGCTACAAATGGCGCATGGGCGACATGGGTACCCTGCGCGCTAACCTGAACGTAGCGCACACCCTGTCGTACAAGCAGATCGCTGCTGATGGCACCGTCTACTCGATGGCCGGCACCCAAGGCCCATCCGTGGTTGGCGGCGCGACCGGTAACCCGAAAGACCGTGCACAGTTCACCCTGGGCTATGTCCGTGGTCCATTGGATCTGAGCGCAACCATGAACTACACCAGCTCGTTCTCGACCCTGGATCCATCGGTTGGCGGTACCTCCTGCGATTCGACCGGTCTTGACGTCGGTGGCCGTACCTACTTCCAGGGTGTGACCCAGCCTGCTGAGTACTGCCGCGTGTCGTCGTTCACCACCACCAACCTGAACGTGGTGTACAAGATCACCAAGGACCTGTCGGTCCGCGGCGCGATCCTGAACGTGTTCGACAAGCAGCCTCCGATCGACGTTGGTACCTACGGCAATGCAACCGCACAGACCGCGTACAACGCTTCGTTGCACCAGGCTGGCGCAGTTGGCCGCTTCTTCTCGCTCGGCCTGACCTATCAGTTCTAATTCGAGCTAGCTAGCAAGCCCTACAAAACGGATACCTTCGGGTATCCGTTTTTTTTTGCTTTTTCTTTCGCTTGTCGTAAAAACGACAGGAAACTTGTTGATTCGAAGCCGGATTTCCATCGACTCCTGCACAATCTGCTTTTTTCATTTTTCATTGCTGAATTGACATGCTCTGATAAACGAGCCGCAAGCCGCGGCGAGTACAAAAACAGAGAGTCAAAGAGGAAACGATGATGAAAGAAACCATCCTGTCGCGCTCCGTGCGACTGATGTTCATGGCCGGCATGGGCGTTGCAGCCCTGCCGGTCATGGCTGAGGAGAACATCCAGCGGGTCGAGATCACCGGTTCGGCAATCAAGCGCGTTGCAGTCGAAGGCGCATTGCCGGTGCAGACCCTTTCCAAGGCGCAGATCGAGCAGACCGGCGCCACTACCGTGGCCGACCTGGTCGCCACGCTGCCTTCCATGCAGGGCTTTGTCACGTCGGCCGCGTCGATCAATGGCGGCGGCGGGGGCGTGCAGACCGCTTCGGTGCATGCCATCGGCACCGGCTACACGCTGGTGCTGTTGAACGGTCGGCGCATCGCGCCTTATAGCTCGGGCTCCGCGGTCAACCTGGCTTCGATCCCGCTGTCGGCGGTTGAACGGGTCGAGATCCTGACCGACGGCGCTTCCGCGCTGTATGGTTCCGATGCGATTGCCGGCGTGGTCAACTTCATCCTGAAGAAAAACCAGACCGATGCCCATATCGAGCTGACCTACAACCGTCCCACCAAGGGCAGCGAAGGCGCCACGTCGAACGTTGCGATATCCAAGGGCTTTGGCGAGCTGGAGACCGATGGCTTCAACGTGCTGCTGGCCTACAGCCACGACACGCAAAAAGAGCTGAGCGCCAGCGACCGCAGCTTCTCCGCGCCAGGTGGGGTGCATGAATTCAGTGAAGGCGGCAAGCGCTATTCGCTGTACCAGGTATCGGCCAATTCGATCCCGGGCAACGTCAATGCGCGCACCAGCAATGGCAATGTGCTGTTCAACCCAAGCCTGATCAACACTGGCGCATGCGGTGCGCCGAATACGTTCAAGGTGGGCGACCGCTGCATGTTCAACTATGGCTCGGTGGTCGAACTGCTGCCCGAACTGAAGCGCGATGGCTTGTTCGCCTCCACCAATTTCAGGCTCAATGCCGACTGGACCTTCTTTGCCGAAGGCCTGTATTCGAAGTTCACCAGCACGGCGCGCTATGCGCCGCCGGCCCAGCCGCTGTCGCTGGATATCAATTCCGCGCTGTACAAAGCGAATGTGGTGCCGGCGCTGGTCAAGCTGGGCGTGGACCCGGCGACCGTGAATTCAGCCACCATGAGCCTGCGCCTGGTCGATGCCGGTGGCCGTACCGACGACTGGAAGACTGAAGCGCGGCACCTGGCGTTCGGCGTCGAAGGGCGCCTGGGCGGTTGGGATCTGAATGCTTCCTACACCCATTCGGAGACCACGGCGGAAGACCACGCGGTATCGGGCTACACCAGCAGCGACAAGCTGGACGCCCTGATGGCCTCCGGCGCTTACAACCCATTCATCGTGCCGACCGCTGAAACGCGCGCGGCACTGGCTTCCGCCGTGCTGCACCAGAAGCTGGATGAAACCACGTCCAAAATCGATGTGGTGAACCTGCGCGGCTCGCGTTCCGTATTCGAAGCACCGGGCGGCTCGGCCATGCTGGCACTGGGCGGCGACTTCCTGCGCCAGAAATATGTCTACGACCCAAGCTCGATCACGATGGGCGCCAACAGCCTGCAGCCGAACTTCACCGACAGCCCGATCGGCGGCATTTCGGGCGCGCTGCCGACCGATGCTTCGCGCAAGAACTGGGGCGCCTTCGCCGAGCTGGTGGTGCCGGTGGTAAAAGGGCTGGAGCTGACCGGCGACGTGCGCTACGACAGCTACGATGCCGTGAAGGATAAGATGAACTTCGACAGCGCCGGCAAGCTGATTGCGCCGGCGACCAAGGGCAATGATGCGAGCAAGACCACCTACAAGCTGGCCGCAGCCTGGCGTCCAGCGGAAAGCGTGCTGGTGCGCGGCTCTTACGGCACCGGTTTCAAGGCGCCGGTATTGACCGACATCACCAACCCGCTGCAAGGCGGCGGTTCGTCGAATGCGCACCCATGCCCGATCACCTCGGGCCCGCTGCTGCCGCTGTGTAACGGCAACTCGGAGTACAACCTGCTCAATGGCGGCAATCCTTATTCCGGCGCAACCGGCTTGAAGCCGGAGACGTCGAAGCAGGCATCGATTGGCCTGCGCGTCGAGCCTGTGCGCGAGCTGTCGATCGGCTTCGATTTCTGGGATGTGAAGATCAATGACCAGATTTCCAAGCTGCCGGAAAACGAGGTGTTCAACAACCCGGCCAAGTATATGGGCCTGTTCGTGTCCTACTACGATCCGATCCAGAAGCAGAACACGCTAGCCGCCTCACTGACGCCGTTCAACCTGGCCAAGTCGCACTACCAGGGCATCGACTGGGACCACACCTACAAGCAGGGCAAGCTATCGTTCAACTGGACCGGTACTTATATGAAGAAGGCCGATTTCCAGACGCTGGCGACCGATCCGGTCGAGAACAGCGTGGGGCGCTTCGATTCGTATAACTCGGTGACCTTCCGCTGGATCAGCAAAGTGGTGGCGAGCTGGAAGCAGTCGGATGTGCTGACCCATTCCTTGACCGGGGTGTACAAGTCCGGTTACCACGATATGCCGATCAGCGAGGGCAACCAGGCGGTGCGCGATGATGCGGGCAACTTCGTGGCCCTGAACCGCAAGGTCGGCGATTACCTGGTGTGGGATTGGCAGACGCGCTACCGCTTCAATCCGAACCTGGTGTTGACTGGCGGCATCAAGAACCTGTTTGACCGTGAGCCGCCGTTCTCGCAGCGTATTGCGGGTGGCGGCAATCAGATGGGGTTTGATGCGCGGTATACCGATCCGCTGGGGCGGCAGGTTTATCTGGTGGGGAACTACAAGTTCTAAACCGGTAACCCCGTGTCAGACCCGCAGGGTCTGACACCCTACGGTCTCGAAGCAGGGAGTAGGGTTCGATGTCTTTGACGTTTTCAATAAGTCAAAAGCCTGGAACCAACCCCGGTTTACCGGTTTTAAATCCCGCCCCAGGCCGCAGCAAGAATCGACACCGCTGCCAGCGCCGCAGTTTCCGTGCGCAGCACCCTTGGCCCGATCGACAAGGGCAGGGCGCCATGCCGCAAAGCCTCAGCCTCCTCCTCATCGGAAAAGCCGCCTTCCGGCCCGACCATGATACTGAGCGCCTGCGGCGGCTGGTGCCTTGCCCAATCGGCCAGCGATTCGGTGGCGCGCGGCGTCAGGATCACGCGCCTGTGCAAATCCTGCTGCGAAATCCACTCGCGAAACTCCACCGGCGCCGCCACCGGCGCCAGCCGGTTGCGGCCGCATTGTTCCGACGCCGATATCACGATCCCATTCCAGTGTTCCAGCTTCTTCTCCGCCCGTTCGGCCGACAGCCGTACCACGCAGCGGCGCGCCGCCAGCGGCTGGATGCCGGCCACGCCCAGCTCCACCGCCTTTTCGATGATCCAGTCCATTTTCGCCCCTTCCGGCAGGGCCTGGGCCAGGGTGACGGCAAACGGCAGCTCCGCTTCGCGCGGTTCGAAGACTTTGACCTCCGCCCAAGCCTTTTTCTTTTGCACTTCTGTCAACACTGCCGTATACTCGCCGCCATCCCCGTTGAACAGGGTCAAAGTGTCGCCCGGCTCCATGCGCACCACATTGATATGGTGGGCAACGTTCGCTGGCAGCTCCAGTTGCTGGCCTGCGGCAAGGGGCTGTGGCACGTGGAAACGGGGCATATAGTCAATTCGGAAAGGTTGAAATGCACCAATTTTAAGCGTTGGTGTCACGCTCTGGTAAAATATCGGGTTCCGAAAGCGGCGCCTGCCGCAGTGCACCAAATACTCAACCTTCCTCGATATACGATGAAAACTTCGCTCCCCTTCACCAAAATGGCCAATGCAATCCGTGCGCTGGCAATGGACGCTGTGCAGAAGGCCAACTCCGGCCACCCAGGCATGCCAATGGGCATGGCCGAGATCGCAGTAGCACTGTGGAGCGGCCATCACCGCCACAACCCGACCAACCCAGCCTGGGTCAACCGTGACCGCTTCCTGCTGTCCAACGGCCACGGTTCGATGCTGCACTACGCGCTGCTGCACCTGTCGGGTTACGACGTTTCGATCGACGACCTGAAGGCCTTCCGCCAACTGCATTCCAAGACTCCAGGCCACCCTGAAGTCGGCTACACCCCAGGCGTGGAAACCACCACCGGCCCGCTGGGCCAGGGCATCGCCAACGCAGTCGGCATGGCGCTGGCTGAATGGCTGCTGGCTTCCGAGTTCAACAAGCCTGGCTTCGACGTGGTCGACCACTACACCTACGCCTTCCTGGGCGACGGCTGCCTGATGGAAGGCATCTCGCACGAGGTGTGCTCGCTGGCCGGCACCCTGGGCCTGAAGAAGCTGATCGCCCTGTACGACGACAACGGCATCTCCATCGACGGCAAGGTTGAAGGCTGGTTCACCGACGACACGCCTAAGCGCTTCGAATCCTACGGCTGGAACGTGATCCGCAACGTGGACGGCCACGACGTGGCAGCAGTATCGGCCGCTATCGAAGCCGCCAAGAAATCCGACAAGCCAACCCTGGTTTGCTGCAAGACCATCATCGGCAAAGGTTCGCCAAACCTGCAAGGCGGCGACAAGGTGCACGGTGCACCGCTGGGCGACAAGGAAATCGCCGCGGTGCGCGAGTACATTTCCTGGGGCGCCGAGCCGTTCGACATTCCTCACGACGTGAAGGAAGCGTGGGACTTCAAGGCTGAAGGCGCGAAATTCGAAGCCGGCTGGAACGAAATGTTCGGCAAGTACTCGGCCCAGTACCCGGCCGAAGCCGCCGAACTGACCCGCCGCATGAAGGGCCAACTGCCGGGCAACTTCCAGGCAACCCTGGACGCCGCCATCGCCGCCTGCGTCGAGAAGAAGGAAACCATCGCCACCCGCAAGGCATCGCAGAACGCGATCCAGGCCCTGGCGCCAGTGCTGCCGGAATTCCTGGGCGGCTCGGCCGACCTGACCGGTTCCAACCTGACCAACTGGAAGGAATGCATCGCCGTTCGTTCCGGCGTGCCGGGCAACCATATCAACTACGGCGTGCGCGAGTTCGGCATGTCCGCCATCATGAACGGCGTCGCCCTGCACGGCGGCTACATTCCGTTCGGCGCGACCTTCCTGACCTTCGCCGACTACAGCCGCAACGCACTGCGCATGGCTGCGCTGATGAAGCAGCGTTCCCTGTTCGTGTTCACCCACGACTCGATCGGCCTGGGCGAAGACGGCCCGACCCACCAGTCGGTGGAGCACGTGTCCTCGCTGCGCCTGATCCCTAACCTGGACAACTGGCGCCCTGCCGACACCGTCGAATCGATGGTGGCATGGGGCGAGTCCGTGAAGCGCGCCGATGGCCCTTCGACCCTGATCTTCTCGCGCCAGAACCTGCCGTTCATCGAGCGTTCCGCTGAAGTGCTGGCCAACGTCGCCAAGGGCGGCTACGTGCTGTCCGACGAAGCCGGCGCCAAGGCCATCCTGATCGCCACCGGTTCCGAAGTGGAACTGGCCATGAAAGCCGCCGCCGAACTGAAGGCAGCCGGCACCCCGGTACGCGTGGTGTCCATGCCGTCGACCGACGTGTTCGACCGCCAGGACGCAGCCTACAAGGCATCCGTGCTGACCAAGGGCCTGCCGCGCGTGGCGATTGAAGCAGGCGTCACCGCATTCTGGTACAAGTATGTTGGCCTGGAAGGCGCAGTGGTTGGTATCGACACCTTCGGCGAATCCGCGCCGGCCGGCGTGCTGTTCAAGCACTTCGGCTTCACCGTCGACAATGTCGTGGCAAAAGTCAAAGCAGTCATCTAATTTCTATCATCAGGAGTAAACAGCATGACGATCAAAGTAGCAATCAACGGTTATGGCCGTATCGGCCGCAATGTCCTGCGCGCTTTCTACGAAGGCGGCAAAAAGCAGGACATCCAGATCGTGGCGATTAACGACCTGGGCAACGCCGAGTCGAACGCCCACCTGACCCGCTACGACACCGCCCACGGCAAATTCCCTGGCACCGTCACGGTGGAAGGCGACAACATGATCGTGAACGGCGACCCGATCCGCGTGTTCGCACAGCGCAACCCTGCTGAAATTCCATGGGGCGAGCTGGGCGTGGACGTGGTGCTGGAGTGCACCGGCTTCTTCACCACCAAGGAAAAAGCATCGGCCCACCTGAAAGGCGGCGCCAAGAAAGTGATCATTTCCGCACCAGGCGGCAAAGACGTTGACGCGACCGTCGTGTACGGCGTGAACCACGGCGTGCTGAAAGCTTCGGACACCGTGATCTCGAACGCCTCCTGCACCACCAACTGTCTGGCCCCGCTGGTCAAGCCGCTGAACGACGCGATCGGCCTGGAAACCGGCCTGATGACCACCGTGCACGCTTACACCAACGACCAGGTGCTGACCGACGTGATGCACGAAGACCTGCGCCGCGCCCGTTCCGCCACCCAGTCCATGATCCCGACCAAGACCGGCGCTGCCGCCGCTGTTGGCCTGGTGCTGCCGGAACTGAACGGCAAGCTGGACGGCTACGCGATCCGCGTTCCGACCATCAACGTGTCGATCGTCGACCTGTCCTTCATCGCCAAGCGCGACACCACCGTTGAAGAAATCAACAAGATCATGAAGGAAGCATCGGAAGGCGCACTGAAAGGCGTGCTGACCTACCAGACCGAGCCTCTAGTCTCCGTCGACTTCAACCACAACCCGGCATCGTCGAACTTCGACGCCACCCTGACCAAGGTGTCGGGCAAGCTGGTCAAGGTATCGTCCTGGTACGACAACGAGTGGGGCTTCAGCAACCGCATGCTGGACACCACCGTGGCACTGATGAACGCCAAGTAATCGCAGGCATCAACAAGAGAAAGCGCCCATCCGGGCGCTTTTTTCTTTCAACAATCATGACGACATTCATCGTATGCACCGGCCTTTTGTGACAGCGGCGGCAAGCCCTGGCCTGCACCGCCGCTTGCGGCGCGCGGCGTGGTATGTCCTGCCCCTGGGACTGTATGCACTGCTCTGCTGGGAAATCTGCGGCGCCGACATGTGGGCCTTGCCGCGCATGGTGCCGGTGCAAGGCGTGCTGGACAAAGCCGAAACCGGCGGCAAGGCAGCGACATCATCCCGCGCTACCACGACCGTGACGGTCAGCTACCGCTATGCGGTGGCGGGCCAACAATATCGCGGCGAGAACATGATCTGTTGCGGTGTGCAATCGAGCGGGCTGGATCCGTTGTTCGAGATGCGCGAGCAATTACGGCCTTTGCTGGGGCGCAGTCTGACCGTCTGGGTCGACCCCCGCAACCCACAGCGCGCGGTGTTGTTCCGTTATATCCCCAATTCGGCACTGTTGCTGATGGGCTTTGGCCTGCTGCTCGGCATTGGTGGCTTGCGTAAACTTGACCCAGACCTTTGCTAGCGCTAGTCAAAGCGCGCCCTGCACGCCGCTGGTTTTTAGTGACTTTTTAATAAAAATAACATTTGATGAATTCTCGCTTCGCTTCCTACAATGGCTTGCTCATCACCGTGAGTAAGCTGGTTCTTGCCTAAATTCTTATAAAGAAATGGAGATCAGTAAGATGAAGAAAGCGATTTACGCAATCGTAGCGCTGGCGACCCTGGCTGGCGCTGGATTCGCCTATGCAATGCCATCCTATGGCCGTACTTATGAGTACCAAGATGCCGATGGTTACCAGATTGGCGGCGCCGAGTTCAACTGCAGCGGCCATTGGTTCTACTGGGGTGACACGAGCGGTACCAAAGTGTTGGTCGACACCTACGCCTGCTTCTAACGTCCCGCGAGGCGGGCCAGGCGGCTCGCCTCGGTACGTACAGCCTCCCGCAATTCTTCCGGGCCTTCGATGGTGAAGTCGCAATTCATTGAGGCCAGCAGGCGAGCGAACCAGCTGTAGCTGGTGGTCGTGGTCTGCAGGCGCACGCCGCCTTCCGCTTCGGCCAGCGGGCCGATATAGCGGCCCACTTCACGCGCTGCGCTGGCCAGGTCGGTGTGCAGCAGCACTTGCACAGGCAGGGGCCGCGGCAAGGTCGCCATCGCGTGCTGCAGTTGCGCGGCGGCGTCGAAGCTGTCGGGCTTGTCGAACACGGCGCCCGTTTCGCTGACCTCTGCGATCCGGTCCAGCCGGAATGAACGGATCGCCAGCCGCAGCCGGCACATTCCCACCACATACCAGCGTGTATGGCTGAATACCAGGCCATAGGGATCGAACTCGCGTTGCATCGATTCGCCATCTTGCGGCGTGTAACGGAAACGCACCCGGTGCTGGGTCTGCGCAGCCAGCGCCAGCGCCGTCAGTTCACCGGTCAGGGCAGGGCGGGCGTTGCCGGAATAGGTCCAGCGTTGTTCCGGCGTGTCGAGTACGGCGGTCTCGCGCAGCGCCTGCACGCTGCCCTGCAGGGCCGGCGGCATCACGCGTTCCAGCTTGGCCTGGGCGCTGGCTACCGACGGCGCGGTATCGGCCAGGCGCAGCGAGCGCACTGCCATCAGGCCCAGCGCGACGGCGGAAGCTTCGTCGTTGGTGAACATCAGCGGCGGCAGCTTGAAGCCAGGCACCAGCATATAGCCGCCATAGCGGCCGCGCTCGGCGGTGATCGGGATGCCCAGCTCTTCCAGCATGGCGATATAGCGGCGCAGGGTGCGGCGGTCGATGCCGAGGCGTTCCGACATATCGGCGCCCGAAATCTGCCGCTGGCTCTGCAGCAGTTCGAGGATGGACAGGGCTTTGATGGCAGGTTTCGACACGATGATGCAATCATTGCACGAAATCAGGGCGGATATTGTCCTATATTCGTCTGACAATACCTCATCCCCCAACAAGAAGAATGAGGCAAGCACATGGAAACCATCCTGTATCACGGCGCACCGCAGGGTTGCGCATTCGGCGTGATCGTCGCCCTTGAATGGCTGTGCCGGCCGTACCGGCTGGTGCAGGTCGACCTGCCGGGCTTGCCGGTGCCGGTGCTGCAAGCGGGCGGCAAGCTGCTACGCGATTGCCGCGGCATCCTGCGCCATATCGGCCAGCAGCGCCGCTACCTGCTGGGCTACCGGGCCGGCACGGCAGAGGCGCGCAAGCTCGATACCTTGCTTGACTTCCTGCATGAAGGTTTTGATGGCGGCCAGGCGCGCATGGCGCTGAGCTGTGCCGCGCTGGATGAAGTGCTGGCGGGCCAGGAGTGGATCGATGGCCGCAAGCGCACGGTGGCCGATGCTTGCCTGGTGGCCGTGGTGCGCTGGGCACAGGGCCAGGCGGGGCTGGACCTGGCAAGCTACCCGGCATTGCAGCGCCACGTGGAGGAGTTGCATGCGGACCCGGCCGTCTTCTTTGCGGACGCCATTGAAACGCAGCGGCCGGCTGTCAGCAGCGGCCGCTACCTGGGCAGCGCATCGGCCGCTGCGCTGCCTATGGCTGCCTGATCAGAAGAAGCGGTACTCTGCCGTCAGGCGGATGCGGCGGCCCGCCACGTCATCCAGGTTTTGCGGAATAATGCCGCCGCCATCGCGGTTGACCGCCTTCAGGTCCAGTGGTGGGCGCTGGTCGAACAGGTTGCGGATATTCACCGACAGCGTCAGGTTCTTGATGCCGCTATAGGCAAAGTTATAGTCCCAGCGCACTTCGGAATCCACGCGGCAGACTCCCGGCCCCCAATCGTTCGCTTCGCAGCCTTCCCTGGTGTACTCCTCGTCGAAGTAATCGCCCTGCAGCTTCTGATGGCTGAAAAACACGGCGCGCAGGCTGTTGGTGAAGGGACCCGTGGTCAGTGCCGCCATCAGGTTGGCGGTGAGCTTGGAGTAGCCGTAGCGCCCGGCCAGGTTGTCGCCCCAGCTGCCGCCATTGCGCGTCGGCGCAAAGTTGCGCAGGTCGAGCAGGTAGGTGGCGTTGCCGTTGATGTCGAGGCGGCCCACCGGCACCGTGAAGCGCGACGCCAGGCCCAGGTCGACGCCGCTGGTCTTGGTCTTCGACACGTTCTCGAACATGCCGGAGGTGGAGGACAGCGGGCCCACCGTGACACCGTACTGCGTGCGTTCGGCGGCGGTGAAGGTCTTGTCTTGCGACAGTGGCAGGCGGTTGACGATGCCAGGTTGCAGGGAATCCTCGGCCGACAGCAGTTCGGAAGTGTTTTTCAGCCCGATCTCGTTCTTGCGTTCGATGCGGAAATAGTCGACAGCAATCGAGGTGCCCTTGACCGGTTCCAGAACGAAGCCCACGGTGGAGCTGCGCGAGGTTTCCGGCTTCAGGTTCGGGTTGTTACGCACGATCGACGCCACGCCGCCGGCGCATTCATTGCCTTCCACGGTGTCGGCGCGTGCCAGCAGCAGCGCCGCATTCGGGTCGCTGGGCGGCAGCGCATCGGCCTGGGTACGCAGGTCGTTGGCTAGCGCTTGCGCCTGGTCGCAACGTTTCGGGTCGGTCACGCCGTTATCGAAAGCGAATTTGCTGGATGGCGCGCTCTCCGTCAGGTTCGGTGCGCGGAAGCCCGACTCCACCGTGGCGCGCAGCAGGAAAGTCTCCGCTGCCTGCCAGCGCAACGCCGCTTTCGGCGAGAAACGGCCGGCAAAGCCGGGGAATTTGTCGTAGCGGGCGGCGCCCACCAGCTCAAGCTTCTCCAGGGCCGGCACGCTGATCTCGGCGAAAACCGATTCATTGGTGCGGCTGGCGTTGGCCGCCGACGCACCATTGCTGACGATGTCGCCGGCCAGCAGGTTGGCGGTCGGGGTGATGCGGATCTTCTCGTGCCGCACATCGCCGCCCAGCGCGACATTGATGGGGCGGTTGGCGATGCTGCCGGCCTGGCCGGAAGCCTTGAAGTCGATGAAGGTCTGGGTGATCTTGCCGTCGTAACCGTTTTCCGGGAACAGCTTGGCGATCACGTCGGGCGAGTTGATCTGGCCGAGCTTGTACGCATGGTTGAAGAAATTGGGATCGTCGATGGTGTAGTCGCCGATCACTTCCTTGAAGCCGGTGTCGCTGAAGAAGCCGCCGCGGCTGCGGTCCTTGGTCTTGCCGCCCATGACGCCGAGTGCCGCTTCCCAATCCCATTTGTTGGGCAGGATGCCCTTGATGCCCGTCAGCGCACGATACTGGTCGCTGGTCGACTTGCGATAGGATGGATCGTCGGCGAAGCGGTAGCGCAGCTCGAGTTCTTCACCGCTGGTATTGAGCGGATGGGTGGCCGGCAGGTAGCGGTAGACGAAGGTGCGCGCCTGGCCTGTAGCGGGATCTCCCCACACGGCGTCGGGATTGGCCGAACCATAGGTGGCGAAGGCTCCGCCATAATCGGTGGTGGTGTGCGAATACAGGATTTCGGCAAACGCTTCGGTGCTGTCGTTGATCTTGAAGCGGCCGGAAATCAGGCTGTTGACGCGCTCGGCAGCCGGCTGGGCCTGGAAGCGGCTGAAGCGGTCATACACGCACAGCCCGCCGGCATTCAGGGTGGTACAGCCCGGCAGCGGGCCCTGGCCGATCAGGTTGCCGGGGAAGCTGAAGGTGGATGGCAGGCCGCGGTTGCCGAACATCTGGCCGCTCTTGGGCGCCAGGGCGCCGAAGTAATCGCCATACGTCGTGTTGATATCGTCCACGATTTCGCGCCAGAACACGCCGTTGCGCTTGTAGTACTCGACGTTGGCCAGGACGTTGAAGCGGTCGGTGTCGAGGTCGCCCATGCCGCCGGTCACGCTGACGGTGCCGTTGCGGATCATTTGCTGTTCGACGGAACGGGTAAAGCTGCCGCTGGCCGTCAAGCCGCGGAAATCGGAGCGCGTGATCACGTTGATCACGCCAGCCACCGCGTCGGAACCATAGATGGCCGAACCGCCATTGCGCAGGATCTCGACCCGTTCCACCGCGTCGAGCGGCAGCGAGTCGAGATTGGTGAACACTTCGTTATAGTCGGCCAGCGGATAAGGCGCGACACGCCGCGAGTTCAGCAGTACCAGGGTCGATTGCTTGCCGAGGGCACGCAGCGACACGGACGAGGCGCCACCGGCGAATGAGTTGCTGCCGCCGGCATCGGTCAGGGCCGAACGGTCGGATGAGGTCAGGGTATCCATCAATTCCTTGACGGAGCTGACGCCAAGGCGCTTGATGTCCTGCTGCCGGATGATTTGCACCGGCTGCGAGGTTTCGGACTCGATGCGCGCAATATTCGAGCCGGTCACGATGACTTTGGGGATCGGCTTGTCGGTGGCTTCCTGGGCCAGCAGGAGCGGCGATACAGGCAGGGTCAAGGCTACTGCGATGACACTGCGTTTCGGCAGGATTCGCTTCACTATTGTTCTCCCATAGATGTCGCACAAAGGCCATGAATTTGTCGCATGGCCGCACGTTCAATCTAGGAAGCGGACGTTATAAACTCAATAACTTTGGTGGAAATGCACCGGGATCGGTGCTCATTGCGTGGTGTAGAAGATACATTCCCACAGCTTACGCACATTTTCAGCGTGCGCTGCCGCTTTGTCCGGTGCCACCCGTGACTGGTCCTGGCCTTGCAGGCGCAGCTGGTGCTGCCACCTGCGCATGTCGCGGTAGGCGTCGGCTACCGTGCCGGCCAGCGCGGCGTCGATCAGCCCCAGCTGGCCAGCCAGGTGCAACAGGGCGATATTGCCGATATTGCCGGTCAATTCGGGGTATTTTGCTGCGTATTGCAGCACCAGGTATTGCACGATGAATTCGATATCGATCATGCCGCCTTGATCCTGCTTGAGGTCGAACTGCTCGCTGCGCTTGGGGCGGGCATCGCGCATCTTCTGGCGCATGGCCAGCACTTCCTGTTTCAACGCGGCGACATCCGGCCGCTCCTGGCGCAGCACCTGGCAGCGGATCTGCTCGAAACGCTGGCCGATGGCCGCATCGCCGGCGCAGAAACGGGCGCGGGTCAGGGCCTGGTGTTCCCACAGCCAGGCCGAGCCCTGCTGGTATTTTTCAAACGAGCCGACGCTGGATACCAGCATGCCGCTGGCGCCGTCCGGGCGCAGGGCAGTGTCGATGTCGAACAGGATGCCGGCCGGGGTGTGCGACGTCATCCAGGTAATGAAGCGCTGCGCCAGCTTGGCATACAGGCCCGGCGCATCCTGGTCTTCATCATCGAACAGGAAGATCACGTCGAGGTCGGAGACATAGCCCAGTTCCTTGCCGCCCAGCTTGCCATACGCGATGACGGCGAATTTGGGCACTTCCAGGTGGCGCTTGGCGACAGTCTGCCAGGCGGCTTTCACCACGGCGGCCACGATCACGTCGGCCAGGGCGGACAGGTGGTCGGCCAGCTTTTCCACCGTCAGCGAACCGGCCAGGTCTTGCGCCAGCAGGTGGAATAGCTGGGCGTGATGCACTTCGCGCAGGATATCTAGCTGGCGTTCGGTATCGCCGGGGGCGGTGGCCAGCTGGCGCTCCAGCTCGGCAGCGGCAGCAGCCGGGTCGAAGGTCGCGCTGAGGATGCGGTCGTCCAGCAATTCGTCCAGCAGGATCGGGTGCTGGGTCAGGAATTTGGCGGCCCAGCCGCTGGCGTGCATCATGGTGATCACGCGCTCCAGCGTGTGCGGGTATTCGGTCAGCAGCGACAGGTAGGACGAGCGGCGCGAGATCGCTTCCAGGAAGTCGAGCAGGCGGCCCAGCGTACCAAGCTTGCTGCCGGCGCTATTGCGTTCGGCGGCGCGGGCGATCTGGGGCAGGGCGGCATTGACCAGGGCCACCAGGCGCTGGCGGCTGGCGTCGGGCAGGCTGGCCAGCTTGGGCGCCTGCCAGGTGGCAATCAGGCGCTGGGCGGCGGCGGCCGGGTCTTCGTAGCCGAGGCTGGTGAAGCGGGCTTCGATGGCTTCGCGGTTGTCGGGGTCGGCGCATTCGTTGCTGGTGGCCGGGTCGACATCTTCGCTGCCGTTGCCACTCTTATCGGCGAAGATGGCGTCGAATTGCTCCGCCACGTACTGGCGGTGGGCGTCCATTTCGGACAGCATGGTGGCTGCGTCGGGCAAGCCCATCATCTGCGCCACGGCCAGGCGGTCGGCTTCGTTGGGAGGCAGGGTGTGGGTCTGGGCATCGTCGATGTATTGCAGGCGGTGTTCCAGGTTGCGCAGGAAGGTGTAGGCATCCATCAGGCGTGCCACCACGTCGGCGCCCAGCAAGCCTTTTTCCGGCAACTGGCGCAGGGTACCGCGCGTGGAGCGGCCGCGCAGCTCGGGATCGCGGCCGCCGCGGATGAGCTGGAAGACCTGGGCCAGGAATTCGATTTCGCGGATGCCGCCGCGGCCCAGCTTGACGTTGTGGCTGCGCTCCGGGTGCAGCCTTTCCTGGCGCGCCACTTCGGCGCGGATCTGGGCGTGCATGGAGCGGATGGCGTCGATCACGCCGAAATCGAGGTAGCGGCGGAAGCAGAACGGGCGCACGATGGCGTCCAGTGCCGCAATATCTTCCTGGCGGCCGGTCACGGCGCGCGCCTTGACCCAGGCATAGCGCTCCCATTCGCGGCCCTGCACGATCAGGTAGTTCTCCACCATGCCCAGGCTGGCTGCCAGCGGGCCGGAGGCGCCGTTCGGGCGCAGCGCCATGTCGACGCGGAAGGTAAAGCCGTCTTCCGTGATTTCGGCAATGGCGGCAATCAGCTGCTTGCCCAGGCGTACAAAGTATTCGTGGTTGGAGAGCTGGCGCTGGCCGGGCTCCGCCGCGGTTTCGCCGTCTTCCGGATAGACGAAGATCAGGTCGATGTCGGAAGACACGTTCAGTTCGCCGCCGCCGCCTTTGCCCATCGACAGCACCATCATTTGCTGCTCGGCGCCCGATTCGGCGCCGATCGGCACCCCGTGGGCTGCCCGCATGGCCGCATCGAGCTCGGCAAGGTGGCGCTGGATCACGAAGTCGGCCAGCCGGGTCATGGTGCTCACCACTTCGTCCAGGTCGGCCTTGCCTTCCAGGTCGCGCCGGATCAGGGTGGCCAGCACCAGGTTGCGCAGGCGGCGCATGCCGCGCGCCAGCGGCAGCTCGCCCTGCTCGCTTGCCAAAACATCGGCAAAGTTGAGCGAGGCAAGCGATAATTGCGCTAAAGCATCTATTTTGGCTTGGCGGGAAGGATCGGCGGCCAGCCAGCGCTGGTAAAAGCGGGATGCGGAAACGAGTGCGGAAGTGCTCATTGACAGATGTTAGAGAGTGTAAAAAGCCTGAAAAACCGTGCCTATTGGAACATAGTTTAACGGGGCGGTGCGGTAAAATGCTGTATTGATAAGGGCCTGGCTTGAGCGTATTGAAGGACAACCTGGTAGAGCAAATCGAGGCAGTCGAGGCCCCGCTCAAGGAGCGCTGGCATCGATTGCAGGCCGCCTATCGCTTCTGGAACCTGGCCACCCACCATCTCCTCGGCTTCACCGTCAAGCTGGCGCTGCTGCTGTACTTCGGCTTCACGATCCTGTTCCTGGCCTTGCGCTGGGTGGTGTTGCCGAATATCGACCATTACAAATCCGATATCGAAAGCCTGGCCAGCCGGGCGGTCGGCAACCCGGTCGTCATCGACCGCGTCTACGCCTCCTGGAAAGGCTTGCGTCCGCAGCTGATCCTGGGCGACGTGGTCATGCGCGACGCGCGCGGCCAGCAGGCACTGCACCTGCCCAGCGTGTCGGCCACGCTGTCCTGGTGGAGCGTGCCGGCCGGCGGCTTGCGCTTTGAATCGCTGGAATTCCACCGTCCCGAAGTCGATGTGCGGCGCGAGGCCGATGGCAAGCTGTATGCCGCCGGCATCTACATCGACCTGGAAAAGAAGGGCGATGGCAAGAGCGCCGACTGGCTGCTGTCGCAACGCGAATTGGTGGTGCGCGATGGCCGCATCACCTGGACCGATTTGCAGCGCGGCAGCCCGCCGCTGCAGCTTGACAATGTCACCGCCCTGATGCTGAACAAGTGGCGCCGCCACCAGTTTGCCTTCAAGGCCACGCCGCCGGCCACGATGGCCGCGCCGCTCGATGTGCGCGCCGATTTCAGCCACCAGCCGTTTTCCCGTATTTCCGACGTCAAGTTGTGGAAGGGCGAGCTGTACGCCGAACTGCGCCGCGCCGACCTGGCAGGCTGGAAGCCCTACCTGCCGGGCAAGCTTGAGGTGCAGTCGGCCAGCGGCGGCGTGCGCGCCTGGCTGAGCATTGATAGTGCACGCCCGGCGGCCATCACTGCCGACGTGGCACTGGACAATGTGGTGGCCACCCTCGGCAAGGACTTGCCGCAACTGGACGTGGCGGCGCTGCGCGGCCGCGTGACGGCCGGCGAAGAACGGGCCGCTACCCTGGTGGCCACCGCGGGCACCCCGGCGGCCATCACGCGCACGCTGGAATTGAAGGATGTGACGCTGCGCACGCGCGACGGCGTGGAACTGGCCCCGACCACCGCCTCGGCACGCCATGTGACGGCCGCCAACCAGCCAAGCTGGACCGAAGTGAAGGCTGCCGCGCTGGACTTGAAGATCCTGTCCGAGCTGGCCACCCGGCTGCCGCTGCCGCAGGCGCAGCGCGACCTGCTGGCAGAAGCTGCGCCGCGCGGCCGCGTGCGCAACCTGGTGGCAGGTTGGCGCGGCCCGCTGTCGGCCCCCAGGGAATACAAGCTGACGGCCGACCTCGACGCGCTGGGCATGGAAGCGCTGGCGGCACGCCCCGCGGTGTCGCGCTCGGCCAAGGCGCTGCCGATGCCGGCGCTGCCGAACATTCCCGGCTTCGAAAAGTTGAGCGGCCATGTGGAAGCCGGCGAGCAGGGCGGCAGCGTAGCCCTCGACGCGCCCGGCTTCACGCTGGCCATGCCCGCCTGGTTCGACGATGAACCGATGGCTTTCGAGCAGTTCAAGCTGAACGCAAGCTGGTCGCTGGCGGACGCCAGGCAGCTTGCCGTCAAACTGGATGGCCTGGACCTGGTGCAGGATGGCATGAAGCTGAAGCTGGCCGGCAGCCACACGCTGCCGCGCGGCCCCGGCGCCAAGGGGCCCGGCGTATCCGATTTCAGCGGCAGCATCGACGACTTCACCATCAACCGCATCGGCCGCTACCTGCCGAAGCAGACGCCGGAACACACCCGCCACTGGCTGGTGGGCGCACTGGAAGACGGCATGCTGCGCGAAACCTCACTGCGCCTGCGCGGCGACCTGTCGTACTTCCCGTTCAAGGACGGCTCGCCGGACAAGGCCAAGGGCGAATTCCGCGTGGCCGGCCGCATCGCGGATGGGCGCCTCAATTACGAACCCGGCTATTTCGCCAAGGACGGCAAGACCCCGGTCTGGCCGCTGGCTGAAAAGATCCGCG
This sequence comes from Duganella sp. Root1480D1, assembly GCF_001427305.1. Classification (GTDB taxonomy): domain Bacteria; phylum Pseudomonadota; class Gammaproteobacteria; order Burkholderiales; family Burkholderiaceae_D; genus Rugamonas. The sequence continues at coordinate 313,444 of NZ_LMFZ01000012.1, read as the reverse complement.
GCAGCATCGTGTTCGACCGCGCGCGCATGGAAATCAAGGCGGAAACCGCGCGCACCCTGGGTGTGGCCCTGAGCAATGTGAAGGCCGTGATTCCCGACCTCAGCAGCCACGACAGCATGCTCGATATCGACGGCAGCGCCGCCGGTCCCATGCAGGACTTCCTCAAGTACGTGACCGCCAGCCCGGTACTGGAGTGGATCGGCCACTTCACCGACGAAACCACGGCCAGCGGCAACGCCAGGCTGGCGCTCAACCTGCACCTGCCGCTGTCGCACATCATCGATGCCAAGGTGCTGGGTGCCCTGCAATTGCAAGGCAACGACGTGATGCTGTGGCATGACATGCCGTCCGTCGCCGGCACCACCGGCAAGATCGAATTCGATGAGAAGGGCGTCAACCTGAACAACCTGGCCGGCACCTTGCTGGGCGGCCCGCTGTCGGTGACCGGCGGCAGCCAGAAGGATGGCAGCATCCAGGTGCGCCTGGCAGGCACGGCGACAGTGGACGGGCTGCGCAGGCAATATCCGACGGCTGCGGTGCAGCGCCTGGCCAACCACCTGGGCGGCGGTACCAAGTTCAACGGGCTGATTACGGCCAAGGACCACAAATACGAGGTGGCGATCGATTCGAGCATGCAGGGTGCCAGCCTGGATTTCCCGGCGCCGCTGAAGAAAGCCGCGCTCGACAGCATGCCGCTGCACTTCCAGCTCAACGGCGGCAGTGCCAATGAACAGGGCGTGGCGCGCGACGATATCCGCGTTACGCTGGGCAATGCCTACGCCGCGCGCTACCACCGCATGCGCGTCAACAAGGGCCCGTGGAAGCTGGTCAATGGCGGTATCGGCGTCAATCTGCCGGCGCCGGAACCGGACAGCGGCATGATGATCAACGCCAGCCTGAAGTCGCTCAATGTGGATGACTGGATCGACCTGGCGAGCGAGATCGCGGGCAATGACAGCAAAGCCGCTGCGCCAGGGGCAAGCGAAGGCGCCGATATCTCGCAATACGTGGTGCCGGAAACCATGGCGGCCCGCGCAGCCGAACTGATTGTCGGCGAGCGCAAGCTCGATAACGTGGTGGCCGGCGTCACCCACAGCAAGGGCGTGTGGCAGGCCAGCATCGATTCGCAGCAGGCGGCCGGCTACGTGACGTGGAACGAATCGCCGACCGGCAAGGGCGTGGGCAAGGTGACCGCGCGCCTGTCGTCGCTGATCATTCCGGAATCGCAGGCCGCGGCAGTCAAGGATTTGCTGGAGAGCTCGACCAATGCGCCGACCATTCCGGCGCTGGATATCGAAGTGCAGCGCCTGGAGTGGTTCAACCGCCCGCTGGGCCAGCTGGAACTGCATGCCTATAACGCGCTGATCACCTCGGCACGCGAATGGCGCATCAGCAAGCTGTCGCTGGTCAATGCCGACGGCGAATTGAACGGCACCGGCCGCTGGCAAAGCAAGGATGGCCAGCACAACACGGCGCTCAACTTCAATATGGACATCCATGACGCCGGCAAGCTGCTGGAGCGTTTCGGCTTCAAGGACACGCTGCGCAACGGCAAGGGCAAGCTGAGCGGCGACATCGCGTGGAAGGGCTTGCCCTACCATATGGACCTGCCCAGCCTGTCCGGCACGCTGGCGCTGAACGTCGAGAAGGGCCAGTTCCTGAAGCAGGACCCGGGCGCCGCCAAGCTGCTTGGCGTGCTCAGCCTGCAAGCCTTGCCGCGCCTGCTCAAGCTGGACTTCAACGATGTGTTCTCGGAAGGCTTGCAGTTTGACGGCATCACGGCCAATGCCACCATCAACCACGGCATCGTGAAGACCGAAAACCTGAAGATGCACGGGGTGCAGGCCACGGTGCTGATGGACGGTACGGCCGACATTGCCAACGAATCGACCAATTTGCGCGTGGTGGTGATCCCGCAGGTCAACCTGGGTACGGCGCCGCTGGTGTATGCGCTGGCGGTCAACCCGGTGATTGGCCTCGGCAGCTACCTGGCGCAGTTGTTCCTCAGCGCGCCGGTGATGAAGGCGCTGACGTACCAGATGCAGGTGACCGGCCCGTGGAAGGCGCCGGTCATCACCAAGATCGAGAATCCCAAGGAGGCAACGCCATGACCAGAGTCTCAGCGATCCAGATGGTCTCCACCCCGGTGGTGGAACAGAATATCGCTACCGCCACCCGCCTGATCGGCGAAGCTGCCGCGCAGGGCGCCAGGCTGGTGCTGTTGCCGGAATACTGGGCCATCATGGGCATGAGCGATAGCGACAAGGTCGCCAAGGCGGAAGCGCTGGGCCAGGGGCCGATCCAGGACTTCATGTCGGCCATGGCGCGCGAGCATGGCATCTGGCTGCTGGGCGGCACGCTGCCGCTGGCGTCCGACGATCCCGAACGTGTCATCAATACCACGCTGGTCTACGATCCACAGGGCAAGCATGTTGGCCGTTACGACAAGATCCACCTGTTTGGCTTCACCAAAGGAAGCGAGTCTTATGACGAGGCGCGCACCATCGTGCCGGGCAAGACTGTCGGCACGGTCGAGACCGCGGTGGGCAAGGTCGGCATGTCGGTCTGCTACGACTTGCGCTTCCCGGAACTGTACCGTGCCATGGGCCCGCTCGACCTGATCGTGGTGCCGGCCGCCTTTACCTACACCACCGGCAAGGCGCACTGGGAAATCCTGTTGCGTGCCCGCGCCATCGAAAACCAGTGTTATGTGCTGGCTGCCGCGCAGGGCGGGACGCATGTCAACGGCCGCCGTACCTGGGGCCATTCGATGCTGATCGACCCGTGGGGCGAGGTCAAGGCTGTGCTGGCGGAAGGCGAGGGCGTCGTTACCGGTGAGCTGGACCCGGCCTTTGTAAAGGGCGTGCGCGAGAGCTTGCCAGCGCTGAAGCACCGAATCCTCTAAAATTCGGCTAAGAGCACATTTAAAAGAATTCTTCTCATATGAAACCATTCGACCCTAACCTGTCCGCCATGGCCGCAGCGAAAGATATCTTGCTGACGCCTTTTGGCCTGGATGAAAGCAAGCTGCTGAAAGCACTGGGCAGCATGTTCACCCATAAGGTCGACTACGCCGACCTGTACTTCCAGTTCACCAAGAACGAGGGCTGGAGCCTGGAAGAAGGCATCGTCAAGACCGGTTCCTTCTCGATCGACCAAGGCGTCGGCGTGCGCGCCGTGTCGGGCGACAAGACCGCCTTTTCCTATTCCGATGAGATTTCCGAATCGGCACTGCTGGATGCGGCCGCGGCAACGCGCACCATCGCGCGCGCGGGCGCCGGCAAGATCAAGGTGGCCGGCAACATGACGCCGGTCGGCGGCCGTTCGCTGTACATGCCGCATGACCCGCTGGTGTCGCTGGACGCGGCGTCCAAGGTGAAACTGCTGGAGCGCGTGGAAAAGATGGCGCGCGCCAAGGATCCGCGCGTGGTGCAGGTGATGGCAGGCCTGGCAGGCGAATACGACGTCGTGCTGGTGGTGCGCAGCGATGGCGTGCTGGCAGCCGATATCCGCCCGCTTGTGCGAGTCTCCGTGACCGTGATCGTGGAACAGAATGGCCGCCGCGAAGTCGGCTCCTCCGGCGGCGGCGGCCGTTACGACTACGGCTACTTCTCGGACGCGCTGCTGGACCAGTACGCAACCGATGCCGTCAAGTCGGCGCTGGTGAACCTGGATGCGCGTCCGGCGCCGGCCGGCCCGATGACCGTGGTGCTGGGCCCTGGCTGGCCTGGCATCCTGTTGCACGAAGCGATTGGCCACGGCCTGGAGGGCGACTTCAACCGCAAGGGTTCTTCCACCTTCTCCGGCCGCATCGGCGACCGCGTGGCGGCCAAGGGCGTCACCGTGGTCGACGACGGCACGCTGGCCAACCGCCGCGGCTCGCTGAACATCGACGACGAGGGCAACCCGACCCAGTGCACCACCCTGATCGAGGACGGTGTGCTGAAGGGCTACATCCAGGACACCATGAATGCGCGCCTGATGAAGATGAATGTCACCGGCAATGCGCGCCGCGAATCGTTCGCGCACCTGCCTATGCCGCGCATGACCAACACCTATATGCTGGGCGGCGACAAGGAGCCGGAAGAAATCCTGGCCTCGGTCAAGAACGGCATCTATGCGGTCAACTTCGGCGGCGGCCAGGTCGACATCACCAACGGCAAGTTCGTGTTCTCGGCTTCCGAGGCTTACATGATCGAGGACGGCAAGGTGACCTATCCGGTCAAGGGCGCTACCCTGATCGGCAACGGGCCTGACGTGATGAACCGCATTACCATGATCGGCAACGACATGAAGCTCGACCCCGGTGTCGGCGTATGCGGCAAGGAAGGCCAGAGCGTGCCGGTCGGCGTCGGCCAGCCAACCCTATGCCTGGATGGCGTGACAGTCGGCGGCACCGCCTAAACGCAGGTGCAGCATGAAGACCGGGTAAAATACCCGGTTTTTTTTGCCTGGGACGGAAATCACATGAACAATTCGAACAATAAACCCTTCGTGATTGGCGTCGCAGGCGGCAGCGGCAGCGGCAAGTCGACCGTCACCCGTGAAGTACTGAAATCTTTCGGCTCCGAGGTGGTGTCGGTGGTCCTGCAGGACGACTATTACCTCGACCAGACCCATATGTCGCCGGAAGACCGCCGCAAGGTCAATTACGACCACCCGGAAGCCTTTGACTGGCCGCTGATGATCGAGCACCTGCAGAAGCTGCGTGAAGGCCAGTCGATCGAGATGCCGGTGTACGACTTTTCCATCGATAACCGCACCAGGCAGACCATCACCGTCAAGCCGGCGCCGGTGATCGTGGTGGAGGGCCTGTTCGCTTTGTTCGATGCCGACTTGCGCAAGCAGATGTCGCTGAAGATCTTCGTCGACACCGCAGCCGATGTGCGCTTCATCCGCCGCCTGCAGCGCGATATCGCGGAGCGCGGCCGCAGCACGGACAGCGTGATCAACCAGTACCTGGAGACCGTGCGCCCGATGTACAAGCAGTTCATCGAACCGACCAAGCGCCACGCGCACGTGATCCTGCCGCACGGCGCCAACGGGCCGGCGGTGGATATCATCACCACCAAGGTAGCAAGCCTGATCAAGGGCGAATAAAAAACCGGGCTTCGCGCCCGGTTTTTTTTACTTGCCCGTCTGCGTTTAGAAGCTGTAGCTGGCGCGCAGGTAGATCGCGCGGCCGATCGGGTCGGAGTAGCGCGGATCATAGCCTTTCTGGAACACGGTGCCCTGGTTGGTGAACGGCGGGTCCTTGTCCAGCAGGTTCTTCACGCCGCCTGTCAGCGTCACGCCTTTCCAGCCGGTATAGGTGGCCGACAGGTTCCACAACTGGTAGGAGTCCACTTTGTTGAAGAACTCGGGCGCCACGAAGTTCTGGTCCACATAGCCGGACTTGAAGTTCTGCGACAGCGTCGCGCTCCAGTCGCCGTTGCGCCAGGTCAGCGAGGCGTTGTGGCGCCAGCGCATGATCGGGCCGTTGTCGCCGTAAGTACCGACGTTCTCGATGTACACACCTTCACGCTCGTTCTGGTACTTGTAGCTGTGGACCCAGGTGCCATCCAGGGTGAAGGTGAAGTTGCCGTATTCCGTGCGGCCTGAGCTGACCGTCGCACTCAGGTCGATACCGTCGGTCTTTACGCGGCCCAGGTTCTCGTTCAGGTCCAGGATGGCGAATGGCGAGCCGTCCGGGTTGCGCAGGAAGCGGTCCTTGTATTTCTCGTAGTTGCCGTAGATCGCTTGCTCCGGCAGGGCGCCGATCTTGTCTTTCAGGCGAATGTTCCAGTAGTCCAGAGCGATGGTGGTATTGCGCATTGGCTCGAACACGGCACCAAAGGAGAAGGTCTTCGATTTTTCGGGCGTCAGCGCAGTATTACCGCCTTGCAGCTTGAACTGTTGCAGGTCGCAATCGCGCAGCGGGTTGGCGCCAGGCTGCGGCACGCCACCGGGGCACAAGATCGGGTCGTCATAGGAGTTGCTGGTGTCGTTCTTCGACTGCGGCGCGTTTTTCTCGAACAGGGTCGGGGCACGGAAGCCGGTGCTGGCCGAACCGCGCAGCAGCAGCTGCTGGGTTGGCTGGTAGCGCACGCCCAGTTTCGGGTTGGTGGTGCTGCCCGCGTCGCTGTAGTGGTCATAACGCACGGCGGCCTGGATATCGAGGTCCTTGATCAGCGGCACGCTCAATTCGCCATACACCGCCTTCACGTTGCGCGAACCGGTCTTCGATTGCGAGCCGGACAAGCCGGAGCTGGTTGCCTGGCCGGCGATATCGCGGTTCACGTTGAAGTCGGCGTCTTCCTTGCGGTACTCGGCGCCCAGCGCCACCGCCATGGCGCCGCCGCTCAGTTGCATCACATCGCGCGAGCCTTTGATGTCGAAGGTGGTGGACTTGTTCTTGGCGTCCTGCACCTTGCCGCGCAGCGCCACGCTGGCCAGGTAGGCCAGGCCGGCTTCATTCTGCGGGCCGAAAGGATTCAGGATGCCGTTCTGCACGCCTGCGGCGAAGCCCGCATCTTGCACGTAGCCGCCGGTGAAGTTTTCTTCGGACTTGCTGACAGAGTGGTTCAGGCCAGCCTTGTAGTCCCAGCCTGCGGCGATGCCTTCCAGCGCGGCGACCAGGCGGTCGCCTTCGCCTTTCGAATTGATCTGGCGCTGGCCGGCTTCGGTCGGACGCCAGTTGACCGACAGCGGCTGGCCGGACAAGTTCGGCTGGGCCGGTACCCCGCCCGAATTGCCAGGGTAATAGGGGCTGGTGACCGGCAAAGAGAGGCCGGTCTGCGGCGGCGGTGCGGTGCGCGAAATCACCTTGTTACGCGAATGCAGGTATTCCAGGCTGGCCGTGGTGTCTGGATTGAGCTTGAAGGCAGCCTTGCCGAAGAACACCAATCGGTCCTGTTGCGGCAGGTCGTCGATCTGGCGCGTATAGTCCTGGCGGCAGGTGCCGTTCGAAGGGCGTGGAATCGAGAACGGCGGCAGGCAGCCGCTGGCAAAGCCAGGGTTGCCGGTGGCCTCGGTCACCGGGTCGAAGTAGTTGCCGGGGAAGGTGGTGCCGGAGGTGCCATCGGCCACGGTCATGCCGCGCTCGGGGATCACGGCAGTCTTGGAAAAATCGCGCTGCTGCGAAGTCAGTACATCCTGCTTCTGCCAGTCCAGTACGCCCATCAGGTTCCAGCCGTCGTTATCGAGGTTGCCGATGCCGCTGACGATATTGGCACGGCGCTCCTTGCCGCCTTTTTCGCGCGGCAGCATGGTTTCCGCCGTGACCGTGGTGCCGGTCACCGAACGCTTGGTAATGAAGTTGATTACGCCGCCGATGGCATCGGTACCGTAAATCGCGGAAGCGCCATCGCGCAGCACTTCAACCCGCTCCAGCGCGGCAACGGGAATCACGTTCAGGTCGACACTGGCGCCGTCATACGGGTGGTTGGCGATGCGGCGGCCATTCAGCAGCACCAGGGTCTTGTCGCCCCCCAGACCGCGCAGGTCGGCCACCGCCTGGCCGCCGGTCGGCAGGCCGCTGGCGTTACCGCCCACCACGTTGCCGGCGCCCATGCTGGTCTGGTTGGACGGGATGCGGTCCAGCACTTCCTGGGCGGTGGTCAGGCCCTGCTTGGTGAATTCCTCGGCCTTGAAAACGGAAAGCGGCTGGGAGGTTTCCGACACCAGCCGCTTGATGGAAGAACCGGTCACTTCGACGCGGATCATTTTTTCTTCGGGAGCCTGTTGCTGCGCCATGGCCGGCAACACTGCCAACGCGCCGAATGCGGACAACAGGGAATAGATCATCGATTTAGCCTTGATTGTAGCCAACGTATTTCTCCTCAAATAGATGGTATGCCAGGGCCGATGGAAGGGCCGGAGTTAGGCACTTGCAAAGGTTGAATAAATTCTATTTGATATTTGATAACGTTCGCCAAAAACCTCCGTTGAGAAATATTTACTGTTGCGCTCGCACGTCGGCTTCCAGATGGCAAGTTAGTTAAGGCTCGCTTGCAATAGTAGTTAACTGTTGTTATAGTGGATCGAAATCCACGGAACTCGATCCATGTACCTGCACTTCTTTACCGGCTTTTTTTACTTTAGCAATTCCAACCCAAAGGCGGTGGAGTAGCGGCCGGTTCACGTAGCAGCAAAACGAGATCCCAGCAGATACCAAGACAAACCGCCAGCAATGGCGGTTTTTTTTTATTTAAATCCAGGAGAAACCATCATGCAACGTACCGACGACCTGCGCATTCGTGAAATGAAGGAGCTGACGCCACCGTCGCACCTGATCCGCGAATTTCCCTGCACTGAAGCGGCATCCAACACGGCTTCCGAAGCGCGGGTCGCGCTGCACCGCATCCTGCATGGCCAGGACGACCGCCTGATGGTCGTGATCGGCCCGTGCTCGATTCATGACCCGAAAGCGGCGCTCGAGTACGCACAGCGCCTGGCGCCGGTGCGCGAGCGCCTGAAGGGCGACCTGGAAATCGTGATGCGCGTGTACTTCGAAAAGCCGCGCACCACGGTGGGCTGGAAGGGTATGATCAACGACCCTTACATGGACAACAGCTTCCGCATCAACGACGGCCTGCGCATGGCACGCGAACTGCTGCGCGACATCAACGAGATGGGCCTGCCGGCCGGTACCGAATTCCTGGACGTGATCAGCCCGCAATACATTGCCGACCTGATCTCGTGGGGCGCGATCGGCGCCCGCACCACCGAGTCGCAGGTGCACCGCGAACTGGCGTCCGGCCTGTCCTGCCCGGTCGGCTTCAAGAACGGCACCGACGGCAATACCAAGATCGCGGTGGAAGCGATCAAGGCCGCCTCGCAGCCGCACCACTTCCTGTCGGTGACCAAGGGCGGCCACTCGGCCATCGTGTCGACCAACGGCAATGAGGATTGCCACATTATCCTGCGCGGCGGCAAGACGCCGAACTATGATGCGGCCAGTGTGGAAGACGCCTGCAAGGCCATCTCGGGCTACGGCCTGGCGGCGCGCCTGATGATCGACGCCTCGCATGCCAACTCGTCGAAGAAGCCGGAAAACCAGGTGCCGGTGTGCGCCGATATTGCGCAGCAGGTGGCGGGCGGCGACACCCGCATCGTCGGCGTGATGGTGGAATCGCACCTGGTGGCAGGCCGCCAGGACCTGGTGCCGGGCAAGGAACTGACCTACGGCCAGTCGATCACTGATGGATGCATCGACTGGGAGACCAGCGTGCAGGTACTGGAGAACCTGGCTGCCGCGGTGCGCCAGCGCCGCCTGCAGGGCGAATAAGCAATCCGGCAGCAGAAAAAAAAAACCCGCCTCACGGCGGGTTTTTTATTTCAAGCCCCGAAAGGATTACTTGAAGGTGTAGTTAGCCGATACGTACACAACGCGTGCGCGTGGGTCGTACTGGGAAATGTCGTAACCGTTCTGGAACTGGTTGGACACAGGCACGAAGATGGCTGGATCCTTGTTGAACAGGTTACGCACGCCAGCATTCAGCACCAGCGTCTTCCAGGCCTTCCAGTTCACGTTCAGGTCGTACAGCGAGTAGGAAGGAATGAAGGTACGCTCGTCATTGAGGTCGTGGCCGGCTTCATAGCGCTTGGTGAAGTTCTGGGTCAGGGTGACTGCCCATGGACCTTGGCTCCAGGTGGCCGACAGGGCGTGTTTCCACTTCAGCACGACGCCGCCGTTGTCCGCATCCAGCACTGGGTTGCCAGCGCTGTCAACCAGGGTACCCACTTTCTGCGAAATCACACCGCCTGGGCTGGTCTGGTCATACTTATCCATGTAGGTGCCGTTCAGTGCTACGTCGAAGCGGCCAATGGAAGTGTTCTGACGATACTGGGCGAATACATCGATACCCTTCACGTCGGCATTGCCGTTGTTGGCCAGGGTAGTAATGATGCGATCCACGTCATTGCCATTCAGCGTGACCAGTCCAGCGTAGGTTGGGTCACCCTTGCGGAAGCCGGACACCACTTCCTGTGCCGATGGAGTCGACAGGATGTTGGTCACTTTCACATGGAACCAGTCCAGGCCGACGGTCAGGTTGTTGATCGGCGACAGCACCAGGCCCACGGACTGCTGGCGGGACTCTTCTGGCTTCAGGTTCGGATTACCACCGCTCAGGGCATTAACCTGCAGGTCGGTCTGGCCGGTTGCCGGATCGTCGAAGGCTGCCGAGGTGCCCAGGCTCTGTGGGGTCCACAGGTCGGTCAGGGTTGGAGCGCGGAAGCCCGAACCCAGGGAAGCACGTACCAGCACTGCCTTCACAGGCTGCCAACGCATATTGGCCTTGTAGTTGGTGCTGCTGCCGACGTCGTTGTAGTTGTCGTAACGCACAGCCGCGCCAACTTCCAGGGTCTTCAGCAGAGGGAAGTTGGTTTCGCCGAACAGCGACTTGATCTTGCGCGAACGGTCGACTGGAGGCACGCTGCCGCCCAGGCCAGCGATGTCACCAGATTCCAGTGCCGGGCTTGGGGTGGTCACGTATTTTTCGTCACGATACTGGCCGCCCACAGCATACTGGCCGGTAATGCCTGCGAAGGTCGGCAGTTCGCCGTTGATCTTGGCATCAAACAGGGTCGACTTGGACTTGGCGTTCAGGGTGTCGCCGGTGTACTTGGCCTGCTGCAGCTTGCTTGCCAGCGCGCCGGTCTGAACCGCGCCTGGTGCCCATGGGTTCCAGTTGTTGGTCGGATCGTTGATGATCTTGGCGTATGCCACTTGCGAGAAGTAGCCATCTGGAACGGCGCCGTGCAGCTTCGATTCGTTCTGGGTCAGGGCTACTTCGTAGTCCTGGCCTGCCACGGTGCCCTTGGCGCCGATGACCAGGCGCGACTGGCGTGCCTTGTCCAGGCTGGTACGTGGGCCGAAGTCGAACACGCGGCTGGTGATCGCCAGTGGCTGGCCGATCAGCGCTGCTGCGGCACCGCCCAGGCTGTTCAGGTAAGGCACGGCAACGGTCTGGTAAGCAGGGTTGCTTGGGTACAGCAGCAGTGCCGGTTCAACGTTTTGATTTGCGAACTCAGCGTCGGATTCCAGGAAGGAGCGGCGCAGCGGGCTGCCTTGGAAGCGCTGGGTCACACTGCTTTCCGAGTACAGCATATCGGCGAACAGCTGGTGATTCTCGTTGATCTTGTAGCCGAAGTTACCGGTCAGGTTATGCAGTTCGCGCTTAGGGGTCAGACCGACGAACGACGCACTGTCAAAGGTGCAATACGGAGCGCCTTTGGTCGTGTTGGTCGGGTTCTTGAACATATTGATGTCGGCGCACTTGCCGGAAGCGGCCAGCGGATTGCCGTAGCCGGTGCCTGGGCTGTTGCCGAAGCCTGGAATACGTTCGTCAGGATAGGTCTTGGTCGGATCAATGCCGCCCTCGATGTTGCCGTGGCCGGTCGCACCGTTGACGAAGTATGGCTCGCGCACGCCGCTGCTGGAGAAGCCACGCTCAGAACCGAACAGGGCACGCTCTTTTTCCACCGACATGGAAATGACAGCGGAATAGCCCGACTCTTCCATGTTGCCGAAACCGGCAGTCAGGGAGAATTTGTTGTTCTGGCCGCCACCGTCGCGGGTCGGGGTGCCGTAACCGGCGCCGAGTTCCAGACCTTCGAAGTTCTTGCTCAGGATAAAGTTAACCACGCCTGCAACCGCATCGGAACCGTACACGCCGGATGCGCCGTCTTTCAGCACTTCAACGCGTTCGATTGCAGCCAGAGGGATCACGTTAACGTTGACGGCTGCACCGCCACCGCCAGCGAAAGCTGCCAGGCGACGGCCGTTGACCAGCACCAGGGTGCGGTCTTCACCGAGGCCGCGCAGCGAAATCGTCGACAGGCCGTAGGTGGAGCTGCCGGCGCCAGTAGCATTCGACGTGCCGCCGGCGGTGGACAGGGCCGACACGCTGTTCAGCAGTTCCTGGGTGCTGGTTGCGCCGGTACGGGTGATTTCGGCCTTGGTCAGCACTTGCACTGGCAGTGCGGTTTCAGCGTCCACACGTTTGATCGACGAACCGGTGATCTCCACGCGTTGGATAGGCTGGTCAGCGGACTGTGCAACAGCAGCTTGCATGCCCAGTGCCAGGCCACCGGCGCAAATTACGCGAACCGAGCGAGACAGGATGGTTTCCTTCAACATATCTTTGTTACTCCCAAGAATTACAAACTGTTTAAGATCGTCTCCGACCCTTAATCTTTTTTTTGACGAAAACCAGCGCAACTTGTGTGACTGCTTTTCGCCCGCGCTTATCAAATCATTCATCGGCAAAGGATGTCAATCGAAAGTCATCCTGAAGTAGTCCAGACAACTTGCCGGTTGTGCGCGTTTATTCATATTTGAAAGTTAATTAAATGGATGAATTTGCGCGATATAGGCCGGAGAACGGGACTTTTCCGCAAAAAGATTAAGAAGGGAAACTTGCTTCAATGCAGCTTTGTGATGACTTGAGAAGTGTGCCGATTTTGCTACAAAACTTTTAAAAACGTTAATTCTGTGCTTTCGGCGGCGGCGAAAAAATCCCCGCCAGCTTGCGCAGGCGGGGAGCGGGAGTACTACTGAAAGTAAAAGCTGGATTACTTGAACTTGTAGCTGGCGGTCAGGTAGAAGGTACGGCCCAGCGGGTCGGCGTAGCGACCGTCGTAGCCAACCTGGTTGCCGCCGCCGGTATCGCGGATCGACAGAGGAGGATCCTTGTCCAGCAGGTTGCGGATACCGCCGGTGACCGACCAGTTCTGGTTGAAGTTGAACTTCGACTGCCAGTCGACGGTGTAGTATTCCTTGACCTTGTGGCCCTTCAGGTCGACGTAGCCGCCCAGGGTGCCGTCGGCGTTGACCGAGCGCACGCGGCCATCGTCTGCCACATATTCCTTGTCGGCGTAGCTGGACTTGTAGTTCACGGTCAGCGAGTTGGCCCACTGCTCGGACGACTTCAGCGAGAACACCAGGCGCGAGATCCAGCGGAAGGTCACGTCGTCATACGAGTCGAAGCGCCCGATGCTGCTTTCGGTCTTGTTGCTGCCGTCGGCCGTTGGGACCGTTTTTTCCGCCTTCAGCATGTAGGTGGCGGACCAGTTGGTGGTCAGCTTGCCGATCGGGGTGCTGTTGCGGAAGGTGGCATCGAAATCGACACCGCGGTAATGCGAGCTGGCCAGGTTCAGCGGCGACTGGGTCATTACCAGGACCTTCGATTTCTGGATCGGGTCGTAGTAGATGGTGGCGTATTTGTCGGCCAGGGCAGGGGTGCGGAACAGCATGTCCTGCGACAGCTTCTGGATCTGGTTCTTCAGCTTCACATCCCAGAAGTCCACGCCCAGCGACAGCGAGTCCATTGGCTCCAGGCGCATGCCGAGGGTCGCCTGCTTCGAGGTTTCCGGCTTCAGCGCATCGGCGCCGGTGCTTGGGTTACCCACGGTCAGCAAGCCGTATTCCTGCACGCCGCGGCAGTACGGGAAGCGCGGGTCGGTTGCGGTCTTGATCGGGCAGTCGAAGAAGTTGGACGAGCCGCCGTTCTTCAGGGGATCCGAGATGTTGTTCATGGTCGGCGCCTTGAAGCCGGTGCCGTAGGAGCTGCGCAGCATGAACTGGCGCGAAGGCTGCCACTTTGCGGACAGCTTGTAGGTGGCCTTCGATACGTCGGTGCCCTGTTTGCCGGCTGGCGAGGCATTGCCGTTCACGTCGTAGCTGGTGTTGCGCTTGTCGACCGCGTCGAAGCTGTCGTAACGGGTAGCCGCCGTCACTTCCAGTTCCTTCATCACTGGCATCACCAGTTCGGCGAACGCACCCCAGTTATTTCGCTTGGCGTCCAGCGGCTGCGAGCCGGTGCCGCCGCCGATCACGGTGTCGGTCCAGCCCGGGTTGCCTGGGCCTGGGCCCATCAGGATCCGGCTTGGGGTATCGATGTAGCGCTGGATGGTGTAGTCGGCACCCATGCCCAGCGCGGCGTTACCGCCGCCCATGGCGAACAGTTCGCGCGAAGCGTGGGCGCTGAACACGTCCAGCTTGGACTTCTGGGTTTCCAGGTTTTCGTTCAGCACGGCCGGCGCCAGGATGGCGCTGGCGTTCGGGTTCATGATGTAAGGGTTGTAGGCGCCGGACTTGACCAGGGCTTCGAACTTGTCGCCGCTCATGTAGCCGCCAGCCGCATCATCGGTCTGCTTGTTTTCGGAGTGGGTGTAAGTCGCGTTGACGGCCCAGTCGGCAATTTCCGAATCCAGGGCTGCCGAGAAGTGCAGCGCCTTGGTGCCCCAGTCGTCGGCACGGCCGCCCGCGTCGCGTGCGCGGAAGTACAGCCAGGCGTCGGTGACCTGGTTCGGATCGATGCCCTGGCCAGCCAGCAGCGGTTCCACCGACTTCTGGTAAGGCACGATGTAGACCGGGCTGACGGTCTTCACGCCGCTGATCGGGTCGGTGCTCATGGTGGTCAGCGGCTGCGCCGGCGCGGCGTAGCGCGCGGTGCTGGTGAACTTGGAGTAGACGAATTCACCGCTCAGGCGGGTCTTGTCGGAGATTTTCAGCGTGCCGGAAGTGAACAGGCTGTCACGCTTCAATTCAGGCAGCAGTTCGACGGTTGCCGCGTAGTCGTAACGGCAGACGCCGCCACGCGCAAAAGTATTCGGGCCGCTGCACTTGCCATTGTTGACCAGGTCAGGCGAGAAGGCGACGTCGTTGCCGGCGCTGTCGACCACTTCCGCATTGGCCGGGATCGAGTTGATCGAGTTTTGCCAGGTCGCGTACTGCTTGCCGCCCATGGAGAACTTGCGCACGCCGGAGTTGGCGAACTCGCGCTGCTCGGCGTTCAATGCCTTGGCCTGGTCGTGGCTATAAGCCAGCATTACATTGAAGCCGTCTTGCTGCAGGTCGCCGAAGCCTTTGGTGATCGAGATGTTGGCGCTCTGGCCGCCCTTGTGTTGCGGGCGGTTGTAGGTCAGGTCGATGTTCAGGTCGCTCTGGTTCTTTTTCAGGATGAAGTTGACCACGCCGGCGATGGCGTCCGAGCCGTACAGGGTGGAGGCGCCGTCGGTCAGGATTTCGACCTTTTCGACTGCTGCCAGCGGAATCGATGCCAGGTTGACTGCGCTGCCGGTGCCGTATGGCGCCATGCGCTTGCCGTTCAACAGTACCAGGGTGTAGTCGGTGCCGATCGAGTGGATCGACGCGCTTTGCACGCCGCCCCCGCCGCCGTTGATGGATGCGGACGAGGTGATCATGCCCTGCATGGACGGCAGGATGGCGATCAGGTCGGCGACGTTTTTCACGCCGGTCTGCTCGATATCCTTGCGGCTCAGGGTCTGGATCGGCAGCGAGCCCTCTTGGGCGATGCGCTTAATCGAGGAACCGGTAATTTCAACGCGCTGGATAGGCGCGTCGGTTTGCTGGGCGAAAACTGGTGCACAGACTCCGGCTGCCAGCAAACCGCTGGCGCACGCCAGGCGAATTGCATGCGACAGGGTGTTCTCTTTCATCATAATTCTCTGATCTCCCAGAAGGTGAACTGTTCTTTGCATTTGCGCAAAACCTAGCAATAGGTTGTTAGTACTCTCTTGCAAGTATTCTTTGCTTGCAATCTTTTTGAAACAAAACGACACAAGCTGTTACGAAAGCGCAACAAGAAGTCTTTATTATTAAAGGAGGCGGTTGCGCGAGATGAGTGCTATTTGCGAGAGGTTGGCGGATTTTGCCAGCGGATTGGCGGTCAAAATGAAGACTATTTGTTGCTGTATCTTTTGTTTTGTAACTGTTTTGAAACATCTGGCTTGTGTACACAAGCCGTGAAGAGCCCTGGTGGGCGTTGGAAGTTTTTCTTGAGACAGTTTTGCGCTATTGTTACGGCCAATTCTTGCTGAAACCCATCCATGGCTTCTTATATATTGCGCCGCCTGTGGCAAATGCTGCCCACCATGCTGGGTGTGGTGTTGCTGGTGTTCGTATTGTTTAACTGGGTCGGTGGCGACCCGGCTTTTATCCTGGCCGGCAAAATGTCGGATGCGGCCAGCATCGACAATATCCGGCGCCAGCTCGGCGTCGACCAGCCCTGGTACGTGCAGTTGGGCATTTTCCTGAAGCAGATCGCCACCTTCGATTTCGGCCAGAGCTGGGCCACCGGCGAGGCGGTTTCGGACATCATCACTTCGCGCCTCGGTCCTTCGCTGACGGTGCTGGTGCCGCTGACCTTACTGGAAACCGTGCTTGGCATTGCGCTGGCGCTGGCGGTGGCCTTTGTGCGCGGTTCGCTGACCGACCGCGCCGTGATGGTCGCTTGCACGGTGGGCATGTCCATTTCCATCCTGGTCTACATCATCGTGTTCCAATACTGGCTGGCATATAAGGCCGGCTGGTTCCCGGTGCAGGGCTGGGGCCAGGGCTTGCTGGAAAACCTGCGGTTTGCGGCGCTGCCGATCCTGATCGGGCTGGCCGTCTCGCTGGCGCCGACCTTGCGCCTGTACCGCAGCTTCGTGCTGGACGAGGTGGGCCAGGATTATGTGCGCACGGCGCGCGCCAAGGGCTTGCCGGAGCGGCGCGTGATGTGGGTGCATGTGTTGCGCAATGCGGCGATCCCGATCATTACCCATGTGATGGCGAACTTGCCGGCCATGCTGATCGGGGCCTTCCTGCTGGAGCGCTTCTTCGGCATCCCGGGCATCGGGCGCGAGGTGATCCTGGCGGTGGAGCGTTCCGATTTCCCCGTCATCAAGGCGATTACCGTCTACGTTGCCGTGGCCACCATGGTATTCAACCTGCTGACCGATTTGCTGTACCAGGCTGTCGATCCGCGCGTACAGCTCAAGTAAGGACAGCGCATGCATGCAATTCATGACTCGGCCGGCCTGTGGACCCTGGCCTGGCGCCGCCTGCGGGCGGACCGCTTGGCCATGGCGGCGCTGGCGGTGGTGGCGGCCTTCCTACTGCTGCTTGCGGCTTCGGCCAGCGGGATCGTGGCCGCCGACTGGGAAGAAGAAGTCGCGGCCAATTACGCACCGCCCACCTTTGCGGCGCCACCCGCTGCCCAGTTGACTGCTGGCGCGCCGGCTGTGCCGGGCGCCACCAGCACTGTCGCGCCGCCGGCCAACGAGTTCGATCCCCTGGCCGACGACTTGCGCGCGCTGCGCGCCACTCTTGGCAAGGCCGTCGCCGAGCCGGTTGCCGAGCGGGCGCCAAGCCTGCCGTTCGGCGCCGACAAATGGGGCCATGACATCATCAAGAAAACCATCAAGGGCGGCGAAACCTCGATCGTGGTCGGGCTGGCTGCGGCCACGCTGGCAGTGGGACTGGGCACGCTGTTCGGCGCCGTTTCCGGCTTCTACGGCGGGCCGGTCGACGATTTCTTCAACTGGTTCTACAACGTGTTCACTTCGATTCCGTCGATCCTGATGATCCTGACCGTGGCCGCGGTATTGCAGCAGAAAGGGGTGCTGACCATCGTCCTGATCCTCGGGCTGACCGGCTGGACCGGGCCTTACCGCCTGATCCGCGCCGAATACATCAAGCACAAGGCGCGCGAATACGTGATGGCAGCCGATGCCATCGGCGCCTCGGCCTGGCGCAAGATGTTCAGCCACATCTTCCCGAATGTCAGCCACGTGGCCCTGGTGCAGGTGTCGATCCTGGTGGTCGGCTTCATCAAGGCCGAGGTGATCCTGTCCTTCCTCGGTTTTGGCGTGCCGGTCGGCGTGGTGAGCTGGGGCTCGATGCTGAACGAGTCGCAGAATGAACTGATCCTCGGCAAATGGTGGCAATTGACTGCAGCTGCCAGTGCCATGGCCTTGCTGGTGACGGCCTTCTCCCTGTTTGCCGACGCACTGCGCGACGCGCTCGACCCCAAGGTGAAATGACATGCTGCTACAGGTCCGCAACTTGCGCATCCGCTTCCGCACCGACAAGAAAAACACTGTCGAAGCGGTGAAGGGCATTTCCTTCGACATCCCGCAGCACCGCACGGTCGCCCTGGTGGGCGAATCGGGCAGCGGCAAGTCGGTCAGCTCGCTGGCCGTCATGGGCTTGCTGCCGCCGCAGACGACCTTGATCGATGCGCAAAGCAGCGTGCTGTTCGAAGGCCGCGAAGTGCTGCATCAGTCGGCCGCCGCACGCCAGGCCATGTGCGGCAAGGACATCGCGATGATCTTCCAGGAGCCCATGTCTTCGCTGAATCCCGTATTTACGGTGGGCGCCCAGATCGGCGAGGTGCTGCGCCTGCACATGGGGATGGATCGGCGCAGCGCCCGCGCCCGCACGCTGGAACTGCTGGAGGAAGTCGGCATCCCCGATCCGTCCAGCAAGATCGACGCCTATCCGAGCCAGATGTCGGGTGGCCAGCAACAGCGCGTGATGATCGCCATGGCCATCGCCTGCAAGCCCAAGCTGCTGATCGCCGACGAGCCGACCACTGCCCTGGACGTCACGATCCAGAAGCAGATCATGGAGCTGATTGCCGGCCTGCAGAAGAAACACCGGATGTCGGTGCTGTTCATCACCCATGACCTGGGCCTGGTGGCGGAGATCGCAGACGAAGTGATCGTGATGCGGCACGGCGAAGTGCGCGAAAGCGGCGATGCACGCGCGGTGTTCGCCGAACCGAAAGACCTGTACACGCGCGCATTGCTGCATTGCCGACCCTCGCTCGATGCGCGCCCGGAGCGGCTGCCGGTGATCAACGACTATATGGAAGGGCGTTTCGGCGCCGCCGAGCAGCAGCCGCAGCGCGTGCGCGGCAGTGCGCCCGGGGATGAGATCGTGCTCGACGTGCAGGGGCTGAAAAAGAGCTTCTGGCTGCGCGAAGGCCTGTTCGGCAAGCGCGAGTTCCAGGCCGTCAAGGGCGTCTCGTTCAAGCTGGCGCGCGGCAAGACGCTGGGCGTGGTGGGCGAATCGGGCAGCGGCAAGTCGACCGTCGGCCTGACCTTGCTGCGCTTGCACCAGGCCAGCGCCGGCAGCGCCCTGTTCGAGGGGCGCGACCTGCTGGCCATGAGCGCCAGGGAATTCCAGCCCTACAAGCGCCGCATCCAGATCATTTTCCAGAATCCCTATGCTTCGCTGAATCCGCGCTTCACGGTGGGGCAGATCCTGCTGGAGCCCATGCGGCTGCATGCGATCGGCGCCAGCGACGCGGAACGCACGCAAATGGCGCTGGCGCTGCTGGAAAGGGTAGGGCTGCCGCAGCAGGCTTACCAGCGCTACCCGCACGAGTTTTCCGGCGGCCAGCGGCAGCGCATCGCCATCGCGCGCTGCCTGACGATGAAGCCGGAAATCCTGGTATGCGATGAATCGGTATCGGCGCTGGACGTTTCGGTGCAGGCGCAGGTGCTGAACCTGCTGCAGGACCTGCAGGATGAATTCGGCCTGTCCTATATCTTCATCTCGCACGACCTGTCGGTGGTGAAGTACATTTCCGACCAGGTGATGGTGATGCACAAGGGCGAGGTGGTGGAAATGGCCGATTCGGACGAACTGTATCGCAACCCGCGCCATCCCTACACGCGCTCGCTGCTGGCGGCCATCCCAAGGGCTGCTTGATCGCCACTTGTAAAGCTGGCAAACTGGCTATCTGCGCCGCATACCGCGGCGCCCCGGCCGGAGCAGGTCTTTGCGTTCGAACAAAGTTGCCTCCATCGCACTATTGGTCAGCGTGGCGTTGACGACCATCGTCAGCGCCGTGCTGCTGGTGTTCGCCGCTTATTCCTACTCCTCCGAAAGCAGCAAGCGCTGGCAGGAGCTGCAGCGCGTCCTGAATATCAGCGCCGACCAGCTTGCGCTGGGCGTAGCCATGCCAGCCTGGAATTTCGACGACAAGCAGGTGCTGTCCATCATGCGCGCCAGCATGAACCAGCGCGACCTGCACGCCATTGTGCTGTATGGTACCGGCAGCAAGCGTGAACAGGTCGTGCAGCGCGGTGCTGGCGACAAGCTGGAAACCGGCCTGCCGCTGGCAACGACGCCGGACATGCTGGTGGCGCAGCGCCCGATCATCGTCGACGGCGCCGCCATCGGTACCATCAAGGTCTTCGCAACGCCAGCCTACGTGCGGCAGGACCTGCAATACCAGCGCCGTGCCAACCTGGTGGCGATCCTGGTGCTGGCAGCGGTGCTGGTCACCAGCCTGTATGGCCTGCTATGGTTCATGATCCTGCGGCCGCTGAAGGCGGTCGGCCAGTACGTGATGGGCGATACGCCGCAGAAGGCCTGGTTCTACGGCGAGTTGCGCACCTTGAAGGAGTCCATCCACAAGATGTGGGAGCTGCTCGATAGCCGCTACCGTTCCATGCGCGAAAGCGAGGAGCGCCTGAGCGTGGCCACTCGCGCCGCGGCGATTGGCATCTGGGATTGGGATGTCGTCTACGATGAATTGATGCAGGACGACGAGATCATGCGCCAGTATGGGCTGAGCTCCCGGCTGGGCGGCGGCAATTACAAGGCCTGGCTGGAGTGCGTGATACCGGAGGATCGCGAGCGCGCACGCGCCGAGGTGGCGGCGGCGCTGAACGGCGAACATGATTTTTCCCTGCAGTTCCGCATTCGCCGGCCAGACGGCAGCTTGCGCCACCTGCGGTCGATGGCGCGTTCCTTCCGCGATGCGCAAGGCAGGGTGATACGCATGGTCGGCGTCAGCCTCGATGTGACCGAGGCTACCGAAAGCGAGCAGGAATTGCGGCGCCACCGCAGCCACCTGGAAGAGCTGGTCAGCGAGCGCACGGCGGCCCTGTCGGTTGCCGTCGCCGAAGCGCAGGCAGCCAACCGCGCCAAGAGCGTGTTCCTGTCCACCATGAGCCACGAATTGCGCACGCCCCTGAATTCCGTGATCGGCTTTTCGCGCCTGATGGCGCATTCGACCACCATGTCGGCCGATGAAAAGCGCAATATGGCGATCATCCATCGCTCCGGCCAGCATTTGCTGGCCTTGATCAACGACATCCTCGAGCTGACCCGCATCGAAGCCGGCGGCGTCGGCCTGCATCGGGAGGCGGTCGACGTGGCGCAATTGCTGCGCGATGTGTGCGATATGGTGGGGGAACGCGCCGCGCAGGCCGGGGTGACGCTGAAGCTCGAATGCGGCGCCTTGCCGCGTGCCTTGCTGATGGATGGCGCCAAAGTGCGCCATGTGCTGCTCAACCTGGTGACCAATGCGCTCAAGTTCGCGCGCGACAGCACGATCACGCTTTCTTTGCGCCCAACCTTGTTGCCGGGTGGACGGCATGGACTGGCCTTTGCAGTGCGCGCCGAGGGCGTGGGCATTCCCGGAGAGTCCGGCCTTGGCCTGGCGATTTCGCGCCAGTACGTGCGCATCATGGGCGGCGAGCTGGAAATCGACGCGGCGCCGCAGCCGGGTGAGGGCTCGGTAACCCGCTTCACCATCGAGGCGGAAGAAGCCGATGCCGGGGAGCCCCTGGCGCGCCTGCCGCAGCTGGCGCCGATGCACCAGGGCCGGCGTATCCTGGTGGTGGATGACGGCGTCGATGGCCGCCACCTGTTGCGCAGCATGCTGGTTCCCGCCGGCTTCGAAGTGTATGAAGCGTCGGGCGGCGTGGAGGCGCTGGACGCGATCGCCAAGTCGCAGCCGGAACTGGTCCTGATGGACTGGCGCATGCCGGTGATGGACGGGCTGGAAGCGACGCGCCGCCTGCGTGCCGACCACAGCCTGCCGCAACCGCGCGTGGTGCTGCTGACGGCATCGGCCTTCGGCGGCGAGCGGCAGCAGGCGCAGGCCGCCGGCGCCGACGACTTCCTGCACAAGCCGGTGGAGCAGGACAAGCTGTTCCGGATGCTGCAGCAACAGCTGCTGGTGCAGTATGTGGAAGGGGCCCTGCCTTAGGCCTCGTTTTGCGCTACCATAGGCGAACTATGGCTAACCTAATTACCTTGTTGCAGCAGTATGGTGTCCTGATCGTCTTTGCCGTGGTGCTGGTCGAACAGATGGGGTTGCCAATTCCTGCCTATCCAGTGCTGATTGTGGCCGGAGCGCTGGCCATCGATAACAGCAATAGCGCCCCGTTCCCGGTGGTGCTGGCGGTTGCCATGCTGGCATGCCTGCTCAGTGATTTCTTCTGGTTCCGCGCCGGCCGCCGCTTCGGCAAGCGCATTCTCAAGCTGCTCTGCAAGATTTCGCTGTCGCCCGATTATTGCGTCAGCCAGACGGAGGATAATTTCCGCAAATGGGGGCCGAAGTCGATGGTGGTGGCCAAGTTCATCCCGGGCTTTAACACCATTGCGCCGCCGATGGCCGGGGCACTGGGGACGGGTGTGCCGACTTTCCTCGGTTTCAGCCTGCTGGGCGGCTTGCTGTGGAGCGCCACCGGCCTGTTGATCGGCGCCTACTTCCATGCCGATGTCGATAAGGTACTTGATGTGCTGTCGACCATGGGGTCGACTGCACTGACCGTGCTGGCCATCCTGCTTGGCTTGTTCGTGCTGGCCAAGTTCATTGAGCGCCGCCGCTTCCAGAAAGCGATGCAGACCGAGCGCATCAGTATCGACGAACTGAAAGAGCTGCTGGATTCCGGTCACGATCCAGTGATGGTGGACGCCCGCAGCGCCACCGCGCAGTTGCTCGATCCGCCAGTGCCGGGCGCTTTGCTGGTGGGGGCGAGCGACCCGCTGGCCATCATCAAATCCTTGCCCAAGGATCGCCACATCATCGTTTATTGCAGTTGCCCGAACGATGTTACCGCCGCCAAGGTGGCCAAACAGCTTCATTCCCACGGCTATAAGCGCGCCAAGCCATTGCACGGCGGGCTGGATGCCTGGAATACCGCTTTCCGCAGCGAGAGCGAGTCTGCCGTGATCGCCGAACAGGCGCCGGACGGCTTTACCCCCGCAGATTCCCGCCATTAATCATGGATGCCGACGTGCCGCGCGCCCTTTCGGGCGGGGTGGCGCACACCCGTTTTTTGGCTAATTGAGTAGTCATACTACCGGCGATATATCCCGCAATGTAGCATCCGAACCTAATTTTACCGGTTCTTGTACTCAAACTACAAAGAAGTCCTTGCGTCTTGGCTAACATATCCCTTAGCATTAAGGCTCAACTTAACTGCTTGCGCCCATGACTGTTCAGACCAACTTCGCAACGCCTGCCACCTTCCCAAGCCCGCGCCTGCTGGCCGATGTCGGCGGTACCAATGCCCGGTTTGCTCTGGAACTGGCGCCTGGCAGGATCGAGAACATTCATGTGCTGTCCGGGGGAGCCTATGCAACGCTGGGCGACGCGCTGAAAGCCTACCTGGCCTTGCCGGACGTGGTGGCTGCTGCCGGCCTGGGCGTGCGCCATGGTGCGATTGCCATCGCCAATCCGGTCAATGGCGATTACGTCAAGATGACCAACCACCATTGGGAATTTTCGATCGAGGCGCTGCGCCTGGAGGCTGGTTTCGAGGTGCTGGTGGTGGCCAATGATTTCACTGCGCTGGCGCGTTCGCTGCCTTTGCTGGCCGACAGCCAGAAGCGCCAGGTCGGTGGCGGCACGCCGCAAGCGGGGGCGCCGCTGGGCCTGATCGGCGCCGGTACCGGGTTGGGCGTGTCGGGCCTGATCCCGTCCGCATCGGGCTGGACTGCGTTGCTGAGCGAGGGGGGGCATGTCAGCTTCCCTCCCATGAATCCGCAAGAAGTCGCGATCCTGCAATACGCATGGACTGAATTCCCGCATGTTTCGGCCGAACGTTTGCTGTCCGGTGTCGGGATTGAGCTGATTTACCGTGCGCTGGCAGCCCAGCGCGGCCATGAGGAGCCGGAGCTGGCCGCGCCGGAGATTGCGCGCCGGGCGCTGTCGGGCGAATGCCCGCTGTGCGACGAGGTCATCGAACACTTCTGCACCATGCTTGGCACCATCGCCGGCAACCTGGGCGTGACGCTGGGCGCCACCGGCGGTATTTATATTGGCGGCGGCATCGTGCCGCGCCTGGGCGAACGCTTCGACCGTTCCGGCTTCCGCGCTCGTTTCGAGGAAAAAGGGCGCTTCAATAAATACCTGGCCGCCATTCCCACCTATGTGATTACTGCCGAGTATCCAGCGTTTGTTGGCGTTTCGGCAATCCTGTCCGAGCGGCTCGCTGGTTAAGCGAAATCAGGCTTTTACACTTCTTCCCGGTTTTATCAGGTACAATTGGCCCAGTTGGATGAAGCGGCGCCCGTCGCCTGCCTTGTTTTCGCCCTGAAAACGCTCTCCACCTGAGACTCTCGCCCCGGCGCGCAGCGGTCCGGCGCCTTCTTACTGAGTTACACAACCAACTTGTAGTGTATGGATAATGCAGAGGCTAAGAAAGTCCTCGAAGCTGCGCTGCTATGCGCCCGTGAACCCTTATCGATCCACAGCCTGAAAAAGCTGTACGTCGAAACCGACGACCAGGGCAATCCGCTCGGCGCCGGCGTTGGCGCCGATACGATCAAGGAATTGTTGGAAGAGTTGCGCCTGGATTGGCAGGGGCGCGGCATCGAGGTGGTCAGCCTGTCGAGCGGCTGGCGCTTCCAGAGCCGGCCTGAAATGAAGATGTACCTGGATCGCCTGAATCCGGAAAAACCGCAGAAGTATTCGCGTGCCACGCTGGAAACGCTGGCCATCATCGCTTACCGCCAGCCGGTCACCCGTGGCGATATCGAGGAAATCCGCGGCGTCGCGGTGAATTCGCAGACGATCAAGATGCTGGAAGACCGCGGCTGGGTCGACACTGTCGGCTACCGCGATGTACTGGGCCGCCCGGCTTTGCTGGGCACCACCAAGCAGTTCCTGGACGACCTGGGGCTGGAATCGCTGTCGCAACTGCCGCCGTTGCAGCAGATCAGCGATACGCAGAATGAAAATCCGCTGGAAGTGCTGGAGGCTCGCCTGACAGAAAACTTCGAGAAGGCGGCACACGAAGCGCAAGCAGCAGAAGAAGAGAAAGAGGCGACGCCGGACGAGGCGCCGTCGGTAATAGACGACCCGGCGCCCGATAACGTCGAGCCCTTAGCAGAAACGAATAATGAACAAGCCTGATAACACCCCAGAGACCGGCACTCCGGTCGCCGCCGACTCGGCACCCGCCAAGCCGAAACGCCGCACCAAGGCGCAGATTGAGGCTGATAACGCTGCCGCGCTGGCGGCCGGCGAAACGCCGAAGCCCAAGCGCCGTACCAAAGCTGCTGCCGTAGCTGAAGTTTTGGCTGGCGAACAGCCTGCTGCGGGCGCCGAAGTTGCTCCGGCGAAGAAGCCGCGTGCCAGGAAGGCCGTGCTTGCGGAAGCTGCGCCGGTTGCGGAGAGCGCTCCTGCGCCGGCCGCATCGGCGCCGGTAGAGGCGGCGCCAGTTGGCGAAGGTGAGGGCAAGGATCGCGGCCGCGCGCCGCGCGGCCCGCGCCAGATGCGCGAGCAGCGTGCACTGCGTCAGGCTGAGAAGGTCGCGGTTGCATCGGCTGTTGCCTCCGATACGGCTGGTGAACCTGCTGCGGGCGTAGCTGCTGGTGCCGAGGGCGCTGAAGGTGGCAGCCCATGGCCAGCAGCTGTTCCTGCGGAAAGGCGTCATGACAAGCAGGGCAAGCATAAAGGCAAAAAGGGCAAGCACGGCAAGCAAGCGCATGGCGAAGGCCAGGGCGCGCAGGCCGGCGAAGGCGGCCAGGGTCAAGGCGGCCAGGGCAAGCAACGTGTTCATGGCGCTTTCGGCAACAAGATGAAGGCCAAGGACAAGTCGTCCGAAGCCGATGCAGTGTTCTCCTTCGTGACCTCCGACGCGTTCGACCGCGACGAGGGCGGTTCCGGCAAGCCGGTCAAGGCCCGCCGCGACCTGACGGCGGAAGACGATGCACCAAAGCTGCACAAGGTGCTGGCGGAGGCGGGCATGGGTTCGCGCCGCGACATGGAAGAACTGATCATCGCCGGCCGCGTGTCGGTGAACGGCGAGCCGGCCCACATCGGTCAGCGCATCCTGCCGACCGATGCGGTGCGCATCAACGGCAAGCTGGTGCAGCGCAAGGTTTCCAAGAAGCCGCCGCGCGTGCTGGTCTACCACAAGCCGGCTGGTGAAATCGTGTCGCACGACGACCCGGATGGCCGTCCATCGGTATTTGACCGCCTGCCGACCATGAAAACCGGCAAATGGCTGGCCGTCGGCCGCCTGGATTTCAACACCGAAGGCCTGCTGCTGTTCACCACCTCCGGTGACCTGGCCAACCGCCTGATGCACCCGCGCTACAACATCGACCGCGAATACGCTGTGCGTACCCTGGGTGAGCTGGAGGAGGGCATGCGCCAGAAGCTGCTGGCCGGTGTCGAGCTGGAAGATGGCATGGCGCAGTTCACCAAGATCGCCGATGGCGGCGGTGAAGGCGTCAACAAGTGGTACCGCGTGGTGATCGGCGAGGGCCGAAACCGTGAGGTGCGCCGCATGTTCGAGGCGATCGGCCTGACCGTGTCGCGCCTGATCCGTACCCGTTACGGCGCGCTGACCCTGCCGAGCAACCTGAAGCGCGGCCGTTGGGAAGAGATGGAAGAGAACACCGTGCGCGACCTGCTGTCGGCTGTCGGCTTCAAGAAAGAAGGCGGCGCTGGTGCCGGCGACGGTGCCAAGGCGCAGGGTGGCCAAGGCCAGGGCCAGGGTAAGCGCGAGCGTGATCGTGAGCCGAACGGCAACCGCATGGATGTGAGCAATAAGAATGCAGATCCATTCCCGCAGGCGCCTCGTGGCGGCCGTGGCCAGGGCCAGGGCGGCTTCTTTGGTGCTCCGCGTCATGGTGGTGCCGGCTTTGGCGACCAGCAGCCGGGCGGTTACGGCCGTGGTGCCGGTGGCGGTGCCGGCGGCAAGGGCAAGGGCAAAGGCGCCGGCCAGGGTAAAGGACAAGGGCAGGGTCAGGGCCAGGGCCAGGGTAAGGGCGGTCCACGCCAGCCTGATCCGCTGATGACTACTTTTGGTTTTGCCGGCCAGGGCCATGGCCACGGCCAGGGACAGCAGCGCCGCGGCGGCCACCAGCCGCGCGGCGGGGCGTCCGATCACGGCATGCCGCGCCGCCGCAAAGGCTAAAGCGCCAGCGCAAGGTGTTGGATTTAAGGCACCTTCCTATTGTTACACCCGCTCCCGATGTGGTATGCGGCATTGCAGCGAAATCAATATCACGCTATAATGAGCAGCCTAGTTAAAGTTCTTCGCAGTTTATTTTGCTGAGAGTGCTTTCATCTGGCTGCAGTAACGAAAGATGGGCAGTTGCCCATTTTTTTTTGGTTGAATCGTTTTAAGTATCTGGAGATTTTCTTTGCAACTGCCTGAATTGATTGAAAAAACCGTCGCTGGCCTCGGCTACGACCTGGTCGATTTCGAACGGGCCGAACGCGGACTGCTGCGTGTTTATATCGACTTCACGGCGGAAGATGCAGAAGAGAAGGGCCCGATCACGGTTGAAGACTGCGCCACGGTGAGCCACCAATTGTCGCACGTGCTGACGGTCGAGAACGTTCCTTACGAACGCCTCGAGATTTCCTCGCCTGGCCTGGACCGTCCGCTGCGCAAGTTCAGCGACTTCGTCCGTTTTGCCGGCTGCGAAGTGATCATCAAGCTGCGCATGGCCATTCCAGGAACTGCGAACCGCAAGTCCTACCAGGGCATCCTGACGGAGCCTGAAGGCGATCAACTGGGTATTGAATTTGAAGGTAAAGAAGGTCCGGCGGTGCTGAATTTCACGCTCGCGGACATTGATAAGGCACGCTTGGTGCCGCAGGTGAATTTTGGGAGCCGCAAAGCATGAGTCGCGAAGTATTGTTATTGGTTGATGCGCTGGCGCGCGAAAAGAACGTCGACAAGGAAGTCGTGTTCGGCGCGCTTGAATTCGCACTGGCGCAAGCCACGAAGAAGCGCTATGAAGGCGAAGTGGATATTCGCGTTTCGATCGACCGTGAAAGCGGCGAGTTCGAGTCCTTCCGCCGCTGGCACGTAGTGCCGGACGAAGCCGGCCTGCAACTGCCCGACCAGGAAGTGCTGCTGTTCGAAGCGAAAGAACAGATCCCTGACATCGAAGTCGATGAATACATCGAAGAGCCGATCGAATCCGTGGAATTCGGCCGCCGCTTCGCCCAGGACACCAAGCAAGTGGTCCTGCAGCGCGTGCGCGATGCTGAACGCGAGCAGATCCTGCAAGACTTCCTGGAGCGCGGCGACGCGCTGGTCACCGGCACCATCAAGCGTATGGAGCGCGGCGATGCGATCGTCGAATCCGGCAAGATCGAAGCCCGCCTGCCGCGCGACCAGATGATCCCGAAAGAGAATCTGCGTATCGGCGACCGTGTACGTGCCTACATCCTGCGCGTTGACCGCAATATGCGCGGCCCGCAAGTGATCCTGTCGCGCACCGCGCCGGAATTCATCATGAAGCTGTTCGAGCTGGAAGTGCCGGAGATCGAACAAGGCATGCTGGAGATCAAATCCGCTGCACGCGACGCCGGCGTGCGCGCCAAGATTGCTGTGCACACCAACGACAAGCGCATCGACCCGATCGGTACCTGCGTCGGCATGCGCGGCTCGCGCGTGCAGGCCGTGACCGGGGAGCTGGGCGGCGAGCGCGTGGACATCGTGCTGTGGTCGGAAGATCCAGCGCAATTCGTGATCGGCGCGCTGGCTCCTGCCAACGTGTCCTCGATCATGGTTGACGAAGACAAGCACGCGATGGACGTGGTGGTCGACGAAGAAAACCTGGCAATCGCCATTGGCCGCTCCGGCCAGAACGTGCGCCTGGCTTCCGAGCTGACCGGCTGGAAGATCAACATCATGACCGCGGAAGAATCGGCCGACAAGCTGGCTACCGAAACCGCTGTAGTGCGCGCACTGTTCATGGAAAAACTGGATGTGGACCAGGAAGTGGCCGACATCCTCGTGGAAGAAGGCTTCAGCAGCCTGGAAGAAATCGCTTACGTGCCGATCTCCGAGATGCTGGACATCGAAGCGTTCGACGAAGATACCGTCAACGAGCTGCGCACCCGTGCCCGCGACGCCCTGGTGACCGAAGCCATCGCTTCGGAAGAGGGCCTGGAAGGCATGGAAGAGCAACTGGTTGGCCTGGAAGGCATGGACCGCGTTACCGCGGGCAAGCTGGGCCTCGCAGGCATCAAGACCCTGGCAGCATTTGCCGGTCTGGCCTACGACGAGTTCGGCGCCATCCTGGCATTGTCGAGCGACCGCGCACGTGAACTGATTTCGAATGAGTTTGAGAATGTGACCGACGATGAAATGAAGCTGGTCGACGGTAAGTACGATGATCGCGCCAAGGCCCTGCAAGCCAAGGCATGGGCATCATCCGAAGCGGCCAAGGCCTAAATCATGGCCTGAACAGCAGAAGCAGCTTTAATTATCATCGAGACACATAGAAAAGAGGACTGAATGGCGAGTAACAACGTAGCCCAATTTGCCACCGAACTGAAGATGCCTGCAGATTTGCTGCTGTCGCAGCTGCGTTCTGCTGGCGTCGACAAGAGTTCGGCGTCAGATCCATTGTCAAAAGATGATAAGGACAAGCTGCTGGAACACCTGCGCCGTACCCACGGCGCAGGCGCAGAGCCGGGCGAAAAGAAAAAGATCACCCTGACTCGTAAAGAGACCACGGAGATCAAGCAGGCCGATGCCTCCGGCAAGGCCCGCACCATCCAGGTCGAAGTGCGCAAGAAGCGCACCTTCGTGCAGCGCGACGACCTGACCACCGCGGCAGCCGCCAAGCCGGCCGCACCGGTAATCGACGCCGCCGAACAGGCGCGCCGTGAAGAAGAGGCACGCCGTCAGGCCGAGCTGATTGCTCGCCAGGAAGCGGAACTGAAAGAAAAGCAGGAACGCCTGGCCAAGCTCGACGAGGAAAAGGCTGCACAAGCCAAAGCCGCCGAAGAGGAAGCCAAGCGCGTAGCGGAAGAGCAAGCCAAGAAGGCCGCCGCCGACAAGGCCGCCGCCGAGAAGGCTTCTGCTGCCGCTGCTGCCGGCGCTGCGCAGAAAGCCGCCGCCGACGAAGAAGAGAAGAAACGCCTGGCTGACGCCGAAGAATCCAAGCGCAAGCACGAAGTCGCCGCCAAGGAAGCCGCTGAGCGCGCCGAAGCGACCGAACGTGCCCGTAAAGCTGTTGCAGATGAAGTGGCCCAGATCAAACTGATGATGAGCCAGCCGCGCCGCGTGATGAAGGCTCCTGAGCCGGCACCTGCTGCGGCCGCCGCCAAGCCGAAGGTCGCTGAAGGCACGCTGCACAAGCCAGCCGACAAGAAGCCTGCGACGACCGCAGCTGCGCCTGCCGGTGACAAGAAGGATGCCAAGCCAGGCGACAAGAAATCCATCAAGTCGGCCAACGTGGCTTCGACCTGGCAGGATGAGAAGCGCCGTGGCGCCCCAGGCGGCGGTGCCGGCAAAGGCCGCGGTGGCAACACCGGCGGCAATGCAGGTGGCCGTGACGGCTGGCGCGCGGGCGGCAAGGGCGGTCGCCGCGGCGGCCACCATGACGACCGTGAAACCAACTTCCAGCAGCCGACCGAAGCGATCGTGCATGAAGTGCACGTGCCGGAAACCATCACCGTGGCCGAACTGGCGCACAAGATGGCGGTCAAGGCATCTGAGGTCATTAAACAGCTGATGAAGCTGGGCCAGATGTGCACCATCAACCAGGTGCTGGACCAGGAAACCGCGATGATCGTGGTGGAAGAGATGGGCCACAAAGCCTTCGCTGCCGCTGTCGACGATCCGGAAGCGCTGTTGGCCGACCAGGGCGAACACGCCGAGTACGAAGCAACCCCGCGCGCACCAGTGGTGACTGTGATGGGTCACGTCGACCACGGCAAAACCTCCCTGCTGGACTACATCCGTCGCGCGAAAGTGGCGTCGGGCGAGGCCGGCGGCATTACCCAGCACATTGGTGCGTACCACGTGGACACCCCGCGCGGCACCATCACCTTCCTGGATACCCCAGGTCACGAGGCCTTCACGGCAATGCGTGCCCGCGGTGCGAAAGCAACCGACATCGTCATCCTGGTGGTGGCGGCCGACGACGGCGTGATGCCGCAAACGAAGGAAGCGATCGCCCACGCGAAAGCCGCAGGCGTGCCGCTGGTTGTAGCGATCAACAAGATCGACAAACCAGGTGGCAACGTTGACCGCGTGACGCAGGAGCTGGTGGCAGAACAAGTGGTGCCGGAAGAATACGGTGGCGATTCGCCATTCGTGCCGGTGTCGGCGAAAACCGGCCAGGGCATCGACGACCTGCTGGAGCAAGTGCTGCTGCAAGCCGAAGTGCTGGAACTGAAAGCACCGGTCGAAGCGCCTGCGCGCGGCCTGGTGGTGGAAGCCCGCCTGGACAAGGGCCGCGGTCCTGTGGCCACCATCCTGGTGCAATCGGGTACCCTGCGCCGCGGCGACGTGGTGCTGGCAGGTTCGTCCTTCGGCCGCGTTCGTGCAATGCTGGACGAAAACGGCAAGTCGATTTCCGAAGCGGGTCCTTCGATCCCAGTGGAGATCCAGGGCCTGACCGAAGTGCCGGCCGCTGGCGAAGAAGCCATGGTCATGGCTGACGAGCGTAAAGCCCGTGAGATCGGCCTGTTCCGCCAAGGTAAGTTCCGCGACGTGAAGCTGGCAAAGCAGCAAGCCGCGAAGCTGGAAAACATGTTCGACCAGATGGCCGAAGGCGAAGTGAAGAACCTGCCGCTGATCGTCAAGACCGATGTGCAAGGCTCGCAGGAAGCGCTGGTTGGCTCGCTGCAGAAGCTGTCGACCTCCGAAGTGCGGGTACAGATCGTCCACGCAGCGGTGGGTGGCATCACGGAATCGGACGTCAACCTGGCGACCGCTTCCAAGGCGGTCATCATCGGCTTCAACGCCCGTGCCGATGCACAGGCGCGCAAGCTGGCCGAGACCAACGGCGTCGACATCCGCTACTACAACATCATTTACGATGCGATCGAAGAGGTCAAAGCGGCGCTGTCGGGCATGCTGGCGCCGGAGAAGCGCGAGCACGTTACCGGCCAGGTCGAGATTCGCCAGGTTATCCTGGTCTCGAAAGTCGGCGCGATTGCAGGCTGTCTGGTTACCGACGGCGTGGTCAAGCGTTCGTCTTCCGTCCGCCTGCTGCGCAACAACATCGTGGTGTGGACCGGCGAGATCGACTCGCTCAAGCGCTTCAAGGACGATGCGAAGGAAGTTCGCGCCGGTCTGGAGTGCGGTCTGAACCTGAAGGGCTACAACGACATCGTCGTGGGCGACGTCCTCGAAGTGTTCGAAGTGCAGGAGATCGCCCGTACCCTGTAATAGCAGGACGGCGCGATACACGGCGGGTGCTTCCCGCCTCGCGAGAGCGGGGCAGGGCACCCGCCTTTTAGTTTTATCGAAAGCAAATCATGGCAAAACATAGCAAATCGATCCCCCAGCGCGGCCTGCGCGTGGCGGATCAAATCCAGAAAGACCTGTCCGAGCTGATCGCCTTCGAAGTGAAGGATCCGCGCGTCGGCATGATTACCTTGTCCGAAGTGCAGCTGACCCCAGACTACGCGCACGCCAAGGTCTTCTTCACCACCCTGAAGGACGACCCGGAGTCGATCAAGAACACCCTGGCCGGCCTTGCCGCCGCCGCCGGCTACCTGCGCAACCAGCTGGGCAAGCGCCTGCACATCCACACGCTGCCGCAGCTGCACTTCCTGCACGACATGTCGGCATCGCGCGGCATGGCAATGTCCGCCCTGATCGACAAGGCCAACGCCACACGCGCCGCCGATTACGACGAGAACGCAGACGAAGAATGACCGAAGCACGTGTAAAGCGCGTGCGCGATGCCGTTGACGGCGTGCTGCTGCTCGACAAGCCGGTAGGCCTGTCCAGCAACGACGCCCTGATCAAGGCCAAGCGCTTCATGAACGCGAAAAAAGCCGGCCACACCGGCACGCTCGACCCCTTCGCCACCGGCCTGCTGCCGCTGTGCTTCGGCGAAGCGACCAAGTTCTCGCAAGACTTGCTGGAAGCCGACAAGACCTACCTGGCCACCGTGCACCTTGGCGTGCGCACCGACACCGGCGACACCGAAGGCCAGGTGCTGGAAACGCGCGAGGTAACAAGCACGCAAGTGGAGATCGAGGCCGTGATGGCCCGCTTCCGCGGCCCGATCAAGCAAGTGCCACCGATGTACTCCGCGCTGAAGCGCGACGGCAAGCCGCTGTACGAATACGCCCGCGAAGGCATCACGCTGGAACGCGAAGCGCGCGACGTGGTGATCCACAAGCTGGAACTGGTTTCCTGGGAAGCGCCATTCCTGAAGATCGAAGTCACCTGCAGCAAAGGCACCTATATCCGCGTGCTGGGTGAAGACATCGGTGCAGCCCTGGGTTGCGGCGCTCACCTGAACGCCCTGCGCCGCATTCAGGTCGGCGCGCTGACCACCTACAAGATGGTCACGCTGGAAGACCTGGCTGCGCATGCTGCCCCACGCGAACTGCTGGCGCCAGTGGACGCGCTGCTGTCGTCCTTCCCGCGCATCGTGCTGAACGCCGAGCTCGCGAAACGCTTCCTGCACGGCCAGCGCCTACCGCTCGGCAAGGAACCAGGCATTACTGTCCCAACGCCATATGAAGGCCGCGTGCGCATCTACGCCGAAGACGGACGCCTGCTCGGCACTGGCATCTTTGGCGAATACGCCATCCTGGCACCTGAAAGACTGATCGCTGCGCCCCAAAATTAAATAAAACCTGGAGACTCCATGGCCCTTGCCAGCAACGGCATCCTGCCCCTGATCCTCACGTTCTGCTGCGCACCGGCCATGGCGCAGCTGGCGCCGGAAACGGCGCTGCAAGTCGATGCCATCGTCAACAAGGTGCTGGCGGAAACTGGTGAAGCCAGCCTGTCCATCGCCATTGTCAAGGACGGCAAACTGGCCTATGCGCAGGCTTACGGTGCGGCGCGACTTGAGCCGCGCGTTGCCGCCACGCCGGACATGCGCTACAAGATCGGTTCCAACAGCAAGCAATTCCTTGCCGTCGCCGCGCTCAAGCTGGCCGAGGAAGGCAAGCTGTCGCTGGACGACAAGGTGGCGCGCTTCTTCCCGCAACTGACGCAGGCGAACCACATCACGCTGCGCCAGCTCCTTTCGCATACTGCTGGCTACAGCGACTATTACGCGATCGACTACGTATCGCCTGCCTTGGCCCGCGCCACCACACCGGGCGCCATCATGGCTCAATGGGGCCGCCAGCCACTGGACTTTGCGCCCGGCCAGCGCTGGGAATACAGCAATACGAACTACGTGATTGCGGGCCGCATGCTGGAGAAAGCGTCCGGGCAGCCGCTGGAAGCGCTGATCCGCAGCCGTATCACGGACAAGGTGGGCATGCGCTCGGCGATCGACCTGAACACCACCGCGTGGGGCGAGGGTGAAGTATGCGGCTACGGCCGTCATGCGCTGGGACCGCTGCGGCCAGCGCAACCGGAAGGCCGCAACTGGGTGTGGGCCGCCGGGCAACTGGCGATGTCGGCCAGCGACCTGGCGCGCTGGGACATCGCCCTGATGAATGGCGCATTGCTCAAGCCTGCGTCACGCGCAGCGCTGGTGACGGAAGCTCGCCTGTCCAATGGCCAGGGTACCGGCTACGCGTTGGGCCTTCAGGTCGACCGCACCCCAGATGGGCGCGAACGCTGGCAACACAGCGGCGGCATGTCTGGCTTCATTTCGCAAAACGCCATGTATCCGGCGGATGGCATGGCGCTCGTGGTGCTTAGCAATGGCCCCGGCCCGGCGACCGCTGCGGCGAAGACGCAGCTGGAAAAGCTGATGCTGGAGTTGCCCAAGCCTCCTATTGCGCCGGCCACGCAGGATGCTGCAGCTGACGCCAGCCTGGCCCGGGTGCGCACGCTGTTCACCCAGCTTCAAGCCGGCCATCCGGACCGCAGCCTGATGACGGCCGATTTGCAGGCTTATTTCACGGAGGCTGTCGTGGCAGATTTCGCGGCCTCGCTGGCGCCACTGGGCGATGTTTCCGACATCCAGGCTGGCTCCACAGAAGAACGTGGCGGCATGGTCTACCGCGGCTACCGTGTCGCAGCAGCGGGCCGCAAGCTGAGAATCTCCGCCTATTTCACCAAGGACGGGCTGTTCGACCAGTATCTCGTGTTTGCCCGTTGAGCGGATACGTCTACTTTGAGCTCGGCGCACCCGACGGTCTCCGCTCCAGGTTTCTCGAAGATGCGCCCGAATTCGAGCGCTGGCTTTGCGAACTGGCCGCGGAATTTCCGCGTCAGTATCCACGCGCGAAATTGACCAAGCTCGCGGACATTGCGATGCGAGGCGCGGTTGCGTTGAAGACCATCGATCCGGAGGAGGCGCAACTGATTGACCACCTCACGCACGATTACTGGACCTTCTGCACCATGACCGGTATCCATGGCGACAAGGACGTCACGCCTTCCGTCCACCAATGGCAGCGGTATGCCACGGAGCTCACCCAGGTGCTGCCGACCGCAAGCGACGAAATGTGCCGCTACTATCGCAGGCTGTTCGCCGGCGATTCCCTGGCGGAGTGCTGCGGTCACGCATATCGTTCAATAGACGGTGTTTTCCGCTGGTCCTGGCTGTTGCCTCACGAGGTTGCGGATTTTTGCGGCAAACTGCTGGACTATGCGGACCTTCTCAATCATGAGGACGACGGCCTGGCAGGGGTATCCTGGATTCTCGCAGCACTCCAGTCGGCAAAAAAAGAGGGAAGCAGCCTGCTCATTTCCGTTGCCTGACTGGCGCACGGCTTACACCGGCGCCCTGGCGCCGGCGGGTGTGGCGCGCAGTGCCGCTGCTACGCGCAATGGGCGGGCCATGAAGACGCCGGAGAGTGCACCGAACAAGGCGCCGGCAGGCAGCGCAAAGGCCAGGCTGGCGCGCAGCCCAGGTTGCGTAGCCAATGCCACGGCCATCGCAAACTTCCCAACGAAAATCGTCATCATCAGCGCCATTGGCAGCCAGCTGCCGCGCAGCTGGACCTTGCCGGCAGCCCGGTCAAGCACGAAGGTTGTACCGGCGCGCTGCCACATCATCGCCACGCCGACGGCCAAGCCGGTCAGCCACGCGGCTCCCGCCGGCGATTCGAGGCCAAAGCCGTTGGCCGTACTTTGCAGGCCCAGGACCAGCATAACCACCGGCAGGATGAAGACCGAACGCACGGTCAGGCTGCGGTCACGCGAGGCGGCCACGCCGCGATACACCAGGACGCCCAGGATGACCCAGACGTAGGCCGGAGTGTGGCTGACGATTTGTTGCAGCATATTGAGTTCCTCGCAAAGTGGGTTTCGATGGACACACTTTGCGCCTGCATCAGCTGCGCGGCGACCACTTTGCGACGAAACCAGTGCGGGCAGGCGCGAATCCAGCCCGAGCCGGATCGAAGACCCAAGGCAGCTGGTGCCGCCCCGGTACCTCAGGACTTGCTTATTGGCTGCTGGCAGTCACGCCAGCTTACTGCGTTGCCCAGTTCGTCGAAGATGACGGGCAGCGCCGACTTCGCCTTGCCATGCACATCATGGAACAACAGCACGCCGTGCCGCTTGATCAGCATCAGCGCGATCATGCGGTTGCTGACGTCGTCCGCGGTGACCTGGCTGCTCCAGTCCTGCGAGTCCAGGTTCCACAGCGCGACCTGCAGGCCTTGCTGCTGGAAGAACGATGCACTATCTGCCGGCCGCTGGCCATACGGCGGGCGGAAGTAGGGCAGCACGTCGCCTTTGGCGAACGTCGAATTCAACAGCCCGTGGGTGCGGGTGATCGAATCCTGCCACTGTTCCCATTTGGCGTGCGACTGGTGCTGCCAGCCGTGCGAAGCCATGCACTGGTTTTTGTACGAAGCCGCGACCTTGGCAGCACCGGCCTTGTTGACGCGGTTCTGCAGATTCTCGCCCAGCATGAAGAACACACCGGTCTTTTTGGCGTTCGCCAGCATGGCCAGTGTGTCATCGGTATTCGCGCCTGGCGAAGGCCCGTCGTCGAAGGTCAGCAGGAACTGGCGATCTTCCAGCGTGTCGCCATTCCATTCGTGCGGGCCGAAGCGGTCGATCTCGCTGCTGATCTTGGGGAACAGCGCCGCCAGGCGTAATTGCTCGGCGAGGTAGGCGCGGGTGAAGGCGGACAGGTTGGCGTGCCACGCCTGCTGCCCGGCCGGTACCGACTTCTGCCAGCTATCGGCCTGGCGCAGCAGGGCGTCCACATTGTCGACGGGCGCCACGCAAGTCCAATCGCCGCCAGCGCAGTCACGCGCCGCACGCTGGTAGTTGGCCAGCGACAGCGCCATTTCAGACTTCAGCCATTTGTCGACCGAAGCGCGGTTCAGGCTCTTGATCTTGAACGAGACCATCATGTCCGCATCGGCCATCTTGTGCATTTCCTGCAGTGCCGAAGCATAGGTCAGGATCGACGCACGCGAAGCCTTGTCGAAGCCATTGCGGCTATTCAGGGTCTCCGTCCACAGGCGGCGGTCGGCCTTGGCCACCGCCGCCGGGCCAACGGCGGAGGCGGGCATGGCAACCGCAGCCAGCGCGGCGGCCATGCACAGCGAGGGCAGCGCTGGCCAGCGCATTATTTGGCCCCGTTCTGCTGCATGCGCGCGATGGCCTTGTCGTAGGTCGGGTTGCTCTTCTCGGCCTGCGCGGCGCGATACTCGCGCAGTGCGTCATCCCACTGCGAAGCCGCTTCGTAGATCTTGCCGTTGTTGTAGTGCGAGCTGGCGCGCACAGTGGCGGCGGTCGATCCGCTGGCCAGTGCGATGGCCTTGCGGTTGGCCCACATTGCTTCCGCAGTACGGTTGGCCTTCTGGAACGCCAGGCCCAGGTTGCTGTATGCCTGGCCGTAGTTGCCGTTCAATTCAATCGCTTCCTGGTACAGGCGGATCGCTTCATCCAGGTTGCCGGCGTGGTAGGCAGCTTCGCCCTGGCTGTTCAGGCGCTTGGCGCTATCCTGGCTGCTCGCGCTGTAATTGACGGCTTGCAGGTCGGCTGCACGGCCGACGCCCGCAAACTCGGAGGTTTGCAGGCGGTCATGGCTGGTCACGCCTTTCAGGGTGTTGAAGTCCTGGAACTCGCCATCTTCGGTGACGGCGAACACGGTCCACAGGTTGCCGCTGCCGGTGGTCGGCACATAGTAGGTGCGGATCAGGGTCTGGCCGACGTAGACGAAGACCTTGGCGCCGCTATTGGCCAGGTTACGGGTGTTCGGGTTGGAGCCGTCGGTGAAATCGTGCACCGCATAGACATAACGCTGGCCGACGTGCTTGCGGTCGATGGTGATGGTCTCTGGGCCGAAACCATTGGTGTCGTCCACATCCAGCTTGGCATCGGCGCCGCGCATCTGCATGAAGTAGACATGGTTGTCCGGGTAGACGACGTGGGAATCCAGGTCGGCCGGGTTGGCGCCCCAGTTCAACACGATACGCATGCCATCCAGGTTATTCATGACCGGGCTGATGGCGTAGGTCGAACCGTTGCATGGGCATTTGACCACCAGGTTGGAGTAACCTGGCTTTTTGACGATCATCAGCGTTGCGGCATCGTCGGCGAAAGTAGGCGACAGCTTGACCTGGCCTTGTGCGTCAGTGTTCGCGCTGACCGATTGTTCGCCGTTCTTTTGCAGCGTGACGGTGGCGCCGTCGATTTTCTTGTCCTTGACCGTGGCGCTCAGGATCTGCACGCCGACCGGTGCGGCAGCGGCGGCGCCAGCCACCAGCAGGGACAGGGCAGCCGTCAAAACGGTGTTCGTCAAACGCAATTTCATGTAGTGCTCTCCAGGCAGTTCATAGGGCTCAAATAAGCGTGATTGCTTATTTTCTAATAATACCCTACGGAAATCAAAGATGGGGAGCTTCTAGCTTGCGGCGCAGCATGCTATACTAGTGGGTTCAGTGCTCCCGCACTTGCAGAATTCCTGTCCACACACAAATCATGTCTAATACTAAACGCGCAATTCGCAACATCGCCATCATCGCCCACGTTGACCATGGCAAGACCACCCTGGTGGACCAGCTGCTGAGGCAGTCCGGTACCTTCCGTGAGAACCAGCAGGTTGATACCCGCGTCATGGACTCCAACGACCTGGAGAAAGAACGCGGCATTACCATTCTGTCGAAGAACTGCGCCGTTGAGTATGAAGGCACCCACATCAACATCGTCGACACCCCTGGCCACGCCGACTTCGGCGGCGAAGTGGAGCGCGTGCTGTCGATGGTCGACTCCGTGCTGCTGCTGATCGATGCGCAGGAAGGCCCGATGCCGCAGACGCGCTTCGTGACCCGCAAGGCACTGGCCCTGGGCCTGAAGCCGATCGTGGTGGTGAACAAGATCGACCGTCCGGGCGCCCGCGCTGACTGGGCGATCAACCAGACTTTCGAGCTGTTCGACAAGCTGGGCGCAACCGATGAACAGCTGGACTTCCCGATCGTGTACGCCTCGGGCCTGAACGGCTACGCCGGCCTGGACGAATCCGTGCGCGATGGCGACATGAAGCCGCTGTTTGAAGCCATCCTGAAGTACGTGCCGGTGCGCGACGACAATCCGGACGGCCCGCTGCAGATGCAAATCACCTCGCTGGACTACTCGTCCTACGTCGGCAAGATCGGTATCGGCCGCGTGTCCCGTGGCCGCGTGAAGACCGGCCAGGACGTAGTGGTCCTGAACGGTCCTGATTCGACCCCGATCAAGGGCCGCATCAACCAGGTGCTGAACTTCAAGGGCCTGGAGCGCGTGCTGGTGGACGAAGCGGTTGCAGGCGACATTATCCTGATCAACGGTATCGAAGAAATCGGCATCGGCTCCACCGTGTGCGCACCGGATACCCCGGACGCGCTGCCAATGCTGACCGTCGACGAACCTACCCTGACCATGAACTTCATGGTCAACAACTCGCCACTGGCCGGCCGCGAAGGTAAATTCGTAACCTCGCGCCAGCTGCGCGACCGCCTGGACAAAGAACTGAAGGCCAACGTTGCACTGCGCGTTGCACCGACCGACGACGATACCGTCTTCGAAGTATCGGGCCGCGGCGAACTGCACCTGACCATCCTGATCGAAAACATGCGCCGCGAAGGCTTCGAGATGGCTGTGTCGCGTCCGCGCGTAGTGTTCAAGATGGTGGATGGCGTGCGCCATGAGCCGTATGAAAACCTGTCGGTTGACGTGGAAGAAGCCAACCAGGGTGGCGTGATGGAAGAACTGGGCCGTCGTCGTGGCGACCTGCAGAACATGGAATCGGACGGCAAGGGCCGTGTGCGCCTGGAGTACCGCATTCCTGCGCGTGGCCTGATCGGCTTCCAGGGCGAATTCATGACCCTGACCCGTGGTACCGGCCTGATGTCGCACGTGTTCGACGCCTACGCTCCGGTTGACAGCTCGAAAGGCGAACTGGGTGGCCGTCGCAACGGCGTGCTGATCTCGCAGGACGACGGCGCGGCCGTGGCCTACGCGATCTGGAAGCTGCAGGATCGCGGCCGCATGTTCGTGGTCCACAACGACCCAGTGTACGAAGGCATGATCATCGGCATCCACTCGCGCGACAACGACCTGGTGGTCAACCCGATCAAGGGCAAGCAGCTGACCAACGTGCGTTCGTCCGGTACCGACGAAGCAGTGCGCCTGGTGCCGCCAATCCAGATGTCGCTGGAATACGCAGTGGAATTCATCGATGACGACGAGCTGGTGGAAGTCACGCCGAAATCGATTCGCCTGCGTAAGCGCTACCTGAAAGAGCACGAGCGCAAGCGTGCCAACAAAGAAAACGCGTAATGCATGAAGAACCCGCCGTGAGGCGGGTTTTTTTTTGTTCGGAGACCAGATGATCAAGCAAATCCTCTTCACCGCGGCATGGTTCGCGGCAACCGGCAGTGCAGCGGCGGGCGACATGTTCAGCGACTTGCGTGGCTGGGAGCTGCGCACGGAACCTGCGGCGGACCTTGCTAGCGCTATCGGCGTGCATGCCGGCGGTGTGGTAGCGGTGAGCGGCTCGCCCTCGGGCTTTTTTGCCACGACTGCCAGTTACCGCAACTACCGCTTGCATGTGGAGTGGCGCTGGCCGGCCAAGGTGGGAAATGCGGGCGTGCTGCTGAATATCAGCGACGGGCCGATGGACCGTGTCTGGCCTTTGAGTGTGCAGGTGCAGACCAAGTCCGGCAACGCGGGTGACTTGCTGCCGATGGCGGGAGCGAAGTTTGCCGAGCCGTTGACCGGCGACAAGCCTGCCGTGAAGGCGCGCATGGCGGCCAGTTCCGAGCGGCCGGCGGGCGAGTGGAATAGTGCGGATATCGTGTCGCGCGATGGCGTGATCGAGGTGATGGTGAACGGCGTCCCGCAAAACCGGGTGACCGGCGCAACGCCGCGTGAAGGGCGGATCGGCTTCCAGCTGGAAGGCACGCCTTACGAATTGCGCCATGTGGAATTGACGCCGCTGGAGTGACTCACACCGGTCACATGGGCGTGGTAACCTGTATGTCCCAAGCCGGAATCGACGAGGAGAACCCGCATGGCCGAACCTAGCAACCTGGCCGCACAGGCCGTGGAATATTGGACTGACGCCTGGCAGCGCTCGATCCTGTTCATGGACGTCCTGTATCGCCGCGGCACCGAGCGCAATGCGCGTGAGCGCGAAACCGCGCCCCATGTGCTCAATTTCGAATTCGAGACCGTGATTGATGGCCGCACGCTTTCGCGGCCGGTGAATTATTCACTGATGCGCATTATCCCGCCCGAGGGCGTGGTGATCGACGACACCAAGCGTCCTTTTATCGTGGTTGACCCGCGCGCCGGCCATGGCCCGGGGATTGGCGGCATGAAGCAGGACAGCGAAATCGGCGTGGTCCTGAAAGCCGGCAATCCCTGCTACTTCATCGGCTTCCTGCCGGCGCCAGTGCCAGGCCAGACGATTGAAGATGTCTGCCATGCGGAAGCGCAGTTCATCGAGCAGGTGGCTTACCTGCACCCGCAGGCGGAAGGCAAGCCGGCGCTGATCGGCAATTGCCAGGCGGGCTGGCAGATCATGATGACGGCCGCGCTGCACCCGGAGCTGGCAGGCCCGCTGGTGCTGGCCGGAGCGCCGCTGTCGTATTGGGCCGGCGTGCGCGGCAAGAATCCCTTGCGCTACCTGGGCGGCCTGACTGGCGGCACATGGATGACGTCCCTGGTGGGCGACCTTGGCAACGGCAAGTTCGACGGCGCCCACCTGGTCAGCAACTTCGAGAACATGAATCCTTCCAACACCTATTGGAAGAAGGGCTACCACGTATATGCCAACGTCGACACCGAGGAAAAGCGCTTCCTCGAATTCGAGCGCTGGTGGGGTAATCCGGTGCTGCTGAACGCCGAGGAAATCCAGTTCATCACCGACAACCTGTTTGTCGGCAATCGCCTGAGCAACGGCACCATCCACGACACGGCCGGGCGCCGCATCGACTTGCGCAATATCCGCTCGCCGATCGTGGTGTTCTGCTCCTGGGGCGACGACATCACGCCGCCGCAGCAGGCGCTGGGCTGGCTGCTGGACTTGTACGAGGACGATGCGGCGCTGGTGGCAGGCGGGCAAACGGTGGTGTACACGCTGCATGAATCGATCGGGCACCTGGGCATCTTCGTATCGGCCTCGGTCGCCAACAAGGAGCATGACGAATTCACCCGCTCGATGGACCTGATCGACGTGCTGCCGCCTGGCCTGTATGAAGCCGTGTTTATCGACAAGGCAGGCGAGGGCGTGCACAGCCCCGAGCTGGCGGACGGGAATTACGTGGTGCGCTTCGAACGGCGCGACCTGAACGAACTGCGCGCCCTTGGCGGCAATGACGATGAGGATGAGCGCCGCTTCGCCACGGTGGCGCGGCTGTCGGAGATCAACCAGGGGCTGTATCGCACCTTCGTCAGCCCGTTCGTGCAGGCCGCCACCAATGAGCAATCGGCGGAGTGGATGCGGCGCATGCATCCCTACCGCATGCGCTATGAACTGTTCTCAGACATGAATCCCTTCCTGAATGGGATCAGCGCGTTGGCCGAGCAGGTGCGCGGGCAGCGCAAGCCGGTTGCGACGGATAACTTCTTCCTGAAGATGCAGGAGGCGGCATCGGAGCAGATTGTGGCTGCGCTGGACCAATACCAGGTGATGCGTGACCAGGCAGTGGAGCAGTTCTTCCTGTCGGCCTATGGGCAGCCCTTGTTGCAAACACTGGTCGGCCTGCGCGCAGATTCAGCCAATATCCGCCGGCGCATCGGGCGCGATATAGCGCGCGAATCGGTGGTGGCGGCGCGCCGCACCGAAGCGGCCAAGCGGCTGGCCAGTGGCGGCGAGCGCGAGGCGGTGGTGCGCTCGATCCTGTATATCGCCCGCAGCCCGGAAGTGCGCGTGGCCGACGAGCGTGCATTTGGCGTCCTGCGCGAATTGCGCGCGCTGCTGCCGGCCAAGGAGCGCGTATCGCTGGCGCGTTTCAAGGAAGTGGTGCAGGAGCAGAACATGATCCTGCAACTGGATGAAGAGCGCGCCATGGCTGCGCTGCCCAAGCTCTTGGGCGATGCCGACCGCAAGCGCGCACTGGAAGGCATCCGCCAGATCATGACCGCCTCCGGCACCCTGACAGGGGAAGCGGCCCGCCGCCTGTCCCGCGTCGAAGAACTGTTCAACGGCTGACCTCGTGTCACACCATGGGGTCACACCCCAATGGTGACACGGGCCCAACCGTATAACGGTAGAGGCCGTGTCACACTTGGGGTGTGACCCCAAGGTGTGACACGGGCTCAGCCCACGGATTGGCGGGTGCCTGTATAATGTGCAGCCCCTTTTGTTGACCTTTGCATTATGACCACCTCGATCGTCCCCAAGCCTTCCCGCCGCCTGTCCGTGGCGCCGATGATGGATTGGACCGACCGCCATTGCCGCCATTTCCATCGCCTGATCTCGCAGTACACCTGGCTGTACACGGAGATGGTGACCACGGGTGCGCTGGTGTACGGCGATGTGGAGCGCCACTTGCGCTTCAACGACGAGGAACATCCGGTGGCGCTGCAGCTTGGCGGCTCCGATCCGAAGGATCTTGCCATTTCCGCCAAACTGGGCGAGAAGTGGGGCTATGATGAGATCAACCTGAATTGCGGTTGCCCGTCGCCGCGGGTGCAGAAGGGCGCTTTCGGCGCCTGCCTGATGAACGAGCCGGAGCTGGTGCGCGATTGCGTGAAGGCGATGAAGGATGCGGTCGAGATCGAAGTCACTGTCAAGCACCGTATCGGCATCGACCATGAGGAAAGCTACGATTTCGTGCGCGATTTCGTCGGCACCG
Source organism: Duganella sp. Root1480D1 (assembly GCF_001427305.1). Classification (GTDB taxonomy): domain Bacteria; phylum Pseudomonadota; class Gammaproteobacteria; order Burkholderiales; family Burkholderiaceae_D; genus Rugamonas. Next base: position 269,252 of record NZ_LMFZ01000012.1, on the reverse strand, counting down.
TGGCCGAAGCCGGTTGCACCACCTTCGTGGTGCATGCCCGTAACGCTATCCTGAAGGGCCTGTCGCCGAAGGAGAACCGTGAAGTCCCGCCGCTGAAGTACGAGTACGCCTACCAGCTGAAAAAGGACTTCCCGCAGTTCGAGATCCTGATCAACGGCGGCATCAAGACCCTGGAAGAGATCGACACCCACCTGCAGCATGTGGACGGCGTCATGCTGGGCCGCGAGGCTTACCACAACCCTTACCTAATGGCCGCCTTCGATCAGCGCTACTATGGCGCGCCCGGAGAGCCGCGCAGCCGCGAGCAGGTGCTGGAGGCGATGATGCCTTACATCGAAGAGCAGCTGGCGAAAGAGGGCGGCAAGGGCTTGAAAATCAACACCATCACCCGTCATATGCTAGGCCTGGCACAAGGCTTGAAGGGCGCGCGCCAGTTCCGCCAGACCCTGTCCGACGCCAAAAAACTGGCTGCCGGCGATCCACGCATCTTGCTCGAGGCTTACAGCCGAACCAAGTAAACGCAGGTAGTCCTGCGCATTCACTTCTGATCTGCGCTGCTGCTGAGCTATTTCTCCGTAGAAAGTTCAATTGCCCACACTTTAAGCAAAATTTGCTTGCCGTGTGGAAACCTCGGATCTATAATTTCCCTGATTCACGCTTGCACTTTACGGTTCCGACCGTGTTTTTGGGATGAAATACGACAGGTTTCATCCCGCGGCGATAGCGGTCTTTGCATTCGCAGTCATAGTTTGCTACTGTCGATACTTGCGTAGCAGCAAGGGTCAGTGGATGTGGTTAACATTTCGTCAAAGCATCCTTCAGGCAATCGAAAATCTTTCTAAATAAGAGCCGAAATGAATTTGAGTAAAATGAAAGTAGGGGCCCGTCTCGGTCTCGGTTTTGCACTGGTACTGGCGTTTCTCGTCATTATCACCATCGTCGGCATCTGGCGCATGGCTCAGATTCAGGACCGCCTGGATCACGTAGTGAGCGTGAATGCTGTCGCTACCCGCCTGGTGATCGACATGCGCAACAACGTCGAAAACGTCAGCGACCTGAAAATCCTGACCCTGATGTCCGAGCCGTCCGACATGGAGCCGGAACTGGCGCGCATCAACAAGGAACTGAAGGAGTACCAGGATGCCGACGCCAAGTTGAGCACCCTGTACTCCAAGGACGCCACCCCGGAAGAAAAAGCGCTGCTGTCCCAAGTGAAGGCGCAGGAATCCGTGGTGCTGCCGGCTGTGAAAAAGGCGTCCGAACTGTGGCTGGCCAACGATGCGCTGGCCGCAACCAAGATCTACCTGAAAGAAATCAAGCCTGCGCAGAAGAAGTGGATGGAAGCGCTGGGCCAACTGGCTTCGCTGGAAGACAAGATCAACGAAGAAATGAAGGTGGAAGCTGCCGACGGCTTCTCCTCCGCGCGCCTGTTCATGATCGTGGCTGGCCTGGCCGCCATGGTGGTGTCGATCTTCGCAGCCTGGGTGATTACCCGCGGCCTGCTGAAGCAACTTGGCGGCGAGCCTGACTACACTGCGTCGATCGCCGGCGCTATCGCCAACGGCGACCTGTCGGTGAGCATCAACACCTCGTCCACCGACAAGGATTCGCTGCTGGTCGAAATCAAGGAAATGCGTGACAGCCTGGTGGACATCGTTGGCCAGGTTCGCCAGGGTACCGAAACCATCGGCACCGCTTCGCGCGAAATCGCCGCCGGTAACATCGACCTGTCGTCGCGTACCGAAATGCAGGCTTCGAACCTGGAGAAGACCGCTTCCGCCATGGAAGAACTGACCTCCACCGTGAAGCAGAACGCCGACAATGCCCGCGAAGCCAACCAGCTCGCCGCATCGGCTTCCGACGTGGCGCTGAAGGGCGGCCAGGTCGTGTCGCAAGTAGTTGAGACCATGAGCTCGATCAATGCCTCCGCCAACAAGATCGTCGACATCATCGGCGTGATCGACGGCATCGCCTTCCAGACCAACATCCTGGCACTGAACGCCGCAGTTGAAGCAGCTCGTGCCGGTGAACAGGGCCGCGGCTTCGCCGTGGTGGCATCCGAAGTGCGTAACCTGGCCCAGCGTTCGGCTGGCGCTGCAAAGGAGATCAAGTCCCTGATCGGCGACTCCGTCGAGAAAGTGGAACGCGGTTCGAAACTGGTAGGCCAGGCTGGCGTGACCATGGATGAAGTGGTTGCTTCCGTGCGCCGCGTGACCGACATCATGAGCGAAATCGCCAGCGCCTCGCAGGAACAGAGTGCCGGCATCGAGCAGGTGAACCAGTCCATCATCGAGATGGATGCCATGACCCAGCAGAACGCTGCGCTGGTTGAAGAAGCTGCTGCCGCTGCGCAGTCGCTGCAAGACCAGGCTGGCGAGCTGTCGCGCGTGGTGTCGATCTTCAAGCTGGACGCCGAAACCGAATATGCGCTGACCGCCGCCAAGCCGGCCGTCACCCAGACCGCTGTTGCCGTAGTACCGAAGGCACCAGCGAAACGCGCGGCTGCTGCCAAGCCGGCCGCAGCACCGGCACCTAAGAAAGTGGTCGCCGCTACCGCCGGCAGCGACGAATGGGAAGAATTTTAATAATCGGGGACAGACCCGCAGTTTTTTATAAATTTAATTGGGATTTGAAATGAACAAGCGTCTGATTGGTTTTATCGCAGCATCCATCGTTTCCGTTTCCGCGTTCGCGGCTGAAACCCCGGCAGTATTCGACGCCAAGAACTGCAAGGCTGAATACCCGAAGGCTTCCCTGCTGAACGAAGAACAAGGCCAGGTCACCATGTCCTTCCTGGTCTCGGCTGCCGGCGAAGTGATGGATTCCAAAGTGGATAAATCCAGCGGCTTCAAAAACCTGGACAAGGCTGCAGTCAAGGCCATCAGCGCTTGCAAATTCAAGCCAGGCACCAAGGACGGCGCTGTAGCCCAGACCTGGACCAAGGTCGACTACGTCTGGTCCCTGTAATTCATTTCATTTCTCATTCAGTAGGGGAACATCATGATTACCAAGTTGAGTGTTATGGCTGTAGCGCTCGCAATGGGGGCATCGGCCTTCGCGGCCGAAGTACCAGCGTCGTTCGATGCCAAGAATTGCAAGGCTGAGTATCCAAAAGCGTCCCTGATGAATGAAGAGCAGGGCACCGTGAGCATGTCCTTCCTGGTTGCCGCCAACGGCGACGTCAAGGATTCCAAGCTGGACAAGTCGTCAGGCTTCAAGAACCTGGACAAGGCGGCAATGAAGGCGCTGAGCGCCTGCAAGTTCAAGCCTGGCACCAAGGACGGCGCACCTGCCGAAACCTGGACCAAAGTGGACTACGCCTGGAAACTGGACTGATCCACTGTTCCTGTACAAGAAAACGGCCCCTCGCGGGCCGTTTTTTGTTAATCTGCGGGTATCACGTCTGGGTAGCCCGTATGAAATTTCTGTTTCTCATTCCACTAGCCGGCATTTTGCTATCCGGTTGCGCCATGTGGCGTAACCCGAATGACCCGGCGCGCAACAAGCAGTATGTGGTGGTCGTTAATTCCATGAGCTGGCCGAACGCGGCCAGCGGCAAGCAGGATGGCACCCGGACCGTCTGGCAGCTCCAGGAATTAAACAATAACGAGGAAATCTTCCCGCTGGCCCAGCTCAAGCATTGCCCGGACGCCTTGCCGTGCGCCTGGGGCGTGCTGCTCGCCTCGCGCAACGTCACGCGCTACACCTATGAGCAGGGCGGCGTCACGCTCGACCTGGGCCTGAATGTCGACGTGCACCGCCGCCAGCAGGACCGCCGCCGCAACTTCCATACCTCGATCGCGGTGCCGGCGGACGTGCCGGCCCTGAGCTACCAGCGCGTGCTGCAGGAGACGGTTTCCCTGCCTTACGGAAAGGTGTACCGTGTCGACATGGATTATGGGATCACTTACCAGCTATGCGCCCAGCGCGTTGATGCGGACGGAAAACCGGTCGACAAATGCGATATTCCGTATATTTGAGTTGCCTGGGTAAGCATTTGTAAAAGCTGCGCCATGCGCCCGATTTTTCCCTATAGTTGAATCCTGGGAAGGAGAATGCCATGAAAACCTTGATGATCTTGCCGGTACTGGCCTTGGGCCTGGCCGGTTGCGCCACCCAACAGCCGGTGCGCTATGCCTCCAGCAATCCATACGAATGGCGGACGGTGTCGGTGACGCCAGTGCCGAGCGGTACCGCTGCGCGCTCCGGTGCGCCGGTGACCTATTCGAGCGAGCCGGTGTATGTCGAACAGCAGCCGGTGTATGTGGCGCCTCAGCCGGTGTACGTGGCGCCTGCGCCCTATTATGCGCCGGCCCCGGTGTACGCTTATCCACCGGTGACAATCGGCTTTGATTTCCTGTTCTCCAGCCGTCACTACCACGGCCGCGGCGGCCGTCGCTGGTAATCAGTGGAAGAACAGGGGGATGTGCGTCAGCACGTCCGCCGAGCACAGCAGCCAGGTTGCAGAGGCCACCAGGCTGAGCAGCACAGCGCTGCTGGCAAATGGATGGTGGGACATGGGATGCTCCTGCCTAAGATCGTAATCTCATCTTAATCAAGAGCAAACAAAAAAGGCATCGGAGAGGCGCCGATGCCTTTGTAGGACTATTGCTCGTCCGCTATTTTTTACCCCACAGCACAACCGGTGCTTCCGGCGCGGTATCCAGGGCATTGGACAGGTTCAGCCAATCGTGCAGGCGGTCCGGTTCCTTCAGGGTGATGCCGGCGCCGTCGATGTAGCCAACCTGCTCCAGGAACTTGGCATCCATTTTGGCTTTGGACACGGTCGGGGCCACGGCGACCATGCGGTCATAGGCTTTGCGGGCCTTGTTTTCCCACTTGTGCAGGGAGGAATCGTCGAAGCGATTGGCCTCGAAGTAGACGGTCAGCGAACCATCCGGATTGCCGAAGCCGACAATGCCGGCCCCTTTGCGGATGGTGCTGGAGTTCGCCAGGTCGAATAGGTCGGTAGGGACGAACACAGCGGCGCGGCCACCAACGGTGGGCAGGCCCACCGGAGTGTCCTTGCTGTAAGTGGATAGTTCTTTCAACTCAGACATGACTTCTTTCGTCGGTGCAATGTTTTTCTGAGTCTTTATTTTATCCCCAAAACAAATACCGTAGCACAACGGATGTTGCTTAAATTTTTGTGTTGTATCGGAGGCGCGAACGATGTGTCGGGCGCAGCTGGATGCGTTCGGGCGGCTCGCGCAACAGCTCGAGCGCGGCGTCAGTGAGCACTTCCAGCGCCGGTGGCTGGCTGCCTGGCGCGGCGCTGCCCAGCCACACCAGGTGCGGGCCGTCGCCACGCACTGGCAATTGCGGGAAATTGTTGGGCATGTCGAGCGTGACAAGGGTGCCGGCGTCGCGCCAGCCGGCGTCGTTCCATGCGGCGAAGGCAGCCGCTGCCAGTTCGGCAAATCGTTCCAGCTGGCCGGGCTTGACGGTGCAGACGATGGCCACCACTTCGCCTTGCGCGCCATCCGTCTCCAGCACCGGATCGACGGCGGGCATGGCCGGCACGCCTGCGCCGGGCCGCAAAGGGCGCAGCAGCAGCACGTTGTCGCTGTCGGTCATCAGCCCGTTCAGCGTGGCCTTATGCTCCTTCCATACCGGGCCATAGTAAAAGGCGGCGTTGACCACGGCGCGCTGCTCCCAACTGGTGAAGCCACGCATCCAGAGGAAGCTGTTCGGATTGCCGCGCTCGGTGAACTGGCCGAGCGCCAGCGCGCCCAGTTGCTGGAAGGCTTCCGGGAACAGGGTTTCGAAATAGCGTGAAAACGCTGCCTGCCCGCCTTCTACAGTCGTGTAGCGGCGGAATTCAATGACTGGGTAGGTATCCATGCCGCCAGCATAGGCGGCAATGCGGTCGGATCACGCCCTATATCCGGGAGGTGCCACAACATCGTGCCAAGTGGGGCCGTGTGAGCCGAGGACGACTGGCAGCTTGGTGATGGCTTGCAGTTCGCGCAGGAATGCGTCGGCGTTGGCGATGGGGGCTGTGGCGTAATTTGGGCTGGCGGCGTTCAGCAGCTCGCAAAGCGCTGCCGTGTGCGTTAGGTCCGGGCGGGTGGCTGACGGGAGCTCGCGGACTTCGCGGCCGTGCACGCTGTAGCTGTGGGACCAGCGCAGGTTGGTTGCGCCTGCGAATGCGTCGAGGTGGCTGACCAGCAGGCCGTCGATGCGGCCGGCGGCGGCGAGCGCATAGCGCAGCAGCGCGGCGTCGGGATGGCCGCGGCGGAAGCGGCCCTGCCAGCCACTGTCGGCGTTATGCGGTTCTGCCAGGACTTGCATGGCCTGGTCCTCGGTCGGCATGGGGCCTTGGCCGTGACGAGTAAGGTAGCTGCGCGTGGCGCCGAGATGCGTAATGCGCTCGGACAGGCCGTAGCCCGCCAGTGCAGCTTCGGCTGCGGCGGGGCCGGTGCTGCTCCACGTCGTATGCGGGTGGAAGCCGTGCCATTCGTCGAGCAGCATGCCTTGCGCGCCTTCCATCACGATGCTGCCGGCGCGCACCAGCTGCGCGGCGATTTGTTCGGACGCGGACGGCGGCACTTTCGCGACGAGGCGTTGCGCATGTTCGAGCCATAGCAAACCAAAACCGGGATCGTCGAGGATCGCTGCGTCTTGCGGGTTCAGCGCCGCGATATCGCCGGGCAGCGAAGCGCGCAGGCTGTGGCGCATGGCGTCCAGTTTGTCGCGCGCGCGCGAAGGATGCAGCAGGTCGGCATAGCGCAGTGCCTGTTCGGGCTGGGCCAGCGCGTGGCCCACGGTTTCGCCGAAGCCTACGCCGCAGCTTCCATGCGCAGCAGCGCCGCGCGCGCGTTCGCGCAGGCGGCCCGCTGCTTCGTGGTAGGGCGTGGTGACGAGGCAGCGCGCGTCGATGAACAGGCGATTCAGCGCATCGCTGACGCCCGCGCGCTGCAGGTAGCTTTCTTCGACCAGCAAGGCCGTGGGGTGAACCACGACCGGCGCCGACAGGACTGTCGCGACGCCGGGATTGAAGGTGCCGGCGCCGAACTGGGAGAAGGTGTGATGTCGGCCATCAGGCAGGACCACGTTGTGCCCCGCCTGGCCGCCGCCGTTGAAACGCATGACGGTGTGCGCCGATTTGACGCGGCAAAGGTAGTCCGTGAACAAGCCCTTGCCGCAGTCACCGAAGGCCAGTCCGATGACCGATACGATCCTGCCCTCAACCAAACAGACGCCTCCACCAAGGACGCTCGCCCAGCGCCACGGCGGGCGACGACACCGGAATCTCGTGCGCCGTGCCGCCTTCCAGCAAGGCGGCATATGGCCGCAGGGACCGCACGATGGCGGAAACGCGGCTGCCATCAATTCCTTCGCCGGACAGTACGCCTGGCAATGCATCCAGCTTTGGCAAGGCGCCTTCGGTCAGCGCAACGATGGAGGCGGCTACAGCGCAGGCATCTTGCGGCGCTTCCATGCAGATCACGTGGTCGCCCAGGAGCTCGCGCCAACGCGCTTCGCAACGCTGGCGGCGGTGCAGGTCGGGGATCAGGAAGAACAGGTGAAAGGTTTCGGAAGCAGCAGCGATCACTTCTTTGATCGGCAAATCCTCGTCCAGGCGGTCGCCAACCAGCGTTTCGATCTGGTGGCGCGAAATGGCAGGGTAGGGCAGTTCATCGCCGGTCAAAAACAGGTAGCCTTTTTTGCGGCGTTTTACCCAGCAATCGAGGTCGGTATGCTGGGCTGCCATGTAGAAGGCGAGCTCATAGCTTTCTTCGCTCGAACCGCCGCCGCCGCCTTCGATATAGCTCCAGGTCAGCCACTGGTCCATCAGCTCCGCGGTCGATTCAAACTGTCCGACCTGCAAGGGCGCGTCGTCGCAGGTGGCGTCGCCGATCGCCATGAACTGGATTTGCGGGTCGGCGACGCCGCAGGCCGTCAACAGGCGCATGAAGGTCGGCAGCTCCTTGGTCGCCAACTGCTCCGGGATATCGCCCATCGAGCCGGTGACGTCGAGCGCAAAGACGATGCCCAGAGAATTCGGATGGTCGGCGTTGTCGCGCGACTCGCGCATCTTGATGCCCTTGGGGTTCATCAGCGGATGGCAGGAATTTTGCTGGAATACCTGGCTGCGCGATGCGGATGCCCGGTCGGCGACCAGGGCGGCGTGCGCTGAGAAGGAGTAGTTACCGTGGCCCATTTGGCTCCTCTGGATACGATTAGTGTGTTGGGTGGAAGTGAAGGAAGCGTGGCGGGCCGAAAGCGGCAGCCGCCGCGCTGGTGGCTTCGTAGTGCAAGCCGGCGGCGCCCTGCGCCCTCAGCCAGTGCGCATCGGAAGAAGCGCGCTGCAACAGTTCCGCCAGTGGCGCCGGCACCGATGCCGGCAGGGCTGGCGCATCGTCGCCAGTGCGCTGGCCGGCCAGCAGGGCGCGCATGCTCCATGCAGACTGCATCAGGTCGCGCGCCTGGTCGCCATGGCGTTTTGCACGGGACCAGCCGACCAGGAAGACGCCATGGTCGGCAGGATGCACCAGCATATGTTCCAGGCTTACAGCGCCATGGCTCCAGCCGATGCTGTGCACATGCGCCAATACTTCAAGCACGCGGCGCCACATCCAGACCACATGGCGTGCATCGAGGCCGGTGCCGTAGTGACGGTGCACTTCGGACAGGCTGCCCCAATAGCCCGGCGGGTGGCGCAACGCGAGCACTGTGCCGCCGTTGCCGTCCGGGCCCAGTGCGACCGATTCCGGCAGGCGCTGCGAGAAATAGGCGGAGCCCGACGATGTATCTGCCTGGAGCTGGCGCAGGACGCCGTGTTCCCGCTCCAGTTTTGCGGCATCGGCGTATTTGAGCACCACGTGTTCGCCCAGGCGTCCGCAGCGCCGCGCCAGCATGACGCGCGAATCGGCGCCCTGGTACAACTGGCGGATGATGCGGTAGCGCCGTTCCCCGCAGCGGGCATCCTGGCCGGCAGGATCGTTCCGAAAGCGCTGCAGCGCCTCGTGGAAGCGGGCAACGTCGACGACTGAATCGGAGCGGGTGACCGTGGCGTCGCAATAGGGGCAGGCGACGGTGCGCCAGATGGCCTGGCGCGGAAGCACGCCGCCACATTGCGGGCAATTCAATGACTGGAAGTCCACGCGATTCCTGGTTGGTAGATTGAAACTAATTCTATTTTACCAACATCCCGGAAATGAAAAAGCCCAGCGCTAGGCTGGGCTTTAAAATTCTTTGGGGTGGCTGATGGGGGACCACTGGCCACAGCGAAGTACCTACGTGCGCGGGGCGTCAAGGCAGTTGCACCACGGGTCTGTGTGACGGATTGTGTTACAAAAGCCGTCCGCTTGCAATGCCCGTTTCGTTCATGTCGCTGGCGCCGGGGCGTCATTCATCGGTATCACGTACCAGGCAGGTCTAGCTGCCGCCGATGGCCAAAGTTGCCCGGCTAGCTCCAGACAAACGCCACGTGTTCCTTTTCTCTATCGTCGACGACGAAAGCTCGAACGTACATGCGAAAATTTTCAGCGACGTACACTTCGGTGCGGAAAATCTTGAGTGCTGAAGCGTCAACGTGATGTCGCCGAAGGTGCTCCGTTAATCCTGCGCGGTAAGCCTCCACACATTTTTGAACCCGCAATGGGAGGTCGTGCGACTCTTCGCCGCCAGGTGGAATCCAGTTGATAATGACCTTCTCGCCACGTCGCTCTCTAGCCAGCCTGTGCACGTCCTCGTAGACGAAGGCACCGTCCACATAATTCATTGCACTCATGAAGGAGTGCGACCAGTTGTGAGCCATGGAGCGTATAAGTTTGTACTTCATTGGCGCTTAGTTCTCGGTTGACTGAATGGTTACTCCCTCTTGTATCGGCGATAGACTACTAGCGGAGTCTGGGGACTCGTGCTTTATTCAAGGTACCGCAGACGTACAGCATCAACATCGCCCACGGTAACGCGCCGGGAGAAGGTTAGCCGAAGGTCTACGAGATTTCGTCTTTCGGCTAGCTCTTCAACTTGGGCTTGTACACATTGCCCAGGCCTGTACTCGGTGAACGTTACGTCTTCAAACGTTTCTCGGGCCATAAGAATAGATTGCCCAGAAGTCAATGGTGCGACGAAGACTGCTATTTCGTTAAAATGACACACATAGTCGTCCCCGTTGCCTTCCAAACGCTGCAGCTGAAGGTCATCCGGACGGCTGTAATCGGCGCCGTAATCTGGGTGCTGCCAATCCCATACCCAGTCAGGACGGGTTGCATTATCAAGGAGAAGGATGGGGCGAGCTCCCCTGGATACCATCCTCGCTGCTTCAGCTTTTAGCGCTTGCCAATATGCTTCAGCAGTAGTCGCCAGCACTTCTCGAATCGTACATAGATGAAGGATATCTGCAAGTACTACCAGTCTGACTTGGCGTGCCACACTCTCGGCATAGCTGTCAGATTCATTAATTGCCCGTGGCTCCATTTCAAGTTCAGTCAGTTCGCCCCTCCTGACCTCACGCATCGTCAATGTGAACGGCTGCAGTTCCTCTTCGGTAGTCCTAATTGTTAACAATTGCAGTGGAAATCCGCCATCCTCACCAGTAAACCCGGTCGAAGACGCAAACGAAGCAATCTCAAGCAAGCGTTCCATACTGATAGGCTGCGCTGCCAGTACCTCCTCTCTTCTCACCTCGACAGCGTCCAGGACAGCCCGTAAACCTGCCCTGACGGCATCCCAAGCATCTACAATATTCATGTCGGGTCTAACGCGGCCTTTTAGGTCGGAAACCGTGTCCGTACTAACCGATGGTTCAGTATCAAGGCGCTCAATCCAGGCTCGGAAACGCTCCCGTAGAATCTCAACGCTGCGGTATTGGTCAATAAGCCACAAGTCAATTTGACGATAAAAGGGCTCTGGAATGCGCCAGGCACCACTAGTTAACATCGCAAAAAATGCGAGTTGAGCGTCTTGCAATGACTCGACATCGTCCGCTCCGCTAAAAGAGTAAACCCGCGAACTTACCATATTAGGTCTGCGCATATCTTTAACATGTTCAACAAAACTGTTGAGCCGCGCTACATACCCCGCTGACCACTCGCCTGTTGCGGCATATTGACGAGCCTTCGCCGTCAAATATGCAATGGCAGAAAAACTGCTAAGTGTCCCGCTAAGTCGGCCACCCCCGCGCCATTGTCTTCCGGTCAGGAACCCTACAAGAACCTCAGCAGCCAAGGACGACTCTGCCTGAGCGCCAGGATGGTGCTGAATCCAGTTAATCAGGAGTTCAAGAACAAGCAGTCGAATGTCATACCAATAATTGCGCAAGGCAGCAAGATATGCGCCTTTCTGAAGCGTCTGGGTTAACTGTTCAGTGCCGTAAATTTGGTCTTGCTCAATACCGAACGTTCTAGTAAAGGTTGCCCAATCAAGCTCGAGATGGTCGAGAGTTATGAACGCGGTTTTGTTGTAAAGCTGGTGGGGCTCGTGTTCAAAGTCAAATGTATCCCACCACTTATTGAGCACATCAGCCATCCATTCAGCGGCGGCTACGTCCCCTTGATGAACTGCCGCCAATAGCATACGAGCTGTTTCATCTATATGTTTCGCATTTAGTCGCGCCGCATTTGGAAGAGCGCTCCAATCCGGAAGAATATCCTCTTGACGAATACGTCCCCTACTTGGTCTGCCGTTTTCCCACCCGCTTACAAAGCTGGAGAGTACCTCTTCATACACTCGATTCAAAGGCGGCCGCAACAGCACAGCGTTAAAGACGTCGTGCACCAGAACCCCTTGTTCTTCAACACGTTGAGACCACCAATTCCCCAAGAGGTACATCATAAGTGGAGGTAAGTGAAGCAGATGCTCTTGTATTCTCACAGGGGAGCTACGAAGCTGTTTGCTGTCCAGATGCTGGAGAAGATGACACAGACGCCGCAGAGGACGCGTATCGTGGATAACATTGTGGATTGCCGCTTCAAACACACCTCGATAAATTTCGCTCCAGCTTTCGTGAAGTCGCCGACCGGCAAAGGTTTGCGGGTCCGGAAGCATTGCCCAGCTATTTAGCTCACCCACATCATCACGGTCCAAACAAGCATTGAGCAGTAGCTCATGCATGTTCACAAGAGTGTTGTAACTGCGCTCGAAGGATTCGCTGTTTCCAATTGATGCTGCCTGTCTTGCGTCCGACGCAAGTTCTTCGAGAATGGCCTGGACTCGAATGCCAAAACGCTCTCTCTCAAGAGGACGAAATACGAGCGACCATCGCAGCATTAAGAGGTGCCACCACCCGAGCGAGGGCCCATGCGCAACTCTAGCCAAACAAACCTCTCCCTCTGAAACAGTACCTGGAGTCAGTGGGAACGTAAGCACTGGCCTCTGCTCCGAAGGGCCTGTATTTGGCTGCGACTGTGTAGCTTTCTTGGCCCGGCGGTACCAGCTTGTCGCGACGGCTCGCATCAACCACAAGCGCACATTGACTAAGCGATGAGGTCCCGACAATCCAACCGTACCTTGAGCATCCCCATCCCTAAATCCGAAGCGCCCGATAAGCATAGTCGGACTGTTCGGGGTTGACTCGTCAGCATAGTCTGGAATTGGTATCCAACCTCGTGCTTGAGACCCTGCAAGCACTTGATAGGAGTTAAGTCGGCTAACGTCGCGTGGAAGCGCAACACTGACCATGTATCGCTGAACCACTCTCGCCTGCACTTCAGGGAGTAAAAACTCAACGGTACGATATAGGAAGAATGTAGTTAAGGCGGCGTTCAGCAAAAACCACACCGTGTCTAATGCCGTCCAACTAGGTAGCGCGGCTAGTCCCCACGTGGTAAGCATCAGATACTGAATACTCATCACGACGACCAGGACGACAGACGATAGCCCTGCGGCTAATGCGCCAGAGTCCAACATGTAAAGGTGTACAAAGACTTCGGCCGCCGGGCGACGTTGGAGGAAAACGGCGACGAAAGCAATGACAAGAGGATAAACAAGCGCTACCAGTGTCACCTGGACAGTCCAGAGAGTAGAAAAATAGGTGAACTGCTCGGCAGCTTCCCAATTAACCCAAGGGGGGGTGAACCAGTCGCTCGGCAGAACGCTGGCCAAACAAAGGAGCACTAACTGAAGTGCAAGCAGGGAAATAACAAACCGGAACGGGTGTTCTCCGGCAAATAGCAACTCTCGCTCAAGTCTTGAAAATGCCAGCCGTCGTCTGTCTACGTTCGCTTTACGCCACTCACGCTCGTCGCGCGCAACAACGCCGCGGATAGACCACGGCATTTTCAACCAGCTCATATAGTCGCCTATTCAACTTTAAAGTTTGTAGTGCCCACGTAGCGCTGCAGCGCGTCCCTCACAGCCTGTACATCCCCGGCGGGACTCGCGACTTGCAAGAGGAGTTGCTCGCGCCTTGCCACCGGCACTTCGGTCTCGGCGACGGTGTGTCGAGGAAATTTGTAGTTTAGCAAGTAGTTTGCAGAGTGCACAGTGGTCTGGAAGCGATTTAGGCCAGATAAACAGGTGGTTGCTATACGGCTCATCCATTAACCGATTGGAGAGCGAAAATGCGCCACTTTAGCCTGCCCAAACAGGACAACAGAACGATACACACCCCTGCAATCTTCGATAGCCCGTTCGAAAAGCAGAAAACCCGCGCCAATGCTGGCTTTCAACAGTCCACCGCCGATTTCGAGGCGGTCCACATTTGTGGTCTGCCGTCCAAAAGCCTGAGTGCCAAGGCCGTATTTTCAGTGGAGGCGCAGCAATGAGCGAGCGGAGCCGTTTCATCAAAGTGCGAGTAAGCGAGGCCGAGTACAAGGAGCTGCGCCAGAGAGCCGATGCGCAGGGCATCACGATGTCTGAACACGTCCGCGTAACGGTCACAACGGTGCACAAGGCGTCGGATGTGGCCGCCCAGCTATCGGAACTGCGGCAACACTTGGGTAAGGTATCCACCCCTTCGCCAGCCTTGGCTAGTGCTGGCAGCATCGAGCAACGCGAAATGCTGTTATTGCTGCGTGAGCTGGCAGCTGCGCGCGATGCTCAAATCTTGAGCCGAGTGCGAGCACAGCTTGCCGCTCGTACCGGCGGCGTCGAACAGCGAGGGGGGGCCGCATGAGAACGCACGACCCTTTCCTGCGTCATCTGCTTGCGGCGGTGGACCGCTGCGTTGTTCGGACCGTGCTGGCCATTGTCATAACAGTTTTGGCATGGACTGCCGCTTGGGAGCGCGGTCTCGGTATCCCGGCGTTGGACGGCTGGCAACTCCTAACCGGGGCATTGCTTGGCCGAGCCAGAGACCGCACGGCGTTGACCATGCTGGTTCTATGCGCTGGACTTGGCATTACCTGCGCAACGCTCGTTAGTGGGTGGATGCTCCGCCGCTGGCAGCGTCGCGCAGCACTCGACGTGCTTCGTCTTCGCGGCTCACGTTGGGAGAGTGAGCAATGATGCGTGACGCCTTGCGGCGCTTTTGCTCGACGAAAGCAAAAGCCCTGATTGCCCAGCCCATACCCTGGGAGCATCGTCGGTTGACGCTCGGTGGTCACCCGTGGCCCGTCGAGCTGGAAACTCTGCACTTGCTGGTTCCTGGCACGACCGGGGCTGGCAAATCTACCCTTATCGAAGAGCTACTGGCCGGTATCCGAGCGCGCGGCCAGCGCGCTATCGTCTGTGACCCGAACGGTACGTACCTGAGTCGCTTTGCACGCGATGGAGACCGGCTCCTGAATCCCTTCGATGCGCGGGCCGAGGGCTGGTGTGTGTTCAACGAAATCCGCGCCGATTTCGACGCTGACCGCCTCGCAGCCAGCCTCGTCCCGGCCGGCCACGGGGAATCGGCCCCATGGCACCACTATGCCCAGGTGCTGCTGGCCGAGGTGTTGCGTGCGCTGGTTCGGTCGGGCGAGACGACGACAGAGCGTTTGCTGTACTGGTGCACTACTGCGCCTTCACGGGAGTTGGAGGCCCTCTTGCTAGGGACACCCGCAGCAGGATTGTTCGACGAGGGTGCGGACAAGGCCTTGGCTTCTACGCGCTTCGTGTTGACAGCGCATCTGTCACCGCAGCGGTTCCTGAAGCCGGGACCCTTCAGCATCCGTGAGTGGCTCGAAGCTGGCGATGGCAGCCTGTTCATGACCTGGCGAGCCGATATGCAAGCAGCGTTGGCGCCACTGCTCGCGAGCTGGGTTGGTATTGCTACGAACGCTGTGCTGACACTGCCACCGGACCCTGCGCGGCGGATATGGCTGTTACTTGATGAGCTGGCCGCCTTGGGCAAGCTCAGCGGCCTGGAGGCGGGGTTAACGCTCGGTCGCAAACACGGGCTGGCCGTGGTCGCTGGGCTCCAAAGCACGGCGCAACTCGACCGCTTGTATGGCCGTGAATCGGCAACTGTACTCCGTTCCTGCTTCCGCAATCTGGCAGTTTTGGCTATCGCAAAGTCGGACCCGGCGACCGCTGATGAGCTCTCTCGTGCGCTAGGCGAACGCGAGGTGCTTCGCCACGAGTTGAGCCGTAGCTCCGGCGCGAGTGGACAAGGGGAGTCGCAAAGTGTGCGGCATGCACAAGAGCGCTTGGTGCTCGCCAGTGAGATTTCGAGCCTGCCGAATCTTGGCGGATTCCTCGCGTTGGCTGGCGACGAACCGGTTCACCGGCTGCGATTGGTACCACAACAGTGGGACGAAGTGACGGATGCATTCGTAGCGGAGGACCTGTGCTGACACTAGCTAAAGTCACTTCGGCTGAATCCGCTGCCAGCTATTACGAGGGAAGCGATGACTATTACGGAGAGGGTGGACGGGCTCCCTCGGAATGGTGGGGCACGGGGGCGACCACCCTGGGCCTCGAAGGCGTCGTAGATGCAAAAGCCTTCAAGGCGCTCTTGGAAGGGGCGCTGCCAGACGGGGAAGCGATGCATCGCGGCGGTGACGGAGTGCGAACCGCCGGACTTGATTTGACCTTTAGCGCGCCTAAATCGGTCAGTATGCAAGCGCTGATAGGCGGAGACGAGCGCTTGCTCGACGCCCACCAGGAAGCAGTTAGCGCAACGCTACGGTACGTCCAGGACAATCTGGCGGTGTATCGCAGCACACAGGAAGGCGAAACGGCCACGGTCCATAGTAAAAATTTGGTCGTTGCCCGTTTTGAGCATGACCTAAGCAGGGATGCAGACCCTCAGGTGCATACGCACTCCGTATTATTGAACATGACCCAGCGCTCGGACGGTCAATGGCGTGCATTGGATGGTCGGCCCCTTTATGAGCATCAGAAGCTCCTTGGCGCGGTCTATCGGGCCGAGCTTGCCCGAGGCTTACAGTTGTTTGGCTATCGTGTCCGGCGGACGCATCAGGACGGGCGATTCGAACTGGCTCATATCAGTGACCATCACGTTGCCGCGTTCAGTACGCGCAGTCGCGCTATTGACGCTGCGTTGGCGGCGCGGGGCAAGGACCGCGCCAGTGCATCGGCGGGCGAAAGGGAAATAGCAGGACTAAGCACGCGGCGCAGTAAGGACCGGTCAATCGACCGTGTGGCGTTGCGCGAGGTCTGGCTGGCGAAGGCGGTCGAGCTGGGCATTGACTGGGGCGCCACGCAACCGCCACTTCTGCCACAAGCAGATTTAGTGGCGGCCGCCCGGAATGCTGTCGACTATGCGGTGGCGCATCTAACGGAGCGAAGTGCAATCGTCCAGCGAGTCGCAATCGCGCATGTAGCTCTAGCGCATGGCACTGGCACCGTCGTATTGGACGACGTGCAGCTTAACATCGACCAGCGCCTCAGCTCTGGCGAGCTGTTGGCTTCGGCCGACGGCCGTCGAATTACTACACCGGAAGCGCAAGCGGCAGAGCGAGAGCTCTTGGCGATTGAGGCACGTGGGCGGAGTGCGTTGACCAGGGCTATCTGGCAACCGACTCAGGGTGACTTGTTCGCCGGGGGACCCACAACCCTTGCGCCCCTGTTGGCACTGCCCGAAAGCCTGACGGAAGGGCAGCGCCGAGCCGCAGAGTTAATCTTGGCAACGCATAGCCGCATTGTCGGTGTCCAGGGGCTGGCGGGTACGGGCAAGACCTCGATGCTGCGCACGGTTTCGGATAATCTCGGCTCGGAGTTCAGGGCGTTTGGATTGGCTCCTTCTGCGGCGGCAGCGCGCGAGCTGGAGAAATCGGGATTCCAGGCCATGACCATTGCTGGATTCCTTGCTAAGGGCCGGCCGCTGAACGACCAGACCTTGGTTGTCGTAGACGAAGCCGGGATGGTAAGCCTGCGCGACATGCATGCACTCCTGTCCACCATTGAGCAGGCTGGCTCCAGGGCCGTGCTGGTCGGTGACACTGGGCAGCTTAAAGCTGTCGAGGCCGGGGTCCCATTTCGTCAGCTCCAAGAGCAGGGCATGGCAACCGTGCGGATGACAGATATCCTGCGCCAGCAGAATGAGAAATTGAGAGCCGCGGTGGTGGACGCGGCGGAGGGCCGTGTCGAGGCCTCACTGGAGAAACTTGCGGCCACCGTCGCTGAGGTACCACACGCCACGGAGCGCTACCAGCGGATTGCCCGAGACTATGCCCGTCACCTGCCAGAAGACCGCGCAAAGATATTGGTTGTAGCGGGGACGAACCGAGCCCGCCGGTCCATCAATGAGATGGTGCGCCAGCGGCTCGGACTCGCAAGTACCGGTGTCATCGTGTCGGTCATGGAGAGCCAGGACCTGACACGGGCACAGTTGCAGAGTTCACTAAGCTACTCACCAGGCAACATCATCGAGGCGCTGCGGCACTATGACAGTATCGGTCTCCGGCGCGGCGACACTGCGCAAGTCGTGGAAGTAGAGCCCGGCTGCATCACGCTACGTCGGGCAAGCGGTGACTTGGTGCAGTGGCGACCGACCGCCATGCCTCACGTCGCCGTCCATTCGCTGGAAGAGCGCGAAATTGCCGTCGGCGACCGGCTTCGGTTCACTGCGAACGACTATCGGCGCGGCATCGTCAACGGGCAGGCCGGCATCGTCGAGGCAATCGACGAGTCAGCGCGCGAGCTCACGGTCAGGGTGGACGCCGGGAGTACATTGAAATTGAGTTTGGACCAGCCCTTGAAGCTGGACCATGCGTACTGCACGACCGTCCATGCAGCGCAAGGGCAGACCTGCGACCGCGTTCTGGTCGAGGCGGACGTAACCAGTGCGATGGCTAACCACTCCCTCTACTACGTCGCCATCAGCCGCGCGCGCCACGGGGTGACGATTTATACCGACGACCGCGAGCTGCTACCGCAGGCTATGTCGCGGCTGGACGTCAAGCACGCGGCCCTTGACCTCGAACGCACGTCCCGGCGCGCTCTGGCTCTATAGTTCCGGCCCGTCGAACAAACCGACGGGCCGGTGTAGTCAGGACTTGCCGTCTTTCAGGCTGACAGTTCCGTGACCTGGTTCCCAGGGTAGCGCTGGGATAACAGGAAACTGTACGCGAGAGAAGTACTTGGACAGGCGGCTGAACGGCAAGTCCGAACCGTAGCCATCAGTAACCTTGCCATCGCCTGTGGTATGGCCGAGTACGCGCTGCAAATACTTGGATGGCACGCCGGCCGCTTCGAGCAGGTCTTTCATCGAGTGGCGCAACGAGTACAACACCTTGCGACTATCGGTGATGCCGATAGCTCGCTTATATCGACCAAAGAACTTCGAGAACGAGCCCGAGAGCTTTCCGTGGAAGTCTTTCTTTAGCGTTGGGAAGAAAACGGTTGAGTCACTTCCGCGCAACCACTCGACGTAACGCAGCAGGCCCAAATCAATCAGCTCCTGTGCAACAGGGACTCGACGGATGGACATCGAATTTTTCAAGGTCCGGCGATGGCTTTCAGGCACGTCGTCGTCGTCAAAAAGGTCGCGGTCTTCGTCGCCAGGCCGGTCGACAATATTGAAATACCAACCGAACTTTGCATCGCGGCAGAGGTCGCTCAGCGCCAGCCCCGCAATCTCTTCAGGGCGTGCGCCGGTGTAGAACATCAACAAAGGAATCCAGTAACTCGCCTCTCCGGACTGCCCTCTGGACCGCTTGTGCTGCGTAAACACTTCAGAAGAGAACACCGTTGCTAGGTCGGCAGGGTCAAAGGGCAAACGACGCTTCTTGCGTTGTTTGACGCCATTTTCCTTGAAGCCTAAGGTGTGCAGAGCAGGATTCGTTTTTAGAACGTGCTTGCCCACAGCAATCTTGTAGATGGCGCGAACCTTCGATATCCGTTCGTTGATGGTCCCGACTTCCAGACCCCGTTCGAACATGTAATGTGCGAAGGAAGTCATCAGCTCCGGAGTAACTTCGGCTGGCATACGCGTGCCGCGTGTTGCAGCAAACCGCTCCAGGTCGCGCCAAGGAGTTTGGGAGGCAATGGTGGTGGTGGACCGGCGGTTCTTAACATAATCGCGCCAGGTCTCGAATACTTTCGCCCAAGTTGGCATCTCCGGGTTTTCGGGAGCGCGCTCAGGCGCTACGACGTACAGCGGATGAGTCGTTGCTGGGGCCACCTTGTCGGTGTCCACCAGCTCCCCCCGTTGCCGCGCGAGCTGGTAGTCCAGCGACTCAATCACCGAACGCAGGAAGGTGTAAGAGGCACGCTTCGCCTCGTCTTTTTCGGGCGCGAAGTCCAAGCCGCACAGACGTAGGAAGCCGTGCAGCGCTGGATACACGCTCATGCTCTTCCCCTGGGCGAGCACTCGGCCGAGCTCGGTACGTTGGCTTGCTAGCTTCTCGCCGAGCTCATCGAATTTTGTATCATCCAGACCATCCTGGCGAATACGGTCATCGTTCAGCAAGACCCGGTGGACCCAGAAGCGGGCAACGCTCTCGAGCTGCTCATTATCAAGCCGGGCAATGCGCTTCGGGTTCAACGAAACTCGGCTCAGGTCGAGCTCTTGACGCTTCTGCCGGAACTCGGTGTCGATACGTGCAAGTTCAGCACGCGCCAGCTCTTTGGCGTCGCGCAGGTCGGCAGTGCCGAGGCTCCGGACGATGTGTTCTTGGCAGGCAGGGTAGGCCGCGCGAATGTCGGCTGGGATGCGGCGACGCACATACTTCGTGCCGTTTTTGCCGCGTTGGTAAATACCTTCAGAGATTGCTTTCATAGTCTGCTCCACGTTGGTTGTGTGACAGACCGTGTATCAACTCCGTTTAGCCTTTTACGCAAAAGGCCTTGATTCCTATAGAAATCAAGGCCTTGCGCGCACTAGCGGTATTCTTTGGGGTGGCTGATGGGGCTCGAACCCACGACAACAGGAATCACAATCCTGGACTCTACCAACTGAGCTACAGCCACCACTGACTGCTTTCTATCGCCCCGTAGCGCGACAGAGCCGAGATTATATAGGCTTGTGCCGGAACTGGCAAATATATTTCAAACCACTACGGATTCGACCTTGGGGTGCAGGCCAAGCAGGTTGGCAAACTGCTGTTGCAAGGCTGCCGCGCTGCCGCTGGTGTAGCCGTGCAGGTGGGCCGGGGTGCCGCCCGGGCGCAGCAGGGCGGCGCCTTCCAGCAGGCGTGCCAGTTGGCGCGCCACGGCGTCGCCGGTGTCGATCAGGGTAACGGCAGTGGCATCGCCGCGTGCTGCAACAAGCTGCGCGATGGCGTCCTGCACGAATGGATAGTGCGTGCAGCCGAGAACCAGGGTATCGGCGCCCTGGTCCAGCAGCGGCTCCACATAGCCCTTCAGCATGGCTGCGGTTTCTTTGCCGGTCAGGTCGCCCTGTTCGATGCGTTCCATCAGGCCGACGCATGGCTGCAGCAGGAAGCGCGTGCCGCTGGTGCTGGAAATCTGCTCGCGCAGCGCCAGGAACTTCTCGCCGCGCAGTGTGCTCGCCGTTGCCAGGACGGCGACCGTGCCGTTGCGGGTGGCAGCGGCGCCGGGTTTCAGGCCCGGTTCCACGCCAACCACCGGCAGGGCAGGGTAGGCCGCGCGCACTGCCTTGATGGCCGCCACCGTGGCGGTGTTGCAGGCCACCACCAGCGCCTTCGCGCCTTTTTCGAGCAGGAAGGCCGTCACCGCGATGGCACGCTGTACCAGCCATTCGTTCGTCTTTGCACCGTAGGGCGTAAAGGCGGAATCGGCGAAGTACATCACGTGCTCGTGCGGCAACTGCGCATGGATATGGCGCAGCACGGAGAGCCCTCCGACGCCGGAATCAAAGACGCCGATCGGTGCGTCGGCGGAGGAGGGAACTGGATGGACCATTTATGCTGGCTGTGCCGCTTTCAGGGACTCGATCTTCACCTGCCACTCTTTCGGGCCGGTGTTATGGACGGAAGTACCGGTGGAATCGACGGCTACGGTGACAGGCATGTCGACCACATCGAATTCATAGATCGCTTCCATGCCCAGGTCTTCGAAGCCGACCACCTTGGCGCCCTTGATCGCCTTCGACACCAGGTAAGCAGCGCCGCCAACCGCCATCAGGTAAGCCGATTTGTGCTTCTGGATCGATTCGATCGCGGTCGGGCCGCGTTCAGCCTTGCCGACCATGGAGATCAGGCCGGTTTTTTCCAGCATCATGTCGGTGAACTTGTCCATGCGGGTTGCGGTGGTCGGGCCGGCTGGGCCAACGACCTCTTCGCCCACCGGATCAACCGGGCCGACGTAGTAGATCACGCGGTTGGTGAAGTCCACCGGCAGCTGCTCGCCCTTGGCCAGCATGTCCTGGATGCGCTTGTGGGCAGCATCGCGGCCGGTCAGCATCTTGCCGTTCAGGAGCAGGGTCTGGCCCGGCTTCCAGGAGGCCACTTCTTCCTTGGTCAGGGTGTTCAGGTCGACGCGCTTGGATTTTTCGGTGTCGGCAGCCCAGGTGACATCAGGCCAGTCGGACAGCTTCGGCGGCTCGATGTAGGCCGGGCCGGAACCATCCAGGACGAAGTGGGCGTGGCGGGTGGCCGCGCAATTCGGGATCATGGCGACTGGCTTGGAGGCAGCGTGGGTCGGATACATATTGATCTTCACGTCCAGCACGGTGGTCAGGCCGCCCAAGCCTTGCGCGCCGATGCCCAGGGCATTGATCTTGTCGCACAGTTCGATACGCAGTTCTTCCAGCTTGTTCTGCGGGCCGCGCTTTTTCAGCTCGAACATGTCGATGTCTTCCATCAGCGACTCTTTGGCCAGCAGCATGGCTTTCTCGGCGGAGCCGCCGATACCGATGCCCAGCATGCCAGGCGGGCACCAGCCGGCGCCCATCAGCGGCACGGTCTTCAGCACCCAGTCCACCAGCGAGTCGGAAGGGTTCAGCATGACGAACTTGGTCTTGTTCTCGGAGCCGCCGCCTTTGGCTGCAACGGCTACTTCCACGGTATTGCCTTCCACCAGTTCCATGTGGACCACGGCCGGGGTGTTGTCCTTGGTGTTCTTGCGCTCGAAGTGCGGGTCGGCCACGATGGAGGCGCGCAGCTTGTTGTCGGCGAAGTTGTACGCGCGGCGCACGCCTTCGTTGACGGCGTCGGTCACGGTGCCTTTGAAGCCTTCAAAGCGCACGCCCATGCCGATCTTCAGGAAGACGTTCACCATGCCGGTGTCCTGGCAGATCGGACGCTTGCCTTCCGCGCACATGCGGGAGTTGGTCAGGATCTGGGCGATCGCATCTTTGGCGGCCGGGCTTTGCTCGGCTTCATAAGCGCGTGCCAGGTGCTGGATGTAGTCGGCAGGGTGGTAGTAGCTGATGTACTGCAGCGCGGCGGCAACAGATTCGATCAGGTCGTCTTGCTTGATGATGGTCATGATTGGCTCGTTGGCTAATTAGTGGTGCTTGGAATCGTTGTGCGTCAGGGTGGTGATGCGATCGGTGTACGCAATCGCCATTGCGGACAGCAGGAATACGACGTGGATGACGGTCTGCGCGATCAGGACTTGTGGCTCATAGTCCTTCGCGTTGATAAAGGTCTTCAGCAGGTGGATCGAAGAGATGCCGATGATCGCCATCGCCAGCTTGGTCTTCAGCACCGAGGCGTTCACGTGCGACAGCCATTCCGGCTGGTCTGGATGGCCTTCCAGGTGCATGCGCGAGACGAAGGTTTCGTAGCCGCCCACGATCACCATGATCAGCAGGTTGGAAATCATGACCACGTCGATCAGGCCCAGCACCACCAGCATGATGACGGTCTCGGTGAGTTTGGTCGGCGCCGTGGCGGAGCCGTGGAACGTCACGCTGATAATGTGCTCGAGCGAATGCGCGTCGCCGAACACGGCGCCGATCAGGTCCTTCAGTTCGACCCAGAAGTGGAACACATAGACGCACTGCGCCAGGATCAGGCCCAGGTACAGCGGAAGCTGCAGCCAGCGGGACATGAAGATGAAGGCGGGGATAGGGCTAAGGCGTTTGCCGTTGTTGTTCTGAGGTTCGGTCATCTGCGGATATTGGAGGAGCGTTGGAAAAACAGCCGATATTCTACACTCGCAACGGCGGCGCGGTAGCGGGGCGGCTGTGCTACATTGCCGTTTTGTCTAATTTGCCTGAAGATTATGAAGCTCGATTGGGTGCAGGGGCTGCGCGGGATCGCCGTGCTGCTGGTGGTCCTGACACATGGCCGGTTTTTCCTGGATGGCACGCCGAATGAAGGCCTGGCCAGCGCGCTGTTCCTGCCGGGCGCCATGGGCGTCGACCTGTTTTTCCTGGTCAGCGGCTTTATCATGGTCTACACCACCCGGAACGCCAGCGGCCCGCGCGAAGCGGCGCTGTTCGCGGCCAAGCGTTTTGCGCGCATCTGGCCAGCCTACGTGGTGGTGACGCTGGCCTGGATCTTCATCAAGCGCGATGGCCTGTGGTTCTTCGACGATCCCGAACGCCTGCTGGCACTGTTCCAGTCGCTGACTTTCCGGCCGGTGGTTCCGCAGGATGCACCGTTCTTCGGCCTTGTATTCCCGCTGGCGTGGACCCTGGCATTTGAAATGTACTTCTACCTGGTATTTGGCGCCAGCATGCTCGCGGGCCGGCTTCGCTGGCTGGTGCTGGCGAGCTGGATGGCGCTGACGCTGATCCTGCTGCCGATGACGGCAGGCGGTCCAACGCTGGACGTGCGGCAGTACCTGATGTTCGACACGGCCTACCTGCACCTGGTGACCAACCCGATCATCTGGGAATTCGTGGCCGGCATGGCGGCTGGGCTGCTTTACCTGAACCCCAAGGTGCGCTTCCCCAATGCTGCGCTGGCCTGGCAGGCCGTGGCTTGCAGTGAGGGCTTTGTGCTGTGGTGGGGCTGGTCCGGCGTGGGCGGCTTCCACGGGCCGGCAGGGTGGGGCTGGCCTTTGGCCCTGATGCTGCTGGCGACGGCCGTTGCCAGTAAAACGGTCACGCTGCGCACGCCGCATTGGCTGCAATGGGTAGGTAACGTCTCCTACTCGATGTACCTCACGCATTTTCTTGGCCAAGTGGTCTTGACCCGCTGGCTGGACCAGCACTACCTGCATACGCGAAGCTGGAATGAGGTCTACCTCGCGCTGTTGCTGGCGATCCCGCTCGCCTCGGCTTCGCACTGGCTGCTGGAGAAGCGACTGGGCGGATGGACGCGCCACAAACTGGTATTGCTGGTCGACCGCTGGCTGCCCGCGCCGCCTATGCCAGAGGGGCAGGATGTGATTAAAATGGCAAAAGTAGCGCCTTGAATCATGTAAGGGCGCAGTAAGCGACAAGCTCTATTGTTGCAAGCAAACCATCACTAACCGGAGACAAGCATGACCAACCAGGGCGCAGACCAACAGGGACCAACCGAATCGCGCATTTTTGCGCCGCCAGCGGCGTTCGTGGAAAAGGCCGCCGTATCCGGCATGGCCGCCTACAAGGCGCTGTGCGACGAGGCTGAGCGCGACTATGAAGGCTTCTGGGCGCGCCTGGCGCGCGAACACGTGGTATGGCAAACGCCGTTCACCCGCACGCTGAATGAAGACAATGCGCCGTTCTACAAATGGTTCGAAGACGGCAAGCTGAATGTTTCCTACAACTGCCTGGACCGCAATATCAAGAACGGCCTGGGCGACAAGACCGCGATCATCTTCGAAGCCGACGACGGCCAGGTGACCCGCGTCAGCTACCAGCAACTGCACGACAAGACCTGCAAGATCGCCAACGGCCTGAAGGCGCGCGGCATCAAGAAGGGCGACCGCGTCGTGATTTACATGTCGATGTCGGTGGAAGGCGTAGCTGCCATGCAGGCCTGCGCCCGCATCGGCGCAACGCACTCCGTGGTGTTCGGTGGCTTCTCCGCCAAATCGCTGCAAGAGCGCATCATCGACGCCGGCGCCGTGGCCGTGCTGACCTGCGACGAGCAACTGCGCGGCGGCAAACAACTGCCGCTGAAAGCCATCGTCGACGAAGCCCTGGCAATGGGCGGCTGCGACACCATCAAGAACGTGGTGGTGTACAAGCGCACCGGCGGCAATATCGCCTGGACCGAAGGCCGCGACGTCTGGCTGCACGACCTGGTGGAAGGCCAGGCTGCCACCTGCGAACCTGAATGGGTGGAAGCGGAGCACCCGTTGTTCATCCTGTACACCTCCGGCTCGACCGGCACCCCGAAGGGCGTTCAGCACTCCACCGGCGGCTACCTGCTGTGGGCCGCACTGACCATGAAGTGGTCGTTCGACATCAAGCCGGAAGACGTGTACTGGTGTACCGCCGATATCGGCTGGGTCACCGGCCACACCTATATCGCTTACGGCCCGACCGCGGTCGGCGCGACCCAAGTTGTATTTGAAGGCATCCCGACCTTCCCGCACGCTGGCCGCTTCTGGGAAACCATCGCCAAGCACAAGGTCAACATCTTCTACACCGCACCGACCGCGATCCGTTCGCTGATCAAGGCCTCCGACGTCGATCCGAAAGTGCATCCGAAGAACTTCGACATCTCCTCGCTGCGCCTGCTGGGCACCGTGGGTGAGCCGATCAATCCGGAAGCCTGGATGTGGTACTACAAGAACGTCGGCGGCGAGAAATGCCCGATCGTCGACACCTTCTGGCAGACCGAAACCGGCGGCCACATGATCACCCCACTGCCAGGCGCCACCCCGATGGTTCCAGGTTCTTGCACCCTGCCGCTGCCAGGCATCATGGCCGCGATTGTGGACGAAGCAGGGCACGACGTACCGAACGGCAGCGGCGGCATCCTGGTCGTCAAGCGCCCATGGCCATCGATGATCCGCACCATCTGGGGCAATCCGGACCGCTTCAAGGCCGGCTACTTCCCAGAGGAGTTGGGCGGCAAGTACTACCTGGCAGGCGACGGCGCAATCCGCAATTCGGAAACGGGCTACTTCACCATTACCGGTCGCATCGACGACGTGCTGAACGTATCCGGCCACCGCATGGGCACGATGGAGATCGAATCGGCGCTGGTTGCCAACCCTCTGGTGGCCGAAGCCGCCGTGGTCGGCAAGCCCGATGAAACCACTGGCGAATCGATCTGCGCCTTCGTGGTGCTGAAGCGCGCCCGCCCAACCGGCGACGAAGCCAAGCAAATCGCCACCGAGCTGCGCAACTGGGTAGGCAAGGAGATCGGCCCGATCGCCAAGCCAAAAGAGATCCGCTTCGGCGACAACCTGCCCAAGACCCGCTCCGGCAAGATCATGCGCCGCCTGCTGCGCGTATTGGCCAAAGGCGAGACCATCACCCAAGACGTCTCCACCCTGGAAAACCCGGCCATCCTTGAGCAACTGAAAGAAACCTCTTAAGTATGCGCAGAAGGTGTCAGACCCTGCGGGTCTGACACCGGTTTACCGGTTTTGGTGGTTTAAAGCAGAAAGTCTTTGCACTCCCCGTTAACCCTGCTATAATTCGGGCCTCTCGCGATCAGCGTGAGAATGCAGGAGAGATGGATGAGTGGTTTAAGTCGCACGCCTGGAAAGCGTGTATAGGTTCATAGCCTATCGGGGGTTCGAATCCCCCTCTCTCCGCCAAGGACATGGCAAGTAACAACAAAGTTTGCCCAGAAGCCCCTAAGTCTATATTGATTTTAGGGGCTTTTTTGCGCTTGGTCTGCCCAAGTTTGCCCATTTACACCCAGCATTTTTGAGTCCATACTTGATTCCATGGATGCAAACCTCCGCACAGGATGGATGCAAAATGCCAAAGCTAGCCAAGCCACTTACCGACACTCAGATTCGGAATGCGAAGCCAAAGGAGAAAACATACACTCTGGCGGATGGCGGGGGCATGTACCTTGAGATAAGTTCAAAGGGGTCCAAGATCTGGCGTATGAGTTATCGTCAGCCAAACGGCAAAACCACGCGGCTCACGTTCGGGCGCTATCCTGAGACATCTTTACAAGACGCACGAGAAAAGTGCATGGCGGCGCGCAAGCTACGAGCGGCGGGAACCGATCCGGCGCAAGCAAAGCGTATCGAAAAGAGGAATCAGGCTTTCGCCAACGCGAATACCTTCGAAACAGTGGCGCGTGAATGGCATGCGACAAAGCTCAGTTCGTGGCAATTACGCACCGCAAACAACATCCTTCATCGATTAGAAAAAGACGTGTTTCCTCTTGTAGGGAAACAGCCGATTTCTACCATAGGAGCTCCCTTAGTGCTTGACGTTCTTCGTCAGATTGAACGTCGTGGCGCGGTGGACATGGCTAAACGTCAGGCCCAAGTAATAAGTCAAGTTTTTCGATATGCCATCGTTACTGGAAGAGCCGAGTCTGATCCGGTTCCAAGTTTGCGCACTGCCTTACAGCCTAGCGCCGATGGTCATCATGCGGCCATCACCCCAGACGATCTACCTCAATTTCTCCTGGCTCTAGAACGCAATGAAATACGTATGTATCCAACCACCAGAATTATGATGCGCTTAATGATGCTGACCTTCGTGCGCACGAGCGAGCTGATAGAGACGCCATGGGCCGAGATTGATTTGGAGCGAGAGTTATGGGTTATACCCTGGCAGCGAATGAAGATGGGGAAGAAAAAAGTCAAACCGCGCAAGGTCGATCATCACGTTTTCATGCCGAGCCAAGGTTGGAGACTGCTTCGTGAATTGAGCACTTACACTGGAGGCGGTCTGTTCTTGTTCCCTAATCAACGTGATCATCAAAAACCCGCAAGTAATGGGGCAATTCTTTCCGCCCTTAAGCGAATGGGATACGGCGGTAAGCACACGGGACATGGCTTTCGGTCTCTTGCAATGGGGGTGATTAAGGAAAGACTCGGATACCGGCATGAAGTTGTTGATCGCCAGTTAGCACATTCTTCTGGAGACGCTTACGGAGAAGCATATGATCGAGCGCAGTTTTTGGACGAGCGCCGTGTGATGATGCAAAAATATGCAGATTTCTTGGATAACGTTGCAAATTCGAACGTCAAATAGCGGTGTAGCATGGTTGCCAGATGAGCGGGGGTAATAGCATGAGCGTCGAAGTACGTGACTTGAAATCGAGATTGCTTACCCTAGCGAAAGCCCGCTTAATAGAACTTAGCGGGGCATATGAACAATTTGAGGCAGAGATCAGAAATCAAGGGGGAGTGACGCGAAAAGCCTCTGACTATTTCCAAGGCTGGGATGTGAAACTGCATTCACTGTTATGCAGAAAGTCGTTGTCGAAGGTTTTTCTGTTAACTCCTGTGTCTGCGTTTGACATCGAATTGATTA
This sequence comes from Duganella sp. Root1480D1, assembly GCF_001427305.1. Lineage (GTDB taxonomy): Bacteria > Pseudomonadota > Gammaproteobacteria > Burkholderiales > Burkholderiaceae_D > Rugamonas. Next base: position 240,703 of record NZ_LMFZ01000012.1, on the reverse strand, counting down.
TTCTTATTGATACTTGGGCCTTGGAATACTCGGAGCCCGTCGGCCCTCTGCCGCGCACACCCGGCAGAAAGCGTAAGCACATAGGCGATGAAGTGGTGCAAATTGGCAATTCTAGCGAGGGTTTGGAAAATAAGAAAAACTGGGAAATCGAGAAAATCGGCGATCCCAAGGGAGCTGGTTTCCAAAACTGGTATACCTGCGCAAGATATTTCGCTAGGGAATTAGTTAAAAATAATAAAAAGTTACTGATCAATAAAAATAAGCTTGCAGAATTAACGGCAACGGTAATGGCTGAAAATGGAGTGTGCAAGCGCGGAGGTAAAGTACCTTTTCAGGCCGGTACTGTATTAAAGGCGTTTGTTAACGTTGATTTAGGATAAAACTTTCAAACTTTCGTCGATAGTTTTCTTGGTTTTTATAGGAAAACTCATAGCATTCAATAACTTAGGCGGTTTTTCGTCTATTTGTATAAATCATCTGCTACTTAGATAAAATAGATCAGGCCGATGGTTATATCGTAATGCAACCAAGCGCATAGAAATAGGTGGCGATTCGGCACGTTGCCTATTCTTTGCGCGGTTGATGTGCGATAAATTGAATTGAATGTGATGAAATCTTTAACTAATGTCATTCCTGTATTGCTTGCGACCAATAAGTTCGCGACGTACCTGCACTGTTTCCGAAGAGCCATTCGGAAGAATGTATGCACTTGTGGTCACCATGGAACTTCCCCTATTAGACACCTAAGCGCGCCCTCCGTTTGGCGCTTAGACGATCTTCAGGAACAGCGGAAGGGGGACCTGTAATGAAGGAGCTACCTCCAAAAAATATTTCTGTTCTGCCGCTTCCGAATGTTGGTTTATCGCGATGGAATCAGTTGCGTTACTTTATCCCGGTTTGTCGCGAAACCTGGCGAAAATTAGTTTTAAACGGAAAAGCTCCTCAGCCTATAAGGCTAACGGATCGATGCACTTTTTACTCTAACGAAGAAATTCATCGCTGGCTTAGCGATCCCACGGGGTATTCGGTTGCCACGGAGGGCGTCAAATGAGATTTAAAAACGACCCCTCCGCAGAGCATAAGCGCAACGGCGGACACTCCCCCGTTAGGCGGTGTTTAAACAGCGACATCGCCACACTAAGAAGAACGTTGGGAGATGCTGGCCTTTTGCTATGTGACTCTAGCACCGAAAAACAAGGAAAGACCCTGTTAAAAATACTTAAATTCTTAGGTGAACGGGGTCTCAACACACCGGAAGGTTTCGGCCTCGGATTTGCTCGTCTTGCAACTAGAATATTTGAACTTATTAAGCAAGGATGGCTGATTGATACGGTGCGTGAAAATGTTGTGACAGCGGATGGATTGATGCACATTGGAGTTGCACGTTATTTTCTCCGGGGAAGATGTGCTGACTTTCTTTCGGCGCAAATCGAGTTCGATTTTTCGGAGGTGAAATAATGTCCTCCGCGCAAATTCTATGCATAAAAAAACTTACCGGTAAGTCAATTGTGCTGGTCGCAGCAAAACACAACCTCCGCGAAATTCAAGCCGAGCTTAGCCAAGGGGCTGCTAGCTCGATTGATCCAGCTTTGACGGACCTGAATTACGTGCTACGTGGCGCGAACCTTGCAGCAGAAGTGGCTGCGGACGCTAAGAGGCTGCTTGAATGCGCTGACCTTCCCAGGTTACGGAAGGATGCCGTTCGCGCCCTTGAGATTGTTTTTAGCCTACCAGAAGGACTTAATATCGATCAGGCGGCCTTCTTTACTGATGCCGTAATCTGGACAGAGGCTACATTTCAAGTGCCAATCCTTAGTGCAGTTGTCCATCTTGATGAGGTGGCCCCACACTGCCATGTGCTTCTGCTACCACTAATTGGTGGTCGGATGAAGGGGAGCGAACTTATGGGGAATCGTACAAGGCTTCGGGCAATCCAATCAGACTTCAATCTGGAAGTTGGAAAGCGCTATGGTCTAGAGCGTTACGTCGCTGCACAACGGCCCAGTCGATCTGTGTGCAAGAAAGCCATTGACAGCGCATTTACGATTTTGGATCGAAACAGCGGGCTCCATTCATTCATTCTTCGCGTGTTATTGGCTCCGCACCTTCGCGATCCAGAGCCCCTTTTGACTGCATTAGGGATACCTATGCCGAGTGCGGGTACGGCTGTATCGCCACGATCTTTTGTCTCATTGATGACTAGAAAGGTAAAGCCCGAAAAGCCATAGAGTTTGTAAAGGAAAAATAGCCAAACCCTATCCTGTGTAGGGTTTGCATAAGTTGCCCTAATAGGTTTCGATAACTTGCGCAAGCGATGTGATACCGAATGCGCAACGAGGGGAGGACCAGTTATGGTCTGTGAGTAGCGGATCTGGCTGTAAAAACTTGGCCGTTTGCTTCAAGGCTGCCTGAAGCTCATCGATCAGGAGGCGCAGAAAAAAGGGCTTATCTTCAGCGTCTACCTTGGACAAGCCATGAAGGGATCTATTGTGTTGGCTTCGCCTATTATGTACAGAAGTCGAGCAACCGCTTCCTTCTCATTCAAATCCTGGGAGGTCATTAAACGCAGCGCTGTTCGAGTAGCATTTTCGATGTTTTCATTCGAAATTCTGCCACTACATACTAACCAAAATATTACCTCATGCGCTTCGCCAATAGTGCCAACGCCTTCGTCAGCAATCTTTGAGCCAAGCAAATGCAGTTGCCCTTCGGTCATGCCAACGTAGTTGCCCGTCATGATAAGCGCATTTTGCAATCGTCTTTGCTCAGTTCTCCCTTGCCAGGCGGCGAACACAACAACGGTGAACGCAAGTAGCAACAGTCCCCCTATCCACTTCGCGATCTTCATCTGACGCCTCCACATGGCTAGCTGTTACAGGTGTGCTAGGATATTTCAATTCGTTTGACGCTTAGCGGATTTGCTACCCTGATGGGCGCTCAAACGTGCAGCGGATACCGCTTGGTAATTTCTGAGGCGTTTCGTTATATCGTTCTGCGGCAAGAAGGAAAAGAGAGGCGGTTCGGGCCAGTCGCCGCGAGAATTTCAAAACGATTGTTTTCAGTGTAGCGCCGAATCGTCCAGAAATAAATACGCACTCATGGCCGCAACCGTGGCAAAGCGCGCCTTTACCTAAAGGAGAAGTCAAACCATTTGCAAGTGGATTTAACAATATAGCTGCGCAGGAAATTCGATAAGGCCGAGTCGTTTCCGAACGCCCCTACCGAACCCCAAGCATAAATTTTTGCGTCCATGTTTGCATCCAAGTTGTGAAAACCCAACGATAAAAGCTAGTGTTGATGCGAGGTATGGTGAATGATGTGAGTCCCCCTCTCCCGCCAAGAACATAGTAAATAAGCGCCTTTCGGGGCGCTTTTTTATTTTGTCCCACATCCAGGCCCACTTACCAAAATCGCTTGGTTGGGGCGTTTTGGAGGTCTAGGCACGATCCAATTTTCTCGGGCCGCGCCATACTTCTCCAGACGGGCTTATTTGTCCTTTTTGCCACGTCCAGAGGCCGATGTTCTTTTAGGTGTGTCGATTACGGCGAGCATTGCAGATCGACCGCCCTCAGCGTTGGCTTTTATAACTTCCTTCAACAATGAAATCGATTGAGGGCCAGCGCCGATCCAGCCTACTCGTGCCAACTGAATGAATTCGGTGTTACTCAAGTAGCGAGGACAGTTTTCGTAACCGATGGATATTCCGCCGCCTGGTCCTTTGGCTTCAGGAAGCGTCAGAAATTCGCGTAGATGCGACTCCTGCATCGTAATCCCCTGGATCAAGCTATCGTCGCGTGCATTGGGGCGAATTTGTTCACAGAATTTGAAGTAAAACGGGCCGTCATGTAGGCGATAGCTCCAAAGCGTCGCTGGAGTAGATGGCTTCGCCGACGCGGCAGAGCGGAAGGCGCTCATTCGTTGCAATTGCTGATGAATGTTGGATGACGGCGGAACCTGATAGGACCAGCCTGTTCCATTCTTCTCCATTCTCTTGTACTGCAAAAGTATGAAGTTGTCGTAGCACGTGCTGTAAATAATAAGATCAATACCTAAGACAGTCTCAAGTGGATCTTTATCAACCACATAGACGCGCACTGAACTTTTACCTCCATCCGAAAACATTGCGGACTTGTTAGGGGCGTCTTCCAGCAACTGTTCGAAAATGCGCGCATCATGCTCGAGGAGGGTCCGTTCCTGTACAGGCATTCCGTCGAGTAGATCAATTATTGAAGAAGCTGATTCGACCTTTTCCGCTTTCAAGCCTTTGAGCACCTTGGCCCTATCCAACTCTGCGAGATCCAGGCTAATGCCAACACCGTCGCGCTGCTCGTTCAGGCGTTCGATACGGTTGGACTCGCCAAACAGGCGACGTTCTTCGGCTCGCAGTGCAATTAGTTGATCAATTGCCTCCGATGTGCTGGGGCGACACTGGCGAAGCTCTACGAGCAGACTTTCCCAAGTTGGATGCGCCGTCCGGCTCAAAGTCTCGGGCGTGCACATGAGGGGCTCAAAATCGGAGATCAGTAGCTCGCCTTTTTGGATGGGCGGATCGAACTTGACGATGTTCGACATACGCATCTTGAGTTTGCCCGAACCACCGCTACCGTGCATTCGCTCCATCATAGCCATCGCAGAAATGGCGAGAGGGTCTTTGCTAAGCACTAGCAATACGAGCTCTCTACGCTCGAACTCCCAATCGAGAGCAGAAAACGAATCCGCTAGGTCTTTCCCTGAATGAAGCTTTTCGGCCAGCCAGTCAGTGCGCTCCGGTTCAAATGTTAGGACAAAGCCGGAATAAGCCGCAGGTTGCTTGCTGTTTTTCTTCTTCCTAGTTGCCATCGCGGTTAAGTATGTGAGTTATCCAGTATTTGCGGGGTTGGTCGCAGACCAGTGAAGCATTAACCCGCCTCGCTATGCAAGTAGAAGTTCCAATTAGCTTCCGGAGATCGAACGTGCTGCCTCAATCACGATCTCTTTGCCGGATAGTGACGCTCGATGGAAGGTAACAGCCAGCCAGGCCGCTGTGTCGTCTGTTGTGTAGAAATATCCTTCTGGGACGTTCAGCACTTGCGCGATCCTAGTGACGGTTAAAAAGTCCGGGTCATGCTTCCCCCGTTCGTATTGATTCATTCTTGCGCTCGCCGACATTTCGTCAATGCCCGCAGCGACACCAAGCTTTTCTTGCGAAATGCCAGCAATCTTCCTGGCTTCCTTTAACCGCTTTGCAAAGATCGACATTCGTAGCCCCGTAAAGGCTAAGATAGTCTTAGTATTTCCTTGCGCTCACACTAAGAATTCCTTAGTATTTGTGTTGACTTTACCGTGAACTGGGAAGCATGAAACGATATATAATTGGCGAGGAAACAATGAAAAAAATGATGAAGTCCACAGCACTACTTTGTGTGCTGCTTAGCGGCTGCAGCACTACTATCCCAGGCCTGACAAGCCACACCGATGTGCCGCTGGAACTTAAGGGCTACCGAACAGGTATGGCCTTCAGCGACTGCCCAAGCCCCAACAAGAAAGTCGGTCTGCAAGGACGAAGGGTTGCGTGTGTACTCGAAGATAAATCTCTCGGGGGAGCGGCTGTGACTTATGGAGGGGTAGTCGCGCTTGATGGACGAATCGTATCGGTGATGTTTAAGTTGGTTCAGACTGGCGGCTTTTCTCAGCCTGGCGTTATTCGATCTCTCACAGAAAAATTTGGTCCTCCTGCTCGAGCCGCTTCTCACGCAAAAGCTGTTTTCTGGTCGAACGGTGATGACCAACTGACAGTCAATGAGATTGCTGGCGAAGTTATGCTTGTGGATTTAAAGGGGCTTAAGGCGCTGCACGAGGCCGAGGCCAAGGCGGGGAAGAGCGATCTCTGAGGATTGGTGTGCTCCATTTATACATCGGAGTGCATCAACTCACACGACTGTCACTATTGCAAGAGATTCTGAATGCCCGGCGTTGCGCCGGGCAAAGTTGGCTTACAACGTATCCGTTGACGAGGTGTCAGATATTGTCAAGGCTAGCCCCGCTCGAGTGGAGCCAGCTAGGGCGAATCAAGCGTCCCTTCTCGTCAAATTCTCGCAGGCCTTCATGCATCAACGCTTCGACGAGGGCGCGTCCGATAGCTCGGTCCCCCTTCAGCATTTTACGCAATGCCCTGCGCACCGACGACATGATTCCTTCCCAATCATCATACGCTTCGATTTTCCAAAGCTGATTCTGCTTTTCCTCCAGATTATTTTTCTGCTGCTCGATCCGTTCGTCAATCGATCTCAGTTCCTCCTTGGCCTTGTTGATGTTCGAAAGCACCATAGGCCGAGCTGCTCGTGCTTCCAAAGCTTTGTCATAGCAATGCTTCAGAGCCTTCTCCGCCTCGATAACCGCGCGCTTCATTCCGGCTGCTGTTTGAGGCGTAGCGAGGAAGGATTTTGCTTGAGTTTCGGTCAAACGCTCTGTTGCATGGGTTTCCTCGGATTCAAGCTTCGAAATTTCACCCATCTGATCTTCGGCGTTATTTAGGATGCTCACGAGAGCTGTTCTTTCGTCCTCCAGGCCAGTCAAAATTGCACTGGCCGCGTCGATCTCGAGTTGCAATGATTCTGGAGTTACCGCTGACTGCTTGAGCGCGTGCAGATCGCCTCTCAGCTCCGAGAGTTGACGATTCATTGGCGCAACCTGTCCTTGCAGTTCGCTCAGTTCTCGCGTGAGCTTACTTCGCTCTGCATACAATTTACGCCGGATATCACTGGCATCCTTCACCGTCTCAGTACAGCCCTTGGGTCGGCTTCCAGTGAGCGTCCAGTCGCGTGCTTTGATTTGCTGCTCCAATTCAGAGATGCGGGCGGTAATAGGATTCATTTGAGCGCGCACCTTAGAGCAGCGCTTCGTCACTTCTGCGATATCGTTGGAAACAACGGAGATTCGGTCTTGGATCTCATTCCTTGTGCTGCTGGTCTTCATATTTTGTCCTTTTAAGAATACGAAAGTTGAATTGCCATTGCTGGCCGCTCTCGGGGCCAACCTGTCTGTCTAGACTGCGTAAAGAGCCTTATCGGCTTCACGGTTTCACGGCTTCACTGTTCAGGCATTCACGGGTATATGGGTTCACGGCTTCACGGCTTCACGGTTTCACTGGTCTGCTGATGGCGGGACTGCTTCGGCCGAAAGGTACTACCTAGCGATATATCTAGCCATGAGGGTGCGTAGAGCCCCGCCATCTGCGAATTTTCTGAGCCTCGCATGGCACCAACAATGCACAAAGGCGAGGCCGGTGACGGTGGTGACGCGAATCAGCTCATTTCTCATAAATTCTCCTTTGTCTATGCATGGAAAAGGTTTAGGGGAATGAACCGAATTGCGTCACTTCCGTCACCTAATCGCTACAACTCGTCGTCCTCCGCCTTGATGGAGAAGTCGTCGATCAGCGCTAGTTTTCGAATGAATCTTGTGGCCTTAGTCCTTCCGGCCTCAAACCCCCGTTGAGCAAGGAGGCGACTGAAAACAGGCTTTGAAGGAGTGCGCATCCCGCCGCTCCTAAGGTACTCGCAGTAGTCTTCAAAAAGCAGTGCCACGGGGGTCTCTGCCGATTCATCGACTTGGCAGCGTGTCTCTATCCACTCTCCAAGTTGATCGCTGTCTCGCCTGTACTGATCACCGTCCTTACGGATCGTGCGCGGGATGCTCATTCCGGTTTTTTGCCAACTCAGGCAGCCATCAATAGCCCACATGAGAACTCCGTCGCGCTCAGTTTCCAGTATGCGTCTGTCCAAATCGGGAACGCGTTCGCACTCGTTGAACTGGCGTTTGAACCTAACCAATGCGATGCGTCGCCAAAATCCATCTCCGGCGTCCAGGGCCACAGGCTGATGATTTCCTCGGATGAATATGGTGTGGGTTGGCATGAAGTCAAATGACTCCCCGTACAAGGCGCGAGCGCTGATATGCTCACGGCTAACGAGCTCTTTCACACGCTGGTCGTCGAAGACATCGTTGATCCCAACTTCGTTAATCAGTGCCAGGCGCGCACCAGGGAGCCGAGCTTTTTCCCTTTCGGCTTCGCTGCCACTGCCTTTCGCGTCGCGGGCCAGCATCGTTGAGCGCACGGTGACCGCATACTCTCCGAAAATAGCGTGAAGAATGTTGGCGAAGACCGACTTTCCATTCGCCCCAGTGCCAAGCAGGAAGAAGAGGATTTCTTCGTCCATCCGCCCCGTAAGTGCATACCCCACCATCCGCTGAACAAATGCAATGGTCTCCGCATCTTCATTGAATACGGCATTCAGAAAAGCGAGCCATTGCGGGCATTTCGCCTCTCTATTGAATGAGGCTCCGGCTTGTCTGCTAATCCGCATTTCCGGCGCAGGCGTCAGCAGCGTGCCAGACATCAGATCCACGACGCCATTTCGAACGCCAAGGAGCATAGGATCAGAATCGAGAAACGACGGATTGGGAATACTCATCCCGTCTTCAGTGGCGGCGACGTGCAGCAGCGCATCGAGACGGCGAGCATTTCGATGCACAGCAAGCGCCTGATTCTGGTTGTTTTTGGCTCTGTCCGTTGGATCTGCGCACAATGCGGCATTCGCCTCTTCCAGTGCCTCGACCGCTATCGTTCTCGCAGCCTTCGTAGCCTCACCACTATTGCACCACACCCATCTAACTTTGTCCCATCGAAGCCACTTGCCGACAGCATGCACGTAGAGGAACTGGCGGCAGTATTTGGCTGCAAAGCGGCGTGCATTGCTGATGTCACCAAAAGTATCGTGACGAACTGCGCGTGGGTCGCTCCAACCATTTTGCGTTGCGCGCATATGCAGCGTACCCAATGTAAGCAAGCTTGGTCGGTCGATAGCCAAGCTTTTCCAGGTTTTGTCGAACTCTTTTTTGCTGTACATCTTCCCCTGCTTACTCCACGTGCGAGCAATCTCTTTTGCATCGGGATGACTGCTAGAGTGAACCATCGCCAGATGGTCGAACCAAACTTTGTAGCCACCAATGTCCGGATCGGGACACGCAGCCTGAAGCATGCTCGCGATACGTTCTGCCGCTTCACGTGTAGGTGACTCTGGTGAAGGCGTGAGCCAGGACAGGAAATCATCGTTGTCAACCGGTGCCCCCGGCAAGCTCCCACGCGCGATATCGGATGATGCATTTTCCGCGCCGCAAGGCAGTTCACTCGGTTCGAACTCTATCCCTTCGGCAAAATCAAGTGGGCTGCCTTCGGTCTGAATGAAGGTATATTCCGAATTCTTGACGCGTCCGAAAAACCAGGCCTGGTGCGACAATTCGGACTCTCGCGCAAGAGCTCCGTTCAACAGGTGGTTCAGTACCCGAACAAAATGGAGGTGCTTTTTAGCTTCGACAGGTTTCGTCAGTCTTGCTACTACGCGGAAGCGCGGCTTTTCTGGCCTATGCCTTCTTGTTGTGTAGATGACAGCCTGAACTCCATGTTCAAGAAGAATTTTCGCTGCTTGTTGTGGCTGCATGGTCCCTGCGTCGTGATCTCCAACAATCGCGTAGGTCATGCGCGCGTTCTGCGCATTCCGATAGTCGTCAGCAAACTGCGTGCAGCTAAACAAAGGAAGCTCATCGATGCTGGCATACTCTCGTGGCACCTCGAACATGCGAGTGAAGTCCTGCCAACTCAATGTCGATCTCTTGCCTGTTGGCCTGCTTGCGGCTGGGAACCGTGTCAATTCAATCGATGTGAAGCTGCTCATGGGTTTTGGCCACCTTTCACTGCAAGCGGTCGAGCCTTAAACCCGGCCGAAGCCGAAGCGATTTCTCGGGGGCGAAGTTGAATCATCACTTTCCCTGGCCCGGCAGGGATCATCGAAATTTTGTTGCCGCACTTGATCGCCCGACCGCTGGCAACACTGTTCAACAGGCCAAGTACCTTAGAGGTCATTTCATCGTCAAATACATATCTATTGCGGAGCAATTCGATAAGCCCCGTTGGCGTAGCAGGACCGATCCATTCGTTGTGAAATGGTTTTCGAACGGGTAGCCCCTGGCTGCTCAAAAATCGAGCGTGCAATGCTGAACGCGCACGAGGGTAGCGTTTTGGCTTGGTCATTTCTTAACCTCGATGCCTCGACGGGCGCAGTAACGCAAGATGGAAGCAGTGGTGATGGCGGATGATTTTTCGCCGATCTTCACCAGGTCAAGTTCACCGCGTTGGACATCGAGATAGATGGATGCACGCGATCTCGCAAGAATTACTGCGGCTTGCTTCACCTTTTGAACGGGAAGAGTCCACCAGTTATCGGGAATGGTTTCCATGAGTAACCTCCGTTGCAGAGGCCCGCCGTCCATTCGGAAACGATAGACGGACGAACCCCTATGATTGGTAAGGGTTCGCTGTCTAACCGCCCCGTGCGGCTCATCACTCGATTTCGCCCGGAAGGCGGCATCCCATCAACAGCGAGTTAAATGGGTGAGCCTTCTTCCATGGTCAAGAACAGCCAAATAATTGGTTGCCCCCGCATTGAGTTTCTCAATGCGTTGTTTGCTGACGGCTGAAGTCTAGCCTTATCCAGCGTGAGATGTAAAGGGCTAATTTTTCTGTATGTGCCTGATTTGACAGGGTAAAACCCTGTCGCGTTGCGAGTGGAATATTCAAGATTCACTATCTTAACTACCTGTTTTGATGAGTTTTTTTTCATGGGTTGTGGGCTATGTAAAATAAGAGCACTCCTTGTCAAAAGTGTCGGCGCGATAGCCGTCCCCAACCTGCTCATGATGACCAAAACAGTCTCACTTGTACGTGAATTTCGTCGCTACTCAGAAGTTGACGATCTCGATGCAATGGCAAAGCAATTTCATAATGATCGTATCGGGCTCAAATGGGAGCAGCTAACGAAGCCAGTAGTCGTTATCCTCGGTTCCCCAGGCATCGGGAAGACAACAGAGTTCAGGTTGCGAGCAACTGAAATGGCGGAGAACGCGTTTACTTTGTTTGTGCCGCTATGTCAGATCGATGGCGATAGTTGGAACATAGATCCTATTGAGGAGGCGCGCCTGGAGAAATGGGAGGCGAACGCAAGTGGAAAAGGGATCTTCTTCTTAGACTCAATCGACGAAGCGAGATTGAGTGACCCTAATGATTTTAGAAAAGCACTTCTTGGGGTACATCGTCGATTAAAGAAGCAGCTTCATCGAACACAGATCTTTCTCTCCAGTCGGTTTTATGATTGGGCTGTGCCCGAGGTCCGAGATGCAGTGCACAGCTTGCTGACACAACCTCTGTGCTCGGCGCAGTATGTCATTTCAAATCAAAATGATTTTGCTTCGGGCTACGCCGTACTTCCTCAGGTCGAAGAGGTTGAACCGCTTGTGCTCGAGCCGCTTTCGCGAACCGAACAAGTAAAATTGTCTCGTCACTTCAACGTTATAAATGAATCTGACTTTTGGGACGCTGTGCATGGCGGGAACTACTCGGCGATGGCAGTTAGTCCTCGCGATCTTGCATGGCTGGTGGAGTATTGGAATAGTAATCAGAAGCTGTCCAGCTACACCGAGCTTATGCGCGCGCATGTGGAACGACGATTGAGCGAGGAAAATGAATCGTATTCCGATAGGGTCGCTACCCTATCAGCGGATCGTGCACAATCCGGAGCAGAATTGGTCGCTATGGCGATGGAGGTCTCTGCGACGAAGGATATTTCGATAAAGGTCACTTCCAATCGAGCCAGCTTGAATGCAACGGAGCTGCTGCGCGAATGGAACTCTCAAGAGATCAAACGACTATTGGGTACAGCTGCCTTTGACCTATCGTCTTTTCAGTGTTTTACGTTCAATCATCGTTCAACGCGTGAGTATCTTTTTGGCCGATGGGTTGCGGCCAGGAGGGCCGGTGGTGTTCCGCTTGAACGCCTGATGCGTCTATTTGTACGGGAGCAGTATGGCAAGTCGGTGTTGATACCTGCACGTCGTTATGGCCTAAGTTGGGCATGTTCCTTGGATCATGAAATTCGGCGATGGGTCGCGACGAAACATCCTGAGGTATTCGTCTTCGACGGTGATCCATCTCGGTGGGATGCACCTACCGCCGAACTAGCGTTTAAAGGATATCTAACCAAGCTATCACAAGGTTGGCATCGGGATTGGTTCAACAGTGGTGCCGAGATGGCGCGGGTTTGCGCGGCCTTGCGTCCGACCTTTCTTCCTTCGATGCTCGTGCACTTCTCAGAAAATGATGCGGCGTGTGGAACAGTACTTACCTACATTTATCAAGGAGAGGTCGCTGGCTGCAATGCGGAAATCCAGCGCATTTTGGAGAAAACATCACCTACCGGCTACATATATCGCCAAGCTGTAACAGCACTGGGGAAAGTTGGGACGCAAGAGCAGCTAAGCGACCTTAAAACGAAGCTTCTTGCAGGGGACTTCGCGAAGAATAACAAGTTGATCGCAGAGCTGTTGGAAGCCATTGGGCTACGGCGGTTCTCGCTGGATGAATTGAAGAATTTGATTTCACAGGCAGAACCTGAAGAAGGAATTGGTGGGCCTATGGCAAGAGCCTTTGGCGAGGTTCTGAGCGAGGAAAGTGAGTTCGAGATCGCACTGCTTGCATTGCAAGCGCTGTTGGAATCTTTGCCAAGTCGGCTAGATCCTGTGCGAGCGTCAGAGATGTTGCAGCCGCCTTGGATATATGCCGCTTTCTCAGATGTGTTCGAACGTGCTCTTGAACTGTTCCCAGGCACGGAGGTTGATATCGGCGTATGCGTTTCCGCCGCTTGGGAGGCAGAACGTCTGCGCCGCACCAACTATGCTCCTTTGGATGAATTCAAGAAGGTGAAAGTGCTGATCGCGAGAAATGACGTTCTTCGCTGGCATCTTCTGAATGAGGTTGCGCTACGAGACGAAGTGAAGGGAAGATCAAGTCTCTTCCATGATGTCTGCTTGGTGGGCCTCGAAAAGGAGGACTTGGAAGAAGTTGTTTCGAAAGCGAACCTCACGACATTGCCCGCAGAAGTAAACAGGGCCTGGTTCAAAGCCGGCGTTCGTCTAGTGGGCTTATGTTACGAGGCGTCTCTCAAGTCAGAGGCGTTGCAACGCTTTATCGTCCCGCCCTACGAGGAGGAGCGCTCGACGTATATTCTGGGGTTTCAAGAACAGGAAGGAAAATTCTCAGGCGAACATCAGGCGTACCTTGCTGAGCAAGAGGAAGAGAAGCTCGAAAGAGCAAGGCAGAAGGAGCTCGATATTGAGCTGATCACGAATGAACTGCCAGCTATTGAGAACGCAGAATACAATGCTTTGCTCAAGTTGACGCAGTACATTCTTCACGACTTACGTAGCAAATTCTTCGAAGAAGTAGATTTAGATGAGGTCGCAGAAAAGTTCGGAAGACACATAGCTGATGCTCTTGCAGTTGGTCTGATCAAGCACTTTAAAGGCTACGATGTAGATGATCCATCGAACTACCCGGATGGCTCGGTGCCATGGCGCCTACTGCTTGCGACGGCGGGCTCTCAAATTCTTGTGGCGCGTAGAAGTGCATTAGATGTGAGTGATATTTCCAAAATCGCCCGCCTCGAAGTTTGGTATCCCAATGGCCCATCGTCCACTTTCGATTCTGTCTTGCCTGGCAACGAAGCGGCAATTGTGGAAGCGCTAGAGCAATGGGTTTTGCGAGAGGCTGAAACCGAGCAGGCTGGTAAGGCAGCTCATAGCGCTATCCGGTTCTTGTTGGGAGCCCCACACGAGATCCAGCGTCCATTGCTCAACAAACTGAAAGGAGCCGTAGTTTCGGATGATGTCACGCACCCTATGCTTAGAAAGGGAATATGGGATGCGATGGCGGAGTTGAATATTCTGTCTGCTTCAGAGCGAGCAACGCTAGCCAGTGAAAGAGTCAAGGATTCGGGCAGCAGCGAAGTGATCGATATCGGCTGGCTTCGCCGGTGGCTGTATAGTGCACCTGAAGATGCATGGTCGTGGTTCAAAGCCCGCGTTGAGTCTGCAAACGATGGAGGACAGTCGCTCGTCACTCAATTTTCGGAGAATATAGGAAATCTTGAGGCAGCGTTGGCAATTGATGGCGATGAGCGCTTGAACCTTCTTGTTGAAATTTATGCGCTCTTCCGACCATATGCAAAGAACCTGGACGACGCATTTCCATTTCGAACGTCAACGGTTGAGTCGTTGGTCGGGCGCATTCCCAACATCGTTAAAAAAGTACCAAGCGAAGGAGCAAACCGAGCGTTGGCTAAGCTAGCCGAGATCGAGCCAGATCATTCTACAAGTCAGTGGCTTTGGTCTGAGCAATTGGGTCATGCATCACAGGTTGCGGAAGTTGAAGCGCTCACAAGCTTCGACCAAGTGCAGGCGCTGATCGATGGATTCGAAACGGAGGCAAATTCCGCTGACCAGTTGCTCCAGCAGGTTCTAGCAAGGTTGGGGGAGATCAAACGCGGTGTGGAGGAAGGGCCGTTCAGCGATAGGAATCTATTCAGGCCGAAAATGCGCGAGAAGGATGTGCAACTTTGGCTTGCCGCGCGCCTTTCTGAGCGTGTCCCGCTTGCGCGCTTCAATGTGCAAAGAGAGGAGGAAGTCGATGATGACAAGAAGACTGATATCCAGCTTTCGACAAGCAACAAATATGTCGTCTGTGTAGAGATTAAGCCGCTAGATTCAGACGGGAGGTATAGCGCAGCAGAACTGGTCGATACGCTTCGCACCCAAATATTGGGTCAGTATCTTAAAGGGTATAACAGCTCACATGGCGTTCTTGTCTTATTTCGGCTTGAGGAGAGAACGTGGGACGTCAACGACAAGCGCCGCCAGAAGTTCGAGGAGTTGATTGCGTATCTTAGGGGGCAGGCACAATTGATTATCGAGGAGCACAATCGAACGCCAGGCGTTGTTCCAGTGCGTGCACTTGAAGTTTTCGATATCAAATGCTATCGCTAGGATTTCAAATGCAGCGTGCCTAGCGGAGCGTCGAGAAATCGCCGTGCTATTGGCCTTCTATAAGGCTCGACGTCTCCCCCGATTTGAGTAGCACGGCGATTTAGAGTTCAATCACGTAGTTAGGAGATTGAACATGAAGAAACGATTCACTGAAGAGCAGATCATTGGCTTCCTGCGGCAAGCCGACGCCGGAATGCCCATCAAGGATCTGTGCCGCCAGCACGGCTTCTCAGAGGCCAGTTACTACCTGTGGCGCAGTAAGTTCGGTGGCATGAGCGTACCTGACGCCAAGCGATTGAAGGAGCTGGAAGTCGAGAATGCCCGGTTGAAAAAGCTATTGGCCGAATCGATGCTGGAGAATGAGGTCACGCGCGAAGTTTTGCGAAAAAAGTGGTAGGCGCACCGTCACGCCGAGAGCTGGTGCGTCATATGACACAACAGGGCCTGAGTGAACGTCGAGCCTTGCGGGCAATCGGCATGAGCGCCAGCGCCTATCGCTACCAGCCGGCACCGGACCGAAATGTGGCGCTGAGAGCGCAAATTGTGGCGCTAGCCCAAAGGCATCGGCGCTATGGCTCCGGAATGATTTATCTGAAGGTGCGGCAGTCTGGCCTGGCGGTCAACCACAAACGGGTTGAGCTGCCTTCTGGGAGAGCGTATTCAACGTGTATCCCTGCCAATTCACGCCATGTTTTCTTGTCCTTCAGCGAATGTGCGTTGTAAAAATACGTTGAGCTGGAAAAGTAGATGTCATGAAAGCGTACCGTCAAAGCGCTGACAAACTTCTCATGATATCCCTCGAAACTCTCTCTGCCGTTATTGCCGTTGGCAATAATTCCAATTGCTTGAAGTTTGGTGAATTTTTTAGGGTCAGATTTCACCATGTCGTCATCTTTGTTGGGCTGCGCCAGTCCTAGGGTCCACAGCAACTGCCATTCAGTAGGGTAGTCGCGTCGCTGAAGCGGGTTGAGCCACTGCAGCCCAACGACTTGGGCCTGAAACGGTTCAAGATTCCGCCGCACTGCCATCGCTGCGCTGGGTACGTTCTGCGTAGAACCACATGCAAGGAGGCTGAATAATGTCAACACACTGGTAAGACGGGCTGGCGAGGGGAAAATTCGATTCATAGATTCAGCATCAGATGGCACTGGGTAGTCTGGATAAATGCGGGCTTTTGACGGTCGAGGCGTTGGACGAGCGCCTTTCACGAGTCAATACACTACGATTTCTACCCGCGCGTGCTCTTAGGGGCGGTGGAGATAAGGGTGGCGCCGCAACTGGTCTTATGACCGTCGAAAGCCGCCGGGATACCGTCGATTAGCACCATTGGATCTCCTTCAACGATTATGCAAACGCCATGGCCAGGTACCGGGCAGGTGCAGCTGTCACCCTTGCGGGCGACAGCAATGCCATGTACCTTTGAGTTAGGTGCTGCGCTAATGACGACGCCACCGTGGCTGGTCGGGTCGTTCAGGCGGATCACTCCATGCATGACCGTGCCTCATTCACCTCGAATACCCTTGCGAGGCCGGCTTGGCGTCGTGACGCAAGCCCCACCATGGCAGGAACGCACTGCCGCCGCCGCGGGCGCGGAACCATGGGGCGTTCGAATCGATAGGCCGCACCTTGGCGGGCGGGCTCACCAAGACTGCCATCGGATGCTCGGCGTTGGTGGTACCGGCCACCAGTACAGTTTTGCCGATGTGATTGGCATAGGCGATGCCAAGTGCTACGTTGGTCAGTGCAGTACCAGCGCCCATCTCGCCCAGGAGGGCCGGTGTATTGAAGGTCTGCTTCGTGAAGTCGAAATCCACCAGTTCCGTCGTGAGCGTCTGGGCCAAGGCGCCGATGCGTTCGGACGACGCGGGATGACTGTTGTTTGCGTCGTGGATTACGTACCCAATGTCGCTATCCTGTTTGCCAGCGTTGCGCGCTGCCATTTCAACTGCAGCTTTCCAAGCCTGGATCTGGCGTGGGGGCTGGCCCTTCTGTGCTTCGAAGTCACCTACTTTTTTGGTGGCTGGGTAACCGATCCATGCCAACGGAGCGCGCTCTGTATTGTAGTCTGGTCCTGCCAGTACCAGCATGACCATGTTTTCGTTAATTTGCTCGTCCTTTGGGGGGAAGCTCGGGGCGTCCCAATTCATCACCCAGACGGTCTCGTTCGGATGTGCTTGCAAGTAGTCCAGGCCCGCTGCCAACGACGTGAAGCCGGCGTTCGCGCCGCCCATAGTCACGCGGACATCAGGCGGTGTGTCTCGGCTCCAAGCGTTGGGAACTGCCTTATTACCAATACTGAAAGTAGAAATGATGTCGTTTCGCAGGTAGTTTGCTGCTTCAACCGGGTCTAGTCGTCCTTCAGGAAGAGCGTATTCGATATGAATGCCGGCCAATTCACGCCAAGTCTTCTTGTCCGTAAGTGAATGTGCGTTATAGAAGTATGTCGAGCTAGAGAAATAGATGTCATGGAAGCGCGCCGTCAATGCTTCGACGTACTTGTGGTGATATCCCTTGAAGGTTTCCTCACCATCATTTCCATTGGCGATAATTCCGATCGCTTGAAGCTTAGAAAATGTCTTGGGATCAGACTTCACCATATCATCGTCTTTGTTGGGCTGAGCTAATCCCAAGGTCCAAAGCAATTGCCACTCAGTCGGATAGTCGCGGCGTTGCAGTGGGTTGAGCCATTGTAGTCCAACGACTTGAGCCTGGAACGGTCTGGCAGGCTGAGGTACTGCTGGCGCGACCGCAACGGCAGTCGTCTGGCTCGATGCTGACGCACTGACGCTAAGCAATGCCATTACGCCTGCCGCAAACAGAGCAGGGAAAAGAAGAAAGCGATTCATAAGGTCTCCATCTGATAGTACATGCGGCGCAGATAAATTAGAAGCTCTTGTAAGAAAGAGGGCAGCGAGTATCGCAAATACGAACGCGACCAAGGCGCAAGCAACGCGACGCTGATGGGTCTGAGCTAAGAATTTCATTGGGCACCTTTGGGGACTTTAGCGAAGAAGCCGCGTTGATTGACAATCTTAGCTGGCATCATGCCCTCCGGCGTTTCATTTGCCCACTTAGGGACCGGAACATTTCGAAATAGGCCGGTCTTGAAGTACTCCTTAAAGTCCTTGTTTGGATCGATGTCGTTGAGGCCGTCGAGGAAGCGCCAGTCGGCGACCTTTCTAAACGTGTTCATCTCTTTTTCACTGATGTGACACACACCTACGGCGACATCGTACGCAAGTGCCTTCTGCGCATGCATGCCATTGGTCATGATGGTCGAGTGGTCCGTTGCGTGCGTGTCTATGTTATCCGCTAGGCTTTCTTTGATCTTTTTTGTGCGCCAGGCATTGTATTCTGTGCCGGTGGCGGTCGGATCATCTTCTTCAATCACTTTCTCTCCATTTTTATAGAGTCCTTCGCGCTTTGCCTGCATCCGCAACATTGCGTGGTGTTCATAGCGCAAGCTAGCCTCGGTAGACGCATCGCCTTGTGCCGCATCGGTTTGCTTGTGCGCTTCTCCCTCGGTACCACCACGCGGAACATTGCGGTCCCCGGCGTACGGATCGTCAGCATTGCGGATGCGGTGTTGGTCGCGCGATTCGCCTGGCATGTCGTAGTCTTGATCGAAATCGCTGCAAGTCTGGCCGAAGCGTAGTGCTACCGGCAAGAACGATTCCGGCAGGTTGGGCGCTGTTAACGGCGTCTTCCAGCCCTTGGGAGGGTCTCCGTTGATCGCGGTACGGGCGATGGATGTCGCCACGATCATCACTGGGGCGCTGGCAATCGTCAACACTTTGCCGAAGATGTTCGTGTTTGCAGCCAGGCCCTTGGACAACGAGTACTTCGCTTTCGGCGAAGGCGGGTGCCAGAATTCTGTAATCCCGCGATCCTTCATTGCCTGCGCAAAATCATAGTGTCCTTGTTCGCCAACTTTGAATCCCTGCGCGAACACCCGCTGGCTGAAGACGCCATGACCATTGGTCGCGTTGATCTCCTGCTGGCTCAGGCCGCGCCAGCCGATGCCTTGGATAGTGGTGGACGAAATCACTTGGTCGTGCGGGTTGAAATACAGCGTTACGCGGCCGAGTGTGGATAGCTTGTCACCGTACCCAAATTTGTTGCGATCGCCTCGCGCGTCGAAACCATGTGCCTCGTTTTTCATCAACTCATCAATGGCGGCGGCAGGTTGCTCGTAATTCGATTGCTTGCGGATGATCTCGAAGAATGCGGCCATGGTCTTGTACCGGGCCTCCCCGCTGGTGCGGCCATGCTTACCCTCCGGATCTTCCATGCCACGTTCCGCCCACGTCTGGGTGGCGTTCTTTTGTAGCAAGCTATACGGCGGGTTACACAGCACATAGGTGTCGGCCACGCAGTTGCCGGTCTTGCCGGTTGCATCGGTCACTGGATCGAGGCGGTCACCGAGAAAGGCGGCTGCGATGCCGATCATGTTACCCTGGCTATGGCAGACGATGGTAATGGGGGTGTCGGCCTGCTTCTTGCGGATCGACTCGACCAGCTTCGCCAGACGTAGCGCGGCCAATACATAATACGGACGCGGCGGCGTGGAATAGACCAGGCGATCATTTGTGGGGTTCATGTGCTGGATGTGCAGCCACAAGAACAGGCTGTCGTCGATGCCGCTGCCCCAAAGATCGGGCAGCGAGGTGCAGCCGTTGGCAAACGGGCCACCGCCCCAGTAATTCTGCTCGTTGAGATAGATGGAGTCACCGAAGGCCTGCAGTTCTTCGCTGCTGGCCTTGTACCCCCAACGAAAGTGGATGACCGGGGAGAAGCTGCCTTCGCTGGATACAAAGGTTTTATCGGTCATCTTGGGATTTATGAAGCCGTCTGGCGTCAACTCGTCTAAATATTTGGCCGGTCGCAGTTGACCACCTTCTGGCGTGGCATAGACGATCTGGCCCTCATTGCGTTTGAGGCGATCGTTCAGGCCTTTGCACAAGCCATCTTCCGATTGCGTATACCACTCGCCGTCAGAATTGACACCATGGACGAAGATGGTGATGCCTGGCAGCGGCATCTGTGCGATGACATCGAGGTGTTTTGGATCGACCAGGCAGACACCACTCTTGGCGCCGACGATCAGGTTACAGGGGTCTTCAAACGGACTGTCGAAAGATAAGGGCTTCGTCATTGATGCGATTTCCAGGCTAATTCGGGGTGCGCTTCACTTGCGCGGACGATAGAAGATGGCCTTGATTTGCTGTAGGCGGTCGGCCACGATTTTTTCGCCGGTACCGGCGCCATCACTCCGGCCCGTCATCGGGCTATCGCCAACACGCTCGACATGCAACTGCATGCCTTCCACTGGCTTGCCGTCGGTAGCGCGAAGCAGGCGCGGAACACGGCCAAAGTCGCCCGATTCGAACTTCGGCAGCTCGGTTGTAGCGCTCGCAGGGCCGTTCCAGTGGTGACCATCGGTCTTCACCGTGAGAGGTCCGGGGCCGCCGATTTCGGCATTGCCGCCTTTCAGCGTCAGGTAGGCGCCTCCGCTCACCATCAGGGTCACCTCATCTTCGGCCATGATGATCAAGCGTTTGGATGCGGTGATCTTGATGTCTTTGGCGGAATTGATCTGGATATCGTCCAACTGGCTTTGCAGCAGGAATTTGCCTTTGTGCGCCACCTGGGTGATGCCGTCCATGTGCGAGAACAGCGATATTCCTTTGCCCGCGTTGAGGTTGAAGCGCTGGCCGCTGGTGAATTGCAAATGTTGCTGGGCCACCGTGTCGACATTCACGCCTGCGTAGCTAACCATCGTCTTGGGGGTGCTGAGGGCGATGCCGGCTGGTGCAGTCATGCTGAGCGTCGGCTGGCCGCCGTCGCGCTGGCGGTCGGTATTGCTGCCGCCCGCCGCTGCATCCACGTGTTCTTTGAGTTCAGTTTGCGGCTCGGGATCGAGCGCCAAGCCCTGATGCTCGGCGGCGTACTGGCCAAGCGACTTGAACAGGTTCAGGCAATCCTGCATCAGGGCCAGGTGTTCGTCGCTGCTCAATTGGTTGCCGCAGGCATCCAGCCGCTTCCAGGCTGAGATCAAGAGGGACTTGGCGGTGCGGATCGCGCCACTGTCATTGGTGGCCAGCTCGAAACCCTCGCCGCGCGGATCGGCCTCGCCGTCGGTGCGCGGATGCGTCAGGTAGCCCAAATTCAGTTGACTGTGCCCATGCTCGCTGGCCAGTTGGGCGCTGATCTGTCCTGGAGTGTCATCCATGCGAAGTTGGTTGTAGCGCTGCGCCTTGACTTCCTTGCTCTTGATGCCGGACAGGTATTTGTCGCCAGGCAGGCGGCTGCGGTGGCTGAACGATGGCGGGGTGGTCTTGCCGCCGTGTACTCGGCCGATGATCAATGGCTTGTCCGGATCGCCGCCGAGGAAGACGCAGATCACTTCGTCGCCCGCGCGTGGCAGGGAGATGGCGCCATACTGGGCGCTGGCCCAGCCGCTGGCCACGCGCACCCACGCTGAATCACGCTCACTGTCAGACGCGCCGGCGCCGTTGGCGTGCTCATGGTCTTCGTCGCGGCAACCGGCAAAGCGGATTTTGACACGACCCAGTGCGTCGCAGTGGATCTCCTCGTTGGTGGGACCAACCACCGTGACGCTTTGCGCTTCGGTGCGCGGTAGGTCCACGCGTGGATCGTAGTGTGGCACGATAGGTATGCCGCGCCGGACGCAGGTGAAGCGATTGGTGTAACGCACGCCGCGTTCGGCGCTGGCCTGCTCAAGGCCACTGCTGTCGTTACGCCAGTGATTGAGTGCAAACAGGCGGCGTGCGCGGTCTTCGAATGCCTTTGGCAAGTTGTTTTCGGCCTCGACGCGCAGTTCGGTAATCACAAACTCGCGCTGCTCCTCGGGATGCGTATCGAGTTCCGGATGGCCTGTCACCCGGTTCCACTGGCCGACGCACATATTGCGGTCGCTGCCTTCGCCCTGGAAGAACTTGGATTCATACTCGTGGCGCTGCATGCGAAGAGTGCCCAGGCTGCGGTAATCGGCATCATTGTCGCCGGCATGCGGTACGTCGACCAAGTAGTCGTCAAGGCCGTTCGCGAACTGGTTGCCAAGTTTGCCTTGGTCAATCTCATTGAGGTTCTGGCTGCCCATCGACCAAGCTTGCGCGTAGTCCCAGGAGCGGCGGTTGACGATTCCGGGAGTCAGTCGCCGCACGGCATGCCAGGCAGTGATCGTGTCGCGTTGCTCAGTGCCGTCGTCGCGATGATAGCGGATGGCTCCGGCCGCATTTTCCGCCAGCGACATGGCATCGTCGAACAAGACCAGGGTATGGGCTGGAGTCTCGTTGCTGGCGTGGTCACTGGCGGCGCTAGGACGGATGAACCAGGCAATACCGCGGCGCTTCCAGAGGCGCTGCAGGAAATCCGAGGTCGACTCGTTGTACTGCATGGTGAATTCGCGCGCTGGATAGGTTTTCAGGTGGCCCAGGTCGAATTGGAACGTGCGCGCCACAGCGGGATTGGCTTCGCGCCATTCGCGCAGGATGGTGTTGGTGATATCGATTTCGCTGGCGTTGCGGAAGACGCGCGTATTGCTGGACTTTTCCAGTAGGGACAAAGCATCGCGCACGATCAACTGGTAGGTAGCCAGGCCGCCATCACCTTGACCTTCGACGACGGAAGCGACGATGCCACACACAGAACGCAGCCCGCCAGTGTCGGTTACAAATTGCAACTCGACCGGGCTGGCGATGAACTGCTTGAGCGGAAGGCCCACCTCAGCCGACACACAGAGCAAGCTGTATTCAATGCCACCGCAGATGGTTTCTGTTCCGCTCACATGTTTGACCAGCAGCAGGTCTTCCCGCGTGTCGGGCAAGCGCAGTCGAATCGGGCGGTTAGCGCCGGCCAATGTTCCGAGCGGAAGCAGACCTGCCGATAAAGCAGGCAGATTATTCAATTTCATGAGTAGAGATCCTAGCGATTGGCTTGCTCGCGTTCGGCTGCGTGCCAAAGCGCGGCCAATTCTGCGTACAAAAATGGCAATAGATTATAAATGGAGTAATCTTTTTCTGTTAGACAACATTCAATCGTGCGCGGCTGCTAGCAATTTGTAAGCTAGCCACGTAGCCGATATGCTGTATTTCATTAATACCAAGTACACGGTATTATTGTCGATTGGAAATTTTGGGATACATGCTTGCGGGGCCTCACATCGGAAATGTGAGCCACTCTGGGGCACCTCTGTTTCGAGACACAGTAGCCGGGTGCGAACATGCGCAGCCAGGAGCTATGATCCTGTTCTTTGTCAAAGAAGGCGCTCGAGTTCGTCGGGCTTTCTTCTGGTGGGGCTGGCAATGGGAATTTACCGTGGGATCTGAGTTGAAGAGTACATCTAAAGTCGTCCTTTCCATCTTGTTGGGTTTCTTCATGACCTGGACCAGCTCGTATGCTGCTTCTGGTGCCGGCTGGCAGCCCCTTTTCCGACGTCCTTCGTCCTATTTCGATCCAACGCTGGGTAGCACTTCATGGTGGGGCGTGGCCTTTGTTGGAGTTTGGTTGATGGGGCCCGCACTAGCATGTGGCGCGTTCGCCGCGATTGGAATCCGCAGCGCATGGAGGACGAAGCGCGTATTACTTCTGTTTGCAATCACTTGGCTCGTCACTCTTACTTTGATCGGAATGTGGGATATTTTCCGCCCGGCGGGAATCCATCCCCAATGATAGATAGACCAGGGCGGTAACCGAGGGGCGACTTTTTCGATAGTCTCGCTTGAAGGCCCAAGGCAGGATGTACAGATTCAAATTTCTTGATGCCGTGTCGGCTACGTGCACCAAGCGCGAACGCCGTCTTTGATGTGAGTTGAAATAATTGTGAGCGATGTTACGAAATTGGTCGACGACCACGAGAACGAGCAACAGCCAATGTGGGCAAGGATCGAAGGAAGCCGCTGGTATGCTATTCCTCCGGCTATGGCAGAATCGTTCCTGAAGGCTGGCGCGCAAGTGTGCCAAGCGGAAGAACTGCCTCATTGATGGGAACCACACTGAAGGCGGAATTTACCCTGCTGCTGGATCATGATGGCTATTGGCTTGTCGAAAAGTCGATCGCGCCTGAAGTCATTGCGGCGCCAGAGAGGTTCCGAAATGGCGTGGAAAAAACGCATTCAAAGATCGCTTCGTGCCGGCTCGCATTGGAGAAAGCGGTTGCAATGGGAGCTAACGAGTTGCACATTTATGGCTTAGGGACGGCCGCCGCAGCCAAAGAGATTCGTGCTCGTGGGATTAAGCCGTTCATCTATCATTGGGATGCGTCGGCAGACCTGACCAGGCATAGGCGTTAGGGCAAGCCGTGGGTGACGTAGTGGTTTTATACAGCTCGACTTGCATACTGTTTAAAACCTCTCGGCTGTGGATGTCAAACCAACGTTTGAAGGAGTGAAATGACGGATCTCGCACATGCATTGAAAACCGAAATCTCCCGACTCGCTCGCAAAGAATTGAGGGCACAGTTGGAACCGCTAAAGAAGTCGGCCGCTCAATCCAAGGCCCAGGTGGCGGTTCTACGCGAAGAGGTTAGCGCGCTCAAAAGGCAGTTAAGAGCGCTGGAAAAGCAAACGCGACGCTCGCCTTACAATTCTGACGATGTACCGAAAGCATCGCGGCAACGCTTCACGGCCAAAGGCTTTGCTACCATGCGAAGTCGCTTAGGGCTTTCCTACGGCGAAATGGGGCGGCTCGTTGGGGCATCTGACCAGTCCGTGCGCAAGTGGGAAGACGGCGAAGCCATCCCGCGCATGAAGTTTCAGCAGGCGATCTTTGGTTTGCGTGGTGTCGGAAAGCGAGCGATCGCTGAGCATCTTGGCGCGGCGGCCAACTGAGAGTGGCCGGCCAACAGCTGCCATGAAAACTTAATTTTAGGAATGCCAAGATGTTCGTTAAACGCCCTGTGTCATCGTTTCGATTTCGAGAGGACTTTGCGGAAAAGGTCACGACTGAGTGCGCTCGGCTTGGTTGTTCGAAGGGAGTATATTTCGAGATCCTTCTTGCAAAAGCATGGGGGCAAGGGCTGATTACTACCGATGACGTGTTTGCCTACGATCCGACGGTACGCTGGATGGACCATTTGATTGGCACTGCAACTGGGATGGACGAGCGATAAGCGAGCCAACTAGGCAGCCATCGGACTGGCTACGGCCAGAAGCTGCCTCATTAATTTTGTATCGATGGCGAAATCCTCAATCAATATTTACATAGGCGAGGAAATTGGCATACGTGCCCCGCACCGGCCGGAAGCGGTCGAGGAACAAACTTCATGAACGACGACGTACAAAAGATTCTTGAAATTCTGAGGCAAGGCGGAAGACCTTCCATAAAGGACCTGCAAGCCCAGGGATACGCCCCCGATGCTATTTCTGTAGTTACCAATCGAGACGATGTTCGCTGCGTTCAGGCACACCACATTGGCAACGGTGGATTGGTCACTAGGCTCAAAACCGCTTTACGGACAGCGCCTTTTGGTCCTCGAATGTCAGAATCTCAGTGGCGGCAACAGGCAGGCCAAATTTATCCATGATCTGCGAGCAGAGCCACTCGTTTTCGACGGAGGTGCGCATGTCCGCACGGCTGTTGCCCACAAGGCCAAGAGGCAGTTTCAGGATATGGGTGGTCGGGGTACTTCCGGTCGGGCGGTACCATTGTCCGTCGTGCCACAGAAGGGCGTTCTTCTCCTGTGCGCCGGCAATGGACAAGCGTAGGTCATCCCTGTGGTCTTGGCGGCCCAGACTCGCTGGTGCCGTGGTCGCCCGCAGCAACTCCGCGATCTCGTGCTCGTCGAGCAAATCGCCTTGAATGGAGAACAGGTCGTCCGGTCTTTCATCCGGCGCTAGAAGTTGGGCTGCGCCTACGCAGTCTCGTCCCAGCGCCTGCAGTAAGGCGAAAGGGGAGGTGCTTCCAGTTTTGTGCTTCTGCGCCAGGCGCTGGCGAATGCGTTCGCTATCAGGCAGCAGGTTGTCGAAGTAGTTCGTAACCACGTCGCCCGAATACGGAGCGTTTGCCGCCGTGAAGGGCATCGACAAAGAGCGGGCGACGGCTCTCGTCTTCCAGCCATTCTTGGAAGTACGTGAACGTCGAGGTGTTTTGTTTGATTGTCCATTGGCCTACCGGAGTATCATTGAGCCAAACGTTGAGACTGCGTTGGATTCCGCGTTGCGCCATGTATCACCACTCGGTTGTGTCGCCGGGTTTTACTACTCTTGCAGGGGCACCCCCGATGCCAGGTTTTGCGTCCTTAGGTAAAGCCATTACATTGTCCCTTCCGCGATCGTCAGTGCTGCGATCTGGTGCGTCCTTCACACCGATGGACCTTCGTCGAGTGCTCGATTTGGACTTCACCTGGAAGACTGGCAACGTATCCGGGTCGCTGTCGGTCATCTGAAGCTTGACGTTCATCAGCCGCAAAATGGTGAAAAGGCGCTCGACGCTCGTCGATGCCAGGTTCGATTCGATCTGGGCGTAGCTCTGTTGGCTAATACCTAGTCTTTCAGCCATCGCCGCCTGGGTGAGATTTGCCTTCTTCCTGAAACCTTGGATGAGCGGCTTCAGGTGATCTAGTGTCTGGATCGTGAAGTCCATGGTTTTACCTCCGTAAATGCGCTTCCTTTTACAGTATATGGACTGTAAATCACAATTACAATGCAAAACTTGTAAAGCTGGTAAATTACAGTATGTGGACTGTACTTTTGTTTTACAGGCTATGAGCTGTTAAATATGGATTATCGGGATGGCAAAATCGTTCGATTGGGGTCTGGGGCTTCGCAAAACTGCATGCCTGCTCAGCACTTCCTGATCGCAAAAAAAGCCGTCACGCCGACAATCTCGAAGTAGACCAGCTTGCCGCAGGCTTCCAGCGCGGTCTTCAATTCCGCCGCATTGTCGCACCGGTTGTTGAACACCCCCATTGCGTTCATTAGCCACATGAACGGGCGCGCCAGCAGGTTCTTGTTGACGCTCTCCGACAAAACGGAAGTACCGAACAGTACGCCGTGATCCGATAGCAGTTTCGTGAGGTGGCGAAACGCGATGCCCTTCTCGGCGAACGATCCCGGCACGCAGTGCATGACGTAGTTGATGCCGATTGAATCGAACGGCGCAGGACAGTGCGCTATCGGCTCCAGCAGGTTCTGGTTGTAAACCTCCGGCCTATAACGTGCCACTTTCTGCCTTGTCTTTTCCAGGCAGGAGGCGCTCAGGTCCATCAAAGCCAGGCGCGGTGCGGTCGTTTCGAAGCGTATCCTGTCGAGCAAATAGCCTGTTCCAACGCCGACTTCAAGATGGTTGGAAGTGGCGTATTTCCTGTAGTGGGCATCGAGCCGCCCGATCGAACTGCCCCACGCGAACTTCGAAATCACGCCATACAAAACGGCGTCGTAAATTAGCAGACTGAATGGATTGAAATAACGCTGCGAACGCGCGACTTCCTTGCTGTAGTTCATGTGCGCTCCTTGTTCACCGTAAGAATCGGTCGGCATAATCGGCGGCCGGCAGGTAGCAGGTATCGCGCTTGCCGAAAAAGTGAAAACGGTGGCGGGCAATCCATTCATACAGGCGGTCCCGGATGGAGAGGGGCAGTACGCGACCCAACGTCGCCAGGCGCCACGGATAACCCAGCCCCTCGGCCATGCGGATCGACCCTTCCGATTTGAACCAGGCGGCGCCATTCTCGATCAAGATATTGGTCTGGTAGTTTTCCGGATCCAGCCCGTAATGCACATAGAGCGCCCTGCCAAGCGGCGTTTGCGCGGGCAGCAAGCGGTAGCGGGCCTTGCGGTCATGGCGCAGCACAAAATTGGCCCAGCCGGAGCACATTACGCAGTGGCCGTCGAAAACGATGATGGGACGGTCGTCGGGGAAGTCCGGGACTGTCGGGTCGTGGCGATAACTGAACGATGTAGCCATGTGCATTGCCGAGGCCTTATTTCTGCGAATTCATTAATTTCTGTCAATACAGAAATTAGGCGCCACGCAGAAGGCAAAGTCAACGGATTTCGATTGGTTTCACGCATTGAAATAGTGAAAAGCCGCCCAGTGGGCGGCTTAGAAGGAGGTGTGCTCCCCGCGAAAGGGCGGCACGCCTGGGCATCAAAGGCGAAGGCCCTGCAGGATCATCATGATGACTTGTTGAGTCACCCAAACGAATAATTTCACCTGCCACATAGACTCAAGTTGTTGCATTAATTGCAAAAGAAAATTCTAGCAGTGACGCATTAATTTTTCTCGTTCTGTTGGATCGAATCTGGGAGCTGGGACAAAGAGATCTCGAGGAAGAAGTCCGCCCATCACGGCTTAAGCCCGGCCATGAAAGGTGATCGCATATCCATCCGGATCCGCCGTGACGAAAAAGCGGCCAAACGGGCCGTCGGCTGGCGGGCTGAGAATCGTGCCTCCACGCTTGACGATGAGATCATGCAGCGCATCGGCGTCGGTGCAGGCGATCCAAAGCACCATGCCCACGCCGAGCGGTCCGCTTTCGGGAAGTGGCCGCAAAGGCTCCCGCAATGCCAAGGTAATCGGCTCGGTCTTGAAAATGACCGCGCCGGGAGGGCAGTGCGCCGACGCTTCGAAGCCGAACACCTCGAGGTAAAACTTGCGTGATGCGGCCAGGTCGCGCACTTGCAGGGCGATGAAGTCAGGGCCAATTGGGGTTGCGATGGTTGTCATGCGAGCTCCGTTTCTGTAATATCAGTACCCTGATACTATTGTAAGGACCCTGATATGTCAACCGCGAAGCCGGCGCCTCGGAAAGGAGCTGACTGGATTGGCTATAACCTGAAAATTACGCAGCATCGGCTAAGGCAGCGCCTGGATGCTGAACTCGCGCGGCTCGGCATCACAGCGCCGCAGAATGCGGTCTTGCTTGCAGTTGCCGGGAATCCGCGCATCTCGAATGCTGATTTGGCGCGCGCGGCGTTCGTGACGCCGCAGACCATGCAGGGCATCCTCGTCAATCTCGAACGGGGCGGGTTGATTGTGCGAAGCCCGCACCCGGAGCATGGCCGGGTCATCATGACCGAGCTGACGGCAGCCGGTCAAAAGGCTGTTGCCGATGGGGCCAAAGCGGCCGACGTGGTGGAAAAGCAGATGCTCTCCAGGCTGTCGGCTGAAGAGGCCAGGCTGCTCTGTGACTTGCTCAAGCGCTGTGCTGCCGCCCTGGACGACGAATCCAACTAAGGGGCGGCGGCGCGCTCAGGCCATCCAGAAGAAAACAGCCGTCAGGCGTTTATCCAAGTGGTCGAAGCCGAAGTACCCGGTCGCTGAATGCACCAGGTTTGCCTTGTACAGCAGGATTCGGTTGAAGCGGTTCTCAACGCGCACGTCTTCCTGCCAGGCTTCCGGCGGCAGGCCCTTCACCTTCAGCGCTTCGCGCAGGTTGGCGTGCGGCGGCATGCACAGGTTGCCGCCCAGCGTGCCGTTTGGCTGGCGCTGGCGGTAGAACGACGTGCCGCAATCCGGATCGGGATCGGGCGTGAGGTAGATCACGCAGGCATAGCGGCATAGCTTGGTCGAATCGGTATGCGGTCGCGCGCCCGAATCCGGCATGCCGACCAACTGCGCGTAGTTGTGATTAAGCGAAGTGCCTTCGGGCGTCGCTTCCTGCCACAGGCGCTTGGCGCCGGTCATTTTCTTCACCCACGTTTCTACGAATTCGATCTCGGATGGCGTGAGCGCGTTTGGGGTGCGCTTGCCGGGCCAGGGTTCGTTGGCGTAGGGCGCGCCGAGCTCCCAGTAATCCTGGCCATAGCAGCGTTGTGCGATCTCTTGGGCGTTTGGCAGGAAGTCGTCCTGCACCCAGTAGTCACGGCCCAACTGGGGTTTGCGGTAAGGGAGGATAGGCAGCATGGCCGAGAGCGTAGCAAGAAAACAGCGTTTTAACGACTTCTTAACGTGCCTGTTGTGTTCAGATTGACACGCTGTTGCCGGCGGTTGCAAGATTTGCATGCAATATCGTCCATAACCGGGCCTCACGAGGGCCTCTACAAGGAGATGACGCACCATGATGAAGTCCACGCTTTCCCTTGCAGCGCTGGCCCTGCTGGCCGCCACCAATGCCCAGGCAATTACCTACGGGCAGGCCGACGGCAACAAGCACCCGCAGGTTGGCGCGCTGGTGGATTACGACAGCAAGGGCACGGCCTACGCTTTCTGCACCGGCACCATGATCAGCCCGACCGTCATGCTGACGGCAGCGCACTGCAATCCCGGCGTGTCGGCGGTGAAAGTCACATTCGACAGCAAGGTCCTGAATTCGGCGGTGATGTACGTGGGCCAGTATCACCCCCATCCCGAATACCGCCAGCAGCAGAACGATCCGCATGATATTGCCGTGATCGTGTTCGACCAGCCGATTCCCGCCGTGGCACCGGCCAGGTTGCCGACGCTGGGCTTGTTCGACACCTTGAAGAATAACGGCTTGCTGGCCAATACCAGCTACACGGCAGTAGGTTTCGGCGGCCAGGAGCGCAGTTTCGACGGCAAGGGCGGCTGGACCATCGCTTACCAGGACTCGCGTGAATGGTCGGTGTCGGCCTTTGGTGCGCTGAACGATAGCTGGCTGCGCTTGTCGCAGAACAATGCCACCGGGAATGGCGGCACCTGCTACGGCGACTCCGGCGGCCCCAATTTCTTCGGCAGCGGCAGCGGCGAAACCAGGATGATTGCGGGAACGACCATCACGGGTGATACGCCCTGTGTGCAAAGCAATGTGATCTACCGCCTCGATACGCAATCAGCGCGAGCGTTCCTGGCAGGCTTTGTGGCGTTGCCTTAACCGCGAGGCCTTGTCCGTGGCGTGCCCGGTTCGGCGATTCTTGTATGATGGCCCGAGCTACCGTTCCTTACCGGGCCAAGTTCCATGGTGGAGTCAAGCGTTGCATTGGTAGAGCTGATTCCTTGCGCTGCGATGCTGTACTCCGGCGCAGGACAGATTCTTGCCGCCAACCGGATGTTCTGCGAACTGGTCGGCTATACGCCGGACGAGCTTGCACGCCGGCACGTTTCGGACCTGGCCGCCAGCAGCGAGCGGCAACTCGACGATGCAGTCTGGCTCACTGAACTCCTGACCAAGGACGGACAGGCAATCCAATGCGAAGTGTCGCGCAAGTGCCTGAACGGAAGCGGGCCGCTGCGATGCTTGGCGCTCATGCGCAAGTTCACCGAGCAAAGCGATAGCGAACTTATCCTGCATGCGATTGATGAGGGCTTTGTCCTTCTCGATCGTGATTTTCGCATCCAACGCATCAACGACGAAGCCTTGCGCATTGATGGCCGTCCGCGCGAAGCCTTCATCGGCAAGACACATTGGGAAGCCTGGCCAGGATCGGAACAGCTACCGATTGCAGACGCGTATCGCAAGGCAATGCGTCAACGCATGCCCGCCGCGATCGAACAGGTCTACCAGCATAACGGCCAGGACATGTGGCTTGAGGCGCGGGCATTCCCGGTTGAAGACGGCCTGGCGATCTTCTACCGCAATATTACCGCCCGCAAGCAGGCTGAAAGCACCATTCGCGAAAGCGAAGCGAAATTCCGCACCATTGCCGACGCAATGCCGCAGATCGTCTGGTCGGCGCGGCCAGACGGCTTTCACGATTATTTCAACCACCAGTGGTACGACTATACCGGCGTGCCGGAAGACCTGGCCTTTGGCGACGCTTGGTCAGGATTGTTCTATGCCGACGATGTGCCGTTGATGGAATCGCGCTGGCAACATAGCCTGGCTACCGGCGAGCCGTATGAAGTCGAATTCCGCCTGCGGCACCGGTCCGGCGAATACCGCTGGGCGCTCGCGCGTGCGCTGCCGGTGCGGGATGAGCATGGCGAGATCGTGCGGTGGATGGGTACCTCGACTGATATCCACGAGAGCATGGCCATGCGCGCCGCCTTGCGTGACACGCAAACGCGACTGGAGTCGGCATTGAACGCGGCCGAAATCGGGACCTGGACCTGGGATATCCAACCGGACCGGGTGTACTCGGACAGCAACCTGGCCGCCATGTTCGGCGTCTCCGCGGAAGTGGCGAACGGTGGCCCGATCGATGCCTATTATGCGGTCCTGCATCCGGACGATGTGGGCACGGTCCGGGCCAGCATCGGCAGGTCGCTGGCTTCCGGCGAACCCTATCGCGAGAGTTTCCGTGTGATGCGGGCAGACGGCAGCATTCGCTACATGCAGGGCAGGGGCGTGGTTGCGACCGATGCCGAAGGCAAGCCGTTGCGCATGTCCGGGGCTGTGCTTGATGTCACGCGCCAGCAACTGGCGGAAGAAGCGTTGAAGTCCAGCGAGCTGACTTTCCGCACCTTGGCCGACAATATTCCGCAACTGGCGTGGATGGCGGACAGCGGCGGCTACATCTTCTGGTACAACAACCGCTGGTTTGAATACACCGGAATGACGCATGAGGAGATGCAGGGCTGGGGGTGGTCGACGGTGCATCATCCGGATCACCTCGCGCGCGTGGTGGCTTTATACAAGAAGAAGATCGTCGAAGAGCAGAGCGTATGGGAAGACACCTTTCCGCTGCGCGGAGCGGATGGCCAGTACCGCTGGTTCCTGTCGCGCGCTGTGCCGATCCGCGATGAAGATGGCCGTGTCGTGCGCTGGCTCGGCACCAACACCGACATCACCTTGCAGCGCGAGGCCGACCAGCGCAAGGATGATTTCCTGGCGCTGCTGGCGCATGAATTGCGCAATCCGCTGGCGCCAATCAGCACTGCTGCGCAGCTCTTGAAAATGGGCGGGCGAAATCCCGAATACGTCCAGCGTTCCACGGAGATCATCGATCGCCAGGTCAAGCACATGTCGGAGCTGGTTGATGACCTGATGGACGTGTCGCGCGTCACGCGCGGCCTGGTGTCGATCGAGAAAGAAGATGTGGCTATTTCGGAAGTCGTTGCCAGGGCGGTCGAGCAATCGCGGCCTTTGATCGAGTCCCGCAACCAGCAGTTGGTCCTGGATATACGTGACGACGGCGCGAGCGTGCTGGGGGACGATACCCGGTTGGTGCAAGTGCTGGCCAATCTGTTGAATAATTCGGCCAAATATACACAGCAGGGTGGCCGCATTGTGCTGGCGGTGGAGACGCGCGACGGGCACGTCGTCCTCAGCGTTGGCGACAACGGCGTGGGCATGGATGCCGACTTGCTGCCGCGCGTCTTTGACCTCTTCGCGCAGGCAGAACTGACGCCGGACCGCCGTGGCGGCGGGCTTGGCCTCGGGCTGGCGCTGGTAAAAAGCATCGTGGCGCTCCACGCAGGGCAGATCAATGCCGCCAGCGCCGGCCGCGGCAAGGGCAGCACGTTTACCGTTACGCTGCCGCTGATGCAGCATGACAGTGCCGCGCGGCCTTTGCAGATCCTGCTGGTTGACCGCGCCGATGACGGAGATGAGGCGCTGCCTGCAGCGCTGGAGGCGGAAGGGCATATGGTGGCCTTGTGCGCCGACGAACCAAGTGCGCTCGAAACGGCACGCGACCTGCATCCCGACGCAGTCCTGATCAGGACCGATATGCCGGGGGTGGAAGGCTATGAGCTTGCGCGGCAATTACGGGCGCTGCACCCCGACGAGCAGGCGACCTATATCGCCCTGAGCGACTCGGACCAGTCTCACGACAAGGTGATTGCGCGCGGTGCTGGCTTCGATCATCTGCTGGAGCGGCCCGTAGCCATGGGATCGCTGCGCAGGATCCTGCCGACAGAGCATCATTAGGCCGCCAGGCGCTCGGTGCCGCGTTTGGCGTTGTCCTGCACCATTACCTGCGCGCCGGTGCGGGCGACGGCTTCGCGCAAGGCAGGGGTATCGTCCTTGACCAGGATTTCCACGTTCAGCGCGGCGGCTTGGGCCAGCACGTTCGTCAGGTCGGCGGAAGTGGCGTCGTGCAGGCTGGCGATGCGTACCGCGTCCACCCGGGCGTGGCTGAACACGGAGGGAAGCTGGATCGCGGCGGCGACCTTCACCGAGATGCGGAAGCCGTTGCGGCGGTAGTTGTCCGCGACGTAGTTCAGCATCCAGTTCTGGCGCGCGTTCACAGCCGGCAGTTGCAACACGATTTGCCCAAGCGGCAGGCCTAGCGAATCGAGAATGCGGCGGAAGGCCATGCCGTGATTGCTGCTGACGGCGCTGAGCAGGCGGTCATGCACGTTCAGGTGCAGGGTGCGCGCACCCAGGTCTTCGCTGCGGAAAAAGTTGATGGCGTGGAGCGTGCGGCACAGGCGGTCCAACGCTACCGATTCGTCGTCGCTGGCTGCGCCGTCGAGGTAAGTCCAGACGGGAAGGCCGCGGTCTTCTTCCGTCACGCCGCGCACGCGGCCGGCATAGGCGGTGATGGTGCCGCTACCGAGCTCGCGGATCGGCAGGAAGGAGCTACCCAGCCAGCAGTTGAAGATATGGCCTTGCACTTCGCCGTCGCCGCTTTGGCGCAGGCTGCTGGAGGGCGTTTCGCCGGTCGCAAGACGCTCCAGGTAGGCATTCAAGGCTGGATAGCTCATTGTGGGCTCCTCGGGGTGACGTGGGAGCCCAGTCTACGCCGCAGCCATCGCACAAGTGAACGAAGGTTTCTACATATCCAATTACACAATACTCAGAAGGAGGCTTGTGGGAGAATACCGCCTGCAATGAAACAGAACCCCCTCACAGAAATCTACCGCGACGAATGGCTGCTGGCGGTGCACAAGCCGGCCGGGCTGCTGGTGCATCGCAGTCCGATCGATCCGCATGAAACCGAATTCGCCTTGCAATATGCGCGCGAGATGAATGGCGGCGAATACGTGTATGCCGTGCATCGGCTGGACCGGCCCACCTCCGGCTTGCTGGTGTTTGCGCGCGACCAGCAAACGGCCAGTGTGCTCGGCAAGGCGTTCATGGCGGGCCAGGTGCATAAGCGCTACCTCGCCATGGTGCGTGGCTGGGCCCCGGAAGCGGGCCTTATCGACCATCCGCTACGCGAGGAACCGGAAGACCGCCGCTGCAAGCACGAGGAAGCGCCGATACGCGAAGCGTTGACGCGTTACCGCAGGCTGGCGACGACCGAGATTCCGGTCGCCATCGAGGGCTACAGCAGCAGCCGCTACAGCCTGGTGGAGCTGTTTCCTGAAACTGGCCGCCGCCACCAGTTGCGGCGGCACATGAAGCACATCAGCCATCCGATCATCGGCGATGCGAATCACGGGCGCGGTCGGCATAACCGCTATTTCGCCGAGCGCTTCGGCTTTGGTCGCCTGATGCTGGCGGCAGTCGGCATGTCGTTCAAGCATCCGGTGAGCGGCGAGCCGTTGGAGCTCAGTGCCGCACCGGAAGCCAGCTTCCTCCAGGTGCTGTCAATTTTCCCCGGCGACTGCGGCATTCGCGATGCCGTAGGGGACGTGCCCGGTTGGGACGAATTCGCGCGCTGAATCGCAATGCATGGTCTGGTCGTCGAAGAAGATGTCGGCGCCAAAGGCCTTGAGGAAGGCGCCCTTCGGCATCCCGCCTAGGAATAGCGCTTCGTCGATACGGATATCCCAGGCACGCAAGGTGCGGATCACGCGTTCGTGCGCTGGCGCCGAACGGGCCGTGACCAGTGCGGTGCGGATCGGCGCGTCATCGGCGCCGTGCGCCGCCTGGATCGCGTGCAGGGCGCCGAGGAAGTTCTTGAACGGGCCGCCCGGCATCGGATCGCGCGCGGCTTCCCTTTCATTGCGGGCAAAGGCGTCCAGGCCAAGCTGCTTGTAAATGCGCTCGGAATCGTCGGAGAACAGCACGGCGTCGCCGTCGAAGGCAATGCGCAACTGGCCGCTGTCGTCTTCGCGGTGCGAGGGCAGGATGGTGGCTGCGGCGTGGCCCTGGGCCAGCGATTCGCGCACGTCGTCCGGGTTGGTGGACAGGAACAGCTGCGCGCCGAAAGCTTCCACATAACGGTGGGTACTGGCGCCGGAGCAGAAGGCGGCACGCTTGATGTCGAGCTGGTAGTGCTCGATGGAGTTGAAAATGCGGATGCCGGTGTCGGCGCTGTTGCGCGACAGGAGCACAACTTCCACCAGCGGCGAGGCGGGCGCACCCTTGTTCAGGGCCAGCAGCTTGCGCACCAGGTTGAAGGCGGGGCCGGGTTCCAGCAGCACATGTTCGTTCTCGCGCTGGTGGGCGCAATACGCTGCAACACCCTGGGATTCGAAGATGGCGTGGCTCTCGTCCAGCTGGAACAGGGCCCGCGATGAAATAGCAACGACTAGCTTCATGTTTCCTCCTTGCGCTTATTGTCGCAGACGCTGCGACAGATTGTGTCGCACGGCATGCGACATATGCTGTCGCACTGGCGGCAAATACTGCTGCATCTTCAGTCATGACAGGAGGTGCAGTTTGGGAGAAGGAAAATTCACCATGAACGACATCGCAGGGGCCATCGATTTCGTGCGTGGGCTGAACGCGGCGCGCGGCGGTTTGCTGGCTTGCCCGGTGTCGCGCTTGCAGGTCCGTTTCCGGCTGGGCTACCGGAGTGCCTGCGAGCTGGCCGGGCGGCTGGAAGAACTGGATGTGTGGGAGATCGTCGTCACGCCAAGCGGATTGCGGGGCGCGCGGATTAAATAATTGCTACAATGAAACTTTGATAACCCAGCATTTACCCGGATGGCTTCCAAAGATTCCATGTTCCGACAGTGGAATATGCTGCGGCTGGTGCCGCGCGCACCACTGAGCATTACGGCTGCCGAGATTACCGAGCGCCTGGCCCAGGCCGAATACCCGATCGACAAACGCACGGTCGAACGCGACCTGAAGGCGCTGGAATCGCTGTTCCCGCTGCTGGTCGATGAATCGGCCAAGCCATTCAAGTGGAGCTGGCGGCGCGATGGTGCGATCTTCAGCCTGCCTGGCATGTCGGTGCCGGAAGCGTTGACCTTGACGATGGTGGAGCAGCACCTGCAGCGGCAACTTCCGCCATCGACCCTGGACGCCTTGCAACCGCACTTTTCCGCTGCCGCACAGACCCTTGCGGCGATCGACGATCGCACGCAAACCAAGGCCTGGCTGGGCAAGGTGCGCAGCATCCCGTCGGCGCAGCCGCTGCTGCCGGCGGAAGTGGATGAACAATGCCAGCGCACCGTCTATGACGCGCTGATGAAGGACCGCCAGCTCAAGCTGCATTACCAGAAACGCGACGGCAGTGCGTTGACGGTCTATGAAGCAGTGCATCCGCTGGCCATCGTGCAGAAGGCTGGTACGGTCTACCTGGTCTGCATGTTTTCGGATTACGAAGATGCGCGCACCATTGCGTTGCATCGCGTGAAGCAAGCCGAAATGCTGTACCTGGAGGCGCGCCGCAAGGCGGGCTTCGATATCGATGCCTTCATCGCGCAGGGGCAGTTCGGCATTGCGAATGGCGGCGAGATCCGGCTGCAGGCAGTCTTTGCGCGGGCGGCAGGCGAACACCTGGCAGAAACGCCGTTGAGCAAGGACCAGGTGCTGTACAGTGAATCGGCCGACCATCTGCGGCTGATCGCCACCGTACCGCGTACCAGGGCGCTGACCTGGTGGTTGCTGGGCTTCGGCGATGGCGTGGTGGTTCACGAACCGGCGGATCTGCGGGAAGAAATCAAACAGACCGCGCAGCGCATGGCTGCGGCATACCAGGACAAGTCATGAGCGGCGGCGAGGCGGCTTGCCGCGCAGCCGCCGCCACAGGCCGATCAGCCATTCGATGAAGGCCGCCATCGGCTTGCGCAGGAGAGGAATGTCGTAGGACAGCAGCAGCAAGCCGACTGGTACATCTTCCACGCCAACCACCGGCATATACGGTGCCAGTATCCCCACGGCGATCAGCGCCAGGGCGAGGGGAATCCGCACCCAGCGTGCGCGGTCCGAGCGCGCCCACTCGATGAAGCGCTTCGCCTTGCCCGGCACTTCATGCTCGAGGTCATCGACCGCATGGTCGAGTTGACGTTTCCCTTCCTTAGCCATGTGGCCATGGTACTGCGCCTCGGCCTTGCGGCGCGCCCGGTTTAAGGTATATCGTTTTGATCTAGAAATAGCGAAAGAATATATACGTTCTGCATTTCGATTTCCCTAGAATAGTTTCGGCTTCATTAATGATTGCTACGAAACCATGAAATCTATTGCGAGGAAATGGAAGGCAATGGCTGCGGCGATGCTCGCCGTGCTATGCATTCCGGCCGCGCAGGCGATCGACGTGAAACAATCCACCATTGGCCCGGGATGGGCCAATAATTCGGTCAACGTGACCGTATTCCGCAAGAATTCCCTCGTTACGCATGACGGCGTGCAGTACGCCGCCTATTACGATGCGGCGCGCTACGTGGTGCTTGCCAAGCGCCCTGTGGGCGGCAGCGACTGGATTGTGCAGCGCAGCCAGTACCAGGGCAAGGCCGAGGACGCGCATAACGGCATCAGCATCATGGTCGACGGCGCAGGCTACCTGCACGTGGCGTGGGATCATCACGACAACCCATTGCGCTATGCCCGCAGCACGGCGCCGGGCGAGCTGGCTCTGGGCGCGCAGCAGTCCATGGTGGGGCGCGATGAACAAGCCGTGAGCTATCCCGAGTTTTACCGCCTGCCGGATGGCGGCCTGCTATTCCTGTATCGCGATGGCGCCTCGGGGCGCGGTAACCTGGTGATGAACCGCTATCACCCCGCCAGCGCAAAGTGGGAGCGCCTGCAGGACAAACTGATCGACGGCGAGGGGCAGCGCAACGCTTATTGGCAGGCGCACGCCGACAGCCGTGGCGTGCTGCACCTGTCCTGGGTGTGGCGTGAATCGCCGGACGTGGCGAGCAACCATGACCTGGCCTACGCCCGCTCGCGCGACGGAGGCAAGAGCTGGGAGCATGCCGATGGAACGCCGTACAGGCTTCCCATTACCGCGGCCAGCGCGGAATATGCCTTGCGCATCCCGCAGCGCAGTGAGTTGATCAACCAGACTTCGATGGCCGCCGATAGTAAAGGCCATCCTTATATCGCCACCTACTGGCGGGATCCGGGCAACGCGATTCCCCAGTATCGCGTGGTATTCCATACGGGGCAGCGCTGGGAAGCGCGCACCCTGCCGCTGCACAAGACAGCATTCAGCCTGTCTGGCGGCGGTACGAAACGTATTCCGATGGCACGGCCGCAGCTGCTGCTGGCCGACAGGGGCGGCCTGCTGGTATTTCGCGACGAAGAGCGCGGCAGCAGGGTGTCGGTCGCCGTCATCAGGGATTTCCAGTCTTTCCAGTGGTCTGTGCGCGACTTGTCCGAAACCTCGGTTGGCGAATGGGAACCGACTTTCGACAGCGAGTTGTGGAAATCGCGCGGCATCCTGAGCCTGTTCGTTCAGAAGGTGGCGCAAGTGGACGGGGAGGGCGTTGCGCAGCGGCCGGCAGAGCCTGTGCGTGTGCTTGACTGGGAGGTGTCAAAGCAGTTTCGCTAAATAAGAAGTCAAAAATGGAGACATAAAAATGAGGAAGAAAGTACTGGCAACGCTGGTGCCATTGGCATTGGCTGCCGCATATGGCACTGGGGCCATGGCGCAGGAAGCGGCAGAAGCACCGGTGACTCCAGCAGCACCGGCTGCACCTGCGGCGGCTGCATCGGGCGATGTTGCCGCCAACGTGGATGCGGCGAATACCGTGGTGGTGACGGGATTCCGTTCCAGCCTGCAGAAGGCCTTGAACCTGAAAGCCCAGGCGATTGGCGTGCGCGATTCCATCGTTGCGGAAGATATCGGCAAGTTCCCCGAATCGAATGTGGCGGAATCGCTGCAGCGCGTGCCCGGCATTATCCTGAACCGCGATGAAAGCTCGGCCGAGGGACAGCGCATCTCGATCCGCGGCTTGCCGACCGAGTATTCCGTCACCACCCTGAACGGGGCGCCGGTGAATACCACCAGTACTGGTTCCATCGGCAACGCAGCGCGCGGCTTCAACTATGATGTGTTCGCGTCCGAACTGTTTGGCCGCGTCGACTTCTTCAAGTCGCCACTGGCCGAATTGCCGGAAGGCGGCATGGGCGGCGTGGTGGACCTGCAGTCGCCACGCCCGTTCGACAATCCCAAAGGCGCGGTGCGGTATTCGGTAACGGCTGCGTACAACACCATGTCCGAGAAGACCGATCCGGCTGCCTTCGGCCTGTTCTCGAAAACCTGGGGCAACTGGGGTTTCCTGGTCGGCGGTGCGCATTCGAAGGCGATGAACAACCGCTCCGGCTTCGAGGCGACCGGCGGCTATAACAGCTCGGCACGCGGCAGCAAGACTCCTGTGCAGGGCAACTTCGCGATGCAGCTCGACTACGACGATCCGCGCGCCAACCTGTCCGGCTACACGCGCGACCAGGTGGACAATGCGCTGCTGCCGCGCATCTACCGCTTCTACGGTTCTTCCAATGACCGCAGCCGCGACGGGCTGGTATCCTCGTTGCAGTACAAGGATGACCGGCTGAATATCAGCCTCGATACCATGTACTCCAAGCTGAAAAACTCGCGCGACGAACTGTATTACGGCATCCTGATCCGCAACAGCAAGACCACCAACCCGAGTGCGCCGCCCGGCACCGCCGGTCATAATGGACTGGTGCCGATCAACGTCCACATCGACCCCGGTTCAAACCTGTTGACCGGCACCTTCGGCAATACCTCCTACAGCAGCGGCGTCACCTACAGCGAGGACGAAACGAAGTTCAGCTATGCGGCGCTGAACGCGAACTGGAAGGCCACGGACAGGCTGGCGCTGACCGCGCAGCTGAGCGCCAATAGCAGTAAGGCGCAAAGCTACCAGGACACCTTGTCCGGCCAGATTTTCGGCATTACTTCGACCATCGACTACGGCAGCGACCACGTATATCCATCGCTCTCTTCGACCAGCGATTACCTGAACCCGGCCAATTACTCCGGCTTTGGCATCGGCACCGGCCTGACGCGGGAAACCGATCGTGGCCGCCAGGGCCGCGTGATCGCGGACTGGGACTATAAGCTGTGGGGCGACTGGACCGGCCACCTGAAAACGGGCCTGGTGTACGTGGAAACCGAGAAGGGCGTCCACAAGCGCAATGCTACGTCGGACATGACGACCAAGCTGAATAGCATGGGCAACGCCGGCCTGCGCCAGGGCATGGTGTTCGACCTGCCGATCAGCAACCTGGACATGGGAGACGGCTGGCCGCACCGCTTCGGCACCTTCACGCGCAACTACACCTACTCGACCTTCGACCCGCTGGCCTACAACACCGAAGCCACGTTCACGCCGGCGCAAAGCTTCACCGCGACGGAAAAGGTGACTTCGGGCTTTGTGCAGTCCGACTTCAAAGGCGAGGTGCTGGGACATGGCTTGCGGATCAATGCCGGCGTGCGCTATTCCCGCACCGAGCTCGATATCGACAACTTCAAGAAAACCGGCGCGGGCGGTACCTACCAGCCTAACCAGGAAAATGGCTCGTACCACAATATGCTGCCGGCAGTCAGCGGCGCCTTCGACGTGACGGAGGACCTGATGTGGCGCGCGTCCTTCGGCAAAACGATTTCGCGTGCTTCGCTCTCGATCATCGCCGCGCAGACCGTGGTGCCGAATCCATTCGATAATTCGGCCACGGCGGGCAACCCGAACCTGCGCCCGCAGCAGTCGAAGAATATGGACACCAGTCTGGAATGGTACTTCCGCAAGGGCAGCCTGCTGTCGGCAGCGTACTTCCGCAAGGTACTGACCGATGCCACCGTGTCCAGCACGACCCAGACCACCTTTGGCGCATTGGGCTTGCCGGATACCGCGATGGGCGCGATCTTCTACGGCCCGGACGGCCGCGTGGACCCGAACCTGCCGATGACCTTGCGCACCTACAGCAATGCCGGCCGCCAGGTGTTGAAGGGCTACGAGCTGTCGTACCAGCAGGACTTCGACTTCCTGCCGGCGCCATACAAGGGCTTCGGCATGCTGGCCAGCTACACCCACATCGACCCCTTCAACAGCCAGAAGTGGATTACCAACGCGGGCAAGGAAATCGAGGTCAACTCGGTGCCGAAGTATGCTTACAGCACCACTGCCTATTATGAGACCGGCCCTTGGGCGGTTCGCTTCTCCTATAACTACAAGGGACGCAGCCTGCATGGGGACAATCCGAAGAATAACGGCGATGACCTGATCCGCTGGCGCGCGGCACGCGGTTACCTGGATGGGAATATCAGCTACAAGATCAACGACAACCTGGAACTTCGACTGGATGCGCTGAACCTGTCGAATACCCTGTCGTATGACTACTTCGAGGATGCCACCGGCCAGTACGGCAGCGGCAAGAAAACCCGCATGGACTACGCGAAGTATGACGGCCGGACCATCAAGATCGGCCTGCGCGGCAAGCTGTAACAAAGGGGCTCGAAAATATGAAGTTGATACATTCGGCACTGATCGTGTTGTTGGCCGCCTTGGGCGGCTGCGCTTCCACGCCGCCGCTGCCGCAGCGGCAGGAAGTCGTCGGCATCATCGACAAGGTCAACACCTATTGGCAAGCCAGGACGCCGGCGAAGGAGTGGTCGTTCTGGAACGTGGCGGCCTACCATACCGGCAATATGGAGGCTTACCGCATCACCGGCAACCAGGCTTACCTGAAGTACTCGCTGGAGTGGGCGCAGCATAACCAGTGGCAGGGCGCGAAATCCACCGACAGGAGCCAGTGGAAGCTGACCTATGGCGAGACCGACGACCATGTGCTGTTTGGCGACTGGCAGATCTGCTTCCAGACTTACGCGGATCTCTACCAGCTCGACAAGGATCCGGCCCGCATCGCTCGCGCCCGGGAGGTGATGGAATACCAGATGTCCACCCCGCGCAACGATTACTGGTGGTGGGCGGATGGCTTGTATATGGTGATGCCGGTGATGACCAAGTTGTACAACATTAGCGGCAACCCGCAGTACCTGGAAAAGCTGCACGAGTATTTCCAGTACTCGAACAGCATCATGTACGACCAGGATGAGAAGCTGTATTACCGCGATGCGCGCTACGTATACCCGGCGCACAAGAGCATCAACGGCCGCAAGGACTTCTGGGCACGCGGGGATGGCTGGGTATTTGCGGGGTTGGCGAAGGTGCTGCACGAATTGCCGAAAGACGCCCCGCACCGCGAGGAATACGTGCGCAAGTTCCAGGGCATGGCAGCAGCGCTGAAAAAGGCGCAACAGGAGCAGGGCTACTGGACGCGCAGCCTGCTCGATCCGCAGCATGCTCCGGGACCTGAGACCAGCGGCACGGCGTTCTTCACATACGGCTACCTGTGGGGCATCAATAATGGTCTGCTGGACCGGACCGAGTATGCGCCGGTCGCGCTCAAGGGCTGGGGCTACCTGACTAGCACTGCCTTGCAGCCGGACGGGAAGATCGGCTATGTGCAGCCGATCGGCGATCGCGCCATTCCGGGACAAGTGGTCGATCGGAATTCAACCTCGCACTTCGGCGTCGGCGCCTACCTGCTGGCGGCAGCCGAAATGGTGCGCTACATCGACAAGAACAAATAAAGGGGGCAGCAGGATGGAACGAAGAAAATTCATGCGCGGCGTGCTGGCGGGAGGCGCGGCGGCAGCCGCTGCCGCCTCGCCTGCGGTTGCTCTGTCGGCCGGCGCGGCTGCGGGCGCCGCAGCGGGAGCGCCTGGCGGCGACCGCGCCTATATGGTCGGCCTGCTGCAAAAGATGGCCGATCCAGTGCTGGCAAACATGGCCAGGGGCGAGCTGAAAAAGAAATTCGCATTGGAGCTCAGCCCTACCTGGGACGGCCGCGATCCAGGCGTGGCCTACCTGGAATGCTTCGGCCGCCTGATTGCCGGCGTGGCGCCCTGGCTGGCGCTTCCGGACGATGACAGCGCGGAAGGCCGCACGCGCAAGCGGCTGCGCGAACAGGCGCTGCAAAGCTACACCAACTCGGTCGATCCTAAATCGCCGGACTACCTGTTGTGGAAGGGGCCGGGCCAGACGCTGGTGGACTCCGCCTATTTCACCAATGCGCTGATGCGTGCGCCCAAAGCGTTGTGGGAGCCGTTGGACGCGACCACCAGGCAGCGCATCGTCGACGAAGTCAAGAGCTTGCGGCGCATCGAGCCGCCATACATCAACTGGATGCTGTTCGCGGCCATGAACGAAGCCTTCCTGCTATCCATCGGCGAACAGTACGACCCGATGCGCATGAACGTGGCGATCCGTAAAGTCAATGAATGGTATGTGGGCGATGGCTGGATCAAGGATGGTGAAGCCTTCCACTTCGACTACTACAATTCCTTCGTGATGTACCCGATGCTGGTGGAAATCCTGGAAGTGCTGGCGAAGGCAAATGGCCCGTTCTGGAACGGCAAGCCAGCCGATTTGCTGGCCCAGGCGCAGAAACGCATGCAGCGCTACGGCGAGCACCTGGAGCGCTTTATCTCGCCGCAGGGAACATTCCCTCCGATTGGCCGCTCGCTGACTTATCGCACGGCGGCCTTCCAGCCGCT
Organism: Duganella sp. Root1480D1; assembly: GCF_001427305.1. Lineage (GTDB taxonomy): Bacteria > Pseudomonadota > Gammaproteobacteria > Burkholderiales > Burkholderiaceae_D > Rugamonas. Next base: position 196,337 of record NZ_LMFZ01000012.1, on the reverse strand, counting down.
GGCGCTGCTGGCCTGGCGCAAGCAGTTGCCGGCCAGCCTGCCGGAAGGGCAGGTGCGCGCGGCGCTGGCGAGCGTGCACAAGGCGATCTGGTCGGAGCCGGGCAATTTCACGAAGGATGGCTACCTGACCATCGGCTTTGCGGGCCACCAGCCGGAGCTGGGCGACTGGTACTCGAACAATGGCAGCATGTATATCGCCGCGTCGAGCTTCCTGGCGCTGGGGCTGCCGGCCGACGATTCCTATTGGACTTCGCCGGCGCAGGACTGGACGCAGAAGAAGGCCTTCGGGGGCAAGAAATTCCCGAAGGATTACCACGTCAGTTATTGAAAGGGGCTAGCGCCGGTAGCGCGCCTGCGCCGCGTCGCGCAGTGCCGCCAGCATGGCCTCCGCGCCCGGCGACAGGCGGTGGCGCTTGCGCGTGACAATGCCGTACATGTCCATGCGCAGGCCCAGGTCCCAGGGCAGCACGGCCAAGAGGCCCGCGTCCAGGTAGGGGCGCACGGTTTCTTCCGGCATGGCCGCAACCATGCGGCTGCCAGGCAGCAGGTTGACCACCACCGGCATGGCCAGCGTCTCCACGACTTCGGTCGGCGGCTCCAGGCCTTGCGACAGGAACATCGATGTCAGGCGGTCGCGCAGGATACTGCCGGCCGGCGGCAGCACCCAGGGCTCGCGCGCCAGGTCTGCCAATTGCAGGTCCTTGCGTCCCACGAAAGGATGGTCGGCGGCAGCGATCAGGCTATGCGGTTCGTCGGTGAGCGGCTCGAAATTAAATTCGGAGGCGACGTTGGAATCGAGCAGGCGCCCGATCACCAGGTCGAATTCGCCTGCGCGCATGCGATCGACCAGGATTTTCGAGGTGTCGACCGTGATCGACACCTGTACCTTGGCAGTCCGGTTCTTCAGTAGCTTGACGGCGTCAGTGACCAGGCCGGCGGAAGGCGTCAGCACGGTGCCGATGGAGACGCGGCCGGAAAGGCCGGAGACCAGCTCCATCACTTCCTGGTGCGCCGCATCCATTTCCGCCAAGGCAGTGCCGGCACGCCGTATCATCACTTCGCCGTACCACGTCGGCACCACGCCGCGCGGCAAGCGCTCGAACAACTGCACATTCAGCGCGTGTTCAATCTCGCCCAGAAGCTTCGATGCCGCGGGCTGGGTGAGGTTTGCCGCCTGTGCTGCATGCAGGATCGAGCGGTGCCGGCCCAATTCGACCAATAGCACCAGGTGGCGCGTTTTCAGGTGGGACCTTACGAATCGGTCCGAGCGTGGATCTGACATGCGGACAATAATAGGGCCGCTCCCCCGCAGCGTCAATCAGCGGCGTCGTCAAACAGGGACGGGGCCAATCCCTGCACGCCGGTTATCTCCATGGTGTGCAAGCCGCCATCGAGGGCGCCTGCAGCCAATTGTTCCATATGCATCCCGCCGAAGGCAGGCCGCGATGGTTGCGTCGCCGACAACGGCAGCTCGCGCAGCAGTGCGCCGCCAGACGTGAATTGCGCCAGGCGGCCGCGCCGTCCCTCTTCGCGCACGGCGATCCAGACATTGCCAGCGGCATCGAGCGTGAGGCCGCCAATGCGGGCATCGCCCAGGCTGGCGAACCGTCTGATTCTACCCACTTCGGCGCGAACCGGGTCGTAAGTAGTTTCCAGTATTTCGTATCCGTCGCTGCTGGCGAAATACAGGGTGCCGCCATTGGGGCTGAAGCCTATGCCGTGCGCGGCAGTGACGGTGGGTAGCGCCAGGCGGCGCAAGCCGGAATGCTGCGAATACTGGTAGAAGCTGCCGATCGGCGGCGAGTCGGGATTCAGGTTGGCAGTGCCGAGGACGAAATTGCCGTGGCGGTCGGCGCAGCCGTCGCTGATGCGGGTGCGCGCTTCCGCCGGGTCGACGGCGGCAACCGCCAGGGGCAGGCGGCGCGCCAATTTCAGGGCGCCGGGCGGGGTGCGCTCGGCCAGGTATAGCCATTTGTCGAGGCCAAGCAGCAGCTTGCCGCTGCGGCAGAAGGCGAATGCCGCAAGGTGTTCGGGCAGGCGGCTGTTCTCCGGCTGCCCCTTGCCGCGCCAGGCCTTCAGGGCCGGGGTGGCGGCGTCGCTCCACCACCAGCAGCCGTCATGCCAGAGCACGGAGCCTATGAGGGCGGAGGGGAGCAGGGTTTCAGGCTGGACGCGCGGTTCCATCCTGCCTCCAGGCGGTGACGAAGGCGCGTGCGCGTTCGGCTACCGCGGCAGCATCCAGGCCCGGCTGGTACAACGCGGAACCAAGACCGAAGCCGGTGGCGCCGGCGGCGCGCCAGGTGGCCATGCTGCCAGGCGTGACGCCGCCGACCGGCAGCAACGGCAAGGCAGGCGGCAGCACGGCGCGCATGGCGCGCATGACGGTTGGCGTTACCAGTTCGGCCGGGAACAGCTTGAGCGCATCGGCGCCGGCATGGGCTGCGGCAAAGGCTTCGGTCGGCGTGGCGGCACCGGGCACGCAGTACATGCCGGCGGCCTTGGCGGCGCGGATCACGGCGGTGTCGGAATGCGGCATCACGATCAGTGCGCCGCCGGCATTGCGCACGTCCTGCACCGCGCTGGTAGTGAGGACTGTGCCGGCGCCCAGCACGGCATCGGCCGAAAGGCTGCGCGCCAGGCGTGCAATGGAATCCAGCGGCTGGGGTGAATTGAGCGGCACTTCGATCAGGCGGAAGCCGGCTTCGTACAGGGCGGCGCCAATGTCTTCCACCTCGTGCGGCTGGACGCCGCGCAGGATAGCCACCAGTGGCAGCGCCTTGAAGGCGGATTCGAATGGGGAGGGGGTAGCGTTCATTTCAATCCTTGAGCATGCCGGCGGCGCGTGCCAGGTGGTACAGGCCGGCGGGCGCGGTGTTATCGAGCAGCAGCGGCGGCGCTGCCTGGAAGCGTTGCAGGGCGAGCGAATAGCGCTGGCACAGCACAGCGCTGCCGACCAAAGCCAGCGGCGCCTTGGCCAGGCCGGCGGCGTCGCGCCAGGCCAGGCCTGCGCGCAGTTCGTGGCCGACCAGCAGGCCGGAAAGGTAATCGGCCAGGTCGCTGGCAGGCGCGCGGCCGGTGACGCCGAGGGTGCGTGCTGCGAATACCTGGTGGCTCATGCCGAGGTGGCCGTAGTCGCGTGCAGCATCGACGCCGGCGGCGAAGGCATGTTCGGCGAAGGCTCCGCTATCGCCCATCAGGCGGCCCAGCACCGAATGGGTGCGCAGCACAGCAAACAGTTCGCCGGTCATATGGGTCGCGAAGCGCATCAGGCGCCCATCATTCACCTGCGCCCATTTGGAATGGGTGCCGGGCAGGACGATGCAGGAGGCTTCGCGCAGCGCAGGCTGCATTTGCAGGGCGCCAACCACCTGGGTTTCTTCGCCGCGCATCAAGTCGGGCGGCAGGGCGCCGTCGTCATACAGCATGCCCGGCACGATGGCGATTTCGGCGCCCGGGCTGGGCAGCATGCCGGTGGCCAGGGCGGAAGCGTTGGCGGGGCAGGCGGCGTAAGGCACGTCGCGCCAGCCGTGCTGGCTGCCCACCATGCCGCAGGCCAGTACCGGCAAGCGTGGATGCGCGGCCAGCCAGTCGCCTGCTATGCCGTCCAGCGCTGCTGCGAAAGCCGGGACGCCGGACAGGGTGGAGGCGCCGTTGGCGTTGCTGCGTTCCGCCAGCACTTTGCCGCCAGGGCCGAGCAGGAAGGCGCGCAGGCTGGTGCTGCCCCAGTCAAGACCGAGCAGGCTGGTGGTGGCGGCGTCGCTTACCATTCCGCTACGCTGCCATCAGGGTGGCGCCACAGCGGATTGCTCCAGTCGGGGGCATTGCGGCTGGCTTCAATCACGCGCTGCTCATCGATCACCACGCCCAGGCCAGGCTTCGGCAGCGGCTTGATGTAGCCGTTTTCGATCTTGAAGTCTTCCTTGTTCACCACGTAGTCGAGCAGTTCGCCGCCCTTGTTGTAGTGGATGCCCATGCTTTGTTCCTGCAGCACGGCGTTGTACGAAACGAAGTCGACATGCAGGCAGGCTGCCAGTGCCACCGGGCCGAGCGGGCAATGCGGGGCCAGGGCGATGTCGTAGGCTTCGGCCATGCCGGCAATCTTCAGGCATTCGGAAATGCCGCCGGCATGCGACAGGTCGGGCTGCACGATCGAGATGCCGCCGGCCTGGAACACGTTCTTGAATTCGAAGCGCGAAAACATGCGTTCGCCGGCTGCCAGCGGGATCGAGGTGGCTTCAGCCAGGCGCGGATAGTACTCGGCCTGCTCTGCCAGTACCGGTTCTTCCACGAACAGGGGGCGGTAAGGTTCCAGCTCGCGCAGCAGCACCTTGGCCATCGGCGCAGCGACGCGGCCGTGGAAGTCGATGCCGAATTCGATCTGGCTGCCGAAGGCTTCGCGGATTTCCGCGATACGGGCCACGGCGGCGTCCACCGCAGCGGAGCTTTCGATGATGCCGAATTCCTCGGTGCCGTTCATCTTGAAGGTATCGAAGCCTGCTTCGCGCAGGGTCTTGATGCCGGCGATGACGTCGGCCGGGCGGTCGCCGCCTACCCAGCTATAGGTTTTCATGCGGTCGCGTACCAGGCCTCCCAGCAGTTGGTACACCGGAACGCCGAGCGCCTTGCCCTTGATGTCCCACAGGGCCTGGTCGATGCCGGCGATCGCGCTCATCAGGATGGCACCGCCGCGGTAAAAGCCGCCGCGGTACATGACTTGCCACAGGTCGTTGATGCGGCGCGGATCCTGGCCAACCAGGTATTGCGAGAACTCGTGGACAGCGGTTTCCACCGTGCGCGCCTTGCCTTCGATGACCGGTTCGCCCCAACCGACTACTCCTTCGTCGGTTTCGATCTTGAGCAGCATCCAGCGCGGTGGAATGCGGTAGGTGGTCAGTTTTGTGATCTTCATTTTTGTTCGTTAGTGAAGTGGTAAGGCAAGTCTATCTTGGCGAGCTAGTTCAGAAATATGAGAAATTTATCGCCATGTATATCGATTGGGCATAACGCTGTTTTACTCGCCTGCATCCACCAGTTGCGCGCCGACGTAGGCGTTGAAACGGCGGATGCGGCCCGTCACCTTGTCGTCTCCCTGGCGCGGCGTATAGCGGATGCCGGCCACTTCGACGCTCTTTTCCAGGTCGATCACCAGCCGGTGAGGGTGGCTCGGGGCTGCTGTCTTGCCTCCAAGGGCCGTGTGCCAGAAATCGCTGGCCTGGCCGTTGATGGCGTTCAGGGCCTGGCCGTCTTCGCGCCGGCCCTCTTCGCTGCTCACGTAGGCGATGGTCCAGGAGGATTGGTTGATTGGCTGGCCTTTGGGGTCCAGCAGCGAGATTTCAGCGACGGCTGCATATTGCTTGCCGTCGAAGGCGTCCAGCGATTCAAGGCAGAACTGGCGTCCGCTGACCGGGGCTGCGAAGCGCACGTCCTGGGTGGCGCTGCCAGGCTGGAACTGGCCGCTGTATGCTGGGGCGACGCCTTCCAACTTGGGCCTGGCCTTGCTCGGCGGGCGGGGCAGGTCGCGTTCCGGTTGCAGACGGTCGAGGATCGGGGTTTCAAGGCCGCGCAGCTCGGCGCGCTGCGGGCCGGTCAGGTCCAGCACCACCACCTCGTTGCGGCCGCGTTTCAGCCACGGGCCGGGCAGGTACATGGTCTGGGTCGGGCCGATGCTCCAGTAGCGGCCCAGGCATCGGCCGTTGATCCAGACTACGCCCTGGCCCCAGGCCGACATGTCGAGGAAGGTGTCGGCAGTTTGTCTGGCGTCGAAGCTGCCGCGCCAGAAGGCTGGGCCGCGTGCGCGCTGCTGTTTCCATTGCAATGGCGGCAATACGCCATCGGCGTCGAAATCGATGGCGCGGATTTCCCAGTTTTCCAGCGCGCGTGGCGTGCCGCCTTGCGGCTGGAATTGCACGGGGCCGTGCAGGCCTTTGCGGTCGTGCACCTCGGGGCCGAAATTGACGCGGGCTATGGTGTACAGCAGGATTTCCAGCGTGGCCGGCTTGTCGCGTGCCGGCAGGTCGATGCTGAAGCGGCGGTGGCGGGTGTCGAAAGTGCCAAGCAGCTTGCCGTCCATGTGCACCCATGCCAGGTCGCGCACCTTGGCGGCGGACAGCTTGCCGGCAGGGCCGGCGGGCAGGGTAACGCGGTAGCAGACCAGGCCGCGGCTGATGTCGTAGTGTTCGATCGGTTGCGGCGCCACGTCGCGTATCGCTTCCAGCGGCAGGCTGGCGAAAACTGAAGCGGACTCCTTCAGCGTGAAGGCGGGAAGCGCCATCACCGGTTGGCGCGGCGGTGGCGGCGGCAGGATTTCGCCGGGCGGCAGGAAGGGTTCCATGCCTTTGCGGTAGGCCTGGAATTTCTCGCCTGTCCAACCGGTTTCGCCGATCGGGGCGTCATAATCGTAGCTGCTGGTATCGGGCCGGAACGGCCGGTCGCAGCCACCCCACAGCCCGAAAGTAGTGCCGCCGTGCGCCATGTACAGGCTGAAGGAGCCGCCCACTTTCAGCATCTGCTGGATATCGGCCACGGCCTTGGTGGCGGCGCCGCGGCGGTGAGGGTTGCCCCAGGTGTCGAACCAGCCGGAATAATATTCGCCGCACATCAGCGGTCCTTGCTGCACGGCTTTCAGTGCCTTGAAGCCGGCGTCGGGATCGCTGCCGAAATTCGCTACCGAGAACAGCTCGGGGATATGGGTGCGTGAAACAGCGTTGGTCGGGTTGCACTGGAACAGCGGCACGTCGAACTGCGCATCGAGCAGCGCCTGGCGCATGGTGCGCATGTATTCCAGGTCGTCGCTGAAGAAGCCGTATTCGTTTTCGACCTGTACCATCAGGATCGGGCCGCCGTGCGTGACCTGCTGCGAAGCGAGTACCCGGCCGACTTCCGCCAGCCAGCGGCGGGCAGGTTTCATGAAGGCGTCGTCGCGGGTGCGCAGGAAAGTGTCGCTGCTGCTTTTCTTCAGCAGCCACCAGGGCAGGCCGCCCATTTCCCATTCGGCGCAGGCGTAAGGGCCGGGACGCAGGATGACCCACAGGCCTTCCTGCTGCGCGAGGCGGCAGAATTCGGCGGCGTCGCGCTGGCCGTCCCAGTCGTAGCGGCCTTCTCGCCATTCGTGGTAGTTCCAGAACAGGTAGGCGCAGACGGTGTTCAGGCCCATCGCCTTGATGGCTTTCAGGCGGTGCTGCCAGTATTCGCGCGGCACCCGGGCGAAATGCATTTCGCCGCAGCGGATCTGCAGCGGTTTTCCGTCGAGAAGGAAGTCGTCCTTGCCAATGCTGAAGCGTGCGCTGGCGGCGGCGTGCACGGTGGCGGAGATCGGCAGCAGGGCTGCGCCAGCCGTGGCAGCGGTAGCCGCAGCGGCACCTGCGAGTACGCGGCGGCGGGATTGGTTGGTCATTGCGCGGCTCCTTGCGGTGCGATGGTGAACTGGTAGGTGGTGGGCTCCAGCTTGATGCGGTATTGCGCATGCGGGCGGCCGACCTGGCTCCAGCCGGTGTCGCCGCCTACGCCGGTCTGCACGGCGTCGACCATCAGCGAACCGTCGCCATGGGGCCGGATGTCGGAGCTGTGCCAGGTGCCGCGTGGGCGTGGATACAGGTCTTCGTAGGGGAAGGCCAGGGCGTTGACCGACAGCGGCTGCGTGCCGCGCAGTTGCAGGCCGGTGCCGGCGCCTTTCAGCGCCAGCCAGCGCACGCCGGTCTTGTTGCCGCTTTCCTGAGGACGGATGTAGTTGTGGTACTGGTCGGCCAGTTTGCCGCTGTAGCGGCCAAGCGGCGCGCCGGTGATGCGGTCGCTGTAGGACTCCTGCGGACCGCGGCCGTACCATTCGATGGTGTCGAGCGACGGGTTGCTGTTGAAGCGCATGCCGATGCGGAGCGGGTCCGGCAGGTCGCTGCGCAGCGGGGCGAAGGTGGCCGTGACCTGCACGGCCCCTTTGGCATCCATGCGGTAGGTGGCATCCCAGCGCGCGGAGCCGGCGCCGAAGATGTATTGCACGTGCACCCCGTCTTGCAGGGTGTCGAAGGCGCGGACATTGCGTTCTTCGCTGAATTGCTTCCAGATGGCGTGGGTTTTGTTCAGGCCTGTGCCGAGGTCGTTTTCGGTCAGCGCGCGCCAGAAGTTCGGCATGCCGCCCGTCAGCAGGCTCTTGCCGCCAATCGAGTAGGCCAGCTTGCCATCGGCTGTGTCGACCGACAGCACAGCACTGCCCGCGCGCAGCTCAACGGCGCCTGCGGCACGCACCGGCGCAATCCAGCCGCCGGAGTTCGACGCGCCCTGCGCGGAAGTGCCGCGGTCCGCCGAGCCGGCGGCGAATGGCGACTGGAGAACGAACTGGCTGAAGCCAAGCACCATGCCCGCCGGGACGCCGCGGATGGCGCCGTCGCGCGCTTTGGCGCGCACAGTCAGCACATATTCATAACGTGGATCGCGTTCCAGCTTCGGCAGGACCAGCGCCACATCTGCCGATGATTGGGCGGCCGCGTTGATGCCAGCCAGCGAGCCGCTTGCAACCTCTGTGCCGTCGCGCGCAATCGACCAGTCAAAGTTAAATCCGGACAGGTCAGCGAAGTCATAGCGATTGACCACCCGCAGCCGTCCCGCTGCCGGATCGCCCTCGAACACCACCGGTGAATAGACCTTCTGCACCTCGTAGTACTCGGGATCCGGCGTGCGATCGGCCTGGATCAGGCCATCGCCTACCTCCGACATGTCCTTGCGCGGATTCGGGCCGTAATCCTCGCCCTGCGCCCAATAGTCGCGCCCCTGCTTATCCTTCAGCAGCATGGCCTGGTCGACCCAGTCCCAGATAAAACCGCCCTGCAGCTTGCGATGCGAGCGGATCGCCTGCCAGTAATCCTCCAGGTTGCCGACGCTATTGCCCATCGCATGCGCATATTCGCACTGGATCATTGGCTGCTTGTAGCGCGGATCCTGCGCGTAATCGATCATCTTTTCGATCGGGTCGTACATCGGCGCATAGATGTCGACATAATCGTTCGGCAAATGTTCTTCGCCGATGGTGCCATGGCCAAGGTAGCTGAGCAGCCGGTCAGGGTCCTGTTCGCGCACCCATTTGGCCGCACGTTCGAAATTCGGGCCGGTGCCGGCCTCGTTTCCCAGTGACCACAGGATCACGCTCGGGTGATTGCGGTCGCGCTGCACCATGCGGCTGACGCGGTCCAGGTGGGCGACAGCCCAATGCGGCTGGTAGCCAAGCTGGATCTTCTCGCGCTCGCCCGGGATGTTGCGCACGCGATCACCCATGCCCATGTATTCGTGCGACTCGATATTCGCTTCGTCCATCACATACAGCCCGTATTCGTCCGCCAGCTCATACCAGCGCGGATCGTTCGGATAGTGCGAAGTGCGAACGGCATTGATATTGGCCTGCTTCATCAGCTCCATATCCTTGCGCATCGATTCCTCCGACATCACGTGGAAGGTGTGCGGATCGTGCTCATGGCGGTTGACGCCCTTGATCATTATGCGCCTGCCGTTGACGCGCACTTCACCGTCTTTCACCTCCACGGTGCGGAAACCGATCTTGCGCGAGGTGGAGGAAACCAGGGCGCCCTTCGCGTCGTGGAATTCGAGCAGCAGGCGATACAGGTTCGGCGCCTCCGCCGACCACTGCCGCACGCCTGGCACGGTGCCGCGCAGGGGCGTCGCAGCTTTGCCGCCGTTGACGGCACTTTCCAGGGAAAGCACGGTCTTGTCGCCATCCAGCAGGGTGGCCGTCACCTTGCCTTGTGCGGCACCTGCAAATTCGGGCTGCAGCGTGAATTCGCCGTTGCGGTAAGTGGACTTGTCCAGCGTGGCGCGCACGACGTAGTCGCGCAGGTGGGCTTTTTGCTCGGCATACAGGTAGACGCTGCGTTCAATGCCGGAGACGCGCCAGAAGTCCTGGTCTTCGAGGTAGGAACCATCGGCGAAGCGGTACAGTTCAATGGCGATGACATTGCTGCCCGGGCGCAGGAAGCGCGTCAGCTTGAATTCGGACGGCAGCTTGGAGTCTTCCGAGTAGCCGACCCGTTGCCCATTGACCCAGATGTAGTAAGCCGCGCCAGCCGCGCCGATATGCAGGAAGACATCGCGCCCATCCCAGTTGGCCGGCAGGTCGAAGTTGCGGCGATACGATCCCACCTCGTTCATGCTGTGCAGGATGTAAGGCTGGTTGGGCGGGAACGGGTAGTCGCTGTTGTTGAACAGGGGCTGGCCGTAGCCCTGCGCCTGCATCATGCCCGGCACCTGGATGGTTTTCCAGCGGCTGACGTCAAAGCCCGGCTTGTAGAAATCGACCGGCCGCGACTCCGGATTGCGGGAGTAGGCGAAGGCCCAGGTGCCGTCCAGCGAGAGGAAATACTGCGAAGCCGCCTTGTCGCCCTTCAGCGCCAGGTCGCGCCGCTCGAAGTTGAAGAAGGTGGTCTTCATCGGCTCGCGGTTCACTTGAACCACTTCCGGTTGCTCCCATTCGGCATATTTGCTTGCGGGAGTTGCGCTGGCGGCCAGGGGGAAGGCTGCCGCCAGCGCGCCGGCCAGGGCCAGCAGGGCGGGGAATCGCGGTGTCGTCATCGGTGCTTGTCTCGTAGTTTTGTGTGTTGGACGGTATCCGGCAGCACAATCCTACGGTCGACAGCAATAGCTTACCAATGGCTTATTTCGCGGCTCCTATATCGGTTTGATATACCGTTTTTTCACAGCCTGAAGGTCAGGCCGGCATACACCGAACGCCCCGTGCCGCGCACCCCGATCCCATAGGGAACGCCGTTCAGCGCCATGGTCATGCCCTGGCCGACGTAGGCCCCGCCCAAAGGCAGGTCATAGCGGCGGTCGAACAGGTTTGCCACGCCGAAGTCGAGCTGTACCTTGTTCCAGGCGTAGCTGGTACGCAGGGTGGCAAGCGCATAGCCGGCGGTGCGCAGTTCGTTGTGCAGCGTCGAGACGCGATCCTTCGAGGTGACAGCCTGCAGTTCGAGCACATTGCTCCACGCGCCGCGGCGGTGGTTCAGTGCCAGGCGGGTGTTCAGCGGCATCATGTTGTACAGCTTGTCGCCAGTGCTGCGGTTTTCCCCGCGCACGTAGTTGACCAGCATATCGCCCGACAGCGTGCCGTAGCTGCCCGAGGCCAGGGCCGCATGCGCCGACACTTCAGTGCCATACAGGCGGGCGTCGACGTTGGCGAAGCGCAGGTTGACGAAGGCGCCCGCTTTGCAGGTAGTGAGGCAGCGTGCGTCGATGTAGTCGCTGACCCTGGTGTAGTAAGGCGAAATGGCGAGCGACCATTTTTCCTGCGCCGGATCGTGCCATTCGATGCTGCCGGTGGCCATGTGCGCCACTTCCGGCCGCAGCGACGGATCGCCGACATAGCCGTTGCCGTCGCCGGCGATGTTCACCATGGCCATCGCCATCCCGCCGGTGGACCAGGTGTAGCGTTCATACAGGTTCGGCGAGCGGGTTTTGCGGGCATAGCCGAACTTGACGGTCATGTCCTGCGACGGCACGTAGCGTGCCTGGGCCGTTAGGTCCAGGTTATGGTCGTTGCGCTTGCGGTCAAGGGCGTTGAAGGCGGATGCATCCTTGTTGTAGCCGGCGTTATAGCCTTGTACGGTGCCGGTATCGCTGGTAAGCACTTCACCGCGCACGCCGAACTGGGTGAACCAGGCCGGATTCCAGCGGCGGTCCCATTCCGCAAAGGCGCCGAGGCGATCGCGCTGGCCGTCGCGGATATTCCAGAAGGTGTCCGGCGCCATGCCGCCGCCGGAAGGATCCCACCAGTCGTCCAGCCGATAGCGGCGGTAGTCGGCGCCGACGCGCAGCGTGTCGGGCTGCGACAGCGCGATGGTGGCCTTGAGCGAAACGCCGGTGTTCTTGCCTTCGGTATCCATCGGCATGCCGGGGATGTTCTTCTTTGCGCCATACCAGAATTGCTTGTCCGGTCCGAAGTTCATCGCATGGCGGGTGTGCTCGTGGTAGGCGCGGCCTTCCAGCGTGCCCCAGCCGAAGCGTTCGAGGTAGCGCAGGTTAATTTGCTCGCTGTCGTTGCGGGTCAGGTCCATGCGCTGGTTGGGGAAGCCCTGGTAGGGCATGCGCTGCAGGCCGAGCTTGAGTTGCAGCAGGCGCGCTTCCGAGCGCATGGCCAGCGTCAGCGAATGGTTGCGGGATTCATAGGCGGAGGAGCCGATTTCCTGGCCGCCGCCTTCTTCGTAATTTTGCGCCTTGATCGCGGCGCCGCGATAGCTGGCGGAGAAAGTTTCGCTGGCCGCGGTCGCGGCCAGGCTGGCGTCGCGCACGTTGCCGTTGCTGCGGTAGACGAAGGTGGCTTGTCCTTCACGCAGTAGCGCGCCGGCCTCCGCGAATTTCGGGTCGGCCGAGCGCACGCGGATGGTGCCGCCAATGCTGTCGCCGCCAACGCTGACGGGCGTAATGCCGGGCAGGACCTGGATCGATTCAACTTGCGATGGTGCGATGTACGACAGCGCGGGATTCATATGGTTGGCGCAGGCCGAGACCAGGTCCATGCCGTCTACCTGGATGCGCAGGCGGTCGTCCGCCAGGCCTCGGATCGATGGCAGGCCGGACACGCCGCCGCCGCTGACCATGCTGACGCCGGCCACGGATTGCAGCAGGTTTGCGGTATCGCTGGGGAAGCCTTTCTTGCTGACGTCTACTTGCATGACGTCGGGATTGGTGCCGGTGATGATGACGCTGGGGAGGGAGGTTTGCGCGTAGCAGGGAAGGGCGGCGGCAACAGACATTGCAAGCAGGTGCTTGCGTAGCTGCGGTTTCATTTTTATTCTCCGGTGTGACGATTCGTGCGCCGCCGGGGGCGGCGGCGCATTTGGAATAAGAGCAGGTGTCACACTGCGGACGGCGGTCCCCGCGCCTGGTGCGGCAGATGGGATTCGCCATCGTACTGCGCCGCGATGATGGCGATCCGAGGACCTGTGAGGTCATGCGGTGCGGGAGCGGAGGGCTTGCTGTAGCCGGGCGCCATTACCAGGGCGCCGCACAGCGTGCACTGGGTGAAGCAGTCCGCCATCCCATGTTGTTTGTGGCCTTCGTGATGATCGGCGCATGCTGCGTGATCCATCTTCGGCATCGCCACCTGCGCTGCGGCTGCGTAGCTTTGCAGTGCTACATACAGCAGCAACAGCAGTGTTACGAAGCGGCGAGTGGTGCGGTGCGAGAACATGTGCCCATCGTAGCGACTGGGCAGTTGTCAAACCATGAACTCGATCAAGTTTTCGCGATCAGCGCATCTTCTCGATCAGGCTTGGCGTGATGACGCCGGAGTAGGCGATGCGCTGGCCCTGGGCGTCGTACCAATAGCTGCGCGGTTTTTCGCCGCGCCAGCGTGGATCGATGGCGTAACGCAGGCGTTCCGGTGCCAGCTCGCCGAAGCTCCAGGCGTCGGCCAGCAGGTCGATCCCGGACAGGCGCTTCTTGACCATTTGCGACAGGGCGGCATCGGACAGCGGGTCGGTGGTGATGGTGACGATGTCGAAGCCGGGATTGGCGGAACGGGCTTTCGACAGCACGTCCAGGCTGTGCTGGCAGAATTCGCAATCCATGGACCAGACCAGGACGACGAACGGTTTGCCTTTGTGGCTGGCGGCGATCTGTTCGACGCTTTGCGGCTCGAAAGCCTTCAGGACATTGCCGGCCGCGATGGCCATGGGTGAGGCGGCAAGTGAGGCGGCGACTATGGCTACTGCGAGGGTTGCTGCAGCCAGGGCGGGACGGGCAAACCGGGCTGGCCAGTTGCTGGCGCCGGTGGGCGCGGTGGTGTGGGTCGTATTCATGTTTCAGTCCTCGAGTTTGCGTACAACGATGCCTTCATCTGCGGTGCGCCACAGCAGCCACAGTTCGGTGTTGCGCCGCACGATGTGCGGATGGTCGGAGCTGCCCTGCGTGGTTGCGACGGTGTGCTTGCTCCAGCTTGCGCCGCCATCGGGCGATACCTGGGCGTGGATGGCGGTGGCCTTGCCATCGAATTCCTTCCAGGCGACAGCGACCCGCTGGCCAGCGGCGGCCACTTCCGCGTGCTCCGCCTGGGGGCCGCCCAGCCGCATCAACTGGCCATTGCCGGAATAGAAGACGCCGCCTTCCTCGCCGGCGGCGCTGAACCAGGCCTGGTGGCGTTGGCCCTTGCCGTCAAACGCCAGCGACGGGCCGTGGTGCGGACAGGCGTCGATCTTCCAGCCGTCTTCCGTGGCTTGCACCGGTGCGGCGGGGCGGCCGTTGGCGGGCAGCCAGGCCACGGCATGGTCGCGGATGTTCGGTTCGAAAATGTGGCGCCACATGGCGGCGACGCGTCCATCCGGCGCCAGCGCAGTGGCGATGCGGCAGCATTCGCAGGTGTGGTCGGCCAGCTTGGCGTCTGCGCCGAAACTGGCCCCGCCGTCGGTGGAAACGGCGTAATAAATGGCGATGCCGCGATAGGGACGCTGGGCTGCCTGGGCGGTGTCCTTGTCGCGCTGGTCCAGCCAGGTGAGGAAAATACGCCCCTGCGGGTCAACCTGGATGTCGTCGAAGCGGTGGCCGATCGGCGCGCGGTCGCTTTGCACGGTGTAAGGGGACGAAAAAGTCTGCCCACCGTCCAGCGAGCGGATGAAGCGGATATTGCCAGTGTGGTGTTTGCCCAACGCTTGGGTGTAGCTCAGATAGAGCTGGCCTTGCGGGCCGAAGGCGATTTTCGGGCGCGCTTCGCCGTTCGCTTCCACTGTTTCCGGCTTCGGCAGGACCTGGCGCCACGGTGTCCAGCTGCGCCCTTCGTCGGCACTCGATTGCAGCACGATGCCATTGTCGCCGGACTGGGCCACCCACAAGCGGCCCTGCTGGTCAAAGGCCCCCGAGGTACCGAGGGTGGAAGCGGCAAGGGCCGCCAGGAGTGTCAGGTTCATGTCGGACGTGGCAGGATGGATAACTGCCAGCCATCATCCCGCATCTGCGGCACCTCTTTCCATGACCCAGATCAACCGAGTGCGATACCATTTTCGATATCGAATTATTGAAAAAAATGATTAGTTTGTTCTCGGTGATTTACCTAAGATAATTTCAGGACTCGTAACTTATAAAAACTATAGTTGGAGCCATCGCCCCCGTTGGCCTGATGCAGGACTGGAAGAGACTAATTTTATGATGCAAACGCAAAAGATGTCGGTGCTCGAAAAAGCGGGCTTCGGGGCGGGTGATGCTGCACTCAATGTCGTGATTTCCTCCATGATGTTGATCATTACGTTCTTCTACACCGATATCTATGGCTTGCGCACGCAAGACCTGGCTCTGTTGTTCGTGCTGGTCAAGGTGGTTGGCGCAGTGGCTGACCTGACCATGGGCCAGATCACCGACCGCTTCACCAGCCGCTTCGGCCGCTATCGTCCCTACCTGCTTTGGCTCGCGGTCCCGTATGGCGTGAGCATCCTTTTCGTGTTCTCCACGCCGGACTGGGGCTATGACGCCAAGCTGGTATGGGCCTATTCCACCTACATCATCATGACTGTGATGACGGCGGGTGTCGGCATTCCTTATATCTCCCTGCCAAGCGCGCTGACCAGCGACCCGAAGGAAAGCCTGTCGGCCAATGGCTACCGCCTGTTCTTCGCCAAGATCGGCGCCTTCCTGGTGACCATCGTGGTGCCGCTGCTGTCGGAGCGCTGGGGCGAGGGCAATGCCGCCCACGGCTACCAGATGGCGATGGCGGTGATGGCGGTACTGGGCGTGGTGCTGTTCCTGTTCTGTTTCTTCACCACCACCGAGCGCGTGCACCATGTGGTGCTGCGCCAGTCGCTGGCCGAGCAGTTGCGCGTGCTGATGAAGAATGACCAGTGGCTGATACTGTGCGGCGTTTGCGTGACCGGCACCATCGGCTATGTGGTGCGCGGTTCGGTGGCGATCTACTACGCAAAATATTACCTGGGCCTTAACACGGCGCAGGTGTCGGCTTTCCTGTCCACCGGCGTGGTGGCGGCCATCCTGTCGATGGTCGCTTCGACCTGGATCACCAAGGTCTATTGCAAGGTCAAGCTGTTCCGCTGGACGCAGTTGATCGTGGCCGGCATCAGCCTGGCGATCTACCTGTGCGTCAGGCCGGGCGACGTGATGCTGGCCTTCGTGCTGTTCTTCGCGCTCTCGTTCATCGTTGACCTGCATGCCCCGGTTTTCTGGTCCGCCATCGGCGAGACGATCGACTACGGCCAGGTCAAGACCGGCAAGCGCGTGTCAGGCTTTGCTTTCGGCGGTATCTCGGTGTGCCAGAAGGCGGGCATGGCGATCGCCGGCGGCCTGGTGGGCATCCTGCTGACCTATTTCAATTATGTGCCCAACCAGGCGCAAACCGAATTCGCACTGAATGGCATCGCCCTGATGCTGTCGGTGATTCCGGGCTTCTTCCACCTGCTTATGGGGCTGTTGATGTTCGCCTATCGCATCAGCGACGAATACTACGGCACCGTGAAAGAGCGCATGAAGTCCCATGGCTATGTAAGCGCTTGAATATGCAAAAATTGTCTCCCCTGATCGAGCAGCGCGCCGATCCCTATATCGTTCGCCACAGCGACGGCTATTACTATTTCACCGCCTCGGTGCCGCAATACGACCGCATCGAGCTGCGCCGCGCCGCCACCATCGAAGGGCTGCGCGATGCGCAGACGGTGGACGTGTGGCATAAGCCGGACACCGGTGCCTGCAGTGAGTTGATCTGGGCGCCGGAGTTGCATTACAACCAGGGTGCCTGGTACGTCTACTTCGCTGCTGCACCCAGCCGCGAAATCAAATACAAGCTGTTCCAGCACCGCATGTACGCCATCCGCAACAAGAACGCCAATCCGCTGGAAGGCGAGTGGGAGTTCATGGGCCAGGTCGATTCCGGCATCGATACCTTTTGCCTGGACGCGACCACCTTCACCCACAAGGGCAAGCTGTATTACCTGTGGGCGCAGAAGGATAATGAGATCGAGGGCAATTCCAACCTGTACATCGCAGAGATGGAAACCCCATGGCAGCTCAAGGGCAAGCCTGTGATGCTGACCAAGCCGGAATTCGACTGGGAGATCCGTGGTTTCTGGGTCAACGAAGGCCCGTCAGTCCTGCAGCGCAACGGCAAGGTGTTCATCAGCTATTCCGCCAGCGCCACCGACGAAAATTACGCCATGGGCCTGCTGTGGGCGGACGCCGATGCCGACCTGCTGGATCCGGCCGCGTGGACCAAATCGAAGGAGCCGGTGCTGCAAACCTGCTTTGAACACGGCATCTACGGCCCGGGACATAACAGCTTCACCGTGGACGCGGACGGAAACGTGCTGCTGGTGTACCATGCCCGCACGTACACCGAAATCGTCGGCGACCCGCTGTGGAATCCGGACCGCCATACTTTCGTCAAGCCGCTGCGCTGGGATGCGCAGGGCATGCCCGTCTTCGGACGACCATCTGTTATCGAGTAAGCACACCATGATCCAGAGCGCGCCATTCGGCCACGCACCGGACGGCTCGCCGCTGTCCTTGTACACCCTGACCAATGTCCAAGGCATGGAGGTCAGGATCACCAATTACGGCGGGATTGTCACCCACATCCTGGCACCGGACCGCGACGGCCGGTTGGGCAATGTCACGCTGGGCTTCGATACGGCGGCCGAGTATTTCGGCCGCTCGCCCTATTTCGGCGCCTTGATCGGGCGCTGCGGCAACCGCATCGCGCGGGGCCGCTTCACGCTGGACGGCGTCGAGCACCAACTGTCCGTCAACGATGGCGCCAACCACTTGCACGGCGGCGAACAAGGCTTCGACAAGGTCGTTTGGGAAGCAACCGTGGAAGGCGAGGCGCTGGTACTGCGCTACCGCAGCCCGGACGGGGAGCAGGGCTACCCGGGCAACCTGGACGTGCAGGCGACCTACACGCTGGGCGACGACGGTGCGCTGACCGTGGACTTGCGCGCCACCACCGATCGCGCCACACCCGTCAACCTGACCCACCACGCCTATTTCAACCTGGCCGGCGGCGGCACTGTCAACGATCACGAAATGTGGATCGATGCGCCGCATTACACGCCGGTCGACGAGGGTCTGATACCAACCGGCGAACTGGCTCCGGTGGCGGGAACCGCGTTCGATTTCCGTGAGCCGCGCGCCATCGGCGAAGCGGTCTACGACCATAATTTTGCCCTCACGCCGGGCGTCGGCATGCGACGCGCCGTGCGGGTGCGCGAAGCGCGCTCCGGGCGCCAGTTGGAAGTGCTCACTCACCAGCCGGGCATCCAGTTCTATAGCGGGAATTTCCTCGATGGTTCACTGGGCTTTCCACACCGTAGCGGCTTTTGCCTGGAGCCGCAGCACTTCCCCGACGCGCCGAATAAACCGCATTTTCCCAGCGTGATCCTGCGCCCTGGAGAGGTGTACCGGAACACGCTGGCCTTCCGTTTTTCTCGATACTGATTTCGATATTGGTATCGACAAATAAGTCATTAGAAATATATTGCTCCCAGCCGTAACATTTCCTCCATCGATAAGCGGAGGAATCCATGTCAGAGACAAAGAAAACGATAAAACTGCGCTCGGCCGAATGGTTCGGGACGCAGGACAAAAACGGCTTCATGTACCGAAGCTGGATGAAGAACCAGGGCATCCCTGACCACGAATTCCGCGGCAAGCCAATCATCGGCATCTGCAATACCTGGTCCGAGCTGACCCCGTGCAACGCCCACTTCCGCCAGCTCGCGGAGCACGTCAAGAAGGGCATCCTGGAAGCGGGCGGTTACCCGGTTGAATTCCCGGTGTTCTCCAACGGCGAATCCAACCTGCGCCCAACCGCCATGCTGACCCGTAACCTGGCCAGCATGGACGTGGAAGAATCGATTCGCGGCAATCCGATGGACGCCGTGGTCCTGCTGGTTGGCTGCGACAAGACCACCCCGGCGCTGCTGATGGGCGCTGCATCGGTCGATTTGCCGACCATCGTCGTTACCGGCGGCCCGATGTTGAACGGTAAGCTGAACGGCAAGGATATCGGCTCCGGCACCGCCGTGTGGCAGCTGCACGAACAGGTCAAGGCCGGCGAGATCACCATGCACCAGTTCATGTCGGCCGAAGCGGGCATGTCCCGTTCCGCAGGCACCTGCAACACCATGGGCACCGCTTCCACCATGGCCTGCATGGCCGAATCCCTGGGTACCTCGCTGCCACACAACGCAGCGATCCCTGCGGTCGACGCGCGCCGCTATGTGCTGGCGCATATGTCGGGCATCCGCATCGTGGAAATGGTGTGGGAAGACCTGCGCCTGTCCAAGATCCTCAAGCGCGAAAACTTCGAGAACGCGATCCGCGTCAACGCCGCTATCGGCGGTTCGACCAACGCCGTGATCCACCTGAAAGCCATCGCGGGCCGTATCGGCGTGCCGCTGGAGCTGGAAGACTGGACCAAGGTCGGCAAAGGCATGCCGACCATCGTCGACCTGCTGCCTTCCGGCCGCTACCTGATGGAAGAGTTCTACTACGCCGGCGGCCTGCCGGGCGTGATCCGCCGCATGGGCGAAGCGAACCTGCTGCCGCATCCACAAGCGCTGACCGTCAACGGCAAGACCATCGGCGAGAACTGCTCCGAAGCGCCGATTTACAACGATGAAGTGATCCGCCAGATCGACAACCCGTTGATCGCCGATGGCGGCATCTGCATCCTGCGCGGCAACCTGGCACCGCGCGGCGCGGTGCTGAAACCTTCCGCCGCATCGTCGCACCTGATGCAGCACCGCGGCAAGGCCGTGGTGTTCGAGAACTTCGACCACTACAAGGAACGCATCATCGATCCGGACCTGGACGTCGACGAGAACTCGATCCTGGTGATGAAGAACTGCGGCCCGAAAGGTTATCCGGGCATGGCGGAGGTGGGCAATATGGGGCTGCCGCCAAAACTGCTGGCCAAGGGCATCAAGGACATGGTGCGCATTTCCGACGCGCGCATGAGCGGCACCGCTTACGGCACCGTGGTGCTGCACGTGGCGCCGGAAGCGATGGCTGGCGGCCCGCTGGGCGCCGTGAAAGATGGCGACTGGATCGAACTCGATTGCGCCAACAACAAGCTGCAACTCGAAATCAGCGACGAGGAAATGAAGGCACGCCTCGCCGAGCGCGCTGCGCAGCAGGAGCCGCCGAAGTCCGGCTACCAGCAACTGTACATCGACCACGTGTTGCAGGCCGACGAAGGCTGCGACTTCGACTTCCTCGTCGGCTGCCGCGGCTCCGCCGTGCCGCGCCACTCGCACTAAGGAGAACTCATGCTGCTCGTACAATTCACTACAGAGACCGGTTCACGCCGCGTGGCTTCGCTCGATGGCGATACGCTGCGCGTGCTGGACGGGGTCTACACCACCTACGAACTGGCGCAGCGTGCCATCAGCCGCGGCAAGGGCCTGGCTGAAACGGCGCAAGCTGCCATCGGCACCACCACCGCCAGCTACGAGGCCGTTGCGACAGCCGGCCGCATCCTGCCGCCGCTGGACCACGCCGACCCGGCGCACTGCTATGTAACCGGCACCGGCCTGACCCACCTGGGCAGCGCCGATGCGCGCGACGCCATGCACCGCAAGATTGGCGGCGACATGGAAACCCTGAGCGATTCCATGAAGATGTTCCGCCTTGGCGTTGAAGGCGGCAAGCCGGCTGAAGGCCAGCGCGGCGTACAGCCTGAATGGTTCTACAAGGGCGACGGTTCCATCGTCGCTGCCAGCGGCCAGGCGCTGACCATGCCGGAATTCTCGCTCGATGGCGGCGAGGAACCGGAGATCGCCGGCCTGTACGTGATCGGCGAAGATGGCCAGCCCTACCGCCTGGGCTTCGCGATCGGCAATGAGTTTTCCGACCACGTCACCGAGCGCCAGAACTACCTCTACCTGGCTCACTCCAAGCTGCGCAACTGCGGCCTGGGTCCGGCGCTGCGCGTGGGCCAACTGCCGCAACATATCGACGGTGCTTCGCGCATCATCGGCAAGGATGGCGCGGTGCGCTGGCAGAAGGCCTTCGTCAGCGGCGAGCAGAATATGTCGCACACCATCGCCAACCTGGAATACCACCACTTCAAGTACGGACTGTTCTGCCGTCCGGGCGATGTGCACATCCATTTCTTCGGCACGGCGACGCTGAGCTTTGCTGACGGCATCTCGGTGCAGCCAGGCGAAACCTTTGAAGTCGAGGCGCCCGCCTTCGGCCCGGCGCTGCGCAACCCCCTGCGTGTGCAGGAATCCCGCTACAAGAAAGTGAACCAACTATGACGATTACCGGTGAAGCCCTGATTGGCGGCGTTTCAGTGCGAGGGGAGGGCGGATCGCAGCGCGCCTTCAATCCCGGCACCGAACAGCAGTTTGGCGAAGAATTCAACGCAGTCAGCGTCGAGCAGGTGAACGACGCCTGCCGCCTGGCCGGCGCTGCCTTCGATACTTTCCGTGCCACCAGTGATGCCGCACGTGCAGAACTGCTCGATGCTATCGCCCGCAACATACTCGACCTCGGTGCGGAACTGATCGAACGCGCCATGGCGGAAACCGGCCTGCCGCAAGCCCGGCTGGAAGGCGAGCGCGCCCGCACCTGCAACCAGCTGAAGATGTTTGCAACCCTGCTGCGCGACGGTTCGTGGTGCGATCCGCGCATCGACGTGGCCCTGCCGACCCGCACTCCGCCGCGTGCCGACCTGCGTTACCGTTTGATCGGCGTTGGCCCGGTTGCCGTGTTCGGGGCCTCCAACTTCCCGCTGGCGTTCTCGGTTGCTGGCGGCGATACCGCCTCCGCGCTGGCGGCCGGTTGCCCGGTCGTGGTCAAGGCGCACTCCGCCCACCCGGGCACCTCCGAACTGGTGGCCCGTGCCGTGGTTGCGGCAGTTGCGCAGTGCGGCTTGCCGGCAGGCGTGTTCGCGCTGCTGACCGGCAGCGGCAGCCATATCGGCCAGACGCTGGTGGCGCATCCTGCCATCCAGGCGGTTGGCTTTACCGGCTCGCGCAGCGGCGGCACAGCGCTGATGGCTACCGCAGCGGCGCGCAAGCAGCCAATTCCCGTGTATGCGGAAATGAGCAGCATCAATCCCGTATTCCTGTTGCCTGAAGCGCTGGCCGGCCGTCCCGACAGCATCGCCGCCGGTTTTGCGGCCTCGCTGACGCTGGGCGTCGGCCAGTTCTGCACCAATCCCGGCCTGGTGCTGGGCATTGAAGGCCCTGGCCTGGAGCGCTTCTGCGCCAGCGCAGCGCAAGCGCTGGCAGGTGTGTCGCCGGGCACCATGCTGAGCGCGGGCATTGCCGGCGCCTACCAGCGCGGCGTACAGGCGCTGGCCTCGCACGGCGACGTGAAAACCGTCACCGCTACCCCGCATTCCGGCTGCAAGGGCGGTGCTGCGCTGTTCCGCACCAACGCACAAGCATTCCTTTCCCAGCACGCGCTGTCGGACGAAGTATTTGGCCCGGCCTCGCTGGTGATCGCCTGCCGCGATGTCGACGAGATGATCGCCGTGGCGGAGCACCTGGAAGGGCAACTGACAGCGACCCTGCAGATGGCGGACGGCGACGCCGCTGCGGCACGCAAGCTGCTGCCTGTGCTGGAGCGCAAGGCCGGCCGCATCCTGGCCAACGGCTACCCGACCGGCGTGGAAGTGACCAGCGCCATGGTGCACGGCGGCCCGTTCCCATCCACGTCGGACGGCCGCAGCACCTCGGTCGGCACGGCAGCGATCTACCGTTTCCTGCGGGCGGTGTGCTACCAGGACTTGCCGGACGCACTGCTGCCAACGGTGCTGCAGGATGCGAATCCTGGCAACACCTGGCGACGCCGCGACGGGGTTCTTGGCCAGCACTAAAACAGCAAAAGTCAAAAAAAACACGGAGACAGAATGACACCAACAGCCAATTACCCCAGCCTAAAGGGAAAACGGGTATTCATCACCGGTGGCGGTACCGGCATCGGCGCCAGCATCGTTGCTGCCTTTGCGCAGCAGGGCGCCGTGGTGGCGTTTGTCGATATCGCGGCCGAGGCCAGTGCCGTCCTGTGCGAATCGGTCGCGGCGGGCGGTGCGCCGCGCCCGCAGTTCCGTGCCTGCGACATTACCGACATTCCTGCGCTGCAGCGCACGATGAAGGAGTTGGCTGCGGAACTGGGCGACTTCGACGTCCTGGTCAACAACGCCGCCAATGACCAGCGCCATAGTGTCGAAGACGTGACTCCGGAATACTGGGACATGCGCATCGCCATCAACCAGCGCCCGCTGTTCTTCACCTGCCAGGCGGTCCTGCCGGGCATGAAGAAAAAAGGCGGCGGCTCCATCATCAATATCAGCTCGATCTCCTGGCATGCCAAGGGCGGCGGCTATCCCGTCTACGCCACTGCCAAAGCCGCCTCGCATGGCCTGACGCGCGGCATGGCGCGCGACCTGGGCAAGCACAATGTGCGCGTCAACACCGTTACGCCAGGCTGGGTCATGACCCAGCGCCAGGTGGACCTGTGGGTCGACCAGGCTGCGGAAGAGGAAATCGCCCGCAACCAGTGCCTGCCGGGCAAGCTGCTGCCTGAGCATATCGCTGCCATGTGCCTGTTCCTGGGCGCGGACGACAGCGCCATGTGCACCGCGCAGGATTTCATCGTCGACGCAGGCTGGGTTTAAGAGGGGCGCCACCACGATGAAGCTTGCCCAGGTATTGACAATTCCTGCGCTGCTGGTGGCTGGCCAGGCGTGCGCATTCGCGCACGACATCACCAGCCCGGACAAGCAGGTAAAGGTGCAGTTCGAGCTTTCACCGCGCGGCGAGCCGACCTATGCGGTCGCTCGCGCAGGACAGCCCGTGCTGCTCACATCCCATCTTGGCCTGCGCCTGCAGTCTGCCGACCTGACGCGCGGCCTGCGCCTGTTGTCGGCCGGAGAAACGCAACGCGTCGCCGACGACTACACGCTGGCCACCGGCAAGCGCCGCAACAACCACTACGAAGCCAGCGAACGTCGCTTCGCCTTGCGCGACAAGCAGGGCCGCAAGCTCGATATCGTTTTCCGCGTCTCCAACGACGGTGTGGCCTTCCGCTATGAAACCGCCGGCGGGACCGTGCGCAGCGAAGCCACCAGCTTCGCCTTCCCGAGCGCGGCACGGGCCTGGCTGCAGCCGATGTCGGTCGCACAGACCGGCTGGGCCAACACCAATCCATCCTACGAAGAGTACTACCAGGCAGACATTGCAGTCGGCACGCCATCACCGCTGCCCAGCGGCTGGGTGTTCCCGGCGCTGTTCCGCAGCGGCGACAACTGGGTCGCGCTGACCGAAGCGGGCATGGACGGTAGCTGGCACGCCTCGCGCCTGCAGGCGAAGTCGCCGGGTGGCGAATACCGTATCGGCGGCCCGACTGCTCCGGAAGCATTCCCCGGTGGTGCGCTGATGGGCAATGGCGCCCGTTCGCCATGGCGCGTGCTGGCGCTTGGCCCGCTGGCCACCGTGATGCAGTCCTCGCTCGGCACCGACCTGGCCGCACCCGCAATCCCGTTCGACCCGGCGCTGGTGAAGCCGGGACATGCGTCATGGAGCTGGGCAATCATGAAGGACGATGCCACCGTCTTCGACGTACAGAAGAAGTTCATCGATTACGCGGTACAGATGCATTGGGATTACACCCTGGTCGATGCGGACTGGGACCGCAAGATCGGCTACGAGCGCATGCGCGAACTGGCGCAGTACGCGACAGGGAAGGGTATCGGCCTGCTGGCCTGGTATAACTCCTCAGGGAGCTGGAACAAGACCGAATACTCGCCCAAGGGCAAGTTGCTGACGCATGATGCGCGCCGTGCAGAATTTGCACGCTTGCGTGAGATGGGCATCAAGGGAGTGAAAATCGACTTCTTTGGCGGCGATGGCCAATCCTTCATTGCCTATTACATCGACATCCTGAAGGACGCAGCCGAAGCGGGCTTGCTGGTCAACTTCCATGGCGCCACGTTGCCGCGCGGCTGGAGCCGCACCTATCCCAACCTGATGACGGCGGAAGCGGTGCGCGGCTTCGAGTTTTCCACGTTCGAGCAGGGCTGGCAGGACAAAGTTGCCACGCATGCCGCCATGGTGCCGTTCGCGCGCAACCTGTTCGACCCGATGGACTTTACGCCAATGGCTTTCGGTGACATTCCCAAGATCAAGCGCGCCACACGCAATGGCTTCGAACTGGCGGAGGCGGTGCTGTTCACTTCCGGCATCCAGCACTTCGCTGAAATCCCCGAAGGCATGGCGACTGCGCCGGCATATGTGCAGGACCTGCTGCGCGAATTGCCGCGCAGTTGGGACGATGTACGCTTTGTCGATGGCGTACCGGCGCGCTACCTGGTGCTGGCGCGCCGCGCCGGCGACACCTGGTACGTGGCCGGTTTCAACGCGCAGGACAGCGCGCAGGAAGCGTCGGTCGACCTTGGCGCAGGCACCCTGGTGACCGATGGCGCCGGCGAGCGCGAATTCAGCCAGCGGCCCACCGTCGCCGGCAAGCAGAAAATCACGATGCAGCCACACGGCGGCTTCGTTGCGGTATTCAAACAATAATCAAGGAGATGCTATGAAGAAGACGTTGATCGCTTTGGCCCTGCTCAGCGCAGGCCTTGCACAAGCTGCCACCACAGTAAACATCGATACCGCCAAGCCTGGCCCGGTCATCAACAAGGACGTCTACGGCCAGTTCGCCGAACACCTTGGCACCGGCATTTACGGCGGCATGTGGGTGGGCCCGAAATCAAGGATTCCGAATACGCGCGGCTGGCGTAACGACGTGATCGGCGCGCTGAAAAAGCTGCACGTGCCGCTGGTGCGTTGGCCGGGCGGCTGCTTCGCCGACGAATATCACTGGCGCGAAGGCATCGGTCCGCGCAACAAACGCCCGGTGAAGATCAACACCATGTGGGGCGGCGTGGACGAAGACAATGCGGTCGGCACCCATGAATTCTTCGACCTGGTCGAACAACTGGGCGCGGACGCCTACGTAAACGGCAACCTGGGCACCGGTTCGCCGCAGGAAATGGCGGAGTGGCTGGAATACATGACCTCCGATAACAAGTCCACCCTGCCTGAATTGCGCCGCAAGAATGGCCGCGACAAGCCGTTCAAGGTAGCCTATTTCGCCGTCGGCAATGAAGCCTGGGGCTGCGGCGGCAATATGAAGCCGGAGTACTACTCGAACCTGTACCGCCAGAGCGCCACTTTCCTCAAGACGCCGCCGGCAGGCCGTCCGAAGTTCGTCGCCAGCGGCGGCAACGACAACGACACCACCTGGACCGATGAATTGAGCAAGTCGGCCAAGAACATGACGGACGGTATCAGCTTCCACTACTACACCATCCCGACCGGCAAGTGGGAAGTGAAGGGCGCCGCGACCGGCTTCCCGGCCAATGAATGGTTCTCGACCCTGCAAGCGACAATGCGCATGGAAGACCATATCCGCAACAACGTCGCGATCCTGGACAAGAACGACCCGGAGAAGAAACTGGGCTTCTACGTCGACGAATGGGGCACCTGGTATGACGTGGAGAAGGGTACCAACGCAGGCTTCCTGTACCAGCAGAACACCCTGCGCGATGCCGTGGTGGCAGCGCTGAACTTCAACATCTTCCACGATCACGCCGACCGCGTGCGCATGACGAACATCGCTCAGATGGTCAATGTGCTGCAAGCCATGGTGTTGACGGACAACGAGAAGATGCTGCTGACCCCGACCTACCATGCCTACGAAATGTACGTGCCGTTCCAGGGAGCGACCACGTTGCCGCTGTCGCTGGAAGGTAACCGCAAGTATGGTTCCGGCGACAAGAGCATCCCGCAGGTGAGCGCTTCGGCTGCTCGCGGCAAGGATGGCAAGGTGTACGTGGCGCTGGTGAATACCAACCCGGGCGATGCGGAAGAAGTGAGCATTGCAGGTGTAGCGGGTGGCAAGGCAAGTGCGCGCGTGTTGACCGCAAATGAAATGGATGCGCACAATACCTTCGCCAAGCCGGATGCCGTTAAACCAGTGCCGATCGCAGTTCAGTCGAACGGTGGCAAGCTGACCGTGAAGATGCCTGCCAAGTCGGTTGTTGTCGTGGCAATCGGGGACTGAGATGGAAAATATCTCCGTGCAACGCCGTGTTCTGCTGCGTTCTGCGGCAGCTGGCGCGGTGCTGGCAACGGTCGGTGGTTGCGGCGGCGGCGGTGGCGGCGGGTCGTCTACCACGTCGGCGCCTGTCGTTACTCCGCCGGTCACCCCGCCGGTGGTGCCGCCCACCACCACGGTCGCCTTCACCAACGTATCGGTGCATGACCCGTCGGTGATCAAATCGGCCGATACTTACTATGTGTTCGGGTCCCACCTGGCGGCGGCCAAAACCACCGACTGGATGAACTGGACCAAGATAGCCGATGGCGTCAATGCCAGCAACCCGCTGTTCAACAACGTCACCGTTGCCTTGTCCGAGGCCTTGACCTGGGCGCAGACGGATACCTTGTGGGCACCCGATGTCGCCAGGCTGGATGACGGCAAGTACTACATGTACTACTGCGCTTGCAAAGGCGATTCGCCGCGCTCCGCCCTTGGCGTGGCGGTGGCAGACAAGGTGGATGGCCCATACGTCAACAAGCAGCTCTTGCTGAAGTCGGGCATGTGGGGCGAGATCAGCCCTGACGGCACGGTCTATGACGCCACCAGACATCCGAACGTGGTCGACCCGAACGTCTTCCGCGACAACAGCGGCAAGTTGTGGATGGTGTACGGCTCCTATTCGGGCGGCATCTTCATCATGGAGATGGATCCGGCGACCGGCCTGCAGAAACCGGGGCAGGGCTACGGCAAGCACCTGATGGGGGGCAACCATGCGCGCATCGAAGGCGCTTATATCCTGTATAGCCCCGACAGCAAGTACTACTACCTGTTCGTGTCGTTCGGCGGCCTGGATGCCAACGGCGGCTATAACATCCGCCTGGCGCGTTCCCTGAACCCGGACGGGCCTTACGTGGATGCCGCCGGCACCGACATGGCGACCGTCATGGCCAACCCCGCGCTGCCGCTGTTCGACGACGCCACCATCGCCCCGCACGGCCAGAAGCTGATGGGCAACCACCAGTACGCGCTGACGAGCGGCGAGAGCGGCACTGCGCTGGGCTACGTGTCGCCTGGCCATAACTCGGCCTACTACGATGCGGCTGCAGGCAAGTACTTCCTGGTCTTCCATACCCGCTTCCCGGGCCAGGGCGAGGCGCATGAGGTGCGCGTGCATGAAATGTTCATCAATGCCGATGGCTGGCTGGTCGTTGCGCCGTTCCGCTATGCGCCGCTGTCGAAGAACGCCACCGCCTTGTCGGCAGAAGTAACGGCGGCCGATGTTGCGGGCACCTACAAGGCGATCAACCACGGCAAGGATATTTCGGCGGTCGTCAAGCAATCGCAGGTCCTTACCCTGGCTGCCGGTGGCGCCGTGGGCGGTGCGCTGGCCGGAACCTGGACCCATCAAGGCGGCAACAAGGTCAGCATCGTGCTGTCCGACGGTACGACCTACAATGGTGTTTTGTCGCGCCAGTGGAATACCAATGCCAACGCCTTCGTGGTGACCTTCACCGCGCAGTCGAAAGCCGGCGTTTCGCTCTGGGGCGCGAGGACGGGGAACTGAAAATGAGGAAGTGGATCTTGGGCGCCGGCTTGCTGCTGGCGCAGTTGGCGCAATTGGCGCAAGGGAGCCAGGTGAGCGTGCATGACCCGGTGATGGCGAAGCAGGGCGATACCTATTACCTGTATTCGACCGGGCCGGGCATCAGCTTCTACAGCTCGAAGGATATGCGGGTCTGGCGGCCGGAAGGCCGTATCTTCCCCGGTCACCCCGCCGCTGCCGCCAAGGCGGCGCCGGGCTTTGATGACCATGTGTGGGCGCCCGACATCCAGCATCACAACGGCAAATACCTGCTGTACTACTCCGTTTCGGCATTCGGCAAGAACACGTCGGCGATCGGCGTGACGGTCAACAAGACGCTGGACCCGCGTTCGCCCGACTACAAATGGGAAGACCAGGGCATCGTAGTGCAGTCGGTGCCGGGCCGCGACATCTGGAATGCTATTGATTCGAATGTCGTGGAAGACGAAAAGGGCACCGGCTGGATGGCGTTCGGCTCGTTCTGGGGCGGCATCAAGCTGGTCAAGCTGAACGAGGCCTGGACGCGTCCGGCCGAACCGCAGGTCTGGCGTACCATCGCGGCCCGCGAGCGCCCGGCCTTCGTGAAGGACGACAGCGGTGGCCCGGCGGAGATCGAGGCGCCCTTCATCTTCCGTAAGAATGGCTGGTACTACCTGTTCGCCTCATGGGGTCTGTGTTGCCAGAAGGAGAAGAGCACCTATCACGTTGTCGTCGGCCGTTCGCGCTCGGTCACCGGACCATATCTCGACAAGGACGGCAAGGACATGGCGCTTGGCGGCGGCTCGCTGGTGGTGCAAGGCAATGCAAAGTGGAAGGCGCTCGGCCACAATAGTGCCTATA
Organism: Duganella sp. Root1480D1; assembly: GCF_001427305.1. GTDB lineage: Bacteria > Pseudomonadota > Gammaproteobacteria > Burkholderiales > Burkholderiaceae_D > Rugamonas. The sequence goes on along the minus strand of NZ_LMFZ01000012.1, from coordinate 166,867 downwards.
CCTTCGACGGCAGGGACGTGATGGTGCTGCATGCCTACGAGACTGCAGACAAATACCTGCAGAAACTGAAGGTCATGGACATGCGTTGGGACAGCGCCGGCTGGCCGGTGGTCGACGCGGCGGACCTGGACAGCTATCAAAGCGTGCAGAAATGAGCGCGCTCTCGCTTGCCGGAACGTTGCGGTGCGGCCTTGCCGCGTTGCTGGCGGTCGGCGCAAGCGCAGCAGCATTCGCGCCAGGTGCGGCGAATGCCGCCGAATTATTCCCCCTGCAGGACGTTCGCCTCCTGCCCAGCCCTTTCCTGCAAGCCCAGGAAACAAACCGCCGCTACCTGCTGGAGCTTGATGCCGACCGCCTGCTGGCGCCATTTCGCCGCGAGGCCGGTCTGCCGTCGCCGAAACCATCCTACGGCAACTGGGAATCCAGCGGTCTCGATGGCCACATGGGCGGCCACTACCTCTCGGCCCTGTCGCTGATGTGGGCTGCGACCGGCGATGGCACGGTGCGAGAACGCCTCGACTACTTCGTGCAGGAGCTGAAAAAGGCGCAAGCGCCGGATGGCTACCTCGGCGGCATCCCTGGCGGCCGCGAGGCCTGGAACGACATCTCCAGGGGCCAGCTACAGGCCGATAATTTCTCGGTCAACGGCAAATGGGTCCCCTGGTACAACCTGCACAAGATCGCTGCCGGCCTGCGCGACGCCTGGCGCTACGCGGGCAATGAGGAAGCCCGGCAGATGCTGGTGAAGTTCGCCGGCTGGACGGTTACCATGACCAGTGCCCTGAGCGACGAGCAAATGCAGGCCATGCTGCGCGCAGAGCATGGCGGCATGAACGAAGTGCTGGCCGACGTCTACCAGCTGGCCGGCGACCAGCGCTACCTCACGGCAGCCAAACGCTTTTCGCACCAGGCCATCCTGCAGCCGCTGGCAGCTGGCCGCGACGAGCTGACCGGCCTTCATGCCAACACCCAGATACCGAAGGTGATCGGCTTCGAGCGCATCGCGGAACTGAGCGGCGAGCGGCAATGGTACGCGGCCGCCAGCTTCTTCTGGCGCACAGTGCACGACCACCGCACTGTCGCCATTGGCGGCAACAGCGTCAAGGAGCACTTCCACGACGACAAGGACTTCTCCTCGATGAGCAGCGAGGTGGAGGGGCCGGAAACCTGCAATACCTACAATATGCTCAAGCTCACCGAGCTGCTGTTCCAGCGCGATCCGAGCGCGGCATACGGCGACTATTACGAGCGCGCGTTGTACAACCATATCCTGTCTTCGCAGCGTCCTGAAAGCGGCGGCTTCGTCTACTTCACGCCGATGCGGCCCAACCACTACCGGGTTTATTCGGAAGTGGACAAGGGCATGTGGTGCTGCGTGGGCTCGGGCATCGAGAGCCACGCCAAATATGGTGAGTTCATCTACGCCCGCGATGGCGACGCCCTGCTGGTCAACCTGTTCATCCCTTCCCGGCTCGCATGGCGCGAAAAAGGCGTTGTGCTGACCCAATCGAACCGCTTCCCGGACCAGGCCAGCACCCGGCTGGCGATCGACAGCGGCGGCAGGTTCACGCTGAAGATTCGCTATCCGGGCTGGGTGGCCAAAGGCGCGCTGGCGGTGCGCGTGAACGGCAAGGCCGTGGCGGTGCATGCGGCACCAGGCGGCTACGTGGAACTGGCGCGAGAGTGGCGAAAAGGAGACACTGTCGACGTGCGCCTGCCGATGCGCACCACGCTTGAGCAGATGCCCGACAAGTCGAATTATTACGCCGTGCTGCACGGTCCTATCGTGCTGGCGGCGAAGACTGCGCCATTCCCCGGCGAGCGCCTGGACCTCATGGCCGACGCTTCGCGCATGGGCCATATCGCTCAGGGCCAAGTCTGCCCGCAGGAGGCGGCGCCGGTGTTTGTCAGCGACAGCAAGGACTTCCTCGACAGGTTCAAGCCGGTGCCGGGACAGCCGCTGACCTTCACGGCGCCGGGACTGGTGCAGGGGCCGGGCGCGAATTCAGTACGCTTCATTCCCTTCTTCCGCCTGCACGATTCGCGCTACATGATCTATTGGCAGCAGGCCACGCCGGCCGGCCTGGCGGAAATGCGGTCCAAGGCCGCAGCCGCCGAAGCCGAGCGCCTGGCGCTGGACGCGCGCACCGTCGACCAGGTGGCGCCTGGCGAGCAGCAGCCCGAGTCGGATCATTTGTTCAAAGGCGAGGGGGCCGATGCGGGCCTGAACGGCACGCGGCACTGGCGCCATGCCAGCGGGTGGTTCAGCTACCAGTTGAAAGACCGCGAAGGTGTCGCCCGCACGTTGCGCCTGACGTTTGCATCCGGCGATGCAGGCCGCACGTTTGACGTATTGCTGAACGGCCGCCTACTGCAGGAGGTCACCATTGAACGCAGGGGAGAGGCATTCTATGCCCTGGACCTTCCGTTGCCGGCCGGTTCAGCGCCCGACGGCAAGTTGGAAGTGAAGTTCGTCGCGCATGCCGGCTCGCTGGCCGGCGGCCTGTATGGCTTGCGCCTGCTGAGATAACAAAATCGATATGGATCCTGTAAAAAAATGAATTAGATCGGCATGGCGTAATCTCCTAATATTAATCTATAACAATTTTGGAGACCGGCATGACTGTCACCCGCAGGACTATTCTCGGCGGCGCGTTCGCCTTTGCTTTTGCTGCTTCGGGCAGCGTATTTGCGGCCAAGCCGCTGGTGATGGGCTTCTCCCAGGTGGGCGCCGAAAGCGAATGGCGCAGCGCCAATACGGCGTCGATCAAGGACGCTGCCAAGCAGGCCGGCGTCACTCTCAAGTTCGCAGACGCGCAGCAGAAACAGGAGAACCAGGTCAAGGCGATCCGCTCCTTCATCGCCCAGCGCGTGGACGTGATCGCATTCTCGCCGGTGGTGGAAACCGGCTGGGAGACCGTGCTGCGCGAAGCCAAGGCAGCCAGGATCCCGGTTATCCTGACCGACCGCGCCGTGAAGGTCGCGGACAAGTCCCTGTACGTGACCCTGATCGGTTCCGATTTCGTGGAAGAAGGCCGGCGTGCCGGCAAATGGCTGGCCGACTATGCGGCCAAGTCGAACAAGCCCGTTTTGAACGTGGTTGAACTGCAGGGTACCGTGGGTTCGGCGCCGGCGCTGGACCGCAAAGCCGGTTTCGAAGAAGCCATCAAGGGCAACGCCAAACTGAAGGTGATCCGCACCCAGACCGGCGAGTTCACCCGCGCCAAGGGCAAGGAGGTGATGGAAGCCTTCCTGAAAGCCCACGGCAAGGACATCAACGTGCTGTATGCGCACAACGACGATATGGCGATCGGCGCCATCCAGGCCATCGAAGAAGCGGGCCTGAAGCCGGGCAAGGACATCATCATCGTTTCCATCGACGGCGTGAAAGGCGCCTTCCAGGCCATGATCGCCGGTAAGTTGAACGTATCGGTTGAATGCAGCCCGCTGCTTGGCCCGCAACTGATGCAGGCGGCGCAGGATGTCGTCGCCGGCAAACCTGTGGCGCCGCGCATCGTGACTGAGGAGCGCGTGTTCCCGGCGGAAGTGGCGGCAAAAGAACTCCCTAACCGGAAATACTGATGGCTAACGCGGCGGCGCCGGTGCTGGAGCTGTCCGGCATCCATAAGTCATTCCCGGGCGTGAAGGCGCTGAGCGAGGCGGGGCTGCGGCTCTATCCTGGCGAAGTCCATACGCTGATGGGACAGAATGGGGCGGGCAAGTCGACCCTGATCAAAGTGTTGACCGGCGTGCATGCGCCGGACCAGGGCAGCATCACGCTGGCAGGCCGCGCGATCCATCCGCGTTCGACGCTGGAGGCGCAGGAACTGGGTATTTCCACGGTCTACCAGGAAGTGAACCTGTGTTCGAACTTGTCGGTGGCCGAGAACATCTTCATCGGCCGCTATCCGCGCAAGTGGGGCATGGTCGATTGGGCCGGGATGCGCACGCGTGCCGCAGCCTTGCTGCGCGAGCTGGAGATCGATATCGATGTGACGGCGCCTCTTTCGCGCTACCCGTTGGCGATCCAGCAGATGGTGGCGATTTCGCGCGCCTTGAACATTTCTTCGCGCGTGCTGGTGCTGGACGAACCCACTTCAAGCCTCGACGAGGCGGAAGTGCAGCTGCTGTTCCGCGTGCTGCGCCGCTTGCGCGGGCAAGGCATGGCGATCCTGTTCGTCACGCACTTCCTCGACCAGACCTACGCCATCTCGGACCGCATCACGGTGATGCGTAACGGCGAGCGGGAAGGGGAGTATGCCGCGGCCGATCTGTCGCGGCTGGCGCTGGTCAACAAGATGATCGGCAAGCCGGCCGATGCCTCCGATGGAACCGAGGGCGGCGCTGCCGTGGCAGGGCGCAGCGATGGCTCGCCTGATGCCGCAGCGGCGCGCGTGGTGCTCGAGACGCGCGGCCTGGGGCGCAAAGGCGTCCTGCAGCCGTTCGACATGCAGGTGCGCGAGGGCGAGGTGCTCGGCCTGGCCGGCCTGCTCGGTGCCGGCCGCACGGAGCTGGCGCGCTTGCTGTTCGGCGCCGACCGAGCCGACAAGGGCGATATCGCGATCGGCGACAAGGCTTACGGCACGTTTACCAATCCGCGCCAGGCGATTGCGGCCGGCATCGGCTTCTGCTCGGAAGACCGCAAGCTGGAAGGTGCGATCCTGTCGCTGTCCGTGCGCGAGAACCTGGTGCTGGCGCTGCAGGCGCGCCAGGGCATGCTGCGCGCCATCCCAATGCAACGCCAGCGCGAACTGGCGGAAGAATACGTCAGGGCGCTCGGGATCCGTACCGCCAGCATCGAGACGCCAATCGGCACGCTTTCCGGCGGCAACCAGCAGAAGGTGCTGCTGGCGCGCTGGCTGGCGACAGACCCGCGCTTGATGATCCTGGACGAACCAACGCGCGGCATCGATGTGCGCGCCAAGCAGGAAATCATGGATTACGTTACTACGCTGTGCAAGCGCGGCATGTCGCTGCTGTTCATTTCGTCGGAGCTGCCGGAGGTACTGCGCGTCAGTGACCGCATGATCGTCATGCGCGACCGCTCCGCCTGCGGCGAATACCAGCGCGGCGAGCTCGATGAAACCACTGTGCTGCATGCCATTGCAGGGGAGGCAGCATGACGCAGAATGCCGCCAACCTGGCCGGCACTGCGGCCCCGCAGCCCGCCGCAGCGAACGCCGCGCCGGCCATTGGAGCCCGCTTGCTGGCCCACCCGCTGGCGCGCCCCCTCGGTGCGCTGGTCGTCCTGTTGCTGGTCAACCTGTTCGCCGTGCCCGGCTTCTTCCACCTGGAAGTGAAAGATGGCCACCTGTACGGCGCCCTGGTGGACATCCTGAACCGCGCCGCACCCTTGATGCTGGCCGCTACCGGCATGACCATCGTCATTGCCATGCGCGGCATCGATATCTCGGTCGGCGCCGTGGTGGCGCTGGCGGCAGCCGTCGCCTGCACCATGGTTGCCGCCGAACAGCCGCTGTGGCTGGCCTTTGCCGCCGCACTGGGCGCCGCCCTGTTGTGCGGCGTCTGGAACGGGCTGCTGGTGGCCAGCCTCGGCCTGCAGCCCATCGTCGCAACCCTGGTCCTGATGGTTGCAGGACGCGGCCTCGCACAACTGGTCACCGACGGCCAGATCATCACCGTCTACCGCGACGACTTCTTCGTGCTGGGCAGCGGCTACCTGCTTGGGCTACCCGTGGCGCTGTACGTGGCGCTGGCGGTGGTGGCAGCCGTCGCGCTGGCGATGCGCAAGACTGCGCTCGGCCTGTTCACGCAGGCGGTCGGCGTCAACCCGGTGGCTGCGCGCCTGGCCGGGATTCGCGCCGGTGCCCTGATGTTTGCCAGCTACGCCTTCTGCGCCGTGTGCGCCGGCCTGGCAGGCCTGATCATCAGCTCCAACATCAAGAGCGCCGACGCCAATAACGCAGGCCTGCTGCTGGAACTGGACGCCATCCTGGCCGTCACGCTGGGCGGCACCTCGCTGGCCGGCGGAAAATTCAACCTCGCTGGCAGCGTGATCGGCGCGCTGATCATCCAGACCCTGACCTATACCGTCTATTCCCTCGGTGTGCCGCCGGAAGTCAACCTCGTCGTCAAGTCGCTGGTGGTGTTCGCGGTCTGCCTGTCGCAAAGGAGCAAGGCATGACGCGCGCCCCGTACTTCACTTCCCTCGTCACTGTCGGCCTGCTGCTGGTCCTGCTGGTGGCGGGCGGCATGGCCTATCCCGGCTTCCTGTCGCTGCAGGTGATGCTCAATCTCCTGATCGACAATGCCTTCCTGCTGGTGATCGCCATCGGCATGAGCTTTGTCATCCTGTCCGGCGGGATCGACCTGTCGGTCGGCTCCGTGCTGGCGCTCAGCACCATGGTGGCAGCGTGGCTGCTGCATGTTGCACACTGGCCGCCTGCAGCCGTCATGGCAGCGGTATTGCTGATGGGCGCAGCCTTCGGCGCCGGCATGGGAGCCTTGATCCACTTCTTCCGCCTGCAGCCCTTCATTGTGACGCTGGGCGGCATGTTCCTGGCGCGCGGCCTGTGCTACCTGATCAGCGTGAATTCGATCCCGATCGAAGACCCGGCCTTCGTCGCCATCTCGCAGGCACAGGTCGGCATCTTCGACGGCTTTGTCTCGCCGGGCGTGCTGATCGCGCTGGCGCTGCTGGCGGTGGCGATGGTCGTGGCGCACCTGACGCCCTTCGGCCGTGCCGTCTATGCAGTCGGCGGCAACGAACAATCGGCGCACATGATGGGCTTGCCGGTGGGCGCCACCAAGGTCGCCGTGTACGCCATCAGCGGTGGCTGCGCAGCGCTGGCCGGCCTGCTGTTCTCGTTCTACATGCTGTCCGGCTACGGCCAGCACGCGCAAGGCACCGAGCTTGACGCCATTGCTGCCGTGGTGATCGGCGGCACGCTGCTGACCGGCGGCTACGGCTATGTGGCCGGCGCGCTGACCGGGGTGTTGGTGCTGGGCGCGATCCAGACCCTGATCGTCTTCGACGGCACGCTCAGCTCGTGGTGGACCAAGATCGTGATCGGCGTCCTGCTGTTCGCGTTCTGCGCGCTGCAAAGGCTGCTGGCCTGGAAACAGAAAAACTAAAAGGAGACTGCATGTTCAAGAAACCAGCCCTCGCCGCGGCACTGGCCGCGCTGAGCACCCTGGCGCAGGCCGGCAATCCGCTTGTGGCCAATATCTTCACCGCCGATCCGGCGGCCCTGGTCGACGGCAACCGCGTCTACCTGTACGTGGGCCACGACGAAGCCGCGCCGGACGGCAAGGACTACCTGATGCGCGAATGGCGCGTGCTGTCCTCCTGCGACATGAAGCACTGGACTGACCTGGGCTCGCCGTTGAACGTGAAGACCTTCAAGTGGGCCAAGGCCGACGCCTGGGCCGCCGACATCACCAAGCGCAACGGCAAGTACTACTTCTACGCCCCGGTTGAACACGATGCGAGCAAGCCGGGCAAGGCCATTGGCGTCGCGGTATCGGACAAGCCGACCGGTCCCTTCGTCGACGCGCGCGGCAGTGCCCTGGTCACCAACGACATGACCAGGGAAAGCGACATTGCCTGGGACGACATCGACCCGGCGGTCTTCATCGACAAGGACGGCCAGGCCTACCTGTACTGGGGCAACCGGGTGCTGAAATACGCCAAGCTGAAGCCGAACATGATCGAACTCGATGGCCCGATCCACACCGTGGGCATAGACAACTTCACCGAAGCGGCCTACCTGCACCGCCACGACAAGACCTACTACCTGACTTATTCGCGCAACTTCCCCGAAGAAACCGCCTACGCCACCGCACCAAGCGCCACCGGCCCGTGGACTTTCCGCGGCAAGATCATGGACATGAACAAGGTGGTCAAGACCATCCACCAGGCGGTGATCGACTTCAACGGCAAGTCCTATATCTTCTACCACAACGACAAGCTGCCAGGCGGCGGAGAGTTCCGCCGCTCGGTGGCGGTGGAAGAACTGCATTACAACCCGGACGGCAGCATCGCCTTGGTCCCGCAAACGGCCGAAGGTCCGGCCGCCAACCCTGCGCCGGGCTGCAAATGAAGCGCGACTTATTGGTCGATAATGGCGGTGGTATCATGCCCCGCATGACTACCCCGAATCCGAACTGGTTCCTGAAGGCGAGGTTAAAAACTCGTCAACTGTTGCTGATGATCGCGCTGGATGAACACCGCAACATCCACCGCGCGGCGGAGGAACTGCACATGACGCAGCCGGCCGCCTCCAAGCAGCTCAAGGACCTTGAGGACATGTTGGACGTGAAGCTGTTCGAGCGCCTGCCGCGCGGCATGGAGCCGACGCTGTACGGCGAAACCATGATCCGCCACGCCCGCATGGCCCTGACCAGCCTGGCCCTGGCGCACGACGATATCGTGACGCTGAAGGCCGGCCTGTCCGGCCAGGTGGAAGTGGGCGTGATCATGACGCCGGCCATGAACCTGCTGCCCAACGCCATCACCCGCGTGAAAAAGGAAGCGCCGCTGCTGCGCATTGGCGTGCAGGTGGAAGCCAGCAACGTGCTGATGGAGCTGCTCCAGCGCGGCACGCTGGATTTCATGATCGGCCGCATCCTGGAAAAGGAAAGCACGGCAGGGCTGGTGTACGAAGAACTGACCGAGGAACCGGCCTGCGCCGTGGTGCGCACCGGCCACCCGCTGCTGGAGCGCGAGAAGCTGCAGTTGAAGGATATCGCCAACCGCCCGTGGATCCTGCCGCCGCAAGGCAGCATCCTGCGCCACCGCTGCGACATGATGTTCCGCCGCGCCGGCCTGGAACCGCCGGTCGACGTGGTGGACACCACGTCCCAGCTCCTGATCACGGCGCTGCTGCAAAAAACCGATGCCCTGCATGTGATGCCGGTGGAAGTGGCGCGCTATTACGCCGACCTGAAGGTGCTGTCGATCCTGCCGCTGGAACTGCCGTTCCGCATGGATGCTTTCGGCATCATCACCAAGGCCGACCACCTGATGTCGCCGGGCGCCAACCTGCTGTTGCAGGCCGTGCGCAGCGCGGCGAAAGAGCTGTACTGAGTCAGCCGAAGGCGTTGGCCGGCAAGCCCGGCACGTCGATGCGGGCGCTGAACAGGGCGCCTGCCAGCGGCTGCTGCGCCAGCTGTTCCGCCGACAGCCCTTCGCGTGCGGTGGTGATGTACAGCGTGCGCAGGTCGTCGCCGCCGAATGCCAGCGAAGCAGGGTGCGATGTCGGCAGCGGTACTTCCGCCAGCAATTCGCCATCCGGGCCGAAGCGGCAAACGCGCTTGCCGCCCCAGGTCGAGACCCAGATGCAGCCTTCGCTGTCGACCTGCATGCCGTCCGGCGAACCGCCGCCGGTATAGTGGCGCCAGGTTTCGCGCGCGCCAAGGCTGCCATCGGCTGCCAGCGGGTAGCGGTAGGTCACGTCGAGGAAGCTGTCCGAGTGGTACAGCGCGCTGCCATCCAGCGCGAACGTCGGGCCATTGCAGATGTGGTAACCCTCGTCGGCCACATGCAGGCTTAGGTCCGGATCGAGGCGGAACAACTTGCCCACCTTTTGCCGGTAATCGGTATTGTGCATGGAGCCGAACCACAGGCGGCCGCTCGGATCGACCTTGGCGTCGTTCAGGCGCTGGCCGGCGGCAGCATCGACCACGCGCATGAGCGACTCGACGCGCAGTTCCGGCTCCAGCCACAGCCGCACCACGCTGTCGCGCAAGCCCGCCATGAAGCCATCGCCATCGCGGCGCGGCACCAGCCAGCAGATATAGTCGGGCAGCAGCCAGCTGCGATGCTGGTGTTGCGCCGCATCCCACGCATGCAGGATGCAACGCTTGAGGTCAACAAACAGCAGGCGGTCTGGCGCCGGCACATAGAGCGGGCCTTCGCCCAGCTCGGCAGCGAGGGGCAGGACGCATTGGGCGGGATAGGATTTCATCCCTGCATTCTATGCGGCGCAGGCTTGCACGCGCGATTCATTTTTTCAGCCCAGCTATAACTAATTTGACATCGGGTGACGATTGGAGAGAATCAAACACTGGTTCGCGACCTACAATGAAATACCCAACCAAAGTGTTTAGCCCGCCACTGGCGGGCTCTTTTTTTGTGGCGCGGCAGCGGCGGCCAGCACCGTCAGTGTCAGCAGCCCGATTGCTGCCAAGACGAGCCAGGGCAAGGCGGGAGAGTGCGCGGCGCGGCTCCAGTCCAGCAGCCAGCCGCCGGCCGTGTAACCGAACAGCCCACCGACAGCCAGTCCGAAACGGCTGAGCCCCATGTAGCTGGCGCGGGCGGCGGGCAGCGCGTAGCGCGATACCAGCGATTCGCGGGCCGGTTCCGCCACCAGCGAGCCGGTATAGAACATGGCGATGCAGGCGAACATGGGCGCCAGCGCGCGCGCCGCCGACATGGCCAGCACGGCGCAGCACATGATGCCGATGCCGGCCAGCAGGCGGGCCTCCAGCGACAGGTAACGTTCGCCCAGGCGCGCCATCGGGTACAGCAGCGTCAATGCCAGCACCGCATCCATGGCATACATCCAGGCCACGGTGCGCGGCGAGCCGGAAAGTTCGGTCAGGGTGACCGGCACCAGCATCATGAGCTGCACGGTCATGATGTAGTAGCCGCTCAGTGTCAGCACCAGCATCAGGTAAGGCTTGTCGCGCAAGGGGATGCGCATGGCTTTTGTGGCCGAAGTGCCTGGCGTGGCGACGCGGTAGGCCGGCAGCAGGCAGGCATTGGCCAGCGCCGCCAGCAGGAAAGCTGCGCAACCGCCCAGCCCCACCCACAGGAAATCCACACCAAGCAGCATGGTGCCGAGCAGGGCGCCTGTCACTGCGGCCACGCTTTCCTGCATCATCAGGATCGAATAGAAGCGCGGACGTTCGGCGGGGCGGGTGAGCTTGACCACCAGCGCGGCGCGAGCCGGATCGAACAGCGCGCCACCCAGGCCGGACAGCACGCAGGACAACACCAGCATGGCGGGATTGACGGCGCAAGCCATGGCTGCGAACCCCAAGGCGCGCAGCAGCATGCCGCCGACGATCATCGGCTTGGCGCCGAAACGGTCGGATAGCGAACCGCCAAACAGCGCCATGCCTTGCTGCGCCATCTGGCGCACGCCGAGCGCCAGGCCGACCGATGCGGCGGCCCAGCCCAGCTGGCCGACGAAGTGCAGTGCCACTACAGGGAACACCAGGTAAAAGCCGGATACCACCAGCATGTGGTCTGCCATCAGGAACCGTTTGCCCGATTTTCTTGCCCGTGCCGCTGCCGCCATGCATGCTCCCATCAGTAATGCAGACAGTGTAGGCAGCGTTAAGACATAATAGAAGCCGTTAACTCATGATATTTCGTATTCAAATTCATTATGGCTCTTGGCATCGACGACCTTGCCCTGCTGGTGGAAATCGTGGAATCGGGCAGCTTTTCCCAAGCCGCCGCACGGCGCCGCTGGTCGCAGCCCCAGGTCAGCCAGCGCGTGGCGGCGCTGGAGGAACAACTGGGTGTGCAGCTATTTTCCCGCCACCGGCGCGGGGCATCGCCCACGCCGGCCTGCCTGACCTTCCTGCCGTCGGCGCAGCAGGCGCTCGATGCCATCGCGGCCGGCAAGCTGGCAGTGCAGGGTGCGCCGGCGCTGCCGCAAGTGACGCTGGCCTGCGTGCCTTCGCTGACATCACTGCTGTTCGGCCCCTTGCTGCTCAAGCTTGCCGACGCACCGCTGGAGATCCGCTGCAGCACCGACCATTCGCCAGTGATCATGGAAAAACTGCTGACCGGCCGCGCGCAGCTGGGCTTCGTGCTGAAATGCCCCGCCATCGCGGGCATCCAGTTGGAGCGTTTGTACAGTTCCCCGATCGTTGCGGTGGTGCGGCGCGGCCATCCGCTGACGCGGCGCAGCACTTTGACATTATCGGACCTGGCCAATGCGCGGCTGGCGCCGCAATTCTGGGGCGAAGCTTGCGATGAATTGATACGCATGCTGCGTGCGCACCGCCGCAGCGATAGCGCGATCCACGCCATCCAACCGGCCAGCGCAGCGATCGAGCTGGCGCTGGAGCATGGCTTCCTGACCTTCATGCCGGAGATGGCGGCGGCGCGCCAGCTCAAGCTGGGCAACCTGGTAAAACTGGAGATTGGTGATTTGCCGCGCTGGGAATGGGAGGCGATGGTGGCCTGGCGCAGCGGCAAGCGGCCCGATGCCGCCAAGCAGCGCGTGCTGCAGGCCGTGCGCGAATTAGTGCACTAAGCTAGTCACTGAGCTAGTGCACCGAGGGGCTGCAGTTGCGGCGCTGCTCAGGATAGGCCAGCACGCGCAGGATGACGCTGCGCGGCACATGCATGCTTTGCATGTAGATCCAGGCGTTGGCGGCGCCCATCTCCGCATGCAGTTCGATGCCCTTGTCCACCTGGACTGCCATCTGCTGGTCATAGCGTGTATCGCTCATGATGCCTGCCTCTCCCGGATTGTTATCGGCTCATTATCGAACAATGGCCTCAGGCGAGCAAGCGCTGGTTTTCCAGGAAGCCAAGCAGCATCTGGTTGACATCGGCCGCGTGGGTGATCGGCGCCATGTGGCCGCCGACGGTCAGCGTGAATTGCGCCTGCGGCAGTGCGGCAGCCAGGGTTTCCGCTACACGGCGGGTGGATGCCGGGCCTTTGGCGCCGGCCATGACCAGTGCCGGCACGTCCAGTTGCGCCATGTCCGCCACGCGCGCCGGTTCGCCGAGAAGGGCGACGAAGTCCAGCTTGACCTTGGCAATGCCGTTGGTGAAGCGCTGGCGCTGCACTTCCGGCAGGGCGTCGAAGGCGCCGGCGCGGTTCCAGTAATCGATGAAGGCGCGGGTCGCGTCCGCGGCGCTGTCAGCCGCGTTGATCCTGGCCACCACGGCTTCGATTTCCTGGCGCCCGGCGTCGCTGGCCGGCAGCAGGTGGAAGGCCACCGGTTCGAACAAGGATAGCGACAGCACGCGCTCGCGCATCTGGCGCGCCAGGCGCAGGGCAGTGGCGCCGCCGTAGGAGTGGCCAACCAGGTGGAATTGCTCACCAGCATCAAGATGCGAGGCCAGGGCGGCAGCCACGGCGTCGGCTTCATGCGCCAGGGTGTAGCCGGCGGCAGCTGCTTCGGCCGGGAAGGCGGCTTTGCCATAGCCCAGCAGATCGATGGCGATGAAACGGTAATTGGCTTCTTGCTCGGCCATCAGGGTGGTCCACTGGCTGCGCGAGCTCAGTGAACTGTGCAGCAATACAACGGCGGGGCGGGTGTCTGGCGTGGTGTGCATCTTCTTCTCTGAAAACCGATATCCAAAAGACAAGCCCGCTATTATACCGCGCCGCAGCAAAGCTCTCCTTGCTTCACACGGTCAATGTCGAAATTCCTTACAGAAATCTACAAATTCCTCAACGCACACCTCCGTTCCCCTTGACACATAAGCGTGGCACAGAAACTGCTTTGTTACTTTTAGTGACGATGGAGGCCAAAGTGATCATGGAACGCTCTGCCTTGCCCGCGCTTCTGCTGACGCTATTGCTCGGGTTACTTATGCAAGGGATGCTGGCGGGGGCGCACTTTGCCAGCGCACGCGCGGAATGGGTGTACCGCACCCTCTACCTGGTGGCGCTGCTGCTGAACTTGCTGGCGGTACGTCGCCTGAATCCTGCGACCGTGTCGGCGGCGGTGCTGCCGTTGGCGCCCATCGTGATGGCCGTGGCCATCACTTACTTTTCCGTCAGCGATCCGGACGCGCCGGCGCAGATTACCCTGCTGCTGCTGCCGATCGTGCATGGCGCGGCGGCCAGCTGCATGCTGTTGCTGCCGCTGGAAGACGGGGACGGTCCTGGCTGAGACGGGCGCTAGCGCGCGCTGGCCACTTTGTCGCGCAGTTCGAGGGCCTGGCGCGCCATGCGCAGGGTCTGCACATCGATTTTAGGCGGCACGTGAACCGGTGGTTTGTTGACCCAGTGGCTGCGCGTCTGTTCGGATGCCGGCAGCACGAAGTGCTCCTTTTCCAGGACCGGGCGGGCCGCGTTAGGCAGGTTTTCGCAAGGACGGTCGGTCAACATGACCACGCCCTGGCTGTCGACGCAACGGAAAAAATTGTCCTCGGCGGTTGCCGGCAGCGCCATCGCGCACAAGGCGCAAGAGATCAGTAAGTGCCGCATGGCCCACCTCCTTTCGCTTGGTGGAACCAGTATCGAGCGGGCCCGGCTTACGGTCTGTGCGGCGCCTCACCGTGGGCGCGCAGCAGTGCATCCCATGCCGGCACCGCCGCGCGCCAGAAGGCGTCGATACTGCCGGCCTTGACGGCGAGCCCGAGGAATTGCGCGGCAGGCAGCAAAGCGCTGCCGAGCAGGCTGGCGGCAGGGGCGCCCGTGTCGAAGGCTTGCGCGCCGGTTTGCTTGGACAATTTCTCGCCGTCGGCATTAACCACAAGTGGCAAATGCAGGTAGCGCGGCTGCGGCAAGCCAAGCAACTGCTGCAGGAAGATCTGGCGCGGCGTGGAGTCGAGCAGGTCGGCGCCGCGCACGATATCGGTGACGCCTTGCGCGCCATCGTCCACCACCACGGCCAATTGGTAAGCCCAGAATCCGTCGGCGCGGCGCACCACGAAGTCGCCCACTTCGGTCGTTATGTCCTGGCTGATATCGCCGGCGAAGCGGTCGTGGAAGTGGATCAGGCAATGCGGTTGCTGCGGCGTGCGCAGGCGCAGTGCCCGTGCCGCACGGCCAGGCGCCAAGCCACTGCGGCAGGTACCGGGATACACCAGGTTAGGGTTGCCGGCCTGGCCTTGGCGCAGCTGGGAGTCGGCGATCTCCTTGCGCGAACAGCCGCAGGGATAGATGTTGGTGCCAAGCTGGCGCAGCGCCGCCAGGTACAGCTCTTCGCGCTGCGTTTGCCATGTCACTTCGCCGTCCCACTGCATGCCGCAGCGCTGCAGCGATGCCAGGATGTGCTGGTCGGCGCCTTCCACGTTGCGGTCGCGGTCGACGTCTTCCACGCGTACCAGCCATTGGCCGCCATGGACTTTGGCGTCGAGATAGCTGGCCATGGCCGCTACCAGGGATCCAAGGTGCAGCGGTCCGGTCGGGGAGGGCGCAAAGCGGCCGATGTAAGGCGTCTGTTTCATACGGGGCGTAGCATACCACCGCGCATGCTGCGCTGCAGCTTGGCGCGCGCGGCAAATCCGCTAGAATGCCCGCGCGGCCACCAGCCGCCCCAATGGACAATCCACAAGACAAAGACATGACTAAATCCATCACCTTCGTAGCGTCCACCCTGGCGGCCAGCATTGCGCTGGCGCTGGCCCCGGTTCATGCAGCAGGCGTCAAAGGCGGCAAGGCAATGCAGCCGATCGTGCAGGAAGCGCCGCTGCGCGCCCACCTGGCATTCCTGTCCAGCGACCTGTTGGAAGGCCGCGGCACCGGCCAGCGCGGCGGCGACCTGACCGTCTCTTACCTGGAAACCCAGGCCATGGCCGCGGGGCTGAAGCCGGTCGACGGCGTCACCTACCGCCAGCTGGTGAAGATTGCCGGCGTCAAGACCGATGCGGCGGCGTCCAACCTGCGCCTGGAAACGAACGGCGTGGCGCTGCCGGCCAGCTTCGGCAAGGATTGGGTTTATGCGCCGGGCGATGCCCAGGCCGCGCACAGCTTCAATGCCGACCTGGTCTTCGTCGGCTACGGCATCACCGCGCCGGAAGAGGGCTGGGACGACTACAAGGGCCAGGACGTGAAGGGCAAGGTCATTGTCATGATGGTCAATGACCCGATGCCGACGGCAGAAGCGCCCAACCGTTTCGGCGGCAAGGCGCTCACCTACTACGGCCGCTGGACCTATAAATTCGAAGAAGCCAAGCGCCAGGGCGCGATCGGCGCGCTGCTGATCCACACCGATGCTTCGGCTTCCTATGGCTACAGCGTGGTGAAAAACAGCTGGGATGGTGTGGAACGCTTCCAGCTCGCGCAAGGCACGCCCGGCACCGAACTGCAAGGCTGGCTGACCAACGAAACCGCCGTGGCGCTGTTCAAGGCTGCCGGCCTGGACCTGGACCAGTTGCGCGCGGCCGCGGAACGCAAGGACTTCCAGCCGGTGGCGCTGAAAGCCAAACTGGTGGGCGACATGAAGGCCGAAGTGCGCCACGTCGAACAGTTCAACGTGGCTGGCGTGGTGCCGGGCACCGATCCGAAGCTGAAGGATGAAGTGGTGATCTACTCGGCGCACTGGGACCACCTGGGCAAACAGGGCAGCAGCGGCGACACCATCTACAACGGCGCGGTCGACAATGCTTCGGGCAGCGCAGCCTTGCTGGCCATGGCCCAGGAAGCGGTGAAATCGCCAGCCAAGCGCAGCCAGATGTTCCTGTGGGTCGCAGCCGAGGAGCAGGGCCTGCTCGGTAGCGCGGCCTATGCGGAAGCGCCATTGTGGCCGCTGGCGAAAACCGCAGCGAACCTGAACCTCGATTCGCTGAACTGGATCGGCACCACGCGCGATATCGGCACCGCCGGCAGCGAACGCACGGACCTGGGCAAGATGGCGCAAGCGGCTGCCAAAGGGATGAAGATGGTGATCGCGCAAGAGAAGCCGGACCTGGCGGGCGGCTACTTCCGTTCCGACCACTTCAGCTTTGCCAAGGCCGGCGTGCCGGCGTTCTCGATCACCTCGGGCAGCGACTACCTGGGCGACAAGGAGAAGGCGGAGCAGATGCGCGCCGCTTACCGCAAGAGCTACCACCAGGTCAGCGACGAGTATGATCCCAACTGGACCATGGCCGGCATGACGCAGATGGCGCAGTTCACCCTGAACCTGGGGCGAATTGTGGCCGATGCGCCGAAGATGCCAGAGTGGAAAGCCGGCGACGCCTTCGGCAAGGCGCGCGCCAAATAAGGAGTACTAATGGATGGGAAGGGTGGTGCCCCTTCCCAACCCGGAGGAGATTCGGATGGGAATACTAACCTTCAGCCTCAACCTCACCCTGGACGGCTGTGTCGACCACCAGGAAGGCATCGCCGATGACGAGACGCATGCCTTCTTCACGCGCCTCATGGACGAGAAGGGGGCCATGCTATGGGGCCGCACCACTTACGAGATGATGGAGGGCTATTGGCCCGCAGTCGCCTGCGGCGAGGTGGATGCGCCGCCTGCGCTGCGCGAATGGGCGGTCAAGCTGGAGGCCAAGCCGAAGTACGTTGTGTCGTCAACGCGGATGGACTTCCCCTGGACCAACAGCCACCACATCGTTGGCGACTTGCGCTCGAGTGTGCAACAACTTAAGGATGCGACGCCGGCAGGTGTACTCCTTGGCAGCGGCAAGCTCGCCACCGAGTTGGACCGGCTGGAGCTGATCGACGAATACCTGTTCCTCATGCACCCGAGGATCGCGGGCCATGGTCCGACACTGTACCAAAGCGGGCTGCCCAGCACACGGCGGCTTGAGCTGCGCTCGGCCAAGGCGCTCGGCAACGGGGCAGTCGCCATGCACTATCGTCGCGCACGCGACTAATAATTATGCTATCGGTAAATCAGCTTATAGACCGGCTTTCCGAACTGGATGGGCAGGCAGTTGCGGTAACGGGACTCTTGACGTTTGAGTTTGAGAACGTGTCCATCGGACATTTCCCTAAATCTGAGCGGAGAGAAATCACGGAGGAAGTTGAGCCGCCATACTACCAATCCAGTGTGTGGTTGAGCTTTGGAAGCGGAAGCATTCAAGCTAATGAAAAAATTCTGTCGAAGTGGGTCGGCAAGCGCGTGTTGGTGACTGGAATCCTGCGCGGGCCTCGCGGCCCTGGTGGCTGCGGGCACTTTGGCGGCTGGGGATGCGAGATAGAACCTTATTCGATTGAACGGGTGTAGTCATGCGTCGGCGATGGTCGAACACCAGCAGCACCTCAAAATTACAGCTATGACACCACCGGTTTCGAATCCGCGTTCAATAAAAAATGAAAACTAAAGCTATCTTGTTTGCGTTGGCTCTATTGGCTGGATGCGCTACAACGTCGAACGAATCAGAATACGACCAAGGGGTGAAATCTTTCCGAGCCAAGGACTATTCCGAAGCGCGCGCCCATTGGGGAGTAGCAGCGAAGAAAAATGTACGAGCAGCTTATAACAACCTCGGTTATCTGCTTTACTTTGGCCTGGGCGGCGCGTCTGAGCCAGAGCGTGCGGTTTCGCTCTGGGTTATTGCTGCAAAAAATGGAGATAGGGAAGCACAATGGCACCTGGCATCTGCGTATGAAGAAGGGAAGGGTGTGACACGGGACTTGGTGTCCGCTTATGCATGGTACCGCTGTGCGGAGGCTAACTATTCTGCCGCACCATTGATAGACCAGGCGGACCTTGAAGCTGCGAATGACACTACGAATGGGATTGCTCGGGTCATCGCACTGCTATCGGGGGACCAAGTTCAGGAATCAGAGGCTCTCGCAAGGCAGTACATTAATGCCTTTCCTTATTCATCAAGATGGTTGATTCCTGATGCTCAAACTGTGTCTGGCTTTGGAAACTCAAACTTATGAATACCTGGGAAAGATGGTGCCCGGCTCCTCGCAGGCGCCGCCACACTATATGAACGATTTTGAAAGATTCGCTTACGATGAAATTTGCACTGTATTGGCGAACGTCGACACATATGCCGACCCCGATATCTATGCGCTTTCGTTCCATGTCTTCGATATCGGCGACGACCCCCGATATCCCGTTCTCCAGCTGGGTTACAACACCCTGTCACAGGCGACCGCGAGTGCCCTGTCAGCATCAAATGCTGAAGAAGCGAAATGGAATTTCGCTTTTTGGCTCCAGAACGACCTGCAGTTCATCGGCGAACCGGGGACTCAAGGTGGGTTGCTGCTGCAAGCTCATTTGAAAGCAAGTGGAATCTGGTACACGGATGAAGAAGAGGACGCGGACTTTGACCAATGTATGCAGACAGCAGACCGGATTACGGCTTACTTCGTTGAGGCCTGCGTGCGGATCGCTCAGGCGCTGCATGCATCCGGGATGATCGAACAAAAATTCTCCAAACCGATCCCCATCATCGTGCATGAGCTTGAATATTATGACGAAATTGCCGTGCAAACCAGCCGCGCAAATCCGCCGGGCCTGACGAAGGAATTCGAAAACTGGATCGCGAGTATGTGATCCGCATCCCTCGTTATGTCTTTCATGCTGTTTTCCTCCGCTGTTTTGCGCTGAAACGCGCTGTTTTCCGCTGTTTTTTCTTGGATCGCGGCGCGCGCGGATGGTTCCCTCAAAAACAGCGGGAAACAGCGGAAAACAGCGGAAAACAGCGGCTCATTTCAGCGGAAACGCCGTACACAGTTGGACGGGCCAACCGTTGCATTACGGGGGAATGTTGCCGGTCGTCGGACGCCGGTCAGCTTAAGTCCGAAACTGGCACATCTGAAGTAATACAGCTTATGCGTTGGCTGACAGCCGCCGCGTTGCCGCGCTGCGGCGTCCCTCATTCTTCATGGTTTCGCGCATGGTTTGCTGCACGAAATCCAGGTGGTGGTGGGCAGCGCGTCCTGCCACATCCATCCTGCGCTCCCGCACTGCATCCCAGATCGCACGGTGCTGTGCCTGGAGCTGCGCCCACAATTCCGGGCGCGCATTCAGGTATTCCAGGTTGCTCTGCACATGGCCTTCCATGACCTTGTGCAGGCTGGAACTCAAATGCCCGATCAGCACATTGTGCGAAGCATCTGCGATCGCCTGGTGGAATTCCACGTCGGTCTTGATGCACAGCTCAAGGTCTTGCGCCGTAAAGGCGCGCTCCAGCGCTTCATGGCAGGCGCGAATGCGTGCGAAATCTTCTTCCGTTCCGCGCTCGGCCGCCAGTTGCGCCGCCTGGCCTTCCAGCATATGGCGGAACTCCAGCATATCGCCGTGGATATCCGGATGGTCTTTCAGCATTTGCTGCCATGGGTCGGTGAACGCCGCCTGCATGGAATCGGTCACGAACGTGCCGCCTCCGTGGCGTGTGATCAGCAGGCCTTTGGCCACCAGCGACTGCAAGGCGCCGCGCAGGGAAGGGCGCGACACGCCCAGTTCCACCGCCAGCTCGCGTTCGGACGGCAGGCGGTCGCCGGGCTTCAGCGAACCTTCGAGGATACGGGTTTCCAGCTCCGTGGCGACGACATCGGACAGGCGTTGGGCAGATGGCATGGCGGCTCGTGGTTTGGTGGTAAGACCGCCGGATGCTACCACAATTGACCTTTGGTCGCGCCGTGGTCTATATTGCAACACATGATCGATCTCCTGATAATCCTGGCCGCATCGGCAGCAGCGCCGGACGGTTTCGGCTACACCTCACCCGCCACAGCGCTGGAGGCGTTGAAAGCGCGCGGCGACGTCACGGTCTCCGAGGAGGGCAGTTGGACAACTGCGGACGACAAGGCTAACCGCACGCTGTGGTCTTTCACGCTGCCGGGCCACCCTGCCCATCCCGCGGCTGTGCGGCGCACCGTGGTCATGGAAAATGGCCAGGTGTCGATCAAAATGAATTCGCTGTGCCAGGCGAAGAAGGAAGCCTGCGACAGCATGCTGGAGGAATTCCGCCGCATGAACACGGCGCTGCAACAGTCGCTGGTGCCGCCCAAGGCCGGCGGCGCCGCACCATCATGGCAACCCACAGGTTCGCAGAAGGCGCGCGTTGAGGAATTGAGCAAGGCTTACTTTGCCGAGAAAGACGCTGCGCACTATACCGAGGCATGGGAGCGCCTCGGGGCAGGCCTGCGGCGGCAGTGGACGTTCGAAGGGTGGCGCGATGCCGTTGCATTCAGCGCTGCACGCTCTGGCGTCGTGCAGCGGCGCGAGCTGAAAAAGGTGACGATTTATCGCAGCTCGCAAAACGGCACTCCGGGTACGTATGCTGCGGTGGATTTCACCGGGAGCTTTGCCAATGCCGATACGTACTGCGGCTATCTGGTCTGGAGCGAACAGGCCGATGGCAGCTTCCTCCTGATGCGGGAAGAGGAAAACTATATCTACAATGCGACCGCCGCGCGGCTGACAGCCGAACAGCGGTCGAAAATGAGGGGCGTGTTCCGTTGCGTTGATTGATTGCGCTGCCTGCCGCCTACCTGGCCGCTTGCGCGCGCACGGCTTCCAGCGTGCGCGGGAGGCTGCGCTTGCTCATCATCTCGACGATCCAGCCGAAGCCGTAGGGTACGGGGCCGGGGTCGGCGTACACATGGTATTCGATCAGCGTTTTGCCGCCTTCGCCCTGGATCGGGGTGAAGAGCCAATAGCCGGTGGTGTCGGCGATGGTGTCTGCTGGCGCCAGGCCGGTGGGGACCAGGCGCCAGGCGAGTTTGCATTGGGTCGTGTCGGGTTGCTGCTGCTGTTCGAGGCGCAGGCGATATTTCTTCTGCTGGCCTAGCGGGAGATCGAGTGTCATGTCGACCAGGACGTAGCCATCTCCTTCGCCAACCGGCTGCGCACTTTTCGTGTTTGGCATGTAGGAGGAGTAGGAGGCGTAGTCCTGCACCAGTGCGCACAGGCGTGGGACGCTGGCCTGGACCAGCGTCCAGGCGGTAAAGGCCTTGCCGGGCAGGCCGGCGCTTGGCGCTTCCGCCACCTGGATGGTGCCGCTGGCAAGTGCGGACACGTCGGGCGCCAGCGGCGCAGCGGCGGCGCTTGCCGTGCCGGGCGCGGCGAGGGCCGTGACGATGGTGGTGGCGAGCGCGGCGACAGCGGCGGTGGTCTTCATCGTTTGAGCGCCAGTGTGATGACGGTGCCGGTCAGGTCGATGCCGCGGATCGAGATACTGCCGAACGTCGGCCCGCCTGCCGCTGCGCCGTGCAGGCGGATGTTGTTGAAGTTGATTTCGCCAATCGTGGTCGGCAGGTTCAGCGACAGCGAGCCGTCCGGATTGACGGTGGTTGCTGCGCGGTTCGGCGCATACACCACGTTATGCATGCTGACGTCCGATTCCACCAGCCCCAGCACCGGATTGACCAGCTTGGCCAGGTCGCCGCTCACTTCCACGCCATTGCGCTTCAGCTGCTCGCGCACCTGCCGCACCAGCTCTTCATCCAGGCCCTGGGCGGTCACCGCATCCAGTTCGCTCTCGGCCAGCGCGGCAAGCGAACCCTCGCGCGGCAGGATTGCCGCAGGCGCGCTGATGGCTGCCGGCGCAGCCGCCAGCGTTTCGGCGGCATACGCTTCCAGCGGCGCAAAGATTGCTCCGATTAGCGCCGCCGCCATGCGCACGCGACGCTGCTTGAGCAGGATGTCCTGCACATGCTGGTGCGTCACCAGGTCCCATTCGGCGAAAATTTCGCCAAGGCGCTGGCCGGTCTGCCGCTGGTGTTCGATTGCGCTCTGAAGCTGTTCTTCAGTGACCAGCTTGTGCTTGACCAGCAACTGGCCAAACAGTTGCGCAGGATGCTCCGCTTTATACCATGCCATGTTTTTCTCCATGATTGGCCAGGTCGGACGGCGTCATGCCGAACCAGCGCTTGCAGGCCCGGTAAAACGCGCTCGGTTCGGAAAAGCCCAATTGGAAGCTGAGCATCTTCAGCGACAGTTCGCCAGCTTCAAGCGATTGCCGCGCCAGGGCGCGCCGGGTGTCGTCCACCACGGCGGAAAAGCTGGTGCCTTCCTCGGCCAGGCGGCGCTGCAAGGTACGCTCGCTCATGGCCAGCAAATTGGCCACGGCATCGCGATGCGGCGGCCCTTTCGGCAGCAGCGAAGCGAGGATTTCCTGCACCCGGGCCGTGAAGGCAGGCGGCTGCGCCTCGGCCAGTTGCGCCAGGATCGGCTGTGGCCCGCCCGGCGGCGGCATGCCGCCATGGGGCAGCGCCGCCACCATGTCGGTATCGGAAAACTCCATCACATTGTGCGGCCGGTTGAAATGCACCGGGCAGCCAAAGGTGTTTTCGAAGAATGCCGAATTGGCCGGTTCCGGAAAGGCGTATTCCACCTTCACCGGCACCGCGTCGTCGCGGCCGGACGCGCAGCGCAGGGTGCGCAGCAGCACGCACCACACGAAGTCGTAGCGCTGGCGCGGCACCACGCGCTGCAAGCCGGGCAGCAGGATGCCTACCCGCGTGTGGCCGTGACAGCGCTCGATCGTGCTTTGCACGGTCGGTGACAGCAGCATGATGTGCCCCATCACGCCCAGCCAGCCCAGGCGGTGCGGGGTGGAAACCTTCAGGCCGATCAGCGGATCGCCGGAATGTTCAACCACCAGTTCCCACAGGTGGCTGAGTTTGTCCGACAGCGTCAGCGCGTCGCAGGCCAGGCCGTCGCCTTCATTCAGGCCGGCCAGCTCGAACAGCGCCTCCGCTTCAACGCCGGAGTGGGAAAGGCGCGATTTCACACCGCGCACCAGGTGAAGAGCCGAAGAATAGCTCATGGCCTGTGCTCCCGCTTATGGTGTCACCGCACTGCGCAGGCGCATGCCGATGCGCTGCTGCAGTTCCTGCAGCTTGGGATCCATCACGGCACGCGTATCGGCGGCAACGCCTTCGCCCAGCTTCTTCTGCAGCTCGGGCACCATGGCTTCGAACTTCTTCTTCACCGGCGATTCGAGGATGGTGATGATCTGGCGCAGCTCGTCATCGGTGAAGCGCTCGGCCAGCAGCGGGGCCACCGTGGTGCCGACCAGCTTTTGCGCGCTGGCCTGCGCCAGCGGCTTGTTCTGGTCCATGAACTGGCGTGCATCGGCCACGATCTCCTTCAGCGCAGCGTCGCGCTTTTCCGGCGAAACGCGGCCCTGCAGCACGGCGCGCGCCTGCTGCACGGCGTCGCCCACCGGCGCTTGCAGCATCGATTCGCCGATGCTCTCCGGGTGCCAAAGCTGCAGCACGCGGTTGACCAACTCCTGTTTCGCGGCCGGAACCGGCGCCGCATGCACTGTGCCCCCGATGGCCAGGGCGGCGATCATTGTCGCGAGTTTTTTCATCTCGTGCGCTCCTAGAAATGTTCAACAAGACTGAATCCGGCGTACCGGACTTTGATATCGCCAGCCACGTCCTGGCCGGCATAAGGGTTGTAGATGATGTTGAGGAATTTGCTGCTGTTCATGTTGTCCGAGGTTTCGGCCGGCGCGTTGAACTTGCCCTTCATGTAGGAGCCGGCCAGGTTCAGCTCATACTTCTTACTGATGCGCCAGTTCAGCCCTACGCTGAACAGCTTGGTGTCCGGCAGTGGCGCGATCAGGTCGATCTTGTTGGCCGGGACTGACGACTTGCGCGGCTCGTAGCCAAGGCGCAGCGCCATGCCTTCAAACGGAAACAGCTGCAGGCCGTAGCCCATATTCAGCACGCTCTTGTAGCCGCGCGGGATTTTCAGCTTGCTCGAATCGGGAACGCCGTACAGGCGCGCCACTTCCAGCAGCTTGATGCTCTGGTCGAATTCGAACACCAGCTGGTTCCAGTCGCTCCAGCGCGCATAGCTGGCATCCACGTTCAGCTGCACGTAGCGCAGCGGCTTGAACTTGACGCCGACCTGCAGGTGCGAAGGGAAGGGAATGCTGGCCGACATATTGCCGTGCTGGACTTCCGGGATCGACTGCGGCAGGCCAAGGATGGCGCCTGCCACGGGACCGAACAGGCTGGAATTGAGGCCCTTGACGAAGTTGCGCAGCATCGGCTCGGTCTCGAAGGTGTAATGCCCGGTGTAGCGGGTCTTCGAACCGCCCTGGTAGACCACGCCCAGTGCAAACCACGGCTGCGGTTCCCACAGCAGGCCCAGGTTCAGCGTCGGATCGACCGGCGAGGTCATTTCCAGCCGCATCGCGGCAGCCTTCTTGAACGGATTGACCATGCCGGCCTTGCCGCCGCCGCACAGGCCAAAGCCGAAGGTGTCGATGATGTTGCCGCCTTCTTCCGGGCACCAGCCTTCCTGCAGCTTGCCGAAGATGCCCAGCAGCTGGTTGGGGAAGCGCATATGCGTATCGACCACGAAGGCCGAGTGCGCAATCGGCACGGCAGCGCCGAAGCGCAGCGTGTCCGAATACTTGTAGCCGACGGCCGGCGAAGCCCATACCAGCCGTTGCAACTGGATCTGGCGGCCGTCGAAGCGGCCCGGGTCGTCCGGGTCCTTGGTGCGGTCAAGGCTGATCGCCTGCGCCATATAGGAATTGGTGGCGAAGGTCCAGGGCGAGCCGGGATTGTTCCAGGCGAAGCCGAAGGTCGGCACGATCACGCCGGGCAGGCGCCAGCCCGGCATGCCGTAGGCCGGCACATACATGGCTTGCCGCATCGGGCCCGTGCGGGTGCCGCTGACCGGATCGTCCTTCCAGCCGCCGATGTCGAAGCCGGCCGGCGCCGAGAAGCTGGCGCTGGCGCGGATCGAGGCGCCAAACGCCGTGTGCTGCATGCTGTCGCCCTGCAGGCGCGCCAGCCCGGCGGGGTTGAAGTGCACGGAGTCGATGCCGGGCGGGTCGGCCGTCACGGCGTTTCCGAGCGACATGGCCACCACGCTGGTGGTCAGGTTTTCCACCAGCGCGGCGTGCGCGGGCAGTGCATGGGCAAGCGCGGCGGCGCATGCCGCCAGGCGGAGCGGGGCTCGCATTGCTGCCTCGTCAGAACGCCAGCGGCAAGTTCAGGCCCACCGAGAAGTTCGGCGAGTCGCTGGTGAGGCCGATGCCGACCGACATGTTCACCGTGTTCTTCGGCGACATGCGGTAACCCATGCCGAAGTTGAGGATCGCCGACGTTTGCGAATTGGTGCGCACGTTCAAGCCGTCTTCAAAACGCAGCTTGGCGCCTTGCGAGATCGCGCCCTGGAACGACATCGTAGTAGAAATGCCATACGACAGTGCATAAGCGAAGCCCATGCCAAAGCCGAACTGTGTGCCGGGCGCCACGCGCGTCAGCACGCGTGTGCCGTTGACCTGGTGCAGCCCGGTGGCCTGGGTGCTGCCGGTCAGCGACAGGGAGCCGAACAGCGCTACCGGGTCGACGATGCGGTTGACGTTCATGCCCAGCGACAGCGAAGCGACGCCGCTGCCGGTTGCCTCGCCGCTGCCGGCGATGATCTTGAACGGGCTGCGGCCGGTGGGCAGGCGCAGGTTGCTGGTGGCGGTGAAGTTGGCGCGGTCGCGGCGTGCTTCCCACGGCTGGTAGCGGGCGCCGATGGCGATGTCGCCCAGCGAGAACGAGGTGTTGTTGCCGTTGCGCGACTCGGCGAACTTGCCGATCACGGGCAGGGTCACGTTGGCGGTCAGGTTGTCCCACACGCCGTAGTCGACCGACAGGGTATTGGTGACCACGTGGGCCGAGACGTTCTCGATTTCGAACAGGCTCAGGCCATCGGCCGCGATATCGGTGACGATTTTTTCCTGGCCGATGTAGGTGTAGTTCAGGTCATAGGTGTACTGCGATTTGCCTTTGCGGATCAGGGAATACTGCTTGTCGACTGCAGTCAGGGTTTCTTTCAGCAGGGCGCTCTGGTCGCCTTCGCCTTCCTTCTTCGCCAGCGCATCGCGTGCGGCGGCGGTACTGGTGGCTGCCGTGCTTTCCTGCGCGCCGGCGGTCGAATGCACCAGCAGGGCGGTGGCAAGCATGAATGGCAGGTACTGATATTTCATTCGCGTTTCCTTATTGACGGTGCATCCAGGTGCGGGCCGGGCCGGAGTTGACGGCACGTTCCAGCAGTTGCGTGGTGTTGTTGAAAGGATCGAGCTGGCCATGGTTGGTGACGCGGTCCATGTCGACCACGCCCAGCTCCTGGTCATTCAGCGCCAGTTGTGCCGGCGCTTTCTGTCCGGCCGGTGCGGACAGGATGAATAAGGTGTTCTTGTCCCACAGCGTGGCAAATTCCTGCACCGAGAAGGCCAGGTTGCCGGCCGAAGGGTCGGCGATGAAGACCACGCCGTTGCGGATGCCGCGCAGGACCACGAAGTGCTTGGCGCCGGCGTAGTCGATCGGCACGATGGCCGGCTCGTCCAATGTCAGCAGGTCCTTGACTTCGGCCTTGTAGCCGGCGGCGGGCACGTTGAGCGAAGCGGCGTAGCGCTTCATGTCCAGCAGCGAAAAACCGCGGCGCTCGATGATCTTTTCCTTCTCGCCCTTTTCCAGCATGCCTTCCATGGCCTGCTGCTCGGTGACGTCAAGACCCAGGTGGAACTTGAGGATGGTGACCAGCGCCGCCGAGCCGCAGCTGTAGTCGTAAGCCTGGCGCACGATGTGGCGGTATTTGAGCTCGGAGAACGGCTCCATGCTCACCGCCTGCGAGTAGCTGCCGCCGCCCAGCATGGTTTGCGGCATCTCGTACTGGCCTTTGGGGCGCTCCTGCACTTCGTTGCGGGAGAGGGCGGCGGAACCGCCAATCAGGGCTGCCAGGACCCCCATCAACAGCATCAGCATGGCAGCTCCCGATCGTTGGGGTAAGCGCTGCCCTTGCGCGTCGCGCGCGCGTCGAATCCTGCACCCATGGCGTCTCCAATGTAATGTGGACGAACGTTCGTCCTTGCTCTTTTGTTATTTATTTACGCACGTTTCGCGGCTTGCACGATGCATAAAAATTAGATGCACACCTCTACTTCGCACACGAAAACTTATGCTAATGCAAGCAACATGCGGCGAACGGCGCTCTTCCTCTGGCTGGCTCGCCAGGACAAGCGTTTGGCCTGTGCGGTCAGTGTGAAACGCTAGACCCTGTCCGGCGCCGCCACCTATCATAAATTTAATTAATATTGCGACAATATTAAGACGGTGCCTCGCCGCACCGGGCCCACCAGGCCCGCGACCGGCAAGGAGGCATACAGGAGCACCACACCAAGCACATTATTCTTATTCGAACGGAGATCAACGATATGAAACGCATTACCACCGCTGTAGCAATCGCCCTGTCCACCCTGGCCCTGTCGGCATCGGCCATGACCCCGATCAAAGACGCGGAACTGAGCGCAGTTACCGGCCAGGACGGCGTGTCGATCGGCGCCAACCTGAACGTCAAAGTCGAATCCTTCGTCTACACCGACACCGACGCTCTCGACGCCAACGGCCTGGGCGGCGGTTCGGTGAGCTTCAACGGCATCAAGGTCAATGGCCTGATCGCTGCAACCATCGACATCCTGTCGAAAAACTCCTTCCTGCAGGCTGCCGGCGCTGCTGGCGTGACCAACCCAGGCACCTTCTACAACCCGGCCACCGGCGGCGACGTGGTGCAGATCGCGATCCCGGCCGACGTGCAGGTGGCAGCAGGCAAACTGCTGAACATCTCGGTTGACGCAATCAAGATGGGCGGCAGCAATGCTTCCTACGGTTCGATGGCCATGAACCAGCTCGATCTGCGTGGCACCCAAGTGTGGATCTGGGCACACTGATCGCTGTGGCGGCCGTGGGAGCGGCCGCTCTGCGAATGTCCTGATGATGGAATCCCGTCTCTTTGCGGCCGCCCTGGCGGCCGTCTTTTTCTGCGCGCCGGCTGCGGCGCAACTGCGGCCCATGAGCGACGACGACCTGTCGCGCGCACGCGGGCAGGGCTTGCTGGCAGTGAGCAACAGCACGCTGGGCGGCTTCGACTTCACGCGCATCGCGCTCGATGCGGACGTGGAATTGAATGCGGGCTTGCGCAATATCCGCCTGGGCGATTACCGGTTTCCTGCGCGCGAAGGAACCGGCGCCGATATCGACATGCCGGCACTGCAGTTCGGCCAGAACGGCAGCAGGGTGTCGATCACCAATCCGTATTTCGAAGTCGTGTACCGCAACACTGGCGACGCCGGCGCGCCGCGCGAAGTGGTGGGCATGCGCATGGGCTTCGACAGCATCAAGGGCGATGTGGGCCTGAAGCTGAACAGCCTGTCCGGTTCGCTGCTGGTCAGCGGCACCGATGCAAACGGCCAGCCGGCCACCATCGATTCGCATACCGATGCGGGTGGCGGCAAGCGCTGGGACGGCGCCAGCTCCCTGGTCGGCGTGCGCGCGGGCGATGCCACTGGGCCGAGCCGCGATTTCTGGATTTCGGTGCTGAAGTCGGGCGTGCAGTTCCAGGCGCCCAGCGGCACCACGCAGATGCCCGATGCCGCGCAGTCGGGCGTCTGGCTCAATTGGCGCGACAAGCTGGTGTCGCTCACCAACCTGCCTGCGGTGCAGGTGCCGGCTCCCGTGGCGCCGGCGGTCACGCTTGCCGCGCCAACCGTGCCGGCGGGGCGCTGATGCAAAGCGCGCGCCGCTCCCTGCTGGCCGCGTGCGTCGCGCTGACGCTGGCGCCGGCGCTGGCGCTGGCCGACGGCTTGCGCCCCCTGAACGACAGCGCGCTGTCCGACGTGCGGGGACGCGACGGCGTCAGCTTCGACCTGAACGGCTTTTCGATGAACGGCGACCTGCGCGTGAGCTACACGCGCCCGGACGGCGCCAGTATCTGGGCCGGCAATCCCAGCGCATCGCGCAGCGACAGCGCCACGCCGTTCTCCGATCCCTACCGCTTCGACGTCGTGCGCAGTACCAATGGCCTGGCCGATATCGCGCAGTTCAACCTGCCGCAAAACCTCAACGGCGAACAGAAATGGCAGCTCGCCTACGACTTCGGCGTCAACGCCGACGGCATCGACCGCGACGGTGGCTCCATCGTGGTGAGCGACCTTGCCCTGTACGGCGGGGGCTGGCAATTCTCCACCCCGCGCACGCAGGACGGCCTGGCGCTCGGCGTAGCGCTGCGCATGGACGTCGGCCAATGGGCGCTGCGCCCGAACGGCCGCGCCAACATGGCCGGGCAGATGGCGCTCGATAACATCCGCATCGGCGCCACCGACGAAAACGGCAACTTCACCGGCCAGCCCTGGGTGTTTGCCGACGTGGCGCGCCAGCCTGCGCTGGTCAACGCGCTGGCCGACGAAAACGGGCCGCGCCTGCACATCGGCATCGGTGCGCCCGACGCGCAGTACGGTACCGGCCAGGCGGCCAGTGGCGGCATTGAAATCGGCAAGATCAGTTTTACGGCGCCCAGCGGGAATGTGGACCTGGGCTCATCGCGCATCGGCAATATCCAGATCAACTACCTTGATATCAAATTCCGCCAATGAAGAGACTTGCCGCGCTATTGCTGTTGCTCCCGGCCTGGCTGCAGGCCGCGCCGCCCCAGCCGCTTGACGACAGCGAACTGTCCGGCGTCAGCGCCCGCGACGGCATCAACTTCGCCGCCCACGTGGTGCTGAACGACCCGACCCTGGTTGGCGCCGTGACCGACAGCCGCCTGTCGCTGGGCTTTCACGACGGCGGCCAGCCGCGCTACATCGTGCTGCGCAATGTACGCGGCACGGTCGACATGTTCGCGATCGGCTTGAACGTGAAAAACCGCCCGGACGGCAACGGCGACTACATCGCCATTACGCTGCCGTCGCAAATGCGCTACACAAACTTCGGCTTCGAATCAATGAGCGTGCAGAACGATCCCAATGCCGCCGTTACCGGCAACCTTGGCAGCGTCAATATCAACGGCAACGTGCAGATGCAGGGCGAGTTCCGCATGTGGGCTCATTGATCGCTGCGTTCCGTCGCGAAAAAGACCAGCGCCAGCAGCGGGAACAGCAGACCCGCCACCAGCACCCCGTTCCAGCCATGGTGGGCCCAGGTCCAGCCGCCCAGCCATGAGCCGAAGGCGCCGCCGGCAAAGAAGATCGAGATATACAGGCCATTCAGGCGGCTGCGCATTTCCGCGCCGAGCGCAAAAATGGCGCGCTGGCCGACCACCAGGTTGCCCGAAGCGCCCATGTCCAGCACGATCCCGCACAGCACCAGCAGCACCAGCGTGAATTCGCGCCCGCCATGCAGCAGCAAGGGCGCGCCGAAAGCCGCCGCGGCGGCCAGCAGCGCCATCAAGGTGGTCGAGCGGCTCTTGCCCTGGTCGGCGCGCCGGCCGGCGATCGGCGAGGCGATCGCGCCTGCCACGCCAAGCAGCGCGAAAATCGCAATGCCGGTCTGCGAAAGATTGAAGGCCGGGCTGGCCAGCACCAGCGGCACCGTGGTCCAGAACAGGCTGAAGGCGCCGAACATGCATGCCTGGTAGGCCGCCCGGCGGCGCAGTACCGGCGTGGTGCGCAGCAGCGTCCACATGGAGGCCAGCAGGCCGCCATAGCGGTAGCCGCCTTCCGGCACCCGCTGCGGCAGGCGTACATGCAGGACCACGGCCAGCGCGGCGATGGCGGCGGTGGAGATGAAGAAGATCGCATGCCAGCCCAGTGCGTCGGTGACCAGGCTCGAGACGGGCCGCGCCAGCATAATGCCAAGCAGCAGGCCACTCATCACAGTGCCTACGGTCTGGCCGCGGTGTTCGGGCGCCGACATGTGCGCCGCAAACGGCACCAGCACCTGGGCAGCGGCGGAACAAAGCCCGATGAAGAAGGCGGCGGCGAGGAAGGTCGCTGCATTGCCAGCCATCGCCGCAGCCAGCAGCGAAACGGCCGTTGCGCCCAGCAGGGTAATGGTCAGGCGGCGGTTTTCCAGCAGGTCGCCCAAGGGCACGATGAAAGCCAGGCCAAGGCAGTAGCCGACCTGCGTCAGCGTGACGATCAAGCCGGCAGCGCCGGGATCGATCCCGGTGGCCCGGCTGATCGGCCCCACCAGGGGCTGGGCGTAGTACAGGTTGGCGACTATCAGGCCGCTGGCGACAGCCAGCAGCAGGATCATGGCGGGGGTGATGTGGTGCTCTTGTTTCATTGCGCAGCAGGATAGCACTGAAACAAAAAGCCTGCTGGTGGGTTAATATTTCCAAATGAAAGCCATTTCCGCCATCATGTTCGCCCTCTTGACTGCAGCTTCGGCACGCGCAGAGAAAGTGGTCATGCTGGTCGATACCGGCACCGAGATGCCGCTGGCCGACATTCGCAATGGCGAAGTCGCTGGCGGCATCCACAAGGACCTGGCCGAGGCGCTGGCGCAAAGAATGGGCCGCACCGCCGTTACGCTCGCGTTGCCGCGCAAGCGCATCTCGATGGCGCTCGAAGCAGGGCAGGGCGACGTCATTTGCATGTACCTGCCGGAATGGCTGCAGGGGCATTTCGGCTGGACCCAAGCCTTCATGCCGCAGACTGAAATGGTCATCACTTCGCTGACCGTGGCGCAGCCGCAAAGCCTGCTTGACCTGTGGGGCCAGCCAATTGGCACCGTGCTGGGATTCCAGTATCCCGAAATGGAAAAGGCCATGGGCACCGGCTTTGTGCGCGCCGATGCGCATTCCAACCTGGCCAACCTGCGCAAACTGGCGGCAGGCCGCTTGCGCCATGTCGCTACCATCAAAACGTTTTACGATTACCAGCTGCACAAGGGCGAAAAGGTCAACGTCCATGAACCGCTGGTGGTGCGCAGTTATTACACACGCTGCGCCGTTTCGGAAAAGGGCCGTGTGGCCCTGGCGGAAGTCGATGCCGCCATTACCCAGTTGGTGCGCGAAGGCGCCATCAACAAAATCCTGTCCAACTACCAATAGCATAATGATCAAGAGACTTGCACTAGCCACCACGCTGGCCTTTGCCACTGCCCATGCCGCAACTCCCCTCAGCAACGACGCCACCGCAGCCGCGCGCCATGCCCGCCAGGCCTACGGCGAAAAGGTGATCGACAGCCTGGCCAGCATGGTCAGCTTCAATACCGTGGCCGACGAGAAGGTGCCGTTCGAAAAGAACCCGCAGCACATCGGCTTCAAGCGCTTCATCAAGGACGAGGCAAGACGCCTGGGGCTGGACTTTGCCGACCATGGCTACATCATGGTGGTCGGCCTGGGAGAGGCCAAGGAACGCGTCGGCGTGATTACCCACGGCGATGTGCAGCCGGTTGATCCGGGCAAGTGGAAGCAGTCGCCGTTCAAGCTCGATCGCACCAGCGAGCCTGGCCTGCTGCTGGGACGCGGCACCGAAGACGACAAGGGCCCGATTGCCACCGCCATGTACGCGATGAAGGCGATCAAGGACCGCAATGTGCCGCTGAAAAAACGCATTGAACTGTATATCTACATGGCCGAGGAATCGGACTGGGCGCCGCTGGAAGCCTTCCTCAAGACCCATACGCCACCGCAAACCAATATCACCATCGACGCCGAATATCCGGCAGTGACGGCGGAGAAGGGCTGGGGCGGCGTGCGCGTGACCTTGCCGAACTTCGCTTCGGCGCCGGGCAGCGGGCCTTTGGTGGCCAGTTTCACCGGCGGTTTCTTCGACAGCCAGATTCCCGAAGATGCGCGCGCCGTGATCGACAATGCCGACGCCGCGCTGGAAACGGCGATCCGCACCCGCGCCGCCCAGCAGAAGGGCATGAGCTACCAGTACGCGCGGCAGGGCACGCGCCTGACCGTCACCGCCAAAGGCCTCGCTGCCCACTCCTCGAAACCGCAAGATGGCGTAAATGCCATCGCCATGCTGGCCGATGCGCTGGACGTGCAGCATTGGGGCGCCAGCCAGGCCGGCATGATGGTCGATTTCGTCAACGACATGATCGGCACCGGGCTGCAGGGTGAGAAGTTCGGCAAGATTGCCTATAGCGACGACTTCATGGGGCCGATGACCGTATCGCCGACTACCCTGAAGTCGACCGACAACGGGCTGGTGTTGGGTATCAACCTGCGCCGCCCGCGCGGAAAAACAACAGCCCAGCTGACGGCGGAAATCAACCAGGCCTTCGACGCCTGGAAGGCGGAAAACCAGCCGCGTGCCACCCTGGCAGCGCAGATTGGCGAGCCTTGGGTGCAGGACAAGGCGCCGCAATTGCCAACCCTGATGAAGGTGTTCTCCCACTACACCGGCATCAAGGACCCGCAACCGATTGCCATTGGCGGCGGCACCAATTCGCGCCTGTTCCCGCGCGCAGTCAGCTTTGGCCCAACCATGCCGGGCAAGGTCTACAGCGGCCACTCCGAGCACGAGTTCATAACGGAAAAACAATTACTTCTCAATCTGGAAATGTATACCGCGGTGCTGGTGGAGTTGGCGAAGTAATTGTCGACATTGTTGGCGAAACGAGTATTGCTTTACGGCAGTAAATAACCTTACCATGGGCAACAAGGCTTTCGCACCGGAAGCCTTCAGCCCATGCCTGGCTGCGACACAGGCATCCCATGAAAAGATGCCATGTTCCGCAAGCTTGTCTTCCTGACTGCATTGTCATTTTCCCTGTCGGCACACACCATGGATATGAGTATCCCGCCGGCGAATTCCGCCGCGCCCGCCGATGCCATGCAGGTCAACGACGTGCCGCGTCGCGGCACGCTGTACCGCGTGCATCACGCAGGCAAAACTTCTTACCTGTTCGGCACCATCCACGTGGGCAAACAGGACTTTTTCCCGCTCGAGCCTGAAGTCACCGAAGCGCTGGCCAAGTCCAGCTCGCTGGTGCTGGAACTCGATGTGCGCGCCAGCGGTCCTTACTACCGCGCGCTGGAACGCCATGGCCAATACCCGGCCGGGCAAACCATCCGCGAGCATTTGTCGGCGGGCGCGCTGGCCAGGCTGCAGGTAGCGCTGGACAAGGTCAAGCTGCCGCTGTCCAGCGTCGAGCACTACCGGCCATGGGTGGTGGCGAATATCCTGGTCGGACAGGAGATTGAAAAGAGCGGCTTTAACCGCGGTCTTGGCGTGGAAGGCTATTTGCTGAGCAATGCAACGCAGCAGAAGAAACCCTTGCAGGAACTGGAGACGGCCGATTACCAGCTCAGCCTGTTCGGTTCACTGAGCGACGCCCAACAGGAAGCCTACCTGCTGGAGAATATCGCCGATATTGACAGCGGCGCAGCGCTGCGCAAATCCGCCGGCCTGGTGGAAGCATGGAGTGCTGCCGATGCCAAACGCATCGCAGCGCTGACACGCGAGTTGACCACGGGCGACACGGTGTCCGCCCGCTTCATGGACAGCACTTTGCTGGGTAAGCGCAATCCGGAAATGGCAGCCAATATTGAAGCGATCATGCGCAAAGGCGACGCCTTCATCGGCATCGGCCTGCTGCACCTGGTCGGTGACAAAGGCGTGCCGGCCTTGCTGCGCCAGCACGGCTACCAGGTCGAGAAGGTCTATTAATATTTCGGGCTGGTGCTCAAGGAGCCATTGTTGTAGCGGACGTTGTCGCCCACGCGGTAGCTGGGCATGCTGTCGACATTGATGGTCTCGACGGAGCCATCCGCCTTTTTCACGGTGACACGGTAACCGCTGCCGCTGCCGGCCGCTGCTGCGCCAACCGCCCCGCTTGCCGACATTGAACCCGCCGGGTCGATCGACTGCACCACGCCATCCCAGTTGCCGGCTGCCTGGCTGCCTTCGGAAGCGCTGGCTACCGATGTGCTGGTGCTGGTGTTTTCATCCATGCTGGCGGTTTTCCTGCTGCTGTCATGGGCGCAGCCCGCCAGGGCCAGGCTCACCAGCATGATTACGGAAAGTTTCATACATCCTCCATAAGAAGCCCACGTTAGGTCTGCGCGCCGGGGAAGTGTACCCCGTTCCGTTACCGGCCGACGCACGTCAAGCGGCAGGGCGCTTGCGCAGGCTCCACAAGGCCCACATCACCGTCGACGCAATGATCGCGGCAGCCATGTCGACCAGCCAGTCGTCGACCGAGCCGTGGCGGTAGGGGAAGAAGGATTGAACGAACTCATCGATCGCGCCCATGATGGCAATGCCGAACACGGCCTTCAGCGCGCGCTGCGCCGGCTCGCCCTGGCAGCCGGTGAACAGCATGAAAGCCAGCACCGAATAGCCGCAGCTATGCAGCACCAGGCCGCTGGCGTATTCGGCCGCTTCGGCGCGCGCGCCGGGAATCGATCCAATGATGCAGTTAAGGACGAAAAGGGTGATGGCGCCCCAGAAACGCCAGCGTGCGTGGGCGTCGCTGAGGAACAGCAGGGTCAGGAATTTTTGCATGGGTGGGAAGATACCACGGAAGCGGTTGCGCCGGCACAGGGCCGGCGCACCTTCCGCTGCCACGCATATCGCTTGCGTGTGCAGCAGATGTAGCCATTATAGGGATTGGGTGTGACAGCACCATGACATAAATCAAGCTTCGTTCAAACTTTGAAGAAAGCAACAGCATCGAGCAAAGAATCGGCCTGGCCCGCCAGCTCTTCGGCGGTGGCGGCCAACTGTTCGGCCGCTGCGGCATTGCGCTGGGTGGCGTCGCTCAGTTGGTTGATCGCCTCGCTGATCTGGCTGGCGCCGCTGCTTTGCTCGCGCGACGCCGCGTTGATTTCCTGTACCAGTTCGGAGGTCTTGCGGATGCCGGGCACGATTTCCTTCAGCAGCTTGCCGGCCTGGTTGGCCACGGCCACGCTGTTCTGTGCGACGCCGCTGATTTCCTGCGCCGCGGCCTGGCTGCGTTCCGCCAGCTTGCGCACTTCCGCCGCCACTACCGCGAAGCCCTTGCCATGTTCGCCGGCGCGCGCGGCTTCGATGGCGGCGTTCAGTGCCAGCAGGTTGGTCTGGTAGGCGATATCGTCGATGATCGCGATTTCCCTGGTGATCTGCTGCATTGCCGTCACGGTGCGCGCCACTGCGTCGCCGCCTTCATCCGCATATCCGGCAACGCGTGCCGCCATGTCGTCGGTGACGCGCGAGTTCTCGTGGTTCTGGAAAATCGAGGCGCTCATTTCTTCGATGGAGGCGCTGGTCTGCTCCACGCTGGCGGCCTGCTCGGTCGAACTGGTGCTTAATGCCTGCGCAGTGGCGCTGGCCTGTGCCGCCGCATTGGCCAGTGCATCGGCCGACTGGCGCACACTGGTCACGGTCGCGTGCAGGCGTTGTGCCATGTCCTGCACCATATAGGCCAGGCTGCGCCTGTCTTCCCGGTGCAACTGCATGCGCTGCGTGAGGTCGCCCTGTGCGACTTGCCGCAGTACCTCGCATACTTCCGATGGCTCGCCGCCGATCTGGTAAATCAGGTGGTGGCTGATCGCGTAGCCGACCAGGATCGCCAGCGTGGCGATGCCGACGATGGCGCCGGCCAGCAGTTTGCGAGTTTCATCCTGCTGCTGCAAACGCTGTGCGATGTGCTCCGTCAGCAGCGCGAAGGCTGCATCGTCGGCGCTGAATTGCTGGTCAATGGCGCGGGTGGCGGCGGCGATGTAATCGGGCGCTGCATAGTCCAGCGTGTCGGCCATGACGATGCGCGTGCGTGCCAGTTCGGTGACTTCGGCGGCGGCAGCGGTGGCGGCAGCGACGGCGACGTCGAGCTTCTGCTTCAACACGGGATTGGCGGCATACGCCTTGCCGACGGTGCGCTGCATGCCGGCACTGGCATGGCGCGCCTTGCTGAGCAGGCTATACATGATGGCGCGGCCTTCGATATCGATCTTGCGCGTTGCCAGGAAGCCGGCGCCGCGCGCGCGCATCTGCCCCAGGTCTTCGGCAACGCGCGGCAAGTCGAAATACGTGGCCCGCATCAGGTAGTAGGAATCGGCATCGGGATCGAGCGACAGGCCGGACTGGTCAGCCAATTGTTCAATGAAGAGCAGGATGAATTCGCACAGCGCAGTGTGACGCTCATAGCTCTCCACGGTGGCCAGGCTGCGCGTGCTGACGTCGCGCGCCAGGGCGCTCCATTCGTCGCGGATGCGGGCAAACATTTTGCGGTCCGCTCCATCGCCCTCGGCCAGCAAGGAGGACATGCCCAGCAGCAGGCGATTGACTTCGGCCTCCTTGGCGCTGCGCTCACTGGCCAACTGGCCGGCGCCGACGAAGGCTGCCGACAGGCCGCGGTGCTGCTGGATGCTTTGCAGGAGGTCGAGTGCCTGGGCGCCGGGTTTGAGTCCAGTCTGCTCGGTGGAGGAAAAGTGAATATTGCGGCTGTTCTCGCGCAGGAACAGGCAGGATGGCGGTGCGACCAGCAGCACGCCCATTATTCCCAGCAATAGAAAACGTTGCCATAACTTCATCCTATCCAGCAGGGTGGCCACCGCGTTCTCCCAGGATTGGCAGGTCTCGACAGTGTAGCCGGGAATGGCGCGGCCCGATACCGCGATGAGCGCTATAATTCCGTCCGGAAAAATTGCCTATATTTTAACTATCATGAAAAATATCCCTGTATTTGTCGGACTCCTGGTGGCCGCCGGCCTGGCACAAACCGCATCGGCGGCAGCGAAAGTACCGCTGCTCAAGCGCAGCGCTGCCATGCAATGCGCGGACCGCAAAGTTGAACTGAAAGGCGAGTGCTTCCAGCAGGATGGCATTCCCGGCCTGTCCTGCACCAGGCAGCGCCTGAGCATCAGCGATGCCGCCACCGGGCGCGAACTGGGCAGCCAGGCCTTCAAGCCGGCTCCGCTCGAGCCGGGCGAAGCCTATCCCGTTATCCCCGAGCGCTTGAGCGACGCCATCTGTGCCGAGACCCCGTCCAAGGAAAAGTTCATCGTCATCATGATGAGCAATGGCGGCAATTGCGCCCAATGCGAATGGCAACAGGTGTATACCTGGGACGGCAAAGTGCTGGGTTCGAGCCTGGACGCGAGGAAGGACCCGGCGCTCAACGCCGCATTGAAGGGGGCGACGGGCAAGGGCGCCAAGGTGCTCGGCAAGGGCGACCTGTATATCTACGCCGACACGGAGTAATTGCTCCAAAAAAAAAGCCCGCTGGTTAAAGCGGGCTTAAACTATTTTCTTGGAGGAGAATAGTGGAGACATGTGCAATTATGGTGCACCGCCACATATCAGTCCAATTTTCCTTTTCGATAATCGTTATTCAGATTTCGTATAACTATTCTTTAACTGGTACAACGTAGTTCAGCGCCATGCGGCCGCCATCAACGAAAAGTGTCTGTCCGGTCATGTAACTGGCATCGTCGCTAGCGAGGAAAGCGCATATCGAAGCGACCTCTTCCGGCTCACCGCAACGCCCCAAAGGAGTGCGCGACAAAATGGTGCGTTTGGCTTCCGGGCTGGCCAGGACCGCCTGTTTCGCCAGTTCGGTCAGGATGGTGCCGGGGCCAATCCCGTTGACGCGAATACCATACGGCGCCAGGTTCAGCGACATGACCTTGGTCAGTTGGTTGACGCCGCCTTTCGACACCACATAGGGCACCTGGTCCGGGATTGCCAGTTCCGAGTTCACGCTTGACATATTAATAATACAACCGCTTTGCTGCTTGACCATTTCCCGCGCCACCGCCTGGCCGCACAGGAACATGGATTTCAGGTTAATGCCAAGCACACGGTCGAAATCGGCTTCGGCCAGGTCGAGGAAGCTGCACTTGTGGGTCACGCCGGCGTTGTTGACCAGGATGTCGATGCGGCCAAACGCGGCCAGGGTAGCAGCGACCAGTGCGTCCACGTCGGCTTTCTGGCTGACGTCTGCGGCGAAGAAGCGGGCCTGGTCACCCAGGGCCTCGGCAGCCTGGGCGCCTTCCGGCTTGATGTCCACCAGCATGACCTTGGCCCCTTCGGTAATGAGGCGCTGGGCGCAAGCCAGGCCGATGCCCTGGGTCGCGCCGGTGACGATGGCTACTTTATTTGTTAATTTCATATCGCTTCCGCTGTTCGGTTAGGAAGCTTATTTTAGAGGATGACCGCGTCGTTGGGCAGTTGGTTGGGGCGGCTGCCGTCGGCAGGGTAGTGGCGCGCCAGCAGCGTGTTGAGCTGCTCCAGCGCGGACAGGGTAGGGGCGTGGAAGTCGCCCTGTGCGAAACCGGTGGTCATGGTGCGGCAGATGACTTGCCATTCGGTGTCGGCCACCAGCCTGCCGACATGGCGGTCGGCCACGATGTCCACTTCACGCGCGGCGAGATTGATGTATATGAGGACGCCGCAGTTTTCCTCGGTATCCCAAACGCCGTATTGCGCAAACAGGGCGCGGGCGCGCTGGCGGTTGCCGAGGTTATTGAAGGCAGAGCGGGCATCGAGCCCCGGCTCCACGATCAGGCGCACCTCGGCGCGGTGGCGTTGTTCGCCAAGCGTGATCGCCTGTTCGATTGCCTGCAGCGTGGCCGGAGGGAAGGCGCGCTTGCCGGCGCCGGTGCCGCTTGCCATATGGCGCCAGGCACGTTTGCAGCGGCCGAAGAACGATGTTGCTTGGCTTGTCATTACCAGTCTCCCGAAGCGCCACCGCCATCGAAGGTACCGCCGCCACCGCTGAAGCCACCCCCGCTGTCGCCACCACCGAAGCCGCCACCGCCCCAGCTGCTGCCAGCGCTGCCGCGGTGCGCCGCTGCGCTCAAGGCATTGCCCA
This sequence comes from Duganella sp. Root1480D1, assembly GCF_001427305.1. GTDB lineage: Bacteria > Pseudomonadota > Gammaproteobacteria > Burkholderiales > Burkholderiaceae_D > Rugamonas. The sequence continues at coordinate 126,794 of NZ_LMFZ01000012.1, read as the reverse complement.
GCGCTGCACCAAGCAGGACGCCTGTCGCGTCCGAGCCCCAACCGCCGCGCCGCAAGCCTCGCCGCGAACCGCCGCGCAAGATCGGCAGGATGACGAAGGCCCCAAACAGCAGGGCCGGCAACAACCAGCTGCCGGACCAGCCGCTGTCGGCGTGGCCGGCACCTGCCGGGGTGCCGCGCGCCGTGTCGCCGGTATCGCGCGCAGGGCCGGTGGATGCAATTGCGCCGGCACCCGCCGCATCCGCCATGCCCGCCACGCCGCCCGATGCCGGACTGCCTGCTGCTGTTGCACTGGCAGCGGGCGCGGCACCGGCGGGAGCCGGGAAATGCTCCTTGTCCATCAGCGCGGTGATCGCGCTGACGCCAGCCGCCAGCCCGCCATAGAAATCGCCCTGGCGAAACCGGGGTGCGATCACATCCTGCAAAATGCGTTTTGATTGCGCATCCGTCAGCGAGCCTTGCACGCCGCGACCGGCTTCAATGCGCAGGCGGCGCAGCGAGGAGGGATTATCTTTCGCCACAACCAGCAGCACGCCGTCGTCGATGCCCTTGCGCCCCAGCTTCCAGGCCTCTGCCACCCGAAGGCTGTACTGCTCGATTGCTTCCGGCGCGGTTGATGGCAGCAGCAGGATGGCAACCTGGCTTCCGGTCCGACGCTCGTAGTCCGCCAGTGTGGCGTCAAGGGCCGTGCGCTGCTGCGCATTCAGCATGCCCGCCTGGTCGGTAACGCGGGCCGCTTGCGCCGGCACTGCGACAAAGCCATCGGCCGCCCGTGCCCCGGTCACGACCAGCGCCAGCAGGGCGAGGATCGCCAGCCCGATCACGACCCTCAGCCATGGCGAACCCGGCAGGATGCGCCAGCGCTGGGCATGCTCAGGCAGCCCGCCCGTGCGCCGCGCCAGGTCGCGATCGATCAGCGGATCGCTCAATCGATCCTCGTCGCGCCTGGAAGCCTTACCGCCTCCGCGCGTTTGCCGTGGCGTGGTCGCCATTGCGACTCCTTACTTCTTGTTGAAGTCCACCGTTGGAGCGGTTGAAATGGATTTCTCGTTTTCGACGGTGAAGCTAGGCTTCACGTCATAGCCGAACATCTTCGCCGTCAGGTTGGTCGGGAAGCGCCGCGCCAGGATATTGAACTCCTGCACCGAGGCGATATAGCGCTGGCGCGCCACGGTGATGCGGTTCTCGGTGCCTTCGAGTTGCGATTGCAGGTCGCGGAAACTGGCATCGGCCTTCAACTCGGGATATTTTTCTGCCACCACCATCAGGCGCGACAGGGCGTTGGTCAACTCGCCCTGCGCTTGCTGGAATTTTTGCAGGGCGCCCGGATTATTCAGCACCTCCGGCGTCACCTGCACACTGGTGGCCGAAGCACGCGCCCTGGTCACGGCCTCCAGCGTTTCGCGTTCGTGCGAAGCATAGCCCTTGACGGTATTGACCAGGTTCGGGATCAGGTCGGCCCGCCGCTGGTACTGATTGACCACTTCGCCCCACTGGGCCTTGACCGCTTCGTCCTTGGCCTGGAAATCGTTGTAACCGCAGCCGGACAAGAGAACCGTTGCCAGCACACCCACTGCCAGAAAGTTTCGCATTATTCGCTCCTTGGAACGTATTATCGAAATATACACGCAATCGGCCGGCGGCCATGTGCGGCAGTGCACACACCCGGCCCGTTATAATGTAGGGTTTGCAACGCAAAGAATAAAGAGGCCCGCTGTGACATTTATCGAAAAATTATCCGCTGCCTGGGCAGCCAACGATTCCCTGCTGTGCGTTGGCCTGGATCCGGACATGGCGCGCCTGCCTGCGCAATTCCAGAACAACCCGCAGGGCATCTACCAGTTCTGCACCGGGATTATCGACGCCACCGCCGACCTGGCATGCTCGTTCAAGCCGCAGATCGCCTACTTCGCGGCCCTGGGCGCCGAAGACCAGCTCGAAAAGATCTGCGCCTATGCCAAGGAAAACTACCCGCATATTCCGCTGATCCTGGACGCCAAGCGCGGCGACATCGGCGCCACCGCCAAGCAGTATGCGCGGGAAGCGTTCGACCGCTATGGCGCGGATGCGGTGACCGTGAACCCGTACATGGGTTCCGACTCGGTTGAGCCTTACATGGAGTGGAGCGACCGCGGCGTGATCATCCTGTGCCGTACCTCGAATGCGGGCGGTTCGGACCTGCAGTTCCTGAAGGTGGATGGCAAGCCGCTGTACCAGCACGTCGCCAAGCTGGTGGCGGAGAAGTGGAATGCCAATGGACAGTGTGCGCTGGTGGTTGGTGCAACCTTCCCTGAGGAATTGGCGCAGGTGCGCGGAATTGTGGGCGATATGCCGCTGCTGGTGCCGGGAATCGGTGCGCAGGGCGGGGACATCGAGGCGACCGTCAAGGCAGGACGTACTTACAACGGCACTGGCATGATGATCAATTCGTCGCGAGCGATCCTGTACGCGGCGCCGCAGGGTGGGGAGGATTTTGCTGCCGCCGCACGCCGTGTGGCGCAGGAGACGCGCGACGCGATTAACGTGCACCGCGCTTAAACCGGTAAACCGGTGTCAGTAGCGCTCCGGCGCAATCATCTCCACGTAGTCGTACAAGGCAGCCAGCACTTCCTGCCCACGCTCATCGGTCTCCGCCCCCAGGCGATCCAGTTCCGAGAACAATTCATCGACAGTCCGTGCCCCGCCGGCGCCCTCGAACAGGCGCGCCGCGCGATGCTGCTCCCAATGCTCATGCTCCTCCTCCGACAAAGTCTGGGGGAAGTTGCGTGCGCGGTAGCGGAACAGCAGCTCGCCCAAGCGCTCATCCTGGAAATGCGGTGACGCCGCCGCCAGCTTGGCCGGATGCTCGCGCCGCAGCGATTCCAGCAGGCGCTTGTCGCCATTGCTGACGAAGCCGCCGTACAAATCCTCATCCACATCCGCCGGCTCGCCGACCGGACGCCAGAACACCTGTTCCCAGATCGCCGACATGTCCGGCCCGGCCGCCGCCCGCGCCGCATGGGCACGCGCCGCCTCCAGGTCCAAGCCCCAGCGCTGAGCCATTTCCGGCCGCAGCGTCTTCAGGTTCGACACCAGCATCGGTGACTTGTTCAGGTGGATGCTCTTGATCGGCAAACGCGTCATCCCCTCCGGCATGGCATCGGCGCGGGTGAACATGCGGATGCGGATGGTCTCCGCATCCAGCGCGAACAATTCCTGCGGATCATACGAACAATCCCACACCAGCAATTCATTCTTGTTGGACGGATGTGGCGCCAGCGGCCACACCAGCGCCAGGCAGCCGCGCTCCGCCGGGAACATGCCCGACACGTGCAGGAACGGCTGGCGCAGCTCGCGCGCCAGGTGCATGCCGATCTCCTCGGCGACCCGGTCCTTCTTGTGCAAGGCCAGGCAGAAATCAAACAGCTTCGGCTGCTTCTGGCGGATCAGACGGGCCAGGGCGATGGTGGCGCGCACGTCGGACAGCGCATCGTGCGCCGCCTCGTGCACCAGGCCATTGGCCTTGGTCAAATGCTCAAGCTTGAAGCTCGGTTTGCCGCTATCATTAAGGGGCCACTCAATTCCTTCGGGGCGCAGCGCATAAGTCATCCGCACCACATCCAGCAAATCCCAGCGCCCGCACTGGTTTTGCCATTCGCGCGCATAGGGGTCGATCAAGTTACGCCAGAACAAGAAGCGCGTCACTTCATCGTCAAAGCGGATAGTGTTGTAGCCTACGCCTATGGTGCCAGGCTCCGAAAAGGCCTTCTCGACAGTTGCCGCGAACTGATGTTCCGGCACACCCTGCTGCAAAGCTTGCTGTGGGGTAATGCCAGTAATCAGGCAGGCGACCGGGTCGGGCAGGTAATCGTTGGCTGGCTGGCAGAACAGCATGATTGGCTCGCCGATCTCGTTCAGCTCAGCGTCGGTACGGATAGCGGCGAACTGGGCGGGGCGATCGCGGCGTGGCACGGCGCCGAAAGTTTCGTAGTCATGCCACAGGAAAGTATGGTTACTCATGGTGCAAATGTTGGTTCTCGTTATCGAATGCTGAGGCAAGGAGGACTGTTGTGTCAAATCCCATTTCCGTCAATACCCGTGCCACGCCCGCAACTGCGAGCAATGACACGGCCATTTCGGCGTCCACCCGCGCCAAGATGCAGCTAAACGTGTCGATCCTGCAGGAATCGGCCTCGGTTTCGCTGAATTCCGAAAATGACCCGCTGGCGCTGGTCTACAAATCGGCAATTACCTCGATTAACGAGCAGCTTGAGGCCGACTTCGGCCCGGATGCGATCCAGAACGCTAGCGGCCAGGACAACTCGCCGGAAGGCACGGCGGGGCGCATTGTATCGTTATCGACCGCTTTCTTCAGCGCTTTCCAGCAACAGCATTCCGAGCTGGAAGGCGACGACGCCCTGAACCGCTTCATGGACACGATCAAGGGCGGCATCGAAAAAGGCTTCAAGGAAGCGCGCGATATCCTGAAGGGCTTGAAAGTGCTGGGCGGCGACATCGCTTCCAATATCGACAAGACATACGACTTGGTGCAGAAAGGCCTGGATGCCTTTGCCACCAATCAAAGGCAGGCGTCCTCGACCGACGAATCCCAGAGTGGCAACGTGGCATAACAAAAGTCGGGGTCAGCTCCGGCAATCGGACATTTGCCGCAGGCAAATGTCCGATTGCCGGAGCTGACCCCGACTTTCATTTTGCGACTTCAACGCGGTTGCGGCCGGATTCCTTGGCGCGGTAGAGGGCGGCATCGGCGGCGGCGATGAGGGCGGTTTCGTCCTGGCCGCTGCTTAAGGCGGCAACGCCGAAGGAGCTGGTGATGTGGGGCAGCGGCAGGCGCATGTCGCTGAAAACGACGGCCTCGCGCATGCGCTGGCACAGGCGGCCGGCGACGGCTTCTGCCACTTGCACATTGGTGTCAGGCAGCACCACCATCATTTCCTCCCCGCCGTAGCGGACCGCGAAATCGGTCGGCCGCAAGGCGCCGGTCAGCACTTGTGCGGCGGTGCGCAGCGCTTCGTCGCCTTGCAGGTGGCCGTGGCTGTCGTTGAATTTCTTGAAGTGGTCGATGTCGAGCATGATCAGCGACAGCGGCTGGCCGCTAGCCTGGGCGCTGGCGACAAGTTGTGGCAGGAAGTCGTTCAGCCAGGCGCGGTTATACAGGCTCGTCAGTCCATCCACCATCGATAACTGGCGATAGAATTCACCGAGCTTTTGGCGGCGCCGCAATTGCGCATTGGCAGCGCGGATGCGGAAAGACAGCATGCGCAGCAGGTTGCGGGCAACGCCATTGGCGGCATCGATCAGTTCCCACGCCAGTTCCGATTCGATCACCAGCAATTCACTTTGCTCCAGCGCGGTAATCGCGGCCTGGTTGGCTTCTTCGTCGAGCACCGCCTGTTCGCCGACGCTTTCGCCGGGCAGCACTTTGCTGATGGTGCTGCCGTCGGACATGCCGGTGCTCATGTCTGCCGCCACCGACAGTGCCCCGCGCAGCACGATGTACAAGCGTGCGCGCTGCGGGTCAGCCACCACCTCGCCTTGTTCGACCTGCACCACCGGGCAGTCTTTCAACAGCGGTGCGATGCGCAGGCTGTCGGCGCCGCGGAATAATTGCAAGGCCTGGATCTGGTAAGCGGATGCGCCGAAGCTGCCAATCGGTTTCAAGATGAACTTTCTTACTACGGTATCAACAGGTGTTAATGATAGCCTAAGTGTGGTTCAATATCGCCCATGACTTTTACCGACATCCTCGGCCAGCAGCACGGGGCCGCTCCAAACGCGCGCATCGTTTCGCTGGTGCCTTCGATTACCGAGCTTCTTTGCGAACTGGGCCTGGCGCCGCAACTGGTGGGCCGCACCGGCTTCTGCATCCACCCGGCGCAGGTGGTGCGCGATATCCCGAAGGTGGGCGGCACCAAGGATGTGAACATCGAGAAGATCCGCAAGCTGGCGCCGACCCACCTGGTGGTGAACATCGACGAAAACGAAAAGCCTACCGTCGACAAGCTGGCGGAGTTTGTGCCGAACATCGTGGTCACGCATCCGATCGAGCCGCGCGATAACCTGGCGCTGGTGCAGTTGATGGGCGGTGTGTTCTGCGCCCAGGAGCGGGCAGACGCCTGGTGCACCGAGTTCGAACGCGAACTGGCGCAAGTGCAGGAAGGCCGTCCGCAACGCGTGCTGTACTGCATCTGGAAAGACCCGTGGATGACGGTGTCGCGCGATACCTATATCGCGCGCATGCTGGCGCTGATCGGCTGGTCGATTCCAGACATCGGGGACGCGCGCTATCCAATCTTCCAATGGAGCGATGCGCTGCTGCGCGAAGTGGACCAGGTGCTGCTGTCGTCCGAGCCCTATCGCTTCACGGAAGAACACGTGGATGCGCTGGAGCGCCAGATCGGCAAGCCGGTACAGTTGGTCGATGGGGAAATGATGTCCTGGTACGGCAGCCGTGCCCTGCAAGGTATCCGGTACCTGAAAGGCCTGGCCGCCGCGGGCTAAGGGTTATTCCTCAGCCTCTTCGAAGTTGGGTTGCGAGGTGTGGCGTTTGCTATCGTTCAGGCGGCCCAATGCGCTATCGATAGCTCGTTGCAGCTTGTCTGCTGCGCCGTGGATGGATTGATGCAGGGTTGCGTCGTGGTCGGTGACGGCAATCGGCTGGTAGCCGTTGACGCGCGCCTCGATCATGCAGCGGATATCGCCGTCAGAGGACTTCTGTGCATTGCCTTCGCTGAGGTGGACGTCGACGCGTCCGATGTGCTCGCCGAACCGGTGGAGTGCAGTCTTGACCACTTCCTTCACATGGTCTTCCAGGCCTGCTGTACGTTCGATGGTTTTGTCGGTGTTCACACTGATTTGCATATGCTGCTCCCGTTTGTTAACCAAAACGTGTTGCCACGCGATTTCATCTTACTCCTACATTAGCGAAGCCGCCATATTCACAAATAAACCCAGGATAAGAAGATTGAAGAAGAAGCTCAGCACGGACTGGCCGAGCACCAGCTTGCGCATGGAGGGCGATTGCACCGAGACGTCCGAGGTTTGGGCCGCGACCGCGATCGTGAAGGAGAAATACAGGAAGTCCCAGTAATCAGGCTGGGTCTCGCCGCCCGGGAAGGACAGCGGGCGCTGGCGTCCTTCCACGTTGTAATACAGGTGGGCATAATGGAAGCAGAACAGGGTGCCGACCAGGAACCAGGAGCCCACCAGCGTCACCACCACGAAAACATAGTGCAGCCCGCGTTCGTTGGCAGGCATGTCGCGCAGGCTGGCCAGTTCGCTGCTGATGGCGATCATGCTGGCGACCGTGGCAACGACCAGGCTGGCGAGGATGGTCGCGGCGCGTTCATCCTGGCGCGCTGCGACACGTTTCACTTCACGGTGGTCGGCGCGCATCATCATCCAGCCGACGGTGAGCAGGTAGGTCCAGACTGCGATGTCCCATGCCGACAGCGCGCGGATCAGCGGCCGCCAGTGCGAAGGCAGGAACACGCCGGCCAGCGCGCCGACGCCGATGGCCGCGCTCAAATGGGGGCGGCTGCGAACGATGTGGTAGCTCATGCGGCCAATCTTACTACTTGTCGTGATGGGGGAAACGGTCCATGCGCGACAGGATAGGGAAGCGCCAGGCCCAGATGCCCGTTACCGCCAGCGTGGCGACACCGCCGAAGATCACGGCGCGCGTCAGCCCTAGCCAGCCGGCGGTGACGCCGGACTCGAATTCGCCAAGTTCGTTGGAGGCGCCGATAAAGACCGCGTTCACCGCGCTGACGCGGCCGCGGATTTCATCGGGCGTTTCGAACTGCACCAGCAGGTGACGCACGTACACGCTGATCATGTCGCCGGTGCCAAGCAGCAGCAGGCAGGCGAGGGCGAGGCTGAAGCTGGACGTGGTACCCAGGATCACGGTGCAAATGCCATACACGGCGACGCCGCCGAACATCCAGGCGCCAACCCGGCGCGTGATCGGCCAGAACGCGAGTGCGATCGAGCACAGGGCAGCGCCGGCGCCAGGCGCGGTGCGCAGCAGGCCAAGACCTGTCGGCCCGACGTGCAGCACATCATGCGCCAGGGCAGGCAGCAGGGCGGTTACGCCGCCAAACAGCACGGCAAACAGGTCGAGCGAAATCGCGCCCAGCATGATCGGGCGCGACCAGACGAAGCGCAGTCCTTCCAGCACGCTATGCCAGGTGGCCGGCTCCTTGCGCGTGGCTTGCGGGGCAGGGCGGGTGAGCGTCATCAGCACCACGGCGGCCAGCAGCATGAGCGAAGTCACGGTGTACACGGCGGCCGGGCCGTAGATATACAGCAGGCCCCCCAGGGTTGGGCCGAGGATCACGGCGACCTGGAAGGTGGAGCTGGAGAGCGCCACCGCGCGGCTGAAATCTTCGGTGGGAACCATGTTCACCAGCACCGCTTGGGTAGCGGGACTCATGAAGGCGCGAGCGCTACCATACAGCACCAGCACCGCGAAGATCGGCCATACGGCGCTGAAGCCGCTGTGGGTGTAGCCAAGCAGCGCCAGCCCGCACACCAGTTGCGCGCCGAGGCAGGTAGCGATGATGTTGCGGCGGTTGTAGCGGTCGGCGGCGTGGCCGGCGTACAGGATCAGCAGCAGGAATGGCGCAAATTGCGCCAGGCCGATCATGCCCAGGTAGTACAGGTTTTTGGTCTGCGCATAGACTTGCCAGCCGATGGCGACGTTCTGCATTTGCACGGCGATGGTGCCGAGCAGGCGGGCTGACAGGTAGAAGGCGAAATTGCGGTGGCGGAGGACAGAGAAACCGTTGGATGACATACGTTTGCGTGCTTGGGAGAGCCGTGGAGCGCTGCGCGCCCCACGGCACGCAGCGCGGGGAAAGCCTTAAGGTTGCTGGAGATCTGCTTCGGAGGTGAAGGCGTCTGCGTAGAATTCGTCTTCCGGCAGCTTGCAATTCCTGACGAAATCGCGCTTGGCCGATTCAACCACAATCGGGGCGCCGCAGGCGTAGACCTGGTAGCCCGACATGTCCGGCAGGTCGTCGATGACGGCCTGGTGGACAAAGCCGGTGCGGCCGTTCCAGTTTTCTTCTGGCAGGGCGTCGGAAACCACCGGCACGTATTTGAAGTTCGGCAGTTCGTCCGCCCACTGGCGGCACAGCGCGTCCATGTACAGGTCTTGCGGGCGGCGGCCGCCCCAGTACAGCGTCATCGGGCGCTTCGAGCCGCTGGCGCGTTCATGTTCGACAATCGCCTTGATCGGCGCGAAGCCGGTGCCCGATGCCAGCAGTACCATCGGCTTGTCGGAATCGTCGCGCACGAAGAAGGTGCCCAGCGGGCCTTCGAAGCGCAGGATGTCGCGCTCCTTCATGGTGCTGAACACCTGGTCGGTGAACAGGCCGCCCGGCATGTGGCGGATGTGCAGGGTGATCGCGCCGCCTTCCGGTGCGGTGGCAATCGAATAAGCGCGGCGCTTGCCGTCGCGCAGCAGGAATTCAATGTACTGGCCGGCCTTGTACTGGAAAGTTTCGTTGGCCGGCAGTTGCAGCGTGAGTACCATCACGTCGGGTGCCATTTTCTCCAGCGAGTTGACGCGGGTCGGCATTTTCTTGATCGGGAATTCGCCGCTGCCCACCACTTCGCGCGCTTGCAGCACCAGGTCGGAGTGCGGAATCGCGCAGCAGAACAGGGACATGCCGGCTGCTTCCTCTTCCTCGCTCAGCGCGCGGCGCTGGTGGGCCTTGTGGCTGACCGAGCCCGATACCACCTTGCCCTTGCAGGAGCTGCAGGCGCCGTTCTTGCAGCCGTATGGCAGGCCGACACCGGCGCGCATGGCTGCGGCCAATACGGTTTCGTCGTCTTCGCAGAGGAATTGATGGCCGCTAGGCTGAACAGTAATTTGGAAAGACATACAATCTTAAAAATGGAAATCAGTAAAAAATTCAACAAGCCGCGCCTGCTGGTCATTGGTTGCGGCGATGTGGGCATGCGTTTGCTGCCTTTGGTGCGCGCGCATTACCGCGTATTTGCCGTGACCAGCCAGCGCGAGCGCTTTGCCGAATTGCGTGCGGCGGGCGCCGTGCCGTTGCTGGCCAACCTGGACCAGCCCGAGTCGCTGCGTCGCCTGGCCGGGCTGGCGCAACAGATCGTGCACCTGGCCCCACCGCCGGGCGAGGGAGCCCAGGACCGGCGCACCCGCAATGTGACCGCCATTTTACCTGACCGGGCGCAAGTGGTTTATGTGAGCACCACTGGCGTGTATGGCGACCTGGGCGGGCGCTGGGCCGACGAAACCCAGCCCGTTGCGCCACGCAATGCACGGGCGCTGCGGCGGGTCGATGCGGAGCAGGTGTTGCGGGCCTGGGCGCGTCGTGCGCAAGGGCGGCTGACTATCCTGCGCGTGCCAGGCATCTACGCGGAAGACCGCTTGCCGCTCAAGCGACTGCAGCAGGGCACCCCGGCGCTGCGGCCGGAAGATGATGTTTACACCAACCATATCCATGCGGACGACCTGGCGCGCGTTGTTTTGGCGGCCTTGCGCAAGGGATTTTGTAACCGTGTGTATCACGCAGTGGATGACACGGAGCTGAAAATGGGGGACTATTTCGACATGGTGGCCGATCATTTCGGCTTGCCGCGCCCACCCCGCCTGGACCGTGCAGCACTGGCGCAGGCGGTGGCGCCAACTCTGTTGTCCTTCATGTCGGAGTCGCGCAGGCTGGCGAACCGGCGCCTGAAGCAAGAGTTGCAGGTTCGGCTGCTGTACCCGGATGTCGCAGCCGCCTTGAGATGCATCAAGCGCCCGTGATGCTGGCGGCGCTATCTTGTGCCAATGTCTGCCAAGGAGGGCGCCATGTACAGCCATCCCACCAAGGAGCAAGTCCGTGCTTACCTGGCCCAGCGTGGCCACGCCCACCTACCCCCGCCTCCGCCTGAGGAAATCAGGCGCCGCCTTGACTGGCGTTCGGAGTACACTCCCATGCCGGCTGCCCTGATGTATCTCCCGCCCGCCCTCGTCTGGATCACGTTTGCCTGGCTCTGTTTGCCATTTACTTTAGCAACAAACGACCAGAAGTAGACTTTTTGTTAAACTATATGAATTCCTAGCACAGCTTTGCGCGCTAGAATCTATCAAAATCTCACGGCGTTAAGCGAACGGCAATAAAACGGTGTATGATACCGTCCGTGTGCCGAAAATTGCGTCAACAACGGCTTTTTCTGGCGCTCTTTGTCGAAAATTCCGCCAATAATTTTGTTGCGACCACGCAACACATTGAAAAAGTACTAGTCATGAGCTCTCTGAAAGAAATTACTGCATCGTCGTCTTACAATCCGAACCGCGTTCTGGACGCCATCATCGAAAAGCTGCAACTGAAAAATGATGCGGCACTGTCCCGTGCGCTGGAAGTTGCTCCACCAGTGATCAGCAAGATCCGTCACAATACACTGCCAATCGGCGCAACGATCCTGATCCGCATGCATGAAATCAGCGATTTCAGCATTCGTGAACTGCGCGACCTGATGGCGCACTAAGCTTCGCTCGGATGTAAAAAACGGCCGCACCTGCTAGCAGGTGGCGGCCGTTTTTATTTGCGCGCTCGATCTGGCTCAGGCGGCTGCCAGGCGTGGACGGGCGGTATAGAACAGCGATTGCGATGCTGCCTGGGCTTCGGCGCTGACGCGGCCGGAGTAGGCGGTTTTGGCCTCGGCGGCCACGCGGCCGGAGTAGGCAGTTTGCGCTTCAGCGGCGACACGGCCGGAGTATGCCGTTTTCGCTCCTGCCGCCACACGGCCCGAGTAGGCAGTCTTTGCTTCGGCTGCCACGCGGCCGGAGTAGGCGACTTGCGGTGCCGCTTCGCCAGCTACGCGGCCGGAGTAAGCCACTTGTGGTGCGGCGTCCGCGGCCACGCGACCGGAGTAGGCAAGCGCGACGCGACCGGAGTAGGCGACTTGCGGCGCAGCTTCGGCAGCGACACGGCCGGAGTACGCCACTTGCGGTGCGGCCTCCGCTGCAACGCGGCCAGAATATGCGACCTTCGGTGCGGCTTCGGCGGCGACACGACCGGAGTAGGCGACTTGCGGCGCAGCTTCGGCAGCGACGCGGCCGGAGTAAGCTACTTGTGGGGCTGCTTCGGCGGCGACACGGCCCGAGTACGCGACTTGCGCGCCGGCTTCGGCGGCGACACGGCCCGAGTACGCGACTTGCGCACCGGCTTCGGCGGCAACGCGACCGGAATACGCGACCTGCTGGCCAGCTTCGTCCGCTACGCGGCCCGAATAGGCGACCTGGGCGCCGTCTGCGGCAGCTTCCGCCGCCACGCGGCCCGAATAAGCCACCGCGCTGCGGAAATACCCCTCGCCGAAGGTTTCTTCATACAGCTCCTTCATGCGATTACCCACGCGCTCGTGCGCCTCTTCGTCATCTTCGCCACGCAGGCCGATGTATGGGAAGTGGTGCAGGTAGTAGCCGAACACATTTTCGCAGTCGATGAAGTACTTCATCGTATCGAGGATGTGGTAATGCCAGAAAATGTCCACGTCCATCAACGGAGCGGTCTGCTCGTTAGGGAACATTTTCATCAGATAGAGGAAACGGCGGTACTCGAATTCGATTGCGTTAACCTTTTCCAGCGACCAGCCTTCGCCAGATTCCACGTGCATCAGTTTCACCTTGATTGGTTCCAGGTCCAGGTCGGCAATAGCCTTGAAGCTTTCGGCAGAAATCATGAGTGACAATCCCTTTAAAAGTGAGCGAATGTAAGACTGACTGAGAGAGAGAAGACGCCGTTCTGGGGGGCTGGTGTTGTGGTGCCAGGCATCTGAGGCGTTCGGAGTTGGGAACGCGTGTTGATGTAGATCAACTAGCTCAAGTATAGACTTCGCCCCCACTAATGCAAGTAACAATTTGAATGTGCGCGGCATAAACAACACAGTCGAACATCCTTTCAAATCAATAGCTTGTCGCGCCGACAAATGTTACAAATGCATTTTTGCTGAGCTGCGGAAAGGGAGTTTGATCTGGATCAACGACGGCAGGTAATGTCCTACCGAGTGGTAAAAATGCCTAAGCGCTGAGGCGCATATCGTCGGTGGGGGCCACGCGATAACCAACCGGCACCGCAATGCTGACTGTGGTGCCGCCATGCGGAAGGCTGTTGATCGAGCAGTTCCCGCCAAGCAGGCTGATGCGCTCCTCGATACCGACCAGGCCGAAAGAACCGGCCTTGTGGCGGCTGGCGGTATTGATGCCGATACCGTTGTCGGTAATGGTCATGCGCAGCATGCCATGCGACTGGTGCAGCTCGACCCGCACCACGGTGGCCGCCGCGTGCTGGTGGATATTGCTGAGCGATTCCTGCAGTACGCGGAAGAAGGCGGTCGCGCAATGGTCATCGACGCCATGGTCGGCCACGGCATCTTCAATGAACTCGCATTTGATGCCGGAGCGCAGGCGGAATTGTGCGATCTGCCATTCCACGGCCGCGGACAGGCCAAGGTCCAGCACATTTGGCCGCAAGTCATTGATGATCTGTCGCACGCTGCGGATGGTGTTGTCGATCTGGTGCAGCGTGGCCCGCGCCCGCGCATGCAATCGCGGATGGGTTTTTTCCGTGCGCGTGGACAGGATGTCGGCTTCAATGCGCAGGGCCAGCAGGTTCTGGCCCAGGTCATCGTGGATCTCGCGCGCAATGCGCTTGCGCTCTTCCTCCTTGATGTGGTCCGCGTGCGCGGCGAGACGGCGTAAGCGGTGGTGCGACAGTTGCAGGCGCGCCTGGCTGTCGCGCAGTTCGCGCGTCATGGCGCGCGCCATCTTGACGGCGCGACGGCGCGACGAGGCCAGCGTGACGAACAGCGCATATATCAGCACGCTGGCGCCGAAGCCCATGCTGCCCGCCAGCGTGGGCAGGAACTGGTCGAAGTTTGAATACAGTGCGCGCTTCGGCACGCTGAACTGGGCATGCCAGGTGCGGCCATGGAACTGCACCGGCAACTCGGTGATGAAATGGTCGCTGTCCGCAGCAGGCGTATTGGGCTGGCTGTCGAACAGCAGGGCAGGCGGCCGGCCGATGCTGCTGCTGTCGCGCAGGGATACGCGCACGGTGCGCACCGGCATTTCGCCCAATGCCGCTTCGACCAGTCGCGGCACGCTGAAGCCCAGCCCTACTGAACCAACGCAGGCCTGGCGCCGTTCCGCGACCGAGGTTATCGGCATGCCGTTGCGATAGATCGGGATGCGCACTGCCATGCCGACATGGCTTGGTGCGCTGCGCAGCGGGATAGGCTGGCCGGAGCTGCTCATGGCGCCCTGGTCGCGGGCCGAGAACAGGGCGTCCGCCACGCCAGGGCGGGCTGCGATGTCCAGGCCATATCGGTCGGCGAAGCCTTCGAGGGGCTCGATCAGGGTCAGTACCGCATATTCGCGGCGCTTTCCTTCGGGATGGATGCGGTAGGCAGGGTAAAGATTGTCGGTAAGCTGGCGCTGGCGGGCTTCCGCTGCCGGGCGCTGGGCGTCGGTGTAGTACTCGGCGAAATTGATATTGTCGATGGCGGGGTAATTGTGTTCGAGGTCCAGTCCCTGCACATAGCGGTGAAAGGTTTCGCGGTTGACCTCGCCGCCAGCCTGGAAGTAGCTGGCAGCGGCGCGCAAGACGTCGGTGTAGGCCTTGATGCTGGCGTTGATATTGAATTGCGTATTGCGGGCCTGGTTCTGGAAGCGGGCTTGCGCTTCACTTTCGACGGAGCGGGTGGCAACCACGTACAGGCCGAGACCAACACCCAACGACAGCGCAATTCCCAGCCACCACAAGGGTTTGGCGGGGGCAAACAGGCTGAGTTGTAAGCGGGTCATTGCGCGACTATAAGAATTTCCTCTATTCAAGGTCAAGTTGCAAAAACGCCACTTTGATTGAAATCAAACTAACAATAAAAAACCGCCCGAAGGCGGCTTTTTTGTCACAGTTCGGGTCAGTTATTTTGCCCAGCTATCTTTCAGCGTGACGATGCGGTTGAAGACCGGCTTGCCAGGTTGCGACAGCACCCGGTCGGCCACGAAGTAACCGTGCCGTTCGAACTGGAAGCGCTGCTCGGCAACGGCATCCTTCAGGCCTGGTTCCAGGTAGGCTTTGACGACTTCCAGCGCCTTAGGGTTCAGGAAATCCTTGAATTCCTTGCCGCCAGCATCCGGTTTTTCTTCGGTGAACAGGCGGTCGTACAGGCGCACTTCCGCTTCCAAAGCCGCTTCGGCGCTGACCCAGGTGATATTGCCTTTCACTTTGTAGGTGTCGGCGCCCGGGGTGCCGGATTTGGAATCTTCGAAGTACTTCACGCGCACAGCGGTGACCTTGCCGTTTTCATCCTTGTCGTAACCGGTGCATTCAGCCACGAAGCCGTACTTCAGGCGCACGCGGGCGCCTGGCTGGTCGCCGACCGGTGGGGTGAAGCGGAAGTAGCCCTTGGTCGGCACTTCCATGAAGTCTTCTTCTTCGATCCATAGTTCGCGGGTAAACGGGAAGGTACGGTGGCCCAGTTCAGGGTGGTGGGGGTGGACTGGCGAGGTGCACTCGACCGACTGGCCTTGCGGGAAGTTCTCGACGATCAGCTTCAACGGGCGCAGTACGGCGATGGCGCGCGGCGCTTTCGGATCCAGGTCTTCACGCACAGCCCCTTCCAGCACGCCGAAATCGATCCAGCCGTCGGACTTGGTCACGCCGGTGCGTTCGCACATCAACTGGATGCCTTCAGGAGTGAAGCCGCGGCGGCGCATGCCTGCGATGGTTGGCAGGCGCGGGTCGTCCCAGCCGTCGACGATGCCACTATGAACCATTTCGCGCAGCTTGCGTTTGGAGGTGACGATGTAGGTCAGGTTCAGGCGCGCGAATTCGTATTGGTGCGGCACTGGCTTGGTGAAGAAGCCGCCTTCCGACAGGGTCTCCAGCAGCCAGTCGTAGAACGGGCGGTGGTCCTGGAATTCCAGGGTGCAGATCGAGTGGGTGATGTTCTCCAGCGCGTCCGAGATCGGGTGCGTGTAGTCGTACATCGGGTAGATGCACCAGTCGTCGCCCGTGCGGTGGTGGTGGGCGTGGCGGATGCGGTAAATGGCCGGGTCGCGCATATTGATGTTCGGCGAGGACATGGCGTCTTCGCTGATCTTGGCGCGCAGTACGTGCTCACCGTCTTTGTACTTGCCCGCTTTCATGTCGCGGAACAGTTGCAGGTTCTCTTCGATCGAGCGGTTGCGGAATGGCGAATTGGTGCCAGCGACGCCGAATCCGCCGCGGGTGTTTTTCATTTCGTCGGCGCTCTGGCTGTCGACGTAAGCTTTGCCGACCTTGATCAGGTATTCGGCCATCTCGTACAGCTTGTCGAAGTAGTCGGAGGCGTAATACAGGTGATCGCCGGCGCCTACCGGGCCCTTGTAGTTCCAGTCGAAGCCGAGCCAGCGCACGCTGTCGATGATGGAGTCGACGTATTCCTGTTCTTCTTTTTCGGGGTTGGTGTCGTCGAAGCGCAGGTGGCAGCGGCCGCCGAAATCGCGCGCCAGGCCGAAGTTGGTATAGATGGATTTGGCGTGGCCGACGTGCAAGTAGCCGTTCGGCTCCGGCGGGAAGCGGGTAATGACCGGCGGCAGGCCTTCGCGGGTGTGCGCACCGGAGGCCAGGTCAGCTTCAACGATATTGCGCAGGAAATTCGGCGCAGGGGCCGGGGCAGCAGTTTTTTTGTCGTTGCTCATGTATGTTTTGGTTTAAAACCGGTAAACCGGGGTCAGACCCAAGGGTCCGCCCCCCATGTGCCAAAGCCTTGGGTGAGGGTTGTGCGTCGTTGATCTTCGTCGAAAGTCAAAGGACTTAAACCATAACCCTGGCGGTGGAGCAGACGGGGTCAGACCCATGGGTCTGACCCCGGTTTACCGGTTTTAGGGTGATATTCAGCGTAAACAGGGCATTTTATAGGATAATTCGTCCTTACGCGTTTAAAAACCGGCCCGGAGTTGCAATATGGAAAATTTATATAATGTGCTCGGTGTCGCGCCCAATGCCTCTGACGAGGAAATCAAGAAGGTCTATCGTTCCCTGGCCATGCGTTTCCACCCGGACCGCAACCAGGAACCGGGCGCCGACGCCCGCTTCAAGGCCATCGTCAAAGCTTACGAAGTGTTGTCCGACCCCGAAAAACGGGAAGAATACAACCAGAGTGTGCACCACCGCATCATCATCGACCCGGAAGCGGAAGCCTACCAACAGTGGCGATCCGTTTTCAGCGTCAACGGCGTGACGATCCCCGCCGCCTGAACCAACAGAAAGTAGCAGCAATGAGAAAAGTACACCCAGAGTTCGCCTACCAGGCGCGCGAACTGGAAGGGCAGATCGAGGGCATCCTCGGCGATCCGCCTGACCACAAGAACTACAAGAAGATGGTCGAAGCCCTGCGCACCGAATACCTGAACGGCGGCGGCATCGATGACTTGAACATGATGGCGTTCGCCCTGGTGGACGTGATCGAGTTCCACGACCCGAAGGCCGCATTTGCCGACGCGGAGGACTTCGAGTACGGCGACCCGGCGCGCGTGTTCGGCGCCGCCACCTGCCCGAAGGCGGAAGGCTTGCTGGAAGCATTGGAAGAGAACCACCCGGACCTGGCGCGCCAGGCCATCATCACCGCGCTGCTGCACAAACATCCGCGCATGTGGGACGACGAGGACACTTCGCTCGACCGCCTGGCTGAAGGCGACGAAGGCGATGATGAAGACGATTACGCGGATGATGTCGCAACCGACGACTTCACCGGCATCTTTGACCAGCAGGAGGATTGAGCATGACCGACAAGAATCTGCCAGCCATTCGCAAGCAGGTCACCGAACTCGTTCTGGCGGGCTCCCTGGAGCACGCCGAGCGCGCCTTTGCCGAAGCAGCGGATACCCACGGCGACCTGGCCGTGGTCGAAGTGCTGCAGGAACTGCCGCCGCACGTGACGGCGCTGCACATGTCCGGTTTCGACGGCGGCAAGATGTCGCTGGCGACCCTGCTGGTGCCGCCGAAGCAATGGGCCGAAAGCCTGGCCTACCTGGCCGCGACCTGGCCGGACGATATGATCGAAGACGATCCTGAGCGCATCGCCGAATCGCTGTTCGCCCATATTCACGGCGTTGTCTTCGGCACCGAAGACGAAGAGCGCCGCGCCGAACTGCTGAAGGAAGCTTCGGCCACCGATTGGGGCTGCACCGCGTTCGCGATCCTGTTCTCGCTGGCGCCGAAAGAAGTGCTGGAAGTGGCGGGCGAGGTGATTTCCAAAGGGGCCTACCTGACCGGCCAGACCGCGTCCGACAACGACATCGTGCCGGTGGCCGTCGCGCTGGCACAAGCCAATGAAGATGGCTGGGACCGCGCCTTGTTCGAACTGTTCCCGGAATTCCGCCACAGCGCCGACCTGGCCGACGCGGAATTCAGCGACGATCCGGACGAAGAGCCGGAGCACCTGCAGCGCTCCACCAAAGAGCTGCTGTACCGCCTGCGCAAGCAAGTGCCGACCACCCGCAGTGGCACCGGCCGCGAACGCGCACGCCGCTCGATCGGCACGGGGATCTTCGGCTGATGCTGCCCGCACTCGTCAAAGAAAGCCTGCCGCGACTGACCCGCGCCATCAAACTGCTGCCTGGCGACGACCGCGAAGATGCGGCCGTCATCCTGGCCGAAGAATTGAGCGGCATCACGGCCATGGTCGCGGACAAGTTCACCAATAACCGCACAGCGGAAGGCATCCAGAAGGCGGTCAACCTGACCGTCGGCGGCGTGTCGCTTGGCCTGGAGCAGGTGCTGACCGTCGATTCCGACGAGCTGGCGCTGGACTTCCTGGTGGAGCAGGGCGCGGAACTGGCCTTCCAGGCCGGCTTCCTCCAGTTGAAGGACCTCGCCGCGATGCCGGAAGATACGCTGATCGGTGAGTACGACAGCGACCCGATGTACGCACAGCGCCGCCTGCGCGACCTGTTCTTCGATATCTGCTTTACTGAGCCGGGCGCCAACTGGGATGGTCCCTCCAAGTACCAGACCCAGTTGAAGCAAAGGCAGGAAGTGCAAGCCGTGGTGCGTTTGGCGAACTGGCTGCGCCGCCATAACGTGGAAGGCGCGGTGAAAGATCCCGACCTGAACGCGGAAGGCGTGATCGCGCTGGCGATCATCTTCGCGGTGGAAGGCGGCGGCCGCATCGTCGCCCGCACCGGCCAGAAGGAGTTCGAACGTTTCGTGAAGGCTGTGCGCAAGGCCAAGCCGGATTACGAGGCGGGTTGGGAGGCGCTGGTCGCCGCAGTGCCGGAGCAGCATCGTCCCGTGCTGCTGCACCGCATCGACCTGTACCGCCGCACCTGTACCGTGCTGCAAAAGCTGCCAGGGCGCTTCGCAATGAAGACGCTGTGGACGGAGCTGGAAAATTACGCCGGCTCCGAGCTGGACGCGGATTACGACTAAAACCGGCACGGTCTCGCGGCCAACACTTTAGAGTGCACCAGTGGCAGCCGAGCAGACGGTGTCTGACCCTATGGGTCGGACACCGGTTTACCGGTTTTCTTCAAGTGCCACCCGCACAAACGCCTCCACCAACGCCCCGCCATCCCCCCGCCGCTGCGCCAATTGCAGCGAAGTGACCGCCCCCGTATCATCCAGCGGCCGAAACACCACCCCCTCCAGATGCATCGACTGGAACGGCGAAGGCAACACCGACACCCCAATCCCCGCCGCAACCAGTCCGATAATGGTCGCCGCCTCACCCGCCTCCATCGCCACCTGCGGCACAAAGCCCGCCGCCCGGCACATGCTCAAGATCGCGTGGTTGATGCCAACGCCGGACTCCTTCGGATACATCACCCAAGGAAGCTCAGCCAGGTCAGCCACCTTGATCTTGCGCTTGCGAGCCAGCGGCGAATCGCTGGAGAGCACCAGCAACAGCGCGTCGCGACGCAGGGTAGTCAGCGCCAGGTGCTCAGGCAAAGCCACCTCCGGCGGACGCACAAAACCAAGATCTATCTTGCGCGCCTCAAGGGCATCGATCTGGTGCAGCGTCGTCATCTCGTGCAAGGTGAGCGCCACATCCGGATAAAGCTGGCGGTAGCGGCGGATAGTGCGCGCAAACAGCGGCGTAAAGGGCGTGGAAAAAGTGAAGCCTACCCGCAGTTCGCCCGCCTCCCCACGCTGCGCCCGGCGCGCCCGTTCCGCCGCGCGCTCGGATTGTGCCAGGATGGCGCGCGCATCCTCCAGGAATAGTTTGCCGGCCTCGGTCAATCGCACCCAGCGCTTGCTGCGATCAAACAGGCGCGCACCCACTTCGGCCTCCAGCGCCTGGATTTGCTGCGACAGGGGAGGCTGGCCGATATGCAGCCGTTCCGCCGCGCGAGTGAAGCTCAGTTCCTCGGCCACGGCCACGAAATAGCGCAGGTGACGCAATTCCATAATATTCAAAAGCGATTAATAACGCCTGAAATATATATTGGACTGTAATACAGGGCAATCCTATGATGAATTCACGATGAAAGCCCTCAGCCACCCCACCAATCGCGCCATGTTCTTTGGCGGCTTCTCCTGCTTCGCACTGTTGTATTGCGTGCAACCACTGATGCCGCTGCTCGCCCACGAATTCGCGCTGACGCCGGCGCAAAGCAGCCTGTCATTGTCGCTGGCGACAGCCGCGATGGCGGTTTCGCTGGTGGCATCGAGCGCTATTTCCGACCGCTTCGGCCGCAAGCCTTTGATGGTAGGCGCGCTAGCCATCTCCGCTGCGATGACCTTGCTGTGCGCGCTCGCCGGAGGCTACGGCCAGTTATTGACCGCACGCGTCCTGCTCGGCGTAGCGTTGGGCGGCATGCCCGCCGTGGCAATGGCCTACCTGGCCGAGGAAATCGAGCCCGAATCACTGGGGCTTTCGATGGGGCTGTACATCAGCGGCAGCGCGTTCGGCGGCATGGTTGGCCGCATGGTGACTTCCGTGCTGAGCGACTTTTTCTCCTGGCGCGTGGCGCTGGTAGCGATGGGCGTGGCTGGCGTGCTGGCAGCGGCCGAGTTCTGGCGCAGCCTGCCGCAGTCGCGCCGCTTCCGTCCTTCGGCCGGCGGTTGGCGTGCGCTGCCGGAAAATGCGCGCCGGCACCTGAGCGACGAGGGGCTGCCATGGCTGTTCACCCTGGCCTTCCTGTTGATGGGCTGCATGGTCAGCGCCTACAACTACATCAGCTACCGCCTGCTGGCCGCGCCGTTTGAGTTGCGCCAGAGCGTGGTGGGCGGGATTTCGCTGCTGTACCTGCTGGGGATTTTCAGTTCGGTCTGGGCTGGCAAGCTGGCTGACCGTTATGGCCGCAAGGGCGTCCTCTATCTTGTGCTGGGTTTGATGTTGGCCGGCATCGTCCTTACCTTGTCGAGCTGGTTGCCGCTGGTGATTGGCGGGTTAGCCCTGTTCACTTTCGCTTTTTTCGCATCGCACTCGATGACAAGTAGCTGGGTTGGCCGGCGCGCCCGCGGGGCGGCGTTGGCATCCGCGCTGTACCTGTTCTTCTATTACCTCGGTTCCAGCGTGATCGGTTGGGCTGCGGGGATATTGTGGGGCAGGGCGGGCTGGGCAGGGGTAGTGATGCTGCTCGGAAGCTGCCTGGCAGGAGCCGTCGCGATAGCAATCCACCTGCGCCGGTTGACGCCAATCGTACCAATGTTGAGCCAGATCAAAGCTGAGGCAGGGTGATTGAACCGCCGAGTGCGAACGATCTCCAAGTCCGACCGGCACGCTGGGTGCCGTTTTGAGCGAGGAGATTGTCATGATGCACGACAGGGAAATCCGAATCAGGCTCAGCAACATCCAAATGGCCGTCAGCCAGGCCGCGCAAGCCCTATCGGCCGAGCGCCACCTGACAGGCGAGCTGCGCGACACGATCCAAAAGCTGGATCGCCGCTCCGACGACATCAGCGAAATGCTGGTGAGTGAAGACTACGCCAACGTACCCAAGTTGGTAGACGACATGGAGCTGCTCGGCGCCAGGGCCCGCCGCGTCTGCGCCAGCGAGCGCATGCAAGTGACGCCCGAGATGAAAGCCGCAGTCAATTTCATGCACCGCGAGTTGTTCGACTTCAAACAGCACCTGCACTAAAGCTGCACCAGCCGAGCCCGTGTCACACTTCGCCCCTAGGGGCAACCCCAGGGTGTGACACGGGCTCTGCCGTAGAGATATTTAGAGGATGCCTTTGGTGCGGAGGGTGGCGATTTCCTCTTCAGTGCGGCCGAGGACGTCGCGCAGGACTTCGTCGGTGTGCTGGCCAAGCAGGGGCGGAGCCATGTCGGTTTCGGCGGGGCTGGCGCTCAGGCGCATTGGGTTGCGCACCAGCTTTACTTTGCCGGCGGTCGGGTGGGCGGTTTCAATCATCATGCCGCGCGCTTGCACTTGCGGGTTCTTGAACACGTCGTGCAGGTCGTTGATCGGGCCGCAGGGTACGCCGACCGCCTCCAGCTGTTCGATCCACCAGTCGCGCGCTTGCGACTTCACCATCTCGGCCAGGATCGGCACCAGCTCGTCGCGGTTTTTCACGCGCAGCGGATTGGTGGCGTAGCGTTCGTGGAAAGCCAGGTCGGAGCGGCCGCCCACTTCGACGAATTTCTGGTACTGGCCATCGTTGCCGGTGGCGACGATGATGTAGCCGTCGGCGCAGGCAAAAGTCTGGTAAGGCACGATATTGGCGTGGGCATTGCCCCAGCGCTTGGGGGCCTTGCCGCTATTCAGGTAGTTGGAACCCATATTGGCCAGCATCGCCACCTGCACGTCCAGCAGCGCCATGTCGATGTACTGGCCTTCGCCGGTGCGGTCACGGTGGGTCAACGCAGCCAGGATGGCAATGGTGGAGTACATGCCTGTCATCAGGTCGGTCAGTGCCACGCCGGCTTTCTGCGGCCCGCCGCCCGGCAGGTCGTCACGTTCGCCGGTCACGGACATCAAACCACCCATGCCCTGGATCAGGAAGTCGTAGCCGGCGCGGTGCGCATACGGGCCGTCCTGGCCGAAGCCGGTCACGGAGCAGTACACCAGGTCCGACTTGATGGCTTTCAGCGATTCATAGTCCAGGCCATACTTCTTCAACTGGCCTACCTTGTAATTTTCCAGGACGACGTCGGCATGCTTCGCCAATTCGCGGATCAGGGCCTGGCCTTCGGGCTTGGAGATGTCGCAAGTCACCGAGCGCTTGCCGCGGTTGGCGGACAGGTAGTAGGCCGCTTCGGTGGTGTCGGCGCCGGAGGCATCCTTGGCATAGGGAGGACCCCAGGCGCGGGTGTCGTCACCGCTGCCTGGCCGCTCGATCTTGATCACGTCCGCGCCAAGGTCGGCGAGGTTCTGCGAGCACCAGGGGCCGGCCAGTACGCGGCTTAAATCCAGTACGCGAATGTGTCCAAGGGCCTTCGGGGTCATGTTGTCTTCTTCCTACTGTTTTCAGGGAGCGTTAGCTTAACGCATCCAACCGTGTTAGTGTCTTAATCCTATGTGGCCCTACCCAAAAATCGTTGCGCATCGCGGAGGCGGCACACTCGCTCCGGAAAATACTATCGCCGGCCTGCGCGCTGGCCTGGCTTATGGTTTCCGTGCTGTGGAATTCGACGTCATGCTGTCGTCGGATGCCATCGGCGTGGTGATGCATGACCCGCATTTCGGCCGCACCGTGTATGGCGATGGCTATGTGCCCAACTTCGCGGCGGCCGAATTGGCGAAGATGGATGCCGGCCGCTGGTTCGGCCCGGAGTTCCGCGGCGAGCCGGTGCCCTTGTTCCTGGAGTGGGTCGATTACTGCAAAGAGCACAAGATCTGGATGAACATCGAGATCAAGCCCGCCGAAGGCCACGATGAAGCGACCGGCCGCTGGGTGGCGCAAACCGCGCGTGCCCGTTTTGCGGCCGAAGTGGCGGCCGGGAATCTGGCGTCTGTGCCTTTGCTGTCCTCTTTCAGCATGCCTGCATTGGCGGCGGCCCGCGATGCGGCCCCTGATTTGCCGCGAGCTTGCCTTTTCGATAAGATTCCTGCCAATTGGCTGGAAACGGCGCGCGAACTGGGCGCCGTGGCGATTCATACCAATCACAAGTACTTGACGCCGGAACAGGCGAAAGCGGTGAAGGCGGCGGGCCTGGGCCTGTTTTGCTATACCGTTAATACCCCTGAGCGCGCGCGGGAAATCCTCTGCCTTGGCGTGGACGCCTTTTGCACCGACCGTATCGACCTGATCGGGCCGGACTTCACATAGCGGCCTAGAGGCCGACGCCCACCGCAACGGCGGGCTGTTCACGTATAATCAACCCTTTGCACCAGCCTGCAACCTACCTTTTACGACATGAAATCTGCTGAAATTCGCGAAAAGTTCCTGAAATTCTTCGAATCCAAGGGTCACACGATTGTCCGTTCCAGCTCGCTGGTGCCAGGCAACGACCCAACCCTGCTGTTGACCAACTCCGGCATGGTGCAGTTCAAGGATGTGTTCCTGGGCCAGGACGTGCGCCCGTATTCCCGTGCCACCACCGTGCAGCGCTGCGTGCGCGCCGGCGGCAAGCACAATGACCTGGAAAACGTTGGCTACACCGCCCGTCACCACACCTTCTTCGAAATGCTGGGCAATTTCAGCTTCGGCGATTATTTCAAGCGCGATGCGATCCAGTACGCCTGGGAGCTGCTGACCAAGGTCTACGGCCTGCCGGCTGAAAAGCTGACCGTCACCGTCTACATCGAAGACGACGAAGCCTACGATATCTGGGCCAACGAAATCGGCGTGCCGAAAGAGCGCATCATCCGCATCGGCGACAACAAGGGTTCGCGCTACGCGTCGGACAACTTCTGGCAGATGGCCGACACCGGCCCATGCGGTCCTTGCACCGAAATCTTCTACGACCACGGCGCCGACATCTGGGGTGGTCCTCCAGGCTCCGCCGAAGAAGACGGCGACCGTTTCATCGAAATCTGGAACCTGGTGTTCATGCAGTTCAACCGCGACGAAGCTGGCGTGATGCACAAGCTGCCGAAGCCTTGCGTGGATACCGGCATGGGTATGGAACGACTGGCCGCCGTCCTGCAGCACGTGCACTCGAACTACGAGATCGATTCCTTCCAGGCCCTGATCAAGGCTGCCGCCCGCGAAACCGGCGCGACCGACCTGGAAAACAAATCGCTGCGCGTGATCGCCGACCACATCCGCGCTGCTGCTTTCATGATCGTCGATGGCATCATTCCAGGCCCCGAAGGCCACGGCTACGTCCTGCGCCGCATCGTCCGCCGCGCGCTGCGTCACGGCCACAAGCTGGGCCAGACCAAGGCCTTCTTCTACAAGCTGGTGGCAGACCTGAACAAGGAAATGGGCGCAGCCTACCCTGAGCTGGCAGACGCCAAGGACCGCGTTGCCCAGGTGCTGAAAGCGGAAGAGGAACGTTTCGGCGAAACGCTGGAAAACGGCATGAAGATCCTGGAAGCGCAACTAGCCAAGGATCCGAAGAACCTGGACGGCGCTACCGCCTTCACCCTGTACGACACCTACGGCTTCCCGCTGGACTTGACCGCCGACATCTGCCGCGAACGCGAAGTGACGCTGGACGAAGCTGGTTTCGCTGCCGCGATGGAAGCGCAGAAGAAGATGTCCCAGGCCGCTGGCAAGTTCAAGAAGATGGCTGCCAACGTTGAATACTCCGGCGAGAAGAACAAATTCGTCGGCTACGACCAACTGCTGCACGACTCGAAAGTAATCGCCCTGTACGCCAATGGCGCACCGGTGCAGGAACTGAAGACGGGCGAGCAGGGCATTGTCGTGCTGGATACCACCCCGTTCTACGCCGAATCCGGTGGCCAGGTGGGCGATCAGGGCCTGATCACCGGCGCCACCGGCCGCTTCGACGTGGCAGACACGCTGAAGATCCAGGCAGACGTGTTCGGCCACCATGGCGTGGTGGCACAGGGCTCGCTGAAAGTAGGCGACGCTGTCGGCGCGGCTGTGGACCAGCATTCGCGCGGCCGCACCATCCGTAACCACTCGGCGACCCACTTGATGCACAAGGCCTTGCGCGAAGTGCTGGGTTCCCACGTGGCGCAGAAAG
Organism: Duganella sp. Root1480D1; assembly: GCF_001427305.1. Classification (GTDB taxonomy): domain Bacteria; phylum Pseudomonadota; class Gammaproteobacteria; order Burkholderiales; family Burkholderiaceae_D; genus Rugamonas. The sequence goes on along the minus strand of NZ_LMFZ01000012.1, from coordinate 100,737 downwards.
GCTCGCTGGTTGATCCTGACAAGGCGCGTTTCGACTTCTCGCATACCGCGCCGCTGACTGCCGAAGAAATCGCCAAGGTCGAAGCCATCGTCAACGCCGAGATCCTGGCTAACGCTGCGACCCAGTCGCACAATATGTCCTTCGACGACGCTGTGAAGCATGGCGCAATGGCCCTGTTCGGCGAGAAGTATGGCGACGAAGTGCGCGTGATGGATATCGGTTCCTCCAAAGAGCTGTGCGGCGGCGTGCACGTGCACCGCACCGGCGACATCGGCCTGTTCAAGATCGTGTCGGAAGGCGGCGTTGCAGCAGGTATCCGCCGCGTGGAAGCCGTGACCGGCGAAGGCGCTCTGGCGCTGGTGCAAGGCATGGCTCGCAAGTTGAACGAAGCCGCTGCTGCACTGAAGTCCAATCCTGAAGAACTGACCGCCAAGATCGGCGCCGTGCAAGACCAGGTGAAATCGCTGGAAAAAGAACTGGCGGCACTGAAGTCCAAGCTGGCTTCCGGCCAGGGCGACGAACTGGTCAACAAGGCTGTCGACGTGAAGGGCTTGAAGGTACTGGCCGCAACCATGGAAGGCGCCGACGTGACCGCGCTGCGCGAGACCATGGACAAGCTGAAGGACAAGCTCAAGTCCGCTGCCATCGTGCTGGCTTCCGTCAGCGACGGCAAGGTGAGCCTGATCGCTGGCGTGACTGCCGACTCGATCGGCAAGGTCAAGGCGGGCGAACTGGTCAACTTCGTTGCACAACAAGTGGGCGGCAAGGGCGGTGGACGCCCTGATATGGCGCAGGCCGGCGGCACCAACCCGGACGCACTGCCAGGTGCGCTCGGTGGCGTTGCAGCATGGGTGGAGTCGCGTATCTAAGAGCTGCCTGTGGCCCGCGCCTCCTAGGGCGGGCCTTTCCGACATTGCAAGGTCGTTGTGGTTTTGCAACGCAACATTAACTATTTTGGTGCAGTGCGTCAGACGCACAAAATTGGAGTAGTATGTCGGAACCAGTTGTACAGAAGCGAGATATTGATGAGCGAAACTCTTACTCTCGAGTCCGAGACCATGGAATTTCATAAGGACCTCGACGCGCGCGGCCTGAATTGCCCGCTGCCTATCCTGAAAGCCAAGAAAGCCTTGGCGGAATTGGAAAGCGGCCAGGTATTGCGCATCGTGGCTACCGATCCAGGGTCAGTGCGTGACTTCCAGGCCTTTGCCAAGCAGACTGGCAATGCATTGTTGTCCCACATTCAGCAGGGCACCGAATTTACCTTTTTGATGCGTCGCAAGTAAAAACTGCGGTATGCTACCGGTTGCTGATTTTCGGCGCCGGATTGTACTTAAAAAACGCACGACCGTGCTTTTATTCGATCAGTGATATCGAATTCCCATATAATCTAGCCCACTAATTTTACTTATCTCTTTTTCAAAGGCACACCTATGAAAGTCCTGGTACCTGTCAAGCGCGTCGTCGACTTCAACGTGAAAGTGCGCGTCAAATCCGACGGCACTGGCGTAGATATCGCCAACGTCAAAATGTCGATGAACCCGTTCGACGAGATCGCACTGGAAGAAGCGACCCGCCTGAAAGAAGCTGGCAAAGTAACCGAAGTGGTTGCCGTGTCCGCCGGCGTGACCCAGTGCCAGGAAACCCTGCGCACCGGCATGGCGATCGGCGCCGACCGCGGCATCCTGATCGAAACCGGCGTTGAGCTGGAGCCGCTGGCGGTGGCCAAGCTGCTGAAAGCCGTTGCCGACAAAGAGCAGCCGCAACTGATCATCCTGGGCAAGCAGGCAATCGACGACGACTCCAACCAGGTTGGCCAGATGCTGGCAGCCCTGCTGGGCTGGCCGCAGGCAACCTTCGCTTCGAAAGTTGAACTGGGCGACGGCAAAGTGACCGTGACCCGCGAAGTGGACGGCGGCCTGGAAACCCTGGCACTGCAACTGCCAGCCATCGTGACCACCGACCTGCGCCTGAACGAGCCGCGCTATGTGACCTTGCCTAACATCATGAAGGCGAAGAAAAAGCCGCTGGATACCGTCAAGCCGGAAGACCTGGGCGTCGACGTGACCCCACGCCTGAAAACCCTGAAAGTGGCCGAGCCTGCCAAGCGTTCCGCTGGTATCAAAGTGCCTGACGTAGCGACCCTGGTGTCCAAGCTGCGCACCGAAGCTAAAGTCATCTAATTATTTGCTAAAACCGGAACTGCAGGTGTCTGACCCAATGGGTCAGACACCGGTTTGCCGGTTTTCACTCAAGGAAAAAATATCATGGTCGCACTCGTAATCGCAGAACACGACAACGCATCCCTGAAGGGCAGCACCCTCCACACCGTTACCGCCGCCGCCAAATGCGCAGGCGAAGTGCACGTGCTGGTCGCTGGCTCGAACGCCGGCGCCGCCGCTGCTGCCGCCGCGAAAATCGCCGGCGTCACCAAGGTGCTGCACGCTGATGCAGCCCACTTCGCCGACGGCCTGGCCGAAAATGTCTCCGAGCAGATCCTGGCGATCGCCGGTAGCTACAGCCATATCCTGGCTCCGGCAACCGCCTACGGCAAGAACATCCTGCCACGCGTTGCAGCTAAGCTGGACGTAGCGCAGATCTCCGAAATCACCAAGGTTGACGCGCCTGACACTTTCGAGCGCCCAATCTACGCCGGCAATGCGATCGCCTACGTGCAATCGTCGGACAAGGTCAAAGTCATCACCGTGCGTTCGACCGGCTTCGATGCTGCTGCTGCCGAAGGCGGTTCCGCTGCTGTGGAAACCGTGGCTGCCGCTGCCGATTTCGGAAAGTCCGCTTTCATCGGCCGTGAAGTGGCCAAGTCGGACCGTCCAGAACTGACCGCTGCCAAGATCATCGTTTCCGGTGGCCGCGGCATGGGCTCCGCTGACGCCTTCAAGATCCTGGAACCGCTGGCCGACAAGCTGAACGCCGCCATGGGCGCATCGCGTGCTGCAGTGGACGCAGGCTTCGTGCCGAACGACTGGCAGGTTGGCCAGACCGGCAAGATCGTTGCTCCTTCCCTGTACATCGCCGTCGGTATCTCCGGCGCGATCCAGCACTTGGCTGGCATGAAGGATTCCAAGGTCATCGTCGCAGTGAACAAAGATCCGGAAGCTCCTATCTTCTCCGTGGCCGACTACGGCATCGTGGGCGACCTGTTCGAGGTTGTTCCTCAACTGGTCAAGGAACTGGGTTAAAACCGGTAATGCAGTGTCTGACCCACAGGGTCAGACACTGGCCCGCGACGGCCGCCTGATCGGGGTCTGACCCTGTGGGTCAGACCCCGTTTTACTGGTTTCTGGAGATTTGTGGAGATATAAATGAGCTATCAAGCCCCAATGAAAGACATGCTGTTCGTGATGAACGAACTGGCAAACCTGGCAGGCGTATCCGCGCTGCCGGGCTGTGAAGATGCAAACGCGGAAACCGCGGAAGCCGTACTGGAAGAAAACGCGAAGTTCGTGAGCGGCGTGATCGCCCCGCTGAACCACGCGGCAGACAAAGAGCCAAGCTCCTGGGCTGACGGCAAGGTCACCACCTCGAAGGGTTTCAAGGAAGCCTTCAAGCAGTTCGCGGAAGCCGGCTGGCAAGGCCTGCAGCACCCAACCGAGTTTGGCGGCCAGGGCCTGCCGAAGCTGATCGGCACCCCTTGTGTGGAAATGCTGCACGGTTCGAACCTGTCGTTCGCACTGGTGGCGCTGCTGTCCGACGGCGCGATCGAAGCGCTGCTGACCGCTGGTTCCGACGAACAGAAGGCTACCTACCTGGAGCCGCTGGTGACCGGCAAGTGGACCGGCACCATGAACCTGACCGAGCCGCAAGCCGGCTCCGACCTGGCAGCCGTGCGCACCCGCGCCGTGCCGCAGGGCGATGGCAGCTACAAAGTATTCGGCACCAAGATCTTCATCACCTACGGTGAGCATGACATGGCCGAGAACATCATTCACCTGGTGCTGGCGCGTACTCCTGATGCGCCTCCAGGCGTGAAGGGCATTTCGCTGTTCATCGTGCCGAAGTTCATGGTCAACGCCGACGGTTCCCTGGGCGACCGCAATGACGCGCACTGCGTGTCGATCGAGCACAAACTGGGCATCAAGGCTTCCCCGACCGCCGTATTGCAGTTCGGCGACAATGGCGGCGCCATTGGCTACCTGGTGGGCGAAGAAAACCGCGGCCTGGAATACATGTTCATCATGATGAATGCAGCCCGCTTCGGCGTCGGCATGCAAGGCGTGGGCCTGGCGGAACGCGCTTACCAGCAGGCTGTGACCTTCGCCAAGGACCGCGTGCAGTCGCGCGACCTGAACGGCTCCCCAGCCGGCGTGGCGATCATCAACCACCCGGACGTGCGCCGCATGCTGATGTCGATGCGCGCCCAGACCGAAGCGGCGCGCGCGCTGGCTTACGTGGCTGCCGGCATCCACGACGTGGCACACCATCACGCCGACGCCGAGGTTCGCGCGGCCAACCAGGCTGTGTACGAATACCTGGTACCGATCGTGAAGGGCTGGTCGACCGAGATGTCCGAGAACGTGACCCGCGACGGCGTGCAAGTACACGGCGGCATGGGCTTCATTGAGGAAACCGGCGCGGCGCAGCATTATCGCGATGCCAAGATCCTGACCATCTACGAAGGTACTACCGCGATCCAGGCCAATGACCTGATCGGCCGCAAGACCGTGCGTGACGGCGGTGCGCTGGCCAAGTCGATCATCGCCCAGGTGCGCGCGACTGCCGAAGAACTGGCTGGCGTGAATTCGCCTGACTTCGCGGCCATCCGCAAGCACCTGGTGCAAGGCGCCGACGACCTGGAGGCAGTGGTGGACTATGTCGTCAATCACGCCAAGTCGGACATCAAGGGTGTGTTCTCCGGTTCCGTGCTGTACCTGAAGCTGGCCGGTATCGTGTTCGGCGGCTGGCAGATGGGCCGTGCCGCGCTGATCGCGCAGTCCAAGCTGTCGGCAGACGAGGGCGATGCATCGTTCTACCACGCCAAGATCGTGACTGCGCGCTTCTTCGCGGACCATATCCTGTCGGGCTCCACCGGCATGCGCGCCGCTATCGTTGATGGCAGCGCAGGCGTGCTGGGCCTGAGCGTCGAGCAGTTCTAAGCTGTATCAGGGCGGCCATCGTGCCGCCCTTCGTGCGCAAGGAGCCATTCCTTGCGCGCCAATCCCCCGCCATACCCCGTCAGCGATCCATCCTTGCCGATAATCCGGTGGCAGGGAATGACGATCGCAATCCGGTTTGCTCCATTTGCTCCAGCGACTGCCCGCACTGAGTTGGGCGCCCCCATGCGCGCTGCCAGGTCGGCATAATGCGTCACCTCGCCAAACTTCATTGCACGCAATTGGTCCCAGACGCTGCGCTGGAAATCGCTGCCCGGTGCATCAAGCGTCACACTGAATTGCCGGCGTTTGCCGTCGAAGTATTGCGCGATCTGCATCTCAGCCTCGCGCGTGTGTGCGTTTTCCCCTGCCAGGATGCGGGCCTTGAACAGTCGCTGCAAATCGCGGAACTCCGTCTCCAGCATGCGCCGGTCGGTGAACTCCAGCAGGCATACGCCTTTTTCGCTGGCGCAAACGAACATCGGGCCAAGCGGCGTCGTGAATCGGTGCAGCACCAGCTGCTGCGTATTATGGCTTGGCGCGTTGCCGGTCATCTTCTTGTAGGTGTAGGCAAAGCCGCTGAGCGACTCGTAGCCGCTGTCGAGCGCGACATCGGTCGTGCTGCGGCCTTCCTTGAGCTCCGCCATGGCCAGGTTGATGCGCAACATGCGCTGGTAAGCCTGGAAGCTGAAACCATGGTGTTTCTGGAACCAGCGCCGCACCAGTTCCGGGCTGATGCCGAGTTCACGCAGTTCGAAATCCTGGATGCGCCGCTTGGGCTGTTCGCGTACCAGTGCGACCGCACGGGCGACTTGCGGCGGCACGTCCGGCGCGTCTTCTGTGGGACGGCACACCTTGCAGGGGCGGAAGCCAAGCGCCAGCGGTTCCTTGATGTCGGAGAAGAAGTCGACATTCTCCACTTTTGGCTTGCGCGCGCGGCAGGTTGGCAGGCAGAAGATGCCTGTGGTCTTGACCGCCGCATAAAAAGCGCCGACGTGTTCGGGCGAGCGTGCGACCAATGCTTGGTAGCAGCGCTGGATGTCAGTGGGATCTGTGAATTTCATCGTCTGGATGGGAAGCGAATTGGTGATGGCAGGAGCTTAGCGAGCCTCCTGCCAGGGCGGCAACCGAAATTCGGACGACTATTTTTATTGCTGGGTATTACAGGCCTTGCTTCGCCAGTTCAGCGATTTCGTAATCGCCGTCGTCAACCAGGCGTTCGCCGCCCGGCGTCAGGCCAAGGCCCAGGGTGCGGCCCAGCGACAGCAGCAAGCTCTGTCCCGCTGCCTTGCGTACCGGCTCCAGTTTATAGACCGGATCGGCAAAAGCCTCTGCCGGCGTGATGATCTTCCAGCCCATTTTCTCGAACTGTGCCAACACGTCGTCCAGCCACAATGCGTTGATCAGGTTGTGATGCAGCAGCAGGACTTGGGAGATATCGCGTCCCTGCAGTTGCTGCGACAGGTCGCGGTAAGCCAGCGCGCGTTGCTTGATGTGAGCGAGGTAGGCGATGCGGATGGCGCTGACATCAGCCTTGGGATCCTTCTTCAGTACTTCCTCCAGCTTTTCGTTCAGGCGCCAATCGCTGGTGTCCAGGCTCACATGTGCGTTGCGGTAGTCATGGTCGCGCAGGAATTTGCGCATGCCGTCGATTTTTTCCGGCGTGTTACCTTCGCGGAGGTAGGTAAAGCGCAGCCATTTCTGGTAGCCCGGCTGGGTGCTGATCAGGCGGTCGCAATCCAGCACCTGGCGTTGGTAATCGGCCAGCGGGACTTTTTCCAGGTCCGGATGCGTCACGGTGTGGTTGCCGATTGCGTGTCCGGCTTTGCTCCAGGCTTGCAGCAGCGGCAGTCCTTGCGGCGTGCTGGCGCCATAGCCGGACGTGACGAACAGCGCCGCCTGAACGCGATGTTTGGCCAGCGCATCCAGGATGGCCTGGTTGCGTTCCTGGGCGGACATGCGCGGCGTGCTGCCCGCGTTGGGGCCATCGTCGATGGTAATCGCCACCGACTGCGCTTGCGCGGCGCTGGCAGCGGCCAGGATGGCGGCAGCGAGAAGGCTGCGCATCATGCGGCACCCAGCGCGTCGATGACGGCCTGGTAGACGCGTACTGGTTCTTCGGAGATGCGGTTCAATACGTACAAGAAGTACTCCTTTCCAAAAACTGCGTATTCGCGCGTGGCAAAGCCGGCGTCGCGCAGGCCGGCGATGTTCTGCTCGCCCAGGCCGATCAATGATTCGAATTCATACGGACCGGCAGCGATGTCTTCGGCGCGGATCATGGCCGCCAGCTCTTGCTGGATCGAGCGGTCGTGTGTGGCGATCGAACATGGATGGCCGCTGCGCAGCAGCAGCGCCGCATAGCGGCGATAGGCCGAAGCCAGTTCGGGGCCGTTGCGAGTATAGGCGATTTCCACCGGCTCGAACATGGCGCCCTTGACCAGGCGGATGCGGCCCGGATAGCGCAGCAGGGCAGGGAGGTCGTTCGCAGTGCGGTGCAGCTTGGCCGGCACGGTGATGCCGACGTTGGACAACCCGTCCTGCTCGTGCAGCCGGCCGTAGATTTCATAAATGCCGGAGGTGCGGTCCGATGCCTCCATCGAAATCATCACTTCCTGGCCAATCTCCCTTGCCGCCCGCGCGATGCGGCGCGCATTGTAATATCCCAGCTCCGGGTCCACCAGCGAGCCCACGTGCGACAAGTCGAAGGAGATCGAGCAATCGAGGCGCCGCTCGCCGATCGCCTGAGCCAGTTGCAGGAAGACGCTGGTTTCCGCGTTGGCGAATGCTTCGTCGCGCACGCTCTCGCCCATGTACTCAGCCGACGCACGGTGCCCGTTCCGGTTGATCATCGCAGCGCGCACGATCGCGTCGGCCACGGTGCAGCCGGCAACATAGCGCTGCGACACGCGCTCCATGTATGGGCGCAGCATCGGGTCTTCGAGGAAGCGGGTCTTGGCCTCTTCATTGACGGCCAGTTCGCGCAAGGCGCTGGCGGCGCGGTCGACCAGCGGTTGCCACTGGGGCGGGAAGTGTGGCGTGGTAATGTCTGTCACGATGTCTCCTTGCGCAATTGGACGTTGTATATTAACTAAAAATTCAATATGGAGCCGGCCATGGATGCTTCAACCCTTCTGCTGTTTGTGCCCGCCTGTTTTGCGCTGAATATGGCGCCGGGGCCGAACAACCTGCTATCGGTCAGCAATGCCACGCGCTATGGATTTCGCCGCTCATGCCTCGCCGGCGCCGGACGCCTGGTGGCATTTGCAGGAATGATTGCCCTGGCGTCGGCCGGGCTGGCAGCGGTGCTGCATACCTCGGAACTGCTGTTCTACGGAATCAAGACCGCGGGCGCGATCTATCTGTTTTACCTGGCATGGCAGCTATGGCGCGCGCAAGCAGGTGAGCAGATGGCAAGCGCGGCGCCCGCAGCCGGCTGGTGGCAGTTGGCGCGGCAGGAATTCTTTGTCGCTTCGGGCAACCCGAAGGCGATCCTGATCTTCACGGCATTCCTGCCGCAGTTCGTCGATCCTGCCGGGCCGGTGGGCGCGCAGTTCTTCGTGTTGGGCGTATTGTTTCTGCTGCTGGAGGTGGTGGCGCTGGCAGCTTACGCCTGGATGGGCGCGCGCATGCACAAGTGGTTCGCGCAGCCGCGCGGGAAGAGAGTGTTCAACCGGATGTGCGCCGGCCTGCTGGCCGGCGCGGGGATGGGCTTATTGCTGTCGCGGAGGGCTTAGTAGCGTTCCAGGCCGCCGTTTTCGCGGCGAACGTGGTCGCCGTTGCGCAGGTTAGGATCGTTCTTCAGTACCACGGTGCCGACCTTGCCGGTTTCGTAGCGGACGGTCACGTGCCATTCCTTGACTTTGTTCATCTTGCCTTCGATCTTCTTGCCAGCGTAAGCGCCGCCAGCAGCGCCAGCAACGGTGGCCAGGGTCTTGCCGGTGCCGCCGCCTACCTGGTGGCCCAGCAGGCCGCCTGCGATACCGCCGGCTACGATGCCGGCTGCGCCGCCTTCACCATCTTTCTCGATGACTTTAACCGCGGTCACGGTGCCGCAATCGGCGCAGACAGAACGCTTTGGCTGTGCATAAGCGCCGGTAACCGTTACGGCCAAGATTGCTGGCAAGAGGAATTTAATTACTTTCATGTGGGTTCTCCAAAAACGGTAGTGGTGATAGTGAGTATAGGTCAATAGTTGCCGAATGGAATGCAAATTTGTGACAAGACGTTGCTGATAGTTATGTAGAAGAAAGACTATATAATTGCGGATTGCCATAGTTGCTGTTTGCATTTTTCTCATGACCGACCTGTCTTCTGCGCGCATTGCGGTGCTCGTGCCTTGCTATAACGAGGCGCTTACTATCGAGGCCATCGTGCGCGATTTCCGTGCCAGCTTGCCGCAGGCAACTGTGTACGTCTTTGATAACAATTCCACCGATGGCACCGCTGAAATTGCGCGTGCCGCGGGCGCCAGCGTGCGCCTGGTGCCGCACCAGGGCAAGGGCAGCGTGGTGCGCCGCATGTTTGCCGACATCGAGGCCGACGCCTACATCATGGTGGACGGCGACGATACCTATGATGCTTCCGTCGCGCCGCAACTGGTGGCCAAGCTGTTTGGCGAAGGCCTGGACATGGTGGTCGGCAATCGCGTCACCGAAGAGCGGGCTGCATACCGCCTCGGCCACCGCTTCGGCAACAACCTGTTGACCGGTTGCGTGTCGATGCTGTTTGGCCGTACTTTTACCGATATCCTGTCGGGCTACCGCGTGTTCTCGCGCCGCTACGTAAAGTCGTTTGCAGCCCATTCCACCGGGTTCGAGATCGAAACCGAGTTGACTGTGCACGCGCTGGAATTGCGCATGCCGGTGGCTGAAGTCGAAACCGTGTATAAGGCGCGTCCGGAAGGCTCGTTCAGCAAACTGAATACCTATCGCGACGGCTGGCGCATCCTGATGACCATCCTGCGCCTGTTCAAGTCGGAGCGTCCATTGAGCTTTTTCGGCTTGGGCTTCCTGGCCTGCTTCCTGCTCTCCGTCGGCTTGGCGGTACCGCTGGTGAGCGTCTGGATGAGCACGGGCCTGGTGCCGCGCCAGCCAACGGCGGTACTGTGCTCCGCCATCATGCTGTTTGGCGTGGTTTTGCTGGCTTGCGGCATCATCCTCGATGCGGTGACCAAGGCCCGTATCGAGCAGAAGCGCTTCGCTTACCTGGCCTTCCCGGCCCATGGCAGCTAAGACTTCGCGCCAATTCCTGCGCTTTGCTATCACCGGCGTGGCCGGCCTGGCGGCCGACATGGGGGCACTCTACCTGGCAATGGCGCTGGGCTCCGGGTATTACTTCGGGCGCCTGCTGTCTTTTCTCTTCGCCGTGTGGGTCACCTGGCGCCTGAACCGGCGCTTCACTTTCGATGCGACCGAATCGGCATGGCAGGAGTGGTGGCGTTACCTGACGGTGATGGCAGGCGGAGGCGCGATCAACTTCGGGACTTATACGCTGTTGCTGCAGTTTTTGCCGGAAGCGCGGTGGGCGCCTGCAGCCGGGGTGGCGGCAGGTTCGCTGGCGGGCATGACATTCAATTTCATTTCCGCCAAACGATTCGTCTTCGATCAGCCGTAGATGCCGCCGGTGAACAGCAGGTCGTTCAGGCGGGCGATGGCTGCGATCAGGCCGAAGGCGCCGAACATCAGTGCCGCCACCAGTACGATTGCCAGCGGCCAGCGCGAATCCGATTGCCTGCCTGAGCCTGGGTTAAAGGCAGCGTCCCACTTTTCGTCGGGCATCAGGCCCAGCACCAGGGCTTCGAGCACGCCGACCAGGATCGACAGGATCAGCGGCAGCAACAGGAAATAGGGATCGGCTTTCGGCCACAGCGCAAACACGGCGGCGACACCCAGCAGGCTGGCGGCATGCAGCCAGCCCCATTTGTCGGCCAGGCCACGCAGGTAGAAGCGGTGCAGGCCGATGCCGCCGGCGACGGCGGCGAGCAGGGCGGCGAAAGTTTTGTTCTTGTGTAAAACAGACATGATTGCAGCCGAAAAGTCCGGAAAGCCGGCAGTATCGCACAACAAAGCTGTTGCCGCCGAGGCCAGTTCAGGGGATAATCCTGGATTGTCCAATTCCCCACCAATTTGATTAATCTTGCCGGTTGGAGTTAAAGCGCGCTATAATTTGCGGCTTTTTCCGACTCAGCACACTTTTTTGGAATTATTATGGTCGTTATTCGTTTAGCTCGTGGTGGCGCCAAGAAGCGTCCTTTCTACAACATCGTTGCAACCGATTCCCGCAATCGTCGTGACGGCCGTTTCGTAGAACGTATCGGCTTCTTCAACCCAATGGCTACCGGCCAAGCAGAAACCTTCCGCGTTGCTGCTGACCGTCTGGCTTACTGGCAAGGCGTTGGCGCTCAGCTGTCCCCAGCTGTTGCCAAGCTGGTTGCTGGCCAGAAGGCTGCTTAATAGTAGCTACAAGTTTTGAGCAGCAAGACCGCATCTGGGGCGCAAGCCCCGGCTGACCTGGTTCAGGTCGGCTTTGTTTTCGGTGCCTACGGCATCACTGGCGGGGTCCGTGTCCGACCCTTCAACTCCGAAGCAGATGCGCTGCTGCACGCCACCACCTGGTGGCTCGACAAGCCAAGCCTGCGTGACGTAGAAGTCAAGCGGGCTAAGCTGCATGGTGGCGACGTCGTCACCACCATCGTCGGGATGACGGACCGTAACGAAGCAGAGGCGCTGAAGGGCGCATCGGTGTTCGTGTCGCGCGCCGATTTCCCGCAGCTGGAAGAAGACGAATACTACTGGGGCGACTTGCTCGGCCTGGCAGTTCAGAATCAACAGGGCGAAAGCCTTGGAACAGTCGCGGACATGATGAGCAATGGACCACAATCCATCCTGCGCGTCGAGTACCAGGCTGATGGCAAGGCGCAGGAGCGCCTGATCCCGTTTGTTAGCCAGTTTGTTATCAAGGTGGACAAGGACGCGAAGCAGATCATCGTGGACTGGGGCCTGGATTACTAATCCGGAACCGCACAATGCAATTCGACGTCATTTCCCTGTTCCCTGAGATGTTCGCTGCCTTGACGCAGTCCGGCGTCACCCGCCGCGCGTTCGAGCAGAAGCGCTGGGGCCTGTCGTTGTGGAATCCGCGCGATTTCACCACCGACAACCACCGTACCGTGGATGATCGCCCTTATGGCGGCGGCCCGGGGATGGTGATGCTGGCCAAGCCGCTGGAGCAGACCATCGCGGCCGCTAAACAGCGCCAGGTGGTTTCCGGCTTGCCGGCGCCGCGCGTGGTGTACATGTCGCCGCAAGGCAAACAGCTCACGCACGAGCGCGTGATGCAGCTGAAGCAGGAGTCCGGCCTCGTGATCCTGTGCGGCCGTTACGAAGCGGTGGACCAGCGTTTGCTGGACCGTTGCGTCGATGAAGAAATCAGCCTCGGCGATTTCGTGCTGTCCGGCGGCGAGCTGCCTGCCATGGCCCTGATGGATGCCGTGGTGCGCCAGTTGCCCGGTGTGCTGAATACCGATGCTTCCGCAGTCGAAGACAGTTTCGTCAACGGCTTGCTGGATTCGCCGCACTACACGCGGCCAGAGATTTACGAAGGCGAGGCCGTGCCACCCGTTCTGTTGGGCGGCAACCACGCCGAGATCGAGAAGTGGCGCCGTGAGCGCATGCTGGAAGCGACGGCGCGCAAGCGTCCCGACCTGCTGGTGAAGGCCCGCGAGGCCGGCCTGCTCTCGAAGAAGGACGAAAAGTTTTTGGCGGGTTTATAAAAACCCGTTGTAGTACCGTGGCAGGCATGTTGCCTGCCGTGTTTCAACCCCATCCTCTACCGGGCATCTTTTTGGCGCCGGCAAGATGGTAATAGGAGTTTAAAATGAACCTGATCCAGCAACTGGAACAAGAAGAAATCGCTCGCCTGGGCAAGAACATCCCTGAGTTCGCACCTGGCGACACCGTGATCGTCAACGTAAACGTAGTCGAAGGCACCCGCAAGCGCGCCCAGGCTTACGAAGGCGTTGTGATCGCTCGTCGTAACCGTGGCCTGAACTCGAACTTCATCGTTCGTAAGATCTCGTCCGGCGAAGGCGTTGAGCGTACTTTCCAGCTGTACTCCCCACTGATCGCTTCGATCGAAGTGAAGCGTCGTGGTGACGTTCGCCGCGCCAAGCTGTACTACCTGCGCGAGCGTTCGGGCAAATCCGCACGTATCAAGGAAAAGCTGCCAAACCGCAAGGTTGCAGCTGCCGAGTAATCCATACCCCGGTATCGGATTCGGAAAGGACGCCTTCGGGCGTCCTTTTTTTTCAGCTTGGTACAATGCCGACTATGGCCAAAACACCTTTCGACCCGACCCAATTACCGATTGAAGCGATTGCCGGCGAAGCGGCCGTGCTGCTGGAACATCTCGCGCCGGACTGGCTGCGCCGGCGCTTTGCCGAGCCGCCGGAATGGGCGCCCGAACCATCCGAACCGCCGCTTGGCCTGCATCGTGGCGAGCCGACGCCGGCTTCCGTGCTGGTGCCGCTGGTGCTGCGCGAAGACGGCATCTACCTGCTGCTGACGATGCGCACCGCGCACCTGAACGATCACGCAGGGCAGGTGGCCTTCCCCGGTGGCCGTGCCGAAGCAAGCGATGCCGACGCGATCGATACTGCCTTGCGCGAGACGGAGGAGGAGATCGGCCTGGATCGCCGCCATATCGACGTGATCGGCACGCTGCCCTTGTATTACACCGGCACCGGCTATGCCGTGACGCCGGTGGTGGGCCTGGTGACGCCGCCGTTCGACATGAAGGCCGATCCGTTCGAGGTAGCGGAAATCTTCGAGGTGCCATTCCAGTTCCTGATGGACGGCGCCAACCACCAGCGCCTGGCGGCTGAATTGCCGAACGGGCGCCGCACTTTTTACGCAATGCCATACCAGAACTATTTTATCTGGGGCGCAACCGCCGGCATGCTGCGCAACCTGTTTCATTTCTTGCGCGCATAAGCTATCGTAGCGGACATTGCGGTACAGCTAATCATAGGATTTAGATGACTTTTCTTTACATTCTCGTAGCCCTACTGTTTGAGCAACTGAAGCCCCTGCGCGCGGACAACCCGGTCTGGGCGGAGTTCAAGCGCCTGGCCGTGCGCATGGAGCAGTGGTTCAACGCCGGGCATGCGAGCCATGGCCGGATCGGCTGGTTCCTGCTGGTAGGTGCGCTGACGCTGCCGGCCGGATTGGTATCCTGGCTGCTGCTGCACTATAACTTCATGGTGGCGCACTTTGCCTGGAACGTGCTGATCGTCTACCTGACGCTGGGCTTCCGCCATTACAGCCATTACTTCACTTCGATCCAGCTCGCCCTGAATGGCGGCGACGAAAGCCAGGCCCGCGCACTGCTGGCCGAGTGGTGCAAGATCGACACCGTGGGCATGGAAGTGAACGAGATTTCCCGCATTGCCGTGGAAAAGGCCCTGGTCACCACCCATCGCAATGTGTTCGGTGTGTTCTTCTGGTTCCTGATGCCGCTGGGTCCTTGCGGCGCCATCCTGTATCGCGTATCCGAATACCTGGCGCGTGCCTGGAACGAGCCTGAGCATATGCGCCAGGAGGCTTTCGGCGAATTCGCCGCCAAGGCTTTCTACCTGATCGACTGGATTCCGGCGCGCCTGACAGCCGTGGCCTTCGCCGTGGTCGGCAATTTCGAAGACGCGATCTACGCCTGGCGCAATTTCGCGCATCGCTGGAAGGATGAAGCGATCGGCATCATCCTGTCGGCCGGTGGCGGCGCCATGGGCGTGCGCCTGGGAACGCCGAATGAAAACGCAGCCAAGATCATCCCTTCCGATGCGGCGACTGTCGACATCAGCGACATGGAAGTGGACCAGTTGCCGGGCGACGAGCCGGGCGTGCGGGCCCTGCAAAGCACCGTCGGCCTGGTGTGGCGCGCACTGCTGTTGTGGATGATGTTGTTGCTGTTGCTGTCCGGAGCGTCCTGGCTCGGCTAAAATGACCTGAACCCCGAACCCCGTTCAAGTCTTCTATAAGATATAATACTGGGGTTCCTCACAGCAACTGGGTTTCAGGTATATGGCCAGCGAGTTCTTCATTCTTGGGCTTACGACCGACGGCAAACAATTCCGTCCAAGCGACTGGGCGGAACGACTGGCCGGTGTACTGTCGTGCTTTCGCCCGGAAGGCTCCGGCGGGCGCCATGCCCACCTGCAGTTCTCGCCCTATGTCACCCCGACCGTCGTCAACGGCATCAAGGCCGTCGTCGTCAACGAAGGGCTGCGCGAAATCCAGCCAATGGCTTATAACTTCGTCAAGGAATTCGCCAAGGATAACAAGCTGCAGGTGGTGGAAGCCTGCCTGATTCCTGACGAAAAGGCCTAAGTGTCGTAGGATAGGGTTTTGCCAACTTGAGCAGAACCCTATGCAAATCCGATATGTCGCAGCGCTGCTGCTGACCGCTTCTTCAGCCCTTGCCCAGACCTTGCCCGCCGGCGTTGCCAAGGGCCCCTCCGTGGAAGGCATCACCGAATACCGCCTGCCCAACGGGCTTAAAGTCCTGCTGTTCCCCGATGCGTCGAAACCGACGGTGACCGTCAACGTCACCTACCTGGTCGGCTCGCGCCATGAGAACTACGGCGAGACCGGCATGGCGCACTTGCTGGAGCACCTGATGTTCAAGGGGGCGCCAAACCATCGCAACATCACGCAGCAGTTCTCCGAGCGCGGGATGGAATTCAACGGCACCACGTCGATGGACCGCACCAACTACTACGAAGTATTCCAGGCCAGTCCGGAAAACCTGAAGTGGGCGCTGGACATGGAAGCCGAGCGCATGACCAGGTCCTTCATCGCGAAGAAGGACCTGGATTCGGAAATGACCGTGGTGCGCAACGAGTACGAGAGCGGCGAGAACAGCCCGTTCGAAGTGCTGTACAAGCGCATGGAAAGCATTGCCTACGACTGGCACAGCTACGGCCGTTCCACCATCGGCAACCGCAGCGATATCGAGAACGTCAAGATCGAGAACCTGCAAGCCTTCTATCACACCTACTACCAGCCGGACAATGCGGTGCTGCTGGTAGCGGGCAAGTTCGATCCCTCGCAGACGCTGGCCTGGATCAGCAAGACCTTCGGCGCGATTCCAAAGCCGAAGCGCAAGCTGCCGCAGTTCTGGACCGTGGAGCCGACGCAGGACGGCGAGCGCCAGTACACGGTGCACCGCAAGGGCGACGTGCAGATCGTGCTGGTGGGCTACAAGATTCCATCGGGCCTGCATAACGATGCCGATCCGCTGGCCTTCATGGGGCAGGTGCTGGGCGACACGCCAAACGGCCGCTTGCACAAGCAACTGGTAGAAAGCGGCAAGGCGGCGCAGGTGTTTGCCATGAGCCAGCCTGGCTTCGCGCCAAGCCTGCAAGTGTTCGGTGCGGTGGTGAAGATGGGGCAGCCGATCGAACCGGTGCGCGATGAGCTGATTGCAGCGGTGGAAGGCTTTGCCAAGGCCCCTCCGACTGAGGAGGAAATGGAGCGCACGCGCCGCGAGTACAGCAACGCGATCGAAAAGTCGCTGAACAATCCGCAGCAGGTGGGGGTGGCACTGAGCGAGCATATCGCGCTGGGCGATTGGCGCCTGCTGTTCCAGGGCCGCGACGGCCTTCCAGCGATCACCTCCAAACAGGTTGCGGAAGCGGCAGGGCGCTACATGAAGCGCGATAACCGCACTGTTGGCACCTTCGTTCCGGACGATACACCGCAGCGCGCGGAAATCGGGGCGTCGCCGACGGCGGCCGAACTGCTGAAAGATTACAAGGGCAAGGCCAGCGCGCTGACGTCCGAGAACTTCGACCCGAGCCAGGACAACATCATGGCGCGCACGGAGCTCAAGGAGATTGGCGGCCTGAAACTGGCGCTGCTGCCGAAGAAGAATCGCGGCGAGACTGTGGCAGTCGACATGCGCCTGCACTGGGGCGATGAAAAGAACCAGTTCGGCAAGCAGATGCTGTCGGCAGCGGCCGACCAGATGCTGCCGCGGGGCACCAGCAAATACTCGCGTGCCCAGTTGGCCGATGCGATGTCGAAGCTGAAGATGTCCGGCAGCCTGTATCACTTTGAAACGACGCGCGAGCACCTGGGTGATGCATTGCGGCTGGTGGCGCATGTGCTGAAGGATGCCACCTTCCCTGAAGCGGAATTCGAGCAGATGCGCCAGCAGTGGATCGTCGGCATTGAAGCTTCGCGCAACGACCCGCAGGCGATGGCCGGCCGCTCGCTGGCTGAATACTTCGACCATTGGCCGAAAGGCGACCCGCGCAGCGTAATGACGCTCGATGAGCAGATCGAGGCAGTCAAGACGATGAAGCTGGGCGACGTGAAGGCTTATCACGCCGAGTTCTATGGCACGTCGCGCGGCGAGTTGTCGGTGGTGGGGGACTTCGACAAGGCGGAACTGGTCAAGGTGGTAGGCGAGGAACTGGCCGGCTGGCAAAGCAAGGCCGCTTACGCACCGATCCTGGACAAGCATGTCGAGAAGGCGGCGACCCGCATCACGCTGGATGCGCCGGACAAGGAGAACGGCATGTTCGCGGCGCGCATCAATATCCCGCTGCGCTCGGACGATGCGGATTATCCGGCGCTGGAAGTGGCGAACTACATATTCGGCAACGGCGGCCTGAAATCTCGCCTGATGGACCGGATTCGCCAGAAGGAAGGCTTGTCCTACGGCGGCGGTTCCTCGCTCGATGCCGGCGACCAGGACGATGCGGGCGGCTTCACTGTTGAAGCGATTGCCGCCCCGCAGAATATGGTCAAGCTGGAAGCGGCGATTCGCCAGGAACTGGAGCGCGCTGTGAAGAACGGCTTTACCGCAGCCGAAGTGGCTGGAGCCAAGTCGGGCCTGATGCAGCAGCGCGTACAGAACCGTTCGAAGGATGACGTAGTGGCAGGCGCCTGGTCGCACTTCCGCTACCTGAATCGCACTTTCGTGTGGAGCAAGGAGTACGAGGCGAAGCTGAAGGCGTTGACTGCGGAGCAGGTGAGTGCCGCGTTCCGCAAGCACATCGACCCCGCCAAGTTGTCCGTGGTGATCGCCAGCGATGCCTCGAAGGCCAAGCGCTAAGTTCAGTTCAGGTGCATTGCCAAATGTAGGCGGTGGTGCGGCACGTGGCGCAATTGAAGCCGTAGGCAACGCCGCCGCTGCCCCATAGCCATTCCTCGCTATCCTGGTCGGGCAGTTGCGAGTCAAGCTGCAGCATGAAGCGCATTTTCTTCTTGCAGCAAGGGCAATCCGGATAATCTGCGCCCTGGACCCAGGTGGGATGACCGCCAAGCCGGTTCAGGTTTTCGCGCGAATTGGAGAGTGCCCAGTCCTGCCAGCGCCAGCGCGCGGGTGTCGGGGCCAGCTCCGCGGTGCACTCGCGCAGACCCTGCGCGGGAAACTGCGGACTGCATGTTCCCTCGTCCAGCGCAAGCACCTCGCCGGGGCCGCCGTGCCGGTAATACAGGACGGGTTTTTCCCAGCCCAGGCAGGACAGGCAGGCCTGCAGTGAAACGACTTGTTCGCTATCCGACAAGCTGGCCTGTTTCTCGGGAATTTCCAGCAAGTTGTGCAGCTTGCCGCCGCACAGGCCGCAGGTGCCGGTACCCGCTCCGCCAAAGCGACCAGTGGAAGTTGCGGGCAGGTGCCAGCTTGGATGCAATCCCTGCAGGCTCCAACTGGCGTGTGGAGCAGGAAGATACGCTGCCGGGAAAATCACATGCGCCACCTCGTCCGGAAAGAGCTGGCGCTGGTTCTCATCAAAACCGACTTCCTGAAGATACAGGCCGATGGAATGCGGCACAGGAATATCTGCCGCAATCGAGGCGCACGCCTGCAACGCGGCGGGCTGCCTGGTTTCCAGCAGGCGCTCGAATGCCTGCAACCGTTCTTCCGTTGACGCGCCTGTACGCGCCTGCTCCAGCAGTTCGGCAACGGTCGCTTGCGGCGAGGCGCGCCATGGCCAGCACGCGTAGTAGCTCGAGCCATTGGCATCCATCTCGGACAGTTTGTCGAGATAAGGGCTTAAGGCAGCTGGACGCTGCAGGCTGGCATAGGCCACCAGCGCTTCGATGGCGCCTGTCAGTCCTTCGGTTGCCGCATGGGGCAGCCATTTGGTGGCCAGGCGGTCAAACGCTTCCTCGGGCATGTGGGACAGCGCCGCATCAAGGAATGTTCCGCCATCAGGCTGCGTGGCCATAACGGCATCGACGAACTGTTCGATCACGCCGGGTGGATTGTGCAAGAACGCTGGCAGCAACTCATAGGCATCCTTGCCGGGACGTCCGCTGCAAAATGCATCGATCATTTGCGTCAGGCTGGTCATATCAAGGCGTAGAGAGTTCTGCGACGAAGTCGTACATGTCGCCGCGGAAGATGGATCGGCAAAACTCTACTGCGCGGCCATCGCGCAGGAAGCCCAAACGTTCAACGGCCAGGCCGGCATCGCCTTCCTTCGCCTGCAGCAGCTTGGCCTGTTCGCCCGTCAGTAGCAGGGCGGACAGGCGCTGTAGCGCGCGCACCGGCCGGTGGCCAGCCGCTTCCAGCGCTTCATACATCGACACATCCACCGACTCCAACGTCGGCAATGCATCGGCCACGATTGTCGCGTATTCCACGCACATCGGCACTTCGTCCGCAAAGCGGATGCGGTGATACCGGTACACCGGAGCGCCCGGGCTTAGCCGCAGGCGCAGGGCTTCTTCCGGCGTCACGGTGCCTTCCGATTTCTTCAGCCAGACGCTGCGCGGGGTGCGTCCGCGTGAGCGCATGTCTTCCGAGAAGGAGGTCAGCTTGGCGAAGTTCTTTTCAATCCGGGTGTTGATGAAGTTGCCGGAGCCAGGACGCCGTACCAGCAAGCCTTCTTCCACCAGTCCGTCGATGGCCTTGCGCACCGTGATGCGGGAGATATTCAGGTCGGCAGCCAGCACGCGTTCGGCGGGCAGGGCTTCGTCGGGACCAAAGACATGCATGTTGATCGCTTCACGCAAGGCGCGTTGCAGAAGTTGGTAAAGCGGCTGGCTACTGGTCTGCACCAGGTCTTCCATGATCTGCGCGAGCGATGCCATTTGGTCTCCCGTTTGTGGTGCGGCTGATAATACCAAAAAAGACCTTAAGACCAGCGGTATGCTGCCACTCGCGCTCCGCCTCCCCATGGGATAGCGCTAACAATCAGTCTTTCTGGCAAAAGTGGTATGTCTTTTCAGTACAACATGTGAAAAAAATATGAAAATTGGTAGTGATCTGGTATTCAATCGGGGTATATTGGCGTCCAATTGGTTTGAACGTGGTTTTAGAAACTGGTAACAATAGACCGGGCTTTGAGACAGCCCATACTTAGGGGGAGTAAATGAACCGCAATATGACACCGATCGCGACCGCAGTCGCCATCCTGATCGCCACCACTGGCATGGCGCAAGCACAGCAGGCTGCCGCTCCAGCCGAGCAGAACGTCGTGATCGTGACCGGCGTGCGTGCCGCGCTGGCCCAATCGATCAACCAGAAGCGCAATGCCGATTCGCTGGTTGAAGTCATTACCGCTGAAGACGTGGGCAAGATGCCGGACAAGAGCGTGGCTGACTCGCTGCAACGTGTGCCAGGCGTATCGGTTGCCACGGCCGGCGGTTCGGAAGGCGGCTTCGGCGAGAATGACCGCGTCAGCCTGAAAGGTACGCCATCCAACCTGGCGCTGACCACCCTGAATGGCCACACCGTGTCGAGCGGCGACTGGTATATCTCCAACATCACCAACGGCGGCCGTTCCGTCAGCTATTCGATGTTCCCGTCGGAGCTGATCGGCCGCGTAACCGTGCACAAGTCTTCGCAGGCCGACCTGATCGAAGGCGGCGCATCGGGCAACGTCGACATCGAAACCCGCAAGCCATTGAGCTTCAAGGATCCATTTACCATCATGGGCGCCGTGACCGGGGTGTACAGTGAAGGCTCCAAGAAGACCGATCCGCAATTCAGCGCGCTGGGCAACTGGAAGAATGAACAGAACAACGTGGGCGTGCTGGTCCAGGTGTTCGACGAGAAGCGCACCCTGCGCCGTATCGGCCAGGAATTCCTGTGGTGGGACAAACTGAGCGCAGGCTATGCGCCGCAGTGGGTGGCCGCCAATCCTGAAGTGGCAGGCAAATACATCTCCCTGCTGACCGGTACCGCCATGTTCAACCAGGAACGTGAACGCAAGGGTGGCATGATCGACCTGCAGGTCAAGGTCAACAAAGAGTTCGACTTCGACATCAACGGTTTCTACACCCGCCTGGATGCGGACAATATCAATGCCAACTTCATGCTGGCGCCTTACCAGCCGCTGACCAATAACTGGTCCGGCGTGGGCGGCGTGATCCCTTCCAAGTGGACCGTCACTGGCGACACCATCACCTCGATCACCTTCCCAAGCACCTGCCCAGTGGCGGACTGCTCGAAGATGGGTCCATCGGTGCAGGACATCATTGCCCGCCCAGGTTCGTATAGCGATTCGAAGTTCCTCAACTTCGACTTCAACTACCGTCCTACCCAGGATCTGAAGTTCAAAGGCCAGATTGGTACCACCCGCGGTACCGGCTACGCCCGCGACTACGGTTACGAAGCCTGGCTTGCCTACTCGGGCAGCAGCCTGACCACCCATGGCCTGGAGTCTCCTGCCACCGTGACCGTGGACAATGCTGGCACCTTCAACCCGCGCACTGGCGCCGATTTCTTCGGCGGCTGGGCTTCCGACGTAACCGCAAAGGACAAGGAAACCTACGGCCAGATTGACGGCCAGTACAAGACCCAGTGGAACGGCGTGCCGACCCTGCATTTCGGCGTGCGCAATGCGAACCACGAGCGCTCCCTGACCTGGCTGGGCGGCACCGTGGCTCCTGCCGGTTCTCAGTTGGCCAACCGCCCAACCGGCTTGACCACCTTCCCGGACAGCCCGCTGCCTAACCTGCTGAACAAGGCATGGACCTTCGACGCCGAGTCGATGAAGGCCTGGGGCGACCAGTATGTCACCTTCGCCAATCACGCCTACCAGAGCGAATTCCTGATCAAGGAAAAAGCTACCGCGGCGTATGTGATGGGTGACCTGGAGTTCGGCAACTTCGGCGGTAACGTCGGCGTGCGCTTCGTGAAGACCAAGATCGACGTGGACAACGGCTCGCCGAACAACGTCTGGAATCCGACCCACAGCTCGAACACCTATAACGACTTCCTGCCTAGCATCAACCTGTACACCAACCTGACGCCGGACCTGAAACTGCGTGGTGCTGCAAGCCGCACCCTGGCACGTCCTGACTTCGGTTCGCTGGGTGCGTTGAGCCTGAACGACCTGACCTTCTCCGGTTCCGGCGGTAATCCGAACCTGCGTCCGATCATGTCGAACAACGTGGATGTGGGCCTGGAATGGTACTTCATGCCGAAATCCCTGCTGGGCATGAACATCTACAACATGAACATGGGTTCGTATGTGACCTTCGGTTCCTCGAAAGCTGACTTCTTCAACCAGTCGGTCGGCAAGATCACTACTTACAACATGAGCTCCGCGGTCAATACCAAGGCCCGCGTGCGTGGCGTGGAACTGCAGTATGTACAGGACCTGGGCAACGGCTTCGGCTTGAACGCAAACTACACCTACGCCGATGGCAAGGAAACCGCAGCAGCGCCGAAGTCGGCTTGTGCGGACCTGGGCGACTGCAGCATGATCGGTACCTCGAAGAACTCCTATAACCTGGGCGTGTTCTACGAGACCAGCAAGTTCAGCGCGCGCATCAACTACAGCTTCCGCTCGGCGTTCCTGAATGGCCTGGACCGCAACAGCGCAATCTACCAGGATGATGTAGGCACCTTGTCCGCTGCGTTCAACTACAACCTGACCGAAAACATCACGCTGTCGCTGGAAGGCAAGGACCTGAACGATCCAACCCTGAAGTCCTACGCGACGTCCCGTGACCAGCCACGCGCGTTCTACAAGAACGGCAAGCAGTTGTTCTTCGGCGTGCGCGGCAAGATGTAAATGATCCCGATGTGAGAGTGTTATGGCAGGGTTCCTCCGGGGCCCTGCCTTTTTTGTATCCGGAGTTTGAATGCGTAATGTATTGCTGGCGGCGCTCACCGCCATTTCGACTGCAGCCGCCGCGGCGCCGGCCGTGGTCCATAGTCCTTATAAATACCTGTCGCCATGGGATCCGGCGCAGGGCGTGCAGACCTGGGCCTTCGCGCGCGGTGAATGCGGCGAAGAGCGCTGGGGCGAGGTCGAAGGCGCAGCAGTAGCTGCTGAAAACGTGCCGCGCTTTGTGCAAGCTGGCGTTGGCTATATCGTTTCCACGGGAGGGCAGGGCAATATCTTCACCTGCGCCACCGATGAAGGCATGGAGGCTTTTGTATCGCGCTATGCATCGCCGCAGTTGCTCGGCTTTGACTTCGACATCGAGCATGGCCAGACGGCTGCGCAGATCGATTCGTTGATCGGCCGCATCGTGCTGGCGCAGAGCGCGCACCCGCACTTGCGCTTCAGTTTTACTATCGCCACCCATGCCGCGTCCGACGGAAGTGAGCGCAGCCTTAACGAGACAGGCGAGCAGGTGCTGGCCGCGCTGCGCAAGCATGGGGTGCAGGATTATGTGCTGAACCTGATGGTGATGGATTATGGACCTGCAAGCCGCAAGGCGTGCGTTGTGCGGCGCGGGCGCTGCAACATGGGCGCATCTGCCGTGCAGGCTGCGCACAATGTGCATCGCAAGTACAAAGTACCTTACGCGCAAATAGAACTGACACCAATGATCGGGGTGAATGACGTGGTGGAAAACGTGTACACCCTGGAGGATGCGCACTTCACTGTCACCGAAGCACGCAAGTTGGGAATGGCGGGAATTCACTATTGGTCGTTCGACCGCGACCAGCCGTGCTGCAAACCGTCCAAGGGGGCGGAAGCAAACTGCAGCTCGATGGCGAACGTGCCGGCGGGAGCTTACAAGCGCATCCTGGCACCAACCGCCGCACTTGCACGCGAGGCAGCGCAATGACGACTGCGACCCGTTACCAATCGTTGGACGTCCTGCGCGGCTTAACGGTCGCGCTGATGATTATTGTGAATACGCCCGGCAGTTGGAGCCATGTCTATGCGCCGCTGCTGCATGCACCGTGGCACGGCTTCACGCCGACGGACTGGGTGTTTCCAAGTTTCCTGTTCGTGGTGGGGAACGCGCTTGCGTTCACCTTGCCTCGCTATGAGGGCATGGGCGGCAGTGCGGTGCTGGCCAAAATCACCAAGCGAACCCTTACCATCATTGCTCTCGGATTGCTGCTATGCCTTTTGCCCAGGCTGGGAGGACCTTTAAGCGAAGTGCGCCTGGCGGGCGTGCTGCAGCGCGTTGGCCTGTGTTTCGGCATCGCTGCGCTGGTGTTGCATTACCTGGGCGCGCGTGGCGCGGTGGCGTTCAGTGTTGTCGCGCTCCTGGGCCATTGGCTGGTCATGGTGCTGTTCGGCGACTACAGTCTCGAAGGCAACGCGGGGCGAGCCCTTGATCTTTGGGTGTTTGGCGCCAGCCATCTGTACAAAGGCGAGGGTATTCCCTTCGATCCTGAAGGCTTGCTCGGTACCTTGCCGGCCACAGTGAACGTCATCGGCGGTTACTTCGCGGGCCGCTACCTGCGCGCGAACGGTGCCAGTGTGCGCACGCTCGGCGTATTGGCTGCCGCCGGTGTCGTACTGTCTGTGCTGGCGTTATGCTGGGCCTCGCTGCTGCCGATCAATAAAAAATTGTGGACGGGCAGTTATGTGCTGCTCTCCACCGGGACCGCGTTGCTCGTGCTGGCCGCGCTGGCGTGGATTATCGAAGTACGCGGCGCGCGGCGCTGGGCTTACTTCTTCGAAGTGTTCGGCAAGAACACACTGTTCATCTATATGCTGTCGCAAGTGGCCGTGGTGGCGCTGGACAAGACTGGCACATACGCACCGCTTGCCGCGGCGCTGGAGCCGGTCGGCAGCCCAGAAGCGGCTTCGCTGGCTTTCGCGTTGCTGTTCATGCTTGCCTGCTGGCTGGTAGGGTATTGGTTGGACAAACGGAAAATTTACATCAAGGTGTAGCGTTTACAAACTCGATGCGATGGGTATTCGAAGGCTCCAGCGATTATTCATCAAATTTGAGTTTGCTCAAGTCGTCTGAAAGCGTTGCCGAACGTCCGCAAGAAAAGACGTTCAGCTTCTCGTGATCGTCAACCACAAAGGCTGAGAAGTCGCCAGTGCCGCGATTCAATTCATCGGGTTGGACGCGCATGGGGCAACTCACGAGCGGAACCTTGCTTACTTGCCGTGGCGGACCGTGATCGATATCGACGGCGTGCAAATACATTTCGTAATCCCTGTCGCACTGGCCTGGGCCGTTAGCGCAACGACTGCTGGCCGTCGTGTTTAGCAGGAGGATGCCGCGATCACGGTATGGCTGCAGTTCATCCGGAAGGATGCGGATATATTCGTCCATGCCGACCAACTCCGGGGCTTCGTCTTCAGCCAGGCGTTCGAGAACTACCGTTTGGCCATCGACGGTCAGCGAAATGGTTCGACTCTTTTTGTCGTATTTGATGCCAGGTGTAGCGGCAAGCGCCAGGTTGATTACATATTCCTTTTGACATATTGACTCGGCTTGAATGAATTCAGGAACAAGGGCCATGCCTTTGTCTTCCATCCAAGCCATGTAGGAGGCGCCCTTCAAGAAGAACGCACATTCCTCGGGGACGTCCTTCAGCGCGGCCTGGCTATCATGGAGGAGCGCTCTGGCCATTTCCGCGCTCAGTCCAATGCGCCGCTTGTTATAGTCGCGAACTTCCGGCACCGTCCGTCCTGGAAAGGTATTTTCGAAGAGCTCTGCCACGGAGACGACCTTTCCGTCCTTGGTCGAGAAGACTAATGGATCCTTTTCGAAATCTGGGGATCCTGCGCAAACCGTTTCGCGCGCAAAGACAAAGCTGATGTACTTCTTTGTCAGCATGATCTTTTCAATTCTTGATTCATAGCCCCAAGGGTTCCCCTCGGCGTAGCTATGACATTCGTCCGCATCGCGCTTGAATGCCTTTACTGCCCGCGCTAGTTCGAGGTTGATGGCCTTAATGGCGTTATTACTGATACCCGATGCTGCGTCGAGCTGCACTTTTTGAATCAGGATGTCTTTCGAGACCTTCTTACCATTGATCTGCTTGACAGGAGACACTCGGTATTTGACCGATGGGGAGACGATGACACTGGCTGAAGCGGATGAATGGAGACAGCTCAGGATGGCCAGGGCAATTGCTAATTTTGAGAACATATTGGGTTTGGCTGGGCCAGCGGAAGGTGCGCAGGCGCCTAATAGTTTTTCACGTTGTAGTCGACTCCGTTTGGCTTAGGAGTCAGGTAGAGGCTAACGATTGCATTCTCGTCGGACGAGGAGCTTTTCCTGACAATGATTTTGCTCTGACCTCGATGGTGAGGCGCAGTGCAAGAGGTGAGCTTTTCATCATGAAGCCGAGGGCGGATCTAGCGGCAGGTACATCAATATTTTATCAGCGGATTTACAGACGAATCCATCGACCTGTCGGCCAGAACGCGTGACCGTAGTCGAGTATTTGCGGCAGTCGGCCTGGCTGGATAAATTGGCTCTCGAGGTCTTGTTCTTGTGCAGGAGATCGCGGAATTCCTTGGTGAGCCAGCGGCGGCCGGCTTCCGGAACAATGAAAATGTCCCCAGTCGGTTCTTTGAGGGAGCTGAACCAGTCCTGGTCCAACTCCAGTTCTGCGACTAAAGTGTGGAAGTCAGTTGGTCCAGGGATTAAGCCGTCCGGCTCGGGAGTTTCAAACATATCCCAGCGGGCCGATTTGGCCGCAGCGGGAATATTGATAATTGCCCGTAACGCGCCTATGTCTTCCGATTGCGGCTTCGGATCTCCGAAAGAGCATCCCGCTAGCAGCAGAATAGTGGCAGCAGCTGGAATTCGGTTCATCGTTTTCAATTCTGGATTTCGATTCGATTGTTTTCGTATTTCCACTTGGCGTAAGGGCCGAAGACCCGCACGTTTTCCGGATGCACGTAGCTCTTCTCGGCACGCTTCAGGCGTCGCGCAAGAGTTGTATCCTCAGGCGCACCGCCCGCCGGCAAGAACACGTCGCGCCGTACACTGGCCTTTTCGTCTGCACCGCGCCTGATCATCGTTAAGGTGCGCGATGCTGGGGTGAAGTACATGCGGATGAAATCAGTGTTCATGTCCTGCAGATAGAAGCTGCCACCCCGCCATTCGGCGAAATAGTAATCATCACACGCCGCCTTCGGTTCGCGCTTCCATTCGCAGGCAAACAGGATCACCACGTGCTTCTCGTCCAGCTTCCTGATGGAGATATGGGCCTTGCTGAAGCCCCAGTTGCTCACCGGCGCGGTGGTCGACGATGTGAGGTTGTATTCACCCTCCATCCCAAATCCTGGCGCTTGCGCCGACGCGGTGCAGCAGAAGAGGAGGGCGAGTGATGCCAGGATGGCTTTCTTCATTAGCGAACTCGATTTCATTGAGATTTTTTTGTGGCCGAAGGAGTGAACGGATTACCTAAGTTGCCCGTGCTTACCCAGGCAGTTGTGGTTTTACCGGTTGCAGGATGTACGTACCGTATGCGTGTAAAAACTTCGTCATCATCAAGTGCCGCAACTACGTCTCCGGCAACGAGGAAACCCTTTCGTTCCTTAAAGGCGCTGCCACTTTTGTCGTTAAGCCTTGTTGCGCGCAAGACAACGCGTATACCGATGGCAGGCATCTTTTTTACGATGGTATAGCGTGTCGGATGGTCATCGTCCGGGCCTTTGTCAAAAGTACCTGCAGCACTACCGCAACCCGCTTGGGGTTCGTCGGTCTGAATGATCCATTCCCCGTTCTTTTCCCAAACTCTGCCCGGGATGTCATCCTCTTTGGTTCCGCCCTCAATGGGGAACGAGTTAATGACGATTGCGGAATCGGCTTGGCGACTGGTTTCCTTGAACAGGAAGCTGCAGGATAAATGAAGGATCTGGTGCTGCGTATTGAAATAGCCGCGAATTCCTTTGCTGGAAGTCGTGGCAATCAAGCGTGAGTGATCAAAGATGATCAGTGTCTCGCTCGCGTTGGTTCTTGCGGCAGCAGGGCTGAGCCCCGCTGCGATGTATGCCAGCAGCGCTGCCATAAGGTGCTGGGTCTTCATTAGTCGGTTTGGGGAAATTCGAGACGCTGAAAATCTTTTGACAGGACGCCGATCGGGTCCATTAACCCTTGGTAATAGAGGAACTTGATTGCCAGCTTGCCGTCCTGGACCGAGTATGCGGAGAAGTCCGTTTCGTTCCCCGCCTCGCCATCGGGTTCTATTGGCTCGTAACAGCTTCCGACATGTACCTTGCCGAGCACTTTGACCTTGGTGCCGCTGATGCTTACAGCATTCAAATATTTTTCAGCTCCTGAGCCACACTGGCCCATCCCCTCGCCGCCGCTGCTGCGCACAACGGAGTTAAACAGAACCACATTGCGCGACAGGTATGGCTGCAATTCCATGGGAAGGAAGCGGATGTACTTTGCCATGCCGATCAGCTCTGGGCCATAGTTCTTATCGATCCGTTCGACTGTGTGAGGGCGGCCGTTGATCACGATGTTGACCGCGCGCGTTTTCGGCTGGTAGTCGAGTGTCAGGGTCTTCGCGGGGAGGCAAAGGGAGGCACCTGGTCGTTGTAGCTTTCCATCGGCCGTGCAGCCGAAGTCTTTCACATCGGCCGCTTGTGCAGAAAAGGCCCCACATAAGGCGAGTATCGTGAGGATACGCATTTTCGTTTGAGTTCCTGTATTAAATCGGTGAAGTGCCCCGCCTCCATAAGTCCGCCAGCTTCCTACATTTGAAGCTGAAAGATCTCTACTGGAGCGCAAAACCCTCGCGTCATTCATCGTTGACCGGAGTGAGATCTCCGCCGGTTTTATAAATGAAAGTACCATTGCCCAGAACAATGCGCGATTCACTCTTGCCCCATTTTGCACGTTCAAAAATCAGACAGAATTTCATGTCAGGGTTTTCCCCAAAGCGCTTGCTTATATAAGGCTTATCGAGAGTAAAGTCCAGAATGACGAATTGCGTAATGCAGTTGCCATCTGGAGCTTCGGCTAGGATCAGACGCTTCGTTAGGCGACGACCGATTTTTTTGCCTGCTCTAGGGAAGGCGTCAATCGCTTTTATCGTGTCCAACGGAAAGAACTGGAGCGTGTTGCCCCAACCATCGGGAATTGGGCTTGGGGTGAGAAATGGTTTCGAATCCAGATCGACGCGCGCAGACATGACGCCGAGCTGGCCACTCTCGTTGTAAAACTTCAGGTCGCCAAAGGGAGTTGGGTAGGTGTAACTGATTGCCGTTATTTGCTCATCAGTGAGAGTTGACGCAAATGGGGTTGTGGTTGTTAGTAGCAGCACGAGGCTGACCAGGTTAGTTCTATTCAAGTTCATGGGCTTGGCTGGCCATCTTATGCATGTAAGTCAGGGGGGATTATTGAGCCACACCGAGATCTCAGCTCACTTAATCAGTGGAAGCACTCCGCCTTCACAGGTCCCGCCAGCTTCTTCCCCTTTCGGGGTAGAAAGATCTCTGCAGGAAAGTAATACCTCACCATTTTTTGATCGAGTGCGGGTGTACAAGTTGTTGTAAATGGCTCCTGAGTCAGTTGATCCAGGAGATTCGCTCTTCCATTTGAAACTAAATCCGTCCGGAGTCTTCGTCACGATTGGCTCGGGTTTCGGTAGCAACAATTGCTGTACGTTTTCTAGGGCGGAGGCAGCCCAAATTTGCTGCATCGTTTCACTTTTTTGATCGTACAAATAATATTCGTAGCCTCGATACTTCCTTCCCGGCCGGTATTCGAAAATTGGACAAGTTTTCCTGATGACCGCATGATCTGCAGATGCGTCTAAGACCTTTAGATCATATTCAGGACAGGGATCGTTTGTACTTTTTCTGGGGGCCGCGATATGAAAAGTCTGAGCCATTCCAAGGCGGCTGAACTTCAAGTCTCCCTTGCTCGGGGAGAGCTCGATGGTCAAACCGCTTTTCTTATGTATTTCGAGCTTAAGATCCTCTGAGGCCGTCGAATCCGCATAAATCACAAAGCGGGACCAGCGCTTCCTGTCATCATCGCTCGCTCGAATCGTAGCGTTAAGCTCATCGGCTTTTCTTTGCGCGACCTGGCCAGGGTGTTCGCCGGTAGGCGTGTTTGCACAAGAAATGCTAGAGCAATTGGACTTCGATTTAGGGGCATCCCACGCGAGGGCCAGATCGGCCCTGCTCGAAGACACTTGTGCGATAGCCCAACTGTTGATTACCAACAGGAGTGAGGTCCACGACAGTTTTATAGATGAATGTAGCATTGCCCTTCAAATACGACGGAAGCGATTATGGAGAGTTTGCAGCACTGGCAGATAGAATTCATGTCCGATTTCTTGTCAGGAGTTGTTATGGTTCGGCACGTGTCAGGTGTTGAGCTAATGTGACGTTCAAATTGGTCACCTTTATTCTCGGGGCGCGGTTTCCAGTTAAATTTATAGCCATCAGGTGTCACTTTGAGCACGGGCGCTGGATCTGCATACGGGAGCGGCGCTCCCTTTCCAGTAACGGTGTTAGCCCAAATCGATCGCATGCTGCCGGTTTCCAAGTCGTAGAGGAAGTAGTCCACTGACGACATGAATTTATTCCGTCGGTACTCGAAGGTATTGCATGTATGGCGAACCAATGCATAGGTAGCGGAGGCTTCGACTATCCGTACTGTGTAGTCCGGACAAGCCGACTTCGGATCTCCTCTGACAGAGGTCAGATGAAATCGATGCGTTGCCTGTTTGCCAGTGAAGGTGATATCGCCCTTGTTTGGATCCAAAGCCATCTGCGTTCCAGCTACTTTGATTACTGTCATTGACAACTCAGATGGATTTGTTGATTCGGAGTATAACCAAACACTCGACCAACGTTCTTCGTCGGCGCCATTGTGTCGAAGGCGCTCAATTCTCGCCATGCCTTCTCTCACAGCACGATCCTGCGGTTCTTCGGCGCTGGAAATGGAGCTTGATGCCGCGGAAGTTTGAGCGAGTGCTAACGATTGGAGGGCACAAAGGATTGTAAAGACACAGACTGATTTTATGGGCATGTTATGTCGGTCGATCATCAACAGAAATGAGATCCTCGCCAGTCTTCTAGGTGAACGTACCATAGCCCTTCAAATCCAAGGTTGCAATTATGGAGCTTGCAGCACCGGCATATGTAACGCCCTGCAAATGGCGAGATTGAACTTTCGCTTGTCGTCCGACTCACTTGCCGACAACTCGACTTTTTGAATAGGTTCCTTATCCCAGGCTGAGATGCCATAGAACACGAGCTTGCCATTTATGACGTCATACAGAAGTGCCCCATCAAATCCTCGGTCGTGGTCTCGATCACGATATTTCGAGATCGTTTTGGAAAATGATCGTCGTTTTTTTGTATCGGTTGCAGCTACCGAGGCTACGTCAGCCGTGATCGCTTTCAGTGGTTTCTGAACTGTACTCTCAATGTTTAGCTGGCGATTGTCGCAATCGAATCCAGTGGGATCAGTCTCGTATGCAGAGAAAAACTGTTCTACCTTCACCCTATAGTCCGCAGCACCGGAGGTACCCAAAACAACAAGCTGTAAGCCGCCAGGTGAGCCGGCATGTGCCGCCATCTGAAGGGCTGTCAGTAGGCCTGCGATTGATAGATGCCTTAATTTCATTTCTAGTGTGTTCCTTCGTTCGCGGCAGAAGCGACTTCTACCTTCAGTAATGCCTTGTTTGCGGTGTCGATGTCGACGATAGCCAGGTCTTCCTGGTTCTTGGCATATTCTACGTATGTCGCCGGAATATAAAAAGCGTGGAATCGCTGCTCCATTTTTACGCCATGCAACATAAATTCGGATGCAACCCCGCTCGTGGCATAGCCTGAAAGTTTGATGGAGTCGTTTTGGTTGCCTCCTAACGCTGCGATTTTTTCGTTCTTATCTTTTGCATAGACAAAGGTAACGTGTCCCGTACCATCGAACTTTCCCGTGGCTTTGACGTAATTTCTCATTACCATTAGCGCGCCATATACAGGTTTAGTAATCTTGACGAACTTCTTCGATGAAGTTGGGAACTGTGACGATTGGCTGGCCTCAAATGGCGTGTTTGACTCTTTAAGACAAAAGTTGACGAACGATGCGCACCAAGGCGTAGAGTTCATGTTCCCAGCCCCGCCGATCTTCTTATGGTAGTTCGATGTCTTTGTGATGACGCTCTCTTTCTTTCCTGCCCAGGTCTTGGCTTCGGCAATTGCGGAGACCATCCATGGCGCTTCTTTTTGATTTACTGGCACCACGGCAATCGGCGCGCCTTCGCCTTTTTTGCTGCGAGTGGTCTCAGTCGCGGTTGCCGCAGGCTTCTCTTTTGAAGCGGAGGGGCGAGCAGGTGGTTGCGGCGCAGATGGCATAGGCTTTACCGGACCATAAATGCCGATAACCTGGCCCACGTAGATTTTTCCAGGATCCTTTATTTCGGGATTGTCCTTCTGGATCTCCGCAATGGTGGTTTCGAATTTATCCGCAATCCTTCCCAAGGTTTCCTTGCGGGCGACGACGTGCCTGATCGGCGTGCGCTTAGCTTCAGGTTCGGGACGCGGTGCAACTTTTGGTGCGCTAGTGCCTGTGTAGGCAAGAAGATCGTGGAATAGGACGAATGCGGCCGACGTCGGATTCATGGCAAATACCAGCGCTTCAATCCATTCGCCCTTGTTATTCGGGACATGAACTTTGACTGTTGCTCCTGGTTCGGTGTGCGCTATCCGTGGCAATTGACCGTGTTTATCTGTCTTTTGCTCGTAAGTCTTGTCCCCAATCTGCACGCGCGCGGGCACGTCCGGTTTGGGCAACGCTCCGTCTGAAATTGTTACTGTCGTCGTAGGAATGAGCTTTTCTTTCCTGGTTTTTTTCCTGCCATGGAATCCTTCCTTGTTCTCCATTGCATCAAGTACAGACTCGAGCTTTGCATCGGAGATGTCGGACAATTTGGTTGTTGTCGGTAGGCCGGTATGATCGCTAATCTCTTGCGCATATGCCTGCGGATCATTGTTGTCTTCCGCCGGTGCATAGCCTTCAATCAGCTTGCCTTTTTTATCCGGAACACCGGCCAACATCGTATAAATTGTACGATTGTTATATTTCCGCCGTAGCAGGGCCTTCTTTTGCGCGCGGCCTTCTTCATAGCTGGCGAAAATCAGGAACGAACCGTTGCCTTCCGTAGTTCCAACGCCAATTGCACCCATGATGGGCTTCAGGTTGTCGGTGGGACGCAGATTGCCAGGATTGTTGAATCGCCAGGCGACGGTGCCACCGGTGCGCAGCAAATGTGTTCCATCACTTGAGGCGTAGTCTACCGTGAACGTTTTCACGTCATACTTTGCGCTAACGAATCGGGCTGCCATGTTCTATTACTTATTTGGTTTCAGAATCGATTCGGCCTTCAAGACGTCTTCAATGCTCTTGGAGCGGGCATGGTTGTGCATGCCAATCTTGACGAATTGGTGTGCAGGCCCGTCGTTTGTGTTGCCGTCTGCCTCGATCAACTTGAACCACGTTGCATTGATCTGGCCTTTGGCGGGACGCTCGGCTATGACGAGGTAGGCTGCATCGCTATTGATGACGAGAATCGCATCAGCAGTCGTAGTTTCCCCCGCCGAAATACTGGTCCATGTCAGCGTATTGCCAACTTCAACGTCATAGATTGGAACGTGATTCCAAGTGCCGCCATCCTTGTCGGTGAAGTAAAAGGTAAGGCTGCGGTTATAGGTGGTGACGTCCTGGTAGCTGCCCGCGATCAAAATGAGATTGCCGCCAAACTGCGGGAACTTTTGAATGCCTTGCTTTGTTGACGGGATGATTTGAGACGCAGCCTTTGCGAGTACTGACGCGGGCATAGCGAGCGCCATAGCCAGTGAAAGCGCGAGAAATGCTGGGCTAAATTTCTTCAAAATCATTGAAACTATTCCTCTCCTTGTGGATCTTCAATCAACTTCGCCAAGAGTGCGCTTGGAAGATGCAACGAGTCGGAGCCGTGGCTTAGACGATCGTAATATGGGTCTTCAGCAGTATCCTCTGGCTGAATGGGGCCGAGACTCAATGACGTGTCATCCTCATTTGGAACTGTGAACGGACGCCATTCATCGGTGCCGAGTTCGAGGCGCAGGTCGTGTTGACCAGAAAAGTCCTGGCGCGGCAATCGGCCATCCTCGCCGACTGTGCCTTGCGCTAAGATCGATCCTTTGGCATCTTCAATGCGATATGGTTTGCCGACTAGCCCCATCCTGTTGGCCATGTCGTCTGCACCAGCAAATGCAAAGCGCAGGCTGTGCGGGCCAGCTTCTGACTTGAACGCCGCCGGAAGTGTTACCAAACCATCTGGCAGTGGGGACTGCGTCGCACCGGCGCTGGCCGCGCCCTGGAAGTCATGCTTGGCCGATTTGACGGTGAAGTTGCCAGGACAGGCGAAAGTGATGTTGCCGCCCTCAAGGACGATGGAAGATTGGCCAGCATGCAGCACGATCTTCTTGCTAGCCTTGATTTCAATGCCGTCGTTGACAGAGAGGACCACAACTTCCTTGTCCGCCAGGATTTCCAGTTCGCCGGTATTGGCTTGCAGCGAGACGTCGCCATTGCCCGCGATGGCCTTGATGCCGCCTTCGCGGGTGAAAAGGGTTGTGGCGTTGCCTGCCACGCTGGAATAGGTCTGGCCGGCCGTCAGGTGCAGGTCGGAGCCGCTGGTCCAATGCAGTTGCTCGCCCGCGAACAGCAGGGTGGAGGCGGGCGTGGCGAGGTTGATGCTGTCCACGCTGTCGATCACCGCGACGGCGCTGGCGAAGCGTTCCACCGGCTTGTCGGAATGGAGGTCGCGTGTGCCGTCTTGGGCGCGCTGGGCGGTGTGGCCGTTGACCGCACCGGCGTATTTGCCGTCTTGTTTCGGATCGAGCTGCTTGAGCATGTCCTGCTGCGCCTTGATTGCTTCGGCGCTGTACAAGGCGTGCTGCTGGGCGGCCGGCTTGGCCAGGCTGTCGGCCAGCTTCTGGCTGGCGCGCAGGCGTTCCAGCGCGTCGTCAACTTCGAGCTGGGTCGAGCTGATGCCGCTGCCTTGCGCTGCGCGGCCGCTGGTGGTCAGCAGCAGGCCTTCGCCCGAACGCAGTACGGCCCAGGCGTCGGTGCGCAGCTCGAAGCCGGTGCCGCGGTGCGCGCCGCGGGTTGCGGAATCGGGCGCCTGGTGCACGATGTGCCCGAGGTTCAACTGGCTGGCGGCCGTGCTGCTGGCAAGGCGCATGCGCAGTTGTTGGCTGGTGTCGTCCAGTACCCATTGGTTGTAGCCGCTGCCGTCGAGGGCGTGGCTGTGGATGCCGGAAATGACGCCGGCGTGGTTGGCGCTGGAGTCAACGCCGGCCGAGAAGGGCGGACGGTCGCTGCCGGTGTAGAGCTGGGCCACCACGATAGGGCGGTCGATATCGCCTTCGATGAAGTCGACCAGCACTTCGGTGCCGATGCGCGGGGTGAACTGGCTGCCGAAATTCGGCCCGGCCAATGCTTCGGAGACGCGTACCCAGGTGCCGGAGCTGTCGTCGCCCGGGGCATTGCCTTCCGTGTCCGTATTGTGGTTGGCGCCGCCCGGATTGGCGCCGGGGCCGCGCTGCCATGGGAACTGGATGCGGATCTGCTGGCCGCGCTGCGTGGTGTTGGCTGCGCCAGGCAGGCCGACCACCAGGGCCGTTTGCGCACCGAGTGCGGCGCCTGGCACGCGCAGGGCGGTGGCAGGCGGCACCAGCGGAACGGCGGAGCGCACGCAGGCGAAGCGGTTGCGGTAAGTGCCAGGAGCGACGCCGGGTCCGGCTTTCAGCGATGGCGTGAAGTTGTTGCGGGCTTCGTGTTCCACCCACAGCGTGGTGAACTCGTCGCCGTCGAAGCGGTCATGTCCGGTCAGCGCGAAGTTGCTGCCGGCGGCCAGGCGGCGTGCCGAGCCTTCGCCGGTGAATTGTTTGTTGGCCAGTTCGGCGGCCTGCAGCATCAGCAGGCTATGGCCGTCCGCCTCGCCGCTGGCGGTA
Organism: Duganella sp. Root1480D1; assembly: GCF_001427305.1. GTDB lineage: Bacteria > Pseudomonadota > Gammaproteobacteria > Burkholderiales > Burkholderiaceae_D > Rugamonas. Next base: position 64,470 of record NZ_LMFZ01000012.1, on the reverse strand, counting down.
TAGCTGCGCTCTTCGCTGCCGTCGTAAATCGACATCGATGGCAGTTCGCCGGCATCGAGGTTGCTGGTTTGTTCGGCGGCTGGTGCCGAAACCTGGGCCGGGTCCCAGCTTGCGATGCTGATGGCGTTCGGCGCGATGGCGCGGCGCGCGGCAAACTGGTCGATCGAGTCGTCGCGTTCCGTGGCGCGCACGCCGTGGAAGCGCAGGGCTTGCACGGCCGGACGCGCGGCCTGGCTGTCGAACACCACCACGCGGTGGCGCGACTGGCCGTCTTGCGTAGCCTGTTCGTCCTGGTCGTGTTCGAAGCGCCAGTTCAAGCCTTCGGAGGCGAGGATGCGGCACAGGAACTCGAAGTCGCTTTCGCGGTATTGCGTGGTGGTGGCGCGCGGGGCCAGCTCCTGCGTGGTGTCGAAATCGAGCCGTATTTGCGTGTAATCGGCCAGCAGGTCCTGCACGATGTCGCGCACCGACTTGTCCTGGAAGATGAAGTTGTCGCGCCGCAGGCGCAGCAGGGCCAGCGCCGGTTCCAGGCGCATGCGGTAGCGCGCCACGCCGCCGTCGGCGCCAAGCCAGCTCGCTTGGGTGCACAAGCCGTGCCACGAACGGCGGCTGCCATCCGGCTGCAACAGGCGGATGGTGAGTTCTTCGCCGATGAACTGGCCGAGGTCCAGGCTGGTGGATGTGCTGAGCGCGTCGACGTCGAAGCAGAACAGTTCATTCACGCCTTCGCGGCCGACAAAGCGTTCCGCCATCAGGCTTTCCGGCAAGCCGGATTCCTGGGCGCTGGAGAGCGTCAACAGGCGGCCGTGCTGGGCCAGGCCTGTTCCAAACAGCGACCGCATCACGGCAGGGTGATGGTGACGTGGGCCTGGCGCGGCGCCATGCGCACCACGTCGTTATAGGCGCTCACTTGCTGCGCCGTATGGCTGGACAGCGAAGTGCGCAGGCCGATATAGGCCAGTGCGGAAATCAGTGCGAACACGGAGCACAGCACCCACAGCGGCAGGTCGCTGCGCAGCTTGTGCATCACCTGGTCGGGACGTTCGGCGTGCGGCGCGAAGCCTGGGCGGCGGCCCTTCATGTGGGCGATTTCGTCGCCCAGGCGGCTGGTCAGGTAGCCCAGTTTTTCCGAGCCTTCCAGGATATAGCGGCCCTGGAAGCCAAGCAGCAGGCACATATGGAACACTTCCAGCGCTTCCACGTGCTCGCTGCTGCGGGTGCGCAGTGCGTCCAGGCGGTTGAAGAAGTTTTCACCGGCGAGCTGGTCGCCGAACAGGGTCAGTTGCAGTGGCCTCATTTCCCAGGCATCGCGGATCGAGAAGTGGGAGCGCAGGATGATCTCGTCGACCGCTGCGCAGAAGGCGTATTTGGCGGCGTCGATATCGTCGGCGGAGGCGTTCTTCTTGCGTGCGTTGCGGCCGAAGTCGTCGAGGAAGCGCGTCATGCGCGACTGGAATTCGGTGTGGTCCTGGGGGGCGCTGCCGTTCTTCAGCATGAACAGGGCGTAGAAGCCGTCGTACATCATGTCCAGCAGGGAGCCGTTGGCGGCCGGTGCGGCAATTGGTTCGGCAATAAGTGAAGGTGGGGCGATGGTGTTCATGTTCTGCTCTGGTTCAGGAGTTCACAGCAATCAATTCAAGACGCAATTCGCGCATGCCGGCGGGGGCATAGATTTCGATGGACTGGGCCTGCAGCATGCGCTCGTACAGCGGGCCTTTGGAGTCCAGCGTGAAGTAGCAGGTGTCCGGACGCACCGGCACTGCCGCCGGCACTTGCGGCGCGTGCGCCAGGCGCACGCCCGGCATGGCCGACAGCACCAGCTTTTCGACGTCGTCCGGCGCGCCGACCTTGAAGCGCAGCGGCACTACCTCCACCAGTTCCACGGCCGGCATTTCGGCGCCGACAGCCAGGTAGAAAGTGGTGTCTTCGCTGATCTTGCCGGAATCGAGCATGCCGCGGTGGTGGGCCGGCTTTGGCTGCGACAGGGCGATGGCGAAGTAGCGCGAGGAAATCACCGTATCCAGCAATTCGCGCACGATCATGTAAAGTTGTGTAAATGCCGGACCCGGATCGTCGTGGCGGTATGGCGGCAGGTCGGATAGCGACCAACTGCGCGAATACGTCATCAGCGCGCCGGCCAGCGACAGCAGTTGTTCGTACAAGCGTTCCGGATGCAGCTCGGGGTTATGGTAGTAGTGCGACAGCGAGGCGAAAGCGGTGCTGGCAGTATGCAGCAGCCAGAACGTGGACATGTCGCCGCTGCGGAATTCGATCACGTTGCGGCTTGGCTCGCGATGGTGCCCGTACAGCGCATTGACCTTGGCCTGCAGCGCATCGAGCAGGCGGCGCAATTGCAGGAACAAGGGCTGGGCCGTGCGGATGGTCAGGCTTGGCGGTACAAAGCCCGGATCGAGTTCGAAGCCGCCAGTGGACAGGCGGCGCAGGCGCAGCAGTGGCAGGCACACATAGCCTTCGCGCGGTTCGGCGTCCGATACCAGGCGCAGCGACTTTTTCAGGTAGGCCAGTTCGGCTTGCGCAGCCTGGGTGTACAGGTCGGGCGTTTCGGCATTGGCTTGCGAGAAGCGGGCTCCGTTCGACGATTGGCCGGCTGCCGCAAAATTTCCACCGAAGTGTTTGAACACGGGCAGGGCGGCATACCACGTCACGCTGTGCTGCGATTGTGCCAGCTGGCCCAGGTCGATCGCTTCCGGCAGGTTGTCGTGACCCGGCGCTTCGATCAATTCACCATCCGGCAATACCAAAGACAGTTCGAGCAGGCGCAATGTGTTATGCGCCAGGGCTTCCATGTCGATCGACATGCGATCAACGCCCCACGCATACGGGTGCACGGCTTTTACGCTGCGATGCAAACGGTGCTCGTGATAGCGGTCCTGCTGCTGGAAATGCTGGGGGCGCAGAAACAAACCTTCCCCCCATAACACCTTGCTGGCCATCTATGATCCTTCTGATAATTGTTTTCTGGTAAGTGCCAGAACAATAACACTTCCTTGGAAAGCCTGTATTAAAAGGCTCAATCGTGCGCGGGGGTGTGAATATTGGTGAGATTCAATTGTGCGGGGGTAATATTTTTTTTCTGCTAACGTTCGTCGGACGCAACTATTGTAAAAAAGCTATTTGTCCGTTCGATGAGGTTAGTTATGAAGAAAATCACTGTTATCTCCCGTATTTTGTGCATCGCAGCAATCGCTGCTTCCCTGTCTGCTTGCCAGACTGTGGAACCCAAGGTCGCCGCTCCGGTAAAACCGAAGCTGGAAGACATGCTGGCCCGGGCAACCGAAGCCAAGGTGGCCGGTAAACAAGAGCAGGCCATCACCCTGTGGAAGGAAACCGCCACTGCCTACCCTGCCGACAAATCGCCATGGGTGAACATCGCCCAGTCCCGTTATGACGCAGGGCAATATGGCGAGGCGATCATCAGCGCCCAGGAGATCCTGGTACGCGATCCGTCCGACCAGCTAGCCAACAGCATCATCGCCATTTCCGGCCTGCGCCTGTCGACTCGTGCCCTGGGTGACTTGAGCCGCCAGAACAACCTGTCCGGTTCCATCCGTACCGAATCCCAAGACCTGGCCAAGCTGCTGCGCGAGAGCCTGGGCGAAACTGTGCTGGTGCCGACCGCCGATAAAAAACCGCCAGTTCGCTCCAACAGCAATTCCACCGCCAATGCGGCTGCCAATGCTGTCCGCAACCGGGTACAGGGCGCCAAACCACCTGCATCCACCCCTAGCGCCGATCCATTCGGCGCACTGAAATAACCACCAAGTCCAAAGAAGGAGAAGCCATGTCCAAGAACGAAAGCGTCCAGAAGCGCCTGCAGAAAATCCGTCCGCCACGGGTCCAGATGACCTATGACGTGGAAATCGGCGACGCAATCGAAAACAAGGAACTGCCCTTTGTGATGGGGGTTGTCGGCGATTTCGGCGGCAATTCCGAGGTGGAGAAGAAGCGCCTGAAGGATCGCAGCTTCGTCAACATCGACCGCGACAACTTCGACGAAGTGATGAAGGGCGTGGAACCGCGCGCGGCCTTCCGCGTGCCGAATGAGCTGGGCGGCGAAGGCCAGTTCGGCGTCGACCTGAAATTCAAGGCCATTTCGGACTTCCGTCCTGAAGCGGTGGTGGAACAGGTGGAACCGCTGCGCCAACTGCTGGAAGCGCGCAACAAGCTGGCCGACCTGCGCAACAAGCTGGCTGGTAACGACAAGCTGGAAGATTTGCTGAACGACGTGCTGCGCAGCACCGAGAAACTGGCCGAACTGGGCCAGAAGTCCGAAAAAGGAGAATGAGATGTCGGCCCAACTGAACGCCGGCGGTGCACTGGCCACCGCGGAAGTTAACCTGCTCGACCAGATCGTCGAGCAAAGCAAGGTCGCCAAATCGACCACCGAGCACGCCCGTGCCAAAGACATCATCGCCGAACTGGCGCAGCAAGTCATGGCCGGCACCGTGGTGGTGTCGGATAACCTGGCCGCCACCATCGACGCCCGCGTGGCCGAACTGGACCGCCTGATCTCCTCGCAACTGTCGGTCATCATGCATGCGCCGGAATTCCAGAAGCTGGAAAGCAGCTGGACCGGCCTGCATTACCTGGTCAAGAACACCGCTACCAGCACCGGCCTGAAGATCAAGATGCTGAATGCGACCAAGAAGGAACTGGTCAAGGACTTCCAGGGCGCCCTGGAATTCGACCAGAGCTCGATGTTCAAGAAGGTCTACGAAGAAGAATTCGGCACCTTCGGCGGCGCGCCGTTCGGCGCCTTGCTGGGCGATTTCGAGATCACTCGCCAGCCGGAAGACATGTACTTCATCGAACAGATGTCGCACGTGGCGGCAGCCGCCCACGCGCCTTTCATCAGCTCCGCCTCGCCAGAGCTGTTCGGCCTGGAGACCTACGCCGACCTGGGCAAGCCGCGCGACCTGTCGAAAGTCTTCGATACCGTGGAATACGCCAAGTGGAAGTCGTTCCGCGAGTCCGAGGATTCGCGCTACGTCGGCCTGACCCTGCCGCGCTTCCTGGGCCGCCTGCCGTTCAACCCGGCCGATGGCGCCACCGTGGAAGGCTTCAACTACGTGGAAGACGTGGACGGCACCGACCACGAGAAATACCTGTGGTGTAACGCAGCCTACGCCTTCGGCGTGCGCCTGACCCGTGCCTTCGAGGACTTCGGCTGGTGTGCCGCCATCCGCGGCGTGGAAGGCGGCGGCCTGGTGGAAGACCTGCCGACCCACACCTTCAAGACCGACGAAGGCGAAGTCGCGCTGAAATGCCCGACCGAAATCGCCATTACCGACCGCCGCGAGAAAGAGCTGAGCGACCTTGGCTTCATCTCGCTGGTGCATTGCAAGAATACCGACTACGCGGCCTTCTTCGGCGCGCAGTCCGCGCAGAAAGCGCGCAAGTACAACACCGACGCTGCTAACGCCAACGCCGTGCTGTCGGCCCAGCTTCAGTACATCTTCGCCGTATCTCGCATCGCCCACTACATGAAGGCCATGATGCGCGACAAGATCGGCAGCTTTGCGGCTGCCGCCAACGTCGAGGATTACCTGAACCGCTGGCTGACCCAGTACGTGCTGTTGGACGACAACGCCAGCCAGGAGCAAAAAGCGCAGTTCCCACTGCGTGAAGCTAACGTGCAAGTGTCTGAAGTGCCTGGCCGTCCAGGCGTGTATCGCGCTGTGTCCTTCCTGCGTCCCCACTTCCAGCTCGACGAGCTGTCCGTCTCACTCCGTTTGGTCGCGGAGCTGCCGCAATCGACCAAGTCTTAATTTTTATTTTCAAACACAGAAAGGAATACCATGGCAATCGACGTTTACCTGCAAATCGACGGTATCAAAGGCGAGTCCACCGATACCGCCCACAAGGATTGGATCGAAGTCAAATCCGTCCAGTGGGAAGTCCTGCAGCCAAAGTCGGCCACCGCATCTACTGGCGGCGGCCACACCGCGGAACGCACCGAGCACCGCGATATCGTTGTTTCCAAGCTGGCCGACCTGGCTTCGCCACTGCTGCTGCAGAATTGCTCCTCGGGCAAAACCCTGCCAAAAGCAAAAATCGAATTCATGCGTGCTGACGGCCAGGGCGACCGCGTCAAATACTTCGAAATCGAACTGGAAAACGTGCTGATCTCCAGCGTGGCTCCAGAAGTCAAGCCAGGCGACATCCTGGCCGAAGACGTTTCGCTGAAGTACTCGAAAGTGAAGTGGAAGTACACCCAGCAGAAAGTTGGCGGCGGCTCCGGTGGCAACACCTCGGGCGGCTGGGACCTGTCGTCCAACAAAGTAGCTTAAGCGGGGACTGAATGACGGTAAGGGGATTCGCACCGGGGCTGATGGACCGGTTGCTCCAGCCTGGCGACGGCTCCGGCAGTGCGGCCGTCTACCGGATGTCGCTCGACGAGATGAAGGACTCCGTCGCGCGCGACCTGGAAGCATTGCTGAATACCCGCACCGTCATCCCTGAGCATCTGCTCAAACGCTTTCCGGAGTGCGGTCGCTCCATCGTCAGCTATGGGCTGAACGATTTCGCCGGCATGTCGCTGGCGAGCCCGGACGACCGCGCTGCCATTTGCCAGGGCCTGGAACGTGCCATCGCACGGCACGAGCCTCGCCTGCGCAATGTACGCGCTTCACTTGAAATGCAAGAGGGCGGCATCGACCGCCTGAATTTCGCCATTACGGCGTTGCTGGTGCTGCATGCAGCACAGGAACCGGTCAACTTCGACGCGGTCCTGACACCATCCAGCCTGCAATACACGATTAGCAAGGCACGCCGCGCGCTGCCGGGAGCTTGATTTGGAAGAGTTACTGCCGTATTACGAGCGCGAACTCGGATTCCTGCGGCGCTATGCGCGCGAATTCGCCGAGCGTTACCCCAAGATTGCCGGCCGCCTGCTGATTGGCGGCGAGGTATGCGAAGACCCGCATATCGAACGCATGATCCAGTCCTTCGCGCTGCTGAATTCGCGCGTGTCGAAGCGGCTGGACGACGATTACCCCGAATTTACCGAAGCACTGTTTGAAGTGCTGTATCCGCACTACCTGCGTCCGTTTCCATCCTGCTCGATCGCACGCATGGACTACGCCGCTACCGCCGCCCAGTTGACGGCGGCCAGCGAGATTGCGCGCGGCACGGTGCTCACCACGCGGCCGGTCAACGGTGTCGCGTGCACTTTCCGTACCTCCTATCCAGTGACGGTGGCGCCGTTGGCGCTGAGCCGGGCCTCGTTCAGCGCCGCACTGGCATCGCCGGAAGCTGTGCAACTGCCACCCGGCGCCGGCGCCGGCCTGGCGGTCACGATCGATTCCTTGTCCGAGCAGGTGGGCTTGCCGGCGATGGATGTTTCCAGCCTGCGCGTGTTCATCGACGGCGAGCCTTCATTCTGCGCCGCCCTGCGCGACGCGCTGTTCATGCGCAGCGCCAAGGCCTGGGTCGAGTGCGACGGCAACGGCCGCTGGATTCCGCTGGCGCGCATTCCTGTCGCTGCCGCCGGCTTTGACGAGGAAGATGCCCTGATCGATTTTTCGGCGCGTTCGCACCAGGCTTACCGCCTGCTGACCGAATATTTCTGCTTCCCCGAGAAGTTCAATTTCTTCGATATCGACCTGGCTGCCTTGTGCGCGCTGCTGCCGATCGGCACCAAGCGCCTGACCCTGCATATCGCGATGAGCGGCATCCGTCCGGATTCGCATGTGGCGCGCATGCTGTCGACACTGTCGACCAATAACCTGCTGCTGGGCTGCACGCCGGTAGTGAACCTGTTCCGCCAGCGCGGCGAGCCGATTCGCATCTCGCATACTGCCGCCAGCTATCCGGTGCTGGCCGATGCCCGCCGCGCTTATGCCTACGAGGTGTACGCGATCGATGCGGTGCGCATGGTGCGCCAGACGCCGCAGGGCGAGTCGATCGTCGAATTCCGTCCGTTCTATTCGCTGCGCCACGGCGAGACGCCGGAAAAGCATGGCCATTACTGGGTGATGCGGCGCGACGAACAGATGGCGCACAAGAGCCCAGGTTATGAAACCGAGATCACCATCGTCGATATCGATTTCGACCCGGCAGCGGTGGAAACCGACACCCTGAGCCTGCAACTGAGCTGCACCAACCGCGACTTGCCGGCATCGCTGGCCTACGGCCTGCGCGGCGGCGACCTGTTCCTGGAAGGCGGCTCCAGCGTGCGCAGCATCAATTTCCTGCGCAAGCCGACGCCTTCCCAGCGCTTCGATCGTGGGCATGGCGCGCACTGGCGCCTGGTGTCGCACCTGTCGCTGAACCACCTGTCGCTGTCGGGCGGCGGCCTGGAAGCATTCCAGGAAATGCTGGGACTTTATGACTTGCCGCGCTCTGCCGCAACGCAGCGCCAGATCCGCGGTCTGCAGGCGGTGGAATACAAGCCGGCCAACGCCTGGCTGGCGGGAAATCCGTTTGCCTGCGTGGTGCGCGGCATGGAAGTGCGGCTGACAATCGACGAAGAAGCTTTCGTCGGCAGCGGCATCCACGCCTTCGCCCAGGTGATCGAACGATTCCTGGGACTGTACGTGCATGCCAACAGCTTTACGCAACTGGTCGTCGTGGCCGAGAGGACTGGGGAGGAGCTGCTGCGATGCACACCGCGAAGCGGCGATTTGAGCCTGCTGTAATCGAGCGCCTGTTCGCCGAGCCGTTCCGCTTCCAGTTCTTCCAGGCGGTGCGGATGGTGGAGCTATGGCTGCGCCGGAATGGCGTCGCGCATGAGGGGGCGATTACCAACTTCTTGCGCTTCCAGAACTCGGTGACGCTGCGCTTCCCGGCCAGCCAGCTGGAGACGCTGCACCCCGAGCCGCGCGAGATCCTGCCTACCGCCTCGGCGCTGACCGATGCCCTGCAATCCAAGCAGCTTCGCTACCTGCGCATGACGCCCAATTTCATGGGCTTCCTGGGCAGCGCTGGCGCTTTGCCGGCTCACTATACGGAATCCATTGCGGCGCACCAGTTGTACGCAAAAGACGAGGGCCCGCGGGCCTTTCTCGACGCGTTTTCGACCCGTTCGCTGTCGCTGTTTTACGAGGCGTGGCGCAAGTACCGGCTGGAACTCAAATACCAGGTCGATGGACAGGACCGCTTCCTGCCATTGCTGCTGGCGCTGGGCGGGCTTGGCAACAAAGGCCTGACGCAAAGGCTGGCCAGCCGCGATGCGATGGCATCGGGCGAGGTGCGCGACGAGTCGCTGGCCTACTTCGCCACTGCGCTGCGCCAGCGCCCGGCCTCGGCGTCCACCATGGCGCGCGTGCTGGGCGAGTACTTCCGCGTCGATATCACGGCAACGCAGTTTGTGGGCTGCTGGTGCACGGTGCCGGCGCTGCAACAGACCGTGCTGGGCGGCGAGCAGGCCCAATTGGGGGCCACCGCCATGATCGGCTCGCGCGTCTGGCAGCGCGACTTGCGCATGCGCCTGACCATCGGGCCGCTGCGGCGTAGCGATTTCGATGCCTTCCTTCCCGGAGGTACTGCGGCGCGCGCGCTGGAAAAGCTGCTGTCGATGTTCACCGGCGTCACGCTGGAATACGAAATCTGCCTGGTGCTGCGCGCGGCGGACGTTTCCGGGGCGTCGCTGGGCGCCGGCGCGCGGCTGGGCTGGGACAGTTTTATACCGGACGAGGGTGCAAGCGAAGACCGCACCGATGTCCGCTACTTCATCCATGGATTAACAATGTGAGGACCGCTCGATGAGCATCAACCTGAAAACCCTGATCGGGAAACTGAATGACACTTGCCGCAATGCGGCTACCCGCGCGGCCAGCATTTGCGTTGGCCTTGGCCAGTACGAAGTAGACCAGGAGCACCTTCTGCTGGCATTGCTGGAGAATCCGCGCAGCGATATGGTGGCGCTGGCGCGCCATTTCGAAGTCGACACCAGCCGTCTGCAATCCGACCTGCAGGCTGAAATTTCGCGCTTCCGCAGCGGCAACGCGCGCACCCCGGTGTTCTCGGCACGCCTGCCGAAACTGTTTGAACACGCCTGGCTGATCGCCTCGCTCGACCTGCAGGCCGGCCAGCAGGTCTTCATCCGCAGCGGGCACCTGCTGCAGGCCATGCTGACCGATCCGGAACTGTCGCAACTTGCCTACCGCAGCTCGGCCCTGTTCCATCGCTTCGAAGCGGATGATATCAAGCACCACCTGGACAAGCTGACCGCCAACTCGGAAGAGGCCGAGGCGGCAGCGGCGACCCGCGCTGCAGGTACGGGCGGCGATAGCGCCCTGGGCGGCGACCCGGTTGGCGAAATGCAGCAACCGGCCGGCAAGACCCCAGCGCTGGACCAGTTCACCACCAATCTGACCGAGCGCGCACGCGCCGGCAAGGTGGACCCGGTGATTGGCCGCGACGCGGAAATCCGCCAGGCCATCGACATCCTGATGCGCCGCCGCCAGAACAATCCGATCCTGACCGGCGAAGCCGGGGTCGGCAAGACTGCCGTGGTGGAAGGTCTGGCCTTGCGCATCGCGCAGGGCGACGTGCCGGACGTGCTGAAAGGCGTGGCCATCCACACCCTGGATATGGGCCTGCTGCAGGCCGGCGCCAGCGTGAAAGGCGAGTTCGAGAACCGCCTGAAGAACGTGATCGACGAAGTGCGCAAGAGCCCGACCCCGATCATCCTGTTCATCGACGAGGCGCACACCATGATCGGCGCCGGCGGCCAGGCTGGCCAGAACGATGCGGCCAACCTGCTCAAGCCGGCGCTGGCGCGCGGCGAACTGCGCACCATCGCAGCAACCACCTGGGGCGAGTACAAGAAGTACTTCGAGAAGGATGCGGCACTGGCACGCCGCTTCCAGGTAATCAAGGTGGAAGAGCCAAGCGAAGAACTGGCTTGCGCAATGCTGCGCGGCATGGCGCCGCTGATGGAGCAGCATTTCAACGTCCGCATCTTCGACGAGGCGATCACCGAAGCTGTGCGCCTGTCGCATCGCTACATCATGGGCCGCCAGCTGCCGGACAAGGCGATCAGCGTGCTGGATACCGCCTGCGCCAAAGTGGCACTGGGCCAGAGCGCGACCCCGGCATTGATCGAGTCGCTGCAGCGCCGCCTGGAGCGCATGGCCGCGGAAACGGGCGCGCTGGAGCGCGAACTGGCCGGCGGCGGTGCGCATGAGGAGCGCCTGAAAGAGCTGGCCGACAGCCGCACCGTGGCGCGGGACGAACTGGCTGCGCTGCAAGCGCGCTGGGAGCAGGAAAAGGCACTGGCGGCGCAGATCGGCGAGGCCCGTGCCAGCGTCGAAGCGGCAGCGGCCGAACAGGGTGGGGCAACCAGCCAGGCGCACGACATCCAGGCCATGCTGAGGGAATTGCGCGCTCTGCAAGGCGAGGCGCCAATGGTGCCGGTGCAGGTGGACGGCAACGTGGTGGCGGAGATCGTCGCCGGCTGGACCGGCATCCCGCTTGGCAAGATGGTGAAGGACGAAATCCAGGCCGTGCTGAAGCTGCGCCCGGCGCTGGAGGAACGCGTGATCGGCCAGCCGCACGCCATCGAAGCGGTGGCGCAGCGCGTGCGTACTGCGCGCGCCAACCTGGACGATCCGAACAAACCGAAGGGTGTGTTCCTGTTCGTTGGGCCATCGGGCATCGGCAAGACCGAAACCGCCCTGGCCCTGGCCGATGCGCTGTATGGCGGCGAGCGCAAGATGGTCACCATCAATATGAGCGAATACCAGGAGGCGCATAGCGTCTCCGGCCTGAAAGGTTCGCCTCCGGGCTACGTCGGCTATGGCGAAGGCGGCGTGCTGACCGAGGCCGTGCGCCGCAACCCGTACAGCGTGGTGCTGCTCGATGAAGTGGAAAAGGCCCACCCGGACGTGCTGGAACTCTTCTTCCAGGTGTTCGACAAGGGCGTGATGGATGACGCGGAAGGCCGCGAGATCGACTTCCGCAACACCATCATCATCCTGACCTCCAACGTCGGTTCGGCCACCATGATGCAGGCTTGCCTGAACAAGGAAGCGGAAGAAATGCCGTCGCCGGAAGAGCTGGAAGCGGCGATCCGCCCGCAACTGGTGAAAGCCTTCAAGCCAGCCTTCCTGGGCCGCCTGAAAGTGGTGCCGTACTATCCGCTGGGCGACGACGTCCTGGCCAGCATCATCACCCTGAAGCTGGACCGCATCGGCCAGCGCGTGGCTGCCAACCACAAGGCGACCTTCCATTACGACGATACGCTGGTGGAAGCCGTGCTGGCACGTTGCACCGAAGTGGATTCGGGCGCCCGTAACGTGGACAATATCCTGAACGGCACGCTGCTGCCTGAAATTGCGGAAGCGGTGCTGGCGAAGATGGCGGAGGGAAGTGCGATCGGCCGCATCGAAGTAGCGGCCGACCAGCAGGGGAATTTCAGCTACAGCGTAGTCTGATCAGTTGGACGGGGGGATGCCAAGCATCTCCTCGATATGCTGCAGCGAATTGGAGTCCTTCACGACGCTGCGCAGCCAGGTGTGCAGGTCCTGTTCACCAGCGTCGGCAGCCTTGTCTGCGAAGTAGGAGACAGGGCTGTGCGGCTCGGTACGCCGGAAGAAGCTGGCGATCTCACGCAATTGCGTGATGGCCTGGGCGCGCGAAGTAACCGGGCCGCTGGCTTGTTGCACAACGCCGGCCACCGCCTGTGCAATGATGATCTGCTCACCCGCCGGTGCCGCTCCAAGCGGCGTGCTGACCGTCGCCGGCAAGCCGGCATGCGATGGCATCGCGTCGATCATCGCCTGCACGGCGTCGCGTGCCGCTGCGAAACCGGGGCTGTCATTGCCCAGGAATTCATCGGACACCTGTTCCAGCTCTTTCAGGGCATCCATGCAATAGCGCGCATCGGTCGCGAACTGTTCGCGGAAGCGCGGCGAATTGCGCGAACGGGCGGTTTCCATCTCGGCCAGCTTTGGCCAATCGGAATTGCGCGCGTGTTCCGGCAGGCTGGCCTGCTTGCGCGCCATGTCGAAATCGATGGCGGAAAAGGCCGTGCCCTGGCCCTCGGTCAGCGGCATTTCGCGCAGCAGGGCAGGGGTGCGGCCCAGGATCCAGGCCAGGTTGCCGACGCGCTGTTCCATATCGTCGCCATCCGGCTCGGGGTACAGGCCGTTGTTCCAGAATTCGCGGATCAGGCCCGCCAGCAGGCGGAAGGATTCGCCCAGGCCTTGCATGCGGTGCTGCTTGGCAGCGGCTTCCGCCAGCCAGACCGCCACGCGTAAGTCTTTGCTCTTTTCGCCCAGCAGGGCGCTGCAGCGCTTGACCACGAAAGCCCAGTCGGCCTCTTTCAGCTCGGTGACCCACTCGCCCTGTTCCAGCGAAGGATCGTCAAAACGCCGCGCCTGGGCGATGGCGTCGAAGTCGCTGGAGAAAGACAGGTCGTCACCGGCCGGTTGTGCCGGCGAAATCGGCGCCAGCAAGGTTTCTGCGTTAAACATGGATATCTCCTCGGTTACTGCGCCATGCGGAATTCAATCCGGCGGTTGCGCGCGCGGCCTTCCACCGTGTCGTTGCTGGCGATCGGACGATCCGGGCCGGAGCCGGATGCGACCAGGGTTTCGGCCGGAATGCCCTTGCCGGCCAAGTAGTTGCGCACCGCTTCGGCGCGCGCCTGCGACAGGTTCTGGTTGCTGGTGCGCAGGCCGACATTGTCGGTATGGCCGATGATTTCCACCTTCTGGCCCTTCAATTTCAGCATGGCGGCACCCATTTCGTCGAGGATGACCTTGCCGGTTGGCGTCAGCACGGCCTGGCCGCTTTCGAATTCGACGATGCGGTTGGCCAGCGTGCGGTCCAGCACACCCTGGTCGGCCGCCGACACGCGCAGGCCGTTGGTGACAGTGTAGGTAGGGTTCAGGCGGGTGGCAAAATCGCTGGCAATGCGCTGGCGCTGCGCTTCATTGGCGACTTCGCCGCGCACGCTGACCGTGGTGCCGTCGATCTTGAGCTGGCCTTTGCTGACCTGTTTCAGGTCCGGCGTGATCAGCTTCTGCACGTAATCGCTCCAGTTGGCCGGCGTGGTGACCTGGCCGATGGTGATCTGGTCCAGCACCTTGTCGGCGCCGTAGACTTCGCGCAGCTTGGCCAGCAGGGCGGTCTTGCTGGCTTCATCGGCCACGGTGCCGCTGGCGACAACCTGGCCGGGTACTTGCGCCTGCACCGCAAAGGCGGCGCACAGCAGGAGGAGGGGAAGGTAACGCATATCAGTTTCCAATAAAGGAAGTACGCAGCGAGTCGTGCGCAGATTTCAGGGAAAGTCCGGGATTGGCGAGGTAGGCCGATACCTTTTGTATCGCATAATCTTCATTGACCTGGTCCTCGACCCAATCGACGTCGTCGAAGGCGATGTGGTGGCCTTCGCCGACTTGCGGGTCCATGATGCCCAGCAGGGTTTGCGGCGAAGCGCCGCTGAAGCCAAGCACCAGCACCGGCTTGGCTTCCAGGCGCGTGACGAACAGCGACAGCTCGAAGTCGGCGCGTGCCAGGAATGGCGTGACCACGTGCATCCAGAACGCCGCCACCAGGTAGCGGTACATCGGGTCGGTCGGCAGCGGCAGCACCAGGCTCTTTTCCAGGCGGCTCGAGCTGCTGGCCATCACCGGCTGCAGCAGGATGCCCAGCGCCAGTAGCACCTGGCGCACGCTGCCGGTAAAGCCGGCCTGCGCCAGCATGGCGTCCAGGCCACCGACAGTTTGCAGCTCAAGGAAGTCGGCAAACGCCGCATCGTAGGCGCTGGCACGGGTATCCAGTTCCACGGTGTTGCCGTTCAGGGCCTGCAGCGGCGCGGCCGCATCTTCGGCAGACAAGACGCCGCCGCTCAGGTTTTCCAGGCGGTTCCACAGGCGCGTCAGCACCAGCGGGCTGTTGGCGGCAAAGGCCGACGGTTCGTCGACGTCGATGCTGCCGGCCATCAGGAAAGGGAAGCGGCGGCTCGATTGGTCGCTGCTGGCCGCAATATGGCCAGCGATCGCGGCGCGGCGGCGCGGCCCGAACAGGGCGAAGTGCAGCGGCTGCACCGCGTCGTAGGTCAGCTTCCAGCGCGCGTCGGTGCTCAGCATGTCCATCGAGCGGGCCATCCAGTCATCCATCATCTGCAGGACTTTCGGATCGCTGCCGCCTTTTACAAAGTCAGCGCGGCTCGGAATCTTGCCGAAGTAACCGATAGCGGCAGCGCGACTCATTGCGCACCTCCCGCCGCTGCAATCGCTGGTTCGCCGGCGGCGCCTGCTGGCGCCGGGCCGCCGACCACGGTGTCAGGCAGGCGCAGCTTGCGGAAGCCCTGGCTGGCCTGTGCCGGTGCTGCCACCGGCGCAGGTGCGGAAGGCAGCAGGCGCAGGTTGGCCGCCACGGTCACGCCGCCACTGGTCCAGTTCAACTCAAAGCTGCCGTCCGGACGGCGCTTGCGCTGCGCCGCATCGATCATCTTTTTCAGGCCGAAGTGACCATTCTCTTCCAGGACAGTCACTTTCCTGCCATCCGGCGTGAAAGCGGTAATGCGCGAACCAGGAACGCCTTGCGGGTTAGGCCATACCATCGCCACCCACGGCTGCTGCTGGCCTTTCCAGCGTACCGACTGGCCATCGATTTCGATGGTGTATTCGCTGACGCCGGTCACGGCCACGGTTTGCAGTTCGAAGCGGGTTTGCGCTTCTTCGCTGCTGGCGGCCTGGTTGGCGACGCCGTTCGCGCTGAGCGGAGCGATCCAGCCCGGGAAGGCGGTAGCGACGGCAGGCGACAGGGTAATGCCCATATTGGCCCAGGTCTTGGCGCTCAGCGAGTCGCCGCGTCGCACCACCAGCGGGCCGACGGTGGTGTTGAAGAACTTCGCCACGGCGCCGTCAGGACCGAACACCTGGCCGATTTCGGCATTGCTTGCTTCCAGCTTCGATTCGGTCGCAAACGGGTACTTGGTTTGCAGGTCGCGGCGGAACGGCTCCAGCACTTGCGCCGTCCATACCTTGTTGATTTCGGCTTCGGTCGGCTGCACGATCACAGCGAAGGTCTGCATCAGCGGACGCACCAGCAACGGGCGGATAGCCTGTTTTTGCGGATCATTCATGCTGACCAGCATTTGCTCGTCGACGTATTTCAAAGCGTCGGCCAGTTCGGAACCGCTGCCATCAAGCGTCTGCTGCATGAGCTGCTTGGCGCCGGGGCCGGGGTCGCCCTGGTTGCGAATCTGGTTGAAGCGGGCGCGCAGCTTGCCCAGGTTGTCCATATAGCCACGCATCAGCGAAGCGTTGTTGTCCTTGACCACCACCAGTTGCGCCACGCCGGAGAATTCCTTGCCGACAGGGCCCAGCGGCAGCGGTGCGCCTGGCTGGCCTTGCGGATTTGCCGGCAGGTTGATGTTCACTTGCGAAGGCTTCTGGCGCAGGATGGTTTCGCGGAACCAGTCGCCGATGCCGCGCTTGGCGCGCTGCATGCCGCTATCCAGCAGGGAAGGGTTGTCCCACGAGGTTTCCTGGTACACGGTGTTAATCAACTTGGAAAGCGGCGAGGTTTGCGGATCGCCCAGGCGGTTCATCGCCGTCGCTGCTGCTTCAAAGCCGTTCAGGTCCTTGATTGCCACGCCTTGCAGGAACTTCTGCCATTCCTTGGCATAGTCGTTCTTGTACAGGTCGACCAGGGCTTTCTGGATCTGCTCCGGGCTGCCTTCCAGCGTCAGGTCGTCCTTGGCTGCGGTTTTCAGCACCCAGTCGGCGCTTTGCAGTTCGTGGTTGGCTGCTTCCTTGAAGGCGTCGCGCACATAACCTTCCCATGCCGCGCGGGTGTAGGCGCCGGAAATCGAGTAGCTGCCCAGGACCAGTTCGCGGTCCTGGTCGCCCACGATGCGCGCTACGGTCATGGACGGGAAGCGGGTCGCTGCACGGGCCTTGACGTCGGCGTACACACGCTCGCGCGCCGGCATGCCGCGTACTACGCCGCGCAGGGTGTTGCGCGACTGATCGACCAGGGTCAGGCGGTTTTCAACGCTCGGCCAGGACGGATCGTTGATCTCGGACAGGTAGAAGGCGATCAGGCGTTCCGCGCTGCGGATCATCTGCTCGCGCGGCATGGCGCCGCGGTTCGATTCCAGCCATACGCGCCAGAAGCGGGTCAGCTGGTCGTTCAGGTGGCTGGCTTCGGCGCGCGATTTATCGCCCAGCATCAGGTAGGTTTTCAGCGCGTTGTAGGCGTCTTCCACATTTTCCGGCGAAGCGTCCTTGAACTGCTGCGGCCCGGTTTGTGCGACGGCCGGCGCCGGCGTTGCGGCTTGCGCGGATGCCGCCCCTGCCGCTGCGGCGGCCGGGGTTGCTGCGGCGTTGCGCACCAGCGGCTGCAGCCGCTCCGCATTGGCGTTGACTTCGCCGAGGAAGGTTTCCAGCGATTGGCCGACAGGCTTCAGCATCACCTCGCGCACGCCGGCAAAGTATTCCTCGCGCAGCTTGCGTTCCAGGTACGCACCCTGGTAAAGGCCCAGGCTGACGGATAGCGGACGGTTGTCGCGGAAGCGGTCCAGTTGTTCGATACGGTCTTGCAGGATTTCCAGCGCTTCCAGGCGTGCCGCCAGGTCAGGGCGCTGTTTCTGCAGCTTGACTGCCTTATCCAGGTCGGCCTGCACATTGGCCACCAGGGTGCGGTTGCCCATGTAAGACCAGCTCCAGCCGCCCAGCAGCAGGCCGCTCAACGCGACCGCGCCGAAGAAGGCCGCGTAACGCATGCGCACCTTGGCCGGGCTGGCGTACTGCGCCACCAGGTTCTTGTCCGCAAAGATCACGTTGCGGAACAATTTGAGCAGGAAGTAGCCATGCTGCTGTTCGCTGCCGTGGTGCTCTTCGCGTTGCAGGCTCAGGTCGAAACGCTGCGCCACGCGGTGCGAGGTGGCGGAAACGCCTTCGCCTTCCTGCAGCGCGCTGGTGAAGTAGAAGCCGCGGAACACAGGCTTGAACTGGAATGGATTTTCTTCGAACAGGGTAGCAATGAAGGTGCGCAGCGGCGCCTTGACCGAGTTGAACTCCAGCGGGAAAGTGAAGACGCCGGAAGGCAGGCGCTCGCGCCATTGCAAGGCCATATTGGCCAGGCTCATTTCCTTCAGGCCTTCGTACAACTCGTCGAAGCGTGCGTCGAACTGGCGCAGCAGGTCTTCGTTCGGCTGGTTCTTGTGGTAGGGCAGGGTGGCGCCCCAGACGCGGTCGCGCTCACCGATTTCGGCATCGTGGAAGAAGTCGGTGAAGCCGTTGATCAGGTCGGCCTTGGTGAAGACGATGTAGACCGGCGCATGCACTTCCAGTTTTTCGGTCAGTTCCTGCACGCGCTGGCGCAGGTTCTTGGCCAGTTCGATCGCAAATTCAGGACGCTTGCCGGTCAGTTCGGCGATGCTGACGGCGATGATGATGCCGTTGATCGGTGCTTTCTTGCGGTATTTCTTGAGCAGGCCAAGGAAGCCGAACCACTCGGCGCGGTCTTCATCGTTGACCGCGTAGCGGCCGGCGGTATCGAGCAGGATGCCGTCGGTGGTGAAGAACCAGTCGCAGTTACGGGTGCCGCCCACGCCCTGCACGATGCGGCTGCCGGCCAGCGGGAATTGCAGGCCGGAGTTGGCAATCGCCGTGCTCTTGCCGGCAGCCGGGTTACCAATGATCATGTACCAGGGCAGCTCGTACAGCGCGGCACTGCCGGAGCGCAGGCCGAGCTTGGAGGTCTTGATGGTCTGGATCGCATCGAGCATGCGCTTGCGCAGGGCTTCCGTTTCGTGGCGCGGCGCCGGATCGGCCTTGGCTGGCGTGGTAACAGCCTGCTGTTCCAGCATGCTGCCCAACTGGTTGGCGGCACGGCGCGCGCGATAACGGCGCCATGACCAGACCATTATGCCAAGCAGCAGGGCGGCTGCCAGCACGGCGAAGGCCAGGGTGTATGGCAATTCCAGCAGTACCGCCGCCACCAGCAGGAATGCCGCGAAGGCAAGCCAGCCGTAGATCAGGAAGGCGGTGCGCGAGGTCAGGATTTCCCGGATTCTGTGCATCATTTTTTACTCTTGCAAGGTTAGCTAAGGGATGGCGCTTTACTTGCCGGGGCCGGAAGCGGGCCGACCAGCAAGGCGTAACGTTGGGTTGGGTCGCTGTTGGCCAGCGCGAGCGCGAAGCCGCTGCTGTCCGCTGCCTGCTCGTGGGCCAGCGCAATGGCGGCCAGGGTGCCCACTGCACCGGTGTGGCCGCAGGCTGCGCCGACGCAGGCCAGCGAAGTGTTGGCGTCCAGCCCTGGGACGGCGGCTTCGACGCATTGCATCAGGTCCGACATCAGGGCAGCGCGGTGATCGGTATCGGCGGCTACATAAGCTGGTTGTTCGCCATTGGCCTGGACCAGGACTTCCTCGGCCAGTTCGCGCAAGGTGGCATTTTCCTTTGCGTGCAATGCCAGCAGGCGCATTTCGTCGCCAGCATCTTTCGACAACTGCAGCAAGATGCCGGCCGCGCCTTCTGCCGGCATGCGGCCATTTGGATTGCGCGGACCATACAGCTTGCCGTTGACTGCCAGGTGTTCAATGGCGTCGGCATCGATATCGGAGCCGCAGGCCAGCAGCAGGTTGAATGCCGGTGCGTTGGCGCCCGCAGCCTGGGCCGACACCGCGCGCAGAGCGGCAAGCGGCGTCGCAGGAGCCGGCGGCATGGAAGTCGAGGATGCATGGGCTGCCGCAGCGGGTTGGCGAACCACCAGGCGTTCCTGTGGCCAGCCCGCTTCGATGACTGAATGTTCCAGCCAGCGTGTAGTCAATACCTGCGTGGTAGCTGGCCAGTCCTGTGGCAGCAGGGGAAGCAGTTGCAGCACGCTTTCGCTGCCGCCTTCTGCGGCGCGTTCAGCCAGGCTGGCCGCGATATCGCCGCCAAGCGCCATGGCGCGCAAGTGTTGTGCGGACGGCGTGCGCGGAGCCGGCTGCAAGGTGGAAAGCCACTCTTCCAGCGGGCCGAGGGCAATGTCCGCTACGCGGCCTGCGAGAAGCGGGAAGCCTTGCAAGTCCGTGAGCTCAGGATCGAGGTCCAGGCGTGCCTCTCCTTCGGCAAAGGCGGCAGCCAGTTCGGCCGGCGAATCGCCGTGTGCCATGCGCAGCGCGGTGCCGGCAACAGCGAACTGCATCCACGGTGCGGCCGCATCGGGCGCGGCTGCCGAACCGCCTGCCTCGGCTGCGCCTTGCGAGCCTTGGCCCGGCTTGAGTTCCGGGCCGGCCGGCGCCTGCGCCCTCGCCGCATCCGACCCGGCAAAGGTCTTGCGTGCCAGAACAAAGCCCATGATAAGCGTCAACGGCATGACCAGCATGGCCAGCGCCAGGTCGCCCGTGTCGGGCATACGCGTGGTGCTGCGCCAGTACCAAATCGCTCCAATCCAGCAAAGTCCGAATACCCCGACCACCAGCAAGCTGCGTTTCATCCAATTCTGCATGCCTGCCTCACACTGCGTCCATCGTGTTCTGCTGTCCAGCGATCAGCGTAGCGCCGCAACTGGTCTTGTCGCCATGGCGCGCCACCGGCTTGCCATCCACGACCAGGGTCTGGTCGCCACTGGTGATGGTGGTATCGCCATGCACAGGGCAGGACACCTTGTGGCCCAGGCAGGCGATCGGCTTGCCGCCGCTATCGCTCTGCTGCGATGCTTCGACCACGGTGCCCTTATGTGTCGTCTTATCGCCTAAAAGGATCAGTGCTCCAGGCATTTCCTACTCCTATTTCTTTCTCACGCCGTCCACACGCAACTCGGTGTGGCCGAAATCCATCATCTTCCAGCGGCCGCCCCAGGTCAGCCCCAGGCTCTCCGCCACTTCACCAAACAACTGGTAACCGCGCATGGCCCAAGGGTCGCGCTCCGAAATCACCAGCTTGCCGTCGCGCAGGAAGGCGCAGTCGGCGGCCAGGCCATATTGGTGCCAGCTTTGGAAGGCTTTGGCATTGGTCACGTTGCTGCCCTGTGCCGCCAGCGCATCCTGGCGCTCGGGGCTGCGGTAGCCTTCCAGGATGGCCATGTCATAACCATGGCGCTCCTTCATGATGCGGAACGCCTGCAGCAAGCGCTGCGAATATTCCTTGTCCAGCAAGGCCCAGTCGCGGCTTGCCGATACCAGGTTAGGACGCACGACTTCCACCTCAGGCGTCATGAACAGCACCGGCGGCAAGGCTGGAGGCGGCACAAGCTGCTCGCCCTGCAGCAGCTCCGAAACTTGCTGGTTCGCTTCGCGTACCGGTGCATCGAAGCCGCCAACCATGGTGCGGCTGCTTGCCATCCACGCCACGCCCGCCGGCAGCAGCATGATCACCAGCGCTGCAATCGCGGTCCATTTGTGCTCACGCAGGAAATTGCCGCCCTGGCGCACGGCCATGGCCGATTCCGATCCCAGTGCGCCAGCCTGTGCGCCGCCGCGGCGCGCGAAATTCTGCACGCTGCGCTGGAATCGGCTGCCCACCAGCTCCAGGCGGCGCGAGACATAGGCCCGCCCGGCAGGGAACAGGACCATCCAGCTCAGCGCGCAAGCCAGCAGGAAATACAGCACGACGGCAACGAACACCACAATTGACCTCTGGAATCTAAATTACCAATTTGATAACATCGCGGGCGTGTGTCGCCTTAGCAATAAGTTATTTGCGGGAAAGTATATCTTGAAGTTCTGATAATCCGCTTTTGCCTGGATTTCAATCGTGCGCACCCCAATTAAAGGCGCTCTGCCCTAGAGTGCGCACCTTTTTCCATGGATAAAGTATATTAATGATAACCTTTGCCAGGAGTAATCCATTGTCATCAAGCAACGAAACCCGGAAACCGGCAGGCCGTCCAAGCCTGCTTTCGGCTGAGCAACAAAATGCTCTAGAGAATCAACCAGCAGCCCCGGCGGCGTTCGAACCGCCGGCTGCTGAGGCGCCGCGCCGCAAACACCTGTGGATTGCCGGCGGCGCGAGTGTGCTGGTTGTCGCCATCGCCTTGGCGTTCATGTCCTTCGGCGACAGCGAACCTGCTGCAGAAGCACTGGTCGCGGCGCGGGCGCCGGCACCAGCTCCAGCTCCAGTCGCTGCACCTGCCGCCGCACCAACTGCCGTCAGTGCAGTAGAGGCGCCACCCGCACAAACGCCTGACAATCCACTCGCGGCTTTGACCGCGCCAACATCGGAAGTGGCGGCCATCATCGACGAATCTCCGCCGGCTGTCGCGGCCAAGCCGAAGGAATCTCTCAAGCAGATGCTGGAAAGCGGCACGCCGGGCGCGGCCAAGCCTGCGGTGTCCAAGACCGTGCGCAAGCCTGTGAAGGAAAAGCCTGCCAAGGAATCCGGACAGGAAGCCGTGCCGTCATCGGCGGAAGAAGAGAATGACGTCCAGCTCCTGGCAGCCCTCGTTGCACATGCCAAGTACGATACTTCGGCAAATGCCCGCTTGCCCTTGTCGAAGGCGCTCGACCAATGCAGCAAGCAAGGCAAGCAGGATGCCGCCCGCTGCCGTATTCGTGTCTGCGAAGGCCGATGGAAGAAAAACGAATGTCGCGTCTATAGCCGTAGCAAGCTTGAGAAAGCTGCGAGCGGCGCATAATGCCCGGCGCCGGCTGGCGCGGCCCCGCGCCAGCCTATCGTGCAGCCTTGCGTTTCTGCCCTTCGAGCCAACCGGCCGGAACTTTCGAGAGCAAGGCATCATCCCTCTTCAGGTTGCTCCAGGTAATACCGCCATCACCGGAATAGACAAGCAGGTTGGGATGGTCGTCGGAGTTATCGAGAATACCGGCCAGCCAGATTTGTTTGCTATCCACGACGTAGCTGCTCACCAGCGACGACAATCCCTCCGGCAGCCTGGCCTTGCTCCACTTCTTCCCATCTCTCGAGGTCAGGAGCGTCTGCTCGATGGAGCCGGTGATCCACCAGCCGCCATGCCTGGACTGTCCCAACTCCACCAGCAAATCCGGATCGCCAAGTTTCGCGGCAAGGCTTACCTTGCAGGTTCGCGGATCGATAGAGAGCACGTGATACCGGGATGTCTGGCCGTCGCTTAAGAAGCTCGTTACGAGGGCTAGTATCTTGTCTTTCGATGCGGCCAGCTTGATGTTGGCGACCTGCAGTGCTTCGTATGGCGACCTGCCGCGTGGGGCGCCAAGACTCTTATACGGCAAATTGCATTGCGAATGACGATGGCGTACCTTATAGTGCAACGTCGGCATTGCGCTCGTTTCGTCAGCGGGTGCGCTTGGCAGCAAGGACACCACCAGGATAGAGATAGTATTGTTGGTGCGCCGAATTACACCTTCTGATGGCAGCTCGAGAGCCCCTTCGTACCCGCATGCCACCGCAGCGATCGGGCGCGAATGCATCCATCGGCTTTTTGGCTTTTCGATTGTTACGCGCGCTTCTTCCAGATTCAGGAAGGGCAGCGGAAATTGAAAGACCTCCGCCAGCACGCCCGTTTCCTCCGGTGCAGCAGCATGAACTAACTCTTTCAACGCCTCGGGTTGTCCACAATGTTGCTGCACCAGTTGCGAGAAGCCTTCGGAATCGAGTGATTCAATTCCGAACTGCGGCAATGACGAATAGGTGACTGTTTCAACCGCGGTCGATTTGGGAGCAATCCTTGCACTCCAACCGAAGGACACCTGGCTTTGCCAGTTGTCGATGCGGATGTTCTCCAGCGTCGGCAGCTTCTCGAGCTTTTTCCAATGGATCTCGTTCGAATAGATCGGGCCAATGCCGGCCTTGCGCAGGATAGGAGTGATGTCCTGCCCAAGGAAGTAGGCGCGTTGAGTATTCGTTACGCGCAGCGCATCACCGTCCTGGAACGCCTTCAGGTCGTGGAAGGTCTTATCCGCATACTCTTCGCCTTCGCCCAGGTAACCGAATAGGGGCGTCGTAGCGTAGAAGCCTGCATATTGCGGACGCTTCGTCCAATTGCTCAAAGAGACCGCCAGTTCCACTTCGCGGCCGTTCAAGCTGATCTGAACGGCCTTGATCCTGGTCTCGCCCAGCTGTACGCCTACCGTCAATGGAACACCATTCTCGGAGTCGTAGGCGAAACCCGTGCTGGCGATGCAGCAAGCTGACAACATCAGCGCTATCGACAGCGCGCTGTGCATTGTGGCGACTACTTGCAATCCATGATGCAAACCTGCTTGCCATCAGGACGCTTGTACATCAACGGTTTCACAGGATCGGAGAAACGCGCGAAGCCGACTTCCTCCTGGCCGAACCATTCCACTTTGTTCTTCTCTTCGCGTTCGGCGTTGTACGCAAACTGAGGAGACGGAGAGGTATGCAGCATGCTGATCCCGGGCCATCCCTGCGCCAGGTTTGCCGCGCTATAGCAGCTCTCCTTTGAAAGGGAGGGGCACATAGCCTGGAGGCTGGAGTCGAAGTAGTTCAAAAACTGCCATGTGGCCTTGTCGCGTTTCGCTCCATCTGCTGGCGCCAGGTAGATCGAATTGCCAACCTTGAACACGCGGTCGCCGGTCCGCTTGCCGGTCTTGGTGCTGATGGCGAATCCGTCCTTATCAAACACTACTTTGAACAAGATATTGGTGAGCTCTTTTTGTGGCGCGAGGTAAGGGCTGCGTTTTGCCTCATCAAGGAGTTCGTCGGTTTCTTCGCCAGGCATGCTGCCGCCAGCGCTGGCCAGCCAATAGCGGATCGGCCAGTCGGACTCAGGCTGGTATTGCGCACCCGAGACGAAATCGCTGCGGCGCACCCAACCTGCTTTTCCTTTGATATTGCACCGTACCCAGCCGTCATCGCTTTTCCCCAGGCAGGTGTCAGCAAAGCCAGTGGGGCCGATCGCGTAGTACGTCAGGTCGCGAAATTCAGCGAGCGGTTTCTCGTCGTTCTTGGCCTTGTAGACTTTCAGCGTTCCGTTGTGTGGAAAAATTGGGGCCTTGAGATCTGGACCGAAAAGAGTAGATGCCTGCGTGACCGGCATGGGGCCGGCCAGCGCGATGATGATGGTTAGTGCTTTGGCGGCCATGTTCTGGCTTAACAATTCAATGAGATGAAGTGGGCGTGACAATGCTTTGCTGACGCTAACGGAAGCCGGTCATCGGCACAATGCGAGGTAGGGTGCGAATGCTCTGCAAATCTGCTTCTTTGCTCGGTAAGGCTGGCTTCCGTTCCCGTCATTTGCAATCGATTATGCAAAAAGGCTTTTCTCGATTTTTCAGCTTTTTCTGATCAGTAGCTCCGTTCCCGTCGGCGGCCATATAGACCTCATCTGGCACGTAGTACATCAACGGCTTCACCGGGTCCGTGAATCGGGCGAACGCCACCTCCTCGTAACCAAACCAGCGTGCCTTTTCCTTCGCTTGACGCTCGTCGCTGTAAGCGAACTGTGGGGCAGGCGAAGTGTGTAAGAGCTTAATTCCTTGCCAGTCGGGAGATTGGTTGGCGGCGCTGTAGCAGCTTTCTTTCGAAATCGAAGGGCACATCGCCTCCAAGCTGGGTTCGAAGTAATTCAGAAACAACCAGGTGGCCTTCTCACGCTTGGCATCGTCAGCGGGTGCAAGATAAATACCCTTACCAACCTTGAAGACCCTGTCCCCGGTCTTCTTCATAGTCTTCGGGCTTATTGCATACCCTTCTTTGTCAAAGAAGACTTTAAAGAATATGTTGGAAAATTCTCTCTGCGTGACGAGATAGGGCGAGCGCGGAACTACCTTCTCCATTTCAAAGTAGTCTTCGCTTCCAATTCCGCGGCTTGCGATGTTGAGCCAGTAACGAATCGGCCACTGCGTCACAGGTTGCATTTGCGAACCACTTTGGAACTCGCTGCGTTGAACCCAGCCAACCTTCCCGTTGATATCACATTTCACCCAGCCATCAGGGCTTGACTTGTTGATGCATCCAGCTAAAAGCGTATCGTCGTCCATGATCACAAAATCCAAATCATGGAACTCCGTGATTGGTTTGGCGTCATTCTTGTTTTTATAGACTTTCAGGGTCCCGTTTGCTGGGAAAATTGGGCTCGTGAGGTCGTTCCCGAAATTGCTATAAGTTTTGCCGTTAGTTGAGCTCCCTGCATGGCTCAACGGAGCCGTGAGCGTTAATGCCAGCGCAAGTACGGTTGTTTTAATGTCCATGTCCTAGTTCTTCGTCAAAAACAGTAATGTGCAAGTGTGTCTTATGCAAGACTTCGTTGCCATTACTCAAAATATTAGTCGTCGGCGCCGCTTTGTCAGCCGTATTCGACTCCATTTGCCACGGGTCGAACGTTTGGCGAACCTCTGCATTTGCACGTAGTTTGGTCGTGAAAGACTTCAGGTCGGCATGTTCGAGTGGGGCTACCGCATTCTGCGCCCTGGTGATCGCTGCAGGTTCCTCAGCCTTGAGCGTATTAAGGCGTGTATTCTCTGCTGGAGTGCGGTTTTTCTTTTTCTCCAAGGTCGCTTTTTCCGCCCTCAGCGTCGACAATGCCGTTTCCTCCGACGTGGACGATCGCTGATATTGACGCACGTTGCCGTTAACCTTGATGCTGCCCACGTCCAGCCCCACACCAATTCGGTGCAACACAGAACCTAGCATAGGACGCCAACCAGAGGTGATCTCCATTTCCTGCGCCCCCATTTCAAATGCTGCTTGTATGAATGCCTGATAGGTGTTGGGATTTACTCGAGGGATAAGTTCACGCTTTGCGCTTTCAAGGTCCGTAATGGCAGGTATGTGCTCTCTACAATTTGAGAATGCGCTCGATTGCCACGTAATCTTCATTATTGAGCCATCTGGTTTCTGGACATTCAACCGAATCGTAGATGCGCTAACTTGAGGGTCTCCTCGATAAATGCTTGCGACGGCCTGTTGCACTGCGGCCGGCGCTTCGCTGGTTAGTTCAGCGGCTTCCTCGACTGTAAACTTATGGCTGAAGTTGAACCAAGTCGTTCCGTAAAGCCGAGCCTTGTAAATTTTTTTGGTCCCGGTCTCTTCGGTCAGGTCTGGTATCTCGCGTTGCGCCACATAGTTGAGCCCACCCCATTCTTCAATTTTGACGACAATATCCGTCAAGCCGTCTTCCGCCGTAACTTGGTAAAGCGGGCGTTTCCGATATCGCTTCTTTGCATCATTGCCGAGATGAAGAGCTACCGTTTTACCAAATGGGACTTTTTGACGGATCTTCTTTTTGTCGTCCAGAATGCGGACTTTCTGGTCTGCCACCAATGGCGTCGTTGAATTTCCATCGACCTGGACGACGATGTATGGCAGTCCCTTCAGGTTTTTTTCCGAGCCGTGGGTAGTATCAAACTCCCACGTCACAAAAACACCGGGCTCCTTCACAACTGTCGACACTTTATTTTCAGCTTTGTCGACAGTTGCGGAAGCCTTGATGGCGCCGGATTGTTTTACCGTTGCGACAGGGGCTTCCGGAGGGGGAGCTTCAGCCTTCTCCTTTTTGGAGGGGGTGTCGGTTTTCGGTGGCGACTTTTGGGCCGACTCCTTTTCGCTTGCTGCTGCGGAACCAGACTTGTTCTTCGCCTCTGTCAGGCACTCGTCGGCATTACCAAACGCGAACGCGTACCATGGCTTCGAATTGACGCACGCCGCTTCAACTCTTTTGGTTGGATCGGTCTTTGCGCCTGCTTTGGCG
The DNA here is from genome assembly GCF_001427305.1 of Duganella sp. Root1480D1. Classification (GTDB taxonomy): domain Bacteria; phylum Pseudomonadota; class Gammaproteobacteria; order Burkholderiales; family Burkholderiaceae_D; genus Rugamonas. The sequence goes on along the minus strand of NZ_LMFZ01000012.1, from coordinate 36,909 downwards.
CCGGACCCTTTTAGCGATTGGCCGGGATCAGGGCGTGGTAAATCCAGGGAAACCGACGCGCGCTCTTCTGTGACTGCTACGTCGGTTTTGCCTTTTTCGTCTGTCTTGCCTTTGATCTTCTGCTCTGCTCCATCGCTGGTGAAGAACCTGATGATGTAGTCGATGCCAGACATGGGCTTGCCGTTTACGCCCTTCAATTCGAACTGTTGAGCGAAGGGAATCGCTTCGACCTTTCCTTCTTTCCAGCCCTCTACACGCTCGATGGCGCCCATAAATTTATCAAGCTCGGCCGAGTTCAGACTACCGATTGTGCGAGAGCTTTCCAGTCCGGTAAATTTCTTGACTAGTTTGGTGTAGTGCTCGGGATCATTATTGTCTTTTGCCGGCGCATATTTCTCGAAAACATTGTCAAGGCGCGTGTTTTTATAGACCGACAGCAAGACGAATTTTAGTGCTGCTTTGCCAGTCTCATGATCTGGGAAAACGGCGAAAGGGCCGCCAACGCCGATGGCAAGTCCGCTTTTTTCCGCTTTGCTCAAGTTCCCCGGATTGTTGTTGCGCCAAGCGCGTGTGCCGCCAGAGTGAAGGTATTCTTTGCCATCCTTGTCCACGTAGATGACGGAATTCTTCTTGCCATCGCGTGCGGATACATATTTGGGAGCGGTCATTTATTCATTTCCCCATCCGATACAGCCCAGCTTCAGTATCAAGGGCGGTGTTCACATCGCAGTAGCTTGCCTGTGTAGTGACTTTGGTGAGTTCCTGGAAGTACAGCGGCGGTGTGTCCAGTTGTTCGTCGCTGTTCTTCTTGAGATCCATGACAGTGAAAGTCACTCGGCGCTTGTCCGCCCAGTTACCGTCTCGCTGCGCATAGACCACGCGCATTCGATTGCCAGCTTTAAACGCACGGAAGCCAGTCATTGCGCAATCGGCTCCGGAACGCAATTGGAGGATCGGCTCAAAGCGTCCATTGATTTGGTATGGGATATGTTGTGCCGCTCCAGAAGGATTACTGAGGAAGAACGTCACCGTGTCGATCGGGTGTGCATTGTTCTTGTCGATGTGCGTGTACAGCATTGACACTTTTTCGTTACCAAGGTCAATGATCGTGATGTCTCGTTGTGGGGTGATCGCGGTTTGAGCGTGCAGCTGCGGGCTGGCGGCCAACAGCGCTACGCATAAAAGCTTAACAATGTGCATGGTCTTCATCGTCTGAATCTCCTTCGCAGACCCATTGCAGGTCTCGGTCAAAAATAATGTAGGTTGATTCACTGTGCTCGGTGTCGACCAGTGAAGTCAGGCCTTGTGCGTTGGTCTTGCCGCGGATTTCTTGTTGATCGGCGACATAGATCGTGTAAGGTTCCTCTTTCAATGGCAGGCCACTGGTGTCCAACAGTTGGAACCGTTGCGCGAACTTCATGTCGGGCCGGGAGAACTTTGGAAGTTCGTACTCACTGCTGCCAGGGCCTGCCAGCTCCTTCTTACTGGCCTTGAATTCGACCTTGCCAGGTGCATTCAGCGTGATGTTCCCACCCTCGATACGGATGGCCGCGCCTTGGGTGGTCAGCAGCACATGCTGTTTGGCGGCGATATTCACTTCGGCGTTGATGCTGGCGACTGTCACTGCCTTGTCGGCGGTCAGCTTGGTCGCGGCATCCTGGCTTTGGCTGCTGTACTTCCCGCTTGCGGCGTGCATATGCAGGCCGGTTTCCTGGTTCGGCTTTTCCTTGGCGGTGGCTTTGCCGTAGGTGAACAGGCTGATGCCGCCAGCGGAGGAGTGCAGCAAATTTGCCTGGGCGGCGAAATTGATGTCCTGGTTGGCAGTCACGCTGCTGGTTGTTTCGGAAGCGAGCAAGGCGTCAGCTGGCGTGACGGCCACGATGCCGGACGGGCTGTCGACTTGCAGCAGCGGGGCGTCGAAGGCTGGCGCACCGCCGTTGGCGCGTGCGGACAACGTGTCGGCGGTGCGTTGCAGGCCTTGCGCTACCGGAAGCTTGTCAGCTTCCTTTTGCTTGGGCAGGTCGGCCTTGTGGGTCTTGGCCTGGTCTGTCAGCGAAACCTGCAATTGCCTTGCGCTTTCAACCTGGTTTTGGGCGGAGCGGGCATCCAGCACGTTGCCGCTGGCGCCGCGCGCAGCATGGGTGGAGAGCAGCATGCCCTGGCCGGAACGCAGGGCGAGTGCATGTTCGGTTTTCAGTTCGGCGCCAAAGCCTACTGCATGCAGGCGCTGGTTGTCGCTTTGGTGGCGCAGGTGGCCGAGGTTCAGTTCAGCGGTTCCCTGGTGCGGCTTGGCGTGGCGTTGCAGGGCCACGCGCGACTGGCCGGGCGAATCGTCGAACACCAGCTGGCTGTATGCGCCGGAGCCGGCCTGGCTGCTTTGCATGGCCTGGCTTTTCAGTCCGGACAGCGAAGCCGGGTGGGCGTGACCGCCTGATTCGCCGGGGAACCATACGGGCGCGTTGCCGGTTGCTGCGCCGGTGCCTGCACCGACCTTGTTGTGTTGGGCATCGGCCTGGCCGTCGCCGTTATACAGTGCGCCAATGATCACCGGGCGATCGATATCGCCTTCGAGGAAGTCAACCAGCACCTCCTGGCCGACGCGGGGCAGGGTGTTGCTGCCCCAGTTGGCGCCTGCGATTGGGGCCAGCGGTGTGGCGACGCGAACCCAGGTTCCAGCGCTGTCGTCGGCCGGCGCGCCGGTGTCGCCCGCTTGCAGCGATGGCGCCAGGCGGCTATGGCTGTTGTCGCCGCGCTGCCAGTGGAATTGGACTTTCACGCGGTGGTCGCGGTCGGTATGGATTGGCGCCCCGGAAGGACCGACCACGATGGCGGTCTGCTGGCCCTGTACGGTGGGGCGCTTCCACGGCGCCGCGCTGCGGTAGGGCTGGGCGGCCTCGATGGCGTCGATGCGGTTGCGGTACAGCGGGCGCTCGGCAATGGCGTTGCCGACAGCATGGCGGCTTTCGGCCAGGTCGCTGTCGTTCAACAACTGCAACGCGGCCTGCCCCAGCTCGCGCTGGATATTGGAGCGCATTTGCGCCGCCAGGTTGTTGTGCATCAGGTGCAGCACGCGGGTGACGATGAAGTCGCCGCTGTCGCCGGTCACCGCTTCGCCTTGCAGGGAAAAGCGCGTGGCCGGCGCCATGGAGCGCACGGTGCCGGCGCCGGTCATGTTCTTGCGTGCGACGTCGAGTGCCTGCAGGCGGCGTTCGGCCAGGCGTTGGCCGTGATCGCGGCCACTGTAGGCGTAAGCGCCCGGCACGTCGCGGGCGGACAGTGGAATGCCGCCGTCGTCCACGCTGGCCGCGCTGGCGGCACGCTGGTCGAGCGTGCGGTAGTCCCAGCTTTGCAGCGCGACTTCACTGGTCAGCAGGCTGGCCTGCATGCGCCAGCGATCCATGCTGTCTTCTCGCATGACGGCGCCAGGCTGCGTGAAACGCACTGCTGCCTGCGCGTTCGCCTGGAACGCGCCATTGTGGTCGGCGATGACCAGTACGTGGCCGTCGCTGCGGTGTTCAAAGTAATAGAACAGTCCTTCTTCGGCCATCAGGCGCTCGGCGAAGGCCCAGTCGCTTTCCTGGTATTGGGTGCACAAGCTGCGCTTGGGGTAGGCTGCGCGGTCGGCCAGTTCGAAACGCCACTCGGGCACCAGCGTGCCCTGGCCTTGCCAGCTACCCAGCACGGCATCGAGAATGTCGCATACCGACAAGTCCTGGAAAACGCGGCTGTCGCGGTTTTGCGCCAGGAAGGCCGTCCACGGTTCAAGCCGTACCGCATAGCGCGCCAGGCCGCCATTGGACCCGCTCAATTCGATGGCGGTGATATGGCCATGGAATTGGCGCAACGCTTCCGGACCGGCAGCCGTCACCAGTTCCAGCAGGGCCGGCTGGCCAAGCAGGGATTTGAGCGGGATCGCAGCGTCGGTAGACAGCGTTGAAATGTCGAAAGCGAAGGGCTTGCCGATCGCCTCCTCGCCGCGCACGCATTCGACCAAAAGCTGCGCGGCGCCCTGCGGCGTGGTCAGTCGCAGCAGGCGTGTATCTTGAGTGAGGCGGTCCAGCATGAGATTGTGTTTTCGATAACCATACGGACCGCCATTACAGCCTAGAAGTTCTTTTGAAGCAAGAGAGATTCAATTGAATCGCTATACTTGCATAATGAAAGTTATCTGCGGAGGCGGGCGATTTCCGCGTCCATTGCTTTGTCCGCGTCGCAGAAGTTGCGCTGGCTGGTGAACTTGTTGACCTGCCGGAAGGACAGGATCGGCGCCGAATCGGATTCCGGATCGTCATTTTCTTTCAATTCCAGGACCGTGAAAGTCACGCGGCGAGAGTCAGCCCAGTAGCCTTCGCGCTCGGCATAAATCAAGCGCAGGCCAGACTTCAACATGAACGCGCGGAATCCGCTGATGGCGCATTCGGGGCCAGACTCCAGTTGCAGCGTCGACACGAACTTTTCATTGATCTCGAGAGGGATTTGCTGTGCGGGGCCCTTGTCATTGGTGCGGAAGAAGGTAAGTGCGCGATGAGTGTGGGGATTGTTCCAGCCGATCTCCGTGTAAAGCATCTGCAGTTCAATGCCGTTGGTCGAAATGCGTGTGATGTCGCGTTGTGGCGTGATGGCTTGCTGCGCGTGCAGCGGCAGGCCAATGGCGAGCAGCAGCGCGCCAAGGAGTTGGGCTTTCATCGTGAATTTCCGGTTTATGCGATGCGCGAGCGTGCGAAGTCGGCCAGCTCGCGCGGGTAGAAGTGGTCGTGGCGGAAGGAAGTATCGTCGATGCCGAGCACGAAGCTGATGGCAGCCGCCTCAAGGGACCAGTAACCGAAGAATTGGCAGCCCTTCCGGTTGGTGCCGAAGTAGGGTTCATCCTCGCTCATGTCGTACCAGGACTGCAGGTAGCCCGCCATCATGACGGGGCGTTTTTCGGGCGCTGCGGCGAAAATGGGCAAGCTTTGCGAGTAGGGTTTGCCGCGCGTGCATTTCTTGGGCGGCGCTTCGCGGCCCGGCACGAAGGGTGCGACCAGGTGCTCCAGCAGCGCGTCGCGGCGGCGGTTACCAAAGTCGAGGATAGGCATGATGCGGGCCAGCTTGTCCTGGTGGCCTAGCAGGATGGCGAAGCACACCAGCGACAGGCCGGTATGGTAGTCATCGTCTTGCAGGTCCAGCCAGTGCTTGTAGCAGCCCTCGTCCTCGTCGTCCCCCGACGGTGTAAATGGCGTTAGGAAGCGCGCGTAGCTTTCCCAAAAGCTGAGAGCCAGCGGAAAAAAAGTATTGAGGTCCTCCAACGCATGGCCGGCGCTATAGGTGTTGCGCAGGTGATTCACGGATTCCCATGCCAGCAATTGAGCTCCGTCGAATTCGTCCGCATCGGCGCAATCATGGCATACCTTGTCGGCGAACAGCACCAGGTTTTCCTCGTAGCTGCCATAGCGCATGCGGCTGGAGCGGCGCCGCTGTTCGAAGTCGGCGGGCGACAGCTTTTTGTGCCGCCAAAACTCGCCCAACTCGTTGACCGTCTGGGGCAAGGGCAATTCAGCGCTATCCTCGATGGCTGGGGCTACATAGGCTGGCATCTTGCCGGCGTTGGCCTGGCGGGCAAAGGCGACCATGTCCGCGGGGTAGTACGGTAGGTGGCGAAAACTCGCGTCGTCGATGCCCAGCACAAGGGTGATGGCCGCGGCTTCCCACGACCAGTAGCCAACGAACTGGTAGCCGGATTTATGCAGGTCGTAGTAATTTTCGCGGCGGCTTGCCTGGTACCATTCCGCGAGGTATTGCGCCATCAGTGCCGGGCGCTCGGAAGGCTGCGCAGCAAAGATCGGGAGCGCTTTCGAATAAGGCAGGTTGCGGCGGCAGATGCTGACTGCTGGATCCCGGCCTTCGACACAGCAACTGAGCAGGCGCTCGACCAGCGCATCGCGTTTCTCATTGAGATAGTCGATCAGTGGCACCAGTCGATGCAGCACTTCCTGCTTGCCGAGCAGGATGCCAAGGCAGATCATGGTCAGCGCCTGGTGGTATTCAGGGCCCGCGAGGGCAACGTGCGGCCATGGAGCCTCGCGATCGTTGCTGTCGTTGTAGGCCTGGTTGTAGTGGGCGTAGGTTTCCCAATTTTCGACCGCACTGTCGTAGAAAGCTTGCAGTTGCCCGATATCGTGCCCGCCGCTGTAGCAATTGACCAGGAACGCGCTGGCATCCGTCGCCAGGCGCTTGGTGGTGTTCATCAGGTTATACAGGGGGATCGCCGAAATCATCTCCGGCGGTTGCTGCAGGCGCTCCCGCACATGCTCGAACGTCTGGAGCTGGTCCTGGAAATTCTCTTCGTAGCCGTAATACCTAAGCAGGGGTTCGCGCAGCGACTGGTGAAAGTCGCCTTCTGACAGCGGGGCGTGCATGGGTGTTGCTCTTTCAGTAACGGTGCGGACCGCCATTACAGCCTAGAATTTCGCGAACGGCAAGAGTGATTCAATTGAATCGGGGGTGACCGGCGAAAAAAAGCGGGGAGGGCCCGAAAGCCATCCCCGCTTTGTTGTATTGCTTAGACGTTTAGACGATTGGCTTAGCCTTGTTTTTCGTCGTCGCCAACAGTCGCTGGGTATGGGCGGTTGACCCACAGGATCCAGTAGCGGGCCAGGTCGGCACGGCCGTCGGCGCCTTGCACGGTTTCCAGGATCTTGATGGCTTCATCCTTCTTGCCGGCCATTGCGTAGGAGTAGCCCAGGCGCAGCTTGGCGTCATCGGCATTTTTCAGGCCGCCTTTGGCGATACCGTCCTGGATCAGCTGGATGCCTTTGTCATACTGGCCCATGGTCACGAACGCGTAGCCCAGGTTGACCATGCCGGTACCGTTCTTGGCCTTGCGGGCCGAGGATTCGGTGGAGGCGATGTTCTTCATGTCGTCCGCAGCTTGCTTGTCCAGCTCGGACTTCAGCTTCTTGATCTTGGCGTTCTGGGTGACAGCACCGTTGGCGATGCCGGCGTCCAGCACGGCCTTGCCTTCGATGAACTGGCCTTCGAGCTGGTCGACTTCGGCCAGTTCCACGTAATCCTGCTCTTCCATCTTGGTGGTGGCCACTTTCTGCAGGCGGATGATGTCAGCCGAGAAGCGGGTGGAGTAGTTTTCCTTGCCGCGGGTGCGGTACAGCATGTCCGACCAGTAGCGGTCGCGCGGATGCCAGCGCACCAGGCCTTCCAGCGCGGTCAGGTAGGTCGCCTTGTCTTTCAGACGGTGCGATGCATCGGCCAGCATGTGCAGTTCTTCGCGGGTCATTGGCTGGTTGGCTTTGACGCTGTCGTTCAGCTTCTTCAGCAGGTCAGCCTGCACGCCCTTGTAGTCGCCCGATTCGAAGCGGATCGCCATGATCTGGCGCGCCACTTTCGGATCGCCGCTCAATTCGCCGTACTTCTGCAGGTTTTCGATGGTCTTAGGGTAGTTCTTCTGTTCCTGGTAGTAGCCGGCCAGTGCCTGGGTGAACTTGCTCTGTTCGGTTTTCTCCAGGCGGCCGGAGGCCAGCACATACTCCAGCATTTCGATCAGCTTTGGCTTGTTGCCCATGCCCAGGGCCGAAGCCAGGCGCATACGGTTGATGATGTACTGTTCGTAAGGGGTCTTGTTCGGCATCGCGTCTGCCTGGTCCAGCAAAGCGTTCACTTCTTCATACTTCTTGGCTTCCAGCAGGGGACCCAGGACCTTACCGTCCAGGAGTTTGACCATATCTTTGCGCACTGTCTCTTGTGGAGCGCTGGCAGCAGCCTGTTTGTCTTGCGCGTGTGCGGTCTGGACCAGCGCCGGGACTGCGCCCAGGCCAATAGCTGCCAGCAGCAGGCCGATACGTGCGAAACGGTGTTGGGTCATGGTATGTGATCCTTCTTGTGGTTGAGGCAAACGTCTATTCTCCCATAATTTTGTCATGGGACCGGTTTTCTGAAGTAGCCAATTGTAACGATTTCTTATGGCCGGGCGAAAGCCGTGCCATCGGCCGCAAACAGCATGCAGCGCTCAGGCGGAAGGAACAGCGTGGCAGGCGTGCCGGGTGCCGGCATGGGCATATCCTGCGCCAGTTTCACCGCCAGCGCTTCCGGCATGCCGGGCAAGGCCGCATAGACAATTGATTGATCGCCAAGGTACTCCACGTGGCTGATCGCCACAGCGGCCGCATTGTAAGCCTCTTCACGCAATTGCAGGTGTTCCGGACGCACCCCAAGCGTGACGCGGCTGCCGCGCTCGACGTCGCGGGGCTGGGCTGCCACTTCAACGATGGCGCCGCCCGGCAGCAATATCGCCACGTGCGTGGCGCCCAGGGCGATCACTTCGGCCGGGATGAAATTCATGCGCGGCGCGCCGAGGAAACCGGCCACGAACAGGTTGGCCGGACTGTTATATAGCTCCTGCGGAGTGCCGGCCTGTTCGATCTTTCCACCGTTGAACACCACGATGCGCTGGCCCAGCGTCATGGCTTCGACCTGGTCGTGCGTCACGTAGATGGTGGTGGTGCCCAGTTCCTTGTGCAGGCGGCCGATTTCCAGCCGCATTTGGACCCGCAGGCCGGCATCCAGGTTGGACAGCGGTTCGTCGAACAGGAATAGCTGCGGCTTGCGCACGATGGCGCGGCCGATCGCCACGCGCTGGCGCTGGCCGCCGGACAATTCCTTCGGCTTGCGCTGCAGCAGGTGGCCTATCTGCAGCGTGGCGGCCGCGCGTTCGACCGCCATGCGCAACTGGGCATCGGGTGTGCCGGCCAGCTTCAGGCCGAAGGCCATGTTTTCGTACACTGTCATATGCGGGTAGAGTGCATACGACTGGAACACCATGGCCAGCCCGCGCTGGGCCGGCGGCACGTTGTTGGCGAACCGGCCGCCAATATGCAGCTGGCCGCCGCTGATCTCCTCCAGGCCGGCAACCATGCGCAGCAGCGTCGATTTGCCGCAGCCGGACGGGCCGACGAAGACGGTGAATTCGCCGTCCGCGATATCCAGGTCGATGCCCTGGATCACAGGGTCATTGTCGCCATAGCGCTTGGCGATGCCGCGCAGGGATACTGCGGCCATCAGGCGGCTTCCGGCACGGCGCCGCCGGCTTGCTTGTCGCGCGACTCCATCGGGATGAACTGCGACAGGATGGCGACCGGCACGGCGGAGATTAGCACCCAGACGAAGAACTGCTGGTATCCCAGCGCCGCCTGCATGTCGCCGCTGATCCAGCCGAACAGCACGCGGCCGACCTGCATTATCCCGGTAGAGAAGGCGTAATGTGCGGTGGTGTATTTGCCTGGTGCTACCACTTGCATCATGTACAGGATCACGCCGACGAAACCGAAGCCGTAGCCGAACATCTCCAGGCTCAGGGCGACTCCGATTACGGTCAGATCGGTCGGCAGCGCGTGCGACAGGTAATAGAACACCAGGTTGGGCAGGTTCATTGCCAGGATCAGGAACAGGATGGCGCGGCGCAGGCTAAGCCAGGAAGTGAAATAGCCGCCGGCGATGGAACCGATGATGAAGGCAATGGTGCCGCCGGTGCCGTACACCATGCCTACCTGCGCGGTATCCAGCCCCAGCCCCCCGGCAGCGCGTGCTTCGCGCAGGAACAGCGGACCTATGGTTTGCACCTGCGCCTCGCCAGCACGGAACAGAATAATGAACAGGATCGCGACCCAGATGCCCGGCTTGCGAAAGTAGTCGATGATGACTTCGCCCAAGGTGCGTGCGACGGCGCTGGCGCTGTGGTCGGCCATGCGCGGGTTAGGGCTGAGGGGCAGGGCCCAGTAGTTGTAGCCACCAAGCGCGCACATGGTCAGGCCGACGATGCCGAAAATGACTGTCCAGGCGGAGGTGACGCCATACATTTTCTCCAGGTACCCGGCAAGCGTCAGTAAGCCGCCCTGCGCCATGAGGCGGCCGGCATTGAAAAAGGTTCCGGTCCAGCCAGCGTATTGGGCCTGAGCTTTCTTCGACAGGCTGGCGATGTAAAGTCCGTCACAGGATATATCGTGGGTGGCGGAGGCGATCGACCCCAGGAATAACACTGCGACGCTAGCGCTCAGCCAGAATGGGAACTGCAGTGCCAGTGCGACCAGACCAAGGCACACGCCGCCGAATAGCTGCAGGCTGACCACCACCAGCTTCTTGCTCGACGCCAGTTCCAGGAAGGGGCTCCACAGGGGCTTGAACATCCATGCACCGCCGAGGAAGGCCAGCCAGTGGCCGATCTCGGCATTGCCCATGCCCATGCTCTTCATCATCTGGCCGAAGACCAGGGAGATAGCGAAATACGGCAGGCCCTGCGCCAGGTACAGCGTAGGAATCCACTTAAGGGGGGAGCTGCGTGCGACGTCCATCATTTCTCCTTAGGCGAAACCGGGAACCGGGCAGCGACCGGTGGCTTCAAGTTCGCCCGATAGCCAGGCGTTGACGGCTACCAGCGCGGGCGCGGCAAAGCCGTAGGTCATCAAGGCGGGGGACTGGATGTCCAGCGCCTGGTAGGGGTTCCACAGCGCCAGGTGCAGGTCCGGCTTCCAATTGTTGCGGGCGTTGTCGCCGTAGCGCAGGCGTGAGGTCGAAGCCAGGACCGTGAAGCGGCCATCCTGCGGCAGCGAGGACCAGTCGAAGGAGTTAGCGTCGGCAAAGGTAACCAGGTCCACGTCATACAGTTTGCCCAGCGAAGCGGCCACGGTGGCTGCCGGTACGCCCGCTTCGGAAACGCCGTCGCTCACCACGTCCTGCCGCACCACCAGGCGCAGCTTGCTGCCCGGCGCCGGGCGCTGCGGGTTGCTGCGCGCGGTCAGCGCCCGGCGCCAGCCTTCGGCCATGATGACGCGGTCGGCGGCATCTTCTTTATAGGAGCGCTGCTGGCAAGGGTAGGCTTGCGCCAGGGCGTTCAGGCGAGCCAGGCGTTCTTCCACGGCCGCTTTCGACAGCGAGCCATCGGCCAGCGCCGTGGCAATCGCGTGCAGGGTTTCGTCCTGGGTTTCGGTGGTGCCGAGCGCCATCACCATGTCGGCGCCGGCCAGCAGCGCGCGCACGGCTGCATTGCCCACGCCGTAACGGCCGGCGATGGCGTGCATGTCCATGCCATCGGTGATGATGATGCCCTTGTAATTCCATTGCTTGCGCAGGATGCCGTCCAGGATCGCGGGCGACATGGTGGCAGGATTGTCCGGATCGATTGCCGGGTAGACGATGTGGGCGGTCATCATGGCCGGCGCCACCGGGGCCGCGGCGCGGAATGGCGCCAGCTCCAGCACGTCCAGCTCGGGCAGTGCCTTGTCGACGGTCGGCAGGTCGCGGTGCGAATCGACATGGGTGTCGCCGTGCCCGGGGAAATGCTTGACGCAGCAGGCCACGCCTTCGGCATGGCTGCCAGCCATCCAGGCCATGGCCAGTTCCACCGCGCGCTTTGGTTCGGCACCGAAGGAGCGTTCGGCGATGACCGGGTTGTTCGGGTTGTTGTTCAAGTCCAGCACTGGCGCGAAGTTCCAGTTGAAACCAAGCGACTTGGCAGCACGCGCCACGGCGGCGCCGGTGCGGTAGGCCAGGTCGGTATCGTCGGCTGCACCCAGGCCCATGGCGGCCGGCGGTGCCGGCACCCAGGTTGAGCGCACTACGGCGCCGCCTTCCTGGTCGATGGCAATCAGCGCGTTCGGGCCCATTGCGTCGCGCAGGTCGGCGGTCAGCTTGGCCAGTTGCACGGAGTCGGTCATGTTCCCGCGGAACAGGCACACGCCGCGGATGCCGTTGGCGCGGATAAAAGCAGCCGTCGCCTGGTCCAGCACCGTGCCGGGGAAGCGGATCATGATTAGTTGTCCCGCGATTTTTCGTAGTTCTTGTGTGCTCATTTAACTGCTCCGTCCATGCCGCGCATGAAGTAACGTTGGGTGAAAAGGAATGCCGCCAGGGTCGGCACAATGGTGATGATGGTACCGGCCGCGATCACGCGCGTGCTGCTGCCGAAAGTACCGCGCAAATACAGCACCCCCACCGACAGCGGGAACTCATCCGGCTTGCTCATGACGATCGATGGCCAGATGTATTCGTTCCAGGCTTCCACCGCGGTCAGGATGCCTACCGTCGCCAGCCAGGGCGCGATCAGTGGCAGCATGATCTTTGTGAATATGGTCCATTCGGACGCGCCGTCGACACGGGCAGCATCGACCAGGTCTTGCGGTACTTCCTCGAAAGCCTGCTTCAGCAGCAGGATGGCGACAGCGTTCACCACGTTCGGCAGGATCACGCCGGAGTAAGTGTCGACCAGGCCCAATTCGGTCACCGTGATGAAGTTGACCAGGAAGTTGACTTCTGAGGGCAGCACCATGGTCGCGACAATCAGACCGAATACCAGCTTCTTGCCCTTGAAGTGCAGGCGCGCCAGCGGGTAGGCGGCCATGGAGCACAGTACCAGCTTCCACAGCACGGTAAAGGTCGTGATCAGGATGGAATTCTTCAGGAAGGACCAGATCGGGATCACGCGAAACACTTCGGCGAAGTTCTCCAGCGATGGCTGCTTCGGCCAGAAGGTCGGCGGGTAAGAGAAGATATTGCCTTCGGTGGACAGCGCTGTCACCAGCGTCCACCAGAACGGAAAGATGCACAGCAGCGCGATGGCGGCCAGCAGCAGGTATTGTGCGGTCTTTTTCATCGGTGCTTTGGCTTCAGGTAGCGCAGGCAAAGCAGGGCGATGCCGATGCAAATCAGCGACACGATGAAGCTGGCAGCCAGGGCGCGCGGCAGCTTCAGGTGCTTCAGGCCCTGGTCGTAGGCGTAATACAGGGCGGTGAAGGTGGAATTCATCGGGCCGCCCTGGGTCAGGACGTCGACCTCCTGGTAGGCCTTCAGCGCGCCCAGCACGGACAGGATGGTGCAGACCATGATGGTAGGGCGCAGCATTGGCACGGTGATGTGCCAGAAGCGTTGCCAGCGCGTGGCGCCGTCGAGGATCGCTGCTTCCTGCATCTCCTGCGGCACCGATTGCAGCGCGGCCAGGTACATCACCATATACCAGCCCAGACCGCGCCACAGCGTGACGAACATGATCGCCGCGAGCGCAAACGTATCGTCCTGCAGCCAGCCGATGTGCGTGCCGAGGATGTAATTCAGCGCCCCTTGTTCGTGAAACATGAAGCCCCACATGATGCCGACCACGGAAACCGTCGTCACCACCGGTACGTAATACGCGGCCCGGAACATCTTGATGCCGGGCAGCTGGTTGTTCACCATCACGGCCAGCGCAATCGCGCCGAGCTGCACGCAGGGGACGATCAGCAGGAATACCAGCGAGTTTTTCAGCCCGGTGACGAACATCTCGTTATTGAAGATGTAGCGGAAGTTGTCGAAGCCGACCCAGTGCGTCGGCCGCACCAGTGAAAAGTCCGTGAACGCCAGCACCGATCCAAACAGCACCGGCCAGAATGCGAACACCGCCAGCAGCACCAGCGCCGGCGCCAGGAACAGCCAGGCCGTTACCGCGCGCTTCATCGCGCCATCTCCGCGATGGTTGCACGAGCGGCGGCATGCGCGGTGGGTAGCGTCGATGCCAGCTTGCGGTTCCAGATCACAACGGCCGCGTCGAGCGATTGCTTGATGTCTGCGCGGCCGGTGACGCCTGCTTCGACCGCTTTCACCAGCGCGCGGCGTAATTCGTCGTAGTCTTCGATGCCGGCCACGTACATGGTGCGCGAGTAGGGCATCGATACCGCGCCGGCAGCCACGGCCTTTTCCGCTGCGCCGGCATTGGCCGGTACTGCTGTGAAGAAGGGATCATTGGCGGCGTGCGCCGATGCCGGGAACACGCTGGCCTGCCGCGCGAACTCGAGCTGGTTTGCGTCGCTGGTCAAAAAACGCGCAAACTTGCCGATGCCTGGCAATTCCGCCGCCGGCACCCGGGCCGGCACGCCAAAGTGGATCAGCCAGCCGCCATCGGCAATTCCCGTGGGACCCAGCGGGGCGGGCGCCACCTCGGTAAGAGCATAAACGTCGCGCGCGTCGGCCTTGATGCGCTTCAAGGCCGTCGGCGGCGCCAGCAGCATTCCAAGGCGCCCGCTCTTGTAAGCTTCAACGGCTGGCGGGAAGTTATCTTCCGCAAACAGGCCGTCCTTCAGCAGTCCGCCCGCCCGATAAGTCTCGGCCAGCTTGCGGATGAACGCCACGTGCGCAGGAGAATTGAACACCGCGCGACCCCCAGCCAGCACCGGCAGCCCTTGTTGCAGCATCAGGCCATCGACCTTGGACAGGGCAGGGCACAAGCCTGCCTTGCCAGTGCGCTGGGCGATCTGGCGCGCGAACGCGAGTTGTTCATCAAGATCACGCGGCGCATGCGGGATGCCAGCCGCGCGGAAGATCTCGCGGTTATACGCGATCACGGCGACATTGCTGTACATCGGGAAGCCATAAGTCTTGCCCGCGAAAGAAAGGTCGCGCAGGGCGCTTTGCAGGTAGCGTCCCCGATCGGCACCCAGCAGCGGGTCGACTGGCGTCAGCAGCCCGTCGCGCGCAAATTCCTCGGCCCACGGCACATTCAGGTTGACCAGCGCCGGCGGCTTGCCCGCGACGATGCGCGTGACCAGCTTGGTCTGGATAATGTCCCACGGGAAGTCGACCCATTCCAGCTTGACGCCGGGATTGGCTGATTCGTAGCGCTTCACCACGTCCTCGAAATATGGCGTGAAGCGCGGCTTCATGCTGAAGGTCCAGAACTCGATGCGCTGCACCGGCTCGGCAAAGGCCGCACCGCCAATGGCCATCAATGCAGCAAGCAGGAGACTGTTCTTCATCGATGGCCGCGCGCGGGATCAGTGGGTCTTGGTGACTTTGTTCAGGTGGCGCGGACGATCCGGGTCCAGGCCGCGCGCAGCGGACAGCCTGGCTGCCATCACGTAGAAGGCCTGGATCGCAACAATCGGATCGAGATCCGGCGTTGCCGCAACAGGCAAGGTCAAGTCGCGTGATGCGACATCTTCCGGCGCCGCCAGCAGCACACGCGCGCCACGGCCGCGCATTTCTTCGGCCAGCGCCAGCAAGCCTGCCTGGGTCGGGCCGCGGGTAGCGAAGATCAGCAGCGGATAGCCTTCTTCAATCAGCGCCATCGGGCCGTGCTTGATCTCTGCGCCGGAGAAGGCCTCCGCCTGCAGCGCCGAGGTTTCCTTGAATTTCAGCGAAGCCTCCAGCGCAACCGGGAAACTGATGCCGCGGCCCACCACCATGATGTTGCGGGCCGGGGCCAGCACTTCAATCGCCGGCGACCAATCGACGTCGCAGGCAGCGCGCAATGCAGTGGGCAAGGCAGCCAGGGCTTCCAGCAGTTCCGGGTCGTTCTGCCAATGCGCCACCATGCGCGCGCCGGCTACCAGGGAAGTGATGAAGCTCTTGGTGGCGGCCACGCTTTGCTCTTTACCGGCACGCAGCGGCATTGCCCACTCGGCGCTATGGGCCAGTGGAGAATCGGCATCGTTGACCAGCGCAACGGTAGTGGCGCCGCCATCGCGGAAATAGCGGATCGGTTCCACCACGTCCGGGCTTTGGCCGGACTGCGAAACCGACACCACCAGCGTGTCTCGGGTGATCAGCGGCGACTTGTGCAGGGTCACCAGCGACATCGGCAGCGAAGCGACCACGCGCCCCAGGCGCGACATGATCAGGTAGGCGATGTAGTTGCAGGCATGGTCCGAACTGCCGCGTGCTACGGTCAGCGCGGAGTTGAACGGAGTGCTCCTCAGTTTGCGGCCCAGTTCCGCGTAGCGGTCGGTGTCATGCGCCAACTGCTGTTCCACGCAGTCGGCGGCAGACAGGGCTTCTTTAAGCATCATTGAGGTCACAACGTTCTCCTTCGATATAAACGGCTTTCAGTTTCAGGTCCCGGCCCATCACGACCAGGTCGGCATACGCGCCGCGTGCCAGGCGGCCGCGGTCCTGCAGGCCGAGGTAGTCGGCTGCATGGGTGGAAACTCGTTTGGAGGCGTCGGCCAGGTCAAGGCCCAGGCCGACCAGGTTGCGCAAAGCCTGGTCCAGCGTCAGCGTGGAGCCGGCCAGGGTGCCGTCGGGCAGGCGCACGCCGCCCATGCATTTATGGACGATATGGCGCCCCAGCATGTACTCGCCATCCGGCATGCCGGTGGCAGCCGTGGAATCGGTCACGCAATACAGGCGCGGGATGGCGCGCAGCGCGCCCTTGATCGCACCGGGATGCACGTGCAGGAGGTCGGGAATCAGTTCAGCAAATTCGGCATGCGCCAGCGCAGCGCCGACCATGCCGGGCTCGCGGTGGTGCAGCCCGCTCATCGCATTGAATAAATGGGTGAAGCCGGTCGCGCCATGGTCCAGTGCTGCCACGCCTTCCTCATAAGAGCCAAGGGTATGGCCGATCTGCACACGCACACCGTGGTTGGCGAGGTCGCGCACCAGTTCCAGGTGGCCGGAGATCTCCGGCGCCACGGTGATCACGCGCATCGGCGCCAGCTTCTCCAGGCGATGAACTTCTTCAATCGTGGCGGCGCGCGCAAAGTTCGGCTGCGCGCCCAGCTTGCCGCTATTGATATATGGGCCTTCCAGGTGAGCGCCCAGCACGCGCGCCTCACCTTTGCCGCGCTGGCGCACAGCCTTGCCGATGGCGGCCAGCGCCACGTCGATATCTTCCGGCGGGGCGGTCATGGTGGTGGCCAGCATCGAAGTCGTGCCGTGGCGCGCGTGGATCGCGGCAATCGCGTGCACCGCATCGCCGCCTTCCATCACGTCCTTGCCGGCGCCCCCATGCACATGCAGGTCGATGAAGCCGGGCAGGATATAGTCGTCGCTGTTCGACTTCGGGTCGGTGCTGCTGCCTGCCACGTCCTCGATCCGTTCGCCGAAGGAAATCGTTCCATTCAGCCAGCCGGACGGTGTCAGGATATTGCCTTTGATTGCCTCGTTCATCGACGCGACTCCGCTACAAATTCATAATAGTCACTCCGGCAGAAGGAGTGGGTCAGTTCTACCGCTGCGCCGCTCTCCAGGTAGCTCACGCGCGTAATGTGCAGCATGGCGGTGCCGGCGGCGATATTGGCCAGGCGCGCCTGCTCGGCATTGGCGTTGATGGCGCGGATGTGCTGCAGCGCGCGCATTGGCACATTGCCGGTGGCTTCCAGGTAGCCGTACAGCGAGCCGTGCACCGTGCCGGGATCGGGCATGTACATGGCGGGGATGGTCGAGGTCTCGATTGCCATGACCACGTCGTCGGCGGTGCGCAGGCGCTTCAGGCGCGCCACCGGCATGTTCGGCGACAGGCCAAGCGACAGCAATTCCAGCGGCGCCGCCACGCCAATCTCGCGCTGCAGCCATTGCGAACCGGCAGTAAAACCGCGCTGGCGCAGCTCTTCCGAAAAACTGGTCAGGCGCGACAGCGGCTGTTCCAGTTTGGGCGTGATGTAGGTCCCGGAACCGCGGCGGCGCGTCAGCATGCCGCGCGCGCACAGCATGTCGATCGCCTTGCGCGCGGTCACCCGCGAGATATTGAGTATTTCCGAAAGCACGCGTTCGGACGGCAGCGCTTCGTTGGCGCGCCAGTCCCCGCTCGCTATGCCATCGGACAGCTTGTTTGCCAACTGCATATACAGAGGGGTGTCGCTGTCGGCGTCAGGCCGGAAATCGCTCAACTGGGATAGCACGGGCTACTCCTTCAAATGTTGTTGGATCAGGCGCAGACCACCCGCGGCCGAGTCGCCCTTGGGTGGAACGATCCGCTGCTGCAGGGCAGGGGGAAGGTAGGCGCGCAGCGGCTCACCGAGCCCGCCGCACAAAGCGATCGGCAGGGTGCCGCTCGGATCCAGGCCATGGGCGATCAATGCCACTTGCCGGCCCGCTTCGGACAGGATGCCGCGCGCGGTCGTATCGGTTTCGGCATACTGCAGGACGATGCGGGCCAATTGCGCGAAGGCGGTCTGGTTGGCATTCGCCAGCCAGACCTGGATGCGGTCGCGGGCGCCGCCGCATGCATCGGCCACTGCCTGCGAGAAGGCGCTGCCCGCCACGCGGCCATCAATGACCTGCTGCACATGGTTGATCGCCTTCATGCCGATCCACGCGCCGCCGGCTTCGTCGCCGGACGGGAAACCCCAGCCGCCCACTTCATGGCGCGAGCCGTCGGTGTGCAGGATTTCGCCCACGCTGCCGGTGCCCAGCGCGATGATGGCGCCCGGCTGCCCTTCATGTGCGCCCAACACGGTGGTAAAGGCATCGGTTTCCAGCGCCACGGCGGCAAAGCCAGGATTGGCTGCCACGAAATTGGCGGCCCACTGTTTGTTATGCACGCCGGCCAGCCCCAGGCCAATCGCGATGTGCGCGCGCGCCGGTTGCGCCACGCCGGAAGCCTCGAACGCACGCGCCGTGGCTTCCTCAACGGCGGCCCATGCATTCTTAATACCGTGCAGCAGGGCGGACGGGCCGGCCTGGCCTTCGCCCAGCAACTGCCCGTCGGCACGCGCCAGACGCACCCGTGTACCGCTGCCGCCGCCATCGACGCCTATCAGGAATTCGATCATTTTTTCGAGGGATGAAAAGAACTGTGGCGACTATATGAGGAGCACACCAGCTTGTCAACAGGTATTTAACTGGTATTGTTTAGGTCTGGGGCTAAACGCCGGTTATAAATACCAAGTTATTGATTGTTAAGGAGAATTGCACTGGAGTGAATGGTATGCACTTTGGTATGGACTGTGGTGCCAAAGTTGCAATGTGGACGAAAAAAAGCCCGGCACGAAGGCCGGGCATCAGGGAGAAAAGCTAATCGCTGCCGGCGCCTCAGGCGTCAGCAGCGATGTCGTCAATCATTCGGCGTGGGCGCCGCGACGGTCGACCGTCACCACACGCTGTTTGTCGGAGATCAGTTGCTGGCCTTGCGCCTCGACCTTGCCTTGCACGTTGACCGTGGCGTTGCCAGGGCCGCGCACATTGACTTCGGCCTGCTTGGCCAACATGTCGCGTGCATCCAGGCTGCCCGAACCGCTTACTTGCGCGTTCAGGGTGCCGGTCCAGCCGCGCAGTTGCACGCCGCCGGGGCCGCTCATGGTGACCTTGACGTCCTTGCATTCCGGTTCGG
This sequence comes from Duganella sp. Root1480D1, assembly GCF_001427305.1. GTDB lineage: Bacteria > Pseudomonadota > Gammaproteobacteria > Burkholderiales > Burkholderiaceae_D > Rugamonas. The sequence goes on along the minus strand of NZ_LMFZ01000012.1, from coordinate 17,849 downwards.
CTTTCAGGTCGCCCGAACCGCGCACGTCGGCATCGAGCGAGTCGCTTACCTTGCTCAGGAAGATATTGCCGGGGCCCTTGCTGCGGGCAATGGCCTTGGCTACCTTGAGCTGCTTGGCATCCAGGTCGCCCGAGCCGCTGACGTCGGCGCTCAGGGTGTCGCTGCTGCCGGACAGGTTCATGCCGCCAGGGCCGCTCAGGCTGACGCGGGTATTCTGGGTTTGCAGTCCGCGCGCTTCCAGGTCGCCGGAGCCATGCACTTCGGCGTCGAATTTCTTGATCTGGCCGCTCAGGCAGGCGCCGCCCGGGCCATTCAGCATGGCGCTGACGTTTTCCACCTGCATGCTGCAGGCGTCCAGGTCGCCCGAGCCGGAGATTTCGACGCGGATGTCGCGGCTGCTGCCGCGCAATTCGACCGAACCGGGACCGCTCATCGCGGCGTTCACCTTATTGGCGCGCACATCGCTTGCCTCCAGGTCGCCGGAACCGGACAAGACCGCATTCAGGTCGCCGGTAATGGCCGGTGCGCTGACATCGCCAGGACCGGTCATGACCAGGTTGACGTTGGTGGCGCGCATGCGGTGCAGGTGCATGTCGCCGCTGCCGCTGGCCTTGACGGTCAATTCGGTGGCCGTGCCGGAGGCGCTGAAGTCGCCGGGACCGGTGGAGATCAGTTTTAGCTCGCTGCTGTCCACGCGCTCCAGCTCCACGTCGCCGCTGCCGCTGTTGCTCAGGGCTTTCAGGCCGTTGGTGCTGATTTTTACGATCACAGGCTCGCGCTGCTTGCCGAAGTTGAACACCCAGTGATTGCGGCGCAGTGGCCGCACGTGCAGGGTGTCGCCCTGGACGACGGTTTCGAGCTGCTCGACCTGGCGTTTCGGGCCGCTGACTTCCACTGCCGGCTCGCCTTGGGCATTGATCAGCACTTTATAGGGGCCGTCGACTTCAATACGCGAGAAAGCCGTCACCGGGCGATTTTCCCTGGTTGGGGTGGCATCGGCCTTCTTTTCGCTGTCCGGAGGGCTCGCATGCAGGGCCGTGACGCCCAGTGCGATCAGGGAAGCAGCGGCGGCGTAGGTGATCAGCTTATTCATTTTGATTGTCACTGTTCAGGATTGGTGATGCTGGAAAGATATGCGAATTGGCGCTGCCGCCGGGCCGGAAAAAGACAGACGCGCAAAATCGGGGAACCAACTGCATTTTTCCGATACTGAAATGCACACGGTATCGGTCAAAAAGTTGTGATTTCGCCTTGAAATGTCATAATGCTCGTCAGGAGAGACACATATGATCAAGTACTTAGGAACCAAGAAGACCGACCAGGGTGGAACGGTATACGTGTTCCTGATCAATGGTTTGCAGAAGGAAGTCCGCGAGGGTTCCCTGAAGCAATACCCTGGCTGCTATGAAGCATTGCCTCCCTCGGCCAAGGCCAAGATCAGTGCGAACCGCGCCTGGTTCCAGAAGCTCTGAATGATGCGGCGCTTCCTTACGGCGGCGGGCCTGCTGGCCACCAGTTGCGCGGCGCCGGCAGCGCCACCTTCCCATTTCGGCGATGTGCTCGGCAATGGCTTGCTGTGCCGCGACCAGACCTCCAATAATTATTATTTCGACTACCTCAGCCAGTACTTCGGGCGCCCTTACAAGCGCGAGGGCGGGGCTTACTGGTTCCGCACCGATGACGCGATCCTGTGGGGCTTTCCCGTGCTGGAGGTGATCATCAGCGACGAAAGCTACCCGTACAGCTTTGTCGGCGCGGTGACCGATACCACGCCGGAGGAGCTGGAAAAGGCCATCCTTCGCCAGGACGGCCAGGCCTATGCGAAAATCGACACTTCGCGCTATCCGGTCCGGGAATCCAAGCCAGGCAGCCGCATCGTCTATTTCAACACGCGCTCCAAGATATACTGCGCCAAATTCAAGCAACTGCCGCCCGCGCTGCGCTAAGCGCCGACCATGTACACGCAATACTTCAACCTCAAACAGCAACCGTTTTCGATCGCCCCCGACCCGCGCTACCTGTTCATGAGCGAACGGCACCGCGAGGCGCTGGCGCACCTCCTGTACGGCGTGGGCAGCGGCGGCGGCTTCGTGCTGCTGACCGGCGAAATCGGCGCCGGCAAGACCACCGTGTGCCGCTGCTTCATGGAGCAGATCCCGGCCGATTGCCGGCTGGCCTATATTTTCAATCCCAAGCTGACGGTGGAAGAACTGCTGCAGTCGGTGTGCGATGAATTCGGCGTGGCGCCGGAAGGGGCGAGCGTCAAGGCCTATGTGGACGCGGTCAACAGCTACCTGCTGGAGTCGCACGCTGCCGGCCTGAATAATGTGCTGGTCATCGACGAGGCGCAAAACCTGTCGGCCGACGTGCTGGAGCAGCTGCGCCTCCTGACCAACCTGGAAACCAGCGAGCGCAAGCTGCTGCAGATTATCCTGATCGGCCAGCCGGAACTGCGGCAGATGCTGGCGCGGCCGGAACTCGAACAACTGGCGCAGCGCGTGATTGCGCGCTACCACCTGGGGCCTTTGTCCGAGACGGAAGTGGGCAGCTATATCCAGCACCGCCTGGCGGTGGCTGGCGCTGGTGCGGTGGAGCTGTTCCCGCGCGGGCTGCTACGCCGTATCCACCAATTGAGCAAGGGCGTGCCGCGCCGGATCAACCTGTTGTGCGACCGCGCACTGCTCGGCGCTTATGTTGAAAATCGTGCGCAGGTCAATGCGCTCATCCTGCGCCGCGCGGCGGAAGAAGTGTTTGCCGGCGAGGCTGCCCCGGTCAAGGCGCGTGCATGGCGCGTGGCCGCAGCCGGCGTATTGGCCGGGGCGGCGCTTACTGCCGCCGCAGCCTGGCAGATGATGCCATCGGCACGGGCGCCGTCGGCTTCCGTGGCCGCAGCCGCGCCGCAAGCTGGCCGTGCAGCGCCGGCGAGTGCCGCTGCACCCCACGCAGCGCAGGCGGCAGCTTCGGCGCCGCACGGCGCCGACTCTTCGCCGGACTCGCCTGCCGCACCGCAAGCCCCCGCACCGAGCTGGTTGACCATGGACGCCGCCTTGAGCCAACTGGCGTCGAAGTGGGATGTCGCTTTGTCCGAAGGCGAGGGCTGTGCCGAAGCCCTCAAGCGCAACCTGCACTGCATGCAGACCAAAGGCGGCCTGGAAGAAATCCGCAACCTTGACCGGCCCGTCATCATCAAACTGCGCGACGGCCAATCCCTGCCACGCAATGTCCTGCTGACGGCGCTCGACGGCAAGAACGCTACCCTGGTAGGTGCGCGCGGCAGCGAGACTGTGGCATTGGATGCGTTGGACGACCGCTTTGACGGCACTTTCACCACTTTCTGGCGTGCACCGCGCTCCTGGCGCGAAGAAGTCCGCGAAGGCGATAAAGGCCCGGACGTGGACTGGCTGGCACGCCGCCTGGCACAAATGAACGGGGTCAAGAAACCGCGAGACAACCAGCCACTAGCTGGCGAAACTTTGCGATACTTGCGCGAGTTCCAGATTGCCGAAGGCTTGAAGGCCGACGGCGTGGCGGGGCCGCGAACTTTCATCCGCCTGTCGCAGCCGGGCAGGGAGACCGAGCCGCACCTGTTGGCCGAGGCGGGTAAATAATATGTCCTATATTCTCGAAGCACTGAAAAAAGCGCAGGCCGAACGCCAGATCGGCAGCACCCCGACCATCCACGCACCCAGCCTGGCCAGCGTGCCGGCAGGGCAGGGCGCGCGCAGCAAGCGCACGCCGGTGATCGTGGCGATGGCCCTGATGGCCGCCGCCATCGCCGGCCTTGCGACCATGCTGGTGCGCCAGCAGCCGGCCGCCAGCCAGCCTCCAAGCGGCGCCGTGCCCGCCATTGCCGTCCAGGCCCCGACCGCCCAAGCGGCTCCCGCCCAAGCTGGCGTCCCGCCGGCAGCCGCCCCTGTCGTCACCCAGGCCCCGGCAACCCCCGTGGCCGTCGCGCGCCCTGTGGCTCCGGGCGCCGCAGCTGCCTCCAGCGCTTCGCTCGCCGGGCATGCCGCGATTGGCCAACCGGTCCCACAGCAAGCCGCCCAGCAGGTAGTCAGCCCGCGCGCCGCTGACGCTCACGCCCCAAAACAAGCCGGAACCGCAGCGCGAGGGGCAGACGCAGCGCAGGCTACTCCAGCCCCGGCCCCGGCTCCTGCGCCAGCGCCAGTGGAAGAACAAGTGCAAGCCCTGCGCGAGCTCCCCGAGCCAATCCAGCGCGCCATCCCCCAGATCACCCTTGGTGGCTACATGTACTCGAAGAACCCCGCCGATCGCCTGCTGCTGATCGACAAAGTCCTGCGCAGGGAAGGCGAAGAAGTCGCCCCTGGCCTGATCCTGGACAAGCTCCAACCCAAGCAAGCAGTCTTCAGCTTCCGCGGCTACCGCTACCGGGTGCCGCTATGACCGGTAAGCAGAACGTCATCGGCGTCACCGGCCCCTCGGGCAGCGGCAAAACCACCCTGATCGAATACCTGGTCACCGAGCTGGCCGCCCGTGGCTGGAAAGTCAACGTCATCAAGCATAGCCACCACGACTTCGAACTCGAGCCGCCAAGGAAAGACAGCGCCCGGTTCCGCCACGCTGGCGCTGCAGAAGTGATGATCGCCTCGCCTTACCGTTTCGCCATCATCCACGAATTGCGCGGTGCCGAAGAACCGGGCGCCGACGAACAGTTGGCCCGCCTGCAACCCGCCGACCTGACCCTGGTCGAGGGCTTCCATGCATGGCAAATCGACAAGCTTGAAGTCTACCGCGGCATCGCGGGCCAGCCGCCGCGTTACCTGGACGACCACACCGTCGTCGCCGTCGCCTCCGACCAGCCGGCCCCGGACGGCCTGCCGCCCCGCCTGCAATGGCTTGACCTCAACCGCCCCGACACCGTATTGGCCTGGCTGATGAAAAAAATCCCGCGCCAAGCCTAAAGTTCGCCAAATCCCATCCGTAAATCAAGTTAGATACGCGTGGGAGGATCAAAAATGGATGCAGTGAGCATTGCAAAACTGGCAACGACAATGGCCGATACGAGCAATCGTACCGAGATTGGTTACGCCGTCCTGAAAAAAGCACAAGACGTGCAAGCCTCCAGCGCCCAGGCACTGATTGAAGCGATCCCGCCAGCGCCAGCCGCCGCCAACCTGCCATCCCACCTCGGCCAGAACATCAACACCACCGCCTGACACCGCGCTGTCCAGGCATTTCGAAGTCAGGAGATAACCGCCGCACCGGGCAACGGTGCTGGCGGTTTTTTCTTGGGCGTTGTTATTTCGCAAGTGGTGGAAATTTGCGACTCTCTTTCTGCGTTAATTCCTTAGAATCTAGGTGCGAAACTTGATGTGAGGTCCGGCGGAGGGCCCTGTTCAATTCGAAGACCTGTAAAAGGACTGGCTATGGCTACCATCGTTCTGGTGCACGGAATTCTTGGTGTTGGTGCTGAACTATTCCCTGACTTGCCGTGGCCAGTTAAACCTGCCATCGACTATTTCAATGGGGTGGCCGCCCACCTGAGAAAAGCCGGACATACAGTTGAGGCGCCAACGATTCCGCCGCTTCAATCCATTGAAGATCGTGGCGAGAAGTTGGCGCAGTATTTGAGCACTCTGCCCCAGGACCGGATCGATATCATCGCCCATAGCATGGGTGGTCTGGACGCGCGCTACGTCCTGCATAACTACCCGAAGATCGCCGCGCGTGTTAAATCGCTCACTACAATCGGAACGCCGCACCATGGTTCCGCAGTTGCGGATATCGTTCATTCGGCTACTCGCAACTTCGATGACCTGTTGCCGCCAGTTCTTCTCAAACAATTCGGTGCAATAGCAGACCTGACAACCGCAAAAGCGCAAGCATTCAATGCGAAAACGCCTGACGTCAAAGGTGTGCATTACATGAATATCGCAGGCGTCGCTCCAGCGAATTCCCAACTGATCCTATTGAAACTTGCCTCCCGAATAGGCGGGCTGCGTGGTGCAAACGATGGCGTTGTCCTCAGTTCATCCGCCCAATTCCAAGAGCATACCTATTTGGGTGAATGGCCAGTCGATCATTTTGGCGAAATTGGCTGGGCCAAATGGCGTCCTGGCTTTGGCATACAAGCGAGCGATTTTTATCCCGATAATCACCTCCAACGTTACGACGAGCTACTTGCAAAAATTCCTGCATAGCTGGAGGCTGGCGGGAACTATCAGGCAATTTTTATGGTCTAATCGCAGACCTGCAAATCGACTGAGGAGACCCCGCATGAAAAACCGTCAAGCCCTGATCGCCGCCGCGCTGGCAACCGTCTACGCCACCGCCAGCACCGTTGCTGCCGCCGCCCAGGACAAGCCAGCGGAACAAGAAAAGTGCTACGGCATTGCCAAGGCTGGCCAGAACGACTGCGCCACCGGCACGCACGGCTGCTCCAGCCAGGCCAAGACCGACAATATGGCGGGCGAGTGGAAATTCGTCGCCAAAGGCACTTGCGAGAAAGCCGGCGGCAAGACCTCCGCGCCAGCCAAATAATCGATGGCGTCACACACCGCGGCTCGAGGAGCCGGCGTTGGATTGCGGGCACCACATTACCGCCAATTCCTCGAACAGCGGCCGCGCGCCGCCTGGCTCGAAGTCCACACTGAAAATTACCTCGACCAGGCCGGCGGCGATTTTTACGTATTGCAGGAACTGAGGCGCGACTATGCAATCAGCCTGCACGGCGTAGGCCTTGGCCTCGGCTCTGCGCGAGGCTTCAGCACCGGCCACCTCGAACGCGTCGCCAGCCTCGCACAACGCATCCAGCCCGCGCTCGTCTCCGAGCACCTGTGCTGGGGCGCAGTCTTCGACCGCCACCTGAACGACCTGCTGCCGCTGGCGCTGAATCACGCCGCGCTTGACTTGCTGGAAGAGCGGGTAGGGCGCATGCAGGACACGCTTGGCCGCACCATCCTGCTCGAAAACGTCTCCAGCTTCGTGCGCTTTGCCGACGACGCAATGAGTGAAGCCGAATTCCTGGCCGTCCTCGCGCGCCGTACCGGCTGCGGTCTGCTGCTGGACGTGAATAACCTGTATGTCAATCAATGCAACCACGAAGAAGACGCGATGGCAGCGCTGGCAGCAATCGTCCGCGGCACAGTCGGTGAAATCCACCTCGCCGGGCACCTCGTCACTCCCGATGGCGTGGTTGACCACCACGGTGCAGTAGTCGCCGATCCTGTCTGGCGCCTGTACGAGGCGGCGTTAGCCCGGTTCGGCGCCGTCCCCACGCTGATCGAATGGGACACCGACATCCCTGCGCTGGAAGTGCTGCTTGGCGAAGCCGACAAAGCTGCCGCCATCGCCACCCGGTTCCCGCCTGCCTGCAGCCACTCCGGCGCCCCGGCTCTTGCGCGACATTCCGAGCGAGGCAGCGACGACGCTTTAGCCGAGCAGCAGCAGGCATTTTCGGATGCCTTGTTCGCGCCAGGCGCCGAAAAAGGCCTCCAGCTCAGGCACGCTGAGCGTTTCGGCCGATACCGCGGCAACCTTACGTCGACCTGGAGCAAGGCCTTGGCTGCCGCCTATCCAGTCATAGCACAACTGGTCGGCGAAGAATTCTTCACTGGCCTGGCCCGCGAATACGGCTGCGCCCATCCATCGGACAGCGGGGACCTGAACCGCTTCGGCGCCCAGTTCGAATCCTTCCTGCGCGGTTTCGAGCACGTAAGAGATTTGCCCTACCTGCCCGACATGGCCCGCCTGGAATGGCAACTGCACCGCATCCACTATGCGCGGCACGAGCTGGCGCTGCACACCAGCGACATCAATCCGCAAACAGTGGAGGAACAAAGTTTCACCTGGCAGCCAAGCGCCCAGCTATTCGAATCGGAGTGGGCCATCGTGCCTCTCTGGCTGGCCCACCAGGGCAAGGAATTCCCGCAAAAGATGGATGCGCCAAGCCGCGCGCTGCTCAGCCGCCCGGAATGGACAGCCCAGGTCACGCCGTTGCACGCACCGGAATATGCTGCGCTACAGGCACTCAAGGAAGGGAAAACATTCGGCGACGCGCTGGACGCCGCCTTTGCGCTGGATAAAAATTTCAACGTCGCCGCCAGCCTCCAGCAATGGCTGCAACAGCAAATCCTAGTTAAACGCCCGCATTAGCTTATCCTCGCCGGACAAGTCCAGGTGCAGCAAATTCGCGCGATGGGTGGCTTCGATCATGCGCAAGAGTTGCGCATCCTCGCACCGTTCCAGCTCCTCGTTCGCTGCCAATAGGGCCTGCGCAAGCTTGGCGCGTGCCGATTGATACAGCACGCTGGTGTAATGATCGGTGTTCTTGAGCAGCTCCTCGGCGTTCTCGATGACCTGCCGCAGGTCACCGATCAGTTGTTCCTGGGACTGCGCTTGCTTCTCGTAGGGACCATCCATGGAGCTAACCCTCCGCGCGGATCAATCAGGCCGCACTGCCCTCGGCATGAACCTCGATCTGCACGTCGCCCAGGCGAACCTTCTGGCCCGCCCGGATCTTCGCCGTCTTGCGCAACTCCTGTTTGCCGTCGACCTTGACATCGCCGCTCGCTACGATCTGCTTGCCGGCACCGCCGCTGTCGCACAGGCCAACCACCTTCAGGAGCTGGTTCAGCTCGATGTACTCGCCTGTCAATTCGAAATCTACTTTCTGCATTTTAATCCTCTTTCTGTTGGGTTGGCGCGGGGGTGTTGTATTCCCACCAGGCATTAACCCTTGCCGCCGGGCTTGGTCATCTCCAGCGGAACAATCCACTCATTGAACTGGCTTTCGTTCACAAAACCAAGGGCTAAGGCCGCCTCTTTCAAGGTGCTGCCCTCATGCTGGGCCTTCTTCGCAATTTGCGCGGCGCGATCATAACCGATATGGGGAGCCAGCGCGGTCACCAGCATCAGCGAGCGCTCCATCAGCTCTTCGATACGGTCCAGGTTGGGCTCGATGCCATGGGCGCAATGTTCGTCGAAGCTGCGCATGCCGTCGGCCAGCAGGCGGGCACTTTGCAGGAAGTTGTGGGCGATCAGCGGCTTGAAGACGTTCAGCTCGAAATTGCCCGACGAGGCGCCAACGGTGATTGCGACGTCGTTGCCGAATACCTGGCAGCACAGCATGGTCAGCGCTTCGCTCTGGGTCGGATTGACCTTGCCAGGCATGATCGAGCTGCCCGGCTCATTCTCGGGAATGCTGATCTCGCCCAGGCCGGAGCGCGGGCCGGACGCCATCCAGCGCACATCGTTGGCCAGCTTCATCAGTGCGGTGGCCAGCGTCTTCAGTGCGCCGTGCGCGGCTACCAGGGCATCGTGCCCGGCCAGCGCCGCGAATTTGTTGTCGGCAGTGCGGAAGGGGAGCTTCAATCGCTTCGCCAATTCAGCGGCGATGCGCGTCGCATACTCGGGATGAGAGTTCAGGCCGGTGCCGACCGCGGTGCCGCCGGCAGCCAGTTCCAGTACGGCGGGCAGGGTGGCTTCGATTGCTTTTTCAGCGTAGTCCAACTGGGCAACGTAGCCCGAAAACTCCTGGCCCAGGGTCAGCGGCGTGGCGTCCTGCAGGTGCGTGCGGCCGATCTTCACGATGCCCTCGAACGCGTGCGCCTTCGCCTGCAGTGTCGCGCGCAGTTGGCGCAGGGCCGGCAGGACGTTGGTTGCCACGGCCTGCGCGGCCGCCACATGCATGGCGGTCGGGAAGATGTCGTTCGACGACTGGCCCTTGTTGACGTCATCGTTCGGGTGCAGCTTGCGGCCCTCGCCGCGCTCGCCGCCCAGCAGTTCGGAACCGCGATTGGCCAGCACCTCGTTCATATTCATATTGGACTGGGTGCCCGAGCCGGTCTGCCACACGGCCAGTGGGAATTCGCCCGCATGTTTGCCATCCAGGACTTCATCGGCCGCCTGCATGATGGCATTGGCGTTGGCGCTATCGAGCACGCCGAGATCCACGTTGACCTTGGCGGCGGCGCGCTTCACGCTAGCGAGCGCGGCGATCAGTTCGGCCGGCATGCGTTCGCTGGAGATGCGGAAGTGCTCGAGCGAGCGCTGGGTCTGGGCGCCCCACAACTGGCTGGCTGGAACTTCAATCGGGCCGAAGCTGTCGCGCTCGGTTCTGCTGTTCATGTAAGGCTCCCGGGTTGGAAAGTGATGTCTGGATTCTAACGCCAATGCCGCTCACTCTGCCGAGGCCTACAAAATCCGGATATTCTGCCGTTAATGAATACATTGAAGAAATAGGCCTGTCCTCCATGCTAAGCAAACGATTGACCATTCGCGCCCTTGCATTGCCGATGCTCGTCATCGCTCTGTGCGGTTCGTTGCGGGCGGCCGAACTGGGCGAGATCAAGGTCAATTCCCACATTGGGCAGCAACTTTCGGCGGATATTGAACTGGTCGACTTGACGGCAGCCGACCTGGCCGACATCCAGGCCAGGCTTGCCAATCCCGATGTCTTCAAGGGGGCCAACGTGGCTATGCCGCCTGCACTGAGCGGTCTGTACATCGCTATTGCCCGGCGCGACAACAAACGCTTCCTGCACCTGACCACGCTTCAGCCTGTGAACGCGGAGGCTTTGCACCTGTTCATCGAGTTGAATAGTGGAGGGCGGCAGATCATCCGTGCTGCTTCGCTCTGGATGACGCCCGAGCCTCCAGGCCAGCGGGCGGCGAATACGGTAATCATGCCAGCGGCGGAGCCCTTGCCCCTGGCTGCCCCGGCCACGAAGCCCAGTGCAGCCATTCCAGTCGCTGCGAGCCCGGCAGCACAGGATAACGGCGAGGCTGGCCTCAACGAGGCTGCCCAGCGTGCCTTTGCGCACCGCCAGCAAGTCGCCTTGGCAAAAGCCCAGGAGCAGAGCGCACATCCTGTTCCGCCACCAGCGCCAGCTCCCGCGCCGAAGGTCGAGCCTGCCCGGGAACCTGCAGTGATTCCTCCGCCGCGCAAGTCGACGGCAAAGCCTGTCGTTGCCGCGGCTGCGGCTGCTTCAGTGCCCGCCCGGTCATGCGCCCCTGAGAAGGAGGTGGAAGCCCAAATCCGGCAGTGCGAAGCCTTGACAAGCAAGCTGACCGATATCGAAGGAAAGATGCAACGCCTTCAGACTGCGATCGTTGCGCCCGCGGCAGCGTCTGGGGCCGCATCCACGCCATCGAGCGCAGCAAAACCAGAAGCGGTCTCGGCCTCAGCCAAGCCGGTTGCTGCCGCGGCCAAGGCGGGCACAGCGCCAGCAAAACCCGGCGCCACCCCGGTCAAGCCCGGCGTAGCGGCGGACCTGGCGGCCAATCCGCGCAGCAGGCTGATGATGATTGTCGGTGGAGTGCTGGCCGGTTTGGCAGCGCTTGGCGGCCTGATCTACTTCCTGCGCAGGCGCCAGGCGAAAGGCCCGCTGAAGATCTGGCAGTCCTTCCGGAAAAAGGGCAATGCCGAAGACGACGTACCGACACTGGAAGACGCTGTGGAGGTTGCTGCACAGTAGTAACTAGCATTGCATTTCACCTCTGGACAGGAATTTTTTACCTGCGTTATACTGGGTTCACACGGACCGGGTTCTGCCGCAGTCACCACCGATAGTGTGACGCGAACCGCAGAGCGACGTTGATGAAACGACCCCGTCTGGAAGCAGTTCATAGCCGACTGAGGCGATATGAACGCCGGGTGCAACCGGCGCTGAGGCGACACCAGGAGATACCTGGTGCTCGCCCCTCCGAATTCCAAGGCGCCCCAAGCGGGCGCCTTTTTGTTTCCTGAAAAATGGGGACGTACCCCATTTTTCAGGAAATAAAAAAGCGCCCGGAGGCGCTTTCTTTGAGTTCGCTGTAATCAGCCGTTCAGGCGATTCTGCCAGGGATCGGTCACGTCGCGGATGGCGCGGTCGTTGGCCATGATCTGCTTCAGCAGTTCGATCTTGCGCTTGCGGGCTTCGCCCTGCAGGGGAGCCGCGCCGCCCATCAGTGCTACCGAAGCGGCAGCACACTGGTTTTCCATGCTGTCGAGCGAATTCCAGTCGCCGGCTTGCGCGGCACCCACCATCTGGCTGGTCAAACCGGCAATTTTTTCGTAGGTAGCGAGGACTTGGGTCGAGGACATTTTGAGCCTTGAATTCTGTGCGCGGAGTACCGCATGTCAGGATTAACGTCAGGCTCGGAAGGAACTTTAGGGTCTTTTTGAAAAATATTTGAGAAATTTCCAAAAAAATTGCCGTTGCGCCCCCATCCCAAGGGTCACAACGGCAAATCTCAAGCGAAGCGGTCAGGAAATCAGTTCGTCCAGGCCCGCGCTCAGCTCATCAAGCGATGGCATCTGGTCGATCAGTGCGTTTTCTTCCAGTCCCAGGTTTTCCGCTACGGCGGTCGGGTAGCAGGCAGCGATTTCGTCCGGGGACAGCTTGTTCTCGTCGATGCGGGCGCGCCAGGCAGCCAGGTGGATCACCGCAGCCAGGTCATTTTCGCCCGGGTGGGGGATGGCGGCAATGGTTTCGGCAAAGGTTGGCGGGAATTTCCAGCGGCTGGCCAGTTCGGCGCCGACGTCGGCATAGGTATAACCCAATGCCGTCGTTTCGGCTTCCAGGCGGCGCTCATCCAGCGGACCGGCCACCTTGTCCAGCGCCAGCGCCTGCTCGGGCATGCCGGCATGGATCACGAGTTGGCCGATCGCATGCATCATGCCGATGGTAAAGGCGAGGTCGGTGTTTTGCTTGCAAGCCTTGGCGATGAATTTGGCGCCCACCGCAGTGCGCAGGCTGTAGCGCCAGAACTGGCGCAGGTCCATGCCCGGCACGGTCTTGAAGCCGCTCACCAGGCCGGAGCTGATCACCAGCGTGCGCACGGTGACGAAGCCCAGCATCAGGATGGCATCTTCCACGGTACCGATCGAGCGCGACACATGGTAATAGGCGGAATTGGCCAGGCGCAGCAATTTGGCGCTCAGCACCGGGTCGGCCGACAGTTTCTTGGCAATTTCCTCGGTGGAGACGCTGGCCTTGTCGAAGCTGCTGATCAATTCGTCAACAACCTTCGGGGCGGTCGGCAACGCAGTTGGATTCTGGAACAGTGCTTCGAGCTTCATGAAAAATCTCCTCTAAATTCGGCGTTGCTGTGGGTGAAACTATATAGCGATTCCCGAGGGGAGTGCAGCAAGTTTTTTAACATTCGTTGACGGCTCCGCACAGCATTCCCAGCTTTCTGCATTTGATCCCCGAAATTTGCAGTCTGTCGCAATTGAGCAAGGTCACGACTGCGTTGCAGTTAGAGTGCAGCCTGGCTCATTCCGCCACTTATAACTAGATAGGGATACAAAAAATGCAAGCATCCACCCGCGTCACGCCGCTCAAGCTGGCCCTTACCCTGGCCTTCTGTGGAGCCACTTTTGGATTGGTCCCGGCGATTGCCCAACAGGCAGCCCCGGCCCCAGCCGCGCAAACGCAAGACGCCGTCCCGCAGCCGGGCGACGATTTCTTCGGCCATGTGAACGCCGAATGGCTGGCCAAGACGCAGATCCCGGCCGACAAAGGCAGCTGGGGTGCCGGCTCAGCCCTGGGCGACGCGACCAATGAGCGCATCGTCAAGCTGATCGACGAAACCGCCGCCAAGTCGCCAACCGGCGACACCCGCCGCGTGACGGACTTCTACCGCAGCTTCATGGACGAAGCGGCAATCGAAGCGCATGGCCTGAAGTCGCTCAAGCCCGAACTGGAAAAGATCGACGCCATCAAGGACAAGGCCGCGCTGGTACACGCCCTGGCCGCCTCCATCCGTGCCGACGTGGACCCGCTGAACTCCACTAATTTCTATACCGAGAACCTGTTCGGGATCTGGATCGCGCAAGGCCTGACTGACCCGAATCACTACACCCCATACATCCTGCAGGGCGGCCTGGGCCTGCCGGACCGCGCCTACTACCTGGACGACAACCAGCGCATGCACCAGCTGCGCACCGCCTACCAGGCCCACATTGCCGCCATGCTGAAGCTGGCCGGCTACAGCGAGCCGGAAACCCGTGCCGCCCGCGTCTATGAACTGGAGCGCAAACTGGCGCAGGCCCACGGCAGCCGCGAAGACTCCGCCGACATCCAGAAAGCAAACAACACCTGGACCATGCGCGACTTCGCCGCCAAGGCGCCGGGCATGGACTGGCGCGCCTTCTTCCGCGCTGCAGGCCTGGGCAAGCAGAACAAGTTCATCGTCTACCACCCGAGCGCCATCACCGGCAGCGCCGCATTGGTGAACGAGATGCCGCTGCAAGCCTGGAAAGACTTCCTGGCCTTCCACACCGTGAACCACTTCGGCGGCTTCCTGCCGAAGGCCTTCGTCGACCAGCGCTTTGAATTCTATGGCCGCACCATGAACGGCACGCCGCAACTGTCGCCACGCTGGAAGCGCGGCCTGAGCGCGGTGAACAACGCAGTACCGGATGCCGCCGGCAAGATGTACGTCGAGCGCTACTTCCCGGCTGAAGCCAAAGCGCGCCTGCAAACCATGGTCTCCAATATCGTCGACTCCTTCCGCAAGCGCGTCGATGCGTTGGACTGGATGGCGCCAGCCACCAAGAAGGAAGCACAGGAAAAACTGCGCACCCTGTACGTGGGCGTGGGCTACCCGGACAAATGGACTACCTACGATGGCCTGGAAATCAAGCCTGACGATGCGATGGGCAACGCCCTGCGCGCCGAGCAATTCCACTACAAGCAGCAACTGGCGAAACTGGGCAAGAAGGTCGACCCGACCGAATGGTGCATGCCGCCGCACGTGGTGAACGCGGTGAACATGCCGATGCAGAATGCGCTGAACTTCCCGGCCGCGATCCTGCAGCCGCCATTCTTCGACATGAAGGCAAGCGATGCGCTGAACTACGGCGCGATCGGCGCGGTGATCGGCCACGAGATCAGCCACAGCTTCGACGACCAGGGCGCGCAGTTCGATTCCAAGGGCCGCCTGCGCGACTGGTGGACCAAGGAAGACGGCGAGCACTTCAAGCAAGCTGCAGCCAAACTGGTGGCGCAGTATGATTCCTATGAAGCCTTCCCTGACCTGAAGTTGAACGGCACCCTGACCCTGAGCGAAAACCTGGCTGACCTGGCCGGCCTGGCTGCAGCGCTGGATGCGTATCACGTTTCGCTGGGCGGCAAAGCCACTCCTGTGCAAGACCGCGATTTCTTCAACGGCTATGCCGCAAGCTGGGCCAACAAAGCCCGTGACGCTTCGCTGCGCAACCAGGTCATGACCGACGGCCACTCGCCGGCCAAGTGGCGTACTTACACCGTGCGCAACCTTGACGCCTGGTACCAGGCCTACGACGTAAAGCCGGGCCAGAAGCTGTACCTGGCGCCGGAACAGCGCGTGCGCGTCTGGTAAAGTAGGGGAATGGACGACATCGAGCAGATCACCCGCCGGACGCTGGAACATTACGAACGCAACGCGCAAGCCTTCCTGGAAGGCACGCGCGACCACGACGTAAGCCAGAACATCGCGGCGCTGCTCGATGCGATCGAAGTAGCGCCACCGTTCCGCATTCTCGATCTGGGTTGCGGCCCTGGCCGCGACCTGCGCACCTTCAAGTCGCTTGGGCATGAGCCGGTCGGCCTCGACGGCTCGGCCCACTTCGTCGAGATGGCCCAAAACTGGAGTGGCTGCACCGTCCTGCACCAGGACTTTGTCGCGCTGGACCTGCCGGCAGGCTCGTTCGACGGCATCTTCGCCAACGCCTCCCTGTTCCACGTCCCCAGCGCCGTGCTGCCCGATGTTTTATCGCGCTTGCATGCAGCGTTGAAACCTCGCGGTGTGCTGTTCAGTTCCAATCCTCGTGGCCATAACGAAGAGGGCTGGAACGGCCCACGCTACGGTTGTTACTACGATTTCGAAACATGGTCGACGGTGGTAACCGCAGCTGGCTTCGAGCCTATCACGCACTATTACCGCCCGGCAGGATTACCGCGCGAACAGCAGCCATGGCTGGCTTCAGTCTGGCGTAAAGGTTAGTTCTGTTAGCTTGCGTACAGTAGGTGTCGATGCCTGTTCGTATGATTTGCTCGTCGCACTTTTTTTAAGAGGAGCGGATCATGAACAAGGACCAAGTGAAGGGCAAGGCCAAGGAAATCGGCGGCAAGATCCAGGAAGAAACCGGGGAACTGGTCGGCAGCTCGAAGCAGCAGGTGAAGGGCGTTGCCAAACAGGTTGAAGGCAAGCTGCAGAAACAGCGTGGCGACCTGCGTGAAGCCATCGACGATGCCACGGACGAACTGATCGACCGCGGCAATCGCCAGTAAGGTCGTCCTCAAGAGCCGGCATGCCGGCTCTTTCCTAATCTAGACAGTATCTGACATCGCCTGCCAGTTGGGAGGCAGCTACCGCCCTCAAGCCGTCTTTCGGCAGCCGAGTACGGACGTGATGTCTCGCCACCGGATAGTCTGAGGAAGCTCGTGTCCTTGCAAGAATGCGGTAAACGCTTCAATGACGAGCGGAGCAGATATCCACTCGTCGGCTCGGAGCTTTACCTCGCCACCGCTGAAGGCGAGGACGGTACCATCTGGATGAATGGTGCTTGGCTTTTCTAGATATGCCCGGAAATGCTGTGGACCTGCCACAGCTCGCCTCTCTGGCAGACAGGTTATCCCTCCACCGGCCACCTGTATGTAATTCCCCTGCTCGTCGGTGAGTGACGCAAAAGATGACGGGCCATATGAGCGCAACTTCGCGATCGCAGCACCTACCTGAGCCGTAGTGGGTCTTGCTTGGGGCCTTTTTTTTCAACTTCAAGTAACACGATACTCCAGTTCAAAATGTTCAATGCCAGCGTCCGCTCCTGGCCGACCACAGCCTAACGCGCTCGCAATTTTTCCAGAATCTTTAAGTCGTAATCCGCTTCTGCAGCGGGCCTACTAAGCGGCGAAACTGTTATCTCAAATGATGGCGGTTGCATGGGAGAATCTGTAATTTCACCATGTGAAGTATAGTAAATTATCCATTGCTTCGGAAAGTCACTTCGATCGCTAGGGTTCTTCCTTTGTGGAACCCAATTTTGATCTTGCACACCATGTCCGCACGTGGTTCTGCCGGTATCGATCTCAAAAGTATCGCCAGGTCGAAGCTTTCCTTTGAATGCCCGATCTACACGAAACTTAGCGCGTTCTAGATTCATCTTGAAGGCTGGATCAAGCTGAGAGGATTCTTCTACCTCTCGAACACTTACAACAGTAGCTATAACAACAAACTGAGCATTGTCAAAGTTGCTCTTCACACGATTAGGCGAATTTCTCCAATATTGTTCAGGTAAAGGCTGGCAAGCGTCTGCAACGGAGTTTAATACACCAAAAGCTGCAAAGAAAAATATTATTGAACGCATAAACATTGGAGTTTAAAGTGGTCCGCTTCTGGCCGGCTACCGCTCCACATTGCGCGATCGCCAATCTTGAATCCCTGTTTGCACTTCAGAGGCTTCACGGAGCGTTGATTCAAGCTCACCTTCGGCGATCGAGCCACAGTTCTTCAAAATACAAGCCAGATTCGCGGCTCGTGCGGCAAGCTCTGGCGGGACATTTACATCTGACGCAAAAACATTCAACTCATCAACAGATCCAGAAACTCGATGAAATGAATATATGAAACGACCGATTCGCTCATAGTCCATCCTGTCGTTAGCCGCAGATTGTTCGAACATAACGAATAAGGTTAGATCGTGCGAAGCCACGATCTGAACCGTTTGTTGGACAAGCCCGGGCCTGCACCCCAGGCGCATAGAAAATATGTCTTGGGATGTTGTCCCGGAATAGGGACTGTGGCGCCAAAATGCGAACAGCATGATGGTTTCGGATGCAGGAGCGAAGACCGGATCAGTGTGGCTAGGGATTTCGACAGTTTCGATGAAAACGAGAGTCCAGCGGTAGCGCGCAAGC
>NZ_LMFZ01000011.1 GCF_001427305.1 Duganella sp. Root1480D1 | reverse complement strand
AGGCGATAACGTCTCCATCACCGTCAAGCTGATCTCCCCGATCGCTATGGAAGAAGGCCTGCGTTTCGCAATCCGTGAAGGCGGCCGTACCGTCGGCGCCGGCGTCGTGGCCAAGATCCTGGCTTAAGGCGAAAAGAATCCAGCCAAGGCTAGCGCCCATCGCTGATGGGTGCTAGAATTACGGATTCCACTGTAAAGTTTTACGTAGGGGCGTAGCTCAATTGGCAGAGCGTCGGTCTCCAAAACCGAAGGTTGGGGGTTCGATGCCCTCCGCCCCTGCCACCGAATCTGGTGCAGGGCACCGAAAGTAAAAGTAAATGTCTAATCAATCCGTGCAAACCGTTAGCACGACGAACGATAAGTTCAAAGTCGTGTTGGCAGTTGTGGCGTTGATTGCAGGCGTGGTCGGATTTTTCGTCCTGACCGGTAAACCAACCCTGGTGCGGGCAGCTGCGCTTGTGGTTGGTTTGCTTATTTCCGCCGGCATCGCGTACACCTCTGCTGCAGGCCGTGATTTCCTGAATTTTGCTAAGGAATCCGTTCGCGAGACCAAAAAGGTCGTGTGGCCGACTCGCAAGGAGGCCACCCAGATTACCCTGATCGTGTTCGCGTTCGTGACCGTGATGGCGATTTTCCTCTGGGGCACGGATAAGATCCTCGAATTTGTGTTGTACGACCTCATCCTGGGTTGGAAGAAATAATGAGCGAAATTGTACAAGACGAGCCGGGCAAGGAAGAGCCTGCGCAGGCAGTGTCGACTCCAGTCAGCAACAAGCGCTGGTACGTCGTGCATGCCTACTCCGGTATGGAGAAAAGCGTTCAGCGCGCCTTGATGGAGCGCGTCGAGCGCGCCGGTATGCAAGACCAGTTCGGCCAGATCCTGGTGCCGACCGAAGAAGTCGTTGAAGTTCGTAACGGTCAGAAGTCCGTTACCGAGCGCCGCTTTTTCCCGGGCTACGTTCTGGTGGAAATGGAAATGACCGACGAGACCTGGCACCTGGTGAAAAACACCAGCAAGGTGACCGGATTCATCGGCGGCAAATCGAACAAGCCAACCCCGATTCCTGCGCGCGAGATCGACAAGATCATGCAGCAAATGCAGGAAGGCGTGGAAAAGCCGCGTCCGAAAGTGCTGTACGAAGTGGGCGAGCAAGTCCGCATCAAGGATGGCCCGTTCACCGATTTCAACGGCAACGTCGAAGAAGTCAACTACGAGAAATCCAAGGTGCGTGTGTCTGTCACCATCTTCGGCCGCGCGACTCCAGTCGAACTCGAGTTCGGTCAAGTCGAAAAAGTTTAAGTATTGTTGGCCCCGACTTACCGGGGTTCGCAGCTAACCGCCGGCCTGAGCGTTCAATCAGGCAAACAAGAGGAGCCCCGCCGCGTGCGGGGCGCTACTACTCAATCCAACGATAGGAAGTGCCCAAATGGCAAAGAAAATCATTGGCTTTATCAAGCTGCAAGTTCCAGCTGGTAAGGCAAACCCATCCCCTCCAATCGGTCCAGCACTGGGCCAGCGCGGTCTGAACATCATGGAATTCTGCAAAGCGTTCAACGCGCAGACCCAAGGTATGGAACCAGGCATGCCAATCCCAGTCGTGATCACTGCGTTCGCTGACAAGTCCTTCACCTTCGTGATGAAGACCCCTCCAGCGACCTTCCTGATCAAGAAGCACTCCGGCGTGCAAAAAGGTTCCGCTAAGCCACATACCGACAAGGTAGGCAAGCTGACCCGCGCTCAAGCTGAAGAAATCGCTAAACTGAAGACCCCGGACCTGACCGCTGCCGACCTGGATGCTGCTGTGCGCACCATCGCTGGTTCCGCACGTTCGATGGGCATCACCGTAGAGGGCATCTAATCATGGCAAAACTGTCCAAGCGCGCTCAAGCCATCAAGGCTAAAGTTGACCGTACCAAAGTGTACGCTTTCGACAACGCTGTTGCTCTGATCAAAGAACTGGCTACCGCCAAGTTCAACGAATCGATCGACGTGTCCGTACAGCTGGGCGTGGACCCTAAGAAGTCCGACCAGGTTGTTCGTGGTTCCGTGGTTCTGCCAGCCGGCACCGGTAAGACCGTTCGCGTTGCTGTGTTCGCAACCGGCGACAAGGCTGAGCAAGCTAAAGCTGCCGGCGCTGACGTTGTTGGTATGGAAGACCTGGCTGAGCGCGTCAAAGCCGGCGACATGCCTTTCGACATCGTGATCGCTTCCCCGGACACCATGCGTATCGTTGGTACCCTGGGCCAGATCCTGGGCCCACGTGGCCTGATGCCTAACCCGAAAGTTGGCACCGTTACCCCTGACGTCGCTACCGCCGTGAAAAACGCGAAAGCCGGCCAGGTTCAGTACCGTACCGACAAGGCAGGTATCATCCACGCCACCATCGGCCGCAAGTCGTTCGCTGACGCTGATCTGAAGACCAACCTGGTTGCCCTGATCGACGCACTGAACAAGGCTAAGCCAGCTTCGTCCAAAGGCGTGTACCTGCGTAAAGTATCCCTGTCGTCCACCATGGGCGCCGGTGTACGCGTAGACCACGCTGGCCTGTAATAACTTTCCGGTGTCAGGTGCTGACACGCGCAGCGTGTTGGCCCTGATGCCGCTAGTTAGAGTAAAGAATTAAGTCCCGGTCGAAAGGCTGGGCGGATCTTTGGGCTGGCCGGGGCAACCCGGCCGCGCCTTCAAAGACCGTTGGGCTGGAGGCATCAGGTAGGCTTCTGGTTAATAGCGAAAGCTCCCAACGCAGATGGTGTACCCGAACAAGTTTATGTAGTCCCTTTAGACTCCTAAACCTCGGACGCCGTTGTTCGAACCGATGCGAGGCGCAAGCCGAGCATTATTTAAGGAGAAGACCGTGGGTCTCAATCTGAATGACAAAAAGGCCGTCGTTGCCGAAGTTTCCGCAAAAGTAGCAACTGCGCAAACTATCGCTGTGGCCGAGTACCGTGGCATCCAGGTTGGTCACTTGACTAAACTCCGTGCCAATGCGCGTGCGCAAGGCGTGTACATCCGTGTTCTGAAGAACACCCTGGCACGTCGTGCAGTAGAAGGCACGCAATTCGCCGCTCTGGCCGATTCCATGACCGGTCCGCTGATCTACTCGATCTCGGATGATGCTGTTGCTGCAGCGAAAGTCCTCGCCGACTTCGCCAAAACCAACGACAAACTGGTCCTGAAGGCTGGTAACTATGCAGGTAAACAGCTCGACGTAGCTGGCGTTACCGCACTGGCGAGCATTCCTTCCCGTGAAGTCCTCATTTCGCAGCTGTTGGGCGTTATGCTGGCTCCGGTGTCGGGCTTTGCACGTGGTCTGGCTGCTCTGGCAGCCAAAAAAGAAACCGAAGCCGCTTAATCGCTGGCCTGGTTTCTTAGTCAATACCAATTCTGTAGTACTACAAACAAATTAGGAGTTTCAAATGGCAATTTCCAAAGACGACATCCTGAACGCAGTGTCCGAAATGTCCGTAATGGACCTGAACGAACTGGTCAAGGCATTCGAAGAAAAATTCGGCGTGTCCGCAGCTGCAATGGCAGCTCCAGCAGCTGGTGGCGCAGGTCCTGCAGCCGCTGCTGAAGAGCAGACCGAATTCAACCTGGTTCTGTCCGAAGTCGGCGCTAACAAAGTTGGCGTGATTAAGGCTGTTCGCGAAATCACCGGTCTGGGCCTGAAAGAAGCCAAAGACCTGGTTGACGGCGCACCGAAGACCGTGAAAGAAGCCCTGTCGAAAGCTGACGCTGAAGCCGCTAAGAAGAAGCTGGAAGAAGCTGGCGCCAAGGCCGATCTGAAGTAATTGAACCAAGGCGGGTAACTGCCTTAGTTTAGGAAGCCAATGCGGCGGATTTCACCCGGAAGGGTGGGTCCGCCCTTGGCTCCTTTGTCGTCTGTGAAGTAGAAGTTGTTGTTTTATAGTGAATTGAGTCTTGCGAAGCGCGCCCGCAACGCTGAATTCTCTACCTTTTCCTGTCTCACACGGAGTGTCCATGCACTACTCATTTACTGAGAAGAAACGCATTCGCAAGTCCTTTGCGAAACGCGCCAACGTCCACAACGTTCCGTTCCTGCTGGCTACCCAGCTCGAGTCTTACGAGAACTTCTTGCAAGAGCACACTCCTGTTGCAACACGCAAGAACGAAGGCCTGCAATCGGCTTTCACGTCGATCTTCCCAATCGTTTCCCACAACGGCTTCGCCCGTCTGGAATTCCTGTCCTACGTCCTGGGTGACCCGGCGTTCGACGTCAAGGAATGCCAACTGCGTGGCCTGACCTTCGCTTCCCCGCTGCGCGCCAAAGTGCGCCTGGTGATCCTGGACAAGGAATCGCCAACCAAGCCGGTCGTGAAGGAAATGAAGGAGCAGGAAGTCTACATGGGCGAACTGCCCCTGATGACGACCACCGGCTCGTTCGTGATCAACGGCACCGAGCGTGTCATCGTGTCCCAGCTGCACCGTTCGCCAGGCGTGTTCTTCGAGCACGACCGCGGCAAGACCCACTCGTCCGGCAAGCTGCTGTTCTCGGCACGTATCATCCCTTACCGCGGTTCCTGGCTGGACTTCGAGTTCGACCCGAAAGACATCCTGTACTTCCGCGTCGACCGCCGCCGCAAGATGCCGGTATCGATCCTGCTGAAGGCGATCGGCATGACCCCGGAACAGATCCTGGCGAACTTCTTCGTCTTCGACAACTTCAACCTGCGTTCGGAAGGCGCAGAGATGGAGTTCGTGTCCGAACGCCTGCGCGGCGAAGTCGCGCGCTTCGACATCGTCGATCCGAAGTCGGGCAAGACCATCGTCACCAAGGACAAGCGTATCAACGCCAAGCACGTGCGCGAAATCGAGCAGGCAGGCATCCAGCACATCTCCGTGCCGGAAGACTACCTGCTGGGCCGCGTACTGGCCAAGAACATCGTTGACCAGGAAACCGGCGAAGTGGTGGCACTGGCGAATGACGAGCTGACCGAGGAAACCCTGGGCAAGCTGCGCGACGCCAACATCAACACCATCCAGACCCTGTACACCAACGACCTGGACCAGGGTGGCTACATTTCCCAGACCCTGCGTATCGACGATACCGCCGACCAGACCGCTGCTCGCGTGGCGATCTACCGCATGATGCGTCCTGGCGAACCGCCAACCGAAGAGTCGGTGGAAGCCCTGTTCAACGGCCTGTTCTACAGCCCTGACCGTTACGACCTGTCGGCCGTGGGCCGCATGAAGTTCAACCGCCGCATCAGCCGCGATGAACTGACCGGCGCCATGACCCTGTCGAACGAAGACGTGCTGGCCGTGATCAAGATCCTGGTTGAGCTGCGCAATGGCCGCGGCGAAGTCGACGATATCGACCACCTGGGTAACCGCCGTGTACGTTGCGTGGGCGAACTGGCCGAGAACCAGTTCCGCGCCGGCCTGGTGCGCGTCGAGCGCGCCGTCAAGGAACGCCTGGGCCAGGCCGAAGCCGACAACCTGATGCCGCACGACCTGATCAACTCCAAGCCGATCTCGGCTGCTATCCGCGAGTTCTTCGGTTCGTCCCAGCTGTCGCAGTTCATGGACCAGACCAACCCGCTGTCGGAAATCACCCACAAGCGCCGTGTATCCGCTCTGGGCCCTGGCGGTCTGACCCGCGAACGCGCCGGCTTCGAGGTGCGCGACGTGCACCCGACCCACTACGGCCGCGTGTGCCCGATCGAAACGCCTGAAGGCCCGAACATTGGCCTGATCAACTCGCTGGCACTGTACGCCCGCCTGAATGAATACGGCTTCCTGGAAACCCCATACCGCAAGGTTGAAGGCTCCAAGGTCACCGACAAGATCGACTACCTGTCCGCGATTGAAGAAGGCCGCTACATCATTGCCCAGGCAAATGCCAAGATCAATGAAGCAGGCCAACTGGTCGACGAACTGGTGTCGTCGCGTGAAGCCGGCGAAACCATCCTGGTTTCCCCAGAGCGCGTGCAGTACATGGACGTTGCCCCAGGCCAGATCGTTTCCGTTGCAGCATCGCTGATTCCATTCCTGGAGCACGATGACGCGAACCGTGCACTGATGGGCGCCAACATGCAGCGTCAGGCTGTACCTTGCCTGCGTCCTGAAAAGGCGCTGGTGGGTACCGGAATCGAACGTACCGTGGCCGTCGACTCCGGCACCACCGTGCAGGCACTGCGCGGCGGCGTGGTGGACTACATCGACGCGGGCCGCGTCGTGATCCGCGTGAACGATGAAGAAGCACAGGCTGGTGAAGTCGGTGTGGACATCTACAACCTGATCAAGTACACCCGCTCCAACCAGAACACCAACATCAACCAGCGTCCTATCGTCAAAGTGGGCGACCGTGTGGCCAAGGGCGACGTGATCGCTGACGGCGCATCGACCGACCTGGGCGAACTGGCACTGGGCCAGAACATGACCGTGGCCTTCATGCCATGGAATGGCCTGAACTTCGAAGACTCGATCCTGATCTCGGAAAACGTCGTGAAAGACGACCGTTACACCTCGATCCACATCGAAGAACTGTCCGTGGTTGCGCGTGACACCAAGCTGGGCGCGGAAGAAATCACCCGCGATATTTCGAACCTGGCAGAGAACCAACTGGCTCGCCTGGACGAATCCGGCATCGTGTACATCGGCGCTGAAGTGCAAGCCGGCGACGTGCTGGTCGGTAAGGTGACCCCGAAAGGCGAAACCCAGCTGACCCCAGAAGAAAAGCTGCTGCGCGCGATCTTCGGCGAAAAAGCATCCGACGTGAAAGACACCTCGCTGCGTGTTCCATCCGGCATGGTTGGTACCGTCATCGACGTGCAAGTGTTCACCCGCGAAGGCATCCCACGCGACAAGCGCGCCCAGCAGATCATCGACGATGAACTGAAGCGCTACCGCCTGGACCTGAACGACCAGATGCGTATCGTGGAAGGCGACGCCTTCCAGCGTCTGGAAAAGATGATGATCGGCCAGGTTGTGAATGGCGGCCCTAAGAAGCTGGCCAAAGGCGCCAAGATCACCAAGGACTACCTGGACGACCTGGACAAGTTCCACTGGTTCGACATCCGTCCTGCCGACGAAGACATGGCCAAGGCCCTGGAAGCCATCAAGGAATCCATCGCCGAGAAGCGCCACCAGTTCGACCTGGCCTTCGAAGAGAAGCGCAAGAAGCTGACCCAGGGCGACGAACTGCAGCCTGGCGTGCAGAAGATGGTCAAGGTTTACCTGGCCGTCAAGCGCCGCCTGCAGTCCGGCGACAAGATGGCAGGCCGCCACGGTAACAAGGGTGTTGTGTCCCGTATCGTTCCGGTGGAAGACATGCCATACATGGCTGACGGTACCCCGGCAGACGTGGTGCTGAACCCACTGGGCGTTCCGTCCCGTATGAACGTTGGCCAGATCCTGGAAACCCACCTGGGTTGGGCAGCGAAGGGCCTGGGCATCCGTATCGGCGAAATGCTGCAAGCGCAGATCAAGGTCGAAGAGATGCGCAAGTACCTGACCACCGTGTACAACGAGTCCGGTGCCAAGGAAGACATCGCTTCCCTGTCCGACGACGAGATCATGAAGCTGGCATACAACCTGAAGAAGGGTGTGCCGTTCGCGACTCCGGTGTTCGACGGCGCGCACGAATCGGAAATCCGCCGCATGCTGGACCTGGCGTATCCGGACGACATCGCCAAGCACCTGGGCATGACCCCGTCCAAGAACCAGGTCACCATGTACGACGGCCGCACCGGCGAAGCGTTCGAGCGCAAAGTCACCGTGGGCGTGATGCACATGCTGAAGCTGCACCACCTGGTCGACGACAAGATGCACGCCCGTTCCACCGGTCCTTACTCTCTGGTGACGCAGCAGCCTCTGGGCGGTAAAGCCCAGTTCGGCGGCCAGCGCTTCGGTGAGATGGAGGTGTGGGCACTGGAAGCATACGGTGCGTCCTACGTGCTGCAAGAAATGCTGACCGTGAAGTCCGACGACGTGAACGGCCGTACCAAAGTGTACGAAAACCTCGTCAAGGGCGACCACGTGATCGATGCCGGCATGCCGGAATCGTTCAACGTGCTGGTGAAAGAGATCCGTTCCCTGGGTATCGATATCGACCTGGAACGCAACTAAAACCGCCCTCGGAAGCCGCGTAAATGCCGTCTGACCCTGCGGGTCGGACGGGACGGCCACCCGGCCGGTTTACCGGTTTTAAGTAAGTAAAGAATTCGTCACCATCTGGAGTGATACATGAAAGCCCTGCTCGATTTATTCAAGCAAGTACAGCAAAACGAGTCGTTCGACGCGATCAAGATCGGTCTGGCCTCTCCTGAGAAAATCCGTTCGTGGTCGTATGGCGAAGTCAAAAAGCCAGAAACCATCAACTACCGTACCTTCAAGCCTGAGCGCGACGGCCTGTTCTGCGCCAAGATCTTTGGCCCGATCAAGGACTACGAATGCCTGTGCGGCAAGTACAAGCGCCTGAAGCACCGCGGTGTCATCTGCGAAAAGTGCGGCGTTGAAGTCACCCTGGCCAAAGTGCGTCGTGAGCGCATGGGCCACATCGAACTGGCATCCCCGGTTGCGCACATCTGGTTCCTGAAATCGCTGCCGTCGCGTCTGGGCATGGTCCTGGACATGACCCTGCGCGATATCGAACGCGTGCTGTACTTCGAAGCATACGTCGTGACCGATCCAGGCATGACCCCGCTGAAGAAGTGCCAGATCATGTCGGAAGACGACTACGCCGCCAAGTACGAAGAGTACGGCGACGACTTCACCGCCTTCATGGGCGCTGAAGGTATCCGCGAACTGCTGCGCTCGATCGACATCCACCGCGATGCCGAAGCCCTGCGCGTGGAACTGAAGGAATCGAAGTCCGAAGCCAAGATCAAGAAGTACGCCAAGCGCCTGAAAGTGCTGGAAGCATTCCAGCGTTCCGGCATCAAGCCGGACTGGATGATCATGGAAGTGCTGCCGGTGCTGCCGCCGGAACTGCGCCCACTGGTCCCGCTGGATGGCGGCCGCTTCGCGACCTCCGACCTGAACGACCTGTACCGCCGCGTCATCAACCGTAACAACCGTCTGAAGCGCCTGATGGAGCTGCGTGCTCCAGAGATCATCACGCGTAACGAAAAGCGCATGCTGCAAGAAGCGGTGGACTCGCTGCTGGACAACGGCCGTCGCGGCAAAGCGATGACCGGCGCCAACAAGCGTCCGCTGAAGTCGCTGGCTGAAATGATCAAGGGTAAGGGCGGCCGCTTCCGTCAGAACTTGCTGGGTAAGCGCGTCGACTACTCCGGCCGTTCCGTGATCGTGGTGGGTCCACAGCTGAAACTGCACCAGTGCGGTCTGCCAAAGCTGATGGCCCTGGAACTGTTCAAGCCATTCATCTTCAACAAGCTGGAACTGATGGGTCTCGCGACCACCATCAAGGCCGCCAAGAAGCTGGTCGAAGTGCAAGAGCCAGTGGTGTGGGACATCCTGGAAGAAGTGATCCGCGAACATCCGATCATGCTGAACCGTGCACCAACCCTGCACCGTCTCGGTATCCAGGCTTTCGAGCCTGTGCTGATCGAAGGTAAAGCGATCCAGCTGCACCCGCTCGTCTGCGCAGCGTTTAACGCTGACTTCGACGGTGACCAGATGGCAGTCCACGTTCCGCTGTCGATCGAAGCACAGATGGAAGCCCGCACCCTGATGCTGGCTTCGAACAACATCCTGTTCCCATCGAACGGCGAACCATCGATCGTTCCTTCCCAGGATATCGTGCTGGGTCTGTACTACGCGTCCCGCGAAGCGGTCAACGCCAAGGGCGAAGGCATGATGTTCCCGGACGTGTCCGAAGTCATCCGTGCTTACGACAACAAGGAAGTGGAACTGGCGACCCGCATCACCGTGCGTATCGTTGAAAATCCAAAGGATCCGGTATCCGGCGAGTTCGTCCGTACCGTGACCCGTTACGAGACCACCGTTGGCCGCGCCATCCTGTCCGAGATCCTGCCGAAGGGCCTGCCATTCAGCGTACTGAACCGTCCGCTGAAGAAGAAAGAGATCTCCAAGCTGATCAACACTTCCTTCCGCAAGTGCGGCCTGCGCGCGACCGTGGTGTTTGCCGACCAGCTGATGCAGTCGGGCTTCCGCCTGGCAACCCGCGCCGGTATCTCCATCTGCGTGGACGACATGCTGGTGCCGGAAGTGAAGAAGACCCTGATCGCGACCGCCGAAGCGGAAGTGAAACAGATCGAACAGCAGTATGCTTCCGGTCTGGTCACCGCCGGCGAACGTTACAACAAGGTCGTCGACATCTGGGGCAAGACTTCCGACGAAGTCGGCAAGGCGATGATGGACCACCTGAAGGTGGAAGACGTGGTGCGTCGCGACGGCAGCCAGTCGACCCAGGAATCGTTCAACGCGATTTACATGATGGCCGACTCCGGTGCGCGTGGTTCCGCAGCACAGATTCGCCAGCTGGCCGGTATGCGTGGTCTGATGGCAAAACCTGACGGTTCCATTATTGAAACGCCGATTACAGCGAACTTCCGCGAAGGCCTGAACGTTCTGCAGTACTTCATCTCGACCCACGGCGCTCGTAAAGGTCTGGCCGACACCGCGCTGAAGACCGCGAACTCCGGTTACCTGACCCGTCGTCTGGTCGACGTGACCCAGGATCTGGTGGTGATCGAAGACGATTGCGGCACTTCCAACGGCACCCTGATGAAGGCGATGGTCGAAGGCGGTGAAGTGATCGAAGCCTTGCGCGACCGTATCCTCGGCCGCGTGGCAGGCACCGACATCGTCAATCCGGAAACCCAGGCCACCGTGTACGAAGCCGGCACCCTGCTGGACGAAGACATGGTCGAAGAGATCGAACGTATGGGCGTGGACGAAGTCAAAGTCCGCACCCCGCTGACTTGCGACACCCGCTATGGCCTGTGCGCCAAGTGCTACGGCCGCGACCTGGGCCGCGGCATGCTGGTCAACTCCGGCGAAGCAGTCGGTGTGGTGGCGGCACAGTCGAGCGGTGAACCTGGTACCCAGCTGACCATGCGTACCTTCCACATCGGTGGTGCGGCATCGCGTGCAGCAGTGGCATCCTCGGTCGAAGCCAAGTCGAACGGCACCGTGCGCTTCACCGCCACCATGCGTTACGTCACCAATGGCAAGGGCGCCCAGATCGTCATTTCCCGTTCCGGCGAAGTGCTGATCACCGACGACCACGGCCGTGAGCGCGAGCGTCACAAGGTGCCTTACGGCGCGACCCTGATCGTCAAGGATGGCATGGTGATCAAGGCCGGCGCACCGCTGGCAACCTGGGACCCGCTGACCCGTCCGATCATTACCGAGTACGCCGGTACCATCCGCTTCGAAAACATCGAAGAAGGTGTGACCGTGGCGCGCCAGGTCGACGAAGTGACCGGCCTGGCCACCCTGGTGGTGATCGACGCCAAGCGTCGTGGCTCCCCAGGCAAAGCCCTGCGTCCACAGGTGAAACTGCTGAACGAAGAAGGCGCTGAAGTGAAGATCGCCGGCACCGAACACGCAGTGGCGATCGGCTTCCAGGTCGGCGCACTGATCATGGTGAAAGACGGCCAGCAAGTGTCCGTGGGTGAGGTTCTGGCGCGTATCCCGACCGAATCGCAGAAGACCCGAGACATTACCGGCGGTCTGCCACGCGTGGCGGAACTGTTCGAAGCACGTTCGCCGAAAGACGCAGGCATGCTGGCGGAAGTCACCGGTACCGTGGCCTTCGGTAAAGAAACCAAGGGCAAGCAGCGTCTGGAAATCACCGACATGGACGGCAACAAGCACGAGTTCCTGATTACCAAGGACAAGCAAGTGCTGGTGCACGACGGCCAGGTGGTGAACAAGGGCGAGATGATCGTGGACGGCCCAGCCGATCCGCAAGACATCCTGCGCCTGCTGGGTATCGAAGCGCTGGCCCGCTACATCGTTGACGAAGTGCAGGACGTGTACCGTCTGCAGGGCGTGAAGATCAACGACAAGCACATCGAGGTGATCGTTCGCCAGATGCTGCGCCGCGTACAGATCGTCAACGCCGGCGACACCGACTACATCGTCGGCGAGCAGGTGGAGCGTTCCGAGCTGCTGGAAGAAAACGACAAGGTCAACGCCTTGAACAAGATTCCGGCAACCTACGAAAACGTGCTGCTGGGTATTACCAAGGCATCGCTGTCGACCGACTCCTTCATCTCGGCCGCATCGTTCCAGGAAACCACCCGTGTCCTGACCGAAGCCGCGATCATGGGCAAGCGCGACGGTCTGCGCGGCCTGAAGGAAAACGTCATCGTCGGCCGCCTGATCCCAGGTGGTACCGGCCTGGCCTTCCACCGCGCCCGCAAAGAGAAGGAAGTGTGGGAAGCCGAAGAGCGCAAAGCGCTGCTGGAAGCAGAACGCGCCGCCATCGTGGCCGAACTGCCAGCGGACGAACCGCACCACAGCGACGAAGCGTAATCCGCTTCAACGCCAGCAAAAACGCCACCTTCGGGTGGCGTTTTTTTTAGCAATACACAGCTGAGCCCGTGTCCCACCATGGGGGCTGACCCCACGGTGGGACACGGACCCGTCAGTTGATTCGCGCCTTGATCAGCACCGGTAGGTGATCGGAAGGAAAGCGGCCGTGGAGTGAATCGGTCAGCGTTGCGTAGCTCAGGACCTTCACCTGTGGGCTGACGAAGATGTAGTCGATGCGCTCGTTCAGCGGGCTATCGATCTTGAATCCGTTGAAAGTGCCAACCGGGCCGTAGGCTGGCTTCGCGCTAATATCGAATGCGTCCGCCAACTGAGACTTCATGGTGCCGACCTGTTCGGTCTCCGGCACGGAATTCAAATCGCCAGCCACGATCACTGGCTCGGAGCCGGCAATTTCCTTTACCTTGCGCAGCATCAGCTTGGCCGATTCGCGGCGCGCCACCTCGCCTTCATGGTCGAAGTGAACGGAGAAGAAGTAGAACTTGCGGCCAGTCTGGCGGTCCTGCAGCTGCGCCCAGGATGCGATACGGTGGCAGCAAGTGGCATCCCATCCCAGCGAGGGGCGATCAGGCGTCTGGCTCAGCCAGAAGTCGGCATTGCGCAGCAGGGTGAAGCGTTGGCGTTTGTAGAAGATGGCGGAGTGTTCACCGGCATTCTTGCCATCATCGCGGCCAACGCCGACGTGGGCGTATTCCTGCATGCCGTCCAGGTCGGCGATCTGGTCGGGCAAACCTTCTTGCGTCGCGAGCAGGTCAAAATCGTGATAACGCACCAGGCTTTTGACCAGTTCCTTGCGATGCGGCCAGGCGTTCGGACCGTCGCTCGCAGTGTTCATGCGCAGGTTATAGGTGGCGATATTCAGCGTTGCATCCTGCTGCGCAAAGGCAGCAGGGGCGAGCGCAGCCAGGAAAGAGAGCTGCATCAAACGGCGGCGGGTCCTCATCATGCTCCAGGAAGGAAAGTTCGGGCTCTCCAGTATATGCGAGCGGGAAGCCGCTTCCTTCGCGCGTTTTTTGCCGAGAAAGCCTGGTACCTTGTATTATTCGCAAGGAATTCATTGCCAGCCAACGAGGGGAACGCAACGTTGAAGATCGAGAAATTGAGGGAGCTTGTTTTATCCGACGAAGAATTGCGTCCACATCTCGAATATATCGAAGGTCTCGCCAGGCCAAGCGTAGTGCTGGACTTTGCGGATGCTGCTCCAGGCGATCATGACAGCCGGTTCGGCGGCAGCCCCGTGGTTCCAGCAGGTTTCACCTGGCCGGAGCATGAGGTAGGCGAATATCGATTTCTCGGCCAGATCAATTTTGGCGAGCTCGACAACGGTCCTTCAATTTTGCCCGAAAGTGGAATCCTGTCGCTCTTCTATGCATTCGACGAGGAGGGGGAAGTTTTCTGGGGGGATGACGGCTATGTGCTCGGGTTCTATTGGCCGAATGTAGATGAACTGACGGCGACTGCCTGTCCGCATCAAATGTCTGCACAGCCGAAAAAGTTGAAGATGACGGTGGGCGTCGACATCCCAAGTAGTGCCGAGCTTCGCAATGACTGGCCCTTTGAGACCGACATGCTCTATTGGCTGGCGGAGCAGGGATGTTTCGCGGATGACTATATGTTGGGATATCCGTCCTTCCATTCCCTGGCATATGACCCAACTCCAGGCCCAGCATGGATCTCTTTGATCACGCTGAAATCCCACGACGAGCTGGAATGGTGCTGGCATGACGGCGACAAGCTGATGGTCTTTATCGAGCCGGAAAGACTGAAAGCAAAAGACTTCGGCGCTTTGAAAAGCGATGCGGGGTGAAAGAACATGATTGCATTGATCCAGAAACGCGCAGGCGAGATTGCGACAACCAACGGTCATTGCGCCTTCATCGGCTTCAGGGAGCGCGGTCACGAGGTCCGCTTTTTCGAGGCAACGGCATTTGACGAAATAGAGCTGACGAGGGAAATGCTGGTCGTTGGTGGTGTGCCAATCGTCCAGAAAGCGTTCGCGAAACTCGGCATTCCATTTCCATCCCTTCCATCCTTGCCGTCGGCGCTCGAGCAATATTCAAAACGGCGGATCTGGGAAGCCCGCCTGAGAGACGTCCGGGAACTGGCTGATTCGGGCCAGGAAGTGTTCATCAAGCCGGCCGCGAATAAACTGAAGCAGTTTCCTGGCCATGTGATCCGGAACTACGCCGACCTTGCCGTTACAGCCGGCATTGACGATGACGCCAGCGTGGTCTGTGCTGACGTTCTGGAAATGGTCTCCGAGTATCGCGTCTATGTGACCCAAGGCTCGGTCGTCGGGTGCAAGCATTATTGGGGCGACTTCCGGAAGTTCCCGGATTTCAGGTTTATCGATTCGGCGATCGCCGCATTTGACGGGGCGCCCCAGGGGTATGCGATCGACTTCGCCGTGCTCGCCAATGGCGAAACCGCGCTAATCGAAGTGAATGACGGGTTTGCGCTGGGAAGCTACGGGCTGCAACCGATGCTATACGCGGCATTGCTGGAAGCCCGTTGGAGCGAGCTGGCAAGCACTATTTAACAAACTGCTGCAAAAATGCCACCGTTGGGAGGCGTTTTTTTATGCATTGAGGCCTGAAAGATTGCCAGGTGCCAATTGCATACTACAATCAGTATTTCTGAAATTTGTTTTGAGAGCGATATGGCCGATTCCCTGCAAATCACCTGTGACGCATCGGTGGTGGGTGACGATGGAAAAATGTACCTGCATGAGTCGATGTTCAGTGGCCTGTTCGACTTGCCAAACAATCATGCCGAAATCGTCGCGCGCATCCATCCTGCCAAGCGCAAGCTGTTTGATGCGCTGATAGCTGGGGAGCTGGTCGAGACCGAGACGAAAGACCAGACGGGTGCGACGGTAAGAATCCCGGTGGATAATGACATCATGGTGCACGTGAACCAGCGTTACGGCGGCGTGCGCCGCTTCGCCTATTCGACCATTATCGCGAAACACGCCCGGACCTACGGCGAAGTCCAGGCGCGGGGATTCGACTCCAACTGCGAGCCGGTGATCCGCCAAATGCCGGACCGCAGTTTCAGGATCATCTTCAACACCATGCCGCCGCGCGGGCACGCGTTGGGCGCGGCTTTCAATATGGACCATTTCGGCGCAAGCATGACCAAGCTGACCGAATCCAAGATGACCTGGGATGATCGCGACGTGTTCCACCTACCGTCCGCGACCGAAGCCGAAATCCGCGCCATCCTGCAGTTCTTGCTCAGCTATGGCAAGGCTTGAGGCTTAGCAGACGCTCCCGCTGATATTTTTCCCTGTTCGAAGGTCGAAGCCGAAGCTGCAGCGGTATTGGCCGGACTTTTCTCGCTGGCAGGAGATCTGGCCTTTCACCCGCATTCGAACGCCAGAACCTTCGGTGCAGGCATCGCGCACGTCCGGGGCCATGGAGTCGAACATTTTCCGCGCGGCCTGTCCTTCGATGGCGAAGGCTATTTTGCTGTCGCCCGCTTTTGCCGGCTGGGGATCTCCCAGGCCGGAGCTATAGACCATGTAGCTTCCGCGAAGTGCTTTGAATTCGGGCGCGGCATCCAGTTGAGCCCATGTGGCGGCACTGGCTCCAAGTCTAAGCAGTAATAGCGATCTGAACGTAATAGCCTCCGCCTTCATACGCTTGCGGAATTAAGAAATATTCGCGGCTGTCAATTGGG
Source organism: Duganella sp. Root1480D1 (assembly GCF_001427305.1). GTDB lineage: Bacteria > Pseudomonadota > Gammaproteobacteria > Burkholderiales > Burkholderiaceae_D > Rugamonas. The sequence goes on along the minus strand of NZ_LMFZ01000011.1, from coordinate 73,248 downwards.
GCTGTGCTCTCCATTACATTCTCCTGGTGCATGTAGAGCCTTTAGCCTAGCCATGGATTAGTCTTTGATTTTGATCTGCCTCATGTTCAATGAAAATTGCGTTGACGGAGCGCTCTCAGAAGCCCGGTATCCCTCTGCTATGCCGTAGGATGTCCTCCGGACTATATCTTCGGCGCTCCCAGCAAAATGCAGCTACTTCTTGTCGCTGGCAGCCGCTTTCGAATCGTCGATCAAGTCGAACTTGCCGTCGGAGCTCATGAAGAAGGTGCAGTCGGCGCCTGTGGCGCAGCCGCTGACGTGCTTCTTGCCGGCGGCTTGCATCAGGTATGACCCCGGGCCCAGTTTGGTTTCAGGCGCGCCATCGGATTTGTGCACGAACGTGCCTGACATGATCACGATTTTCAGTGCATGGGTGTGGTGGTGCAGGGCGTTGACCTGGCCCGCATCGAACTTGACCAGCACGCCGTAGGGGCCGCCTTTCATCCAGTCGCCCCATAGCTTGGCGACCTTGGTACCGGCGACCGGGCCGGCTTCCCATTTCACTTGTTCGGCAGGCCAGACCACGTCTTCCTTGGCCTTATCCTTGGCTGACGCGCTGGCGCTCAGCAGGGCGGAAACCGCTAGTACCGCAAATGCCATTGTTTTCATGGTGGCGCTCCTTCTTGTTGTGGTTGGCGGGAAACTGGCGTCCACCTATCGTTATAGCCCATCCACTCCGGATTCCAAGTCGGCTGGACGCCGAGTTCCGGGAAAAAAGCGACAAAACTGTGCGCAATTCGGCACTTGAGCTGCGGTTTGCAGCCGAGGCCGTGTCCCCCTTGGGGTGTGACCCCATGGCGGGACACGGGCTCGGCAGGAGCTGGGGTATATTGCTTCGATGGAGAGCGTCGAAGAGCTTGAGCGGTGGTTCAGGATGGCGGGCGTCAATGCGCTGCACGCCTGCATCGGGCCGCTTCCCGGATCGCGGGCTGCGTTGGGGCGGTGGATCAGCGATGGGCCCGAGCACGCCATCCGCGCCGTCAGCCCGCATCCAGGCACTTATCGCCTGGCCTTGATGATGGAGCCGCTGGAGGCGCGCATCTGGCAGGGCAATACGCCGGTCTGGGGCGGCACCATCGGGGCCAACCGCTTCCGGCTTTGCCCGCCGGGGGAGCAGGGGCGCTGGAGCCAGCTTAGCGGCTGCGATATCGTCAACGTCTTCCTGCCGGTGCAACTGGTCGATCGCCTGGCGGCGCAGCGCGGCGAACAGATCGATGCGACGCTGGCTGCCAGCCAGTTCACTTCCGACCGCATGGTGTTCGACCTGGTGCGCAAGATGCTCGATGCGCAGGCGCTGGCGGGGCCCTTGGCGGCGGAGATGTGCGACCACCTTGCCATGGCCCTGGCCTGCTACCTGATCGAGCATTATTCGCGGCCCAGCCAGGGCGAGGAAAGTTCGCTCGGCGGAGCGCGCCTGCGCCGCGTGCTGCGCCATATCACCGAGCATCTTGATGCGCCGTTGGCCAATGCGGAACTGGCCGCGCTGTGCGGCATGAGCGCGGCGCATTTTTCGCGCGAGTTCCATCGTGCGGTCGGCTTGCCGCCGCATCGCTATGTGCTGACGCGCCGCCTGGAGCAAGCCTGCGTGGCATTGGCCGGCCGCGAGGCGCGCATCGTCGACATCGCCGAGGAATTCGGCTTCCATAGCGCCAGTCATTTCACGCGAGCCTTCTCGGCACACTACGGCTTGTCGCCCGCCGCGTGGCGCGCCAGCCGCTGTAACAATTGTTAATAGCAGGATTGTGCAATTTGCGCGCGTTTGTGCACGCGCTACGCTGCCGGTCGGCCACAGAATCTCCAGTTCCAAACCACAAAAATGGAGAGACAAGATGGCTTTACTACGAAATTCCCTGGCGCTGCTCGCGCTGGCGGCGGCCGGCGCAGCGCAGGCCGACAATATCTCGCTGCGCATCGGTTTTAGCGAAGGCCGCGCCGGCGCCGAATTCAAGCCGCTGCACGCGGAGGTGGGCAAGTTTGCGGTGACACCCAATGTGCGGAACGGCGCCGAGGGCGACCAGTGGGTGGTGGTGGCCAAGGATGCCCAGGGCCGCGTGCTGCATGAAGTGAGCGTGAATAACGGCCTGCGCCGCCACGTGGAGACCTTTAACCCGCGTTCGGGCGCAATCGACCTGTCGACCACGGTGCAGCAACGCGAGGGCAGCTTCGAAGTGTCGCTGCCATTCGATAAGGCGACGGCCAGCGTGGAAGTGCTGCCGAAGCAGGGCGGCACGGCCGGTGCCAAGTCGGCTGTCGCGGCCGCGGGACCGCTGGCGCGCTTTGAGCGCAGCGCGCTGGAGCAGGCAGCCGCCAGTGCCAAGACCACGCGTTCCGCTGCGCTGGCCGCTACGCCGGCCGCGACGGCCACCACGATCCTGAACAACGGCAGCGCGGCGACCCATATGGACTATGTCTTCATCGGCGACGGCTACACGGCCGCTGAAATGGACAAGTGGCGCGCCGATGCGCAAAAGGTGATCAACGGCTTCCTGGCCGATCCGCTGTTCAATGCCAACCGTGCTTCGATGAACATCCATCGCGTCGACGTCGCCAGTAACCAGTCCGGCGTGGACGAAATCGACAAGGGCATCTATCGTGACACCGCCATGGATGCGGAATTCGGCTGTTACAACATCGAGCGCCTGCTGTGCGTAAACGACACCAAGGCGACCAATATCGCAGCCTCCGTGCTGGCGCCCGACGCACGCGATGTGATCGTGGTGATCGCCAATTCCACGCGCTATGGCGGTTCCGGAGGGGCCGTGGCAACGCTGTCGATGCACGAGCAATCGATCGAGGTGGCCTTGCACGAAATCGGCCACACCGCCTTCGCGCTGGCCGATGAATACGAGTACGGCACCTGCAATACCAGCAGCGAGCCGAGCGAAGTCAACGTGTCGCTGAACGGCACGCGATCGGTCAAATGGGGCAACCTGATTTCCGGCAGCACCGCCGTGCCGACCGGCCTCGGTGTCTACCCGAACGGCACTGTCGGCACTTTCGTGGGCGCGCAGTACTGCGGCTCGGGCAAGTACCGTCCGACGGAAAACTCGCGCATGCGCACGCTCGGCTATCCATGGCATGCTGTGAACGAAGGCGCGGTGCAGAAGGTATTTGCCAAGTACACCGGGTCCGGTTCGGTAACGCAGACGGGCACGCTGGCCAACGGCGGTAGCGCCATCGCGCCAAGCGCTTCGCCAGGCTGGGTGCAAGCCGGTGCCGGCACCTTCTCGCTGAAACTGAGCGGGCCTTCCGGCGCGGACTTCGACCTGTACCTGTACAAATGGTCCGGCAGCGCTTGGACCAAGGTCGCGGCCAGCGAGGGCAATACCTCCAGCGAGTCGATCAGCTACAACGGCACGGCGGGCTATTACTATGCCCAGGTGAAGTCGTATTCGGGCAGCGGCAACTATTCGCTGACCTACGCCTTCCCTAAGCCTTAAGCTCGCGCTGGCGCGCTTTCGTCAGTGAGGAGAGCGCCTTGTCGTATGACCACTGCACCAGTTCGACCAGGTAGTCGCGCGGGAAGCTACGCACGTCGACTATCGTGACCCAGTGAAACCGGCCCATGTAGCGGGCCGGTTTCACGCCGGGCATGCCGGTGAGCTCGAGGAAGCGGTCGGGCGTGGCGCGAAAGCTGAAGCGCCACCGTTCCGGCTCGCTGGTCTTGAAGTAGGCGAAGGTCTTGCCACCGATCTTGTAGCTCAATACATTGACCGGCGGCGCGTGCAGCAGGCTTTCTGCGCCGGGTAGGCTGGCGCAGTGGGCTTTCAACTGTTCTGTGTTCATCTGTTGAGGACCTTGTCGTCCGCATCGGGGATTGCCAGCTTCGGCATGGATTCCCGAGCCTTTACGTATGGAAGATTTGTCAGGCTTTGGGCAGCAAGGATGCATGTTTTTCTGCTAAATTGCCAGCATATTCGGGGCGGTGGTCATGCTAATATTTGGCCTATGATCGCCTCGGCCCTGTTTACCCCCGCCCAGCAAAAGCTGCTGGGTTTGCTGTTTGTGCGCGTGAATGAGGGTTTCCACCTCAACGAAATCATGCGCTTGACCGGGCTGGGCAGCGCTTCCGCGCAACGCGAACTCAAGCGCCTGCATGAGTCCGGACTGATCGTCTCCGAGCGCATCGGCAATGTGCGCCAGTTCCGCCCCAATAAGGAAAACCTGGTCTATTCCGAGCTGGCCAGTCTGGTCAAGAAAACCTTCGGCCTGGTCAGCGTGCTGAACTCTGCGCTGGCGCCGATGCGCAAGCAGCTCAGCGTGGCCTTCGTCTACGGTACCACGGTCAAGGAAGCAGAGGATTCCGCGGCACCAGTCGAGCTGCTGCTGATCGGCGAGAATACGACCTACGGCGAATTGCTGAACCGGCTACCGGTGGCCGAGCGCCTGCTACGGCGCAAAATCAATCCCAACCTGTATTCGGTCGACGACTTCCAGCGCCGCTTGCGCGAGCAGCAGCCTTTCATCCTCAAGATGCTGGGAGACCGCAAGGTCTTTGTGCTGGGCGACGATACCGACCTCGATAACATCATCAAGGAAGTCCACCCGGAGGATGAGCATGGAGACGCATTACCGGACGTTTAAAGAGTTCTATCCCTTCTACCTGCAGGAGCATTCCAACAGCACCTGCCGCCGCCTGCATTTCGCCGGCTCCACCATTGTGCTGCTGCTGGTGGCGATGGCCATTGTCACGGGTGAGTTGGCGCTGCTGTGGCTGCTGCCCGTGGTCGGCTACGGCTTCGCCTGGGTCGGCCATTTCTTCTTCGAGCACAACCGGCCGGCCACCTTCAAGTACCCGCTGTTCAGCCTAATGGGCGACTGGGTAATGTTCCGCGATATGCTTACGGGCCGCGTTGCGTGGTGAGGCTGCCGTGCGCGGCAGGCTGATGGCCACGCGGGTATAGCGCCCGGCCTCCGATTCGCAGCCGATCTCGCCGCCGAAGGCCGATACCACGCGCTTGCAGAAGGCCAGGCCCATGCCGGTGCCGCCGCCATTGTGGTGCGTGGTGTAGAACGGCTCGAAGACGTGCGGCAGCACATCGGGCGCAATGCCATGGCCGTTGTCGGTCACCACCAGCCAGTTGCAAGTGCCGCGCGAATAGCACTCGACCTCCACCGCACCGCTGCCATGCACCTTCACCGCCTGCAGCGCATTCTTCAGCAGGTTATACAGCACGAACATCAGCAGCACATCCGAACCGTGGAAGCTGTACTCGTTGCGGATGGTGACGCGCACCTGCGAACGCTCGGCGCCCGAGAACGGGTAGCAGGCCATCGCTTCGTCCACGCATACGCTGACCGAATGCACGGCGAAGCTCTCGCTGCGCATGATGCCGTCGCGCGCAGAGGCCAGCAGCATGTCCACGATGAAGTTGGAGCGCGATACTTCGGCATCGATGCTGCGCGCGATCTCACCCAGGTGTTCCAGTTGGCGCGTACCCAGCGCTCCCTGGTGTTCCGGCCGGTAGCCGGCAATCAGCTCCGGCAGGCTGCGAGCCAGGATGCGGGTCTGGCTGCGGATGCTTGCCAGCGGCGTGCGCATCTCATGGGCGATGGTGGCGGCGGCGGCCATCGGATCGGCCAGCAGGTTGTGCCGCACCATGGCCTGGGCTATCAGGCCCAGCGAGGCCAGGATGAACGCCACGCCTGGCGGATAGATCTCGATCCCATAGTTGCACAGGTAATCGATGGCCGCGCCGAAGTAGATCAGGATGCTGACCAGCACATAACGCAAGCGGGTGCGCTCGGTCGACACCGCGCGCTGCTGGCGGCGATACAGCAGCCACAAGGCGCGCCCGATCACGATCACGGTCTGCGCCAGGTGCAGAGGATGCAGCCAGCCCGCTTTCGGATAGGCGCCGTAGAAGTAATGCTGCAGGCCGGACAGCATCCAGTCGGTGGTCGGCAGCAGCAAGCCCAGGCCGCAGGCAAACAGGTAGCTGAGGTAGAGGCCGGGACGCTCATCCTTGCTGCCAGTCAGTTCAATGATGAAGTGGTACAGCGTGGTCGGCAGGAACAGGATCGGCAGGTAGCCCAGGCGCGCCAGCGCCATGGCCGTGGCGTCGTTATGCGTCAGGAATAGCAGCGCCCAGCTCGCTTGCCAGAAGAAGGTGGTGGCGCAGACGGCGAAAAAGGTCAGGCCGACCCGGTTCGGGCCGCGCGAGCGCAAAACGTACAGCCCATAACAAATAAACAGGGCTGAGACCAATGCCGGTATTAGCGCATACATTGAGTTTCCTCAGCTTAAAAACGGATTGTTAACAGCTTATTGTCAAGAAATTAGACAAGTATTGAGGAATATCAATAGTTCGGCGCGCCAATCAGAAAAAGTAAGGGCTGGCATTAAGCCGTTTTACTTTTATGGAGAAATAGTCCTATGTACATGCACGTCCCAGCCCCTGACGCCCCTGCCGCCGCCGAAATGACTTTCCACCACAAGCTGTCGATTTTCCTCAAGGATTCCAATGCCTACGGTAATACCTACTTTGCGCGGTATTTCGAATGGCAAGGTATTTGCCGGGAGAAGTGGTTTTATGAATGTATTTCCCGCGACATGCTGCAGGCGGAGGGGGTATTTATTACAAAGCATGCGCAGAACGATTACCTGCAAGAGACTTTTCCATTCCAGGAAGTTTCCTGCGAAGTAAATACCTACGATGTGCGGAAGTGCTCGTTCTGGCTCGAGTTCCGCTTTTATGCCGACGGCCACCCGGTATCGGTGGGCCGGCAGCAAATCGTGTTCGCCAACCACGCGAAACAGATCAGTGCGCTGCCCGAACTGGTACTCAAGCGCATCAAACGCTACGCCCTTAAGAAGTAGCTGCCCAGCCCGTGTCACACTTGGGGTGTGACCCCATGGTGTGACACGGGCCCAGCAGTCTTGCTTATTTGCTGGCGGCGATCCAGGCGTCGACCTTGGACTCCAGCAGGGCGAGCGGGACGGTGCCGTCGCCCAGCACGATGGCGTGGAACTTGGCCAGCGTGAACTTGCTGCCCAGCGCCTTCTCGGCCTTGGCGCGCAGTTCCTGGATCTTCAGGGCGCCGGTCTTGTAGGCCAGGGCCTGCGCCGGCCATACCATGTAGCGCTCGGTCTGGTTGCGCGCCACGCTTTCATCGCCCAGGGTTTCGGTCATGTACTTGATCGATTGCTCGCGGGTCCAGCCTTTGGCGTGCATGCCGGTGTCGACCACCAGGCGCACCGCGCGCAGCATCTCGTCGTTCAGGTGGCCGAAGTACTGGGCCGGATCTTCGTACAGGCCCATTTCCTTGCCCAGGGTTTCGGCGTACAGCGCCCAGCCTTCGGTGAAGGCGGTGTTGCCGCCGAATTTGCGGAACTTCGGCATGTCCAGTTCCTGCATCAGGGCGATGTGGAAGTGGTGGCCTGGTTTGCCTTCATGCAGGAACAGGGTGTTCATGCCGGTGCTGCCGTACTTGGTCGGATCGGTCACCACGGACCAGAACACGCCGGGACGCGAGCCATCCAGTGCCGGCGCGGTGTAGTGGTCGGAGGCGGTGTCGCGGCTCAGTTCAGGCTCCAGGCGCAGGTCCAGCTTGGCCTTCGGGATCAGGGTGAACATCGAGGGCAGCTTGGTGTCCAGCAGGTCGTTCAGCTTGTGGTACACGGCCTGCACTTCGTCTTCCGTTTTGAAGGGGAAGAATTTCGGCTGCTGCGACACCCACGTCGGCAGGCCGGCGGCCGGGCCGTTGTAGCCCAGTTTCGGGCCCAGCTTGGCGTATTCGGCCTGGATGCGCGCTACTTCGCGCAGGCCGGTCTGGTGGATTTCTTCGGCGGTCTTGCTGGTGGTGGTGGAATCGGCGATGCGTACCTTGTACCAGGCCGCGCCGTTCGGCAGGGCGCTCCAGCCGGTGCTGGTGCGGCAGGCTGGAATGTATTCCTGCTCGACGAAGGCGGACAGCTTGCTCAGCGCCGGGTTCAGCTTGTCGGCCACGGTGGCGCGGTAGGCGGCGGCCAGGCGCTGTTTGTCGGCGTCGCTGAAGCTGGCCGGGAATTTGTTCACCGGCGTGAAGTAAATGTTCTTTTCTGGCGTTTCGCTGACCAGCTTCTGGAACTGCGGCAGCGCGGCAAGCATGATCGCTTTCGGCTGGGTGATGCCCTTGGCCATGCCTTCCTTCATGTTGGCGATGGCCTGGTCGATCCACGCCGGGAGCTGGTTCAGGCGGCTCAGGTAAGCCTCGTATTCCTTGACCGTGGTCAGCGGCTGCGAAGCGTCGCCGCCGGAGAAGTTGGCCAGGGTGACCGGCATGCTGCTCATATGCTCGATCGGCAGCAGGTGTTCAGGGAAGGGCTCGTAAGCCAGGTAGGTCTTCAGCTCGAAGGCCATCACGTCGTAGCTGATACGGTCGCTGCGATTGAGTTGCGCGCGCGGAATCGCTTGCAGGCGCTTGGTGAACGTGCGGTACAGGTCGAACTGCCTGGCGCGCGATTCCGGCCAGATGGCGGTGCCCAGTTGGTCGTCGAAGCGGTTGTCGCCGTTCTGGGTCGCGCCGACCGGATCGAATTTGGCGATGGCATCGTAGTATTCGTCGGCCAGTGTCCAGAACTGCTTCTTTGCTGCCTCATTGCTCTTGGCCGGTGCCTTTTCTACCGCCGCCGGCTTGGCAGCGGCAGCATTGGCCTGGACAGGGGCATAAGCCAGCAAAACGGCGGCCGCCAGCGTGCCGAGGGTAATACGATGTTTCATTTGTCTTGATCCGGGTAAATGAAGGAGCGACAAGCATACGCTAAGGGTAACGGCCATTCAATATGGCCTGCTTCGCTGCCGCCCGCCTGCGCTGCTAGAATGTTGCGAATTGACAAGAGACGAGGTCCGTGGATGCCAACGCTTGAAGAGCGCTATCGTGGATGCCTGGCCGGCCTGGCATGTGGAGATGCGGTCGGCACTGCGGTGGAATTCATGCCGCGCGCTCATCGCGCGCAACGAAGTCACCGGCTCGGGCTACTCCGTCGCTTCGCTGGAGACTGCGCTGTGGTGCTTTGCACACAGCGGCGATTTTGAATCAGCCATCCTGGCGGCCGCAAACCTGGGCAATGATGCCGACACCACCGCGGCGATCGCCGGACAACTGGCGGGGGCATACTATGGAGTCCGGCAAATTCCCGCACCCTGGATGGAACGCCTCCACATGCGGGACGAAATTGAATCGATGGCTAGCGCCCTGTTCAGGGCTGCAGAAAGGCATTGAATGAGCGAACCATACAAGCATATCGTGAAACGCCAGCAGTCCCAGGAAGCGGAGGGCAGCTTCTCGCATCCGTGGAACCCGGCTTCGGAAATCAGCGGCTCGCAACTGTCGCGCATGGCGGGCTTGAAGCGCACCGGCGTCAGCATTGGCCGCGTCAAGCCGGGCAAGGAGTCGTTTGCCTATCACCTGCACCACAACGAGGAAGAGTGGGTCTACATCCTGTCGGGGCGCGGCATTGCGCATATCGACGGCGAGGACTATGAGCTGGAGCCGGGCGACTTTGTCGGCTTCCCCACGCCATCCAAGGCGCACCAGATGATCAACCGCGGCAGCGACGACCTGGTCTACCTGATGGGCGGCGAAAACCTGGAAAGCGAAGTGGCGGACTTCCCTGCGCTGGATCGCCGCATGGTGCGCACCGGCGACAAGATCAAGGTCTATAAGCTCTCGGAAGGCAAGGACTTCGGGCCGCTATGAGCGCTGCACAGTCTCGCAACCCGCTTGCCGGAGCCGTATTCGTGGCCTGGTTTACGGTGTTGCTGATGGCGCTGACCTTGGCCTGGCCGGACAGCCAGAACCTGTTCATCCAAAGGCGCTATCCGATCGTCATCGACTGGCCAATGATGCTGACCACGCTGGCGCTGGCGATCCTGGTGTCCGCGCCGCGCCTGATTCCAAGGTATCGTGTCATGGCGTGCAAACTGCTTTCTATCGGGCTCCTGGCCGTTTGCTTCTTTCTCTTCGGGGGCGCCCCAACTGCTTGCCTGATCGTGGTGGCCGGAAAGATCTTCTTGGGAGCGAAGAAACAATGAAAAAAATCCTGACATTGATGGTTGCTGCAGCGGCGTTGGCGGGTTGCGCGGCGCCACCGGCGCAGCATGGCTGCGTGGCGGAGAAATTCGATAGCTTCCTGCCGCGCTATATGGTGGACCGCCAGTTCGCGACCGGGCGCACGGTGTTCCCGCTCGAGTCGCTGGGTACCTCGGAAGAAAAGAAAACGCAGGTGACGCGCGAGCAGTTTGCCGCTGCCACCCTGCTGGCCGACGTCATCAAGACCGAGCACCTGTCGACCAGGCAGCTTGCCACGCCGGGCGGGATGGAGCTGAACGTGTTCCGCCCCGATTCCGATTCGCTGGTCTACTTCTACCGTTTCCGCCAGCAGGACGGTTGCTGGTACCTGTGGCAATTCGAAGATTCATCACTGTGAAAAGATGCTGAGCAAGCGCGCAATGTTTTTGATGTTATTGGCGGGGGGCCTGGTCGGCGGCATGTGGTATTCGACCCGTCTGCTGCCGTCGCTGACCAAGGGAGTGCAAACCATGCGCAAGGGCTGCGGCGCCAAAGCGCCGGAATCGTTTGACGCCTTCCTGCCGCGCTACCAGGCGGACCGCCTGTTTGCCAACGCGCGCACCGCCGACCCCTTGCAGAAAGTGCTCAATGGCGCGGAAGGCCCGACTACGACCATGGTGCCGCGCACCGCGTACCGCAGCCAGGAACTGCTGGGGGAGATCGTCAAGAAGCACGGCATGTCGGTTCGCCGCGACGTCGGCCAGGCGGAAGTGGAGGCTGGCCCGGTCATCTACCGCTTCCGCCTGCAGGGCGGTTGCTGGGAGTTGTGGCAGGCCGAATCCTGAACCTCAGGCGGCGTCCAGCGACTCCGCACCGGTCATCAGCGACTCCACTGCGCGCTCGAACAGCGGCGAATACTCCATCGGCCGCAGGCTGCCATCGCGCATGGCTGCCAGCAGCGCAGCGCGCGAGTACACCAGCGGCGTGGAATGATCCGGCGCCGTGAAGATGAAACCGGCGTGGTGCGCTGCCACCGCGCCCAGGCGCAGCGGCACATAGCTGTCGCCGGACAGCATCTCGAAGCCATTGCCAGCCTGCGCCCATTGCAGCCATTCTTCTTCGTAGCTCGATACCGGAGCCAGCGCCGGGTCGGGCTGCACCGTGGCGAGGACGCCATGCAGCGCGAATTCAGCGATGAACTGGGCCTGGGCCGGCAAGGTATCGCTATGGCTTGCAGCCACTAATGCCGGGTGTCCCGCATCGATCGCGGCAAAGCGCTCGCGCAAGCCCGCCACATTCATGCGCGGCGTGGTGGGCATCGGCATATTATTGGCCAGCACATCCATGTGCAGCGACACCAGCTGGTCCAGCGCAGCCTGCGCCTCCGCTTCGCTCTTGCCGATGGTTGCCAGGCCCGCGCGCAGTTCGCGGCCCAAAGCAGGCAGCATTTTCATCAGCACCGCGCGTTCTTCCGGCAGGATCTTTTCCTGCGCGCTCCATACCAGCTCCGGCAACAGCTTGCCGTAGTCCGGCTGGCGGCCATAGGTATGCACCATCACCTGCGCCCAGGTGCCGGTGATGAAGTCCATCATGCGGCGGTCGACATTGACCGACTCGAGCTGGCCGCGCAAGGTGTCGGCCAGGGCCGCCACGAACGGCGCCACTTTCACGGCGCGCTCGAAAGCCGGCATGGCACGGCGCACCACCGGGTCGCACTCGCGCAGCAGGCCGGCCAGGAAACCGTCCAGTTCCAGGCCGGCATCGGCAAACACGGAGGCATCGTGCTCGTACTGTTCCAGTACCTGGTTGACCAGCCGTTCCACCTCGCCCTGCAGCGGTTGCTGCAGCGGCGAATCGGCGCCGATGCCGATGGCGGCACTGCCAATGCGGTCCAGCAAATGGCGCGCCGGCAGGTGGGCGCCTTGCAGTACCGCCAGGTCCTTCAGCGCTGCGCGCAGGAAGGGCGCGTGCAGGCGGCACAGTTGTTCCCGTATGCCCTTCGGAAGCTGGTCGTCGTTCAGGATGTATTCGAACAGCAGGCCGACCAGTTCCACCACGATGCGTTCCGAGCCGTGCGGCAGGTTGGTCATCCGGTTGAGGAGGGCCAGCGGCGGCTGCGGCGCGCTGCCGGCATGTTCGCGCTGGAGCTGGCGCAGGGCGTTATCGAGCTGCGCGCGCAGCGTGTTCTGCGGCTGCGGCGCACTGCGCCGGATGCCGGACGGATTGAACATGCTGAACACCAGTTCCTGCAGTTCCGGCTTGGACGGCATGTCCGGCTGCCCCTGCAGGATGCTGGGCGGCGAATCCTGCTGGATTTCCTTTTGCACCGCGCCCAGGCGCGCCACGCGCTGGCGCATGGCGATGTCGGCGTCGGCTTGCCCGGTGGCGGCGCGTTGCCAGGCCAGGCGTTCCTGTTCCAGCCGGTTCAGCGCCGATGGGCGTGCTACCAGGCGCGAACGGATGCCGCGCGATTCGAACACTTCGCGCAAGCGGTTGTAGAAGTCGCCCAGTTGCGCCGTCATGGCTTGCGACAGGACATCGAACAGCAGTTTGCTCTGCGCTTCGTCTGCCACCATGGCGTGCAGCGCGTCGTACAGGGAGCGCGCCAGCAGGTAAGGGCGGAATGGGTTTTCACGCTCGCGCACTTCGCTGTCGCCATGCATCTGGGCGATGATCAGGTTCAGGTGGCCGAGACTGAGTTCGTCGGCGTCGCGCAGCTTCAGCAGCAGGCGTTCGACTTCGATCTGGCGCGTCACGACTTCGTCGTCGATCAGGGTCAGGGTGTCGGCGCTGAAGTTGTGCAGGCCGGTGCGCAGGTCGGTGTGCATGGTCTGCATGGCGCGCGCCAGCAGGCCGGCATAGGAGCGCTCCATGCGCGCGCGCAAGGCAGCACCCTGCTCGCGCAGGAAGACGCGGCATGCTCCGGCAAGGCGCTGTTCCGTCGACGGTGCAGTACGCAGGGCTTCGCCCAGAACTTCATCGGCCTGGTCGGTCATCCGTTTGCACAATGTCGCAAAACCGGTTTGCGCTTCTTCTAGGGCGAGTGCAAGCACCCTTTTCAACGTTTGCATATGACTAGATTCTATCGAAATGTTGCGCCCAACAGTCAACAATTTAACGGTCGAAAGTGTGTCAAAATGCAATTTTGACCGGAGTTTCCTGCAATGCGTATCGCGCTAGCCGCTGCTTTGATATTAACCGCACTTTCGGCCCAGGCCGATGTCAGCCTGGTCGGCACCCTGAAAGAGCGGGCCCTGTTATCGGTTAACGGGGGCGCACCACGCACTTTCCCGGTAGGCGCCACGCTGCCAGATGGTAGCAGACTGGTTGGCGTTACGTCCGGTGAAGCCACCATTGAGGAAGGCGGCAAGCGTTATACCATCCGCCTGGGCGAATACGCGGCATCCAAATCAAATGGTGGCGGCAATTCAATGGTACTGTCGCCCGATACGAACGGCCACTACTCGGTGGCAGGCGAAATCAATGGCCTGCCTGTCAACATGATGCTCGATACCGGCGCCACGCTGGTGTCGATTCCTGCTGCGCTGGCGGGCAAGATGGGCATCGACTACAAGAACAAGGGCCGCCGCGCCTTCACCCAGACCGCGGCCGGCACGGCCACGGTGTGGATCGTGAAGCTGGACAAGGTGAAGGTCGGCGAGTTCGAATTCGCCAATGTGGACGGCTCGATCAACGAGGCCGGCCTGGGCGTGATCCTGCTCGGCAACTCGGTCCTCAAGCGGCTTGATATGAAGACGGAGTCGGGGATCCTGACCCTGACAAAGCGTTTCTAGCATACAGGGCTGCCACCACGTCGGACTGGGTCACGATGCCGGCAAAGCGGTCTTCGTGATCGAGCACCGGGATGTGGTGGAAGCCGGAATCGGCCATCAGCGGCACCAGTTCGGTAATTGGCGTATCGACGCTGGCCGTGCGCGGGTGCTTCACCATGATCTGGCCGACTACCTCGGGCTTTTCCGAATGCGTGCTGCCGGAAGGGCGCAGGAAGTCCAGCAACTGGCGGCGCATGCCGTGGTAATCATCCAGCCCGCCGTGCTTCATGAAATCGCTGGTGGTGACGATGCCGATCACGCGCCGCACGCGGTTCAGGACCGGCACGGCCGCAATACGGTGCTGGCGCATTTCACGCCAGGCATCGGCCAGCGGTGTCGCGAATTCCGCCGTCACCACGTCTTTCGACATGATGTCGCCGCAGGTAATAATGCCGAAGCGGCGCTGGTAGGCGCGCATCTCGGTTTTCAGGAACAGTTCTTCCAGGTCGTCGCGGCTGATATCCAATTCCTGGTTGTACTGGCGCAGAACCGCGTCCAGGTCCTCCGGCTGGAAGCCGAAGCGCACCGTCGGCACCTCGTCTTTGGTCGCATGCGGGTTGGGATGCACGAGCTGCTGGCTGTGCGGATAGCGGCGCCCGGTCAAATTGTTATACACGATTGCGGCGAGCACGATCAGCACGCAGTCCAGCAGCACCGGGCCCAACGGCAGGCGGAAGCCCATTGCATGCACCGCCGGGCCGCCAATCGCCATCATCAGCGCCGTGGCGCCGCCGGGCGGGTGCAGGCAGCGCAGCGCGAACATGGCGGCAATCGCCAGTGGCGTCGCCAGGGCCGCCGCCATGGGGCCGGGACCGAACAGCTGGACGCAGGCCACGCCCATCACGCCGGAAACCACGTTGCCGCCAACGACCGCCCAGGGCTGGGCCATCGGGCTGGCAGGAAGGCAGAACAGCAGCACGGAAGAAGCGCCAATCGGCGCCACCAGGTACATGGCGTTCTCGCCCAGCAGGTAATGGGCGACGACGCTGGTTATCAATAGGCCAAGCAGGGCACCGAAGCTGGCGCGCAGGCGCTGGCGCTGGCTGGTATTGCTGCGGGCGGGGAGCAGGGAGAGAAGTGCGGATTTCAGCATCCGCCCATTATCCCACGGTTGGCTGTTACTCTCAGCCACCGGCGCCGTGCGACACCAGGTCAAGCGGCAGGCTGGTGGTGTACTTGATCTGCTCCATCGAGAAGGCGGACGACACGCCGGTCAGTTGCGCGGCCTTGATCAGCTTCTTGTAAAAACGGTCATACCCTTCGATATCGGTGGTGACCACCTTCAACAGGTAGTCGATATCGCCGCTCATGCGGTGGAACTCCTGCACTTCCGGCAGCGCCACCACGGCGGCGGCAAACCTGGCCAGCCATTTCTCATCGTGCTGGCTGGTGCGCACGCTGACGAACACGGTCACCGGCAAGCCGGCTTTGCGGCGATTGACGATTGCCACGCGGCGGTCGAAATATCCATCCTCCTCCAGCCGCTTCAGGCGCTTCCAGCAGGGCGTGGTCGAAAGGCCAACCTTTTCCGCCAGCTCCGCCACAGACAGCGTGCCATCCACCTGCAGCGCTCCCAGAATCGCGTAATCGTAGCGGTCGAGATCGTTCATTTTTGTTTATATCGATATTTGGAATGCTTATTCTACATTAAGGCCTGTTTGAGGTAATTTTGGAATGCCTGATTCACAGCCAGTTCGTAAACTATTGAGTATGAGCAAAGAAATCTACCTCGACGGGAATGCCACCACCTGCGTGCTGCCAGCCGCCATCGACGCGGCGGTGCAAGCCATGCGCGATTGTTTCGGCAATCCCAGCAGCACCCACGCTACCGGCCTCAAGGCCAAGGCCATGATGGACATCGTGCGCCAGCGCGCCAAACGCCTGCTGGGCGTGGGCAGCGGCCGCATCATGTTCAATAGCGGCGCTACGGAAGGTATCCAGACTGCCGTGCTGTCGGCGCTGTGCGCGCTGCGCGAACGCCGCGACAGCGGGGAAGCCACCGGCAGCCTGCTGGTGTATGGCGCCACCGAACACAAGGCCGTGCCGGAAGCGCTGGCGCACTGGAACCGCTTGCTGGGCCTGGGCCTCGAACTGAAAAAGCTGCCGGTTGACGCTGATGGACGCCACGACCTGGCCGCGCTGCGCGCGCTGGCGCCGCAAGCGGCTTTTGTCTGCACCATGGCAGCCAATAACGAAACCGGCGTGGTGTCCGACCTGGTCGGCATCGGCGCCACGCTGGCAGCCAGCAAGGCGCTGTGGATGGTCGACTGCGTGCAGGGCCTGGGCAAGCTACCGCTGGACCTCGGCAACACCCGCATCGACTACGCGCCATTCTCCGGCCACAAGCTGTACGCACCGAAAGGCATCGGCATGCTGTATGTGCGTGAAGGCGCGCCATACACCCCGCTGGTGATGGGCGGCGGCCAGGAAGCCGGGCTGCGTTCCGGCACCGAAAACATGGCAGGCATTGCGGCGCTGGGCGCAGTGCTGGCTGCGCTGGAAGAAGGCGGCACCTTCCGCCCGCCGGCGGAACTGTACGGCTTCCGCGACAAGCTGGCCGCCAGCCTGCGCGCCGCGCTGCCCGGCATCGTGTTCAATGCGCCGTTCGACAAGGCGCTGCCGACCACCCTGAATTTCTCCGTGCCTGGCTTGTCGAGCAAGGAACTGCTGGACGTGTTCGACGCCGCCAATGTGCGCGTCAGCGCCGGCAGCGCATGCTCCGCCGCCAAGGCTGCGCCGAGCTATGTGCTGGATGCGATGGGCCTGCCGGCCTGGCGCAGCAGCAGTGCGGTGCGCATGTCTTTCGGGCCGCTGGCCAGCGAAGAAATCATTATCGAGGCCTGCGCGCGCATCGAGCGCTGTGGCCAGGCCTTGCGCGCCGCCGGCTTGCTGGATGTACCGGCAGCCACTGCGGCCAATGCTCCGGAAGGCGTGCTGCAACTGAGCCTGGCCGGCAACCATACCTGGCTGCTGCTGGACGCACCGTCGCGCCAATGCGTCGTGATCGACCATCAGGAAGAACTGGGTGAGCGCATCGACAGCCTGCTGCGCAGCCATGGCTACCAGGTCGCGGCACGCGTGAGTACGCACGACGGCGCCGCTGCCGGCGACAGCATCGTGTTCGGCGCGCACACCGTGCGCCACGTGACGCTGGAGGCGCACCAGCATGCCTATCTGCTTTGCCGCGGCGACAAGGTCGATTACGCCTTCACCGGCCTGGCGCCCTGGTCTGCGCTGGCCGGCAGGATTCCGGACGATGCGCTGGTCTGCGCCGGCCGCGAAGAATTGAATGCCTGCTGCACCAGCCTGCGTGCGGAGGAGATAGGCGGCGCGCTGGGCGTCGACCTGAACCTGGACAGCATCGCCTTGGCGCGCCTGCTGGAAGCGCATCCGCAAGCAGTGCTGGTGGACGTGCGTGAGGTCTATGAGCAAGCCGCCTGCATCCCAGGCGGCCGTGCCGCGCAGAGTGTGCCGCTTAGCCGGCTGGCGGCCTTCGTGCCGGGCTGGCTGGATGCGGCAGAACAGCCGCCGCTGGTGTTCTTCTGTCGCAGCGGAAACCGCAGTGCCAAGGCTGCGCAATGCCTGCGCCGCCTCGGCTATCGCAATGCTTATAGCCTGGGCGGAGGGATTGCCCTGGCGTCAGCAGCACTGGCGCTTGCCGCATGATTGTGTAAAGTTGTATCCTGCTTGCGGCGGCCGTTGGCCGCCGCTTTTTTTTGTCATTTTTCTGCTTTTCCACTCCCGAGCTGGTCCCAGGAAAAACGGCGGCCAGTTGGCCGCCGTCTCCATTTAAAGCTTCATCTCAAGAATTGCGCGGAACAGGACACTGGTTGGCGTGATGGTGGTATCGCTGCGCCGTCCAGTGGCCTCAACGTAGGACGACTGCGTCAGGTTATCCTGGTGCAGCATATTGGACGCCGACAGGCGCAGTTGGGTCTTCGGCGTGAACTTCCACAAGCCATACAGGTCCAGCGCGCGCTTCGGTACCGAGTAGGCATACTGCCGGTCGGAGATGCGCACTTCGCCGCCGCCCTGGTAGCTGTAGGAGCCGCCCAGCGTCAGCGGCAGCTTGTCCAGTTTCCAGTCCGCACCCACGGTGCCGCTGACAGGCACCTGCTGGTCCAGGCGGTTGTTCGGGCCCGGCACGGTGTCCAGTTTCGACCAACTGCGGGTCAGGTTGGCACGCATTTCCACGCCCGGCGCTTCCTTCATGATCGAGCGCAAAGGCAGCTTTGCTTCCAGTTCGATGCCGTAGGTGTTGGCGGTGCCGGCGTTAACCGGGCGCGAAACCCATGCGCCATCGACCAGGTCCACGCGGCGGCGCGTGATGTCCTCGATGCGGCGCGCATAGGTGCTGGCCGACAGCAGGCCGCCGCCTTCACCCAGGTAGTGCTCGAATGCCAGGTCCAGGCCCCA
Organism: Duganella sp. Root1480D1; assembly: GCF_001427305.1. Classification (GTDB taxonomy): domain Bacteria; phylum Pseudomonadota; class Gammaproteobacteria; order Burkholderiales; family Burkholderiaceae_D; genus Rugamonas. The sequence continues at coordinate 54,967 of NZ_LMFZ01000011.1, read as the reverse complement.
GGCCAGTTCCGGTTTCAGGTTCGGGTTGCCCATGATGTCGGGCGACGTCGAGCTGTTGTTGTTGGAGGTGAAGCGGCGTGGGATCAAGTCGCCCACGCCCGGCGCCTTGTAGGTGCGGGTCAGGCCGAAACGCACCTGGTCCTTCTTCTTCTCGCCCAGTTTGTACAGGGTCTGGAACAGCGGGCTCAAGACGCTGGAGTTGTTGTCGATGCTGCCGTAATCGGAGCCGGTGCTCTTGATGTTCACGCCTTCCCAGCGCAGGCCGAAGTACACCGACCAGCGCTCGCTCACATTCCATTCATCCTGCGCGTAAGCTGCCAGGCGCGTGACGTCGGCGGAATAGACTTCATCGAGGTTTTGCGGCGCGATGCCGGCCGGCGCACGCAAGTATTGTTCGCGCTGGATGCGGTCTTCGTGGCGCTTGCTGTAGCCGATGTCCCAGCCGGTCGCCAGGGCGTGGCCCGGCACGATCGGGCTGGAATACTTGCCGGTGGTGGTGAAGCCTTTGTCGGTCGATTCGGACGTTACGGTGCGGCTGCGTTCAAACAAGGTGCCGTTCTGCAGGCTGGGGGCTTCCACGTTGCGGTGGTTGTAGTTGACGCCGGCCTTCATATCGAGCTTGGCGCCATCGGCCAGCGGGCGGGCCCAGCTGAGGTCCGTGCGGAACAGCTCGAAGTCGGCCTTGATGTTCTGGTTCAGGCCGCTGAATTGCGGCTCGTCGCCGTACACGGTAGTCACCTGTTCGGTGTTGTGGGCGCGGAAGCGATTGACCGCAATGAAGCTCTGCGAGGTGATCACGTCGCCCGGCTTGATGGCGTAATTGACGCGCGGCGCCAGGTTGAAGTTGCGGAACGAACCTTCGCTGGTCGCCTCGCCGCGGCGCAGCAGCGGCGCGCTGCCGGTGGCTTCGGTCATCGAGTGGCTGGGACGGTCGAAATCGCCGTACAGGAAGCCACCGCCGATCGAGTACGACCATGGGCCCTTGCGGTCCGACATCTGCAGGTTGACGCTGGTGCCGGGCTGGCCGTTGTCCGATTGCAGGCCGGCCTTGATTTCAGTCTGTGCCGTGGAAATGGCTTTTTTCAGCACGATGTTGATGCCGCCGGCAATGGCCTGGGTGCTGAACTCGGCGGTGGCGGCGCGCATGATCTCGATGCGCTCGATCATGTCCGGCGTCAGCGAATCGAGAGAGAAGCCGGGTGGCGCAGGTTCGCCATTCAGCATGATGGAGGTGTAGCCGCTGCCCAGGCCGCGCATGCGGATATTGCCGCCGCGGCCCTGCACGCCGTCCAGGGTGATGCCTGGCAGGCGCTTGAGGACTTCGCCGATGCTGGTGTCGCCATTCTTCAGGATTTCTTCCTGCGTGACGACGATCTTGGTGGCGGTGTCGTTGCGGCGGATATCCATGGCCGCGCTACCCTTGATCTCAACCTTGGGCGTGACTTTGTCGGAGGCGGCCTGCTCTTGTGCGTAAGCGCTGTTGAGCACCTGGACGATGAGAAGCAGGGGTAGGGCGATTTTCTTCATGCAAATGGCGGTGGCTTTTGGGAAACGTAGCAGGATACACCGCCCGGCGCGCCACCTGAGAGGTAATTAATGGCCGGTTACAAAGAGATAACAAAACTGCAGGCCATCGTGCAGCTATCTTTCGCTTTGCCCAAATAGTTCTTTCGAATTGACAGGATCGCTTTCGATGTGATCTTGCAGGAGCCGGAGATGCCGCTGGCGGACTTGTCGGCCTTGCGCTTCAAGCGCGGTGCGCCCGCACGGCAAGGCCCTGCATTCTGGCGCGGACATTTCCGCAGCGATGCGCAAGGCAGCACCTTCCTAAATACGCGTGCGCTTGGCAAAGGACACGTATGGGTCAACGGCCATCATCTCGGCCGTTACTGGCGCGTCGGTCCGCAACAAAGCCTGTTCCTGCCCGCATCCTGGCTGCACAAGGGCGATAACGAGATCATCATCCTCGACCTTGACGAGGCGGCTGAAGCACCGTGCGTGCAGGGTTTGCGCGACCCTATTTTCAGCAAGCCAGGTTAGCAAAAAAATTCGTCCTCTTGCCGAGGCGAAATGCGAGGCGCAAAACGCGCTGATCTGTAACGGAGCCATATGTACGCTAGCGAACAGTCGCATGCCGTGCGCCCGCATAACATTGCTTGGAACATACTGCCGTTCTGCGCGGCAGTTCTAAGAATAAGTGTGAGGCCCACCCTTGAAAGAGAACCCTTTTTTATGGCCGGTCGCAAGTGCCGGGTTCAAGGAATCGGAATCGGGCTCCCTGGAAAAAGGGACCGGCGAGGACGATGATTTGCCATTGCGCGGTGAGCTGTTCAGCGCGCAGCAGATGGAGCAGCATGGACGTGCGCTGGCTGCCAGCCATGAGCTCAGCAAACGTGGCGGCGGCGACCGCCTGCTGGCGCGGCTGAGCGAAAACGAAGCGCTGATCGGCTCCACCTGCGAAGGCTTGACGGAGGCGGTCAAGGAAGGCCGCCAGGTCACGCCCGCTTCCGAATGGCTGCTCGACAATTTCTACCTGATCGAGGACCAGATCCGCACTGCGCGGCGCCACCTGCCAAAAGACTACAGCAAGGAATTGCCGCGCCTGGCCAAGGGCGCGCCCGAAGGCACGCCGCGCGTCTACCAGATCGCGCTGGAAATCATCGCGCATGGCGATGGCCGCGTTGACCCGGAAAGCCTGAGCCGTTTCGTCGAAGCCTATCAGGAAGTCGCGACGCTGAAACTGGGCGAGTTGTGGGCCATCCCGATCATGCTGCGCCTGGCGCTGATCGAGAACCTGCGCCGCGTGGCGGCGCGCGTGGCAGAAAACCGCTTCCAGCGCGACCTGGCGAATAGCTGGGCCGACCAGATGGTGGAAATCGCCGACAAGAATCCGAGCGGCTTGATCTTGCTGGTGGCGGACATGGCGCGCTCGGAGCCGCCGATCACCAGCGGCTTCGTGGCCGAACTGGCGCGCCGCCTGCAGGGGCAAAGCCCGGTGCTGACGCTGGCGCTCAACTGGATCACTTACCGCCTGGCGGAATCCGGCCAGACCATCGAACAGCAGATCCAGGCCGAAATTCATTTGCAGGCTGCGGAACAGGTGTCGATCGCCAACAGCATTGGCAGCCTGCGCTTCCTCGGCACCATGGACTGGCAGGAGTTCGTCGAGACCATGAGCGTGGTCGAGCAAGCCTTGCGCGAGGACCCGGCCGGTACTTATCCCGACATGGACTTCTCCACGCGCGACCAGTATCGCCACAGCGTGGAACGCATGGCGCGCTATTCGCCTGCCAGCGAGGAGGAAGTGGCGCAGCAGGCGCTCGAGCTGGCGCGCACCCGTGCCGTCGACCACGACACGCGCCTGCATCATGTCGGCTATTACCTGGTGGGCGATGGCATGCTGCTGCTGGAGCGCCAGGTTGGCGTGCGCCTGCCGCCGCTGCGCTCGCTGAAGCGCACCATGCGCACCTCGCCGCTGCTGTCCTACCTTGGCGCAATCGGCGCGCTGTCGGTGATTGCTACCGCGCTGATGCTGGAGCGCGCCTGGCGCGATGGCGTGCAGCCGTGGGTGCTGGTGGTGCTGGGCATCCTTGGCCTGATGGGCAGCAGCCAGCTTGCACTGGCGCTGGTCAACTGGGTCGCCACGCTGTTCGTCGAACCGCGGCCCTTGCCGCGCATGGATTTCCAGAACGGCGTGCCACCGGATGCGCGCGCCATGGTGGTGGTGCCGACCTTGTTGTACAGCCGGGAGAATGTCGATGAATTGTGCGAGCAGGTCGAAGTGCACTTCCTCGCCAACCGCGACCCCAACCTGCGCTTTTGCCTGCTGACCGATTTCGCCGATGCGCAGGAAGAAACGCTGTCGACCGACGCTGCGTTGACCGAGCGCGCGGCCGCCAACATCGCACGCCTGAACCTGAAATACACGGAGGAGGGGGCGCCGGCGCCTTTCCTGCTGCTGCATCGCCCGCGCCGCTGGAATGCCTCCCAGCGCGCCTGGATGGGCGAGGAGCGCAAGCGCGGCAAGTTGTCCGACCTGAACCGCTTCATGCGCGGCGGTGCGCAGGACGCGTTCTCGCTGATCGTTGGCGATATGGACGACCTGCCTGAATTCAAATACGTGATTACGCTCGATAGCGACACGCAATTGCCGCGCGACGCCGCGCGCCAATTTGTCGCCACCATGCGCCACCCGCTCAATATGCCGCGCATCGACCAGCGCCTGCGGCGCGTGGTGGCCGGCTACGGCATCCTGCAGCCGCGCGTGGCGGTCAGCCTGCCGAGCGAAGACGCATCGCGCTATGAAAAGCTGTGCGGCGGCGAGCCGGGCATCGATCCCTATACGCGTACCGTCAGCGATGTGTACCAGGACGTGTTTGCCGAAGGCTCCTTCATCGGCAAAGGCATCTACGATGTCGACGTGTTCGAAGAAGTGCTGGGGCGGCGCCTGCCCGACAACCGCATCCTGAGCCACGACCTGCTGGAAGGCTGCTACCTGCGCGCCGGCCTGCTGAGCGACGCGCAGCTCTATGAACATTATCCGGCCCGCTATCGCGATGACGTCAGCCGCCGCCAGCGCTGGATGCGCGGCGACTGGCAATTGCTGCCCTGGCTGATGCGGCGCGTGCCGCTGGCAGGCGGCAAGCACGAAGCCAATCCCTTGTCCGCGCTGTCGCGCTGGAAGCTGTTCGACAACTTGCGCCGCAGCCTGGTGGCGCCGGTCCTGACCCTGTCGCTGCTGATGGCCTTCGCCGCATTGCCTCACCCGTGGTTCTGGGCGTTGGCCGTGCTGGCGATTATCTTCCTGCCGCCCCTGGTCAGCGCCGTCTACGACTTGCTGCACAAGCCGGATGACACGCTGTGGAGCCAGCACGCGCCGGCATCGCTGCGCCGCAGCGGCATGCAGTTCGAGCATGCCTTGCTGACGCTGGTGTTCCTGCCCTATGAAGCGTATATCAGCCTTGACGCCATCGTGCGCACCGGCTGGCGCCTGCTGGTGTCGCGGCGCCGCTTGCTGGAGTGGCGGGCCTCGGGACTATCGCGTGCCGGCACCACCCTGGCCAGCAATTGGCGCACCATGTGGATGGCACCGCTGCTGGCGCTGGGCGCCGGGGCCGGCCTGGCCGCGCTGCGGCCGCAGGCGTTTGAGGCGGCGCTGATCTTTGTCGCCGCCTGGTTCGCATCGCCGCTGGTGGCCTGGTGGATCAGCCTGCCCATTGCGCGCGTGCAGCGGGCTTTGAAGGAAGACCAGAACCTGTTCCTGCACAAGCTGTCGCGCAAAACCTGGCTGTGGTTCGAGACCTTTGTGGGGCCGGAAGACAACTGGCTGCCGCCGGATAATATGCAGGAACACCCGACCCAGGTGGTGGCGCACCGCACCTCGCCCACCAATATGGGCATGGCGCTGCTGGCCAACCTGACGGCATATGACTTCGGCTACATTACCGGTGCCCAGCTTGCGGCGCGCACCGCCAGCACGCTGGACAGCATGGCGCAGCTGGAACGGCACCAGGGCCACTTCTACAACTGGTACGACACCCAGTCGATGAAGCCGCTGCACCCGATCTATATCTCCACTGTCGACAGCGGAAATCTTGCGGGCCACCTGCTCACGCTGCAGGCGGGCCTGGTCGGTATTGCGGAACTGCCGATCGTGCATCCGAACCTGGCGCAAGGCCTGGCCACGACCTGTGCGCTGGTGCGCGAAGCCGCCACCTCGTCCGGCGGCGCAGGCGCCGAGGCATTGGCGGCGCTGGAAGCGGCGATCGCCGCGCCAACGCCCGCCTATCCGCCAAGCCTGCGGCAGCAGCGCGCCTGGCTGGTGCGCGCCTGCGAAGGCGCCGAACAATTCCTGCGCCAGGCCTCGGTGCCGCTCGACCCACAGGTTGCGGCGTGGGCCGGTGCCTTGCATGCGCAATGCCGCGGCGCGTTGGATGAACTGGATGGTTTCGCGCCCTGGATCACGGCGCAAACCGAAGCGCAATACGACACCACACTGGACCGGGTTCCGACCCTGCGCGAGCTGGCAAGCTGGCCTTTGCCGGGCGCGGCCTTGAGCGACCTGGCGCCGGACGAGCGCGAGCGTCAGCAGCAGCTGGCGACGCTGGTGGAGCAGGGCGCGGCCCGGGCGCGTGAACGCCTTGACATGCTGAACCGCCTGTCGCACCAGGCCAATGAATTCGCCCAGTGCGAATACGGCTTCCTGTTCAACCAGACCACCAAGCTGCTGGCCATCGGCTACAACCTGAGCGAGCGGCGGCTCGATGCGAGCTGCTACGACCTGCTGGCTTCCGAAGTGCGGCTGGCCAGCTTCGTCGCCATCGCGCAGGGGCAACTGCCGCAGGAGCACTGGTTCGCCATGGGGCGCCAGCTTTGCATCGTGCACGGCCAGCCGGTGCTGCTGTCCTGGAGCGGCTCGATGTTCGAGTACCTGATGCCGCTGCTGGTGATGCCGACCTACCCCAGCACCCTGCTGGACCAGACTTACCAGTCGGTGGTGGCGGCGCAGGTGGAATACGCCAGGCAGCGCAATGTTCCTTGGGGAATTTCCGAGTCGGGTTATAACACCACCGATGCGGCGCTGAACTACCAGTACCGGGCGTTCGGCGTGCCGGGCATCGGCCTGAAACGCGGCCTGGCGGAAGACCTGGTGGTGGCGCCGTATGCCACCATGCTGGGACTGATGGTCGATCCGGACGCGTCCTGCCAGAACCTGCAGAAGATGGCGGCCATGGGCTTCATGGGGCGTTACGGCTTCTACGAGGCGATCGATTACACGGCGGCGCGCCTGCCGCGCGGCCAGCAATACGCCGTCATCAAGTCCTTCATGGTGCACCACCAGGGCATGGGCTTCCTGGCGCTGAGCTATGTGCTGAACGACCGGCCGATGCAGCGCCGTTTCGAATCCGACCCGCTGCTGCAATCGACCTTGCTGGTGCTGCAGGAGCGCAGCCCGCGCATTGGCGCCTTCCACTCGGCCAGCGCGGAGCAGGCCTCGGTGCGCAGCACGGTGCCGGAGCAGGCGGCGCCGATGCGCATCATGAACCAGCATACGCCGCCGGTGCCGGAAACCCAGCTCCTGTCGAACGGCCGCTACCACGTCATGGTGAGCAGCGCCGGCGGCAGCTACAGCCGCTGGAACAACCTGGCCGTGACGCGCTGGCGCGAAGACAGCACGCGCGACAACTGGGGCCAGTTCTGCTACGTGCAGGACGTCGAGGACGGCGCCGTCTGGTCCACCACCTACCAGCCCACCCAGGCCGAGCCACAGCGGCTGGAAGTGATCTTCTCCGAAGGACGGGCCGAGTTCCGACGCAGCGACAACGAGATCGAGCTGTACACGGAAATCGTGGTGTCGCCGGAAGACGATATCGAGATGCGCCGCACGCGCATCACCAATCATTCTGATCGGCGCCGCGTCATCGAGATCACCAGCTTCGGCGAAGTGGTGATGGCGCCGGCGCCGGCCGACAACGCACACCAGGCGTTCAGCAAGCTGTTCGTGCAGACCGAGATCGTGGAGGACGAAAGCGCCATCCTGTGCACGCGCCGCCCGCGCGGCAAGGACGAGAAGACGCCATACCTGCTGCACGTGATGACGGTGCACGACGCACAGGTGCAGCAGGTGTCGTATGAAACCGACCGCGCGCGCTTCATTGGGCGCGGCAATACGGCGCTGCTGCCATTGGCGCTGCAGGAACCGGGGCCGTTGTCCGGCAGCGAAGGGTCGGTGCTCGATCCCGTGGTGGCGATCCGCTACCGCATCGCGCTGGAGCCGGGCCAGGTGTCGGTGATCGACGTGGTGACCGGCATGACCGATACGCGCGATGCCGCGCAATATCTGATCGACAAATACCAGGACCGCCACATGGCGGACCGGGTGTTCGAACTGGCGTGGACGCACAGCCAGGTGGTGCTGCGGCAATTGAATGCCAGCGAGGCCGAGGCGCAGTTATACGCGCGCCTGGCCAACCATGTGATCTATCCGAATGCCGCCCTGCGTGCCGACCCCGGCATCCTGGTGCGCAACCAGCGCGGCCAGTCGGGCCTGTGGGCGTATGCCATTTCCGGCGACCTGCCGATCGTGCTGATGGAAATCCGCGACGCGGCCAATATCGAACTGGCGCGCCAGCTGGTGCAGGCCCACGCCTACTGGCGCCTGAAAGGGCTGGTGGTGGACCTGGTGATCTGGTACGAAGACCGCTCCGGCTATCGCCAGGCCTTGCATGACCAGATCATGGGGCTGATTGCCTCCGGCCTGGATGCGCAGGCGATCGACCGCCCGGGCGGCATCTTCGTGCGGCCGACCGAAGGCATCGCGCCGGAAGACCGCGTGCTGCTGCAGACGGTGGCGCGCGCTGTGCTGAGCGACGAACGCGGCACGCTGGCCGATCAACTGAAGCGCGGCGTGGCGCCCACGCTGCGCATGCCGCCGCTGATCGCCGAAGGGCGTGCCGAGGCGTCCGAGCGCGCTGGCGGGGCGGGCGTCTCCTTGCCGGACGACCTGATCCTGGTGAATGGCCTGGGCGGCTTCACGCAGGACGGCAAGGAGTATGTGATCGCCACCGGCGCCGGACAGCGCACGCCGCTGCCCTGGTCGAACGTGATCGCGAACGCACAGTTCGGCAGCGTGGTGTCCGAGAGCGGGCAGGCTTATACCTGGCAGGAGAACGCGCATGAATTCCGCCTGACGCCGTGGCACAACGATCCGGTGTCGGACCTGAGCGGCGAAGCCTTCTACCTGCGCGATGAGCAGAGCGGCCGCTTCTGGTCGCCGTGCGCCTTGCCGGCACCGGGCACGGGAAGCTACCTGACGCGCCATGGTTTTGGCTATTCCTCGTTCGAGTATGCGGAAGCGGGCGTCAGCAGCCGCATGACCACCTTTGTGGCCCTGGATGCGCCGGTGCGCTACACGGTAATCCGCGTGCGCAACGATTCCGAGGTGGCGCGCAAGCTGTCGGTGACGGGCTATGTCGAATGGGTGCTGGGCGATATGCGCTCCAAGTCGGGCATGCATATCGTGACCGAAATCGACCCGGTGACCGGCGCGCTGTTTGCCCGCAATGCCTACAACACGGAATTCTCCGGCCGTGTAGCCTTCTTCAATGCCGACGCGTCGGTACGTTCCGTCACCTGCGACCGCACGGAATTCCTCGGCCGCAATGGCAGCCTGGCACGGCCGGCCGCGCTGCGCCGCGTGCGACTGTCGGGCAAGGCCGGCGCGGGGCTGGATGCCTGTGCGGCGATCCAGGCCCCGTTTGAACTGCAGCCGGGGCAGGAACGCGAAATCGTGTTCGTGCTGGGCATGGGCGGCCGCCGCAATGCCGACGCCACCAATGTCGTGCAGCGCCACGGCGGGCGCGGTGCGGCGCTGCAGGCGCTGGGCGAGGTACATGCGCACTGGGACCGGGTGCTTGGCGCGGTGCAGGTGCAGACGCCCGAGCCGGAGCTCGACGTGCTGGCCAACGGCTGGCTGATGTACCAGACCATTGCCTGCCGCATGTGGGCGCGCAGCGGCTACTACCAGAGCGGCGGCGCGTTTGGCTTCCGCGACCAGCTGCAGGATGCGATGGCGATGGTGCACACGCGGCCTGACATACTGCGCGAGCATCTGGTCCTGTGCGCGGCGCACCAGTTCGTGGAAGGCGATGTGCAGCACTGGTGGCACCCGCCATCCGACCGCGGCGTGCGCACGCACTGCTCGGACGACTACCTGTGGCTGCCGCTTGCCGCGTGGCGCTATGTGTCGAGCACGGGCGACATGTCGGTGCTGGACGAGCAGGCGCATTACCTGGAAGGCCGCCCGGTGCAGCCGGAAGAAGATTCCTACTACGACATGCCAAGCCGCTCGGCCCATGCCGGCGACCTGTACGAGCACTGCGTGCGGGCGATCCGCAACGGCTTGCGGTTCGGCGAGCACGGCTTGCCGCTGATCGGTTCCTGCGACTGGAACGACGGCATGGACAAGGTGGGCGAACATGGCAAGGGCGAGAGCGTGTGGCTGGCCTGGTTCCTGATCGAGGTGCTGCAGCGCTTTGCCGAAGTGGCTGAGCAACGCGACGACGCATCCTTCGCCAACGAGTGCCGCGAGCAGGCCAGACAGCTTGCCGCTAACATCGAAGCCAATGCCTGGGACGGCCAGTGGTACCGCCGCGCCTATTTCGACGACGGCACGCCGCTCGGCTCCGCGCAGAATGAGGAATGCCAGATCGATTCGATCTCGCAAAGCTGGGGCGTGCTGACCGGCGCCGCCGACAAGGCGCGCGTGGAAGGGGCGATGGAACAGGTGGAAGCACGGCTGGTACGGCGCGATTTCGGCCTGATCCAGCTGCTTGATCCGCCGTTCGACAAGTCGGCGCTGAACCCCGGTTATATCCGCGGCTACGTGCCGGGCGTGCGTGAGAACGGCGGCCAGTACACCCATGCCGCCATCTGGACGGTGATGGCCTTTGCGCGGCTGGGCGATGTCGAGCGGGCCTGGGACTTGATGCGGATGATCAACCCGGTACGGCACGGCTCCAGCGCGGAAACCTGCGCACGCTACAAGGTGGAGCCGTATGTGGTAACGGCCGACGTGTACGCTGTCGAACCGCATGTCGGCCGTGGCGGCTGGAGCTGGTACACCGGCTCTTCCGGCTGGATGTACCGCTTGCTGCTCGAGTCGCTGCTTGGGTTGACGCGCCAGGCCGGCAAGCTGCTGCTGGCCCCGCGCCTGCCGGCTGCGTGGCCGGGCTTCACGCTGCACTACCGCCACGGCAGCAGCACTTACATCCTGCGCGTCACCCGCGGCGAAGGCCTCGCCTCGCCGACGGAGATCGCGCTGGTCGACGACGGTACTACCTACGAAATTGACGTAAGGGCATGAGTTCGGATATCTTCGGCGTTTTTCAGCGCCGGAGCCGGATATGCCCATCAGGAGAACCCTCGTCCAGAAACTCGCTGCCATAGGGGCGGGCATGTTCCTGCTGGCAGGTATTGCGAACGCAGACATGCCGTCGATGGAGCGGACGTTCAAGAAGAAGGATTATGTGTTCGGCAGCGTGAAGATCACGCAGTCATTCGATTCGCGCAAGGATCCGATGAGCCCGGAGTTCAAGCTGAAAATGTGGGAGAAAGGCCGCCTCCTGCTGTCGCTGAACGACATGATTTTCGACGATATCTACCCTTCACCGGATCGTGAAATGTTCGTTGGATTGTCCAACAGCGGGTGGCCGGGAAGTGCCGTCATCGTATTCGACCGGCGGGGCCGCGTATGGTTCACTGCGAATCACGGGATGTCGGAGTTCGACTACTGTGCGGAGACATCGACGATGCTGAAGGAATGGTATGACGGGAAAGACCCCGGCGTGCAATTCCAGGAACGGATGCTCGCTGCGGACGATATCCTTGGCATCTCGCTCCGGACCTGCAAGGGTGAAAGGGTCAACTTGTGGGGTGTCGTTGCACGGGCAACGGAAAAGGCGCGAACACAGCGCCGTGCAGCTGGCTGGGGCGATCGCGCCGACAACCGCAAGGATGATTGATTGAGGGCGGTCGCGTGCAGCGCGGTGTGCTATCCTCTGCGCGCTTGTAACAACAGAGAGATGCCATGTTCCGACTGTCTATGCCTGCCGCCGCCGTGGTGGCCGCGTTTGCGTTGCCTGCGTGGGCGCAGGACCCGCTGAGCTTTGCGCGCTATGACCAGGTGCGCACGACCGACCTGCACCTGGACCTGAAAGCCGATTTCGCGCGCAAGACGCTGGACGGCTATGCGGAACTGTCGCTGAACTGGATCGACAAGTCGGCGCGCACACTGGTGCTCGACACCCGCCAGCTCAAGATCGCGCGCGTGCAAGTGCAGCAGCCGGGCGGCAGCTGGGCGCCGGCTTCCTTCATGCTCGACAAGCAGGACCCGAAGAAGGGACGCGCACTGCGCATCGCGCTGCAAGCGCAGCCTGAGAAAGTCCGTATCTATTACCGCACCGCGCCCACCGCCAATGCACTGCAGTGGATGAATCCGGAGCAGACGCTGTCGGGCAAGCGCCCCTTCATGTTCAGCCAGTCGGAGACGATCGAGGCACGTTCCTGGGCGCCGGTGCAGGACACGCCGGCAGTACGCTTTACCTACAGCGCCCACATCAACGCGCCGGCCGGCATGCGCGTGGTGATGAGCGCGGAAGGCGACCAGCATGCGACCGGCAAGGGCGGCTGGGACTTCAAGATGCCGCAGCCGATTCCTTCCTACCTGCTGGCCATTGCCATCGGCGAAATCGAGTTGCGCAACCTCGGCCCGCGCACCGCGGTGTACGCGGAACCCGGCCGCATCGATGCCGCTACCTACGAGTTGGCCGACACCGAGAAGATGGTCAACGCCGCCGAAGCACTGTACGGGCCGTATCGCTGGGGGCGTTACGACATGTTGGTGCTGCCGCCATCGTTCCCGATCGGAGGCATGGAAAACCCGCGCATGACTTTCCTGACTCCGACCATGATTGCCGGCGACCGTAGCCTGAACGACCTGATTGCGCATGAACTGGCGCATAGCTGGTCCGGCAACCTGGTCACCAATGCCTCGTGGAAGCACTGGTGGCTGAACGAGGGCTTTACCACTTACGTCACGACCCGCATCGTGGAAAGCCTGTACGGCAAGGACGTGGCCGACATGAACCTGCAAGTGGAGCAGGCCGAAGCCGTGGCTTCGCTGAAGGACATCCCGCCTGCCAAGCAGGCCTTGCTGACCAAGGATGCCGACACCAATCCGGACACCTACACCGACGAAGGCCTGGCCTACCCGAAAGGCGCCTGGCTGCTGCACACGCTGGAGCAGCGCGCCGGCCGCGAAGTGTTCGATCCGTTCCTGCGCGGCTGGTTCGACCAGCACGCCTTCCAGTCGGCGACGACCGACGAATTCGTCGACTACCTGCGCAAGAACCTGCTGGCCAGGAATCCTTCCATCATGGGCGACGCGGAGCTGGACGAGTGGCTGCACGGCAGCGGCATCCCGGCCAGTGCGCAGTACGTGAATTCGACGCGCCTGGCCGCGCTCGATGCGAAGCGCGAAGCATGGCTGAAAGGCGAACTGGCCACCAGCCTGCTGGAGACGCAGCAGTGGATCGCGCTGGAGTGGATGCACTTCCTGAACGGCATCGACGGCAAGGCCAACGCCGCGCAGATGAAGGAGCTGGATGAAGCCTTCAAGCTGCGCGACACCAGGAACAATGAAATCGGCTTCCGCTTCCTGTTGGCGTCCGTGCATGCGGGCTACGGCGTGCGCGAGCCGCTGAATGCCTTCCTCATGAGCGTCGGCCGCCAGAAGTTCGTGGTCCCGCTGTACAAGGCGCTGCTGAACAATCCGAACGAGGCGTCGTGGGCCAAAGGCGTCTACGCCAGGGCGCGCTCGCGCTACCACCCTGAGACCCAGGGTTCCGTCGACAAACTGCTGAAGAAATGATCATGCTGCTGAGGAAACCAATCGCCACCCTGCTCATGCTGGCCTTTGCGGCCAGTGCTGCCATCAGTGCGCCGGTTGGCGCCGCACCGGAGGGTACGGTCGCCGCTGCCGCCACCACTGCGCCGGCCTTTGACCTTGATCGCGACGTCAACCTGGCGTTGAAGACGTTCGACGTGCCGGGCATTGCCATCGCTATCGTCAAGGACGGCAAGGTCGTGGCTACCAGGGGTTTTGGCGTGCGCAAGCTGGGCAACCCGGCGCCGGTGACCGGCAAGACCCTGTTTGAAATTGCATCGAACTCGAAAGCCTTTACGGCTGCCGGACTGGCGCAGTTGGTGGACGAGGGCAAGCTTGGCTGGGACGACCCCGTCACCAGGCACCTGCCTGGCTTCCAGATGTCGGATGCTTATGTGACCCACACCATGACGGTGCGCGACCTGCTGGTGCACCGCAGCGGCCTGGGCCTGGGCGCCGGCGATTTGCTGTGGTGGCCTACCACCAACTTCAGCACCGATGAAATCATCGAGCGCCTGCGCAACGTGAAGCTGGCCACCAGCTTCCGCAACAACTACGCCTACGACAACCTGCTGTACATCGTGGCCGGCAAGATCATCACGCAGAAGTCAGGCAAGAGCTGGGAAGAAACGACGCGAGAGCGCATCCTGGCGCCGCTGGGCATGAGCGGCACTACCACCAATGTCGACGAGATGCTGAAGACGGCCGATTACTCGGCGCCGCACAGCAAGATCAATGGCAAAGCCGCCGTGGTGAAGCCGATGCCGGTGCAGAATGCCGTGGGCGCAGTCGGCATCCAGACCAATGCGGAAGATATCGCCAAGTGGATGCAAGTGCTGCTCAACGAAGGCAAGCTGGAAAACGGCAAGCAGCTTTTCAGCGCCAAACAGGCGCGCGAGATGTGGACCCAGCAAACGCCGATGAAGATCAGCGAGCCGAAACCGGCGCTGGCTGCCACCAAGCCTAACTTTGCCGCGTATGGCCTGGGCTTCCAACTGCGCGACTACCGTGGCCGCAAGATCGCCATGCACGGCGGCGCGCTGCAAGGCTTTTATTCGCGCATCGTGATGGTGCCGGAGGAGAAGCTGGGCGTGGCCATCTTCACCAACGCGGAAAACGGCCCGGCAATGACTGCGCTGCAGTGGCGCATCCTGGATAATTACATGGGCGCGGCGCCGACCGACTGGATCAAGGTCTATGCCGAGCAGGAAGCGGAAATGCACAAGGAAGAACTGGCACGCCAGGGCAAGCTGACCGCAGGCCGCGCGGCGTCCTCCAAGCCTTCGCTGCCGCTGGCTTCCTACAACGGCGACTACAAGGATGACTGGTATGGCACGGTGAGCATCAGGCAGGAAGGCGGCAAGCAGCTCATGACATTCAGCCGCACGCCGGATTTGACCGGCACGCTGGAACACTTCCAGCACGACACCTTCATCGTGCGCTGGAAGGAGCGCAATTTCAACGCGGATGCCTATGTGACGTTCTCGTTGAATCCGGACGGTTCGATCGACCGCATGAAGATGGCGCCAGTGTCCACCGAGACTGATTTCAGCTATGACTTCGCCGATTTGTCCTTTACTCCGGTGAAAAAATGACAAAATTCAGACAAACTTGAAACGAAGTGTGAGAATCTTTCATGTGCGCATGCAGCATAATGTCGCCTGGCGTGTGCACATGGGAGAATGAATGACTAGCCTGATTGTCTCAATTGCCGTCGTATTGGGTGGTCTGTTCGTTGCCGGCTATGGCTTTGTTACCTTGATGAGCCGCCTGCAGTCCCGCTAGGAAGTTCCAATTCAAACACCTTGCGCTTGCGCGCCGCGATTTCCGCCAGGGCGCGCTGAAAAGCCGGGTAACCATTCAACAGCTTGTCGAAACTGCCATCGGCTTGCGCCAGTTTCAATCCCCTCTCCACCCGTTGCGCCATCGCCTTATTGTCCTTGCTGACAAAGAAGTAGAACGGCACGCGATAATGCAGGAAGATGCTTGGTTCCACCATCAAGCCATCCTTGCCATACACCTGCTCTTCCGCCCACGCTTCGTGCACGCCGCGCGGCATGTAGTCGAAGCGCCTGGCTTTCAGCATCGGGAACAGGGAACTGTAGTTGACCGTGGTTTCAACCGGCAGGCCGTTGTGCCGCAACACGTCCACCGAAGGCCAGTTGACGCCGGCACCGGCGGTGAGCTTGCGCAAGTCGGCCAGGCTGCGCACTTCGCGGAAGCGCGCCTCGTCTTCCTTGCGGATCATGAAGACACGGTAATCGTTCAAGTCGCGCACCAGCGAAATGCGGATCGGCAGCAGGTCGTGTTCGCGCTGGGCGTTGGTGCCATCCCACATGATGTTGATCACGCCATTGCGCTTCAGTTCCAGGGCGCGCCGCGGGCTGGTCAGTTCGTGGGGATAGAACTCGATGGAAAACGGGCCGTCGGTCTTTTCCAGCGCAAGGCGCAGCAGCAGGTGGAAGTAGGTGACCTGCACCTCGGAGCCGGGAGTGACCGAAGGCAGCACGAAGCGCATCAGCGGCGCATTGGCCGCGTCGCCAGCGTTAGCCAGGGTGGATGCTGCCGCCAGCAACAGGCCGGCGGCAGCGCGATGC
The DNA here is from genome assembly GCF_001427305.1 of Duganella sp. Root1480D1. GTDB lineage: Bacteria > Pseudomonadota > Gammaproteobacteria > Burkholderiales > Burkholderiaceae_D > Rugamonas. The sequence goes on along the minus strand of NZ_LMFZ01000011.1, from coordinate 38,926 downwards.
AGCCTTGTCAGCACTGATTACTGCGGCTTGACGAACTTCAGCGTCATACGGTCGCTCTCGCCGATGGCAGCGTACCTGGCGCGGTCCTTGTCCTTGTTGGTGAAGGTTGGCGGCAAGGCCCATACGCCGTTTTCGTGGTTGGCGTCGTCCTTGGCATTGGCGTTGACTTCGGACTTGGCCACCAGCTTGAAGCCGGCCTGCTCGGCCATCTTGATCACATAGGCTTCGTGCATATAGCCGGAGCTGGCTTCGGCGTCCTGCTTCATGGCAGCCGGCAGGCGGTGCTCTTCCACGCCGAACACGCCGCCCGGCTTCAGGGTGTCGTAAATGCTGGACATCAGCTTCTTCATGTTTTCGTCGCCGGTGCCGATCCAGTTATGGATGTTGCGGAAGGTGAGCACCATGTCGGCGCTGCCCTTTGGCGCATAGCTATACAAGCCTTTTCCCGGTTCGAAGGCGCCCAGCACCACCTTGTCGCGGCCAGGTTGTTTGGCCAGGAATTCCTGGAAGCGCTCGGCCGATTTGCGCACTTTTTCATCGGCCGATTGCGGCGTGGAGCCGGCTGTAATCAGCTTGCCCTGGTCACGCAGGTAGGGGGCGAGGATCTCGGTGTACCAGCCGCCGCCCGGCGACAGTTCGACCACCGTCATGCCCGGCCTGATGCCGAAGAAGGTCAGGGTCTCGTAGGGATGGCGGAATTGGTCGCGCTTGACGTTGTCCGCGTTGCGGGTGGGGCTGGCGATTGCAGCTTTCAAGGCAGGATCTGCCAAAGCCGCGCCGGAAAAACTGGTGAAGCCAACGGCCAGCAAGCCGGCCAGGACGTACTGTTTCATTCAGGAGTCTCCTTTTTTCGTTGGGCAGGCGACACAGCGGGTCCGGTCGCCCGGGCCTTGATGATCGGGCAAGCTGGCCGCTTGGTCAAGTGTCCGCGCGGACGGTGTGCGGACACCTCCCGGACACAATTGCCGAAAAAATGGGGACGTACCCCATTTAAAGAGAAAGCTTCTTTAAATGGGGTACGTCCCCATTTTTTCGGCAATTGTTTCTGCTTTGTACAAGCTTTACACAATGGCATAAAAATTGCGTAGGATTTGACTCCTGCAAGCTGTCTTAGGTAAAAACGATAACCCTGGAGAGACTATGGAACGACGTGCATTCCTCAACATGAGCGGCGGTGCGATGGCTGCCATGATGATGCCTTTTGGCCGCGCCATTGCGGCCGACGAGCTGATCAAGCCCGTGGAAGTGAAGTTCAAGAAGATGCTGGCAGATACCGCGCTGACCGCGGCCACCCAGGCCGGCGCCAGCTACTGCGACGTGCGCATTGGCCGCTACCTGAACCAGTTCATCACCACCCGTGACCTGAACATTGAAAACGTCACCAACACCGAGTCGGCTGGCGTCGGCGTGCGCGTGATCGCCAATGGCGCCTACGGCTTTGCAGCGACCAGCGACATGTCGCCGGACGGGGTGGCCGGCGCGGCGCGCCAGGCGGTTGCCATCGCCAAGGCCAACTCCAAGCTGCAGGCTGCCGGCGTGCAACTGGCACCTACCCCGGGCGTGGGCGAAGTGTCGTGGGCGACGCCAATCAAGAAAGACTGGCGCACGGTACCGATCAAGGAGAAGGCCGACCTGCTGATCACCGCCAACAAGGGCGCGCTGGAATCCGGCGCTTCCTTCATCCAGTCCCTGCTGTTCCAGGTCAACCAGCAGAAGTATTTCGCTTCCACCGACGGTTCCTATATCGACCAGGACCTGCATCGCCTGTGGGTGCCGTTCTTTGCCACCGCCGTCGACAAGTCGACCGGCAAGTTCCGCAGCCGCTCCGACCTGGGCACTCCGGTCGGCATGGGCTATGAATACCTGGACGGCCGCAAGGAAGACAAGATCAAGGCAGCGGGCGGCGTCGCCACGCTGTACAACCGTACCTACGACCTGGTCGAGGATGCGAAAGCTGCCGGCCGCCAGGCCAAGGAAAAACTGACCGCCAAATCGGTCGAACCGGGCAAGTACGACCTGGTGCTGTCGCCGGAACACATGTGGCTGACGATCCACGAATCCGTCGGCCACCCGACCGAACTGGATCGTGTGCTGGGCTATGAAGCCAACTTCGCCGGCACCTCTTTCGCCACGCTGGACAAGCAGCAGTCGAAGAAATTCAAGTACGGTTCCGACCTGGTCAACATCGAAGCCGACAAAACCATCCCTGGCTCGCTGGGCGCGGTCGGCTACGACGATGAAGGCGTCAAGTGCAAGCATTGGGACATCATCAAGAATGGCATCCTGGTCAATTACCAGGCCACGCGCGACCAGGTGGCGGTGATCGGCGAAAAAGAATCGCACGGCTGCTCTTACGCGGACTCCTGGAGCAATGTGCAGTTCCAGCGCATGCCCAACGTTTCGCTCAAGGCGGGCAAGAAGAAGCTGACCCCGGACGAACTGGTGAAAGACGTGAAGAAGGGCATCTACATCGTGGGCGCCGGCTCCTTCTCGATCGACCAGCAGCGCTACAACTTCCAGTTCGGCGGCCAGATGTTCTACGAGATCAAGGACGGCAAGATCGGCCAGATGCTGGAAGACGTGGCTTACCAGTCGAACACCCAGGAGTTCTGGAACGCCTGCACCGCCATGTGCGATGAGCGCGACTGGCGCATGGGCGGTTCCTTCTTTGATGGCAAAGGCCAGCCGATGCAGTCGAGCGCGGTGTCGCATGGTTCATCGACCTCCCGCTTCAACGGCATCAACGTGATCAACACTGCCCGCAAGATCGGCTGAGCGTAAAGGACAACCATGAAGATCCTGAATCAGGAAGAGACCAAGCGCATCTCCGACAAGGTAATGTCGCTGAGCAAAGCCGACGAATGCATCGTCACCATCAACGGCAGCCGTACCGGCAATATCCGCTATGCGCGCAATGCCGTATCGACTGCGGGCCTGGTGGAGAACACCCAGTTGTCCGTCGCCGTCGCTTTCGGCAAGAAGCAGGGCACGGCCGTCATCAACGAGTTCGACGACAAGTCGCTGGCGAAAGCCGTGCAGCGCGCGGAAGAACTGGCCAAGCTGGCGCCGGAGAATCCGGAGTTCATGCCTACGCCGGACAAGCAGGCGTTCAAGGGTTCCGACACTTTCAGCAAGTCGACCGACGCGATCAATCCGGAGTACCGCGCACAGGTTGCCGCCTACAGCATCGAAGCGTGCAGGAAGAAAGGCCTGGTCGCAGCCGGCTTCTTTACCGACCAGTCCTCGTTCGAGACCATCGCCAACTCGCGCGGCGTGTTCGGCCATCAGTCGCAGACCGGCATCGATTTCACCTGTACCGTGCGCACCGAAGATGGTCGCGGTTCGGGCTGGGTGCGCCGCGATGCGCAGGACGTGGCCCGCTTCGATCCGCGCGCAGCGGCCGAGGTGGCAATGGAAAAAGCCATCCGTTCGGCGGAAGCCAAGGCGCTGGAACCGGGCCGCTACACGGTGATTCTGGAGCCTGCCGCCACCTCCGACCTGCTGGCGTTCATGTTCAATAGCTTCGATGCGCGATCGGCCGATGAGGGCCGCAGCTTCCTGGCGAAAAAAGGCGGCGGCAACCGCATGGGCGAGAAGCTGTTCGACGAACAGGTGAACGTGTGGGCCGACCCGTGGGACAAGGATATTCCCGTGCTGCCCTGGGACAACCAGACCTTGCTGGCGCGCGAACGCATGGACATCATCAAGAACGGCAAGATCGCGTCGATGAATTACTCGCCGTTCTGGGGCAAGAAGATGAACCAGCGTGCCATTGGCGCGCCGGGCAATATCATCATGTCGGGCGGTTCCAAGTCGACCGAGGAGCTGGTAGCCTCGACCAAGAAGGGCATCCTGGTGACCCGCACCTGGTATATCCGCATGGTCGATCCGCAGACCGTGCTGCTGACTGGCCTGACCCGCGACGGTACCTTCTACATCGAGAATGGCAAGATCAAGCATCCGGTGAAGAACTTCCGCTTCAATGAAAGCCCGGTGACGATGTTGAACAACATCGAAGAACTGGGCCGTCCGGAAGTGCTGGCTGGCGACGAATCGCAATTCCAGTTGCTGATTCCTGCCATGAAGGTGCGTGACTTCAACTTCACCTCTTTGTCTGACGCAGTCTAAAACCGCGAATCGGTGTCGGACCCTGCGGGTCTGACACTGCTTTACCGGTTTTAAGAATGGAGTAACACATTGGAACGTAGATCTTTCCTGAAAGTCGCCGCTGCTGCCGGCGGCACCATGCTGGTCCCCGTCTTTGGCAATGCCATCGCCGCGGAAGATTTGGCGAATCCGATGGCGCGCAAGTTCAAGAAAGAACTGGCCGACGCCGCGCTGAATGCCGCCACCAAGGCTGGCGCCAGCTACTGCGACGTGCGCATCGGCCGCTACCTGAACCAGTTCATCACCACCCGCGACACCCGCGTTGAGAACATCGTCAATACCGAGTCGACCGGCGTCGGCGTGCGCGTGGTCGCCAATGGCGCCTACGGCTTCGCCGCCACCAACGCGCTGACGGTGGATGCGGTGGCCGACGCCGCGCGCCAGGCTGTCGCCATTGCGCGCGCCAATTCGCGCCTGCAGGCCTCGCCGGTGCAACTGGCGCCGGTCAAGGGCGTGGGCGAAGTCGCATGGCAGACGCCTTTCAAGAAGGATTGGCGCGAAGTGCCGATCAAGGAAAAGGCCGACATGCTGCTGGCCGCAAACAAGGCAGGCCTGGACGCCGGCGCGTCCTTCATGACCGCCAACCTGTTCCAGGTCAACCAACAGAAATACTTTGCTTCGACCGATGGTTCCTACATCGACCAGGACGTGCACCGCCTGTGGGCGCCGTTCACCGCCACCGCGGTCGACAAGGCGACCGGCAAATTCCGCACGCGCGATGGCTTGTCTTCACCGGCCGGCATGGGTTATGAATTCTTCGACGCCAAGCCGGAGCACAAGGTGCGTGCGGCAGGCGGCGTGACCCCGTTATACAACGGCGGCTACGACATCATCGAAGATGCCAGGGCGGCTGGCAAGCAGGCGCGCGAAAAGCTGTCGGCCAAATCGGTCGAACCCGGCAAATACGACCTGGTGCTGAGCCCCGAGCACCTGTTCCTGACGATCCACGAAAGCGTCGGCCACGCGACGGAGCTGGACCGCGTGCTGGGCTATGAAGCCAATTACGCCGGTACCTCTTTCGCCACGCTGGATAAGTGGAAGGGCAAGAACTTCAAGTACGGCTCCGACCTCGTCAACATCGTGGCCGACAAGACCACCCCGGGCTCACTGGGCAACGTGGGCTACGACGACGAAGGCGTGGCTTCGAAAAAGTGGGACCTGATCCGCAACGGCATCCTGGTGAACTACCAGGCCACGCGCGACCAGGTGCACATCCTGGGCGAGAAGGAATCGCAGGGCTGCTCGTATGCCGATTCCTGGAGCAGCGTGCAATTCCAGCGCATGCCCAACGTGTCTCTGGAGGCCGGCAGGAAGCCGCTGTCGGTGGATGAGATGGTGAAGGACGTGAAGAAGGGCATCTATATCCTGGGGCGCGGCTCGTATTCGATCGACCAGCAGCGCTACAACTTCCAGTTCGGCGGCCAGTTGTTCTACGAGATCAAGGATGGCAAGGTCGGCCAGATGCTGAACGACGTGGCATACCAGTCGAACACCCAGGAATTCTGGAACTCCTGTTCGGCCACCTGCGACCAGCGCGATTGGCGCATGGGCGGTTCGTTCTTCGATGGCAAAGGCCAGCCAAGCCAGGTCAGCGCTGTTTCGCACGGCTCTTCGACGACGCGCTTCAATGGCATCAATGTGATCAACACTGCCCGCAAGATTGACTAAGGACGCGATAGATGAAACTCCTGAGCAAAGACGAAGCAAAAAGCATCTGCGACAAAGTGATGGCCATGTCCAAGGCCGACGAGTGCCGCATCAACCTGAGCGGCAGCCGCAAGGGCAATGTGCGTTACGCGAACAACAGTGTCTCCACCGCCGGGCAGATCGAAGACACCAGCCTGGTGGTCAGCGTCGCCTTCGGCAAGAAGCAAGGTTCCGCCACCTGCAACCAGTTCGACGCCAAATCGCTGGAAGCAGCAGTGCGCCGTGCCGAAGAAATCGCGCGCCTGGCTCCGGATAATCCAGAATTCATGCCGGCCGTAGGCAAGCAGGAATTCAGGGCGACCAACACCTTCAACCGCAATGCTGAAGCGTTCAATCCGGATTACCGGGCCGACGTGGCCTTCGCCAGCATCGACGCGGCGAAGAAGGCCGGCCTGCAGGCCGCGGGCTTCTTCAACGATAGCATCGGTTTCGACTGTGTCGCCAACTCGAACGGCGTGTTCGGCTTCCAGGAACTGGGTGGCCTGAATTTCACCGTGACTACGCGCACTGACGATGGCCGCGGTTCAGGCTGGGTCAACCGCGCGGCCTACGATCCGAAGGCGTTCGACCCGCGCGCGGCCTCCGAGATCGCGATTGAGAAGGCGCTGCGCTCGGTGGATGCGAAGGCACTGGAGCCGGGCCGCTACACCGTGGTGATGGAGCCCGCCGCCACCAATGACCTGCTTAACTTCATGTTCAGCGCCTTCGATGCGCGTTCCGCGGATGAAGGCCGCAGCTTCCTGTCCAAGAAGGGCGGTGCAAATCGCCTGGGCGACAAGCTGTTCGACGAGCAGGTGAATGTCTGGACCGACCCGTGGGACGCCAATGCGCCGGTGCTGCCGTGGGACCAGGGCTCGATGCAGGCACGCGCCCGCCGTGACTTGATCAAGGGCGGCGTCATCACCTCGCTCGACTACAACCGTTACTGGGCGCAGAAGCAGCGCAAGGAGGCCACTCCGCCGGCAGGCAACATCATCATGGCGGGCGGCTCCAGGTCGACTGAAGAACTGATTGCTTCGACCAAGAAGGGCATCCTGGTGACCCGCACCTGGTATATCCGCATGGTCGATCCGCAATCGGTGGCGCTGACCGGCCTGACCCGCGACGGCACGTTCTACATTGAGAACGGCAAGATCAAGCATCCGATCAAGAACTTCCGCTTCAACGACAGCCCTGTTTCGATGCTGAACAATATCGATGAACTGGGCCGCCCGGTGCTGATCGGGGATACCGATTCGCGCAAGCTGATGATTCCTGCCATGAAGGTGCGTGACTTCAACTTCACGTCGTTGTCCGACGCGGTTTAAGGAATGCCTGCCTACGATTTCTATTTCACGCGCCTGACTTACGAGTCGGGCGATTGGGATGTCGATATCCGGATGCCGAGCAATGTGCTCAACTCACTGGTCGAATACACCACCCTGAAAGTTGATCCCGTTGAGCGCATCGTTGCGCTGTCCGATCCGAAGATGCTGGAGGCGCCGTTCTGCTACCTGGCCGGTCATAAGCTGGTGCAGTTCACCTCCGCCGAGCGCAAAAACTTCGAGCGCTATGTGCGGGGCGGCGGCTTCGTCTTCGTGGACGACTGCAATCACGATATCGATGGCCTGTTTGCGAAATCGTTCGAGGCGGAAGTGGCGCGGATCTTTGGCCTCAAGGCACTGCACAAGATCCCCAACAACCATCCGCTGTATTCGGCCTTCTTCAACTTCGATGGGCCGCCAAATACCGGGATGGAGCTGAATGGCTGGGGCGACGACCTGGTGCACGACTACCTGAAGGCCGTGGAATTCGGTGGCCGCATCAGGCTTTTGTATAGCAATAAGGACTATGGCTGCGAGTGGGACTATGACTTCCGCAACAAGCGCTGGCTGGCAATCGACAACACGCGCTTCGCTGTCAATATCATTCAATACGCGTTGGGGGCATGACCGTGGCTGAAAGCGGCTGGAGCGAAAACGAGATCGGCGTACTGCACGCCAGGGTAAAGGCTTTGAAGGCGAGCATGGGCCGCGTCATCATCGGCCAGGAGGAAGTGATCGACTCGCTGGTCATCTGCCTGTTGGCTGGCGGGCACGCGCTGGTGGAAGGTGTGCCGGGCCTGGGCAAGACGCTGCTGGTCAAGTCGCTGGCGCAGGCCACCGACATGGAATTCCGCCGCGTGCAGTTCACGCCGGACCTGATGCCGTCCGATATCGTCGGTACCGAAATCCTGGAAGAAGACCATGCGACGCGCAAGCGCGAATTCCGCTTCCAGCAAGGGCCGGTGTTCACGCAAGTGCTGCTGGCGGACGAAATCAACCGCGCGCCGCCGAAGACGCAGTCGGCGCTGCTGGAAGCGATGCAGGAACGCTCGGTGACTTTTGCCGGCCAGACCCATCAGCTGCCGCGCCCGTTCTTCGTCCTGGCAACGCAAAACCCGATCGAACAGGCAGGCACCTACCCGCTGCCGGAAGCGCAGTTGGACCGCTTCCTTCTGCACATCGACGTTGGCTACCCAACGGAAGATGAGGAGGTCGCGATGGTGTCAGCAACCACCCACGCCGGTTTGAAAGACGCCGAGCCGGCGATGGATGTGGAAACCCTGCTGCGCTTGCAGGCGCTGGTGCGCGACATTGAAATCGGAGACCATTTGCTGCGCTATGCGACACGTCTGGTGCGCGCTACCCGTCCGCGCGAGACGACTGTCGAAGCGATTAAAAAGCATGTCGGCTGGGGCGCCGGCCCGCGTGCCGGGCAGGCGCTGGTGTTGGCCTCCAAGGCGCGTGCGTTGATGCAGGGCCGACTGGCGGTGACCCGTGAAGATATTGGCCACATGTTGTTGCCGGTATTGGCGCATCGCGTGCTGCGAAATTTCGAGGCGGAAGCTGACGGTATCGCGATCGCCGACATCCTGGCCGCATTGCGCGACGCAATCAAGCCCGAATAAGCAATGCTGGAAACACCTGCGCTGCTGGCGCATTCCGCCGACCTTGAACTGGTGATCCGCCACGTGCTGGCGGGGCTCGGTCATGGCATCCATGCGGGCCGCGAACGCGGCGCCGGCGTCGAATTCTCCGAATACCGGGCTTACGCACCCGGCGACGAGTGGCGCCGCGTCGACTGGAAGCTGCTGGCGCGGGCCGACCGCTACTATGTGCGCGAGGCGGAGCGCGACAGCCACGTGGCGAGCTGGCTGGTGCTGGATGCTACTGCGTCGATGGCGGAGCCAAGCCGGCGTGTGGATGGCTTGAGCAAGCATTGGTATGCACGCACGGCGCTGGCTTGCGTGGCGGCGATTGCGCAACGCCAGGGCGATGCGTTCGGGTTGCTGGTGATCTCCAATGGCAAAGTGGAATTCACGCAAGCTTCGCGCGGCCCGCGCCATTTGCAGCGCGTGCTGGCAGCCTTGCAGCGCGCGACCCCATCCGGTGAATTGCCGGATGCCGAGACACTGCGGGCCAGTCTGCATTTCGCACGCTCGCAAAGCATGGTGTTTGCCGCCAGCGATGCGCTGGACTGGCCTTCTCCTTTGGAGGAGGCGCTGGTGCGCCTGCGCCATATGCGGCATGACGTGCGCTTGCTGGCCTTGCGTACCGAGGCCGAAGTCGAAGCGAACTTCGCCGCCGGCCGCGCGTATCGCGACCCGGAGGAGGGTGCCCGCCTGCACAGCTTTACTCGCGCCGACCGGGATCAATACCATGCAGCACTCGAGTCGCACTTCGCGGCTGTCCGAAGCGCATGCCGCCAGCATGATGTGCCTCTGTGCGAGGCGCGGATTGAACAGCCGCTGGCCGAAGTCCTGCGCGCCTGGTTGAGAAAGCCGGAGGCGCGCAGGCCATGACCAGCATGCAGCCTTTGTGGTGGCTTGCCTTGCCGGTACTGTTGCTGCCGGTGTGGTGGCATATGCGCAAGCGAGAACGCACGCGGACCGACTTTCTCGCCACCGCGCGCTTCCTGCCGGCAGCTGCGCCGCAACAACAGCGGGTGTTGCGCTGGTCGGAGGTGCTGCTCCTGTTGGTGCGGCTGGCGTTGCTGGCGGTACTGATCGCGTGGATGGCGGTGCTTGCCATGCCGTGGAAAGGAGATACGGTATTCGTCTCGCCGGCGCTCGAATCGTCACCGTGGGCGGTGCAGCAGGTGCAATCCGCCGGCATGAGCGTGGCGGCCCGTGAGCCGTTACCCGCCGACTTGTGGAACTGGCTGGCCCGTAATGAACACGAATGGCGCCCCGAGGCGCGCTTCCTCATCCTCGCCCCCCACGCCAGCATGCCTGCGCTCCCCCCGCGCCTGGCCCACGCCGTCGAACTGCGCCTGGCCCCGCCGTCCGCCACCGCGCCACGCACACCTCCCCGCGAACGGCACGTCGTTGTATCCGCGCCAGCCGAGCGCCTGCTTCGCTGGCAAGCCCTGTTTGCGGCTTTCAGCACCGCAGCCGATGGCGTCAACCGCTACCTCATCTCCGACACGCCGACGGCAGCGACAGAGCTGATCGTCTGGGACCGCCCCGGCAAGGAACCGCCGACCTCCTGGAAAGCCGCCCTCTGGTGGCGCACCGCCAACAGCACCGGGCAAACGCAAACCCCGCAAGGCCTGGCCTGGACCTCCCCGCAATGGCCGCTGCAAGACGTCGACGCTGCCCGCGCGCTCTACGAGCGCTGGCAGGCCGCCACCGTGCAAGCAGCCCCTTATCCAATGCCCGCGCAAACCATCAAGGCCGGGCGCACGAAGCCGCTGCCCACACCGCTGGCCCGCTCGCCCGAATGGCTGGCACTAGTCCTGTTGGCATTGTTCGCAGTCGAAAGGATCCTGGCCCATGCCCGCCGCCGCTGACCACCTGGCTGGCGTGCGCCAACGCATGCTGCAAGCCCTGATCCGCCGGCGCAGTGCAAGCTGGCTGCTGCCGCTGCTGCCCGCCGCCGTATTGGCTGCATCGATACTCGCCGGCGCCTTCGGCAGCGCCAGGCCCGTTACGATCACCGTCCCCCTCGCACTGGCTGCCGCCGCCATGCTTTGGGCCGCAATCGACTTCGCGCTCTGGCGCAAGCGAATCGACGAACAACTTCCATCCTGGCTGAACGACGCCGTGCCCGAGCTGGAAGACAGTAGTGCGATGTTGGCCGCCGCCCCGGAAAGCCCGCTCGGCAAGCTGCAACGCAACCGTCTGCTGGCCCGCATTGACCAGGCCCTGAGCGATGAACGCCTGCGCCGCATCGCAAAGCAGAAAGTCCGCTTCAACGCCATCCCGCTAGCGTTAGCGGTGACCGCCGCCATCGGCGCCTGGGGCTATGCCGCAGCACATGGACCGCATTACGCGGCACCGGCCGGAAACGGCTCGGCAGTGCAGGCGGCCATCGCCGCAGCCGGCATCAAGCTGCATGCCGAACCTCCGCCGTACACAGGCGTGAAGCCAAGCGAAGGCGCGCCGCGCGACCTGCTGGTCCCCCAGCACAGCAAATTGCGCTGGTGTGCCATCAATGCCGCTGCCACCATCGAACTTGGCGACGGCCAGACCCTGCAAACCGAAGCAGGCCAATGCGCGGAATGGATCGCCAGCGATTCCACCTTCTGGCGCAGCCGCCGCAACGCAAGCCAGCGCTACACGATCCGCGTAACACCCGACCAGGCGCCGCAGGTCGCCATTGCCGCGCCAAACGAATCGGTAACGGTCCTGAAGCCAGACGCCCAAAGCGCGCAGATCAACGTCAGCGTCAGCGACGACTATGCGGTCGTTAAAGCCACCTTGCATATGACGCTCGCGCGCGGCAGCGGGGAGAACATCCGTTTCACCGACAAGGAAACGCCGCTTCCCGCATCAAACGATCCACGCAAGCGTAGCTGGAACAAGCAATGGATGCTGAAAGAACTCGGCATGGAGCCTGGTGATGAACTGTATTTCTTCGTGCGCGCAAGCGACAACGCTCCGGTCCCGCATATCGCCCAATCGCCGACCTACACGCTGCGCCTGCCCGGCCAGCAAGACGAAGCGCTGGAGTCGACAGCCTTGCCATCCATGGTGAAGCCGGAAAACCTGCGCAGCCAGCGCCAGATCATCATCGACACCGAACAACTGCTTGCCGACTCGCCGCGCCTCGGCGCCGCTGAACTACGCGCCCGCAGCGAGAGGATCGCCGGCGACCAGGCCAAGCTGCGCCTGCGCTACGGTCAATTCCTCGGCGAAGAATCTTCCCTGTTCGGCGATGAAGGACAGGGCGACGCCGATGGCCACGAGCACGGTGGCGCGAGCACCCAGGGTCCTGGAGGCTTTGGCACCGGCAACATCGCCGCCGAGTTCGGCCATGCCCATGACCAGGAAGGCAATGCCACCATCTTCGACCCGGCGACCAAGGAAGTGTTGCGCCGCGCGTTGCGGGCAATGTGGGACGCAGAGAAACATCTGCGCGCGATCGCACCGAAACCGGCCTTGCCGCCAGAGTACAAGGCACTTGGCGCCATCAAGGAGCTGCAGCAGGCCGAACGCGTTTACCTGCACCGCACCGCCTTTGTGCCACCCGCCATCAAGGAAGAAAAACGCATGACCGGCGAGATGAATGGTGCCGCCAGCTATCGCCGGGCGCAAGGCACGGCTACCGAGTTTGTCCCGGCCGATGTGCGCGAATTGGTGCAGGCCCTCGGCAGCGATGGCGCGCTTCCCGCCTTGTGGAGCAAGGCAGCGCGCGAAGCCGTGGCGCGTATCAGTGATGGCGAACAACGCCTGTCTGCACTGGCCGCAGTGCAGGATGTGGCCGATGGTTGCCTGCCATGCCGTGCCCAGTTGCGGGCCTGGCTGCGCACAACGGTGGAGAAGCCGATGGTGCTGCTGCAGGCGCGCCCGCAGGCGCAAACCAAATTTGGGCAGGCATTGCGAGGGAAGGGCGCGCCGTGAACGTGGATATCAACTTCCTGTACGGTGGCGCAATGCTGGCCGGGACGGTGAGCGCTTTGCTTTACCTGCGCAAGAAGCGCTGGGTAGACGCAGCGCTGGCCGTGGCGGCTGGCGCCTCGTTGGCGACCTTGCTCGCCGCGCCGCCGGCACCGGTTGGCGGCCCGCAGCCGCTAGTCCTGGCGACTGCGGGAGCGTCGCCAACAGCGCCTGACGACCGCCTTGCGGCAGCACTGGCGCAATTGCCGGCGGCGCCGCGCAGTACCGTGCTGGAAGTGCAAGGTCAAGGCTTGCACGAGGCGCAATGGCGCGACATGCCGGTGCGCCCAATCCAGTGGGCGCCGGCAAAGGAAGGCCTGCTATGGCTGGACTTTCCGCGCTCCCTTCCTCTAGGCCGCAGCTTTGCACTGACTGTGCGGCGCAATGTCCCGCAAGCCGCTTGGCGCCTGCAACTGCTGGCCGAGAATGGCCAGGTGCTGTCCGAGTCGCGCGCCTCCGCGGCGGCCGAAGCCTTGACCGTCCAATGGCAACCGCCAATGGCGGAAGCGATGGTCTTGCAAGCGCGCCTGCTCGACCAGGATGGCAAGCCCATTGCGCAAGGCCCGGTGCCGCTGCGCGTGCAGGACGCCGTCCCTTTGCAAGTGCAGGGCCGCTTCGGCGCCCCGTCCTTCGATGCGCGTGTGCTGAACCAGTTGCTGACAGATTCGAACGCAATCGTCGACTGGCAAACCACGCTTGGCAAGTCGCTGACACGCAATGAGGAGGCACGCGCCCCGCTGGCCCACCCGAATGCACTGGTGGCCGATGCGGCCTGGCTGGAACGCGGCGGCCTGCGCGGCGCATTGGCCCAGGCCGCACAAGGCCTGCCGTTATTGGTCCTGGGCGGCAATGCCGACCAGCCCGCGCTGTGGCAGCGCGAACTTGGACTGAAGCTTGCGCCGCAGTCGGTCACGACCGAGCAGGAAGACGTGCGCCACCTGGCGTTTGCAGGCGCCACGCTGGCTTTCGCACCAGGTGCGCATGTGCCGGCAGGCGGCGGCGGATGGCAGGCCATAGCGCGCGACAAGGATGGCAAGCCATGGCTGTGGCAGCGTGACTGGCAGAAGGGCCGCGTCCTGTGGCTGGGAATCCGGGACTGGCACAAGCACGCCATCAGCGAGCCGGCTGCCCTTGGCCAGTGGTGGCAGCAAGTCATCGACCTGTCCGCGCTGGACAGTGATCAGAAGGTGCGCTGGCTCGACGCCGACCCCATGCCATTAGCCGGGTTGCGTACCGAGGTGTGCGCGCAAGGCGTGGCAACAGGGGTCGAAGTCACGGTGGGACAGGAAGCGATGCGCTGGCAGGCCCGCGACGAGCGCGCGGATGCCGCTTGCGTGGCGCTCTGGCCTCGCGCGGCTGGATGGCTGCCGGTGCGCAGCGGCGGCGCCGAAAACGCGGTCTACGTATTCGGTGCCAAAGACTGGCCGGAATGGCAGGCTGCGTTGCGCCACGATGCGACGGCCCGCTACGCCAGCCGCAGCGGCCAGCCGGTCGCCAATGCTGCCGCCGATCCGGCCGCCCGCGCCACGCCGCGCGCAGGCGAGACGCAATTGTGGGCGACTGCCGTGCCACGCTGGTTGCTGGGTATCGCGTTCGCCGTCAGCGTGTTGCTTCTGTGGTGGCGTGAGCGCCGCTGAGCCGCAAGCCGTGCTAATGTCGTTGCATGAAAGCGATCGACCAATTCCGGGCCAAACCTGACCTGCGGCTGCGCGACAAGGATGCGAAAGCGGACAGCAAGCCCGATAAGGGATTGCTGGACAAGATGCTGGACGACATCTCCGACATGCAGGAGATGTTGTATGCGGAGCGCAAACGCAAGCTGCTGATCGTGTTGCAAGGCACGGATACCTCCGGCAAGGACGGCACCGTGCGCCACCTGTTCAGCAGGATCAATCCCATGGGCCTGCGCGCCGTCGGGTTCCGGGCGCCGACCGAGATCGAGGCCGCGCACGACTTCCTGTGGCGCATCCACCGCGAAGCGCCGAAAGCCGGCGAAATCGTAGTTTTCAACCGCAGCCACTATGAGGACGTGCTGATCACCCGCGTGCTCGGCATGATCACGCCGCAGGAATGCAAGCGCCGCTATGCACAGATCCGCGACTTCGAGCGCATGTTGGCCGAAAGCGGCACCACCATCGTCAAGCTGTTCCTGCACATTTCAAAGGACGAACAGAAAGAACGCCTGCAGGAACGGGTGGACGACCCGCACAAGCACTGGAAGTTCGATCCCGAGGATCTGAAGCAGCGCGAGCTCTGGAACGACTACCAGAAGGCCTACGAAGATGCGATCACGGAGACCGACGCCGGCCACGCGCCATGGTATGTGGTTCCCGCGAATTCAAAGCGCTATCGAAACGAAGTGGTCGCCCGCCTGTTGCTGGAAACCCTGCGCGGCATGCGGCTCGACTGGCCGCCACCCGACAAGCGGCTGCTGAAGCTCAAAGTGCGCTAGTCATGCCGCTGCCTGGCGGACGGTAATGGCGCTTATTTGGCCTCCCAATCAAGGACATACGCCGGCGCCGTAACTTGGCACAGCGGATCGGCAACCGGTGCAGTGCGCAGCTGCACGAATGGCAGTTCGCCCACCCAGGCTGCAATGCCCATGTCTTCCTCATCGTCATTCGGCCCGCCGCTGCGCACCTTGCATGCCGCTTCGGCCAGCGGGAGCCGCAGCACCGTGGTGGCTGCGTGCTCCTTGTCGTTGCCGCCGCGGACTTCAAGGCGGCGGCCCGGCGCCAGGTGATCCATGAAGGCGTCCAGCGTGTTGCGCTGCTCCGCTTCGTCCACGGCCTCAAAGCGGCCGTAAATCATCACCGAGCGATAGTTCATCGTATGGTTGAAGGCCGAACGCGCCAGCACCAGGCCGTCCAGGTGGGTGATGGTGACGCAGGCGTCCTGCGCCATCAACTGCTTCAGCATGCGGCTGCCGTTGGAGCCGTGGATGTACAGGTGCTCGCCCTCGCGCCAGCAGGCGGTCGGGATGCAGTGCGTGCCTTGCCCGTCGCTGAAGGCGATATGGCAAATGTAGGCGGCATCGACGATGGCGCGAACCAGTTCAGGGTCATAGGCGGCATTGACGGCGCCACGTCGCACGCGGGTGCGGTCGGATGGGGGAAGTGTTGTGTTCATGGCATCGGACTATAATGTCCTGCTGGCCCCTGTAACAGGTCCAGGGGCATGTAAAACCATGGAGCCACGCTTGGACTATTCGCTGCTGATTTCAAACTTCACCGCCAGCCACGGCCACCATGGCTGGCCGCGCCAACGCCTGCTGCACGAATGCCTGCGTGCCGCCATCCGTGACGGCACGCTGGCCCCGGGCACGCGCCTGGTCGCCACGCGCGCCCTGGCCTGCGAACTGGGCGTGGCGCGCAACACCGTGCTGTACGCTTACGAACAGCTCACCAGCGAAGGCTATGTGACGACCGATCGCAGCGGCACCATCGTGGCTGCCGTGGCGCCGGCGCGCCAGCGCGAGGCCAGCGTGGTGGTGCCTTACAAGGGCCTGTCGCAGCGTGCGCAGAACCTGCGCCACAGCACTGCTTCGGCTGCCAGCGGCACGCCTTTCGTGCCGGGCGTACCCGACCTGCCCAGCTTCCCGATCGGCCTGTGGCGCCGGCTGCTGGAACGCGCCTGGCGTTCGCTGCCGACCGAAAAGCTGAACTACGGCGATCCGTGCGGCGAGCCGGTGCTGCGCGAAGCCATTGCCGATTACCTGCGCGCCTCGCGCGGCGTGATCTGCGAAGCGTCGCAGGTGTTCATCACCGACGGCAGCCAAAGCAGCCTTGACCTGTGCGGCCGCGCCTGTGCCGACGCCGGCGAAACGCTGTGGATGGAAAACCCCGGCTATGGCGGCGCCATGGCCGCCTTTCGCGCCGCCAGCCTGAAACTGGAGCCGATCGATGTCGACGACGAGGGCATCGCGCCGCGTCCCGCGGACTGGAAAGAGCGCCCGCCGCGCCTGATCTACACCACGCCATCGCACCAATACCCGACCGGCACGGTGCTGTCGCTGGCGCGCCGCATGGCCCTGATCGACGGTGCGCGTTCCTGCGGAGCGCTGATCATCGAAGACGACTACGACAGCGAATTCCGCCACGACGGCCCGCCGCTGGCATCGATGCAGGGCCTGCAGCCGGATGCCCCGGTGCTGTATTGCGGCACCTTCAGCAAAACCATGTTCCCCGGCTTGCGCATCGGTTACCTGGTGGTACCGCCCTGGCTGGTGCAACCGCTGGCCACCATGCGCCAGCAATCGGCCTCGCGCGGCCGTGCTGCCGACCAGCTTGCGCTGGCCGAATTCCTGCGTAGCGGACAGTTCGCCCTGCACCTGCGGCGCATGCGCCGCGTCTACCGCGAGCGGCGCGACGCCCTGGTGGAAGCGCTGGACAGGCACCTGGGCAGCATCGCCAGCGTGCAGGGCGCGTCGGCCGGCATGCACCTTGCGCTGCGCTGGGAAGACCCGCGCCTGTCGGACGTGGAGATCGGCCGCCGCGCCCTCGAACAGGAAGGCATGATCGCCAACGCCCTCAGCGTGCATGCCGTGGCCGGCCAGTGCAACTGGCAAGGACTGGCCCTGGGCTATGGCCAGGTGGACCCCGGCAAGGTGGATGGCCTGGTCAAGCGCCTGGCCGGTGTCATTCATTTAACGGCGTATGAAAATTTTTACAGAAAGTTCAAATAGTTGATCGAAACCGCGCGCCCCTTGTTTTTAGAATGAAGTAAATCTGGCCTGACCAGATGTAGTCAAAAACAAAAAACGAATACTGGGGCGCAATGAATCAACATTTCCTGAAGCTACGGCAGAATTTCAAGGCCGACATGATGGCGCGCTACGCCGTCGACGAACAATTGTTTGACGAATCCAGCCGGTGCATCGCCCCGCTCGCGGTGCCGTTTTCGGCGCGCCGCGGCGAACTGCTGCAACACGTGGGGCAGACCTCGCGCGAGGTGTTCTGGCTGACGGGCGGCGTGGCACGCGTCGGTTATGTCAGCGAAGGCGGCAACGAAGTCACCATGCGTTTCGCCACCGAAAGCCATATTGCAAACGCCTACGAAGACCTGCTGGAAATGCGCGGCGAACTGCCGGCGCGCTCCTTCATCGTCGCCGAGACCTCGGTGCAGGGCTTCCGTTTCGACTGGGAGCAGATGAGCATGGCGCGCAGCGAGCACCCGGTGCTGACGGCCTACATGACGCGCATCCTGGAATTTGCCGTGTGCAGCCAGGCGCGCCGCTTCATTACGCACACCGCATCGAGCGCCGAAGAGCGCCTGGCCAATTTCAGGGCGGAGTATCCGAACCTGGAACGCCGGATTTCACAGAAGGTGCTGGCGTCCTACCTGCAGATCACGCCGGCCTACCTGTCGCAGCTCATGCGCCGCGAACAGGACGCTGCGTAAAAGTTCAGTCGCCGCCGCGTTCCTGCTCCTGCCGCAGGAGCGTGGACATGTATTGCGGCGTAATGCCCAGGAAGGAGGCCAGCGATTTCTGCGAAATGCGCTGCTCCAGCCCTGGGTACTGTTCGCGGAAAGCCGCCAGCCGGCAATTGGCCGAGGTCATGCTGCGCACCAGGCAGCTTTGCGAATAGCGGCGGATCGAGTGCTCCGATACCTTCAGGTAGTACTCGCGCATGAGGCTGTGTTCTTCACGCAGGCGCGCCATGGTGGCCCACTCCACGCGAATCGCCGTCACCGGGGTTTCCGCGATAATGAATTCCTGCGCCGGCTGGCCGTCCTGCGCCGCCAGCAAGTCATGGTGCGATCCGCAGGAATCGCCTTCGGATGAAAACGCCATCGTCACATCGCTGCCGTCCTTGGTAATCATGCCGCGCCGTGCCACGCCGCGGTACAGCCAATAGGCCACGCTGGCCGGGACTCCAGCGCGCTGCAGGTACTCGCCCTTGCGGAAATGCACCTCGACGACATGCGGGGCCAGGATGCGGTTGAATTCATCGAACATTGCGCGCGATACGCCGATACGGCTCATCGAGTATTCGCTGAATTCTTCTCGCTGCTTTAGGAATGCTTCGGACATTGCGGTAACTCTTGGTCTTTATGACAATATTGTTTCTTGCCTGAAACCACAGGCCCCGCAATATAAACCACTGAAACGAGCCGGGCAATCCTGATATACAAACTGTTGCATGACGCCAGCTAATTTTAGTAACTACCTGATAATCTTCAACTATTTAAACGGATGGCGGCGGCGCATGTAGCTATACTACGCGTTGGCCATCCAGTCGCGCATGCCATCCACCCATGGGCGCGCGTTCAGGTTAAGCGATTTCCTGATCTGGTTGGCGCGGTCGTACAGCACCGAGAAATCGATCGAAGGCGAGCGCTTGAAGGCGATCACCACGATATTGGCGTCGTGGACTTCGGGCAGCCATACCACGGCGTCGAATACCAGCTCCATGTGCTGCAGGTTCTTGCCGTAGTTGTCAAAATCGCCAAATACATTGGTGGTCATGATGCCGTCCGGGCCCAGGCAGTCGAAGCAAGCCTGGTAGAACTCCGGCGTGTCGAGCACCGGGCCGCGCGCTTCTTCGTCGTACAAATCGACTTGCAGCACGTCCACCGTGCCGTGGTTGCGCGGGTCGAGCACGAAATCCATGGCGTTCATCTGGCGCACGTCGAGCCGCCCGTCATTCGGCGGCAGGGCGAACTTTTCCTCGCATATCGCAATCACATTCGGATTGAGTTCGATCGCGGTCACGCGCGCCTTGGGAAACTGGCGGTAGCTGAACTTGGTCAAGGCCGCGCTGCCCAGGCCGAGCTGGACAATGTGGCGGGGGGCGGGCAGGAACAGCGTCCATATCATCATCATGCGCACGTATTCAAGCTCGATCATGTCGGGCTTGGACAGGCGCATGGCGCCCTGCACCCAGGAAGTACCCAGGTGCAGTGAACGGACACCTTCGAACTCGGTGATGGTGGCGGGAGGAAAACCAGGCTGGTCAAATCGGCGGGAAGTCATGGCCGACAGTTTACCAGCCCGGCGCTCAAGCCCCCTGGCGGCGCCGGCTGAAGCCCGCCGCGCCGACCACGCCGAGCCCCGCCAGCAGCAGGACGTAAGCGCCCGGCTCCGGCACGGCGTTGATGGTCAGCGTGCCCGCGTAGCTGGCTGAGGCGGGGGTGAAGCTGGTATCTTCGAAATTGACATAGCCGTAGACGGTCAATACCAGCGGCCCCGTGATCGCGGCCGGCAGCAGGTAGCCGTATTCGAACAGGCCCGGGCCGCTCAGTGTCAACTCGTGGCCATTGACGTTGGCGGCGGTGAAGGTCACATCGGTAGACGGGGTGAAGCCCAGGGTCACCAGGCTGGCATTGACAGAATAGGTGCCGGAGCTGGGCGAGAAATTGAAGGTATCGAAGAAGGCCCCTTCCTCGAGATGGGTGACGCCGAAAGCGGCGGATTGTTCGGTGGCGCTGCCGCCGAGGTTGACATTGGTGCTGACGTTGTCAGCCTGCACCGCTGTGGCGGCGACTGCAAGCAGCAAGCCCATGGCTGTCTTCATGGTGTTCTCCTCAAAGCGCAGGCGAAGCGCCTGCACATTCCAAGGTAGGCCGCACGATTGAGCTACTGTTTGATCTGGATCAAAGGGGAAGGATGATGGCCACTGCAAGGCCGCCGCCTTCGCGGTTGGCAAGCGCGATGCGGCCGCCATGGGCTTCGGCGATTTCGCGCGCCAGGGCCAGGCCGAGGCCGGTGCCGCTGCGCTTGGTGGAATAGAACGGCACCAGGGCGTTGGCCAGTACCGCTTCGCTCATGCCCGGGCCGCGATCCTGCACTTCGATGCGCAGCATGGCTTGCTGGCGGCGCAGCTCGAGGCCGACTTCCTCCGGCGGCGAACCGGATTCATGGGCGTTCTTCAGCAGGTTGAGCAGGGCCTGCTCCATTTGCGCGGCATCGAAGGCATGCGGCTCGGCCGGCAATTCGCCATGCTGCTTGAATTGCACCTGGTCGGACAGCGCGGCCAGGAAAGCGCTCCAATCCTGCGGAGCCAGCCGCGGCGAGGGCAGCTTGGCAAAGCGGGCGTAGCCGAGGATGAAGCTCTCCAGGTGGCGCGTGCGTTCTTCGATGGTGGCCAGGATCTGCGGCAAGCGCTCGGTCTGGCCGCGCCGTACCAGTTCGGCGCCGGAGTGGGCCAGCGAGGTTAGTGGCGCCAGCGAGTTGTTCAATTCATGGCTGATCACGCGGATCACTTTTTTCCAGGTCTGCACTTCCTGGCGCCGCAATTCCTGCGTGAGCTGGCGCAGCAACAGCAGTTCGTGCGGGCGGCCATTCAGGCTGAAGCTGCGGCGCGCCAGGTGAAAGACTTCCTCTTCCTCGCTGTCGCCGATGGTAAACAGCCCATCGCCGCCGCGGCCGACGGCATCGCGCAGGGCGGGCTGGACGCGCGCCAGCAGTTCCGGCAGGCGCAGGCCTTCCAGCTTGCGGCC
Organism: Duganella sp. Root1480D1; assembly: GCF_001427305.1. GTDB lineage: Bacteria > Pseudomonadota > Gammaproteobacteria > Burkholderiales > Burkholderiaceae_D > Rugamonas. The sequence continues at coordinate 17,709 of NZ_LMFZ01000011.1, read as the reverse complement.
CTCATTGACCAACTGGCGCGCGGCCAGGTTGCCGAACACGATGGCATCGTTATCGGTGACCAGCAGCATGGCGACAGGCGTGTGCTGGACCATGGTGTCGAGCAACAGTTCGCGCTGCACCAGGCCAAGGCGCTGCTCGCGCAACACCTGGCCCAGTTCATTGTGGGCAGCCACCAGGTCGCTCAATTCATCGTTCTGCGGCCAGTGCAGGCTGAAGGAAAAATCGCCATCGCGGTAGCTGGTGACGGTACCGGTCAGTGCACGGTACAGCGACAGCTGGCGCTGCAATTGGGCGCGGATGGTGATGACCGCCAGCGGTACCAGGCACAGCAGCGAAATACCGACCACCAGGGTGGGATGCCGGGGCAAGAGCTGGTTCAGCCCGAGCGCAATCAGGATCCCGGTCGCCGTCAGCGTCCCCACCAGCGCCGACCACAGTGTCAACAGCGAAAGTCGCATGGGCCTAAATGGTTGTGTTCGTGTCCCCCTTGGGGTCACACCCCAAGTGTGACACGGGCTGGGCCGTTGGATGAGGCAGGGCGCTCATGGGCGGGCGATGCCGAGGCGTTCCATGCGGCGGTAGAGGGCTTGGCGCGACAGGCCGAGCTCGGCTGCGGCCTGGGCGACCACGCCGCTGGCGCGCTGCAGGGCGGCGACGATGGCGTCGCGGTCGGGTTCCTGGTCGGGGCCGGCAAGGTTCGCGCTGTGGCCGTTCATGGCGCTGGCAGCGGGCAGGCCGAGGTCGGGCACCGTGATGGCTTCGCCCTGTGCCAGCAGGCTGGCGCGTGCCATCACGTTCTTCAGCTCGCGCACATTGCCGGGCCAGCCGTGCGCCAGCAGCGCGGCTTCGGCGTCGGCGCGCAGCTGGCGATCCTTGCCGAGGAAGTGGCGCGCCAGCGGCAGGATGTCGGCGGGGCGTTCGGCCAGCGGCGGCAGGCGCAGTTCGATCACGTTCAGGCGGTAGTACAGGTCTTCGCGGAAGGTGCCGGCGCGGATCATGGCTGGCAGGTCGGCATTCGTTGCGCTGACCACGCGGACCTGCACCTGGCGCTCGCGGTTGGAGCCGAGGCGTTCGAAGCGGCCGGTTTCCAGCACGCGCAGAAGCTTCATTTGGCCAGCCAGCGGCAGGTTGCCGATTTCGTCGAGGAACAAGGTGCCGCCGTCGGCCGCTTCGAACTTGCCTTCGCGCGCTTTGGAGGCGCCGGTGTAGGCGCCGGCGTCGGCGCCGAACAATTCGGCTTCAATCAGTTCGGCCGGCAGGGCGCCGCAGTTCAGCACCACGAACGGCCCTTCGCGCACCGAGGAATTGGCCTGGATGATGTCGGCGATGCGTTCCTTGCCGGTGCCGTTCGGGCCGCTGATCAGGACCGGCACGTCGGCGCGCGCGACCTGGCAGGCCAGCGAGATCACGCGCTCGGTGGCGGGGTCGTTCCACACCATATTGCGCAGGTTGTAGCGTTCCAGTTCGCGGCGCTGGCGCAGTTCGTCGCTGCGGTGCTGGTTGAGGGCGCGGTTGGCCTGGCCCAGTTCCAGCAGGTTGCGCACAGTGGCGACCAGGCGCTTGTCGTCCCACGGCTTGGACAAGTAGTCGGCGGCGCCGGCCTTGATCAGGTCGACGGCCGCGTCGAGATGGGTCCAGGCGGTCAGCAGGATCACCGGCAGGTCGGGGTGGCGCTTGCGGATGGCGCGGAACAGTTCCACCCCTTCTTCGCCTGAGGTGGTGTCGGCGCTGAAGTTCATGTCCTGCACCACCAGGTCGATGCTGGCGCTGCGCCGGTCGAGCAGGGCGAGGCCTTCTTCGGGGGAGGCGGCGTGCAGCGATTCGATGTCGTGCAGCGAGAACAGGACTTCGAGGGCGACCGCGACTGCGGCGTTGTCGTCGATGATTAGTACGGTTGGCATTTTGGCAGGATACATTAAAACCGGTAAACCGGGGTCCGACGGGACGGCCATCCGGCACAGGGTCAGACCCCTAACGGTCTTCGGCCCCTGGCTTGCCGGTTTAGGCGGAACGGGTCGCCAAGGCGGGCGAGATGGATGCTGCACGCCACGCGGGCCCGTACACCGCGGCGATACCGAGTGCCCAGGAAGCGGCGGCGCCAACCAGCATGTACTCCGCCGGCAAGCGCGCCAGCTCCAGCTTCGATACCAGCAACTGGTTCAGCGCCAGTGCCCCCAGCAGCCCGCCGACAATGCCGGTGGTGGTGATCATCACGTTCTCGGTCACGAAGTAGCGCAGGATGTCGACCTTGCGCGCGCCCAGTGCCCGCCGCACGCCGATCTGCTTGCGGCGCTGCGTGACCCACAGGCTGGCCATGCCGACGATGCCGCTGGCAGTTACCACCATCAGCAGCACGCTGACGGTGATCAGCATCCAGCACAGCGCGTTGTCGGCCCGGTAGCGCTCCACGCGCTGTTCGGACTGGGTCTTGCTGCGCACGACCACCTGGCCGTTATGCAGCTTGCGGATCGCCTGCTCGGCATCCTTCATGGCGCGGTCGCGCTGGCCCGGCTCGGCGCGCAGCGTGTACAGCGTGCGCGAGGTGCCCGAGAAACGGGCTGGAACCATGGTCGACATCTCGCCGTCAGCCCCCATTGCGCCGCTCGGGGTCTGCAGGGTGTCGATGACGCCGATCACCGTCACTTCGCGTGCATCGGGACCGGTGCCGTAGTACATCTTCTTGCCGACGAAACTTGGAGCATCGGGCCATACCTTCTGCCCGGTGGTCCTGGTAATCAGGGCTACGCGAGGGAACTCCTTGCTGGTCTTCTGGTCGATTTCCAGTACGTCCTGCGGCGTGAAGTCGCGGCCGTCAATTACCTTCAGGCCCCAGGTCTTGACCAGCGAATCCGCGGTGATGTACATCGTCGGGCTGGCGTTGCTGCGCTCCTGCTCGCGGCTGGCAGCCACGCTGTTGTAGTTGCCGGAGCGCGACAGCGTGATCTGGTTGGTGTTGGCCACCGAGACGATGCCGGGCAGCGCGCGCAAGGCTGCCGCCTGCGCTTTCTGGGCCGCCACCTGCTCTTCATGGCCGCCGGGGTTGAGCACTTTCACGTCAAGGCTGAACACCTGCTCCTCGTTGGCGATGCCGGTCGGCCGGGCGGCGACTTCCTGGCGCACGCTGACGATGTGCAAGGCGTTGGACAGGATGGCGAGGCTGAGCGCCACTTGCACGGCCACCAGGACCGGGCCGGTTTTGGAGCGCATCAGCGCGGAAAAGATTGGTTTGATTTCCATGGTAAATACCTCACTGCGATTTCAGTTGCAGGGCCGGGGTAACCTGGCAGGCGCGCCAGGTCGGCAGCAGGCCGGCCAGTATGGCGGCGCAGACGGACATGACGAAGGTCACCAGCAGCATCACCCAGTCCATATGGGTGGTGACGGCGATCTGCTCGGAGATGCTGCCGATCAGGGCCAGTGCACCCAGCGCCAGTACCAGGCCGAGGATGCCGCCGGCCAGGCCGACCACGGCGCTCTCGATCAGGAACTGGGTGAAGATTTCCCTGCGCGAGGCGCCCAGGGCGCGCCGCACGCCGACTTCAGGTGCGCGCACCGAGAATTTCGCCAGCAGCAGGCCGATGGTGTTGACCAGGCAAAGCAGCAGGAAGCCGAAGGCCAGCATGGCGGACAGGCGGCTGTCCTTGCCCACTACCTTCTGTTCTTCCAGCCATTCCATCACGTTGAACAGTTTGTTCGGCGCGTTGCGCTGCAGGCGTCCCAGCTTGCGCTGCTCGGACGCGTAGGCGTCCAGCCAGGCCTGCAGTTGCGGGCGGTCGGCTGCCGAGTGCAGTTCGAACCAGAACTGGATCCAGACGCATTCCGAATCGAGCAGGGCCTGATAGCCGGGGCCGCGATCGCTGCTGCAGTTCATATTCCCGTTCTGGCCCATTTCGTGGCGGATCGCGTTGTGGAAGGGGATGTAGAATTCGTCGCCCTCGCCAAAGGCGCCGGAGCCGCCGATGATGCGGTGATAGCGCGGCACCGGTTTCCAGTTGCCGTACACGCCGGTCACGGCGTAGTCGAAGCCGAACATGCGCACGCGCTGGCCGACCGGATTGGCGTTGCCGAACAGGCGCTCGGCCAGCTTGGTGCTCAGGACCACCACGTCGGCGCCGGCCTTGTCGTCCGCTTCGCTCCATGGGCCGCCTTGCACGAACGGTACTTCGAACATGGCGAAGAAGTCGCGGGTTGGCGTCAGCCCTTCGACGGTGAACACAGGCAGGTCCTTGCGTGCCGGCTCGACGGTGCCCGAGGCGCCGCGGATCGCGGTGCGGCGGTCGCCCTGGCCGGAGGCGAGCAGGTTGACGGCGTCGCGGTAGGACATTTCGTCGCCTTCGCGTTCGCCGGGCGTGTAGCCCTTGAGCGGGCCGTTATCGACCAGCGGCACGATCAGGCGCTCGCTCTTGTGCGGGATCGGGTCGCCCGACATCACGTGCAGGATGGTCAGGGTCGAGACGCTGGCGGCCACGCCCACCGCCAGGATCAGCACCATCAGCGCGGTCAGTATCGGGTTGCGGCGCAGGCTGCGCACACCCAGCAGGAAATAGTATTGAAACATCTCAGGCCTCCTTGGCAACCACCAGCGATGGCGACTTGCGCACCAGGTCGGATACCTGGCCGTCGATGATGTGGACGTTGCGCTGCGTGCGCTGCGCCAGTTCCGGGTCGTGGGTCACCATCAGGATGGTGGTGCCTTCGGCGTTGATTTCCTCCAGCAGTTCCATCACGCCGCGCGCCATCTGGGTGTCCAGGTTACCGGTCGGTTCGTCGGCCAGCAGCAGCTTGGGCGAACCGGCCAGCGCACGCGCGATGGCCACGCGCTGCTGTTGGCCGCCCGACAGTTCGGCCGGGTAGTGGCGCATGCGCGATGCCAGTCCGACCTTGGCCAGCGCGTCTTCGATGCGTTCCTTGCGTTCGGCCGCGTTGAAGCCGCGGTAGCGCAGCGGCACGTCGACGTTGTCGAACAGGCTCAGGTCGGGGATCAGGTTAAAGCCCTGGAAGATGAAGCCCAGCTTTTCGTTGCGCAGGCGTGAGCGGGCGTTGTCGTCCATGCCCTTGACGTTGATGCCGTCCAGCACGTAGTCGCCGCTGGTGAAATCCTCCAGCAGGCCGGCAATGTTCAGGAAGCTGGTCTTGCCGGAGCCGGAAGGGCCGGTGACGGTGACGAACTCGCCTTGCTTGACTTCGATCTCGAAGCCGCGCAGCGCGTGCGTTTCGATCATATGGGTGCGATAGACTTTGCTCAGGTTATTCATGCGCAGCATGTTTAATCTCCGTAGGGGTTATTTGTTGATCGAAACGCGCTTGGCGTTCTCGAAGCTTTCGGTACCGGCGATCACGATCTTGTCGCCCTGTTTCAATCCGTTGACGATTTCCACGGCAGCCACGCTGGTGGCGCCCAGTTGCACCGGGGTCCGCACGGCGATGCCGTCCTGCAGCAGGTAAACATAGCGGCCGCCTTCCGATTCGACGAACGGGCCGCGCTGCACCATCAGCACGTTTGGCTTCTCGTCGATCAGCAGGCGCGCCGACACGCGCTGGCTCTGGCGCAGGCCTTCCGGCTGCTGGTCGAACCGCACCCGCGCCAGCACCTGGTTCTTCACCACTTCCGGCGACAGTGCCGACAGCTTGCCCTTGGTCTTCACGCCGGCCACTTCGATTTCGGCGGTCATGCCCAGGCCCAGGTCGTTGACGTAGGACTCCGGCACTTCCAGTTCCACTTCGAGCTGGGACAGGTCGACCAGCGTCATGAGCGGGGTATTGGCTTGCACCACGCTGCGGTTGGCTACCGACAGTGTGCCGATGAAGCCGTCGACCGGCGCGCGCACGGTCAGCTCGTCGACGCGGCGCTGGGCGTTGGCCAGCGACAGCTTCTGGCGCTCCATCTGCGCGGTCTTGGTTTTCAGTTCCAGCGAGACGTTGTCGCCTTCCAGTTCGGCGGCCTGCTTGGTGTGGCTGGCGCGGATGTCGGCCGCGGCCACGGCATCCCTGGCCTTCTGCATATCGATCTTGGCGATGATGCCGTCGGTCGACACGCTCTCATAGCGCTGCAGGGTGCGCATGGCGGACACCCGCTCGATCTCGGCAGTGTCGGCTTCGCGCTGGGCGGCCAGCTTCTGCTTGCGGGCCAGGATTTGCTGGCGCGCGACTTCGGCCTGCAGCTCGCTGAACAGCGTCTGTTCCTTTTTCAGTTCGTCGGTCAGGTCGGGCGATTCCAGCACGGCCAGCACCTGGCCTTTCTTGACAGTGTCGCCGGCATGCACCTTGAGTTCCACCGTGGAGGTGGAGGTCGAATACAGGGTCGGGCTGACGGCGGCCACGATGCGGCCGTTGACGGCGGCATCGCGGATCAGGGTGCCGCGCGTGACTTCGCCGATGCGCAGGCGGGAAGCGCTGATCGACTGCTCGCTGCCGCTCCAGTTTTTCAGCAGGCCGTAGCCGGCCGCCGCCAGCGCCACGCCGGCGGCCAGCAGCAGCGCCTTGCGGCGCGGGAAGCGGCTGGTGGGGGCGGCGATCGCTTGATCCTGGTGTGAGGTGTCGCGAATCATGTTCTTGTTCCTGGCGTTGGTGGTTTGGTCAATCTTGCTATTGCATGAAGTGTGCCAGCGCCTAAGTGTTTGATTTATATGCCGTCCGCCAAGCGTGACCGCCGTCCGCGAGCGTCCACCGTGTCCGCCTGTCCGCACCTTCCGCCAGCCGGGTCACTTGATTTTTTAATAAGCGGCTATACTTGTTGACTTAACTTTATGGCAAGGAGTGGTTCTGTGGAGTATCCGTTCCCCGACAGCGCGGTGGCGCGCTACGACGAACTGGCCGGCACCAGCGGCAACGGCGCGGTGGACGGACAGACATGGCAGGACTTGCTGCTGGCGCCCTACCTGCAGGCAATCGGGGAAGGGGCCAGCATCTTTGGTCGCCAAATGCTGTATCGGCGCTTGCGTCGCGGCGTGGCGGCGGGACCATCCGAACCCGTCCGCGCGCTGCTGGCGGACCGCGCTGCGCGCGAGCGGCTTGCCGCGCAGCTGGCGCCCTTGCGCAAGGCCAGGGCGGAAGTCAGCGAGTCGCTATTTGCCCCTGCCGCAGGCGTTGCGGCCGCCGGCGCAACGCTTGCCGAGCCGCCGTTGCCGCCAGTACCGCGCTGGGCCGCCTGGCTGTGGTTGGCGCCGCTGGCGTTCCTGGCCTGCGCGGCGGCCAGCTTCTTCTGGCTGACCGCACTGATTCCCGCGGTCGCGCTGTCGCTGGTGCTGATGGCCATCCAGATCACCTTCCACTCGCGCGTCCAGCAGTGGTCCGCCATTGCGGAGGCGCTGCAACTGCAGCTCTATGTGCATAGCGTCCAACCGGATGCTCCTGGCGCGGCGCAAGCCGCACAGTTGCGCCGCAAGCTGGCCCGCAATGCCTTCTCCACCGCGCCCGGTGTGGCTGACTATGCCGACTGGGTGATGCTGGCCAACTTGAAGCACTACTTTGCGACGCACCGCCTGGTGCGTGACAACGCAGCTTTCCTGCGCGCGAGCTATGCACTGGTGGCAGGTTTGGATGCCGACCTCGCGCTGGCACGCCACCTGTCTGCGCAAACGCAGTGGTGCTGGGCGGAGGAGGGCTGGGAGCAGGAAGTCCAACTGCAAGCAGTTCGCCATCCCTTGCTGCCCGATGCGCAGTCGCTGGACCTGGAGCTGGATGGCAAGAGTGCCTTCATCAGCGGCCAGAATGGCATCGGCAAAAGCACTTTGCTGCGCACGGTCGGCATTAACCTGCTGACGGCGCGCGCATTCGGCTTCTGTTACGCCGAGGCGGCGCGCGTGCCGAACTTGCCGGTGTATGCCAGCATGCAGAATGAAGATGCGCTGGATGGCGCTGAAAGCCTCTACCAGTCGGAGCTGCGCCGCGCGCATGAATTGCTGGCACTGGCCGGGGCGCCGCAACGCGCGGTCTTCATCATCGACGAAATTTTCCGCGGCACCAACCACCTGGAGTCGGTGTCGGCCGCCGCTGCAGTGCTGGAGCAACTCGCTACGCAGGGAACCGTGCTGGTGTCCTCGCACAATGTCGTGCTGGCGCAATTACTGGAGCAAAGCTGCCTGCCGCTGCTGGTGCAAAAGCGCGCCGGGCGCCTGGTACTGACGCCCGGCGTGCTGGCAGAGACCAACGGACTGACGTTGCTGGCCCAATCCGGTTTCGACGCCTCTATCGAGCAACGCGCGCGCGACGTCTATAAACGCCTCAGCGGCCGGCTGCTGCCGGCATAGGGCGAGGATTCTTGCGACGCAGCCAAAGTCTGGTCAAGCCGTACATGATGGCAATGACCGCCACCCACGCGGCATACACCACGCCCAGCGAAGGCTCGTAGCCTTGCGGCAGGGTAAAGCCGCCAGGCCCGCCTTGCGGTGTTGCGCCGTAGCGCAGCATGAAGTACGGCCCGGACAGGAAGTGGATCATGGCAATGTGGATCACGTAGAAGAACATCGGCGTGCCGCCGAACAGCATCAGCAACGGCACCGGACGCAGTCGCTCAAACCATGCCAGCAAAGGCAGCGCAATGCCGATCGTCACGCACAGGTAGAGCAGCGACGGGGGGTATTTGTGCACGCGGATGAAGGAGATGAAGTCCCATACCAAGCCGCGCCCTTGCGGCGACCATGGATCGGGATCACCGTAGAAATTCCCGCTGCGCAGGACAACGAAGGCCAGCAGCAGCACGGCGCCAGCCACCACCAGGAAACGTTGCCGGCGCGCCGCCTGCCACTGGAACACAGGTCCCAGCGCATAGCCGGCCGCAATCAGGCCAAGCCATGGCATCAAGGGATACGCGAGGTAGACGCCGTAATTACCAGCCACCGGCCAGAAGCCGCGCTGGTGCCAGGCCAGCCACAATGGATGGTTGGACTGGATCCCATCGAGCAGGTTATGCGGCAGGATCAGCAGCGCCGCGACCACCGCAATGGCCGGCCAGGGCAGCCATGCCAGCCCGGCGAGGAAAATCATCCCCATGCCCAGCGCCCACAGCACCTGCAGGATGGTGACGTTATACCCGAACTGCCAACTGAAGCTGATCCATGTCGCTTCCAGCACCAGCAGCAGCAGGCCGCGTGTCACAAGGTAGCGTGAAAGCGAGGGAATGCCGCTCCTGGTCCCGCGCAGGAAGGCCGACGTGCCAGCCAGCAGTACGAAGGTAGAGGCGCACAGGTGCGTGATCCAGCGCGTGGCGAACCACAAAGGCGTGGTCTTGGCCAGGTCCTCCGGATCGAACAGCGCGGCGCCAAAAAAGTCGCGCGTATGGTCCAGCGCCATCAACACAATCACCAGGCCGCGCAGCATGTCGATGCTGCTCAGGCGCGCAGTTTTTTGCATTCCGTCCCCCTTATTTATTTGCCATGTATTGTGGGCGTGAATTGCCATCCAGGCAAATTTTTAATTTCTGTCTTGACAGAAATTAGTGTAAGCATAGAATGGCTGGCATGGAACTGAAACCGATAGCCGAACGTTTTGTACTGCACTGGGGCGAGATGGGCTCGCGCTGGGGCGTCAACCGCACTGTGGCGCAAATTCATGCGCTGCTGTACCTGGCCGCGCGCCCGATGGATGCCGAAGAAATCCAGCAAACGCTGGGAGTGGCGCGCTCCAACGTCAGCAACAGCCTGAAAGAGCTGCAATCCTGGCACCTGGTGAAAGTGGTGCACCTGAAAGGCGACCGCCGCGACCATTTCGAAACCTCGACCGATGTGTGGGAGTTGTTCAAGCTGATCGTGGCCGGGCGCCGCCAGCGCGAGATCGACCCCACTGCCGCCGCCCTGTCCGAATGCCTCGCCAATCCGGCGATGGCCGACGAAGATGAGGGGACGCGCGAACGGATCGAAGAAACGCTGAAATTCATCGAGGTGATGGCGACATTGTCGGACGAACTGCTGCGCTACAAGCCGGAAACACTGATGAAGACTTTGGGCGTCAGCGCAAAAATCAGCCGGGCCATTCGCGGCAAACAGTGACCTGGCCGAGCCAAGCGGGCAGCAATGCCCGTTTTTTTGAACTCGTTATTTCTGTTTATGCAGAAATTACTGTCAATAGGAGATTTAAAATGTTGATCGCATACGAAATCCTGGTGCCCCTGCTGGCAGGCCTGGCTATCAGCTTCTACTTGCGCGGCGCCCTGCGCAATCTTCTGCTGGACCTGTGCGGCACTGCGCCGCGGGCCGAATTCTGGGTACGCGTAAGCACTGTCCTGATTACAGCATTCCCCATGCTGCTGGCACTCTGGTTCGGGCATAGCGGCGTTGCGGGCGCCACGCCGGCCCTGGTCCTGCGCACTGCACTGATCATGTCCGCCACTGGCGTTGTCTTTGGCGTCGCGGTGATGGGCTGGAATATTGCAAAGTCGCTCCCGAAGGCCAGCAAATGAAAATCCTGGTTTGCGGCGCATCGGGATTCATCGGCAGCGCGGTCTGCGCCGCACTGTCGGCGGCAGGGCACGAAGTGCTGCGCGGCGTGCGCGTTCCGGTACTGCCAGGCGATGTCGCAATCGACTACTGCGCGGACCTGCAGCCATCCGCCTGGGTTGCGCGCTTGTGCGGGGTGGATGCGGTGGTCAACACAGTCGGCATCATCAGCGAGCACGGGGGCGCAAGTTTCGCGGCATTGCATAGCGCCGCGCCGCGCGCCCTGTTTGCAGCCTGCGCCGCCGCCGGCGTGCGGCGGGTGGTGCAAATCTCGGCACTTGGCGCAGGGCACGGCGGTACCGCCTATTTCGCCAGCAAGCGCGCGGCCGACGAGGCGCTGATGGCATTGCCCCTGGACTGGGTCATTCTGCGCCCGTCGCTGGTGTTTGGGCTTGATGGCAAATCGGCGGCGCTGTTTTGCAAGATGGCCAGCATGCCCGTCATTGTCTCGCCGGCCGTGGGCGAGGCGCGCTTTCAGCCGGTCCATGTCGACGACCTGGCGCGCGCAGTGGTAGCCGCCGTCGATTCGGGCACCCCTGCGCGGCGCGTGATCGACCTGGCCGGAAGCAGTACGGTCAGCTTTGACGGCATGCTGCGCGCCTACCGCGGGGCCATGGGCTTGCCGCCGGCCCCAGTGTTGCAGATCCCCGCGCCGGCCATGGCCTGTGCCGCCTGGCTGGGCGGCAGGCTTCCCAGCCTGCCGTTGACACCGGACACCTGGCGCATGCTGCGTGCCGGCAGTGCGGCAGTCACGAGCGAGCTGCCCGGCCGCACGCCGCGCGCCATCGGCGCCTTCATCACGCCGGCAGAAGGCGAATTGCTTCGCCTGCGCGCGCTGGCGAGCTGGCGCGGCGCCTTGCTGCGCTGGACCCTGGCCATCGTCTGGCTGGCGACCGCAGTGGTGAGTGCCTTCATCTACCCACGCGCCGACAGCCTGGCCATGCTGGCCCGCGTTGGCATTCAGGGCATGCCGGCCATCGCCGCCTTGTACGGTGCAGCCGCGCTGGACGCCGCCTTCGGCATCGCCAGCATCGTGCGCCCGCGTCGCGCACTCTGGCTGGCGCAAGGCACGCTGATACTCGGCTACAGCGTAGCGATTGCGGCCCGCTTGCCGGAATACCTGTGGCACCCCTTCGGCCCCTTGCTGAAAAACCTGCCGATCCTGGCCATTCTGTTCATTTTGCTTGCAGAGGAAAAATCGTGGACTACCTGACCATCAAGACCATCCACATCCTGTCTTCGGTGCTGCTGGTCGGCACCGGCTTTGGCACGGCGTTCTACCTGTTCTTCGCCAATCGCTCAAAATCGGTGGAAGCGATTGCCGTTGTCTCGCGGCTGGTGGTGCGCGCGGACTGGTGGTTCACGACCCCGGCCGTGATCGTGCAGCCCTTGTCCGGCGCATGGATGATCCACCTCGCCGGCTATCCGCTGGACGCGTTCTGGATCAAGGCTTCGCTGGCGCTGTACGCCCTGGCGGGCGCCTGCTGGCTGCCGGTGGTGTGGTACCAGGTCAGGATGGCCAAGCTGGCGCTGGCGGCGCACGCCGCCAACACGCCATTGCCGCAGCAATACTGGCGCTATGCGCGGCGCTGGGAGCTGCTCGGCTATCCGGCCTTTGCCGCCATGCTGGCCGTGTACTGGCTGATGGTGCACAAGCCGGTATAAGGCTTACTTGTCCTGCGACTGCGGCTTGCCCTTGTCGATCACTTCGCGGCAATCGCCCTTGAACCTGGCGTTGTCGTAATTGGTCCAGCCGTAGCTGTCCACCACCCGCTTGTGCACCTGGAAATCCTTGCTGAGGAAACTCCAGGAAGGCTTGTCGTCCGGGTAGCGGATGTTCGCCACGTCGAGCATGGTGTGGAAAACGTTCTCGGTCGCCAGCTTGGCCTTGCGGTTGCGCAGCAGGGCCCCCACCTTGGCCGGATAGTGCTCCAGGTACTGGTCCGAGAACCACATGAAGGCCGGTACATGGAATTCGTAATCCGTATTGTGGCCGTGGAAGGCCAGGCGGCAGGTGCCGTCGTACAAGGTCTGGCCGTGGTCGGCGATGTACAACATCGACGCCGTCTGCCCGGTGCTTTTCAGGTCGGCGATCACTTGCGCCAGGAACCAGTCGGTGTACAGGATCGAGTTGTCGTAGCTGTTATTCAGTTGTTCCTTGATCTTCAGGTCGGTGTATGCCGGCTTGTCGACGCCGAACAGCGACGGCTGCCACTTGTCGAAGTCCTTGGGGTGGCGATGGCTGTAGTTCCAGTGGCTGCCCAGCGAGTGCAGCACGATCAGCTTTTTCGGCGCCGGGTCGGCCAGGGCGTGCTTGAGCGGCTCGAACAGCACCTCGTCGAAATTGGAGTGGTTGGTGAAGCTGCCCAGGTTGAGGAACTGGATCACGTCCGCTTCCTTGGCAAACACCGACACCGGCGTGTCGTACTGGCCGAACGAGATCTGGTTCGACAGCCACCAGGTCTTGAAGCCCGCTTCCTTGTAGGCGGTGAGGAAGGACTTTTCGCTGAAGCCATCCTTCAGGCTCTGTGTGGCCGGCTTGCGCGAAATGATGACCGGCACCGACAGGCGGGTCGCCGACACCGACGTGATCACGTCGGACAGCGCCACCAGGTTGCTTTCCTTGCCCAGCTGGGGATTGGTCTCGCGCTTGTAGCCGTTCAGGCTCCAGCGGTCGAAGCGCGAAGACTCGCCCAGCACCATCACCACGACTTCCGGTTGCGTGCCGCCATCGACCTGGCGCGCCCCGAATTCGAAGCTGGCGCTGCGTTCGTTCAGTTCGGACAGATAGCGCCGCTCCTTGTAGAAATCATAGCCGCGCGCTGCCAGCCCGAACGGCCAGGATTCGATGAAGGCACCCGGATCGAACGGCAGGCGCGCCCAGTAGGGCAGGGCCGGGCCGGGCAGGTGCAGCGCATGGGCGCCGGCCACGGCGGCGCGTGCCGAGGCGCTCTCCGGGGAGCTGTCGTCCTGCGCAGCACTCTCGCTGTCGCTGCCCGCCGCCGCACTGGCCACGCTGGCCGGCGGGCGCGCAGACGGCACTGCGTCGATGCCGAATTCATAACCCCAGGCTGCCGTCGCCGCCAGGACAACCAGGGTGAACAGCGCCAACCAGCGCGAGCCGCCATGCCAGTCCAGGTCGCGCGTCTGGCGTGCAGCGCGGAAGCTCAACACCCACCATATGGCCACGCCCACCATCACGGCCAGCATGGTCCACACTTTGCGGCCCAGGAACTCCAGCGCTTCCTGCGGGCTGGTTTCCGCCAGGATGCCGAGGTGGTGGGTGGAAATGCCCTGGCCGTAAAATACGAACAGGTAAATCTCGGTCGGCAAGGCCAGGAAGGCCGGGATCAGCAGCCAATGGAAATAGGCCGGCCGCTTGAACAGCGCCCATACCGTGACCCAGGCGACGCATTCGATTCCCAGCAATTGCCACGGCTGTTCCACCGGTTTGCCCAGGAACAAAGGCACGAAGGGCACCGCGGATAGCGCCAGGTAGCTAAACAGGATGAACAGGTGTGAAGGGCGCGGCAGCATTGCTTACAGGAAAGTACAAAATGATCGCTATTATGCGGCCAATGCCGCGCCATGGGGCGTCCAAATACTGCCACTTTATTCAGCATTCCGGTTGACTGAGCTGTTAACCAGGTATATACTCGCGAGTTCTCCATTTAGTCTGCGCATCGTATACGCGTTTGTTTGAGCGACGTTCAGCGCACACTGAGAGATACCGTTTTAGCCCCCGGGCAAGGCTGCCTGGGTTGTCAATGCTGTAATTTTGTTGGATTTAAAACGATGCCAACCATCAACCAATTGATTCGCCAACCACGTACCAAGCTGGTCGTGAAGAGCAAATCGCCGGCACTTGAAAACTGCCCGCAAAAGCGTGGCGTGTGCACCCGTGTGTACACCACCACTCCTAAGAAGCCTAACTCGGCACTGCGTAAAGTTGCAAAAGTGCGTCTGACCAACGGTTTCGAAGTGATTTCGTACATCGGCGGTGAAGGCCACAACCTGCAGGAACACAGCGTTGTCCTGCTGCGCGGCGGTCGTGTAAAAGACTTGCCAGGTGTGCGTTACCACATGGTCCGTGGCTCGCTGGATACCCAGGGCGTTAAAGACCGTAAGCAAGCTCGCTCCAAGTACGGTGCGAAGCGCGCTAAGGCCGCTAAGAAGTAATTTGCAATTTAACTGAGTTGAGGCGGTCGCGAGACCGAGTAAGTGGATGGCTATGATGGCCACCGCGAGTGCCAAATCAGAGGCGCTCAACTGAAGAAAAGGAAATGACATGCCACGTCGTCGTGAAGTACCCAAGCGCGAAATTCTGCCGGATCCAAAATTCGGTAGCACCGAAGTCGCGAAATTCGTCAACGTTCTGATGCTGTCCGGCAAAAAGTCGGTTGCAGAAAACATCATCTACGGTGCCTTCGACCACATCCAGTCCAAGTCCGGCAAGGACCCACTGGAAGTGTTCACCGCAGCGATCAACAACGCCAAGCCAATGGTTGAAGTGAAGTCCCGCCGCGTTGGCGGTGCTAACTACCAGGTTCCAGTCGAAGTGCGCCCAGTGCGCCGCCTGGCCCTGTCCATGCGTTGGCTGCGTGAAGCCGCTAACAAGCGCTCCGAAAAGTCCATGCCACAGCGCCTGGGCGGCGAGCTGCTGGAAGCCGCGGAAGGCCGTGGCGGCGCGATGAAGCGTCGTGACGAAGTCCACCGTATGGCTGAAGCGAACAAAGCGTTCTCGCACTTCCGCTTCTAATACGTTTGGCCGGCCTTTACTGGCTGGCCTTGTTCAAGCCGGGCACATTTTTCTCGAAAAAATGCTGCTCGGTTTTGTCCATTCAAAGATTTAGGATCAATTATGGCCCGCAAGACCCCCATTGAGCGCTACCGTAACATCGGTATCTCCGCTCACATCGACGCCGGTAAGACCACCACCACCGAACGCGTCCTGTTCTACACCGGCGTGAACCACAAGATTGGTGAAGTGCACGACGGCGCTGCCACCATGGACTGGATGGAGCAGGAGCAAGAGCGCGGCATTACCATTACCTCGGCAGCGACTACCTGCTTCTGGAATGGTATGGCAAACAACTTCAAGCCACACCACATCAACATCATCGACACCCCAGGGCACGTTGACTTCACCATCGAGGTGGAACGTTCGATGCGCGTTCTGGACGGCGCTTGCATGGTTTACTGTGCAGTGGGCGGCGTGCAGCCACAGTCTGAAACCGTATGGCGCCAGGCTAACAAGTACAAGGTCCCTCGTCTGGCCTTCGTGAACAAGATGGACCGTACCGGCGCCAACTTCTTCAAGGTCTACGAGCAGATGCGTTCGCGCCTGAAGGCCAACCCAGTCCTGATCCAGATCCCGATCGGCGCCGAAGACAACTTCAAAGGCGTTATCGACCTGGTCAAGATGAAGGCCATCATCTGGGACGACGCGTCCCAAGGCATGAAGTTCGACTACGTGGACATCCCGGCCGAACTGGCTGACTCCGCACAAGAGTGGCGCGAGAAGATGGTTGAAGCCGCTGCTGAAGCGAACGAAGACCTGATGAACAAGTACCTGGAAGAAGGCGAACTCTCTGAAGAAGAGATCAAGACCGCCCTGCGCCAGCGTACCATCGCTTCGGAAATCGTTCCGATGATGTGCGGCACCGCCTTCAAGAACAAGGGCGTGCAAGCCATGCTGGACGCCGTGATCGAATACCTGCCGTCGCCGATCGACATCGCTGACGTTGCCGGTACCGACGACGACGAACAGCCAGCTACCCGCAAAGCTTCGGACGACGAAAAGTTCGCTGCGCTGGCATTCAAGATCATGACCGACCCGTTCGTGGGCCAGCTGGCCTTCTTCCGCGTCTACTCCGGCGTGGTGAACGCAGGCGACACCATTTACAACTCGGTGAAGCAGCGTAAAGAACGTCTGGGTCGTATTCTGCAGATGCACGCTAACCAGCGTGAAGAGATCAAGGAAGTCCGCGCCGGCGACATCGCCGCTGCAGTGGGCCTGAAGGACGTGACCACCGGCGAAACCCTGTGCGATCCATCCTCGATCATCACCCTGGAAAAGATGGTGTTCCCAGAGCCAGTGATCCAGCAGGCAGTTGAGCCTAAGACCAAGGCTGACCAGGAAAAGATGGGCCTGGCCCTGAACCGCCTGGCACAGGAAGATCCTTCGTTCCGCGTGAAGACCGACGAAGAATCCGGCCAGACCATCATCGGTGGTATGGGCGAGCTGCACCTGGAAATTATCGTTGACCGTATGAAGCGCGAATTCGGCGTGGAAGCAACCGTTGGCAAGCCACAGGTTGCATACCGCGAAACCGTGCGCAAGTCGGTGTCCGACGTGGAAGGCAAGTTCGTCAAGCAGTCCGGTGGCCGCGGTCAGTACGGTCACGCCGTTGTTACCCTGGAACCACAGGAACAAGGCAAGGGCTTCGAATTCGTCGACGCGATCAAGGGCGGTGTGATTCCTCGCGAATTCATCCCTGCAGTGGAAAAAGGCGTGCGCGAAACCCTGAACAACGGTGTTCTGGCAGGCTACCCGGTGGTTGACGTCAAAGTCACCCTGACCTTCGGTTCCTACCACGACGTTGACTCGAACGAAAATGCATTCCGCATGGCCGGTTCGATGGCGTTCAAGGAAGCGTGCCGTCGCGCCAGCCCAGTGATTCTGGAGCCAATGATGGCTGTGGAAGTCGAGACTCCGGAAGACTACGCCGGTACCGTGATGGGCGACCTGTCGTCCCGCCGCGGTATGGTGCAAGGCATGGACGAGATCCCAGGCGGCGGCGGCAAGATCATCAAGGCAGAGGTACCTCTGTCCGAGATGTTCGGCTACTCGACCATCCTGCGTTCCGCGACCCAGGGCCGCGCGACCTACACCATGGAGTTCAAGCACTACTCCGAGGCGCCTAAGCACGTGATCGACGCAATCGTCACCGCCAAAGCGAAGTAAAATAAATAATTACCCGGGCGGGGGAGATCCTCCCGCCCGGAATTGACCTTAAATCAAAGTTCTGAGGAAGAATTAAAATGGCAAAAGAAAAGTTCGAGCGGACTAAACCGCACGTGAACGTTGGCACCATCGGTCACGTTGACCACGGCAAGACCACCCTGACCGCAGCTATCGCTACCGTCCTGTCGAAGAAATTCGGCGGCGAAGCCAAAGCTTACGACCAGATCGACGCTGCTCCAGAAGAAAAAGCACGCGGCATTACCATCAACACCGCCCACGTTGAGTACGAGACTGCAAACCGTCACTAC
>NZ_LMFZ01000010.1 GCF_001427305.1 Duganella sp. Root1480D1 | reverse complement strand
CAATCGGACATTTTGCCCTGCGCGCAGGGCAAAATGTCCGATTGCCGGAGCTGACCCCGACTTTTCAAATGAAAGAAATGTAATCAACCAACAGTTGAAGCGCACAGATCGGTGCGCGCTTGCCCTTGCCTGGCAGACTCTATAGCATGGGGTCATCAAACAAGGGGACAGTTATGCGAGCGTCTGCACTTCCCACGCCAGAGCAAGTCGATCGCTGGCAAGCCACGCGCCAAAAGGCTTTCAAGGCAGTGCCGGAAAGCGGGCGCACCATCACTTACCTTGGCAAGAAATTCCACGTTTACCCGAACACTTTCTGGCCCTTCCTCGACAGCCAGCCGCTGGTGCGCAATTTCCGCGTCAAGCCCGGCGAGAGCGTGCTCGATGTAGGCACCGGTTCCGGCGTGATTGCCATCTTCGCCTGCTATCAGGGGGCATCGCGCGTGCTGGCGCTGGACGTCAATCCCGCCGCTATCCGCAGCGCGCGCCGCAACCTGAAGGCACATGGCTTTGAGGGCGTGATGGAAGTGCGCCGCTCGGACCTGTTCGAGAAAGTCGGCGATGAGCAGTTCGATGTGATCACTGCCAACCTGCCGTTCCGCGACAAGCCGGCGCCCGACGTGGTGGCGCGTTCGCAATGGGACACGGACTTCCGCACCAACACCCAGTTCTTCGAGCAGGCCGCGCGCTATCTCAAGCCCGGTGGCCGCATTTACTTTGCGCACTCGAACTTCGGCGCGGTGGAAGAAGTGCGGCGCCTGGCCAAGCAGGCCGGCTTCAGCATCCGGCTGATGGCCCGCAGCGCGGCCGAACGCGACCAGGAGCGCCAGTTCTTTGCTTTCCTGATCAAGCCGGCGGCAAGGCATGGACGGGCTGCTTGACACCATCCGCCAGTTGCGGGCCGTGCCGCATGCGCCCTGGCGTGCGCAGGTAAGACGCGTGGCGGTCGTCCTCACCAGCTCGCGCTCCGGATCGACGCTGTTCAAAGCGGTGCTGGCACGCCATCCCGGCATCGCCAGCCTCGATGGCGAGGCGGAGCCTTTCCTGGCCTTGAGCGGGGACGGATTCGGTTACGATCCCGCCTGCAGCAGCGATGCCATCGCACAGCTGCGCCATCCCGACATGCTGGCCGACGAGATCTTCGACAGCCTGACCGTGCCGGAAGGCGGCATCGCCCCTTTGGCGGAATTGAAGGCACGCTGGCGCAAGCGCCTGCTGCTGCAATTCCCTGCACTGTTCGCGCAACCGCTGGCCTATGCCCAGATGGAACGTGCCCTGGACGAAACCCTGTTGTTCAGCCAGGCCAGCGATACACCGGGCGAACACGAATTGCAGCAGGCCGTGCTGGGCGCTGTGTTCTGGCGCGAACCATGGCGCCGCGATTACTACGATGGCGGGCAGGGCCCGGGCGAGCGCCGTCCTTTCAGCGAAGAAGTAAAGATTGAAGAACCGCCCTTTGTGTCGCCGGCCATGCATTCCAGGCATTTCACAGAGGACGATGCGGCCGGCAAGGTCCTGCTGTTCAAGACGCCGTCGGATGCTTATCGCTTCGGGTTTTATGAGCAGTTGTTCCCGCGTGCGCAAGTGCGCTACCTGCACCTGGTCCGCAGCGTCGCCGCCTGTGTCAATGGACTGATAGACGGCTGGCTGTCGCCGACG
This sequence comes from Duganella sp. Root1480D1, assembly GCF_001427305.1. Classification (GTDB taxonomy): domain Bacteria; phylum Pseudomonadota; class Gammaproteobacteria; order Burkholderiales; family Burkholderiaceae_D; genus Rugamonas. The sequence continues at coordinate 116,097 of NZ_LMFZ01000010.1, read as the reverse complement.
GGCTTCCATGCGCACGATATGCAAAAGCACGGCGTGATCCTTGGCATAGGCGGCTATTCGGAACAGTGCGTGGGCGGCCAGCGCTGGTGGAAATTCGACCTGCCGCCGAACTGGCGCAGTTATATCAATGCACCGCTGGAGGAGGTTTGCCTGAATCAGTGGCTGTCCTGCCACCGCCATATCCTCGATAGCGGCGTGGCCGCGCTGCCGGTGCGCTTTGAATCCTTCCTGGCCGATCCGGCAGGTGTGCTGGAGCGGGCTTGCGAATGGCTGGGCCTGCCGCCGATGCCGCTGCCGCCGGAGCTGCCGGTGACGATGGCTACCGAGGCTCCCGCGCCGGGCCGTTGGCGCAAGCGCAGCAGCCAGTTGCTGCCATTGGCGCAGCGCGCCGAAGTGGCGGACATGATGCACGCGCTGGGCTATGGCGCGGCGCCGGAGCAGTGGCAATGATCCGCCGCCTGCTGGTTCCTTACCTGATGGGCAAGCGGCGCGATGGCCTGCAGCGCGTGCAACTGATCGACTCGCAGCCCTGGGCCGTGCTGCAGTCGCCGCAATCGACTGCGACGGAACTGGTGGACAAGGATGAACAGATGCGCAGCATGGGGCGCGTCTATGCGGTGCTTGCGGAGCACGTGCAAGCCGCAGTGGAGGCGGGCGACCTTCCCGTCAGCATTTCAGGCGACTGCGTGTCGACCATGGGCGTGATGGCAGGCTTGCAGCGTGCCGGCCGTGAGCCGCAGCGCATGTTGTGGCTAGACGCGCACGGCGACTTCCATACCTGGGCCACCACACATACCCAATACTTGGGCGGCATGCCGCTGGCCATGCTGGTTGGCCGCCAGGACCGGCGCCAGAACCGGCGCGACAGCATTACCGCTCTGCGCGAAGCGGTCGGTATGCGGCCCTATCCGGAAGAGATGGTGCTGCTGTCCGATGCGCGCGACCTCGACCCCGGCGAAGACGTGGCATTGGCGCGCTCGGCCATCGTGCGTTGTACGCTGGACCAGGTATTGGGCAACCTGTCGACGCACGAAACGCTCTATGTGCATTTCGATACCGACGTGCTGGATGAAGCCCAGCGCATGCCAGCGCTGAAATACCATGTGCCGGCCGGGCCGCGGGTGGAAGAAATGGCGGAGCTGTTCCGCTGCCTGCGCGATTATCCCTTGGTGGCGGTGTCGGTATCGGCGTGGCATTCGGAGCTGGATGCGGGCGACCAGGCTGCCCGCATCTGCCTCGAACTGCTGGACGAACTGCTGCCCGGCGCGCGCAGCACTCCGCGCGAGCGCAACTCGGCCACTACCAGCTCGACGCAATCGGCCAAGGGCGATCGCGCGGTATCAAGCGATAGTTCAGGCGCCAGCGGAACTTCATAGGGCGCGGATACGCCGGTAAATTGCAGTAACTCGCCGGCGCGCGCGCGGCGATACAGGCCCTTGACGTCGCGCTGTTCGCAGACTTCCAGCGGGCACTTGCACCAGGCCTCAATGAAGTCGCCTTCGGCCTGCGTGGCGCGCACGCGGGCGCGGTCGGCAAGCAGCGGCGAGATGAAGGCTGCCAGCACGATGATGCCGGCATCGGCGAACAGGCGCGCTGCTTCGCCGGCTCGGCGCAGGTTCTCGCTGCGGTCTTCGGGAGAAAAGCCAAGGCCGGCGCACAGCCCCTGGCGCAGGCTGTCCCCGTCCAGCAGCACGACCTTGCAGCCGGCGTGAAACAGGCGCCGCTCGACGGCGCGGGCCAGGGTTGTCTTGCCTGCGCCGGACAGGCCGGTGAACCAGACCACCGCGCCGCGATGGCCGTGCATTTCCTCGCGCTCGCGGCGCGATACCTGGGGAGAGTCCATGATGCGACTATATACGCGATGCAGGAGGGCGGCATGCGCACGGTGCTGATTGTAGGTGCAGGTTTTTCAGGTGTCGCGTGCGCGATACAGATGCTGCGCCAGGCGGGCCGGCTGCCCTTGCGTGTGCTGCTGCTGAACCGCAGCGGACGGCTGGCGCGCGGCATGGCGTATGGGACCCAAAGCCCGCAGCATTTGCTGAATGTGGTGGCGGCGAACATGAGCGTGCTGCCCGAAGATCCGGAGCACTTTGTGCACTACGCCGCCATGCGCGACAGCCGGGTGGCCGGCAGCTCCTTTGTCGCGCGCAGCGTGTACGGCGATTACCTGGAATGGGCGCTGTGGCAGGCGCAGGACCAGGCGCCGCGCCACGTGGCCCTCGACTGCATCAGCGGCAGCGTATGCAGCTTGCAAACGAGGACTGGCGGTGGACTGACGGCCACACTGCAAGACGGCCGCTGCATCGAGGCAGGCCATGTGGTGCTGGCCTTCGGTCATCTTCCGGCCCCGCCGCCGGAGCTGGCGCATGGGGCCTGGCCTGACAGCACGCGCTACGTGGCAGACCCGTGGCGGGGCGACTTGCTGTCCACCATTGGCGTGCAGGAGCCGGTACTGCTGCTGGGCACCGGCCTGACAGCGGTCGATATCGCACTGCAGCTACTGCGCCGCAACCCCATGCAGCGCGTGCACGCACTGTCGCGCCACGGCCTGCTGCCGCAGCCCTACAAGCCGCCGTCCGGTCACCTGGCCGGCCGCACGCTGTTGCGCGAGGAAACGCCGACCGTTCGCGCGGCCATGCACGCGTTCATGCAACAGGTGGAGCGGCTTGAAGTCGATGGCCTGGACTGGCACGATGCGCTGGCGGCGCTGCGCCACCAGGCTGCCGGCATCTGGCAAGCCTGGCCCGCGGCCGAAAGGCGCCGCTTCCTGCGCCATGTACGGCCCTACTGGGATGTACACCGGCACCAGCTGCCGCCAGCGGTGCAGCAGGAATTGTCGGCGGCATTGGGGCGCGGTGCGCTGCGCGTGAGCGCGGGGCGGGTGCTGGACGTGCGCGAAGAGGCGGAACTAGCGGTGCTGAAAGTGCAGCCGCGTGGCAGCGAAACCTGTATCGATCTGCGCGCCGGCCGCATCATCAACTGTACGGGCAGTTGCGCCAGCCCGCGCCGCGCAGCGGTGCCCCTGGTCCAACAGCTGCTGGCCGATGGCTTGATGCGGGCCGACGCGCTCGGCCTGGGCGTGGAGACCGGCCCAGATTGCGCGGTGCTGGGGGCGCATGGACGGCCGACGCCAGGCCTGTACTACATCGGTCCCTGGCTCAAGGCCGGCTTCTGGGAGGCGACCGCGGTGCCAGAACTGCGCCAGTTCGCTGCCACCATCGCGCGCGCCTGCATGTAAAATTGTCAAACTCAATAACGCTGGAGAACGAGAATGCGCGCTGTATTGCTGTTTGCAGGTTTGCTGCTGTCAGGTGCGGCGTTTGCGCAGGATGCTTCTTCCGGCAACTCCGCAAAAGCCGCGGCGAGCGAGTGGCTGGCGCTGACGGACGCTGGCAGTTACGGCGCGAGCTGGGACCAGGCCGCAGCTGTTTTCCAGGGGGCGATCAACAAGCCCGGTTGGGAGCAGGCACTGCGCACAGTGCGCATGCCCTTGGGTGCAGTGAAATCGCGCCGCCTGACCAGCGCCCAATTCACGCACAGCCTGCCGAACGCCCCGGCCGGCGACTACTTCGTGCTGCAATTCGCCACGCAGTTCGAGAACAAGTCCAGCGCGGTGGAAACCGTCACCCCGATGAAGGGAGCGGACGGCAACTGGCGCGTGTCGGGCTACTACATTAAATAAAGTCGGGGTCAGCTCCGGCAATCGGACATCGCGCGCAGCGCGATGTCCGATTGCCGGAGCTGACCCCGACTTTTATCCGTGCAGCAGGGCGGAAGTGAGGGACTTCACTTCCTCCGCCGACTCTTCCATGATGGTCGCCAATGTGCCGTCGCCGACCGCGAAGTCGATGGTGCTGGCGGCGGCTACCGAGGTCGCGCCCGGGCGGGCGTGCAGCGGCGAGGCGATCGGGGACAGGTCGTTGGCCAGCAGCAGCGTGTCGCCCAGGTTCTCCGGCGGCAGCGCGCGCATGCCTTCCCACATGGCTTCCACGGCCTTCATCACGTTCTCGGGGATCATCAGCTTTTGCAGCACGCCGCGGCCGATCGGCACTTCGCCGTAGGTGGTCCATTCTTCCGGATCGCCTTCCATTGCCTCAGGGTAGGCTTCGGCCTGCGACAGCATGTAGAAGCCGCCCACTTCGTGCACGATGCCGGCAAACATGGCGGTATCGGGATCGACGTGCGACACCCGCCGCGCAATCACCTGGGCCAGCGCCGCCACGTGGGCGGTGTGTTCCCACAACTGGTTGGCCTTGGCCTTGAGCAGGGGATTGCGGATCTTGGTGCCGAGCTGGCGCACGATCACCGAGGTGACCAGCGACTGCAGGGTGCGCACGCCAAGGCGCTGCACGGCCGTCTTTACGCTGGAAATCTCCATGCCGGAACGGTTGTAGGCCACCGAGTTGGCAATTGCCACCGTGCGTGCGGCCAGCAGCGGGTCGGCCTGCACCAGCTTGGCTGCCAGGTCGATATGGCAATTGTCATCGTTCAGCGCGCGCTGCAGCTTGATCGACGCGTCGATATTGGTGGGAAATGTAAGCTCACCGCGGCCGGCTTGGGCTGCAATTGCTTTGAAGGCTTCCAGTCTGTCCATGCGAAAATTATAAGCAGTAATTGCCCTGCGGAACTAGGACAGGGTGGTTTTTTTGATGAAAAAACTGGCCAGGTGCCCAGCTTAGCCTTCGCCGAAGATGGCGTCGCACCCTTCCACGGTGCCTTCGACATCTCCCAGCTCGTCGACCAGTTCCAGGTCTTCGAGTTCTTCCACCGCATTGGTGAAGCTGTTGTGCTTGGTGGCGCCGATCAGGCGGTAGATCTCGCCGTCTTCATTGCGAATGCCAATCAGCAGTTTTTCCTTGCGCACCAGGTCGGCGCTGGTGCTTTCAAGCAGCAGGTTGCCGGTGATCTGTTTATCGAATTTGGCTGGCTTGATGCCGTCCAGCAGGGTCGTCTTTAACATTCTTCTCGTTCTTTATAGTGGTGTACCGGCACTGATCGTGGCCTTCAGCCCGGCCAGGGTGCGTTCCAGGGCTTCATAATCGGCGTCGCTATAGTCGGAAAACAACTGCATGCCTTTAGCGACAATAACAGGAAACACCGTGGCAAACAGCTGCTCGCCCGCCGGTGTCAGCCGGACGAAGAAGGAGCGCTTGTCGTCGGCATTGCGTTCCCTTTCCACCAGGCCTTTCTGTTCCAGGCGTTCGATGACGCCGGTCAGGGTGCCTTTGGTGATCAGGGTGCGTTCGCCCAGCTCCTTGTAGCTCATGCCTGGGGTGTTGCCCAGTGTGGCAATGATATCGAATTGTGCGTGGGTGAGGCCAAGCTGGCGAACATGTTCGCCGGACCACCTCTCAAATCCCTGCATGCATTCGGCCAGCAGCCGGATGCTTTTCAAATATCGTTCGCCCATGACACCGGATTATAGCGCCCGCCAGCCTTGGCCTCCATCGGTTACTATATGCAAACTTATAACAAGATGGTGTTTTCGCCATGCCCCTACACGCACGCGGTATCCTGGCCCTGCTGGTGGTGACCATTGTCTGGGGCACCACCTTCCCCGCCATGAAGGATATGACCGACAACCTGTCGGCCAACTGGATCGTGGTGTCGCGCTTCGCGATTGCCGGCGTACTGTTATCTCCCTTCCTGCTGCGCGCCAAATGGCGCGACCTGCACTACGGCTTCCTGGCCGGGGTCCTGCTGTTCTTTTGTTACCTGACCCAGGTCGAGGGCCTGAGCCTGACTTCGTCCAACCGCAATGCCTTCATCTGCGGCCTGAACGTGCTGGTGGTGCCGCTGCTGGGCATCGCCATGGGCAAATGGCCGGACAAGCGCATCGTGCTGGCGCTGATCCTGGCGGTGGGCGGCCTGTTTGCCCTGTGCTGGGAGGGCAGTTTCACCTGGAGCCGCGGCGACTCGCTGGCGCTGGCGGCGGCTTTCCTGTTTGGCCTGTACATCAAGGTAATGGAGCAGTTCTCGCGCAAGGTGGAGCGCCTGATGACCCTGACCGTGGCCCAGATCTGGACCGTGGCCCTGTTTGCCGGCCTGTGGATCCTGCTGCGCGAAGTGCCGCGCGGGGTGATCGACGTGCCGCATGATGCGTCGGACTATTACACCTATATCTGGCAGGGTCTGGCGACCTATAAATGGAACCTGATTTACCTGGGCGTGATCGCCACTGCGGCCATTATTTCCCTGCAAACCTGGGGCCAGAGCCATGCCACCGCCAATGAGGCGGCGGTGATCTATGCCTTCGAACCTGCCAGCGCAGCCATCTTCGGCTATTTCTGGCTGGGCGAGACCATGGGCGCAATGCAGCTCCTGGGCGCGGTACTGTTGATCTCCGGTATGATTGTCAGCCAATGGAATACCCCGGAGCGCCCGGCGTCAGCGCTCGTCCCTGAATAGAAGATGTCATTTGCTCAACTTAGTCGCCTGAACCGGGAGCAGCCGCTGCGCATGCTGCTGGTGAATGCGGGCGAGCCGGACAGCCTGGCCTGGTCCGGCTTGGCGCAGCCCTTGCGGCTGGCCCAGCGCATCCTGAACGGCAGTTTCCAGCTCGACGTGATGACGCCGGCGCAAACGGCCGCCACGGCGGGCGACTGGCAACTGGCCCTGCTCGTTGCGGACGAGGGGTCGGTGCGCCCGGCCGAAGCCGAGCTGCGCGCGGTGATCGAGCGTTGCCGCGAGGCGGCGTATTGGGGCGGAGTAGGCGCCGGCGTGCTGTGGCTGACCCAGACCGGTGCTGCCGGCGGGGCGCGCATCGCGCTGCCATGGGCGCTATATGCGGAAACCGAGGATGTCACCGAGCGCGCCATCCTCACACCGAATTTGTTCGAGATCGATGGACGGTTGATTTCCTGCTGCGGCGGGGCGGCTTCGATCGACTTTTCGTTGACGCTGATCGAGGCGCTGTTCGGCGCCAATGTGCAGGCCGAGATCAAGGAAGCCTTGTGCATCGACCGGGTGCGCTCGTCGGAGGAGCGGCAACGGGTAGCCTTGCAGGCGCGATTTGGGGCGCTGCAGCCGAAGCTGTCGGAGGCGGTGACGCTAATGGAGGCGAATATCGAGGAGCCGCTGTCGACCGACGATATCGCCGGGCTGGTCGGCCTGTCGCGGCGCCAGCTGGAGCGCCTGTTCAAGCAGTACCTGGGGTCGCTGCCCTCGCGCTATTACCTGGAACTGCGCCTGCAAAGGGCGCGGCAATTACTTTTAGAAACAAACCATTCCATAGTGCAGGTTGGGCTGATGTGCGGCTTCTCGTCGGGATCGCACTTTTCCACCGCGTTTGGCACCTTGTTTGGCAATACCCCGCGCGAAGAGCGGCAGCGCAAATTGCAAGGCTAAAGTCGGGGTCAGCTCCGGCAATCGGACATTTCGCTGCGCGAAATGTCCGATTGCCGGAGCTGACCCCGACTTTCAAGCTGCTTGGACAATTTTGAAAATCCTTGTCGCAGATTCAAAAGAGTTTTAGCATCCCCGCTTTTACAATGCAGTACACCTTACCATTGATGGGGATTTGCTATGAACGCCAAGCTTGACTCGACTGTTGCCACCCGCCCTGTAACCCGCGCCACCTTCGACGAGGTGATCGTCCCGACTTACGCACCTGCCCAGATGGTGCCAGTGCGCGCAGCGGGCCTGGACCTGTGGGATCAGAACGGCAAGCATTACCTGGACTTCACCTCCGGCATCGCCGTGGCCTCCCTGGGCCACTGCAACCCGGTCGTGGTCGAAGCGCTGACCAGGCAAGCCAACACCCTGTGGCACCTGGGCAATGGCTACACCAACGAGCCAGTGCTGCGCCTGGCCCTGGCCCTGACCGAAGCCACCTTCGCCGATCGCGCCTTCTTCTGCAACTCCGGCGCCGAAGCCAACGAAGCGGCCCTGAAGCTGGCCCGTAAAGTTGCTCACGCAAAATACGGCGACAAGAAGCCACGCATCGTGTCCTGCCTGAATTCCTTCCACGGCCGTACCCTGTTCACCGTGTCCGTCGGCGGTCAGGCCAAATACACCGAAGGTTTCGAGCCACTGCCGCCTTCGATCCACCACATCCCTTACAACGATATCGAAGCGGCCAAGGCTGCCATCGGCGACGACGTCTGCGCCGTGATCGTTGAACCGGTGCAGGGCGAAGGCGGCGTGATGCCGGGCAATCCTGAATACCTGAAGACCCTGCGCGAGCTGTGCGACAAAGTCGGCGCCGTGCTGATCTTCGACGAAGTGCAATGCGGCATGGGCCGTACCGGTTCCCTGTTCGCTTACCAGGGCTACGGCGTGACCCCGGACATCCTGACCTCGGCCAAGGCCCTGGGCAACGGTTACCCGATCGGCGCCATGCTGACCACCGACGAACTGGCCAAGCACCTGGCAGTGGGCACCCACGGCACCACCTACGGCGGCAACCCGCTGGCTGCCACCGTGGCGCTGACCGTGCTGGAAACCATCAACCAGCCGGCTTTCCTGGCACGCGTGAAAGAAGCTTCCGAGAAGCTGATCGGCAAACTGGAAGGCCTGGTGCGCGACTTCCCGCAAGTGTTCTCCGCCGTGCGTGGTGCCGGCCTGCTGTTGGGTCTGGTTGTGGCCGAGCCGTTCAAGGGCCGCTCCAAGGATATCCAGCGCGCCGCTGAAGCACAGGGCCTGATGATCCTGATCGCTGGTACCGACGTGGTGCGCCTGGCGCCTGCGCTGATCGTGTCCGACGCGCAGATCGATGAAGCGGATCGCATCATCCGCCTGGCGATTGCTGAGCTGACCAAGGCAGCCTGAAACCGGTAACCCGGTGCCTGACCCGCAGGGTCAGGCACCCCAGTGTCAGAACCTGTGGGTCTGACGGGACGGCCAACCGGCTGGTTTACCGGTTCTGTGTTTTAGAGAAGAATAAAAGAGGAGCACCCCATGTACGTAGTCCGTCCGGTAGAAACCGCCGACATCGCCGCCCTCGAATCACTGGCCGCGGTCAGCATGCCGGGTGTCCATACCCTGCCGAAGACGCGTGAAAAGATCGAGCAGGCAGTCGAGCGTTCCATCGCTTCCTTCTCTGCCCACGTCGACATTCCAAGCGAAGAATCCTACATGTTCGTGATGGAGTCGCTGGCCGACAAGAAGATCGCCGGTACCGCCGCCATCCATGCCTCCGCGGGCTCGAACGGCACCTACTTCTCCTTCCGCAACGACGTTATCCAGCAAGTCTCGCGTGACCTGAACATCAGCCACAGCGTGCRCGCGCTGACGCTATGCTCCGAACTGACCGCCTACTCGCAGCTGTCCGGCTTCTACGTCGACGCCAGCGTGGCGCAGCGTCCGGAAGCAGCCCTGCTGTCGCGTTCCCGGCTGCTGTATGCGGTGCAGGCGCCGCACCGTTTCGGCGACCGTTTCTTCGTGCCGCTGGCCGGCCTGACCGACGAAAACGGCGGCTCGCCGTTCTGGGATGCGCTGGGCCGCAAGTTCTTCAAGATGGACTTCCTGGATGCCGAGCGCGTGATCGGCGGCGCCCGTAACCGCACCCTGATCGTGGAACTGATGCCGCACTACCCGGTCTACGTGCCGCTGCTGCCGGGCGATGCGCAAGCCGTGATGGGCCAGATCCACCCGAGCGGCGAGCTGGCTTTCAACCTGTTGACCTCCGAAGGCTTCGAAGCCGACGAATACATCGACATCTTCGACGGCGGCCCGATCCTGCAGGCCCACAAGCACACGCTGCGTACCTTCTCTTCGTCGCTGTCGCGCCGCGTGGCCAGCGCCGAAGGAACGCAAGCCAGCGATGCGGTGGCGACTTATGCCGTGTCCACCGGCCCCGACCAGCGCTTCCGCGCGGTGACCATCAACTGCGCACCGCTGGAAAATACCGATACCGTCTGCCTGTCCAGGCACGCCCAGGAAATCCTGCGTGTGGAAGAAGGCGACACCGTGACCTGCGTCCGCATTTAAGAACGAGAATACCTATGCTAGTTGTACGCGCCATTAAAGCGAATGACCTGGACGGACTGTTCAACCTCGCCAGCCAGGTAGGCACCGGCATGACCACGCTCAAGCCGGACATGAAGATGATGGGCGACCGCGTCGCCGTGGCGGTGGCGTCCTTCGCCGAAACCATCCCGCCGGAAGAACGCGACTACATGTTCGTGATGGAAGACACCGACACCGGCCGCCTGGCAGGCGTGTGCGCCATCAAGGGCGCGGTCGGCCTGACCGAGCCTTTCTACAACTACCGCATCGGCACCCTGGTGCACTCCAGCCGCGAGCTGAATGTGTTCACCCGCATGGACACGCTGTACCTGTCGAACGACCTGACCGGCTGCTCCGAGTTGTGCTCGCTGTTCCTGCACCCTGACTACCGCCAGGGCAATAACGGCAAGCTGCTATCGAAGAGCCGCTTCCTGTTCATCGCCCAGTTCCCGCACCTGTTCGAGCAGAAGATCATCGCCGAGATGCGCGGCTACCAGGCGGAAGACGGAACCTCCCCTTTCTACGAAGGCCTGGGCCGCTACTTCTTCAAGATGGACTTCCACCACGTGGACGACCTGACCGCGCTGGGCAAGAAGTCCTTCATTGCCGAACTGATGCCGCGCCAGCCACTGTACGTCGACTACCTGCCGAAAGACGCACAGGAAGCGATCGGCAAGGTGCACCAGGCCACCGCGCCTGCGCGCCGCCTGCTGGAGCAGGAGGGCCTGCACTACGAAGGCTACGTCGACATCTTCGACGCCGGCCCTGTGCTGCAAGCGCGCGTGACCGAACTGCGCGCGATGCGCGACAGCGAACTGGCAACCGTGGATCGCGATACCGACACGGCCCACGCCTGCGCGCTGCACACCACCGAACCATACCTGGTGTCGAACACCGTCATGCAGGACTTCCGCATGATCCTGACCGACGCCAATCCATCCGACGGCGGCATTGACCTGTCGAAGGAAGAACAAGCACTGCTGCACTGCCACTCCGGCGATACCGTGCGCACCCTGTCTCTCAACGTGAGGAAGAACCAGAATGTCTGAACTGAGCAATTTCATCAACGGCCAATGGAAATCCGGCCACGGCGAGACCATCGTGACCACCAACCCGGCCACCGGCAAGCATATCTATTCGTCGCAGGAATCGACCGCTGACGACGTGGCGGAAGCCGCGCAGGCCGCGCGCGCCGCCTTCGAAGCCTGGGCCTACCGTCCGCTGGAAGAGCGCATCGCCATCGTCACCAGGTTCCGCGACCTGCTGAAGGAAAACGCGGAAGACCTGGCGCAGACCATTTCCGAAGAAGTCGGCAAGCCGCTGTGGGAAGCGCGCACCGAAGTGACCACCATGGCCAACAAGGTCGACATCTCCGTAACCTCCTACGGCAACCGCACCGGCGAAACCCGCAACAAGGTCGCCGATGGCGAAGCGGTGCTGCGCCACCGTCCGCATGGCGTGTTCGGCGTGTTCGGCCCATACAACTTCCCGGGCCACCTGCCGAACGGCCATATCGTTCCTGCGCTGATCGCGGGTAACACCGTGGTGTTCAAGCCTAGCGAATACGCGCCGCGCACTGCCATCAAGACCGTCGCGTTGTGGGAAAAGGCTGGCGTGCCTGCCGGTGTGATCAACCTGGTCAACGGCGGCCGCGAAACCGGCATTGCGCTGGGCCAGAATACCGAAATCGACGGCGTGCTGTTCACCGGCTCTAGCCAGACCGGCGCGGCCCTGCACAAGCAGTTCGGCGGCCAGCCGGGCAAGCTGCTGGCGCTGGAAATGGGCGGCAATAACCCGCTGATCGTGTGGAACCCTACCGACATCGATGCCGCCGTGTTCATGGCGATTTCCTCGTCCTTCATCTCCGCCGGCCAGCGCTGCACATGCGCGCGCCGCGTGATCGTGCAGAAGGGCGAGCAGGGCGATGCCTTCGTCAAGCGCTTCGTGGAAGTGGCTTCGAAGCTGGGCGTAGGCGCCCCTGCTGCCGAACCAGCGCCCTTCATGGGCCCTGTGGTTTCCGCTGCCGTGGCTGAAAAGCTGGTGCAGGCGCAAGCCGACATGGTGGCCAAGGGCGGCAAGATGCTGCTGGAAATGCGCCAACTGGAACCGGGTACCGGTTTCGTTTCCGCCGGCATCGTCGACACCACCGACGCCAAGGGCATTCCTGACGAAGAATGGTTCGGCCCGCTGGCCCAGATCGTCCGCGTCGACGATTTCGACGCAGCTATCCGGGCTGCCAACAACACCGGCTACGGCCTGGCTGCAGCCCTGCTGTCGACCGACGAATCGCTGTGGCAGAAGTTCCAGCTGCGCGCCCGCGCCGGCATCGTGAACTGGAATCGTCCGACTACCGGCGCGGCCAGCTCGGCACCGTTCGGCGGCGTCGGCAAGTCCGGCAACCATCGTCCTAGCGCATACTATGCAGCGGACTACTGCGCCTACCCGGTCGCTTCGATTGAGAACGGCGCCCTTGAAATGCCTGCCAAGCTGTCGCCTGGCATGAACTTCTGAGGATGGCCATGCCTACTGCTCGCGAATACAACTTCGACGGCCTGGTTGGGCCGTCGCACAACTACGCCGGCCTGTCGTTCGGCAACGTGGCGTCGTTCAACAACGTCAAGAGCGCTTCCAATCCGAAGCAGGCTGCCCTGCAGGGCCTGGCCAAGATGCGTGAGTTGGCCAGGCGCGGCTTCGCGCAGGCGCTGCTGCCGCCGCAGGACCGTCCCAATTTCGGCCTGCTGCGCAGCCTTGGCTACAACGGCACCGATGCCGAAGTGATCGCCCAGGCGTACAACGACTCGCCGGTAATCCTGGCGTGCGCCTACTCGGCTTCGCCGATGTGGACAGCCAATGCCGCCACCGTCAGCCCGTCGGCAGATACCAGGGATGGCCGCGTGCATTTCACCGCCGCAAACCTGAACAACAAGCTGCACCGCGCCTTCGAGCACGTGCAGTCGGCGCGCGCGCTGCGCGCCATCTTCAAGGATGAACGCTTCTTCGCCGTCCACGACGCACTGCCTGGCACGCCGGCCTTCGGCGATGAAGGCGCGGCGAATCATACCCGCCTGTGCGACCAGCATGGCAATCCTGCCGTGGAGCTGTTCGTGTACGGACGCGTGGAGTTCGATCCGAACGCTCCGGCGCCGAAAAAATTCCCGGCCCGCCATACGCTGGAAGCTTCGAAAGCTGTAGCTCGCCTGCATGGCCTGGATCCAGCGCGCTGCGTGTTCGTGCAGCAGAATCCGGACCTGATCGACCAGGGCGTGTTCCACAACGACGTGATCGCGGTGGGCAACTGCAATGTACTGTTCTATCACGAGCAGGCTTTCGCCGACGAACAGGAGGCGCTGGCCTCGATCCGTGCTGCCATGCAGGGCGTTGGTGCCGAACTGATTGCGGTTCGCGTGCCGACTACCGAAGTGTCGGTGGTAGACGCGGTTTCGTCCTACCTGTTCAATACCCAATTGCTGTCCAAGCCGGACGGCAAGATGGCGCTGGTTACGCCGCACGAATGCCAGGAGATCCCGGCTGTTGCGGCCTTCCTGGAGAAGCTGGTTTCTTCCGGCGGCCCGGTCGATGAACTGATTCACTTCGACCTGCGCCAGTCGATGCGCAATGGCGGCGGACCGGCTTGCCTGCGCCTGCGCGTAGCGTTGACCGGGGAGGAGGCAGCGGCCATGCACCAGGGTGTGGTCATGACCGAAACGCTGTACCATAGCCTGGTCGCATGGGTGGAGAAGCATTACCGCGACCATTTGGAACCTGAAGATTTGGCAGATCCGCAATTGGCTGTTGAAGTGCATACCGCATTGAAAGAGCTGGAACAGATTTTGGGCTTACCCGGCCTGTACGATCTGTAAAACCGGTAAACCGATGTCTGACCCGCAGGGTCAGACACCTGTCTGTTCGTAGGCTGGGGCGTTAAAAGCACCTTTGGGCATTGAGCAGCCGGTTTGAAAAAAAGAAGATACCTACAACGTATTTGGAGAAGCAGATGAAACAAATGCCACAAGAGTTGCGCAAGCAAACGCTCGAACTGGTCAAAGCCAGCGGCCCGATTGCGCAACTGATCGAAGCCTGGCTCGGCTCCCTGGACGATGAAGACCTGGCCGACCTGTCCCCTGGCAGCCTGGCCCCGGTCCTTGTGGAAGGTTTCACCCAATTGGCCAAGCGCACCGGTTCCGGTTGCCAGATCGCCAAGCTCCAATATCAGGAAGCACGCGGCGGCCATGCCACCGCGCTGCTGATCGTCAACGACGACATGCCTTACCTGGTCGACTCCATCGTGATCGCCATGCGCAAGCTGCGGGTCGGCTCCAACGGCGTGCTGAACGCCGTGCTGCCGGTGCGCCGCAGCACCGATGGCAGCGTTGAAGCCGTCGGCCAGAAGGGCGACAAGCTTGAGTCCATGGTCCTGTGCCTGCTGTCCGAAAAGCTGGAAGACGGCGCACTGAAAGAACTGACCGACCGCATTGAAATGGTGGCGCGTGACGCCGCCGTCGTGAAACGCGACCAGGCCGCAATGAAGGAGCGCTTCACCGCCGTCGCCACCGACTCCGCAGGCCATGGCGAAGAAGGGCAGGAAGTTGCTGCCTTCCTGCAGTGGGCCCGCGACGAAGGCTTCGAAGTGCACGGCTACGCCTACTATCAGGTGAAGCCGGGTGCGCGCGAACTGGAACGCGACATCCCTAGCCGCATCGGCGTGCTGCAAGACACCGCGCACCCGATCTACGGCACCTGCCTGGCCAATATTCCTGGCGACTTCGACACACTGTCCAAGCGCGCCCACACCCTGTCGATCGTCAAGGCCGACGTGGGCGGCACGCTGCACCGCGACCAGTCGCTGGACTTCATCGGTGTGCGCCACACCGACGGCAAGGGCGCCATCCTGGGCGAGCATTGCTTCGTCGGCCTGTTCACCCGCGCCGCCAACCTGACCCCGCTGGCCCGCCTGCCGTTCGCACGCGGCCGCATTGCGCAAGTGCTGAAGATTGCCGGCGTGCGCGAGACCGGCTTCCGCGCCGAGAAATTCATCGAGATCCTGGAGTCGCTGCCGCGCACCGAAGCGCTGGAAGCGGAACCGGAATGGCTGGCCGAAGTGTGCGGCGCGGTGGTGTCGCTGTACAAGCAGCCGCGCGCCAAAGTGTTCGCCCGCCGCGACGTCTATGCCCGCCACCTGAACGTGCTGGTCTACCTGCCGCGCGAACGCTACTCCGCGTCGGTGGCGCACGCGCTGGCGCGCGCCCTGCAGGAAAGCTCGGGCGCCACCCACGTCAGCTCGCAGACCCTGGTGTCGGACGGCCCGCTGGCCCGCCTGTACCTGATCGCCCACGCTGCGCGCTATCCGCTGGACCTGGAAAGCGATATCCAGCGTCCGCTGCTGACGGTGCTGGACGGCTGGCACGACCAATTCTCGGAACTGGCCGACAAGGTTGGCGAGGAACCGCTGCGCAACAGCTTGCGCAAGCTGTGCTCCACGCTGCCGGTCGACTACGTGGCCGCAACGCCGCCTGCCGTGGCTTTCCACGACCTGGACAAGATCCTGCGCAATGGCGTCGACGAACGCGTCGCCGTGCGCGTCGAGCTGCCATCGGACGGCAATGCCTCTACCACCATCCGCCTGTATTCGGTGGACCGCGTGCCTGCACTGTCGTCGATCCTGCCGGCGCTGCATAACGCCGGCGTCGCCATCGAGCGCGAATCCGCACACACCATTCGCACCGCGGACGGCAAGAAGCATTACGTGACCAGCCTGGCGGTCGATGCGCAGAGCGCGCTCGAGCTGTCGCGCCCAGGCGTGGTGCAAGTGGCGGAAGACCTGTTCAACGCCCTGTTCAACAACGAAGCCGAAGATGGCCGCCTGAATGGCCTGGTGGTTGAAGGCGGCCTGCGCCTGCGCGAAGTGCAACTGGTGCGTGCTTACATGAGCTACTGGCGCCAGGCCGGCACCCAGTTCACCGTGCGCTACATGGCGGAGATCCTGCGCCGCCATCCGGCGCTGGTGAAGGAACTGGTCGACGCATGGAAAGAGCGCTTCGATCCAGCGCTGCCGGAAGCCACCCGCACCGCAGCCAAGGACAAGCTGCTGGCCATCAAGGGCCGCCTGTCCTCGATCAACCATGCCGACACCGAAGTGATCTTCGCGGCCATGATCGACCTGATGCTGGCAACCCTGCGCACCAACTACTTCCAGAACGCGGGCCAGGGCGACAAGATCATCTTCAAGTTCGATACCAGCAACCTGCACCTGGTGCCGGAACCGCGTCCGTTCCGCGAGATCTACGTGTTCTCGCGCCGCTTCGAAGGCGTGCACCTGCGCGGCGGCCCGGTCGCCCGCGGCGGCCTGCGCTGGTCGGACCGCATGGAAGACTACCGTACCGAAGTCCTGGGCCTGGTGAAGGCGCAGATGGTGAAGAACGCCGTGATCGTGCCGGCCGGCGCCAAGGGCGGCTTCGTCTGCAAGCAGATGCCCAAAGACGCGCCGCGCGACGTGGTGGCTGCGGAAGGCGAAGCAGTCTACCGCCTGTTCATCGCCAGCCTGCTGGAAATGACCGACAACCGCGTGCTGGGCAAGATCGTTGCGCCTGAAGACACGGTCCGCTACGACAACGACGATCCCTACCTGGTGGTGGCTGCCGACAAGGGCACCGCGACCTTCTCCGACATCGCCAACAGCATCGCCGTGAAGCGTGGCTTCTGGCTGGGCGACGCGTTCGCTTCCGGCGGCTCCAACGGCTATGACCACAAGAAGATGGGCATTACCGCCAAGGGCGCGTTCGAAGCGGTCAAGCGCCACTTCTACGAGATGGGCCACGACATGAACACCACCCCGTTTACCGTGGTGGGCGTAGGCGATATGTCGGGCGACGTTTTCGGCAACGGCGTGCTGCTGTCGCACCAGATCAAGCTGCTGGCGGCCTTCGACCACCGCCACATCTTCCTGGACCCGAATCCGGATACCGCGAAATCCTTCACCGAACGCCAGCGCATGTTCGCGCTGCCGCGCTCCTCGTGGGAGGACTACAACAAGGAACTGATCTCGAAAGGCGGCGGCGTGTTCCCGCGTACCGCCCGCACCATCGAGCTGTCGCCTGAAATCCGTTCCGCGCTGGACATCGCAGAAACTTCGCTGACGCCGGAAGAGCTGATGCACCGCATCCTGCTGGCCCCAGTGGACCTGTTCTACAACGGCGGCATCGGTACCTACATCAAATCGTCGGCCGAAACCCACGCGCAGGTGAAAGACCGCGCCAACGACAATATCCGCGTCAGCGGCAATGAGCTGCGCTGCAAGGTGGTGGCGGAAGGCGGCAACCTGGGCGCGACCCAGGCAGGCCGCATCGAATTCGCCCTGGCCGGCGGCCGCATCTTCACCGATGCGATCGACAACTCGGCCGGCGTGGATTGCTCCGACCACGAAGTGAACTGCAAGATGTGGCTGGACGTGGAAGTCAATGCCGGCCAGACCACCGAGGCAGCCCGCAACCAGCTGCTGAACGACATGACCATGGAAGTGGAACGTCTGGTCCTGCGCGACAACACGCAGCAAACGCGCCTGCTGGTGCGCGAATTCCAGGCCCAGTCCGAATCGCATGTGCAGGACGGCTACGCCGACCTGATCGCGGACCTGGAAGAGGAGGGCGCGCTGTCGCGCGAACTGGAGCACCTGCCAAGCGTGGCCGAACTGGCGCGCCGCAAGGCCGATGGCCGCGGCCTGACCACGCCGGAACTGGCGGTGGTGATCGCCAACGTGAAGAACCGCTACAAGCGCCTGCTGTCGGCCATGCCGCTGACGGACGAAAGCTGGGCGGAGAAGGTGCTGCGTCCTTACTTCCCTGAACAACTGGTGGCCACCCGTCCGCCGCTGCACCACCCGCTGTCAAATGCCATCCTGGCGACCGTGCTTGCCAATGAAGTGGTGAACCGTTGCGGCCCGTTGATGATCCGCGACCTGGCTGCTGCCAACAATTGCAGCGAACAGGACGTGATTCTGGCCTGGGGCCAGGCGTGGTCCGCGCTGGACCTGGCGCCGGTCTTCGACACGCTGGATGCGGACGCGCTGAACGTCCCGCGCAATGTGGCGATGCGCGTCGATGTGCGCACCCGCGCCATGCTGAAGGCGGTGATGGAAGGCGTGCTGGCGGTACCGAAGGACCAACTGCGTGGCGCCGGCATTGCGGAACTGGCCAAGCTGTTCGCCGATCCTGCTACCGTGCGCAAGATGGCTTCGGACGTGCAGTCGGAAGCGGCAACCCACAGCGGCCTGCGTGCCGAGTTCGTGCAGGCATGGAATGCGGTCGATGCGCTGGAAGGCGTGGCTGCGTTCGTGTTCGCGGCGCTGTCGGTCAAGCGTCCTGCTGGCATGGACCTGCCGGGCTTCCTGGCGGTGGGCATGGCGCTGCGTTCGCAGGCCGGCATCGATACGCTGGAACGCGGCCTGAAGCTGCCGGCTACCTCGAAATCGCAGGAACAGCTGCGCAGCTACGCACAGCAGGCCTTGCGCCGCACGCAGCAGAAATTGCTGTCGCAGGTGCTGGCACGCGCCACCAACGGCCATGATGCGGCCGAAGCGGTGGAGCTGGTGACCTGCACCCTGGGCTTGTCCGGCTATGCCGCCTCGGCGGACCTGGAGCAGGCGATGCTGGATGTGTGGGCGTTGTCGGAGGCGGTCAACGCCGTCGGCCTGGCAGCCTGAACCCGGTAAACCAGCGGCCGCCGCAGGATGGGTGTCGGACCCTGCGGGTCAGACACCGATTTATCGGTTTTCGCGGAGCAGAAAAGAAACAGCAACAAAGAATGGCAGACAATCAAACAATCCCCCCCGCAGTGCGCGCCCTCGCTGAAGCCGACTTCAGCGCGGTAGCAAGCAGTTTCACCAGCGCCGGCTTCAAGGTCGGCCAACCCGCCGACGGCATCCTCACCCTCCGCAGCCAGCAGCCTGGCCGCCCGGCAGTGCTGCTCTCGGTCGGCGTGCACGGCGACGAAACCGGTCCAATCGAACTGGTAGCCTACCTGCTTGACGCCCTGGCGCGAGAACCGCAGGCGCTGCAAGTCGACCTGATGCTCTGCGTCGGCAACATCGGCGCCATCCGCCAGGCCAAGCGCTTCATCGATGCGGACCTGAACCGCATGTTCCGCGCCGAACGCGGCACGCTGGCCGGCACCGCCGAAGCCGCACGCGCCGACGTGATGATCTCCGCCACCAGCGAATTCTTCGCCAACGCCGGCAAAGAGCGCTGGCACCTCGACCTGCACACCGCAATCCGCCCGAGCGTGTACCCAACCTTCGCCATTGTCCCCGACCTGATTGCCGAAGAAGCGAAGCGGCAATTGGTGGGCTGGCTGGGCGAGGCCGCCATCGGCGCCATCATCATGAATCCTTCGTCGGCCGGCACCTACAGCTATTACAGCGCCGAGCACCATGCCGCCGCCGGCACCACGATTGAATTGGGCCGCATTGGCACCCTGGGCCAGAACGACCTCACGCAGTTCGAGGACGCCAAGCTGGCATTGGACCGGCTGCTGCGCGGCAAAGCTCCTGAGCAAGCTGCCAACCAGCCGCACGTCTTCAAGGTCGCGCAGAACATCATCAAGCTGAGCGACAACTTTCAGATGGCCTTCGGCAAGGACACGCAGAATTTCACGGCACTGAAAAAGGGGGACGAGATCGCTCGCGACGGCGACACCGTCTATACCGTGCAGCACGACGAAGAACTGGTGGTCTTTCCCAATCCCGACGTTCGCATCGGCCTGCGGGCAGGAATGATGGTCACGCGCGTGAACTGAAGGATTGCGCTACACTTCCCGGACACTCACCGAAAAGGAGTAGCGCATGTCCCTGTCCATGTATAAAGTCTCCGCGCCCATTTTCGTGCGCGGCCTGAACGTGATGGCTAGTCTGCTGCGCAAGGCGCAAGCGCACGCAGAGGAAACCGGCAAAGTCCCGGAATCGCTGCTGTCGGCCCGGCTGGCCGACGACATGCTGCCGCTGACCGCCCAGGTACAGCGCGCCAGCGATACCAGCAAACTCTCCATTGAACGCCTGAGCGGCATCGCCGCGCCGAAATTCCCCGACAACGAAGCCAGTTTCGACCAGCTGCAGCAGCGCATCGCGAACACGATCGCTTATATCGAGAGCGTGGGGGAGGAGCATTTCGCGAACAGCGAAACGCGGGAGGTGGCACTGAGTTTCGGCAGCTTCAAGCCAACCTTCACCGGCGAGAGCTATCTGCTGACTTTCGCGCTGCCGAACTTCTACTTCCATGTCGTGACGCTGCACGACATCTTGCGCAACCAGGGAGTCAAGATCGGCAAGATCGACTACCTGGGTCCTTACCAGGGTTAAATACTGACGTGCAGGGCGTAGGTCGTCGCCATGGTCAGCAGGAGCAGGCCCACTGAGAACGCTTTCGTTGGGTTAAAGCGGGAGGAAACGGTCGGGATTTTGCGGTACATGGCGGGCTCCTTCTCAATAGCGGTTTTGCATGCTTCGCAGCTTATCAATGCGTGCCGCGCCAAGCTAGGCGCCAGCCTGTATCAATAGTAAGAACTTGTAACTTCATGAGCCATCTGTTCTCCCCTTATGCCTTGGGCCCGCTGCAACTGGCGAACCGCATCGCCATCGCGCCCATGTGCCAATACTCCGCCAACGAGGGCCTCGCGACCGACTGGCACATGATCCACTACGGCCACCTCGCGCTATCCGGCGCCGGCTTGCTGATTTTGGAAGCCACAGCCATTTCGCCGGAAGGCCGCATCTCGCCGGCCGACCTGGGGCTGTGGTCGGCTGCGCACCAGCAGGCGCTTGCGCCAATCGTGCAGGCGATCCGCCGCCATTCGCCGATAAAGCTCGCCGTGCAGCTTGCCCACGCTGGCCGCAAGGCTTCCAGCGCACCGCCATTCGACGGCGGCCAAGCGCTGGCGCCGGGGCAGGGCGGCTGGCAGACGGTCGCCCCTTCCGCACTGGCTCGCGCGCCCACCGATCCCGCACCGCTGGCGCTTGACGCGGCAGGGCTGGCCAAGGTCAAGGCCGACTTCGTGAGTGCAGCGCTGCGCGTGCATGCCCTCGGCATTGAAGCCATCGAGCTGCATGGCGCCCATGGCTACCTGCTGCACCAGTTCCTGTCGCCGCTGGCAAACCAGCGTGACGACCAGTACGGCGGCTCGCTGGAAAACCGCATGCGCTTCCCGCTGGAAGTGTTCGATGCAGTGCGCGCCGCACTGCCGCGCGAACTGGCGATCGGCATGCGTGTGTCGGCATCGGATTGGGTGGAGGGCGGCTGGGACGTCGAGCAGTGCGTGGCCCTGGCGCATCAGTTGAAGCAGCGCGGCGCCGACTTTATCCACGTCTCCAGCGGCGGCGTCTCGCCGCTGCAGCAAATTCCGCTCGGCCCGGGCTACCAGGTTCATTTTGCGCAGCGCATCAAGGCCGACACGGGCATGCCAACGATTGGCGTGGGCCTGATCACCGAACCGCTGCATGCCGAAGCGATCGTCGCCAACGGCCAAGCCGACATGGTGGGACTGGCGCGCGCCATGCTGTACAACCCGCGCTGGCCCTGGCACGCGGCCGCCGCCCTCGGCGCCCAGGTTGCTGCACCGCCGCAGTACTGGCGCTCCCAGCCCCGGGAACTGAAAAACCTGTTCGGCGAAACGCGCCTCGGCCAGCGCTAAAAAACGCGGCTTCGTGGGGCGCCCGCCACGGTTGCCTTTCCGGCATCAAAATCCTTTAGGTACAGAAACTGCGAAGTCTTATAATCGTGGGGTTTTTTTGTCCTGAAGGATATGCCTGTGAATCAATCGCTGGTCCAGAAGCTGACCCGTACCAAACCGACCCCGGTGGATACGGATGCCGGCACGAGCCTGCACGGGGAGGGCCTTAGCCGCTCCATCGGGCTGTTTTCGCTGACGATGATCGGCGTCGGCGCCACGATCGGCACCGGTATCTTCTTCACCATGGTCGAAGCGGTGCCCAAAGCCGGCCCTTCGGTGGTGCTGTCCTTCCTGCTGGCCGCGCTGACCGCCGGCCTGACTGCGCTGTGCTACGCCGAGTTGTCCTTCCGCGTGCCTGCCGCCGGTTCCGCCTATTCCTTCGCCTACCGCACGCTGGGCGAGTTCATGGCCTTCATCGTCGCCTTCTGCCTGTTGCTTGAATACGGGCTGGCGGCCAGCGCCACGGCGATCGGCTGGTCGGATTACTTGAACAACTTCCTGATCAACGCCTTCCACTGGCAGATTCCGGAAAGCCTGCGCTCGCCGATGATCGTCTCGACCCCGAACGGCACGGTGTGGAACATGGGCCACTTCAACCTGCCGCCGGTGATCCTTGTGGCACTGTGCTGCTTCCTGCTGGTGCGCGGCGCCAAGGAATCGGCTACCGCCAACGCGATCATGGTGATGATCAAGCTGGTAATCCTGATCTTCTTCTGCGCGGTCGCCTTCACCGGCTTCGACACCGCCAACTTCACGCCGTTCATCAAGCAGACGCCGGGTGAGTGGCTGCCAGGTGCGAGCGGCATCGCCGCCGCAGCCGGCACGGTGTTCTTCTCCTTCATCGGCCTGGATACCATTGCCACCGCCGGCGAAGAAGTGCGCAACCCGAAGCGTAACGTCCCGATCGGCATCATCGCTGCGCTGCTGCTGGTGACCGTGTTTTATATGCTGGTTGCCATGGCGGCCATGGGCGCCCAGCCTGCCCATAAGTTCGAAGGCCAGGCCGCCGGCCTGTCCGTGATCCTGCAGAACGTCACCGGCAAGGCCTGGCCTGCACTGGTGCTGTCGGCCGGTGCCGTGATCTCCGTGTTCTCCGTGACGCTGGTGACGATCTACGGCCAGACCCGCATCCTGTATGCGATCGCCAAGGACGGCCTGGTGCCAAAAGCCTTCCAGAGCGTGAACCCGAAATCGCACTCGCCAGTGGCCAACACGCTGATCGTCAGCGTGGTCGTGGGCATCGTGGCTGGCCTGGTCGATTCCACCTTCCTGTGGGATATGGTCTCGATGGGCACCCTGACCGCCTTTATCGTGGTGTCGATTGCCGTGCCGGTACTGCGGTCGCAGGAACGTGCGGCGGGCACCTATACCAAGGGCGGCTTCCGCGTACCGTTCGGCCCCTACTTCGTGCCAGGCCTGAGCATCCTGGCCTGCGGCTACCTGATGATCAACCTGTCGCACGCCACCAAGGTGATTTTCACTATCTGGATGGTCGTAGCAGTGCTAACCTACTTCATCTACGGGATCCGGCACTCCAGGCTTAACAAGGTATAAACAAATGCAGGTCAAAGCAATCGCCCACACAGCATTCCTGGCCACGGCCATAATCTCTGGGGCGGTTGCCCAGGCGGGGTCTCCCGGCGCCGCCATCCGCGACTACCGCTCGGTCGCCATCTCCCCAGCCGGCGACCGTGTCGTGTCGCTGGAATCCATCGACACGGGCAACGGCAAGCGCCCGCACCCCACCGTGATCGTGCGCGATGCCTCGACCGGCGCCATCGCCGCCGAATTCGATCCCTGCTCCACATGCAGTTATGACAAGCCATCCTGGTCGCCGGACGGCAAGGCGCTGGCCTTTATCGCCAGCGACAAGCGTTCCTCTTCGGCGTGGCTGTACGTCGCGGCCGGCGGCAAGGCGCGTGCCCTGGCCACCGTGCAGGGCGTCGCCAGCACCGCGCGCTGGTCACCGGATGGCGGCACGCTGTCGCTCCTGGCTACCGTCGGCGCGAAGAAGGAAACCGGCGCCACCGCTGCCGGCGCGCGCCTGGTAGGCGAGATCGGCGCGGAGGAAGATGCGCAACGCATCGCCACCATTGCAGCCGCTGGCGGCACCCTCAAGCTGGTGTCGCCAGCCGACACCTTCATCTACGAATACGACTGGACGCCAGACGGCAAGGGCTTCATTGCCACCAGCGCCAAAGGCAACGGCGACAACAACTGGTGGGTGGCCAGACTGTCCCACATCGATGCCGCCAGCGGCGCGCTGCGCATTGTGGCCAGTCCCGCCACGCAACTGAATATGCCGCGCGTCTCGCCCGATGGCCGCACCGTGGCCTTCATCGGGGGCTTGATGAGCGATTTCGGCTCGGTCGGCGGCGACGTCTACACCGTGCCGTTCGCAGGCGGCGAGCCGGTCAACCTGACCGCAGGCTTCAAAGGCACCTTCAACACGCTGGCGTGGCGCGGCAAAGGCTTGCTGGGCACCGCGCTGATGGGCGATAAGTCGAACGTGCTGTCGCTGGACATGCAGGGCCGCAGCACGGTGCTGCGCTCAGTCGCCGCCTCGACCGGCGCCGGCGATGGCCGGATCTCGTTCAGCGCGGACGGCAGCAAAGCCGCCGCGGCGCAGGAAGACTTCGAGCATGCAGCCGCCATCGTGGCGGGCCCGGTTGGCGTCATGCGCGCCATCACCGACGACAATGCACACCTGGCGCCGCAAGTCGCGGTGCGCAACATTAGCTGGACCAACGAAGGCTTCAGCGTGCAGGGCTGGCTGATTGGCCCGCGTACTACTGTGCCGGGCAAGAAATACCCGATGATCGTGCAAGTCCACGGCGGCCCCGCTGCCGCCGCTTCGCCGCGCTACATCTCTCCGGGAGAGCAGGGCAATCCCCTGGTGCGCGAGCTGGTGGAAAAAGGCTACTTCGTATTCCTGCCCAATCCGCGCGGCAGCTTCGGCCAGGGCCAGGACTTTGCCCGCGCCAACCGCCGAGATTTTGGCGGCGGCGATTTGCGCGACATCCTGGCAGGCGTCGATGCCGCAGCCGCTGCGGCGCCGGTCGACACCACCCGCATGGGCCTCATGGGCCATTCCTACGGCGGCTTCATGACCATGTGGGGGGTGACGCATTCGCAGCGCTTCAGGGCGGCCGTTGCAGGCGCAGGCATTGCGAACTGGGTCTCTTACTACGGCCAGAACGGCATCGACCAGTGGATGATTCCATTCTTCGGCGCCTCCGCCTACGACGATCCGGCGATTTACCGCCAATTGTCGCCGATCGAATCGATCAAGGTGGCGCGCACGCCAACGCTGGTATATGTCGGCGAACGAGACGTCGAGTGTCCGCCGGCGCAGTCGATGGAGTTCTGGCATGGCCTGAAGGCGATGGGCGTGCCGACTTCGCTGGTGATCTACGAAGGCGAAGGGCATAGCATTCGCGATCCGGAGCACCAGCAAGACCTGCGCAAGCGCACGATTGAATGGTTTGGACGTTACCTGGGCGAGTAAGCAAGACGATGCGTTTGCGGTACAAAATGATGGCGGCCCTGCTGGCGACAGGGCTTGGTTCGGTAACGCTGGTGGGCGGTGTCGCCTACCTCAGCGTGAACTATAAGGTCGACTCCTTGCGCCGGCAGCAGGCGGCCGAGCACTTCCACACCTACATGACGGCCTACCTGGCCGAATATGGCGACTGGCAGACCGCCATTGCGACAGAATCCTTCGACCGCTTCGTTCGGCGGCAGGAGGGCGAGCGGCCCGCCGGACGGGAACTGCCCAGCGAAATGCTGGAGCGCATGCCGCCGCGCATCAACAACCAGGCACGCTACGCGCCGCCGCCAGGCGAGGGCGTCTATGTGCCGCGCGAAGGCGGCGGACCTCCGCCCGATCCGACCTTGCCTGCAGCGCGCCGCAGCAGCGGCACCCCGCCGCCGGACGGGGGCTTCCCGCCCGCCGACTACCGTGACGCTCCGCCTGATCCAACCCTGGCTTCGCCCCGGCACCTGGCGCGTGACGGCTACGGCCCACCGCCCGAAGCGGCACGCGAACCCGGGATGGATGGCGACCGCCCGCCACCACCGCGCCGCGACAGCCCGCCGCCATTCCGTTTCATCCTGACGGACGCCGGCTACCGTGTGCTGCTCGGCGGCGGCCAGTTCCGCTATGGCGAGCCATTGCCTGAAAACCTGCGCGGTTCTGCGCGGGCAATCGTGGTGAAAAACCAGACTGTCGCCTACATGTCGTCGGAAGGAACGCTGGCACCGACGCCGCAGGAACAGAAATACCTGGATGCCCTGTACAACTCCCTGCTGTGGGGCATCGCCGCTGCAGCAGGCTTGGCAACGCTGCTCGGCGTGCTGCTAAGCCGCGGCTTGTCGCGCAGCCTCAGCGGCCTCACCAGGGCCGTAAAGCGCATGCAGAAAGGCGAACTGCGGCAGGAAGTGCCGGTGCAGGGCAAGGACGAAGTGGCTGCGCTGGCCACCGCCTTCAATGCCATGAGCGCCCAGCTGGCGCAAAGCCATGAGGAGCTCAACACCTCGCACGCCACCATCCTCGAACAGGCGGAGCAACTGCGCGAACTCAGTATCCGCGATGCCCTCACGCAGCTCCATAACCGCCGCCACTTCGACGAACAGGCCAACACCCTGTTCAACCAGGCAGTGCGCCACAAACGCCCGCTGGCGCTGGTGATCTGCGACATCGACCACTTCAAGAAGATCAACGACACTTATTCGCACGCCACTGGCGACACCGTGCTGCGCCACGTCGGCAACATCCTGCGCAATCACATGCGCCTGTCCGACCTGGTAGCCCGCTACGGCGGCGAGGAATTCGTTATTGCCTTCCCCGAGACCGCAGGCCCGCAAGCTGCCGCCTTGTGCGACAAGCTGCGCACCTTGATCGCAGACTTCCCATGGCATGAGGTGCATCCGGACCTGAAGGTCACCATGAGCATGGGGGTGTACGCCGACATCGCCGCCGGCAGTGCTGAAACCATGCTGCAGAAAGCCGATGCGCTGCTGTACCGCGCCAAGGAAACCGGCCGTAACCGCGTCTGCTTCGCCTGACAAAAGGACATCACCCAATGCGCATTTTTTCCACCCTCATTCTTGCCGCCGTGGTTTGCCAGCAGGCCATTGCCGCGCCGGATGTCGTTCCGCTCGAATTCATAAACGGCATACCATTCATGAATGTCAACATCGGCGCAGCGTCCAGCCGCATGATGTTCGACTCTGGCGGCAAGCTTGGCATTTCATTGCCTGCCCCGGTGATCGAGCAATCAGGTTCGGTTAAAGTACTCGACGAGAAAAAGAAGTTCCGGGACTTGCAGGGCAGGGCTTATGAAACGCCGCGGGTCGTCGCGGAAAGAGTCGTCGTAGGCTCCACGATGCTCGCGCCTGTACAAGGCCAGGTGCACATGCAGTGGGGCGGCGCAGCGGAAGGTCCCGAGGCCGAGCTGACCAAGGCCCGTGCGGGCGGCGCGATCGGCCTAGAGGCCCTGGCGAACTTCCCGCTGCTGTTCGACTACAAGCAGCGCACGATGTCGATCCTTGATGCGAGCCAGCTTGTAGAGCTCAGGGAGCCGAAGTGGCATATCCTCGATCTGAAGTATGGCGGCGAAGGGCCGCTGGTAACCTTGCAGGCGGAGGGAAAACAGCTGAAATTCGTGCTGGACACTGGTGCCCAGGTGAACATCATCAAGTTTGGTGCGGCATGCGACACCAACCAGGCGTGCGAGCTGCGCGACCTGGGCGGGACACTGAACCTGAGCATGAGGATCCACCGCATCAAGCTTGATGGGGCCCCGTTCGACGGCATCCTCGGCGCGCCATTCTTCCGCAGTCACCGCGTCGTGTTCGACGTCAAAGGCGGCAAGCTGTACGTCGCACCGAATACACTCTGATCGCTGGCATTTCGTTGGGCGCTGACTTCTTGCTAGCGGGCTTTGTCCAGCAGGTCTGCCTTGGCTTCTTCAAATGCCACCCGCTCAAGTCGTGGCCAGTTTCGATTCGTCCTGCATGCTGCCGCCTGCCCGCGCGCATGGTCAGCGGCTGTATTGCCTGCGGCGTCGCGCACGGAAGGATCGATCCCTAGCGCAAGCAGGCGTTCGACTACGTCCATTCTCTGGGCATAAAACAACGCAGTCTTGCCAAGGGTATTTACGGTGTTCAGGTTTGCGCCTTGCGCGACGAGACAGTCAAGTATTGTCGTATAGCCCCGGTTTGCGGCCCAAATGACCGGACTCATTCCCTCGTTATCCGCCTGGTCCGGATCTGCGCCGGCATCAAGCAGGAGTTCGACAATCCGAAGATGTCCTGCCATGGTCGCCATAGTCAGGCAGGTGCGACCACCCTCGCCTCTGTGATGTACGTTCGCCCTCTTTCTTATGCATTCGGTGAGGGCGCTGAAGTTACCATCGGCAGATGCCTGCATGAGCGGAGTCATGCCCCATCTTCCTTCACGCTCGATGCCGCGAAAAGACAGATTCTGGAGGAACTTCGCAGCGATCGAGAGCAAGTAGCCGACTCGAACCGAAAGCGGCTCCTGAATTTGAATGACGCGAGTCAATGTTTCGTCATAAGGAATCGGGTACAAGGAAATCTGTTCGCCTGTACCGATGCCGGCATGCGATGCCTCGCCAAGCCCGTCAGACCACTGGGCCCGCGTCGCCTGTGCGAGAAGCGCAATCTTGCTGTCCACGAGTCTGCGATGGGATCGAAACTCGGTATGTACCCGGACCGTTCCCGCAAGGTGGTCGACTTGCAGACATGATTGGCCGCCCTTGAGGTGCGCAAGCTCGTTATCCAGATCACCTGCGTTGATAGTCCCGTCCAGGTGAAAATTGTCCAGGCGCGCCAGCTTTTCCCAATTTCGGATCTCCGCACCGTCCTGGTCAAATACCGCAGCAGGGCCACTGACGATAATTCGCATTTAGCTGATTGCTCCAGAAGAAAGTAAACGATTGAGCCTTTTGGCAGAACGGGCTTCCCCGGCATAGCCGAACGTGCCGGCGTTCAGCACGCCAGCGCCTTGAATCCCAGATGCTCCAGCAGTCGCGCCGACCCGAGGTCCCTGGGGTTGGGGACGACGAAGCAATTGCCCCGTTGATGCAGCGCTTCAAACTCCTTCGATTTTTCAAGCTGGCTTTTCATCTCATCCTTAAATAGGCGGAAGCCCGTGCATGGCGCGGGCTTTGTTGCATTCAGGGGTGTATTCGGTGAATTCGCGGCAGGTGGAAGAGCGCTCGGCGTAGATGGTGCAGCCGACTTCCTTGCCCACCTCGCCGGAAAGCGCGATGCAGCGCACGGGCTTTGCTTCCGTACCGCGCATGGCGGCACGGTGGGGCGTGATGGGCACAGTCAGGTGTGCGGGAACAGCTTCTCCCCAATAGAAGGAAACCCTGAAACTGGCGCAGCATGCGCCGCAGCTTTGGCAGTGCGACATCCCATTCCTCAATCACCGTTTGTAACGTTGCGAACAATCGCTTCACTATGGACGATGATTTTATCCGCATCCGCCTGCAGCAGGCGGATGCGCCGTTGCACCAGCGGCCAGCCGGACCAGGCAACTTCCGGCTCGGCCGCCGGCTCGCGGCGCAGGGGCGCCGCAGGAGGCGTGGCGCCGGTATGGCGCGACAGGGCGACGGTCAGCGTGCGGCACACGGACGCGTGGCTGGTGTCGAGCATGGCGTTCACCGCATCGCCCGGGATATCGCGCACGTGGCGGCGCAGGATCGCACGCAGGGCGGCAACGTGCGCCACCAGCAGGTAGTTTTGCACGATGAACAGGTTGATGTCCTCGGCGGCGCGCTGCTTGCTTTCCGGCTCGTCCAGCATGCGCACCAGCGCGGCGCTGAGTGCGGCCAGGGTTTCCATCAGCCGCTTGCGCTGGATGCGGTAGATGAAGTCATTGCGGTACTTCCCTTGCAGCAGGTCGAAGCTCGCTTCCATATAACTCAGGTTCACCGACAGCACCAGCTTGACGAGGTGCGGCAGCGATTGGTATTCCCAGTTCGCCAGCACGAAGCTGAATGCCGTTGCAATCGCGGCGCCGACGAAGGTGTCCACCAGGCGCTCGGAAATCAGGTTGCTGCTCGGCGCCACCAGGTACATCCACAGCAGGATCATCACCGACACCGCGATCGCCGCGTAGCGGTAGCGCAGGTAAATGAAGGTCGGCGTCGCGATGCAAGACAACACCAGCACGGCCAGGATCGCCGCCGGGTGGTCCATGAACTTCAGCACGACAGCGGTGATAATGCAGCCGATAATGGTGCCGACAATGCGGTCCGAGCGGCGTTGCTTGGTCATGCTGAAGCTTGGCTTCAGGATGATCACGATGGTCAGCACGATCCAGTAGCTGTGTGCCTTGTATGGCAGCATGGCGCCGATCGCCAGCCCGGCGGCAATCGCCATCGACACGCGCAGGGCAAACCGGAACACCGGCGAATCCATGCGGAAGTGCGACACCATGAGCTGCAGTTCGTACTTCTGCTGCGACAGAAAAGGCTGCATGTCCATGTCGCGCCAGAACGGCGTGTCTTCGTACACCTTCTGGCTCGACACGTGCAGCTCGCCGATCATGCGGATGATGGCAGTGATCTTGTTGCGCTGCGCGCGCAGCACGGTGACGGCTTCGCGGCGCGGCTTGCCGGCGTCGAGGTCGTCCTGCAGGCCGGCGATCTGCTGCTCGAGGGCCATCAGTTCCGGCGTGTAGTCGACTTCCGGATAGGAGGCGCGCTTGCGGGTGACTGCGTAT
This sequence comes from Duganella sp. Root1480D1, assembly GCF_001427305.1. Taxonomy (GTDB): domain Bacteria; phylum Pseudomonadota; class Gammaproteobacteria; order Burkholderiales; family Burkholderiaceae_D; genus Rugamonas. The sequence continues at coordinate 85,679 of NZ_LMFZ01000010.1, read as the reverse complement.
GCCACCGATTCGATATCGCGCGCCGCCTTGAACGCCAGGTCGTGCAGCGTGCGCAGGGCAGGCGAGTCGACCAGGTGGGTGCGCAGGGCTGCATAGTCGGTATGGGTGGCGAGCACCTGCTCGTACAAGTCCAGCATGCAGACGTGGATCTGCACCACCACCGCATCCTTGCGGTTGTTGTGCGCACGCAGGATCAGGTCGCGCGAAGCCTGCTGGCGGTCGGCCAGCAAGGCCTGGTGGCGCACCAGCTTGTTGAACTGCTCGGTGAGGTTGTAGCGTGTGTCGTAGAAATCCGCCTTGATGTCAATGTAGGCCGCCAGCTCGAACAGCGCTTCGGCCAGCACCTGCTGCTTGATGCGGTGGCGCAGCACGTAGGCGACGCCCATGGCATAAGCCAGGTAGGCCAGGGCGCCGAACATGAACAAGCCGGCGTGCGCGAACGACTGCGCCGGAGTCAGCACATGCTCGGTCGACATGGTCATGATGAACAGCGTCGCCAACTGCAGCGGCATCGACTTCTTGCCATACACGACCATCATGCTGGCGAAGAAGCTCACCGCCACCAGCATCGGCATCAGCAGCCAGTAATACGGCCCGCACAGGCTGATGAGCAGCGTAACGGCAGTGCATAGCAGCACCGAAGCCATCATCTCGTTGAACTTGTGGCGCAGTGGGCTTGGCATGTCCATCAGCGCGGTGCACAGCGCGCCGATGCCGATCGACATCGCGATATGGATGTCGGTCAGCCACATGGCCAGCGCAATTACGCCCACCAGGCCGGCGCCGAAGCGCAGGCCCAGGTGGAAGTAATGGCTGTAGAAGAAAGTGCGGGGGTCTAGTGCGTAGTGCATGGCCCTCTTACACAATCGACAGCACAGGGTAGCGGCGCCATTCCGGCTCGCGTTGTCGCTGGCAGTTGTGGAAGATGAAGTGCAGCACTGCGTCCTTGTCCTTCACCAGCGCCGGGTTGGCGGCTTTCCAGTCTTCGAACCTGGCATTGGTTTCCGGCTCGGCGGCCAGGATGTCGGCAGCCAGGTCTTCGAACACGTAGTCGGAGATGTTCTCCTTGCGCTCCAGTACGGAGTTGAAGAAGCCCCAACGGAAGAAGGAGTCGTGGCCTTGCGGTTCCAGGGTTTCAACGGCGTAGCGCGCGTTGTCCTGGTCCAGCGAAACGTACCAGTCGCCGGCGTTCAGCTCAAACGTGGCTTCGCGTTTCTCGACTTCCACTTCATCGTGGAACATATGGCCTTCGTAGGCGGTGGGGCGCGAGGTGACGCTGTTGATGTGGTAGTACTGGGCCTGCACGGTGGTCGGTGCCTCGATGCGGGTCATCTGCACGCCGTTCCATTGCAGGCGCTCGACCGCTTCGCGCCATTGCTGCGGCACGACGTAGGCTTTTGGCGCCCTGATTATCGTGTCGGCGGGGAAGCGGTTGAACCACTTGATGTCGCGCGCCCACGGCTTGCTGCGGTCGTAGGACAGGCGGACATAGTCGCCCAGCCTGGACGGGCTGCGTTGTGCTTCGTAGCCTTTGAAATGGAAGGTGCCTGGATTCTCTTCATCCATGCGCCAGGTGACTGCCCATTCTTTCTGCTTGCGCTGCGCGGCCTTGGTGGCGGCGCGCAGCGCCTTGATCTGTTCGCCGTGCTTGACGGTGAAGTTGCGCACGGTGTCGACCAGGGCGCGCATCGACTCGTAGCGGTCGGCGTAAGGCTTCAGCATATGCGTCTCCGGCATGAAGCCGATGATGTTATGCAGCGCGGTGAAGCCGGTCGAGAAGCGTGCGGTTTCCAGGAAGTCGGCGATGCCGTCGTCCGGGGTTTCCACCACCGGATTCACGTAAGGGCAGGTTGGCCAGCCTGCGCCGGCCATGTCTTCGTAAATCTGCGGCAGCATGGTGTCGCGCAGGAATTCACCGAGTTCGCCACCCAGCTTGTCGCACTGGGTGTGGATCAGGGTCATGGTGTAGCTGTAGTCGGCGCCGTTGGAAGTGTGGGTGTCGACCATCACGTCCGGGTCCCAGGCGGTGATCAGCTGGTTGAAGAACTTCGCGTTCAGCGTGTCGCATTTGACGAAGTCGCGATTCAGGTCCAGGTGGCGGCTGTTGCCGCGGAAGCCGAACATCTCGGGACCGTCCTGGTTGGCGCGCGAGGTGTTTTGCCGGTTCAGGCAGCCGTCCACGTTGTAGATCGGGATGAACAGCAGCACGGTCTTGCCCAGGGTCGCCAGCAGCTCCGGCTGGAAGCACAGGTCGCGCACCGTCGCCATGCAGGAGTCGATACCTTCCGGCTCGCCAGGGTGGATGCCGTTATTGTTGAAGAAGACCGTGCGGCCTTCGCGCTTGATCGTTTCGCGGTCGAATACGCCGTCGGCGCTGACCACGCCCACATGCAGGGGGATGCCGCCGTCCGATACGGCTGCCTGTTCAAATTTCAGGATATTCGGGAAGCGGCGTGCCAGTTCCTGGTAGAAGGCGATGCACTCGGTCCAGAGGGTAGTCTGGTTTTTATTGCCTTTTTCGTAAGGCGTGAGCATTTCTTGCATGGTCTGGATCTCAGTCTTCTGCAGTGGGGGAGGTCAGCGATTTTACCACTTCAGCCCTGAATTAAGCCTTGCGGCCATTGGCCTCCACCCATTTGGCGTAAGCGGCTGCCCAGCCGGCCAGCACTTCCCTGGTCTTGTCGTTATTGACCTTGCCGTCTTCGCCGATCAGCGCACTGCCGTTGCCGATGTAGACCTCAGGGCCGGGCATGACCGGCGCGTTCAGCGTCACCATGGTCTGGCGCACGTTGTGGTTGCCGGCAAAGCCGCCTACCGCGCCGGTGGAGGCCGAGATCACGCCCACCGGCTTGGCGTTCCAGATGCTGTGGCCCCATGGGCGGGAGCCGACGTCGATGGCATTCTTCAGTGCACCCGGCATGGCGCGGTTGTATTCCGGCGTAGCGAATACGATGCCGTCCACGTTGCGCAGCTTGTCGCGGAAGGCGGTCCAGGCGGCCGGCGGGGTATGGGCGTCGTCCAGGTCCTGGTTGTACAGCGGCAGCTCGCCGATGTCGACGAACTCGAATTGCAGTTCGGCTGGCGCCACTTCCACCAGTGCGTTGGCGAATTTGCGGTTCAGCGAATCCTTGCGCAGGCTGCCGACGATGAGGGCGATTTTCTTGGTCATGGGGTGCTCCGTGGGTTGGGAATGTCGGAATGACAATGTACATCAAGCGGGGAAAACATGCGCGTCCTGTCGCAGCGCATCGTAGAGGAACTGGCTGAGGGCCTTGATGCGCGCCACGTTGCGCAAGTCGCGGTGGCTCAGCACCCAGAGTTGGGTATGGAAGCGCGGGTCGGGCGGGGCCAGTTGTTCCAGCGCGCGTTCGCGGTCGGCCAGCATGCAAAGCAAGGGCGCCACGCCCATGCCGTTGCGCGCGGCGTCGACCATGGTCACCAGGCTGTCGGTGCGCACCGCAAGCTGCGACGGCGGCACGCGCTCGGCCAGCCATTGGGCGGCGGCCAGGTGCGACAGGCTGTCGTCCGGCGCTACCCAGCGGTGCGCCGCCCAGTCGTCGCGCGCAATGCCTTCGCGCTCGGCCCGGCGCAAATAGGCATGGGAGGCGTACAGCGCCGTCGCCAGCGCGCCCACCTTGCGGCCGACCAGGTTGGCCGGCGGTGTGTTGGACGGGCGCAGCGCCATGTCGGCTTCGCGCTGGGTGAGGTTGAGGAAGCTGTTGTTGACCACCAGTTGCAGTTGTACCGCAGGGTGGGCTTCCTGGAAGCGGTGCAGGTAGGGCATCAACAGGCCATGTGCCAATGTGTCGGTGGTGGTCAAGCGGATGCTGCCGCGCAGCTCTTCATCCAGGCCGCCTACTTCACGCTGGGCGCTGCCGATTTCTTCTTCGATGGGGCCAAGGCGGCCACGCAGGGTTTCGCCGGCGCCGGTCATCACGTAGCCCGATTGCAGGCGTTCGAACAGGCGCACGCCGAGCGACTGCTCCAGGCTGTCGATCCGGCGCAGCACGGTGGAGTGGTTGACGCCCAGTTCGCGGGCCGCAGCCGAGATGGAACCGCCGCGCGCCACGGCGGCAAAGTAGCGCAAGTCTTCCCAGTCGAGTTTCTGCATATTTGCTTAACCGTTCCGCTGTTTTAGGGAATTCTAATGCGTTTTTGCGGGGCATACACTGACTTCATCAAAACGCGAAAGGAGTCGACCATGCTAACCCTGTACACCGCCGATACGCCGAATGGGCAGAAGATCACCATCGCCCTGGAAGAACTGGGCCTGCCGCACAAGGTGCACCACGTGAACCTGTCCGCAGGCGAGCAGCACCAGCCGCCATTCAGCGTCATGAGTCCGAACCACAAGATCCCCCTGCTGGTGGACGACAGCACGCCGGTCTTCGAATCGGGCGCCATCCTGATCCACCTGGCCGACAAGGCCGGCAAGCTGCTGCCCGCTGCCGGTGTAGAGCGCAGCGTGGTGCTGCAATGGCTGTTCCTGCAGGTGGGGCATATCGGGCCGATGCTGGGGCAGTTGTGGTTCTTCCGCCATGGCGCGGCAAAAGGCAGCCCGCGCAACGAGCAGGCACTGGAGCGTTATGGCCGCGAAACCTTGCGCCTGCTGGGCGTGTTCGAAGAGCGCCTGCGCGACAAGGCTTACCTGGCGGGTGACGAGTACACGATTGCGGATATTGCCAGCTTCCCGTGGATACGCTCGCATCATGAACTGGGCGTCACGCTGGCCGATTTCCCGGCGGTGGCCGATTGGGTGGAACGCATCGGGGCGCGCCCGGCCGTGCAGCGCGGCCTGGCGGCGGCAAAGCCATGATGGGTGCCTGGGGCCTGTTGCTGGCGGCGGCGCTGGTGGACATCGCCATGGCGGTCGCGCTCAAGCACGCCGAAGGCTGGACGCGGCTCTGGCCCAGCCTCGCGGGCCTGGCGTTCGCCAACGGCGCAATCGTGCTGCTGACGATGGCCTTGCGCCAACTGCCAGTCGGCACAGCGTTCGCGGTCTTTACCGGGATAGGAGCGGCGGGCGCCGCCCTGGCAGGCATCGTGGTGTACGGCGAAAGCGCCACGCCGCTGCGCTTGCTGCTGATCGGAGCCATCATCGCCAGCATCGCCGGCCTGAAGCTCACAAACGGCTGAGCCCGTGTCACACCATGGGGTCACACCCCGATGGTGACACGGGCTCAGCCGCGCAATGCTTGTGCCCGTGTCACACTTGGGGTGTGACCCCAGGGTGTGACACGAGCTCGGCCATAGGCTTACTCGGCGTTCATTTCCTTCAGCAGGTTGTCGGCCTTGTCGATGTACTTCATGTTCCACAGCATGTAGCGCAGGTCGACCTGGATGTCGCGGGTCTTGGCTTTGTTGAAGTCCCAGTCGGAAATGATCGAGTCCAGGGTGCCGTCGAAGGCCAGGCCTACCAGCTCGGCTTTCGAGTTCAGCGCGGCAGAACCGGAGTTGCCGCCGGTGATGTCCAGCGTAGCCAGGAAGTTCACAGGCACGGTCTTCAGCTTAGGATCGACGTATTTGCCGAATTGCTTCTTGTTGATCGCGTCGAGCTGCGCTTGCGGGGCGTTGAATTCGCCTTCGCCGGTAGCCTTGGCTTTTACGCCGGCCACGGTGGTGAAGGCGGACCAGCCGGTGGTGCCGTCTGCGCCTTCTGCGCGCGAAGCGATCTTGCCGAACGTGACACGCAGGGTGCTGTTCGCGTCAGGGTACACCGCCTGGCCTTTCGAGTTCATGAAGGCGATCTTGGCCTTCATGTAGTTCGCGTAGGATTGCTGGATCTTGCCGCCCAGTTCTTCGTTGGCGGCTTCCTGTTTCATGCCATCGTCGTACAGGGTCACGGCTGCTTTGATGAAGGCGTCGTCGCTGGCTTTGAAGTCTTCCGGCTTCTTGCCCAGCCATGAGGCGCGGAACTCGCCGTCTTCCAGCCTGGAGCCGGCGTACAGCTTGTCCAGCGCCGCCGACAGTTCGGCTTCGCTCATGCCGGCCCTGATGCCCAGCACCGAGTCAAACGCTGCATTGTGTTCAGCCGCTGGCTGCGCGTTGTATTGCTTCAGGTTGTTCAGCACGATCGCCTTGTCGACCTTGGCCACGTAGGTCTTGTTGGCACCTTTCACGGCCTGCTCGATGCGCTTGACGTCGCGTTCCTGGTAGCCAGCCTTGCGGTCGGCGTTAGGCTTGGTGCTTTCGTTAGCCAGGCGGTACATGGCGCGCGCCTGGGTCAGCAGGGCTGGCGAGGAGCGGTCGTAGAAGAAGTCGCGCTTGTTCTCGGCGTCACGCTGGGCGATCAGCTTTTCCACGGCTTCCAGGTCGGCGCCGAAGGTGGCCTTGCGCTTGGCGTCGGCATTCACCCAGGCCTTCAGGGCTGCATGTTCGGCGGTCTTGCGCTCGAGGACATCGCTGCCTTCGTAGCTGTTCAACATGCCCTTGCGGTTCTTGTAGTAGTTGTTGATGCCCGCTACGCGGCCGGCCACCTTCAGGGCCGCATCGCGGTCACCCTTGGTTTCGCGGTCGATGATGGCCAGGGTCTCGTTCGAGTTCCGGATGAAGGCCGGGTATTCAAAGCCGAAGGTGTTCGACACTTCGGACGGCAGGCGGTGGCGGTTGGTGCGGCCTGGGTAGCCCAGTACCATCACGAAGTCGCCTTCCTTCACGCCTTCCTTGGCCAGCTTCAGGAACGACTTGGGCTCGTAAGGCACGTTGTCCTTGGAGTAGTCGGCGGCCTTGCCGTCCTTGCTGACGTAGGCGCGGTAGAAGCCGTAGTCGCCGGTGTGGCGTGGCCACATCCAGTTGTCGGTGTCGCCGCCGAATTTGCCGACGCCGGCGGCCGGTGCATGCACCAGGCGCACGTCGCGGATTTCCAGTTGCTTGATCTGGTAGAACTCCAGGCCGCCGTAGAAGGACGACACGGTGCAGCGGTGGCCTTCATCTTTTTCGCACTCGGCTACCAAGGCCTTCTGGTTCTTCTCGATCGCGTCCACGCGCGCCTTGCCCTGCAGCTTGGCCACTTCCGGGGTGATGATCTTGTCGGTGACGTTCAGCACTTCCTTGGTCACGTACACGCGGCTGCCCGGTGCAGCCGGCAGTTCTTCACCGAAGTTGTGCGCCACGAAGCCGTTGGCCAGCAGGTCTCGTTCCTTGGTGGAGTTGACCGCCACGCTGTTGTACACGCAGTGGTGGTTGGTCACGACCAGGCCTTGCGGCGACACGAACGATGCGGAGCAGCCGCCCAGGCTCACGATGGCATTCATCGGGAACTCGGTCAGCTTGGTCAGCGAGGCTGGGTCCAGCTTCAGGCCGGCGGCCTTCAGTTGCTTGGCTACTTGTGGCAGCTGCCGCGGCATCCACATGCCTTCGTCTGCGAAGGCTGCGGAGGTGGTGCTCAGGACGGCGAGCGCGAGGAGAGATTTTTTCATGGTCTTGAAATGGTTGTAGTGGTGGCCTGCGAGGCTGGGCCGCGGGCGACCTAGAGTATCGGCATGGCGGCGCCTGGCGTCAACACCAAAAATGGGGCGTAAAACTGAAGAAAATTCGGGCGTGGATGGAACTGTTGCTTTGCAGCATAAGGTGCGCCCCAAGTCCCGCGACTGCGAAAAAAAAGCCAGCGCCGCAGCGCTGGCCTGTGAGGAACTTTGCCGTACTACCTGACGCGTCCGCGGAAGACCAGGTTCACGATCGCTAGCAGGATCACCGCACCGAGGAATGACACCGCCAGCGACAGCACGCTGAAATCGTCCGTATTGATGGTGCCTGCCCCGAATAGCGGCGACAGCAGCCAGCCGCCCAGGAGAGCGCCGACGATACCTACCACCACGTTGAGGAACATGCCCTGTTGCGCGTCCGTTTTCATGACCAGGCTGGCCAGCCAGCCCAGGATGCCGCCAATCACAATCCAGATAATGAAGTTCATATCCGCCCCCTTTATTGTTGATGATTCCAGTGTAGGACACATGCGGGCCCATATTCCGTGCGCGAACGTACAGATTTGGAAGACGCCGCAGCCTATCGTGTCCGGGACTCATGCAAAAAGGGGGAATTCCCATGAACACTGCAGACAAGCAATCCCGTATGGTGACCGGCCTGTTTCGTGATCGCAACAGTGCCGAGCGTGCCTGGCAGCACGCCACCTCTCGCGGTTACGGCAAGGACGACATCAACGTCGTCATGAGCGACGCTACCCGCCAGCGCTATTTCAGCGGCCAGGCGGAGACGGAACTGGGTTCGAAAGCAGGGGAAGGTGCCGGCATTGGCGCCAGTGTTGGCGGTGCGATCGGCGCTGCCCTCGCTGCCGTGGCGGCGATGGGCACCACCCTGGTGCTGCCGGGCCTTGGCATTGTGGTGGCTGGTCCGCTGGCGGCCGCGCTGGCTGGTGCCGGCGCAGGCGGCGTGGCAGGGGGCCTGGTGGGCGCCCTGATTGGTGCCGGCATTCCGGAAGAACGCCTCAAGCATTATGAGGAAGGTATCCGCTCCGGCGGCATCCTGATGGGTGTGAATACCCGCGATTCGGTCGACGCGGCCGACATCGAGAGCGCCTGGAAAGAGAGCGAAGGCGAGCACGTGGTTGGCGTTGGCGTCGGCACCACCGGCGGTGCGCTGGCTGGCGCTGCTGCCGGTTCACCGGCTGGCCTGCCTGGCATGGTGGCCGGCGCCGTGATCGGCGGCGTGGCGGGCGCCTTCGTTGGCAAGGGGACGGCGGAAATCGTCAACCCGAAACTGGAGGACGATGAAGACGACCACAACCTGGCCACTGGTGTCGGCGCGGGCGGCGGTGCTGCAGCCGGTATCGCGGCTGGCGCGGCAGCCGGTCCGATCGGCATGGCCGCTGGGGGCGCCATCGGCGCACTGGCAGGCGGCATGGCGGGCCAGGGCATCGGCACCCTGCTCAACCCGAGCGAAGAGCGGGTCTACTGGCAGGACCATTACCGCAACGAGGCCTACTTCAACCCGACCTTCGACTACGACGATTACGAGCCGGCCTATATGCTCGGCTACACCGCGCGCCAGCGTTATCGCGGCACGTGGGAAGAGCTGAAGGACCAGCTTGAGCAGGATTGGGAAACGGTGAAGGGCAAATCACGCATGGCATGGGAGCATGCGAAAGATGCGGTGCGTGCGGCTTACGAGCGTGAATTGCCGTAACAGCCGCACGGGCTGGAGTGTTAGTCGGCCTTGATGGCTTCGACCTGGATTGCCAGCTTCACTTCGGGAGCGAAGGCAGGGGTGGCGTAGTTCAGGCCGAAGTCGGTGCGCTTGAATTCAGCCGAAGCGTCGGCGCCGCACACTTCGCGCTTGTAGCGTGGGTGCATGATGCACTTGAACTTGTTGACCTTCAGGGTGACCGGCTTGGTCACGCCCAGCATGGTCAGCTCGCCTTCCACGGCCACCAGTTGCTCGCCTTCGAACTTGAAGTTCTTGCCCTTGTAGGTCACGGTCGGGAATTTCTCGACGTTGAACATGTCGGGCGACTTGGCGTGGGTGTTCATCTTGTCCAGGCCGAAGTCGATCGATGCGGCATCGATGGTGATGTCCATGCTGCCGGTCTTGGCGGCGACGTCCATCTGGATGGTGCCGCTGGTCTTGTCGAACTTGCCGCGCCATACCGACATGCCCATGTGGTCGGCTTCGAAGCTTGGGAAGGTGTGGGTCGGGTCGATGTTGTAGGTGGCGGCGTTGCCGGCAACAGCGGATACGGCCAGCAGCGCGGCGGTCAGGAACTTCAGTTTCATGGTGTCTCCAGGGGTTTATTGAGCTACTACGTGGAACTTGATGGTCACCTCATCAGCGACCATGCCGGTATCTTTCCATTCGCCTTCACCGACGTTGAAGGCCAGGCGCTTGATCGGCAGTGCGCCGTCGAAGATTTGCTTGTTGCCGTCGGCTTTGACGGTGATCGGGAACGTGACATCGGCAGCCTTGCCCTTGATGGTCAGCTTGCCGCTGACGTTGAGCTTGCCCGGGCCGGCGCTCTTGATCGCGGTCGAGACGAAAGTGGCTTTCGGGAACTGGGCGGAGTTGAACCAGTCTTTCTTGGCCACTTCGGCATTCATATCGGCTTCGCCCAGGTCCAGGCTGGCGGTCTCGATTTCTACCGTGGCTTTGGAGGTGTCAGGCGCGGCAGCGTTGTAGTCGATGACAATATTGTGTTTCTTGAACTTCGATTCGATCGGTACGTTCATTTGCTTGAACACGGCCGACACGCTGCTCTTGGCAGGATCGGCTTTCAGGACGGCGGCGCTGGCTGCAGCCGCCACGGCCAGCAAGGCGGCCAGTAATACGCTTTTCTTCATGGGTGTGGCTCCAGGTTATGGCAGCATGCGCTTGAGCAAGCCGTCCTTGTCGATGAATTGGTGTTTCAGCGCTGCCGCAATGTGGCCGATGACGACGGCGGCGAGCAGCATGTTCAGCCAGTAATGTACCGGTTTCAGGATTTCCTTGAGGGCCGGGCTGGCTTCAAAAAGGGACGGAATCTTGAACAGGCCGAGGTAGACCACTGGTACGCCGGCAGCGGTGGTGTACAGGTAGCCGGAAATCGGCACGGCGAACATCAGGAAGTAGAGGAACCAGTGGCCGGCTTCGGCGGCTTTCTTCTGGCCCTGGGTCATGGAGACGGGCAGCGCGGGCGGCTTTTGCTTCAGGCGCCACAGCAGGCGGCCGGCGGCCAGGGCTAGCACGGTGACGCCCATCCACTTGTGCCAGGAATAGTATTTGAGCTTGGTCGGGGTCAGGCCAGGGATGTCGGTCATCACCAGGCCGAGGATGAACGCGGCTACGATCAGCAGGGCGATCAGCCAGTGCAGCGCGATAGCGGTTCGGGAATAGCGTTCCATTGTGACCTTTGGTAAATAGTACGTGTTAGAACTAATATACCAGAGGGTAACGGAACTTGCTTACAGCTTGCTTAAATGCTGGGTTAAAACCGGTAAACCGGGGTCTGACCCACAGGGTCAGACCCCGCCAGCGCAACGGCCGCGGACCCACAACCAACCCCGCGGCCGCGAGATCATTCCGGGTCTGACCCTGCGGGTCAGACCCGGGTTTACCGGTTTCAGATGGCTTTAGCCAGGGAAGCAGCGATACCGGTGTAGTTAGCAGGCGTCATCGCCAGCAGCTGATCCTTGGCTTCCTGCGGAATCGCCAGCCCGCCAATGAACTCGCGCAGCGCTTCCTTGGTAATGCCCTTGCCGCGAGTCAGTTCCTTCAACTGCTCATACGGATTCTCAATGCCGTAGCGGCGCATCACGGTCTGCACCGGCTCCGCCAGCACTTCCCACGACGCATCCAGGTCCGCTTCCAGGCGGGCAGGATTGACTTCCAGCTTGTTCAGGCCGCGCAGGCAGGAGTCGTAAGCCAGCAGGGTATAACCGAAACCAACGCCGATATTGCGCAGCACGGTCGAATCGGTCAGGTCGCGCTGCATGCGCGATACCGGCAGCTTTTCGGACAGGTGCTTCAGCACCGCATTGGCCAGGCCCAGGTTGCCTTCCGAGTTTTCGAAGTCGATCGGGTTGACCTTGTGCGGCATGGTGGACGAGCCGATTTCGCCGGCCTTCAGCTTCTGCTTGAAGTAGCCCAGCGACACATAAGTCCAGATATCGCGGTTCAGGTCCAGCAGGATGGTGTTGGCGCGGGCGAATGCGTCGAACAGCTCGGCCATGTAGTCGTGCGGTTCGATCTGGATGGTGTATGGGTTGAACACCAGGCCCAGTCGCTGCTCGATCACGTTCTTGGAGAACGCAGGCCAGTCGAACGATGGGTAGGCCGACAGGTGGGCGTTGTAGTTACCGACGGCGCCGTTCATCTTGCCCAGGATTTCCACCTTCGCGATACGCTCGATGGCACGCTGCAGGCGGGCGATCACGTTGGCGAATTCCTTGCCCAGGGTGGTCGGGCTGGCGGTCTGGCCGTGGGTACGGGACAGCATCGGCAGCTCGGCGTTGGCGTGGGCGATTTCCTTCAGGCGGGCAACCAGGCCGTTCAGGGCCGGCACCATCACGCCGTCGCGGGCGGCCTTCAGCATCATGCCGTGCGAGGTGTTGTTGATGTCTTCCGAGGTGCAGGCAAAGTGGATGAACTCGGAGGCGGCCACCAGTTCAGGCACGTCCTTTACTTTTTCCTTCAGCCAGTACTCCACAGCCTTCACGTCATGGTTGGTGACGGCTTCGATTTCCTTGATGCGGGCGGCGTCGGCTTCGGTGAACTCGACAGCCAGCTTGTCCAGCAGGGCGGTGCCGGCAGCGGAGAATGGCTTGATTTCGGCGAAACCAGCCAGGGACAGCGCCTGCAGCCACGCGATTTCGACCTTCACACGGTGGTGCATGAAGCCGGATTCGGACAGGATCGGGCGCAGCTTGTCGGTTTTCGAAGCATAACGGCCGTCCAGCGGGGACAGGGCCGACAGGGTGGAGTAAGGAGTTGTCATGATAATGCTGGGAGAGGAGGCGGGAAAAAACAGGATTTTACCATTGGCCGCCACCCGGCTCCCGCCGCCACTCCGCTGCGCCTGCTATCCGGGGGCGATGCTATACTGTTGTCTAATTCTCCACTTTCAGCATCTATGAAACTAATCGGTTCACTCGCCAGCCCTTATGTACGCAAGGTTCGTGTCGTCCTGGCGGAAAAAAAACTCGACTATCAACTGGAACTGGAAAACGTCTGGGCGCCCGACACCACCATCCAGAAACTGAATCCGCTTGGCAAAGTGCCATGCCTGGTCATGGAAGACGGCTATGCCATGCAGGATTCGCGCGTGATCGTCGAGTACCTGGATTCGGTGTCGCCGGTGTCCAAGCTGCTGCCGCCGAATGGCCGCGAGCGCGCCAACATCAAGTGCTGGGAGGCCCTGGCCGACGGCGTGCTGGATGCCGCTGTGCTGATGCGCCTGGAACGCAACCAGCGTCCAAAGGAAAAGCAGAGCGAAGAATGGATCGCGCGCCAGATGCAAAAGGTTGAACTGGGCCTGGCGTCGATGTCCGAGCGGCTGGACGACGACGCATGGTGTGCCGGCAACCATTACTCGCTGGCCGACGTCGCAGTGGGCTGCTGCCTGGGCTGGCTGAGCTTCCGCTTCCCGGAAATCGACTGGCGCGGCAAGCACCCTAACCTGGGCCGCCTGTTCGACAAGCTGTCCGAGCGCCCATCCTTCAAAGACACCGTCCCCCAGGCGTAACGCCGCCCCGCATGGCAGCCAAGCCACCGTCCCAGGAACGCCTGCAGATGGCGGACATCGCCCGCCTGGCGGGCGTGTCCACCTCTACCGTGTCGCGCGCGCTGGCCGGCAGTAAGCTGGTCAACGAGGAAACGCGCACCCGCATCATGGAGCTGGCGCGTTCGCTCAAGTACACCATCAACGTCGGCGCACAGAACCTGCGGCTGAAGCAGAACCGCTCGGTGGCAGTGGTGGTGCCGTCCGACGCCAAAGTGCACCAAAGCCTGTCCGATCCCTTCTTCCTGTCGATGATCGGTTCCCTGGCCGATGCGCTGACGGAGCAGGGCTTCGACATGCTGCTGTCGCGCGTCGATGCGGAGCAGCTCGATTCCGCCGCCACGCCGTTCGATACCGGCCGTGTGATCGGCATCATCCTGATCGGCCAGTGGGGCCATCACGACCAGTTGAACGAAATGGCGGCGCGCCATGTGCCGCTGGTGGTGTGGGGCGCGCAAATGCCGCAGCAGCTTTACTGCACTGTGGGCGGCGATAACCTGAGCGGTGGCCGCCTGGCTGCCGGGCATTTGCTGGCCGAGGGCCGGCGCCGTATCGCCTTCTTCGGCGACACGCGCCTGCCGGAGGTCGAACAACGCTACCGCGGCTATTGCGCGGCCCTGCAGGCGGCAGGCATCGCAGTCGATCCCGGGCTGTGCGTCGCCGCTTCCTTCCTGCCGGAGGGAGGGCGCGAGGCAGTGGCCGAACTGGCGCGGCGCGGCGTGCGGTATGACGCGGTGTTTGCCTGCTCCGACTTGCTGGGAATGATGACCATCAATGCCTTGCGCGAGCAAGGCCGCTCGGTGCCGGGCGAAGTGGCTGTCGTCGGCTATGACGATATCGAACTATCTTCCTATTTCCATCCGCCCCTGACCACGGTGCGTCAGCCCGTGCAGGAAGCGGGGCGCGCCATGGTGGCGGCCCTGCTGGCGCAGACCGAGGGCCAGGCGGCCCGCTCGGTCGAACTTCCTACCTCCCTGATCCAGCGCGCCAGTTCGCGTTGATTGCAACCGTTTGCATTTGACGCGACGCTGGTGCGAACAGGTTTTGCAAATAATCTTTGCAATCGATTGCAATTTGCCAAAAGCTGATGAATAATGAGGCATCTGCAGATAAACAGACGCGGCCAAAGGCCGATGAATAAGCCCGATCAACGGAGGAGACAATGGTTTTACGTACAGCCCAGCGTGGCTGCATGGCTGCTGCCATCGCTGCTGCATTCGCCCAACCTGCATTCGCCCAGGAAGCCACCCCGCAACCCGCAACGGCCGGCGGCCAGGCTGCCGTGCCAGCCGAAACAGCCGCAGCACCGGCCGATGGCCTGAAACTCGAACGCGTGGTGGTCACCGGCACCGCCAGCCGCAGCTCCAAGATGCGCTCCAGCGTCTCGGTCAGCACCATGGAGTCGGAAGCCATTTCGCTGTCCGCCCCAACCAGCGCCGCCGAAGTGCTGCGCTCTGTGCCTGGCGTGCGCGCCGAATCCTCGGGCGGCGAGGGCAATGCCAACATCACCGTGCGCGGCGTGCCGATTTCGGCCGGCGGTGCGCGTTACGTGCAGATGCAGGAAGACGGCTTGCCCGTGCTGCAATCGGGCGATTTCAACTTCATCACGCCGGACAGCTACGTGAAGATCGATGGATCGCTGGATCACCTGGAAGTGGTGCGCGGCGGTTCCGCCTCCACCCTGGCTACCAATTCGCCGGGCGGCATCATCAACTTCATCAGCAAGACAGGTGAGCAACAGGGCGGCAATATCGGCATCCAGCGCGGCCTGGGCTACGATGAAACCCGCTACGACTTCGATTACGGGGGGCGCCTGGCCGACAAGACCCGCTTCTTTATCGGCGGCCATTACCGCACGGGCGAAGGCCAGCGCAACACTGGGATGAACACGCAGGAAGGCGGCCAAATTCGCGGCAACATCACGCAGGAATTGGCGAACGGCTGGATCAGGCTGTCCTTCAAGCACCTGGACGACAAGGCACCCACCGCACTGCCGGTACCGGTGCGCGTCACCAATGGCCATATCAGTGAAATCCCCGGCATCGACCCGCGCGATACTACCTTCTACTCACCTTACTGGACGCGCGATGTTTCGCTGACCAAGGATAACGGCAAGGCATCCAGCAACGTCAACGACGGCCTGCGCGTGAAGAGCGACACCTTCGGCATTGCAGCTTCCTTCGACCTTGGCAATGGCATTACGCTCAGTGACAGCTTCCGCAAGTCGAACAACAGCGGCCGCTTCCTCGGTATCTTCCCCGCCAATAATGGCGTGGCCGGCAATTACGTGATCGCCACCGGCCCGGACAAGGGCGCGGCCTACAACGGCATGGCTTTCTCTGCCGTGGTGTTCAACACCTCGATCGACAATGCCGACAATACCCTGAACGACCTGAAGCTGGCCAAGACCTTCGTCATCAATGGCGGCAAGCTGACCGCCACCGGCGGTTTGTACACCTCGCTGCAGAAACTGGGCCTGACCTGGAACTTCAACGAATACCTGATGCAGCTCACCGGCGACAAGCCTGCCTTGCTGCAGACCGCATCGGCTACGCCAGGCTTTGTCGGCCCGGCATTTGGCGGCTGCTGCATGCGGGCCGTGGACATGGAATACAAGCTGCTCTCGCCCTACCTGAACGTAGGCTGGGAAAAAGGGCCGCTTAACTTTGACGCCAGCGTGCGTCAGGACCGCCAGCGTGCCAATGGCAGCGCCAATATCGCCACCAATGGCCTGGTCTACGAGGCGGCCAACGAGCAACTGGTCGACTACAAGATCCATCACACTTCATATTCGGTGGGCGGCAATTACCAGCTCAGTCGCGACCTGGCGTTGTTTGCCCGCGTCAGCGATGGCGTGGCCTTCAATGCCGACCGCATCCTGTTCGGCACTCCGCTCGATGGCAGCGCGCCAATCAATATCAATACCGTGCGCCAGGTGGAGGGCGGGGTGAAATGGCGCTCCGGCAGCACCAGCGCGTTCTTGACCCTGTTCCGCGCCAAGACCAACGAATCGAACTTCGAGGCGACGACCCAGATCAGTACGGCCAACCGCTACGACGCCAAGGGCGCCGAGCTGGAGGCCGCATGGAGCCTGGGCGACTTCCGCATCAACGGCGGCCTGACCTGGACCGATGCCGAGATCGTGGGCGCCGCCGCCGGCCAGGAGTCCACCATCGGCCACACGCCGCGCCGCCAGGCCCGCATCACCTACCAGATTGCACCGAGCTACAACGCCGGTCCGCTGACCGTCGGCGGCAGCGTGGTCGGCACCGGCCGCTCCTGGGCAGACGATGCCAACACCATCGACATGCCAGCCTTCCACACGGTGAACCTGTTCGCGCGCTACCAGTTCAATTCCCAACTGAGCCTGTCGCTGAGCGTCAACAACCTGTTCAACAAGATCGGCTACACCGAGGTTGAAGGCGACGGCCATGCCGCGCGTTCGATCGGCGGCCGTGCCGTGAAGATGGGCCTGAACTACTCCTTCTGATTTGGAAACCGCAATGCCGATGTCTTCATCCATCCACCATTTGCTCAACGCCGTGCCGGAGGCGCGCCGTGCGGAAGCTGCGCGGCGCTATGCGGCGCACGGCCCGGCGCTGCACGGTTGCCTGCATAGCCTGTACGGCGACACGCCCGGCTTCGAGCAATGGTATGGCAGCCTGTTGTCCGCCATCGGCGAATTGCATGGAGCGCGCAGCCCGGCGCTGGCGGCGCTGGACACGGCGCGCGCTGCGCAGCCGGACTGGTTTCTCGGGCAGCAAATGCTTGGATACTGCAGCTACGTCGACCGGTTTGGCGGCGACCTGCGCGGCGTCGCCAAGCGCATACCGCACCTGCAGGAACTGGGTGTGCGTTACCTGCACTTGCTGCCATTCCTCAAGATGCGTGAAGGGGAGAATGATGGCGGCTTTGCGGTCGCCAGCTTCGAGGAGGTCGATCCGCGCTTCGGCAGCAATGCCGACCTGGAGGCGCTGACCGGCGACTTGCGCAGCGTCGGCATCAGCCTGTGCGCTGACTTCATCCTGAACCATGTGGCGGACGATCATGCCTGGGCGCGCGGTGCACGCGAAGGCGACGAGCGCCTGCGCCAGTTCTTCCACGTGTTCCCGGATCGTTCGCAGCCAGATGCCTACGAACGCGCGCTGGGCCAGGTGTTTCCGCAAGCAGCTCCCGGCAACTTCACCCATGTGCCGGCGCTGGCTGGCTGGGCCTGGACCACCTTCTATCCCTACCAGTGGGATTTGAACTGGTCGAACCCGGAAGTGTTTGCCGCCATGGCTGCAACCTTGCTGCGGCTGGCCAACCGGGGCATTGAAGTGTTCCGCCTTGATTCCACGGCATTCCTATGGAAGCGGGAGGGCACGAACTGCATGAACCAGCCGGAAGCGCACCTGATCCTGCAGGCCATGCGTGCGCTGGCCTCCATCGCCGCGCCGGGCGTACTGTTGAAGGCGGAGGCCATCGTGCCGATGCGCGAACTGCCGGCGTACTTCGGCCAGCCCGCACAGCCGGAATGCCATATCGCGTACCACAGCAGCCTGATGGCCGCTGCTTGGGGCGCACTGGCGGAGCAGGATGCAGGGCTGGTGCGCAGCGTGGTCGCCGGCACGCCGCCGTTGCCGCCGCACGCAAGCTGGCTCAGTTATGTGCGCTGCCATGACGATATCGGCTGGAACGTGCTGCGTGCGGAAGCCGCTGAAGGAGACCACGATCCCCAGGCGCGCCTTGCGGCCATCTCGCGCTTTTTCGCGGGCGGCGAGGGCAGCTTTGCCCGCGGCGAAGCGTTCCAAAGCAGCGACCCGCACGCCGCGCATGGCAGCAACGGCATGGCCGCCAGCCTGGTCGGACTCGAGGATACCGGCAGCGCGGCCATCAGCGGTGCCGATTCGGACGCCGAAGCGCTGGCCATGCGCCGCCTGTTGCTGCTGCATGGCCTGGTGCTCGGCTTTGGCGCGCTGCCGGTGCTATACATGGGCGACGAGCTTGGCCAGGCCAACGATTACAGCTTCCGCCAGCGCCCGGACCGCGCGATGGACAGCCGCTGGCTGCAGCGTCCCCTGCTGGACGAGCAGCGCTTCGCCCAGCGCCACGACAGTAGCACGCAGGCAGGCCGCGTCTATGCCGCCCTGCGCGCCCTGGTTGCAGCCCGCCAGCGCCTCCCGGCATTGGCGGCGGGCGAGCCGCGTTCGCTACTGCCAGCAGCACCGGCAGTGCTGGCGCTGCAGCGCGGCGAGGCATTCCTGGCGCTATACAATTTCTCGGGCATGTCGCAGCAGTTCCCGCTGCAAGGCCAATGGACCGACGCCATCGAGCGCCGCGGACTTTCCGGGGAAATCACCTTGGCGCCATGGGCCATGCATTGGCTCGAGCGCGATAACTGAAAAAAAATGATGGAGACAGCCATGTGTGTGGCAATGTTCGGCGAAGCCCTCGTCGATGATTTCGGCAGCGAACAGGTAGTGGGCGGCGCGCCTTTCAATGCAGCGCGCAACCTGGCAGCCCTTGGCACGCCGGCACTGATGATCACCCGCATCGGCCAGGACGCCAACGGCGCCGCCGTGCGTGCGGAATTCGAGCGCTACGGCATGCCGCAATGGGGCCTGCAAACCGATCCTGCCTGGCCCACCGGCCGCGTGGTGGTGGAACGCGGCCTGCAAGGCCATGCCTTCCACATCCTGCCGGACCAGGCCTATGACCATATCGAAGCCGCATCCGCACGCGCCGCCTTCGAACCGGCGCGGCCGCAAGTACTGTATTTCGGCACGCTGGCCCAGCGCCACCTGACCTCGCGCACTGCGCTGATCGAGCTGCTGGAGTCCAGCCAGGCCACCCGCTACCTCGACCTGAACTTGCGCGAAGGCCAATACACCGAGCGCAGCGTCTATGAATCCTTGCGCCATGCCGATATCCTGAAGGTCAACGAGGACGAACTGGCGGCCCTGCTGTCTTGGTACGCGCCAGGCGGCCCGCGGCTGGTGCGCGCCCACGACCCCGAGCTGCCGCCGGCCTGCTCGCTGCTGATCGAAAAATTCAACCTGCAGGCGATGGTGCTCACCCTTGGCCCCCGCGGCGCGATGTATATTGATGCAGGCGGCCGCGTGATCCGCGAACATGGCAATGAAGAGCCCTACAAGCTGGTCGACACGGTCGGTGCCGGCGACGCCTTCTCCGCTGTTTTCCTGCACGGTCATGTGCAAGGCTGGGACCTGGCGCTGACCATGGCGCGCGCCAACGCCTTCGCCGGCGCCGTGTGCAGCCTGTCCGGCGCCGTGCCGCAAGACCTGGCGTTTTACGAACCATGGACCCAGCGCTGGCAGGCCGCAGCGGAAGGAGCCACACGATGATGCAGCAAAAACCGCATCTGTCGTTCCGGCAGATCGTCAACATGAACATCGGCTTCTTCGGCATCCAGTTCAGCTTTGGGCTGCAGCAGAGCAGCATGAGCCCGATCTACAAATACCTGGGAGCCGATGAAGCCAGCCTGCCTTACCTGTGGCTGGCCGGTCCCGTCACTGGCCTGCTGGTGCAGCCCATCATCGGTGCATTGAGCGACCGCACCGTCACGCGCTGGGGGCGCCGCACACCGTACTTCCTGATTGGCGCCCTGATTTGCAGCCTGGGTCTGCTGGCCATGCCTTTCAGCCCTGTGCTGTGGATGGCAGCCGGCCTGCTGTGGATCCTCGACGCTGCCAATAACGTCACAATGGAGCCATACCGCGCCTACGTCAGCGACCGTCTGGCTGTGCGCCAGCATTCGCTGGGCTTCCTGACCCAGAGCGCTTTCACAGGACTGGGGCAGACGCTGGCCTACCTTACGCCTTCGATCCTGGTTTACCTTGGCACCAGCCGCGATGCCGTCAACAGCCATCACATTCCCTACACCGTGATCGGCGCCTTCCTGCTGGGCGCCGTATTTTCGATCGCCTCGGTGCTGTGGAGCTGCTGGACTACGCCCGAGCTGCCGCTGTCGCCGAAGGAAGAAGCGGAACTGCGCGCCAAACCGGCTGGCTGGCGCCACACCCTGCGGGAAATTGCCGATGCACTGCGCGACATGCCGCCGACCATGAAGCAACTGGCGGTGGTCAAGCTGTTCCAGTGGTATGCCATGTTCTGCTACTGGCAGTACATCATGCTGGCGCTGGCATCGTCGATTTACAAGACTTCCGACCCTGCCTCGGCCGGCTTCCGCGAGGCGGGACTGCTGAATGGACAGGTGGGCGCCTTCTACAACTTTGTCGCCTTTCTCGCCGCCTTCGCGCTTGTGCCGTTCACGCGCCGCTTCGGCCCGAAAATCACCCACAGCATCTGCCTGGCTGCTGCCGGCGCCGGCATGCTGTGCATCCCGCTGATCCGCGAACCGCTGCACCTGCTATGGCCGATGCTGGGCATCGGCCTGGCCTGGGCCAGCATCATGGGTAATCCGTATGTGATGTTGGCCGGCAGCATTCCTCCAGAGCGCACCGGCGTCTACATGGGCATCTTCAATATGTTCATTGTGATTCCGATGATCATCCAGATTTTCACCTTGCCACTGTTTTACCGCAGCTTGCTGCACGGCGACCCAGGCAACGTGGTGCGCCTGGCCGGCGCGCTGCTGCTGTGTGCTGCCGTGGCAGTGCTGTTCGTCAAGCTGCGCGCGGTGCGACCGCTGTCCGATAACGCCTCGCACAAGGAGGCTGCTTTGGTAAAATAGCCCGAGCCGATCAACGTGGGGAGGGCAGCGATGTCAGAGCGAGTACTGGTATTTGGCGAAGCCCTGCTGGATGATTTTGGCGACCAGCAAGTCGTCGGCGGCGCCCCATTCAACGTGGCGCGCAACCTGACTGCGCTGGGGCTGCCCGCATTGATGGTGACGCGCGTCGGCAACGATAGCTACGGCGACCAGGTGCGCGACGCTTTCTCGGGTTTCGGCATGAGCGCCGAGGGCTTGCAGCATGGTCCGCAACCGACCGGCCGCGTGCTGGTCGAACGCGATGGCAACGGCGGGCACCGCTTCCACATCCTGGCCGAACAGGCATACGACCATATCGAAGCGGCAGCCGCCGTCGATGTGATGCGTGCCTTCTCTCCCGACACAGTCTATTTTGGCACCCTGGCCCAGCGCGAGCCTGCTTCGCGCGCCGCGCTCCACGCGGTGCTCGACGGTGCGGACGATGCCGAATATTTCCTTGACCTGAATCTGCGCGACGGCGCCGACGAATCCGTCGTGTTTGACTCGCTGCAGCGGGCCGATATCGTCAAGGTCAACGAAGACGAGCTGCAGGCGCTGTTCTCGTGGTACTGCCACACCTGTCCCGACACCGTGGACATCGACTGCGCCGCCGTTGAGGCGGAGGCGCGCGCCGTGATGCACAACTTTTCCATCCAGGGCTTGCTGGTCACGCTGGGCGAGCGCGGCGCCATGTATTTCGGCGCCGACGGGTCGCGCGTGGTCGATCACCAGGCCGTCAAGCCGGCGCACTTCGTCGATTCGGTGGGGGCGGGCGATGCGTTTGCCGCTGTGTTCCTGGCGGGCCGTGCCCGCGGCTGGGAGACGCCGCTGATCCTGCAGCGCGCCAACGCTTTCGCCGGTGCGGTGTGCGGCATTGCGGGCGCGGTAGCGCCGGATCCGGCGTTCTACGCGCCCTGGCGCACAGCCTGGGGCCTGGCTTAAGCCGCAGCCACCTTGCGGCGGGTCTGGATCATTTTCCAGCCGTTGCCCGATGGGTCGCGGAAGCCTGCATCCACGGTGCCATAGCGCTCCACCGGCTCTTGCGTGAATTCCACGCCTTTCTGGTTCAGCTTGTCATAAATGGCGAAACAATCGTCCACTTCCAGCACCATCGGCGGCATGGCGCCCTTGGCGACCAGCGCATTCAGCGCCTGCGCGGTTGCGCCATCATGCACTGGCGGGCCTGGCACGTAGAGGCCGAGCTGGAACGATGGCTGCTCAGGATGCTGCACGGTCAGCCAGCGATAGTCGCCGTTGCGCACGTCGGTATGGACCTTGAAACCGAGCTTGTCGACATAGAAAGCCAGCGCTTCATCCTGGTCACGAACGTACAGGCCTACAGTTTGAATACCTTGAGTCATGGGGTGGTCTCCTTTAAGTGAGACTCCATTGTAGGGACGCTTTCCTGGCGCCGCTTCTCCGAAACTGCCATTGTGAGGTCGGGACGGTGTGCGGCGCTGAGCACGCAGGCCGGGACCCGCCCGGCCAGCTCAGCCTCGGCGCGGACCTGTTCCCGGATGTCGCCCGGGTTCTTGCCGGTGATATCGCGGAAAGTGCGCCCGAAGGTGCCAATGCTGTTCCAGCCGGTCGAATAGGCGATATCGGTGATGGGCAAGTCGGTTTCGCGCAGCAGCGTGACCGCGCGCTCGATGCGGCGTGTCAGCAGGTAGCGGTGGGGAGGCAGGCCGAAAGCCTCCTTGAACGAGCGGGCGAAGTGCGTCGCGGAGACGCAGCTCACTTCCGCCAGGCGGCTTACCGGCCATTCCTCGTGCGAAGCGCCGTCCATCCGGTCTTTTGCGCGCAGCAGGCGGCGCAGCAACTCCGGACTCTGGCTGGGCATTACTCAGCTTCCGACATCTGCGATTGCAGGTAGTTCTGGATGCCGATCTTGCCGATCAGGTCGATCTGGGTTTCCAGCCATTCGATGTGCTCCTCGGTATCTTTCAGGATATCCAGCAGCAGGTCGCGCGACACGTAGTCGCCGACTTTCTCCGATTGCGCAATGCCTTCCTTGATGGTCACATGCGCGCCTTTTTCCAGCTTCAGGTCGGCGGCCAGCATTTCTTCGGTGTTTTCGCCGATCAGCAGCTTGTGCAGGGCTTGCAGGTTAGGCAGGCCATCCAGCATGAGAATGCGGTCGATCAGGCGGTCGGCATGCTTCATTTCGCCGATCGACTCGTCGTATTCCTTCTTGCCCAGCTTGTCGAAGCCCCAGTGACGGTACATGCGTGCATGCAGGAAGTACTGGTTAATCGCCGTCAGCTCGTTGGTCAGCTGTGCATTGAGCAGACGGATAACGTCTTTGTCGCCCTTCATGGGGTTTCCTTCTTATCTGGTTGGGAATAATGGCATTTTGCCACGAAGCAGCAGCGCCACCTAGTCATGAGGGGAACATAGGATTGCTAACGACATTGCTAATCTAAATGAAAACAATTATCATTTGCGTTTTATGCCAACAAACCAGAGTTGTCCATGTCTTATATTAAGAGCCGCAAGCACTCGCCAGCTACGCTCGCAGCCATCGCCGCTTCCCTGGCGCTGCCTGTAGCCCACGCCGATACCAACACCGCTGCCCCAGAGCAGAAGATGCAGGAAGTGATCGTTACTGGCCAAAATGGCAACGACTTCCAGGTCAAGAAATCCGCCTCCGACAAATTCACCGCGCCGCTGCTGGACACCCCGAAAGCCGTGACCGTGATCCCGACCGAGGTGATTTCCCAGACCGGCGCCACGTCGCTGACGGACGCGCTGCGTACCGTGCCAGGCATTACCGTGGGTGCGGCCGAAGGCGGCCAGCCGGTGGGCGACAACCTGCTGATTCGCGGCTATAACGCACAGAGCGACACCTATATCGACGGCATCCGCGACACCGGTTCCCAGAGCCGCGAAATCTTCGCGCTGGAGCAGATCGAAGTGGTCAAGGGCCCGAACTCCGCCTACGGCGGCCGTTCCTCCGCCGGCGGCGGCGTGAACCTGGTGTCCAAGACTGCCAAGGCGGAAAACTTCGCCAACGCTTCGGTCGGCATCGGCAGCGCGCAATACCGCCGCGCCACCGTCGACGTGAACCGCATGATCGGCGATGACGCTGCCGTGCGCCTGAACGTGATGGGCCATGACAACCATGTGGCCGGCCGCAACGAAATCCACGGCGACCGCTGGGGCATCGCGCCGACCGTGGCCTTCGGCCTGACCGGTCCGACCAAGGTCAACCTGTCGTTCTACCACATGCAATCGAGCGAACTGCCGGACAGCGGCATTCCGTTCAACAATCCGTTCACCACCGGCGCCAACGTCGCCAGGAACGGCAACGGCACCCCGATGTCCGTGCCGCGCGAAACCTACTACGGCCTGGTCGATCGCGACTTCCGCGACACCAAGTCCGATATCGGCACCATCGACATCAAGCACGATTTCCGCAACGGCCTGTCGTTCCGCAACGTGACCCGTTATGGCAAGACCGAGAATGACTACGTCTACACCCAGCCTGACGATTCCAAGGGCAATGTGGTGCTGTACGGTACCCTGTGGCGCCGCGCCAATACCCGCGTTGCCGAAACCGACGCGCTGGCCAACGCTTCCAGCCTGAGCGGCGAATTCAATACCGCCGGCATCAAGCACACCTTTACCACCGGCGTGGAGATCAGCCGCGAGATCACCGACCGCAGCACCTACCTGTTCACCCCGGGCACCAACAACCCGCTGACCAAGACCAGCACCTGCCCGACTGCCGGCGCTGCAACGCTGTACAACTGCACCACCCTGCTGAACCCGAACCCGAACGATCCCTGGAGCGTGGGCCAGGTGCGCAGCGTGTCGCCTGCTGCGACCAATGTGCATACCAACAGCCGCTCCGCGTATGGTTTCGACACCATCGAATTCACCCCGCAGTGGCTGCTGAACGTGGGCCTGCGCTGGGATGAATTCCGTTCCGCGCTGTTCACTGCCGCCAATCCGACCGCTTCGCCGGCTACCGCTGCCGTGAATGCGGAAGTGAAGTCGACCT
Organism: Duganella sp. Root1480D1; assembly: GCF_001427305.1. Classification (GTDB taxonomy): domain Bacteria; phylum Pseudomonadota; class Gammaproteobacteria; order Burkholderiales; family Burkholderiaceae_D; genus Rugamonas. Next base: position 60,758 of record NZ_LMFZ01000010.1, on the reverse strand, counting down.
TCACCAACTACCAGGCTGGACTGGTCTACAAGCCGGCTGCCAACAGCAGCATCTACATTTCCTACGGCACCTCGTCGACCCCGCCGGGCAACGACGGCGGCGAAGGCAATGACGGCCTGACCGTGGCAGTGAAAGACCTGAAGCCACAGGACAGCAAGAACTTCGAACTGGGCACCAAGTGGGAAGTGCTGGCACGCCGCCTGTCCCTGAGCGGCGCCATCTTCGAAAGCAAGATGAACAACGCCCGCGTCAGCGGTCCTAACGGCACTTCCTTCAACGCCGGCAAGAAGACTGTGCGTGGCGCGGAATTCGGCATCAGCGGTTCCATCACCAACAACTGGCAGGTATTCGGCGGCGCCACCTGGCTGGACGCCGAAGTGGGCGACAACGGCTTCACCAACGTCGGCACCACCGCCGCGCCGGTATGGGTGAAATCGCCATACGACGGCAACGCCTTCCCGGGCGTGCCGAAGACCAGCGCTACGTTGTGGACTTCCTACGCCGTGCTGCCAGGCCTGACCATTGGCGGCGGCGTGAACTACTCGGCCAAGATCTGGGCTAACATCAACAACACCAAGTACGTGCCGGCCTACACCCGCTTTGACGCGATGGCGAGCTACGAAGTGAACAAGAACATCAGCCTGCAATTGAACGTGCAGAACCTGACCGACAAGTTCTACTTCGATAAATCGGTCTCGAACCATTACGCACAGGTGGCTGCAGGCCGTACCGCAATCCTGACTGCGAACTTCCACTACTGATCATGATGCTGCATATCCCCGGCGTGCTGACGCCGGAACAAGTCACATACTTCCGCCAACGCCTGGCGGCCGCCGAATGGATCGACGGCCGCGCCAGCGTGGGGACGCAGGGGGCGCAAGTCAAGCGCAACCGGCAGATCGCGGAAGGGACGCCGCTGGCGCTGGAACTCGGGGATATCATCATCAAGGCATTGGCGAAGAACCCGCTGTTCTATTCGGCGGCGCTGCCGCTGAAGATCCTGCCGCCGTACTTCAACAGCTACGCCGGCGGCGAGACTTACGGCCTGCATATCGATGGCGCGATCCGTCATATGGCAGGCTCGTCGGATGTGATGCGTTCGGACGTTTCCACCACCGTGTTCCTGTCCGATCCTGAAGAATATGAAGGCGGTGAGCTGACCGTGATGGACAGCTATGGCGCGCATGAAGTCAAGCTGCCGGCAGGCGATGCGATCGTCTACCCGGCCAGCAGCGTGCACCGCGTGAATCCGGTGACTGCTGGCGAGCGCGTGGCGTCTTTCCTGTGGACGCAATCGATGGTGCGCGATGACTGGAAGCGCACCATGCTGTTTGAACTGGACCAGAATATCCAGAAGCTGCGCGGCGCGCATGGCGATGACGAGGCTACTGTCGGGCTGGCAGGGCACTATCACAACCTGCTGCGGATGTGGGCTGATCTCTAAAACCGGCAAACCAGTGTCTGACCCTGCGGGTCAGACACTGGTTTGCCGGTTTTCAGGACATCTGGAAATTAATCGGCACCATCACATACACTGGCTGCGCCTTGCCATCTTCCACATACGGCTTGAACAGCGCGCGCATGACGGCGGCGCGGCCTGCTTCGTCCAGGTTGTTGGAGCCGGAAGACTTCTGGATCGATGCCTGCTCGGCATAACCCTTTTCATTCACCAGCACGCGCAAGGTCACCACGCCCTGTTCGCCCATGCGGCGCGACACCGACGGGTAGACCGGCTGCGGCGCACGGATATATTCAACAGCCGAAATCACGCGCGGGCCAGTCGGCGCGGCGGGTGCCGCCGGCGTAGCGGCCACCGGTGCCACGGCAACCGGCGTCACGGGTGCGGGCTCGGCAACGCGAGGTTGCGAAGGCGGCTGGGTGATGGTGTTTTCGATCACGATCGGCAGCATCGGCAGTGGCGGCGGGGTGATCGAAGGCGCTTTCTGCGCGATTTCTACCGTTTTTGGCTGCGAGGCTGGCGGGGGAGGTGGTGGCGGCGCCACAAAAGTGACGTTGACGACTTCAGGAATACGGTCCACGAGGCGGTGCATCGTGCCGTTGATAAAGGCATAACCCAGGGCTGCATGCAAAGCGACGACTACTGCGATCTTGGTCATCTTGTCGCTGCCAACGCTGGCGCCGAAATCGCCGCCAGCCGGGAATGTCATCGATTGCATGAAGCGCTCCTTACACGGTCAGTGATGGGCGCTTCAGTACAGTCTCCTGAATGCCGCTGCCCAGATGTTCGTCCAGCACTTCCACCGCGTAGCTGAGGCAGTTGCCGCAGCAGGTGGCCACGCCGAGCGCTTCGCGCAACTCGTCCATGGAGCTGATACCCATATCTATGGCTTGTCGGATTTCTCGATCAGAGATGTTGTTGCAGACACAAACGATCATTTCAGAGATTACCTTCTGGCTAAGATTGCGATTCCGTTATTGAGAATCATTATCATTACGTTTCCCATTCTACCCGAACAGCGATACAATGCAAGCCGTATCTGCAAACAATTCTCATTTATAATGGCGAGGTTGTATTTCGCCCTGGAAAGTTCGCCATGACCCTTGCTCCTACCCTGATCAAGCTTGATTCCCTGCCGGTGGGGCAAAGCGGAACGGTGATCCATATCGCTCCGGGCAATCCTGAAGATACCGAGGACGGCGCCGACCTGGCGCGCCGCCTGATGGAGCTGGGCTTTGTACCCGGTGAGCGCATCCGCATGCTTAAGCGTGGCCTGCCAGGCGGCGAACCGCTCGCCATTAAAGTCGGCAATGCCACGTTTGCCTTGCGCCGCTTCGAAGCAGCGCTGATCTCGATCCAACCGGAATAAAGCAATGGGTGCAGTAGAAAAGGCCGCGCAAGCCATCACGCAGCAGCCAATGGTCGCCCTGCTGGGCAACCCGAATTGCGGCAAGACCGCACTGTTCAACCGCCTGACCGGCGCACGCCAGAAGGTCGCCAACTACGCCGGCGTGACCATCGAGCGCAAGGAAGGGCAGTTCACCTCCAGCGCCGGCAACCAGTACCGCCTGCTCGACCTGCCGGGCGCCTACAGCCTGTCGGCCCACACGCCGGATGAAATGATCACGCGCGACGTCGTCGCCGGCCTGCGCGAAGGCGAGCGTTCGCCCGACGTGGTGGTGTGCGTGGTCGATGCCACCAACCTGCGCCTGAACCTGCGCCTGGCCCTGGAAATCAAGCGCCTTGGACTGCCGATGGTGCTGTGCCTGAACATGGTCGACGTGGCCAAAAAGCGCGGCATCGTGGTTGATGCGGCCAGGCTGTCGCAGGAACTGGGCATGCCGGTGGTGGAAACCGTGGCCGTGAAGAGCGGCGGCGAAAAGGCCCTGGTCGATGCGCTGGACGGCCTGTGGCCGTTCTATGAAAGCGTGGCCAACCCGCTGTCCGCCATCGATGCCGTGAGCGTCGAAGAAACCCAGCGCGAGGTGCGCCGCATCCTGTCGGTCGCGGTGAAAGACAGCGACGACCGTGGCAACCGTTCCGAAAAGATCGACCATTTCGTGCTGCATCCGTTCATGGGACCGGTCATCCTGGCCGTGCTGATGTTCTGCGTGTTCCAGGCCGTGTTCAGTTGGGCTGAGGTGCCGATGGATATGATCAGCGGCGGCGTCGAGCATCTCGGCGCGCTGGTCAAGGCCCATATGGCTGACGGCGTGCTGCGCTCCCTGCTGGTGGACGGCGTGCTGGGCGGTGTCGGCGCCGTGCTGGTGTTCCTGCCGCAGATCCTGATCCTGTTCTTCTTCATCCTGGTGCTGGAAGATTGCGGATACCTGCCGCGCGCGGCCTTCCTGCTGGACCGACTGATGGGCGGCGTCGGCCTGTCGGGCCGCGCCTTCATCCCGCTGCTTTCTTCGTTCGCCTGCGCCATTCCGGGCATCATGGCAGCGCGCACCATCCAGAACCCGCGCGACCGCATCGTCACCATCATGATCGCGCCGCTGATGACATGTTCGGCGCGACTGCCGGTATATGCGCTGGTGATCGCCGCCTTCATCCCGGACCGCGAAGTGTGGGGCTTCTTTAACCTGCAAGGCCTGGTGCTGTTCTGCCTCTACTTTGCCGGCATCATCTCCGCCATGGCTGTGGCCTGGGTCATGAAGCGCTCGATGCGCGCCAAGCGCAACCAGCCGCTGATGCTGGAGCTGCCGGCCTACCACTGGCCGCATATGCGCAACCTGGCGATCGGCCTGTACGAGCGCGCCAAGATCTTCCTGATGCGCGTCGGCACCACCATCCTGACCCTGATGGTGCTGCTGTGGGCCCTGTCCAGCTTCCCTGGCGCGCCGGAAGGGGCCACCCATCCGCCGATCTATTACAGTGTGGCCGGCATGCTGGGCCGCGCGCTGGAATTCATCTTCGCGCCGATCGGCTTCAACTGGCAGATCTGCATTGCGCTGGTGCCGGGCATGGCTGCACGGGAAGTGGCGGTGGGCGCGCTGGGCACCGTGTATGCGCTGTCGCAGACCGGCGACGAGCTGGCCAATTCGCTGGCACCGGTGATCCAGGCCAGCTGGGGCTTGCCGACCGCGCTGGCGCTGCTGGCCTGGTACGTATTCGCGCCGCAGTGCCTGTCCACGCTGACCGTGGTGCGCCGCGAAACCAATTCCATGAAATATCCGCTGATGATGGCGGCTTATATGTTCGTACTGGCGTACACCGCCACCTTCATCACTTACCGCGTCGCCCTGGCGCTGGGAGGCTGAGTCATGTGGCAGGAAATCATCGTCGGGATCGTGGTGGCCGCGGCCGCGCTGCACGCGGCGAGGAAATACCTGCCTGCCGCATGGCGCCAGCAAATCGTCCATGCCCTGTCGCGCCGCGGCCTGTCGCAGGACAAGCTGGCACGCTTCTTCAACACCGAATCGAGCTGCAGCAGCGGCTGCGGTTCCTGTGGCGGGTGCGGCGACTCACCCGCTCCGCCAGCGCCGCCGTCGGAAGGCGGCCCGGCGCGCCGCGTCATCATGCTGAACGTCCAGCGCTAAAAAAATTCCTGCACCGCGATCCGTTCTGGATCGCCGGTTCGTCTTAGTTGTGTCGAAACCAAGGAGGCACATCATGACAACCGGAACTGTTATCCTCATCAATCACCTGAAGGTCCAACCTGGCAACCAGGCGGCGCTACTTGCGCTGCTGAAGGCGAATATCGACGCAGTCGCCAGCAAGCTTGCGGGCTGGCGCGAAAGCCGCTTGATTGCGGCGCTCGACGGCAGCAGCGTGACCATTTACTCGGAATGGGATTCGCCGCAAGCGGTCGACGCCATGCGGGCCGACCCGCGCATGCAGGCCTGCTTCCCGCGCATTCGTGAGCTGGCGAGTTTTGATTCCGTCCTGGGACATATCGCATGAACAACGATGAATTCGAAGCACGCTTGCAGGAACTCAGGCCGCGGCTGCATCGCTACTGCGCCCGCATGACCGGTTCGGCAATCGACGGCGAGGACCTGCTGCAGGATGCCTTGGTCAAGGCCCTGCGTGCGCGTGCGGAAGGTATGGAGGTGGACAACCTGGGCGGCTGGCTGCTGCGCATCGCCCACAACACCTGCCTGGACTTCCTGCGCCAGCGTGCCCGCAGCAATGTGGTTCCTTTGACCGAAGACATGGAGGGCGGCGGCGCCATGCCGGAAGCCGGGATCATCATGGCAGGCTTCCAGGCCTTCATGCAACTGCCGGAATTGCAGCGCTGCGCCGTGATCCTGAAAGACGTCCTGGGTCACTCAGTGGAGGAAGTGGCGGAGATTGCCGGGTGCACGCCGGCCGCCGCCAAATCGGCATTGCAGCGCGGGCGCGCCGCCTTGCACCAGTTGGCAGGGCAGGTGGCCGACGCGCGCGTGCCTTTGCCGACGACAGCGAACCGGGATCGAATCGCACGCTATGTCCGGTTTTTCCAGGACGGCGATTTCGATGCCATCCGCGCCATGCTGGCGGCGGAGGTGCAACTGGAGCTGGTCAACCGGCTGCGGCTGGCGGGACGCGACGGCGTCAATCCATATTTCACCCGCTACGCCGCCGAACCGAAATGGTGCTTTGAACTCGGCGCCGTGGAAGGGCGAATGGCAATGCTGGTCTTCGACCGCCATGGCACCGTGGACAAGCCGGCCCACTTTGTCCTGCTGGCATGGCAGGGCAGCCAGCTTGCCGGCATTCGCGATTTCCTGTTTGCGCCCTATGCGATGGAGGCCGTCGATTGGATACGCCTGCCGGCGGCGGTTTAGTCGTCGTCGAAAGCGTGCAGCGCTGCCGAGACCAGCAGGCCCACAATGCCCAGCAAGCCGAAAGCATAGGTGAGCAAAGGCCTGGCCTGCCTCATTTCCAGCGCGAGCGCGCCGGTGAGCAGGGACATGCCGACCAAGGCCAGCACGCCATTGATGAAAAGGGATCGCCTAAGCGCCAGTCGGGCGCCGTGCGCTGCATACCATTTGGCGATCAGCCAACTGGGCAGGCAAGACAGGCCGATCAGGAGGCCTATTAACTCAATACCGAGCAGGTGATCCATCAATGTATGATGTCAGAACTGAAATATTTACGATATCAGTTGCGGCCCATTGCGGGCAAGTAAAAACTTGATCTAGGGCATATCGCCCCCTCAAACGTGTACCTACAATGCCACTTATCGAGATTGCATTGTGGGAGCCATCGTGGGCTGGAGCAGGAGACAGATTGCCGGAATAGTCAGGATCGCGCTGTTTGCGATGCTGATGGCCGTCTCCGCCCCAACGCTGTCCACGTTGCTGGCTGCGGCTTGCGGCGATAACAACGTCGCCCATTGCCACGCACAGCCGAAAGCCCACCACGTGCTCCAGAAATGCGGCTATTGCATGGTGCAGGCCGACCTGCCCGCCGTGCCGCCGCCGCCTGCCAGTCTTGCCTTGGCGCTGCTGCTGCCGGCTGGCGCCGAGCCGGCATTGCAGGCTCACGCAGCGCTGCCGCAGCAGGAATCCTTCGCGCCTCCTTCGCGCGCCCCACCTTCCGCCTGATCCTTCGCAGCAGTACCTCCCGGCTTTGCATTGCACGCGCCCTGTGGCGGCGCGGTGGCAAGGCCCTCGCTCGCAAGAACAGGAAAGGAAGCATCATGAACACCCGTCTTATTCCCCTGGCCGCAGCATTGCTGGCCGTTTTCTCGGCCCCGGCATTCGCCGATCACGAAGGGGAATCGCCGCTCAAGATGGTTGGCACCGTCGTCATCGCCGGCAACCACCCGACTTCGCTGCCAACCCAGATCCCGACCACGATTGAAGGCATCACCCGCACCCAGATCGAGGAACAGGTCAACGCCAGCGATGCGGAAGACGCACTGAAATACCTGCCTAGCCTGCTGGTGCGCAAGCGTTATATCGGCGACTACAATCACGCCGTGTTGTCCACCCGCGCTTCCGGAACCGGCAACAGCGCGCGTTCTGCGGTGTACGCCGACGGCGTGCTGCTGTCGAACTACCTCGGTAACGGCGCCACGTTCGCGCCGCGCTGGGGCATGGTGGCGCCGGAGGAAATCGAGCGCGTGGACGTACTGTACGGCCCGTTCTCGGCAGCATATGGCGGCAACTCGGTCGGGGCGGTGGTCGACTACGTGACACGCATGCCGAAGCAATTCGAAGCGCATGCCCGGGTGGCCTATGTGCGCCAGCCGTTTGAGCTGTACAACACGAACATGACCTCGACCGCGCGCCAGTCCAGCATGTCGCTGGGCGACCGCCACGGCGCCTGGTCGTGGTTTATCAGCGTGAACCGCACCGACAGCGATGGCCAGCCGCAGACTTACACCACGCGCGCCATGGCCAGCGGCACGCTGAATGGCAAAGGCGTGCCGGTCAGCGGCGCCGTGGCCGACAAGGACCGCACCAACCGCGACATCTACGTCCTTGGCACGGCGACCCAGTACAACACGGTGCAGGACCACGCCAAGATCAAGCTGGCATACGACTTTTCGCCGACCGTGCGCGCCAGCTACTCGCTGGGCTGGTGGCAGAACGATTCCAGCGGCTCGCCCAATACCTACCTGCGCGATGTGGCGGGCAAGCCGGTGTTCAGCGGCCCGGTGTTGATCGACGGCCGCAGCTTCACGCTGGCAGCGTCCGACTTCAATTCAAGCAAGGAAGAACTGCGCCACGTGATGCACGGCTTGACGGTGAAGAGCAACACCAAGGGCGTATTCGACTGGGAGGTGGCCGCCAGCCTGTATGACTACAGCCGCGACATCCTGCGCGCGCCGACCACGGCGCGCCCGGCGGCCGCCAGCGGCGGCGCCGGCCGCATCGTCGACCAGGGCGGCACTGGCTGGAATACGCTGTCGCTGAAAGGCGTTTATCGCCCGGACGGCATGCGCGGCACGCATATCTTCGACTTTGGCTACCAGCGCGCAGCCTACAAGCTATCCACCGTCGAACGCGGCACGATGGACTGGCAAAATGGCGATCCCGGTGCGCGCAACCAGGCTTTCTCCGGCCGCACCAGCATCGACAGCCTGTACCTGCAAGACACCTGGAAACTGTCGCAAGACTGGAAGACCGTGCTCGGCGCACGCTTCGAACATTGGGAAGGGCGCGACGGCGAAACCGCGAATGCGACCACCGTGGTGCGCCATGCCAAACGCAGCGACAATTTCGTCTCGCCCAAGGCGGCGCTGGCCTTCCAGGCCAATGAGGACTGGACGCTGAAAGCTTCCACCGGCCGCGCGATTCGCATGCCGACCGTGTCCGAGTTGTACCAGGGCGGCATCAACAATACCGGCACCCTGATCAACAACGATCCGAACCTGAAACCCGAGCGTTCCTGGACCACGGAACTGAGCGCCGAGCGATTGGTCGGCAATTCCGCCTTGCGCATCACCGCTTTCTTCGAACGCAACCGCGACGCGTTGTATTCGCAGACCAATGTGCTGGTCACGCCGAATGTAACCAATGTGCAGAACGTCGACCTGATTCGCACCCATGGCCTGGAAACTGCCTGGTCTAACGAGAACGTGCTGGTCGAGGGTCTGGACATGCAGGCCAGCCTGACCTGGACCGACTCCAGGATCAAGCGCAACGAGAAATTCCCGGCCAGCGCAGGCAAGTGGCAGCCGCGCATTCCTGAATGGCGCGCCAGCGCCGTAGCGACCTACCGCGTCAACGACAAGCTGAGCGCCACGCTGGCCGCACGCTACAGCGGCAAGCAGTACTCGACGCTGGACAACACCGACATCAATGGCTTCGCCTACCAGGGCGCCAGCAAGTACTTCACGGTCGATGCGCGCCTGCGCTACCGCATCGACAAGCACTGGAGTGCCGCTTTCGGCATCGACAATGCCAACAACTACAAGTACTGGAACTTCCACCCTTACCCACAACGCTCGTATTCCGCGGAGGTGAAATTTGATTGGTAATGCGCTCGAGCTGGGCCAGTTTGAACTCTGGTGCCAGCCGCATGTGACGGCGCGCGACGGCAGCGTGTCTGGTGTCCAGGCCTCGGTGCGCTGGCGTCATCCGGAACGTGGCGTGCTGGCGTTCCCAGCGTTCGCCGATGCGCTGGCGGCACAGGGCTTGCAGCAGGTCTTTGTGCTGCACATGGTGTGCGATGCGCTGGCCGCGCTGCGCATGTGGGAAGCCGACGGCTTTAGCTTGGCGCTGGAACTGTCCGTGCCGCTGCCGTTGACGCCATCGCTGGCAGCGGAGATCGATGGGCTGCTGGCGCAAGCCGGCGTGGCGCCGCAGCGCCTGGTGCTGAGGGAGTCTGAAGCAGCCGGCTGCTGCGAAGTGTCCAACCTGCTCGACTGGCTGCATGTGTGCGAAGCGGGATGCGCGCACGCTGCTGGTGATTTCATCGTGGCGCCACAACCGATGCAGGTCCTGCCTGCCGCGCTGCGCCGCTGGCAAGCCAGCTATTCGGTGATGAGCGCTGCCGATGCCTTCAGCTGAAATGCACCTGGCCGAAGAAGCCGTATTGCAGGCTTTGCGCAATGCGGCTGGCCACCAGTCGGAATTCCTCCGCCACGGCTGGTTCGAACAGGCGGTCCACGGTCGACTGGAACAGCGCAAGCCAGCGCTGGAAGTGCTGCGGCTGAACGCCGGGCAGCGCCATATGCTTGCCGTAGACGTTGCCCTGGAAGCTCTTGGTGCCCAGCATGGTGGTGCTCCAGAACTCCACCATGCGCGCCAGGTGCGGCTCCCAGTCGCCGATGGCGGCATTGAACACCGGTCCCAGTTCCGGATCGGCGCGCACGCCGTCGTAGAACTCGTAGACCAGGGTTGCAATGGATTCTTGGGTCAGTGGTAAAGTCATGGCTCCATTTTAACCTTGCGGAGCGCACCCATGATCATCGTCCACCACCTCAATAACTCTCGTTCGCAGCGCGTGCTGTGGTTGCTGGAAGAGCTGGGGCTGGCGTATGAGATCAAGCACTACCAGCGCGACCCGAAAACCATGCTGGCGCCGCCGGAACTGAGCAAGGTGCACCCGCTCGGCAAGTCGCCGGTCATTGAGCATGAAGGCAATATCGTCGCCGAGTCGGGCGCCATCCTCGAGTATCTGGTGGAGAAGCACGGCAACGACCGTCTGGTGCCGCCGGCCGGCACGCCCGACAAGCTGCGCTGGCGCTACTTCATGCATTACGCGGAAGGATCGCTGATGTCGCCGCTGCTGATGAAGTTGGTGTTCGACAAGGTCGAATCGTCGCCGGCGCCATTCTTCGTCAAGCCGATCAAGCGCGCCATTGCGCAGAAGGTGATGTCGAGTTTCGTGCAGCCGAACATCGATCGCCACCTGGCCTACCTGGAGTCCGAACTCGCCCAGCGTGAATGGTTCGCCGGCAACGAGTTCAGTGCTGCCGATATCCAGATGAGCTTCCCGCTCGAAGCCGCCGCGGCCCGTGGCGGCCTTGGCGCCAGCCATCCGCGCCTGCAAGCTTTCCTGCAGCGCATCCATGCCCGTCCGGCCTACCAGCGCGCGCTGGAGCGCGGCGGCCCTTACGAACTGCTGCGCTAAGTCTTAGTGTGAATTTGAATATAACTTAGTTGTGAAAGAACACTAAGTGGGTTATGATGTTCCTGCCTGATCCAAAAACCAATAACAAGAAAGGAACATCACAATGATCAATCGAGAAGTCCGCTCGCGAATCGCCCAGGAATCCCTGTCCCTCATGGAGGCCGGCGGCTACCAAAATTCACGCGGCAAATATGTCGATATCGCAAGCGCCCTGGCGCAGGCCAAGGCCGGTACCGTACATTACAAGGGCGAGGCGCTGCAGCAACTGGTGAATGGCCGCGGTGACCGGCAGTCCTTCGCGACCAAATTCGAGGTACGCAACGAAGCCACGCTGGCGGCAGCGCGCCGCCTCATCGGGCTTGGCTATGCCGATCCACTGTGCCTGAACTTCGCATCGGCCAGGAATCCGGGAGGCGGTTTCCTCGGCGGCGCAGAGGCGCAGGAAGAGAACCTTGCAAAATCCTCCGGGCTTTATCCGTGCATCGTGCAGAAGTCCGAAATGTACGAAGCGAACCGCGCACACAAGTCGTGCATCTACCTGGATGACATGATTTATTCGCCCAAGGTGCCGGTGTTCCGCGATGACGATTACGGTATGCTGGACGAACCGTATGTGGCGTCGATGGTCACCGCGCCGGCGGTCAATCGCGGTGCAGTTGCACGCAATGAGCCACAGCGCCTTGGCGAGCTTGAGGCGGCCATGCTGGCCCGCATTGAAATGCTGCTGGCGCTGGCCGCCCACCATGGCCATACTGCGCTGGTGCTTGGCGCCTGGGGCTGCGGCGTGTTCGGCAACCAGCCATCGGACATGGCGCGCTGGTTCGCCGAGCATCTGCTGCACAGTCCCAAGTACCACAACGCATTCGAGCACGTGGTCTTTGCCGTGCTGGATCGGAAGGGCGCGGCAGTTGCCGCGTTTGAAGCGCAGTTCACTGGAGAAGAATCGAAATGAGAAATGTCGTCGAGCTGTGTGATTATGTCCGGGACTATGGACAGCCCAGGATGGTCCTGTTCTGGGGACATCAGCCTTCCAGGAACGGCGCAATCACGAAGACGTGCTTCAGCCAATGGTTCGAGGCGGCCTTTGTCGTCGATGAAATCCGCTACCTGACGGCCGAGCACTTCATGATGGCAGGGAAGGCGCGCCTGTTCGGCGATGCCGTTGCGCTTGAGCGCGTCCTGCAATCGCCCAATCCCGCTATGGCCAAAGCTGCCGGCCGCGAGGTACAGGGCTTCGACGAAGAGGTTTGGGCGGAGAACCGCTGGGAGATCGTCGTCCAGGCCAATTACGCAAAGTTCTCGCAGAACGCACCGTTGCGCGACTTCCTGCTCGCCACCGGAGATCAGGTGCTGGTCGAGGCGAGCCCGGTCGATTTCGTCTGGGGCACCGGCTTTGCCGCCGATTCCCCGTATGCCGAGGTCCCATCCGAATGGACCGGAATGAACCTTCTCGGTTTCGCCCTGATGGAAGTACGCTCGCGCCTCAGGCAAGTGGAATAAATGGCCGCCGAGGCAAAGGCCGGGAGCAAGTAGCTGTGCGGTAAAATGGCGGCATGACGGGAAGATTGTTGGCCATTGATGGATTGAATATCGTGCGGCGTGTGTATGAGGCCAGTCCGGAGCCGGACTCCGACCTCAAAGCCGAGATCGCCATGCGCCATGCGTTCAACGCCTTCCAGCGCCTGGTCAATGGCCACGAACCCACCCATATCCTGCCCGCATTCGATTACGGCGGCACCACCTGGCGCCACACCCTGTACAAGGGTTACCGCGAAGGCCGGCAACCGATGCCGGAAGTGCTGCGTGAAGCGCTGCCCGAATTCTATATGCAGCTCACCAGGATCGGCATGTGCCCGATCGCCATCCCGGAAGTGGAAGCCGACGACGTGATCGGTACCGTGGTGACGCGTTGGCTCAATGAAAACCGCGGCGAGGCGGTGGTGGCCACCACCGACAAAGACCTGCATTGCCTGATCGCCGAAGGCGCCCGCATCTGGGACCATTTCAAGTCGGAATGGCACGACCGCGACTGGGTCGAGCAGAAGTGGGGTGTCACGCCCGGCATGCTGCCGGACCTGCTGGCACTGATGGGCGACGAGACCGACTCGATCCCCGGCGTCTCCAACGTGGGCGTGAAGACCGCCGCCAAACTGTTGCGAACTTACGGCACTCTGGACGCAATCATGGCCGGCGCAGGCATCCTGAAGGACAAAGTCGGCGAAAGCCTACGAAAAGAGCGCGAGATGTTGTATCTTTCTCGTCAATTGGTACAACTAAAGACGGACGTCCGGATCGGCGTGAGCTGGAACATGCTGGCCTGGGACCACCGTTAAACCACCTGATGTTAAAAGCAGTTCTCATCGACAGCAGTGCCATTGCACGCGGCCTGCTCAACACAGTGCTGATCGACGGCGGCTACGACGTGGTCGGCCAGGCGCATACCTGCGTGGCGGGCAATGTGCTGCTGATCAAGCACCAGCCCCAGATCATCTGCGTCTCGCGTGACTGCATCGAGGCCGACGAGCCGTCGATGCTGGCCATGCGCAAGGATTGGCCGAAAGCCATGATCTTCATGGTGTCGTCGGAGTTCGACCAGACCACGATCCAGAAAGCCCATGCGATGGGCATCAACGGCTACATCGTGAAGCCGTTCAATGGCGGTACGGTATTGAAGACCATCCGCAACACCATCATTGCGACGGTGAAGCGGCAGCAGAAGGCGCAGGCCGACGCGCAGGGCGCCAGCCCGACCGAGGGATCAGACGAAGTTTGAACCGTCGATGATGCCGCCGCCCAGGCAAACATCGCCGTCATACAGCACGGCCGACTGGCCTGGGGTGACTGCCCACTGGGCATCCATGAATTTCAGCGCGAACTCGTTGTTGCCATTGGCGGCAACGTCGCATGGCACGTCGGCCTGGCGGTAGCGGGTCTTGGCGCTGATGCGGCCTGCTTCCGGCGCCACGCCGGCCACCCAGCTCGCCTGGCCGGCATGCAGTGCTTCCGACAGCAGCCACGGATGGTCGTGGCCCTGCACCACCCACAGCGTATTGTTTTCAACGTCCTTGCGCGCCACGTACCAGGCGTCGGAAGAACCGTCGGCGTTCTGGTAAGTCTTCACGCCGCCGATGCCGATGCCCTTGCGCTGGCCCAGGGTGTAGAAGGACAGGCCCACGTGCTCGCCCACCACTTTGCCGTCCGGCGTCTTGATCGGGCCGGCCTTGTAGGACAGGTAGCGGTTCAGGAATTCGCGGAAAGGGCGCTCGCCGATGAAACAGATACCGGTGGAATCCTTCTTGGCCGCATTCGGCAGTTGCAGTTTTTCCGCGATCTTGCGCACCTCGGTCTTGGGGATTTCGCCCAGCGGGAACAGGGTCTTCGACAACTGTGCCTGGTTCAGGCGGTGCAGGAAGTAGCTCTGGTCCTTGGTGTGGTCGACGGCTTTCAGCAGTTCGTGGCGGCCGGTCGCGGTGTTGTGGCGCACGCGCGCATAGTGGCCGGTGGCGATCAGGTCCGCACCCAGATGCATTGCATGGTCGAGGAAAGCCTTGAACTTGATCTCCGCATTGCACAAAACGTCAGGATTCGGGGTGCGGCCAGCCTGGTATTCGCGCAGGAACTCCGCGAACACGCGGTCCTTGTATTCGGCGGCGAAATTGACGGCCTCGATATCCACGCCCACCACGTCGGCCACGCTGGCCGCGTCGATCCAGTCCTGGCGGGTGGAGCAGTATTCGGAATCGTCATCGTCTTCCCAGTTCTTCATGAACAGGCCGACAACTTCATAGCCTTGCTCTTTCAGCAGCCAGGCGGAAACGGAGGAATCAACGCCACCGGACATGCCGATGACCACTTTTTTCTTGCTCATGTTGTAAATCGTCCAAACTTAGAGGAAGTCCTCAGACTTCCTCGAATACCGACACGTGGGTGTGCAGGATTTCCAGCGGGGCACGCTTGCCTGCCAAATATTCGTCCACGCAAGTGAGCAGCAGGGGGCTGCGGTGGCGTTCGCGGCAGGCGGCGATTTCATCGCGCGTCATCCAGTGCGTGCGCAGGATGCCATCATCCAGCGGCCGGTCCGGATAGTAGGCACCAACTTCGCCGCAAAAGGCAAAGCGCAGGAAGGTCACCAGCTGTCCGGTACGCGCCGAACGGTAGCGCGACATATACATGCCCACCAGGGCAGTCGGGGTGAAATCGTAGGCGGTTTCTTCCAGGGTTTCGCGGACTACGGCCTGTTCCAGCGATTCCAGCGGATCGAGGTGGCCGGCCGGCTGGTTCAGGCGAATGCCGTCACTGGTTTCTTCTTCAATCAGAAGAAACTTCCCGTCGCGCTCGATGACGGCGGCGACTGTGACATTCGGTTTCCAGGTACGCGGCATGTTAGTCCATCCTCAGAAGACCCGACATTGTAGCCTGATCTTGCCTCTTCGTTGTTACCACGACGTGAAATGCTTGTGCATTGCAACAATTCGGCATAGGTAATGTTGGCCGTAGAACATTTCATGTTAGATTTTAGTCAGTTTTTCCCACTATTTGGAGGCAATATGAAGATTGGCGTACCGGCCGAGTCAAGGCCGGGGGAGACCAGGGTGGCGGCAACGCCCGAAACGGTCAAGAAACTAGCAGTCAAACACCAGGTGGTCGTGCAGGCGGGAGCCGGCATTTCTGCTTCGGTGACGGACGAAGCATATGCCGCTGCCGGCGCCACCATTGGCACCGCTGCAGAGGCACTGGGCGCGGAAATGGTACTGAAGGTACGCGCCCCGAATGCCGAGGAGCGCGGCCTGATGCAATCGGGCGCGGTGCTGGTCGGCATGCTGAATCCTTTTGATGGGGAAAACATTGCGGCCATGGCGGCTTCCGGCCTGTCCGCGTTTGCATTGGAAGCTGTGCCGCGTATCACGCGCGCGCAGTCGATGGACGTGCTGTCCTCCCAGGCCAATATCGCGGGCTACAAGGCCGTGATGGTTGGCGCGAATACCTACCAGCGTTTCATGCCCATGCTGATGACCGCAGCGGGTACCGTGAAAGCTGCCCGTGTGCTGATCATGGGCGTCGGCGTGGCCGGCCTGCAAGCCATTGCAACGGCCAAGCGCCTGGGCGCCGTGATCGAAGCGTCCGACGTGCGTCCGCCAGTGAAAGAACAGGTGGAGTCGCTCGGCGCAAAATTCATCGACGTGCCTTACCTGACCGACGAAGAGCGCGAGATCGCGCAAGGCGCCGGCGGCTATGCGCGCCCGATGCCGCCTGAATGGATGAAACGCCAGGCGGAACTGGTGCATGAACGCGCCAAGCAGGCCGACATCGTCATTACCACGGCACTGATCCCGGGCCGCCCGGCGCCGGTGCTGATCTCCGAAGAAACCGTGAAGGCCATGAAGCCCGGCTCCGTCATCGTCGACCTGGCGGTGGAGCAGGGCGGCAATTGCCCCCTGTCCGAACTGGGCAAAACGGTCATCAAGCATGGTGTGCATATCGTCGGCGAGCCGAACCTGGCTTGCCACGTGGCGGCGGATGCCTCCGCCCTGTACGCGCGCAATGTGCTCGACTTCCTCAAGCTGGTCTTCGACAAGGAGGACAAGCTGGTCATCGACCGCGAGGATGAAATCATCAAAGCAACGCTGGTCTGCCACGGCGGCGAGCAGTTGCGGAAATAGGAGACGGCAATGGAAGTCAGTCACACCATCATCAACCTGATCATCTTCGTGCTGGCCGTGTATGTCGGCTACCACGTGGTCTGGAACGTCACGCCGGCGCTGCATACGCCGCTGATGGCGGTAACTAATGCTGTATCGGCCATCATCATCGTGGGCGCCATGCTGGCGGCTGCGCTGACCGAGGGCCTGGTTGGACAAGTCATGGGCACGATCGCAGTAGCGCTGGCCGCGGTCAATGTGTTCGGTGGCTTCCTGGTCACCCAGCGCATGCTGGAGATGTTCAAGAAGAAGGAGAAGAAGGCAGCGCCTGCGGCTGGTGCTGCCGCCTCGGCGGAGAAGGAGGTCAAGGCATGAGCTTCATCACCATGAACCTTGTCACGATGATGTACCTGATCGCGTCTGTCTGCTTCATCCAGGCGCTGAAAGGTTTGTCGTCGCCGGCATCGGCACGCAAGGGCAATGCCTTCGGCATGGCCGGCATGGCGATTGCAGCCGTGACCACCATCGCGCTGATCCTGCGCATCAAGGCCGATATTGCAGCGGCATCGGAAGGTACGGAAGCGCTGGCCGCTGCCGCACGCGCCTTTGGCATGGACGTGCATGCGCGTTCCGGTTCCGGCAACCTGGGTCTCGGCCTGGTGGTGCTGGGGGTGCTGGTTGGCGGCGGCATCGGCGCCTTCCTGGCCAAGCGCGTCGAGATGACCAAGATGCCGGAGCTGGTGGCTGCCATGCACTCGCTGATCGGGATGGCGGCAGTCTGCATCGCCATCGCAGCGGTGGCCGAGCCGCACGCTTTCGGCATCGCCGCGCGCGGCCAGGCACTGCCGGTCGGTAACCGCATCGAGCTGTTCATCGGTACCTTCGTCGGCGCGATCACCTTCAGCGGGTCGGTAATCGCTTTCGGCAAGCTGGCGGGCAAGTACAAGTTCCGCCTGTTCCAGGGGGCACCGGTGGTGTTCAGCGGCCAGCACATGCTGAACCTGGTGCTGGCGCTGGTGATGGTCGGCCTGGGCCTGGTGTTCGTGTTCAGCGGCGGCAGCGAGCCGGCCTGGACCCCATTCCTGGTCATGACGGCGATTGCCTTCGTGCTGGGCGTGCTGATCATCATCCCGATCGGCGGCGCCGACATGCCGGTAGTGGTGTCGATGCTGAACTCCTACTCCGGCTGGGCGGCGGCGGGCATTGGCTTCTCGCTCAATAACTCGATGCTGATCATTGCCGGTTCGCTGGTGGGTTCTTCTGGCGCGATCCTGTCCTACATCATGTGCAAGGCGATGAACCGATCCTTCTTCAACGTGATCCTGGGCGGCTTCGGCGGCGACGCTTCCGCTGCGGCGGCAGGCGGCGCGCAGGCGCAACGCAATGTGAAGTCGGGTTCCTCCGACGACGCCGTGTTCCTGATGCAGAACGCCGAGACCGTGATCATCGTGCCTGGCTACGGCCTGGCGGTGGCACGCGCCCAGCATGCGCTGAAAGAACTGGTCGAAAAGCTGGGCCACCATGGCGTGACGGTCAAGTACGCGATCCACCCGGTCGCCGGCCGCATGCCGGGCCATATGAACGTGCTGCTGGCGGAAGCCGAAGTGCCGTATGACCAGGTGTTCGAGATGGAAGACATCAACAGCGAATTCGCGCAAGCCGACGTGGTGCTGGTGCTGGGCGCGAACGACGTGGTGAACCCGGCGGCGAAGGATCCGAAATCCCCGATCGCCGGCATGCCTATCCTTGAAGCGTACAAAGCGAAAACCATCATCGTCAACAAACGCTCGATGGCGTCCGGCTATGCAGGCCTGGACAACGAGCTGTTCTACATGGACAAGACCATGATGGTCTTCGGCGACGCCAAGAAGGTCCTGGAAGACATGGTAAAAGCCGTCGAATAACCACGGCCCAGCCCGTGTCACACCTTGGGGTCACACCCCGAGAGTGACACGGGCCCAACCGTAGCAGATGATGAGCCCGTGTCACAGTTGGGGTGTGACCCCAGGGTGTGACACGGGCTCTTCTGTATCCTAGTGGGTGGGTTTGGCGCGCTGGCGCTGGAAGTCGCTGATCTGGGCCGCGTAGCGTTGCTGCGAGGCTTGGGTGTGCCAGGTGTTCTGCGCTTTGATCATGGCGGCGGCGCCTTGCGGCGTGCCGACGATCTGGTCGATGCGCTTCACCGTCGCCATGCCCCAGGCGTTGCGCGGGCAGGCGATGCCACCCAGCATGGGCTTGTTGTTTTGCGCGATCGGCACTGTTTTCAGCGCGCCAATCTCGGGTTCGGATTTGCTGGCGTATTGCAGGGCGTAGTCGTAGTCGAGCGTGTAGTCGGCGCGGCCATGCGAAACCAGCTTCAGCACATTGCGGCCGTAGTCGCCGACCGAAGTGGTCTCCAGCCTTGAATTGGCGGGCCGCTTTGCCAGCAATGCGTCGACTGCTGAACCGTAGCTGCGGCGCTCCACGATGATGCCGCGCATGGAGGGATCGGCCAGCAATCTTTCCAGATCGATTTCGCCATGGGCGTTCTGCGGCAGCCTTGGCAAGGTGCTTTCCTGCGCCACCAGTTGCAGCGGCGGCACCAGGTTGGTGTTGACGAAATAGGCCAGCTTGTCCCTTTCGGCATTGCGCAAGGCAGCCACCACGCAGGCTTGTTCGCCGCGCTCGATCATCAGCCAGGTGCGTTTTGGATTGGCGTAGATGAAGCGGTGTTCGGCCTCGGGCCAGTGGGCGCTGATGTATAGCACGATCTGGTCGGCGATGCCGGTGGTGGGCTTGCCGTGCACCGGCATCGAGGCGGGCGGAATGTCGGGCATCAGCCAGGTCATCGTGTCGCGTGCCTGCGCTGCCGGTACCAGAAGGGCGGTGAGCAGGGCGCAGGCCAGGCGGTACATTGGCTTTCCTTTAGCGGCGGCCGTACATCATCAATTCGGCCAGCACGGCGCGTGCCGGGGTGGCGACATCGATGGCGGCCAGGCCCAGGCCGAGCAAAGGTTGCAAGGCCGACTCGTTGGCGAAGATGCGGGCCATGGTGTCGGTCAGGCGCACGGTCAGCTTGCGGTCCTGGCGGCGCTGGGCCGCATATTGTTCCAGTGCTTGCGGGGTGGCGCCGCGTGCCAGTGCGCGCGCCAGCTCGGTGGCGTCGCGCAGGCCCAGGTTCAGGCCCTGGCCGGCAACCGGGTGCAAGGTTTGCGCGGCATTGCCGATGGCGACGCTGCGCGCGCTGCCTGTCACGCCGGCGTTCAGGCCAAGAGGGAAGGCCAGGCGGCGCGTGGCTTGCGTGAACCTGCCGAGGCGCTCGCCGAAGGTTTCGCCCAGCTTGGCGAGGAAGGCGGCATCGTCCAGTGCCAGAAGGGCTTGCGCATTGGCCGGACGGGCGCACCACACCAGCGAATAGCCATCGTCCTGCGGCAGCAGGGCCAGCGGGCCTTCATTGGTGAAGCGTTCGTAGGCGCGGTGTGCGACCGGGGCGCTGGTGTGTACCTGGGCGATGATGGCGGTCTGCCGGTAGTCGCGCGTTTGGGCCTTGTCGGCTTGTTCGCCGAACAGGCCGCCCTCGGCTTGCACTACCACCGCTGCGCGCAGCACGCGCGCAGCCTGGCCTTCGCTTTCGAGATGCAGCGTGACGCTGTCGGCGGCTTCGTCGCTGCCGCTGACGCGCACCGGGCGCAGGGCGGCGATCCCGTGGCGCTGGCACACACTGCCCAGCGCTTCGACGATGGCGCCGTAGCGCGTGACATAGCCCAGCGCCGGCAGCTTGTGCTCGTCGCGCGTGATCATGCTGCGCCCGAATTGGCCGCGGCGCGAGACGTGGATTTCGTGGATGGCAGTGGCCTGGATCGGCCAGGCGCCGACCTGCTCGAGGATCTGGCGGCTGCCGTAGGACAGGGCCAGGGTGCGCGGGTCCTGCATGGCCTGTTCGAGCGGCTTGGCGTCCACCAGCACGATGCGCGAGGCATCCATGCCGCGTTTGACCAGCAGCGCCGCCAGCGCCATGCCGGCCGGGCCGGCGCCGCAAATGGCGATATCGTAATCAATCATTTCATCAATGCTTCAATCTCGGCCACCGTCTTGGGCGCGCCGCCCGTCAGCAGCTCATAGCCTTTATCGCGGACGATCACGTCGTCTTCGATGCGGATGCCGATGTTCCAGTACTTTTCCGGCACGCCTTCGGCCGGCCGCACATAGATGCCCGGTTCCACCGTCATTGCCATGCCGGCTTGCAGCAGGCGCGATGGCTTGTCCTCGCGTGCCACGTCGCGGTACAGGCCGACGTCATGCACGTCCATGCCGATCCAGTGGCCGGTGCCGTGCATATAGAACTGCGTGTACTTCTTTTCCGCCAGCACGTCGTCCAGCGTACCTTGCAGCAGGCCGAAGTCCAGCATGCCTTGCGCCAGCACCTGCACGGCGGCGTCGTGGGCGTCGTGGTATTTGCGGCCCGGTTGGATGGCGTCGAAGGCGGCTTGCTGCGCGGCCAGCACCAGTTCGTACAGCTCGCGCTGGGCGGGGCTGAAGCGGCCGTTGACCGGGAAGGTGCGCGTGATGTCGGAGGCGTAGCCATCGAGCTCGCAGCCGGCGTCGATCAGCACCAGGTCGCCGTCTTGGGTGCGGCGGTTGTTGGCGTTGTAGTGCAGCACGCAGGCGTTGGGACCGGACGCCACGATGGGCGTGTAGGCCGGGAACTGCGCACCGTGGCGGCGGAATTCGTGCAGCAGTTCGGCTTCCAGCTCGTATTCGAAGACGCCGGCGCCGTGGGCAGCGGCGAAGCGCATGGCACGCGCGTGGGCTCCCGAGGAAATCTCGCCGGCGCGCAGCATGATGGCGCTTTCGTGCTGGTCCTTGAACAGGCGCATTTCGTCCACCAGCGGCGGCAGGTCGCGCATGGCCGCAGGCGCGGTAGTGCCGCTGCGGGCGAGCCTGCGCACGCCGTCGAGCCAGCGCCGCTGCTGTCCTTCGCCGCCGCGGGCCAGGGGAGCGTACAGCGCGCTGGCATTGGACAGCAGGCGCACCATGTGTTCGTCCAGCGCGCCGATCGGGAAGGCCGAGTCGAAGCCGAATGCTTCGCGGGCGGCATCGGGACCGTAGCGGTAGCCATCCCAGATTTCCGACTGCAGGTGCTTTTCGCGGCAGAACAGGATCGACTGCGCGGCGGCACCGCCATGCGGGGCCACCAGCACCAGCACCGCTTCCGGCTCGCTAAAGCCGCTCAGATAGTAGAAGGAGCTGTCGTGGCGGTAGGGGTATTCGGTGTCGGCATTGCGCGTGGCTTCGGGCGCGGTGCCGATGACCGCCACGCTGCCCGCTTCCATCTGGGCCAGCAGGCGCGCGCGGCGGTCGGAGTATGGTTTCATGCGTTCAGTTCTTCCAGTTGGCGCACGGTGCCGACGTTGACCCATTCGTCCTGGTAGATCTCGCCGCCGATGCGGCCCTGGTCGGCGTATTCGAACAGCAGCTTGCCCAGGCCCGCCTTCTGGCCCGGTGTGATGCCGGCGAACATTTCGGGGCGGTACACGCCGATGTTGGCAAAGTTCCACTTCGGTGTGCCCTGGCCGGAAACGGTGTACAGGTTCAGCGCAAAGTCGCCTTCCGGGTTGTGCCAGGGGTTGGGGGTCAGCCAGATCCAGGCGATGTCGCGCACGTGGGCCGGGTACGGGTCGCCGCGGTGGTCCTTGTCTTTCAGCACGTCCAGCGCTTCCGAGAAGTCGAAGTGCGGGCAGAAGATGTCGCCCGACAGCACCAGGAAGGGTTCATCGCCCAGCAGGTGCAGCGCGTTGGCGATGCCGCCCGCCGTCTCCAGCGCTTCCGCTTCCGGCGAATACCGGATCTTCGCGCCGAACTGCGCGCCGTCGCCCAGTGCCTCCTCGAGCATGTGGCCGAGGTGGGCGTGGTTGATCACGATGTCCGTGATCCCGGCGCGCACCAGGTTCAGGATATGCCACACGATCAGCGGACGGCCGCGCACTTTCAGCAGCGGCTTGGGGCAGGTGTCGGTCAGCGGCCGCATGCGTTCGCCGCGGCCGGCGGCGAGGATCATGGCTTTCATGCGACGCCCCTCAGAAGGTGTAGCCGACTTGCGGCGCGGTGCCTTCCAGCGTGTCGAGCAGCTTGATCAGCGGCTTCAGCTCGCGGTAGCGGTTGGCGGTCTTGCGCACATATTCCATCACGGTCGGCAGGTCGCCCAGGTAATGCGGCTTGCCGTCGCGATAGTTCAGGCGGCAGAAGATGCCGAGGATTTTCAGGTGGCGCTGCAAGGCCATGTATTCGAAGTCCTGGTAGAAATCGTCGAAGTCCTTCTTCACCGGCAGGCCGGCACTGCGCGCGTGCTGCCAGTAGCGGATCAGCCAGTCCAGCACCAGCTCTTCGTCCCACGACACATAGGCGTCGCGCAGCAGCGAGGCGGCGTCATAGGTGATCGGGCCCCATACCGCGTCCTGGAAGTCGAGGATGCCGGGATTGCCTTCGTCCATCCACATCAGGTTGCGCGAGTGGTAGTCGCGGTGCATGAAGACCTGGGGCTGGGCCAGGCAGTTGGCCAGGATCGCCTCGAACACCTTGTCCAGCTCCTGCTGCTGTTTTTCGCTCAGGGTGGTGGCCAGGTGCTTGCCGATGTACCACTCGGGGAAGATGTTCAGTTCGCGCAGCATGAAGGCGCGGTCGAATTCCGGCAGCACGCCGGGCTGGCTGGCTTGCTGGATCTTGACCAGCGACGACAGCGCTTCGGCATACAAGGTGGCGGCCGAATCGTGGTTCAAAGCTTGCAAATACGTGGTGCTGCCAAGGTCGGACAGCAGCAGGAAGCCTTGCGCGATGCTTTCGGCGGCGATTTTCGGCACCGATACGCCGGCCGCCTGCAGCAGGCCCTGGACTTTCACATAAGCGGGCACGTTTTCGCGCTGCGGCGGGGCATCCATGGCGACCAGGGTGGCGCCGTGGGCGGCACGGTGCTGCGGCAGCACGTCAACGCGGAAATAGCGGCGGAAGCTGGCGTCCTCGGAAGCCGGGCGCGCCGAAGCGACGTCCACCAGGCCGGTAGCTTGCAGCCATTCGGTGAGCTCGGCAAGGCGTGGATCGGCGGCTGGGGATGGTGAATTAGATAATAAAGACATTAAAGCAGCCTGCGAAATCCGGTGAGTGGTAAAGATTCCCATATAATAAGGGATTCACATTAAAAAATCGCCTTTATGGTGTTTCTCGCGCCCCACCCATGACCCGGTTCCTGGCACCCCCCAACTCCAAGCGCTGGGCGTTCGCCTTGACCGCCATTGCCGCCGCCACTACGGCGATGTCCGCCCATGCACAGTCGCATGCCGCGGCCAAACGCCCGCCGCATGTGGAAGACAAGAATGCTCCAACCACTGTACGCGCCGAAGACATGTCCGGTCGCCCGGAGCGCGACTTGCGCCTGCTGCGCGACGTGGAAGTCGTGCACGACAAGACGCGCGTGACCGCCGACTCGGCCAGCTTCCAGCAGGTCGAACAGGAACTGGAGGCCAAGGGCAATGTGCGCCTGTGGCGTTTCGGCGACTATTACACGGCCGATGAACTGAAGCTGAACCTGGAAACGGCGCGCGGTTACGCCCTGCAGCCGACCTACCAGCTCGAAACCAACAATGCCCAGGGCAAGGCGCAGCGCATCAACTTCCTGAACGAGGATGAAGCCCAGGTGGTGGACGGCACCTACAGTACCTGCCAGGGCCCCAACCCGGACTGGTACGTGAAGGCGCGTTCGCTCAACCTGGACCAGGGCCGCGATGTCGGCACCGCCGGCGCCACCCTGATCTACTTCAAGGACGTGCCGATCCTGGGCACGCCGGCCATGTCGTTCTCGCTGTCGGGCGCGCGCCGCTCCGGCTGGCTGCCGCCGACCCCGTCCTATTCCTCGCGCGGCGGGGCCGAGCTGCTGGTGCCGTACTACTTCAATATCGCGCCCAACCGCGACCTGACGCTGTACCCGCGCTATATCTCGCGGCGCGGCATGCAACTGGGCGCCGTTGGCCGCTATATCGGCGAAACCGATGCCGGCAACTATTACGAAGGCCGCACCCTGGTCGAGTACCTGCCGAACGACAAGGAGGCCAACCGCGACCGCTGGCAACTGCAAACCGTGCATACGCAAAACCTGGCCAAGGACTGGACCTTTGGCTGGAACCTGCGCGCCGCTTCGGACAACAACTACCCGAACGACTTCTCCAAGACGGTGGCTTCGTCGTCCGAGCGTCAGTTGCTGAAGGAACTGCGCACCGACTACGGCGGCGAATTCTGGAGCCTGACCGCGCGCGCCCAGAAGTACCACGTGCTGCAGGATCCGGGCTGGCCTGCCGACCCGACGCTGTTCGTGTCGCGCCCCTACGACCGCCTGCCGGCCATCAACCTGCACGCGGCGCGCTATGACGTCGGCGGCTTCGACTGGCAGCTCGACTCGGAGCTGACCCGCTTCTGGCACCCGGACCTGATCAAGGGCAACCGCATGGTGGTGGTGCCGCAGGTCAGCTACCCGATCATCGGCACCTCGTATTTCGTGACGCCGAAAGTGATGCTGAACGCCAGCGCCTACCAGCTTGATGCCTTCGGCACCGACCCGTCGCGCTCGCTGCAGCGCGCGGTGCCGACCTTCTCGCTCGACTCGGGCCTGATCTTCGAACGCGACACCAAGTTTGGCGGCAAGAAGCTGACCCAGACCCTGGAGCCGCGCCTGTTCTACGTCTATACGCCGTACCGCAAGCAGGATCAGTTCCCGAACTTCGACACCGCGCCGGCCACCTTCAACTTCTCGCAGATTTTCAGCGAGAACCGCTTCGTCGGCTCCGACCGCATCGGCGACGCCAACCAGGTGACGGCGGCCGTGGTGTCGCGCTTCCTGGAATCGAGTGGCGCGGAACGCCTGCGCCTGGCGTTCGGCCAGCGCTTCTACTTCGCCGACCAGCGCGTGCAGATCGACAATTCGACGCCGGTCAACAGCACCCGTTCCGACCTGCTGCTGGCGGCCACTGGCCGCATCTCCAATTCCTGGGGCATCGACAGCCTGGTGCAGTACAACCCGAGCACCAGCAAGGTCACCACCTCGAATATGTCGCTGCAGTACACGCCGGGCACCTACAAGGTGATCAACGCCGGCTACCGCTATGTGCGCGACAGCTTCAAGAATGCCGACCTGTCGACCCAGTGGCCGTTGTCGGACAAGTGGTTCGGCGTGGGCCGCGTGTCGTACTCGCTGCGCGAACACAAGATGCTGGAAAGTGTGGTGGGCCTGGAATACAACTGCGATTGCTGGGTATTCCGCATGGGCGCGCAGCGCTTCGTCACCACCGCCAAGAAAACCTCGACCCAGTTCTTCTTCCAGCTGGAGTTGAACGGCTTGTCCAAACTCGGTCTCGGCAACCCGCTGGAGGTGCTGAAAAACAGCATCCCTGGCTATCGTCGCGTCAATGAAGGCGTGCGTTAAGCTTTCGATTTCCTCCACACTGATACATGAGCGTTTCAGATATGCACCCGATCAAATTAGCTGTTGCCCTGCTGTGTGCTTCCCTTGCCGTCCCGGTCCTGGCGCAGGACGCCAAGACTGCCAAGCCGGCCGCGCCGGCCGCCGCCAAGGCGGCGCCATCGAAGGGCTTCACGCCGCCTGGCCAGTCGGCCAACGCGCCGATCGACGCCATCGCCGTGATCGTCAACGATGAAGTGATCACCCAGCGCGAACTGAACGAACGCGTGGCCAACATCGTGGCCCGCATGCAGCAGCAGAAACTGGCCTTGCCCGACAGCGCCGAACTGCGCAAGCAGGTGCTGGAACGCATTATCGTGGAACGCGCCCAGCTCCAGTTGGCCAAGGAAATGGGCGTGCGGGTCGACGACAACATGCTCGACCGCGCCATCGCCCGCATCGCCGAACAGCAGAAGATGACGGTGCAGCAGTTGCGCAACCAGATGGAGAAGGAAGGCACCACCTTCTCTTCCTTCCGCGAAGAGATCCGCGAAGAGATCATCATGCAGCGCCTGCGCGAATATGAGGTCGACAACAAGATCACCATCGGCGAAGCGGAAGTGGACAACTTCATCGCTGCCGAAAAAGCGGCTGCCTCCGAGCAGTTCGAGCTGAATATCTCGCAGATCATGGTGCGTATCCCGGAAAACGCTTCGGCGGACGTGATCGGCCAGCGCCAGAAGCGCGCCGAGGAAGTGCTGCGCCAGCTGCGCACCGGCGCCGACTTCGCCAAGATGGCTGCCACCTATTCCGACGCTTCCGACGCGCTGGAGGGCGGCGCCGTCGGCTGGCGCCCGGGCAGCGCGCTGCCGCCGATCTTCGCCGAAGCGCTCAACAAGCTGAAGCCGGGCCAGAACACCCCGATCATCAAGAGCGCGGCCGGCTTCCACATCCTGAAGCTGGTCGACAAGCGCAGCATGGCCGATGCGGCCGCGCAGGAAACCGTGCAGCAGACCCACGCCCGCCACATCCTGCTGAAGGTGACGCCGACCATGAGCGCGGCCGACGCCAAGCGCAAGCTGCTGGAACTGAAGGAGCGCCTGGACAACAAGGCCGCCAAGTTCGAGGAACTGGCGCGCCTGTTCTCCAACGACAGCAGCGCAAACAAGGGCGGCGACATGGGCTGGCTGTACCCGGGCGACACCGTGCCGGAATTCGAGCAGGCCATGAACGGCCTGAAGCTAGGCCAGGTATCCGAGCCGGTGGAAACCTCCTTCGGCTACCACCTGATCGAAGTGCTGGAGCGTAAATCGGACGACGTCTCGAAAGAGAAGCAGCGCGCCGCCGCCCGCAACGCCCTGCGCGAGCGCAAGCTGGTGGAAGCGGTGGAAGACTGGCAGCGCCAGGTGCGCGACCGCGCCTACGTCGAATTCCGCGACGAATCGCTGAAATAAGCAGGCGGGGGACACCATGAGCGCCAACCTGCAAGCACGGCGCCCAGGTGTGCGCCCCGGAGTCCGTCCGGTCATTGCAATCACCACCGGCGAACCGGCCGGCATCGGGCCGGAAATCGCCATCCGGGCGGCATGGGCCATGCGGCACCAGGTCAATGCGGTGCTGGTGGGCGATGCCGCCTTCCTGGCCATGACTGCATCGGCCATCGACCCCGAGATCCGCATCAGCGCCGTCACCACCATGGCGGCGCGCAATGCCGGCCTGCCGCACTTCGGCGCCGACCGCCTGTGCGCGCTGGACATCCCGCTCGGCGCCCACGTGCAGCCCGGCGTGCTGGACAAGGAAAACGGCCGCTACGTGCTGTCCACGCTGGACGCCGCCATTGAAGGCATCCGCGCCGGCTGGTTCGAAGCGGTAGCCACCGCGCCGGTGCAGAAATCCACCATCAACGACGCCGGCGTGCCGTTCTCCGGCCATACCGAATATTTTGCCGAGCAGACCGGCACCGCGCGCGTGGTGATGATGCTGGCCGGCGATGCCAACGGCATGCCGTTACGCGTGGCCCTGGCCACCACCCATCTGCCGCTGAAAGACGTCAGCGCCGCGCTCACGCAAAAGAGCCTGGCGCAAACGCTGGACATCATCGACGCCGACTTGCGCGGCAAGTTCGGCATCGCCGCGCCGCGCATCCTGGTGGCGGGCCTGAACCCGCACGCCGGCGAAAACGGCTACCTGGGCCGCGAAGAAATCGACACCATCACACCCGCGCTGGAAGCGGCCCGGACGCGCGGCATCGACGCGCGCGGCCCGTACCCGGCCGACACCCTGTTCCAGCACAAATACCTGAAAGACGCCGACTGCGTGCTGGCCATGTACCACGACCAGGGTTTGCCTGTGCTGAAGTACGCCACCTTCGGCCACGGGATCAACATCACGCTCGGCCTGCCGCTGATCCGCACCTCGGTCGACCACGGCACCGCGCTCGACCTGGCGGCGCAAGGCCTGGGCCGCGCCGACTGCTCCAGCATGCAGGCCGCGCTGCAAGCGGCGCTGCAGATGGTGCAGGCCAACCCGGCCAGCCAATAAGAAAGACAGAACATGAAACACATTGCCCGCAAACGCTTCGGCCAGAACTTCCTGCAGGACGACCGCGTCCTCGGCGACATCATCGATTCCATCGCGCCGGCCGCCGGCGACACCATGGTGGAAATCGGCCCCGGCCTGGCCGCCATGACCGACCTGCTGCTCAAGTCCCTGCCGCACATGCACGTGGTGGAGCTGGACCGCGACCTGGTGGCGCGCCTGGAACAGCGCTACCCGCGCGAAAAGCTGACCATCCACGCCGGCGACGCGCTGAAATTCGACTTCGGCTACATTCCGGTGCCGGAAGGGAAAAAGCTGCGCGTGGTGGGCAACCTGCCGTACAACATTTCGTCGCCGCTGCTGTTCCACCTGGCCGAGTTCGCGCCCGTCGTGCAAGACCAGCATTTCATGCTGCAAAAGGAAGTGGTGGAACGCATGGTGGCCGAGCCGGGCACCAAGGCCTATAGCCGACTGTCGGTGATGCTGCAGTGGCGCTACCGCATGGCCATGCTGTTCATCGTGCCGCCGGACGCCTTCGACCCGCCGCCGAAAGTCGATTCGGCCATCGTGCGCATGATCCCGATCGAAAAGCCGCTGGCCTGCGACCAGGCGCGGCTGGAAGCCGTGGTGCAGAAAGCCTTTTCGCAGCGCCGCAAGGTGATCCGCAACTGCGTGGCCGGCATGTTCACCGAAGCGCAGCTGGTGGCGGCCGGCATCAATCCGCAAGACCGGCCGGAAGCGGTCCCGGTGGAAGCCTACGTGGCGCTGGCCAACCTGCCGGTTTGAAAGTCGGGGTCAGCTCCGGCAATCGGACACAAAGTGTCCGATTGCCGGAGCTGACCCCGACTTTCACCTTAGCGGGCGGCGGTCAGTTCCAGCACCTGGTCGGCCACGCGGTCCCAGGTGAAGGCTTTGGCGTACTCCAGGCTGGCTTCGCTGACGCTGCGCCAGTAGTCCGGCTGTTCGAATTTCAGGATCTCGCTGCGCCAGGCCGCGGCATCCAGGTGCGCCGGGTAGCGCGGATGGTCCTTGGCCCAGACCTTGATGCTGTCGAGTCCGTGCGTCAGTACCGGAATCCCGGCCGCCATCCCTTCCAGGATGGTCAGGCCAAAACTCTCCAGCTCGGTCGGATGCAGCAGCAGGAAGGCTTGGCGCAGGATGCCTATCACTGCGTCCTGGCGCTGGCGGCCGTGGAACGTCATGCTGGGCTCCTGCCCGTACCTCGCCAGCATGCTGGCCAGCAGCGGACCGTCGCCCACGATATCGAGGTGGTAGCCTTGCCGGGCCAGGCCGCTTTGCAGGAAGAAATCGGCCAGCCAATCCACGTTCTTGCTGCCATCCAGGCGGCCGATGTACAGCAAGCGCTTGGCGCCCGGGTAGGGCGGCGGGCCGGCCGGGAAAAACGCATCGTCGACGCCCAGCGGCAGCGACTGGATTTCCAGGCCCCATTTGCGCCGGGTCTTCTGCGCCGCCCGGTAGCCCAGGTAAAACACGTCCTTGGCCGGCACCTGGCGGAAGAATCCGCGCATCGATACCCCGGGCAGGAAATGGCGCAAGCGCTCACGCAAGGCGGGGTAGCGCTTCGACAGCAGGTAGGCATCGGCTTCATAGAACGTCACGATGCGGTCGTAGCGCGACAGCTCGATGCCGGATTTCCCGAGCTCCCTGAAAAAGCTGTAACTCTCGATCTTGAAGCGGCTGGTCATCAGGAGTTTGCTGAGCACGCGGTTGAGCTTGGAGTCGCGCGCGATAAACGGCAGCGTGAGCAACTCGACGCCCTCGACGTCGAACAGGCGCTTGCGGCCGGCGGCCGGCGCGCCGCTCAGCAGCGTAATCCGGGCCTTGTGCCGCAGGCGCTGGCAGAACTGGCTGACCACCGTTTCGGTGCCGCCAATATAGCCGGCCACGGTCGGGCAGATGAACAGCAGGTGGAGTTTTTCTGGTTTCAAGCGGTGGTTGCCTTCAACTTGCGTGCCGCGGCCGGCGCGGATGCGGCATACAGCAGGGCGCCCTGCAGGCCGATGAACATCATCACCCAGGAACGGCTGACCGCCCCCATGAACACGGTGTTGGTAAAGCTGCACAACACCAGCACCAGGGCAAACGCAAACACGATGCGGCCCTCGAACGAGCGGCGCTGCTGCCAGCCGGTCCAGAGCAGCGCGCCATATAGCCAGAGCAGGGCCAGCAGGCCGAAGATGCCGTAAAACGAGGCGTAGAACAGGAAGGCATTGTGCGGTTCGACGAAGGACTTGGCCTCGTCGCCCCGGGACTGGCTGGTCCAGGCGGTCTCAAACCCGGTCGGGCCGCCGCCCACCAGCGGATGGGCGCGGAACACTTCCCAGGCCGTCTTCCACATCTCGAGGCGGTAGCCGAGCGAGGTTTGCGTGACGTTGTGCTGCATCAGCTGCACGTCGCTGGCCGCGTCCCTGATCCTTTTTTGCACGTTAGGGGCCATCAGCAGGGCCACGCTGGCCGCCACGCAGAGCAGGGCGGCCTTGGCCCGGTTCTGCTTGGCGAACAGGTTGGTGATGATGAACGGCAGCAGGACCAGCACCACCCACATGCCGGTGCGCCCCATGCCGGCGCTCAGGCCGAAGAAGAACAGGGCGATGCCGGCCGCATACACGGCCCGGATGCCCTTGCTGCTCTCAAATTTGTAAAGAATCGACAGCAGGACCACGCCAATGGCCAGGAATTGCGAATACAGGATGTAATTGGCAATCAGGGACGGCGGGTCGAGCGGCCACCAGCCCTTGTAGGGCAGCTGGGCGTAGCAAAAGCCGACGAAGATCCCGCATAGCAGCGCGCGCATCCAGGGCAGCACGCGCACCTGGCTGGCGGCCAGGAAGGTCATGACGGCAATCACCCAGTAGTAGCAGTTCTCGAGCTGGGAAAACGGCTTGTGGCCGGCCGGGTGGATCAGTAGCGACAGCACCGGCAGGAGCGCCAGGATGGCCGCCGGCTTGGCCCAGGGCAGGCTGCGCCAGGAACGTGCGGCGTGGCTGAAGCCGCCGCCTGCGGCAAACAGGATGATGGCGATGCCCAGCGCGATAAACAGCAATGCCTTGGACAGGGGAAGGAAGAAGAATGCCGCCGCGTAGGCCTTTTGTGTTGCATTCAGCAGTTTTACCGGTTGGCCCTGGAAGCCTTCTGATGTCATATGTTTTTCCGGCTATGCCGCTTGGGTCGTGAAACTAGGCGACTATAGCTCACAAATATCGCGCTCATCAAGGCTGGCACGGCTGCGGCGCAGGTGGCGACGAGGAAAAAAAAAGCCCGCTCAGGGAGCGGGCTGAATCCATTTCTGTTAAGAAGTGGAGGAGACGGGAGTAAGTATGCTGCGTTGCGGCATATCTTTCCAATTTATTTTTGGAATTCCAGTCATTCCATTTGCTTATATCACGGCGTGCAGCTCACCACGATGTTGGCGCGGTCGGCGTCGCCCATCACGCCGCTGCCGTTGGCCACGCTGCAAGTCTGGCCGGTTGGCTGGGTCAGTACGGTCACGCCATACGCGGTGCCGACCGGGATGCTGCCCGGCACCACAAAGCTGGTGGCGCCCTTGGCGACCGTGATGCCGCCGCTGGTGCTGCCGTTGACCAGCACCAGGCCGTCGGTCGTCAGGTGTTGCACCGTGCCGCCCAGGGTATAGCTGTTTTGCACGCAGGTAATGCCGACATTGATGCTGGTGGTGTGGCCGGCCGAACCGATATTGCTGGTGCCGATCACGGCGCAGGTCATGTGCTCCGGCTGCTGCTTGATGGTGACCTTGTACTCGGTGCCGTAGCTGATGCTGTTGGGGAAACTGAAGGTGGTGGCGCCGGCATTGACGGCCAGGTCGTCACCGCCATTGTTTTGCAGGATCAGGCCGTTGTTGGACAGGCCGGAAATGGTGCCGCCAATGGCGAAACTGGCTTTGCCGCCGCAGGCGGCCAGGGCTACCGCCAGCAGGGCCGCGGCAATGAATTTTGCTTTCATCTGGATTCTTTCTTATTTGCAGGTAACAACCACGGTCAAGTTGACATTGATATTCGTCTTGTCGGCCTTGATGGTGCCGCTGCCGTTGCCGCTGGTGCCGCCGGTCACGGTGCAGGTCTGGTTGGTCGGCTGGCTCAGCACGGTGACACCGTATACGCTGCCGTTGCCGATCGGGCTGCCGAACTGCCAGTTGCCGTTGGCGGCCACGCCCACCGTCTGGGCGCCGTTGGCCAGCACCAGGCCGCTGCCGGTCAGGCCGCTGATGGTGCCGCCCAGCGGGTACGGGTCAGGCGTGCAGGTCACGGTGCTTTGCAGGTAGGTGTAGTAATTGATCTTGCCGGTATTGTTGGCCAGCACGCAGCTCACATTGTCCGGGGTAGTCTTGATCGTCACGCTGAACGGCGCGTCCGGGGCCATCAAGGTCTTGAAGAAATACTGGGCATTGCTGGTGCCGGTGATTTCCAGGTCGTCGCCGCCATTGTTCTGCAGCACCAGGCCGGTACGGTCGATGCCGATCACGTTCACGCCCAGTTGGATGCTGCCATTGCCCTTGCCGCCGCAGGCGGCCAGTCCGGCGACGCACAGCAGCGCGGCGGCGGCAGACAGATACTTACTCTTCATTCCACATTCTCCAGTCGGTTGCGCCCGTGGCGCGGACAAATCGGCGCCTATTTTAGTGCATTTGCTACTTCTTTAGCCGATTTGGCCAGCTTTTCCCTTGTAACAGCTTGCAACCGCGGCGCGGTACAATGCGCCCATGAAGCCGAAAGCCATCCTGTTCGACCTGGACGACACCCTGTGGCCGATCGCGCCCGTCATCGCCGAGGCGGAACTGACGCTGCATGCCTGGCTGGCGGCCCATGCGCCGCAAGTGGCGGCGCAGTGGTCGATCGAGGCCTTGCGCGCGCACCGCGCCGACCTGGCGGCCGCCCGGCCGGAACTGCTGGTCGACCTGGGCCAGCTGCGGCGCGCCAGCCTGCACGCGGCCTTTGCCGCGGCCGGCGCGGATGCGGCCAAGGTCGATGGCGCCATGGCCCATTTCTTCGCCGCGCGCAATGCGGTGACGCCGTATGACGATGTGCTGCCGGGCTTGCTCAAGCTGCGCCAGCATGTGCAACTGGGCACCATTTCCAATGGCAATGCCGACCTCGAAGTGATCGGCCTGGCCCACCATTTCGAGGTATCGCTGGCGGCCGCCCGTTTCGGCGCGGCCAAGCCGGCGCCCGGTATTTTCCGCGCCGCCTGCCAGGCGCTGGACGTGGCGCCGCACGATGCGGTGTACGTCGGTGACGACCTGGCGCTGGACGTGGCGGGCGCGCAGGCGGCCGGCCTGCGCGCGGTGTGGATGAACCGGCGCGGCGCCGCGCTGCCGGACGGCGCGCCACAGCCGGACGCGATTTGCGCCACGCTTGATGAACTGCTTGCGTGGCTGGAACAACAGTTGGCAGAATAGACCTATGCATCTCGATATCCGTGCCCAAACCCTGCTCAAAGCCCTGGTCGAGCGTTACATCGCCGATGGCCAGCCGGTGGGCTCGCGCGCCCTGTCCAAGATTTCCGGGCTGGAGCTGTCGCCGGCCACCATCCGCAACATCATGGCCGACCTGGAAGAGCAGGGCTATGTGGCCAGTCCGCATACCTCGGCGGGCCGGGTGCCGACCCCGCGCGGCTACCGCATCTTTGTCGATACCCTGCTGACGGTGCAGCATATCGACGAGCGCGCGGTGCAGGCCGGCTTGCAGGTGGCGCAGCCGCAAAAGCTGATTGCCAACGCGGCCCAGATGCTGTCCTCGCTGACCCAGTTTGCCGGGGTGGTGGTGGCGCCGCGCCACGAGTCGGTGTTCCAGCAGATCGAATTCCTGCGCCTGGGCGAGAAGCGGGTGCTGCTGGTGATCGTGCTGCCCGGCGGCGACGTGCAAAACCGCATCCTGCTGACCGATGTCGATTACACGCCGGCCCAGTTGCAGCAGTCGGCCAATTTCATCAACCAGCACTATTCCGGGCTGTCGTTCGAGGATGTGCGCGGGCGCCTGCAGCACGAGCTGCGCCAGTTGCGCGACGATATGGGGCGCCTGATGCAGGCGGCAGTGGAGGCCGGCAGCGAGGCCATGGCCGAATCGGCCGACGACATGGTGATCGCCGGCGAGCGCAACTTGCTGTCGGTGGCCGACCTGTCTTCGAACATGAGCTCGCTGCGCGCGATGTTCGACCTGTTCGAGCAGAAGACCGGGCTGATGCAGCTATTGGACGTGTCGTCCAAGGCTTCCGGCGTGCAGATTTTCATCGGCGGCGAGTCGCAGCTGGTGCCGATGGATGAAATGAGCGTGGTGACCGCGCCCTATGAGGCCAACGGCAAGATCGTGGGAACGCTGGGGGTGATCGGGCCGACCCGCATGGCTTACGAGCGGGTGATCCCGATTGTCGATATCACGTCGCGGCTGCTGTCCAACGCGCTCAGCAACCACTAAAAAATAAATGGGGACGTACCCCATTTATTTTTCGCAGAAAAATGGGGTACGTCCCCATTTATTTTTCAGTGCTTGTGCGGGCAGTTGAGCTTGGTGCAGCTGCCGTAGATGGCCAGCGCGTGCTCGGCGATCTTGAAGCCGCGCTCGGCGGCGATGCTTTGCTGGCGCTTTTCGATTTCTTCGTCGACGAATTCTTCCACCCGGCCGCAATCGAGGCAGACCAGGTGGTCGTGGTGCGAGCCTTCGTTGAGCTCGAAAATCGCCTTGCCGCTCTCGAAATGGTTGCGGTTGAGCAAGCCGGCCTGCTCGAACTGGGTCAGCACGCGGTACACGGTGGCCAGGCCGACGTCCATGTTCTCGGCCAGCAGCAGCTTGTACACGTCTTCCGCCGTCAGATGGCGCACGGGACTGCTCTGGAAAATATCGAGGATCTTCAGGCGCGGCAGGGTAGCCTTCAGGCCGGAAGCCTTCAGGTCGGTGGGGCTGTTACTCATGTTTGCTAACGTCAGTTGCGGGAAGTGCTTTATGATATAGCGTTTTAGGCACTTCTGCTCACGGAATTGAGGTATGCATAATATGCGTTTGACCCCGCTGTCTTTGTTGCAACGTAGCACTCCGCTGCTGGCCGCCGCCCTGTTGGCGGCCTGCGCCAGCCAGCCGGCCAGCGTGGCCCCGGTGGAAGCCTCACAGGGGGCCCAGACCACCCAGATCACCAAGACGCAGAAGTTCTTCTGGTTCTTCTCGCCTTACCGGCCCGACATCCAGCAGGGCAATTTCGTCTCCAGGGAAATGCTGGCCCAGCTCAAGAACGGCATGACCAAGGACCAGGTCAAGTTCCTGCTCGGCACGCCGCTGATGGCCGATGCCTTCCACGGCCAGCGCTGGGATTACCCGTTCCGCCTGGCCAAGGGCAATGGCGAGCTGACCACCAGCACGGTGGTGGTGTTCTTCGACAAGGACGACAAGGTGGCGAGCTTCGAGGGCGGCAACCTGCCGACCGAGCAGGAATACATCGCGCGCATCGCCGGCCCGATCAAGGAGTTCAAGAAGGCCGAGGATGCCAAGGGCAACCTGGCGCCGGGCAAGGCGCCGCTGCCGGGCGGCCAGGAATCGGGCACCAAGCAATAAGTTTCAAGAGCATTAAGGAAACAGCAATGACGCAACTGAATATCGCCATCGCCGGCGCCAGCGGCCGCATGGGCCATATGTTGATCGAGGCGGTGCAGAAGGCGCCCGAGGCGCGCCTGTCCGGGGCGCTGGACCGCGCGGGCGCGGCTGCCCTGGGCAGCGATGCCGCCGCCTTTACCGGCCAGCCGGCCGGCGTGGCCATCACCGCCGACCTGGCCAGCGGCCTGGCCGGCGCCGACGTGCTGATCGACTTCACGCGCCCGGAAGGCACCCTGGCCCACCTGGCCTACTGCGCCGAACATGGCGTGAAGATGGTGATCGGCACCACCGGCTTCGACGAAGCTGGCAAGGCGGCCATCGCTGAAGCGGCCAAGCGCACGGCGATCGTGTTCGCGCCGAACATGAGCGTGGGCGTCAACGTCACCCTGAAATTGCTGGAATTTGCGGCCAAGCAGTTCGACCTCGGCTACGACATCGAGATCATCGAAGCGCACCACCGCCACAAGGTCGACGCGCCGTCCGGCACCGCGCTGAAAATGGGCGAGGTGATTGCCGACGCGCTGGGGCGCGACCTGAAGCAGTGCGGCGTGTTCGCGCGCGAAGGCGTGACCGGCCCGCGCGACCCGTCCTCGATCGGCTTTGCCACCGTGCGCGGCGGCGACATCATCGGCGACCATACCGTGATGTTTGCCACCGAGGGCGAACGCATCGAAATCAGCCACAAGTCGTCGTCGCGCCAGCATTACGCCAACGGTTCGCTGCGCGCCGCGCAATTCCTGGCCGACAAGAAGAGCGGCTTGTACGATATGTACGACGTGCTGGGCCTGAACGGCTGATGGAGCACTTTACCTTCGCCAGCTACTGGCAGCGCAGCGACGCGATCAGCCACGCCGTGGCTTACCTGCTGTTGGCGATGTCGCTGGCGTCCTGGTTCTTCATCCTGTGGAAGGGCTGGGCTGCGTGGCGCATCCGGCGCGCGGCGCCGGTGGTGCAGGCGTTCTGGGACGCGCCGACGGTGGCCGATGGCGTGGCGCTGATGGCAGTGCGCGACCAGGAACGCATCTTCGCGGCCGTGGCGCAGGCCGGCGCGCACCAGGTGGCGCATGCCAGGAACGGCAGCATTGCCGCCGAGATGGGACGCTCCGAGCAGGTCACGCGCGTGCTGCGCGATGCGATCCATGTGTCGACCACCCGGCTGGAGTCCGGCTTGACGCTGCTGGCGTCGATCGCCTCGACCGCGCCGTTTGTCGGCCTGCTGGGCACCGTGTGGGGCATCTACCATGCGCTGGCGGCAGTGTCGGCGCAGGGCACGGTGCAGATCGACAAGGTGGCCGGGCCGGTGGGCGAGGCCTTGATCATGACCGGCGTCGGGCTGACCGTGGCAATTCCTGCGGTGCTGGCGTATAACGGTTTTAACCGCATCAACCGCATCACCATGTCCGAGCTCGACGCCTTCGCGCACGACTTGCACGCTTACCTGGCCAGGGATTGAACGGATGGCATTCGGCTCCTTCAACCATCACCGGCAGAAGGAATCCATGGCTGACATCAACGTCACGCCGATGGTGGATGTGATGCTGGTGCTGCTGGTGATCTTCATCATCAGCGCGCCGATGTTTACCAATGCGGTGCAACTGGAGCTGCCCAAGGCGCAGGCCAAGGCGCTGCAGCAGGAAGCCGACACCGTGACGCTGGCCATCGATGCCGCGGGCACGGTCTACTGGAATAACGATGCCTTGCAGGCAGGGGAGCTGGATCAGCGCCTGGCCGAGGCGGCGGGCTTGCCGCAGCAGCCGGAGTTGCAGCTGCGGGCCGACAAGGATACCCGCTATGAAGTGGTGGCGCAGGTGATGGCGGCGGCGCAGTCGCATGGCCTGACCCGTCTTGGTTTCGTCACCGATCCGAAGGAAAAGAAATAATGGCGATTGCCACATTAAACGGCGCCGCGATCGGCGATGAAGCGGCGTTCCACGCTGCCTGCCAGGCGGAACTGGGGTTCCCGCCGGGCTACAGCGCGACCATCGATGCCTGGGTGGACTGCCTGTCCTACCTGCGCGATGAAGACAATATGACGAAGTTCCGGCTCAAGCCGAATGAGGTGCTGGAGATCGTTATTACCGATGCGGCGAAGATGCCGGCGGATTTGCTGGAAGAGATTAGCTTTTGCGTCGGCGGCATCAATGAGCGCTATGACGATTATGGCGAGAAGCCGGCGTTGAGGCTGAGCTTGCGCTAAAACCGGTAAACCAGTGTCTGACCCGCAGGGTCAGACACTGATACGCGGCCGCCGCAGGCCGGTGTCAGACCCGGCAGCTTTACCGGTTTTGTTCGCCCGGCGCCAACGTCAGTACGTCGAACCCGGTCTCGGTCACCGCCACCATATGCTCCCACTGCGCCGACAGCGACCTGTCGGCCGTCACCACCGTCCAGCCATCCGGCAGCGCGCGCGTGGCGTGCTTGCCCGCGTTGATCATCGGCTCGATGGTAAACACCATGCCCGGCTCCAGCAGCAGGCCGGTGCCCGGCCGCCCGTAATGCAGCACCTGCGGGTCTTCGTGGTACACCATGCCGATGCCATGCCCGCAGTAATCGCGCACCACGCTGTAGCCGGCCGCTTCGGCCAGCTTCTGGATCGCATGCCCGACGTCGCCCAGCCGATTGCCCGGCTTGACCGCGCGGATGCCGGCCCACATCGCGTCATAGGTCACTTCGCACAGCTTTTGCGCCGCTTTCGACGGCGTGCCGACGTAGTACATGCGGCTGGTGTCGCCGAACCATTCATCCTTGATGACGGCCACGTCGATGTTGATGATGTCGCCATCCTTCAGCACTTTCTTGGCCGACGGGATGCCGTGGCACACTACCTCGTTGACCGAGGTGCAGACGGTGCCGGTAAAGCCGCCGTAGCCGACGTTGGCCGGGATGACTTTCTGGGTGTGGACGATGTAGTCGTTGCACAGCTGGTCAAGCTGGGCGGTCGAGACGCCCGGCTTGACGTGCGGCGCGATGAAGGTCAGCACGTCGGCCGCCAGTTGGCCGGCCACGCGGGCCAGCTCGACCTGGTCGGGCGTCTTGATCAGGATGGATTTGTTATTGCGTTTGCGCATAGGGGGTGCATGGTATCACGCGACCTTGGCCCTGTCGAAATGCGGGTTCTCAATCAGGCCGAGGACATTACCGAATGGGTCGGCCAGCTCGGCGACCTTGATGCCTTCACCTACTTCCTGAATCTCTGAGTGAGTGCTTGCTCCCAGTGCGAGGATGCGCTGGACTTCTGTTGCGATGTCTTCCACGCCCCAGTAGACCTGGCTGCCGGCCTTGCCGGGCGCGCCGTCCGGCAGCAGGCCCAGCTCGAAGCCGCCGATTTCAAAGCCGACGTAGAACGGTTGGTCGAAGTAGGGTTCTTTCTGGAATACCTTGCTGTACCAGGCCTTGCCGGCTTCCAGGTCGGGGGTAGGGTAGATGGCGGTGCGCAGGCCTTTGATCATGCTGTTCTCCTCTATTGGTGGGGTGATGGGCGCATCTTGCCATGGCTGCGGCGGCGCCGATTGGAAAAATGGAAACTAGTCGAGCAAGAGGTCTTCCGCGCGGCGGTATATCTGGCGCCGTTCTTCGAAGTCGGGCCGCAACTTCGGTGCCAGCAGAACCCCGGCAGGCAGGACGCGCGGCGGCGCGGCTGTCGGAGCCGGTGCCGGTGCGGCTGGACGCTTGGCCTTCTGGCGCTCATTGGCCTCCAGCGCACGGCGCAGGTGCAGCGCCAACTTCCATTCACGCTGGCCGGGCAGCTGGACATAGACGACCTCCCAGGCATTGCGCGCCGAACCCAGCGTCATTTGCGCAAACCGGTTCGGGGAAACTGTCATGCCCTCGTAGACGAGGTCGTCACCGACGACGGCGGCATAGCGCGTGATCGTGTAATTGGAGAGGCGCAGCCGGGTGCCGTCTGGAAGGAACAGCCTTTTCCAGAAGTAGCCGCGTTGCCCGGCAGGCTTGGCGAGTTCGAGTTGGTAGTGTAGCCAGTCGCGGATAGCGCGGTCGGCCAGGTCGGCAGGTTCGATGTCGCTGAAGTGCTCGCTCTGGAAGTCGAGCAGGGCGCGCAGCGTAGAGGCTGAAATGGCGATGCAAAGGCTCGGCGTCATTTTCTTCTCCCTCGCGAGAAGGTGCGATTTTTACCGTAAATTGGTCAGGCCAAACCGCTATTTCGTGCGATTTTTGAGCCTTTTCCGTGATTTTTTCCTTTGGACATGCGAAATCACGGAAAGTTCCCGAAAATCGCAGAAAATAGCGGTTTTGTCAGGCCAATTTGGGCCAAAAATCGCACCTTCTCGCGACAGCGCCGGGAGGCTCACCGTTTGCCCAGATGGGCGTCGGGCGAGTTGCCCGTGAAGTCCTGGAAGTCGCGGATCAGGTGGGACTGGTCGAAATAGCCGCAGTCCAGGGCCACGGTGGCCCAGTCGTGAGCCTGCCGGCCCGCTGTGGCCGGGCCGCTGGCGGCGAGGGCGGCGCGGAAGCGGCAGATGCGGGCGAACAATTTGGGCGACAGGCCGACATGGTCGCGGAACTGGTTGGCGAGATATTGGCGCGAGACGCCAAGCGCGGCGGCCAGCGTTTCCACGCGCAATGCACCGCCACTGGCCTCCAGTTCGGCCACTGCGCGCAAGGCGAGAGCTTGGCCGGCCGGCGCGCCGGCTGCGATACGTGAGGCGAGGGCCGTGGCGGCGCGGGCGCCAGCCGAAGCAACCGAGAGGCGAGCGTACAGCGCCTCGGTCAGCAGCGCCAGGCGTTCGGCATCGCTGCGCGCCACCGACCACAGGGCGTCGCCGAGCCGATCGGCCACCGGGCGGCCCCATAGCAGTTCGAGGTCGGCACGGTCATCGGCCAGGCCGGCCAAGGGCACTGGCCCGACAAACAGGCTGGCCGCCCCTGGCCGGAAGCGCACCGCCACCGTCCGTACCCGGCGCGCAGCCGGCACATCGAACCAAGTGCTCATCATGCCGACAAAGAAGGCCTCGCCGCTGTCCTGCCACAGGATATCGGTGCAATTATCGGGCAGCACCCGGTGCGAAACAGGGGCCACGGCGGGCCCGGCAGGGGCTTCGGACAGCCACAGGCAGTCCACCAGACCGGCCAGCCCCGGCGGGGGCGGAAATTCCTGATATCTCATTCTGACGCGCCGCACCAATGCATTGTTATAATGTCCGGTTCATATCCTCTCATTTTAGTGCGCTCCATCATGCAAGAAAAATATAGTCCAGCAGACGTTGAAAAAGCCGCCCAATCGCACTGGAAGGCGATCGACGCCTACAAAGCCGTCGAAAACGACCCGCGTTTCC
This sequence comes from Duganella sp. Root1480D1, assembly GCF_001427305.1. GTDB lineage: Bacteria > Pseudomonadota > Gammaproteobacteria > Burkholderiales > Burkholderiaceae_D > Rugamonas. The sequence goes on along the minus strand of NZ_LMFZ01000010.1, from coordinate 19,275 downwards.
CTAAAGGCAAGTACTACGCTTGCTCGATGCTGCCTTACCCTTCGGGCAAGCTGCACATGGGCCACGTGCGCAACTATACGATCAATGACGTGATGTACCGCTACCTGCGGATGAACGGCTACAACGTGCTGATGCCGATGGGCTGGGACGCCTTCGGCATGCCGGCTGAAAACGCGGCAATGGCCAACAACGTGCCGCCAGCCAAATGGACTTACTCCAACATCGACCACATGAAGGAGCAGATGCAGTCGATGGGCCTGGCGATCGACTGGTCGCGCGAAATGGCCGCCTGCAAGCCTGAATACTACAAGTGGAACCAATGGATGTTCCTGAAGATGCTGGAAAAGGGCATCATCTACCAGAAAACCGGTACCGTGAACTGGGACCCGGTCGACCAGACCGTGCTGGCCAACGAGCAGGTGGTCGATGGCCGCGGCTGGCGTTCGGGCGCGCTGATCGAGAAGCGCGAAATCCCGATGTACTACGTCCGCATCACCGACTACGCCGACGAGCTGCTGGACTATGTCGACAACAAGCTGCCAGGCTGGCCTGAGCGCGTGCGCATCATGCAGTCGAACTGGATCGGCAAGAGCACCGGCGTGCGCTTCGCCTTCCCGCACACCATCGCCGGCGCTGACGGTCAGCTGATCAACGACGGCAAGCTGTATGTGTTCACCACCCGTCCCGACACCGTGATGGGCGTGACCTTCTGCGCCGTGGCTGCCGAGCACCCGCTGGCCGCCCACGCCGCGCAAGACAAGCCTGAACTGCAAGCCTTCATCGCCGAATGCAAGATGGGTTCCGTGATCGAGGCCGACATGGCCACCATGGAAAAGAAGGGCATGCCGACCGGCCTGTTCGTGACCCACCCGCTGACCGGCGCACAAGTCGAAGTCTGGATCGGCAACTACGTCCTGATGACCTACGGCGACGGCGCCGTGATGGGCGTGCCGGCGCACGACGAGCGCGATTTCGCCTTCGCCAAGAAATACAAGCTGCCGATCAAGCAGGTGATCGCCGCCGAAGGCCAGTCGTATTCCGACGAAGCCTGGCAGGAATGGTACGGCGACAAGGCCGTCTCGGTGGTGACCAACTCCGGCAAGTACGACGGCCTGCGCTACACCGAGGCGCTGGAAGCGATCGCCGCCGACCTGGCCGAAAAAGGCCTGGGTGAGAAGAAGACCACCTTCCGCCTGCGCGACTGGGGCATTTCGCGCCAGCGCTACTGGGGTACCCCGATCCCGATGATCCACTGCGAGTCCTGCGGCTCGGTGCCGGTGCCTGAGAAGGACCTGCCGGTGGTGCTGCCGGAAGACTGCGTGCCGGATGGCACCGGCAACCCGCTGAACAAGCACGAAGCCTTCCTGAAGTGCGACTGCCCGCAATGCGGCAAGCCTGCGCGCCGCGAGACCGACACCATGGACACCTTCGTCGACTCGTGCTGGTACTACATGCGCTATACCTCGCCAGGTTCGGACAAGGCGATGATCGATGAACGCAACGACTACTGGATGCCGATGGACCAGTACATTGGCGGCATCGAGCACGCCGTGCTGCACCTGCTGTACGCGCGCTTCTGGACCAAGGTCATGCGCGACTTCGGCCTGGTGAAGTTCGACGAGCCGTTCACCAACCTGCTGACCCAGGGCATGGTGCTGAACGAGACCTACTACCGCGAGGAAGCCTCCGGCAAGAAGCACTGGTTCAACCCGGACGACGTGACCCTGACCACCGACGACCGCGGCCGCCCCGTATCAGCCGTGCTGAAGGCCGACGGCCAGCCAGTCAGCCTGGGCGGCATCGAGAAGATGTCCAAGTCCAAGAACAACGGCATCGACCCGCAGGTGCAGATCGAGCAGTACGGCGCCGACACCGCGCGCCTGTTTACCATGTTCGCTTCGCCGCCGGAACAGACCCTGGAGTGGTCCGGCTCCGGCGTGGAAGGTGCCAACCGCTACCTGAAGCGCGTGTGGAACTTCGGCTTCGCCCAGCGTGAGGCGATCCGCGCCGCCGGTTCGCCGCTGGCCGCCGTTGCCGCCACCGAGGAAGGTAAGGCGCTGCGCCGCGAAGTGCACAAGGTGCTGCAGCAGGCCGACTACGACATCAAGCGCATCCAGTACAACACCGTGGTGTCGGCCTGCATGAAGATGCTCAATACCCTGGAATCGGCGAAAGGCGTGGAGCCGGCGGTGCTGGCCGAAGGCTATGCCGTCTTCCTGCGCCTGCTGAATCCGGTGGCGCCGCACATCACCCACGTGCTGTGGCAGGAAATGGCTTACGCCGGCGACATCCTGGATGCCGCCTGGCCGCAAGTCGACCCGGCCGCGCTGGAACAGTCCGAGATCGAGCTGATGATCCAGGTGAACGGCAAGCTGCGCGGCTCGGTGAAGGTGCCGAAGGCCGCCGACAAGGCCGCCATCGAAGCGGCCGCGCTGGCCGAGGAAAGCGTGCAGAAGTTCCTGGAAGGCGCGCCGAAGAAGGTCATCGTGGTACCGGGCAAATTGGTCAATATCGTGGTGTAAGGCAAAGATGACGACGACTCTGAAATCCCGCGGCGCCCTGCGCCGCACCATGCTGGCGCTGGCGGCGCTGGGCGTAGCTGCCGTGGCCACCGGCTGCGGCTTCCACCTGCGCGGCTCCGGCGGCACATATACGCTGCCGTTCAACGCCATCTACGTGGGCTTGCCGGAGTCGTCGCCGCTGGCGATCGAACTCAAGCGCAATATCCGCGTCAACGGCCACACCACCGTGGCCACCAGCAAAGCCGATGCCGACGGCGTGATCGAAGTGCTGACCAACCCGGAAAAGACCCGCACCAAGTCGATCCTGTCGCTGAACAGCAATGGCCGCGTGCGTGAATACCTGCTGAGCTACAACATCCTGTTCCGCGTGACCGACAAGGCCGGCAAGGAACTGCTGGCGCCGACCAATATCGTGCTGGGCCGCCCGATCACCTTCAGCGAAACCCAGCTGCTGGCGAAAGAGCAGGAAGAAGCCCTGCTGTACAAGGACATGCAGGCCGACCTGGTGCAGCAGATGATGCGCCGCATGGCTGCCATCAAGCCGGGCGCCCCGGCGCCGGCGCCGACCCCGTCCGGCGTGCTGCCAGGCGTGCTGTCGGCGCCCGACGTCACCGCCCCTACCGCGCCGGCCGCGCCGCCGGTCCGCTAAGGGCGCGCCATGCAGTTGCGCGCCGACGCCCTGGACGGCCACGTCGCCAAGACGCTGGCCCCGCTGTACGTGATCACCAGCGACGAGCATTTGCTGGCGCTGGAGGCGGCCGACAAGATCCGCCGTGCCGCGCGTGCGCAAGGCTATTCCGAGCGCGAGGTGCTGAGCGTCGAGCGCAACTTCAAGTGGGGCGAGCTGCTGGCCGCCAACCAGGCCATGAGCCTGTTCGGCGACAAGAAGCTGATCGAGCTGCGCATCCCGTCCGGCAAGCCGGGCAAGGATGGCGGCGCCGCCCTGCAGGCTTACGCCAAAGATTTATCGCCAGACAACCTCACGCTGATCACCCTGCCCAAGCTGGACTGGCAGACGCAGAAGGCGGCGTGGGTGGCGGCCTTGCAGCAGGCCGCCGTGTACATCGACATCCCGAACATCGAGCGCAATGCGCTGCCGGGATGGATTGCCAACCGGCTCGCCGCACAAGGGCAGAGCGCGGAGCGCGCCAGCCTGGACTTCATCGCCGACCGCGTCGAAGGCAACCTGCTGGCGGCACACCAGGAAATCCAGAAACTCGGCTTGCTGCACGAGCCGGGCAAGCTGGCCCACGAGCAGGTGCAGGACGCCGTGCTCAATGTGGCACGCTACGACGTGTTCAAGCTGTCCGAAGCCATGTTGTCCGGCGACACCGCGCGCCTGATCCGCATGCTGGAAGGCTTGAAAGGCGAAGGCGAAGCGCTGCCGCTGGTGTTGTGGGCCGTCTCCGAAGAAATCCGCACGCTGCTAAAATTAAAGGCAGGCATGGCCCAGGGCCGCCCGCTGCCGGCGCTCCTGAAGGAATACCGCATCTGGGGCCCGCGCGAACGGCTGATGGAGCCGGCGCTGCGCCGCATCTCGCTACCTACGCTGGAAGCGGCGATGCAGCAGGCGGCGCAGGTCGATCGCATGGTCAAGGGCTTGCGCGCCAAGGCGTTCGCCGGCGACCAGTGGGACGCCATGCTGCAGTTAGCTTTGCGCGTCGCAAAAGGGTAAGAATATGGACATCAAGCAGTACATGCAAGACATCGGCCAGCGCGCCCGCGCCGCATCGCGCGGCATGGCACGTGCCGACAGCGCGACCCGCAACCGTGCGTTGCAGCTGATCGCCGAAGCCATCGAGCGCGAAGCACCGGCCTTGCGCGCGGCCAACGAACAAGACCTGGCCGCCGCGCGTGCCGCCGGCCTGGCGCCGGCCATGCTGGACCGCCTGGCGCTGACCGACAAGGCGATTGCCACCATGGTGGAAGGCCTGCGCCAGATTGTTTCGCTGCCGGACCCGGTGGGAGAAATCTCGAACGTGAAAATCCGCCCGTCCGGCATCCAGGTCGGCCAGATGCGCGTGCCGCTGGGCGTGATCGGCATCATCTACGAAGCGCGCCCGAACGTGACGGTGGACGCGGCCGGCCTGTGCATCAAGAGCGGCAACGCCACCATCCTGCGCGGCGGCTCGGAAGCGATCCATTGCAACCGGGCGCTGGCCAAGCTGGTCGCTGAAGGCCTGCAAGGCGCCGGCCTGCCGGCCGACGGCGTGCAGGTGGTCGACACCACCGACCGCGCCGCCGTGGGCGCGCTGATCACCATGCCGCAATACGTGGACGTGATCGTGCCGCGCGGCGGCAAGGGCCTGATCGCACGCCTGATGGAAGAAGCCACGGTGCCGATGATCAAGCACCTGGACGGCATCTGCCACGTCTACATCGACGCCAAGGCGGACCTGGCGAAAGCGCTGGACATCGGCTTCAACGCCAAGTGCCACCGCTACGGCACCTGCAACACCATGGAAACGCTGCTGGTGGCGCGCCCCATCGCGGCCGAGGTGCTGCCGCTGCTGGCAGCGCGCTACGCCACCGAGAAGGTCGAGTTGCGCGCCGACGCCGAAGCGCACACCATCCTGGCCGGCGCCGGCTATCCGCACCTGGCGCACGCTACGGAAGAAGACTGGGCCACCGAATACCTGGCGCCGATCCTGGCGGTGCGCGTGGTGGACGGGCTGGACGCGGCCATCGAGCATTGCAATACCTGGTCGTCCAAGCATACCGAGGCGATCGTCACCGAAGATTACTCGGCCGCCATGCGCTTCCTGCGCGAAGTCGATTCGTCTTCCGTGATGATCAACGCCTCGACGCGCTTCGCGGACGGTTTCGAGTACGGCCTGGGCGCCGAGATCGGCATCTCGAACGACAAGCTGCACGCACGCGGACCGGTCGGCCTGGAAGGATTGACTTCCCTTAAATACGTGGTGTTCGGCCACGGCGAAATTAGGAAATAGCGAATGCTCTGGATCAAAGCGCTGCATATCGTCTTCATCGTGTCCTGGATGTCGGGGCTGTTCTACCTGCCGCGGATTTTCGTGAACCTGGCGATGGAAACGCCGGGCCCGAGCACCGAGCGGCTGCTGACGATGGCGCGCAAGCTGTACCGCTTCACCACCATGCTGGCGCTGCCGGCGGTGGTGTTCGGGATCTGGCTGGCGGTGCTGCAGTACGGCGCCAGGATGCCGGGCTGGCTGCATGCCAAGCTGCTGGTGGTGTTCCTGTTGATCGGCTACCACCACGCCTGCGGCTCGCTGCTGAAGAAGTTTGAACGCGGCGCCAATGCGCGCGGTCATGTGTTTTACCGGTGGTTCAATGAAGTGCCGGTGCTGATGTTGCTGGCGATCGTGATTCTGGTGGTCGTCAAGCCTTTCTAAAACCGGTAAACCGGTGTCAGACCCGCAGGGTCTGACACCAGGCCCGGGACAGCCGCGTGGCGGGTGTCTGACCCTGCGGGTCAGACACCGGTTTACCGGTTTTGATTCAAACAACGGATAAAGGGTCCCCCAAATGCCATCATATTTCTGCCCATGCCCGCGCGGCCTGGAAGCCGCCCTGGCGGAAGAACTGACCGAAATCGCGGCCATGAGCCCGACCATGAAGGTCCATAACCAGGTCCCGGGCGGCGTGCACGCCTCCGGCGACCTGTACGACGCCTACCGCATCAACCTGCACTCGCGCATCGCCTCGCGCGTGCTGATGCGCATGGGCGTGTGCCACTACCAGAACGAAAACGACATCTACGACTTGGTGCTGGGCCAGCCGTGGGAAGAATGGTTCGGCGTCCACCACACCATCCGGGTCGACGTCACTGCCATCAAGTCGCCCCTGAAATCGCTGGAATTCACCACGCTGAAGATCAAGGACGCCGTATGCGACCGCTTCCGCGACATGTATGGCAAGCGCCCTTCGGTCAACACGCGCGAGCCTGACATGCGCATCTTCGGTTTCCTCGACCAGCGCCAGTTCATGGTCTACCTCGACACTTCCGGCGAAGCGCTGTTCAAGCGCGGCTGGCGCAGCGAGACCGGCGACGCGCCGCTGCGCGAGAACCTGGCCGCCGGCCTGTTGCGCGTGTCGGGCTGGAAGCCGGGCATGCCGCTGTTCGACCCGATGTGCGGCTCCGGCACCATCCTGTGCGAAGCGGCGCAGATGGTGCAGGGCATCCCACCGGGCGCGCGGCGCCGCTTCGCGTTCGAGAAGTTCCACGACTTCGATCCCGAGCCGTGGCAGAAGATGAAGACCGATTTCAAGCCGAACCCGCTGCCGCCCGAACCGACCATTTTCGGCTCCGACATTTCCGGCGACATGGTCGCGATGGCGCGCCATAACCTGAAAAGCGCCGGCATCCTGTTCGAGGTACCGCTCAAGCAGATCGAAGCGCAGCAGGTGCAGGCGCCGACCAGGGAACCGGGCATCCTGCTGACCAACCCGCCGTATGGCGAGCGGATCGGCGTGCGCGGCGACGCCAGCCTGGAAGAGGACGAACTGGCGAAGAGCTTCTACAGCGCCTTCTCCAGCACGCTCAAGCAGCGCTTCAGCGGCTGGACCGCCTACCTGTTCACCGCCGACCTGGGCCTGCCGAAAATGCTGCGCCTGAAAGAATCGCGCAAGACGCCATTCTTCAACGGCGCGCTCGAGTGCCGCCTGTTCCGCTTCGACATGGTGGCCGGTTTCAACCGCAAGCCGGCAGCCGACGCGGACGAAAGTCGGGGTCAGGTCTGACAAACGAACATGCCTCGGGCGACGCGCGTGGCCAGGATGGCCGCCGCGGGCCTCAGCATGTCCGTTTGACAGACCTGACCCCTGGCGACGCTCCCGCCAGCATTCCTGCGCCGGAGGCGCCGCACCGGAAGCCGCTGGGGCCGGGCGCGCTGGCAGCAGTCCTGGCCAGCCTGTCGATGCTGGGACCGTTCTCGATTGACGCCTACCTTCCCGCTTTCCCCAACATCCAGGCCACGCTGCACGCGACGCCGATCGAAGTGCAGCAATCGCTGACGGCCTACATGCTGGCCTTTGCCGGCATGGTGCTGTGGCATGGCGCGCTGTCGGACGCATTCGGGCGCCGCAACGTGATCCTGGTCTCGCTGGTGGCTTTCCTGCTGGGCACCGTGGGCTGCGCCGCCGCGCATTCGGTGCAATACCTGTGGTTCTTCCGCGTGCTGCAAGGCGTGTCGGCCGGCGCCGGTGTGGTGGTGGGGCGCGCCATCATCCGCGACCTGTACGCCGATGCCGCCGCCGCCCGGCTGCTGTCGCTGGTGACCATGATCTTTTCCATCGCGCCGGCGGTGGCGCCGGTGCTGGGCGGCTTCATCGTCAAGTATTCGGACTGGCGCACCATTTTCCTGGCGCTGGCCGGCTACACGGTGCTGCTGTTCATCGTCTGCTACCGGCGCCTGCCCGACACGCTGCCGCGCGACAAGCGCCAGCCATTCAACCCGCGCTACCTGTGGCGCAACTACAAGTCCATCCTGTGCTCGCCGCTGTTCCACCTGAAGACCGGGGTGGTGGCCTTCAATTTCGCCGGCTTGTTCCTGTACATCACGGCCGCGCCGGTGGCGCTGCCGGCCCACCTGCACCTGGGCCCCGAGCAATTCGCCTGGCTGTTCGTGCCAGCCGTTTCCGGCATCTTCCTGGGCGCCCTGGCCGCCAACCGCATTGCCGGCAAGACCAGCTTCGCGCGCCAGATCGGCATCGGCTTCTGCTTCCTGATCACGGCGGCCACGGTCAATGTCAGCTACCACCTGCTGGCCGCGCCCGCGCTGCCGTGGAGCGTGCTGCCATTGTTTTTCTACACGTTCGGCATGTCGATGTCGGCGCCGGCGGCCACCCTGCTGGCGCTCGACCTGTTCCCGCACATCCGCGGCACGGTGGCGTCGGTGCAATCGTTCGCCACCACGCTGCTGGGGGCGCTGGTGGCCGGCGTGCTGGCACCGCTCGCCTCGCATTCCTTCCTGTGGCTGGCCGCCGGCCAGCTGGCGCTGACCCTGACGGCGCTGGCGCTGTGGTTGACGGCGCGCGCACTCCGGCGCAAGATAGTGCCTATTTGAAAATATTGTTAGTACAAAGTAAATTACTACCAATAGTGTAGTTCTTTCTACACAAATGCATTTTATTGCCGTCAGAAATTTGTATTGCTGCTAAGTTATAGTATATTTATGCCAATTTGCGTAGTGGATTGCAAGCCGGAAGACAGCCGCTAAGACCCCATGCAACATCCCGACCAAGACATCCGCAATCGCTTGCTGATCGCGCGGCTCCCTGCCATGCCGCAGATCCTGATCAAGCTGATTGAACTCCTGCAAGCCGATGATGCCGGCATGCCGGAGCTGGCTGCGCTGATCGCCAAGGATGCCGGGATGGCCAGCAAGATCCTGGCCGTGGCCAACAGTTCGGCCTACCAGCGCCACCACCGCACGGTGGGCCTGGAGCAGGCCCTGGTCTCGCTGGGCACCGACACCATCAAGACGCTGGTGATTTCCGAGTCGGTATTCCAGACCTTCAACAATTTCCCGCACAGCGGCAGCACCGACCTGCGCGCCTTCTGGAAAGGCTCGCTGACCACCGCCGTCATCGCGCGCGACATCGCGCGCGCGCTCGATTACCCGCAGGTGGAAGAAGCCTACCTGGCCGGCCTGCTGCACAACGTCGGCCGCCTGGCGCTGCTGGCCACCGCGCCCAAGGAATACGCCTACAACTTCACCGCACGCGACGACGAAGAGCTGTGCGCGGTGGAGCAGCGCACGCTGGAAATCACCCACGCCGAAGCGGGCGCCTGGCTGATCGAGCGCTGGAACCTCGATTCCTTCCTGGCCGACTCCGTGCTGTACCACCACGAGCCGGTGCCGCGGCTGGAGGCGGCGCATCCCTTGATCCGCATCGTGCGCCTGGCGCACCAGCTTTGCTACCACGCCGACGCGCCGCAAGCGGCAGCCGACGCAGGCGCGCTGTGCGGCATCGAGGAAGACAAGCTCGATGCCTTCGTCAAGTCGGCCGCGCGGCAAGTGGCGCGTGCCGCTGAAGCGCTGGGCATCGACCTGGCCGGCGCCGACGACGTGCCGGCGCCGCCTGCCGCGCCGCCGGTGCCGCCCGACCCGGTGCAGGCGCGCCTGTCGGAAGAAGTGCGCAATATGGTGCTGGTGCAGGAGATGGGCCAGTGCTTCGCGCGCCAGCAGGGCGAAGCGGGCATGCTGGACGCCATGACGCGCTCGGCGCGCATCCTGTTCGACCTGGAGGCCACGGTGATCCTGCTGGAGAGCCCGACCGGCCACGCGCTGCAGGGCGCCGGCGGCGGCGAGGCCCAGCAGCGCCTGGCCGAATTTGCCGTGCCCCTCAACAAGCCCGGCCTGCTGGCCGATGCCGCCAACAGCCGCCAACTGGCGTTTGCCGCGCGCAGCGGCGCCGGCGCGCCTGCCGGCCTGGGCATCGCCGAAGAACAGCTGTTCCGCATCATCGGCAGCGAAGCGCTGGTGTGCCTGCCGCTGGTGGCCGGCCAGCGCTGCCTGGGCATGATCGTGGGCGGCGTGCCGGCCTGGCAATTGCCGCTGCTGCAAAAGAAGGAGCGCTTCCTGCAAGCCTATGGCAGCCAGGCGGCCAATGCGCTGGAGACCGCCCTGTCCGAACGCGGCCACGCGCGGCGCCAGCTGGCGCACGTGGCGGAGGAATACCGGGAAGCGTCGCGCCGCGTGGTGCACGAGGTGAACAACCCGCTGTCGATCATCAAGAACTACCTGTCGGTGCTGGACGCCAAGCTGGCGCGGCGCGAGCCGGTGGTGTCGGAAATGTCGATCCTGAACGAGGAAATCGACCGCGTCGGCCACCTGATCAACGGCCTGGCCGACCTGCAGCCATCGGATGCGGGTTGCGCGGCCAATGTGGCGCGCGTGGTGGAAGACGTGCTGCGGCTGTTCCGCGCCACCGACTTCCTGCCGGCCTCGGTGCAGGTGATCACGCGCATGCAGGAAGGCCCGCAGGAAATCGACGGCGACGCCGACCTGCTCAAGCAAATCCTGGTCAACCTGGTCAAGAACGCGATCGAGGCGCAGCCGAACGGCGGCCGCATCGAGATCGCCAACCGCGGCCTGGTCAATCGCGAACGCCGGCTGTACGTGGAGCTGGCGGTGGCCGACGCCGGCCCCGGCCTGTCGCAGGACGTGCTGGCCAACCTGTTTACCGCCGTGAAGAGCAGCAAGGAAGGCAAGCATCACGGCCTCGGGCTGTCCATCGTGCATAGCCTGGTCAAGAAGATGAACGGCATGATCAGCTGCCGCAGCGGCGCCAACGGCACCTCGTTTGAACTCCTGCTGCCGGCCCGCGGCAGTACCAGCCAGCTCGCCCCGGTGCAGGCGCGCGGCGTGGTCGATTCCGTATAAGGCCCGCATGAACCCGATGATCCCGACGCACCCGACCGCGGCACCGGAATTCCAGCCACGCCTGCTGCTGGTAGACGACGAACCGCGCCTGCTGTCTTCCCTGTACGAGCTGTTGCGCGTGCAGGACAGCTTCCAGCTGGTCACCGCTACCAATGGCGCCGAGGCGCTGGCGCACCTGAGCCGCCAGCAATTCGACCTGCTGCTGCTGGACCTGCGCCTGCCCGACATGAGCGGCCATGACATCATGGACTTCGTGAATGCGCGCGAGATCGATTGCGACGTGATCGTGATGAGCGGCGAAGCCGGCATCGAGGCCGCCATCGGCGCCCTGAAGCGCGGCGCCTACGACTACCTGCGCAAGCCGTACAACCCGCCCGAACTGTTGAAAACGGTGGAGAATGCGCTGCAAAAGCGCCGCCTGGCGGTGGACAACATGCGCATCGCGCAGCGCCTGGAAAACTCGGAAAAGATGTACCGCTACCTGGTGGACAGCTCGCCCGACATCATCTACACCCTGAACCATGAAGGCTGTTTCACCTTCGTCAACGACCGCGCCTACCAGTTGCTTGGCTACGCGCGCGAGGAGCTGATCGGCCGCCATTACTCGGTGCTGGTGCACGAGGAAGACCAGGAGCGCGCCCGCTACGTGTTCAACGAGCGCCGCGTCGACGAGCGCGCCTCGCGCAATGTGGAGCTGCGCCTGAAGTGCAACAACAGCGCCGCCGGCGACCGCACCTTCAACAACACCTTGATGACGATTTCCCTGAACGCGATCGGCATGCACGTGCCGGGCGAGGAAATGTCGCGCCACGAATTCTTCGGCACCTACGGCGTGGCGCGCGACATCACGGACCGCAAGCGGGCCGAGGAGATGATCTCCTACCAGGCCTACCACGACATCCTGACCGACCTGCCGAACCGCATCCTGTTCAAGGACCGCCTGGGCCTGGCCGTGATCCAGGCCAAGCGCAAGCTCACCGAGCTGGCCGTGATGTTCATCGACCTGGACCGCTTCAAGCTGGTCAACGACACGCTGGGCCACGTCAAGGGCGACGAGCTGCTGCAGCAGGCCGCGCGGCGCCTGAAGGAATGCCTGCGCAAGGGCGACACCCTGGCGCGCCATTCCGGCGACGAATTCACCATCGTGCTGCCCGAGCTGCGCGACCGCGCCGACGCCAGGGCGATCGCCGACAAGTTCCAGGAAGTGCTGCAGTCGCCGTTCGACCTGGATGGCCACGTGGTGCACATCTCGGCCTCGATCGGCATCGCGGTCTACCCGAGCGACGGCGATTCGATCGAGGAGCTGCTGCGCCACGCCGACATCGCCATGTACCAGGTCAAGGCGCAGGGCAAGAACGGCCACAGCTTCTACCACCCGTCGATGCAGGACATGTCGCACCAGAAGATCGTGCTGGAACAGTCGCTGCGCAAGGCGCTGGAAAACAACGAGCTGGAAATGTACTATCAGCCGCAGGTCGACATGGCCAGCGGCCGCATCATCGGCGCCGAAGGCCTGATGCGCTGGAACCATCCGACGCGCGGCCTGCTGTCGGCCGGCGAGTTCCTGCCGTTTGCCGAAGAAAACGGCCTGATGCTGCCGATTTCGGACTGGATGATCGGCGCGCTGTGCCGCGACCTCTTGCTGTGGAATGCGGCCGGCGCCGACAATATCCGCCTGTCGCTGAACCTGTCGCCGCAATACCTGGACCGCGGCGACTTCTTCGAGAAGATGCGCAATGCGCTGGCGCGCTACCAGATTTCGCCGTCGCAGATCGAAGTCGAGATCACGGAGAACATCTGCATCCGCAACCCGCAATACGCGATCGAGCAGTTGAACAAGCTGTGCCAGCTCGGCGTGTCGGTGGCCATCGACGATTTCGGCACCGGCTATTCCTCCTTGTCCTACCTGCACCGCTTCCCGATCCACACCATCAAGATCGACCAGAGCTTCGTCAAGGAGATCCACGACGAGCATGGCCACTATCCGGTGATCCTGGCCATCATCTCGATCGCGCGCGGCCTCGGCCTGCACCTGGTGGCGGAAGGCGTGGAGACCGAAGTGCAGGCGCGCTACCTGGCCGCCAACGGCTGCGCCACCATGCAGGGCTACCTGTATTACCGCCCGATCGCGCTGACCTCCTTCATGGAAGTGCTGGCGGCGCAGAACCAGGCCGACGCTCCCGCTGTTGCCATTCCGGCCGGGCTGCGGCTGGCTGGCCAGGCCTGAATATATGCAGCGTGATTCCCCGACCGAAGCTGCAGCCAGCGGCGCGCCGACGCCGCAGGCCCACTTCGTTGCCGAGTTCCTGCGCGTGCGCCAACTGGCCGAGCGCGGCGTGGCCAATGCCCAGCATAGCCTGGGCTTCATGTACTTCAACGGCCAGGGCGTGGCGCAAAGCTATGAACTGGCGCTGGCCTGGTACCGCCAGGCCGCCAACGCGGGCCTGGAGCATGCCCAATACAACCTGGGCGTGATGTTCCAGAAGGGGCAGGGCGTCGACGCCGATTTCGCTGAAGCGGCGCACTGGTACCAGCTGGCGGCCGAACAGGGCTACGCTGCCGCGCAGTACAACCTGGGCTGGCTGTACGCCAAGGGCCAGGGCGTGCCGCACGATACCGAGCGGGCGCGCTACTGGTTCGCCAAGGCCGCCGACCAGGGCGATCCCGGCGCGCAGAATAATCTCGGCATGATGTACGACAGCGGCAGGGGCGTGCCGCAGGATTTCGCGCAAGCGATCATGTGGTACCGCAAGGCGGCCGAGCAAGGCTATGCGCGCGCCCAGTTCAACCTCGGCCTGCGCTACGACAACGGGCAGGGCGTGGCGCAGGACGGCAAGCAGGCGCTGGGCTGGTTCCGCAAGGCCGCCGAACAAGGCTATGCCGCCGCCCAGTTCAACCTCGCGCTGCGCTACGACAAGGGACAGGACGTAGCGCCTGACGCTGCGCGCGCCATCAAGTGGTACACGCTGGCGGCGGAGCAGGACCACGTCAGCTCGCAGTTCAACCTGGGCCTGATCCATGACAATGGCAACGGCGTGCCGCGCGACGAAGCGCTGGCGCTGAAGTGGTACCGCCGCGCCGCCGAACTGGGGCACGCCGGCGCGCAGAACAACCTGGGCCAGCGCTACGAGCATGGCCAGGGTGTGGCGCAGGACCACCGCGCAGCAGCGCACTGGTACCGCAAGGCATCCGAGGCAGGCCACCCGTCCGCGCAATACCACCTGGCGCTGCTGTACGAGCAGGGCCACGGCGTGCCGCGCGACCAGCAGGAAGCCATCTTCTGGTCCCGCAAGGCCGCCGACCAGGGCCATTTGCGCGCGCAATTCGACCTTGGCCTGCGCTATGAAACGGGGCAGGGCGTACCGCAGGATGGGCGCAAGGCGCTGGCCTGGTTCCGCCGCGCCGCCGAACAGGATTACGTGGCGGCGCAATTCATGCTGGGCCAGATCCATGACCGCGACGACGGCCCCGCGCCCGACCTGCTGCAAGCGAACGCCTGGTACCGCAAGGCCGCCGAGCAGGGTCATACGCTGGCCTGCTTCACGCTCGGCCTGCGCCACGACAACGGACAGGGGCTGGCGCGCGACTTCCAGCAAGCCCTGTTCTGGTACCTGGCCGCCGCGCGCCAGGGGCATGGCCGCGCCCAATTCAACGCCGGATTGATGTTCCTGTGCGGGCAGGGCACGCCAGCCGACGCCGAACAGGCCTGGCGCTGGCTGTCGCTGGCCGAGCGCAACGGCCAGCCTGGCGCCGCACGCCACCTCGCCACTGCAGCCGCCCGCCTCGCGCCGCAGCAACTGGCCGCGCTGCGTGCCGTTCCTGAGTTGCTGCCTGCTTGAGTGCTGCCCCGCACATACTGCGCCTGCGCTGGTTCGGCGGCTTCTCGCGCGGCAGGGTGGTGGGTACCGTGTTTTTCCTAGGGTATGCCTACTTGGCTCACCGTGTTTTCAATAGTGACTTCCTCGGCGTGGTCGCGTTGTTAATGCTGTCGACCGCTTACTTCACCGGCTGGACGGACGTCGACCTGGAGCGCGCGGAGGTGCGGCGCTCCGTGTACTTCCTCTGGTTCCTGCGCGTCTGGCGCAAGACAGTCCCGCTGCGCCAGGGCGGCCGGCTGTGCGTCACCTTCCGCCCGTCCTTCCGCGACCAGCGGCATTGGGTTGAGCGGGACTACACCGTGATCGAGCTGCGCTATGGTCCGCACGACTGGATCCAGCTCGCCCAAACCGACCGCAGCGGCGGCGACTTCTGCCCGGCCATGCTGGACCGGGCACGCCGCCTGGCCGCGCGGCTGCGCATTCCGCTGGAAGAGCGCGTAGACTACATGCCAGGCGCTATCGAGCATTACGACAAAGGCGGGCGTTTGCCGCCGCAATGACGCACTAAATATCCGATGGAATTTCACGATCCTGATACATGGTCGAACGTTGCTGGCGTTGACTATGGCGCAGACACCATCAGCTTGAACACCATTGTGCCGGCATCCGGCACGAGAACTTCGGCATATTTTTCGAGATCAGAATGCTTGCACGCTGGTGCAACCAAAAATCTTCTTTGGCGGCCTCCGCTCAGCATGTACAACGGCTGGAGTGAACAACCTTCCGAAATCGCACTTAGCTATGTTCTGGTCGCACATGTGAGCGGCGTTGCCGAATCGCGCGAGAGGTATGGTTGGCGGCATGACCTCGAGATCCTTTCCCGCAAGCCCTTGATTGAGTTGTTGCAGGCGCTGGACGACGATACGAGGAAATGGGAGATGCCTTCGGCATTCGATGGAAGGCGAAGCCACCTGATATGGGACGAAATAAGGTGGTGCGGAACGGCGAAAGTCGCGGGCTACCTGTATGTCGTGGCGAAGACTGGTAACGAAACCCACATGGAGCTCATTGCCGAAGAAGTGGAGGGTGAGCTGGTTGGGCTTCTATACATTCACTCAGATCCAGGCGGCACTACCTGCGACATTGGCCGGGGCAAGCTGACAGCTAAAGAAAGCGAGGCGGTCAGGCGCGCAATAGACATGTCTTACCGCCTCAACGACATGTCCGGTCCTTACCTGGCCCCTTGACGCCAATGTTAACGGCGCCGCTGTGCCGGCCGCGGGCCCGCAGTACCGCGCTGTTCGATGTGGCGGAATACGATGCGGCCTTTGTTCAGGTCATACGGGGAGAGTTCCAGCGTTACCCTGTCGCCGGCGATGATGCGGATGAAGTTTTTCTTCATGCGGCCGCCAGTGTAGGCAATCAGCTTGTGGCCATTATCCAGGTCCACGCGGAAGCGTTGCTCCGGCAGGATCTCGGTGACCACGCCATTCATCTCGATGAGTTCTTCTTTTGCCATGCTGGTTTCCTTTGCGATTGGGAGGGCGAGGTGCGAAAAAAAAGCCCGCGTTGTTGCGGGCTTCGTTTCAATGTAATGCCAATGTTTCAATCGCTGCTACAGCCCGTGCTATCTGCACGGTGCGAAGCGGTCAGCCAATGCTATCTGCAAGGTGCCGGCCTGTGACCAATGTTTGGTGCTACAGGGTAAAGTTCTCGAGTACTTCACCGCGGAACGCAGTGTAACACAGATTTTGTGCGCCGCACAAATTATTTTTCTGGCGCGCTTAGCGGTAGCGTTCCGGGTCGAAGGGATAGGAGAAAATGTTTTCGATGAACCGTTCGCCGTCCTTGGCCTGGCGCGCCAGGTAGAGCCGGCCGCCGTGCACGAACGGCGTGAATTCGGCCTGCGCGGTGTTGTATGGCGCGCCGAGGTTCTTCGGCGTGCTCCAGCCGTTCTTGCCGTTGAAGCTGATGTACAGGTCCATGTCGCCGGCGCCGCCAGGCATGTCGGAGAAATACAGCAGGTAGCTTTGGTCGGCGGCGATGTAGGGATTCGACTCGCGCCATGGGCCGCTGTTGACCGGCTCGGGCAGGCGCTCTGGCGCGGCGTACTTGCCTTCCACGCGGCGCGCGCGCCACAAGTCCGATTTGCCTTCGGCGCCGTTCTTCATGAAGTAGACGGTGCCGTCGGCAGCGATCGAGCCGGAGGATTCGGATTCGTCGCTGTTGATGTCGTGGCCGAGGTGCAGCAGCGGCCCCCAGCGGCCGTCCTGCAGTGCCACCGAATAGATGTCGAAGCCTTTGCGCTGCGGCTGGTCCGGCACCGGGCGGTTGGACTGGAAGATGATCGACTTGCCATCCGGCGCAAAGGCCGGGTCGATGTCGCGCGAGCCATCGGTGGCGGAAAACGGCACCGGCGTCGGCTTCTGCCACTTGCCGTCCACCTTGTGCGATTCGACGATCACCAGCCTGGTGCGGGCGCCGCCTGATTGCACCCACAGTGCGTGCCGGCCATCGGGCGAGAGCGTGAGGCCGAACACGCCGTTGTCGGACACCAGTCCCGGTTCGAACATGCCATCGCTGGGCGAGGCGGCGATGGCAGTGGCAAGCAGCAGCGCAGAAATATTCATGGACTTGCTTTCGTGGATGACGCGCCATAGTGATGTAATTGTCATCAGCATGCAATGCCGGGCTGGTGCCGGGAAGGCAGCTTGTGGCGTTTTTGGTAACTAAATTTGTGCCTTGCCACAAGGCACTATATAATTCATAAATTAAAACTCTATTAATTCATTGATATGAAAAAAATTCTGGCATCCGTCGTCGCTGTAGCGGCCCTGGCCGGCTGTGCAACCGAAAGCCACCAGGCCATCCAGGTGGAAAAAGTCGCTAGCGCAGCGCGTCCTTACACCGGCCCGCGCACCCTGGTGGCGGTCGGCAAGTTCGACAACCGTTCCTCCTTCATGCGTGGCGTGTTCTCCGACGGCGTGGACCGCCTCGGCAGTCAGGCCAAGACCATCCTGATCTCGCACCTGCAGCAGACCAACCGCTTCAATGTGCTGGACCGCGACAATATGCAGGAGCTGCAGCAGGAAGCCGCTTACAAGAAGCAGGGCCAGAACATCAAGGGCGCTGACTTCGTGGTTACCGGCGACGTGACCGAATTCGGCCGCAAGGAAGTGGGCGACCACCAGCTGTTCGGCCTCGCAGGCCGCGGCAAGACCCAGGTGGCATACGCCAAGGTCACCCTGAACGTGGTGAATATCGCTACTTCCGAAGTGGTGTACTCCGCTGCCGGCGCCGGCGAATACAGCCTGTCCAACCGCGAAGTGCTGGGCTTTGGCGGCACCGCCAGCTATGACGCGACCCTGAACGGCAAGGTGCTGGACCTGGCCATGCGCGAAGCGGTGGAAAAACTGGTGGGCGGCATGGAAGCCGGCGCCTTCGGTCGCGAGGCGCGCCAATGATGCGCCGCCTTGTCCTGACCCTCGGCGTTGCCCTGGCGCTGGTCGGCTGCCAGCACCGGCAGCCGACGATCTACCAGTGGGAGAGCTACCAGCCGCAGGTTTACCAGTACTTCAAGGGCGAGAGCCCGGATGCGCAAATCGCGGTGCTGGAAAAGGACCTGCAAAAGATCAATGCGAAAGGCATGATCCCGCCGCCTGGTTATCACGCTCATCTGGGCCTGCTGTACTCCGTGACCAACCGTCCGGAACAGATGGCAGCCGAGTTCGAAGCGGAGAAGTTGCTGTTCCCTGAGTCCGCCGCGTATATGGACTTTTTGCTGAAGAATACGAAGAAAGCCGTTCAATGATCAAGAAATGCATGAAACTGGCGGCGTGCCTGCTGCCTGCGCTGTTCTTCGTCGGTTGCGCCCACCGTCAAGCACAGCCTTACGATTACACCGCGTTCAAGGCAGCCCAGCCGAAATCGATCGTGGTGCTGCCGCCGCTGAACAACTCGCCGGAAGTCAAAGCGACCTACGGCATGCTGTCGCAACTGAGCTACCCGCTGGCCGAAGCCGGCTACTACGTGCTGCCGGTTGCCGCGGTGGATGAGACCTTCAAGCAGAACGGCCTGAGCAACGCTGCCGACATCCACAACGTCAGCGTGCAAAAGCTGCGCGAGATCTTCGGCGCCGATGCCGGGCTGTATGTGACCGTGACCAGGTATGGCTCGGTTTACACGCTGCTGAACAGCGAAGTCGTGGTGGCGGCGGAAGCCAAGTTGGTGGACCTGAAGACCGGCACCCTGCTGTGGAAGGGCCAGGCTAGCGCCTCCAGCGCGGAGCAGAACAATAACAACGGCGGTGGCGGCCTGATTGGCGCCCTGGTAGCGGCAGCGGTCAAGCAGATCATCAACAGCAACACCGATGCAGCCTATCCGATGGCAGGCGTGACCAGCAGCCGCATGCTGTCGGCCGGCGGCTCGAACGGTATCCTGTACGGTCCGCGTTCGACCAACTACGGCAAGCCTTAATCTCCCTTTAAAAGTCGGGGTCATCGATAATGACGGGCGCGTTCGCCGCCATGCCGGCCACGCCCAGCTGGCAGCGGCGGTCCGCCACCATCT
>NZ_LMFZ01000009.1 GCF_001427305.1 Duganella sp. Root1480D1 | reverse complement strand
CTAATTAAAAGTCGGGGTCAGCTCCGGCAATCGGACATAAATTTCGCTTGCGAAATTTATGTCCGATTGCCGGAGCTGACCCCGACTTTCGTTCTCTAACCGATGAAGGAGTCGAACTGCATGTCGAACTCCTGCAGCGCCTTCTGGGCGTTTTGCATCTTCTTGCGGAATTCGGGGCCGCGTTTCAGGGCCAGGCCGACGGCCAGCACGTCGATCACCACCAGGTAGGCCAGGCGGGCCGAGATCGGGGTGTAGGGGTCGGTGTTGAAGATCAGGTCGATCGGGATCAGCACCGTGGCCGTTTCCGCCAGCGGGGTGCCGGATGGCGCCAGCACGATCACGTCGGCGCCGCCTTCCCTGGCCAGCTTGGCCGAGCGCACCAGGGCAGGGCTGTTGCCGCGCTGGGAAATCGCCACCACCGCATCGCCTTCATGCAGCAGGGCTGCCGAAATACTGTGGATCGCCGGATCGGCGTAGGCCACGGTCGGCACGCCGGAGCGGAAGAACTTGTGCTGCGCGTCGGCCGCCACGATGCCGGAAGTGCCGTGGCCATAGAACTCGAT
The DNA here is from genome assembly GCF_001427305.1 of Duganella sp. Root1480D1. Lineage (GTDB taxonomy): Bacteria > Pseudomonadota > Gammaproteobacteria > Burkholderiales > Burkholderiaceae_D > Rugamonas. Next base: position 117,876 of record NZ_LMFZ01000009.1, on the reverse strand, counting down.
CTTGCGCGCACGCGACAGGATATCGAGCGCCTTTTGCACCGGTTCTGCGTTCAGGTTATTGCGCAAGTCCAGCAGCGTGTTGATGGAGCGGCTGCAGATCTTGTTCACCAGGTCGGACGCCAAATCGTCCTGCGCCGGCTGGTCGTTCAGGCCGGGCAGGGCGAGCGCCAGGCCCTGCGCCAGTTTCAGCTTGAATTCATGCCAGCCGTCGTAACCGAGCGTGCGGCAGAAGCGCACCACGGTCGGCTCGGACACTTGCGCGCTCTTGGCCAGTGCCGTGATATTGGCACCTACCGTGCGGGCCGGGTTGTCTAGCACGGCCAGGGCGACCTTGCGCTCCGATTTGGAGAGCGAGTCGAGCTGGGTGCGGATGGAGTCGAGCAGCATCAGTCTTCAGGCAAGGCTTCTTCGCGCCATTGCAGGCCATCGCGTCCGATCAGGGCGCTGGCGGCAGCCGGGCCCCAGGTGCCGGAAGCATATGGCAGCGGCGCGGAATCGTCCTGCTCCCAGTTGTTCAGGATAGGTTCGACCCAGTCCCAGGCGGCTTCCAGCTCGTCGCCGCGCATGAACAGGGTCAGTTGGCCGCGCAGCACGTCCAGCAGCAGGCGCTCGTAAGCATCCATGCGCGGCATCTTGAAGGTTTCGCGGAAATCCAGTTCCAGTTCCGCCGGTTTCAGGCGCATGCCTTCACCCGGGGTCTTGGCCATCAGGTTCATGCGCAGGCCTTCGTCCGGTTGCAGGCGGATCACCAGGGAATTCGGCTGGAAGCTGGAAGTCGGCTGGTTGAAGATCGAGTGCGGGATCTGCTTGAAGCGCACCACGATTTCAGCCAGCGAGTCGGCCATGCGCTTGCCGGTGCGCAGGTAGAACGGCACGCCGGCCCAGCGCCAGGTGTCGATTTCCACTTTCATGGCAACGAAGGTTTCAGTCTTCGAATTCTGCGGCGCTTCCGGTTCGTCGCGGTAGCTCGGCACGGCCTTGCCTTCCACGTGGCCGGCGCGGTACTGGCCGCGCACGATGTTCTGCGCCAGGGTGGTTGGGGTGAAGCGCTTCAGGGATCGCAGCACCTGCAGCTTGGAGTCGCGCACGGCGTCCGGTGCGATCGAAGTTGGCGGTTCCATGGCGACGATACAAAGCAGTTGCAGCAGGTGGTTCTGCAGCATGTCGCGCAAGGCGCCGGAGGTGTCGTAGTAGCCGATGCGGTTGCCCACGCCGAGCTTCTCGGCGATGGTGATCTGCACGTCGGAGATCCATTCGCGGCGCCACAGCGGTTCGAACAGGATGTTGCCGAAGCGCAGGGCCAGCAGGTTCTGCACGGTCTCTTTGCCCAGGTAGTGGTCGATACGGTAGATCTGCTGTTCTTCGAAGACCTTGCCCACTTCCTTGTTGATCTGCTTGGCCGAGGCCAGGTCGCGGCCCAAGGGCTTTTCCAGCACCACGCGGGAATTGGCGGTGGCCAGGCCGTTGTCCTTCAGGTTGTCGCAGATGCGCGAGAACAGGGCTGGCGGGGTGGCCAGGTAGTAGACGCGGGTGATCGCAGGATCGGTGCGCAGCGCTTCGACCAGGCCTTTGTAGGTGGCGGAATCGACGGCGTCCAGCGACACGTAGACAATGCGTGCGATGAAGCGCTCCCAGTTTTCGTCGGTAGCCTTGACCGATTTGATATGGGGACGGGAGGTGGTCGTCACCATATTGATGAACTCTTCCTGGGTGCTTTCCTGGCGGCCGACACAAACGATGCGCGCGGTCGGCGGCAGGTCGCCGCAAATGTCGCGGCTAAACATAGCAGGCAGCAATTTGCGCATTGCGAGGTCGCCGCTGCCGCCAAACAGAACCAGGTCGAAATCAGTGAGAGCCATAATCGTCTTCAGGTGAGTTACAGGAGTTTACTTCAGTCTACGTACTTCAATCCAAATATGCGGGTTCGATGCGGCCGGCCACCGGCATGTGCACGGACAGCACCTTGCCGCTCAGCGGGTGGGCTGCCAGCTCGTCCGCCGGGCGCTTGCCGGCGGTGGTGATGTACAGGGTGCGCAGGTCGGCACCGCCGAAAGCCACCATGGTCGGGCAGCGCACCGGCAGCCGGATCTCATCGAGCTGGTCGCCCTGCGGCGACAGCTTGAGGATGCGGCCGCCTTCGAACATGGCGACCCAGTAGTTGCCTTCGCTGTCCACTGCTGCGCCGTCCGGCCGGCCACCGTAATCGGCTGCCGACTTGTCGGTGCTGAAGCGGCGCACATCGCGTTCATCGGTGACGGTGCCCGACAGCAGGTCGAAAGCAAAGCGCGTCACGCGGTGGCTGGCCGTTTCGGCGTGGAACATGGTCTTGTTGTCCGGGCTGAAGCCCAGGCCATTCGAGTTGACCATGCCGCCGGACCAGACCTTGCGCACCTGGCCGCGTTCGAGTACGTACATTTCTGCCGCCGGTTTGTCGCGCGGCTCGTAAATGGTGCCGCACCAGAAGCGGCCTGCCGCATCGCACTTGCCGTCGTTGAAGCGGGTGGTGGACTGGTTGAACGGCACTTCCGCCACCAGCTTCAATTCGCCGGTGCCTGGATCGAAGTGGGAGAAACCACGGCGCTGGGCAACCATCAGGCCGCCTTTTGCGGCGCGTGCCAGCGATGAGGCCTCGCTCTCGACTTTCCATTGCTGGTGCTGTCCCGAAGCCGCGCACAGGCGGTGGATGGCGAAGCCTTCGATGTCGACCCAGTACAGTGCGTTCTCGTCCGGCACCCACAGCGGGCTCTCGCCCACGGTCATGGTGGCGTCGCAGGCGACCTCGATGTGATAGCTGTTCATTGGATCTGGGCTGCCTTGGCCATCACGATCAGGCCATTGGTCGAGCTGTCATGGGCTTCCGGATCGACCTTGCCGGTCAATTCGGCCTGGATTTTCCTGGCCAGCACCTTGCCCAGTTCCACGCCCCACTGGTCGAAGCTGGCGATATTCCAGATCACGCCTTGCACGAACGTCTTGTGCTCGTACAGCGCAATCAGCGCGCCAAGGGTGGATGGAGTCAGCTGGTCCATCAGGATGGTGTTGGAAGGGCGGTTGCCCGGGAAGGTCTTGTGCGGGACCAGTTCTTCCATTTCCGCCGGCGCCACGTTGGCGCCTTTCAGTTCAGCGCGCACTTCGTCTTCGGTCTTGCCCTTCATGAAGGCTTCCGACTGGGCGAAGCAGTTTGCCAGCAGTGCGTCGTGGTGGCCCGGCAGGTCGTGCGTTGCGCGCAGGGCGGCGATGAAATCGATCGGCGTGACGTCGCTGCCCTGGTGCAGGAGCTGGAAGTAGGCGTGCTGCGCGTTGGTGCCGCACTCGCCCCAGACGATAGGGCAGGTCGGGGTGTCGACCGGCTGGCCGTTCTTGGTCACGCGCTTGCCGTTGCTTTCCATGTCGAGCTGCTGCAGGTAGGCCGGGAAGCGGCTCAGGTCCTGGTGGTAAGGCGCGATGGACAGCGAAGTCGCGCCGAGGAACTGGCGGTTCCAGAATCCGACCAGGGCCAGCAGCACCGGCATGTTGGCTTCCAGCGGCGCTTCGCGGAAGTGTTCGTCCATCGCATGCGCGCCTTCCAGGAAAGCCTGGAAGTAGCCGAAGCCGATCGCAATCGCAACCGACAGGCCAATCGCCGACCAGACGGAATAACGGCCGCCGACCCAGTCCCAGAACGGGAACATGTTTTCCGGATCGATGCCGAACGCGCGCACCGCGTCGGTATTGGTGGACACGGCGACAAAGTGGCGCGGCAGGTCGGCCTCCTTGGCCTTGGCCAGGAACCAGGCGCGCGCGGTCTGCGCGTTCAGCATGGTTTCTGCGGTGGTGAAGGTTTTCGACGCGACGATGAACAGCGTGGTTTCCGGATTGGCCTGCGCCAGCACCGCATCCATATCGTGGCCGTCCACATTGGAGACGAAGTGCATCTTCAGGCGCGGATGGCAGTAGGAGCGCAGGGCCAGCACGGCCATTTTCGGACCCAGGTCGGAACCGCCGATACCAATGTTCACCACGTCGGTGATCGGCTTGCCGGTATGACCCAGCCAGCCGCCATTGCGCACCTTGTCGGTAAATACTTTGATGCGGTCCAGTACCGCGTGCACGTCGGCGTTCACGTCCTGGCCATCGACCGTCTGCACCTTGCCGCGCGGCATACGCAGGGCGGTGTGCAGCACGCTACGGCGTTCGGTAATATTGATTTTTTCACCGGCAAACATGGCATCGCGCTGCTCGGCCACGCCGCGCGTGCGGGCCAGGTGCACCAGCAGCTTGATGGTCTCGTCGTCGGCGCGGTTCTTGGAGTAATCCAGGAACAGGCCAGCCGCATCGACCGTCATGCGCGGGAAGCGGCCAGGGTCCTTCTGGAATAACTGGCGCATTTGCCAGTCGCGGGCATCGTGGGCGTGGTTTTCGAGGGCCTGGTAGGCGGCGGTGGAGGTCAGGGCGGGCAAGCGCATAATGTCCGGTGGCGTATGGTTTTGTGAATTGTGTTTAACTATACAGGAAAAACAGGTAAATTCACTACAAATCTTTTCGTGTGTAGGCGTATTGCGCCGCTTTCGGTCAGAATTCGGCCTGTTTTAGCGCAAGGATAGCGCTCGCGTTTGGAAATTTTGTAGTAAAATTTCCGGAAATTCATTGAAAAGGAACGATCATGCCGTTGCATCCAGTCCTGGAAAAAGTCACCGCACGCGTCATCCAGCGCAGCCGCGTTTCCCGCGGCGCCTACCTGGCGCACCTCCAGGCGGCCCGCGTTAAAGGCCGCACCCAGCGTGGCACCCTGTCCTGCACCAACCTGGCGCACGGTTTTGCCGCGTTCCCGGCAAACGATAAGCTGATCCTGAAGGAAGTAAAGCAGCCTTCCGTGGCGATCATTTCCGCCTACAACGATATGCTGTCGGCGCACCAGCCGTTCGAGACCTTCCCGGCCATCATCAAGGATGCGGTGCGCAAGGTTGGCGCGGTGGCGCAGTATGCGGGCGGCACGCCGGCCATGTGCGACGGTGTGACCCAGGGCCAGCCGGGCATGGAGCTGTCGCTGTTCTCGCGCGATGCAATTGCGATGTCGGCGGCGATCGGCCTGTCCCACAATATGTTCGACTCGGTGCTGTACCTGGGCGTGTGCGACAAGATCGTGCCTGGCCTGTTGATCGGCGCGCTGCACTTCGGCCACCTGCCGGCAGTGTTCGTGCCGGCCGGTCCGATGACTTCCGGCCTGTCGAATAAGGAGAAAGCGGCGATCCGCCAGCGCTACGCGCAAGGCAAGGCGACGCGTGAAGAACTGCTGGAAGGCGAAGCCCAGTCCTATCACGGCGCCGGCACCTGCACGTTCTACGGCACCGCCAACTCCAACCAGCTGCTGATGGAAATCATGGGCCTTCACCTGCCGGGTGCTGCCTTCATCAATCCGGGCACCCCGCTGCGCGATGCGCTGACTGCCGCTGCCGCCCAGCGCGCGGCGCAGATCACCGAGATGGGCAGCGAGTACATCCCGGTTGGCCATATCGTGGACGAGAAGTCCATCATCAACGCCGTGGTGGGCCTGCTGGCCACCGGCGGTTCGACCAACCACACCCTGCACCTGGTGGCAATTGCCAAGGCCGCCGGCGTGGTGATCGACTGGGACGATTTCAATGAGCTGTCGGCCGTGGTGCCGCTGCTGTGCCGCATCTACCCGAATGGCGACGCCGACGTGAACCACTTCCACGCCGCCGGCGGTACCGGTTTCGTGATCCGCGAACTGCTGGACGCCGGCCTGCTGCACGACGACGTGAACACCATCCTCGGCAAGGGCCTGCGCGCGCACTGCGCGGAGCCATTCCTGAACGAAGACGCGACCGGCGTGATCTTCAAGGAGGCGCCGCTCAAGAGCGCGGACGAGAAAGTGCTGCGCGGCGCAGCCGAACCGTTCTCGAAAGACGGCGGCATGGTGCTGGTACAGGGCAACCTGGGCCGTGCCATCATGAAGGTCTCCGCCGTCAAGGAAGAGCACCGCAGCGTGGAAGCGCCGGCGCTGGTGTTCGACTCGCAGGAAGCCTTCATGGCCGCTTACAAGGCCGGCACGCTGGATCGCGACTTTGTGGCCGTGATCCGCTTCCAGGGTCCGAAAGCCAACGGCATGCCCGAACTGCACACGCTGACCCCGGCGTTGGCCAACCTGCAGGACGCTGGCCGCAAGGTGGCGCTGGTGACCGATGGCCGCATGTCCGGCGCCTCGGGCAAGGTACCGGCTGCGATCCACGTGTCGCCGGAAATCCTGGCGGGCGGTCCACTGGGCCTGGTGCGCGATGGCGACATCATCCGCCTTGATGCCGCTTCTGGCACGCTCGAAGCGCTGGTCTCGTCCGACGTCTGGCACGGCCGCTCGATGGCGCAGGCCGACCTGTCGCCTAACCAGATCGGCATGGGACGCGAACTGTTTTCCATGTTCCGCAACATCGTGTGCGCCGCGGAGCAGGGCGCAACCAGCTTCCCGCTGCCATCGCCGATCCAAACGACCGTGCCGCTGCACGGCGAAGACAATGTGGGCAATACCATGCCCGGTTCCGATGAAGATTTCCTCGCAAAGAAAGCCTGACATGACCCTGCTTGAAATTATGCGTACTTCGGCCGTGATCCCCGTGATCGCGATTGACGACCCTGACCATGCCGTGCCGTTGGCGAAAGCCCTGGTGGCAGGCGGCATTCGCGTGCTGGAGGTGACCCTGCGCACCCAGCACGGCCTGGGCGCGATCCGCGCCATGAGCCAGGTGGAAGGCGCCATCGTCGGCGTCGGCACGCTGACCCAGCCTGAGGAATTCGCTGCCGCGCGCGATGCAGGCGCGGTGTTCGGCGTCTCGCCGGGCCTGACCGATGCGCTGATCGGCGCGGCCAAATCCAGCGGCCTGCCGCTGCTGCCGGGCGTGATGACCCCGTCGGAGGTGATGAAGGCGCGTGAGCAAGGCTTCAAGCAACTGAAGCTGTTCCCGGCGGTTCCGGCCGGCGGCGTGGGCATGCTGAACGCGATTGCCGGCCCCTTGTCTGACGTGGTGTTCTGCCCGACTGGCGGCATTTCGCAAGACACCGCGCCGGCCTTCCTGTCGCTGAAGAACGTAGCTTGCGTCGGTGGCTCCTGGCTGACCCCGAAAGACGCCATGCAGGCTGGCGACTGGGACCGCATCACCGCCATCGCCAAGGCGGCCAGCGCGCTGCGCCACTGATGGAAGTCATCGCCCGGCCATTGACGTCGGGTGAGATCGCGCTGGCCCGGCTGGTGTTCGGCGGCGCGATCGACTACCAGCGGGTGCGCATCCACAACACCCGCTTCATTCCTTTCCTGCAGCGCAAAGACGTCTGCATCACGCCAAACGGCGAAATGTATTTCCACATCTCCCGCTTCCGCGAAGACTTTTCGCGCACCACTGAGTGCGAACAGCATTGGTTCATGCACGAGATGGCCCATGTCTGGCAGTACCAGCTTGGCTACCCCGTGATGTGGCGCGGTGCGATCCGTCTTGGCCTGAGCTACGATTACGAAGTGTCGCCCGAATTGCGGCTGTGCGACTTCAATATGGAGGCACAGGCCGAAGTGCTGGCGGACTACTTCGCCACGGTCTACCTGCACAAGCAGGATGCGGGTTTATACCATGACATGCTGCGCGACTTCCTGCGCAATCCCTCATCTCCTGCCAACCTGCCGCGTATATTTTTTGCTAACAATGTGCTATCGTAGTTGCTTTAAGGCACATTTTCGCACCCATGACTAACCCGTACCAGGCACCAGCTGCCAACCTCGATCTCGCCGCGCAGCACAGCGCTAATTCAGACCAGCAAGTTGGCGGTTTCTGGCTGCGCGTCGCCGCCAAGCTGCTGGACTTCGTCATCATGTTGCCCTTGGTTGGGGTCACCTATTGGCTCAGTACCACTTCTCGCTTTTTCTACCTGTCCTGGATTGTTCCCGGCATCATTACCGGCTTGTGCTACTCGGTCTACCTGGTGGGCCGCTACGGCGCTACGCCGGGCAAGCTGGTGATGAAATTGCGCGTCCAGATGAAAGATGGCTCGCCGGTTACGTTCACGGCAGCGTTGATTCGCGAGGCACCGGTAATGCTACTGGGTGCCGCGATCAATCTCGGCCTTGGCCTGTCGGCCCTGTCGATGGATGACGGCACTTACCTCAATTATGGCTTCTTGGCGCGCAGCGAAGCCTTGATGGCGTCGGGGCCGGGCTGGCTCACGGCGGTGAATTGGATCATGCAGGGATGGACCTGGGTTGGCGCAATCGTCATGCTGCTGAATTCGCGCCGCCGCGCCGTGCACGACTTCCTGGCCGGCACAGTCGTCGTAAAAGTGGCACGATTGAGCTGATGGGCGATCGCACTATCAATCTCGCCAGCGCGGATACCAGCAATCCTTTCATTCAGCCTTCGGCTGTTGGCGCTGTCTTCGGCGGGCCTAGGGCTGAGGCTGTTAATTTGCTAATGATGTGATATCTTTATTGCCCTCGTAGATTTCCACATCAGTCGCCATGCAGAAAACTGCACTGATCATTGTCGATATGCAGGTCGGCATGAGCTGGCCGGAGCCGGCCGAGCGCAACAACCATCAGGCGGAGCAGGTCATCGCTGGCCTGCTGGGACGGTGGCGCGAACACGGTGCCCCGGTGGTCCATATCCGCCATATGTCACGTACCGTAGGATCGCCATTCTGGCCAGGCCAGCCAGGCGTCGAGTTCCAGGCTGCGCTGGCGCCGTTGGCGGGCGAACACGTGGTGGAAAAGAATGTGCCCGACGCCTTTATCAATACTGGGCTGGAGCGCTGGCTGCACGCGCGCGGGATTTCATCCGTGCTGGTGGTTGGGGTCAGCACCAACAACTCGGTGGAAGCGACCGCTCGCACTGGCGGCAACCTTGGTTTCAAGGTCTTTGTCGCAGCGGATGGCTGCTATGCCTATGCGCAAACCGATTATGACGGCGTGCGCCACAGCCCGCAGGTAGTTCATGCAATGGCCCTATCCAACCTGCACGGCGAGTACGCTACGGTCATTCAGTCGCAGGACGCCATTTCAACATTACTGATCAAGTAAGCTTAGGGGAAGAATAGATGGGACTCGAGATCGAAGCAGCTGGCGACCTGGTGACGGCCAGCCTGGTGGCCAAGGAAGTTGAAGGCGACACCGGCAAGACCGGCGAACATGGGCACAGCGCACCATGCGCCAACTGTGGCACCCTGGTCACCGCCAACTACTGCGGAAGCTGCGGCCAGAAGGGGCACCTCCACAAGTCTGTACTGCACCTGGGCGAGGAATTGATCCACGGCCTGCTGCATTTCGATACCAAGGGCTGGCGCACCCTGCCGCTGCTAGTTGCACGCCCAGGCCAGCTGACGCGCCGCTACATCGACGGCCAGCGCACACGCTTTGTGTCACCGCTGGCGCTGTTCCTGTTCATGATGTTCTTCATGTTCTTCGTCTTCTCGCTGACGATGGGCACCAGCTCGGGTCCAAGCACGGGCAAGGTCACCGAAGGCAAGAACGGCAAGGCGGCCTTCGAACAGAAGATGAACGAAAAGATCGCTGAGCAGAAGAAATTGGTTGCCGAGGCGGAGGCAGACCTGAAAGAGGCGGAACCCGGCACGGCGGAAGTCCCGGAAGCCCAGCACAAGCTGGATGAAGCAAAGAAAGCGCTCGACGGCCTGAATAGCGCCCTGGCAGCCGGCAAGATTGCCATGACCGGCACCGCCAAGTTCACGGAAACCATTAAACCGGCCAGCAGGAACGCGGGCAAGGAGACCGCGAAGGAAACGCCGAAGGATACGGCGAAGGAACCCGCGAAGGAAGCAACGACAGAGAACGCGACCACCAAGGAGCCCGGCATCCTTGAGGAGATTGTGCACGATGTCACCGAGGGGCTTACCGACCAGGACACGGCGGTCAACAAGAACTCCAGTCATTCCGAGTCCGGCTGGATCGGCAAAGGCATCCGGCATGCGGTCGATAACCCGGAACTGGCCAAGTACAAGCTGAAAAACGCGGCGTACAAATACTCCTTCCTGCTGGTGCCGATCTCGCTGCCTTTCCTGTGGCTGATGTTCTTCTGGCGCCGTGGCATCACGATGTATGACCACGCCGTGTTCTCGCTTTATTCGCTGTCGTTCATGTCGCTGCTGTTCACTCTTGTCGCGACCCTGAGCTACTTCGAATTCAGTGGCCTGGCGGCCAGCCTGTTCGCCTTCATCCCGCCGGTGCACATGTTCCTGCAACTGCGCGGCGCCTACGGCCTGTCGCGCTACGGCGCCTTGTGGCGCACCTGCTTCCTGCTGTTCATGACTTTTATCGTGTTGACCATGTACGCCCTGGTCGTATTGGCGCTGTCCGCTACTTAAGGTCCAGATGGAGTTTTACTCAAACACGCTGACGCCAAGAGAGCAATTCGAGGCTGAACGCGAGAGTCAAAACTGGAACGACCTGGAGCACCTGCAGGATGTGCTGAAGTATTACTCAGGATATTTTCGGCAAGCGGCTGTGGAGCGCTGCGAGAAGCTTGGACTTCCCGGGGCACTTCCGTTCGTGGCTTCGCGCTTGAACGACTGGGTGCCCCAGGTCCGACAGGCTGCCAGGAAAGCTGTGCTGGCAATGCTGGATGGGGCGAGCCTGAGCGAACAGCTTGCGACCCTGGTGATTGTGCAATCCCTGCGCAATGCGGGCAGGGTTGACCATGGGGAATGGATTTCGGAATTTGAACTCAAATTCCTGTCCACCATTGGGAAAGAAGATCTGTGGAACGCATTCAAAACTGGTCCGCGCAAACAGTCCCGCACCTGCTTCGACTTGATTCGCAGGCATGCGTTCATGCCCATTGAGCAATTGCTGGAATATGGAGTTGGGTCGAGGGTGGATATCGTCCTTGCTGCGAGGAGCGTGGAATTTGCAGCGCAACTGGATGCTCCTGCCAGGTCGGCTGTTTTAAAGCGAGGATTGGACTCCCATTTTGGTGCGGTCCGTCGAGCCGCCTTGCAATTGCTTTTGGCCCAAGGCGAGGCTGGAGCGATGGTGAACGAGTGCTTGCTGGACAAGCACGCCACTGTGCGTTCGCTTGCCATGAGCCATCTCGCGAGTCGTCAATTCGATCTCAAAGATTTCTATCGAGAGGCGCTGAACCCTGCGACTTCGCCAGCAGCGAACATAAGGATCGCCTTGCTGTCGCTGGCAGCTTTGGGCAGTGTTGAGGATCTTGATGCGATCAAGGCATATACCTCTGCTGCCAGCGCCGGTGTCAGGTTGGCCGCTTACATGGGCTGGTTAAGGCTTGTTCCCTCCGAAAAGGATACCCTTGTTTTACTGGCATTTGCCGATGTTGCGCCGTCCATTCGCAAGTTCGCACGGATGCTGCTTGAACGGTATGGAGCTTACGCGAATTTTGCTGACCTTTACCGGTTACTTGGACCAAGCGACGACTTGTTCAAAGTGATTTTCATGGTCCGAAGCCATAAATGGAACTGGCTGGAAGCGATAGCAATGCTTGCTCGCGATACCCCGCTGAATTCGCATGTGGCAGCCGAACTGGCGCGCGAGTTGCGTAGTTGGATTTCCAGTGCGCGGTGGGAACGCCACAGGCCAATAGGCAAGCAAGGGGAGGAATTGTCAGATCCGGCGACAATGGCGCACCTTGAGGCGTTGATTGCCGGTGAGAGCGAGCTCATAGAGCAGCTACGTGGGCATATTGCCTTGGGAACTGCGAACTGAGAATTCGAGGTTAGAATGCTCGCAATTCTGACGCAGGTTGCATATGAAAGTTGACATCGAACGAATCCGCGCTGGTGCTGCAGGCGCTGAGGCAGCGGGTTTCCTGCTGGCTGGCCAGCAGGCACTGATCCACCAGCAAGGCTGGCTGAAAATGCTGGCGCCGCGTGCCGCCGGTGGAGCGGAGATGCCTCTGCCGCAAGTGGTACGGCTGGAGGAGGCGGTCGCGGAAGCGGATGGCAGCATGGGTTGGGTGGTCACGCTGTGCGCGGGCGCGGGCTGGTTTGCCGGCTTCCTGCCGCCTGAGACGGCGCGCGAAATCATTTCGACGCCGAACGTCTGCCTGGCGGGCAGCGGAGCGCCGACCGGCTTTGCCGATAAGGATGGCGAGGGGTATCGCATTACAGGCCGGTGGGACATCGCCAGCGGTGCGCCGATGGCGACGCATTTCACGCTCAACGCGGCGCTGCGCGAGAATGGCCAGCCGCTGCCCGGACCGGATGGCGCGCCGCGGATTCGGGCCTTCGTTGTGCCGGCCGCGCAGGTGGTGGTCGAGCCGACCTGGCGCAGCTTTGGCATGAAAGGCTCCGCTTCGCACAGTTACCGAATCGAGGATGCCTGGGTGCCGGCGAGCCATGGCTTCACGATCGATCCAGCCCACGCTACGGCACCCGGCACGCTGTATCGCTTCCCGTTTATGCTGCTGGCATGGGTCACGCTGGCAGCCAACCTGTCCGGCATGGCGCGGCACTTCCTGGCCTTGGCACAGGAAATCGTTGCGGCGCGCCGCCAGCCGCCTGCCAGCGCACAGGATGCGCTGGCACGGGCTGCCGTGGCACTGGAGGGCGCGCGTGAAGGCATGGCCGTGTTGCTCGACCAGGCATGGGCACAGGCAGACGGCGATAGTGGACGTGTCGGCCAGGCGCTTGATACGCAGTTGCGCGAAGCCGCAATGGCGCTGGTACTGGCGGCGAGACGGGCGGTGGGCGACACTTATCCTTACTGCGGGCTGCGTGCCGCGCAAGAAGATTCCGACATCAACCGCGTCTGGCGCGATTTCCATACCGCCAGCCAGCATGCCCTGTTCACGCCATGATTGAATTCCTGTTCGAATTAATTGGCGAGTTCCTGATCCAGGTAGTGGTGGAAGCATTGGTGGAATTGGGCTTTCACTCGTTCGAAGGGGCGTCCCGGCGTCCGCTGAATCCCTGGGTGGCAGGCTTGGGCTACGCCATTTTTGGCGCCATTGCCGGCGGCATCACGCTCTGGCTGCTGCCCGATCACCTGGTGCGCAACGAGGTGCTGCGCAAGCTTAACCTGCTCATTACGCCGCTGGCGGCGGGCGGCATGATGTGCCTGATGGGTGCCTGGCGTGTCCGGCGCGGCGATGACGTGCTGCGCATCGACCGCTTCGCGTATGGTTATCTGTTTGCGCTGTCGCTGGCGCTGGTACGTTTTATTTTTGCACAGTAGGAGAGCCCTGATGGCCTGGCTGATTTTTAAATACCTGGTAACGGCCGGTGTCGTGGTCGCGGTGTCGGAATTCGCCAAGCGCAGCGATCGCCTTGGCGGCTTGATTGCCGCGCTGCCGATGGTGACGGTGCTGGCGCTGATCTGGCTGTACGTCGAGCGGCAGCCGCAGGAAAAAATCGCCAACCACGCCTGGTACACCTTCTGGTACGTGGTGCCGACGCTGCCGATGTTCCTGGTCTTCCCGTGGCTGCTGCCGCGCCTGGGCTTCTGGCCGACACTGGGCGTCAGCGTGCTGTTGACGGTTGCCTGCTTCGCCCTGTTCGCAATGTGCGTGCGTCGCTTCGGGATTGAACTGCTCTAGTCAGGCCGGCCGGATCAAAGCGAGTGCACGCGATTGCGGCCGCATGCTTTGGCCTGGTAGAGGGCGCGGTCGGCGGCGTTAATCAGCTCATACACTTCACCGGCATTGCTGCTGTCGCTGCTGGCCACGCCAATACTGATGGTGACGATGCGTTCCTCGGTGCGCGAGGCCTGGTGGGGGATGCGCAAGTCGCGCACCTTGCGGCACATGGCGTTGGCCATCATTACCGCCGCGTCGGCCGGCGTGTCGGGCAGGATCACTGCGAATTCCTCGCCGCCGTAGCGCGCGAACAGGTCGGCCGGGCGCTGCTGCATGGTGGATAGTGCAGAGGCCACCGCTTCCAGGCAGGCATCGCCTTGCTGGTGGCCGTAATGGTCGTTGTAGGCCTTGAAGTAATCGATATCGAGCATCATCAACGACAGCGGAGTGCCCATGCGCCGCGCACGCCGCGCTTCGCGGTCGATCGCCATGTCGAAGTGGCGGCGGTTGGCGACGCCGGTCAGGTCGTCCAGCAGGGTTTGCGAGCGCAGGGCCACGGCTTGCTCGCGCAGCAGGTTTTCGCGCTGCACGGCGGCGCTAACGTCGCTGACCTGGATCAGGCAGTAGCGTTCACTATTCCCCAGGTTGAGCGGCGTGACCGTGATCTGCTGTTGCATGCGTTCGCCTTTTTCGGCCGCAGACTTGTTGGCGTAGAGCGGCAGCGGCCAGCGGTTCAGCGTTTGCGACAGCAGGGAAGGCAGGTTGCTGCGCAGCGCCTGGCCGATGGCGGCCTCCAGCCGCTTGCCGCGCTGCTCGGGGAACAGGTCGAAGAAGCTGCGCTCCAGTGTTTCGGCGCCGAGCACGCCGGAGTGCTGGTCCATCCAGCGGTTCCACAACACCACGCGCTCGTTGGCGTCGAGCACCAGCGTGCCGACGTCGATGCAATCGATAACGCCCTGCAGAAGCGGCAGGGACTCGACCGAAGATTTCATGGCTGTGCTCCGCCGACCGATCGGTCGAGGAAGTTTGCCACATGCTGCTTCAAGTCGTGCAGCGCGGTCATGTCCATGATGAAGGCGACGTCGCCGGCAATCTGCTGGCGCTCGATGACGAATTCGATATGCAGCATCAGCACCGCGTTTTCGCCGCTGCCGGCATGGGCCAGGATTTCTTCACTGTAGCCGATGTGGTAAGCGGGCAGCGAGCCATGCAGCTCGTGCCCCAGCAGGTTGGCCAGCGAACCGACGCAGCTGTTCAGCAGGATATTGCCGATCTCGCTCATCGCTTCCTGTTCCATGGCCGACAATTCGGCCAGCGGCATCGCTTCGCCCACCATCAGGCGCACGATTTCCTGGCTCTTCTCTTCCGGGAACATCAGGATCGCTTGCGTGTCGAAGGCACCGCTGTAGTGCTGGCTGATGCCGCACAGGCGGCCGTTGCCGGCGCTGCGGCTGGTCAGCAATTTGGCGGCGGTGGCACGGGTCAGGAAGCTGATGGCAGGCACCGACATGGTGACCGTTTCGTTGACGATCTCGCTCATGGCGGAGGCAGCCTGGCCCACGCCAATATTGAACAGCTCGACGAGGGCGTCGTGCTCCAGTTCGGTGAGCCGGACCATGGTCAGGCTTCCAGCGGCGCAATCAGTTGCGCGATGCGCTCGGCGGTAATCGGTTTCTCCATGAAGCCGACGCCGATTTCCTCGGCGCGCTGGCGGGTGGCGGCCTGGACATTGGCAGTCAGCAGGGAGATGTGGGCATTGGGCAGCATCGCACGCAGTGCGGCGGCGGCATCGACGCCATTCATGCCCGGCATATTCACGTCCAGCAGCACCAGGTCGGGCTGCAAGCCCTTGGCCTTGGCGATGGCCTCGTCGCCGGTGGCGGCTTCTTCAACAACCCAGTCGGCATGGCGCACCTGGATGTGCTGGCGGGTCAGCATGCGCGACACGCGGCTGTCATCCACGATTAATACGGTACTTGGCTTCATTGGCGTTTTTCCCGGCTTCAGTTGGCAGTTCGGATAAAATAGGCAACCTTTATTGAATCCATTGTAACTATGACGCAAGACAAATTGAAACAGGCTGTTGCTATTTCGGCGATCGAGTACGTGATCGACGGCGAAATCATCGGCGTTGGCACCGGTTCCACTGCGAACTTCTTCATTGATGAACTGGGCAAGATCAAGCACCGCATCAAGGGGGCTGTTGCCTCGTCGGAAGCGACTGCAGCGCGCCTGGCCGGTCACGGCATTCCTGTCTATGATCTTAACGAGGTTTCGGAAATCGCGGTGTACATTGACGGCGCCGATGAGATCAATGCGGCAGGCCACATGATCAAAGGCGGTGGCGCAGCCCTGACCCGCGAAAAGATCGTGGCTTCGGTGTCGAAGCAGTTCGTCTGCATCGCCGATGGTTCCAAATTGGTAGAGACCCTGGGCAAATTCCCGCTGCCGGTGGAAGTGCTGCCAATGGCCCGCAATGCGGTGATGCGCCAGCTGGCAGCCCTGGGCGGCCAGCCTAAGGTTCGCAGCAAGGCCGGTTCCGACGAAATCTTTGTGACCGACAATGGCGGCAATATCATCGACGTGGCTGGCCTGTCGATCACCGACCCGGTCGCCCTGGAAACCACGATTAACCAGATCGTCGGCGTAGTAGCCGTCGGCCTGTTCGCTGCCCGCGGCGCCAATGTGTGCCTGCTGGGTACCCCAGACGGCGTGCGTACCGTCAAATACTGATTCTTCCCTTTAGAAAGAGCCTATGAAACGACTGTTCCTGCTGTTGCTGGCTGCTGGTGTGTTGAGTGCTTGTGCTACCAAAAAACAGGTCGCCGAGGCGCCTGTGAAACGCAAATCTGTGCTGGAGGCGGAAGCTGCCGCCAGGCGCGCGATGATTGATGGCGTGCCGGTGGAAAAAGTGGAATTCCGTCCAGGTATTTCGTCGGCAACGGTGGAGCGCCTGGCCAATGCGGAAGAATGCCGCGGCGGCCGTGGGGCCGGGCTGGTGACGGAGCGAGGTCCGGTGGAGATTTACCGCATGTCCTGCAGCAACGGGAAAGTCTTCATGGCGCGCTGCGAGCTGCGCCAGTGCAAACCGATGAATTCTGACGTGGCAAGCCGCTAAAATTAAATGGGGACGTACCCCATTTAATTAGCAACAAATAAATGGGGTACGTCCCCATTTAATTTCAGGCGCTGGGCGGCACGTAACCTGCCGCCTGGTCGGCGCCTTCGCCGAAGAAATGCTTCTCCATCTGCGCGGCCAGGTATTTGCGCGCACGCACGTCCGCCAGGTTCAGGCGGTTTTCGTTCACCAGCATGGTCTGGTGCTTGATCCAGGCAGCCCAGGCTTCCTTGGACACGGATTCATAAATGCGCTTGCCCAGCTCGCCCGGATATGGCGGGAAGTCCAGGCCTTCGGCTTCCTTGTTCAGTTTGATGCAATGGACGGTACGGGCCATCTTCGGTGCTCCTAAAAAAGTCAATTATAAGGTCTTGATCAAGACTTGCGACTTGCGCTGCCAGTTGTAGAGGCGCTGGCGGTCTTTCGGCAGTGCGTCCACCGTGGCAGGGATGAAGCCGCGCTTGATGAACCAGTGCGCGGTGCGGGTGGTCAGCACGAACAGCTTGCTGATGCCCTGCGCCCGGGCGCGGTTTTCCATGTGCTTGAGGATGCGCTCGCCGTCGCCCTGGGTTTGCACGTCGGGGTTGACGGTAAGGCATGCCATTTCGGCCATTTTTTCTTCCGGGAAGACGTACAGTGCCGCGCAACCGAAGATCACGCCATCGTGCTCGATGACCGAGAACATCTCGATTTCGCGCTCGATCAGCTCGCGGCCGCGCTTGACCAGGGTGCCGTCGGCTTCCAGCGGCTCGATCAGCTTGATGATGCCGCCCACGTCTTCGATGGTGGCCGGGCGCAGCGATTCCAGGTTCTCATGCGAGATCATGGTGCCCACGCCATCGTGGGTGAACAGTTCCAGCAGGGCCGAGCCATCCATCGCGAACGGCACGATGTGGGCACGCTCGACGCCATTGCTGCAGGCCTTGACGCAGTGCTTCAGGTAGTAGGCGGTGGCGTCGGGCAGGAAGCCCGCCTGCAACACGGCTTCCGCCTGGTGCGAGGACAGTTCGCGGATTTCGGTGCCGCCGGCGTCGGTCATCATCTCGGTTTCCGTGATGAACACCAGCTTGTCGGCATGCAGGGCGATGGCGGCGGTGCAGGCCACGTCTTCCATTGTCAGGTTGAATGTCTCGCCGGTCGGGGAGAAGCCCAGTGGCGACAGCAGCACCACGCCATCCGACCCCATGATGGAGTGGATGGTTTCCGCGTCCACCTTACGGGTCAGGCCGGTCAGCTCGAAGTCGACGCCGTCGATCACGCCCAACGGGCGGGCAGTGATGAAGTTGCCGGAAATGATACGGATCGCGGCGTGCGACATCGGGGTATTCGGCAAGCCCTGGCTGAAGGCGGCCTCGATGTCGAGGCGCAGTTCGCCGGCGGCTTCCTTGGCGCATTCCATGGCGGCCGTGTCGGTGATGCGCACGCCGTTGTGGAAGCGGCCTTCCACGTTTCGCAGCGCGAGCTGCTCGGCGACCTGGGGACGCGAACCGTAGACCACGGTGACGTTGATGTCCAGCGCATGCAGCAGGGACAGGTCGTGGGCCAGCACTGAGAGGGCGCCGGCGGCAACCAGTTCACCAGGGAAGGCGACTACGAAGGTCTTGCCGCGGAAGGCGTGGACGTAGGGGGCGACGGAGCGCAGCCAGGAGACGAATTGGATAGGGTTTTCCATTATCCGCGCATTATAATGCGCTGCGCGGTTTTCGCGCCCAAACTATGTAAAAAACGATGTCTGAAGCAAGCAAGAAAAATCCTCCCCAGCAACCTGCCGGCCAGCCAGGCCAGCCAGCCCGCCGCGCCCCGGCGCCCCAGGCTGCGCAAGCGCGCCAGGGCGGGGAGCCGCGCCGTGGCGAGCGCCGGGAGCGCGAGAGCGCGGAACAGCGTGCCGAACGCGAAGCCGCGCGCGCATTCCGCAACCCGCTGCCGCCGATCATCTTCCCTGAAGAATTGCCGGTCTCCGGCCGCCGCGCAGAAATCGCCGAAGCACTGACCAGGCACCAGGTGGTCATCGTCTCCGGCGAAACCGGCTCCGGTAAGACCACGCAGCTGCCGAAGATCTGCCTGGAACTGGGACGCGGACAGAAAGGCCTGATCGGCCACACCCAGCCGCGCCGTATCGCCGCTTCGTCGACAGCAAAACGCATTGCCGTGGAACTGGGCTCCCCGCTGGGCGAGCACGTCGGCTACAAGGTGCGCTTCAACGACACCTTGAGCAAGGGTGCCTCGGTCAAGCTGATGACCGACGGTATCCTGCTGGCCGAGACCCAGACCGACCCGCTGCTGAAAGCTTACGACACGATCATCATCGACGAGGCCCACGAACGCAGCCTGAACATCGATTTCCTGCTTGGCTACCTGAAGCAGATCCTGCCGCGCCGCCCGGATCTGAAGGTGATCATCACCTCCGCGACCATCGATGCCGAACGCTTTGCCCGCCACTTCACGCAAGAGGGCAAGCCGCCGGTGCCGGTAATTGAAGTCTCCGGCCGCCTGTACGCGGTGGAAGTGCGCTACCGCCCGGTGGAACGCGACCAGGTCGTGGCGCCCGGTGCGCAGCAAGGCGCCGACGCCAAGGGCGCCCGCACCGCCGCCGCGCGCGAAAAACGCGACCTGATGGAAGCCATCGTCGACGGCGTCGATGAACTCTGCCGCATCGGCAGCGGCGACGTGCTGGTGTTCCTGCCAGGCGAACGCGAAATCCGCGACGCTGCCGAAGCCCTGCGCAAGCACCACCCGCCGCACGTGGAAATCCTGCCGCTGTTCGCCCGCCTGTCGGTCGAGGAGCAGGACCGCGTGTTCCGTACCACCAATGCGCGCCGCATCGTGCTGGCCACCAACGTGGCGGAAACCTCGCTGACCGTGCCGGGTATCCGCTACGTGGTGGATGCCGGCCTGGCGCGCGTGAAGCGCTACAGCTACCGCAACAAGGTCGAGCAACTGCAGATCGAACCGGTGGCGCAATCGGCCGCCAACCAGCGCGCCGGCCGCTGCGGCCGTGTCGCCGATGGCGTCTGCATTCGCCTGTACGACGAGCAGGATTTCCTGCAGCGTCCGAAGTTCACCGATCCGGAAATCCTGCGCTCCTCGCTGGCCTCGGTCATCCTGCGCATGAAGTCCCTGCACCTGACGGACGTGGAGAGCTTCCCGTTCATCGAGCCGCCGCCGGGCCGCGCAATTGCCGACGGCTACCAGCTCCTGCAGGAACTGGGCGCGGTCGATGACGACAACCAGTTGACGCCATTGGGCCGCAAGCTGGCCAAGCTGCCGCTGGACCCGCGTGTGGGCCGCATGATCCTGGCGGCGCAGGAATACGCCTGCCTGACCGAGGTGCTGATCGTGGCATCCGCGCTGTCGGTGCAAGATCCGCGCGACCGCCCGGTGGAACACCAGGGCGCCGCCGACGAGGCGCACAAGAAGTTCGCCGACGAGAAGTCAGAGTTCCTCAGCTACCTGAAAATCTGGAAGTGGTTCGAGGGCGCCATTGAGCACAAGAAGTCGAACCGCCAGTTGATGGATTCGTGCCGTGCCACCTTCCTGAACCAGCTTCGCCTGCGCGAATGGCGCGACGTGCACTCGCAACTGCTCACTATCGTGAAAGAGCAGGGCTGGCGCACCAACGAACTGCCGGCAACCTACGACCAGCTCCATATGGCGCTGCTCACCGGCCTGCTGGGCAACATCGGCTTCAAGGGCGAGGACGAACCGGGCGGTGCCTATCTTGGCGCGCGCGGCATCAAGTTCCATATCTGGCCTGGCTCGCACTTGTCGAAGAAGCCGGGCAAGTGGATCGTCTCCGCCGAATTGGTCGAAACCACGCGCCTGTACGCGCGCTGCGTGGCCCGCATCGAACCGGAATGGATCGAGAAGATCGGCGGCCACCTGTTGAAGAAATCCTGGGGCGAGCCGCGCTGGGAGAAGCGTCCGGCGCAAGTCACGGCCTCCGAGCGCGCCACGCTGTATGGCCTGGTGGTCTACAGCCAGCGCCGCATCAACTATGGCCAGAAGAACCCGGTCGAAGCGCGCGAGATTTTCATTCGCGATGCGCTGGTCGGCGGCGATTACGACACCCGTGCGCCGTTCTTCGCCCACAACCATAAGCTGGTGCGCGAGATTGAAAACCTCGAGCACAAATCGCGCCGCCAGGACGTGCTGGTGGACGACCAGTTGATCGAAGCCTTCTACGATAAGGAAATTCCGGCCGACGTGGTGAACGGCGCCGGTTTCGAGAAGTGGTACAAGGACGCCTCGGCCGACAATCCGAAGCTGCTGTACCTGATCCGCGACGACTTGATGCGCCACGAAGCGGCCGGCATCACGACCGACCTGTTCCCGAAAAAGATGATGGCAGCGGGGCTGGAGATGCAGCTTTCCTATCACTTCGAACCGGGCACGCCGCGCGATGGCGTGACGCTCACCGTGCCGCTGTATGCGCTGAACCAGCTCTCGCGCGAACGCTGCGAATGGCTGGTGCCGGGTATGCTGAAGGAGAAGGTGCACCTGCTGCTCAAGACCCTGCCGCAAAAGCAGCGCCGCCACATGGTGCCGCTGCCGGATTATGCTGCCAGGTTCTGCGAGCGCACCGAGTTCGCGCGCGGCGACCTGATCGACGCGATCATTGCCGACATCCGCAAGCAGATCACGATCGGCGTGCTGACTTCCGACTTCAAGCCGGAGCAACTGCCGGCGCACCATTTCATGAATTTCAAGGTGGTGGACGAGCATGGCCGCCAGCTCGACATGGGACGCAACCTGGCCACGCTGCAGGCGGAATACGGCCTGCAGGCGCGCCAGAGTTTCCAGCGCATGGCCGAAGGCGGCAACAGCCCGGCTTCCGCCGCGCAATTGGCCCAGCTCGCGGGCGCCGCCGCTGCTCCGGCCAGGCCGAAGCACGGCGGCATCGCAGCCGATGCTACACGTAGTACAAGCCCGGCCCGCGCGCCTGCAAGCGCACCGGCCGCTGCTGCGCCGGGCGCTCCTTCGCAGCATACCAACATCACCACCTGGAGTTTCGGCGAGTTGCCGGAATTGCTGGAAATCACGCAGGGCAAGCTAAGCCTGATCGGCTTCCCTGCGCTGGTTGACAAAGGCACCCACTGCGACCTGGAAGTGTTCGACGATCCGAACGTTGCCGCCCGCACCCACCGCATCGGCCTGCGCCGCCTGTTCATGCTGCAGATGCGCGACCAGATCAAGTTCGTCGAGAAATCGATTCCGAACCTGCAGCAGATGGGCATGCAGTTCATGTCCATGGGCACGCAGGAGGAATTGCGCGACCAGATCATCGCCAAGGCCATCGACATCGCTTGCCTGCAGGACCCGCTGCCGGTCGACGAAGCAAGCTTCATCAAGCGCAAGGACGAAGGCAAGTCGCGCATCGTGCTGCTGGTGAACGAGATCGCCCGCCTGGTATCGCAAGTGCTGACCGAGTACCACGGCCTGCCCAAGCGCCTGCAAGGCATCAACCAGCAGGTGGCGCAGGACATGCAACAGCAACTGCAAGGCCTGGTGCACAAGCGCTTCCTGATCGAGAACGAGTTCTCGCAGCTATCGCACTTCCCGCGCTACCTGAAGGCGATGAATGTGCGCCTGGAGAAGCTGCGTGCCGATGCCGCGCGCGATGCCAAGGCCATGTCGGAATGGAACCAGGCCGCAGCGCCTTACCAGCGCCTGATGCGCGACAAATCGGCCGGCAAGAACACCGACCCGAAACTGGTGGAATACCGCTGGATGCTGGAAGAGCTGCGCGTGTCGCTGTTCGCCCAGGAGCTGCGGACGCCGATGCCGGTCTCCGTCAAGCGCCTGATGAAGGTGTGGGAATCAATGCAGCGCTAACGAAAGAACCGCCTGATGTCGAACTGGAAAAGTCGCTGTGCAGTCTCCTTGCTTGGACTGGCAGCCGTTGGCGCCTTTGCTGGCGATATACCTGATGCCGACCCGTATGACCATAAGTCCGCTGGTCCCATGGTCATTTTGCCGGCCGATACCGACGGCGCGAGCGACGGGGCATTGTCGATGCATCTTGCCGGCCGCGAATACCGCTCTGGCGCGGGCTGGTGGGCGCTGCGCTGCAATGATGCATGTGAGTTGCTTCCATTGAGCCTGACGGTCAGTTCAAAAGACCATGCGGTATACGATGCTCCACCCATGCGTGGACAGCTGCTGCAGTTTTCCCCGCGCTTGCAGGTGGACGGGGTCATCGCCGTGCTCAAGCCGTTTCGCGCTCCACTGGACAAGCTGCAGCTGAAAGCCGGGCCGGTGGCATCGTGGGTTCCCGGACGGGAGTGCAAGCCGAAAAAAGGGATACGGCGTGAGGGCGGGCATATCATGGGCGGCGAGTTGGTTTTGCCTGGAGGTGAAAAATTCCTGTTCGTGCCGCGCCAGGAGCCGCTATCGAAGGCGGCGGCCCAAGCCGGAATCGCGCCCGAGTACTGGCTGGAGCTTCAGTCGGGCGGCAAAAAGCAGCGGATTGGCGAATTCGAATTCGACATCATGTGGGGCGAAGGCAGCACGCTGGAGCCATCGGCATATATTCGCTGGGTGGGCGACCTGGATAACGACGGCAAAGCTGATTTCATCATCGATACGGGCGCGATCACGAAGAAACTGACGCTCTACCTGTCCTCGCTGGCGGGGCCGGGCGAACTTGTCGGGATGGCCGGCAGTTTTGACTACCTCGGGCCGGACGAGGCGGGCTGCTAGATACATCAGCGCCCTGAAAAGCGCTGGCGATATTCACCGGGACTGACGCCCAGCAGGCGCTGGAAAGTGCGGCGCAGGTTCTGTTCCGTGCCATGCCCGGTGGTGCCGGCAATAGCCTTGAGGGGCAGCGTGGTCTCTTCCAACGCACGCCGGGCAGCTTCGAGGCGCATCGTTTCTACGGTGCGCGCAGGGGTGCATCCTGTTTCGCTGGCGTAGCTGCGGGCAAAGCTGCGCGGACTCATTTTTGCCTGCTCCGCCAGGCGTTCCACGCGCAGGTCGTTATGCAGGTTCATGGCGATCCACGCGTGAAGGTCGGAAAATTTACCGTTCTCGCGCGCCTGCGCTGCCAGCGGTGCGCTGAATTGCGACTGCCCGCCGGCGCGCTTCATGAATACCACCATCTGCCGGGCGGTTTCGATGGCGACGCGGTGGCCATAGTCGTCGTTGATCAGGGCAAGTGCGAGATCGATGCCGGCGCTGACGCCAGCCGATGACCACACCTCGCCGTCGCGGACATAGATCTTGTCCTGGTCGACTGCTATTTGCGGATGCAGCTTCCGCAGGCGCTCAGCCCACTCCCAGTGTGTCGCCACACGGCGCCCGTCGAGCAAGCCGGTCGCGGCCAACATGAAGGCGCCGGTGCAAACCGATGCCAGGCGCCTTAACGACGGCGCACGCTGGCGTATCCAGTTCACCAGTGCCCGTGGTGCAAAGTAGGTATCGCCAGCGCAGCCGCCCGCCACCAGCAGGGTGTCGATTGCGCTGCCGTCGAGCGAGGCGAGGGGAACTGTCATGCATGCCAGGCCGGCGCTGCTGGTCACCAATCCGCCTTCGGCCGAAGCGACGATCAGTTCATACAAGGGCGGCCTGCCGGCCGAGTGGCGGCGGGTGGCGCTGGCGAAGGCCTGCAATGGACCGGTAAGGTCCAGCAGGTTCATGTCTTCATACGCGAGTAGTACGATGCGGAGGGAACGTGGCGGCGGCATGCCCCCAGTTTACCTCACCGGATAGCCGGGGTATTCGAACTCCAGCGCAACGCGTTGCGCGGTGCGAGCCCCATGGGAGTCGGCGATATTTGCCAGCACGCGGTCGAGCGAGCCGGCAAGGACCGGCAGCATGGCAGTTGGCGCGTCGGCTGCGCCGGTAACGCGGTCAGGCAATATTCTCAATCCATGCCGGCTTGCCAGGGCAGCGTCGCTGGCAGCCACTATCAGCACCCGGCTGCGATGCGTGCGGGTATAGGCGTCGCTGGTGTAGGCGAGGGCGATTTCATCGAAGCCTTCGGATAACGGCAGGCCGATGTCGTTCACGCCGTGCAGCCATTGGTCGGTGTAATGCGTGAGCCAGACAGACAGGTTGTGGCCGAACTTGGGGGCGTACACGCCGCTGTCGTGGTGGCTGCTCCAGTCGTCGCCCCCCAGGCCTGCCGCGACGCTCGCGGCCTTTTCACGGCCGGCAATGGCTTCCACCAGTGCCAGCGCCAGAGGTTGGGCGGCGCTGATGCCGGCGCTGGAAATGACGTTGCCATCGGCGACATAGCGCACGTTTTGCAGCCATTCGGTTTCGGGGTATTTCTCGACGCGATGGTCATGGGTGGCCCAATGCGCCGTGCCGCGCCGGCCTTTCAGCAAGCCGCTGTTGGCCACGACCAGCGCTCCATCGCAAATGCTGACCACTGTGGCACCCTTGGCCGCTTGCGCCCGCAGCCAGGCGAGCAAAGGCGCGAATTGCACGCGGCGCATGGCTGGCACGATGATGTAATCCGCGCCTTCGGGAAAGCGCTGGTCGAATCCTGCGGCATCGAGATCGGGCTGCACGCGCAGCCCGGTATTCATGGTGATGGCGGCCCCATCGTCGGCAACGGCCAGCACTTGTGCGATGCCGGCGCGCTGCAGCACGCCGTAAGGCAGCATGAAGTCGGTAATTTCGGTGGAAACGCTGTCGCCGAGGATCGCGATCACAGGGCGTTCGTGGCCGGGACGGGGCTGGTAGGCCGGCAACTCGCCCGCATGGGCGCAGGACAATACGAACAGCAGGAAGGCAAAGAGTAAACGCATGGCGGATAATCGGCTGGTGGATCGGCAGCCGATTATCCGCGCTGGGTGAGGCTCAGGACTGACAGAAAACGTTCAAATCCTGCCAATCAATAATTGCCCTTGTCGCCGCTCGAGCTGCCGGTGGAGCCGCCGCTATAGCTGCTGCCGCTGGTCGATCCGCTTTGCATGGTGCTGGTGCCTGAACCCATCACGCTGCCGGTCGAGGTACGCATGCCGGTGGCGCTGGTGCCATAGAAATTATGGATCTGCGTACTAAATTCTGGGTTTGCCATGTCTGGCCAGCGGTCCTTGTCGAAGCCTGGTGCGTTTTCCAGTTTTTCCTTGGTGCAGTCAAGGACAAATCGCTTGTTGACAGTGTCGAGCTGCAATGCCTGCCATGGCACGGCAAACAGCTTGTCGCCCATGCCCAGCACGCCACCGAAAGACAGCACCGCATAAGCGATCTGGCCGGTCTGCATGTCGAGCATGATTTCCTTGATGTCGCCAAGATCTTCTTCCTGGCGGTTATAGACGTCTTCACCCATCAGCGTGTCGGCGCCCATCAGGCGTGGGCCTGGTCCATCGTTGTCGTCACGGTCGCGATAGATGCCGAATTTGTCGCGGTCTAGATAGCTCATTCTGCTCTCCTCATTTGTGTGATCGAGTGAGGCCAGAATAGCCCAAGCCGCGTGTGCAAGGCGCGCGCTACGCTAGTGCGGCGTAGTCCTACAAGAAGAACGCAATGGCAGCAACTGCAGTCGGCGCAAGGGCTCCCGCCAGCAAGCCAAGCGCGCTGATTGATTCATCGCGGAATCCTTTGCGCAGCAGCGAGATGCCGGCGGGATTCGGTGCGTTGGCGATCACCGTCAGGCCGCCGCCGGCAACGGCGCCTGCTACCAGCATGTATTGCGCATGCGGCGAGATGCCGTCGATCAGCGAACCGAGATAGGTGAGGGCGGCGTTGTCGGTGATGGCAGTTAAGCCCAGCGCGCCGAAGAAGAGTGCCAGTGGCTGCAGGCTTTCGACAATTGGTTGCAGCCACCATTGCTGCATGCTGCCCAGTACCACCAGGCCGGCCAGGAAGAAGCCGACCAGCAAGGCTTCCTTCAGGATCAGCGGCGACTGGTGTTGCGGATAGGCGGTGGTGAAGCCGAGGAAGAACAGGAACAGGCCGAGGAACAATACCGGATGGTGCGCCAGCATGACCACCGCTGCGAGGAAGGCGAGGTGGATCATGCTGGTCAGCATAGGCGCGGGCGCGCGGGCGGTGAGTGCTGGTGCGTCGCCTTTGTTGGCGCCATTGCGCAGCTGTTCGCGCAGAAGCCAGGTCACGGCGGTGGCGTTGACCAGCACGGCCAGCGTCGCTTTCCAGCCAAAGTTGGCGGCCATGAAGGCGCTATCCCATTGCCAGGTTGCGGCGACCATCAGCACGGGTGGCGCGGCGTAAGCGGTCAGCGTGCCGCCGATCGAAACGTTGACGAACAAAACGCCAAGCGCGGCGTACTTCTGCCATTCAGGCACGCCATCACGGAAGATTTGCGGCGCCAGCATCAGTGCGGCGAGCGTCATGGCGGCAGGCTCGGTGATCAGTGAGCCGGCCAGCGGCACCAGCGCAAGGCCCATCCATGCCTGCAGCAATGGACGGCCGCCGGACAGCACATCGACCAAGCGCTGTACGAAGTCCAGCACCGGCCGCGAGGCCGCCACTACCATCACCACGAAAACGAACAGCGGCTCGGTGTATTGCTGCGTTTCCGCGTAGGCGATGGCATTCTGCGGCCCGGCCACAAAGGCCATCACCACCAGCAGAACCATGGCCCAGAAACCAAACACCACCTCCACCTCGCCCAGCAAATGCAGCAAGCCTGCATGGCGCGAGGATTTGTGGGACATGCGCTCGAACGCTTTCGCGCTGAAGGTGTGCAATAAGGCAAGGGCAAACAGGATGGCGCCGATCAGTTGCATGGCAGGTGGTTTTTAGTTGGCAATATTGCCGATTCTATCAGTCAAGCGCTATCCGATGGGTTCTTGCGTTGACCGGTATCGGCGTTGCATCGGAGGCGCTAGGCTGCCTCCATGGCCGATCACTACGATAGCCCTTGGAAGAAGGTGCTCAAACATAACTTGGTAGCGCATTTGCTTGCCCGCCAAAGTCGAGTTTGTACGCCACATGAAGTCCTGTCTTCAGACGACTACGCTATGGCTGGCACGGACGGAATCATCGAGAGGAGTGAAATACCTTGCATTCAGTGTTGCGTTGCAGCAGACTGCAAGAACGTGGTGATGTAATGGGCGTTTTGCTGTTGATCGGTGTGTTCTTGAACAGACGAATCTCACTGGACTGACCATGATTACGACGGGAGCGATTGCTTCACACCGGGTGGGTGAATATATGAGCGTCGACTTCGAGCGAATGGCTGTGACGTTTTTGCAATACTGGCTTCCTAAAAGAAACTAAAATCGTACCGATATTGGTGCTACACTAAGACTAGGACAGGTTCGTTGCTGGAGGGCATCATGGATATTTATCAATTGGCTGCACAGGTGGGACAGCCTTCCCTGCACAGGATCGTTCTCAAGGGCTTCAACGGTCCTTATAGTCTTGGAGTCGGTAAGGCTCAAAACTCCGATGAGGCGGTCTTGGTTTTAATGGTTCCGCCGTCTGCTCGCGAAACTTTCCCCAGTGCAGTCAAGATCGGCAATGATTCGGTTTCGGTTGTTGTGAAACGCGACTTCCAACAGCCTGTTCCGCTCGGTTCGCGAGGAGGAAACCTGGTCTCAATTTGACTAAAGGGGCCGAAGACTCCCGGGGAGGGAGCCTCTGGCCAGCTACGTCAGCTGATCAAACAAGCTTGCACTGCAACGCTGCGAGGACCAGATTAATGTCGCACGCGTAGGTCTGGGTCCCATTGCCAGCATATAGCAGACCGACGACTGCACCATCGTTACGAAGAATGGCCGATCCAGAGTCGCCATGGTCGGAGAACAATGTTCCATTATTTCCTTCGATGATAATGTTGTTGCGGAACCAACATGGGCCTGGCGTATATCCAACAGGTCCAACAACCGCTCCGATTTGTTTTATGGTCCCCCAGGTCAGGCCTGTGGTGCGACCAACCTTATATACAACATCACCTACTGCAGCAGCCGCAACACCATTGGGAGCCGCCACGCCACCAGGAGCGGGCGGCAATCGTGTCGGCAAATACGATTGCTGAGCTTGTGTGGAGTAGTTAGGTGTGACTAGCGCAATTGCTGCATCGACGTCGTTCAAAATCGCGGTGCCTGCAGCGACAGTCGCAGCTACTGGACTGGGCTGCAGTAGGACAAAGTCGGTAAGCGTTGCGACCTGCCGATTTGGATCGAATGTCGGACCACCCGGGTGCAGAATTCGGTCCGTGCTCTTCTTGCCGCTGTTTTCGCCAGCCAATACGTGGTTGTTTGAAAGGATCGCGACTTTTCCTTGGTATTCGACAAAACAGCCCAGCGTGCCGACAATCATGTGTCCGCCGTTGATTACGCCTTTGCGGATATCGTCGTCGAAGTTCTGCAGTTGCAAGCCACATACAAGTGGGGTGTTGAAAAGTTGCTCAGGGACGACGCTGCTTGCCCCGGGGCTGCCAGGACCCGAGTGAGGCAGGCGCACCATGCACATGGGATCATTTTGGCTAGATACGTATTCGATGGGAATTCCTTCGAAGGCCGAGGATGGGGCTGCTGCCTGCCCGGCTGCCAACGGCAAAATCGCTTTCTCGTTTCTAATTGCAATGAAGCCGTATCCGCCGGTCGTCTTACCAACACCGACAGAACGGACTTTAGGATCCGAGCCAAACACGTGGGCGGCCGCCTGTTCAATCAATCCAAGCGCTTTTTCAAGTTTCGTAGACATGTCGCCCCCATAAGGTGGTTTGGATTATCAGCAAGACTTCTCTTGATCGCGCATTGCGGCTGTTCTAGCGTGTCTTGTGAGTCGGTCCGCTCTCCATAAAGCGAAACACTCCGCGCTTCTGTCTAGGGTACAAGTTGCCGAATTGCAAAGCAATCTTTTGGTAATTGGTATTGGATTTGATAGTTGGCATTTCCGCGATACCGTGAGTAAGCGGTTAGCCGTCCCACCTGTTCAGCGGGTTTAGGCGGCAAACAGCGCTTTGTAACCAGCGTAGTCATCAACCATAGGATGCCGCGCCATCCCTCCAGGAAGGCTCCTTGCATGCGCTGGTGCGCTGCAAAGCGGTTGACCATCCAAAATTTCCTTGGCCGTGCCAAGCTCCTTTCCTTAACTTTAATTTCCTGTTTCTGATTAAATTGCAAATAACACTGCTCCAACCTTGAAACAGGTTTTTTCCTCGCGCCGGTAGGATTATACTGTATGCATATACAGTATGTTTCCTCATGGCGCTTCTTGACCCCCAACCCCTGCACCCGGCCCTCTGGCTGGCCTCCCAACTCACCAGGGGAGCCACGTCCTGTGTGGATACCGGCATACCAGTCCTCTCCCATCAGTTGCCGGGAGGAGGCTGGCCCACGGGCGTCCTGACGGAGTTGCTACTCCAGCAACCTGGCATCGGTGAATTGCGCTTGTTGAAAGCCACCCTGGCCAGCCTGACCCGCCCTGCGGCCTTGCTACAGCCGCCATATGCCCCGCAAGCGCTCGGTCTCGACTTGCCTCCGCAGCAACTGCTATGGATTCGCAACACCGGCAAAGCCGCCGACAGCCTGTGGGCGGCCGAGCAGATCCTGCGCAGCGGCAGTTGCGGCGCGGTGCTGTTATGGCAACAACACATCCGCGCCGAATCGCTGCGCCGCCTGCATCTGGCAGCCCAGTGCGGTGAAACGCTGTTCTTCCTGCTGCGGCCGATTGCTGCCGCCCAGGATTCCTCGCCCGCGCCGCTGCGGCTGGCGCTGCGGCCGGCGCCGGGCGGCATCAATATCGAATTCGTCAAGCGCCGCGGACCGCAGCGCGACACGCCGCTGTTCCTCCCATTAACCCCAACCCTGTTGCAACGCCATGCGTCTGTGGATCGCCCTCTACCTGCCCCGGCTACCGCTCGAAGTGTTCTGTCCGAACTGGTCGGATGACCTGTGCAGCGTCGTGCTGGAACAGGAGGGCGTACTCGCGGTCTCGTATCGCGCCCATGTGATGGGCGTGCGTCCCGGCATGCGTCGCAGCGGTGCCCTGATGCTGGCGCCTGAAGCGCAGATGCACGAACGCGCCCCGCAACAGGAAAGGGAAGCCTTGCAGGCAGTCGCCATGGCCATGCTGCAATACACGCCGCAAGTGGCGGAAGGCGAGGGCGCCACCCTGTTGCTGGACGTGGGCGCCAGCCTGCGCCTGTTCGGCGGCATTCGCCGCCTGTGTCGCCTGGTGAGGGACAGCCTGCAAAAGCTCGGTTTCAGCGGCGTGCTGGGCGTGGCACCCACCGCGCGTGGCGCCTGGCTGCTGGCGCGCGCCGGCGGCGGCCGCATGCTCAAGCTGGATAGCCTGCTGCGCCGGCTGCATCGCCTGCCGGTAGGCTTGCTGCCGCCGCTGCAGCGCCACCAGCGCTGGCTGGACGGCATCGGCTGCCTCAGTATCGGTGACCTGGTGCGTTTGCCGCGTCCCGGCCTGCAACGCCGCTGCGGCATCGAGGTGCTGGACATGCTCGATGCCGCGCAAGGCCTGGCGCCTGAAATGCACGAATGGATCGAAGCACCGCCCAGCTTCAAGGCCAAGCTGGAACTGTTCGGCCGCATCGAGAATACCGACCTGCTGCTGGCCGGCGCCTGCCGCCTGCTGCAGCAGCTGACCGGCTGGCTGTGCGCCCACCAGTTCGCCGTCTCGCGCATACGCCTGTTGCTGGAACATGAGCGCGGCCGCGAAGCCTGTCCGCCGACTCCGGTGGAAGTGATGTTGGCCGAACCTACCTGGCGCGACGAGCACATCGTGCGCTTGCTGAAGGAACGCCTGGCCAAGGTGGAGCTGCCGGCACCGGTGATCGGGCTGGCGCTGGAAGCGGCCCAGGTCGAGCCGATGGCGCCGCTCAGCGATTCGCTGTTCCCCGACCCCGGCGGCAGCCCGCAGGACCGCCAGCGCCTGTTCGAAGTGCTGGTGGCGCGCCTTGGGGCGGAGAACGTGCTGCAGTCATATCCCAAGGCCGACTACCGCCCCGAAGTGGCCAACCGCTGGGTGCCCTTGCACGAGAAGGTGCGCCCGGCCGATGTGGCGAGCCAGATGCCGCCGCGCCCCTTGCCGCGCCCGGCCTTCCTGCTGCCCAAGCCGATCCCGCTCCTGATGCGCGACCACCGCCCGTTCTACTGCTCGCCGCTGCGCATGGTGTCGACCCCCGAGCGCATCGAGGCCGGCTGGTGGAGCGAGACGCAAAGCCGCGACTACTTCATCGCCGAGGGCGAAGACAATGCCTACTACTGGGTATACCGCGAACGCACCCCAGGCACCGAGGAAACGCGCTGGTACCTGCATGGTTTGTTCGCCTGACCCTGTTATTTGTTGACCTTCCCCGGCAGCGACAAGTTGCCTGAAGCGACCTTGAACACATTCGCCACACACAGCAGCGGGCTATGGACGCTGGCGTTCACCCGAAGTGCAGCGGTCACGCCGTCAAAGCTGCTTGCCTCGACGACGCCGATATCGTCGAAGGGAACGCGCACGTCGACCGACCCATCCTTGAAGGCGGGCGACCAGCCGGGACTGTCGATCAGCAAAGGCAGGCCAGGCCAGGTCTTCGGCAGGCGCGGCTTGCCGCCTTCCGGAATATCGACCACCTTCAGCGCGTCTTTGCCGCATTGGGCGTCCGGCTTCAAGACGACCCAGTGCGAATGCCAGACATCGCCGTCATTGTCGAGGCGGCCATCGCCGTTTTCATCGAACAGCGGCGTGTCGTCAAAGTCTGGATGGGCGGTCACGGCAAATGCCAGGATGCCAGTCTTTGCTTCGAACCCGACGACGGAAGGATCGAGGCTGGTGGGCCAGACGTAGGAAAATACGGAACTGCCCGCCAGCTTGCCCGACTTCGCAGGATGGGACGAACCGGCACTGCCTGAAACTGCCATGTGAAAAATCGCTGCGTTGCCCTGGGTGCTGATGCGGGTATGCACGATGTCGAACGGGGCCATGACTGCCTGGTTTTTGGCCGTCGGGATGCCGCCGTGATGGGCGCCGTCATGTGCAGTTGCCGCGCAGGTAATGCCAGCCAGCAGGGCGCCCGCCAGCCGGGCAGTTGGGAACGATCGCATATTTTGTCCTTTCAGTTGCTTGTTTGGGAGGACGTAGTATGTGGCTCTGGAATGTATAATTGGGTTCAATTTGTACTGTATTCATACCAATTCGTTCAAATGCCTGTTCCAGACCCTATTGATCGCCTATCCGGCATACTCGGCCGCTTCCGCATCCAGGCACAACTGCATCACGCCGGCGCCTTGTGTGGCCTCAGCCATTTCGATGCGAGCGAAGGGCATGGCTACCTGCATGTCCTGCGGCGCGGGGAGCTCACGGTAAGCCACCCTAGCGCGCAGGACGCGCCGGCATCGCTTCGCTTTGATGAACCGGCAGTCTTGCTGTACCCGCGCCCATTTACTCACCTGTTCCACAATCCCCCAGCCGAAGGCTCGGACTTTACCTGCGCGCGCCTGACCTTTGAAGGAGGGCTGGACAACCCTTTGGCACGGGCGCTTCCTCCGGTCATCGCACTGCCGCTGGCGCGCGTGCCGGGACTGCAGGTGGTCCTTGACTTGCTGTTTGCCGAGACCGAGCAGGTTCGCTGCGGCCATCGGCTGCTGGCCGACCGCCTGTTTGAAGTCGCCGTCCTGCAGTTGTTGCGCTGGCTGCTGGACCATCCACACGAAGCAGGAATACGTCCTGGCCTTATCAACGGCCTGTCGGACCCGCGACTGGCCCGCGCCCTGGTGGCAATGCACGATGCACCAGGCGAGGCCTGGACTCTCGAACGAATGGCTCAGCAGGCGTGCATGTCCCGCACGGCGTTTGCCAACACCTTCCGTGAACTGGTGGGACAGACGCCTGCCGACTACTTGACCGGATGGCGCATCGCCATTGCACGGAACCGTTTGAAAGAAGGACGGCCGATCAAGCTGCTGGCGGACGAATTGGGCTACGCAAATCCCTCGGCGCTGTCACGCGCGTTCGCGGCCAACGTCGGAATGTCGCCGCGCGACTGGTTGGCGAGTACGCGCACTGAAAGCAGTTGAAGGAAGGCGTATGATGGGCGCAAATTGGGAGGAGCGCACATGTACGCACAACGACTCGAATTCCCTGGCGCAAATGGGCAAATGCTGGCGGCGCGGCTGGACTCGCCGGAAAATGGCGTGCGCGCCTATGCCCTGTTTGCGCACTGTTTCACCTGCGGCAAGGACGTTTTCGCCGCCAGCCGCATCTCGCAGTCGCTGACGGATCACGGCATTGCGGTGCTGCGCTTCGACTTCACCGGCTTGGGGGCCAGCGAAGGCGATTTTGCCAACACCAATTTTTCTTCCAATGTGGCCGACCTGCAGGCAGCCACCGATTTTCTGCGGCGCGAATTCCAGGCGCCGCGCATCCTGATCGGCCATAGCCTCGGTGGCGCGGCGATACTGGCCTTTGCCGGCAGCGTGCCGGAAGCGCAGGCCGTGGTCACCATTGCCGCACCAAGCGACCCGGTGCACGTTACCCATTTGTTCGGCGACCAGATCGATGCGATCACGGCACAGGGCGAGGCCATGGTGCAACTGGCAGGGCGGCCGTTCCGCATCAAGCGCCAGTTCCTGGAAGACGTGGCGGAGAACAGCTTGCGCAACAAGATCGCCAATATGCGCAAGGCTCTGCTCATCATGCACGCGCCGGGCGACACAACGGTCGGTATCAATAATGCGCTGGAAATCTTCACCGCGGCCAAGCATCCAAAGAGTTTTATCTCGCTCGATACGGCGGATCACCTGCTGGCCGTTCGCGAGGATGCCAGCTACGTGGCAGGTCTGATTGCGGCCTGGAGTGAACGTTACCTCAAGGATTATCAGGCTTCCACGCCATCGCTTTCTTGACGGCGGGACGGTCGCCAACCTGGGCCAGCCAGCGTTGTACTGCGGGCTTGCCGGACAGGTTCAATTCCAGGTGCGAAGCCGCCGCCTCCGTCCACGGGTAGCAGGCAATGTCGGCGATCGTGTAATGGTCGCCGGCCAGGTAGGCATTGCCGGCCAGTGCGCGGTCGAGCACATTCAGCAAGCGGTCCGCCTCGGCCGTGAAATGTTCTTTCGGCAGCGCCAGGTCCGCTTTCGAGAAGAAGCCCAACTGGCCCAGCATGGGGCCCAGGCCGCCGACCTGCCAGTACAGCCATTGCAGGGTGCGGTAGCGTTCGGGCCCTGCCGGCGCGAGAAAGCGGTCGTATTTTTCGGCGAGGTAAGTCAGGATTGCACCGCTTTCGAATAACGTCAGCGCGCCATCCTGCAAGGCCGGGATCTTATTGTTGGGGGAAATGGCCAGGAAGTCCGGTGCGAACTGCTCATGCTCGCGCAGGTTGACCGGCACCACTGCATAAGGAAGGTCGAGTTCTTCCAGCAGGATCAGCGGCTTGCGCCCATTGGGCGTGGACCAGGTGTAGACGGTGACCATGATGGCCACCACTGTAGCGCGGGCAAAAGAAAACGGGCGCACCGCAGTGCGCCCGTTGGTGCTGACTTACTGTCGCGGCGCCAGGATGGCTTCCAGTCGGTCAGGCGCGCCTTCAATGCGCTCCAGGCGCGGATACTTCAAGCCTTCGTAGTATTCCAGCGCGACGGTGCTGTATTGCTGGCCGTGTTTCACCAGCAGCTCGACCGGCTTCTTGCTCGCCTTGGCTTCGGTGATCGCCTTGCGCAGCACGTCGGCCTTGTAGGCACGGCCATTCACTGCCAGCAGGGTGGTATTGCCCGACAGGCCAGCCTTGAAGCCCACGCCTTCCCACTGGATGCTTTCGATCTTGCCTTCACTGCCGACATTGAAGCCCAGCGAGTAGGTGAAGTCGGCAGACTTGCTGCGGTCTTCCGCGGCCTTCAGGAAGTCGGTCTGCTTGTCGGCGAATACCAGCTTGTAGCCGGCGCGGGTGATGCCGTCCATCGGCACCGGACCCAGGTCTTCAATGCGGGTACGCAGGAACGTGGCCCAATCGTGCGGCTGCACGCTGTTGAGCGCCTTGACGACGTCTTCGAAGGTGTAGTGCAGGGCGGTATTGCGGCCATCATCCACGCCGAAGAAGCTGGTGGAGAAGTCGTCCAGCGAACGCTTGTCGCCCGACAGTTCGCGGATCTTGGTATCCACGTCCAGCCAGATCAGCATGCCTTCGGTGTAGTAGTCCTCGCTGCGCTGGTAGTTCGACCAAGGGATGGCGCGGCGCGCGTTGATGATCGGGTCGTAGGTGGTGTCCTGCACCGAGCGCCATTCGCGGCCCTTTTGGATGCTGTAGCGCGCAGCGGTGGCGGCGATGGTGTCCTTGATGCTGGCAGCCTTCATCAGGCCTGAGCGCGAAGCGAGTACCTCACCGTAGTACGTGGTCTGGCCTTCGTATACCCACAGCAAATCGTTTTGCAGCGGCTGGTTGAAGTTCAGCACGTCCTGGCCTTTCGGGCGGCGGAACTTGCCGTTCCAGGAGTGGGTGAATTCATGCGGCAGCAGGCCTCGCTCGGATTCGGTCTTGTTCCAGTCGGTGAAGTAGTCGGTCTTCAGCGCGTTCTCGCTGGACTGGTGGTGTTCGCGGCCCACGCGGCCGAACTCATCGCTCAGCGCGAACAGGAAGTCGTAATGCTTGTAGTGCTGGGAACCGAACACCTTGTAGGCTTGCTTGACCAGGTTGCGGTGCAGTTCAATCTGCTCCGGCTTGGCTTCCAGCGCCTCCGCGTTGTCGGCCACCACGTTCAGGTGCACCGGCACCCTGGCACCCGGGTCAAGGTCAAAGCGCTTGAAGTAACGGCCAGCGAACAGCGGCGAGTCGACGAAGGTTTCCACGTCGGTGGTCTTGAAGGTCACCACGTCGCCCTTGCGTTCAGCTTCTTCCAGCGCGGAGCCGTACTGCCAGCCGGCCGGCAGCGTCAGCGTTGCCTGGATCGGGATGCGGCGGGTGGCATAGCCGGCCGGGTACATGGTCAGCGATTGCCACTGGATGCCCAGCATGTCAGGCGTGATCGAGGTGCGGCCCTGCGCGGCTTCGGTCGGGGCCAGGTGCTGGTATTCCACCTCGATCGCCTTGGCGCCGGCCGGCACCTCGATGTGGAAGGCGTACACGTTCACGTTGTCGCGGCGCCATGGCAGGCATTTGCCGTTGACCGATACCTTGAAGCCGGCAAACTGGTTCAGCGCACCGGTGGGGCCGTGCTGGGCCGTCACCCACTGTGGGAACAGCAGCGTCATCTTGCCCGGCTTGGCGGGAATGGTCTGCTGGATGCGGTAGATATTCTGGGCGGTATTCGATGCATCGACCTTCATCACGATGGTGCCAGGGTAAGGCTGGTCGGCCGGGGCAGGGATGGCCTGGCCGGCGTGGGCGCTGAAGGCGGAGCCCAGCAGCAGGGTGAGGGCGGTGTTGGTGAACAGTTTCATTTATTTCAACGTGGAAAGTGTGACGGGCGAGTTTAGCACGCAGGGTCAGGCAAATTGTTTCGGAACGTAACGCAAAAAAGACCCTTGAAATCCTTTTTTGGGCACTTATATCGGAATCAGCGGTTGCCCAGCCGGGGACCGCCGGACCTTATATCGCTTAACCTTGAAAGGATATGAAAATGCGTACTTTTGACCTGACCCCACTGTATCGTTCCGCCATCGGTTTTGACCGCCTGGCCCAGATGCTGAATGACTCGCATCGCAGCGACCAGCCCAGCTACCCTCCGTACAATATCGAGCTGGTCTCCGAAGACCAGTACCGTATCGTGATGGCGCTGGCCGGCTTTGACCGCAGCGAAATCGATATCACTTCCGAGCGCGACTCCCTGGTGGTGATTGGCCGCAAGCAAAAAGATAGCCAGGAAAAGACCTTCCTGCACCGCGGCATCGCCTTCCGCGATTTCGAGCAGCGCTTCCAGCTCGCCAACCATGTGAAGGTGACCGGCGCATCCTTCGACAACGGCATCCTCACCATTGAACTGGTGCGCGAAGTGCCGGAAGCCCTGAAGGCCCGCAAGATCGCCATCGACGGTGTCGTCAACCACACTGCACTGGAGCAGAAAGCTGCCGCCTAAGCACGCGTAGCTCCCATGAAAAGGCCGGATTTCCGGCCTTTTTTGCATTAAGACGCGTCTAAGTTTGATGCCGCATATTAGAGCCGTTGAGAAAGACATTTCATCAGGAGTCAAATCATGCGCAACACCACCACCATGTTCCTCGCCCTGGCCACCGCCGGTGTTACCGGTGCCGGTGCAGCCATCGCTATCCAGCATAGCCAGGCCTTCGCCGCCCCCCAAGCCGTCATTACCGCCCCGGCCAATGCCGCCCAGGGCGCGCCGGCGCCCGTGCCCGCGCCGATGATTTCCCTGCCTGACTTCAGCGTGATCGCCTCCCGCAATGGCCCGGCTGTTGTCAATATCAGCACGGTGGGCAGCACCAAGGAAGCCAATTTCCGTGGCGACGCCGATGCTGAAAACGATCCTTTCTTCGAATTCTTCCGCCGCTTCCAGCAGCCTGGCCAGCGCGGCCGCGGCGGCGCGCCCACCCCAACCCATGGCGTCGGCTCCGGCTTCATCGTCAGCGCCGACGGCATCATCCTGACCAATGCCCACGTGGTGCGCGACGCCAACGAAGTGACGGTCAAGCTGACCGACCGCCGCGAATTCCGCGCCAAGGTGCTGGGTTCGGACCCGAAAACCGACGTGGCCGTGCTGAAGATCGAGGCCAAGAACCTGCCTGTGGTGCCGTTGGGCCGCTCCACCGACGTGAAAGTGGGCGAGTGGGTGCTGGCCATCGGCTCGCCGTTCGGCCTGGAAAACACCGTCACCGCCGGCGTGGTGAGCGCCAAGGGCCGTTCCCTGCCTGACGATTCGAACGTGCCCTTCATCCAGACCGACGTGGCGATCAACCCTGGCAACTCGGGCGGCCCGCTGTTCAACACCAAGGGCGAAGTGATCGGCATTAACTCGCAGATCTACAGCCAGAGCGGCGGCTACCAGGGCCTGTCGTTCTCGATCCCGATCGACGTGGCGACGCGCGTGCGCGATCAGGTGGTTTCGACCGGTAAGGTGGTGCATGCACGCCTGGGCGTGATGGTGCAGGAAGTGAACCAGGGCTTTGCCGATTCCTTCGACCTGGAGTCGCCGGAAGGCGCGCTGGTGTCCAACGTGGAACGCGGCGGCCCGGCCGATAAGCTTGGCCTGAAGGCGGGCGACGTGATCCGCAAGATGAATGGCCAGAAGATCGTTGCTTCCGGCGACCTGCCGGCAATGGTGGGCCTGGCCATGCCGGGTGATAAAGTAGCGCTTGAGGTCTGGCGCCAGGGCAAGACCGTGACTCTGGAAGGCAAGCTGGGTAATGCCTCCGAGCGCAATGTGGCCGCGCTGCAGAACGATGAAGCAGCGGCCAAGCTGCGCCTCGGCCTGTCGCTGCGCCAGCTCGACCCGCTGGAACGCCGTGAATCGGGCCTGGCGTCGGGCTTGCTGATCGAAGATGCCGGCGGTGCGGCCGCCAGCGCGGGCGTGCAGCCGGGCGACGTGCTGTTGTCGGTGAACGGCAGGGCTGTCACTTCCGTCAACGATGTGCGCGACCTCGTGGCAAAATCGACGAAATCCGTAGCGCTGCTGATCCAGCGCGGCGAGGACCGCATCTTTATCCCGGTGCGCCTCGGCTAACAAAACAAGAAAGGTAAGACAATGCGCCTCCTGCTGGTAGAAGATGACACGATGATCGGCGAGGTAGTGCTCGACCTGCTGAGGGCAGAGCACTACGCCGTCGACTGGGTCAAGGATGGCGCGATGGCCGACACGGCACTGCAAACCCAGACCTACGACCTGGTGTTGCTGGACCTGGGTTTGCCGAAGAAAGACGGCCTGGAAGTGCTGCGCTCGATGCGCGCGCGCAAGGAGCTGACGCCGGTGCTGGTAGCCACCGCGCGCGACGCGGTGGAGCAGCGCATTGCCGGGCTGGATGCCGGCGCCGACGACTATGTGCTCAAGCCTTACGACCTGGACGAACTGCTGGCCCGCATCCGCGCCTTGCTGCGCCGCGCCGCCGGCCGTGCCGAACCGGTGTTCGAGCACAAGGGCGTGTCGATCAACCCGCAAACGCGCGAAGTGATTGCCAATGGCCAGCCGGTCAGCCTGTCGGCCCGCGAATGGGCAGTGCTGGAAGCGCTGATCGCGCGTCCCGGCATCGTTCTGTCGCGCGCCCAGCTCGAAGAAAAGCTGTATAGCTGGAAGGACGAAGTCAATTCCAACGCGGTTGAAGTATATATCCACGGTCTGCGCAAGAAGCTCGGGTCGGAACTGATCCAGAACGTGCGCGGCCTCGGCTACATGGTGCCCAAGGCATGATGATGGCGGTCCCGAAAGTCAACGTCACGCACTCGCTGCGTGGGCGCCTGCTATGGTTTTTGCTGGCGGCGATCACCATGGCTGCCGTGGCGCAGGCCATGATCGCCTACAGTTCGGCGCTGAGCGACGCCGACCAGATTTTCGACTACCACATGCAGCAGATGGCGATGTCGCTGCGCTCCAATGCGCCGATGGCGGCCACCGGTAACCGCGACCCCAATGACCCGGGCAACGACGAGATGGTGGTGCAGGTGTGGACGCCGGACGGCATCCAGGTGTTCCGCTCGCTGTCGCGCGCCGAGCTGCCGCAACGGGCGGTGCTGGGCTTCTCCAATGTGCGCGCCAATGGCACGACTTACCGCGTGTTCTCGGCGCAGACCGCGACCCAGACCATCCAGATTGCCCAGGACCTGGCCGTGCGCAAGCGCATGGCCGGTACGCTGGCCTTGCGCACGGTCGGTCCGATCGCGCTGATGGCGCCGGTGCTGATGCTGGTGGTGTGGTGGGTGGTTTCGGGCTCGCTGGCGCCGGTGGCGCGGGTGCAGCGGCAACTGGCATCGCGCAAGGCCGACGATCTGTCTGAAGTCTCCGATGCCGACCTGCCGGATGAAGTGCGGCCGCTGGTGCAGGAATTGAACCTGCTGTTCTCGCGCGTGCAGACTGCGTTCGAGGCGCAGCAGAACTTCGTGGCCGATGCGGCGCATGAGTTGCGCACGCCGCTGGCGGCACTCAAGCTGCAGATCCTCAGCCTGGCCCGCGCCGATTGCAGCGAAGCGCGCGACGTGGCGATTGGCCGCCTGTCGGCGGGCGTCGAGCGGGCCTCGCGCCTGGTCGAGCAATTGCTGGTACTGGCGCGCACGGAAGCTGCCGACGCCAAGCTGGAACCGGTCAGCCTGACCGGCCTTGCCAAGCGTGCGGTGGGCGACATGGCAGGCGCCGCGCAGGCACGCAGCATCGACCTTGGGCTGGAGCAGGCTGACGAGGCGACGGTGCAAGGGCAGGGCGATGCGTTGGTGATCCTGTTGCGCAACCTGGTCGACAACGCCGTCAAATATACGCCGGCCGGCGGCACGGTCGACGTCTCGGTGCTGGGCACTGGCACCGCGGGCGGCCCCGGGGCGCGGCTGGTGGTGGAAGACAGCGGCCCCGGCATCGAACCGGAAGAACGCGAGCGCGTGTTCCACCGCTTCTACCGCGTACCCGGCAGCGAAGCCCAAGGCAGCGGGCTTGGCCTGGCCATCATCCGCGCCATCGCCGAGCGGCATGGCGCCAGGCTGGCGCTGGACGCCTCGGAGCGCCTTGGCGGCCTGAAAGTGACGGTGGAGTTTGCCCCGCGCTAGAATGTCGTTTTCAACAATCGGAGCAGGGCATGCAGAAGATCGGTTTCTCGGGGACTCTGGACCCTATCACCAACGGCCATATGTGGGTCATTGGCGAAGCGCGTTCCATCGCGGAGGAAGTGGTTGTCTTCCTGTCCGAGAACTCCACCAAGGCGCCTAAATTCTCGGCCGAGGAGCGCAAGGCCATCGTGCTGGCCAGTTGCGCGGAACTGGGCTGGAATAATGTCAGCGTGCAGATCGTGAAAAGCGAATACACGGCGCGCGTGGCCAAGCGCAACGGCGTCGACTACCTGATCCGCGGCATCCGCAGCACTGCCGATTTCGATTACGAAAACCTGATCCAGCAAACCAATGTAGAAGTGATCGGCGGCGCCAAGACGCTGTTCGTGATGCCGCCGCGCGACCTGGGTTCGGTGAGCTCCAGCTTCGTCAAGGCGCTGGAAGGTCCGGTGGGCTGGAACTGGACCATGAAGAAATTCGTCCCCGCGCCGGCATACAAGGCGTGGATCCTGGCCTGGCTGCGCAAGGAATGGGACAGCCTGTGGCGCGAGCGCCCGCATGCGGCCGACTGGTTCGAACGGGTGACCGGCGAGGCGGCCTACGGCGGCGCCGACCGCCATTACCATAACCTCGACCACCTGGTGCACGGCCTGGCGGAAATCCGCGCCTGGGCCGCCAATACCGGCGCCGCGCCGGCCGACGTGGCCCTGGTCAAGGCCGCCTTCTGGTTCCATGACGCGGTGTATGCCCACGGCGCAGGCGATGTATCGAATGAAGAAGCCAGCGCCCGCCTGTGGCTGGGCAGCGGCCTGGAGCCCGATGCGGTGCGCGCCGACGAGGTGGCGACGCTGATCCGCGCCACCGACCACTTCCAGGGTGCTGCCATCGCGCACCCGCTGAAAGACACCATGCTGTCGGTCGACCTGGCCATCCTCGGCCAGGAGGCCGAGGTGTACCAGGCCTATGCACGAGGCATTCGCGGCGAATACGCCCATGTGCCGGAACAGCACTACAACAGCCAGCGGGCCCAGGTCCTGGCGCATTTGCGCGGCAAGGCCGAAGTGGGCACCTTGTTCGCCGACCCCTTCTTCACCGACAACTACACGGCCGCGGCGATTGCGAACATGGGCGCCGAGCTGGCGCTAATTTCGAAGAGGTAGGGGGAGCGCGAGCTCGCGCCAGAAGGTCTCGACTTCCTCCAGTGCGTTCGCTTTCGCGCATTTTTCGGACACGGCGCTGAGGATGAATTCTTCCGCCGACATATGCTCTACCGGAGCCCATTTGGCGATTGCGGAAATAACGTCGCCAGCCAGGTGGATCGTCATTGCAGCCATAGCACCTCCTCCGAGTGGAATGTGATTCCACATTGCATCAATTGACCGGAGCAGTCTTTGCGCTACATCAAACCATACGCAAGAGCCCGTGTCCCACCCTGGGGTCACACCCCAAAGGTGACACGGGCTCTGCTTTGTTGCGGATGTGTCCGTGTCACACTTAGGGTGTGACCCCAAGGTGTGACACGGGCTGGGCCGTTGTGGTGCTTAGAACTTTACGTGCAGGCGTGCGAAGTAGGCCACGCCGTTCAGGCCGAATTGCACGCTCTCGTACTTGAAGCCGTTATCGGTTTCGTTCGGATCCTGGGTGCTGGGGTGCACGTTGAAGATGTTGGCGGCGCCGATGCTCAACTTGGCGTTCTTGTTGAACGCGTAGGTGAAGCCCAGGTCGGCCGAGGTCTTCGCTTGGTACTTCTGGTTTGGCACGCCGGCTGCGGTGCCGCTCCAGGTGCCCAGGGTTTGCGGGCCGAAGTGGATGATCTTGAAGTTGGTCTCCAGCGGGCCGGTCACGTAGTCGAAGCCCAGGGTGGCCTTGCGGCGCGGGCCGCCCTGTTCCAGGAACAGGCGTTCGCGTTCGGACAGCAGCACGTCTTCAAAGCCTTGCAGCGCGGCCGGGGCGTGGACGTCGGTCACTTCGGTCTTGCTGAAGTTCGCGGCCAGGAAGGTGGTCAGCTTGTTGCCGAACAGGGTGCTCTTGTGTGATGCGGTCAGGTCCAGGCCCTGGGTCTTGGTGTCGACCGAGTTGACGAAGAACTGCGCCGCGCCCACCCCCATGGTCGCCAACCTGTCCGCCAGGGCAGGATAGTTTTGCTGATTGAACTGGCCGGACAGCACGATGCGGTCCTTGATCTTGATGTGGTACAGGTCGGCGGTGACGGACAGGTCCGCGTTCGGTGTCCAGGTGGCACCCAGGGTGAAGCTGCGCGATTTCTCTTCCTTCAGCGGATCGAGGCCGGCTGCCTTGCCCACCGGGCCGGCGGCCGGGGTGATCGAGATATCGGTCGGCACGCCGCCCACGAAGTCGGTGTAGGTCGAGGAGAAGTATGCCTGTTGCAGCGACGGTGCGCGGAAACCGGTCGATGCGGATGCACGCAGCAGGACAGGATCTGCAACGCGATAGCTGCCGGCGATCTTGCCGGTGACGGTGGAGCCGAAGTCGCTGTATTTTTCCCAACGCAGGGCGCCTTGCAGGCGGGCCTTCGGGGTCAGGTCCGCTTCCAGGTCGATGTAGGCGGCGTTGCTGTGGCGCCTGGCGTCAGTCGCGTCGCCAGGACGGAAGCCCGGGAAGCCCTGGCTGCCGGCGTTGCCGCCAGTGCCGACACCGTCCGCGTCGATATAGGAGCCAGGTTCGCCAGCGTAGATCTTGTACTTCTCGGCACGGTACTCGGCGCCGAATGCCACGTTCAGGCCTTCGCCCACCAGGCCTTCGAAGTAGCGGTTCATGTCGAAGTTGGTGGTCGACTGCTGGAAGGAGAAGCCGCCGGCATTGAAGGAGCTCGGGCTGATCCCCTTGCCGCCGTTCATTAGGTCGAGGTTGGCGATGGAGGCGTTCAGCGTGTTGCTGATGTTGTACTTCAGGCGGTTGTAGCCGTAGGTTTGCGACAGGTCGGCATTCCAGTCTCCGATCTTTTGCTTGTAGCCGAAGATGGCGTAGCGGTCATCCAGGTCGCCATTGATGAACGGGACGAAACCGTTCGGGTACATGGCGGCCGAGTTGCGGGTCGGGATGTCGGTGTCGCCATTGCGCGCCCAGGCGCCGCTGGAGGCATCGCGCTGCTGCATGCCGCCGGTGAAGTAGACACGGCCAGGACCGGCCGGGATTTCGCCGTTGACGTAGACGGTCTTGTTCCTGGACTTGGAGTCGCCGATGGTGCGCGGGTTGCCGTCTTCAGCGCGGTTGGAGCGGCCGCGGTCCAGGTATTCGCCGGTGATGCCGACGGTGCCGCCGGCCACGGCGAAGCCGCAATAGGCCGATGCCAGCCAGTTCTTGCCGTCGCCCGCGCCGTACTGGCCGTAGCCGACCGCCGATTCGCAGCCCACGTTCTTTTTCAGACCGATGTCCATCACGCCGGCAATCGCGTCGGAGCCGTATTGCGCTGCGGCGCCATCGCGCAGCACTTGCACGTCCTTGATTGCCATCACCGGGATGGCGTTCATGTCGGTGCCGGTGGCGCCGCGGTTGCGTGCGCCGAAGATGTTGACCAGCGAGGAGGTGTGGCGGCGCTTGCCGTTCACCAGCAC
This sequence comes from Duganella sp. Root1480D1, assembly GCF_001427305.1. Lineage (GTDB taxonomy): Bacteria > Pseudomonadota > Gammaproteobacteria > Burkholderiales > Burkholderiaceae_D > Rugamonas. Next base: position 73,113 of record NZ_LMFZ01000009.1, on the reverse strand, counting down.
TAGGGTCTGGTCCGAGCTCAGGCCGCGCAGCGCGGCGGAGTCCACCAGGTCGGCGCCGTCGGCGCCGGTCTGGCGGGTCGAGTTGAACGATGGCGAGATGAAGGTCAGGGTCTGTGCCAGGTCGAACTGCGCGCCTTGTTCGGAAGCCTTGGTCAGGGAAATGACATCGACCGGCGCTACGGTGTCGGTGAGGGAACTGGTCGCGCGGCGCGAGCCAACCACGTTCACCACAGTCATGTCACCGGAGGCGGACTGGGTTTGCGCCGCCACAGGCAGGGCGGACAGGGCACCCGCGCCATACAGGGCGGTCAGGACGGCTTTACGCAGAATCGAATGACTTGGCAATTTTTTGCTCCTAGGAAAAATTGCCTTTGATTCTAGCTGAAGTGCATTTATGTAGCGTTCACAAATGACAAGTTTACGTTGCAACTACGCCACGACCGCGCTGCGGATCATACGTATTCCGCGGCGCCGCCGACCAGGATTTGATCGCCGTCGAGCCTGGTGCGCAGCAGGCAGGGGTGGCCGCGCTGGGCGCCCTGGTACAGGTCGAGCGCGCGGCCCAGGTGGACGGTGAGGGCGCCGGCGGCAACGCCGGTGGCGCTGTCTTCGATGGCGGGATCGAGGTGGTTGAAGTTGCGGCCTTCGAAGGCGCCGTCGGTGCGGCGGCACCAGGCATAGATGCCATTCACACCATTTGCCTTGCCCCAGTCGACAATCGCGGCGAGGTTGGGATGCAGCGCTTGCAGTGTGGCGCTGTTGGCAACTTCAACCAGCATCTTGGGGCTGCCCACCGATGCGACGGCGGGAGGCGTGACGATTGCCAGGCCGGGTGCCGCCAGCAGGCGTTCAGCCAGGTCGGCCGGCGGCGCGACCTCCGGCGCAGCCTGCGGTGCCAGGCTGGCGAAGATGGCGGCGCCGCTGCGCCTTAGTACCAGCTCCTGCCCGTGCATGGCCGTGCGCACCGTCAGCGCGCCGGGGGAATCGGCGAGCAGCACGCGCGCGGCAGCCAGCGTGGCATGCAGGCAGAGCGCAGAGCGCGTGTGCGGGTAGTAGTAATCCAGCGTGGCGCCGTCGACAAACACGCAGGCACTCTTGTTGGCTGCCTTGGCGAAGGCCTGCCTTTCCTCCGCGGCGGCAGGGCCGTCGAAGACTACCAGCGCCGCATTGCCCTGGCCGGGCCGGGCGCCAAAACATTTCAGTTCGTAAATAGCCATCGGCGCAGCATACAACACGGTGGCGCAGCATGCAGGAGGCGGTGTAAAATACTGTATGGATACACAGTTAGCGCGCGCCGGGCTGCCCGCCTATGCGGAGCTGTTTTGCCTGACAAACTTTTCATTTTTGCACGGCGCCTCCCATGCCGAAGAACTGGTGGAGCGCGCGGTAAAGCTCGGCTATAGCGCGCTGGCCATCACGGACGAATGTTCGCTGGCCGGCGTGGTGCGCGCGCATGGCGAGGCCAGGCAGGCCGGCCTGAAACTGCTGATCGGCGCCCATTTCCACCTGACCCATGCCGACGGCAGTCCCGCGCTCTCCTTGCTGGCGCTGGCCAGCAACCGCAATGGCTACGGCAACCTGTCCGAAATGATCACCCTCGGCCGCATGCGTGCCGACAAGGGCAGTTACGAACTGCACCCGGACGATTTCGCCAACCCGCCGCCCGAGCGCGAACATTTGCGCGGCCTGCCGGATTGCCTGCTGCTCCTGCTGCCGGAATACCCGGCCGAGGTGGAACGCCTGCACCGCCAGGCGTCCTGGATGGCCGCCACCTTCGGCAAGCGCACCTGGCTCGCCACGACCATGCTGGGCCGCGCCTTCGACGAAGCACATGGCGCGGCGATCGAGGAAGTCTCGCTGCAGCACGCCCTGCCGATGGTGGCGGCCGGCCACGTCTGCATGCACGTGCGTTCGCGCAAGCCGCTGCACGATACGCTGACGGCGGTGCGGCTTGGCAAGCCGGTCAGCGAATGCGGTTATGAACTGGGGCAGAACGCCGAGCAGCATTTGCGCTCGCGCCTGCGCCTGGCCAACGTCTATACGGCGCAAATGCTGGAAGAGACCGTGCGCATTGCCGATCTGTGCCAGTTCTCGCTGGAAGAGCTGCGCTACGAATACCCGAACGAGCTAATCCCGCCGGGCCATACGCCGTCCAGCTTCCTGCGGCAGGAAACCTATATCGGCGCCCATCGCCGCTATCCGGCCGGGGTGCCGGCCAATGTACAGAAGCAGATTGAGGAAGAGCTGGCACTGGCTGCGCAGTTGAAGTACGAGTACTTCTTCCTGACGGTGTACGACATCGTGCGTTATGCCCGTTCGCAGGAAATCCTGTGCCAGGGGCGGGGATCGGCTGCCAATTCGGCTGTCTGCTACTGCCTTGGTGTCACCGAAGTCGACCCGGCGCTGGGCAACAGCGTGGTAGGGCGCTTCATGTCGATCGAGCGTGACGAGCCGCCCGACATCGATGTCGATTTCGAGCACCAGCGCCGCGAGGAAGTGATCCAGTACATCTACCGGAAATACGGCCGCCACCGCACGGCGCTGGCTGCGACAGTCATTTGCTACCGGACCAAGAGCGCACTGCGCGATAGCGGCAAGGCGCTCGGCGTGGACCTGGAAATCGTCGAGAAGGTGGCCAAATCGCACCGCTGGTTCGACCGCAAGCATGAACTGATGGAACGCTTTGCCGAATGCGGGCTGGACCCCGAATCGCCGCTGGCGCACCAATGGGCCCACCTGGCACTGCAATTCCTCAGCTTTCCGCGCCACCTGTCGCAGCACGTCGGCGGCTTCGTCATTTCGCAGGACAAGCTGTCGCGCCTGGTGCCGATCGAGAACGCGGCGATGGAAGAGCGCAGCGTCATCCAGTGGGACAAGGACGACCTGGAGGAACTGGGCTTGCTGAAGGTGGACGTGCTGGCGCTGGGCATGCTGTCCGCGCTGCGTCGTGCGTTTGACCTGGTCAGCGCGCGCCGCGGAGAAGTATTCACCATGCAGGATGTGCCGCGCGAAGACGGCCCCACCTACGAGATGATCTGCCAGGCCGACACCATCGGCGTGTTCCAGATTGAATCGCGGGCGCAAATGAGCATGCTGCCGCGACTGAAACCGCAAGTGTTCTACGACCTCGTGATCGAGGTCGCTATCGTGCGGCCCGGCCCGATCCAGGGCGGCATGGTGCATCCCTACCTGCAGCGGCGCATGGGCAAGGCCAAGGTCGACTACCCGGCGGGACTTGAGAAAGCGCTTGGCCGCACGCTGGGCGTGCCGATTTTCCAGGAGCAGGTGATGCAGGTGGTGATCGACGCCGCCGGCTTCACGCCGGGCGAAGCCGACCAGTTGCGGCGCTCGATGGCAGCCTGGAAGCGCAAGGGCGGGCTGGAGAAATACCAGACGCGCATTGTGTCGGGCATGGTGGATCGTGGCTATGACGAAACCTTTGCGCTGCAGATCTGCCAGCAGATACAAGGCTTCGGCGAATACGGTTTCCCCGAGTCGCATGCGGCCAGCTTTGCATGGCTGACGTATGTCAGCTCATGGATCAAATGCCACGAACCGGCTGCCTTCCTGTGCGCGCTGCTGAACAGCCAGCCAATGGGCTTCTACTCGCCATCGCAACTGGTGCAGGATGCAAAGCGGCACGGCATCGAGGTGCGGCCGGTCGACATCAGCTGCAGTGGCTGGGAATCCGCGCTGGAAGAACGCGATGGCGAGGCGCAGCCTGCGGTGCGGCTCGGCATGGCGCTGTTGCGCGGCATGCGGGCAGAAGCCGCACAGCGCATCGAAGAGACGCGCGCGATCCGGCCATTTGCCAGCGTGACTGAACTGGCGCGGCGCGCCGACCTGGATCGCCATGACCTGCAGGTACTGGCCGGCGGCAACGCCTTGCGTTCGCTGGCGGGCAACCGCCGGCAAGCGCTGTGGGATGCGGCCGGTGCGGTGCCGGACAAGGATCTGCTGCGGCCGACCGAAGTGGAGGAGGAGGCGCCGCAACTGGTGGCGCCAACCGAAGGCGAAGAAATCCTCGGCGACTACCGCTCGCAAGGCTTGACGCTGGGGCGCCACCCGCTGGCGCTGCTGCGGCCCGCGCTATTGGCCAAGCGTTTCCTGCCAGCCGACGTGCTGAACACCTTCAGCAATAATCAATTGGCGCGCGGTGCCGGCATCGTCACCGGCCGCCAGCGGCCAGGCACCGCCAAGGGCGTGCTGTTCGTCACCATCGAAGACGAGACCGGCTACGTCAACGTGATCGTCTGGCCCGACCTGGTGGAAAAATACCGGCGCGAGGTGCTGGGATCTTCGCTGCTTGGCGTGTACGGAGTGTGGCAGCAGGAGGGAATCGTGCGCCACCTTGTCGCGCGCCGCCTGGTCGACCTGTCGCATCTGCTGGGCCGCCTGCCCACCGCCAGCCGCGATTTCCAATAATGGCCAGGGGTTGCGCAGTGAGTTTTGTTGACATTGTGCGCGGGTGGGAGATGATAAAATTTTTGCATGAATGGAAAATTGATATCACTTATTGCTTTGTGCCTGCTGGCTTCTTGCCAGAGAGTTCCAGAAACCAAACCGGTTGCCCCGAAAGACCTGGCCGCTGCCGCTCCCAAAGAAGAACAGGATCTTGAAAAGACCTTGTCGCGTGCCGTATTCGGCACTGCCGCCGAGGTCAACGGCCGCGAAGTGCTGGGCTTTAAAGACCTGGGGAACGGCAAGGCGGCGTTGGTCATCGGCGAAATTCCTCCCGATAGCCCCGAGCCCGGCATGCGCGACATGGCGCAGCAGGCGACCATCAGCGCCTACCTGCTGGATAAAGTCGATGGGAAATGGATGCTCACCCGGCGCCATGAATCGATCACCAACATGGGCAGCAACGGCTTCGCCGGAGAGCTGACCTGGGTGGCGCTGGGCGCGGGCAGGCCTGGCTTTGCGATCGTCGATGAGAGCGGCAATCGCGGCCAGTCGGTGAAAACGCTGGCGCTGTTCGACCTGACAGCGAAAGACATGCGCGCAATGGCTGGCAAGCGCGTTCTCGTTCACTCGGACAACGAGGGCGACTGCGGTGATGAACGCCAGCATTGCTGGGATGTCAGCGGCCAATGGCAGCTTGTGCAGAAACCTGGGCAGCCTTTTGCGGACCTGGAGATTGCATTCACGGGCTTTGACGAAAAACGGCCGGAAGAGGCTCAGCAAAAGGCCGACGCGATGGCAAAAGCTGCCGAGGTCGAGCCTTCCTACGAAGAGTATGTCGCCGCACTCGGGCCGCGCGACAAGCAGCCAATCAAATCAACGGCTCGCTACTCCCTGAATGAGAAGGGTCTTCGTCTCGTTGCCGGTGAAAATTCTGCGGAGGTATCTCAAAGTGAATAAGCTCGTATTGCTTGGCGCAGCGTTGATGCTCGCGGCCTGCACCAAAAAAGCGGAGCCGCCAGCGGTGGGCGAACCAGCGTCGGCATCAGCTGCGGCGGTGGCGGTGGAAGCGAAGCCGGTGGTCGACCCTAAGACCGCCCGCATGATGGAGCTTTTGCGGGTCGTGTATGGCGACAAGGCGGCGCACGAAAACTACCTCGACGTTGAGTTGCCGGATGTGGAGAAGCGCGACGAACTAAGCCTCTACCGCCTCGAACCGGTCGCAATGCGCGAATTGCCGGATGGCCGGGCCGTCGTCGTCGCCAACGCCCAGATGGTCGATTCGAACGGCGACGCGATGGCTTACCACGTCAGCACCGGCCTGCTGAGTGCCTACATCCTGCGCAGGGATGGCGATAAATGGAAGGTCGAAGCGCGTCACGAAAACGTCGCCTCGCTCGGATCGAGCGGTACCTTTGGTGAGGTGGAGTGGGTTGCGCTGGGCGAGGGCAAGCCTGGATTCATCGTGCAGCATGGCGGCATCTGGCAGGGGTATTCGATCAACCTGATTTCCGTCTTTGACCTGGCCGATGGCAGCTTGCACGACTTGGCCGGCGACGTGTCGCTGTCTTCGGAAAATGAAGGCGCCTGCGGCGAGGAAACCTCGCGTTGCTGGTCAGTCGAAGGAAAATGGAAATTCGAGAAGCGGGAAGGCGCGCCATATGATGACCTGGTGCTGCGCTTTACCGGCTACGACGAGGAGCGTGCGGAGAATGCTTCGGAAACGGAAGCGCGCAAGCGAAAGGACGTAGCCGGCATGGCGCGCTACAAATTCGATGGCGGCCGCTATGTACTGGTTGAAGGAGAAAACATTGTCCCGGGAGTTTGAAATACGGCCGGCAGTAGCCGCTGACGCAGCGGCGATCAGCGCATTGATCCTGTCGCTGCAGCCTTACCTGACGATCGAGCCGGATGGAAGCGGCGCGGAAGAATTCCTGCTATCGCTGTCGCCCGATATCATCCGCCGCAACCTGCAAGACGCGAACTACCGCTACCAGTTGGCCTTCGAAGGCGGCGCGTTGGCCGGCGTGGTCGCGCTGCGCGACAACTCGCACCTGTTCAGCCTTTACGTGGGATCGGCATGGCATGGACAGGGCGTAGGCAGGCGGCTGTGGGAGCTGGCCCGCGATGCTGCGCTGGCGCGCGGCAATCCGGGCAGCTTCACCGTCAATTCTTCAACCTTTGCCGAAGCCATGTACCGCCACCTGGGCTTCACGGCTACCGGCCCGGTGGCGGAAATGCACGGGATTCGCTTTATCCCGATGCGGTTGGAGCTTTAGCGCGAGCTCTGGTCAAGGTGGCTCGGGCCGCTGGTCGAGCCGCTGGTGCCGTAGAAATTGTGCAGCTCGGTGGCCCAGGTCTGGTTGGCCATGTCGGGCCAGTGGTTCTTGTCGAAGCCAGGCGCCTGTTCGATGCGCTCCTTCTCGATATTCAGCGTCATGCGATGGTTGGAGGTGTCAAGCGACAATGCCTCGAACGGTACCGCAAACAGCTTTTCGCCGATGCCCAGCACGCCGCCGGATGCCATCACCACATAGGCGATGTGGCCGGTCTGCATGTCGAGCATGATCTCCTTGACCGTGCCCAAATGCTCATTCTGCAGGTTATGGACATGGTCGCCGATCAGGGTGTCCGCGCCCATCAGGCGGGGACCTGGACCCTGGTGGCCAGTGTCGACATAGTTGCCATATTCGTCGCGATCCAGACTCATGGTGGCCTCCTGTTGAAATAATGTCATTGTTGCGGCTTGGCGGGGCCTGGGTCTGTTCGGTGTCGCACGCATTTGACCCCAAAATAGGCTATAATTTCAATTTCCCGCTGCGCGCCTCCCCGGCGCCGATCTCGCAATGACCAAATTTGTCTTCGTCACTGGTGGCGTTGTGTCGTCCCTTGGTAAAGGGATTGCCGCCGCCTCCCTCGCCGCGATCCTTGAATCGCGTGGCCTCAAAGTCACCATGCTCAAACTGGACCCGTACATCAACGTGGACCCAGGCACCATGAGCCCAATGCAACACGGTGAAGTTTTCGTTACCGATGATGGTGCTGAGACCGACCTGGACCTGGGTCACTACGAGCGTTTCATTTCCACCCGCATGCGCAAGGTGAACAACTTCACCACTGGCCAGATTTACGAATCCGTGATCCGCAAGGAACGCCGCGGCGAGTACCTGGGCAAGACCGTGCAGGTGATCCCGCACATCACCAATGAAATCCAGGATTACATCCGCCGTGGCGCGGAAGGTTACGACGTCGCCCTGTGCGAAATCGGCGGCACGGTAGGCGATATCGAATCGCTGCCATTCCTGGAAGCCGCCCGTCAGCTGTCGCTGCGCGCCGGCCGCAAGAACTGCGCCTTCGTTCACCTGACCCTGGTGCCGTACATCGCATCGGCCGGCGAACTGAAGACCAAGCCTACCCAGCACTCGGTACAGAAGCTGCGCGAAATCGGCATCTCCCCGAACGCGCTGCTGTGCCGCGCCGACCGCAAGATCCCGGAAGACGAAGTGGCGAAGATCTCGCTGTTCTCGAACATCGAAGAGCGCGCCGTGATTTCGGTGTGGGACGTGGACACCATCTACAAAGTGCCGCAAATGCTGCACGACCAGGGCCTGGACGCGATCATCTGCGAAGCATTGGACCTGAACCCGGCGCCGGCCGACCTGTCGATGTGGGCAAAGCTGATCCACAACCTGGAGAACCCGAAAGCGGAAGTATCGATCGGCATGGTGGGCAAGTACGTCGAACTGACCGAATCCTACAAGTCGCTGACCGAAGCGCTGCGCCACGCCGGCCTGCATACCGAGTCGCGCGTCAACATCGAGTACATCGACTCCGAAGAGATCGAGAGCAAGGGCGTTGCCGAGCTGGCCAAGTTCGATGCGATCCTGGTGCCGGGCGGCTTCGGCAAGCGCGGCGTGGAAGGCAAGATCAAGGCGGCGCAGTTCGCCCGTGAATCGAAGGTGCCTTACCTGGGCATCTGCCTGGGCATGCAGGTTGCGCTGATCGAATACGCGCGCCACATGGCCGGTTTCAGCAAGGCCAACTCCACCGAGTTCGAGCCGGACACCGAGCAGCCGCTGGTGGCCCTGATCGACGAATGGCAGAACGAAGACGGCAAGATCGAGAAGCGCGACGCCAACTCCGACCTGGGCGGCACCATGCGCCTGGGCGCGCAGACCTGCGAAGTGAAGCCGGGCACCCTGGCCTCCGAGATCTACGGCAGCGTGGTGACCGAGCGTCACCGTCACCGCTACGAAGCGAACAACCATTACCTGGCCCGTGTTGAAGAAGCCGGCCTGGTGGTGGCAGCGCGCACCCCGAACGAGAACCTGTGCGAAATCATGGAACTGCCGCGCACTGGCGCTAACGCGCACCCATGGTATATGGGCGTGCAGTACCACCCTGAATTCAAGTCGACTCCGCGTGACGGCCACCCGCTGTTCACCTCCTTCATCAAGGCAGCCCTGGCGCATAAAGCCGCGGCAGGCAAGCCGGCTCTGAAGGCAGTCGAAACCAAGGAGAACGTAGCATGAAGCTGTGTGGATTTGATGTAGGCCTGGATAAACCATTCTTCCTGATCGCCGGTACCTGCGTGATCGAGTCGCGCCAGATGGCGTTCGATACTGCCGGCGCGCTGAAGGAAATGACTGCTGAACTGGGCATTCCGTTCATCTACAAGTCGTCCTTCGACAAGGCCAACCGCACCTCCGGTACCTCGTACCGCGGCCCTGGCATGGAAAAGGGCCTCGAGATCCTGGGTGACGTGAAGCGCGAACTGCAGGTTCCGGTGCTGACCGACGTGCACACTGTGGAAGAAATCGCCGCCGTGTCGTCCGTGGTCGACGTGATCCAGACCCCGGCCTTCCTGTGCCGCCAGACCGACTTCATCACCGCCTGCGCCGAATCCGGCCTGCCGGTCAATATCAAGAAGGGCCAGTTCCTGTCGCCGCACGAGATGAAGAACGTGATCGACAAGGCACGCGCCGCCGCCAAGGCCAAAGGCCTGAATGAAGACAACTTCATGGCATGCGAGCGTGGCGCTTCCTTCGGCTACAACAACCTGGTGTCGGACATGCGTTCGCTGGCCATCATGCGCGAAACCGGCGCACCGGTGGTGTTCGACGCAACCCACTCGGTGCAGCTGCCGGGCGGCCAGGGCGGCTCGTCGGGCGGCATGCGCGACATGGTGCCTGTGCTGTCGCGCGCTGCCGTGGCAGTGGGCGTAGCCGGCCTGTTCATGGAAACCCACCCGGTTCCTGCACAAGCGCTGTCGGACGGCCCAAATGCCGTGCCGCTCGGCCGCATGAAAGAACTGCTGTCCGTTCTGATCGAACTGGATCGCGTCACCAAGAAGGCTGGCTTCCTCGAGACCAACTTCAACTAAGCTTTATCCAAAAGAGCCGCATTGTTTGCGGCTTTTTTTTAAACCGGTAAACCAGTGTCAGACACTCGTGTCTGACACTGTCTGCTCGGCGGCCTGCGGCTTCGGCACCGGGATACCGGTTTTGTCATGGTCTGTTATTCTTGCAACAATTTTGCCCCAGATATTTGCTTTAACTTTGGAGAAAACACATGAGTGCAATCGTTGACATCATCGGCCGCGAAGTAATTGATTCGCGCGGCAATCCGACCGTGGAATGCGACGTCCTGCTGGAATCCGGCGTAATGGGCCGTGCCGCAGTGCCGTCCGGCGCCTCGACCGGTTCGCGCGAAGCGATCGAACTGCGCGACGGCGATGCCAAGCGCTATTTCGGCAAGGGCGTGCTGAAAGCCTGCGAAAACATCAATACCGAAATCTCGGAAGCCATCATGGGCCTGGACGCCAATGAACAGGCTTTCCTGGACCGTACCCTGATCGAACTGGACGGCACCGAGAACAAGTCCCGCCTGGGCGCCAACGCCATGCTGGCAGTGTCGATGGCCGTGGCCAAAGCCGCTGCTGAAGAAGCCGGCCTGCCGCTGTACCGCTACTTCGGCGGCTCCGGCGCGATGCAGATTCCCGTGCCGATGATGAACGTGATCAACGGCGGCGCGCACGCCGACAACAACCTGGACATCCAGGAATTCATGATCATCCCGGTGGGCGCTCCATCCTTCAAGGAAGCGATCCGTTATGGCGCCGAAGTGTTCCACACCCTGAAGAAGATCCTGCACAAGAAGGGCATGAACACCGCCGTGGGCGACGAAGGCGGCTTCGCTCCTTCGCTGGCTTCGCACGAAGACGCGATCAAGCTGATCATGCAAGCAATCGAAGAAGCCGGCTACGAGCCAGGCACCCAGATCGCCATCGGCCTGGATTGCGCTGCTTCCGAGTTCTACAAGGACGGCAAGTACCACCTGGAAGGCGAAGGCATGGTGCTGTCGGCTGAAGAGTTCACCAACCTGCTGGCCACCTGGTGCGACAAGTACCCGATCATCTCGATCGAAGACGCGATGCACGAAGGCGACTGGGCTGGCTGGGCGCACCTGACCCAGGCCCTGGGCAAGAAAGTGCAGCTGGTAGGCGACGACCTGTTCGTCACCAACACCAAGATCCTGAAAGAAGGCATCCAGAAGGACATCGCCAACTCGATCCTGATCAAGATCAACCAGATCGGCACCCTGACCGAAACCTTCGCTGCCATCGAAATGGCCAAGCGCGCCGGCTACACCGCCGTGATCTCGCACCGTTCCGGCGAAACCGAAGATTCGACCATCGCCGATATCGCTGTCGGCACCAACGCGCTGCAGATCAAGACTGGCTCCATGTCCCGTTCGGACCGCATGGCCAAGTACAACCAGCTGCTGCGCATTGAAGAAGACCTGGGCGATATCGCTTCCTACCCGGGCCGCGATGCGTTCTATAATCTGAAGTAATTGTGTACCCACCGGCCGGGTCTTCCCGGCCGGTTCAGTTTTGACCCAATGCGCCTGATTTCTGTTGCCCTTGCCCTGTTGCTGTTGCTGATCCAATACCCGCTTTGGCTGGGGAAGGGCGGCTGGCTGCGCGTGGCGGAGCTGGAGAAGGAAGTCGCGGCTGCGCAGGAAAAGAATGAAGGCCTGCGCCAGCGCAATGCCAAGCTGGCCTCCGAGGTGAACGACCTGAAAGACGGCACCGGTGCTGTCGAAGAACGGGCGCGCTTCGAGCTAAGCATGATCAAACAGAACGAAATCTACGTTCAAATCCTCGGCAAGGACCAGGCCAGGCCGGCCCCCGCCGATTCCCGTCCTTAATTACATACTGGTTGCCGCGATCCAGGCGTTGACGCGTGCTTCCAGCAGCGGCAGCGGCAGCGTGCCGTCGCCCAGGATGACTGCGTGGAAGGCCGGGTAGCTGAATTTGCTGCCCAATACCCGCTGCGCCTTGTCGCGCAATTCCAGGATCTTCAGCGAGCCGACCTTGTAGCTCAGGGCCTGCGCCGGCCAGACCATGTAGCGCTCGATCTGGTTCTTGGCGCGCGTTTCGGACACACCCTGTTTTTCAACCATGTAGGCAATGGCCTTTTCGCGGCTCCAGCCCAGCGAGTGCATGCCGGTATCGACCACCAGGCGCACGGCGCGCAGCATTTCGGCGTTCAGGTGGCCGTAGTACCAGACCGGGTCTTCGTACAGGCCGAAGTCCTTGCCCAGGGTTTCGGAATACAGCGCCCAGCCTTCGGTGTAGGCGGCGTTGTTCTGGTTCTCGGTGCTGAACATGCGGAAGTCCGGCAGCGGCATTTCCTTCAGCAGGGCGGCGTGGAAGTGGTGGCCAGGCACGCCTTCGTGCAGCAGCAGGCTGGCCATGCCGGTGCGGCTGTAATCTTTCGGATCGTTGACGACGGCCCAGAATACGCCAGGGTGCGAGCCGTCCGCTGCGGGAGGCGTGTAATGGTCGGAGGCGGTGGCGCGCGTCAGTTCAGGCTCCAGGTCGACGACCAGTTTCGATTTCGGCACCAGGGTGAAATAGGCAGGCAGCTTGGCTTGCACCGTGTCATAGATCTTGCGGTACTCGGCCAGCACTTCCGCCTCGGTGGTGAAAGGCTTGAACTGCTTCTGGTCGCGCACCCATTGCGGGAAGGCTTGCGCAGGGCCGTCGTAACCCAGCTTGCCCATCAGGGTTTGCATTTGCGCGCTGATGCGGGCGACTTCCTTCAGTCCCAGGTCGTGCACTTCCTGTGGCGTGAGCGGCAGGGTGGTGCTGTCGTTGATGCGGGCCTTGTACCACGCATCGCCGTTCGGCAAGGCGCTCCAGCCGGTGCTATCGCGGCTGGCCGGCAGGTATTCCGACTCCAGGAATTTCACCAGGCGTTCCAGCGCAGGATTGAGCTTTCCGACGGCGGCGCGGTAGTCCCGGGTCAGGCGCTGCTTGTCGGCGTCGCTGAACGAGGCGGGCATGCGCGTTACCGGCGAGTAGTAGACGCTTGCTTCAGGCGTAGCGCTGCGCAGGGCGGCCATTTGCGGCAGCATCGCTTGCGTGATCGGTTTAGGCTGAACGATGCCTTGCTTGATGCCTTCGCGCATATTGGCAATGGCCTGCTCGATCCATGGCGCCAGTTGGCGCACGCGGCTCAGGTAATCCTGGTACTGCTTGACGGTGCCCAGCGGCTGCGAGCCGGTGCCGCCGGCGTAATTGGCAAGGGTGCTGGGGATGTTATCGAAGTGGTTTAACGGCAGCAGATGCTCCGGGAAGGGCGCCAGCGCCAATGCTGCATCCAGTTCGTAGGCCAGCAGGTCCAGCGTCATCTGCTCCTGGTCCGCCAGTTTCGCACGCGGGATTTTCGCAAGGCGCGTTTGCATCTGGCGGTAGGTGGCGAACTGCTTGGCGCGCACGGCCGGTGCGATGGCCATCCCGATCTGGTCGTTGTAGCGCGGGTCGCCATTGGCGGTTGCAAACAGCAGCGGATCGAAATGGGCGCGGGCGACGTGGAAATCATTGGCCAGTTGCGCCAATTGGCGGCTGGCCTGGCTGGCTTGCTGTTTGGTGGCCGGCGCTGCCAGGGCGGGCGTGAAGGCGAGAGGGGAGGCCAGCAGGCTGGCGGCAAGGACTGCGGTCGAAAAACGGGTAGGCAGCATTGGTTATCCTGGGCAAAAACGGAAGGCGCTCAGGATACTCCAAATTTTCCATGCGAGGAGTGGATGCTCTTGCGAATGAGAATTATTCGCATTAAAATGATATTCCCCGTGCCAGCCTTGAGCCAGCATTTGACTGACTCACGACTGGACCATCATGAATGCATCCGTATTGCGGCCGCAGCGCCTGGCGCTGTTGCTGGCTGCTGCCTTGGGCGCGCACGCCCACGCCCAGGAGGCGGCCCGCCTCGGCGAAATCCTTGTCACCGCCAAACCTGAAGAAACCAAGACCCTCGACTCGCGCGAACTGGATAAGCGCGGCGTGACCGATATGTCGCAAATCGCCCGCTACGAAACGCTGGTCACCGTGCCGGCGGCGCTGAGCGGCGGCGCCAACATCTGGGATGGTGCGGGCAATACCGGCTTCAATATCCGCGGCGTAGAAGGCAACCGCATCGGCCTTGATCTCGATGGCATTGCGCTGCCGGATGCCGCGCCGCGGCCGGACAGCTCGACCCTGAACAGCTTCGGCGTGGGGCGCGATTATTTCGATCCCGAGACTTTCCGCGAAGTGCGCATTGGCGCCGGCAGTACGGCGGCCGACAGCGGCAGTGCGGGCCTGGGAGGCAAGGTGTCATTCGTAAGCAAGGCTCCTTCCGACTATGTCAGCGCCGAACGGCCTGTGTACGCCGAGTACAAGGCCGGCTACCAAGGCGCGAACAATGCACGCCTTCACGCCCTGACTGGCGCGGCGCAGTCAGGCTCCTTGCAGGCGCTGGCCGTGGCCGTGCATCGCAGCGGCGAGCAGGCGGAGAGCAAAGGCAGCGTTCCGCCTAATCCGGACGACTGGCGTTCCGACGCGCTGCTGGCCAAGCTGGCGTGGCGCCTGGCGCCAGGGCAGAAGCTGGGCTTTACCTTCGACGGCTTCCGCTCCGAGCACGAGCGCGAGTTCGAGAACAAGGTGGGCACCTCCTATCCGCAAGGCGCCATGCAATCCTCGCGAACGCACCGCAACCGTGTCAGCGTGGAGCACGAACTGGCTGCCGGGCCATGGCTGGTGGAGAGCCGAGCCTACGTGCAGGACGCCCGAGTGGAGGATCACACCAATGCCGCCTACGTTGTGGGTTCCCAGCGTTATGCGCGCAGCATCGACACGGCATTCCTCAACAAGAGCAAAGGCCTGGCAGCCAGCGCCACACGCCAAATCGGCGCCGACAGCATTGTGTTTGGCGCGATGGTCGAGGACCAGGAGTCCCGCCGTCCATGGCGTGAAGACCGCACGGTGCTGGCAACCGGCGCGCACCAGGTCACCAACAAGAACCGCATGGCGGACATGGACACCCTGAAGCTGTCGGCCTTCGTGCGGGGCGAGTATGTGTTCCCGCTGGCTGGCCTGCGCGCCACGCTGGCGCCGGGGCTGCGCGCCGAATACCGCAAGCTGGAACCGAAAAACCTGCAGAACTATGTGATCGCCGTGCCGGGCGTGGCCAAGGAGATCAAGCAGGACAGCGACGGCTACCTGTCGCCGAGCCTTGGCCTGACAGTGGCGCTGGCGCCGGACTTCGACGTGTACGGAAAATTCACGCGCGGCTACCGCATGCCGACTGCCGCCGAACGTACCGGCACGTATGACTCGTTCAGCTACACGGGGGCCGGCAATGGCTACGCGACGCTAGGCAATCCGGACCTTGGCAAGGAAAGCAGCAATGCTTTTGAACTGGGCCTGCGCGGGCAGGCAGCGCGTTGGCTGAAGGTCGGCGCTTCCACCTTCTACAACCGCTACAAGGACTTCATCGAGTACGTGGCGCAACCGGCCGATCCGGTCAACTTCCCGACGATCACATTCGGCTTGTTCCGCCCTGAGAACATCGGCAATGCCCGCAGTTGGGGCGCCGAGTTTTCGGCGGTGGCTGAACTGGGCAAGCTCGCGCCGTCGCTGCAAGGCTTCAGCGCCTCGCTGGCGGCCGGCGCATCGCGCGGCACGCTGGAAAACCAGCGCACTGGCAACAAAGCCGGCATGAATTCGATCCAGCCTTACAAGACGACTGCAAGCCTGGCCTGGGACGATCCACAGAAGCGCGGTGGCGCATCGCTGACGGCCTTCCACACGCGCAGCAAGCAGGCGGAACCCGAGGTGGCGGCAGCGCAGTCGCAACCGGCCGCTTATTTCGCCGTGCCTGCGGCCACGGTGGTCGACCTGGCGGGCTACTGGAAGATCGGCAAGCACGCAGAACTGAATGCCGGCATCTACAACCTGGGTGACAAGAAGTACTGGGACTACGGCGGCGTGCGCACGCTGGCCGCCGGCACCACGGCCATCGCGCAGGCCGAAATCGAACGACAAGCGCGACCTGGCCGCCATGTGGCTGTCAATTTCAAACTGATGTACTGATAAGGAGAAGAGTATGAAGACCAGGAAGATATACGCATTGCTGGTGCTGGGCGGCCTGATCGCCATCGCTGCCGGCACTGTGAATGCAGCCACGCCTTCAGCATCGCTGGCCGACCGTTGGGCAGCGCTGCGTACAGAGCAGCCCAAGCTGCAAATTCGCGACGCAGCGCGCACCTTGGGCGCCTCCGAAGCGGAGCTGCTGGCAACGGGCATCGGCAAGACGGTGACACGCCTGTCGGATGCAGATCACGCAGTGAACGACATCATGATCCGCGCGCTGGACCTGGGTACCGTGCTGGCATTGACCCGCAATGAGAACGGCGTGCTGGAACGCACCGGCGTGGCAACCAAGGCCAAGCCCGAGTCGTTCACCGACAAGGAGCGCTTCCGTGCGGTGGCTGGCGGCTACCTGGGCGGCGAGCTCGACATGCGCTTCCACTTCGCGAACTGGAAGCATGCGTTCGCCGTGGTGCAGCCGGCACGCGATGGCACCACCAGCCGCAGCCTGCAATTCTTTGACGCGCAGGGCAATGCGGCGCACAAGGTCTACGTGAAGAGCGAGGCCGGCGTCGCGGTATTCGACAAGATCGTGGCCGACTTCAAGCATCCGCAGCAGGCGGGTGAACTGAAGATCGCTGCCGCCGCACCGAAAGCGGCTGAAGTGGCCGATAGCGCGGTGGACGTGAAAGAGTTCCAGCTGGCGTGGAAGGAGATGACCGATGTGCACCAGTTCAATCGCATTGTCAGTGAATTCAAGCTGAACCGCGAACAGGCGATGCGCCTGGCGCCGGAAGGCGTAGTACAGAAGATCGCGCCGCAAGCGCTGCGCAAGCTGCTGGATGAATCGGCGAAGCAGCAGATGCCGATCATGGCCTTCCTGGGGAATGGCGCGGCGACGCAGATCTACAGCGGCAAGATCACCAAGACGGCTGCCAGCGGCGATTGGTACAACGTGCTCGATCCGGAGTTCAACCTGCACATTCGCGAAAGTGCCTTGAAGAGTGGCTACGTGGTGCAGCGCGCGGGCGTGACGTCGGTAGAGTTCTTCGACAAGGACGGCGAGCTGGTGGTGACCTTCTTCGGCGTTCGCGAACGGGCGAAGCCGCAACCGCAGGCATGGGTGGACCTGACGCGCAGCCTCTGATTGCAGTTGAGCCCGTGTCACACTTGGGGTGTGACCCCAAGGTGTGACACGGGCTGGGCTGTGGTTAGTGTTTGGCTTCGGAGCCGTGGATCAGGGCTTCGGCCGGGGCGTCGGTGACGAAGAGCTGGGCGCAGTCGACTGCGTCGTATTCGTAGTGCTTGCCGCAGAAGTCGCAGTTGATGCCCAGCTTGCCCTGTTCGGACAGGGCGTCTTCCACTTCCTGCCGGCCCAGCATCTTCAGCATATTGCCCACTTTTTCGCGGGTGCAGGAGCAGTGGAATGCCGGGTGCAGCGGCTCGAATACGCGCAAGGTCTCTTCCCAGAACAGGCGCTTTTGCAGTTCCTCGATGCCGTGTTCCAGCATCTCCGCTTCCTTTAGCGTATCGCCCAGCATCACGACGCGGTTCCAGGTTTCCTGCGACATTTCGGCAGCGTGCGCGCTCGCTTCCGCTTTGCCGCCATGCAGCGGCAGCTTTTGCAGCAGCAGGCCGCGCGAGACCTGGTCGTCCGCCGCCAGCCACAGTTTGGTGTCGAGCTGCTCGGAGCGCAGCATGTAGTGCTCGATCACGGTCGCCACATCGTCGCCGTCCAGCGGTACGATGCCCTGGTATGGCTGCTGGCCAGGTACTTTCTCGGCCGGATCCAGCGTGATCACGAAACGGCCGTGGCCATGCGAGTTGACCAGCGCCTGCAGGCCGGCGTCTTCGGCAATCGCGAATTCGGAGTTCATCTTGGCCGTGGCGCGCATGCGCAGCTCGGAATCGCATTCCACCACCAGCAGGCGCACCGGGCCGTCGCCGTGCAGCTGCATGATCAGCGAGCCGTTGAACTTGAGGTTGGCCGACAGCAGGGCGGCCGCCGACACCATTTGCCCCAGCAGGCGCTTGACGGCAACCGGGTAGTGGTGGCGGGCCACAATCTCGCGCCAGGTGGCGGAAATGTCGACCAGCTCACCGCGCACGGCGGCGTCTTCGAAGACAAACTTCTGCAGGGTATCCGGGGTGTTCGTCATTGTTTTTATCCAATCTTTTTCAGTTGCGACTTGAACAGCTGGCCACGTTTGACATAGCTGTCGGCGCTGCCAACCAGGCGCGCCACGTCTTCCGCTGTCAGTTGGCGCACCACCTTGGCAGGCGCACCGACGATCAGCGAGTTGTCGGGAAATTCCTTGCCCTCGGTGACCAGGGCGCCGGCGCCGACCAGGCAACCCTTGCCGATCCTGGCGCCGTTCAGCACCACTGCCTGGATGCCGATCAGCGAGCCGTCGCCGATGGTGCAGCCATGCAGCATGGCCTGGTGGCCGATGGTCACGTCCTTGCCCACCGTGAGCGGGTAGCCCATGTCGGTATGCATCACCGTACCTTCCTGCACATTACTGTTTTCACCGATTGTGATGCGCTCGTTATCGCCGCGGATAGTTGCGCCGAACCAGACGGAGCTGTTCGCGTGCAAGCTCACCTTGCCGATCAGGGTCGCATTCTCCGCCACGAAAGCGGAAGCATCAATCTCTGGCGCGTGTTCGCCAAGCTGGTAAATTGTCATGGATGGTCCGGTAGGAGGGAAGTGGCGCTATTGTACGCCAAGCAGGTTTTAGCACGGTCGTGCTATTATTCTGGTTCACCCATTTCGAGGCAGGCACCATGATTCCATCCCGTTCCGACTTTATCGATGTGCGCGGCAAGCGCACCCACGTGCTGCACTGGGGCCGCGAAGGCGCGCCCAAGGTGTTCATGGTGCATGGCTGGATGGACGTGGGCGCCAGCTTCCAGTTCGTGGTCGATTGCCTGAAGGGCGACTGGCACGTGATTGCGCCGGACTGGCGCGGTTTCGGCCTGACCGAGCGTAATGGCACGGATACTTACTGGTTCCCCGACTATGTGGCCGACCTGGACGCCATCTTGCGCCATTACCAGCCGAAGGGCGAGGTCAACCTGCTCGGCCATAGCATGGGCGGCAACGTTGTCAGTTTGTACGCGGGCGTGCGCCCGGAGCGCATCCGCCGCCTGGTCAACCTGGAGGGCTTCGGCCTGAAGGCAACCGTGCCGGAACAGGCGCCGTCGCGCATGCGCAAGTGGCTGGACGAACTGCTGGTGGAGCCCGAAATGCGCAGCTATGATTCGCAGGCCGCTGTTGCAGCGCGCCTGCAGAAGACCAATCCGCGCCTGTCCGACGAGCGGGCCGCCTTCCTGGCCAGCCATTGGTCGGCGCAGAATGCCGACGGCCGCTGGGAAATCCTGGGCGACCCGGTGCACAAACGTCCCGGCCCTTCGCTGTACCGGGTGGAAGAAGTGCTGGCCTGCTGGAAGAAAATCACGGCGCCGGTGCTGTGGGTGGAGGCGGAAGACACCAATATGTGGCTGTGGATGGGCCCCAAGGACGAGGCGCGCGCCGAAATCGACCGGCGCCTGGGCCACCTGGCCAAGGTCACGCCGAAAATGATGCCCGACGCCGGCCATATGCTGCACCACGACCAGCCGGAACTGCTGGCTGAAATGCTGGAGGAATTCCTGGCCTGAGCTTTCAGCGTACAATGAAACCTTCGCAATATTGCAACCTGTATGCTGAACGTAGATCTCCATTGCCATTCGAATGTGTCCGACGGCGTGCTGCCCCCTGCGGCAGTGGCCGAGCATGCCCATAAGGCGGGTGTGAATGTCTGGGCCCTGACTGACCACGATGAAGTCGGCGGCGTCGCCGCGGCGCGCGCGGCCGCGCAACTGTATGGCATGCGTTTTGTGCCGGGCGTGGAGATTTCCATTACCTGGGCCGGCGAAACGGTGCACATCGTCGGCCTGCAGGTCGACGAGAATAATGCAGGCTTGCTGAAAGGGCTGGAAGATACCCGCTCGGGGCGCGATAACCGTGGTCGCGAGATCGGGCGCCAACTGGAATTGGCGGGCATTCCGGGGGCTTACGAGGGCGCGCTGGAGTACGTCGACAACCCGGCGCTGATGTCGCGCACGCACTTTGCGCGCTTCCTGGTGGAGCAGGGCGCTTGCTCGTCGGTGTCGGAAGTATTCCGCAAGTACCTGTCGCCGGGCAAGCCGGGGTATGTCGAGCATCGCTGGGCTTCGCTGCAGGATGCGGTGGGCTGGATACTGGGAGCGGGCGGGATTGCGGTGATTGCGCATCCGGGGCGCTACAAGTTCACGCCGTTGCAGGAAGGTGTCCTGTTTGACGAATTCAAACAGCTTGGCGGGACGGCGATCGAGGTAGTGACTGGGTCGCATACGCCGGACCAGTATCCGAAATACGCGAACCTGGCGAACAGCTACGGCTTTTTGGCTTCGCGCGGGACCGATTTCCATGCGCCGGGCGAGGCGCGGGTTGATTTCCGTTTGCTGCCGCCACTGCCGGGCAATGTAACGCCGGTTTGGCATGACTGGTTCTGACCGGGGACTTGCAAATCCCTGCTGCTGTCCATAGATTATCGGTCGGTAAAGTTGTCCGGAGGGCCATTCTATGAAACGCATCATCCTGTTCATTGCCACCAACCTGGCGGTTGTCGTGGTGCTGTCAATTGTCCTGTCGCTGCTGGGCATTGGACGTCCCGGCTCGGGAACGAGCATGGGCGGTTTGCTGGCGTTTTCCGTGGTGGTGGGCTTCACCGGCTCGATTATTTCGCTGCTGATGTCCAAGCCGATGGCCAAGTGGTCGACCGGCGCGCGGGTGATCGAACAGCCGCAGAACTCAACCGAGCAGTGGCTGGTCGGCACCGTGCACGCACTGGCTGACAAGGCCGGCATCGGCCGTCCGGAAGTGGCGGTGTATGAGGGCGACGCCAACGCATTTGCGACCGGCGCCTTCAAGAATGACGCACTGGTGGCGGTGTCCACAGGCTTGCTGCAATCGATGAACAAGGAAGAAGTAGAAGCGGTGCTGGGCCACGAGGTGGCGCACATCGCCAATGGCGACATGGTGACCTTGACCCTGATCCAGGGCGTGGTCAATACTTTCGTCGTATTCCTGGCGCGCATCGTCGGCTCGGTAGTGGACGGTATGCTGAACAAGGATGAAGAGCGCCGTGGCCCGGGGATCGGTTACATGGTCACCGTCTTCGTGTGCGAACTGCTGTTTGGCCTGATCGCCTCGATGATTGTTGCCTGGTTCTCGCGCCAGCGTGAATTCCGTGCCGATGCCGGTTCGGCCCGTTTGCTGGGTTCCACTGTCCCGATGCAGCATGCCTTGGCCCGCCTGGGCGGCGTGCATCCGGGCGAACTGCCGCAAGGCATGGCAGCATCGGGTATTACCTCGCCGAGTGGCTGGGCGGCGCTGTTCTCCAGCCATCCACCAATTGAAGAACGCATCGCGGCCCTGCAGCAGCTGCGCTAAAACATGACCCAATTTTTCCAGGTACACCCAGACAATCCGCAGCTGCGGCTGATCAAGCAGGCGGCGCAAATCATCCACGGCGGCGGCATTGTCGCGCTGCCGACCGATTCCTGCTATGCGCTGGTGTGCCACCTGGACGACAAGGCGGCGGTGGAAAAGCTGCGCCGCATCCGCGGCATCGACGAAAAGCACCATCTGACCTTGTTGTGCCGTGACCTGAGCGAAATCAGCACCTACGCCCGGGTCGACAACAAGCAATTCCGCATGATGAAGGCCGTGACGCCCGGCCCGTACACCTTTATCCTGGAAGCGACGCGGGAAGTGCCGCGCCGCCTGTCCCATCCTTCGCGCAAGACCATCGGCCTGCGCGTGCCGCAGAATCCGATTACCGAATTGTTGATGGCCGAACTGGGCCAGCCGCTGCTCGGCACCACCCTGATCCTGCCGGGCGACGATGAGCCATTGACCGACCCGGACATGGTGCTGGAGCGCCTGTGCAAGCAGGTTGACCTGGTGATTGACGGTGGCGCCTGCCGGCTGGAACCAACCACCGTAGTGGACCTGACCGGCGACCAGCCTGAACTGATCCGGCGTGGCTGCGGTGACTGCGCTGCCCTCGGCCTTTGAGCTGTTTGGCCCTCAGTCTGACCGAGCAGCGAAGTGTCCAGAGCCCTCTGATAAAATTCCCTTTATGAACAATATTGACCAGGTCATCCAGACATTCGCCGTTTTTGCCATTCCCGTATTGTTTGCCATTTCGCTGCATGAGGTTGCACATGCCTATGTCGCCCGCTATTTTGGCGATAACACGGCTGAACAACTGGGGCGCTTGACCGCTAACCCTCTTAAGCATATCGACCCCATTGGTACCATATTGTTGCCATTGATAATGTATTGGGCAGGCCTGCCGCCGTTTGGCTATTCCAAGCCGACGCCGATTGATTATGGCAAGCTGCGCAACCCTAAGAAACAGATGGGGTATGTGGCTGCAGCAGGTCCGCTGGCGAATTTTGCAATGGGGCTAGGGTGGATGCTGCTAGGCGTGGTTTTCACAGCGGCCGGCGTGCATGAAGAATTCCCGCTGCTGATGTGCCAGGCGGGCGTTGCAACCAACGCGATGATGTTCGTGATCAACATGATTCCGGTACCGCCTCTCGATGGCGGCTCGGTTGTCGTATCGCTCCTGCCTCGCGATCTGGCAGTCAAATATGCGCGACTCGAGCAATATGGCTTGTTCGTCTTCATTGGTCTTGTGGTGTTACTGAATACCGGTCCTTTCCGTGGCCTGATTGGCGGGCTGATCATGATGGTCTACCAGCTTTTTGCGTTCCTGCTGACTCCGTTTCGCCTTCTTCTGAGCTGACACCATGTACCCTGACCGCGTAGTCTCCGGCATGCGCCCGACGGGCAGCATGCACCTTGGCCACTACCACGGCGCCCTGAAGAACTGGATCAGGATGCAGTCAGAGCAGCCCTGCCTGTTCTTCGTGGCCGACTGGCACGCGCTGACCACGCATTACGACGACCCGTCCATCATCGAGAAGTCGACCTGGGACATGCTGGTGGACTGGCTGGCCGCCGGCATCGACCCGACCCAGGCCACGCTGTTCATCCAGTCGAAGATCCCCGAGCACGCTGAACTGCACCTGCTGCTGTCGATGGCCACGCCACTGGGCTGGCTGGAACGCGTGCCGACCTACAAGGACCAGATCGACAACCTGGCCAACAAGGACCTGCAGACCTACGGCTTTCTCGGCTACCCACTGCTGCAGGCGGCCGACGTGCTGATCTACCGTGCCAGCGAAGTGCCGGTCGGCGACGACCAGGTGCCGCACGTGGAAATGATGCGCGAGATCGCGCGCCGCTTTAACTACTTGTACGGCAAGGAGAAGGGCTTCGAGGAAAAGGCCCAGGACGCGGTCAAGAAGCTGGGCAGCAAGCGCGCCAAACTGTATAACGAACTGCGCACCGCCTACCAGCAGGAGGGAGACGACGCCGCGTTGGAACAGGCCAAGGCCATGCTGGACGATGCGCAGAACCTGTCGATGATCGACCGCGAGCGCCTGTTCGGCTACCTGGAAGGTGCGCGCAAGCTGATCCTGGTGGAGCCGCAAGCCAAGCTGACCGAGGCTTCGCGCCTGCCGGGCCTGGATGGCCGCAAGATGTCCAAGAGCTACGGCAACGCGATTGCCCTGCGCGAGGACAAGGAATCGGTCACCAGGAAAGTCCGCACCATGCCGACCGACCCGGCGCGCGTGCGCCGCACTGACGCCGGCGAGCCGGAACGCTGCCCAGTGTGGCAATTCCACGTGGTGTATTCGGACGGCCCGACCCAGGAATGGGTGCAGAAGGGCTGCAAATCGGCCGGCATTGGCTGCATCGAATGCAAGCAGCCGGTGATCGACGCCATCGTCAAGGAGCAGGAGCCGATGCACGAGCGCGCGCAGCCTTACCTGGACGACCCGTCCCTGGTGCGCGCCATCGTGGCGGACGGTAATGAAGCAGCGCGCAAGCTGGCGCAGGAAACCATGCGCGATGTGCGCGAAGCAATGGGATTGAGTTATGGCTGATGTCTTCACACCACCCTCGGCCTGGGTGGAACGTTTCGCCTGCCTGGTGCCGAACGGCGAAGTGCTGGACCTGGCTTGCGGCAGCGGGCGCCATGCGCGCCACCTGGCCGCGCTGGGCCATGCGGTGGTGGCTGTCGACCGTGATGCCGAGGCACTGGCCGCGGCGGCCGGCGACGGCATCGTCACCAGCCAGATCGACCTGGAAGAGGAGGGCGCCTACTGGCCGTTCGGCCCGGCGCGCTTTGCCGGCATCATCGTCACCAACTACCTGCACCGTCCGCTGCTGGCCGGCATGCTGGGCAGCCTGGCGCCAAACGGCATGCTGATCTACGAAACTTTCGCCGATGGCAATGCCGCCTTCGGCAAACCATCGAATCCGGCCTTTTTGTTACAGCCGGGAGAATTATTGGAATTGGCTAGAATGCATGATCTGCGTGTCATCGCGTTCGAGGATGGCGTCGTTAATACACCGAAGCCGGCCATGGTGCAGCGGATTTGCGCCGTGAAAGGGGAGTTTCCAAGGGAGGCGGCGCTGTTGCCGTCATTTTGAGCGACCAAAATGCACCACGGGTGCAGGGTATGCTCTACAATCGTCGTTTTAATTCTTATTGCAATTGGTTTCCTATGATTAAGGGTAGCATTGTAGCAATCGTAACCCCGATGCACGCGGACGGCTCCCTGGACTATCCAGGCCTGAACGCGCTGATCGACTGGCATATTGCCGAAGGCACGGACGCCATCGTCATCGTCGGCACCACCGGCGAATCCGCCACTGTCAGCGTGGCCGAACATTGCGAACTGATCAAGGCTGCCGTGGAGCGCGTTGGCGGCCGCATCCCAGTGATCGCCGGTTCCGGCGGCAATTCCACTGCGGAAGCCATCGAACTGACCCGCTTTGCCAAGAACGCCGGTGCTGACGCGTCGCTGCAAGTGGTTCCTTACTACAACCGCCCAACCCAGGAAGGCATGTACCAGCACTTCAAGGCGATCGCCGAAGCGGTGGACCTGCCAGTCATCCTGTACAACGTACCAGGCCGCACCGTTGCCGACATGAGCAACGACACCATCCTGCGCCTGGCTAAAATCAAGAACATCATCGGCGTGAAAGACGCGACCGGCAATATCGCCCGCGGCTACGACCTGCTGCGCCGCGCGCCTGCCGATTTCGCCGTCTACTCCGGCGACGATCCGACTGCCATCGCGCTGATGATGGCCGGCGGCAAAGGCAATATCTCGGTGACCGCCAATGTGGCGCCGCGCCAGATGCACGAACTGTGCGAAGCCGCGATGGCTGGCGATGCCGCCAAGGCAACTGCCATCAACAACCAACTGCTCCCGCTGCACCAGCACCTGTTCATTGAACCGAACCCGGTGCCGGTCAAATGGGCGCTGGCGGAAATGGGCAAGATGCCGAAAGGTATCCGCCTGCCGCTGGTGTCGCTGGCAGAGCAATATCATGAGACCGTCCGCGCTGCCCTGCGTGAATCCGGTGTGCTGAACTAATCTTCTTTCTCACATGACTATTCGCAAGATCGTTTCCCAGACCCCGCAGCGCGGGCTCGTCGTTGGCGCCCTGATGCTGAGCCTGACCGGTTGCGGCATGGTGCAGTCCGTTGTCGGCGAAACCAAGGTGGATTACAAATCGGCCAAGAAGGCCAGTACCCTGGACGTGCCGCCGGACCTTACCCAACTGTCGAAGGACAACCGCTACTCGCTGCCAAGCAATGATCGCGGCGTGGCAACCGCCTCCGGCTACCAGCAAGCCCGCGGCACCACCACGGGCGCGGCTGCCGTCAGCAGCAATGAAGTGGCCAGCACCGGCAATAGCGCCGTGCGTGTCGAGCGTTCCGGCAACCAGCGTTGGCTGGTGGTACAGCAGACCCCGGAAAACCTGTGGCCGCAGCTGAAAACTTTCTGGGAAGAGTCGGGCTTCACCCTGGCAGTGGATGATGCCACCGCCGGCGTGATGGAAACCGAATGGAATGAAAACCGCGCCAAGATCCCGCAAGACTTCATCCGCAGCACGATCGGCAAGGTGTTTGACGGCCTCTACTCGAGCGGCGAGCGCGACAAGTACCGCACCCGCCTGGAGCGCAATCCAGCCGGCGGCACCGAGATCTACATCAGCCACCGTGGCACCAAGGAAGTGGTGACCGGCGCGCAGAACGAGTCGACCATGTGGACCAACCGCAATAGCGACCCGAACCTGGAAGCGATCTTCCTGGCCAAGCTGATGACCAAGCTGGGCGGCACCACCGACGAAGCAACGGCACGTACCTCGGTCGACAATGCCGCAGTCCAGGCGCAGCACGCCACCCTGGTGGGCGAAGGCGCCGACGCCTTCATCAAGACCGACGAAGGCTTTGAGCGCACCTGGCGCCGCGTAGGCCTGGCGCTGGACCGCGCCGGCTTCACCGTGGAAGACCGCGACCGCGTGCAAGGCGTGTACTTCGTGCGCTTCGTGAACGATGCCACCGATACCCGCGGCTGGTTCAGCAAGCTGTTCAGCTTCGGCGCCTCGGACAAGGAGAAGGAAGCGCAGCGCTACCGCATCTCGGTGCGTTCGGATTCGGTCAATACCACCCAGGTATCGGTCTGGAACAGCCAGAATAAGCCAGAAGCTTCCCCGGTTGGCCAGAAAATCCTGACCCTGCTGCAAGAGCAGTTGAAATAAGGTGCAAGCCTTTAAATAAAAAGAGCCGGCGCAAGCCGGCTTTTTTATTGCCTGAAAAATGGGGACGTACCCCATTTAAATGGCAAGTTCTCTTTCTTCAGGCGAAAAAAAAACCAGCCCGAAGGCTGGTTTTTTTCCCTGCAAGGAATTACTTAGCAGCGGAAGCAGCGGAGGCAGCAGCCGAAGCAGCCGAAGCAGCTGCGGAAGCAGCAGCAGCAGCGTCGGTAGCAGCGGAAGCGGCAGCAGCAGCAGCGTCAGCGGCTGGAGCAGCAGCAGGAGCAGCTGCGTCAGCTGCTGGAGCTGCAGGAGCGGCTGCTGGAGCAGCTGCTTCTGGGGTAGCTACTGGAGCAGCAGGAGCTTCTTCTTTCTTGGAGCAAGCAGCCAGAGCAACAGCCAGCAGGGAGGCGATCAGCAGGGATTTTTTCATTTGTCTTCCTTAAATAACAACAAAAATTAAACAATGTTGCGATGAATAATTACCGGTAATTATCGCTCATACGGCGTTTCGTCGGCCCTTCCAACCTTCAGAAAAAGGTCGACCAGACACGGAAACACACCGGATATTATAGCGTTTTCTGCTGCGTCGCAATAGCAAATCGGGCGGTTTACACAACTATTTTGCGAAAACGCAATATTTTTTTCCCGCTTCGATCTGCTGGCAACTGCAGCGATTACCGTCTTACCTCGAACCGCAGCATTTTACATTTTTCCAGCCTACAATCCAGTCGTTCCTGGTCTCAGGCCCGGCTGGGTTTCAGCCCAGATAGCTTCATAACGCTCCAAACTGGTTTGGGTTGACGAAGGGGCATCAAAATCCGCTTCGCCGCGGAAGTGGTCGGAATGGAAGCGGCGCACGATGTGCACGCCGTCGCCCACGCAGAAGGAATCGGTCAGGGTGCTGATGCTGCGGCTGGTCAGGCGGCACTCGATCTGGTGGCTGAAATCTTCCAGCAGCTTCAGGAAGCGCGGCTCATTGCGCTCCAGGTGGGCATTGCTGTGGGCTACCAATTGAATGCGGCCGTTGTGCTGAAGGAAGTGGCGCAGTAGGGCATCGGTCTTGGAATGCCCCAGCTGCCACCAGACGTAGTCCGGGTCGAACATCTGCAGCGTCAGGCGGGCCTGGGAGATGCAGTCCAGTAACAGGGACTGGAATTGGGTACGGCTGTCAAAAAGCTGCTTCTCCATGCTATCTCCGATTATTTGTTCAGTTCCAGCCAACCGTCCGTATACCAGGCGAACAGGGCTTCCAGTACGTCTTCGGAAGCGCCGGCCACTGCCGCGCCATCCAGGCCGCGGGTGTTGGCCAGGGTTTCCAGCGTCGCCTTGTCAGACTTGTTCATGGCGAACGATTCGCCGTTGATGAAGACATTCTTGCCGCGATACAGCATTTGCGTCTTGCGCGAGAGGGAAACCCCTTTTTTCTCTGCGGATTGCTGGAACTTGCCGGCAGTTAGCGGTTTCTCTACGGGTTGGAAGAAGACGTTATGCTTTGGTTCGGACAGATATTCGCCGAGGAAAATGGCGAAATCATCTTCCGTAAAGCTGACTTTATTCAATTCATCGGCCAATTTGCCCAGCATGGCTTTTGGAATTTCGGCCGGTTTATTGGTCGGCTCCAGATCCGGATCGGCATAGCGGCCCGGCAAGTCGATGGAATCGGCCATGAATTGCAGGAAGGCTTCGCCCAATTCCTGGTAGGAGGGCGAGCGGAAGCCGATCGAGTAAGTCTGGCAGTCACCAATCGCTTCGCCATCGTGGGCGTAGTGCGGCGGCAGGTAGAGCATATCGCCCGGTTCCAGCACGAATTCCTCGGTGGCCTTGAATTTCTTCAGGATCTTCAGCGGCAAACCGTCGATCAGGGTCAGGTCCTTCTGAGCGCTGATTTTCCAGCGGCGCTGGCCTTCGGCCTGCAGCAGGAACACGTCATAGGAATCGAAGTGCGGGCCGACGCCGCCGCCATCGGTGGCAAAACTCACCATCAGGTCGTCCAGGCGTGCATCGGGCAGGAAGCGGAACTGGCGCAGCAGCGCATCCGCGCTGTCGTCCTGCAGGTTGACGCCCTGGACCAGCATGGTCCACTCGCGCTCCTTGCGCGCAGGCAGGTCTTTCAGCGGGCCGTGCTGCATGTCCCAATTGCCATCCTTCTTGGTGACCAGGCGGCTTTCCACGTAGTCCTTGGTGGCCAGTTCGGCCAGCTTGTCGAAAGGCAGCAGCGGCTTGAAACCGGGGACGGCCTGGCGGATCAGCAGCGGCTTCTTGTGCCAGTAATCGCGCAGGAATTGTTCGGGCGTGATGTCGCCCAGGAGTGTCAGTTTTTTCATGGGGCCGATTATAGCAAGCGGTATAATCCTCCCAGCTTAGATATGAAAGGAAGCTCAATGAAGATCGCCAAGAATACCGTTGTGACGGTGGAGTACAAACTGTCCGACGCACAGAACAATCTGATCGAAGATGGTCGCCAGCCGATGGTCTACCTGCACGGTGGCTACGAGAACACCCTGCCGAAAATCGAAGAAGAACTGGACGGCAAGGAAAACGGCTATGCCACCACGATCCAGATTGAACCGGAAGACGCCTTTGGCGATTACGATCCCAACCTGCTGAAAGTGGAAGAGCGCGCGCGCCTGCCGGAGCCGCTGGAAATCGGCATGCAGTTCGAAGGCCTGCCTGAAGGCGGCGAAGATGACGACGCAATGATCTTCACCGTGACCGAAATCGCCGAAGACAAAGTGGTCCTGGACGGCAATCACCCGCTGGCCGGCATGGCCCTGCGCTTTGAACTGAAAGTGATCGACGTGCGCGCCGCCACTGAAGAAGAAATCGCCCACGAACACGTGCATGGCCCGCATGGCCATCACCACCACGACGGCGACGAAGAAGAAGGTGACGATGGCGAGGAAGGCGATCACTTCCGCAGCCACCCGATTCACTAAAAGAGAAAACCCCGCTGCTGCGGGGTTTTTTGTTGGCGCTTAGAGGTAGAGCGAAATGATCTCGCGGGTCCAGCGCGATTCATTGTCTTCGCCGGTCTTGAATCGTTCCATCTGTTTTTCCAGGTAGGCGCGGCTTTCCGAGGTGCCCATATCGCCGATGGCCTTCAGTGCCATGGCACGGTCCTGCCAGATGCCGGTCTGCGACTCGTAGCGTCCAACCAGGAATGGCATTTGTGCAGTGGCCTTCAGGATGCCCAGCGAGGACAGGGCGGCCAGCCGCACGTATTCGCTTTCGTGGCTGCTCAGCTTGACGAGTTCGGGAACGGCCAGCTGATTATTGCTGAAGCCGAGCTGGTACACGTCAAGCCAGACGGTATCGAGCGCGATATCGCGGTTGACTTTGTCGATCAGCACCTTGACCTGATCATCGCTGACGGACTGCTTGAACAGTTGCTGGTTCAGCTTGGCCGCCAGTTCCTTGGTCAGTACATCCAATGGAGCGTTGTAGGTCGGATCGATGACTTCGTCGAACGACCATACCGGCACTTTGCCGCGCTTCACGTAAGCTGCCACGTGCTGCACGCCTTGCGGCGTGTCGATATCGGCGCGCAGCGAAGTGAAGGTGACGAACGGCGAGAAGCCGCTGGCGCGGTGGTTTTCAATGCTGATGCGCTTGAAGCTCAGTTTCGTGCCAGCGCCACCGGCTTGCGCCACAGTCACCGGCAAGCCGCGCGCGGACATTTCACGCGCGGTCTGGTCGGCAATCCAATTCACCGCGTTGAACGGCTTATCCTGGTAGGTCAGGTTCATTGGAATCCGGCCGGTCAGCAGTTGTTCCTTGTTCTTGCCATCGCGCGCATCTTCGACGGCCAAGCCAACCGGCTGCGGCGCGGCGCCGTTGTTGTTGTAAGCCACAGTCGACTGCACCGGGTCTTTAACGGGTACGCCCATATTGATGGCGCAACCCGACAGGGTTGCCAGCGCAATGAGCAGGCCAGGCAGCGATTTCAGTTGTTTCACGACGTCCCTTTTTAGTTCTGGTTAAAAAGGGTAATTATAAATTTAATAATGATTATTGTGAATGGTCTGGTGCCAGGCTGAAGACCTCGGCGCTGCCGGGGATCACGCGCAGTGCCGCCCATTCGGCCCCCAGCGCCAGGTGGCCGACGTTCTTGTTCCATTCGATAGCCGGGGCGGCCTTGTCCTGCTTGCGGTTATCCACCAGCAGCAACTGGCCTGAATACTTGTCGGCCTGCGAGCGCACGATGCGGCGGATCTCGGTAAAGCCGTCGCGCTTTTGCGCCAGGCGGGCAAAGAAGCCTTGTTCCACATGGGCGCCGATATCGCCATCCATCACCAGCACGATACCGGCGATGTTCTTGCGCTTGGCGTGCAGGAAGGCGCGGTGCAGCCAGCCGCGGTTGGCCACCATGCGGTCTTCGTATTCGCTGTTGCGGCCAGCTTCGGTCAGGTAGTGGTTGTTCCTGGCCGGCACATTGAGCGTGACGAACAGGACGTTTTCGTATTCCCAATAGGTGTTCTCGGCGTAGTCGCGGAACTTGGCGATGCCGGACTGGCGGTTCAGCGGCAGCTTGCCCTTGCCCAGTGCATCGGGTTCGGCGAAGAACAGTTCGCGAATGCGGTTAAGGCGTTCGATGGCGTTCGACTTGCCGTTGGAGTTGCGGCATTCGGTCCAGTCGCTGCCAGCCGGCAGCAGCACCAGCGGGCGCTCGACGCTGTTCATCAGGTCGCGGCGCTCCAGGTACAGGGCATCGGTGCACGGTTCGCTGGCCGCCTTGAGCCCGATGGCGATCAGGAAGGCCGGCTCGCTGCGGCTCGTTTCCGCCAGCATGCGGCGGAATTCGGTATCGCCTTGGCCCTTGGGGAAGTTGTGGCCGAGCAGGGCGAAGCTGAATTCGCCCTTGCGCGGCGCAGGCTTGTCGCCGCGCGCAAATGCGGCCGGCGCGGCCAGTATGGCGGCCGCCAGCACGGCCGCGGCAGTCAAGGCGTAGCGCCGTTTCATGCCTTTGCCAGGCGTTTGAGCTGGTATAGGCGGTCCAGCGCTTCGCGCGGGGTCATGGCATCCGGGTCGATGTCGTCCAGCGCCGCCAGCAGTTCTTCGGCGCGCGGATCGGCGGCGGGGGCGGCCGATGGCGCCTCGTCGTCGTTGGCATCGGCCACTGGCGCGGCGAACAGGTCGAGCTGCGGCGTTGCGTCCAGCGCTTGCGCTTCCAAGCGCGCCAGGTGCTTGCGCGCGGCCTTGATCACCGGCTGGGGCACGCCGGCCAACTGGGCCACCTGCAAGCCATAGCTTTGCGAAGCAGGGCCGTTCTGCACCGCGTGCAGGAACACGATGGAGTCCTTGTGCTCCACTGCCGACAGGTGCACGTTGGCGGCAGTCGGATGCGCTTCAGGCAACTGGGTCAGTTCGAAATAGTGGGTCGCGAACAGGGTGAAGCTGCGGCTGGTTTCGATCAGGTGGCGCGCAATGGCCCAGGCCAGCGCCAGGCCGTCAAAGGTCGAAGTGCCGCGGCCGATTTCATCCATCAGCACCAGCGAATGTTCGGTGGCGCCGTTCAGGATGGTGGCCGCTTCCGTCATCTCCACCATGAAGGTGGAACGGCCGCCGGCCAGGTCGTCAGTGGCGCCGATACGGGTGAACACGCGGTCGATCGGGCCGATGGTGGCGCTGCTTGCCGGCACATAGCTGCCCACATAGGCCAGCAGGGTTATCAGGGCAACCTGGCGCATGAAGGTCGATTTACCGCCCATGTTCGGGCCGGTGATCAGCAGCAGGCGGCGGTCGGCCATGAACTTGCAGTCGTTGGCGATGAAGCGTTCGATCTGGTTTTCCACCACCGGGTGGCGGCCTTCCACGATATTGATGCAGGGCTCGGCCACCAGGTTCGGCGCGCACCAGTTGTTGCGCAGCGCGTGTTCCGCCAACGAACACAGGGTGTCGACCTGGGCCAGGGCCTGGGCGATCGCTTGCAGCGGGCCGATGAACGGGGCCAGGGCGGCCAGCAGCTCGTCATACAGCATCTTCTCGCGTGCCAGGGCGCGGTCCTGTGCCGACAAGGCCTTGTCTTCGAAAGCTTTCAGTTCCGGCGTGATGTAGCGTTCGCAGTTCTTCAGGGTCTGGCGGCGGCGGTAGTCTTCCGGCACCTTGTCGGCTTGGCCATTGGTGACTTCGATGTAGAAGCCGTGCACGCGGTTGTATTCGACGCGCAGGTTGGCGATGCCAGTGCGTTCGCGTTCGCGGGTTTCCAGGTCGACCAGGAACTGGCCGGCGTTTTCGGACAGGCCGCGCAGTTCATCCAGCTCGGCATCGTAGCCGCGGGCGATCACGCCGCCGTCGCGCACCATGGTGGCCGGCTCCGGCATGATGGCGCGCACCAGCAGGCCGACGCATTCCTCCGGCTCGTTCAGGCCGTGGTGCAGCTTGGCCAGCAAGCCTTGTGCGTTGTCGTGGCTCAGGGCGCGCTGCATGGCGTGCTGCAGCTTGGGCAATTGCTGCAGGCCGTCGCGCAGGGCGGACAGGTCGCGCGGGCGGGCCGACAGCAGGGCCACGCGGGTGGTAATGCGCTCGATGTCCGGCACTTGCGCCAGGTGGTAGGCCAGCGATCCGGTGGTGTCGTGCTGCATCAGCGCGGCGATGGCATCATGGCGCGCGCGGGCCACCGACTGGTCACGCTTGGCGTGGTGCAGCCAGTGGCGCAGCAGGCGCGAACCCATGGCGGTGCGGCAGTGGTCCAGCAGCGAGAACAGGGTAGGGGACTCCTGGCCGCGGATGGTTTCCGTCAGTTCCAGGTTGCGGCGCGTCGCCGCGTCCAGGCCGATGTACTCGTTTTCCGTTTCGCAGGACAGGCTCTTGACGTGCTGCAGGCCGCGGCCCTGGGTCGCTTGCGCATAGCGCAGCAGGGCGCCAGCTGCGCCGAACGCCGCGCCCAGGCCTTCCGCGCCGAAGCCGGTCAGGGTGGCGACCGCCAGCTGGTCCAGCAGGGCCTTGTGGCCGTGCACCACGTCGAAGTGCCAGGCAGGCACGTTGTTGACATGGCAGATCGAGATATCGTCGAACATGTCGGCATCGTCGCCGCGCAGGATTTCAGCCGGCGCGATGCGTTCCAGTTCCTGCCCCAGGCGCGTGTTGACGCTGCGCTGGTCGCCGGAGAATTCCATCAGGCGCAGCGCGCCGGATGCCAGCGACAGCCAGGCCAGGCCGCAGGTGACCACCTTGCGGTTGCTGATCATGGTCATCGAGAGCAGCGGACGCTCCGACTTTTCCGGCAGCAGGTCCGAATCGGTCAGGGTGCCCGGCGTGACCACGCGCACCACCTTGCGTTCCACCGGCCCCTTGGCCAAGGCCGGGTCGCCAAACTGCTCCGCGATCGCGCAAGACTCGCCGACCTTGACCAGCTTGGCCAGGTAGCCATCCAGCGAATGGAAAGGCACGCCCGCCATCTTGATCGGTACGCCGTTCTGGCTGCCGCGCGCCGTCAGCGTAATGCCCAGCACGCGCGAGGCCTTCTCGGCATCGTCAAAGAACAACTCGTAAAAGTCGCCCATGCGGTAGAACACCAGCATGTTCGGGTAATCGGCCTTGATGCGCAGGTACTGTTGCATCATCGGCGTCACTTTTTCGGCCGGGCTGTTCTTGACGGCGTCTGGATTGATTTCGGAGGGGAGGGTGGTCATTTTTCGAAGTTTCGGTCGGGCGTCGCGCCGGGCGCGGGAAAACATTGCATTTTACCCTAGGGGGCGGGTGTGCGGCGACCACGCCAAATCATAGATAAACCGTTCTAATGATGCTCCATAGCAACGGATTGTGCGAGACTTCTTGCCCAAATGCAGTTAAACTTCCGCAAATTATTTTTCGGCAAGACATGTTTTGCTGGTAAAGGAACCCTTGTGAATCAAATATTCAAGCACCGCAGCAGTGGTTTTACCCTGATTGAACTGATGGTTACTATCGCCATCATCGCTGTCCTGGCCGCGATAGCGTTGCCATCATATAAAGACTATGTCATTCGTGGCCACATCCCCCAAGCCACCAACGGCCTGGCGGACATGCGCATCAAGCTGGAGCAATTCTTCCAGGATAACCGTACCTACGCCGGCGCTTGCGACAAGGGCGCTGCGGCAGCGCCATCGACCAACCCGGACTTCACCTTCACCTGCAATATCGCGGCTGACGGCATGAGCTACGGCTTGAAAGCCGAAGGCAAGGGCCCGATGAACGGCTTTACCTATGAAGTCAATGAAAGTAATGCCAGGAAGACATCGGCCGTGCCGACCGGCTGGAGCACCTCGAACACTTGCTGGGTGACCGCGACGGGCGGGCGCTGCTGATGCGTAAGCAAAGTGGTGTGAACCTGATCGAGCTGATGGTCGCCATCAGCATCCTGGGCCTGCTGCTGGCATTGGCCATGCCAAATTTCTCGCGCATGGTGCAGGACGCCCAGAACCGCACTGCGGCGGAATCGGTGCTGAACGGCTTGCAGTTGGCGCGCGCGGAAGCCTTGCGGCGCAGTACACAGGTGCGCTTCACCCTGACCGACAAAGAAGGCAAGGTGGCGTGGACGGTCGGCTGCGTGAACGCCAACATCTGCTCGGCTTCGATTCAGGAGCGTGGGCCGGATGAAGGCGGCAACAACGCGCGGGTTGGCGTCACCACCGTGGCCCTGCCCAAGCCGCTCAAGCCCGATACCTTTGCTTCCATCCTGTCGGCTGGCGCCGGCCTCGATAAGCCGGCCGTGGTCACCTTCGACAGCTTCGGACGGGCCAGCGCTCCTGCCGGCACTGAAATCAGCCGCATCGACGTCACCAACGCCAAGACCAGCGAAGCGCGCCGATATGTCGTGACCGTTGGCGCGGGCGGGCAGGTCCGCATGTGCGATCCCGACACCAGACTGGGTGGCACACCCCAGGGCTGTACTTAAGGAGCAATCCCATGATTCGCAAGTTTAAACCTGGCAGCCAGGACGGCATCGTATTGCTTGAAGCGCTGGCCGCCATCCTGATCTTCTCCTTCGGCATCCTGGCTTTCCTGTGGATGCAGGCCTCGGCAACGCGCCAGGTCACCGATTCCAAATATCGCCTGGAGGCCAGCTTCGCGGCCAACCAGCTATTGGGCGATATGTGGGTGCATCGCGACAAGTGGTCGGATTACATCGGCGATAACCAGGCCGTACCTGGCCTGCCAAACGGCAAACGCACAGTGGCAGTCCAAGGCAATACGGTGACCATCACCATCAATTGGAAGCTTCCTGGCGAGTCCAAGGACCACAAATACCAGGCCGTGGCCCAAATCAACGGTTGAGGAAAATTATGTACCGTTCACACAAAGGCTTCACGCTGATCGAGGTCATGGTCGGCCTGCTGATCGGCATGCTTGGCACACTGATCGTGGCGCAGGCATTCACCAATAACGAAGCGCGCAAGCGCGCCACCACCAGCAATGCCGACGCGCAGGCAAACGGCGCTATCGCGCTGTACATGCTGGAGCGCGATGCCAAGGCCGCCGGCTGGGGCATGGCCGCGGGCAGCAATTCCTATTCGGGCTGCACGACGATCTATGCCTACTGCGACAAGAATGCAAGCTGCGGTGGCGCGGCAGGGGCCCTGACCAATATCAGCTTTGCCCCGGCACTGATCAAGGACGGCGGCACCAAGCCGGACACCCTGGCCATCCAGTATTTCGCCGATCCTAACCTCGGTTCGTCCTTGCCGTCCGGTTCTACCATCACGACCAGGAAAATGCTGCTGCCATCGGCCGAACTGGATGTCGCCAATCCAGCGGCATGCTCGGAGGGCGACCTGGCACTGGTATCCCAGGCCGGCAATTGCACTGTGATGAAAATCACCGAAGTGCAGGACGTGGCGTCCAAGCTGCAGCACAACCCGGGCACGAGCGGGGAATACAACCCGCCGGCCAGTTTTTCCAATGACAATGGTTGGCCAAAGTACCCGTCCGGCGCCAGCGTGACCTGTTTCAAGCCGGCCACCAATGGCCCGATTTTCCGCAAGGTCTATTCCGTCAATACGGCAACGCATGACCTGGAACGCAGCGATAACTCGCAGAATCCAGCCGTCACCAACGAGCTGGTCATGACTGACGTGGTTGACCTGCAGGCCCAGTATGGCGTCGCGCCGGCCGGGACCCAGGCCATCAACGCCTGGGTCAATGCCTCCGACCCGGGCTGGGACAACCCGCTGCCGGCCGACTGGGCGCGCATCAAGGCGATTCGCGTCGCGCTGGTCACGCGTTCCACCCAGTACGAACGTCCCGTTGCCGGCGAAGGCTGCAAAGCGACGACCTCGCTGAAGTCCAGCTGGGCGACGATCAAAACCGACAACTACCCCAGCGATTGGGGCTGCTATCGCTACCGGGTATACGAGACCGTCATCCCGCTGCGTAACGTGATCTGGGGAAAGATATGAAATCGGTAATCAATTCGGCAGGGCGCCGCCGGCAGCACGGTGTGGCGCTGGTGATGGCGCTGATCGTGCTGGTGGCCATGACACTGGCCGGACTGGCCATGATGCGTTCGGTCGATACCTCGTCCATGATCGCGGGCAACCTGGCGTTCAAGCAAAGCGCGGCGATCAGCGCCGATGCGGGCGTGGAAGCGGCGATCGCGTGGCTGAGTGCGCGCCCGGGTGGGCTGGACAACGACGCCGGCGACAGCGGCTACTCCGCCAGCAGCCAGGCGTCGCTCGACTTGACGGGCAACGATACGCCGGAGGCCAACGATGACCTGG
Source organism: Duganella sp. Root1480D1 (assembly GCF_001427305.1). Taxonomy (GTDB): domain Bacteria; phylum Pseudomonadota; class Gammaproteobacteria; order Burkholderiales; family Burkholderiaceae_D; genus Rugamonas. The sequence continues at coordinate 35,879 of NZ_LMFZ01000009.1, read as the reverse complement.
ACTGGAACGACAAGGGCAATGTGGCCCAGCTTCCAGTCGATGTCGCGGGCAACCAGGTGTCTTACGTGATCCACCGCATGTGCGATGTGGCCGGCGAGTTTGACCCGGCCAAGTGTTCTACCGCGCCATCCGGGGCCCAGGGTATCGGTGACAACAGTATCGGCATTTTGCGCCCGATGCTGACTTACCAGCCGCTCAACAACACCGGGGTCTCCGGCACTACGGTCGCACTTTACCGTATCACTGTGCGGGTGATTGGCCCGCGTTCCAACGTCAGTTTCGTACAGGCGGTTATTTCACAATGAGTATGCGAGACCTATCAATGAGGCCACTCTTTAAACATCTGATGCTGGCAGCACTGTTTACCGGCAGTGTGCTGGGCGCCGCCATGTCGCGTGCTGCCACCACGGACCTGGCGGACAAGCCGCTGGCAAACTCCACGACAGTAGTGCTGCTGCCGAACATCATGCTCGACCTGGATAATTCGGGCAGCATGCTGTGGAACTACATGCCCGACTACGTTCGCATGAAGTCGGGTAATAACTTTGAAAAATATTGCCGCAACACCGACGGCCGGATTACTGCCGTCTGCAATAACGGCGACCCGCCGTTTGCCTCCAGCGCATTCAACAAGATCTACTACAACCCTGCCGTGCGCTACGACTGGCCGGTCAACCATGACGGCGCGCCGCGTCCCGATGCCACCAAGGCGGCGCGGACCTCCTACAAATCGCCATGGTCGGGGATTCCGAGTGACGGTTACGGCAAGCAGCGCGTTGAAACGACTTACGGCGAGACCAACCTGGACTACCCTTGCGGCCCCAGCACTTCTTGCGACAAGCTGAAGGCCGGCGACACCGTAAACCTGATGACGGTCGGTAAAGATGCTGCGAGCTTCCCTGACCGCGTCTGGTGCGATGCCTGGGGCAGTACCTGCGTCAAGGCCATCAGCGGAACGAGCTACGCTTACCCGAACGCTAACTACCCGAATGCCAAAGAGGTGACGGGAGCGCCGTACTACTACAACGTGACCGTGAAATGGTGCGACGCCAATGGCAATAATTGCCAGGCAGCCCGCGACAATGGCCATACCACCGTCAATTACAGCCAGTGGGAACGGGTGGACATCGTGCCGACCCGCACCAGCTATCCCAAGGCTGCCAGCCGTACCGATTGCCGCGGTGCGACGAGCTGCAACTTTGAAGAGGAGATGAGCAATTTCGCGACCTGGTACGCCTGGTACCGCACGCGCGCGCAAATGGCCAAGTCGGCCATCGGCCTGGCTTTCAAGGACGTGCGCGGTACGCCAAAGCAGGTAACCGACGACAAGACCGACGCGAACTACTTCCACGCCCGCATGGGCCTGGTGACCATCGACAACTCCACCATCGCGGTCCCGATCGAGGCCTTCGAGGGCGCGCATAAAGAGTCGTTCTACACGGAACTGTATAAGCTCAACCCGGACACCAGCACGCCGTTGCGTGCTTCGTTGAACGAAGTAGGCCGCCTGTATAAGTTCGGCAAGAACGAAGCGTTCCCGAAAGGCCCGGATCCGATCCAGGCTGCTTGCCAGCGCAACTTCACCATCCTGGCCACCGACGGCTACTGGAACGGCAACGCCCCTTTGTACACCGATGCTGACCGGAGCGTCCAGATGAAGGACCAGGACGGCGACATCAGCAAGGCCCCGCGCCCGTCCTATGCGCCGTACAAGGCCGGCTCGAAAGGCGTGACTGGCGACCAGATCACGCTGGCCGACGTCGCCTTCTACTATTACAACAACGACCTGCGTCCGACTATGGAGAACATCGTCCCGAGCGCGGGCGGTGCAGCCAACATCGGCGATGTGGCCAACCACCAGCACATGACGACGTTCACCCTCGGCCTTGGTGTCGACGGCACGCTGCCTTACCGTAGCGACTACAAGACGGCCAAGGCGGGCGAGTACTACAAGATCCTGCAGGGCCCGCAGAACTGGCCTGCGCCAACCGAGAACACGGCGGAGACCATCGACGACTTGTGGCATGCTGCAGTCAGCGGCCGCGGCACCTATTTCAGTGCCAAGGACCCGGCAGCGCTGCAGGAGAGCCTGCACCAGGCGCTGGGCAGCATCGGCCAGTCCGACGGTAGCGGCGCCGCAGCAGCGACCAGTAACCTGCAGCCGACTGAAGGCGACAACAACATCTATATCGCCAACTACCGCACCGGCGCATGGGATGGCGAGTTGAGCGCCTACGCCATGAACACCACCACCGGCGAAGTCACGGGCGATCCGAAATGGCAGGCTGCCGTGAAGCTGCGCACCAGGATCACTGCCGACGGCGACTCCCGCACCATCTGGACTTCGGACACCAGCAATAACCTGGTGCCGTTTACCACCGGCGATATCTCGCCAGCCCAGAAGGCCTTCTTCAACGAGACGGTCCAGAAGTCGCTGAGCCAATACAAGAATTGGTCTGCCGAACAAATCAAGGCGGCCAACGCCGATACGCTGGTGAAATTCCTGCGCGGCCAGGATCCGCAGGTCGTGGTGGAAAAGGAAAGCAAGCGCCTGTACCGCGAACGCGACAAGATCCTGGGTGACTTTGTTCACTCGCAGCCGGTGTATGTGCGCCAACCGCCCTTCGGCTTCAAGGATGGCGACTACGACAAATTTGCCAACCAGAACTCTGATCGCGCCCCGACCGTTTATGCAGCCTCCAATGATGGCATGCTGCACGCTTTCGACGCTGATACCGGTGAGGAGCGCTGGGCCTACATTCCGCCAATGGTGCTGCCCGACCTGTGGCAACTGGCCAACAGCGACTACGCCGACCGCCACCGCTATTTCCTGGACGGTTCGCTGACGGTGGCCGACGTCAAGATCGGTTCTGACTGGAAGACGATCCTGATCGGCGCCATGGGCAAGGGTGGCCGCGGCTACTACGCACTGGACATCACCGATCCGGCCAAGCCGAAAGTGCTGTGGAACTTTACGGCCGAAGACAACCCGAATCTCGGCTACAGCTTTGGCCCGGCGCACGTCACCAAGGTCAATGGCAAATGGGTGGCGGTGCTGACCTCCGGCTACAACAACGTCGCGGAAGACGGCAAGTACGATGGCGACGGCAAGGGCCATGTGTTCATGCTGGACCTGGCCGATCCGAAACTGAAAGCCAATGCCGTTGATATTTCCACCGGTGAAGGCACGAAAGCCAATCCAAGCGGGCTGGCGCGCCTGAACATTGCTGCGTTCGACTTTAACAAGGATAACTCTGCGGTTGCTGCCTACGGCGGCGACCTGCTGGGCAATCTGTGGCGCTTCGACCTGAAAGCCGCCACCGTGACCAAATTGCTGGCGCTGGACAGCGGCAAGCCGATCATGGCTGCACCGGAACTGACGGAAGGCCCTTCCAAATCCGTGATCGTGTATTTCGGTACCGGCCGTTTCCTGGGCACGAGCGACCTGGTCCTGCCAAAGGACAATATGTCGGTCGACGCGCAAATCGTGGGCGGCATCAAGGACGACCTGGAAACGACCAAGACTGTCTCGTTGAACGCACTCGTGAAGCAGACCATGACTTCGTCCGATACCTCGCGCAATATCGTCGATCCAAAGCGGGTTAACTGGACGAGCGATCTGGGCTGGTACATCGAACTGCCAAGTGTCGGAGAGCGCGTTGCCGTCGATCCGCAACTGTTCGAAGGCACCTTGCTGGTGCCGACCGTGGTGCCAACGGCATCGGACTGCCAGCCGGGCGGTTATAGCTGGCTGTACCAGTTCAACGGCAGCGGCGGCGCGGCCAACGACAAGGCCCCGCTGGGCTCCAGGCTGACTTCGCCGATCGTGGGTATGACGGTGAGCAAGCTGCCAAGTGGCAAACCGGTGATCATTGCCGTTACCGCCGACGGCAAGCGTCCTAAAACGTTTGGTTTGAATAAGCCAGCCCCAGGCGACAGTGGCAATGGTGGCAAGATTGAAACCAAGCGCCTCCAGTGGCGTGAGTTGGGCAAATAAGATGCGGCGCGCACCGTGGGGCAAGGGCAGCGCCCTGGCCCTGACGGTGCTGGCCCACCTGGCCCTCCTGCTTGGCGTCGGCAAGCATGGCAACGCCGCCAGGGCACTGCCACCGCCTGCGCCCGCAGCATTGATGGTGACCCTGTTGCCGGAACCGGTGGCGGCGCCTGCCGAACCTGCCAGGATGCCCGAGGCGGCCCAGCCGCTGGCTGCGGCACCTGTTCCCGTTCCGGTGTCGGCCCCCGAACCGCCGGCCGTGGTGGAGCAAGACCACACCCCTCCCCAATTTTTTCAGTTGCACGTGTTGACCAGTCCGCCAACCGTGGCCGATGGCCTGGCGCGCGGTGAACTGCTTGAGCTGCCCGGCACCAGTGGCGGCTATATCACCGCGCGTTTCTGGATCAACGCGCTGGGCGAAGTGGTGCGCGTTCAGGTGGTCGACGTCGATGGCAACGAAGACGATGAGGAAAAGCTGCTGGCGGCTTTGCGCCATGTGCGTTTCCTGCCCGCCCGCATCGGCCAACTAGCGGTGCACAGTGAGTTGCAGATGGAACTGCGCGTGGTGCGCAGCGCGGGGCTGTAAGGCCAGGCGCGGGCCTAGGCAAGCCGGCGTGCGATGCGGTTCAGGCCAACGGGCGTGACGCCCAGGTAGGCCGCCAATTCCTTCTGCGGTACGCGCTGCACCAGCGCCGGGCGCTCATCGAGCAAGCGCTGGTACATCTGTTCCGGCGTGTACATCAGCAAGTCGCGCTCGCGCACCATTTTCAACTGGGTCAATTGCTGGAAGGCGAAGCGGATCGCCTTCTGCCACGCCAGGTGGCGTTCGCCCAGCGCGTCGATCAGGCGCCAGTCGATGACTTCCAGCACGCTCGGCTCCAGCGCGGCTGCGCCGAAGCTGGTGCAGCCACCCGGCTGGAAGCCGATCGGGCAGGCAAACAATTCGTCCTCCGCCGTGAAGCTCTTGATCCATTCCTTGCCGTCGGGCGTAGTGTAGAACTGCTTGAGCAAGCCGGATCGCACGGCGAACAGGCGCGGGCAGGCGTCGCCTTGGTGAAAGGCGAAGGCGCGTTCGGGCAGTTGCACGAGCTGCACTGCAGCGGCAAGCTGCTCCACTTGCGGCAGTTGTAAGCCGGCAGCTTGTTCCAGGCGGCGCAAGGCACGCACCAGCGTCAGGTGTTCCATGCCTGTGATTATAGGATGACGCCAAGCTGGCGCATCAGCTTCAAGTCCTCGGTGATGCGCCAATGCTGACAGATGCGGCCATCCCTGATCCATTCAATCTGCATTTGCCGCACGTCGATCGATTTGCCCGTGGGCGCGATGCCGAACAAGCTGCCGGTGTGGGTGCCGGTCATGCGAACGAAGGCGGCCACGCGGTCCGGCGCCAGCACCAGGTCTTCGATGGCGTAATGCAGGTCGGGAACCCCCTCGCGCATCATCAGCACGATAGGCTTCAAGCCTTCCGGGCCCGGCTGCGGATCGGGCAGGCCAGGGCTGTGGTTGCGGTAGTCGCTGGCCAGCAGCTCGTCGAGCACGTCGACCTTGCCCTGGTTCCAGACTTCTTCGAAATAGCGCTCGATCAGGCGCGCGTTGGCTTGCAGTGTCATGTCTTCCTCCGTGAAAGAAGACAGCTTAGCGAGGCGAGGGCGCCGTGTAATTAACCCGGGTTAATGCCAGTTGACGACCCGGCCGCGCTGCTGCGGCACCAGCAGGGAAACGTCGCCAGCTTCCACCGCACTGGTGGGATCGGCCAGGAAGCGCGACAGGCCGGCTTCGCCGCTGCGTGCCTGCACGCCGACCCAGGCGTCGCGCCAGGTGTGCTTGGCGGCGTAGAGGGCGGCGTCGGCCAGGCGCTGCAGCGATTCCGGCGTCAGCGCGCTGGGGCGGCCCGGCATGCCGGGGAAGGTGGCAAAGCCGATCGATACGGTCTTGCGCAGCACCTGGCCGCCGGGGATCAGGAACTCGTGGGCGGCGACGGCCAGCCGGATTTTTTCCGCCAGCGCGGGCGCATCGTTGCGGTCGATGAAGCGCGCCACCAGCAGGAATTCCTCGCCGCCCCAGCGCACAATATGGTCGGAGCTGCGCATGCAATCGCCCAGCAGGGCGGCGGTCTGCTGCAGCACGGCGTCGCCGGCGGCATGGCCATGCTGGTCGTTGACGCGCTTGAAGTGGTCGAGGTCGAGCATGAACAGCACCAGGTCCGAATGCGGTTCCGGCGGCATGCTGCGATGGCGGCGGGCGGCCAGGTCGAAGTCGGCCTGGATGGTTTGCTCCAGGTAGCGGCGGTTGTGCAGGCCGGTCAGCGGGTCGGTCAGGCTGGCCTGCTCCAGCCGGCGCGAGGCCGCTTCCAGTTCGGCGGTGCGTTCGGCCACCAGGCGCTCCAGCCGTTCGCCGCGGCGGCGCAGGGCGTGCAGGCGCAGGCGGAACAGGAAAACCACACCCAGTACGCCCAGCACCCACATGGCGCAGCGGAACCACCAGGTCTGGTAGAAGGCCGGCTGTACGTGCAGGGCCAGGGCCCATTCCTGCGGGCTCCATTGGCCGGCGCGGTTGCTGGCCTGGACCCGCAGCTGGTAGTCGCCCGGCGGCAGGTGCGAATAGGCGGCCACGCGCTGGCGGGCGTCGACGTTGACCCAGCCGGCGTCGTAGCCATCGAGGCGGTAGCGGTATTGCTGCTGTTCCGGCGCGCTGAAGTCGGGCGCTGCAAATTCCAGGCGCAGATCGCGCTGGCTGGGCGATAGCGTGCGCTCGGCCAGGATGCCGGCGCCGGGCTGCTCGACGCCGTCAATGGTCAGCGCGGTGGCTGTCACGGCGGGCTTGTATTCCCAGCGCCGCAGCATGTGCGGCCGCACCCGCAGCAAGCCTTCCGGTGAACCGAACAGCAGGTCGCCGTTGCGCATGCGTTCGCGGCTGGCGTAGTAAAGGGTACGGAATTCATTGCCATCGGCGCGGTCGAAACTGCGCCAGCGCCAGGTCAGCGGGTCGATGCGCACGCGGCTGCCCAGCCAGACCTGGCCTTGCGCGTCCTGCAGCAGCGATTCGGGCGGGTGCGGCGGCAGCTTCAGGCGCGTCGACAGCAGGTCGAAGCGCGCCGCCTGGCCGTCGAAAGAGCGCAGGATGGCGGCGCCGGACTGGGTCGCCAGCCAGAGCTGGCCGTCCTTGTCGACCATCAGGTCCGGCACCCAGTTGTCGGGCAGGCTGTCGGCGCGCGCAGGATCGCGGTATATGCGGCGCGCCTTGCCGCTCCTGGTGTCGAATGCATTCAGGCCGTCATTGGTGCCGATCCACAGCGTGCCGTCCGGCGTGAAAGCAAGCGCTTCGACTTCACGGCCGGACAGGCTGGCCGGGTCATCGGGCTGGTGGCGCCAGGTGTTCACCGCGCCATCCTTGCCGATGCGCGCCAAGCCTTGCTGGGCGCCTGCCCACAGCGCGCCGTCGGTGCCAAAAACCATGGTGCGGACCGGGCCGCCCGGCAAGCCTTGCGCGCTGCCGAAGCGCTGGAAGCCTTGCTGGCCGGGGCGCTGGCGGTGCAGGGTGCCGTCCAGCGTCGCTACCCACATGCTGCCATCCGGCCCTTGCGCCAGGCAGGTGATGGCGCCATCGGCCAGCGCGTCGCTGCGCGCGGCGTCGGGCCGGAAGCCTGCCACCAGCTTGCCGCCGGCATCGAGCACGTCGATGCCATTGCCATTGGTGCCCAGCCACAGCCTGCCGTCGGCAGCTTCCAGCGCGCGCACAATGGCGGGATGGCTGGGCCCCAGCGGGTTGGCGGGGCTGTGCCGCAGCTTGAGGAAGGCACGGCTGGAAGGATCGTGATGCGCGATGCCGCCGCCCCAGGTGCCGGCCCAGGCCAGGCCGGAGCGGTCCACCAGCAGGGCGCCAACGCGGTCGTTGCCGATGCTGGAAGTGCTGGTGCTGTCGTATTGCAGGCGGTCGACCACCGCCAGGCTGCTGCCGTCGACCACGTCGATGCCCTTGCCGAAGGTGCCCAGCCAGATTTCGCCAGGCAGCGGTTCGGCAATGCTGTAGATCCAGAAGTGGCCCAGGCCGGACACGCTGCGCAGCGCGCCGTTGGCCGAATCGTACACGGCGGCGCCCTGGCGCGAGCTGCCGATCCAGATGCGGCCCTGGCTGTCCTGGAACAGGCGGATCGCGTTGGCCGGGCCGACCGGCGCCGAGAAGCGGCCATCGCCCAGCCAGCGCTGCAAGCCGGCATCGCCGGCTACCCACAGCCGGCCTTCACGATCGAGCAGCACGGCGCGCAACTGGTTATTGGCCAGGCTGCTGCTGTCGCCTTCCACGTGGCGGTGGTGGGTGAACCGGCCGCTGGCCGGATCGAGGATCGACAGGCCGTTGTCGGTGGCCAGCCACAGCACGCCGCCCGCCAGTTCCGCAATGCCTTCCACCCGGTCGTTGGCCAGGCTGTCCTTGCGCTGCGGGTCGTGGCGGTATTGGATGAAGCGTTCGGTGCGCGGATCGAACACCGACAGGCCGCCGCTGATGGTGCCGATCCACAGCCGGCCGTCGCGCGCGGCGTGCAGGGTGCGGATATAGCTGCCTCCCAGCGCGGCCGGATCGCCGGGACGCGGCCGGAACACCTTGTAGCCATAGCCGTCGTAGCGCACCAGGCCATCCTGGGTGCCGATCCACAGCAAGCCCTGCGCGTCCTGCACCATCGCTGTACTGAGGTGGGCCGGCACCTGGTCCGGCATGGCGATGCGCTGGAACGACACCACGCCCGGACGTTGTTGCGCCGATGCCATAGTGCCCGCAGCGAGCAGGCAGGCCAACAAGGAGGAGCGCAGCAGCGAACGCATTGCCGGAGAGTGTTAAATTGAAACTATCATTATGCCACGCTCAGCTATCTCTGCTAGCATGAACCACACGGGAGGCAGCATGCGCGCATGGTGGGCGATCGGTGTGGCGGGCCTGGCGGCATGGCCGCAGGCGTGGGCGCAGCAGTCGGCGGAAGGGGCGCTGCCAAGTGTGTACGTCACGGCGCAGCGCCGCGCGGAACCGCTGCAGGACGTGCCGCTGAATGTCTCCGTGCTGGCTGGCGATGCGCTCGACGTGCTGGCCGCCAGCGGGCGCGACTTGCGTTACCTGGCCTCGCGCATGCCGAGCCTGCACATCGAATCGGACTTTGGCCGTTCCTTCCCGCGCTTTTACCTGCGTGGCCTGGGCAATACCGACTTCGACCTGAACGCCGCGCAGCCGGTCGGCATCGTGTATGACGAGGTGGTGCAGGAAAACCCGCTGCTCAAGTCCTTCCCCCTGTTCGACCTGCAGCAGGTGGAAGTACTGCGCGGGCCGCAGGGCAGCCTGTTCGGGCGCAACGCACCGGCCGGCGTGGTGAAGTTCGATTCCGCGCGGCCGGCCTTCAGGACGGAAGGCTATGCCAGCGCCGCTTATGGCAAGGACGAGATGCGCAACGTCGATGGTGCATTCAATGCGCCGCTGGGCGAGACGCTGGCGCTGCGCGTATCGCTGCTCAGCCAGCACCGTGCCAACCGCGTCTTCAACGACCGCCCCGGTGCGCCCACTACGGAATTCGAGGGCTATCACGACAACGCGGCGCGGGTGCAGCTGCTGTACCAGCCCAGTGCCGCCTTCAGCGCTCTGCTGAACGGGCACGGGCGCCGCATGGCGGGACGCGCCACGCTGTTCCGCGCCAACATCCTGCAAAAGGGCAGCAATGCACTGGCGCCCGGCTTTGATTACGCCAGCCTGCCGACTGACGGCGCCAACCACCAGTTCCTGAAAACGAACGGCGCCAGCTTGCGCCTGCGCTGGCAGTTCGACGGACTCTCACTGCACTCCATATCGGGCTGGGAACGGGCGCGCTTTTACAGTCGCGCCGACGTGGATGCCGGTTATGGCGCGCTGTCGCATTTGCCGATGGGTCCGGGCCGCATTCCATTCCCGTCCGAGACTGCCGATGCGTTGCCAGGGCACAAGCAGTTGACGCAGGAGTTCAGGCTGGAATCGGACGCCGCCCGGGCGTGGAGCTGGCTGGCCGGCGTGTACGGCTTCAAGGAAGAGATCAGGATCGACAGCTACAGCTTCGACACCTTCAATGGCAATCGCCAGAATGCTTACGCCTGGCAGCAGCAGGAGAGCCGTTCGCTGGCCGCCTTCGGCGCCGTGTCGTGGCGTGCACGGCCAGGCCTGTTGCTGCACGCCGGCCTGCGCTACACCAAGGACCGCAAGGAGTTCCTCGCCGCCCGCCCGCAGCCGGCGCCGGGCGCGCTGCCGATCGCCGGACTGGCGGCGGCGCCGCGCGGCAACAACCTCAGCTGGGACCTTGGCGCGACGCAGGCACTGTCGCCCGACAGCCATGTGTACGCGCGCGTCGCCACCGGCTACCGCGCGCCGTCGATCCAGGGCCGCATCCTGTTTGGTAACAGCATTTCCGAGGCGCGCGCCGAACGGGCACTGAGCTGGGAGGCTGGCTGGAAGCGGGATTTCATGCAGCGCCGCGCGCGCCTCGGCTTCGCCTTGTTCCGTTATACGGTCGACGATATGCAGCTCACGGCCGGCAGCGGCGTCGTCAACCAGAACCGCCTGGTCAACGCCGCCAGGGTGCGCGGGCAGGGCGCCGAGGTGGAATGGCTGGTGCGCCCCAACAGTGAATGGACGGCCAGCCTGGGCGCCAGTTACAACGCGACGAAGATCCGCGATGGCGGCCTGTTCGTGATCCCTTGCGGCAATGGCTGCACGGTGCTCGACCCGCGCGCAAGCGCACCCAATAGTGTCTCGATCGATGGCAACCCGCTGCCGCGCTCGCCGCGCTGGATCGCCAATGCCACGCTGCGCTACAGCCAGCCCTGGCGCAGCGGCGAGCTGTTTGTCCATACCGACTGGGCCTATCGCGGCAAGTACAACTTCTTCCTGTACCAGGCGGCCGAGTACAAGGCGCGGCCCTTGCTCGAAGGCGGCCTGCGGCTTGGCTACAAGGACGGGCGCGAGCGTTACGAGATGGCAGCCTTCGTGCGCAATGTGAGCAACAAACTGGTCGCGGTGGCGGCAATCGACTTCAACAACTTCACAGGCGTGGTCAACGAACCGCGCACCTACGGCCTGCAGCTCAAGCTCAATTACTGATACTACTGATATTTGGACGTCATGCGCAGCCACAGCGGGTCTTCGCGCATGCGCTTGACGATCGGCGCCAGTTTGTCGAACAGGTCAATGCGCCCCAGTGGCACCAGGAAGCGGCGTTCGGTGGCGCGGCCCGGCAAATCGACGAAGGTCAGGCTGCCGTGCAAGCCGTGCAGGCGCACGAAATAGCGCGCTGCCGATTCCGACACCGCCACGCAATCGATGCGGCCGCGGCGCAGCTTCTCCAGGTTGATCTCCTCGCTCATGGCATCCTGGCGCTGCAGGCCGTGGCGCTGTATCCATTCATCGATTCCCGGATAGACATAGCCCAGCGTCAGGCCGATTGATTTGCCGGCCAGCCCTTGCGGGACATCCATCTGCACCGGACGTTCGGCGCGCGACACCAGCACGAAGTGATCGATGGCGAAGGCCGTGGTCCACAGGTATTTCTTCTGTGCGACGTCATCAAACCATTGGGGCATCATGCCAATAACGACGCCGTCCAGCGTGCCGTCTTCCAGCCGCATCTGCAGCCGTTTGCGCGGCAGGTAGGCCAGCCGGAAACTGGTGCCGTCCGTGGCCTGTTTGTTCAGGTAGTCGATTGCTTCGTAATAGATACCGCGGGTGCCGTCGATCACCAGGGGCGCGAAATTGGCGCTGGTATATACCGTCACTGTTTCCGCCCTTGCCGCAGGCAGCAGCAAAGACACAATCAGCGTCAGCAACGGCATTAAAAATTTCATACACGCACTATAGCAAAGCGCTTTTACATGCATCATGAAAGTTAAATTCTTCATTTGCAATTGTTTCGCGCGGCTGCAACACAAATAGGGATTAAGAAAAAGATTTGCGTAGCAAATTCTAACGAATTGTAACGCTGGGCCATAAATCGGCATAAGATCAAAGCAAGAGGTATCGCGGTGCTGACACGCACTTTTTGCCAAACTTGACTTTAGGAAACTGCCATGAATCCTACCTCCCTTCTCGCTCAACTCAAGCTGGGTCATAAGTTCATGATCCTCGGCCTGATCGCGGCGCTGCTGGCAATCATTCCCGCTTATCTCTACATGCGTGAAGCCGGCAAGGTGCTGGAAGCCTACCAGGGCGAATATGAAGGCCTGCCTATCGTGGTGGACGGCCTGAAAGTCGTCCAATACACGCAACAGCACCGCGGCTTGTCGGCGCTGGTACTGGGGGGCGTGAACGCCGCGGCTGAAAAACGCCGCGCCAAGCAGATCGAGGCGGACGCAGCTTACGCCCGCCTGGAAAAGGCTGCTGCCGCGCTGGGCGACAAGGCCATCATCGATGCCTTCGCCGCTGCCAAGCAGGAATGGGAAACCCTGCGCAACAATGTGGCCGAAGGCAAGATCACCGTGCCGCAAAGCTATGCCGGACATACTGGCCTGATGCCCAAGCTGCTCAAGGTCAATGAGCTGATTGGCGACGCCTATGGCCTGAGCCTGGATCCCGACAAGGATACCTACCAGCTCATCCAGTCGATGTTTTACCAGTTGCCATGGCTGACCGAGGAGACCGGCAAGACCCGCGCCAAAGGGGCGGGCCTGCTGGCAAAAAAAGAAGCCACGCCTGAAGACCGCATGCAGCAAGCGGCCATCATGTCGCGCGTGACAGACCGCCTGGACCAGACGCTGACTGCCTTTGGCAAGGCTGGCGCAGCCAATCCTGCCATCGACGCCAAGCTCGGTGCGCAATTGCGCGCTGCGGGGGATGCTGCGCGCAAGATCGTCGAACTTGGCACGGAACAGATCGTCAAAGCCGATCCGCTGACGTATTCCGGCGAGGAATGGGTGGCCAAGACTACGGCGGCAATCGATATGCAGTTCGCGGTCAACGAGGCGGCGGCGAAGGAAATCGAAGCCATGCTGTCCGGGAAGATCTCCGGCTTTACCGAACAGCGCTGGATCATGGTGGTCTCGATGGTGCTGCTGTTTGCGCTTGCGGCATGGATCTGCGTGTTGATTGCCCGTTCGGTGACGGGGCCGCTGCAAAATGCCATCGCCGTGGCGGACGAGGTGGCGCAGGGGAAACTCGATAGCGACTTCGACGTCGGCCCGCCCAATGAAGTGGGGCAGTTGCTGCGCTCGCTCAAGACCATGAGCGAGAGCTTGCGCGGCATCGTGTCCGACGTGCGCGCCAGCGTGGACCAGATCAATGCCGCCAGCCGCGATATCGCGACCGGCAATGCCGACGTGTCCTCGCGGCTGGAAGCGCAAGCCTCCAACCTGGAAGAGACCGCGTCGTCGATGGAAGAACTGACTTCCACCGTCAAGCAGACTGCCGACAATGCGCGCCAGGCCAACCACCTGGTGCATACCGCTTCCGGCGTGGCCAGCAAGGGCGGCGAAGTGGTGTCGCAAGTGGTGCAGACCATGGGCGAAATCAATGACAGCTCGCGCAAGATCGTGGACATCATCGGCGTGATCGATGGCATCGCCTTCCAGACCAATATCCTCGCGCTCAACGCCGCAGTGGAAGCGGCGCGCGCCGGCGAGCAGGGACGCGGCTTTGCGGTGGTGGCCTCCGAAGTGCGCAACCTGGCGCAGCGTTCGGCCTCGGCGGCCAAGGAGATCAAGGACTTGATCAGCCATAGCGTCGACCGCGTCGAAACCGGCAACCGCCTGGTCGGCGAAGCCGGCCTGGCAATGCAGGAAGTGTTGAAGAGCGTGCAGGGCATTACCACCATCATGCAGGAAATCGCCACCGCATCGGCCGAGCAGGGTAACGGCATCGAGCAAATCAATATGGCCGTGACGCAGATGGACGACACCACGCAGCAGAACGCGGCGCTGGTGGAGCAGACCGCGGCCGCATCGGCCAGCCTGCAGGACCAGGCGCAAATGCTGGTGAAATCGATCAGCATCTTCACGCTGGGAAATGAGGGCGCGGCCGCACCGGCAGTGCGTAAATCAGCTGCCTCGCGGCGCTTGCCAGGCAATGTGCGCGCATTGCGGGCGGCCTCGGTATAATTTCTTGCATGGAAAAGCTCAGGGACTTAGCCACCATTATCTCGGAAGTGCAGCGTGGGGAACTGGTATTCCCCACCAGCGTCAATGCCGCACTGGCATTGCAGCTTGCATTGGCTGACCCTGATTGTCACGACGATGAAATAGCGCGCAAGGTGCTGGGCGAACCGGTGCTGGCGGCGCGTGCCGTCGCCCTGGCCAATGCCGCAGTGTTCCGGCGCCACGGCGCGCCGGCCATCACCAGCGCCCGCGCTGCCGTGATGCGGCTTGGCTACCGCAACCTGTATTCGCTGGCCGCCGCCATGGTGGTACGCCAGTTCGGCGCCCGCATCCGCGATCCCCAACTGCGCGAGCGCGCCGAGCAATTGTGGAAGTATTCCGCCCACGTGGCAGCCATCGCCTACCAGGTGGCGCACCATATCACCCGCACAGATCCCGACACCGCGCTGTTTGCCGGTATCGTGCATGAGGCCGGCAATTTCTTCCTGCTGTCGCAGGCTGACCAGCTACCTGGCTTGCTCGATGAAATGGGCTCGCGCCTGGGTCCGGTACAGGAAATCGTGGCGCGTGAAGTGCTGCGCAAGCTGCAAGTGCCGGAAGCGGTGGGCGCCGCCATCATGACGCTGCGCGATGGCGCCATCAGCCTGCCGCCGTCCGGCCTGCGCGACACGCTGCTGCTGGCGCGCCACCTGTGTCCCGTGCTGTCGCCGCTGCCTGCGCTGCAGGACGATTACCTGGTGCGGCGCTCCGACATCGTGCAATGCCTGGAAAATTTCCCCGACCTTGCCGAACTGCTCGACCTGGCCGCCGCCGAAGCGCGCTCGATGGGGGCGGCGCTACTGGCCTGAGGCGGTTGGCGGTGCATCTTCCAGCAACTGTCTGGCCAGCAGCCTGGCGTGCGGCGTCAGGGCCGAAAAGTCGCGCGCGCACAGGTAGAGGCGGCGCGTGGCCCAGGTTTCCGCCAGCGGCGCGATGGCCAGCTCGCGCCGCAATTGCCGCGCCACGGCACCTGACATGATGGAAATGCCGATACCGGCTTCGACGTGCATGGCCACATGGTCGATGTTGCGCAACAGGATGCGGTAGTCGAGCTGGTGGCCCAGGCGCGAGGCGCGCTCGCCGAGGTGGGTTTCGAGTGCGGTATCGGCGATGCCGACAATAGGCTCGCCAAGGATGTCGGCGAATGTCACGGCAGTTTTCCTGGCCACGCGATGGGCATGGCTGGCGACCACCACCAACTGGTCGCTGGCGATCAGGTGCGTTTGCAGTGGGCCGAAGTCGGTGATGTCGGCTACGATGCCCAGGTCGGCGCGGCGGTCCACCATGGACTGGACGATTTCCGCGCTGGGGCGCTCCAGCAAATCAATCGACAGGTCGCGATAGGCGGCGAGGAAGCGGCACAGGTGGGGCGGCAGGAATGCCGCCAGGGCGGCGGAATTGGACAGCAGGCGGATGCGGCCCTTCAAGCCCGTTGCATAGGTGCGCAATTCGCCGCGCATCTGCTCGACCTGGCCCAGGATCGAGCGCGCGTGGCGCACCAGCGCTTCGCCTGCCGCAGTGGCGCGCACGCCGCGCCGGTTGCGCTCAAGCAGCGCAGCGCCCAGCGCCGCCTCCATGCCGGCAATACGTTCACTGACCGAGGCCAGCGCCAGGTGCATGGTGCGCGCGCCCTGGGTCAGGCTGCCGCATTCCACCACGGTGAGGAAAAGCCGCATATCGGTCAGGTCAAAGCGCATCAGAAGTCTCCAGCATTCGGAATTTCCGAAGTGTAGCACCGGAATTGCCAGATTGCGTGGCTGCCGCCGGGCGACTAACATCGTTGGCATGGATGCGATGATTCTGACTTTTTCCGCAGGGTTGCTGGCCGGAGCGATGAACGCGCTGGCCGGCGGCGGCTCTTTCGTCAGCCTGCCGGCGCTGATTACCGTGGGTGTGCCACCGGTTCAGGCGAATGCTTCCAGCACGGTGGCGCTGTTTCCAGGCGGGCTGGCCAGCGCCTGGGCCTACCGCGACGGGCTGCGGCCGGTCGGCGGGGTGCCGCTGCGCGCGCTGCTGGTCGCAACGCTGTGCGGCGGCCTGGCCGGCGCCTTGCTGTTGCTGCGCACTTCATCGACTGCTTTCACCCTGGTGCTGCCATGGCTGCTTCTGGTAGCGTCGGTTGCGCTGGCCTTTGGACGGCGCCTGGGCAACGCCTTGCGCGCACGCTGGCAGGTGCACGCACCGGCGGTGCTGGCGGTGCAGTTCGCGCTGGGCGTGTACGGCGGTTACTTCGGCGGGGCAGTGGGGATCATGATGATGGCCATGTGGGGCTTGATCGACAAGCGCGACCTGAAGGATCTGAATGCACCGCGCACCTTGCTGGTCAGCGCTGCCAATGCGGTGGCGGTGCTGGCGTTCAGCATGGCCAATGCGGTGCACTGGCCCGTAACGCTGGCGATGCTGGCTGGCGCCGTCGTCGGCGGCTACGGTGGCGCCAGGATTGGGCGGCGCGCACCGCCCGAGGTGATCCGCGCCATCACGCTAGCCGCGACGTCCGGTATTACGCTGGCATTTTTCTGGAAGACTTACTTCGGAGGGAATCATGCTTAACGCATTGCTGGAAACAATCGGGACGCTTGGTGTCCTGGTCAGTATCGCCGTAAAGGTCGGAGCGGTCTTGCCTAAGGCTCAAAGTCGAAGTCAAGCAGTTCGTCAACAGTGAACGGTAGCACTGCCGGGAAACGCGCGGCGGCCAAGCCTGTTTCGCGTGCAGCTTGCCGTACTGCGACCGTGTAGGCGCCAACTGCTTCGTCGGGCAAGTCATGCTGCAAGCTGGGGTAGTGCTGCAAGAGCTGAGCTATTCGGGCGCGCTGTTCGCAGATCGTCTTATGCCAACTACTCGACTTTCGTTTCGGCTGGAAGCTGCATTTGAGCAAATGTACCTCCAGCACCCGCAGGCGGCTGGCAAGTTGGTGTCGAATATGGGACGCCATGCTGGTCAACTCCTCGTAGAGGTTGGGGATGTCGAGCAAAACGAATTTGCGGTCGCGCAGCAAGGCGGCCTGGGTTTCGACCCAGGGAATGAAATCTTCTTCGTAAGCGGTATGGTTCATGGCTAGCCTCCCAAAGGACAGGCTAGGCGTTGAAACTTGCCCCAGTCAAGCGCGACTGGAGCAAGAATTGAGACAGGTCAGGGGCGGGATTGTTCGAGGATGCGAACCAGCGATTCGATGCCTTCGGCGTCGACTGCATCGAAGCGGCCCGGCAGTGGGCTGTCGAGGTCGAACACACCGATCACCTCGCCGTCCTTGCCGAAGATCGGCACCACCAGTTCCGAGCGCGAGGCGGCATCGCAGGCGATGTGGCCAGGGAAGGCATGCACGTCTTCCACCACGCTGGTCGCGCGCTTTTCAACGGTGCTGCCGCACACGCCGCGGCCTTTCTTGATGCGGATGCAGGCTGGCTTGCCCTGGAACGGGCCCAGCACCAACTCATCCGGGCCTTGCATGAAATAGAAACCCGCCCAGTTCAAGCCGGGCATGCTGTTGAAGACCAGCGAGCTGGCATTAGCCGTGTTGGCGATCCAGTCATGTTCGCCGTGCACCAGGCCACCCAGTTGCGCGCGCAGGTCTGCGTACATGGCGCGCTTGGCTTCGGGGGTATCGGTGCTGTAGGTGGTTTCGCTGAGAGAGAAAGACATATTGCAGCTCGGTATGTTACTTAGGACGCCGACATCTTACCAGCAATCGCGTTAAGTTGCGGGCATGGCTACTCATCATCAAATCCGCCATCTGCTGCGCGAGGTATTCGGCGTCGAACGTCTCCGTGCTGGCCAGCAACAAGTGATCGACAGCGTGCTGGCGGGCCAGGATACGCTTGCCATCATGCCGACCGGCAGCGGCAAGTCGCTGTGCTACCAGATTCCGGCATCCATCCTGAAGGGCAGCACGGTGGTGGTATCGCCCCTGATCTCGCTGATGAAGGACCAGGCTGAAAAGCTCGACGATATCGGCATCGAAGTGGGGCAGCTCAACAGCAAGGTGTCGGCCGAAGAACAGCATGAGGCGCTGCAGGGCTTGCAGAATAATGAAGACCGCATAGTGTTCTGCACACCGGAACGGCTGGCCACGCCCGAGTTCATGTCCTTGCTGCATAAGGCCGACATCGGCCTGGTGGTGGTGGATGAAGCCCACTGCATCTCGCGCTGGGGCCATGACTTCCGTCCGGCTTACCTCGATATCGGCGCGGCACTCGATGCACTGGGCCGTCCGCCGGTATTGGCGCTGACCGCCACTGCTACCGACGAAGTGGTGGACGATATCCGCCGCCAGCTTGGTGCGCCGAAGATGCGGGTGGTGAATACCGGCATCTACCGTCCCAACCTGCACCTGGCCGTGCGCCAGGTGACCAACGCCGACGAGCGTGCGGCAGAGGCGCTGCGCCTGGTGCGGGAATCCGGTGGCAGCGGCATCGTCTACACCGCCACCGTCAAGGCTGCGCAAGAAATGCTGGCGGTGCTTGAGGAAGCCGGTGAAAGCGTGGCGCTCTACCACGGCAAGCTGCATGCCGGCGAGCGCCACCAGAACCAGGAAATGTTCATGTCCGGCGCGCGCCGCGTGATGGTGGCGACCAATGCTTTCGGCATGGGCATCGACAAGCCCGACATCCGCTTCGTGATCCACCTGCAGGTACCGGCCAGCCTGGAAGCCTATTACCAGGAGGCCGGGCGGGCAGGGCGCGACGCCGACGCGGCCGACTGCACGCTATTGTATTTCCATGAGGACAAGCGGGTGCAACAATTCTTCCTGGCGCGCAGCTATCCCGATGCGGCCCTGCTGCGTGCGGCCTATGACGCAGCCTCCAATGGCGAGCGGCCGCGCGACAAACGCAGCCAGGTCGCGCTCAAGCTGCTGAAGGAGGGTGGCTGGCTGAAACAGGACCGCAAGCTGCAATATCGCCTGGCCGGCAATGCTCCTCGCCCGGTGGATCTTGAGCGCCTGGCAGAACGCTATCGCGAGAAGCAGGAGCACGACCGCGATGCATTGGCGCAGATGGTGTCTTACGCGCAGAGCGGCTATTGCCGCTGGAAGCTGCTGCTTGACTATTTTGGCGACGAATCTGCTGGCATAGAGCGCTGCGGTACTTGCGACAATTGCAGGTCTCCACCGACAATCGGCACAGGAGGGTAACGATGGCGGACATGGTTGTCGTGCGCAAGGAGGGACTGTACTGCGTGCCAGGCGGCTTCTATATCGATCCCTGGCGTCCGGTGGAGCGCGCCGTGATCACGCATGGCCATGGCGACCACGCGCGTCCCGGCCACGGGCATTACCTGTGCGCGGATCCCGGCCTCGGCATCCTGCGTGCCCGCCTCGGTGAGATCAACCTCCAGGGGCTGGCCTACGGCGAAGTTTTGGAGCACAACGGTGTACGCATCTCGCTGCACCCGGCCGGGCACGTGCTCGGCTCGGCCCAAGTGCGCATGGAATGCCAGGGCGAAGTGTGGGTCGCCTCGGGCGACTATAAAGTGGAGCCGGATGCCACCTGCACGCCATTCGAGCCGGTGCGCTGCCACTGCTTCATCACCGAGTCCACTTTCGGCCTGCCGATTTACCGCTGGCAGCCGCAGCAGGCAATCTTTGACGATATGAATGCCTGGTGGCGCCGCAACGCGCAGGAGGGCCGTTGCAGTGTCATGCTGTGCTACGCCTTCGGCAAGGCGCAACGCATCCTGAGCGGGCTCGATCCTTCGATTGGGCCCATTGTCTGCCATGGCGCGGCGGAACCGCTGAACCGGATTTATCGCGAGGGCGGCATTGCGTTGCCGCCGACCGTCATGGTGAGCGATGTCGACAAGGCAGCACTGCGCCAGTCGATGGTGCTGGCGCCGCCATCGGCTGCCGGATCGCCATGGATACGCCGCTTTGGCGATTTCAGCGACGCCTTTGCCAGCGGGTGGATGCAGTTGCGCGGTGCGCGCCGGCGGCGCGCGGTGGACCGCGGCTTTGTGTTGTCCGACCATGCCGACTGGCCCGGCTTGATGCAGGCCATCCGCGCGACTGGAGCGCAGCGCGTGATCGTGACGCATGGGTCGATTCCCGTCATGGTGCGCTGGCTTTGCCAGAACGGCTACGATGCGAAAGGTTTCGATACCGAGTACGGCGACGAGGAGGCGGGGGAGGCCAGCGATGCGTGAGTTTGCCCGCCTTTACGCGGAACTGGACGACACCACCTCCACCAAGCGCAAGCTGAATGCGTTGCAAGCCTACTTCAGCAAAGCTGCGCCGGAGAATGCGGCATGGGCGGTGTATTTCCTCGCCGGTGGCAAGCCGCGGCAAGCGGTGCCGGTCAAGCTGCTGCGCCAATATGCGACGGAATATGCAGGACTGGAAGAATGGCTGTTCGACGAGTGCTACAACGCGGTCGGCGACCTGGCCGAAACGATCGCCCACATCCTGCCGGCACCCAGGCAGGAGAGCGATATTGGCCTGGCCGATTGGATCGAGCAGCGCATTGCGCCCCTGCGTGGGGCAGCGCCGGACGACGTGCGGGCGACCCTGTTCGGCTATTGGGATGAACTGGAGACGCGCGAGCGCTTCCTGCTGGTGAAGCTGATCGGCGGCGGCTTCCGCGTTGGCGTGTCGCGCCTGCTGGTCACGCGCGCGCTCAGCGCCATCGCGGCGGTCGACAGCAAGCTGGTAGCGCAGCGCCTGATGGGCTGGACCGATGGCAGCGTGCGGCCGACCGCGCAAGGCTTCCTGCAATTGATCGCGGCGCCATCGGCAACCGAACATGCGGAGCGGGGCGGACAACCGTATCCATTTTTCCTGGCGCATGCCTTGCAGGCCGATCCCGCCACGCTGGGCGAGCTGGCGGACTGGCAGGTCGAATGGAAATACGATGGTATGCGTGCGCAGCTGGTAGCGCGGGGCGGGCTCAATTTCCTGTGGTCGCGCGGCGAGGACCTGATCACCGAGCGCTTTCCCGAACTGCTCGCTATCCGCCTGCCGCAGGGAACGGTGATCGATGGCGAAATCCTGGTGTGGCCGCAGGGCGATGCGCCGGCGCCGTTTGCAGCACTGCAGAAGCGCATTGGGCGCAAGCTGCTCAGCACGAAACTGCTGGCGGAGCTGCCGGCGGTGCTGGTCGCCTATGACCTGCTGGAGCTCGATGGCGTCGATGTGCGCCAGTTGCCGCAGCACGAGCGGCGCGCCTTGCTGGAACAGTTGGTGGTGCAGGCAGGCCAGCCGCAATTGCGCTTGTCGCCGCTGGTGCTGGCGGAAGACTGGGCGCAGCTTGCCAGGATCCGGACCGAGTCGCGCGCGCGGGGCATGGAGGGCATGATGCTCAAGGCGCGCGCTGCGCAGTATGGTGTCGGGCGCACCAAGGATGTGGGTACCTGGTGGAAATGGAAGATCGATCCGTTCAGCGTCGATGCGGTGCTGGTTTATGCCCAGGCGGGGCATGGGCGGCGCGCCTCGCTGTACACCGACTACACCTTTGCGGTGTGGGACAGCGATGCGGATGGAGCGCGCAAGCTGGTGCCATTTGCCAAGGCCTATTCCGGCTTGACGGATGCGGAAATTGCGCAGGTCGACAATACAGTGCGCCGCACCACCATCGAGCGCTTTGGGCCGGTGCGCAGCGTGAGGCCGACCATGGTGTTCGAGATCGGTTTCGAAGGCATTGCGCAGTCGCCGCGCCACAAGTCGGGGATTGCGGTGCGCTTTCCGCGCATCCTGCGGCGGCGCGACGACAAGGACGTGGAAGATGCCGACACGCTTGATACCTTGCGTGGCTTGCTGGCGCAGGCGCCGCCATGAGTCCTGGCTTTCCGCGCCCGCGCCCGTTGCCGCCCCGGCGGGCGGCCGCCGCGTCCGGCGCAGCAGGTTCGGTCGAGGACGCGGCGCCAGTGCCGGTGCGCTTGCCTGCCGCGGGTTCGCCCGCCGGCCCTTCGCGTGAGGAGGTCGAAGCCTGGTTTGCAGCGCACGGCTGGTCGATCTTCCCCTTCCAGCGCGAGGTATGGGATGCTGCCGGGCGCGGCGAATCTGGCCTGCTGCACGCAACGACCGGCTCCGGCAAGACGCTGGCGGTATGGCTGGCCGCTTTGCAGCGCGCGAAGGCCAGCCGCAAGCCGGGCCTGCGCGTGCTCTGGATCACGCCGATGCGAGCGCTGGCCGCCGATACGCTGCGCGCCTTGCAGTCGTCGGCTGCCGGCCTGCTGCCCGGCTGGCAAATCGAATCGCGCACCGGCGACACGGACAGCGCCACCCGGGCCCGGCAAGCGCGCGTCCTGCCCCATGCGCTGGTGACGACGCCGGAAAGCCTGACCGTCCTGCTCAGCCGCCCGGAGGCGAAAGAGCTGTTTGCGCACCTCGACATGCTGGTGGTCGATGAATGGCATGAGCTGATGGGCAATAAGCGTGGCGTGCAAACCCAACTCGCGTTGGCGCGCTTGCGCCACTGGCAACCGGGGCTGGTAGTGTGGGGCTTGTCCGCCACCCTCGGCAATCTGCAGCAGGCACGCGAAGTGCTGGCGCCGCATGGCGCTATCGTCCAGGGCCACCTGCGCAAGGAGCTGCGGGTCGACACCCTGATTCCCGGCCATCCGTCGCGCTTCCCTTGGGCGGGCCACCTTGGCATCCAGATGCTGGAGCCGGTAGCCAAGGAGATCGCGCAGCACGCCAGCACCCTGGTGTTCTGCAATACCCGCTCGCAGGCCGAGCTGTGGTACCAGAACCTGCTTGACGCGCGGCCCGAGTGGGCAGGCCTGATCGCCCTGCATCATGGATCGCTCGACAAGGAAGTGCGCGAGTGGGTCGAGCAGGGCCTGAAGCAGGGCAAGCTGAAAGCAGTGGTGTGCACGTCCAGCCTTGACCTGGGCGTCGACTTCCTGCCGGTCGAAAGAGTGCTGCAAATTGGCAGCGCCAAGGGCATTGCGCGTCTGCTGCAGCGCGCCGGCAGGTCGGGCCATGCTCCCGGCCGCACTTCGCGCATCACGCTGGTGCCGACCCACAGCCTGGAACTGCTGGAAGCGGCAGGCGCCATCGAAGCCGTGCGCGAGCGCCATATCGAGCCACGGCTGGCACCGGAAAAGCCGCTCGACGTGCTGGTGCAGCACCTGGTTACGGTAGCGCTGGGCGGCGGCTTTCGCAGCGAGGAACTGCTGGCCGAGGTGCGCACTGCGTGGTCGTATCGCGCACTAAGCCAGGAGGAATGGCAATGGGCGCTGGACTTCGTGGCGCGCGGCGGGCAAAGCTTGTCGGCATATCCCGAATACCGCCGCGTGCTGCCGGACGAGGAAGGCGTCTACCGCGTGCCCGATGCCGCCATCGCGCGCCGCCACCGCATGGGCATCGGCACCATTGTTTCGGAAGCGACGGTGCAGGTGAAATACATGAACGGGTCCGCACTTGGCAGCGTGGAAGAAGGCTTTATCGCGCGGCTGGCCAGTGGCGACCATTTCCTGTTCGGCGGCCGCATCCTCGAATTCGTTCGCATGCATGAAATGACGGCATTCGTGCGCCGCGCAACCGGTGCCAAGGGTGCGGTACCGCGCTGGCAGGGCGGCAAAATGCCACTATCGTCCGAACTTGCCCACGCTGCGCTGGAACAGTTGCGGCACGCCACCGAAGGCCGTTACGAAGGCCCGGAAATGCAGGCCATCCGGCCGCTGCTGGAAATCCAGCGGCGCTGGTCGGCGCTGCCCACGCCGGACACCACCGTAATCGAGGCCATGGAAAGCAGGGAAGGGCATCATCTCTTTGTCTACCCTTTTGCCGGGCGTTCAGTGCACATCGGACTGGCCTCCTTGCTGGCCTACCGCATTGCACGCGCACGGCCTGCCACGTTCTCGATTGCCGTCAACGACTACGGCTTTGAATTGCTGGCGCCGGAAGCGCTGCCCTGGCGCGAAGCGCTGGGCGATGGCGGCGCCTTCACCACCGATCATTTATTGGAAGACGTGCTGGCCAGCCTGAATGCCGGCGAACTGTCGCAACGCCGTTTTCGCGAAATCGCGCGCATTGCAGGACTGATCTTCCAGGGCTATCCTGGCCAGCCCAAAAGCAATCGCCAGTTGCAGGCCTCCTCCTCGTTGTTCTTTGAAGTCTTCCGCAAGCACGATGCGGGCAACCTGCTGTTGACGCAGGCGCAGCGCGAGGTGCTGGAGCAGGAGCTGGAACTGGGGCGCCTGCGCACTACGCTGGCCGAATTGCAGCAGCGGCAAGCCAGCTTCCACCAGGTGCGCCGCGCTACGCCGTTCGGCTTTGCGCTGATGGTTGAGCGCTTCCGGGAGAAGCTGACGACGGAAAGATTGTCCGACCGCGTGGCACGCATGCTGCGCGAGCTGGAAAAGGCAGCCGGCCCATGACTGCCATGGCCACCGAACTGGCGGGCGAGCAGGTGCTGCTTCTGCCGCAAAAAGCCTTGTACTGGCCGGCCGCCAGGACCTTGATGGTGGCCGACATCCATTTCGGCAAAGCCGCCAGCTTTCGCGCGCAAGGCGTGCCGGTGCCGCGCGGGACCACCAGCGAAAACCTTGCAGCGCTCGAAACGTTGTTAACCACGCATGATGCCCAGCGCATAATTTTCCTCGGCGACTTCCTGCATGCCAAGGCAGCGCAGGCGCCGGCAACATTGCAAGCCATGCTTGATTGGCGCAGCCGTCACCGGGAACTGGAGCTATTGCTGGTGCGCGGCAACCATGACTGGCATGCCGGCGATCCCTCGGAGCTGTTGCATGTAGCGCTGGCCGACGAGCCCTTTGCCTGCGGGCCTTTCGCCTTGTGCCACCATCCCGGCGTGGCTTGCGAAGGCTACGCCATTGCCGGACATGTGCATCCCGTGTTTCACCTGCGCACCGCGCGCGAGTCCCTGCGCCTGCCTTGCTTTCTGCTCGGCACTAGCCGTGCCATCCTGCCGGCCTTTGGCGCCTTTACTGGCGGGCACTCTTTAATTCCGCAAGCCAGCGACAAAGTCTATGTGGTTGCCGAAGATTCAGTTTTCCTGATTGAAAAAAGGTAGGCGATATCCTACATTTGTCGCGCTGAACGTCCTATATTACCTGTACAGTGCTTGCACTAACATGAGTTCTCCCGCGCCTACGCCGCGGGGGTCTTTTCCACCGAACCGAGCAGGGAGACGAATCATGGCTTCGAATAATCCAGGCGACAAACGCGGCAACCGGCAGGATAGTCCGGCCGGCAGCAAGCAAAGTGCACGTGGCTTTGCCTCCATGGACCCACAACGCCAGCGGGAAATCGCTTCCGAAGGCGGCCGCGCTGCCCACCAGAAGGGCACCGCGCACGAGTTCACTTCCGAGGAAGCACGCCGCGCCGGCAGCATGAGCCACAAGAACGACGGCAACCGCCAGAGCGGATCGCGCGGCAATGCCAGCCGTAGCGAGCAGCAACCCAGCCAGGGCCAGCAGGAAGTCGGCAAGGACTTCCAGCAGGACTACCAGGGCAACAAGCAGGGTGGCGATAAGTACTAAGTTTCAATTGAAGCAAGGAGGCCAGCATGGGAAGGCCTGATAAACCCAGTAAGGACACGGAGAACCAGCAAAACTTTGTGCTGGTCGATACAGAGCATCCGGAGATCGGCAACGCCACGGTCCCGGAAGGCCAGATCCGCCGCGCTGACCGGCCTTTGCCAGGCAACCGGCAAAGCGTTACGGAAAGCGGTTCGCGGCAGGGCGGCAGTGGACTGGGCACCGAAGGCGGTGCGCCAGGGCCGGACGCATTGATCGCCTTTTTTACGCCGGTTTCCTTAGAACATGAAATTCGCGGTCAACTGGGCGTAGCGCGGCGCGCCCAGGGTGGCACGGGCGCCGCTGTTGTTCAGGGTATTGACATAGAACTTGTCGAACAGGTTGTACAGGTTCAGCTGCAGGGCCACATTCTTGTTCAGCTTGTACGAAACCATGGCATCGACCACCGTGTAGTGCGGGATGGCCGGCATGTTGGTGGTGGCGGCGGACTGGGACGGATCGATCAGGCGTTTCTGCTCGCCCATGTAGCGCGCACCGCCGCCAACGGTCAGCTTGTCGTCGAACTTGTAGGTGGTCCACATGGTGGCCGAGACTTTCGGCGACCAGCGCGTGGCTGCGCCAACGGCGTTGTTGCCGGTGGTGCCTTCCTTGATCTCGGTATCCATGGTGGCGATGCCGGCAGTCACGCTCCAGGCTTTGGTGATCTGGCCTACCGCGCCCAGCTCCACGCCTTGCACGCGGCGTTCACCCAGTTGCGCCCAGGTGTTGGTGACGGCATCCACCAGCTGCGGGAATTCGTCCTTGTTGGTGGTGCGGTACAGCGCGGCAGTCAGGGCCAGCTGCTTCTGGATCACGTCCCACTTGGTGCCCAGCTCGATGTTGGTGGTCTTCTGCGGCTTCAGTGCCGGGTTGTTGGCGTTGGCCGCGGTTTGCGCGGCCAGCGAATGATTGGCGCTGCCCGGCGGTGTCTTGGAATTGGCGTAGGCCAGGTAGACGCTGCCGTCCTCGGTCGGCTTGTACAGCAGGCCTGCCTTGATGCTGGCCAGGTTGCCCGACTTCTCGACGTGGGCGCCGCTCAGCACGTTGGTGGTGGTGTTCAGCGTGGCGCTGTCGGTGCTGGTCTTGTAGCGCTCTACGCGCAGGCCGCCGTTGACTTGCCACTGTTCGTTCAGCTTGACGGTGTCGAAGGCGTAAGCGCCGACCGTATCGGTTTTGCCGTTGGTGAAGGCGCCGCTCAGGACTGGATTGAAGCCGGTCAGGGTGTCGTTCGGGTTCGGGTGGTACAGCTTGGCGGCCGGCGCCGTGCCCAGGCTGGAGGCCAGGCGGCTCGGCGAGAACTGCTCTTCGCTCAGGAGCTCGAGGCCGGTGGACAGCGTGTGCTGCAGCCCGCCCAGCGTGAATTCGCTGACGATATTGGTGGTGTTGGCCAGGATCTTGTTTTCCTGCAGCACGCTCTGGCGCGTGCGGCTGATGGTCCAGGTAGCCGGATCAGCAGTCGGCGCGCTGAGGGTATTGATGCCGCTCAGGATGCGATCCATCTTGGACTTGCCCCAACGGGTGGTGTTGGTCAGCGTAGTCTTTGGCGCCAGCTCGTGCTCGATCTTGGCGGTCAGCAGGTCGGCGTCGACTTTCTCGTAATCGCCCTTGATGCCATACCAGTTGTTGCGCTCCACGCGCGGTGCGGTGCGCAGGGCGGAGCCGGCATTGTAGAAGCCTTCCACGCCCACGCTTGGAATGCCGCCGTCCGGCACGTTATCCTGGCGCACGTGCTGCGAGAACAGGTAGAGGCGGGTCGGCGTGCCCAGGCCCCAGGCGATCGATGGTGCGAAGCCTTTGCTTTCGCGGTCCAGCGCCTTGCTGCCTTTCAGGCTGCCATCCTGCACCATGGCGTTCAGGCGGAAGGCGCCGCTGCTGCCGAAGCTGCGGGTCACGTCGGCGGTGCCGCGCTTGACGCCGCCCTGGGTGTAGGCGAGCGATGCCGCGGTCGATTCCTCGCGGCTTGGCAGCTTGGAGACCAGGTTGATGTAGCCGCCGGCTGCGCCGCGGCCGATGTCGGCGCCGGCCGGACCCTTGGCCACTTCGACTTGCTCGATATTGAATGCTTCGCGGGTCACGGCGCCAAGGTCGCGGATGCCATCGACGAAGATCGAGGATTGGGCGGCGAAACCGCGCATCTGAAAGGTGTCGCCGGCGCTGGTGTTGCCGTTCTCGCCAAGCTGCAAGGTAATGCCGGGGGTGTTGCGCAGGGCCTCGACGATGGAGGAGGCGCCCTGTTCCTGGATCAGTTCTTTCCTGATCACGGAAATGGTTTGCGGGGTATCCACCAGCGGGGCGGTCAGTTTCGGCGAAGACGCGCGGTCAACCTTGTAGGCGACGTCGGCGGCGGCTTCGACCTTGACTTCGGCCATGGTCTTTTCCTGCGCCTGGGCCTGGACGGACAAGGGCAGGCCGATGGCGGCCATGGCGAGCAGGGATTGGTTCAGCAGCGGCTGGGTGGCCAGCGTGTGCTTGCGGCTACGGATAGTCAAAATTCTCTCCAGATTTGATGCAGTTGATGTTTTACGGCTGGCTGCATCCGTCAAACTGGAGATGGCTGGCTGTTGCGGGTATGTAAAGCAATGTAAATGATAACGATTCTCAATTGCATTAGCAAGTCTGGTGCATTATCATCCGGTATTCACTTATGGAAAGTAACAACTTGAGCAGTCCAGAAATCGAGGCGAATCGCCAGGCCAAGCGCGCCGTTTGGCTCAAGCTCCTGCATGAATGGCATTGGGTCAGTTCGGCCATGTGCCTGCTCGGCATGTTCCTGTTCGCGGTCACAGGCATCACCTTGAACCACGCCAGCCAGATCGAGGCCAAGCCGTCCGTGGTGCGCCAGCAGGCCACCGCGCCCGACGCCCTGGTGGGTGAGTTGCATGCGTTCGCCGCAAAGCACGACGGCGAAAAGGCGCCGCTGCCGGAAGCGGGCGAACGCTGGCTGCGCGACACCTGGTCGCTCAAGGCTGGCGGGCGCGAAGCCGAATGGTCGGTCGATGAGGTCTACCTGCCGCTGCCGAAAGCGGGCGGCGATGCCTGGGTGCGCATCGGCCTGGAGGACGGCGCGGCGGAATTCGAGAACACCGACCGCGGCTGGATCTCCTGGCTCAATGATGTGCACAAGGGCCGCAATACCGGCGCGGCCTGGAACTGGTTCATCGATATCTTTGCGGCTGCCTGCCTGGTGTTCTGCATTACCGGCTTGCTGATCCTGAAATTCCACGCGGCCAAGCGGCCGTTCACCTGGCCGATGGTGGGCCTGGGCGTTGTCATTCCATGCGTTATCGCTTTGCTCTACATTCATTAAGGACTTCTGTATGAAACTTCGTTATTCCATCGCCGTCGGACTGCCGCTGGTGAGCGCGTCCGCGATGGCGGCCGACCTGACGCTGAAATTCGATATCCCGCAACTGAACGTGGCCGAATACCACCGCCCATACGTGGCGGCCTGGCTGGAGAATGCGGACCAGAAGGTGGTGGCCAACCTGGCCGTGCTGTACGACGTGAAGAAGAAGGACAATGCCGGCACCAAATGGCTGAAGGACATGCGCCAGTGGTGGCGCAAGGCCGGCCGTGACGTGGAAATGCCGATGGATGGCGTGAGCGGCGCCACCCGCGCCCCGGGCGAAGTTTCCCTGAACTTCCCGGTGGCGAAAGATGCGCTGAACAAGCTCCCGGCCGGCAATTACCAGCTGGTGCTGGAAGCGGCGCGCGAAGCGGGCGGCCGCGAGCTGGTGAAAGTGCCGGTGGCGTGGCCGCCGAAATCGGCGCAGTCCTTCTCCGCCAAGGGCAAGGAAGAACTGGGCGATGTGACCGTGCAAGTCAAACCTTAAGGACCCGCCATGAAGCTGAGAAAAACCCTGATCGCGCTGGCACTGGCCGGCACCGCCTTCAGTGCCCAGGCGCACAAGCCATGGCTGCTGCCTTCATCCTCGCTGGTCGATGCCAAGGAGCCCTGGGTCACCGTGGATGCGGCGATCTCGGAAGGCTTGTTCGATATCGACCACCAGCCCCTGAAGCTCGATGGCATCACCATCACCGGCCCGGATGGCGCCAGGGTCGACATGCAGAACGCGCTGACCGGCCGCCTGCGTTCCACCTTCGATGTGAAGATGGCCAGGCCGGGCACTTACAAGATCGCCCTGGTCAGCCAGTCCGTGATGGCAAGCTGGAAGGCCAATGGTGAAGTGAAGCGCTGGCGCGGCCAGGAGGCGGAGATGGCCGCCAACGTGCCGGCCAATGCGGAAGAGCTGAATGTGTCGCGCACGGCCAGCCGCCTGGAGACTTTCGTCAGCGCCAACAAGACCGACGAGGCGGTGTTCAAGCCGACTGGCGTTGGCCTGGAGCTGGTACCGGTGACGCACCCGAACGATATGCGCGCGGGCGAAGAAGCGAAATGGAAGTTCCTGCTGGACGGGAAGCCAGCAGCCAACCAGGCCTTCAGCCTGATCCCGGGCGGCGTGCGCTATCGCGGCACGCTGGGCGAGATCCGCTTGTCGACCGATGCCAGGGGCGAGATCAGCTTCAAGATCCCCGAGGCGGGCATGTACCTGGTCTCCAGCAGCTGGCCGGCCGCCGCTGCGCCGCAAGCGGGACAGCCGCCGGGTCCGCGCCAGATGCCGCCCCGCCGCGTGACTTACGCTGCGACGGTGGAAGTACTGCCGCAGTAAGCAGGTGCGCCGGGTACTGCTGCCACCCGCCATCTCCGCCGTGCCAGTGCCGGCGGGGGCGGGCATCGTCGATTTCGGCGGCGCCAGCATGGGTACCACCTGGTCGGCGCGGGTAGCGCTGGCGCCCGGCGCGATGGCTGCCGGTGCACCGCTGCGGGCGGCCA
Organism: Duganella sp. Root1480D1; assembly: GCF_001427305.1. Lineage (GTDB taxonomy): Bacteria > Pseudomonadota > Gammaproteobacteria > Burkholderiales > Burkholderiaceae_D > Rugamonas. The sequence continues at coordinate 5,457 of NZ_LMFZ01000009.1, read as the reverse complement.
GCCTGCAGGCCGGCTTGCAGGAACAACTGGAGCAGGTGGTGGCGCAGATGAGCCACTGGGAGCCGGCCTCGGACCTGGGGCGTTTCAACCGCGCCGGCGCCTGCACCTGGCATGCGCTGCCTGCCGACTTTTTTGAAGTCCTGAAGTACGCGCTCGACGTGGCGCGCGAGACCGGCGGCGCCTGCGACCCCTGCGCAGGCGCGCTGGTCAACCTGTGGGGTTTCGGCCCGGCTGGACGGCATGACCAGGCCGGCTTCGTGCCGCCCGCTGCGCGCGACGTGGCGGCTGTGCGTGCCGCCATGGCGGGCCGTGTGGTGGAACTGGACAGCCCGCGCAAGCGCGCCTTCCAGCCCGGCGGCGTGCAGCTGGACCTGTCCGCAGTGGCCAAGGGCTTCAGCGTGGACAAGCTGGCGCATTACCTGGAAGGGCAGGGCTGCCGGCACTACCTGGTCGAAGTCGGGGGCGAGCTGCGCGGCGCCGGTGTCAAGCCCGATGGACAGCCCTGGTGGGTGGCCCTGGAAGAGCCGCCAGCAGCCGGTGCCGGCCGTGCCGGCCAGATTGCCGTCGCCTTGCACGGCCTGGCCGTCGCCACCTCGGGCGACTACCGCAAATATTTCATGCAGGACGCCACGCGGCGCCCGCATACCATCGATCCTCGCAGCGGCATGCCGATCAGCAATGCGCTGGCATCGGTGACGGTCGTGCACGAAAGCGCCATGGCGGCCGACGCCTGGTCTACTGCGCTGACGGTGCTGGGGCCCGAGCCAGGCCTGGCGCTGGCCGAACGCAAAGGCCTGGCCGCGCGCTTCCTGCTGCGCGAAGGCGAGGCGCTGCGGGAAATCCTGAGCAGCCGTTTCGAGAAAATGCTTGAAGAAGAATGATCCTGACGAATGACCCGACCCGGCTCGCCCTGACGGCCGCCATGATTGCCGGCTATGGCATGGTATGCCTGCTGCCCTGGCTGCGCACACGGCGCGTCCGCGCCGCAGTGCTGGCCGCGCGCGCCGCGGCGCGCGATTCGCCTTGGCTGGTGGCCTACGCCAGCCAGACCGGCAACGCCGAACTGCTGGCGCGCCAGACCAGCGAAACCCTGCGTGTGGCTGGCATTGCCAACCACCTGTGCGATTTTGATGAACTGGACGCTGCCACGCTGCAGGCGGCCGAACGCGTGCTGTTCCTGACTTCGACTTACGGCGAAGGCGATCCGCCCGATGCGGCGGCGCGTTTTGCGCAGCGCCTGATGGCACGCAGCGACCTGGCGCTGGGGCAGCTGCACTACGCGGTGCTGGCGCTGGGCGACAGCGCCTACAGCAGCTTCTGCGGCTTCGGCCGCGCGCTCGACGCCTGGCTGGCGGCACGCGGCGCGCAAGCGCTGTTCCCGCGCGTTGAGGTCGACCGCAGCGCCGCGCCTGCCATCGCCGCCTGGCGCCAGCAATTGAGCCACCTGGCCGGCACCAGCGACGCGCCGGACTGGGACGCGCCCGATTTCGCGGAGTGGCGCCTGGCGGCGCGCCGCCAGCTCAACCCCGGCAGCGCCGGCGCGCCGATTTACCACCTTGAGCTGGAGCCGATGCCCGGCCTTGCGCTGCCGGCCTGGCAATCGGGCGACCTGGTGCAGGTGGCCGCGCCGGCCGATCCCGATCGGCCGCGCGAATACTCGGTCGCATCGGTCCCGGCCGACGGCCGCGTGCACCTGCTGGTACGCCTGCACCGCCATGGCGACGGCAGCCACGGCCTGGCTTCGGGCTGGCTTACGCAGCAGGCTGCGGAGGGCGCCATGGTGCGACTGCGCCTGCGCGAACACCGCCGCTTCCGGCTCGGGGACAACGCCGTTCGCCCGCTGATCCTGATCGGCAACGGTAGCGGCATGGCCGGCCTGCGCGGGCACCTGAAGGCGCGCGCCGCCGCCGGCCAGGCGCGCAATTGGCTGCTGTTCGGCGAACGCGATCCGGCGCACGACGCCTTCTACCACGAGGAACTGGCGGCCTGGCAGCGCACCGGCTTGCTGCCGCGCCTTGACCTGGCCTGGTCGCGCGGCCCGGATGGCAGGCAATACGTGCAAGACCTGCTGTTGCGCCAGGCGGAAACCGTGCGTGAATGGGTGGAGGAGGGGGCCGCCATTTATGTTTGCGGCAGCCTGGAAGGGATGGCAGCGGGCGTTGACCGCGTCCTGCGCGAAATTCTTGGCGAAGACGAAATAGCGAAAGTTTCGCGTTCAGGCCGCTACCGGCGCGACGTCTATTAATTTCCCATGGTCAAGTATAAATACAATTCAATCAAGTCTGAATACAATTTATTACAAGCATATCTTGGATGTGCGTGGCAAGTTCTCGCCGTAATAAATCAATATGTATTGAATAAGTCTCTCGCGTTGTTGCGTTAAAACTACAAATGCCTAGTTTTTTGGCAAATTAAATTCCGATTCTTTCACTATCTTGCGAATTTTCCCTGTAACTTTCAGAAATGTAATTGCAGGGCATTAAATTGCTTGTTTGCTCCCCCCATAATCCGCGGTCGGTGAGCAAAATGCAAAAAAGAAACTTTGCTCATTCGAACGTTTTCAGAAACCCGAAGGAGTAAAGAAATGGCATTCCAAGAAAAGATCGGTGCGCGTTCCGTGCGCCTGGCGATGTCCGCCCTGGCCCTGATCGCTGCAGGCAACGCAGCCGCGCAAGAAGCGCCGATGCAACGCGTTGAAATCACCGGTTCCGCGATCAAGCGTATCGCCGTCGAAGGTGCACTGCCAGTGCAGCGCCTGTCCGCCGAAACCATCGCCAAGACCGGCGCCGGCACCGTGGCCGACCTGATCCAGGCCCTGCCAGCAATGCAAGGCTTCACCGTTGATGCAGTCGCTGCCGGCTCGAATTCGGGCGGCAACGTGTCCGCATCGATTCACAATATCGGTGAAGAGTACACCCTGGTGCTGCTGAACGGCCGCCGCGTGGCCCCGCAAGGTTCGGGTTCCGCCGTTAACCTGAATGCCATTCCGATGAGCGCGGTTGAGCGCGTTGAAATCCTGACCGACGGCGCATCCGCCCTGTACGGTTCCGACGCGATCGCCGGCGTGATCAACTTCATCCTGAAAGACAGCGTCAAAGCTACCTCGATCGAAGCCAACATCACCCAGCCGTTCGACAGCAGCGCCGGCCGCCAGACCTACTTCAACCTGACCTCCGGCTGGACCGATGAAGCGGGCCGCATCAAGCTGGTTGGCTCCTACCGCCACGACGAGCGCACCGCCGTCAAGGCCACCGAGCGCGAGTTCGCCAAGACTTCCTACGTGCCATTTACCCACAATGGCCACAACTACGTGATGGACCGCACCAGCTCGTCGGCAATCCCTGCCAACGTTCAGGTCAAGATGAACAAAGCCAGCGGCACCGGCACCGAGTCGATCGGTTTTAACCCGTACTACAAGGCTAACGGCAAGTGCGCTCCGGTGAACTTCTACCAGGCCGCCAACGACGCTACCACCCAGAACTGCGGCTTCGACTCCGGCACGATGGTTGAAATCGTTCCTGAGAACAAGCGTGACAGCTTCTTCGGCAAAGCCACCTTCAAGCTGACCGACAACATCAACCTGTTCGCCGAGACCGCGCTGTCGCGCCTGGACCTGACCGCACGTATCGCCGCCAACACCGCGCCGATCAGCGTTGCCAAAGGTTCGGCTTACTACAACGATTACGTCAAGCCATACCTGACCGCCGACCAGGATTCGCGTGTGACTTCGGTCAACGCCCTGTACCGCACCTTTGACTTTGGCAGCCGCGCCAGCAACACCATCACCGATTCGACCCACTTCGTTACCGGCGCAGAAGGCGAACTGGGCGCATGGTCGTTCAACACCGGCCTGACCTGGTCCCGCAACAAGATCGACGAGCGTTACGTTGGCGGCTACGCGCTGAACCAGCCGTTCCGCGACATGATCGCCAGCCGCACCATCAATCCGTTCGAACCAATCGGCAGCACCAAGGCGACTGCCCAGCAACTGTCCGACGCGACCTTCATCGGCTCGATCCGTGAAGCATCGACCACCCTGAAGGGCATCGACGCACGCGGCTCGCGCGAACTGTTCAACCTGCCAGGCGGCGCCGTGCAGATCGCAGTGGGCGGCGACTTCCGCAACTACCACTACGAGCAGACTCCTTCCGAAGCGGCAAGCAACGGTTCGATCTACAACTTCAGCACTCCTGCACGTTACGACATGGATCGCGACACCTACGGTCTGTTCACCGAACTGGCTGCTCCAGTGACGAAGTCCGTCGAAGTGACCGGCGCCGTGCGTTACGACGGCTACTCCGCCATCGACAACGGCCTGACCAATACCACGATGGGCAAGCGTGAACACGCAACCACCTACAAGGTATCGGCACGCTGGCAGCCAACCCAGGGCTTCCTGGTACGCGGCTCCTACGGCACCGGCTTCAAGGCGCCTTCCATGCTGAACATCGGCCAGCCGCTGGTTACCGCCGGCTTCACCGCCAGCTCCTACGGCTGCCCAACCGTCCTGGGCAACGATTCGCTGTGCCAGCCTGGCAAGTCGCAGTACAACGTGTACTCCGGCGGCAATCCGGACCTGCGTCCTGAGAAGTCGAAGCAGTTCACCATCGGCTTCCGCGCTGAACCGACCAATGCCTTCTCCTTCGGTGCCGACCTGTGGGATGTGAAGATGACCGACGCGGTTTCGGAAGTGTCCGAGCAACTGGCGTTCTCCGACCCGGTCAAGTTCCGTGACCTGTTCACCACCTTCACCCAGCCTGCAACCGGCGCTACCTACTGGGCCTTCAAGTCGCTGTCGATCAACATCGGCAAGACCCACAGCCAGGGCCTGGACTGGGACTTCACCGCACGCCACAAGTTCGGCTTCGGCAACCTGACCTCGAACCTGGCAGGTACCTACCTGATCAAGTCCGACTACACCGAGCCAGGCACTTCGGACAAGTGGACCAACGACATGAACTTCTTCGGCACCGACAACAAAGTCGCGTTCCGTCACGTTGTGCGTTGGACCACCACCCTGGAGACTGGTGCCTTCAGCAACACCCTGATCGCCAACTACCGCAACGGCTATACCGACGCGTCGGCGACCGTGCTGAACCTGGACACCAACGTGAGCGAGAAGATCCGCCTGCACGTGCCTTCGCACCTGACCTGGGACTGGCAAGGCAAGTGGACTGTCAACAAACAGTTGGCACTGCGCGCCGGTATCAAGAACCTGCTGGATCGCGATCCTCCTCTGTCGCTGCGTAACTCCTCGGGCCACCAGGTTGGCTTCGACCCACGCTACGCCGACCCAATGGGCCGCACCTTCTACCTGACCGGCAATTACGCCTTCTAAGCGCTGCCCTCAGTAGCAAAACGCCCCGTGCGCGCAAGCGCCGGGGCGTTTTTTTTTGAAAGTCGGGGTCAGCTCCGGCAATCGGACATTTTGCGCAGCAAAATGTCCGATTGCCGGAG
>NZ_LMFZ01000008.1 GCF_001427305.1 Duganella sp. Root1480D1 | reverse complement strand
AGTCCCTATTCCGGGACAACATCCCAAGACATATTTTCTATGCGCCTGCGGTGCAGGCCCGGGCTTGTCCAACAAACGGTTCAGATCGTGGCTTCGCACGATCTAACCTTATTCGTTAGCATATTGCGTCATTTTTGAAGACGCGTCCAAACTGTTTCGATGATCACCATCGACGCGTCGTCGGGGTGACAGATCTCGCCATGGCAAGCTGAGCGCAATAGCTTTTCATTTCCGGCCCAAAGGCCGAAATCGTTACGAATGCTAGTACCCCACCCATGGTGATATTCAACCAGATCGTCCTTCTTCGTATTCTTCACCCGAAGCCTATCCTCTTCAGAGAGCCGCGCAATCAGCATATCGGCAGCAGCATCTACAGAGTCAGGATATTCGTTAGGACCGAAACGGCCTGAGACAGCAGCTCCAACGGCAATTACCGCCAAGATGCTCAAGCAGACCGCAGTTATAAGCCGATCAGTTTGTCTTTTCATCGGAGCGCTAACGTAAAGTCGACGTCACATTGACGTTTTAATAAATTTCATTATGACGCCTAATACCACATTGATCAATGTCTAGATCCGCCTACAAAAAGTAGATGAACATAATCCCTCCTAACACCGGAGAATTACGTCATGCCGCCAAACGAGCCCAAGCTGCTAGATCAGGTGCGTGCACTGATCCGAACAATGCATTACAGCATTCGAACTGAAGAAGCATACGTAGATTGGATTCGCCGCTTCATCCTCTTTCATAAGAAGCGACATCCCTCCCAGATGGGCAAAGCCGAAATCGAAGCCTTCTTGAGTCATCTCGCTGTCGACCGCAGAGTCGCCGCTTCAACGCAATCCCAGGCCAAGTCCGCCCTGCTCTTCCTTTACCAAAAGGTCTTGAAACTGGAGGTCGAATGGCTGAAAGACGTGGTCGCAGCGAAGCAGCCCCAGCGTCTACCAACGGTGTTGACTTTCGACGAAACAAAAACCCGGCTCTCGCACATGAACGGCGAAACCTGGCTTATCGCTTCACTGCTATATGGCAGTGGAATGCGCTTGATGGAAGCCTGTCGTCTCCGCGTACTCGACCTTGACTTCAACATGCGGCAGGTCACCATTCGAAATGGTAAAGGTGCTAAAGACCGACTGACGATGTTACTGGGAACTCTCGTTGTTCCGCTCAAATCTCATTTAGACTTGATCAGGCTGCAGCATCAGCGCGACTGTGGTCAAGGCGTTGGCGATGTATATCTTCCGTTTGCATTGGATCGAAAATACCCGGATGCTGCAAGGGAATGGAAATGGCAATATGTCCTTCCCGCCGATGCACTTTCTGAAGACCCGCGCTCAGGCGCGGTTCGTCGGCACCACATTGATGAACAGCGTGTGCAGCGCGCGGTAAAGCAGGCGGCGCAGGATGCAAACATTCAGAAGAAGGTCACTCCGCATCCGCTGAGACATAGTTTTGCAACGCACTTGCTGCAAAGTGGATACGACATTCGGACCGTTCAGGAGTTGCTCGGCCACAAAGACGTTCGCACAACCCAGATCTATACGCACGTGCTAAACCGCGGTGGAAATGCGGTACTAAGCCCCTTGGACCGTTAGATGGGAAACCAGTACAAATAGAGTGCAGTTTCGTTGCTCACTTGCGGCTGCGTGCGATACGTAAGCCTGTCGAAGCCGCCGACTTCGAAGCCGTTTTGAAAATAGAGTTTGCAAGCGGCGACGTTGTTGGTCTGCGTTTCAAGACGAAGACCTTTAAGCTGCTTGCCAAGCGCCCACGACTTTGCGAAGTTAATCAATTCAGTGGCAATGCCACGTTGGCGAAATTCGCGGGCTACGACGATTTGTTCAATCGAACCAAGATCGTTCCAGGCCGGCGCAAGCTCGATCTTGCCCGCCAATGTGCCGTTCAAGAATGCGCCATACGCTTCGACATCATCATCCTGCGAATGATCTTGCCCATAAATCTTGGTGAACTGCTCGACGCTTCGCGTAGCCAAGCGGATCTCGCCATCGATGAATAGAACGTCAAGCACCTCATCGCCGGTGAAGGTGTTCTCTTCACGATCCAGCGGGCCAAAATCCTCTTCAATAAGGCGCACGATTTTCATACACCTTAGGCAATCATTCTTTGGACAATGTATCCAGGGCGCGGCGAATTTTCCGGCGTGGCACGATATGCAGCAGGCAAATCAGCCAAACAGGGATCAACAACAGCAACGCTTCGGCATCCCGCCACGACGCTGCGGTCGCTACCACCATCAGGGTAGAACCGGCCAACATAAAAAACCATTGGCCAGTGGCCGGCGCCGTGATTTCGCCAGTTTGCCGATTTACCCATCCGCACACTGAGCCCCAATCATCCTGGCGCTCAAGCAAAGCCGTCACGGTCATTCCTGCTTCGATTTGAGGCCAGCCTGGGACTTCGACTGCGTAATATTTCCGTCCCGCCGCTTCAAAGCCGAATTCCGTGTAGCGGTCACCTTTGTGGTTGTTGCGTGCCATGGTGAAGACACGATCCATCGTTACGGTCGCCGGGAACATGTTGGCCGTCAGCCTTTGGACAATGCCTTGAGCGCTTGCTTGATGCCTTCCGATACCGTGGAACCGGCAGGCACGGTCTTCAGCGCCTGCAAGGCTTCCTTGTCGGAGTAACCCAGCGCCAGCAGCGCGTTCAGGATGTCGGCTTGCGAATCGTGCACTGGGTGCGCGCCGGCGGCACCGATGTCGGCGCCCAGTTTGCCTTTCAATTCCAGCAGCAGGCGTTCGGCGGTTTTCTTGCCGATGCCGGGGATCTTCACCAGGCGGCCAGCTTCCTGCAGCGTCACGGCTTGCGCCAGGTCTGCGATCGACAGGCCGGACAGGATCGACAGCGCGGTACGCGCGCCTATGCCACTGATCTTGATCAACTGGCGGAATACTGCCCGTTCTTCTGCATTGCCGAAGCCGAACAGCAGGTGCGCGTCTTCGCGGATCGCCAGGTGCGTGAACAGGCTGACCTTTTCGCCTACGCCGGGCAGGTTGTAGAACGTGGACATCGGCACGTCGACTTCGTAGCCGACGCCTTGTACGTCTACCAGCAGTTGCGGGGGATTCTTTTCGAGCAGGATGCCGGTGAGACGTCCGATCATATGGGTCCTTTGGATGCGGTTAGCCCACCAGGCGGCCGCGCTTCATGCGCAGTCCGGACAGGGCGGGATGGGCGTTGGTGACGACAGCCAACGTGGCCTGGCTGTTGGCGTGGCAGATGGCGATGCCGAGGGCGTCGGCGGCGTCGGTGCCGGGCAGGCCGGGGAGCGTAAGCAGGCGGGCGACCATGTCTTGCACCTGCGCCTTGGTGGCGCGGCCGGTGCCGACTACGGCTTGCTTCAGCTGCGTCGGGGAGTATTCGGCGACTTTGAGGTCGTGCGTCACCAGGGCGCAAATTGCGGCACCGCGGGCTTGGCCGAGCAGCAGCGTGGATTGCGGGTTGACGTTGACGAAGACTTTTTCGATTGCGGCGCAATCAGGCTTGTAGGTTGCTGCGATTTCGGCGACGCCGTCAAGGATGACTTTCAGCCGCTGCGGCAGGTCGCCCTCGCCGCTCTTGATGGTGCCGGAGGCGATGTAGCGCAGCTTGTTGCCCACTTTTTGAATAACGCCAAAGCCAGTGGTGCGTAAGCCGGGGTCGATGCCGAGAATAATCATTCCCGGATTTTACGGCAGAAACCGGTAAACCGGTGTCAGACCCGCAGGGTCTGACACCGTCTGTGCCAGTTTTAGTGGCGGAAGTGACGGGTGCCGGTGTACAGCATCACTACGCCGCGCTCGTCGGCGGCGTCGATCACTTCCTGGTCGCGCATGGAGCCACCGGGGTGAATCACGCAGGTGGCGCCTGCATCAACCACCACATCCAGGCCGTCACGGAACGGGAAAAATGCGTCGGATGCTACAGCGGAACCCTGCAGCGACAGGCCAGCATTCTGTGCCTTGATCGAAGCAATGCGTGCCGAGTCGATACGTGACATCTGGCCCGCGCCAACGCCCAGGGTCATATTGCCGCCGCAGAAGACGATGGCATTCGACTTCACGTATTTGGCCACGCGCCAGGCGAACATCAGGTCCGCCAGTTGCTGCTGGGTTGGCTGCAGCTTGCTCACTACGCGCACGTCGGTCGGCAGCACGTTCTTCGAGTCAGCCGACTGCACCAGCAGGCCGCCGCCCACGCGCTTGAAGTCCATTGCGTTCACGCCATCGCCCAGCGGAATTTCCAGCAGGCGCACGTTCTGCTTGGCCGACATGATCTGGCGCGCTTCCGCGGTGAACGAAGGGGCGATCAGCACTTCCACGAACAGCTTGGCCAATTCGGTGGCCGCTGCGCCGTCCACTTCCACGTTGAAGGCGATGATGCCGCCGAAAGCGGAAGTCGGGTCGGTTTTCAATGCGCGCTGGTAGGCTTCCAGCGCGGTCGCGCCCAGGGCCACGCCGCATGGGTTGGCGTGCTTGATGATCACGCAGGCGGTGGAGCCCATGGACTTCACGCATTCCCACGCCGCGTCAGCGTCGGCGATGTTGTTGAAGGACAGTTCCTTGCCCTGCAGCTGGCGGTAGTTCGCCAGGGCGCCGGCTACCGGAGCCAGGTCACGGTAGAAGGCAGCCGACTGGTGCGGGTTTTCGCCGTAGCGCATGTCCTGCACTTTTTCGAAGGCCACGTTCAGGGTCGCCGGGTAGGCGGAACGAGTCTCGTGCTTACGGTCCGGGCCCAGGCTCGAGAAGTAGTTGGTAATGGCACCGTCGTACTGCGCGGTGTGCGCGTAGACCTTTTTGGCCAGGCCAAAGCGGGTTTCGTAGGAAACGTAGCCTGGCGCGTTGTCGGTACCCTTCATCTCCGCCAGCACCACGCCGTAGTCGGTCGGATCGCAGATCACCACCACGTCCTTGTGGTTCTTGGCGGCGGAGCGCAGCATGGCCGGGCCGCCGATGTCGATGTTCTCGATCGCGTCTTCCAGCGAGCACTCGGCCTTGGCTACGGTCGCCTGGAACGGGTACAGGTTCACCACCACCATGTCGATGGTCGGGATGCTGTGCTCTTCCAGCTTGGCGACGTGCTCAGGGAAGTCGCGGCGGGCCAGGATGCCGCCGTGGACTTTCGGGTGCAGCGTCTTCACGCGGCCATCCAGCATTTCCGGGAAGCCGGTGTAGTCAGCCACTTCGGTGACCGGCACGCCGTTATCGGCCAGCAGTTTTGCAGTGCCGCCGGTGGACAGGATGTTGACGCCCATGGCCGACAGGGCCTTGGCGAAATCCAGCACGCCAGTCTTGTCGGATACGGAGATGAGAGCTTGTTTGATCATAGCTGTGGGGGGAAGGTTACGAAAATCTGTACACACCAACCGGCCCCACGGCCCGTCGCGGCCAATAGGGACCGGGACGCGGAATCAGCCTTACAACAGGCCGTGTTCCTGTAATTTCTTGCGCAAAGTATTGCGGTTAATACCCAGCATCTGGGCTGCGTGCGACTGGTTGCCGTCGGCGCGGCCCATCACCACTTCGAGGATCGGACGTTCAACTGTCATCACTACCATGTCGTACACGTTCGATGCTTGCTGCTCGCCCAGGTCATTGAAGTAGTCTTCCAGGCTTTTCTGGACTACTTCCTGAATGCTTTCTTTGCTCATTTTCTTATCGATCTTGCTAAATATTTGCCAATGCAGGCGCGGTTCACGCAGCCAGCGGTTCTTCGGCGAGGCGGTATTGTAACCGCTCGCCGTACTTCCATTGGGATTCGAAGAAACTGTCGACTGCGCGCAGTTGTTCTGCGGTCGACTCGAGGCGGTTCATCTCCTGCCGGAATTCCTCCCCGCCCGGGAGGTCGCGCACGTACCAGCCAATATGCTTGCGCGCGGTGCGCACGCCCAGGAATTCGCCGTAGAAGGCGTAGTGGGCCTGCAGGTGTTCGTCCATCAGCTTGCGCACCTCGGCCACCAGCGGCGCCGGCAGGTGTTCGCCTGTGCGCAGGAAATGGTCGATTTCGCGGAAGATCCATGGGCGCCCCTGGGCAGCGCGGCCGATCATTACGGCGTCGGCGCCGGTCTTATCGAGCACATAACGCGCTTTTTCAGGGGTGGTGATGTCGCCGTTGGCGACCACCGGAATGGTTACTGCGGCCTTGACGGCGGCAATGGTGTCGTATTCGGCGTCGCCGGTATAGCCGTCGGCGCGGGTGCGGCCGTGCAGCGTCAGCATCTGGATGCCGGCTTGCTCGGCAATGCGGGCAATGCGCAGAGCATTCTTGTTCTCGCGGTTCCAGCCGGTGCGGAATTTCAGGGTGACCGGCACGTTCACGGCCGGCACCACCGCCTCCAGGATGCGCTGGACCAGGTCTTCGTGCTGCAACAAGGCCGAACCGCACCAGTTGTTGCAGACTTTTTTCACCGGGCAGCCCATGTTGATGTCGATGATCTGGGCGCCGCGGTCGACGTTGAACTTGGCGCAGTCGGCCAGTTCCTCCGGCACCGCGCCGGCGATCTGCACTGCCTTCGGTTCCATTTCGCCTGTGTGGTCGGTGCGGCGCGAAGACTTCTCGCTGGCCCACAGGCGCGGGTTGGAAGCGGCCATCTCGGATACGGCATACCCCGCTCCCAGTTCCTTGCACAATTGGCGGAACGGGCGGTCCGTCACACCAGCCATAGGCGCGACAAAGACGTTATTGCGGAGCTCGTGAGGTCCGATATTCACTTAACAAATCCGTAAGACAGTGCGGGAAAGGGGGCTATTTTAACCGATCCACTGCCCAAAAACTAATCACTTTTTAAACAATGTCGTCCAGGCTGGCGGACAAGTGGGCCACCTCGCCCCATTGATCGAGCGACAACACCCCTTTATTAAAGGTAAAGCGATTGATGCTGGCGTTTTTGACCTGGAAATCGCGCGGGCCGTCGATCGACAGGCCGCGGGCGGCGCGGTAAGCGCATTCCAGCACGCCGCCATGGGCAACGATCAGGATCGATTGCTGCGGATATTGTTCGGCCCAGCGCGCAATGCCGGCCTGGCAACGCTGGAAGAACTGGCGGAAGCTTTCGGCTACGCGATCGCCGCCGGGCATCACTGCGTCCACGTCCCTCGCCTGCCATTCCGCGAACTCCACGGGGTAGCGCTCTGCGATCTCCGTATATAAGAGGCCCTCGAAAGCGCCGTAGCCGCGCTCGCGTAGCTCAGGGTCGGTGTGCATCGCGAGATGGGGATGGTGCGCGGCCACCGCCTGCGCGGTTTGCAGCGCGCGTCCCAGGTCGCTGGAGATGATGGCGTCCAGCGGCTCGTCCGCCAGCGCACGCGCCAGGGCTTCAGCCTGGCGTTCGCCGGTGGGGCTAAGGGGGATATCGGTGTGGCCTTGCAGGCGGCGCACGGCGTTCCACGCGGTTTCGCCGTGGCGGATCAGCAGGATTCTTGTCATTCAAATAGCGAGTAGCTGCCGATCACCTGCGCCTCGTCGAGGATATGGCCGTGAATGGCATGCAGCACGTCCTGGCAAGTGAAGCGACCTTCCAGCTCCAGGCGCGGGGTATCCAGCGCGTACAGGCGGAAAACGTAATGGTGGGTGCGCTCGTCGTTCCATGGCGGGCATGGGCCGTCGTAGCCGTAATAGTCGCCGGCCATGTCCTTGTCGCTGGCGAACCAGCCGGTGTAGTCGTTGACGCCATGGCGCAGCGGCGTTGGCAGGCTGGCCGGTTTGCCTTTTGGCGTCACTTCTTTCGAGAACTCGCCGGCGGCGATACTGGTGCGCTGGGGCGGAATGTCGATCAGGGACCAGTGGTAGAAGTCAGTGCGCGGCATGCTGGCCGGGAGCGTGTGGCCTTCCTGGTTGACGTGGGTGCCGTCGGTGGGGGCGTCGCCGTCGATGCAGAGAAGGACCAGGGATTCGGTGCCTGGTGGGACTTCGGACCAGGCCAGCTGGGGGTTCTTGTTGGCGGACAGGCGCACTTTCGTGGCCTTGTCGCGCACGGCGAAAGCAAAATCGCCGGGGATGGCGCCGCCATCCTTGAAGGAATCGCTCCAGATTTTCATCTTTATCTCCCAGCTTGCTTTTTTAAACCGGTAAACCAGTGTCAGACCCGCAGGGTCTGACACTGTCTGCTCGCCTGCCCGAGGGAGGTTCGAGGCTTTTGACTTTCGATGAAGATCAAAGGCCTGGAACCAGCCCGCGGCAGCGGGTCAGACCCCGGTTTACCGGGTTTTATTTCGGATTCACCTGCAACCAAAACGTCACCGGCCCGTCATTAGTTAAGGACACCTTCATATCCGCCCCAAACACGCCCGTGCCAACTACCGCGTGCCTGGCGCGGGCCTGCGAAACAAAATACTCAAACAGCCGCTTCCCATCCGCCGGCGCAGCCGCCGGGCTGAACGACGGCCGCGTTCCCGAATTGGTATCCGCCGCCAGCGTAAACTGCGGCACCAGCAGCAGCCCACCCGCGACATCGGTCACCGACTTGTTCATTTTGCCAGCATCGTCAGAAAACACGCGATACGACAAAAGCTTGGCCAACAGCTGGTCCGCCTCCTTCTCCGTATCGCCCTTCTCCGCGCACACCAGCACCATCAGGCCGCCGTCGATAGCGCCGGTAGTCTCGCCATCGACAACGACCTTGGCGGACGTTACCCGCTGCAGCAGCCCGATCATGCCGACAGGGTCACTTTAGCGAACTTGCGCTTGCCAACCTGCAGCACGAAGGTACCTGCCTCAATTTTCAGCGCCTTATCGCTAATTACAGCGCTGTCGATCCGCACACCGCCCTGGTCAATCATGCGCAGCGCTTCCGAAGTCGACGCACACAGGTTGGCCTGTTTCAGCAGTTGGCCAATACCCAACGGCGCACCCGAAAGAGCGACTTCCGGCAAATCGTCGGGGATGCCGCCCTTGGAGCGATTGACGAAATCCGCCAGCGCATCTTCCGCTGCCTGGCGCGAATGGAAGCGTTCCACGATTTCCTGCGCCAGCGCCACCTTGGCATCGCGCGGATTCGCTCCAGCCTCGATCGCCTTCTTCAGGCCCGCGATGTGCTCGATCGACTGCCACGACAGCAGGTCGTAGTAACGCCACATCATCACGTCCGAAATCGACATCACCTTGGCGAACATGGTGTTGGCCGGCTCGGTAATACCAATATAGTTGTTCTTGGACTTGGACATCTTCTCGACGCCATCCAGGCCTTCCAGCAGCGGCATGGTCAGGATGCACTGCTGCTCCTGGCCGTAATCCTTTTGCAACTCGCGGCCAACCAGCAGGTTGAACTTCTGGTCGGTGCCGCCCAGTTCCAGGTCGGCCTTCAGCGCGACCGAGTCGTAACCCTGCATCAGCGGGTAGAGGAACTCGTGCACCGAAATCGGGGTGCCATTCTTAAAACGCTTGGAAAAGTCGTCGCGCTCCATCATGCGCGCCACGGTGTAGCGCGAGGACAACTGGATCATGCCGCGCGCGCCCAGCGGATCGCACCACTCCGAGTTGTAGCGGATTTCGGTCTTGGCCGCATCCAGCACCAGCGACGCCTGCTTGAAATAAGTCTGGGCATTCAGCTCGATCTGCTCGCGGGTCAGCGGCGGACGGGTCACGTTGCGGCCCGAAGGATCGCCGATCATCGACGTGAAGTCGCCGATCAGGAAGATCACCTGGTGGCCCAGGTTCTGCAACTGGCGCATCTTGTTCAGCACCACGGTGTGTCCCAGGTGCAAGTCAGGCGCGGTCGGGTCCAGGCCCAGCTTGATGCGCAGCGGCACGCCGGTCTTTTCCGAGCGCGCCAGTTTTTGAGCGAATTCGCTTTCGATGATGAGCTCGTCCACACCACGCTTGGTGATGGCGAGGGCTTCCTGGACGCTATCGGTCAGCGGCAGGATTTTGTTGTCTGTATCCATTTTTGCGAAATTCTCTCAAATTGTTGGCACGGCTCAGGACTTTGTTATAATGCCCGATCCCATCAATCTTGCCCGATGAAAACGAATTAAATCAACAACTTAGAACAAAATACCAAGAATCCTAAAAGTTCAAGCGGCAAATTTTAACTGATTGCATGAACCCTATAAACAAGTTCACAAGCTCACGCTTGCACAATCTGCTCGGTTCGACGCGTAAGTCGCGAATCATTAGCGCATCGGCGATCTTCCTCGCCGTCTGCGCTTTTGGCGCCGCTGGCGTGGCTCCGCTCGCGCCCGACGCGAGCGACCTGCCCGTGAAGACCATTGCCCAGGATATCCAGCTACCTGACCTGTCCTCGCAGATCACCGCCCTGCAGCAGCAAGAAGCTTCCCAGAAATACGTCCACGAAGAAAAGATCCGCGCCGGCGACACGCTCGCGACGCTGCTCAATCGCTTGGGCGTGGAAGACGACGCTGCAGAAAACTTCATCAAGAAAGACAAGACCGCGCGCGCCATTATGCAGCTGCGCAGCGGCAAACGCGTGCAGGCGCAGACCGACGATAACGGCAACCTGCTGTGGCTGAAGGCCACCGTTGTGGACGGCAAAGATAACCCCGTCAAGAATATTATGGTCTCCCGTTCGGGCGACGCCGAGTTCACCGCCGAAGAGACCGCCGCGAAACTCGAACGCCGCGTTGAAATGCGCGCGCGTGAAATCACCACGACCCTGTATGCCGCGACCGACTCCAGCTCCGACGGCAGCAGCCTGCCCGACTCGATCGTCGCGCAGATCATTGAAATGTTCTCCACCAACATCGACTTCCGTTCCGACCTGAAGCGCGGTGACCGTTTCAATGTGGTGTACGAAACCTTCTGGCAGGACGGCGAGTTCGTGCGCGCCGGCCGCATCCTGGCTGGCGAATTCACCAACAAAGGCACCACCTACCAGAGCGTGTGGTTTGAAGACCCGCTGACCAAATCAGGCGGCGGCTACTTCAGCTTCGACGGCAAATCGCTGAAAAAAGCCTTCCTGAAATCGCCGCTGGAGTTCTCCCGTATTTCGTCCGGCTTCGGCATGCGTTCGCACCCGATCTCCGGCAACTGGAAGCAGCACAAAGGCACCGACTTCGCCGCCGCGACCGGCACTCCGATCCGCGCAGCCGGCGACGGCGTGATCGACTTTGCCGGCGTGCAAGGCGGTTACGGCAACGTGGTCGTGATCAAGCACTGGGCCAACTACTCCACCGCCTACGCCCACATGAGCCGGTTCGGCGCAGGCATGAAGAAGGGCGCGAAAGTCAGCCAGGGCGACATCATCGGCTACGTCGGCACCACCGGCTGGTCGACCGGCGCCCACCTGCACTACGAATTCCGCGTTGCAGGCGAAGCCAAGGACCCAGGCAAGCTCAACATCACCGCCCAAGCCCCGCTGACGACCGCCGAACTGACTCGCTTCAAATCGGTGGCCGGCGACATGATCCACCGCTTCGCCCTGCTGCGCCCGAACAGCAACACCAGCAACCTCGCTGCCAAATAAAAAGTCGGAGTCAGCTCCGGCAATCGGACAAAGAGGCGCACAAATGTGCGCCTTTTTTTTATTTGACTCAACTGACCCCGAACTACAATAGGACCATGAGCTTATATATCGGAATGATGTCGGGTACCAGCCTGGACGGCGTGGATGGCGTCCTCGTGGACTTCTGGGCAGGCGCCGCACGCACCATGTCGGCCGCCTATGTTGAATTCCCGCAATCGCTGCGCGACGAGCTGATGGCGCTGCAAGCCGCCACGCCGAACGAAATCGAACGCGAAGCGCTGGCGGCCAACAAGGTGGCCGAGCTCTACGCGGATTGCGTGGCCGAGCTCCTGGCCAAGGCGGAAATGAAATCGGCTGACGTGCGCGCCATCGGAGCGCATGGACAAACCATCCGCCATCGCCCCGAACTAGGCTTCACCCGCCAGATCATCAACGCCTCCCTGCTGGCCGAACTGAGCGGTATCGACGTGGTCGCCGACTTCCGTTCGCGCGACGTGGCGGCCGGCGGCCAAGGCGCGCCACTGGTACCGGCTGGTCACAAAGCCCTGTTCGGCAAGGAAGGCAAGATGCGCGTGCTGGCCAATATTGGCGGCATCGCGAATATCTCCCTGCTGCATAAGGATGGCACGGTCGGCGGCTACGACACCGGCCCCGGCAACGTGCTGATGAATGCCTGGATCTCGCGCCACCAAGGCGTGGAGTTCGACGACAACGGCGCCTGGGCCGCTACTGGCAAGGAAGTGCCGGGCCTGCTGGCCGCGCTGCTGTCCGAGCCCTACTTCGCCCAGCCTGCACCGAAAAGCACCGGCCGCGACCTGTTCCACGCCGACTGGCTGGACGCCCGCCTGGCGCCTTTCGCCGGCGCGAGGCCGGAAGACGTGATGTTCACCCTGCTCCGCCTGACAGCAGTCAGCCTCGCGCGCGAAATCATCCCGCACGAGCCCGATGCACTCTACGTTTGTGGAGGAGGCACCTACAACGCCACGCTGATGCGTGAATTGCAGGCAGAGTTAGGCGAGTCGGCCCGAGTAGAGTCGACAGACGCGCTGGGCGTGCCCCCCAACCGGGTGGAAGCGATGGTCTTCGCCTGGCTGGCCCACCGTTTCGACGAACGCCAACCCGGCAACCTCCCCTCCGTCACCGGCGCGCGCGGCGAGCGCATCCTGGGCGCCCTCTACCCCCGTTAACGCACGAGCCCGTGTCACACCTGGGGTGTGACCCCAAGGTGTGACACGGGCTGGGCCGTATGCGGTTTGCTTAGACGGAGAAGGAGGAACCGCAGCCGCAGGTCGACGTTGCGGATGGGTTCTTGATCACGAACTGCGCGCCTTCCAGGTCGTCCTTGTAGTCGATCTCGGCGCCTACCAGGTATTGGTAGCTCATCGAGTCGATCAACAGTTGAACGCCGTTCTTCACCATGGTGGTGTCGTCTTCGTTGACGATTTCGTCAAAGGTGAAACCGTATTGGAAGCCGGAGCAACCGCCACCCTGCACGAATACGCGCAGCTTCAGGTCTGGATTGCCTTCTTCTTCGATCAGTTGCGCTACTTTCTCGGCCGCGGCGTCGGTGAAAACGATCGGTGCCGGAATCACGTCTTCGGCTACTGCAGTCATGTGTTACTCCTACTTAAAATCAGTTGTCCCATTATAGTCCATGCCGGACTTGGCCGCTTTAGAGGCTGCGCACTGGCGTTGTCTCATCCACAATAACTTTGCCCTTTTCCGACAGGCTGACCTTGACCGCCACCACTTTGGCGCCTTCCGGCACTTCCAGCGTGCCATCTACGCGCTGGTAGCGATCCACTTTCAGGTCGTAGCGTTCGGCACCCTCCTTCGGGTATTCGAGCACCGCCTTCTTGCCATCCTGGATGACTGCGACCGCCAGCTTGAGCCGGCCGGCGAAGGCGGATGGGCCCTTCTTCTTCGCACCATATTGGAGCAAAACCGTGTAATGCAAGAGCTTGGGCGCAGCCATGCGGGCTTGCATGCCACGGATCACCAGGCCGGAACCGGCCTTGGCCGGCGGCAGCACTTCTTCCAGCAGGGCCAGGTCGGCATTCAACTTTGCCAATTCGGCATCGGCAGCCACCGGCACAGGTGCGGCAGCAGGAGCCGCCTTCAGCTTCGCAGCCAGCTCATCACGCTCTGCCGTCATACGGGCCAACTCCAGCTCCGTCGCTGCGAGTTGTTTGGAAACCGTGGGGCCTGATTCGCCTTTCGAAACGCCAACCACACGCTGTCCCAGGTCGACGCCCCACACCGCCAGCGCACCGCCGGCGACCAGGACCGCAGCCAGGCCAAACACGCGCACCAGCATTGGCGCGCGCACCTGCTCCATGCGGGCTTCCACTTACGGCATCAGGGCGATGGTTTGCAGGCCCAGGCCTTCGTCCAGGCCGAACATCAGGTTCATGCACTGCACGGCCTGGCCGGATGCGCCTTTAACCAGATTGTCCTGCACGACCAGCACGATCAGGGTGTCGCCATTATTCGGACGGTGCAGCGCCAGGCGCAGCATATTGGCGCCGCGGGTGCTACGCGTTTCCGGGTGCGAGCCCCATGGCATCACGTCGACGAACGGCTGGCCGGCGTAGGCATCTTCGAACAGCTTTTGCAGTTCTTCGTTCGGCACTTCCTTGGTCAGGCGCGCGTACAGAGTCGAGTGCATGCCGCGGATCATCGGGGTCAGGTGCGGGGTGAAGATCAGGTTGACCTTCTCGCTGGTGAAGCGCTGCAACTGGGCCGCGGTTTCCGGGGTGTGGCGGTGGCCGCTCACGCCGTAAGCCTTGAAGTTGTCCGACGATTCGGAGAACAGGGTGCCGATTTCTGCCTTGCGGCCGGCGCCGGACACGCCGGATTTGCAGTCGGCGATCAGGTGGCCGGCATCGATCAGGCCCGCCTTCAGCAGCGGAACGAAACCGAGCTGCATGGTGGTCGGGTAGCAGCCTGGGTTGGCGATCAGGTTTGCTTTCTTGATGTCTTCGCGGTTCAGCTCCGGCAGGCCGTACACGGCTTGCTCCAGCAGCTCCGGCGCGGTGTGGTCGATCTTGTAGGTCTTTTCGAACACGGCGCGGTCCTTGATGCGGAAGTCCGCGGCCAGGTCGATCACTTTCACGCCTTTGGCCAGCAGCTCTGGCGCCTGCGCCATGGCCACACCGTGCGGGGTGGCGAAGAACACGACGTCGCATTGGGTCAGGTCGACCTTGTCCGGCGAGGAGAAGGCGATGTTCACGCGGCCGCGCAGGGAAGGATACATCTCAGCCACCGGCAAGCCGTCTTCTTTGCGCGAGGTGATCGCGGTCAGTTCGACTTCAGGGTGTGCGGCTAACAGTCGCAGCAGTTCCACACCCGTGTAACCAGTGCCGCCGACGATGCCTACTTTGATCATGATCTCTTCCTTGCGAGGTAATTTTGAATGAGGGGTCATTTTATCAAAACCGGTAAATCGCGTATCAGGTGTCAGACCCTGCGGGTCTGACACCGGGTTACCGGTTCTAAAAACAAAAAGCCGCTGGAACCCAGCGGCTTTTTGTACGAGAGCGTAAAGATTAACGCTTCGAGAATTGCTTTGCGCGACGTGCTTTGCGCAGACCAACTTTTTTACGTTCAACTTCACGAGCATCGCGAGTGACGAAGCCGGCACGTGCCAGGTCGCCCTTCAGGCCTGCATCGTAGTCGATCAGTGCGCGGGTAATACCGTGACGCACTGCACCTGCCTGGCCGGACTCGCCGCCGCCGTGCACGTTGACTTTGATGTCGAAACGTTCAACGTTGCCGGTCAGTTCCAGCGGCTGACGGATCACCATCAGGCCGGTTTCACGGGAGAAGTACTCAGCTGCTGGCTTGCCGTTCACGATGATCTGGCCGGTGCCAGCTTTGATGAACACGCGAGCAACTGCACTCTTGCGACGGCCGGTGCCGTAGTTGTAGTTACCGATCATGTCAGTTCCTTAGAATTCGAGTGCTTTAGGTTGCTGGGCAGCGTGTGGGTGGGAACCCTCAGCGTACACTTTCAGCTTCTTGATCATGGCGTAGCCCAGTGGGCCTTTTGGCAGCATGCCCTTAACGGCTTTTTCCAGAGCACGGCCTGGGAAACGCTGTTGCATTTTCAGGAAGTTGGTCTCGTAGATGCCGCCTGGGTAACCGGAGTGACGGTAGTAGGTCTTCTCGGTTGCTTTGGTGCCGGTCACGCGCAGTTTGCCTGCGTTCACGACAACGATGAAGTCGCCGGTGTCAACGTGAGGGGTGAATTCTGGCTTATGCTTGCCGCGCAGTCGGCGTGCCACTTCGCTGGCAACACGGCCGAGGACTTTGTCCGTCGCGTCAATCACGAACCAATCGCGCTGGACTTCATGGCCCTTAGCGGAAAAAGTTTTCATGTTTGAACTTTCTGTGAAAGATAAAAAACGCTCTATCGGTGGTTCCGCCCCTATGCTTCAGCGGACGCAGCCTTCTTGTTTATTTCCCGAGCGAAAAGGAAAGCTGATGATTATAGCCCGGGCTTCCCTGCCGGGTCAACCCCGCCCTGTACCGGGTTGCCGTTGCTAAGCAGATATTGCCGGGCTACTATGGAACCCCAGAATCACAAGAGGAGACGGCCATGCGATCGCTCATGCTGGCCTCGCTGTTGACACTATCAGCAGCACCAGCCCTGGCCTTGGCCCAACCCGGCAAGGATTGCCACCTGCCCGGCACCGAAGAATCCCTGCGCTGCCTGCGCCTGGCGGTCCCGCTCGACCATCACGCCCCGGGCGCCGCCCTCAGCCTTCACGTCACCGTGGCCCCGGCCCTGCGCGAATCGGCGCGGCGCGACCCCTTGTTCCTGCTGGCCGGCGGCCCTGGCGAAGCGGGCTCCGACCTGGTGCCGCTGCTGAATACCACTTTCCGCAAGGTACGCGCTACGCGCGACATCGTGCTGATCGACCAGCGCGGCACCGGATTATCCGGCAAGCTCGATTGCAAACCCGGCAAGAATGCCGAAACGGCCACGGAAGACGAGCTGCTGGCCGAAACCCGCGCCTGCATCAAAGGCCTGAACAAGCGTTTCAATCTCTATACGACCGAGCAGGCGGCGCGCGATATCGAAGTGGTGCGCGCCGCCCTTGGCTATGGCCGCATCAACGTCTGGGGCGGCTCTTACGGCAGCCGCCTGGCCCAGGCCTATTCCCGCCTGTACCCCGGCAGCGTGCGCAGCCTGGTGCTGGACGGCGTGGCCGCGCCCGACCAGGTGGTGCCGGCCGGCGCGCACGATGCGCAGGCGGCGCTCGATGCCCTGCTCAAGCAATGCGCCGACGATACCGTCTGCGCCGCCGCCTTCCCTGCCCTGCGTTCCGAGTTCGACGCGCTGGCGGCACGCCTGGCAAAATCGCCGCAATCGCTCACCCTGCCCGATCCGCGCACGGCGGAAACCACCAAGGTCGAAATGACCAGCATGCGCTTCATCGGCACCGTGCATAACATCCTGTATTCACAGGCGGACAGCAGGCGCCTGCCTTTCCTGATCCACAGTGCCTACCAGGACCGCTGGCAGCCCTTCATCGCGCGCAGCAATGTGTCGCGCGACTTTTCCTCCGAGGGCGGGCCGGCCATGCCCTTGCACCTGGCCGTGGTCTGTGCCGAAGACTTTCCGCGCCTGACGCCTGAATTGCTGGCGGAAGACACCAAGGGTTCCTTCCTCGGCGCGCCGCAGATCATGCGCATCGGGAAAATGTGCGAGACCATGTCGGTGCCTGCCGTGCCTTACAAGGAGCCGGCCGTGATCGAGGCGCCGGTGCTGCTGATGTCCGGCGCCCTCGACCCGGTCACCCCTCCGCGCCGCGCCGAAGCTGCGCGCAAGTACATGAAGAACGCGCAGCACCTGATCGTCAAGAACGGCGGCCATATCGTGTCGCCTCTTGGCTGCATGCCGCGCCTGCTGCGCACTTTCCTCGACCAGCCGGGCGCGCCGTTGAAAGCGGAATGCCTCAACGAGATCCCGGCACCGACCTTCCAATTGAACAGCGCGGGACCGCAGCCATGATTGAAGTCAATAACCTCTGCAAGCGCTTCGGCAAGGTGCAGGCGCTGGCCGGCGCCAGCTTCACCGCGCGCGACGGCATCATCACCGCCCTGCTCGGCCCGAACGGCGCCGGCAAGACCACCCTGCTGCGCACCCTGGTCGGGCTGTTGCAGCGCGACCACGGCACCATTTCCATCGACGGTGTCGACCCCGCCGTCGACCCGATGGCGGTACGGCGCAACGTCGGCGTCCTGACCGACCAGTTCGGCCTGTACGAACGCCTGACCACACGCGAATACCTGCGCTACTTCGGCGAATTGAACGACATGGAAGATGCCGCGATCGAACAGCGCACCCGGGAAGTCACCGACCTGCTGTCGCTGGAAGACATCATCGACCGCCGCGCCAAAGGTTTCTCGCAAGGCCAGCGCATCAAGGTCGCCCTGGCGCGCACCCTGCTGCATCGCCCGCGCCACCTGCTGCTCGACGAACCAAGCCGAGGCCTCGACGTGATGAGCACGCGCGCTCTGCGCCGCGCCCTGGCCGCGCTGAAGGCCGATGGCTGCTGCGTCATCATGGCAACCCACGTGATGCAGGAAGTGATTCACTCCTGCGATGACGTGATCGTGATCGCCAATGGCACCACCGTTACCCAAGGCACCCCGCAGCAGCTTTGCGAGCAGGCAGGCCTGCCAAGCCTGGAAGACGCTTTCGTGCGCCTGGTCGGCACCGAAGAAGGGATCGAACTGTGAAGCTCAAATTTCCTATCGTTCTGCGCAAGGAACTGGTCGAAACCCTGCGCGACCGCCGCGCCCTCAGCCTCCTGCTGCTGTTCGTGCTGATGTACCCGATCCTGGTCGGCTTCATGCTGCAGCGGCAGATCGACCGCGCCACCAAGCCCGAACGCGAGGGCGTGGAGATCGCGGTAATCGGCAGCGAGCAGGCGCCGACGCTGATGAACCAGCTGCGCCAGCGCAACGTCAACATCACCGAGCTGGAACCAATGGGCGAGGAAGAAATCAATGCCCTGCTGCGCAAACAGACGGTGACCGCCGTGCTGCGCCTGACGCCGGAATTTGCGGAGAACTATCACGCCATGCGCCCGGCACGCGTCGAGCTGTGGTTCGACTCCGCCTCCGACAGTTCGCGCAAGATCGACGAGGTGGAATTCGTACTGCGCGACTACAGCCGCAACATCGCCAGCGCGCGCCTGCTGGCGCACGGCGTGTCGCCGGTCAACCTGAACCCGGTGCTGGTGCAGCGCTACGACGCCGGCACCAGTGCTTCGCGTTCCGCCAATACCATCAGCACCATGCTCGGCATCTTCTTCATCCCGGCCTTCATGTTCTGCATGAGCACTGCGGTCGACAGCACGGCCGGCGAACGCGAACGCCGTTCGCTGGAAGTTCTGATGGCGCAGCCGCTGCGCCCGGCCGATCTGATTATCGGCAAATGGCTGGCGGCCTCGCTGCTGTCGATCGTCGGCATCACGCTCGAATTGGCGATCGCGCACGGGATCCTGAAATGGCTGCCGCTGGAGGAAATCGGACTGTCGTGGCGCCTCGGCTGGCGCGACCTGGCCATGGTATGCCTGGCCTCCGCCACCTTGTCGCTGTTCGCCGCTGCGCTGGAGATCGCCCTGGCCATCAACGCCCGCTCCTTCAAGGAGGCACAGACCCTGGTCAGCTTCACCATGATCGTGCCGCTGGTGCCGGTAATCCTGGTGCCGATGATGAACCTGACCAATAGCTGGTGGATGTATATGGTGCCGGTGCTGTCCAACCAGACCTTGCTGCGCGAGCTGGCCAAGGGCGGCAGCATCGGCATGCTGCCCTTCCTGCAAACCTTCTTCAGCAGCCTGCTTTTGGCCATGCTGTGCGTCTGGTATACCGAGCGGCGCATGAAGAGCGAGAAATACATGATGACCGTATAATGCCCGGACGCATTTAACGGAGAGTTCAGATGGAAGTTAAAGTTAGCTGGAACGGCCCATCGGGCATGAGTTTCCGCGCCCAGACCGGTTCTGGCCACATGGTTGCCATGGACGGCGCCCCTGAAGGCGGCGGCCATAACCTGGCGCCGCGCCCGATGGAGATGGTGTTGCTCGGCACCGGCGGCTGCACCGCCTATGACGTGGTACTGATCCTGAAGAAGGGCCGTGCCGATGTCCGCGGTTGCGAAGTGGTGCTGCAGGCCGAACGCGCCGAGACCGAGCCCAAGGTCTTCACCAAAATTAACTTCCACTTCGTCGTTACGGGCAAGGACTTGAAGCCGGAAATGGTCGACCGCGCCATCACCCTGTCGCACGACAAGTACTGCTCCGCCAGCATCATGCTGGCCAAGACGGCGCAGATCACCCACACCTTCGAAATTATCGAAGCCTGAGCAAGGTCTCGGCAAAGCCCTGCCCGAACATGCGGGCCGTCTTGAGGTCACCGGCGGTGAATTCATGCGCCGCCGTTCCATGCCCGGCCTGCGCCATCAGGCCGGACCAGGAACCGAGGCGGTTGGCCGCTTCATCGTAGGGCACGCCCGAGTGCTGCTCTGGAATGATCGGATTGCCGGCCCATATCATCCCGTGCTGCATGCAGAAGGTGAACATCGACACCAGCGTCGATTGCTTGTCCCCTGCCGGCAGCGACGACACCGTGAAGCCTCCCGCCAGCTTGCCTTTCAACTGCTGCGTGCGCCACATTTTGCCGGTAGCGTCCATGAAGGACTTGAAGACGCCAGACACGCCGCCCAGGTAGGTCGGCGATCCAAGCAGCACGCCATCGTACTGCAGGAGCGTTTCGGGCGCCCCTGCCAGCTCCGATGCTTTCAACACATGCACTTCCGTTCCCGTCACGCTGGCGGCGCCTTGCGCGATGTGCGAAGCGATATGCTCCGTGTGGCCATGGGCGCTGTGGTAAATGACTGCGAGTTTCTTCATTGCGCGATTCCTTTGATGAGTAAAGCGGACAGGTAAAGTCCGAGTCCGAAAACGGTGTGGTTGGTCAGGCTGCGCAAGCAGTTCTGCACTGGCGCCGGTGTTTTGCGCGATGCCACGCCAAGTCCCATCGAAGGCTGCATGACGAACAGCGGCGCGCCAACGGTTGCGATGCCGACGGCCAGCGCGGGCCCGATGCTGGGTGCATGCAGCCATCCCTGGCCGGCAACCGCCACCAGCGCACCGGCAAACGCCACGCCCGTTGCGTAATGCACCAGCCACCCCAGCGCGCGCTCGCCGCTGACGGCTGGCGAAGCCGCAATCGACTGATGCGCAAAGCGGCCTTGCGCAAGGTGCCCGGCCCAGCGGCCGATGATGGCCATGTTCATGGTCTTCACGCCCATGCGCTTGAGCAGCAGCAGCCACAAGTCGAAAACGGCGGTGGCGCCAATGCCGATCATGATGATTTCCATTGCAATCTCCCTGGTTGATGGGCACACTGTAGAAGTTGAAGTCAACTTCAAGTCAAGGAATTTTTTGATGGATATTGCCGAAGTCGCGCAGCGCTCGGGCATGGCCGCTTCCACCTTGCGCTATTACGAAAAAAAGGGCCTGATCAAGCCGGCCGGCCGCCATGGCTTGCGGCGCACCTATGCGCCCGGCGTGCTCGATACGCTGGCCATCATTTCACTCGGCCAGTCCGCGGGCCTGTCGCTGGACGAAATCGGCTCGATGTTCACGCCCGACGGCGGCACCTCCATCGACCGCGCCTTCCTGCTGGCCAAGGCGGAGGAAATCGACGCGCTGGCCAAGCGCCTCAAAGCCATGAGCGAAGGGCTGCGCCACGCCGCAGCCTGCCCTGCACCCAGCCATGCGGAATGCCCGAAATTCCAGCGGCTGTTGAAGGCTGCCGCTTCCGGCGCCATCGAACGCAGCTTGCGGATGTGAGAAAGTGAGTATTTTGAAAGGCTTCCGGCCTGCTATCCTCTTGGGTTTATCCAAAAATAACTCAACGGGGAAATAACAATGAAGATTCGTAACTGGGTGGTTGCGCTTGCTCTGGTGCCGGTATTGGCCATGGCAGATCAAATGACTGCCGAACAGCGCAAGGCAGAATTCAATAAGCTGGACTGGCATACCGGGCCGCGCGCCGAAGCCATTGCCTCCAAGGCAACCCTGAAAACGCCAAGCGACAAGATCCAGTTCCTGGACGATAAGAATTCGCGCCGCTTCCTGGAGCTGACCGGAAACCTGCCGGAAAACGGCAACTACACCATCCTGGATACCGAGGGCGGCTGGTGGGCGACCTTCACCTTCGACCCAAGCGGCTACGTGAAGGAAGGCGACAAGATCGACGCCGATGCACTGCTGAAAACCCTGAAGGATAACGACGGCCCGGCCAATGAAGAACGCAAGCGTCTCGGCTTCGGCGCGCTGTACACCGAAGGCTGGTACGTTCCGCCGCACTACGACGAAAAGACCAAGCAATTGGAATGGGGCCTGAAAGTGCGCTCGGATGACGGCATTTCGCTGAACTACACCATCCGCCTGCTGGGCCGCAGCGGCGTGATGAGCGCGACCCTGGTGTCCTCGCCTGAAACCCTGGACTCCGACGTGGCAAGCTTCCGCAAAGTGTTGACCGGCTTCGATTACAACGACGGCGAGAAGTACTCTGAGTTCAAGCCGGGCGACCACGTTGCCGAATTCGGCCTGGCCGCGCTGGTGACCGGCGGCGCCGCTGTCATCGCAACCAAGAAAGGTTTCTGGGCCGCCGCGGCCCTGTTCCTGGCCAAGATGTGGAAACTGGTCGCTGTCGGTGGCGTAGCAGCCGTCGCCGGCCTGAAGTCGCTGTTCAAGAAGAAAGAAAGCAGCAATTGATTGCAATCCACGCCGAAATCCTGCTGGTAGCGGTCATGGTTGGCCTCTACCTGTACGACTCGGCGCGGCTGCTGCATTCGAATGAAGGCGTGCTGGCGGCTAGCCTGGGCGGCCGCTGGTCGCTGCATTTCGGCGCCGAGCATTACACCTTGCGCGGCAAGGAACCGTTCGTGCCCAATCCCTTGCTGCCCCACCGCCCAGTATTTCCGTTGCGCTGGAAGCAGCAGGTGCTGGCCGCGGCCCCTGCCTCGCAACGCTGGACGCCTCCCGCGTTCGGCCCTTACAAAGTGCTGGCGCCATTTGTCTGGTTGATGGCACTGGCCCTGTTTGGCCTTGTCCCTGCTGGCCTGTTTTCCCGCTATGGCACCATGGCCATCGCCGCCGGCATCCTGCTGTTCTACGCCGCCGCGCTGCTCGCGCTGGCCTACGTATGGTTCAAACGCAGCACCTTCAAGCTGACGGGCCGACAGGTCGGCGCGCTCGCCTTCGAATCCCTGACCTGCCCGCCGTTCGCCCTGAACCTGGTGCGTCACATCAGTTGGCGCGCCGCCCCAACCGAAGAATTAGTCTCCGCCAGCCGCCGCCTGCTGCGCAAGGACGACTGGATCGCCACCCTGCCCGCCGTGATCAAGCGCGTCGACAACGCCATCGCATGGGAAGACGAAGGCACGCCACGCGCCCGGGCATTGGCCGACTACCACGCCGCGCTCAACAGCGAACTCGCATCACACACCTGACGCGGAACTTTCCGCCCCCCTTCCTGTCCAAGCTCAAGGCCTCCCGCCGCAAACTGCGGCAGAGTCTAACCACTGTCAAGCGGGAGGGCGTATGGACTACGAACCACGTATCGTTAAGCTAGAGACTGAAATGGAGCATCAAAAGGAAGCCATTATCTTGTTACGCGGGGATATCAACCGACTCGACAACAAAATTGAATCGTTGCGAAGCGAACTACTTACACTGACACGCTGGGTCGCCGGATTGTCGATCACGAACGTTACCGTGATCATTGGGCTCGCGCTGAAGGCTGCCCGTGTGTTTTAGATGTAGTAGGTAGTCGAAGTCATGACCTTCGACATGGCCTTCATCGCCAACTGGATTGGCAGCGGGGTTTTCTCGGCGCCCATGTCTTCCGCCGCTTTGCCGTGTGCAATCTCATCAACGCGCATTTGCTCGACAATGGCGCGGGACTTGGCGTCCTGCGGCGGCAGGCGATCCAGGTGGCTGGCCAGGTGCGCTTCAACCTGGCGCTCGGTCTCCACGACAAAGCCCAGGCTTTGCTTATCGCCCGCCAGAGCGGCGGCCGTGCCCAGCGCATAAGCACCGGCGTAGAACAAAGGATTCAGGAAGCTCGGCTGCGAGCCCAGTTCCGACAAGCGTTGCGCGCACCACGCCAGGTGGTCTTCCTCTTCGCGGCTGGCCTTATCGAAGGCCGCACGCGCTTCGTCGCTCTTGGCAAAGCGCGACTGCGAGTTGTACAGCGCCTGCGCCATCACCTCTCCCACATGGTTCACCCGCATCAAGCCCGCGCTGTGGCGATGTTCCTGCTCCGTCATATCCGCATCGGCTGCATGCGCTGCCGGATTCGCTCGCGATGCCGAGTGCACACCAGCCAGCACGCGCAAAGCTTTGTCGGCGCCAGTGATGAAACGGTCGAGGGGATTGTGGTAGCGGTTCATGACGGTTCGTCCAGCTTGTTCGGAAAACCACATTATAGGCCGACGCGCCGGCCGCAGGCTGCCTATGGAATTCCGTGCCAGATTTCACACTCGACGATTTGCCCCGGCTTTGACGGTCCTGCAATTGAAAGCGCAGCTCGAATCCGAGGAGACTCACCTCGTGCGGTCCCATATTCGAGGCACCGAACTGGCCGACGCCATCGCCTTTTCCTCAACGATGTAGCAGAGATGGCTTGAAACGATCAGGTACCCGCTTATATCCACCGGGCGGCGCAAGGCTTGATCCGGCAACGCTAATACTTCGCTTACTTTCATCCTTCTTGTTCTTCACGCAGGATGCGCTGTTTTTCAAGCCAGTCGGCCACCGGGCCGCGGGCGTCGATCTTTGAGATGTCCTTTGCCACGCCCAGGTTCAGGCCAAGCAGGAAGGGAATAGAATCCACCGGCACCTCGGGCAGGTAATCGGCCATCGCGCGCATGAAGCGCGGCGACTCCAGCACCTCCACCACCTTTGCGCCGCTCATGAACTGCAGGATGCTGGTCATGCTGTGGCCACCCCCGATAGAGCGATAGACGAAGCGGTTGAAGGCCTTGTCGAGCGCCTTGAAATCCAGCTCTTCCTTGGTCATCAGGCTGGCCAGGTAATACAGCCCAAGCGCGGTGCGGAAAAAACCGGTGGACTCGCTGGCCGTCAGCCCGCAACGGGTCACAGTCAGGATCTTTTCCTGCACGTCAGCGTCGAGTTTTGGATGGAGTACTTGCATGTCCAGGAACTATATAGCACTTTTGTCCAGATTTGTTCCTTGCGCGGGGGTATCAACCTTGTTACCCTTGAAACTTTAATGCTAAACCAACGCTGGAAGCGCACTTTCCGTTCCCCGGAAAGTGCATCCTGGGGCGCTGAATGTGCGGGCCATCGCATACGGGCAACCGATATGTCGCGCATTCAATACAATGCCATCATGTGAAAAGGGGTTAGCGGAGCCACCATGCAATTGCGCATCAAGAATTTATCAAAGACCTATGCCAATGGGGTCGTCGCGCTCGACAATGTGTCGCTGACCATCCCGTCCGGCATGTTCGGCTTGCTGGGCCCGAATGGCGCCGGCAAGTCGACCCTGATGCGCACCCTGGCCACCCTGCAGGAATGCGATTCCGGCTCGGTCTTCTTCGGCGACCTCGATGTACTGGATGAAAAGGACGAAATCCGCCGCCTGCTCGGCTACCTGCCGCAGGACTTTGGCGTCTACCCCAAGGTCACCGCCTATGAAATGCTGGACCATTTCGCGCTCCTGAAAGGACTGTCCAACCGCGCCCGCCGCCGCGAAGTGGTCGACGGTCTGCTGCAGCAAACCAACCTGTTTGAAGTGCGCAACCAGCGCCTGGGCGGCTTCTCCGGCGGCATGCGCCAGCGCTTCGGCATCGCGCAAGCCCTGCTGGGCGACCCGAAACTGATCATCGTCGACGAACCCACCGCCGGCCTGGACCCGCAGGAACGCGTGCGCTTCCATAACCTGCTGTCCGACATCGGCGAAGACCGCACCGTGATCCTGTCGACCCACATCGTGTCCGACGTGGCCGACCTGTGCGCCAATATGGCCATTATCAACAAAGGCAAGCTGCTGGTGGCCGGCGCCACCCAGCAACTGATCGATGACGTGAGCTGCAAGATCTGGGCGCGCTTCATCGACAAGAAGGAACTGTCCTATTTCCAGCAGCGCCATGCCGTGATCTCGACCCGCCTGATGTCCGGCCGCACCCTGATCCACGTCTATAACGACGACGATCCGGGCGACGGCTTCGAGGAAGCGCTGGGCGACCTGGAAGACCTGTACTTCGCGACCATCCTCGGCCGCCACGACGTCAGCAAAGCCTGCGACTGACCGGGGCCGCCATGTTCGCCATCGCCCTCTTTGAAGCGAAGCAGCGCCTGAAGCTGTTCTCGACCTGGGTCTACTTCGGCATGTTCCTGCTGCTGGCTATCCTGTGGATGGCCGCTGCCGGCGGCGTGTTCAAGGAGGCCATCGTCAGTTTCGGCGGCCGTGTGTTCATCAACGCGCCGCGCTCAATCATGCTGACCTCCTCCTTCCTCGGCTGCATGGGCGTGATCATCGTCGCCGCCATGATGGGGCGCTCGGTGCAGCAGGACTTCGAGTACGAAACGCACCACTTCTTCTTCTCCGCCCCGATCCATAAATTCCAGTACATGCTGGGCCGCTTCCTCGGCGCCTGGCTGGTGCTGTGCGTGGTATTTGCCTCGATCCCGCTGGGCGTCTGGCTTGGCACCCAGGTGCCGGGCATCGACCCCGAGCGCCTTGGCCCGTTCAACCTGCTGCACTACCTGCTGCCTTACGCGCTGTCGCTGCTGCCCAATCTGTTCATCTTCGGCGCCATCTTCTTCGTGCTGGCGGCACTGACGCGGCGCATGCTGCCGGTGTATGTGTCGAGCGTGGTCATGCTGGTTGGCTATATCGTGGCGCCGGGCCTGGCGCGCGACCTGGACTACAAGACGCTGGCGGCCCTGATCGATCCCTTCGGCACCACTGCCGTCATCCGCCTCACCGAATACTGGCCGATCGCCGAACGCAATGTGCGCCTGGTGCTGCCGGAAGGCGTGTTCCTGCTGAACCGCGTGATCTGGTCTTCCTTCGCCTTGGTGGCGCTGCTGCTCGGCTACTGGCGCTTCCACTTTGTCAGCACGGTCGATAGCGGCGCTGCGGCGCGCGCAGACGGCGACTTGCCCGGCAACCTGACCCAGGCTGCCACCTCGACCAGCGAGAAGCCTGACTTCAAGGAGCGCAGCCTGGGCCTGCTGCTGATGCGCTTCAGCTACCTGAACCTGCGCGAGACCACCAAGAACATTTACTTCTTCGTCATCGTGCTGGCCGGCGTGCTGACCATGTATGCCGGTTCGCTGGACATGGGCTCGATGTATGGCACCGGCACCTACCCGGTCACCTACCTGGTGCTGGAAATGGTGACCAACACCTTCTCGCTGTTCATGCTGGTGGTGACCACCTTCTATGCCGGCGAAATGGTGTGGCGCGAACGCGAGCACCGCATGTCGCAGATGCTGGATGCGCTGCCGGTGCCAAGCTGGCTACCGATCCTGTCCAAGCTGTTTGGCCTGATCGGCGTGCAGGCGCTGCTGCTGTTCATCGTCATGCTGGTCGGCATGTCGATCCAGCTATTCCGAGGCTACTTCAACCTGCAGCCCGGCCTCTACTTCGAATGGCTGTTCACCGTGCAGCTTCCCGCCTGCGCCCTGATTGCCGTGCTGGCGATTACCACCCAGGTGCTGGTGAATCACAAATACGTGGCCTACTTCGTGATGATCGTCTACTACGTGGCAACGATCGCCTTCGCCACCCTCGGCCTCGACCATCCGCTGCTGATGTACGGCGTGACGCCGGCCCTGCCTTATTCCGACATGAACGGTTTCGGGCACTTCATGGCGCGCGAACGCTGGTTCGAGCTGTACTGGGCCGGCGCCGCCGTCATGCTGATGGTGTTGGCCGTGGTGTTCTGGCCGCGCGGCACCAACGAAGAATGGCGCCAGCGCGTCAGCCTGGCGCGCCACGGCTTGACGCTGCCGGTGCTGGGCGCCTTTGGCCTGGGCTTGGCGCTGTTCCTCGGCACCGGGGCTGTGCTGACATACAACCTGTGCGTCAGCAACTTCAAGACCCCGTTCGGACGCGACTCCTTGCGTGCCGATTATGAGCGCAAGTACAAGCAGGTACTGGCTGTGGCGCAACCGCGCATCACCGGCGTGCGGCTTGGCCTGGACATGTATCCGGAACAGCGCACCTTGAAAGTAAAGGGCTGGTACCAGCTCGAAAACAAGACCCAGCAAACAATCAACACCATCTACGTGCAGCAGGACACCGACGCCGACCTGCAGCCATTGCAGTTCGGCCGCAAGGCATTCCGCGTGCTGAACGACACGGAGCTGGGCTTCTACAGCTATCGCCTGGAGCAGCCGCTGCAGCCGGGCGAAAAAATCGCGCTGGACTTTGTACTGAGCTACGAACCGAAGGGCATCTTCAACCTCGGCAAGACCACGCCGGTCATGAACAACGGCACCTTCTTCAACAACACGGTGCTGCCGCACATCGGCTACCAGCGCCACGCCGAACTGACCGACCCGCGCGACCGCAAGAAACACGGCTTGCCGGCGCAGGAACGCAAGCTGCCGCGCGATGATCCGAAAGGCCTGGCCAGCAACTACATCGGTGCGGATGCCGACTGGGTCGACTTTGAGGCCACCCTGGGTACCTCCGGCGACCAGACTGCCGTGGCGCCGGGCGCGCTGGTGAAAGAGTGGCGCAAGAACGGCCGCCGCTACTTCCACTACAAGATGGAGCAGCCGATCCTGAACTTTTACGCCTTCCAGTCGGCGCGCTACGCGGTCAAGCATGACTGGTGGCAGGACGTGGGCATCGAGATCTACTACCAGCCCGGCCACGAGTACAACCTGGACCGCATGGTCAAAGGCGTCAAGGATTCGCTCGACTACTACACGCGCAACTTCAGCCCTTACCAGCACAAGATCGTGCGCATCGTGGAATTCCCGCGCTATGAGCGCTATGCGCAATCGTTCCCGAACACGATTCCATATTCGGAAGCGGTGGGCTTTATCGCCAGGGTGGACGACAAGAATCCGAAAGACATCGACTACCCGACCTACGTCACGGCGCACGAAGTGGCGCACCAGTGGTGGGCGCACCAGCTGATCGGCGGCAACACGCGCGGCGCCACGGTGTTGAGCGAAACCCTGGCCGAATACTCCGCGCTGATGGTGATGAAGAGGAGCTTCGGCCCGCAGCGCATGCGCCGCTTCCTGCGCTATGACCTGAACAAATACCTGTTCGGCCGCGCCACCGAGAACAAGAAGGAACTGCCGCTGGCCGATAACGAAGACCAGGACTACATCCACTATCACAAGGGCAGCCTGGCCATGTACCTGCTGGCCGACATCGTGGGCGAAGCCAGGGTCAACGAGTTGCTGGCTGAACTGCTGCGCAAGTACTCCTACCACGGCGATCCATATCCGAGCGTGACCGTGCTGGTGGATGGCCTGCGCCGCATCGTGCCGCCGGAGCAGGCTTATCTGGTGGATGACCTGTTCAATTCCATCGTACTGTTCGACAACCGCCTGGTTGCCGCCACCGCTGAGAAGCGCGCGGACGGCAAGTACGATGTGACGCTGACCGTGCATGCCGCCAAGCTGCGCTCCGACGAACTGGGCGCGGAAAAGGAAATCCCGCTGCACGACCTGATCGAGATCGGCGTCGACGACAAGGACGGCAACACCCTGCTGCGTGAGCGCAGGCTGGTTGACCGCAACGAATCGACCTTCAGGCTGGTGGTCAGCGGCCGCCCGGCCAAGGCCGGCATCGATCCGGACAATAAACTGATCGACCGCAAGCCGGACGACAACCTGGGGAATGTGGAAATCACTTCGCGCTAAGGTGCGCTAACGGTTAGCCAGCGCACGTTGTGCCTGGCCCATGCTTGCTAAGCTTTCACCCAATCGAAAGCGAGGCAAACATGGGCATCCTGAGCAATATTTTCCACAAGATTTTCCCGTCGTCGCATCAAGAGGCCGCCCCTTCACCGGCCTCTGGTGCGCCCTCTACCGCGCCCGCCGCAACGCCGGCCCCCATCCCGACCCAGCCCGCTCCTGCGCCAGCGGCCAGGGAGCCAGTCGACGTCGAAGCCATCCTCAATGCCAAAGCCGCCCAGGCTGGCCAGCCGCTGAACTGGCGCACCTCGATCGTCGACCTGCTCAAGCTGCTGGACATCGACTCCGGCCTGCAGGCCCGTAAGGAACTGGCGCAGGAATTGCACTACACCGGCGATACCGGCGACTCCGCCGCCATGAACATCTGGCTGCATAAGCAAGTGATGCACAAGCTGGAGGAAAACGGCGGCAAAGTGCCCGCCGAGCTGAAGGGTTAAAATGGCTGGATGAACCCGATTCGACGCGCACTTGCCGGCGCCTTCCTGGCAACCTGCACCCTGCCGCTGCTGCCCCTGCATGCAGCGGACCAGACCTACGGTACCCACGGCATGGCGTTGTTCGGCGGGCAGGAAGGCTTGTACGCCTCCCACCTGCCGATGTTCCATGCGCCGCACGACTACCAGGTCATCCTGCAAATCCACATCGCCGACCCGGCCACCGACGCCGCCCTGCGCAAGCGCCTGGACGGCAAGGACGCGCTGTGGACCATCGACCCGGAAAAGTTCGAACTGAGCACCCTGGCCCCGGACGCGAAGGCCGCGCGCAAGGAATTCAAGGCCGACCTGGTAGAGGGTCATTTTGAACGCGGCGGCGGTCCCCGCTACCCTGCTGCCAGGGTAGTGATCGACAAGGTGCTGGTGTTCCGCCAACTGGACGACAAGCCGCGCAACGCCAGCATGTCGCGCTACATGCAAATCGGCAGCGGCGCGCAACGCTTCCTCGTCAAGGAAATCGACAGCCGTCCCGACTTCGACCATATCGTGTCTTACCGCGCCACTCCCGGCGCACCGACCGCCTCGGTCCAGGTGCGCAAACTGGGGATCAAGGCCGCCGGCAACGACGCGCTGGCCATGGCGCTGAAAGCCAACCTGGCGGCCATCGGCGGCACCATCTACTTCGAAACCGACGACCTGAAATGAGCGTACCGCAGGCATACGAAGGGCTGTGGCGCCGCAAGGGCATCTGGCGTGCCAACGGCAGCAGCGACCTGGTGACGCCGGTCTGGTGGTTCCAGGCTGCCGACTTCCATATCGACCTGCGCATACCGGCCGACCGCAAGGCCATGACCGGCTTTGCCGGCACCACGGTGGTCGAGGGCGAGCGTTGCGAATGGCGCCCCGAAATCGCCTACCCTTTCGTCAGTCCCGAACTTGACGCGGGTTTCATGCGCTTCGATAGCGACGATGCGCTGCACGAGGCAGGCGTGGATGGCAGCTACAAGGAAGACTGGTGGCGCGAAGCCAGTGGCCCGGTGACAGCCAGCCGGGCGATGCTGGAAGACGGCCGCATTCAATACGAGATCGCCTGCGGCGAATTCCTGGCCCGCGCAACGGGCAAGCCGCACAAGGCGGCCGACATCACGATATGGCGCCAGACGCCGGGCGGGCCATGGAGGATCATTGCCTCCACCACGGCCGCCCGGGAAAACGTTATTGTTTCGACGCCTTGACCTTGCGGCGGCGCGACATGGCCAGGCCGAACAGGCCAGCCGACACCAGCATCATCGACGCTGGTTCCGGTACCGCTGCCGCAGCCGAAACTTCTTCAATCAGGATGCTGCCGTTGCCGTAGCCGACGCCGCCGAATGCCAGCTGGTCGAAGCCCACGTTCCACGAGCCGCCGCCGCCGGCGATAAAACCGCCGTCGCCGCCCGAGTAGCCACCGCCGCCGCCGCCGCCGCCGCAACCGGTGCCCGAACCGCCGCCGCCGAAGCCGCCGACCGAATTGCAGTAGGAATTGATGTTGCCGGTGCCGCCCACCAGCTGGTTCAGCCAGGACAGGCCGCCGGAGGTGTCGACGCCCATATCATCCGCGCCGTTGGAATAAAAGCCCGCGCCGCCGGCGCCGTAACTGTAGGACGACACGATGCCGCCCTGGCCCAGGCCGGTGGTCTTCACCTGTGCCGCACCGACATTGCCCCAACCGGAACCCTGCATGCCGAACGCGGTAAGGGAGGCGTCAAAGCCATTCTGGCCGGCGTAGGCGCGAATGCCGCCGCCACCGCCGGCGATCAGCAGCGCGGTGCCATCATCGTCGACCAGGAAGCTGCCGCCGCCGCCGCCGCCGTTGTAGTTATTGGCGTAGGAACTGCCCATGCCGCCGACCGCCAGCAGGAAATTGTCGCCTGCGTTGAAATTGAAGCTGCCAATGATCTGCGCACCGCGGCCGCCTACGAATGAATCGTTGCTGATGGTGCCGTGGCCGCCCTGCGCGCCGACTGCCGTTACGCGGTAGAGACCCGTAACCGGCGCCGACCAATTGGTGAGGCTGCCGGTATAGCCGAAGTTCCAGGATGGCGCTGCCAACGCAGCCTGGCTGGCCAGGATGGCGGCGGCGGCGATCACGCCGCGCAGCAGGGAGGAGGTTTTCATTGGTTTCATGCAATTATCCTTATCATAATTAAACAACAAGGAGGCTATAAAGCATGAAACGTGCCCGACACATGCACGGCAACTTTTCTTGAATAAATTCAACTACTTGGACTTTTTGGCAACTTCCACCGTGATCGCTAGTGTAAAGAAAGTCGACACTACAGGCTCAGCAAACTGCCGCTGCGGAACGGTTTGCTGCCGGCGATTTTGGCCACATTCATGCCGCGGATGATGTAGCGATGTGCCAGCCGGGTGAACAGCACGCCATCGACTTCGGCCTTCAGATGCGTGGTGTCGCCGCTGACCGGGTCCACCAGGTCGGCGATCACCTCGCCCGCGCGCACCGCGTCGCCCACTTCCTTCAGGTAGACCAGCATGCCGGCATGCGGCGCGTCGAGGCGCTGCGTGCCTTCCAGCGGCGTCGGGGCGCAGCCCTGCTCCGGCACCTTGACGTCGCCAGCATCGACAATGCCGCGCACGTGGAGATAGCCGATGATCGCTTCCGCATCGTGCGCCGCCAGCTGGTAGCTGACCGACACTTCGCCGCGTAATTCCACCGTCGCCGCCATGCAGGCGGAAGGGATCGGGAAGTCCGGGCCAAAGTGGGCGGCCAGGTCCCACCACAGGCGGCTGCAGGCTTCGTCGAATGGCTCGCCGCCCGCGCCCGTGGTGTGCAGCACGGCGCAGGCGCCCATCAGGTTGGCCAGCGGTTGCGCGATTTCGCACAGCGAGCTGCCGACATACAGGTGCAGCTCGCCCTCGTTCTCGCAATGCATGTCGAGCACGATGTCGGCATCGATCGCCATTTCCAGCAGCGTCTTTTTGAGCGTGGTGGCATCCGAAGTCGGCTGCCATTGCCCGACCAGTTCGCGCAAGTGGCGGCGGATGGTGCGCACGTTGGCGTCGGCATCACTGCCCAGTTGGCCCTGCAGGCGGGCCTTGAGCTGCTCGCAATAATGCGGGTAGCCGCGGTTGAAATTGATGCCGTTGCTCAGGTCAAAGCGCCCGAATGGACGCTCGTTGATGACCTGCCCCAGCCCGATCGGGTTGGCCGCCGGCACCAGGATCACTTCACCCGTCACCTTGCCCGCTGCCTCCAGCGCCTGCAGCCGCTTGCGCAGTTCCTGCGCCACCAGCATGGCCGGCACCTCGTCGGCATGCAGCGCCGCCTGGATATACGCCTTGGGCCCGCCCGTCTTGCCGAAGCGATGGCTGGTCAGTTCGTAATGCGCCGTGCCGTGGGGCGCGGAGAGCGGGTGTTTGATGGTTTCCATGACAGGCATCCTACCAGTTCATGAGGCAAGGCGGCACCAGCAACAGCAGCGCCAGGACCAGGTAAATCAACTGCAGCGGCACCATCCAGCGCGCCCAGGTCAGCCACGGAATGCGCGCCAACGCCAGCACCCCGACCGTGATGCCCGAGGTCGGGATCATCGGCGTGGTGAACTCACCGAACTGGAAGGCCAGGATCGCGGTCTGGCGCGACACGCCGACCAGGTCGGCCAGCGGCGCCATGATCGGCATGGTCAGCGCGGCCTGCCCGCTGCCGGAGTGGATGAAGAAATTGATCACCGACTGGATCAGGAACATCTTCTGCGCCGAGAAGATCGGTGAAGACGACGCCACCAGCGGCATCAGGCCGTGCAGCATGGTGTCGATGATGTGGGCATCGCGCGCCAGCACCATGGTGCCGCGCGCCAGTGCTATCACCAGCCCGGTGCCGACCAGGTCTTTCGCGCCCTGCACGAAAGCTGCCACTGCTTCGTCGGAATCGAGGCGCCCGATCAGCGCCACCACGATGGTCATGGCCAGGAACAGCGCACCGATCTCCTCGATGAACCAGCCGAACTTGACCACCCCGAACACCATGCCGCCAAGCGAGGCGGCAAAGACCCACAGCACCAGGCGATGGCGCGCCGTCATGCCTTCGAAGCCGCCGAAATCGACCACGCCTTCGGCGCGCTTTTCGATGTCGAGCAGGTAGGTCGGGCTCTTTTCCGGATGGCGCTTGATGCGCGCCGCGTACCACATCAGGAAAACGATGGTGACGATGGTGGCGATGAACCACACGATCACGCGATAGCCGATGCCGGAGAACAGCGGCACGCCCGCGATGCCTTGCGCGATGCCGACATTGAAGGGATTCAGGAAAGCTGCGCAGAAGCCCACCTGCGAACCGAGGAAGGGAATCGATACGCCGGTGATGGTGTCATAACCAAGCGCCAGCGCCAGCGGCACGAAGATCAGGATGAAGGGAATCGCTTCCTCGTTCATGCCGAAGGTGGCGCCGCCAATCGAGAACAGCGTCACGAACACCGGGATCAGGGCCACGCGCACCAGGCTCGAACGCGAGTGCGCCTTGGCGATGGACTTGATCATGGCATCGATGGCCTGGGTCTTGTGCAGCACGTTGAAGGCGCCACCCGTCAGCATCACGAAGCCGATGATCAGCCCGGCCTCGGCGAAGCCCTTGATCGGCGCCATCAGCAAGGCGGCCAGCCCCTGCGGCTTGCTCTCGATGTAGTGGAAGGTGGCCGGGTCGACCAGTTGCTTGCCGTTGACCAGGTGAGTCTCGTATTTGCCGCCCGGCACCAGCCAGGTGGCCAGAGCGATCAACGCCAGGATCAGGAACAGCAGGATGAAGGTGTTTGGTAATTTTATTTTATTCATACGGAATTTTAACCGTCAAGTAAGGAAAACACGCAGCAGTTCGGTCGTGCCGCAGCATCCTCGCGCAGATACTTTCATAACAATAGCCAATTGCACCCGCCAATGCGGCTCGCCAGGCGCTTCAAGGCAAATGACTTACTCATACTTGACAAAAATACACTCAACGAATAAAGGGTTCATTTAGAGCATTTCATCTAAATAACTTTCGTTGCAAAATTGAAAAGATCATTGACCAGGCTACTTTTCATTTTCTAAAATCATTTACCCAGATCAATTATCTTGGGAATTTAATAATCCAAAAGGAAATTCAAATGAAACAAACCGCAAACCAGCCAATGATCAACGTTGTTCCTCTGGAAGCAAAAAGCCACGCAGCCGGCTCCGAAAAAGGCCAGCAACTGATCCCGGCACTGGTAGGCCTGTTCGTTATCTGGGAAATGGCCCAGTAATTTAGCTGTAACGCCTCTCCCGGTCCAGGGAGAGGCACTACCTGAACGAGAACACATGAATCCCGAAACCTTCCAACGCATACTGGACTCGGCGGAGCCGCAGTGCATCTTTAATTTTGAAAAAGAATTCCGCGAAGTGATTCCGAATTTCGACTTCCAGGCCATGGTCGCCAAGGAAGTACGCAATGCCAGGGATTATTACCGCAAGCTGCCGCGACTGCAGTCCGAAACCGCGCTGACGCTGATGTCGGGCAAATGGTTCAATATTAATTTAATAACTTTCGACTGCAAGGAATTTGCGTCGGCTATTTTCACCCACAACGCGGACAATATCAGCTACTTCCTGGCTGATGCCGAATATCAGCTGTACACGCTGGAGAATTATCAGAACGCGACGTTCAGCATGAGCGCGCACGCGCGCCTTGAACAAAGCGGCAGCCTGAAACGCGGAGATTTCTTTTCGACCGATTCGGCCAATCGCATCCTGAGCCTGCGCGCCGACCATCCAGTGGCAGTATTGTCGCTGTCGCCCAAGACTTCCACACCGTATGGCTGGCGCTTTGATGCCGCAAGTGGCGCCCCCGTGTGCCAATGGAATGCCTTCCCGGTCGTCACCCTGGTCGAGCTGATGGCCAAATTCCTCGGTACTTATGGCGGCCCGGACAGTATCGAGTGCCTGCAATCGCTGAAGGACCACGACAGTGACACCGTCAAATGGCAAGCCGCAGTATCGCTCGCTTGCATTGACCGCGCCGCCGGCCTTGCCGCGTTTGCCGACCTGGCGCGCAGCGCGAATCCAATGATCGCCGCCGCCGCGGCAGCCACCCTCGAACAGACCAAGCAGGCCGCCTGATGCCAATCATCGACAAGTACACCAACCCACAAAGCATGGAATTGCAGGAGTTCGTCGATTACGCACTCAAGCATACCGATATGCACAGCACCGACAGCGTGCGGGCACTGGGCGAGCAACTCGCCATGCTGGGCAATAATCGCAGCTTCCTGTCCGATTTTTTTGCAGAGTACATCAAAGGCAATGTACTGACCAATCCGCAGGCCACCCTGACGGCGCAGTCCGTGGTGCTGTCGCGCCAGGATGACTTCTATTTGCGCGCCAATTTCTGGCTGCCGGAACACGAGATGACTGAAAACGAGTCCTACCTGTTCGCATATCACCAGGCGCACGACCACAACTTCGACCTGTTGTCGCTGGCCTATTGCGGCGACGGCTATGCCACCGACAATTTCCGCTA
Organism: Duganella sp. Root1480D1; assembly: GCF_001427305.1. Lineage (GTDB taxonomy): Bacteria > Pseudomonadota > Gammaproteobacteria > Burkholderiales > Burkholderiaceae_D > Rugamonas. Next base: position 82,924 of record NZ_LMFZ01000008.1, on the reverse strand, counting down.
CGACTATTCCAAGGTGCACGGTTACCTGGGCGAGGTGGTAGACCTGGAACCGCTGGGCCGCTACAAGCACGTCTATGGCGATATCCTGCTATACGAATGCAATAAGGACATCCATTTCCAGCGCCCCCCAGAGCAGCCGTCGATCACCCTGAACGTGATTCCGCTGGTTAATCAGCACGGACTGCGCGACCAGTATTTCTTCCAGATCGACGATATGGCCGCCACCAAGGGCACCATCTACCGTTATGGCCGCAACGTGATGGAACAACGCAAGGAACTGTTCGGCATCGCCAAGATGGTGGCCAACGATGAAATCGGCCAACTGTTCATCGACATCGCGCGTGCCCATCCATGCAACCGTACCCGCTACGAGGCACTGATTGCATTGAAGGACTACTCGCAGTCAGAGCACGATACCTTGTGCCATGAACTGCGCGACGACCGCGTGCCTATCATTCAGCATTACGTCGGCTCCGTGCTGGCTGGCGCCTGATTTTCGGCATGCAGCACTTTGACCTGCCGGCCGCCGCGCGCGGCTACTCCGCCGTCGTCTATTTCCCCCTGCAGCTGGATGACGATTCCGGCGTGGCGCACGTCCTGGAACACATGGTCGGCATGACCAGGACGGCGCATGGCAGTTCCTTTTATGCTTTGCCCCAGCAATTCCCCGAGCTGAAGGTCAATGCCATTACGGACGCGGAACACCTGGCTTTCTATTTCACCTGCCGTACCCGCGCCAGCTTCGAGCACGCGCTGGCAACGCTGTTGGATGCCGCGCTGGTGCAAGAGCTCGATGCCGCATTGTTCCGGCAAGAGTGCTTCCACTGGCAGGGAGATAGCGCCGGCGGGGTTGTCTACAACGAGATGAAGGGTGTGTATTACACGCGCTCCCGCCAGCTCGCCAAGGCAACCAGCAACCTGCTCTTTCCAGGCCAGCCGCTGGCCTACGAGCCGGGCGGCGATCCGGAATGCGTGCGGCGCCTGCGCCTGCCGCAGCTTGCCGCCTTTCGGCGCCGCTTCCTGCGGCCCGAAAATTGTATTGTGGTCACGCGCGGCCCGGATGCCTGCCGCGCGCTGCCGGCCTTGCCTGCCGGCGCCTCCCCGCAGGCGGAGCCGGCCACGCGCCGCCTGCGCAGCCGCGAAGGCCAGCACTATATTGCCGGCAGCGATGCGGCGGCGCCCACCTATCGCCGCCTGCTGTTCCCGCTCGGCCATCTCAGCGATACCAGGATACGCTGCCTGTCATGGGCGGTGGAGATCGTCTATGAACAATTCCTGCCGTTGTTCCAGGCCGTCTGTGCGCGCCACGCCGCCCCGCTGGCAGCACAGTTCAGCGGAGTGCAGGCAATCGGGCCGCAACTCTACCTGGCACTGACGCTGGAGTCGGCCGCCAGCGACGATAGCGCCTTGCCGGGCCGCCTGGCGGCCCTGGTGCGCCAGGTGTTCGGCGCCCAGGCGCAGGCGCTGGACATCAGCCAGGCCCTCGAAGCCAAGGAAATGGATTTACGCGAGGTCATGTCGTCGAATAATTCGCATACGCCAACGGACTTGCTGCAATTTATCCGCTTCGAGCGCGACGGGCGTGCGCCTGCCTTTCATTCGCTGGAGCAGGACCTGGCGCACTGCCTGGAACGCTACGCCGACCGCGCCACGCTGTTTGGCGAACTGAGCGAACTGTTCCAGGACAATGACCCGCATGTGCTGGAACTGGCCCCGGCCGGCCGTCGCCGGCAAGACATCGAAGCACACGAGCGTCGCCTGGCGGCACGGCTGGTGCGGGCCGGCGCGGCTGCCGCCAGTGCAACGCCGGCCCGGTCCGGCCCGGGCGCGGCGCCCCTTCCCATCGTCACCAACGGCGTCACCTATTGCCACCAACTGTACAACCTGACCAGCCTGGCAGGCGCCGAGCTGCGCTATGTTCCGCTGCTTCTGCGCTGCCTGGAAGCGCGCGCGACGGAACTGGGCTTGCCGGCATTCAGCGGCTTCCTGTTCGCCTATGCGGTCGGCAACGACCAGCACATACTGGTCGCCGCCTGCAAGGCGCGCCGGTTGGCGCGGCGCCGCTGGCAAGCCGACGACTTCGCCCAAGCCCTGGGACAAGTGCTGCTCTCCCTGTCCGGCAGCCTGACGCTGGACGACGGGCTCGTGCATGCGCTCAAGGCGCAGTTGCTGCAATCGCCGCTGGCCCTGGGCTTGCAGCAATGCTCGGCCAGCGCCGCCGCCGCCGCCGCTGCCAGCCGCTTGTGGAGCGGCGCACCGCAGCTGGCGTTTCTCGATCATGTCTTGCAGGTTCCGGCGGAGCGCGCCAACCATGTGGCCGCCCTGCGGCAATTGGCCGGGCAGTTGATCAAGCTGCCGCAACTGGTGTTCGCCATTGACGACCAGGCCGGGCAGGAACAGCTGCGTGCCGGCATGCAGGCGGCCATGCACCGGCAAGACTGGTTGGCTGGCGCCAGCCGCCAAGCGCTGGCACCCGCGCCGGCGCCGCTGCAACTGGTCAGCGGCAGCGGCTACGAGCCGGTCATCATCATGAAGATGGCGCTCGATCCGGGCCGCTTGGCGCAGTACGCCGCTGTGTGCGCCCTGGCCGATGCTATCAACGAACGCTACCTGGCCCCCATCCTGCGCGACCGCGATGGCGCTTACGGTGCCTACATGGCGGTCGACCTGGCCCAGGACCAGCTGTACATCGTAGTGCATCGCACGCCAGCCATCCTCACCCAGCTCGCCGCCCTGCAGCCCGGCGCCCTGCAAGCGTGCCTGGCCCAGGTCTCGGCCGCCGACTTCGAACGCTACCGGAAAAACTGCCTGCATCGGCTGGCCGGCAATGACTGTGCGCTGAACCTGGCCATTCTGTCCCTGTATAATCTGGCCACCCTGGCGCAGGATAAGCTGGACCGGCTGCGGCTCCAGCTTGCCGGCCTCGACTGCCAGCAGGCCCTGGCCAGTGCGGCAAGCTACCTGTTGCAAGCTTGCGCCAGTTATTTTGTCGCCGCCGACCTGGCGCCGGGAGAGCTGGACGCGCTGCGAGCGCGCGGCTTCCATCCCCTGGCCATGGACGCGGCCGACCACTTGGAACACTTTGCACATGATTGATGTCTCCACCCCGGCGGCGCAGGTGCCTGAACCGGCCCGGCCGCCATTCTGGCAGCGTGCGGCGGGCGTCATCGCCCGCTTCCTGCAGCCCCCCCAGGCCATCCACGACTTCCCGTTTGCCGACCACGAACTGGAGGCGCTGCACCATGCCACGCGGCGCCAGGACGACGGCGCCATCGACGCGCAAACCTGGCGCGACCTGCACCTGGCCAAGTATGCCGCTACCCTGGCACAGGGCCGCAGCATCTTCGGCCAGCAGGCGATCCAGCGCCGCCTGCGACAATGTCCCGACGAAACAGAACTGGCGCGCGCGCAGCAAGCCTATCGGCAACTGGCCGGCGCTCCGCTGCAGCGGCAAATGCTGGGCAAAACCCTGGAGCCATTGCGGCGGCTGGAAGAGGAAGTGTCCGGACTGGTATTCCAGCCGGTGGATGCGCACCAGCCCTGGTGGCTGCGCGGCATCTGGCTGTACCGCGCACTTGGCGTGCTGGCCATTGGCGGCGCGATCAGCAACTCCCTGGCCTGGCTGCTGGGCCTGGCAGGCATCATTGTCCTGTTCTTCCTGCTGCAAGCCACCTGGTTCAATGCCATCGAACTGTTCGACCGCAAGCTCAAATCCTTGCGCATCATGTGCCGCACGGCGCTGGAGCTGGCCAAAGCGGGCCAACCGGGCTTTGATGCGCTGCGCGCGGATATTGCCCAGCTGAGCAGCGGGCTGAGCCGCTCCCGGCTGGAGGCGGCGGTGCCGGGCCTGATGCTGTACATGGATTGGTTCCTGCTGTCGAACATCAAGCACCACTTCCGCGCGGTGGCCGTGCTGCGCCGCCACCAGGACAGTGCGCGCCGCTGTTACGAATTACTGGCGGAACTGGAAGCCGACCTGGCCGTGGCGGAGCACCTGGCCCAGGGTCCCCGCATCTGCTGGGCCGAGCGCTGCGCCAACGGCTCGCTGGAGCTGGCCGCGATGGTGCATCCCCTGCTTCCGGGCGCCCAGGCACTTTCCATCAGCCTGCAAGGACGCGGCGCCTTCCTGTCGGGGCAGAATGGCATCGGCAAGAGCACCCTGTTGCGCACGGCAGGCCTCAACCTGGTCGTCGGCCGCGGCCTGGGCTTCTGCTATGCCAGCCGGGCGCTTATCCCAGCGGCTCCGGTGTACACCAGCATCCAGATCGAAGATTCCATGGCCGGCGGGGAAAGCCTGTACCTGGCCGAATTGCGCCGCGGCCGCGAGATGCTGGCATCCAGCCGCGCTGCCTGTTCCGGCGTCTACCTGATTGATGAAATCTTCCGCGGCACCAACCACGTGGAATCCGTGGCCGCCGCCGCCGCCGTGGTCGACGCGCTGGCGCAGTCCGCTCTGGTCATCGTCTCTTCCCACAACCTGGTGCTGGCGGCAATCCTGCAACGCCAGTTGCAGCCGCTACGGGTGCAGGCGGGCGACGCCGGCCTGCAGCTGGAACCGGGCGTATTGGCACAGCCCAATGGCCTCGCCTTGCTGGCAAGCACCGGCTTCGATGCGTCGATCTGCGCCAACGCCGGGACTGTTGCCCAGTGGCTGAGCGGCTACCTGGCGCACCCCAAGGAATGCCCTGACCTGTTTGCTGCTCAGGGGTTGGCGAACAGGTAGTTGCAGCTCTGGTCGGCCGGGTCGCGCGCCAGGATGCGGTCGTACAGGCCAGCGCGCTCGGTGACGGTGCGCTCGACGTCTTCCTGCAGCAGCAGGCGCGCGGCAACCTGGCGCGCAGCGGCGGCGCGGGTGGCCGCGATGAAGGCATCGCGATTGGCATAGCGCGACTGCAGGCTTGGACGCGGGTCGTTGGCGGCCTTGCGTTCGGCTTCGGTGCGGGCGAACGGGACGAAGCTGCCGTCGTAGCGCGAGGTGGCCCAGGCGAAGCCGGTTTCCGGTGCGCGCAGGTTCCAGCCGGTATGGGTGCCGAGCGGCGCCTGCAGCTCCACCAGGCGCACGCCGCCACGGTCGTTGCCGTCGGCGTCTGGCGCCGGAACGCGGGTCTCGAACGCCATCTTCTGCGCCGGCGGCACCATGTCGGCAATACCCTGCGACAGGAAGCGTGCGCCGTAGTCAAGGCGCGGCTCGCGCAGGTTCTGCTCCGGCGGCGTCAGGCCCGGCACGGCGGGAAAGGCCTTGCGGTAAGCCTCCACAGAAACCAGGGAGCCGTCTTCCAGGCGCGGATAGGCGCTGGCGGGCGGCGGCGTGCCTTTGCTGGTCCAGCCATCCAGCGCCAGCATCAGCGCGCGCAAAGGCAGGTAATAGTTGGTGGTCGACACGCAGGCGGTGAACGGGGCGCGGGCAGGCGAGCGGCCCACGTAATGCTGTGCGCCCATCAAGCCGTACACCCGCACGTTGGCGGCCGGGGCAACGTCGCCTACGCCATCCGGTGCGGTAGTCACCAGCGAGGCACCGCGGTTCCAGTATTCCGCCGAGGTGTTAGCGATCAGCAGCTTGGGCAGCCGGCCCTGCCTGTCCTTTGCATGGTCCAGCGTAGAAGCCAGGCGGCCGGTCACCGGATCGCGCGTCGGCGTGCTGGTGAACGGGAAGGAGTCGGTCGGGTAGTCATGCTCTTCCAGCATCGAAGGGTGGCGCGTCACCTGCACGAAACGGCTGTTGAAGCCGCCCGAGCCGCCAGCGCCCGGCACTTCGAGCAAGGCGCCGTCGAATACCATGCGGCCCTGCTCATCAAGATTCAGGCCGTCATGCAGCATGCGGCCGATCAGGCGTGCCGACTGGCTGTAGCCGAACATCAGCACGGTCTTGGGCAGCGAAGCGCCTTCCACCTGGTTGTCGCGGAAGTAGGCCAGCAAATCGCGGATGCCAGCCAGGCCGGCGCCGGTCACGCGCGGGTCTTTCGCCTCGTAGCGCACTTCGTAAATCATGCCGGGCTGGAAACCGCCCTGCAGCTTGATACGGCCCGGGCCGCCCGGCTGTTCCGGCGCCACAAACTCCCAGCGATTGCGGTCGATCGGGCGGCGCATGTCGCCCTGGTGCGTGCGCTCCGTCAGCACGGCTTCCGGGTCGTTCGGCGTGGCAGGCTCGTAGCCGATGCCGCGCAGGCCGGCATAGCTGGCCACTTCGGCCGGCGCGTCCACGATGAACTCATTGGCCGACATGCCGCGCGGGCCTTTCACCACGGGCGCCTTGAAGACCAGCGGCCGCACGCCAGCGGGCGATGGCGCCACATCCCAGGTCCAGGCCGAGAACAGCATGCTGAAGCCATGCCGCATCATGAAGCCGTCGCCGGCATCTTCCGCCGTGGCCGGATCGTTGTTCTTCGGCGCCTTGCCATTGAGCTGGCCCAGCACCACGATGTTGCCGCGGTTGTTCACGTCGTACACCAGGGTGCCGGTCTTGGCGCTCACAGGGCGCAGCAGCACGAACTCGCTGGAGAAACGCACCATGCCGCGCTTGTCGCGCGGTGCGCGCTTCAGGTCGACGATAGGCAGGTTGGCGGTGGCCTTGGGATTGAGCGAGAAGTAAGCGATGCCGCGCAGCTTCTCATACTCGCCGGCTTCGCCGAACTTGACTCCCGGCGCGAACGGCACGCGCTCGGTAATCTCGATGCGGTCAACGGCGGCCTGCGTTGAACCGGCTGCAAGCAGAGTGGCAGCAACCGCCGCCCAGCGGGATTTCTTCATGGTGTCGAACAAAGTAAAACGGGACCGCGCGGTCCCGTTGGTTTATTCCGCTGCTGCGGTTTTTTTGGCGGCTGCCTTTTTCGCTGCCGGCTTTTTGGCTGCAGCTTTTTTGGCTGGCGCCTTCTTCGCGGCGGCTTTCTTGGCGACAGGCTTGGCGGCCGGCTTGGCAGTTGCTGCTGCCTCGGCCGCGCCCTCCGCGCTGTCGCCCTTCGCGGCCGTTTTCTTGGCCGCGCCCGGCTTGGCCTTGCGCTCCTCGAACTCGAAGCTGATCTTGCCGTCCTTGCCGCGCACCAGGAAGGCCTTGAACGGCCGGCGGGTACGCTGCGAGATGAAGCCAGGCAGCAGGTCGGTCTTGCCTTCGTTGAGCAGCTTGGCCATCTGCTCCGGCAGGATCTCCTGTTGCAGGATGATGCGGCTGGAACGGAAGTCGCAAGTCTTTGGCTTGGCCACCTGGTTTTCGCAGGTATAGGCCAGGCCCATCTCGTACACGCCGCCGGCGCATTTCGGGCAAGGGCCGAGCGGAGTCTGGCCGCTGAAGTCGACGCCTTCGCCGTCTTCCCCTTCCTCGTCGTTCTGGCCGAAATCGAACTCCAGCTTGAAGTTCTTGATTTCTTCATCCTTCACGATGCGCAGAATGGCGGCGAACGGACGGCCCATCTTGGAGCGGAAGCCTTGCAGCGGGCCGATGGTACGGTCGCGCAGCAGTTGTTCCACTTCCTCGATTTCGAACTGGCGGCCGCCAGGCACCTTGGTCATCGAGAATTCGCACTTGGTGCAGGCGAAGCGGCGGTAGTTTTCCTTGACCACGCCAGCGCAATTCGGGCACGGCGTATGCAGCGTCGCGTAATCGCCCGGAATGGTGTCGTTGTCGTATTCCTTGGCGCGCTTGACGATGATCTGGGTCATCTGGGCGATTTCGCGCATGAATTCTTCACGCGAGATCCTGCCCTTCTCCATTTGCGACAGCTTGTATTCCCACTCGCCGGTCAGTTCCGGCGCGGTCAGCTCGCTCACGCCCAGGCCGCGCAGCAGCGTCATGAGCTGGAACGCTTTCGCGGTCGGCATCATTTCGCGGCCTTCGCGCAGCAGGTATTTCTCTCCGATCAGGCCCTCAATAATGGCTGCGCGGGTCGCCGGCGTGCCCAGGCCTTTGCCGGCCATGGCATCGCGCAGTTCGTCGGAGTCGACCAGCTTGCCCGCGCCTTCCATTGCCGACAGCAGCGTCGCTTCGGTATAGCGTGCGGGCGGTTTGGTCACCAGGCCGTTCGGCGTGACTTTCTCGGTCAGGACTTTCTCGCCCTTCGCCACCGGCACCAGGTTGCCGCCGCCGCCTTCCTTCTCGTCGTCGCCCGCAGCATCCTTGCCGTAGATCGCCAGCCAACCCGGGTTGGTCATCACCTTGCCTTCGGTCTTGAACTGGTGGCCCGCCACTTCAGTGAAGCGGGTGGTGACCAGGAACTCCGCGGCCGGGAAGAACACCGCCATGAAGCGGCGGGTCACCAGGTCGTACAGCTTCTGTTCCGGCTCGCTCAGGTTCTTCGGCACGATGCCGGTCGGGATGATCGCGAAGTGGTCGCTGATCTTCGTGTTGTCGAAGATGCGCTTGTTCGGCTTGACCCAGCCTTTGTCCAGGATCTGCTTGGCGAACTGGTTGTAGTTATTGCTTCCCTTGAGAACTTCCAGCGTGTCCTTGACGGTCGGCAGGTAGTCTTCCGGCAGGTGGCGCGAATCGGTACGCGGATAAGTCAGCACTTTGTGCTTCTCGTACAGCGCCTGCGCCAGGCCCAGGGTGTTCTTGGCCGAAAAGCCGAAGCGCGAGTTGGCTTCCCGCTGCAGCGAGGTCAGGTCGAACAGGCCGGGCGACATCGAGGTGGTCGGCTTGGACTCCTCGGTGACATTGCCCTGCTTGCCCTTGCAAGCCAGCGCGATCGTATCGGCGGCGGTCTTGCTCCACAGGCGCTCGGCGCGCTTCTCCGGATCGTTTTCGTCCTTCTTGAAGTTGGTGTCCAGCCAGCGGCCTTCATAGATGCCGGCCGCGCACACGAACTCGGCGCGCACTTCCCAGTAATCGCGCGAGACGAAACTCTTGATCTTCTCTTCGCGCTCGACCACGATCGACAGGGTCGGCGTCTGCACGCGGCCCACGGTGGTCAGGTAGAAGCCGCCCTCTTTCGAGTTGAAGGCGGTCATGGCGCGGGTACCGTTGATGCCGATCAGCCAGTCCGCTTCCGAGCGGCAGCGCGCAGCATCGGCCAGCGGCAGCATTTCGTCGTCGCTGCGCAGGTGGGTGAAGCCGTCGCGGATCGCGTTCGGCGTCATCGACTGCAGCCACAGGCGCTTGACCGGTTGCTTGGCTTTCGCATTCTGCGCAATCAGGCGGAAGATCAGTTCACCTTCGCGGCCCGCGTCGCATGCGTTAATCAGGGTGGTGACGTCCTTGCGCTTGATCAGCTTGTTCAGCACCTTGAGGCGCGATTCCGTCTTGGCGATCGGGTTCAGCGCAAAGTACGGCGGGATCATCGGCAAATGGGTGAAGGTCCATTTGCCGCGCTTGACGTCGTGCTCTTCAGGCACGGCGATTTCCAGCAAGTGGCCCACTGCGGAAGACAGCACGTAATCGTCGGATTCGAAATACTCATCGTGCTTGCTGAAGCCGCCAAGGGCTTTCGCGATGTCGTTCGCGACAGAAGGTTTCTCAGCGATGATGAGGGCTTTACTCATATTTATAGTTCTCGTCGGTGTATGCGGCAGCGCGCATCATACAACATTAGAAAGTAAACGATGCCAAGTGATGCTGCGAATGCATCACACGCTGCGAATATTATTACGGAATTGGCCGGCGCAGGGCAACGCTGGCAAGAGTGTGCTTAGTGCAACAGACGTGGCGCCTGGTCTTCTTCGGCGCCAAACAGGTCGTCGAACATCAGGGCGTCCGGTTCCTTGCCCTGGCTCCACAGCAGCATCAGCACGATGATCTTCAGCTTGCCCAGCGACACCGGGGCCTCGTCCAGCGCCAGGGCGCGTTCGATAACGATTTCACGTTGCAGCGGGGACAGCAGGCCGGCGCTCTCCAGGAACTGGATAAAGCCGACGGCAGGGGCGCCCAGTACGTCCAGCTCCTGGCGCACGTAGAAGCGCGTGCCAGAAGATGCGGCCGTCAGCGACTGCTCGACGCCAGCCATGGCGGCGAGGTCGTTCAGCCAGACCAGCGCCTCGGAAATCTCTACATCGTCGAAACCGACTGCGGAGAGTTTCTTTGCCAATGCTGCGGGTTCAGGGCAGGCATCAGGGCGGTAATAGGTCTCGTACAGGTAAACCAGGATGTCAAACATGGCGCTACTTTAGCAGGATCTGTGAGGCGGGCACAAGCATAACGGCGGTTCACGGGCCTTTCAGGCGCTGGAAAGCACCGCCCGGCAGCCTTTCCACCACACCCGCAAGCTCCAGGGCAAGCAAGCTTGCCTGCATGTCACTTGGCGGAAGTTGCAACCTTGTAGCAAGCTCATCGGCACCGACCGGATCATGGCCCAGGGCAGCCAACAGCCAGCCTGCGGCCTGGTCCATTGGCATCGCTGCCTCGCCCGGCGCAGCCAGGCCCAGGTCTTCCAGCAGGTGCTCCGGCGTTGCGACCAGCCGCGCACCTTCTCTTATTAGAGCATGGCAGCCGGCCGACTGCGGCGACAGCACGGAGCCCGGCAGCACCAGGACTTCGCGGCCGGCGTCCATTGCCGCATGCGCGGTGATCAGCGAGCCGGAGCGCGCCGCAGCTTCGATCACCAGCGTGGCGCGCGTCATGCCGGCGATGATGCGGTTGCGGATCGGGAAATGTTCGGCCCGCGCCGCCGTGCCCAGGACAAATTCGCTGACCAGGCAGCCCTCCTCCGCGATACGGCGTGCCAGGGCGGCGTTGCGGCGCGGGTAGATACGGTCGATGCCGGTGCCGATCACCGCCACAGTGCCGCCCGCCCCTTCCATCCCGCCTTCATGCGCGGCGGCGTCGATGCCCAGTGCCAGGCCGGAGACCACCGGCATGCCGGCCTCACTCAATACGCGTGCAAACCGGCGCGCATTGGACTTGCCTTGCAGGGTGGAGTTGCGAGCGCCCACTACCGCCACACCTTCGCGCTGGAGCAGTGACAGCTTGCCTTTGACATACAGCAGCAGCGGTGGATCGGCGATGTGCTTCAGGGTCGGCGGGTATTCCGGGTCGCCAAACAGGACCAGGTGGTTGCCCTCCTGGGCAGCCCATTCCAGCGCGGCCTGCGCCATGGCGAATATCCGCTCCGGCATGGGGCCGGCAAGGCAGAGGGCAAGTTCCAGCGAGACGTCGTCTTCGCCATCGCCGCCAGCCCGCTGCAGTGGGCGCGCGATATCCGCATCGGCCTGCGTCAGCATGCGCAAGGGCAGCGGAGCGGCATCATCCTGTGCCGGGGGCACAGCAAGACGGGCATTGGCGGCGGTGAAAACTGATTGGGGGGAGTGGTAACGCTGGAGCAGCCTGAAGGCTGTGTGGCGGCCGACGCCTGGCGTGTTCGCCAGGCGCAGCCACATCGCCAGGCGCTCGAGGTCCTGGCGGGTGGGGGTTGGGGCATCCGTGACTGGCACGGCCATGGGATTTACTCCGCTGTCTTGGCGACATCCCCCACAACGATTGGTTCAGTCACCTGCATGATCAAGCCATACGACACGTGCTTGAACACGCGGAAGATAAACAAGCTGCCCACGCGTTCATCCGGCAGCTTGACCGTCGGGTTGCGCAGATTGAGCAGGCCTTTCGACGCGCCCGGATCGCTCACCACTTCACCCTTATGGTATAGCTGCAGCACGGAACCGATATCGAGTCCGTCAAGCTTTCCGCGATTAATGCTGACAACCTGGTTCTGGCCAGCGTGCGTGACGCCGTTGTACACCGCCAGCACGTGGGCGTTGACTTCCACTTCCGGCGGATGCGGAACATAGTTCTGCATCGGCATTGGCGGCATTGCCATCAGCAAGTCGCCCTTGCCCATTTCTTCCTTGGCGCTGGCGACGACGAAGGTATGCACGTCGCTGCCCGCTTCGGCCGGAGCTTCCAGCTTCAGGGTACCGAGGTAGAACGCTTCCAGCGCAACCACCTTCTTGGTGACCGGGTCTTTCAGCGGCTTACCTGGGCGGAACACCTGGAACGAGGTGCTGCCTTTCAGGTCGCCGCGGACATAGGCTTTATCGTCCTTGCCGATGAACACGCGGGCGCCGCGCGTCGCAATGATGCGCGGTGCGTTTTTGAGTTCATCTTCTTCGATGATCAGGGGTTGGGTCAGGAACGGTTCGATTGCGCCGGACGGGATCGACTGGACGGCATCCTTGCCCAGGCCTTCGGTCCGCAGTTGCGGGCCAAGGCGCATATCGCCGGCCGTGCCATCGCCGCCGACCTTGTTGCCAAGGCGCAGTCGGCCGGCTTCGCGGTCGAACCAGACGATCTGCCCTGGATAGATCCAGTGCGGATTCGCGATTTCTTCTTTATTCATGCCCCAAACCTGCGGCCAGCACCAAGGCTTGTCGAGGAAGGTTCCGGAGATACCCCACAGGGTATCGCCTTTGACGACGGTATGGCTATCCGGTGCGTTCGGCTTAAATTCACAGACGATGGTCTTGGCGTGGGCCGGAACGGCCGTCACACCGCAAAACAGGGCTGCGGCCAACAGGCGGCTGCTGCTTGTGCTAAAATTTTTCATTGATATATCCGTTAGGTGCGGCAATGACGGAAGGCCACAAAGGCTTGCCTCACTGAAATCAAATTCTGCCCATATTACCCTGATCAAGCAAGGAATTCGTGTCACAGAAGCAATCGTGCACGCATAATATGCGCCATTTACCGCACAATCATTGTCGTTTAACTAAGATTCTCCCGTGAAACTGAATATTCTCCGCTACCCGGACCCTCGCCTGCACAAAATTGCGAAACCTGTTGCCGTGTTCGACGAGCGCCTGGCCAAACTGGTGGAAGACATGGCAGAAACCATGTACGACGCACCGGGCATCGGCCTGGCCGCAACCCAGGTGGACGTGCATGAGCAAATTGTCATCATTGACGTTACCGAAGACAAAACCGGCCTGACCGCCTTCATCAACCCGGAAATCCTGTGGTCGAGCGAGGAAAAACAGGTTTACGACGAGGGCTGCCTGTCCGTGCCGGGCGTGTACGACGGCGTCGAGCGCCCTTCGGCAGTGAAAGTGCGTGCTTACAACGTCAAAGGCGAACCGTTCGAAGTCGACGCCGACGGCCTGCTGGCAGTCTGCATCCAGCACGAAATGGATCACCTGAAAGGCAAAGTATTCGTCGAATACCTGTCTCCCTTGAAACGCAATCGTATCAAGACCAAACTGCAAAAAGAAGAACGTGGCATCCAGCGCGAAGAAGCGCTGCGCGCCGCAGGTCGCCGTTACTGATACCAGCGGGGGAAGCATGAAAGTGATCTTCGCGGGCACGCCTGAGTTTGCGGCCGTCGCCCTCCAGGCCCTGCACGAAGCAGGTTTCGAGATTCCCCTGGTACTGACCCAGCCTGATCGCCCGGCCGGCCGCGGCATGCAGTTGCAGCCGTCGGCGGTCAAGCAATACGCTGTCAAGCACGGCATCGAGGTGTTGCAGCCCCTGTCGCTGCGCACGGACGCCAAGGACCCGCAACGCGCGGCGGAAGCCAAGGCCGCCCACGAGCGCCTGCTGGCCACCGATTACGACGTGATGGTAGTGGCGGCCTATGGCCTGATCCTGCCGCGCTCCACCCTCGACATCAAGCCTTGTCTGAATATCCATGGCTCGCTGCTGCCGCGCTGGCGCGGCGCCGCCCCGATCCACCGCGCGATCGAATCGGGCGATGCCGAGACCGGCGTCACCATCATGGAAATGGAAGAAGGCCTGGACACCGGCCCCATGCTGCTGATCGAACGCACGCCGATCACGCCGCAGGACACCACAGCCACCCTGCACGACAAGCTGGCCGCCATGGGCGCCCAGATGATGGTCAAGGTGTTGCACAAGATGGAACAAGGCGTGGTGGAAGCCGTGCCGCAGCCGGAACAAGGCGTCACCTACGCCAACAAGATCCTGAAAGAAGAAGCCGCACTGGACTTCACCCTGCCGGCACGCGAAATCAGCCGCAAGATCCGCGCCTTCAATCCCTTCCCGGGCGCCCATGGCGAGGTGAATGGCACGGTGATCAAGCTGTGGGGCGCTGAAGTGCTGGAGCAGGGCAGCAGCGCCGCCGCTGGCCAGGTGGTCGCCGCGGACGCGCAGCACGGCATCATCGTCGCTTGCGGCGAAGGTGCGCTGCGACTGACGCAGTTGCAAAAACCCGGCGGCAAGCGCCTGCCTGCCGCTGAATTCATCAAAGGCTTCCCGCTCGACGGGCAGCGCTTCCAGTAAATGGACCAACTCGCGGCGCTGCGCGCGCTTCGCCGCGTTGTTGAACTGGGCAGCTTTACCGCTGCCGCCGATGCCCTCGGCATTTCCCACACCATTGTTTCGCGCCAGGTGCGCCAGCTCGAAGAACACCTCGGCGCCCAGCTCCTGAACCGCACCACGCGCCGCTTCGCCCTGACCGATGCTGGCCGCGATTATTACGAATCGACCCGTGAGGTACTCGACCTGCTGGACGACGCCGACCGCAATATCGGCCGCCACCAGGCCGAGCCCACCGGCGTCCTGCGCATCAACGCGCCGATGGCCTTCGGTACTATCGAGGTGGCGCAATGGCTGCCCGGCTTCATATCCCGCTACCCGGGTGTGCAGGTTGACCTGGTGTGCAACGACCGCATGGTGGATCTGATAGAGGATGGTTTCGATGTCGCCCTGCGCCTGGCACGCGAGCTGCCGGATTCCACGCTGGTCGCGCGCCGCCTGGCGACCAGCAAGGTGCTGCTCGTGGCGAGCCCCGATTACTTGCGGGCGCATGGCGCCCCCGCCGTGCCGGACGAGCTGGCGCAGCACAACTGCCTGCTCTACACGGCAGCCGCGCGCGCCAATGAATGGACGCTGGCGGGGCCGGATGGTTCCGAGCACGCCGTCGCAGTGCGCGGCTCGCTGCAAGCCAACACCAATATTGCCCTTCGTGCCGCGGCGGTGGCAGGCGTCGGCATTGCCAACGCCGCCGCCTTCATCGTGCGCGAAGAGCTGGCGCGCGGCGCGCTGGTGGAAGTCCTGCCCGGCTACACGCCGAAGCCGCGCGAGCTGTATGCCCTGTACCCGCAGAACCGCCACCTGTCGCCCAAGGTGCGTGCCTTTGTCGATTACGCTGCCGGCGTTTATATCAACATCTTCTGAACTGCACGGAATTGCTGCGTGAGGCCGCCCCAGCCCCACGCGGCCGGCCGCGCGTCATCGATATGGATGTAGCTGACTTCATGCAGCTCCCCGAGCAGTTCCTGCAAATCCTTGTAGACCGCAGCGATATAGGCCGACTTTTCGTTGGCGGTATTGGTTTCGTCGGTCACCTTGATGTCGAAGAAGAAGCTCGCCTTGCCCAGCTCCACCAGCGATTCGCCGCCGACAAACCACTGCTCGCGCGGCGTGTAATGCACCGCGATGGCGGTCAGCGCCGGAGCCTTGTGCAGGATGTCGCCGGTGTGCTTCATCAAGATGTTGGAGACTTTTTTGGCAGGCACTTGTTCTGGGGTGCCGCTGACGGTGATGTTCAGGATAGGCATTTTGAAGCTCCTTCAAAGTGGTTGGTTGATGGAGTCATCTTAGGCGGGCCAGTCGAGGTTTAGTAGCAGTCTGGCAACACATGATTTGTGCAAATCCAGCACAAATCACGCTAGAATTATCGGAAATGCAATTCCAGTAAAGACCATGCGCCGTGTCCTTTTGTTGACTTGCCTGTTCGCTTGCCTGCCCGGCTTCGCCAAACCAGACGTATCGCTGGGGCGCTTTGACGATCCGGCAGTCCAGCAGGCGGTACGCGAAGCGGCGGCGCAAGCGCCGGCGCCGAGCGCACAGCCGACCGCCGATTTCACGGGCGGTGAACAGGCCCGGCGTCTCGACCTCGCGTTCAAGGAGGCCGAGGTGCCGGATTGTCTGCATTCGGAAGGCTTGAAACGCCAGCCTCCGGTAATACTCTTCATCCCCCTGAGCGGCGTACTCGCCCTGCCCTTCGTCGGCATCGCCAAACTGCGGGGCAAGTGCAAGTAAGCCGCAGGCCTAGCGCTGCGAGTCGAGCTGCTCGTGGTCTTGCACCACTTGCTGGGCTTTGCCGTAGCTCTCGATCAGCAGCTGGTAGGCCGGGAAGATCCTGGTGTATACCTGCGCCCATTCGGCGGCATCTTCACGGTTCCAGGTCTGCTGCAGTTCGGATGCCACGCCCGCCGTATCGATCGGCACCACGCCAGCCTGCACCACCCGCGTCAGGGTGATTTCCTGCGCCATCTTGCTGTAGGTGCCTGAAGCGTCGACCACGGCAAACACGCGATAGCCGTCGTAGGCAGCGGCAATCGACGGGAAAGCCATGCACACGCTGGTGATGGTGCCGGCGATGATCAGGGTCTTGCGCCCTGTCGCCTTCACGGCTGCCACAAAGTCCGGGTTATCCCATGCGTTGATCTCGCCGCGGCGCGCCACGTATTTTGCGTGCGGCGCGTTCTCGTGGATTTCCGGGATCAGCGGGCCGTTCGGGCCTTGCGGCACCGAGGCCGTGGTGATCACCGGCAGCTTGGCCAGTGTCGCCATCCTCGCCAGCGCCGCTGCCCGTGTGCGCAGTTCCGGCATTGGCATGTCGCCCACCGTCTGGAATAAGCCGCTCTGGTGGTCGATCAGCAGCATGGCGGTATCGGCTGGATCGATGACTGGGCGCTGGCCGTTGAAGTTTGCTGGGGTGCTCATGGTAAGTCTCCTCTTAGTGCTGGCCAAAACGGCCCTGGTTAAAATCGTTGATCGCTGCCACAATTTCCTGTTCGGTGTTCATGACGAAGGGACCGTGGCCGACAATCGGTTCATCAATCGGCTGCCCGGACAGGACCAGCAGCGTGGCGTCCGAGTTCGCTTCGATCACCGCGTTCTGGCCCTCTGCATCAAGCACCACCAACTGCGCTTCGCGGGCGATGCTTTCGCCATTGACCAGCACCGTGCCGCGCAAAACAACCAGCATCGCGTTCCAGCCGGCCGTCAGCAGCAATGGCGTGGTGCCGCCCTGCTTCAGGCGCATATCCCACACATGCATCTGGCTGTGCGTATGTGCTGGCCCCCACTGGTCGTCGAATTCGCCCGCGATCACCCGCACCTGGCCCGCGCCATCCGGCAAGTCGACGGTCGGAATGGTGTCGGCGGTAATGGCCTGGTAGCCGGGCCGGGTCATCTTGTCGCCGGCAGGCAGGTTGACCCAGAGCTGCACCATCTCCAGCACGCCGCCTTTGCGGGTAAATTCAGGCGAGTGGAATTCGTCGTGCAGGATCCCGGAGCCGGCGGTCATCCATTGCACGTCGTCAGGGCCGATCAAGCCGCCTTCGCCGGTCGAATCGCGGTGCGCAACCTCGCCCTGGTAGACGATGGTCACGGTCTCGAAACCGCGGTGCGGGTGCGAGCCAACGCCGCGTGGCTCGGTCGAGGGTTCGAACCTGGCCGGGCCGGCATAGTCCAGCATCAGGAATGGGCTGGCTTGCTTGCCGTGGCTGCGGTAGTTAAAGAGGGAACGCACCGGGAAGCCGTCGCCCACCCAGTGAGGGGCTTGTGCGCCGTAGATGCCGAGGACTCGTTTCATTGCCATCTCCTTCGTATGTGATGAAGACAGCTTAATTTCAGGACGACGGTGCCGGTAGTCTGCTAAATTACGACTCACAGTCCTACTTTTAGAACGATGGAAGATCTCAACGACCTGTATTACTTCGCCCAGGCAGTCGAACATGGGGGTTTTGCGCCAGCCGGCCGCGCGCTCGGCATGCCGAAATCAAAACTCAGCCGCCGCATCGCCCTGCTGGAGGAGCGGCTTGGCGTGCGCCTGGTGCACCGGACCACGCGCCAGTTCACCGTGACCGAGGTAGGCCAGACGTTTTACGAGCATTGCAAAGCCATGCTGGTGGAAGCGGAGGCGGCGCAGGACGCCATCGTCGCCCTGCGCAGCGAGCCCACCGGCACAGTGCGGCTTACCTGCCCGGTGGCCCTGCTGCATGTGAACGTGGGCGACATCCTGGCCGGCTTCATGGCCGCCAACCCCAAGGTGCAGGTGCAGCTCGAAGCCAGCAACCGCCGCGTGGACCTGGTGGCGGAAGGCATCGACGTGGCGATCCGCGTGCGCCCGCTGCCGCTGGAAGACAGCGAGTTAATCGTGCGGCAATTGGCCGACCGCGCCATCTGCCTGGCTGCCAGCCCGGCGCTGGTGGAGCGCATGGGCATGCCTTCCGCTCCCGCCGCCCTGACTGGCTGGCCCAGCCTCGGCCTCGGCCAGCCGCAACAGACCCATAGCTGGGAGCTGTTCGGGCCCGGCGGCGCCCAGGCCACGGTATTCCACCAGCCGCGCTTCATCACCACCGACATGATCGCCCTGCGCAACGCCGCCGTGGCCGGGGTGGGCGTGGTCCAGCTGCCTCTATTGATGGTGAAGGAACAACTGGCCACAGGCGCCCTGGTGCGCCTGCTGCCCGACTGGGCCCCTCGGCGCGAGGTAATCCATGCCGTCTACCCTTCCCGGCGCGGCATGCTGCCCTCGGTGCGCGCCCTGCTCGACTACCTGGCCGAACGCTACGCCGCCATCTCCGAAGAATGAAATCGGAATAAGCAAATGCCGAATTTGTATCGGCCGCCGGGGCCGGTGGCCGGGGGAAAATGCTGCTTTGCCGTATAATTTCAGGTCCACGTTGCCCAATTCCGCGATATCAAAATGACTAACACGCCCCGTCCAGCATCCAAGACCGAAGCCCAGCTCCGCGAGATCCTTGCGAAGCGCATCATGTTCCTGGATGGCGCGATGGGCACCATCATCCAGCAGTACAAGCTGGATGAAAAAGCATATCGCGGCGAGCGCTTCGCCGATTTCGCGGCACCGCAAGGCAGTGGTCACCGCGAGCTGTTCGTCAAAGGCAATAACGAGCTGCTGACGCTGACGCAGCCCCAGGTGATCCAGGAAATCCATGAACGTTACCTGGCTGCGGGCGCAGACCTGATCGAAACCAATACCTTTGGTGCGACCTCTATCGCGCAGGACGACTATTTCATGGCCCACCTGGCCTATGAGATGAACGTGGAAGCGGCGAAACTGGCAAAGGCTGCCACCGCCAAATATTCCACCGCAGACAAGCCGCGCTTCGTCTGCGGCGCCTTGGGCCCGACCCCGAAGACCGCGTCCATTTCGCCGGACGTGAACGACCCGGCCGCGCGTAACGTCACCTTCGACCAACTGGTCGCGGCTTACTACGAGCAGGTGCGCGGCCTGGTGGATGGCGGCGCCGACGTGCTGCTGGTGGAAACCATCTTCGATACCCTGAACTGCAAGGCTGCGCTGTTCGCGATTGACCAGTACTTCGACGAGCGCCCGGAAATCGAACGCCTGCCGCTGATGATCTCCGGCACCGTGACCGACGCCTCCGGCCGCATCCTGTCCGGCCAGACCGTGCCGGCCTTCTGGAATTCGGTGCGCCACGCCAGGCCGCTGACCATTGGCCTGAACTGCGCGCTGGGCGCGACCCTGATGCGTCCATACGCCGAAGAGCTGTCGCAGATCGCCGATACCTTTGTTTGTATCTATCCGAACGCCGGCCTGCCCAACCCTATGAGCGATACCGGCTTCGACGAACTGCCGGAAGACACTTCGCGCCTGCTGCGCGAGTTCGCCGATGCGGGCTTCATCAACGTGGCCGGAGGCTGTTGCGGCACCACGCCCGACCACATCGCCGCCGTCGCCAAGCTACTGTCCGCCGCCGCGCCGCGCAAGCTGCCGCACGTGCCTGTGGCGCAGCGCCTGTCCGGCCTGGAGCCGTTCACCATCGATGACGATTCGCTGTTCGTCAACGTCGGCGAGCGCACCAACGTGACCGGCTCCAAAGCCTTTGCGCGCATGATCCTGAACGAGCAGTACGACGAGGCGCTGTCGGTCGCACGCCAGCAGGTGGAAAACGGCGCCCAGGTCATCGACATCAATATGGACGAGGCGATGCTGGATTCCCAGGCCGCCATGACCCGCTTCCTGAACCTGATCGCTTCCGAGCCTGATATCTCTCGCGTGCCGATCATGATCGACTCCTCCAAGTGGTCGGTGATCGAAGCAGGCCTGAAGTGCGTGCAGGGCAAGGCCGTGGTGAACTCTATCTCCATGAAGGAAGGCGAGGAAGAATTCATTCGCCAGGCGAAACTGTGCCGCCGCTACGGCGCTGCTGTCATCGTGATGGCATTCGATGAAACTGGCCAGGCCGACACCTTCGCCCGCAAGATCGAAATCTGCGAACGCGCATACAAGGTGCTGACCGGGAAAGTCGGCTTCCCGCCGGAAGACATCATCTTCGACCCGAACATCTTCGCGGTGGCAACCGGTATCGAAGAGCACAACAACTACGCGGTGGACTTCATCGAAGCCACGCGCTGGATCAAGAACAACCTGCCCCACGCGAAGATTTCCGGCGGCGTGTCGAACGTATCGTTCTCCTTCCGCGGCAACGACCCGGCGCGTGAAGCAATCCACACCGTGTTCCTGTACCACGCCATCAAGGCTGGCATGACCATGGGTATCGTCAACGCCGGCATGGTGGGCGTGTATGACGACCTGCCGGCCGAACTGCGCGAGCGTGTGGAAGACGTGGTGCTGAACCGCCGCGAAGACGCCACCGAGCGCATGATCGAATTCGCGGCGACGCTGAAGGGCGGCGCCAAGCAAGAGACTGCGAACCTGGAGTGGCGCAATGCGCCGGTCGAAAAACGCCTGGCGCACGCGCTGGTGCACGGCATCACCCAGTTCATCACCGACGACACGGAGGAGATGCGCCTGCAGGTGTTCAATAGCGGCGGCCGGCCGATCAATGTGATCGAAGGCCCGCTGATGGACGGCATGAATATCGTTGGCGACCTGTTCGGCCAGGGCAAGATGTTCCTGCCGCAGGTGGTGAAGTCGGCGCGCGTGATGAAACAGGCAGTAGCCCACCTGATTCCTTACATCGAGGAAGAAAAGAAGGCGGAAGAAGCGCGTACCGGCATCGTCGCCAAGCCGAAAGGCAAGATCGTGATCGCGACCGTAAAAGGCGACGTGCACGATATCGGCAAGAACATCGTGTCCGTGGTCCTGCAGTGTAATAACTTTGAAGTTGTGAACATGGGCGTGATGGTGCCGGCCTCCGAGATCCTGGCACGCGCCAAGCTGGAAAACGCCGACATCATCGGCCTGTCCGGCCTGATCACGCCATCGCTGGAAGAAATGGCGCACGTTGCTAAGGAAATGCAGCGCGACGAGCACTTCCGCATGATGAAGATTCCGCTGCTGATCGGCGGAGCGACCACCAGCCGTGCCCACACTGCGGTGAAGATCGCCCACAACTACGAAGGCCCGGTGGTATATGTGCCAGATGCTTCGCGCTCGGTGTCGGTGGCGCAGTCACTGCTGACCGACGAACAGCGCAGCAAGTTCGTGGAAGAACTTGACCACGACTACGCCCGCATCCGCGAGCAGCACGCCAACAAGAAGGCCCTGCCGACCGTGTCGCTGGAAGCTGCGCGCGCCAACAAGGCGAAGCTGGAGTTTGCTCCTGTGCGTCCGAAGTTCGTTGGCCGCCGCGTGTTCAAGAATGTCGACCTGGCAGCGATTTCCGAATACATCGACTGGGGCCCGTTCTTCCAGACCTGGGACCTGGCCGGCCCCTTCCCTGCCATCCTGACCGATGAAGTTGTCGGCGAAGCGGCCTCCAAGGTATTCGAGGAAGGCAAGGCGCTGCTGAAGAAGATTATCGAAGGCCGCTGGCTGACCGCCAATGGCGTGATCGCGCTGCTGCCTGCCAATACCGTCAATGACGACGACATCGAGGTCTACACCGACGAGTCGCGCTCGGAAGTGGCGTTCACCTACTACGGCCTGCGCCAACAGGGCCTGAAGCCGGTGATCGATGGCGTGCAGCGTCCAAACCAATGCCTGTCGGACTTCATCGCACCGAAGGATTCAGGTAAGCAGGATTACATCGGCATGTTCGCAGTGACTGCGGGCCTGGGCATTGAGAAGTATGAGAAGCGCTTTGAAGATGCGCATGACGACTACTCGTCGATCATGCTGAAGGCGCTGGCTGACCGCCTGGCCGAGGCATTCGCGGAATACCTGCACGAACGCGTGCGTAAAGACCTGTGGGGCTATGCTGCGGAAGAAGTGCTGTCGAATGAGCAGTTGATCAAGGAAGAATACAAAGGCATTCGACCTGCGCCTGGCTACCCGGCCTGCCCTGAGCATACCGTGAAGGCGGATGTGTTCCGCGTGCTCAACGCGAATGAGATCGGGATGGAGCTAACTGAATCGTTTGCGATGTTCCCTGGCGCCGCGGTTTCGGGCTTCTACTTTGCGCACCCGCAGTCGAAGTACTTCACCGTCGGGAAAATCAACGAGGACCAGTTGATCGACATGGCGGCTCGCCGTGCCGTGGCCAAGGAGCAGCTTGAGCGCTGGCTGGCGCCGAACCTTTAAAAGCCGAAGCTCAGGCTTGTCGCAATGGAGGCTGCCGGTCGGAGGGCAGCTTCCGCCCCCTATGCGCAGTTCGCAACTATGCGCAGGTCGTCCCAGGATTATTGTGCTGGTTCAGTCGTAGCTTGGCATTTCGCGAGGTCGATCAGCGTAGATCTGGACATAGTTTACCCACCGCTACGTCGAGGCCGATCCAGCAATGAAGGAAAAGGCGCTCGCCGGACTTGTGCCGCCCGATGCCAGCATGCGTAGTTCCGGGCACCAGACTCACTCATGCTGTTCCTGTAGGCGCTGTAACTATGCATAGATAGATCCGGCCACCAAGGCCCGCCGCTACGGGGGCCGGAACCATCATTCTCGTGTCACCTGCGCATAGGGGGCGCTATGTAAACCTTTACATAGCCCCCCCTGAGCTGACCTTCGCGCGCGACAGAAGCGGACCTCCAACGTCGGAGGTAACTGGCGTTGCTACGGCGGGCCAGCCAGCCGTAGCAACGTCCGTGTTGACTGACCTGTTCGACCGCCACTCACCACGCGTCATGCGGGAATGCCCTTTCGCGCCGGATCTACCAGCCAGCTTCTGATATCACGTACAAACTCCCATACGTCCCCCGCATTCGGGCGGACATAGTTGGCATTGCTAGGATCCTCTCCCATACGCTCAAAGACATCTATCAACCACGTAGGCCCGTGGCCACTAGCCCCGAGACCCTTCATCCAAGACTCTAGTTCGCCTCCAGGAATTGCAAAAATTCCATACTGTCTAAGTTGATTGAGCAGATCCTCTGCCGCCTGCCTGTCTGCGCCGCTAAGGATCGCCAGGCCCCCGTCCCGCTTCATGTCTTTGCCGGTTGCGTCCATCGCATTCTTCACTGCCACTCGCAACGTCGCAAACGACCCATGTGAGAGTTGGGGAACATCCGCACTCGACAGCAGGTTGGTCCAGTTCGACCCACCATCCTTCAGAACGTCCACGTCCACAACGCCAGCAGCAGGTATTCCAAGTTTTCGCAACGGCCTCAGCAACGTCTGCACCGTTTGCTTATTCTGGGCGTTCAAAAATAGGCAATTCGGGATGCCCCATTCAGGCTTGAACTGAAGCAACCGCTCATTGATTTCTTGATAGAACGCTCGATCCGCATCCGACTCGGTAACCACCACAAATTCGTAGAAGAGGCCACTTAGCAGCCCGGTCGAGCGCAGCAGTGGATGCCTCATGAGTTCCAGAATTTCGTCGCTCGGGAGAATCCGCGCCGTAGCCACTCCACCTCTGTATGTGAGCCTAATGATGTTTACGGGGGCACCTGACTGGATGCATCCCATCACGAACTGAGGGCTGTGCGTTGACACGAAGACCCTCTTGTCTGCGGACAGCGCTGCACGGGCAACCTCTTGCGCTAGTTTTGAGGCAAGTGATGGATGCAAAAAGGCTTCAGGTTCGTCAACAAGCACCACACTCGGATCTCCAGCCATGACTTCTGTAATGATGCCGGTGAAGGCCTTTACCCCGTCGCTCGCCTCATCAATGACCTGAGCGGAAGCATGAAATCGGACGGCGTCCGCATGGATACCCCGTTCTTCCATGTCGTCTCGTGGAGCTCGATCAGAAAGCCGGATTCGTAGCTGCCCCAGATTGGTCGGGTCTAAGACAAAGTGCCGACCGAAAGCATCGAATACGATTCTCCGCACTTCGTGCCGCTTGGCGTCGTCTCGGAAAAGAACCTGAAAGCTACTCTCTGGGGGGCGCTGAAGATCGCCAGCTCCTTGCTGGCCCACGAGGCCGATGCGACTGCTTCCGTCAAGCATAAGTGTTAGGTGTTTTAAATACCACTGGCAGAACGCAGACACATTTGAGGTGGGGGTCTGTAGGAACTGCTGGAGCGACGCAACAGGCACCTGCTGTCGCCCGTACTTGCTACCTACGAAGATATGATCGACATGCTGCGCCTCGCCCGGATGAGGGGGCTGGCGAATCCGCTCAATCGATTGGGCTGTGCGGTCCGAAGTTAGTCCGGCGAAGGTCAGCTCCGCGAGCAGCAGGTCATTGGCGTCATTCTGGCCGGTTCTGCAGTAGCGTTCGACTTCCCGTAAGACTCGGCTCTTTCCGGAGTTGTTCGGACCGACGAATACTGTCACGGGCGTCGCTGAGATCGCTTCCGCGGTCGCTCCCGGGGAGCGGCCAAACTTAAGCTGAAACGACGAAATCATTCTTATTCCTCCCCAGCCTTCGACTTTGCGGTCGAACTTGTTATAAATAACCCAAATGCCAGATTAACATGGCGAGCTGTCGTTTAACAAAGCCTGGACAGCTAGTCGCTGCCAGGTAAGAAACGTGTACGCCTGGACGACTGCTTTAGGGAAGCAGTCCAACCGGCCGCTATTGGCCGATTGCAGGAATCCGCCGGAGCGAACAGTTGATCAACCCGCAATGGGCCGGGTTTTCATACCAGGGTCGCGGATTGGATATTTTACAAGAATGGCTTCGCACGAACTGATGATCGCAGGAAGGTACGACTGGTCGATCTCATCTTCGTAATCATGGGTCTCCTTGATGTGATCAGGAGTAACCGAAAGATTGACCCCAATGTGGCCACGAGCGGAGCCCGAAAATTCGACCGAGATATACGGCTCCATACATTTCAGTTCGGCTTTGCCGCTTAACGTCGAATACAGTTTCTCACAGCCAGCTAGCAAACTTGCCACTTCGTCAGTACGAACACAGGCGATATTCTGAATTCGAACCGCAGAATGAGGATAGATGCAAGAGGCAGTAACGCGGAGCCAATTTCCATCCCAATAGTCGGTTGCGTCAGGAAACTGGCGCCCATGGATCCAAAGCCGCAGTCCACATATCGACAGGTCCGCTTCACCAAGCTGTTCTAGTTCTCTAAAATTCATGTCTCAAAGGATAATCGTCTTGAATCTGGCGGCACAATAGGCGTCCGCAAATGGCCGAACTCGGCCGGGTCAACGCACACTGTACTGCGCTACCGAATTATCCCCAGAAGCAGGCACACGGATCCGCGTCAATCTCGGCAATGACATCTTCAATTGATCGCACCGCTGGCAACGGCTCATAACGGTGCCACTTCAAGTCTCTGCGCTGCCAATACAATTGCCAATCGCCGCGTGTCCTGACAAACGTCGCTTTCGCGATAGGATTTTCATTCGTTTCTCCGTTCCCTTGCCATACGGGTCGAATCTCAAAAATTTCTATGCTCTGTCCTGCAATCCTGAAATCAAGGTCAACTTCTTTTCGAATGTGGACAGGCGGACGCCGCCTTGCGACGAAGGCTCCGACAACACGTTCAATCCTCTTTCTTTCCAGTTCGTTCAGCACTAGATGCTCCTCGACTTCCGGATGTGACGGTGGGCAGCTGCTGGCCACAGGTCCCCATTGGGCAGACACTTTCAAATCACTGGGCTGCTGTTTGTGGGGCAGAGCCTGCTTTACCGAGTTTGAGCGCGGAAGCGCCAGATCGCCAGCACCCCAAACACCGCAGCAAACGCCAGCTGCACACCCGCAGTCTGCAGCGCCACATCCATCCCCAACCCGCGCCAGGTCATGGCATCCAGCCCATCCACCGCCCAGCGCGTCGGCACCACAACGGTCAATTGCTGCATCCACGCCGGGAACACAAACGTCGGCACCCAAGCGCCACCCAGCATCACCAGGATCAAGGTGGCAAACGTCGCCAGCCCGCGCGCCGCCTCCGGCGTCTTGCCAAACGCCGCAATCAGCAAGCCGAACGAAGCCGTCATCAGCGCAAACGCCACGACAACCAATGCGAAGCCCACCACATTGGTCACCTCTACCTTAAACATCAGCATCGCCGCGAAGAAGATCGCCACCATCAACCCCGCCGCAATCATGGCGCCGGACAGCGCTCGCGACACCAGCACTTGTGACATCGTGATAGGCGCTGCCAGCAAGCGATTCCAGATCCCCATGCGGCGCGCCAGTAGGATGCCGATGCCAACATCAATTCCCGTGAACAGGATGAACTGAACTCCCATGCCCGCAAACGCGTGCGCATAGGCGTTGTACTTCGGCCCCGAACTCAGTGCCTCGTCCTTGGTCGTGAACGGCACGCTTAAGCCACCGCCGCTGCTGCCCGATTCCTTCGCCGGCTTGGCTGCCTCACGCTCCTGGAATTTCTTCAGGCTGCCCAGCAAGCTAACCAGCGCCTCCTTGTCTTCGTTCGCAGGCGAAGCTTCCAGCTTCTTCAAGCTGTCGTCGGTGAATTTGGCGCCGGTTGCACTACCGCCCATTACCTCGCCCGTAACACCTTGCATGACGTGCTGCGTCAGGAGACCTTTCACCATCGCCAGCACGGTCGACTGCGAAGGGTCGTAATACACAGGCAGTTCCGGCTTGTCGCCAGGCTGGAACAGCGACTTGCCAGCCGCATCGCCAAAGCCAGCCGGGATCACCACAGCCACCATCAGCTTGCCGGAGCGGACTTTGTCCTGCGCCTCCTGAAGGCTCATTTCCTTGACCGTCAACGTGCCATCGGCCTTCAGCGAATCGCCTACCTTGCGGCCGATCACGCTGCTGTCCTGCTGTACCAGGCCGATTTCTATCTTGCTGTTGTTGCCGCTGCCCGCACCGCCGAACAGCGAACCAAAGAAGGCCGCCAGCACGATCGGCATCAGCAGGTTAAGCATCAGCGCGCGCTTGTCGTTCAGGTAGAGGATCAGGTCCTTACGGATCATTGCAATAATTGCTGTCATCGGAATTCCTCAGTCGCGCAAGGTGCGGCCAGTCAGGGAAAGGAAGATATCTTCCAGCTTGGTGCGGGCGGTGGCGAAATGGGCCAGCGTGTGGCCTTGTTCGTCCAGCCAGCGCAGCACAGGTGCGGCATGGGCCGCGCCGTGCAGGCTGATGTCCAGCGCAACGCCATCGCGGCGCACAGCGGCCACACCCGGCAGGCCGGCCAGCGCGGCAACCAGCAATTCAGCAGGCAGGATATCGGGATTTGCCAGTTCAACCTGCAGCGCAGCTTGCGTCGGCAGGCGGCGATACAGCTCCGCCGGCGGCGCATCGGCCAGTACCTTGCCGTGGTCGATGATCACAATATGATCCGCCAGCCGTTCCACTTCTTCCATGTAATGGCTGGTGTAGATCAGGGAGCGGCCCTGCGCTTTCAGCGCTTCCAGCGTGTCGAAGATGGCATTGCGGCTTTGCGGATCGACGCCCACGGTTGGCTCGTCGAGGATCAGCAGTTGCGGATCGTGCAGCAGCGCCGCAGCGATGTTCAGGCGGCGCTTCATGCCGCCCGAGAAGGTGGATGGCTTGTCTTTCGCGCGATCCGACAAACCCACCAGCGCCAACACTTCCTCCGCGCGCCTGGCCAGCGCAGCACCTTTCAAGCCGTACAGCGCGCCGAACAGCTTGAGGTTCTCGATTGCAGGCAGCTCTTCGTACAAGGCCAGGTCCTGCGGCACCAGGCCCAATTTCTGTTTGGCCGCGCTCGCGCCCTGCACTACCGGCTCGCCATCCAGCGTGACGCTGCCAGCATCCGCCCTGATCAGGCCGCAGATCATGCTGACCGTAGTCGACTTGCCCGCGCCGTTAGGCCCCAGCAGGCCCACGGTCTGCCCACGTTGTACCTGGAACGAAACGCCATCGACCGCGCGCCGCTCGCCAAATGACTTGCTCAACCCACTGACACTTAACACTCTTCGTCCTCCAGAAAAAAAACGGCGCCGCTTTCTGCGGCGCCGCTATCGGTGTGTACGCCTCTACAGGGCGTATCGCACCACGTTGTCACTCCATTCGAATGCCGACATCTCCAGCTCCACCAGCTCCTCGGTCGAAATCGCGAGGTCGGCCAGCGCTGGCAGGATGCGGGTGTCCATATCTTCCAGGCGCTCGATGCACTCGGCCAGCTTGAGCAGGTCGCCAAAGAAACCGCCGCGGAACATCAACGCCTCGCCCACCTCATCGCCCATCGGAATCTGCGCCAGGATTTCCTGCATCGGGATGCCGAACAGCGTATCCATCAGCGACATGATGCCAACGGTGAAGGCGATGTCGGCAACATGGCGGTGCGCCGGGCGCAGCTTGGTGGCCAGCAGTTCGAGCAGGCGGCCGCGCGTAGTAGCCAGCATCAGCAAAGGCGTCATCGAATGACCGCGCTTGCCCGGCTCCGCGTACAGCATGATCTGCAGCCAGCGCTGCAACTGGCGCCGGCCCAGGATATGCACTGCCTGGCTCAGGGAATCGATGCGCTGGCGCGCGCCGACGGCCGGCGTGTTCACCAGTCGCAGCAGGTTCAGCGCCAGCGATACATCTTTCTTGATGGCGCGTTCGATCTCGGGATTGTCCGCATCCGAGGTCACGAGGGTCATCAGCTCCATCACCGCCATTTGCGACGGCGACAGCTTCTTGCCGCTCATGATGACCGGCTTGGCGAAGTAATAGCCCTGGAAGTAATCGCAACCCAGGTCCAGGCAGTTCTTGAATTCGTCGCGGTTCTCGACCTTGCAGGCCACCAGCTTCTTGCCATCCTGCTTGAAGCGCGGCGCCAGCTTGACCAGGCCATCCAGCGGCATGTCGCGCATCGACAGCTTGACGTATTCCACCATCGGCATCAGCGCAGGCAGTTGCGGCGAATCGGGATTGATGTCGTCCAGCGAGAAGCGGAAACCGTGGCTCACCAGCTCGGACATGCGCGACAGCACCTCGGGCGCCAGCGGATTGGCAGCGCTAACTTCCAGCACCAGCTTTTCACGCGGCAGGAAGCCGAAGATATCGCTCAGGATCGCGTCGGCATCCACGTTGACGAAGCCGATGGCATCGCCAATCGTGCGCTCCATGCCCAGTTGCGCGGCGTGTGCGACGACCGCAGCGGTTGCGGAAAGGGCTGAAGTATTGATGTTGGCCGGCCCAACCGGAGCGTTGCGAAAAAGCAACTCGTAACCGAACAAGGCCTGGTTCCGGTCCAAGATCGGCTGCCGGCCCAGATAAAATTCCCGAACTTTCAGGCTCTGGGAGGCCGCATCGTTGCTGGAAAGGTCGATCATAGGGAAATTCCTGACGTGTCCTGCCATTTTGGCATCAAATCCTGCCGGTGTCTGTTAAATTTTCTCGAAGTCCCGTTTCTGCGGCAGGCCATCCACAAAGCATTTCATCTCACCTGGAGCGAAGGCAGTCCATTGCTCATTGGTAGTTAATGGCTGGGTGACGATCACTGCCACGCGGTCATTGGGCGTGGTGACCTGGGAAAAATCCACGCTCACATCTTCGTCCGACAGCTTGGCCGTGTCGAAGGGATACTGGCGCACGATGTAATGCAAGTGGGTTGAGCAATGCGCGAACAGCGCGCGGCCGTCGGATAACATCATGTTGAAAGTGCCGTGGCCGGCGATGCTGCGCACGGTCTTCTCGATCTGCGCGCGCAGCATGGGCAGCGGCGGGCAGGTATCGCCGAAACGCTCGCTCAACTCCTGCAGGATCAGGCAGAAGGCTTGCTCGCTATCGGTGGTACCGACCGGGCGGAAGGGCCCGTGCAGCACCGGCGCAAACTCTTTCAGGTCGCCATTGTGGGCGAACACCCAGTAGCGGCCCCACAGCTCACGCACGAAAGGATGGCAGTTCTCCAGCATGACCTCGCCCTGCGTAGCCTTGCGGATATGCGCGATCACGTTCTTCGACTTGATCGGATAGTTCTTGATCAGCTCTGCGATCGGCGAGTGGATGGCGGCCTGGTGGTCGACAAAATGGCGCACGCCGGCGCCTTCGAAAAAGGCGATGCCCCAGCCGTCATGGTGGGTGTCGGTCTGCCCGCCGCGCAGGGCGAAGCCGGTAAAACTGAACACAATGTCAGTCGGGACATTGCAGTTCATTGCTAATAATTGGCACATCCCTCAACTTTAACAGGTTGCTGGCGCTTCGCAATGCCAAGGCCCAGCATCCACCAGCGAGACAGTGAGTTCAGCTCGCGCCATTGACGAGAAGCCATCCAATAAAGAACAGTGCAGCGGCAAATGCTGACAGCGACGCTTTCCACTTGTCAAACGGCGCAATGCGCCGCGCGAAGGCCGCCGCAGCAATAAAGCCGCCGAAGATGACGCAATCGAAAATAACCACGAGGACCGCGAGCCAAAGGCCACCCTGCTCCAAGGTGAGCAAAGCATGCAGAAGCGCCAATGCCGACAACCCAAGAGTAAAGGAGATAATTGAGCTCGCTAACTGCGAGAGGCGCTCTTCGAGATGTGCAACCGAAGCTTCAAGGCGGGGCAACGGAAGGCCCAATTCACGTAACAACGTCGCCGCCGTGGAAATCACGATCAGTCCAATAAAAACCAGCGTGAATGCATTGAAGGAGACGAAATCGGAGAACAGCTCGATTGGCCACGCTTTTCCGCTTGCGAGCCCGAGAACGCTAAGCTTGAACTGCCAAAGCATCAGCAATCCAACCAGTGCGCCGCAAGACCCGAAGAACGAGATGTCCTTCCTGATTTCAACTAGCAACCGTTTCACGATCACTTCGAGTTCTTTAATCATGGTGGCGGAAGGAGCGGAAGCGTCCGTCATGTTAATCGTTCCGGCCCAATAGCTCACAGGCCTGGGCTATCATTTTGCTGACAATTTCCGCGGCTGGCGGCGCGTCCTGGATGATGCCCGAGATCTCGCCCATCAGCACACCGGCATTGCAGGCATCACCTGCCTTGAAGGCATCCAGGAAACGTTCGAACTCGACATCGAGCGACTTTTCCAGTTCGCGCTCGCGTCCATGCCATGCTGCGACAAAATTGTTCTTCAAGACGCGAACGACGAATTCCGAATTAGGCCAGTAGCGCTTGCGCACCACGTCGACCGAGTTGGACTTCATCGTGGAGTCGCCATCTGCGTCGATGATCGCTTGGCGGAAGCCTTGCGGCGCTTCCGATTCGACGGCGGCGATGAAGCGGGTGCCGACCAGCACGCCGTCGGCGCCGAGCATCAGCGCCGCAGCCAGCCCGCGGCCGTCGCCGACGCCGCCGGCCGCCACCAGCACGGTATCCGGTGAATGTTTGGCCAGGTAATCGGCTGCTTCCGGCACCAGCGTGAACAAGCCGCGGTGACCACTGTGGCCTCCCGCCTCGCAGCCTTGCGCAACGATGATGTCTGCGCCCGCATCGACAGCTTCGCGCAAATACTTCATACCCTGCACCTGGCAGATCAAGGGCACGCCATGCGCCTTGATGGCCGAAGCATGCGGTTCCAGCGCGCCGAATGACAGCATCAGCGCTGCCGGCCGCTTCGCCAGCACCTGCCCAAGCAGTCCCGGATCGCGCGCCATCGACCAGGTGATGAAGCCGCAGCCAACACGCGTGCCATCTGCAGCCGCGAACTGTTTTTCGATCCATTCCGCGTCGCCGTAACCGGCACCGATGATGCCCAGCCCACCAGCCTTCGTCACGGCAGCAGCCAGCCGGCCGCCGGCCATGACTCCCATCGGTGCCAGCAGGATCGGATGCTCGATCCCGAGCTTCTCCGTCAACCTGGTTTTCAGTCCCATGCGCTCACCATCACGTAATAGCCATCCGGATCGCGAAGTGCGAATTCCCGCGTGCCGGTACTGGGATTAACGCTCGGCTCTTCTTCAAGGCTTGACACGAGCCCGCGCGCCCTGACCAGTGCCGCGTCGAAATCGTCCACGCGGAAGAACAGCAACAATCCATTGCCGGGCTGCGAATCGCCGGGGCTCGCCAGCGAGGGATGATCGTGCGATCCCCATTGGTGAAGACAGAGAAGGACCGTCCCGTCTCCATCCAGGACCTGCCCGAAGAACTCATGGGCCGGCGCGGACTTGGGCTGGCCAAACAAGGCCTGATACCAGTTAAAGCTGTGTGCGACGTCGGCGACGCCGATGATTGTCCAGGTACGCTTCAAAGCTCCTCCTTAACCGGACGGGAACCTCCGCTCCCAAAGGCTTTTCAGACGGGGATCTTCGTCAACGCGAATGATCGCCGGCATCATGTTCGGGGCCTCCTGGCAGAACCGCTCACGCCAAGGACCGAAACGGGAGATGACCGCCACGTAAAGGTCGAGTACGCTCAGCGCATCGCCCAACAAGTACTTTGACGGTTTAAGCTGCGCATCCATGGTGCGCCAGCAGAACGCGATGCGCGCATGGACTGCGTCTACTACATTATTCCGTGAACCTTCTGGCGCCCCAATCCGGCTCACGTCCGGCTTGATCCAGTGTAGCGAATAAATTGCTGAAGAGACGAAAAACATCCAGCGCAGGAACTGAGCCCGTGCTGGATCGCCGATTGCCGGCGCCAACTGTGCAGCAGGATGCAAGTCGGCCAGCCAGATCAGGATGGCTGCGCTCTCAGTGATGGTTTCGCCATTCGGCATCACCAACGTAGGTACCTGCCGCATCGGGTTCTGGCCGCCGACGCGCTCACGCGCCGCTTTCGACGACCATGTTTCACCCTCAATCAACTGGAATGGAATGCCCAGCAGCGTGAGAGCCGCTTCGACGGCGACTGAGCCGGAAGCCGCAGCCCCATACAAAACGAATTCCTGTTTGCGGGCCATCTCGTCGTGAGAGTCAGTCGCAGTCCAGCCCGAACTGCTCCCTGAACTTCCGGGCCTCTTGAGGAGGCTCCCTGGTCAGCAGCGCACATGCAGTGAAGTTGCCAAACGTCTTCCGCTTCGACGCATCAATATATGTCCAGTCAACGATCAGATTCCGCGAGAAGTCAAACCGCTGGCCGTTCTTGAATTTTTTCACCATCCGCGGTTCATTAGCCAGCGTGCCTGCGAATTTTTCGCCCTTCCGCTCAAAGTCGCGAACCCAGAAGTACTCGGTATTTTTCCCATCGGTCACTGCGACTTTCACGGAATAATCCGAAGTGCCTGGAGCCGGAGAAGAAGCCATGCGAAGAAAATTGTCCAGGGTCGAACGAGCCTTGCCAAACGCCCTTTCCATCGCAGGATCTGCAGTGGGGACCATGAAAATATCGTCACGTTCCGCTTTCTTGATCGGCGTTTCGGCGCCTGCAGTCGGGGCCGAGAGCGCGGCAAACAGCAGCGCGAATACGGTGAATCGTGTCGTCATTGTTAGTTTAGATTTCCTGATTTTCGAAATTGAGTTCAATGCCGTTGCCTGCCGGATCGGCAAGGAAAATTTGAAGCTGCTGCGTTGCCGGCACAAGGGCCACGCGATACTTGATGCCGCGCGCAGATAGCTTGCGCTCATAGGCATCACGATCGGTGCAGCGAAAGGCCGCATGGTCAAACGTCCCTGCAGGCTTTGCCGGCCGATTTTCATCGGGTCCTGCCTCGGACAAGTGCAGTACAGCGTGTTCGCCGGCATAGAGCCAATAGCCAAAGCTTCGGAATGGCGGCCGATGGCCAACGGTCAGCCCGACCACATCGCAATAAAAATCGCGCAGTTCGTCGAGCAGCGCTCGCGGCGCGCGCAAGTTGTAATGACTGAATCCAATGGCGGGCATGGTTATCGGTTGTACTGTTTGTAAATTTGGCGTTCCTGGTCTTTGGGCAGCTTGTTGAGGAATGCATCCGAAGGAACGAGAAGCCGCAATGTCCTGGCTTGGATATCGAACTCTCCAACAAACTGGCGCATGCCTATGAACAGTTTCTGGCCATCGCTGGAAAGCACCGAAGAATTCGGATAAAGGCCGCCCCATGGCACCTCATCCAGCAGGCTCACCACATCGCCATTCGTATCAACGGAAACAAGTGCATCGGAAAGCGTAACCAGCATTGAATTATCGCTGCGCACTGCAACGGCATAAGGCGCAAAGGGAAGTTTGGTGACTGGATTTGCCGTCCATTGAAGGTGCCACGGCTCCCGCGCAATTCGAATGACAGAACCGCCGCTCATGCCCAAATGCGCCAAGCCTTCGATGGCATACACGCCACCCGGCAGCGTAATGAAGTCGACCACCTGATGTTCGGAGATCTTGTAATTGCGATTGCCATCGGCACTGAACCAGTAAAGCGAGGCACCGAATTCGCCGCGATTGAAACCAACGAGCCAGCCGTCGTCCACGCGCTTGAACGCATCCCCTCGGCCGAATTGGAAGCCCTTGGGAGTAAATGGAGGACGGTCCCCTTTCTCCTGCCGCACCGGGGAAACCAGCCTGGCGCTAACCTTTCCGTCTTCGACATAGACACGCCACTCATGCGTCGAGTAGTTGGCTGCATAGTCCCAAATCGCCCTGGCAGCTTGGTCAGCGTTTGGCGGGATGCCGATTTCCTTCCACTGCATAAGGTCGCGCGGATAGCTCGACTCAACGGCATCTGCCGCCAATGCCAGCGTCAAAAGACTGACGAACAAGAATAAACGGCGCAATAGTACTTGAGGCATATCTCGGCCTAGCTATGCTTCGGGGTCTTTGCGTTCTCTTCGAGTTCGGCAAGACGTGCTTCGAAGGTATCGTTCATATGCGAATGCGCCACCTGGTTAGCATTTTTTATAAAGCGCAACTATGCCAGCTAAACAAGCTTAGAACAACTTCAGCGCCGGAGCGGCCAGGAAAACGGGCAGCGCCGACATGGCTGCCCACGGTGGAGCAAGAGAGCGCTCCACGGAAGGATGCAAAAGAACTTAGTGCAGCAGCACTGGTTGACTCATCAGTGCTTCGTAGTTGCCCAGGAAATCATCGATCTCCTCGATGGTGGGCTCACTGGCGATCAATTCGTTAACGTCGCGGCGGAAGTTCTGCGCCATGACCCCGGCAATGAAGATTTCGCGCTTGCCGCCTTTGTCGACAATCTCATAGCCGCCGAAGCGCAAAGCTTCCAGGCTGCGATCTGCGCCAAATTCGACAACACTGTATTGCTCGCTGTTGTAAATGAGGTTCATATGGCTTCCTTCACGTTTCGTTTCCAAACCGAGATGGGGCTGTCCTGGCCATTTTCAAGCGTTCAGTACCGGCTCCAGGCGCAGCAGGGCGTCGTAAGGGGCCGTGGCAAGCATGGCGCGCAGGCTATCCACGTGAGTGGCATTCGCCAGGCTGATAAAGAGCTGCGCCGGGGGACGGCGCAAGAGACGATTCAATGTAACACGTAAGACAAGATTACCGGCGCAGCATAGGCAACCGGGGGCAATGCGGTGAACCTGCGGCTGCCATACCGTCGGGTCACTTTCATCATACACCAAAGGAGAATTACCGTCGGCCAAACCTTCCAGGATGATGGCCGTGGATACGCCAGGCGACAAAACGGCCGCAATCGCGTTCTCACGCGCTGCGGCCGTTGGGCCTGTGACCAGGATGGTAGGAATCAAGCCTGGTTCTTTTTGGACAGCTTGCCGGGCTCTACGCCCAGTTGCTTCAGCTTGCGGTACAGGTGGGTGCGTTCCAGTCCGGTCTTCTCGGCCACGCGGGTCATGCTGCCGCCTTCTCGGCCCAGGTGGTGTTCGAAGTACATGCGCTCGAACGCGTCGCGTGCTTCGCGCAGCGGCAAGTCGAACGACAGGTTGAAGATCGGGTTGTCGCCGTTGACGGCGCGCGCCATGCCCAGGTTGTGGGCCACTGGCTGCTGCGTCACCTGCGCCTGGCCAAAGCTGGTTTCCTCGACCGGCGCCGGCATGACCGGGCGGCTCGCCAGCACCGGCGCTCGCACCGCTTCCTGCGCTCGGCTCAGGCCAGCCTGCACCGCTTTCAGCAGCTTTTGCATCGCAATCGGCTTTTCCAGGAAATTCATGGCGCCGATGCGGGTTGCCTCCACCGCGGTATCAATGGTCGCGTGACCGGACATCATGATGACCGGCATGGTCAGCAAGCCATCGCGCTGCCATTCCTTGAGCAGCGTCACGCCGTCCGTGTCCGGCATCCAGATGTCGAGCAGGACCAGGTCGGGTGCCCCGGCAGCGCGGGCCTGCCGCGCCTGTTGGGCGTTCTCCGCCAGCGTCACCGCATGACCTTCGTCGCCCAGGATTTCCGAGAGCAGCTCCCGGATCCCCATTTCATCATCAACTACGAGAATGTTTGCCATGTATCCCTTGCCCCTTCCCTCATTTTTATCGCTCTCTACGCAGGCATTCTATACCTGTCGGCGCGACAATGATTTTATTAGTCCAACAATATTATGCCAACTACACCGACGCCAACTTTAACAGCAAAATCAGCACCGACGCTCCACTACTATCGTCACGGTTCTGGATATCGATCCGGCCCCCGTGTTCCTCGATAATCTTTTTCACCATCGCCAGGCCCAGGCCCGTGCCCTTCGCCTTCGACGTCACATACGGTTCGAACGCATTGGCCAGGATTTTCGGTGCAAATCCGGGGCCATTGTCCGAGATTGAGAGCCGCACCGCAATACGTGTGCCGCCGTCCGCACTCTGGTAGATGATGCCTTCCGTGACCACGTCGATGCGAGGCTCGGCGCCGGCAGGGGGATGCTCCTGCAGCGCGTCCTGCGCATTTTGCAGCAGGTTGTGGATCACCTGGCGCAATTGTGTGTCGTCGCCCAGGACCATGGGCAGGGCCGGCGCCAGGTTGGCGTGGATGATGTCGTTGCCCTCCCCGCTCACGTACAGGTGCAGGATGTCCTCGACCAGGGCATTCAAGTCGAGCGGCTGCAGCACGGCAGGCGGGGTGCGGGCGTAATCGCGGAAGTCGTCGACCATGCGTTTCATGGCGGCGACCTGATTGACGATGGTGGTGGAGGCTTTGTTGAGCAGTTCCACATCGGGGCCCGCCAGCTTGGATTCAAGCTTCATTTGCAGGCGTTCCGCTGAGAGCTGGATAGGCGTCAGCGGGTTTTTGATTTCATGGGCCAGGCGGCGCGCTACCTCACCCCAGGCGATCGAGCGCTGGGCCGAGATCACGTCGGTGATATCGTCGAACACGACGATGTATCCGCTGCCGGTTTCCAGCGGCAGGCGCGAGCCGCGCGTCAGCAGGATCAGTTCATTTTCTTCTGCGCTGCCGGGCGGGCGTGGGATCTCGATCTGGCGCTGCCAGTGCAAGCGCTGCAGGTTGCGGCCGGCCGCGGTCTGCGCCGACTGCGCCGAGAAGGCGTTGATAATGGCGCCGGCAAATTCATGCATGCCTTCCACTTCGGCCAGCGGCTGGCCGATCAGGGTCACGCCGGCATGCTGCAGGATGCGCTCGACCGAATCGTTACAGGTAACCAGGCGGAAATCCGAATCCAGCACCATCACCCCCGCCGACATATTGGCCAGCACCGACTCCAGGTGGGCCTTGGCGTTCTGCAGCGCGATGCGGTTGCGTTCGACGGCGCTGCGCGCTTCGGACAACTGGCGTGTCATGGTATTGAAGGATTGGGTCAGCGTGCCCAGTTCGTCCGAGCTGGCGACGATCGGGCGCGGCGACAGGTCGCCTTCGGCCACGGCGCGGGTGCCTTCGGCCAGCAGCAGCAGCGGCTGCGCCAGGTCGTTTGCGATCAGGAAGGCAGCTGCGATGGCACCGAACACCGCCAGCAGCAGCGTCAAGGTCAGCGTTTCGATATACATCTTGCGCAAGCCGACGCGGGCCACGAAGCGCTCTTTGTATTCCGAGAAGGCGGTACGCAGCATTTCGCCATTGCTGGCCAGTTTCTGCGGCACCGCCTGGATGATCTGCAGGTAGCGCGGCGCCAGGTGGGCGCCGGACGGCTGCACCGGGTCGGGAATTGCCATCAGCACGCGCAGGCGCAGCACGCTGTTGGCATCGAACGGCGCCGGTTGCGCGGCGCCGGCGCGGTCCTCGCGCAGTTCACCGCCGCCTTCGTAGGCGGAATAGGAAGGATCGTCCTTGGCCTTGTTCAGCATGGCCGCCGAGGGCAGGTCGGCCGACAGGTTGATGCGGCGCTCGCCCATGGCGGACACAATCAGGCCGCCGTCGGCATCGACAATGATGGCGCTCTGGGTGCCGGGGTGGCGCCGCACAAAGCGCGCCAGCGTGGCCGGCGCGGAATAGAACGGGTCTTCGGCCAGTTGGCGCACGGTGCCGCGCGCCTGTGCTTCCAGTTCGGCCAGCGATTCGTCGAGCGCCGAGCGGCCCAGGTCCAGGCCTGCATCCAGCGCTTCTTCCACCCGCACATTGAACCAGGAATCGATGGAGTGCGACACGAACTGCACCGACACCAGGAAGATCACCAGGCCGGGCAACACGCCGATGGCGGCAAACAGCACCACCAGCCGGGTCATCAGGCGCGAACCGAACTTGCCGCTCTTGTAGCGGGAGTAGAGCCGGAACAGCGAAACGCCGACCAGCAGCACCAGCGCCAGCGCGACAGAGGCGTTCAGGCCAAGCAGCCAGCCGTAATAGCGGTCGAAGAAGCCGGAATTGTCCGAGGCCGAGGCGAGCAGGAACAGCAATATGCTGCAGATCGCGCCAGCGACGACAAACAAATACCTGAGGGCAGACGTCACTTACTCAGCCCTGTACTGGAAGGTTTTTTTGCTGGACGAGAGTCGCCACTCGCTGTTGTTGAAGGCGTTGACCTGGATCGGTTTTGGCAGGAAATCCTTGTCCATGCCCATGCGCAGTGTCACGTTATACGTTTCGCCCACCTTCAGGGCGCCGCGCGGCGCGACTACCCAGCGGGTAGGCCGGCGGATGAAAAACAGGGCTTCGTCCAGCGTCTGGAAAGGCTGGGCAACGGAACCGACGATCTTGACGTAGTACTGGCGTATCAGCACGTCGTACCACAGCTTGTGGGTGCGCTTGGCGGTGACGGCTTTTTCATCGAACCAGTACCAGCGCGGGCGGGTAAAGCTGATTTCCGTGGTGAAGTGCAGCGGGACGCCCGATTGCACCGTTTCTTCCATGCCGTGGCTTAGCTCGAACGAGTACGCAGAGGACAGGCGGTATCCCTCTTCCGCCGCCTCGATATAGGCGCGCGTGATCTCCACCGTCTCGTCGGAGGCGTGGGCGGCGTGCGGTAACGCACACGCAAGCGTCAACAGCAACTGCCAGCAAAGGAGTCGAAGAAATCTTTGGATCACTTGCCTGGTGCTCGTCAAAGGGTTACGCATCTTTCTGGAACAATGCGTAGAACAAACCATCGTGATCCTGCTCGGCGCCGCCCAGGGGCAGCAATTGGCCCGGCGCATCGAGGCGGGTGGCGCGGTTGCGCACCGCGAAAGCGGCCGCCTGCGCCTCGGACTCCTGCGGCCACAACGAACATGTCACGAACAGCAATTTACCATTGGGGGCGAGCATTTTCCAAAGGTTGTCGAGAATTTGCGACGAAAGTGTTGCAAGTTGGCGGGTGTCGCTCTTGCGGCGCAACCAGCGGATATCCGGGTGGCGGCGCACGATGCCGGAGGCGGTGCAAGGCACGTCGGCCAGGATGCGGTCGAACTGCTGGCCGTCCCACCAGGCGTCGGCTTGGGCCTCTGCCGGCTGCAAAGTTGCGTGCAATTGCAGACGGTCGAGGTTTTCCTGCACGCGTTGCAGGCGCTTCGGATCGGCATCCAATGCTGTTAAATTGACATCGGCGAGTTCGAGGATGTGGCAAGTCTTGCCGCCGGGGGCAGCGCAGGCGTCCAGCACGCGCATGCCGGCTTGTACGTCCAGCAACGGCGCCGCCAGTTGGGCACCGGCATCCTGCACCGAGACATCGCCTTCGTCGAAACCGGGAATCTGGTGCACCGGCACCGGCTTGGCCAGGCGGACGGCAAAGTCGCCAACCTGGGTGGCTTCGATGCCTTCTTGCGCCAGGCGCGCCAGGTAGTCGGCCAGCGAGGTGTGGCGGGTGTTGACGCGCAGCGTCAGCGGCGGGGCCTTGTTACCGGCGGCCAGCACCTGTTCCCAGTCTTTCGGGTAGGCGGTGATGACGGAGTCGATCCACCACTGCGGGTAGTTATATTTAGCTTCCGGTTGTTGCAAGGCTTCGTCCAGCAACTCTTCTTTCTCCCGCAGGAAGCGGCGCAGCAGGGCGTTGACCATGTTTTTTGCGCGCGCCGTGTCCGGGTGGGAGCAGGCCGCGGTGACGGCCTGGTCGACTACCGTGAAGGCTTCGTATGGGGCCGGGCTGCCATCGGCCGGGTGCATCAGCGGCAAGGCGACGGCGAGCAGCGACCGGACCAGCGGGTCCGGGGCTTTCGGCGCCATCAGGCCGATCAGGATTTCACTCAAGGCCAGTTGGCGCATCGCGCGGTAGGCGATGTCCTGGATTGCACCGCGGGCTTGCGGGGTGGCGTTATTGTTTGCGAACACTGCGGCCAGTGCCTGCGGCAAAGCGGTGCCTTGCAGGACTTCGGCTGAGGCAGTTGCGGCGCCCAGGATTGCGAACGCCAGCGAATCTTGTTTCAGCTCGGACTGGAATTCGGTCTGCAGGCGCGGTTTCAGGTCGCGGTGGTGGCTTTCGCGGATGGCTGGCTTGCCTGGGGCACGCGGTGCTGGCGGCGTGTGCGCACCACGAGGGGCCGGCTTGCGGGCACCCCAGGGCGAGCCGGAACCATTGTCCTCCCCACCCGCTGCACGGCCGAAACCACGCTGGTTGCCCTCTGCGCGCGAGTCGTTGCGAAACTCGGCGCCTTCGCGTCGGCCGAAGCCGCGCTGTTCGCGCTCGCCGCGCCCTTCGCCACGGTTTTCGCCGCCGGCGCGCGGGCCCAAGCTGCGTTGGCCACGGTCGTCGTGGCCTTCCCCGCGATTTTCGCGGTCCGAACGCGGAGTGGCGCCGCGCTGTTCGCGCTCGCCGCGCCCCTCGCTGCGCCCCTCGCCACGGTTTTCGCGGTCCGGACGTGGTCCGAAGCCGCGTTGGGCGCCTTCGCCGCTCGGGCGCGGCCCGTTGCCGCGTGGGGCAGATTCACTGCGGGATTGCCCGGCCGGGCGCGGGCCAGCGGCGCGCGGGCGGTCAGAACCAGCCGAACGCTGTCCGCCATCCCCCTGCGCACGAGGCGCCTTGGCCGCCGGCGCAGCCGGTTTAGCCTTTGGTTTGAGGGATAAGGTTGGGCGCTCTTTCTTAGTCATTGCAATCCTGTCATCGCGCCCGCCGGCCGGCGGCACGGCCGGGAGGCCGTATTCATCGCGGTAAATCTGTGAAAACCAAGATTGTACCCCGGGATAAGCCTCCTAACCCCTTGTTTTCCCTGATTTACCCGTTCTTGCAAACAAGTATAATGTCCCTCTTTCAGACGTTCCCGGCTATTCACATGCTCGCCCAACAAAAGCAAGAGATCATTTCCCTGTTCCAGGCCGCCCTCGCGCCGATCCTGGAAGGTTCCGACGTTAAAGCCAACGTGGTGCTCGAGCGCCCACGCGACGCCTCGCACGGCGACGTGGCCTGCAATATCGCCATGCAGTTGGCCAAGCAGCTCAAGATGAATCCGCGCGAACTGGCGCAGAAGATCGTCGCTGCCCTGCTGGAAAACCCTGCAGGCAAGCAGCTGGTCGCCGCCGCCGATATCGCCGGCCCAGGCTTCATCAACCTGCGCGTGAGCGATGCCGCCAAGCAGTCCGTGGTCAAGTCCGTGCTGCAGCAGGGCGCCGCCTTCGGCCAGAGCGAGTCCCTGGCAGGCAAGAACGTCATCATCGAATTCGTCTCCGCCAACCCGACCGGCCCTCTGCACGTTGGCCACGGCCGCCAGGCTGCCCTGGGCGACGCCCTGTCCTCGCTGTTCGAAGCGCAAGGCGCCAAGGTCACCCGCGAGTTCTATTACAACGACGCCGGCGTGCAGATCCAGACCCTGGCCAATTCGGTCCAGTGCCGCGCCAAGGGCTTCAAGCCGGGTGACGCGGAATGGCCTGAATCGGCCTACAACGGCGACTATATTGCCGACATCGCCGCCGATTTCCTGGCCAAGAAGACTGTTTCCGCCTCCGACGGCCAGCCGGTGACCGGCTCCGGCAACGTCGAAGACATCGAAAACATCCGCGCCTTCGCGGTCACCTACCTGCGCAACGAGCAGGACATCGACCTGCAAGCCTTCGGCGTGAAGTTCGACAACTACTACCTGGAATCCTCGCTGTACTCCGACGGCAAAGTGGAAAAGGCTGTCGAAGCGCTGGTTGCCAACGGCCACACCTACGAAGACGGCGGCGCGCTGTGGCTGCGCACCACCGACTACGGCGACGACAAGGACCGCGTGATGCGCAAGACCGACGGCGGCTACACCTACTTCGTGCCGGACGTCGCCTACCACATCGTCAAGTTCCAGCGCGGCTTCACCCAGGCCATTAACATCCAGGGTTCCGACCATCACGGCACCATCGCCCGAGTGCGCGCCGGCCTGCAAGCAGTCGGCCTGGGCATCCCGCAGGGTTTCCCGGACTACGTGCTGCACAAGATGGTCACCGTGATGAAGGACGGCGCCGAGGTGAAGATTTCCAAGCGTGCCGGCTCCTACGTCACCGTGCGCGACCTGATCGAATGGTCCGGCGGCGGCGACATCACCAAGGGCCGCGACGCCGTGCGCTTCTTCCTGATCTCGCGTAAAGCCGACACCGAATTCGTGTTCGACGTCGACGTCGCGCTGAAAACCTCCGACGAAAATCCGGTCTACTACGTGCAATACGCCCACGCGCGTATCTGCCGCATGCTGGCAAACTGGGGCGGCGACGAAGCCTCCGTGGCCAACGTCGACCTGTCGCCGCTGATCGCGCCGACCGAAGCAACCCTGCTGGCCGCCCTGGCCCAGTACCCGGAAGTGCTGGCCCGTGCCCAGGCCGAACTGGGTCCACACCAGGTAGCCTTCTACCTGCGCGACCTGGCTGCCGCCCTGCACTCATTCTATTTCGCCGAAAAAGTGCTGGTGGAAGACGAAGCCACCAAGCTGGCCCGCGTGGCCCTGATGGTTGCTACCCGCCAGGTGCTGCGCAATGGCCTGGCACTGATCGGTGTTTCCGCTCCTAACCAAATGTAAGGTCCACATGGCTTTTCGTTCCC
The DNA here is from genome assembly GCF_001427305.1 of Duganella sp. Root1480D1. Lineage (GTDB taxonomy): Bacteria > Pseudomonadota > Gammaproteobacteria > Burkholderiales > Burkholderiaceae_D > Rugamonas. The sequence goes on along the minus strand of NZ_LMFZ01000008.1, from coordinate 39,754 downwards.
TTCGCTTTTCTTCGCGTCAGCAACAAGGCAACACCTTAGTTGGCTTCATCATCGGCCTGGTCATCGGCCTGGTCATCGCCGTCGTCGTGGCCCTGAGTATCACCAAGGGCCAGACGCCGTTCACCGACAAGGCGCCTAAGAACGGTAAGGCGACCGATGAAGCATCCGGCCAGATCGCCGATCCGAACAAGCCGATGTACGGCAATAAGGAAGCGGTAAAGAAGGCGAACAGCGAATTCGAACGCGAAGCTGCGAAACAGGCGCCAGCCGACCAACTGCAAAAGGTAGTGGACAGCATCCAGGCGCAGGGCCAGGCTCCGGCCAAGACGCCTGCGGCTCCAGCCCCTGCTCCCGCCCCTGCCGCCACCTCGCCTGCCGCGCCGCCGCCGGTCAACAGCGCGGCGCCGCCGGCGCAGGCAGCCGCCCCGGCGCCTGCACTGCCAGGCGAAGACAAGTTCGTGTACTACCTGCAGGCCGGCGCCTTCCGCGAAGTGGGCGACGCCGAGAACACCCGCGCCAAACTGGCCCTGCTGGGCTTCGAGGCCACGGTTTCCGACCGCGCCACCGATGCCGGCGTGCTGCACCGCGTGCGCATGGGTCCTTTCACCCAGGTCGAAGCCATGAACAAGGTACGCGCCAAGCTGTCTGAAAACGGCATCGATGTTGCCGTCGTCCGTAATCAAAAATAAGGGAAGTCCAAGCGATGAAACTGTTTAAGCAGATCCTGGCCGCAGTCCTGTGCAGCGTTGCCTTTGGCGCCGTCGCTTCCACCGCAGCTCCTGTTGCCGGCACGGATTACGTGGTGCTGCCGGAACCGCAGGCGGTCGATACCGGCAAGAAAGTCGAAGTCATCGAGTTCTTCGCCTACTACTGCCCTCACTGCTATGCGCTGGAACCGGCCATGGCTGCCTGGGTCAAGAAACAGGGCGACAACGTGGTCTTCAAGCGTGTTCACGTGAGCCGCGGCCCGTCCGTGCTGCCGCAGCAGAAGCTGTATTTGGCCCTGGAAGCCCTGGGCCTGGTTGAACAGAATCACGCGAAAGTATTCGCCGCCATGCACGAACAGGGTAATCCCCTGCGCAACGATACGGCGGTGATCGATTGGGCCGCCAGCAACGGCATCGACAAGGCCAAGTTCACTGAAGCCTATAACAGCTTCGGCGTGGCCGCCAAACTGCGCCGCATCGAGCGCATGATGGGCGATTATCGCGTCGACTACTGGCCAATGCTGGTGGTCGATGGCAAGTACATGACCTCCCCCGCCGAGGCAAACAAGAACGTCAAGCCAGTGCCTAACGAGGCGCAGCAGCACGCCAATGCGCTGACCGTGCTGGATTTCCTCGTTGCCAAGGCACAGGCGGAGAAGAAGTAAGGCCTTGAAGCGCGTTTTCATCACCGGCGCCTCCAGCGGCATCGGGGCAGCACTGGCGGCGCATTACGCCGCACAAGGCTGCACCCTCGGCCTGCTGGGCCGCCGCGCGGATGCGCTACAGGCGCTTGCCGCCACCCTGCCCAATCCGGAGCGCCACCGCTGCTATGCGGCCGACGTAACCGACCACGCGGCGCTGCGCAGCGCCGCAGAAGCCTTCCTGGCCCATGCCGGCGGCTGCGATATCGTCATCGCCAGCGCGGGCATCTCGCACGGCACCATCACCGAACTGCCGGAAGACCTGCCGGTTTTCGAATCCATTATCGCCACCAACGTCACGTCCACGGTGGCGACGTTTTCACCTTTCATCACCGCGATGCGCGCGCAGGGCACCCCGGCGCGCCTGGTCGGCATCGGCAGCGTTGCCGGTGTGCGCGGGCTGCCGGGCGGCGGCGCGTACAGCGCTTCCAAGGCGGCAGTGCGAGTGTATTGCGAGGCGCTGCGAGTCGAATTGCGCGGCAGCGGGATCAAGGTGGTCACCATTGCGCCGGGCTATATCGACACGCCGATGACGCAACAGAACAAATACCCGATGCCGTTCCTGATGCAGCCCGCGGATTTCGCTGCGGCCGCCGCGCGCAGCATCGAACGGGGCGACAGCTACCGCGTGATTCCCTTCGGGGCCGGGATGATTGCCCGCTTGCTGCGCGTGCTGCCGAACTGGCTGTTTGACCGGGCTTTCGCCAAGGCGCCGCACAAGGCGCGCAAGGGCACCACATGAATGCAACACCGCTCGCCGCTGCGGCGATCCGCGCGCTGGTTGCCGACAGCGCTTCCCACGTCGCCATTGAGGTGGTGGACGAAACCGGCTCCACCAATGCCGACCTGCTGGCGCGCGTGCCTTCCGCGGCACAGTCGACCAGCACGGCACTGCGCGGACCGCTGCTGCGCGTGGCCGAGCGCCAGACCGCAGGCCGTGGGCGCGCTGGCCGCAGCTGGCTTTCCGCGCCCGGTGCATCGCTGACTTTCTCCGTCGCCTGGCCATTTCGCGCGCCGCTGCATCGCATGGTGGGCTTGCCGCTTGCGGTCGGCGTGGCACTGGCCGAAACCGTGAATGGCCTGGGTGTCCCGGTCCAGCTCAAGTGGCCGAACGATATGCTGAAGGATGGCGCCAAGCTGGCCGGCATCCTGGTTGAAACGCAAGCTGCGCCGGACGGCACCATCTGGGCCGTCATCGGATGCGGCATGAACCTGTTGATGCCGGACGAGATGGAAGCGGCCATTGGCCGCGAGGTATCTTCCGCCCCATGGCTGGCGCAAATGGACCGCAATGCCTTGCTGGCGCAATTGCTTAGCCGCCTGTGCGCGGTGCTGGCAGAATTCGACGATACCGGCTTTGCCGCCTTCACGGAACGCTGGAACGCGCTGCAGGCCTGGCGCGGACAGCCGGTGCGACTGCTCGATCAGGGCACAGTCCAGCAGGAAGGCCTGGCGGCAGGCGTGGACGACCAGGGCCGCTTGCTGCTCGATACGCCTTCCGGCCGCGTTGCCGTGCTGTCGGGCGACGTTTCGCTGAGGCTCGCGCAATGACTTACGACCTGCTGATCGACGCCGGCAATACCCGCATCAAGTGGGCGCTCGCAGCGCCTGGCGCCGCCCTCGGCAACTGGGTAGCGCAAGGCGCGCACATGCACGCTGACGCCGCCGAGTTCCCGACAGCCCTCATCGCTGCCCTCGGCGCCGTGCCGGCCGTTGGCCGCGTGCTGATCGCCAACGTCGCCGGCCAGCCCGCGCGCGACATGCTGGCAAGCTGGCTGGCAGCGCCGCAGCTACCGGTCCAGCAGCAAGCCATCGAGTGGTTCGCCTCTGTCCCCCAGCGCGCCGGCGTCCGCAATGCCTACCGCAATCCAGCGCAACTCGGCTGCGACCGTTTTGCCGCCGCCATCGGCGCGCATGCCCTGTGCCCGGGCAAGGCTATCGTGATCGCCAACTGCGGTACCGCGACAACCATCGACGCGATCACTGCCGACGGCACTTTCCTGGGCGGCATGATCCTGCCGGGCCTGGGCCTGATGGCCACTTCGCTGGCCAGGAACACCGCCCAGCTGCCCCAGGTCAAACCCGGCAAGCTGCCGGAAGGCTTCGCCGACAACACCGACGACGCCATCCTGTCCGGCTGCCTGGCCGCCCAGTCCGGTGCGATTGAACGCGCATTTGAGCTGCACCAGGCCGTAGAATGTATTATTTCCGGCGGCGCCGCGCCGTATATCGCGCCAGCGGTCCCCGTGCCGTACCGCCATGTCGAAAACATCGTGATGATAGGACTGCACGCTGCCCTGCGCAGCGCCTGACCGTATGGAGTGCCCGTGCTGAAACTGATATTCGCCCTGCTGCTGGTCGCCAATGCCGCGCTGTTTGCGTATGGTGAGGGCTACCTCGGCCAATTCAGCGGCAACGAACACGAACCGGCGCGCCTGCAGAAGCAGCAAAACGCCGACAAGCTCCAGTTGATCAGCGCCAGCAAGGCCGAAAGCGCCGTGGCGGCCGCCGCCCCGCCGCCACCGGTGCCGCGCGACGAACCAGCCGCCGTGGCCTGCCTGGAAGCCGGCAACTTCGGTCTGGACGAGGCCCACAAGTTTGAAAACCGCCTGGCGCCGCTGGAACTGGGCGACCGCCAGCAGCGCCGCAACGTGGCCGAGCAGGAGATCTCAAGCTACATCGTGCACATTCCGCCACAAGCCAGCCGCGCCGCGGCCGAAAAGAAGGCCGACGAACTGCGCGCGCTTGGGGTCACCAACTTCTTCATCCTGAATGACAGTTCGCCGCTGAAATGGGGCATTTCGCTGGGCGTGTTCCGTAGCGAAGCGGCGGCCCAGGCACAGCTGGCCGCGCTGAACAAGCAGGGCGTGCAGACTGCCCGAGTGGCTCCGCGTTACACCGGCAGCAAGCAAGTGTATTTCCAGTTCCGCGACATCAGCGACGACGCCAAGGCACGCATCGCCAAGATCGTCGCCAAGTTCCCGGAACAGGAAACCCGCAGCTGCTCTAGCGCTCGATAACGATAGGCCTGAGCTTCAGGCTTGATGGCAGCGCCTTGCCGGCTGCCTGTGCATCCTCTCGGCTCGCATAAGGGCCGGCAAACAGGCGATAAAATTTGCCTGCCTGTTCCACATCCAGTTTCAGGCCGGCGTCGCTGGCCTCCAGGCGCTTGCGCAAGCCATCCGCGCCATCTTCGCGCGAGTAGGAACCCAGTTGCAGGAAGAAGCCCTGCTCGCCCGCCCCGCCAAGCAAAACAGGCTTGGCTTCGTCGCCGTTCGACGATGCCAGCATCGGCGCGGCCTTCGGCATGCTTTGCGGCGCCTGGGCCGACGGCACGGAAGCCGTTGCCGGCGCATTGCCGCCTTCTTTCCGCGCTGCGATCATGCGCTCGATTTCGGCCGGCGGCAGGTGGACCACTTCGAGCTGGCTGCTGCCGTTGACCAGCAGGCCGAGTTTCAGCGCCGCCGTGTAGGAAACGTCGATGATGCGGGTGGAATGGAATGGCCCGCGGTCGTTGATGCGCACGATCACCGAATTGCCGTTCGAGACATTGGTCACGCGTGCATACGATGGAATCGGCAGCGTCGGGTGCGCCGCCGTCATCTTGTACATATCGTAAATCTCGCCGGACGAAGTGCGCTGGCCATGGAATTTCTTGCCATACCAGGTACCTGGCCCGCGCTGCTTGAAGTCCGAGCCAAGCGCGATCGGCTTGTAATTCTTGCCGAAGACCACATACGGACGGTTGGAGTATGGCGACAACGGATCGTTGCGCACCTCCGCGTCAGGGGTTTCCATCAAGCCCACCGGCGGATTGTCGCCCGGGCCGTCATCCTGGTAGTAGGCGCCGCGCCCGGAGCCCGCGGCCGGCAACACCGGAATGCCCGGCTGCGGCTTGGCCGTCACGGGGGACGGCGGCTTGCGCGAAGTGGAGTCGGTCTGCGTGGTACCGCAAGCGGCCAGCAGGGCGGCTGCCGCAAGCGGCAGGAGTCGGATTGCGTGCTTCTTCAAGTTTGCACCAGCTTTCTATGTCGCTGGATCGACATCAGGATGCCCGATGCCAATCCGAGTGTCAGCAGCGCAGTGCCGCCGTAGCTTATGAACGGCAGTGGCACGCCCACTACCGGAAGGATGCCGCTCACCATGCCCATGTTGACGAAGGCATAGGTGAAGAAAATCATCGTGATCGCGCCTGCCAGCAGGCGCGTGAACAGGTTCGGAGCGCCGGAGGCGATCATCAGCCCGCGGCCGATCAGCAGCAGGTACAGGAACATCAGGATCAGGTTTCCGACCAGGCCAAACTCCTCCGAAAATACGGCGAAGATAAAGTCGGTGGTGCGCTCGGGGATGAATTCCAGGTGGGCCTGCGTGCCCTGCGTCCAGCCCTTGCCTGTCACGCCGCCGGAGCCGATCGCAATGGTCGACTGCAGGATGTGGAAGCCTTTGCCCAGCGGATCGGAAGTCGGGTCGATCAGGGTCATGATCCGTTCGCGCTGGTAGTCGTGCATCATCGACCAGGCGACCGGCAGGCAGGCCGCGCCCATCACCACCAGCGCAAGAATGGCTTTCCATGCCAGGCCTGCCAGGAAGATCACGCAGGCGCCAGCCGCCACCACCAGCAGCGCCGTGCCCAGGTCGGGCTGGCGCGCGATCAGGAATACCGGCACCAGCAGCAGGACCGCGCCCAGCGCATAGGCATGCCAGCGCATATGCCCGTGGCGCTGCTGGAAGTACCAGGCCAGCATCAGCGGAACAGCGATCTTGGCGAACTCGGAAGGCTGGATCTGTGCGAAGCCGAGATTAAGCCAGCGCCGCGCACCCAGCTTGATAGTGCCGAACAACGCTACTGCCACCAGCAGCGACACCGTTATCACATAGGCCGGCAGCGCAATGCGCATCATGTTCTGCGGCGAGATGTTGGCCACGAACCACATCACGATGAAAGACATGGCGATATTGCGCAACTGGTCTTCGATCTTGCCCGGAATCCCTATGCTGGCCGAATACAGGGCGACCAGGCTGGTCGCCAGCAACAACACGATGACCAGCATCAGCGGGCCATCGAATACCGTCACATATGGGCGCATGCGCCGCCACAGTGAACGTCTTTCATTGATAGGCATGCTGCCTCCTTATTCTCTCTTGCGCGGCGGGCCGGCCTGCGGCTTCTGGTCCGCCGGCGCAGGCACCTGCGGTGTCGGCGCTGTTGCCGGCTGCGCAGGCGCTGCCACCTGGCCTTGTTGCTGGGCGCGCCGCTCGGCGGCCGCGTCGACGTCTTCTTCTGGCAAGTCTTCAACCGGAACGGTGACCGCATCCTCCTTCGGCACCGGCGTCGTTTCCTTTTCGGTCGGGCGTTTGCCCAGCAGCCAGTAGTCCAGCACTTTACGCGCAATCGGTGCAGCCACCGCGCCACCGAAGCCGGCGTTCTCCACGATCAGCGCCAGCACGATCTTCGGTTTGTCGGCCGGTGCGAAGGCGGTGAACCAGGCGTTGTCGCGCAGGCGTTCGTCCAGGCGGGCCGCGTTGTACTTCTCGTTGGCCTTGATCGCCACCACCTGCGCGGTACCGGTCTTGCCGCCCACGGTGTAGCCCGCATTCAGGAACGCGCGGTAGCCGGTCGCCCCCGGCTCGGTGGTCACGCCCACCATCGCATCCTTGATGAAGTCGATGTTGGCCTGCTTGAGCGGGATGCGATAGCTTTCCTTCGGCACGGTCAGGGTGCGCTTGCGGGTGCCGCCGTCTTCCACGATCTTGACCAGGTGCGGCTTCATCACGACGCCGTTGTTGGCCAGGTTGGCCACGGCGTGCGCCACTTGCAGCGGCGTGTAGTTATTGAAGCCGGAGCCGTTGGACACCGAAATCGTATCGCCGCCCACCCACTTGCCTGCCGCCGGATTTTTCTTGAAACGCTGGCGCTTCCATTCCTGCGACGGCAGCACGCCCTTCTTCTCGTTTTCCAGGTCGATGCCGGTCAGTTGGCCAAAGCCGAACGGCGCCATGAAGTCATGGATCAGATCGATACCCATGTCGCGGCCCAGCATGTAGTAGTAGGTATTGCACGAGACAACGATGGATTTGCGCATGTCGACCATGCCGTGACCGCCCACCACGTCATCGCGGAACTTGTGGGTACCGAGGTAGAAGAAGCCCGGATCGGCAATCGCCTGGCTGGTGGTGCGCTTGCCTGTCTCCAGCGCCGCCAATGCCATGAAAGGCTTGAAGGTGGAGCCGGGCGCATAAGTACCGGACAGCGGACGGTTCATCAGCGGCTTGTCGAGCGAAGTATTCAACTCGGCCCAGCTTTGCGCATCGATGCCGTCCACAAACAGGTTGGGGTCGTAGCCCGGGCGTGACACGTAGGCCAGCACGTCGCCGGTACTGGGCTCGATGGCCACCAGCGCGCCACGGTATTCGCCGAACGCTTCTTCCGCAATCTTCTGCAGCTCGATGTCGATCGACAGGATCAGGTTGGAGCCAGGCGTGGCCGGAGTGCGCGACAGCGTGCGGATGGCGCGGCCGCCGGCCGTGCGCTCCACTTCCTCGTAGCCCGTCACGCCGTGCAGTTGGCGTTCGTAGCTCTTTTCCAGGCCTTCCTTGCCGATATGTTCGGTGCCGTTGTAATTGGCTTCGTATTCGGTCCCTTCCAGCGCCTTGGATTCGGCCTGGTTGATGCGGCCGATATAGCCCACCACGTGCGAAGCCACTTCGCCCAGCGGGTACTGGCGGAACAGGCGGGCCTGGATGTCAACGCCAGGAAAGCGGAAACGGTTGGCAGCGAATCGCGCCACCTCCTCATCGGTCAGGCGGCTGCGCAGCGGGATGCTGGTGAAGCTCTTGGACTCTTCCATCAGCTTCTTGAAACGGCGGCGGTCCTTGGTGGTGATGTCCACCAGCTTGGCCAGTTCGTCGATCACGTCTTCCATTGGCGCGGCCAGCTTGGACGGCGTGATCTCCAGCGTGATCGCCGAGTAGTTCCGCGCCAGCACCACGCCGTTGCGGTCGAGGATCAGGCCGCGGCTTGGCACGATCGGCACCACCGCGATGCGGTTGTCCTCGGCCTTGGCAATGTAGTCGTTATGCTTGACGACCTGCAGCCAGATGAAGCGCGCCAGCAGCAGCGAAAAGCAAAAGAACACCAGTCCGCCCAGTGCGGACAGTCGCACCCGGAAGCGGTGCAGGTCTTGCTCTGTATTCTTGAACTCGGTCATGCTCAGATCGGGCGGGTGTGGTCTTTATCCACGGCGCGGCGCTGCGGCGCCAACAACAGCATGCTGGCCAGTGGCCACAACAGCGCTGCCACCACGCTTTCGATGAAGAAGAACCAGCCGGGGAACTTGCCGGCCACGATGAAGCGCACCACCATCTGCACGGTTTGCGCCAGCAACAGCAGGGGCAGCACATGCAGGATTTGCGTCGTCACGCGGAACCACAGGATCCGGCGGTGCAGCATGATGGCGAAATACGACAGCAGCGTGTAGGCCAGCGCATTCTCGCCCAGCAGCGAAGCGTCATGCACGTCCATCAGCAGGCCGAGGAAGAAGGCGGTGCCGATGCCGACCTTGCGCGGCTGGTGCACGCCCCAGAAGACCAGCGTCAGCGCCACGAAGTCCGGCGCCGCGAAGAAGCGGCCCCACGGCAGCATATTCAGCAGCACCGCGCAGAACAGGCTGAAGAAAATGAACAGCGGGCTGACCGGCAGCAGGATGTATTGTGGACGGTTCATCGGGTCGCCTCTTTCGGTGCTTGCGCGGCGGCTGGAGCCGGCGCTTCGGCGGCTTCCGCCTTGGCCTTTTCCTTATCCTTCTTTTTAGACGGCTTGGTCACCGGCTCCTCTTCCGGCGGGCGCGGCGGCATTTCCGGCAGCGACATCAGGATCAGCAGCGCGGTATTGCGCTCGGTACCTGCCAGCGGCGCGCACACCACACGGCCAAAGGCGCCGCTGGCATTGCTCTCCACCTGTACCACGCGCGCCACCGCCAGGCCGGCCGGATACACGCCGTCGATGCCGGAGGTGATCAGGATATCGCCGACCACTACGTCGGCCGTCGGCGCCATGAAGCGCAAGTCCAGGTTGCCCGACTGGCCGCGGCCGACGGCCACGGAGCGCAAGCCATTGCGCAGGATCTGCACCGGAATCGCCTGTTCCTTGTCGGTCAGCAGGGTCACTTCGGAGGTGAACGGGAACACGCGCGTCACCTGCCCCACCACGCCCTGGTTGTCGATCACCGGCAAGCCGGCCGACACGCCATGCTGGGTACCGCGATTCAGGATCACCTTGCGCGTGAACACATCGCGCGCTTCGTAAAGGATTTCAGCCAGTTGCGATTTGCCCGGCACGCGCTGCTGCGCGTCCAGCAGCTTGCGCAGCTGGTTGTTCTCAGCCTGGTAGAGCTGGGCCTGCTGCAAAGCCTGCGAAGCGGCGATCTGTTGCTGCTGCAGCACGCTGACCTGCTTCTCCAGCTTCGACAGCGTGGAGAAGTAATCGCCCATGCCGACCATGGCATCGCGCGGCAGCAGTGCGATCTTCTGCAGGGGATAGAGGACAAAGCCGACGCCCTGCCGGACTGCCGTCAGCGCATTCACGCGTGAATCGGCCAGCAGCAGCGCAATCGAAATGCACGCGAACACCATCATCTTGAAACGGGCGGACGCGCCTTGCTTGAACAGTGGCGGTGGACTGTATTCCATGTCTTCCAATTAAGAAGGGCAGCTTGCGCTGCCCTTTTTACTCACTCTTACTCGTAGGAGAAGATGGACCCCAGCTGGTCCATGCGCTCCAGCGCCAGGCCGGAGCCGCGCACCACGCAGGTCAGCGGATCTTCTGCCACCAGCACCGGCAGGCCGGTTTCTTCCATCAGCAAGCGGTCCAGGTCGCGCAGCAGCGCGCCGCCGCCGGTCAGCATCATGCCTTTTTCGGCGATGTCCGCGCCCAGTTCCGGCGGGGTCTGTTCCAGCGCATTCTTGACGGCGGAGACGATGTTGTTCAGCGGGTCGGTCAGCGCTTCCAGGATCTCGTTCGAAGAAATGGTGAACGAGCGCGGGATGCCTTCCGACAGGTTGCGGCCCTTGACTTCCATTTCCTTGACTTCGGAACCAGGGAAGGCGGAACCGATGGCTTTCTTGATCGCTTCAGCGGTCTGTTCGCCGATCAGCATGCCGTAGTTGCGGCGGATGTAGTTGACGATCGCTTCGTCGAACTTGTCGCCGCCCACGCGCACGGAGCCTTTGTAGACCATACCGCCCAGCGAGATGATGCCCACCTCGGTGGTGCCGCCGCCGATGTCGACCACCATGGAGCCGGTCGCGTCGGACACTGGCAGGCCGGCGCCGATTGCCGCTGCCATTGGTTCTTCAATCAGGTACACCTGGGATGCACCGGCGCCGAGGGCCGATTCACGGATCGCACGGCGTTCCACCTGGGTCGAGCCGCAAGGCACGCAAATGATGATGCGCGGCGACGGGCGGAAGAATTTGGAGTCGTGCACCATGCGGATGAACTGCTTGAGCATCTGCTCGGTGACGGTGAAGTCGGCGATCACGCCGTCTTTCATCGGGCGGATCGCCTCGATGTTGCCAGGCACTTTACCCAGCATCTGCTTTGCTTCCTTACCAACGGCCTGGATCGTTTTCTTGCCGTTTGGGCCACCTTCCTGGCGGATCGCCACGACGGAAGGCTCGTCCAGCACGATGCCGGATCCGCGTACATAGATCAGGGTGTTCGCCGTACCCAGGTCGATGGCCAGGTCAGACGAGATATAGCGACGTAAAAAACCAAACATGAGTGTCCTGTAGGGCGCAATGCGCAAAATTCGTTATATGAGGTATCCGGTCAAATGCGGCCAGGCGGGTCTTCAGCACCAGCAGCGCATTAACCCGCGATTGTACCTTATAATCTACAGGTTATTTGCCCTAAATCCACTCTATTGTGCGTGCACGCAACCGTTGATTTATGCGGCGTTCGCCGCGATTTAACTGGTGATAGGCAATCAATCCAATAAATTACATTCTGACAATTTCCATGTCCCTGACACTGAACGACGTTGAACGCATCGCCAAACTGGCCCAGTTGGAGATGGACGCCGGCCATTCCGCCGATATGCTGGACAAACTGAATGGCATTTTCGCGCTGGCCGAACAGATGAAGGCCGTGGACACCGAGGGCGTCGCCCCGCTGTCCCACCCGCTGGCCAATGCCATGCAGGTCGCCCTGCGCCTGCGCGAAGACGTGGCAACCGAGCCGAATCGCCGCGAGGAATACCAGCAAGTGGCGCCCAAGACCGAAGATGGCCTGTACCTGGTACCGAAGGTGATCGAATAAAAAACCGGTGAGGCGGTGTTACGCGGCTGCCGCGTGCCATGGTGTCCGACCCTGCGGGTCAGACACCGGTTTACCGGTTTAAAAAGGAAAAACGAATGCACACCAAAACAATCAAAGAGCTGTCCGAGCTCCTGCAAAAAAAGGAAGTCAGCGCCGTCCAGCTGGCGAACCACTTCCTGGACCGAATTGAGAAGAGCGACCTGAATGCCTTCCTGCACGTGGACCGCGCGCTGACGCTGGCCCAGGCCGAAGAAGCCGACAAGCGCATCGCCAACGGCACCGCCACGCCCCTGACCGGCGTGCCGATCGCGCACAAGGACATTTTCGTCACCAAAGGCTGGCGCTCGACCGCCGGCTCGAAGATGCTGGCCAACTACGTCAGCCCGTTCGACGCCACCGTGGTGCAGAAATTCCTGGACGCCGGCATGGTCACCCTCGGCAAGCTGAATTGCGACGAATTCGCCATGGGGTCCTCGAATGAGAACTCGGCCTTCGGCGCAGTGAAAAACCCATGGGACAAGTCTGCCGTTCCAGGCGGCTCCTCCGGCGGCTCCGCTGCGGCTGTGGCAGCCCGCCTGGCGCCTGGCGTCACCGGCACCGACACCGGCGGCTCGATCCGCCAGCCGGCAGCTTTCTGCGGCATCACCGGCATCAAGCCAACCTACGGCCGCGCCTCGCGCTTCGGCATGATCGCCTTCGCCTCCTCGCTGGACCAGGCAGGCCCGATGGCGCAAACCGCGGAAGACTGCGCGCTGCTGCTGTCCGCCATGACCGGCTTCGACGAACGCGATTCGACCAGCCTGTCCGCTGAACAAGGCAACGCTGCCGAAGACTTCACCCGCGACCTGGCCAAGCCGCTGGCCGGCCTGCGCATCGGCGTGCCAAAGGAATACTTCGGCGAAGGCCTGGCGGCCGACGTCGAAAAGGCCGTGCGCGCAGCGCTGGCCAAATTCGTGGAACTTGGCGCCACCCTGGTCGATATCTCGCTGCCGAACACCGCGCTGTCGATCCCGGCCTACTACATGATCGCCCCTGCCGAAGCCTCGTCCAACCTGTCGCGCTTTGACGGCGTGCGCTACGGCCACCGCGCCGAAGGCTACAAGGACCTGCAGGACATGTACAAGAAGAGCCGCGCCGAAGGCTTCGGTCCGGAAGTTCAGCGCCGCATCATGGTCGGCACCTACATCCTGTGCCACGGCTACTACGACGCCTACTACCTGAAAGCGCAGAAGATCCGCCGCAAGATCACGCAGGACTTCGCCAATGTGCTGGGCAGCCAGTGCGACGTGATCATGGGCCCTGTGGCCCCGACCGTGGCCTGGGACCTGGGCTCGAAGGCGGACGATCCGGTAGCGAACTACCTGGCCGACATCTTCACCCTGTCCACCAGCCTGGCGGGCTTGCCTGGCATGTCCATCCCTTGCGGTTTCGGCGAAGGCGAGAAAAACGCCAACCGCCCGGTCGGCCTGCAAATCATCGGCAACTACTTCGCCGAAGCGAAGCTGCTGAATGTGGCCCACCAGTTCCAGCAAGCGACCGACTGGCACAAGCGCGCACCAAGCGGCATCTGATAAATTCGGTGCCAGGTCTGTCATTCGGACACCGACGCAGGTTCTTTGACAAATCTCAATACGCGAAACCAGACAAAATCGCGTGTTGAGATAAATCAAACAAACTGCTCGCATGTCCGAATGTCAGACCTGGCACCGACCTTGAAAGAGAGAAGAATATGGAATGGGAAGTCGTCATTGGTATTGAGAACCACGTGCAGCTCACTACCGACTCCAAAATTTTCAGCGGCTCGCCGACCCAGTTCGGCGCCGAACCAAACACCCAGGCCAGCCCGGTTGACCTGGCGCTGCCGGGCGTGCTGCCGGTGATGAACAAGGCTGCCGTCGAGCGCGCGATCCGCTTCGGCCTGGCCGTTGGCGCGAAAGTCGCTCCACAGTCGATCTTCGCCCGTAAGAACTACTTCTACCCTGACCTGCCGAAGGGTTACCAGATCTCGCAGTTCGAAGACCCGGTGGTGCAAGGCGGCCAGCTGACCTTTGGCTACGAAAAAGACGGCAAGTTCGTCACCAAGACCGTGAACCTGACCCGCGCCCACCTTGAAGAAGACGCGGGCAAGTCGCTGCACGAGGACTACCACGGCATGTCGGGCATCGACCTGAATCGCGCCGGCACGCCGCTGCTGGAAATCGTGTCCGAGCCTGAAATGCGCAGCGCCTCCGAAGCGGTGGCCTACTGCAAGGCCCTGCACGGCCTGGTGATGTGGCTGGGCATCTGCGACGGCAATATGCAGGAAGGCTCCTTCCGCTGCGACATCAACGTGTCCGTGCGTCCGAAGGGCCAGAAGGAATTCGGCACCCGTTGCGAACTGAAGAACCTGAACTCCTTCCGCTTCATCGAGGAAGCCGTGCACGTTGAAGTGGCGCGCCAGATCGAGCTGCTCGAAGACGGTGGCAAGGTGGTGCAGGCGACCCGCCTGTACGATCCGGACAAGAAGGAAACCCGCCTGATGCGCGAGAAGGAAGACGCGCAGGATTACCGCTACTTCCCTGACCCGGACCTGCCGCCGCTGACCATCGGCGCCGACTGGATCGAGCGTGTGAAAGCGTCCATGCCTGAACTGCCGGCTGTGATGCGCGAACGCTTTGTCACCGAGTACAAGCTGCCCGAGTACGATTCGCTGATCCTGACCGCGTCCAAAGGCATGGCGCTCTATTTCGAAGCGGTGGTTGCCGCTGCGGGCACGGAGAACGCCAAGGCTGCCGCCAACTGGCTGATGGGCGAGGTGTCGTCGACCCTGAACCGCGAAGGTGTTGAAATCACGGAGGCGCCAGTGCTGCCAGCGCAACTGGCCGGCATGCTGAAGCGCATCGCCGACGGCACCATCTCCAACAAGATCGCCAAGGAAGTATTCGGCGCAATGTGGGAAGCCAAGTCGGAAGACCCGAACCTGGTCGATGTAATCATCGAACAGAAAGGCCTGAAGCAGATTTCCGACACCGGCGCGCTGGAAGCCATCGTCAACGAAGTGATCGCCAACAATGAGAAGTCCGTTGAGCAGTACCGCGCCGGCAAGGAAGCGGCCATCAACGCGCTGATCGGCCAGGCGATGAAGGCCTCGAAAGGTAAGGCCAATCCGGCCCAACTGACCGAGCTGCTAAAGCAGAAGCTGGCTTCCTAAAACCGGTAAACCGGTGTCTGACCCGCAGGGTCAGACACCGTCTGCAGCACGGCCTGGGGTCAGGGTTGTGCGTTGTTGATCAACCAACCCCAGACCGCGAGATCATACAGGGTCAGGCACTTGTGCCTGACCCTGGTTTACCGGTTTCAAAAGGTGTGCGCACATCCACCGCAGGATGTCCGCAAAAATCTCCTCCCGATTCACCTCATTGAAATTCTCGTGATAATTCTCATGCTGCACATGGCATTCCAGCAGCTTGGGATCAATCATCGCCAGCAAATCCAGCGTCGCCTTAGGGTCGGCCAGCTTGTCATTCCCCGCCACTACCGCGTATAACGGCCAGCGCCAGGTCGGCATCTTCTCCGCCAGGCCTTTCTGCGCCCCCTGCAAAGCCACCCCAAACCGCACCGTGCACTCGCGCGCCCGCACGTCATCGGCCTCATCGCGATGATGGCGCGCCGTAATCGCAGCATCGCGCGTCAGCACATCGGTCAAAGACGCCATCGGCACCTTCATGGTCGGTACCAGCGTCGCCAGCAAGCCGGACATCTTCTCCAACACCGCCGGCACCTTAACCGCATTCACGTAATACGGCGAAGACAGCACAAAGCCCTTCACCATCGAATCGCGCTCGAGCCGCTCCAAGCCGAAACGCGTAGCAATCAGCGCCCCCATCGAATGCCCCATGATAAACACCGGCACGTCCGGGAAGTGCTGCTTGACCCAATGCAGGAACAGCTCCACTTCCTCGACAAAGATGCCGAAATCCGGAATGTCCACGCGACGCGCATTCTCATGTCCGCACAAATCAAAGGCCACGGTGGCGAACCGATGCTGCCTGAAATACAGCGCAGGCGTCACATAGTCGCCCGCATGCGCCATCCCGCCATGGATGGCCAGCAGCACGCCAGCCGCCGGCTTTTCGGGCTCCCAGATGTGGATCTTGCGTTCAGCGCCGTTGCGCCCCTTGAATGTGGCGAAGCGGTCTTCGGAGAATCGGTTCATGCGGTCACGAGGAAATGCTCAGCGCAATGCCCATCTCCAGCAACAGTGAGAGGTCGGCCAGCGTGAAATCGAGGGTGGATGCGCCCTGGTTGGGCGCGGCGGGAGAAAAGGCAACGCGCAATTCGGCCTGGATCGGTGCCACATCGAAGCTGATGCCGCGCGCCTGGCATTCGTGCAGGTAGGCGCGTACCTTGCGCATCAGGGCGTCCGGATCCGGGTCGGTGCCCAGCGTGGCGTAGAAGCCGTGGTCAAGGCGGGTGCGGCCGGTCGGGCTGGTATCGCCCTTCTTCCAGTCGCTTTCGGGCTCGCTGGGGAGCCCATCCCGCACATCCGCGACCGCGGCTTCGTCGCCGTACACCTTGAGCGTTGCGATGTTCATTACTTTCCTCGATCTAATGTTGTAAGGAAGCAATCACAGTCTAGCACAACGCCCGGCCAGCGCCAGCGCGGCTTATTCCACGCCGTACTTGCTGCGGTAAGCGGCTACCGCGTCCTTGTACTGTGCAAGCGACGGGTCGGCTGACAGGTAGGTAAACAGGTCCGACAGGCTGCCGATCGAGATCACCGGAATGCCGTAGTTCTTGCTGACTTCCTGCACTGCGGACAGCTCGGACATCTGGCCATCCTTGCCGCCGCGCTCCATGCGGTCCAGCGCGATCAGCACGGCGCACGGCTCGGCGCCGGCATTGCGGATCATTTCCACGGATTCGCGTACCGAGGTGCCGGCCGAGATCACATCGTCAATAATGACAACTTTGCCAGTCAGCTTGGCGCCCACCAGTGTGCCGCCTTCGCCATGGTCCTTGGCTTCCTTGCGGTTGTAGGCGAAGGAAGTGTTGCGGCCTTTGCCGGCCAGCGCCATCGAGGTCGCCGATGCCAGGGTGATGCCCTTGTAGGCCGGGCCAAACAGCATGTCGAATTGAACGCCGGAGTCCAGCAGGGTCTGGGCGTAGAAGTCGGCCAGCTTGGCCAAAGTCGCACCGTCATGGAACAGGCCAGCGTTGAAGAAATAGGGCGATTGCCGCCCTGCTTTGGTCGTAAACTCGCCGAATTTCAGCACTCCCGCCTGTACGGAAAACGCGATAAACTCTTGCCTCAAATTGCTCATAGTGCACCCATCTCTGTTCAAAGTGCCGATATTTTAACCGGAACACCTATGCCAAAAATCATTTCCGCAAACCTGAACGGTATCCGCTCCGCCGCCAAGAAGGGCTTTTTCAACTGGATGGGCACGATCGACGCCGACATCATCTGCGTGCAGGAACTGAAGGCGCAGGCGCCGGACATGACCGGGGAATTCCTGAACCCGCACGGCTACCACGGCCACTTCCACTACGCGGAAAAGAAAGGCTATTCCGGCACCGGCATCTACAGCAAGGTGGCGCCTGACTGTGTGATGATCGGATTCGGCAGCCCCGAGTTCGACGCCGAAGGCCGCTACGTGCGCGCCGATTTTGGCAACCTGACCGTGATTTCGGTGTACTGCCCTTCCGGCTCCTCGTCCGAAGAGCGCCAGCTCGCCAAGTTCCGCTTCATGGAGCTGTTCCTGCCGCACTTGCAGCAACTGCGCGCCGAAGGCCGCGAGTTCGTCATCTGTGGCGACTGGAACATTGCCCACAAAGAGATCGATCTGAAAAACTGGAAGGGCAACCTGAAGAACTCCGGCTTCCTGCCCGAAGAGCGTGCCTGGATGACCAGGCTATTCGACGAAGTCGGCTACGTCGACGTGCACCGCGGCCTCGACCAGCGCCCGGAGCAATACACCTGGTGGTCCAACCGCGGCCAGGCCTACGCGAAGAACGTGGGCTGGCGTATCGACTACCACGTCGCCACCCCAGGCATCGCAGCCAAGGCGCACACGGTGTCGGTCTACAAGGACGAAAAATTCTCCGACCACGCCCCGCTGATCATCGAGTACCACGCCTAAGCTGATGCAAGATTTCGCGGCCTGGCACAAGGGAATTCATTGGCCGGAACGATGCGCGGTCTGCGATGGCAAGGCAGACCGCTTGCTCGCCGTTCAAATGTCGGCAGTGAGCGGCGTTGCGATTGGTATCCCCCACGCGAAAATTCAAAGCAAGGTCACACAAGTCCGGCATCCCGTCTGTGACCGCCACTACTGGCGCACGTGGATCGCCAGCGGCCTTTCGCAACGTAGCCTGGTGACCCTTGGACTTGGCGTCATCGCAGTTTGCCTGTTGCTGCAGGCTACGTTGCAAATAGCATCGCTCGGCAGCGCCGACGGCCACGCTGCATTCGAGGGCCTGGGATGGAGCTCGGTCCTCGGCCTGGCTTATGGCTTACTGTTCTGGTTCCTCTACTTCTGGGCCAAACGTAACACCCCTGTCAAAATTGCTGGTGCCAGCCGGGAGGGCCTGCTCATCCGCATCACCAATGACGGGTATGCGCAAAGGTTCTCGGAACTCAACCGGCACAATATTGGATCCAGCCTGGCGTGGTTAAAAACCGAAAAGAACCGGGTCGCCGAACAGGGTGACCTGGCCCGCCAGGCGGGCATGCAGCGATCGGCAAACCCCTACCGGGCACCGAATACGGCCCACGCCCACGAGGTACTTGCAGGCTATTGGGATCGCGGCTTCGACGTGGCAGAAAAACGAGGAAGGACTCCAGTAAAGGTTTGACTGCAGCTTCTTGTTCGCTATCGCGCAACATCGCTGCGCCCATGTATTGCCCATCGCGGCAGCTTATGCCATCCTGCATATTCTTTTCAAAAAAACAAGGAAAAGACTATGCAACAGAGTACGCCCACCAAGCGTCTCGCGCGCACTGCCGGCCTGCTGTACCTGGTTGTAGTGGTGGCCGGCATCTTCGCCTTGATGTACGTGCCTTCCCAACTCAAGATCGGCAATGATCCTGCCGCAGCCCTCGCCAGCATCGACGCTCATGAGGGCTTATTCCGCGCCGGGATCGCAGCGAGCCTGGTGTGTTATCTCGCCTTCCTTCTGCTGCCGCTGGCGCTTTACAAACTCCTCAGCCCTTACGGCCGCAGCCCCGCCGCGGTGATGGTGGCATTGGCCGTGGCCAGCGTGCCGCTGTCATTCGCCAACGTCGGCCACCGGCTGGAGGTACTGAACCTGATCAGCGGTGCCGACTACCTGCGCGGCATTGCGCCGGACGTGCTGGCGCAGCAAGTCATGTTGTCGCTGAAGGCATACAGCAAGGGCATGGTCCTGAACCAGGTGTTCTGGAGCTTGTGGCTGGCGCCCTTCGGCTACCTGGTCTACAAGTCGGGCATCCTGCCCAAGTTGCTCGGCATCCTGCTGATGGTCGGCAGCGCTGGCTATGCGGCCGAAGCCTTCGGCTACATCCTGTTGGCCGATTTCGCCGCGCTGCCGGGTGCCGGCCTGCTGTCGATCCCGGCCTCGCTCGGCGAAATCGGCACCTGCCTGTGGCTTTGCGTCATGGGCGCACGCGAGCCGGTGCACAGCGTGGACGCCTATAATACGGGGATAAAAATCGCCCGGAACTGAAAATGAAATCTGTATTAGTGCTATTCCTGCTGACCATCAAGAGCAGCTTTATCAACGACGAAGAGTCCGAAGCCACCGACGAACAATTCGATACGATCCAGTTTGTGCAGACCGAGAAAGGCACCTGGCGCTTCAAGACCTTCGCAGAAGATGAGGACGTGCACCTGTGGAGCATTGAAGCCGACGGCGACCTGGTCGAGCTGGCAATCGAGACCACCAACCGCCACTACGGCGATGTAATCGACGAAGCCTTCATCATCGAGAGCGATGACGGCGTGGAAGGCCTGCGCCGCGAACTGAAAAAGCAGGGCTTGAGCGACAACCTGCAAATCTCCCCGAAAGGCCCGCTGTTCTGGGCTCCGCCGGGTTCCAGCTACAGTCCTAAATCCGCACCAGCGCACTGAAACCATTTAGTGCACCGATTCGCGCCTTAGTTGTTTAAAATGCCAAACCTTAAACTACTATTGCGCTGGCCATGAACCAAGTCCTGACACCGTCAACCGAAGAAAACAGCGGCATCGACAAGATCGCCCTCGCCAAGCAACTGGCGGGCGATATCACCCGGGGTGCCGGTGCCGGCATCCTGCGCACCGCACTGGCGGTGCTTGCGGCGGTGATCGTCAATGCCTTGGGCGTCACGTTATTGTTCCGCAGCGAACTCGGTGGCGGCCATGGCTCGGCCATGATTTACGCAGCTTTTGTCGCGGCCCCCTTCATGATCGCCGTCGGCCTGACCGGCATGATGGCATATAAGCTTGGCTTGCAGGGCATCCTGGCGCGCGTGGTGGAAAGCCAGTCGGGCCTGATCGCCAAGCTGGGTGCGGGCATCCTCGAATCCTTCCTGCGCAGCGTCAATTACGAACCGGGCCGCCCACTGTCGGAGAAGTTTCTCGGCGGCTGGCGCAGCTTCCTGAACCTGCAATCGGGCCTGCCAAAACCGCTGCCATGGCTGCTCGCCAGCCTCACCGCGCGCATCCCGCTGGCCGACACCATTACCGAAGTCGCGACCACCGGCATGACGCTGCGCGAAGTGGCGCATGCAGCAATGACCCGCACGATTTCGGACGGTGCCGCAGGCAGCCTGCGCCCATCGAACCAGGCCTTGTTCATCGCACTCGCAATCCAGTTCGGCATGTGGTTCCCGATCGGCCTGCTGGTTCGCTACATGTTCGGCTAAGGGCAGCTTGAAAAGACTTGATCCCTGGGAAGCGGGGTTTAGGAAGAAAAGGAATGGCTCAAAGAGTGCGTTTGCTCTCGAAATAGCGCCACTCGCCCGTTAGCGGGTCGGGGAAGCCGATGGCCTTGGCCAGCAGCTTGAGCGGCGACGAAACGTCGTCCTGCTTGCACGGCAGTGCGACCGGGTAGAAGACATCATTCACGATCGGAATGCCGAGCGACGACAGGTGCACGCGCAACTGGTGCTGGCGGCCGGTGTGCGGCCACAGCCGGTACAGCACGTGTTCGCCGCGCTGTTCGATCACGTCGATCATGGTTTCCGAATTCGGCTCTCCCGGCTCTTCCTTCATGGTGAAGAACTTGTCGCCCTCCACCATGCGGCTACGGTAGACGAAGGGGAATTCGCGGCCCGGCAACGGGCCGGCCAGCGCTTCATATTCCTTCTGCACCAGGCGTTTCTGGAACAGCGACTGGTAGTCGCCGCGGCTGCGGGCATTACAGGAGAAAATCACCAGCCCCGCCGTTTCGCGGTCGAGGCGATGGATCGGCACCAGGTCCTCAATGCCCAACTTGCGGCGCACCCGCACCAGCAGGGTCTCCTTGACGAAGCGGCCGGACGGAATCGTCGGCAGGAAGTGCGGCTTGTCGACCACCACGATGTGCTCATCCTGGTGCAGCACTACTTCTTCAAATGGAATCGGGAATTCGTGATCCAGCTCGCGGTAGTACCAGATGCGGGCGCCGCGCACATAGCGCGAGCCTGGCTGCACCGGCACGCCCTTGCCATCCACCACATCGCCGCGCGCCATGCGCTCACGCCATTGGATTTCCGTGACGGCGGGATAGTGGGCGGACATGAAGGTGATCATATCCGGCCAGTCGCCCTCAGGCAGCCACAGGTAGCTGGGCGTAACGCCGTCGCGCATCGGCAACGGCGGCGCGCCCGAGGCTTGCTTCGGGCGGGACATTTCAGGACTTCGGCAGCGGGGAGGTCTGGTAAGGCGGCAGCTTGTTCACGTCCAGGCCGCGCTGGCGGGCGTAGACCGGCAGCACCAGCGGCATCTGCTTCTGCATGTCCTGGATGCGCGAATTGCCGCTTGGGTGGGTCGACAGGAATTCCATCGGCTGCTGCGCATTGACGGCGCTCATCTTCTGCCACAGGGCGATCCCGGCACGCGGATCGAAGCCGGCGCGGGCGGCCAGGTCGATGCCGACCAGGTCCGATTCCGTCTCGTCGCCGCGCGAGAACTTCATCACGGTCAGTTGGCCGGCAACGTTGGCGCCGGCATCGGTGATGCGCGGGTCAATGCCGAGGTAGGACGACAGCACTGCCCCACCCAGCTTGCTGGCCAGCGACACGGCAGTCGATTGCACGGCGCGCTTGCGGGCATGCTCGCGCAGCGCGTGGGCGATTTCGTGGCCCATCACCATCGCCACTTCGTCGTCGGTCAGGTTCAGCTTGGTCAGGATGCCGGTAAAGAAAGCGATGCGGCCGCCCGGCATGCAGAAGGCATTGACCTGATCGGAATTGAGCAGGTTGACTTCCCATTGCCAGTTGGCGGCCGACGGGTTCCAGCGCTGGGCATTGGGTACGATGCGGGCCGCAATGGCGCGCAGGCGCTTGACCTGCGGATCGGATTCCGGCACCAGCGCTTCCTTCTGCTTGGCTTCGTTCAGCAGCTGGGAGTATTGCAGCTTGGACTGCTGGTCCATGTCTTGCTCATCGGCAAAGACGCGCAGGCGGGAAAGCTTGGTGACGGGAATGCCGTCAGCTTTTGGGTTCATCGGCGCCGGAGGCTGGGCCGACACAGTGCCGGCGGCCAGCGCCAGCGCAATAAGAGTGAGCTTGAACTTCTTCATGGCTTTAAGATAACACAGCTTGGCTGGATTGCTTTTTCCGCAAACGGAACACGGCCAAATCGCCGCGCAAGTTAGGCAGTACCGAGACCGTCTTGCCCTCGGCCAGCGCCACGCATTCGATCACTTCCAGGCCCACCTCTTCCGCCAGTTCCTGGAAATCGTAGATGGTGGCGCAGCGCACGTTCGGCGTGTCGTGCCATTGATAAGGCAGCGACTTGGAAACCGGCATGCGCCCTTTCATCAGCGCCACGCGGTGCGGCCAGTAAGCGAAATTAGGGAAGGACACGATGGCTTCGCGGCCCACGCGCACGATGTCGCGCAGCAGGTCTTCCACGTGCTTCATCATCTGCAGCGAGGACAGGCACAACACCGTATCGAAGGAGTTGTCGCCGAAGATGCCCAGGCCGTTCTCGAAGTCCTGCTGGATCACGCGCACGCCGCGCTGGGTCGATGCCAGCACCTGCTCGTCCGCCAATTCCAGGCCGTAGCCGGTGCAACGCTTGCCGGTCTGCAGGTAATCCATCATCACGCCATCGCCGCAACCCACGTCGAGCACGTGGGCGCCTTCGCGCACCCAGTGCGCAATGAAAGCCAGGTCGGGACGGGCGCTGCTCAGGTCATCGAAAGTCATGCTGCTTGTTCCTTGTTCGTTTCTTTCCACACTTGCTCGTAGTAGGCGCGTACCATGTTCATGTAGCGCGCATCTTCGAGCAGGAAGGCATCGTGGCCGTGCGGTGCATCGATCTCGGCGTAAGTCACCTCGCGGCGGTTGGCCAGCAAGGCCTGCACGATCTCGCGGCTGCGCTCCGGCGAGAAGCGCCAGTCGGTGGTGAAGGAAGCGAGAAAGAACTTGGCGCGGGTAGAGGCCAGGGTCCTGGTCAGGTCGCCGTCGAACTTGCGCGCCGGGTCGAAATAGTCGAGCGCCTTGGTGATCAGCAGGTAGGTATTGGCGTCAAAGTACTCGGCGAACTTGTCGCCCTGGTAGCGCAGGTAGGACTCGATCTCGAAGTCGATGCCGAAGCCGAACTTGTAGTCGCCGCCGCTGGCTGCAATATCGCGCAGCTTGCGGCCGAACTTCTCGGCCATGTCGTCGTCCGACAGGTAAGTGATGTGGCCGATCATGCGCGCCACTTTCAGCCCGTTCTTCGGCACGACGCCGTGCTCGTAGAAATCGCCGCCATGGTAATCCGGGTCGGACAGGATGGCCTGGCGCGCCACGTCGTTGAAGGCAATGTTCTGTGCCGACAGCTTCGGCGTGGAAGCGATCACCAGGCAGTGGCGCAGGCGCTCGGGATACATGATGGACCAGGCCAGGGCTTGCATGCCGCCCAGCGAGCCGCCCATCACGGCGGCAAACTGCCGGATGCCCAGTTGGTCGGCCAGGCGCGCCTGCGCGGCCACCCAATCCTCCACCGTCACCACCGGGAAAGCGGCGCCGTATTGCTTGCCCGTTTCCGGATTGATGTGCATCGGGCCGGTCGAACCAAAGCAGGACCCGAGATTGTTGATGCCGATGACGAAGAACTTGTCGGTATCGAGCGCCTTGCCCGGGCCGACCATATTGTCCCACCATCCCACGTTCTTAGGGTTGTCGGCGTAGTAGCCGGCCACGTGGTGCGACGCGTTCAGCGCGTGGCACACCAGTACCGCATTGGACTTGTCCGCATTCAGCGTGCCATAGGTCTCGTACATCAGCATATAGTCGCGCAGGGACGCTCCGCTCTGTAGCTGAAGGGGTTCCGCAAAGTGCATTGTCTGCGGCGAGACGATTCCAATCGAAGGCATGTGAATCCGGTGATAAATGAGGTTGTCTTACAGGGCTTGCAGGGCGTTGACTGCGTCGGCAATCGTTTCAGGATCCATGCCGCGCATGATCTTGCGCATCTGCGGCGCAATCTGTTCCAGGTCGCTGTTCAGGATTTCCTGCTTGACCGCCAGCAGCTGCGACGGGTGCATCGAGAATTCGCGCAAACCCATGCCCAGCAGCAGGCGGGTCATCTTGGCGTCGCCCGCCATTTCGCCGCACACGGCCACTTCGATGCCGGCTTTGTGGCCGGCGGCGATGGTCATCGCAATCAGCTGCAGGATCGCAGGATGCAGCGGGTCGTACAGGTGCGCCACTTCGTAATCCACGCGGTCGATCGCCAGCGTGTACTGGATCAGGTCATTGGTGCCGATGGACAGGAAGTCCATCTTCTTGACGAACATCGGCAGCGCCAGCGCGGCCGCAGGAATTTCGATCATGGCGCCGACCGGCACCTCGGGGTCGTACTTCTCCCCTCTTTCGTCAAGCTGCGTCTTGGCGCGCTTGATCATCGCCAGCGACTGGTCGATCTCGAAGGCGTGCGCCATCATCGGGATCAGGATGCGCACCTTGCCGTGCACCGAGGCGCGCAGGATGGCGCGCAACTGGGTCAGGAAGATCTGCGGCTCCGCCAGGCAGTAGCGGATGGCGCGCAAGCCCAGGGCCGGATTGAGCGCGGTGTGCTCCATCTGGTCCAGCGGCTTGTCGGCGCCGATATCGAGCGTGCGGATGGTGACCGGGCGGCCCTTCATGGCCAGCACGGCCTTGGCGTACTGCTCGTATTGTTCATCCTCCGACGGCATGTCGCCGTCGCGCCCCATGAACAGGAATTCGGAGCGGAACAGGCCGACGCCGTTTGCGCCCGACTCCATCGCGTGCTCGCAGTCCTCCGGCAATTCGATGTTCGCCATCAGTGCGATCTGCGTGCCGTCCCTGGTCACGGCCGGGGTCTTTTTCAGCTTGCCCAGCTTCTTGCGGGCGCGCATCGCTGCCAGCTGGCGCTCGCGGTACTGCTCCAGCACTTGCGCGCTTGGGGTGACGATCACTACGCCGGCGTCGCCGTCGATGATCACCCAGTCATCCTGCTGGATCAGGGTGGACGCCTGCGACATGCCGACAGCGGCCGGAATGTCGAGCGAACGCGCCACGATGGCGGTATGCGAGTTCTGGCCGCCCACATCGGTCACGAAGCCGATAAAGGAGCGGTCGCGGAATTTCAGCATGTCGGCCGGCGAGATATCGTGGGCCACCACGATCATCTGGGCCAGGAATTCATCGCCTTCGAGCTCCGCCTGTTTCGGCAGCAGCGGTTCGCTGCCCATCAGGACTTTCAGTACCCGCTCGGCGACCTGCTGGATGTCGGCCTTGCGCTCGCGCAGGTAGGGGTCTTCGATTTCGTCGAATTGCGCCGACAGTTCGTCGATCTGGGTCAACAGCGCCCATTCGGCGTTGTAATGGCGGCTGCGGATGATGTCCAGCGGCGCTTCGGAAATCATCGGGTCCGACAGGATCAGCGCATGCACGTCGATGAACGCACCCAGCTCGGTCGGGGCATCCTTCGGCAACTCATTCCACAGCGTTTGCAGCTCGCGGTGCACGGCAGCCAGCGCCTGCTGCAGGCGCTTCACTTCCGCTTCCACGTGCTCCTCGGAGATCAGGTAGTGCTTTACATCGAGCGCCGCCGGCGCAAGGATATGCGCGCGGCCGATCGCGATGCCTCGCGAAACCGGAATTCCGTGGAGGGAGAACGATGCCATCGGGCTGCCGTCCCGCATTTACTCGCCTTCGCCGAACTTGTCGTTGACCAGTGCGGCCAGGGCGTTGATGCAATCCTGTTCATCGGCGCCGTCCGCTTCCAGCAGGACTTTGGCGCCCTTGCCAGCAGCCAGCATCATCACGCCCATGATGGACTTGGCGTTGATGCGGCGGCCGTTACGCGACAGCCAGACATCGCTTTGGAACTTGGCTGCCAGTTGGGTGAATTTTGCAGAAGCACGTGCATGCAATCCGAGCTTGTTGATAATTTCAAGTTCTTGCTGAATCATGTTTTAGTTTTGTTTAGTTGACTCGGATACGATTATCGACCTTGACCGCGCCATTCTGCGCGCCAGCCAGGGCCATTTCCACTACTACGTCCAGCGTATCGGTACGGTAGGTGATGGCGCGCAGCAGCATGGGAAGGCTGATGCCCGCGACCACCTCGACCTGGCCGGCATCGGCCAGCTTGTTACAGCAATTGGCGGGCGTGCCGCCTTTGATATCGGTCATGACCAGCACGCCGGCACCGGTATCGAGGCGCTTGATGGCTTCACGCGCCAACTGCTGCACTTCGTTCAGGTCCTGGTCTGCCAGCACGTCGATTGCCTCCAGTTTTTCAACCGGGGCCCGGAACACATGCGCTGCGGCGGCCAGGAAAGCCTGGCCCAGCGGCGCGTGTGTCATCAATAAAATCCCTACCATGTTTATCCTTGCTGGCCTGCCCGGGCTTCCACCGCGTCGATGAACATGGACGCGACCTGGAAGCCAGTCTGCTGGGTGATCTCCTGGAAACAGGTCGGGCTGGTGACGTTTACCTCGGTGAGGTAATCGCCGATCACGTCTAATCCTACCAGCAACAGGCCACGGGCAGCCAATTCCGGCCCCAGCGCCTCGGCGATTTCGCGGTCGCGCTGCGACAGCGGCTGCGCCACGCCGGTGCCGCCAGCGGCCAGGTTGCCGCGCACTTCGCCCGCTTGCGGGATGCGCGCCAGGCAGTAAGGCACCGGCTTGCCGTCGATCAGCAGGATGCGCTTGTCACCCTTCACGATGTCGGGAATGTAGCGCTGCGCCATGATGGTACGGCTGCCGAGCTGGGTCAGGGTCTCGATGATGGAGCCCAGGTTCAGGCCATCGGCCTTCACACGGAAGATGCCGGCGCCGCCCATGCCGTCCAGCGGCTTCAGGATCACGTCGCCGTGTTCGGCCTGGAAATCGCGCAGGCGGGTTTCGTCGCTGGTGACCAGGGTCGGCGCGGTGAATTGCGAAAACTGGGCGATGGACAGCTTTTCATTGTGGTCGCGGATGGCGGAAGGCTTGTTGAACACTTTCGCGCCTTGTTTTTCCGCCAGTTGCAGCAAATAGGTGCCGTAGACGTATTCCATGTCGAACGGCGGGTCCTTGCGCTGGATCACCGCGTCGAAAGCGGCCAGGCTGGTGTCTTCCGATGGCGCGGCCCGGTACCAGTCTTTGGCGTCGCCGGTCATCTCGATGCGCGAGACGTGGGCCGTGACCTTGCCTTCCTTGAGCGCCATGTGGCGCTGCTGGAAGGCATACACCTCATGCCCGCGGCGCGCCGCCTCGGCCATCATGGCGAAGGTGGAGTCCTTGTAGATCTTGAAGCTGGACAGCGGGTCGGCGAGGAAGGCGATTTTCATGGATTAGTCCAAAAATGTAACAACTGATTCTAGCCGAAAACCGGCAAATCCGTGTCTGGCCGCAGCCGCCGCGTTATAGGGTGTCAGACTCCGCGGGTCTGACACCGGCTTACCGGTTCTAGTAGACCTCCGGATCCGGGTCAGTACGCTCCATCTCGAGCGACGCCGCCAGCAACGCCAGCCTCGCCACCACGCCATACACATAGAACCGATTCGGCACCGCAGTCCCCGGCTTGGCTTTCACATCCGGCACCGCATGTTGCTGCGCGAAAGCCAGCGGCACGAATTGCGAGCCCGGCGCGTTCAAATTCTGGTCCGCTCCCTTCTCGCCATGCACGCGGTAGAAGCCGCCCACTACATAGCGGTCGATCATATAGACCACCGGCTCCGCAAACGCCTCCTTGATGCTTTCGAAGGTCGGCACGCCCTCCTGGATATTCAGGTCGGTCACCGCCTTGCCATCCTTGATCACGGTCATGCGCTTGCGCTGCTCTTCCGACAACGCTTTCAGCTCAGCCGCATCGCGAACCGTGATGATGCCCTTGCCATAAGTGCCGGCATCCGGCTTGATGATGACGAAAGGCTTCTCCTTGATGCCGTATTCCTTGTACTTCTTGCGAATCTTGGCCAGAACCGCATCGACCGACGACGCCAGGCACTCCTGCCCTTCACCGGTTGCCAGGTCCACCGCGCCGCACTTGGCGTGGAACGGGTTGACCATCCACGGATCGACGCCGATCAATTTGCCGAACTTCTTCGCCACCTCGTCATAGGCATTGAAGTGGTTGGACTTGCGGCGAATTGCCCATCCGGCATGCAAAGGCGGCAACAGGCTTTGCTCATGCAGGTTGGTCAGGATGTCCGGGATGCCGGCCGACAGGTCGTTATTCAGCAGGATGGTGCAAGGGTCGAAATCCTTCAGCCCAAGGCGGCGGCCGTTAGGCGAGCGCACCAGCGGCTCCACCACCAGCATGTTGCCGTCAGGCAGCGCCAGCGGCGTCGGCTGGGTGATGGACGGGTCCAGCGTGCCAAAACGCACGCTGAGGCCAGTCTGACGGAAGATCTGCATCAGGCGCGCCACGCCCTGGAAATAGGTCGGGTGGCGCGGTTTGATTTCCGGGATCAGCAGCAGGTTGCGGGCATCCGGACAATATTTGTCGATCGCCGCCATGGCCGCCTGCACCGAAAGAGGGAGCATTTCATTGGCCAGGAAATGGAAGCCGCCCGGGAACAGGTTGGTATCCACCGGGGCCAGCTTGTAGCCGGCATTGCGCAGGTCTACCGACGCATAGAACGGCGGCGTATGCTCCTGCCACTCGAGGCGGAACCACCGTTCAATAGCAGGGGTAGCGGCAATGATCTTTTCTTCAAGATCCAGTAACGGCCCGGTCAGGGCCGTGACGAGATGGGGAACCATGTGACTTCCTTGCGGGTTGGTATTTGCAGACTCTCCATTTTGGGGCAAAACCGCCAATTAAAAGATACTTTTGGAACAAAAAAAGCCCCCGAACGGGGGCGTCAGGGGTCTGGCACCCTGACAAGACATGGCGCAGCCATGTCTTGTTGGGGTGCCTGACCCGGACTTTAAGCGTGGTAAGCCGATTCGCCGTGGCTGGTGATGTCCAGGCCCTCGCGCTCTTCTTCTTCCGGCACACGCAGGCCGATCACGATATCGACCAGTTTGTATGCCACGAAGGCAACCACTGCCGACCACACGATGGTGACACCAACGGCAGTTGCCTGGGTGATCACCTGGCCGCTGATCGAGTAATCAGCACTTGCCTTGTTGGCAACGTAGTCAAATACGCCCTGGCCGCCCAAAGATGGTGCAGCGAACACACCCGTCAGGATCGCACCCAGGATACCGCCCACGCCGTGCACGCCGAACACGTCCAGCGAGTCATCGGCACCGATCAGGCGCTTCAGGCCATTCACGCCCCACAGGCAGATGATGCCGGCCAACAGGCCGATTGCCAGTGCGCCCATCGGACCGACGAAGCCGCAAGCCGGGGTGATCGCCACCAGGCCGGCCACCGCGCCGGACGCGCCGCCCAGCATGGAAGGCTTGCCCTTGAAGAGCCACTCACCGAACACCCACGATACGGTTGCGCAGGCAGTTGCCAGCAGGGTGTTGACGAAAGCCAGTGCAGCGATGTCGCCAGCTTCCAGCGCCGAGCCGGCGTTGAAGCCGAACCAGCCCACCCACAGCAGCGAAGCGCCGATCATGGTCATGGTCAGCGAGTGCGGAGCCATGGAGTCGCGGCCGTAGCCAACGCGCTTGCCGATCATGATCGCGCCCACCAGGCCGGCGATAGCGGCATTGATGTGCACCACGGTGCCGCCGGCGAAGTCCAGCGCGCCCTTCTGGAAGATCCAGCCGGCCTTGGCGGTTTCGCTGGCCAGGGTGTCGGCATTGGTGATCGCATCAGGGCCGGTCCAGAACCAGACCATGTGGGCGATCGGCAGGTAGCTGAAGGTGAACCACAGCACCATGAAGGCCAGCACAGCGGAGAAGCGCACGCGCTCTGCAAACGCGCCGACGATCAGGCCGCAGGTAATGGCCGCGAAGGTGCCCTGGAAGGCAACATAGATGAATTCAGGGATCACCACGCCTTTGCTGAAGGTCGCAGCCACCGAGAAGGCGCCTTTGGCAGGATCATAGATACCGGCCAGCAGCGAGCGGCTGAAGCCACCGAAGAAGGCATTACCTTCGGTGAAGGCCAGCGAATAGCCATACAGGCACCACAGCACGATGATCAGCGCGAACACGAAGAACACCTGCAGCAGCACGGACAGCATGTTCTTCGAGCGCACCAGGCCGCCGTAGAACAGGGCCAGGCCCGGGATAGTCATCATGATCACCAGCAGGGTCGCCACGAACATCCAGGCGGTATCGCCCTTTTGTGCAACCGGGGCGGCCGGTGCAGCAGCCGGGGCGGCTGGAGCCGCAGCAGCGGCAGCGGGCGCGGCGGCATCAGCTGGAGCTGCGGCCGGAGCGGCCGGGGCAGCCGCAGAAGCGGCAGCGGTTGCAGCGGCAGCCGGCGCTTCTGCCGGCTTCGCATCTTGCGCCAGCACAGGCAGTGCTGCGCTGAAGGCCAACAGGACAGTCACCCCCGCCAGCCATTTCTTAATGGTCTTGTGCATCACGGTTCCCCTTACAGTGCTTCGTTGCCGGTTTCGCCGGTACGGATACGGATTACTTGCTCCAGCGACGAGACGAAAATCTTGCCGTCGCCAATCTTGCCGGTACGCGCGGCATTCTCGATCGCCTCGATAGCCTGGTCAACGATGGCATCGTCAACTGCCGCCTCGATCTTGGTCTTTGGCAGGAAATCGACCACATATTCCGCGCCGCGATACAGCTCGGTATGGCCTTTCTGGCGGCCGAAGCCTTTGACTTCGGTCACCGTGATACCTTGCACGTTGATCGCCGACAGGGCTTCACGCACCTCGTCGAGCTTGAACGGCTTGATAATGGCGGTAATCATTTTCATACGAATGCCTCTTCAGAAGGTTTTGGACACGGTCAGCACGAGGCCGCCCTTGCCCAGGTTTTTGCCATTGGTCGGCGCGATATACGCGTCGCTGGTGGTCTTGATATAGGCCAGCGCAACGGAAGCCACGCCGAAGTCCTTGGTTGCGCCGACTTTCCAGTCGGTATAGCTGAAGGCGCTATTGTTCTTCACCTTCTGGCGGCCAACGTGCAGGTTCAGGACGATGCCTTCGTACACTTCCTGGTTGACGGAAGCGTCGATGTAGGTACTGTGCTTGCTGTCTGCGAAGCCGAACAGATTGCTCAGCGAATGCGAGTACTTGAGGGTTGCCGGGCCATAGCCTACCTGGCCGTACAGTTCGCGGGTATTGGCGCTTGGATGCAGGTCGTTGGATGGATAGACATAAGCCAGGAAGCCGACGTCATAGCTGACGCCAGGCGCGATCTCACCGCGCTTGCCGCCGTACAGGTCCAGTTCAACGGAAGCATCACCGCCGCCATCCTTGATCCACTTGATGGTGGAGCCCCAGGCACCTGCATAGAAACCGGTCGGATTGTTGACCCAGTCGGCGCCGCCTTGCAGCGCCGGTTTCAGGCGGGTTTGCGAGATACCACGGTAGCGGTAGTCGCTGGTCAGGGCCGCGTTATAGCTGAACTCATTATCAGGCTTCGCCTCCGGTGCGGCATCGGCCGCTTGGGCCAGGCCGGTTCCCATCGTTGCCATTGCCAAGGCGATTGCAGCGGTGAGACCCAGCTTCTTGCTCTTTTGAATCATGGCGATTTTCCTTTTGAGTGAACTTTTATTGCGGTTTAAAATTCAATCTGAAACAACAGCTTTCTTGCTTATTAGCAGATTGCGTGCCAGCCAAAATTCGTGCGCGAATTGATATAAGAACAGCTTTCCGCACCATTTAAAGCCAAAGCCGCACCTTTGTGGTGCACAAACTCACACATCAGGAATGAAAAACATGGACATGAACGCCTTCTTCAACGACTTGCAACAGAAGGTCAACCAGGTCATCGAAAACTCGCCGGCCAAGGATATTGAGAAAAACGTCAAGGCAATGATGACCCAGGGCTTTGCCAAGCTGGACCTGGTGACCCGCGAGGAATTCGACATCCAGGCCCAGATGCTGGCCAAGGCCCGCGCCAAGCTGGACCTGATGGAATCGCGCCTGGCCGAGCTGGAAGCCAAGCTGGCCGACAAGTAATCCGCTTGCGCTAGCTCAAACAGGCGGTGGCGCCCGAGGCCTACGATGTTCAGTTGTAGACCGGGAGGCCACCATGAGCATCGCAGTCATCAAAAGCCGCGCCCTGGCCGGCATGCAGGCGCCGGAAGTCAGTGTTGAAGTCCACCTCGCCAATGGCTTGCCGGCCTTCGCCATCGTCGGCCTGGCCGACACCGAAGTCAAAGAATCGCGCGACCGGGTACGCGCCGCTATCACCAACGCAGGTTTCGAACTCCCGCATCACCGCATAACCGTCAACCTCGCCCCGGCCGACCTGCCCAAGGAATCCGGCCGCTTCGATCTGCCGATTGCGATCGGCATTCTGGCGGCTTCCGGCCAGATCCCCTCATCTTCCCTGGAACAATTCGAGTTTGCCGGCGAATTGTCGCTGACCGGCGACCTGCGGCCTATCCGCGGCGCCCTGGCAATGACTTACGCCATGCAGCGCGCCGCCGGCGGCGCTGGTCGCGGCTTCATCCTGCCGATGGCGAATGCCGACGAAGCAGCGCTGGTCGCCGGCGCCCGCATCTACCCCGCTGCCACGCTGCTGCAGGTATGCGCCCATTTCGGCCTGGATCCCGATGGCAGCTTCGCCTTGCCGCGCCACGTGGCCCAACCCTTGCCCCTACCGCCATCGATTCCGGATTTCGCCGACGTCAAAGGCCAGATCTTCGCCAAGCGCGCGATGGAAGTCGCTGCCGCAGGGCGCCACTCGGTATTGCTGGTCGGCCCGCCCGGCGCCGGCAAGACCATGCTGGCAACCCGCTTCGCTGGCTTGCTGCCCCTGATGACGGACGACGAAGCGCTGGAAGCCGCCGCCGTGCAGTCCCTGATCAGCGGCTTCACCGTCGAAGGCTGGAAGGTGCGCCCCTTCCGCGCACCGCACCACACTTCATCCGGCGCAGCACTGGTCGGCGGCGGCAGCGTTCCACGGCCCGGCGAAATCTCGCTCGCCCACTGCGGCGTTCTCTTCCTCGACGAACTCCCTGAATTCGACCGACGCGTGCTGGAGGTATTGCGCGAGCCACTCGAATCCGGCCGCGTCACCATCGCCCGCGCCACGCGGCACGCCGACTTCCCTGCCCGTTTCCAGCTAATCGCCGCCATGAACCCCTGTCCGTGCGGGTATCTGGGCCACCCGTCCGGCAGCTGCCGCTGTACCCCCGATCAGGTCCTGCGCTACCAGAATCGCATTTCGGGACCACTCCTGGACCGCATCGACATGCACATTGATGTCGGCCCCGTGCCGCCGGAGGTACTGCAGGCCGACGCCAATGGCGAGGCATCGGATGCGATTGCCGCCCGGGTGCACAGCGCCTTCGAGCGCCAGCTCAAACGCCAGGGCAAGTCCAACCAGCAGCTCACGCCCCGCGAAATCGACCGCTTCTGCAAGCCCGATGCCAGCGGCCAGGTCGCGCTGCGCGACGCGATGTTCAAGTTGCAGTGGTCGGCGCGCGCTTATCACCGTGTGCTGCGGGTAGCCCGGACCATTGCCGACCTTGCCAACGAAAAGCAGGTCGGCGCCAAGCATATCCTGGAAGCCATCCAACTGCGCCGCGCCTTGCGCGAGCTCTGATCCATTTACGATCGATCCTGATGAAGCAGAAAAAACGTCCAGCAGCCCTTTGCGAACTTCACCAACGCTAAGTTTCAAATGTAATTCCGCGTAAATCCCTGGTTTTGGCGGCGGTTTCTTCGCTAGAATTGCCGCCACCATGACTACCCAAAACCGTTACTCGCGCTACTGCGCCGGCCCTCTCCTGATCTTTTTGTGCTGCAGCAGCGCGGCGGCGCAAACCCAGACCTCCCAGCCAGCCAAGGCCAACGCCGCGCCAGCAACAGTAAAGAAGGAAGTCCCGCCTGAAACCGGCAATATCGCCAGCGTGACCGTAGCCGCCGAGCGCCCTACCAACCGCATCGACCGTCAGGTCTACGATGTGAAATCCGACGCGTCGACCAGCAACGGCTCCGCCGCTGACGCGCTGAACAACGTCCCTTCCGTGAACGTCGATCCGGATGGCTCGCTGACCCTGCGCGGCAGCAGCAATGTGCAGGTCTACGTCGACGGCAAGCCATCCGCCATGCTGCAAGGCGATAACCGCGGCCCGGCGCTGCAATCGATCCCCGCCGAAGACCTGGAGTCGGTGGAAGTGATTAACAACCCCGGCGCACAATTCGGCAACGAAGGCGGCGGCGGTCCGATCATCAACCTGGTGATGAAGCGCTCGCGCCGTCCCGGCGGCTTTGGCGTGGCCAATGCCAACTACGGCACGGCAGGCCGCTACAACAGCGCGCTGTCCGGCACCTACAACGAGGGCCTGTGGGGCTTCCAGGGCGGCATCAACCTGCGCCATGACGGGCGCAACTCTGTCGGCGAAACGGTGCGCGACCGCATCGATCCGCGCAGCGGCGCCCTGTCGCACAGCGACCAGCAATCGCGATCGAACGGCTTGAACGACAACGCCGGCCTGAACGGCGGCGTCACCTACAACCTGGGCGCCAACGATACGCTGGGCGCGCAAGTGGCCTACTCGCACCGCACCAACGATGCACGCGCAACCGACAACTACCTGTCGACCGATCCTGACGGCGTTGTCACCGACAACTACCTGCGCAGCACCGTGCGCGAAGGCGAGAGCAAGAACTACTCGTGGAACGCGCGCTGGGACCACAAGGGCGACGTGCCAGGTGAAACCTTCAAGATGGACTTGCGCGTTTCGACCGCCACCAACGATTCCGACAACACCTACCGCAATAGCTATGTGGTACGTCCGCCAATCGGCAGCCAGGCCGACAGTGCTCAGAAGAACCGCAACAAGAATGAGATCATCGACTTCACCGGCGATTACGAAGCAAACCTGTTCGGCGGCGTGACCAAGCTTGGCTACAAGATCGTCCAGAACCGCAACGATTCGAGCATCGATTACACCAACATCGACCCGGTCACGCAGGAAGGCTCACCCAACGCCTTGCGCAGCAACGCCTTCGACATGAAGGAAACCATCTACGCTGCCTACGGTTCCTACCAGATGCGCATCAACGAACAGTGGGGCCTGATGGCCGGCCTGCGTGCCGAACACACCGAGATGGAAATCGACCAGCTCACCAGCCAGGTCGCGGCCGGCAACAGCTACACCAACCTGATTCCGAGCTTCTTCGCCACTTACAAAGTGAGCGAGAACTCGCAACTGCGCTTCGCCTACGCACATCGCCTGCGCCGCCCAAATGCCCAGGACCTGAATCCGTTCGTGGTCTATCGCGATGAGCTGAACGTCTCCTCGGGCAATCCGAAACTGAAGCCGGCGCAGACCGACTCTTTCGAACTCGGTTACGAGACCCGCCTGTTCGGCCTCGAAACAAACTTGCGCGGCTACTACCGCGACGAGTCCGACTCCATCCTGGACCGCAAATACTTCATCAGCGACACCGTGCTGTTGACGACCCGCGAAAACGCCGGCAGCACGCGCTCGGGCGGCGTGGAATTCACGCTGACCGGCAAGCTGCTGCCAACGCTGACGCTGAACCTGAGCGGCAACGTAGCGCGCTTCGAGCAGAGCGTGATCGAAACCAATGGCGACCAGACCCAGCGCACCGCGTCCTCGCTGAGCGGCCGCCTGCGCCTGAACTGGCAGGCGACCAGCACCGACATGCTGCAGGCCGCAGTGCAAGCACAAGGCAAGATGCTGACCGGCCAGGGCTACCGCGAACCGAACACCACGCTGAACCTGACGTGGCGCCACGCCATCACCCAGCAACTGGCCCTGATGGTCAATGCCACCGACGTCTTCAACAGCAACAAGATGTCAACCATCACCGATACCTACGCCGTGCGCGAGCGCTCGGTGCGCGAGTTTGATGGCCGCATTATCTATGTCGGCCTGTCCTACCGCTTCGGCGGCTCGCCTGGCATACGGCGTGAAGGCGGCCCTGGACGCGAGCCAGGCGGCATGCGCGGGCCTGGCGGCCCTGGCATGGGCCCGCCACCTGGCGGCGGCATGGGTCCAGGCCCCGGCGGAGAATGATCCTTTCGCGAGGTGCTAACATTCGGGTATGAAGAAACTCACCCTGAACCAAGCCCTCGCGGCCCTGCTCGCCGCCGCTGCACTCGCAGCCTGCAGCCCAAAATTCGACTGGCGCGACTTCCGCAGCACCGATGCCCCGTACACCATCATGTTGCCGGGTAAAGCCGCCACCTACACCCGCGCCGTCAACCTCGATGGCCAGGAAGTGAAGATGACCATGTCCGCAGCGGAAGTCGACGGCACCATGTTCGCCGTCGGCACTGCTGAACTTCCGGACGCCACCAAGGCCGCCCAGGCCGTGCAAGCGATGAAGCTTGCCATGGTGCGCAATATCGGCGGTACTATTACCAAAGAAAGCACCAAGGACGGTGCGTTTGAGGTGGAAGCACGCGGCGCCGCGCCCAATGGCGCCCCGCTGGCCATGCATGGCCGTTTCCTGGCGAAGGACAAACGCGTATATCAGGTCGTCATTCTGGGGAACCAGAAACATTTTGATGCGGATACGGTTGATACATTCTTGAGTTCGTTTAAATTGTATTAAGTAGCACGACGCGCGCGACTGCACTCGTGCTATCGTATTAGCACATCAACAAACTAAGGGAAGCGCGCCATGTTGATCAAATTTAAATCCATTTCGTCGCCGGAAGTCATGATGGCTCACGAGCACGTCGAACGCATCATGGACCTGCTGAAGAAGAGCCCCACCAGGGGTGTCATCACGGCAGCGGAAGCTTCCCAGGCGCTGCAACTGCTCGAGAAGGAAGTTGCACTGAGCAAACTGCATCCGGAAGTCGATTCAGAGCATGCCGCCCATATGCCCAGCCATGGGTTGCCGGACGATGACAGCGACGCCGATTTCGGGGAAACCCAGAAGGTAGGCTTTGCGCAGCGCGCCTTCCCCCTCTTGGAAATGCTGCGTGCCGCCCAGACGGGCGGGCACGATATCGTGTGGGGCGTCTAGCCCCACCCCTGGCTTATTTCTGAGCCGGCACGAAGTCTTCCATGACCGCCTTGCGCAGCAGCGCGGGCGGCAACATCCCCTGGGACAGCACGAAGTCGTTAAAGGCCTTGCGGTTGAACTTCTGGCGCAAGGCCACTTCGGCTGCCTGGCGGGTTTCCATCAGGCGCTGGTAGCCGTAGAAATATGAAGTCGCCTGGCCCGGAGCGCGGAAAGTGTAGCGCTGCATTTCCTGCGTTGCCATGCCTTCCGACAGGCCAACCTCGTCCATCAGGAACGATTTCACGCCTTCGGGGCTGATTTCACCCAGGTTCACCATGGGATCGAGGAAGGCACGCGCCGCACGCTGCATGCGTGCCTGCAGTGCGAACAACTGGCCATCGAGCGGCTCAAACGGTTGCATTTCCGCTTCCGCATACAGGGCCCAGCCTTCCACGTTCACGCTGTTAAAGGCGAACACGCCGCGCGCGGTCGAGACACCCATCTCGATCATCTTCGCGAACTGCAGCTCGTGGCCTGGACGCGCTTCGTGTGCGGTCAGGGTCCAGCTACCGGCCTGGTGGGTGAAGTCGTCGAACACCAGCTTCTTGCCGCTGGCATCAGGCGGCATGCCGGTGGTCAGCACGAATTCACCATACTCGCCGGTATTGCCGATCAGGCGTGGTGGGCTCATGTGCGGTGCAGGCTGCTGCGCATTCTCGGCTTCGCTCGCCAGGCGGATCACGGCTTTGCGGTCCGGCAGCGTAACAATGCCTTTCTCACGCACGGCGGATTCGATCTGCGACAAGCGTTCGCCATACAGCGGCATCACTTGTTCGGCCGGAATCTGCTGCTTCTTCAGCTCGCGCATCACGGCGCGGTAGTCTGCGTTCGGCAGCTTGCGCTCTTGGGCAATCAGGCCGGCAGTAATGGCCATCTGGTTGCGAATTTCGGCAAACGACGTCAATGCCTTCGCAATCAATTCTTTTGGAGCGATATCTACACCGAACTGGCGCAGGTTGTCCGAGTAGACTTCAGCCGGCAGGCGATGGTCGGCGCGCGCCTTCGGCAGGATCTGGTCCTTGATCTTGGCGTTATATGCGGTCAGTTGGGTTTCGATCGCCGCGAAAGCCGGCTCCCAGCCTTTCAGTTCGCTCTTGCTGAGCAAGTCCTTCATGCCTTTGATCAGGGACGGCGCTGCGCTCAGCGACTGCTCCACTTCGCCCTTGTACGGCCCGAGCAGGTTCTTGTCGGCCTTCTGTCGTTCCAGATAGCGCTCGTAGGCCAATTCAGTGATCGGGCGGTAGCCCTTGGTAATGCCCGCGTATTTCTCCATGCGCACCAGCAGGGTTTTCTGGCGCTCTTTCGGGATACGTGGATCGAGCGTCTGGCGCATCACACCAAACATCAGTTGAGTCAGATCGAGGTAAGGCAGCAAGTGCTTGCGGTTGACCGCAGCCGAACGCAGCTGGTCCTCTGCCGCACCGATCAGGATTTCCAGGTCTTGCTTGACCTTAGGGTCCTTCTCCGCTTTCAATCGTTTTTGCAGTTCGGCGATGACGGCACGCGTGTCTTTCGCAGTGACCTCAAACAGGTCGCGCGACATGTCGGTGATTTGCTCATCGTAACCGTCCACGCCCAGGCTACTCGCGCTTTCAGGCGAGTACCTGGCTTGCAGGTTCAGCAAAAGCTTGGCGTTCTCGTTGCTCTTCGTGACCCAAGCCGGCTCGGTAGCCGCAGAGACATGAAGGGACAGCAGGGCCAGGGTAAGGCCACTGAGGAGTTTCGTGATCGGCATCGTTATTCCTTTATAAAGAAATGCGTGCCGTAGTGTAAAGCAAAAAGCCCGCTGGCATATGCCTAGCGGGCTTTTCTAATAAGAGCCTGACGATAACCTACTTTCACACTGGTTGCAGCACTATCATCGGCGCAAAGTCGTTTCACGGTCCTGTTCGGGATGGGAAGGGGTGGGACGGTCCCACCCCTNACGCGCAAAAGCAAAAAGCCCGCTGGCATATGCCTAGCGGGCTTTTCTAATAAGAGCCTGACGATAACCTACTTTCACACTGGTTGCAGCACTATCATCGGCGCAAAGTCGTTTCACGGTCCTGTTCGGGATGGGAAGGGGTGGGACCGACTTGCTATGGTCATCAGGCATGACTTGTCAACAATCCGGGAAGAAGTAAAAGTGGGGGGTGTATTCTCAAACACAGGYAAGTGCTRMATAACCGTCAAGGTTATAGGGACAAGCCTTACGGGCAATTAGTATCAGTTAGCTTAATGCATTACTGCACTTCCACACCTGACCTATCAACGTCCTGGTCTCGAACGACCCTTCAAGGAGCTCAAGGCTCCGGGAAATCTCATCTTAAGGCAAGTTTCCCGCTTAGATGCTTTCAGCGGTTATC
>NZ_LMFZ01000007.1 GCF_001427305.1 Duganella sp. Root1480D1 | reverse complement strand
AGTCCCTATTCCGGGACAACATCCCAAGACATATTTTCTATGCGCCTGCGGTGCAGGCCCGGGCTTGTCCAACAAACGGTTCAGATCGTGGCTTCGCACGATCTAACCTTATTCGTTAGAACCGAATACCGCCATATGCCAGTACATGATAGGAGCGGCGAACCAAGACTCATTTTTCGTGTTTTTGAATTGAGCAAGCTGAGCCATCGGAATTTCGTAGCGCCAGAACAAAGCCAGAAGGTCGCGAAGCGACGCCTCAGAGATCCGCTTCGACTTCACCACCAGTGTGTCCCGTTCCCAATGCGCCACACAAGGAATTTCACGCGCCCACTCGAACAGATGCTTTTCGTCGAGCTGCGACCCAAATCGAATTCCGGAGCAATCTAGGTAGACCATGAGCTTTCTAACGTGAAATGGACGTCCAATTGACGCTTCTTGCAAATATTATCACGTTGCTCAGAATCAATGATTGCCAACTTAAGAGTCGGCCGCTTGATGGTCAGGTTTCGATTCTATGAAACTTCGCTGGCCATCATGGCATCGCCGCGGCAGCATTGATCGACCAATTTCAGGACGGTAGGCATGCGGTGTTCGCCGTGCATGGCTGCGATATGTCGCTTAGCGGCAACGAGATCGTAGCCTGCCGTGGTGACGTAAAGCGGGCGCTTGCTGTCGCCGCGCAGGACTTCGTACTGTTTGCCGATGCCTGCAAAGGAAGTCTTCGCCACGCCGACGATGGGATATCGTCCCGCCAGGGCATCGAACAAATGTTTTCCCAAGCCAGGCCTGGCTTCGTCATCAAGAAAGACGAAGCCGTCGATAACGATGCAGTCGATTTGCTCATCAACACCCTCCAGGAGCTTGAGGATGCAAGGGAGTTCGCGCTTATAGAATTCTCCAGGCACGTACTCGCCAATGCCGTCGACCCGTGCGGAGACAGTGCGCAAAGGGCGTTCAGAAAGCCAATCCTGGAAGAGTACGCCTGCAGCGAATCCGCAGTCGTCCCGATACTGAACATCGACAGCAAGCAGCATAGTTTTGCGGCTATCCTTTCTGGTACATGTAGCTGCGTGACCAGGGCAGGGTAGAAGGATGCCGCCCCGCCTTACCGCAGACGATTTGATAGAGGCTGATCCAGTCCTGGTCGAAGGCATAGGCGCAGCCGGCGAGGTAAACATGCCAGATGCGGAAGCGCTTGTCACCTGCCAGCTCGCGCACCTTGTCTTCGTGGTCCTCAAAATTCTCGGTCCAGATGGTGCACGTGCGGGCGTAATGTCGGCGCAGGTTTTCAACGTCATACGCTTCTAACTGCCCCTCCTGCATTGCGCGCAGCACTTGCCCGATGTGAGCCAGTTCGCCGTGCGGGAAGACGTACTTTTCAATGAACTCGCCGCCGCCATACGGCGTTTCGCCGTTATCCGGATCGGTCGAGGTGATTCCGTGATTCATTGCCAAGCCATCGTCGGCCAGCAGCTTGTTGATAATTTCAAAGTACTCCACAAGGTGTTTGACGCCTACGTGCTCGAACATGCCAACGCTGGTGATGCGGTCGAAGCTGCCGCGAACATCGCGGTAATCCTGCAAGCGGATTTCGACCAGGTCCGACAGCCCGGCGGCCTGCACGCGTTCCACAGCCAGCGCATGCTGGTTTTCACTGAGCGTGACGCCGACGCAGCGCGCACCGTATTTCTGTGCCGCGCGAATCACCAGCGCCCCCCAGCCGCAACCGATGTCGAGCAGAGTCTGTCCCGGCTGGAGCTGGATCTTGGCCAGGATATGGTCGATCTTCTTGAGCTGCGCGGTGGCCAGGTCCTCGTCGCCATTTTCGAAATAGGCGCAGGAATACACCATGTTCGGGTCGAGGAACTGCTGGTAGAACTCGTTGGATACGTCGTAGTGGTAGCGGATCGCTTCCGCATCGCCCTTGCGGTTGTGGTGGAAGGTACGCGCGATGCGGTCCAGGCTGCTGGTGTCCTTCAATGAGCTGCGCGCGAGGGCATTGACCACCTTGATCATGTCGACCGCGCGCCCGGTCACTTCGATGGCGCCCTCGACATAGGCAGTGCCCAGGCTGGACAGCGATGGCTTGAGCAGGTAGCGCGCCGCGGCTGGACTGGGAACGCGGATCGTCACGCGCGGCGCTTCTTGCGAGAAGTCGAAGCTGCGGCCATTCCACAGCTCGATCCTCAGGGGCAGGGCGACTTGCGGGGCAATGCTGCTGATCCAGCTATTGATGCGGTTTTGTACAAACATGCGCCTGCCCCTTCCCTATAAGAGGACGGATCAGGGCTGGATGCGCTCCTTCTGCCAGCTACCGTCCTGCAAGTTATAGACTATCCTGTCGTGGAAACGCGAGGCGCGCCCTTGCCAGAACTCTACGCGGTCCGGCACCAGGCGGTAACCGCCCCAGTGCTCGGGCCGTTTTGGCTGATCGCCGCTGGCTGCCTCGACAGCGGCATAACTCTCTTCCATTGCTGCGCGGCTGGCGATCGGCCGGCTCTGCTGCGAAGCAATCGCTCCCAGTTGGCTTTTCACCGGGCGGCTGTAGAAATACTTGTCGCTCTCTTCGGCGGAGGTTTTTTCGACGCGGCCTTCGATCCTTACCTGGCGTTCGAGTTCGGGCCAGAAGAACAGGATTGCCGCGTGCGGATTCTCCGCGAGCTGCTGGCCTTTCTGGCTCTGGTAGTTGGTGTACCAGGTGAAGCCGCGCTCGTCGTACTGCTTGATCAGCACGATGCGCGAACTCGGGCGGCCGTTGCTGCCGACCGTGGCCACGCTCATCGCGTTGGGCTCGTTCACCTGCGCCTTCATGGCTTCGTTGAACCACTTGGCAAACTGCGCAATCGGGTCGGCCAGGGTGTCGGCTTCCGACAGGCTGGCGCGGCCATAATCCATGCGCAGGTCTGCCAGGGCGATTCCGCCGGCAATCGCCGCAGGCAGGATGCCGCGGCGCTGCTGCATGGCCTCGCCCAGGATGGTCATCTGGGCGGGACTGAGTATCCGTTTGGCCATGGGCGCGACGTGCGCCTCTTCGGTTTCCATGTGCGCGGTGTACGCTTGTACGAAGCGCTCTACATCGGCAACATTCAATGCCGCGCTGGAACCGTTGGCAATCTTATCAAGTTGCGAATCGAGTATATCCCAGTCGAGATCCATCTGCTTGTGCTGCGCGAGGATTTGCGGACCCAGCCTGGCCAGCAGTGCCGCGTCGTCGCCTTGCGCGGCGGCAGTCAGCAGCGGGAACAGGTCGTTTTCCTCGTCGGCATGATGCAGGTGGGCGGCTTTGTTGAAGTATTTCTGCACGGCCTGCGCGGCTTGCTGGGCAGCGGCATCGGCGCCGTGCTGGGGCAGGTGGCTCAGCAGGTTCTGCAAGGTTTGCAATTGCTTGCGGATCTTGTCGTGGCAGTGCTTCAGGACGGCGATCGGCTGGTCGTAGCCGGGGGCGGTATCAATCAAGGAATTACTCATAGCGCGGGTCTAGTGTACTTGGCAAGAGAAAACATTGTAGCCCGGGTCAGCTAAAATAACGGGATGAATTCCCCGCAAATAGTTGATCCAGTTCTGGAAGATATCGATTTTGACCGCCGTTTCGGCGGCATTGCCCGCCTTTACGGTGAAAAAGCCCTCGCGCGTTTCCGTGGGGCACATGTCTGCGTGATTGGCGTGGGCGGCGTTGGCTCGTGGATCGTGGAGGCGCTGGCGCGCTCGGCGATCGGCAAGCTGACCTTGATTGACCTCGACAATGTGGCCGAGTCGAATATCAACCGCCAGATCCAGGCGCTGTCCGGCACCATTGGCATGGCCAAGATTTCCGCGCTGGCGGAGCGCATTGCCCAGATCAATCCATTCTGCGAAGTAGTGCAGGTGGAGGATTTCGTTACGCCGGATAACCTGGATGAG
This sequence comes from Duganella sp. Root1480D1, assembly GCF_001427305.1. Lineage (GTDB taxonomy): Bacteria > Pseudomonadota > Gammaproteobacteria > Burkholderiales > Burkholderiaceae_D > Rugamonas. Next base: position 334,937 of record NZ_LMFZ01000007.1, on the reverse strand, counting down.
ATGGTGGGAGCGCATCGCTTCGACTATGTGGTGGATGCGATCGATTCGGCCAAGTCGAAGACGGCCCTGATTCACTATTGCCGCAGCAAGCAGATTCCTTTGATTGTGATCGGCAGTGCGGGTGGGCAGACTGATCCGACGCGCATCGAGGTGCGTGATTTGTCCAAGACTGAGCAGGAGCCGCTGCTGAAGAAGGTGCGGCGGCGTTTGCGCAACGAGTACAACTATCCGCCGAATTCGAAGAACAAGCTGGGGGTCGATGCGGTGTTTTCGATGGAGCCGCTGAAGTTTCCCGAGACTGGCGAGGCTTGCACCGTTGACGGCGATGAGAAGGCTGCGACGAAGCCTGGGCTGACGGGCATCAATTGCGCAGGGTTTGGGTCGGCGATGGTGGTGACTGCGACGTTTGGCATGGTGGCGGCGGGGCATTTGCTGCGCAAGCTGGCGGAGCAGGCGGAAATCGTTAACTGATACGCGGCCGCCGCAGGCAAGTGTCAGACACTTGTGTCTGACACTGGTTTACCGGTTTTAGCGACCGGCAGATAACGCCCATCGGCCACCGACTCAACCAGCGCCAATCCTTCCACATTCCACACCACTGGCCTCCCGCTGAATTCGGCGGGCGTTTCCTTCGCCTCGCGCGCCAGCGTGACGTGCGGCTTGAACTCCCCATGTGTCGCAGCGCTGAAACCAGCCGCTTCCAGCCGCGCCATCAGTTCCCCCTGCACCGCCAGCAAGCCCGCCGGCACCTCCCGCATCCCCGTCCACGCAATTCGCGGCCGTTTGAAGTAGCCATAACAATCCACCGTCAACTGCAAAGGCGGTACATGCGTTGCATGCAGGATGTCGAGCAAAACAGGCAAGGCCTCGGCCGGTTGCTGCCCGAGAAACGCCATGGTCAAGTGCAGTTTCTCCGGCGGAATCAGCCGTCCGCGTACTGGTTGTTGCAGCCGCAGCAAGGCCTGGCGGACTTCCGCGTCCGGCCAGAGCGCAAAAAACAGTTTGTGCACAGCTTGTTTTGTTATCATGGCAGCCGCTTTAAAACCACTTAACGAATATACATGAAACGCACTTCGATCCTGTTCGCATTCCTGTGCGCCGCCGGCCTGGCGCAGGCACAGCAGCCTACCCAAGAACCTGCCCAGGCGCAGCCAGCGGCTCCCGTGGCGCAACAAGCTGATGCCGCAGCGTCGGCCCAGCAAGGCCCGATCGTGCCGGGTTCGGCCCAGCCCGGCCCAGCCGCCGAGCAACTGATCATCACCGACCACAAGATCGGCAAGGGCGCCGAAGCCAACGTCGGCAATACTGTCTTCATGCACTACACCGGCTGGCTGTACCGCCCACTGGCCAAGAACCAGCGCGGCCGCCAGTTCGACAGCTCGATTCCACGCGGTGAACCGCTGGACTTCAAGCTGGGCACCGGCAAAGTGATCAAGGGCTGGGACCAGGGCATCGTCGGCATGAAAGTAGGTGGCAAGCGCACCCTGATCATTCCGTCGGAACTGGCTTATGGCTCGCGCTCCATGCCGAACATTCCTGCCAATTCGGCCCTGATCTTCGACGTTGAACTGATGGACGTCAAATAACTCAGCGGTAGTCTTCGGCCGCCAGGGCGTATTTCTGCATCTTGTGGTACATGGTCTGCTTCGGCAGGCCCAGCGCGGTACAGGCGGCGGCGACGTTGCCGTCGGCCGCGCGCAGCGCCTGTTCTATCAGCATACGTTCGAAGGCGCCGACCTGGTCTGCCAGGGTGGCAGGCGCCATGCTCTCGGCCGCAGCCGACAGGCCCAGCACGAAGCGGTCCGCCGCATTGCGCAACTCGCGCACATTGCCGGGCCAGTCCTGCGCCATCAACTGCTGCATGTGCGCGGCTGGCACCACGGGACAGGGGCGCTTGTAGCGCGCTGCCGCGTCCATCATGAAGTGCTCGAACAGCAGCGGGATGTCTTCGCGCCGCTCGCGCAGCGGCGGGATATGCAGCACGATCAGGTTCAGGCGGTAATACAGGTCGCTGCGGAACTTGCCCTGGTCGGAAAATTCCTTCAAGTCTTCCTTCGAGGCGGCAATCACGCGTATGTCCAGCGGCACCGGCGCGTTTGAGCCCAGGCGCTGGATCGAGCGCTCCTGCAGCACGCGCAGCAACTTGACCTGCATTGCCAGCGGCAGGCTTTCAACTTCATCCAGGAACAGCGTGCCGCGGTCGGCATGCTCGATTTTGCCGACCTGTCGCTTGGCGGCGCCGGTGAAGGCGCCTTGCTCGTGGCCGAACAGCTCGCTCTCGAAAATGGTCTCGGGAATGGCGCCGCAGTTGAGCGGCACATAGTGGTGCTTGCTGCGCTCGCTGAACTGGTGCAGGCAGCGCGCCACCAGTTCCTTGCCGGTGCCGGTTTCGCCGTAAATCAGCACATCGGCCGGCTGGCCGGCCACGTCGAGGATCACCTGGCGCAGGGCGCGCATGGCGGGCGTGTTGCCCAGCAGGCAGGCTTCGATGCCCTCGCTGTGTTCGAGCTTCTGGCGCAGCGCGCGCACTTCCAGTTGCAGGCGGCGTTTGTCGGTCGCGCGCCGTACCACCTCGGCCAGTTGTTCCGAAGAATAGGGCTTCTCAAGGAAGTCGTAAGCGCCATCGTGCATGGCCTGCACCGCCATTGAAATGTCGCCGTGGCCGGTGACCAGGATCACCGGCAGCTCCGGGTCGATGGCACGCGCCGTTGCCAGCAGCTCCAGGCCGCTCATGCCGGGCAGGCGCACGTCGCTCACCAGCACGGCCGCGCTGTTCGCCTGCAGCAGCTCGGCGACCGGCTCGGCACTTTCGAAGCTGCTCACGGTAAAATCTGCCAGCTCCAGCGCCTGTGCGCTGCCGGCGCGCACGGTCGGGTCGTCTTCGACCAGCAGCACTTGTATATTGTCCATCATGTCTCCTGCGCCGCTTTTAATTCGATCACGAAGCAGGCGCCGGCACTGGCCTGTTCCGCTCTTAAGCTTCCGCCGAAATCGCGGATGATTTGTTCTGAAATGGCCAGGCCAAGCCCCAGGCCTTCGCCTTGCGGCTTGGAGGTGTAGAAGGGTTCGAACAGCCGCGCGCGCGCTTCGTCGCTGAGGCCGGGGCCGCTGTCGGCCACGCGGATCTGCACGCGGCCTGGCTTGCTGCTCACTTCCAGCACCAGCTCGCGTACCGCGCAGCCGGCCATCGAGTCGAGCGCGTTGGTCATCAGGTTGAGCAGTACTTGCTCCAGGCGGTTGCTGTCGCACAGCGCATAGATATCGGCCTGGTCGATGCGCAACTGGAAGGTGACTTTGTCGAGCTGGATGCGGCGCTCCACCAACACCAGGGCATTCGAGATCGAGGTGTGGATCGACACCGGCCCCAGTTCCGCATTCGACTTGCGGGCAAAGCCCTTCAGCTTGCCGGTGATGGTGCCCATGCGCGCCACCACCTGCGAAATGGTCTTCAGGTTGCTGCGCACGTCGTCCATGCGGCCGCGCTCGAACAGCAGCACGGCGTTGTCGGACATGGTGCGCAGCGCCGTCAGCGGCTGGTTCAGTTCATGCGTGATGCTGGCCGACATCTGCCCCAGCACCGCCAGTTTGCCGGCCTGGAACAGCTCGTTCTGCGTGATCTGCAATTGTTGCTCGGCCTGGCGCCGCACGTCGACTTCCTTGCTCAGGTCCTGCGTCATGCGCGCCAGGCTGGCGGTACGCTCGGCGACCATGCGCTCCAGTTCTTCCTTGGCCCGCAAGCGCTGGCGCCAGTACAGGAACAGCAGCACCAGGAAGCCATACGCCAGCAGCGCAAACAGGAAAGCCACGCTGGCATTGCCGCGCGCTGCGTTCAGGTCGGACAGGTAGATGAAAGTCCAGTCGCGCGGCGACAGCGAGCGGGTTTGCGCCAGCATCAGCGGCGTGGTGGCCGCGGCTGGGGCATTGCTGTCGCGGATCACCAGCAGGCGGTTGCCGTTGGCCAGCGCCTCGTCGTGCTTCAGCGTCAGCGGCGGCAGCGCCTGCGCGAAGTATTGGCGGGTTTGTTCCAGCTCGGCGCGCACGCCTGCCGACAAGGGTTTCAGTGCCTTGAATTTCCAGGCCGGGTCCGAGCTGAGAAAGATCACGCCATTCGGGTCCACCAGCGCCACCTTGTCGCTGCCCTGCGTCCAGCTCCGCTGTTGGCTTTCGATGCTGACCTTGATGGCCGCCACGCCCAGCATGCGGCCATCCTTGTAGATCCCGTGCGCATAGAAGTAGCCCGGCTCCAGGCTGGTCGTGCCCACGCCGTAAAAGCCGCCAGGGCGGCCGCGCAGCGCATTGCGGATATACGGGCGGAAGTTGACGTCGTCGCCAATAAAGCTGTCGCGCTGGCGCCAGTTGCTGGCGGCCTGGGTGCGGCCCTGCAGGTTGACGATGTAGATATTGCTGGATTCGGCCTTCTTGTTCAGGCCTTCCAGGTATTCGTTGACGCTGTTGCGCGCATCCTCGTCGCCGGGATTTTCCAGCAGCCGCACCACATCCTTGTCCAGCTCCAGCATGCGCGGCACCAGGTCGTACTTGTCGAGCAGGTTTTCCAGGCTGGTGGCGTACACCTCCAGCCGTTGCGCTCCCGCTTCGCGCAGGCGCTCGGTGGTCGCGCTGTCGGCCCACCAGTACGCCAGGTAGGGCAGGGCCAGGCCAGCCAGCAGCACCAGGCCCCATAAAGTACGGACGTGTTGGGCCTGGCGCGGCTGCGCCTGCGAGCTTGTGGTGATGTCGGACTGGATTGGCATAAAAGCCAACTATAACAAACCTTGCTTACAGTTGATGGCGCAACCCCAGGTTAAAAGCGCGGCTGCCCTTGCCGTCGTCGGTGGCATTGCCGACTGTGAAAGGCGCGCCATTCTGTCCGTTGATGCTGCCATAGGCAGCGTACAGGTCGGTGCGCTTGGACAGCGAGTACAGATAAGCCAGGCCATATTGGCGCGCATCCTGGTCGGCTGCGCTGCGGTCCATATGCTGCACCACCGAGCCGGCAAAACTGTGCGGCCCGAAGGTCGCGCACAGGCCCAGCACCACGTCGCGGCTGGAAGCGCCAGGAACGCCGATGGTGCCGCTGGTGATGATGCTGGTGGCGCTGGTAATGGTGCCGGTCGTGCCGGCTGCACCGTTCGACAGCGTGCTGCTGCCGCCGCCGCCTACCGTGCCCATGCCGCGGTTGAAGGCATAACCCGCGTGCAGCTGGTAGTTGCCCAACTTGTAGCGCGCTGCCAGCAGGGTGTTGTGGGCATGCAGGCCGGCGCTGGTGCTTTCGCGGCGGAAGTGCGAGACCGACAGCGCCAATGGACCTGCGTCGTAATCCAGCGCAGCGCTCAGGGCGCGCTTACGGGTGCTGTCGCCTGCCACTTCGCCCGCGCTGTACGCCAGCTCGGTCGAGAAGCCCGCCAGCTTGGGCGAGGCGTAGAGCAGCGAATTGTCCATGCGGCGGTTAGGCACCATCAGGTTGGTAGCCTGCCCTGCCAGGCCATCGGCGAAGGGATCGGCGATATCGCGCAGGGCCTTGTAATACGGCGAGTACTGGCGGCCGGCGCTGATGGTGCCAAGCGGGCTGCCGAGCGAGACGAAGGACTGGCGGCCGAATGTCAGGCCGCCCTGGCCGGAGGCGCCGGTATCCATCGCAAAGCCGCTCTCGACGACGAAGCTGGCCGACAGGCCATTGCCCAGGTCTTCCATGCCCTTGAAGCCAATGCGCGAGCCGGAGGCGACGCCGCTGCTTACATTACTGGTATTGCCGGCGGCCCCGCCGCGTTCGAGCACGATGCCGGCATCGGCCACGCCGTAGATTTTGACGGAAGATTGGGCGTGCGCGCTGCAGCAGGCCAGGGCCAGCAGGGTGGTGGCAGTGTATTTCATTGGGGTTCTCCTGAGGTTGTTGTTCTTAGGCGGCGCGGATGTAGCTATGCTCGTCCGCTTGTTCTTCTGCGCCGAGCGCGCCTTCCCACTTCGCCACGACGGCGGTAGCGATGGCGTTGCCGACAGCGTTGGTGGCCGAACGGCCCATGTCGAGGAACTGGTCCACGCCCATCAGCAACAGCAGGCCTGCTTCCGGGATGTGGAATTGGGTCAGCGTGGCGGCGATCACCACCAGTGAAGCGCGCGGCACGCCGGCCATGCCTTTGGAGGTCAGCATCAACAGCAGCAGCATGGTGACCTGGGTGCCGAGCGACAGGTCGATGCCGTAAGCCTGGGCGATGAACAGCACGGCGAAGGTGCAATACATCATCGAGCCGTCCAGGTTGAAGGAATAGCCCATCGGCAGAACGAAGCTGGAAATGCGGCGCTGCACGCCGAACTTGTCCAGCGCGACCAGCAGTTTTGGATAGGCCGCTTCCGAGCTGGCGGTGGAAAAGGCCAGCAGGAATGGTTCGCGGATCAGGCCCACCAGCCGCAGTACACGCGGACCCAGCACGGCAAAGCCGGCGCCGATCAGCAGGACCCACAGGCAGAACAGGCCAAGGTAGAAGCCGCCCATGAACTTGGCGAAAGTGGCCAGGATGCCGAGGCCGTTGGTGGTGACCACCGAAGCCATGGCGGCAAACACCGCCAGCGGGGCCATGCCCATGATGGTGCCGGTGATGCGCAACATTACCTGCGCCAGTTCGTCGACCACGTCCAGCAAGCGCTTGCCGGATTCGCCCAGCGCACCCAGCGCTGAACCGAAGAAGATCGAGAACACCAGCACTTGCAGAATCTCGTTATTGGCCATGGCCTCGATCGGCGACTTCGGCACCACGTGGGTGACGAAGTCCTTCAGCGTGAAGGCCGAGGTTTTCAAGCCAGTGCTGGCGTCGATGGCGGGCAGCGGCAGGCCAAGGTTGGTGCCGAGCTGCATCAGGTTCGACAGCAGCATGCCCAGGGCCAGCGAGAACAGCGAGGCAACGATGAACCAGGCGAAGGCCTTGGCGCCAATGCGGCCGGCGGCCTTGCCGTCGCTCAGGTTGGCGATGCCGACAGTCAGGGTGGAGAACACCAGTAGCGCGATGATCATCTTGATCAGGCGCAGGAAGATGTCGGTCACCAGCGAGATATGGGCCGAGATGTCGGCGGTGAGTTTTTTGTCAGGGAATACCGTGTGACAGGCGTAGCCGACGGCGATGCCAAGCAGCATCGCGAACAGGATGTAGAGGGTGAGGGGGCGCTTCTTTTGCATTCCGGTCTCCGTTGTGTAGGTCCCCGCGTTTCTGGCGGGGTCCTGGCTCAACAGCAAGCCGTGTGCCCGCTGTCATTGCGCGGGACGGAGGCCGGTAAGTGATTGATTTATAAGCCTGCCGGCATATTAATGATGCGGGCAGGCAATTTTTTCGTCCGAAAGCTTGGACGGGCTGGCGGGGCTATGTATGGGTTTTTGGCCCGGGCCGGTACTGGGGCTTAATGGGCATGGCCATGGTGGTGGTCATGATCGTGATCATGGTCGTGCTTTTCTTCGAGCGCATGGTCATGGCCTTGCAGGCAGCACTCGTGCTGGGTGGTACCCTGCTCGGTCTGCAGCGTAGTGTGGTGGATGCCGAACTGCTCCTTCAACTGGCTGGCGATGTTGTCGATGGCGGCATCGCCCGGATAACCGCCCGGCATGACCAGGTGGCAGGTCAGCGCCACGTCGGTGGTGCTCATCGACCAGATATGCAGGTCGTGCACGCCTGTCACGCCGGGGCTGGCCAGCAGGAATTTCTCCACCTCAGCCGCATCGACATTGCCCGGCACTGCGCCCAGGGTCATATCCAGCGCCTCGCGCAGCAGCGACCAGGTGCTCTTCATGATCAGCACCACGATCACCAGCGATACTGCCGGGTCGATCCACGCCCAGCCGGTGTACATGACCACCAGGCCGGCGATCAGCACGCCCAGCGAGATGGCCGCATCGGCTGCCAGGTGCAGGTAGGCGCCGCGGATATTCAGATCGTCCTTGCTGCCCTTCATGAACAGCCAGGCCGAAATGCCATTGACGGCAATGCCGATGCCAGCAACCACGGAGACGGTCAGCCCCGCCACAGGCGTCGGCGCCATCAGACGCTGGAACGCGCCCCAGGCAATGGCCCCGGTGGCCGCCATCAGCAGCATGCCATTGAACAGCGCCGCCAGGATCGAGCTGCTGCGCAAGCCATAGGTGTAGCGGCCGGACGGCTCGCGCTTGGCCAAGATGGCGGCACCCCAGGCCAGGATCAGGCTCAGTACATCCGACAGGTTATGGCCGGCATCGGCCATCAGCGCGGTGGAATTGGCCAGGAAGCCGTAGAAGAACTCAATGGCGACAAAGGCCGCGTTGAGCGCAATAGCGATGGCGAAGGCACGGCCGTGGCCTACTTCGCCGTGATGGTGGTGATGATGGCCGTGGTCGTGGCCATGTCCGTGGTGATGGGCGCTCATTGTTCGTTACCGTTGGATGGTTCGGCGATGTGTTCCAGCATATCGCGCAGGACGCCGCTGATATGCGCATCAGCGGTGGAATAGAAGACTTGCTTGCCCTGGCGCTCGGATTTGACGATACGGGCCGCGCGCAGCAGGCGCAAGTGGTGGCTGACCAGCGACGAGCTCAGTTGCAGCGAGCCCGCGATATCGCTGACCGCGATCGGCTGCTCCAGGCAAGCCAGCACGATACGCAGCCGGGTTGAATCCCCCAGCAAATGGAACAGATCCGCCAGCTCCGCGACGGAAGCATCGTTGTCAGAATAGATAGCCATAGCAAACAAATGAATAGGTATTCACATGTTAGCATGAAAGTCGGGGTCAGCTCCGGCAATCGGACAAAAATTTCACATGTGAAATTTTTGTCCGATTGCCGGAGCTGACCCCGACTTTTATTTCGAGAGTTCGGCTTCGAAGGCGGCGCGGGTCTTGGCGTCGAGGGTCTGCAGGGCGCGCTCGAGCTTGGCGGGCGGGATGCCGGCGGGCTTGCTGAAGAGGGCTTGGCCGATCAGCACCAGGGCGGCGGTCAGGACAGCTACGCCGGCGGCGGCTGCCAGCAGGCGCAGTTCGCGGCGCGAAAACGGTTCGTGCGAGGTGGGGATGGGGCGGGCGCCTGGTGGGGGCACGTAGGCGGCACCTGGCGTGGCCGTCGCCGGCGCGTGGGCGCCATCGAGCCGCGCCAGGTGGCGTTCGACCACTTCTTCTAGCACCGCTTCGTTCAGGGCCACCAGGGCGAAGATCGGGTCGTCGACATCGACCTTGATGCCGGTCTTTTCAAACACATGCAGGCGCAGTTTCTGCGGATCGAGGGCCATTACCAGTCCACCAGGTCGAGTTGTTCGAACAGGTCGCGGAAGACGACCTTGATGCGCTGCTTTTCCATCACATTGAATTTGTCGCTGGCCTTCACTTCGTCCACCGTCAGGCGGCCCGTATTCATCTTCTTGACGTCGGCACCGAAGGTGTCGGCGTTGCGCGCGCTCAGCACGATGCGGCCGCGCACGCGCTGCGAGTTGTCGGCGTAGGTCTGCGATTCGAGGAAGGACTTGCCGGACGCCGATTGCAACAGGCCGAAATGCTCGTTCTCCCACAGCACCAGCGGCACCTGGGTCGACTTGGCTGTCGTCACGAAGCCCATCGCCGTGTCGTGCAGCGTGTCGCCGCCGCCCACGATGGTGTGGATGTACACCTTGCGCCCCGATTCCTCCAGCAGGTTGAAGCAGTCGTTCTCAATCAGGTAGGCCATCAGCGGCGAGAAGGTGTTGGCGCCATTGTCGATCACGCAGTTGCCGTCCGTTTCCAGGATGTCGATCATCAGCGCGTCGAAGCGCTTGGGATCGATGGTGCGCGATTCGGTCATCACGGGCACATGCTTCACGTCCAGCGCCTTGTAGCGCGAGAAGGTGGTGTTTTCCTGGTCGGTGTCGTAGCAGCGCAGCGGGGTCTCGCTCTTGGCCTGCAGCCATTGCGCGAGGATGGTCGATACATACGTCTTGCCGATACCGCCCTTGCCCTGCAGGACGAAGTGAACCGTGTTTTGCATTGATGCTCCTGTTATCAGTGACAGTTGGCCGTGCCGCTGTCACGGGCCTCCTGCTGCGGGGGCTCCGGCGCCGTTTTCGGTGGGACCGGCAGGAACTCCCATTCGTAGCTGTTTTCCTTCAAAACCAGTTTCAGCACACCGGTACGCCAGTTGGAACGCGCTTCGCTTTGCTCATTCAGCCACAGGAAGGGTGTCAGCATGGCGCCGCCGGTGCCGACCACGAACTGGCGCACGCCGCGCGCGGCATCGGGCTGCGCGTCGGCATCCATCGGCGCCAGGCGCTCGTAGTCGTGGTCATGCCCGGACAGGACCAGCTCGACGCCGGCTGCGTGCAGTGCGCGCCAGATGTCCTGCATCTTGCTGGTCGGGGTGTGCCCGCCAGAACTATACATGGGCGCGTGCCAATAGGCCAAGGTGCAGCGCGCCTTGCTGGCAGCCAGGTCGTCTTTGAGCCACAGGAGCTGGCGCTGGTGGTCGGCGGTTTTCAGGTCGCTGTTCAGGGAGATGAAATGCCAGCCGCCCTTGTCGAAACTGTAATAACCGCGGCCGGGCGGGCCGGCCAGTTCGCCGAAGTACTCGAAATAGCCGGTAGCCTTGCCGCTGGTGTATTCGTGGTTGCCGGGCGTGGGGCGGGTGCGCGCCTTGAACTGGCCCCAGGTGGGGGCGTAACAGTCCTTGAATTCGGCGGCCGCGCCACTTGGGTAGGTATGGTCGCCCAGGGAGAGGATCAGGGCCTGCGGGTCGCCTTTGTCGATGAGGGCGGCGGTTCCGGCGGCGCCGGAGTCGGCGGCGCGATTGTAGCGGCAATCGGCGATGTCGCCGGCGGCGTACACCGTCAGCGGTGGCGCCGCATGCCCCACGGCCGGGGCGGCGAGGGCGGCTGCGGCGGCCAGCCAAGGTAGAATGCGTGTTTTCATTGGCACCATTTGAACAGGCATGCGAGTTTCACCATCCAGCGAGCAGGAAGCGATCCTGAAGTCCCGCGCCCAGACCTTGATGATCGAGGCGCGCGCCGGGACAGGCAAGACTACCACGCTGTCCATGCTGGCGGCACAGGAACCGGGTGTCGTGCTGGGCCTGTGCTTCTCGGAAGGGGCGCGCCAGCGCTTCTACGAAAAGCTGGCGCAGGAATGTCCTGACCGCAAAGTACAGGTGCTGACGGTGGAAGCGCTGGCGCGGTCGCAGCTTACCCGTATCGCGGAACACGGCAACTGGCTCGACCTGCCGGAGCGCTGGTCCAGCCTGGAGCAGATGCGCCCGATGCTGGTGGCAGCCGCCAATACGATCTGGCAGCGCCACGAAGGCCGCTACACGGAATTCGACTTCGACTTCGAACGCAGCACCCAGCGCGTGGAAATGATGCTGCAGTTGCTGGCGCAGATGAAGGCCACCCTGGCCACGCTGCGCTTCGAGGATGAAGTCTTCGACGATTTCACCTTCGACGAATTGTGCAATGAATTCCAGTTGGAAGACCGCGAGATCGTGGAAATCTTCCATGAGTTCGAGCGCCGCCGCCAGCCGCAGGCCGGCCATATCCTGTGGCAGGCGCCGGTCGATTACGCCACCGACCTGGTTTCCATCCTGCGCCGTTTTCCGGAAGCGGTGCACGACATGCCGCAGGCCAACCTGCTGCTGGTCGACGAGTGGCACGACGTGAACGCAGCCGAATTCGAATTGCTGCAACTGTTCCGCCGCAACGCGCGGCTGGTGGTGGTGGGCGACCGGCACCAGGTGATCAATGCTGAACGCGGCGCCGACCCTCGCTTTTCGGGCGGCGGTTTCGAGCTGGCCTTCCCCAATGCGGAGCGGCTGCCGTTGTCGCAGTCGCGCCGCTGCGGCGTGTCGCTGAAAAAGCTGCTGGAACGCGCGGTGCCGAAATGCGGTTTCGAATCGCACCCGGATACCTATTCCGAAGTGCGCCACGTCGAATACGACCATGCCGACCCGCAGGCCTGCGCCGGCGCCGTTGTCGCCAAGGCGAAGGAGCTGGCGCTCGGTCCCGGCCTGGCCATCATCCTGCGCGAAGTCGACCAGAGCGTGGAAATCGAAAACGCGTTGCTGGACGCCGGACTGCCCTACAACTGCGACGGTTTCGCCTCCTACCTCAAGCGCCCGGAAATCATGGCCTTGCGCGCCCTGCTGCACGTCGCCAGCGGCGACTACAGCACGTTGAAAGCGGACAAGGAAAGCTGCGAACTGATGGTCGACGGCCTGCAAACCTATTTCTCCGTATCGGGCGACCGCCGCGACTACGAGTCCAGCCACGCCATGTACGGTTCCGGAGACGCCTACCAACAGCAGAAAGACGCCGTGGTACGCGACCCGGAAACCCTGGAATTCATGTTCAGCGGCCTGCTGTGCGCCGAGCAGCATTACGACAACGGGGCCACCCGGCGCTGGAAGCAGCGCCTGGCCGACGTGCTGGCGCAGATGAAGGCGCAGGCCGCAACGGCCAGCGCCGCGCAATTGCTGGAACTGGCCAGCACCGGCCTGGACCTGCCGGCCGCCACCCGCCGCACCTTCGTCAAGCGCGCCCACGCCGACTCGGTGCTGCGCACCCTGCGCGCCTTCATGGATTTCGCCCGGCGCCAGGGCGATGCCAAGGCGCCGGCCTTCCTCGAAGAACTGCGGCGCCGCCAGGTGGCAACGCGCGGCAAGCCGGCGGCACGCGGCGGCGCCGGCAAAGCGCTGGCGCTGGCCACCGTGCAGTCGGCAAAGGGAAGGGAATGGCAGCAGGTGCTGCTGCCGTATATGGAAGAGGGCCAGTTCCCGCGCGCCACCCGCAATGGGGATGAATACGCCGAGGAACGGCGCTACCTGTACGTAGCGATCAGCCGCGCCATCGGCGGCCTGACCCTGTTTGAACCCGCTGCGGCGGAGCGCCGCAGCGGCCTGCTCGCCTAATCAAACTCAATTAATAAAGCGCAGCAAGCCTTTCAGCGAATGCTCGATGGTTTGCGCGCGCACCGACTGGCGGTCGCCGGAGAACACCAGGCGTTCGGTATGCACGGTGTCCGCGTTGGCCCAGCCAAAACAGACGGTGCCAACCGGCTTGCCCGGCACAGCGCCGGTCGGACCGGCGATACCGGTGACCGATACCGCCACATGGGCGTTGCTGGAGCCGAGCGCGCCCTGCGCCATGGCGGCCGCCACTTCTTCACTGACAGAACCGAATTGCGCCATCATGGCCGCTGGCACTTCCAGCATCTCGGTCTTGGAGGCGTTCGAATAGCAAACGAAGCCGCAATCGAACCAGCCGGTGGAGCCGGCAATTTCCGTGATCGCCGTCGAGATGCCACCGCCGGTGCACGATTCCGCGGTTGCCAACAGCAAGCCTTTGTCTTGCAGGGCCTTGCCCACCTGGGCGGCCAGTTCGTTGATGTCTGTACTCACTTGTGGCTCCTTTAGCAAACAAAAGCATTTGAGCCCATTCTAGCGCGCTGCTGTGCAGATTGACCACGCTGCACCGCAATAATGTGGCGTCACGACTAACTTGCAAGCCGGGGAAGGCTTTTGTGGTGCGATAAACCAATAATTGCGCCGCTGCCGGGTACTCAGCGATAGAATGCCCCAAATCCTCTGTTCGCGAGGCACGGTGGTGAGGACTCTCCAAGGAAGACGTCCCGTATTCTGGGTGGCGCTGCTGTTGGTTGCGCTGTGGCCCCTGCTCGCCCATGCCCAATCGAGCTCCAGCCTGGAGCGCCAGGTCAAGGCCGCCTACCTGTACAAGTTCGCCGGTTTCGTTGAATGGCCGGAGGGCAGTTTCGCCCGCCCGGACGCGCCAATCGTGATCGGCGTGGCCGGCGCCGATTCGCTGGCCGAGCAACTGGAGCAAACCGTGGCCGGCCACACCGCCAATGGCCGCGCGCTGCAGGTCAAGCGCGTCAAGCGCGGCGACAGCCTGGCCGGCATCCACATCCTGTTCATCCCCGCGCAGGACAAGGGGCTGGCGCAGGACCTGCTGGCGGCCAGCCGCGGCCAGCCCGTGCTGACGGTCACCGATGGCGATGAAACTTTCGGCATGGGCGGCATGATCAACTTCGTCATCGCCGACGAAAGGCTGCGCTTTGAAGTCTCCCTGAAACATGCGGCTGTGGCGCGCCTGAAAATCAGTGCGCGCATGCTGTCGGCCGCCCTGCGTGTACAGCAGGTGGCGGGATGATGGCGCGCCGCCGCTCCCTGCCGCAAAAGCTGCTTGGCGTGGTCATGCTGGTCACGCTGGTGGCCCTGCTGGTGTCGCTTGGCACCATCATTGCGTATGACTTGCGCGCCTACCACCAATCCCTGAGTTCCGACATGACCACGCAGGCCGAACTGCTTGGTCATATGAGCGCGCCGGCACTGACGTTCGACGACCCCCGCCTGGCCAAGGAAAACCTGGCCTTGCTGCGGCTGCGGCCCAAAGTCAACGCAGGCGCCATCTACAATGCACGCGGGCAGTTGTTCGCCACCTATGTGGCGCCAGGCGTCGACATCAGCGTGCCGGCTGCACCGCAGGCTGAAGGCGTGGCGTTCGAAGATGGCAAGATGATGCTGTTCCGGCGCATTCGCGATAACGGCGAGCTGCTGGGCACGGTCTACCTGCAGGCGGACTACGAACTGATGGGCCGTTTTGGCGACTACGTGATGATCGCCATCATCGCCACCTTCCTGGCGATGGGCATTGCCTACCTGTTGATGCGGCCCCTGAACAAGGTCGTCACGCAGCCGGTGCTGGCGATTGCCGATGTGGCGCGCGAAGTGATGGCGACCGGCGACTACTCGCGCCGCGCGCCGGGCACCAGCAACGACGAGGTGGCCGAACTGGCCGACTCCTTCAACAAGATGCTGAGCGAGATCGAAAGCCGCACGCGCGAGCTGGAAACTTCCAGCAGCGAAATCGCGCGCGAGGCGGAACAGCGCAGCAAGGCGCAGCAGGAAGTCATGCGCCTGAACGAAGAGCTGGAGCAGCGCGTGCACGAACGCACGCTGCAGCTCGAGCAGGCCAATAGCGAACTGGCGATGGCCATGCAGGAGGCAAAGAGCGCCAACCAGGCCAAGTCGGCCTTCCTCTCCTCCATGAGCCACGAGCTGCGCACGCCGCTGAACGCCATTCTCGGCTTCGCGCAAATCCTGACCTCGGAAAAACTGCCGTCAACACTGGTGCAAAAGCGCGAATTCGCCAACCATATCCTGAAGTCCGGCCGCCACCTGCTCACCCTGATCAACGAAATCCTCGACCTGGCCAAGATCGAGTCGGGCGCGGTGGCGCTGTCGCTGGAGCCGGTGGCGCTTAACGAAATCCTGCACGAATGCGAGGGCATGGTGGCGCCGCTGGCCAGTGCGCGCGGCATCCGCCTGCTGTTCCCGGATGGCTGCGTGGCCAATGTGACGGCCGACCGCACGCGCCTCAAGCAGATCCTGCTTAACCTGCTGTCCAACGCCATCAAGTACAACCGAGACGGCGGCGCCGTGGTGGTCGATTGCAGCCCGAGCGGGCCTAAGCTGGTGCGGGTCTCGGTGCAGGATACCGGCATGGGCCTGCGGCCAGAGCAGGTCAAGCAGCTATTCCAGCCCTTCAACCGCCTGGGCCAGGAGAGCGGGGCCGAGGAGGGCACCGGCATCGGCCTGGTGGTCACCAAGCGCCTGGTGGAGCTGATGGGCGGTACCATCGGCGTTACCAGCAGCCAGGGCGTGGGCAGCATGTTCTGGATCGAGCTGGAATCGACCGAGCCGACGCCGTCGCGCATCGACCAGAATGCCGAACGTCCGGCACAGCCGCACCGCCATGCGCAGGGCGAGCCGGCCACCATCCTGTACGTGGAAGACAATCCGGCCAACCTCAAGCTGGTGGAAGAAATCATCAGCTTCCGCCCCGACCTGAAACTGATTTCCGCGCCGGACGGCCACCTTGGCATCGAGTTGGCCCGCGCCCACCAGCCGGACATCATCCTGATGGACATCAACCTGCCGGGCCTGAATGGCATCGATGCGGTCAAGCTGCTGTCCACCGATCCCCGCACCGCGCATATCCCCGTCATCGCCCTGACCGCCAATGCCATGCCGCGCGACGTTGAAAAAGGCCTGGCGGCCGGTTTCTTCCGCTACCTGATCAAGCCGATCAACATCGACGAGTTCACGGAAGCGATCAACAGCACCATGGCCTTCCTGGTTCGCAGGGAGGAAGAAGGGAGTACGTCCAAGTGATCAGCCGCGACGATATCCTGAACGCCAAAGTCCTGATAGTGGACGACCAGCCGGTCAACGTGCAGCTGCTGGAATACTTGCTGCAGACCAGCGGCTACGTGAACGTCAGCTCCACCACCGACCCGCGCGTGGTGGCGCCCTGGCACGAAGAGCACCGCTATGACCTGATCATCCTCGACCTGCACATGCCAGGCATGAGCGGTTTCGACGTGATGGAGGCGCTGAAACCGCTGGAACCGGAATACCTGCCGGTGCTGGTGGTGACGGCGCAGCCGGACCAGAAGCTGCCGGCCCTGGATGCCGGCGCGCGCGATTTCATCAGCAAGCCCTTCGACCCGGTCGAGGTCCTCACGCGCATCACCAATATGCTGGAAGTGCGGCTGCTGCACCAGCAGGCGCGCGACTACAACGAGGTGCTGGAGCAGACGGTGCGTGCCCGCACCGCCGACCTGCAGCGCTTTCGCAGCGCGATGGACGCCACTGCCGACGCCATCTTCCTGATCGACACCAATACGCTGGCCCTGGTGGACGTCAACGAAGGCGCATGCCGCATGCTGGGCCACCCGCGCGCGCAACTGCTGTCGCTGGAACCGGCCCGGCTTGGCTTGGGCAGCCACGAAACCCTGTCGGCGCAGGCCGAGCGGGCCGGCCAGGCGCTGACGGCCCCGCACCGCGCGCCGGAGCTGACCGAGATCGAGCTGCTGCGCAGCGACGGTGCCGCCGTGCCGGTTGAAGTCTACTGGCTGCTGCAAAGCGAAGGCGAGTCGGCCCACCGCACCCTGATCTGCGTGGCGCGCGACATCACCGAACGCCGCCTGGCCGAAGAACGCCTGCGCCATATGGCGCACTACGACCGCCTGACCGGCCTGCCGAACCGCACCCTGTTCTTCCAGACCCTGGGCGAATCGATCGAGCTGGCGCAGGACAAGGAATGGCGCATCGTGGTGCTGTTCATCGGCCTGGACCGCTTCCGCAAGGTCAACGACTCGATGGGCGCCGCCATGGGCGACCAGCTGCTGCACGAATTCAGCAACCGCCTGGTGCAATGCGTGCGCCTGCGCGATACCGTAGGCCGCCTGGGCGGCGACGAGTTCGCGCTGATCCTGACCATGACCCGCGACCAGCAGGACGCCGTGCTGGTGGCGAACGAAGTGCGCGAAGCGCTGCGCTCACCGTTCGAGCTGGACGACCACCAGGCCACGCTGACCGCGTCCATCGGCATCGCCATGTACCCGGACGACGCCAACGATCCGGAAACGCTGGTCAAGTACGCCAATACCGCGATGGAGCGCGCCAAGGATGCCGGCGGCGACGGCTACCGCTTCTTCACTGCCGGCATGAACGTGCAAGTGCTGGCGCGCCTCGACCTGGAAATGGCGCTGCGCCGCGCGCTGGACAACAACGAGCTGGAATTGCATTACCAGCCCAAGGTCAACCTGACCACGGGCCGCATCAGCGGTGCCGAAGCGCTGCTGCGCTGGAACCGGCCGGGTTATGGCCTGGTCTATCCGGCGGAATTCGTCAGCGTGCTGGAAGACACCGGCCTGATCGTGCGGGTAGGCAGCTGGATCATCGACGCTGCCTGCCGCCAGATCGCCACCTGGCTGCGCACGCCGGTAGGCGGCGTGCATGTTGCGGTCAACGTGGCCAGCCGCCAGTTCGTCGAGGGCGACCTGGAGAACGACGTCCGGCAGGCGCTGGAACGGCACAAGGTGCCGCCCGAGCTGCTGGAACTGGAATTGACGGAAACGGCCCTGATGTCGAACGCCGAGCGCACCATCCAGGTGCTGACGGCGCTCAAGGAACTGGGCATCAAGGTGGCGATCGACGATTTCGGCACCGGCTATTCCTCGCTGGCTTATTTGCAGCGCTTCCCGATCGACAAGCTGAAGATCGATATCGCCTTCGTGCGCGACATCACCACCAACCCCAACGACGCGGCGATCGCGCTGGCCATCATCAGCATGGCGCACAGCCTCAAGCTGCGCGTGATTGCGGAAGGCGTGGAGACGCGGCCGCAACTCGAATACCTGCGCCGCAACCGCTGCGACGAAATCCAGGGCTACTTCTTCAGCCGTCCCCTGGCAGCCCCTGAAATGGGCGCGCTGGCCGAATCGGGCAAGAGCCTGCCGCCCGACCCCAATGTCGCCGCCGAACCGCCGCAAACCCTGCTGCTGGTGGATGACGACGTCAACGTGCTGTCCTCGCTGCACCGGCTATTCCGCCGCGATGGCTACCGCATCCTGACCGCTGTCTCGCCGGCCGAAGCCTTCGACCTGCTGGCGCTGTATCCGGTGCAGGTGATCGTGTGCGACCAGCGCATGCCGATCCTGAGCGGAACTGAATTCCTGGCCAAGGTCAAGGAAATGTACCCGGACACCATCCGCATCATCCTGTCCGGCTACACCGGCTTGGAAGCGGTGCTCGATTCCATCAACCGCGGCGCGATTTACCGCTTCTACACCAAGCCGTGGGACGACACCCAGCTGCGCGACAACATCCGCCTGGCCTTCCACCACTACTGGCTGATGCACGGCAGCGGCCGTCGCGCCGGCGAACCCGGCGAAGACCACACCGCACTCACCGGCTAGAGGATTGAAAGTCGGGGTCAGCTCCGGCAATCGGACATTTGGCGGGATTGGCCCCTGTTTTTTCAGGGTAAGTGCTGCTGCCGACAAACAGGCTGCGAACGTAGGCTCGTTTCGATGCGTCAGAGGAGACGCGGGTCCTGGTTGCGGAAGCAAATACTGTCGAGCTTGAAATTTGATTAAAAATGTCCGATTGCCGGAGCTGACCCCGACTTTCATGCACTTACCCAAAAAAATGCCGCCCTTGGGGGCGGCTGAAAACATTCACGGGAGAGAAGGTATGAATGTGGAGACAGGCAGGAGAATAGCCACCTGTTATGACCACTTCATGACATCACCTCGCCTATTGAGTCAGCTCAGCGCGGCGGGAGGCTGTAGGTGAAGGTGTAACGGTGCTGGCCGCCAGTAATATCGATGGTCATCGTGCCTTGCAGGCCGGTGAGCTCGCCGGTCGCGGAGTCGGGAATCACGCTGACGTTCAGCGTTGGCGTACCTTTGTCCATCAGGCCAAAGTGTTGCAGGAAGAAGCTGCCTTTGCGCCCTTCCAGCGTGGCCGTGACCTGTTCCAGTGCAACGTAGCCGGCGGAGCCCTTGACGGCGGTGCCGGCGGCCAGCATTTCGCCACGGCTGCTGCCATCGAGCGCGCCGTGGAAGGTCTTGGTGATGGATTGCCTGCCCCAGGTCTGGCCTTCGGCCGGCGCCTGGGGGGTGAGTTTGACGTCGAAGCTGCCTTCGATTTGCATGGGTTTGTCTCCTGCGTTGGCCGCCGCAGCGGCGAATGCGAATAGTAATGGGATCAGTGTTTTCATGCCGGCCATTATGTTAGTCTGCTCCGCCTGATGATTGGAAAAACGCGACAAATCGATAGCGAGCCGCGCGGCATTCTCGTGCCGCGTTTTGAGACGGGTACATTTCGCCACGAACGGCTGGCGCCGTGCGCGCAATTGGCCGGGCTGGTCGAACATTACTGGTTCGTCGGCTGGGACATGCAGGACCATCCGCCGCAGCAGCAGGAAACGCTGCCGCATCCCAATGTGCACCTGGTGATCGAGCACGATAGCGACGGCGTGTATGGCGTCCACACCGCGCGCTACACCAAGCTGCTGGCTGGGCAGGGTTTCGCCTTCGGGATCAAATTCAAGCCGGGTGGCTTCCGGCCTTTCCTCGGCCGCGCGGTGGCCGAAATTGCCGACCAACGCGTCGCATTGGCGCAGGCGTTCGGCGCGGATGGTGATGAGTTGGCGCGGCAGGTGCGCGCCTGCCATGGCGCCACTGCGCCGGTCGCGATGGCCGCCGCCGCAGAAGGGTTCCTGCTGGCCCGGCAGCCGCATGCCGATGCCGACGCCGGCCGCGCAGTGGCGCTGGTAGCGGCCATTGCCGGCGATCCAGCCATGCTCACGGTGGACGCCTTGGCGGAACAGGCAGGTATCAACAAACGCACTTTGCAGCGCCTGTTCCAGCAATACGTCGGTGTCGGGCCGAAATGGGTGATCAAGCGCTATCGCATGCACGGAGCCGTGGCCCAACTTCAGGCCGGGGCCGCGCCGGACTTGGCGCAGCTCGCACTAAGCCTGGGCTACTACGACCAGGCTCATTTCATCAAGGAATTTACTGCGCTGGTGGGGAAGCCGCCGGGCGAGTACCTGCGTCAATTGCTGCCGCCCGCAACACAATAGTTCTTGCTAGCCTGTCGCCGAGGCGCCTGCGGCTTTCGCCTGCGATGCTCAGCGCGTCAGGAAGGAACAGCAGCAAGGTCACGTTGCGGATGAAGGAGCTTGGCAGCGTCATGCGGCGCTCACCCGGCATGCGCACCGCACGAAGGCCCAGTAGGCGTTTGCCCAGCCCCTGGCCGGGAATGGCGTCCCTGAGCAACATGTACCCGCAAAACAAGACCCCAGCGTAAGGCAACTGTTCGCCCTCGAAGCGCGATTCAAGATGCGCCTCCAGAATGCCTGACGCCAGCGCAGCCGCGCCAAGGTCGATGGCGAATGCCGCCAGCCGGGCACCCACGCTGGCCAGGCGGCGTTCCTGCAGCGCATGGTGCTCTTGCAGGCGTTCGAATTCGCTCGCCAATATTCCCTCAATGGTGGCGGACGAAACGCCGCGCGCTGACAGGATTTGCAAAAGAGGGCGCTTGGCCTCTTCCGCCAGGTCGAGGCGCAAGTAGCCCAGTAGTTCCTCGGTGTCGAGGCGTTCGAATTGTTCGCGAAAGCTCATCGCTTACCCGGAAAAATGGTCGAAGCTGGACAGTTCCACTGCCAGTGGCGCGCCGGCGGCATCGGTCCAGCGCAAGCCTGCCGCGTCGTCGATGCGGCCGATGCGGGTGACCGGGGTACCGCATTCGGCGCCCGTGGCGAGGATCGCTTCGCGCCTTGAGGCGGGCGCGGTGAAGCAGATTTCGTAATCGTCGCCGCCGGCCGCAGTGAAGGCGCGGCGCAGCGCCTGGGGCTGGGTTGCCAGTACCGGGCCGGCCGGCAGCGCGTCCGCATTCAAGGTGGCGCCAACGCGGGATTTCTCGAGGATGTGGCCAAGGTCGCCCACCAGGCCGTCCGAAATATCGATGGCAGCATGGGCCAGGCTGCGCTCGGCCAGCATCACGCCCAGCGGCACGCGCGGCGTCGGGGTATGCATGCGCGTGCCGGCGGCTGCCAGCGCTTCGGCCGGCAAGGCCAATTCGCCGAGGTGGCCGGCCAGGGCCAGGCGCGCGTCGCCCAAGGTGCCGGATACCCAGACATCGTCGCCGGGGCGGGCGGCGCTGCGGCGCAGGGCACGCCCGGGCGCTACTTCGCCAAACACGGTGATGCAGATATTCAGCGGACCCTTGGTGGTGTCGCCGCCGATCAGCTCACAGCCATGCGCATCGGCCAGCGCGAACAGGCCGCGCGAGAACCCTTCCAGCCAGGCGCGTTCGGCGGCCGGCAGAGCCAGGGCCAGGGTGAAGGCCACCGGGCGGGCACCCATGGCGGCGAGGTCGGACAGGTTGACGGCCAGGCTCTTGTGGCCAAGGCGCTGCGGATCTTCGCCGGCAAAGAAATGCCGGCCCTCGACCAGCATGTCGGACGAAATGGCAGTCTGCATCCCCGGCGACGGGACCAGCAGGGCGCAATCGTCGCCGATGCCAAGGGCTGCGCGCCCCGGCAAGGGGCGCACGAAGTATTGTTTGATCAGGTCGAATTCGGAAAGCATCCCGCCATTTTAGCGGGGCACCCCAGCTTCGTCCTTATTTGGCTTATCGCGCAAGTAAACCCAGGTGCCGCCCGAAGCGAGCGCCGCCATTGCAAGCAAAGCAACATAACCGGAATCTTGCGGGGTGAAGAAAAGGGCGACAGCAGTCGCAGGGAACAGGACGCCGGACAGTCGGGACCAGGAATGCCAGATTGCATTTCGCATGGTAGTTACCTTCCGTAAAGTGCCAGTAAACCCAGTCTATGCAGGAAAATGCTATATGTAAAGTTGCTTTCGCTGAAAATTCCAAGCAAATCCGATTTAGCGCAACAAGATTTTATGGTTTCGTGCCGCAAGTCAGCATTGTCGCCTGGGCGACAGTTTATTAACTTGTTCGGCGGAAAAATCCCGTCGCCGAGCATGATTCTTGATTGAAAGGCAATGGAAACCGATGAAAATTCGGCATTGGTAAAAATACCTACGTTAGAGCAACCACTCTATCTGCTAGAATCGGAGGCTTTCGGACACAGGACAGAAGGGGCAGTACAGCATGGATTCGGGATCTGACAAGAAAGAAGAACTTCGTCAACAACTGCGCGCCGCAGCGCTTGAGTACCATGAGTGCCCCAAGCCAGGCAAAATCAGCGTTTCCCCCACCAAGCAACTGACCAACCAGCGCGACCTGGCGCTGGCCTATTCCCCTGGCGTGGCGGCGCCATGCGAAGAAATCGTCATCGACCCGGCCAACTCCTACAAGTACACTGCGCGCGGCAATCTGGTGGCCGTGATCTCCAACGGCACCGCCGTACTGGGCCTGGGCAATATCGGCCCGCTGGCGTCCAAGCCGGTGATGGAAGGCAAGGGCGTGCTG
Organism: Duganella sp. Root1480D1; assembly: GCF_001427305.1. Lineage (GTDB taxonomy): Bacteria > Pseudomonadota > Gammaproteobacteria > Burkholderiales > Burkholderiaceae_D > Rugamonas. The sequence continues at coordinate 312,163 of NZ_LMFZ01000007.1, read as the reverse complement.
TTCAAGAAGTTCGCCGGCATCGACGTGTTCGACATCGAGATCAACGAGCAAGACCCGGACAAGCTGGTCGACATCATCGCTTCGCTGGAGCCGACCTTCGGCGGCATCAACCTGGAAGACATCAAGGCCCCCGAGTGCTTCTACATCGAGCGCAAGCTGCGCGAGAAGATGAAGATCCCGGTCTTCCACGACGACCAGCACGGCACCGCCATCATCGTTGGCGCCGCCATCCTGAACGGCCTGAAATACATCGGCAAGGACATCAAGAACGTCAAGCTGGTGGTTTCCGGCGCTGGCGCGGCAGCCCTGGCCTGCCTGGACCTGATCGTCGACCTTGGCTTCCCGATTGAAAACATCCTGGTCACCGACCTGGCCGGCGTGGTCTACAAGGGCCGCGCCGAACTGATGGACCCGGACAAGGAACGCTTCGCGCGCGAGACCCCGCACCGCACCCTGGCCGACTGCATTGAAGGCGCCGACATCTTCCTCGGCCTGTCCGCCGGCGGCGTGCTGAAACAGGACATGGTCAAGCAGATGGCGCCTAACCCGCTGATCCTGGCCCTGGCCAACCCGAACCCGGAAATCCTGCCGGAAGACGTGAAAGCGGTGCGCGGCGACGCCATCATCTGCACCGGCCGTTCGGACTACCCGAACCAGGTCAACAACGTGCTGTGCTTCCCGTACATCTTCCGCGGCGCGCTCGACAGCGGCGCCAGCACCATCACGCGTGAAATGGAAATCGCCGTGGTGCACGCGATTGCCGACCTGGCCCACGCCGAGCAGTCGGACATCGTTGCCACCACCTATGGCATCGCCAACCTGGCCTTCGGACCGGAATACCTGATCCCGATGCCGTTCGACCCGCGCCTGCTGACCAAGATCGCACCGGCCGTGGCGAAAGCCGCCGAAGATTCCGGTGTGGCCACCCGCCCCATCAAGGACCTGGAAGCCTACGCCGACAGCCTGCAGCAATTCGTCTACCGTTCCGGCACCTTCATGAAGCCGGTGTTCGCGGTGGCCAAGCAGACGCCGGCGGACATGAAGCGCATCGTCTACGCTGAAGGCGAGGAAGAACGGATCCTGCGCGCAGTGCAGGTGGTGGTCGACGAAAAACTGGCGCGCCCAATCCTGGTCGGCCGTCCGGCCGTGCTGGATGCGCGCGTGCAGAAATTCGGCCTGCGCCTGAAGCAGGGCGTCGACTACGACGTGATCAACCCGGACTTCGACGAGCGTTACCGCGAATACTGGCAGGCCTACTATGAACTGACCGCGCGCAAGGGCGTGACGCAGGAATACGCCAAGCTGGAAATGCGCCGCCGCCATTCCCTGATCGGTGCCATGATGATCAAGAAGGGCGATGCCGACGGCATGATCTGCGGCACCTTCGGCACCACCCAGCTGCACCTGCAATACATCGACCAGGTGCTGGGCCGCCGTCCGGGCGCCTGCGTCTACGCGGCGATGAACATCCTGGTGCTGCAGGACCGCCAGCTGGCGCTGGTGGACACCCACGTCAATGAAAATCCGAACGCCAACGAGCTGGCCGCCATCACCATCATGGCCTCGGAAGAGATGAAGCGCTTCGGCCTGGTGCCGCGCGCGGCCCTGCTGTCGCATTCGAACTTCGGCTCTTCCAACAGCGAATCGGCGCAGAAGATGCGCGCCACGCTGGACCTGGTGCGCCAGCGCGCGCCGGACCTGGAGGTCGACGGCGAAATGCACGGCGATACCGCGCTCGATTCCAAGCTGCGCCACAAGCTGCTGCCGAGCACCACCCTGAAGCAGGACGCCAACCTGCTGGTGATGCCGAACATCGACGCTGCCAACATCGCCTACAACCTGGTCAAGACCGCCGGCAATGGCATCGCGATCGGCCCGATCCTGCTGGGCTGCGCAGCGCCGGTGCACATCCTGACCCCGTCCGCCACCGTGCGCCGCATCGTCAACATGACGGCGCTGTGCGTGGTCGATGCGGTGTCGGAACGCGCTTAAGGAGAGCGGTGATGGCCGACCTGCTGCTGGCGATCGTGCATCACCTGCTGGCCTTCGGCATCGCCGCGGCCATCACGGCCCAGCTGGTGCTGGTGCGGCCGGGCATGCAGCCGCCGGCCGTGCAGCTCGCGGCCAAATACGACATCGCGCTCGGCGTCATGTCTCTGGCGCTGGTGGCGATCGGGTTTTCACGCGTGTTCTTCGGCGCCAAGGGCGCGGACTTCTACATCCATAACCACGTGTTCTGGACCAAGGTGGTGCTGTTTGCCATCGTTGGCCTGCTGTCGATCAAGCCGACCCGCGCCTTCCTGCGCTGGCGCAAGGCGCAGTCGGCCGATGCCGGCTTCGCGCCGGAAGAAGTGGAAATCCGCGCCATCCGCAAGACGCTGATGACCGAGATTCACATCTTCGCCCTGTTGCCGATCGCCGCCGCTGCCATGGCGCGCGGCTATGGCTATTCCTGAGAGGCCGTACCGTTGTGGTGAAAAGGAGCGCGCCAGGTGACCAGGAACGAGGGAATCGTGGCTGCCATGGCAACGGCAAAGTAGCTCACGTAGCCCATCATCTGCTGCAGATGACCGCTCACGATTCCGGTCAACATCATGCATAAGGCCAGCAGCGCCGTACCGAAGGCGTAGTGGCTGGTCGGGTATGCCCCCGGTGCCAGTTGCTGCATCAGGTAGATCATGTAGCCAACCGAACCGAAACCAAAAAAGAACTTCTCGGTGACGACACCGGCGCTGATGACCAGCAAACTTCCGGGCTGGTAAATGCTCATCAGGAGGAAGGTCACGCCGGGAATATTGACTGCGGCGGCAAGCATTAAAAGCAGGGACGGCTGCAAGCCGCGCCGCGTGACCAGGGCGCCGCCCAACAAGGAGCCCAGCAGGAATGCGCCCAGCCCGTAAGTCCCGTAAATGATCCCCAATAATTCATTGGACAGTCCCAGGCCGCCTTGCGCCACCGGATCAACCATGAACAGCGGGCCAATCATTTCAAGCAGCCCGATACTGGAGCGGAAGAAGAGCGCGAACGCAATCATGGCCCAGATGCCGCGCTTGCGAAAGAACGTTGCCAGCGAATCCCTCAGGGCGTGCCGGGCCCCATGCACCGACATGCGGGTATTTCCGGAACGCGCGCCATCCGGCATCGCCACCGAATGCCAGGCAGCCATTGTCAGCGCAATGGCGCCGACGATGAAGAAGATAATGCGCCAGGATTCGGCCCACGCCACCCCCGGCACCGCAGGGTCATGGTGAAAGTAGTTCGTATGTAGCCAGCCGCTCAGGAAAACCAGGCCGCCCGAGGCGACGATCGGGCCGATGCTCCAGCTCAGGCTTTGAACGCCACAATACAGCGCCTGGGTTTGGGCGCCCAGGGCGGTGACATACACGCCATCCGACGCGATATCCTGGGTCGCGCCAAAGAACGAAACCAGCAGCAACAGCACCATCAGCGAAGCCATGAAACCGGGCACTGCCATGAGCAGCGCGGCGCCCATAAAACCGAGGCCGACGGCAAGCTGAGTGCACAGCACAAAAAACTTCTTGGTGCGGTAGATTTCAACGACCGGCGCGAACAGCGGTTTGATCGTATAGATCAGTAGCAATAGACTGGCATATTCGGCCGCCTGGGCATTTTAGAGGCCAAGGTTCTTGAACATGATGGCCGTCGAGCTGGTAAGCGTTACGGACGTGAGCGCCATTGTGAAGTAGGCGCTAGGCACCCAGCACAGCGGCACTTCCTTGAATTGAGGGGCTGGCATGCAAGCGCGATGATCAGCGTGGAGCGCGTGCCGGGCCAGGGACGGCCTGTTGGCTGGCGAGCCGTTCAACCTGGGTGGCGAGCGTGGTCCTCATGGTGGAAGTCGGCGAACTTTTCGCCAACATGGTCAGCGATACGAACGTGTCGCGGATCGTCGCGGTACAGGTGGCGATCTCCATGGCATTGGCAGTCTGTGCATTGCAGAGAGGCCTGTCGATCGTTGCACCAGCTGGCAGCTTCACAGCTGTAATGGTGAGCGATGGCAAAGACTGGCCGGCTGGCGTCATGGTGCAGGTATCCACACCTTGCGGCGGCACGCCCTTTGCACCCGGGATATCCTGGTGTTTCAGCGTTGGCGTGGGAAAGGTCAGCTTGAACGCAATGAGCGTAACATGGATTGGATAAGATTCGTGAAATACTGCCAGGCAGAAGTCGCCAAATTCCGGGCGGCGCGACTGGATTATCAGCCCGCCGCTGCGGCAAGCAATTTCCATCACCATGATCCGGTTCCGGCAAGATTATTGCAATTACGATAATCATCAGGATTGCATTGCTATTTTTACCAAATACTTTGCGCGCTGGCCGGGCACCGCCTTCAAGCCTGCGCGCCTGATATATCGGCCTTGCAATCACGCCTGCCTTTGCTTAAATGTTTAGGTGTGACCGAAAGTCGACCATGTTGATTGAGCGTGAAGTCCCGTTGCAAGGTTTGCGGGAAATGGCCAGGCAGGCTGCGGCGGGCCAGGGCGGCACTGCGCTGGTGATAGGCGAAGCGGGGATCGGCAAATCGACCCTGCTCAAGGCGTTCGTGGCCGGCCTTGGCGCCGGCTACCAGGTCCTGCAAGGCGGCTGTGAAGACCTGTTCACACCGCGCGCCCTGGGCCCCTTGCGCGATATGGCGCCGCTGCTGGGCGATGGCCTGGCCGGCTTGCTTGACGGCGAGATCGGCAGCGACCGCTTGTTCCCCAGGCTGCTGGCCTGGCTGGCCGGTGCCCCCATGACCATGGTGCTGGTGGTGGAAGACGTGCACTGGGCCGACCAGGCCACGCTCGACCTTCTCAAATACCTGGCAAGGCGCGTCGCTGCCATGCGCGTGCTGCTGCTGGCCAGCGTGCGCAGCGACGAACTGATGGCTGGCCATCCATTCTGGCGCTGGGTTGGCGACCTGCCGCCGTCGAGCACCCAGCGTATCGCGCTGCCGGCGCTGTCGCCGCAGGCGGTGGCACGACTCGCTGCAGCCGCTGGACGCGATGCAGATGAACTGTATCGCATCACTTCCGGCAATCCTTTCTTTGTCACCGAATTGCTGGCCGCGGCCGATGCCAGCGGCACCTTGCCCTTGTCGGTGCGCGACGCGGTCTGGACCCGGGTCGCGCGCCTGGATAGTGCGGAGCGCGGCTTGCTGGAAGTGCTGAGCGTGAGCCCGGTGCCATGCGAGGACTGGCTGCTGGCCGGCGTGCTCGGTGTAGACGTGGCGGAAACTTGCGACCGCTGTGCGGCGCGCGGCTTGCTGGTGACGACTGCCGCCGGCCATTTGATGTTCCGTCACGAACTGGCCCGCTTGGCGGTGGCCAGCCAGATCGCGCCGGCCCGGCTGCGCGAACTGCATGACCGCGTCTGCGAAGCGCTGATCGCCCATGCGCCGCCACAGCGACCGGTCGAACTGGCGCGCCTGGTGCACCACGCCGCTGCCGCGCATGACCCGACCCGCGTGCTGCGCCTGGCGCCGCGCGCCGCGCGCGAAGCGGCGCGGCTGGGCGCCCACCGCCAGGCCGCCGCGCACCTGGCGACGGCGCTGCGCTTCGTTTCCGCCGCCACGCCGGCGCCGGAAGCGGCGCAGCTGTATGAGGAATGGTCATATGAAGCAGGCCTGGTGCGCATCGATGAAGACGTGATCGGGGCGCGCCACAAGGCAATTGAGTTGTGGGGCAGCCTGGGCCGCAGCGACAAGGTCGGCTTCAACCTGCGCTGGCTGTCGCGCCTGCACTGGTACCGCGGCGAAGCCGAACTGGCGGGGCGCTACGGCATGGAAGCCATCGCCACGCTGGAGCAACTGCCGCACAGCAGCGAACTGGCCATGGCCTACAGCCTGCGCTCGCAGCACGAAATGCTGCAGGACCGGCCGCAGGGCGCCATCGAGTGGGGCCAGCGTGCGCTGGCGCTGGCGGCCGAACTGGGCGACGTCGAAACCCGCATCCATGCACTGAACAATGTCGGCACCGTGCGCCTGTTCGGCGGCGACCCGGCCGGCCAGGCCATGCTGGAAGAAAGCCTGGCGCTGGCGCTCAAGCATGGCTACCACGAGCATGCGGCCCGCTGCTTCACCAACCTCACGGAATGCGCGGTGACCGCCAAGCGCTTTGCCCTGGCCGAACGGGTGGTCAGCGACGGCATTGCATTCGACACCGAGCATGACCTGGACGCCTGGACCCACTACCTGGTGGGCTGGCAGGCGCAATTGCGCATGGCCCAGGGCCGGCTGCCGAAGGCGGAAGCGATCGCCCGCGGCGTGCTGCAACTGCCGCAGCTGACCCTGATCATGCGCCTGCCGGCGCTGACTGTGCTGGGGCGCACCTGCGCCCGGCTCGGCAAGCCCGAGGGCCAGCGCCACCTGGAGCAGGCCTGGCAGGGCGCCCTGGCCACCGGCGAGCCGCAGCGCATGGTGGAAGCGGCGCTGGGCCGGATTGAAACCGCATGGATCGCGGGCGACCTGGATGACTGCCGCGCCAGCCTGGCCGCGCTGGTGCAATACGACATCTCCGGTGTCAACCTGTGGGACCGCGGCGAGCTCGCGTTGTGGCAGCACCGCGCCGGCCTGGCGCAGCCGGACCTGGATGCGGCTGCGCTGCCGCCTCCTATCGCCGCCGAACTGGCCGGCGACGGCGCTGCCGCCAGCGCCCAGTGGCGCACGCTGGGCCTGCCGTTTGAAGCCGGGCTGGCGCTGCTGGCCGTGGCGGGCGAGGGCGCCGCCCCTGCGGCCTTGCGCGCACTGGCCATGTTTGAGGAACTGGGCGCCCGGCCGGCTGCCGCGCGCGCACGCAGCCTGGCCAGCCAGCTTGGCAACGGCAGCGACTTGCCCAAGCTGCGGCGCGGGCCCTACCAGGCCGCGCGCAGCCATCCCGACGGCCTGACGCGGCGCGAAGCGCAAATCCTCGACCTGCTGCTGGCCGGCCAAAGCAATGCCGACATCGCACGCCGCCTGGTGCGCTCGCCGCGCACGGTGGAACACCATGTCTCGGCCCTGCTGGACAAACTGGGTGCGCACAACCGCTCCGAGCTTATGAGCCGGCTGCAGCAAAAAATAGGTGGGGAACAGCGGGAATCTGGGTAGCCTTACGGATGCCACGGCGCGCGCCGAAGCGTATATTGAAGGCAAGCGTTGGGGGAGGAAGAGGTGGTGCCCGAGGCCGGAATCGAACCGGCACGCCTTGCGGCGGCGGATTTTGAGTCCGCTGCGTCTACCAATTTCACCACTCGGGCCACTTAACGCGACGTGCATTATTACCGATTTGCCACCGCGCGGCAACCCTGCAGCAAATATTTAAGCTATTGGGTGGGGTGCGCAAATTGAAAAAAATGAGCGCCCGGCCAGCTTTCCAAGCAGAACAGCCGGGCGTAGGATGGACGAAGTCGAAGAGACACAGCGGCCACCACAGGGCCGCCGCAAGCGAAAGTTTGCTCCCATCGCGCCCGGCCTACCGGCAGCGGCGCAGGGCACCAGGTTTGGACAGCCGGCGCAGGTGCACCCCACCCGCCCCGGCCCCGGGCACCCTTCCAGATACGGCTCAGGGCGCTCCCCGGACAGCAATGCCGCACTGACGGCAAGTCCTCCAGGCCGATTTGCAGTTCGTCCGCAGATCATGCGTTCTATTCCACGGAACGCGCTGTTCGTCGCCCGAATCTGCACATCCGAACGCCCTTTGCTAATTTTGAATTGACCCCGCACCTTTTACTGACGACGGGGCGAACCAGGCGAACCAATCGGAGAAGATGATGAAAAAGCTGATGATGCTAAGTGCCGTGGCAGCACTGATGTTGGGTGGCAGCTCCTACGCTGCCGGTGTTGACGATGCAACCGTAAAGATCCAGGCCCCGCAAGGGAGTTTCAAGCTGTACAAGGGCACTTTCGACAACTACGCGAACCGCTATGCCCTGAGCAATGACCAGACCATCAAGTTCACGCAGTCGGGCGGCCACTACTGGGCACGCCTGAAACTGGAAGACCGGGTCGAGTTGTTCCCCGTTTCTGTCAATACCTTCGTGACGGCGGCCGGCACCCGCATCGAATTCCGCGATCGCGGCGAAGAAGTGGTGATCGAGAACTTCGAGCGCTTGCCGATGTCGGTCGCGATGAAGGAAACCAATGTGCGCGTTGTAGCTTCGCGCTAAGCCAGACAATGCAGCGGCCGTGGCGCATCAAAGCGGTGCGCCACGACGCTTTATTTGAAGGAGCGACGCCATGAAAACCCTGGCAGCGAGTGCTGCCGCACTTGCCTTGTTGTGGAGCGCTTCCGCCCTGGCGGGAGACGAACTGACGGTGCGCGTTCCTGCGCCCGGCAGCTATACCATGCAGCGCAGTGAGTTCCGCGACTACGCTTACACCTATGACCTGGGCAACGGCCAGACCGTCCGCTTCAGCCAGTTCCGCAGGCATTTCTTTGCCGAGCTGGGAGATGAGGCGCGCACCGAGTTGTTTGCGGTCGCGCCGGGGGCGCTGGTGACCACTGCCGGCACGCGCGTTGAATTCAATAACGACGGCTCGGAAGTCACCATCCGCCACTTCGAGAAGCTGTCTGCCGCTGCTGCGCCCGGCGGCAGCAATATCACGGTGATTGCCGCGCGCTAGCGGGGCTCAAGCCGCCTGCTTCAGGGGCGCCGCATCGAGGCGCTCCTCCAGCAGGGCAAAGATGGCATCCTTCGACAGCACATAGCGCTCCATCAGCTCTTCCTTGATGGACTCCATCACGGTCCGATAGTCGCGCATCGCGGCCAGCGTGGTGCTGTACAACTCGTCCGCCTTGGCTTCCACCTGCACCAGGGTATGCTCGTCGCCGGTCTCGCCGCGCAACTGGCTGTAATCGAGCTTGGAGCGTGAGTACATCGACAGGCGGTTGACCATCATGTTCAGCATCTTGGTGGCCTTCTCGATATCGTTCTGGCTGCCCACCGAAATGCCGCGCGCGCCATAGAACAATTCTTCCGCCGCCACCCCGCCGTACAGCTGCATGACGTCGCGTTCCATCTCTTCCAGCGTGCGCAGCGACATGTCGTCGCCGGCCGACAGCACATAGCCCAGCGCATTCATCTTCGACACCGCTTCGGTCGAAATTTTCAGCAGGTGCGACTTTTCCTTCACCTCGGCCAACGGCATGCCGGCGCGCAGGTAAGGGTCGATCTGCATGAAAAAGTGGCCCAGCTCGTGCAAGGCGATGCGTTCGCGCTGGCGGGTTTTCTCGGCCGTGGTGGCACGGTCGGTCAGGCCGATGGTGGCGCGCTCGAAGGCACGGAACATCAGGTCGGTATTGATCACGCACTTTTCCTGGATCGAGATCATCGAGGCGCGGTCGACTACGGTTTCCAGCAGGGCCGGGCTGAGGTTGGCCGTGATGTCCGCCACCTGGTCCAGGTCCATCGCGTTCCAGTCCACCAGGCCCTCCTGCTTGCGCTTCAGGAAGGAATCGAGCAGCGCGCGGCGTTCGCCCTTGTTCGGCAGGCGGAAGTTGATCTTCACGCTGAAGCGGCGCAGCATTGCCTCGTCCATGGCAGTCGAGGCATCGTCGAAGTTGGAGGCGACGATCCAGATCACGCCCTGGCCTTGTTCGCTCTTCACGCCGTCCAGCAAGCCGAGCAGGGTATTCGCGGTATCGTCTTCCCACTTTTTCTCGCCGCGGCCGCGCGGCATGAACAGGGCTTGCGCCTCGTCCAGGAAGATGATGCAGTTGCCGCGTGCGCAGGCTTTCTTGTACAAGGCGTTCAGGGCCTTGGAGCCGCCGCCCACGTAGCCCGATTCCAGTGCCGAGCCGGACGCCTGGATCAGCGGGTAGCCCAGGCGCTTGGCCAGGTAGCCGGCTAGCTTGGTCTTGCCGGTACCGGCCGGGCCGGTCAGCATCACGTTGAACGGCTTGTCGATATTGTGCTGCTTGTAGACTTCGCGGTTGCGGATCATGTCTTCCAGGTGCAGCACTTCCTGCTTGATGTCTTCCATCCCGATCAGGTCATCCATCGAACCCTTGAGCTGGTCCGGCGTGATCACGGCAGCGTTCATGCCCATGCCCGGCACGCCCCACTTCAGCACGAACAGCACCAGGCCCACCACGAAGATGTCGAAGGCATGGCGTTTCAGGAAAGCTTGCACGCTGGCCCACTGGCCGCCGTCGTCCAGCAGCACGCCCTTGTGGGCAGCCAGGAAGTCTTCCTTGGCGATGGCGTAGGGGATGTTATTGCGCAGCAGGACTTCGCGTTCCAGGCTCTGGTGCGAGGTGCTCGGCACCACCACCACGTGCAGCGTGGCGTCGTCCTTGAACTTGTAGACGTAGCGCGGCGAATCGGCCAGCGGGCGCGCGATCAGCAGGAAGTCCAGCTTGTCGCGCTGGGCCACCAGGGCCGTGATTTCGCCGATATTCTGCGAACGCAGCACCGGCGCGGCATCCTGCGCCACGTCGCCGCGCAGCAGCGCGAACGCCAGGGCGGCGGTAGCCAGCAGCACCAGGGTAATGCGTACCAAAGGGTTCTTGAGGGCGAGTTGGAGCTTGTAGATATTGAACATAGGCCTGGAAATCGCAAGGGTTTCTAGTGGGCCTATGGCCGGCGGCATACGCCTCGGCTGGCCCCAGTGTTGTCGGAAATGCTGTACGGCAACATTCCGCATATGGTGACTATAACGCGTAAACCAAGCGCGCGTTCGGTGCAGGCCAAAAAAACTTTAGTTGCGCAACAGGAATAAAAAGCATCTATTTGTTGGCTTGCCACTGTTCGTATTTTTTTTCCAACCTGGTAAACGTACCGTCCTTGCGCATGGCGTCGAGGGCGGCATTCATGCGTGCGACCATGGCGTCCGGCACCGAAGGATTGCAGGCCAGGTAGACTTTCACGTGGTGGAAGGTCAGCACCGGCACGATCTGCTCGGGAGCGGCATACAGGGCCAGCGCGCTGAGGTCATTGTTGCGCACGCCGACCGCCCACAGGTCGATGCGGTCGAGCAGCAGCTTTTTCGGGTTGGACGCATTGTCGGGCGCACCGTCCACGTCAAAGCCGCGGGCGCGCAGGAATTCGTCGCGCGCATCGCCGTTGTAGGTGCCGATGCGCAGCTTGCGCGCATCGTCCAGGCTGTGCACATCGTATTTGCGGCCGGCGCGGCCCATCAGCACCCATTGCGCTTCATCGGTGGGGCCGACCCATTTGAACTGCTTTTCGCGTTCCGGGGTGCGCGAGGTGGAATACACGCAGGTGTAAGGATCGCGCTGCGCCATGGTGAAGGCGCGCTTCCAGGGCAGCACGTCGATGCTGTAGGCGAAGCCGGTGCGGGCCAGCATTTCGCGGATCTTCTCGCTTTCGCGGCCCACTACCTGGTCGCCCACGCGCATGCTGGCCGGCGGCGAATGTTCGGCGGTGATGACGAGGGGCGGGGCTGCCAGCGCCACGGCGCTGGAAGCGAGCAACATTGCCAGATACGCTAACCCTGATACCATGCCTACCTCTTTGCTATCGTCCGGTACAGGATAGCAGGGAGGCCGGCCGGCGGACAATCAGTTGGCGTGAACCGTGCGGCGCTTGAACAGGCGGAAACGCTCGCTGCGGTCAGAGGCACGGCGCCCTTCCCATAGCGGTTCCCACTCGGCACCAGGCTGTTGCTGGTAGGCACGAGATTTGATGCTATCTTGCAACAACATGACTTGGCAGCGGCCCTGTTCCACGCCATTGAACGGCATCTTGCCGAAGAAGGCGAAGGACGCGCGCTGGGCGGCCGTGGCATTGCTCTGCACGCAATCGGTGCCCGGCGGCAGGGCCGCGGCCGCCTCGCGCGCCACGGAGGCGTAGCTCTTGCTGTAGTTCACATGCGGCAGGAACAGGGTCATCAGCAGGATCCAGATCAGGATCAGGCCGCCGGACGAGAGCACCACGGCGCGCCATAGCACGGCCGGGCGGCGCGACAGGCGCCAGTGCACCAGCACGAACCAGCCGGCGGTGGCGCACAGGCCGACCAGCAGCGACAGCCAGCTCACTTCGGGCGCGAAGCCGGGCAGCAGCTTGAGCACGTTATGCGCCGGTTTGGCCGGCCAGCCGGTCAGTTGGGCGTAATAGAAAATCCACAGCACGGCGGCGCACAGCGTCAGCACCATCACGCTGAACCAGTCGATGGCGTTGATGGCGCCGCGCTTCATGGTCAGCAAGCCGAAGGCGGCCATGATGGCCAGCGGCGGCAACAGCATCAGCAGGTGGCCCTGTTCGGGCGCCGGATTGATCAGCACCAGGAGGGTGGCCACGGTGACAAAGGTGGTCGGCACCACGATGTGCAGCAGGTTGCTCTGGCGGCGCCAGGCCCACACCGCCCAGGCGGCAAACGGCCAGGCCGGCCAGAAGAACCAGACCCCGACGCGGAAGAAGGTGCGCACGCCTTCGAAGCCGCCGACGGTGAGCTGGGCTTCATTCCATGCCATCCAGGCCGTCAGCGGCGCCTGGCCATAAGGACGGGCCAGCAGGGCGGGCAGCGCCCACAGCGCGGTCACTCCGGCGGCCACCGCCACGGCAAAAGCCAGGTCGCGCAGCGAGCGGCCGGCCGGCATGGACAGGAAGCGGGTGCAGGCAAACAGGGCCACGACCAGGGCCGCGGGTACCACCCAGCCGCGCGTCAACGTCAGCAGGCCGAGCCCGAGCCCGGCCAGGGCGGCATTGCGCAGCGAGGCCAGTTCCATATAGCGCACGCTGCGATACAGCGTGAGCGCCAGCAGCGACACCTGTAGCGGCTCGGCCGTGGTTTCATGGCTGTGGACCAGCAAGCCCAGGCAGCCGAGGTAGATCAGTACGGCGGCATCGGCCAGGGTGCGGCCGAAATCGTTCGGCTCCGGCTGGCCGCCGAAGGCCAGGCGCAGCGGCTGGGCTTCCGGGCGGCGGCCCAGGTTGAACGTGGCATACCAGACCGACATCACGCCCAGCAGGAAGACGCCGAGGGTGGCTACGCGCGCGCCCAGCACGTCGCCCATGGCCCAGCCGAACAGCTTGATGCCCAGGGCGCCCAGCCAGAACGCCAGCGGGCCTTCATCGGTCACCGACAGGCCGGCAATATTCGGCCACAGCCAGTCTTGCCAGCTGCCGTGCGCCATGGTCCACATCACGCCGAAGCTGGCTGCATCGTCGTTCTTCCACGGCTCGCGCCCGATCAGTCCCGGCAGGATATACAGCAGGCCCAGGGCGAAAAACGCCCAGCGGGGCAGGGTGCGGGTGGCAGCGGCAGGCAGACGGACTGGCTTCATCGGTCAGGGTTATTCTTTGGAAAGCTGGAGTATGACGGGTAAAAAGAAAAAAGGCAGCCGCGGCTGCCTTTTTTTCGCTGCGACGGGATTAGCCGTTTGCAACTGCGGTCTTGGAACCGACTTTGCCGAACTTCTGGCGGAATTTTTCCACGCGACCGGCGGTGTCGACGATCTTGTGCTGGCCGGTGAAGAATGGGTGCGATTCGGAGGAAACCTCGATCTTCACCAGTGGGTACTCTTTACCTTCGTGGGTCGCGGTGTCGCGGGTCTGGATGGTCGAGCGGGTGATGAACTTGAAGTCGCAGGACAGGTCGTGGAACAGGACTTCGCGGTAATCTGGATGGATATCAGCTTTCATGCTTTTCTCTCAATGTTGGTAGCCAAACAGCACTTCGTCGGTCCTTACTGCCTCTCGACCCGATTGCCGATCACTTGCCAGGGTTTAAATGAACTCGCGATTATACATCATAAAACCGGTAAACCTGGGTCTGACCCCCAATGAAACAACGGCCGGGGGGAGGGGGGCGCTGTTGACCTTCTCAAAAGATCAAAGTCGCACCACCCTCCCCCCGGCCGTAAGACCGTATGGGGTCTGACCCTGCGGGTCAGACCCCGGTTTACCGGGTTTGGCGGCGGAATTACCCGCCGCGGCGCATCATCTCAAAGAACTCACCATTGTTCTTGGTGGCGCGCATCTTGTCGAGGATGAACTCCATCGCCTCGATCTCGTCCATCGAGTACAGCAGCTTGCGCAGGATCCAGATCTTCTGCAGCTGGTCGGCCTTGATCAGCAGTTCCTCGCGGCGGGTGCCGGATTTATTCAGGTTGATCGAAGGGTAGACACGCTTTTCGGCCAGGCGGCGCTCCAGGTGCACCTCCATATTGCCGGTGCCCTTGAATTCTTCGTAAATCACATCATCCATGCGCGAACCGGTTTCGATCAGCGCGGTGGCAACGATGGTCAGCGAGCCGCCTTCTTCCACGTTACGTGCCGCACCGAAGAAACGCTTCGGACGCTGCAGCGCGTTGGCATCCACACCACCGGTCAGCACCTTGCCCGAAGCCGGGATCACGGTGTTGTAGGCGCGCGCCAGACGGGTGATCGAGTCCAGCAGGATCACCACGTCCTTCTTCATTTCAACCAGGCGCTTGGCTTTTTCCAGCACCATCTCGGCAACCTGCACGTGGCGGGTCGCTGGTTCGTCGAAGGTCGAAGCGACCACTTCGCCGCGCACCGAGCGCTGCATCTCGGTCACTTCTTCAGGACGCTCGTCGATCAGCAGCACGATCAGGGTCACGTCCGGGTGGTTGGTGGTGATGGCGTGCGCGATATGCTGCAGCATCACGGACTTGCCGGACTTCGGCGACGCCACCAGCAGGCCGCGCTGGCCTTTGCCGATCGGCGCCACCAGGTCGATGATACGGCCGGTGATGTTCTCGGTGCCGGCCATGTCGCGCTCCAGGCGCAGCGGCACGGTCGGGTGCAGCGGCGTCAGGTTCTCAAACAGGATGCGGTGCTTGGATGCCTCCGGCGATTCGCCGTTGACCTTGTCCACCTTCACCAGGGCGAAGTAACGCTCGCCATCCTTCGGGGTACGCACTTCGCCCTCGATCGAATCGCCGGTGTGCAGGTTGAAGCGGCGGATCTGCGACGGACTGATATAAATATCGTCGGTCGACGCCATGTAGGAGGCGTCTGGCGAGCGCAGGAAGCCAAAGCCGTCAGGCAGGACTTCCAGGGCGCCGTCGCCGAAAATCTGTTCGCCGGCCTTGGCGCGTTTTTTCAGGATCGCGAACATCAGTTCCTGCTTGCGCAGGCGGGCCGCATTATCGATATCGAGGCTGATTGCCATTTCCAGCAAAGCTGAAACGTGCATAGCCTTAAGTTCAGAAAGGTGCATAGCTGTTTGAGTGTCCCGTGACGGGAAAGTAAGGGTAGGGGAGGGAACTACGTGGTCTAAAGTATTAAGGGAAAGGTTTTTGGGCGCTTTCCCTGCCAATCAGGCGGGCTGCGGGCGCAGCACCGCCTATATTACATCAAATATTGCTGTCGATGAAAGAGGTCAGTTGACCTTTTGCCATGGCGCCGACTTTTTGTGCAGCTGGCACGCCGTTTTTGAACAGGATCAGGGTCGGGATGCCGCGGATGCCGAACTTGCCCGGCACGGCCTGGTTGCTGTCCACGTCCAGCTTGGCGATGGTCAGCTTGCCGTCGTATTCCTTGGCCACTTCTTCCAGGATCGGGGCGATGCTCTTGCAAGGGCCGCACCACTCGGCCCAGAAGTCCACCAGTACAGGGCGGTCGGCCTTCAGCACGTCGCTTTCGAAAGATGCATCGGTAATGTGTTTGATCAGGTCGCTCATGTTTTTCCTTAGTTGAGTGTTCGCCCGGGAATATCCCTTGCTGTTATCGCCCATCTGGCGACGAACTGCGCTAATTCAATACTGGGAAGTCAAGCGGGAATCAGGGCGGGAATGGCCCAAATAATAACCGATTTTTCCAGCCCGTGTACGCTGCTTGAAAGGCGAAAGTCGGGGTCAGCTCCGGCTTCTCGAGGAGTTTGGCGCTTCGCGCAGGCGCGAAATGTCCGATTGCCGGAGCTGACCCCGACTTTTATCCTGCACGGCGGGCGGCGGCCTGGGTCAGCAGCTCGGCCAGCGCGGCGGGCGTGGCGGGCTTGGCGATGGTGCCAAGCAGCGTCAGGCCGTGGGCGCGGGCCAGCGTTTCGGCGGCCTGGCGGATGCCGGCGTCCATGCCGGACAACAGCGCCACCGTGCCGCCAAAATGGCTGTCGGCGGCCTTGCGCAGGAATTCGATGCCGTCCATTTCGGGCATCGACAGGTCGCACACCAGCAGGTCGGGGCGGTATTGCGGCAGCACCAGCAGCGCCTGGCGGGCGTCGCTTTCGCTGCGCACATTGAGCTGGCCGAGGTCTTCCAGCATGTCGGCCAGCATGCTCAGCATGAAGGGGTCGTCGTCGACCAGCAGGATGCGCAGCGGGGTGGTGGGGGTGTCAGTCATCGTCGGCAAAAGTAGTATTGGTCATGATGTGCTCGCTCACCGCGTGCAACAGCGGCCACAGGCGGTCCAGCACGGCACGCGCGGCGGCGCCATCGGCGTCGGGCGCCAGTTGTTCCAGCTGCAGGCACAGCTCGGCCATGCCAAGCGCGCCCACGGCGCGCGCGCTGCTCTTGATGCGGTGGCCCAGCTCGCGCACTTTTTGCAGCTCGCCGGCGGCCAGCGCGGTTTCCATTTCGGTGAAGCCGGCTTCGCTGGTTTGCAGGAACTTGAAGGCGAATTTGCGGATCTTTTGCGGCTGGTAGCCTAGCAGCTGGGCCAGCACCGACAGGTCGATGATGGCCGGGTCGCCAGCCAGCGTGGGGCGGAACGCGGCGCGTCCGGCGCCGCGCGGCAAGGCGGCCTCGCTGGTGGCGGCACCCGCTTCGCGTTCGGGCAGCCAGCTGGCGATCTTCTGGTACATCAGGGCCGGCTGGATCGGCTTGGCAATGAAGTCGTCCATGCCGGCCTGCAGGCAGCGCTCGCGGTCGTCTTTGGTGGCGGTGGCGGTCATGGCCAGCACGCGGGTGGCGGCCAGGGCCGGGTCGGCGCGGATGCGGCGCGTCGCTTCCAGCCCGTCCATCAGGGGCATTTGCACGTCCATCAGCACGCAGTCGAATGCGGCCTGGTGCAGCAGGTCGAGCGCTTCGGCGCCGTTGTTGGCCAGGCACACCGAGGAACCGGCTTCTTCCAGCATTTCCAGCGCGATTTGCTGGTTGAAGGTGTTGTCCTCGACTAATAAGATGCGCGCGTCCTTCAGCGCCTGCATGGCGGCCGTGCTGCGTGCGCTGTCGAGCAGGGCGGCGGCAGCGGCGTTGACTTCATTGATCACCTCCGGCAGGCCGCGCGGCGACACGCCCAGGCGGGCCGTGAACCAGAAGGTGCTGCCGGCGCCGGGCGCGCTGTGCACGCCCACTTCGCCGCCCATCAGCTGCGCCAGTTGCTTGCAGATCGCCAGGCCGAGGCCGGTGCCGCCGTATTCGCGCGTGATGGCGCTGTCGGCCTGCTGGAAGGCCTGGAACAGTTTGCCCTGCTCGGCGTCCGACAGGCCGATGCCGTGGTCGCGCACCTCAAAGCGCAGCAGGCAGGCGATGTCGTCGGCCAGCAGCTGCCTGACGCTGACTTCGATGCTGCCCTGCTCGGAGAACTTGATCGCGTTGTTGACGTAGTTGATCAGCACCTGGCCCAGGCGCAGCGGGTCGCCGCGCAGCACCGGCGGCAGCGCCGGGTCGATGTCGAACGCCAGGCGCAGGCCGCGGCTGGCCGCTTTCGGCGCCACCACCGTGGTCAGGGTCTGGATCACGTGCTCGAGCGAGAAGTCGACGTCTTCGATTTCCAGCTTGCCCGCTTCGATCTTCGAGATGTCGAGGATGTCGTCGATGATGCGCAGCAGGTGTTCGCCGGCGAAGCGGATCTTTTCCAGGTAATCGCGCTGGCGCGGCGCCAGCTCGGTCTTCAGCGCCAGGTAGGCCATGCCGATCACGCCATTCATCGGGGTGCGGATTTCGTGGCTCATCTTGGCCAGGAACTGGCCCTTGGCGGCGGACGCTTCCTCGGCCTGCTGGCGCGCTTCCTCCAGCTGCGCGGTGCGCTGCGCCACCCGTTCTTCCAGGTGCTCGTTGAGTTCGCGCAGGGCGCGTTCATTGGCCTTGCTGTCGGAGATGTCGATCGCCATGCAGATCAGGTAGGCCGGCGCGCCATGGGCGTCGTACACCGGCTTCTTGAAGGTGCGCAGCTGGCGCGCCTGGCCCAGGGCCGGGTTCCAGATGCTTTCCTCGAAGTCGATCAGGGCGCGCCCGGCAAACGCTTCCAGGTCGCGCGCGCGGAAGGCGGCCGCTTCTTCCGGCGCGTGGAACACGCTGTAGTCGCCGTTGTTCAACTCGTCGAAGGTGTAGCCGAACTGCTGCTCGCAGGCGCGGTTCATCAGCAGCATGCGGCTGTCCTTGTCCTTGATGAACAGGCCGATCGGCATCATCTGGATGATTTCCTGCAGCCGCTGCTCGCCCTGGCGCAGCGCGTCTTCGCTGCGCTTGCGGTAAGTGATGTCGGTCAGGCTGGCCACCAGCATGCTGCCGGGGCCATGCTCGTCGCGCAGCGGCTCGACGTTGACCGACAGCCAGCAGGTCTCGGCCGTGGCGCCGGCGCCGGCGGCAGCCGGCACCCCCATCACCACGTCGCGCACCGCCTGGCCGCTGCTCAGGGCCTGGGCCACCGGGTGCTCCGGCGCGGAAAAGCGGCGCCCGTCTTCGTGCACGCCGTCCCACTGCCCGGCGCCGCGCGCGGCGGCGCGCCCCAGCATGCGGCTGGCGGCGGCGTTGCATTCGACGATATTGCCGGCCGTGTCGAACACCAGCAGGCCGTTGGTGACGGCGTTGAACACCGACGCCAGGCGCTGGTTGGAGTGGCGCAGCGCCAGTTCAGCGAGCCGGCGGTCGGTGATGTCGGTGACCATGGTCAGGGTGCCGGCATAGCTGCCGTTGTCGGCGTTGACGGGGGTGGTCGACAGCAGGGCCCACAGCGAGGAGCCGTCCTGGCGGTAGAAGCGTCCTTCGGCTGGCTCGGGCGGCATGGCAGGCGCGCCTGGGTGCGCGCGCTGCGCCTGCAGGGCGGGGCAGTCGGGATCCATGAAGTCGGCCATCGGGCGCCCCAGCATGTGCTCGACCTCGTAGCCGAGCATGCGCGCCATGGTGGGGTTGACGAAGCTGGTGTGGTCGGCGGCGTCGCACATCCAGATCCCTTCGGCGGCGGTCTGCACGATCAGGCGGTAGCGCTCGGAGGACGCCTGCAGCGCTTCCTCGGCGCGCTGGCGCTGGGTCATGTCGCGCAGCGACACCACCACCAGGCCCTGGCCGGCCAGCTGGATCGGCGCCAGGTGCACCATGGCCGGGAAATGGCTGCCGTCCAGGCGGCGCGCGGTCAGCACCCGGCCCGGCATGCGCGGGCGGGCAAACAGCTCGCGCGGGCGGCCCGGCGCGTCGCGCATCACGTCCGGAATCAGCAGTTCCATCGACGAGCCGGCCAGGCTGCCCGCCGCGGCGGCGAACACGCTGGCGGCGGCGTCGTTGGCCTGGCGCACCCGCCCGCTGCGGTCGGCCACCAGCAAGGCGCCGGGCAGGGCGTCCAGCATGGCGGCCATGCGCGCCAGCTCGTCGGCGCTGCGGTCGGAAATATCGCCCAGGGTGCCGGACATGCGCAAGGGCCGGCCGTCCGCGTCGCGCGCCAGCACCATGCCGCGCCCCAGCACCCAGGTCCAGCTGCCGTCCTTGCAGGCCATGCGGAATTCCATGGTGAACGGGGTGCGCCCCACCTCCGGCTGGTCCAGCGCGCTGATGTCGCCGGCAATGCGGGCGCGGTCGTCCGGGTGCACCAGCTGCAGCCATTGCTCGACATTGGCCGGGCGCAGCTCGCCCGGCGCGTAGCCCAGGATCTCGCAGTAGCGCGGCGACAGGTGCAGCGCCGGGCGCTGCGGCTGCCAGTCCCACGAGCCCTCGCCGGCGCCTTCCAGCGCGAAGCTGGCAATGCGCTCGGCGTCGCCGACCCGCACTTCGGCGCCGCGCAGGGCGCGCGACACGCGCAGCAGGCGCCACAGGGCGGCCCCGGCCAGCAGGGCCAGCGCCACGCCCAGCGCATAATGCCAGGTCGGGGTGGCCGGGCTGTCGTGGTACAGGAAGCCGTCCAGCGTGAACCCGGCCGGCAGCAGGCCGGCGCCGGCATAGCTGTCGGCGATGCCCTGCCAGCGCAGCGGGCTGCTGTAGCCCAGTTCGATCAGGTGCTGCTCCAGCAGCGGCGCCACCTGGGCCGCTTCCCACAGCAGCTCTTCGCGCGGCTTGCGCTCGGGGTAGCGGGCGCGGATCAGGTCGACGATTTCCTTGGGGTGCTCGAGCGCGTAGCGCCAGCCTTTCAGGGTGGCGTCGCGCAGGGCGCGGGCGCGGGCCGGATGCTCGCGCAGTTCGCTCTCGGTGGTGTACAGGTTGTCGCCGTAAAAATCGATGCCGGCGCTGCGCGGATGCAGGAGCTCGTAGCGCATGCCGCTGCGCTCCAGCGCGTAGGGCGTCGAGTTCAGGTAGCCGGACATGGCGTCGATGCGGCCGGCCTGCAAGTCGTCCGGGCTGCCGTTGCCGGACACGATGCTCAGTTGCGCCAGCGGCAGCTTTTCATGCTGCAGGTAGACCCGCAATTCTTCGGTGTCGGGGCCGAGCGCCACGCGCGCACCGGGCCAGGGCCGGCGCCGGCCGTGCTCGTCCAGCCGCACTGCCAGCACCAGCGGCGAATGCTGGAACACCGACGCCAGCACCACCACCGGCGCGCCGCTGGCACGGCGCAGCAGCAGGGCGGCATTGCCGACCCCGTACTGGGCGCTGCCGTCCAGCACCAACTGCAGCGCCTCCTGCCCCGGCTGGGTTTCGCGCAGCGTCACCTCCAGCCCGGCGTCGCGGTAATAGCCCTTGGCCTGGGCCGCGTAATAGCCGGCAAAGGCAAACTGGTGGCGCCATTTGAGCTGGACGGTAACGCCTTCGGCGGCGCCGGCCGCGGGCGCCAGCGGCAGGGCGGCCAAGGTCAGCACGAGCGCAAGCCAGCGGCGTGCGCGGCGGCGCACGCGGGGCGGCGCGCCGGCAGGCGCGCGGGCAGGGGCGGCTTTCTGGCTCGGTGGCGACAAGGCTTCCCTTTCTGGCCAGCGCGGGGCGCTGGCGTGCGGACAACTATAGCATTGCTCAGGCGGGCACGCTGCCGCCAAATTGGTAGCGATGGCCCGGATGCCACATGGTGGCCAGCGAGGCCACGCGCCCGGCCGACTGGGTCTGGCGCCTGAGCACCAGGCAGGGCTGGCGTGCATCCATCGCCAGCATGTCGGCGATCTCGCGCGGCGGCACCAGGGCTTCGATGCTGTAAGTGGCCGCTTGCAGCGGCGCCGCCCGCATCAGGTACTCGTTGGGCGTGCTGTGGGTAAAGTCCTGCGCCATGTAGTCCGGCGCGCAGAGCGGATTGACCCAGCGGTCTTCCACCTGGATCGGCACCCCGTTTTCAAAGTGGACGATGACTGAATGATAAAGCTCGTGGCCCGGCGGCAAGTCGAACGCCTTGCCCAGCAAGTCGCTGGCCTTGCCGCGCTCGAGCAGCTGCAGGGTGCTGCGGTGGGCGTGGCCGCGGGCCCGCACTTCATCGGCAATGCTCTTGATTTCCAGCAGGGTGGCCTGGACTTTTTGCGGGGCGACATAGGTGCCGGCGCCCTGGCGGCGGGTCAGCACCCCTTCCGCGGTCAGCTCGCGCACGGCGCGGTTGACCGTCATGCGCGAGACGCCGAATTGCTTGACCAGGGCCTGCTCGGAAGGGATGACTTCGCCTTCCTTCCAGGCGCCGGCGGCAATTTGCGCCAGCAGGAAGTCCTTGATGCGTTGAAAGATGGGGGTGTCGTTTTGTTGGTGTTCTTCCAAGCCGTCCTCCGGATGAGTGCGGCGATTGTAGCATTCGGGAATTCAATAGCAAGCGGCGGAGTGCCGGCCGGCGGCCGGCTGCCTACCATGGTGGCATACTAGCGACTGGAGCTTGCAATGAACCCGATGAAGCCTTACCTGACCGACAACGAACGCTGGGCCGCCGTGCGGACGCGCGACAGCGCGGCCGACGGCCAGTTCTATTATTCCGTGCGCACCACCGGCGTGTTCTGCCGCCCCTCCTGCGGCGCGCGGCCGGCCCTGCGCGAGAACGTGGCCTTCCACGCTTCCATCGCAGCGGCCGAGGCGGCCGGCTTCCGCCCCTGCAAGCGCTGCAAGCCGGATCAGCCGCCGCTGGCCGCGCGCCACGCGGCCATGGTGGCCGAAGTGTGCCGCCTGATCGATGCCGCCGAGGTGGCGCCCGACCTCGATGCGCTGGCGGCAGCCGGCGGCATGAGCCGCTTCCATTTCCACCGCGTGTTCAAGGCCCAGACCGGGCTGACGCCGAAGGCCTATGCGGCGGCGGCGCGCGCGCGGCGCATGCAGCAGGGCCTGGCCGGCGAGGCCAGCGTGACCGATGCCATTTATGCCGCCGGCTTCAATTCCAGCGGGCGCTTTTATGCCGCCACCCCGGGCGCGCTGGGCATGACGCCGTCGGCCTGGCGCGCCGGCGGGCGCGGGGCGGTGATCCGCTTCGCCATTGCCCAGTGTTCGCTGGGGGCGATCCTGGTGGCCAGCACCGCGCGCGGCATTTGCTGCATCCTGCTGGGCGACGATCCGCAGGCGCTGGCGCACGACCTGCAGGACCGCTTCCCGCAGGCCGAGTTGCGCGGGGCCGAGACCGATTATGAACAGGTGGTGGCGCGCGTGATTGCCTTCGTCGAGGCGCCGCGCATCGGGCTCGATTTGCCGCTCGATGTGCGCGGCACGGCATTCCAGCAGCGCGTGTGGCAAGCCTTGCGCGAGATTCCGGCTGGCGCCACGGTCAGCTACGCCGAACTGGCAGAGCGGGTCGGCGCGCCCAACGGGGCGCGGGCAGTGGCCGGCGCCTGCGCCGCCAATGCGATTGCGGTGGCGATTCCCTGCCACCGGGTGGTGCGCAACGATGGCGCGATTTCGGGCTACCGCTGGGGCGTCGAACGCAAGGCAGCCTTGCTGGAGCGCGAGGCGCAGGCGGCTACCGAGGCGGCAGCATGATGGGCAAGCTGTTCGCGCCGCCGCTGGCGGCGGCTGGCGCGCGCGCGGCGTTCGACTGGCCGCGCATTGGCGCTGACCTGGATGAGCTGGGCTGTGCGCTGGTGCGCGGCGTGTTGTCGCCGGCCGAGTGCGCGGGGCTGGCGGCAGGCTATCGCCAGCCTGGGCTCTTTCGCAGCCGGGTCCTCATGCAGCGCCATGGCTTCGGCAAGGGGGAATACCAGTATTTCCGCTATCCCTTGCCTGGCCTGGTCGCAGACTTGCGCGCCTCGATGTATCCGCCGCTGGCGGTGATTGCCAATCGCTGGTACGCGGCCATGGGGCTGGAGCCGCGCTTTCCGGAACAGCATGCGGAGTTTATCGCGCGCTGCCACGCGGCTGGACAGCTGCGGCCGACGCCGCTGCTGCTGCAGTATGGGGCGGGCGACTATAACTGCCTGCACCAGGATTTATACGGCGAACATGTTTTTCCCTTGCAGGCGGCGTTCCTGTTGGCCCAGCCTGGCCGCGATTTCGAGGGCGGTGAATTCGTGCTCACCGAGCAGCGCCCGCGCATGCAGTCGCGGGTGGAAGTCGTGCCTTTGCAGCAGGGCGATTGCGTGATCTTTCCGGTTTTCCACCGGCCGGCGGCGGGCACGCGCGGCACTTACCGCGTGAACATGCGGCATGGCGTCAGCCGCTTGCGCGCTGGCCAGCGCCATACGCTTGGCATCATTTTCCACGATGCCGAGTAGGGCCCGGGGAGCATAGGGCTTGCTGCGGGGCGCTTACACAAACCCTCTGAAAGTTGCTCTGAAACGCTCTGAAACGCTCTGAAATCCTCTGAACTTCAAGTTCGCTGACCTGTCCAAGCTTCATGCGAACAAAAGGAGGTCATCATGAGCCGCAAACTTGTATCGGTGCAGATTTCGAGTGCGCTATTTCTTGAACTGGCGAATTACCTGCAGGAGTTCGGGGACGAGCGCGATCCGGCCGAGGTCGTCGAAGCCGCGCTCGCTTCATGGCTGTGCGTCGCGCGCGGTGAGGCGCAGGCGGCCGAGGTTCGAGGTTACCAGTGGAAGCGCCTGTTCCTGCCTGAGGGCACCGAACTTAAGATGAGCTATCGCGGCAGTAACGCGTTCGCCAAAGTTGTTGGCGACTCCGTCGTCTACCGCGGGCAGCGAACGACCCCCAACCAGTTTGCGGCCGAAGTTGCCGGTACGGCACGCAATGCGTGGGAAGTTTTATCGTTGCGCCTGCCAGGCCAGCGTTACTGGAAGAACGCGAGGTTCATTCGAAATGAAACTCTACGTGGACCGTATCCAGCACCATTGCCGACGTTCCGGGCCAACGATTCGACGGCATCGCCAGCAGTCATGGCGCAAAGCCTGCGCAATGCACTGGCCCTGATTGAGAAGGCATCGACGCACCGGCATGGCAAGATGGAACGGCGCACCGATGTTCTCCCTGACGATTAGGCATTTCAGAGCATTTCAGGGCTTTTCAGAGGATTTCAGAGCAACTTTCAGACGGTTTGTGTAGCTCCCCAAATCGGAACCCCATCCCGAGTGGCGCTCAAGGCAGTTCGCCGGAAGAATGTGGATCGATGGCATAAGGGTAATGCTCGTCGAGGAACCCCGGCTGTGCCCGCACGCGTTCAATCCAGGCGCAAACGTGGGGGAATTCGCGCAAGGGCAGGCCAGCCTCGTCTGCACGGTGGGTGTAGGAAAACAGGGAAATATCCGCAATGGTGTAGGCATCGCCGGCGATGTAAGGCCGCGCCGCCAGCTCGCGTTCCAGGATCTGCAGCGCGCGCAAGCCGCCTGCGCGCCGCATGTCGACCAGCGCCGCCGGCCGGCGGGCCAGCTTGCCCGTCATGGTCCAATGCCGCAACGAAGCGATATTCAGCACATAGTCCTGCTCAAACGACATCCACTGCTGCACCTTGGCGGCCGCAAAAGGATCGGCAGGCAAATACCGTGTGCCCGAAGCGAGAAAAGTGAGGATGGCATTCGACTCCGCCAGCACGCGCCCGTCATCGAGGCGCAAAGCCGGCACCGCGCCGGACGGATTGAGCGCAAGGTAGGAAGCCTCCTGCCCGGCCCCCTCGAAGATGCTGACCATCTCGCTGCGGTAAGGCAGGCCGAGATGCGATAGCAGCAGGCGGACTTTGTAAGCGTTTTGCGAAGGCAGGTAATCGTAAAGCGTCAGCATGGCGGAACTCCAACAGGGAAAGCCACATTGGACCAGTAGCCGGTTCCCGCCACACCCCGGATCTTGCTCTTTAATGCACTTCGTTCACGCGCATCTTGACCACGAAATCCTTGCCCGCATCGGACACCTTGAAGCTGCCGGTGCCGTTGTCCGCCACTTCCAGCGTGAAGTTGCTGAGATCCTTGCCGCCGTGGCTGACGTTGGTCCTGACCTGGATCGCGCTCCCCGCAGGCGCCACCACAAAGTTTGCACGCCACTGGTCTGCGCCTTCGCCGATGGCCACCCCGCTCTTTTCGCCCTCCTTCACCAGCAGGTGCGGCCGGCTGTCGCCCATTTCCAGGTAGACGTTGTAATGCCTGGACGCCGCAGGGTCAGCGTGGACCGCCATGGCAGCCAGGCCGCTGCCGGCCACCAGCATGGCTGCCAGCAGCTTGCCGCCCAAGCGGCGGGCAGGGGACACGGACGATTTCAATTGCATGATTCTCTCCTTCAGTGGGTGAACGGCCTGCCATTGGCAAGCCAGGGGAAGGCCCTGCGCCGCGAGCTGGGTCTTCAGCATGGCATTGGCGTAGGTGCCCGCCTGGCCATGTCGGCGCAGGACTGTTTCGTCGCAGGACAGCTCCTGGTCAAGCCGGAAGCGTGCCGCAGCAAGATGGATCAGCGGATTGCACCAGGCCAGGCATTGCAGCAAGGCGCAAGCGGCATTGGCCAGCAGGTCGCCGCGTTCGGCATGGACCCGTTCATGGGCCAGCACCAGCCGCCGCTCGGCCGGGTCGTAATCGCGGCGGAAACCCTGCGGCAGGACCAGGCGCGCGCGCCAGGCGCCCAGCAGCAGCGGGCCGCCCTGCCATGCGCTGGCCCGCAAGCTGCGCTGGAACGACCATTGGCGCCAGGTCATCGAAGCGGCCAGCGCAACTGCCCCGGCCAGCCAGGCGGCGAACAGCACCGAGTCCCAGCCGCCGCGCGCGGCGCTGGCCGCCGCCTGCGTCACTTGCGTGGCTGCCGCCGCCACCGGCGCCGGCAGCGGGACGGCAGCCAGGGTGCCGCTGCCGTGCGGTGCCAGCGCTGCCAGCGCGCTGGCCGGTACCGCCGCCCACAGCAGGTAGGCCGCGCCCGCGCCGCACAGGCGGCGCATGGCCTGGCGCAGCAGCAGCACCAGCGTGCACGCGGCGCCGCTGGCCAGCAGGAATCGCAGCAGCGCTTCACTTGCCATCATCGAGTTCCTTGACCAGCTTTTTCAGTGCCGCGATATCGGCCTTGCTCAAGGCCTTGTGCTGGCTGAAGTGCGCCACCAGCGGCGCCAGGCGGCCGTTGAACATGCGGTCGAGGAAGCCCTGGCTTTCGGTGGCCAGCCAGTCTTCGCGTTCCAGCGCCGGCGCATACAGGTAGCGCCGGCCATCCTTCTGGGCGCTGACGGCGCCCTTGTTCAGCAGGCGGTTCAGCAGGGTCTTGATGGTGGCGTCCTGCCAGCCCTGGCCGGACAGGGCTTCGCATACTTCTTCCGCGCTTTGCGGGCGGCGCTCCCACAGCACTTGCATCACCTGCGCCTCGGCTTCACTGATCTGTATCGTCATGATTGATTACGTATGTAATTAACGGTCAATGATTACACGTGTAAATGCATGTGTCAACGGGTACACTCTGCCAGGTGAAAAATTCTTGCTTTCAAATTCGAAAGGACTTGCCCATGCACTTCCGCCGCACCCTGCTGGCTGCCGCCGCCCTGGCGATCGCCACCGCCGCCAATGCCGGCACCATGATCGACAACGCCAACGGCTACACCCTCAATGCCAGGGGCAAGCTGGTGCAGTTCAAGGCGCTGGCCTTCGACGACAGCGGCAGGCTGGTGGCCGTTGGCAGTGCGAAGGAAGTGGCGGCCAAGGCCAGGGGCTTCAGGCGCATCGACGTGCAGGGCAAGACGGTACTGCCAGGCCTGATCGATGCCCACGGCCACGTGTTCGGTCTGGGCGAAGTGGCCACCAGCGCCGACTTGTACAGCCCCGCGTCGCTGCAGGCCGCGCAAGCCTCGGTCGCCAGGTTCGCGCAAGCCAACCCGCAGCGCAAATGGGTGGTCGGCAAAGGCTGGAACCAGGAAATCTGGAAGCTGGGCCGCTTCCCCAATGTGGCCGAACTCGATGCGGTGGTCAGCGACCGTCCCGCCGCCATGGAGCGCATCGATGGCCACGCCATGTGGGTCAACAGCAAGGCGCTGGAGGCGGCCGGCATCACCAGGGACAGCAGGGATCCCGAGGGCGGCAAGATCGAACGCGATGCCAACGGCAATGCCACCGGCATCCTGGTCGACACGGCCATGGAATTTGTCTACCAGGTGCTGCCGAAGCCGACCGAAGCCGAAGCGCGTGCCATGCTCGATGGCGCGCTGGGCATCCTGTCCAGCGTCGGCCTGACCAGCGTGCACGATGCCGGCATCGACGTCGGCGCCGACCGCCTGTTCCGCGACTACGCCGACCACGGCAAGCTGTCGACCCGCGTGTACGCCATGATCGGCGACGTCGGCGCCGACTTCGAGCAGCTCGCGAAGAATGGCCCGCTGCCGTCCTACGCCGATGGGCATTACGCGCTGGCCGCCGTCAAGCTGTACTCGGACGGCGCGCTGGGCAGCCGCGGCGCCGCCCTGCTCCATCCCTACAGCGACGCGCCGCACACGCGCGGCCTGCTGTTCAACAGCGACGCCGCCATCCACGCCAAGATGGAAAAGGCCATCAAGGCCGGCTACCAGGTCAATGTGCACGCGATTGGCGATGCGGGCAACAGGCAGATCCTCGACAGCTTCGAGCAGCTCGGCAAGCAGTACCCGCTGGCGGCCAGGCGGCACCGCATCGAGCACGCGCAGGTGGTGCAGCCAGGCGATATCCCGCGCTTCAAGCAGCTTGCCATCGTGCCGTCGATGCAGCCGACCCACGCCACTTCCGACCAGAACATGGCGGAGCAGCGTGTCGGCCCTGAACGCATCAAGGGCGCTTACGCCTGGCGCAGCTTCCTGCAGCAGGGCAGCCGCATCGCCTGCGGTTCCGACTTCCCGATCGAGTCGCCCAATCCGCTGCAGGGCATCCATGCTGCCGTCACGCGCCAGGATATGCAGGACGTGCCGCGCGGCGGCTGGCACAAGGAGCAGGCCATGACGCTGGTCGAAGCCTTCCGTTGCTTCACGCTGGATGCCGCCTGGGCGGCACACCAGGAGCAGTCGGTCGGTTCGCTGGAGCCGGGCAAGTGGGCCGACTTCATCGTCACCGACCGCGACCTGTTCAAGGTCCCGGCCGCAGACATTGGCAAGATCGGCGTGCTGGAAACCTGGGTCGGCGGCAAGCAGGTGTTCCGCAAGGTGGCCGTCGCGCCGCAATGACGCGGCGCCGTCACGATGCGCTTAGAGCAGGCGCAGCAGGGTCCACAGCACCAGCAGGATCGCCCCCAGCTTGCGCTTGAACGACATGGCGGCCAGCCGTGCCAGCCGGCCGCGCCTGGCGCGCTGTGGCGGCGCTTCATCGGGGACCAAGGCCAGCAGCAGCGTGCGGCCGTATTGCTGCCACCATTGGAATGCCCCGAAGTCGATGGCGTACCGGCGCACGGCCTCGTCCTCGTCTTCGAGGTGTTCTATCAGTGCCAGCATGGCGCTGAGCTGCTCGGGATCGCGCGCGAAGGCGGCGCAGCGTAGCGGATCGGCCGGGCTGCTCAGCAGTTGCAGCGCGCGCTGCATCGGATGCTCGGCTGGCCAGGAATCGAACTTTTGCAGCCAGATGCGCGCATGCCAGCGACCCTCCAGGCGTTCGATGGCAGCGCAGTTGGGCGAGTGGGCGGCCCACTGTTCCCAGCCCAGCGCCTGGTGGAAAGCCGGCACCATATGGTAGCGCTGGCTGAATTGCTGTTCCAGCGCAGTGACCAGGGCCGTTTCCAGCGCGCTGCGGAATGCGCTGTTGCCCCAGCCCGGCTGGGCGTACCAGCGCGCGATCTCGGCGCGCTGCTGTTCGGCCGGCAGCCGCGCCAGCGCCTGGCAGATCATGTCCGCCGCCTCGGCCGGTGCCGGCGGCTGCGGGCCGGGCCGCAGTTGCGGCCCGGCCCTGCCATACGATTGCGGGCGCGGGCCGGGCAGCCAGCGCTGGCTGGCTTGCTGCGCCAGCGCTGCTTCGCTTTCCGGCGCCAGCTCGAGGGCGATGGGTTTGGCCAGCGGCGCGTCCAGCGGCAATTCGGGCAGCGGCGGCAGCACCGAGAACGGCGTGCGCGCCGGCGGCAGCGGGCGCTGGCCCGGCTGCGGTGGCGGCAAGGGTGGCAGCCCGGCTAAGGCGTCGGGCTGGCGTGCCGCTGGCGGCTGCGGCGGTGCGGCCAGCGCCTGTTCGTAAGCTTCGCGCAGGGCCTGGAAGGCGGACGGCGACTGCTCCTGGTTGATTTGCTTGAGACGGCCCGCGTAGGCCAGCTTGATGGCGCGCGTGTCGTGGGTCGGGTCGATGCCGAGGATGTGCCAGATGTTCATGCTTGCTTTCATACCGGCCAGCCGTTGCGGCGGGCGTGGGCCGTTACTTCCACCGTCCAGAAGCGCTCCGGCAGCACCGTCACGATGCCCGGGTAGTCGTCATGGATCAGCAGGGGGACCAGGGCGCTGTGCAGGTAACCGCCAGGCAGGTGCTTGCGGTCGAAGAAGATGGTGGTCAGGCGCAGGTCGGCGCTGGACAGGCGCAGCGGCAGCGGCAGGCCGTAGCTGCGCGTCCTTTCCTCGGTCAGCAGGTCGGCCAGGAAGGCCAGCCGGTGGTCCAGCGGGCGCGTGCACTTGTAGTCGAAAATGGTGTCGGCAATCGGGCCCAGCGCGTCGCCGCCCGGGATGCCGCGCAGGTCGTACAGCACTTCGCCCGGGCAGTTGGCGCTGCCCTCTTTCCACATCAGGTGATTGGCCTGGGTAATGCGGCCCCACACCAGGCGGCCGCCCAGGAACAGCGCGCCGACGTTCTGGAACCACAGGTCGATGCTGTCGCCGTCGGCCCAGGACGGGCGCTGCGGCACCAGGTAGGCGGGATCGCCGCTGCGCGCCATGTCGATGCGGCGCTGCACGTGCTCCATATCGTCCTGCAGGCGCGAGGCGCGCGAGGCGGCCGCCATGCGTCCCAGCTCTTTCAGCGTGGCGCGGAACTGGGCGCTGCTGCAAGACCCGAACAGGCGCTCCAGCAGCAGTTCAAGCGGGTAGTACACATCGCTCTTGTTGAACATGCCGGCCAGCGCCAGGCGCGGCTGGGCCGCCGCGTCGACTGCGATCGCGTGCGCCCGCTGCAATTGCCGCGCGGTGAACCAGTCGATGCGCGCGCCCGATTCCTGCGCCACCACGGTGCCGATATAGAACGCCAGCACGTGCAGGAAATTGCGGTTGGCCGGGCGCGCCATGAATTGGGCTTCCGGCACGGCCAGCGTGGGCTTGAGCTGCTCGAGCAGGTAATCGATGCGCAGCAGGCTGGCCGCACTCAGGTCCAGCCCGAGCTGGTACAGCGCCTTGCGGTAGGCGATGCCGTGTTCGAAAGGATAGCGTTCGACCAGCGCATCGACGTGGCGGTTGGCCAGCACATTGCAGTCCTGGTCCGGATTGTCGGCCCGCAGCGCGGGGCACACTGCATCGACCGCGCGCCGGGTGGCTTCGAAAGTGTCCTGCGATGGCGGCGCCAGGCGGTCGTATTCGAGCGCCCGCAGCCAGGCCGAGCCGCCTTCGCTGCTGCGCATGGCACGGGAAAAGCGCGGCAGCAGGTCGTCGGCCAAATGGCGCAGCCGTTCCGGGCAGCGGCGCAACTGGATCATGCCGGGAATCACCTGGCGCTGGCGGTTGACGGTGTAGGGCAGGGCCAGCAGCAGGCCATGCAACAGCCCCGTGCCGGCGCCGAATTCGACCAGCAGGGCGCGCTCGGCCGGGCAATCCTCGAAGCGGGCCGCCATCTCGAACAGCAGCACCTGGCCCGCCTGGCCGGGCGTAGCGGCTGCATGCAGTTGGGCGCGCACCTCGGCCAGCGTGCCGCGCGGCGCCGCGCTGCCAGCCTGGCCGCCGGCAGCGCGGCGCCACAGCGTGATGGGCAGCGGCTGGTGCTGCAGGATGAGCTGGTAGGCCTTGGCCGCCGCTTCCCCTGCCAGGTCAATCAAAGGGAAGTCGGGGTGGTCGAGAAGCATGCGCAGGACTGGAATTGTAAGCGTGAAAGAAAAGTAGTGTACTTGCTAACTATTAGCGCCGCAAGCCGCTAAAAATCAGTTGACTAACTTGTATAGACAACCTAGAGTGGCAGCATTCACCATCCAAGGAGCCGCCATGTCTACCAGCCTTGCCAACGATCCCCGCTACGATGCCACCCGCGATATCCGCGCCCCGCGCGGCCCGGAAATGGTCTGCAAGACCTGGGGCGCCGAAGCGGCCTACCGCATGATCCAGAACAACCTGGACAAGGAAGTGGCGGAGAACCCGAAACACCTGGTGGTGTACGGCGGCATCGGCCGCGCGGCCCGCAACTGGGAGTGCTTCGACCAGATCCTGGCGTCGCTGAAAAAGCTGGAAGCCAATGAAACCCTGCTGATCCAGTCCGGCAAGCCGGTCGGCGTGTTCCAGACCCACGAAGATGCGCCGCGCGTGCTGCTGGCCAACTCCAACCTGGTGCCGAAATGGGCCAACTGGGAGCACTTCAATGAACTGGACCGCCAGGGCCTGTTCATGTACGGCCAGATGACGGCCGGTTCCTGGATCTACATCGGCACCCAGGGCATCGTGCAGGGCACCTACGAAACCTTCGCCGAAGCGGGCCGCCAGCATTTCGGCGGCGACCTGAAAGGCCGCTGGGTGCTGACCGCGGGCCTGGGCGGCATGGGCGGCGCGCAGCCGCTGGCCGCCACCTTTGCCGGCGCCGTTTCGCTGAACATCGAATGCCAGCAATCCTCGATCGACTTCCGCCTGCGCACCCGCTACCTGGACAAGCAGGCTGCCAGCATCGATGAAGCGCTGGAAATGATCAAGCAGCACAAGGCCAATGGCGACGCCATTTCCATCGGCCTGCTGGGCAATGCGGCCGACGTGCTGCCGGAACTGGTGCGCCGCGCCAAGGCCGGCGGCCTGGTGCCGGACCTGGTGACCGACCAGACCTCGGCCCACGACCTGGTCAACGGCTACCTGCCGCAGGGCTGGAGCGTGGAGCAGTGGAAGGCGGCCCAGGCCGACGCCTCGCAGCACGCCAAACTGGTCGACGCTGCCGCCGCTTCCTGCGCCGTGCACGTGCAAGCCATGCTGGACTTCCAGGCGCTGGGCGCCAAGGTGGTCGACTACGGCAACAACATCCGCCAGGTGGCGCTGGACAAGGGCGTCAGGAACGCCTTCGATTTCCCGGGCTTCGTGCCGGCTTACATCCGCCCGCAGTTCTGCGAAGGCCGCGGCCCGTTCCGCTGGGTGGCCTTGTCCGGCGACCCGGAAGACATCTACAAGACCGACGCCAAGATCAAGGAACTGTTCCCGCACCACGCCAACGTGCACCGCTGGCTGGACATGGCGCGCGAGCGCATCGCCTTCCAGGGACTGCCGGCGCGTATCTGCTGGCTGGGCCTGGGCGAGCGCCACATCGCCGGCCTGGCCTTCAATGAAATGGTGAAGAACGGCGAACTGAAAGCGCCGATCGTGATCGGCCGCGACCACCTGGATACCGGCTCGGTGGCTTCGCCCAACCGCGAAACCGAAGGCATGCGCGACGGCACCGATGCGGTGTCCGACTGGCCGCTGCTGAACGCCATGCTGAACACCGCCGGCGGCGCGACCTGGGTCTCGCTGCACCACGGCGGCGGCGTGGGCATGGGCTATTCGCAGCATTCCGGCGTGGTGATCGTGGCCGACGGCACCGATGCCGCCGCCAAGCGCCTGGGCCGCGTGCTGGTCAACGACTGCGGTTCGGGCGTGATGCGCCACGCCGACGCCGGCTACCAGACCGCCATCGAATGCGCCAAGCGTAATAAACTGAACCTGCCGATGATCAAATAAACCGGTAAACCGGTGTCTGACCCGCAGGGTCCGACACCTGGCCCGCGACCGCCGCGTACCAGTGTCTGACCCTGCGGGTCAGACACTGGGTTACCGGTTTAAAAGCAAACGAACACGAGACACAAACAATGACCCAACTGACCCTGACCCCCGGCAAACTGACCCTGACCGACCTGCGCACCGTGTGGAGCGCCCACACCCCGATCGGCCTGGCCAAGGAAGCCTACAGCGCCATCGAAGCCTCCTGCAAAGCCGTGCAGGACATCGTCGCCAAGGGCGACGCCGCCTACGGCATCAACACCGGTTTCGGCCTGCTGGCCAAGACCCGCATCCCGGACGACAAGCTGGAACAACTGCAGCGCAACCTGATCCTGTCGCACTCGGTGGGCACCGGCGAACTGATGTCCGACGAAGTGGTGCGTCTGTTGATGCTGACCAAGATCAGCAGCCTGTCGCGCGGCTTCTCCGGCATCCGCCCGATCGTGATCGACACCCTGGTGGCCCTCTACAACAAGGGCATCATGCCTGCCATCCCGGCCAAAGGCTCGGTCGGCGCCTCCGGCGACCTGGCCCCGCTGTCGCACATGACCCTGGCCATCCTGGGCGTGGGTGATGTGCGCGTGAAAGGCGAGCTGGTACCAGCGGCCGACGCGCTGAAAGCCGCCGGCATCGCCCCGGTAGTGCTGGCCGCCAAGGAAGGCCTGGCCCTGATCAATGGCACCCAGGCTTCCACCGCGCTGGCGCTGCACGGCCTGTTCATGGCCGAACGCCTGCTTGAGGCGGGCATGGTGACCGGCTCCATGTCGCTGGATGCCGCCAAGGGCTCCGATTCCCCGTTCGACGCCCGCATCCACGAAGTGCGCGGCCAGCCGGGCCAGATCGCTGCCGCCGGCATCTACCGCGAACTGGTGACCGGCAGCGCAATCCGCGCCTCGCACCTGGTGGGCGACGAGCGCGTGCAGGACCCGTACTGCCTGCGCTGCCAGCCGCAAGTGATGGGCGCCTGCTGGGACCTGATCGCCAATGCCGGCCGCACCCTGCTGATCGAAGCCAATGCCGTGACCGACAACCCGCTGATCTTCCAGAACGACGACGGCCCGGTGGTGGTCTCGGGCGGCAACTTCCACGCCGAGCCGGTGGCCTTTGCCGCCGATACGCTGGCGCTGGCCATCGCCGAAATCGGCTCTATCTCCGAGCGCCGCGTCTCGCTGCTGATCGACGCCACCCTGTCCGGCCTGCCGCCATTCCTGGTGCGCGACCCGGGCGTGAACTCGGGCTTCATGATCGCCCACGTCACCGCCGCCGCCCTGGCGTCGGAAAACAAGTCGATCGCGCATCCGGCTTCCGTGGACACCATCCCGACTTCCGCCAACCAGGAAGACCATGTGTCGATGGCCACCTACGGCGCGCGCCGGCTGCACGATATGGCGCACAATACCGCGACCATCCTCGGCATCGAGCTGCTGGCCGCGGCGCAGGGCATCGACTTCCACCGCCCGCTGAAAACCTCGGCGCAACTGGAACATGTGCACGCCCAGCTCCGTTCCAAGGTACCATTCTTCGACGCCGACCGCTTCTTCGCGCCGGACATCGAGGCAGCCAAGCAGATGGTGGTGAACGGCGACCTGAGCGCAACCTGCAAGAGCCTGTTCAGCGCCCTGCATCCGTAAGGAGGTTTCATGGATTACCGCTTCCAAGCAGGCAGTATTCCCTTGCTGGTGTCGATGCCCCACGTGGGCACCGACATCCCTGACGATGTCGCCGCGGCGATGACGCCGGCGGCGACCGAAAAGGCCGATACCGACTGGCACCTGGTGCAGCTGTACGACTTCCTGGGCGCGCTTGGCGCGTCCACCCTGTCGGCGCGCTGGTCGCGCTATGTGATCGACCTGAATCGCCCGCCGGAGAACACCAACCTGTACCCCGGCCAGGACACCACCGGCCTGTGTCCTGTCGACACTTTCCACCGCGAGCCGCTGTACCTGGAAGGCCGCCAGCCTGACGAAGCGCAAGTGCAGCGCCGCCTGGCCGCATACTGGCAGCCTTACCACACCCAGTTGCGCGCGGAACTGGACCGCCTGTTGTCCATCCACGGCAAGGTGGTGCTGTGGGACGCCCACTCCATCGCGTCCGTGGTGCCGCGCTTCTTTGAAGGCAAGCTGCCCGACCTGAATTTCGGCACCGCCGACGGCGCCAGCTGCGACCAGGCCATGACCGACGCCATCGCCGGGGCAGCGCGCCGCGACGAGCGCTTCACCGTGGCCGTCAACGGCCGCTTCAAGGGCGGCCATATCACGCGCTTCTACGGCAAGCCGGAGCAGGGCGTGCATGCGATCCAGCTCGAGATGTGCCAGTCCACCTATATGGACGAAGTGGCGCCGTTCGGCTATCGCGTCGACCGCGCTTCTGAAATCCAGCCGCTGCTGCGCCAGTTGGTGCAAACCGCCGCAGAATGGGTGCGCAAATGAAAGCCCTGTTTGCGCACAACGCGCTGCTGGCCGACGGCTGGCGCAAGAACGTCCTGCTGCAATGGGACGATCGCGGCAACTTCACCGCCGTGCAGGCCGATGCCGTGGCGGCGCCGGGCATCCCGGGCGCGCGCCTGGTCATGCCGGGCATGGTCAACCTGCATTCGCACGCATTCCAGCGCGCGCTGGGCGGCCTGACCGAAGTGGCGGGCGACTCGAAGGACAGTTTCTGGACCTGGCGCGACCTGATGTACCGTTTCGCGCGCAACATCACGCCGGAGCAGATGGAAGCCATTGCGGCCCAGTTATACGCCGAGTGCCTGCGCCACGGCTACACCTCGATGTGCGAGTTCCACTACGTGCAGCGCGCGCCCGACGGCAGCATGTACCCGCAGGCGTCCGAAACGGCGCAGCGCGTGATTGCCGCCGCGCGCCAGACCGGCATCGGCATCACCATGTTGCCGGTGCTGTATTCCTATGCCGGCTTCGGCGAGCAGCCTTTGAAGCCGGAGCAGGCGCGTTTCCGCACCGACGCGCGCGACGTGCTGAAGATCATCGGCGAGCTGGAACCGCAGCGCGACGCCCAGGTGGAGGTCGGCGTCGCGCCTCATTCGCTGCGCGCTGCTTCGGTGGCGCAGATCCGCGAAGTGCTGGACCACCTGCCCAAAGCGCGCCCGGTACACATCCACATCGCCGAGCAGCAGGGCGAGGTGCAGCAGTCGCTGGATTTCTCCGGCAAGCGCCCGGTGCAATACCTGCTTGAAAACCTGCCGGTCGATGCGCGCTGGTGCCTGGTGCATGCCACCCACCTGACGCCGGAAGAAGTCATGGCCATCGCGCAAAGCGGCGCAGTGGCTGGCCTGTGCCCGACCACGGAAGCCAACCTGGGCGACGGCCTGTTCCCGCTTGAAAGCTTCCTGGAGCAGGGCGGCCGCTTCGGCGTCGGCAGCGACAGCCATGTCTCGCAAAGCGCGGTGGAAGAATTGCGCTGGCTTGAATACGGCCAGCGCCTGTTGCAGCAGCGCCGCAATATCGCGACATCCGTAAGCGAGCGCCGTGTCGGTGACTTCCTGTGGCAAGCTGCCTTGCAGGGCGGCGCGCAGGCGGCGGGGCGCCCGGTGGGAGCGCTGGCGGTCGGCAAGCGTGCCGACCTGATAGTGTTGGACGACGACCACCCGAATCTTGACGGAATCGAGGCTGCCGATGTTTTGGGATGCTTCGTTTTCAGCGGAAATGATAATCTAGTGAGGGATGTGATGGTCGGCGGCCACTGGGTGGTGCGCGGCCAGAAGCACGTGGCGCAACCGGCCATCACCACGCGCTTCAAAAAGACACTGGCCGAACTGCGCGAGCTACGAGCATGACTCAAATCATCCAGTATGCAAGCCTGCACGCCACGCCATGGAAGAACGGCGGCGGCAGCACCACGGAATTGTGCGTGATGCCGCCGGGCGCCGGCTTCGACGAGTTCGAGTGGCGCCTGTCACTGGCCACCATTGCGCAGAGCGGGCCGTTCTCCGTGTTTCCCGGCATCGACCGCACGCTGACCCTGGTCGAGGGCGGCGGCGTGGTGCTGGATGTCGGCAATGAGCGGCGCGTGGCGCTGTCCGAGCGCGAGCCGGTGATCGCCTTCCCGGGCGAGAACGCCGTCACTGCCACGGTGGAAGGCGCGCCGACCACGGATTTCAACGTCATGACGCGGCGCTCCATCTGCAACCACCAGCTTGAGCGGCGCACCATCCGCGATTTCTCCACACTGGAGCGGCGCAGCCCGACCACCGTGGTATTCCTGGCCGAAGGGGAAAGCCTCAACCTGGCCAGCGCCAGTGAACGCATCTCGCTGGTGCGCTATGATGCGGTGGTGCTGGACAAGGATGATGTGTGGACGCTGGAGGCGGGCCACGCCACCGTGTTCATTGTCGATATTTTCCCGAACGAAGAGTAAAACACATGGCAGTTGAGTGGGACCTGTTGATCACCAACGTGCACCTTGCCACCATGGTGGGCGAGGGCTATGGCGAAATCCGCGATGCCGCCATTGCGGTCGATAACGGCCGCATCGCCTGGATCGGCCTCCGCGAGGACGCCGCCGCCGCGGGTTGTGCGGCACTGGAGCACGATGCCGGCGGCTGCTGGCTGACGCCGGGCTTGATCGACTGCCACACCCATATCGTCCACGCCGGCAACCGCAGCGACGAATTCGAGGCGCGCCTGAACGGCGCCACCTATGAAGATATCGCCCGCGCCGGCGGCGGCATCATGTCCACCGTGCGCGCCACCCGTGCTGCTTCCGACGACGAATTGCTGCGCCAATCGCTGCCGCGTATCGCCGCCTTGCTGGCCGAAGGCGTGACCACGCTGGAAATCAAGTCGGGTTATGGCCTTGACCTCGAGTCGGAATCGAAGATGCTGCGCGTGGCGCGCCGCGTCGAGCAGGTGATGCCGGTATCGGTGCGCACCACCTTCCTGGGAGCGCACGCGCTGCCGCCTGAATTCAAGGATCGCGCCGACGATTACGTCGACGAAGTGATCGGCATGATCCCCAAGCTGGCCGCCGGCGGCCTGGCCGACGCGGTGGATGCCTTCTGCGAGCGCATCGGCTTCACCGCTGCGCAAACGGAGCGTATTTTCGCCGCTGCCCGCGAGCAGGGCTTGCCGGTCAAGCTGCATGCAGAGCAGTTGTCCGACCAGGGCGGCGCGGCGCTGGTGGCCCGTTTCGGCGGCCTGTCTGCCGACCACCTGGAGCACCTGAGCGCCGAAGGCATCGCCGCCATGGATGCCGCCGGCACGGTGGCCGTGCTGCTGCCCGGGGCCTACTACTTCCTGCGCGACACCACGCCGCCTCCGGTCGCCGCCTTGCGCGCCGCCGGCGTGCCGATGGCAGTCGCCACCGACAACAATCCCGGCACTGCGCCGATGACATCCCTGCTGCTGGCGATGAATATGGTGTGCACGCTGTGGCGCCTGACGCCGCTCGAAGCACTGGCCGGTTGCACCATCAATGCCGCCCGTGCGCTCGGGCTCGATGGCGAGGTTGGCACGCTGGAAGTGGGCAAGCGCGCCGACTTCGCGCTGTGGCAGATCGCACGCCCTGCGGACCTGTCGTATGCCTTTGGCTTCAACCCTTGCGTCGCCGTGGTCAACCGTGGCGTCTGGCGCGATCCCGTGGTCGGCATTCCCGTGGTAGTCCCGGCTCCAGGCGCCTGACTTGCTGCGCCGCGCCGCCACCGTCCTGCTGGCCCTGGCGGCCGCCGCAGTTTCAACCGCAAACGCCGACAACACGCTGCGTATCGGCTCCAAGCGATTTACCGAATCCTACATCCTGGGCGAACTGCTGGCGCAAACTGCCGCGCCGCACGCAAAGGTCGAGCACAAGCAGGGCCTGGGCAATACCGCCATCGTGCTGGCCGCGCTGAAGTCCGGCAGCATCGACGTCTACCCCGAATACGCCGGCACCATCAGCCAGGAAATCCTCAAGCGCACGCAGCCCGCCACGCTGGAAGAAATGCAGCGTGAACTGGCTGCGCAAGGCCTGGGCGCAGCCGTCCCGCTTGGCTTCAACAATACTTACGCACTGGCTGTACGCGGCGACGCTGGCGGCCCGCGCAAACTGAGCGAACTGGCTGCCCGGCGCGAACTGCACTACGGCCTGTCGCATGAATTCATTGGCCGCGCCGATGGCTGGCCAGGCCTCGCAAAGCGATACGGCATCAGCGCCACGCCGCGCGGCCTCGACCACGGAATCGCCTACGAGGCCCTGGCGCAGAAGCAGGTCGACGTCATCGACATTTACTCCACCGATGCCAAGATCAGCCAGTACGGCCTGCGCGTGCTGGACGACGACCGCGCCTATTTCCCGCGCTACGACGCCGTCCTGCTATACCGCCTCGACGCCGCCCAACGCTTTCCGGCCGCCTGGCAGGCATTGCGCGCGCTGGAAGGCCGCATCAGCGTCGCCGACATGATCGCGATGAATGCCGCCGCGGAATTGCGCGGCCAGCCTTTCGCCGGCATCGCCCGCGACTGGCTCGCGCACCAAGAAGCTTCAGCCACGCCGGCCGCCAGCCGATCCGCCGCTTCGCGCGAGGCCCCAGCCTCATCCCGGGCTCCCACGTTATGGCAACGCCTTTTTGCGGACGACTTCTGGCCGCTAACCCGCCAGCACATCCTGCTGGTCGCCTTGTCCGTCGCGATGGCAAGCGCCATCGGCATCCCGCTCGGCATCCTTGCCGCCTATCGCCCAAAGCTGCGCGAACCGGTCATGGCCGCTGCAGGCATCCTGCAAACTATCCCTTCGCTGGCCCTGCTGGCCATCTTGATCCCGCTGCTGGGCACGATCGGCACCGTGCCCGCGCTGTGCGCATTGTTCGTCTACGCGCTGCTGCCGATCATCCGCAACACCTGCACCGGCATCAGTGGCGTGCCGCAAGGCCTGAAGCAGGCAGCCGAAGCGCTTGGCCTGCGCACCATGCAGCGCTTGAAAGAGATCGAACTGCCGCTGGCGGCACCGGTGATACTGGCCGGCGTCAAGACAGCCGCCGTGATGAGCGTCGGCACCGCCACCATTGCCGCCTTCATCGGCGCCGGGGGCTACGGCGAACGCATCACCACCGGCCTGGCCCTGAACGACAACACCCTGATGCTGGCCGGCGCGCTGCCGGCAGCCGTCCTGGCCCTGCTCACGCAAGGGCTGTTTGAATGGATGGAAAGGGGATTCAAAGCATCAGCAGCCGCGCGCGCACCTGCTCGGCTTCGCGCGTAAGTACCTGCTCAGCCAACGCATCATTGGCCCGCTGTGCCGCCAATACCTGCAATTCACGCATATAACGGTTCAGCAAAAAACGCAGGTAAACCCGATACAAAGCTTTGAACATCTTCGGTCTCCACCGAGGGCGGGACTATCCATTCTGCGAGTTTCTCCAGAGAATGTATTGAGCTAGATCAAATGTAATCCAGGTAAGAATTTGTAAGTGACAAGGCAAGGCCGGGTCAGGGCGACTATATTGAAACCGTCGATTCATCTCCCCTCCCAACTGACACCTGGGTTTAGTATCCCTCGCCCGACCACACACGAGCCGCGAGGGATTTTTTTGCCCACTCGGGAACTCCCATATCTGCGCAAGGTTTTGAGGCGCGCGTAGACTTTTTTTTCAAGATTGCAGGCCGCGACCTTGGTCGGCCTGGTTGCCATCGCGGTTCGCCCGCTATGTATGCGATGATCAATGGGCTAACACAGCATCAACCGACTTCGGCAGGTCCTTCAATGGCGTCGTCTTTGGGTAGCGTGCTGAGGGTGCGGTGACGTCCACGCCACCGATCCTTGTCTCGACATCGTATTCGCCGAGTGCTTGATCGAGCAGCAGGAAGGCAATCATCGCGTACTCATTATGTCTTGCTTTGGTATAGCCAGGAATTAATACGGCGATTGCCGCTTTGCCCCCGTCCCTCCTGACAAAGGCAGAAACGGTCTGGGCTTTGACCGTGACACCGCCATAACTAATGTCAAAGGGTTCGCGGCGTGGTCTGAACTTGATGACATTCCAGCGCGCCAAATGTGGCGCCGCCGCATAGAGCTTCTCGACCATTGGAAATGCATCTCGATTGCCATCAGCGCTAATGACAAATTCCCGTCGCCCCTGTTTTTTTGGCCCGAATTCAAAGGTAAGCCTGGCATCAACCTGATGCATTTTGGCCGCAAGCTGATCGAAAACCGCTTCCTGATCCGTCTCAAAATCAAAAAGCATGTTGTCACTTTTCTGGAACCAAGTCCAGAAGTCAGACTCGGGCGAAGCTTTCGCAATACCGCAAAGAAGCGCCGCAAAGAGCAGGAATCCCGATCGCAGAAGTTTCATTCTCATGCTTCAGCCAGGGAGTGCAAGGCCGGGCCAGTCACGCGGCAAACGCGCCAATCTGGCAGCACATCCGCGCCCATCTGCTCATAGAACTTGATCGCGTTCATGTTCCAGTCCAGCACCGACCACTCGAAGCGCCCGCATTGGCGTTCGACAGCAATCTTGGCCAGCGCGGCCAGCATCTGCTTGCCGTAGCCCGCACCGCGGCGGTTCTGCTTTACGTAAAGGTCTTCCAGGTACAGCCCCTTCTTGCACAGGAAGGTCGAGAAATTGTGGAAGAACAGTGCATAGGTCACCACTTCGCCCGCCTCCTCGCCCACGATGCCTTCCACACCCGGCTTGGCGCCGAACAGCTCTTCATGCAGCATGGCTTCATCAGCCACCACCAGGTGTTCCAGTTTCTCGAAAACAGCCAGCTCACGAATCATGGCCATAATGGACGCCACGTCTTCCGGACGGGCAGGGCGGATAGTCAAATTGCTCATGAAGCTTTCTTCAAAGGTTTAAGGTCAACAGGAGTACGGCTGGCCGGCATCGATGGCGCCTTGAGCGCCCAGGCCACGCTGGCGATGCACACCACCATGCCCAGGATTTCCATCCATCCCGGCCGGTAATTCTCGAGGCGAATGCTCAGCAGCACGGAAATCACCGGCGTCACCACGCCGATGTACACCGCCTTTTGCGTGCCGATGCGGTCGATCAGCGTGAAGTAGCAGGCGAACGCAATCACGGAGCCCAGCAGCGACAGGTAAAGCAGGCCGCCCCAGTACGACGCAGTGCGCGGCATGACAAAAGCATCGCCGCGCGCCAGAGCCCACAGCGCGACCAGCAAGGTGCCCCACAACATGCCCCAGGCCATGGTCAGCAGCACATTCGATTCATGCTGGCGCACCTTGACTACCAGCGTGTTGCCGACCGAGCTGGCAATGGTCGCACCCAGCGCCAGTGCCAGGCCGAGGATGAAATGCCCCTGGCCGCCGGCCATCACGTCGCGCAGCGACTCAGTAATCGAGTGATAAAACAGCAGCACCACGCCGCCCACTGCCGCACTGCCGGCGGCCCAGGTGCGCCAGGTCAGTGGGGTGCCGAAGGCAAAGCGGTTCAGGATCGGATTCCAGAACACCATCAGCGCAAACAGCACCGCCACCAGGGCCGATACAACGTACTGTTCCGCGTTATAGGTGCCGATATAGCTCAGGCCAAAGCTGCAGCACCCTTGCAGGATGGTCCAGCGCTGCGCCTTCCACGACAGCTTCAGCTTGTCGCCGCGCAGCAGGCACCATGCGAACAGCACGCTCGAAGCGAGGGCAAAACGGTAGACAATTGAAACGGCGGGAGCGATGTCGCCCAGTTGCAGGGTGATCGCGAAGAAGGTGGAACCCCAGATAAGACAGGCAAGAATGAAGAGTATTGGAGAAGGCATCCCGCCAGTATAAGTGTTTCTTTAATACCGCGCAGTGCGACAATCAGTGATTATTCGACGCTAAAAAATCGGTATTATTCAAGTACTTAAAGACTGGAGGCAGGCATGAACATGGAAACGCGCATCTGGGTCGCCTCAGTGCTCGGCTATGTCGCTGCAGCGGTGATCATTCTGGTGGCCGGGGAAGCGATGTCCCCCGACCAGCTCAACGTCGCGTTGTTCTAGTAGGCGACATTCAGGCGGCGGTACAGCACGCCCAGCACAAACAGGGGCCCGATCAGCAGGAAGCGCAGGTCATCGAAGAACGAAGGCTTCTTGCCCTCGATCTTGTGCCCGATGAACTGGCCGATCCAGGCCAGCACGAAGATCACAATACTCAGTGGCAGTACCGAAGCCGGCGGCAGCGCACTCAACACCGCCAGCATGAAGCCGGCCATCACCAGCATCCCCAGCGCGAAATTACGCGACAGCTTGAAGTAATAGACCATCGAAGCCGCAGCCAGTGCCACCGCCAGCAGCGGGTGGATGGCCCAGATCAATCCCAGCAGGCTGAACACAATGAGCGGTACGCAAACGCAGTGGATCGCCTCATTGGTGGGATTCAGGTGACTTTCGCTGTATTTCAACAGCAGGGTAACGATGGCACGCTGCTCAGACATGGTTGCGGTCTCCGGTGTGATTATCTGTTTAGCACTACCGTTCGATTCTACACCCGAACTCCCGCTAAAATGCACGAATGGAACTGAAACGTTGCTTTGATCCCGTCGTCGACGAACGCACCCGCCTGCTGGTGCTGGGCAGCCTGCCGGGCGACAAATCGCTGGCCGTGCAGGAGTACTAC
The DNA here is from genome assembly GCF_001427305.1 of Duganella sp. Root1480D1. Classification (GTDB taxonomy): domain Bacteria; phylum Pseudomonadota; class Gammaproteobacteria; order Burkholderiales; family Burkholderiaceae_D; genus Rugamonas. Next base: position 268,483 of record NZ_LMFZ01000007.1, on the reverse strand, counting down.
GGTAACCGCCAGAACAAATTCTGGATGTTGATGTCGCAAGTGATCGCCCTGGACCTCGTTCCCCTCGACTATTCATCCAGGCTGAAAGCGCTGCTGGCGCACGGAGTGGGACTATGGGATGTGGTGGCTGAAGCCCATCGTCCAGGAAGTCTGGACAGCAGGATCAGGGCGCGCAACGACAATGACTTGTGCACTTTGCTTGCGCGCCATCCAAACATCAAGGCGATCGCCTTTAATGGCGGAACAGCTGCGAAGTTAGGAAGGAAAGTGCTCGGTTCGCACGCCGCAAACTACCAAATCGAGGAGCTGCCTTCGAGTAGCCCAGCATATACATTGGGCTACGTTGAAAAGGCAGCTCGGTGGCAGGCTTTGCGCGCTATTTTACTGGCGACATAGCAAGCGGCGGCATTGCCCGCTTCTTCCAGTCTGTCGACTGCGGAGCCAAACCGAGATTCCGCAAGGCCGACAGGCGACATTGGGTTTGGAAGCACCTGGAGTGGTTCAACTGGAATCCCGCGTTTCCTGTGCCGGCGGTCACCAGTTTACGGCACCGAAGGCCCGCGCGAACTGGTAGGTGTAGTAGAGGCCGACCGTATCGCGGCGCTGCTGCCGTTCCGGGACGCTCTCGAACGCGAATGTCCGGCGTGACGTCAGGTATTTGAGCGTGACGGCATGGTGGCCAGTGACCCTCCAGGTCAGTGACGCGTCGCCGCGGAACACGCGGTCCGCCCCGTCCGATCCAGGACTGGTCAGCTTGCCGTCGAAGAATTCAAGCGCCGAGAGTTCGAAGGCGAACCTATCGACGCCGATCAGGCGCAGCATCAGCATCGCTTGCGGTGCGAAACCGTAATGGTATTGCCCGCTCGTGCTGGCGCGATTGGTGCCGGTGGACGTATATCCGATGCCGGCCGATGCATGGCCTTGCAGCGCGTAGTGGTCACTCAGCCACAACTGCGCATTGCTGCCCAGCGACAGTCCTGTGCTCGCCACCCGGAACAACTGCGGCGCCAGATAATCGTAGCTGCCGTATAGCCCCGCGATGCCGTTCAGGCTCCTGCCGAACCCGTAGGGCGCGCCGAATAGCATGCCCCGCGATGCAAGGCTTTCGACACCCTGCACGTTCGACATCCTGACGCGGAACAGGAAGTAATCGTAAGGCCGTCGCCAAGTATAGCCGGGTTGGCCCGGCAAGCCGTAGTCGAGCGCAAAGTCGGCCGCGACCTCGTTGCGCCGAGGCGCCAGCGAGGGGCCGACGTTGCTGCTCGTGATTCCTCCAGCGCCCAGCTGCAAGCGGCCCCAGATGGCCGGGCTGTTGCTCACCCACGGCGCGGCGCGGCGGCCCCCGGCGACATGGCGATTGAATCCGAGCGGCGGCGATACTGCGGCGGCCGCAACTTCGCGCCATTGCGGCGAGAGTCCATACCCCTCGTCCAGCACCAGGTTCGCCATCCGGTACAAGGCTTCGCCCAGGAAGCTGCCACCGAAGCTGGTCGTGATCTGGTCGTTGCGTGACGGCGTCGTCGTCTCCCCGGCGATTTCCCAGACGGCGCTGCCGGCAAAGGCATAGCCCATCGATTCCCAGAACGTCAGCCCGTTGCTGCGCGCGAGTCCGAAGTAGACGGAGCCCTGGTAAGGATGGCCGAGCTGGTTGATCTTGAACGGGTCCCGGTCAACGACCCAGCTGCTGTGCAGGTTGCGTCGGATCGATCCGACGCTCACGTCATAGTCGTCCGGCCGGACGAACGCATGGTCAACCCGGTTCAGCGCAAGCTGGAATCCCAGGATCTCCAGTGCCGCCGCACCATAACTTTTATACAGACGATCATCCAGCGGCCGTGCCGGCGCATCGTCCCGCACGATGTCCTGCAGCGGATCGTCGGCGGACGCGGCATTGCCGGCGCCGGTGGCCAGCGCCAACAGCGCCGCGCAGGCGCGCTGGCGCGGCTCGAAACCGTTTCTCGATTTCTTCATGTCCTTCGCCACCAATTGAGCATTCCTCCGGCGGTCGCTGGATGGGATGTTAAATTGAATATATCGAATACATACAATCAATGGCGCACTGGACCATACGTCAGAACAACAGGTCCCGGCCTGAGACGTCTGCCGTTGTTTGCCATCACATCGCGTAGTGGCGATTTGAGACAGGGAATTTGCCGGGGTAGAAGTCGTCGTGAGATGACCGAGTACAATCGGCCATTTGTAGCTATCTCCGGACTCACTTCGTCTACCAAACCATGCGCCAATTGCTGATTTGTCTTATCTTCTCATCCTGCCTTCTGGTTGAGTCGCTCTCGCTCGCGGCGCAACCACACCTGGCAAGTACTACCGATGTTGCCGCCGACTTCAAAGCAGGGGCGGGGCTCATATCGCAGCACATGAAGATGTCGGAGCGGGAACCAGCTTTGGACGCGGTCAGGCGCCGCGCCTTGGAGGAAGGGATTGCCAGGCTTGAGGCTGTTGTTCGTGCCGACAGGCAGCATTGGCAGGCCAGCTGGTTCATCGGAAAAGCGCACCAGGCACTGGGGAATCGCTCAGATGCATATGGCGCGTTCAAGACCGCTTATTCAATCGAGCAAAATAATCCGGATGTCGCCAGTGAGTATGGACTTTCCTGCATCGATGTTGGGCAAGGAACGGATGGCGTCGCCGCGCTACAAAGAGCGATCAAGCTTGCTCCTTCAGTACCGGAATTGCACGCCAATTTGGCGCTCGCCTATTTGGTAGCGAATCGCAACAAGCAAGCGTTGGACTCGGTTGACCGTGCCATCACTATGGACCCGTCAGATAAAGTTTCTCGCGCTGTGAGGGCCCTGGTAATGCAGGTGATTGAAGGCACGCGTCCTCAACCAAAGAGTGGCGCCGAATTTTAGAGGCGTGTTCGCTACTGGCCAAAGAGCGGCCACCCGAAAAAAAACCAAGATCCAAACCTACAAAATGAAGCAAATACAATCCCTTGTTGGGGCAATGATTTTGATGACAGGTGCCACGAGCAGCTTTGCATTGCCTATTGAAGTTGACGCCATCGTTGGCAAATGGCGTCATATAAAGATGGTACAGACCGCAGATGGGAAGGTAGTTCGAATTCAAGAGTCCCATGGAGCGTCCACTATGGATTTCCGAAGAGATGGAACATGGAGCCTCAGCAGCTCTACCAATGCCAGCTCTGGTTCATATCGCCTGGTTGGCGAAGACTCCTTGGAGACGACAATATTGAAGTCTGACGTCTCCAGCCAAGTTGGCTGGACCTCGGTGAAAAAGGTCAGTGTTGATGAAGAACATTTGCAGCTGATAACGACATATGATGAGAAGGGGATGGAGGCGTTTGCCAAGCGAACAAATGGAACACGTCCCACTGCGATGGATGTTACCTCCACCTTTGAGAAAATTAGATAGCAGGCTTTCGTAATTCGACCGCCTGGAAAATGTTGCGTGAGGGCTTGGGCCAAAGCGGCCCGTTCGATTCGCGTCCCGAGGCTCGGACGCGATGAGATCATCGATCTCGCTTACTTAACTTCACCCTTCTCCATGCGCTCCGCCTCCGCAGTCAATTGCGCGCGGGCTCGGTCGTCGCCGATTTTCGGCATGATAATCTCGCGCAGGATTCTGGCGTTGGCGACGTCGAGTGCGCGATCCGCCGGTGTCGCCACATCCGGCTTGACGCCGACACCTTCCCAATTCCCGTGCGTGATCGGGTTGATGGCTTGTCCGGTCGAAATGAAGGCGACCAAGCCGCCATCTACCGCAATGGGGGCGCCCGGATTCGCGGCGCCGCCAGTTGTTTCCCCGACGAGGGTCGCCCGTTTTTGCGTCTGAAAATCATAGGCGCACTCTTCCGCCGCTGAGAAAGTCCGCTTGGAAGTCAACACATACACCGGGCGGGTGTAATGCACAGCAGTTGCCGTACTGGTCCAGTACTGTTTGCTTTGCTGATTCTTACGGAAGACCATGTCATTCAAATGCCGCCGGTCGCCCTCGGCGAAAAAGTGACTCATCAGGTAGGCAACAGTTTCACCATCGCCGCCCCCATTCTTGCGCAAGTCCAGGATGATCGCCTCGGTATGTTTCAACAGCGTCATCGCCGCCTCGATGGAGGGGGCCGAAAACGACGCTGGTTCAAAACCGCGAATGTCCAGATAGCCCACATTGCCCGGCAGGCGCTCGACGCGGAAGACGCCACCTGCGAGGCGTTCCGACTCTTGGCGCTGCTGGGCAAGCGCCTCGGCGCTCGGGGCACTTTCGTCCGGCGCGGCCTTGAATTCTGGGTCGAAACGCACGCCAAAGTGCATATCCTTTCCGGTAGTTCTCATATCCGCGGTCAGCATCTCCGCCAGGGAAGCGGCCGTGCCGGCGCTGGCATAGGCATTTTTCGCATCCCTGTCGCGCAGGTGCGCAGCCACTTTCTTTGCTACATCCGGAAACACGTAATTGTCCTCGACGGTTTGTGCCAATCGCTTGACGACGGCATGGCGGGTTGCGCCATCCAGCGCCCCGGTTGCAGGCGGGACTTGTGCGGATGCCTGCGCAGCAGCGGCAAGCGCGAGTGTAACGAGCATGTGAGACATAAGGCCTTTTTGTATCTGCGGTTGATTTGCTGACATTGACGAAAAGCCTGCCCAAGCTGGGCATCATCGCATTCAATGGCAGGACTGCGTCCCGGCGGGGACGCAGGCGATCATTTACATGTGTAATCGCTGGATTATGATTACATCTGTAATCGATAATGTCAAGCTCCAGCGATCAGGGCAGTTCGCCGCTGGAATGTGGATCCTTGGATCTGGGTTAGTCCTGGTCAAGGATTGCGCACTGAGGAGTTGTTGGCGACAAAACCATCGAAGACGGCATGCACTTGCGAGCTGTTCATGACGCTAGCCGGCGTTACGGTCTCTCGCTCCCATGGAATCTGCCCGAAATACCAGTATTTCCAGAACGCCTGGTCGGCATCCGGATTGCGCGCCAGCAGGGTGGCGAAGGTTTCGGTTTCGCCAACCTGGATGCCGCTTGCCTCACGCAGTACTTCGTGCACAAAGCGCGAACAGAATTGGCGCGGCGAGTGCAGGTTGAAGCCGGTGTCGTAGAAGATGCCCATGCGGGCCTGCGCTGCCTGAACCAGGGCGCGCTGCTGCTTGGCCGTTAGCGGCGTGTTGAGGCGGCTCACTCCGACGCGGCCGCCTTCCGAACGCGCGAGAAAGCGCGCAAGGCTTCCCTGTTTAGATACCGGGAAGGTGCTTTCTGCGATGACCGGCTCCGTGCCATCGGTCGCGATGACGATGCCGACATGGTTGGTCCAGCTATTCGTGGTCTCAGCGACTTTTCGAAACGGCAGGGCTGATACGCGGATAAAGAGCAGGTCGCCAACCTGTAATTGCTGGGCCAACGCAGGGTTTGAAGTCGTCGGCAGTTCCGATGCGGCTGTCGAGCGCAGCGTAAGCAATCCGATTGCCAGGATTGCGATAGCACGGCAGCCTCGCCGTACATAGTTTGTCCCCCACATGATGTCTCCTTTAGCGAAAGTGATGAAAGTTGTACCTTGCGCGGAGTTTGGACAAAAGGTCAGGGAAGCAGAAGTTTTATTTCCAAGTTATCATCGCTTGCGCTGTTCAGGTATCACAAGGCGATACTTTTTAAGGGAAAACCCATGGAAGAAAATGTCCGTATCAAGTCGGTCAAACTACTGTCAGACAATTGGTACGTCCTCAAGACGACCACTTTCGATTTGAAGCGGCGCGATGGCCGTTGGCAAACCATGAGCCGGGAGACCTATGACCGCGGCAACGGCGCCGTCGCCCTGCTGTATAACAGCACGCGCCGCACGGTGCTGCTGACGCGCCAGTTCCGCTTCCCCGCTTACGTCAACCAGCACGATGGCTACCTGATCGAAGCCCCGGCCGGCCTGCTGGACGAGGCGCATCCTGAACAGCGCATGCACGCCGAGCTGGAGGAAGAAACCGGCTACAAGGTGGAGCAGCTGCGGCCGGTATTCGACGTCTTCATGAGCCCTGGATCGGTTACCGAGCGGCTGCATTTCTTCGTGGGCGAGTATCACGCCGGATCGAAGATTGGCAGCGGCGGCGGGCTGGAACAGGAAGGCGAGGATATCGAAGTCATCGAGATGGATGCCGACAAGGCGCTGGCCATGACCGCCAGCGGCGAAATCATGGACGCCAAGACCATCATGCTGCTGCAGTATTTGCACCTGCATTTGCTGCCGCCGCGCAGCATGATGATCCTGGTCGCCGGGCCTTATCGTTCCGGTACAGGCGACGACCCGGCGCGCATCGCCGCCAATGTGGCCGCCATGGAATCCTTCGTCTTGCCGCTCTACCGCAAGGGCCATACGCCGGTGCTGGGTGAGTGGCTGGCGCTGCCCGTGCTGCACGCCGCCGGCTCGCAAGGCGTGGGGGATGCTGTCTACGAGGAGATTTTTCATCCGCACTGTGAGCGCTTACTAGCGCACTGCGACGCGGTGTTGAGGATTGGTGGCGCCTCGGCCGGGACCGACGCCATGGTGGCGGCGGCACGCAAGCGCGGCCTGCTGGTGTATCACGACCTGGATCAGGTGCCTGCGGTTTGAGGCAAGAAAAAAGGCCAGCGAATGCTGGCCTCGGGGAATATCAGCGGTAGAAAGCGTCTACCTTGCCTTTCAGCTTGACCAGCATTGGCTGGCCGCGGCGGTCTTTGGCCGTTGCGTGCTGGACTTTGATCCAGCCTTCGCTGATGCAGTATTCCTCAACGTCAAAGCGCTCTTTGTCGTTGAATTTGATGCCAATGTCGTGCTCGAACACGGCAGCCACGTGGTGCGGGCTGCGCGGGTCGATCGACAGGTGGTCCGGGAGTTCTGGGCGGGTAGTATCGTTCATGGGCCAGGATTATACCGGAAGCCAGCCTCACGTTGATGCCGGACAGCCAGCACTAGCACCACATCCTGCATTGGTTCATACGAATAAAGTGCAACGAATCCGGTGCGTCCTTGTGAGATAACCAGTTCACGCAAGTGCATTTCTGCCGGGCGCCCAACCAGCGGGTGGCGGGCAAGCATACCGATTGCATCGACGATCAAGTCCAGTGCCGTTGCCGCCGCCTCTTCCGATTCGGTGACCATGAATTCAACAATGCGCTCCAGATTGGAAAGCGCAGTTTCCGAGTATGTTACTTGCGCCATGGCTTGGCAGGCGGCCGGGGGGTATCCTTATCCCGCAAGCGCTGCCGCAGGTATGCACGAACTTCGTTGGCTTCGTAACCTGCACCGGATTCCAGCATTTCTGATCGGGCGGCAAGCGCCTCTTCCACAAACTGAGCGCGAATTTCGGTTTGTTCAGTTGCTTGCCTGATCGCTTCGACCATGAAGGCATGGGTGCTCAAGCCGAGGTCTTGGGCGGCCGAAGCCGCGCGTTGTTTCAAATCCTCGGGCAATTTCAGCGATGTTGTCGACACGGGATTTCCTCGATACTCGGTAACACCATGGTAACACCTTTACATTGGCCACGCGCGGTCGATGATAGCGGGGTGGACGGCGGTGTCGGACAGGGTGCCGTAGATGCGGCCATGCGCGGTGTCGAAGCGGCTGGCGATGAAGGCGTCGGCGATTGCGGTTGGGGCGCGCTCGCGCAGCAGGCGGGCCTGGATCAGCAGGACCAGCGATTGCGCGTTGCGGCGCGCCAGCGCTTCCTGCGGGGTGGAGCCGTCGAGCAGGCTGCCAAGCGCCAGGAGGTGGGGACGCAGCGCGGCATCGGCGTGGCAGCCGTCCTGCAGGTCGCACAGCAGGGCGGCCATCGCTTCCGGCTCGCGGGCAATGGCGCGCAGCAGGTCGAGCGCCATCACGTTGCCGGAGCCTTCCCAGATCGACAGCACCGGCGTTTCCCGGTACAGGCGCCCCATCGGGCCTTCGTCCATATAGCCGTTGCCGCCGAAGACTTCCATTGCCTCCGCCGACAGTTCGATGGAGCGCTTGGTAGTCCACAGCTTCCCGGCCGGAGTGACGATGCGCTGGTAGGCGCGTTCCAGCGGCGAGTCGTCGCGGTCGAAGGCTTCGGCCATGCGCATCATCAACTGCGTGGCGGCCTCGCTTTCCAGTGCCATGTCGGCCAGTACATTCTGCATTAATGACTGGTCGGCCAGGCGCTTGCCGAAAGCGTGCCGCTGGCGCGAGTGGTGGATTGCTTGCACCACGCATTGGCGCATCAGGCTCGCCGCACCCATCACGCAGTTCAACCGCGTGATATTGGCCATTTCGATGATGGTCGGGATGCCGCGTCCCTCCTTGCCCACCATGCGCCCCCAGGCACCATGGAATTCGACTTCGCTGCTGGCGTTGGAGCGGTTGCCGATCTTTTCCTTCAGGCGCTGCACCTGCACAGCATTCTTGCTGCCGTCCGGCCGGTAGCGCGGCACGAAGAAGCAGGACAGGCCGCCGCCGGTGCGCGCCAGCACCAGGTGGGCATCGCACATCGGCGCGGAGAAGAACCATTTGTGGCCGGTCAGCTGGTAGCCGCCTGCCACCGCTTCGGCATGCGTGGTGTTGGTGCGCAGGTCGGAGCCGCCCTGTTTTTCCGTCATGCCCATGCCGACCAGGATCGAATCTTTTTGTTCCAGCGGGATATCGCGCGGATCGTATGTGCGCGAGAACAGCTTTGGAACCAGCGCTTCGAACAGCTCCGGCTCTTGCCGCAACACGGGCACGCAAGCCAGCGTCATCGAATGCGGGCATTGGCTGCCGGATTCGATCTGGTGGTGCATCGAGAAGGCGGCAGCGTATGCCGCCCAGGCGCCCGGCCGCGAGTCGGAGAAGGGCTGTGTAATCATGCCCTGCTCGCGCGCCATGCGCATCATGCCGTGCCAGGCCGGGTGGAATTCGACGCGGTCGATGCGGCGGCCCTGGCGGTCGAAGGTATGCAGTTCGGGCTTGAAATGGTTGGCGTCTTCCGCCATGCGGATGGTGGCCTCGCTGCCCAGCAAGGCACCGTAGGCTTCCAGTTCGGCTTCGTGGGCACCGGCGCCGGCGCGGCAGATGCCTTCCTGCAGCGCCAGATCGCTGGTGTACAGGTTATAGCCTTTCAATTCGTGGGTCAGGTTGTCCATTGCGGCACAGCTCCTTGATTAATGTGCAAGAAAGTGTAATGCTCGGCGCTTTCCCGGGTGTTCGGATTCCGACCATGCATGCACCACTTACCGTCGCGCCGAAGCGGCGAAAACCGACACAGTCGCGGGCCCGTGCCACGGCGCAGGCCATCGAGCAGGCTTTCGTGCAATTGCTCGTCGAGAAAGGCTATGCCCAGGTAAGCATTCGCCAGGTGCTGGCGCTGGCCGGCGTAGGCGCCGGCAGCTTCTATGAATATTTCGCCAGCAAGGATGCGCTGGCCGCAGTAAGCATCCGCCAGCGCGTGCGGGCCATTGCGGCAGCGTTGGAGAAATCGGTGCAGTCGGCGGCCGGCTTGCCGCTGCCAGAACGGGTCGATGCGCTGCTGGAAGCTCAACTCCAGGCCCCGCTGGCAGAACCCGAACAGTGGGCTGCCCTGTTCCACCTGGAGCGGCAAGTGTCGAAGCCGCAGGCTTTCCGCGAGCTGTACGGCGAATTCGTGGCGCTATGGGAGCGCGGCCTGGGAGCGGGCGCCGACTGGCCGGCCGAGGCAGTGTTGGCCGATGCGGCATTTGCGGCGCATGCCATCGCGTACAGCCTGGTCGCGCAAACCTTGATGGCGCGCAGTGAGCGGCCCGACGCGCCAGCGCTGCGGGCGCTGGTACGGCAGGCGGTGCATGGGTATTTGTCCGTGGTGGCGCCGCGTGCGTACCGTGGCTGTCTGGCGTTCTGAGAGGAGAAAGCATGGCAAACAGGCGACAAGTGTTGGGCATGGCGGCGGGCGCGTTGGCGGCCGCTGTGGCGCGGGCGGGCGAACCGGTAGCGATGGGAGCTACGCCCTCTGCACCGCTGGCGATCGGCGAGGCCTTCACCATGGAGTCGAAAATTCTCGGGGAAACGCGCCGCATCAACGTCTACTCGGCGCGCGCCTGGAACGTGAAACCGGATGCGCCGCTGCCGGTGCTGTTCATGCTTGATGGCGGCGTGGCGGAAGATTTCGTCCACACGGCAGGCTTGCTGCAAATCTCGGTGGCCAGCCTGGTGATGCGCTCCTTCATGCTGGTAGGGATCGAGAATACGCAGCGCCGCCGCGATATGACCGCACCCACCGACAACCCTGAAGACCGGAAGATCGCTCCCGTGGTCGGAGGCTCGGCCGTCTTCCGCCATTTCATCCGCGAGGAGCTGATGCCGCAGGTGAAAGCCCGCTACAACACCACCGGCGAAACCGCACTGATCGGCGAATCGCTGGCTGGCATGTTTGTGCTGGAGACCTTCCTGCAGGCGCCGGAGATGTTCGATACCTTTATCGCCATCGATCCGACGCTATGGTGGAACAGCCGACAAATGCTGAAGACTGCCGGCGACACGCTGCGCCGCCGCAAACGCCTGGACAAGACCCTGTTCATCGCCACCAGCGGCGAGAAAGGCCAGCCGGAGCTGGCGCAGCAGTTGGAGAGTGCGCTGGCCAGCGTGCAGGTCGAGGGCCTGCGCTGGCAATTGACTCCGATGCTGGAAGAAACCCATATGACGATTGGCCACCCGGCCGCAATGCGCGCCTTCCGCTCGGTATTCAAGCCGCCGGCTTGAACTGCGCCTGAAGGAAGCTGGCGATCTTCTGCTGCGTGGCCGGCAGGTAGGGAATATTCAGGTGGTCTGAATCGGGAATGATTTCGTCGTGATGCAGGCAGGTCAGCTTGCTGACCAGTTCATTGGTGTGCGAATGCGGCACGATATCGTCGCTGGCTGCACGCAGCACGTAGGTCGGCGCCGCCAGTTGCGTTGCATGCTTGACTGATTCGAAGCGGTGCTGCAGCAGCATCGACACCGGCAGGGCAGGGAATTTGCGCTGCGCCAGCGCCAGGATCGAATCGTAAGGTGTGATCAGCACCGTGGCCTGAACCCTGCGCTGCAACGCCGCCTGCACGGCCACGCCGGAACCCAGGCTGCGCCCCACTACGGCAATGCGGGTCGGGTCCACTTTGTGATGCTTGCACAACCAGTCCAGTTGCATACAGGCGTCGGCCACCAGCATTTCTTCGCCCGGTTCGCCGTGCGAGTCGCCGTAGCCGCGATAATTCAGGGTCAATACCGTCATGCCGGGGAACAGGTTGCCGGCGTCGCGTACCAGCCAGGATACTTCCTCCGAGCGTCCTCCGAAATACACTACCGCAGGGCGCACGCCAGGTTCGCGTGGCGTCATCAGCCAGCCGGCCAATCGCGTTCCGTCACCTCCGCGCAGCACAATTGCACGTGTGCGGTGGCCGCTGCTGCGCGGGCTTTGCACCTCGCGCTTGACGGTGGGATTGAACAGCAGCTTGCGCTGGCCGGCCATGAGGAGGGCGGTCAATCCGGCCCATACGAATCCCACGGCGCCAGCGGCGGCGGCCACTTTACGTGAATTGTTCATGTAGCTTAGTATGCTCCTAATGCTGAGCAAACTGCGTTAAGCAACGCACCAATGTCAGATTGCGGCAACACACTTACAAGGATGATCATGCCCACCACTGATCCGCGCGTCGACGAATACATCGCCAAGTCGGCCGAATTCGCCCAGCCTATCCTGACCCATCTGCGCCAGGTGATCCATGCCGCTTGCCCGGAGGTGAAGGAGACCATCAAGTGGAGCATGCCGAATTTCGACTACCACGGCATCATTTGCAGCTTCGCCGCCTTCAAGCAGCATTGCGCCCTGAATTTCTGGAAAGGCGAGTTGCTGATCGCGGCGGAAGACGACAAGGGCAAGGAGGCGATGGGACAGTTCGGCCGCATCACCTCGGTCAAGGACTTGCCGCCAAAGAAAGACTTGACGGCCTACATCAAGAAGGCCATGCAGCTCAATGAACAGGGCACCAAGGTGGCACGGCCAAAGGCGGCGCCGCGCGAGCTGGTGGTGCTGGATTACTTCATCGCGGCGCTGGAGGCCGAGCCGGCCGCATATGAAGTGTTCAACAATTTCTCGGCCAGCGCCAAGCGCGAATACTGCGAGTGGCTGACCGAAGCCAAGACCGAGGCCACGCGCGACAAGCGCATGGCCCAGGCGGTCGAATGGATTGCCGAGGGCAAGAAGCGCAACTGGAAGTACGAGAACTGCTAGCCGCCGCTTAAGGCATCACCATCAGTTGCAGGCCGGACGCCGTGCCCGGTGCGTGGTAGACGCGCTGGGTGGCCTTCACGAAGTCTTCCGGTTTCGCGTTGGGGATGCTGGTGAAGGTTTGCGGGTTCAGGTCGACCAGCGGGAACCAGCTGCTCTGCACATGCACCATGATGCGGTGGCCGCGACGGAAGGTGTGCTGCACGTCGCCCAGGTTGTAGCTGAGCGGCTCCACCTTGCCCGGCACGAAAGGCTCGGGCTTTTCGAAGCTGTTGCGGAACTTGCCGCGCAGCGGATTGCCACGCACCAGTTGCTGGTAGCCGCCCATCTTGATTGATGGCGGTGCTACGTCCTTGTGCTTCTCCTCTTCCTTGTCCTGCGGGTAGTCGTTGGGGTAGACGTCGATCAGCTTGACCACGAAGTCGCTGTCGGTGCCGGTGGTGGAGACGAACAGCTTGGGTGTCACCGGGCCGGCAATGGTCACGTCTTCTTCCAGCACGTCGCTCTGGTATACCAGCACGTCCGGGCGGGTGGAGGCGAAACGCTGGTCCGACACCATGTATTCGCGCGGCACGCCGGTTGCTGGATAACCGATGTAAGGCACCGGCTTGCGCGGGTCGCTGACATATTCATCGAAACCGCCGCTGGCGGCGGGCTGGGTCCAGCCCAGGGTGCCATTCGGCCCCAGGTACAGCATCCTGGCCTTGGCCTGCACTGGCGGCCAGGCGGTGTACTGGCGCCACACATTGGTGCCGGTCTCGAAGGTATTGACCGCGGCAATCGGCTGCGCCGGTTTGGCGCCTTTCAACTGCTCCTCGAAGAAGGGGAACAGCAGCTTCTTGTTGAAATGCTCGCTGGTCTTGCTGTCGAATTTCACATGGCCCAGGCGTTTGCCTTCGCCGCCGGCCCAACCGCCGTGCGACCAGGGGCCGATCACCAGGCCGTTGAAGGTGCCGGGATTGTTCTTGCCCACCGCGCGGTAAATGGAAAACGGGCCGGCGGGATCTTCAGCATCGAACCAGCCACCGACGGTCATCACAGCCGCTTTCACGTTCTTCATGTGCGGAGCCAGGTTGCGCGTCTTCCAGAATTCGTCGTAGGTGTCGTGGTCGATGGTCGGCTTCAGGTAGGCGAGCTGCTTGGGCTGCATGCCGGCAAGGATGTTCGACATCGTCAGGCGCTGCAGGAAGTAATCATAGCCGCTGGTGGTGCCGTAATCGAACTCGCTCCAGCTTTTGGGCAGCGGAGAGGGATTTTTCTCTTCGGTGAAAGCGGCGTAGAAATCGAAGTTAGCCGCCAGCATGAACGCGCCGCCATGATAGGAATCGTCGCCCATGAACAGGTCGGTCACAGGCGCCTGCGGCGAAGCAGCCTTGATCGCCGGGTGCGAGTCGATGATGCTGGCTGCGGTGTAGAAGCCGGGATAGCTGATGCCGTAGATGCCGACCTTGCCGTTGTTGTTGGCCACATGCTTGAGCAGCCAGTCGACCGTGTCGTGCATGTCGCGGCTTTCGTTGCCTTCGCCTGCTTCCAGCGTGGATTTGGCATGCGGCGTCATTTCCTGCCATTTGCCCTCGGACATATAGCGGCCGCGCACGTCCTGCTTGACGAAGATGTAGCCGGCGTCGCTGAAGTCGGCTGAAGGGCCGAGGCGGCGCGGGAAGAAGTCCGGCCCGTACTGCAACTGGCCGTCGACATTCACACCTGCGCTGTAAGGCGTGCGTTCGATCAGGAAGGGATAGGCCTTGCTGGCATCCTTCGGCACGTAGACGGCCGTGAACAGGTGCACGCCGTCGCGCATGGGGATGCGGAATTCGTACTTGGTGTAGGAGGAGCGCAGGTCCGGTTTTTCATCAGGCGCCGCCTGGGCGGCGCCTGCGAAGGCCAGTGCAAGGGAGAGGGCGAGGGGGCTCAGTTTGGAAAGCATGGGTCCTTTTTACATGGCGATGCCGGGAGCTGGCATCGGAAGTTATTTAGATTTCTCCCGGTCGAAGACGGGCTCGCGATTCGTAGAGGCGCAGGGCGGCCAGTTTGCCGGCGTAGATGGCGCTGTCGCCGCGGGTGGTGCTGTTCATCAGGGCCAGCGTCATATGCTTGTCGGCTTCCTGCAGGTTGCCCAGCACGAAATCGGCCTTGGCCAGCCAGAAGTGGAACTCGTGGTAATACGGGGCCCGCTGCACTTCACGCACGAACATCGCGCGCGCCTTCTGGTAGTCGCCGTCGGCCATCGCCTTCTGGCCGATGTGGAAGAAGTGGAACGGCGGATAGGGTTCCAGGCGCGCCAGCTCGGCCTTGTATTTGGCCGATTCTTCGGTCTTGCCCAGCGTATTGGTGACTTCGGACAGGTTGAACAGGATCACCGCGTTCAGCGGGTCGTGCTCGTGGGCGAAGCGCAGCGTGCGCTCGGCCATGTTCATGTCGCCGTGGCGCTGGTAGATGGTGGACAAGGTGTTATAGCCCATCAGGAAATTGGGCTCGTATTCGATGGCTGAACGCGCCCACCAGTAAGCCTCGTCCAGCTTGCCCTGCACCAGCGTTTCTGCCGCGCGGTTGTTCATGTACATGGCTACCACGGTGCTTTCCGAAATGACTTCGGTTGGCATCAACTCGGCGTCCGGCGGCGGCAGGAAGTCGATGGTCACCGACGGCGCGGTGTCGTAGCTGCGCGTCGCTTCGAATTTGGATTTGCTTAGTATCAGGTTGACGTGGCCGCTGCTGAAATACAGCGAACCGGAACGGCTCCAGGTATCTTCACTGGTAATGCGCTGGAATTGCACATCCAGCCCCAGTTCCCGCGCGAAGGCGGCGGTCATGATCACCAGCGACATGCAGTTGCCGGCGCGGGCCTGGAAAGCCTGGGCGGCGGTGCGGGTCATTTCGGAGTCGTATTCCAGGCGAAGCTGGTCGCGCTGGTACAGCGCTTCGTACAGCGCCTGGTGCTGCGCCTTGCTGCCCAGCGTGGTGCGAATCTTGTTCGCATAGGCTTTCATTTCCGGCGACAGCGCGAAGACTTGCTCCGGCGTGAACATGTCGGCCGGTTTGCGGAAGGCTGTATCGGTGAAAAGCTCGCGTTGTGGCGTGGTGACTGCCGGCGGACCGCTTGCGCAGCCGGCCAGCATTGCAGCGAAAATCAATATTGACAGTAGTTTCATGACGGCGTCTCCTCACCTCTATGAAACTAGTATGTGCGCGTCTCAAGGGGCTGTCAATTCGACGGTAACGTCGTCAATGCCCAGGGTTGCCAGAGCGTCGCGCAGGTCGTCGAGTTCCGCTTCCACGTCGTCGCCCACGTCCAGGCGGCGGTCGG
The DNA here is from genome assembly GCF_001427305.1 of Duganella sp. Root1480D1. Taxonomy (GTDB): domain Bacteria; phylum Pseudomonadota; class Gammaproteobacteria; order Burkholderiales; family Burkholderiaceae_D; genus Rugamonas. Next base: position 253,009 of record NZ_LMFZ01000007.1, on the reverse strand, counting down.
CATGCGCCAGCTCGCCGGCCGCGCCGATCAGTTGCACGCCGAGGGCGGCGTCTTCATCGGTTTCCACCAGCGTGATGACGGCGCGGGCCGGGCCCTGGCTGTCCAGTGCAGCGCCGAATTCGGCCATCATGGCCAGCATCCAGTGCTCGGACTTGCCCTGCTGCAGGGCGCCATGGAACAGGTCCTGGTACAGGAAATTCAGGCGCAAGGCCCCGGCACGGTCGGCGCCGGCCAGGCAGCGCTGCACCAGCGGCGCGGCGGAAACGGTCCAGTCCTGGTAGCGCTGCATGCGCGCTTCGAACCAGGCATCCTGCTTCTTGCCGGCGGCCGGCATGGCGTAGAACGGGTCGTCGGCGCGCTTCAGTGCAAAACCCAGCAGGAAGCGCAGTTCGACCGCTTCATCGGCGGCGCCGAAGGCGGATGGTTGCCAGCCGGCGATGCTGCGCAGCAGGGCAGGGGCTTCGGCTACTTTCTTGTCCATCATCGCGGCTGCCGCTTCGTGCACCATGGCGTTCAACTGGCTGGCACTGATGCGCTCCATTTCGGCCAGGTCGTAGGCGTGCTGCACCAGCACCACCCTGGCCTTCGGGCCTTCCAGGCCGGCGCTGGTAAAGCTGTCCAGCAAGGCAGCATACGCCGCTTCGTCCTGGAAGCCTTCCGCTTCGCGCAGGCCGCCCAGGCTGTGCACGAACAGCGGGATGGCGAAGGCGTTGATTTCCATCTCCGGGCCATCGCCCTTGCACAGCAGGACGGTGCCGGCGTCTTCTTCGACGGCTTCCTTCAGGGTGCGGTAGGCGTCGGCGTCTTCGCCGCGCGCCAGTTCAATGGCCCCATACAGGACGGCGTCCTTGCCCTGGCGCAGGTAGCGCCGCACGGCATGGCGCAGGTCGTCTTCCTGTGCCAGCGCGAGGCTGCACAGTTCCTGGCTCAGGATGTCGTCTTTGTCGGCGGGAGGGGTATTCGGCTTGCGTGGTGCTGGGCGCTTGTTCTTCGTCTTTTGCATGCGGCTCAGTGTTCTATGTGGAAGGTTTCGTGCAGTTCGTCCAGCAGGTCGGCGGTTTCGTCCTCGTTCATGCCTAGGTGGCGGCAGGCGGCTTCGCCGCCTTTCTCCCATTCCAGCGACGCGCTGTTGCCGTGGTAGCGCTGGATGGCGCGTTCAGCCAGTACCGCGCCGGCCACCAGCGAGCGGATCGCGTCGTCGGTGGCGTCGTCGCACAGCACTTCGTAATCGTGATGGTGCAGGATGGCCCAGGACACGTCGGGCGACAGGCCCCAGTTGCGCGCCAGCAGGCAGCCGATGGCGGCGTGGTTGGTGGTGTGGCGCGCGTCTTCGATGCCGGTGAACTTGCGGGCGGCGGCGCTGTTGCAGATGTCCAGCGTCTGGCCGTAGTCGTCGAAGCGCGCCATCAGGATCGGGATGCCGATGTCGCAGAACAGGCCGAAGGTGTGGGCGATATCGGGCGGCGCCAGGCGCAGCTTGCGCGAAATGAACACCAGGGCCTGGGCGCGGCAGGACGACACTTCCCAGAACTGGTTCAGGGTCGGGTTGTTGGCGCCCACCGCTTCGCGCGCCAGGATGCCGGTCAACATGGCGGCGCATTGGTTAATGCCGAGGAAGTTGATGGCTTGCTCGACCGATTTGGCCTTGCGTGCCGCGCCGTAGAAAGGCGAGTTGGCCAGTTTCAGCAAGGCGCCCGACATGCCCACGTCGTTGCCGATGATGCGCGCGATGGCGCGCGGCGACGGATCGGCTTGCGCCAGTTCGCGCTGCAGGTCGACCAGCAGGCTGGGACGCGGCGGGATGCGGATGGAGCGCAACAGCGCGTCTTCTGCGGTCGTATTTTGGGCCGGGAGCCGGGTTGCTGCTGTTGTCATTTTGCTTCGAGGGTTGTGCTGCTGGGCGGGCACCGCCATTATCGCCTGTTTTTTGCCTGCAACCCGGGGCACGAATGGGTTTTTTTTCATGCCTAAATGGCAGGATTGCTACAATCGATAGCATGTCTTCTCACATTTTGGCCGGAATCGATTTCAGTGCACCTGCACAGCAAGTGGCGCGCCGACTGATTGGCGTGACGGTGCTCGTCAATGGCGTGGGCGGCCGTATTGTCGAGGTGGAGGCCTATGACCGGGAAGATCCGGCTTCGCACGCCTTTGTCGGCAAGACGGCGCGCAATTTCGCCATGTTCGGCCCGCCGGCCCATGCCTATGTCTACCTGTCGCATGGCATCCACTGGTGCATGAATTTTGTGTGCCGGGAGGAGGGGCATGGGGCCGGGGTGCTGATCCGGGCCGTCGAGCCGCTGCTTGGGATCGAGCAGATGCAGGCGCGGCGCGGCATGGAGGATGTGCGCCTGCTGTGCTCCGGGCCCGGCCGGCTGGCGCAGGCGATGGGCGTGACGCGCGAGTTGAATGCCATGTCGCTGGGCGCGGCGCCGTTCGAACTGCTGCCGCGCAAGGGGCGGGCGCAGGTCGTGGTGGGACCGCGCATCGGCATTTCAAAGGCGGTGGACGTGCCGTGGCGCTTCGGCCTGGCGGGATCGCCGTTTGTCAGCCGCCCATTCCGCTAAGCCCTGCCGCCCACGCATCGGGCTGTCGACCGCGCGCCGCTCGCCATCACCCGTCACGTCGCACCAGTCGTCCAGGGCGCTTGCGCCAGCGTCGTACCCGCCGTCGACACCCCGACCGGCGGCCAGGCCCGCGTCGCCTTCAGGCGCCACTTCATCGCCCAGTTCAAACACGGCCACGGCCTGCGCCAACCCGGCGGCCTGCTCCTGCAAACTGGCCGCCGCTGCCGCGGCCTGCTCGACCAAAGCAGCATTCTGCTGGGTGACGTCATCGATCTGCCCGACTGCCTGGTTGACTTCCGTAATGCCGCGCGCCTGCTCCGCGCTGGCATCGCTGATGCGTTGGATGATGCTGCCGACTTGCCGCACCGACGCCACGATGTCCCCCATGCTGCCGCCGGCCACCCCGACCGACTCCGCGCCGCGGTCGATGGTCGCCACCGAAGCATTGATCAGCGCCTTGATCTCATGCGCCGCTGTCCCGCTGCGCTGCGCCAGCGTCCTCACCTCCGCTGCGACGACGGCAAAGCCGCGCCCCTGCTCGCCCGCGCGCGCCGCTTCCACCGCCGCATTCAGGGCCAGGATATTGGTCTGGAACGCGATCCCGTCGATCACCCCGATGATCTCGACGATCTTGCGCGATGAGGAGCGGATCGCCTCCATGGTCTGCACCGCATCCGACACCGCCGCACCGCCACGGGCGGCCAGTTCGTTGGCGTTGGCCGCCACCTGGCACGCCTCGCGCGCATGTTCGGCATTGCTGCGCACCGCTGCCGCCAGGCTGTCGACCGCACTGGCGGTTTCCTCCAGCGAGCTGGCCTGCAGCTCGGTACGTGCCGACAGGTCCATATTTCCTGTCGCGATCTCGCGCGCGGCCAGGTCGATCTGCTGCACCGCGCCGCGAATCGCGCGGATGGTGCCGTTCAACTGCGCCACGCTGCCATCCAGCGCCCGCGCCGTGTCGGCGATCTCATCGCGCCCGCGTGCTGGCGGCTGTGGCGCCAAGTGGCCCGACGCCAGGCTGCGCACCCCATCGCCGATGGACTGAATGTCTCGCAGCAACGCGCGCCGCACCAGCATCGACACCGCCAGCGACAAGGCTACCGACAACACCAGCAAGCCCGCCATGGTCATGCCCAGCAAGCGGAACTCCTGCCGCGCATTCGCATAAGCCGCTTCGCTCAACGCCTTCTCCAGCGCGGCGAATTGCGACAACTGCTGATCCAGCGCCGCAAACTGGCGCTCGGCCTTTGCCATGGCGTTGGTGGCAATCGACTGGTCCACTTGCGCCAGCTCGATGGTCTCTTGCACCGCCTTGCGGTAACTCGCCAGCGCCTCCTGCGACCCCGCCAGCAATCCCCGCTCGTCGGCCGCCGCATCGCGGCCAAGCTGCAGCAAGCGGTCGCCGATCGCGCCATGCCGGTTACGGATCTGCGCCGTCAGCGCATCCAGCCGCGCCTGCGCAAAACTGCCGTTGATCCAGGCCAGGAGCTGGTAGATATTGGCATGTGCCATGCGGGTTTCGCCCGCCACATCGGCGACCGCCTGCAGCCGCGCCGCCCGCAACTGCACCAGGTTTTCCATCGATGCGTTTTGCCGCACCATGCCGAACCAGGCGCATGCCGCTGTCGCCAGCAGCAGCGCCAGTACCACGCCCGGCGCCAATAACAGCTTGGGTCCAATCCGCAGTCGGTTCAGCATCGCCGCCTCCTATTTTTTATAGATGCCCGCTTCCAGCACCGCGTCGCCGACGCGCTGGATATAGGTGGTCTTCGGTTCGATCTTGCCGGTGGTGGGGTTTTTATACATGTAGTCGACCCAGCCCTTGCCCTTCCGGGCGGCCAGTTCGATGATCTCGCGCCGGTACTTCTTGCCGCTGGCGTCCGGCACATCGGTCAGGTCCTTGCCGACGATGGTGGGATTGACCGGATGCGCCAGCACAATGCCGCTTTGCAGGTCGCGGATATCGACGTACAGCGCGCCCTGGATGAACTCCGGATCCTTGGCGGAGATCTTTTCGATGAATTTGTCCTTGCCGTGCTGCTTGATGAAGGCCGCGCCTTTTTCCACCATGGCGATGGCGTCCTTCTCGGTCGGCTCGTTGGCGTGGGCTGCCGCCATGGTGATGAACATCAATGGTGCGAGCAGGATGCGTTTCATGCCGGTCTCCTTGGCTGGGATGGAAGCCCAACTGTACGTCTGCGCACCTGGTCAGGAATTGCGCAAACGCAAGCCCGTAGGATTTTTCCGGCTAGCTATTGAGCTACGGCAATAGGCCGTTTCTTAATCGGACCATCATGAAGTCCTAGCCCACCCACCCAGGAGTACGTCATGACCGCCGATGCCCTGCCGAAGTTCAAGCCATACACCCGCCAATCCATCCGCCAGGCGCCGCAGTGGGAACTGCTGACGCCCGAGCAGCAGGAGGCGGTGCAGGTCATCTCGCATGTGCTGCCGTTTCGCACCAACCAGTATGTGCTGGACCAGTTGATCGACTGGGACAATATCCCGGACGATCCGATCTACCGCCTGGTGTTCCCGCACCGCGACATGCTGCCCGCGCACGAGTACTGGCAACTGCGCGACCTGGTGCTGGTGAAGCAGGATGACGCGGCCGCGCAACAACTGGTGCGGCAGATCCGCCTGCGCATGAATCCCCATCCGGCGGGGCAGATGACGCACAACGTGCCGCGCGTGAACGATGCGCCCTTGCGCGGCTTACAGCACAAATACAAGGAGACCGTGCTGTTCTTCCCCAGCGCGGGCCAGACCTGCCACGCTTACTGTACCTTCTGTTTCCGCTGGCCGCAGTTCGTCGGCATGGACGACATGAAGTTCGATGCGCGCGAAACCACGGAGCTGGTGGAGTACCTGAAGACGCACAAGGACGTGACGGACGTGCTGATCACCGGCGGCGATCCCATGATCATGAATACGCGCTCGATGGAGGAGATCATTACGCCGCTGCTGGGACCTGGCCTGGAGCATATCCAGAACATCCGCGTCGGCACCAAGTCGGTGTCGTACTGGCCGCAGCGCTATGTGAGCGACCGCGACGCCGACGATTTGCTGCGCCTGTTCGAACGCGTGGTCGCGTCGGGCAAGAACATGGCGATCATGGGCCATTACAACCATGCGGTGGAATTGAGGCAGGAGGTGGCGCAGCAGGCGGTCAAGCGGATTGTCGGCACCGGTGCGACCTTGCGCATGCAGGGGCCTTTGATCAGGCATATCAACGAAGACCCGGCCAGTTGGGCGGAGTTGTGGCGCACCGGGGTGAGGCTGGGGGCGATTCCGTATTACATGTTCGTGGAGCGCGACACCGGACCGCGCGAGTATTTCCAGTTGCCGCTGGCGCGTGCGCATGAGGTATTCCAGCAGGCTTACCAGATGGTGTCCGGGCTGGCGCGCACGGTGCGCGGCCCGTCCATGAGCGCCTTTCCCGGCAAGGTGGTGATCGACGGTGTGGCGCAGATCGGCGGCGAAAAGGTGTTCGCGCTGCAGTTTCTGCAAGCGCGCAATGCCGACTGGGTGCGCAAGCCGTTCTACGCCAAATACGATCCGACCGCGACCTGGTTCGACCAGCTTCGTCCCGCGTTCGGGCGCGATAAGTTCTTCTTCGAGGAGGGCGAGCAGGGGGAAGGGCATGTGCCGGGCGTCGCGACAGTGCCGGTCCTGCCGCGCCGCGTAATTCCATTGGTGGCATAGGGGCATGCGATGCGCGCGCCCGCAGCCCCGCTTCCCGGCGATTGGCGCAGGCGGTGGTCGGCGGCGCCGGCGCGCTGGTGGCGCGGGCAGGAGCGGGTGCCGGGCACCCTGTCCGGGCCCGCCACACTGTTCCTGGTGTTCATTCCCTTCGCGCTGGGACACTACGTCTCATGGCTGCTGCGCAGTGTGAATGCCATGCTGGCGCCGCAGCTCGTGGCGCAGGCGAACCTGACCCCTTCGCAACTGGGCATGTTGACCAGTACTTACTTCCTCGCCTTTGCATTTGCCCAGCTCCCGATCGGCTTTGCGCTGGACCGCTACGGCCCGCGCCGCGTGCAGTTCGTGCTGCTGCTGATTGCCGCAGTCGGCACGCTGGCTTTTGCGGGCGGCAGGGACTTCTCCGGCTTTGCCATTGCCCGCGCGCTGATGGGGTTTGGGCTTGCCGCCTGCTTCATGTCCGCCATCAAGGCACTGAATACCTGGCTGCCCGCGCACAAGCTGCCTTCGGTGCAAGGCTACCTGATCGCAGCAGGGGGGCTGGGTGCCGCAACCGCCACCTTGCCAGTGCGCCTGGCCTTGCACCATATGAGCTGGCAATGGCTGATGATCGGCCTGGCCGGCGCCTGCATTGTTGTCGCGCTTTTGATCCTCCTGCTCGCTCCCACGCCGCCGGCCGTCCCGCCGCGCCCTTTCACCCGCAGCGCGCTGCTGGAGACGTTCAGCCACCCGGTATTCCGCGAGACCGCAATGCTGGTTTTGCTGCCGCACACCGTTTTCTTTGGCGTGCAAGGGCTGTGGATCGCGCGCTGGCTGGCGGACGTGCCGCGTTACGGCGAACAAGCCATCGCCTGGCTGCTCTACCTCGGCATGGCGGCCGTGATCTTCGGTTCCATCGCGGTGGGGCAGTTGACCGAATGGGCGGCCAAGCGCGGCTGGCGCACGCTGGACGTGGCGGCCGCCGGCATCATAATTTTCGTACTGCTGCAATGTATCTTCGCATCCGGCTGGCGCCCGGCGCAGCAGGTGCTGCCAGTGCTGTTCATGCTGGTAGGCTGCGTCACCGGCATGGAATACTCCATCGTGGCGCAAGCCATGCCGCCAGCATTGACGGGACGTGCTTCGACTTGCCTCAACCTGCTGATCTTCATCGGCGCCTTTGTCGTGCAGGCCGGCTTTGGCCAGGTAATCGGCTTATGGCAGCCATCGCCACTCGGGCATTACCCGGTCGTCGCCTATCAATGCGCCTTCGCTTTGCTGGTGCTGATCCAGTTGCCGGGCCTGTGCCGCTACCTGCTCCGACGCTTCCGGTAAAATGTCGCCTTCAACAAGAAGGAAGATAGTATGAAACTGGTTCGTTACGGCCGTATAGGCAAAGAAAAACCTGGCCTGATCGATGAATTCGGCAAACTGCGCGACTTGTCCGGCGAAATCAGCGACTTCGCTGGCGCCAACCTGTCCGACAAGGTGCTGCGCAAGCTGGCCAAGATCGATCCCGAAACGCTGCCGGTAGTGCGCGGCAATCCGCGCTTCGGCGTACCGGTTGCCAAGGTGGGAAAATTTATCGGTGTGGGCCTGAACTACGCCGACCACGCGAAGGAAGCCGGCCTGCCGATTCCGAGTGAACCGATTATTTTCATGAAGGCGATCACTTGCCTGTCCGGCGCGGACGATCCGATCATGCTGCCGAAAGGTTCGAAGAAGACCGACTGGGAAGTGGAGCTGGGGGTAGTGATCGGCACCCGTGCGCGCAATGTCAGCGAGGAAGACGCCGAGAAGCATATCGCCGGCTATTGCGTGGTAAACGACGTGTCGGAACGCGAATTCCAGTTGGAGAGCGGCGGTACCTGGGACAAGGGCAAGGGCTGCGATACCTTTGGTCCCGTCGGCCCGTGGCTGGTGACGCGCGACGAGGTGTGGGACCTGGACAAGCTGGATCTCTATCTCGAAGTGAACGACAAGCGCATGCAGACCGGCTGCACCGAAACCATGATTTTCAAGGTACCGCAGCTGGTGGCTTACATTTCGCGCTTCATGACGCTGGAGCCGGGCGATATCATTGCAACCGGCACGCCGCCCGGTGTTGGCCTGGCGCGCAAGCGCTTCCTGAAGAAGGGCGATTTCGTGCGCCTGGGGATTGCCGGCCTGGGCGAACAGCAGCAAGACGTGATCGGCTACCAGGAGTTCTGAACCCGGCCCGCAGCCGCCGCATATCGGTGTCTGACCCTGCGGGTCAGACACCGGGTTACCGGTTCTAAGCTGGCCGCACCCGCAGCAAAGCCTTCTCCAACCCATCACTCAAGCGCCCCATAATCTGCTGCAAATCCGCCTCAGTCGCAATAAACGGCGGCGCCAGCAGCACATGATCGCCCCGCCGTCCATCGATGGTCCCGCCCATCGGATACACCATCAAGCCGCACTCCATGCAGGCGTCCTTCACAGCCGCATGTAACCGTAAATCCGGATCGAACGGCCGCTTCCCTTCCCGATCCTGCACCAGCTCCAACGCCAGCAGCATCCCGCGCCCGCGGATATCACCCACATGCGGATGCATCGCAAACGCCTCGCGCAGCATGCGCTTGAACGAAGCCCCGCGCACTGTGACGGCTCCCAGCAGCGAATCGCGCCGGATCACCTTCTGCACCGCCAGCGCCGCCGCAGCCGCCACCGGATGCCCGACATAGGTATGCCCATGCTGGAACACTCCGCTGCCTGAGCGAAGCCGCTGCACGATATGGTCGCGTGCAACCACCGCGCCGATTGGCTGGTAGCCGGCACCCAGCCCCTTGCCCAGCGCAACGATATCAGGCACCACGCCTTCCTGCTCGATCGCATACAGCGTGCCGGTGCGCCCCATGCCGCACATCACCTCGTCGGCGATCATCAGGATGCCATACTTGTCGCACAGCGCCCGCACGCCCTTGAAGTAGCCCGGCGTCGGCGGCACGGCGCCGCTGGTGGCGCCAACCACCGTCTCGGCGCAAAAGCCGATCACATGCTGCGGACCCAGGTCCAGGATCTTGGCCTCCAGCTCCTGCAGCAGGTTGGCCGTGTATTCGTGCACATCCTGGCCCGCGCGGCGCTCGCGGTATTCAAAGCAGGGCGATACGCGCGCCACGTCCATCAACAATGGCTCGAAATGGCGCCGGCGATATTCATTGCCGCCCAGGGCCAGGGCGCCAAGCGTGTTGCCGTGATAGCTCTGGCGCCGCGCGATGAAAACGCGGCGCTCGGTGTCGCCGTGCTCGACGAAATACTGGCGTGCCAGCTTCAACGCCGCCTCGATGGCTTCCGAACCGCCCGATACCAGATAAGCGTGATTCAAGTCGCCCGGCGCATCCTGTGCCAGCCGCTCGCCCAATTCCTCCGCCACTTCGGTGGTAAAGAAGGAGGTATGCGCATAAGCCGCCACCTTGAGCTGCGATTGCATTGCCGCCAGCACGTCGGGATGGCCATGCCCCAGCGAAGAGACTGCGGCGCCGCCACTGGCATCGAGATAGGTCTTGCCTTCGCTGTCACGCACTTGCATGCCGAAAGCGCAGACTGCAACGGGCGGCGTGCGGCGCAGGTCACGGTGGATCAGGTGGGTCATGGCAGCTCCTCGCAGGATTGGTGGTCCAACGACATTAGCGCGCGTGCCTTGGGCCCGTTTTGATTTTTCTCCTGTCCTGTGCGACCATTTGTGGCTATGAGTGAACGACTAGGACCTATTCCCCCTTCCGATATGACAGCCGAGCAGCGCGCTGCAGCGCAGGCGGTCATCGATGGCCCACGCGGTGCGCTGTACGGCCCTTTTGTGCCGTTGCTGCACAGCCCTGAACTGATGGCCTGCACCCAGCGGCTGGGCGAGTACCTGCGCTACCGCAGCGCCATCGGCACGCGGCTGACCGAACTGGCCATCCTGATTACTTCGCGGCAGTGGGACCAGCAGGTGGAGTGGGCGATCCACGCGCCCATCGCGGCGCAAGCGGGGATTCCGCAGCCGGTTATCGACGCCATTGCGGCGCGCCAGGCGCCGCAGGGCCTGCAGCCGGATGAGCAGGCTGTCTACGATTTCTGCCAGGAACTGCACACCACCAGGCAAGTCAGCGATGCCACCTGGGCGGCGGCCATGCTGCAGTTCGGCGAAAAAGGCGTGACGGACCTGATGGGCATTAACGGCTATTACACTCTGCTGGCCATGGTGATGAATGGCGCGCGCTCGGCCGCGCCACCCTCGACTGCAACTCCGCTCGCCGATTAGCGTTTGTGTGCGCGGGCTAACGGAAGCCCGGCGCACGACGCGGCACCATCGATAGCGCTGCTTTTTCCGGGGAGCGAACGATGCCCGACCGCCGAAGTTTCCTGCAATCCGCGCTGGCCGTTGTCGGCGCCACGCAAGTACCAGCCGCCACGAGCGCGCCGACGCCCGCAGTACCGGCCACTCCAGCCGCGCCACCCCAGCCGCTCCACCTGAACATCAACGGCCGTGACTACAGCCTGTCGCTGGAGCCGCGCGTGACCCTGCTCGATGCCCTGCGCGAGCATATTGGCCTGGCCGGCACCAAGAAGGGCTGCGACCGCGGGCAATGCGGCGCCTGCACCGTGCTGGTGGACGGCCGCCGCATCAACGCCTGCCTGACGCTGGCCGTAATGCATGAGGGGCAGCGCATCACTACCATCGAAGGCCTGGCGCAGGGCGACAGGCTGTCACCGTTGCAGCAAGCCTTCCTGGAGCACGACGCCTTCCAGTGCGGCTATTGCACGCCGGGACAGATTTGCTCGGCGACGGGGTTGCTGGAGGAAGTGCGCGCCGACGGCGCCGGCTTTACCGACGACGAAATCCGCGAGCGCATGAGCGGCAATATCTGCCGCTGCGGCGCCTATCCCAATATTGTCGCCGCCATCCGCGAAGTGGCGCTGCGGCGCAGCTAAGCGAGCGCGCCATGCAATCCATTTACTACGAACGTGCCCGTGATGCGGTGGACGCCTTGCGCCTGGCGCAGCAGGACGGCGCGCGCTTCATCGGCGGCGGCACCAACCTGCTGGACCTGATGAAGGGCGATGTCGAACATCCGCTGCGGCTGGTCGACATTACGCATGCAGGCCTGGACCGCATCGAAGAACTGCCCGGCGGCGGCTTGCGCATTGGCGCCGGCGTGCGTAATGCCGATGCAGCGCGCCATGCCGTGGTGCGCGAGCGCTATCCATTGCTGGCGCAGGCCATGCTGTCCGGCGCCTCGGCGCAGTTGCGCAATATGGCAACCATGGGCGGCAACCTGATGCAGCGCACCCGCTGCCCGTACTTCACCGATACGGCCTTTAGCCATTGCAATAAGCGCCAGCCTGGCTCCGGCTGCGATGCCCGCGAAGGTTACCAGCGCATGCACGCCATTCTCGGCGCCAGCCCGGCGTGCGTGGCAGTCAACCCATCCGACATGAGCGTTGCGTTGGCGGCGCTCGACGCCGTGGTGCTGCTGCGCGGTCCGCAAGGCAATCGCGAGGTTGCGTTGGGCGACTTTCATCGCCTGCCGGGTGACACGCCGCAGCAGGACACCGTGTTGCAGCCCGGTGAACTGATCGTGGCGATCGACCTGCCGCCGTCGCGCATGGCGCGCCACAGCCACTACCTCAAGCTGCGCGACCGCGCCAGCTATGCCTTTGCGCTGGTGTCGGTGGCGGCAGCGCTGGAGATGGAAGGCGGCAGCGTGCGCCAGGCGCGCATCGCCCTCGGCGGCGTAGCGCACAAGCCCTGGCGCCGCCCGGAAGCGGAAGCCATGCTGCAAGGCCGCCCTCTCGACGATGCGCAATGCCGCGCCGCCGCGCAGCGCTTGCTGGAAGGCGCGCAACCGCTGGCAGGCAACCGCTTCAAGGTCGACCTGGCACAGCGCGCCATCGTGCGTGCGCTACGTATAGCAGCGGAGGGCGCATGAAACAGATTGGACAGGCAGTTCCCCGCACTGACGGCCGCCTGAAGGTGACCGGCGCAGCCACTTTCGCCGCCGAACACGCGCTGCCGCGAGTGGCGCATGCCGTGCTGGTGCTCAGCACCATTGCCAAGGGCAGCATCAGCGTGATCGACACGGCACGCGCCAGCGGCATGCGCGGCGTGCTGGCAATCATGACGCACAAGAACGCTCCGCGCCTGCCGCGCGAGAAGCCCGGCGGAGAAGAGCAGAAGCCGCCGCCGCCAAAATTGAACCTGTTGCAGGACGACGAAATCAAATACAACGGCCAGCCAATTGCAGTGGTGGTAGCGGAGACGCTGGAACAGGCGCAGGATGCGGCACGCGCCATCAAGGTGCGTTACGTGCTGGCGCCGGCGCTGCTGGACTTCCAGGCCGCCAAGCGCAAGCTGCGCAAGCCGAAGGAGCAGCCGGACCGGCCCATGCAGACACAGCGCGGCAATGTGCAGGCCGGCCTGTCGCAGGCGGCCCAGCGCATCGATGTTTTATACACCACGCCGGTCGAGAACCATAACCCGATGGAGCCGCATGCCACCATCGCTGCCTGGGATGGTGACCGCCTGACGCTGTACGACGCCACGCAATACGTGTCCGGCGTGAAGAAAAACTGTGCCCGCGCGCTCGGCATTCCGCCGGAAAAGGTGAGGGTGGTATCGCCCTATGTCGGCGGCGGGTTTGGCTGCAAGGGCAATATGTGGTCGCACGTGGTACTGGCCGCCATGGCAGCACGCATGGTAGGGCGTCCCGTCAAGCTGGCGCTCGAACGGCCGCAGATGTTCGCGCCAGTCGGCGCCCGGCCGATGACGGAGCAGCGCTTCCGCGTTGGCGCCAGCGCTGAAGGACGCCTGCTGGCGGTGGTGCACGACACGATTTCGCACACTTCCGTGCAAGACGACTTCACCGAGCCATGCAGCTCTCCGACCCGCATCATGTACGCCAGCGACAGCCTGCAAACCACGCAGCAACTGGCCACGTTGAATGTCGGCGTGCCGACTTATATGCGCGCACCGGGAGAGGCAACCGGCAGTTTCGCCCTCGAATGCGCCATCGACGAAATGGCGTATGCGCTGAACATGGACCCGGTTGCTCTGCGTCTGCAGAATTACGCCGAGCAGGACCCGGAAAAGAACATTCCCTTCTCGGCCAAGCAACTGCGCGAATGCTACAAGGTTGCTGCGGAACGCTTCGGCTGGGCCAAGCGCACATCAGCGCCGCGTTCGATGAAAGCCGGCCGCACCCTGCTCGGCTGGGGCATGGCCACCGCCACCTATCCGGCCAACCGCATGCCGGCCAAAGCCTGGGCCAGCATCGCGCCGGACGGTACGGCATTGGTGCGCTGCGGCTCGCAGGATATCGGCACCGGCACCTATACCATCATGACCCAGGTGGCGGCGGATGCACTTGGACTGCCGCTGGAAAAAGTGCGCTTTGAGCTGGGCGATACCGAAATGCCGGAGGCGCCGGTGTCGGGCGGCTCGATGACGGCAGCCAGCGTTGGCCCGGCCGTGCATCGCGCCTGCATCGCAGCGCGCGACAAGCTGGTAACGCTGGCAGTAGCCGACAAAGCCTCGCCGCTGCATGGCTTCAATGCCGCCGAGGTGGAAGCAGCAGGTGGCTGGCTGCGGCTGCGCGCCACACCGGAACGCGGCGAACCGATGGCGGCGGTCATCGCCCGCAATGGCGGACAGGCCGTCAGCGGTGATGCGGAAGCCAAGCCGGGTGAGGAGAAGAGGCAGTATTCCATGCATTCCTTCGGCGCCGTGTTCGTGGAAGTGCAGGTCGACCCCGACCTTGGCACGGTGCGCGTGCCCCGCGTCGTGGCCTGCTACGACGTGGGCACGGTGCTGAACGCCAAGACCGCGCGCAGCCAGTTCATCGGCGGCATCGTGTGGGGCCTGGGCATGGCGCTGATGGAGAAGACCGAGATGGATTGGCGCTACGGCCGGGCTGCCAACGCCAACCTGGCCGACTACCATGTGCCGGTGAATGCCGACATCGGCGAGATCGACGTGGTGGCGCTGCCGGGTAACGACACCCATTTCAACGAACTGGGCGCGCGTGGCATCGGCGAGATCGGCATTGTTGGCGTGGCTGCCGCAGTGGCGAATGCCGTTTATCACGCCACCGGCAAACGGGTGCGCGACCTGCCGGTCACGCTGGATAAGTTAATTTGACACTTTGTTGTAGGCGACCTTGCAGCTTGGGCATTGCCAGGCGGGTGCGTAATCGTCGGGTTTTCGCGTGTACCTGCACTTCGGGCACGTCGACACACGTGGCAGGTCTTCGAGCCGCGTTTTGACCGCCGGTGCAGTACCGGTCTTGCGTTGTGGCGGCAGATCCACCGTACCGGCTTCCGCCCTGCGCTTGGCATACCGGCGCAAGGTGTATGGCAGCGCTGCCATGCCGCCAAAGATGACGAATTTCCATATGGCGTCCGGCCCTTTGGACAGCAGGGAAAGCAGCAAGCCGAAACTGAGGACATATCCCCAGATCCTCAGCACCTGGGGGATTTCAATCGGCAGCTCCATCAGCACCTCGTAACTGGTGCCCGTTGAAAAGAAGCCCTGGTCTTCCGCATAGCGTACCCGCAGGCTGCCCGTCGGGACGATAGGCAGGTAAGCAAATATGACCCATTTGGTCGTGATGAAAGAGCCATCGGATTCGAAATCCGACTGGCCGTAAAACGTGGTGCCAATGCCGTTGATCGATGTTGCCATAATGAAGTTTGTGTGGTGAAAAAGATAATGCGCGATCATCACACGTGGAATAAGGTTTTACAACGTTTCCTGACCAGGCCCCCGAAATCAGTGATGGAATAGCCACAATTTGCGAACGACCATGCCGTAAAAATAATTTGCACGCTAAAGAATTGTGCGCTATATTTCTATCCATGCGCTGAGCGCGCTAATCATTAACACACTACACATAAGGAGTTTTGCCATGAAATCGTCCATCAAATCCGCCCTGTTCGCCGCTTCCCTGGTTGCCGGTGCCGCCCTGGTTCCTGCCCACGCTGCAGAAGACACCACTGTCGTGCTGGTGCACGGCGCTTTCGCCGACGGCTCGGCCTGGAACAAGGTGATCCCGATCCTGCAGAAGCAAGGCGTGAAAGTGGTTTCGGTACAGAACCCGCTGACCTCCCTGGCGGACGACGTGGCCTTTGCCCAGCGCGTGATCGATGCGCAGAGCGGCAAAGTGGTGTTGGTTGGCCACTCCTGGGGCGGCGCCGTGATCACCCAGGCTGGCGCCAGCGACAAGGTGAAATCGCTGGTCTATGTGGCCGCCTTCGCACCGTCGGAAGGCGAAGTGGTTGGTGAGCTGGGCAAAGACTTCCCGCTGCCACCTGGCATCGCATCCCTCAAACCCGACAACAACGGCTTCTTCTACCTGTCGGCCGAATCGATGGCGGTCAACTTCGCGCAAGACCTGAGCCCCGCCGAGCATCGCCTGATGACTGCAACCCAGGGCCCGATCAAGGCCAGCGCCTTTGGCGACAAGGTGGACGTGGCGGCATGGAAGGTCAAGCCTAGCTACTACATCGTCGCTTCCAAGGACCGCATGATCGACCCGGGCCTGCAGAAATCCTTTGCCGCCAAGATCAACGCGACCACCACCACGCTGCCGACCAGCCACGTGCCGATGGCGTCGCAACCGGAAGCGGTGGCCAAGGTGATCCTGGCTGCGGTCAAGCGATAGTCCCAATGGGGGGCTGTGCTACAGTACGCGCCATGGAAAAACGCACGCCCCCCACGCTGGACCAGCATCTTTGCTTCAAGCTGTATTCGACTTCGCTGAAGATGACGCAGCTTTACAAACCCATTCTGGCTCCGCTCAACCTGACCTATCCCCAGTATCTGGTGATGGTGGTGTTGTGGGAGGAGGAGGGCTTGGGCATCAAGGGGCTGGCCGAGCGTTTGCAGCAGGACCCCGGTTCGATCACGCCGCTGGTCAAGCGGCTGGAGGCGGAAGGCTACCTGGTGCGCGACCGCGATCCGAACGATGAGCGCAACCGCGTGCTGACGCTGACCGAGAAAGGCCGCAAGCTGCGAGCCGACGGCTTGAAAGTGAGCGAGCAGATTGCGCAAGCTTGTGCCATCACCGCGGGCGACGTGGAGCGGCTGGCGGCAGGACTCGATAAATTAAGCCGCAATCTCGGCGCCAGGGAAGGCGACTGAGTGCACGACCGTTTTCGCGCCGACGTACTGGCCAACAGTAACAATCGCGCCATTCTCGAACGCTGGGCTGCGCTTGACCTTCCAGATAGCTGGCTGGTGGCGGGCTGCCTGTTCCAGACGGTCTGGAATCTTCAGGCCGGGCGCGCTCCCGAGGCGGATATCAAGGACTACGACTTGTTCTATTTCGATCATGCCGACCTTAGCGAAAAAGGCGAGCAGGATGTGCAGGCACGTGTCGATGCATTGTTCGCTGACCTGGGTGTTCCGATTGAAGTAGCAAACCAGGCCCGCGTCCACACCTGGTACGAATCGTTCTTTGGACATCCATATCCCGCGCTGCACAGCGCAAGCGACGGGATTGACCGCTTCCTGATGCCGGCGACATGCGTCGGCATTTCCCCGGATGGGGTCTACGCGCCAAACGGCCTCGAAATACTGTATGAAGGCGTACTGGCTTTCAACCCGTTGACGCCGTATCTCGACCTGTTCGAGCAAAAGGCAGCATCGTATTGCGCACGCTGGCCCTGGCTGCGCGTGGTCAGCGCCCGACGTTGACCTTGATCCACTCCAGCATGTCGAGCCAGATGCGCTGCACTTCGGCGTCCGGCGGCATGGCCTGGGCGTGTGGCAGTTCGATGGTGATCACCGGCACTTGCTTGTGCTGGCCGCTGTAATTGCCCAGCGAGCCCGGATACACACCCACTTTCCGATAATTCAAACGGCCGAATTTGCGCGGCGGCTCCGTTTCGCCGTCGAAATCCAGCACGCCGAACGGCGCGTGCACGGATACGATCAGGTCGGGGCGGAAGCGCTCGATGGTGTCGTGCACCCAGCGGCTCTCCGGTTCCGACAGCGGGTTCTTGCCGGGGAAGCGGCGTGGGTCGCTGCGGGTGACTTTGGCCCAGTAGCGCGGGGCCTCGCGCTGCCAGCCTGGCGTGGGAAAATTGCGGTTCAGGTCTACGCCGCGGGCGTTCACGCGTTGCGGTCTGGCGGCCAGCAGACCATCAGGGTTCAGCAGCGGCGCGACTTTCCAGTGCAGGCGCTGGGCGGTCGGGGTGTCCATGGTTTGCAGCCAGCGGAAGACCAGGGCGGAAGCGCTGGGTTCGTCGCCGTGGATGCCGCCCAGGAGCAGCACGCGCGGCGGATTGGCTCCAGCCGCGCCGGCGACGCTGGCCGCGATGTCGCGCTCAAGGATGGGGAAGCCATTGGTGGATCGGGCGCCGCTTGGCAGGACGGCACTTTGCCGGCAGCTCGCTGCCGACACGGTCGGCAAGCGTGTGGCGAGGCGGTCGCACCAGGGGGCGTCGGTCGCGCCGGCGGCGGTGGCGACAAGGCACACCGCCAGCCCGGAGCAGAAAGGCCGGCGGTCGCGCGCAGGGCACCGTTTTATGCGAGCACTTTCTTCAGCCATGCCGAGATGTGATCGAATTCTTCAGCGCAGGACGCGTGCGGCATCGGGTAGTCATGCCATTCGACCTGGTAGCCCAGTTGCTTGAGCAGGTCGCGCGACGCGATGGCGCGGCCGATCGGGATGACCGGGTCCATCGTGCCGTGCACCATCAAGAGCGGGGCGTCCTGGTTGGCGGCATGGCGCTCTGCAGCGACCTTGTCGGCCAACGGCAGGTAGCCTGAAAGGCACATCAGGCCCGCCAGCTTTTGCGGAAAGCGTAAGCCCGCCTGCAGCGTCATGGCGCAGCCTTGAGAGAAGCCGCCCAGCACGATGCGGCTGGCAGGCACGCCGCGCGCGATTTCGTGCTCGATCAGGGCGTCGACCAGGATCTGCGATTCGCGCAGGCCCTTTTCGTCTTCGCGGCGCTCGCCAGGCTCGATGCTGATGATGTCGTACCAGGAACGCATGACGTAGCCGCCATTGAGCGTCACCGGCATGTGGTTGGCATGCGGGAAGATGAAGCGGATGCCCGGCAGGCCGCGCAAGTCCAGCTCATGAACGGCACCAGCCCAGCCGGCGCCGCTGTCGCCCAGGCCGTGCATCCAGATCACGGAATATTCCGGGTTGGGGGCGGTGTCGCGGACGATGGATTCGAGCAGGTGGGTCATGCGTTGTCCTTCTTGCGAATGGCGGATTTGGGGCGGAATGCCTTGCATACGGCGTCGTTGGTTTCGGCGTAAGGGCCGCCGATCAGGTCGATGCAGTAGGGGACGGCTGCGAACACGCCGCCGACCAACTGCTTGCCGTCGGCGTCCTTCAAGCCTTCCAGGGTTTCCTTGATGGCTTTCGGCTGTCCCGGCAGGTTGATCACCAAGGCAGCGTGGTCGGCGGTTTCGCGGATCACGGCGACCTGGCGCGACAGGATGGCGGTCGGCACGAAGGCCAGGCTGACCTGGCGCATCTGTTCGCCGAAGCCCGGCATTTCCTTGGTGGCGATGGATAAAGTAGCTTCCGGCGTCACGTCGCGGCGCGCCGGGCCGGTACCGCCAGTGGTCAGCACCAGGTGGCAGCGCGCGTTGTCGACCAGCTCCACCAGGGTGGACTCGATCTGTGCACGTTCATCGGGAATCAGGCGCGTTTCGAAGCGCAGCGGGGTGGTCAGCGCACTACGCAGCCACTCTTCCAGCGCCGGAATGCCCTGGTCCTGGTACACGCCGCCGCTGGCGCGGTCGGAGATCGATACCAGGCCGACGACGAGCGTCTCGTCACTCATCTTCTTCGCCTTCGGGGGCGTCGACGTCAACCTCCTCGCCTGGCGACGGAGCGGCAGCAGCCGACTTTTCCAGGTCCTTCAGGATCTGGAAGATTTCGCGGTAGGCTTTCGGCGGCTTGTTCTCGGCCTGCTCCTTGCGCGCGTTGCGGATCAGGGTGCGCAGGTGCTGCACGTCCAGGTGCGGCGCTTCTTCCAGCAGTACGGTCAGGGCCTTGTCGTCGGCCAGCAGCTTGTCGCGGCGGCGCTCCAGCGCGTGCAGGGCGGCGGTATCGGCCTTGGAGGCGCCTTTCCAGCCCTCGATGGTGCGCTTGATGACCGCCACTTCCTCTTCCGACAGGGTGCGCATCTTCTTGCCGATGAATTGCATCTGGCGGCGGCGGCCTTCGTGATTGTTGATATTCTGGCATTCCAGAATGACATCGCGCACGTCTTCCGGCATCGGCACCCGCTTGACGCGGTCGCGCGGTGCTTCCACCAGTTCCTTGCCCAGTGCCTGCAGGGCGTCGGACTGGCGTTTCATCTCGGTTTTGGATGGGCGTTCGTATTCTTGTTCGAACTCGCTGGACTGAAAGCCACAGGAGCCACGGTTTGGATTAGGCATGATAGAGGGGCAGGGGCTTACACACCCTACCTGTAAAAACGGTAAACGGCTGCTATGATAACTGTTTTAACGCCCAGCCCCCCAAAAAGACCCCATGAGCGAATCCGCCTTCTCCTATTCCCAGGACCAGTTGAAACAGCTGGCACGCGACGTTTTGAAGTACGCGCGCGAGCAGGGCGGTAGCGATGCTGCCGTCGAAATCAGCGAAGGCAGCGGTCTTTCGGTCTCGGTCCGCAAGAGCAAGATCGAAACCATCGAGCAAAACCGCGACAAGGGCATCGGCGTCACGGTCTTCATCGGCCAGAAACGCGGCAATGCCAGCACTTCCGATTTCTCGCAAGCTTCCCTGAAGGCGACCGTGGAAGCGGCCTACAACATCGCCCGCTTCACGGCGGAAGACGATTGCGCGGGCCTGGCGGAAGAAGAGCTGCTGGAAAAGAACCCGCAAGACCTGAAACTGTTCTATCCATGGGCGATTTCCACGGAAGAGGCGGTGGCCCTGGCGCAGCGCGCCGAAGGGGCGGCCTTTGCGGTTGACCCGCGCGTGACCAATAGCGAAGGCGCCGGCGTGCACGTGCAGCAGTCGCACTTCGTGTCGGCCAATTCGCGCGGCTTCATCGGCGGCTACCCATATTCGCGCCATACGCTGTCGGTGACCCCGATCGCCGGCAAGGGCGCCAGGATGCAGCGCGACGACTGGTACACCTCGGTGCGCGATCCAAAGAAAATGGCCAGCGCCGAAGCTGTCGGCCGCTATGCCGCGGAACGTTCTCTGGCGCGCCTGAATGCGCGCAAGCTGGCGACCCGCACCTGCCCGGTGCTGTTCGAGGCGCCACTGGCTGCCGGCCTGCTGGGCGCCTTCGTCCAGGCCACGTCGGGCGGCGCGCTGTACCGCAAGTCGTCTTTCCTGGTCGACTCGCTGGGCAAGGACATCTTCCCATCGCACATCCAAATCAAGGAAGACCCGCACGTGGTGGGCGCCATCGGTTCCGCCCCGTTCGATGAAGAAGGCGTGCGCACCCACAAGCGCGACGTGGTCAGGAACGGCGTGCTGCAGGGCTACTTCCTGTCGACCTATTCGGCGCGCAAGCTGGGCATGAAAACCACCGGCAATGCCGGCGGTTCGCACAACCTGACCATCACGTCTTCGCAGACCAAAAAGGACGACGACTTCGCGGGCATGCTGCGCAAGATGGGCACCGGCCTGCTGGTCACCGAATTGATGGGCCAGGGCACCAACTATGTCACCGGCGATTACAGCCGCGGCGCTTCCGGTTACTGGGTGGAGAATGGCGTGATCCAGTATCCGGTGGAAGAGATCACCATTGCCGGCAATATGAAGGACATGTTCAAGGACATCATCGGCATCGGCACCGATACTTTGGTGCGTGGCACCAAGCAAACAGGCTCCATCCTGATCGAGAAGATGGTGGTTGCCGGAAACTAAATATTTCCATACACTGTCCCGAGATAAAACCCTCATAAGGAGACAGTACGT
Source organism: Duganella sp. Root1480D1 (assembly GCF_001427305.1). Lineage (GTDB taxonomy): Bacteria > Pseudomonadota > Gammaproteobacteria > Burkholderiales > Burkholderiaceae_D > Rugamonas. The sequence continues at coordinate 231,858 of NZ_LMFZ01000007.1, read as the reverse complement.
ATGGAACGTCGTTCCTTTATCAAGAAGGCCGCAGCAGGTGCCGGCGCAGGAGTTATCGCCGCACCGGCTATCGCCGCCGAACTGCCTGCCATCACCTGGCGCCTGGCATCCAGCTTCCCCAAATCCCTCGACACCATCTACGGCGCTGCCGACACGTTCACCAAGCGTGTGTCGCAACTGACCGGTGGCAAATTCAATATCCGCGTGTTTGCGGCAGGCGAAGTGGTGCCTGGCCTGCAGGTGCTGGATGCGGTGCAGGCCGGTACGGTGGAATGCGGCCATAGCGCCTCGTACTACTACTACGGCAAGGACGCGACGTTTTCCTTCGACTGCGCGGTGCCATTCGGCCTGACCTCGCGCCAGCAGACAGCCTGGTACGACCAGGGCGGCGGCAAGGAGCTGCTGCGCGGCTTCTTCAAGGACTACGGCATCATCAACTTCATCGCAGGTAACTCGGGCACCCAGATGGGCGGCTGGTTCCGCAAGGAAGTCAAATCCGTCGCCGACCTGAAGGGCACCAAGATGCGTATCGCCGGCCTGGCAGGCAAGGTGATGGAGCGCCTCGGCGCAGTGCCGCAGCAGCTGGCTGGCGGCGACATCTACCCTGCGCTGGAAAAAGGCACCATCGATGCGGCGGAATGGGTCGGCCCATACGACGACGAGAAGCTGGGCTTCCACAAAGTCGCGCCGTATTACTACTATCCGGGCTGGTGGGAGCCGGGCGCTTCGTTCTCGCTGTACGTGAACATCAAGGAGTGGGAAAAGCTGCCGAAGGAATACCAGGGCGCCATCGAAGCCGCTGCCTACGAGGCGCACGTGGTAATGCAGGCCGAATACGACTTCAAGAACCCGACCGCGCTGGGCCGCCTGATGAAGAGCGGCGTCAAGCTGCGCAACTACTCCAACGACATCATGGAAGCGGCCTACAAGGCTTCCACTGAGCTGATGGCGGAGGAAGCGTCGAAGAACGCCAAGTTCGCCAAGATCTATGAGCCGTGGAAGCGCTTCCGCAACGACCAGAACCAGTGGGCATCGGTGGCCGAATCCACCATGCAGAACTTCCTGATCAAGGCCGGCCGGGGAGGCAAGTAATCAACACTCACGCCGCAGCTGTCAGCTGGCACTGCGGCGTGCAGTAGGCGCGTGGCCGGATTGGCCCATCGCTCTGCGACCTCAGTGCGAGCCCGTGTTTCCTATTTACCGATTGAAGATTCGTTCGGCCCGTAACCGGCGCTCCTCAGCCAGTCGCGACCTCTTGCGTCCAGGGCTGCTGCGATGACTTCCTTCGGCAGACTATAAACCGTGGCCCATGTCGCGCGGCCGTCGGCGGCGTTGGATGGGAAGCTGGTCGTTTCTATCGGCCAGTGATATTTGCGTTTGAGAGACTTTACGATTGCGGCAAGGGTTACCCGTCCTCGCAGCGGTTCGCATCCAGTCTGGTCGGCGTTGGAAAGCAGTACTGCGAGTACGGCGCCGCGCGCAGTGCGGGGGCCGGGAAAAGTTGGGCGCTTGGATGACATGGCCATATTGTATGCTCCGGGGCGAGCTTAAGGCTGGCCGAGCAGGCAAGTAGTGAAGGCACGCGCCGCAGCCGTCATCCGGCGCTGCGGCGTGTAGATCAGCGAGAAGGGCCGGCTGCGGCCCTGCAATCCGGGCAGCACTTCCACCAGCACGCCGCGCTGCAGGCGCTCCTGCGCGATGAAGCGGAAGGTTTGGCAGATGCCCAGGCCAGCTTCCGCCAGGGATACCGTTCCCAAAGCGTCTTCCGTCACTTCCATCGCCGGTGTCGGCGTCCAGTCCACCTCTTCGCCATCACGCATGAATTGCCAGGGGAAGCTGCGCCCGGTGCGCGGCAGCTGGAACACCAGGCAAGCGTGCTGCGCCAGCGCTTCCATGTCGCGCGGCAGCCCGCGCCGCAGCAGGTAGGCCGGTGAGGCGACCAGCACCAGCTGGGCGTCTTCCAGCTTGCGCGCGATCAGGCTGCTGTCCTTCAGCGCGCCCTGGCGGATGGCGAAGTCGAAATCGTCCGCCACCAGGTCCACGTTACGGTTGCTGATGTTCAGGTCGACCTTCACCGCCGGGTAGCGCTGGGAAAACTCGTGCAGCATGGCTGGCAGCCGGTAATGGCCGAAGGTGGTAGGCGCGCTGATGCGGATGCGGCCAGTCACTTCGCCGCCTTCGGCTTGCACCGCGCGCTCGGCGTCGTCGATCAGGCAAAGCGCAGTACGCGTCTGTTCCAGGTAAAGACGGCCGGCGTCGGTCAGGGCCAGGCTGCGCGTGGTCCGGCGCAGCAGTTGGGTGCCCAGCCGTGCTTCCAGGCGGGCCAGCGCGCGACTGATCACCGATGGCGTGGTGGAGAGCACCACGGCGGCCGCCGTCAGCGAGCCGCGATCGACCACGGTGACAAAGGTTTCGACATCGCCAAGGTGGTCGTATTTTCGGCTCATTGTTGCCTTTAAGGGAAAAATGGTTTGCTATGGAGGTAGTTTATCGCCGCCGGAGGATTGAATAAAGTAGCGCCATCAACTTTTCTCTTTGGAGCAAACCATGATCAAGAAACTCACCGCAATCGCCCTGGCTGCCGCCGCCTTCGCCGCCTCCTCCGCCAACGCCGGCAACGTACTGGTCGTCCTGTCCGACGAAGCCACGCTGGACCTGAAAGCCGGCAAGACCTTCCAGACCGGCTTCTACCTGAATGAGCTGATGCAGCCGGTGAAGATGCTGCTGGACGCTGGCCACACCGTCACCTTCGCCACCCCGAACGGCAAGGCGCCGACGCTGGATAAAGGCTCGGTCAACGCCATGTTCTTCGGCGGCGACCAGGCCGCGCTCGATGCGCACCAAAAGCTGCTGGAGCAACTGCGCCTGACCGATAGCGCCAATTCTCCGGTCATCAGCCTGGCGCGGGTGGCGCAGCAGGGCTACGGCAAATATGACGCGGTCTACGTGCCGGGCGGCCACGCGCCAATGCAGGACTTGCTGACCAGCCCCGCACTGGGCAAGGTGCTGGCCGCCTTCCACCAGGACGGCAAGCCGACCGCCCTGGTGTGCCACGGCCCGATTGCGCTGCTGTCGGCGATGCCCGATGCCAAAGGCTTCACCATGAAGCTGGCGCAAGGTGCGACGCCAACCCGGCCCAAGTGGATCTACTCCGGCTACAAGGTCACCGTCTTCACCAATGATGAAGAAGAAGCGTCGAAAGCCCAACTGGGCGGCGGCGAAATGAAGTTCTATCCGCAAACCGCGCTGCAACAGGCCGGCTTGCAGTTCTCCAAGGCCGCCAACTGGCAGGGCAATATGGTGACCGACCGCGAACTGATCACCGGCCAGAATCCTGCTTCGGCTCCCCTGGTGGGCAAGGAATTGCTGGCACGCCTTCAAAAGTAATATGATGGGCGCATGAGCTATGCGCCCAATCCCGAAGGACTGCGCTCCGCCTTTGCCGCGGAGCGCTTTACGTTTGAAGAGACCACCATTCAATTCTCGCTGGCCCAAGCCGGGCGGCTGGGCGTCAGCTCCGGCAAGATCGCCGCCGGTGACCCGCAGGCCGAACCTGCGCCGCAGCCGTTCACGCAATGCGTGCCGAATGGTGAATATCCCGTCACGCTGGCCATTGCCCGTTTCGAAAACGGTGACGAGCGCATTGCCTATGCGCGGGCCCAGCTCGGCGACGCGGCGGTCGCCAACTGGTATCCGGCGCTGCTTGCCACGCAAGACGCCAGCACGCTCAAGCACGGAGAGATCTTCGGCTACAGCGTGGAATCGGGTAGCGCCTGTTTCATGGATCCGCAAGCCGGGCTGGAAAGCGCCATCGTTTTCGCCGCCAGCGGGGGCGGGCCCTACGCCTCTTACTTCGGCTATAGCGCCGATGGCCGCGTGGTCAGCCTGGTCAGCGACTTTGCTGTGGTCCCCAACCTGCACGACGCGCCGCCAGCCGGCCGGAGTTGGTGGAAACGCTTACTGTTCTTCTGGAAGTGACAATCTGCCAGATTTAAAGGCACTCCCGCCGGGTAAGATGGCGGCATGGATAATTTGTCAATCAATGAACGCGTCTTATGGAGCGGCGCCCCGCGACAGGGCCTGATGCTGCGCGCTTCCGACTTGCTGATGATTCCATTCAGCCTGCTATGGGGCGGTTTCGCCCTGTTCTGGGAATACTCGGTCCTCAGTTCGGGCGCGCCGCTGGTATTCCGCCTGTGGGGCATTCCCTTTGTGCTGGTCGGGCTGTACATGGTTGCCGGCCGTTTCCTGGTCGAAGCCTGGCAGCGCGCTTATACCGACTATGCGGTGACCGATGAACGCATCATCATCCGCTCCGGCATTTTCAAGCGCAGGATGAAAAGCCTGAACTTGCGTGCGATGGGAGAGTTCTCGCTGACCGAAAACGGCAAGGGCGAGGGCACGATTGCCTTCGGAATTTCGCCGGCGGGAAATATGTTCAGCGGGCTGGCTTCCTGGCCGGGCGTTGAGGAACTGCCGCGCTTCGACACCATCGCCGACGCGCGCAAGGTCTACGAAGTCATTCGCAGCGCGCACTCCGCGGCTCACCACACGCGACCATTCGGGCAACGCCTGGGTTGAGCAGGTAGTTGGTGTGCGCGTGGTCGGGGCGCTCCAGCAGGCCGAGCCAGGTGGGCGCATTTGACACCAGCACATTCACCACGTCCACTCCCAAGCCGGCATAGCGCTCGCGTTCCAGTGTATAGGTCAGCAGGTCGTTCGGGTCGCTGAATGCGACCAGGCTTAATTTGCCGGCACTTCGGTTGCGCGGAAGTGCGCCTGCGCGGCGCTTGAGCAAGAGCTGCTGCAGGCTGTCGGGCGGGCGGATGGCCGTTGCCGCTGCACCCGCTGTACCCGGATTGGCGCCCGCTACCTGCTGGTCGGCCAGCGCGAGCAGGGGAATCTGGTTGGCAGCCATCACCAGGTAAGCCATGCGGTCGATGGTGCGCTGTGCGCCGCTGTCCATGCGCAGCAGGGTATCGAACAGGATCTTGCTGCCAAGGCTGGACGACAGCACCAGCAGGGGCGTCTCGGGCGGCCCGTCCCCGGTCGCACGCAGGATCGCTTGCGCCATGCGCTGCTGGATGGTGTCGCGCGCTACGCCCTGGTAGATCAGGGCATCGGGAAGGCAATCGTCCAGCAGCTTGTCCTTGGCCAGGCCATTCAGCCTGGCGCGTGTGGCTGGCAGGCGCGCGCTGAGGTCATACTCGAGCTGGCGCTTGAGGGGCGTCGTCAGCGGCGACCAGAGCAGGGCCTTGATGCGCAACTCGCCCTGGCGCAGCGTGATGATGCGCTCGACTATTTCTATGCCATCCGCAGCCATGGCGGCGGGCGCCGCGCCTGCCGGGCGCACCGGCTCGGCATGGAGCGCGCTGCCCAATTGCGCCACCGTTTCGTCGGCCCAGCGCGCGTCGTGGGTGCACATGCCATGCACCAGCAGCACGTCGACGCGGTGGTCCGGGGCTTGGGCGACAAAGTCCACCAGTCCGGGAAAGGCGCCATCCTGTTGCGGCGGGCGATAGGGCAGGAACGTGCAGCCGACGAGCAAGGCGCAAGCCAGCAGGGGAATAAATAGCTTCATATTCGCCTCCATAAAGGCCCATGATCGGCGCAGATCGCAGCACAGCCTTTGCGCCGGCGCAAAACTGGCAACTTCCTGGACCCGAGCCTAACATGAAGCATGACCAGCAAACGCCAAATCGAACGCCTGCCTGCGCTGTTTTTCGAGCCGGAGGCGCCATCCATCCTTCCGCCGCACCTGCGCGCACCTGGCCAGCCGGGCTACCCGCAGGCGCGCGAGCTTGAACGGCTGCGCCGCAAACACGTCACCCGCGTGCGACAACTCAACCGCAAGTAATCACAGTTCGATCACGCGTGCGCCGCTGTCGTAGCTGCGCACGAATCTCTCGATCTCGTCCACCGTGATGGTGTCGAAGTGGCCGCGGATACGCAGGCCGGTCGGGTGGTCGTCGAAGGCGACGTTGGCGCGGAACAGGCGGGCGCCGACGCGCGAACCCAGGCCGATATCGATGCCGGAAGGGCGGAAGCCGGCTTCGTTCAGCCATTTCTGCGCCTCGGCGCGGGTTTCAACCCGGCCCGGTGCGGCACTGGCAGCGGCCAGCGTTTCCAGCACCCACTGGTTGGAGTTCTGGTAGCGCGTGGACCAGGCATACGACAGCATGCTGTATTTCGGCTCGTGCAGGCGCAGCGGCGTGCGCGAGGCCAGCACTTGCGCCAGCCGTTCCTGCACTTCGGGCGAAGGCAGGATCAGCTGCGATTTGTATTGATACAAGCCGCTCAGGAAGAAGTTGCCCAGGCCATCGTTGTACAGCGCGGAATTGGCGGTGCCGCAATCGTTCAGCAACTGCACCACCACCCAGCGCCCGGCCGGATGGTCGCGCCACGCCAGGCCGACGTGGGAATAGCGCAGGCCATATTGCGACAGGTCCTGTCCGGCGCGGGCGATGATCGCAACCTGTGCGTCGCTGTCATCGAGCTTGCGCATGCTGCGCCGGGCCAGGTCCAACGAACGTTGCACTTCGTCCACCGACAGCGGCTTGTGTTCGCAATGCTGGCCTGCGTGGGCGCTGCCCACCATTGCGCAGGCCAGCGAAAATGAAAGGAGCAAGCGTTTCATGGCTTAGCTCACGCGGCTGTGATGCAGCAGGGCCTTGCCCAATTCGTTCGGCACGAAAGCGATCACCTTGCCCGATACCACCAGGGCGTGGCCGGCCGACATGGCCACGGCGCTGACCGCGGTGCCGGCCACCACCGAGACGCCTTCCAGCGCCTTGCCGCTGAATTCCACGGTTGCCTTGCTGCCGTCGCCGACGGCCTTCAGTACCACCACCACGCCTTCGCCAACGACTTCGACGGATTCCACCACCAGCGAGCCGCCCGCAAACACCGTCAGCACGGAACCCGCCACCACCACGGCGGACAAGCCGCCCACGCCCTTGCTCAAAGTTTGCGAACCATCCGCCGCCTGGCTGCTGGCGCAAGCGACAGCAAGCAGGGCGGCGATCAGGGTGCGTTTCATTTTTTGCTCCACAGATTAAAGGAGCGGCCATCTTGCTGCGCTCCCTGCGGCGGGGCAATCCGTATGCGCACTGTAGCGCAGGGGCATGCTGGTGGTATCATATTTCGATACTTTATTGCTAAGGATTAATGCATGTCCAACGTCATCCGCCTGGTCGACGCGCTCAAACGCCAGCTCAAGGCGCGCGGCATCACTTACGCCGTCCTCGGGCAGAAGATCGGCCTGTCGGAGCCCAGCATCAAGCGCATGTTCGCCGCCCGTAATTTCACGCTCGACCGGCTGGAACAGGTGCTGGCCGTGCTGGAGATGGACTTCGCCGAACTGGCGCTGGCCAGCGCCGACACGCCGCAACTGATCTCGCAACTCACCTATGCGCAGGAAAAGGAAATCATCAGCGACACCAAGCTGCTGGTGGTGGCCGTACTTGCGCTGAACCAGGTGCCAATGGAGGAAGTGGTGGCCAACTACAAGATCAGCGCCGCCGAAGCGACGGCTTGCCTGCTAAGGCTCGACAAGATCGGCTTCCTGATGCTCAAGCCGAACAACAAGGTCAAGCTGCTGGTGTCGCGCACTTTCAGCTGGCTGCCGAATGGCCCGATCCAGGGCTTCTTCCGCGACGAGGCATACAGCGATTATTTCGATAGCCGGTTCGACGGCCATCATGAAGTGCAGCGGCTGGTGAGTGTGATGCTGTCGCAGCAATCGACGCGCGCCTTGCTGGAGCGTTTGAAGCAGGTGGCGGACGAATTCTCGCTGCAGCACCAGGATGATGCGCGGCTGCCGTGGGAGCAGCGCCGCGCCGTGACCATCATGCTGGCAGCGCGCCCGTGGATACCCAAGGCATTCCGGGCGCTGCTGCGCTGAAGAAGGCTTAGAAGTTGCGCAGGGCGCGCAGAACTGGCGGCAGCACGTCTTCGCCCAGCTTGGCCGAGCGGGCGCCGTTCCAGCCCACCACTTCGTCCGGATCGTTGGCGTTGTCCTTGAACGGCAGTTCCAGGGTCAGCGACAGGCAGCCGAACAGGTGGGTGATGTGCGGCGAACCCATGGTCAGCACTTCCGGGGTGTATGGCGAGTCGGGATACCCGTGCTCGGACTGGAAGTCCGGCGATGCCAGCTTGAAGTCGGCGATGAACTTGTCCTGCGCAGCCTTCTGCTCCCTGGTGAAGTTCGGCAGGGCGTCGCTGCCGGCCACGAAGACGTAAGGCAGGCCTTCGTCGCCGTGCACGTCCAGGAACAGGTCGCAGCCGATTTCCTTCATCTTTTCTTTGACCAGGAAGACTTCCGGCGAACGTTCCATGGTTGGCTCGTTCCACTCGCGGTTCAGGTTGGCGCCGGCGGCGTTGGTGCGCAGGTTGCCGCGCACGGAGCCGTCCGGATTCATGTTCGGCACGATGTAGAAGCAGGCGTCCTGCAGGCACTGGCGGGCGTATGGGTTGGCGGCGTCGAGCAGGGCCTCGACCATGCCTTCCACGAACCATTCTGCCATGGTTTCGCCCGGGTGTTGGCGGGCGATGACCCACACCTTCTTCTCGGCCTGCTGGTCGCCGATGACCAGCAGGTTCATGTCGCGGCCTTCGACCGAGCTGCCCAGGTCGACCAGTTCGGCCAACGGGTGCATTTGCGCGGAGTCCAGCAGCGACAGGTGGCGTTCCCACGAATACGGCTCGAAATAGGCGTAGTAGACCGAATCGTGTTCCGGCGCGTGCTCGATGGTCATCACTTCGCCATCGAAGGAAGTCGGGACGCGGAACCAGTTGTCGCGGTCATAGGAAGCTACCGCGTTGTAGCCCTTCCAGCCTTCAGCATAGGCAGCCTTGCCAGCATTCAGGAAGCGGATGGTCAGCGGCACGGCTTGCGCGCCCTGCACACGGAAATAGAACCACTGGATGATGTCCGCGTGGGAGTCTTTGCGGATATTGACGTCGATATCGCCAGCGGAGGTAACGCTGACCACATCGATGGCGCCAGCATCGAACTGGCTGCTGATCTTGATAGACATTGTGTGTCCTGTCGGAAATGAAGCGCTGTGCGCGAAGGCCGACATGATACACCAGCCCCCACAGCCGCGCCCGTGTCACACCATGGGGTCACACCCCAGGTGTGACACGGGCTCTACTGCAGGCCGCCGAAGCGGTGGTGGAAGCTGGTTTCGGGTTGCGGGGCGCTTGGGTCTTCGCGTCGCAGGGCAGTGAGGATGTGCTGCTCGGCGGGGGCGCTGAGCTGGCGATAGAGCTGGCTGGCCAGTTCGTAGGCGCGGGCGCCGGGCCAGGACTCGGGCAGGAGTTCGATCGGCAGTTGCGGGTCGTGCAGTTGCACGCGGCGGTAAGCGTGGATCAGCAGGGTGCGCAGCACAAAGGCTTGCTCGGGATCGATGTCGCCCGCTTCCGCCAGCAGGCCAGGCACGGCGCTGAAGGCGGCGACAAACTTCCCGTAGCCTGCCGCCACTTCGCTGAGGTCCCAGCCTTCGGCCACCATCTCGCCCAGCGGCCGCGCGCGCAGGCCGGGGACTTCGCTGGCCTGCACCACGTAGACCTTCTGCAGCAGCCCAAGGCGCGACAGCAGGGCTTCCAGCGCTTCCATATCGCCGGCGGGATGGCCTGCAATGCCGGGCGCGATCACGCTGTAACCTTCCCACAACAACTCCTTGCGCAACTGGCCGCGGGCCGGGGCGTCCAGACCATCGGCGGCCAGCACCAGGGTCCACTGGCCGTTCCAGTGCACGTTCAACGGGGCGTAGATGCGGCGGAAGGCGCGGCTGAAGCGGCGCATGGCATCGGGCGTGATGGCGTAGCTGCTGCGGCGGCCGTCGCGTTGGGCGCCCAGCCAGCCTTCCTGCGCCAGGCGGAAGACGGAGGTGCGCAGCAGGCGGTCGTTGACACCGAAGGGCGCCAGCAGTTCGATCAGGCTGCCGGTCCACACCATGCCGCCGTGCGGGACGATGGCGTCGCCGAAGATGGTCATCACCAGCGATTTGGAGCGCGGCGGGTCGCTGGCCAGGAATTCTTCAATCCAGCCATTGATTTTCTGGTTTTTTTGCATAGACCACAGTTTATACACTGTCATTGATCTAGATACAGAATTTTTAAATGACACACAAAATTCGTTTGCAAAGCTGTTTTTGTATCGTATTATGAAGCTATCCCGAACAAGGAGGCCCTCCTTATGTACGCTCAAATGGTGGAAACCGGCCTGAAGAAGGTCCAGACCGCAGAAGATATGGACGCGCAGGAGCGCGAATTCCAGGCACGCATCGACGCCGGCATCAAGATCGAGCCGAAGGACTGGATGCCGGAGGCTTACCGCAAGACCCTGATCCGCCAGATCTCCCAGCACGCCCACTCCGAAATTGTCGGACAGTTGCCTGAGGGTAATTGGGTGACCCGCGCGCCGACCTTGAAGCGCAAATCGATCCTGCTGGCCAAGATCCAGGACGAAGCGGGCCATGGCCTCTACCTGTACAGCGCCGCCGAAACCCTGGGCGTGTCGCGCGACGAACTGCTGGCGGCCCTGCATAGCGGCAAAGCCAAGTACTCGTCCATCTTCAATTACCCGACCCTGAGCTGGGCCGACATGGGCGCCATCGGCTGGCTGGTCGACGGCTCAGCCATCATCAACCAGATCCCGCTGTGCCGCTGCTCGTATGGCCCGTACTCGCGCGCCATGATCCGCGTCTGCAAGGAGGAATCCTTCCACGCGCGCCAGGGCTACGACATCATGATGTCGCTGGCCAAAGGCACGCCGCAGCAGAAGGCGATGGCGCAGGACGCATTGAACCGCTGGTGGTGGCCGTCGCTGATGATGTTCGGTCCGTCCGACGCCGCTTCCGTCAACAGCGCGCAATCGAGCGCCTGGCGCATCAAGCTGTTCTCCAACGATGAACTGCGCCAGCGCATGGTCGACCAGACCGTGCCGCAAGCCGAATTCCTGGGCCTGACCATCCCCGACCCTGACCTGAAATGGAACGAGGAGCGCGGCTCCTACGACTTCGGCGAAATCGACTGGGCCGAGTTCCACGACGTCCTGAGGGGCAACGGCCCTTGCAACCGCGAGCGCTTGCGTACCCGCGTCAAAGCCTATGAAGACGGCGCATGGTTCCGCGATGCGCTGGTGGCCTACGCCGACAAACACAATAAGGAGCAGGCTGCGGCCTGAGAGGAGACAAGATGAGCAAAGAATGGCCACTGTGGGAAGTCTTCATTCGCAGCCAGCACGGGCTGGCGCACAAGCATGTGGGCAGCCTGCATGCTCCGGACGCGGAGATGGCAATCAACAACGCGCGCGACGTCTACACGCGTCGCAATGAAGGTGTGAGCATCTGGGTGGTGCGCGCTTCCGATATCGTCGCCAGCGCGCCGGCCGACAAAGGACCGCTGTTCGAGCCGTCCAACAGCAAGGTGTACCGCCACCCGACCTTCTTCCCGATGCCGGAAGAAGTGAAGAACCTGTAAGGCTATCTCCATGGATAACAAGGTCAATTACCTGCTGCGCCTGGGCGACAACGCCATGGTGCTGAGCCAGCGCCTGTGCGAATTGTGCGGCAAGGGCCCTGCGCTGGAAGAGGATATGGCGCTGTCCAATGTGTCGCTGGACCTGCTGGGCCAGACGCGCATGTGGTACACCTACGCCGCCGAACTGGAAGGCGCGGGCCGCGATGAGGACAAGCTGGCCTACCTGCGCGATGCGCATGATTACAAGAACGTGCTGCTGGTCGAGCAGCCGAACGGTAACTACGCGCACACCCTGGTGCGCCAGTTCTTCTTCGATACCTGGCATTACTTCCTGATCGGTGCGCTGACCAGGTGCAGCGATCCGCGCATCGCGGAAATCGCCGAGAAGTCGCTGAAGGAGGTCACCTACCACCTGCGCCGCAGCGGCGACCTGATCGTGCGCCTGGGCGACGGCACCGACGTGTCGCACCAGTTCACGCAGGCCGCGGTCGATGAACTGTGGATGTACACCGGCGAGGTGTTCAACTACGACGCGGTGGATGACGCCATGGTGGCGGAAGGCATTGCGCCGCCGGCTGCCATGCTGCGCGAGCAGTGGCTGTCGCACGTGTCCGATATCCTGGGCGAAGCGACCTTGACCATGCCGCCGGCCGACGCGTGGATGCAGAAGGGGGGCAAGCAAGGCCGCCACACCGAGCACCTGGGCTACCTGTTGGCCGAGATGCAGTTCCTGCAGCGCGCTTACCCGGATTCGGAGTGGTGATGGACGCAGCGCGTGTCTGGTCGCTGCTGGAGCAAGTGTCCGACCCGGAAATCCCTGTGATCTCGGTGGTGGACCTCGGCATCGTGCGCGATGTCCAGGTCACCGGCGCATCGTCGTGCGCGGTCACGATCACGCCTACGTATTCCGGTTGCCCGGCCATGCAAGTGATCGCCGACGCAGTGCAAGGTGCGCTGCACGATGCGGGCATCAAGCAGGTCGACATCATCACCCGCCTGTCGCCGGCATGGACGACCGACTGGATGAGCGATTCCGGCAAGGCCAAGCTGAAAGGCTACGGCATCGCTCCGCCGGCGCAGCGCGTGGTCGACATCAGCGGATTGCGCACCCCGCGGTCATCGGCAGCACCGGTCGATGCGCTCAAGGCCGGCGTTGCGCGCGGCGCCGTGCCGGCGCCAAAGGTGATCTGCCCCCATTGCGGCTCCAGCCACACCCAAATCACCAGCCAGTTCGGCTCCACGCCCTGCAAGGCGCTGTACAAGTGCCTTGATTGCCGCGAGCCTTTTGACTACTTCAAGTGCCACTGACACCATGAGCAAATTCTATCCATTGTCCGTCGCCAAGGTGCAGCAGGAAACCCGCGACTGCATCGCCGTCACCTTTGCCGTGCCTGCCGAACTGCAGGAAAGCTTCAAATATCAGCAGGGCCAGCACCTGACCCTGCGCACCAGCATCAACAACGAAGACGTGCGCCGCTCGTACTCGATCTGCTCCGCCGTACAGGACGGCGCCCTGCGCGTGGCGATCAAGCGCACCCCGGGCGGCATGTTCTCTACCTGGGCCAACGAGTCGCTGAAGCCTGGTGCGACCGTTGAAGTGATGCCGCCAATGGGGCACTTCAATGTTCCGCTGGATGCGGCGCAGTGCAGGAACTACCTGGCCTTTGCCGCAGGCAGCGGCATTACGCCTATCCTGTCGATCATCAAGACCACGCTGCTGACCGAGCCGACCAGCCGAATTACCCTGTTCTACGGTAATCGCGCTTCCTCTTCGGTGATCTTCAAGACGGAGCTGATGGAGCTGAAGGACGCTTACCTCGAGCGCCTGAACATCGTCTACGTGATGTCGCGCGAGCAGCAGGATATTGAGCTGTTCAACGGCCGTATCACCAAGGAAAAGACCGAGCAATTCCTGCAGCACTGGATCGATATCAAGGATTACGACACCGCCTTTATCTGCGGCCCGGAAGACATGATGCTCGGCGTCTCCGCTGCCTTGCAGGAAGCAGGCATGCCGAAGTCGAATATCAAGGTCGAGCTGTTCGCAGCCAGCATTCCCAAGCACCAGCACAAGCCGCGCGTGCAGGCGGATGCCGCACCGCACCTGACCGAAGTCACCGTGATCATGGACGGCAATGCCGCTTCGTTCACCATGGAGAAGGACAAGGAGTCGATCCTGGATGCCGGCCTGCGCGCTGGCCTTGACATGCGCTATTCCTGCAAAGGCGGCGTATGCTCTACCTGCCGCTGCAAGATGGTGGAAGGTAAGGTCGACATGGACGTCAACTATGCATTGGAAGACTACGAGATTGCACGCGGCTTTGTATTGAGCTGCCAGGCTTTCCCGGTCACTGATAAAGTGGTTGTCGATTTCGATCAGGCAGAATAAAACCGGCCTGCGGCCGCCGCGTATCGGTGTCTGACCCTGCGGGTCAGACACCGCCTTACCGGTTTTAAGAGGAGACAAGTGTGAGCTACGAGAACATCCAATTTGAAATCGAAGCAGGTGTCGCAAAACTGACCCTGAACCGTCCCGACAAGCTGAACAGCTTCACCCAGGCCATGCACCTGGAAGTGCGCGAAGCGCTGGCCCAACTGCGTGCCGACAAATCGGTGCGCGTACTGGTGCTGACCGGCGCCGGCCGCGGCTTCTGCGCCGGCCAGGACCTGGGCGACCGCGCCGTCGCTCCAGGCGGTGCCACCGTGGACCTGGGCGAATCGGTCGAAAAATTCTACGCTCCGCTGGTGCTGGCGCTGCGCGAACTGCCGATGCCCGTCATCTGCGCCGTGAATGGCGTGGCCGCCGGCGCAGGCGCCAACCTGGCACTGGCCTGCGACATCGTGCTGGCCGCCAAATCCGCCAGCTTCATCGAAGCGTTCTGCAAACTGGGTCTGATTCCCGACACCGGCGGCACCTGGCACCTGCCACGCCTGATTGGCCACGCGCGCGCCACCGGCCTCGCCATGCTGGGCGAAAAACTGTCCGCCGAACGCGCCGAACAATGGGGCCTGATCTGGAAAGCTGTTCCGGACGAAGAGCTGATGAACGAAGCCATGGCCATGGCCAGGCACTTCGCCAGCGCGCCGACCAAGGGCCTGGCCTTCACCAAGCACGCGCTGCAAGCCAGTTACGGCAACACACTGGCCGACCAACTGAAGCTGGAAGGCGAAATGATGCGCGAACTTGGCTACAGCCATGATTACCGCGAAGGCGTGGACGCCTTCATCAACAAGCGTACTCCAAACTTCAAGGGGGAATAAGCATGGCGGCTCTGGCGAAAGGCAGTGTCGTTGCCGTCATCGGCAGCGGGGCAATGGGTTCCGGCATCGCGCAGGTTGCGGCGGCTTCCGGCTACACGGTCAAGCTGTTCGATACCCGCGCGGAAGCGGTCGACAAGGCGATTGCCGATATCGGCAAGGTGTACGGCAAGCTGGTTGAAAAAGGCAAGATGAGCGCCACCGATGCCGATGCCGCGCGTGCCCGCTTGCAAGCCGTTGCCAGCCTGGGCGACTTGGCCGATGCGGGATTGGCGGTTGAAGCGATTGTCGAAAACCTTGACGTCAAACGCAGCCTGTTCGCCGACCTGGAAGGCATCGTCGCCGATGACGCCATCCTCGCCACCAACACCTCCTCGATTTCTGTTACCGCCATCGCGGCCAAACTGCGCAAGCCACAGCGCCTGGTCGGCATGCATTTCTTCAACCCGGTGCCGCTGATGGCGCTGGTGGAAGTAATCAGCGGCCTTGCCACGGGTCGCGACGTGGCCGAAACCGTGTACGACACCGCCATTGCCTGGGGCAAGAACCCGGTGCATGCCAAGTCCACGCCGGGCTTTATCGTCAACCGCGTAGCGCGCCCTTATTACGCCGAAGGCTGGCGCCTGCTGAACGAACAGGCCTCCGATGCCGCCACCATCGACGCCGTGATGCGCGAGGGCGGCGGCTTCCGCATGGGACCTTTCGAGCTGATGGACCTGATCGGCCACGACGTGAACTACTCCGTTACCGAATCCGTCTTTCGCGCCTATTACAACGACCCGCGCTTCACGCCGTCCGTGATGCAGCAGGAGATGGTGAACGCCGGCTTCCTGGGCCGCAAGTCCGGCCGCGGTTTCTATGACTACAGCGAAGGCGCTTCTGCCCAGCAACCGCGTTTTGAAGCGCCGCAACCGCTGCCCGAATACATTGGCTACAGCTTCGAGCCGGGCGACCACACCTCCATCGCGACGATGCTGATCGAACGCCTGAAGTCGCGCGGCGTCAGCGTGACCAAGCGCAACTCGGCCGAAGGGCACCGTTCGTCGGAAGCGCCTGCCTTCCACTGCAATGGTGCGGCCATCTACCTGACTGACGGCCGCACTGCGACCCAGCGCGCACGCGATGACAAGCATGCCGATATGGTGGTGTACGACCTGGTGTTCGACTTCAATGCATCGCCGCGCATCGCCATCGCGTGCAGCGACCAATGCAGCCCGCGCGCCATGGCATCGGCCATCGGCATGTTCCAGGCGGCCGGATTCACAGTCACGCGCCTGGACGATGTGCCTGGCCTGGCAGTGATGCGTACCGTCGCAATGCTGGCCAACGAAGCCGCCGATGCCGTCAACCAGGGCGTGTGCAGCGCGCAGGCCGCCGACGTGGCGATGCAGAAAGGCGTCAACTATCCGCGCGGGCCGCTGGCGTGGGCGGACCTGGTGGGCGTCAAGCATATCGTTACCGTTCTGGAGAACCTGGCAAGCAGCTATGGCGAGGACCGCTACCGCGTGTCGCCGCTGTTGCGCCGCCGCGAGCAAAGCGGAGCCAGGATCCATGCATAACCCCAAGATGCACCCGCAGGCCCTGGCCGAAGCGGCCGGCGCGGCCATGTTCTCGCGCGATGCCGCCAGCCAGGGTCTGGGTATGAAGTTGGTAGAAATCCGCCCCGGTTATGCGCGCATGACCATGCCGGTGCGGAGCGATATGCTGAACGGGCACCAGACTTGCCACGGCGGCTTTATCTTTGCGTTGGCCGATAGCGCTTTCGCATTCGCGTGCAACAGCCATAACCACACGACGGTTGGCGCGGGCTGCACGATCGACTACCTCGCCCCCGGGCGGATGGATGATTTGCTGACGGCGGAGGCGGTCGAACGCACCCTGGTCGGCAAGACCGGCATCTACGATGTCACCGTCTGCAACCAGGAGGGCAAGATGATCGCCACCTTCCGCGGCAAGTCGCACCGCGTGGCCGGAGAGGTGGTTCCAACCCATAGCTAGTTGATGGAGGTAGCACCGTGGTCCAACGCAATCCCGCCGCTTCCGACCTGGAGCCGATCGAGCGCGCCAGCCGCGACGAATTGCAGGCGCTCCAGCTTGAGCGGCTGAAATGGTCGCTGATGCACGCTTATGAGAACGTGCCGCATTACCGCAAGGCCTTTGACGAGAAGGGTGTGCATCCGGACGAGCTGAAGTCGCTGTCCGACCTGGCCAGGTTCCCGTTCACCGACAAGAAGACACTGCGCGACAACTATCCCTTCGGCCTGTTTGCCGTGCCGCGCGAGAAGGTCGTGCGCGTGCATGCTTCCAGCGGCACCACCGGTAAGCCGACCGTGGTCGGCTACACCCAGGGCGATATCGATATGTGGGCCGACGTGGTGGCGCGCTCCATCCGTGCCGCGGGCGGCCGCGCCGGCGATATGGTGCACATTTCCTACGGCTACGGCCTGTTCACCGGTGGTCTCGGTGCGCACAATGGCGCTGAGCGCCTGGGCTGCACCGTGATTCCGATGTCCGGCGGCCAGACCGAAAAGCAGGTGCAGTTGATCCAGGACTTCAAGCCTTCGATCATCATGGTGACGCCGTCCTACATGCTGAACATCGTGGAGGAATTCCAGCGCCAGGGCCTCGATTGCGCCAAATCCTCGCTGCAGGTAGGCATCTTCGGCGCCGAGCCTTGGACCAATGCCATGCGCGGCGAGATCGAACGGCGCGCCGGCATCGACGCGGTGGACATCTACGGCCTGTCGGAAGTGATCGGTCCCGGCGTGGCCAGCGAATGCATCGAATCGAAAGACGGCCCGGTGATCTGGGAAGACCATTTCTACCCGGAGATCATCGATCCGGAGACCGGGGAAGTACTGCCCGATGGCGAAGAGGGCGAGCTGGTGTTCACTTCCCTCAGCAAGGAAGCCATGCCGGTGGTCCGCTACCGCACGCGCGACCTCACGCGCCTGCTGCCGCCGACATCGCGCGCCATGCGCCGCATCGGAAAGATCACCGGCCGCTCCGACGACATGCTGATCATCCGCGGCGTGAATGTCTTCCCGACCCAGATCGAAGAACAGATCTGCAAGCTGCCCAGGCTTGAACCGCAATACCAGCTTGTGGTGACCCGCGACGGCCACCTCGACAAGCTGGAAGTGCTGGTGGAGCTGCGCGCCGGGCTGGCCCGTGCCGATGCCGGCGAGGTGGCGCGCGAACTGGAACAACGCATCAAGACCAATGTCGGCGTGAGCACGACCGTCACGCTGGTCGGCGTGGGCGGCATCGAACGCACCGCGACCGGCAAGGCCAAACGAGTAATCGATAAACGACCTAAGGAATAGTTATGACCGAAGCATTCATCTGCGACGCCGTTCGCACACCGTTCGGCCGCTACGGCGGCGCACTGGCAGGCGTGCGCGCCGACGACCTGGCGGCGATCCCGATCGCCGCCCTGATGGCACGCAATCCTTCCGTCGACTGGAAGCAGGTGGACGATGTCTACTACGGCTGCGCCAACGGCGCCGGCGAAGACAACCGCAATGTGGGCCGCATGGCCGGCCTGCTGGCTGGCTTGCCGGTGGAGGTGCCAGGCAACACCATCAACCGCCTGTGCGGCTCCTCGCTGGACGCCGTAGGCATCGCGGCGCGTGCCATCAAAGCGGGCGAAGCCCAACTTGTGATCGCCGGTGGCGTGGAGAGCATGACCCGCGCGCCTTTTGTGATGGGCAAGGCCGACAGCGCCTTTTCGCGCAGCGCGAAGATCGAGGACACCACCATCGGCTGGCGTTTCGTCAATCCGCTGATGAAGGCGCAGTACGGCATCGACTCCATGCCGGAGACGGCGGAAAACGTAGCAGAGCAATGGTCGGTCGCCCGTGCCGACCAGGATGCCTTCGCCATCCGCAGCCAGCAGCGCTGGGCCGCCGCCCACGCGGCCGGTTTCTTCAAGGGCGAGATCGTGCCGGTCACCATTCCGCAGAAGAAAGGCGACCCGAAAGTCATCGACACCGACGAACACCCGCGTCCCGACACCACCGTCGAGGCACTGGCCAAGCTGAAGGGCGTGGTCAAGCCGGATGGCACGGTCACTGCCGGCAATGCTTCCGGCGTCAACGACGGTGCCTGCGCGCTGCTGCTGGCGTCGGCCGCTGCGGTCGACAAATTCGGCCTGAAGCCGCGCGCCAAGGTGCTTGGCATGGCGACTGCCGGCCTGGCGCCGCGCATCATGGGCTTCGGTCCATCGCCGGCCAGCAAGAAGCTGCTGGCGCAATTGGGCATGACCATCGGGCAGATGGACGTGATCGAGTTGAACGAAGCCTTTGCTGCGCAAGGCCTGGCGGTGACCCGCGACCTGGGGCTCAAAGATGACGATGCGCGCGTCAACCCGAACGGGGGGGCTATTGCCATCGGCCACCCGCTGGGTGCTTCGGGCGCACGCCTGGTGACCACGGCGCTGAACCAGCTCGAACGCACCGGCGGCCGCTATGCGCTGTGCACCATGTGCATCGGCGTCGGCCAGGGTATTGCTCTCGTGATCGAGCGGGTCTGATCATGCCCTGCTACGAAATCAATGGCGTGCGGCCGGTGGTGCACCCGACCGCTTATGTGCACCCTAGCGCAGTGCTGGTCGGCGATGTGATCGTCGGGCCGCGCTGCTATGTGGCGCCGCTGGCATCCCTGCGCGGCGACTTCGGGCGCCTGATCCTGGAAGAAGGCGCCAATGTGCAGGATACCTGCGTGATGCACGGCTTCCCCGGCGGCGACACGGTCGTCGAGCAGGATGGCCATATCGGGCATGGCGCGGTACTGCATGGCTGCCGCATCGGCCGCAATGCGCTGGTGGGGATGAATGCGGTCGTGATGGATAACGCGGTCGTCGGTGCGGAAAGCATCGTCGGCGCCGCAGCCTTTGTCAAAGCCGGCATGCAAATTCCGCCGCGCAGCATGGTGGTCGGTGCGCCGGCCAAGATCCTGCGCCAGGTCAGCGACAGCGAGATCGCCTGGAAGACCCTGGGCACCGGCCAGTACCATGAGCTGGCCGTGCGTTCGATGCAAACGATGGTGGAGTGCCAGCCAGACAGCGAGGCGTCGCCTGGCCGCCAGCGCATGCAATGGGACACTTCGCTGCCGATGCACCTGCACAAGCAAGCATTCGAAAATAAATCGTAATCGGAGACTACAAATGGTACACACCCTGCAAAGCTTCATCGGCGGCCGTTGGCAAGGCAAGGAAGCGGCAACCGCGTTGCACAGCGCCCTGGATAACCGCGTCATCTACCACACCCACGCCGAAAAGCTGGACTTCGCCGAAGCCGTGCATTACGGCCGCAAGACCGGCATCCCGGCCCTCATGAAGCTGGACTTCCAGACTCGTGCCCAGCGCCTGAAAGCCCTGGCGATGTACCTGATGGAGCGCAAGGAGGAGCTGTATGCGATCTCGCACCTGACC
The DNA here is from genome assembly GCF_001427305.1 of Duganella sp. Root1480D1. Taxonomy (GTDB): domain Bacteria; phylum Pseudomonadota; class Gammaproteobacteria; order Burkholderiales; family Burkholderiaceae_D; genus Rugamonas. Next base: position 211,679 of record NZ_LMFZ01000007.1, on the reverse strand, counting down.
GGCGCTACCCGCCCGGATAGCTGGGTTGACGTGGAAGGCGGCATTGGCACCCTGTTCGCTTACGCCAGCATGGGCAGCCGCGAGCTGCCGTCGTCGAACGTGCTGCACGAAGGCCCGGCCATGGCGCTGGGCAAGCGCGGCGGCTTCTCCGGCACCCACATCCTGGTGCCGCGCGGCGGCATCGCAGTGCACATCAACGCCTTCAACTTCCCGATCTGGGGCTTGCTGGAAAAGTTCGCGCCGTCCTTCCTGGCCGCCATGCCTTGCATCGGCAAGCCTGCCAGCGCGACGTCCTACCTGACCGAAGCCCTGATCCGCATGATCAACGAGTCCGGCCTGCTGCCGGAAGGTTCGCTGCAGCTCGTGATCGGCAGCACCGGCGACCTGCTGGACCGCCTGGGCGGCGCGGACGTGGTGACCTTCACCGGTTCCGCCGATACCGCCGCCAAGCTGCGCTCCAACCGCAACCTGATCGCCAACTCGGTGCCGTTCACCGCCGAAGCCGATTCGCTGAACTGTGCCATCCTGGCGCCGGACGTCACGCCCGAGGATCCCGAGTTCGACCTGTTCGTGAAAGAAGTTCAGCGCGAGATGACCACCAAGGCCGGCCAGAAATGTACCGCCGTGCGCCGTATCATCGTGCCGCGCGAGCGCGCCGATGCCGTGGCCGAAAAGCTGCGCGAGCGCCTGGCCAAGGTTGTGGTGGGCGACCCGTCGGTGGAAGGCGTGCGCATGGGCGCACTGGCCTCCAAAGACCAGCAACGCGACGTGGCTGAACGCGTGGCGCAGCTGGCGCAGGGCAACGAGATCCTGTTTGGCGGCGCGGGCGCCCTGAAACTGGTGGGCGAGGGTGTCGAAAACGGCGCCTTCTTTGCGCCAACCCTGCTGCTGTGCCGCGATGCCTTGAACAACGATGCGGTGCATAACGTGGAAGCCTTCGGCCCGGTCAGCACCATGATGACCTATGACTCGATCGACGAGGCGCTGGAACTGGCTGCACGCGGCAAAGGCTCCCTGGTTTCCTCGCTGATCACCAAGGACCCGGCCATCGCCGCCTACGCCGTACCGATCGCCGCTGCCTCGCACGGCCGCGTGCACGTGCTGGACCGGGAGTCCTCGGTCGATTCCACCGGCCACGGCTCGCCGCTGCCGCAACTGAAGCACGGCGGCCCTGGCCGCGCTGGCGGCGGCGAAGAGCTGGGCGGCATCCGCGCGGTGCGCCACTTCCTGCAGCGCGCTGCGGTGCAGGGCTCGCCGACCATGCTGACTGCCATCACCGGCGAATACGTGCGTGGCGGTGCCGTCAAGGAAGGCGATGTTCACCCGTTCCGCAAGTGCTTCGAAGACCTGGAGATCGGGGACTCCTTGCTGACCCATCGCCGCACCGTGAGCGAAGCGGACATCGTCAACTTCGGCGGCATTTCGGGCGACTACTTCTACATGCACTTCGACGAGATCGCGGCCAAAGATACCCAGTTCGGCAAGCGCATCGCCCATGGCTACTTCGTGCTGTCGGCAGCGGCCGGCCTGTTCGTGTCGCCGGCGCCGGGTCCAGTGCTGGCCAACTACGGCCTGGATAACCTGCGCTTCATTACTCCTGTAGCGATTGGCGACACCATCCGCGCCCGCCTGACCTGCAAGCGCAAGGTCGACCGCAACCGCACCGATGACAAGGGCCGCGGCCAGGGCGTCGTCGCGTGGGATGTGCAGGTGACCAACCAGAACGACGAACTGGTTGCCAGCTACGACATCCTGACACTGGTATCCAAGCGCGCCTGACGCTGCGACACGTTCCGGCAAGCGGTGCCGCCTGGGGCGCCGCTACAACATCACATACACGACGCCTGCAAACGCCAGGACGATCAGCGCCACGGCCGTCCACTTCAATTTGTAATGCCGCGCGTGGCAGCGCTGGCAGACCCGCATCTTCGCGCCGCCGCCGCTGGCCAGCGGCAGCTCCTCGTAGGTATTCCAGTTGATTTCAGCGGCACACAAGGCACAGGCGCCGCGTTCATTGCGCCTTCCGCCGCGCCACTGCCGCAGCCGGTCGGTCACCAGCGCCGCCACCAGCAGCGCACTAAATAGCAGGAACAGTATCTTCATTGTGCGCCGACTTTAGCACAAGCCAGCATGCGCTACCCGCCACCAGCCCCGCCAGGAACAGCATGGGGCCCAGCCGCACCAGATGGCGCGGCGAGTAGGCACAGGCCAGCAGCGGGAGGAACGCCAGGGCGGTCAACACTGCGCCGCCAATGAAGAAGCCGGGGCTGCGGATGCCGCGGCGAACGGCCAGCGTCATGGCGCCGGCATAGGGCAGGACCGAGGCTGCGAACGCCATGACCCATGCCAGTACCAGTGTCGCCAGCGGAAATCGGAACGTCTTGTCGCCGTTTACGACGAAGTCCCACAGCTCATTGCCGAAGACGAAAGTGACAGCGGCGCAGCTTACCGCAAGAAGGTGGGCGTACATGACGCGCTGCAGGGAAGTAGAGATGTCCATGGCCTGCACTGTAGCGAGCCAGTGTGCGGCGAGTATGAAGCGGGTGAGAAGTCGGCGATCCGTTGCCACCGCAACTGCGGGTGTTAAAATAAAAATCCATACTGCTGGCTAAGGTTCGTAATGAAATTTGTATCGCTGGCGGCCGTTGCCGCCATGGCCCTGCTCACGGGCTGCACTTCGGTATCGGGCACCAGGTTCGCGCAGCAGGAAGCTGTCATGCCAAAGCTGTCTGCCGACCATGGCCGCGTGTATTTTTACCGCGTTGATGCCCTCACCGGCGGCGGCATGAGTGCCCCGGTCAAGCTGGATGGGGAAGTGGTAGGCGACTCGCTGCCTGGCGGCTATTTCTATGTCGATGCCGCTCCGGGCAAGCATGAAGCATCCGCCGCCACCAGGGTCACCAGGAAACTCAACTTCGTCCTGGAGCCGGGAGAGACCAAGTACGTGCGCACCAAGGCCCAGTTTGAGGAGAGAGTCGGCCGCGTGGTGCCGGAACTGGTCAGCGCCGAAGAAGCCCGCAGGGAACTGCCTGCGTTGAACTTCACCGGCGCAGCAAAGGCCAACTGATCAAACGCGACGGCGGCATCGTGAAAGCTGCAGTGCCATGAAGCCGGCAGCCAGCAGCAGCGCGGTCGCTGGTTCAGGCACCTGGGCCACGCTCAGGTTGCCTTGCACCCCCACCAGCCAGTAGCTCGGCAAAGGTTCGCCGACACCCTGCCATTGGTACCATGCGTTGGAGCCGAAGCGGCCGGTGGACAGGAAGTCGATGAACGGATCATCGAGCTGGCCAAAGACGCCGCCGTAGACCCTTGTCACCTCGCCGCCAACGACATCGAAGCCAAGGTATTCCGAACCCAGCCCCCATACGTCCCATTCGGCAGGGGTACACACCATCGGGCCATAGCATGGGCCGCGGAAGCCTGCGAAATCGGTGAGGAAGGATTGGGGCAGCGACGGATCCCAGACCGAGTCGCCTACCTTGGCATGGAAGCCCAGCACTTTGCCAGGCTTGTTACCGCCATCGCTGCCAAGGATGCCGTCGTCGATCACGATGTTGGCGAAGTAGGTTGAGCCGATCACCGGTGGCGAGGTGAAAGTCTCAGGCGGCTGTCCGTTCAACAGGACATTGTCGACCACCATCTTGACCTGCAAGTTGATCGGTGTCGCGGATGCGCAGAACTGGATCAAACACAAGCAAACTGCAAGCACGTACTTCATCACCGCCTCCGTAGTTTTTTAATTCCGGAGGCAGGTTAGCATTTAACCCCGGTCGCGCAAAATCATGCGTTCCGGGGCCATTTCTCCCAGTGCAGCAAGGCTTTCAGGCGTTAAGCGGCGGCCCGCAAACCGAACGGATCGTCGATGGAATGCGAAGGCTTTGTGAACCAGCGCGGCCCGTCTTCCGCCATGTAGAAGTGGTCTTCGTGGCGCACGCCGAATTCACCCGGCACCACGATCATCGGCTCGTTGGAGAACGTCATGCCGACGTCCAGCGGGGTCTTGTCGCCACCCACCAGGTAGGGCCATTCGTGGATGTCGAGGCCGATGCCGTGGCCGGTGCGGTGCGGCAGGCCTGGCAGCTTGTATTCCGGCCCGAAACCGGCCGCCTGCAGCGAGCGGCGTGCGGCTTGGTCCACTTCTTCACATGGCACACCCAATTGGGCTGCTTCGAACGCGGCCAGTTGCGCCGCCTTTTCCGCATTCCACACCGCGCGCTGGCGTTCGCTCGCTTCGCCGTACACATAGGTGCGGGTGATGTCGGAAATGTAGTTGTGCAGCTTGCAGCCGGTATCGATCAGCACCGTGTCGCCTTGCTTCAGCGTCTGCACATACGACACGCCGTGCGGGAAGGAGCTGGCCACGCCGAACAGCACGATCACGAAATAGGAGCCGGCCGGCGCGCCGACCTTGCGGTGCGCCTTGTCGATGAATTCCGCTACCTCGGTGGTGGTGATGCCTTCGCGCAGGATGCTGGCGGTGGCGACATGCACGGCCAGGGTCATGTCCTTGGCGCGCTGCATGAGGGCGATTTCCGCTTTCGACTTGCGGGTGCGGCAGTGTGCGGTCACCGGGCGTGCGTTCTCCAGCGCATAGCCTTCGGCCAGCGGGCGGATGCCGTCGAAGATGAAGAAGGCGGCGCTTTCGTCGATGCCGATGCGCGGAGGCTGTGCGGCATTCGGCATAATGCCCATTTTTTTCAGGACCGCGATGAACAGGGCGTATGGACTTTCGTGCTCGTGCCAGCAGTTGACCGCGCCTTCCACCAGCATGAAGTCCTGCAGGGTATTTTCCTCGAACGCGGGGGCGATGTATTCCACTGCACCACGGGCCGGCAAGATGGCGCCGACCATGCGTTCGCTCGGGTACCACTTGGTGCCGGTGAAGTAGAGCAGGCTGGAACCTGCATTGATGTAGATGGCCGCGATGCCTTGCTGGCGCATGAAGGCTTGCGCCTTTTCGATGCGCGCCAGGTGCTCATCCTTGCCGATGGGCGTGGCGCCCGCCGTCATGTCCGACAGGGATGCCAATGCCTCTTCGATAGTCTTGCCGCCAATGCCAATGCCCATGCTGCCTCCTCAAAAACAAGGGGGACATCATAGCACCGCAAAGATGAAAAAAAGCCGGCTATGCAGCTATCGTATCCGGGGATGACGATAGCCGCATACCGGCGCTGATGATGAAACTGATGCTTATTGAACTTGCACGCTTACCTTGTCAACAACGAAGGAAGTCTGCAGCGAATAGTCTTCCGTCATGTTGAAGTGGATGCGCACAGTCTGGCCCTTGTACGGCAGCAGGTTGAAGGTGCGGATCTGGTAGCCGCTGGCAGGCATGGTGTTGTTGTAGGTCGCCAGGGTGCCCAGGGTGGTGCCGGAGCTGTTCTTCACGGACACGACCATCTTGTCGTACACGGTGCTGCCGCTTTCTGCAGTATCGATATGCAGCGCGAACGACAGGGTGGCCGAGGTTGCGGTCGACGGAATCGTCACGGTCTGGTACAGGGTTTCGGTAGCGGTGGTGCCGTTACCGCCCAACCATGCGAAGCGGCTGCCTTCGTAGGCCGTCTGGCCGCTGTAGTTGCCGATCACACCCGTGGTGCCAGCCCATGGCGAAGTGCCGGACTCGAACCCGCCGTTGACGATCAATTCGCTCTGCGGAGGAATCGTGCCCACGGTCAGGGTAGCGTTGTTCGAGGTGGCGGTCTTCGCTGGCGACGAGGAGTCGCTGACGATGGCCTTGAACACGGCGCCGTTGTCGGCCGTCTGCGCGGTGAACGAGTAGGTGGCCGAAGTGGCGCCCGAGATCTGGGTGCCGTTGCGGTACCACTGGTAGCTGTAAGGCGAGGTGCCGCCCGTCGCGCCGACGGTGAAGGTGGCAGTGCCGCCGGCAGCCACGGTCACGTTGTTCGGCTGGGTGGTGATCGACACGCCGCCCGGAGTGCCTTCGTCGACGTCGGCCCCAACGTTGATGGCTGCATAGGCACGCTTGACTGCGATCGATTCTGCGCTGCCCACGCCGTACAGCTGCTCCGCCATCGTGATCATCTTGGCGCGCGCATCGGCATAGTTGGTCGAGGCGGTGAACTTGGTGGTGTTGGCCTTGAACCAGATGCGGAATGCCTTGTCGCTGCCGATACCGGTCATGGCCAGCGGCTGCTTGTTCAGGTAGGAGCTGTACATCTCGCTCGAGGACGAGGAGTTGGAGCCGTTGGCCAGGAAATAGAACATGCGGTTGTTCGGGCCCGAGGAGTAGTGCACGTCGATATTGCCCAGGGTGCTGCTCCAGGCATCGCGCGATCCGCCGTCCTTGGATGGCTTCCACATCCAGCGCAGCGGCTGGCCGGACTTGCTGATTTCCTTGCCCATCATCCAGTCGTTGCCGGACGGGATGGTGGTGCCGGTGCCGCCGTTGCGGGCGTAGGCTTCCACCATTTCGCCGGTGATGTCGGAATTCGACTCATTCAGGCCGCCCGATTCGCCGGAGTAGGTCAGGTTGGAGGTGGCATCGGTCACGCCGTGGCCCATTTCGTGGCCGATCACGTCGATCGAGCCCAGGCTGTAGAAGCTTGAACCGTCGCCGATGTACATGCACTTGCAGCTTGGGTCGAAGAAGGCGTTGTCGTAGTTGTTGTCGACGTGGACGGCGATGTAGGTCGCGGTGTTGTTGCCGTCCAGCGAGGACCAGCCCATCACGTTCTTCAGCGTGTCGTAGGTGTTCATCAGGCCCCACAGCGCGTTCACTGCAGCGGTCTGGCCATTGGCGTTGGTGGTGCTGCCGCCGCTGATGTACTGCTGGCCGTCGCCCCAGGTGTTGGTGCTGTTGGTGTAGATCGAGCCTGGGCTTGGATTGTTGGCCGACGAGTGGTTGGCATTGGTGATCGCCATGCCGCCATAGGTGCCGCCGGTGCCGCGCGAGGAATCCAGCATCTTGTAGGTGGAGCCGGACAGGGTAGTGTTGATCGGCACGTCGCCGTTGTACTGGCTATGGCCGACGCCGACCACGGTCTGCAGGGCGTTCCACTGCTTGATTACGGCGCCGGTCTTGGCGCTGATCACGGTGTCGCGGAATACCGGACGGCCGTCCTTGTTCATGCGGGTCTTGACCAGGTAGGCCAGCTCGTAATGGTCGACCACATCTTCCACGTCCAGCGCGTTCAGGGCGCTTTCCGCCTTGTTGGCGGCGGCTGCGGTGCGCTGGGTCTTGACCACTGGCCAGATCAGCAGTTCGGCTTCCGGCTTGATGCGGTGCTGGTTGCCTGGCGTGCGCGAAACAGCGATGCGGATCGCTTCGTCGGCGCCGAAGGCGGCTGTGGTTTCGGGGACGCCCTTGCCGGCGGCCTTGGCGGCGCGCGAAGCGTCCAGGCCATCGCGGCGGTCGGAGGCCGACTCGCTGACGATATTGCCGTTTTCATCGGTGACAACGACGGACTCGGAACCGAACACGCGCAGGCCCTGGAAGGTGTGGTCGGCGCGCACGATGCGCTGGCCGTTGGCACCCGGGTGCTGTTCGCGCAGCTTGTATCCGTGCTCGCTATCCAGGCCGGCTGCGGCGCGCAGCGAGTCCAGGCGCGATACCAAGTTCGCCTTGGCTTCAACGCTCATCGGCTGAGCTGGAGAGGCCATCAGGGTATCGGGCAGGACGCCTGCGAATGCAGGGGCGAACGAGGCGGCAACGGCTGCGGCCAACAGGCTTTTGCGAAGTTTCATCGACTCTCCTTGGGGAACTTGGGTTGGTGGGAGAGACGACGTTATGCCTGTTTTTTGTGCAAGTCAAAAAACTTATGAAATGAGTCAGTTTTACAGATTTTGTATATTTTTAGACAATAGATTACATATCCATAGTCACAAAAAATAACGGGGCGCGGCCCTGAAAGCCGCCCCCCGTTCTGTCCTGCCTACTGCGGATTACTGGACTTGCAGGCTGACTTTATCCACCACGAAGGAAGTCTGCAGCGACGAGTCTTCGGTCATGTTGAAGTGCAGGCGCACAGTCTGGCCCTTGTACGGCAGCAGGTTGAAGCTGCGGATCTGGTAACCGCTGGCGGCGTTCGCGTTGGAGTAGCTTGCCAGGGTGCCCAGGGTGGTGCCGGAGCTGTTCTTCACGGTCACGACCAGCTTGTCGTAGGCGGTGCTGCCCGATTCCGCGGTGTCGATATGCAGCGCGAACGAGAAGTTCGCCGACGTAGCGGTCGATGGGATGGCCACGCTCTGGTACAGGGTTTCGGTAGCGGTGGTGCCGTTACCGCCCAGCCATGCGAAGCGGGTGCCTTCGTATGCGGACTGGCCGCTGTAGTTGCCGATCACGCCGGTGCTGCCAGCCCATGGGGAGGTGCCGGACTCGAAGCCGCCGTTGACTACCAGCTCGGATTGCTGGGTAGTGCCCACGGTCAGGGTGGCGTTGTTCGAGGTTGCGGTCTTCACTGGCGACGAGGAGTCGGTGACCACGGCGTTGAACACGGCGCCGTTGTCGGCGGTCTGCGCGGTGAACGAGTAGGTAGCCGAAGTGGCGCCCGAGATCTGGCTGCCGTTGCGGTACCACTTGTAGCTGTAAGGCGAGGTGCCGCCCGTTGCGCCAACGCTGAAGGTCGCGGTGCCGCCGGCAGCCACGGTGATGTTGTTAGGCTGGGTGGTGATCGACACGCCGGTGCCGCCAGCTTCGTCCACGTCGGTGCCGACGTTAATTGCAGCGTATGCGCGCTTGACTGCGATCGATTCCTTGCTGCCTACGCCGTACAGTTCTTCCGCAGCCTGGATGGTCTTGGTGCGTGCATCAGCATAGTTGGTGGACGCGGTGAACTTGGTGGTGTTGGCCTTGAACCAGATGCGGAATGCCTTGTCGTTGCCGATACCGGTCATCGCCAGCGGCTGCTTGGTCAGGTACTGGCTGTACATCTCGCTGGAGGACGAGGAGTTCGAACCCTGGGACAGGAAGTAGAACATGCGGTTGTTCGGGCCCGAGGAGTAGTGCACGTTCAGGTTGCCCAGGGTGCTGCTCCAGGCGTCCTTGGACGAGCCGTCCTTGGATGGCTTCCACATCCAGCGCAGCGGCTGGCCGGACTTGCTGATTTCCTTGCCCATCATCCAGTCGTTGCCGGATGGGACGGTGGTGCCGGTGCCGCCGTTGCGGGCATAGGCTTCCACCATTTCGCCGGTGATGTCAGAGTTCGACTCATTCAGGCCGCCCGATTCGCCGGAGTAGGTTAGGTTGGAAGTGGCATCGGTCACGCCGTGGCCCATCTCGTGGCCGATCACGTCGATCGAACCCAGGCTGTAGAAGCTGGAGCCGTCGCCGATGTACATGCACTTGCAGTTCGGGTCGAAGAAGGCGTTGTCGTAGTTGTTGTCGACGTGGACGGCGATGTAGGTCGCGGTGTTGTTGCCGTCCAGCGAGGACCAGCCCACCACGTTCTTCAGCGTGTCGTAGGTGTTCATCAGGCCCCACAGCGCGTTCACTGCGGCGGTCTGGCCGTTGGCGTTGGTGGTGCTGCCGCCGCTGACGTACTGCTGGCCGTCGCCCCAGGTGTTGGTGCTGTTGGTGTAGATCGAACCGGCCTGCGGGTTGGATTCCGGCGAGTGGTTGGCGTTGGTGATCGCCATGCCGCCGAAGGTGCCGCCGGTGCCGCGGGTCGCGTCCAGCATCTTGTAGGTGGAGCCGGACAGGGTGGTCTGGATCGGCACGTCGCCGTTGTACTGGCTGTGGCCAACGCCGACCACGGACTGCAGTGCGTCCCACTGTTTGATCACGGCACCGGTGGTGGCGTTGATCACGGTGTCGCGGAATACTGGACGGCCATCCTTGTTCATGCGGGTCTTGACCAGGTAGGCCAGCTCGTAGTGGTCGACCACGTCTTCCACGTCCAGCGCGTTCAGTGCGCTTTCAGCCTTGTTGGCGGCAGCGGCGGTGCGCTGGGTCTTGACCACTGGCCAGATCAGCAGTTCGGCTTCCGGCTTGACACGGTGGGTTTTGCCGCTGGTGCGCGAGACGGCGATGCGGATCGCTTCGTCGGCGCTGAAGGCTGCGGTGGTTTCTGGAGCGCCCTTGCCGGAAGCCTTGGCCGAGCGATGTGCATCGAGGCCATTGCGGCGGTCGGAAGCGGACTCGCTGACGATGTCGCCGTTGTCATCGGTCACGACCACGGATTCGGAGCCGAACACGCGCAGGCCCTGGAAGGTGTGGTCGGCGCGCAGGATGCGCTGGCCGTTGGCACCCGGGTGCTGTTCACGCAGCTTGTAACCATGTTCGCTATCGAGGCCGGCAGCGGCGCGGCGGGACTCCAGGCGCGACACCAGGTTGGCCTTGGCTTCCAGGCTCATCGGCTGGGCCGGTGCGGCCATCATGGTTTCTGGCAGAACGCCTGCAAATGCGGGGGCGAAAGAGGCGGCTACTGCTGCAGCCAGCAGGCTTTTGCGAAGTTTCATCAGCTCTCCTATGAGCGTTGGGGTTGTTGGGAGAGCCGGAAGTTATGCCTGTTCTTTATGCAAGTCAAAAAAGTTGCGAAATAAGTCGCTTCTACACTTTTTGTTCAGTTTTAGACATTTGATTACATTTATGTGGTTATCGAACTAGCCGGCCTCGCGACCAAATGGCGCACGATTGGCGCGATTTGTAGGGAAGTTACAACGAAATAGAGGGGTTTTTCTAGTTTCGTGTTGGACGCAACACAAATATGTATCTAATTGTCACACTCATGTTGCACTAGTTGAATTTTGCGTTTTACACTAGCCCGTCATTTGTTTGACGTACCACTTAGTGAGGGCGCATCACTCATGTTGTCTATATCTACGAAAGTCGAAAGGATCGTCACGGAGTCGCCCTTCCTGAGCGAAGGACTGCGTCGTGGCTTGATCAACCTGTCGGAACTGGCGCGCCAGCTGCAACCGCAGCTCCAGAACGACCTGTGGAAGCCTGTCGGCCAGGCGGCCGTGGTCATGGCCTTGCGGCGCGTGGCCGGACGCCTGCCGGACAAGGATGCACAGGAACTGGTACTGGCCCAGCAGTCCGGCCAATTGACCGCACGCACCGATCTTGTCGAGTTCACGTTCCGCCGTTCGGACCGCATCGATGAATGCCACCGCCAGTTGCTGGAGCGTTCGGGCACCGGCCACGGCCTGTACCTGACCGTGACCCGCGGCAGCGAAGAAGTGGTGGTGATCTGCAGCCGTCCGTTCATCGGGCTGGTCGAACAGATCTTCGCCGGCGAACGCCTGCTGGCGCGGCTGGAGAACCTGAATGCCGTCACGCTGCAGCTGACTGCCGATTCCTGGCGCACGCCGGGCATCTACCACGCCATCCTGAAGAAGCTGGCATGGGACAAGGTCAACCTGATCAACCTGATCTCGACCCACACCGAGCTCACCCTGCTGCTGGAGAAGGAACACACAGGCGCCGCCTTCAGCGTCCTCTCCAACATGATCGCGCACAAGCACTGATGTACACTCCCCTGTAGGGCAAACCTACAGGGAGTCAGCATGGGCTTGAAAGACACGCAGCGGGTAGTGCCGGCATTGCGGGTGGCGAGCTACGCCGCCAGCAAGCCTTTCTATGAGTCGCTTGGCTTTCGCGAGGAGTGGACGCACCACTTCGAGCCGGGCATGCCGAGCTTTGCCTCGATGATGCTCGATGGCATGGAAATTTTCTTATCGGAACATTCGGGCGACTGCCAGCCCGGCGGGCTGGTACACTTTTATGTTCCGGACGTCGATGCCCTGTATGACGACTTCCTGGAGTACGGCGTGAACGTCGAGCAAGCGCCGAACAATGACCTGGGAGCGGACCTGCGTGTCATGTCCGTTCTCGATCCAGACAATAACCGGCTCAAATTTTTGACCCAGACCCATTGGGAGTAAGCGCAATGAAGAAAGCGCTGTTGTTCGCAGTCCTTGGCATGGCCGCCGCATCGCAGGCCGGCGCGCAGGGGCTATTCAAGTGCACGGTGGATGGCAAGGTAACTTACCAGTCCATGCCGTGTCCCAAAATCGGCGCAGCCATCGACTATCCGCCGCCGCCCACTGCCGCCCAGGTGAAAGCTGCCCAGACGCGTGCGCAGGAAGACCGCGAGCGCGCCGACGAACTGGCCGCGCGCAACCGCGAAGCGCGCGAGAAGAAAGCCAAGGAAGATTCAGAGGCAGCGCGCGACGTTGCTGCCAGCAAGCCCGCGCCAAAACAGAGCTGCGATTCGCTGCGCACCCGCCGCGAAGAGCTGTACGGCCAGCGCAACGAAAACCGCCGCAATTCCCAGCTCGATGCGATGTCCAGGACCCAGAACGATATCGACAAGCTGGAATCCGAGTACACCAAGAACGCCTGCGGCCCGCTGGACTGATCCAGCCAGGTGTGCCGGCGCAGCCTGCGCCGGCACGTAGCCATCATTTTTTCTTCTCTTCTTCCGGCTGCGAGAAGTTCAGCTCGGGCTGCTGTTCGTCGTCCTGCTTTTGCGCTGGCAGCGAATCCGGCAGCGCCGGCTGCTCGATGCGCAGGTCGCCCGATTCGACTTTACCGCCCGTGCTGCGGTCGAGGAAGGCAGTAACGGTTTGCGGCAGCGCAGCCACCAGCAGCACCATCAGCATTTGCAGGCCAACCCACGGCAAGGCGCCCCAGTAGATATCCGAAGACTTCACTTCCTTCGGCGCCACGCCGCGCAGGTAGAACAGTGCGAAGCCGAACGGCGGATGCATGAACGAGGTTTGCATGTTCACGCACAGCATCACGCCGAACCACACCAGGGCCGCCGATGCCGCCGCTTCCGGGCTGCCCATCAGCGGCTCCAGTTGCGGCGCCAGCACCTTCTGCGCCACTGGGGCCAGCATCGGCACCACGATGAAGGCGATTTCGAAGAAGTCGAGGAAGAAGGCCAGGAAGAACACAAACAGGTTCACCACCAGCAGGAAGCCGATCCAGCCGCCCGGGATGCCGTTGAACAGGTGCTCGACCCACAGGCCGCCATCCACGCCCTGGAACACCACCGAGAAGCAGGTGGAGCCGATCAGGATGAACACCACCATCGCGGTCAGGCGCATGGTGGACTGGTAGCTAAGCTGGATCAGTTCGCGCAGCGGCTTGATATGGCTGGCGCGGAATACCACCCAGGCCACGCATACGTACAGCACCGCCAGCGTCACCTGCACGGCAGGCTTGGTGCCCGGGACCAGCGCCCCCACCAGCGCTGCGCACAGCAGCGCCGCCATGCCGACGCGGAAGAAGATCTTGTCGGCGCCCTGGAATTCCGGACGGCGGATCGCCGCCAGGATCACCGCGCCCAGCGCACCCATGGCGCCCGACTCGGTTGGCGTGGCCACGCCCAACATCATGGTGCCGAGCACCATGAAGATCAGCACGGCGGCCGGTACGATGCCCTGCAGGCACTGCTTCCACAGCGCCCAGCCGCGCGGGCCCAATTCGTTCTGCGGCGCTGGCGGCAACCATTCCGGCTTCACGCGCGACAGGATGAAGGTGTACAGCGCGAACAGGCCGATCTGCACCAGCGAAGGACCCCAGGCACCCAGGTACATGCTGCCCACGTCGGCGGCTGCGGTCGGGGTCTTGAGCTGGTCGGCCAGCACCACCAGTACCAGGGACGGCGGCACCAGTTGCGTAATGGTGCCGGAAGCGGCCAGCACGCCGGTGGCGTAGCGCATGTGGTAACCGTAGCGCATCATCACCGGCAGCGAGATCATGGCCATGGCGATCACCTGCGCCGCCACGGTGCCGGTGATCGCGCCGAGGATGAAGCCGACGATGATCACCGAGTAGCCCAGGCCCCCGCGCACGCCGCCGAACAGGCGGCCCATGGAGTCGAGCATGTCCTCCGCCAGACGGCACTTTTCCAGTACCGCGCCCATGAAGGTAAAGAAGGGGATCGCCAGCAGCAGGTCATTGGCCAGCACGCTGCCGAAAATCCGTTGCGGCACCGCTTGCAGGAAGGGCACGCCGAAGAAGCCTTCGGCAATCGCGATAAAGCCGAAGAACAGGCCGACCGCCAGCAGCGAGAACGCTACCGGAAAGCCCACCAGCATGAATACGACCAGGCCGCCGAACATCAGCGGCGGCATCATCTCCAATGGAATCATTGCACTGGCCTTTCGTATTTGCTGTCCAGCAGGGCCTGGCCGGTGAGGTGGGCAATGCGTTTGATCAGCTCGGACAGGCCTTGCAGCGTGAGCAGGGCAAAGCCGATAGGTACCACGAATTTGATCGGCCAGCGCGGCAGGCCGCCGGCGTTGCTTGATTGTTCCATGATGGCCCAGGACGGCAGGAACAGCGATTCCCACGACAGCCAGGCAAACAGGATGCAGGCTGGGAACAGGAAGAAGATGATGCCGAAGACGTCGATCCACAATTGCTTGCGTTCGGAGACGTGGCCGTAGACCAGGTCGACACGCACGTGTTCATTGCGCTGGAAGGTGTAGCTGGCGCCAAGCATCACGGCGGCGCCAAACAGGTACCACTGCATTTCGAGCAGGGCGTTGGAACTCCAGTCGAAGCCATAACGGATCATGGCATTGGAGGCGCTGATGAAACAGGAGGCCAGTATCATCAGGTTGGCCAACTGTCCGCAGCGGTAGCTGATGCGGTCCAGCCAGCCGGAAAGGCGGAGGAATCCTTGCATTACTTGTCTCCATAGTTGGAATAGTTATTGCAAGGATATTAGCGGATTCTGCGCGCGGCGAAAACCGGTAAACCAGTGTCAGACCCGCGGGGTCTGACACTTGACACGCGGCCGCTGCTGGCATTGGTGTCCGGCCCTGCGGGTCAGACACCGGGTTACCGGTTTTAGGCCAACTGCCCCCGCACGCGCGCAATCGCCATGCGCACCTGGTTCGGCGCAGTACCGCCAACGTGGTCACGCGCCGCCACCGAGCCTTCCAGCGTCAGCACCGCAAACACATCCTCGCCTACCAGCGGCGAGAACGCCTGCAGTTGTTCCAGCGACATTTCGGCCAGGTCGATCTTCAAGTCGTCGCAGGCGCGCACGGCATGCGCCACCGCTTCGTGCGCATCGCGGAATGGCAAGCCTTTCTTCACCAGGTAGTCGGCCAGGTCGGTCGCGGTGGCGTAACCCTGCAGTGCAGCCGAACGCATGGCTTCCGGCTTGACGGTAATGCCGCCGGCCATGTCGGCGAAAATGCGCAAGGTATCGACCACGGTATCGACGGTGTCGAACAGCGGTTCCTTATCTTCCTGGTTGTCCTTGTTGTAAGCCAGCGGCTGGCCCTTCATCAGGGTCAGCAGGCCCATCAGGTGGCCGTACACACGGCCGGTCTTGCCGCGCGCCAGTTCCGGCACGTCCGGGTTTTTCTTCTGCGGCATGATCGAGGAGCCGGTGCAGAAGCGGTCGGCGATGTCGATAAAGCCAACGCGTGGGCTCATCCAGATGATCAGCTCTTCCGACATGCGCGACACGTGCATCATCACCAGCGACGCCGCAGCGGTGAATTCGATCGCGAAGTCGCGGTCCGACACCGCATCCAGCGAGTTGTGGCACACGTCGTCGAAGCCCAGGGTCTTGGCAACGCGCAGGCGGTCGATCGGGAAGGTGGTGCCGGCCAGTGCGGCGGCGCCCAGCGGCAGGCGGTTCACGCGCTTGCGGCAATCCTGCATGCGTTCGACGTCGCGGCCGAACATTTCAACATAAGCCAGCATGTGGTGGCCGAAGGTGATCGGCTGCGCCACCTGCATGTGGGTGAAGCCAGGCAGGATCACGTCGGCGTTCTTCTCGGCCAGGTCGACCAGGGCGCCGCGCAGCTGCTGCAGCAGGCCGGTAATGTCGTCGATGGCGGAACGCACGTACAGGCGGATGTCGGTGGCCACCTGGTCGTTGCGGGAGCGGCCGGTGTGCAGGCGCTTGCCGGCGTCGCCAACCAGTTCGGTCAGGCGCTTTTCGATATTCAGGTGCACGTCTTCCAGGTCGAGCTGCCATTCGAACTGGCCGCCGTCGATTTCGGCGCTGACCTGGGCCAGGCCCTTCTGGATCGCAGCCAGGTCGGCGGCCGGGATGATGCCTTGCGCAGCCAGCATGTCGGCGTGGGCCAGGGAACCTTCGATATCGGCCTTGGCCATGCGCTTGTCAAAAAACACCGAGGCGGTGTAACGTTTCACGAGGTCGGAAACAGGTTCGGAGAAACGAGCGGACCAGGCTTCCGCCTTCTTGGAGAATTGATCTGTCATAGTGGCTTTTGCGGTGAGATTTGCACGGGAAATTCAAACGATTATAAATTAGTAGGAGAGTCAATGAAGAAGTTAGCAAGTTTGCTACTGTTGGTGCTGGCCAGCGGTAGTGCGTTCGCGCAGGGCGCGCGCCCGTCCGACGTGGCATCCGTGGACGGCATCGTGGCCGCCCTGTACGACACCATCTCCGGCCCGGCCGGCAAGGCGCGCGACTGGGACCGCCTGCGTTCCCTGTTCCGCAACGACGGCCGTATGGTGGTGCACAGCACCGGCAAGGATGGCGCGATCAACACCCGCGTACTGTCGCTGGAAGACTACATCACCCGCGTGACGCCGGTGTTCGCGAAGGAGGGCTTCTACGAGTCCGAACTCGCGCGCAAGGGCGAGGAATATGGACAGATTGCCCAGGTTTTCAGCACCTATGAAGCGCGCCATGCCCCGGCGGACAAGCCTTTTGTGCGCGGCATCAATTCCATCCAGCTGGTCAATGACGGCACGCGCTGGTGGATTTTGCAACTCCTGTGGCAGCCGGAGGGAGAAAAGACCCCGCTGCCGGAGCGCTACCTGAAGGCGCAATAACACCGTGTGGCAGGACGCACGAAAGGGTTTTACTCCGCCGTTGCGTCCGGCTACACTGTCGGAAAGGTATTACCCAGATGTCTAGCAGCGATGCCAGTGAGCAAGCAGAACAGGAGGCCATCGTGAAGCTGTACTCCCCCGCCGGCCTGGCCCGTTTGGGCCTGGCCTTGCTAGCCGCATGCGGCCTTCCGATCCATGCCCGCGAAGCGCCGCCCAAGAACCCCATTCCTGCCCGCACCAGTACCACGCCGCCGCCGGACGCGCCGTCCAGGCCTCCCACTGCGCCGCCTTTGACACCACCGCTGCCCGATACGGCTGCCCCGGTGCGCATCGTGGCCGGCGCCAGTGCGACTGTCAGCGGCGGCTCGGCGGCGATCGCCCCTTCGCCGGTTGCGTCACACCAGGGATCCCTGGTCATCATCGGCGGCGGCCTGCGCGGGGACAATGCGGACGTTTGGCAGCGCGTGGTGAAGCTGGCCGGCGGCAAGGGCTCGCGCATCGCAGTTTTCCCATCGGCGGCCGGCAATCCGGAGCGTTCGGCCCAGACCATCATCGGCTACCTGCGCAAGTGGGGCGCGGATGCCTTCCTGGTGCCGGTTGCCGTGCGCCTGGCCGGCAGCGACTACAAGAAGAATGCGGACGACGCCGCGCTCGCGAAAAAGATCCGCGAGTCGGACGGCGTCTATTTCGCCGGCGGCGACCAGGGGCGCATTACCAAGGCGCTGCTGCGCGAGGACGGCACCCAGACCGCAGTGCTGGAGGCGGTGTGGGATGTGTATCGCCGTGGCGGCGTGGTTGCCGGCTCCTCGGCCGGTGCGGCCATCATGAGCAGTACCATGTTCGCGAATCCCAAGGCGGTATTGTCGATGCTGCAGACCGGCATTGCCGACGGCCGTGAACTGGGCCCTGGCCTTGGCTTCATCGGCGACGACGTGTTCGTGGACCAGCACCTGCTGGTGCGGGGCCGCTTTGCGCGCATGATTCCGGCCATGCTGGCCAAGGGCTACCAGATCGGGCTTGGCATCGACGAAGACAGCGCCATGGTGGTGAATGCCCAGCGCGAGGTGGAGATCATCGGCTATAAAGGCGCACTGCTGATCGACCTGTCGCGCGCCGAATGGGACAAGGAAGCGCCGCATTTCGGCGTGCGCAATGCCGTGATCAGTTATCTCGACCGCGGCGACAAGTTCAATATCGGCACCCATATGTTCATGCCGTCCAACGACAAGGCCGGCGGCCGCATCGACCCCACGCGCACGCTTGGGCGCGGCGCTGTGTTCAGCAATGATGTGCTGGGCAATAGCGCGGTAATCGACCTGATGGAACGCCTGATCGACAGCAACCAGGAAGAAGCGATCGGGATCGCCAGCGGCAACCCGCGCGCCAGCGGAACCGAAGTCGGCTTCGAATTCCGCTTCACCAAGACGGCTGACACGGTGGGCTACGTGTCCAGCGTGGCTGAAGCGTATTCGGTGCTGAACATCCGCCTGGATATCAGGCCTATCGAAATCACGCGGCCGCTATACAAATATAAATGAGGATTTGAATCCGGCGGCGAATCCGCCGCGTATATGCCATGGCAACCAACCACACGGGAGGAAACCATGGCACTCATCAAGCAAGCTGCTGTCCAGTTAGCCCTGCTGTCGGCCCTGGCGCCGGCGGCGCAGGCGTCCAGCCACCGCGAAGCACCGTTCATCACACGTCAACCCAAGGTCGACGGGACAGACTTCTACCTGTTCCGTAGCTACGAGCCGGGCCGCGAGCAATTCGTGACCCTGATCGCCAACTACGTGCCTTTGCAGGATGCATATGGCGGACCGAATTTCTTCACCATGGATCCGGATGCGCTGTACGAGATCCATATCGATAACAACGGCGATGCGCGGGAAGACCTGACTTTCCAGTTCCGCTTCACCAACACGTTCAAGAATGCCGCGTTCACGGTGGGCGGCAAGAAGGTGCCGATTCCGCTGGTGATCAATGGCGGGCCGGTCAACGACGTCAATGCCGCCGGCCTGAATGTGCGCGAGACCTACACGGTGGACGTGGTGCGCGGCGACCGGCGCGGCGTGCGGCAGCCGGTGCGCATGGCGGGCAACGGCGCCACGGTGTTCGACAAGCCGATCGACAATATCGGCAACAAGTCGATTCCCGATTACGCGGGGTATGCGGGCAAGCACGTGTACGCCGTGAATATTCCCGGCTGCGCGGTGCCGGGGCGCATGTTTGTCGGGCAGCGCAAGGATTCGTTCGTGGTCAACCTGGGCGAGACTTTTGACTTGATCAACATCAAGGCGCCGGCGGTGGAATTCCTTGCCAATGCGGAGAAGAATGCGCGCGATGACCTGGACGACAAGAACGTAACGTCGATAGAACTGGAGGTGGCTGCATCCTGCCTCACCTCCGGCACGGAGGCGGTGATCGGCGGCTGGACCACGGCCAGCCTGCGGCAGGGGCGTTTGCTCAATCCAAACGGCGGCTCGAAGGAGGGCGGCGCGTGGACGCAGGTGTCGCGGCTCGGCATGCCGCTGGTGAACGAGGTGGTGATCGGCCTAAAGGACAAGGACCGCTTCAACCATAGCAAGCCTGTGCAGGACGGCCAGTTCGCGGATTATGTGACCAACCCGACCTTGCCGGCGCTGGTGGAAGTACTGTTCGGCAGCGCGGGCGCCAAGGCGCCCACCAACTTCCCACGCAACGACCTGGTAACAACCTTCCTTACCGGCGTGCCGGGATTGAACCAGCCTTCGCATGTGAAGGCATCCGAAATGCTGCGCCTGAATACCTCGATTGCGCCGGTTGCCAAGGGGGCTCAGAAGCGGTTGGGTGTGATCGATGGCGACAACGCTGGCTTCCCGAATGGACGCCGGCCGGGCGATGACGTGGTGGATATTGCCTTGCGCGTGGTGATGGGTAAGCTGTGCACGCTGAATATCGGCTGCGCGCCTGCCGATGCGCCAGCCGGCGCGATTCGCTTCACCGATGGCGCCTACCTGGACGACAGCTACTTCAGCGCCGGCTTCCCTTACCTGAAAACGCCGATTGCCGGCTCGCCGCAGCAATAGGAGGGCGCGATCATGAAACGTCTATGTCTTGCTTTTGCGGCCGCGCTGTTGGCCGGCTGCGGCGGCGGTGGTGGCGATTCCGCTGCGGCGATCTCGATGCCCGACCAGGCGCCGGTCCCGCCGCCACCGGGCGACACGTTCACTTCGGCGCTGCTGGTGCTGGTCCGCAACGCACCCGAGACCACCGAGCCGGCCGATGTTGACGGCACAGCGCTCGCCGCGCCGGATGGCGGCGAACCGGTGGCGGTAGAGTGAGGGCGGCCATGAAACCCGTCAGCTGTATCATTCGCGCCGCTGCGGCCGCAGCCGATGCGTTGGCCTTTGCCGCCTTCGCATCGATGGCCCTGCCGCTGCCAGGCCTGGCAGCGGCGTTCGTGCCGCAGTCCGGTGCCGAAGTACTGGAGACGCTGCCACGCCGTGGTAGTGCGTTCGATGCAGCCTTGCGCCGCCAGCGCGCGCAGTTGGCGGCGGCGCCGCGCGATCCGGCGGTTGCCGCCGACGCAGCGCGGCGCTACATCGAGCTTGGGCGCGCGTCGGGCGATCCACGTTACTTGGGATACGCGCAGGCTGCGCTGGCTCCCTGGTGGCAGGCGGCCGCGCCGCCGGTGCCGGTGCTGCTGATGCGGGCGACACTGCTGCAATCGGGCCACCGCTTCGTGGAGGCTATCCGCGACCTGGACGCCGTGACGCGCGCAGATCCGGGGAATGCCCAGGCGTGGCTGACGCTGGCGACGGTGCAGGTAGTGCGCGGCGAATATGATGCGGCTGTTCACAGTTGTGGGCGCCTGTCGTCGCTGGCCGGCCAGTTGGCCAGCATGACCTGCCTGGCCAACGCCCGCGCCACCAATGGCGAGCTTGCGGCCAGCGAGCGCTTGCTGGCCTTGGCTATCGAGCGCTCGGACAGCGCCGGCGCCCCGGACGCGTCGAATGCCGGCCTGCGGCTTTGGGCCTTGACCCTGCTTGGCGAATTGGCAGCGCGGCGCGGCGATGCCGCGCGCGCGGAATTGCGCTTCAGCCAGGTACTTGCCTTGGCGCCCGGCGAGAGTTACGTGCTTGGCGCTTATGCCGACCTTCTGCTGGACCAGGGCCGCTCCGCCGAAGTGCTGGCGCTGCTGCGCGACCATCTGCGCGTCGATGGCCTGCTGCTGCGGCATACGATCGCTGCGCAAGCTGCGCCGTCGCCTCGCGCACCGGAGGTGGCCAGCGCCATCGCTGAACTGCAAGCGCGCTTCGATGCGGCCACGCGCCGTGGCGACGCAATCCACCAGCGCGAGCAGGCTCGCTTTGAATTGAAGTTGCGCCATAACGCGCGGGCCGCACTGGAACTTGCACTGGCCAACTGGCAGGTGCAGAAGGAGCCGGCAGACCTGCGCATCCTGCTGCAAGCGGCACTCGCAGCGCGCGATCCCGCTGCAGCCCATCCGGCACTGGCATGGCGCCGCCAGCAGGGTCTTGAAGATGCAGAAGCCGCCTCGTTGGCGCGCCAACTCGAAGGAGGCGCCTTATGATCCTCTTGCAAAGCGTTGCGCGCAAACTGGCGGCGCTGGCCTTCCTGCCGTTGCTGTTCGCAGCCGGCGCGGCCCAAGCGCACAAGCCGAGCGACAGCTACCTGACGCTTGGCGTTTCGTCGCTGCAGGTGGCGTCGCGCGAGCGGCAAGTCATCGACGGGCGTTGGGACATCGCCTTGCGCGACGTCGACTTCGCCATTGGCCTTGATGCCGATGGCGACGGCCAGCTAACCTGGGATGAGGTGCGTTCCCGCCACGCCGACATTGCGGCCTACGCCATGCCGCGCCTGGGCCTGGGGAAGGGCTGCCGCCTGCGCGTGACAGGGCAGGAAGTCGACCGGCACACCGACGGCGCTTACACCGTCCTGCTGCTGCAAGGCGAATGCGAACCCGGCGCCGTGTTTTCCATCGACTACAAGCTGTTTGCCGATCTCGATGCCCAGCACCGCGGCATGGCCAGCCTCACGGTCGATGGCCGCACCCAATCGGCCGTGCTGGGCGGCGACCGCACGCGCCTCGCTGCCGGCGCCGGCGCTGGCAGCGCGTGGCACCAGGCTTCCGGCTACCTGCGCCACGGCATCTGGCACATCTGGACCGGCTACGACCACATCCTGTTCCTGCTCTCACTGCTGCTGCCAGCGGTGCTGGCGGCGGGCTGGCGTCCCGCGAGCGCGGACGTTTTGCGGGTCGTCACCGCATTCACGCTAGCCCACTCGATCACGCTTTCGCTGGCCGCGCTGCAAGTGCTCGCGCTGCCAAGCCGCTTGATCGAATCCGCCATCGCCGCCTCGGTGGCCATCGCAGCCCTGAACAACGTCTGGCCACTAGTGCGGGGCAAGCGCTGGCTGGCGGCCTTCGCCTTCGGGCTGCTGCACGGCTTTGGTTTCGCCGGCGTGCTGGGTGACCTTGGCCTGCCGCAGGGTGCGACGGCGCTGGCGCTGGCCGCATTCAATATTGGCGTCGAACTGGGGCAGCTTGCCATCGTTGCTGCTTTCGCTCCTCTGGCTTACGCCATGCGCAAGACCTGGGTCTATCAACAGCTCATGGTGAAAGCAGGTTCGGCCGGCATCGCCTTGTTGGCAATGGTGTGGCTCGTCGAACGAGCCACTGCCTGATTACATGGCCCGTACCCACGGGCCTTTGTACAACACCGGCCCGGTCGGTCCATTCGGATCAGGCGATCCGCCGCGCGGCTCCAGCGAGATCGCCAGCACCACAACATCCTCACCGACGGCGCCCGAGGCCAGCGAGAACGTTCCGCGTCCCTCGGCCCCCAGTACGCCAAGCGAGCGCGGAGCGCCTTTTTTCGGAATGGCCCACAGCTGCAAAGAGCGGTCGACCGGCACCGGCGCACCTCCGACGATATGGACCTGCAGCAGCCGCTTGCCGGTATCGGCTTTCACCAGCAGGGCGGGTTGCGCTTGCTGGTCGGTTAACGTTGCGACCAGGTCATAGGATGGTTGGCGCCATTGATGCAGGCTGATTGCCACCACCAATGCGGCAGCCACCGCGGCAGATGCGGTCCCGAGCCCGAAGCCACGCCAGAAATGCCAGCTGCTGCGTTCTGGCTTGAGGTGCAGGCGCATTTCGATATTTCGCCAGACCTGGGGCGAGGGCTGCTGCGCCCCCACGAATTCATGCATCGGCAGCAAACGGCGCTCCCACTCCTTGACCAGCATGCGCAAGGCGGCATCGCTGTACATCCAGGCTTCGAAGCGGCGGCGCGCGCCGCCACGCAGTGTGCCCAGCACGTATTCGGCAGCCAGTTTGTCGCGCAAGGCGTCATTGCCACGGATGTTCATGGCGCTTCTCCCTGCGCCAGGCAAAGCCGGAGCTTATCCATGCCCCGCCGGATCCAAGTCTTGACCGTGCCGATCGGCAGCGACATGCGCTGCGCCACCTCGGTATGCGACAGGTCGTGGAAGAAGGCCAGGCCGATCGCCAGCCGGTGCAAGCCTTCCAGCCGCGCCATGCAGGCAGCCAGCGCGCGCGCGTCGCTGCTCATTTCACTCGCCTCGGCAGGTGAGTTTGTGTATTCGTCGCGAAGTGCTTCATGGTCAAGTTCCACCGTATCGTCCGTGCGGCGCAGGATATCCAGCGCCTTGTTGCGGACTATGGCAGCCATCCACGTCAGCGGCGCTGCCAAGCCGGGCTGGTAATGGGGCGCTGCGTGCCAGATCGACACGAAGCCTTCCTGCAGCGCCTCTTCGGCCAGTTCCCGCTTACGCAATATACGCATGGCAAAGCCAAACAGTTTCGGCGCGGCTGCATCGTACAGCGCGCGGAACGCCACGGCGTCCTGGCGGCCGGCTGCAGCGAGCCATGTTCTTAGCTGTTCGGGTTCGATAGGCATAGCGGCCATCTTATGCCTGGCTTTTGGGGCGGTCTACTGTATTCCGCAAAGCAAAGCTACAATAGCCGCCACCAAAACCACACTGGAGACTTCATGTCGTACCTGAATCGACTGCTGGCGGGAGCGGCGCTCAGCACCGTGGCCGGGCTGGCCCTGGCGGCGCAACCGGCGACCGTGCGCCTCGACTATATGCATACGGGTAACGCGCTAAACGAAAGTTATGCGATCGAACAAGTTGTGATTGAGCCTTTGCCATGGGCTGGCGATATGTCCAAGACAATCGACACCACCAATCGCGGCGTGAACAAGGTCGAAGTGGCGGATGCAAAGACCGGCAAGCTGCTGTACACCCGTACTTTCTCCACCATTTTCGTTGAGTGGAAGTCGACCGAGGAAGCGGCCAGGCTGACGCGCGGCTTCCATGAGTCGGTGCGCTTCCCCAAGCCTGACCGTCCAGTCAAGGTGCGTATCCTGAAACGCGACGAACGCAATGAGTTTTCCGTGGTATGGAGCCTGGATGTCGATACCGATGCAATGGATGTGGTGCGCAAGCAGGACCCCGCGCCTGCCAAGCCGATCCCGATCCGCGTCAATGGCCCGAGCGAGAAGAAGGTGGACTTGCTGATCCTGGGCGATGGCTATACCAAGGCGGATATGGCCAAGTTCGAAGCCCGCGCACGCAAGCTGTCCGATTACCTGTTCACTGTTTCACCGTTCAAGGAGCGGGCCAAGGACTTCAACGTGTGGGCGATGGCGGTGCCGACCCAGGAAAGCGGTGTATCCCGTCCATCGACCAACTCTCACCATGCGTCGAAGCTGGGCACGCGTTATGACATTTTCGGCAGCGAGCGCTATGTGCTGACCATCGACAACCGCGCACTGCGCGAGATTGCGCAGCATGCGCCGTATGAGTTCATCGAGATCCTGGTCAATAACGACACCTATGGCGGTGGCGGGATTTACGGCCAGTTCAGCACCGCGGCGGCGGATAACGATTGGGCGAACTACCTGTTCGTGCACGAATTCGGCCACCACTTCGCGGGTTTGGCGGACGAGTATTACACCTCGCCGGTGGCTTACGCGACAGGCGGCGTGCGCATGGAGCCTTGGGAGCCGAACGTGACGGCCTTGCTGGACCCGGCCAATCTGAAGTGGAAGAAGTTTGTGACGTCGGGTACTTCGCTGCCGACGACCTGGCCGAAGGCGGAGTATGAGGCGCATTCACGAGAGTACCAGAAGATCCGCGCGCAACTGCGCAAGGATAATCGTCCGGAATCGGAGATGAGCAAGTTGTTCAAGGACGACCTGGCCTGGACCAATGCGCTGTTCTCGAAGGCACCGAATCGCAAGGCTGTGGGAGCGTTTGAGGGGGCTAATTACGAGGCGACTGGCTACTATCGTTCGCAGCAGCAGTGCTTGATGTTTGACCGTAGCGAGGAGTTTTGTGCGGTTTGCAGTGATGCGGTGCAGGAGACCATCGACCTGTACGCGCCGCGCTAAACCGGTGTCAGACCCGCAGGGTCTGACACTTGGCCTGCGGCGGCCGCGTCACCGCCGGTTCTAGGTGTTCGGCGCCAGGCCAGTCGGCTTGATGCGCACCGGCATCGGCTTGCCTTTGCGCGCGCGCTTGCCAAAGTGTGGCGCCAGGGCCGTCGGCCCCATGCGGTCTTCCTTGGCCTTCTGGGCATTGCCGATACCCAGCACGGTCACACCCTTGTCGGTGATCGCGCAGGCAGCAACCAGCTTCTCCTTGTCCGCCAGGTCCATCAGGATCACGCCACGGCCGCCGTTGGACAGCACCTTCATCTCGTCCATGCCAAACACCAGCAGGTTGGCCTTTTCCGAAATAACCGCCACCGCGCTCGCGCCGTCGGCAACCACGGTTGGCGGCAGCGGCTTGGCACCTTCGTCCAGCGTAATGAAGGACTTGCCGCCCTTCAGTCGCGACACCATGTCGGCAGCCTTGGCGATAAAGCCGTAACCCGCGTCGGACGCCAGCAGCAACTGCTTGTCGCCATTGCCAGCAAAGTAATGCAGCAGTCGCGCACCGCCCGACAGGTCCACCAGCGTGGTAATAGGCACGCCATCGCCGCGCGCGTTAGGCAGTGCGGCTACCGGCACCGAGTACACCTTGCCGTTGTCGCCGAAGCCCAGCAGCGTATCCACCGTGCGGCACTCGAACGCGCCGTACAGCGAATCGCCGGCCTTGAAGGTGAACTGCGCCGTATCGTGGCCGATGCCGGTACGCGCACGCACCCAGCCTTTTTCCGAAATGATCACGGTCACCGGTTCGTCGGCCACCTTCTGTTCGACCACAGCCTTCTGCGCTTCCTCGATCAGGGTGCGGCGCGCGTCGCCGTAGGTCTTGGCGTCGCCGTCGATTTCCTTGATCACCAGGCGGCGCATGGTGGATGGATTTTCCAGCACGTCCAGCAGGCCTTCGCGCTCCTTGCGCAGCTCAGCCAGTTGCTGTTCGATCTTGATCGCTTCCAGGCGCGCCAACTGGCGCAGGCGGATTTCCAGGATGTCTTCCGCCTGGAGATCCGACAGCTTGAAGCGCTCGATCAGCGCCGCCTTCGGCTCGTCCGAATTACGGATGATGGCGATCACTTCATCGATGTTCAGCAGGACGATCTGGCGGCCTTCCAGGATATGGATGCGCTCATCGACCTTCTTCAACTTGAACTGGGTACGGCGGGTCACGGTGGCGAAGCGGAACTCGACCCACTCGCCCAGGATATCGCCGATACCCTTCTGACGCGGACGTCCATCGCCGCCGATCATCACCAGGTTCATCGAGGCCGAAGTCTCCAGCGAGGTATGCGCCAGCAGCATGTGCATGAACTCAGTCTGGTTCTGGTTCTTCGACTTGGGTTCGAATACCAGGCGCACGGCAGCTTCGCGGCCCGCTTCGTCGCGCACCTTGTCCAACTGGCCCAGGATCAGGCCTTTCAGGGCGACCTGTTCCGGCGACAGCGCTTTCTTGCCCAGCTTGACCTTTGGATTGGTCAGTTCTTCGATTTCTTCCAGCACCTTCTGGGCCGAAGTGCCTGGCGGCAGTTCGTACACGACGGCTTGCCATTGGCCGCGCGCCAGCTCTTCGATCTTCCAGCGGGCGCGAACCTTCATCGAACCGCGGCCGGACGCGTACATATCGTCCAGTTGCGCGCGCGGGGTGATCAACTGGCCGCCGCCCGGGAAGTCCGGGCCCGGGATCAGCTCCATCAGTTCCGCGTGGGTGATCTTAGGATTGCGGATCATCGCCACGGCGGCTTTGGCCACCTCGGTCAGGTTGTGCGAAGGGATCTCGGTCGCCAGGCCCACCGCGATACCGGAGGCGCCGTTCAGCAGCACCATCGGCAGGCGTGCCGGCAGCAGGGCCGGCTCTTGATACGAGCCGTCGTAGTTCGGGACGAAGTCCACGGTACCTTCGTCGATTTCGTCCAGCAGCAGGCGCGAGATCGGGGTCAAACGGGCTTCGGTGTATCGCATTGCCGCGGCGCCGTCGCCGTCGCGCGAACCGAAGTTACCCTGGCCGTCAATCAGCGGATAGCGCAGCGAGAAGTCCTGCGCCATGCGCACCAGCGCGTCATACACCGACTGGTCGCCGTGCGGGTGCAGCTTACCCAGCACGTCGCCCACCACGGTAGCGGACTTGCGCGGCTTGGCGGTCGGGCCCAGGCCCAGTTCATTCATCGAGTACAGGATGCGGCGTTGAACCGGCTTCTGGCCGTCGCACACGTCCGGCAGGGCGCGGCCCTTGACCACGGAAATGGCGTAATCCAGGTAGGCGCGTTCGGCAAAAGTCGAGAGGGTCAGCGATTCGCCGCCCTCATCGCCGCCGCTGCCACCGCTCGGCGGCAGTTCCGGGGTTGGTTCGTCAAAGAGGTTTGCTTGAGTCATGTTCGGTACTTGTATTAGATGTCTGCTTCAACTTCGTTGCCGTGTTCTTCGATCCATGCGCGGCGGGCGGCGGCTTCGCCTTTGCCCATCAGCATATTGAAGCGCGAGGACGAGTAGCTGTGGTCGAAATCGCCCAGCGACACAGGCAGCAGGCGGCGGGTGTCCGGATTCATGGTGGTTTCCCAGAGCTGTTCGGCGTTCATCTCGCCCAGGCCCTTGAAGCGGGAAATGGTCCACGAGCCTTCTTTCAGGCCGTCCTTGCGCAGCTTGTCCTCGATGGCCACCAGTTCGCCGTCGTCCAGCGCGTACAGCTTCTGGATCGGCTTCTTGCCGCGTGCCGGCGCGTCGACGCGGTACAGCGGCGGACGCGCCACGCAGATGTGGCCTTTGTCGATCAGGGCAGGGAAGTGGCGGAAGAACAGCGTAAGCAGCAGCACCTGGATGTGCGAGCCGTCGACGTCCGCATCGGAGAGGATGCAGATTTTGCCGTAGCGCAGGCCGCTCAGGTCGGGCGAATCGCCGTGGTTGTGCGGATCGACCCCGATCGCCACGGCGATGTCGTGGATCTCGTTGTTGGCGTACAGGCGGTCGCGGTCGGTCTCCCAGGAGTTCAGCACCTTGCCGCGCAACGGCAGGATGGCCTGGAATTCCTTGTCGCGGCCCATCTTGGCCGAGCCGCCCGCCGAGTCGCCCTCGACCAGGAAGATTTCAGTGCGCGCCGTATCGTCCGACTCGCAATCGGTCAGCTTGCCCGGCAACACGGCCACGCCGGAAGACTTCTTCTTCTCGACCTTCTGGGCCGAACGCAGGCGCGACTGCGCTTGCTTGATGACCAGCTCCGCCAGTTTCTTGCCGAAGTCGATGTGCTGGTTCAGCCACAGTTCCAGCGCAGGCTTGGAGAAGGTGGCCACCAGGCGCACGGCGTCGCGCGAATTCAGGCGTTCCTTGATTTGGCCCTGGAACTGCGGGTCCAGCACCTTGGCCGACAACACGAAGGAAGCGCGTGCAAACACGTCTTCCGGCAGCAGCTTCACGCCCTTCGGCAGCAGCGAGTGCAGTTCGACGAAGTTCTTCATCGCGCCGAACAGGCCTTCGCGCAGGCCCGATTCATGGGTGCCCCCATTCGGGGTCGGGATCAGGTTGACGTAGGACTCGCGCACCACGGCGCCTTCCTCGGTCCATGCCACCACCCACGATGCGCCTTCGCCCTCTGCAAAGCCTTCCGCATCAGGGGTGGCGAACTGCTCGCCCTCGAACAGCGGGATCAGGGTCTCGCCGCCGGAGGTGGTCTGCGCCAGTTGTTCGTTCAGGTAGCCGCGCAGGCCGTCCTTGTACATCCAGGTCTGCTCGTCGCCGTTCTTGGCGTTTTTCAGCGTGACGGTCACGCCCGGCAGCAGCACCGCCTTGGAGCGCAGCAGTCGTTGCAGCTCGACCTGCGAAATCAGCGGCGAGTCGAAATACTTCGCATCCGGCCAGGCGGTGACGCGGGTACCGGACTTCTTGCCGTCCTTTGGTGCAGGCTGCGAGCTCAGTGGCTCGACCAGGTCGCCATGTTCGAAGGCGATCTGGTGGAAACCGTTGCCGGCGTCGTCTTTTCGCCACACTGCGATTTCCAGGCGCTTGGACAGGGCGTTGGTGACCGAAACGCCGACGCCGTGCAGGCCGCCCGAGAAGGCGTAAGCGCCGCCCGAGCCTTTATCGAACTTGCCGCCCGCGTGCAGGCGGGTGAAGACGATTTCCACCGTCGGCACGTTTTCTTCAGGATGCAAGCCGACCGGAATACCACGGCCGTCATCTTCGACGCTGATGGAACCGTCGGCATTCTGCGTCACGATAATATTTTTGCAATGGCCGCCCAATGCTTCATCGGAGGCATTGTCGATCACCTCCTGGATGATGTGCAGCGGGTTCTCGGTGCGGGTGTACATGCCCGGGCGCTGCTTGACGGGCTCCAGTCCTTTGAGGACGCGGATGGATGATTCGCTGTAGTCGGAAACTGGTTTTTTAGTGGCCATACGTGTTATTGGTAATGCAAAGTGCTGTGATTATATACAGTATTTTCCGCTTTGACGGATCGCATGCTTGCGCATTCTATCCGCTACGGCCGGTCGCGCAAGGGAATCACGGCGGTAAAATGGGTTTATGACCACAGATCGGCGCCCGTTCGCAGTCAGGCTGGTTGGCTTCCTGCCGGAGGCCGAGCGCGCGCTCGCGCATGGCCTGTCACGGGCGCCAGCCGACGGGCCGGCCTACCTTTGCCTGTCCGAAGACAGCTTGCAGGACCCTGATATTTACCTGGCCAACGGCACCGAATTGAAGGCACTGGCCGTCATTGCGTCGTTGGCTGCAGGCGACATCCGGCCAGCGCTGGTGCTGGGCGCGACCGGTGTCCTTCTGCCTTACCCGAACTTGCCGCTGCCGGTGCAGTGGAGTGCCATGTATGCCGAGCTGGCACGCCTGGTCGAGCGCCGTGCCGAAGTGCTGGCCGGCCTGTCGGCTTCGGTCGACTCGCTGGTGCCCGAGCGCCGGCGCCGCGAACGGCTCGACCTGGACCTGACCGACCCTGACGTTTATGAAAAGATGCGCAAGCCGCGCCGCGAAGGGGCCGTATTGTGCGTGGATGCCAATGCCAGTTTCAGCGAGCAGCTCGGGAAATCGCTGAAACAGTTCGGCACCCCGGTGCTGTGGGCGGTGGACGGCGTGGCTGCGCAGGCGCTATGCCGCCAACACACGGTGGCCGTGATACTGATCGACTTTGCTGCCCCGATCCTGGACCACTACCTGCTGTGCGCCCAGTTGCGCAGCCTGGAGGCCCATCCCGAAGTGGTCTTCCTGGTGCAATCGGCCCACGATTATGACCTCACGCGTGGCCGCGCCGCCGGCGCCGCCGGCATGCTGGACAAGCCGCTCACCGAACACCAGCTCCAGGCCGTGCTGCGTAAATTCATGCGGCTATGAGACTTTTACGCGGCGTTGATTGGCTGCTGCCTTCTCTTTAGACCGTTTTTACGCGCCGCTGGATACGCTTTCGTCACCTTCTTTTTTTTGACGAAAGTGGATTTATGAAGAGCGCATTTTTCCTGGCTGCCGCGATGCTGGCGGCTCCTGCCTTTGCCGATGACCTGAGCTTCAACGCTTCGCTGACCAGCGATTACCGCTATCGCGGGATCTCGCAATCGCGCCTGCTGCCCGCAGTGCAGGGCGGCGCCGATTTTGCCAGCGCCGCTACCGGCTGGTATGTGGGCGCCTGGGCCTCAACCATCCACTGGACGCGTGATGCGGGCGGCTCCGGCCGTGTGGAACTGGACGTCTACGCCGGCAAGCGCGGCCAACTGACGGAAGACATCAGCTACGACGCCGGCGTGCTGGCCTATGTTTACAAGGGCCGCCTCCCTGGCCTCGACAATCCCGATACGACAGAACTCTACGCCCAGCTTGGATACGGACCGGCCACCCTGAAGTACTCGCATTGCGTGACCAACCTGTTCGGCTTCGTCGACAGCAGGAACTCCGGCTACCTGGACCTGGGTGCGAATATCGACGCTGGCGCCGGCTACACCGTCAACCTGCACGCCGGCCACCAGCGCGTGCAGAACAACAGTGCATCGGACTACAGCGACTGGAAGCTGGGCGTGACCAGGAACCTGGGCTTGGCCAGCGTGCAACTGGCTGCTGTCGGCACCGATGCCGGCAAGACTGCCTATGCGTCGCCGGCCAACGGCAAGTTCCTGGGCAAGCGCGCCCTGCAGCTCACTGTCAGCCGGACCTTCTGAATTTTTACAGCTTGTTTACACCCGCTCGCCCGGTCTTTACACCGATTTTAGGCGTGGCTCGATAAGCTGGTTCACAGACAAACAAGACCTTTCGGGGAACGTAATGGACATCGTCTTTATCGGCGCAATCGTCGCCTTTTTCGTGCTGGTTGTCGCTATGGTGGCTGGTTGCGACAAGCTGGGAGGCCAGCAATGAACATCTTTTATCTAATCGGCTCCGTCGCCACGGCCGGTCTGCTGGTCTACCTGCTGGTGGCCCTGCTGAAAGCGGAGGACCTGTAACATGACCACCCAATCCTTCCTGTTGCTGGCTGTATTCCTGCTGGTTCTGGTTGCCGCCGCGTGGCCGCTGGGCGGTTTGCTGGCACGCGTGGCCGATGGCCGCAAGATCCCAGGCCTCGGCTGGCTGGCAGCACTCGAAAAGCTGCTGTACCGCGCCGCCGGCGTGCCGGCCGGCGAAACGCAGCGCGGCATGGGCTGGAAAGCCTACGCCATGGCGCTGCTGGTTTTCAACCTCGTCGGTACCCTGTTTGTCTATGCCGTGCAACGCATGCAGGCGTGGCTGCCATTGAACCCCCAAGGCCTGCCAGGTGTCGGCCCCGATTCCTCCTTCAACACCGCCGTTAGCTTTGTCGCCAACACCAATTGGCAGGGCTATGCGGGCGAGCAGACCATGAGCTATTTGAGCCAGATGCTGGCGTTGACCGGCCAGAATTTTTTCTCGGCGGCCACCGGCATTGCCGTGGCATTTGCCCTGATTCGCGGTTTCTCAGCCCGCTCGGCCAAATCCATCGGCAATTTCTGGGTCGACCTGACCCGCATCATGCTGTACGTGCTGCTGCCGTTGTCCTTCGTGTTTGCTGTGTTCCTGGTCGGCCAGGGCGCGATCCAGAACTTTTCTGCTTATAAGGAAGTGGCTTTGGTGGAACCGGTGACCTACGCCGTACCGGGCGCCACGCCCGAGGCGCCGGCACTGACCCGGACCGCGGCCACGCAGCTGATCGCCATGGGACCGGTCGCATCGCAGGAAGCGATCAAGATGCTGGGCACGAATGGTGGCGGCTTCTTCAACGCCAACTCGGCACATCCGTATGAGAACCCGACCGCGCTGTCCAATTTCGCGCAGATGCTCGCCATCTTCCTGATTCCCGCAGCACTGTGTTTCGCCTTTGGCCGCCTGGTGGGCGACCGCCGCCAGGGCTGGGCCGTGCTGGGGGCGATGGCCATCATGTTCGTGGTCGCTGCCATCGGCATCACTGCAGCGGAACAGGGCGCGCAACCGGCATTGCAGGCGATGGGCGTCGACCAGGCGGCCACGGCGCTGCAAGCGGGCGGCAATATGGAAGGCAAGGAAACGCGCTTCGGTATTGCCGCCACCGGCCTGTTCGCGACCGTGACCACAGCCGCATCCTGTGGCGCTGTAAACGGCATGCATGATTCCTTCACGCCGCTGGGCGGCGCAGGACCGATGCTGCTGATGCAGCTCGGCGAAGTGGTGTTCGGCGGCGTCGGCTCCGGCCTGTACGGCATGCTGATCTTCGCCATCATGGCGGTGTTCATCGCGGGCCTGATGATCGGCCGCACGCCGGAGTACCTGGGCAAGAAGATCCAGTCGTATGAGATGAAAATGACGTCGATCGCCATCCTGGTCACGCCGACCCTGGTGCTGGCGGGTACCGCCATCGCTGTCATGCTGGACGTGGGCAAGGTAGGCGTTGCCAATCCGGGCGCGCATGGTTTCTCGGAGATCCTGTACGCCTTCAGTTCGGCCGCCAACAACAACGGCAGCGCCTTCGCCGGCCTCTCAGCCAATACGCCGTTCTATAACGTCATGCTGGCTATCGCCATGTGGTTTGGCCGCTTCGCCATGATCGTTCCGGTGCTGGCGATTGCCGGCTCGCTGGCGTCCAAACAGCGCCTGCAAGCCAACTCCGGAACCATGCCGACCCATGGCCCGATGTTCGTGTTCCTGCTGGTGGCCGTGGTGCTGCTGGTAGGCGTATTGAATTATGTTCCTTCGCTGGCGCTTGGTCCGGTGATCGAACACCTGCAACTGTATAAGTAAGGAGTGCACATCATGTCGCAATCCCAGGCGATTCCAGTCGCCCAACCTGGCAAGCGCCTCAAGCTGCTCGATTCGCAGCTGGTGGTGCCGGCCATTACCGATGCGTTCCGCAAGCTGAGTCCTGCGGTCCAACTGCGCAGCCCCGTGATGTTCGTCGTCTATGTCGGCAGCATCATCACTACGCTGCTTTACATCCAGTCGCTGAATGGCGTGGGGGAGGCCAGTTCCGGTTTCATCCTCGCCACCACCATCTGGCTGTGGTTCACCGTGCTGTTCGCAAACTTCGCCGAAGCACTGGCGGAGGGACGCAGCAAGGCCCAGGCGGCTTCGCTGCGCAGCCTGAAACAGAGCGTGACATCGAAGCGCCTGGAGGTGGCCAAGCACGGCACGGCCTGGCTGCCATGCCCCGCCACAGATCTGCGCAAGGGCAATTACGTGCTGGTGGAAGCCGGTGACGTGATCCCGATCGACGGCACCGTGATCGAAGGCGTGGCGTCGGTGGACGAAAGCGCCATTACCGGCGAATCCGCACCGGTCATCCGGGAATCGGGTGGCGATTTTTCCTCCGTCACCGGCGGCACCCGCGTGCTGTCCGACTGGCTGGTGGTGCAGGTGACGGCGAATCCAGGCGAGACTTTCCTCGACCGCATGATCGCCATGGTGGAAGGCGCCAAGCGCAAGAAAACGCCGAACGAGATCGCGCTGACCATCCTGCTGGTGGCGCTGACCATCGTGTTCCTGATCGTGACTGCGACCTTGCTGCCATTCTCCCTGTTCTCGGTAGAGACCGCGCAATCAGGTTCGCCGATCACCATTACCGTACTGATCGCACTGCTGGTGTGCCTGATCCCGACCACCATCGGCGGCCTGTTGTCGGCCATCGGCGTAGCAGGCATGAGCCGCATGATGCAGGCCAACGTGATCGCCACTTCCGGCCGTGCGGTGGAAGCAGCGGGCGACGTCGATGTGCTGTTGCTGGACAAGACCGGTACCATCACCCTCGGCAACCGCCAGGCTTCAGCCTTCTTTGCCGCACCGGGTGTGACCGAGCGGGAATTGGCCGACATCGCGCAACTGGCTTCGCTGGCGGACGAGACGCCGGAAGGGCGCAGCATCGTGGTGCTGGCCAAGCAGAAGTTCAATATCCGCGAGCGTGAACTGTCACCCTTGCATGCCGTCTTCATTCCTTTCTCGGCCAATACCCGCATGAGCGGCGTGGACCTGGAGGGCCGTGAAGTGCGCAAGGGCTCGGCCGACGCCGTGCGCAAGCATGTGCAAGCGGCCGGCCAGCAGTGGCCTGCCGAAGTGGCGCGCACAGTGGAAGATGTCTCGCGCCGTGGCAGCACGCCGCTGGTGGTGGCAGATAATGGCCGCGTGGTGGGGGTGGTGGAGCTGAAAGACATCGTCAAGGGCGGCATCAAGGAGCGCTTTGCGGAACTGCGCCGCATGGGCATCAAGACTGTGATGATCACCGGCGACAACAAGCTGACCGCCGCCGCGATTGCGGCCGAAGCGGGCGTGGACGACTTCCTGGCAGAGGCGACGCCTGAGGATAAGTTGAAACTTATCCGCAGCTACCAGGCCGACGGCCGCCTGGTCGCCATGACCGGCGACGGCACCAATGATGCACCGGCACTGGCCCAGGCCGACGTGGCGGTCGCCATGAGCTCGGGCACCCAGGCCGCCAAGGAGGCAGGCAATATGGTCGACCTGGACTCCAACCCGACCAAGCTGCTGGAGATCGTCGAGATCGGCAAGCAGATGCTGATGACGCGCGGCTCGCTGACCACCTTCTCGATCTCGAACGATATCGCCAAGTACTTCGCGATCATTCCGGCAGCTTTTGTCGGCACCTACCCGCAGCTGAAGGCGCTGGACGTGATGCACCTGGCCAGCCCTAATTCGGCCATCATGTCCGCCGTGATCTTCAACGCGCTGATCATCGTGTGCCTGATTCCCCTGGCCCTGAAAGGTGTGCGTTACCGCGCCATTGGCGCTACTGCGCTGCTGCGACGCAACCTGCTGGTATATGGCGTGGGCGGCCTGATCCTGCCGTTCATCGGCATCAAATTGATTGACATGCTGCTGGCTGCGTTCAACCTCGTTTAAGCTGGAGAACAAGATGATTTCGACTATTCGTCCCGCGCTGGTACTGTTCGGCGCCTTGACGCTGGCCTGCGGCGTGATTTATCCGTTGGCTGTCACCGGCGTCGGCTCGGCTGCTTTCCCAAGCCAGGCCGACGGCTCCATCCTGGAAGTGAACGGTAAGCCGGTCGGCTCGGCCCTGATCGGCCAGCAATTCACATCGCCGAAGTATTTCTGGGGCCGCCCATCGGCCACCGGACCAATGCCTTACAACGCCAACGGTTCCAGTGGCTCCAACCAGGGACCGCTCAATCCGGCTTATACCGACGCCGTGAAGGGCCGCGTGGAAGCACTGCAAGCTGCCGATCCAGGCAACACCGCGCCCATCCCGGTGGACCTGGTGACGGCATCGGGCAGCGGCCTCGATCCGGAAATCAGCCTGGCGGCGGCCTACTACCAGGCCAGGCGGGTGGCCCCCGAGCGCCGCATGGCGCCCGAGCAGGTGCGGGACCTGATCGACAAGCACGCGTCCCACACCGTGCTGGGTATTTTCGGCGAGCCGCGCGTGAACGTACTGGCGCTGAATCTGGCGCTGGACGGAAAAACGCCGCATACTCGCTGATATGATTCCACTCGACGACGACCGGCCGGACCCCGACGCGCTGCTGGCGCAAATGCAGGAGCAGGAGCGCAAGGCAGCACGCGGCAAGCTGCGCATCTACTTCGGCGCCTCGGCTGGTGTAGGCAAGACCTACGCCATGCTGTCGGCTGCCCGCAAGCTGCAGGCGGCCGGGCAGCAGGTGCTGGTCGGCGTCATCGAGACCCACGGCCGTAGCGAGACGGCCGCGCTGGTGGAGGGCCTGCCCCTGCTGCCACTGCGCGCCGTCGCCTATCGCGGAAAAACTCTGAATGAGTTTGACATCGACGGGGCGCTGGCCCAGCGCCCGCCGCTGATCCTGATCGACGAACTGGCGCACTCGAACGCGCCCGGCTCGCGCCATCCCAAGCGCTGGCAGGATGTTGAGGAACTGCTGGAAGCGGGCATCGACGTCTTCAGCACCGTCAACGTGCAGCACCTGGAAAGCCTGAATGACGTCGTGGGCGGCATCACTGGCATCCAGGTCAACGAAACCGTGCCCGACACCGTGTTCGACGCCGCCGACGAGGTAGTGCTGGTCGACATCCCAGCCGACGAACTACTGGCGCGCCTGAAGGGCGGCAAAGTCTATCACGCCCAGCAGGCCGAGCGCGCCGCGCAAAACTTCTTCCGCAAGGGAAACCTGATCGCGCTGCGCGAGCTGGCGCTGCGCCGCACCGCCGACCGCATTGAAGACGACGTGCGCGCCTACCGCGTCGAACAATCGATCGACGTCATATGGAAAACCGGTGCCTCGGTCCTGGCCCTGGTCGGCCCGCGCTCCGGCTGCGAGCAAGTGGTGCGCAGCGCGGCACGCCTGGCCGGCCAGCTTGGCACCGAATGGCATGCCATCTATGTCGAAACGCCTGCGCTGCAACGTCTGTTCGCCGCGCAGCGCGAACGCATCCTGAAAACCCTGAAGCTGGCGCAGGACCTGGGCGCCACCACCGCCGTGCTGTCCGGCAGCGACATCGCCGCCTCCGCCGTGGAATACGCGCGCGAGCACAACCTGTCCAGGATCACGATAGGCCGGGCGCACCGCACCTGGCCATGGCGCCGTTCGCACATCCGCAGCCTGGCTGCGCACGCGCCCGACATTGATCTGATCGAGGTCGCCGTCAGCGAGCGCGAAGCCTTGCCCAGCCCGGAAGCTGCGGTCGACGCCGAGGAAGACGCCCAACGCCTGAAGTCACGGCTGGCCGGCTATGCCGTGGCCGCCGGCTCCAGCCTTGGCATGGCGCTGCTGGCGACCCCGCTTCTGCCATACTTCGACCTGGCCAATATTGCCATGCTGTTCCTACTGGTTGTGCTGCTGGTCGCGGTGCGTTACGGCCGAGCGCCCTCAGTGCTGGCCACATGCGTCAGCGTGGCCTGTTTCGATTTCTTCTTCGTCCCGCCGCGCTTCACTTTTGCCATTTCGGACCTGCAGTACCTGATCACCTTCGGCGTCATGCTGGCGGTTGGCCTGATCACCGGGCACCTGACTGCCGGCCTGCGCTTCCAGGCCCGTGTCGCCTCTTACCGCGAAGCGCGGGCCCGTGCCCTGTACGAATTCGCCCGCGAACTGTCCGGCGCCCTGCAGACCGAGCAGATTTTCGAGACTACCGCCCGCTTCGTGCAGGGGACATTCCGCGCCAAGGCCACCTTGCTGGTGCCCGATGCGGAAGGGCGGCTGCACTTGCCGTCCGGCGTGGCAGTTCCCGCAGCGTTAGACCAGGGCGTGGCGCAATGGGCCTTCGACCACGCCGAAAGCGCGGGCCTTGGCACGGACACGCTGCCCGCCAGCCCGCTTTTCTACATGCCGCTGGTGGCGCCGATGCGCACGCGCGGCGTGTTGGCGATCGAACCGGCGCAGCGGCGCTGGATCCTGATCCCCGAGCAGAGGCAGCACCTGGACACCTTCGCGGCACTGGCAGCCATCGCGCTTGAACGGGTGCACTATATCGAAGTGGCGCAGGAAGCGCTGGTCAATATGGAATCGGAACGACTGCGCAATTCGCTATTGGCCGCCTTATCGCACGACTTGCGCACGCCTTTGACGTCACTGGTCGGCCTGTCAGAATCCCTGGCGCATTCTCGCCCGCCGCTGGCGCAGCAACAGCTCGAAGCCGCACAATCGCTGCACGATGAAGCGCTGCGCATGAGTGCCCTGGTAGCCAACCTGCTGGACATGGCCCGCATCGAAAGCGGCGAGTTGAAAATCAACCTGCAATGGCAACCGCTGGAAGAAGTGGTCGGCAGCGCGCTGCGCCACAGCGGCCTGCAGCTGAAGGAACACAAGGTCAGCACGCAGCTCGCGCTGGAACTGCCGCTATTGCGCTTCGACGCCGTGCTGATCGAGCGCGTGCTGTGCAACCTGTTGGAGAATGCGGCGAAGTATACATCGCCCGGATCGTCCATCGTGATCTATGCCGTGCGGCGCGGCGAATTCGTGCGCGTGATGGTGTACGATAACGGCCCAGGTTTGCCGCGCGGCCGTGAAGAAGCGATTTTCGAAAAATTCACGCGCGGCGAGAAGGAATCGTCGAAGCCCGGCGTCGGCCTTGGCCTCGCGATCTGCCGCGCAATTGTTGAAGCCCACGGCGGCACCATCGCGGCCGACAAGTCGCCGCTGGGTGGCGCCGCCATCGTCTTCACGCTGCCGGTCGGCATGCCGCCGCAAGTGCCCGAGATTGAGGAAGCATGAACATGCAACAGACTGACGTCGCCCCGACAGCCTTGCTGGTGGAAGACGAGCCGCAGATCCGCCGTTTCGTGCGTGCCGCGCTGGAAGAGGAGGGCTGGCATGTCCACGAATCGGCTACCATGCAGCGCGGCCTGATCGATGCTGGCACGCGGCGTCCTGACCTGGTGATCCTCGACCTGGGCTTGCCGGATGGAGACGGCATCGACTTGATCGCCGATTTGCGTAAGTGGTCGAACGTGCCGGTCATCGTGCTGTCGGCGCGCGTCAACGAAGCAGACAAGATCAAGGCGCTGGACGCCGGCGCTGATGATTACCTGAGCAAGCCCTTTGGCACCGGCGAACTGCTGGCCCGCGTGCGCGCCACACTGCGCCGCCAGCGGCAACCGCAAGCCGACAGCGCCGGCCAGGTGCAATTCGGCGAAGTAGCGGTAGACCTGCCCAACCGGCGCGTGACCAAGCGCGGCGAGCACGTGCACCTGACGCCCACCGAATACCGCTTGTTGTCCGTGCTGGTCGCCAACGCTGGCCGTGTCATGACGGCGCCGCAATTGCTGCGCGCCGTCTGGGGCCCCGCACAATCCGACAACAGCCACTACCTGCGCATCTACATGGGCCACCTGCGCCACAAGCTGGAAGACGACCCGGCCCAGCCGCAATACCTGCTGACTGAAACCGCCGTCGGCTACCGCCTCCAGCTAACTTGAAAGTCGGGGTCAGCTCCGGCAATCGGACATTTCGCGTAGCGAAATGTCCGATTGCCGGAGCTGACCCCGACTTTTATTTCGAGAGGGTGCGCATGGCGCGTTCCAGGCCTTCGATGGTGATGGGGAACATGCGGTTCTGCATGATCTGGCGGATCACGGAGATCGATTGGCGGTATTGCCACAGGCCTTCCGGTTCGGGGTTGAGCCAGATGAATTTGGGGAAGTGGGAAGTGAATCTTCCGAGCCATTCGGCGCCGGCTTCTTCGTTGTTGTACTCGACCGAGCCGCCAGGCTGCAGTACTTCATAGGGACTCATGGTGGCGTCGCCGACGAAAATCAGTTTGGTGTCGGGCGGGTATTTGCGCAGCACGTCCCAGGTGGCGAAGCGTTCGGCGTTGCGGCGGCGGTTGCTGCGCCACAGGTAGTCGTACACGCAGTTGTGGAAGTAGTAGAACTCCATGTTCTTGAACTCGGTCTTGGCGGCCGAGAACAGTTCTTCCGCGCGTTCGATATGGTCGTCCATCGTGCCGCCCACGTCCATCAGCATCAGGACCTTGACGTTGTTCTTGCGCTCGGGCTGCATCTTGATGTCGAGGTAGCCGGCGTTGTTGGCGGTGGCGCGGATGGTCTGGTCCAGCGCCAGTTCTTCCGCCACGCCCTGGCGCGCGAACTTGCGCAGGCGGCGCAGGGCGACCTTGATATTGCGCGTGCCCAGTTCACGGTCGCCGTCATAATCCTTATAAGTGCGCTGCTCCCACACCTTGACGGCGGTGCGGTTGCCGCCCTTGCCGCCGATGCGGATGCCTTCCGGATTGGTGCCGCCGTTGCCGAAAGGGGAGGTGCCGCCGCTGCCAATCCATTTGTTGCCGCCTTCATGGCGTTCCTTCTGCTCTTTCAGCAGCTCGTTCAGGCGGTCCATCAGCTTGTCGTAGCCGAATTTTTCCAGCGCGGCGATCTGCTCGGGCGTCAGTTCGCGCTTCATGCGCTGCAGCAGCCAGTCGAGCGGAATCTCTTTCGTGGTGTCGAAAACGGCGTTGATGCCCTTGAAGTACTGGCCGAAAGCGCGGTCGAACTTGTCGTAGTTGGCTTCGTCCTTCACCAGGCACAGGCGGCTCATGTAGTAGAAGTCGTCCAGCGAGGGTTCCAGCACCTGCTTTTGCATGGCTTCCAGCAGGGTGAGGAATTCCTTGATCGTGACCGGGATCTTGGCGTCTTTCAGCGTGAAGAAGAAATCGATCAGCATCTCAGGCCCTCCGTGCCAGCAGGTAGCGCAACTGCGCTTTCACTTCCGGCCACTCGCCGCGCACGATGCTGTACATGACCGTGTCGCGCACGGTGCCGTCGCGGCGCACGGCGTGATGGCGCAGCACCCCGTCCTTTTTCGCGCCCAGGCGCTCGATGGCGGCTTGCGAAGCGTGGTTGAAATTATCGGTGCGGAAGCCGACCACGGCGCAGCCCAGTGTTTCGAAGGCGTGCGTCAGCAACAGCAGCTTGCAGGTGGTGTTGACATGCGTGCGCTGCACGCTGCGGCGGTACCAGGTGTAGCCGATTTCGGCACGGTCGATGGACGGCACAATGTCGTGGTAGCTGGTGGTGCCAAGTACTATGCCGGTCGCAACTTCCACCACGGCGAAGGCCAGGCGCGCAGGGCGCATTTCCAGCGCGGTGGCGATATAGGCTTCCACCTTGTCCGGTTCCGGCACGGAGGTGATGCGCAACTTCCACAGCTCGCCGTCCTGCGCGGCTGCGCGCAGGGCGTCGGCGTGCTGCGGGCCGAGCGGCTCCAGGCGTAGGCCGTTGGCTTCCAGCGTGACCGGGATTGGTGCGTCCATCAGCGGTTGGTCCTCGACATGAATACCAGGCGTTCAAACAGGTGCACGTCCTGCTCGTTTTTCAGCAGGGCGCCGTGCAGCGGCGGCACCGCGGCTTTCTGGTCTTTGCCGCGCAGGACTTCCGGCGGGATGTCTTCGGCCATCAGGAGCTTCAGCCAGTCGAGAAATTCGCTGGTGGAAGGCTTTTTCTTCAGGCCCGGCACGTCGCGCACTTCGTAGAAGGTTTGCAGGGCGGTGGCCAGCAATTCCTGCTTCAGGTGCGGGTAGTGGACCTTGACGATGGCTTCCATCGTGTCCTTGTCCGGGAATTTGATGTAGTGGAAGAAGCAGCGGCGCAGGAAGGCGTCCGGCAGCTCTTTCTCGTTGTTGGAGGTGATGATCACCAGCGGGCGGTGCTTGGCGGTCACCATTTCGCGCGTCTCGTAGACGTAGAACTCCATGCGGTCCAGCTCGCGCAGCAGGTCGTTCGGGAATTCGATGTCGGCCTTGTCGATCTCGTCGATCAGCAGGACGACTGGTTCCGGCGCGGTAAAGGCTTGCCACAGCACGCCTTTGACGATGTAGTTGTGGATGTCGCGCACGCGTTCGTCGCCCAGCTGGGAATCGCGCAGGCGGGAGACGGCGTCGTATTCGTACAAGCCTTGCTGGGCCTTGGTGGTGGATTTGATATGCCACTGCATCAGTGGCATATCGAGTGCGGCGGCGACTTCTTCGGCCAGCATGGTCTTGCCGGTGCCCGGTTCGCCCTTGATCAGCAAAGGGCGCTGCAGGGTCAGGGCGGCGTTGACGGCCAGTTTCAGGTCATTGGTGGCGACGTAGTTGTCGGAGCCTTCAAATCGTTGCGGTGCGTGCATGGTAAATACTTCCGGTGAGGGTATCACCGGAAGTATATGCCAGAGCGGCTTACGGTGTGCAGCTGCCTGCGGCTGGCCAGGCGCTCACGCCGTCCACGGCGACCGGTGCCGGCAGCGGGGCCTTGAAGCCGTTCTTCTCGCACGGCACCACCCAGAAGCGCTTGGCGGTCGCCGGGAAGCCGTAGGCGGCCACCTGGGCGGAGGCGGTGGCGCTGTACTTGATGCCCCACATATCGAAGAAGCTGCGCTGGTCGCGGCCCGTGATGAAGGAGGTGACGACCAGCATGCTGTCTTCGGCCGTAATGGACTGCACGGTGCTGCGGCTGGCGTAGCCGGCATCCGTGAAGCCCAGTTTCGCGCGCTCGCTGCTCCAGGCGGCGTCGCTGTCCAGTGCCTTGGCAAGCAGGCGGTCGTGCAGGTAGAGCAGGCGGTACAGGTCCCAGCCGTTGTCGCCGAAGGCGGTGCTGTTATCCATCGCGAGCTGCCAGTAGAACATCAGGCGGCCCCACAGCAGGTCGTCGTTGAACCACATATTGGTCTTGACGTGGTTGGCCGGGTCGGCCTGTTTCTGGGCTGCCTGCAGCAGGTCGAAGGTGGTCTTCTGCTGCAGGTCGCGGCCGTACTGCTTGGCCGCCGGATTGTCGCGGTTGTAGTGCAGCCATTTGTGGACCGGGAAGATGTTGTTCGATACTTCGGTCGACTGGCTGCCGTACATCTTCAGGCGGCCGCGCTGCAGGTTGTGGCCCACTTCGTGCGATTCGCCCCAGCCCAATGGCGAGAAGGCGCCATAGCTGTCGATCGGCTGGCCGGAGCACATATAGCCGCAGTTTGCGCGGTCGGCATTGAAGTGCTGCACGCCGCCCAGTCCGTGGATATCCCAGTTCGTGCAATCCCAGCCTTTGTTCTGGCAGAAGCTGGCGACGGCAGCCGGCAGGGCCAGGTCGCGGCCATTGAAGGCGGCCAGGTTGTAGATGTCTTTGTACAGGTAGGTGTCGAAGTCGCTGAGCAGCTTGCCGACGTTGTCGTTGTATTCGGTCAGGGTGTCGCGCATCTTCTCCGTGGTGGAGTGGACCTGGAATTCCGGCGTCATGATTTCAGACCAGCCGATCGTGCTGCTGCGTACCGCGCTGGCGAAAGTAGCGGCGCTTTCCGGCCCGGTGTAAGCCGCTTGCTGGCCGACGCTGCTGAACTGCAGCGCGACACCCAGGGGGGTATCGGTTCCCTGCATGCGCACGTAGATGATGCCGCCGGTCGGGCTGCTCAATTTGAGCGTCTGCCCCGGTTCGAGCGGGATCTCATTACTCCACAGGAATTGCGGGCGGTCATACTGCTTGTCGAAGATATGGGCGGAACCGTTGCGGATCTGGTTGACGAACACCGTGACCTTGGCGGCGCTGGTGTCGCTGCGCGTCACGCTGAAGGTCCTGCCGGGCAGTGCATAGGTGGCTGCGCTGGTGGTGAACGCTATCTTGCGCGTCGAGAA
Source organism: Duganella sp. Root1480D1 (assembly GCF_001427305.1). GTDB lineage: Bacteria > Pseudomonadota > Gammaproteobacteria > Burkholderiales > Burkholderiaceae_D > Rugamonas. The sequence continues at coordinate 167,984 of NZ_LMFZ01000007.1, read as the reverse complement.
GCTGCGGCTTACCGTGCTGTCGGCGGTGCTGCCGGACAGCGAAGGGAAGCTGCTGCCTTGCAGGTTGCTGGCCGGCTGGATGTCGCGGCTGTTGGCCAGCGCGTGGTCGGCAAACAGCGCCCTCAGGAAGGTGTTGACTGGGGTGGTGCCCTTCGCCATCGGGTAGCTGGCGTGGCTGCGGAAGTAATCGCCCAGCAGCACCAGGTATTTCAACAGTTTCGGTGCATCCGCATCAAATGGGCGCTTGCCGGCGGTTTCCACCTTGGCGATCCAGGATTGCAATTGTTCCGCGCCCTGGAAGAAATCGGTGTTCAGCGCAGGCACTGCGGCGCAGCGGCGGTCGTCTTCGCAAGCGCCCAGGTCGAAGTTGTAATCCCCTGCCGCCAGGTGGTCGACCACGCGGCTGATCGACTGCATCGGCTTCAGCGCGCCCGGCTGGGCGGCGATCATGGCGTCCCTGTTGGCCCAGTTGGCGCTGTCCTTGTCGAAGTAGTTGCCGGCGTAAGGGAAGGCGGCCTGGCCCAGCAGGTCGGCGATTTGCGGCAAGCCGCCGTCGCCCCAGCTTCCGGTGTGCTGGTACAGCAGGGGTTTGCCGGCTGCCAGCGATTTGTTCAGGAAGGCCAGCAGGGCGGCATTGCCATCATTCAGGCTGGTGCCGCTACTGCCAACCAGCAGCAATTGGCTGTTCTGGGTGCAGGTGGCCAGTTGGTTGTCGTCGGCGCAGGTGGTCACGGTCCAGTTCGGGAACTGGGTCTTGAACCATGCCTTCAGGGCAGTTTGCTCGCCGGAGGAATAGCGCAGCAGGGTGATTTCGCGCGCGCCGCCGATGTCTTTCTGCTGGCCTGACAGAAGCCAGGACAGCAGTCGGCGCACCGGCGCCACCATGGCAGGGAAGTCGCCGCCGATCACATTGGCGCCAAAGGCGGCCACGCGGGCACCTTGTACTTTGCCGGCCATGGCCAGGCTTTCACCACCGCTGCCGACCACCAATGGATAAGTGCGTGCCGATTCGCGCGTGGTCTGCGGCACCAGCAACTGGCTGTTGGCGCCAGGCGCGTAGGCGATGGCTTCGCTGCCCCAGACCTGGGCCAGCAAGTCCGACTGTTCGGTTTCGCGCAGCGAGAATTCGGCCTTGATGGCTTTCAAGAGTTCGACGTTGTTGTCGTTCAGTTTGCTCACATCGCCGTTTGGCAGGGCGGCATCCAGCGACGATTTCGCATCCGGCGAGGTTTGGGCGGGTGGCGTGCCGGCGCTGGAATCGCCGGATTTGTTGTCGCCGCCACCGCCGCCGCAGGCGGTCAGCAGCAAGGCCAGAGCCATGGTCGCCAGCAGGGGCCGGCGTTGTTCAGACAGGTAAAAGGGCATGGTAAAAGTGGTGGAAAGGCAAGCTAGTTAAATTTGGCTGGCCAATTTACCATCAATTGCCATATGGAAACAAAAAGTATCTGCTTTCGACCTGCAAAAAAGCGGAAGCCATACAACACATTTTCGAAACTCATGCGAAAGAAGTGCTCGAACCCTGATCCATCTTATGGACGATTGGCCAACTCCTAAGGTAAAATCGCAGGTTGAGGGCGCAAAGGAGCGGTTTTGTTGCGCAATGCAGTGTCCGATTTCAACTGACTAAAGCCCACACCTATGAAAAAAATCTTCGCACTCCTCGCGCTGACCGCAGTTGCGCAGGCAGCCATCGCCGCGGACATCGTCGGCGACGCCAAGAAAGCAACAGGCAAGATCGAGATGTGCATCGGTTGCCATGCAATTCCAGGCTACAAAGCGACTTTCCCCGAAGTTTTCCAGGTGCCGATGATCGGCGGCCAATCTGCCAAATACATTGAAAACGCGCTCAAGGGCTACCAGAAGGGGGAGCGTAAGCACCCGACCATGAAGGGTATCGCTGTCAGCCTGACCGACCAGGACATCGCCGACATCGCCGCGTTCTACTCCCAGCAGAAATAAGGCCCTGAACCATGAAAAAACTGATTATTGCTCTGTTCTGCTCCGCAGTCTCGTTCAGCGCCCTGGCTGGCGGCAACATCGAAAATGGCAAGGCCCTGACGGAAAAATACAGCTGCTTCGCCTGCCACGGCAAGGACTACAACTCCCCGATCGACCCGAGCTATCCCAAGCTGGCTGGCCAGCACAAGGACTACCTGCAGCATGCGCTGACCGCCTACAAGCGCGGCGACGCACCGAACGGCCGCTCCAACGCGATCATGACCGGCCAGGTCAAGGCACTGACCAACAAGGACATCCAGGACATCGCCGCTTACCTGCATTCGCTGCCAGGTTCGCTGGTCCTGAAGCGCTGATCCAGCGCCGATTGGAGAGAAGCCCGCCCGATGTGCGGGCTTTTTTTATTGCCGCCGGCCCTGGGGCAAGGCCTCGCTTAAACCGCCGTTGCCGGCTTTCGTCACAGCCGCAATCCACGCCGCCGGGCCGCTGTTAAGCTTCCTCCACCTTATGGGGGAGACATGGCTTACAAACTGAATATCAATGGTGCGGCCAGGAGCGCCGAGGTCGAGGGCGATACGCCGCTGCTGTGGGTCTTGCGCGATACGCTGGGCCTGACCGGCACCAAGTACGGTTGCGGCGCCGGTATTTGCGGCGCCTGCACCGTGCACGTCGATGGTCAGGTGGTGCGCAGTTGCGTGATGCCGGTCAGCGCAGTGGGCAAGGGCAAGGTGCGGACCATCGAATCGCTGTCGCCGGACCGTTCGCACGCCTTGCAGCAGGCGTGGATTGCGGAGCAGGTGCCGCAGTGCGGCTACTGCCAGTCTGGCATGCTGATGGCGGCAGCCGCGCTGCTCAAATCCCATCCCAAGCCGAGCGACGCGCAGATCGAGGAAGCCATGACGAACCTGTGCCGCTGCGGCACGTATCCGCGTGTGCGGCGTGCGATCAGGCGCGCTGCCGGCATGCAAATGGAGCAGGTGGCATGAGCAATCGTCGCAATTTCCTGAAGGCGCTGGCGGCCGGCGGCCTGCTGGTGGCGGTCGGCCCGGTCGTTGCTGCTGCCGATGCGCCAGTTGCGGGCGCGGCGCCAGCGGCGGTTCCGCCCCCGCCGGGCTGGGTGCGCATTGCGCCGGACGGCAGCGTCACCATCCTCTCCAACACCAGCGAAATCGGGCAAGGCACCGGCACTGCCATCGCCCAGTTGCTGGCCGATGAAATGGACCTGGACTGGAAAACCGTGCGCATCGAAATGGCGCCGGTGGAAAAGCAGTTCATCAACGCCGGCTGGGGAGAATATGCCACTTATGGCAGCGGCGGCGTGGCGCGCCAGTTCCCGCAATTGCGCAAGGCTGGCGCCCAGGCGCGCGCGATGCTGGTAAGCGCAGCGGCGGCCGAATGGAAAGTCCCCGCGGCCGAATGCGACACGCAATCCGGTACGGTGCTGCACAAGCCCACCGGCCGCAAGCTGCCCTACGCGAAGCTGGTGCAACAGGCAGCGGTGCAGCCGGTACCGGCCGATCCGCCGCTGATGCCGAAGGAACGCTGGCGCCACATGGGCAAGGACGTGGCGCGCCTGGACCTGCCGGCCAAGACCGATGGCAGCGCGGTGTACGGCATCGACGTGAAAGTGCCCGGCATGCTGTACGCCGCGATCGTGCAATGCCCGCATTTCGGCGGCAAGCTGGCGGCAGTCGATCCGCAGCCGGCGCTGGCAAAGCGCGGCGTGAAAAAAGTCGTGCGCCTGCCGGATGCCGTGGCGGTTGTGGCCGACAGCTATTGGCGCGCGCAGCAAGCAGTCAATGCACTCAAGCCCCAATGGGACCTTGCCTCCGCCAGCAAGCATTCCAGCGCCCCTTACCGCGACATGCTGCATGAGGCCGTGCAGAAAGAGGGCGATCTCGTGGTGCCGCGCAACGGCAAGGCGGAAGACATCAGCGCAGCGCACGCAGCCGGCGTGGCCAAAGCCAGCACCTGGCTTGACCGCACTTACACTGTGCCGCTGCTGGCGCACGCCACGATGGAACCGATGAACGGCACCGCCAGCGTCAAGAATGGCAAGGCGGAGCTTTGGCTTCCCACGCAAGCGCAGGACACGGCCCGCACCTGCGTTGCCAAGGCACTGGGCATCGAGCCGGGCGCCGTCACGATCCACACTACGCTCTCCGGCGGCGGTTTCGGACGCCGCATCGAGGCCGATTTCGCGGTGCAGGCAGCCCTGGTTGCCAGGGAAGCCGGAGTGCCGGTCAAGCTGCTGTGGAGCCGCGAAGAAGACATGCGTCACGGCTACCATCGACCGGCAGCGGTATTGCGCCTGCGCGCAGGCTTTGACGCCGGCGGCGCCGTGACGGCCGTGCGCATGGACAGCGCGAGCGACACCTTGTTCAATTATTCGCGCTTCGGCGCGGACAAGGAGTACGCCAAGCCCTTCGACCGCAGCGCAGTCGGGGTCCTGTTCACCCGCTACTACGGCTTGCCGGGCTACGTCCACCGCACCAATACCGTCGAAGCTGGCGTGCCGCTGGGTTACTGGCGCTCGGTCGCGGCATCGCAGAACATTTTCGCCACCGAGTCCTTTGTGGACGAACTGGCTCTGCGCGCCGGGCAAGACCCGCTCGATTACCGGCGCAGCCTGGTGAAGCCCGGCAGCCGCGAGCGCGCCGTGCTGGACCAGCTGGAATCGCGTTCCGGCTGGCGTCGCGACCTGCCAGAGGGACGCCATCGCGGCATGGCCTTCACCTGGGCCAACGGCACCTACATCGGCCAGGTGGTCGAGCTGTCGGTCGACGCGGCATCTCGCGTCAAGCTGCACCGCGTTACCACGGTGCTCGATTGCGGCATTACGGTCAATCCGCGCAATGTGCGCGGGCAGATGGAAGGCGGCATCATCTTCGCCCTGAGCGCGGCCTTCTACGGCGAAATCACGGTCAAGGATGGTGCGGTGGAGCAGTCGAACTTCAGCGATTACAAACTGCTGTCGCTGGCCGAAGCCCCGGCCATCGAGGTCGCCATCATCGACAGCAACGAAGCGCCCGGCGGCGTCGGCGAGGAAGCGGTTGGCCCGCTGGCACCAGCCCTTGCCAATGCCTTGTTCGCCGCCACCGGCAAGCGCTTCACCGATTTGCCATTGATCAAAGCGGGGGTGCGGCTGCAATGATTGGATAGTTTCTGTGTGGCATCCATGGTCTATGCTGAAGTAAAGCTAGATGCATGGAGGAAACGAACATGGAAACTTCGACAATCTACGTCAGCCATTCATTGCCGCCGCGAGGCTTGCAGCGGCGAGTTGACAAGGCGCTGGGCCGGGTAGGGGGATTGCCGGCCAGTGTGCGCCAAGCCAGCCAGCATATGGTGGCGCTTGAACTGCGCGATGATGCGTTCTGCTGGCCGTGTGTGCTGCAGCGGGTCGGCAGCCGCGCCGCCCTGGCAGGGCTTGCGCTGCGGCTGGCGTCGGCATTTGGATCCAGTCATGCGATCGTCGCGCCGCGCGGCGGTCCCGGTGCCGGGGCTGCGTGGCAGGACTTTGCGGCCGACGCGACGCTGCCCGAAATGCTGGCGCACCTGGAAGTTTGCGCGGGCTCCTGCATCTACCTGTTGTCGGACGGCCATCTGGCTGCGACGCCGGATGCACGCCTGGCAGGCGGTTATTGCGTGTTCAGGAAGCCGGCATAAATATTTGCCACTTCGCGATTTTTGGATAGTTTCCCGGTAGAACTATTGGTCTATGATGGCCGTATCAAGAAATCGCGGAGGTGCCGACAGATGATGTACTTGCTTACTGCATTGCTGGCCGGTGTGGCAGTGCTGATGCTGTGCCTGATCGCCCGCTTGGGACGCAAATCGCAAGCTTTGCTGGCAGCCACGCTGCCATGGCTGATCAACGTTGGCCCGGCCCTGGCGGTGGGCTCCGACCACCTGATGCGCTCAGTGATTTTCGCGGCCGTCGCCAGCCCGCTGGTATTCGCTCTGATCTGGCACATGCCCATTGTCCGCGTGGACGAGGTGTGATGGCTTACCTGACTGCCTTCTGCCTGGCAGCCTTGGGGATCTGGCAATCGCGGACGGTCAGCCGAAAACGTGCTGTCCTGGGGCTGTTTGGAACGGCAGGGATCATGCTGGTGCTGGCCGCGATCGTGTGGCAGCTGACGCGAACCATGTCCGACGTGCGCTATGCGCTGCTGCTGGCTGCGGGCTATGGCTTGGCGGGCGCCGTGCGCCTGCTGCTCAAATCCGGCGTTTGACCGCTTCCACGTAGGCGGCGCCGTCCGGCGGCACGCCGCGGCGTTGGGAATTCCAGATCATCTCTCCCAGGCATTCCATGATTTCATGGTGCGCCGCGTGTTCGGTGCCAAGCTTGCGCGCCAGGCCTACGAAGGCCTCGCGAATGCCGCGCGGCTGGTCGATCGACAACTGCTCGGTGATCGACAGGTGCATCGACAGGTGCAGGAAGGGATTGGCCTCGCTGCCCTCCACCGAGTAGTCGCGCGCAATGGCGGCCTCCACGTCCTGCAACTGGTCGTGGTACTCGGGGTGCGCCATGATCCAGTCACGGGCGATCAGTTCGATCGGATCCATGATTTCGTTGGCGTTGGCTTTGCGGTAGACGTCGCAGAAGAAGCGGCGGACGTCGTGGGAAGACGGTGTAAACATAGCCCGGCATTATATAGACAAAAGGAGCAGCCCTCGCAGGCTGCCCCTTCTGTTATTCCTTTGTTACCAGTTCCGTCGGCGGCGGCGTCACCGCTGGTTGCTGCGGCTTGTCGCTGCTGCGCTGTCCACGCTGGCCATGTGGCTGGCGCAGGTAGCGCGAGGAATGGCGGCGGTCGCCATGCGCCGGCCAGGTCAGGAAGCGCGATAGCTCCTGCAAGGCGCGTTGGTAGACTTCGCGCTTGAATTCGATCACCACGTCCAGCGGAACCCAGTAATCATGCCAACGCCAGGCGTCGAACTCGGGATGGTCGGTCAGGCGCAGGTTTACGTCGTTGTCGCGCGCGCACATGCGCAACAAGAACCAGATCTGCTTCTGGCCACGGTAATGGCCGCGGATTTCCCGCTTGATGAAGTGGTCTGGCACCTCGTAACGCAACCAGTCGCGCGTGCGGCCGATAATCTTGACGTGCTCCGGACGCAGTCCGATTTCCTCTTCGAGCTCGCGATACATCGCTTGCTCCGGCGTTTCACCGTACTTGATCCCGCCCTGCGGGAACTGCCACGAGTGCTCGCGCACCCGCTTGCCCCACCAGACCTCGTTGTGCGAGTTCAGCAGGATGATGCCGACGTTGGGGCGAAACCCTTCACGATCGAGCATATTGCACCTCAAACTTTCTGTGGCCGAGGCGTCCTCTTATATTTTTGACTACAAATCCAACTGCAATAGCGCTCTTTGTATAAAGTTTGGACGCATCGGGCCAGCTAATCCTTTAAAATTAGGTTGATTATAACTCTCTCTTTTTAAAAAGAATTCACCGATATGCGTGCATCTCGTTTTTTTATTTCAACCCTCAAGGAAGCTCCATCTGACGCGGAAATCGTCAGCCACCAGTTGATGATGCGCGCGGGCATGATCAAACGCCTCGGTTCCGGCATTTATACCTATATGCCAATGGGCCTGAAAGTGATCCGAAAAGTCGAAGCAATCGTTCGCGAAGAAATGAATAATGCCGGTGCTATTGAGCTGCTGATGCCTTTGGTGCAGCCAGCCGAGCTGTGGCAGGAAACCGGCCGCTGGGACAAGATGGGCCCGGAACTGATGCGCGTGAAAGACCGCCATGGCCGCGAGTTCGCCATCCAGCCGACTTCCGAGGAAGTGATCACCGATGTGGTGCGTAGCGAGATTAAATCCTACCGCCAAATTCCGTTGAATTTTTACCACATCCAGACCAAGTTCCGCGATGAACGCCGCCCACGCTTCGGCCTGATGCGCGGCCGCGAGTTCACCATGAAGGATGCTTATTCCTTCGACCGCGACCTGGAAGGCATGCAGAAGTCGTACCAGATCATGTTCGACGCCTACACCCGCATCTTCACCCGCTTCGGCCTGAAGTTCCGCGCGGTGGCAGCCGACAATGGCGCCATCGGCGGCACCGGCTCGCATGAATTCCACGTGATCGCCTCCACCGGCGAAGACGCCCTGGTGTACTGCCCGACCTCCGACTACGCGGCCAATATGGAAGCGGCGGAAGCGGTCGCCACCGGCGCTCGCGCCGCCGCCGGCGCCGCCCTGGCCAAGACTTCGACCCCGAAAGCAGCCAAGTGCGAAGACGTGGCCAAGCTGCTGGGCATCGACCTGAAGCAGACCGTCAAGACCATCGCCCTGACCGCCGACAAGGAAGACGGCTCCAAGCAGCACTTCATGCTGCTGCTGCGCGGCGACCATGAACTGAACGAAATCAAGGCCAGCAAGGTACCGGGCCTGGCGCAGAACCGCTTCTCGACCGAAGCCGAAATCCTGGAAGTCTACGGCTGCAAGCCTGGCTACCTGGGCCCGATCGGCACCAAGGGTGCGGTGACCGTGGTGGCCGACCGCACCGTGGCGCTGATGGCCGACTTCGTGACCGGCGCCAATGAAGAGGATTACCACTTCACCGGCGCCAACTGGGGCCGCGACATGGCCGAACCAGCCCTGGTGGCCGACCTGCGCAACGTCGTGGAAGGCGATGCTTCGCCGGACGGCAAAGGCGTGCTGGCGATCGAGCGCGGCATCGAAGTGGGCCACGTTTTCCAGCTGGGCACCGCGTACTCCGAATCGATGCAGGCCACTTTCCTGGACGAGAACCAGAAACCGGCCCCGCTGCAAATGGGCTGCTACGGCATCGGCATCACCCGCATCCTGGGCGCCGCCATCGAGCAGAACTTCGACGACAAGGGCATCATCTGGCCGACCTCCCTGGCGCCGTTCGAACTGGTGCTGTGCCCGATGGGCATGGACCGCTCGGAGCTGGTAAAAGCCGAAACCGAAAAGCTGTACAACGCGGCACTGGAAGCCGGCATCGACGTCATCCTGGATGACCGCGGCCAGCGCCCAGGCGCCATGTTCGCCGACTGGGAACTGATCGGCGTGCCGCACCGCGTGGTGATCGGCGAGCGTGGCCTGAAGGAAGGCAACCTGGAATACCAGGGCCGCCGCGATACCGAAGCGACTGCCGTACCGGTGGCCGATGCCCTGGCCTTCATCAAGGGCAAAATCCAGAAGTGATCGCGATGGCAAGTCATTTGCCAAAGCAGGGACGTGACCGCCGCCGCTGGTGGGCGCGTCCGCTGCGCTGGTGGCATACGCTGGCCTTTGCCAGCGGCGTGCTGTGCGCGCCGTTCGGCTTTGCCGGCAACCAGAAAGAAGAGGCGCTGGCCGACAGCGTGCGGCTGGCGCTGTCCAACGCCATCATGGATGCCCGGCCGCCCAAGCCGGTCTTGCTCACGCCTACCGATCGTGCGCAGTACGACGCCTGGTATGGTGCCATGTCGGACCGCCTGAAGCGCAAGCTGCCGGACGAATTCACGCGCCGCGAATTCCTCGAAACCGCCTGGTACGAGGCGCGCCGCGCCGGCCTCGACCCGGGCCTGGTACTGGGACTGATCCAGGTTGAATCGGCCTACCGCAAATACGCGGTGTCGATTGTCGGCGCGCGCGGCTATATGCAGGTGATGCCGTTCTGGACCAATGTGATCGGCGACCGCGACCGCGCCAAGCTGTTCAATATGCAGACCAACCTGCGCTATGGCTGCTCGATCCTGCGCATGTATATAGACATGGAGCAGGGCAACCTCTACCTCGCCCTCGGTCGTTACAACGGCAGCCGCGGTCGGCCCGAATATCCGAACGCGGTGCTGGCGGCGTGGAATAAGTGGAAGCTTTGAAGTCCGCTGCCCAGGCTTTAGAATTAGCGATTTTTTAACGCTCGTTTTTTCGCCATGGATTCCTCGTCGCTGCAGTTACGTTTCAAACTTTGGGGAGCCTGTCTTGCCAGCTTTGTGCTGACCCTGGTTCTCCATCAGCTGATCCTGGACAAGACCGGGCTGAGCATCTTTTCCCTCCAGATGTATGCCTTGATACCGGTGGGCGCGGCCGTGGTCGGGTGTTGTGCGGTGTCGGGCTATGTGCTGTCGCCGCACCGGGTGCAGCGTTATGGCGACAGCATCGACTTTGCTTTCCTGATCCTGGTTTGCCTTGCCGTGCAATTCGCAGTCGAAATGAGCCCCTATCTGGCATGGATGTTCAGCCATGGCATGACGGCGCCGGACATCTCGCCAGGGAAGTACTTTGCACTGAAAATCACCCATGCGGAATATGCCTTTCCGGAGCGGCACAACCCGACCCGGAGCGAGACCCTGGCCAAGGTGGGCCAGTTCGGCTGGTTCCTGCTGCTGCCGCGTTTCGCTTTTCTGCTGGTGGTGGCGCGGCTTGCATGGGGCACGCACGCCCGAACCCAATCGACTTATGACTGAGGAATTATGCCTTCCATGAAATTAGCATTCACCCTGGCCAGCCTGGCCGTTGCACTCAACGCAGGGGCGGCTCCTGGCGAGCTGGTCAAGGGCAAGCTGGTGGGCGGCGGCGGCAATGACGATGTGTCCGTGACCATCCTCTCCGACCAGGGCAAGAAAATCGAGGCTTACTGCGTCGGCAAGTGCGGCGACTGGTTCGTTGAGGCTGGTGAAGGCGAGTCCGTCAAGCTGAACCCCAAGCTGAAAGGCAAGCCGGTTACCGCCACCATCGCGACCGAGCGCAATGCCGGCCGCATCGCGGGACCGGATGATGACGAGCGCTTCCAGTTCATCAAGAATATTTCGTTTGGCAAATAACCTAAAGTCTTAAAGTATTTAAAAATGTATTGATTTGTCGGAAATCTTTACATTTGTCTAATTCTGAACATTGGCCCTTACCCTAAATAACTGAAAGTAAAGATAATTTTCTTTTTGGCATGATTCCTGCTTGGAAATGTTGTAGTAGTTAAACATAACCATCAAGGGAGAAAGTAATTTTGGGTAATACCGTAATCAAGAAGCTGCTTGGCATCGTACTGGCAATTGGCGCTGTCGGCAGCGCATCCGCGGGGCCAGTGGCCCAGATGACCGGGGTCAAGCCAATGATCAGCGCTGGCGCGCCGCCGGATTCGCCGGAAGCGCGCGTTGATTCCAACGTCGCTTCGTCGCGCTTCTCGGGCGTGGTGAGCCTGGCCATCGAGAACGAGGGCCAGCTGTTCATCTGCTCGGGCACGCTGGTGGGCAAGCGCCAGGTGGTGACCGCCGGCCACTGCGTCGACTCCAACGACCATGGCGTCCTGATCGACCTGAACAAGCCGGGCAATTCTGTGCGCGTGGTCTTCAACGCTACCTCGTCTGGTCCGGGCTCCCAGGTCATCGCCGCCTCGAAGATTTCGATGCATGGCGACTACGCAGGCTTCGGTAATTGCCCAGCCGGCTATGGCCCCAACGACCAGTGCGTCAATGACGACGTGGCGGTGGTAACCCTGAGCCAGGACGCGCCGAAGGAAGCGAAAATCTACAAGATCGCGACCACCGAACTGCAGGCCGGCAGCCGTCTCATCATGGCAGGCTACGGTACGTCCGGCGACGGCATCAATGGCTACACGGTTTCCCCGCAGTTCCGCGTCAAGCGCAGTGGCGAAAACTATGCCGACGTCTTTGATGCGGACGACGAGCACGGCTACACCGGCCGCCGCGAGGTCTGGTACGGCGACTTCGATGGCGCTGGCAAGGACTTCTGGTGCCAGAACGCAGGCGTGTGCACGCCGGTCCTGCCGAACGACGTGGAAGCCAATATCGGCGGCGGCGATTCGGGCGGCCCATCGTTTGTGGAAATGTATGGCGAACTGATGCTGATCGCCACCAACACGTTCGGCGGCACGCCGCGCGGCCTGACCAAGGGCGCGTTCGGCAGCTACTTCGGCGGCATGCTGCTGCATAGCTACCTGGACTACATTGCCGACGCCACCGGCGGTACCGCGCAATTCGTTCCGGAGCCGGCATCGGTGGCGGTCTTCGGCCTGGGCCTGCTGGCGCTGGCCGGCGTTCGCCGCCGCAAGCAAGCGAAGTAAGTCTTACCGGGGCAGCAGCATTGCGCTGGCACTGACCATCGCGAACAGCAGCCCGCCCAGCGGCAGCAAGCCGTAATGCAGGAAGGGCGCCACCAGTTGCGTGGCGCCTGCAACGCAGGCAAAGGCCAGGAACATCAGCAGTCCCGCGCCTTTGCCGGCATCATCCCCGGCCGCATGCAGCGCGCCGCCCATGGTGGCGGATCCGCGCAGGCCCAGGCCGCCGCAGAACAGCGCCGCCAGCACGGCCAGTACCACCAGGCCGCGGTTGCCGGCCAAGCCGGCCAAGGCCATTCCCATCAAACCCGCGCCTGCCAGGAACTGCAGCAGTGTCCCGCTGCGCACCAGCCATTGCTGGCCAAGCCGCTTCACCATGCGCACCGCGGCCGAGGCGCCGATCATGAAGGCCAGCACGCCGCAAATCTGCAGGATGGCGAAGGCCTCGATCCCCAGCCCGAGGGCATGCGTGACCAGGACTGGCGCGCTGGCAACGTACATCAGCAGGGCGCCGAACATGACGGCGTAGCTCAAGGCGTAGCGCAGGTAAAGGCGGTTGCGCAGCAGCGGGGCGTAGCCGCGCCGGGGAGGCGCTGCGGCGGGGGCGGCATGCGGCGCGCGGCCGACGATGCGCGCCACCATTGGCAACAGCAGCAGCGACATGGCGGCGATCAGCCAGAACGTGGTGCGCCAGTCGGCATACAGCACGATCGCGGCGCCGGCCACCGGGCCCAGTGCGGGAATGGTGGATTCGGCGATGGCGACCATGGCCAGCGCCTTCACCGCATCGGCTTCGTTGAAGCGGCGCCGTATCAGCGCCGGGACGGCGACGGTGGCCGCGCCGGCCCCCAGTCCCTGCAGCAGGCGGCCCGCCAGCATCCAGTCGATTCCCGGCGCCATGGCGCACACCAGGCTGCCGCCGCCAAGCAGGGCGGTGCCTGCCATGATGGTGCGGCGGTCGCCGAAATGGTCGGCCGCCCAGCCCCATGCAAGCTGCGACAGGGCCAGTGCCGCCATGAACAAGGCCATGGTCGCCTGCGCGGCGGGGATGGATGCGCCCAGCTCCGCTGCCATGACCGGGATCGCAGGCAGGTACAAGTCCGAGGCCAGCAGGCCCAGTGCTGTCAGGCTGGCGAGGGGAATGGCAAGGCGGTGCAGTGCTTGCATGGCGGCTCGCTAATGTTCGACGTAGGTTGAACGCCAGATAAAGAGAGGCAGCAGCGCTGCCCCGGCGATCACCATCAGGGCCGCGCTGCCGAAGGTGATGAGCGCGGCGTCTTCCACATTGCCCTTGGCGGTGAACTGGATGGCAGCAGCGGCCGCAGCATGGCTGGCAAACTGCAGCAGCGACAGGCCGGCGCGCGCATGCTGGCCGGCTGCTTTCAGGGCGCCGGCAGCCAGCGGCATCGCGCACGCCGAGAAACCGCCGCACAGCACCACCCAGCAGCCGAGTAGGAGGTAGAAGGGATCGGCCTCGCTTTCCGGTGCGCGCCATACGATGATGACGGCGGCGGAGAAGATCATCGCAGCGATGCCGCCAGTGACCTGTTGCCTGGTCGGCGAATCCGCTGTGCTGAACGACTGCATCAGCATGATCGAGGCGCCCAGCGCCTGCAGCAAGGCGATATGGCCCGCGCCCAGTCCCAGGTCCAGCGCGACCATGACTGGCAGGGTGGCGGCCCCGGCCATGATGGCACCGAAGCACAAGGCATGGCAGGCGGTATAGCGCAAATAAGTGAGGTTTCCCATCAACTCGCCGAACTGGAACTTGTCGCCCGCCTTGTTGTTGGCGGCCGGGGCGATGGCAAGCAGGACCAGCACCAGCAGGCAGGCTGCTGCCGCCAGCCAGAAGCCAAGGCGCCAGCTCGCCAGCAGCACCGACAGCGCCCCGATGGCCGGCGCCAGGATCGGGATCGCGCCGTTGACCAGCAGGCGCAGCCCGCGGCTCGAATGGCTTCGCATCAGCAGTGGCAGCAGTGCGGCCGGCGCACCGACGCCAAGGCCCTGCAGGATGCGCCCGGCCTGCAGTTCCCACGGTGCGTGCGCCAGTGCGCAGATGGCGCTGCCGGCAGCCAGCAGCAGGGCACCGGCCATCAGCACCGCGCGCTTGCCGAAGGCATTGGCAGCCCAGGCCGACAGCAGGTGGGCCGAAGCCAGGGCCGCCATATACACGGCCAGCAAGGACTGCGCGGCGGGAAGCGACAGGCCGAACTCCTTGCCGAGTGCCGGCAGCGCCGGCAGGAAAGCGTCAAACGCCAGCGGGCCAAGGGCGGCCAGGCTGGCGAGCGACAGGGTAAGGTGCAGGCGTGGATGCATAAATTAAAAAAAAGTCGGGGTCAGGTCTGGCAATCGGACATTTTGCGCAGCAAAATGTCCCGATGCGGCGCGCAATCGACGCGATGCTGAAGCAGCAGGAACCCTACCCTGCCTTCCTGANGCTGGCGAGCGACAGGGTAAGGTGCAGGCGTGGATGCATAAATTAAAAAAAAGTCGGGGTCAGGTCTGGCAATCGGACATTTTGCGCAGCAAAATGTCCGATTGCCAGACCTGACCCCGACTTCTTACCTCGAATGGCTGCAACAGCCAGAAGCAGCTTATTTCAGGTGGTCGGAAATCAGCTTGGTCATTTCAAACATGGAAACCTGGGCTTTGCCGCCAAAGACAGCTTTCAGCTTGTCGTCCGCATTGATCATGCGGCGGTTTGCGGCGTCCTGCAGGTTCAGTTTCTTGATGTAGTCCCAGACTTTCTTGGTCACTTCGGTGCGCGGCAGCGGTGCGGAACCGACTACGGCGGACAGTGCGCTCGATGGTGTCATCGCCTTCATGAAGGCTGCGTTAGGCTTACGTGCGGCTGGTGCTGCTGCTTTCTTTGCTGCTGGCTTGGCGGCTGCCTTTGCTGGAGCAGCTTTTTTTGCTGCTGGCTTGGCGGCGGCTTTCTTTGCTGCTGGTGCTGCTTTCTTGGCTGTTGCCATATTCGAGCCTCCTTAACAAACAAATGGATAATTGCGCAATACTATCGCACGGCTAATATTGGCGGGGGTTTGCAGCTTGTGCAAGTGTTTTTGTGGGTTTTTTAAGGGAAACAAGACTTAAACACAAAAAAAGCCGCCCGGAGGCGGCTTTTTGCGGCTTGGCGGGGCTTAGCGCATGCCCGGCATCATGCCCTTCATCGAGCGCATCATCTTCATCATGCCGCCGCCGGACAGCTTTTTCATCATGGTCTGCATCTGTTCGAACTGGGTCAGCATGCGGTTCACTTCCTGCACCTGGACGCCGGCGCCGGCCGCGATACGGCGCTTGCGGGCCGCCTTGATCAGTTCCGGCTTGGCGCGTTCCTGCGGCGTCATCGAGTCGATGATGCCAACCATGCGGCGCACCTGCTTCTCGGCCTGGTCCATGTTGGCGCCGGCCGCCGCTTGCTGGAACTGGGCCGGCAGCTTGTCGAGCAGGCCGCTCATGCCGCCCATTTTCTTCATCTGCGCCAGTTGCGCCTTGAAGTCGTTCATGTCGAACTTGCCACCCGACTTGACCTTGGCGGCCAACTCGGCTGCCGCCTTGGCGTCGACGTTTTTCTGCGCTTCCTCGACCAGGGCCAGGATGTCGCCCATGCCCAGGATACGGTTGGCCATGCGCTGCGGGTCGAACGCTTCCAGGCCGTCCAGCTTTTCCGACACGCCGGCAAACTTGATCGGCTTGCCGGTAATGTGGCGCACCGACAGCGCCGCGCCGCCGCGCGAATCGCCATCGAGCTTGGTCAGCACCACGCCGGTCAGCGGCAGCGCGTCGTTGAAGGCCTTGGCGGTGTTGATCGCGTCCTGGCCCAGCATGGCGTCGACCACGAACAGGGTTTCGATCGGCTTGACCGCGCCGTGCACGGCGGCGATCTCTTTCATCATCTCTTCGTCGATACCGAGGCGGCCGGCGGTGTCGATGATCAGCACGTCATGGTGGTGCTTCTTGGCCCAGTCCAAGGCGGCCAGCGCAATGTCGACCGGCTTGTCCTGCGCGCTGGACGGGAAGAAATCGGCGCCGACCTGGCCGGTTACCGATTGCAGCTGGGCGATAGCGGCAGGACGATACACGTCGGCCGATACGGTCAGCACTTTCTTCTTCTTTTGTTCTTTCAGGTACTTGGCCAGCTTGCCGACGGTGGTGGTCTTACCCACACCCTGCAGGCCTGCCATCAGGATGATGGCAGGCGGCTGCTGGGCGAACGACAGCTGTGAAGCTTCCGCGCCCAGGTCCGCGCCCATCAGGGCGCCCAGTTCGCGCTGCACCACGCCGACCAGGGCCTGGCCCGGGGTCAGCGAGGAAATCACTTCTTCGCCGAGGGCTTTTTCCTTGACCTTGGCGATGAATTCGCGCACGGCCGGCAGGGCGACGTCGGCCTCCAGCAGCGCCATGCGTACCTCGCGCAGCATCTCGGCGGTGTTGGATTCGGTCAGGCGGGCCTCGCCGCGCATCGTCTTGACGACTTTGGCAAGGCGCGTAGTCAGGTTGTCTAGCATTGGTGGCCTACTAATTAATAAGAGTGGTGCGATATGCGGAAAATCCCGCCATTCTACCTTAGTAGCTGGCGTCGGCGGCAGGCGCGGGCGGTGACCGCCGGTCTCTCACGAAATGTCACTGTCGTGCACAAATTTGCGAAATAAACAAAGTTTCTTCTTGACAAGAGATGCGACCTCCATGCATCTTGTTCATAAATTAATTTTATGGATGAACTTGTGCAAACGCTGGCCGTACCAAACCTGATCAATTTATTCGCGCCCGGCCGGCGGCGCGCACTGCGCCATTGGCGACTGGCCGCGGCAGCGGCAGCAGCCTGCCTTGCGCTGTACGGCGGCTGGCACCTGGCCCGCCCGGCTGTGGTCGACCAGCTGGCCGACGCCTTCCCGCCGGCGCTGCAGATGCAGCTGGGGCAGGGCATGCTGCAGCAACTGGAGCTGCAGGCGCTGAAGCCCAGCGAGCTGTCGGAAACGCACCGGGCCCGCATCAGCGCGGTGTTCTCCAGCCTGCAGGCGCCGCACGAGGGAGCGCCGCGCCACCGCCTGCTGTTCCGTAGCAGCCAACTGGGGGCGGCAGCCTTCACGCTGCCCTCGGGCGACATCATCCTGACCGACAGCCTGGTGCTGGCGCTGCCCGACGACGGGGCGGTGCTGGCGGTACTGGCGCACGAACTGGGTCACCAGCAGCAGCGCCACATGCTGCGCCGCCTGGTGCAGGAAGCCTTGCTGCCGGCGGTGGCCGGTGTGGTGCTGGGCGACACCAGCTGGCTGGTTTCCAGCATGGCAGCGCGAGCCCCGCACCTGAAGTGGCCGCAGCAGGCGGAAATCGAAGCCGACAACTATGCGGCCGACCTGCTGGAACATAACGGCTTGTCCTTGCGTCTCCTGGCCGAAGTGCAGGAGGCGCTGGGCGGCGCGGCCGGCACCACCGGCGCCGAGCGCGCCTACCTCTCGATCCATCCGCCGTGCGCGGAACGCCTGGCGCAACAGCGCGAACGCAGCGCTCTTTAAGCGCCACTGCCTTCAATGTATGATGGGCGCGGCCGCGCAGGCCAACTATTCATTAAGGAGAGCTGGATGAAACTGAAAAGTATCGGCAAGGCTGCGGCCCTCGCGGCGCTGATGTTGGCTGGCGGCGCGCAGGCGCAGGAAGTGGTGCGGCTGGGGAACCTGAAATTCGCCCACTACGGTGCCGTGTCCTATATCAAGGAGATCGCCCCGAAGTGCGGCATCAAGGTCGAAGAGCGCGTGTTCGCCAAGGGCCTGGACGTGATGTCCGCCGTGCTGGCCGGCGAGCTTGACGTGGGCGCGACCGCTTCCGAAGCGGCCATCTCCGGCCGCGCCGGCGGGGCGCCGATCTATGTGGTGGCCGGTTTCGCCAAAGGCGGCGCGCGCCTGGTGGGCCGCAGCGACCTGAATATCAAATCGATCAAGGACCTGAAGGGCAAGAAAGTCGGCGTCACGCGCGGCGGCATCCAGGAAGTGCTGCTGCTGGCGGAGCTGCAGCAGGCCGGCCTGACCGTCTCCGAGCAGCCGGGCAAGGACGTGCAGACCGTGCTGCTGGCTTACGCGGACCTGAACCAGGCCCTGCTCGGCAAGCATATCGACGCCATGATGCAGTCGGAGCCGCAATCCTCGCAGGCCATCAACAAAGGCTACGGGGTCGAGATCCTCAAGCCCTACAACACCCCGATCGGCGAGCCGATCCGGACCATGGTGATGACCGAGAAGTTCTACAA
The DNA here is from genome assembly GCF_001427305.1 of Duganella sp. Root1480D1. Classification (GTDB taxonomy): domain Bacteria; phylum Pseudomonadota; class Gammaproteobacteria; order Burkholderiales; family Burkholderiaceae_D; genus Rugamonas. Next base: position 149,738 of record NZ_LMFZ01000007.1, on the reverse strand, counting down.
GGAGCGCCGCCCGGTGGCGGAAAAGTTCATGCGCTGCTTCGTGGAGGCGACCAAGACCTTCATCGACCAGCCGGCCACCGCCGAAAAATATGTGCGCGAGACCGTGTTCAAGGGCCAGATCACCAGCGACGATTTCCAGGATGCGATCGGCAATTCGCCATATTCGTATGACGTGACGCCGGAGCATATCCAGGTCACCACCGACATCATGGCAAAAACCGGCGTCGGCAAGATGGCCAAACCGCCGCTGGCCAAGGACTGGGTCAAGACCGACCTGCTGGAGCAGGCCAAGAAATCGCTGGGCGTCAAATGAAGGTCGCGTGGCGGGATGTTGGCGTCGGCCTGCTGGTGCCGGCATCGCTGGTGCTGGTCTGGCATTTCGTGACTTATCATGGCTGGGTGAATCCGCAGGCGCTGCCATCGCCGGAGGCGGTGGCGCGCAAGTGGGTGGAATACCTGCTGCCGCTGCAGCCATATGACGGCAACGGCAGCTGGCTGGTATGGGCTTTTTCCGGTGAATTGATCCACGATGCGATCGGCAGCATGTACCGCGTGCTGCTTGGTTTCGCCATCGGCGCCGGGCTGGCGCTACCCATGGGACTGGCCATGGGCGCCAGCGCCCACGCCTACCGCCTGTTCAATGTGCTGGTGCAGATCATCCGCCCGGTGCCGCCGATTGCCTACATCCCGCTGTCGATGCTGTGGTTCGGGCTGGGCAACCCGCCGGCCATCTTCCTGATCTCGCTGGGCGCCTTCTTCCCGGTGCTGATCAACACCATCGCCGGCGTGCGCCAGGTGGACGGCATCTATCTGCGCGCGGCGCGCAACCTGGGCGCTTCGGGCCCCACCATGTTCCTGCGTGTGATACTGCCGGCGGCCGTGCCTTCGATCCTGGCCGGCGTGCGGATCGGCATCGGCACCGCCTTCATCGTGGTGATCGTGGCGGAGATGGTGGCGGTGAATAACGGACTTGGCTTCCGCATCAGCGAAGCGCGCGAGTACTTCTGGTCGGACAAGATCATTGCCGGCATGATCACCATCGGCCTCCTGGGCCTGGCGATCGACGTCGCCATGGACCGCCTGAACAACCACCTGCTGCGCTGGCACCGCGGCCTGGAGGGCTGAATGAGCGCTGCACATATTGAAGTGAAGGGTGTCAGCAAGGTGTTCGGCACCTCGGTGGTGGCGCTGCAGGACATCAACCTGGAAATCCCGCGCGGGCAGTTCGTCTGCCTGCTGGGGCCTTCCGGCTGCGGCAAGTCGACCCTGCTGAACGCCATCGCCGGTTTTTCGCCGCCCACCAGCGGCAGTATCATCGCCGACGGCAAGCCGGTGGCCGACCCGGGCCCTGAGCGCGGCATGGTATTCCAGGAGTATGCGCTGTTCCCCTGGATGACGGTGGCCGACAACGTGGCCTTCGGGCTGGAAATCAAGGGCATGCCGAAGGCGCAGATCGAAGCCACGGTGGACAAGCTGCTCAAGACCCTGTCGCTGCAGGACTTCCGCCAGCGCTTCCCGAAAGACCTGTCGGGCGGCATGCGGCAGCGGGTGGCGATCGCCCGCGTGCTGGCGCTCGATTCGCCGATCATGCTGATGGACGAGCCGTTCGGCGCACTTGATGCGCTGACCCGGCGCGACCTGCAGGACGAACTGCTGCGCATCTGGGAAGAACAGAAAAAGACCATCATCTTCGTCACCCACAGCATCGAGGAAGCGATTTACCTGGCCGACCGTATCGTGGTCATGACTTACCGCCCCGGCACGGTCAAGCGCGACATCCTGGTCGACATGCCGCGCCTGCGCGACCCGTCGGCACCGGAGTTCAATGCCCTGAAGCGCGAACTGGGGCAGCTGGTGATGGAAGAACAACAACGCCACCACACCGCCGAGCTGCGTGCGGCGGCAGTCGATTAGCCGGGGTCTGGCTCCGACATGAGACACGCGCAGCGTGTTTCATGTTGTGTGCCTGACCCCACGGTGTTCGGGTGTTAAACTTACCGGATGCAAACTTATTTCCTGCTCGCAGCAACGCTGCTTTACCTGATTTGTGGCTTCCTCCCGTCGCGCAAAGCCGTGCCTATCGCCGCACTGACGGCCGGCGCCTGGCTGCTGCACGGGGCCGCGCTGTGGGTCGACGTCATGGTGCCCGGCTCGCTGCGCATCGGCTTTGCCACCATGCTGTCGTCGGCGCTGTGGATTTCGGTCGGCGCCTACTGGCTGGAAAACCAGAACTTCCCGCTGGACGGCCTGCGCCGCATCGTGATGCCGGTGGCCGCCCTGGCGGTGGCGCTGCAGGCCGGCTTCCCCGGTTCGCTGATCCCGACTGCCGGCCGCTCCGTCATGCTGGGCTGGCACATTGCCATCGCCACGCTGGCCTACAGTACGCTGACCATTGCCGCCTTCCACGCCGTGCTGATGGCGCTGCAGGAGTCGCGCCTGCATACGCGCAGCGACAGCCCGGGCTTTTTTGCCACGGCGCTGGACCAGTTGCCGGCCTTGCTGACGATGGAAAAGCTGCTGTTCCGCCTGATCGGCTTCGGCTTCGTGCTGCTTAGCCTGACCGTCCTGTCGGGCATCGTGTTCAGCGAAGAATTGTTTGGCCGGGCCCTGAAGTGGGACCATAAATCGGTCTTCACCCTGCTGTCCTGGGTCCTGTTCGCCGCCTTGCTGGCCGGCCGCCACTTCCGCGGCTGGCGCGGCAAGACGGCCCTCAGCTTCACGCTGGCGGGCTTTGCGACCCTGCTGCTGGCTTATGTCGGCAGCCGTTTTGTCCTGGAAGTGGTTTTACATCGAGGTTTGGCATGACACGACTCCTGTTCTGGCTGGCGCTGGTCTTCCTGGTGATCGCCGCCATCCGCAGCAAACTGCGCAAGATGAGCGGCCCGCAGCAAGGCGGCCACTCGCCGGCGCCGCAGCAGCCGCGCGCGGCCGAGCCGCAGCAGGCCGAGAAGATGCTGCAATGCGCCCATTGCGGCGTGCATTTCCCTGCCTCCGAAAACGTGCCGGCCAACGGCCGTGACTACTGCTGCGCGGCGCACGCCCCGCATTAAGCCCAGCGTGTTTGCCCGTCTCCATACCCTGTCGGCCGCCTCGCGCGACACCTTCTGGCGCTCGCTGAAGGCGCTCGGCGCCACCCGCATCGTGATTACCCTGGTGCTGGCGTTGTACTTCAGCGCCGGCAAGCTGTCGTTCCATGAACTGACGGTGCAGGTATGCGCGGCCTACCTGCTGGCGGCGGTGGCCATGCAGGTGCTGGCCATGCGCTGGCGCCGCCACTTCATGCTGCAGCTGATGTCGCAGGTGGCCGTCGACCTGACCTGCATTTCGCTGCTCTACCTTGCCGCTGGCGGCTTGCGCTCGGGGCTGGCCATCCTGTACCTGTTCCCGCTGGCCGGCTGCGCCATCCTGGCGCCGCTGGTGCTGTCGCTGTTCAGCGCTTCGCTGGCCACGCTGTTCATGCTGGCCGACAGCACCTACCTCGCCATATCCGGCGGCGAGTCGCTGGTTCTGCAGGCTGGCCTGTATGGCGTTGCCTGGTTTGCCGTGGTGCTGATCGTGAACCGCATGGCGGCACGCCTGATCGGCCAGGAAGAACTGGCGGCGCAGCGCGGCATCGAAATCGGCGTGCAGCAGGCCGTCAACCGCCTGGTGATCGCCCATTCGGCCGACGGCATCCTGGTGGTCGGGGCGGACAGCACCATCCATATGAGCAACCCGGCCGCCCAGCAAATGCTGGGCGGCGCGGCACAGATGCTCGATGGCGCTACCCTGCAGCCAATCGCAGTCGCCTACGAAGCCTGGCGCGGCGACCCGGAACAGGCCAGTGCCTTCATCACCATCAAGCCGTTCGAGGATCCCGGGCAGGCCGACCTGACGGCGGCCTGGAATTCTCGGCGCGACGTGGCCTTGCACCTGAAATTGCGCTTTGCCGCCGCCGACACCAACGGCCTGGATGTGGAACGCAACGTGATCTTCCTGGAAGACGTGACCGGCATCGAGGAAAAGGCGCAGCAGCTCAAGCTGGCCTCGATGGGACGCCTGACGGCCAGCATCGCGCATGAGGTGCGCAACCCGCTGTCGGCCATCGGCCACGCCAATTCCCTGCTGGAAGAGGATCTGCAAACGCCGGTGCAAAAGCGCCTGCTGAAGATCATCAGCGACAATGTGGCGCGCGTGAACCGCATGGTGGAAGACATCCTGCAATTGTCGCGCAAGGCGCAAAGCCACCACGACCCGATGGAACTGGAATCCTTCCTCAATGAATTGAAGGCGGAGTTCGACGAAACCCATAAGCTCGACCGCAAGATCGTCTGCCTGGGCGGCATGACCCAGGTGATGGTGCGCTTCGATCCGCTGCACCTGCGCGAGGTGCTGATCAACCTGCTCAACAACGCGGTGCGCTATGCCAGCGGCACGCCGGCCAGCATCCGCGTCTTCATCGTGCAGGTGGCCGGCCGGCCGCTGGAGCTGCACGTGCAGGACGATGGCCCCGGCATTTCGCCGCAGGTGCGGGCCCACCTGTTCGAGCCGTTCTACACAACATCAAGCAAGGGCACGGGCCTGGGCCTGTATCTGGCGCGTGAATTGTGCTTGAATAACGATGCCATGCTGGATTACGAACACCGCTTCGAAGCCAGTGTGACAGAGGGCGGCGCGCGCAAGTCGAGCGGCCGCTTTGTCATTACATTTGCGAAAAACACATGACTTCTCCACGTGTCCTGGTCGTTGACGATGAAGCCGACCTGCGCGAATTGCTGGAAATTACCCTGCTGAAGATGGGGCTGGACGTGGACAGCACCGAAACCCTTCAGCAAGCGCGCCAGCACTTTGCCGAAAAAGATTATCAACTGGTGCTGACCGACATGCGCCTGCCCGACGGCCTTGGGCTGGACCTGGTGCGCGAGGTGACGGCCAGCGGCAAGAATATCCCGATTGCCGTGGTAACGGCCTTTGGCAGCGCCGAAAATGCGGTGGTGGCGCTGAAAGCGGGGGCTTTCGACTATGTGAGCAAGCCGGTGCAGCTCGAGCAGTTGCGCATCCTGGTGCAGTCGGCATTGAAGGTGAGCGACAGCGCCCCGGCTGCCGCCCCGGCGCGCGGACAGCCGCAAAGCCGGCTGCGCGGCAGTTCGGCGGCGATCCAGTCGCTGCGTGCCCAGATTGCACGGCTGGCGCGTTCGATGGCGCCGATTGCCATCAATGGCGAGTCGGGTAGCGGCAAGGAGCTGGCAGCGCGCGAAATCCACGCCCAGAGTTCGCGCGCCGACAAGGCATTCATCGCCGTCAACTGCGGCGCCATTCCGGAAGCACTGATGGAGGCCGAGTTTTTCGGCTACCGCAAGGGCGCCTTTACTGGCGCGGCCGACGAACGCGACGGCTTCTTCCAGGCAGCCAATGGCGGCACCCTGATGCTGGACGAGGTGGCCGACCTGCCGCTGGCGATGCAGGTCAAGCTGCTGCGCGCGATCCAGGAACGGCGGGTGCGCAAGATCGGCGCCACGGCCGAAGAGCCGGTCGACGTGCGGATCATCTCCGCCACCCACAAGAACCTGGAAAAGCTGGTGGAGCAGGGCCTGTTCCGGCAGGACTTGTTCTACCGCCTGAACGTGATCGAGCTGCGCCTGGCGCCCTTGCGCGAGCGGCTAGATGACCTGGATGAACTGGTCGAAGCCATCCTGGCGCGGCTGGGCAGTTTTGAGCACAAGGTGGTGCTGGCGCCCGGCGTGCTGGAGGTGTTGAAGGGCTATTCCTTCCCGGGCAATGTGCGGGAGCTGGAAAACATCCTGGAACGCGCCTTGGCATTCTCCAACGATGGCGTGATTTCGGCGGAAGACCTGGCGCTGAAGGGCGGCAGCCTGCCGCCGGCCGTGCCGGTGGCCGCGCCGGCCGCTCCCGCCAGCCCGGCTGCCAGCGTGCCGGCGGCAAGCGAGGCGGCCGAGGCCGCGGCGCCGGAGGTGGCGCCATCGAGCGAGCCGGCCATGCCGCCGCTGCCGGTATTCGACGTCCTGCCGAGCAACCTGCCGGCCTACCTGGAAGCGGTCGAGCGCGACATCCTCACCCGTGCCCTGGCCCAGACCAATTACAACCGCACCCAGGCTGCCCAGCTGCTGGGCATCAGCTTCCGCCAGCTGCGCTACCAGATGCAGAAGCTGAACATCCAGGACCCGGGTTAGCGCTTCGGGGCGGCGGGGCAGCCGCCGCCCGAATGGTCTATAATCCCGGTCCGCCGCGAAAAACCCCCACGTTAATGTAGCGTTTTCGCCAACGCACAACCCCGTGCTGCGTTGCAACATTGCTTATTAACTCAGCATGCAAAAAGCAGTGTTAGTGCTCGCACACCGCCGATCGCCTGTAGCGATGGGGGCTATCAAAAGTCAATAGATTTCGTGGTCTAAACGAAAAAATTTCACCTTGTAGTATCCAGATCCCGTCACTACAATTAGTGGACGGAATTCGATGGTTCACTAGATATAGTGGTCATAAACAAATACTGAATACGCGGAGCATAAATGCAATCTAATCAAGATATTTCCACCACTCAGGCGCCTCACGTGCCTGTTTCCGCTGGCGAAACTGCCGGCGGCGTCGCTGTTTCCGCTAGCCAACTGGCCGACTACCGCATCATCCGCCGCAATGGCGCCGTGGTAGCTTTCGAGCCAACCAAGATCGCTGTGGCAATGACCAAGGCTTTCCTGGCGGTGAACGGCGGCCAGGGTGCGGCTTCCGCCCGCATCCGCGAACTGGTGGAAGAACTGACCGGGAAAGTCGTGGCTGCCCTGATGCGCCACCAGCCAACCGGCGGCACTTTCCATATCGAAGACGTGCAAGACCAGGTTGAACTGGCCCTGATGCGCTCCGGCGAACACGACGTGGCTCGCTCCTACGTGCTGTACCGCGCCAAGCACATGGAAGAACGCCGCCTGAAGAAAGAGGCAGCCGGCGCCGCCGCCGCCGCTGAGCCACAGATCAACGTCACCGAGAACGGCGTAGCCCGTCCACTGGTGATGCAGGAAGTGCGCGACCTGATCGGCGCCGCCTGCAAGGGCCTGGAAAAGCACGTCGATGCCGACGCCATCCTGGCCGAAACCGTGAAGAACCTGTACGACGGCGTGCCGGTCGAAGAACTGCACAAGTCCGCCATCCTGGCTGCCCGCGCGCTGATGGAAAAGGACCCTGCGTACTCCCAGGTGACCGCCCGCATCCTGCTGCACACCATCCGTAAGGAAGTCTTCGGCAAGGAAGTGCCGCAAGCCGGCGCCGCCGCTGCCTACATCGAGTACTTCCCGCAGTACATCGCCAAAGGTATCGCCGCTGAACTGCTGAACGAAGAACTGGGCAAGTTCGACCTGGCCAAGCTGGCCAAGGCCCTGGTGGCCGACCGCGACCTGCAGTTCGGCTACATCGGCCTGCAAACCCTGTACGACCGCTACTTCCTGCACGTGCGCGATGTGCGCATCGAAATGCCGCAGGCCTTCTACATGCGCGTCGCCATGGGCCTGGCCCTGAACGAGACCAACCGCGAAGCGCGCGCCATCGAGTTCTACAACCTGCTGTCGACCTTCGACTTCATGTCGTCGACCCCGACCCTGTTCAACTCCGGCACCCAGCGTTCGCAGCTGTCCTCCTGCTACCTGACCACCGTGTCCGACGACCTGGAAGGCATCTACGACGCCATCAAGGAAAACGCACTGCTGGCCAAGTTCGCCGGCGGCCTGGGTAACGACTGGACCCCGGTGCGTGCACTGGGCGCCCACATCAAGGGCACCAACGGCAAGTCGCAAGGCGTGGTGCCGTTCCTGAAAGTGGTGAACGACACCGCCGTGGCAGTGAACCAGGGCGGCAAGCGCAAGGGCGCCGTCTGCGCCTACCTGGAAACCTGGCACATGGACATCGAGGAATTCCTCGACCTGCGCAAGAACACCGGCGACGACCGCCGCCGCACCCACGACATGAACACCGCGAACTGGATTCCGGACATGTTCATGAAGCGCGTGATGGAAAAGGGCACCTGGACCCTGTTCTCGCCATCGGACGTGCCTGACCTGCACGACAAGTTCGGCAAGGAATTCGAAGAAGCCTACCTGGGCTACGAAGCCAAGGCAGCCAACGGCGAACTGCGCCTGTTCAAGAAGATCGAAGCGCTGGACCTGTGGCGCAAGATGCTGTCGATGCTGTTCGAAACCGGCCACCCATGGATCACCTTCAAGGATCCTTGCAACATCCGTTCGCCGCAGCAGCACGTGGGCGTGGTGCACTCGTCGAACCTGTGCACCGAGATCACCCTGAACACCAACGCCGACGAAATCGCCGTCTGCAACCTGGGTTCCGTGAACATGCCGGCCCACATGAAGGAAGGCAAGATCGACCACGTCAAGCTGCAGAAGACCATCCGCACCGCCATGCGCATGCTGGACAACGTGATCGACATCAACTACTACGCGGTTGAGAAAGCGCGCAACGCCAATATGCGCCACCGTCCGGTCGGCCTGGGCGTGATGGGCTTCCAGGACTGCCTGCACATGATGCGCGTGCCATACGCTTCGATGGAAGCGGTGCAGTTTGCCGACACCTCGATGGAAGCAGTGTGCTACTACGCCTACCTGGCTTCGACCGAGCTGGCGGAAGAGCGCGGCCGTTACGAATCGTATGAAGGCTCGCTGTGGTCGCGCGGCATCCTGCCGCAAGACTCCGTGCGCCTGCTGGCAGAGCAGCGCGGCGGCTACCTGGAGCAGGACCTGTCCTCCTCCATGGACTGGACTCCGGTGCGTGAACGCATCGCCAAGTTCGGCATGCGCAACTCGAACTGCGTAGCGATCGCCCCGACCGCAACCATTTCGAACATCATCGGCGTGTCGGCCTGCATCGAACCGACCTTCCAGAACCTGTACGTGAAGTCCAACCTGTCCGGCGAATTCACCGAGATCAACGCCTACCTGGTGCGCGACCTGAAGGCACGCGACCTGTGGGACGAAGTGATGATCGCCGACCTGAAGTACTTCGACGGCTCGCTGAGCAAGATCGACCGCGCACCGCAAGACCTGCGCGACATCTACGCCACCGCGTTCGAAGTGTCGCCAACCTGGCTGGTGGAAGCGGCATCGCGCCGCCAGAAGTGGATCGACCAGGCACAGTCGCTGAACATTTACATGGCAGGTGCATCCGGCAAGAAGCTGGACGAAACCTACAAGCTGGCATGGCTGCGTGGCCTGAAGACCACCTATTACCTGCGCACTATCGCTGCGTCGCACATGGAGAAATCCACCACCCGTACCGGCGCGCTGAACGCCGTGTCCGCGAACGTGCCGGATGCCCCAGCAGCAGTGACTGCCGAGGTAACCGAAGGCGCCGCCTGCTACCTGCGTCCTGGTGACCCAGGTTTCGAGGAATGCGAAGCCTGCCAGTAATACAATAGTCATAGTTAAAACCGTCTGTGCAAAGTTTGCGGCGCTGAAAGGTACCGCTGGCCGTCGAGCAGACGGTGTCTGACCCTGCGGGTCAGACACCGGTTTACCGGTTTAAAAAGAGTCAATCAAAGAGGAAAAAACCAATGCTATCCTGGGATGATGAAGCCGCGGCAGCACCGCGCCAAACCCCACCGCCGGGCGCCGCTGACGAAGCCACCGCCGAACAAGTCGCCCTGCGCGTCAACGCCGACGACAAGCGCGTCATCAACGGCCAGACCGACGTCAACCAACTGGTGCCATTCAAGTACAAATGGGCCTGGGACAAATACCTGGCCGGCTGCGCCAACCACTGGATGCCGCAGGAAGTGAACATGCAGCGCGACATCGAGCTGTGGAAGAACCCGAACGGCCTGTCCGAAGACGAGCGCCGCCTGGTCAAGCGCAACCTGGGCTTCTTCGTCACCGCCGACTCCCTGGCAGCCAACAATATCGTGCTGGGCACCTACCGCCACATCACCGCTCCCGAGTGCCGTCAGTACCTGCTGCGCCAGGCGTTCGAAGAGGCGATCCATACCCACGCCTACCAGTACATCGTCGAGTCCCTGGGCCTGGACGAGCAGGAGATCTTCAACGCCTACAACGAGGTAGCGTCGATCCGCGACAAGGACCAGTTCCTGATCCCGTTCATCAACGTGCTGACCGACCCAGCGTTCAAGACCGGCACCCTGGAGACCGACCAGCAACTGCTGAAGTCCCTGATCGTGTTCGCCTGCCTGATGGAAGGCCTGTTCTTCTACGTCGGCTTCACCCAGATCCTGGCGCTGGGCCGTCAGAACAAGATGATGGGCGCTGCCGAGCAGTACCAGTACATCCTGCGCGACGAGTCGATGCACTGCAACTTCGGTATCGACCTGATCAACACCATCAAGCTGGAAAATCCACAACTGTGGACTCCAGCCTTCAAGGAAGAGATCAAAGGCCTGTTCCTGCAAGCGGTGGAACTGGAATACCGCTACGCGGAAGACACCATGCCACGTGGCGTGCTGGGCCTGAACGCCGCCATGTTCAAAGGCTACCTGCGCTTCATCGCCAACCGCCGCGCCACCCAGATCGGTCTGGAAACCCTGTTCGACCAGGACGAGAATCCATTCCCATGGATGTCGGAAATGATCGACCTGAAGAAGGAACGCAACTTCTTCGAAACGCGCGTGACCGAGTACCAGACCGGCGGCGCGCTGAGCTGGGATTAATCGCCGTCCTCACGCGATGCCCGTCGTCGCGTGATGGATCCGAAGGCCCCTTGGTGAGAACCGAGGGGCTTTTGCTTTTTGCAATGAGCGAACAGCGGTCCTTAGCCGCGCACGGCTGAAATCAGGTTTCCTTAACTTTTGTATAATTGCGCGTTTATTAATATTGCAGATATACAACATGGAAGAAACCACCAACCCCGAACAATCGAAGCGCGCCAGGAATCTGGGCCGCATTGCCATCTACATTTTTGCCGCAGTCGGCCTGCTGTTCTCGCTGCTGATCGCCGTGATGGCGCTGCGTGAAAAGCCGCAAGCTGCGCGCACCTTCGATGCCAACGAAGCCATCGACGGCGTCATGACGCGCAACTATGGCAAGTACTCCGAGACCCAGCAAGGCTGGCTCTACGTCGATGAAACCAGCCACGTCACCTACCTTGTGACTGTTGTGCAGCAAAAGAAAGTGGACGGCAAGGAAGGTGATGAGCTCTACCTGGTGACCAGCGGCCGTGCCGTCGCAAACAAGGACGAAGACGATTCGTTCTATGGCGTGTTCCAACTGCGCTACCGCGACGGACAGCTTTATGAATACAGCGATCCGCGCCGCCCGAGCGGTGTCGACCCGGTCACCCCGGAGCGCGTGCATTTCGAAGCCCTGAGCGCCGATGTGTGGGGGTGGGTGGTAAAGACCATCTCCAATGAGTCTGGCGTGGGCGAACATTTCACGACCACCAGCAACGTGGTGCTGGCGCCGCGCAACGAACAGATTGCCGTGCTGACCGAGTTCAACGCGGCATTCCAGGTCCTGGGTGGGGGCGACTGCAAGGAAACCGAAAACCGGTACGCTGAATGGGAAAAAGCAAAGGGTGAAAAGAAGGCTGCGCCGGCCGAAGGGGAAGTCGCCCAGGAAGCCTCGAACGAGGAAGCCGAAGAGGAGTACGAAATCGTTCCGCCCCGCTGCACCCAGCTGCAATGGTCGTACCGTACCGATCCGGTGAGCGACTCGACCTTCACCCCGCTGTACATCACGCGCAAGGCCGGCATGCAAGGCGGTGCGCAGGTCGAAGCGAAAACCTGGAAGGTGATGTTCGATCCAAAGAGCTTCACCTACCTGATGCCGCAAGAGCTGAAAGACGTGGGCTCGTAAAGCCGGACGGGCACCTAACGGAACTGGGCCAGGATCCGTGCGAGCGTGCCGTCCCTGGCGGCGGCAGCGATCGCGCGATTTGCCTCTTCCAGGCTGAGATGGCCCTTGCGTGAAACTGCGCAGCGGGTATTGAAGCTTGCCGCGGACAAGGGCGGGTGCAATTTCAGCGGAATCGCCCGCAGGCGCTGCCGGTATTCGAGCACGCCGCGCGCGATCAGGATATGGTGGACCCGGCCGCGCGCAAGTTTCTCGAGGTTGGTTTCCATATTGGGGGAGTCGTCGCGTACAAAGCCGGCGCCCAGGATCTTTTCGATTTCAGGATGCTGGTAGCCGAGGATGGTGCCGATGGCCTGTCCGCGCAGGTCGGCGATGGCGTGCGGTTGCGGCTGGCCGGCATCGGTGACCACGACTTCCTCCGCCGTGAACACCGTTTCCGTCCATAAATAGTCCCCTTCGATCCATTCCGGCGTATAGCCGCACAGGATGTCTGCCTCGCCTTGTTGCAGCGCCCTGGCAATCCGCTTGCGCGGCAACAGCAGGAAGCGCAGCTCGCGCCCGGTGCCGCGGGCCAGCGCTTCTCCCAGCATCTTGTGCACGCCATCGGTCAGGCGGCCATTTTCAATACGCGACATGGGCATGTCGGCCGCACGGTCGACCAGCACGACAAGCTCCTCGCACCATCCGCCAGGGGCGAACAGCAGCAGGCAGCCAAGGACGAGCAGGCGAAGCGGTTTCATACTGGGCGGTCGCGAGGGCACGGATTGAGTTGTACAGTATTGTGTGCAATGATGGCACGCAAATTGACACAAAGGAATCCATGCTGCCACGCACGCTTTTCTGTCTTTTCCTGCTCGTGCTTAGCCCGCTAAGCCATGCCCTGCAAGCGGCCAAGCCCCCGGCCCAGCCGGAAGCGCCGGCCGCGCGGCTCGCCGTCGGCAACCGGACCGTCTTCGTGTTCCGCGCAATGTTGAGTGGCTACACCCCACAAGACCGCGCCGAGGCCGCGGACAAACGCCTCGAACGCGCGCTCGCGCAAGGCGGCCCGCAGCAGGCCAGCATTTGCTCGATCAACGAAGGCACGCAAGTCCTGCTGGACGGTTCACTGCTGTTCCTGGTGTCCCCCGCCGACGTCAACGCCCTGGCAGGCGATACCACCGATCTCCTCGCCCATGAAAGCGCGGCGCAACTGGGCAAGGCGCTGCTGGAGCGCCGCGAGCAGCGCAGCCCGGCCTACATTGCCCAGGCGCTTGCCCTGTGCGCCCTGGCAACCGGCGCGCTTGCGGTTTTCCTGTGGATGCTCGCGGCGCTGCGCCGGCAGGGCAGGCGGCGGCTGGAGGCGATCCTGGGGCGGCGCCTGGCCCAGGTCCGGGTCCGCAACGTGCGCGTCCTGGACGCGGAGCACCTGGTTCACTTCATGCGGCTCACCATGGACGTTGTGGTCTGGTTTCTCGGGCTGTTGGCGGCCTACGTCTGGCTGGCCTTTGTCCTGGCGCGGATTCCTTTCGCGCGCAACTGGGGCGAGCGCCTGCAGCAGTTCCTGCTCGATACCGCTGCGGATATCGGCAACAACGTGGCGGGTGCCATTCCCGGCCTGTTGCTGGTCGCTGTGATCGTGGTCCTGGCCCGTCTTGCCAGCGCCACGCTGGCTTCCGTCTTCAAGCGCATCGAAAGCGGCGAGCTGCATTTCGGCTGGCTCGATCGCGATACGGCCGTACCGACGCGCCGGCTGGGAACTGCGGTGATCTGGCTGTTTGCGCTGGCCATGGCCTATCCCTACCTGCCCGGTTCGCACACTGCGGCATTCCAGGGCGTGACGGTGCTGGCTGGGCTGATGCTGTCGATTGGTGCGTCCAGCATCGTCGGCCAGGGCGCCGCGGGGCTGATCCTGATGTACACGCGGGCGCTGCGCAAGGGCGATTACGTCAGCATCGGCAACGTGCAGGGCACCGTGGTGGAACCGGGGATCTTCGATACCCGCGTGCGCACCGGTATGGGCGTTGACGTGGCAATGCCGAATGCATGGGTGCTGTCGAATACCATCAACAACTACTCGCGCGCCGTCCCCGGCGCCTACGTGCTGGATACCACCGTGACCATCGGCTACGACACGCCCTGGCGCCAGGTCTACGCCATGCTGGAGGAAGCGGCTGCCATGACCGAAGGCATTGCTGCCGAGCCGCGGCCGTATGTGATCCAGAGCGCGCTGTCCGATTTCTATATCGAGTACAAGCTCGTGGCCTGTTCGGTATTGAGCTCGCCCAGCAGTCGTGCCGAGCTGATTAGCCTCCTGCACCAGAAGGTGGTCGATGTCTTCAATCGCGAGGGCGTCCAGATCATGTCGCCGCATTTCACGCAGGAGCCGCAGCAACCGCACATCGTTTCGCCAGCGAGATAAGGCATTGGCCATGCTTCCATGGATGTTGATTGTTGCTTCAAGCTGGGCCGCGCAGCCGGTTGCGATTCGCGTTGCGGCGCAGGCCGACTCCGAACCGAAGTTTGTCGCGCAAGGCGCTGCGGTCACCGGTAGCTGCATCGATATTTTCCGCGCGATCGAAAAGGTGGACCCCCGGCTCAAGTTCGTCGGCGAGCAGCAGTGGATGCCGCTCAAGCGCATCGAGGCCCTGATCGTGGGCCGCAAGCTGGATGCCGCTTGCGGCCTGGTGCGAAGCGATGAGCGCATTGCCGCTTACAACATCCCGGACACCCCCCTGTTTTCCGTCAACTACCATATGCTGGTGCGCGCCGATGATCCGGTGAATGTGAAGAACTTCGACGACGTGCGCGATCTGAACCAGGAAGGCGTCGTCCTCGTCAACGCTGGCAGCGGCGCTATCGCGGCGCTCAGGAAAGCGGGCAAGCTGAAAGTGGACAGCACGGCCAATACCGCCGCGCAGAACATCGGCAAGCTGCTGGCGGGCCGGGGGCGCTTTTTCTATTACCGCGTCCCTGGCCTGAACTCGGAAATCAGGAAGGCCGGCAAGGAACGCAGGGTGCGGATACTGCCTTCGGTGTTCGACACGCAGGTGTTTTACATGGTGCTGGGAAGGCATGTCGACAAGGAGACGGAAGACAGAATCGGGCAGGCGCTAAGCCATCTCGACGAGCACGGCGAATTGCAGCAAATTGCGGAAAAGTGGTCCGCTTACTGATGGTGGTATGATGATCGGCTAATTACATCATATTATGATATAAAAAATGCCGTCTTCACCAGATTCACTGGCCAAGGCCGATTTCATGGCCCTGTCCGAATTCCGCTACCAGATGCGGCGCTTCGAGCGCTTTTCCGAAAATGCGGCCCAGGCCGAGGGCATCACGCCGTTGCAGTACTTGCTGCTGTTGCATATCAAAGGCTTTCCCGGCCGCGAATGGGCAACGGTCGGCGAGCTGGCCGAACGGCTGCAGGCGCAGCAGCATGGCGTCGTCGCCTTGCTGGGCCGCTGCGAGGCGGCCGGGCTGGTGCAGCGCCGCCCGCATGTGCAAGACCGGCGCCGGGTCGAAGTCCACCTGCTGCCTGCCGGCGAAGAAGTGCTGGCGCGCCTGGCAGCCATGCACCGCGCCGAACTGCAGTCGCTGCACGGCGTTTTCACTGTTCCCAACCTGCCTCCCAAACCATGAAACCGTATGATCCACGCCGCGACTTCAGCGGCGACGCGCGCCTGTTGCAGATCGGCGCAATGGCCGCCTTTATCGGCACGCTGAGTACCGGCACCGCCTGGGTGCTGCTGAAGGCGATCGCGCTGTTTACCAACCTGTTCTTCTTCCAGTCTCTGTCTGTTGCGCCGCAATCGCCGGCCGCCCATGGGCTGGGCGCCTGGGTGATCGTGGTGCCCGTCATCGGCGCCATCGTGATCGGGTTGATCGCCCGCTATGGCTCGGAACAGATCCGCGGCCATGGCATTCCGGAGGCGATTGAAGCCATCCTGTTCAAGCGCAGCGCAATGTCGCCCAAGGTGGCGGTGCTCAAGCCGCTGGCGTCGGCAATTGCCATCGGCAGCGGCGGACCGTTCGGCGCCGAGGGGCCGATCATCATGACCGGCGGCGCCGTCGGCTCGCTGTTCGCCCAGCATTTCCATTTGAGCGATGCCGAGCGCAAGACACTGCTGGTGGCCGGTGCGGTGGCCGGCATGACGGCCGTCTTCGGCACGCCGATTGCGGCAGTGCTGCTGGCGGTCGAACTGCTGCTGTTCGAACTGCGCCCGCGCAGCCTGCTGCCGGTTGCCATTGCCTGCGCGGTGGCCGGCTTCCTGCGGCCGCTGCTGATGGAAGCGGGGCCGCTGTTCCCTCAGCAAAGCCCGGTGCTGCCGCCGGTGGCCTTGCTGTCCTGCGTGGTGGCCGGCGTGTTGTGCGGCGCCATGGCGTGGCTGCTGTCGACCGCCCTGTACCGCGTGGAAGACGGCTTCCACAAACTGCCAATCCACTGGATGTGGTGGCCGGCGCTGGGTGCCGTTGCCATCGGTATCGGTGGCTACCTCCAGCCGCGCGCGCTGGGTGTTGGCTACGACGTGATCGGCGACCTGCTGCAAAACCACCTGGCCGCCGGCGTGGTGGCGACGCTGCTGGTGGCCAAGGCCATCATGTGGCTGATCGCGCTGGGTTCGGGCACTTCCGGCGGCGTGCTGGCGCCCTTGCTGATGCTGGGCGCCGGTCTGGGCACGGTGCTTGGGCCTTACCTGCCGGGCGGCTCGCCGGCAGTCTGGCCGCTGGTGTTCATGGCCGCCACCTTGGGCGGCATGATGCGCGCACCCATCATGGCCACCGTGTTTGCCTATGAACTGACGCATGATGCGAATGCGCTGCTGCCGGTGCTGGCAGCATCGGTGGTGGCGTATGGCTTCACCGTGATCACCATGCACCGCTCGATCCTGACTGAAAAGATTGCCCGCCGTGGCCACCATATTTACCGCGAATACGGCATCGATCCCCTGGAGCGGCATAGCGTGGAAGAGGTGATGACGGCAGCCCCAGTGGCGATCGACGCAGATGCAAGGGTGGCCGACGTGCTGGCCTCGCATTTCGGCGCCACGCAGCGCCATCGCGCCTACCCGGTCACCAGCAACGGCATGGTGCTTGGCATGCTCGATCGCGCTACGCTGGAGCAGGCCAGCCATGCTGTCCACGTGCGCGAGCTGTATGGCGTGAATGCGCCTATCGTGGCCCTGCGCGGCGAGACTTGCCGCACGGTGGCGGTGCGGCTGGCGGTGCACGGCGTGGAACGCCTACCGGTGGTGGCCGATGCAGCCGGCCGCCAACTGGTGGGCGTGATCAGCCGCAGCGACATGATCAAGTCCTCGCTTTCGCTGGACAACGAGGAGCATCGGCGCCACCGCTTCCGGCGCTTCACGCTGAAGCCCTGACGCGCACGGCGCGGTACTAACCCAACAGTGCGATCGAATTTCTGCAATGCTGTTATCGTTTTCGTTTTGATAATTATTGCAGCGATGCGGACCGAACTCCTTACCCAGGTTTACGCTGGCCTGGCACAGTTTTCCAGTGCCAGCCGATTGTATGAACTCAAGCTGGAATCGGATGGGGAATATGGCTCCGGCGGCTTGCTGGTGGAAGCCTTCCTGGCCGACGACGCCTTGCAGGAGGTTGGCGCGCGCGATGTCATCGTGCTGTCCACCAGTGCCAAGGTCTCGCTGCAAGCGCTGCTCGGCCAGCGCGCCACCGTCGAGGCCAGCCTGGCCGATGCCAGCCGGACCCGCTTCCACGGCTACATCAGCGGCGCCGCCATGCTGGGCAGCGAAGGCGGCCTGGCGCGCTATCGCCTGCGCCTTACCCCCTGGCTCTGGCTGGCGACCCAGCGCCGCAACAGCCGGGTGTGGCAAGACAAGAGCGTGGCCGACATCATCGACGCCGTCTTCTCCGAATATTCCCCGCATGCCAAATGGCAGTGGAGCGAAGACGCGCGTACTGCCATGCAGTCGGTCCCACCGCGCAGCTACTGCTGCCAATACCGCGAATCCGATTACGAGTTCGTGCGGCGGCTGCTGACGGAAGAGGGCATCGGCTGGCGTTTCGAAGACGGCGAAGAAGAACAGACCATGATGCTGTTCGCCGACAGCACGCTCAAGGAGGCCACGCCGGAAGACGCCGGCAGCGCCGCTGGCTGCGGCCTGCGCTACCATGCCGCCCGCGCTGGGGAGCAGCAGGACAGCATCCAGTCGCTGAACAGTGCGCGCAGCTTGATCAGCGGCACGGTGTCTGTGACCAGCTACGACTACAAAGCCAAGAAGGCGGTCAGCAAGAGCGTGCCGACCCGGCTGCACAACTTCGGCAAGCACGCCCAGTTGCCGGAGAGCTTCGACTATCCCGGCCAATATTTTTACGCCGACGGCGGCGAGGCCGAACGGTATGCCACGCTCCATATGCAGGCACTGGAGGCGCATAGCCAGCTATGGCAAGCCCGCTCGACGGTGCGCACGCTGCGCGCCGGCACCCGCTTCACCCTGACCCAGGGCCCGCTCGAAACGTCCGCCGGCGGCGAGCATTTTGTCGTGCTGCGCGTCATTAGCGTCGGCGTCAATAACTTGCCGGTGGCGGTCAGGCAAGGGCTGGCCGAATTGTTCGGCCCCATCCCGGAGTTGCTGGAGGACCTGGGTGCGCCTCTTGCCGGCATGCCGGAAGACTTCAGCGCCACGTTGGCGCAGGCATCCGGCAGCGGTTACGCCAACAGCTTCACCGCGCTGGACGCTGCTTTGCCATGGCGGCCGATGCACGCCAGCGGCGAGGGCCGCCAGCATGCCAAACCCACGGCACTGGGTTCGCAGAGCGCCATCGTGGTGGGCGCCGATGGCAACGACCGGCCGGCCGGCGCCGACGAAATTTACTGCGACAGCCTGGGGCGGGTGCGCATCCGCTTCCATTGGCAGGACGAAGCCGATGCCACGTGCTGGGTGCGCGTGGCGCAGCGCCTGGCCGGTGGCGGCATGGGCAGCCAGTTCCTGCCGCGCATTGGGCAGGAGGTGCTGGTGCAGTTCCTGGAAAACGATATCGACCGTCCACTGATTGTCGGTGCCCTGTACAACGGCCAGGGCGAAGGCGGCGTTCCGCACACGCCTGGCGGCGAGACACGCACACAGGCGGCCGATGCCTTCGGCCAGGCGCATGACCATGCCGTTTCAGGGCAGGGCAACCTGGCGGGCGGCCATAGCCCGGCATGGCATGGCGCGGCCGGCGGCACTCCCGGCCATCGCAATGCGGCAGCCCAGTGGGGCGTGCGCAGCAAGGAATTCGGCGGCGAGGGCTACAACCAGCTGCTGTTCGACGACACCGACAACCAGGGCCGCATCCAGATGCGCACCACCCTCGCGGCGACGGAACTGAACCTGGGGCACCTGGTGCACAGCGCCGACAATTTCCGCGGCAGCCTGCGCGGGCAGGGGGCGGAGTTGCGCAGCGATGCTTATGGCGCGGTGCGGGCGGGCGCGGGCCTGCTGGTCACCAGTTACCGGATCCAGCATGGCGCCGGCCAGCGCGATCCTGCCGGCGACAACGCTGCCGGCATCGCGATGGTCAAGCAGGCAGTCAAGCTGGCGGAAACCTTCAGCGATGCTGCCCTTAAACACCAGACGGTTGGCATGGCTGCGCACATGGGCGCGCGCAAGTCCAGGGCCAGCGCGCTGGATGGGAAGGAGGCGCCGCTGCAAGCGCTGCTGACCTCAGTGTCCGGCATGGTCGGCGAGCGGCACCTCGACGCTGCGCTCAACGATGCCGGCAAGCGCAAGACAACGGCCGGCACCGGCCAGTTGCCGCATGTGAGTGATCCGATCGTGGCGATTTCGGCCAAGGATGGCATGGCCATGACGGCTGCACGGGACTTGCAAGTGGCAGCTGGTGAGGTGGCCGCTGTCGCGAGCGGGCAAGATAGCCAGTTCGCCACTGGCGGCCAGCTTCGCGTACATACCGGTCAGGCGCTGGGCGTGCTGGGTGGCGCGGTTGCACCCGGCCAGCAGGATATCGGCGTGCAGCTCATTGCAGCCCGCGATCCGATTGACGTCCAGGCCCAGGCTGGGACACTGGGCGTGCAGGCCCACGGCATGGTCGATGTGAAGAGCGCAAACGCGCATGTCGACTTTGCCTCAGCCAAAAAACTCAGCCTGTCCACTGCGGGCGGCGCGAATATCACCATCGACGGCGGCAATATCACCATTCAATGCCCGGGCAAGATCACGATCAACGCCGGCAAAAAATCCTTCGTTGGGCCAGCCCGCAGCAACTACCCGATGGCCGCCTTGCCGCGTTCGGAAATGAAGATCAAGAAGAAGTACGCCTTTTCGTCCTAAATTTGTTTGGTTCAAGTGATTATTAGTCCCCGAAAGAGGACATCGCATTTGTGGCTGATGTTGTGTATGAGTACGTGCGCAGGGGCACAGCCAAATCCTGAGCCTGCGTCCACGCCATCAGTTACAGTGACCGTACCAAATTTTGATCGAGGCGGCTCGCCTTGCATCGTCAAACTTCCGACAACGCGTGCGCAATGTACTGCGGATGGCTGTCTTCTTCCGCTGCCAAAGAAAAGCACAATGGCATCGCTGCAACTTAGATTTAGTTGTGTGCAGGCCGCGTCCATGGTTCGCTGATCGACAATATTGAGGGAACTCCGGAGGCAACCAAGGAATTCATCAAGGGTTTTGAATTCTTCAACGAGTGGAGGGCCGCCAGTTGGCGTACTTGCGGTCAATCGCAGTCGAGGTACCGTCTTTCACCATTTCCGTCATGGCCGCCGACATCGCGGCAATCTGCGCATCCGGCACCGCCTTGTTGCAGGCCAGGTAGGCGCGCGAGGTGTGGAAGGTGAGCAGGGGAACAATTTTGCCGAGCAGTCCTTCCTGCGCCAGCACGCCGTTGGCCAACTGGTGGCTGGTTACCCACAGGTCGATGCGCCCGCCGAGCAGCTTGCGCGGGTTGGAGAAATTGTCCGGCGCCGTGTCCACCGTAAAGCCGCGCGCCACCAGGTATTGGGCACGCACGTCGCCGCTGTAGCCGCCGATGCGCAGCCGTTTGGCGTCATCCAGCGTGGCAAGATGGAAGGGCGGGTTGGCCAGGCCATACAGCGTCCAGTCCACCTCGCGCAGTGGCCCCACCCATTTGAACAAGGCTTCCCGCTCCGGCGTGCGCGACGTCGAAAACACACAGGAATCGGGCGTGCGCAAGGCCAGTTCGTAGGCCCGGCGCCAGGCCATGATCTCCATGGTGTAGCCAATGCCGGCGCGGGCCATGATTTCTTTCACCTTGTCCGGCGAAATGCCGACAATCCTTTCACCTTCGCGCATGATGTCGGGCGGCGTGTACTCGGTAAACAGCTGTAGCGAGCCCGCCGACGCTGCCAACGGGAGCGCCAGGATCGATGCGGCAAGTTGCAGTTTGGAGGGCATGGTCAGCAAATCATGTGCGCCTTGGCGGTCGAAGTCAATCAAAGTAAAGGGCCTTACTTGTGTCCTCCAATAATTGCTGGTACAACATTACTAGTAGCGCAAATCCAACAATTAATCAGCAACTGGAGAACCACATGAAACGACGCGCCCTCATCACCGCAATGGCATGCCTGCCCCTGTTCGGCGCCGGCCTCGCGCAGGCACAGAGCTATCCGACCAAGCCGATCACCATGATCGTGCCGTTCGCTGCCGGCGGACCGACCGACACCGTGGCACGCCTGCTGGCGCAGTCCATGGGCACCAAGCTGAAACAGCAGATCATCGTGGAAAACGTCGGCGGCGCCGGCGGCACCATTGGCGCGGCGCGCGCGGCCAAGGCGGCTCCGGACGGCTACACCATCTTCCTGCACCACATCGGCCATTCCACCGCGCCATCCCTGTACCGCAAGCTGAGCTACAACGCGATCGACAGCTTCGAGCCGATCGGCCTGGTGACCGACGTGCCGATGACCCTGGTGGCGCGCAAGGATTTCCCGGCCAAGGATTTCAAGGAGTTTCTGGCTTATGTAAAAGCCAACAAGGCCAAGGTCACCTACGCCAACGCCGGCCTGGGTTCGGCTTCCCACCTGTGCGGCATGCTGTTCATGTCGGCCATCCAGACCGACCTGACCACCGTGCCATATAAAGGTACCGGCCCGGCCATGAACGACCTGCTGGGCGGCCAGGTGGACTTCATGTGCGACCAGACCACCAACACCACCAGCCAGATCAAGGGCGGCAAGATCAAGGTCTATGGCGTGACCACCAAGACCCGCGTGGCGTCGATGCCGGACGTGCCGACCCTGAACGAAGCCGGCCTGCCGGGCTTTGAAGTGGCGGTGTGGCATGGCATGTACGCACCGAAAGGAACGCCGAAGCCAGTGATCGATTCCCTGGTCGGCGCGTTGCAAGTGGCGCTGAAGGATCCGGCCGTCAAGCAGCGCTTCGCCGACCTCGGCACCGAGCCGGTCGACACCAAACGCGCTACGCCGGAAGCCCTGCGTGCCCACCTGAAGGCCGATATCGACCGTTGGGGCCCGATCATCAGCAAAGCCGGCGTTTACGCTGACTAAGCGCCGGCCAAGGAGTAGCTGATGTCTTCCGCAATCCGTCACCCGAAGGATTTCTGGATCGGGGTGATCTTTATCGCCATTGGACTTGGCGCCGTGTTCACGCGCGGCGACCTGAACATGGGAACTTCCTTCCGCATGGGGCCGGCCTTCTTTCCGGTCGTGCTGGGCGTCCTGCTGGCCCTGATCGGCGCCGTCGGCGTGGTGCGTTCCTTCATCCGCCACGGCGAAGCGATGGAGAAGCTGCACCTCAAGCCGCTGGCCCTGGTCACGCTGGCCGTGGTGCTGTTTGGGGTGTGTATGCGCGGCGCCGGCCTGGTGCCGGCTGCCGTCGTGCTGGTGCCGGTCAGCGCGTATGCCAGTCCCAAGTTCCGCTGGCATGAAGCAGCGCTGCTGGCCGCCGGCCTGGCAGTGTTTGCCTACGTGCTGTTCATTAAACTGCTTGGCCTGCCGATCCCTGCGCTCGGTCCCTGGCTTGGTTTCTAAGGGGAACGCATGGAAATCCTGAGCAACCTGGGTCTGGGCTTTGAAACCGCCTTCACCCTGACCAACCTGGCGTACTGCCTGATCGGCGTCTTTATCGGCACCGCAGTGGGCGTGCTGCCGGGCCTGGGCCCGATCGCCACCATCGCCATGCTGCTGCCGGCCACCTTCGGCCTGCCGCCGGTGGCGGCGCTGATCATGCTGGCCGGTATCTATTACGGCGCGCAGTATGGCGGCTCCACCACGGCGATCCTGGTCAACCTGCCGGGCGAATCATCCTCGGTGGTGACCGCCATCGACGGTTACCAGATGGCGCGCAAGGGCCAGGCCGGCAAGGCGCTGGCGACGGCGGCCCTGGGCTCCTTCTTTGCCGGCACGGTGGCAACCGTGGTGGTGGCGTGCTTTGCGCCGCCGCTGGCCGACCTGGCGCTGAAGTTCGGCCCGGCCGACTACTTCTCGCTGATGGTGCTGGGCCTGGTGGCAGCCGTGGTGCTGGCCAGCGGTTCCTTGCTGAACGCGATCGGCATGGTGATCCTGGGCCTGCTGCTGGGCATGATCGGCACCGACGTCAATTCGGGCCAGCAGCGCTATACCTACGATATGCCGGAGCTGGCTGAAGGCATTTCGTTCGTGATCGTGGCGATGGGCATGTTCGGCATCGGCGAGATCGTGCGCAACCTGGAGCACGACGAGGAGCGCCATATCCTGATGGACAAGGTGAAGGGCCTGATGCTCGACAAGGCTGACTTCAAGCGCATCCTGGCGCCGGTTCTGCGCGGCACCTTCCTCGGCTCGGCGCTGGGCATCCTGCCGGGCGGCGGCGCGATGCTGGCTTCCTTCGCTTCCTACTCGCTGGAGAAGAAGGTGTCGCCCAACGCCAAAGAGTTCGGCAAGGGCGCCATCGAAGGCGTGGCGGCGCCGGAATCGGCCAACAATGCCGGCGCCCAGACGTCTTTCATCCCGATGCTGACGCTGGGCATCCCGTCCAACCCCGTGATGGCCCTGATGATCGGCGCCATGATCATCCAGGGCATCACCCCGGGGCCGGCGGTGATGACGGAGAAGCCGGATCTGTTCTGGGGCCTGATCGTATCGATGTGGTTCGGCAACCTGTTCCTGGTGGTGCTCAACCTGCCGATGATCGGCCTGTGGGTGAAGATGATCACCGTGCCTTACCACCGCCTGTTCCCGGCCATCCTGCTGTTCTGCGCGATTGGCGTGTTCAGCCTGAATAACGCCCAGTTCGATGTCTGGCTGATGGCCTTGTTCGGCGTGTTCGGCTATATCTGCGCCAAGCTCGATGCCGAACCGGCGCCGATGCTGCTCGGCTTTATCATCGGGCCGATGCTGGAAGAGTACCTGCGCCGCGCCATGACGCTGTCGCATGGCGACCCGATGGTATTCATCAACCGTCCGATCAGTGCCACTCTGCTGGTGCTGGCCGGTCTGGCGCTGGCGGTGGTGTTGTCGCCGTCCTTGCGCAAGAAGAGGGAAGAGGCCTTCCACGAGGAGTAAAAAACAGACAACGCCCGGTACGCCGGGCGTTGTTCGTTGTGGGGCGACAACGGTTACAAAGGGTGAGTTTACCGCGCAGGGCGCTGCCTATACTGAAAATTCTCAGTGGCAACAATCCCCTTCAGGAGCTCACCCAAAATGAACAGCCCAGTCATCCAGGAAAGCCAGCTGCAAGAAGTCGAACTGCAGGCCATCAACGCCGCGCTGAATCGCGTCCAGGCCGTCATCGAATTCCAGCTCGATGGCACCATCCTGCACGCCAACGACAACTTCCTGCGTGCGGTCGGCTATACGCTGGATGAAGTGCAGGGCCGCCATCATTCGATGTTCTGCGACGGTGCCTTTGCCGCCAGCGACGCCTACAGGCAATTCTGGGAACGCCTGCGCGGCGGCCACTTCGAGCACGGCGAGTACAAGCGATTCGGCAAAGGCGGGCGCGAGATCTGGATCAATGCATCCTATAACCCGGTGTTCGATGCAGACGGCAAGCCTTATAAAGTAATCAAGTTCGCCACCGACATCACGGCCACCAAACTGCGCAACGCGGAGTACGAAGGCAAGGTCAGCGCCATGGACAAGGCACAGGCTGTGATTGAGTTCGACATGGGCGGCCACGTGCTGACCGCGAACGGCAACTTCCTCGATGCGATGGGTTATACGCTGGAAGACATCAAGGGCGAACACCACCGCATGTTCTGCGAAAGCGACTACGCCTCCAGCGTCGACTACAAGCGCTTCTGGCAAAAACTGAACCGCGGCGAGTTCGACGGCGGCCGCTACAAGCGCGTCGGCAATGGCGGTAAGACGATCTGGATCCAGGCCACCTATAACCCGATCCTCGACATGAACGGCACGCCTTTCAAAATCGTCAAGTTCGCCAGCGACATCACCGAGCAGGTGCTGATGGAGCAGGGCATCAAGGACAAGGCCGCCAGCGATGCCGCCAAGATCGAGCGCCTGCTCGATGCGGTGGCGCGCGCGGCAAAAGGCGACCTGACGGCTGAAGTGCCACTGGCCGGCGAGGAGGCGCTCGACCAGCTGGGCGCCGGTATCGGCAAGATGATGGGAGACTTGCGCGGTGTGATCGGGCAGGTGGTGATGTCGGCCACCGCCTTTGCCGACGATGCCGGGGAGATCGCCAACCGCGCCGGCGTGGTGGCCGGCGGCTCGCAGGAGCTGGGCGCCACGGTGGAGGAAATGAATGCCACGGTCGATGGCCTGACCCGCTCGATCGATGCGATTGCCACCAGTACCGGCCATGCCAATGAGCTGGCCAGGTCCACCCAGGACGAAGCCGAGGCGGGCGCCAAGGCAGTGGCGCGTTCGATCGAAGCGATGGACCTGATCAACCGTTCTTCGGAAGACATCGGCGAAATCGTGAAGGTGATCAGCGATATTGCCAATCAGACCAATATGCTGGCCTTCAACGCGGCCATCGAGGCGGCCCGCGCCGGCGAACATGGCCTGGGCTTCTCGGTGGTGGCGGACGAGGTGCGCAAGCTGGCCGAGCGTTCCTCGCAGGCGACCAAGGAGATTTCCAAGCTGATCAGCGAGTCGGTCAAGCGCGTGAATACCGGCACGGCCATCTCGCACCAGGCCAGCGACGCCTTCGACCGCATCGTAAAGGGCGTCGGCAAAACCAGCGAAGCGATTGCCGAGATCTCGCATGAGGCCCGGGAGCAGCTGCTGTCGGCGCGCGAGGTGAGCGTGGCCATCAACCATATCGCCGAAGCAGCCGAGCAGTCGGCCGGCAGCTGCGACAGCATTGCCTCGTCGACTGCCAGCCTGAACGCGCGCGCCGGGGAACTGAACAAGCTGGTCGCCGGTTTCGTGGTGTAAGCCATGGAAGCCTTGCGTGTGGTGCCGGCGTCGCCGCAGGCGAACGCCGGGGCAACGGTCGAACTTTTCGGCTCCTTCATGCTGGACGGGGACGAGTTCGCGCTGCCCGCCCTGTGCATCCGGGAGGTGGTTAACTTCCCTGCACCCATGACCTGCCTGCCGCTTGCCCCGCCGTACCTGGAAGGCATGTTCACCTTGCGCGGCAGCGTGATTCCGGTGGTGAACCTGGGGCGCCTGTTCGACCCGGCGGCGCCGGCGGCCGAAGCGTCGAACAAGATCGCCATCATCGACTACCAGGAAGTGCAGGTCGGTTTGCTGGTTCACGCAACCGGCGAAATCCTGCGCGTGCGGCCCGAACAACGCAGCCGGTTGCGTTATGCAGAGGGTTCGACACAAGGGGTAGTAGCCGGCACCATCTTGCTGGAGGAAGGCAAGCGACTGGTGCAAGTGCTCGACGTCGACCGCCTGGTGCAGATCGAGAACGTGCCGCAAGTGCAATCGATGCGCGCCAGCGGCGCCGAAATGCGGCGCCAGCTGCGTGTAGCCGGCGAGCGCCGCCACGCAATCAGCTTTCGCGCATCCGGTGCCCGCTTTGCGATGGAGATGAAGGCGATCCAGGAGATCGTCCGCGTGCCCGAGCTGGCCGAATCGATCCTGGCCGGTCCCCTGTGCCGCGGCCGCATGCAGTTCCGCGGCTTGCAGGTGCCGGTGGTGGACTTTGCCGCGCTGGCCGGCGGCCAGCCGGTGCAAGCCCAGGCCGGCCAGCGCATCCTGGTCGCCCGCATCGGCGAGGCAACGCTCGGATTCCTGGTCGACGAGGTGGAAAGCATCCTGCATTTCACCAGCGATGAAGTACTGCCCATCCCTTTGCTGAGCAAAGAACGCAGTGCCATGTTTGCCGGTTGCGTAGCGCGGGCTGGAGAGGCGGATGTGATCCTGCTGGACCATGAAGGCATCTTCTCGCGCAGCGAGATCGGCGAGATGGACCTGGGCCACCGCCAGCTGTATCAGGCTCAAACCTCGGCTCAAACCTCGGCGCAAGCCAAGGCGGCCAGCCAGCGCACCGGCCGCACGGTCTACCTGAGCTTCCGGGTCGCTGAACTGTTTGCGCTGGAGTTGAAGCAAGTGCGCGAAATCATCGAGCACGCGGGCGACATCAGCCATCCGCCCGGCATGCCGGACTACCTGTGTGGCGTGCTGAACCTGCGCCAAGAGCTCATCAGCCTGGTCGATTTGCGCCGCCTGTACGGCATGGAAGCAGGCGAAGGCACGGGCAAGGTGCTCGTCATCGAGCGCGAGGAAGGGCGTTACGGCCTGCTGGTCGACGCGGTGGCCGACATCGTCACTGTCGATGACGGCAAGCGTTTCGCCGCGCCCTCGCTGATGAAGACCTCGGTGACGGCGCAAGGCTTGTCGGCCGAATCGCATGAGGTGGTGGAGCTTCCGCAAACAGATGGAAGCACGCACAGCACCTGTTTGCTCGATCTCGAACGCGTGATGAAGCGAATTTTGCATGTCGCGTAATCGCGACGAAAAAAAAATTTCAAACGCCGCCATCAGCCGCCCCGGTCTCGCGCGAAAGCGCGGGCCGGGGCGCTTCATTTTTCATACAGCCTTTACCTAAAGGCGTTATGCGAAGGTGCGCGACAGCGCGATAGCCGACCGAAGCGCGCGGGCGGCTCGCGAAGCGCGTTTCAATGTGCGCGAACTCGCAGATCGACGCAAAAAAAGAAGAAGAAAATCATTCGTGCTGGTTGCGCATCGACAAGCTTTCGTGTACTTTGCGAACTTGAAATCGCGTGAATTTGCAAGCACTGTTTTTTGAGTGTGTTGTTACCGCAAAAATCGAAGAATAATGGGAACCAAAAACGCATAAGTATGCTTAAAGACCACACGACGACAGCAAAGCCGCTCTCCTGATCACTCGATCAGGCCGGGCGGTTTTTTCTTTGAACGCTGGTCGTATCACGTGGCCCGACGAGGGGTCGAGGAGCTGAATTTACGCCCCACCCGCGCAATCGTCGCGACAAAGAATTTGAGTCCTGCGCTGCCAAGCACCGGCGCAGGAATCGATGGCTGAAGCGCTGCACTTGTGAGGAGGTGCAGCAGTTCAGCTGGGTGCCGAATTCATTAGCGCAAACCGCAACCCTGTTTGTGCCGATGAATAATTCGCCTGGTCCAGCGCAGGGCCGGACGGGTTTTAAATTTGTGCGTGAATTTTTCCCATCCCAGATGAAGGAGAACTAAAAATGGCAACCGCCGCTAAGAAGAAACCAGCAGCCGCTAAAGCAGCTGCTCCAGCAAAGAAAGCTGCCGCTAAGCCGGCCGCTAAAGCCGCAGCTAAACCAGCTGCTAAACCAGCCGCCAAGAAAGCAGCTGCCAAGCCAGCCGCTAAACCAGCAGCTAAGAAAGCCGCTGCCAAGCCAGCAGCAAAACCAGCCGCCAAGAAAGCAGCAGCTAAGCCAGTAGCGAAGAAAGCCGCTGCCAAACCAGCAGCGAAGAAAGCAGCAGCTAAGCCAGCAGCGAAGAAAACCGTCGCCAAGGCAGCAGCTAAGCCAGCAGCTAAAAAAGCCGCAGCTAAACCAGCAGCTAAAAAAGCCGTCGCTAAAAAAGCAGCAGCTAAGCCAGTAGCAAAGAAAGCCGCAGCTAAGCCAGCAGCCAAGAAAGCCGCAGCTAAACCAGCAGCTAAAAAGACCGTAGCTAAAGCTGCTGCCAAGCCAGCCGCCAAGAAAGCCGCTGCCAAGCCAGCCGCCAAGAAAGCTGCTGCTAAACCAGCCGCCAAGAAAGCTGCTGCTAAACCAGCCGCCAAGAAAGCCGCTGCCAAGCCAGCTGCCAAGAAGGCCGCTCCTAAAGCTGCTGCAAAACCAGCCGCCAAGAAAGCTGCTGCCAAGCCAGCTGCCAAGAAAGCTGCTGCCAAGCCAGCTGCTAAAAAAGCCGCTCCTAAAGCCGCCGCAAAACCAGCTGCCAAGCCTGCAGCTAAAAAGGCCGCCCCAAAAAAAGCCTCGGCTAAGCCAGCAGCCAAGCCAGCTGTTGCGCCAGTAGCCGTAGCACCGGCTGCAGCTCCGGCTGCAAAACCAGCTGCCCCTAAAAAGGCCGCTGCCAAGAAACCAGCTGCTCCTAAGAAGGAAGCTGTGAAGCCAGCCGCCGCACCAGCACCTGCTGCTGCAGCCGCTCCAGCTCCGGCCGCCGCTCCGGCAGCTAAAACCGTGATCGCCCCGGCAGCCGCCTGGCCGTTCCCGACCAGCACCCGTCCAGCCTAAGCCTTTAAACGCTTGGTGCCGGATGGCGAAAATACCGCTGTGTGAGACAATCGCACAGCGGTTTTTTTATTTGGAGTGAACTCGTGTTTGATATTCTGAAGTTGATCGTCGATGTTGTAGCGAGCCTCCTTGGCGGCGTGCTGCTGCTGCGCTTCTGGATGCAGGCTATCCGCGTCCGCCCGCCTTCGTCGGTGGCACAGTTTACTTTTCAATTATCGGACTGGCTGGTGCGCCCGCTGCGCCGCATCGTCCCCGGCATGGGGGGCTATGACTGGGCCAGCCTGATTGGGGCCTTCCTGATCGTGATCCTGGCCACCTCGATCGACTTCCTGATTGGGCGGTCGGTGGAATTCGTGCTGATAAAAGCCCTGTACCAATTCCTGATGTGGATACTGTTTGGCTTCATGGTGCTGCTGATCATCGAGGTCATCTTTAGCTGGATCAATCCCCACGCGCCGCTGGCGCCGTTCGTGCACGCGCTCAACGAGCCGCTGCTCAGGCCTATCCGCAAGGTGGTGCCGCTGGTCGGAAACCTGGACCTGTCGGTGATGGTGGCGATGGTCTTGCTGCTGATCTGCCAGAAGCTGGTCGGCATGCTGTTCGGATTCTGAATGAGCCGTTCGTGGTGCTCCCCACTGCCGGGCGGCGTGCGCCTGGCGGTGCAGATCCAGCCGAATGCGAAAAAGACCGAGGTGGTCGGGGTGCTGGACGATGCCTTGAAGATCAAGCTGGCCGCGCAACCCATTGAAGGGAAGGCGAATGAGGCGTTGGTGAAGTGGCTGGCCGGGGCCCTGGGGGTGTCGCGCAGCGCGGTGACGCTGACGCATGGACAGACCAATAAGAAGAAACTACTTGAGGTGACTGGGGTGACGCTGGACGATGTTGGCCGGCTTTTAAACCGGTCAATCAGTGTCTGACCCAAGGGTCAGACACTCCCCGGAATTGCCGGGTTTAGAAACGGTACCCGAACGCCGCCTCAAATTTGTCGGCAATCTCCGCAGGGGTGAACACATGGTTCTGCGCCCCTTTGGTGACGATCTTGATCGCGCCCAGCAAGCTGGCCAGCCGGCCAGTCGATTCCCATCCCAGGTCGTTGACCAGGCCAAACAGCAAACCAGCGCGATACGCATCGCCGCAACCGGTCGGATCCAGGTCCAGCGACGAATCGACCAGCACGGCAGGAATATCGATCCGCTTGCCCTGGGTATAAATCTCCGAACCCTTCTCGCCGCGCGTCACGATCAGCGCTTCCAGCTTGGCGGCGATCGCCGGAATAGTCAGCCCGGTGCGCGACATCAGCAGCTCGATTTCATAGTCATTGCAGGTTACATAAGTAGCCTGCTCAATGAAGCCGATCAGTTGTTCGGCGGTGAACATCGGCATTTGCTGGCCCGGATCGAAGATGAATGGGACGCCCAGGCGCGCCAGGTCTTCCGCGTGCTGCAGCATGCCCAGGTGGCCGTCCGGCGAGATGATCGCGATGCGGGCCGGGCCGGCCTTCTCGATCGGGTTCTCGTGCGCGAAGGACATCGCGCCAGGGTGGAAGGCGTTGATCTGGTTGTGGTCCGCATCGGCGGTGACAAAGCACTGCGCGTTGTAGGCATCTTTTTTGATCAGGATATTGTCGGTCGAGATGCCGAGCTTCTGGAAGCGTTCCAGGTAGGCCGCGCAATCCTGGCCCAGCACGCCGACGATACGTGGGTCGCCGCCCAGCATCTTGAGCGAGTAGGCAATATTGCCGGAGCAGCCGCCAAACTCGGTGCGCATGGTCGGCACCAGGAAGGACACGTTGACCTTGTGCAGCTGGTCTGCCAGCAGCGTGTCGCCGAAACGGCCTTCGTACTGCATGATGATGTCGATGGCCAGCGAGCCACAGACAAGCGCGGTTTTAGTCATAGTATTTTTAAGGGTAGAAAATGGCGATGTGATAGCCGGAAGCTTTGAGCTCTTTCAGCTCGAAGTACAGTTTAATGCTTTGCTCGCTGCGTGGCCCGAAGCCTTTATCGGTTTCGGTTGGCGACGGCAGGTATTCGCGCGGGGCGAACACGCGGCGCAGCACCGGCTTGTCGGCGTTGTCGTTCAGGGTCAGCTCGATATGCGGCCAGGCTTGCGGGGTCTTGGACTGGTTGCGCAGGACGGTGCTGAAGCTGAAGGTGTTTTCAGTCATGCTGGCCAGTTCGCCTGGTTCGACGCTGAGTGCGTCGAGCTGGGTTGGCAGGGCAATCTTGCAGCCGAGCGGCTGGCAGACTGCCGCCAGGGCCGGCTTCAATTGCGGATAATTGGCGGCCAGGGTGTCGCGGAAAGTGGTGGCGGCCTGCACCACCAGGCCGGCCAGCAGGATCGGTACGCCAACTGCCATCGTGATGGTGAGGGCTTTGCCGTACTTCTGGCTGCGGTCGACGCGCTTCACGAAGCTCAGGTCGGAGTGGTCGAGGTCCTCGGCTGCAGCTTCATCGACGCCGGCGATGGCGCGCATGCGGGCCGCAGCGTCTTCTTCGCTGGTGTCTTGTGCGGGGCCGTTCTCTTCGATGGCGAAGACTTCGTGTTCAGCGGCCGGGGCGCTGGTGTCGCGGCGCGATTTGGCGCGTTTCAGGGCGCGTTCGCGGCGGGATTTGGCTGGCGGCTCGGCTGCCTGCTCGTCATCGGTCACCGATGCACCGTCGTCCGGGGCGTCGGTGTTGACGGCTGCTACGGCGTGCAGGGCGGTTTCGTCCGGCTCGGACAGGCTCCATGGCTCGTTGGCCGGCGAGAGCGTGCTGGCGGTCTCCGCGTTGGGCGCGGGCCAGGGTTCTGCATCCAGCGAGGGTTCGCTCAGGCCGTTTGCATCCGCCGCGGCGGCCGGCGCGTCGGGTGCGGGCTGTTCGCCCGATGGCAAGTCTTCAAAGTGGTGCGCGTCATCGAGGGCGGCAACGACCAGGTGTTCTTGTGGCGTGTCGAGGGAGGGCTCGAGGCGGCCGTCAGGGGGCGTATTGTCGGCGGACCACTGGTCGATCGCATCCACCAGGGAGGCGCCGGCCTGTTCGCTGGTTTGCTCTGGAGTGTGCGCTTCGTCGACAGTCGAAGCCAGGTGCTCGACCGGCGATGGCGTGTCAACTGCGAGAACGTCTTCCGGCGGAAGCGTGGGCTCTTCGGCCGCTTGCATTGGCTCGACTGCTTGATCTTCTTCCAGCGGCAGTATTTCAAAGTCGACAGGCACGTCCACCTGGCCAGCCGGCAGCGGCTCTTCGAGTGCACGAGCTTCCGGCGCAAGGGCGAGCTCCGCGGCAGCTTGCTCAGGCTCGGGTGACTTTTCTTCGCCAGGCGGCGGCACCTCAAAGTCGACATTCGCATCCACGTGGCCGGCGAGCGATGGCGCTTCCAATGCGATTGCCTCGGATGGGAGGGCTTGCTCCTCCGCGGCTTGCACAAGTTCGGCTGGGGTTTCGTCGCCAGGCGGCAGCACTTCAAAGTCGGCAGGCGCATCCACGTGGCCGGTCGGCGATGGGGCTTCAAATGCGAGAGCGTCCTGCGGCGGGAGCGGGGACTCTTCGGCCGTTTGTGCAGGCTCGGCGGACTTCTCTTCGCCAAGAGGCTGTACTTCAAAGTCGACGTGCTCATCCTCGGGGCCGACGGGCGATGGCGTTTCGATCGCTGGGGCACTCGCCCATGGAAGCGCGTTTTCCTCGGTGGCGGCGACAGGCTGTACGGCATCCGCTGGCGTTGCTGCTTGTTCGACTGGGGCAGCCGCCGGTGCGGCGGCAGGTGTTGTTTCGGTGGCTGCCGAGAAAGTGGCATCCGGCGACAGCACATCCAGAAGCGGGGCCGGGCGGGCTGGGGATGGTGCTTTGCTGCCCGGCGGAGGCGCCAGTGGCGGCGACGGTTCCGCGGTAGCCGAGAAGATGGCATCAGGCGCCACCAGGTCAGCCAGCGAAGACGGCGCAGCAGGCGAACCTGCCTTGGTGTTCGGCGGCATGGCCGCCGCGTCGGGCACCAGTGGCGGTGATGGTTCGGCCGCAGCCGTGAAAGCGGCATCTGGCGACACGACGTCGATCAGCGAACGCGTGGCAGGCGATGCCGGTGCCCTGGCTGTTGGCTGAGCGGCAACGGGGGCCGTCGCCGGAGCTGGCGAAGGTTCGGCTGCGCGCGACGATACGACTTGTTGCGGCGCCGCCGCCTGGGCCGGGTGCGCAGTCACGGCGGCGAATGCACGGGACACCGCGGCTATGGCGATGTCGTCGGGCGAGGGTGGTTTGACTTGTGGCTGGGCAGCAGCGGATGCCGGCTCAGCTGCGGGCGCGCTTGCCGTGCGCCAAACGGCGGGCGAGGGAGCGGCATCCTCAGGGGCAGCCTCGGCCGGAGAAGCAACAGGCGGTGGCGCGGCCGCAGCCGGCTCCTCGCTAAAGTCAATTTCGAAATCGACCGGCGAGCCCTGGACGTAGTCAGAAACCGCCGGCTTCGCAGTCGGCGTTCCGGCAACTACATCAGGAATGACAGGAGTCGGCTTGGCAGCAGGTTCGACCAGCGCAGCATTGCCATCGAAAACCAGCGCGCAAGAGCCACAACGGACAATGCCCCCGCGCAGTTTCAGTTGGTCAGCCGCGACCCTGAAGATCGTATTGCAATGGGGGCATTTAGTGGCGAGCGCCATCAGTCGGGAAGAAACCTTATGCCAGCGTGCCAGACAGGCACACCCAGCCTTCGTGCTCAGCCCAGACGCTCAGCTTGATGAACGGCGCGTAAGCCGCGGCAACTTCTTCCGCCTGGCGCGCCAGCACGCCGGACAGCACCAGCGAACCGCCCGGCGCCACGCGGCCGGACAGCATCGGCGCCATCAGCTTTAGCGGCGAGGACAGGATGTTGGCGACCACGATATCGAAACGCTGCGCGGCGAACGCGGATTCGGCGAAATCGTCCGGCACGAAGTACTGGATGTCTTCCACGCGGTTGCGCAGCGCATTGTCGTTGGCCGACACGACAGCCTGTGGATCGATATCCACACCGGCAACGGTGGTGGCACCCAGCTTGCGTGCCACCATGGCCAGGATGCCCGAACCGCAGCCGTAATCCAGCACGGACTTGCCCGGCGCCGGATGGGCTTCCAGCCACTCCATGCACAGCTTGGTGGTCGGGTGGGAACCGGTACCGAAGGCCAGGCCCGGGTCCAGTTCCAGGATCAGCGCGGACGGATCCGGCGCCTCGTGCCAGCTTGGCACGACCCAGATGTTCTTGCCGATGTGAATCGGCTCAAATTGCGACTGGGTCAGGCGCACCCAGTCAGCGTCCTCCACCTTGCGGGTGGTGAACTTGGGCAGGTGAGCCAGCCCGATCGCGCCGGCGGCAGCCGCCACGATCAGGGCCTGGTCTTCCTCGTCATCGGTCAGCGCGACCACGCGGCTATGATCCCATGCCGCTTCGGTCGGCTCCATGCCCGGCTCGCCGAACAGGGGTTTTTCGGCGTCGGTGCCCTCGTCGGCATCCTCCACCGACACCGACAGCGCGCCCGCGTCCATCAGCGCCTCGGACAGTGCCTCGGCGTGTTCACGTGCTACTTCGATGACGATTTCAGTCCAGCTCATTGATTACTTACCTGCCTTATTTACTTGCCCGCCTTAGGCATCTCTGCCAGGCGTTGTTCCAGATAGTGGATGTTGGTGCCACCCTCGATGAAGCGCGCGTCAACCATCAGCTCGCGGTGCAGCGGGATGTTGGTCGAAATTCCTTCAACCACCATTTCCGACAGCGCGATCTGCATGCGGCGGATCGCCTGCTCGCGCGTTGCGCCGTAGGTAATGACCTTGCCGATCATCGAATCGTAGTTCGGTGGTACAAAGTAACCTGCATAGGAGTGCGAGTCAACACGCACGCCTGGGCCACCTGGTACGTGCCATGCGGTAATGCGGCCTGGCGACGGGGTGAACTTGAACGGGTCTTCGGCGTTGATACGGCATTCGATGGCGTGGCCGGACAGCATCACGTCGCGCTGGCGGAAGCGCAGCTTCTCGCCGGAGGCGATGCGGATCTGTTCCTGCACGATGTCGATGCCGGTGATCATTTCGGTCACCGGATGCTCAACCTGCACGCGGGTGTTCATTTCAATGAAATAGAACTCGCCGTTCTCGTACAGGAATTCGAAGGTGCCCGCGCCGCGGTAGCCGATCTTGCGGCAGGCTTCGGCGCAGCGGTCGCCGATCTTTTCGATCAGCTTGCGTGGGATGCCTGGTGCCGGCGCTTCTTCGATCACTTTCTGGTGGCGGCGCTGCATGGAGCAGTCACGTTCGCCCAGCCAGACGGCGTTTTTGTGTTCGTCGGCGAGGATCTGGATTTCCACGTGGCGTGGATTCTCCAGGTACTTCTCCATATAGACTTCCGGATTGCCGAAGGCGGCGCCGGCTTCCGACTTGGTCATGGTGACGGCGTTCAGCAGGGCAGCCTCGGTGTGCACCACGCGCATGCCGCGGCCACCGCCGCCGCCTGCGGCCTTGATGATGACCGGATAGCCGACTTTGCGTGCGATCTGCACGATGACTTTCGGGTCATCCGGCAGGGCGCCTTCGGAGCCTGGCACACAAGGTACGCCGGCCTTGATCATCGCGTGCTTGGCCGACACCTTGTCGCCCATCATGCGGATCGACTCGGCGCGCGGGCCGATGAAGACGAAACCGGATTTTTCCACGCGCTCGGCAAAGTCCGCGTTCTCGGACAGGAAGCCGTAGCCCGGGTGGATCGCTTCGGCGTCGGTCACTTCGGCCGCGGAAATGATGGCCGGCATATTCAGGTAGGACTGGGCCGAAGGTGCTGGGCCGATGCAGACGGATTCGTCGGCCAGCTTCACATACTTGGCGTCACGGTCGGCCTCGGAGTGCACGACCACAGTCTTGATGCCCAGTTCGCGGCACGCGCGCTGGATGCGCAGGGCGATTTCGCCGCGATTGGCAATAAGGATTTTTTCAAACATGGCAGATTCGGTGTGGGATGTGTGTGTGCTGGCTGCCTGGGTATCCATCGCAGCCATGGCCCGGCTTTAGCCGATCACAAACAGTGGCTGGCCGAATTCGACCGGTTGGCCGTTCTCGACCAGGATCTGGGTGATGGTGCCGGACTTGTCGGCATCGATCTCGTTCAGCAGCTTCATCGCTTCGATGATGCACAGGGTGTCGCCTTCTTTCACGGTGGCGCCCACTTCAACGAAGGCTGGGTTTCCAGGTGCGGAAGCGCGGTAGAAGGTGCCCACCATCGGGGACTTCACAACGTGGCCGGTTGGCTCGGCGGCAGCTGGAGCGGCGGCAGGCGCGGCGACCGGTGCGGCGACAGGAGCGCCGCCGGCTGCGTAATGGGTTGGCGCTTGCGGCGGCATCATCATTACCTGGTTCGGCATGACGCCGCCGGACTTGACGATGCGAACCTTGCTTTCGCCTTCGGTCACTTCCAGTTCAGCGATGTCCGACTCTGCTACCAGGTCGATCAGCGTCTTCAGCTTGCGTAGATCCATGTTGTTGGCTCCCTTGTTCTATCTATTATGTTGACGGTTACTTTGATGTCGCCTTATGGGCGGCATCGCGTTAGATGTGCGCAGATCGCGGTAGATTAACTGCTTTTTAAAGCAAAGTCGATGGCGAGACGATATCCGTCGATACCAAGCCCGCAGATCGTCCCCTGTGCGATTGCGCTGAGATAGGAATGGTGGCGGAATTCCTCCCGCCGATAAATATTCGAAATGTGTACTTCAATAAAAGGGATCGCTACGCCTGCCAATGCATCGCGCAGTGCGACGCTGGTGTGGGTATAGCCTCCCGGGTTGATGACGATGAAATCCACGCCCTCGGTTCGGGCTGCGTGGATGCGGTCAATCAACGCTCCTTCGTGGTTGCTCTGGAAACAGGCGAGCTGTGCACCGGCTGTTTTGGCCTGCGCCTGCGCTGCCTGTTCAACGTCCGCCAATGTGCTGGCGCCGTAGGTTTCAGGCTCGCGCGTCCCCAACAAATTCAGGTTGGGGCCATTAAGTAGCAGCAGGTTCGATGCCATGATTCCCTGACCATTTTCCGCGAAAGTTCCGCATTTTGCCGCCATCTACGAGCATTGGCAAGAGAAAATAGCTTGGCGGAAGTTAATAGAACGATCGTTCGGCGACCGGCTTCTGCTAGTTTAAGGCCGCCAGGTCGGCCTTCAGGTCGTCGAATTTCAAGCGCGCCAGGTAGGTCTTTTTGACCGTGCCGTCAGCGCCAATCAGGACCGTAAAGGGCAGGCCGCCTTGCGTATTGCCGAACTGGCGCGACAGTTCGGTGCCGCTCATGCCGGCCACATAGATGGGGTAGGCGACTTTCACTTTCTGTGTGAATTCTGCAATATTGGACGGCGAATCGATGCCGATGCCAATCACCTGGATTTTTTTGCCGAGCTCGGAATTTTGCAGTTCCGACAATTCCGGCATCTCTTCCACGCATGGCGCGCACCACGGTGCCCAGAAATTCACCAGCAGGTTTTTGCCTTGCCATTTCGACAGCGCTTCCTTGATGCCTTTATCATTTGGCAAGGTTTCGGCCATCATGGCTGCTACCGGGCCACTCACGCCGGCCGGCGCGGTGGCGGTAATCGGGGCCGGAGCTGGTTTTTTATGTGTGCCGTACCAGGCGCCGGCGCCGGCAAACAGGACGGCGACCACGGCGTACATCGCAATTTTTTTCATTGTTGGGCTGGGTGGGAGCTGTTGGTGAGGATGGTGCGTAGTTCCGCGATGTCGGCGCGCAGCAGCTTGTCACCGCTTTTCTTTTTGGCGCCGCGCAGGTCGTCCTGTTCATACAGTTCGACGTGCACGCCCACGTTTTTCCACATGAAGCTGGCCGTTTCGACGTCTTCGAAACGGGGCCCGCGGAAGTGGGGCGATTCGGAAATCTCGATTTGCAGGTTCTTGTTCAATAGATAAATCTCCACTTCCTTGGCGCTGTCCACAAACACTTGCAGGTGGATGTCGTCGTGCATGCCCGCCGTGCCGTGCAGCACGGAGCCGGTCAGGAAGGGTTGGTATTGTTCCAGCATTTCCATCACTTGCAAAGCCAGGCCGCGCAATCTGAACAAGTGTGCCGGGTGGGTGTCGGCGTTATATAGAGCGTGGTATAGGCGGACTTCTTCTTCGATCTGTTCGTTGTCGGGGAGGATGTCGGACAGGTCGCGGGCCTGCGACTCGCCCAATATCTGGCGGGCGGCCTTGCGTTTGGCGCTACCGTAGTCGGCACCATCCTGCGCGATCATGCGGGCGGCGGCGGCGGCGATTTCGGTTTTGATCTCGGGGTTCATGGTTGCATCATACCTAAAACCGGTAAACCAGGGTCTGACCCACAGGGGCCGACCCTCTACGGTCTCGCGGTCTGCGGTTCCGGTTCTGGGCTTTTGATTTATTGAGAAGATCAACAGCGCACAACCGTGACCCCAGACAGATGAGCAGACGGGGTCTGACACTCGTGTCAGACCCCGGTTTACCGGTTTTAATCAGGTAAAATCCGGCTCTTGATTCTTTTCCATCACCACCATGCACATCCACATCCTAGGCATTTGCGGCACTTTCATGGGCGGCCTTGCCGTTCTGGCAAAGGAAGCCGGCCACCGCGTAACGGGTTGCGACGCCAACGTCTATCCCCCGATGAGCACGCAGCTGGAAGCGCAGGGTATTGAGCTGATCCAGGGCTTTGGCCCCGAGCAAGTGGAACTGAATCCCGATTTATATGTGATCGGCAACGTGGTTTCGCGCGGCAATCCGCTGGTCGAAGAGATCATGAACCGCAACCTGCCGATGATCTCCGGCCCGCAGTGGATCGGCGACCACATCCTGAAAGACAAATGGGTGCTGTCGGTCGCCGGCACGCACGGCAAGACCACCACCTCGGCCATGGTGGCCTGGATACTGGAACATGCCGGTTACGCTCCCGGCTTCCTGATCGGCGGCATTCCGCAGAACTTCGGCATCTCGGCGCGCCTGACCGGTCCTGGCGCCAGCTCCGAATTCTTCGTCATCGAAGCGGACGAATATGACACTGCCTTCTTCGACAAGCGCAGCAAGTTTGTGCACTACCACTCGAAAACCGCCATCCTGAACAACCTGGAATACGACCACGCCGACATCTTCCCCGACATCGGCGCCATCGAAACCCAGTTCCACCACCTGGTGCGCACCGTGCCGGGCATCGGCCGCGTGATCGCCAATGCCGACCAAACCAGCCTGCAGCGCGTGCTGAAGCGCGGCTGCTGGAGCGAGAAGGAAACTTTCGGCAGTGCGGACGGCGCCGACTGGGCCATGGCCGAACATGCCGATGGCAGCTTCGACGTGATCTTCAAAGGCGCCAAGTCCGCCACCGTGAACTGGCAACTGACCGGTAAACATAATCGTTCCAATGCGCTGGCAGCGATTGCCGCTGCGCGCCACGTGGGCGTACCGATCGAGATCGCCGTGCAGGCACTGGCCAGCTTCCAGAGCGTCAAGCGCCGCATGGAAGTGCGCGGCAGCGTCAACGGCGTGACCGTCTACGATGACTTCGCCCACCATCCGACTGCCATCGAGACCACGGTCGGTGGCCTGCGCCAGAAGATCGGCAAGAATGTCCGCATCCTGGCTGTGCTGGAGCCGCGCTCCAACACCATGAAGCTGGGCACCATGAAAGATGCGCTGCCCGGCAGCCTGAAAGAGGCCGACCTGGTATTCGGCTTCGGCAGCGAGAAAGCCCTGGGCTGGAAGCTGGGCGAAGCACTGTTGCCAATGGGCGAAATCGCGTCGGCCTACGACGACCTCGACCTGATGGTGAAAGCCATCGTGGCGCAGGCCAGGCCGGGCGACCATATTATTGTGATGAGCAATGGCGGCTTCGGCGGCGTCCACCAGAAATTGCTGGAGGCCCTGAAGTAATGATTTTGTACCTGCATGGCTTCCGCTCCTCGCCGCTGTCGATGAAGGCGCGGCTGACCGGGGAGCGGATGGCGCAGCTTGGCCGCAGCGCCGAGTTCATCTGCCCGCAACTGCCGGCCAGCCCCAAGCTGGCGATGGAGCTGGCGTTCGGCTTGGTGGCGGGCGTGCCGGCGAAAGAACTGGCCATCGTCGGCTCCTCGCTGGGCGGCTACTACGCCACGTGGATGGCGGAAAAGCTGGGCTGCCGCGCCGTCCTGCTGAACCCCGCCGTGGTGCCGATGCTGGATCTCGACCAGCACGTCGGCGTCACCACCGCCTACCACTCGGACCAGCCGTTCGAATTCAAGCGTGAATATATAGGGCAACTGCGGGCGCTGGCCGTGGCGCAAGTCACGCAGCCGGAACGCTATTTCCTGGTCGCCTGCACCGGCGACGAAGTGCTGGACTACCGCGACATGGTGGCGCATTATGCCGGCGCGAAGCAGAAGGTGGTGCAGGGCAGCGACCACGCCATCAGCGAGTACGCCGGCTACCTCGGCGAAGTACTCGAGTTTTGCGGCACCACGGGCAAAATTCAATGAAAGGTCAATCGCTGCGCCAGGCCAACTGGCACGCTCACGTGCTCGCGACAAACGCCCCGCACCCTTACCGCCACTGGCTGACGGGCGGCGGTTCGCTGACCAATAAGCTGAAAGCGCACAGCAGCGTCTTCCGCGTGCAATTGCTGCACCAGGACACGGCAACCTGCCTCGCCGACGAAGCCAATATCATCGGCTACCATCGCCCCGGCCGCGTCTGGGAGCGGGAGGTTTTGCTGCGGTGTGATAATACGCCTGTCGTCTTCGCCCACACCGTGGTGCCGATGTCGGCCGACGCCTCGGATTGGCCGCTGTTCAGCGCCCTGGGCGAACGCTCGCTCGGCAGTACGCTGTTTGGCGACCCGCAAGTGCGGCGCGGCGAACTGGAATTTGCGCGCTTGCGCGCGACTCATCCGCTGGCCCGGCGCGCCCGCGGCGCCCTGGCGGTGCATGGTGCCGCGGTGCCGGATGACGCTTTACTGTATGCACGGCGCTGCCTGTACCAGCGCCATGAAGGAACTTTGCTGGTGACCGAGGTTTTCCTGCCGCCGGTGCTCCAGCTTGAACGGAACAATGTGAAATGAATGTATTTTTTGAAGAATCCGGCGATTTCAAAGTAGGCAGCGTGCTGTCGCGAGCAGGCGAGGCCTACCAGGTCGAAATGGCAAGCGGCAAGCGCAACAAGGTCAAGACCAAGGATGTGATGCTGCAGTTCGACAAGCCGTCGCCGGCCGAACTGATGGAGCAGGCCAAGGCCATCGCCGCCGACGTCGACCTGGACTTCCTGTGGGAAGTGGCGGGCGAAGAGGAATTCGGTTTTGCCGAGCTGGGCGCCGAGTATTTCGGCCACGCCCCGCAGCCGGCCGAAGCAGCCGGCCTGATCCTGAGCCTGCACGCCGCCCCGATCTACTTCCACAAGAAGGGCCGCGGCCGCTACAAGAAAGCGCCGGAGCAGACCCTGAAGGCCGCCTTGGCCGGCATCGAAAAGAAGAAGCAGCAAGCCATCATCCAGGGCCAGTATGCCGAGGAACTGAAGGCGGGCACCCTGCCGGCATCGATGCAGAACATCGTAAGCCAGCTGCTGTTCAAGCCGGACAAGAACACGATTGAATACAAGGCGCTGGAGCAAGCCGCCAACGAGGCGCACACCACGCCGGCGCGCCTGATGCTGTCGGCCGGCGGCATCAAGTCGCCGAAAGACCTGCACATGGCCAGGTTCCTGTTCGAGAACTTCCCCAAAGGCCACGGTTTCCCGGAACTGCCGGTGCCTGCCGCGCCGGCCGGCTTGCCCACTGCGGCAGTCGAAGCATTCTCGATTGACGACGTGACCACCACCGAGATCGACGACGCCTTCTCCGTGGTGCACCAGGCGGATGGCAAGGTGCGGGTCGGCATCCACATCGCCGCCCCTGGCCTGGGCATCAAGCCGGACGACGCCATCGACAAGATCGCGCGCGGCCGCATGTCCACGGTCTATATGCCGGGCGATAAGATCACCATGCTGCCGGACAGCATCGTCGACGCCTTCACCCTGGCCGAAGGCAAGACCTGCCCGGCGCTGTCGCTGTACGCCGTGCTCGATCCGGCCGACTGGTCGGTGATTTCGACCGAAACCAGGGCCGAGCTGGTCCCGATTGCCAACAACCTGCGCCACAACACGCTGGACGAACTGGTCAACGAGGAAACCCTGGCCAGCGGCGCGGGCGACTACCCGCGCAAGGCCGAACTGACCCTGCTGTGGGGCTGGGCCCAGCACCTGGAAGCGGGCCGCATGGTCAAGCGCGAGGCCTTTGGCCTGAAGCCGGAACAGAACAACCGCGTCGACTTCAACTTCTACGTGGAAGACGACGTGGTCACCATCGCCCGCCGCAAGCGCGGCGCGCCGCTGGACAAGATCGTGGCCGAGCTGATGATCTTCGCCAACAGCACCTGGGGCAAGCTGATGCATGACCACGGCGTGCCGGGCATTTACCGTACCCAGGGGCAGGGCG
This sequence comes from Duganella sp. Root1480D1, assembly GCF_001427305.1. Lineage (GTDB taxonomy): Bacteria > Pseudomonadota > Gammaproteobacteria > Burkholderiales > Burkholderiaceae_D > Rugamonas. The sequence goes on along the minus strand of NZ_LMFZ01000007.1, from coordinate 106,921 downwards.
TCGGCGGCTGGGCCGCCAAGATGCAGGTACGCATGATGACCCAGGCCGCGCCGCACCAGGGCCTGGGCGTCGACCAGTACGCCTGGTCGACCTCGCCGCTGCGCCGGTATACCGACCTGGTCAACCAGTGGCAGATCCTGGCTTGCGCCTCGCATGGCGTGACCGCGCCGATGGTGGCGCCGTTCAAGCACAAGGATGCCAACCTGTTTGCCATCGTGTCGGCCTTCGATGCGGCCTACGCGGCGTATGCCGACTTCCAGTCGAATATGGAGCGTTACTGGTGCCTGCGCTGGCTGGGCCAGGAAAATGCGAAGGAAGTCGAGGCGGTGGTGTTGAAGGATGAAGTGCTGCGCCTGGCCGATATTCCGCTGATCGTGCGCATGCCGGGCATGCCGTCTGTTGCACGCGGGTCACACGTGAAGCTGGACCTGCTGCGCTGGGACGAAGTCGACCTTGCCATCGAGACGCGCCTGCAGGAAGGCTCGATTACCTTGCCTGCCGAGCCCGAAGCGGAACTGGACGAGGAAGAGGCGCCGGCCGACCCGGCGCAGCCGACCGAGGTCGATGCGGAGGAAGCTTCGCTCGCCAGCGAGACGGTTGTTACCGAACCAGGCCCACAGTGAAGTAGAATTCAAGATTCTCAAAAGCATCATTTCTGATTCCAGCGCGTGAAGTCTTTCAAAGAAAACCAGTTCCTTGTCATCGCCACCGCAGTATCGGTGGTGTTCCACGCCGTGGCGCTGACGGTGCATTTCGTCGCCCCCAAAGATTTCAAGGTCGAGCCAACCGACCCCGGCCTTGAAGTCATCCTGGTCAATGCCAAGCATGCATCGAAGCCGCTGAAGGCCGATGCGCTGGCGCAGGCCGACCTGGATGGCGGCGGCAATGCCGATGCCGGCCGTGCCAAGTCGCCGCTGCCCGACATGCGCCGCATGGAAACCGGCGAAAGCATCAAGGCTTCCCAGCGTTATATGCAGGAGCTGGAAGAACGCCAGAAAAACCTGCTGACCCAGGTCAGGAAGAGTCCTTTGAGCGCGGCACCGGTGGCGGAAAAGAACCAGACCGATCCGAGCCGCACCGGCGCCGAGCTGATTGAAAGCAGCAAGGCCATCGCCCGCATGGAAGCGGAAATCACGCAAACCATCGAAGACCAGAACAAGCGTCCGAAAAAGACTTTCCTGTCGCCGAGCACGCAGGGCGTGGGCTATGCCATGTATTACAACGCCTTCCGCCGCCGCGTGGAAGATATCGGCACGCTGAATTTCCCGCAGAAGGATGGGCGCAAGCTGTATGGCGTGGTAGTGCTGAGCATTCCTATCTTCCAGGACGGCAGCGTCTATGAAAAGGAAGGCGGCACCGTGGTTGAACGCAGTTCCGGCAACCCGGATCTCGATAAAGCGGCCATCAGCATCGTGCGCCGCTCCGCACCGTTCGGCAAATTCCCGCCGAATATGCGCTCCAAGGATCGCGACGACCTGTGGGTGATCGTGCAGAAGTTCGTGTTCACGCGCGAAGAAAAGGTCGAGGTTTCCTACGGAAGCAACCAGTAATGGACAAGTACTGCGTCTTCGGCAACCCGATTGCCCACAGCAAGTCGCCTGAAATCCACGCGGCTTATGCGGCGCAGACTGGCCAGCAACTGAGTTACGAAAAATGGCTGGCCCCGCTGGATGGCTTCGGCGCCGCGGTGCAAGCCTTTATTGCGGGTGGCGGCAAGGGGGCCAACGTCACCGTGCCGTTCAAACTGGAAGCGCACAAGCTGGCTAGCTCCCTGACCGTGCGCGCCCAGGCCGCAGGCGCCGTGAACACCCTGGTGTTCGACGCCGACGGCGGCATCACGGGCGACAATACCGATGGCGCCGGCCTGGTGGCCGATATCGTGCTCAATGCCGGCGTGCCGATTACCGGCAAGCGCGTGCTGCTGCTGGGTGCCGGCGGCGCCGCGCGCGGCGTGGTGCTGCCCATCCTGGAACACCGTCCGGCGTCGCTGGTGATTGCCAACCGCACCGTCGCCACCGCGGAAGCTCTGGTCGATCAGTTCGGCGCGCTGGCCGGGCCGGGCGTGCTGTCGCCCTGCGGCTTTGCCGACGTGCTGGGCGCTTTCGACATCATCATCAATGCCACGTCCGCCAGCCTGAGCGCCGACCTGCCGCCGGTGCCGGCCACCGTCTTCGCGCACGGCGCCCTGGCGCTGGACATGATGTACGGCGCCAAGCCGACCGTCTTCATGGAATTCGCCGCCCGCCACGGCGCCGTCACGCGCGACGGCCTGGGCATGCTGGTCGAGCAAGCCGCCGAAGCCTTCCAGCTCTGGCGCGGCGTGCGCCCGCAAACTGCCGAAGTGCTGCAGCAGTTGCGCGCCAAGTTATGATCAAGAAGCTGAAATGGTTCATCATCGTCCCGATCGCGATTTTCCTCGCGGTGCAGTTGTATTTCTTCGTGCAGATCTGGTGGTGGGTCGACCATAACCCGAGCATGACGGCCTTCATGCGCGAGCAGCAGGCGGCGATGCAGGAGAAGGACCCGAAAGCGCGCGTACAGCAGGCCTGGGTCAGCTACCCGGCCATTTCGCCGAACCTGAAACGCGCCGTGATCGCTTCGGAAGACGCCAACTTCGCCGAACATGAAGGCGTGGATTGGGAGGCGATGCAGAAAGCCTACGAGCATAACCAGGAAAATAAAAAGGGCGCCAAGATCCATGGCGGCTCGACGATCACCCAGCAGCTGGCCAAGAACCTGTTCCTGTCCGGCTCGCGCAGCTACCTGCGCAAGGGGCAGGAGCTGATCATCACTTACATGCTGGAGCTGCTGATGGATAAGCGCCGCATCTTCGAGATCTACCTGAATGTGGCGGAGTTCGGCCGCGGCATTTACGGCGCGGAAGCAGCGGCGCGCCATTATTACCGGATCCCGGCGTCCCGGCTGGGGCCTGAACAGGCGGCGCGGCTGGCAGTGATGCTGCCGCGCCCCAAATACTTTGATGCGCACCGCGAATCGGCTTACCTGGCGCGGCGTACCAGCATCATCATGCAAAGAATGAATTCGGCGGAGCTTCCTTGAAAAAATATCAATCGGGCATCAGCCTGGTCACCGTGGCGGTCATCATGGGCGCCCTGGGCGCAGTGGCGGTATTTGCGCTGATCTCCATGCGGCAGGACCGAAACCTGTTTGCCGAAGGCTTGAACAAGGTCGGCGCCAAGGCTGCCGAAGCGGCGGCGCCCGTGGTGGCAACGGTGACGCCGCCGGCGGCGCCGATGCGCAAGTGCGTCATCAATGGCCAGACGGTGATTTCCAATACCGACTGTGGTGAAAAGGGCAAAGTCATCGAGATCCACGACACGCGCGGGATCGAGGCGCCGAAAGAGCCGCCCAAGCCGCCGCCAGCGGCGATGCCAAGTGCCACAGAGCGTGCCATCGAGCGCGCGACACGCTAAAAAATATGCAGCGCCGGGGGTGGCAACGGCTACCCCTTTGCGGGTACACTTGCGAAGTTTTTTAGAACCCGCGCTCTACACCTCCTGTCCGGCTGAGATTGCCTATGATCAATGTTTTCGTTTTACAAAATGGCCGGCTCAACCAGGTGCCTATTGAGACGCGCGAAGACCTTGAACAAGTGGCGCCGGTCTGGGTCGACCTGACCGATCCCACAGAAGCCGAACGCGCCTGGGTCAAGTCCATCTACGGCGTGATCCTGCCCGGCGAAGACGAAGTCAAGGACATCGAAGCTTCCGCCCGTTACTACGAAGCGGAAAACGGCGACCTCCACCTGCGTACCGACTTCCTGCTGGAAGAAGATGAAGGCCCGTCGCGCGTGGTGACGGTGGCGTTCATCCTGGCCAAGAAAATGCTGTTCTCGGTGCACACCGACGACCTGCCGGTGTTCCGCCTGGTGCGCATGCGCGCCCGTTCGCGCCCGGGCTCGATCGCCGACTACATGGACGTGCTGCTGGACCTGTACGCTACCGACGCCGAATACTCGGCGGACGCGCTGGAGGGCATCTACCAGAACCTGGAAGAAGTCTCGGGCCGCGTGCTGCAGGAGGAATTCACCGACAAGGACGCAGCCGACGCCCTGAGCGCCATCGCCCACGAGGAAGACTTGAACGGCCGTATCCGCCGCAACATGATGGATACACGCCGCGCGGTGTCGTTCCTGATGCGCGGCCGCCTGCTGAATTCCGACCAGTTCGAGGAAGCGCGCCAGATCCTGCGCGACATCGAATCGCTGGACGGCCACACCTCCTTCCTGTTCGATAAGATCAACTTCCTGATGGATGCCACCGTCGGCTTCATCAACATTAACCAGAATAAGATCATCAAGATCTTCTCGGTGGCGTCGGTGGCCTTCCTGCCGCCGACCCTGATCGCCTCGGTGTACGGCATGAACTTCGACTTCATGCCGGAACTGAAGTGGCAGATTGGCTATGGCTGGGCCTGGGGCCTGATGATCGTCAGCGCCGCCGCGCCGCTGCTGTACTTCCGCCGCCGCGGCTGGCTCAGGTAGGCGATGCGCCCGGCGGCACAGGACTATCGACCGGATATCGATGGCCTGCGCGCCGTTGCGGTGTTGGCCGTCATCATCTTCCACATGCGGGCGGAGTGGCTGCCCGGCGGCTTTGTCGGCGTCGACATCTTCTTCGTCATTTCCGGCTACCTGATCACGCGCTACATCCTGCAGGAGCTGGGCGCCGGCACCTTCTCCCTGGCCGAATTCTACCGCCGCCGCATCAAGCGCATTGCACCGGCCATGCTGCTGGTGCTGGGCGTCACGCTGGCGCTGTCGGCGCTGCTGATGCTGCCGGAAGACGTGCGCACCACGGCCAAGTCGGCAGTGTGGTCGCTGGCTTCGCTGGCCAATTTCTATTTCTGCTTCTTCAAGGACAGCGGCTACTTCGCCGGCGGCAACGAGAACTATCCCTTGCTGCACCTGTGGTCGCTCGGCGTGGAAGAACAGTTCTATATGCTGTGGCCCTTGCTGCTGATGTGCTGGCGGCCGCGCAGCCGGCTGGCCTACCTGCTGGTGGCCGGCGGCCTGGCGGCGGCATCGTTCCTCGGCGCCGAATGGCTGGTGGGGGCGCAAAAAGACCTGGCCTATTTCATGCTGCCCACGCGCGGCGGCGAAATGCTGGCCGGCGCCATGCTGGCCTGGCCGGCGCGCGACGGCCAGGCAGCTTGGCGGCCGCGCGTGGCTGGCGCGGCGGCCCTGCTGGGCGCGGCGCTGATCCTGTGGTCGCTATTTGGCCTGTCGAAGCTGGATCGCTTCCCCGGCCTGCTGGCCTTGCCGCCCACGCTGGGAACGGCCTTGCTGATCCAGGCCGGGCGCAGCCGCTATGCCGGCATCGGCTTGCTGGCGCACCGCGTGCCGGTGGCCATCGGCAAGGTGTCGTACTCGGCCTACCTGTGGCACTGGCCGCTGATCGCCCTGTGGCAGTATGGTTACGGCGCGCCCGATCTGAAGGTGGCACTGCTGCTGGCGGCGCTGACCTTCGCGCTGGCTGCGCTCAGCTACCGCCTGGTCGAAGTGCCGGCGCGCCACTCCCGCGCGCCGCTGTTGCCGCTGGCCTGGCGCCAGTTCGTCCTGCCGGGCGGCTTGGCCGGCATGGCGGCACTGGCCCTGGTATATGGCGGAAAGATCTGGCCGGGCCTGCTTGACACCCCGTATCGCAAGGAACTGGTCCGGCTGGGCGACGCCAACCAGCCCGCCGCCGGCCAGCCCTATGTCTGCCATCGCCAGCGCCTGAGCGAATCGGACCTGGTGGATGCGCAGTGCGTGGTCGGCAGCGGCCCTGGCCAGATCCGGGTGCTGCTGTGGGGCGATTCGAACGCGGCCCATTACGTCGGCATGCTGGGCGAATTCACCAGGCATTCGGCGCTGCGCTTCCGCAACCTGGAAATCGGTTCCTGCCCGCCGGTGCTGGGCGACCCGGCACCCTTTGTCGAAGCGCGCCGCCTGCAGGATTGCCGCAATTCCCTCAAGCTGGTGCAAGGCGTGCTGGCGCAGTACGACATGATCATCCTCGGCGCCTCCTGGTCGCAATACCAGGCCCGTTCGCCGCAGTTCTTCGAACAATTGAGCGCGACCGTAAGCCAGTTGACGCGCCAGGACAAGAAAGTGGTCCTGCTTGGCAAGGTGCCGGAGGTGCCGGGCGTGCGGCGCGGTTGCCAGGCGAAGGCGCTGACTTATCCGGCGCTGGATTGCCAGCCGTCCGGGGTCGAGATCAAGCCCGAAATCGCGGCGGCCAACGACTACCTGCGCCAACTGGCGCGCCAGGACCGCAACGTGGCCTACTTCGACGCCAACGCTTACCTGTGCGACAACGGCGTCTGCCGCGCGCACGAGGCCGACGGCAGCTTGCGCTATGCCGACGCCAGCCACCTGACCATGCCTTATTCCTGGCGCTTGGGGCGCCGCATCTACGACGCCGAAGGCGTGCCCGCCGCGTTCAGCCAGCCGCACTGGGCCGCCGACCGGCAACCGCCGCCGTAGCGAAGCCGGTCTGCACCAATACGTTGTGCGTGGTTTCGCGTGCCGGCAGTGCGCAACACCTGGTTGCGCACTGGGCAGCAAGATGCCGGCAAATGGTTGCGTGGTGAAAATGCCTTCGTCAATCTGTAGAGCGCGAATGACCATCCGGTCCCGCCCCACCATTACCGTTCTTGCACTACTGCAACATATTTGTTGAAATTGGGCAACATATTCATTTGCTAAGTCCCGTTTGATAGGTAAAATTTCGTCGCAACTCCCGGTTGCGGAAATTTTAACTACACGAAAGGGCTGAGATGAGCTTCCGATTTGGACTGCTGGCTGCCGTTGCCGCAGCACTCCTGAGCGGCTGCGCCAGCGCGCCCCAAGCCCCGGTATCGAAGGGCTTCAGGGTCTTTGCTGAACCGGGGTTGCGGGTCGGTGTCGCGATGAGCAGGCTGCCGAAGGTCGATACCAGTTTCCCCGGCGCCGATTGGCCGCTGACCCGCGTTGCCGCCTCGGTTGCGAATGCCGCGCTGACGGCCCATACCCGGACCTTGCCGGCTGACGACCTGGCCAGCCTGAAGGGCGACATCGCCGAAGCGCTGAAACTGAAGGGCCAGGTGCCGGTCATGATCGACGAGCCGATTGCGGCCGACCAGTTGCCGAAAGCCAGCGCCACGGCGCGCAATGCGGCCGCCAGGGATTACGCATCGCTGCGATCGAAATACCGGCTCGACAAGCTGCTGGTGGTGGAGTTGACCGAAGTCGGCATCACCCGCCCTTATTCTTCCTATATTCCAACAGGCGACCCCAAGGGTATCGTGAGCGGCGTCAGCTATATGGTCAACCTCAAGGACAATTCCTATGACTGGTACCAGCCGGTGTTGCGGCAAAAGAGCGCGCACGGCAACTGGGATGAGGCGCCGGCTTTCCCTGGCTTGAGCAATGCCTATTTCCAGGCGATTGAAGAGGCGCGCCAGGCCATCCTCAAGCCGCTGGCAAACTGATGGCACGCCAGATCCTGATTGCGTTGGCCGCGCTGTTGGCCTGCATGCCGGCCACGCAGGCGAGCGAATCGGTCGAGCCCGATGCCGCCTGGTCGCTGAGTTTGCCGGCCAGGGAAAAAGTCGATTTCCGCGGCCAGGTCAATTTCGACAAGGCAGGGCAGGAGCCGGGCACCATGCTGTACCCGGCGCCTGGCCTGCTTGGCTTTATCGTGGCCCTGGTGACGCATGCGGCGGTGGTCAACGGCCAAAGGAAAGAGCAACTCAGCGAGATGCAAACCGACGCCGACCGGATCCTGGTGCCGTTTAGGAAAACGCTGGACTCCTTCAACTACGGTGAACTGGCCGAGCGGGCGGGCGTGCCCTTGCTGGCGCCCAATGCCCGGCCACAGTCGGGCTGGCGGATTTCCAGCACGCCGGTGTTTTACATGACGCAGGACCAGACCGCGCTGATCATTGATAACACCGTGTCCGTATTCCAGGGCGGCAGCGAGCAGCCGGTCTACAGCAACACGGTACGGGTGGTGTCGCGCGCGGTCGAAGTCGAGAATGAGGCCGTATTCTGGCAAAAGGACGGCGGCCTGCGGCTGCGCGAGGCGAGCGCCGCACTGTTCCGCGCCTCGGTGGAGATCGTGCGCAAGCATGCGCTGGCACCGGCCGCGGGGGCCGCCGGTGCCCAACGGACCTTCCATTACCTGGAAGGGCAGACCGATGCGCTCGAACGGGCAGAACCGATCAGCGAACACTGCGGCCGGGCGCTGATCAGGAACCTGCGCGGCTGGTTGATGTCGGTGCCGCTCCAGCGCACCCGCCCGGCAGCGGCCGAGTGCGAGGCGCCGGCCGGTTCGCCGGCGCGCTAATCACGCTGCAAGATTGCAACACTGCCTGTAACCATTGGTTAAGCAGTGTTTGCCCACGCCTGCCCGGCACGCCCGTGCCGCGCCGCTTTTGTACTTGTCGGTTATTTACTGCATTCCGCTGTGTATTGACACGAAAGTATCTCCGCCACATTCTTTCGATTCACAATTCACATTTTCCAGGAGGCTGAATGACTGAGGTCGGTTTGTCTCCTTCATCGCAAGCGATGCTGGCGCTGCGCGACCAGGTGATCGACGCCTGGCGCCAGGCCGCGCGGGAGACGCTGGGCAAGGCCGGCGAGCTGCCCGATCCGATCTTGCTGAACACCTTGCCGACTTTTTACGAACACCTGGCGCGCCTGCTGACGCAAGAGTTTTACCAGGCCAGCGGGGTCGACGTGGCGCTGATCGCACAAGAGCATGGCGGCGAGCGGGCGCGCCTGAGCGGCTATGACACCACCACCCTGATCCGCGAATACCAGTTGTTCCGGCAGGTGCTGTTCAAGATGCTGCACCAGGGCAACGTGACGCTGACGCATGAGCAGCGTGAAGCGATTGCCACCTCGATCGACAGCGCCATCCGCGAAAGCGTGACGGCATTTGCGCTGATCCAGTCGGCGCTGCGCGAGCAGTTCATCGCCGCCCTGACGCATGATTTGCGCACGCCGCTGTCGACGGTCAGCGTGGCGGCGCAGGTGATCGAAAGCAAGGCGCCGAGCGACGATATCCGCCGCCTGGCCGAGCGCATCGTGGTGAACGCGCAGCGCATCGAGGCCATGACACGCGACCTGCTCGATTGCATGGTGTTTGAAGGTGGACAGCGCCTGCCGCTGCACCTGGAGGAATTCGACCTGGCCTTGCTGGCGTATGAGATTGCGCAGCAAACGATCGAGCGCAGCGCAGTGCAGGTGCAGGTGGAATTTGAGTCGGCCGTGGGGCACTGGTGCCGCGCCTCGCTGCAGCGGGCGCTGGAGAACTTGCTGGGCAATGCGATCAAGTATCGTGCACCGGGCACGCCGGTACTGGTGCGGGTGGGCAGCCTTGGCCAGCGCGTGCAATTGTCCGTGCACAATGAGGGCGATCCGATCCCGCCGGAAGAGATGGAATCGATCTTCCAGGTCTACCGCCGCGCGCGCGGCGGCAAATGCACCAAGGATGGCTGGGGAGTCGGGCTGCCGTATGCGCGCCGCGTGGCGGAGAGCCACGGCGGCAGCATCATCGTCACCAGTTCCGCGGCGCTGGGCACCACCTTCCTGATCGACATCCCGATGGACGCGCGGCCTTTCGGCAGCGCGCCGGTGCTTTAGAGCGTAGCGAAGACTTTTTTCGCGGCAGCGATGGTGGCGTCGATCACGGCATCATCGTGCTGCGCGCTGACGAAACCCGCTTCGAAGGCGGCGGGGGCGAAGTAGACGCCTTCGTCCAGCATCTTGTGGAAGAACAGGTTGAACTTGTCGCGGTCGCCGGCCATCATTTCAGCGTAGTTGTTGGGCGGGGTGGCGCTGAAGTACAGGCCGAACATGCCGCCTTCGGCATCGGCGCAGAAGGTCACGCCGGCTTCTTTCGCGGCGGCGGTCAGGCCATCGGCCAGGCGGCGCGCGCTGCGGGCCAGACCGTCATAAAAGCCCGGCTGCTGGATCAGCTTCAGGGTGGTCATGCCGGCTGCCACGGCAACCGGATTGCCCGACAGGGTGCCGGCCTGGTACACGGCGCCAACCGGCGACATTTTCGACATCAGTTCCCTGGAACCGCCGAAGGCTGCCACCGGCAAGCCGCCGCCGATCACCTTGCCCAGCGCGGTCAGGTCCGGCTTGATGCCGTACCGTGCCTGTGCGCCGCCCAGGCCGACGCGGAAGCCGCACATCACTTCGTCGAATATCAGGATGGCGCCGTGCCGGGTGCACAGTTCGCGCAGCGCGCCCAGGAATTCCGGGGTGCCCTTGATCAGGTTCATATTGCCGGCCACCGGTTCCACGATGACGCAGGCGATTTCGTCGCCGTATTCTTCAAACGCGGTGCGGATCGCCTCCACGTTGTTGTAGTCCAGCACCAGGGTGTGTTTCACGAAGTCTTCCGGCACGCCGGCCGAGGTCGGGTTGCCGAAGGTGAGCAGGCCGCTGCCCGCTTTCACCAGCAGGGAGTCGGCGTGGCCGTGGTAGCAGCCTTCGAACTTGACGATCTTGTCGCGGCCGGTGGCGCCGCGCGCCAGGCGCAGCGCGCTCATGGTCGCTTCCGTGCCGGAGGAGACCAGGCGCACCTGTTCGATCGACGGCACCAGGCGGCAGATTTCTTCCGCCATCTCGATTTCCGCTTCGGTTGGCGCGCCGAAGGACAGGCCGCGCGTCGCCGCGTCCTGCACCGCCTTCACTACTTGCGGATGGGCGTGGCCGACGATGGCCGGGCCCCAGGAGCCGATGTAGTCGATATAGCGCTTGCCGTCCGCATCCCAGAAGTAAGGACCTTCGGCGCGGGTGATGAAGCGCGGCGTGCCGCCCACCGAACGGAAGGCGCGCACCGGCGAGTTGACGCCGCCCGGGGTGGTTTTCTGGGCGCGTTCAAACAGGGTGTCGTTTTTCGAAATGGTCATAGTTTGAAGAATCGATTGGGGACAAAGCGCCCCATGCCGTAGCGCTGGGCATGAAGCAGGGTCTGGTAAGTGTATTGCTCGGCGCGTTCCACCGCTTCCGGCACGGCCAGGCCGTGCGCCAGGTAAGCGGCGATGGCGGCCGACAGGGTGCCGCCGGCGCCCACGAAGGGGCCGGGCAGGTGTTGCCATTTATCGTGACGCAGCACGCCTTCGGCGTTATACAGGGTGTTGGCGCGCTGGCCGCTGCCGGCATTGGTGCCGGTCACCAGCACGTATTCGCAACCGAGGTCGATCAGGTGCTCGGCGTCGTCGGCCATGGTTTCGCCGTTGCCCAGCTCGCGCCAGGTTTCAGCCATGCGCGCCAGCTCGACTTCGGACAGCATCAGCAGCGTGCCTTGCGGCACCAGCAGCTGGCGCAGCACCGTCAGCAGTTCTTCCGGATCGTCTTCGTCGCCCGGCGGCGGCAATTGGCTGCCGAAGGGATCGAGCACCAGCGGCGCATCGGGATAGTCGGAGACGATTTCGGCCAGGGTGGAGACATGCTCCAGGTGGTCCAGCGCGCCGACCTTGAAGGCTTGCACCGGTACGTCTTCCAGTACCATGCGGGCCTGGTCGGCCACCCAGTCGGGATCGACATGCTGCTGGTCTTCGACGCGCGCACTGTCGCCCACCAGCAGGGCGGTGGTGGCGGACAGGCCGCGGCAACCCAGGGCATTGAATACAGCCAGGTCGGCATGCACGCCAACCGCGCCGACCGGATCGGCCACGCCAAATGTCAGGATCAGGGGAGATGTTTGGTTTTGCACGGCGGGTAGATTAAGATACCTAATTCAGCATTTTACTTTATTAGAAGGTGACTCAACGTGAGCAGCAATGAACCAAGCCAGGAATTCCAAAGCTGGATGTGCCTGATCTGCGGATGGATTTACGACGAAGCCGCAGGCTTGCCGGAAGAAGGCATTGCACCAGGCACCCGCTGGGCCGATGTGCCGATGAACTGGACTTGCCCCGAATGCGGCGCGCGCAAGGATGATTTCGAAATGGTGGCGATCTAAAAGTTATATATTTGAAAACTCAGTTACTTGACAAATAATGAATGTTTCCAAGTTTTCAAATAAATAAGTGTTTCTTTTCAGCAGCATGATCTGCCACAGGCCCTCCCCCTGTGCTATCGTAGCGAGACTATTGAGCGAATACTTTAGAAATGACGAATAAACCGCAAGGAACCGGACTGAAAATCATGGTGATCGACGATAGCAGCACCATTCGTCGGTCTGCAGAAATTTTCCTGACCCAGGCGGGATACCAGGTAATCCTGGCCGAAGACGGCTTCGACGCGCTGGCCAAGATCAATGACCAGCAGCCGGCGCTGATCTTCTGCGACATCCTGATGCCGCGGCTGGATGGTTACCAAACCTGCGCCCTGATCAAAAAGAGCGCCAAGTTTCATTCCACCCCAGTGCTGATGCTCTCATCCAAGGATGGCCTGTTCGACCGTGCGCGCGGCGCCATGGTCGGTTCGGCTGCCTACCTGACCAAACCCTTCACCAAAGATAGCCTGCTGGCTGCGGTGCGAGAGCACACCGCCGCCGCCAGTGCGTAAACACCGTAATACAGAGAGTAAAGCATGGCCATTCAACGAATCCTGATCGTAGACGACTCGCCTACCGAGCGTTATTACCTGACCGACATCCTGGTACGCAGCGGCTTCACCGTTTCTACCGCTGAAAACGGCGAAGAAGCCATGGCCAAGATCAAGGCCGACAAGCCGCAACTGATCCTGATGGACGTGGTGATGCCTGGCCAGAACGGCTTCCAGGTCACGCGCGCCATCGCCAAGGACCCGGAACTGCAGGACGTGCCGATCATCATCTGCTCGTCCAAGAACCAGGAAACCGACCGCATCTGGGGCATTCGCCAGGGCGCCAAGGATTACCTGGTGAAACCGGTCGATGCAGCCGAGCTGCTGGCCAAGATCGCGGCACTCGGTTAAACGATGACGACCGAACAGCAGGCGCCGACCGGCGCTGAACGCCGCAGCCGCTTGCGGCAGTACCAAGTGACGCTGCTGGAGCGCATGCAGGCCGCCAAGGCCGGCACGGGCAATGCAGGCCGCGAGCTGGGCGTGCTGCTGGGCGGCCGCCGCTGCCTGCTGGACCTGACCCAGGTCGGCGAAATCGTGCCGTTCCAGGCCGTGACAGCAGTACCGCTGTCGCAGGACTGGTATCGCGGCCTGTCCAATATCCGCGGCAACCTGGTCGGTGTGGTCGACCTGGCGCGCTATATGGGCGAGGCCGGCACCCAGCCGGGTCCGGACAGCCGCCTGGTGACGTTGGCCACCCACCTCGGCTTCAACGTCGCAATCCTGGCCGGGCGTGTGCTTGGCTTGCGCAACCTGGACGAAATGGTGGAAGAAGCACCGGCGGACAATGGGCAAGCTGCCTGGGGTGGCCAGCAATTCAAAGACCGTGACGGGCAGCAGTGGACCAGGCTGGACCTGGGCCAACTGGTGCACGATGCGCGGTTCCTGCAAATCGGCCTGTAATCTCGCGCTGCCATCGGGCAGGCGCAATATATCGAAAGCTATCGGGGGACGTAGTAATGGCATTTAAATTCTTGTCGCGCTCCGCACCGGAGGCCAGCGCCGAGCTGGGTTCCAATTCGGAGTTTGCCAGCTTTAACAATTCTCAGTACGAGGGCGGGTCGCCAGAAGCGGCGGTTGCCACTGCTGAACAACCGGCAGCGACCGACGGCGTCACCCCGGAAGCGGCAGAAGGCGCACGCGGCCTGCTGCAGCGCCTGCGCACCAGCTCGGTGGGCGAAGCGGCGGCCAACGTCAAGCTGCCGCTGATCGGCCACCTGCCGAGCGCACGCCAGCTGAGCCTGCTGTCCACCACGCTGGGCGTGTCCCTGCTGCTGTCGGTGGTGTTCGTGGCATGGAACGCGTACAACAGCGGCGTGACCTCGACCCGTACCCAGATCGCTTCCGACGTGCTGATGCACTCGCAGCGTATCGGCAAGGCGGCGCCTAACGCGATTAAGGGTAATCAGCAAGCGATCAAGCAGCTGGAAGACAGCCGCAGCGAACTGAATCGCGCGCTGCTGACGCTGGCCGACGGCGGCCGCTATGCCGGCCACTCGGTGCTGTCGGCGCCAGGCGCGGTGCTGCCGACCCTGAACGACGCCCGCAAGAAGTGGACCGCTTCCGACAAGGCGGCTGCCACCATCGCCAAATACAAGTGGGACCTGGCGGGTCTGGACGAGACCCTGCAAAAACTGAACGCCATGTCGCCTGACCTGCTGTCGCTGACCGAAGAAGTCTCGTCGGCGCGCCTGAAGCAGGGCGGCAGCGCCAAGGAACTGGCGGCGCTGGGCAAGCTGGGCATGCTGACCCAGCGCATGAGCCGTAGCGCTTCGGCCTTCCTGACCGAGGGCGGCATTTCCTCCTCCGAAACGGCGTTCCAGCTGGGCCGCGACGCCACCGTGTTCCGCCAGACCGTGGACGGCTTCCTGGGCGGCAGCGACCAGCTCGGCCTGCCGGCCGTGAAGGATGGCGAGACCCGCGAAAACCTGCAAGCCCTGAAAAAAGGCTTTGAAGACTACGACAAGCTGGTCAAGTTCATTCTGGACCGTCTGGAAAAATTCTCCGCCGCGAAGAGCGCGGAACGCCTGCTGTTCAATGAGAACGAAGACGTCCGTAACAACTTCGCCAACCTGCAGACCAAGCTGCGCGAACAGCAGGACTCGCTGGGTATTTCGTTCTGGCTGATGGTGGTTGGCCTGGTGGTGACCCTGGTCTCCGCTGCGGCGATCGGCCGCGTGCTGCTGCTCGATTCCCAGAACCGTGGCCGCGCTTCCGAGCGGCGCCGCCAGGAAGCGGAAGCCATGCGCCAGAAAGCGCAGCAGCAGGAAGAAGAAACCAAGGCCATTAACGAGCAGAACCAGGCCGCAATTTTGCGCCTGATGAACGAACTGCAGGAAGTGGCGGACGGCGACTTGACCGTGCAGGCAACCGTTTCCGAAGACATTACCGGCGCGATTGCCGACTCGGTCAACTACACCGTGGAAGAGCTGCGCGGCCTGGTCGGCCGTGTGACCGTCACCGCGGAACAGGTTACCTCCGCTTCCAGCCACGCACAGGGCATTTCGAACGACCTGCTGGCAGCATCGGCAGCGCAGTCGAAAGAGATTCAGGATGCATCGAACACCGTCGTGAAGATGGCCAACGAAATTACCGACGTGTCGCGCAGCGCGGCAGAATCGGCGGACGTTGCGCGCCAGTCGGTTGATGCGGCACGCCAGGGTGCGGACGCGGTGCAGAACGCGATCAAGGGTATGGACGAGATCCGCGAGCAGATCCAGGAAACCTCGAAGCGCATCAAGCGACTGGGTGAATCCTCGCAGGAGATTGGTGAAATTACCGAGCTGATTTCCGACATTACCGAACAGACCAACGTGCTGGCGCTGAACGCGGCGATCCAGGCGGCATCGGCAGGTGAAGCAGGCCGAGGCTTCTCGGTGGTTGCGGAAGAGGTTCAGCGACTGGCGGAACGTTCCGCCGAAGCGGCCAAGCAGATCGGTGCGCTGGTGAAAACCATTCAGACCGACACCCACGACGCCGTAGCCGCTATGGAAAAATCCACGCAGGGTGTGGTTGAAGGTGCCAAACTGTCCGACGCGGCAGGTACCGCACTGCAGGACATTTCGCAGGTTTCGAACCGCCTGGCGGAACTGATTCAGGGCATTTCCTACGCAACCGGGATGCAGGCGACGTCGGCAAACGGCGTGGCGCACAATATGCAGCACATCCTGCAGGTAACGCAGCAAACCCAGGACGGTACCCAGCAAACCGCTAGCTCGGTTCGCAAACTGACCTCGCTGGCGCAGGAGTTGAAGAACTCCGTGTCGCGATTCCGTGTTGGTGCCTGATTAGTGCCCAAGTTGCCGCTTAATTTTTAGAATCTATGAGCAAACCTGATCTTTCGTTCACCGCTTTGCCGCAATACGACACCGGCCCGCTGTCCTGGGTCATGGGTGAAATCCGCGAAGCGCTGGCCCGTTCCCGCACGGCGCTGTTCGAAGCCGGCGGGCGTGACGCGGAAGACCAGACCACGGCGCTGATGCATGCCAAGTCCCACCTGCACCAGGCGCACGGCGCCTTGCAGATGGTGGACGTGGACGGCGTGGCGCTGCTGACGCAATTGGCGGAAGTGGTGCTGGACCGCATGCGTGACGGCACCCTGAAATGCACGTCGGACCACGCCCAGTTGCTGGCCAATATGTACCAGGCACTGGTGGAATTCCTGGAGGAGCTGCTGTCCGGCGCCCCGTTCCAGCCGGTGCGGCTGTTCCCGTTCTTCCGCGATATCCAGGATTTGCTGGGCATCGACCGGGTGCACCCGGCCGACCTGTTCTTCCCTGACGTATCGCATGTGCCGGAACTGCCGGCAGCCCTGCCGTCGAGCGGCGCGCCAACCGGCACCCCCGACTACAAGGCCCTGCGCCAGCGCTTTGAACGCGCGCTGCTGCCTTACCTGAAAGCGGCCGATGCCGGCACCCAGGCTATCCACGCCGCGGCGCTGCAGGCAGCCATCACCGATGTGGCAGACCAGCAGGCCGAGCGCAAGTCGCGCGTGTTCTGGCGCGCCATGCAGGCCTTCGCCGAGCTGGTGGTGGGCGGCCAGCAGGAAAGCAACCGCTACGTCAAACAGCTGTTCGGCCTGATCAACCTGCAACTGCGCCGCCTGTCGGCCGGTTCGCCTGAACTGCCGGACAACGTGCTGAAGGAGGCGCTGTTCTTCGTCGCCTCGGCCGATCCGGAACACCTGCCGCCGCTGGCGCGCCAGCTGCGCGCCGGCTATGCGCTGGACGGCATGGTGCCGCACGATTTCGAAACGCGCCGCTACGGCCGTATCGACGATGCATCGCTGGCCGCTGCGCGCGAGGGCATCGCCCATGCGCGTTCGGTGTGGCAGCGCATCGAGCAGCACGAAAACAACCAGGAACTCGATAACGATTTCGGCCAGTCGCTGGCCAAGGTCGCCGTGGCCAGCGAAATGCTGGGCCTGGGCGCACTGGCAGCATTGCTGCGCCAGCTCGCAGAATCGGCACGCAGCACCGTAGGCACCCGCCGCAGCGAGGCGCTGGGGCTGGAGATGGCGACGGCGCTGCTGTTCGCCGAGCATGGCATCGCCCAGATCCGCCACCTGCCGGACGATTTCAACGCCCACGCCGACACCATCGCGGCTCGCCTGCAGGCCCTGGCGGCCGGCGGTGCGGCGCCGGAACCGGCGCAGTGGCAAGGCGGCCTGGCCCGCCAGCTGCACGAGGAAGATACCGTCGTCGCCCTGGCGCTGGAAATGAAGACCGGCTTGCGCCAGGTCGAGAAGATGCTGGACGAGTATTACACCGACCCGGCGCGCCGCGCCGAGCTGTCGGACCTGGACAAGGTGCTGCACCAGTTGCACGGCGCCTGCGCCATCCTGGACCAGGATGACGCGATGAACGCCGCCGCGCACGTGCGCATCGAGATCGGCCGCCTGGCATCGGGCCAGTTCGATGAGGCGCACGAAGCCAAGGCGCTGGACGATATCGCGCAGAACGTGGGCGCGCTGGGCTTCTTCGTCGACATGCTGGCGCAGAATCCATCCGGCGCACGCGAGCGTTTCACCTTCGATCCGGAGCACGGCACTTTCCGCGCCGTGCCGTTCAAGAAAATTTCCGGCCCGGAATCGATCCCGGTGCTGGAGGAAGCATTGCCGGAGCCGGAAGCGGCTCCCGAACCGGTGCTGACGGCGCCTGTCCCTGAAGCCGGCGCCGCCGGCGACGAGGCAGTCGAAGCCGAACTGCTGGAAATCTTCATCGGCGAGGCCCAGGAAGTGCTGGCCTTCGTGCGCGAGACGCTGGCGCGCCCGCACGGCGAGATCTCCAACCTCGACACCATGACCATGCTGCGCCGCTCCTTCCACACGCTGAAGGGCAGCAGCCGCATGGTGGGCCTGAACCGCTTTGGCGATGGCGGCCATGCGATCGAAAAAGTCATGAACCTGTGGCTGGCGGAAGAGCGCCGCGCCTCGGAAGACTTGTTCGCGCTGCTCAACTATGCAAGCGAAGAGATGTCGGCCTGGGTCGAGGAACTGGCGACCACCGGCAACTCGGCGCGCCAGGAAAAACCGATCGTCGATGCCGCCGCGCGGGTGCAGGAAACCGGCGTGTTCGAGCGTCCGGCTGTCGGCACCCAGGCAGCGCCTGCGCCAGCCGCCCCGGCCGCGGCCGAAGCAGTTGCCGAAGCAAGCGCGCCGGTGGCCGAAGAGCCGCTGCCGGAGCTGGCTGCGGAAGCAATCGAAGCGGCAGAACCTGTCGCCGCTGCAAGCGAAGCGCTGTCCGGCGACTTGTCCTTCGACCTGGACGCGATCGAAGTGCCCGAAGCCGAGCCTGCCTTGTCGCTGGAAGAGCCGATCGTCGTTGGGGCAGCAGGCGCAGACAGTGTCGAACAGTTCGACATCAGCGCCGACCTGCCGGTCGCGGAATATGTGGAAGGCGAGCCAAGCGCCGACCTGCAACTTGAGGCGCTGAACGACGAGGCGGCACCGGCCCGTGCCACCAACGTCATCGAATTCCCGACCGCTACCGCACCTACGCCGCCAGAGCCGCCTGCGGAAGACAATATGAAGTTCGTGGGACGCCTGGCGATCCCGCTGCCGCTGTACAACATCTACATGGCGGAGACCGACGAACTGGTGCGCCTGTTGTCGCAAGATTTCGGCGAGTGGCGCCACGAACGGCGCCCGGTCAACGCGGAAGCGCTGCAAGCGGTGCACACCCTGACCGGCACGTCCGGCACGGTGGGCTTCAAGCCGCTGCGGGAACTGTCCTATGC
Organism: Duganella sp. Root1480D1; assembly: GCF_001427305.1. Taxonomy (GTDB): domain Bacteria; phylum Pseudomonadota; class Gammaproteobacteria; order Burkholderiales; family Burkholderiaceae_D; genus Rugamonas. The sequence continues at coordinate 88,128 of NZ_LMFZ01000007.1, read as the reverse complement.
GCTGGAAATCACGCTGCAAGAATTGCAGCCGCCGGCACCGCACCTGGACGATGCCCAGCACGACCTGTTCGACTTCACGATCGAGCGCGTGCGGCAGATGCTGCAAAGTTTCGCTACCGGCGAGCTGCCGCCGGAGCAACCGGAACTGATCGAAGCGCTGCACAAGCTGCGCGACCACCTGGCGCATCCGCCGGAAGTTGGCCATGAGCTCGACGAGCGCCTGGACAGCATCGTGGGCGAGCCAGGCGGCGAGCAGCTGGAAGAGCGTCTCGACAACCTGTTCAGCGACACCTACCACAGCCTGGTGACCGAAGCGCCTGCCGCAGTCGACAGCGCAGAGCAGCCGGCGCCGGCAGTGGCCGCCCAGGAAGGCAATATCGACAACCTGTTCGATGCCGCCTTCGATGATGCGTTCGACGCGCCGGAGCTGACGCAAGCGGCGCCTGCGGCCGACACCTTGCACCTGGTGGAGCCGGTCGAAGCGGCGCCTGAAGCGATGGAAGAACTGGTTGCCGAAGCCGCACCGGTGATCGAACAGCCTGCACCAGCCATCGAAGAAACCGCAGCACCGGCCGTCGAGGAAATCGCTGCGCCAGTGCTGGAAGAAATCGTTGCACCGGCCGTCGAGGAAATCGCTGCGCCAGTGGTTGAAGAAATCGCTGCGCCCGCTGTTGCCGAAGCCGAACCGGAGCCGGCCGCCGAAGAAATTGAAGAAGCTGCGCTGCTGGCCGAAGCCGACGCTGCGACTGCGGAAGCCGCGATCGAAGTCGACGCCATCGACGCCACCGCGCTGGCCGCCGGCGAAGCGATCGAAGAAGACGCGGTCGACCTCGACCACGCCGCGCCAAGCGAAGTGCAGGTGGTCGAACTGCCGGAAACCCCGCACCTGCTCGGTGCCAGCCCGTCCGACATCCACGACGAGCTGGATCCGGACCTGCTGCCGGTGTTCCTGGAAGAGGGTACCGACCTGCTGCCGCAGATCGGCGAGTCGCTGCGCGCCTGGCACGCCAAGCCGACCGATTTCTCGCATGCCCACAGCCTGCAGCGCGTGCTGCACACCGTGAAGGGCAGCGCCCGCATGGCCGGTGCAATGCGCCTTGGCCAGCACGCGCACGAAATCGAAACGCACATTGAAAACATGGTGCACGCAGGTAGCGCGTCCCAGCACTCGTTCGACGAGCTGATGGCGCACTACGACCACGCGCTGCTGCTGTTCGAACAACTGCAAAATCCGGAAGCCTACGCCGCTGCCATGGCCGCCGCGCAAGCGGCAGCCGCGGCGCCGGCCGCCGAAGCGGGCGCGCCAGCCGTGCCAGGCGCAGCCCAGCCTTCGCTTAGCGCCCTGGCCGCGCGCCTGGCCACAGCGCCTGCAGCGGCAGCCCGTGGCGGCGATGAAGCGGAAGCCGCCAAGGCCTCGCCGCTGGTGCGTGTGCGTGCAGACATCCTCGACCGCCTGGTCAACCAGGCCGGTGAAGTATCGATCACCCGGTCGCGCCTGGAAAACGAAGTGACCTCGCTACGTACTTCGGTATCCGACTTCCAGGAGAACTTGAATCGCCTGCGCCGCCAGCTGCGCGAAGTCGAAATGCAAGCTGAATCGCAGATCGCCTCGCGTATGTCGATTGCCGGCGAGCGTGAATTCGACCCGCTGGAGTTCGACCGCTTTACCCGTCTGCAGGAACTGACCCGCATGATGGCCGAATCGGTGAACGACGTGGCCTCCTTCCACGAAGGCCTGATCCGTTCCATCGACGGCGCCACCGGCGACTTGACGCAGCAAGCGCGCATGACGCGTGACCTGCAGCGTGACCTGATGCGTGTGCGCATGGTGCCGTTCAACAGCGTGTCCGAGCGTCTGTTCCGCGTGGCCCGCCAGGGTGCGAAAGAAACCGACAAGCGCGTCAACCTGGACATCCGCGGCGGCGGCGTGGAAATGGACCGTAGCGTTCTGGAACGCATGGCCGCTCCGTTCGAACACTTGCTGCGTAACGCCATCGTGCACGGTATCGAGTCGCGCGAACGCCGCGTTGAACACGGCAAGGGCGAGACCGGCGAACTGCTGGTGCAGGTCAGCCAGCAGGGTAACGAAGTGGTGCTGGAGTTCAGCGACGACGGCGCCGGCCTGGACCTGGAGCGCATCCGCGCCAAGGCGCGCAGTGTCGGCCTGCTGGCCGAAGACCAGGTGGTGAGCGACGCCGAAGCGTCCAACCTGATCTTCCAGCCTGGCTTCTCCACCGCCGATACGCTGACCGAACTGGCCGGCCGCGGCGTGGGCATGGACATCGTGCTGTCCGAGGCGCAAGCCCTGGGCGGCCGCGTGGAAACCTTCACCGAAGCAGGCAAGGGTTCCCGCTTCACCATTCGCCTGCCGCTGACGCTGGCCGTGACCCAGGTGGTGCTGATCTCCGCCGGCGGCCGCACCCACGCGGTGCCGGCGCTGATGGTGGAGCAGGTGCTGCAATTGAAAGAAGGCGCACTGGCCGAAGCAACCGGCAAGGGCGCCGTGGTGCACCACGGCCAGCACGTGCCGCTGCGCTACCTGGCGACCTTGCTGGGCGACGGCAATGCGCGTCCGCTGCTGCAGCGTTCTTCGCCGGTCATGATGCTGCGTAACGGTACCGACCGCGTCGCGCTGCACGTCGACGAGATCCTCGGCAACCGCGAGGTGGTAATCAAGAACATCGGCCCGCAACTGTCGCGCATGCCAGGCATCGCCGGCGCGACCGTGCTCGGTTCGGGCGAGATCGTGCTGATCCTGAATCCGGTGGCGCTGCAGCTGCACGTGGCGCAGCACCCGGAACTGGCACCGCGCACTTCCGCGACTCCGGCGCCAGCGCCGGCCGGCGGCGTTGCCGAACCGGCGGAACCGACCCGCGCCCACGGCACCGTCATGGTGGTGGACGATTCGCTCACCGTGCGCAAGGTGACCCAGCGCCTGCTGGAGCGCGAAGGCTATCACGTGATGCTGGCCAAGGACGGCGTGGATGCGCTGGAGCAGTTGCAGGACCGCTTGCCGGAACTGATGCTGGTCGACATCGAAATGCCGCGCATGGACGGCTTCGACCTGACCCGCAACGTGCGCGGCGACGAACGCACCAAGGAGATCCCGATCATCATGATCACCTCGCGTTCGGCGGACAAGCACCGCAACTACGCGCTGCAACTGGGCGTGAATGCCTACTTCGGCAAGCCGTTCCAGGAAGACATCCTGCTTGGCGCCATCGCCGGCCTGCTGCCGCAACGCGCTTGAGGCGTGCAGTAGCGAACCACAGGGCAGGCCGCCGCGCCTGCCCTTTTTTTTATTTGATCGAATGCGACTGCTCAAGTTATTTGCCGCGCTGCTGGCGGGCGTATTCCTGCTGGGCTGCGGCCTGCTTGTCGTTGCGGGCTGCAGCGACCGGCACGCCGATGCCGACCTGATTGTCGTGCCAGGCAATACAGTAGCTCCAGATGGCAGGCCCAGTCCAAGGCTGCAGGCGCGGCTCGACATGGCGTTGGCCTTGTACCGCGACCAGCGTGCGCCATTGATTTTCGTGAGCGGAGGGCTGGGCAGGGAAGGCTTTGACGAGGCAGTGGTGATGGCAGGCTACCTGGCAGGGAACGGTGTGCCGGCAGCTGCCATCGTTGTCGACAGCCAGGGCCTGGATACCATGGCGACGGCCAGGAACGCGGCTGCCTTCATGCGCGCCAGGGGCCTGCGCACGGCGCTGGTCGCGACGCAGTACTTCCATGTGCCGCGCACCGGGCTTGCGCTCGAACGTGCCGGCGTGCGCGTTGCCGGCCATAGCCACGCGCGCTATGTCGAGCTGCGCGACCTTTACTCGATTCCGCGCGAAGTGCTCGGCTGCATCGCTTACTTTTTGACGACCGCGTAGCGTTCCAGCGTGCGCTTGCGCGCTTCGTCGTGGTCGACCACCGGGTTGCGCGGCAGGTGGATCTCCTTGGCCGACAGTCCTGCCAGTTGCGGCAGGTAGCGCTTGATGAACTTCCCCTCCGGGTCGAACTTCTGCGATTGGGTGACGGGATTGAAAATGCGGAAGTAGGGCTGTGCATCGCAGCCTGAGGACGAGGCCCATTGCCAGCCGCCGTTGTTGTTGGCCAGGTCGAAATCATTGAGGTGCAAGGCAAAGAAAGCTTCGCCGCGGCGCCAGTCGATGCCGAGGTCCTTGCACAGGAACGATGCCGCCACCATGCGCAGGCGGTTGTGCATATAGCCGGTGCGGTTGATCTGCAGCATGGCCGCATCCACCAGCGGGTAACCGGTCCGGCCTTGGCACCAGGCGGCAAACAGCTCGTCGGCTTGCGGGCCGGTCTCCCATTCGATCTTGTCGTAGGCCGGCTTGAAGGCGCCTTCCACCACGTGCGGGTTGTGATACAAGATCTGCATGTAGAACTCGCGCCAGACCAGCTCGGACAGCCAGACCGCGCCGCCGTCGCCTGCCGCGCCGCGCGCCGAGATGGTCATCACGGTGCGCACCAGGTGGCGGATTGACACAGTGCCGAAGCGCAGGTGCAGCGACAGGTAGGACGGCCCTTTTACGGCCGGATAATCGCGCGCGGCGCCGTAACCGGCAATCCGGCCCAGGAAGTCGTCGAATAGCTGCGGCCCGTTGCCGATGCCCAGTTCATGCAGGTTGGTGCGCTCGAAACCGATGTCGGCCAGCGACGGCAGCGTGCTGCGGCCCGGCGCAAAGCGGCCCGGCTCCACGGTCCACGGCGCCAGCACCGAGGGATCGGCCTCCAGCTTGCGCAGCCAGGCGTTCTTGTAGGGGGTGAACACGGAAAACGGTTGCCCGGACTGGGTCCTCACCTCGTCGCGTTCGAACACCACCTGGTCCTTGAAAGTACGCAACGCACGCCCGGCGGCGCGCAGGGTGTGCGCCACGGCGGCGTCGCGGGCAATGGCTGCCGGCTCATAGTCGTGATTGGCAAAAACAACGTCCACTGCGAGCTCGGCAGCCAACGCGGGGATTGCCATTTCGGCAAAGTCGTGCCGCACGATCAGGTGACCGCCAGCCGCTTCCAGCTCAGCCGCAAGCGCCGACAGCGTATCGTGGATGAACTCGACCCGGCGGTCAGCCGCCGGCAGCGCATCCAGGATGGCGCGGTCGAAAATAAAGGCAAAGTACACTGTCCCTGCAGAGGCCAGCGCGTGATGCATGGCGGCATGATCGAACAGGCGCAGGTCCCGGCGCAACCAGACAAGGGCGTTTTTCATGGCTGGATCAGCAATTCATAGTAAACTGTGGGTATATCCGGCAGTTGCAGCGCGGATATTACAGTAAAGAACTCTTAACAGTCCTGCATCGAGAGCAATCATGAAAAAAGTCAAATTGACCAGAAGCATGCCTGTGCCGGGATTGTTACCGGAAACTAGCGAACTGAAGGAGCTAAAGGCACATATGACTGCCCCTGCGCTCAATCTGGCAAATCATTTCCTGATTGCCATGCCATCCATGCATGACCCGATCTTTGGCGGCACGGTCGTGTATGTGTGCGAACACAACGAGAACGGCGTGCTGGGCGTCGTGATCAACAAGCCTACCGATATGACCATGGAAGTGCTGTTCGACCGGATCGACCTGGAAGTGTCGTCCGCCGCCGAACGCCACCTGGAATCGGAGCCGATCATGTTCGGCGGCCCGGTGCAGGATGACCGCGGTTTCGTGCTGCATACTCCGGGCGCGCACTATTCGTCGTCGCTGACGGTGACCAACGACGTGGCCTTTACCACCTCGATCGACGTGCTGGAAGCGGTTGCCCGCGGCCAGGGCCCGGAACGCATGATGGTGTCGATCGGCTACGCGGGCTGGAGCCCCGGCCAGCTGGAAGACGAACTGGCACGCAATGGCTGGCTGACTGTGGCCGCCGACCCGCGCATCGTGTTCGATGTGCCGATCGAGGAGCGCTACCAGGCCGCCATCAAGCTGCTGGGCTTCGACCCCCTGATGTTGAACTCTGAAGCGGGTCATGCATAGTCCGGAAACTGTTTTAGGCTTCGACTTCGGCATCAAACGCGTTGGTGTCGCAATGGGAAATACGATGATCGGCCAGGCCAGCCCCCTGGCCGTCATTCAATCCACCGTCAACGATGCACGCTTCGCCGAGATCAAGGCCCTGATCGATAAATGGGGGCCGACCAGGCTGATTGTGGGCCTGCCCTTCCACCCGGACGGGGCAGAGCACGAAATGACTGCGCGCTGCCGCAAGTTCGCCAATCAATTGAACGGCCGCTTCAATCTTCCCGTGGTGCTGGTCGACGAGCGCTACTCGTCGGCGATGATTGCCGCCAAGCGCGGCGAAATCATCGACGACCGTGCCGCCGCCATCATCCTCCAACAATACTTTGACGAATATGTCCCACACTGATCCCCAACAGCTTGACGCCGAAGCGCTGTACGCCAGCCTGCTCGAGCAGGTCAAGACCGGTATTGCCGGCGCCAACGAGCCGGCCATTGTCGGCATCCATTCCGGCGGCGCCTGGATTGCCGAGCGCCTGGCCAAGGACCTGAACCTCACCGCGCGCCTGGGCGTGCTGGACGTGTCCTTCTACCGCGACGATTACGCGAAGAAGGGCTTGCCGCACGAGGTGAAGCCGACCCATATCGGCTTCGACGTGAATGGCGCCAGCATCGTGCTGGTGGACGACGTGCTCTACACCGGCCGCACCACGCGCGCCGCCATCAACGAATTGTTCGACTACGGCCGCCCGGCGCGCATCATGCTCGCCTCGCTGGTGGACCGCGGCGAACGCCAACTGCCGGTGGCTGCCGATTTCGTGGCGGCCCACACCCGCTGCGCGCCCGGCCAGGCGCTGCGCCTGCAGCAGGCCGGCGAAGGAAAGTTTTCCCTGACTATTGAACAGAACCATGCTTAATCCGCAACTCAACAAACACGGCGAGCTTCAGCACCTGCTGACGACCGAGGGCCTGCCGAAGGCCATCATCAACCAGATCCTCGATACCGCCTCCTCATTCGTGTCCGTGTCGGACCGCGAAGTGAAGAAGGTCCCGCTGATGCGCGGCAAAAGCGTTTTCAACCTGTTCTTCGAAAATTCCACCCGTACCCGCACCACCTTCGAGATCGCGGCCAAGCGCCTGTCGGCCGACGTGATCAACCTGAACATCGCCGCGTCTTCCGCCAGCAAGGGCGAGTCGCTGCTGGACACCATCGACAACCTGTCGGCCATGCACGCCGACATGTTCGTGGTGCGCCACTCGCAATCGGGCGCGCCATACCTGATCGCCAAGCACCTGCAGGACACCAAACAGAACCACGTGCACGTGGTGAACGCGGGCGACGGCCGCCACGCGCACCCGACGCAGGGCCTGCTGGACATGTACACCATCCGCCACTACAAGAAGGACTTCACCAGCCTGCGCGTGGCCATCGTGGGCGACATCCTGCACAGCCGCGTGGCCCGTTCCGACATCCATGCGCTGACCACGCTGGGCGTGCCGGAAATCCGCGCCATCGGCCCGCACACCCTGCTGCCGGGCGGCCTGGAGCAACTGGGCGTGCGCACCTTTACCAACATGGATGAAGGCCTGAAGGACGTGGACGTGATCATCATGCTGCGCCTGCAGAACGAGCGCATGAGCGGCGCCCTGCTGCCGTCGGCCGGCGAATATTTCCGCGCCTACGGCCTGACGCCGGAGCGCCTGGCGCTGGCCAAGCCGGACGCCATCGTGATGCACCCGGGCCCGATGAACCGCGGGGTGGAGATCGACTCCGCCGTGGCCGACGGCCCGCAAGCGGTGATCCTGTCGCAGGTCACCTTCGGTATCGCAGTCCGCATGGCGGTGATGAGCATCCTGGCAGGCACGCAAGCATAAAAATGAACGTACTTATCCAAAACGGCCGACTGATCGATCCGGCCAACAAGATCGATTCCAAACAAGACCTGTATATCGTGGACGGCAAGGTGGCCGCCATCGGCAGCGCGCCGGCCGGCTTCAAGGCCGAGCGCACCATCGACGCCGCCGGCAAGGTGGTGGCGCCGGGCCTGGTCGACCTGTCGGCGCGCCTGCGCGAACCGGGCTTTGAATACAAGGCCACGCTGAAATCGGAAATGCAGGCGGCAGTGCAGGGCGGCGTGACTTCCCTGGTGTGCCCGCCTGATACCGATCCGGTGCTTGACGAGCCGGGCCTGATTGAAATGCTGAAGCACCGCGCCAATGCCCTGAACCAGGCCCACGTGCATCCGCTGGGCGCACTGACCCACGGCCTGAAAGGCGAAGCGCTGACCGAGCTGGTGGAACTGACCGGCGCCGGCTGCATCGGCTTCTCGCAGGCCGAAAGCCCGATCAAGGACACCACCGTGCTGCAGCGCTGCATGCAGTACGCGGCCACCTTCGGCTTCACCATCTGGCTGCGCCCGCAGGACGCGTACATCGGCCGCGGCGGCGTTGCCAACAGCGGCCCGCTGGCTTCGCGCCTGGGCCTGTCCGGCGTACCGGTGATGGCCGAGACCATCGCCCTGCACACCATCTTCGAGCTGATGCGCGCCACGGGCGCCAAGGTCCACCTGTGCCGCATGTCGTCCGCCGCCGGCCTGGAGCTGGTGCGCGCCGCCAAGGCCGAAGGCTTGCCGATCACCTGCGACGTGGGTGCGCACCACGTGCACCTGACCGACACCGACATCAACTTCTTCGACTCGAACGCGCGTGTCGACCCGCCGTTCCGCAGCCAGCGCGACCGCGATGCGATCCGTGCCGGCCTGCTGGACGGCACCATCGATGCGATGTGCTCCGATCACACCCCGTGCGACGACGACGAAAAGCTGCTGCCGTTCGGCGAAGCTTCGCCCGGCGCCACCGGGCTGGAACTGCTGCTGTCGCTGGCCCTCAAGTGGGCCGACGACTATGCCGCGGCGCAGGGCAAGGACGATGCGCTGTCGCGCGCCGTGGCACGCGTCACCTGCGAAGCAGCACGCGTGGCTGGCCTGGCGCAAGCCGGCCAGTTGGGCGTGGGCAGCGTGGCCGACGTGGTGGTGTTCGACCCGGCCGCACGCTGGACCGTCACCGGTAGCGCCCTGGCCAGCCAGGGCAAGCACACTCCGTTCCTCGGCTACGAGCTGGCGGGGCAGGTGCAGGCGACCATCGTAGCGGGCCAAGTCGCCTATGAACGCACAGCCGGCTAAACGCAATCTCGACTGGCGCCTGGTGCTGCGCCTCGGGCGCGTTTTGCTGCACATGCTGGAGGGCATGGCCACCTGCGCTTTCCTGTTCCCCTTCATCGGGACGGCAAAGCGCAGTGGCCAGATCCGGCGCTGGTCGCGCCAGCTGCTGGCAATGTGCAATGTCGCGGTGCAGATGACGCCGGGCAGCGCGGCGCCGCTGGAGCAGGGCATGATCGTCTGCAACCACATTTCGTGGCTGGACATCTTCGTCATCAATGCGCTGTATCCTTGCCGTTTCGTGGCCAAGTCTGAAATCCGCGACTGGCCGCTGGCCGGCTGGCTGGCGGCGCAGGCGGGAACGGTATTCATCGCACGCGGTAACAAGCGCGAGCTGCGCAATATCTTCAAGGGCCTGGTGCATGCCTTGCAGGACGGCCAGCGCGTAGCCTTCTTCCCGGAGGGGACGACAGCCGCGCAAGGCACGCTGCTGCCTTTCCACGCCAACCTGTTCGAGGCGGCAGTGGACGGCAAGGTACTGGTGCAGCCTTTCGCCCTGTCCTATGTCGACCCGGCGGGCCAGCCGCATCCCTCGGTGGACTTCATCGGCGACATGACGTTCGTGCAAAGCGTGGCAAATATCCTTGATGGCAAGCCGGTGCGGGCACGCCTGAGCGTGCTGGAAGCGGTGCCGGGCGAGGGCGCCCATCGCCGTGAACTGGCGGCAGCAACCCATGCTGCGATCGGCGCCGCGCTGGGCATCGTGCCGCAGCCGGAATCTTTACAGGAGCAATCAGCATGACCAGGATCAGTGTGCTGGCGGCCTGCCTGCTGTTGGCGGCCTGCAGTGGCGACACCTTCACCAATGCCAGGACCCTGCGCACGCAGGCGACGGAAAGCCTGGCGCAGAAGAATTTCGGCATCGCGGCCGACAAGGCGTATGCCGCCACGCTGAAGGCCCCCAAGGAGGCGGAGTCCTACTTCCTGCTGGCCCAGGCCCAGGCGCAGCTAGGCCGCAAGAACGCCGCCATGGCCTCGCTGGAGACGGCCATCGTCAACGGCTTCACGGATGAAGAGGCGATCAAGGGCAGTGCCAACCTGGAGCCGTTGCGCAAGTCGGAAGCGTACAAGGAATTGATGGTGGTGACCTTTGCGCCGGCCGAAGGCACGGCGCCCGCCGCGGCGGAAGGCGCGGGCGAAGCGGGCAAGGCCGACAGCCAGGGCCCGGCACAGTCACAGGCGCAGGCCTCGACACCAGCCGAGGGCAGCTCGAAGCACTAAATCATCCGGTATTCCGGGCAGTCCACCTGCAGCAGGCTGCGGTCGTCCAGGCAGACGGCCGACAGCTTGCCGCCCCAGACGCAGCCGCTGTCGAGGGCAATCAGGCGCGGCATGATGCGCAAGCCCAACGCCGACCAGTGGCCGAAGACCACGGTGATATCGCTGGTGCGGCGGCCCGGCACCTCAAACCACGGCATCAGGCCGCTCGACGGGGCGGCATGCGCCGATTCCTTCATCTTGAAGTCCATCACGCCCTCGGCGCTGCAAAAGCGCATGCGGGTCAGGGCGTTGACGATGCAGCGCAGGCGCGCGGCACCGGTCAGCTCATCGCTCCAGCGGTCGGGCTGGTTGCCGTACATCTCGCGCAGGAAAGCCACCCATTCCTCGCCGCGCAGTGCGGTCTCCACTTCGCCGGCCAGCGCCATGGCCTGCTGCGCCGTCCATTGCGGCAGCACGCCGCCATGCACCAGCAGGTGGCCGAGGCGCATCAGGGCCATCGGCCGCAGGCGCAGCCAGTGCAGCAGGGCTTCGCGGTCGGCTGCGGCCAGGATGTGTTCGATGGTGTCGGAACTCGACTCGGGGCGGATGCCGTTGGCCACTGCCAGCAGGTGCAGGTCGTGGTTGCCCAGCACCGCGTCGATACGGCCGTCGCTGCCCTGGCTCAGGGCTTGCACATAGCGCAAGGTGGACAGCGAATCGGGCCCGCGATTGATCAAGTCGCCGCAAAACAGGATGGCAGGCGGTTCATTGCCGGCAGCATGTTCGGTGTCCAGAATCCGTTCGACCAGGGTGACGGTCTCGCCATGGCAACCCTGCAGGTCGCCGACTACGTAAGTTTTCATCAGCATAGGATAACGCATGATCATGCCGGCTGGCGGTGCGCAGCGCCGGGCCTGCCGGGCTAAAAGTATCAATTAGTAAGTAAATACCTTAGACGCAACGCTATAGGCTAGAATTTCCCGTCCCGTCCTGCGCATACGGTACAATCGCCGCTTAGCGCGCGAGCAATCTTTCTTGCTGCGCTGCGACAATGGCGGCTGGCTCACTATACTGATAAGAACAAATGTTTTCCTTCCTCGTGAGCTTTTTCACGTCCGCACTCTTGACCCTGTGGGTCATCAAGGAAGTGCGCTTGCATGGCCCGGCACTAGACACTGATTTCGGCGGCGTACAGAAAGTACACGTCCACCATGTGGCCCGCATCGGCGGCTTGTCCATCTTCCTGGCCGTTGCCCTGAGCGCCTGCGTTTCGGTCTGGCGCGTGCCGGTCATGACGAGCTGGATGCTGTCACTGATCATGTGCGCCATGTTTGCCTTCCTCGGCGGCATTGTCGAAGACTATACGGGCAAAGTCAGCGCGCGCCGGCGCCTGCTGCTGACCATGTTTGCCGCCTTGCTGGCCTATTTCCTGATGGATGCGCGGATTGACCGCATCGACTGGATGTTCTCGACCACGCCGCTACCCTACCTGTGGTTTACGCTGCCGCTCACGGTGCTGGCGGTGGCCGGCATTGCCAACGCCATCAATATTATCGATGGCTTCAATGGGCTGGCCAGCGTGGTGACGATTTGCATGCTGCTGTCATTGGGTTATGTCGCGCTGCAGGTCAATGATATGTTCGTGCTGGTGGCGGCCTTGATGGTGGCCGGCGCCACGGCTGGGTTCCTGATCTGGAATTATCCGGTCGGGCTGATATTCCTGGGCGATGGCGGTGCTTACTTTATCGGATTTATGTTGGGCGAATTGGCCCTGTTGCTGGTAATGCGCAATCCACAAGTTTCTACTTGGTACGCCGTATTGCTATTAATATATCCGACTTTTGAAACCCTGTTCAGCGTATATCGGCGTTTCTTCATCCGCGGCACTTCGCCGGCCATGCCGGACGGTATTCACCTGCATAGCCTGATTTTCCGGCGCGTGGTGCAATGGACCGTTGGCCGCAAGGATGCGCGCGCCCTGGTGCGCCGCAATTCGATGACCTCGCCATACCTGTGGATGTTTTCGCTGATGGCCGTGATTCCCGCCACGATTTTCTGGCGCTATACCTGGGTGTTGATGCTGTTCTGCCTGTTATTTATTGCGAGTTATGTCTGGCTATATGCGCGGATTGTCCGCTTTAAAGCGCCGCGCTGGATGATTCGACATAAGAAAATCCGCTAGGCCGATTTCGTGTATATTCCCAAGCATCGAAATCTAATAAAGGATAGGAAGATGGACCTGTCGAATTTGTCATCCTCTGAATTGCGCAACCTGCAGGAACAGATTAAGCGCGAATTAAAGCAGCGTGAAGGCATGGATAAGCAAAAGGCGCGCGAACAGATATTCGCCATCGCCCAGCAAGCCGGCGTTCCGCTCAAGGAATTGCTGGCTGGCTTCCCAGGTACCCGCAACAAGGGGGGCAAGGTCGAAGCGCGCTATCGCAATCCCGCCAATGCAGCCGAGCAGTGGACCGGCCGCGGCCGCCAGCCGAAATGGGTCAAGGACTGGGTCGACGGCGGCAAGTCGATTGACGACCTGCGCATCTGAGCCAGCTTTTTAATATTTGTCTTTCAGTCTCCATGGTTGCTCTCTCTAAATCCATCTTCAAAGCCTACGATATCCGCGGCATCATCGGTAACACCCTGGACGAAGGCGTGGCGCGTTCGGTCGGCCATGCATTCGGCCTGGCTGCCGCCGCCAAGGGGGAGCGCAGTGTCGTCATCGGCCGCGACGGCCGCTTGTCCGGCCCCGGCCTGATCGCAGCCCTGGCGCAGGGCCTGCAGGCTGCCGGCGTCGACGTGATCGACCTGGGCGTGGTGGCGACGCCGATGGTGTATTTCGGTACCCAGGTGCTGGACACGCGTTCCGGCATCATGGTCACCGGCAGCCATAACCCGCCAGACTATAACGGCTTCAAGATGGTGCTGAAGGGCGAGGCGATCCATGGCGACTCCATCACCGCCTTGTACCATGCCATCGAAGGGGGCCTGCGGCCGGCTGCTGCCGCCGGTAAGTACAGCACTTACGACATCCGCGAACAGTATTTGCAGCGCATCATCGGCGACGTGAAGATTGCGCGCCCGATCAAGATTGCCGTCGATTGCGGCAACGGCGTGGCCGGCGCCTTCGCCGGCGAGCTGTATCGCGGCATGGGCTGCGAAGTGATCGAGTTGTTCTGCGAAGTGGACGGCACGTTCCCGAACCACCACCCGGACCCGGCGCATCCGGAAAACCTGCAGGACCTGGTCAAGGCGCTGCAGGATACCGACGCTGAAATCGGCCTGGCTTTCGACGGCGACGGCGACCGCCTCGGCATCGTGACCAAGGATGGCCAGATCATCTACCCGGACCGCCAGTTGATGCTGTTTGCGGAAGACGTGCTGAGCCGCAATCCGGGCGGGCAAATCCTGTACGACGTGAAATGCACGCGCCACCTGGCTTCCTACATCGAGCAAGCCGGCGGCAAGCCGCTCATGTGCAAGACCGGCCACTCGCTGGTGAAGGCCAAGCTGAAGGAAACCGGCGCCCCGCTGGGCGGCGAAATGAGTGGCCACGTGTTCTTCAAGGACCGCTGGTACGGCTTCGATGACGGCCTGTATGCCGGCGCGCGCATGCTGGAAATCCTGACCCGCCACGCCGATCCTTCGGCGCTGCTGAATGCACTGCCCAAGTCGGACAGTACGCCGGAACTGCAACTGCAACTGGACGAAGGCGAAAACTACGCGCTGATGGCCAAGCTGGCCGCCGAGGCGACATTCCCTGGCAATGAACGCGTCATCGATATCGACGGCCTGCGCGTGGAATATGCCGATGGCTTCGGCCTGGCGCGCTCCTCGAACACCACGCCGGTGATCGTGATGCGCTTCGAGGCGGAATCGCCGGCTGCGCTGGCACGCATCCAGGGGCAGTTCCGCGATGTGATCCTGGCTGCCAAGCCGGATGCGAAACTGCCGTTCTAGATGAATATCCTGCTCGTGCGCGTCTCTTCGCTGGGGGACGTGCTGCACAATATGCCGATCGTGGCCGACATCAAGCGCCATTTCCCCGACGCGAACATCGATTGGGTGGTGGAGGAAGGCTATGTCAGCCTGGTGCGCCTGAACCCGATGGTGCGCAATATCCTGCCGTGGGGCCTGCGCCGCTGGCGCAAGAGCCTGGGCAAGAAGGAAACGCGCGCCGAGATCGGCGCCTTCTTCAGCAAGCTGCGCGAAGTGCAATACGACTACGTGTTCGACACCCAGGGACTGCTGAAGACCGGTGTCATCATGGGCGCTGCACGCGGCAAGAACAAGGTCGGCCTGGCCAACGGCAGCGAAGGTTCGGGCTACGAAGGCATTTCCCGCATCTTCCACAGCAAGAGCGTTGCACTCGACCCGCGCACGCACGCGGTGGCACGCGGCCGCCTGGTAGTGGGCGCTGCGCTCGGGTTCACGGTCGATTACCCGGCCGATTTCGGCCTGCCCGAAGTAGCTGCCGGCGAGCCACGGCCGCAGTGGATGGGAGAGGCGCCATACGCCGTGTTCTTCCACGGCACGGCACGTGACGCCAAGAAATGGGCTCCGGCCAACTGGATCGAGCTGGGCAAGGCACTGGCGCCGATGCCGGTGTTGCTGCCATGGGGCTCGGACAAGGAAAAGACGGAAGCGGAAGCGCTGGCCGCCGGCATGCCGAATGCCCGCGTGCTGCCGAAGCTGTCGATGGCCGATGCCGTCATGCTGGCGCGCCGCGCTGCGCTGGCCGTCGGCGTGGACACTGGCCTGACCCATATCGCGGCGGCGTTTTCGCGTCCCGTGGTGGAAATCTACGCCGATTCGCCGCGCTGGAAAACGGAAGGCAACTGGTCGCCCCGCATTATCAACCTCGGCGACAAAGGCTCGCCGCCCGGCGTGGCTGAAGTGCTGGCCGCCGCCCAAAGCCTGCTCTGAGTATGCGACTCTTTTACACATTCATGTGGTGGCTGGCTTTGCCGCTGGTGCTGTGCCGCCTGTGGTGGCGCGGCCGCAAGGAGCCGGGCTACCGCCAGCATTGGGGCGAGCGCCTGGGCTTTTATGGCGCACGCGCTGCCAACGATGAACCGGCCACCATCTGGGTGCACGCGGTGTCGGTCGGCGAGACGCGTGCCGCCGAGCCGCTGGTCGATGCCCTGTTGAAGAAATATCCGCAGGCGCGCATCGTGCTCACTTGCATGACGCCGACCGGGCGTGCCACCGGCAAGAGCCTGTTCGGCAAGCATGGCGCGCGCGTGGTGCAGTCCTTCCTGCCATACGACATGCCGCTGCTGGTGGCGCGCTTCATCCGCCATTTCGAGCCGCGCGTCTGTATCCTGATGGAGACGGAAGTCTGGCCCAACCTGATCCTGCAATGCCAGCGCGATAAAGTGCCGGTGGTATTGGCCAATGCCCGGCTGAGCGAGCGTTCGCTGGTCAAGGCGCAGCGCTTCGGCAAGGTGATACGCGATGCAGCCCAGGGCATTACCCTGGTGGCGGCGCAGACCGAAGCCGATGCATTGCGCATCCGCGAGTTGGGCGCCGCCAACGTGAGCGTGACCGGCAGCATCAAGTTCGACGTGGTGATCCCGCAAGCAGCCCTGGCAACGGGCTCGCATTTGCGCCAGCAGTTCGGCGTGCGTCCGGTGTTCCTGTGCGCCAGCACGCGTGAGGGCGAGGAGGACATGATCCTGCAAGCATTCCAGGCCGCGCGCGCAGCGCTGCCGCAGGACGTGCTGCTGCTGATTGTGCCGCGCCATCCGCAACGCTTCGACGAAGTGGCGGCGATGGTGACGGAGCGCGGCCTGTCGCTGCAGCGCCGCTCGTCGCTGACGGCAATGAGCAACGGCGCGGCCGCCGGCGTCGCCCCTTCCACCGAAGTGGTACTGGGCGATTCGATGGGCGAAATGTTTGCCTATTATTCGGCCTGCGACCTGGCCTTTATCGGCGGCAGCCTGCAGCCGCTGGGTGGCCAGAACCTGATCGAACCGGCCGCACTGGGCAAGCCGATCATCGTCGGCGAGCATACTTTCAACTTCGCCCAAGCCACCGAAGACTGCCTGCAGCAAGGCGGCGCAGTACGCGTGCCGAACAGCGATGGCCTGATGCAGCAGGCTGCGCGCCTGCTGGCCGACAGCACGGCACGCGGCGCGATGGGCGCGCATGCGCTGACCTTCGCCAATACCCACCGCGGCGCCACCGCACGCACGATCGCGTTGCTTCCTGATTTGAAGTGACAAATGTCATGACGAAGTCGTGGCATTCCGTTCTGGCGCGCACCGGGCGCACACCGGATACTGCGTTCACCTGACCACAAGGAGAACCGCAATGCTAAAACTGTTAGTTGCCGCCAGCCTGGCCTGCGCCGTGCCTGCCATGGCAGTTGAAACCACCCTGATCAAGGACGTCCGGGTTTTCGACGGGCAGAAAGTGCATGCCAGGCGCAGCGTGCTGCTGGAAGGCGGCAAGATCGCCAACGCCGACTTCAAGGGCAAGCTGCCCGCTGGTGCGAAGGTGGTCGATGGCGCCGGCCGCACGCTGATGCCGGGCCTGATCGATTCGCATACCCACAGCTTCCAGCATCTCGAACTGCCGCTGGTGTTCGGCGTGACCAGCGAACTGGATATGTTCACCGCCGTGCCGCTGCTGCAGGAAATGAACGGCCGCATGGCGCGCGGCGAGAACAAGGACCGTCCGGACATCATCTCGGCTGGCGTACTGGCCACCGTGCCCGGCGGCCATGGTACCGAATACGGCATGCCTATTCCCACCCTGACCAGGCCGGAAGAGGCGCAGCCCTGGGTCGATGCCCGCATTGCCGAAGGCTCGCATTTCATCAAGATCGTGATGGAGCCGGGCTGGCCGGGCCATCCGACGCCAAGCCTGGACCGCGCCACGGTGAGGGCGCTGATCTCGGCCGCGCATCAGCGCGGCAAGCTGGCCGTGGTGCACATTTCCAATGCGCAGGATGCCCGCAGCGCGCTGGAAGAAGGCGCCGACGGCCTGGTGCACATGTTCGACGGCCAGTCGATTGCGGACGCAGACCTGAAGTCCTTCGTCAAGCTGGCCCACGAGCGCAAGGCTTTCATCATCCCGACCTTCAGCGTACTGGAAAGCGTGGCTGGCCTGAAGGAGAAGGACGTGTTGGAAGACAAGCAGATGATGGCCCTGCTGACGAGCGACCAGATCGCGCCGCTGAACTCCCCATACGGCAAAAAGGAAATGGCTCAGCGCCTGAGCGCGACCAGGTCGGTGGTCGCTGCATTGCGCACGGCTGGCGTGCCGGTGCTGGCCGGCACCGACGCCGGCAACGGCGGTACCCAGGCCGGCGCCAGCCTGCACCACGAACTGCTCTCCTTGACCCAGGCAGGACTTACGCCGCTGGAAGCGCTGCGCGCCGCCACGTCGGTGCCGGCCAAGGCGTTCCGCCTGGCTGACCGGGGCACGATTGCCAAGGGCGCCAAGGCCGACCTGGTGCTGGTGGACGGCGATCCAAGCCAGGACATCAAGGCGACCCGCAATATTGTCGAAGTCTGGAAAGATGGCGAGACCCAGTCTGCACGCCGCAAGGCGCAGCAGGAATTGGTGGCCAAGGAATTGAGCACGCCGAAAGGTACGCCGCTAGTGCTGCCTGCAGATGGCATGATCAGCCTGTTCAGCAAGGAAAAGCTGGCCAGTCCGTTCGGCACCGGCTGGGTGCCCTCCAACGACGCTTTCCTGGGCGGCAAATCGACGGTGAACCTGGAGTACGCGGGTGAAAATGCGGTCAACGTGAAAGCGAGCGTGCAGCAGGGCTTCGCCTTCCCATGGGCTGGTATCGCGTTCGTGCCCGGCAGCCAGCCGTTCCAGGCCGCCAACCTGAGCGCCGCCAAGACCTTGCGCTTCCGCGTCAAGGGTGATGGCCAGGGCTACCAGGTGGGGATCATGCACGGTAGTGCGCGCATTCCGGTCTACCAGCCGTTTGCCGCCGGAGCGGAATGGCAGGAAGTGGCGATGCCGATGGCCAGTTTCGCCGGCGTCGATACCAGTGCGATCACCCTGATCATGTTTAACGCCGGCCCCAGGATTGGCGACTACCAGTTCCAGATTGCCGACGTTCGTTTGACTAACCAGTAAAGGGAATCAGCATGGTCCAGGTAAGACGTTGGCTGGAAGGTCCCTGGGTGCCGCCGCACTTGGGCAAGGCGCCTTACCTGTGGTTGCTGTCGCTGAATTTCTTCCTCTGGAAGTACTTCTACATCAGGCCCACGCTGCTGGAATTTGCCCTGCTGGTGCTGTCGGTGGCGGCCTTCGTGCCGATGTACCTGGCCAGCTACCGGCTGCGCAACCGGCAGGCGGTGCCGCTGTTGCTGGCGACGGTCGCCCTGGGCTTCGCCTGGGCGCCATTCAATTTCGGCGCCTGCACCTTTTTCATTTTTGCCTGTTCGATGTGTGCGGCGCTGGAGCAGCCGCGCCACGCCTACCTGGGGATCGGCCTGGTACTCGGTAGTGCGGCGCTGGCGGCCCTGGCGGTGGACTTGACGCTGCCGTTCCTGTTGCCGGCACTGGCGGTCGGCGCACCAGTCGGCATCGCCAGCGTGATGGATGCCCGCGTGCGCCGTTCGAGCCAGCAGCTTCTTCGCAAACAGGAAGAAGTCGAGCACATCGCCCGCATCGCCGAGCGCGAGCGCATTTCGCGCGACCTGCACGACCTGTTGGGGCACACCCTGTCGCTGATTGCCATCAAGGCCGAACTGGCTGGGCGCTTGCTCGAGCGCGATACGGCGGCAACGGCGAAGGAAATCAAGGATATCGAAACCACAGCACGCCATGCCCTGGCCGAAGTGCGCAGCGCCGTTACCGGCTACCGCCAAAGCGGCTTTGCCCAGGAACTGGCGCAGGCGCGTGCCGCGCTCGCGGCAGCCGGCGTGGAGCTCGATGCAAACGTGCAGCCATTCCCCATGCCGGCCACGGTGGAAAACGTGCTTGCGCTGTCCCTGCGCGAGGCCGTCACCAACATCCTGCGCCATGCCAGGGCGACACGCTGCCAGGTCCGGGTTCGCCAGGAGGACGGGCAGATCGTCTGCCACATCAGTGACGATGGCAGTGCGCCCGTCGACCGCGATGCGCTGGCATGCGGCAATGGCTTGCGCGGCATGCGTGAGCGTATTGCGGCAGCAGGGGGACGCCTGACAATGCTGGCGGGCCACGGCGCGTCTGCGGGCGGCCTGGCGCTGGAGTTACATTTGCCGATGGGAGCCGTTGCATGATCCGCGTGTTGATTGCCGAAGACCAGTCGATGGTACTGGGCGCCCTGGCGGCGCTATTGAAACTGGAACCCGACCTGGACGTGGTTGGCCAGGCACGCAACGGCCAGGATGCCTTGGCCCTGTGCCAGGAACTGCACCCGGACATCGTGCTGACCGATATCGAAATGCCGCTGATGACAGGCTTGGAGCTGGCCGCGGTGCTGTCCGAACGTGGCGCCGCGACGCGCGTGGTGATCGTCACGACCTTTGCCCGCTCCGGCTACCTGCGCCGTGCCATGGCGGCCGGCGTGCGGGGCTACCTGCTGAAGGATGCGCCGTCCGAATCGCTGGCAGCCGCCATCCGCAGCGTGCATGCCGGCGGCCGCGCCATTGCGCCCGAGCTGGCGCTGGAAAGCTGGAGCGGCGGTGAAGATCCCTTGAGCGAACGCGAACGCCAGGTGCTGCGCCTGGCCGGCGAAGGCCGCAGCGGCGCGGAGATTGCCAGGCATTTGAGCCTGTCGGAAGGCACGGTGCGCAACTACCTGTCGGAAGCGATCAGCAAGCTCAATGCCGGCAATCGCGTGGAAGCCTTCCGCCTGGCCCGCGAAGCAGGCTGGCTCTGATTGCAGAGGGAACGCTTATTTGCAGGAGCTGCCACCGTTTGCAAGGCCAGCCACCGGCTCACGCTTGCGGGCTGACTCCTCCGGTACATAGCGCTGGCCGGTCCGGCTATCCTGGACTGCACGCTCGACCGTCAGGAAGCAGTATTGTTCTCTGAAGGTAAACGAGGCCCGGTAGACCGCGTCTTTCTTCGGCAGGAACGTGATCATGACCTCGCAGCCGGTACCGACGGATGAACTGAGTGTGAAAGGTTCGCCGGGCTTGATGCGGATTTCGTGCTTCCCAGCCGGTGCAATGCCCCAGTTGCCGGAGGAATCCAGGGTAATGCGTTTGACGGTGCTGGCCTGGCAAGTCTCTCCATCGTCGAAGGTCGCGAAATTGACGATGTGCTGGGTATTGTTGTTTTCCAGGAGCAGCCTGGCGCTTGAGGGATCGGATGGCGCGACGTATGGCGTAGCACAGCCTCCGAGTGCAAGCAGGGCAAGCAACGACAAGCTGGATTTGAGGCGAAAATTCATTGGCAGGCTGGAAGTGATGAAAGGTGGCCGGAATATTATCAAGAAATCTATGCGGGGTGCTGGCTTAATTCAGTCTGCTACCACGCCGATCATCGGGCCCAGGTCGGCCCGATGATCGTTTCGGCCAAGCGCCGGTGAATAGAGTGAAGACACGGAGCCGTCCAGGTACAGCGCATCGCGGCAATTCAAGGTATCGCGCATATACCTGGCGAAGTCGTAGAAATTGATGCGCTCTTCGCTGATCACGAACGTCGCCTTGCCATCCTGGGTGCAGACGCCGTTGCGGATATGGACGGAACGGGAGTTCGGATCGAACGCCGGATTGATCAATCCGTGCGACAGCAGCATTGGGCCCGATTGCGTTGCGATGCGAGCCTTGCCAGCCAGTCCCGGAAAGGCAGACGACTCGACCACCAGCGCGCCGGCTTCGGTGACCAGGAACACGCCGTTCGGGCGCATGAAGAAATTGCCCTTGCCGGATGCCAGGTTAAGCGGCGACAGTTCGACTCCGTTGGCCATGAACAGCCCGACCGGCGAATAGTCCGCGTGGTACATACCGGCGTTCATGGCGAAGGTCAGCCGTTTTCCATGCCTGCCCAACGCGGCTGCGACGTTCTCCAGGCGTTTGTAAGGACGCCCGTGTTCATCATTGAGGAATAGCTGCAGGTGCTCGCGGGCGGGATCAACTGTCACAACGGTAAACCGGGGCTCGGCGGCGCGTATCGATGCGCATGCTGCCAGCAAGGCAAACAGCGGCAGGGCGACGGCGGCCGCGAGAATGCGCATCAGGCGAACAGGGTAGGCAGCTCCGCGGCGCGTTTGCGCAGCAATTGCTTGGCTTCTTCGTATTGCGGATAGATGCGGCCGACGTTGGCCCAGAAGCGAGGGCTATGGTTCATTTCCAGGATGTGCGCCAGCTCGTGCGCCACCACATAATCCACCAGCGGCAGCGAGAAGTGCATCAGCTTCCAGTTCAGGCGGATGGTGCGCTGCGCGGTGCAGGAGCCCCAGCGCGTGTCGGCCGACGACAGCGAGAAGCCGGCATATTGCACGCCCAGGCGCGCCGCATACAGGTCCAGGCGCTGCTGGAACAGGCCTTCCGCCTGGGCCTTGTACCAGTTCTTGACCCGTTCCTTGAGCAATTGCTCGGTGGCGCCTTGCACCAGGCCCATGGACAGTTCCATCGCCACCGGGTCGAATTCGGTGCGGTTGCGCGGCGCCTGGTACAAGCGCAATGTGATTTCTTCGCCAAGGTAGGGCAGGCGGGCGCCGTCGTCCCACACGATAGGAGGCTTTTCCAGGCGCGCGGCGCGGCGCTGGCGGCGTTCATCGAGCTTGGACAGAATCCAGTGCTGCTTGGCGCGGATGGCATTGTCGATGTCGGCCAGCGAGCAGCGCTTGGGCGCCGTCACGTACAGGCCGGTGTCGTCGACCGTGAAGCCGATCGAGCGGCGCGTGGAGCGCTTCAGCACATATTCGAGGATGTATTCGCCGACAAGCAGTTGGCGCTTGTCCAGGTCGCCGGTCAGCGGCGGGGAAATCGGTTCGGGTCGGCGCAACTGCACCGGAGGGCGCAACAGGTTCACTGCCGCGGGAGCGGGAACGGGAAACGGGGAAGAAGGCGCGGCCGCTGGCGGCGGCGCCTCCTGTTGCGCTTCAGCCTTTTCGGCTAGCCAGCGCTGTAGGCGTGGGGCGAAATGACGCGCATTTCTGATTCGATCCACTGTTCCACCTGCTCCATCAATTCGTCGGGGGTCTTGCCTTCCGACGAAATCGGTTTGCCAACCGACACCGTGACGGTGCCTGGTTTCTTGATAAAGGAATTCTTCGGCCAGCATTCGCCGGAGTTCAGCGCGATCGGCACTACTACCGCGCCGGTTTCCACCGCCAGGCGCGTGCCACCGCTCTTGTATTTGCCTTGCTGTCCGACCGGAATGCGAGTCCCTTCCGGGAACATGATAATCCATTGGCCGTCCTTGAGTCGACGCTTGCCATGCGCGACAACAGATTTGAATGCATTCTTGCCTTGTTTGCGGTCGATCGGGATCATGCGCAGCAGCGCGATGCCCCAGCCGAAGAAGGGGATGTACAGGATTTCTTTTTTAAATACAAACACCAGCGGGCGTGGCAGGTTGGCCAGCAAGAAGATGGTCTCCCATGCCGACTGGTGCTTGGACAGGATGATCGCGGGAGCATCCGGGAAGTTCTCGTAGCCCTTGAACTGGTAGTTAATGCCGCAGATCCATTTGGCACACCCGACGATGAAGACATTCCAGCGCGAGGTCACGAAATAGCGTTTGTTGTAGGGTAGCGGCGCTGCCAGCATACAGACTGCGGACCAGATGACGGTGGCAATCGCCATCAGAACCATGAACAGGGCGGAACGCAGGAACAGAACGAAATTACGCAACGACAGTCTCCAGTTTTATTCAGCTTTTAAGAGGTGGTCCACAGTGGCCGCCAGGTCAGGGAAGACTTGCGTGCCGGGCGGCAGGCCACCCGTAGCATGGGTCTTCTCGCCTTTGCCCGTCAATACCAGGAACGGCACGCAGCCGCTGATGAAGCCGGCCTGCAGGTCGCGCAGCGAGTCGCCCACGGTCGGCACGCCTTTCAGGCTGACCTCGAAGCGTTTCGAGATTTCCGTGAACATGCCAGGTTTTGGCTTGCGGCAGTCGCAGTTGTCTGCCGCTGCGTGCGGGCAGAAGAAAATGGCGTCGATATCGGCGCCAACCTGCTGCGCCTGGCGGTGCATCTTCTGGTGGATCGCGTTCAGGGTGTTGATGTCGAAGTACTGGCGGGCGATACCCGACTGGTTCGACGCGATCACCACGCGATAACCCGCCTGGTTCAGGCGGGCGATCGCTTCCAGCGAGCCGGGGATGGGGATCCACTCGTCCGGCGACTTGATGAAGTCGGGCGAGTCGTGGTTGATCACGCCATCCCGGTCCAGGATGATCAGCTTGGTCGGCTGGCTCTGTGGCATATCAGGCCGCCAGCTTGGAAATGTCGGCCACGCGGTTCATCATGCCGTGCAGGGAAGACAGCAGCGCCAAGCGATTGTTGCGCAGGGCGATGTCTTCGGCCATGACCATGACGTCGTTGAAGAAGGCATCGACTTCTTCCTTCAATTGCGCCAGGGTCTTCAGGGTGGCGCTGAAGTCGCCCTTGGCCCATGCTGCATCGACTTCCGGCGCGACACGGCCCATGGCGGCGTGCAGGGCTTTCTCCGCTGCGTCCTGCAGCAGTTCGGCCTTGACGGTGCTTGCCTGTGCCAGCGCTTCTTCGTTCTTCTTCAGGATGTTGGTAATGCGCTTGTTGGCGCCCGCCAGCGAGACCGATTCCGGCAGGGCGGCGAAAGCTTGCACGGCCTCCAGGCGCTGCACGATGTCGTCCAGGCGGTCGGGATTCTGCGCCACCACTGCTTCGATCTCGTTCACGCTGAAGCCGCGCTCGCGCAGCATGCCGCGCAGGCGGTCCAGCATGAAGGCGGTAACTTCGGCGCTTGGGTCCTTGAAGTTCGGCACGGCCACGAACTGTGCGACGGCGTCGCCCAGCAGCGCGGAGATGGACAGCGGCAGGCGCTTTTCCAGCAGCATGCGCAGCACGCCCAGGGCGTGGCGGCGCAGCGCGAACGGGTCCTTGTCGCCGGTCGGCTGCAGGCCGATGGCCCAGATGCCGACCAGAGTTTCCACCTTGTCGGCCAGCGCCACGGCGGTACCGGTGGCGGTGGACGGCAGGTTGTCGCCGGCGAAGCGCGGCTGGTAGTGCTCGGAAGCGGCCAGCGCGACTTCTTCGTGCTCGCCGTCGTGGCGCGCGTAGTAGGTGCCCATGATGCCTTGCAGCTCAGGGAATTCGCCCACCATGTCGGTCAGCAGGTCGGCCTTGGAAAGGCGTGCGGCGCGTTCGGCCAGCGCTTTGTCGCCGCCCAGGCGGCCGGCAATGGCCGCAGCCAGAGAGGTCACGCGCTCCGAGCGTTCGGCTTGGGTGCCCAGCTTGTTGTGGTAGACGACGTTCTTCAGCAGCGGCAGGCGCGACTCCAGCGATTTCTTCTTGTCCTGTTCGAAGAAGAACTTGGCGTCGGACAGGCGCGGGCGCACCACGCGCTCGTTGCCGCCGATGATGGCTGCCGGGGTGTCGGTCGCGATGTTCGACACGATCAGGAAGCGCGAGCGCAGCTTGCCGTTGGCGTCGGTCAGGGCGAAGTATTTCTGGTTGGTCTGCATGGTGAGGATCAGGCATTCCTGCGGCACGGCCAGGAATTCTTCCTCGAAGTGGCACTCGTACACGACTGGCCATTCGACCAACGATGTCACTTCATCGAGCAGCGCTTCCGGCATTAGTACTTGGTCAGTACCGGCTTTGCCCATGAGACGCTCGCGGATTGCTTCCTTTCGAACTTCAAAGTTCGGGGCAACCATTCCTTCCTCAGCGAGGATCTCAGCATAACGATTCGCGTGTTGAATACATACCGTGCGCTTCCCCGGAGCCGTAAGGAAGCGGTGGCCTTCGGTCTTGTTCGATGCGCTAAGACCTAGAAGAGTCAGAGGCAAGACCGTAGCGCCATGCAATGCGATCAAACTGTGTGCAGGGCGAACAAATTGCACTGTTTCGCCGTTCTGGCGTTGGTAACTCATGACTTTGGGGATCGGCAGATTGTTGGCAGCAACGAGCAACGCTCCTTGTGCAGCCGTTGCCAGTTGCCCACCACTTACAGTGCGCTTGTAGTAGAGCGTTTTTGCTTTTCCATCATCGCGCTGCTCAAACTCGGCAACTTTTTCGTCTGGAATACCGAGGGCTGCAAGTTTTTTAAGTAATGCAGCAGTTGGCTTACCCTCGCTATCTAGACCGATAGCAGCCGGCATGAGTTTGATCTCTTCATCTTTAGGTGGAGAGACGTCTAGAACGTCGCTGATAGTAACAGCGAGGCGACGAGGCGTTGCATACCATTGGAATTTGCCATTTGGACCAACAAAGTCCAATTTGCTTAATGTTGAGAAAATGCTATGACCAAAGCTCTCTCCCAGCTTGGACAGGGCTTTCGGCGGCAGTTCTTCGGTCAGCAGTTCGATGAGCAGGGTCTGATTCATGTTCGGTATTCTTTTATTTGGCGACCATCGGGAAGCCGAGGCGTTCGCGGGACTCGTAATAGGCCTGGGCGACCATGCGCGACAGGGTGCGCACGCGGCCGATGTAGGCGGCGCGCTCAGTCACGGAGATGGCGCCGCGGGCATCCAGCATATTGAAGCTGTGCGATGCTTTCATGATTTGCTCGTAGGCAGGCAGCACCAGTTGCAGCTCGATCAGGCGCTTGGCTTCGGATTCGTGGTTGGCGAACTGAGAGAACAGCAGGTCGGTGTTGGCGTGCTCGAAGTTGTAGGTGGATTGCTCCACTTCGTTCTGGTGGAAGACGTCGCCGTACTTCAGCTGCTTCGTCACGCCGTTCTCTTCCCATTCGGTCCAGACCAGGTCGTAGACGTTTTCCACGCCCTGCAGGTACATGGCCAGGCGCTCGACGCCGTAAGTGATCTCGCCCAGCACAGGCTTGCAATCGAGGCCGCCAACTTGCTGGAAGTAGGTGAACTGGGTCACTTCCATGCCGTTCAGCCAGACTTCCCAGCCCAGGCCCCAGGCGCCCAGGGTCGGGCTTTCCCAGTCGTCTTCCACGAAGCGCACGTCGTTCTGCTTCAGGTCCAGGCCCAGCGCTTGCAGCGAACCGAGGTACAGGTCCAGGATGTTTTCCGGCGCCGGCTTCAAGACTACCTGGTACTGGTAGTAGTGCTGCAGGCGGTTCGGATTTTCGCCGTAGCGGCCATCTTTCGGCCGGCGCGATGGCTGGACATAGGCGGCACGCCAAGGCTCAGGGCCGATGGCGCGCAGGAAAGTGCCGGTGTGGAAGGTGCCCGCGCCGACTTCCATGTCGTATGGCTGGAGCAATGCGCAGCCCTGCTTGTCCCAATAGGTTTGCAGGGTCAGGATAATTTGTTGAAATGTCAGCATCGTGGTCGTTGGTGGCGCCTGGGCGCGAGCGTTATCGGTTCGCTAAAACGGCTCATTTTAGCGGTTTTTGTGGCGAACCTGTAGAGTTTTGCCCGATCCGCGGGGCGTTTGATCCATATCAAAGCCTCAGTGCGCGGCGAGAACTGCCGTCCCGCCGGGCCGTCAAATCGGCATGGACACGCCAAATGCCGATTACGACTCCGTCTGGAAGCAGGCGATTGAGCTCTACTGGCCTGATTTCACAGAATTTTTCCTGCTCGAACAGTGGGGAGGTCGTCCCGCGCCCGAAAGCAGGGACCAGGAACTCGCCAAGTGTTCCCGCGATGGTCAGATGGGTCTGTTCAGGGTCGATAAGCTGCTCGGCGCGCCCGGCATTGATGGCCGGCCTTGCCTGTGGCATATCGAAATCCAGGCTGCCCGCCAGCGCGGGTTCGCGGAACGCATGTTTGTTTGCCAATACCGCTTATACGACCATTTTCAATTGCCGATGCGCAGCATCGCCATCCTCGGCGACCGCAGTCCCACCTGGCGGCCGAGCCGATTTGAACTCGCCGCTGGGGACACGCGCATGACATTCGACTTTGAGACCATCAAGCTACGGGACTTTGAAGGCAGTCTGGTAGCGCTTCTGCTCAGTGAGAACGTTTTTGCATGGCTGGTGGTGGCACATCTGTTCACCCAGCGCACCCGCAGGGAACCTTTAAGGCGCGCGATTGTCAAAGAAAAACTCCTGACGGGGCTGCGTACATGCGGTTGGGCGCGCAAGAAGTTCAGAGACGTGTCCGACCTGATTGACAGGATGATGGCACTGCCGCTACCTCTGCAGGCCGAGTTGGAAGCACAGCAGGAAATTTTCGATGGGAGGCGAGAAATGGCTTGGAAATATCTATGGCAAGAGCGAGCCGAACAGCGTGGGGTGGAGCGTGGCGAAGCAAAGGGCGAGGCTATTGGCGAAGCGCGAGGTGAAGCGCGAGGTGAAGCGCGTGGTGAAGCGCGTGGTCGACTGGAGTCGATGCGAAGCATGATCTGCGCTCAACTCGAGCTGCGTTTTGGGCAACTCGACGCGAGCGCGCGTCAAAAAGTGATGAGCGCTTCGCCGGATGAGTTGCAGCGTTGGTGCCAGGCGGTGTTGACCGCCAGGACCATTGACGAGGTGTTTTAGCCCCTGCGGCCGCGCGACCACAGCCAAGCGGCGGCGATGGACAGGGCGGCCAGAGCGAGGAACAGCTTGTTCTGCAGCTTGATGTACGGCGTGTCGCCCGACATGCCTTGCACCGTTGCGCTCAGCACACCCGGTTGACGGTAAGGCAGCGCATGCACAAGCTCGCCGCGCGGGGAGATCACAACCGTGGCGCCGCTGTTGGTGGCGCTCAGCATCGGGCGGCCCGTCTCGAGCGAACGCATTTGCGACATTTGCAAATGCTGCGGGATGGCGATCGACTCGCCGTACCAGGCCAGTTCGGACACGTTCAGCATGACGGTGGCGCCGGTCAGCGAAATCTGTTCCGCGATCTCTTCGCCGAACACATTTTCGTAGCAGATATTCGGCAGCACCTTCTGGTCTTTCACTGGGAACGGCGCCTGGATCACCGCGCCGCGCGTCTGGTCGCCAAGCGGAATCTGCATCAGGTTGGTAAACCAGCGGAAGCCGGTCGGAATGAATTCGCCAAACGGGACCAGGTGGTGCTTGTCGTAGCGATAGGTGCTGGCAGCCAGCGTCGGTGCCAGCCCAAGTACGCTGTTTGAATATTCCACGCCGTTGGTCATCGGCATGCCCAGCACAAGGTGGCTTCCAGTCCGGCGCGCGAACTGGCCGTAGGAATCGAGATAGCCGGGCGGCAATTGCGAAGCGAACAGCGGTACACCCGTTTCGGGAATGGCAATCAGGTCCGCCGGGGCGGAGGTTACCACTTGCTGGTACATGCGCAAGATATCGCCGAGATGTTTGACATCGAACTTGTTCTCGAGCGGGACATTGCCTTGCACCAGCCGCACCGACAGCGGCTGGCCGGAAGGCACGGTCCAATCAATGCGTCCTAGCGCAAAGCCGCCAATCCAGATGGCAGCCACCAGCGCGATCGCCTTGTAGCGGAACGGATGCATCAGCAGCGGCAGCGCGCCGGCAGTCATGGCCGCCAGCCAGCTGATGCCGTACACACCCAGCACCGGCGCATAGCCGGCCAGCGGCGAGGTGTTGTGCGCATAGCCCGCAGTCACCCACGGGAAGCCGGTGAACAGCCAGCCGCGCAGGAATTCGAACAAGGCCCAGAAGGCCGGCAGCACCAGCAGCGTGGCGGCAGGCAGCGGCAGCGGCCAGCGCTTGCGCAACCAGGCCGTAGCGGCCATGGCGCCCGAAGCATACAGCGCCATCGCCGCGGCCAGCAGGGCGATCGAGATGGCGGCCAGCGGCGCCGGCATGCCGCCGAAATTGTGGATCGCAATGTACAGCCAGTGGAAACCGGCCAGGCACCAGCCAAAGCCGAAAGCCCAGCCCACCAGCGCGGCGGCGCGCACGCCATCGGCACGCAAGGCCTGGTACACCAGCACCGCCAGCGACAGGATCTGCAGCGGCCACCAGCCGAACGGCGCGAACGCAAACACGCCAATCGCGCCGCAGATGGCGGCGATCAGCATGCGGCTACGGGTAGAACGGGGCGGGGCAGGCGGCTCGCCTGCCTTGGTCTTGCGCCAGCGCATCAGTCCTGCTCGTCCACGGAAGCCGGCAGTTTTTCAACCGTCAGCACATGGACCTGGCGCGCGTCGGCGCGCAGCACTTCAAAGCGCAGGTTGGCGATGTCGAAGGTATCGCCCTTGTGCGGCATGCGGCCCAGGTGCTTGGCCACCAGGCCGCCGATGGTGTCGACATCCTCGTCGGCCAGGCCGGTATCCAGTTCGTCGTTGAACTGTTCCAGCTCGGTCAGCGCCTTGACGCGCCAGCGCGGGCCGATCTTGCCTTCCTTGATGGAGAGGATATTGTCTTCCTCTTCGTCGAAGTCATATTCGTCCTCGATATCGCCGACGATCTGCTCCAGCACGTCCTCGATGGTGATCAGGCCGGCCACGCCGGAGTACTCATCGACCACGATGGCCATGTGGTTATGGTTGGCACGGAAATCGCGCAGCAGCACGTTCAGGCGTTTCGACTCCGGGATGAAAATCGCCGGGCGCAGCATGTCGCGCACATCGAACGATTCTTCCGCGTAGTAGCGCAGCAAGTCCTTGGCCAGCAGGATGCCGACCACCTTGTCGCGTTCACCTTCGATGGCAGGGAAGCGCGAGTGGGCCGTTTCCAGCACCAGCGGGATCCATTCCTCGATCGGTTTGGTGATGTCGATGACGTCCATCTGCGAGCGCGGGATCATGATGTCGCGCGCGGACAGGTCCGACACCTGGAACACGCCTTCGATCATCGACAAGGCATCGGCGTCGATCAGGTTGCGTTCATGGGCGTCGTGCAGGACTTCAAGCAGCTCCGAGCGGCTCTCGGGCTCAGGGGAAATCAGGGCGGTGAGTCGCTCGAACAGCGACCGGTGTGGTTTAGCGTCATTCCTGACGCTACTAGAGTGCTCTTGCATAATTGGCATTAAAGCCGTTGTTCCGAAGTGCTATAGCATACACTAAACGGCCGAGTACCGGCCGAAATTATCAGATTGGAAACTCATGCAGATCAGTGCAGTCACCTATGGATCCGACCAATGCGGCCTCGTTTGTGGTTACCTGTTCGGGCGCGGCCCGCAACCGGTGCCGATCGAGGCCTCCGAGGCCGAACAATGGCTGCGCGACCCTGCCAATCCGCCCGGTGAATTCCTCTGGCTGCATTTCAATCTTGCCAACACTGCCAGCGAGAAATGGATGCGCGAACATGCCGTGCTGGCCAATGAATACTACGACAGCCTGCACGAAGAGGGCGCGCGCTCGACCCGCATCGAGCAGGCCGACGATACCCTGGTGGCGGTGGTCAACGATGTGCTGCGTGATTTCAGTTTCGAACCATCGGATATTTCCAGCGTCTGCCTGAGCGTCGACCGGCGGCTGGTGGTCAGCGCCAGGCGCAAGCCGCTGCAGGCCGTCGAGAGGCTGCGGCAGGCGGTGCGCGGCGGCGAGAACCTGGTGTCGAGCGTGGTGCTGCTGACCCACCTGCTGCGCGACCAGGCCGACGTGCTGACCCGCATCGTGCGCGACGCTACCGGCAAGGTGGACCGGATCGAAGACAATCTCCTGTCGGGCAAGCTGAAATTCAAGCGCGCCGACCTGGGCGCCCTGCGGCGGGTGCTGGTGCGTTTGCAACGCTTGCTGGCGCCGGAACCGGCGGCCTTGTTCCGCCTGCTGCAGCGTCCTCCATCATGGGCCAACGAAGCCGATCGCCAGGAACTGCGCGAATCGACCGAGGAGTTTGCCGTGGTGCTGAACGATATGGCAGCGCTGCAGGAGCGTATCAAGTTGCTGCAGGAGGAGATTGCGGCCCTGGTCAACGAAGCCAATAACCGCAGCCTCTATGTGTTGACCATCGTGACGGTGCTGGCGCTGCCGATCAACATCATCGCCGGTCTTTTGGGCATGAATGTCGGCGGCGTGCCGCTGGCCGACGACAAGGCCGGCTTCTGGATCATCGCAGGCATCGTGGTCCTGTTTACCGTGGTGGCGGGCGCCTGGCTGTTCCGCCAGCGAAACGATTAGCTGGCGTTTGCGCGTTCCGCCAGCCACTGCGTGAAAGCTTCCACGCGCGGCGAGGCGCGCCGGCGGCCGACGGCATACGAGTAGCTGCCGGTCTCCACGCTGGCCGGAGCAATGCGCAGCAGCGCACCGCTGGCGAGTATTGCCGCGACAAAAGCTTCCGGCACCACCAGCATGCCCAGTCCCTGGATGGCAGCCTGGATCGCCAGCACCGTATTGTCGAATTCAATGGTCGGCGCCAGTGCTCCAGCCTTCATGCCGTGTGCCTGGCACCAGCCCGGCCACAGATCGGGCCGCGAGCGCATGCCGATGCGCGCCGCCCTGGCCAGCCAGCGCATGTTGGCCGTTGGGTGCGGCCTCAGGGCCGAAGCGAAGGCCTGGCTCGACACCAGGATGCTGCGTTCCCGCATGAAGCAATGCGACGGCAAGCCGCGCAACTCGGCCTCTTCGCGCCGCAGGAAGACGTCGACCGGCGCGGCAGGATTGATGTCGCCATCGGCGGTGCGCACATCGACCGTGATGTGCGGATAGCGCTGGCGGAAGTCCGGCAATTGCGGAATCAGCCAGTGCATGGCCAGCGTCACGCTGGTATCGACCAGAATGGAATGCCGGCGCGCCGGCCTGCCGCCGGGTTCGAGGACCTGGATGAGGTGCGCCATCTTGCCGGCCGCGTTTTCGTGCAGTTGCTTGCCGGCGGCGGTCAGCGTCGCCGCATTGCTGCTGGCGCGCTCGAACAGCACTTGCTTGAGGTGTTCTTCCAGCGCTTGCACCTGACGGCTGATGGCGCCCGGCGTCAAGTGCAATGCTTGTGCCGCCTGGCGAAATCCTCCTTCGCGAACGACGACACAAAAAATATGCAGCGCATGAAGTGGCGGGCGGACGGGCATGGAAATCCGGCGTGGTAGTGTTGAGGAAAACTCAACGCATCATACCAAAATCTCGTTTGATCGCCAGGCCGGTGCTGGCGCACACTGCCCGCATGCAGAATACTTACTGGATTTTCTTCGTCATGGTGGCCGTCACGGTCGCCAGCCCCGGGCCTGGCGTGCTGATGACGCTTGATAATGCGATTGCCTGCGGCTGGCGTGCAGCTATGCATGGCGTGCTTGGCCTGGCAGCCGGCGCTGCGGTGATGGCCGGCCTGTCGGCTGCCGGCATCGGCTTGTTGATCCGCTCATCGCCGAACCTGTTCCTGGTGCTGAAATATTGCGGCGTGGCTTATCTGTTTTACCTGGCCTGCAAAACCTGGCGCCGGATGCCGCCGCCTCCTGGCGTCACTGTCGCGGCAGGCCGCTTGCCGCGTGGCGGCGGGTGGCGCGGCCGCCTGTTGCGCGGCGCATTGCTTCAGACCAGCAATCCGAAAGCGCTGCTGTTCTTCCTGTCGGTCCTGCCGCAGTTTGCCGGCGCAGCGGTCTCGGCGCGGCAGCAGATGCCGCTGGCATTGGCCATCGCCACCTACTGCCTGGTACTGATTGCGATTCATGCCTTGTATGCGGGGCTGGCGGCACGGGCCAGGACTTGGCTCTGCCAACCGCGCAGCGCGCGTATGTTGTCGCGCCTGAGCGCACTGGTGTTTTGCGCGTTCGGGCTGGCGATGCTGTCGCTGAAGGTTCAGTACGGGTCGGCATAGCCGAGACCGGTGACAATCTCGGTCTCGATGCCTTCCATCTCGGCCGCTTCCTCATCGTCCTCGTGGTCGTAGCCCTGGGCGTGCAGCACGCCGTGCACGATCAGGTGGGCGGTGTGTTCTTCCACGGTTTTCTTCTGCTCGGCCGCTTCGCGCTGCAGCACGTCGGTGCACAGGATGATGTCGGCGCGGGTCGGTTCGTCTTCCGCCACTTCCTCGCCCTCGTTGTAGGCGAAGGTCAGCACATTAGTGGCGTAGTCCTTGCCGCGATAATCGCGATTCAGTTCCTGGCCTTCTTCCGCATCGACGAAACGGATGGTCAGTTCCGCCGGAGCGAACAGGGCGGCCTTGACCCATTTGCGGATCATCGGGCGGGTGATTTCCTGCTGCAGGCGCGGGTCGGCATATTGGACGGACAGGGTCAGCTTATTTTTTTCGGACATTGCGCACGGCTTTCACAGCGGGTTTGACGGTCTGCAGCAGGGGGGCGATTTCGGCACTGGCTTCCTGCGAGCTTTCGTAGGCGTCGACAATGCGCGCCACCAGCGGATGGCGCACCACGTCGGCGCTGGAGAACTGGCTGAAGGCGATGCCGCGCACATTGCGCAGCACATGCATGGCGTCGATCAGGCCGGACTTCTGGTGCTTGGCCAGGTCGATCTGGGTTACGTCGCCCGTCACTACGGCCTTGCTGCCAAATCCGATACGCGTCAGGAACATCTTCATCTGTTCGACCGTCGTGTTCTGCGCCTCATCCAGGATCACGAAGGCGTGGTTCAGCGTGCGGCCGCGCATATAGGCCAGCGGTGCGATCTCGATCACCTGTTTCTCGAACATCTTCTGCGTGCGGTCGAAGCCCAGCAGGTCGTACAGCGCGTCGTACAGCGGGCGCAGGTAAGGGTCGACCTTTTGCGCCAGGTCGCCAGGCAGGAAGCCCAGGCGCTCGCCCGCCTCCACCGCAGGGCGGGTCAGGATGATGCGCTTGACGGCGTCGCGCTCCAGCGCATCGACAGCGCAAGCCACGGCCAGGTAGGTCTTGCCGGTACCGGCCGGGCCAATGCCGAAGCTGATGTCGTGATCGAGGATATTGCGCAGGTAGCGGATCTGGTGCGGGGTGCGGCCGCGCAGGTCGTTGCGGCGCGTTTTCAGCACCGGGCTGGTGATGTCCGGCTCGTGGAAGGGCGGCTCTTCGCCGGCAGGGGCGAAATCGTCCTGCGCCTCGCTGGCGCGCTGCTCCACCAATGCCAGCTGCACTTCTTCCACCGGCACCACCTTGTCGGCGACATCATAGAAGTGTTCCAGGATGGCGACGGCGCGTTCGGCATTGGTGCCGCTGACGATGAACTTCTCGCCGCGGCGGAAAATAGTCACGTCCAGCGCTGCCGAAATCTGGCGCAGGTTTTCATCGAGCGGGCCGCACAAATGGGCCAGGCGCGTGTTGTCCAGTGGTTCTGGAACGAAGTAGTGCGGTTGCACCGGGGTTTTTGTTTTCAAAGTATCGCTTCTCCGCGCAGGGAGTAATCCAGGCTTTCAGTGATGCGCACGCTGACCATCCGGCCAATCAGTGTCTGCGCATTGGCGCCGCCGTCGAAGTGGACGGTGCGGGTATTGCTGGCGCGGCCCTGCATTTCATTGCCGCCGCGCTTGGACGGGCCTTCCACCAGCACCTGCATGGTCATGCCGACCATGGCGGCGCTGTGGCGCTTGGTGTTCTCGTCGAACAGGGCTTGCAGGCGCTGCAGGCGGGCCGATTTCACTTCGGCCGCGGTATCGTCGGCCAGGTTGGCGGCCGGCGTGCCGGGACGTTTGCTGAAGATGAAGCTGAAGCTGTTGTCGAAATCGACATCCTGCACCAGCTTGAACATGGCTTCGAAATCCTCGTCGGTTTCACCAGGGAAGCCGACGATGAAGTCGGAGGAAATCACCACGTTCGGGCGCACCGCGCGCACCTTACGGATGATGGACTTGTATTCCAGGGCAGTGTAGCCGCGCTTCATGGCGCCCAGGATCTTGTCCGAGCCATGCTGGGCCGGCAGGTAGAGCTGGTCGGCCAGTTTCGGGATCTTCGCATAGCAGTCGATCAGGCGCTGCGTGAATTCTTTCGGATGGCTGGTGACGAAGCGGATGCGTTCAATGCCGGGGATTTCGGCCACGTATTCGATCAGCATAGCGAAATCGGCGACGCTGCCGTCGGCAGTCTCGCCGCGGAAGGCATTCACGTTCTGGCCAAGCAGCATGACTTCCTTCACGCCTTGTGCTGCCAGCCCGGCCACTTCGGTCAGCACGTCTTCAAAGCGGCGCGACACTTCTTCGCCGCGGGTGTAGGGCACCACGCAGTAGGAGCAGTACTTGGAGCAGCCTTCCATGATCGAGACGTAGGCGAAAGCGCCCTCCACGCGTGCCGGCGGCAGGTGGTCGAACTTCTCGATTTCGGGGAAGCTGATGTCGATCTGCGGCTTGCCGGTGTGGCGGCGCAGTTCGATCATCTTCGGCAGGCGGTGCAGTGTCTGCGGGCCGAAAACCACGTCCACCAGCGGCGCGCGCTTGACGATGGCTTCGCCCTCCTGCGAGGCGACGCAGCCGCCCACGCCGATCACCAGTTCAGGCTTGGCTTGCTTGAGCTTCTTGAAGGTTCCCAGGTCCGAAAACACCTTTTCCTGCGCCTTCTCGCGCACCGAGCAAGTGTTGAGGAGGATAACGTCGGCGTCTTCCGGGGATTCGGTGCGTACCAGTCCCTCGGACGCGCCGAGCAGGTCTGCCATCTTGTCCGAGTCGTACTCGTTCATCTGGCAGCCGAAGGTTTTGATGAATACTTTTTTCTGCATATCCGCAAGTTTACCGTAAATCGCCAACTGGCCCTTGAAAACAGGCCCCGCGGGCTCTAGAGTTAAAAGAGCAATCTTCTGCGGGAGCTATGTCATGGCTATCAATGGAATAGGATCGACCACCCCGATTTTCCAGCAGGCCCAGCAGGTCGATGCCGCCGCCACCGAACGCCGCCTGGCCGAACAGCGCCAGTTGCAGCAGGAAGAGCAGCGCATCCGCGAGCAGCAGGCCGCGCGTACCGAGCAAATCAGCACCCGACGCGAAGAAACCCGCGTCCAACAGCAAGCCCAGTCGGCCGAGCAGCAAGACTTCCTCACCCGGCAAGACCTGCTGGCCCAGAATGCCCAGGCCAACCGCCAGACCCCAGGCACCCCGGCACCGGGCAGCATTATTTCCGTTACAGCTTGAAATATCCGCGCAACACAATTTCCGTGTGGTTCTTTCGTGCGACACAGGAATAATGACTGTGTTGAAATGGCATTGTTGTCAAGATTTTCGGTAAATCATCGCAAAGTCTTGATGTTGAACAAGGTTCGCTTCGCAGAGCAGCATGAAAATTTAGCAAGACTGCAAGGCCCTTTCCTCAACACTCCACTGTCAAGAGAGGATCATCATGGCACACCACGCTCTCGCTTCGCAGGAAAGCTACAACCCGAACCACCTGCTGGACATCCTGCTCGGCAAAATGCAATTGAAGAACG
Organism: Duganella sp. Root1480D1; assembly: GCF_001427305.1. GTDB lineage: Bacteria > Pseudomonadota > Gammaproteobacteria > Burkholderiales > Burkholderiaceae_D > Rugamonas. Next base: position 51,571 of record NZ_LMFZ01000007.1, on the reverse strand, counting down.
ACGCTGCGCTGTCGCGCATGCTGGAAGTTGCACCGCCTGTAATCAGTAAAATCCGTCACCACCGCTTGCCAGTCGGCGCTTCCCTGCTGATCCGCATGCACGAAGTGACTGGCATGAGTATCCGCGAACTGCGTGACTTGATGGGCGACCGCCGCACCAAGTACCGCCTGTCGGATGCACAAGGCCGCCCGAAGCCAGAGGACAAGCCAGTCGGCGCCTCGACCCAGGGCGGCATGCCGCAAGCCAGCGCGCACTGAGCGTGCCGGCAGCACGCCGGCAACTCAGGCCATCAGCACCATCGCAATTTCTTCATATTGCAGTTCCGTTTCGCGGAACAGGTGCAGGAAAGTGTCTTGACCCAGGTTGAGCGCTTTCCAGGCAATCGGGGAAACGGGCGGCACCAGGCCGTCCGGTTTCTGCACCAGGTCCAGCGCATGCACCACCGCGTCGGCCACGTGCACGATCGCCGCCAGGAAGCCGGCACCCGGTGTTCCTGGTTCATGGTGGCCGGCAATTGCCAGCCGCATGGTGTCTGAGAAATTCCAATGCTCCGCCAACGCCAGGCCGGCTTCGACGTGATCGATGCCGAGCACGGCGCGTTCCGCGTCCAGCATGTAGCAGTCGTTCTCCTTCTGGTAGGCGATCACCTCGGCATACAGGTCCGGGAAGGTCGACACCAGCACCAGGCGGCCGATATCGTGCAGCAGGCCTGCCGTGAAAGCGTAATCCTGGTTGAAGCGCACGTGGCGCGCCAGCACTTTGGCGCATGCAGCCGTGGCAATCGAATGGCGCCAGAACAAGTTGTGGTCGAAGCCCGGGCAAAGCTTGTCGGCGAAGCAGCCGGTGACGGCGGCCGCCGTAATCAGGTTGCGCGTGCTCTGGAAGCCGAGGAAGGTGATCGCCTGCTGGATCGTGGTGACCTTGACCTGCAGCCCGAACAGCGACGAATTGGCAAGGCGCAGCGTCTTGGCGGTCAGTGCCTGGTCGTGCGAGACCTTTTTGGCCAGTACCGCGATGTCGATGTCCTCCTGGTCCACGCTGTTCAGCAATTCCATCACCACCGCCGGCAGCGAGGGCAGGTCGTCCAGGTTCTTCACCACATCGTCATAACTGAGCTGTTCGCTCATGCAGCCTCCTTGCCGACACGAAATTCAGTGACCAGCGCGCGCAGCGCATTGGCCGCCCAGTCTTCGGCATCAGTCGGATCGTGGCGGCGGAACAGCACGCCGATGCGCGCCAGGTGGGCTTCGCGTTCGGCGGCAGTCTGGGCCGGGTCAGGCGGCGTGTCGCACACCACCGCCAGTGACTCGATGCCGTGGTCCTGCAAGCGCTCCAGCATGCGTTCAGTGAGCACGGCGCCTGCCGGCAGCAAGACCTGGCCATGCGTGTCCAACAGTTCGTCTGAAAGCACCATGCCAGGCTCAACTTTAGCCAGAGGCAGGTGGCGGTATGTGCCCGTCATTTTGATCTCCATTGTATGCAAGGCAAATCTTACCTCAGTGACGGAAAGCCATCATCCTTAAAATCTTGCCAAGCAACACTCCATCCCTTACATTGGTGGGAATTCGGGGGAGGGAGTGAATGTTTGGTATCCAAGGCCGGCTGACCGCGCTGTTCGTGGTGATCGTCACCGTTGTGCTGGGCATTTCCGGTACTTACGCGCAGTACAGCCTTGGCCATGAACTGGAAGTGGCTAACCAGCGCCTGCGCGAAGGGGTGCTGACCCGTTTGCAAACCAGCTTGCCGTCAGCCCTCTGGGACCTCGACAAGGCCAAGGTCGACAATATCGTGGCGGCCGAGATGCTGCCGCCGGAACTGGTGGCGATCCGTGTCTATGACACTTCGGTCGGCCTGTTCTCCGGCAAGCGCCGCAAGGACGATGGCAGCATCGTTCCCATCGAATCCGAAACAACCGTGCAGGGCGCGCCGGTGGTGGCCGACCTGGCTTACCGCGACGCCGGCGCCGCCGGCAGTGCCTTGAAGCCGGTGATCGTGGGCCGCGTGGTGGTCAATTTCAGCCGGGCCCAGATCGATGCCACGCTGGCCGCCGAAGTGCGGCGCAAGGTGGTGGAAGTGCTGACACTGGACCTGATCCTGGTGGTGGCGCTGGCGCTGTCGCTGCGCATCGTGTTCGATCCATTGAAAAAGCTGCGCGACGGCTTGTTCGAACTGGCCACGCGCGGCTCCGACGAAGTGGAGGAGCTGCCGGAAAAGCGCAGCGACGAGCTGGGCGACGTGATCCGCGGCTTCAATGCCATCCAGCGCAAGGTTAAGTCGATCATCAAGCGCACCCGCGAGGCGGAAGACCTGGCGCGCCGCTCGGCGCAGGAAACGGCGCAGGCGCTGGACGACCTGCAACGCACCCAGGAATCGCTGCTGCAGGCCGAGCGCCTGGCATCGCTTGGCTCGCTGGTGGCCGGCGTGGCGCATGAAATCAATACCCCGGTAGGCATTGCCCTGACCAGTGCCTCGGTGCTGATGGATGCCACGACGGCCGTCGACGAGTCGATGAAGGCCGGCCAGGTGAAGAAGTCGGAAATCCAGAAATACATCGAAACGGCCGGCGAAAGTGCGCGCCTGATCATGAACAACGCCTACCGCGCAGCGCACCTGATCCACAGCTTCAAGCAGATCGCGGTCGACCAGGTCAGCGAAGCGCGCCGCCGCTTCGAGTTGAAGGAATACATTGGCGAGGTGGTGTCCAGCCTGCAGCCAAAACTGAAGAAGACGCGCATCGTGGTGGCGATCAACTGCCCCGACGACATCATGCTGGACAGCTACCCGGGCGCCCTGGCCCAGGTCATCACCAACCTCACACTGAATTGCGTGGAGCACGCCTTCGAGCCCGATGGCGCGGGCAATATCGATATCAATGTCATCCCCGACGGCGACATCATCGAGATGCAGGTGGTCGACAACGGCAAGGGCATCGCGCCGGATATGCTGGACAAGGTGTTCGACCCCTTCGTCACCACCCGGCGCGGCCAGGGCGGCACCGGCCTTGGCCTGAACATTGTCTTCAACCTGATCGTCAAGCAATTCGGCGGCACGATTTCCGTCGCAAGCATCCAGGGCAAAGGCGCCAGCTTCGTGTTGCGCATTCCGCGCGTGACGCCGGGCGACGAGAGCGAGGACAAGCATCCGGATGCGCCGTTGCATGCACCGACCGTGAGCTGAGCGCCGCCCCTGCTGTATCTGCCGCATACTGCGGCCATGCAGGGAGAAATGTTATGGATAAGCAGCGCCTGATCGCCTTGCTGCGCGGCATAAATGTCGGACGCGCAAAACGCGTTGCGATGGCCGACCTGCGCAAGGTGCTGAGCGATATGGGATACGGCGATGTGCGCACACTGCTCAACAGTGGCAATGTCGTGTTCGATTGCAACGCCACCGATGCGGCTGACAGTGCGGTGCGCATCGAGGAAGCGCTGGTGCTGAAGCTCGGCGTTCCCGCCAAAGTCACGGTGATTGAAGCCGCCCAGTTGGCCGAGATCGTCAGGGAAAACAGCTTGCAGAACGTGGCCAGTGACCATTCGCGCCTGGTGGTGGCCGTGCTCAACAAACCCGATGAAGACCGCGGCAAGCTGGAGCCACTGGCGCGGCAGAGCTGGCAGCCGGAAGCGTTCGCACTCGGCAGCCACGCCGCCTATATCTGGTGCCCGGACGGCGTGCTGGCCAGCCGCGCTGCCGCCGCCATGGGCAAGGCGCTGGGCGATGCGGTCACTTCCCGCAACTGGAGCACGATCAGCAAATTGCACGCAATGGCAAATAATTAGTTGTCGGCTGTTACGTTCAGCGTCTAAAATCGTTTATCCATGTTTTTGTCAGATGCACAATGAGGATTAACGATTCGATAAGAGGCGCCATGATACTTGGCGCCGTGGTCCTGGCCCTGGTAATCGGCGGCTTCGCTGTGGCCGACAATGGCTGGCAAAAGGTCAGTTGCGTTGGCCGCGCCATTGTCGGGGGTGTTGCACTGAGCAATATCCACAGCGTTTGCGGTTTATGACTGGCGGGCGCGCCGTTCGGTCACCGATTCATATCCCACTCCCCAGCTATCGGTCTCCACTTCGTCGATGATGACGAAGGTGGTGGCCGGATCCTTGTCCAGCACCTCCTGCAGCATTCTGGTGGTACGGGCAATCAATTCCTTCTTCTGTTCCCTGGTCGGGCCGCCTTGTTCGCGGGTGACTTTGATATTCACATAGGGCATGTCGTTCTCCTTGCTTACCAGTTGCCGGCTGCGGCGCCGTCGTCGACGGTCAGCACATGGCCGGAGATGAAGGTGGAATCGGTCAGGTAGAGCACCGCGTCGGCGATGTCGCCGGCCGTGCCCATCTTGTGGGTCGGCACCAGGCCTTTCAGGAATTCCTGGGTGCCGGCATCCGGGCTATGCAGCGGGGTGCTGATGATGCCGGGCGCCACAGCATTCACCTTGATGTTCTTGTTGGCTACTTCCAGCGCCAGGGCGCGGGTTGCCATATTCAGGCCGCCCTTGATCAGCACCGGCAGCAGGGCGCTTGCCTTGGCTGGCGTCACACCCAGGCTGGCGGTGATGTTGACGATATGGCCGCCGCCGTTGGCTTCCATATGGCGCACCGCTTCCTGCGTGGGGAACAGAAAGCCCTTCAGGTTGGTCGCCACCAGGGCGTCGGTTTCGGCTTCGGTGTAATCGACAGCCGGCTTGGCGATGAAGACGCCGGCGTTATTCACCAGGATGTCGACCTTGCCAAAGCGGGCAGCGGCTTTTTCGAACAATTCCCTGGCAGTTTGCGGCGCGGCGATATCGCCGGCGACAGGCAGGAAGTTGGCCGGGTTGCCCAGTTGCGCTGCGGCCGTTTGCAGGCGGTCCATGGTGCGCGCATTGCCGACCACGTTGTAGCCGCGCGCCAGGTAGGCCTTGGCGATGGCGAATCCGAGGCCGCTGGAGGCGCCGGTGATGATTGCTGTCTTAGTCATTTGGAACTCCTTGGTTGGGTGACGGTGAGTCCACTATACTTATGACGTTTTGGTTGATAAATATGGCTTCCAGAAATTGACTTGATACATGGAGTAATAAATGCAGCGCCATTTCGATGATATGCAATTGGGCAGCATCGAGCTGTTCGTGCTGGCCGGGGAGCACGGGAGTTTTACTGCGGCGGCGGCCATGGCGGGCGTGACGCCGGCGGCAGTAAGCCGTTCGATCTCACGGCTGGAGGAGCGCCTCGGCGTGCGGCTGTTCGTGCGCACTACGCGCCAGATCCGCCTGACCGATGGCGGTAAGGTGTACTTCGAGCAGTGCCGGCAAGCGCTGTCGCAGTTGGTGGAAGCAGAACGCGAAGTAACGGGGCAGCAGGCCGCGCCGTCGGGCAGGCTGCGCATCAGCGTGCCGACACCGTATGCGCATTACCGCTTGCTGGCGCGCGTGGCGGCGTTCCGCCAGCAGTTCCCCGAAGTGCAGGTCGAAGTCCACGTCAGCAACCGCAACATCGATTTTGCGGAGGAGGGCTATGACCTGGCCGTGCGCGGCCGCGCGCCGCAGGATTCAACCCTGATCGCGCGCAAGCTGGAAGATGCGGCATTGGTGCTGGTGGCGGCGCCGTCCTACCTGAAGCGGCGCGGCGAGCCCAAAACGCTGGAGGAACTTGCGGGGCATGACTGCATCCAGTTCGTTCTGCCAAGTACCGGGCGCCTGATTCCCTGGCAGTTCATGCGCGATGGCATTGAAATCGAGTTGGCGGGCAGCGATGCCATCGTGTGCGCGGAAGACTTCCTTGGCATGGGCGCGCTGGCCGTGCACGGCGGCGGCATTGCCCAGACCTATCGCTTTGCCGTGGAGCGCGAACTGGCCAGCGGGGCGCTGGTCGAATTGCTGCCGCAGCATGCCGGCAGTTCGCGTCCCTTCTACCTGATTTACCCGCACGCGCGCCACCTGTCGCTGCGGGTGCGCAGCTTCGTCGAGTTCCTGCTGCGCTAGCCTTCCTGCTGGCGCTGGCGGAAGGCTGCCACCTTATTGCGGTTGCCGCACAGCGCCATGCTGCACCAGCGGCGGCGGTGCGATTTGGTGCGGTCAAGGAACCATAGCGTGCAGGCGTGGTCTTCGCATTTGCGCACCAGCTTGAAGTCGGCCGTAGCCAGCAACTGTGCCGCCGCTTCCGCCAGTGGCGCCAAAAGCTGCTGCGGCGTGCGGGCGGCGTAGCGGGCCTGCAGCGACAGCCCATCCCCACTTTCTTCCATCAGTACCAGGTGGCGCTCGGCGTGTGCCATTGCCGCGTTCAGTGCTGCCGCGTCGACCCGCTGGCCAGCCTTGCGCGCCGCTACGGCCGCGCGGACCGTCTCGCGCAGTGCGCGTGCAGCCATCAGCAATTCGCCTGGCTTGCCAGGCGCCGTGCCTTCCGCTGCGAACTGCCCGGCCGCCGCCAGCCACTCCATGACGCTGGCGTCGTCATGCCAGGTTTCTTCGCCTTGCACGACGGTATTCATCAAATCCAGCGCCGGATGATCGCCATAGAACTCAATCATTTTTCTGTCCTCCCGACTTTATTGTAACCATCAAAATAATGCTTGACAAGTTACGCGGCGAGAGTAATCTGGTAACCATCAAAACTAACTTTAAGGGGTTAATTATGAATCGCACCATCCAGGCAGACGGCGTCAACATCTTCTACCGCGAGGCAGGCGCACCGGACGCTCCGGCCATCCTCCTGATGCACGGTTTCCCCACCAGTTCCCACATGTTCCGCAACCTGATCCCGCTGCTGGCGACCAAATACCGCGTGATCGCTCCCGACCTGCCGGGGTTCGGCTTCACCGAGGTGCCGCCTGAACGCAAATACCAATACACCTTCGACAACCTGGCCAGCACCATGGAGGCCTTCCTGCAAGCCATCGAGCTGGATAAGTTTGCGCTGTACGTGTTCGATTACGGCGCCCCGGTCGGCTTGCGCCTGGCTGCCGCCAAACCGGAACGCATTACGGCCCTGGTTTCCCAGAACGGCAACGCTTACCTGGAAGGCTTGAGCGATGGCTGGGGGCCAATGCGCAAACACTGGGCCGACCCGAACGAAGAAAACACCAACGTCATGCGCGGCTTCCTGACGCCGGATGCCACCAAATGGCAGTACACCCATGGTGTTGCCGATCCCGCCAGCGTGGCGCCCGAATCCTACACGCTGGACTCGGCCCTGATGGCGCGTCCCGGCAATGTCGATATCCAGCTCGAGCTGTTCTACGACTACCGCAAAAATCTCGAACTGTACCCGGTATTCCAGGAATTCTTCCGCAAAGCGCAGGTGCCAACGCTGGCGATCTGGGGCAAGAACGACCCGTTCTTCACTCCGCCGGGCGCCGAGGCCTATCGCCGCGATAACCCGAACGCGATCGTGCAATTGCTCGATACCGGGCATTTTGCGCTCGAAACCCACGTCGAGGTGATCGGCAAAGCCATCCACGCCCTGTTAGACTAGACGCTTTCGAGGATAGCCTGACCACGCATCGATGAAGCCATACACCATCGCACTGCTGCTGGCCGGCCTGGCTTTGGCCGGCTGCAGCAGCAAACAAACCGTCACCTACACGGCCCACATCACCGCCTCCAACCCGCAAGTGCTGTTGCTGGGGGAAGTGCATGACAACAAGGAAGGGCATAAGCTGCGCTTCGAGGACTTGCGGCAGCGCGTGGAAGCCGGCTGGCGTCCTGCGATCGCGATGGAGCAGTTCGACCGCGAGTCGCAAGGCTTGCTGGACGAAGCGCAGAAGGGCTGCCTGGACGCCTCCTGTGTGATCAACGTCATGAACAAGAAGGGTTGGGACTGGCAGCTTTACCACCCCATCATCCAGCTCGCCCTGAGCAACCACCTGCCGCTGGTGGCCGTCAATCTGTCGCGCAACGACGCATCGAAAGTGGTGCGCGATGGCGTCGCCTCCAGTTTTGATGCCGCCACCGTTGCCGCCTACAAGCTGAAAGACCCTCTGCCGGCGGACCTGCGTCGAGGCCAGGAAAAGGCGATCCAGGAGGGCCATTGCAATATGGCGCCGGACATGATGTTGCCCGGCATGGTCAACGCCCAGGTGGCGCGCGATATCTGGATGGCCAAGCTGATTCGCCAGCAGCAGCCGCGCGACGTAGTGCTCATCGCCGGCAACGGCCATGTGCGCAAGGATATCGGCGTGCCGCGTTGGCTGAATGCCATTGAACCCAGGCTGAATGTCCGCACCATCGGCTTTATCGAGCCTGATGGCCTGCAGGGCAGCTATGACGAAATCCGCAAGGTGGCTGCGCAAAAGCGCACAGACCCTTGCGCCAAATTCAAGTAAACTTCCGGCCCTGCCGACCCCAATCAATCAAGGAGCAAAGAATGCAGATCGCAGGTGAAATGTTGATCGGACAAGCCGCCATCAAAGGCAGCGCAGGCCAGATGAAGGCCACCGACCCGGCCCGAAATACTGAAATTGAGCCAGCATTTGGCATGGCTACCCCGGCCGACCTGCAGCGCGCCTGCGAACTGGCAGCGCAAGCATTCGACTCCTACCGCGAAACCACGCTGGAAAAGCGCGCGCAATTCCTGGAGCAGGTGGCGCAGAACATCCTCGACATCGGGCCGCAACTGATCGAGCGCGCCATGCAGGAATCCGGCCTGCCGCAGGTGCGCCTGGAAGGTGAGCGCGGTCGCACCGTCAACCAGCTGCGCCTGTTCGCCAAAGTGGTGCGCGATGGCCTGTTCCTCGGCGCCACCCTGGACTCCGCACTGCCGGAGCGCGTGCCGCCACGCTCCGACCTGCGCATGCGCAAGATCGGCGTTGGCCCGGTTGCCGTCTTCGGCGCTTCCAACTTCCCACTGGCGTTCTCGGTGGCCGGCGGCGATACCGCATCGGCACTGGCTGCCGGCTGCCCGGTGGTTGTGAAAGCGCACCCGGCGCACCTCGGCACGTCCGAATTGGTGGGCAAGGCGATCCAGAAAGCCGTGGCCGACTGCGGCCTGCATGAAGGCGTATTCTCGCTGGTGATCGGCGATGTGCAGATTGGCGGCGACCTGGTGGCGCATCCGGCCATCAAGGCTGTGGGCTTCACCGGTTCGCGCGGCGGCGGCCTGGCGCTGGTGCGCATCGCGCAGGCCCGCAAGGAGCCGATTCCGGTGTATGCCGAAATGGCATCGATCAATCCGGTGTTCCTGCTGCCGGGCGCCCTGAAAGCTGGCGCGGCGCGTATCGCGCAAGGTTTTGCCGATTCGCTGACCATGGGCTCCGGCCAGTTCTGTACCAATCCTGGCCTGCTGATCGCGCTGGAAGGCCCTGAGCTGAACGAATTTGCGGCTGCGGCTGCGGCTGCAGTGCAGGCCAAGCCATCGACTACCATGCTGACCCCTGGCATCCACAAATCCTATGAAGCCGGCGTGGGCAAATTGTCCTCGCTGGACAAGGTGGCGCTGCTGGCGCAAGGCGGCGCCGGCAGCACGGCCTGCGCGGCGCAACCGCACCTGTACAGCACCGACGTCGACACCTTCCTGTCCACGCCGGCGCTGGAAGACGAGAACTTTGGCCCCAGCTCGGTGCTGGTGCGCTGCCGCGATGCGGCCGACATGCGCCGCATCGCCGAACACGTGGAAGGCCAGTTGACCTCCACCGTGCACGCCACCGCCGACGATCGCGAGATCGCCGCGGCCCTGCTGCCAACGCTGGAACGCAAGGCTGGCCGCATCCTGTTCAACGGCTTCCCGACCGGTGTCGAAGTGGCGCACGCCATGGTGCACGGCGGTCCGTTCCCGTCGACTTCCGATCCGCGCAGCACGTCCGTTGGCGCTACCGCCATCGACCGCTTCCTGCGCCCGGTGTGCTACCAGGATGCGCCGGAATGGGCGCTGCCTTCGACCCTGGCCAACAGCAATCCGCAAAACGTGCCGCGCGTAGTCGACGGCAAGATCCAGCCGGGCGCATAAGCCTGGCCGATCATGATAAGGTGGGCCGCATGATGGAAACTGTGTACAAGACAGAACAGCCTTCCAGGGCTGACATTGATGCGCTCACCGGGCCGGCGGTGCTGGAATTCGGCACCAACTGGTGCGGCTATTGCAGCGGCGCCCAGCCGGCCATCGCTGAAGCGTACCGCGAGTACGCCAACATCCCTCACTTCAAAGTGGAAGACGGTCCTGGCCGCGTGCTGGGGCGCGCCTTCCGCGTCAAGCTGTGGCCGACCGTGATCTTCCTGAAAGACGGCAAGGAAGTCGCGCGCGTCGTGCGGCCCGAAGATGCCGATGAACTGCGCGAAGGCTTCCGCCAGATCTCCGGCGCCTGAACCCTGATTAATTCAAACGGCTTGACATCGGCCCGAATTTCGATTTAACTATTAACGAATTAGTTAATTTTGAAATTATGGAACTTGATAAAGTCTTTGAGGCGCTTGCGTCGAAGCCGCGCCGCCAGATCCTTGCTTACCTGTCCGAGGTAGAGCTGTCCACGTCCGAGCTGGCCGAGCGTTTTGGCATCAGTGCGCCTGCGATTTCAAGGCACTTATCGGTGCTGGAAAACGCAGGCCTCGTCAGCAGCGAAAGGCGAGGGCAGTTCGTGTTCTACAAACTGAACGGGGACAACCTGGTGAATACCTTGACTGGTTATGCGCTGGAGGTCTGTCCCGTTGGGCGTCCGCTCAAGCGCGAGTCGCGGGCGATGGCTTCGGTAAAAAAAGGGGGACGGCATGAAAAAGATTCGTAACGTCATACATAAGCATCGCGTCGCAAGCGAGGACCTGGCTGCGGTGTGCGCAGGCCAAGTGCGTTATGCCCCGGCCAAGTCGCTCTGGCTGGTGGCAATGTGGGGAGGAGCGCTGTATGGCGCCATTGCCTACCCATTGTTGCCGGCAATGGCGCTGTTCGCCACGGCCACAGCTCTTGTGCTGCTGTTCGGGCACTCGCTGGGAAGTCATCGCAAGCTGATCCACAACAGCTTCGCGTGCCCCAAATGGCTGGAATACCTGCTGGTCTGGACCGGCGTGCAAGTTGGCCTGGCCGGACCGATTGGCTTGCTGCGTCAGCACGAGTTGCGCGATTACGCGCAGCGCCAGTCCGACTGTCACCCATATTTGCGGCATGGCGCGGGATTCTGGCGCGATGCCTGGTGGCAGTTGCAATGCGACCTGGTGCTGGACAAGCCGCCAGCGATCCACATTGAGCGACGCATTGCCGGCGATGCGTTTTACCGCTTCCTGGAACGGACCTGGATGCTGCAGCAGTTGCCGCTTGCTGTGCTGTTTTATGTGTGGGGCGGCTGGGCCTTCGTGTGCTGGGGCGTGTGCGCCCGCATCGTCGCCGGGGTGACTGGCCATTGGCTGATCGGCTATTTCGCCCATAACCACGGCGATATGTCGTATGAGGTGGACGGCGCCGCCGTCCAGGGCCGCAACATCCGCTGGACATCCCTGCTGACAATGGGCGAGAGCTGGCACAACAATCACCATGCCTTCCCGCATTCGGCGCGGCTTGGACTGGGAGAAGGCGAGTGGGACCCGGGCTGGTGGGCCTTGCGGGTGCTTGAGCACTTTGGGCTGGTGAGGGACCTGCAGTTGCCGGACAGGCTGGAAAACAAAAATGGCCTGGACCGTTGCAAATTCAGGCCGCTCCTGGTCAGTCTTTGGTGGTGATCGGCGTCGCTTTCACCCCATGTGTATGGATGCTTGACATTGCCACCCGAATTGCTCAATTATTATTAAATTGCTATAAGCTGGGCGACAACGGCCTGGTCAGCCCGACGGGGCGGCAACTCGAGGCGGGAATGTACTTTCATACTTGATAGGATGCTAAGTGTACCCAAAAATTTTCAAGTCACTAGCTTTGCGTTCACCTGTCTTGGGGCAGATCGTGAGCGAACGCGATCGGCTACGCGGTGAGGTAGCCCGATTTTCTGCAGAGCGAAAGCCTTTGCATAATGAAGGCGAAGACCTCATTGAGGCCAGTAACTCAGGGTACTGTCACTGCTGTAGAAATGAGTGTGTTTTTGAAATTCATGGGACGTGGCTTCGGGACCAATACCTCTGCGCTAATTGCCTGTCGATTCCCCGGCAACGCCATATCCAGTATGTTCTGGATACATATTTCGAGGGATGGGAGAAGAAAGAGTTGCACGAGTCATCTCCCTCGAACCAGCTACTTCCAAGATTCTGCACTTCTTACTCGTGTTCGCAATATTTTGCGGGAGCGGAAGTGGGAACGCTGGTCAACGGAGTGCGTTGCGAAAACCTCGAGGCGCTTACATTCGCTGATGAAACTTTCGATATTTTCATCACCCAGGACGTGTTTGAGCACATCTTTGATCCCGAGCGTGCAGCCAGGGAAATCATGAGGGTACTGAAGCCTGGAGGCGTTCATGTATTTACCGCGCCCAAGCATAAAGGCTTAAGCAAGAGTTATCAAAGAGCGAGACTCCTGGGCGATCAGATCGAACATATCAAGGAAGAGGTTTATCACGGAAATCCGGTTGGCGACGGACGGGCGCTTGTTACGTGGGACTATGGGGACGATTTTGAGGAACTGTTGAGTCACTGGTCGAACTCCACGACGATCACCTATATCAATCGAGACCGGAAGCTTGGGCTGGACGGGGAGTATCTTGAGGTGTTTGTTAGCAGGAAAAGAGTTCTGAGTTGATTTAAGCACTTCCCGCTTGGCCACAGAGCTGCTGAGCTGATCGAAAACAAAAAAAGCCTGAACCGTTTCCGGATCAGGCCTTTTTTGATGAATCCTGGTGGTGATAGGTGGACTTGAACCACCGACCCTAGCATTATGAATGCTATGCTCTAACCAACTGAGCTATATCACCAGAGCCACGCATTATGCGGCGTTTCGCCTATACTGTCAACCATTTGTGATTATGCAATTAATGAGGGTCGGACGTTCTGGCCCTCAAGCGCAAGGCCTCGGTCCGCAGGCAGCCGGCGATACGTTGCTTTCTCGTTATTCCATCCCGCCCAAAATCCTCTCCCCGCGCAATTAGACTCCTGCGTGGAACATGACAAAAGCCCTGCTTAGTGCGCTTATTGATGGGTTCTTAGTCCTAGTGAAAAGAGGGCATTGTTCTCATGCGTTCGCGCAATCTCAACTGTTAAATTGATATCGATTGAGATTGGGAAAGACAAATGCCCTCCGATCACTCTTGATGGACGAGAAGAATCAATATTTACGAATAGTCATCTTTCGCCGCGCGCCCGGCGTAATCTGGGGAGAAGAGCATGGGCACTATTACCGGATCTAACGGAAACGACACACTGGTTGGCACCAGCGGTAGCGACACCATCAACAGCGGCAACGGCGACGACTATGTCTATGGAGGCGGCGGAAACGATTCGTTGAATGGAGGTGCAGGCGACGATACCCTCGACGGCGGCAGCGGCAGTGACCAACTTAACGGTGGTTCCGGAAACGATACGCTGGTCTACAACCTGAGTGAAAACCTGGTGGCGGGAACCAAGGACGTGTACACGGGCGGTGCGGGCGTCGATGTCATCCAACTTCAGTTGACCTGGAACCAGTGGTGCGATCCTGCCGTGCGCGCGCAGCTCGAAAAATATGTGCAGTTTCTTTCGACGGTCAAATTAAGCGCGCAGGGCGAAGTTTCGAATGGCTCTGCCAGCGACTTTACTTTCACCTTTGCATCACCCAGCGGAAACGGAGTGTCGACTCTGACTGTGCAAATGATGGAGCAGCTCGACGTGTGGGTACAGCCAGCGCCCGGCGGTTCGTTCGCGACGGTCGACTACCGCTTGTCGCTTATTAGCGGCAATGCCGCAGGTACTGTTATCGAGGCAGGAGGTGTCGGTAATTCAAATGGCGGAACCCCGACAGTCAGCGGTGACCTTTATGCCGACGACTTGAATGGTCTCGACGATGCCTTCTTGTCGGTAAGTGCGGGTACCGCTAAATACGGTACATATGTCGTCACGGACAAGGGGAGCTGGACCTATTCGCTGAACAACGCTAATAGCCATGTGCAGGCGCTCGCGGCGGGCAAAACCCTGCATGACAGCATCACCGTGCAAAGCGCCGACGGTGCTGTAAAGGTCGTCGACATTACTATCACAGGCAGTAACGACGCGCCGGAAGTGACGGGCGCAGTGACCGGTAATGGAACCGAAGACGGCGCTGTAGTGACACTCAATGCACTGGCCAATGCATCAGATGTTGATGCTGGCACGACGTTGACAGTGGAGTCATTACCATCTGTGCTGCCAGCAGGTGTTACCTATAATGCCGCGACCCACAGCTTTACGTTGGATCCCAGCCAAACTGTCTATCAAAGTCTGGCTCAGGGAGAGACGAAAGAGGTGACGGTCAACTATCAAGTATCCGACGGCATCACGGCCACCCCGGCATCGGTGACGTTCATCGTTACAGGTACCAACGACGCGCCGATGGTGACGGGTACGGTCACTGGCGATGCGACCGAAGATGGTGCGACGGTGACACTCAATGCACTGGCCAATGCATCGGATGTCGATGCCGGTGCGACGCTCGCAGTGGTGTCGGTACCCGCCCCGCTGCCAGCCGGTGTGACTTACGACGCTGATACGCACAGCTTTACGCTAGACCCGAGTCATTCCGCTTATCAGAGCCTGGCTGCAGGCCAGACGCTGGATGTGGCGGTCAATTACGGNGACGCTGATACGCACAGCTTTACGCTAGACCCGAGTCATTCCGCTTATCAGAGCCTGGCTGCAGGCCAGACGCTGGATGTGGCGGTCAATTACGGCGTAAACGACGGTACGGCCACGACACCAGGAACTGTGAAGTTCACCGTTACCGGAACTAACGATGCGCCGGTGGTGACGGGGGCGGTGACTGGTAATGCGACTGAAGACGGTGCGACGGTGGCACTCAATGCGCTGGCCAATGCATCGGATGTCGATGCCGGTACGACGCTCGCAGTTGTATCAATGCCGGCAGTGTTGCCAGCCGGTGTAACTTACGACGCTGATACGCACAGCTTTACGCTGGATCCAAGTCATTCGGCTTACCAGAGCCTGGCGGCAGGGCAGACGCTGGATGTGGCGGTCAATTACGGCGTGAGCGACGGTACGGCCACGACACCGGGAACTGTGAAGTTCACCGTTACCGGCACTAACGATGCGCCGGTGGTGACGGGGGTAGTCAATGGCAATGCGACCGAAGATGGTGCGACGGTGGCAGTCAATGCGCTGGCCAATGCATCGGATGTCGATGCCGGTACGACGCTCGCAGTGGTGTCGGTGCCCGCCACGCTGCCAGCAGGTGTGACTTACGACGCTGATACGCACAGCTTTACGCTGGACCCGAGTCATTCCGCTTATCAGAGCCTGGCGGCGGGGCAGACGCTGGATGTGGCGGTCAATTACGGCGTAAGCGATGGTACGGCCACGACACCAGGAACCGTGAATTTTACCGTTACCGGTACGAACGATGCACCGGTGGTGACGGGGGCGGTGACTGGCGATGTGACCGAAGATGGTGCGACGGTGACGCTCAATGCGCTGACCAATGCATCGGATGTCGATGCCGGTACGACGCTCGCAGTTGTATCAATGCCGGCAGTGTTGCCAGCCGGTGTAACTTACGACGCTGATACGCACAGCTTTACGCTGGATCCAAGTCATTCGGCTTACCAGAGCCTGGCGGCAGGGCAGACGCTGGATGTGGCGGTCAAYTACGGCGTGAGCGACGGTACGGCTACGACACCGGGAACTGTGAAGTTCACCGTTACCGGCACTAACGATGCGCCGGTGGTGACGGGGGCGGTCACTGGCGACGCGACTGAAGACGGTGCGACGGTGACACTNACGACACCAGGAACTGTGAAGTTCACCGTTACCGGCACTAACGATGCGCCGGTGGTGACGGGGGCGGTCACTGGCGACGCGACTGAAGACGGTGCGACGGTGACACTCAATGCGCTSGCCAATGCATCGGATGTCGATGCCGGTACGGCGCTCGCAGTGGTATCGGTGCCCGCCACRCTGCCGGCTGGTGTGATTTACGACGCTGATACGCACAGCTTTACGCTRGAYCCRAGTCATTCCGCTTATCAGAGCCTGGCTGCAGGCCAGACGCTGGATGTGGCGGTCAATTACGGCGACGCTGATACGCACAGCTTTACGCTAGACCCGAGTCATTCCGCTTATCAGAGCCTGGCTGCAGGCCAGACGCTGGATGTGGCGGTCAATTACGGCGTGAGCGACGGTACGGCCACGACACCAGGAACTGTGAAGTTCACCGTTACCGGCACTAACGATGCACCGGTGGTGACGGGGGCGGTGACTGGCAATGCGACCGAAGACGGTGCGACGGTGRCACTCAATGCGCTGGCCAATGCATCGGATGTCGATGCCGGTACGRCGCTCGCAGTGGTGTCGGTACCCGCCCCGCTGCCAGCCGGTGTAACTTACGACGCTGATACGCACAGCTTTACGCTGGATCCAAGTCATTCGGCTTACCAGAGCCTSGCGGCAGGGCAGACGCTGGATGTGGCGGTCAATTACGGCGTGAGCGACGGTACGGCYACGACACCAGGAACTGTGAAGTTCACCGTTACCGGCACTAACGATGCGCCGGTGGTGACGGGGGCGGTCACTGGCGACGCGACCGAAGACGGTGCTACGGTGACGCTCAATGCGCTGGCCAATGCATCGGATGTCGATGCTGGTACGACGCTCGCAGTGGTGTCGGTACCCGCGCCGCTGCCAGCCGGTGTGACTTACGACGCTGATGCGCACAGCTTTACGCTGGACCCGAGTCATTCCGCTTATCAGAGCTTGGCGGCAGGCCAGACGCTGGATGTGGTGGTCAATTACGGCGTGAGCGACGGTACGGCCACGACACCAGGAACTGTGAAGTTCACCGTTACCGGCACTAACGATGCGCCAGTCTTGATCTCCGCAGCGACTCCCGTTCTGGCAAACGTTCTCCAGAATGCCGGCGGGCCAAGTGGCGCGGTTGGCACGCTCGTATCGAGCCTGGTTAACTTGAACCCACCGAGTGGTGGTCTCGACAACGTGATAGATGCGGACAACGGCGCGGTGACCGGTATCGCATTAACTGCCACGAACGCCGCTAGCGGAACTTGGTGGTATTCCACGAATGGCGGGACTACGTGGTTGACCGTTGGCAGCGTCTCGAATTCTTCTGCATTGCTGTTGTCGGCGGATGCGAATACGCGGGTCTACTTCCAGGGGAACACGAGTTACAGCGGCACGATCAGCGACGGCGTCACGTTCCGCGCCTGGGATGGAACCAGTGGCACCGCAGGAGCCAAAGCCGATACTTCCATCAATGGCGGCAGCTCGGCATTTTCGACCACTGCCGACATTGCAGCGATCACGGTTGTCGCCAACAATCAGCCTCCCGTCGGTGTGGCTGACCGTATCATCGTTTCCAACAATACTTTTGTCACGATTTCAACCAGTGCATTGCTCGGCAACGATACCGACATTGATGGCTATGCACTGGCGATCACCGGCGTTAGCGGCGGTACCGGCATCACAGGCCTTACCCTGAACGCAACTGCGGGCACAATCAGCTTCACCAGTAACAACAGCGCTACAAGCGGCAGTTTCCAATACACGGTGTCGGACGGCGCCGGCGGCAGTGCGACAGCCTCGGTAATGATCGACGTCCGGGCCGCGACAAACAACAACAGCACAGGCGACACGATTGACCTCAGTACCGCTGGTTCCTATCAGGCCTCGTACATCGATGCCGGCGGTGGTCCAGATAGCGTGACCGGCGGCGCGGCAGGCGATGTTTTCATTGGCGGAACAGGCAATGCGGCCGACACCTTGAATGGCTCCGCCGGCAATGACCTGCTGTCCGGGAACGGGGGCGATGACCAATTGTCGGGTGGCGCAGGAAACGACGTAATGACCGGGGGACTGGGCGACGACAAGATGGATGGCGGCGCTGGCAGTGAGGACATGCTCGACTTTTCCGATGGCACTGCGGCGTTGAATTTCACCCTGGTGCAGAGCGGAGCATTTGTGAGCACGGGAGGTGCCGGCGCCCTTGGCACCGATAGCTATATGAATATGGAAGGGGTGATCGGCACAACGCTGGCAGATACCATCAACGGCAGTGCCGGCAATGATGTCGTCCGCGGCGGAGCGGGCAATGACATCCTCGACGGCAAGGGCGGCAGCGACCTGCTCGACTTCTCGGATGGCACTGCAGGCATCACGTTCACACTGGTGAACAACGGCCCGGGTACCTTTGCAGGCAGCGCGGCAGGACTTGGCACCGACACATACACGGGCTTCGAAGGCGTTATTGGCACTGCTTTCGCCGATAACCTGACCGGCTCAGCCTCCTCCGACCAAATACGCGGTGGTGGCGGTAGCGACGTGATCAACGGCCAGGCGGGCGATGACCGCATCGTTGGCGGAACGGGGGCCGATATGCTCACCGGTGGGGCAGGCCACGACACCTTCGTCTTCGATACGGCGCCCAACGCAGTTGATGCGATCACCGACTTCAACGCCTCGGGACCGGCGGCGAGCGGCGACTGGATCGAATTGTCGCTGGCTACCTTTACCGGCATCACGACATCGGCAGGCAACCTGCTGTCGTCGTCCGAGTTCGCGGCGTCCGCAGGCGGCGGTTCAGCCGATGTCGTGGCCGCCGGGGTGAGGGTGATCTATGACAGCGCCACAGGCAACCTGTACTACGATTCGGATGGCCTGGGCGCGGCCAACCGTACCCTGTTTGCGACGCTGACGCTGGAAAATCCGGCCGACACGTTCAACCAGAACGACATCAGGGTTGGTTCATGATTTGCGAACAGGACGGGGCCAATCATGAAACCACTCTTTCAGCTCCTTAAGCGCCCGCTGCTGGTTGTCGCGGCGTTTTCTTTCCTCGTCAACCTGTTGCTGCTGGCACCTGCTCTCTTCATGCTGCAGGTCTTTGACCGCGTGCTTGCCAGCCAGAGCAAGGAAACCTTGCTGGTGCTGTCGCTTGGCATGGTGATCGCCCTTGGCTTGATGTTGATGCTCGATTACCTGCGCAGCCGCTTGCAGGGCGTGATCGGCAACCTGATCGCCGAACAACTGTCGCCCGTCGTCGTCAAGGCGATGCTGGAAAGATCGGCACGCGGCGTCGGGCGCACATCTGCCGAAGGCTTGCGCGATGTGGCTGCATTGCGCAATCTGTTTTCGGCGCAAGGCTTGTTGGCATTGTTCGATACGCCGTGGGCGGTGGTGTATGTTGCCGTGATCTGGCTGGCCCACCCGCTGCTTGGGGCGACGGCAGCCTCAGCCTCGGTGTTGATGCTGGTCCTGGCGGTGTTGAACGATCGTATTACGCGGCGTGGCATCGAAACGCTGCAGAAAGAAGCCGCCAAGGCCACGCGCTACCTTGAGTCGTCCTTGCAAAATGCCGAAGTGGTACAGTCGCTCGGCATGTCCGACGCATTGATTGGGCGCTGGCAGGGCCAGAATGCCAGGGTCTCCGAACTGCAGGGCGCGACAGCACGAAAATCGGTGGCGATGGCGGCCTTCACGCGCATGACACGGCAATTGGTGCAGATCATGATGCAGGCGCTGGGCGCCTACCTGGTGATTAGCGGCGAAGGCACGCCCGGCATCCTGGTAGCGACCACTGTGCTGTTAGGCAGGGCATTGTCGCCGGTGGAACAGGTGGTAGGAAGCTGGCGCACGCTGGCTGAGGCGCGCCTTGGCTTCGCGCGGCTGACCGATTTGCTGGGAGCCGCCGGCGAGCAGCCGGAGCGCATGAAACTGCCCGCGCCCGTTGGCAGGTTGCAGGCACAGGGCCTGGTGTTCCGCCCGCTGCAAAGCGAGCGGATGATACTGGCAGGCGTCACATTCAGCCTGGAGCCCGGCGAATCGCTGGCCATTATCGGTGCCAGCGGAGCCGGCAAGTCAACCTTGGCGCGGTTGCTGACGGGGCTCTGGACGCCGAATACTGGCACGGTGCGCCTGGACGGCGTGGACCTGGCCCAATGGCCGCGCCATGAACTTGGGCCTTGGCTTGGTTACCTGCCGCAGGATGTTGAACTGTTCCCTGGCACTGTGGCGGACAACATTGCGCGGCTGGGCGAAGCCGATGCGGAAAAGGTGGTGCTGGCAGCGCAGCGCGCCGGCGTGCATGCGCTCATTTTAGGGCTGCCACAAGGCTACGACACCCAGATCGACGGCATGGGTGTCATGCTGTCGCCCGGCCAGCGACAGCGTATTGCGTTGGCGCGTGCCCTGTACGGCGATCCCAAGCTGCTGGTGCTGGACGAACCAAACTCCAACCTGGATGGCGCTGGTGAACTGGCGCTTGCCGATGCATTGAAGGCCCTGAGCGGACAGGTAACCGTGATCGTGGTTACGCACCGCAGTACCCTGGTGCAGCACATGGACAAGATGCTGGTACTCGATGGCGGCCGCGTGCAGCACTTCGGCACCGTGGCGGAAGTAATGCAGGCGATGCAGCCTGGCCAGGGCAGGGCAGGTGCGCAGGTGGTGGCCATGCCGCGTGCAGCCGAAGGGAGGGCATGATGGAAAGCGCATTGCAAAAGATGGCGGCTAACGATGCCACGCATCTGCATGTCGGTGAAGCACGCCGCCTGGCGAATTGGGGCATAGCGGTAGTCATCTTCGGGCTGCTTCCGGTGACGGCCTGGATGACCTTCGCGCCGCTGTCGTCGGCAGTGGTGGCGCAAGCCTACGTGAAGGTGGATCTCAACCGCCGTCCGGTGCAGCATGCCGAGGGCGGCATCGTGCGCCAGGTGCTGGTGCGTGACGGCCAACACGTGAAGCAGGGCGAGCCCTTGCTGGTGCTTGGCGACGTCTCGGTCGATGCAGACAAGAACCGGCTGGATTACCGCGTCAAAACGGAACGCGCCAGCCTGGCGCGGCTCGATGCTGAGCAAGGCATGCAGCAGTCGCTCAATTTTCCAGTGGACGTGGTCGAATCCGCTAAAACCGATGCGCGCCTGGCCGAGCAGGTCTCCAAGGAGCGCTCGTTGTTCGCCGCGCGGCGCGATGCACTGGTGGGGCAGGTGCGGCTGCTGCATTCGCAGCGGGACAAAGTCGCGGAGGAAGTCGTCGCACTGCGCGCGCAGATCGCACAGGCAAGCGAGTCGATGAAGTTCCAGAAGGTCGACCTGGACACCAACAACAAGCTGCGCAAGGACGGTTTTGTTTCTGCCACGCGCATCGCGCAGATCGAAGGCGCAATTGCCGATTATGGCGTCAAGCTCGAAGAGCGGCGCTCGGAGCTGGCGCGCGCCCAGCAACGCATGGTCGACATCGATTTACGCGCAAGTGCGCTGGAAGGCGAATACAGGCAGCAAGCAAGCGACCAGCTCAAGGTGGCGACGGCGCGCCTGTCGGAAATTGAGCAGGAACAGCGCAAGTCGGTCGATGCGTCGGCACGCCAGGTCATCACCGCACCTGCCAGCGGCGAAGTCATTGGCCTGAAATATCCTGTGCCCGGAGCGGTGATCGCGCCGCGTGAAACAATCGCCGACATCGTGCCGGACGATACGCGCCTGGTGACGGAGGCGCGGATTCGGCCGGACGACATCAGCCGCATTGGGCGCGGCCAGCCAGCCGACATCCGTTTCACCGCTTTCAAGTACCGCACCACACAACTGGTTCGTGGCAAAGTGATCTACATCTCCGCCGATCGCCTGATCGACCGTGCCACCGAGGCACCCTATTACTCGGTGCTGGTGGAGGCAGATCCGGCATCCCTGGCCAAGGCGGGCGATCTCAAACTGCTGGCCGGCATGCCGGCAGAAGTGTTTATCGAAGGGGAGAAGCGCACGCCGCTGCAATACCTGCTCGAGCCGGTCACGCAGGTACTGCGCCACGCGGGGCGCGAGCGCTGAGAAAACGAAAACCCGCAGCGCATCGAGTGCAGTGCGGGTTTTCGCTGAATCCTTTTGGTGGTGATAGGTGGACTTGAACCACCGACCCTAGCATTATGAATGCTATGCTCTAACCAACTGAGCTATATCACCGCAAGGCCAGCATTATCGGTGCCAGCGGATGTTCTGTCAAGGACTGATTTTCGCCTTGGATATTTTGGCAAGCACTTGCTGCTGCAATTGCTGGCTGGCGTCCGGTGCGCAGCAGTCGACCACGATCCGCTCCGGCATGCCACGCAGCCAGGTTAGCTGGCGCTTACATAGCTGGCGGGTGGCGATGATGCCGGTTTCGCGCATCGTCGCATGGTCGATCGCACCATCGAGGTATTCCCAGGCCTGGCGATAGCCCACGCAGCGGATCGACGGCAGGCCAAGGTGCAGGTCGCCGCGCGCGCGCAGGGCTTTCACTTCGTCGAGGAAGCCGGAATCGAGCATGATGTCGAAGCGGCGTGCGATGCGTTCGTGCAGCCAGGCGCGATCGGACGGTTCGAGTGCGAACGACACCAGCTCGAATGGCAGTTCTTCTTTTTCGCGCTGGGCCAGCAGCTCGGACATCGGCTTGCCGGACAGGGCGTGAATCTCAAGGGCCCGCTGGATGCGCTGGGCGTCGGCAGGCTTGAGGCGAGCGGCGGTTTCGGGGTCGACTTGCGCCAGGCGTGCATGCATGGCGGGCCAGCCGATGCGTGCCGCTTCGCCGTCCAGTTGTGCACGCAGGGCCGCATCGGCTCCCGGCAGGTCGTCCAGGCCGTCGGCCAGTCCTTTGTAATACAGCATGGTGCCGCCGACCAGCAGCGGGACTTTGCCGCGCGCGCTGATTTCGGAGACCAAGCCCAAGGTATCGGTGCGGAACTGGGCCACAGAGTAGGAGTCCAGCGGGTCGATGATGTCGATCAGGTGGTGCGGCGCGGCGGCCAGTTCTTCCTTCGATGGCTTGGCGGTGCCGATGTCCATGCCGCGGTACACCAGCGCGGAGTCGACGGAAATGATTTCGCACGGCACCTGCTGCGCGATGGCCAGCGCGGCGGCGGTCTTGCCGGAGGCGGTCGGCCCCATGATGGCGACCGCCAGCGGGCGCTTGTTCAACTGCTCGTTCATGGTTTACTGCCCGCGCAGGAAGAGTTTATCCAATGCGTTGATGTCGATCTGCACCCAGGTCGGGCGGCCGTGGTTGCATTGGTCGGCGCGCTCGGTCGCTTCCATGTGGCGCAGCAGAGCGTTCATTTCCGGCACGGCCAGGATGCGGTTGGCGCGCACCGCGGTGTGGCAGGCGAGGGTGCCAAGCAGCTCGTTGCGGCGTTCGATCAGCACCCGCGAGCCGCCGTATTCGCGCACGTCGCGGATCACGTCGCGCGCCAGGGTCTGGGCGTCGGCGTTCTTCAGCAGGGCAGGGACGGCGCGCACGGCCAGCGTGGTTGGTGACATCACGGCAATGTCGAAGCCCAGCGTCTTCAGCGTGTCGCCGTGTTCCTGCACGGTGCCCACTTCCACCGCGTCGGCGTAGAAGGTGACTGGGATCAGCAGGTTCTGTACCGACATTTCGGCGCCGTCGATCTGGGCATCCAGCGCATTTTTCAACTGCTCGTACAGGATGCGTTCGTGGGCGGCATGCATGTCGACCAGTACCAGACCTTTGCTGTTCTGGGCCAGGATATAGATGCCATGCAGTTGCGCCAGTGCGAAGCCGAGCGGGAACTCCTCGCCGGCCAGCTGCGCCGAGGAGGCGGCGATCGGGGCGGCTTGCGGCAGCGTGTAATCGGAGGAGGCCCGGAAACCGTTGCCGCCCTCCGCTGCCGGCGCGGCCGGCGCGAAATTGTCGCGCGGGTCGTTCGACCACAGCGCGCCGTAACGTTCCGTGCTCTGGGCTACGCCGCCCGCACCTGCTCCCGCGCCTGGGCCGCCGAATGGCGATGGCGAGAACGTCGGGCGGTATTCCGGGTTCAGGATGGAGCCGAAGCTGGTCTGCTGTTGCGGGCGCCAGACAGGGCCCGATGCCTGCAGGTTGTCAGCGGCCGGCAGCGGCGACGGTACGCTGCCGTGCGAGGTGGCCGAGGTCGCGGCCAGCGCGCGCTGTACCGCGTGGAACACGAACTGGTGCACCGCGCGGCCATCACGGAAGCGAACCTCGATCTTCGATGGGTGCACGTTAACGTCGACCAAGGCGGGGTCGAGGTCGAGCGCCAGCACGTAGGAGGGATAGCGGTCGCCATGCAGCACGTCTTCATACGCGGCGCGCACGGCGTGCACCAGCAGCTTGTCGCGCACGAAGCGGCCGTTGACGTAGAAATACTGGCTGTCGGCGCGGCCCTTGGAGGCAGTCGGCAGGCCGGCGAAGCCGTGGATGCGCAGCACGCCGGAGCCTTCATCCAGCGCCAGGCGGGCTTCTTCGAAATTGCTGCCCAGGATTTGCGCGCTGCGCTTGGCCATGTCGCTGACCATCCAGTGGTCGACCGTCTTGCCGTTGTGGCTCAAGGTGAACGATACGTCGGGGCGAGCCAGCGCAATGCGGCGCACCACTTCCGCGCAGTGGCCGAATTCGGTCTGCTCGGATTTCAGGAATTTGCGGCGCGCAGGAGTGTTGAAATACAGGTCGCGCACGTCGATCGTGGTACCGGGCGCGCCGGAAGAGGGCACCACCGTGCCTTCGTGCGAACCTTCCAGTTCCCAGGCGTGGGCGCCGTCGGCGGTGCGGGAGGTCAGGGTGACTGCCGCCACGGAGGCGATCGAAGCCAGTGCCTCGCCGCGGAAACCGAGGGTGCCGACGTTTTCCAGATCGTCCAGGGAGGCGATTTTCGAGGTTGCGTGGCGCGCCAGCGCCAGTGGCATCTGGTCGGGCGGGATGCCGCGACCGTTGTCAGTAATGCAAATACGTTTGACGCCGCCCTCTTCCAGCCGCACGGTGATCTGGGTCGAACCGGCGTCCAGGGCATTTTCCAGGAGTTCTTTGACAACTGCCGATGGACGTTCCACTACCTCGCCGGCAGCGATCTGGGAAATCAGTTGGTCTGGCAGGGCCCGGATCGGGCGTGGTGGGGTCGGGGCGTTCATGGGCAAGATTATAACTGCGGGGCCGGCGACCCCGCAGAAGCGCTTATTTGATTTCCCGCACCGGGATCGGCACGTTGCACAGGTCCACATGGCCGGCCGCGTACTTGGTCCACGGACCGCCGCGGTTGCGCTGCGCCTCAATCACCGACTTGAAGCTGGCCGAATCGGTGCGCATCACTTCAAATTTCGAACGTTCGGCTTCCGGCACGTCGGCCGCCAGCTTGACCGACTTGATCGGCACCCACTGTTCTTCTTTTTCGAACATGCCCATCGGCGCCGGGCCGCGCGGCAGCACGGACAGCAGCGGCATGCCGCTGACAATGCGTCCCACCACGGTGATGTTGCGGTCCAGGTGGCGCGGCGAATTGCCGATCACGGTGTACAAGGTGCCGCCGTTGCCGCTGTCGGACTCATTGCCGCGCGCGACGCCAACCATGCCGTAGCAATGCGCCAGCCAGGTCTGGCCGGTTTTCGGGTCGCGGGCGGAGGGGAAGCCGTTGGAGTGGCCTACCTGCGGCGCATAGCCGTCCTTGTCCGGCAGGCGGGTGAACTGGGTGTCGTTCTTCATCGGCACCGTGAATTCCTGTTCCAGCTTGGCCTTCGCCGTCCCGATGGATTTTGGCTTGTCTTCGCGCGGATCGCCCCACTGCACCACGAAATTATCCTGCGTGCGGTAGATCCACAGTCCGTCCCAATAGCCTTCCTTGGCCATGGTGCGGATATTGGCAGCGTGATTCGGCGCAAAGGCCGGCGCCAGTTCGATGATTACGCGGCCTGCCGGCAGGTCCATATACAGGGTGTTGGCCGGGTCCAGCTGGCGCCAGTCGGCTTGCGGCGATGCCTTGACGATGTCGCCGACGCTCGGCTTGGGTGGCAATTCTTTGATCGGTGCGGCTATCGCGGCCAGGGGCAGGGCCAACGCGAGGAGGGCGGACATGTGGGACTTCACTAAGGGTCTCCTTTATAGGGTTCTAAGCAGGTGCTAAGATGCCGGGCAATTTTAGCCTGTAAGATAGACAGTTTGGTATCATTCCCGCCGCAACCTTTTGGGACTAATAAATGGATTTCGTTCAATTGCTGGACATGCTGGTGCACGTAGATAGTGCGATGGACAAACTGATCGCGCAATACGGCATGTATGTTTATGCGCTGCTGTTTGCCATCGTCTTTTGCGAGACCGGCCTGGTGGTACTGTTCTTCTTCCCCGGCGACACGCTGCTGTTCATTGGCGGCGCCTTCTGCGCCACCGGCCAGATGCACCTCGGGCTGCTGATGTTCCTGCTGGCGACTGCCGCAATTTTGGGCAATACCACCAATTACTGGATCGGCGAAGCCATTGGACAGCGGGTATTCACCCACGATTACCGGTGGATCAACAAGGATGCCTTGCGGCGAACCCACGAATTCTTTGAAAAGCACGGCGGCAAGACCATCATCCTGGCGCGTTTCGTGCCGGTGGTGCGCACCTTTGCCCCGTTCGTGGCCGGCGTGTCGGACATGACCCACGCACGCTTCCAGCTGTTCAACATCGTCGGCGCGGTGGCCTGGGTGGTGTCGCTGTGCGTGGCAGGTTTCATCTTTGGTAACACTCCGTTCGTGCGCGACCACCTGAGCACCATCGTGCTGTTCGGTGTCGGTATTGCCGTGGTGCCGATGGCGCTGGGCGGTGCCTGGAAACTGGCCCGCCGCATGCTCAAGCGTTAAGCCGCTCTCAAGTTTTCCCGCAGCGCAACCGTTAACCGGAGTAACAGTCTCTCCTCCGGATTTAACATGCGTAACTTGATCGCCCTGTCGGCCTGTTGTCTTGTCATCGGGACCGCAGGCGCCGCCGATCCCGCCGTCACCCCATCAAAAGGCGTGCCGAGTATTCGCCCGAACCTGGCCGCTGCCGCTGCGGCCGACAAGGCGAATATTGAAAAGGATGCCAATTCGTCCAGCGGCCCCAAGTACGTTCCTCCGGCGCGTAAGAATTCGGCCGCATCTGCCGCTGCCCAGCGCGAAGACGAAGCGCGCGCCGAAGCGGAACTGTCGGAAAAAATCGCCCAGCGCCTGGCTGAAATGCGTGCCAACCAGGCCGCCCGCATTGCTGCTGCCGAGAAGGCGCGCAAGCAGAAGGCCGCCAAGGTTGCCGCTGCCGAAATTGCGGCCAAGGCGCCGCCGCCGCGCGTGTACGGCACCCATTGGACTTATGAGGGCGAAGCCGGCCCGGCCAACTGGTCCAAGATCAATTCCGACTGGGCGAAATGCTCGACCGGCAGCCGCCAGTCGCCGATCGACATCCGCGACGGCATGAAGGTGGACCTGGAGCAGATCGCCTTCGACTACCGTCCATCCGGCTTCAATGTGACCGATAACGGCCATACCGTGCAGGTGATGGTCGGCCCCGGCAATTACCTGAGCGTGGCGGGCCGCACTTACGAGCTGCAGCAGTTCCACTTCCATCGTCCTGCCGAGGAACGTGTCAACGGCAAGGGCTTCGAAATGGTGGTGCACCTGGTGCACAAAGACCCGGAAGGCAGGCTGGCGGTGCTGGCGCTGCTGCTGGAACGCGGCAAGCCGCAAGCGACCATCCAGACCGTGTGGAACAACCTGCCGCTGGAGAAGGGCGATACGGCAACGCCGAGCATCGTGCTGGACCCGAACGACTTGCTGCCGCAGCGCCGCGACTACTATACGTATATGGGTTCGCTGACCACGCCGCCCTGCACCGAAGGCGTGTTGTGGCTGGTGATGAAGGAGCCGGTTCAGGCCTCGCCTGCGCAATTGGCCTTGTTCAGCCGCCTGTATCCGTTCAATGCACGTCCGATCCAGGCCAACTCCGGCCGCATGATCAAGGAATCAAACTGATGGTGTGAAGGCCGGTCCACTCGGCGCCGGCCTGCAGCACTTGCTTGTCCACCCGGGCCGGTTCAATGCAGACGAAGCGGCGATAGTCGCTGTCTTCCATGTCGGCGGTGGCTGCCGCGCCTTCCGCGCCTGGATTCCAGACCACCCATTCCGAAAAGCCTTGCTGGTCCAGTTGCAGCATGCCGGCGCCGGTGTCCAGGCGCAGTTGCGGCGTGGCGGGGCGGATATCGTCCAGCGCGCCACTGAAGGGCATGCCGTCCAGCGTGGCTTGCTCGAATTCCGTGACCGCGAAATACGTGTGCAGGGCGCCGGCCCAGCTAAAGTCCTGCTGGCCCGTGTTGCGCACCGTATAGCGGATCGCGAGAACGCTGGCTTTCAATTCAAAGCGCAGGCGCAATTCAAAGGCGCGCGGCCAGGACTGGAAGTGGCTGCGCGGCAGGTCGCTTTGCGCCAGCGCCAGTTCGGCCCAGTCGTTGGCCTGCTCGGCGATGCGCCAGGTGGAGGTGCGGGCGAAGCCGTGACGCAGGCCGTCGCCGCGCGTGGCAAATTGCGGGAAAATCACCGGCATGCCACCGCGCACGGCGGCGCTGCCGTCGAGCGCCGAACGCTGGCTCAGGAACAGGCGTTCCTTGCCGTCCGCAGTCTTCCACGACATCAGATGTGCACCGAACAGGGATATGATGGCTTCGGCGCCTTCGGGTGTGGAGATGCGAACTTCGTTCATGCGCTTTCCTCAGGTGAGCCGGTTCTTGGCGAGCGGCGGGTTCTTGGCGAAATAGCGTCGGATGCCTTTGACGATGGCGTCCGCGATCTTGTCCTGGTAATCGTCGTCCAGCAGGCGCGCTTCTTCTTCCGGATTGGAAATGAAGGCTGTCTCGATCAGGATCGACGGAATGTCCGGGGCTTTCAGCACGGCGAAACCGGCCTGCTCGACCGAGCCTTTATGCAGCTTGTTGATGCCGCCGATTTCACCCAGCACCGCCTTGCCGACCTTCATGCTGTCGTTGATCTGGGCGGTGGTGGAGAGGTCGAACAGCACGCTGGCCAGTTGCGGATCGTGGCCCTTGGCGTTGGTGCCGCCGATCAGGTCGGCCTGGTTTTCCTTGTCGGCCAGCCAGCGTGCGGCGCTCGATGTCGCGCCTTTTTCGGAGAGCACGAAAACCGAGGAGCCGCGGGCGCTGGTTTTCACGAAGGCGTCGGCGTGGATCGAGACGAACAGGTCGGCGTCGACCTTGCGGGCTTTTTCCACGCGCTTGCCGAGCGGGACGAAGTAGTCGCCGTCGCGCGTGAGCATCACCCGCATGTTGGGGTGATCTTCGATCTTGTCCTTCAGCCGCTTGGCGATGGCCAGCACGATGTCTTTTTCGCGGCTGCCGCGCGCGCCCATGGCGCCAGGGTCCTCGCCGCCGTGGCCGGGGTCGAGGGCGATGGTGAGCATGCGGACCATTTTCTCCGGTCCGGGTTTCTGGCCGGGCTTGTGGTGCGCCGGCGCTGGATCGGGGTCGCCAGGAGCCGGCTTGCCTGATTGCGCGGCGAGTGCCGGCGATTGGCCGGAAGCGTTGCCGGCGTCGCCCGGCGCGGACGCGGTTGCGCCGGCCTTGGCGGCGCCGGGTTGGCCGGACGCGCTGCCTTGGCCGGGAACTGCTGTTTGGCCCGCATTGCCGGCCTCGCCGGGTGCTGCAGGCTGTCCAGGCGTCGCCGCTTGTCCTGCCAGCGCTGGCTGGCTGCTTGCGCTGCCTTGGCTGCCTGGCGCCGGGCGCGCAGACGAGCCGGCGGCTGGCTGCTGTGCGCCGGTGCCGTTGGTCTTGTCGTCCTGCGACCATTCGCCTTTTTCGATCAATGCCGCGATCGGGTCGACTGCCTTGACCGGATACAGGTCGAAGATCAGGCGATGCTTGTAGTTGCCGACAGGTTCCAGCGTGAATACCTGGGGCGTGACTTTTTCTTTCAGGTCGAATACCAGCCGCACCACGTTCGGGCGGTTCTGGCCGACGCGCACTTCCTTGATGTACGGGTCGTTCGACTCGATCTTGGCGACCAGGCTTTTCAGCGTGGAGTTCAGCACCAGGCCTTCAATGTCGACCACCAGCCGGTCCGGATCGGGAACCAGGAAGTGCTTGACCTTGAGGTCGGTGTCGTTTTCCAGCGTGACGCGCGTGTAATCCTCCGCCGGCCACACGCGCACAGCCAGGATCTGCGCTGCCTGCGCAGACATCGGTGCGAGCACGGACAGCAGCAGCGTACCGCCGGCCTTGAGCACCGTGCGGCGGCTTACAGGTTTGGAGCGAATTGGAGGCGTTGCAGGCATGACGTACCAAGAGCGGAAGACGGCTGCAATTCTACATCACGTCCGGACCCCGCTACAGAGAGGAAAACATGAAGGTCGGGCGGCGGCAGCACGCCGTCCGCTTTCTCCGGCCATTCGACGATGCACACGTTCTCGCCATTGAACTCCTCGCGGAAGCCCGCGTCGAGGAATTCCTCCGGGCTGCCCATGCGGTACAAGTCGAAATGCACCACGTTGGCCAGCTTGCCGTCGATCTTCACGCGGTACGGCTCGGACAGGGTATATGTCGGGCTTTTCACCGGCCCTATATGGCCGGCCGCATGCAGCAGCGCGCGCGTCAGCGCGGTTTTGCCGGCGCCCAGGTCGCCATGCAGGTAGATCGCCATGCCGGGCAGCAGGGCGCGCGACAGCGCAGCGCCAAGCGCCGCGGTACCGGCTTCATCGTGAAGATGGGATTTAAAGTGCTGCATCGAATAAAATGATGGTTTGGATTTCCCCGCATTGTAAGGCCGTGTCGCTCTCCCAAGCCAATTTAGACGAATTAGCCAGCCGCATCAAGGCGTGGGGGCAGGAACTCGGCTTCGCGGAAGTGCGGATTGCCGATATCGACCTGTCGGCCGCCGAGGCCGGGCTGCAAGCCTGGCTGGATGCCGGCATGCACGGCGATATGGACTATATGGCAAGCCACGGCATGAAGCGCGCGCGTCCGGCGGAGCTGGTGCCGGGCACGGTGCGGGTGATCACGGCGCGCATGAATTACCTGCCCGGGGCGGCCGACGAGGACTGGCGCGAACGCGAAACGGCGCGCCTGGCCGATCCTGGGCAGGCCGTGATCTCGGTTTATGCCCGCGGCCGCGATTACCACAAGGTGCTGCGCGCGCGCTTGCAGCAGTTGGCGGACAAGGTTAGCGCGGCGGTCGGCGAATTCGGCTACCGCGTATTCACCGACTCGGCGCCTGTGATGGAGCTGCCGCTGGCGGAAAAGTCGGGCCTGGGCTGGCGCGGCAAGCATACCTTGCTGATCAACCGCAGCGCGGGCTCCATGTTCTTCATGGGCGAGATCCTGGTCGACCTGCCGCTGCCGGTGGACCAGGCCACCGGCGCGCACTGCGGCCAGTGCACGGCCTGCATCGACATCTGCCCGACCCAGGCCATCCTCGGGCCGGGCAAGCTCGATGCGCGGCGCTGCATCTCTTACCTGACCATCGAACTTAAAAGCACCATTCCGGAAGAACTGCGGCCCTTGCTGGGCAACCGGGTCTACGGCTGCGACGATTGCCAGACCGCCTGCCCCTGGAACAAGTTCGCCCAGCGCGCCACGCTGCCGGACTTCGACGAGCGCCACGCCCTGGGCAGCGCCGGCATGATCGAACTGTTTGGGTGGAGCGAGGAAGAATTCAACCGCCGCATGGAGGGCAGCCCGATCCGCCGCATCGGCCATGAACGCTGGCTGCGCAATCTGGCGGTTGGCCTGGGGAACGCAGCGCGCATGGGCGCCAAGGGCGATCCAGCCATCCTGGCCGCGCTGCAGGCGCGCCGCGGCCACCCTTCGGAACTGGTGCGCGAACACGTGGAATGGGCGCTGCGGCAACACACTGAGGCATAATTGGCTTGTCCTGGTCAAAAATCCCGAGTGACGAATTGTCTCCTTTTGCGGAAGCAGTACAGAGTTATCGCGAGTTGTCACCGTTGAATGTGTGGCGGCATGGCAGTCCGGCAGAAAAACGCGCCATTTTCGGCGGCTGGCTGCTGGTGCTGCTGCTTTGCGTGGCGCTGGGCGTGGCGACCGTCAAATGGCGCTGGTCCGGGATGCCAGTCGACATGGGCGGCATCACCGCCTACGTCACCATTTATCCTCCGCTGCCCATTTGCCTGCTGCTGACGCTGACGCTGGGCTGGTGGTGGGGCGCGATACCCGCTTATTGTTCGACCCTGGTGCTGGCGTTGTATGCCGGCATGCCCTTGCAGTGGGCGCTGCTGTTTGCCTGCGCCAACCCGCTCGGATTCAGCATCCTGGCGATCGGCTACCGCGCCATGGTGATGCGGCGCGACTTGCGCCACCTGACATCGCTGCTGTTCTATGTCCAGCTTTGCTTCATCGCCAGCATTTTCGGTTCGGCCGGAGCCCTGATCTGGAGCTATACCAACCACCTCGCGCCGGGGGCGCAGTTGCCGATCTGGCAGGGCTGGTGGCTGGGCTCCTTCCTGCAAAGCGTATTGATTGGCGGGCCGGCCATGGCCATGCTGTGGCCGCGCGTGGACCGCTGGCAGCTGCTGCGCCAGAAACTGATGCGACGGCGGCGCGGCGGCTCGCGCCGTTCCGTGCTGCGCATGCTGGCACCGGTGGCGGCGGGCGTGCTGATTTATGGCTTTGTCACGATTCGCCTGGCCGAAGCCGATGCCGTCCGCGCGCCGGAAGTGTTCCGCCAGACCGTGTGGATTTTCTATTGGGTGTTCGCGGCGATCATCATTTTCATCGCTTTCTTCGGCTACCAGCTGTTCTCGCACTGGCAGGATTCGACGGATGGCCTGCTGAACGAGATGCAGCGCCTGAATATCGACCTGGAGCGCCTGGCGACCACCGATGCGCTGACCGGTTTGCTGAACCGCCGTGCAGCCGACCGCCATCTGGACGCGGAGTGGCACCGGGCGCGCCGTTCCGGCCACGCCTCGTCGCTGGTGCTGCTCGATATCGACCATTTCAAGCAGGTCAACGACAAGTACGGCCACCCGGGCGGCGATGCGGCACTGCGCATGCTGGCCTCCTGCATCCGTTCGGTGATGCGGGAAGTCGACGCAGGCGCGCGCTACGGCGGCGAGGAATTCCTGATCGTGCTGCCGGAAACCGGGCGCGAAGGGGCATTCGTCTTTGCCGAGCGCCTGCGCGAGCGCGTGGCGGGCTGCGAGATCAACCATGACAACCGCCTGTTCCGCTGCCAGGTCAGCCTTGGCATCGCCGTCAGCGACAAGCACGAGGCCAGCTATGAACAGTGGGTGCGGCGTGCCGACGAGGCGCTGTACCGCGCCAAGCAGGGCGGCCGCAACCAGGCGGTCATGGGCGTGTAACAGTCTTACTTCACGTCTTACTTCAGCAGGCCGGCCAGTTCGACCGCAGTCTTCACCTGCATCTTGTCGAAGATGTGGGCGCGATGCACTTCGACAGTGCGCATCGAGATGCCCAGTTCGTCGGCCACCACCTTGTTCATCTTGCCGGCCAGGATCAGGTCCAGCACTTCGCGTTCGCGGCTCGACAGCGTGGCCAGGCGCGCCTGCACGGCAGCCTTGCCGCTGGCCTGGCGCGAGGCTGCCAGGCCTTCCTGTACGCGGTCCATCAGCTGGTTGTCGTTGAAAGGCTTTTCGAAGAAGTCGAAAGCGCCGCGCTTGAGGGTATCGACCGCCATCGGCACGTCGCCGTGGCCGGTCAGGAAGATGACGGGCAGGCGCGCCGTCAGCCCGCGTGCCGCCAGTTGGTCGAACGCGGCCACGCCGCTGATTTCGGGCATGCGCACGTCGAGCAGCACGCAGTCGCCCTCCGGATCGAAAGCGCCGCCTTGTGCAAAAGCCAGGAAGGCGGCCGCGCTCTCGTAAGTCGTAGCGGCGATGCCGCGCGAGGAAGCGAGCCAGGACAAGGCATCGCGCACCACGGCTTCATCGTCAACGATATGTAGCATTCTGGGGTCTCCCGAATTTGCTCTATTGGGCGCCGCCGGCAACCGGCAGCGTAAAAGTGAATATGGTACCGCCTTGCGGGTTGTCGCGGTGCGTCAATGTGCCGCCGTGGAACTCGATCGCGGTGCGGCAAATGTTGAGGCCCATGCCCATGCCTTCCGCCTTGGTCGAGAAGAAGGGCGAGAACAGGCGCTCGGCCACGTCCTGCGGAATGCCGTGGCCATTGTCGATGACCTGCACCACCACCATGCCGGCCTGCGGATCGCTCTCGGCTACCACGCGCAGCACGCGCTTCAGCGGCTGCACGTCGCCCATCGCTTCGATGCCGTTGCGGGTCAGGTTCAGCAGCACCTGCTCGATCAGCATGCGGTCGGCGCGCACCAGCGGCAGCGATTCGGGGATTTCTATTTGCAGCGACACGTGATGCTGGCGCGCTTGCAGCTCGATCAGCACCAGGATCGCGTCGAGCATCGATTGCAGCGCCACATCCTGGCGCTCCGATTCGCGGTTCTTCACGAATTCGTGCACGCTGCGGATGATCTGGCCGGCGCGCTGGGCCTGTGAGCCGGCCTGCTCCAGCGCCGGCTTCAGCATGGCCGTGTCGCCGCCGCGCGCCAGGATATTCAAGGCGCCCGTGGTATAGCTTGAAATGGCCGCCAGCGGCTGGTTCAGTTCATGCGCCAGCATGGAGGCGATTTCGCCCATGGTGGCCAGGCGCGCGCTGGCTTGCAGCTTTTCCTGGTGCTGGCGGTTCAGTTCCTCCATGCGTTTGCGGTCGGAGATGTCGAGGATGGAACCCATATAGCCGGTGTGGCGGCCTTCCTTGTCCACCAGCGGCGCTTCGAACACCAGCACCGGGATGCGGGTGCCGTCGGGGCGCTGGAACAGGGTTTCGAATTCGGGCGTGATGGAACCGGCCAGCACGTTGGCCAGGCGGTGCTGGTATTCCTCCATGACGTCCGGCGCCCAGTACGGCATGGGCGGCGAGCGTCCGATCAATTCCTCCGCCGGGTAGCCCACCATCTGGCAGAAGGCAGGATTGACGTAGGTGATGCGGCCTTCCAGGTCACGTGCGCGCAAGCCGGTTACCAGCGAGTTTTCCATCGCCGTGCGGAAGGTCATTTGCTGCCGCAGTTCGCCTTCCGCGGCCAGCCGGCGCGAAATGTGGCCCCACAGCGCAAACAGGCTCCACAGCAGGGCCAGCGACAGCGCGATGACCGAGCCGACCAGCAGGTTGGGCAGCAGCTTCGGTTCGCTCTTGACGCTATCGGTCATCAGCGTGATGGTGGCGCCGGGCAGGTCGAGGGCGCGCTTGTGGGTGTAGACGCCGTGGCCGGGGCCGGCCGAACTGCGGCGCGCCAGCACCTTGTCGTCCCGGTCGAGAAGGGAGATCTGGTTATCCTGCGCGAACCACCACGGCACCATTTCATCGAGCAGGCTGCTGAGCTGGAAGGTCGCTACCAGGCTGCCGATCCACTGGTCGCCGCGGTAGATCGGAAACAGCAGGTCCATTTTCAGCGTTTCCGGCGCGGCGTCGCCGCCGACCGGTTCCGGTTCGGCGTAGACCGGCGAGTGGGTGCGGCGCGCATGGTCCTGCGCCGCCAGCGCGGCCGGGCCGAGCAGGGCGCTGCCGGTCGGGCTGACCGGTGCGCCTTCGCTGGCTACCACGATCCGGCCCTTCGTATCGACCTGCACCACGCTTTTCAGCTCGGCGCCATTTTTCAGCATGCGGCCCATGCGCTGCTGCACGTCGGCCGGCGCCGGGTGGCCGGTAGCGATTTCATTGGCCAGGCCGCGCAGGCTTTCCTCGTGGCGCCCTAACTGGAAGCGGATCGATTGTTCCACCCACAGCGTATCGGCGATCAACTGCTCCTGCCGTTCATTGCTTTCAAGCTGGCGCGCCTGCCAGGGCAGCCAGAACACGATGGCGACGAACAGCAGCACCAGCACTACCGGCAGCAGCCAGCGGATGGAAAATGGCAGGGATATGCGTTTAAACATGCGCCGAGGGTATCGAATCCAGTTACTGCTTGTATTGTGGGTTTCCACAGTTGTGTGCCACCATTCCGCTCAACACAATATAAAGTGAGAATAATAATGCACCAGAATCGCCGGGAGACCTTATGCATTTGAAGACCCTCCTGGCCGCCTTCGGCGCGGCCGTCCTTGTCACGTCCCAAGCGTTCGCGCAGGCGCCCATCGTCATCAAATTCAGCCACGTCGTCGCGCCGGATACGCCCAAGGGGCAGGCAGCTGAGCGCTTCAAGCAGCTCGCGGAGAAGGCCACCGGCGGCCGCGTCAAAGTCCAGGTATACCCGAACAGCCAGCTGTATAAGGACAAGGAAGAACTGGAAGCCCTGCAACTGGGCGCGGTACAGATGCTGGCGCCCTCGCTGGCCAAGTTCGGCCCGCTGGGCGTGAAGGAATTCGAGGTCTTCGACCTGCCCTACATCTTCCCCAACAAGACCGCGCTGTACAACGTCACCGAAGGCCCGATCGGCAGGTCGCTGCTGAAGAAGCTCGAGACCAAGGGCATTACCGGCCTGGCGTATTGGGACAACGGCTTCAAGGTCATGTCGGCCAACCGCCAGCTGCGGGTGCCGGCCGACTTCAAGGGCCTGAAGATGCGGATCCAGTCCTCCAAGGTGCTGGACATCCAGATGCGCGCGCTGGGCGCGGTGCCGCAGTCGCTGGCCTTCTCCGAAGCCTACATGGCGCTGCAGACCGGCGTGGTGGATGGCACCGAGAACCCGCCATCGAATATGTACACGCAGAAGATGCATGAGGTGCAGAAGCACCTGACCATTTCCAACCACGGTTACCTGGGCTACGCGGTGATCGTCAACAAGAAGTTCTGGGACGGCCTGCCATCGGACATCCGCAGCAAGCTGGAAGGCGCGATGAAGGAAGCCACCACTTACGAGAAAGCCATCGCCCAGCGCGACAACGACATGGCGCTGGAAGCGATTCGCAAGTCCGGCAAGACCCAGATCTACAACCTGAGCGCCCAGGAACAGGCGCTGTGGCGCAATGCCCTGCTGCCGGTGCAAAAGCAGATGGAAGAGCGCATCGGCAAGGACCTGATCCAGGCCATCAACCGCGAAACAGCAAAGTGAAATCCTGTCAAGTTGCTCAAAATAAATAACGATATTCGGAAAAAGATCGGTTACTATGGCGACGCCCCCGAACGGTGCAGCTTGCACCATGATGGTAACGGGCACAGGATTTAGTGGGGAGTGAAGAAGAAGAACTAGCGGCCCGGCCGCGGATCATAGAGGAGACACGCTGCCTGACAGTATGCTGTTGGCCGCCGCCACAAGCGGGGTTAGATGGCCGGGGTGGTGAAAAAAAAGATTCAAGACGCACCTGAGGGTGCGTTTTTTTTTGCCCTATCCTGGCGCGCTGGTGTAGCATGATTGCCACAGTTTTATTGGAGTAAGCGTGACCGAAAAACAACATGTTGGCAGGGACTTCAGCGCCATCATCCATCTCCCGTTCGGCGCCATGGGCGTCGGCACGGCCGGCGCCGTCGTGACGGAATTGTTTTACCTGCCCGGCGACACGCCGGAACAGGCGCCGGCCAATGCCCTGGCCGAAAACGCCGTGCAGCAGCTGCTGGCCTATTGCGACGATGCCGACTATGTCTTCGACCTGCCGCTGGCAATGCGCGGCAGCGAATTCCAGCGCCGCGTGTGGCAATCCTTGCGCGAAATCCCGCGCGGCCAGGTGCGCACTTACGGCGAGCTGGCCAAGCACCTCGATTCCGTGGCACGCGCCGTAGGGCAGGCTTGCCGCACCAATCCCTTCCCGCCGCTGGTGCCCTGCCACCGCGTGATGGGCGCCAACAGCCTGGGCGGCTTTGCCGGCAGCGACGACCAGAACGGCTTCACCCTTGGCGTGAAGCGCTGGCTGCTGGCACACGAAGGACATAAAGAGTATCAATGGCAACAGGCAACCTTGCTCTGATCGACGAGTTCTGCGACAGCCTGTGGCTGGAGGACGGGCTGTCCAAAAACTCACTCGATGCCTACCGGCGCGACCTGACTGCCTTTGCCAAATGGCTGGAAACGGCGCGGCCCTCGGTCGGCAGCCTGCACGCAGCCGGCACCGCCGACCTGCAGGCCTATTTCGCGGCGCGCCACGAGGACACCAAGGCCAGTTCGGCCAACCGCCGCCTGTCGGCCCTGAAACGCTTCTACCAGCTCGCGCTGCGCCAGCGCCATATCTCGGAAGACCCTTGCCTGCGCATGGCCTCGGCCAAGCAGCCGCTGCGCTTCGTCCATACCCTGAGCGAAGGGCAGGTGGAAGCGCTGCTGGCCGCGCCCGACCTGCGCACGCCGCTTGGCATCCGCGACCGCACCATGCTGGAACTGATGTATGCCAGCGGCCTGCGGGTGTCGGAACTGGTTGCACTGAAAACCCTCGAACTGAGCATGAATGACGGCGTGCTGCGCATCACCGGCAAAGGCGCCAAGACGCGCCTGGTGCCGTTCGGCGAGCAGGCGCGCCTGTGGATCGAGCGCTACCTGCGCGAAGCGCGCGGAGTCATCCTCGACGGCCAGCAGGACGATGCCCTGTTCATCACCGGCCGCGGCGGGCCGATGACGCGGCAAATGTTCTGGGTGGTGGTGAAAAAGCATGCCCAGAAGGCCGCCATCACGGTTCCGCTGTCGCCGCACACCCTGCGCCACGCGTTCGCCACCCACCTGCTGAACCACGGCGCCGACCTGCGCGTGGTACAGTTGCTTTTGGGCCACTCTGACATTTCTACAACACAGATTTATACGCACGTTGCCCGCGAACGTTTGAAGCAGATTCATGCGCTACATCATCCACGCGGATAATTTCGTTTGCGCAGCGCCGTCAATCGGCTTACCTTGAAGCCTGGGAGGATCACAACATGGCGAAGACAAATTTCCAGTACGAAAAACGGCAACGCGAGTTGGAAAAGAAACGTAAGGCAGAAGAAAAAGCCCAGCGCAAGCTGGACGCAAAAAACCGCCCTCCGACGGAACAATCGGCCGATGAGGCCGGTTTTGAAACCGCGGAGTCGGACTTGACCACACCGGACTGATGAATCGAAGCCTTTTCGCCACCAGCATTCTTGCTACCGCCTGCCTGACCAATTTCCCCGCATCTGCCGCCGAAGCTGCGGCGCCCACGCCACAGTGCGCGGTGCAGCCCGAGAACCCTGACCCCGCCTTCGCCTATGTAATTGCAAGCTCGGCCGCAGTGCGCGCGGCGCCATCGGCAACGGCCGAGCTGATCGCGTATGCGCCCATTGCGACCCGGCTCAATGTGTTGTGCCAGCAGGAAAGCTGGTTGAAGGTGGATGTCCTGGCGTCAAGCGGCTTCCAGGGGTGGATGCGGGCCAACCTGCAGGGCCGCGACATGCCCACCATTGAAGCGGCGCTCGCTGCGCTGCATGCCATCGGACCCGGTAACTTGCCTGCCTTGCGCACGCAGGGGGAACGGGTGATTGCCCTCGATCCGGTGGCAGAGCGCAACTATGAAACCGTATTGCAGGCCTTGCGGCAAGCGGGCGATGCCGAGACGGTGCACAAGCTGGAAGCGCGCCTGGCAGCGCTGCGCTCGCCCACGGTGGCGCAAGGAAGCGATGAACCGAAGGTGATCTTCATCGCAGACAACGGCAACATGAGGCCGCTCGCGCGCCTGGAAGGCAGCAAGCTATTCAGCTTCCCATCGATTGGCGGCACCGGCCTGGAGTACAGCAAGGATTACCTCAGCTATGTGGCGCGTTATTTTGCTGCTGGCCGGGCCTATCATTTCTACACCCGTGGCGGTGTCGATGGCATGGCGCTGGCACAGCGATTCAGCGACGAGCTGGAGCAGCCAATGGCCACCATCAAGCGTGTCGCGGCCAAAGCGCCGGGGGCCAATGGCCTGATGGCGAACTTCAAGCTCACCGAAAAGCAGCCGGACGGCGAACTGGCGGCCAGCGCCGGCCAGCAAAAAGCTGCACTGGAGCTGGCGCGCAATGTGCTGAAAGCCAAGGGCGTGCAGCCTGCAGATATTCCGCGCATCCTGGAGGCGGAGCATGTCGCGATCAGCGCTGTTCCCGGCCAGGACGGCGCGGCGCCAGTGCTGGTATTGACAGCCAACCTGGCGATCCCTCCGGAGAAGCAGCAACAGGACATGCTGGTTTTCCGCATCTATACCCTGCTGCTGGTGATGGAGGCGAACAGCCAGGGCAAGTACGAGGTAGCGCACCAGGTATTCAGGAAGGCTTCGGGAGAGAGCGAGGAGACCACCCTGGACTTCCTGACGTATGCCGATGTCAACCAGGACGGCAAGCCGGAACTCGTGCTGCGCGAAGGATTTTACGAATCCAACGGCTACTGGATCCTTGGCCGCCAGGGCAAAGCATGGAAAGAGCTGGTGGAAGCGAACCGCGGCAAGTGATTGGCCGCCGTATCGTCCCCGCCAATGCGGGGACGGGTAAGGCGACCTTTGCTATGCGGCTTCCGCCACGCCGGGTTTTTCAGAGTCAGGGGCGTCGTCGTGGTGGCCGCGGCGCAGCCAGCGCTTGGCGCGCTTGCCGAAGGAGTCGAGGTAGGTGTAGGTCACCGGTACCACCACCAGCGTCAGCAGGGTGGAGGTGATCACGCCGCCAATCACTGCGCGGCCCATCGGGGCCTGGGTTTCGCCGCCTTCGCCGAGGCCGATCGCCATCGGCAGCATGCCGAAGATCATGGCCAGCGTCGTCATCAGGATAGGGCGCAGGCGCACCTGGCCGGCCGCCATGATGGCGTCGAACTGGCTCATGCCTTCACGCTGGCCATGGTTGGTGAAGTCCACCAGCAGGATCGCGTTCTTGGTCACTAGCCCCATCAGCATGATCACGCCGATCACGGAGAACACGTTCAGCGTGGAGCCGGTCGCCAGCAGCGCCACCAGCACGCCGATCAGCGACATCGGCAGCGATACCATGATCGCAATCGGCTGCAGGAAGCTGCCGAACTGCGAGGCCAGGACGATGTAAATGAACACCACCGCAATGCCCAGCGCCGTGATGGCGCCGTTCATCGTCTCGGCCATCTGCTGCGCGTTGCCGGCCACGTCGAAGCGCACGCCGTCCGGCAAAGTCATCGAGTCCATGGCTTTCTTCACGTCGGCATCCACGTCGCCGGCCGGCCGGCCTTCGGTGCCGGCGTAGATCGCCACGCGGCGCTGCAAGGCCTGGCGCTTCAGCACTTGCGGGCTGAAGCCGGGCACGAAGTCCACCACCTGGCGCAGCGGCACCATCAGCGGGTTGCCGTCCGGGCCGGTCTTGCTCGAAGTGAGCGACAAGTCGGCCAGGTCGGCGATGCGCTGGCGGCCCGACTTCGGCAACTGCACGTTGACTTCATAGTTCTGGCCATCGGCCGCCAGCCAGTAGCTGGCCGTGTCGCCCGCCACGAAAGGACGCATGGCGCTGCCGATCTGCTGCACGCTCAGCCCCAGGTCGCTGGCCAGTTCGTTGTTGATCTTGATCAGGGTCGAAGGATTGGCGCCTTCCTGGCTGTATTCCAGGTCGGCCACGCCCTTGATCTTGCGCATCTTGGTCATCAGCGTCTGCGCAGTTTGCTCCAGCTTCGCCTCGTCGGTGCCGAGGATGGCAATGAAGATCGGCTTCTGGCCTACGGACATGGTGATGCCGGGGATGCTCTCCAAGCGCTTGCGGATGGCGCTCTCCAGCTTTTGTTGCGACTGGCGGCGGGTCTTCCTGGCGTCGGTCAGTTTCAGGCGCATGAAGGAGATGTGGCGACCGGCGGGATCGCCGACGTTGGCCAGCACGGCGTCGATTTCAGGGAATTCCTTGAGCGCCGCTTCCACCTGCTTCACCTTGGCGTCGTTGTATTCCAGGCTGGAGCCGACCGGCACCTTGAACTGCAGGAAGATCTGGCCCTGGTCGGTTTCCGGGAACATCTCGCCACCAATCATCGGCACCAGCATCAGGCTGCCGACGAACAGCGCAAAGGCCGAAGCGAGCGTCAGCTTGCGCCATTTCAGGGCGAAGGCCAGCACCTTGCCGTACAGCTTGTGCACCCTCTCCACGCCATGCTCGACTTTTTCCATGATGCGGCCCAGCCACGGCAGGTATTTGAAGCGGTCCTTGACCGGGTCATGCCATACCGACGACAGCATCGGGTCCAGCGTGAAGGATACGAACAACGACACCAGCACCGCCACTGTCACGGTCACGCCGAACTGCAGGAAGAAGCGGCCGATAATGCCCTCCATGAAGGCCACCGGCACGAACACGGCGACGATCGCAAAGGTGGTCGCCATCACGGCAATGCCGATTTCATTGGTGCCGTCTTCCGCCGCCTTGCGGTGGTGCTTGCCGAAGCCGAGGTGGCGCACGATGTTTTCACGCACCACGATGGCGTCATCGATCAGCAGGCCAATGCACAGCGACAGCGCCATCAGCGTCAGGAAGTTCAGGGTGAAACCGAAGGCCTTCATGGCGATGAAGGAAGCCAGCACCGAGATCGGCAGCGTCAGGCCGGTGATGATGGTCGAGCGCCACGAGTGCAGGAAGAAGAACACGATCACCATGGTCAGGATCGCTCCTTCGATGATGGTGCGCTTCACGTTATCCAATTGCGCCTGCACGCGTTCGGACTGCGAATCCATCACCTTGATCTTGATGTCGTCCGGCAGGGTCTTGCGCAGGGTTTCCACTACTTTCAGGATGCCGTTGCCGACTTCAACCACGTTGGCGTCCTGCACCTTGGTGATGTCGAGCGATACGGCGCGCTTGCCGTTGACGCGCGAGATCGACTGTTCTTCCGCCTCGCCGTCGATCACGTCGGCCACCTGGTCCAGGTAGACCGGGCCGTTGGCGCGGCGCGCCACGATGATCTTGTTGAATTCCTGCGCTTCTTTCAGCTTGCCTTCCACCCGTACCAGGGTTTCCGTCACATCGGCAGTCAGGCGCCCGGCGGGAAGATTGGCGTTGGTGTTCTGGATGGCGCGCATGACTTCGTCCACGCCGACGCCTTGCGCACGCATGTCGGCTGGGCGCAGGCTGACCAGCATCTGGCGCTTGGTGGTGCCGAACACGCGCACCTGGCCCACGCCCGGCACGCCCTGGAAGCGCTTGGCCAGGATCTGGTCGGTCATGGTGGACAGCTCGCGCAGGCTGCGCTTGTCCGAGGTGAAGGACAGGCTGACGATGGGCTGGTCGTTCTCGCCTTCGGCGCGGGCGATGAAGGGCTCTTTTGCTTCGCGCGGGAATTTCGGGCGCACCAGGGCGATCTTGTCGCGCATGTCCTGCATCGCCTTGTCCATATTGGTGGACAGTTCGAATTCGACGTACACGCCGGCCTTGCCCTCCCA
Organism: Duganella sp. Root1480D1; assembly: GCF_001427305.1. Lineage (GTDB taxonomy): Bacteria > Pseudomonadota > Gammaproteobacteria > Burkholderiales > Burkholderiaceae_D > Rugamonas. Next base: position 8,511 of record NZ_LMFZ01000007.1, on the reverse strand, counting down.
CGAGTTGGCGCGGATGGTCTTGACGCCGGAGACGGTGTTGACGATGTCCTCGATCGGGCGGGTGATGTCGTTTTCCACCGCCTCCGGCGAGGCGCCCGGATACACCACTTCAATCGCAGCAAACGGGAACGAAACGTTCGGCATGGATTCCACGCCGAGGCCTTTGTACGAGAAGATGCCAAGCACCATCAGCGCCACCATCACCATGGTGGCAAAGACCGGCTGGCGGATCGAGATTTTAGTGATCCACATGGCGGCGCCCCTTAACCTTTAGCTGCAGCCAGCAGGGCAGGCTTGGCGGCCGGGACGCTTGATGGCGCGGCCAGCTTCACCTTGGCGCCTGGCTTCACGCCGTCCAGCTTGGAGATGATGACGTTGGCGCCCTTGTCCAGGCCAGCAGTGACTTCGGCCAGGCCCACGTCTTCGCTGCGCAGCCCCAGGCTGACCGGCTGCGACACGATGATGCCGTTGGAGACCAGGTAGACCACCTGCTTGCCTGCTTCTTCGCGCAGGGCGGCCAGCGGCACCATTGGCGCTTCCTTGGTGCGCTCGGTGGTGATATTGCCTTTGGCGAACATGCCGCCGCGCAGCACGCCATCGGCATTCGGCACCGAGATATAGACCAGCATCGCGCGCGAGCCGGCTTCCGTCGTCGGGTTGATGCGCGCCACCTTGCCGCTGAAATCGCGCCTGGCGAAGCCGTCGACGCGGAAGCTGACTTCCTGGCCGATTTTCACGCGCGGGATATCGGTGGTGGGCACTTGCGCCTCCAGCGTCAGCTCTTGCAGGCCGACGATGGTATAGACAGGCATGTCAGGCGCGACTTTATCGCCCGCCTGAACATGACGTTTGGAGATGATCCCGCTGATCGGCGCGCGGATTACGCTGTCGTTCAGCGCAATGCGGGCCAGCTCAACCATGGCGGAAGCAGATTTGACGTTGGCGTGCGCCAGCTCGACGGCGTTGGCCGTGGTGTCGAAGCTGGTCTGCGAGATGAATTTCTGCGACAGCAGCGCTTTCGCGTTGTATTCGTTTTTCTGGGCCATGCTCAGCCTGGCCTGGGCTTCTTCCAGCATGGCCTGCTGCTGGGCCAGCCGTGCTTTCAGGTCGGCCTGGTCGAGGCGGGCCAGCACTTGGCCATCCTGCACCGACACACCTTCGCGCAAGGCCGCTTCCTGCACCTGGCCCGAGACCTTGGATTTGATCGTGGCCTGGTTGACCGGAATCAGCGAACCCGACAGTGGGAGGCCGACCGACAGTGGGCGCGCATCGATGGCGGCGACATCGGCACTGGCCAGCTCCAGCACTGGCGCAGGCTTGGCCACTCCAGCCTTGGGCGCTTCCGCCGGCTTGGCCTGCGATTTCATGACCGTCCAGCCACCGCCCGCCAGACCCGCTACAAGCAGGCCGATCAGGGGAAGGCGCCAGCGTTTCGGGGATTTCAGGTGCACGGGTTGTGGGCTCATTTTTGTCTCTTCGTCAATGTTGTCCGCTGGCGCGGGTTGCGATGGTGTCACTGTAGGTTTTAACAAGTCCAGCAGCCACGGGAATGCGATAAAGCGCACAAACGGCGACCTGAAATGCAAAAAGTGAGGATGGAGCCGCGTCTTCCTGCACACCTTTGATGCAGCGCAATCGGCGCGCCGCCCCAGTTGGCAAAAATGGGACTATGAGTACCACCATGCCTTCCTTGCACCATGCGCTGACGCCTGCCCATGCCGCGCTCGATCTGATCGCGCGGATGGTCGCGGCGCTTGAGCTGACGCCGCTGGTGTCGGTCTGCAGCTTCGACCGCGATGGCGTGATCCGGTTCTGCAACCAGGCTTACGCCGATATGCTCGGCGTTAAAGTTGAGGCAGCGATCGGTCAAGCCATGTCTACCTTGTGTTCGCATGGTGTGCGACAGGCGGAGCATGATGCAATGGTGGAAGAAGTCTGGCGCAACGGCCACTCGCCGCCAGCTGGCGACTGGCATGTCAAGACCGGCGACGGCCGTGAGCTCTGGCTGTATTCGACTTGCATTCCCGTCTGGCACGACGGTGAGTTGGCCCAGATTTTTTGCATGCAAGTCGATATCACGCAGCGCCGCATGGATTTTGACGCACTAAAGGCGGCCGGCGTCAACTTCCACCATATGTTCCAGCGTTCCAGCGACGCGATCTTCCTGCTGCGCGACGGCGTGGTGGAAGAGGCCAACCCGGCGGCTGTGTGCCTGTTCAAGTGCGAAGGGCCCGAGCGCCTGGTTGGGCGCAGCCTGCACGATTTTTCTCCGATGACGCAGCCGTCGGGCCAATTGTCAGCGGAAGCCGAGGCAAGCATGGCCGAGGAGGCTCGGCAGGGCGGCAACGCGCGCGGCGAATGGCATTATGTGGACTGCGAAGGCGCGCTGTTCTGGGCGGAAGTGCTGCTGACCGCGATTTCCCTCGACGGCAGTAACCTGTATTACGTGGTGGTGCGTGATATTTCCGAACGTAAGCGCGCTGAGCGCGCGCTGTACCTGGCGGCCCAGGTGTTCGAGAACAGCCGCGACGCCATTGTGCTGACCGACCGCGGCCGACGGGTGATTGCCCTCAACCGCGCCTTCACGGACATCACCGGCTTCTCACCGCAGGATATGCTGGGCAAGCCGGTCAGCCTGTACCGCTCCGGCGTGCATGACGAATCGTTTTATCGTGAAGTATGGGCGCAGGTGGATGCCAGCGACCATTGGGAAGGCGAATCCTGGGGGCGCAAGCAGGACGGGGCGCTGTTTCCCTGCTGGACCAGCATCAGCGCCATCCGCGACAGCGCGGGCCGTGTCAGCAACTATATGGGCACGGTCACCGATATCACCGAGCGCAAGAAGACTGAAGAACACACGCGCCACCTGGCCGAACACGATTTCCTGACCGACTTGCCGAACCGGGTACTGCTGCTCGACCGGCTGCGGCTGGCACTGGCGGCAGCGCGCCGCAACCACGCATTGCTGGCGGTGTTGTTCGTGGACCTTGACCGCTTCAAGATGGTCAACGATACGCTGGGCCACTCTGTCGGCGACCGGCTGTTGAAGGAAGTGGCCAGCCGGCTGGTGCATTGCGTGCGCGAGGCCGACACGGTGAGCCGGCAGGGTGGCGATGAATTCATCATCGTGCTGTCGGATGTGGCGGGGCCGGAGGGGGCGGCGCATGCTGCGGACTCGGTGCTGCATGCGCTGGAACAGGAGTTCGTGCTGGGCGAGCACATCGCGCATGTTTCCGGTTCGATCGGCATTGCCATGTTTCCGGCCGACGGGGACGAGATCGACACGCTGCTGAAGAATGCCGATATCGCCATGTACCATGCCAAGCAGGAAGGCCGCAACGGCTACCAGTTCTTCAGCGGAGAAATGAATGCGCGTGTCGTCGAGCGCTCGGGGCTGGAGCATGGCTTGCGGCGCGCGCTGGCCGAGCAGCAGTTTGAACTGGTGTTTGAGCCGGAAGTGGATATTGCCAGTGGCGCGGTGGTGGGGATGGAGGCGCTGGTGCGCTGGCGCCATCCCGAATTCGGCGTGCTGTTGCCGGAGCGCTTTATCGATGTCGCCACCGAGGCCGGCCTGATGGTCGCTGTCGGCAACTGGGTGCTGGAGGAAGCCTGCCGCCATGCGCGCGGCTGGCAGGACGAGGGGCGCGAGCTGGTGGTGTCGGTCAACCTGGCGCCGGTGCAGTTTGTGCATAAAGACCTGCTCGACTGCGTGGGCAAGGCCATGCGCATGGCAGGGTTGCCGCCGCGCCTGCTGGAACTGCAGCTCACCGAGGCCATGCTGATGCAAGGAGGCGCGCAGACCGAAACCGTATTGGGGAAATTGCGCGGCCTTGGCGTGCGGCTGTCGATCGACGACTTCGGCACCGGCTACTCGCGGCTGGGGCAGCTGAAGGACAGCCCGATCGACAAGCTCAAGATTGCCCAATCCTTCTTTGAGCGCGGCACCGACGCTACCGCCATTCGCACCATCATCGCCATGGCGCGCAGCCTGGACATGACGGTCATCGCCGAAGGCGTCGAAACCGAAGCCCAGCTCCAGCTCCTGCGCGAGCTTGGCTGCGACCAATTTCAAGGCCACCTGGCCGGTGTCGTTGCTGGAGCGGGGCTGGGCGAGGAGGCTGGAGGTGGTCACCAACCATGACCACCTCGCTGGCGTAAGCATGAGAAACCTAGCGCAGCCGCAGGCGCACCAGCACCTGGCCGTGATCGGAAACTTCGGGGCGTTCCTGCCGCAGGTGGTCGTTGAAATAGCTGACGTCCAGCACTTCGCCGATGGCGCGCGGCGAGACGGGATTGAATTCTTCCGACACCAGCACGTGGTCGATGGTGGAGTAGTGGCCTTCGTGAATGCTGGTGTAGGCCACGTGGCGCAAGTGGTCTTGCCGCAGCTGGATCTGGTTGGCGTCGTACATGCGGCCGCGCCGCTCGTCGCCAGGCATCAGGCCGCCGCCGTTGCCCAGCACAATGGTGGTGGTCACCGCATCAGCTGTATCGTTGAAATCCCCCAGCACGATGCAGGGGCGGCGCGATTCGCGCATCATCTTGCTTAACAATACCCGCAAAGCCACGGCTTCCGTGCCGCGCCAGACCAGCGAGCGCAAGCTGGCCATGGCCAGGTGCAGCGGGTCTTCCGAGGTGTCGCCGCTGCGGTAATCGGGGCGGCGCGATTTCAGGTGCACCACGATGACGTCCACCACCACTTCGTTAGGAAGCACGATTTGTGCGTGCAGAGGCGCCCGCGCGAAACGGTCCGACTCCGCCAGGCCTGAATCGGCCGGTACACCTTCGGGAAAATTGGCATAGACTTCCGGCGCCACCGCCAATGGCAGGCGCGATACCAGCGCCACATTGGGCGTCAAGCGGGACGCCTGCGGATCGGGATCGAAGCCTGCATGCACCGCATCGCGGTATTTGCGGGTGCGCGAGAGCACGTCGCGCAAGGCTGCCTGCGAGAAGATTTCCTGGAATCCGATCACGTCGGCATCGAGCTGGTCCAGTTGCTGCGCGGTCCATTCCGCCTTGGCCTCGTATTCCTGCTCCGTCAAAGGCTGCAGGTTGTCGTACAGTTTCGCCCCTGGTGGAGCAAGGTTGCAGACATTGAAGGTGGCAAAGCGAATTTCTTGCTGCATAATGAGAAACTCCTCTCTTGGCATTAGCGTATCACGGCATGGCAAAAAAAGAGCACATTTCCGAAACACCGGCGACAGCTTTACTGCGCAAGCACAAAGTCGCTTTTTCCGAACATCCTTATGAGTATGAAGAGCATGGCGGCACCTCCGTCTCTTCGCGCGAACTGGGCGTCGACGAGCACCATGTGGTGAAGACCCTGGTCATGCAGGACGAGGCGGCCAAGCCGCTGATCGTGCTGATGCATGGCGACTGCAAGGTCTCGACCAAGAACCTGGCGCGCAATATCGGTTGCAAATCCGTTGAACCTTGCAAGCCCGAGGTGGCCCAGCGCCATTCCGGCTATATGGTGGGCGGCACGTCGCCGTTCGGCACCAAGAAGGCGATGCCGGTGTATGTCGAAGAAAGCATCCTCGGCCTGGAAACGATTTATATCAATGGCGGGCGTCGTGGCTTCCTGATTGGTATCAAACCAACGGTGTTGACCGCAGTACTGGCAGCCAAGCCGGTGCAATGCGCATTGGCGGATTGATAAGATTGGCTTGCCGCCGTGCCGCCCGCGCTGGACGGTATGGTGTATAGTCGCTGCCGCATATAAAAACAACGAATCCTGGGGATTTATGATTACTTTGCTTTTGATTATTGGCGCTTACTTGATCGGCTCGATTTCCTTCGCCGTCGTGGTGAGCAAGGTCTACGGCCTGGACGACCCGCGCACCTATGGCTCCGGCAATCCCGGCGCGACCAACGTACTGCGCAGCGGCAATAAGGGCGCCGCGATCTGGACCCTGATCGGCGACGCTTTCAAGGGCTGGCTGGCGGTCTTCTTGGTGGACCACTTCCAGCAGCAACTGGGCCTGGGTGACCAGGCGGACCAGATCATCTCCCTGGTGGCGGTGGCTGTATTCGTTGGCCACCTGTGGCCGGTATTCTTCAAATTCGAAGGCGGCAAGGGCGTGGCAACTGCGCTGGGGGTGCTGCTCGCGCTGAACGTATGGCTGGGCCTGGCGACGCTGGCGACCTGGGCGGTGGTGGTGTATGCCTTCCGCTATTCCTCGCTGGCTGCCCTGATCGCTTCCGTGTTTGCCCCGTTTTACTATGGCCTGCTGTTCGGCGCCGAGCCGCAACTGGCTGCGGTGTTGGTGATGAGCGGCCTGCTGATTTGGCGCCATTCCAAAAACATTGCTAACCTTATTGCTGGCAAAGAAAGCCGCATCGGCAGCAAAGCCAAGAAAAAGGCCTAGAAAACCATGACTACTACCCCGATCCGCATCGACTTCGTCTCCGACGTTTCCTGTCCCTGGTGTGCGATCGGGCTGAATAGCCTGGAAGTGGCGCTGTCCCGGCTTGGCGACAGCGTCCAGGCGCAAATCCATTTCCAGCCCTTCGAACTGAACCCGCACATGGTTCCGGAAGGGCAGGACATCACCGAGCACCTGCGCCAGAAATACGGCGCCAGCCCCGCCCAGCAAGAGCAAACCAGGGAAATGATCCGCCAGCGCGGCGCCGACGTCGGTTTCGACTTCGGCGTAGGCATGCGCAGCCGGATTTACAACACTTTCGATGCCCACCGCCTATTGCACTGGGCTGGCGAACAAGGCAAGCAGAAGGAGCTGAAAAAGGCCCTTTTCGACGCCTATTTCACACGCGGACAGGACCCGAGCTCACGCACCCTGCTGGTGCAAGTCGCCGGCAAGGTAGGCCTGGACGAGGCGGAAGCCGTGCAAGTGCTGTCTTCTGGGCGCTACGCGCAGGAAGTGCGCGATATGGAGCACTTCTACCACCGCAACGGCATTCAGTCAGTGCCGGCCGTCATCATCAACGAAAAACACCTGATTTCTGGCGGGCAACCACCAGAAGCCTTTGAGCGCGCGCTGCGGCAAATCATGGCGGACAAATAAGACTATTATCTTGCTAACAACCTTGTTACACTTGGTATAGTAACAAGGGAGAGAGCATGTCTGCCGCCGAAAAAATCATAACGACGCTGTACCCAGGGCAGTCGGACGACCACAACCGCCTGGCCGCGCTGCACCGCTACGAGGCCCTTGACGCGCCCGCTAGCGAAGATTTCACCTTCCTGACCGAGTTGGCCGCCAAGGTCTGCGACGTTCCCTATGCCTTCATTACGCTGGTCGACGCCGAGCGCGCCTTCGTCAAATCCTTTACCGGACTGGCGGTGGGATCCATGCCGCGCAGCCAGTGTTATTGCTCGCTGGCGGTGCTGGGCGACGCGGCCACCGAGATCTGCGACCTGAGCAAGGACGCCCGCACTGCGGCCATGCCGCTGACGACGCAGGCACCGTTCATGCGCATGTACAGCAGCGTGCCGCTGACCACCAGCGACGGCTTGGCGATCGGTACCCTGTGCGTGATGGACAGCAAACCCGGTTGCCTGTCCAGCTCACAGCGGGACATGCTGCGCAAGCTGGCACGCCAGGTGATGGCGCTGTTCGAGCTGCGCGCCAACGAAAAGGCGCTGAAATCCTCAATGGATGAGCTGGAAACCCTGGCCACTACCGACGAGCTGACCGGGCTGCACAACCGCCGCTCGCTGATGAACCGGCTTCGTTTTGAGGTCGCGCGCACGCGCCGCTTCCGCACGCCGCTGTCGGCAGTGATGCTCGATGTTGACCACTTCAAGAACGTCAACGACGAGTTCGGCCACCAAGTGGGCGACGAAGTGCTGGCCGCCATCGGCCGCCTGGTGCGCGAAAACGTGCGGGTGATCGACGTGGCTGGACGCTACGGCGGCGAAGAATTGTGTATCCTGTTGCCGAACACGCCGCTCGAAGGGGCGCGCAAGTTCGCAGAGACGTTGCGGTCGCGGATCGAGGCCCAGGTGCACAGCGCCGGGGCCCGCACGGTAGCGGTGACGGCCAGCCTTGGCGTCGGCTCCTTCAATCACATGGATATTGATGATGCCGAAATGCTGCTGAAGCAGGCCGATGCCGCCCTGTACCGCGCCAAGGCCAATGGCCGCAACCGTGTGGAAGGTTGAACAGGACAGGAGTTTGCATGCCGAAGGCAATTTGGAATGGCGCCGTGATTGCGGAAGCCGATAGCAGCGAAGTCGAGATCGTCGAGCACAATATCTATTTCCCGCCATCGCGGGTCAAGCAGGACTATCTCCAGCCAAGCCAGCACACCACGCTGTGTCCATGGAAGGGCGTGGCCAGCTATTACAACGTGGTGGTGGATGGCAAGGTGAACGCCAACGCCGCCTGGTACTACCCGTCGCCAAAAGAAGCGGCCAACAATATCAAGGACCGCATCGCCTTCTGGCACGGCGTGGAGGTCCAACATTAATTTTGAAAGTCGGGGTCAGCTCCGGCAATCGGACATAAATTTCGCTTGCGAAATTTATGTCCGATTGCCGGAGCT
>NZ_LMFZ01000006.1 GCF_001427305.1 Duganella sp. Root1480D1 | reverse complement strand
CAGCACGGTGTTGGCGATGTCGCCACCCAGCGCCAGGTCCAGCGAGCGCTTGAGGAAGGAGCACATTTCGCTGCGCGAAATGTCCGATTGCCGGAGCTGACCCCGACTTTCATCTTTCCAGCCACCGCGCTAGCGCGCGAAGTGCGCTTCAATCTCTTCCAGCGTTTTCCCTTTGGTTTCCGGCAGCAGGAAGGCTGCGGCCAGGAAGTACACCACCGTGCAGCCGGCCCAGAAGAAGAACATCGCCGCGTAGCCGTGCCGGCCGACGGTCGGCAGGAATACCGCTGCAATCGTGGTCGACACGAACTGGTTGACCAGCAGCGCAATACTCATGCCGTTGGAGCGGATGCGGGTCGGCATCAGCTCCGATAGCGCCAGCCACACGCATACGCCGGGGCCGACCGCGAAGCTGGCCACGAACAGGCAGATCGCCAGCGTCACTTGCCAGCCATGCGCTACCGAAGGCAGGGCGCCGATTTGCGCCTGTTCGATTTTCAGCGGGGCGTTGCGGCCTGCTGCCGGGTCGGCGAAGGGGTTCAGGTGCAGGCGGCGGAAGAAAGCGCCGATCACGCTGTCCGGCTGCACGGTGTCGTCGCGCGACAGCACCATTGGCGCCAGCGCCGGGTCGTCGCTGCGGCGTGTCTGCACGTTGGTGAAGGGGCCGTAGGAGTAGGACACGGTCAGCAGCTGCGGGGGCGCGTCCTTGCCGGCTGCCGCACCAAGCGCCTTCAGGGTTTTTGTATCGAGGCGCAGCGCCAGCGTGTCGCCCCTGGCTTGCGCGGCCACGCTGGCGCTGACGTCGCGCTGCTCGCTTTCGGCGCTGCGGAACAGCAAGCCTGCCGCCAGCAACGCGATCACGATGCCGGCGCTACCCAGCATCAGCAGGAACTTGCGGCCTTTGCGGTCGACCAGCAGCACGGCGACGACGGTCATGATGGCGTTCAGCAGCTTGAGGCCGACGTCGGCCATGTTGGCGGTGGCGCCGGGCAGTCCGGCCTGGTTCAGGATGTTGACCACGTAGGCCAGCACGGAATTGATGCCGGTCGCCTGGGTGCAGGCCAGCACCAGGCAGGCCAGCAGGAAGGGCAGCACGTAGCGGCGGCTGAGCAGGCGCTCATCGCCAGCAGCGGCGCCGGCTGGGCTGCGGGCCGCTGGCGCGCCGCCACGGCCGGCCACCACGCCGCGCGCTGCGGCGATATCGCCTTCGGACGGCTCGCCAGTGGCGGCCGCGCGCACGACGACGCCGGCAGCGGCCTGCATGTCGCGCAGTTCGGCTGCGGCTTCGGCGGCGGCACGGGTGCGCAGCAGGGCGGAGTGCGCCTGTTCGACGCGGCCGCGGCGAACCAGCCAGCGCGGCGATTCAGCCAGCAGTGCGCTGCCGAAAGTGAACACCAGCCCGGGGGCCAGGCACATCCAGAAGATGCTGCGCCAGGCGTGGTCCTTGGCGTCGAATACGGCGGCGGCACGCGCCGCTTCCGGCAGGGCTTGTGCGGCCTGCGTTGCGCCTTCCACGTTTTGCGCCTGCAGCAGGCCGATCACGGCTGCGGCGACCAGGCCGATGGTGAGCAGGAGCTGGAACAGGGCGGCGCCGCGGCCACGCTGTTCGGCGCGCAGGCATTCGGCGAGATAGAGCGGCACGACCACGCCGATCAAGCCACCGCTGATCCCTTGCAGCAGGCGTCCCAGCAACAGCGGGGTGTAGCCGTCCGACAGCGCGATCAGCGGAATGCTGATGGTGAACAGGGCGCCTGCCAGCACCATCGCCCAGCGGCGGCCGATGGCGTCGGCGATCGCGCCGGCAAACAGGGAAGACAGCACGGAGCCAAGCAGCACGGCGGCAACAATGAAGCTCAGTTGCTGTGCGCTCAGCTTCCACGCGACGGAAGCTGTGGACTCAAGGTAAGGCAGGGCGCCGGCGATAATGCCGACGTCGATTCCGTAAAGCAGGCCGCCCATCCCGGCGATAAACAGTAAATAGCGCATGGATAAGGCCTGCATTGGATCTCCTGATATTTTTATGTGAGTGGAATGGCCTCGCCTTCAACGAAGACGGCCACGGGGTGTAAAGACTGGTCCAGCACGACGATGTCGGCCCAAGCGCCCGGCGCCAGGCGGCCGCGCTGCGACTCGCCCAGGTAATCGGCAGGGAACAGCGACAGGCGCTGCGAAGCTTCCGCCACTTCCATGCCCAGGCTGACGAAGTTGCGCAGTGCCTGGTCCATGGTCAGCACGGAGCCCGCCAGCGAACCGGTGGCAAGGCGCACGCAGCCCATGCACTTGAATACGCGCTGGGTGCCCAGCGCGTACTCGCCGTCCGGCATGCCGGTGGCGGACGTGGCGTCGGTGACGCCATACAGGCGCGGAATGGCGCGCAGCGCGGCGCGCATGGCGCCCGGGTGCACGTGCAGCAGGTCGGGGATGATCTCGGCATATTCCGCGTGCGCCATGGCTACGTCCACCATGCCCGGTTCCTTGTGGCTCATGCCGGTCATGCCGTTGAACAGGTGGGTGAAGCCGGCGGCGCCGGCGCGCATGGCGGCCACGCCGTCGTCGTAGCTGCCGGCGCTGTGGCCGATCTGGACGCGGATGCCCAGGTTTTTCAGGTGCGGGATCAGTTCCAGGTGGCCCGTTACTTCAGGTGCCATGGTCAGCACGCGAATCGGTGCGATGGCGTGGTAGCTTTCCACCAGGGCGCGGCTGCCGGTCACCACATCGGGCGGCTGGGCGCCCAGGCGGCGGCGGTTCAGGAAAGGGCCTTCCAGATGCACGCCAAGCATGCGCGCGCCGTGCTGCGGGCGCTGTGCGATGACGCCGGCCAGGCCTTGCAGGGCGTGGCGGATCGAATCCTCCTTGGCGGTCAGCGTGGTGCCTAGCAGCGCGGTGGTGCCGTGCCGGGCGTGGCTGCGCGCCACGACGGCGCCAGCATCACCGCCTTCCATGATGTCGACGCCGGAGGCGCCGTGTACGTGCAGGTCGACGAAGCCAGGGATGATGGTCAAGCCTTCACCGGACGGCCCTTCATTGATGCCGGTGATGCGCTGGCCGAAGGCGATGCTGCCATTGATCCAGCCGTCGGGAGTGAGGATACGGCCTTGCAGCATTGTTACTCCGCGATGATCACTTCAATGCCGCGCTTCTCGAGGCCTTCGCGGTACTCGGTGCTGATGCTGGCGTCGGTGATGACGGTGTGCACGCGGTCCAGTTGCACGATGCGGTGCAGCGACACGCGTCCGAACTTGGAGGCGTCGGTCAGCACGATGACTTTCTTGGCGCGCTCCACCATCTTGTGGTTCAGGTTTGCTTCCGCCTCGTGGTGGGTGGTGATGCCGAACTGCAGGTCGAAACCGTCGACACCGAGGAACAGCTTGTCGAAGTTGTAGGCCGACAGGCAGGCTTCGGCCTGGGCGCCTTGCAGCGACAGCGATTGCTTGCGCAGGCGGCCGCCGGTCAGGATCAGGTCCACGCCAGGCGCATCGGCCAGTTCCCAGGCGATGTTCAGGCCATTGGTCAGCACCGTCACGTCGTTGGCTTCGCGCAGGTGGCGCGCCAGCGAAATGGTGGTGGTGCCGGAGTCGATGATGACGTTGTCGCCCGGCTGCACCATGCGCGCGGCCAGCAGGCCGATTTGCTCTTTCTGCGCCTGGTTCAGGGAATCCTTCTGGCGGATGGTGTGCTCGGTCGGCGGCGTGCGGGCCAGCAGGGCGCCGCCGTGGCTGCGCTGTACCAGGCCTTGCGATTCAAGCACACTGAGGTCGCTGCGGATGGTGACGGCGGAGACGCCAAGCTTGTCCACCAGGTCGGCCACCTGGACCGAACCATTTTGTACGATCGCCTGCAGGATGGTTTCGCGGCGTTGGCTGGTATTTCGCATGTCTTCTGTCGCTGGGTGTAAAAACGTCGAGCTTAACAGATGGCGGCAGCCATGTCCCTGGCAGCGGCGTTGGCGCTGCAGGCGCGCGCATATTGCGCCAGCACGCGGCCGACCTTGTGTTCGAGCAGGGCTTGCGGCACGGCGGCCAGTTCGCCCTGCAGCACTGCGAGGAATTGCTGCGGCAGGTATTGGCTCAGCAAAGGCAGCGGGATGCTGCGCCCGGCCAGGTTGGCGAACAACTGGCTGACGGCGGCCGCCACCTCCTGCTCGCCCCAGTAGTAGCGGCAGCGGTCGGACAAACCGTAGCGGCGCATCAGGCGCTGCTCCTCGGCGCTGCCCAGGTAATGTTTCTGCCAATGCTTGGGCTTGGCCTGCATGACTTGGTCCAGCACCTGCATCAGGCGCGACGCCTTGTCCTTGCCCAGCAGGGCTTCTTCGATCAGGCACAGGGCGAGGTAGCCTTCGCGCAGCGCGAAGGTAGCTGCCGGGCCGACTTTGAGGATGGCGTAGTGGTCGCGCACCATCTGGTGCAGGCCCGATTCGCGCTGGTAGTCGGTGGAGTGGGCTTCGAACACCAGGCCGGGCACGCCGGCCACGAAGGCGGACAAGTCCCGGGCGGCTGCCGCGTTGTAGTGCTGCACATTGGCCTGGTCGAAGTCGACGCCCGGCTGCACCACCATCGCGATCACGCGCTGCCATGCAGCTTGCAGGCCGGCTTCGGCGAAGGCGCGGCGGTGCACTTCCAGCGTGCGGGCAGCCGCTTTCGGCACCGTGACGGCAAGGGCCTGCTCCAGCGCAGGTTCACCGCCCGGCACCGGCACTTCGGTGCCGATCACGTAGACCGGCGCGGGCAGGCCCGCATGCGCTGCGGACCGTTCCGCGATGGCGGCCAGGCGCACCGCGCGTGCGGCTACGATCTCGTCGCTCAGTACCGGCTCGTCGTCGGCGCAGCGCATGCTGCAATCGAGGTGGATCTTGTGGAAGCCGGCCGACACATACGCGTCGATCAGCACCTCGGCATGTGCCATCGCGTTAGCGGCGTCCTGCGATTGCCAGGCGTTGGGGCCAAGGTGGTCGCCGCCCAGCACCAGGCGTTCGGCCGGGAAGCCCTGTTCCTGCGCCAGTCGATGCACGTAATCGCGGAACCCGGCCGGCTGCATGCCGGTATAGCCGCCAAACTGGTCCACCTGGTTGGAGGTGGCTTCCACCAGCAGCGGCGTACCGTATTGCGCGGCCACCTGCATGGCGGCGCGCAGCACGGTCGGGTGGCTGCAACAAACGCTGTACAGGCCCACCGCTGCGCCGGCGCGGTGCGCCTGGACGATTTGCAGGACTGGGGAAAGTTGGGCAGGCTGGTTCATTAGGCTTTCCTACTTCGTTTGTTGGCGCGCCAGCAGGGCGGCGCCGCGCGCACCGCCGGCATCGCCGAAGCGTGGCGGCAGCACCGGCGGCGTTTGCACGCCGCGGAACAGGTGGCGGCGCATGGCGGCCGGCAGTTGCTGGTACAGGTGCGACAGCTTGGACAGGCCGCCGCCCAGCACGATGGCGTGCGGGTCATAGGCCAGCACCAGCCCGGCCAGGGTATGCCCCAGCAGGTCGAGATGGATCGCTAGTGCCTGCGCGGCCACGACATCGCCGTTGTCGGCGCGGGCCACGATCGACAGCGGCTCGGCACTATCGCCGCCAAGGTGCGCGTGCAGTTTCGACAGGCCCGGGCCGGAGACATAGCGCTCCAGGCAGCCCTTCTTGCCGCAAGGGCAGTCCAGCAGCGGCAACTGGTAGAGCGCCAGCAGCGGCGCGGGAACGGTCCAGTGGCCCCATTCGCCGGCAATGGCATTGAAGCCGCGCTGCAGCCGCCCCTCGACGCAATAGCCGCCGCCGGCGCCGGTGCCGATGATGGCGCCGAACATGGTGGGCAGGCCGGCCGCGGCGCCGCCCTGCGCTTCCGACAGGGCGAAGCACTGGCAGTCGTTGCCGATGAAGACGGGGCGCACCAGCGCTTCCTGCAGCGCGGCAGCGACCAGCCGGCCGTTCAGGGCTGGCACATTGGAGCTGAGCTGGCGGCCGGTGGCGCTGTCGATGACGCCGGGCAGGCCAATGCCGACTGCTGCCGGCGAAGCTTGCGGGCCAAGCGCCGCGTCGCCGTGCGCGACCAGGCCGACGATCGCGGCGACGAACTCATTGAAGTCGGTACCCGGCGTCGCAACGCGTTCGCGGAACACTTCCTGCAACTCGCCGCCGGCATCGATCCACGACACCAGTTCGATCTTGGTGCCGCCGATGTCGATGCCGTGATAGCCGGTTTGCTCAGAACTGGTCATGGCGGTAAATGGTGACGCCTTGCACGACGCGGTTGACCGTGCCGTCGGCGAACGGGTTGTCGGGAGTCAGGCCCAGCGCGGCCGATTGGTGCAGGGCGTATTGCTGTGCCATCAGCAGCCACAGTGGCGCCAGCCACGAATCGGACAACTGTGCCGGCAACGCCGGTGCTGCGACCGAAATATCGGATTCGGTGCCGACGGTGACCACAGTGCCGGCCACGCCATCGCGCTGCAACTCTTGCAGCAGGTCTTCCTCGTAGCGCCGCGACAGCGCTTTGCTACTGCGGAACAGGATCACCAGCGATTGCTTGTTCAGCGCGGATTTCGGACCGTGGCGGAAGCCAAGCGCGGTATTTGACATGGCCAGCACCCGGCCGCCGGTCAGTTCCAGTATCTTCAGGGCCGCTTCCTTGGCCAGCGCTTCCAGAGGGCCGCTGCCCAGGTAGACCACGCGTTGCACCGGCTGCGCGGCCAGCGAAGCCACCGGTGCCGCCCAGTCGCGCAGTGCCGCGTCGCCGGCTTGGGCCAGCGCTGCCAGGCGTTCCTGCCACTCGCCTTTGCCCAGCACGCACAGGGCGGCCAGCAGCATGCAGGTGAAGCTGCTGGTCATGGCGAAGCCACGGTCGCAGCTGGCGGCAGGCATCAGCAGATTGAAGGTGCGGGTGCCGGAATCGGCGTTGCGCGCCAACTGGCCTTGCGGATTGCAGGTGATATTCAGGAAGCGCGCATCGGCCACCACCTCGCGCACCAGTTCCACGGCAGCCAGGCTTTCAGGGCTGCTGCCGCTGCGGGCGAAAGAAACCAGCAGGGTCGGGGCATTCGGTTCGAGGTAAAGCTCCGGGTGCGTCAGCAGGCTGGTGGTGGCCACTGCGCGCACTTGCGCAGGCCAGGCGGCATTCAGTTCATCAGCGACGATCTCGCCCACGTAGCAAGAGCTGCCGGCGCCAGTCAGGATCACGCGCTGCTGCGGATTGTGCAGGCAGCTGCCGAGAAAGGCGGCGACGTCGGCGGCCCGGCTCCGCAAGGTGGCGCCCAGTTCGCGCCACAGGGCCGGCTGTTGCGCGATTTCCTCGGCGGTATCAAGGCCGCCGATGTCGCGCCAGGCTTGCAGGTCGCGCTGGAGAAGGATAGTCATCGAAAAAAGATAAGTTGTAAGTTGGCTGAAAGCATAAATAGAATATTTCGAAAAGTCAAATACGAAAGAAAATCGAAAGAAAATGGCCGCAGTCAGATGGGGGAAATGGCCCTGGTTGCTGCGTATTTCGGCTTGTTACGTTGCGAATTCACGACTATGCGAAAGGTATCGCCCTGCGATATCGGTTAAACGAAAGTTAAAATCGCGAAAAATCAATATGAAAGCGCGAATTACTTTCTTTTTGTTGACCTTTTTTGCTTTTATTCCTAAAGTACGTCCATCAAAACGAAAAAACTTGCACCTTAGGCAGGCTTATGAAGAGACTCACCCGCACTGCAATCGCCGCTGCTGCCCTGGCCCTCGCTACCGGCGCCGGCCTCGCTGCCCCTCTCGGAAAACTGCGCAGCATCAGCGCCGCGCCGAGCAATACCGCCGAAGGCCAATCCTGGGACCTGGCGACCGAATCGGGCGCGATTGTGCGTGTCAGCTTGCTGCAGGACGACGTGCTGCGTATCTGGGCTGGTCCCAAGGGCAAGCTGACCGATGCCGGCGACAAGGCTGCCGCCATCGTAGTCGGCAAGCCGGCGGCGCATATTGAGCATAGCGTAAGCGAACAGCCAGACCATATTTTGCTGCGCACCTCCAAGCTGGCTTTGCGCATCGACCGCAACCCGCTGCGTTTCACGCTGTTCCGCGCTGGCGAAAACCAGCCGCTGTGGCGCGAAGTGCAGCCGCTGGAGCTGGGCGAAAAAGCCAGCGTGCAGACCCTGTCGAGCGACAAGGCGGAGCGTTTCTTCGGCGGCGGCCAGCAGAACGGCCGCTTCGAATTCAAGGGCCGCCAGCTTGACGTGTCCTATTCGGGCGGCTGGGAAGAGGGCGATCGCCCAAGCCCGGCGCCTTTCCTTATGAGTTCCCGCGGCTGGGGCGTGCTGCGCAATACCTGGTCGGATGGCAGCTACGATTTGCGCCAGCACGATGTGGTGGCCTTGCAGCACGCCGAACCGCGCTTCGATGCCTATTACTTCGTCGGCAAGGACGTGCGCGACGTGCTGGCGCGCTACACCAAATGGACCGGCCGCGCGCGCATGCTGCCGCGCTGGGCGCTGGAATACGGCGATGCCGATTGCTACAACGATGGCGATAACGTGAAAAAGCCGGGCACCGTGCCCAAAGGCTGGAGCGATGGCCCGACCGGCAAGACGCCGGACGTTGTCAATTCTGTGGCGCGCAAATACCGCGAGAACGATATGCCGGGTGGCTGGATCCTGCCGAACGATGGCTACGGCTGCGGCTACACCAACCTGCCGGAAACCGTGCAGGGCCTGTCCAAATACGGCTTTCGCACCGGCCTGTGGACCGAAAACGGCGTCGACAAAATCAAGTGGGAAGTCGGCACTGCCGGCAGCCGCGTGCAGAAGCTGGACGTGGCGTGGACCGGCAAGGGTTACCAGTTCTCGCTGGACGCCAACAAGTCTGCCTATGACGGCATCCTGGACAACTCCGACAGCCGTCCTTTCATCTGGACCGTGATGGGCTGGGCCGGCACGCAGCGCTATGCCGTGGCATGGACCGGCGACCAGAGCGCAAGCTGGGATTACATTCGCTGGCACGTGCCGACGCTGGTCGGTTCCGGCCTCTCCGGCCAGGCCTACGCGACCGGCGACGTCGATGCGATCTTTGGCGGCAGCCCGGAGACCTATACCCGCGACCTGCAATGGAAGGCGTTCACGCCGGTGCTGATGGGGATGTCGGGCTGGTCGGCCAATGCGCGCAAGCATCCGTGGTGGTTCGATGAGCCATACCGCAGCATCAACCGGCGCTACCTGAAACTCAAGCTGCGCCTGACGCCGTACATGTACACCCTGGCGCGCGAGGCGGAGCAGACCGGCGCGCCGCTGGTGCGTGGCCTGATGTGGGATTACGCATCCGACCCTGCTGCCTTCACCGAAGCGCACAAGTATCAGTTCCTCCTGGGCCGCGACATGCTGGTGGCCCCGGTGTATCGCAGCCAGGCTGTCTCGCAAGGCTGGCGCAAGGGCATCCACCTGCCGCAAGGCACCTGGTTCGAATACTGGGATGGCCGCCAGGCGACGGCAGGTGCGGCAGGGCGCGACCTCGACCTGCAGGTCACGCTCGACAAGCTGCCCGTCTTCGTCCGCGCCGGCGCGATCCTGCCGATGTATCCCGAAGTCCTGTTCGACGGCGAGAAGGCAAAGGACGTGCTGACGCTGGACCTGTATCCACACGGCGAATCCTCGTTCACGCTGTACGAAGACGACGGCAATACGCGCCAGTACCAGAAGGGCGCGTTCAGCCAACAGGTCCTGCGCATGCGCGAATCGAGCGGTACCGTCAGCGTCGACATCGCCCCTGTGGCAGGCAGCTACGCAGGACAGGAGCCGCGCCGCAGCTATGTCCTGCGCATGCCGACCCGCCAGCGTCCGGCAGCCGTTACCGCATCCGCGCCCGCAATCCGCACTCTGCCTGCGCAAGGGGACCGCGCGGCATATGACGCGGCCGTGGAAGGCTGGTTCTACGACCCGCAAGACCGCACCGGAACGCTGCACGTAAAAACCGCGAAACAGGACATTCGCCAGCCCCTGCAAATCACTGTGCAAGGTGCGCAGACCCTGGCAGCGCAGGACGACGGCTTCCCGCAAGCGCCGGAACTGGGCCGCGCTCTGCCGCCAGACGCACTGCTGGTGGTGAACCGTCCGGCCGAAGAACCCGGCCACCCGCTGGAAAACGCCTTCGACGACAAAGCTGCCACCTGGTTCCGCACCACCCGCAACCAGTCGATCCGCACCGGCGCGCACGAATGGACCATCGGCTTCACAGAACGCCGTCTGGTCGACGGCATTGAAATTGCGCCGCGCAATGACGAGCACTGGAAGCACGGCCAGGTACGCGACTACGAAATCTACATCGCCGACACCAATGGCGAATGGGGCAAGCCAAGCTTCACCGGCCGCCTGAAGCTGCAGAAAGAAACACAAACCATCAACTTCCCGGCCACCGCGGGCCGCTTGCTGCGCTTCCGCGTGCTCAGTACGCAGAACCCGGAAGGCGAAGGTGCTGCATCCACCGACCCGATGGTCACGGCTGCCGCGCAGGCGCCGGCCAAGGCAATCAACGCCATGCAGCCGGCCGAAGTGGGGCCGATTGCGCTGTCCACCTTCCGCATCCTCGAGCATCGCGCGAAAGAGGGCGCCGAGCAGCAAAGCTTCCTGTCCGACCTGCCGCTACCGCAAGGCGTCGGACGCGATCGCCCTGCCGGCAAGGGCAAGGAAATGCGCATGAACGGCCTGTGGTTCCGCAAGGGTCTGGGCGTCGGCCCCGCCAACCGCATCGACCTACAATTGGCAGGCAACTGGAACCTGCTGCGCGCCGACCTCGGCGTGGACGATAGCTGCCGTAGCGCCGGCGGCCTGCAGTTCCAGGTCTGGAGCGGCGACCGCCTGCTGTACGACAGCGGCCTGGTGACCGCACCGGCCGTCGTCAAGCCGGAAATCGATGTGCGCGGGTTGAGGCAACTCAGCCTGCGGACCCTGGGTGCGCGCGGCGCCCAACCTGCCCAGGTTTGCGGCAACTGGGCCAACGCCGTACTGATAGGCACAGAGGGCGCCACCGTCCGAACGCGCTGACCGCACATTTATCGTCACTAAGAACGAACCCCTCTTCGGACCGGGGAGGGCGTTTTGCAAACTAAAAAAAGGAGATGCAAGTGGAACTGAAGAAATTGATCGCTGCGCTGGCAGCTATTGGAATGGCTGGCGGCGCCCTGGCAGCCGATGGGGCGGATGACAAGAAGGACGAAAAAGGCGAGAAGATCCACCGCGTTGAAGTGACCGGCTCCAGCCTGAAGCGCATCAATGCCGAAACCGCTTCGCCGGTGCAGGTGATCGACGCCAGGCAGATCGAAAACATGGGCGCCCGCACCCTGATGCAGGTACTGGACAACCTGCCGGCCGCCCGCCCGGCGCAGCAAGACTTCCGTTCCATGTTCACCGGTTCCGACGGGGCCTCGCAAGCCAACCTGCGCGGCCTCGGTGCGCAAGGCACCCTGGTGCTGCTGAATGGCCGGCGCCTGTCCTTTTATGGCGCACCGGCCGGCTTCCAGACCATGTTCGTCAACATCGACGCGATCCCCGCTGCGGCAATCGAGCGCATGGAAATCCTGACCGACGGCGCCTCCGCCGTCTATGGCTCCGATGCGGTGGCTGGCGTGATTAACGTCATCACCAAGAAGAACTACCAGGGGCTGGAAGCGAAGGTCAGCACCGACCATTCGCAGGAAGTCTCGGCATACGGCGAGCATCAGGCCAGCCTGGTGTACGGCAAGGGCGATTTTGGCAACGACGGCTACAACCTGATGGCCTCCCTGAACGTTTACCAGCGCGACCGCATTGCGCTGGCCGATACTTACGACAAGCGCCCCGACTACTTCTACGTCAATAACCCCAACTTTATTTCCAACTTCCGCGTCGGCGTCGGCAGCGAACCAGGCCAGCCAAACCCGGGCACGTTCTTCGTGTTCGATCCGGCCAGGAACAACGCGCGTACACAGCGTGCGGTGAGCGGCTGTTCCACCATGATCACCGAAGCATCCGGCACCCGCTGCGTGTGGAACAACCTGCCGTATGCGCTTGATACCGGACCGACCTCCGATCGCGTGACCGGTTTCCTGTCCGGCAGAAAGAAGTTCGGCGACGACCTGGAAGCCTTTGCCGAAGTGGCTTATACGCACATCAAGCTGCGCGGAGAAAACGGCCCGCGCAGCTTCAACAGCGGCACCACCAGCAACTGGTTCTCGCGCAATACCGGCACCAGGCTGAATACCTTCGTCAACCCTTACCTGGGCCCGAACAACGTCTACCTGCAAGGCAAGCTGGACCCCGACATGGCGGCCAAGATGGGCGGCGCGGCAGGCCTGAACTACATCCTGCAGGATGCGGTCGGACACTTCGGCCAGAAGAACCTGGACGACAACTACCGCGTGCTGACCGGCCTGCGCGGCCATCTCACCGGCAGTTGGGACTTCGAAACCGCGCTTGGCGTGGCGGGCAGCCATTCCACTCTGTACCAGACCACCAACATCAACATCAAGGGCTTTGAGAAAGCCTTCGGCCCAACCAGCAAGGACCCTGTCACTGGCCGCGCCTACATTGCCGACAATCCTGCCTTCAAGTTCGGCGAAATCAGCGAATCCAATGCGGCCCTGATCCGCGAGGCCTTCCCAACCTTCGACATCCAGTCCTGGACCAAGCTGATTACCTTCGACGCCAAGGTGGAAGGCACGCTGTTCAAGCTGGGCGAGCGTGAAGTGCGCGCTGCTTTCGGCACCAACCTGATGCGCGAAAGCTTCGACACGCCGGGCAATGCCGATGCCGCCAATGGCCTGATCACGCAGCAGGGCGGTTCCTGGTTCGATGGCAAGCGCACTGTCAGCGCCCTGTTCGGCGAGGTGGTGGTGCCTGTGACCGACACGCTGGAAGTCAATGCCGCGGCGCGGCTGGACAAATACCCGCACTTCTCGGCCAACCTGGCGCCGAAGCTCGGCGTGCAATGGCGCGCACGTCCTGAAGTGATGGTGCGCGGCACCTACTCGGAAGGCTTCCGTGCACCGAACCTGGCCGAATCTGGCAGCGGCGGCGTGTTCGCGCAGGTGGGCGGCATCCGCGATACCGTGCGCTGCGACGAAACCAATGCCATCGCCAAACTGCTGATGAAGTCCGTCACCAACACCGACCAGGACCTGGGCAAGACCCTGCTGAACTCCAACTGCTCGACCACGGTGGGCGGCCTGACTCCACCGAACCCGAACCTGACACCGGAGAAAGCCAAGATCTCGACCCTGGGCCTGGTGCTGCAGCCTGCCAAGGACGTCAGCATCTCGCTGGACTACTGGTTCGTCTACCGCCGCAATGAAATCGTGCGCCAGGACTTCAACCAGTTGTTCACGGACCTGGTAGCCAATTATGGCCCGAGCCTGGCCGGCACCGACAAGGCAATCCGCAATGACCTGAGCGATGCCGACCGCGCCAATATGGCAGCCGTGGTCAGCATGTGCAACAACCTGGCCAACTTGCCGGCATGCGTTGCAGCCGGCATGCCGAAGTACTCGGTTGGCAACCTGGGTGGCTTGATCAACTCCTACTCGAACCGCGGCCGCACCCTGCTGGACGGCTTCGACATCGACGCGCGCGCCCGCTTCTCCCTGGGCGAATACGGCAAGCTGGGTACCGGCGCCGCCTTCACCATCCGCAAGCGCGAGACCTACAACTACGAAGACGGCGGCGGCTTCTCCGGCAACTACGTCGGCTACTACGATTCGCCACGCCTGCGTGCCACCTTCAATGCCGACTGGACCTACCAGAACCTGGTCACCAACCTGTTCGTGAACTACACCGGCAAGGCCAAATGGGCTTATGGCGCATACGACACCGACAACGCACCGGAAAACTGCACCGCCGGCGGGGTGGCACTGCCGGAAAACCTTTGCGGCGGCCAGCCTTCGTACTACACCGTCAACCTTGGCTTCAACTGGAAGCCGATCAAGAACCTGGATGTGGGGCTGAACATCAAGAACGTGACCAACAAGAAGCCGTATTACGACCCGAACGGCTGGGAAGGCTACAACCACCAGCAAAACCTGTTCGGCCGCGTTTTCTCTCTCTCGGCCAACTACAAATTCTGGTAACCTGCGATCCAACCATAGAGGCAAAGACTAGATGGACAAGCAATTCAATCGACGACACTTCCTCACCGCCGGCGCAGCGCTGGCGGGCAGCCTGTTGCTGCCGACCGCCTTTGCGGCCGGCGGCCGCGAAAAGCTTCGGCTCGGCATGATCGGTACCGGCATGCGCGGCCAGGTGCTGCTGCGCGAACTGGTACGCCGAGACGACGTGGAAGTGGCAGCGCTGTGCGATATCGAACCGGTCATGCTGGGCAAGGCGCTGGCGCAATTCGAGAAGGCCGGCAAACCCAGGCCGCGCACTTTCGGCGATGACGGCGACAAGCATGCCTATCGGCGCATGCTGGACTCCAGGCAGCTCGATGGCGTGATCATCGCCACCCCGTGGGAATGGCACGCGCAAATGGCGATCGACGCCATGCAGGCCAAGGTTCCCGTGGGCTGCGAAGTAGTGGCCGGCATCACGCTGAAAGACCACTGGGACGTGCTGGACACCCAGCTCAGGAGCGGTACGCCGTACATGCTGCTGGAGAACGTTTGCTACCGCCGCGACGTGATGGCGGTGCTGCAGATGGTACGCTCCGGCCTGTTCGGCGAACTGGTGCACCTGCAGGGCGGTTACCAGCACGACCTGCGGGCGGTGAAGTTCAATAACGGCGACCCGGCCAAGCCATACGGCAGCGGCATCGAGTTCGGCGCCAAGGGCTGGTCGGAGGCGAAGTGGCGCACCGAGCACTCCGTGCAGCGCAATGGCGAGCTGTATCCAAGCCATGGCATCGGCCCGTGCGCGATGTACACCAACATCAACCGCGGCAACCGCTTCACCCGCATCAACACCTTTGCGACCAAGGCGCGCGGCCTGCATGACTACATCGTCAAGCAGGGCGGCGCCGAACATCCGAGCGGCAAGGTGAAGTTCAGCCTGGGCGACGTGGTGACCACCACGCTGTCCTGCGAGAACGGCGAGACCATCATCCTCCAGCACGATACCTCGCTGCCGCGCCCTTATTCGCTGGGTTTCCGCGTGCAGGGCACCAATGGCTTGTGGATGGACGTGAACCATTCCATCCACATCGAAGGCAAGAGCAAGCCGCACCAGTGGGATGACTTCCAGGCCTACCAGGACCAGTTCGACCACCCGTTGTGGCGCAAGTACGCCAACGAGGCGGCAGGTGCTGGCCACGGCGGCATGGATTACTTCGTGATCCACGCTTTCGTGGAAGCGCTGAAGGCACGGGCGCCAATGCCGATCGACATCTACGATGCGGTGACGTGGAGCGCCATCACGCCGCTGTCCGAGCAATCGATCGCGCAGAACTTCCAGACGCTGGACTTCCCCGACTTCACGCGGGGCGAATGGAGCAAGCGCAAGCCGATCTTCGCTTTCAACGACCGCTACTGATGAAGCGCACAAGGATAGCCCTGGCGTCACTTTGCATCGGCTTGGCAGCGTTGGCCGTGCAGGGGGCAGCGGTGGCCCAATCCGAACCCTACAAAGTGTTCGACACCAGGCCTGTCATTACCGAAGGTCCCTACCTGTCCGCGCTCTCCGATACCGCCGTGTCGGTGATGTGGATGACCGATGCACCCAGCCACGCCAAAGTGCGCCTGAGCGATGGCGATACGGTGCGCGAAATCGAGCCGCAGGTCGATGGCCTGGTGCCTGTGGGCCAGCGGCATGTGGTGACGATCACCGGGCTGGCGCCCGGCAAGCGCTATTCCTACGAAGCCATCGCCACCCGTGTGGTAAAGCTCAAGCCCTACTGGCCGGACAAGGGCTTGAGCACCAGCAGCCCGACCGCTGCATTTACCACCTTCAATCCGCAACAGGGCAAGGTTTCCTTCAGCGTGGTCACCGATACCCATGAGGACACGGCGCGCATCGGCCGCTTGATGAAGATGGTCGACTGGGGCAACACCGATGCGTTGCTGCACCTGGGGGACGCCTTCCACTGGCTCGATTCGGAAGAACAGTTGTGGGCGAAATGGCTGCGGCCCACGATTGCAGCAATGGGGCCGGGCAAGCCTCTGCTGTTCGCACGCGGAAACCACGAACTGCGCGGCGCCTTTGCGCGCCAACTGGCCGGCTATGTGCCGACGCCGGAAGGGAGCTACTACTACGCGCGCGCCATGGGCCCGGTGCACCTGCTGGTGCTCGACACAGCCGAGGACAAGCCCGACGACACCAACGTCTACGCCCAGTTGAATCGCACCGTTCCTTACCGCGAAGATGAACTGGCATGGCTGCGCGCGCAGGTCGGCGCCAACAAGCACTTTGCCAGCGCGCCGTTCCGCGTGGTGGCAATGCACCAGGGCGACTGGGGCTGGCTGCCCGATAACGGCGCCGCCTGGGCTGCTCTGGCCAACCAGGCCGGCGTCGACCTGGTGATCGCCGGCCATGACCATGCCTTCTCCTACCAGCCGCCGGACCAGGTGCATGCCTACCACCGGCTGGTCCTCGGGCAGGACCAACTGGCGCGTGTCGATGCCACCGAACGCACGCTGACAGTCAAAGTACTGACCGACAAAGGCGCGACGGTCCATACATTAACCATTCCTTCACGGCGCTGATGTAGTATTGCCATTCTCTTAACCATTTAGAAAGAGTAAGAGGATGATAAGTAAAGTGATAAGCGCGGTGGCATTGTGCCTGCTGGCGGCCAACGCCTGGGCACAGGATGAAGCCCAGGCTCCCGAAGGTGAAAAGGTTGTGATTACCGGCCAGCGTCCCGGCCCGGGACTGTGGAAGGTCTCCAAAGGCGAGCACGTGATGTACGTGTTCGGCGATTACTCGCCCTTGCCGATCAAGATGGACTGGCGTTCCAACGAAGTGGAATCCATCATCGCCAAGTCGCAGGAGTACTTGCCGAAGCCTTCGTTCGGCATCAAAGTCGGCTTTTGGGGCGGCCTGAAGCTGCTGCCACATGCAATCGGCTTCAAGAACAACCCGAATGGTGCAAAGTTGATCGATGTGCTGCCTGCGGAGACGTATGACCGCTGGCAGGTGCTCAAGGCCAAATACATCGGTAAGAACGACGACATCGAACGCGAACGTCCCATGTTTGTTGCCGACACGCTTTACAGGTCGGGCCTGGAAAAGAATGGCTTGACCATGCGTACCGAGGTGTATGGCAAGCTGGATAAGCTGGTCAAGCAGTACAAGGTAAAGGTCACTCCGAGCGGCTTCGAGATGGAGCTGGAAAATCCCGGCCAGGCCATGAAGGCATTCAAGAATTCGCCCGGCGCCGATACCGATTGCTTTGCCAAGACCGTGGCGCGCCTGGAATCCGACATCGACGCCATGCGTGTACGCGCCAATGCCTGGGCAGTCGGCGATATGTCGAAGATTGCCTCGCTCAATTTCGCGGATCGCGAAGAAGCCTGCAAACAAGCGGTCTTCGACAATGATGCCTTCAAGTCGAACGAGAAGCTGCTGCACGCGGAACAATCGGCCCGCCAGGCATGGATGGCCAATGTGGAGCGTGCGCTGGAAGCCAACGACAGCACCTTCGCCGTCTTGTCGCTAAGCCAGTTGATTGGGCCGAAGAACTATCTGCTTGAGCTGCAGGCCAAGGGCTACAAGGTGGAGGTGCCCGAATAGGCTCCGCCGGGCCTCGTCAGGCGCGCTTCGATTTGCTGCCGGCTTGCGGTGGCAGCTTGAATACTTCCAGCGCCTTGGCGACGGCCTGTGCCTGCAGGTCCAGCACGCCGGTAGCGGCGGAAGCCTCTTCCACCATCTGGCTGTTCTGGCGCGTCACCTCGTCAAGCTGCACGATGGCGTCTTTCACCTGGTTGACGCCATCACTCTGTTCGCGCGTCGCGCCGCGGATGTCGCCCATGATGGCGGCCACGCGGCCAATGGCGGAAATCACCGCATCCATGTCATTGCCGGCTGTGGTGGCCACGCTGGCGCCGCCTTCGATCTTGTCGGCGGAGGCGTCGATCAGTGCCTTGATATCCTTGGCCGCCGCGGCGCTGCGCTGAGCCAGGCTGCGCACTTCGCTTGCCACCACCGCGAAACCGCGGCCGCTTTCGCCGGCGCGCGCCGCTTCCACCGCTGCATTCAGGGCCAGAATATTGGTCTGGAAAGCGATGCCGTCGATCAGGCCGATGATGTCGACGATCTTGTGCGAAGATGCGCGGATCTCGTCCATGGCCGTCACCACCTGTGCGACGGCGACGCCGGTGCGTTCGGCCAGCGCGGTCGCTTCGTTCGCCACACCGTTGGCGGTATTCACGTTATCGGCGGTCTGGCTCACGGTGCCGGTGATCTGGCCCATATGGGCCGAAGTCTGTTCCAGGTTGGCCGCCTGTGCCTCGGTACGCGCCGCCAGGTCGACGTTGGCAGTGCGCACTTGCGTGGTGGTGCTGCGCGTCAGCGCGAAGTTGCCTTGAATGTCGCCGAGGATCGACGCCAGGTTCAGGTTCAACTGGCGCACGAAGGCCTGGAGCTGGCCCAGTTCATCGTGGCGGTCGACCGCCATGCGCGTGGTCAGGTCGCCGCCGGCCAGGATGCGGGTGGCGTTGATGCAGGCCTGGACCGGCGCCACGATGGCGCGGTGCAGGTTGTACCAGCCATACAGCGCCAGCGCGGCCAGCAGCAATGCCTGCAGATGCAGGGCGAAACCGGAGTAGGGCAGCACGGCATGCAGCGCCATCGACAGCGCCAGCAGCGCCATGCTGCCGAAGCACAAGGCCATGCGCTGCGACAGCGAAATGTCGCGCAGCGCGTTGGTGAGTTTCTTGCGCCCGCGTGGTGCGGCGCCGCCACGGGCGATGCGCACCCCGTCCGGATTCGCGCCTTTGACAGTGCGATACAAAGCCTCGGCTTCCTTGACCTGCTGGGGCTTGGGCTTGGTGCAGACCGACATGAAGCCGGTCGTGCGGTTCTTCTCGATCACCGGTGTGACGTTGGCGATGCACCAGAAATAGCCGCCACTCTTGCGCCGGTATTTCACCAGGCCGCGCCACGGTTCGCCCGACATGGTGGTGCGCAGCATGTCTTCATCGACTTGCGCCGGCATGTCCGGGTGGTAGAGCGCCTTTTGCTGGCGTCCGATCAGGTCCTCACCGGCGTAGTCGCCAACAGCGATGAACGTCGAATTGGTGTAAGTCAGGCGGCCGTGCAAGTTGGTAGTGATGACGATTGGCTTGCCGTCTTCAAGCAGGGTTTCGTGTTCGGCTGCGGTGAGTGTGCTGCGCATTTTTGACACTTTGTTTCAGTTGGGAAAGATCGCAGAGCATACTAGCAGATCGACGAATGGCCGCGCCGAAAGCGTGGCCATTTCGTGGTTTTTCCACCAAAACAGTTGTCGCGCAGTTAAGTTGGTAATTGCATTGCGAAGCCGACGCCAAAGCGGTTCCAGGCGTTGATGGTGCCGATGAGGAAGGTCAGCTCCGACAGCTCCTGTTCGCTGAATTGCGCGGCGACCGCGCTATACACCGCATCCGGCGCACCGTTTTTGGACAGCTCGGTCAGCGTCTCGGTCCACAGCAGCGCCGCACGTTCGCGCTCGTCGAAGAACGGTGTTTCGCGCCAGGCCGGCAACGCCATCAGGCGGCGCACGTCCTCACCGTTCTTGAGCGCGTCCTTGCTGTGCATGTCGATGCAATAGGCGCAGCCGTTGATTTGCGAAGCGCGGATCTTGACCAGCTCGCGCAGGCTGAGCGGCAGCAGCGATTCGGCGATAGCGCGCTCCAGGCCCATCATGGCCTTCATGGCGTTCGGGGCGGCGGCATAGTAGTTAATGCGTTTCATGGTGGATTCCTCCGGTTGGTTTCGATGAATCCACTTTAGTCTGGACGAGATTGCGGATAAACTGGTGTTTATCGTTTTGAATATACGGAAAGCCGAACAATCATGGCTTTTGACCGCCTCGAGGCAATGCGCGCCTTCTGCCGCATCGTGGAAGTGGGCAGTTTCGTCGGCGCTGCCGAAGCGCTGGGCGTGCCGAAGACCACCATCTCCGGCCAGATCCAGGGCCTGGAGGCGCACCTTGGCATGAAGCTGCTCCACCGGACCACGCGCCGCGTGTCTCCCACCACCGACGGTGCCGCTTATTACGAAGGCGCCCGCGCGCTGCTCGACGACCTGGATGAGCTGGAGTCCTCGCGCCACGATGCGCGCGGCCGCGTGCGGGTTGAAATGCCGTCGCCGGTCGGCACGGGCCTGATCATTCCCGCCTTGCCGGATTTCGCGGCGCGCTATCCCGATGTGCAGCTCGATATCGGCTGCGGCGAACGCGTGGTGGACCTGGTGCAGGAAGGGATCGACTGCGCCTTGCGCGGCGGTCCGGTGGCGGACCAGGACCTGGTGGCAAGGCGGGTAGGGAATATGCAGTTCTGCTTGTGCGCCGCGCCGTCCTACCTTGCATCGGCGCCGCGGTTGTCGACGGTGGAAGACCTGCCGGCGCACCGCTACCTCGGCTTCGTCTTCGCTGCCACTGGCCGCCAGCACATACAAACCCTGATGCGCGGCGAACAGCGCTACACCATCGAGCAGATGCCGGCCATGCGCTTCAATAGCGCCGCCGCCTACGTCGCTTCGGGGCTGGCGGGCTTGGGCATCCTGAATATCCCGCGTGCGGAAGCGGCGCCGCATTTGCGCAGCGGCGCGCTGGTGGAAGTGCTGGCCGACTGGCACCTGGGCAGCATGCCGATCAGCCTGGTGTATCCATATGCGCGCAGGCTGTCGGCACGCGTTCGCGCTTTTACCGACTGGGCCACTGCCTTGATGGCCAGCGACCCCTTGTGGCGTTAAGGCTTGACTACCTTGGCGCCGACCAGCCTGGCCACGCCGGCCAGCGTGGTCTGTGCCGCGTTCAGACCAAGCAGGAAGTCCTTGTCCGAATAGTTCGAATACAGGTCGGTTGGCTGGTGCCAGTGCGGATTCCATCCGGAGCCGATTTGCTGCCCGCGCTCGTTCTCGCGCAGTGAAATCGAAGGCACCAGGTCCATGAATGGCGTGGAGTCGGTATTGGTCATATGGAAGCCAACCGCGGCCGGGTAGTTGGTCGCATACTTGTCGTTCGCGGCACGGAAGTCCCACGCCAGCCTGGCTGAAGCTTCGGCCTGTTTCGAGTTGGACTGGAACTCGATGTTCACGTCCGCTTCCGCACGCTGTTCTTTCGGCAGCACGTAGACTGGATGGCCTTTGGCATCCAGCACCGGCTTGCCCGCGTCATCGAGTTTCGGGACCGGCATGCCATGATCGAACATCATCATGTCGTGCTGGATCATGCCCAGCCAGCGCGGCTCGGGATATTTGCCCGAGCCTTTCGGCGACTCGATGCCTTGCAGGTTCTTGCGCTGCTCGACATAAGCGGCAGCACCGTTCAAGCCGGTCTCCTCATTGTTCCACAAGGCGAAGCGGATCGAGCGATCGGTCTCCACGCCCGGTGCGTTGAAGATACGGGCCAGCTCCATTACCAGTGCGGTACCGGAGCCGTCGTCGTTGGCGGCCTCGCCAAAGCCGATGCCGTCCATGTGGGCGCTGACGATGTACATTTCATCGGGACGGGTCTTGCCGATCTTGGTGCAGTAGACGTTCTCGCGCAGCGAAGTGCCTTGCGGCGTCTGTTCCGCGTTGAGCGCGCGCAGGCGCTCATCCGGCTGTTTCATTGGATCGGTGTTCACGCCGGTTGGAGCACGGTTGCCGAACAGCGTGCTGCCGCCCTGGCCCGGCGGACCGCCCGCGCCGCCGCCTGCCGCCACCGCGGGCTTGCCACGCGTGGCTGGTTCGGTGAACTGGTACTGCAGGCGCTCTACGTTGGAACATCCATACGCCTTCAACTGCGCCTCGATCCAGTCCAGCGCCTGGCGATTGCGCTCCGTGCCCTGGCGGCGGTCGCCGAACCTGGTCAGGCTCTTGATGGTGGCCTTGTACTTTTCCAGTTCGAGCTGGCCTACCAGTGTGGAGACTGGATCGGTTTGTGCGTGAGCGATGTTTGCCGCGAAGGCCAGAGCGATGCTGAGGGCTACGGTTGGTTTCATGGGTGGTCCATCCGGTTGATTTGGTCCGGGCATTTTGCACCTTTGGCGCCGGTCGCAGGGTGAATTTTCAATGGGAGATACAACGTTACATTCGGACACAGAGCCTGTTGTGATACTGTTGGTAGTCGCTGTTTCATATGAGGAGGTGTGCCATGGGTATTCTCGATTCGCTGGCAGGCGAAGTGCTGAGCCAGTTCACAGGCGGTAATCATCCGGAAGGAATGCTGGATGCGGTAACCACGATGCTAAACGATCCCAGGACCGGCGGCCTGCAAGGCCTGGTTACGACGTTCGAGCAGGGCGGCATGGGCGGCGTGATCGCCTCCTGGGTTGGCACTGGCGCCAACCAGTCCATCAGTGCGGAGCAGATCCAGGCCGTGCTGGGCAGCGAACAAGTGCAAGCCATCGCCAGCCGCCTTGGCCTCAACACGCAAGATGTCGCCGGCCACCTGGCGCAATTGCTGCCGCAAGTGGTCGACAAGCTCACGCCCGGCGGCACCATCCCTGATGCGGGAGGCGGCCTTGGCGCTGCACTGGGCGGATTGTTCGGACAAACTTAAAAATTAAATAACCGTGATATCGAAAGGGGTATTGCAGGCATAAAAGATACGATTGGTGGCCGCGCAGGCAAGTGTCTAGGATGGTATGGCAGTTAAAAAAACTCCAAGGAGACCATCTATGAAGAGACTTCTGTCATGTTTCGCCATGCTGATCGGCATGGTGTTTTCCGCATACGCAGCCACTCCGATCACGATCAATACGAGCGTGCAGTACAAGATCAAGAACGTTAACAGCGGCCTGGTATTAGGCATCGATGGTGCCAGCCAGGCCGCCGGTTCAAAAGTCATCCAGTGGGCCGACAATGGCACCGCCGACCATTTGTGGCACTTCATGCCGATGGGGAATGGGCGCTACAACATTGAGAACATGCTGACGCACCAGGTGCTAGGCGTGACCAATGCATCAACCGCCGACGGCGCGCAGGTCGTCCAATGGGCCGACAACGGCACCTCGGATCATTTGTGGATCGTCACGCAGGCGGCGAGCGGCAACTTCCTGATCCAGAACGTCAACAGCGGCAAGTACCTGGACGTGTACATGGCCAGTACTGCCAATACCGCCACTATCGACCAGTGGGGGCTGACTGGCTGCACCTGCCAGGAATGGCAATTGGTAAACACCGGGGCAAGCCCTTATCCTGCGCCGCGCGCGGTCGCAGGCAACGGCATCTTCGTCCACGACCCTTACATGCTGCGCGATACCAGCGGCAAATACTGGCTATATGGTTCGCACCAGACCCTGGCCACTTCCACCGATGGCGTCAACTTCACGAATTACACCAATTGCACCAGCGCCCAGATGGGCGGCTACGCGCCGAATTGCCCTCCAATCGGGCCGGACTTCAGTTCCTGGAGTGGCCTGCAGACGCCGAAGGGGTGGAACAATGGCGCCAATACCGATGTCTGGGCGCCGAGCCTGATGGTGGTGAATGGCACTTACTATCAGTATTACTCGATTCCGTACCTGCCCAGCACCGGTGCAGAGGCCGTGATCGGCGTTGCAACCAGCGCCTCGCCACAAGGACCGTGGACCGACAAAGGCTTCGTCACCAAGTCCTGGAACAGTACCACCACTTCGCCACCGCCAGGTTTCTGGGCGACCACCGACAACGCGATCGACCCGGCACCGTTCCGCGATGCCAGCGGCAACTGGTGGATGGCATGGGGTTCGTGGACCGATGGCACGCACCTGGTGCAGCTTGATCCCGCCAATGGCCTGATCAAAGCGAATGCACCGGTGTACACCGTGGCCAAGCGTGGCACGCCATCGGCCGGCGAAGAAGGGCCGTTCATCTACTACTACAACGGCTATTACTACTATTTCGCGCCGATCAATGAATGCTGCAAGGGATCGACCAGCACCTACCGCACCATCGTCGGCCGTTCGACCAGCGTGACCGGACCATACGTGGATCGCGGCGGCGTCGCGCTGACCGCAGGCGGCGGCACCATCCTGCTCAGCACCCACGGCAATATCATTGGCCCTGGCGGCGGCAGCGTGTTCACCGACGCGGGGAATGGCAATAAGCCTACCTACGTCTACCACTACTACGACGGCAATAACGGCGGGCGTGCGACGCTGGGCATCAATACGCTCGGCTTCACTGCCGACGGCTGGCCGTTCATTCAATAAGGCTTCGAGGTGCCAAGAAGGACATCATCGAGTGTCCTTCTTGCCAACTTTGGTCAAAGCCGCATAGAATGCGTGGCATGCGGGTGTAGTTCAATGGTAGAACGGCAGCTTCCCAAGCTTCATACGAGGGTTCGATTCCCTTCACCCGCTCCAATCCCTCTTTGACCATGGCCAAAGCGAACTTCCAGGTGTTACCGTGCGGTGATGCACGCATCCAGGCGGTGGAAGCGCAGAGCAGCCAGTCCTTTTCCCGGCATACCCACGAACAGTTTGGCATCGGCCTGCTCACGCATGGCGGATCGAAGTCCTTCAGCGGTTGCGGTATGGTGGAGGCTTGCGCGGGCGATGTGATTACGGTGAATCCGAACGAAGTCCACGATGGCGCGCCACTTGGCGACGGTGGGCGAAGCTGGAAGATGCTGTATCTGGAACCCGGCTTTGCGGCGGAACTGCTGCGCGAAGCAGATCCTGGCATTGGCGGCACCTCGCTTGAATTCAAGGCGCCGGTGCTGCCGGATACTGCACTGGCGGCAGGCTTTATGCGCGCATACGCCGCAGCCACATCGGCACTGCCGGGAGCCCGGCTGGCGGCTGAGCACCACTTGCTTGAGCTGATGTCGCAAACCATGCTCCGCCGCCGCGCGGCTGCCACGCGAACTGCTGCCCCCACCGCAGTCGCGCGGTCGATGATGGAAGACGATCCCCTGGCCGACTGGTCGCTTGCCGAGCTGGCCGATGCTTGTGGCTTGAGCCGCTTCCAATTGGTGCGTTCTTTCGCCCGCAACACGGGCTTCACGCCGCATGCCTTCCTCCTGCATCGCCGAATCCTGCTGGCGCGCCGCCTGATTGCGGGTGGCATGGGACTGGCCGATGCCGCTGCTGCCAGCGGTTTCGCTGACCAGAGCCATATGACCCGCATATTCACCCGTAAATATGGCGTCGCCCCCGGCGCGTTTGCAATTTCGTTCAAGACCTGAATTCGCCGGATGGTTTAGCCTTCAGCTTTCGTTCATGGAGGCGGCGAATGGTGGGATATCTGTATTGTGCGCTGGCGATGGTGACGGTCGGCAGCACGGTCGTGGCCAGCAAGGTGATCGCGTCGGGACTGCCGCCGTTCACGGCGACGGCATTGCGATTCATGGTGGCGCTGCCGGTGTTCCTTGCCTTGTGCTGGGTGTTGCGGTCGCGCTGGCCGCGTATAGGGCGGCGCGATGCTGCTTTGCTGGTGCTGCAAGCCGGCGCGGGAAGCGTCGGCTACACGGTGCTGCTGATTTCAGGGATGTCGTTCACCAGCGCGGCTACGGCGGGCGTATTGGTTGGCACGCTGCCGATTGTGTCGGCAGCATTTGCGGTGGTGGGGCTTGGGGAGCGGCCGACGGTGCGGCTGCTGGCCGCAATCGCATTGGCGGCGCTTGGAGTGCTGGTGGCGAGCGGTGTCAATTGGCCCACTGCGCCTGGCGCGGGGCGTGATGCTGGGCAAATGCTCGGAATGCTGCTGGTACTGGCTGCCGTAGCGTGCGAGTCGTTCTTCATCCTGCTGAACAAGCGCCTGCGCGCGCCGATTGAAGCGTTGCCGCTGTCGACTTTGATGTGTGCCTTGGGACTGCTGCTTGCCGGCGGCGCCTCGCTGGCCATCGAGCAGCCGTGGCAGATCAGCATAAGCGCCAGCGCATTGCAGGCGGTGCTGTATTACGCGCTGGTGCCGACGGTGCTGGGCTTCGTGCTGTGGTACGCCGGGTCGGCGCGCGTAAGCGGGACGGAGGCGGCCTTGTTCACGGCCTTGTCGCCGATCTCCGCTACGCTCCTGGCCAACACCATCCTGCATGAAGCCATCACGGGCCTGCAACTTACCGGCATGGCTTGCGTGCTCGCAGCGGTGGCGAGTCTTGTATGGAAGCGTCCTGCATATGGTAGGGTTGAGACTTTGTAACCAAGGAGCTGCGCCATGAGCATCACAAAACAAGTATCCACCCTGCTGGCCGGCCTGGCGCTCGCCGCCAGCGCTTTTGCAAACCCGTTGGACGCTTTGACCGAGAAGGAAGCGGGCGGTGGCCTGAAAGCCGCGCTGGAAGCCGGTTCGGTAGCCGCGGTGGGCAAGCTGGGTGTTGAAGGCGGCTTCCTGAACAACGATGCTGTGCGTATCAAGCTGCCGCGCGTGCTGGAAAAAGCCCGCCCGATTCTGGAAATGACCGGCCGCGGAGAACAATTGGATGAGCTGGAAACCGCCATGAACCGCGCTGCCGAACAAACCGTCCCACTGGCGAAACCGCTGCTGGTAAACGCGGTCAAATCGATGACGCTGAGCGATGCGAAGGCGATCCTGACTGGCGGCGAAACATCGGTCACTGATTTCTTCAAAGAGAAGACCGCTGCGCCGCTGGCAGTGAAATTCAAGCCGATCGTGAAAGGCGTAACGGACAAGTCCAAGCTGTCCGGCCAGTTCAATAGCGCGATGGCGCAAGCCACCAAGTTCGGTTTGGCGAGCGAGGAGCAGGCGACGGTGGAAAGCTACGTCACCCAGCGCGCGCTGGATGGCCTGTTCCTGATGATCGGCGAAGAAGAGAAGAAGATCCGTGAAAACCCGGTGTCCTACGGCAGCAAGGCGATTTCCAAAGTCTTCGGCCTGCTCAAATAAGCGCAAGCGGCACAAAGCAAATGGCGAGGGAAAATGGCGACCAGGGACTATTCTGATGACGATGACTTTTACAGCCAGGGGTTCGATAAAAGAGGCTTGGTATCTGTCTGGGTTGGCCTTGGAGGTAAAAAGGGCATCCCGGGCCTGGATATTCTGCAAGACCTGTGCGGAGTCGGTTATTACCGCTTGAGCGACCAGGAGAGCTTCAACAGTTTCCAGCCGTCCGACTTGCGAGCACTCCTGGAAAGTGCATCCTATTCGGAATCCTTTGTCGATGTGGCTTTGGCTGCAGCATCCAAGCGTGGCCTGGAACAAGCGCGCTGGGTTACGCTTCAATACGATTTTGATTACGATCCGGCTGAAGTCCAGCGCCCAATTGCGGACGATCCAATCTTCATTGGCAGCTTTCCTTATGTCGATCCCAACTTCAAGGAAGCATTAATCGAATCCTTTGTGGAGCGCCGTCTCGATGGAAATGAAATTCCCGAAGGCACGGACCTGGTAAAGCTGGTGATGGAGTCGGGCTGGGAACCGCAAAAGATAACGCATATTCGCTGGACATATGACAACGAGGACTTCAGTTTGGACTTTCCGAACGGAGTGCTGGCGAAAGTCCTTCCTGGGCGCCGCCATATCGCATTGATTGAAAACGTTGTGGACGCTGGACAAGCGCAACATCGCCTGGTGGTGGTGGATGCCGAAGGTTACCTGGAGTATTCCGTCAGCGGCAAGCTATCGATTAATGGCGTTCAGCGCGTGGGGGAATTCGTGTGGTTTGAACCTGCGATAACGGATGCCGATGACTGCTTTGGTGTCGTCTTTCAAACGTCCGGCCCGGGCGGCACGGAACAATTTCAGTGCGACATTGAAGTCGAAACCGGAGAGATTGCCGGAATATACGCGTCACGCTAACCGCGTGCGCTGGCTCAAATAAGGGTGCGGCCGCGCGGGTTGCGGGCTTGCGCGGCTGAGTTCAGGATCTCAAGTTGTCCCGATTTGAAGGTCTGCTGGTGTTCGCCGTCGCTATCATGCCAGCGGCATAGCACGTCCTCGTCATCGTTCCGGCCGGTGGGGCCCGGCGTGGTGCGAATCACCAGCATCTTATGGCGCCAGCCGATTGGCCGGACCGCATCACCTGCCTTTGCCCGTTCGCGTTCCATGGTTCCCTCCTGCAAGAAGCAGAACCATGATACGCCTGCCGGGAAAGGCAGGGCGCAATCTACGATCAGCTGCCGACCAGTTGGACCGCGTCGACCTGCAGACGGGTGGTGGTGATGTTGTTGGATTTGGTGATACGGGCTGCCTTGGCCTTGTAGGCCGTCTTCTCGATCGGCTGCACGAACCAGGTGCGCGGGCCGCGATGGTCGGCTTTCACGCTGTTCACGCCGGACCAGACGGTATTCCATTTGCCATCAATGTCCTGCAGCTCCACCTTGGTGATGCCTTCCAGGCCATAGGAATCGGTCACCGCCACGCGCAACTGGGTCGCGTTGACCGGCTTTTCGAAGGACACTTCCAGCGAGTCGAAGCCGATATCGGTATCCTTCGTGGACCAGTAGTTGCCATCGACCTTGCCGGTAGCTTTCGATGCGTTGTAGCTGTCGCTGTAGTTCGAGCTGGCAGTGGCAGCGCTGGCCCACTGCGCGCCGGGATCGGCCATATAGCCCTGTTCCATATTCGAGTAATCGAGCTTGGCCTGGCGCTTGGCGGTTTCCCGTTGCTCGTCGCTCATGTTTTCGGTCGAAATCTCTGGCGTTGGCAGTGGATTGTTGCCGGCTGGAGCGGCAGCGGCTGCCGGAGCCGGTGCTGCGGCGGGGGCTGGAGCCGGGGCAGCGGCTGCAGTGGCGGGTGCCGGGGCAGCAGCCGGTGCTGCCTCAGGTTCCGGGTGCTTCTTGGCGCATGCTGCCAGCAACAGAACTGGCAGCAGCAGGGCGACTTTGGTCTTCATGGGCATCCTTTTGCGGAATTATCAAAAATATAAAGCCGCAATATGGCATAGCGATGCCAAAAACTCAATTGTGCGTGGAGCGATTACGACAAGTTAACATCCAGCCACACTGCATACGCCAGGCGCTTGCCGTCGTACAGTTGGCCGCCGCGGATGACGGCGTCGGTGGACGTGAGCTGGCCGGTGATTTCCTGGCGCGCCAGCATGGTGCGGAAGGCCGCGGCATCTTTCGGCGCCAGGTAGCCGACCATTTCGCTGTTGAGGAAGACGGCGACTGCCTTGTCTTCGTAGGGATTGTTATCGTCCGCCAGCAGCAGGGCCTTGTAGTGGGCATTGGCTGCGGCTTCGCCATGCTCGCCGGCCAGGCTGCGAATGGTGTCGGAGTAGCGCGACTCGCCCAGTACTTCAAGCTGGAAGCGGCCCTCATCGGTCCAGTGGTGCACCGGCTCGCCCTGCGGCAGGGGCGTGTAGGAGCCGCCCACTGGTTTGCACGCCGGCGCCGGCGCGCCTTTCGGGCCCCCTTTGAGCAGGAAATACAGCGTTACCAGCGCCAGGACGATGATCAGGATATTCAGTGCGAGGGCCATTTCAGGGGCTTCCTAAGGGACAAGACCCGCTATTATCGCAGGCCGGGCGCTAAAACCGGAATGGTATAATCGTCCCTTTTCCTTGCACGTTCAGCCATGTCTTCCGAATCCACGCCAAAGGGCAAAATGCTCTATGACCCGACCGAACACCGCATTCGCAGCTTCGTTACGCGTGCTGGCCGCCTGTCCACGGGCCAGGAACGTGGACTGAAGGAGTTCGGCCCGCAATTCCTGATCGAGCACAAGAAGGAAGCGCTGGATTACGAAAAGGCTTTCGGCCGCAAGGCGCCGGTAATCCTGGAAATCGGCTTCGGCATGGGCGGCACCACCGCCCACATCGCCAAGGTTATGCCGGAGAAGGACTTCATCGGCGTCGAGGTGCATACGCCTGGCGTAGGCAGCCTGCTCAAGATGATTGGCGACGAAGGCATCACCAACCTGCGCGTGATCCAGCACGATGCGGTGGAAGTGCTGCGCGATATGATCCCGGCTGGTTCGCTGGCGGGCGTGCATATCTACTTCCCTGATCCATGGCACAAGGCGCGCCACAACAAGCGCCGCCTGATCCAGCCACCATTCGTGAAGACCTTGTGCGAACACCTGGCGCCGGGCGGCTACATCCACCTGGCGACCGACTGGGAAGACTACGCGGTGCAGATGCTGGAAGTGTTGAGCGCCGAGCCAGCGCTGCAGAACACCGCAGAGGGTTACGCTCCGCAGCCGGCATACCGCCCGCTGACCAAGTTCGAAAACCGTGGCCTGAAACTGGGCCACGGCGTGTGGGACCTGGTGTTCACCAAGAAGTAAGCTAAGCAGTCGCCGACGCCTGGGCCTTGGCCCGTGCCGGCATGAAGGCCAGTAAATTCCCTCCGATGACCAGCAGCAGCCCGGCCAGCGCCATGCTGCTCCACTGGTAGCCTTCAAAGACGGTGGACACCGTCAGCGCCACCACCGGGAACAACACCGTGCAGTAAGCCGCACGGTCAGGCCCGACCCTCCCCACCAGCAGCAGATAAGCCGTAAAGGCAATCACCGATCCCGGCACGGCGAGGTAGAGCAGTGCGCCAACGTAGCGCGGGCTCGGGTCGAAGGTGAACGGCATGCCGAGGGCCAGTGCACCAATCGTCAGGATAGTGGCGCCGCACAGCATGGCCCAGGTGTTGGTCAGCCACGGCTGCATGCCCAGCGCTTGCATGCGGCTGGAGAGCAGGTTGCCGGTCGAGAAGCACAGCGTGCCCAGCAACGCCAACCCGAGGCCGCCCAGCATGCCGCTATCGTTCCAGTGCCCCTGCATCGATGGCAGGAACAGCATCACGATGCCCGCCAGTCCCAGCACCGCTCCGCCCAGTACCTGCGGGCGGATTGGCCGGTTCATGAACAGGCGCCCATTGATCGCATTCCAGATCGGCGCGGTGGAGAAGACCACCGCAACCAGCCCGCTCGGCACCCACATGGTGGCGTAGTAAAAGCACAGGAAGTTACAGCAGAACAGGGCGAGGCCTTGCGCCAGCAGGTAGCGCCAGGCGGAACGCGGCGGCAGGATCTGCTGCCTGCGCACGAGCAGGATCAGCATCAGCACCAGCGCCGCAATCCAGAAACGATAAGCGATCGAGACCGGCGCCGCGACGACGCCGAGCTGGAATTTGATCGCGATCCAGGTGGTGCCCCAGATGAGCACCGTGGTGAGGTAGAGGGCAATATTCATAGTGCCCTCAGCATGCCGTCAATTGCGCCGGGCTGGTTGTCTCATCTTGCTGCTATCTGAGGCCATCGAGAGCCGCTTGCAGCCCGGGCCAGTTTCTCGGGAATAGCAGGCAAGCAGAAGGCCATTCTCCCTGAACGGCGCTGGCCAGGAAAGGCGCCAGTGTACCGTGAGGAGCACACTGGCGGTTTCCTGCCTATTTCACTTTACGGCGGCGCGACATGCCCAGTGCGGACAGGCCAAGGCCCAGCAGCGCCAGCGTGCCCGGTACTGGCACTTGCTGCGTTGGCGAGCTGTCGACATTGATCTCGGCCAGGCCAACGCCTTGCGTGCCACCGTCCTGGTCGATATTGAAGACCACCGAAGTCACATTGCCCATGCCGGCAACGTCAAGCATGCCGGTGCCAGACAGGGTTTGCGTTGCGCCGTTGGAGCCGGTCAGTGTGAGGGAAGTCGCGCCATCGGCGTAGGCTGCGATGTTGACGTTGAGCAGGCTGAAACTGGCGCCGAAGAAATCGAGGACCCAGCTAACGTCATCAGGATTCTGGAACCCATTGTGGATGCCGATATCGCCGATAAAGCTGCGATCGTAGTGGGCGCCGTTGGGGATCATGCGGATGCGAAAGCCGTCTTCCGTGTAGGTATCGAACACCACCGAGCCATTATTGTTCGCGTCGATGCCGCTGGTCAGGTCAAGCTGGATCGGGCCCGCGTGTGCTGCGGAGAGTGCGAGTGACAGGGCTGCAAGGCAAGCGAGCTTCTTCATCGATATTTCCTTTCAGAACAGTAGTCTAGTTGGCAGCATTGCTTCAAATGCAATAAGCAATTTTTATACCCCACATCTGCAAGTTGCTGATTCATATGGGAAACTGATTCCTGCACCTGTAGGCACTGTAAATTTTCCCGACATTTACGCTCGGCATCGCGGTTATTCCTCGTCCCTCAACCGGGTTCCTCTGCCGGTTTCTAAAGTCGCAAATCGCGACCTTAAAGATTTGTACCCCAGTGATGTCAGTTGGAACATGAAGTCGGCCGGAAATCCCCCAAGTTGCGCTTCACTTGTTCGTTGATTGTCTGATCTTGCGCAAATCGGGGCGTGGGACGGCCGGGTGGCCGTGCGCGTGCTAGACTTTTCGGCGTGAAGCCTCTGACTGGACAACTTGATGATGCCGTTCCGCGCAAGCGCGTGGGGGCGGCGGCGCGCGCGGCGCTGGCTGGCCAGCCGGGCGATGCGATGTCGCACGCGGTGTTCCGCACCATGTCCGGCACCGATGCCACGCTGGAGCGCTTTGCCTGGCTTGGCGACGGGCTGGCGGCCGCAGTATGGCACCGCAGCACGGAGGAGGCGCTGACGGAGTATCGCCAGCCGGGCCATCACACCTTGTCCTGCTACCTGGGCGGCGGCTACAGCGTCGAACGCGAAGGACTGCCGGGGCAGTTCGGCGCCCCGCAGCGCTTATGCTCGCTGCCGGACTGGCATGAGTCCGAGTGGGTAGTGCGCGGACAACTGCGCATGCTGCACGTTTACTTCATGCCGGAGCATTTCACGCAGCGCGCCGTGGCGGAGCTGGACCGGGAACCGCGCGAACTCACGCTGCAGGACCGGACCTATTTCGAGAGCCAGCGGCTGGTGCAGTTATGCGGCGACTTGCTCCAGCAACCGTGGGACGACCCCGGCCAACTGCTGCGTGCAAACGAGATCACGCACGAGGCCTTGAGCGAGCTGCTGCACTCGCAGTCGATGAGCAAGCCCGGCCTGCGCTTGCGCGGCGGCCTGGCGCCTCTCGTGCGGCGCCGGCTGCACGAGTACATCGAAGCCCATCTCGACCAGAACATCACGCTCGGCATGCTGGCGCAGCTTGCCTGCATGTCGGAATTCCACCTGGCCCGCATGTTCCGCATCAGTTTCGGCATGCCGCCCTCGGGATGGATAGCTGCGCGCCGCATCGAGCGTGCGCGCGGACTGTTGCGCGCAGGCCGCCTGCCGCTGCAGCAGGTCGCGCAAGCTTGCGGCTACGCCGACCTCAGCCACTTCACCCATCGCTTCAGCGAGGCAGTCGGCGCGCCGCCTGGACGCTACCGCCAGCTCACTGCCGGGCTCAAGTCTTAAACCTATCGCCGCGCTTCGCACGATTGGCGAAGCGGCGGGCATCCTTGCCGGGCTAAGTGCAGCATAAGCGCTCATGCCAATGCCGGGAGAACGCCGTGTACAAGCTCGCCAGTTTGCTGATTACCGTCCTGCTGTGGCCCTGTATTGCTGATGCGCAGGTGCCGGCGGCCTACCATGCAACAGTGCTGGGTACTGGCACGCCAATGGCGTTGAACAACAAGGGCCAGGTCGCGGGGCTCGATGAGTACAACCGCCCCACGGTGTGGAGCCGCACAGGTGCTGCGACCGTGCTGGCGGGGCAGGTATACCAACCCTATATTTCCGGCATCAACGATGACGGCACGGTGGTCGGCTTCGGCTTGCTGAATGATCCGGACAACGGCGGCTACTACCAGCCACTGATATGGCGCGCGGGCGCCAGCATGGAGCGCATTGATCTGCCGGGACAGGGCGGCGTGACGTATGGCATCAACCAGCGTGGCGACATCATCGGCTCCATTGCTGCGCCGGAACGGTGGCCGGACACCACCAGCGGTTTCGTGATGCGCGATAGCGGCACCGTCTATTTCGAGAACTTTCACCCGACCGGCATCAATGATGCGGGGCATGTTGTCGGAAGCCGGGACAACGGCATCCAGATCTGGCACGACGGGGAATATTCGCAGGTCGGGGACGAGTGTTGCGGCTACCCCGGCCACATCAATAACCACGACTGGGTCATCGGAACTTACGACAACTTCCATACCGGCGTGTGGCGCGATGGGCGCTTCGAACTGGCCTGGGAGGGTTATTCCACGGACATCAATGATGCCGGCATGATCGTCGGAAGCTCCAGCTATGCGAGCTCGGTGCTGTGGTACGAAGGCGAAGCCTATGTGCTCGACCACCGGTGGCGCGAGCCGCAGTGGCATGACTGGATGCTGACGTCTGCCTTGGCCATCAACGAGAACGGCGAAATTGCCGCCCAGGCGAAAAACATCGTCAGTGGGGAATTCGTGATGATGCTGTTGTCGCCAGTGCCCGAGCCGGCGCGCGTGACACTGTTGCTGGCCGGCCTGCTGCTGCTTGGCGGCTTGCGCTTCAGGCCAGGTCGCCGATCAGCCTGACGATTTCGTCGCCATAGGAGACCAGCTTCTTCTCGCCTACACCGGAGATGCCGCGCATCTCATCCAGTGTGCCTGGCCGCACCTTGGCGATTTCACGCAGGGTGGCGTCGTTGAAGATCACGTAGGCCGGCACGCCGTGTTCGCGCGCCGCGCCCATGCGCCAGGAACGCAGGCGGTCGAAGAGGCGCTGCTCGTCGCCATCGAGGCTGGTTTCCTCGTAGCCCTTCGGCGCCGAGCTGCGCTTTTGCTTGACCGGTTTCTGGTACTGGCGCAGTTGCACTTTCTGGCCGCCTTTCAGCACCGGGCGCGCAGCGTCGGTCAGCTTGAGCGAGCTGAATTGTTCGTGGTCGACGGTCACCAGGCCAAGTGCGATGACTTGGCGAAGGATGGCGCGCCATTCCTGTTCGCTGCGGTCGGCGCCGATGCC
Organism: Duganella sp. Root1480D1; assembly: GCF_001427305.1. Taxonomy (GTDB): domain Bacteria; phylum Pseudomonadota; class Gammaproteobacteria; order Burkholderiales; family Burkholderiaceae_D; genus Rugamonas. The sequence continues at coordinate 124,612 of NZ_LMFZ01000006.1, read as the reverse complement.
GAACACGGACAGCTTGTCGTGGTGCCAGGTCTGGATGCGCTCGGACTCTGCGCCGCGCAGCACGTCGATCACGTGGCCGGCGGCAAAGCGCTGGTCGCAGCGATAGATCGCAGACAGCAGTTTCTGCACCGGCACCGTACCGTCGAAAGAGACTGGCGGGATGAGGCAGGTATCGCAATTGCCGCAAGGCGTGGCCGGCTCGCCGAAGTACTCCAGCAGCCGCACGCGGCGGCAGCTCAGGGTCTCGCACAGCCCCAGCATGGAATCGAGCTTGGTCGACAGCACGCGCTTGAAGGTCTCGTCGGCTTCCGATTCGTCGATCATGCGCCGCTGCAGCACCACGTCCTGCAGGCCGTAGGACATCCAGGCGCTGGCGGGCATGCCGTCGCGGCCGGCCCGGCCGGTCTCCTGGTAGTAGCCTTCGATCGATTTCGGCAAGTCGAGGTGGCAGACGAAACGCACGTCCGGCTTGTCAATGCCCATGCCGAAGGCGATGGTCGCCACCATCACGACATTCTCTTCGCGCAGGAAGCGCGCCTGGTTGTCGGCGCGCTTCGCATGCTCCATGCCGGCGTGGTAGGCCATGGCGCGCACGCCATGCTCGTTCAGGAATTCCGCCGTCTCTTCCACCTTCTTGCGTGACAGGCAGTACACGATGCCGCAGTCGCCCGCGTGTTCGGCGGTGATGAAGTCCAGCAGCTGCTTGCGGCCGTTGGTTTTCTCAACGATCTGGTAGCGGATGTTCGGGCGGTCGAACGAAGAGACAAACTGCGCGGCATCGTTCAGCGCCAGGCGATGGATGATCTCGGCGCGCGTCTGCTGATCGGCGGTGGCGGTCAGCGCAATGCGCGGCACATTCGGGAACTGCTCGTGCAGCACCGACAGCTTGATGTACTCAGGGCGGAAGTCGTGGCCCCATTGCGATACGCAGTGCGCCTCGTCGATGGCGAACAGCGCGATCTGCGAATCCTGCAGCAGGTCGAAGCAGCGCTGCGTCAGCAGGCGCTCCGGCGCCACGTACAGCAGGTCGATCTGGTTGGTGCGCACCAGGCGTTCGATGCGCGCCGCTTCTTCATAAGTCTGGGTGGAATTCAGGAAGGCCGCGCGCACGCCGACTTCGGCCAGCGCGTCGACCTGGTCCTGCATCAGCGCGATCAGCGGCGACACCACCACACCCACGCCGTCGCGCAGCATGGCCGGGATCTGGTAGCACAGCGACTTGCCGCCGCCGGTCGGCATCAGCACCAGTGCATCGCCGCCATTGCCGACGTGGTCGACAATCTGCCCCTGCTGGCCGCGGAAGGCTGGGTAGCCGAATACGGTCTGGAGCAGGTGCAGGGCGCGTTGGCTGGTGTCCTGGCCGGTCATTCTCTTATTCGGCCCAGACGATCATGCCGGAGTAGGCGGAGGCAATCACCACGATGCCGAACGCGATGCGGTACCAGGCGAAGACGGTGAAGGTGTGGGTGCTGATATAGCGCAGCAGCCAGCGGATGCAGGCGAAGGCAGACACGAAGGCCACCACGGCGCCAATGCTGAACAGCGGCAGGTCGGCAGCCGACAACAGCGCGCGCTCTTTCCACAGCGAGTAGAACGTGGCAGCCAGCAGGGTCGGGATGGCGAGGAAGAAGGAGAACTCGGTCGCCACTTTGCGCGACAGGCCGAACATCATGCCGCCAATAATGGTGGCGCCGGAACGGCTGGTGCCAGGGATCAGGGCGAACACCTGGGCAATGCCGACTTTCAGCGCATCCATGGTGGTCATGTCGTCCACCGACTGCACGCGCACGGCGACCGGATTATTCCTGGCGCGGCGCTCGACCCACAGGATGATCAGGCCGCCGATGATGAAGGCCAGCGCCACCGGCACCGGCGCGAACAGCACGGCCTTGATCTTTTTGCTGAACAGGAAGCCCAGCGCGGCAGCCGGGATGAAGGCCACCACCACATTGATTGCGAAGCGGCGCGCCCGCTCGTCGCGGAACATGCCGAACAGGACGTCGCAGATCTTCTTATGGTATTCCCAGATCACGGCAATCATGGCGCCGCCCTGGATGGCGATCTCGAACACTTTGGCTTTCTCGCCGGTGAAATTCAACAAGCTGCCCGCCAGCACCAGGTGGCCGGTGGAAGAAATCGGCAGGAATTCAGTAAAACCTTCGACCAGACCCATGATCAGAGCCTTCAGCGCGAGAATGATATCCATTGTGATTTTGTTAAGTGTATCGGTGGGAGAACGCGGGCGGGATGCTGCGCGGGCACGAAGCTTACCATGAGCGCGGCCCTCCGATGCACTTGGGTCAAGCGTAGCCCCGTTGCCGGGGCGCCGGTTTGCGCTGCGTCAGGAGTGGACGCGCACCAGGCGGCTGTTGGCGGCCACCAGCAACAGCGCCCCGCCGAGGACGGCAAAAGCCAGGTCCAGGCTGGACAGGTGAGCCACGAAGCCGATCATGGCCGGCCCGGCCAGGATGCCGGCGTAGCCGATGGTGGTGATGGCGGCAATCGCCAGGCTGGCCGGCATGGCGCGCTGGTTGCCGGCGGCCGTGAACAGGATCGGTACGATATTGGAGGCGCCCAGGCCGACCAGCACGAAACCGGCCAGCGCCACGGCCGGTGTGGGCGAGGCGACTGCCGTGAAGAAGCCGGCAGCCGCGCACAGCCCGCCCGCCAGCAGCACGCGGCGCCCGCCGAAACGGCCCACCACGCGGTCGCCGGTCAGGCGGCCGACTGTCATGGCGACGGCGAAGGCGGCGTAGCCAAGGCCGGCGCGGCCTTCTTCCAGTCCGCGTTCGGCGGTCAGGAACACGGCGCTCCAGTCCAGCATGGCGCCTTCGGCCAGGAAAACGATGAAGCACAGGGCGCCAATAAAGATCACGGCGCCGTGCGGCATGACGAAGGCCGGGGTGTCGCCATCGCGCGCTTCCGGCTCGTGCAGCAGGTCAGGGCTGGCGCGCCACAGGAGCAGCACGATCAGCGCCACGATGGCCACGCAGGCGCCCAGCGGCCCGCTGCCAAGCCACAACAACAGTGCCATGCTGCCGGCGCCGGCAAAGCCGCCCAGGCTGAACATACCGTGGAAGCCGGACATCAGCGCGCCGCCGCTGGTCTTTTCCACAATCACGGCCTGCACGTTCATGGCCACGTCCATGGTGCCGAGCGAAGCGCCAAACACGAACAGCACCAGGCCAAGCAGGATCGGGGTCGGCGCCAGTGCCAGGCCGGGCAGGGCCAGGCAGACCACCAGCGCCGACCACAGCACCACCTTGCGGCATCCAAAGCGCGCCGCCAGTGCGCCGGTCAGCGGCATCGCCAGCAGCGAGCCGAGGCCGAGGCACAGCAGCAGCAGGCCAAGCGGTCCTTCGGCCAGCTGCAGGCGCTCCTTCGCATAAGGCACCAGCGGCGCCCAGGCAGACATGGCAAGGCCCGCGGTCAGGAAAGCAAGGCGGGTGGAAAGGCGGTGGCGATGGTCGATGGCTTGATTCATAGCTGAACATTCTAGCCGGGAATCGTTTCCAATGCCCGCGTCGGGCATGTTCAGGGCGCGGTGGCCAGTTCCAGCGTAGTGAGCCAGTGCATCGCCTGCTCGCGCGTTTCGCCGCACATTTCGGCCGAGGGCTGCAGGCCGCCGCAGAACGCCGGGCGCTCGGGCTGGCCAAAGATCTTGCACAGCTTATCGTCGCCAAGCTGGACGCAGCGCACGCCGGCCGGCTTGCCGTTCGGCATACCGGGTATCGGAGACGTAATCGAGGGCGCCGTGCAGCAGGCGCCGCAGGCTGGGCGACATTGGAAACTCATGATGGGGCAGTATTTTACCGCTTCGGCCACCCCAGCCAGCGCATGGCCTGCTCGCGCGACTCCCCGCACACCGCTTCGTCGGCGCTGAACTGGACGCACACGAGGGGCCGTTCGGGCAAGCCGTAAAGCTTGCAGCGCCGTTGTGCATCGAGCTGGATACAAGGCATGCCCGCTGGTTTGCCTTCAGGCATTCCGGGAATAGGGCTGGAGATTGCGGGCGCCGTACAACAGGCACCGCATTGTGGACGGCACGGGATCGGGGTGCGGTTCACAGCCGTGTTGGCGGCTTGCCTTGCTAATGGATTACGTGGTGCGTGCGGCCGCCGAAGGCTTTGAGGGCGTCGGACAGCGACACTTCAATCTGGCCCAGGTGGGCGTCAGCCAGCACCCAGGGTTCGCCTTCCGCGGAATGGCGTTTGGCCACTTCGCGTTCGACCATTGCCGCCATGCGCTCATGCAGCACTTGCTGGTAGCGCGGCGAATCCGGGTTCCCAGCCTGGGCACGGGCATACATATCCGCCCCTTCCCAAAGTTCCTGGATGCGCTCGTCCCCAAGTCCGGAGGCGGCTGCCAGGACTTGTAAAGTTGTCTTGTTATGCATTTTTACTCTCCCAGACACGTTCTTTGACGCGTACTTAGCAGTAAATACCTAATTCTCTCGAATTACCAATCATTTTGAAGAAGTGGATCCTTATAACAACAGTCGTTATTTTTCTGGCTAGATTGTTGCCGGAATTGAGTCTGCTAGAATGGCGCACGTTATGTGATTGGTGCCTTCCTGCAAGCCTGCAGGGAGGTGAAACGGGAAGCCGGTGCCGCGCGAGATAGCCATCTTGCGCCAGTCCGGCGCAGCCCCCGCTGCTGTATGCCGGACGAAGCTGGACCAACGCCACTGTGCACCGCACGGGAAGGCCAGGCCAGCGGAGGATGAAGGCGAGCCAGAAGACCGGCCAGTCACCTTGATTGTGCGAAGCCCGGGGTGTGGTTTCGCGTGCTCGGAATCCTGCTGTGCCTACCACTACCTTTGCCCGGACCATTGCGGTCCTGCTATGTGCGTTTGCTTGCGCGCGTGCCAATGCCGCCGTGCTGTTTGCCATCGTCACCGAACGCGCCGCACCCGTCGCCATCGAGGCCGCCCATCGCCACCTGGCCAGCCACCCTCAGGACAGCATCGTGCTGCGCACGCCGGCGCAGTGGATGGCGGCCGACGACAGGCAAGCCGCCCAGTGGCTGGCCCAGGCCGACAGCATCCTGGCGGTATCGCTGTTCGGCGATCCGGCGCGCCGGCTGAAGGAAGCCTTGCCGCGCCATGCCCGTCCGCAGGCGACGGTGCTGGCCATGAACGGCGACGCCACGCTTAGCCTGCTGTCGCGCGGACGGCAAGGCAGCCTGCAGGGCTTTTCGCCGGAAACGCTGCGCCAGCTCTCGACCGAGCAGCCGTCGGAATCAGCGCTACAGGCAGCCAAGGCGCGCCCGGCAGCGGCCCAGTGGCTGGCGGCGCGCCAGGTGTGGCAGGCCGGTGGCCGCGACAACACGGCGGCCCTGTTCGCGCACCTGCTCGATCCATCGCACGCCCTGGCGGAACCACAGCCGGAGCCGACCCTGCGCCTTCGCGTCGGCCAGCGCGAGCTGCATGATGCGGCGGCGTGGGGCAGGGCGGCGCAGCTTGGCGTGCAGGCGCGTCCGGCAGTGGTGGTGCTGGACCTGTCGAATATGGATGGCACGGTGCCCGATGCGGTATGCCGGCAGGTCGAGCACAATGGCCAGCAATGCGTGCAGGTGCTGCCGCGCTGGGGTGGCGCTTCGCGCGAAGCACTGGAGCGCTTGCCGGAACTGATTGCGCCGGCTGTGCCGGCCGCCATGGTGGTGTTGCAGGATTTCGTTGTCGGCGCAGCCGAAGGGCGCGAGGCCGTCAGCGATGCGTTCAAGAAGCTCGACATCCCGCTGTTCAAGGCGATCCGCCTGTCCGACCGCACGGCGATGCAGTGGCGCCTGTCGCCGGACGGCTTGCCGCCGGACTCGGTGCAGTACCGGGTCGCGCTGCCGGAGTTGCAGGGCATCGGCCAGCCTGTCGTGGTGGCTGCACTGGGCGAGCCGCAGCGCGACAAGCTGACCGGCATCGAGAACCGCCCGCCGGTCGTGGTGGCGGCGGAAGCGGAACGCCTGGCGGCGCGTATCGAGCGCTGGCTGGCGCTGCGCGCCAAGTCCAACCGCGACAAGCGCGTGGCCCTGGTCTATTACAACCACCCACCGGGCCGGCAGAACATCGGCGCCGATAACCTCGACGTGCCGGCTTCGCTGTTCGACATGCTGCATGCCTTGAAAGACGCCGGCTACAACGTTGGCGAATTGCCCGCCACGCCGGAAGCGCTGCTGGACCGCATCATGGCGCACGGCGTCAACTTGCCGGAAGACCGCGGCGCCTTGCGCGAGCTGGCCGGCGCGGTGAACAGCGTCAGCGCCGCCGATTACGCCAAGTGGTTCGCTTCCTTGTCGCCGCGGGTGCAAGGCGAAATGACCAGCGGCTTGCTGGGCCGGCTGCACGCCGACGTGCTGGAAGCGGAAGCCGCCGGCGAATGGGCGCTGGGCCGCAAGCAGGCGGACGTCGTGATCAAGGAATTGCAGCACCTGGTGGAAGGGGCCGATCATCCGCAGCGCCAGGCGGCGATCCGCGACCTGGCTGCGCTGGCCGATGGCTACGCCCAGTGCCTGCAGGCGAAAGCGCCGCGCCGCTGTTCCGCGCTGGAGCCGCTGCGCCGCCGCGTGTCGTCATATGGGATTGAGGGCTTGAAGGGATGGGGGCCTGCGCCCGGCAAGATCATGGTCGAAGGCGGCAAGCTGCTGGTGCCTGGCCTGGTGTTCGGCAACGTGTTCATCGGACCGCAGCCGCCGCGCGGCTGGGAGGTCGACGAGGAGCTGCTGCACGCGAATACCAGCGTGCCGCCGCCGCACCAGTACCTGGCGTTTTACCACTGGCTGCGCGACCGTTTCAAGGCCGATGCGCTGGTGCATATCGGCCGCCATTCGACTTACGAATTCTTGCCGGGGAAGGCGGTCGGCCTGTCGGCGGATGACTTTCCCAGCCTGATTGCGGGCGATCTGCCCGGCATCTATCCCTACATCGTGGATGGTGTCGGTGAAGGCACGCAAGCCAAGCGGCGCGGGCTGGCGGTGATGGTCGATCACCTGACGCCGCCCCTGGCCTCGACGCCGCTGTATGACGAATTGCTGTCCCTGCGCCAGGTGGTCGAGAGCTACGAGGCCGCCAGCTCGGAAACTTTGAAAGCAAAGGCTGCACAGCTGATACGCGAACGTGTGGTGGCGTTGAACCTGAAGGCGGAACTGGAAGCATCGATGGCCGACGTGCTGGCCGTCCGGGGCATCGGCTTCGACGCTGCCGACGATGATTTGCTGGCGCACGAAGTCGGCCACTACCTGACCAAGCTGCAGGAAAAATTCATGCCGCATGGCCTGCACATCTTCGGCCGCCCGTGGAAGCAGGAATCCATCGACCTGATGCTGGAGTCGATGAAGAAAGGCGGCATCGATGACCCGGAAGTGGCGCGCAAACTGGCCGCGTCGCCGCTGAACGAAATGCGCGCATTGCTGGCTGGCCTGGATGGCCGCTTCATCGAACCGGGCAAGGGCAACGACCCGCTTCGTTCGCCGGAAGCTTTGCCGACCGGCCGCAACTTCCACGCCGTCGACGGCGACATCCTGCCGACCAGGATCGGCTACCAGATGGGCTCCAGCCTGGCCGCCAAGGCTGCGGCACGCGAGCGCTCCGATGCCGGCAGCGAAGGCATCCTGCTGTGGGCCTCGGACGCGGTGCGCGATGAAGGCGTGATGGTGGCGTTCGCGCTGGCCATGATGGGCGCCGAGCCGGTGTGGAACGCGCGCGGCATCGTCAATGATGTGCGGCTTGTGCCGGGGGCGGTGCGGCGCGACGCACTGGTCACCACTTCCGGCCTGTTTCGCGACCTGTATCCGAACCTGATTCGCCTGATCGACCGTGCAGGGCGCCTGTCGCTGGCTGCTTCCGCAGCGGGTATTGCCGAACAGGAGCCGGGCTTGCGCGAGGCCTTGGAGACCGCGCTGGCGCCGCTGGGCGGCAGCACGGGTGCCAGCGCCGCCTGGGGCCGCGAGTCGGCATCGGGCAACCGTGTGGCGCGCGAATGGCTGGTGCGCGTGCGTGCACTGCAGGCCAGCGGCATGCCGCTGGCAGAAGCCGGCCGTGCGGCCGCGCAGCGCATTTTCGGCGATGCACCTGGCGCCTATGGGGCCGGCGTCAACCGCCTGACCGAGCGCTCCGGCGCCTGGCGTGAACGCGACGAGATCGGCAAGGCTTACCGCAACCGCATGGGGCACGCTTACGGCCTCGATGCCAGTGGCGAATCGAGCCACGCGGCCTTCGACGCCGCGCTGGACGGCATCACCCGCACCTACCATGGCCGCGCCAGCAACCTTTACGGCCTGCTCGATAACAATGACGCTTTCGATTACCTTGGCGGCCTGTCGCTGGCGGTGGAAAGCCGCACCGGCCGCGTGCCGGAAGCGCTGATCCTGCAGCACGCGCAGCCGGGGCGTGCCGACGTTGAGCCGCTTGCCTCCGCCATGCTGGGCGAGCTGCGAGGCCGCTTCCTCAATCCGGCCTGGATCAAACCGTTGATGGGGCATGGTTACGCCGGTGCCCGCACCATGGGGCAGGAGTTCCTGGAGAACCTGTGGGGTTGGCAGGTCACACGGCCGGACCTGGTGAAGAACTGGGCCTGGGACGAGGTGAAGTCGGTCTACTTCGATGACGCGCATAAACTCGGCCTGCCGCAGTTCCTTGGACAAAGCCACAACGCGCACGCCAAGGCGCACATGCTGGCGATCTTCATGGTGGCGGCCGAAAAGGGCTACTGGAAGACCGACGATGCCACCATCAGGAAAATGGGCGGCGAACTGGCGCGCCTCGTTGCCAGCAATGGCTTGCCGGGCAGCGGCCACACAGCGCCCGATCACCCGATGTGGCAATGGCTCTCACCCCAGCTCGATCCCGCTGACGCCCAGGCCCTTGCCGCCACCCTCGCCAAAGCCCGTGGCGATGCGTTGGCGACCGATGCCGATGCTGCTCCCACCCCGGCCGGCAACGCAGCCATGCGCGGCGCTGCGGCGCATGCCAGCCCCGCTGCGGCCACGCCTTCTGCTGCCAGCACGGCTGGCGCCGCCGTCGCGGCGGCGGGCGGCAATGCCACCCCGGCCCGCGCCTACGAGCTGCGCGACCTTGCCGACCCAGCGCAATCCGCCGCCGAACGCGCCATGACGCTGCTAGCCCTGCTGTCCGCGGCGGCAGCCGGCATCGCACTGTTTGCACTCGGCGTCCTGCGCGGCACCCAAACACCAATCCACAAAGGAGCACACCAATGATCGACAACCAAACCTACGCCTGGCTGCACGACGGCGTCAGCTTCCTCCTCGCCCCAGCCCTGCTGGCCCTCCTGGCCGCCTGCGCGGTGGCGGCGGTGGAAGCCGGGATCGCTGCCGGCGAACGTTTCAGCGGCCTGAAAAAGCTGCGCGCCGCCGGCAACGCCGCCCACGTCCAGGCCCTGGCGCGCCACCGCCTGGAACGCGCCGACCTGCTGGCCCGCATCCCGCCGATGCTCGGCCTGATGGCCACTATCATCCCCCTCGGCCCCGGGCTGGCCGCGCTCGGCCAAGGCAACCCCGCCCAACTGGCCAGCGCCGTGACAGTCGCTTTCGATGCCACCGTGCTGGGCCTGGTCGCCGGCATCGCCGGCCTGGTGATCGGCAAATTGCGCCGCCGCTGGTACGAAGAAACGTTGGATGCAATGGAGCATGCAGCATGAGGGACCAGGCCCAAGCCCCCGGCAACACCGCCGTTCCGGCCCGCAAGCGCTTGCGCCTCTATCGCCACCTCGATAACCGCTTCGACGACAGCGACGAAGACCCGCGCGCCAGCCTGGTCAACCTGGTCGACGTGATGCTGGTGTTCGCCTGCGGCCTGATCGCCGCCATCGCCGGCAGCCAGGGCGCGCTCCAGCACAAGCCGGTTGAGAAGGGGCGCCAGATCGAGCGCCCGGCCACTGGCGTCACGCAAGCCGGCAGCGGCTACGACCGGGTCGGCGAAGTGTTCCGCGACCCCAAGACTGGCCAGCTGGTGTTGATCGAGCCGCCGAAAAACGCAGCAACGCGCCCCAAGTAAGCGCCTAAATTAGGTACTTGCTGCCATCGAAATTAGGTGGCAGTACTGATTCCCGCATCCTGTCCCCTGGTCCACTATGACCACTCCGCCGCCCCGGCATGCATATGCTGCGGGCAACGGAGGCATCACCGCCATTCGGCAAAAATTGTATAAAAAACAACAGATGGATTATTATGCGGCCAGGAAGCAAGCGGCCCATACCTCTTTCGACCAGATCGAAATGTTGACAAATTTTATATACTTCGCTACATTAAGTACCTATCGGTACGAAATTCGCCGACCAGGATCTCGACATTGGTTGTACGCACCTTCAGAGTTGACAGACGCCATGAACAGCCTCAGTAAAGAGCAGACCGCCGCCGTTGCCGCCTTCATCCAGGCCTGCCACAGCGTATCGACGCTGCAGGATTTCCGCACCGTTGTAGGCCCTCGCCTGCGCGACGTGCTGCCCCACGCGATGTTCGCATGCGGTTGCATGCGCATGGCGGACCGGCGCATCGTGGAAGCGGTTAACCTCAGTTTCCCTGCAGCTTTCATGAACGGCTTTGTGGTCGAGGATAACCACTGCCCGTGCCCTGCGCTGCGCCGCTGGGTTGAGACGCGCAGCCCGGTATTCGTCGACCCGGATTCATCGTTGCTCTTGCCGGGCGACCGCGCATGGCTGGCCAACGCCGAGCGGCATGGCATCCGCAATGTCGCTATCCATGGGGTGATGAGCCTGAGCCAGGAGCACGCCTGCTACTTCTCGTTCGGGAACCTCGACCAGTGGAACCGCGAGACGGCTTTCCTGCTGCAACTGCTGGCGCCGCACCTGCATTACGCGCTCACCCATGTCGAGGAATTCGGCAACAAGCGCCCCAAGAAAATCCTCACCGAGCGCGAACAGGAAGTGCTGAAGTGGATCTGCGGCGGCAAGTCGAATTCGGAAATGGCCTCTATCCTCGGCATCAGCTCGTGGACGGTCAAGATCCACGTCAGCAACCTGCTGGCCAAGCTGAATGCCTCCACCCGCGGGCATGCCGTGGCCAAGGCCATCTCCTCCGGCCTGATCGAAGTTTAAGCCGCCTTCAGGTGCCGCTTGCGGGTCGGCGCCGGTGTCTTGGGCCACACGGCCATCGCGGTATCAATCACCGTCATCAGCTTTTCCTGGCCTGCGCCGCTCTTGGCCATCACGGCCAGGCCCGCAATCAATGAACTGAACAGCGCGGCCATCGCCTGCGGCGTCATCCCGGGCGGCAACTGGCCATCTTCCTCCGCCCGCCCCAGGCGCTGCAGAACCATCGTTTCCGTGCCCTGCAGGGCCGAGCGCAATGCCATCTCCACCGAGGCGGGAATGCTCGAGCCGCCGCAATCGGCGGTGCCGTTGATGATGAAGCAGCCGCCCGGCAGTTCGGGATCGGCCAGCATCTCGGCCAGCGAGCGCAGGAAACCTTGCAGGGCGGTGCGGCCGTCTGGCTCGTCATTGAGCTTGGCCGCATGGCGCGCGATCAGCAACGACAGGTAGCGCTGCAAGCCTTTCAGGTACAGGGCTTCCTTGTCGCCGAAGGCCGCGTACAGGCTCGGTTTCGACAGCCCCATCGCATCGGTCAGCTCGTGGAGGGAAGCGTCCTGATAGCCATGCTTCCAGAACACTTCCACCGCCCGGTCCAGGGCGTGGTCGATATCGAAAGTGCGTGGGCGGCCGCGTTCGCGCGTCATGGTGATCTCCATTAAATCGTTTGGTTGACGAATATTATACTAACCGGTATATTAAATACCTATCGGTACATAAATAAAGACGGACCGGTATTTTTCAATTTTTTTGCCGCCCTCTGCAGGGCGGCCTTTCAAGGAGAAGATGATGGGTAGACTGACTGGCAAAACCGCTCTGATCACCGGCGGCACCACTGGCATCGGCCTGGCGACGGCCAAGCTGTTCCTGAAAGAGGGCGCACGCGTTGCGATCATTGGCCAGGACGCACAGCGCGTCGAAGCGGCCGGCAAGGAACTCGGCGAAGGCGTCCTGGCGCTGCGCGCCGACGTATCCTCGGCGTCGGACATGGCCGGCGTTGCGGCCAAGCTGAAGTCGGTTTTTGGCAGCCTGGACGTGGTGTTCGCCAATGCCGGCATCGCCCAGCCGATGCCGTTCTCGGACGTGGACGCCAAACACATCGACAACCAGGTGGACGTCAACTTCAAGGGCGTGATCTACACCGTGCAAAGCGTGCTGTCGATGCTGAACAACCCATCGAGCGTGGTGCTGACCGGCACCACCCTGGTTGAACAGGGCGTGGCCGGCCTGGCGGTGTACTCGGCCACCAAGGCTGCAGTGCGTTCGCTGGCGCGTACCCTGTCGACCGAGCTGACCCCACGCGGCGTGCGTGTCAACGTCATCAGCCCGGGCCTGATCGAGACCCCGATCTACAGCAAGCTGGGCCTGCCGCCGGAAGCCGTGCAGGAGTGGGCCGGCCAGCTGATGGCCAAAGTGCCTGCCTCGCGCTTCGGGCAGCCTGACGAAGTCGCAAAAGCCGTGCTGTTCCTGGCAAGCGACGATTCGTCCTACATGATCGGCGAGAACATCCTGTTCGACGGCGGCATGGCGACCCTGTAATGCATCAAGGCCCGCTCGCGCGGGCCTTTCGATGTCATTACCGGGGAAAGGTCTCCCAGTACTTAGGCGCCCGCGGGCGCCTTTTTTTACAGGTCGAGAACCAGGGTGTGATCCAGTGAACGTGAGCAGCAAGGCATGAACTGGTTATTGCGCGCCTTTTCTTCTTCGGTGAAGTAACAGTCGCGATGTTCGGGCGTACCGGCCAGCACGCCCGTAATGCAGGTGCCGCACAGGCCCTCGTTGCAGGACAGCGGAATGGCGATGCCATGTTCGCTCAACACGCCGGCCACCGTCTTGTTGGCGCCGACCCGGATTACCTTGCCGGTACTGGCGATGCGCACGTCGAAAGCGCCCGGTTCGGGCAGCTCTTGCACCGGCGCGGCGAAGTGTTCGACGTGAACCTGTGCCGCCGGCCAGCCGTGCGCCGCCGCGCGCTCGCGCACGTGGGCGATGAAGCCTGCCGGGCCGCAGACGTAGACATGGGTACCAGTGTCCGGCACCGCCAGCAGCGCATCGGCGTTGAACAGCTGGTATGGTCCCTCATCGTCGAGGTGCAGCATGGCGCGACCGGCCCACGGCGACTGCGCGATCAGATCAAGGAAGGCGGCCCGCTCGCGCGAGCGGGCGCAGTAGTGCAGTTCGAAGTCACGGCCTTGCGCCGCCAGTTCCGCCGCCATCGCCAGCATCGGCGTGATGCCGATGCCGCCGCCCAGCAGCAAGGTGCGCCGGGCGGGGACCAGGGCGAAATGGTTGCGCGGGGCGCTGATGCACAGCACGTCGTCCGTGACGATTTCCTCATGCATGGCACGGGAACCGCCGCGCGACGCGGGATCGTCCAGGATGCCGAGCAGGTAGCGCCCGCGTTCCAGCGGCGAACTGCAGATCGAGTATTGGCGCACGATGCCATTCGGCGCCTGCACGTCGATGTGGGCACCGGCGGTGAAGGGCGGCAGCTCGCCGCCGTCCAGCGCGCGCAGCTCGAAGCTGGCGATGCCAAGCGCTTCTTCGCGCCGCTGCGCTACCCTGACCAGCAGCTGCGGCGCCATCGGAGCCGCTTCCATCACGCCGCCTCGGCCGGCGCGTAGGCCGCCAGCACTTCGGTCAGCGCGGCCACCAGCTTGTCGGCGTCTGCCCGCACGCGCACCACGCTGCGCAGGTATTGCTCGGTCGATCCGGCCTTGTTGCTGCATTCGCGGATCACCAGGCCATACTGATCGAGCAGGATATCGCGCACCTGCTTGCCCGACACGCCTTCCGGCAGTTCGCTGAACAGGAAGTTGCCCTTGGATGGATAAGTCTTCAGGCCCGGCACCGTTTGCAATTGGCGGTACATGTATTCACGGTCTTCGGCGACCTTGACGAAGCTCTGCGCATAGATGTCCTTGAACTGGCCGATGTTCTTCAGCACGAAGCCGGCCAGGCCGTTCACGTTCCAGTACGGGACTTTGGCGCGCAGGGCGGCGGCAGCGCGCGTATTGGCCACCGCGTAGCCCAGGCGAATGCCGTGCCAGCCGAGCGACTTGCCCATGCTCTTCACCACGATCACGTTGGGCGACTCCATCGCCAGCGCTTCCGCGCTTTCCAGGCCGGAGAATTCGATGAACGATTCGTCGATGATCAGGGCGTCGATGTCGGACAGCTCGCATGCCATCTTGCGGATATCGTCGCTGCTGAACCATGCGCCGGTCGGGTTGTTCGGATTGCAGATGACGACAGTCTTGGCGCCGGTTTCGCGCGCGCGGGCGATCACGTCGTCGGCGCCGATCACGAAGTCGCGGGCGCGGTCGCGGTGCACGAAGTGGACCGGGATGTTGAATTCAGGCGGCAAGTCGGTCCAGCGGCCAAAGGTAGGCACCGAGGTCAGGATCGGACCGCCGCTGTCGCGACACAGGATCGTGATGATTTCCGTGATGCCGTTTGCCACCACGATGTTCTCGGCCGGGGTGCCGACCAGGCCGGCAATCGCTTCCTGGTACACCGGCGAATAGTCCGGGTAGTACTTGAGGATATCGCCCATGTTCTGCGCGATCAGGTCCAGCATCTGCGGTGGCGGGAAATACGAATTGGCCGGCACGCAGAAGTCGGTCAGCTTGCCCTGGTACTTGGTGCGCGAACGGATCGCGAAAATGGACGGGTTGTGGAAACGGGTCTGGAAAATATCCAGGTTGTTAGCAGTCATAGCATCCTCCGCTGATAATCTTGAAGTCGCCGACGATTTCGACGCTCTTGCCGAAACGACGCACGATGTCTTGTTTGAGGGTGTCGCCCAGGCGATCGCTGGCGCGGTACATCACGCCCAGCACGGTGCCGCTGTGGGCGCAGTTGACGCCCAGCGCACCCAGCTCGCGGCTGGTGGCCAGCATTTCGTCGAACTGTGGCTTGAGGTGGATTTGCTGGCTCAGCGTCGCGCTGGCAGTTGCCGCTTCCGCCACGGCCAGCGGATCGGCATGGCGCAGGCCGCGTTTCAGCTTGGCCAGCGCGTCTTTCAGGTAAGGCTGGTTCTGGCGGTAGATGGCGCGCGCCTTCTTGCGGTCGAAGCCGATGGTGTCGATCTCGCCGCCGCAGTCCACGACCAGCACATTGAGGTCGGCTGGCGCCGGCATCGAGTCGATCAGGCGGCCGGTCAGGTGGTTGACTTCCGCGATGCCGGGGAAGTGCACGCAGTCGGACGGTTCGATTTCGGTCACCAGGCGCGCGAACAGTTGCGCGTCCAGGCGTACTTCGGCGCTGCGGAACACCGCTTCCAGCGCGGCCGTGATGTCGGCCGAACTGGACGCCATGCCTTTGCCGCGCGGGATGTCGCTGTAGATGGCGATCTTGTGGCCAAGGCGGAAAGCGTATTCGTGCGCGGCCAGCGAAATGGTGTCGCGGATCTTGGTGAAGCGGTTCAGGTCCGACAGGTGCAGGCCGTCGTCGTGTTCTTCGACGGTGGCATAGGAGAACAGGTTGACCGGGCAGTTGACCAGGAAGTCCTGTTCGTCGATGGCGCCTTGCATCAATTCACCGCAGGTGCCGGGCGCTTTGAGACGCAATGCGGATGCTGCGTCAACGCCAATGGATGTCGCTTGCATGATGGTTTCCTTTGGGTGGGAACAACAGATGTGCGCCGGCGCGGGGCCGGCGCGACAGGAGGGAATTAACGACTCAGGCTGCGGCTTTCACTTCTTCGTAGAGGTTGGCGAAATAGTTCAGCGCCTCAGGGTCGTAGTTCTTGATGTAGTCCGGAACCGGGCGGGCTTCGCCATCGAGCGCGATCGCAGTCGAGAACGGGATGGTGTCGCCGACCTGGCCCATGAAGTGGTCGACCTTGGACTGGTCGCCCTGGATCGCATGGAAGAATTCCAGGTGCTCGCGGGTGTACGGGTTGCACTCGGCGCCGTCGCACACGAAGCTCCAGTAGTCTTCGTAGTCGGCCAGGCGCATTTCGTGGTATTCGGCCATCGCCTGTTCGAACGAAGCTTCGTTCTTCAGCACGCGGTCCAGGAAACCCGATACCAGCTCGGCGTCGCGCAGCGAGTGGGTGATGCCCATCGCGGTCCACTGGTCCTTGAAGCTGCAGGCGTCGCCCACCAGCACCCAGCCGTTGCCGTAGGTCTGGCGGTGATAGGCCACCATGCGGCCCATGGCCTTGAATTCTTCCACGCGCTTGCCTTTGGCGACGATGGCGGCCACTTCCGGCGCCACGTAGCCATAGGTCTTATGGAAGTTCGCTTCCGGATCCTTGCTGAAGTCGCTCCACCAGGCGGTCGGACCGTACACCAGCACCAGGTGGCGGTCTTCCATGGTCGGGAAGATGGCGGTGCCGAAGCGGCCGCGCTTGTGGATGCACAGTTCCGGCTTGTCGATGCCGCTGAAGTAGCCGTAGTAGGCGAAGGTCGACTTCTCGCGCACCACGGTTTTCTCGGCGCCGACCATGCCGGCGAATTGCGACATGCGGCCATCGGCGCCGACCACCACGCGGGCACGTGCCGCCAGCAGCACGCCATCCGGGCCGCTGCCGCGCACACCGACCACCCGGCCTTCTTCGATGATCAGCGATTGCACGGTGGTGGCTTCGCGCACGTCGACGCCGGAAGCACGCGCTTCATCCATCAGCACCTTGTCCAGGTAGAAGCGGCGCGGGCCGGAGTAGTAGTCGACCACGCCGTGATCGTCGCCATGCAGCTTGATGAAACGGTCCTTGACCGCCTGCACCGGTACGCCACCGTGCAGGCTGATGCCTTCGATGGAGACTTCCAGTTGCTTGAAGCTTGGAGTCTGCTCCAGCACCTTGCCGGCCACGCCCAGGCGGTTCAGGTAGGACATGCCGCGCGGCCAGATGAAGTGGGTGGAGTTGGTGTCGCGCGGGAAGGTGTCGCGCTCGACCATCAGTACTTTATGGCCCTTGCGTGCCAGCCAGGTGGCGGTGGGCGCGCCGGACACGCTGCCGCCCACGACGATGACGTCAAACTGTTCCATGGTGATTCCTCAATAAGTGAAAATAGCGAGCATGATTCAGCTGGCTTTGCGGTAAGTGAATGCTTCGAACGAGACGCGGTAGGTCTTGTTGTTCTCGTTGTAGCGGGTGCAATACTGGGTCGGATACCAGCCATCGGTTTGCACGGCGGCCGGCTGCTTGACCGGTTCGCAATCGTTTGGCTTGGAGTCGAGGTAGTCCTTGCTCATCATCGGCTCGTAGAACGTGATGCGGCCGTCGAAGGTGCCGAGGATGAAGGTGTTGGTGAACGTGCCGCCGTTGAATTCAGGTGCGGTGGCATCGGCGTAGTGGTTGCCCATGTGCGCGTACACCAGGTTGGTGTTGAACATGTCCGGATGCACGTACTGCGCTGCTACCGGAACCTTGGCCTTGTCCGCGATGGCGCAGTTGACCAGGCCAGGGCAGGTGCCGGTGATGATGGCCAGGCGTTCGGTGTCGGCGATGGTGTAGAAGTGGAAGTCGAAGTGCGGACGGTCATACACCTGGTCCGGCACGTGGCCGTGTGCTTCCCAGTTGATGGTAATGCTTTTGAGCTGGCTTGGATTCGGGTCGAAGTACAGGGTGCGCGAGTGGCCGCCCACGCATTCGTCATGGTCGTCGATCTTGTCGTCGTTGTTCAGGTCCAGGCAGGTCTTGCCGTCGTTGAGCGGATGGTGCGGCAGGTTCTGCAGGGTCGATTCGTGGAATTCGACGCCGATTGCTTCCGGCTTACCTTTAGGGCTGATCTTGGTGTAGGCAGTGAAGCGGCCGTTGCCCATCGAAGCGCTGTCGCCGTAGCGCATGCCTGGCTTGTATTTGACTGGAGCTTCGTCGTCTTCATGTGCATGTACCTGCAGGGATGCTGCGAGCAAGGCGAGTGCGATGGCGGTATGTTGGAGTTTCATGTGTTGATCCTGTTTGGTTTGTAGTCACCGGCCGCGAACTGGTCGCGACATCGTTTTTTTGAATTCGAGGGTATGGTGACAAAACAGGATCGCAACCACCATAGCCCACCCGGGCTAGTACTTGTACGTGGAATGGTTGCAAGCGAAAAGGTTGTGCGAATTCTCCTATTGCGTTCAGAATCCTCTTATGAAATTTGATGACAGGAATATGGGAATGGATTTTTCGCAGTCTGCTACGCGCAAGCATCGCCGCTTGCTTGCTGCTTTGCTTGTTATCGGTGCGGGGATGCTCGCGTTGGCTGCGTTGGTCTGCCAGCCTTTGGTGACGGCAGTGCCATCGACGCCGCCAGCGGTCGATCCCGCCAGGCTCGAAGCGCACGTGAAAAAGCTGTCCATCGATTTTTATCCGCGCTCATTCGAGCAGCGCCCAAAACTGGAACGCACGGCGGCGTACATCGCAGAGCAATTCAAGGAAGCTGGTGCGCAGGTATCGATGCAGGATGTGGTGGTCGAAGCTGAGCACTACAAGAATGTCGTCGCGCGCTTCGGCCCCGAGAGCGGGCGCCTGCTCGTGATTGGCGCCCATTACGACAGCCACGGTGCAACACGCGGAGCCGACGACAATGCCAGCGGCATTGCGGGCTTGCTGGAATTGGCGCATCTGCTGGGACGGGCCGGACCAACGCGCCCGGTTGAACTGGTGGCATATACCCTGGAAGAGCCTCCGCACTTTCGCTCCCCTCACATGGGCAGCGTATGGCATGCGAGCGCACTGAAAGCGGCGGGACGTGACGTGGAGATGATGCTGTCACTGGAGATGATCGGCTACTTTACCGATCGTCCTGGCAGCCAGGCCTACCCGCTGGCTGCGATGAAACTTGCTTATCCTGATCGCGGCAATTTCATCGCACTGGTGGGGCAGTTCGGCGACTTTGGCCTTAGCCGTTCAGTGAAGGGCGTTATGTCGGGCGCGTCGCAGTTGCCGGTCTACTCGCTCAACGCGCCCAGCTTTGTGCAAGGCGTCGATTTTTCCGATCACCGCAGTTATTGGGCGCAGGGTTATCCGGCGCTGATGGTGACCGACACGGCATTCATGCGCAATCCGAACTATCACCGGGCCGGCGATACGTTCGAAAAGATCGATTACCAGCGGATGGCGATGGTGGTGCAGGCGGTCTACGCGGTGGCCAAAAGGCCTGGAACTTGACGTCCAGAGGACGGGGAACTAATATAACTGACTCATAAGTAAGTTACCCGGAATCAACTTTAAGTATGCAAGCCCCGACTGATACCAAGCCCCGCTGGGAGCGACGCAAGGACGCGCGTCCGCAGGAATTGCTGGCGGCTGCGCTGGAACTGTTCGTCGATCGTGGATTTGCCGCCACCCGCCTGGAAGACGTGGCGCGCGCCGCCGGCGTCTCCAAGGGCACGCTCTACCTGTATTTCGAAAACAAGCAGGAACTGTTCAAGGCCGTAGTGCGCGAGACCATTGTGCAGACCATCGGCCAGGCCGAAAGCGATGCCGCCGCCGCCCAGGGCATGCCCAGCGACGAGCTGCTGCGCCAGATGCTGCGCACCTGGTGGACCAAGGTCGGCGCCACCAAGGCCGCCGGCCTGACCAAGCTGATGATGGCCGAATCCGGCAATTTCCCCGAACTTGCCCAGTTCTATAATGAAGAAGTCATCGAGCGCGGCAGCGCCTTGCTGACCCGCATCCTGGAGCGTGGCGTGGAGCGCGGCGAATTCCGCCCGCTCGACCCGGTGATGATGACCAACGTCCTGATCGCCCCGGTGCTGACCCTGATGATGTGGAAGCACAGCTTCTTCCCCTGCGAGACTCACGAGGGCGTCGACGCCGACGCTTTCATGGACACCTTCCTTGGCCTGGTGCAGCAGGGGCTGGCCCCGAAAAAACCAGCTTAAATTGCCGATTTTGGTCGTTCACCCCCCCAAAACTGCAGACTGTCGCAATTTCCCGCGATCCGTTGTCTTAATCGTTAATATGCCCACCTGACCAGACAAACGATAAAATGACGGATTATTTATCCCTCACCGAGTCAACAAAGATGAATATCGAACAAGCCCGTTTCAATATGATCGAACAGCAAATCCGCCCTTGGGATGTGCTGGATACGGACATCCTCGATCTCTTGCTGGTCGTAAAACGCGAGAATTTCGTGCCAGAAGCCTACAAGAACCTGGCTTTTGTCGACACTTTCATTCCGCTGGCGGGTGGCGAGCAAATGCTGACCCCGAAGCTGGAAGCGCGCATGGCACAAGATGCGCAAATCAAGAAACATGAAAACGTGCTGCTGGTTGGCGCGGGCACCGGCTACCTGGCCGCGCTGCTGGCCCACCGTGCACGCCACGTTACCGCCGTCGAAATCGCGCCTGAACTGAAGGCGCTGGCGGAAAAGAACCTGGCGGCGAACGGCATTTCCAATGTGACCGTGGAACTGGGCAATGGCGCCCAGGGCTGGTCCAACGGCGCGCCGTTCGACGTGATCGTGTTCTCCGGCTCGCTGCCGGTACTGCCGGAAGCAGTGCTGCAGCAAGTGAAGGTAGGCGGCCGCATCGTGGCCATCATCGGCGATTCGCCTGTGATGTCCGCGCACCGCATTACCCGCACCGGCGACCACGGCTACGACACCGTCAAACTGTTTGAGACCGATGTCAAGCCGCTCGACCTGGCGGTGAAACCTTCGGCGTTCACTTTCTAAGGAACGCCAATGCAGCACTTAACCGCACCGGAACTGGCTGGCTGGCTGAATGATGAAAGCCGCAGCAAGCCTTTCCTGCTGGACGTGCGCGAGAACTGGGAATTCGAGACCTGCCATATCGCAGGCTCGACCCTGATGCCGATGCAGACCATCCCGGCCCGCATCGACGATCTCGACGAGGATGCAGAAATCGTCTGCATCTGCCACCACGGGGCGCGCAGCCTCAACGTGGCAGCATTCCTCGAGCATCATGGTTTCAGCAAGGTAAGCAATCTGACAGGCGGGATTCACGCCTGGGCTGTGCAGGTAGACAGCTCAATGCCGCAGTATTAGGCACGAAAACTAATCCTTTTTGACGACTCCAACGGAGATGCAAATGCAGAAACCCCTCCTCGCCGTGCTGGTATCCAGCGCCCTGTTCTCGCTGAATGCACAGGCGGCCGACCTGGTCCAGGTGTACAAACAGGCGCTCGCCAACGACGCCACTTACGCCAGCGCCCGTGCCGCGCTGGCAGCTGGCCAGGAACGCACGGCGCAGGGACGTTCGCAATTGCTTCCAACTGTCGGCCTCAGTGGCACTGCCTTGAAAAACAGCGGCGACCAGACTGACCGCATCAAAGGCCTCTCTGGCGACACGGATAACTACAGCCACACGATGCAGCTGCAATTGACCCAGCCCCTGTTCCGCTGGGCCAACTGGGAAAACTACCAGCAGGGCAAGCTGTCCACCGCCGCAGCGGAAGCCGTGTTTGCGCAAGCGCAGCAAGACGTGATCCTGCGCGTGTCGCAGGCCTACTTCGACGTGCTGACCGCACAGGACAACCTGACCGCGACCCAGGCGCAGAAGGCGGCCACCACCGAGCAGCTGGCATCTGCCAAGCGCAATTTCGAAGTGGGCACCCAGACCATCACCGACACGCACGAAGCGCAAGCAGCATACGACCTGGTGGTGGCGCAGGAATTCGCGGCCCAGAACGATCTGGAAGTGAAGCGTACCGCACTGCAGCAGATCATCGGCCAGGCGCCTGGTGCACTGGCACCGCTGCGCACCGGCGTGACTGTCGCCAGCCCGCAGCCGGCAACGCTGGAGCCGTGGGTGTCGGCGGCAGAAGAACAGAACTACGGCGTGACCGGCGCCAAGCTGAATGTGGAAATCGCCAAGCGTGAAATCAGCAAGCAGCGTGCAGGCCACATGCCGACGCTGGACCTGGTGGCGCAGAAGACCCGCAATTCGGTGAGCGGCGCTTCGCTGGCCAACAACAACGCCATCGGCGTGACCTGGAGCATCCCGATCTTCAACGGCTTCGCCGTGACCAGCAAGGTGCGCGAATCGATCGCCCTGGAAGACAAGGCCCGCAACGACCTGGAAGCTTCGCGCCGCCAGGCGGCACAGACCGCGCGCCAGGCTTTCCTCGGCGTGAACAGTGGCCTGGCCCAGGTCAAGGCACTGGAAGCGGCGGAAGTGTCGTCCAAGTCCGCACTGGAGTCGAACAAGCTGGGTTACCAGGTGGGCGTGCGTATCAACATCGACGTGCTGAATGCACAGCGCCAGTTGTACACCACGCAGAAAGACCTGTCGAAGGCGCGTTACGACACCATCATGAATGGCTTGCGCCTGAAGTCGGCGGCTGGTTCGCTCAGGGAAGAAGACCTGGAGCCGATCAACGCCCTGCTGGACCACTAAGCATCAATGTCGCCGCGGCGCCAAGCAAGGCGCCGCGGCAAGTCTCCGCGGGAAGTCACCTCAACGCAATCCGGCTCCCTGGCCGTCGAAACTGCGTTCGATCAGTTCGATCTTGTACCCGTCCGGGTCAGTCACAAACGCAATCACGGTAGTGCCGCCTTTTACCGGGCCCGGCTCGCGCGTGACATTGCCGCCATTGGCGCGCACTGCCTCGCAGGCGGAAACGATGTCGGTCGCGGAAATGGCGATATGGCCGTAGGCATTGCCCATATCGTATTTCTCGACGCCATAGTTATACGTCAGCTCCAGTTCCGCATGCTCCGGGTTGTGCCCGTAGCCGAGGAAGGCCAGCGTGTACTTGTATTCGGGATTGTCGCTGGTGCGCAGAAGTTTCATGCCCAGCACCTTGGTGTAGAAGTCGATGGAGCGCTGCAGGTCACCAACCCGCAGCATCGTGTGTAGGATTCGCATGGCTACATTGTATTGGTTTTCTCAGCGACCCGCCGGCACCACGCGCCATACCACGTTGCCCACGTCGTCCGCCACCAGCAAGGCCCCCGTTTTATCCACCGCCACGCCTACCGGCCGGCCCTTGGCCTTGCCGTCGCGCGTCAGGAAGCCAGACAGGAAGTCCACCGGCGGCCCGGATGGACGCCCTTCGGCAAACGGCACGAAGGCGACTTTGTAGCCGCTGAATTCCTTGCGGTTCCATGAGCCGTGCTGGCCGATGAAGGCGCCGCCTTGCCAGCTTGCCGGGAACAGCTTGGCATCATAGAAAGCGAGGCCGAGGGAGGCGGTGTGCCCGCCCAGCGCGTAATCCGGCATCACGGCCTTGGCCACCAGGTCCGGGCGCGGCGACTTGACGCGCGTGTCGACGCGCTGGCCATAGTAGCTGTAGGGCCAGCCATAAAAGGCGCCATCCTTCACGGAGGTCAGGTAGTCCGGTACCAGGTCCTCGCCCAGTTCATCGCGCTCGTTGACCACCGTCCACAGCGCCTTGGTTTTCGGCTCCCACGCCATGCCGTTTGCGTTGCGCAGGCCTGTTGCGAACAGGCGTGACTTGCCGGTGGCGCGCTCATATTCCCAGATCGCGGCGCGGCCTTCTTCCTTATCCATGCCGTTCTCTGCGACGTTGCTGTTCGAGCCCACCGTCACATACAGGAAGCGGCCATCCGGGCTGGCCGTGATGTTCTTGGTCCAGTGGTGGTTGATCGGGCCGGCCGGCAGGTCCAGCACCTTGATGCCTGCCGCGCTGATGGAAGTTGCCCCCTCGTTGTAGGGGAAGCGCACTACGGCGTCGGTATTGGCGACGTACAGGTCCTTGTCGACCAGCACCATGCCGAAGGGCGAGTTGAGGTCCTTGATAAAGGTGCCGCGCGTTTTTGCCACGCCGCGTTCGTCGATATCGCGCAACAGCGTGATGCGGTTGGCGGAAGGCGTGACCGACCCGGCCTTTTTCATTTCGTGCTTCATGATGGCGCCCTTGATGCCTTTGCCATCTTCCGGCTTGGGCGGCGCGGCCGTCTCGGCGACCAGCACGTCGCCATTCGGCAGCACGTACAGCCAGCGCGGGTGGTCGAGGTCGCGCGCATAGGCGCTGACGCTGAAACCCGAGGCGGGCAGCGGCTTGTCGTCGCCCTTCCAGCGTTCGACCGGCGCCACGTTGACGGTCGGGATCAGCTTTTTGTTTGGCTCCGGCAGGCTAGGGTTGGGGCCCCAGCTTGCCGGGTAGCTCTGCGCCAGTGCGTATTGGGCCAGTGCATATTGGGCCAGTGCTGCGGCGCAAGCTGCGAGCGAAAGGGTGGCGGTTCGCATGGCGGGCCTCAATCGCGTTTGGTGCCGGGAAGGGGATGCGCCTTCGACTCGCTGCCGGCCTGCGGCTTTTGCAGGCCTGGCTTGCCGTGCAAATCGGTGTCGACCAGGCCCTGCTCGACATCTTCCGCTGCCTGGCGGATCACGCTGCGCGTCTTCTGCTGGGTTGCGCCCTGCGGCGACTCGTCGCGCTCGTGCGGTAGGCGCTTGCCGGCGCTGCGGTCCACGGGCGTCTGCGTGTTGACCTTGCGGTCCTTGCTGTTCGGTTCCATGGTGTCGTCCTCCTCAATTCATGGTAGCGAAGGCTTGCAGCGGCGGTCGCCAGCTTGAACAGAAGCAATTCCACGGGTAGCATTGCAATATGGATATCGCCACCGACAATACTTGCCGCAACTGCGGCGCCACCACTTCCGGAAACTTCTGCCATATGTGCGGGCAGGAGACCCACCTGCATGCGCCAAGCTTCAGCGAGTTCATGCACGAGTTCATTGGCCACTACGTTGCGCTGGAGGGGCGCCTGTGGGGCACGATCACGCGCCTGCTGTTCCGCCCCGGCTTGCTGACCGCGGAATACGTGGCCGGGCGCCGCAAGCGTTACGTTGAACCGTTGCGGCTGTACCTCTCGCTCAGCATCATTTTCTTCGCCGTGCTGAAGTTCAGCGATGCCGGCGTTGCGACAGTTGATCCCCGTCCGCTGCCTCCGGGCGCGACGCAGCAGGTCGCTCCGGCGAAAGAGCAGCCTGCGATTGTCAACGAAAGGCTGCAGCAGGTACTGCAAAAGGAGACGCCCGGCATCTCCCACTCCATCGAGCGCTTCGACAGGATGAATGACCACGAGAAGAGCGCCGTGATGCAGGCAGGCTTCTATAAATACGCGCCCTACGCGATCTTCCTGCTGATGCCGGTATTTGCATTGTGGCTCAAATTGCTCTACCTCGGCACCGGCAAAAAGTACGGCGAGCATATGCTGTTTGCGCTGCATAGCAATGCATTCGCCTTCGTGATGCTTGGCGTATTTATCTTCCTGCCCGACGGATTCCTGAAGTTTGTTGCGCTCTGTTGGGTGGCGGGCTACCTGCCGTGGGCGATGCAGCGCGTCTACCAGAAAGGCAAGTGGGGAACCTTCTGGCGCTGGGTTCTGCTTGGCCTGCTGCACGGCGTTTCGCTGGCAATCGCCGTCCTCGGCGTGATGGGGCTGGGGATTATCTCTGCCCACTAAGCCGTACAAAGGCCGCGACTTCGCGCGCGGCCTGCTCCGGTACTGTTTGCAGCAGGAAGTGCGGTGCATCGAATTCGGTCACCGCGGTGGCCGGTTTGAGCTGCGCTACCAGCGTTGCCGCCGCACGCGGCACCAGCCAGTCGCGCGTCGCACGCAAGTAAAGAATCGGCACGGCGCATTTCTCCAGCCGGTCGCTGACATCGACCGCCAGCACCGCACGCATGCGCGCCTTCAGTGCAGCGGAACTCACTAGCCTCAATGCCGCTTTGAACGGCGCCCGCATCCGGGTATCGACCAGCCAGCTTGCCGGCAGCGCTTTCAGCGGGATTAAGCCGAATAGCCCCTTCAATACCGCCAGTCCTGGCCTCGGGCTGCGCGCAAACGTGCAGCACAACACCAATCCTTGCAACCGGCCCGGTGCCGATGCCGCAATTGAGATTGCAATCGGCCCCGAAAATGACTCGCCCAGAAGAACATAAGGTCGGTCGGAAGGAATCGCCGCCCGGGCAAGCGCCTCCAGCTGCTCGTACCCGCCGCAATGGTCGCCCGGATACCTCACCACGCGCACATCGAATTCCCCGCCGAGCGCTGCGATGAATGGCGCGAAAAGCTCGCCCGTCCCGTCCATGCCGGGCAACATGACGATGGTGTGCTTTAACTCTTTATTTGAGTGATCCACGGCGATACAGCCACACGCTATAAGCAGTAATCACGACGGTCAGCGCGAAGTCGGCCAGCGTCGTCGGTCCGTGGTTGTTGGTGAACAGCCTGACGACACTCCATGCGAGGTAAGCTCCGAACGCATAGGCGCCGGCTTTCCTCATGAAGAAGAGTAGCATTGCAGACGTGAAATGAAACAGCGGGAAGAGAAATCCCGCCAGGAACGCAACTGGCGACAGGGTACCGGTTGAAATGGCTAAATCGAGCTGTTGCCAGCCGCTGGATACCAGGTAAATCAATGCGCCAAGCTGGAACGTGCACAAGGCCGCGATCAGGTAGACCGGGACAGGACGCTTGTGCTGGTCGCCAGCGCTCAAGTCGGAACGCGGCGGAGCGTACAGGTTGTCGGCCACGTTTCGCTATTCCTGCCAGAAGTCGAATTTGGTGCTGCGGGCGTTTTTGTTCTGGCGACGTGTGCGTTCGGCAGCCTGGCGGGCTTCGGTCTCGGCGCGCTGGCGCTGGCGGTCTTCTTCGGCAGCTTGTGCCTTGGCGGCGCGCTCGGCGTAGACGCTGTCCAGGCGGCGCTGCGATTCGAAGCGCTCGCTGATGTTCTGGAGGTGGATGGCTTGCTGGGCCAGCGCCACCACCCACGCGATCGCCAGTGCCCACAGCACGAAAGTGTAGAACGATTGCCAAGACCCGAAAGAACCTTCCAGCAGGGGCCGCGCCTGGCCCAGCGCACTCTGGCCGACAAACGCCAGCAGGCCCGCCATGACACCCAAGACCACCGTCCCAAGCAACTGCCGCTTGGCCTGGAGGCGCATCTGGTCAAGTTCAAATTGGGCTTCTGATACGGAATCCATGGCGCGGCAAAGGGGAGCAAATCTCTCGATAGCTTGAATTCTACCGCACCTTGCCGCCTGGAAAGCCGCAGATGGCCTGCATTTGAGATGGATCAGTACGCCAAACGTTCCTCGCGCCCGGTCAGTTCCTCATTCCGCAGCTGTCGGCTGCCACAGTTCGACCTTATTCCCGTCCGGATCGATAAACCAGCCAAAGCGGCCGTAGTCGAAGGACTGGACATCGCCCACCAAAGTGCCGCCGCCATCGGCGACCTGTTTCAGCGCGCCGTCCAGGTCATCCACAATGAAATTGATCATGAACTCGCGTTTGGACGGGGCGAAATAGGAAGTCGTGCTTTTGAAGGGGCTGAACACCGTAGCGCCATTCGACGGCATCGTGGCCGGAGCGAAGGAAGCGTATTCCTTGGCCTCGGCGGGCAAGCCCAGGCAAGCCTGGTACCAGGCCATCAGCGCTTGCGGGTCCTTGGACTTGAAGAAAATCCCGCCAATGCCCAATGCTTTTGCCATTCCAGTCTCCCTTGTTATATACTGTGCAAACATACAGTATTTATTAGCGTATCGGCCAGCGTCGCAATGCATGGCATGAGCAAGCATTATGGGTTACTCTGCTGCGTGTTGCCACCCCCATATTTTGACCGAGATTTATATGTCCGCTACGCATCCGATGTACAACACGATTGCCTTGGTTGTCCGCCCCAATACCACCGGCATCGAAGAACCGGTGCGCGATGTGTTGGACTTCCTGAAGCAGGGCGGGTACAGCGTGGTGCTGGAGGCGGACACGGCCGAGCACCTCGCCATCTCGGATATCCCCTCGATGAGCGTGCAGGGCATTGGCGAGCGCGCCGACGCTGTAGTCGTGATGGGCGGCGACGGCACCATGCTGGGCATCGCGCGCCAGCTCGCGTCCTACGATACGCCGCTGATTGGCATCAACCAGGGCCGCCTCGGCTTCATGACCGACATCCGCCAGGAAGACATGCTGCCCGTGCTGGGCCGCATCCTCGGCGGCACGCACAAGGCTGAACGCCGCACACTGCTGGAAGGCCGCGTCATGCGCGAAGGAAAGGCGATCTTCTTCGGCACTGCCGTCAACGACGTCGTGGTGTCGCGCGGCGCCGGCGCCGGCATGGTGGAACTGAGCGTCGATGTCGACAACCAGTTCATGTACAACCAGCGTTCAGACGGCTTGATCATCTCCACCCCGACCGGCTCCACCGCCTATGCGCTGTCGGCCGGCGGCCCGCTGCTGCATCCAACCCTGGGCGGCATCGTCATGGTGCCGATTGCACCGCACGCGCTGTCCAACCGCCCGATCGTGCTGCCCGATTCCAGCGAAATCGTGATCGAGATCAAGCGCGGCAAAGACACCACTGTGAACTTTGACATGCAGACTTTCGCCAGCCTGGCGAATGGCGACCAGATTCATATCCGCCTGTCGCCGCACACTATCACCTTCCTGCATCCGGAGGGCTGGAGCTACTACAACACCCTGCGCGAAAAGCTGCACTGGAACGAATACCCTTCTACTGACGGCAAAATCTGATGCTTCGAACCCTGTCCATCCGCGATTTCGTTATTGTCGATTCGATTGAGCTTGAATTTTCCCCTGGCTTCACAGTCTTCACCGGCGAAACCGGTGCCGGTAAATCCATCCTGATTGATGCACTGACGCTGGCGCTGGGTGGCCGGGGCGATGGCAGCATGGTGCGCGAAGGCGCTGCCAAGGCCGACATCACCGCCGACTTCGCGCTGACCGAACAGGCACAAGACTGGCTCGTGGCGAATGAGTTCGCGGTGGAGGAGGGCGGCGCATTGCTGCGGCGTGTGATCGACAACGCTGGCCGTTCCAAGGCCTTCATCAACGGCGTGGCTGCGACGGCGGGGCAATTGCGGGAGCTGGGCGATATGCTGGTGGACATCCACGGACAGCACGCGCACCAGTCGCTGCTGAAAGCCGATTCGCAGCGCGAACTTCTGGATAACCAGAGCGGCGCCAATGTGCGCGAAGTGACGGCGGCATATCGCGCCTGGCGCGCTTTGTCGAAGCAGTTGGAAGAATACGAGGCCAACGCGGCCAACCTGCAGTTCGAGCGCGAACGCCTGGAGTGGCAGGTAACGGAACTGGACAAGCTGGCGCCGAAAAAAGGCGAGTGGACGGAAATCGGCAATGAACATTCGCGCCTGTCGCATGCGGCCAGCCTGCTGGAAGGCGCGCAGGAAGCACTGGGCGTGCTATCCGAAGCGGAAGATCATCCAGTGCTTTCGCAGGTCACCACCGTCGCGTCGCGGCTCGGCAAACTGGTGTCGGTGGACGCCGAGCTGCAGCCAGTCGTCGACCTGCTCGAATCGGCTCGCATCCAGTTGCAGGAATCGGTGTATGCGCTGAATAACTACATGGACCGGGTGGAGCTCGATCCTGAACGCCTGCGTCAAGTCGATGCGCGCATGGAAGCGCTGCATTCGGCCTCGCGCAAATTCCGCGTGCTGGCCGATGAACTGCCGGACGAGCATGAGCGCTTGTCGGAAAAGCTGGCGCAGCTGGCCGATGCCGCAGACCTGGAAGGCTTGCGCAAGCAAGAAGAAAAGCTGAAGGCTTCTTATCTCGCATTGGCCGCGGAGCTGTCGGTGACGCGCGCGAAAGCGGCGCACGCGCTGGGTGCAGCTGTCACGCAAGGCATGCAGGAGTTGAGCATGTCCGGTGGCCGCTTCGAAATCGCGCTGCGTCCGTGCGATCCGACTGCCTACGGCGTGGAGCAGGTGGAATTCCTGGTAGCAGGCCATGCCGGCGTTGCACCACGTCCGTTGGCCAAAGTGGCTTCGGGCGGCGAACTGGCGCGCATCTCGCTGGCGATCTCCGTAATCACCTCGCACGCAACGACAGTGCCGACCCTGATCTTCGACGAAGTCGATAGCGGCATCGGCGGCGGCGTGGCGGAAGTGGTCGGCCGACTGCTCAAGCGCCTGGGACAAGAGCGCCAGGTGCTATGCGTGACGCACCTGCCTCAAGTGGCAAGCCAGGGCAACCAGCATTTCCAGGTCGTCAAGGGAACTTCTGATAACGGCCGCACCGCCTCGCGCATCGAAGTGCTGGACCAGAAATCGCGCATCGAAGAAGTAGCGCGCATGCTGGGCGGCCTGGAAATCACTGCCACCACCCGCAAGCATGCCCGCGAGCTGCTGGCTTCCTGAATACGCCATGCCTACTTATATCTGTGTTATTCCAGTGGATTGCCGCCTGCTAGGGGAAGATGACTTGCGGCACTCCGTGGCGCTGATCAACAAGTGGCAAACCGGGAAGCCAGCGCTATTGGCCGGCCCACTTCAGTCAAGCAGCAAATCCTCTTGTCGGCGATGGACTTTACGGCGATCGGGTGAATTTAGCTGCGCGTTTTCCGCAGACACTATCGCGTGAATGTCGGGCTGAAGGTGCGCTTGCGTTGGGATGGGAGGTATTCGGGGAAGGCGCTGAACGGGCGGTGGCAGCACGCTCGAGAATTTTGGCCCAGGTTGCTCGGGCGGCGATGGTGCGGCAGCCGGTGTTCGGGCGACTTGTGGCTCCCGGGGGCGGGCCAGCTCGCGGCGGACAGCATCGGCTCCTCGCCAGTGATTTTCGCCTGGGAACAGCAACGCTACTTCCGACCACGCACTTCGGGAAATGCCTTTGCAGCGACAAATGAATTCGTGCGGCGATACTGCATTCCCGAGATGCACGATGTTGTCGCCAATGACTTCGGCATAAGCGTAGCCTGAACGGTTCCAGACGCGCAGCTGGGTGCCCTCGGGTAGGAATACCTTTTTCCATTGGTAACCACGCAGGCGGATCCCCGGTACTTCGCCGCCCTCGGTACGAGCCAGCCATTCTTCAATCGCCATTGCGGCGAGCTCGCCGGCGTTCAGCTCGGCCTGATGTGCATCCGCATACTGCAGTAAGCGGCACAAAGTGGTGGCGGGTATCGCCAGGCTTGCTATGTCTTTCATGCTGTTTTCCTCCGCTGTTTTGCGCTGAAACGCGCTGTTTTCCGCTGTTTCTTCTTTGATCACTGTACGCACGGGTAGTTCCCGGAAAAACAGCGGGAAACAGCGGAAAACAGCAGAAAACAGCGGCTCATTTCAGCGAAAACGACATACGCAGTTGGGAGGACGTCCCTCACTTCAGTAGGAGCCGGCCGGCAACTGGAGGAGGAATATTCGAAATTGCTTTCGAAGAGCTCTTGCGCTGATGCTGAAGCGGGAAATGGACGCACACGATCGAGCAGCAGAGCGCACAGCTTGCTCATTCAACGCGCAAATAGCGTACCGACTCAAAGGACTGATATAGTGCCAAACCCGCTGCCCGCTTTCTTTCATCGAAGTCTGCGCCTTGATAAAAGGGCTAACGCAATTCATCGAATTGTTGAAGGAGTGCGTCTACGAGAAACTTGGGATTCAAATTAATAAAATGGCGAATAGACGATGGATCCAGTTAGCGAAGTAAGAATTCTTGCCGAGTATGTGAGCGAGCACCCAGAGTTTACGGAAGCAGAGGCTCTGGATGCGCTTATCCGCGCCGGCGTTGGCATCTCGGTTGCCAGCGATGTTTACTCGTTCACCCAATCAGCTTGGGCGAGGGCGTTGGTCGCTCCGATTGGCATGAACTTCTCGGACGAATACATCGTTGCGAACGAGTCTGGGGAGATACTCTCACGTGGGAAGGTTTCGTCTCAAGCGCACTTCATAGCGGCGACCAAGCTCGTTGCTGACTACTACCGGACGAATGGTTTCCTTCGGCTTGCTGCAAGTTCTTCCGAATATGGGGCGATCGAGCAAATGGAGCGTGCAGGAAAAGACCCGAGTAAAGCCAAGGCCGCGCCGCAAATTCGCATCATTGGCGAAGTCACCCCGGAGGCTGTGAACAGAGTGCTCGCTCAACTAAACGTTTCGAAGCCTCCTGACCCCGATGAGGTTGCCAAAGCTTTTTCTGAGCACAGCCTTGAAGACACCGTGGATGGCGGAGTTAAGAGGCGTCCGTGGTGGCGTCTGTGGTAAATCAGGCTGTCGCGATCCTATAGAGTCTCAATCAAATATGCTGGAGGAAGGCGCCCGTCAGTCCCAGCAGTACCGGGTTTATAATGGCGCGCCCACGAATAACAAAAAAGTACCCAAGATGCCGTTCGCCAAAGAACCCGCCCTCCAGCCAGGCTCCGTTTCCAGAACCGCCGTGGTATTGGTCAATCTCGGCACGCCTGACGAACCGACGCCGGGCGCCGTGCGCCGCTACCTGAAGGAATTCCTGTCCGATCCGCGCGTGGTCGAAATTCCGAAGGCGGTCTGGTGGTTCATCCTGAACGGCATCATCCTGCCATTCCGCTCCAAGCAGTCGGCGCAGAAGTACGCTTCGATCTGGACCAGCGACGGCTCGCCGCTGAAGTTCCACACGCAAGCGCAAGCCAAGCTGTTGCGCGGCCTGCTAGGTGAGCGTGGCCACAACGACGTGACGGTAGCCATGGCCATGCGTTACGGCTCCCCATCCCTGCCCGAAGTCCTCGGCAAGCTCAAGGCCGATGGCCACGACCGCATCCTGATCCTGCCGGCCTACCCGCAATATTCTGGTACCACCACCGCCTCGGTCAGCGACGCCGTGTTCGACCACTATAAGAAGGTGCGCAATATTCCCGAGCTGCGCTTCGTGCGCGATTACCACGACCACGACGGATATATCGACGCGCTGAAAAAGACCGTGCTGGCCCATTGGGAATCCAACGGCCGCGGCCAAAAACTGGTGATGAGCTTCCACGGGGTGCCAAAACGTACCATCGACCTGGGCGACACCTACCAGCGCGAATGCATGGAAACCGCCCGGCTGCTGGCGGCCAAGCTGCGCCTGAACGAGAATGACTACCTGGTCACCTTCCAGTCCCGATTCGGCAAGGCTGAGTGGCTGCAGCCCTACACCGCGCCGACTGTGGCGCAATTGGCAAAAGACGGGGTGCGCAAGCTGGATGTGATCTGCCCGGGTTTCACCAGCGACTGCCTGGAAACCCTGGAAGAAATTGCAATGGAAGTGCGCCACGACTTCCTGTCCAATGGCGGCAAGGAGTTCAACTATGTCCGCTGCCTGAACAGCCATCCGGCCTGGATCGCTGCCCTGACCGAGGTTGCCGAGCAACACATGATCGGCTGGCCGACCATGTCGTCCATGCGCAAGCTGCGCAAGTAGCCAGTTGTTAGCACTTGCGGGTGGTGAGTGCTAACCTGCTAAAATAACTGGTTAGGGGAAGAGTTCGCTGAAGACGATCACCGCCGTAGCAAGGAAGCTCCACGCGATGATCGATGCTGTAATAAATGGCAACTTCATGATGCGCTCCGAGGGGACGCGGTGTCCAGGCACCGCATAGATTCATCTTAGTCAAAACCCCCGGTTTACGTATCTCAGAGCTTTGTAAAATTTGTAACTCTTCAGTTACAACAATCCCGCGGCGTGCGCCGGGCCTTTGCACTGAGGGGCAGAATACCCCTTGAAAAGATAGGGGCAAGCCCCATTTCTTGCCCGTGCAGGAAGCAACAGATGTCAGATAAACACGATTTTGTAGGAGTCTTTTAGATGCAAGACCAGGAAAACCAGCCAAGCCAGAACCCGGAAGTGGAGCAGGCAGAAGAGCAAACGACTCCCGCCGAAGCCCCTGCGATGTCCGACCTGGAAGCGCAGCTCACGGCAACCGAGGCAAAACTGGCCGAAATGCACGATGCATTCATGCGTGCCAAGGCGGAAGGCGAAAATATTCGCCGCCGCGCCCAGGAAGACGTTGCCAAGGCCCACAAATTTGCCGTCGAAAGCTTCGCCGAAGCCATGGTGCCGGTGAAAGACAGCCTGGAAATGGCGCTCAAAGTCGACAACCCGACCCTGGAATCGCTGAAGGAAGGCGTCGAAATGACCCTGAAACAGCTCAATTCCGCCTTCGAGCGCAACCGCCTGATCGAAGTGATGCCGGCGGCCGGCGAAAAGCTGGACCCGAACAAGCACCAGGCCGTGGCCATGGTGCCGGCCGAGCAGGAAGCGAATACCGTCGTCACCGTGCTGCAAAAGGGTTACATGATTGCGGACCGCCTGCTGCGTCCCGCCATCGTGACGGCTGCCCAGCCAAAGTAAGCACTTGAAAAGAAACACAAATTCCACATATAAGAAGTAATTAAACTTAGTACACAAGGAAGAACAAATCATGGGCAAAATCATCGGTATTGACCTGGGCACCACCAACTCCTGCGTCGCCATCATGGAAAATGGCGCGCCGAAGGTCATCGAGAATGCGGAAGGCGCGCGTACCACCCCTTCCATCATCGCCTATCAAGAAGACGGCGAAATCCTGGTTGGTGCACCTGCCAAACGCCAGGCCGTCACCAACCCAAAGAACACCCTGTTCGCGGTGAAGCGCCTGATCGGCCGCAAGTTCCAGGAGAAGGAAGTCCAGAAGGACATCTCCCTGATGCCTTACGAAATCATGAAGGCCGACAACGGCGACGCCTGGATCGGCGTGCGCGACAAAAAACTGGCTCCTCCTCAAATTTCCGCAGAAGTGCTGCGTAAGATGAAGAAGACCGCGGAAGACTACCTGGGCGAAGAAGTGACCGAAGCGGTCATCACCGTGCCTGCGTACTTCAACGACTCGCAGCGCCAGGCAACCAAGGACGCCGGCCGTATCGCTGGCCTGGAAGTCAAGCGCATCATCAACGAACCTACCGCAGCCGCGCTGGCATTCGGCCTGGACAAGACCGACAAGGGCGACCGCAAGATCGCCGTGTATGACCTGGGTGGCGGTACTTTCGACGTGTCGATCATCGAAATCGCCGACGTGGACGGCGAGAAGCAGTTCGAAGTGCTGTCGACCAACGGCGACACCTTCCTGGGCGGCGAAGACTTCGACCAGCGCGTGATCGACTACATCATCGACGAATTCAAGAAGATCAACGGCCTGGACCTGAAAAAGGATCCAATCGCCCTGCAGCGTATCAAGGCATCGGCCGAGCGCGCCAAGATCGAACTGTCGTCCTCGCAGCAGACCGAAATCAACGAGCCTTACATCGCCATGGCGAACGGCGCTCCAGTCCACCTGAACCTGAAGATGACCCGCGCCAAGCTGGAGTCCCTGGTTGAGGAACTGATCACCGCCACCATCGAGCCTTGCCGCACTGCGATCAAGGACGCCGGCGTGAAAGTGTCCGACATCGACGACATCATCCTGGTCGGCGGCATGACCCGTATGCCTAAGGTGCAGGAGAAAGTGAAAGAGTTCTTCGGCAAGGATCCACGCAAGGACGTGAACCCTGATGAAGCAGTGGCCGTCGGCGCCGCGATCCAGGGTGCAGTCCTGTCGGGCGACCGCAAAGACCTGCTGCTGCTGGACGTGACCCCGCTGTCCCTGGGTATCGAAACCCTGGGCGGTGTGATGACCAAGATGATCCACAAGAACACCACGATTCCTACCAAGTTCTCGCAAGTGTTCTCGACCGCCGACGACAACCAGCCGGCCGTCACCATCAAGGTGTACCAGGGCGAACGCGAAATCGCTGCCGGCAACAAAGGCCTGGGCGAATTCAACCTGGAAGGCATCCCGCCAGCAGCACGCGGCACCCCGCAGATCGAAGTGACCTTCGACATCGACGCCAACGGCATCCTGCACGTGGGCGCGAAAGACAAGGCCACCGGCAAGGAAAACAAGATCACCATCAAGGCAAACTCCGGCCTGTCCGAAGAGGAAATCCAGAAGATGGTGAAGGACGCCGAGCTGAACGCGGAAGAAGACAAGAAGCTGAAGGAACTGGCCGAGTCCCGCAACCAGGCCGACGCGCTGGTGCACTCGACCAAAAAGTCCCTGACCGAGTACGGCGACAAGCTGGACGCCGGCGAGAAAGAGAAGATCGAAGCTGCGATCACCGCCCTGGAAGCCACCATCAAGGATGGCGACAAGGCAGCGATCGACGCCAAAGTGGCAGCACTGTCCGAAGCTTCGCAGAAGCTGGGCGAGAAGATGTACGCTGACATGCAGGCGCAGCAAGGCGCGGCCGGTGCCGAAGGCGCTGGTGCCGGTGCACAGGCTGAATCCAAGCCGGCACAGGACGACGTGGTCGACGCTGACTTCAAGGAAGTCAAAGACAACAAGTAAGCTTCAAATCCGGTCAACTCTATGACCTGCCGAGCCGAGCATCCATCAGGGGCTCGCTCGGCTTTTTCGCATAAATTGGTACACCATGGCAAAGCGTGATTTTTACGAGATCCTCGGGGTCGCTAAGAACTCGTCCGAAGACGAAATCAAGAAGGCCTATCGCAAACTCGCGATGAAATATCATCCGGACCGCAATCCGGATAACAAAGAGGCCGAAGAGAAGTTCAAGGAGGTCAAAGAGGCCTACGAGATGCTGACCAACCCGGAGAAGCGCGAAGCGTATGACCGTTACGGTCACGCAGGCGTTGATCCGAATATGGGAGCGGGCGGCGGTGGCGGCTTCGGCGGCTTTGGCGACGCCTTCGGCGACATCTTCGGCGACATTTTCGGCGGCGGTGGCCGCGGCCGTTCTTCCGGCCCGCAGGTTTATCGCGGCGCCGACCTGCGCTACAACCTGGAAATCACCCTGGAGCAGGCCGCCCACGGCTTCGACACCACCATCCGCGTGCCGAGCTGGGACAAGTGCGATACCTGCCACGGTTCCGGCGCCAAGCCGGGCACCCAGCCAGTCACCTGTTCCACTTGCGGCGGCCACGGCCAGGTGCGCATGCAGCAGGGCTTCTTCAGCATCCAGCAGACCTGCCCCAAGTGCCACGGCACGGGCAAGATCATTCCAGAGCCATGCCCATCGTGCTCCGGCGCTGGCCGCATCAAGCGTAACAAGACGCTGGAAGTGAAGATCCCGGTCGGCATCGACAACGGCATGCGCATCCGCTCCACCGGCAACGGCGAGCCAGGCACCAACGGCGGGCCGCCTGGCGACCTGTATGTGGAGATCCACATCAAGCCGCACGCGGTGTTCCAGCGCGAAGGCGACGACCTGCACTGCGAAATGCCGATCAGCTTCGCCAAGGCGGCGCTGGGCGGCGAAATCGAAGTGCCAACGCTGGACGGCAAGGTGAGCTTCACCATTCCGGACGGCACCCAGTCCGGCAAGACCTTCCGCCTCAAGGGCAAGGGCATCAAGGGCGTGCGCTCCGGTTATCCGGGTGACCTGTTCTGCCATGTCGCCGTTGAGACCCCGGTCAAGCTGACCGACAAGCAGAAGGACCTGCTGCGCGAATTCGAGCGTTCCACTACCGAGGGTGGTGCGAAGCATAGCCCACAGACCAAGTCCTTCATGGACAAGGTCAAAGACTTCTTCGAGTGACAAACATGAGCGACGACGTACTGAAGCACCTGCTGGAAAACAACCGTAAATGGGCCGAGGCGAAAATCGCCAAGGACCCGGACTACTTCCGCGACCTGTCGATGGTGGGGCCGGAATATCTGTGGATCGGCTGCTCCGATTCGCGCGTACCGGCAAACGAACTGCTTGGCCTGCCGCCAGGCAAAGTGTTCGTGCACCGTAATATCGCCAACGTGGTGGTGCATTCGGATTTGAATGCGCTGTCGGTGCTGCAGTTCTCGATCGACGTGCTGAAGGTGAAGCACGTGATCATCGTGGGCCACTATGGCTGCAAGGGCGTGCACACCGCGCTGACCGGCGGCCGCGTGGGCCTGGTCGATAACTGGCTGCGCCACGTGCAGGACGTCGCGCAAAAGCACGAGCGCTACCTCGGCTCCGCGCTGAACGATGTCAGCAAGCAGAGCGAGCGCCTGTGCGAGCTGAACGTGGTGGAGCAGGTCGCCAACGTCTGCTCCACCACCATCGTGCAGGACGCATGGGACCGCGGCCAGGAACTGACCGTGCACGGTTTCGTGTACGGCTTGAAGGACGGCCTGCTGAACGACCTGGGCATGAACGTTAGCTCCCAGGCTGACTTGCAGCCCTCGCTCGAAGCCCGCCTCGCGCAATACGCTTCCTGATCCAGAGGCCCGCAAATCGCGGGCCTTTTTTCCATTCCCGTGCGGCCAGCCTGGTGCAAGGATTGCGACGGCCTTTGCATAGCGGAAGACATCGCACCACTGCGTACCATTGAAGCGGCATACGGCGCTGCGCGTAGCGGACGTTGCTCAAGCATGCCGAATGCGGGTTTGGATTCATCGAACCGGTAGCTACGAGCCTACTGTCGAGGATTGAAAAGCATGTACACTCGCGTATATGCGTAAATCGATAGCTACCTTCCTCGCCGCCCTGGGCACGCCGCTGCGCAGGGGACTGGAGAATTTCGCACCTAGCCAGCAACTCGTCGTGAAGGCTGGGGATGTGCTCGTCCAGCCGGCACCGGACGGCAAGTCCTGGTCCGCCCTCAAAGTGTTTGCTGTCGAAGGCGCGACTGCCCATTGCATGACCTACGAGCCGTCGACCGTCAAGCCCACGTTGGATACGCTGGCGCATGCCGCTGTACGCATGGCGCATGCGCCGCGTGCCACCGCATCATTGGCTGAGGGCTGGGAGCTGGCCGGCAACCAGCCCGCTTCCGCGCGCGAGCTGCAAGGCCTGAAGTACATGGACTTCGAACTCTATGTGCACCTGACCGGGCAGGATGTCGGCGCCATCATGAGCACCGCCACCGAACATTTCGAACGCGCCGGCATGCATGCCGCTGAGGGCCGCAGCATCGAAGCCATCAACGAATACGGCAAGGCCATCGAACTGTACCCGGCCTACACCGACGCGCTGGACAAGCGCGCCTTCGCCTTCATGGAACTGGGCCTGTATGAAAAGGCACTGCGCGACCTCGATGAATCGCTCTACCTTAATCCGGAAGGCATGTCCGCCTTCTTCTCCAAAGGCGAATGCCTGATGAAGCTGGGTCACCTCGACGAAGCGCAGGCCATCTTCATCGAGGGCCAGGAACGCTTCCCCGAGCACGCCACTCAATTCAATGAATTCCTCAAGCGAACGCGCGCCTTTGCGCTGACCGGCCGTCCCGCATAGCGGCCCTGCCTTGCCCCAGCCATGAAAGTTGCGTTCAAAGTACTCCTGTTTTGTTTAGTGCCAGGGCTTGCTGTGTCCATCGCGGCGCTTTTCGGAATGCCGGGAGCGCGGGACGGGAATGTACACATTGCAGGAGACTATTACTTCACGCATTCCGGTGGCGACCAGAATTCGATCATTGAGGAGCACGCCGGAGCATCCCGCTTTGTCGTCCATATGAAGGTTGAAGAGTTTATTGTGCAAGGCGACGGGATCCTCGTCACCAGGCGCCCTGTCCTGCGTGCGGAGAGCGCCAACAATCGCTGGGAATACCGCCTCCCCGACACCTGCGAGTATTACAGGATCGACGTAGCGGAACGTAAGGTGCAAGGGCCATTCACGTTGACCGACGTGAGAAATCGTGCTGAGTGGGCCTTCCATGAACAACGCCGGGCGCGCGGTGATTTCGGCGCGACGAGGTGTAAGCTGGACGCCATCTGGTCGCCGTCAAGTAGGGTTTGACGGGGCACGGCTTCGGAATTCAAGGAAATCGCGCGCTGTGCGGCCCGTCGCCTCCAGCATTGGCAAGTGGCCTATGCCGTCCATCACGACAAGGCTTGCATTCGGCATCAGGGCCATGGTGGCAGGTCCACCTTTCGGGCTGAGGATGCGGTCTTCGGAGCCCCACACGATCAGCGCCGGCGTTTCGATGGGCCCCCGGAGGTGCGGGGAAGCCACCAGCTGCTTCATAAGGTCGCAGTGCAACGGGTAGTCCGCTACCGCGCGTCGCGCGAGCACATGCTTCAGCGAATAGGGAAAGAAGGGCGGCCTAGCCATGCAGCTTGCCATCATTGTTGCGAAGTCGCCTGGCGCTGGCACCAGTAGCGGCATGCCGCCGCCGGCCAGATATTGCTGGAAGGCCGGGGATTCAAGCGTTTCTTCCGTACCGGCGGGAGCCAGCAGCCACAGGCTCTCCACCTGCTTCGGGTAGCGTGCCGCGTATTCGGCGGCGATGAAACCACCCATTGAGTTGCCACCCATGTGGAAACGCTGCACGCCCAGCTCCGCCATGAAGGCTCGCAGGTTTTCGACTTGCGCCGCCATGTCGTGCTTCGCGGATGGATCGCGGCGTGCATCGCCAAAGCCCGGCAGGTCGGGAATGACGACGCGGAAGTGCGGGGCCAGCAGGCGGGCGATGCGGGTGAAGTTGTCCTTGTCGCCGGCGAAGCCGTGCACCAGCAGCAGGACCTCCTTGCCTGTGCCGCTGTCGAGATAGGGCAGGGAAGCATGCCGCAGTGTGAGTCCGGAACGCTTGCGCTCCAGCGCAAGTGAAGCCCGGGCCAGCGGGGCTGGCAATAACCGGTCCGCCGCTGCGAGCGCCAGCGCCACGCCGCCTAAGGCGTACAAGAAGAACATCCGCACCTCCGTATTGACTTGTTATTAATGCAAAATTATAGTCTGCCAAACCATCCAGGGGGCGGCAATGGATTACGAAGTAGTGATCGTGGGTAGCGGCTTTGGCGGCATATGCAGCGCAATCAAGCTGAAGGAAGCCGGCATCGACAACTTCATCATGCTGGAAAAAGATGAAGTATTCGGCGGCACCTGGCGCGTCAACACTTATCCCGGCGCTGCCTGCGATATTCCCAGCCACCTTTACTCGTTCTCCTTCGCGCAGAACGCGCACTGGAGCCGACTGTTCCCGCGGCAGGACGAGCTGCTCGAATACACCCTGCGCGTGGTGCGCGAACACGACCTGGAGCGGCACCTGCGCCTCGGCACGGCGCTGCACTCCGCGCAGTTCGACGAGGCGGCCGGCCGTTGGCGCATCGCGACCAGCAAGGGCGAGCTGACCGCGCGCGCGGTGATCTTCGCCATTGGCCTGCTGGGCCGCCCCAGCAAGCCGCAATTCCCCGGCATGGAACGCTTCCAGGGCCTCAGCTTCCATTCGGCGCAGTGGGACCATGGCGTCGACTTGCGCGGCAAGCGCGTGGCCGTGATCGGCAGCGGCGCCAGCGCGGTGCAGTTCGTGCCGGAGATCCAGCCGCAAGTGCAACAGCTTGACCACTACCAGCGCACCGCACATTGGGTGCTGCCACGGCCCGACCGCGCCATCACGCGCGTCGAGCAATGGCTGCTGGACCGCGTGCGCCCGCTGCAACTGCTATACCGGGCCAAACACTATGTGCAGTTCGAATCGCGCGTAGTGCTGTTCATTTTCCTGCCGGCGCTGGCAAAGATCATGCAATGGCAGGCCATGCGCCACCTGAAGCGCCAGGTCGCCGATCCGCAACTGCGCGCCAAGCTGGTGCCTGATTACACGCTGGGCTGCAAGCGCGTGCTGCTGACCAATGACTACTATCCAGCGCTATCGCGACCCAATGTGGCGGTGCTGAAAGACGGCATCCGCGAAGTGCGTGAGCACAGCATCGTCACCGGCAGCGGCGAAGAACGCCCGGTCGACGTCATCATCTACGCCACCGGTTTCGACGTCGAACACGCCTACGGCCCGATCGAGCTGCGTGGGCGCGGCGGCTGCAGTTTCGCGCAGGCGCTGGAGCAAGGCGCAGGCGCATACAAAGGCGCCACCGTGACGGGCTTCCCCAACTTTTTCATGATCACGGGGCCGAATACCCTGCTGGGCCATAACTCGATGGTCTACATGATCGAATCCGGCGCGCGCTATGCGGTGGACGGCGTGCGCCGCCTGTTGCGCGACGGCCTGCACTCGGTCGAGGTGCAGGCGGAAGTACAGGGTGCAT
The DNA here is from genome assembly GCF_001427305.1 of Duganella sp. Root1480D1. Lineage (GTDB taxonomy): Bacteria > Pseudomonadota > Gammaproteobacteria > Burkholderiales > Burkholderiaceae_D > Rugamonas. The sequence goes on along the minus strand of NZ_LMFZ01000006.1, from coordinate 82,935 downwards.
ACAACCGCAAGCTGCAGCAGAGGCTCAAGGGCACCGTGTGGCACACCGGCTGCAAGAGCTGGTACGTCGATTCGCGCGGCCGCAACCTGGTGATATGGCCTGGCTTCACTTTCCACTACCGCCACATCACGCGGCGTTTCGATATCGGCAGTTACATCGTGCGCCGCTCGGCCTGAAGCTTCGTACAATGGGCTGATGAAAGCCAAGCCGGACGCGCAACAGCCAGCCACGCTGGATGAGTGCCGCCGCTGCGACTTGTGGCGCAATGCCACGCAGCCGGTCGGCGGGCAAGGCGCGCGCCGCGCCAAGCTGATGCTGGTCGGTGAGCAGCCGGGCGACCAGGAAGACCTGGCCGGCAAGCCCTTCGTCGGTCCCGCCGGCGACTTGCTCGACGACGCACTGGAGGCAGCCGGCATCGACCGCCGCCAGGTCTACATCACCAATGCGGTCAAGCACTTTAAGTGGGAGCCGCGCGGCAAGCGCCGCATGCACAAGACGCCCGCGCAGAAGGAAGTCGCGGCCTGCCACTACTGGCTTGAGGCGGAACTGGAAAGCGTGGCACCGGACGTCATCGTCGCCCTCGGCGCGACGGCCCTGAAGTCCATCCTGCAAAGCGGCAGCGTGGCACTGAAAGACTATATGGGCCAGCCCGTCGAACGCGGCGGACGCTGGATCATCGCCACCTACCATCCTGCCTATGCCCTGCGCGTTCCCTCCAGCGAAGCGCGCGCCGCCGCCCGCCGGGCCATCGTCGACGCCCTGCTGCAAGCCAAGCGCTTGCTCTGATGCGTTGTCAGCGCGGCCGCCGCTTGCTATTGTGGCATTTCCTGAAACCCGCGCAGCTGGCCGATGCGGCTTGATAATGCGATAATCCTTGCGAACTTCATTGCTGGCTAATTCAAATATGGATGATGTAAACAAACAGGGTGAGCGCGGCCCCGGCGGCGCCACCGTGTACGACGTGGCGCGCCTGGCCGGGGTCTCGGCCATGACGGTGTCGCGCGTCATCAATGGCAACGTCCACGTCAGCGAGGCCACGCGCGACAAGGTGCTGGCCGCCATCTCCACCCTCAAATACCAGGTCAACCAGGCGGCGCGCGCGGCGCGTATTGGTACCTTGCGCGTCGGCCTGTTGTACAGCAACCCGTCGGCCGCCTTCCTGAGCGCGCTGCTGGTGGGTGCGATGGACCAGTGCAGCCAGAATGGCGCCCAGCTCCTGCTGGAGCGCTGCGACGGGCTGTCCAGCCAGCGCCGCGCCATCGAGCGCCTGATTGCTGAAGGTGCGGACGGCATCCTGGTGCCGCCGCCCTTGTGCGACGCGCCGGAAGCATTGCGCCAGCTCGATGAAATCGGCATGCCTTGCGTGGCGGTGGCCACCGCGCGCCCGGTCAGCAGCGTGGCTGCAGTGCGCATCGACGACTATGAAGGTGCGCGCACCATGACGCGCTACCTGCTTTCGCTCGGGCACAAGGACATTGCCTTCATCAAGGGCGATCCCGAGCACACCCCGGCGCAACTGCGCTACCAGGCTTTCGTCACCACCATGGAAGAGGCCGGGCTGGCCGTGCCGCCGCAGCGCGTGGCACAAGGCCTGTTCACCTATCGTTCCGGGCTGGCGGCAGCGCGCAACCTGCTGGCGCAAGAGCCGCGCCCGAGCGCCATCTTCGCCAGCAACGACGATATGGCAGCGGCGGTGATCGCGGTGGCGCACGGCATGCACCTGCAGGTGCCGGAAGACCTGACCGTCTGCGGCTTCGACGACACGCCTGTTGCCACCACCGTGTGGCCGGAATTGACCACCATTCACCAGCCGATCGGCGACATGGCGCGCGTGGCGGTCGACCTGCTGGTCGACCAGATCCGCTGCCGCCGCGCGGGCGAGCCGCGCCAGGCGGCGCACCGCCTGCTGCCTTATACCCTGGTCGCGCGCGAGTCGTCGGGCGGCGGCGCCTGAGCTTACCAGTAAGGCTGCCAGTCGCGCTGCAGGCGCACCAGCGCTTCCAGGAAGAAGTAATCGCCCCAGATGCAACATTCGTCGACGCCGACGCCATGCGGCTTATGGTAGACCGCATGCTGCAGCAAGCCGCTGCCCGGCGCGGCTGCCTGGTTCAGGTAATGTTGCGCCAGTTCCTGCACTATGCCAACGGCCGCCGCCTGGTACGAGTCCCGTAGCGGGTTGCCGGGCGCCAGGCGGGGCGCCAGTTCCAGCAAGCCGCAGGCGGCGATCGCTGCCGCCGAACTATCGCGTTCTTCGCTGCCGGAAGTGAACATCAGGTCCCAGTAGCAGATGCCATCCTGCGGCAGGCGATTGAGGTAGTAGTTGGCCAGCACCTGGGCCAGGTCCAGCAGCCGGCTGTCGCTGTTATAGCGGTACGCCAGCGGAAAGCCGGCGATGCCCCAGGCCTGGCCGCGCGCCCAGCATGAGTCGTCGGCAAAACCCTGGTGCGTCTTGCCCTGCAGCGGCCGGCCGCTGGCGGGGTCGAAAAAGAAGGTGTGGAAGGTGGAACCGTCCGGCCGCACGATATGGCGCGCGGCGGCCTCGATGTGGCGCTCGGCCGCCGCGCGGAAGGACGGGTCGCCGCTATGTTCGCTGGCCCAGTACAGCAGGGGCAGGTTCAGGTTGCAGTCGATGATCATGCGGCCCTGCTGCGCCGGATCGCTCAACTCGCCCCAGGCCTGGATGATGCCGGCCTTCGGCAGGTAGCGTTCCAGCAGCAGGCGCGCTGCGCCCATCGCCGCTTCCGCAGCCAGCGGATCGCCGGTCAGCCGGTGCGCGGCCACGCAGGACAGGCTGTAAAGGAAGCCCAGGTCGTGATGGTTGGTTTCCTGGCGATTGGCCTGGCGTGCGTGGAAGCTGCGCACCTGGCGCTCCGCCGCGGCGCGGTAATGGTCGGCGCCGGACAGTTCGTAGGCCAGCCACAGCATGCCGCTCCAGAAGCCGTTGGTCCATTCCACGTTGCCGATGGCCGGATACACCTGGCCGCTGGTCGACGGTGCGGGAAACCGTTCGCCGAAATACTGCAGGTTGCGGTCGATCGACAGCAGCACCTGGGCCGTGGCGCGCGCCAGCAGGGCGCGGTCGATGGCGCCGTTCCAGCGCTGGGGCAGGCGTTCGCTGGCCAGCGCTTCAATGCGTGCGCTGTTCAGGGATGGGGACATGCAGTGACTCCTTGGGTTGTGCGGTGCGCGCGATTTCCGGCGCGGTGGGCGAGAGCAGCCATGCCGACAGCAGCAGGAACGCCAGTCCCAGGCCGGCCATCGCCAGGTAGCTGTTGGAGAAGCCGATCAGGTCGTAGCCCTTGCCGGCCAGCGGCGACAGGATGGCCAGGCCGAGCGAATGGCCGAAGCTGACGCCCACCATATAGATGGTCGAGGCCAGGCGGTTATCGAAATGGCAGGCGATGTAGCGGAACACCGATACCACCAGGATCGGCAGTTCGACGGAGTGCAGCAGTTTCATGGCGGAGATGCTGAGCGGGCCGGCCGCCAGGCCGGAACCGGCGATGCGCAGCAGCATGATGCTGCCCGCCAGCAGCAGGCCGCGCTTGGCGCCGATGCGTTTGACCAGCAGCGGCGCCACGAACAGGCCGCCCGCTTCAATGAAGATCTGCAGGGAATTCAGGTAACCGAACATGGCGGCGCCGGTTTGCGGGTCGGCGAACAGGCTGGTGAAGTAGCTGGGGAACTGCTGGTCGAACACCAGGTACAGGTTGGTGACCCCGAGGATGAACACCATAAAGCGCCAGAACTGGCCGTTGCGCAGCAAGGCGAGCGCTTCGGCCAGGCGCACTACCTGCCCGGCTTGCGCAGGCGCTGCGCCGGCACTGCCGCCGGTGCGCCAGAACAGCAGCATGCCAAGCAGCACCAGGCCGGCGGCCGAGGCGCAGAAGAAGTTGATGGACGGGTCGATGTTGAACAGGCGGCCGCTCACCAGCGCGGCGCTGGCAAAGCCGAGCGAGCCCCACAGCCTGACGCGGCTGTATTCAAAGCCATGGCGGCGGCCGATGCGGTCGACGTAGGATTCCAGTGCGTAGCTGCCGGCGATGAAGGTCACGCCAAGATAGATGCCGCCCAGGATGGCGCCGGCGACAATGTTCGCCTTCAGCAGCGGCGCATAGGCCAGGGTGAAGAACAGGCCGCACAGCGTGACCAGGCCGGCCACGAACCACAGGACGTGCTTGCGCAGGCCGACGCGGTCGGAAATGAAGCCATATACGGGCTGCGAACACATGGCGGCCACGAAATTGGCCGAGAACACGATGCCGGCTTGCGTTCCGTTCAATTGCAGGCTGCTGCGCAGCCACAGGGCCAGCAGCGAAATGCTCATCGCCTGCGCGAAGAAGAACACGAAAACGAAACTGCACAGGAAGCGGAAGTGAGACTGCTGGGTGCTCATGGTGTCGTCCTGCCTGTTGTCTGGTTAGTGGGGTGCGTCTGCGCTTGCGGCGCGCGGCGATATCGCAGGCGCCAAGGCTGCCGGCAGTGCCGGTGTGCTTTGCATGTCAACCTGCCTCCGGTAAATGCGCTGCCACCAGCAGGCTTTCGACCTGGGCCAGCGATGGCGGGCTGGCGCCGGCGGCGGTGCACGCGGCAGCGCCGGCGGCCACGGCAAAGCGCAGGTGGGCACCATCCTCGCGCATGGGGTACTGCATCAAGCTGAACAGCAGGGCGCCGATGCTGGCGTCGCCGGCGCCGATGCTGTCGGTCACGCTCACCCGCGGCGCTGGTGCATGCCAGGCATGGCCATGGCGCAGCAGGCGCGCGCCCTGTTGGCCCAGGGTGTACAGGATGGTGGCGGCGGGATTGAGCTTGCGCAGCCCGGCCAGCGCGCTGGAACAGGCTTGGGCATCGGCATCGGGGGCGAGCCGGAACAGGCCGCGCAAATCTGCATCCGATACCTTGATGACGTCGGCCAGGGCTGCCATGCGCTGCAGCGTGGCGTCGTAGCGTTCATCCATCATGGCGCGAAAATTGGGGTCGTAGCTGATCGCAGCGCCTTGCGCCTTCAGCTCCGCGGCCAGGGCCAGCAGCTTGCCGGCCAGCGGTTCGCGCGCCAGGCTGATGCCCCCGAAATGGACCCAGCGTGCCGCCCGCTGCCAGCCGCGCGGCAGTTGCGCGGCATCGAAATGCAGGTCGGCGCTGTCGTCGCCGATGAAGAAATAGCGCGGCGGCTCCAGCTCATGCACCACGGCCAGCAGCGGCGCACGCTCGACCTGCTGCAGGAAGCGCGGGTCGAGGCCGGCAGCGCTGGTGGCGGCGGCCAGTTCGGCGCCGAACACGTCGCGGCTGACGGCGCCGGCAAAGGCGCTCGGGATGCCGAGTTTCGCCACGACGCGCGCCACGTTCCAGGCGGAGCCGCCAGCCTGGCTGCTCCAGGCGGCAGGGCCGCTGCGCAGCAAGTCGGTCAGGGCTTCGCCGGCGGCGACGAATTGCGGCAGCCGGTTCATGGCGCCCCTCCGGCAGCGCCATGGCCGGCCTGCCAGGCGGCGATGCGGTAAGTGGTGTGCCACGGCGCGGCAGGATCGAGTGCAATGCCGGTGCGGTCGGCCAGCGCGTGGCCGGCCGGCGCCGTGGCGACGCGGCCCAGGTCGAACAAGCTGTTGACCGGCTCCGCGCCAAGGGCCAGGTGGCGGCCCTGCCAAGGGAAGCGCTGGCGCCCGCCGTTGCTGACCCATAGCAGCAGGTCGGGCAGCTGCGCCGTATCCCACCACAGGCCGACGCAGGCGTCGTAATCGAGGTAATGCAGGGCGAACGGTGGGGCGCCTGCTGCGGCCTGCAGTGCGCGCGCTTGCAGCAGTTCTTCGAACACGCCGTCGGCCGGCAGGTGGCTTAGGTCGAGCGGGCCGTCGATGCCGGCCAGTGCCGACAGGTCGGCGGAACAGGTGTCGGGCTGCAGCCGCGTCACCGAATCGCTTGCCAGCACCGGGTAGCTGTGGATGCCATGGTGGCGGCCCAGCAGCAGGCGCACGCGGCGCGCTGCCGGCGGCAGCCGGAAAGTGGGGTGCAGGCCGAGCGGCAGGCGCGTGGCGCGGCGCGCCCATACCGTCAGCGAAATATCGAGGGCGGCGGCATGGGGGGCGGCTGTAATGGTGCGTTCGACGCGCGCCACCGCCGAACCGGCGGGGTAGTCGAGCGCGAGGTGCACGCGGCCGGCATCGGCATGCAGGCAGTGCCAGCGGTGGTTGGCGGCGTAGCCGTGGCCCCAGGCGTCGCCGGCGCTGCGTAACTGCCAGCCGGGCGGCAAGGCGCTTGGCGCGTCGGTGCGGCCGAAAGGAATGCATGGCCACTCGCCGCGCAGGCGGCGCAGCATGCCAGGCAGGGCACTGGCGCGGGTCAGGCCGGACCAGGGCGCCACGTGCATGACGTCCAGCTCGCGCTCGTCGTCCAGGCGGAATTGCACGGGGCCGAGCATGCCGCCCATGGCCTGCACCTCGGCGCTGCCATGAGCCCAGGACAGGCGCCATGGCCCGAGCGCGGCGCGTTCGGCGGCGCGGTCAGCGGCGCACATCGAGCCTCCCGTTGCGCACGGCTTCCACTTGCGCCGCGCTGGCCAGGTTGAAATCGCCGGCGATGCTGTGCTTGGCCACGGCGGCGGCCAGTGCGAATTCCAGCGTCTCCTGCTCGGTGTGGCCGCTGTGCAGGCCATGCAGCAGGCCTGCAGCGAAGGCGTCGCCGCCGCCGATGCGCTCGACGATGCCATGCATGGCATAGCTGCCCGCCTGCAGCAGGGCAGCGCGGGTGTACAGCGTGGCCGACAGCTGGTGCCGGTCGACGCTGTCCTGCACCCGCTGCGTGGCGGCCAGGCGCCGCAGGTGGGGGAAGGCGGCAAAGCATGCCAGCGCCGCTTCAGCGCCGCGTCCGGCCTGGGCCAGGCCGGGCTGGCCCAGCGCCAGTGCAATATCGCGCTGGTCGGCAAAGGCCAGGTCGGCATGGGACAGCAGGCCGTGCAGCACCTCGGCGCCGTCGCAGCCGCGCGCGGCCCACAGCGAGGCGCGGTAATTGCCATCGAAGGAAACCTGCACGCCCAGCGCGCGTGCCGCCTCCATCGCTCCCAGCACGGCTAGCGCCGCCTGCCCGCCGACGGCGGGCGACACGCCCGACACATGCAGCCAGGCGGCACCCACCAGCAAGGAAGGCCAGTCGTAGGCATCTGCCGCCGCCTGCGCAAAGGCGGAGCCGGCACGGTCGTACACGATCTCGGACGGGCGCAGTACGGCGCCCGGCGTCACGAAGTACAGGCCCATGCGCCCTGGCGCAAAGCGCAAGCCATCCACGGCGACGCCATGCATGCGCAAGGCGTCGCGGGCCGCCTGGCCCAGCGCATTTTCGGGCAGGGTGCCGGCCATTGCGGCCTGGTGGCCAAAGCGCGCCAGCGATACCGCCACATTGGCTTCGGCCCCGCCGATGCAGGTGTCGAGCCGCGGCGTTTGCAGCAGCAACTGGCCGCTCGGCGCCGACAGGCGCAGCAGCACTTCGCCGAAGCAGACGATACGGCCCCTCATCGCGCCAGCCATCCGCCGTCGACCGGCAGCACGATGCCGTGCACATATTCGCTGGCACGGCTGGCCAGGAATACCGCGGCGCCGGCCAGGTCGCCGGGCTGTCCCCAGCGTGCCGCCGGAATGCGTGCCAGGATCGCCGGTGCGCGCTGCGGGTCGTCGCGCAGCGGCGCCGTGTTATTGGTTTCGAAGTAGCCCGGTGCGATTGCGTTGACGTTGATGCCGGCCTGCGCCCATTCATTGGCCAGGGCGCGCGTCAAGCCTGCGACGGCGCTCTTGCTTGCGGCATAGGCCGGTACCCGCAGCCCGCCCTGGAACGACAGCATGGAAGCGATGTTGACGATCTTGCCGCTGCCCTGGCGCGCCATGTGGCGGGCTGCGGCCTGCGACAGGAAGAACGGCGCCTTGAGGTTGGTATCGACCACGCGGTCCCAGTCGTCTTCGCTGACCGCCAGGCTGTCGGCACGGTGGATGGTGCCGGCATTGTTGACCAGGATGTCGAGTCGCCCGCGCCAGGCATGGGCGGCGTCGGCCAGTTGCCGCATGCTGGACGCGCCCTCGGCGAAGTCGGCCTGCAGGAACAGGAAGTCGCGCCCGGCAGCGGCCACTTGCGCCGCCGTTTCGTCGGCGGCGCTGCGGCCGGCGGCCACGATGTCGGCGCCGGCCCGGGCCAGTGCCACGGCAATCGCCTGGCCCAGGCCCGTGTTGGCGCCGCTCACCAGCGCCACACGGCCGGACAGGTCGAATAGTGCTTGCATTGGCGGCGTCCTTATTTCAACTGGCAGATATCGAGCACGTTCATGTCGGTGTAGTCGAGGTTCTCGCCGCCCATGGCCCAGATGAAGGCATAGTTGGAGGTGCCGGAACCCATATGGATCGACCATGGCGGCGATACCACCGCTTCTTCGTTGGCGACCACGATATGGCGCGCACTGTCCGGCTGGCCCATGAAATGGAACACGCGCTCATTCTCCGGCAGGCTGAAATAGAAATAGACTTCCGAGCGGCGCTCATGCAGGTGGGGCGGCATGGTATTCCACACGCTGCCCGTCTTCAGCACGGTCAGGCCGAGCAGCAATTGGGCCGACTGGCACACGCCTGGCACCACGTACTGGTAGATGGTGCGCGCGTTGGAAGTTTCCATGCTGCCGCGCTCCAGCGGCACGGCGTCGGCGTGGCTGATCTTCTTCAGTTCGAAACGCGCATGGGCCGGCGTCGAGACCAGGTAGAAGCGCGCCGGATTGTCCGGATCGTCGGAAGCGAAGCTGACATCGCCCGACCCCATCGGCACGTACAAGCAATCGCGCGGCGCCAGCGCAAATACTGCGCCATCGACGGTCACGCGGCCGCCGCCAGCGACGTTGATGATGCCCAGCTCGCGCCGCACCAGGAAAGGCTGGCCCACTGCGGCGGCCGGCTCGCCCTGGCGCGGCAGTTCCAGCGCGGCGTGCAGCGGCGCTGCGCCGCCAATCACGAAGCGCTCGTGGTGGCTGTAGTGGAGGACCAGGCGCCCGGCCTGGAACAAGCCGTCCAGCAGATAGCGTTCACGCAGCTGGTCGTTGCTGGCGCCCGCCATCATGGCGGGATGTGTCGCGTGGAAGCGCTTGTCGAACATTTACCGTCTCCAGTCTGTTATCGATAACAAGTATATTCCCCTATGGCGTCGCAAAGCTATGCCAATTTCGTATAAATAAGCGCCGTTTTTTCATTCCACTGCCCAGCAAAGTGTCACTAGCATGTAAAAAAACGCATCAAAAACACAAGCATCCGGCCGCCGATTTCCGTTATCGATAACAAGGCCGGAGAACAAAAAGCAATGGAGGAGACATGTTCCACGATTTGCTGAGGGGCGCGGCGTGCGCCTGCCTCGCCCTGCTGATGCCGGCGGCCGCCCTGGCCGCCGACCGCCTGCAGGTGTTCCCTTTCCCGCAAACGGTGCGCTATTCGCACCACAACGACGATTTCACGGTGCGGGTGCGCACCCCGGGCGGCGCATGGCAGGACCTGTATGAATACCGCGCCAAGGTGGACCTGGATACGCAGCAGGATGCCTCGATGGTCTACTTCAATTTCGACGGCGCGGTGGAAGTGGCGGTGCAGAAGAACAACGGCAGCTTCACCAAGGTGCAGGTGCGGCCCGGCAACCGCGGCCTCACGCCGGCAGTGCGCGACGGCGTCGCCTATTTCACCCTGCAGCACCCGGAAAACCTGAGCGTTGAATTCGACGACGACCGGCTGCATAACCTGCACATCTTCACCCATGCCATCCGCCAGGACATGCCGGCGCAACAGGCCGGCCTGGACAGCTACGGCATCGGCCAGGGCAAAATGCCCGATTTCACCCAGCCCGTGGTGTACTTCGGTCCCGGCGTCCACAGTGGAGAATTCCGCCTGCGCTCCAACAGCACGGTATATATCGACGGTTCGGCCTTCCTGAAAAATCCCCTCGTCATCGATGGGGTGGAAAACGTGAAGGTGATCAGCGACGGCGTATTCGACGGCGTCGAGATGCAGGCCATCCGCAATTCGAAGAACGTCAGCATCGACGGGCTCATCTTCATCAACCAGCCGCACGGCACCATGCGCTGTATCAGTTCGCAGGACGTCGACGAGAAGAGCATTCGCAGTATCGGCGCCGGCAAGTGGTCCGATGGCCTCGGCCATTTCGCCTGCGAACGGGTGCGCATCAGCGACAGCTTTATCCGTACCTCGGACGACTGCATCACGCTGTACAACCATCGCTGGGACATCTGGGGCAATACGCGCGACGTCACGGTCAGGGATTCCACCCTGTGGGCCGACGTGGCGCACGCGGTGATGATCGGCATCCACGGCAATACGCCGACGCCGGAGCATCCGCAGCCGGAAGTCCTGGAGCGCATCCGCTTCAGCAATATCGACATCCTCGAACACGACGAGGATGAACCCGAGTACGAAGGCGCCATCGGCATCATGGCCGGCGACGACAACCTGGTGCGCGACGTGGTGTTCGAGGACATCCGCGTCGACCGCATCGAGGAGGGCAAGCTGTTCAATCTGCACATTGCCTATACCCCGAAGTACAACACCAGTCCCGGGCGCGGCATTGAAAATGTCACGCTGCGCAATATCAGCTACACCGGCAAGGGCTCGCCCAGCGCGTCCCTTATCTACGGCCACGACACGGGCCGGCAGGTACGCAACATCGTCATCGACAACGTGACGGTAGCCGGCAAGCGCCTCACCGGGCCAGCATCCAACCTGCTCGACATCGGTCAATACGTCAGCGGGGTGAGCTTCCGCTAGCAGTCTTCGCAGTACTCAAAATAATATCTGGAGGAGATGGAGTATGAACAAGCAAAACAGGATGACCCTGCAACTGTCCGGCGTCGCACTGGCCGTGATGCAGGCCTTTGCGCCGCAAGCCATGGCGCAGGAGCAGCAAGCGGACGCGGCGTCGACCGTGATCGTGACGGGCATGCGTGCCAGCGCACGTTCGTCGGTCGCCATCAAGCGCGATACCATGGAAGTGGTCGACTCGATCACCGCCGACGACATCGGCAAGCTGCCCGATACCAATGTCGGCGAAACGCTGACCCGCATTCCCGGCGTACAGTCCTACCGTTTCGGTGGCGAGGCTTCCGCGCCATGGGGCGGCTTCGGGTCCGGCGTGACCATCCGCGGCCTTGGCTACACCGGCTTCCAGACCAACGGCCGCTCCTACTTCAGCGCCGGCGGCCGCGAATTCAACGTCGAGGCGGCGATTCCCGCCATGGTGGCCGGCATCGACGTCTACAAGAACCCGTCGGCGGAACACATCGAAGGCGGCATCGGCGGCCTGGTCAACGTGCGCACGCGCAACCCGAGCGATTTCAAGAACCTGACGGTGTCGCTGGGCGTGAATTACCGTGAAAACGACCTCGCCAGGAAAGCCGATCCGGAACTGTTTGGCCTGATCGCCAACCGTTTCGACCTGGGCGGCGGCAGCCGCATCGGCGTGATGGCAGCCGCCACCTACCAGAAGAGCACCACGCGCAACGACAACAACCCTGCCAACCGCGGTCCCAGCCTGAAGCGCGCGATTCGCGCCGACAGCGCCGAATATGCCACCCTGGCCGCCGCCAACACGGCCAACGCCACCAGCCAGCCGATGTCGGCCTATGTCGGCCGCAGCGACATCAGCGCCCTGGTCAACGTGCCGACCAGCGGCGCGCAGACGCCGAACATGGCCGGCCTGAGCGCCGAACAGCAAAGCAATGTGATGGTGGGCTCCTGGGTCAACAGCAACGTGTTCCAGGAAACCATCATGCGCGAACGCAAGGGGCTGAACCTGGCGGCCGACTACCGCGTCAGCAACACCCTGCGCTTCTACACCGAAGCGAACTACTTCAAGTTCCTGTACCACCAAAACTACCGCGGCCTGAACTCGAACGATGGCGCCAATGTGCAGAACCTGCAGACCACACCGTTCAACTACGATGAACAACTGGCTAACCGCAACAGCAACGGCGGCAGCAACGACCAGGTGCTCAACAAGCGCCTACTGAGCGGCACCTTCCTCAATTCGACCGTGACCACCGTTGGCGGCGACGAGCACACGCCGTGGGAAACCATGATCGGCGCGGTCGGCGCCGAATGGAGCCCGACCCCGCGCCTGTCGCTCAAGGCCGACGCCAACTACATCAAGTCCGACAAGAAGAGCGACAACCGCTCGATCCGGATGGATTCGGCAGCCGGCCTGCAGTGGTCGACCAGCCGCGTCGCCGATGGCGCGCCGCATTACCTGAACTTCAGCGGCCCGAGCCTGGGCGATCCGCAGAACTTCGTGTTCAAGGACTATAACAACGGCCAGAATTACCACAATACCGACAGCGGCTATGCGCTGGCGCTGTCCGGTACTTATGACATGGACGGCTGGTTCCACAAGCTGCGCTTTGGCACCCGGGTCGCCTACCAGCACGACCTGTTCCAGAATTACGGCTTCAGCAAGTGGCTGACCACCGATGCCAAGGATGTCAATGCCAGCCGTTCGAACGCCTTGCCGGCCACCACCCTGTCCGGCAACCTGGAGCAGGCGCCGACCAACTTCATGCGCGGCGAAGCCGGTTACAGCGGGGGCTACCTGGTGTACACGCCGGACGCCTTGCTGGGCGACCAGGTCAAGAACGCCTTCCCCAATGCCGGCATCCTGGCGCAAGGCTCCTACCCTGAAAACCAGGGCGCGCGCAGCATCTTCGGCGAACACAACTCGGCCGCTTACATGGTGGGCGACTTCAGCGCGCTGCATGACCGCATCAGGGGCAACATCGGCGTGCGCCTGGTACGCACCCAGACCAAGGCGACGGCGCGCACCACCGATGTTGCCACCGGCAAGATCGTCGACGTGGTGCAGACCTCCAGCTACAACAATGTGCTGCCGACCTTCAATATGACTTACGAAGCGGCGCCGGACAGCCTGGTACGCCTGGGATATGGCCGCGGCATGACCCGTCCAGGCATTGGCTCGCTCAATCCGGTGGTCAGCGTCAATACCACCAACGGCACCGGCAGCATCGGCAACACCCAGCTCAGGCCACTGGTGGCGGACAGCTTCGACATCTCGCTGGAACATTACTTCAACAAGACCAACTACGCGTCGCTGGCCCTGTTCGACAAGAAGATCAAGGACTTCCCGAACGGGATCATTTCCTGCGAAACGCTCACGACCGCGCCGGCCTACACCGGCGTGTTCGAGAACGGCTGCAGCAATGGCCAGTATTCGATGGTGAAGTCGGTCAATTCCGAAAAGGGCTATGCGCGCGGCTTCGAAGTGGCGGGCCAGTATTTCTTCGACTCCGACTACGGCTTGCTGAACAACTTCGGCGTGTCCGCTTCGTACAGCTACGTCAAGACTTCCAACCCGGTCAACTTCGGCACCGCCGCTGCGCCGAAGATCGTCGATACGATGCAGCCGTTCGTCTCGAAGAACAACTTCAGCCTGTCCGGCATGTACGAAGACAGCAGGTTGTCGGCGCGCCTGGTCTATACCTGGCGCTCGCCATCGGTGCTGTTTAACGTCGATCCATACCCGATCTGGGCGCGCTACATCAAAGCCTACGGCCTGCTCGATGGTTCGCTCAGCTACCGCCTGACGGACGAACTGACGCTGCGCTTCAACGCCGCGAACATCCTCAACAAAGCGGCGAACCGCGGTATCGGCGAGCCTGGCCCGACCCAGACCGCGATGGAGTTCCAGCACTTCTACAACGGCCGCACGTACAGCCTTGGCCTGAACTACACGTTCGGCAACAAGTAAGGTGTCCCGGTGCATGACGCACCTTGGTGCCGGGGCGACGTCGCAATGACGCGCTCCGGCACGTTTTAGAAGAGGTTTGAGTGAATATTCGTTTCATCTTCGCGCCGTTGCTCCTGGCTGCAGCGTTTTCCTGCGCTGCGGACGCCGCCACGCCGGAATGGGAACAGCCCCAGGTTGTTGCGCTTAACCGCGAGCCGATGAAGGCCACGTTCTTCAACTTCGAGAGCGTGGAAAAGGCGCTGGCCGGCGATATGGCCGCATCGCAGTATTTCCGTTCCCTGGACGGAGCATGGCAATTCGCCTACACGCAGGGTGTGGCGCAGCGGCCGGCCGATTTCTACAAGCCGGACTTCGACACCAGCGGCTGGAAAACCATCCAGGTGCCGGGCATGATGCAGGCGCAGGGATATGGCAAGCCCATTTTCACCAACATCAAGTATCCGTTCCCTGCCAATCAGCCTTTCATCCCGCATGAACTGAACGAAGTAGGTTCCTACCGGCGCGGCTTCGACGTGCCGGCCGACTGGCTGGAGCGCGACGTTTTCCTGCACATCGGTGCAGCGGGGGCGGCATATTACATCTGGGTCAACGGCGAAAAGGTCGGCTATTCGGAAGACTCCAAGCTGCCGTCCGAATTCAATATCGGAAAATATGTGCGGCCAGGCGCGAATACCATCGCCATCGAACTGTATCGCTGGGCCGACGGCTCCTACCTGGAGGACCAGGACTTCTGGCGCGTCTCCGGCATCGAGCGCAGCGTGTACCTGTATGCCGAACCCAAGTCGCACCTGCGCGACTTCATGGTGAGCGCTACGCTGGACAAGGCGCGCTACCGCGACGGCATCTTCGTGCTGGACGCGGCCCTGGCAGGCCGGTCCGCCGGCGGCCGCGTGGTCGCCACCGTCCTGGATGGCGGCAGGCCCGTCCTGAGAGCCGAAGCCGCTGTCACGTCAGGACGGGCGGCGCTGCGCGGCAAGCTGCCCGACGTCAAGCCATGGTCCGCCGAAACGCCGCACCTGTACCAGCTCCTGCTCGAATACCGCGATGCCGACGGCAAGCTGCTGTCCGCCACCGCGCGCAAGATCGGCTTTCGCACGGTGGAAGTGGCGGACGGCGAAGTGCGCGTGAACGGCAAGCGCATCATGATCAAGGGCATGAACCGCCACGAGCATGATCCGGATACCTTCCGCGTGATGTCGATGGCTTCCATGCGGCGCGACATGGAACTGATGAAGCAAGCCAACATCAATGCCGTGCGTACCTCGCACTATCCGAACGACCCGCGCTGGTACGACCTGGCCGACGAATACGGCATGTACGTGCTGGACGAAGCGAATATCGAATCGCACGAATACATGGAAAAAGGGGACGCCGCGGGTGATCCGGCGCAGCGCGCAGCCACCCAGCTGGGCTACCAGGAAAGCTGGAAGGACGCCCACCTGGACCGCGTCTCGCGCATGGTGGAACGCGACAAGAACCATCCTTCCATCATCATCTGGTCGTTGGGCAATGAGGCCGGCACCGGCATGAATTTCGAACTGGCCGCAGCCTGGATCCGCCAGCGCGACCCGGGCCGCCTGATCAGCTACCTGGGGCATGGCACCATCGGCGAAGAGCACCTGCCGAACGCCTACGTCGACATCTATGCGCCGATGTACGACGACATCGACAAGATGGCCGGCTATGCGCGCGACCCGCGCTACAGCCAGCCGATGATCCAGTGCGAGTACGCCCACGCCATGGGCAATTCGCTGGGCAACCTGGAGGATTACTGGAAAGTGATGCGCGCCCACCGCAAGCTGCAGGGCGGCTTTGTCTGGGACTGGGTCGACCAGGGTGTGCGCGCGAAAGACGCGCAAGGCCGGGAATACTGGGCTTCCGGCTTCGACCTCAATCTCGAGCGCGGCGATAACAGCGTGGTAGGCGATGGGGTGGTCGATTCCGACCGCACCCCGCAGCCGGAATACTACGAGCTGCAGAAAGTGTACTCGCCGGTCGTCTTCGAAGGCGATCCGCGCAGCGGCAAGCTGACGGTGGTGAACCGCTACGATTTTCGCGACCTGTCCGGCTTCGACTTCGAGTGGATGCTGGCGCGCGACGGCGTGCCGGTCGCCGGCGGCAAGCTGGAAGGCGTGAATGCGCCGGCCGGCGCCGCGCGGCCATTCGCCTTCAGGCTGCCCGCCGTCAAAGCCGATGGCGGCGAGCTGGTATTGACCCTGCGCGCCAGAGCGAAGCCGGATTCGACCCATGGCGTGCCGGCAGGCAGCGTGCTTGGCTGGTCGCAGTTTATCGTTGCCAGAGCGGCAGCGCCGGCGCCTGCTGGCAAGCTGGCCGCGCCGCTGCGCACGGCGGGTTCGGTCACGCTGGCTGCCGGCAAGGCGCGGCTGGAGATCGATGCCAACTCGGGCCTGGTCAGCTACAGCGCCAATGGCCAGCTGCTGCTGAAGGGCGGCATGCCGAACTTCTGGCGCGGCATGACCGATAATGACGAAGGCACGGGCGTCGACCGCAGCCACCAGGTATGGCAGAAATTCAGCGAACAGCGCCAACTGCGCGCCATCGAAACCGGCCGGGACTTCGTCAAGGTGCAGTATGCGTTCGGCGCCGGTGCGGCGGAGTGGGAAACCATTTACCGCATGGATGCCGGCGGCAGGCTGCTGGTGGATGCGGCATTCACACCGCTGCGCGACGACCTTCCGGACCCGCTGCGCCTCGGCCTGCGCTTCAATCACAGTGCTGCGCTGGACAGCGTGAACTGGTACGGCCGCGGCCCGCAGGAATCCTATGCCGACCGCCTGACGGGCGCCGCGCTGGGCCGCTACGGCGGCAAGGTGGCCGACCAGTACCACACCGGCTATCTGCGTCCGCAGGAGAGCGGCAACAAGAGCGGCGTGCGGTGGCTGGCGCTGACCGATGAAAGTGGCGCCGGCATCCGCGTGAGCGGCGCGCAAGCGCTGTCGATGAACGTCCTGGCCTTCCCGTATGAAGACCTGTACCTGCGCCCGCGCGGCATGCGCCATAACGCTGATATCGTCCCGCACGGCGATGGCAGCCTGCTGGTCGACCTGGCCCAGGCCGGCGTGGGCGGCGACACCGGCTGGAGCCCCGACGGCCGGCCGCTGGTGCGCTACCGCATCAAGCTGCAGCCTGCGCGCTACAGCTTCACAATTGCGCCCACCGCAGCCAGGCCGGTTGCCGCAGCGCTGGCGCCGGACTACTGCAACCCTGTGCTGCACGCGGACTACGCCGATCCGGACGTGATCCGCGTCGGCGCCACGTTCTACATGACCGCGTCCAGCTTCAACAGCGCCCCCGGCCTGCCGCTGCTGGAATCGCGCGATATGGTGCATTGGCAGCTGGTCGGCCATGCCTTGCCGCAGTTGGTGCCGGCCGCGCAATTCGAGCGCCCGGCGCACGGCAAAGGCGTATGGGCTCCGGCATTGCGCCATCACGACGGCAAGTTCTGGATCTTCTATCCCGATCCGGACCAGGGCGTGTATGTCATGACGGCCGCGGACTTCCGCGGCCCCTGGAGCGCGCCAATGCTGCTGCTGGCCGGTAAAGGCATCATCGACCCGGCTCCTTTCTGGGACGACGATGGCAGGGCATGGCTGATGCACGCCTGGGCGCGCAGCCGTGCCGGTTTCAATAACGTGCTGACGCTGCGCGCCATGGCGCCGGATGCCAGCCGGCTGCTGGACGACAAGGGCAGCAACGTCATCGACGGCGGCAAGTTCGCCGGTTACCACACGCTGGAAGGCCCCAAGCTGTACAAGCGCCAGGGCTATTATTATGTCTTCGCTCCCGCCGGCGGCGTGGAACAGGGCTGGCAGTCGGTGTTCCGCTCGCGCCGCATCGAAGGACCGTATGAGGCGAAGATTGTGCTGGCCCAGGGCCGCAGCGCCAGCAACGGCCCGCACCAGGGCGCCTGGGTGCAGGCGCCCGATGGCGGCGATTGGTTCTATCACTTCCAGGATAAGGGCGCCTATGGCCGCATCGTGCATTTGCAGCCGATGCTCTGGCAGGATGGCTGGCCAGTGATGGGCGAGCAGCAGGACGGCAAGGGTATCGGCCAGCCGGTCAGCCATTACCGCCAGCCGGTTGCCGGCAGCTTCGATGCGGTGGCACCGGCCACCAGCGACAGTTTCGACGGCCCGCAACTGGGCCTGCAATGGCAATGGAATGCCAACTGGAATCCCGCCTGGTTTTCGCTGCAGGCAAAGCCGGGCAGCTTGCGCTTGCTCAGCCAGTACGACGCGCAAGCCACGCAGCAGGCCAGCTTGTGGAACCGCGCCGCGCTGCTGCTGCAAAAACTGCCTGCGGCGCAGTTCACTGCGACGGCCACGCTCGACCTGTCCGGCCTGGGCGACGGCGACAGCAGCGGCCTGCTGTTGTACGGCCTCGATTACGCCTGGATTGGCGTGCAGCGCAGCGGCGGCGCCAACCGCCTGGTACTGGACACCTGCCTGAAAGCGATGGCGGGCTGCCGCGACGAGGAGCAAGCCGCCGTCAAGCTGCCCGCCCGCCGCGTCTACCTGCGCTTGCAGATGGCTGAAGGCGGCCATGCCACCTTCAGCTATAGCCTGGACAACAAGAACTACCAGGTATTCGGCCAACCATTTAGCGCCACCGCCGGCCGCTGGGTCGGTGCCCGCATGGGCTTGTTCAGCGCCGCATCCAGCGCGCAAGGTGGCGGCTTCGTCGACGTCGACGATTTCAACGTGTCTCTCTGACCGGCCAGGCACTCCCAACGCCAGGCTAGTTTTTTGTGGCACGGACGCCAGCCGTCCGTGCCCATTTTTTTATACCAGCAGGATGCCCTGCAAGGAAGAGATGTGGCCGCCAAAGCTCCAGCTGCGCAGCAGCCCGCCGTCGCCGTTGAATTCGAGTAGCTGGCGGCCCTTGCGGCCGTTATCGGGGCCATGGCCCTGCCAGTTGGCGACCAGCAGGCGGCCATTGTCAAGTCGCTCGAAGCTGGCGTAAAAGAATGGCGCCACTTCAGCCGGCACGGTGCCTTCGTCGCCGAACAGCTTGACGCAAATGCCGTCCGCATTGAAGCGCGCCATGAAGGCGCCATAACCGGCCGAGACCAGGGTAGCGCCGTCTGCCAGGCGCTCCGCCTTCCACGCATGTTCGAATCCTGCCGCTTCAAAGCTGCGCAGCGTTGCCAGGTCGGGCGTGGTTTCGAGAATATGGTCGTTGGTGCACAGCAGGTAGCTGTCCTGCGGCGTGGTGCGCATCAGGCGCACGTAGTCGCCGTCGCGGCGGGCGCAGTGCACCACAGCCAGGTCACGGTCCAGCGTCAGCACGTTGACGCCGCCGCTGCCGTCAAGGTCGATGCCGGTGACCAGGGTACAGCCATCGGCACGGCGCTGGACGGCGGTGACGTTGTGCCAGCGGTCGCACGCAGCCAGCACGTGGCCGCTGGCGATATCCAGTTCGAAGAAGCCGCGTGCGAAGCCGACCAGCACGCGCTGCCCGTCCAGGCGCTGCAGATCGCGCGCCAGCGGATAATCTGCCAGGTCCAGTACCCACACCGGGTGCGGCAAGTTGGTATGCACCAGCATGAGCTGCTGGCGTCCTTCATCGATGGCGATCAGGCGGTAGTGAGTGTCCATGGACACTACTATCGCATGGCCATGTTATCGAAAACATGCCGTCGCTGGAATCGTTATAGCAGCAAGCAAAGTTTGCATAGTTATCAGCGACGCCATCAGCCTGGCATCGCCGCCCAACTGGCGTGCCATGATGTAGGCGTTGGGTGCAGTCGGCAGCGCGCAATAGAAACCGGCAGCCAGCGCCACCGCTTCCGGCAGGCCGAATAGTGCACAGACCTGGTAGGCCACCAGCGGCAACAGCAGCAGCTTGAGCGCGGAGGTCAGGGCCAATGCCGCAGGGCGCAAGCCTTCCAGCGAAAACACCAGGCCGCTGCCGACGGAAACCAGGCCAAGCGCCAGCGCCGACTTGCCCAGGATGTCCAGGGTATTCATTAACGGCGCCGGCAAGGCCAGTCCGGCCAGGCTCGCGCCTATTCCCGCCAGCGTGGACAGGATGATGGGATTGGTCGCCAGCGTCCTTGCCACCTTGCCCAGGTGTGCCTGGCTGCCGCTCCACCAGGACAAGGCCAGGATCGAGAGCAGGTTCACCGCCGGCAGGCACAAGGCCAGCGCCAGCATCACCAGCGCCGCCGTCTGCGGCGGGAAAAATAGGGCGGAAACGGCAATCCCGAAGTAGCTGTTGGGGCGGATCGCGCCTTGCACCACGGACGAGCGGCTGGCGGCGGGCAGCGCGCGCCAGGGCAGCAGCAAGAGCAGGGCAATTCCCGCCACCACCAGCGTTGGCAGCAAGGTCGCCAGCGCCAGTTCGCCCACCAGGCGGCCATGGAAGTCGAGCCGCGAAGTACCGGTGAACAGCAGGGCGGGAAAGGCGATGAAGTAGGAGAACTTCTCAACCGAAGGGAAGAAGTCGTCCGGCATCCAGCGCGACTGGCGGATCGCCACGCCCAGCATGATGAGCAGGAAGACTGGAACGATCGAGGCCAGCATCTTAGCGTTTGGCCAGCTGGCGGTCATGCAGGCGGGTCAGCGTCAAGAGCGCTGCGATGCCGCCGATCAGGGCCATGAACATATCGGACTGGGTATCCCACGGGTCGCCCTGGGTGCCGAGGAATTCGTCGGCGCCCTGGCCCAGGGCCAGGGCTGCACCCCATTCGATCAGTTCATAGGCCGCGCTGATTGCCAGCACGATCGAAAGCACGATGAAGGCCAGCATCTTGCCGGCCGGGAGATAGCGGCCGCGCAGCAGGATTTCCCGCGCCACCATCACCGGCACGAAGCCTTGCGCGAAATGCCCGATCTTGTCGTAGGGATTGCGCGCCAGGCCGAACCAGTGCTGCAGCTCGAAGCCGAGCGGCACCCGCGCATAGGTATAGGCGCCGCCCACCATCAGGATTATGCAATGCACGGCGATCAGCACGTAAAGCAGGTCGGTCAGGCGGTAACTGCGGTAGGTCGCGGCCATCAGCGGCAGGGCAATCAGCGCGGGCGCCACCTCCATCCACCACGTGGTGCGGTCGTAGGGAGCGATGCCGGACCAGGCAAGTGCAAGAATGACAATGGCGCCCAGCGCCAGGTGCAGGGGGGAGAGAATTCGGTTCATTCTGCGATATTAACTCGAAAGCTGGCCCGCTTCTTGCTCGATAGTTGTCATGAGCCGCAATCTACGCATCGTTTTGATCCACCCGCCGCACGAAAGTGAGGCACGCGCGCACGCCCTGCATTCCGGGCTGGCGGAGGCGGGCTACGACCTGGTCGCCTCGCTGCCGGCCGATTTCCACCTGCCCGAACACATCGCCCGCCTGCAGCCCGACATGATCATTGTCGACGCCGAATCGGACGCGCGCGACGTGCTCGAACACATCGTCATTGCCACCCGCGACGAGCGCCGCCCCATCGTCATGTTCACCGAAGACGACAAGGCCGATTCCATGGAAGCGGCAATGGCGGCGGGGGTTTCCGCCTATGTGGTGGCGGGTTTGCAGCCCGAGCGCATCAAGCCCGTGCTGGACGTGGCGCTGGTGCGCTTCAAGCGCGAACAGAAGCTGCTGGACGAGCTGGAAGGGACCCGCCTCAAGCTGGCCGAGCGCAAGCTGCTGGAGCGCGCCAAGGGCATCCTGATGGCGCGCCAGGGCCTGACCGAAGACCAGGCTTTCCAGAAGCTGCGCAGCATGGCCATGAACAAAAACCTGAAGCTGGCCGAATTGGCGCAGCGCATCCTGGACGCGGAGGATTTGCTCGGTTGATGCACCGTCACGGTGCATTGCCGGCAGGAGTGAAGTATGCAGATTGAAAAAGACATCGTCAGGATTGGCTTCAACCCGCTGACCGATTGCGCGTCGCTGGTGATGGCGTGCGTGCTCGGCCTGGACCGCAAGCACGGCATCCGCATCGTATTGAGCAAGGAGACCTCGTGGGCCGGCGTGCGCGACAAGCTGCTGACCGGCGAACTCGATGCTGCCCACGCGCTGTACGGGCTTGTCTATGCAACCCATCTCGGCGTGGGTTCGGCGCGGCGCGACATGGCCATCTTGATGAATTTGAATCGCAACGGCCAGGCCATTACCCTGTCGCGCCGCCTGGTGGACGAGGGCGTGCGCGATGGCGCCGCGGTTGCCGCCGTGTCGCATGAGCGCGAGCTGCGCTGGGCCCAGACCTTCCCGACCGGCACCCATGCCATGTGGCTGTATTACTGGCTGGCGGCGCACGGCGTGCACCCATTGCGCGAAGCGCGCGTGATCACGGTGCCGCCCTCGCAAATGGCGACCAACCTGGCGGCCGGGCACATGGACGGCTTCTGTGCCGGCGAGCCGTGGAACCACCGCGCCGTGATGGACGGCGTGGGCGTGACCATTGCCACCAGCCAGCAGATCTGGCCCGACCATCCGGAAAAAGTGCTGGCGACCACCGCTGATTTCGTGCGCCGCAATCCCAATACCGCGCGCGCCCTGGTCGCTGCCGTGCTGGAGGCCAGCCGCTGGATCGACGCCAGTTCGGCCAACCGCATGGCGATGGCCGAGATCATCTCCGCCATCCAATATGTCAACACCGGCAAGGACGTGATCTGGCAGCGCATTCTCGGCCACTATGAAGACGGCATGGGCCGCAACTGGGAAGATGCGCACAGCATGCGCTTCCACCAGGAAGGCGCGGCCAACTTCCCCTACCTGTCGGACGGCATGTGGTTCATGACCCAGCAAAAACGCTGGGGTTTGCTCAAGGCGTCGCCCGACTACCTCGGCGTGGCCCTCAAGATTCACCAGATCGCCCTATATAAAGAGGCGGCAGAAATTACGGAGACTCCAATCCCCGCCAGCACCTTGCGCAGTTCGGTATTGATGGACGGGGCCACCTGGGATGGCAGGGACCCCGAGCGCTACGCCGAGTCCTTCGACATCCGCATGTAGCGAAGGAGCGTCCATGCAGGAAGCGGCCAAGCCCTTGTCGGGCGAAGTGTTCGGAGCGTTGATCAACCTGTCCGGCCGCCGCCGGTTCACTTCCCAAAGGCTGGTGCTGTACGCAGTGCTGGCCGCCCAGGGGCAGGACGGCGCCGCCGGGACCGCGCGCGACGCCCTGGCCCTGTTCCGCGACGCCCACCACACCCTGCTGAATGGCAGCGCTGCGCTGCCCGGCATCTTTTGTGCCGAACTGCAGGATGCGTATTACGGCCGCCCCGACGGCGCGCGCCAGATTGCCGCCTTCATCGAGCTGGCGCAGCGCGCGCTGGACAGCGGCAAGGCCGGGCCGGCGCTGGAGCAGCTGGTGGCTACCGCCACTCCCGTGCTGGCAGTGCTGAACCAGATCACCGCCATCTATGAAGAACAGTCCAAAAAGCACGCCGTGCTAATGAAAAAGCAATTGCGCGGCGTGATCACGGAAATCGAGACCATTGCCCGCCAGGCCAGGATGGTGACCTTCAACGCCCGCGTAGTGGCAGCGCGGGCCGGTCATGCGGGGCGCGAATTCGCCGTGGTAGCCGGCGTGCTGTCGAATATCACCACGGAAATCGACGACATGGTCAAAGCCGCGCTGCAGGCGGCCAACGCCTGAGGGATGCACCAGCGCGTGCGCTATTGCGGTGCACCATAGTTGGGCGCGGTGCACCGCCAGATGGCGAAAATCCCTTTTTTCGGGGCCGGCCAGCCCCGTTTGCCCCTGACGAGAGGCTGGCACAGCTCTTGCAAAGCATAGGTAAAGGGTCGATCTAACGGAGGATCGGCAAAACCGGACAACGGCGTCCGCGCAGCGCAACCTTCGATAGGTGCGGCTGTGCGGACGCCTTTTTGTTTTCAGGGATAACGACATGGCCAGCAAAGCGACCAGCATCAAACTGTTTTCGTTCTCAACGCCGCAGATGCGTGCCTTCCACCTCACCTGGATGGCCTTCTTCATCTGCTTCTTCGCGTGGTTCGCCTGCGCACCACTGATGCCTGTAATTAAGGGCGAATTCGGCCTGACCCCGGCGCAGATCGCCAACATCAATATCGCCGCCGTGGCAATCACCATCATCGTGCGCCTGGTGATTGGCCCGCTGTGCGACCGCTACGGCCCGCGCAAGGCGTACACCGGCCTGCTGCTGCTGGGCGCCATCCCGGTGCTGGGCGTGGCCGCGGCGCAGACCTATGAGAGCTTCCTGTTCTTCCGCCTGCTGATCGGCGCAGTCGGGGCCAGTTTCGTGATCACCCAGTACCACACCTCGGTCATGTTCGCGCCAAACGTAGTGGGCACTGCCAACGCGGCAGCCGCGGGCTGGGGCAATGCTGGCGGCGGCGTGGTGCAGTCCACCATGCCGATGATCATGGCCGCCATGGTCATGCTGGGCGTGAACGAGACCATGGGCTGGCGCGCCGCCCTGGTGGTGCCGGGCGTGCTGATGCTGGTCATGGCCTTCGTCTACTACCGCTTCACCCAGGACTGCCCGGACGGTAATTACGCTGACCTGCGCGCCGCCGGCATCGAACTGGAAGGCGGCAAGAAGGGCGGCTGGTCGAGCTTCAAGCTGGCCGCTGCCAACTACCGCGTCTGGCTGCTGTTCGTGACCTACGGCGCCTGCTTCGGCGTGGAGATCTTCATCCACAATATCGCCGCTACTTATTACGTCGACACCTTCAAGCTCACGCTGCCGCAAGCCGGCCTGGCAGCGGGCAGTTTCGGCTTGCTGGCGCTGTTCGCCCGTGCACTGGGCGGCTATGTGTCCGACAAGGCCGCTGCACGCGGCAGCCTGAATAGCCGCGTCACCCTGCTGTTCGCCATGATGATCGGCGAAGGCGTCGGCCTGATGTTCTTCTCCAAGGCCGACAGCGTGGCCTTCGCGGTGATCGCCATGCTGGTGTTTGGCCTGTTCACCCACATGGCGTGCGGTGCGACTTATGCGCTGGTGCCATTCGTCGACAAGCGCGCCCTGGGCGGCGTGGCCGGCATCATCGGCGCCGGTGGCAATGTGGGCGCCGTGGCAGCAGGCTTCCTGCTGAAAGGCATCGGCAGTACCCAGCAAACCCTGTGGATCCTTGGCGTGTTCGTCGCCGTCTCCGCCCTGTGCGCATTGGCCGCACGCTTCAGCGAATCCACCGTCAAAGAAAATGCAATTGCAGGAGCAGCAGCATGAAGAAGATCGTCGTCATCGGCCATGGCATGGTTGGCCACCAGTTCCTGAAATCGCTGCCGGCGGGTAGCGCCCAGGTCACCATCCTGTGCGAAGAACCACGCCCGGCTTACGACCGCGTGCACCTCTCGGAATTTTTCAGCGGTAAGAGCGCGCAAGAACTGTCGCTGGTGGAAGAAGGCTTCTTCGACCGCGACGACATGGTGCTCAAGCTGAACGGCCGCGCTGTGGCCATCGACCGCGCCGCGCACACCGTCACCACCAACAGCGGCGAAGTGCTGTCCTACGACAAGCTGGTGATCGCCACCGGCTCCTTCCCGTTCGTGCCGCAGATCGAAGGCAAGGACCGCAAGGACTGCTTCGTCTACCGCACCATCGAAGACCTGGAAGCCATGCAGGAATGCGGCGCACGCTCGAAAACCGGCGTGGTGATCGGCGGCGGCCTGCTTGGCCTGGAATGCGCCAAGGCGCTGAAAGACCTGGGCCTGGAAACCCACGTCGTTGAATTCGCCCCGCGCCTGATGGCCGTGCAGGTCGACGACGGCGGCGGCCGCGTGCTGCGCCAGAAGATCGAAGACCTGGGTGTGACCGTCCACACCGGCAAGAACACCACCGCCATCGTGGCCGGTGAAAGCGGCACCCACCGCATGCAGTTTGCCGACGGCACCTCGCTGGACACCGACATGATCGTGTTCTCCGCCGGTATCCGCCCACGCGACTACCTGGCCCGCGAATGCGGCCTGGAAGTCGGCCCGCGCGGCGGCATCGCCATCAACGACCAGTGCCAGACCAGCGACCCGGACGTGTACGCGATCGGCGAATGCGCACTGTGGAACGGCCAGGTGTTCGGCCTGGTGGCCCCGGGCTACGACATGGCCCGCGTCACCGCGCGCCATATCGCCGGCGACAGCTCCGCCGAATTCACCGGCGCCGACATGAGCACCAAACTGAAGCTGATGGGCGTGGACGTGGCCAGCATCGGCGACCCGCATGCCAAGGCCGACGGCGCGCGCAGCTACCAGTTCACCGACGAGCGCAAGCAGGTATACAAGAAGATCGTGGTCTCCGACTGCGGAAAATTCCTGCTGGGCGGCGTGATGGTGGGCGATGCGGCTGAATACGGCACTCTGCTGCAAATGATGCTGAACAAGATCGAACTGCCGGAGGCGCCGGAATTCCTGATCCTGCCGCAATCCGATGGTGCGGCTAAGCCAGGCCTGGGCGTAGACGCCTTGCCGGCCGGTGCCCAGATCTGCTCTTGCAACGACGTATCGAAAGGCGCCATCTGTGACGCCGTCGCCGGCGGCGCCACCAGCATCGGCGCTATCAAGAAATGCTGCGGTGCCGGCACCTCCTGCGGCGGCTGCGTGCCGCTGGTGACGCAGATCATGAAGGCGGAAATGAAGAAGCTGGGCATGGACGTGAACAACCACGTCTGCGAACACTTCCCGCACTCGCGCCAGGAACTGTTCCACCTGATCCGCGTCGGCCAGATCAAGTCCTTCGAAGACCTGCTGGCACGTCACGGCAAGGGCTTGGGCTGCGACATCTGCAAGCCGCTGGCAGCGAGCATCTTTGCCACCTGCTGGAACGACTTCGTGCTGAAGAAGGAACATGCCAGCCTGCAGGATTCGAACGACTACTTCCTGGGCAATATCCAGAAAGACGGCACCTACTCGGTGGTGCCGCGCATGCCGGGCGGCGAAGTGACGCCGGAAGGCCTGATCGCGGTTGGCCAGGTGGCCAAGAAATACGGTCTGTACACCAAGATCACCGGCGGCCAGCGCGTCGACCTGTTCGGCGCCCGCGTCGAGCAACTGCCTGCGATCTGGGAAGAACTGATTGCCACCGGCTTCGAAACCGGCCACGCCTACGGCAAGTCGCTGCGGACCGTGAAGTCCTGCGTCGGTTCCACCTGGTGCCGTTACGGCGTGGACGACTCCGTCGGCCTGGCGATCGAACTGGAAAACCGCTACAAGGGCCTGCGTACCCCGCACAAGATCAAGTTCGGCGTGTCCGGCTGCACCCGCGAGTGCGCCGAAGCGCAGGGCAAGGACGTCGGCATCATCGCCACTGAAAAAGGCTGGAACCTGTACGTGTGCGGCAATGGCGGCATGAAGCCACGCCACGCCGAACTGATTGCGTCCGACCTGGACAAGGCAACCCTGGTGGCCTACATCGACCGCTTCCTGATGTTCTACAGCCGCACGGCCGACCGCCTGCAGCGTACCAGCACCTGGCGCGAAAACCTGGAAGGCGGCCTGGATTACCTGAAAGACGTGATCATCAAGGACAAGCTGGGCATCAACGCCGAAATGGAACAAGACATGCAGCGCGTGGTCGACACCTACGCCTGCGAATGGAAGGAAGCCGTGAACAACCCGGAAACGCGGGCCCGCTTCCGCCACTTCGTCAACAGCCCGGAAGCAGACAGCAATGTGGTCTTCATGGAGGAGCGCGGACAGATCCGCCCTGCCACCGTGGAAGAACGCAAGCTGATCCCGATCAAAGCCATCGCCTGAGGAGAAAAACCATGCACCGTGATACCCAAGCCTCTGCCTGGACCGCCGTTTGCGGCGTGGAAGAAATCGTCCCCAACACCGGCGTTTGCGCACTGCTGCAAGGCCAGCAAGTTGCCGTCTTCCGCATGAACGACGGTGCTGACAGCCGCGTTTTCGCCATCGGCAATTACGACCCCAATTCGGAAGCAAGCGTGCTGTCGCGCGGCCTGGTCGGCAACCTGGGCGAACGCCTGGTAGTCGCCTCGCCGATCTACAAGCATCACTTCGACCTGCAAACGGGCGAATGCCTGGAAGCGCCGGAACACTCGGTGCCAACCTGGCCGGCACGCATCGAAGGCGGAAAGGTCTGGGTCGGGGCATGAAGCCCGCCCTGGTCGTTGTCGGCAACGGCATGGCCGGCATGCGCACGGTCGAGGAGCTGCTCAAGCTCGCGCCGGACATGTACGACATCACCGTCTTCGGTGCCGAGCCACATGGCAACTACAACCGCATCCTGCTGTCGCCAGTGCTGGCGGGCGAGAAGACGGTCGACGACATCATGCTGAACACGCGCGAGTGGTACGAGCAGAATCGCATTACCTTGCATGCTGGCGACCCGGTCGAATTCATCGACCGCAAGCGCCGCCTGGTGCGTGCCCGTTCCGGCCTGGAAGTGCGCTATGACCGTCTGCTGCTGGCTACCGGTTCGCGCCCCTTCATCATCCCGGTACCGGGCCACGAACTGCCAGGCGTACTGGCCTTCCGCGATATCCAGGACGTGGAGTCGATGCTGGAAGCGGCGCGCAACCATCGCCACGCGGTGGTGATCGGCGGCGGCCTGCTCGGCCTGGAGGCGGCCAACGGCCTGCTGCGCCAGGGCATGCAGGTCACCGTGGTGCACGTGACCGACGCGCTGATGAACCAGCAGCTTGACAAGCCAGCCGCGCAGCTCCTGCAAAAAGCGCTGGAAGCGAAAGGCCTGGTCTTCCGCATGGAAGCGCAGACCAGCGAAATCGTCGGCACCGGCCGCGTGACTGCCGTGCGCTTTGCCGACGGCAGCGAGATTCCGGCCGACCTGGTGGTGATGACCGCCGGCGTGCGCCCGAACATCGAACTGGCCCGCCGCAGCGGCCTGCATTGCGAACGCGCCATCGTGGTGGACGACACCCTGCAAAGCTTCGACCCGCGCATCTACGCTGTTGGCGAATGCGTGCAGCACCGTCGCGCCACCTTCGGCCTGGTGGCGCCGATCTGGGAGCAGGCACGCGTCTGCGCCGCCCACCTGGCAGGCGCCGGCCATCGCCGCTATGTGCAGCAGGTTACGCCGACCCGCCTGAAAGTGACTGGCGTCGACCTGTATTCGGTCGGCGACTTCATGGGCGGCGAGGGAAGCGAAGACCTGGTGCTGCGCGATCCGCGCCGCGGCGTCTACAAGCGCCTGGTGCTGGACGGCGGCCGCATCACCGGCGCGGTGCTGTACGGCGACGTGCAGGACGGTCCATGGTACTTCGACCTGATCCAGAACCGCACCGACATTTCGTCGATGCGCAACCATCTCTTGTTTGGGCAGGCGCTTTGCGCGCAGGCTGCGTGAATTCATGATTAAGACGACGTGCGCCTATTGTGGTGTTGGTTGTGGTGTCACGGCGACGCCGCGTGCTGATGGCGGATTCGATATTGCCGGCGACGCCGCGCATCCCGCCAACCAGGGGCGCTTGTGCGTGAAGGGTTCCGCGCTGGGGGAGACGATTGGCCTGGAAGGGCGCCTGCTGTATCCGATGATGCGCGACCGGAAAGGAGACAGCTCGCTGCAGCGCGTAGCCTGGGGCGAAGCGCTCGACCACGTGGCGGACAAATGGCGCGCCATCATCGACGAGCATGGTCCGGATGCCGTGGCCTTCTACGTCTCGGGCCAGTTGCTGACCGAGGACTATTACGTCGCCAACAAGCTGGTGAAAGGCTATATCGGCAGCGCCAATATCGACACCAATTCCCGCCTGTGCATGTCGTCCGCCGTAGCGGGCCACAAGCGCGCCTTTGGCGAAGACGTGGTGCCGGTGAATTATGAAGACATCGACCATGCCGACATGGTGGTGCTGGTCGGCTCCAACCTGGCCTGGTGCCACCCGATCCTGTTCCAGCGCCTGACGCGCGCCAAGGAAGCGCGTCCCAACATGAAGATCGTGGTGGTCGACCCGCGCCGCACCGCCACCTGCGAGCTGGCCGACCTGCACCTGCCGATCAAGCCCGGCACCGATGTGTGGCTGTTCAACGGCCTGCTCAGCTACCTGTCGCGCATTGGCGCCGTCGATCCGGGTTTCGTCGCTGCCCATACCAGCGGCCTCGAAGATGCGCTGGCGGTCGCCACGCTGACGCCGGAAGAAGTGGCGCGCGCCTGCCGCCTGAACCTGCAGGACCTGATGGAATTCTACGAATCCTTCGCAGCCACCGCGAAGGTGATCACCGGCTTCTCGATGGGCGTCAACCAGTCCAGCGCCGGCACCGACAAGGTGAACAGCATCATCAACTGCCACCTGATCGGCGGCCGCGTCGGCAAGCAGGGCATGGGCCCTTTCTCCATCACCGGCCAGCCCAACGCCATGGGGGGACGCGAAGTGGGTGGCTTGGCAAACATGCTGGCCGCGCACCTGGATCTGGACAACGCCGCCCACCGCGACGCCGTGCAGGCGTTCTGGGAGTCGCCACGCATTGCCTCGCGCCCGGGCCTGAAGGCGGTCGACCTGTTCGAAGCGATCGAAGCCGGGCGTGTGAAGGCGGTGTGGGTGATTGCCACCAATCCGGTGGTCAGCCTGCCGAACGCCGACCAGGTGCGCCGCGCGCTTGAACGTTGTGAACTGGTGGTGGTATCCGACGTGGTGCAGGACACCGACACCAATGCCTACGCGGATGTCCTGCTGCCGGCACTGGCATGGGGCGAGAAGGATGGCACAGTCACCAACTCCGAGCGCCGCATCTCGCGCCAGCGCGCCTTCCTGCCTGCGCCGGGCGAGGCGAGGGCGGATTGGCTGATCCTGTCGCAGTTCGCGCTGCGCATGGGCTACGACGGTTTCGGCTACGCCAGCGCCGCCGAAATCTTCACCGAGCACGCCCGCCTCAGCGCCTGGCGCAATAGCGACAGCGAGCTGCCGCGCGCCTTCAACATCGGCGCCCTCGCCACACTGGGCGAATCCGCCTACGACGCCCTGCCGCCGACGCAATGGCCGGCGATCGCCGCTGCCAGCGCACCGCCAGTGACCCGCCCATTTGCCGACGGCCGCTTCTCGCACGCCGACGGCCGCGCGCGCTTCGTGACCACGGTGCCGCGCGCCCCGGCCAACCTGCCAGACGGCGAATTCCCGATCACGCTCAACACCGGCCGCGTGCGCGACCACTGGCACACCATGACCCGTACCGGCCGTGCGCCGAAGCTGGCCGACCACATCGCCGAATCCTTCATCGACATGCACCCGCAAGACGCGCTGCTGTGCGGCGTGAAGGAAGGCGAGCTGGCGCGCGTATCGAGCCAATGGGGCAGCATGATCGCCCGTGTGCAGCACGGCGGCGGCATCGCACGGGGCAGCGCCTTCGTGCCGATCCATTGGAACAACCAGACCGCCTCCGACGCCCGCGTCGGCGCTGTGGTGAACCCGGTGGTCGACCCGGTCTCCGGCGAGCCGGAATTCAAGCACACGCCGGTAATCATCGACCGTTTCCCGGTGAAGTGGCACGGCTTCATCCTGAGCCGCGACGCGTTGCAACTCGACGCGCTGGCCTATTGGACCAGGGTGCAAGGAAAAGAATTCCAACGCTACGAGCTGGCCGGCCGTAACACCATCGAAGACTTCGGCGCCTGGGCGCGCCAACTGCTCGGCATCAAGGACGATGATGCCGACTGGCTCGAATACGCCGACCGCACCTCCGGCGTATTCCGCGGCGTGCACCTGGTCGACGACCGCATCGCGCAATGCATCTTCATCTCGGCGCGGCCCGACCTGCCGGCCCGTCAATGGCTGGCCAGCCTGTTCGACAAACCGCAACTGGAAATGGCCGACCGCGCAGCATTGCTGGCCGGCCGTCCGATCGCAGCCGGCGCCGATGCCGGCCCAACGGTCTGCTCCTGCTTCGGTGTCGGCCGCAATACCATCTGCAAAGCTATCCGTGAGCAGGACCTGACCACGCCGGCGCAGATTACCGCCTGCGTGAAAGCCGGCGGCAACTGCGGCTCCTGCGTGCCCGAGCTGAAAAAGCTGCTGAGCGAGGTCCGAGTGGAGGAAACCGCGTAAAAACTGCCTGTGGTAGAGTTGTCATGGGAGCGCATCATGGCAATCCGTGACAACTTTACCTACACGGACATGGACGAGTGGCTCAACGATAAACGAGTCACCGAAATAGAATGTCTGGTGCCGGACCTGACCGGCGTCGCGCGCGGCAAGATACTGCCGAGGGCTAAATTTACCGAAGAACGGGGCATGCGCATCCCGGAGGCGGTGCTCGGCATGACCGTCACCGGTAACTCGCCTTCCGACGATGCCGCTTATGACCGCGCCATCTCGCCCACCGACCGCGACATGGTGCTGAAGGCCGATCCCACCACTATCACCATGGTGCCCTGGGCCACCGACCCCACCGCGCAAGTCATCCACGATTGCTATTTTTCCGACGGGCGCCTGGTCGATTTCGCGCCGCGCTCCGTGCTGCGGCGGGTGCTCAAGCTCTACGAGGACAAGGGCTGGTGTCCCATCGTTGCTCCCGAACTCGAGTTCTACCTGACTGACAAGAACTCGGATCCCGACCTGCCGCTGAAGGCGCCCATCGGCCGCAGCGGCCGCGCCGAGACCAGCCGCCAGGTCTACAGCATCGACGCCGTCAACGAATTCGACCCGCTGTTCGAAGACATCTACGATTTCTGCGACATCATGGGTCTGGATGTCGACACGCTGATCCACGAGATTGGCGCAGGCCAAATGGAGATCAACTTCCTGCACGGCGAGCCGCTGGGCCTTGCCGACAATGTGTTCTACTTCAAGCGTACTTTGCGCGAGGCAGCGATCAAGCACCATATGTACGCCACTTTCATGGCCAAGCCCATGGCCGGCGGGCCCGGATCGGCAATGCATGTGCACCAGAGCGTGCTCGACGCGCGCACCCGCAAGAATATTTTCAGCGACGCCGACGGCGCCCCATCGCAACTGTTCAAATTCTATATCGGAGGGCTACAGCGCTACATGCCTGCTGCGCTGGCAATCACCGCACCTTATGTGAATTCCTACCGCCGCTTGGTGCGGCACACCGCCGCGCCGATCAATATCCAGTGGGGGACGGACAATCGCACCGTAGGCTTCCGCGTGCCGGAATCAGGCGTGCAGGATCGACGCGTCGAAAACCGTATTATTGGCGCAGACGCCAACCCTTACCTGGCGCTGGCGGTCACACTGGCCTGTGGCTATCTCGGGATGACGGAGCAGATCGAACCGACTGCACCAACCGCAGGCAGCGCGTATGACCTGAAATACGAACTGCCCCAGGGCTTGCCGGAAGCCTTGCGCGCGCTCAGAGCAGAAGAGAAACTGCACCAGGTGCTGGGCGAACGCTTCATCGACGTCTACGCTGCCGTGAAAGAACTCGAACACCAGGAATTCATGCGTGTGATCAGCCCCTGGGAGCGTGAGCACCTGTTACTACATGTCTAGGCCAACCATGAACTTCAACTTCTTCGCCTCCGAGATATCCTCAACCCCAGTGGACGGCATCTGGACGGTAGGGTTTATCGACCCCGCGCAGAAAACCTATTTCCTTGTTCAACGCGACGTCGACAATGTGATGGGGCAGCAGGGCCTCAATATCCACTACGTAGAATTCAAGGACCAATCGAAAAGCTGTTACGGAGGAATTGAACGCGTCCAGATACTGCGCGACGCCGTGCGCTTCCGTCTTTCTTCCACGGGCGCCGATTGGATTGGCATGTCGGAGATTGTCGTTTCATTCACATTGAGCAAACCCGCGCTGGCAGCGATGTCGCAGGCCTTGGCACACATCGTCGAGCATGGGCGCGTCGAGGTGCTTTAAGCTTCTTGACCGTCTTTTTGCACCGATGCTATAGTCCGCCTGTCGGAAAAGGCAGACTTGGTTTGGTAAGCCCAAGTCCTTTCGGTAACGAAAGCTCTGGTCTTTGGCCCTTGCATGAGATCCCCGCGACGAATATTTGACGCCATCTGGCGTCCAGTGTTCGTCCGTGCGGAATCCAGGCTTGGGAACGCTCCGGTCGAACATCGACAATGGAGCCTCGACATGCATATCCCCCGTACCCAATCCCATGACGTTTTGATCGCCGGCGCTGGCCCGGTAGGCCTGTTCCTCGCTTGCGAGTTGCGGCTGGCTGGTTGCTCAGTGATCGTCCTCGAACTGGCACCAGCGCCCAGTACGCCGCTTAAAGAACTTCCCTTCGGCCTGCGGGGCCTTTCGGTATCAACCATTGAGAGCCTTGATCGTCGCGACCTGCTGCGCCCAATCGAGGAGCGCGCGGTCTCTCGCAGCTCGCCTGCGGCAGCTCACTGGATGCAGCAAACGCGCCGTCCCGCGGGTCATTTCGCCGGCATACAGTTCTTTCATGACCAGGTAGACAGCTCGCAGTGGCCATACCGCTTGCAAGGACCGGTCAGCAATGTTGCTTCGGACTTGGCCAGCATCGAAGCAGTCCTCGCGGACCGTGCAGAGAAATTGGGTGTCGAGATTTTACGCGGCTGCGGCGTCGATACTTTCACGCAGTCTGATGGAGGTGTAACCGTCTTTGCTGGAGGCCGGGAGTTTCAAGGACAATGGCTTGTCGGCTGCGACGGTGGGCGCAGTTCCGTGCGCAAGGCGGCAGGCATCGGCTTCGCCGGTACTGATCCCGAATTCACTGGTTATTCGGTCCAGCTCAAGCTCGCTGAGTCGGGCATGCTCAAACCTGGTCGCCACTACACCGCGAAGGGCATGTACACCTACGGAGCACCCGGCACTATTGGGTTGGTTGATTTTGACGGCGGCGCTTTTCACCGTACCGTACCAATCACGCGTGAACATGTCGAGAAGGTACTGCGCAAGATTTCCGCCACCAGCGTTACCGTAACGGAGCTTGAACTCGCCACGACCTGGACGGATCGCGCCTACCAGGCAAGCGAATACAGGAAGGGCCGCGTGTTGCTGGCCGGTGACGCCGCACACGTACACTCGCCGCTGGGCGGGCAGGGCTTGAACCTGGGCCTTGGCGATGCGATGAACCTGGGCTGGAAGCTGGCAGCGACAATACGCGGAACTGCTCCCGTCGATCTGCTGGATAGCTATGAGCGCGAACGGCGCCCGGAAGGTGCACGGGTCCTCGACTGGTCCCGCGCGCAGGTGGCGCTGATGCGTCCCAGCCCAAGCTCGCGCGCGCTGGAAGCGATCATGCGCGACCTGCTGCAAACGCGTGACGGTGCCACCTATTTCGCGGGGCGCGTTTGGGGTGTCGAGTCCCGCTACGACCTCGGTGATACCCATCCGCTGGTGGGCCGTAGCGCGCCAGACTTTGAACTGATCGACGGCACCAGGCTGAACGCGCACCTTCAGACTGGGCACGGCGTACTGCTCGATTTCGACGGATGCGAATCATTGAAATCACTTGCAGGTCGTTTGGATGACCGCGTTCGTTACGTCGCGATCGACGCGAAGGAGCGATTGGGTTTGACCGCATTGCTGATTCGTCCTGACGGTATCGTCGCCTGGGCCAGTGATTCCGGCAGCAACGACATGGACGCGACCGATTGCACTTCCAGATGGTTTGGCAAGCCTCTCTCCATACCCACATGATATATTGCTAATTTGCTTGGCACATTCAACAATGTCATATGCCATCCTCATTGGCGGATTGCTGTTTCCGCTGATTAGCTGGATCTCTTTAGCTCTCAGCGCATTCCTTTGCAGTCACACGGGGCGCCAACGTCAGGTGGCACCAGCTGGTGCGGGTTTCGTCGTAACGGATTCCGGTGCCACCGATGACTACGGGATTGATGGTATGCAGCTACTGAGGATTTCTGACTGAGGATGGGTACCGATAGCGCCCAAGTACAATTGATAGCAAACGCGCTTTACGAGATTCGTGTTCTGTTGAGCCCTTATCTCGGTAGCGAAAATGGTGCGCCAACTGATGTTCGCATTGCAGCTCACTTGGCTTATGCCTTGCACAATGAAGCTTCCGCCTTGAGCGAAGGGGGAACCTTTGACGTCACCACGGCGCTTAACAAGGTGACATTATTGCGGCCCTGAGTGATGGAGTCGATGCCTTTCGCCTTCGCGCTTGCGGACGGGTGCTGCAGGACTGTGGCGACAAAATATTCATCAATCGCTGCCCGGCCTGTAATCGCATCCTTCGCACGCGACGGGCAAAGCAATGCTTCTGGTGTAGCCACTCCTGGCATGAAAAGACTAAAGATCCATATGAATAAAAAGCTCATTCCCTTGTTGGTGTGCTTCAGCCTGGCCATCGTTTCACTAACTGCCGCCAGCCAGGAGACCACCAGGTATCCCATAGAGATTGCTGACTTCCAGCAGTGGGAGAAATTCCCTGCGCAATGTGCAGATTATCGCCGCAGTACCGTCAGGGCCTACGCCCCAGCGCTTGCCGACTACAGCAAGAGGCAAGGCGTACAGCGCAACGCTGATCACGTTCGAATATACTGACATCATTGGAGAAAAGCGGCAGTCGCTTAGCTCTCAATTGCTGATCGTATTCCTGGACACAGGAACGTTCAAAGTGCGCAGCACGTCGCCTGCGGAACACGGTACCGACGCGGAAGCCGGCGTACTCGAACTTCTGCAGTGCGTTGCATGGTCAACGTAAACAATCTTTCGCGGAATAGATATGGAAGTTGAGTTTTGGGGACTACTGCATGATGGCGGGATCGATGCCATATGTGGAGAAATCCCAGGGGCGGTATCAATCGAGGTTTCGATCAGATATTTGCGTCAGCAATTTCCCGGCAAGGGAACTGGATTCAGAATCGACTTGGTCAATTGCAGCCAACTTACATATCGAGAATATGACTCAACGCCGATCACTGACTTCAACGGGATCGTAGCGTTGGGCCCTGAAATTGTGAGCGTTGAACAGGATGCGAGCCCTGTGGTTGTGAACTGCGTCATGGGTTCCCTTGCCATCGCTTATGAGTCAGCCTCAATCCATTTGGACACTGGCGAAGAAATATCGTCCAACGAACTCTTCGCCGCCAGCAAAGCGTATTGGGATGCGTGGTCAGCAAGCCAGCCTGCTGCGATCGATGAAAAAAATCAGTGATAGTCATGATCAAGAAACTTCTTTCCATATTTCGTAATTCCTCGCCTGTAAACCCAAAGCCGGAAGTGACGCAGCCCGTCGTCGAATCTTCCCAGAGCGAAGAACGTCCGCTGGTTCGGTGGCTGACAAAGGAAGACCCGGAGAATCCATTTGTTCTTGAAGGGTTCGACTGTTATGGCTTTACCAGTTCGATGCTTTCAACAACGAAAGATCAAGACGTCGCCAGGTCCTTCCTTGCGCTGCGATCGGAGGACGGCCAGGCACTACGCGATACTCTTCCCGAAGATGGCGTCGAGATACCGTGTCTTCTCTCATATGCATTTGGTGGGGAAACACGCGATGGGATCTTGTTCAAGTCTGCGGTGATGGAAGAAAAATGGGACATCTATCTTTACGATAACCGCGTTTATTTCTGCCGAAGCTGGACTGGCACGCTCGCATTTGTTGCCGAACTGGCGCAAGACGACAATGCGTTTCGAATTTCCCGCGTTTGGGCTCCCGGTTCCAACGATTCAGCGATGTCGGTCCGCCAGGTCGATTATCTGGTTAAGAGTCACCTGTACAAGCGCCGAGTGCTTCACCCGCTACCAGATGAACTGGAACGTGACCCCGACGTCGTTGCGATGTACTCCTTCAGCCAGTATGGACGGCTATGCTGCTTTGGATCTTATGAAGATACGCTCGGAATTGCCATGTTAAAAACCGATGTGGGCAACGACATTGCCGTCCGCTCACCAAATTAGGCAAATGGAACACATCGAGACGTTGGAAAATTTGGAGACATTTCTGGGCTTGGCGCTGGTGTCCTACGAACCAGTACCCAGGATCGAGCATCCTGGTATTCGCATCTCGCACGCCTGCGAAAATATTGCGCGGCACATCAAGAGTGGCGACCAGGAGGCCGCACGCATTGGGTGTCGAATCATCGTGACAGACCCGCACCTCCCGTTTGGAAAACTCATTAAGAGTGGAATAGCTCGAGCTCTAAAGCAGCGCATCGAACTTCTGTCCGCACATGAACGGGCCAGCCTGGTTGATAAAACGGTGGAACTTTTAAGTCTTCAGTTCTGCCCGCGAGAGGCTGAGGACTATTGCAAGGCTGTTAAACGAATTGGACCGTCCGCAGTACAAGACGTCATCAACAGTACTTGTGCTACGAACGATAAGTCAAAACGGCTCTTGAACTATTTGAGGCAATCATATTCAAACTGATGCAATGCCCTAAATGCCACCCATGCAGATGTATTTGATCACAAGGTAATCGTCGATGCCGTGCGTCGAGCCTTCGCGGCCAAGGCCTGATTGCTTGACGCCGCCGAAGGGCGCGATCTCGGTCGAGATCAGGCCAGTGTTCACGCCCACCATGCCGCTTTCCAGTCCTTCCGCCACGCGCCAGATGCGGCCGATGTCACGCGAGTAGAAATAGGCGGCCAGCCCGAACTCCGTATCGTTGGCCAGCGCCACCGCTTCCTCGTCGCTCTTGAAGCGGAACAGCGGGGCGAGTGGGCCGAAGGTTTCTTCGCGCGCCACCAGCATGCCTGCGCCGACGTCGGCCAGCACGGTAGGCTGGAAGAAGCTGTGGCCAAGTTCGTGGCGCTTGCCGCCCAACAGCAAGCGTGCGCCCTTGCCAAGCGCATCGGCGATATGCTCTTCCACTTTGACGACGGCCTTCTCTTCTATCAGCGGGCCTTGTGTCACGCCGTCGTCGGCGCCATTGCCGACCTTGAGTTTGCGTACCGCCTCGACCAGCTTTGATGCGAACGAGTCGTACACGCCATCCTGCACATAGATGCGGTTCGCGCACACGCAAGTCTGGCCCGCGTTGCGGTATTTGGAGGCGATAGCGCCTTCCACTGCCGCGTCCAGGTCCGCATCGTCGAATACGATGAAGGGCGCGTTGCCGCCCAGTTCAAGCGACAGCTTCTTGATCGTTGGCGCGCATTGCTCCATCAGCAGGCGGCCGACCGCAGTGGAACCGGTGAAACTCAGTTTGCGCACGACCGGGTTGGAGGTCATCTCGCCGCCGATCTCGCGCGAGGCACCGGTGATGACGCTGAACACACCAGCGGGAACGCCGGCGCGTTCCGCCAGCACGGCCAAGGCGAGTGCTGAGAAAGGCGTAAGTTCCGCCGGTTTCACCACCATTGGACAGCCAGCTGCCAGTGCAGGACCTGCTTTGCGGGTAATCATCGCAGCAGGGAAGTTCCACGGTGTGATCGCTGCGCACACGCCAATCGGCTCGCGCGTCACCAACACGCGCTTGTCCGGCCATGGCGATGCCAGGGTTTCGCCCGCAATACGCTTGGCTTCTTCGCCAAACCATTCGATGAAGGACGCGGCATAGGCGATCTCGCCTTTGGATTCAGCCAGCGGCTTGCCTTGCTCCGCTGTCATGAGCGCGGCCAGGTCGTCGGCATTGGCGAGGATCAGGTCATTCCATTTACGCAGGATAGCGGCGCGCGCCTTGGCCGGTTTTTTTCGCCACTCGGGCCACGCGGCATTGGCCGCCTCAATCGCGCGGCGCGTTTCGGCGGCGCCCATTTTCGGCACGCTGCCAAGCGTTTCGCCGGTCGCGGGATTGGAGACGCTGATTGATGCGCCCCCGTCGGCATCGCACCATTGGCCAGCGATATAGCACTGTTGGCGCAGAAGGCTGGGATCTTTCAGGGTCAGCATGATTCACCTCCGAAGCAAAAATCCAGTATACCGGGTATCACGCTGTACTGTTGCCACATTCCCAAATTGGGAATAAGATCAAACTGCACACTGATAGTTACCGAAAAAACTAAACATGCGCCGCCCCATCGTACTGGTCCCCGCCTGCAGTCAGAATAAAGGCCCCCATCCCAGCTACGCCGCTCAAAACAAATACGTTGAAGCGGTGGCTGTGGGAGCGCGCTGCCAGCCGTTGTTGGTCCCTCCACTGGGCGACAACACCGATATTGAAAGCCTGCTCGGCATCGCCAATGGCATCATGCTGACCGGCGCTGCCTCCAATGTGCAGGCAAGCCTGTATGGGCAGGAGACGCTGGATCCCTCGCTGCCTCTGGACCCGGCGCGCGATGCGACCATTTTGCCCCTGATCCGTGCAGCGCTGATGCATGGCATCCCGATCCTGGCGATCTGCCGCGGCTTCCAGGAGGTGAAT
The DNA here is from genome assembly GCF_001427305.1 of Duganella sp. Root1480D1. Classification (GTDB taxonomy): domain Bacteria; phylum Pseudomonadota; class Gammaproteobacteria; order Burkholderiales; family Burkholderiaceae_D; genus Rugamonas. The sequence goes on along the minus strand of NZ_LMFZ01000006.1, from coordinate 43,046 downwards.
GTGGCGCTGGGCGGCACGCTGCACCAGGCCGTCCACACCGTGCCAGGCTACTTTGACCATCGCGAAGACAAGACCCAATCGCTGGAGCAGCAATACGCGGCTGCCCACAGCGTCAAGCTGGAAAAGGGCGGTCTGCTGGCGCATATCCTCGATGGTGCTAGCGAAATACAAGTGAATTCGCTGCACGGGCAGGGCATCGATCGCCTGGCGCCCGGCCTGCACGTCGAAGCCATTTCCGACGATGGCTTGATCGAAGCCTTCTCCATCGCGGCTTCTCCTTCGTTTGCGCTGGCGGTGCAATGGCACCCGGAATGGCGCGTCGAGGAGAACCACGATTCCATGCGCATGTTCAGCGCATTCGGTCTCGCGTGCCGCGTGCATAGGGATCGCATTCCTTAGGTGGCTTTCCTTCAGTAGTGCTGTTTTTCAAACTACCTGAGAGGAAGCTATGGCAATCCGCGAAAATTTCAGTTACACCGACATGGACGAGTGGCTCAATGACAAGCGAGTCACCGAAATCGAATGCCTGGTCCCTGACTTGACCGGCGTCGCACGCGGGAAGATTCTCCCGCGCGGCAAATTCACCCAGGAGCGCGGCATGCGCATTCCTGAAGCGGTGCTCGGCATGACTGTCACCGGCAATTATCCGACCGAGGATGATGCCTACGACCGCGCCATTTCCAGCACCGACCGCGACATGATCCTGAAGGCCGACCCTACCACCATCACCATGGTGCCGTGGGCAGCCGACCCGACGGCGCAAGTGATCCACGACTGCTATTTCAGCGACGGCCGCCTGGTTGATTTCGCCCCGCGCTCAGTGCTGCGGCGTGTATTGAAACTGTTTGAAGACAAGGGCTGGAAGCCTGTCGTTGCGCCGGAACTGGAGTTCTACCTGACCGACAAGAATTCCGATCCCGATTTGCCGTTGAAGGCACCGATTGGCCGCAGCGGCCGGGCCGAAACCAGCCGCCAGGTCTACAGCATCGACGCGGTGAACGAGTTCGACCCGCTGTTCGAAGACATCTACGATTATTGCGACTTGATGGGCCTGGACGTGGATACCCTGATCCACGAGATCGGCGCCGGCCAGATGGAGATCAACTTCCTGCATGGCGAGCCGCTTGGCCTGGCCGACAAGGTGTTCTTCTTCAAGCGCACCCTGCGCGAGGCGGCGTTGAAGCATCACATGTACGCCACCTTCATGGCCAAACCGATGGCGGGCGAGCCGGGATCGGCGATGCACATCCACCAGAGCGTGGTCGATGCGCGCAGCGGCTGGAACATCTTCAGCAACCAGGATGGCTCGCCATCGCAACTGTTCAAAGCCTATATCGGCGGCTTGCAGCGCTATATGCCCAGCGCCCTGGCCATCGTGGCGCCCTATGTGAATTCATATCGCCGGCTGGTGCGTCACACTGCGGCGCCGATCAATATCCAGTGGGGCATGGATAATCGCACCGTCGGCTTCCGCGTGCCGGAAGCGGGTGTACAGGACCGGCGCGTGGAAAACCGCATCATCGGTGCCGACGCCAATCCCTATCTCGCGCTGGCGGTCACGCTGGCGTGCGGCTACCTTGGCATGACCGAAGGGCTGGAGCCGACTGCGCCAACCATGGGCAGTGCCTACGACATGAAGTACGAGCTGCCGCAAGGCTTGCCGGAGGCGTTGGGCATCCTGCGCGCCGAGGATAAGCTGCGCTTCGTGCTGGGCGAGCGTTTCATCGATGTGTATGCTGCCATCAAGGACCTGGAACACCAGGAATTCATGACCGTCATCAGTCCGTGGGAGCGCGAGCACCTGCTGCTGCACGTATGAGGAGGCGATCATGGATGACACCAAGACTATCCAGGCGCGCGACCATGCGCATTACATGCATCCCTTCACCGACCACAAGGTGCTCGGTGAACGTGGTGTGCGGGTGATGGTGCGCGGGAAAGGCATCTACCTGTGGGATTCGGAAGGCAAGAAGATTTTGGACGGCATGTCCGGCCTGTGGTGCGTGAATGTGGGCTACGGCCGGCACAGCATTTCGCAGGCCGTGTTCGACCAGATGGAGACGCTGCCGTTCTATAACAGCTTCTTCAACACGACCAATGTGCCGGCTGTGACCCTGGCCGCCAAGCTGGCGCAGATTGCGCCGCCGGGCTTCAAGCACGTGTTCTTTACCGGTTCCGGTTCCGAGGCGAACGACACCAACGTGCGCATGGTGCGCCGTTATTGGGACTTGAAGGGCCAGCCGCAACGGCATACCATCATCAGCCGCTTTAACGCCTATCATGGCAGCACCATGGCCGGGGCCTCACTGGGTGGCATGGAGGGCATGCACGCGCAAGGCGGCTTGCCGATCCCGGGCATCGTGCACATCCGCCAGCCGAATTATCTTGAATCCGGGCGCGGCATGACCGAGGACGAATTCGGCATCGAGGCTGCTTCGTGGCTGGAACAGAAAATCCTCGACGTCGGCCCGGAGAAAGTGGCGGCCTTCATCGGCGAGCCTATCCAGGGTGCCGGCGGCGTGGTGATCCCGCCGCGCAGCTACTGGCCGGAGATCCAGCGCATCTGTGACAAATACGGCATTCTCCTGATCGCGGATGAAGTGATCACGGGTTTTGGCCGTACTGGCCGCATGTTCGCTTGCGAATACTTCGATTTCAAGCCGGACCTGATCACGTTCGCCAAAGGCGTTACCTCGGGCTATATTCCGCTTGGCGGGGTGCTGGTTGGGGAGCGCGTGGCCGAGGTGCTGATCGGGCAGGGCGGCGAGTTTGCGCACGGCTTTACATATTCCGGCCATCCAGTCGCCTGTGCGGCGGCGCTGGAGACGATCCGCATCATCGAAGAGGAAAAGCTGGTGCAGCGCGTGGCGGAGGACACCGGCCCCTACCTCGCGCAACGTTTTGCCACGCTGGGCGAGCATCCGCTGGTTGGCTACGCCAATAGCTGCGGCTTTGTCGCGGGCCTTAACCTGGTGCGCCGCAAGGGGCCTACCATCCACGGGCACGAATACTTCGACCCGAAACTTGAAGTGGGCATGATATGCCGCGGCTATATGTTCAACAACGGCATGATCATGCGTGCGGTCGGTGACCGAATGATCATAGCGCCGCCGCTGGTGATGACGCGTGAACAGATCGATGAAATGGTAGCCCTGATCCGGCGCTGCCTCGACGATACCTATGCGGACCTGCAGCAGAGAGGATGGATGTAAGCCATGGCAAAAGAATCGATCAACTGGCACGAGCGTGCCAAGATGCTGACGCTGGACGGACGCGCTTTCATCAACGGTGAGCGCACCTGGGCGCGCGGTGAGCGCAAGTTCGACAACCTGTCCCCCATTGATGGCCGCTACCTGTCGCAGACGGCGCGTTGCGACGCGGCCGATGTCGACCAGGCGGTCGCCGTGGCACGCCGTGCCTTCGACAGCGGCCGCTGGGCGAGCCAGGCACCGGCACAGCGCAAGCGTGTGCTGGTCAAGTTCGCCGACCTTATGATGCAGAACAAGGATGAACTGGCGCTGCTCGAGACGCTCGACATGGGCAAGCCAATCAAATACAGCCAGGTGGTCGATGTGTCGCTTGCCGCGAATTGCATCCGCTGGTACGGCGAAGCAATCGACAAGGTGTATGGCGAGATTGCACCGACACCGGGTAATTCGCTGGCATTGATTACGCGTGAGCCGGTCGGCGTGGTCGCTGCCATCGTGCCGTGGAATTATCCGCTGCTGATGGCGGCGTGGAAAATCGCGCCGGCGCTGGCAGCGGGCAACAGCGTGGTGCTCAAGCCATCCGAGAAGTCGCCGTTGTCGGCGCTGCGGCTGGCCGAACTGGCGGTGGAAGCCGGCATCCCGCCAGGCGTCTTCAATGTACTGCCGGGTTACGGCAACGAGGCCGGCGCCGCACTGGCCATGCACATGGACGTGGACTGCATCGGCTTCACCGGCTCCACGCGCACGGGCAAGCAGATCATCCAGATGGCCGGGCAGTCGAACCTGAAGCGCGCCTGGACCGAGTTGGGCGGCAAGTCGGCCAACATCGTGTGCGCCGATTGCCCCGACCTTGACGCCGCTGTTGCCGCGGCAGTCGGCTCGATCTACTTCAACCAGGGCGAGAGCTGCAATGCGCCCTCGCGCCTGTTCGTTGAGGAGTCGATCAAGGACAAATTCCTGGAAAAGGCGCTGGCCATGGTGCCTTCTTTTGCACCGGGCGATCCGCTCGACGAAAAGACCGTCATGGGTGCGATTGTCGATTCGATCCAGATGAAGACCGTGATGGGCTATATCGACGCGGGCCGCGACGAAGGCGCGAAGCTGCTCGCCGGCGGCAATGCTGTGCGCAAGGAGACTGGTGGGTTCTATGTGGAGCCAACGCTGTTCGACGGCGTGCAAAACACCATGCAGATCGCGCGGGAGGAAATTTTCGGACCGGTGCTGTCGGTGCTGTCGTTCCGTGATCTCGACGAAGCAGTGAAGCAAGCGAACGATACGCCGTATGGCCTGCACGCAGCGGTGTGGACGTCGGATATTTCGAAAGCGATCCGCACCTCGCGTGCGCTGAAGGCGGGCACCGTGCACGTCAACCAGTACGATGGCGACGATATCACGGTGCCGTTCGGCGGCTACAAGCAATCAGGCAATGGACGCGACAAATCGCTGCATGCCTTCGACAAGTACACCGAAATGAAAACCACCTGGATCCAGGTTTAAGTCAAGCGCCGCAGCACTTCTTGAATTTCTTGCCGCTGCCGCAAGGGCAGGGATCGTTGCGTCCGGCCTTGGTCACCTTAGGCTGCGGTGCGTGGAAGAATTCGTTGATCTTGATGACCGACTGCGGCAACCTGGCGGGATTCAGCGGTGCCTGGAACGGCACCAGCAGTGCGGGCTGCTGGGCGCGTAGCGGCCCCCAGGCATCGGCTGCAATAGCGACGCCGGCCATAAAGCCTTCGCACCACGCCTCCACGGTCCAACTGCCTCCGCATTCGTAGATTGGCTCGAAGCTGCCCGGGTCTTTTTGCATCCACACGCGCATGTAGTCGTGATGACGCAAGGCCAGCGCGGCAGCTTCGTCGCTGCCGGCCGCGCCACCCCAGACTGCGGGCAGCCACGTTTCCTGCGCTACTTCGGACGGGCCAATCATCAGCGCGGTCAGGAAGCCTTCCAGCTTGGCCACGTCCATGCTCTGCGGGCCCATTGCGGCCAGCAGTTCATCGAGCCGTTCGTACTCGTCGTCTTCAAGCGGCTTGCTCATGGCGTCAGAAACAGTGCTCAATTGCCGGGAAAGTGCCGCCCTTGACGGCGTCGATGTAGGCTTTCACCGCTGCCTGGATCGACACCTGGCCTTCCATGAAGTTCTTCACGAAGCGCGCTTTGCGGCCTGGGAACACGCCCAGCATATCGTGCATCACCAGCACCTGGCCCGAGCAATCAGGACCGGCGCCAATACCGATGGTCGGCATCGACAGCATGTCGGTGACTTCCTTGCCCAGCGCGGTGGGAATGGCTTCCAGCACCACCATGGCCGCACCCGCTGCCTGCAGCTTGAGCGCGTCCTGTTTCAGCAGTTCGGCGCTTTCGATGGTCTTGCCTTGCACCTTATAGCCGCCCAGCGTGTGCACGGACTGCGGGGTCAGGCCCAGGTGGGCGCAAACAGGGATCGAGCGCTCCACCAGGAAGCGCACGGTTTCAGCAACCCAGGCGCCGCCTTCGATCTTCACCATGTGCGCACCGGCCTGGATCAGTTGCACGGCGTTGTTGAATGCCTGTTCCGGCGTGGCGTAGGAGCCGAAAGGCATGTCGGCCAGGATCAGCGCGTTTTTCGCGCCGCGTGCGACGGCGGCGGTATGGTAGGCGATTTCCTGCACGGTCACCGGCAGGGTGGACTGGTGGCCATTGCATACCATGCCCAGCGAATCGCCGATCAGCAGCACTTCCACGCCGCAGCCGTCCATCAGGGAGGCGAAGCTGGCGTCGTAGCAGGTCAGCATGGTGATCTTTTCGCCGGCTGCCTTCAAGGCGTTGATCGAAGGGATCGTGACCGCCTTGGTAGGGACGGCACGCGCAGGCGCCGGGTAAGGGTTTTGCAGGTTGCCAGACATGGTATGTCCTTAAATTCGAAAAGCGATATTCTAACTGCGGCTGAATCCGAATGCTGCAATCAGCCAGGACTTGTTAGAGCAGTTCTTCGGGTGTCCGTACCACGCCACAGTCATGAAGATGGTTTGCTTCTAAACCGGTAAACCGGGGTCAGACCCAAGGGTCAGACCCCCAACGGTCTTTCGGTTTCGACGTTGGTTCCAGGTCTTTGACGTTCGAAAAAGATCAGACGCCTTAAACCAAAACCCTCGACAGTTGAGCAGACGGGGTCTGACCCTGCGCCGGATGGCCGTCCCGTCCGACCCCGGTTTACCGGTTTTAAAGGCGGATAATACCTTGGTTGGAAACCGAAGGCACGAAATCGGCCGCGCATCCCAGTCCCGGCAACACGAGATCCGGCACCAGTTCAAGCAGCGGCATCAGGACAAACGCCCGCTGATGCATGCGCGGATGCGGCACAAGCAGCGTAGCCGTCGCAATGTGTTCATCGCCATACAGCAGCAAATCCAGGTCCAGCGTGCGCGGCGCATTGAAGTAAGGCCGCTCACGCCCATGCGCCCGCTCGATATCGAACAGCGCCTCCAGCAACGCCTGCGCCGGCAGCCCGGTGCTCAAGCGCGCAACAGCATTGATATAGTCATCACCCGAAGAGTCAATCGGTGCCGTGCGGTACAGCGAAGACACCGCCTCCAGCGTGACGCCCGGCAGCTTGCGCAGGCGCTCCGCCGCATCCAGCACGTTGGCCCGGGCGTCGCCAAGATTGGCGCCGATGCCGATGAAGGCGGTAACAGGCATCAAGCCTCGCCGGCCGGTGCGTTGCCGCCACTGCCACCGCCACTACGGCGGCCGCGGCGCGGGCGGCGGCGGCGCTTGCGGGCCGGCGCTTCGCCCTCCGGGCGTGGTTCCAGGAATTCGTCGTCATCGGACTCGTCGCCTTCTTCGCCGTCCGGATTCGCGTCCACTGGCGCGTCGTCGAGCGCTGCGGCGCGGCTGCGGCGCGGCGCAGGTTTCTTTTTCTTGCCGCCGCCGGACGACGCCGTCGACACCAGCTCGGCGCGCATGGTCTCGTCGCCTTCGTAGAAGGCAGTCCACCAGTCGCCCAGTTCGCGGTCGATCTCGCCGGAGGCGCAGCGCAGCAGCAGGAAGTCGTAGCCGGCGCGGAAGCGTTCATGCTCCAGCAGCTTGTACGGGTTCTTGCCATTGCGGCGCTCGAAGCGCGGCTGCATGGCCCAGATATCGCGCATGTCGGAACCGATCTTGCGCTGGATCGCCAGCTTCTCGGTCTGCGACTGCAACACTTCGTCGGCGGCCAGGTGCAGGGCCGGGATCGGGAACTCGCCCGCCGCCTGGTAGGCCTGCCACTTCTCCAGCACCTGGTGCCACAGCAGGGACGCAAACAGGAAGCCCGGCGACACGGTCTTGCCGGCCATGACGCGCTTGTCGGTGGAGTCCAGCGCCAGCGTTACGAACTTGGTGCCCAGCGGCTGCTCCAGCACCACGTCCAGCATCGGCAGCAGGCCGTGATGCAAGCCTTCCTTGCGCAGCTGCTGCAGGCAGGCCAGCGCCTGGCCGGAAGTCAGCAGCTTGAGCATTTCGTCGAACACGCGCGCTGCAGGCACGTTGTTGATCAATGGCGCCATCACGCCGATCGGCTCGGCGGTGGAACGTTCGATGGAGAATTTCAGCTTGGCCGCAAAGCGCACCACGCGCAGCATGCGCACCGGGTCTTCGCGGAAGCGCGCTTCCGGCTGGCCGATGATGCGCAGCGTCTTGGCGCGGATATCGTCGATGCCGCCGTGGTAGTCCAGCACTTCCTGCGTGGCAGGGTTGTAGTACATGGCGTTGATGGTGAAGTCGCGGCGCTCCGCGTCTTCCGCCTGGGAGCCGAAGGTGTTATCGCGCAGCACGCGGCCATGCTCGTCCTTCGGCGCATTGTCGGTGGCGGTGCCGCGGAAGGTGGTCACCTCCAGCAGGTCCTGGCCGAACATCACGTGCACGATCTGGAACCGGCGGCCGATGATGAAGGCGCGGCGGAACAGGCGCTTCACCTGCTCCGGCGTGGCATTGGTGGCGACGTCAAAGTCTTTCGGCTTTACGCCCAGCAGCAGGTCGCGCACTGCGCCGCCGACCACGAAGGCTTCAAAGCCGGCTTCCTGCAGCGTGCTGGTCACACGGATCGCGTTGTTCGACACCATGCGCGGGTCGATGCCATGGTCCTTGGCGCCCAGCACCAGCGGTTCGTTGCGGGGTCTCGCGTTCTTGACGCCCAGGATCTTGCGGATAAATTTCTTAATCATTGAACAGGTGAATTAGTGGCCAGCCTTGCGCGGTCGCGTGCTCGGACAGCTTGGCGTTCGGGTTGGTCGCAATCGGATGGCTGACGATCGACAGCAGCGGCAGGTCGTTATGGGAATCGCTGTAGAAGTGGACGCTTTCGAAGCTGTCCAGCGAGTGCCCCAGTTTCTCGAGCCAGGCCTTGGTGTGCACGATCTTGCCTTCGCCCTGGGTTGGCGTGCCGAGCAGCTTGCCGGTGATGCGGCCGGCGGCATCGCGCTCCGGCATCGCAGCAATCAGGTGCTCGACGCCGAAGGCCTTGGCGATCGGCGCCACGACGAAGTGGTTGGTTGCCGTGACGATCGCCACCAGGTCGCCGGCGTCGAGGTGCTTTTGCAGCAGGGCGCGGGCGGCCGGCAGGATATTCGGCATCACCACTTCGGTCATGTACTGCTGCTGCAGTTCGGCCAGTTGCCCGGGCTCGAAGCAAGCCAGGGTTCCGAGCGAAAATTCCAGGTATTCCACCGGATCCAGGGTGCCCGCCTGGTATTGGGCGAAGAACTCTTCGTTGCGGCGCTTGAATTCAACGGCATCGACGGCGCCTACGCGGCACAGGAACTGGCCCCATTCGAAATCGGAATCGATCGGCAGCAGGGTATGGTCAAGGTCGAACAGGGCGAGTTTCATCATTCTTTCGCTTCCTCCTGCAGCCATTCGCGCAGCAGGGGCAGGGTGATCGGGCGTTTGGTTTCCAGGGAATACTGGTCGAGCGAGTCGAGCATCGAGGACAGCGATACCATGTCGCGCTGGAAGTGCGACAGCAGGTAAGGTAGCACACCGGGCGAGAGGGTCAAACCGCGCGCTTCGGCCATTTGCGTCAGCGTTGCCAGCTTTTCCTCGTCGGTCAGGCCATGGATCTGGTACACCAGGCCCCAGCCCATGCGCGTGCGCAAGTCCTCGCGCACCGGCAGCACGGCCGGGGCGACCGAGCCCGCGCTCACCATGAAGGCGTTGTTGGCGCGGATCTCGTTGAACAGGGCAAAGGCATCGATCTGGGCCACCGGCGACAGCTTTTCGCAGTCGTCCAGCAGGTACAGGTCCACGTCCGGCGAATACAGGAACTCGGTTTCAATCGAAAACGGCGAAATATAGCGCGCGCGGTCGCTCGAGGCGAGCGCCTTCAGCAGGTGCGACTTGCCTGCGCCAATTTCCCCCCACAGGTAGGCGAAATGCTCGCGGGAGCTGCGTTCGGCGAACTGGCGCATCAGCGCCGCCACCTCGGCATTGCGGCCCACCTCGAAGGATTCGAGGGTGCACACCGGCTCCGCACCCAGGTCAAGCACCAGCTGTTTCATTGGACTTGTCCCGATATTGTGGACTTTTTGCTAACGTAATCGATCTTCACACTACGCATTATAAAAGCTGCTGCGCAGGTAGTGGCGGCGCAAGTGCCTGAAACCGACCATCAAGAGGGCGGAAGCGGGCAAAGCCAGCAGTACGCCGACGAAGCCGAACAGCTGGCCGAAGGCCAACAAGGCGAAGATCACGGCCAGCGGATCGAGGCCGATGCGCTCGCCGACCAGGCGCGGCGTCAGGAAAAAACCTTCGATTACCTGGCCCAGGCCATAGATGATGGCCACTGCCACCAGCCCGCTCCAGTCGGAAAATTGCAGCACCGCCGCCATCAGCGCCAGCAGCAGGCCCAGGCCGAAGCCGAGATAGGGAATGAACACCAGCACGCCGGACAGGATGCCGACTGGCAGCGCCACGTCGAAGCCGGCCACCGCCAGCGCAGTGGAGTAATAAACCGACAACACCAGCATCACCAGCAACTGGCCGCGCAGGTACTGGGCCAGCAGCACGTCCGATTCGCGCGCCATGTCCATGGTGGCGCCGATGTAGCGGCGCGGCACGGCTGCGGCAATGCGGGCCAGCAGCTGGTGCCAGTCCAGCAGCAGGTAGAACAGCACGACCGGGATCAGCACGACCGTTGCCAGCCAGCCCAGTACCGCACTGCCGCCGGTGCGCACGGAATTCAGCACGGCAGACCAGAGCTGGTTGCCGCTTTCGGCCATTTTTTCAGCCACCAGGGCCTTGATGCTGGCGCCGTCGAGGGTGAATTGCACGCCCAGTTGCTGCAGGCGCGGGCCGAGGGTGTCGTTCAGCTTGGCCAGCGAAGCGGGAATGGCCGCCTGCAACAGGGGGATTTCCTTTTGCAGCACCGGGACCACGATCAGCAGCAGCGCCAGCACGGCGGCGCCAAACAGCGTGATGACGACGGAAACGGCCAGCGCGCGCGGCATTTTCCAGCGCCGCAACAGGCGCATGCGGCACAGCTTGTCGACGGCGGGATTCAGCGCGTATGCGAAAATGGCGGCTGCCAGGAAAGGCGTCAGCACCGGCCCCAGTATCCAGAGCAGGAAAAAGAAGGCGGCCCAGACCGACACCCAGAATAGCGTTTGTTTTTGTTCTGCCGAGAGGGAAAATGGCATCTGCTGGGGCATGGTCGGGACGAAGGAAGGGCTATTCTAACGCCTCTGCTGTTAAAAACACCATGCGCCGGGCCGACCAGTAGTTTAATATTTCCATAAATCAACTCCGATCTGATGTCATGCTGTCTGTCCGTTCCCGTGCCGCCGTAGCGGCCCTGTCCCTGGCATTTGCCGCGCATGCCCCTGCCATGGCGGCCGATGATGGCGAAAAATGCGAAGGTTTCAACCGCCTGCTGTGCATGCCGCGTGCCGCCGCCGCCAGCGTGGCCGACGCCGCAGCCAACATGGTCGAGGCGGTGAACTTCAAGAAACCATCTTCCAAAGTCATCGACGCGACCGATGAAGGCGACCTGTCGCGCATCAAGCGCTTCGACCAGGCGAAGGACCCCAGTTTTGCCCCGGAAAACATGCTGGGCGTGGCGGTCAACACCTACCTGACCAAGCCCGACCCGGCCAAGGACGCCAAGCGCTTCGCCGTCCTCGAATACCTGGTCGGGAAGGCCGACCTCTCCGGCGAACTGGGCACTGTCCTGCTGCAGGAGACCGTGAACCAGGCTTATTTCGCGCGCAACGTCCCGCAGGAAAGCTGGCCGCGCCGGCTGGCACTGGCCCACCTGCTGGTCGAGCATGGCGCCAGCGCCAGGGGCATCAACCTGTCGACCTGCGACTATTGCGAAACCGACAATGAATACCTGGCGCTGCTGATCCTGGCCGGTGCCAACCCCAATGTCCAGTCGACCACGTACTCGGCCCTGCTGAACCGCTTCATCCGCAAGGACCAGTTCGACGCCGCCAGGCGTCTGATCGCGCTGGGCGCCGACCCGAACGGCAGCACCTGGGGCAAGCGCAGCATGCTGGTGCGCCTGATCAGCGAATGCGACCAGGACATGACGCGCAAGCTGGCCACGCCTGAGCGCTTCGAGGCGGAATGGCAGAAATGCGTGTCGGCGGTGAGCGCCCGCGTCAGCTTTGCCATCGAGCAGGGCGCCGACCCGAACGGCAAAGCCGACCCGGACAATGGCTGCCTCACGCCCTACGAGGTGGCACGGGAAAAGAAGAACGATGAATTGGCCGAACGCCTGCTCAAGCTCGGTGCGCGCCCCGGATTGGGGGAAGTTTGCCGCTCCGGGGGCTGAAAAAGCGGAAGTTCGGGGGGTAAAAATGCTAAAATAGCGGACTTGCCGTATTCGGCCACCGCTTTTCCATTCTTCCGCCTCAGTTGCGACAACACCATGAGCCAACCTTCGAATGTTTCCCTGTCCTACCGTGACGCAGGTGTCGATATTGACGCCGGCGACGCCCTAGTTGAAGCGATCAAGCCATTCGCCAAGCGCACCATGCGCGAAGGCGTGATGGGCGGCATCGGCGGCTTCGGCGCGCTGTTCGAGATCAGCAAGAAATACAAGGAGCCGGTGCTGGTTTCCGGTACCGACGGCGTCGGCACCAAGCTGAAACTGGCGTTTGAGCTGAACCGCCACGACACCGTGGGCATCGACCTGGTGGCCATGAGCGTGAACGATATCCTGGTGCAGGGCGCCGAGCCGCTGTTCTTCCTCGACTACTTCGCCTGCGGCAAGCTGAACGTTGCGACCGCCACCGACGTGATCAAGGGCATCGCCAAGGGTTGCGAAATCTCCGGCTGCGCGCTGATTGGCGGCGAAACCGCTGAAATGCCTTCCATGTACCCGGACGGCGAATACGACCTGGCCGGCTTCGCCGTCGGCGCGGTGGAAAAATCCAGGCTGATCGACGGTTCCAAGATCAAGCCGGGCGACGTGGTGCTGGGCCTGGCCTCCTCGGGCGCCCACTCCAACGGATACTCGCTGGTGCGCAAGATCATCGAAGTGGCCAAGCCGGACCTGGAAGCCGACTTCCACGGCCGCAAGCTGGCCGACGTGCTGATGGAGCCAACCCGCATCTACGTCAAGCCGCTGCTGGCGCTGATGGAAGCGATGGAAGTCAAAGGCCTGGTGCACATCACCGGCGGCGGCCTGGTGGAAAACATCCCGCGCGTGCTGGCCGACAACCTGACCGCCGAACTGGATGGCTCCTCCTGGACCATGCCGCCACTGTTCAAGTGGCTGCAGCAGCACGGCGGCGTGGCCGACGCCGAAATGCACCGCGTGTTCAACTGCGGCATCGGCATGACCGTGATCGTCTCGGCTGAAAACGCCGACGCAGCCATGGCCCAGCTGGCCGCAGCCGGCGAGACCGTATCCCGCATCGGCAAGATCCGCGCCCGCGCGGAAGGCGAGCACCAGACCATCGTCGTGTAAAAAATAGGGACGTACCCCATTTTTCAAGCAACGGAGCCCAAGCGGCTCCGTTTTTGTTTGATATTCCTCAAGCACGATTGAAACGTGATTGAGAATCATTCGCGTTTACGCTAGCATGCGGTTCCCTTAACCAAAAGGTAACCCATGAATGCGCGACTGAAACCGATCGCCGCTGACCCTACCCAGCTTAATGCCAGGCAGCGTGGTTTGCAGCGCACTCTCCAAGCCCTGTTCCGCGAACAATTGCTGGAACCGGGTCATTTGATCCACGATAACCACGCCAGCTGGCTGCCCTTGTGGGGCCAGCGCGCCATGCTGCGCTTTGAAGGCCTGCGCCTGGGCCGCATCGGCAACCTGCAGCTCGATGGCGCCATTTCGCTGGTGCAGCCGGGCCGCCCGCCGCAAGTGCTGGCCACGCCGGCCGAACTGCTGGCTGGCGTCGCCCCTTCGCTGCCCGGTCCTCCATCCGAAGAAGTCATCCAGCGCCTGTCCGTCGAGCTGGAAAACAGCACCACCAACGACGCGCTGTGCCTGGCCTACCGCGGCAACTGGGGCGAAGAACTGAGCGGCAGGCTGCGCGAGCGCCACCGGCTCTTCCTCGCCGCCTTGCGCAATTCCGGCCACGCCAATGTGCCGCTGCTGCTGGAGCAGTGGGGCACGCTGGGCCATCCCTGGCACCCGAACTACAAGACCAAGCTCGGGCTGTCCGCCGAAGACGTGATGGCGCTGTCGCCCGAATTCGAGGCGCAGTTGCGCGTGCCGCTAGCCGCACTGCGCGCCGCCAGGGCGCACGTGGCGTTTGCCGCCGATGGCGAGGAATACCGAAACTGGTTCGGCCGCACCTATCCGCAGGCCTGGCAAGCCTGGCTGGCCGCCATGCAGGCGCGCGGCCTGCCGCATGAAGGCTGGCTGCCATTGCCGCTGCATCCCTACCAGGCCAGCCGCCAGCTTCCGCAATTGTTCGCGCAGGAGATCGCCGGCGGCGACCTGCTGCTGCTCGACGCGGCGATGCCTGCCACGCCGACCATGTCGTTCCGCACCGTGGTGCCGCATGGCTCCGGACAAATGCCCCATGTCAAGCTGCCGGTCTCGCTGCGCCTGACCAGCGTGCAGCGCACGGTCTCGCCGAAATCGGCGGTGATGGGGCCGCGCGTATCGCGCCTGCTGTCATCGATCATCGCCAGCGAGGACGGGTTTGGCGGTACGCTGGCCATCGTGCCCGAGCAATGCGGCATCCACCTGCTGGACGCCGACGATGACCGCGCCCGCCACCTCGCAGCGCTGTACCGCGCCAACCCGGCTGCCTGCGTGGCGCCGGGCATGCTGGCGATGCCGGTGGGCGCGCTGTTTGCCGAGTCGCCCTTCAGCGGCCGCGCGCTGGTGACGGAGGCGGTCGCCCTGTGCTGCGGCGACGATGCCGCCGGCGCGCAGCAGTTCTTCCGCCTCTATGCGGCCACCGCGCTGCGCGCCGTGCTGTCGGCCTATCTTCTGTACGGCGTGGCTTTCGAAGCGCACCAGCAAAACAGCTTCATCGTGCTGGACCAGCACTACCGCCCGGTGCAATTGCTGGTACGCGATTTCGGCGATATCCGCATCCACCGCCCGACCCTGGAGCGCAGCGGCCACACGCTGCAGGCGCACCGCGCCGGCCACACCCTGTTCGACGATGAAGGCACAGTGCGCGACAAGCTGCTGCACGCGGTCCTGCTGTGCCATGTCTCGGAGCTGGCCCTGCTGCTCGCGCGCAGCTACCGCAGCGACGAAGATATCTTCTGGCGCATCTTCGGCCGCGAACTGGCCGCTGCCTTCGAGCTGTTGCGGGGCCAGGCAGATCCTGTGCGCTGGGAGCAGGAACGCGCTGCGCTGCTGGAGGGCGATTGGCCGGCCAAGTCCTTCCTGCGCATGCGCCTGACCGACAGTTCGGACGATGCCCTGGGCAGCATGCCTAACCCGCTGCGCGAGGCGCTGCGCTGATGGCTGCCTTGCGCTGGCTGTTCGCCATCCAGTTGCTGTCGATGGGCGCAATGGAGATGAGCGGGCCATTCTGGCCGCTGCAGCTGCGCGCGCTTGGCGATGCGCCCGGCGGCCTGGCGGTGGCCAGCGCAGTCGCCTATGCCGGACCGCTGGTGACGGCAATGCTGTTCACGCCCCTGTGGGGCCGCATCGGCGACCGTGTCGGCCACAAGCCGATGCTGTTGCGCGCCTTGCTGGCGCTGGCTGCCACCCAGCTCTGGCTCGCGTATGCCGGCAGCGGCATCGTGGTGCTGCTGGTGCGCCTGCTGCAAGGGGCCCTGGCAGGCTTCATCGCAGCCGCACAAGCCTACGGCGCAGGCATCGTCCCGCGTGCGGAGCGCGGCGCATTGATGGCGCGGCTGCAGGTCGCCACCGCGCTCGGTTCGGTGCTTGGACCGCTGGCCGGCGGGCTGCTGTTCTCGTCGCTCGGCTTCACGACGGTCAACGTGGCTGCCGCCGTGATATGCCTCGCTTGCGCCGTGTGCGCTGCGCTGGTGTTACCGGTGCCATTGCCGGCGCCAGTGCCACTAGCCTCGGCGCAGGATGTTGCCGGCACGCCGGGTGTGCACGTGCAGGCTGCGGTGGGGATGGGCAAGGTGGTGGCCGGCCTCCTGGCCGGCATCGTCCTGGTCCAGGCAGGCAAGATGATGCCGCAAGGCTTCTTCAGCCTGTACGCGGAGCAGGTGCTGCAAGCGCCGCCCTGGCTGACGGGTTTATGCTACGGCGCCACCGCTGTCGGCCTTTGCCTGTTCGCGCCAATCTGGGCAAAGCATTTCAAAGGCAGGCCGCGCGAGTGGGTGTTGCACAGGATCGAGTGGATCTGCTGGGGATGCGCCGGCATCGTCGCCCTGCAGGCTTGGGGCCGCAGCATCGTGCTGGTGCTGGCCGCGCGGCTGGCATGGGGCATCGCGATGGCCGCCTTGCTGCCGGTGTTCTACGGCCTGCTGTCGCAGGAAGTCGACGACCGGCAGCAAGGCCGCGTTCTCGGTGCCGGCAACAGCGCCGCCAAGGCGGGCGCGCTGCTGGGCGCAGCAGCCGGCGGCCTGGCCATGGCGTGGCTGCCGCTGGAACACATCTTCTGGAGCGTGGCGGCGCTGTACGCGGCAGCCGCACTCGGCATGCGTGCCTGGCGCGGCAGGGCTATCGGGCAGCCTGTTTCCGCGTGAAGTCCATAATCCAGTTGGTTTGCCAACTGGTGCCGTCGTCCCAGGAATAGGCCTGCTCCCAGCGCGCCTGGTGCGCGCTGCTGCGGGTCCAGGTGAAGCGCACGCGGGCTGTGCGGCCCTTGTAGACTTCCTCGCCCTCGAAGCGTCCCACGCCATCGGCATCGAAGCGGCCTACCACCGGCGGCAGCAAAGTGCCGGTGGCGGGATCGAGCCCGCCGTCGCGGTTGGTCAGCCAGTAGATGCTCCAGCGCCCGGTAGTTGGATCGAATACGCGCAGCGTCATCGCTACGAAGCCGGGCCGCCAGTCGCCCAGCGGCCGGTATTCGTCATAGTTGCCGATGCCGGCCGGCAGCGCCTGCACCAGGTTGCTGGCGCTGAAGGTCTCCCACGGGCTGTCCGGGTTGGCGTAATCCGACTGGCGGCGGTTCTGCACTGTCCAGTCGCCGTGCAGGAAGTCAAAGGCGTGCCGCCCGCGCTCAATTTCGGCCGGGGTGGCGGCGGGTGCACTTGCCGCGGTGCCGCCCACGGCCCCAGCAGCGCTGCTTGCCATGGCCAGTGCCGCAATCAGTTTTTTCATGGTCGTCTCCTGTTTGAAAGAGCCACCATGCTAGGCCGCCAACAGGCGAGAACCCGCCCTATATGCCGGCCGTATCTAAATCCGATACCAACGAGGATTTTCCTGGGCCCGCGCTGCGCTCCGGCGCGATCATTCGTCCTTGCCAAACGAAAGGACACGCCATGCTCACCACAATCTTCATCGTCTTCGCCGCCTGTTTTGTGCTGGAGCGCTTGCGGCCCGGATGGCGGCTGCCCCAGGTCCGCACCTGGCCCGTGCGCGTGCTGGCCATCAATGCCGTGCAGCTCGGCGTGGTCCTGCTGGCCGGGGTGAGCTGGGAGCGCTGGGCCTCGCAAGCCTCGCTGCTGCACCTGTCTGAGCACGTCGGCCCGGCGGCTGGCGGCTTGCTGGCCTACTTCATCGCGACCTTCGTGTTCTACTGGTGGCACCGCGTGCGCCACGAATCGGACCTGCTGTGGCGACTGTTCCACCAGATCCACCACAGCCCGCAGCGCATCGAGGTCATCACTTCCTTCTACAAGCATCCCGGCGAAATGATCGTCAACTCGATTATCGGCAGCCTGCTGGTATATGCCTTCCTTGGCCTGTCGCCGGAAGCTGGCGCGGTCTATACCCTGTGCACCGCGCTCGGCGAATTTTTCTACCACACCAGCGTCACCACGCCGCGCTGGGTCGGCTGGTTCTTCCAGCGGCCCGAGATGCACCGCATCCACCACCAGTACGGACGCCACAAGAACAACTACGGCGACATCGTATGGTGGGACATGCTGTTTGGCACCTACGAAAACCCGGAAAAGTTCGAAGCCAGCTGCGGCTTCGATCCCGACAAGGAAGAACGCCTGGCGGAGATGCTGGCCTACAAGGACGTGCACCGGCAGTGATCAGCGCAGCGGCAGCGCGATCGGCCGCATCGGCGCCGCATCCGCCCCGCGCAGCTTGAGCGAGGCGCCGATAAAGGCAAATTCATACACCTTGTCGCGCGCCAGCTGTTCCAGGTTGACCAGCTCCATGATCGGCACTCCGTGCTCGGCCAGCAAATAGGTGTGGACCGGGATGTAGTTGTCCTTCGCTTCGGAAAGGATGGCCTCGAAACTCAGGTTATCCGCGCCCACCACCATCGCCCCGTTCTGCTCCACCAGGAAGCGCGCCGCATCCAGGCCCATGCCCGGCGGATTCTGCATGAAGGCCTGGGCTTTTTCGAACTGCTGCATGCGGCCGGTGCGGATCAGCACCACGTCGCCCTTTCGCAGCGCCACCTTCTGCCTGGCCGAAGCCTCGGCCAGGTCCTTGCCGGTCACGCGGTAGTTATCCGGCAGCATGGAGACGCCCTTGGCCGCCGCCACGTCGATCAGCACGCCGCGCGCCACGATTGGCGGCAGCTTCTCCGCGCCCGCCACCTTCCAGCCACGGTCGCCCAGGTGTTCGGAAGCCTTGAGGCCGTTCCAGATCTTGCCATTCAGGCCGAAGTGGTTCAGCGCATCGATGTGGGTGCCCATATGGGCGTACATCGAGATCGCGCTGCCCGTATAGCTGACGTGCTGGTTCATGGCCTTGCCGGTCTCCATCGGGTCCGACAGCACGTTGCCGTGCGGCGTATGGGTCATCCACATCAGGTAGGGCGGGTCGCCGGCCGCCTGCCAGCTTGGCATGCCGACGAAATAATCCACCGACAGGTCATACGCGCGGCCGCCGCCGATGCGTGCCAGGATGGCCGCGCTGGAGGCCTGGGTGACCAGGTTTAGCCGCCCGATTTCATCTTGCGGCCCCCAGGGCTGGTGCCCGGTTCGGCAGCGATGGCGTTGGCGGTCAGCAGCATGGCTGCCAGGGCAGTTGCGAGTTTCTACCTGCGCCAGCACGGCGCACCGCAGGCGCCGCACGATTTGCTGGCGCACCGCGCGCTGGCATTCCGCCTGGCCGAAGCGCTCGGCCTGTGGCGCCTGGGTGCTGCCGGCCTGGCAGCTGCAGCCGCGCGTGGCCTACATCGTCTATCCCGGCAACCGCCACCTGCAGACCAAGGTGCGCGCGCTGTCCGACTTCCTGGCGGCGGAACTGCCGGCGATGTTTTAGCGCTTGAGGATCTTCGGCACCGGCGCCGGCCGCAGGCGGTAGGCGTCCGGCATGCCGGAACCGAGCAGGGGACGCAGGTACAGGCGGAAGGCATCGGTCACGCCGGTGCCCTTCTCGTCGATGAATGCATCTTCCATGGTGCGGGTCTTGCCTGCCACTGCTTCCAGCGGCAGCAGTTCATAGTCGACCGAATAGAAGCCGGTGCGCTTGATCGCCACCGAGCCATTGCGGTCGCCCCACATGGCGAACTGCACGGCCTTCTCGCCCACTTCGCGCGCCTCGCGCTGGTCTACGTCCGACACGCAGCCGATGAAGGAGCGCTGCAAATAGCCGAAGGTATCGCCGCGCACGCGCTTGATGCCCAGCTTGTCCTTGATCTCGTCGCACAGCAGGTCGGCCAGCGCACCGGTGCCGGAGAGCTGCACATTGCCGTGCGCATCGCGCTCCACTTCCTTTGCCAGCAAGGTGGCGATCGGTTCGCCTGACGCATCGTGGATGCCCTCCGACACTGCCACCACGCAGCGTCCGTAGCGCGCATACGTGTCTTTCACGTCTGCCAGGAACTGCTCGATCGAGAACACCCGCTCCGGCAGGTAGATCAGGTGCGGTCCGTCGTCCGGGAATTTCTTGCCGAGTGCCGAGGCGGCTGTCAGGAAGCCGGCATGGCGGCCCATCACCACGCCCACGTACACGCCCGGCAGCGAAGCGTTATCGAGGTTGGCGCCGGCAAAGGCTTGCGCCACGAAGCGCGCCGCGGAGGGAAAGCCCGGCGTGTGGTCATTGCCGACCAGGTCGTTGTCGATGGTTTTGGGGATGTGGATGGCGCGCAGCGGATAGCCGGCCGCCTGCGCCTGTTCGGCCACGATGCGCACCGTGTCCGATGAATCGTTGCCGCCGATGTAGAAGAAATGCTCGATTTCGTGCGCCTTCAGTACCTTGAAAATGTCTTCGCAATACTTCAGGTCCGGCTTGTCGCGTGTCGAGCCGAGTGCGGAGGAGGGCGTGGCGGCCACCAGTTCCAGGTTATGGCTGGTCTCTTGCGTCAGGTCGACGAATTCCTCGTTGACGATGCCGCGCACGCCGTGCAGCGCACCGTAGATGCGCGTCACATTGCGGAAGCGGCGCGCCTCGAGCACGACGCCGGCCAGCGACTGGTTGATCACGGCGGTCGGACCGCCCCCTTGTGCGACCAGGATTTTGCCAGACGACATCGCGCTGCCCCCTTCCAGTAAGTGACGGACGAGCCGCCAGCTTACTCCGTTTTTGCCCCCGCGCCGATATGCTTGTCGAGGAATTTCTCTACCCGGCCCCAGAAGTCGAGGCGGGTCTTCAGCGTGCTCCAGCCGTGGCCTTCGCCGACGTATTCGACGAATTCGGCATCGGCCTTGGCGTCCTGCAGTGCGCTGCGCAGCTTGGTGTAGTGCGGGTAGGGAACGCGACGATCATCGGTGCCATGCGCCAGCAGCAGCGGGCGCTTGATACGCGCGGCTTGCTTCAGCGGTGAGGTCGCGTCGAATTGTGCGGCGTCCTTTTCCAGGTCGCCCACCAGCGTTGGCACGCCGTAGGTCTTGTAATCAGGCGGCAGGTCGGACAGGACGGCCATGCCGCTGTCATACAGCAGCGGGATGTCGGTGACGGCGGCATAGGCGATGCCGCAACGGTACAGGCTCGCGTCCTTGACCAGTCCCATCAGCGTTGCGTAGCCGCCGTAGCTGCCGCCCATGATGCAGACGCGCTCAGGGTCGGCAATACCTTTGTCCACCGCCCATTTGACGCTGTCGGCAATATCGTCCTGCATCTTCAGACCCCATTGCTTCAACCCTGCATTGAACAACTTGAAGCCGTAACCTGTAGAGCCGCGGAACTCAGGCTCGAGCACGGCATAACCGCGCGATGCCAGGAATTGGCTTTCGGGATCCCAACCCCATGCATTGCCGCGCACATAGGGACCGCCATGAACCATCACCACCATCGGCAGCTTCTTGCCGCCCTTGGCCGGCAATGTCAGCCAAGCCGGAATCGCCAGGCCGTCGCGGGCGCGATACTTGACGATGTCCTGGCGGCCCATCTCGCTGGCCTTGACCTCTGGGCGTGTGCTGCCGAGGCCTTTGACTTCACGTGTGTTGCTGTTGTACAGGGAATAGAAGAGGGGCTGGCGGTCCGAGTAGCTGGCCACCAGCATCCAGCCGCTTTCCGGGTGCGTTGGCGGCGTGATGAGGTTGATCAGGCCAGCCAATTGCCGGTCTACCTCTTTCTGGGCCGCTTGCAGTGCCGGGTCGAACCAGACGCTGGAGCGGGCATCGGCCTTGTAATGGATGCCGGCCAGGCGATTGTTGGAATACACCATGCTGCCGCTGAAGTCGAAGTCCGCCATCGCCACCAGTGGCTGAGCATCGACTTTACCGGTGCCCAGGTCCATCAGGTACAGCGCGGCCTTGTCGCCGCCCTTGCGGGTCTTGACCAGCAGGCGCTTGTCGTCATAGAAGCCGATCGGCGAAATGCCCTCTTCGTTGACGCCATAGGCGGCCTGGGTCGCGACTTCGCGCCACTCGCCCGCGGCGTCGCGGAAATGGATAGTGTCCTTGCCATCTTTTTTCGAGATCATGATGGTTGGGACGCCCTTCTGGTCCAGCATCCAGTTTTGCGATACGCCGGGATGGGTTACCAGGCTCGATTGGCCGTTCACGGTGTCGAGCTTGACCAGTTCGGTATGTTCGATGTCATAGCCAGGCTTTTGCGACCAGATAGGACGCCGGACGTAAATGAATTGGGAATCCTGTGCGCCATTCTCATTCATCAGGTAGGTATTCCACGGCTCAAGGCGGGACTTGATATGCGTGCCAAGGTTGGACTTGGCCCAACGGTGATCGGCCAACTGGCGCGATTCCTTGCCGTCGCGGCTCATGGCATACAGGCCGGGCGCAAAGCGCCAGTCACCCGGTGCGGCGTCGTTGTCGATGACGTTATACACAAGGCGCTCATCGTTGACCCAGCGGACGTCGCCGACGTCGTAATTGTTCACGCGCTTGGCGCTGACCACTTGCAGTGTTTCGGTATCGATCACCGCCAGTGAATCCTTGGCGTTGTTGTCGCCGACGCGCAGGGCCAGGTAACGGCCGCTCGGCGAAATCCTCGCATCCTTGTAGCGCGGTTCTTCAAAGAATTGCTGGGCCGGTGGCGCAGCGTGGGCCAGTCCGGCCGCGGTGGCCAGTCCGGCCAGGAAATACTTGATCATTGTTGTCCTTGTGCTTGAGGTGGTACTTGATGTTGTCCGATCTGGCGGTCGAGGAAGCGCTCGACGCGGCTCCAGAAGTCGATGCGGTTGGCTGGCACGTAGAAGCCGTGGCCTTCCGCCGGGTACTCGACCCATTCGACCTGCTGGTTGTTGCGGCGTACCGCGTCGCGCATGCGGGTGCCATGCACCAGCGGCACGCGCAGGTCCGCGCCGCCGTAGGCCATCAACAGCGGCTGGGTGATGCGGTGTGCCTGTTCGATCGGTGAAGTGGCCTTGAAGCGCTCGGCATCCTTGACCGGATCGCCGATCAGGTCGGGCATGCCGTAGCGGCGGTAATCGTCGGTGGTGTCGTCGCGGTAGCGCCAGTGGCCGGTGAACAGCAGCTTGATGTCGGTAACGCCGACCCATTCCACGCCGCAGCGGTACAGTTGCGGGTCGTTGACCAGTCCCATCAGGGTGGCATAACCGCCATAGCTGGCGCCGGCGATGCAGATGCGTTGCGGGTCGGCGTAGCCTTTTGCGATGGCCCATTTGGTGGCGTCGGCAATATCGTCCTGCATTTTCAGGCCCCATTGCTTCCAGCCGGCGATGAAATGCTGCTCGCCATAGCCGGTGCTGCCGCGGAATTCCGGCTCCAGCACGGCGTAGCCGCGCGAGGCCAGGAATTGCACGTCCGGCCGCCAGCCCCACCTGGTGCCGCGCAGATAGGGCCCGCCATGCACCAGCACCACCATCGGCAGGTTTTTCGCTTCCTTCTGCGATGGCAGCGTCAGCATGGCCGGCACTTCCAGGCCGTCACGCGCGGCAATGCGTACCTGTCCCTGGCGGCCCATCTGTTCCGGTGCGATGGCGGGATAGGTGTCGCCCACCTTGTCCAGGGTCCTGGCGCGGCGGTCGTACACGTAATAACTGGCAGGGCGCACGTCGGAGAAGGCGCGCACCAGGACGTTCTGCGCCTGCGGGTCGGCGGGCAGGTCGAGCATGTTCACGGTTTGCGGCAAGGCCATGTCGATGTCGGCCTGCAATGCCTTAAGATCGGGATCGAACCATTGCGTACCTTCACTGTCGCGCAGGTAATGCACGCCGGCCAGCTTGCCGCCGCGGATGACCAGGCGGCCCTGGAAGTCATAGCCGTCCAGCGAGATCAGCGGCTTCTCATCGAGCTTGCCGCTTGCCAGGTCGAGGCGGTAGATCGACCTCTTGTCGGCGCCGTTGCTGGCCTGGACGTACAAGGTATCGCCTTCGCCATAGGCCACGGCCCGGATCGCGTCGTGGTCGACGGAATACGCCTTGAAGTTGGCCAGCGGGCGCCACGGCGCGCTGTCGTTGTCGCGCACCTGGATGCCGGCCTGGCCCTGGCCCAGGGTGTAGGCAAGGCGCAGGCAGCCCTGCTGGTCCAGCAGCCAGCCAATCGCGTTGCCGGGGTGGTCAACTGGCTGGCTGCGCCCGGTCACCGTGTTAAGGCGCAGGAGTCTGATGGCATCGACCTGCCCCGGGCGCTTCGACCTGTCTTCAACATAGACCCAGTCGGAGTCCTGTGCGCCGGTCTGGCGCAGCAGCGCGACATGCCACGGCAGGATCTCGCGCTGGGGCGAGCCTTGCATTACCCCGCCGTTATGGCGCAAGGCCAGTTGCCTGAAGCGCGTGCCGTCACGGTCCACTGCATACAGGCCGGGGCCTTCGGTAGCGTCGCCCTGGGCCAGTTGGCGGTCCTGGGTGTCAAATACCAGCCGTTGATCGTTGACCCATTGCACGTTGCGGATGTCGGTATCGCTGAAATTGGCCACGGCCTGCGCCTTGCGCGTTGTCAGGTCGACGACGACCAGCATGTCGCGCTTGCCCTTGGCGCCGATTTTGGCGGCTACATACTTGCCGCTCGGCGAAAGGACAGCCCCGCTGAAGGCAGGGTTTTCGAAGAAGGCTTCAATGGAAGGGGGAACTGCGGCGGCCAGGCACGCGGGTGCCGCCGCCAGCCCCAGCGTAATCGCCAGGGTGAGGGATAGGATTTTCATAGGGAACAAATGTTACTTGGATGGCAATCTTAAAAGCTAGCCAAATGTAACAATCGTCTATTCTGGCGTGCGAATGTGGCGTACAAGCGACAGGGTCCGCGCATCGGGCGCTGGCGTCAGCAGGCTGACCAAGACCAGCGCCGCCAAGCCGGCCGGCACGCCGAACACGCCGGCGGAGTTGGCCGCGATGCCGAACCATTGCCCGCTGATGCTGCCGCCCAGCACCGGGTTGGCATGCAGCATGTAGTACAGGCAGGTGAAGAAGCCGGCCACCATCGCCGCCATCGCGCCCTGGTGGTTGGCGCGCTGCCAGAACACGCCCGCCACCAGGGCCGGGAACAGCGTCGACGCTGCCAGCGAGAAGGCGGCGCCGACCAGCGACAGGATGTCGCCGGGCTTGGTGGACGCGGCATAGGCCGCGATGAAGGCTACCGCCAGCAACAGCAGCTTGGAAATCGTCACCCGTTTCTGGGTCGATGCCTCCGGGTCGACGATCTTGTAATACACGTCGTGCGACAAGGCGTTGGAGATGGCCAGCAGCAGGCCGTCCGCGGTGGACAAGGCAGCCGCCAAGCCGCCTGCCGCCACCAGGCCCGATACCACATACGGCAGGCCGGCAATCTCCGGCGTGGCCAATACCAGCACGTCGCCGTCGATCTGGATTTCGGCCAGTTGCACGATGCCGTCCAGGTTGATGTCGCTGATCGACAGCAGCGGGCTCGTCTTGTCTACATTGGCCCAATACGAGACCCAGGTCGGCAGGTGCGCGAAGTCGCTGCCCACCAGGGAGCTGTAGATATCGTATTTGACCAGCACCGCCAGTGCCGGAATGGTGAGGTACACCAGCAGGATGAAAAACAGGGTCCAGAACACCGACACCCGGGTCTCCTGCACCGATGGCGTGGTGTAGGAGCGCATCAGGATGTGCGGCAGGGCCGCCGTGCCCACCATCAGGCAGAACACCAGCGCCAGGAAGTTGTTGCGCTTCTGGTCCGACTGTTCGCGATCCGCACCGGGGAAGGGTTCGGCGTGCTTGACCAGTTCGCGCCCCCGGGCCAGGTTGTAGTCGCGCTGCGCCGTCCATACGGCGGCCGCATCTTCCACGGTTTTCGGGTAGTCGGCCAGCGCCCGTTCGGCGGCGCGGATTTCCAGCAGCGAGCCATTGCGCTGCTTGACCATATCGAGGTTGTGCTGCGCCTCGATGCGGCCCGAATCCCAGGAAGCGGGCAAGCCGTGCAGGCGCACGCCGAAATCCTCGGCGCGCTGCAGGAATACTTCGCGCACCTCGGCCTCCTTCTCGTCGTGCGCCAGTTGCGCCTCGCGCGCGCTGAGCTTGGGCAGCAGCTTGCCGTAAGCCACTTGCGGCACCGGGTTGCCGCCGTGCTTGACTGCCAGCCACATGGCCGGCATCAGGAAAGCCACCAGGATGATGATGTACTGCGCCACCTGGGTCCAGGTGATCGCCCGCATGCCGCCCAGGAAGGAGCACACCAGGATCGACGCCAGGCCGAGGAAGATGCCGACCGAGAAATCGACGCCGGTGAAGCGCGAGGCAATCAGCCCCACCGCGTAAATCTGCGCCACCACATAAGTAAAGGAAACGATGATGGTGGCGCCGACCGCCATCAGCCGCACCGCGCGCCCCTGGAAGCCGCCGCCGTAGCGCGCCGCGAAAAAATCGGGGATGGTGTACTGGCCGAACTTGCGCAGGTAAGGCCCGATCAGCAGCGCCACCAGGCAGTAGCCGCCGGTCCAGCCCATGATGTAGGCCAGGCCGTCGAAACCGTGCAGGTACAGCCCGCCCGCCAGCGAGATGAAGGAGGCGGCGGAGATCCAGTCTGCCGCTGTCGCCATGCCGTTGAACAGCGAAGGCACGCGCCGCCCCGCCACATAATACTCCGCCACATTCGAGGTGCGGCTGATCACGCCGATCGCCGCATACAGGATGATGGTGGCGAACATGAACAGGTAGCCGATCCACAGGCGCGGCATGCCTTCCTTTTCCAGCATCGCCAGCGCAAGCAGGAACATGGCGAAGCAGCCGGTAAACATCGTGTAGTAGCGCTGCAGCTTGCGGAACAAGGGCGTCCTCATGCCTGGCCCCCGTTCTCGCTGCGATAGACCCGCTCCAGCGCGCGCATGCGCCAGGCGTAAAAGCCGATGATGGCCAGGTAGATCAGTGAAGCGCCTTGCGCGGCCAGGTAGAACGACAGCGGCCAGCCGAAGATCGACAGCCCGCTCAATTCGCGCGCAAAGAAGATGATGCAGAACGTGGTGAGCAGCCAGGTGGCCAGCAGCCAGCCCGTCATGCGGCGTACACGGCGCCAGTGGCGCTCGAGCTTATCCAAAATGCGGTACCTCTTCTTCTTCGGGTGGCGTGTCCGGCACGCGCAGCGGGAATGTGACGCGGAACAGGCAGCCCGGGTATTTCGGGTCGGTGGTGCGCGGGTTGGCGAACAGGTCGACTTCCGCCTCGTGCTGCTGCGCCACTTCGCGCACGATCGGCAAACCCAGGCCTGAGCCTTCGGTATTGCTGCCCAGGATGCGGTAGAAGCGTTCGAACACATGGCCGCGTTCCGCCGCCGGGATGCCGGGGCCATTGTCTTCCACTTCAAGCAGCGCGTGCCTGCCGGTGCGGCGCACGCGCACCGTGACCGCACTGCCGCGCGGCGTGTAGCGCAAGGCATTGTCGATCAGGTTAGACAGCATTTCGCGCAGCATCATCGCGTTGCCCGAAATCGGCACGTCTTCGGGCGGCGGCTCATAGCCAAGGTCGATCCCGTAGTTGAACGAAGCCTGCACCCAGTCGTGCACCGTATTGCGTGCCACTTCGCCCAGCTCCAGCGCTTCCATTGCGGTGCCAGCCTGCGGCTGGTTCTCGGCGCGCGCCAGTGCCAGCAGCTGGTTGACCAGCCGCGTTGCCGCTTCCGACGACTTGGCCAGTTGCTCCAGCGAGCGGTGCACCTCGGCCTGGTCGGTCTGGCGCAGCGCCAGTTCCGACTGCGTGCGCATGCCGGCCAGCGGGGTTTTCATCTGGTGCGCAGCATCGGCGATGAAGCGCTTCTGCGAGTCGATCGACAGCTTCAGGCGTTCCAGCATTTCATTGAGCGACTTGACCAGCGGCGTGATTTCCTCCGGCACCTGGCGCGGCGGGATCGGGCTCAGGTCGTCCGACGGGCGGGCGCGGATGCGCTCCTGCAGTTCGCGCAGCGGCAGCAGACCGCGCGAAAGAGCAAACCACACCAGGGCCAGCACGATGGGCAGGATGATGAACTGCGGCAGGATCACGCCCTTGATGATTTCATTGGCCAGCTTGGCACGCTTTTCCAGCGTTTCCCCGACCTGCACCAGCGCCAGGCGCGGTGGCTGTGCCTTGTCTTCTTCCAGGTTGACCCAGGTCCAGGCGATGCGGATCGGCGTGCCGTGCAGCGTGGTGTTGCGGAACAGGACGGCGCCGGCGCGGATGTCCTGCAGTTCCGGGTCCTGCCTGGGCGGCGGCGGCAGGTCGCGGTCGCCGTCGACATGGGCGCCGGACGGGCTGCTGACCTGGTAGTAGATATTGTCCACGTCATCGGCGCGCAGGATGTCGCGCGCCGGTCCGGGCAGGCGCGGAATCGCGCCGGCCACTTCGCGCACCTGCTGCGTCAGCACGGTGACGGTATCTTCCAGCGCGTGGTCGAAAGGCTGGTTGGCGATGGACTTGGCCACCAGGTAGGTGATGGCAATGCTCATTGGCCACAGCAGCAGCAGGGGAGCGAGCATCCAGTCGAGGATCTCGCCGAACAGCGAGTGCTGGATCTCGTTCTCTTCGGCGGCCGGGGCGTGCTCCCAGCCGGCGGCCTGCTGCTCGCCGTTCACGTTGCGGCCGGCGGTTGCGGCGGGTTGAATTTCTCCAGGCAGTAGCCGAGGCCGCGCACGGTGGCGATGCGGATGCCGCCCACTTCAATTTTCTTGCGCAGGCGGTGCACGTACACCTCGATGGCGTTGTTGCTGACTTCTTCACCCCATTCGCACAGGTGGTCCACCAGCTGTTCTTTCGACACCAGGCGTCCGGTGCGCGCCAGCAGGATTTCCAGCAGGCCCAGTTCGCGCGCCGACAAATCCAGCATCTGCTCATTGATATAGGCGCTGCGCCCGACCTGGTCGTAAGTGAGGGGGCCATGCTTGACCACGGTGGAGCCGCCGCCCTGGCCGCGCCGGGTCAGCGCCCGCACCCGCGCTTCCAGCTCGGACAGCGCGAACGGCTTGGCCATGTAGTCGTCGGCGCCCAGGTCGAGGCCGTTGACGCGCTGCTCGACCGAGTCGGCCGCGGTCAGGATCAGCACCGGCAACAGCGAACCGCGCGTGCGCAGGCGGCGCAGCACTTCCAGGCCGGACAACTTGGGCAGGCCCAGGTCCAGGATCAGCAGGTCGAATTCCTGGGTGGACAGGGCAGTGTCCGCCTCCTGCCCGTTTTTTACGCAGTCGATCGCATAGCCGGACTGGCGCAGGGAGCGCGTCAGGCCGTCCGCGAGGACGCTGTCATCTTCGGCTAATAGGATACGCATAAGCTAACTGTAACCACCTCTTTGATAAATCGCAAAGTTTGCAAAAAGGGGCTTGTCAAAAGCACTGTAATTTTATACAGTACCACCTGTACAACGTAGTGACCCAATTCATTTAGCCGCGAAAGATCATCATGGACGACAAAAAAGGCGCAGTACCTGCATCGGAAAAAGCCAAGGCCCTGGCGGCCGCATTGGCCCAGATTGAAAAGCAGTTTGGCAAAGGCTCCGTGATGCGCATGGACGCGTCCGCCCCGATCGAGGAAGTGCAGACTGTCTCCACCGGCTCCCTGGGCCTGGATATCGCGCTGGGCGTAGGCGGCCTGCCACGCGGCCGTGTGGTGGAAATTTACGGCCCTGAATCTTCCGGTAAAACCACCCTGACCCTGCAAGCGATCGCTGAAATGCAGAAAATGGGCGGCACCTGCGCCTTCATCGACGCGGAACACGCGCTGGACGTGGTCTATGCTCAAAAATTGGGTGTCAACCTGCACGAGCTGCTGATCTCGCAGCCGGACACCGGCGAACAAGCCCTGGAAATCTGCGATGCGCTGGTGCGCTCCGGTTCCGTGGACCTGATCGTGGTCGACTCCGTCGCCGCGCTGACCCCGAAAGCTGAAATCGAAGGCGATATGGGCGATTCCCTGCCAGGCCTGCAGGCCCGCCTGATGTCCCAGGCGCTGCGCAAGCTGACCGGTACCATCAACCGCACCAACACGCTGGTGATCTTCATTAACCAGATCCGTATGAAGATCGGCGTGATGTTCGGTTCGCCGGAAACCACCACCGGCGGTAACGCCCTGAAGTTTTACGCCTCCGTGCGCCTCGACATCCGTCGTACCGGCTCGATCAAGTCGGGCGACGAGGTGATTGGTAACGAGACCAAGGTCAAAGTGGTCAAGAACAAGATTGCGCCTCCGTTCAAGGAAGCCCACTTCGACATCCTGTATGGCGAAGGCACCTCGCGCGAAGGCGAGATCATCGACCTGGGCGTGGAAGCCAAGATCGTTGAGAAATCGGGTTCCTGGTACAGCTACGGCGGCGAGCGTATCGGCCAGGGCAAGGACAATGCCCGTTCCTTCCTCAAGGAGCGCCCGGCCCTGGCGCGTGAAATCGAGAACAAAGTGCGTGCCGCGCTGGGCGTGCGTGAGCTGCCAGCGGTGACAGATGGTGAAGAGGCGCCGAAGCTGCGCGCTGTCGACTAAAACCGGTACCAGCCTGCGGCCGCCGCGTTTCAGGTGTCAGACCCAGTGGGTCTGACATCGGTTTACCGGTTTAAAAGCATGCCCCTCCCCAAACCCACCCTAAAAGCCCGTGCATTACGCCTGCTCAGCCAGCGCGAGCACTCCCGCCTCGAACTGGCCCGCAAGCTGCAGCGCCACGCGGAAGAGGGCGATGACGTCGAAGCCCTGCTGAACTTCCTCGAACAAAACAAATGGCTTTCTGAAGAGCGTTTTTCGGAAAACCTGGTGCACCGCCGCGCCGCCCGCTACGGCAACAGCCGCATCGTGGCCGAGTTGCAGCACCACGGTATCGGCGGCGACATGCTGGCCGAGGTCAAGGAAAGCCTGAAGGAAGACGAAGTCGAGCGCTGCTGCGAAGTCTGGCGCCGCAAATTCGGCGAAGTCGCCGACGATCCCGAAGGGCGGCAGAAGCAATTGCGCTTCCTCATGTCGCGCGGCTTCTCGCAAAAAGCCATTCGCACCGCCATGAAAGGCACCATGCCGGACGAGGAATAGCACGGGCCCGAGCCCGTATAATCCGCGCATGACTAAAACCCTGTTCAAAGCCGGCCTGCTCGCCCTGTGGTTATGGCTGCCGTCGCTGGCCGTGCTGGCAACCGACCACCTGCAATCTGCCGCCGACGCCTTGGCCCTGCTTTGTTTCTCGGCTTTTGTGCTGGCCTGGCCTTTCGTCCTGCTGCCGCGTCCGCGCTATACCTTCCTGCTGCTGACGCCACTGGCCTTGCTGGCCGGCCCTTACTGCTTCCTGACCTTCTTTTACCACAGCGTGCCGGGCGATGCCCTGGTGCTGTCGGCCTGGCAGACCAGTTGGGCGCAAACCCGCGAAGTGCTGGCATCCTTTGGCTGGCTGCTATGGCTGGTGCCTGCCAGCACGCTGGCCTATGTCGCCTTGGCATGGTCGCTGCCGCATACCTGGCGCCTCCCGTGGCCGGGCCGGCAACGCGTGATGGCGGGACTGCTGATGTTCGCCATGCTGGCCTTCACCGGCCGCACCTTCCTGTCGCACAGTTTGCGCTTGCCGCCATTCTTCGAATATTCGACCGCCAGCCTGGCATTTCCCAGCAACCTGGCGCTGTCCGCTTCGCGGGTAGCCATGCAGGCGGCGCGCCACGTCGATTTCGCCAGCCTCGACGGCCGCTACCAGGACGACAGCGCGCCAGTGCTGGTGGTGCTGGTGATTGGCGAAAGTTTGCGCACGGACCATCTTGGCCTGAACGGCTACCCGCGCGACACCACGCCGGGCCTGGCGGCGCTCGGGCCGGAACTGCTGTCTTTCCGCGACGTGGTCTCCAACGCCAACTGGACCGGCAAGGCGATGCCCACCATGGTTTCGCTGTCCGATGGAAGCAAGCGCGCCTCCCTGGTGCAGACCTTCCATGAGGCCGGCTTCCGCACCGCCTGGTTCTCTAACCAGGAAGCGGACGACATCAGCCGCATGGCCGATGTAGCGGAACACGCAAGCGGCTCCCGCGATTACCACCTGCGCACCGACGCCATGCTGTTGCCGCTGTTTGAATCCTTCCTGCGCCAGGCCGGTCCACGCCAGTTTGTCGTACTGCACACGATTGGCAGCCATATCTATTACGACGAACGCTACGGTGCCGACTCGCGCAAATTTGCGCCCACCCTGGCCGACCTCGGCCTGAACATGCCGCGTCCGCAGGACAAGCAGGCCGCCATCAATTCCTACGACAACACCGTGGTCGAGACGGACAAGCTGCTGGTGCGGGTCATCGACATCCTGCGCAAGGAGCAGCGCCCCAGCGTCATGCTGTTTGCTTCCGACCATGGCGAAAACCTGTTCGACGACGAGCGCGGCTTTTTCATGCACACGCAGTCGCCACCAACGCCTTACGACTTGCGGGTGCCGGTGCTGGCCTGGATGAACCAGAGCTACCGCCAGCGCTTTCCTGAGCGCGCGGCCGGGCTGCAGGCCAATCTCAACCGCCCGATCAGCAATACCAATGTGTTCCCGACCTTGCTTGACCTTGGCTCGGTGGGCTGGCGCGGCGCCGATCCGCGCCGCAGTTTTGCGCGCCGCGAGTTCGATGCCGGCAAGCGCATGGTGTACATCAACCTGAACGATATGGTCGATTTCGAGTCGGTCAAATGAACGCCAGGATTGGGCGATGAGTGGGGTTGTGCTACACTTTTGTAGTTTTATGCAGCACCGCGGGTGCGGTGGTTGTCCGTAGAAGCTGCGGCGTACTGTTTAGCTGCTTATAATTTTGGCCACGTTTTGTGGCATCGGTCTTATGTCCCTGTCAAATCCAGTCTCCCGACGTGCGCTGCGGCATACGCGCGCCATAGACATCCAGGCGTATTCACGCGAGGATGGCCTGTGGGATCTTGACGCCCATATCACGGACATCAAAACATTCGACACCATGCTGGCATCCGGCCCGCGCAAGGGCAACGAAGCCCTGCACGACCTGTGGCTGCGCGTGACCGTCGATAAGCAGCTGACCATCGTCGATGCCGAAGCAAGTTCGGACGCCGTTCCCTATCCTGGCCATTGCAACACGATCGGCCCTGCCTACAAAGCCTTGATCGGCCTGAACCTGATGAAGGGTTTTCGCCATGCAGTCAAGGAAAGGCTGGCCGGCGTACAAGGCTGTACCCACCTGACAGAATTGGCCCTGGTGCTGCCGACGGCAGCCGTGCAAGCCTTTGCCAATGACGTCTGGCCAGTGAACGAGCGCTCCAGCACTGCGACAGAAAAACCGTTCCAACTTGACAAGTGCCACGCCCTCAAGACCGATGGCGGGGCAGTTGCCGAGTTCTACCCACGCTGGTATGTCAACAAGACAGAAGCAGCCTAGGTGCTGTACAAAATACATCTAACCAACAAACAGGTATTCGAAAGAAGGGAAAGCCAGCATGAAAATCCATGAGTATCAAGGCAAAGAAATCCTCCGAAAGTTCGGAGTGACCGTACCGCGCGGTATTCCGTGCATGACCGTGGAAGAGGCGGTGAAAGCTGCTGAAACCCTGGGCGGCCCAGTATGGGTCGTGAAGGCACAGATCCACGCCGGTGGCCGTGGCAAAGGCGGCGGCGTGAAAGTTGCCAAGACCATGGAACAGGTGAAAGAGTACGCCGACCAGATCATGGGTATGCAGCTGGTGACCCACCAGACCAGCCCTGAAGGCCAGAAAGTTCGCCGCCTGCTGATCGAAGAAGGCGCCGACATCAAGAAGGAACTGTACGTTTCCCTGGTGACCGACCGCGTCACCCAGAAAGTTGTTCTGATGGCTTCCTCCGAAGGCGGCATGGACATCGAAGAAGTCGCTGAATCGCACCCGGAAAAAATCCACTCGATCGCTATCGATCCAGCCGTCGGCCTGACCGACGCCGAAGCCGCTGGCATCGCCGCCAAGATCGGCGTGCCGGAAGGTTCGATCGCCGACGCGGTCACCAACCTGCAGGGCCTGTACAAAGCCTACTGGGAAACCGACGCATCGCTGGCCGAAATCAACCCGCTGATCCTGACCGGTTCCGGCAAGGTCATCGCACTGGACGCCAAGTTCAACTTCGACGCCAACGCCCTGTTCCGTCACCCGGAAATCGTGGCTTACCGCGACCTGGACGAAGAAGATCCAGCTGAAGTCGAAGCATCGAAATTCGACCTGGCCTACATCTCCCTGGACGGCAACATCGGCTGCCTGGTGAACGGCGCCGGCCTGGCCATGGCAACCATGGACACCATCAAGTTGTTCGGCGGCGAGCCAGCCAACTTCCTGGACGTGGGCGGTGGCGCAACGGCCGAGAAAGTGACCGAAGCGTTCAAAATCATGCTGAAAAACCCAGGCCTGAAAGCCATCCTGGTGAACATCTTCGGCGGCATCATGCGCTGCGACGTGATCGCCGAAGGCGTGATCACCGCATCCAAAGCCGTGTCCCTGCAAGTGCCGCTGGTCGTCCGCATGAAGGGCACCAACGAAGACCTGGGCAAGAAGATGCTGGCCGACTCCGGCCTGCCAATCATCTCCGCTGACACCATGGAAGATGCAGCCAAGAGCGTTGTCGCTGCCGCTGCCGGTAAATAATTAAGGAATCACTATGTCTATCCTGATCAATAAAGACACCAAAGTCATCACCCAGGGCATCACCGGCAAGACCGGCCAGTTCCACACCCGCATGTGCCGCGATTACGCGAACGGCCGTGAAGCTTTCGTTGCTGGCGTGAACCCGAAGAAAGCCGGCGAAGACTTCGAAGGCATCCCGATCTACGCAACCGTCAAGGAAGCAGCTTCGGAAACCGGCGCGACCGTTTCCGTGATCTACGTTCCACCAGCAGGCGCAGCCGCTGCAATCTGGGAAGCCGTGGAAGCCGACCTGGACCTGGCCATCTGCATCACCGAAGGCATCCCGGTCCGCGACATGATGGAAATCAAGGACCGCATGGCTAAAGCCGGTTCCAAGACCCTGCTGCTGGGCCCTAACTGCCCAGGTCTGATCACCCCGGACGAAATCAAGATCGGCATCATGCCTGGCCACATCCACAAGAAGGGCCGTATCGGCGTGGTTTCCCGCTCCGGCACCCTGACCTATGAAGCAGTCGGCCAACTGACCGCTCTGGGCCTGGGCCAGTCTTCGGCAGTTGGTATCGGCGGCGACCCGATCAACGGCCTGAAGCACATCGACGTGATGCGCATGTTCAACGACGATCCTGACACCGACGCTGTGATCATGATCGGCGAAATCGGTGGTCCGGACGAAGCCAACGCAGCCCGTTGGATCAAGGACAACATGAAGAAGCCAGTGGTTGGCTTCATCGCCGGTGTCACCGCTCCTCCAGGCAAGCGCATGGGCCACGCCGGCGCGCTGATCTCCGGCGGTGCTGACACTGCACAAGCCAAACTGGAAATCATGGAAGCCTGCGGCATCAAGGTTACCAAGAACCCTTCCGAAATGGCTCGTCTGTTGAAGGCAATGCTGTAATAGTAGCTGTATGATAACGGGGAGCTTCGGCTCCCCGTTTGCGTTTACCAGGAGGATATCGATTTGGCAAAACTACTCGTGATGCGAGAAGGTGTTATCGAGCAGACAGTGCAGCTCACCAAGGAGCGCATGACCGTCGGCCGCCACAAGCATAACGACATTGTCCTGAACCACGGCGCAGTGAGCGGCGAGCATGCCCTCATCACGACCATCCTGGACGATTCCTTTCTGGAAGACCTGCAAAGCACAAACGGTACATTTGTGAACGGCCACCGCATCGGCAAGCACTTCCTGCAAAACAAGGATGTGATCAAGATGGCCAAGTACCACCTCGAATTTGTCAGCGACGGCATCCGGCCCCTAGCCGCGGCCGCCGCTACCATCCCCGCCATGCCGGTTCCGCCTTCGGCCTCGGTTTCGGCTTCGGCTTCGGCTTCGCCGAACACCCAGTTCGCCGAACTGCCGCTGGCCCATGTTGAAGTCCTGAACGGCAGCAACGCCGGCAAAACCCTGAGCCTGACCAAGGCCGTCACCAGCCTTGGCCGCCCTGGCGTGCAGGTAGTGGTGATCGCCCGTGCTCCCGAAGGTTATTCCGTTGCTCACGTGGAGGGCGACAAGTCGCCCCTGCTGAACGGCGACCCGATGCCGCGCCAGCCCCATCCACTGAAAGAGGGCGACATCCTCGACCTCAGCGGGATCCTGATGGCAGTCCGCGTCAGTTGACGAAAATTGTCATGCGGCAACACCATAAACTGACAAAGTTTGCAGCCCGCTTGACCAAAATCGTCATCTCAGCAGGAGAAAACTGACGGTTTTTGACAGAAATCATGGCGGTTTGCTAAAGAAATGGGCTGGCACGGTGATTGCACATACCCAAGTGTCCTGCCCAATTTTTTAGTCTCTTACCCGAAGGAGCAACAAATGAAATCCATGAAGATGATCAAGCGCCAAGCACAAGCCGGTTTCACCCTGATTGAACTGATGATCGTTGTGGCCATTATCGGCATCTTGGCTGCCGTAGCAATTCCAGCATACTCCGACTACACCGCCAAAGCTAAAGCAGCTGCCGGCCTGACCTCGATCGACGCAGTTAAGACCGCTGTTGCACTGTGCGGCCAGGAAAACGGCGGCGTTGTGACCGCTTGCGACACCGGCAAGGAAGGTATCAAGACCTTCACCGCAACCAAGGAAGTTGCTTCCGCTAGCGCCGCCGGTGGTGTGATCACCATTACCTTCGCCGCTTCCGGCGTGGGCGACGGCGTTGACGGCAAGACCGTTAAGTTCTGCCCGAACATCGCTGCTGATGCTACCACCCTGCGCTGGTTCGTCGACGCAACTGCTGTGACCAACACCGCAGTTCGTGACTCCCTGCAAAAGAACAACAAGACTGGCGACGTTTGCCCATAATGCTTAAAGCATGAATAAAAAAACCGGACTTTGGTCCGGTTTTTTTATTGCAGCTTCGTCAATCGATTTTCTGCTGGTCGGCCAGCGTGGCTGCTGAAAAATTGAGTTGGCACGGTGATTGCTTATTTTTTAGCGCAGTACCTAATTTTTAGATTCTTACCTGAAGGAGCAACAAATGAAATCCATTAAGCGTCAGGCACAAGCTGGTTTCACCCTGATTGAACTGATGATCGTCGTGGCCATTATCGGCATTCTGGCTGCTGTCGCAATTCCGGCTTACTCGGACTACACCGCTAAGGCCAAGGCAGCTGCTGGCCTGACCTCGATCGACGCAGTTAAGACTGCCGTTGCACTGTGCAGCCAGGAAAATGGCGGCGTTGTGACCGCTTGCGACACCGGCAAAGAAGGTATCAAGACCTTCACCGCAACCAAAGAAGTTGCTACCGCTAGCGCCGCCGCTGGCGTGATCAGCATTACCTTCGCCGCTTCCGGCGTGGGCGACGGCGTTGATGGCAAGACCGTTAAGTTCTGCCCGAACATCGCTGCTGATGCTACCACCCTGCGTTGGTTCGTTGACGCAACTGCTGTGACCAACGTAGCAGTTCGCGACTCGCTGCAAAAGAACAACAAGACCGGCGACGTTTGCCCGTAATGTCTAAAGCATGAAGAAGAAACCGGGCCTTGGCCCGGTTTTTTTTTAGTAACGTGGTGTAATTGCCGGCCGTTCAGCAGCGCGAGCAAGGTAAAGCCCAGCTGCACTATATCTCATCCGCTGCTCAAGGGCGAACAGCTACCGTTGATCTCAGAAGCGAAGGCTACACTCGCTACATCAGGTGACACAAAAAAGAACCTCGGCTGGCCCCAGCTGACAAAAAACGTCACTGCTAGAATAAAACTGACGGATTTTGTCAAAAAAACACAAGGATTTTCTAAAAAATAAGCTGGCACGGTGATTGCTTATACATCCCTGTCTTACCCAAATTAGAATCTTACCTGAAGGAGCAGTAAATGAAATCCATGAAAATGATCAAGCGCCAAGCACAAGCTGGTTTCACCTTGATCGAACTGATGATCGTTGTGGCCATTATCGGCATTCTGGCTGCCGTAGCGATCCCAGCATACTCGGACTACACCGCCAAAGCTAAAGCAGCTGCTGGCCTGACCTCGATCGACGCAGTTAAGACTGCTGTTGCACTGTGCGGCCAGGAAAACGGCGGCGTTGTGACTGCTTGCGACACCGGCAAAGAAGGTATCAAGACCTTCACCGCAACCAAAGAAGTTGCCTCCGCTAGCTCCGCCGCTGGCGTGATCAGCATCACCTTCGCCGCTTCCGGCGTGGGTGACGGCGTTGACGGCAAGACCGTTAAGTTCTGCCCGAACATCGCTGCTGATGCTACCACCCTGCGCTGGTTCGTTGACGCAACTGCTGTGACCAATACCGCAGTTCGTGATTCCCTGCAAAAGAACAACAAGGCCGGCGACAAGTGCTAATAATCGCCAAGGCATGAATAAAAAACCGGGCATCGGCCCGGTTTTTTTATTTGGGGTGACAGTTCACCGGTGCTACAGCGGGTAACCGGATGTGAAACGGCGCGCTTCTTCGGGCACGGCCATATCCGAAACGATGACATCGGTGCCCCTCCTGTGCGCGGTAATCGATGGCGGAATGGCGGCACCGAGCCGGCTGTCAAGAGTAGCGGCCAGCAAATTCCCCGATCATCTGTCGTTATGCCGGCTGACGCAAATCGCTGCCCGCTAAGGCGTGTCGCTCGCGCGCTCCACAGGGGCGAATGCGGACCGCTTGACTCGTGCACCGCGCCCTCAGCTTGCCGCGCTCAACCGGCCCAACTGTGATTGCGAGGGCGGTGCCAGAGAGTCGGTACCGGGTCTGTCATCGGACACGCGAATAGAATCACTGACAAATGAGCCGGTGCTAAGTCTCTCATTCGGACACGCGAACAGAGTCTTCGATAAATATCGATACGCGAATCCGACCGAATTTAGACCTTGAGATTCGTCAAATGAGGGCGCTAGCTGTCCAAATGACAGACCTGGCACCGGCTCCCTCGGCGCATGTATCGACGCGCCTTGCAACTTACGAAACCCTCTGACTTAAAAATTTCCCCTCATCTTGCATCTTTTTATTTAGCACGAACTCCTCGATAAGACCGCTCCAGTCAACAATATCCTCAAGCTCTTCTTCTGAAAGCCCAATTACACCATTGTCTTCAGGTCTAGCCTCAAGGTTAATTGGTTGGCCATTTAAAAACGCTTCGGCACTTTGAAAAAACCAAATGCCACTTGTTCCTAGGTAAAGGTCACGGCCTATAAAGAAAAAAGAATCCATAAATGGAACAGTCAAATTTCTGTCGTAATATCCCAGCCTGAAATAACATTTTCCGATTTCAAGCTGATTTTTCAGCGATTTTCTCATTGCAAGCTCTCAGATTTATTGTGCAGCGGCGCCAACTGCTAGCGCTGGAATTGTCACTTCTGGTGCAAGGATCAAGCATGTACCTAAAACAAGCGCTGCACCAGCGGCACAGGTCTTAGTGTTCGCGCTACAGAACCCAGGTTCTTGTTTTTTCTCCTTGCAACTGCAACTTAAGCCGCCGCTTGCAGGTGTTCCCGCCCAAGGTTTTTTAACGCCGTCACCTTTCATCCAGCGGACAGCACAGCTCTCAAATTCCTTACCATTACTCTCGCATTGAGTTACACATGCGTCGACCTGACTTGCATTGCAGGGCCGCCACCATTGGTCGGGGGCCTCACCTGTCGAGTCCGTATATTGCAGAGGACGACTCTTCACATATGCGTAAGTATTGATGCCCCCCTTCAATCCAATGGGATCGCTCTGCACATAACGCCCCGTCTGCGGATCGTAGTCGCGATAGTAGTTGTAGAGTAGACCACTTTCGCGATCAAATTGCTGACCTGGGAATCGCTGATTGAATATGAATGCACTTTGACCGGTAGGTTGTTCGTCAGGTGTCTCTTTGCCAAATGGATCACTATCCCATTGCCACACCAGGGCGCCAATGCCATCCGTGATAGTGCGCGGAGTGTTGATTTGGTCTGTGTGAATGAAGTACGCATTGGCTGCGGCTGAAGGGCCTGTTGCTTGGACTGCAATCGGCATTTCACCTAAGTAGACGTATTCGGTGAATGCACTGCCGGTGCTTTCGGCAATCAGCTTGCCGCCAAGATCGTAGTGGTAGACGATGCTCGCAGTCGGCGTGGTTTTTTGCACACGTTGCCCAAGCGCGTTGATCTTGTATTTCACCACACCTATAGCAGTGTTAGCTGAGACCATGCGGCCTCGTGCATCATAGTTGAATGTAGCGTTACCGTTATTGGTGATGCTACCGTTGGAATCGGAAAGGACCGTGTTTGTCTGGCTTCCGCTGACCTGCATGAGGCGGTTGCTAGTTGTGCGTAGGTGTAGTTGGTTACCGCTGCGCCGTTCACATACTGAGTACGGTTACCTACAGCATCATAGGTGTAGCCAAGGCTGCGTTGCGGGCGCTGTTCGATGGTGATGCGGTCAAGCTGGTCGTAGCCGTAGGTGCGGTTGTTGGCGCTGTTGCCGGCGTCGGTAATACCGGTAATGCGGCTGGCGGGGTCATAAGTTACCGTCTGGACCTGTCCGTTGAGCGTGTAGCTCGTCATGCGGCCATCGAGGTCATAGGTGCGCTCATAGGTCTGGCCATTTCCGAAGAGCAGCGACTTCAGCCCGCCGAACGGCATGTAGGTGATCTGGCTGGCGAGAAGCTTTGCTGTGCCGCCCGCTTGGCTGGTTTGAATCTGTTTGATGCGCCCGGCCTCATCGTATTCATAAGACACCGTGCGTCCACTTGGGTAGGTGATGCCGGAGGCGCGGCCGTATTGGTCGAATTGGTAAAGCGTTGTGTAGGCCTGGCCACCGATTGTGCGAGTCTCGCTCGCTACGCGTCCATGCTGGTCATATCCGTACTGGATGCTTCCGCTGGCATCCGTTACCTGACTCAGGCGACCAAGCGCATTCGGTCCCTGGTCGTACACGTAAGTCGTGCTCGTGCCATCGGCGTAGGTCGCGCTTGTAACACGGTTAAGCGTGTCGTACAGGTACTTGGTGGTCTGGTTTTTCGCATCAGTGCGTGTCGCCAGGTTCCCTGCTACGTCATAGGTGTTGACGGTATTGCCCGTGTCAGGGCTGCTGGTCTGTATTAGTTTGCCTTGGCCGTCGATCGTGTAGCTGGTGGCAAGGTTACGGGCATCGGTAACTTTGGTGAGCTGGTCCAGGCCATCAAACTCAAATTGCGTGACACCGTTCTTGGCATCAGTGACTTTGGTTCGGCGCCCAAGTACATCGTATTCATTCGTGGTCTTCCGGCCAAGTGGGTCGATCACTTCCTTGATGTGGCCGGCTTCGTCGTAGTTGTAGTTTGTGGTCGAATCCTGAGTCTGTGCGCTGCTAACGCCAGTGGCAAGAATCGCGATGGCCAGCACGGCCCTGTGTTTCAGGTGTCGAATCATTGCGCTGCCCCGGTAGTTTGTTTGAGTCGGTTCTGGGTGCTGTACACACGCGAAATCTGGCGCGCCAGTACACCGTTCACATCCCTGGTTTGCTCTCCGGTGCGATTGCCTGCGCTATCGAGCGTATAAGAAATGCTATTTCCCAGACTGTCCGCGATAGAGACCAGGCGGCGCGCGGAGTCATAGCCGTAACTTACAGACGAACCATCGGGCATGATTGCCCTGGTCATTTGGCCTGTGCCATCGTATTCATAACTGGTGACTTGGCCGCCTGTGGTGGAAGTCGTGAGCCAGCCGCGTGGCGAATACGTCAACTGCGTCACGAGGCCGTTCGGGTCGGTGACCATTCCAGGTCGGCCGTTGGCATCGTAGTTGGTAAACGTGGTTGCCTGGTTCAATGCGTTTGTGACGCTGGCGAGATTGCCTGCAGCGTCATAGGTGTAGGTCGTCACGTCGTTGACGTCGGTGCGCGGGCCGTCAACAGTGAGGAGGTGGCTCTGCGCATCGTAGGTGCTGGTCGTGACGCGTGGCGCACCGACTGGCGCTGCCGAGAAGCCGCTCGCGCCGCTTGCATCGCTGGTGGCCTGCACGCTGCTGGTCAGTTGGTTGCCGTTGGAGTCGTAGGTGTACGTTGTGATCCGCATTGGCTCCGCAACCCTGATCGGCAAACGGAACGTCGCGTGCCACTCGGTGCTGATGGTACGGGCGAGACTAGTTCCTGCGGCTTCAACACGCTTGATCTCCAGCTTGCGGTCACCGAGGCAGGTGTATTGGGTTGTGTTGCCGCTGAAGTCTTTGTAAGTCAGCCTGTTGCCAAAAGTATCGTAGGTGCTCGTTGCAGTTACATCAGCGCCGTTATCTGCTTTCTCCGTTTCAGAGACCGGGAACAGCATGAAGCCGATTTTCTGGAACTTGACTGACCGGGTCGCACCCAATGGTGACGTAACTGTCCGCGTCCAGGTTGAGGGATCATAGTCGACCGCAAAGGAATCGGCCTCGCCAGCATGTCGCGTCGATGCTGCCAATCCGCGAGCGTTATACGTGTATGTCGCGAAGCGTGAGAACACTTCGGACTCTCGCTCTTCGGAAATACCGGTCAAAGCGTTTGGAAGATTCACTCCGGCAGTGAACTCCTGCTCGTTATAGTGGTACTGCTTCCGGAAGCCATCCGGGTAAATG
The DNA here is from genome assembly GCF_001427305.1 of Duganella sp. Root1480D1. Taxonomy (GTDB): domain Bacteria; phylum Pseudomonadota; class Gammaproteobacteria; order Burkholderiales; family Burkholderiaceae_D; genus Rugamonas. The sequence goes on along the minus strand of NZ_LMFZ01000006.1, from coordinate 1,011 downwards.
AGCTGTGCCAGGTTGCCTGCAGCATCATAGGCGTATTGATATGCGTTGCCTGCGGGATCAGTCATCTTGATCAGCCATCCTGCAGGATCATATTCAAAATTAAGCTGACGGCCGGCTGCATTGGTTACGCAAAGGAGCTGATTAGGCGCTGTGCGTTTCGCTGACGCCGCACATGCTGGAGCGCCGGTTGGATACACGGTGCCGACGGTGGCCGTACTGTATGTGAGCTTGACTTCGTCGTCAGCGCTCTTTGCAGACAACAACAACCCAGCTTGGTCGTAGTTTTCAGAGGTATTGGTGGCGGGATCAAACAGCTGATGCTTTACGCTATTGACGATACTACTAAAGGTGGTCAGGCTAAGTTGGTTGGGATTGCCTGGACTCTTGGACCAAGGGTTTGCTGATGACGTGCGGACGAACCCCTTATTGTCAAAGTTCGGGCGAAATGCCGTGGCCCTGTAAGGGTACGTGGTATCCAGGAAAAGCCGTCGTTCAAAGCTGTGCTGCCAACTCCCGTGGTTGCCCATGCCAACCATCAGGGTCGGGAACTGCGAGTTGTAGGTGCGCGAAAAGGTGAGCAGCCCTTTGGTGGCAGCATAATCCGTTTCAGCCGCAAATTTTGAACCATGCGCAGGGTTGATCGGATTCCCGACCCCGCACTCACAATCAGGGTTGGTCGTGCGCGTGATTACGGCACTGATAGACAAGCCACGGATCTCATCTTGTCGTGTCGTCGGCTGCCAGTTTACGGTGAGAGTCACTGGTATCCGATAGCTCCATCCTGCGACGCCGCCTCCGGTTAGTCCACCCGTAGGCGAAATGGAAACAAAAGTTAAACAGTAGTTTGGACTGGTGGCTGCCTCTTTCGCTTGCTTGGCGATGATGTTTGCAATCGCCTCACCCGGAAATTTTCAAGCTAGTTGTCGCCTAATTTGATAGTTCAAGCTGCTTTTTTCAATGTGTGCTGGTCTACCTCCATGCTGTTCAAAGAATGTCCATTCTCAGGGTTCA
>NZ_LMFZ01000005.1 GCF_001427305.1 Duganella sp. Root1480D1 | reverse complement strand
CAATCGGACAAACGCGCAGCGTTTGTCCGATTGCCGGAGCTGACCCCGACTTTCAAAACATATCCCGCATCTGGAAGTAGAGCATGCCCAATACCAGCGCCGGTGTTCGCAGCAGCGTGCCGCCGGGGAAGGGGGCATGCTTGACGCGCGCAAAGATATCGAAGCGCTCCGCCTGTCCCGCAATCGCTTCTGCCACCAGCAGGCCTGCCATGCCGGTGAAGGCCAGGCCGTGGCCTGAGAAACCCTGCATGTAATAGATGTTGTTGCCGATCCGCCCCAGGTCCGGCGCGCGGTTCATGCTGATGTCGATAAAGCCGCCCCACGCGTAATCGATGCCCACGTCCGCCAGTTGCGGAAAGACCGCCACCATGCGGCGCCGGATGCGTTCCACCAGGTTGGCCGGGGTCTTCGCGCTGTAGCTGTCGCCGGCGCCGAACAGCAGCCGGTGGTCGGCGCTGAAGCGGAAATAATCCAGTACGAAATTGGTGTCCGACACGGCGCTGCGGCGCGGCAGCAGGCTGTCCGCGTGTTCTTTGCTTAGCGCCTCGGTGGCGACAATGTAGGTGCCGACCGGCATGATGCGGGCGCTGACCTGCGGCACCAGGTTGCCGTATTCCGCCAGGTAGACGTTCGCACCGAGCACCACAAAGCGCGCTGCCACCTGTCCCTGCGCAGTGTGCACCAGCGCCGTCGTGCCGCGCTCCAGCAGGAATACCGGGGAGTCTTCGAAGACGCGCACACCGGCCGCCATCGCTGCGCGTCCCAGGCCAAGCGTGTACTTGAGCGGATGCACATGCCCGCCGCCCATATCGGCCACGCCGGCGTGAAAGCGTGGGCTGTCGATCCACTGCCCGATCTCCTGTGGCGAGATCCAGTGAAGTGGGTAGCCGTAGGTTTTTTCCACATGCCTTCCCCATGCTTCCAGCGCGCGCATTTTGCTGGCCTTGACGGCGAGGCTCAGCGCGCCGGGCTTGTAGTCGCAATCGATGCTGTACTTGTCGATGCGCTTGCGCAGCAGTTGCACGCCTGCCACCGACGCGTCCCATGCGCGGCGAGCGTCTTCGCGCGGCAGTTGCCGCTCGATGGCATTCTCGCCGTCGGCGCCAAAGCCAGGCAGGACCTGGCCGCCGTTGCGTCCCGAGGCGCCCCAGCCAAGGCGCTGGGCCTCCAGCAACACCACGGAATAGCCGCGCTCGGCCAGTTCCAGCGCGGCGGAAAGCCCCGCCAGGCCGCCGCCGACCACGCAGACGTCAGCGCTGGTGCTGCCGGCCAGCGGGGGCAGGGCAGCCGCGCGCTGGACGCTGGCCTCATAGTATGAGTTCTCGATGACGCCCAGTTCTTTCCGCAGCAGGGTGCCCATATCAGGTGACGCGGAAATTCAGGAACTGCCAGGGATCGTCCTGGTCGAGCGGCTCGTCGAACAAGCCGCTGCGTTCCTTGAGGGGCGTCCAGTCGCCATACACGCCAACCAGGTCGCCCAGGTAAGGCGCGGCGATTTCCATGACGAGCTGGTCGTCGATGTCGTCCGGCTCCACCACGCCGCAATCCGGATTGCGCAGCGCCCACGCCATGCCGCCGAGGATGCCCGCTACCACTTGCAGCGATGTCGCGGAATTGTGCGGCGCCAGTTCGCGTGCCTGTTCGATGCTCAGGCGCGAACCGAACCAGTATGCGCCCTTCGCATTGCCCATCAGGAGTACGCCCAGTTCATCGGTTCCGCTTGCGATGTCCTGGCCGATGATGCGCTGCTGGTTTTGCTGTTTCCAGTTTTTGCCGGCCACTTCGTGCAGCGACAGCACCGCATCGTCGCAGGGATGATAGGCGTAGTGCACGGTGGGGCGATACACCACCTCATTGTTCTCGCGCAGCGTCAGGTGGTCCGCGATAGAAATCGACTCGGCATGCGTGACGAGGAAGCCGTGGTAAGGCCCCTCCAGCGGCGTCCAGCTTCGCACGCGGGTGGCAATGCCGGGACGTTTCAGGTAGATGGCGGCATCGCAGCCGTAGCCATGGCGCGCGGCATCGGCCGGCCAGTGCTTTTCGTGGCTGCCCCAGCCCAGCTCCGCCGGCTGCAAGCCCTCGCTGACAAAGCCGTCCACCGACCAGGTATTGACGAATTCGTCGCGCGCCTTGCGGCGCTTGGAGACTTGCGTGTCGCGTTCGGCGATATGGATGACCTTGATCTGCAGCCTTTGCGCCAGCTTGGCCCAATCCTCGTAGCAGGCCGGGCGCTCCACTTCGAAATGCTGGTCGCGCGCCATGTTCATCAGCGCCTGCTTCACCAACACGGAAGCCAGGCCCGGATTGGCGCCTTGCGTGACCACGGCCGTCGCGCCGTGGCGTTTGTCGAGGCGGAAGGCCAGCACTGCCTCGCGCAGCGCGTAATTCGAGCGCCGCGACAGCGACAGTTGCTCGTCGTCGTAAAAACCTTTCCACGGTTCGGTGCAGGTGTCGAGTAAAGGATGCCGCGCCGCCAGCAATAGCGAATCAGGTCCAGGCTCGAAACGTCGACGGAGAGATTGAGCAGGAAGTCGCCCTTTTGCAGCAGGGGATCGAGAATGCTCTCCAGGTTCCCTTCCTGCAACGGCGTCGCTTCATAAGCGATGCCATATTCTTCGGCGATGCCGCTCTGGTCCGGGCCGCGTGACACCACCGTGACCTGCGACGGTTCCAGCTCAAAATGGCGAAACAGCAGCGGCACCACAGCCTGGCCAATGCTGCCGAATCCGAGCATGACCAGGCGCCCCGGTAATCGGGCGTGTTTGTTATGGCTATCCATCTGATCTCCCCCAAAAGTAAAGCCATTGTGTGGCGCAAGCCGGTTGGCTTCCATGCGGGATTTAACATTTCAGGGTTCTTGCATTTCGCAAAAAATAAGTTAAGATATGTCTTATTGCGATATATCTTAACTTGTCAGGAGGAAGCCATGTTCCATTTTTTCCGCGGTCACCATCGGCTGCACCATGAGCACCACCATCACCAGCGCGGCGGCGGCCGCGGCCCGAAGATGTTCGATGCAGGGGCCATGCGCTACGTCGTGCTGCAACTGATCGCGGACAAGCCGCGGCACGGCTACGAAATCATCAAAGAGCTCGAAACGCTGACCGGCGGCAGCTATTCGCCCAGCCCAGGCGCAATTTACCCGCTGCTGTCGATGATGGCTGACATGGGCCATGTCGACATCGTCAAGGACGGCAACAAGAAGCTGTATTCGGTGCTGCCGGAAGGGCAGCAATTCCTGGACGACAACCGCAATATGGTGGACGCCTACATGGCGCGCCTGGTCGAGAACGCGCGCGGCGAAGACGGCGGCGATTTGCGCACCCTGATGCATGCCCTGAAAGATGCCGTCATCACGCGCGGCCGCGGCCCCCGTACCACCCGCGAGCACGTTGACGCAATTCGCGCTATCCTCAAGCGCGCCATCAACGACATTAACCAACTCAGTTGATCGATTATCGAATGACCCAGACTCTCACTCCCCAACGCGAACGTACAGTCCTCTGGCTGCTGGCGTTCATACAATTCACCGTCATCATGGATTTCATGGTCATGATGCCGCTGGCTCCTCAACTGATGAGGGCCTTTTCCATCAGCGCCGCCCAGGTTTCCGGCGCCGTGTCGGCCTATGCCTGGTGCGCCGGGCTTTCCGGCTTGCTGGCGGCGACCTATGCCGACCGCTTTGACCGCAAGAAGCTGCAGCTCACGGTGTTCATGCTGTTCAACCTGTCGAACCTGGCATGCGCGCTGGCGCCGAATTTCCACGTACTGGTGCTGTCGCGCGCTTTTGCCGGCATGACTGGGGGCGTGCTGGGTGCGATCAGCATGTCCATCATCGCCGACCTGATTCCACAGGAACGGCGCGGCGCCGCCACCGGCGTCGTGATGACTTCCTTCAGCATGGCCGCGATTGCGGGCGTGCCGATCGGCGTCATGCTTGGCGCGCATTTCGGCTGGCAGTCGCCCTTCTACCTGCTGGTGGTGCTGTCGATGGTGGTATGGGCGGTGGCTGCGCGCACCTTGCCCTCGATGACTGAGCACCTGGCGAATGCGCCGGTGCCGCTGGCACGCGTGCTGCCCGAGCTGTTAGGCCTGTTTACGGTGGGCGCTCACCTGCGCGGCTTCCTGCTGTGCTTCGTGGTCACGGTCAGCGGCATGATGGTGATCCCATTCATTTCGCCTATGCTGGTCGGGAACCTCGGCATCGAGCCGGCGCAGATCAGCTATGTCTACCTGTGCGGCGGCATCGCAACCCTGTTCAGCTCACGCCTGATCGGCGGCTGGTCGGACAAGGCCGGCAAGCAGCGCGTGTTCCGCTGGGTGGCGCTGTTCTCGATTGCGCCAACCCTGTTCATGACGCACATGCCGCAGATCCCGCTGCTGCTGATCATGCTGTTCTTCCCATTCTTCATGGTGGCGATGTCGGGCCGTTTCGTGCCGCTGCAGGCACTGCTGACCACCATTCCCGAACCAAAGCGGCGCGGCGCATTCCTGAGCGCGAATGCGGCGGTTCAGCAGGTGGGGACGGGGATTGGCGCCTTTGCCGGCGGCCTGCTGGTGCATACCGATGCGGCCGGGCGTTTGCTGGGTTACGACACCATCGGCATCATCGCTTCGGTGTTGATTGTCTTTTCGGTGTGGTGGGTCGGGCGCGTGCAGAGCGCGCCCGCGCCGCTGGCTGCTAGTTCCCCTGCTTGACCACCAGGTCCAGCAGGCGCTGGCCTTGCTCGAGGACGGGCTTGGCCAGCTCATCGCGCACGATGTCGCTGAAGAAGCCATCCATCACACGGTTGCCGTCCTGCGACAGGAAAGTGAAGCGCAACTGGCCCGCGCCTGGCGCATACAGCGGCTTTTGCGGCGAGGCCTTGATGAAGGCAGGGATGGCGCTTGCCACCAGTGTTTTCGCCTGGGCCGCCACATCGGCCGGCGCACCTTCGAAAACAGCGGTGCGGCCGGTCTGGTTGATGTAGCGCACGCGCCCGTCGGCGTAAGCGGCCAGGGTATCCATGCTGCCATCCAGCGGTACTTCGATTACTACGCCGAGTACATCCGGCGACGCAGGTGCATGGCCGTTGGCGCGCAACCATTGCGCGGCCAGCAGGCGCACGCGAGATTCTTCGTTGGGGTCTTGGGCGATGGCTTGCACCACGCGCGCATCGGGCGCTTCGCCAAAGAGCTGGCCGACATCGTCGGCGAACAGCATCCTGTGCACGGTATTTAATTCTTCCGTGCTATACGGCGCGTCAGCGCGGGTTTTCGATTTGGCGCCGAACGCCGCAAACAACTTCTTGAACATCTTTTACCATCCGGTGAGTGCTTCTACTTCTGTAATGTGGCGCCAGCTTGGGCGGGCGCGCATCATGTCGGCATATTTCCGCAATGCCGGCCAGTCGGTCGCAGGACGCGGCATATTGCGCGACCAGCGCATGTACATGGTCAGCATCAGGTCAGCGCCGGAGAACGTTTCGCCCAGCAGGTAAGGGCCATGCGCAGCGAGGCGGGCATCCAGCATCGCCCACATCGATTCAATGCGTTGCTGGATAGCGCTGCGCAGCGCGCTGTCTTCATTCGTGCTGCCGACGTCGGCCGGGTAGAACCACAGGCGGAAGTTGTTACCCAGGCTGTTGGCCATCGTCACGATCAATTCATACCATTCGGCCCGCGCCAGTGAACCGGCGGGCGGCGCCAGGTTCGATTGCGGGTGGCGTTCGGCCAGCATCATCATGAGTGCAGCCGATTCGGCGAATGGCTTGCCGTCGATGAGCAGGGTAGGGACCTTGCCCTGCGGGTTGATGCGCAGGTATTCCGGGCTGCGCTGCTGGCCTGCATCAAGGTCGATTGCCACCAGTTCGTAAGGCACGCCGGTCTCTTTCAGCGCCGCGTGGATCGCCAGGCTGGCCGCACCTTTGCCGTAGTAGAGGGTGTACATGGATCAGTCCTTCAGGCCCTTGCGCCATTGATCGAGCGACATCAGTTCGCCGCTGATATCGTCTTCCACCAGGATTTCGCCGTTCACGTGCGAGACCAGGAAGCTTGCTACCGCTTGCGCCATGTCGTCGCCGTTCTCCACGAAGATGAGCTGGTAGTAAGGGCTGCCCTTCACATCGCGCGGCGCAGGATCGGTTTCCAGCAGCGCCCCATGGCGTTCGCCGCCGCTGCGTTTCTCAATGGCGTCGGCCAGGCGCTTCAATTCCGGCAGCGCCATCAGCTTTTCAACCGCCTGGTCGCGGCTCACGTTCGCTTTGACCGCCGGCATGGCCGCCGGTGCTGGCGCAGCAGCGGCCACGGGCGTCATTGCAATATTGGGTTTGTGATTGCTTGCATACCAGGCGCCGATACCGGCAACAAGAAGGCCGGCAACAGTACCGGCAATAGCGGATTTACGGGTAGTGGACATGCGATTGCGCAACCCTGCGATGAAAGTGCGCCAATACTAACAGATATGAATCTCATCCGGCCGGAGCGCCGTACAATGCTGCGTCGCAGAAAATTGGTTTTTTAATATGTGAGCATTCGTCGCGCTACTTGCGCCAAGCCCGGCATGCGGCTGGAATAGGCTCGTAACTCGCTCCGGTACGCAAACGATCAACCAGGCTTGTGGCAGTTTCGGCGCCGTCGCTTTGCTCGCCGTGCCGGATATTGCTGATCACCCAGCGGCGCTGTTCCTTTTTGACTTCGACGTGCAGCGTCATGTGCTCGCCTGCTTCATGATCGCTTGTGCCATCCCAGCTACATTCGACGTTCACCAAGGCGCGCGGCATAACAATCCTGGGCCTCGCCACCAGGCATGCGCTCGGGTGATCCCAGCGATCGAACACCATAGTGGCATCAGCGGACGAATTCGGCGGCGGTTTGGGCACATCCTCGTCAGGGACAGGGGTGTGTGCGGTATTACACTCCACGGCCGTTGCGAGGTCCTGCAATTTCGCGGACAGCAGCGAGAACTGGTCTTCTTTGTTCAAACCGAATCTGTTTTCAAATCGTTCGTGCATCAGCCCATCAAAAAACGCGCGCACTACGGCTTCGGGCTCTGTTCCGGATGCACTGGTCGCTGCGCTGGTCAGCAGGGCTGCTAATACAACGGAAAATGGTCTCATTGAGTTCACTTGCGGTGTTGTACGGACATAACGACCATATGGTGTATGCCGCTATCGGTTTTGATACTGAAGCCTCCCATGCCGCCCAAGACATCCACTGCGATAAGGGTCATATCCCACGCGTCTTCCCAATCGGCATCCCATTTCGGGACAGTGAGCCTGGGAAAGCCTCGCCGTTCGCCAAAATCACGAACGGCGCCGATGCGCGAGCGAACTGCTTCGAGCAGGTTGAAGTCAGCCCATGACCACGTCCAGGTATTACTGGCGGTTGAAAGCGTGCCGACAAATTCGATGTCAGCCACAATTTGCAGGTGATCGCCGTGCGTGAACACCAACTGTGCGCTTCTCTGGTAACAATCCCAGACCGGGCAATTCATAAGGCCAAAGACCTCATTCATCGCTCCCCGTTTGGCCCACGGGGCGTTGTGTAACGATCCCCGGTACTCGGCCCATTCCGTTCGTATGGGATCGTCCATACAGTTGACGCTTTGCGCGATGCCATCTTCATAGCAATGCCCGCAAAGCACATCGATCTCGATCTCGCCTTCATTCATGTCGTTCCATCCGCCTTCTCGTTCGAAGACTTTATGGCATGCCGCGCACCATGCGTCGCGCCAGGGCGACTCCACGTTCGGGTAGCCGCAGCACCATTCCTGTGCCGGATTTTCGGCCAGGTGTTTGCAGACATACACGAAGCTGCTCTCGCCGTGGACAGGGCAAACGATGGTTGCGATTGTCATGGCGAAGGTGTTGACCAGATGCGGCGCGCCGCCCAAGCGCCCAGGATCCCCATGGCGAGAATCGCGATCAGCGGGACAAAAACAGGAAAATGAAGCGAATGGTTTTCGATCGACCAGCCGACGTCCAGGCAATCGCCTGTGAGTTCCTGTCCGACGATCAAGTCGTAGCAAATGACGGCTGGCGTTAACATCCCGGCCTCTTTAAGGCCAATTGCCAAGAGAAGCAGAAGGGCATCCAGCACCGCAATGAGGCAGCAAAGCTGGAAGGCTATATTTCGCTTTTTGCGCATATAGGAATTTGCGTGTCGCAGGTATGAAAAAAGCCCACCTGCACAGAGCGCGGCCTGGGCCGCGTCTTGCAGGTGGGCTTTTTTGAGAGCTCTGGGAGCAGGCAGATTACATCATGCCGTCCATGCCACCCATGCCGCCCATGCCACCCATACCGCCCATGCCGCCGGCTGGCTTGTCTTCTGCGACTTCGGCAACCATGCAGTCGGTGGTCAGCATCAGGCCAGCGATCGACGCTGCGTTCTGCAGGGCCGAGCGGGTTACTTTAGCTGGGTCCAGCACGCCCATTTCAACCATGTCGCCGTAGGTGCCGTTGGCAGCGTTGTAGCCGTAGTTGCCGGAACCAGCCAGCACTGCGTTCACAACCACCGAAGCTTCTTCGCCGGCGTTGGTGACGATCATGCGCAGTGGCTCTTCCATTGCGCGCAGGACGATCTTGATGCCAGCTTCCTGGTCGGCGTTGTCGCCTTTCACGTTCAGTGCGGCGCGGGCACGCAGCAGGGCTACGCCGCCGCCTGGCACGATGCCTTCTTCCACAGCTGCGCGGGTTGCGTGCAGTGCGTCTTCAACACGTGCTTTCTTCTCTTTCATTTCGACTTCGGTGGCTGCGCCAACCTTGATCACGGCAACGCCGCCGGCCAGCTTGGCCACGCGTTCTTGCAGTTTTTCGCGGTCGTAGTCGGAGGTCGCGCCTTCGATCTGGGTGCGGATCTGTGCCACGCGGCCTTCGATTGCGGAAGCTTCGCCTGCGCCGTCGATGACGATGGTGTTTTCCTTGCCCACTTCGATACGCTTGGCTTGGCCCAGTTCAGCCAGGGTGGCTTTTTCCAGGGTCAGGCCGACTTCTTCAGCAACTACCTGGCCGCCGGTCAGGATGGCGATGTCTTCCAGCATGGCCTTGCGACGGTCGCCGAAGCCAGGAGCTTTCACTGCGCAGGTCTTCAGGATGCCGCGGATGTTGTTCACAACCAGGGTCGCCAGTGCTTCGCCTTCGATGTCTTCAGCGATGATCAGCAGTGGACGGCCGGCCTTGGCTACTTGCTCCAGTACTGGCAGCAGATCTCGGATGTTGGCGATCTTCTTGTCGCACAGCAGGACGAACGGGTTCTCCAGTACGGCAACTTGCTTTTCCTGGTTGTTGATGAAGTATGGGGACAGGTAGCCGCGGTCGAATTGCATGCCTTCCACGATGTCCAGCTCGTCGTGCAGGGACTTGCCGTCTTCCACGGTGATGACGCCTTCCTTGCCCACTTTTTCCATCGCTTCAGCGATACGGTCGCCGATCGAGGTTTCCGAGTTGGCGGAGATCGCGCCAACCTGGGCGATTTCCTTGGAGGTGGTGGTTGGCTTGGACATGGTCTTCAGCTGCTCGACAGTGGCAGCAACTGCCTTGTCGATGCCGCGCTTCAGGTCCATTGGGTTCATGCCGGCGGCAACGTACTTCATGCCTTCGCGCACGATGGCCTGGGCCAGCACGGTTGCGGTGGTGGTACCGTCACCGGCGTTGTCGGAGGTCTTGGAAGCGACTTCCTTGACCATCTGCGCGCCCATGTTCATCAGCTTGTCTTTCAGTTCGATCTCTTTAGCGACCGAAACGCCGTCCTTGGTGACGGTTGGGGCGCCGAAGGAGCGCTCCAGCACCACGTTGCGGCCTTTAGGGCCCAGGGTGACTTTCACTGCGTTGGCGAGGATGTTCACGCCTTCGACCATCTTGGCACGGGCGGAATCGCCGAAAATGACTTCTTTAGCTGCCATGTTTGTTTTCTCCTGAAATCTGTCTATCTAGAGGGGCTGTGATTACTTCTGTACCACGGCCATGATGTCTTCTTCGCGCATTACCAGCAGTTCCTGGCCGTCAACTTTGACGGCTTGGCCGGCGTATTTGCCGAACAGAACGCGGTCGCCCACTTTCACTTCCAGAGCACGCACGGTGCCGTTGTCAGCAACTTTGCCGTTGCCAACTGCCAGCACTTCACCCTGGTCTGGCTTTTCAGCGGCTGCATCAGGGATGATCAGGCCGGACGCGGTCTTGGTTTCCTGGTCCAGGCGTTTGACGATGACGCGGTCATGCAAAGGGCGAAGGTTCATACAAAACTCCTTTTACTCGGTTTATTGACAGTTGTTAGCACTCTCGGCTAACGAGTGCCAACAATTATAGGGACGACACTTTCCCTTTTCAAGGGAATTTCTTTGTGCCTGGTCAAGCATTGAATGGATATCAATCATGCCAAAGTGATAATTTAGCATGAATCGGAGGCTAAGCCGGCAATGTAGCGGGAATGGCGGGGCGGCCGCGCGCCCCTGTCAACCGGGGGCGGGCGGCGTGGTGCCGACGAATTTGCGGCGGGCCAGGGCCATTGCCAGGCGCTGCAGGGGATGACGGTTGCCGCCCGGCCGCCAGGTGGTCGTATACTTGTTTTCGTAGGCATCGTATTGGAAGCCGTGGGGCGCGGCCAGTACTTTGCCCCGCCCCAGCAGGATTTTCAGCGCCTGGCTGGCGGCGATGCCCGCGCATAGCTGGCAACCCATGCTGGTGGAGGGGCCGCGTTGCTGCGCCAGGTCGACGCCCTGCGGCCAGACCAGGTAGCCGCGGTGCAGGCTGGCCGGCGCCAGCCCGACCAGGAAGCGCAAGGCTTTTTCCACGTCCGGCAGGTCGCCCCACTGGAAGTACTCCTCAAAGCTCATTTTCCCGGGAAGGAAATTCAGGCAGGAGGCGCCCATCCCCAGCGGCGCGGCCATGGTGGCGGGGATGCGCTGCGCGGCGCAATGGCCATAGACCAGGGTGCGCGCCTCAAAGGCGTAAAAGTCCAGTCCATCCACATACAGGTCGACGCCGTCCAGGAAGGCGCTGACATTGGTGCTGTTCACCCCGTCGCCGAACTGGCGTATCGCGATTTGCGGGTTGATGTCCTGTGCCATGCGCGCCGCGACAGCCACTTTTGGGTGTCCCATGGTCGACATGAAGGAGGCCGCCTGCCGGTTCAGGTTGGGGATGTCATAGCAATCGAAATCGGCAATGTGGAAGGCGCCGATGCCGAGCCGCGCCAGGGTCAGCAGGTAGCCGGAGCCCACGCCGCCCATGCCGGCAATGGCAACGCGCTTGCCGCGCAAGATCTGCTGTTCTTCCGGCGTTACCCAGCCAAGGTTGCGCGCGAACGCTTGCTCGTACTGGAAGTGGGCGGGTTCCTGGTCGCGGCTAGTCATGGGTCATGTTGAGGACTCTGTTGACGATTCCAATTTCCTCGCGCGGCGAGAAAAAGAAAGGGTAAAAGGAGCGCACGCCAGGTGTCGCACCTTTGCCGCCGTAACGCTGGATCTGTTCCGTCATGTACGACAGCTCTACGCACATCAGAATGCCCTGCACATTGACGCGCGGGTTCAGCACCGGCTCGCCGATCTGCTTGAAGCCCAGCGCATTGTCGAAAAAGGCGCGGTGGCGCGGCTGCACTTCAATGAACATGTGGGTGCGCTGGTGCACGTCGCGCGCGGTGATCACGGCCAGGTGGAACAAGGCGGCCTGGTACTGCTTGCTGTTGCCGGCCATGTCGAAGGCGAATTTGATGATCTCGCAGATGCGGCCGCCTTTTGCGCGGTATGCATCGAGCTGCGGCTTGAACAGTTCGTCGGCCAGCAAGCCCTCGGGGCAATCGAGCCCGACGCTTAAGGTGCCGACCGCCTCGCCACGCTGGCTGGCCATCAGGGTGACGCGGTTGGCAACCGGGGTCAACGCATGGTTGCCGGTAAAGCCGCGCCAACTGTACATACGGTGGATCAGCATGCTGGCTTCGTTGCGCCCGGTGGGCGTGTCGACCAGTCTGATGCCGAAGTCCAGTTCTTGCGTGACCTGGTCGGCTAATTGCGCGACCAGGGGATCGCCTTCGCTCAGGGTGGAATGCGGGGCTGCGTCCTCTGCGTCGGTTTCGAGCGCAGGGTTGGACATGGCGTCTGGGCTGTCATGCATGGCGAGTTCCTCCAGCAAGCGCCAGGCGTCAAGTCATCCCGCAAATAGCATGGTGAAAGCCAAAAAGGCCGACTAACGCGCGGCGCTGAAACACGATCATGGCACGACGAGCTGATGCGGGCAAGCGCACCAGCTCGTCGTGCCTTCCAGCGTTCTGCTTAGCGGCGGCGCCGGCGCTGCGTGCCCACCATCAGCAAGCCCAGGCCAAGCAGCGCCAGGCTGCCAGGCTCCGGAACCTGGGCGAAGTCGAGGATACCGGTCTCCGAATTGATCGCCACGACGTTGGCGCCGATGCAGCCCGCCACATCGCAGGTAATGCCGAGCGAGGTGTTATTGAAGGCGGAGAATGCCGCAGTGTAGAACGGACGTGGCAGCGTGAAGTAGTCGAAGCCGTCCTTTTTCAACGGGTCCGGATTGTCGTACAGTTCCCAGCCGAAGTTCATGTTCTGGAAGGCGCCGCCCAGCAGGTCCAGGCCGCCGACGCCAGCGTTCAGCATGCTCGAGCTGGCCAGCTTCAACTGGTCGCCGGCTCCAGTAACGGTCGGATCGAGCGCTACGGTGGCCAGGGAATAGGTGTTGTCGTTGTCCGGGTCAGCCCAAAGTTCGAACGAGAAGGAAGTCACGTTACAGTTCACGCCCGGGGCCAGGATGCCGGAGCAGGTGAACTGCTGGCTGAAAGTGGCATACAGGCCATAGGCGACATTGACCTGCGATTGCCCGCCAGGTACTGGTGCGCTGTTCAGCGCAAAACCGGTGAAGACAGCGTAGCCGCTGGCGCGGTACACCGTTGCCGGGTCGGCGGCATCATGCCGGATGCGGGTGGAAGAGAAGCCGTTGATGGCATCGGCATCAAAGTCGCTGCCGGCAGGCGTGATGGCCGTCGGATCGACGTGGAACACCGGCGATGCGTATGCCTGGGTCGTCCCTAGCAGGCCTAGTGCGCCCGCCAGCAACCAGTGCAAATATTTTTTCATGCTTGATCTCCAATCAGGATTTTTATGAGGAATTGGTGGGTACCAATTGGCTGCATGGACATCTATGCAAGGGCCATGCCAAAAAAATCACAGTCCTAAATGAATCAAGTACTTAATGTTTGCTTGTAAATTAATACCAAGGAAACTTTTATATTGCTGTAAAAATTCCCGACAAAATTCAATCAAATCAATGACTTGCAACTACTTATTGAGTAGTTGCTAACGGCAGGGTCAGGCTGAAGGTGACCTGGCTTGGCGAGCAGTCGGATAGTTTCAGCTCGCCACCGTGTGCGCGGGCAATCTCGCGTGCCAGTGCCAAACCCAGGCCGACCCCGGAGATGCGGCGGTTGTAGGCATGGCTGGCACGGTAGAAACGGTCGAACAGGCGGTCGCGCTGCTCGAAGGCGATGCCGGCCGAAGCATTGGCCACATCGATTTGCCAGCCGGCGCCGGAGCGGCGCCCGGCAATGGCGATCCAGCCTTCCGACACGCCGTATTTGACGGCGTTGCTGACCAGGTTTTGCAGCACCTGGCGCAGCAGGTCGGCATCGCCCAGCGCATCCATGCGCGGCGGCAGGTCGAGCCGCAAGGGGCGCTCGGGCGCCATCATGTCCAGGTCGTCGGCCAGCTCGCGCAGGATCGGCACCAGGTCGAGTGCCTGCAGCGGGATCTGGAGCTGGCCGGCGTCGGCGCGCGACAGCATCAACAGCTTGCGCACCACGTTGTCCAGGCGGCGCACTTCATCCAGCATGTCGGCCAGCGACTGCTCCAGTTCCGGATAGGCGGCGGCGCGTTCGAAGGCTCGTTCCAGTTCACCCTGCAGGATAGAAACCGGCGTGCGCAGTTCGTGGGCTGCATCGCCGGAAAAGCGCGCCGACTGCAGGAAGCTGCGCTCCAGCCGGTCGAGCATGTCGTTGAACACGGTAACCAGGCGTTCGAATTCCAGCACCTCTTCGTCGGCAGCGACGCGTTGCCGCAGATCGCTGGCGCGGATGCGCTCCATCACGCCGCTCAAATGTTCGATCGGACGCATGGCGCGGCCGGCCAGGTACCAGGCCACGCCGCCCACCGCCAGGCAAAGCAGGACCACCGCGCCGCCGAAGCGCCAGATGGTAGCCATGAGCTGGGCTTCGGACAGGGTGGTGTTCACGCCGAGTTGTACCACGACGCTGCCGCGCCGCGTCTGGCCGATGCGCCACTGCGTACCGCCGCCGTAGTAAGTGCGTAGTTCGCTATCGGTGGCTTCCGGCACCAGCAGGGAAGCCGGCCAGTTGGGGCTTTGGTACAGCGGCCCGGCCTGGTCGTCCACTGCCCGCAGGATGGCGAAGTTCTCCGTGCTTTCGACCGGCGCGAAGCCGCTGAAGCTGGCGTTCAGGTGTGCATCGATGGAAGGCCACACGGCCGGGGACCTGGTGCCGAACCCCGGTCCCGCCAGGTGCGCCACCATCATGCGGTCCAGGATGCTGGCCCGGCGCGCGACCACGGCCAGGGCCGAGGCGACGAACAGCACTGCAATCACGCCGACGGCGAGGCCGGTCGTGATCAGCGCAATGCGGATGCGGAAGGAACGGATGAACGGGCGGCGCGCCGGCTTCATGCGTCGCTGTCCGGCTTGCGCAGGCGGTAGCCGACGCCGCGCACCGCTTCGATGGCGACGTGTTCGGGCAGGGCGAGCTTCTTGCGCAGGCGCTGGATGCAGACGTCGACCATATTGGTTTGCGGGTCGAAGTCGTAGCCCCACACATGTTCCAGGATCTGGGTGCGGGTGTAGACCCGGCCCGGCGCACGCATCAGGTATTCCATCAGGTTGAATTCGCGGCTGGTCAGCTCGACTTCGCGGCCATCGAGCTGCGCCACGCGCGACAGGCGGTCCAGCTTGAGCGGGCCGGCCGTCAGCACGTTCTGGCGCTCCCCGTTCACCCGGCGCAGCAGGGCGTGGATGCGGGCGACCAGTTCTTCCATGTAAAAGGGCTTGGCCAGGTAATCGTCGGCGCCCAGGTTCAGCCCCTGCAGCCGGTCGTCCAGTTCGTTGCGGGCTGTGAGCAGGATGACCGGGGTGTCGCGGCCGTCGCGGCGCAGGGCTTTCAGGATCGCCAGGCCGTCGCGGCCGGGCACCATGATGTCGAGCAGGATGATGTCGTACTGGCGTGACAGCGCGTATTCATAGCCCTGGTTCCCATCTTCGCAATGGTCGACAAGGATGCCTTGTTCGCGCAATCCGCTGCATACAAAGCTCGCGATCCGCTGTTCGTCTTCTACCAGTAGGGCTTTCATCCCCAGCATTGTCAGGAAATGCCCAAGCGCCGTCAATGCGGGCGGCGCTCGATTACAGATTTGTAATCCAGGCGTGGGTCATCCTGTCATTTTCGCCTGCTGTAATGGCGGGGTTCAATCAAGGGAGACCGGCCATGAGCTTCGGCATCTGGTTCAAGGAATTAGGCAATGATCTGGCCGATATCGGCGGCGCGTTCAAGGACGTGTGCATCGACATTGCCGCCGCGGCGAGGAAGATCGCAAGGCAGGCTTACAAATGAGCTACAATCGTAAGCATGTATAACACCAGGTTGACCGTACAATCGTGCGGCTCTATAGTTTCGGGATGATCGCAGACTTCCAAGAACTTTCCGACAAAATCGACCGCCTTGCGGAACTTGCGCAAGCCTTGCGTCGGGAGAACTCCCAGTTGCGCCAGGCCAATGCAGCCCTGGTGGCCGACAATCTCGAATACCAACGCCGTCTTGGCGAAGCGCACGCGCGCGTGATGGCGCTGCTGGATAAAATCCCGGCCGCCGAAGCAGACACTCCTGAGGATGCACAATGATCCATGTCGACGTGACCATCATGGGCCAGCCCTACAAGCTGGCATGCAAGGCCGATGAAGAACGCGCGCTGCGCGAAGCGGCCAACCTGCTCGACAAAAAGATGAGTGCCATCCGCGACGCCGGCAAGGTCAAGGGCAATGACCGTATCGCCGTGATGGCGGCGCTCGGCATGGCTGCTGAATTCCTGGCATCGAAGACTGCCAACGGCGGCCCGTCGATGCTGGAAGTGCAGGAGAAGCTGGGCGCCATGCACAAGGTGCTCGACAACGCGCTGACCCCGCAAGAGAATCTCTTCTAATCGCCAAAAATTGTCTTAAAGGCCTTTCCCGCAAAACGTTTGAGGAGTAAACTTCGTGTCACCCTGCGGTGTTCGAGATTTGCCATATATTCCTTGAACCATTTACACGCATCGGTTGCGGAAATTTGTTCGACGGGCGTGAGCGTCACTAGTCTGATGAACCCGAAGTTGAACTAACTGCAACCACCTTGAACCGTAAGGTTCGGGATGCCGGCATAACGGCACAGGCGGGGCCTCATTCCATACGAAAGCGGTTGCCAGCACCGGAGGGTGCGCAACCGTTTTTTTACGCCCAGAGGAGAGCCATGCAATACTGGTTGATGAAGTCTGAGCCCGACGAAGTGAGCATCGACGATGTGATGTCTGCCAAAGGCAAGACGGTGCCGTGGTTCGGTGTGCGTAACTACCAGGCCCGCAACTTCATGCGCGATGCGATGAAAGTTGGCGACGGCGTCCTGTTCTACCATTCCTCCTGTCCCGAGCCGGGCATTGCCGGCATCGCGGAAGTGGTCAGCGGGCCTTATCCCGACGCCACCCAGTTCGATCCCAAGAGCCATTACTACGACGCGAAGGCGACGCAGGAGCAGCCGCGCTGGATTTCGGTCGACGTCAAGGGCGTGCGCAAGACGCGCCTGCTGTCGCTGGCGGAAATGCGTTCGCTGCCGCAGCTCGAAGACATGGTGGTGCTGCAGAAGGGCAGCCGCCTGTCGATCACCCCGGTCACCCCGGCCCAATGGAAGCATGTGATGGCGCTGCTGAAGGGCGATTGATGGATTGGAGTCTGGTCGGCATCCTGCTCCTGATGGGGGGGCGGGAGGCGGATACGCGGCAGGCTTGCTGGGGATCGGCGGCGGCATGGTGCTGGTGCCCTTCATCACCATGATCTTCACGGCCAGGGGCTTTGCCCCGGGGCTGGTGGTGCATATGGCGATTGCGACTTCGCTGGCGACGATCATGTTTACTTCCTTGTCTTCGGTGCGGGCCCACCACCAGCACGGCGCTGTGCGCTGGCGCATCGTGGCGCTGCTGGCGCCGGGCATCATAATCGGCTCGTGGATCGGGCCCTGGATCGGCAAGCAGATGAATACTTCGGCGCTGTCGCTGCTGTTCGCGGTGTTCGTGGCATTTTCGGCGGCGCAGATGCTGCGCAACAAAAAGCCTTCTGCAGGGCGCGAGTTGCCTGGCGCGACGGGCATGTTTGCTGCGGGCGGCGTGATCGGCACAGTGGCGGGACTGGTCGGCGCCGGCGGCGGATTTATCTCGGTGCCCTTCATGGCGTGGTGTAATGTGCGTATTCACCAGGCGGTGGCGACCAGCGCGGCGCTGGGTTTCCCGATCGCGCTGTCCGGCACCTTGTCGAATATTTACTACGGCTGGTCGGAGCCGGGCTTGCCGCAGCATTCGCTGGGCTTCGTCTATTTGCCGGCGCTGGCGGTGATCGTGGCGGCCAGCGTGACCATGGCGCCGCTTGGTGCGCGCATGGCGCACAGGATGGATGTGGCGGCACTGAAGCGCGTCTTTGCCGTGGTGCTGTTTGCGCTGGCGGGTTATATGTTCTACCACGCGTTCGCGTAAGGGGATGCTTGGGGCAGCACGGAGGATGCAATGCAGGATGCACGGGTCGGATGCTGGGCGCTGTTCAAGGTTTTCTCGCACATGGCGATGCAGGGCTTTGGCGGCGTGCTGCCCTTTGCCTACCGCCACCTGGTCGAGCGCACGCAGTGGCTGACGGCCGCTGAATTCGGCCAACTCCTCAGCATTGCCCAGCTGCTGCCTGGCCCCACGATCTGCAATCTCTCCGTCATGGTCGGCCAGCGCTACGCCGGCGTGGCGGGCGGCTTCTCCGCGCTGGCTGGCCTCCTGCTCGGTCCATTCTTCATCGTCATCGCGCTGGGCGCAGCCTACCAGGGCCTGGCGCACCATCCACTGTTCGTCAACGCCATGCGCGGCATGGCGGCTGCGGCGTCGGGCCTGATCCTGGCGACGGCGCTCAAGCTGGCGGCCGGCATGTTGCGCGGCACCGCCCAGCGCGGACGCCGCGCGCTGCAGATCGCACTGCTGGCGGCAGCGTTCGTTGGCCTGGGCGTAGCGAAGGTCGGGCTGATTACGGTGGTCGCCACGCTGGTGCCGGTCGGCTTCCTGCTGTTTGCCTTCGTCTGGAGGAAGCCGTGAGCGACGACGTCAAACTGGGCGGCCTGGCATGGCACCTGGCGCTGCTGTCGCTGACGGCAATCGGCGGCGGCGTGGTGCTGGTGGCGCCGGACGTGCACCATTACGTCTCCGTGCAAAACCATTGGCTGACGGACGAGCAATTTGCAGCAATGTACGCCCTGGCGCAAGCCGCGCCGGGCCCGAACCTGTTGTTCGTGACACTGATCGGCTGGATGATCAAGGGCTGGCTGGGCGCGGTGGTGGTGACATTGGCGGCCATCGTGCCTTCGTCTTGCCTGGTGCTGGCGCTGGGGACGGTCATCAACCGCCATGGCGGCGGGGAAGGGCGCTGGGCCGGCGCGCTGCGCGATGCACTGGCGCCGCTGGCGGCCGGCATGCTGGCCGGCGCCGCGTGGACTTTCCTGAGTGTGGCCGGCGCCGGATGGCGCGGCATCGTGCTGGCGCTGGCCGCCGCAGCGGCGGCCTATGCGACCAAGTTGAATCCGCTGTGGCTGATTGCCTTAGGTGCGCTGGCCGGCGCCATGGGGCTGGTTTGAGCGGTAGGCCCACACCAGCATGATGATGGCGCCGATGATCATCGGCAGCGACAGCATCTGGCCGGAGGTGATCGGCAGGCCGGCCACGGTGATTTCCCAGTCCGGAGTGCGGAACCATTCGGTGAAGAAGCGCGCGCAGCCATACAGCAGCACGTACAGCGCGCCCACTGCCAGGCGCGGGCGGGCCTTGCGGGCGAACGGCCACAGGATGCAGAACACCAGGATGCCATCGACCAGCATCTGGTAGATCGCCGAAGGGTGGCGCGGCATCGGGCCCACGTTCGGGTAGATCATGGCCCAAGGCAGGTTCGGGTCGCTGACGATACGCCCCGGCAGTTCGGCGTTGATGAAATTGCCCATGCGGCCGGCGGCATAGCCGAGCGGCACCAGCGGGGCGATGAAGTCATACACGTCCAGCAGATTGCGCTTGCGTTTGCGGGCCCACAGCGCCATGCCGATCAACACCCCGAGGAAGCCGCCGTGGAAGCTCATGCCGCCTTCCCAGACCCGGAAGATGCGCAGTGGCGTCAGCAGCATTTCCGGCTGGTAGAAGAACACTTCGCCCAGGCGGCCGCCGACGATCACGCCCAGCATGCCGTAGAACAGCATGTCGTCCAGGTCTTCCTTGGTCCAGCCTTGCGCGGCGATGTGCGGCTGCTTGATGCGCACGCGGCCAAGTCCAATGAACATGGCAAAGGCCAGTACGTACATCAGGCCATACCAGTGGATCGCCACTGGGCCCAGGTGGATGGCCACCGGATCGGGCATCGGGTGCATTAACGGCATTCAGATTCTCTTTCTCATTAATTCCAAAAAGCCCCGCAGCACGGCCGAGGCATTGTCGCGCCGCCAGGCCAGGCCGGTTTCCACCAGCGGCGTGCTCTGGACCAGGGGCAGGTATTCCACGCCCGGCCGGCGCAAATTCGACACGGATTGTGGCACAAGTGCGATACCCATGCCAGCCGATACCAGGCTGACGATGGTCTGCATCTGGATCGCTTCCTGCCCCACCTCGGCGGTAATCCCGGCTTCGCGGAACACCGACAGGATGGCGTCGTACAGCCCGGGCGAAATATGGCGCGGGAAAATGATCAGCGGCAGCCCGGCCAGCTTGCGCAAATCGGCGGCGCGGGCACGTGCCAGTGCGGGCAGTCCCGCCGGCGCGGCCAGCACCAACGGTTCGCTCAGGACGGGCAAATAATCAAGCTCCTGGCGCGCGCGGTCGGGCAGGGGAGGGATCAGCAGGCCGGCGTCGACCCGGCCTTCCAGCAAGTCGTCCAGTTGCAGGTCGGAGGTGGCCTCCTTCAGCGTGATTTCGACTTGCGGATACTCTGCGCGGTAGGCGCGCAGGGTGGGCGGCAGCACGCTGTAGTCGGCCGAGGACACGAAAGCCAGGGACAGCCGTCCGCTGGCGCCCGTAGCGGCACGCTGTACCAGCTCCGCCAGCCCGGCTGCTTGTTCGAGCAGGCGGCGCGCCTCCGGCAGCAGGGCCTCGCCGGCCGCCGTCAGTGCCACGCCGCGCCGGTTACGCTCGAATAGCGGCGCCCCCAGCATCTGTTCCAGCGCCATGATGGTTTGCGACAGCGGTGGCTGCGTCATGTGCAGGCGGCGCGCCGCGCGGCCGAAATGCAGTTCCTCGGCGACGGTGGCGAAGTAGCGCAGCTGGCGAAGTTCGATATTCATTCGCAAAGCATATCACAGCAGTGGTTATCATATATTTGACAACTCGCCAGGGGCAAGGCACCCTTGGACTCTTACCGAGGAGAGCCCACCATGCCGCAATACCGTTCCTATACCACCACCCAAGGCCGCAATATGGCAGGCGCCCGCGCCCTGTGGCGTGCCACCGGCATGAAAGATGGCGATTTCAATAAGCCGATTATCGCCGTGGTCAACTCCTTTACCCAATTCGTGCCGGGCCACGTGCACCTGAAAGACCTGGGCCAGCTAGTTGCGCGCGAGATCGAAGCATCCGGCGGCGTAGCCAAAGAATTCAACACCATCGCCGTCGACGACGGCATCGCCATGGGCCACGGCGGCATGCTGTATTCGCTGCCCTCGCGCGACCTGATCGCCGATTCGGTCGAATACATGGTCAATGCGCATTGCGCCGACGCCATGGTCTGCATCTCCAACTGCGACAAGATCACGCCGGGCATGCTGATGGCGGCCATGCGCCTGAACATTCCGGCCGTTTTCGTTTCCGGCGGCCCGATGGAAGCGGGCAAAGTCATCAAGGCTGTCAACGGCGGCGAAAAGATCATCAAGCTGGACCTGGTCGACGCCATGATCAAGGCCGGCGACCGCACCGTATCCGATGCCGACGTGGCGGAGATCGAACGCTCCGCCTGTCCGACCTGCGGTTCCTGCTCCGGCATGTTCACCGCCAACTCGATGAATTGCCTGACCGAGGCGCTGGGCTTGTCCCTGCCGGGCAACGGCACCATCGTCGCCACCCACAGCGACCGCAAGGAATTGTTCCTGCGCGCCGGCCGCCTGATCGTGGAAATCACCAAGCGCCACTACGAGCAGGACGACTACAGCGTGCTGCCGCGCTCCATCGCCACCAAGGAAGCGTTCGAGAACGCGATGGCGCTGGATGTCTCGATGGGCGGCTCCACCAACACCGTGCTGCACCTGCTGGCAGCGGCGCACGAAGCGCAAGTGCCATTCACCATGGCCGACATCGACCGTATTTCGCGCAAGGTGCCATGCCTGTGCAAGGTAGCGCCGATGACCGACAAGTTCCACATCGAGGACGTGCACCGCGCCGGCGGCATCATTTCCATCCTCGGCGAACTGGCGCGTGCCGGCTTGCTCGACACCACCCAGCACACCGTGCACAGCACGACCATGGGCGATGCCATCGAAAAATACGACATCAAGCGCAGCGATGACGCGGCCGTGCACCAGTTGTTCCGCGCTGCGCCGGGCGGCGTGCCGACCCAGGTGGCGTTCTCGCAGTCCGAACGCTATGCCTCGTCGGACCTGGACCGCAGCACCGGCTGCATCCGCGACCTGGAGCACGCTTATTCGAAAGACGGCGGTCTGGCTGTCCTGTACGGCAATATCGCGGAGAAGGGCTGTATCGTGAAGACCGCCGGCGTCGATGAATCGATCCTGAAGTTCAGCGGCAAGGCGCGCGTGTTCGAAAGCCAGGACGCCGCAGTGGAAGGGATCCTGGGCGATACCGTGCACGAAGGCGATGTGGTGATCATCCGTTACGAAGGCCCGAAAGGCGGCCCGGGCATGCAGGAAATGCTGTACCCGACTTCCTACATCAAGTCGAAAGGCCTGGGCAAGGCTTGCGCCCTGTTCACCGACGGCCGCTTCTCGGGCGGCTCGTCCGGCCTGGTGATCGGCCACGCATCTCCGGAAGCGGCGGAAGGCGGCGCGATCGGCCTGGTGGAAGAAGGCGACATGATCGACATCGATATCCCATCGCGCACCATCAACCTGCGCGTGACGCCGGAGTCGCTGGCACAGCGCCGTGCCACGATGGAAGCACGCGGCGCAGACGCCTGGAAGCCGGTGAACCGCGAGCGCTACGTCTCGCAAGCCCTGCAAGCCTACGCCGTGCTGACCACCTCCGCCGACCGGGGCGCCGTGCGCGACCTCAGCCAGCTCACTCGTAAATAAAAGGTCGGGGTCAGCTCCGGCAATCGGACACGGGCTCAAGCGCTACGCGCTTGAGCCCGTGTCCGATTGCCGGAGCTGACCCCGACTTTCAAGTCTATTTACGCTTCTTCATGTCGTCGAAGGCCTTCTTGACGCGGTCCTTGCGGCGTTGCTCGTCGACGTTGTGGGCCTTGCGCTTGTCAAGGCCCAGCAATGGTTCGAGGAGTTCGAACCAGATAAAGGCGGCAACCATGACGCCGGAGATCCACCACCACGACAGGTCGGCAAACTTCCAGACTTCAAAGTACTTCAGTGCCACGAGGGCGATTATCAATAGAATAAGTGGCATAGAAAACTCCTTAGTATTCCATGATAGCAATATCCAGCTAACGGTCAACCCATAATACGCAGCGCGCGTTGTGGAGTAGAATTGTGTCAGTTTTTTTCCTGGAGATGAAAATGAAACGTTCACTGTTGGTTGGTTTCCTGGTTACCGCGGCTTTCTCGTCGCAGGCCGCTTTCGCAAACGCTGACCTGGCCAAGGCCAAGAACTGCATGGCATGCCACGCAATCGCCACCAAGCTGGTTGGCCCGGCATACAAAGATGTCGCAGCCAAGTACGCAGGTCAGAAAGATGCTGAAGCTAAACTGGTACAGAAAGTGATGAAGGGCGGTTCCGGCGTATGGGGCGCAGTCCCGATGCCAGCCAACCCACAGGTAAGCGAGGCGGAAGCCAAGACCCTGGTGAAATGGGTCCTGTCGCAGAAATGATGTAAAAGAAAATGGGGACGTACCCCATTTTTTTTTCGAAGAAAAAAGGGGTACGTCCCCTTTTTTTCTTTTACTTGATCACTTCAATGCGCGTCTTCCTGTCGGCCTTGTAGCCGAACAGCGTCAGCGCGCCATCCTTGATATCCCCTTTGGCATCGAAAGCGATGGTGCCGCTGATGCCTTCATGCTTGACCTTCTTCAGGAACGGCAGGTACTTGGCCGGATCGGTCGACTTGGCGTCCGCCATGGCATGGGCAATGGTCATCGTTGCGTCGTAGGCGTAGGGCGCATAAATCTGCACGTCGTAGCCGTAGCGTTTCTTGAAGCGGACGGCGAATTCGTCCAGCTTCTTCTCCTGTTCCGGCGTCACGCCGCCGGCTTCCGCGCACACCACCATGTCGTCGGCGCCGCCGGACAGCTTGGGCAGCGCTTCGGTGCAGATGCCGTCGCCGCCCATCAGCTTGGCCTTGATGCCCAGCGCCTTCATCTGGCGCAGCAGCGGGCCGCCGACCGAGTCCATGCCGCCGAAGAAAACCAGGTCCGGGTTCCTGGAGCGGATCGACGTCAGGATGGCGTTGAAGTCAGTCGACTTGTCGGTGGTGAACTGCTTGTCCACGATCTGCACGCCGGCGCCTTGCTTGGCTTCCTTCAGGAATTCAGCGGCAACACCCTGGCCGTAAGCGGTGCGGTCATCAATCACTGCGATGCGTTTGGCGCCCAGTTTCTGGGTGGCGTATTTGCCCAGCGAGCTGCCCAGCTTGAAGTCGTTTGCCACCACGCGGAAGGTCGTGTTGAAGCCCTGGTTGGTGTATACCGGGCTGGTGGACGATGCGGAAATCTGTGGAATGCCCGCATCGTAGTAGATCTTGGATGCCGGGATGGTGGTGCCGGAATTCTGGTGGCCGATCACGCCCTGTACTTTGGCGTCGACCAGTTTCTGCGCGGCCGACGTTCCCTGTTTAGGGTCGCCGGCATCGTCTTCGGACACCATCTCGAATTTGACCGCCTTGCCATTGACCTTGAGTCCTTTGGCATTCAAGTCTTCCACCGCCATGCGGACGCCGCTCTGGTTGTCCTTGCCCAGGTGGGCCGACTGGCCGGACAGCGGGCCGACATAGCCGATCCTGACCGTTTCCTGGGCGCTTGCGGCGCCAGCAAAGGCCACAGCGATGGCAGCGATGATGGTTTTGGTTTGCATTGCACTTTCTCCTGAAACGAAAATGGGCCGCCATGCTGGCTGGCGGCCCACGGGCTCCCCCCCGATAATTCTCGTGTATTACTTGACCACTTCCATCCTGGTCTTGATGCCGCCCTTGTAAGTGAACAGGGTCAGCGCACCGTCCTTGATGTCGCCGAACTGGTCGAATTCAACCAGGCCGGTCACGCCCTGGTGCTTGATCTTGGCCAGCACCGGCAGGTATTTGGCAGGCTCGGACGAATTGGCTTTTTCCATGGCGTCCGCCATGGTCATGATGGCGTCGTACACATACGGTGCGTACAACTGCACTTCCTGGCCGTACTTTTTCTTATAGCGGGCGCGGAAGTCGTCCATGTTCTTCTGCATGTCGGCGGTCACGCCGCCGGCTTCGGCGCAGGTGACCACGCCGTCGGCGGCAGCGCCGGCGGAGAGGCGGTACAGCGCGTCGGTACAGACGCCGTCGCCGCCCATGAATTTGGCATTGATGCCGAGCGCCTTCATCTGGCGCAGCAGCGGGCCGCCGACCGAATCCATGCCGCCGAAGAACACCAGGTCCGGGTTCTTGGACTTGATGTTGGTCAGGATGGCGTTGAAGTCGGTGGCGTTGGCATTGGTAAATTCCTTGCCGACCACTTGCACGCCCGGCAGGGCCTTCTTGGCGCCTTTGACGAATTCGTCGGCCACACCCTGGCCGTAAGCGGTGCGGTCGTCGATGACCGCGATCTTCTTGGCGCCCAGGTTTTTCACGGCATAGGCGCCGAGGGTGCCGCCCAGCTTATTGTCGTTGGCGACGACGCGGAAGGCGGTGTTGAATTTCTGCTTGGTGTACACCGGCGAAGTGGCGGCCGGGGAAATCTGCGGGATGCCGGCGTCAAAGTAGATCTTGGAGGCCGGGATGGTGGTGCCGGAGTTCAAGTGGCCGATCACGCCCTGTACCTTGGCGTCCACCAGTTTCTGCGCCGCGGTGGTGCCCTGTTTCGGGTCGCCCGCATCGTCCTCGAATTGGACCACGAACTTGACCGGCTTGCCGCCGATCTTGACGCCCTTGGCGGCCAGGTCCTCGACTGCCATGCGGGCGCCGTTTTCCATGTCCTTGCCGAGGTGGGAATTCGGGCCGGAAACCGGGGCCACGTGGCCAATCTTGATGGTGTCCTGAGCGTAGGCGCTGCCGGCAAATGCCAGGGCGACGGCAACAGGGATGAACTTGTTCTTGAACTGCATCGGGGGCTCCAGTCAAAAAGTCGGATTTGCCAGAGAAAATACAGCAAAAACCCCGAATGGCAAAGAGGGAATTATTTCCGGTGGCCGGAACCGGCTTGCAGGTGGGTGATTTCCTGTTGCACGGCGCGGGTGACGATCTTGCCGATGGTATCGTGCAGGCCCTCGCGGATTTCCGCCGTCAGGGCGTGCAGCGCATGCTCCAGGACTTCGGCCATGCTGTCCTTGATGCGTTGCTCCAGTACGAAATCGACGCGGTTGGACAACTGTTGCAGCACCTGTTCCGAGACGCGGTGTTGCAGTGCCTCCCAGTCCAACCCGTCTTCTTCAGCGCGGGTGGGCTCAGCGACCGGCGCCGGTGCTGAAGCCGGGGCAGGGACTGGCGCCTCGTTGTTCATGATTTCGGTCAGGACCGGAATGCTGGCGTCGAAAGGCTGGTTCATAAACTACTTGCCTATAGTGAGGTGTTTGAGCGGGAAATCCTGGCGCTTGTAGGCAGCATAGCGCAGGCGGCCCGCCGCTGCATCTTCCTCGTCGGAAGAGATGACTTCGATCAAACGTGGAAACGCCTCGAACCGGGCCGGCGCGCGGCGCGCCAGGTTGACCAGCAGGCCCGCTTCCGGCAGCTCGGTGCTATCGCTGTCGGCCAGCACGATGGCCGAATCGGGCGCCAGCGGATCATTGGCGTGGGCGTGCGGCAGGAAGTCGGTGGCGGAGAAGGTCCACAGGGCCTGGTCCAGCTCCGCCAATTGCGCCGCATCTTCGGTCATCACGACGATGCGGGGCGTGCTGGCGTAGGCTTTACGCAGCAGGCGGCAGGCATAGGCAACCTTGTCCGGCACGCCGCTGTGGAAATCAATCTGCGTCATTATTTCTTGAAGCGTCTTAGAAGCGGAAGTTCGGCGATGCGTTTTGCGGTGTGTCGCGATCGCGGCGGGCTTTTTCGGCTGCGGCTGCAGCGCGGTCGGCTTCCGCCTTGGCGTTGGCTGCTTCCTCGGCGCTTGGTCCACGGGGCGGCGCCGCCGATGTCGGCGGCGGGTTCGAATAACCCGGCGGCAGCATCTTCACGGTAGGGTAGCCCGCTTCGGTCAGCGCGTTATCCCAGGCGCTTTGTTCGAAACCAATCTGGCGCGAGCGGCCGACCAGCAGGAACGGCACCTGGCCGTCGCTGCCGGCCTTTTTCATCGCCTCATGGTCGTCGGCATTGGAAACCGTCTTTTCGCGGTAAGGAATGCCGCGGTTGGCCAGCAGGGTGCGGGCCATATTGCAACCGGCGCCGCAGTTGGCGGTGGTGTACAGCACCACTGGGCGGGCCTTGACCACTTCCGCCAGTTCCGATGGCAAGGCGACACCGCCGGCGCCGGCGGTGTTGTAATTCTTCACCTCAGCCTTCTTGGCAGTGGTGGGCGGCGGCGTCTCCGTAAAGTGGGTGACGCCTTTATCGTCCTTCCACTTGTACATCTGGGCGTGCGCCGCGCTGGCAGTCAGCAGCAGCAAAAGCAGGGCAGCGCGTTTCATTGAATCTCTATCTCCTTTAAGCCGCCATGCCGCTGTGGCGCAGCAGGGCGTCGATGGTTGGCTCACGGCCGCGGAAAGCGGTGAACGACTCCAGGGCCGGGCGCGAGCCGCCGACGGCCAGGATCTCTTGCTGGAAGCGTTTACCAGTATCGGTGGACAGCTTGCCGCCGCCCAGCGCTGCCGCTTCCTCGAAGGCAGCGTAGGCGTCGGCAGACAGAACTTCGGCCCACTTATAGCTATAGTATCCCGCCGCGTAGCCTCCGGCAAAGATATGGCCGAAGGAATGTTGGAAACGGTTGAAACTTGGCGGGATGATAACGGCGAATTTGCGGCGTACTTCGTCGATCACGTCTTGCACCGATTTGGCGCCCGACGGCTGGAAATCGTAGTGCAACAGCATGTCGAGCAGGGCGAATTCGACCTGGCGCAGGGTTTGCAGGCCGGATTGGAAGTTTTTCGCCGCCAGCATGCGGTCGTACAGCGCGCGCGGCAAAGGCAGGCCGCTCTTCACGTGGGCGCTCATGTGGCTCAGCACATCCCACTCCCAGCAGAAGTTTTCCATGAACTGGGACGGCAGTTCCACTGCATCCCACTCGACGCCGGAAATGCCGGACACCGCCAGCTCTTCGACCTGGGTCAGCATATGGTGCAGCCCGTGGCCGAATTCGTGGAACAGGGTGATCACTTCATCGTGGGTGAACAGCGAAGGCTGCGGCACGCCGTCCACTACCAGCGGTTCGGTGAAGTTGCAGGTCAGGTAGGCAACCGGGGTTTGCAGCTCGCCGTTTTTCAGGCGGCGGCCGCGCGCGTCGTCCATCCAGGCGCCGCCGCTCTTGCCTTCACGGGCGTACAGGTCAAGGTAGAACTGGCCCACCAGGACGCCGTCGCGTTCGATGCTGTAGAAGCGCACGTCCTTGTGCCATACCGGCGCAGTGTCCGGCCGGATGCTGACGCCAAACAGGGTTTGCACTAGCTTGAACAGGCCGTCGATGACTTTATGCTCGGGGAAGTACTGCTTCACTTCCTGCGCCGAGAAGGAGTACATGTGCTGCTGCAGCTTTTCGGAGGCGTAAGGCAGGTCCCACGATTGCAGGTCGTTGATGCCCAGTTCCTTGCTGGCGTAGGCTTGCAGCTCGGCCAGGTCTTTCTCGGCGAACGGGCGGGCGCGCTTGGCCAGGTCTTCCAGGAATTCGATGACCTGTTCCGGCGACTTGGCCATTTTCGGCACCAGCGAGACTTCGGCGAAGTTCTTGTAGCCCAGCAGGCCGGCTTCTTCGGCGCGCAGTTTCAGCAGGGTGGCGATATTGCCGGTGTTGTCCCAGTCTTCGCGCTTGCTGAATGCGTCGCCCAGCTCGGAAGCCTTGGTGGCGTTGGCGCGGTAGACCTTTTCGCGCAATTCGCGGTTGTCGCAGAACTGCAGGATCGGGTAATAGGAAGGGAAGTGCAGGGTGAAGGCCCAGCCTTGCTTGCCGTCCTTTTCGGCCAGCGCCTTGGCGGCGGCCTTGGAATCGTCCGGCAGGCCGCGCAGTTCGGCTTCATCCTCGACCAGCAGTTTCCAGTCGTTGGTCGCATCCAGCACGTTTTCGCTGAAGCGGGTGCTGGTGGCGGCGTGTTCTTCCTGGATCGCGGCGAAGCGTTCCTTCTTGTCGGCCGGCAGTTCGGCGCCGCCCATGCGGAAGTCGCGGATCGCGTTGTCGATGATGCGCTGGCGCGCCGGCGACAGGGTGGCGAATTCCGCGCTGGCGCGCAGGGCTTTGTATTTGGCGAACAGCGCCTCGTTCTGGGCCAGGGCGGTCCAGAATTCGGTTACTTTCGGCAGGTTTTCGTTGTAGGTGGCGCGCAGCTCTGGCGTGTCCACCACGTTGTTCAGGTGACTGACGATGCCCCAGGCACGGCCCAGCAGCTCGGTGGAATTTTCCAGCGGCGTGACGAAGTTATCCCAGGTCACGTTGTCGCTTGGCGCTTCCAGTTGCGCCACGGCGGCGCGGTTTTTCTCCAGCAGGTGCTCGATTGCGGGAGTGACGTGTTCGGGCCTGATCGCATCGAAACGCGGCAAGCCGCTAAAGTCCAGCAGGGGATTGTCAGTCATTCTTAACTCCTTTAAACCGTAAAAGCAGTGTCTGACCCGCAGGGTCGGACACTGGTAACGCGGCGGCCGCATGCCGAAGGTGTCCGACCCTGTGGGTCAGACACCGGTGTACCGGTTTACACGCGTTCCGCCGACTCAATGGTATTCATCAGCAGCATGGTAATCGTCATCGGACCTACGCCACCTGGCACCGGGGTGATATGGGAAGCCACTTCCTTGATGCCCGCAAAGTCCACATCGCCGCACAGCTTGCCGTTTTCGTCGCGGTTGATGCCCACGTCGATCACGATGGCGCCCGGTTTCACCATATCAGCAGTCAGGGTATTGCGGCGGCCAGTTGCAGCCACCACGATGTCTGCCTGGCGGGTGTGGTAGCCCAGGTCCGACGTTCCGCTATGGCAGATGGTGACGGTTGCGTTGGCTTGCAAGAGCAGCAGGCCCATTGGCTTGCCAACGGTGTTGGAACGGCCGATCACGACAGCGTGCTTGCCTTTCAGGTTGACGCCAGTCGATTCGATCAGTTTCATGCAGCCGTATGGGGTGCACGGCAGGAAGCCTTCCAGGCCGGTCATCAGCTCGCCGGCGCTCAGTACCGAGTAGCCGTCCACGTCCTTGGTGGTGGCGATGGCTTCGATCACCTTATGCGGGTCGATGTGCTTTGGCAGCGGCATCTGCACCAGGATGCCGTGGATGCCCGGATCGGCATTCAGGGTGGCGATGCGCTCGAGCAGCGCCTGCTCGGTCATGTCTGCAGCGTATTGCTCTTTCACCGAGCGGATGCCGGCGTCTTCGCATGCCTTGACCTTGTTGCGCACGTAGACATGGCTGGCCGGGTCGTCGCCGACCAGGATCACGGCCAGGCCCGGCTGTTTGCCCTTGGCGGTCAAGGCGGCGGCGCGGGAAGCGATTTCGGCGCGCAGTTTTTGGGAGAGCGCTACTCCGTCGATCAGTTGTGCAGACATGATTGCTTGGATTGGTAGAATGGAAAGTCGACATTATAAATGGTGGCAGCCTTGTGCTGCACTGCACATGATTGTAAGCTTGCCAACAAATGATCTCTTACCAGTTCCTGACCGACGTTCAGCTGCGTCCAGACCAGACGCCTGATTTCTCG
The DNA here is from genome assembly GCF_001427305.1 of Duganella sp. Root1480D1. Taxonomy (GTDB): domain Bacteria; phylum Pseudomonadota; class Gammaproteobacteria; order Burkholderiales; family Burkholderiaceae_D; genus Rugamonas. Next base: position 230,507 of record NZ_LMFZ01000005.1, on the reverse strand, counting down.
GCTTACCCCTTCTGCCTGCCCGCCGTGCGCCACCTCGGCCGGCTCGAATTCGACCCGGCGGTGACTTTTATCGTCGGCGAGAACGGCTCCGGAAAGTCGACTTTATTGGAGGGGCTGGCCGTAGCGTTGGGCTTTAACGCGGAAGGCGGCAGCAAGAATTTCAATTTCAGCTCTCGCGCATCGCATTCGTGCTTGCACGAGTACTTGCGCGTTGCGAGAGGAGCTCGCAAGCCGCGCGATGGCTATTTCCTTCGCGCGGAGAGCTATTTTAACGTTGCGACCGAAATTGAACGGCTGGATGAAGGGCCCGGCGGCCCGCCAGTTATCGATTCCTATGGCGGCGTTTCTTTGCACGAGCAGTCGCATGGGGAGTCTTTTCTCGCCCTGCTCGAAAAGCGCTTCGGCGGCAAAGGCCTGTACATCCTCGACGAGCCGGAGGCCGCGCTGTCGCCACAACGCCAACTGCGCGCACTGAGGCGTATCCACGAGTTGGTGCAAGAGGGCTCGCAGTTCGTGATCGCGACCCATTCTCCGATCCTGATGGCGTATCCGGACGCTTCGATCTTCGTCTGCACGCCCGACGGCATCCGCCAGCGCGCCTATGAGGACACCGAACACTATGAAGTCATGTACGACTTCATGGCCAACCCGCGCGGGGCGATCAAGAAGCTGCTAGAGACTCCGAAAGAACCCTGAATTGAACGCGTGGTACGGCGAAGCAGAACGGCGAGCCGGCGTCGGTGCCTGCCATCGGGCAGCTCACCGATGCTGCCTCCAGCGGCAGCACCTCATTGAGCGCAATTGGCAGGCTGATTTCTGATTCCGCCATGCGGCCCAAGCCGGGAACCTCGATCATGGCAGTGTGCTGGCACGCGAGGAAGGTGACCGCCTCGTCCCAATTCGCGAAAGCATCTGCCAGATCCGCTGGCAGCTCGCGCTGCGCGGACACCCGGGTTCGCGCCTCCAATGGCGGCGCGCTGCCGGCGCCGGGTTCGATGACGGTGGTGTACTCCTCGCCATCGCGGGCATGCACGAAGCGCGCCGGCAGATGCGTCGGCAGGACGTCGCTGAAGATGCGCGTGCCTAGCGCATGTAGCGTGCTATCCATGATATTCCGCACGAAATATACCTTGCCCGGTTCCTCGAGGTAAAAGCGCCAGTTGCTTTGCAAGGGCGAAGGCAGCAGCCTGCGCGCCGGCCCCGCCAGCGACGGTCCAAAGTGACCGTGGCGATAGGTCAGGATGGTGAACGGCGTTTTGCCATTGTGCTGCCATAAGCGCACGCCTGCCGGCACCATGGCTTGTGCCGTAGCCGCGTCCATCATCCAGGTCAGGTAGACGACATCGCGCACATCGCTTTCCAAGGTCAGGAACGGTAAGCGTGAAAACAACGCGCGCCGGGCGGCGGCGATGCTGCGTGAGTTTGCCAGGCGGGCGATCAGGAGGCCGTGAAGGCCGCCAGTGGGGTGAACGTAATCGTAAGTCATCGCGATATCATAGGCGAACTCCAGCCATGATGGCCCGCAAAGAACCAAGGCGTGACCCGTTCAACCCGCGTCTCGGGATTTGTCCGGAATGAAGGGCAGGGTGGGGCGCTGCAGCAGCATTTCGCGTGCGGCGGGCTCCGGTAAAGGGCGGCTGAAGATGTAACCCTGGATTTCGTCGCAGCCTTCGGCGACCAGCAAGCGAAGCTGGTCCTCGGTTTCCACTCCTTCTGCAATGGCTTTCAGGCCCAGGCTGTGCGCCAGGCTGATCACGGCGGTGACGATGGCATGGTCTTCGGTATTGGTCGCCAGGCCGGAGGTAAAACTCTTGTCGATCTTCAGCCGGTCGACCGGGAAGCGCTTCAGGTAACTGAGGTTGGAGTAGCCCGTGCCGAAATCGTCGATCGCCAAATTGATGCCGATGGCGCGCAGGCGCTGCATCAGTGCGATGGAGCCCATCGGGTCGCCCATCGACAAGCTCTCGGTCAGCTCCAGTTCCAGCATGCCAGGGTCGACTCCGAACCTGCCCAGCGCATCTTCCACGGTGGTGTCGAAATCCTGCCGCGCGAACTGCGAGGCTGCGATATTGACTGCCACCGGTACCACCGGCACGCCCGCATCCTGCCACTCGCGCAAGGTGGCACAAGCCTTCTCCAGCACCCATTTGCCGATATCGACGATCAGGTTGCTCTCCTCCGCCACCGGGATGAATTCCATTGGCGGCACCAGGCCCAGTTCCGGCGACTGCCAGCGCAGAAGGGCTTCCAGCCCGACGATGCCGCCGCTGCGCAAGTCCACTTGCGGCTGGAAGTGCAGCACGAACTCCTCGCGCTGCAAGGCACGCAGCAGGCCTTGTTCGAGCGTCACGCGCGCATCGAGCCGGCGCTGCATGTCGGGCGTGAAGAACTGTACGTTGCTGCAACGCTGGCCTTTGCAGTGGTACATGGCGATATCGGCATGGCGCAGCAATTCTTCCGCATGCAGGCCATCGTCGGGATAGATGCTCAGGCCGATGCTGCCGCTGATGATGTGCTGCTGGCCGGACAGCATGACCGGCTCGGCCAACTTTTCACTGATGCGCTGTGCCAGCACGGCCGGTGTCGGGTGGCCTTGGGCGCTGTCCAGCAAAAGCACGAATTCATCGCCGCCCAGGCGGGCCACAGTATCGCTGTCGCGCACGCAGGAGCGCAGCACCGAAGCGACGATGCGCAGCAATTCATCGCCGACCGCATGGCCGCGCGTATCGTTGATCTGCTTGAACTTGTCCAGGTCGACAAAGGCCACCGCCAGCGAGGTGCCGGTGCAGCGTGCCTTCCCGATTTCCTCTCCCAGCCGTTCGAGGAAGTAGGCGCGGTTGGCCAGCCCGGTCAGCTCGTCGTGCGTGGCGCGGTGGCGGATCGCTACCTGCTGCAAGCGCTCGGTGACATCGTGCGCCGCGTGCATCACCGAATCGCGATTATTGAAGCGGATCGAACATCCAAAGAATTCCACGTCCACCGGCTTGCCGTCCAGCCGCAGCAGGCGCAGTTCGCTGCGCGGGCGCTGGTGCACCTTATCGAGCTCCATCGGGGTCCAGGCTTCGACGGCCGCGTGGAATAGCTCCGGTACGCGTTCCATGGCGAGAGTGCCAAGCAATTGATCGGCGCTGGTGGCGCCAAACAGGCGCAGCGCGGCCTGGTTCAGGAAGGTGATGCGGCCTTCGCAATGGATCCAGATCGCGTCGGGCGCCAGTTCCACCAAGTTGCGGTAGCGCAGTTCGCTCTCTTGCAGGAACTGGTTCTTTTCATAGAGCTCACGGCTTTTTTGCTCGAGCAATGACTCCGCCTCCTTGCGCGCAGTGCGTTCGCGCTGCAGGGTTCGGGCCGAAACGAGATCAGGCGTGCTCTCCATAGTTCTGAGTATACGTAGGTGATTTCCTACCGACAATTAAGCATTGAAACCATTTGTAGATCCGCAACGCATTTCACAATATAAAATCAGCTTCCGCAATTTGAAAAACAAAGGATTCGCTGATAGAATCCTTCACACTTAGCCAAAGTCTTAGTAAATAATCACCTGCACCGTCCGGAGACATAAAGGGTGGGGCGCCTTCAATCGATAGGAGACTAGTTACATGTCAGCTCAACTTGACCAGGTCACGGCACAAACGGCCAACGATCCTGATGCACAGGAAACCAAAGAATGGCTGGAGGCGTTGGAAGCCGTCCTGGAAAACGAAGGCCCTGAGCGTGCCCACTACCTGATGGAGCGACTGGTCGACCTGGCCCGCCGCCGCGGCGCCGATATCCCGTTCTCCGCCAATACCGCCTACGTCAACACCATCCCCGCCCACAAAGAAGCCCACTGCCCAGGCAACCTGGAATACGAAGAGCGCCTGCGCTCGTGGATGCGCTGGAACGCGATGGCGATGGTGGTCAAGGCCAATCGCGCCGACGGCGACCTGGGTGGCCACCTGTCCTCGTTCGCCTCGCTGGCGAACATGCTGGGCATCGGCTTTAACCACTTCTGGAAAGCCGAGAGCGAGAACCACGGCGGTGACCTGCTGTACATCCAGGGCCACTCGTCCCCTGGCGTCTACGCGCGCGCCTTCCTGGAAGGCCGCCTGAGCGAAGAACAACTGCTGAACTTCCGCAAGGAAGTGGACGGCAAAGGCCTGTCCTCCTACCCGCACCCGAAACTGATGCCGGAATTCTGGCAATTCCCGACCGTGTCGATGGGCCTGGGCCCGCTGATGGCGATCTACCAGGCGCGCTTCCTGAAGTACCTGCACGCACGCGGCATCGCCAACACCGAAGGCCGTAAAGTCTGGGCCTTCTGCGGCGACGGCGAGATGGACGAACCGGAATCGATGGGCGCGATCGGCATGGCTGCCCGCGAACAGCTGGACAACCTGAACATCGTGGTCAACTGTAACCTGCAGCGCCTGGACGGCCCTGTGCGCGGTAACGGCAAGATCATTCAAGAGCTGGAAGCGGACTTCCGCGGCGCCGGCTGGAACGTCATCAAGGTCATCTGGGGCCCGGGTTGGGACAACCTGCTGGCGCAGGACAAGGACGGCATCCTGCAGAAGGTGATGATGGAAACCGTCGACGGCGAATACCAGAACTACAAGGCCAAGGATGGCGCCTATGTGCGCAAGCATTTCTTCGGCAAGCATCCGAAGCTGCTGGAAATGGTTGCCAACATGTCCGACGACGACATCTGGCGCCTGACCCGTGGCGGCCACGATCCGCACAAGATCTACGCCGCGTTCAAGATGGCCAACGAATCCGTCGGCAAGCCAACCGTGCTGCTGGTGAAGACCGTCAAGGGCTTCGGCATGGGCAAGTCCGGCGAAGCGCGCAATACCGCGCACCAGACCAAGAAACTGGACGATGAGGCAATCCGCGAAATGCGCGACCGCTTCAACATCCCGATCCCGGACGACCAGCTGAAAGACATCCCGTTCTTCAAGCCGTCCGACGACGCGCCTGAAATGAAGTACCTGCACGAACGCCGCAAGGCGCTGGGCGGCTACCTGCCTTCGCGCCGCACCAAGGCCGACGAGCAGTTGGTGGTACCGGGCCTGGACGCCTTCAAGGCCGTGACCGACCCGACTCCGGAAGGCCGCGAGATTTCGACCACCCAGGCTTACGTGCGTATCATCACCGCGCTGCTGCGCGACCAGTCGCTGGGCCAGCGCGTGGTGCCTATCCTGGTCGACGAGTCCCGTACCTTCGGTATGGAAGGCCTGTTCCGCCAGATCGGCATCTTCAACCAGCAAGGCCAGTTGTACGAGCCGGTCGACAAGGACCAGGTGATGTACTACCGCGAAGACAAGGCCGGCCAGATCCTGCAAGAGGGTATCAACGAAGCGGGCGGCATGAGTTCCTGGATCGCCGCAGCGACCTCGTACTCGAGCAACAACCGCGTGATGATCCCGTTCTTCACCTACTACTCGATGTTCGGCCTGCAGCGCGTTGGCGACCTGGCTTGGGCGGCGGGCGATATGCGCGCTCGCGGCTTCCTGATGGCGGGCACCGCCGGCCGCACCACGCTGAACGGCGAGGGCCTGCAGCACGAAGATGGCCACAGCCACATCGTTGCGGCGACCATCCCGAACTGCGTGCCGTATGATCCGACCTTCGGCCATGAACTGGCTGTGATTATCCAGGACGGCCTGCGCCGCATGGTGGGTGAGCAGGAAGACGTGTTCTACTACATCACCATCATGAACGAGAACTATGCCCACCCAGGCCTGAAAGCAGGCCAGGAAGAGGGCATCCTGAAAGGCATGTACCTGCTGCAGGAAGGCGACAAATCCGCCAAGCAGCGCGTGCAACTGGTCGGCTCGGGCACCATCCTGCGCGAATCGATCTTCGCCGCCGAACTGCTGAAGAACGACTGGAACATCGCCGCCGACGTGTGGTCCGCTCCTTCGCTGACCCTGGTCGCCCGCGATGGCCAGGACTGCGAACGCTGGAACATGGTCAACCCGACCAAAGAGCAGCGCGTACCGTATGTAACCGGCCTGCTGAAGGACAGCACCGGCCCGATCGTTGCAACCACCGACTACATGCGTGCATTCGCTGAACAGATCCGTCCTTACATGCCGGAAGGCCGCACCTACAAGGTGCTGGGCACCGATGGCTTTGGCCGTTCGGACAGCCGCGCCAAGCTGCGCGAGTTCTTCGAGGTGAACCGCTACTACATCACCGTCGCTTCCCTGCGCGCCCTGGCGGACGAAGGCAAGATCGCGATGTCGGTTGTGGAAGACGCCATCAAGAAGTACGGCATCAACCCGAACAAGCCAAATCCGGTGACCCAATAAATAAGAAGACGGAGCAAACACTATGAGCATGGTTGAAGTGAAAGTCCCGGATATCGGCGACTTCAAGGAAGTTGAAGTCATCGAACTGATGGTCAAGGTGGGCGACACGATCAAGGTTGACCAGTCGCTGGTGACCGTTGAATCGGACAAGGCATCGATGGAGATCCCTTCGTCGCAAGCCGGCATCGTCAAGGAAATCAGCGTGAAGGTCGGCGACAAGGTGGCCGAAGGCTCGCTGCTGCTGATCGTGGAAGCTTCCGGTGCCGGCGCTGCTGCAGCTCCTGCCGCAGCTCCGGCGGCCGCTGCACCAGCTGCCGCGCCAGCGCCTGCCGCTGCTGCCGCGCCAGCGCCAGCTGCGTCGGCCGGCCCGGTCGAAGTCAAGGTCCCCGACATCGGCGACTTCAAGGAAGTGGAAGTCATCGAAGTGCTGGTCAAGGTTGGCGACACCATCGCCAAGGACCAGTCGCTGGTGACCGTCGAATCCGACAAAGCCTCCATGGAAATTCCATCGTCGCACGCCGGCGTGGTGAAAGAAGTGAAGGTCAAGGTAGGCGACAAGGTCGCTGAAGGCTCCCTGGTGCTGATCGTTGACGCAGTCGGCGGTGCCCCTGCGGCCGCCGCGCCTGCGGCAGTTGCTCCTGCCGCAGCACCGGCTCCGGCCGCAGCGGCGGCGCCAGCCGCGGCGCCGGCAGCACCTGCCGTGAACGGCAAGCTGGCCCACGCCTCCCCATCCGTCCGCAAGTTCGCCCGTGAACTGGGCGTGGACGTGACCCGCGTTGGCGGTACCGGTCCGAAAGGCCGCGTGACCCAGCTGGACGTGCAGAACCATGTGAAGGGCATCATGTCCGGCGCCGCAGCTGCACCGAACGCCGCACCAGCCGCCGCCGGCGGTGGTGCCGGCATGAACCTGCTGCCATGGCCATCTCTGGACTTCAGCAAGTTCGGCGAAACCGAACTGTCCCCGCTGCCGCGCATCAAGAAGATCTCCGGCCCGAACCTGCACCGCAACTGGGTGATGATCCCGCACGTCACGCAGTTCGAAGACGCCGACATCACCGACCTGGAACAGTTCCGTGTCGACAGCAACAATGCGAACGCCAAGAACAAAGATGCCGTCAAGCTCACCATGCTGGCATTCGTGATCAAGGCCTCCGTGACCGCGCTGAAGAAATTCCCGACCTTCAATTCGTCCCTGGACGAGAAGGGCGAGAACCTGATCCTGAAGAAGTACTACAACATCGGTTTTGCCGCCGACACGCCGCAAGGCCTGGTGGTACCGGTCGTGAAGAATGCCGACCAGAAGTCCGTGACCCAGATCGCCAAGGAAATGGGCGAGCTGTCGCTGGCCGCGCGCGAAGGCAAGCTGAAGCCGACCGACATGCAAGGCGCCTGCTTCACCATTTCGTCGCTGGGCGGCATTGGCGGCACTGCGTTCACCCCGATCGTGAACGCACCAGAAGTGGCGATCCTCGGCCTGTCCAAGTCCTCCATGAAGCCAGTATGGGACGGCAAGCAGTTCGTGCCGCGCCTGATGCTGCCGCTGTCGCTGTCCTATGACCACCGCGTGGTCGACGGCGCGTCCGGTGCACGCTTCGCCGCATACCTGGCCGAAGTACTGGCCGATATGCGCAAGATCCTGCTGTAAGGAGGCCACGATGATCGAAGTTAAAGTACCGAACATCGGCGACTTCAAGGACGTTGAAGTAATCGAGCTGCTGGTCAAGGTTGGCGATACCGTCAAGGTCGACCAGTCGCTTGCCACCGTTGAATCCGACAAGGCATCGATGGAGATTCCATCGACCCACGCAGGCGTGATCAAGGAACTCAAGATCAAGGTTGGCGACAAGGTGAGCGAGGGCTCGGCGCTGATGGTGGTCGAAGAAGCCGCCGGCGCCGCCGCGCCAGCAGCCGCACCCGCGCCAGCCGCAGCTCCTGCGGCCGCTGCAGCCCCGGCACCAGCCGCTGCGGCTGCACCGGTCGCCGCACCCCAAGCTGGCGGCTATGCCGGCCAGGTCGACATCACCTGCGACATGATGGTCCTGGGCGGCGGTCCTGGCGGCTACTCCGCTGCCTTCCGCTCCGCAGACCTGGGCATGAACACCGTTCTGGTCGAGAAATACGCGACCCTGGGCGGCGTCTGCCTGAACGTCGGTTGCATCCCATCAAAAGCACTGCTGCATCTGGCAGCAGTGGTAGACGAAACCAGCCACATGGCCAAGAACGGCGTCACCTTCGCCAAGCCGGCCATCGACATCGACCAGGTACGCAGCTATAAGGAAGGCGTCATCAAGAAGATGACCACTGGCCTGGCAGGCATGGCCAAGATGCGCAAGGTGAACGTCGTGCAGGGAGTAGGCCAGTTCCTCAGCCCACACCACATCGAAGTCACCGCGGCCGACGGCAGCAGGAAAGTGGTCCAGTTCAAGCAAGCCATCATCGCCGCTGGTTCCAGCGTAGTGAAGCTGCCATTCGTCCCGGAAGACAAGCGCATCGTCGACAGCGCCGGCGCACTCGAACTGCGCTTCATGCCGAAGAAGATGCTGGTCATCGGCGGCGGCATCATCGGCCTGGAAATGGCTACCGTGTACAGCACCTTCGGCGCGCGCATCGACGTGGTCGAAATGATGGACGGCCTGATGCAAGGCGCCGACCGCGAAGCCGTGAAAGTCTGGCAGAAGTACAACGAAAAGCGCTTCGACCGCATCATGACCAAGACCAAGACCGTCGGCGTGGAAGCGCTGCCGGAAGGAATCAAGGTCACCTTCGAAGCGGCGGAAGCCGGCGCCACCGCACCGGAACCGCAACTGTACGACATGGTCCTGGTGGCAGTCGGCCGCAGCCCGAACGGCAAGAAGCTCGCCGCCGACAAAGCCGGCGTGATCGTCACTGACCGCGGCTTCATCAATGTCGACAGCCAGATGCGCACCAACGTACCGCACATCTTCGCAATCGGCGATATCGTCGGCCAGCCGATGCTCGCGCACAAAGCCGTGCACGAAGCGCACGTCGCCGCGGAAGCAGCCCACGGCGAGAAGGCACACTTCGACGCCAGGATCATTCCGTCGGTGGCCTACACCGATCCGGAAGTGGCATGGGCAGGCATCACCGAAGACGAAGCGAAAGCCAAGGGCATCAAGGTCGAGAAGGGCCACTTCCCATGGGCAGCCAGCGGCCGCGCCGTTGCGAATGGCCGTGACGAAGGCTTCACCAAGCTGCTGTTCGATGCGGAAACCCACCGCATCATCGGTGGCACCATCGTCGGCACCCACGCCGGCGACATGATCGGTGAAATCGCCCTGGCAATCGAAATGGGCGCCGACGGCATCGATATCGGCAAGACGATCCACCCGCACCCAACCCTGGGTGAATCGATCGGCATGGCGGCAGAAGCCTACGAAGGTGTCTGCACCGACCTGCCGCCGCCACGCAAGCGCTAAGGCCGAGGCCCGTCAGCGCACACGCGATGGGAGGACCGACTGGCGGGTATCAACCGCGATCCAGTTGTCCTCCCAGTTTTTCCCGTTATCGGCGGAGTAAGCCTGTTCGAAGCGCCATAGGTCCTGGCTCAATGGAATGATCAGGAAACGGACCAGGATTTTGCGGCCATTGAGCATGTCCTGGCCAAAGAACGTCCCACGTCCTAGCTTGAAGCTGCCCTGCATTGGTTCGGTCATTGAGCCGTTGGCGAGATTCGCGAAGTGCAGGCTCCATTGCCCGCTCGCAGGCTGGTACAAGCGAAGAGAAACGCCCGAGATCCTCCCGGCCGCCCCCTGCACATCAAACTCGACGATGTTCGCCCGCTTGTCCATCAGCGGCGTGACGGTCGTTGTGCCGGTATATTCAAGCCATTCCTGGCTGCCGCTGAGCGGTTTGCCGAGACGCCGCAGTTTTGTTTCCCAAGTCCCCAATTCCCAATTGAAGTCCTGTTGGCCGTCGCTCGCCGAAGGAGCTGCCGTGGGCGCGTCGATGTGCGCGAAGAAGAGCAGGAACGCGATGAATAAGGTTTTCATGGGCTGGTCCGGGCGTCGAAAGTGTTGAACCATCTTAGTCTCGACAGGGTTGCCCGGACAGGGCCATCGCGCGCCATTTTCCTGGGGCCACGGGGGCCGAGGAACGGTAAGGCGGATTTACTTCTGGTTACGGTACTGCTCGAAGTGCTGGTTGTAATCGTTCCAGTTGTCGTCGAACATTTTGCTGAACTGGTCCATGAAGTAGGACTTGGCTTCTTCTTTCTTGCCGTTGTAGGTTTCTAGATCGCCCTGGGCGCGCGCTACCAGGAAGATGTTGTAGCGGGCGGCGGCGAACAGCAGGCTGGCGCCGACCAGTTGCGGTGCGCCTTTATTGCTGTTTTCGTGGGCGTTGGCCAGTGCAATGTAGGCGTCGATGTTCTCGAAGAATTTCTGGTCGTCGTTCTGCTGCTGTTGGGTTGCTTGTTCGCTCATGATTTACTACCAATAAGTTGATACTAGGGGTGGGCATCGTGACACAGGAACCGCGTTGCTGCAATAAAAAACCGGGCTTTTGCCCGGTTTGTTGTTAGCTCGCTATGAAGCGCTCTGGGATTTCGATGCCGCCGCTACTGGCAGCTTCTGCATAGGCCTTCAGTTCATTGATCGCGGCGTCCAGGTGCTCCTTGTTCGGGTTTTCCTGGAACCCTTTGATGCGCTCGTTGATCGTGGCGATTTTCCTGCTCCATTCGAGCCGATCGACCTTGCTCATACAACCTCCCACTTTAATTTTGGTTCTCGAGAAGGTCAGTATCCGGCAGCTAGCCGACGGGCCACCGTGCGCTAGCGCACATACGCTGCCGCGCACGCTTAGGGGCGGCTTAACGCTTCAATACACCGCGCAGGAACAGGTCGATGCCTTGTTCGATTTCGCCTGGCGTGGTGGCCACGCCGCAGCGCGATTCGAACAGGAAGCGCCGCAGCTGGTCGCCCATCAGGCAATTCATCAGGTGGATCGCCAGGCGTTCCGGCGGCGCATCGGTATCCAGTTGGGCGCGAATGGCGGGCAGGGCGAAAAAGCGCGCCAGCAGCTCGCGCGTCTGGCGCGGGCCGGCGTCCCAGAAGGCTTCCGCCAGGTCGGGATTGGCATGCGCTTCCGCCACCACGATCTGGTACAAGGCCGTCGCTTCCGGGCTGCTGACCAGGCGGTGGAAGCGCAGGCCGAACTCGCGCAGCGTGTCGCGGATCGGGCCCTGGATGCTGTCTTCCATGCCCACCGGGTCGAAGGCGCCGGCGCGGTAACGCAGCAGGATAGCCTTCAACAGGCCGGCCTTGCCGCCGAATTTCACATAGATGGTGCGCACGGCAACCCGTGCTTCCTTGGCAATGGCTTCCAGGCTGACCTTGCCATAGCCCTTCTCCAGGATCAGGCGGGCGGCCGTATCCATCAAGTCGTTCAGGCGGGCCTCGGCCTCGGCGGCTTTGGGGCGCCCGGCTTTGACTGGTTCAGAGAGTTGTTCGACAGACATGATTGAAAACCATACGTAATGCCCGAAGGCTTGCAGATAGCGTCCACTTTATTCCAATTTAAAATGAAATGCAATCGTTTCATTTCTTGACTTTGATCATTGATTGACGAATAATGCACACGACTCATTTCATTTTCAGGGAGTTTCCCACCATGTCCCAGCACAACCCAGCCGAACAAAAAGTGCTCAGCGCAGTGCCAGAAGCCACGCCTGCCGCCACGCCTGCAGCCACTCCTCCTAACCGTCGCGTCCTCGTGATCGCCGGCCTGATCGCCCTGGCAGCCCTGGCCGCCGGTGGCCGCATGTGGTACCGCAGCCATCATTACGTGGAAACGGAAAACGCCTACGTGGCCGGCCATGTGCACCCGGTGTCCTCGCGCATTTCCGGCGTGGTGACCAAGGTGCTGGTGGACGACAACCAATTGGTGAAAGCCGGCGACGTGATCGCCGAACTCGATCCCTTCGACCAGCAGGTGAAGGTGGAACAGATCCAGGCGCAGATCGCCAGCGTGCAGCAGCAGGTCCTGCAAGCCGACGCCCAGATCGCCCAGGTGAATGCACAAGCCAGCGCCGCCGCCGCGCAGGTCGCCCAGGCGCAAGCCAACCAGCTGCGCGCCTCGCAGGACGCCGAACGTTACGGCCAGCTGTATACCAGCCAGATGAAAGCAGTATCGAAAGCCGAACTGGATGCCGCCAATGCCGCCCGTACCAGCGCCACTGCCGACGTGGCGGCGCGCAAGGACAGCGCCGTTGCAGCGAAAGCGCAAATCGGTTCCGCCACCTCCGCCCGCGAAGTGCTGAAGGCGCAAGTGAAAGTGCTGCAAGTGCAGTTGAAAGACGCGCAGCAGCAACTGGCATACAACCGCATCGTCGCCCCGGTCGATGGCCGCGTCGGCAAGCGCACCCTGGAAGTGGGCCAGCGCGTGCAGCCGGGCCAGCAACTGGTGGCCCTGGTGCAGGACAATGTATGGGTCACCGCCAACTTCAAGGAAACCCAGCTCGCCGACATGCGCGTGGGCCAGGAAGTGAGCCTGACCATCGACGCACTGCCGGGCAAGGAGCTGGTTGGCCGCGTTGACTCGTTCTCGCCTGCCTCCGGCGCGCAGTTTGCGCTGCTGCCGGCCGATAACGCCACCGGCAACTTCACCAAGATCGTGCAGCGCGTGCCGGTGAAAATCACCTTCAAGCCGGAAGACCTGAAGGCCTATGAAGGCCGCCTGGTGCCGGGCATGTCCGCCATCGCTGAAGTCAGCATCAAGTCGAACGCAAAATGAGTGCCCCAATGATGGTGCCTGAAGGCCGGGTGTCCGGCCGCACCTGGATCGCCGTCGCTGCGGGCATGCTGGGTGCCTTCATGGCAGTGCTGGACATCCAGATCACCAACTCCTCGCTGCGCGACATCCTCGGAGCACTGAACGCCACCCAGGAGGAAGGCTCCTGGATTTCGACCGCCTACCTGGTGGCCGAAATCATCGTGATCCCGATGACCGCACTGCTGACGCGTACCTTCGGCATGCGCGGCTACATGATGGGCACCACTGCACTGTTCCTGGTGTTCTCGACCCTGTGCGGTGCGGCCTGGAACCTGCAAAGCATGATCATGTTCCGCATGATGCAGGGCTTTACCGGCGGCGCGTTGATTCCGATGGCAATGACACTGGTGATGGCAAAGCTGCCAGCTTCCAAGCGCGCCGTGGGCATGGCGATCTTCGGGCTGACCGCAACGCTGGCGCCTTCCATGGGCCCGACCCTGGGCGGCTACCTGAGCGAGCTGTATGGCTGGCCGTCGATCTTCTACATCAACTGGGTGCCGGGCATCCTGCTGATCGCCGGCGTGGCGTATGGCCTGGACCATGAAGAGCGCAAGCTTAGTGAACTGTTCAACGCCGACTGGCTGGGCATCGCCTTCATGGCGCTGGGCCTGGGCTGCCTGACCATCTTCCTGGAAGAAGGTAACAGCAAGGACTGGTTTGAATCCGGCTTCATCATCGCGTTTGCCGGCTTGTCGATCGTGGGCCTGCTGGGCTGGGTGCTGACCAGCGCGATGCGACCGCATCCCTTCGTCAACCTGGGCCTGTTCGCGCAGCGCAATTTCCTGGTGGCGTCGGCGCTGGCCGCCGTGATGGGCATGGGGCTGTACGGCTCGTCGTTCCTGCTGCCGCTGTACCTGGGCCAGATCGCCGGCTACTCGCCGATGCAGATCGGCGAAGTAATCATGTGGGCCGGCCTGCCGCAGCTGTTCATCATGCCGTTTGCGGCCAAGCTGTCGATGAAGATCGATAACCGCATCCTGTGCTCGTTTGGCCTGGGGCTGTTCGGCGTGTCCTGCATCATGAATGCTTACATGGACGCGACCACCGGCTATGACCAGTTGCTGCTGTCGCAGGTGGTACGCGCGCTGGGCCAGCCTTTCGTGATGCTGACGCTGTCGAACTTTGCCATGAACGGCATTGCGCCGAAAGACACCGCATCGGCATCGAGCCTGTTCAACATGATCCGCAACCTGGGCGGCTCGATCGGCATCGCATTGCTGGCAACCCAGCTGACGCAGCGTGAACACTTCCACTCGGCCCGCCTGGGCGAGGCAGTCAGCAGCTTCTCGGCAGCGACCCAGTTGCGACTGGACCAGTTGACGCAGAACTTTATCGGCAAAGGCTTCGACCCGGTCACCGCGTCGGACAAGGCGCTGAAGGCGGTGGACGGCATCGTGCGGCGCGAATCGTTCGTGATGGCTTACAACGACGGCTTCCTGATCGTAGGCGCAATCCTGCTGTCCTGCATCCTGATCCTGTGGCTGTCCGACAAGGTGAAGTCCCCTTCGGGCGGCGGCTCCGGCGCGCACTAATTGAGAGAAAGAACTATGAACATCAAGATGATTGCAATGGCAGTTGGCGCAGCGGCAGTACTGGCCGGCTGCGGCACCGTGGGCAGCGATTTCAAGGCGCCTGGCGCGATGCAGGAGCAGGCTTTCCGCCATGCGCCGCAAGGCGCAGCAAGCGAAGCCCAATTGCCGGCGCAGTGGTGGACCGTGTTCAGCGACGACACGCTGAACCGGCTTGAGCACCAGGCCCTGCGCGACAGCCCGACCGTCAAGGCGGCGGCGCAGCGCCTGTTCCAGGCCGAAGCGCAACTGGGGCTGACGAAGGCCAGCCAGTTGCCGTCCGTGACGCTGAGCACTGGCGTATCGAATTCGCGCACCTCGGCCAATACCTCGCAAGGCATCGCGCTGGGCCACCGCTCAATCCACGGCAACAACTACTCGGTAGCGGCAGGCTTCTCGTATGAGCTGGACCTGTTCGGCCGCGTGCGCCGCGCCGTGGAATCGGCCGATGCGCAAGCGCTGGCAGCCAGTCATGACCGTGACGGCGTGCTGTTGCTGCTGTCGTCGCAGATCGCCACCACCTATTGGCAGTTGCGCGGCCTGGATGCCGAAATGGCGATCCTGCGCGGCGCCCTGGCCACCCGCAAGGAAACCGAGGAGCTGGTGAATGCCCGCTTCAACGCCGGCCTGTCGAATGAGCTGGACACCTCGCGTGCCCGCATCGAACGCGCCAACGCCGAAGCCGACCTGGAAGAAGTGCAACGCCAGCGCAACACGCTGGAACATGCGCTGGCCGTGCTGGTAGGCGCCTCGCCGTCGGCCATGCAACTGGAGCAGGCCACGGCCACCGAGTTGCCGGCGCCACCGGTGATTCCGGCCGGCGTGCCGGCCAACCTGCTGGCCCACCGTCCCGACCTGGCCGCCAGCGTGGCCACCCTGCGTGCGACCAATGCCAATGTCGGCGTAGCGGAAGGCGCCTTCTACCCGTCGGTCAGCCTGACCGGCAACTTCGGCTACGCCTCGGAAAGCCTGAGCGATATCAGCAAAGGCGGCTCGCGCGTCTTCAGCTTTGGCCCGCTGGCGCTGTCGCTGCCGATCTTCGACGGCGGCCGCAACCAGTCCAGCCTGACTGTCGCCAAAGCCCGTTACGAAGAAGCGGTCGCCAACCACGAAGGCAAGCTGTTGACCGCCTTGCGCGAAGTGGAAGACGCGCTGTCCGACGTGCAGCAGCGCACGCAGCAAGGCAAGGTCCAGGCGACTTCCCGCGAAGCCGCCACCCGCGCCTACGACGTTGCCCGCGCCCGTTACGAGCGCGGCATCAGCACCTACCTCGACGTCACCGATGCCCAGCGCAGCGCCCTGGCCGCCAACCGCGCCGCCGTGCAAATCAACACCCAGCGCATGCTGGCCACCGTCAGCTTCGCCCGCGCCCTGGGCGGCGGCTGGCAAGCCCCGTAAGCCCTCCGCTGCCGAGCCCGTGTCCCACCCTGGGGTCACACCCCAAGTGTGACACGGGCTCAGCCATTTTCCCCCGCGAATGCCTGGATAGCCCTCGAAACGGTCTTGATTGATACGCCGAAGTGGTCCGCAATTTCCTGGCGTGTATAAGCTGTCGACTGAAAGGCGCGGGCCATAGCCTCGTCACGTTCCGTGTATTGCTCCGCGTAGGCGTACAGCGATATCGCGTTTTCGCGGTCGGGGCTGGGGCGTTCGGTGTGGAAGGCCAGGGGATCAGGCAGTCCAATCCCGGCGGCGACGAACTTCTTGTAGGCCGCTATCCTTCCGCCCAATTCGCCATTTCCAAATAGCGAAAGGAGCCAGTGTGTTTCCAGCCATCCCGGCGCACCGGAGGGATCAAGGTAGTGCCGATGGCTGCTCCATGGCCAGTCTGCGGCATCCTGGGCGAGCCTGGCCCGCACGGGATTCAGGCTGACATAGCGCGCAACGGCAAGCAGCTGGCTATTCTTGTCCACGTTCACCGCATGAAAGCGGCCCTGGATGACATGACCTGTCAGGCCGTGCCTTTGGTTGAAATGCTGACAGTAAGTTGCATTGAGCATATGGATGCCATCCGAAAGATTCGGGTGGATGGTTTGCAGAAGCAGATGGAAATGGTTCGGCATCAGGCAGTAAGCGAATATCCGGAACGCATGCTTTTCCACCGTCTCGGCCAGTGTGTCGAGCCAGATCAGATGGTCGCGCTGGTCATGATAAATAGGCGCGCGCCGATTGCCACGCGAAGTAACGTGGTAAATAGCACCTGGAAAGATGGTTCGGGGAGCTCGGCTCATGCAGGGAAATTAGCATGCGCTGCTGTCACCAGGTCTGATGCAAATCAAACGGATGGGCTTGTGTCCCACTTGGGGTGTGACCCCAGGGTGGGACACGAGCTGGTGCGTAGATTTAGCGAGGGCCGAGGCGGGCAAGCATGAAGTCGATGAAGCTGGTCAGCTTGGGTGTGGGCTGGCGGTCGCGGGGATAGAGCAGGTGCATGGGGCGCGGGGTGGGCAGGTAGTCGTCCAGCACGCGTACCAGGCGGCCGGCGGCAATGTCTTGCGCCAGCGCCGTTTCGGCTTGCATGATCAGGCCGAAGCCTTTCAGCGCGGCTTGCTTGAGCGCGTAGCTGTTGTTGGCGCGCAGGCGGCTCAGGGCAACGTGACGGCCATCCTTGTCGCCCTTTAGGCGCCAGCGCGCTTGCGGCACCCAACCGCTGAATTCCAGGCATTCGTGTTGCGCGAGGTCGGCCGGCACTTGAGGTACCCCGCGCCTGGCGAGGTAGCCGGGGGAGCCGCAAATCACCACGCCATATGGCCGCAACGGCCGCGCTACCAGCGACGAATCTTCCAGCGTGCCGATGCGCACGGCGACGTCGAAGCCTTCTTCCACCATGTCGATCATGCGGTCGTTCAGGTTCAGGTCCACGCTGACTTCGGGATACATCTCGAGGAAGTCGGGGATCATGGGGCTGAGCCACTCCATCCCGAACGAGACGGCGGCCGTCACTTTCAAGACGCCGCGCGGTGCCACCCGCATGGTTTCGGCCAGGCTTTCGGCGGCGCCGATCTGCGCCAGGATGGCGCGGCATTGCTCGGCGTATTGGCGCCCGATTTCGGTCAGCGATTGGCGCCGTGTGGTGCGCGTCAGCAGGGCGGCGCCAAGCCTTTGTTCCAGCTCCCGCACATGCTTGCCCACCATGACGGCGGAAATGCCGAAGCGTTCGGCTGCTGCCGTGAAGCTGCCGGTGTCGACGGCGGCGACAAACACTTCCATGCTGCGTAATTTGTCCATTGCTAATCATGAGTTTGTAATGATCTAAATCATAGCTCATTTATTCTTGTGGTGACGGAGCGCATACTGGCTTCACTTCGAAACCCAACAGGAGATTCAACATGAAAAAGATCATCGTTATCGGCGCTTCCGGCACCATCGGCAAAGGCATCGTGGAACAGCTGGGCTTGCGCCATGAAGTGATCAGCGTAGGCCGCAGCAGCGGCCAGTACCAGGTCAAGATCGAGGATCCGGCTTCGGTGCAGGCGCTGTTCGAAAAAGTCGGCAAGGTGGATGGCGTGGTGGTGGCTGCCGGCGACGTGCACTTCGGCGCGCTGCACGAAATGACGGCGGAGCAATTCCAGTCCGGCCTGAATTCCAAGCTGATGGGCCAGGTGAACGTGGCATTGGCTGCGCAGAAGTACCTGAATGACGGCGGTTCGATCACCCTGACCAGCGGCATCCTGTCCGAGCAGCCGATCCGCTACGGCGCCAATGCCAGCGCGGTCAATGCTGCAGTGGAAGGCTTCGTGCTCGGCGCTGCCATCGAACTGCCGCGCGGCTTGCGCATCAATGCGGTCAGCCCGACCCTGGTCAATGAATCGGTGGACGCCTACGGCCCTTACTTCTACGGCATCGAAACCGTGCCCGTGAAGCGCGTGGCCCTGGCCTACAGCCGCAGCGTGGAAGGCGCGGAAAACGGCAAGACCTACCGCGTGTGGTAATGGGAACGGTCCTGGTAATTGGCGGCAGCGGCACCATCGGCAGCGCGGTGGTGCAGGAGCTGGGCAAGCGTCATCGCGTGATCACGGCCGGCCGCGCCAGCGGTGATCATCGCGTCGCGATCGAGGATATCGCTTCGGTGCAGGCCTTATTCGAAGAAGCGGGCAGGGTGGACCACGTGGTGGTGGCGGCCGGCGCGCTGCACGTCGGGCCGCTGGCGGCGATGACGCACGAGCAATTCCGCATTGGCCTCGATTCGAAGTTGATGGGGCAGGTGAACGTTGCCCTCGTTGCGCAGCATGCGTTGAACGATGGCGGATCGGTTACGCTGACCAGCGGGGTCGATGCACACAACCCGCTGCGCGGCTGCGCCAACACGGTGGCGGTCAATAACTGCATCGAGGGCTTTGCCCGCGGCGCGGCGGTGGAATTGCAGCGCGGGCTGCGCATCAACGTGGTCAATCCTTCGCTGCTGGAGGAATCGGCGGAAAAGTTCGAGCCGCTGTTTTATGGCTTCGAGCCCGTTGCCGCCAGCCGCGTGGCGCGAGCCTACAGCCGTTGCGTGGAAGGCGCAGAAAGCGGAAAAACTTTCCGCGCCTGGTAGGCGCAGGAATACAATGTGGCCTTCCTTTTAACTGTAGAAAAAAGGCCACATGAAAAACCTCCTGACCCCGCTGGTGCTGGCGATTGCCAGCGCCACCGCTGCCGCTGCGCCCGCTGATGTCGCCGAGCTGCAGAAGATGACCAAGCGTTACGCACCGGTGCAACTGAAGGCCGACACGTCGAAGCTTTCGTCCGGCGACCGCCAGGCGATCAAGAAGCTGATCGAAGCGGCGAAGATCGTCGACACCCTGCAACTGCGCCAGCGCTGGTCCGGCAACGAGGCCCTGTACGCTGCGCTGCAAAAGGACACGTCCCCCCTGGGCAAGGCGCGCGCCGAGTACTTCTGGCTGAACAAAGGCCCGTGGTCCATCCTCGACGACCACAAGTCGTTCCTGCCGGCGGAAGTGGCTGGCATCAAGGTGCCGGACCATAAGCCTGCCGCTGCCAACTTCTATCCGGAAGGCGCCAGCAAGGAGGAAGTGGAAGCCTGGATCAACGGCCTGCCAGCGGCGCAGAAGCAGGAGGCGCAGTGGTTCTTCACCACCATCCGCAAGGGCGACGATGGCAAGTTCAAGATCGTCAAATATTCGGACGAGTACAAGCCGGAGCTGGAGAAGCTGTCCAAGCTGCTGAAGGAAGCCGCCGCCTCGACCAGCAACGCTTCGCTGAAGAAATTCCTCGCACTGCGCGCCGACGCCTTCCTGTCCAATGATTACCTGCCGTCCGACTTCGCCTGGATGGACCTGGATTCGCCGGTCGACGTCACCATCGGCCCATACGAAACCTATAACGACGAACTGTTTGGCTATAAGGCTGCCTTTGAAGCGTATGTGAACATCCGCGATGAGAAGGAAACGCGCAAGCTGGACTTCTTCGCCAAGCATATGCAGGAGCTGGAAGACAACCTGCCGCTCGATCCGCAATACCGCAACCCGAAAGTCGGCGCCGTTGCACCGATGGTGGTGGTGAACCAGGTCTACGGTGCGGGCGATGGCAATATGGGCGTGCAGACCGCTGCCTACAACCTGCCGAACGACGAGCGCATCATCAGCCAGCGCGGCTCCAAGCGCGTGATGCTGAAGAATGTGCAGGAAGAGAAATTCAAGGCCACGCTGACGCCGATCGCCAAGCTGGTGCTGCGCCCTGCGGACCAGAAGGACCTGGACTTCAATTCCTTCTTCACCCACATCCTGGCGCACGAAATCACGCACGGCCTGGGCCCGCACATCACCAGGGTTGGCGCCACCGAGTCGACCCCGCGCCAGGATCTGAAAGAAGCCTATTCCACCATCGAAGAAGCGAAAGCCGACATTACCGGCCTGTTCGCCCTGATGTACATGATGGAGAAGGGCCAGTTGAACGACACCCTGGGCCAGGGCGAGGCGGCGGAGCGCAAGCTGCACACCACCTTCCTCGCTTCCGCTTTCCGCACGCTGCATTTCGGCCTGACCGACTCGCATGCACGCGGCATGGCGATCCAGGTCAACTACCTGCTGGATAAAGGCGGTTTTGTGTCGCACGGCGACGGCACCTTCTCGGTCGATTTCAAGAAGATCAAACAGGCAGTGAGCGATCTTGACCGTGAGTTCCTCACCATCGAGGCGACCGGCGATTATGCGCGCGCCAAGGACATGATGGCGAAATACGTGGTGATCCGCCCTGACGTGCAAAAGGCCCTGGACAAGATGAAGACAGTGCCGAACGACATTCGCCCATCTTTCCCGACTGCTAACTCCTTGCTGACGAAATAAACTTGTCGACGAGCTCAGCCAATATTTTGTAACAGCCCAGAAACTCCGGTAACAGCTTGCCGTAAGGCATGTATAGTTGTATCCAGTTACCGGAGTTCTGTCATGAAGCTGAGCCTGCCCATCCTGCTGTCTTTCTTCGCTGCTTCTGCAGGCGCTGCACAGCTTACCGAAACCGAAAGCCGCTGGCTGCAAGCCGGCGCTCCCGTGCTGGCCTACGCCAGGCAGGAACTCAAACTCCCGATCGACGTCGTGGTCCAGCCGCAAGCCGGCCCGAATGACGTGCCGCTGGCCATGGGCTTTGTCGATGGCCGCTGCAAGCTGGTGTTCTCCATGCGCGGCAATCCGCAGGCGGAAGACGTGTTGTCCGGTGTGCCAGCTGAACAACAGAAAATCCTGATCGAAGCCATGACTGCGCATGAGGTTGGCCACTGCTGGCGCCAAGCGCAGGGCAGTTGGCATGCCTTGCCGGCCGGTTTTGTCGAAGGTCCGCATGAGCAGCTCGACAATCCGGAATTGCAAGCCTTGTCGAAAGCCATGCGCGACACCCGCCGCGAAGAAGCGTTCTCCGACCTGGTGGCACTGGCCTGGATACAACGTGCCAATGCCGCGCAATACAGCCAGGTCCACGCCTGGCTGATGCAGGTGCGCCAGCCTGTTGAGCACGGTTCGCACAATACGCGTGCCTGGCTGCAACTTGCTGCCAGCGGTGCTGTGTTCTCTGGCGAACATAACCCCTTCGAACAGGCACGCGTGCTGTGGGGAAAAGGCTTACTTAAAGACGAGCAATAACCCGACTGTGTTCGGTCGCGCACAGAAAATAGTCCCCGGTAGGCGTGTAATCGCCATGCAAACCAATCCTAAAGGGGACTAACCATGAAGAAAATCCTGTGTATTTCGCTGGCTGCCCTGTTCAGTACCTCGTTCGCGGTCGCCCAGGCTGCCGATAACGACGCCTACAAAGCTGCAAAGGACAAGGCTGAATCCGACTACAAAGTTGCTAAGGACAATTGCAAGAGCCTTAAAGGCAATGCCGAAGACATTTGCAAGGACGAAGCCAAAGTGGCCGAAGCTCGCGCTATCCTGGATGCGACCAGGCAGCACCAGAACAACGCCAAGGACGTTGACAAAGCCCAGCGCAAACTGGCGGATGCCGAGTATGACCTGGCCAAAGAACGTTGCGACGACATGAGCGGTTCGGCGAAATCGGCCTGCAAGTCCGACGCCAAATCCGCCCACAAAACGGCTCTGGCCAACGCCGGTACCACCAGCACCACCGCTGCCGTAGCGCAGGACACCCGGGAAGCCGGCACCAACCTGGCCAATACCACGCGCGAGGCAACTGCCGACACCCGCTCCGCAATGTCCGACACCATGATCACCACCAAGGTCAAGGCTGAATACGCAGCCGATCCCCTGGTCAAGGCCATGGACGTTCACGTGGAAACCCAAAAGGGTATCGTCATGCTGAGCGGCTTCGTGCCATCGAAGGCAGAAGCTGACAAAGCTGTCGAACTGGCCCGCAAGATCGAGGGCGTGCAGGAAGTGAAATCTTCGCTGCAAATCAAGAAATAAGCTGGCGCTTTGCGTCGAAGAGGGGCCGGCCCAGTGCCGGCTTTTCTTTTCCTTGCATTTATGACGATCGTAATCTAACATGAGGCGCATGATTGCACATACCCTCTCCCAGCGGTTGCAACGCCGCGGCATCCACTACGCGTGGGTCATCGTTGCCTTGACCTTCCTGACCGGGCTGACTTCGTCGGCAGCACTCGGCTTGCCGGGCGCCTTGCTGCAGCCTTTGAGCAAGGAGTTCGGCTGGGGCGTCGACCAGATCTCATCGGCGCTGGCGGTGCGCTTCGCCCTGTTCGGCCTGATGGGACCATTCTCGGCGATCCTGATGGAGCGCTTCGGCTTGCGCAAGGTGGTGGTGACGGCGTTGAGCCTGATTACCGTGGGCTCGCTGCTGGCGCTGGGCATGACACAGTTCTGGCACCTGGTACTGCTGTGGGGCGTGATGCTGGGCGTGGGCTCGGGCATGACGGCGCTGGTGTTGAGCGCCGTGGTGTCCAACCGCTGGTTCGAAACGCGCCGCGGCCTGGTGGTCGGCATGCTGACGGCCAGTTCGGCCACCGGGCAACTGATCTTCCTGCCGGTCGGGGCGTGGCTGGTCGAGCATTTCGGCTGGCGCATGGCGGTGCTGCCGGTGCTGGTGGCCTGCGCCGTGATCGCACTTGCCGTGTTCTTCCTGATGCGCAATCGCCCTGCGGACGTGGGCCAGGCGCCGTTCGGCGCAACGCAGCCGGCAAGCGCGGCGGCTGCGCCGATTGCGATCGGTTTCACGACCCCGTTCCGCATTCTGCGCGAAGCGTCGGGCAGCGTAGTGTTCTGGCTGCTGGCCGGCAGCTTCTTCATTTGCGGCCTGAGTACCAATGGCCTGATCCAGACCCACTTCATTTCGCTGTGCGGCGATGCTGGCCTGGGGCCGGTACCTGCTGCTTCGGTATTGGCGATGATGGGCGCCTTCGACCTGGTTGGCACCATCCTGTCCGGCTGGCTGTCGGACCGCTACGACAACCGCAAGCTGCTGTTCTGGTATTACAGCTTGCGCGGCTTGTCGTTGCTGTGGCTTCCTTATTCCGACTTCACGCTGTATGGATTGTCGGTGTTCGCCATGTTCTATGGCCTGGACTGGATCGCCACCGTGCCGCCGACTGTGCGCCTGGTCGCAACGACCTTCGGCAAGGAGAAAGCCGGCATGGTGTTCGGCTGGATTTTCGCAGCCCACCAGTTGGGTGCTGCGCTTGCCGCTTTCGGCGCAGGGCAGGTGCGAACGCTGCTGCTTACCTACAATCCGGCGCTGTTCACCGCAGGTGCTGCATGCCTGGTGGCCGGCTTGATGGTGCTGGCGATACGGCTGCGGCCTGCCGCCTCAGCGGCGCCGGTCGCAGCCAGTGCTGCATGATATGTCAGGCCTGGGCCAGGATTGCCAGGCTGACGCCGATGCCGGCAAACCACACCAGCGTGCGCAGCGTGGCCAGGTTGCTGATGTAGATGATGCTGTAGGTGACGCGAATCAGCACGAAAGACATCGCCAGGATGTCGACGCGGTCCTGGTTGGCGTGCGCCTGCTGCGCGAGGATGACGGCGGCAATGAATAGCGGCAGTGCTTCAAAACCGTTCAGGTGTGCCGCATGGGCGCGCTTCATCCAGCCGGCCTGGCGCTCGGCCCAATCGCGCGGATCGGCGTTGTCGTAGCGGTCCTTGCCTGCGACCGAGGCGACCTTTGAGGTCATCGCGACCATCATTGGCAGCAGGCAGGCCGCGGCGATACACCAGTTTGCAACCGTCATCTTCTACTTCTCCTCTTATTTAAGGTATTTGGCGAGCCAGCCATGTACTTCGTTATAGAAGTAGCGGCTGTTCTCGCCTTTCAGGATCCAGTGGTTTTCGTCCGGGAATACTACCAGCTTGCTTGGCGTATTCAAACGCTGTTGTGCCGCGAAGTTCATCAGCGCGTTGTTGACCGGGACACGGTAATCCAGTTCGCCCACGGTAATCAGGATCGGCGTCTTGAAGCCGGTGCCTTTCTCGTGGTTCGCACCTTGCATGATCGGGCTTTGCTCGCGCCATACCGGCAGGTTGCTCCACACCGGGCCGCCGCCATTGACTTCTCGGCCGTAGATGCTGTCGCTGGTACCCCACTGCATCACCAGGTCCATTTCGCCGGCGTGCGACACGATGGCCTTGTAGCGGGTGGTGGTGGCCTGCAGCCAGTTGGCCAGGTGGCCGCCATAGCTCGCGCCGCCGGCTGCCAGCCTGGTGCTGTCGATGAACGGGTACTTCCTGATCGCTTCATCGACTGCCCAGTTGATTTCGTCGCCCGGGCCTTTCAGCGGGTCGTGCTGGATCGAGCGGGCGAACTCTTCGCCGTAGCCGGTCGATCCTTTGTAGTCGGTCAGCAGCACTACGTAACCTGGCTTGGCCAGCAGGTGGTAGTTCCAGCGCAGCACGAACTGGTCGCGCCACATATTCGCGGCGCCGCCGTGGATCACCGCGAACAGCGGGTATTTCCTGTTCGGGTCAAAGCCGGCTGGCTTGACGATCATGTTGTGGATCTGGCGCCCGTCCGGGGTCTTGTACCAGAAGTGCTCGGGCGCTTGCCAGTCGATCGCTGCGGCTTTTTCCACGTTGAAGGAGGTCAGGCGCTTTGGCGTGCCGTTGAAGGAGTAGATCTCCGGCGGATTGATGGCCGATTCCCATACGCCTACCAGTGCCTTGCCGCCGGCGTTCAGCGAGTTGATCGAACCGTTCGGCAGCGATGGCTCTTCGCGCTTGTCGCCGCCGGCGTAGTTCATCGAATTGACCTTTTCCAGGCCGGCATGCTCGAACGAGTAATAAATGCGTTTGCCGTCGCTTGGCAGGGCAATGCGCGAGATCGAGCGGTCCAGGTCCTGGGTCAGGATCTTCGGCTGGGCGCCAGTGAAGGGCCAGGCGAAGCTTGCCACGCGGGTCAGGTCGTACACCTTGTTCGGCACTTCTTCTTCGGTCAGGGCAAGCAGCGTCTTGCCGTCCGGGGAGAAGCGCAGGTCGTGGTAGCTGCGGCCATCCCTGGTCAACTGGGCCGGTTCGCCGCCCGCTGCCGGCACACTGTAGACCTGTGTGAAGGTCGAGGCGCGTGCGGCTTGGTCGCGGTTGGTGGAAACGGCGAACACCACGCCTTTGCCATCTGGCGTCCAGACCGCGTTGAGGGACTGGCCATCGTCGCCCTGGCTGCCGCCAAATCCAGGCAGTTCGGCCAGCTTGCTGCCGGCCAGGATGTCGCGTGGCTTGGCCTCGGGCTGGGCATCCATCACGAACAGGCGCACCTTCTTGTCGTCCAGCCATTTGTCGAAGAAGCGTGGCGGGAAGGACTCGTAGGCGCGGGCGCTGTACTTGCGGTCCTTGCGCTCCTTGGCGACCTTCTTCACTGCTTCTTCGTCGGTGGTGCCTGGGAAGATCTCGCTGACGAACAGGATCTGCTTGCCGTCCGGGCTCCACTTCGGCATGCGCGCACCCAGTGTCAGGGTGGTCATGCGCTGCGCTTCGCCGCCGCTGGCAACGTCGAGGCGATAGATTTGCGGCGCGTCGTCGCCTTCGCGCTTGGCGACGAACAGCAGGAAGCGGCTGTCCGGCGACCAGGCGTGCGCGGATTCTCCGCCCTTGCTGAAGGTCAGGCGGCGCGGCGCGCTGTCGTCCACCAGCGATTTGATCCAGATATCGGACCATTGTTCCTTGCTGTCGTAGGCTGGATCGGTGACCGAGAACACGGCCCATCTGCCATCCGGGCTAGGTTGCGGGGCGCCGACGCGCTTCATCAGCCAGACGTCTTCGTGGGTGATGGCATGCCTGGCTGGTTCGAGCGAGGCCGCCTGGGCCAGGCCGGCGCAGGCGCCGAAGATCAGCAGGGAAGTGAGCTTGGGGAAGAGTTTAGTTGCAATCATTGCACAGGCTTGGTTGATTCAATGGAGCGACGATAGTGAGGATTCGGCAGGCCCATGTCAACGTGCTGTTACTTAGCTGATACAAAGGCCGCGCGTGTTAGACTCGCGCCCCATGAATTCCGTGCTCGCCCTGAAACTCTTCCTCGTTCCTTCCCTGATTTACGCAGTTACCCTGGCCGGGCGGCGCTGGGGCCCTGCCGTTGCGGGCTGGCTTTCCGCCTTCCCGATCGTTGCGGGACCGATCTTGCTGGCGATTTCGCTGGAGCAGGGCGCCGGCTTTGCCGCCAGTGCCGCGGAAGGCACTCTGATGGCCGTGCTGGCAATGATTAGCTTCAGCCTGGCGTATGCGTGGGCGTCGGCCCGGATGGGCGTTGCGGGGGCGATGCCGGTCGCGCTGGGTGCCTGGGCATTGGCGGTGGCGGGCCTGCAGTCGGTTCGGCTGCCATTGCCGTTTGCCGCGCTGGCGGTTGTCGCCGCCTTGCTGCTCGCACCGCGCCTGTTCCCTGCGCTTCGCCATGCCTCGGCCAGCCCGGCCGCTTCGGGTTCGTCGCCGGCGCTTCGGCGTGGCGGCGACCTGCCGTGGCGCATGCTGGCCGGTGCAGTGCTGGTGATGTCTGTCAGCGCCGCCGCTGCTGGACTCGGCCCGCGCCTGAGCGGCTTCTTCGCCATGTTTCCGGTGATGGGAACGGTGCTGGTTGGCTTCACCCATGTGCAGGCCGGGCGCGACAGCGCGGTGCAACTGCTGCGCGGCACCATTCTCGGCTACTTTGCCTTCGCAGCGTTCTGCGTGGCGATTTCGCTGCTGCTGCGTGCGCAGCCTGTGGCAGTATCCTTCTTCTGCGCTTTTGTTTTTGCGCTGACTATCCAGTTGTTGGCGAAAGCCGCATCGTCAAGGCGCCAGGCGACATGACGAAACCGTGGTACTCCTGGCTGTCTCCTTCGACCGAAACCAGTTCGAAGCGTCCTAGCAGGCAAGCCATGGCGACCTTGATTTCCAGCAGCGACAGGTAGCGTCCCGGGCAGAGGCGCGGCCCGGAGCCGAACGGCATCGCCAACTGGCGCGCGTTGCTGCCTTCCAGCCAGCGTTGCGGATCGAAATCCGCGGCATTGCGCAGCTTCGTTTCAGCCACGCTGTCGTGCCGCAGCACGCACCACACCACGCTATCCTTGGGCACCTGCACGTCGCCCACCACGCAGTCGCGGTTGGCCTGCAGGGGAATGAAAGGCGCCGGCGGTTTCAGGCGCATGGCTTCGTGTGCACAGGCGTCGATGTACTCCAGTTGATCCATCTGCTCGATGGAAAATCCCAGCGGATCTGGCGCTATGCGGCGCACTTCTTCCTGCGCACGCTGCAGCGCAGCCGGGTGGCGCGACAGCAGCCATATCAGCCAGGACAGGGCGCTGGAGGTCGTGTCCTCGCCCGCCAGCAGCATGGTGCTGACATTGCCGACCACGGCGGCGTGGTCGATGCCGCTGCCTTCCTGGTTGGCGGCAGCCAGCATCGCTTCCAGCATATTCTGCGGCCGCTCGGCGCGTGCCGGATCGTCCTGCATGCGCTGGCGCGCCTTGGCAATGAAACCATTGGTCGCTTCGCGCATGGCAAGCACCGCGGCCTCCAGCTTGCGGTCGTAGGGCAGCTTGATATAGCGCCAGTACGGAACCGGCAGCAGCGAACGGCGCGCAGTGCCGTCCATGATCAGTTCAAGCTGCTGCTGCACCACGTCGTCGCCGTGTTCGATGGTGTTGACCTCCTCGCCGAAAGCCAGGCCGGCGATCACGTCCACCGTATAGCGCTTCAGGTCTGCATTCAGGGCGATAGGGCGGCCTTCCTGCGCCGCTTGCACCCAGCGCGCCTGCAGGCGTGCGCCGACGCGTGCCAGCAGAGGGAAATAGGCCTTGATCGCATGCGGCGCAAACGCCTGCATCACCATCTTGCGCTGGTTGCGCCAGGCCGCGCCCTCCGCCAGGAAGACACCGCGCTCGCCGCCCATTTCATCCGATACCTGGGCTGTCACATCGGGCCGGCGGAAGCCGTCCGGCCGGTCGCGCAGCACGCCGTTGACCAGCGCAGCATCGGCAACCACCAGCGCCTGCGTGCGGCCTATGCTCAGGCGGAACAGCGAACCATACTGCTGCGCCAGCGCTTCGACATCGGCATGTACCTTGCGGGGCCGGAGCTGCAAGGCATTGCCGAGGAAGGGCAGCCCCTTGGGGCCGGGCAGGTCGGAAAGTTGGCGCAGCGCGCCGGTAGCTGGGGCGGTCGTGGTATCCATGGTGGCCAGTATGCGCCGGGACTTCGGTGCGGTCTTGAACGTTTGCGACATCGCGCTACAATGCTGTGCATGTTGCCAGTTAGTAAATTCATCGTTCCGCGCCGTTCGCTCGCTTCCTGCCTGCGCGCGATCGTCGTGCGCAATACGGTTGGCTGCGCGCTGGCCGATGCGCAGCGCCTGAACCGCTATCCCGCCACGGGCTTCCCGGTGCTGTTCCTGCAACTGGTGGGCGAATCCGTGATGGTCGAACCGCCGATGCCGGACATGGCGTGCCCGCAAGGCGGCGTCCTGCTGTCCGGAGCGTGGACCGGGCCAACGGTTTCCGCCAATCCGGGGCCGACGCACTTCATGACCGTGCTGTTCTTTCCCGAGGCCTTGCACCGCCTGACCGGAATCGATATGAGCACCATCGTCGACCAGTTCCAGCCGCTGGAAGCCTTGCTCGGCGCCGACTGGCAGCAACTGGCGGCGCACATGCTCGCTGCCCCGGACGACGAAGCGCGCGTAGCATTGCTGGAGGACTTCCTTGAGCCGCGCTGGCGCGCCGTGCGCGACGACAGCACCTTCGATGGCGCGGTGGGCGACTGGGTGCGCCGCCTGGAAGGGCAGGCCGCTGCCGCCGGCATCGGCCGCAGCGTTCGCATGGCCGAGCGCCGCATCCGGGAATGGGCTGGCCAGCCGCTGCGCCGCCTGCGCCGGTCCTATCGCGCCGAGCAGACTTTCATCGCAGCGCGCGACGCTGCGCTGAAGGGCAAGGTTTCGCTCGGCGACATGGCGCAGCTAGGCGGTTATTCCGACCAGTCGCACATGAGCCGCGAAGCACGCGAGATCAGCGGCCTGAGTCCTTCGGAAATATTACGGCGCGGGCTGGAGGACGAAACCTATTGGGTCTACCGCATCTGGAACTAGCGTCGCGGCGTCATTCGCTATAATCGTCTCGCCATGACAGATTTTGACGACGACGAACAGTTGGTGACTGAGCTGGGCCTTGCGGCCCGCGGCATCGAACTGGCAAAGCAGGAAGGCCGCGTATTCCTGCGCTTTACTGGCACTGTGGAGCTGGACGGCCTGCACGTTCCCTACGACCTGGTGCCGCAGCAAGGCGTGCTGGCCAAGCCTTCCAAATGGCGCAAGCTGGAACGCGATGGGCGCGCCGCCCTGCTGCTGGAGCGCGGCAGCGAAGCCGCGCAAAGCACGCTGCACGCCGACGTCACCGCCTTCGCCGCCGAATTGCGCGAGGAGTGCGACGATTACGGCATGCGGCCGATGGATTTCCTGCATGCGCTGGAAGACATGCAGACGTCCGAGCCGGCCGGCGTCGTCTTCGACCGTATCCGGCAGCGCCTGGAGCACGCGGTGGAACGCCATCGCGAGGAGCGCCATGCGGAACGCACGCGCCAAAGCATCAACCTGGCCGAGTATCCCGATACCTTTGAAGTGGCGCGCCGCCTGCCGCGCAAATTCATCGCGCTGCTGGGCCCGACCAATTCCGGCAAGACGCACAAGGCGATGGAGGCACTGGCAAAGGCGCGCAGCGGGGTCTACCTTGCGCCACTGCGCCTGCTGGCGCTGGAAAACTATGAACGCCTGCAAGCTTCCGATCCCGACTTGAAGGTCAGCCTGGTGACGGGTGAAGAACGCCGCATCGAGGAGGGCGCGACCCACGTCGCCAGCACGGTGGAAATGCTGGATACGCGGACCCAGGTCGAGGTGGCTGTGATCGACGAGATCCAGATGCTGTCCGACCGCGACCGCGGCGCCGCCTGGACGGCCGCCGTCTGCGGCGCGCCGGCGCGCACGGTCTACCTGGTGGGTGCCGCCGAAGCCCGGCGCGCGGTGGAGGCGCTGGCCGAGCGCCTGGAATGCCCGATCGAGGTCCACATCCTGAAGCGCAAGGCGCCGCTGTCGATGGAGCCGTCCGCCGTGCGCAAGCTCAAGGGCCTGCGCAAGGGCGATGCCGTGATTGCCTTCTCGCGCCGCGAAGTGCTGATGTGGCGCGACATGGTGACCGAGGCCGGCCTGTCGGTTGCCACCGTGTACGGCAACCTGTCGCCGGAAGTGCGGCGCGCGCAGGCACAGCGTTTCCGTGACGGCCATGCGGACGTGGTGGTGGGCACCGACGCCATCGCCATGGGACTGAACCTGCCGATCCAGCGCGTGGTGATGACCACCACCGTCAAATACAATGGGTACGAGGAAGAGGAAATCCCGGCAGCGCTGGCGCGCCAGATCGCCGGCAGGGCGGGGCGTTACGGCGTGCACGAGGAAGGCCATGTGGCCGGCTACGACGACGAGACGCACGGCGTAATGCGCTCGCTGCTGAAGGAAAAGCTGCCGCCGCTGAAGGCTACCGGGTTCGCAGTGGCGCCGACGCTGGAGCACCTGCACCGCATCGCTTCCGTCACCGGCGAAGACTCGCTGGCGCGGCTGCTCAAGCGCTTCGTCCACAATATCGACGTGCCGGACGGCTTCTTCTTCCCGCGCATCACGGAGGAGCAGTTCGAGCGCGCCGAGTGGCTGGATACCCTGCCGCTGTCGGTGGCGGACAAGTTCACCCTGTCCCTGGTGCCGGTTTCCTCCAACGTGGTGACGCTGCAGAAAGCCTGGGAGCACTGGTGCGTGTCGCTGTCGCGCCAGCGCGTGACCCACCTGCATCCCGAGCAGAACCCGCTGCAGTGGATGAACCTGCAGGAAGCGGAAGATGCCTGCCGCCTGTACTCGGCCTATGCCTGGCTTGGCTACCGCCTGCCTGAATTCTTCCCCGACGTGGCGCAGGCGCTGGACCTCTCGCGCTCCGCCTCCGAGCGGGTGGACGGCATCCTGCAAGACCAGAACGCCGCCAACCGCCGCCGCCAGCCGAAGCGCTTCCGCTAGGGGATAGTAAATTTGCAAGCCGGCTGCTACCATCTGGCAGTTTGGACTACTATCGGCGCAACCATGCAGGATCGTACAACGCAGCGTGATTACTGGCTCTGCCAACTGGCGGGGTGGGGCGGCATGGCGGCCATCGGCCTGCTATCTTCTTCGCAAAGCAATTCCGAGGAGGCTTTGCAAT
The DNA here is from genome assembly GCF_001427305.1 of Duganella sp. Root1480D1. GTDB lineage: Bacteria > Pseudomonadota > Gammaproteobacteria > Burkholderiales > Burkholderiaceae_D > Rugamonas. Next base: position 198,768 of record NZ_LMFZ01000005.1, on the reverse strand, counting down.
TTGCGCTTGCCAAGACATTCTGCATGGCGACCGGCTTCGGCCTGTCGCACCTGTGGCGCTGGCAGTTGAAAAGGCGCAGCTGGCTGGCCGGTTCGATTCTGCCATTTGGCCTCCTGCTGGCCGGCCTGGCCTTGCTGGCTGTGGCGCAGACCGGCTTCCTGCTGCTGGCGGACCTGCTGTTTCGGGGCGGTGCCCTGGTGCGCGATCCCTCCGTCAGCGCGGCCGATTACGCCATGCTGGTGGTGCTGTGGTTCCTCGCCTTCGCAGCATGGACGCTGTGTTATGCGGTAGCCCTGACGCGCCGGCGCGCGCGCAATGCGGAGCTGGCGCGGCTGGAACTGGAAGTCAGCGCCAAGGATGCCGAATTGCGTGCGCTGCAATTCCAGGTCAACCCGCATTTCTTCTTCAATAGCCTGAACAGCATACGGTCGCTGGTCCACGAGGATGCGCAAGCCGCTTCGCATGCGCTGGGCCAGCTGGCCGGCATGATGCGCCAGCGCCTTCAGGCCGGGCAGGCCGATACCATCACGCTGGCGGAAGAACTGGCGGCCGTCAGCGCTTATCTCGGCATCGAGAAGCTGCGTTTCGACGAGCGCCTGGTGGTGGCCATCGATGTCGATCCGGACCTGGTGGACACGCCGTTGCCGCCGATGGTGGTGCAGACCCTGGTGGAGAACGCGGTCAAGCATGGCGTTGAGCGCATGGTGGCGCCGTGCCAGGTGCGGATCAGTGCCCGCCTCGGCGACGATGGCCTGGTGCGGGTGGAAGTGCGCAACCAGGGCCGCCTGGCTGCGAACAGCAGTTCGACGCGGCTGGGGCTGGCGAACGCCGTGCGCCGGCTGGCACTGCAATGCGGCCCGCAGGCTGCTTGCGTGCTGGAGGAAGAAGAAGGCTGGGTACGCGCCACCGTCACCTTGCCGCAAGGAGCAGCATGAGAGTAGCGATCATCGATGACGAGCGCCTGGCGCGCAACGAGTTGCGGCGCCTGCTCGATGCCCATCCCGAGGTGGATGTGGTGGCGGAGGCAGCTTGCGTAGCGGACGGCCTGCACGCCATCCGCCATATGGCACCGGACCTGGTGTTCCTGGACATCCAGATGCCGGATGGCAGCGGCTTCGACCTGCTGGCTGCGCTGGAGCAGGCGCCTGCCGTCATCTTCACCACGGCACACGACCAGTTCGCGCTGAAAGCATTCGATGCCAACGCGCTCGATTATCTGCTCAAGCCGATCGAAGCGCCGCGCCTTGCGCAGGCGTTGCAAAAGCGCAGCCGCGATGCCGAGCCAAAGTCGCCCAAGCCCAATGACGGCAAGGTCTTCATGCAGGACGGCGAACGTTGCTGGTTCGTGGACCTCGAGCAGATCGTGCTGTTCGAATCGGAGGGCAACTATACGCGGGTCTATTTCGACAACAACCGGCCCTTGCTGCTGCGCTCCCTGAGCCAGCTCGAAGAACGGCTGGATACCCGGCATTTCATGCGCGTCAACCGCCGCCACATCGTCAACCTGCGTTTCGTGCGCGAGGTTGGCCCGTCGCCCGCCGGCGGCCTGGTGCTGATGCTGGAAGGCGGCTTGAACGTCGACATGTCGCGCCGCCGCGCAGTCGAGTTCAAGCAGCTCAAGCGCCTGTAGCTTCCTTAATTCGCCTGCTCGATCTTTTTGCGGTTGTCGCCAGGCACGCGGTCGATCAATAACTGGCGCGGATCGATTGCCACTTCGCTCGGCCGCTCGGCGACTGTCAGCATCACGCGCGACTCGCCTGCCGGCAGCATGTGCTGCGTTGCCTGCAGTTCGCGCTGCCCGGCAAAGACGGCCAGTTCGACCGGTTCATCGTAGGTGCGGGCGCTTTCCTTGCCCTTGCCATCGGCCTCGGTCTTGGCCAGGCGCACGGTCACTTCCACGTTCCAGCGGCCGTCGGCACGCTTGCTGGCCTTCGCTTCCAGGATGCGGTTGTCATAGAACACGATGCGCTCGAACAGGTCCGTCACCAGCGCCTGGCTGGCAGCCGGGGTTTCGGCGCGGATGTAGTCAAGCAATTCCGTGCTGCCGGTGTAGGGCGTGTTGCGGTAGCGCGTGGCCTCCAGGAAGCGCTTGATGGCGCGGTTCAGTGCCGCTTCGCCTATCGTTTCCCGCAGACGGTAGAACGCCAGGCTGGCCTTGCGGTATTGCAGGTAGATCTGGCTTTCGTTGCGCACCAGCGGCTGCTCCTCGGCGCCCTCCGCGGCACGGCCGCGCAGGTACTCGTCCAGGTCGAAGCGCAGGATGCTGCGTACCTGTTCGGGGCCATAGCGCTTCTCCATGGCCATCAGGGCCGAATACTCCGCCAGCGATTCCGTCACCAGTCCGCCGCCCTGCATGTTTGCAGCGATGGCCTGGTCGCCCCACCACTGGTGCGCCAGTTCGTGCGCGGTAACGTAGTACACGTGGTCGGCCGCCGCCGGATCGCGCAGATCATTGATGAAGCCGAGCGATTCGGAGAACGGCGTCAGCGTCGGGAACGCCCGCGCATAGCTCTGGTACAGCGGCGTTTCCGCAATGCGCACCTGGCCGTAAGGGTAAGGGCCGAAGTTGGTGGTGTAGTACTTGAGCGCGCCCTTCGCGCCGTCGATCATGCGCTTGACGTTGTAGGCGTGCCGGCTGTCGTAATACACCTCGATCGGTACGCCGTTCCATTCGCTGCGTTCGACTTGCCAGCGCGCCGACAGGTAGCCGAAGAAAGGCAGGACCGGCTGGTTCATCTTGTAGTGGAAGTAGCGGCGGCCGTCCTTCTCCCAGCTGTTCACAAGCTCGCCCGGCGCCAGTGCCAGCTGGTCGGCGCTGGTGGAGACTGTGGTTTCGAAATCGATCCTGTCGGCGTCGATGCCGAACAGCTTCCAGTAGTTTTTCGATTGCGCCTGGCGCTCTTCCAGCGTCGGCATGCGGTGCGCAGGCCCGAGGCCGCGTGCCTTGCGCGCCTTGTCGTCGTCCAGTTCGATCGACTGGTTGTAGCCGAATTTGGGGAAGAAGTCCTCAAAAGCAAACGAAGTGCCATTGTTGTTGACCGCAAGTGGCTTGCCGTCGGCGGTGAAGCCGTTGCGCGCCACCTCCACGGTGAAATCGAGTTCGATTTGCGCGCCCGGCGCCAACGGTTGCTCCAGTTGCCAGTCCATCACCCCGTATTGCTTGTCATCGCGCAGCATGCGGCCTGCCGGCAGGCGATGGAAGCGTGTTGTTCCGCGCAAATCGGTCTGGATGCGCAGCACGGCCAGCGCCGACGGCTGCTTGTTCTGCAAGACATAGTGGCCGCGAATGCGCAGCGCCTGGGTGGCGGGGAAAATGTCGACATCGGCGCGGATGCCGGTCAGGCTTGGCAGCGGCAAGTCCATGTCCTGGCGATACGCTTTTTCGTAGCCGGCGCGAAAATCAAGCCACGCCTGGCTGGAGCGGTATTGGTTGAGCACATTGGTGTTGTAGTAGATCCAGCTGCCGGTACCGGCACCTGCTGCCAGGCACAGTGCGCATGCCAGGCCAGCCTTGCCGCGCAGCGCGTCGAGTCCACGGGTGGCAAATCCGCCCGCTGCCCACAAGATACCGGCCGCCAGCAAGGTCCAGTACAAGGCGAACCAGCTCCAGCCAGCGAGGTAATGGCCGTAACCGTTCATGTCGGAATAGCGCAGCACCGGCAAGGCGGCGAACGAGGCCAGCGGATGCTCGATGCCCATGCCGCGCAGCAGCGGGCCCGATGCCAGCAGGGCGATCCCCAGCACGTAGCCGACAAATTTGTTGCGCGCTGCCAGTTGCAGCGCCAGCAGGGCCATTGCCAGGAGCAGGTAATACGCCGAGGAGAGCAAGGTGCCCTGGGCGTAGAGCGGCAGTTCGAGCTGCACGCCGCCCACCACCAGCTGGATCGCAATGGCTGCCAGCACGCCGGCAAGCAGGAAGGCCAGCACTACGGCTGCCAAGGCGCCAAACCTGGCCAGCAGTGGTGCCCAGGCCGGCACTGGCAGCGCACCGGTCAGGCCATCGATGCGCGCCTGCCTGTCGCGATGCACCAGTTCACCGGCGAAGAACAGGAGCACGATGACCAGCATGTCGTTCATGCCGCCGGCCAGTTCTTCCAGCATCAGGCGGGTCAAGGGGTAGGGCACGCTATCGAAGCGCATGCCGCCGATCGTATAATTGGCGAAGAAGTTGGCCAACGCCAGCAGCAGCATCACCAGGAAGGGCAGGCTGCGCAAGATCGCGCGCGCATCGGCGCGCAGCAGGCTCGCCGCCTGCAGCCAGCCGGTCGACGGGGCGAAGCGCGGCACGCTGCGCGGCAATGGACGCGCTGCGATGCGGGCTGCAACGTCCTGCGCCGCAGCTTGCGCCTGTCCTGCCGCACGAATCTTGCGCCAACCGCGCCCGGTGCCGGTGCGCAGTGGCTTGAACAGCACGACGGTAAGCCCGAACATGGCCAGCGCCAGGACGCTCCACAGCACACGGTTGGCCAGCAGCGCGCCCTCCAGCGCAGGCAGGTGGGCATTGGTATCGGCGGCGGTGAAATAGCGCGTGGCCTGGAACAGGACTCGCACGCCGAACGGATCGAGCAGCACAGCCAGCGCGGCACTGTCGGCGCGTCCGCCAAGGAAGCCGGCAATGCCCCACAACGCGATGAAGCCCAGCACGCCCACATACACCATCATCATCGAGCGCGTGGTCGCCGCCAGCAGCATCAGCAGGGCTGAGACGAACAGCAGGTTGGGCACCGCATACACCATGAAGCCCCAGGCATAGGCGTACAGGGAGAATGGGCCGAGGCGGGCGGGATCGATGCCGGGCATGCGCGAACCGAGCACCATGGCAAGCGTGATCAGCGCGAACACCAGCAGGCAAGCGGAAAAGCCGGCCAGGAAGCGGCCCAGCAGGTAATCCATCTTGCGCATCGGCGTGGCAAACAGCAGGTCCGCCATGCCGACCTCATTGTCGCGCAACAGGGCGCCGGCGACGAAGAAGGTCACCAGGAACAAAGCCATGATGCTCAACACGCCGATCTGGTTGACGATCACCAGCGGCGCGTTCAGGTGGGCATTGCCGATGCTGCCGCCGATGCGGGCGGTGTCGCTGCCGGCGGAGCTGAAGGCGAGCAGCATCAGCGGCAGGGCGCTGAGCCAGAGCAGTGGCTGGCGCAGGTGGTAGCGCAAGTCGAAGGAGAAGAAAGTTTTCCACATGGTGCGGTCCTCAGGCAGCTTCGCGCAATTGCAGGAAGTAGACGTCTTCCAGGCCCGGTTCGACCTGGGTAAAGCCGCTGTCCGGTTGGTGGTCGGCGTAAATATTGACCTGCGGCTTGCCGCCCACCAGGCGCGAGGACAGCACGGTGAAGCGCTGCTGCAGCTCCGGCAACTGGGCATCGCTGACGGCGCCGCGCCAGATGCGGCCGCGTAGCGTCGCAATGGCGGCCTTCGGCTCCCCTTCAACCAGTACCCGGCCTTTGCCGATAACGGCCATGCGCGTGCACAGGTCGGTCACGTCTTCCACGATATGGGTCGACAGGATCACGATCACCTGCTCACTGATGCGGGCCAGCAGGTTCAGGAAGCGATTGCGTTCGTCCGGGTCCAGTCCGGCGGTCGGTTCGTCGACGATCACCAGCCGCGGTGCGCCCAGCAGGGCTTGTGCAATGCCGAAGCGCTGGCGCATGCCGCCCGAATAGCTGGCCACGGCGCGCTTGCGCGCTTCCCACAGGTTGGTTTGCTGCAGCAGCGCTTCCACCGCCTCCTTGCGTTCCCCGCGCTGCGTCAGGCCTTTGAGGATGGCAAAATGGTCCAGCAACTCCAGCGCGCTGACCTTGGGATAAACGCCAAAGTCTTGCGGCAGATAGCCCAGCTTGCGGCGTAGCGCCTGCGGATCGCGCAGCACGTCGGCACCATCCAGGTGGATGGTGCCGCTGTCCGGTTCCTGCAGCGTGGCGATGGTGCGCATCAGGGTGGACTTGCCGGCGCCGTTCGGCCCGAGCAAGCCAAACAGGCCGGTCGGGATGTCGAGGCTGATATCGTTGCTGGCGTGGACGCCGTTGGCGTAGGTCTTGTTCAGGTGGCGAAGCGTGAGCATGGCTGTTTCCAGAAAGTGGCAGACAGCATGCAGGCTAGACAGGTGGGTGCAAGCCCGCCAGCGCGCCGATACGAACGCGCGTCAGCCGTGACGAGCGGTAAAAATCAGGGATGAACGGCGCACCGCTGCCACCGCCTCCAGGCGCTCTTGCAGGTATTTGCTCAGGCGCGGATGCTGGCTGAACGCCACGTTGAAGCGAACATGCCGGTCCGGCGTGTCATTGGCCGAGAAGGCGGCGCCGCGCATCAGCAGGATCTTGTTGCGGTAGGCGTCCTGCACCAGCAGGTCAACGTCCAGGCCCTCCGGCATGGTGCCCCACAGGAAAATGCCGGCGTCGCCGGGCTGCTCGAAATGTACGCCTGCCGCGCTTAATTGGCGCGCACTGGCGCTGCGTGCCGCCATGATTTTGCGTTGCAGCCGGTCCAGGTGTTTGCGCAGGTTGCCAGCCCTGAGCACTTCGAGCAGCACATATTCGTTCAGCGCAGGCGTCGTCATGACCGAATGGATCTTGGCCCGCATCAGCACCTTGAGCAGGGCAGGCGCGGCGGCCAGATAGCCCATGCGCAGGGCAGGGCTGAGCGCCTTGCAGAAGCTGGAATAGTAAATGACGCCATCCAGGCCGGAAAGCGATGCCAGCCGGGTGCTTTGGGCTTGCTGGAAGTGGCCGTGCACATCGTCCTCGGCGATCAGGAAGCCGTACTGCTGCGCCAATACCAAAACCTTGTGCAGGTTGGCTGCGCTGCTGCTCCAGCCGGTCGGGTTGTGCAAGGCCGTTTGCACGAACAGCATGCGGGGACGATGCTCGCGGCAGGCAGCCTCCAATGCGTCCAGGTCCAGGCCTTCGGGACGCCGCTTGATGGGCACCAGGCGAATGCCCTCCTGGCGCAGCCTGCCGAACATCAGGAAAAAGCCAGGGTCTTCCACCAGCACCGTGTCACCGGGTTGCAGGAAGCTGCGGCAAATCAGGTCGATCGCATGGGTGCCGCCAAAGGTAGTGAGGATTTGGCCTGCATCGATGGGGGCGCCGATGCCTTGCAAGAGCAGCGCAATATGCTCGCGCAATTCCGGCAGGCCCTGGGGCGGACAGCGCGAAGCCATGCCCGCAGTGCTGTTTGCGATCGCCTTTTGCACTGCGGTAGCCGGTACCGCGTCTTGCAGCCAGGTCGGCGGCAAAGCGCCGCTACTGGCCAGCAAAACGCCGGCACGCTGGTCGTTTGCCTGTTGCGCAAGCCAGACAGGCTCCTGTTCCTCGCCGGCTTCCAGTGCGGCTTCGTCCGGCGCCGACCGGCCGTCATCGCTCCTTGTGCGCACGTAGAATCCCGCCGTGCCATGCGAATCGATGATGCCCGCCGCGACAAGCCGGTCATAGGCCAGCACGACGGTATTTGTACTGACCGCCAGTTGCGTCGCCAGCTGGCGTATTGACATGAGCCTGGCGCCCGCAGGCAGCGCGCGCCTTTCGACCAGGTGCCGCAGCTGGTCTTCAATCTGCTTTGACAGGGCAACGGGAGAGGTGCGGTCGATGGAGAGCATCCCTGGAGTCTAGCGCAAAAACGCCAGGGCCAGGACGAACAGCATGCCGGCCATGGAGAAGTTGAATGTGCGCTGCATGCGCGGTTCTTTCAGCAAGCGGCGAATGGATATGCCGAACAGGGCCCAGGTGGCATTGCATGGAGCTCCCACCAGTGCACCGATCAGGGAGGCTTGCAGCGCGTTGGCAACCGTATCCTGTCCCGCGGGCATAAAGACCGAAGCTACGGTGATGGCTTTCAGCCAGCTTTTGGGATTCAGCGCCTGGAAGACGGTAGCCTGGATAAACGACACCGCTTTCGGGGCTTGGGTTCCATCCACGGACGCTCCGCTGAGCTTCCATGCCAGGTAGATCAGATACAAGGCACCGGTAATGCGCAGGACCTGTTGCGCCAATGGATAGGCGACGAAGACACTTCCCAGTCCTACGCACATCAGCATGGTTTGCGCAAACAGGCCGGCCTGGATGCCAAGAATGACAGGTACGGCACCGCGGCCGCCGAAATTTGCACCGGTGATGGCGAGCATGAAGTTATTTGGTCCGGGCGTGGCCGACATCACGAGGCAATAGGTGACCAGCGGCAGGAGTTCAGTCATGGTGTGCAATTCGCAGTGGAGGAATGGCACCAGTGTAGGAATGCGGCCCAGGCCGGACAAGGCACAAGGCCCGAGGGATGGGCTCATGCTGTATCAGTCGGCCGGCAGCTACAGTTTGCCGACGCGCAAACAAAAAAGCCTCGTCCGAAGACGAGGCTTTCCTGTTCATTCTGGTAGGCCGTGCGGGGCTCGAACCTGCGACCAACGGATTAAAAGTCCGCTGCTCTACCAACTGAGCTAACGACCCGAAAGAGGCCGTATTATATACGAGGATTTTGGCGTTTGCAAAGCCCCTTTTTCTGCCGTCACCCCATGGCAGTCACTTTGAGCACTTCTTCCGCTGTAGTCACGCCTTCAGTCACCTTGAAGGCGCCGGCGATGCGCAGCGGGATCATGCCCTCTGATACCGCTTGCTTGCGCAAGGCGGTAATGTCGGTTTCTGCTTCCAGCATGGAGTTGAAGGATTCACTGGTGGTGAGCAGCTCGTAGATGCCGGTACGGCCGCGGAAGCCGGTCTGGCGGCATTCCGGGCAGCCGACCGGGCGATACACTTTCTCGGGCTTGGCGATATCCCAGCCGCCGCTCAGGCCTTGCCAGATATCGTCGGCCAGTTCGCCTCCCGCTTCCTTGCAGTCCACGCACAGCGTGCGCACCAGGCGTTGCGCCATGATGCCGATCAGGGTCGCTTCCAGCATGTAATAGGGCACGCCCAGTTCCAGCAAGCGCATCACGGCAGATGGCGCGTCGTTGGTGTGCAGGGTGGACAGCACAAGGTGGCCGGTCAGCGCGGCCTGGATCGCCATCTCCGCCGTCTCCAGGTCGCGGATCTCGCCGACCATGATGATGTCCGGGTCCTGCCGCATCAGGGCGCGCACGCCGTCAGCGAAGGTGAGGTCGATGCCTGGCTGCACCTGCATCTGGTTGAAGGATGCTTCCACCATCTCGATCGGGTCCTCCACCGTACAGACGTTGACCTCCGGCGTCGCCAGCGTTTTCAGCGTCGTGTACAGCGTGGTGGTCTTGCCCGAGCCGGTCGGGCCGGTGACCAGGATGATGCCGTGCGGGCGGTTGGTCAGCGCATCCCAGCGCTTGGCGTCGTCGACCGGGAAACCCAGTTCCGGCAAGGTCTTCACCACCACTTCCGGATCGAAAATACGCATCACCAGCTTTTCGCCGAAGGCGGTCGGCAGGGTCGAGAGACGCAATTCGATCTCCTGGCCGCCGGCGGTACGGGTCTTGATGCGGCCGTCCTGCGGGCGGCGCTTCTCGATCACGTCCATGCGGCCCAGCAGCTTGATACGGGCGGTCATCGCGATCATCACCACGGCCGGCACCTGGTACACCTGGTGCAGCACGCCGTCGATACGGAAGCGGATGGTGCCGAGGTCGCGCTTCGGCTCCAGGTGGATATCCGATGCGCGCTGTTCGAAGGCGTACTGCCACAGCCAGTCGACGATGTTGATCACGTGCTGGTCGTTGGCGTCGACCGTCTTGTTCATCTTGCCGAGTTCGACGAGCTGCTCGAAGTTGTTGCGCAGTGCGACGTCCTGGCCGGTGTTCTTGTTGGCGTGCTTGATCGACTTGGCCAGCGAGAAGAATTGCGAGGTGTATTGCGAGATATCGAGAGGATTCGAGATCACGCGCTTGATGACGCGGCGCGCGACCTTGGCGATTTCCGCTTCCCATTCCAGCGCGAACGGATCGGCGGTGGCCACGGTCAGCGTGTCCGGCGTGATTTCCACCGGCAGGATGTTGAAGCGTGCCGCATAGCTGGCCGACATCACGTCCGCCACCTTGGTGAAGTCGATCTTCAGCGGATCGATGCGATAGAAGGGCAGCTTGGCGCGCTGCGCCAGCCATTCGGTCAGCACGTCCAGCGTCAGCAGCTTGCCGCTCTTGGCCGACATCAGCTTGCAGTGCGCCACGGCACTCAGGGGATGCATGGCGCCGGGGGTATTGCGCAAGATGCCTTGCGCCTGAGCGTAAAGTCCTTTGACCTCGGCTTTCTCGACCATTCCATCAGCCAGCAGCCAGGTGAAGATAATTTGAAGATCGAGTGCTTTTGCCATGTGTGACCTTATGCGAGTGCGGCTTTCAGTCCTTTGAGCCAGGACTTTGCGGGCAGTTTAGTTTCGGCGACGATTTGCGCGGCGCGTTCGGCCAGCGCTGCCACGTCGATATTGCGGCGGGTTTTGAAGGCGATTGCCACCACGTTGCCATCGTGGACCTCCGGTAGCGACACCACTTGCGGGAAGGCGAACTTCATCGCCTTCAGGTTCTTGGCGTAGCTTGGATGGTCGCCGAACAGGTTGACGGTCATGATGCCATCGTCATTCAGGCAGGCGGCGCAAGCCTGGTAGAACTCCGGGGTGTCGAGCACCGGGCCGCGTGCGGTGGCGTCGTACAGGTCGACCTGCAGCGCGTCCAGCGTGCCGTGATGGTCCGGATTGGTGACGTAATCCATCGCATCCATTTCGACCACGTTGAGGCGGCCGTCGTTGTCGGGCAGCTTGAACATGGAATAGCCGATGCTGATCACCGACGGGTTCAGCTCCACCGTGGTGACTTGCGCTTGCGGGAAATGCTTGTAGCAGAACTTGGTCAGCGCGCCGGTGCCCAGGCCCAGTTGGGCAACGTGGCCAGGCGCGGCGTTCCACAGCATCCAGGCCATCATTTGCTGAGCGTACTCGAGTTCCGGCCAGTCCGGTTTGCGGATGCGCATGGCGCCTTGCACCCATTCGGTGCCGAAATGCAGGTAGCGCACGCCGTCCAGCTCGGAAAGCGTGACCGGTGCATACTTGGGCTTTCGCGTGGCGGGGCGCGAAGACTCTTCTTTTTCGATGGATTTACGTTTAATCAGCATGGCGGCATTATCCCGCGTTATCTTGCTCGCAAGCAAGCGTACAAATGAAAACTGCCGGCCATTGCTGGCCGGCAGTCCGGGTTGAAAGATGGCCCGGGACTTAATTATTCATCGGTTCGACATTGACGCGCAGGCGAATCCGCTGGCCCGGGTCGTAGCTCATGAAATTGGTATATGTGCGGCCGCGGTAATCGTACTCCACGTTATAGCCGGTGGTGCGGGTTTCATAAGCGTCGACCATGCGGCACTGCTTCACGGCCTGTTCCTGTACGGCGCCTGACTGCGCATTGGAGTTTTGCGTGCGGTCGCCGATCACGGCGCCGGCAATTGCGCCGGCCGCAGTGGCCGCGGTTTTGCCGTGGCCGGAACCGACCTGGCTACCGACTGCCGCACCCAGGATACCGCCCAGGATGCTGCCGCCGACGCCGCGTTCCTGCGGCTGCTGCACCTGGACATATTCGGTACGGCATTCCTGGCGTGGACGGTTGATCTGTTCGGTCACCGGCGTGACGCGGGTCACACGGCCGTAGTCCTCAAAATCAGTGGCTTGTGCCTGCGCCAGCGGCAGTGTGCCGAGGCTCAGTGCTGCGAAAAACAATTTAGTTTTGGCGTTCATTTTGTTTACCTCGTTTCTGTCTTTTGGGCAGTTCGCTTTGGTTGAATTGGAATTGCACGCCTAAATAGTAACGCCATGGCTTGTATCCATGGGGGAAGTAAGGCAACAAAATGTAACCCCATGCTTTTGGGTTAATATGGTAAGTTTTTAACAAAACTTGCGTTAGGACTCACTTTCGGGTTGATTCATAGAGTACAACACGTTACCCTTATGGCGTGGAATCAGATTGACAGGGAGAAACGAAAGCTCCGGCCCCGGCGCATTGACCCGCCTACGGCTCGTACTTGATAGGTCGATTTGAGGGAAAGATGAGTTTGTTGATAACTGTGCCGCCTAATTTAGTCCAGTCTATTCGCGCTTTCCGCGTGGCAGAGCTGCAGGACGAGGCAGCGCGCCTGGGGCAGCATTTCTTGTATGCACATTGCCATGCCGGCCTGACCAAGCAGCAAGTCCTGGGTATTATTGCCGAGTCTTTCCATATCCCGAAGCCCCACGCCAAGAATTTCGACGCCCTGCGCGAAACCCTGACCGAAACCATGGCCAAGGCAGGCGAGCAGAACGGCTTCCTGACCGTGCTCGAGCAATTGCCGAATACGCAAAAGTTTGACCGTGAAGCACGCGAGTGCCTGCTGGATGTGTTCCGCGATGCGGCTGATTTCTGGGCCGAAAAGAAAGTACCGTTCCGCGTCTTTTACTCGTTCGAGTAGACTTCATTCCCCTCTTGCATAGAATGCTGCGCAGCAGCATAATGTCGCCTTGGCTCGCCTGAGCAGGTACAATGGCGGCCATGAAAAACATCGTCATCCTCATTTCCGGACGCGGAAGCAATATGGAAGCGGTGGTCCGTGCAGCCCAGGCCGAACAATGGCCGGCACGCATCGCCGCCGTCATCAGCAATAAGGCGGACGCCAAAGGCCTCGAATTCGCGGCCGCACACGGCATCCCGACCGCAGTAGTCAGCAACAAGGATTACCCTAGCCGCGAAGCATTCGATGCTGCGCTGCAGGAAGTCATTGACGGCTTCAACCCCGACCTTGTGGTGTTGGCCGGTTTCATGCGCATCCTGACGCCGGGCTTTGTCAGCCACTACGAAAACCGCATGCTGAATATCCACCCATCGCTGCTGCCGCTGTTTCCAGGACTGCACACGCACGAGCAGGCGCTGGCATCGGGCCAGGCCACGCATGGCGCCACTGTCCACTTCGTGACCGCGGAGCTGGACCATGGCCCGCTGGTGGACCAGGTCTCCGTGCCTGTCCTGCCGGGCGATACCGCCGAGGTGCTGGCGGCGCGCGTGCTGGAACAGGAATGGGTCATGTACCCGCGTGCTATCCGCTGGTTCGTCGAAGGCCGTTTGAGGGTCGAAGATGGCAAGGTCAATATTGACCGCAACTGAATAAAGAGAAAGAACATCATGCGTTTGCCACCATACGTCCTGACCAGCGCCGAAAACGTGCTGCGTGAAATCATGCGCTTCACCGCGCCGGCCGACACCACCCTGTCGCACTTCTTCAAATCGCACCCGAAGCTGGGCGGCCGCGAGCGCGGCGCCATTGCTGAATCGGTGTACGCCGTGTTGCGTAACAAGGCCTTCTTCACCGACCGCGCCGAAGCCGGCGCCGGTGGCGCCACCATGCGCCGCCTGGTTCTGCTGGGCATGGCCGATGCAGTCGGCATCGATGCGCTGCCGGGCCTGTCGGAAGAAGAATCCGAATGGCTGAAACGCCAGCTCGAAATCGACCGTTCGCTGCTGCACAAATCGATGCGCGCGAATATGCCGAAATGGCTGTTCGACAAACTGGTCGCCCAGTACGGCGAAGACGAAACCCTGGCCCTGGCCGATGCGCTGAACGCTCCGGCGCCGCTGGACCTGCGCGTCAACGCCATGAAGACCGACCGCGACGCTGTGGTGGCCGAACTGGCTACCGCGCCGATCGTAGCCGAGCCGACGCCGTTCGCGCCGTTGGGCCTGCGCCTGAAGAAGAAGCCAGCGCTGCAAAACCTGCCGCTGTTCAAATCCGGCGCGATTGAAGTGCAGGACGAAGGCAGCCAGTTGCTGGCCCAGATCCTCGGCGCCAAGCGCGGTGAAATGGTGGTGGACTTCTGCGCCGGCGCCGGCGGCAAGACGCTGGCACTGGGCGCGCAGATGCGCAATACCGGCCGCCTGTATGCTTTCGACGTATCCGAAAAGCGCTTGTCGAAGCTGAAGCCGCGCCTGGCGCGCTCCGGCCTGTCGAACGTGCACCCGGTCGCCATCGCGCACGAAAGGGACGCCAAGGTCAAGCGCCTGGCAGGCAAGATCGACCGCGTGCTGGTCGATGCGCCGTGCTCCGGCATGGGCACGTTGCGCCGCAACCCGGACGTGAAATGGCGCCAGGATGAAAGCGCGATCGGCGAGATGCACGAGAAGCAGGTCTCGATCCTGGACGGCGCAGCGCGCCTGGTCAAAGGCGGCGGCCGCCTGGTGTACGCCACCTGCTCGCTGCTGGAAGAAGAGAACGACGCCGTTGCCAAGCAGTTCATCGAAACCCATCCGGATTTCGAGCTGGTGCCGATGTCCCAAGTGCTGGCCGAGCAGAAGATCGCCAACCTCGAGATGGGCGACTACCTCAAGCTGCTGCCGCACAAGCACCAGACCGACGGCTTCTTCGCCGCCGTCTTCGAACGCAAGCCGATGGCCAAGCCGGCCAAGGCAGACGAAGAGTAACAGCCCAGCCCGTGTCACACTTGGGGTGTGACCCCATGGTGTGACACGGGCTGAACCATAAGGAGTAAGTCGAACGATGCCGTTGGCGAATTTGCTGAATGATCTTCTGGGTGATCTGCGCGATCCGAGCCTGATGTGGCAGGCGGGCGCGATCGTTCTGTCCGTCTTGCTGGGCTGGACCTTGTCGCGCTTCCTGTGGCGCGGCGTGAAGGCGCGTACTGCCAGCACTGACGTGGCGCGGTTTGGCGTGGAGAGTTTCGGTCGCGTGGTGGGCCCGCTGGCCGTCGTGGTGCTGTTGTGGGCTTCGCAAAAGCTGCTGGGCCGCTTCCACCTGCACACCAACCTGTTCAACCTGGCACTGCCGATTTTCAGTTCCCTGGCCGTGATCCGCTTCGGCTTCTACCTGCTGCGCCGCGTGTTCGCGCGTGGCGGCGTGGTGGGCGAGGGCATGCAGAATTTCGAGAAGGCCTTCCAGCTCCTGGTGTGGCTGGCCTTCGTGCTGTATATCACCGGCTTTTACCAGGAGATCTTCGATTTCCTCGATGACACGCTGATCCCGCTCGGCAAGCACAAGGTGTCGATCGCCACCGTCCTGCAGGCGGCAGTGTCGGTGGTGGTATTGTTGTTGCTGGCCATGTGGGCTGGTGCGGCGCTCGAAGAGCGCTTGATGAACCTGCACACCATGCATTCCAACCTGCGCGTGGTGATCGCGCGCATGGGGCGCGCGGTGCTGATCCTGGTGGCGGTGCTGGTCAGCCTGTCGCTGGTGGGCATCGACCTGACCGTGCTGTCCGTGTTTGGCGGTGCGCTGGGTGTCGGCCTCGGTCTCGGTTTGCAGAAGATCGCCAGTAATTACGTATCCGGCTTCATCATCCTGCTGGACCGCAGCCTGACCATCGGCAACGTGATCACCGTCGACAAATACAGTGGCCAGGTCACGCAGATCAACACCCGCTATACCGTGCTGCAGGGGACCGATGGTGTGGAATCCATCGTGCCGAACGAAATGCTGGTCTCCGGCGCGGTGCAGAACTCTTCGCTGACCAATCCAGCGGTGGTGATCGTCACGCGCGTGACGGTCGGCTACGAGAGCGACGTGGACTTCGTGCTCAAGCTGATGGAGGACGCCGCACTGACCGTTCCGCGCGTGCTGCGCGACAAAGGGCCATCCGGCATGCTGCAGGCGTTCGGCGCCGATGGCCTGGAGCTGGCACTGGCGTTCTGGATCCAGGATCCGGAAAATGGCCGCGGCGGCGTGACCTCGGATGTCAATCGGGCAATCTGGAAGTCCTTGAAAGAACACGGAATTTCTGTACCGTTCCCGCAACGCGAGATTCGCCTGCTGGGCCCTCTGCCGGAGCAGTCTGCCTAAAAAATAATCAGTGCCTACGGGAAAACCTTCCTCAAATCACCTACGAATGCGCGTACAATTGCGCCTATTCGGAGTACCTCAAATGGAGTTGTAATGGATTTAAGCGCAGTTCTCGATTTCATCAGCAATGGCGTGACCGGCCTCAGTGCCTGGGCGACGGTTGGCGTCACGCTGATCCTGACCCATATCACCATCGCCAGCGTGACGATCTTCCTGCATCGCCACCAGGCGCACCGTGCGCTGGAACTGCACGCGATCCCTTCGCACTTCTTCCGTTTCTGGCTGTGGATGACCACCGGCCAGGTGACCAAGGAATGGGCTGCCATCCACCGCAAGCACCACGCCAAGTGCGATACCGAAGAAGATCCGCATAGCCCGGTAACCAAGGGCATCAAGACTGTGTTCTGGCAAGGCGCGGAGCTGTACCGCGCTGAATCCAGGAACAAGGAAACCATGGAAAAGTACGGCCATGGCACCCCTGACGACTGGATCGAAAAGAACCTGTACAGCAAATTCAGCTGGCAGGGCGTGGCACTGATGCTGATCATCGACTTCATCCTGTTCGGCGCCAAGGGCATCACCGTGTGGGCCGTGCAGATGCTGTGGATCCCTGTGACCGCCGCCGGCATCATCAATGGCATTGGCCACTGGTGGGGCTACCGCAACTACGACTGCTCCGATGCGGCGACCAACATCATCCCTTGGGGCATCATCATCGGCGGCGAAGAACTGCACAACAACCACCATACCTATGCGACTTCGGCCAAGCTGTCGTCCAAGTGGTATGAGTTCGATATCGGCTGGGGCTATATCCGCGCCATGGAAATGATCGGCATGGCCAAAGTGAAGAAGATGCCGCCGAAGCCTAAGTTCGACACCGCCAAGGTGAAGGCCGACTTCGAAACCCTGCAATCGGTAATCGCTAACCGCTATGACGTGATGGCCAAGTACGCCAAATCCGTCAAGCACGCATGGAAAGAAGAATTGGAGCAGCTGAAGGACAAGTCGCAGCTCAATGCACGTTTCCCGAAATCCTCGCGCAAGCTGCTGCAGCGCGAGCCGGCCAAGCTGGAAGCCCCGCAGAAGCAGCAGCTGGTGGAGCTGTTCCAGCACTCGAAGGCTCTGGAAACCATGCACAATATGCGCGTGGAACTGGGCATGCTGTGGGAGCGTTCGCACTTCTCGCGCGATGAGCTGGTGCAAAAACTGCAAGACTGGTGCGAGCGCGCGGAAGCGTCGGGCATCAAGTCCCTGCAAGAATTCTCGATGCGCCTGCGCAGCTACGCTTAAACGGCGCTGCCATTAAAGGAACGGCCCTGCATGCAGGGCCGTTTTTTTTATGGGGTGTCGTTGGCTGCGTTTTGAAGCAGCCGGGCCCGTTCGCGTGCCAGCGGGTCGCCATGGCTTAGTGCCTTGGCATACCATTGCTCGGCTGCTTCCTGGTCGCCCTTCGTGCACTCGCCTCCCTCATAGTGCCGGGCGAGTTCATATTCCGCCATGGGGAAGCCCGCATCGGCGACCAGTTTCAGCATTTTCATGCCGTTCTCCCTGGTTTCCTTCACACCAAGCTGCAGCATGGCGAACATGTACAGGGCTGCCGCATTGCCTTCTTCCGCCGTGCGCAATATTTTTCGCCACTCATTGCCCAAAGCGCCGGATTCCGATGCCGTCCAAGAATAAAAGACCGTCGTCCACATGGCGGCAGCTTGTTGATTGACGGTGCCGGGCTTGAAGATGCAATTCTTTAGCCCGGCCTCTGCGGCGTCGTCGAGATTTGGAAAGCCGGAAGAGAGTTGGACGGCCGTCTTGATGACTTTGCCGTCGGCGCCGACCTTGACGGCTACCTGGACACCGCCTTCATGTTCCAGCTCCATATCGCGCCGCGGCCATATGGGTTTCCGGCATTGGCTGGCGACGTAGCCTGGACGCACCAGGGTAGCTTGTGCAAAGGAGGGCAGGGCGAATAAGCTCGAGGCGAGGAATGCAATTATTTTTATGGCGGAAAGATAGTGTTTTTGCGCTGGTTTGTAAATCGATCCTTGTTGGATGTCGATGCTTCAGCACGGGATGCCGTTGCTACGGTGTGGCGTCGCTTTCAGATCAAGAGTATGCTGTTGCCATGAATCAATAAAATCTTTTGGGGGCGATTGTGAAATTGTGGTTAGGACTTGCGGCTATGCTGCTGGCGGGCGGGGCACAGGCGGCGAGCTGGGTCATCAAACCGGAAGGGCTGGGACCATACAAGGTTGGTGCCCGCTATGAGAACCTGGGCAAGACTTTTGGCGGACTGGGCGAAGAAACGGTATACCGTGACGACAAAACCTGCCGTGTGGTGCGCTCGAAGCGCTTTCCGAGCCTGGAAGTGACCTTTATCAAGAAGGTGGTGGTGCGGGTGGATGTCAACGGGGGCTACAGCACGGAACGTGGCGTGCGCATTGGCGATCCTGCATCCAAGCTGCTGCGCGTATATGGCGACGCGGTAAAGCCGCATCGTGAACATGCCGACTGGCTGATGGTGGAAACGGGCGACCGTGAGCTGGCCATCCGCTACATGATGCAAGACGGTAAGGTGAAGGCCATCCACGCGGGCAAACGCCTGCAACTGCAGACGGAAGGCGGCTGCCAATAAAAAAACCGCCCCGGGGGGCGGTTTTTTGTTCGAACCGAGATCGATTACTTGATCTTGGTTTCCTTGTACATCACGTGCTTGCGTGCTTTAGGATCGAACTTCATGATTTCCATTTTGGAAGGCATGGTGCGCTTGTTTTTGGTCGTGGTGTAGAAGTGACCAGTACCAGCGGTCGATTCCAGCTTGATCTTGTCGCGGCCAGTTTTTGCCATGATTCAGCTCCCTATTAAACTTTCTCGCCACGTGCACGCATGTCGGCCAGGACGGCGTCGATGCCGACCTTGTCGATCACGCGCAGACCGGCGTTAGACAGACGCAGGGAGACCCAGCGGTTTTCAGATTCAACAAAAATACGACGGTTCTGCAGGTTTGGCAGGAAACGACGCTTGGTTTTGTTGTTTGCGTGGGAAACATTGTTGCCGACCATCGGCTTCTTCCCAGTTACTTGGCAAACACGTGCCATGGCACACTCCTTGAATTACTTCCGAAATTGGAAAAACAAGAGTATATGGAAATTTCCCAAGATTTTCAAGCACTTGCGAAAAACAATTGTGTCACAGTTAAAATCGGAATTTAACAATTAGATTTGACCATGTTCCGCGAAGGAATGCACCTGGTGTCCTGCCACCACAAAATGGTCCAGGATCCGTATATCCACCAGGGCCAGGGCCTGGACCAACGCCCTTGTCAGTAGCACATCCGACTCGCTTGGCGCAGGCGATCCGGACGGGTGGTTATGGGCCAGCATGACGGCGGCGGCATTGCGCGCCAGCGCCTCGCGCACCACTTCACGCGGATAAACGCTGGTATGGGTGAGCGTGCCGCGAAACAATTCGCATGCTTCGATCAGCCGGTTTTTCACATCCAGGAACAGGACATGGAAGGATTCATAAGGCTGCCCGGCCAATGACAGGCGCAGGAAGTCCTTCACCGCGTGCGGCGAAGAGAGCTCTTCGCCTGCCGTCATTTCCTCCGCAATCGCGCGGCGTGCCAGTTCGATAACGGCCTGGAGCTGGGCATACTTGGCGGCGCCCAGCCCCGGCAGCGCCGTGAAATCGGCGCGGCTGGCATGGATCAGGGTGCGCAGGGAGCCGAAACGCCCCAGCAGGTCGGTCGCCAGCGCGACGGCGTCCTTGCCGGGAATGCCTACCCGCAGGAAGATTGCCAGCAGTTCGGCGTCGGACAGGGCTTGCGGCCCCGCTTTTAACAATCGCTCGCGTGGGCGCAGCTGTTCGGGCCAGTCTGAAATTGCCATAGTCACCTCCGTCGCCCATTATCTGGCCCGGCAGGGGAGCGCCATTTGCGCTGGGTCAGGTTTTGCTCAGGTCAAGGACCGACCGCCGCGCCGTGCGCAGCCCGATGGCTTACAATAGAGGTTTGCCCGTCACCAGAGTTGTTTCCATGTCTAACGTTGTCACCGCTTCGGCTTACCTCACCCTGCAATACCGTCTCGCCTCCATGGATGGCACCAATATCGTTTCCACCTTCGAAGGCAATCCAGCCACCTTGATGCTGGGCCAGGGCCAGTTGGCGCCGAACCTGGAAGCGCTGCTGATCGGCCTGCCGGAAGGCACGCACAAGGTGTTCGAACTGGCGCCGGGCGAAGCCTTCGGCCCGCGCAACCCGGACCTGGTGCAGGCCGTGACGCGTGCGACCCTGGATGAAAACTCCGATCCGGACAATGAATACAAGGTCGGCGACCTGGTCGACTTCAACGCGCCAAATGGCGGCCGCTTCGCAGGCGTGCTGCGCGAACTGCGCGACGATGTTGCCATCTTCGACTTCAACCACCCGCTGGCCGGCCAGCCGGTGAAGTTTGAAGTGAACCTTATCTCTGTGCTGTAAAAGAACATGGACAAAGAAATCCTCCTCGCCCAGCCGCGCGGCTTCTGCGCCGGTGTTGACCGTGCCATCGAGATCGTCGAGCGCGCGCTGCAGCAGTTCGGTGCGCCGATCTACGTGCGCCACGAAATCGTGCACAACGCCTATGTGGTGGAAGACCTGCGCGCCAAGGGCGCCATCTTCATCGAAGAACTGGACGATGTCCCGGCCGGCAACACCCTGGTGTTCTCCGCTCATGGTGTGTCGAAAGCCGTGCGTGCCGAAGCGGAAGCGCGCGGCCTGTCGATCTTCGACGCCACCTGCCCGCTGGTGACCAAGGTCCACGTGGAAGTGGCCAAAATGCGCAAGCAGGGCTGCGAGATCATCATGATCGGCCATGACGGCCACCCCGAAGTCGAGGGCACCATGGGCCAGACCGACGAGGGCATGTACCTGGTCGAAACGGTGGAGGATGTGGCCGGCCTGCAGGTCAAGAATCCGGACCAGGTGGCCTATGTGTCGCAAACGACGCTTTCCGTGGATGATACGGCACAAATCATCGAAGCCCTGAAGGCAAAATACCCGAATATTATTGAGCCGAAAAAAGGCGACATCTGCTACGCCACCACCAACCGCCAGGAAGCCGTGAAATTCATGGCGCCGCAGGTGGAAGTCGTGATTGTCGTCGGTTCGCCAAACAGCTCCAATTCGAACCGCCTGCGCGAAGTGGCGCAGAAGAAGGGCACCCCGGCCTATATGGTGGACAACGCTTCCCAGATCAATCCGGCCTGGCTGGAAGGCAAGCTGCGTGTGGGCGTTACTGCCGGTGCCTCGGCGCCGGAAGTGCTGGTCGACGCGGTCATCAACCGCTTGAAAGAACTGGGCGCAAAGAGCGTGCGAACCCTGGAAGGCGTGGAGGAGGCGGTGACTTTCCCGCTGCCCAAAGGCCTGGATGGCGGAAAAAACAACGACGTCCAGTAATAATTTGGTAAAACGTGGATTTTCCACGATTAGTTTTCCGGAAACCTCGCTATTATGGCGAACGCTTCCAAACGGCGGCACCACGAGGGCAACCTTGGGTGCCGTTTTTTATAGTTCTTAAGGGCATACTCGATGGATACTTTTATCCAACAAATTCTTAACGGCCTGGTGCTGGGCAGTATGTATGCGCTGGTCGCCCTCGGTTATACGATGGTGTACGGCGTGCTGAACCTGATTAACTTCGCCCACGGCGACGTGCTGATGATTGGCGCGATGATCGGCCTCTCCATCCTGAATTTGTTGGGCGTATACGCGCCGGGCTTGCCGGGCTATCTGCAATTGGGCATCGCCATTATCGGCGCCATCCCGGCCTGCATGATCGTGAACATCCTGATCGAGCGTGTCGCGTATCGCCGCCTGCGCAATGCGCCGCGCCTCGCTCCCTTGATTACCGCCATTGGCGTTTCCATCCTGCTGCAAACCTTCGCGATGAAGCACTGGGGACGCAATCCCCTGCCATTCCCGCAGCTGCTGCCAACCGAACCGATCATGATCAGCGGCGCCGTCATCACCGTGACCCAGGTCTTGCTGCTGGTGCTGGCCGCCGTGTCGATGTTTGGCCTGGTCATGCTGGTCGAAAAGACCCGGATGGGACGCGCCATGCGTGCCGTCGCTGAAAATCCGCGGGTAGCGGGCTTGATGGGCGTCGATTCCAATCGCGTGATTGTGTCGACGTTTGCCATCGGCGCGGCGCTGGCCGCCGTTGCAGGCGTCATGTGGGGCGCCAACTATGCATCCATCGGCTTCGCCATGGGCTTCATGCCTGGCCTGAAAGCGTTTTGCGCCGCTGTGCTGGGCGGTATCGGCAATATCTACGGCGCCATGATCGGCGGGCTCGTGCTGGGTATTATTGAATCCATGGGCGCCGGCTACATTGGCGACTGGACTGGCGGCTTGCTCGGCTCGCACTACCAGGACATCTTTGCCTTCGTGGTCCTGATCCTGGTACTGACGGTGCGTCCGTCCGGCATCATGGGTGAACGTGTGGCCGACCGCGCCTGACCAGGAGAAGACAATGCTGAAATTCGACATGCAAAAAAATCCCAAGCAGGCCTACATCAGCATGGCGCTGCTGATGGCGGCGCTGGTCATCTTCCCGTTCGCCGCGGCCCCGTTTGGCAACTCGTGGGTGCGCATCGCGGACATGGCGCTGCTGTACATCATGCTGGCCGTCGGCTTGAACATCGTGGTGGGCTTTGCCGGATTGCTGGACCTGGGCTATATCGCGTTCTACGCGATCGGAGCTTACCTGACCGCCTTGCTGGCATCGCCGCAGTTTGCGACGGTGCTGGAATCGCTCATCAACATGAATCCCGCGGTTGGCGAAGCGCTGGCATCCATGCTGGGTGAGGATATCCGCACCAATGGCATCCACTTGTCGGTATGGGTGATTGTGCCCATGGCCGCCGCGCTGGCAGGGGTATTTGGTGCGCTCCTGGGCGCACCGACTCTCAAGCTGCGCGGCGACTACCTGGCCATTGTGACGCTGGGTTTTGGTGAGATCATCCGCATCTTCATGAACAACCTGAACGACCCGGTCAATATCACCAACGGTCCGCAGGGCATCAATATGATCGACCCGATTCGCGTGTTTGGCGTGAACCTGGCCGGCGAACCCGGATCGCGCGCCACCGTGTTCATTGGCAGCTTCTCCATGCCTTCCGTGAACGCCTACTATTTCCTGTTCCTGTTGCTGACCATCGCGACCGTATTCGTCACTTCGCGCCTGCAGCACTCCCGCCTGGGACGCGCCTGGGTGGCGATCCGCGAAGACGAAATTGCGGCCAAGGCAATGGGCATCAATACCCGCAACGTGAAGTTGCTGGCATTCTCGATGGGCGCGACTTTCGGCGGCGTGTCGGGCGCGATGTTCGCCTCGTTCCAGGGTTTCGTGTCGCCTGAGTCGTTCTCCCTGATGGAATCGATCGTGGTGCTGGCGATGGTCGTGGTGGGCGGCATTGGACATATCCCCGGTGTCGTGCTTGGCGGGGTATTGTTGGCGGCGCTGCCTGAAATCCTGCGTCATACCGTAGAGCCGTTGCAGCAAAAGCTGTTCGGCCAGGTGATCCTTGAAGCGGAAGTCCTGCGCCAGGGCTTGTTCGGCACCGCGCTGGTAGGGACCATGCTAAGCCGTCCTGCGGGCCTGTGGCCTTCGCCCAAGCATGAAGAGCGTCCCGATGCCGACTCGGACTCCAAAGGCCAGTCGACCGGCGTAATGGCAGCATGAGGTTAGTAGAGATGAGCGAACAAGTAATCCTGAATATCGAAGGCGTCAATAAACGCTTCGGCGGCCTGCAGGCGTTGACCGACGTGCGCATCAAGATCAACAAGGGCCAGATCTACGGCTTGATCGGCCCGAACGGCGCCGGCAAGACCACCTTCTTCAACGTGATCACCGGCTTGTACCAGCCCGATACCGGCACCTTCGAACTGGCCGGCAAGCCTTATTCGCCGTCGGCCCCTCACGCGGTGGCCAAGGCCGGCATTGCCCGCACCTTCCAGAACATCCGCCTGTTCGGCGAAATGACCGCGCTGGAAAACGTGATGGTGGGCCGCCACGTGCGCTCGCACCAGGGCGTGTTCGGCGCAATCTTCCGCCACAAGGCAGCGCGTGAGGAAGAAGCGGCGATCCGCAAGCGCGCGCAGGAACTGCTGGACTTCGTCGGCATCGGCCAGTTCGCCGGCCGCACGTCCAAGTACCTGTCGTATGGCGACCAGCGCCGCCTGGAAATCGCCCGCGCACTGGCCACCGATCCGCAACTGCTGGCGCTGGATGAACCGGCTGCCGGCATGAACGCGACCGAGAAGCTGGCGCTGCGCGAGCTGCTGGTCAAGATCAAGGACGAAGGCAAGACGGTGCTGCTGATCGAGCACGACGTGAAGCTGATGATGGGCCTGTGCGACCGCATCAGCGTGCTGGAATACGGCAAGCTGATTGCCGAAGGCTTGCCAGCCGAGATTCAAAGCAATAAAGCAGTGATTGAAGCCTATCTGGGAGGAGCGCACTGATGGGCGCCAATGTTCTGAAAGTTTCGGGCCTGAAGGTCGCCTACGGCGGCATCAAGGCAGTCAAAGGCATCGACCTGGAAGTCAATCAAGGCGAACTGGTAACGCTGATCGGTGCCAATGGCGCCGGCAAGACCACCACGCTGAAGGCCATCACCGGCACCCTGCCGCCATGCAAAGTGGAGGGCACCGTATCCTATATGGGCCAATCGCTGAAAGGCTCGCAGTCCTTCCACCTGGTGGAGAAGAAGCTGGCCATGGTGCCGGAAGGGCGCGGCGTGTTTACCCGCATGACCATCACCGAAAACCTGATGATGGGCGCCTACACCATGAACGACAAGGCCGCGATTGCAGCCGATATCGAGAAATGGTTCAGTGTATTCCCGCGCTTGAAGGAGCGCGCTGCGCAACTGGCCGGCACCCTGTCCGGCGGCGAGCAGCAGATGCTGGCGATGGCGCGCGCGCTGATGTGCCACCCGCATTTGCTGCTGCTGGACGAGCCTTCGATGGGGCTGTCGCCGATCATGGTCGAGAAGATTTTCGAAGTGATCCGCGACGTGCACCGGCAAGGCATCACCATCCTGCTGGTGGAGCAGAACGCCAAGCTGGCGCTGCAAGCGGCCAACCGCGGCTACGTGATGGAATCCGGCGCGGTCACCATGACCGGCAACGCCGAAGACATGCTGCACGACCCGCGCGTCAAGGCCGCCTACCTGGGCGAGTAATACTGCCGAGCCCGTGTCCCACCGTGGGTTCAGACCCCACGGTGGGACACGGGCTCGGCCGTTTAGGAGAGCAGGGCGGCAAAGCGCTCGATGTCGACGTTGCCGCCGCTGATCAACACGCCGACGCGCTTGCCGCGTAATTCTTCCTTCATCTTGCGTGCGGCAGCAAAACCCAGGCAGCCGGTCGGCTCCACCACGATCTTCATGCGCGCGGCGAAGAAGCGCATTGCATCCACCAGTTCCGCATCGCTGACGGTCAGGATGTCTTCCACTTCGCGCTGGATGATCGGGAAGGTCAGCGAGCCAAGGTGCTGCGTCTGCGCGCCGTCGGCGATGGTCTTCGGGGTATCGATATGCACGATCGAACCGCTGCGGAACGATTGTTGGCCGTCGTTGCCGGCTTCCGGCTCCACCCCATACAGCTTGCACTTCGGCGACAATGCGCGCGTCGCCAGCGTGGAACCCGACAGCAAGCCGCCGCCGCCCAGGCAGACGAAGAAGTAATCCAGCTCGCCTACTTCTTCGAACAGCTCCTTCGCCGCAGTACCCTGGCCAGCAATCACGTCAGCGTGGTCGTAAGGCGGGATCAAGGTCATGCCATTTTCTTCAGCGAGCTTGCGGCCGATGGCTTCGCGGTCTTCCTTGTAGCGGTCATACGTCACTACGTTGCCGCCGTAGCCGCGCGTGGCGGCGATCTTCGATGCCGGCGCATCTTCCGGCATGATGATGGTGGCCGGAATACCCAGCAGCTTTGCCGACAGCGCAATCGCTTGCGCGTGGTTGCCGGACGAGAAAGCGACGACGCCGGCCTTGCGCTGCTCTTCGTTGAAGCGCGAGAGGGCATTGAAGGCGCCGCGGAACTTGAAGGCGCCCATGCGCTGCATGTTCTCGGCCTTGAAGAAAATCTCCGCGCCCAGTTCGTCGTTGGCGGTGCGGGAGGTCAGTACTGGCGTGCGGTGGGCATGGCCTTCGATGCGGCCGGCTGCTGCGACGACGTCTTCGTATGTGATGCTCATGGTTCTCCTTCCTTACCAGGGCCAGGCGATGTCCTGGCCGATGTTGTTGGCGAGGGCGCGCTGGTACAGCATGCGCACCGTGGTGAGGTCTTGCAGGGCGATGCCCGTCATGTCAAAAATCGTGATGTCGCCGGCCGAGCGCGGTGCAGTGCCCGCGCCTGCAAGCAATTGGCCAAGTTCCGCTGCAGGCAGTTCGCCGGCCCATTGCAGCTCGCCGATGTGGCGCGCTTGCGGCAGGTCGTCGGCCCACACGCGGGCGCGCTCCAGCAAGCCGGCCGGCAGCTCGCGCTTGCCTTGCGTGTCGGCGCCGACGGCATTGACGTGTGTCCCGGCGCGCACCGCATCTGCGCTGAACAACATGCTGTGGCCGGGAGTCGCTGTAATGATCACGTCCGACGCTGCAACTGCCGCATCGGCAGCCGCAGTGCGCGCGCCGCCTGCCGGCGCTACTTCGCAGCGGCCGGCGAACAGCGCTTCGAATTCAGGCGCGTGGCGGCCGTCGGAAGTTATATATCGCAGGCGCTTGAGCGAGGGCAGGGCATGCAGCGCATAGTCCACGTGCCCGCGCGCCTGCACGCCGGTTCCGAACACGCATAGCTGCTCGCTATCGGCGCGTGCCAGGAGTTCAATCCCGAGCGCACCGGCGGCAGCGGTGCGTGCCGTGGTGACCGCGTTGCCGTCGGCGATGCACAGCGGGCGCCCGGTGCGCGGGTCGATCAGCATGATGGTCGCCTGGTGCGCGTCGCCGCCGGCTTCGCGGTTCGCGGGCCAGAAGCCCGCGGCCTTAAAGCCGAGCAGTTCCTGCGACGGAACGTCGCCCGACTTGATGCCGAAGACAGCGCTGCCCGGCAGTTCTTCCCGTACCAGCGGGAAGACGCGCGCAGCACGCGCGGCATGCAGCGCGAAGGCCTCGCGCACGGCGGCACGCACGTTGTCCGGCTGCAGCAGGGCGGCGACGGCGTCGCGGTCCAGTATCAACAGGCGGGCGTCGTTATTTTGCATAGTTGTAGACCGTGGCGCGCGATACGCCCAGGTGGGCGGCAATGGTCTCCATCGAGCGCCGCATCTCCAGCAAACCGGCGTCGCCCAGTTCGCGCAGCAGGGCACGGCGATCATCCGCTTTCAGTGCGCGCGGCGTGGTGGAGAGCCTGGCGGCGAATCGTTCGATATGCGCGCGGATCGCGTCGGCGCCTGCTGCGGGGGCGAGCGACTCGATCACTGCGGCGGCCGGGTCGACATTGCTGAACTGGCCCAGCATGGCTTGCAGGCTGCGGAACAGGTTCAAGTCCACATTCATGCACAACGCGGCGATGTAGTGGCCCTCGCTGTCCTTGATGCCAACTGAGGTGCTTTTTGCCGGGCGGCCGTCAGGGAAGGTGTTTGGATAATTGGCCAGCACTTGCGGGAAGGCTGGGTCGGCAATCCGCGCCAACCCCAGCTCCGTCGCCGGCTCGCCGATGGCGCGGCCCGACAGGTTGTTGTGGATCGCCAGGACGGCATGGCCAGGATCAAGCAAGTCATGCAGCACCACTTCAGTGAAAGGTGCAAGCGTGCGGCCCAGCCCTTCGGCGACATGCTTCATCTGGTCCAGCAGGTGCTGCTGCTCGGGAGTTCGATTCATCATTAAGACAGATTATCTCGTTTTAGATGAAATGTAAACTTGGCCGCAAAAAAAGCCCCGGACTTGCCGGGGCTCGGGAAGGACACCCGCTGAGAGGAAACCACGGATGCCGAGGAGACCTGCGTACAGCGTTGCAGCCGGCCACGGGGGCCGGCGGGGAAATCAATTACTGCTTCTTGCCGTTGGCGGCAGCGGCGGTGAACTGGTTCACAGCGGCGTTCACGTTGGCTTCGAAGGTTTCGGCAGCAGCCTTGGCGCTCTTGGTGAACTGCTCGTAGCCAGCGTTGGCGTTGTTCAGGGCGGACTTGAACAGGGCAACAGCGCTTTCGCTGCCGGCTGGGGCGTTCTTGCTCACCTCGTCAACCAGGGAGATCACCTTGCGGTTGGTCTCAGCGATTTGCGACTCGGCGGCCTTGCTGAACTCAGCGCCGGTGCCGGAAGCGATCGATGCCAGGTGACGGCCGTAGGCGATGGCTTTCTCGGCAACTGGCTGGGCCTGGGCAGCGGTCAGCGTGAAGAACTCTTGCGGGTCCTTGGCAGCCAGCAACTGCTTGGTGGCGACCGACGATTCTTCCAGCGATGCCTTGGCAGCGGTGATGTTCAGGTCTACGAACTTCTCAACGCCTTCGAAGGCTTTGTTGGTCAGCGAAGAAAAGAGTGCAAATTGGCTTTCGAAGTTTGCCTTGGTGGCATTGGAAAACTGCTCAGGAATCGCAAACATTGGACTCTCCAAATAAGTGAATTAGTCGTTGAAACTTGATGTTTCTACAACGGAAAACAACGCATTGTGCAACGCAACAAATGCAATTATCCGGGTTCAGGAATCAAAGTCAAGCAGTTTTTGTGCATTGCACAAAGTAACTAACTTCTTGTCAGCAAAGGGATTCTGGCCAGATAAATCATACGTATTGCTGCCAAGCAGGGTAGTGGACCTCGATGCTAGAATCGCCGGATGCGCTCCCTCTTTTCCCCGATCCCACTGTTTTTTGTCTTCCTTTGGAGTACCGGCTTTATTGTGGCGCGCTTTGGCCTGCCCTATGCGCCTCCGCTGACCTTCCTGCTCCTGCGCTTCCTTGGCGTGCTGGCGATCCTGGTGCCGGCTGTCCTGTTGCTGCGGGCGCCCTGGCCAAAAGGAAAGGTGGCTCATGTCGCTGTTGCCGGCTTGTTGCTGCAAGCGGGCTATCTGAGTGGAGTCTGGTGCGCCATCAAGATCGGCATGCCGGCCGGCTTGTCGGCGCTGATCGTCGGCATGCAGCCGATACTGACTGCCTTTGCTGCGCCCTTGATCGGCGAGCGGGTGCGTCCGCGCCAATGGCTGGGCCTGATGTTTGGCTTAAGCGGCGTGGCCTTGGTAGTTTATGCGAAGATCTCCTTGGTTGGCCTCAGTTGGCAGGCGATCGCGCTGGCGGTATTCGCACTGCTGTCGATTACCGCGGGAACACTCTATCAAAAGCACTTCTGCCCTCAGTTCGACCTGCGCACCGGCACGGTAATCCAGTTCGCGGCATCGTTTGCCGCGGTATTGCCCTTTGCCTTGCTGCTGGAAGATATGGGTTCGGTCCAGTGGGTGCCTGAATTCTTCGGCGCCTGGGCCTGGTCGGTGCTCGCCTTGTCCATCGGTGCGATCTTCCTCCTGTTTGCGCTGATTCGTCGCAGCGACGCGACCCAGGTCACAAGCCTGCTTTACCTGACGCCGCCGACTACCGCGATCATGGCTTGGGCCATGTTTGGCGAAGTCCTGAACTGGATGGGCATTGCCGGTATGGCGCTGGCGGTGATTGGAGTAATATTTGTGGTTAAGCAACCCAAATAGGCCACAATCATGATCAGCTCCCCAGCACAGCAAGCCGTCGATGCGGCCATCACTTCGCGCCGTTCGATCCGCGCTTTCCTGCCGACCCCGGTGCCGCACGAAGATATCGAAGCGATCCTGGAAGTGGCTGCGCGCGCTCCTTCCGGCACCAATACCCAGCCCTGGCAAGTTTATGTGCTGACCGGGGCAATGAAGGAAGCCCTGTCCGCCAGGATCCTGGCCGCCTACGCGGACCCGGAGCAGAACAAGCTGCATACCGAGGAATACGCTTACTATCCGCGCGAATGGGTATCGCCTTATATCGACCGCCGCCGCAAAGTTGGCTGGGACTTGTATTCGCTGCTCGGCCTGACCCGCGAGAACAAGACCGGCATGGCCGCCCAGCATGGCCGCAACTTTGAATTCTTCGACGCGCCAGTCGGCATGATCTTCACCATCGACCGCATCATGGAGCAGGGCTCCTGGCTTGATTACGGGATGTTTTTGCAAAACATCATGGTGGCGGCGCGCGGCCGCGGCCTCGATACCTGCCCGCAGGCTGCCTTCACCCAATATCACCGCATCATCAGCGAGGTGCTGGGACTGCCCGCAAGCGAAACTGTTGTATGCGGGATGTCGCTTGGATTTGCAGATCGTGGCAAAATTGAAAACACGCTGGTAACCGAGCGCGAGCCGATTGCTAAATTTGTTAAATTTATGGAGTGAACAAGCTTTCGTTGCAGCCTTACGTCACTATGGAAATTGTGTATTGTGGGGCTGAAAACATTGGTGAAGAAAAGTTTGATTTAGCTTGCGCAGGAATCTGATTTTGCTACACTGCAACTAGCGATTCTGCTGTTTCACACCGGGGAATGACGAATGAACAAACTTGCTATCAGCGTGCTTGTGTCCTTGCTTTGCGCATCGGCCTCCATTGGATCTGCACAAGCGGCCGTCAAGAAAGCAGGTACCCGCTACGCCGCCCCGGCTACGCAATCCCAGATGGTCAAGCGCACGGTCAGTGTGCGTGGCCGTAACAAGATCGTTTACCAGCGGGTGACCAAGGTGGCGGACTTCAACCGTCCGACCATGGGCGACCTCGCCGGCCTGAACCTGGTGCGCGATCCGCTGGACCTGAAATCCAATGTGGCCCTGGTCCTGGACCAGGCCAACTCCGAAGTGCTGTTCGAAAAGAACGCCGGCGTGGCTTTGCCGATTGCTTCGATCACCAAGATGATGACGGGCCTGGTGGTGGTGGAAGCCAACCAGGATCTCGATGAAATGCTGACCGTGACCGATGATGACGTCGACCGCGAGAAATTCAGCTCTTCGCGCCTGAAAGTGGGCGACCACCTGACCCGCCGCAATATGCTGCATATCGCTCTCATGAGCTCGGAAAACCGTGCTGCTTCCGCACTCGGCCGCAACTATCCAGGCGGCTTGCCGGCCTTTGTGCAGGCGATGAACGAGAAGGCGCAGTCGCTGGGCATGAACGACACGCACTATGTCGATTCCAGCGGCCTGTCGAAGATGAATGTGGCCAGCGCACGCGACCTGGCCAGGCTGGTGCAGGCTGCTTACGAGCACCCGATCCTGCGCGAATTCTCCACCGATCCGAAAGCCGTGGTGGAAAACAGCGGCCGTCCTGTCACCTTTGGTACCACCAACCGCCTGGTGGCGCCGAACTCGGGCTGGGAAATCGGCCTGCAGAAAACCGGCTTCATCAACGAGGCTGGCCGCTGCATGATCATGCAGGCAATGGTGGAAGGGCGCGCCGTCATCATGGTGCTGCTGGATGCCAAGGGCACCGCGGCGCGTGTGGCCGATGCGACCCGCATGAAGAAGTGGTTGGCCGCGCTCAAGCCAACCTTCGGTGAAAATGTCAGCGGCGCCAGCACCAGCGCCCAGTCTTATTCGGGTATGTAACCCAGGGTTGCGGAGATCTGGTTGGCGGTATTGACCAGGTCTTCCAGCCAGTCATCCTGCAGCCGGTCCGCCGGCGCGGAAATCGACAAGCCTGCCACCAGTTTGCCGGAATCGTCACGGATGCCGGCCGCCATGCAGCGCACCCCCAGCTCCAGTTCCTCATTGTCACGCGCATAGCCGCGTGCGCGCACCAGGCTCAGCTCGCGCTCCAGGCGCGCCAGGTCGGTAATCGAATTCTTGTTGTGGCCAGCCAGGCCGGTACGGGTGGCATAGGCGCGGATCGCCTTCGGTTCGTCCACCGACAGGAACAGCTTGCCGGTCGACGTCAGGTGCAGCGGGCCGCGGGCGCCGATGGCGCGCACCACCTGCATGCCCGAGCGTTCGGAATAGGCGCGGTCGATGTAGACGATCTCATCGCCCTGGCGCACCGACAGGTTGATGGTCTGTTGCGTCTTTTTATGCAGGGCGCGCATGGAGTCCAGCGCAGCTTCGCGCACGGACAGGCGGCTCTTAACCACATTCCCCAGCTCCAGCAGGCGCATGCCGAGGCGGTAGGTGCCGGGCTCGACGCGGTCGACAAAGCGGGTCACCACCAGGTCGTTCAGGATGCGGTGGGCGGTGGAAGGGTGCAGGCCGGAGACTTTCGAAAGTTCTTTCAGGCTGACCGGATCCGGGTATTTCGCAAGGGCGTCAAGCAGGGCCGTCATGCGGTCGATCACCTGGATCGTCGTTTTGGGCTCCTGCGCAGGCAGGGTTTCGCTTTTCATAATGTGGTTGGTGCAGTGCGGTATAGGCAGACTTATTTATACCATGATGTGAAAAAAATGGGAATTCTGTCGCTATAATCCGTGTCCATGGAACCTACAAGTGAATTTAAAAGCAAGAGCGGCCTGAAGCGCATTTTTTCGGCCTTTTTCTACTCCATCGAAGGCTTGCAGACTGCCATCCGTTCCGAGCATGCCTTCCGCCAGGAGCTGTTTGTTTTCGTGGTGGGCGCCATAGCCGCGCTACTGTTGCCGGTCTCTGCCTTTCAGAAACTGGTGTTGATCGGCAGCATGGTGATCGTGCTGATCGTCGAGCTGATCAATTCCGCCATTGAAGCCGTGGTGGACCGCGTTTCCCTGGAACGCCATCCGCTGTCCAAGAATGCCAAGGACTTTGGCAGCGCTGCCGTCCTGCTGGCTTGCCTGCTGTCGGGCGCGACCTGGCTGGTCGTGCTGGTCAATCGCTTCTACTAATTACTTTCCGGTATAACGAACGATGAAAGTATTCGTTCGTATTTATATAGAAGGGCTTTAATCTGGCATCTCCAAACATTAAGGGGAAGCCAGATGTTGTCCAGAAAACTGATTGCCGCCGCCTTGTTCGCCACCGCCGCGGTGGCGCAAGCAGCCGACGTGAGCTTGCTCAACGTCTCCTACGATCCGACCCGCGAGCTGTACCAGGACGTCAACGCCGCCTTCGCCAAGGAATGGAAGGCCAAGACCGGCGACAATGTGAAGATCAAGCAGTCGCATGGCGGTTCGGGCAAGCAGGCCCGCGCCGTGATCGACGGCCTGGAAGCCGATGTGGTCACCCTTGGCCTGGCTTACGATATCGACGCGGTCGCCGAGCGCGGCCTGGTGAGCAAGGACTGGCAGAAGCGCCTGGCCCATAACGCCACCCCCTACAGTTCCACCATCGTGTTCCTGGTCCGCAAGGGCAACCCGAAAGGCATCAAGGACTGGAACGACCTGGTCAAGCCAGGCGTGGCAGTGATCACCCCGAATCCAAAGACTTCCGGCGGCGCGCGTTGGAACCACCTGGCCGCTTACGGCTACGCCTTGCGCCAGCCCGGCGGCAGCGATGCCACCGCACGCGACTTCCTGAAAAAACTGTACAAGAACGTGCCAGTGCTGGATTCCGGCGCCCGCGGCGCCACCACCACCTTTGTGGAACGCGGCATCGGCGACGTGCTGATCGCCTGGGAAAACGAAGCCCTGCTGGCGATCAAGGAACTGGGCCCGGACAAGGTTGAAATCGTGGCGCCTTCCGTTTCGATCCTGGCCGAGCCGCCAGTGGCGGTGGTCGACAAGGTGGTCGACAAGCGCGGCACCCGCAAGGTGGCTGAGGCTTACCTGAACTTCCTGTACACCGACCAGGCCCAGGCCATCATCGCCAAGAACTACTACCGCCCGACGATCGAGAAGGAAGCGAAGAAATACGCCGCCCAATTCCCGAACGTGAAGCTGTTCAAGATCACCGACGTGGCCGGCGACTGGAGCACCGCGCAGAAGACTCACTTTGCCGACGGCGGCGTGTTCGACCAGATCTACCAGCCTGGCGCCAAGGTCGCCGGCCAATAATTACGCAACGGAGGGCCGCATGGCGATCCAACAACTGAACCAATTCCGCATCCTGGTCGCGCCAGGCCTGCATAACAGCGGGCCCGATCACTGGCAGTCCCGCTGGCAGCGCCTGTACCCGCGCTTCGAGCGGGTAGAGCAGAAGCGCTGGAGCGATCCGGTCCTGCTGCGCTGGGCCGACCGCCTGGATGAAGTATTGGACCAGGACCGCCGTCCGACCCTGATCGTTGCACACAGTTTCGGCTGCCTCACCACCGCATTAAGCCTGTCACGTTCAACCTCCCCCCACGTGGCGGGTGTCTTGCTGGTGGGGCCTGCCGATCCCGATAAGTTCCAGGTCAGCTCCCTGCTGCCGCACGGAGAATTGCCTTGCCCGTCGATCATGGTGGCCAGCACCAACGACCCATGGATGACGGCAAAGAGCGCCGAGACCTGGGCGCAGCGCTGGGGCAGCGACTTCGTCAACGCGGGAGCGCTGGGACATATCAACGCTGAATCAGGCCTGGGGGACTGGCGTTTTGGCCAGCGCCTGCTGCAGGTCCTGGCGCAGCGCGCATCGAATTTAACAATGGAGAAGAAGAATGAGTTTACGCCTTGGCGATACCGCACCGGACTTCGAACAGGATTCCAGCATTGGCAGCATCAAGTTTCATGAGTGGGCAGGCGATTCCTGGGTGGTGCTGTTCTCGCACCCGGCCGATTTCACGCCCGTCTGCACCACGGAACTGGGCTTGACCGCCAAGCTGAAACCCGAGTTCGACAAGCGCAACGTCAAGGCCATCGCACTGTCGGTCGACCCGGCCGACAAGCACAAGGAATGGATCAAGGATATCGAAGAGACCCAGCACACCGTGGTGGGCTTCCCGATCATCGCCGACGCCGACCGCAAGGTGGCCGAGCTGTACGACATGATCCACCCCAACCAGTCGGCCACTGCCACTGTGCGCTCGCTGTTCGTGATCGACCCGGCCAGGAAAGTACGCCTGCAGATCACCTACCCGCTGAGCACCGGCCGCAACTTCGATGAAGTGCTGCGCGTGATCGATGCCCTGCAACTGACGGACAAGCACACCGTCGCCACCCCAGGCAACTGGAAAGATGGCGATGACGTGATCATTCCGCTCACCGTGCAGGATCCGGAAGTGATCAGGCAGAACTACCCGGCTGGCTTCAAGGCCCCGCGTCCTTACCTGCGCATTACGCCGCAACCGAACAAGTAACGGTTTTGGGAACGGCGCGTGCGCCTATGCCGGCCAGGAAGGGGAGTAGATCACCAGGTCCCTGGAATGGCTAGTGCAGATGTTCTTGCAGGCGCCCTTCGGGGCGCTTTTTTTCCTTCAGCATTTCGCGCAGCGCGGCGATCTCGTTGCGCGCACTGACAATGCATTGCGGGTTGTTCTTGCCGCCGGGCGGGGCGAATTCGACAGCCGCCAGGATGCTGGCCTGGATGGCGGTCAGCTTGTCGAAGGCGGCTAGCGGCAGGCCGGCATCTTCGAAATCTGCCATCAGGTGCTTGGCGGTGCAGTAGACAGTGGCCTTCTCGAACTTGGTGTAGGCCTGCAAGGCCATTTCGGTCAGGTCGCACAAACGGTCGGTCAGCAACAGAGCATCAGTCATCACATTTCCTCCCATGAATCGCTTGCAGTCAATGTAGCACTTGGTTGAATACAAGCCAATAGCCTTGGTTCTGTTCCATTCATGCAACGTTGGCAGGTAATTCACTTGTCATAAATGAATTATTTCTTTGTGTGTTCAATTGTGCGAGGTTAGTATTTTTTCGCGGCACCAAATAAAAATCGTTAAAGAGATCGGAATACCTATGAAACGCACCCTTATTGCCAGTGCTGTTCTGCTGGCCACCTCGCAAGCCTACGCACAAACCGCCGCCCAACCCGCCGCCGAAGAACAGCAGACCGTGGTCGTGCTGGGCTCCCGCGCCACCGCCAAGACTGCGCTCGATACCGCCGCGCCCGTTGGACTGATCAATTCCAAGGACCTGCAAACGGCCGGCCCGCTGGAGCTGGGCAAGCTGTTGCAGACACTGGACCCGTCGTTCAACTTCTCCACCACCTTCATCAGCGACGGTACCGACATCATCCGCCCTGCGACCCTGCGTTCGCTCGGCCCCGACCAGCTGCTGGTGCTGGTGAACGGCAAGCGCCGCCACCAGCAGGCGCTGGTCAACGTGCAGCAAACCATTGGCCGCGGTTCGGCCGGTACCGACATCAATGCGATTCCACTGTCGGCCATCCACCATATCGAAGTGCTGCGCGATGGCGCGGCCGCCCAGTACGGCTCGGACGCGATCGCCGGCGTGATCAACATCGTGCTGAAATCGAACGTGAACGAGACTGCCCTCAGCGGCCAGGTCGGCACCACCAAGGAAGGCGACGGCGACATGATCTCCGGCAGCGTGAACCGCGGCTGGGCGTTGGGCGAGGACGGCGGCTACATCAACCTGTCGCTGGAAGGGCGCAAGCGCGACGAAACCAATCGCGCCGGCCCGGACTCTTTGCGCGTCGATCCGCCGCGCGTGACCCAGCGCATCGGCGACAGCGATGCCCGCGACGCTTACCTGTGGTGGAACGCGGCCCTGCCAGTGGACAAAGTGGGCGAGTTCTACAGCTTCGGCGGCGTGTCCAAGCGCAAGGGCGATTCGTCCGGCTTCTTCCGCTCCAAGGGCGATGGCCGCAACGTGCCTGCCGTGTATCCGGAAGGCTTCCTGCCGAACATCCGCACCACCGTGAAAGACGCTTCGTTCGCCTTTGGCTACCGCCGCGACCTGCCGAATGACTGGAAGGCCGACATCAGCCTCAACCACGGCGTGAGCGAGCTCGATTTCCACGAAAAGCAGACCATCAACGTGTCTTACTGGTACGAGCCGAAACCTGGCGGCGGCATTTACGCCGAATCGCCGTTTGAAGCCGACACCGGCAAGCTGAAATTCAAGCAGACCACCTTCAACGCCGACATCAAGGGCCCGGTCAAATTCGGCAGCGAAGAAGTGTTCGTTGCCACCGGCTTCGAGTACCGCCGCGATAACTACCAGATCGTGGCAGGCGATCCGGTGTCCTACCAGTACGGCCGCACCAACAACCCGGCCATCGTGATCACCAACCAGGCTGGCGGCGTCGCCGCATCCGGTACCCAGGGCTTCCCAGGCTACACCCCGGCCACCGCGGTGGACGAGGGCCGCCACAATATCGCCCTGTTCCTGGATACCGAATACCACCCGGTCAAGGACCTGCTGCTGGGCGCTGCGGTGCGCTACGAGAAGTACTCGGACTTCGGCAATACCGTGACCGGCAAGTTCAGCGCGCGCTGGGACCCGACCAAGGAATTCGGCCTGCGCGGCAGCGTGTCGTCCGGCTTCCGTGCACCGGGCGTGCAGCAGAAGTTCTACAGTTCGGTATCGACCAACCTGAACCAGGCTGGCCAACTGACCGAAACCCTGACCGCGCGCGAGGGCAGTGCAGTGACCACCGCACTGGGCATCAAGCCGCTGAAGGAAGAAACCTCGCGCAACGCGTCGGTGGGCATGGTGCTGCGTCCTGCGAAGAACATGTCGCTGACCGCTGACGTGTACCAGATCAAGATCAAGGACCGTATTGTGTTCTCGAGCGAGATCTCGCCGGAAGCAGGCGGCGGCCCGATCGCCAACGTGCTGAATCCGCTGGGCGTGGGCCAGGCGCAGTTCTTCACCAACGCGGTTGACACCACTACCCGCGGCCTGGACATCGTTGCCGACCACACCACCAAGTTCAGCTCGTCGACCCTGGTGCTGTCCGGCCAACTGGGCTTCAACAAGACCGAGGTGACCAAGCGCCATTCGCCATCCAGCCTGCTGACCGGCGACCAGCTCTTCAACCAGGCGCAGGTGACCCTGATCGAACGGGGCCAGCCACGCAAGCACCACGTTGTGGCGGCTGACTACACCATCGGCCAGTGGAACGTGAATGCTCGTGCCAACTACTATGGCGAAGTGCAGGGCGAAGGCTTCAGCCCGCTGCAGACCTGGGATGCGAAATGGATCGTGGATTCGAGCATTCGTTATAGCTTCAGCAAGAAAACCACCCTGGCATTCGGCGTCAACAACCTGTTTGACACTTACCCGTCCGAGTGGACCAATGGCGGCGATTTCCCGAAACTGGGCTTCAAGTACTGCTGGGAAACCTGCCCCTTCGGCGTGAACGGCCGTTCGATGTACCTGAAGTTCGATACTGCGTTCTAAGTTGTTACTTCCCTTTGCAAGCGCCCTTCGGGGCGCTTTTTTTTTAAGAGAACGTGATTAACATAAGCAAATAAGGACTTCATTGTTGAGATTTCATGCGCTCCCGGATACTCTAGCGGGTCTTGGAAGGATATTGCATGGATTTGTCGTTCATCGTTTCTGGTTTCGTTGTGGGCGCCCTGGTCGGTTTGACCGGCGTGGGCGGCGGCTCGCTCATGACACCTATCCTGACCCTGATGTTCGGCGTTTCCCCCTCTGTGGCAGTGGGCACCGACCTGGCATTTGCTTCCGTTACCAAGACTGCCGGTACTCTCACGCATCGCCTGCGCGGCACTGTGCGCTGGGATATCGTGCGCCTGCTTTGCTATGGCGCCTTGCCGGCGGCTCTCCTGGCGACTTATGGCCTGAAGCATTTCGGCGCCCTGGATAAGCAGATTGGGCATCTGATCCGTATTTGCATCGCCGGTTCCGTCATGCTGACGGTGGTGGCCATCCTGTTCCGCGGCAAAATGCTGGAATGGATGCTGGCCCACCCTGAGCGTCAGTTGCAGGGCAGGGCGCTGGAAATTTCTACTGTGGTGGCTGGTGCAGTACTTGGTACTTTGGTCACCGTTTCCTCCATCGGTGCCGGCGCCGTCGGCGCCACCCTGCTGGTGCTGATGTATCCCCGCCTCACGCCGGCAGAAGTAGCCGGCACCGATATTGCCTATGCCGTGCCGCTGACTGCGATTGCTGCCGCGGGGCATTGGTGGCTGGGCTCCATCAACTGGACACTCCTGTTGACCTTGCTGGTAGGCTCCGTGCCCGGCATTACCATTGGCTCCTGGTTTGCACGCTCCATGCCGGAGCGATTCCTGCGCGGCGTGCTGGCGACGGTGCTGGTATCCGTTGCTGCCAAACTGGTTGCCTGAACGCTTCACCACTGCCTGTTTGGCATCTAAGCAAATGAAAAAAGGGTAGTTTGGTTTATAACGCATGAATGCGAACATGCGCTCCTATTAGTCGAAAATGTAATAAGGGAGCAAGCATGTCTGCAGTTGCTGCAACGGTACCCACCTCGGCGACGGGGCCGGGAAGAGAGGTCAAGGCCCGCAAAGCGCCATTTCGCGTGATGCCCGGTTTTAACTTATCCCTTGGTTTCACCATCCTGTACCTGACGCTGATCGTGCTCATCCCGCTGTCGGCGATCTTCCTCAAGACCTTCACCATGACCTGGGAAGGCTTCTGGGCTGCCGTCACCTCGGAACGCGTGATTGCCTCCTACAAGCTGACTTTCGGCGCCTCCTTCATCGGCGCCCTCTTGAACGTTATCTTCGGCGGCATCGTGGCCTGGGTGCTGGTGCGCTACAAGTTCCCTGGCAAGCGCATTGTCGACGCGCTGGTCGACCTGCCGTTCGCGCTGCCGACCGCAGTGGCCGGCATCACGCTGACCGCCCTGTATTCCTCCAACGGCTGGTTCGGCCGCTATATTGAAGGCGTGCTGGGCATCAAAGTGGCATTTACCCCGCTGGGCGTGGTGGTGGCGCTGACCTTCATCGGCCTGCCTTTCGTGGTGCGAACCGTGCAGCCCGTGCTGGAAGACGCCGAGCGCGAACTGGAAGAAGCGGCTGCCAGCCTGGGCGCATCGGCCTTCCAGACCTTTCGCCGCGTGGTATTCCCGACCATTTTGCCATCGCTGCTGACCGGGTTTGCGCTGGCCTTTGCCCGCGCCACCGGCGAATTCGGTTCGGTGATTTTCATTGCCGGCAATATGCCGCTGGTGTCCGAGATCACGCCACTGTTCATCATCACCAAGCTGGAACAGTACGACTATGCCGGCGCCACGGCCATCGCAGTAGTCATGCTGGTGGCTTCCTTCCTCATGCTGCTGGCAATTAACCTGTTGCAGGCATGGTCGCGCGGGAGGAACGCCAAATGAGCGGCTCCGCGACTCCCATCCGCCGCGGCGAACTGCCGCAACGCCATGACGTGCTGGAACCGCGCTGGGTGCGCTATGTCCTGGTCACGGTGGCGCTGACTTTCCTGACCCTGTTCCTGTTCGTGCCGCTGGTGGCCGTGTTCACCGAAGCGCTGAAGAAGGGCTGGGAGGTGTATGCCAGCGCCATCCTGGAGGACGATTCGATTGCCGCCATCAAGCTCACGCTGATAGCGGCCGGCATTGCGGTTCCGTTCAACCTGGTATTCGGCGTGGCAGCTTCCTGGGCCATCACCAAGTTCGAGTTCCGCGGCAAGAGCCTGCTGCTGACGCTGATCGACCTGCCGTTCTCGGTATCGCCGGTGATTTCGGGCCTGATCTACGTGCTGCTGTTCGGCGCCCAGGGCTGGTTCGGGCCGTGGCTGGCGGCGCACGACATCAAGATCCTGTTCGCGGTGCCGGGCATCGTGCTGGCCACGGTATTCATCACCTTCCCGTTCGTGGCGCGTGAACTGATCCCGCTGATGCAGGCGCAGGGCAGCGAGGAGGAGGAAGCAGCCGTGGTGCTGGGCGCAAACGGCTGGCAGACCTTCTTCCGCGTGACCCTGCCTAACATCAAATGGGGCCTGCTGTACGGCGTGATCCTGTGTAACGCCCGCGCCATGGGCGAGTTCGGCGCGGTGTCGGTGGTGTCCGGCCATATCCGCGGCGAGACCAACACCATGCCGCTGCAGGTCGAGATCCTCTACAACGAATACAACTTTGCCGCCGCCTTCGCCGTGGCCTCGCTGCTGGCCCTGCTGGCGCTGGTGACCCTGGCAGTGAAAACCTTCATCGAATGGCGCCTGCACGAAAACTACGGCGACGACGCCAAGGAGCATTGATATGACGATCGCAGTCAAGAACATCAACAAGCGTTTCGGCGACTTCGTCGCGCTGGACAACGTATCGCTCGATTTCCCGCAAGGCGAGCTGACCGCGCTGCTGGGGCCATCGGGCTGCGGCAAGACCACGCTGCTGCGCTGCATCGCCGGTCTGGAGCATCCCGATTCGGGCCAGGTGCTGCTGGATGGGCAGGACGCCTCCGACCGCCACGTGCGCGAGCGCCAGGTCGGCTTCGTGTTCCAGCACTATGCGCTGTTCAAGCATATGACCGTATTTGAGAACGTCGCCTTCGGCCTGCGCGTCAAGCCGCGCAAGGAGCGTCCATCGGAAGAGCAGATCCGCCGCAAGGTAAAAGAACTGCTGGAACTGGTGCAGCTCGACTGGCTGGCCGACCGCTATCCGCCGCAGCTCTCCGGCGGCCAACGCCAGCGTATCGCCCTGGCGCGCGCGCTGGCCGTTGAACCGCGCGTGTTGCTGCTGGACGAACCGTTCGGCGCGCTGGATGCCAAGGTGCGCAAGGAATTGCGCCGCTGGCTACGCCGCCTGCACGACGAGCTGCACGTCACGTCGATCTTCGTGACCCACGACCAGGAAGAAGCGCTGGAAGTGGCCGACCGCGTGGTGCTGATGAACAAGGGCCACGTCGAACAACTGGGCTCGCCGGACGAGGTCTACAACCATCCCGCATCGCCCTTCGTGTACGGCTTCCTCGGTAACGTCAATGTCTTCCATGGCCGCGTGCATGAAGGCGTGCTGGCCAGCGACGGCGTTGAATTCGACGTGGAAGGCCACGGCAGCGGCAAAGGCACGGCCTACATTCGCCCGCACGACCTGGAAGTCGAACGGTATGTGCAGGGTGCGGAAGGCATCGTGGTCAGGCTGCGCCGCGCGCACGCAATCGGCCCGCTGGCCCAGCTCGACCTGGAGCGCACCGACAACGCCCAGATTATCGAAGCAACCATTTCCAACGAACGCTATATCCAACTTGACCTGAAAGACGGCGAAACGCTGGTGGTGCGCCCCAAGCGCCTGCGCGTCTTCGTCGATGAAGGGGCTCACGCATGAACTTCCAACAACTACGCTCCGTGCGCGAAGCTGCGCGCCGCAACTACAACCTGACCGAAGTGGCGAACGCCCTGTTCACGTCGCAGCCGGGCGTGAGCCGCCAGATCCGCGAACTGGAAGACGAACTTGGCGTCATCATCTTCGAGCGCAACGGCAAGCGCCTGACCGGCCTGACCGAGCCGGGCAAAGGCATCCTGAAGATCGTCGACCGCCTGCTGGTGGAAGCGGAAAACCTGCAGCAGGCCAGCCTGGAATTCACCGGCCAGAAAAGCGGCACACTGACCATCGCGGCAACGCACACCCAGGCCCGCTATGCGCTGCCGAAGGCGGTTTCGCACTTCCGCAATGAGTTCCCGGACGTGCGCATCGCCTTGCAGCAAAGCGCACCTGACCATATCGCGGAATGGGTCCTGTCGGGCAAGGCCGATATCGGTATCGCTACCGAAGGCTTGTCGCAATTCCCGGACCTGGTGTCTTTCCCTTGCTACCGCTGGAGCCACCTGGTGGTGGTGCCGGATGGCCACCCGCTGCTGACGCGCTCCCCGATCCGCCTGGAAGACCTGGCCGAATACCCGCTGATCACTTACGACGTCGGCTTCACCGGCCGTGGCCACATCGATGCGGCCTTCGATAAGGCCGGCGTGCGCCCCGACATCGTGCTGACCGCAATGGATTCGGACGTCATCAAGCAGTACGTGACGCTGGGCCTAGGCGTTGGCCTGGTAGCGTCGATGGCTTTCGACCACGGCCGCGACAAGGGCTTGCGCGCCATCGAAGCTTCCCATTTATTCGCTGCAAATACAACAAGACTGGCCTTGCGCAAAGGAGCATACTTGCGATCGTATGCCTACGAGTTCATCTCGCAGTTCGCCCCGGATTTGACACGCAGCGACATCGAGCAAGCCTTGCAGGGAGGCGACCCCCTGTAACCTTGGAGGAGGTTGTATGGGTATCGGCAACTGGAAGATCGGCGTCCGCCTGGCCGCCGGATTGGGTCTCGCACTGGCCTTCATGGTTGGCATTGCCGCGACAGGCATTGCCAACCTGGGCAAACTGAATGACGGCACCGACGATATCGCCAGCGACAAGGTGCCGAAAGTCATCCTCGCCTACGAGGCGATCGGCGGCGTCAATGACATCGCACGTGCCATGCGTAACGCAATGCTCTCCACTGAAGCGGAAACGGTGAAGAAGGAATTGAAGCGTGTCGAGGACAAGAAGGCCGAGATTGATGGCAATCTCGATAAGCTTGCCAAACTGATCTCAGATGATGAAGATGCGGAAAGCAAGGCCAGGCTCAAGGCCGTGCAGGAAGCGCGCGAGCGTTACCTGGTCGTGCAATCTGCCTTCCTGCAAAAATCCGCCGACGACAGCCAGCGCGCTGAGAACGTCAAATACCTGCTGACCGCAGTGCGCAAGGAGCAGACTGCGTACCTGGGCGCACTGACCGAAATGGTGAAATACCAGACGGCCGCGGTGAATGCCGCCAGCGATGTCGCCGGCAAGGCTTACACCAATTCCCGCAACGTGATGATCGTGTTGACTGCGGCGGCGGCCGCACTTGCAGCCTGGGTTGCGTGGTGGGTCACGCGCA
Source organism: Duganella sp. Root1480D1 (assembly GCF_001427305.1). Lineage (GTDB taxonomy): Bacteria > Pseudomonadota > Gammaproteobacteria > Burkholderiales > Burkholderiaceae_D > Rugamonas. The sequence continues at coordinate 155,404 of NZ_LMFZ01000005.1, read as the reverse complement.
GCATCACCCAGCCTCTGAACCGCGCCGTCGGCGTGGCGGAGGCAGTGGCGGGCGGCGACCTGACGCAGCGCATTGACGTGACCAGCCGCGACGAAACCGGCCAGCTATTGCAAGCGCTGGCGAATATGAACGACAGCCTGGCGCGCACCGTCGGCAAGGTGCGCTCCGGTTCCGACACCATCACGACTGCTTCGAACGAAATCGCCACCGGCAACCTGGACCTGTCCTCGCGCACGGAGCAGCAGGCCAGCTCGCTGGAGGAAACCGCCTCCTCGATGGAGGAGCTGACTTCCACCGTTCAGCAAAACGCAGAGAATGCGCGCCAGGCTACGCAGCTGGTGGTAACTGCGTCCGACTTTGCCACGCGCGGCGGTGCTGTTGTGGGGCAGGTGGTCAGCACGATGGGCGCGATCAAGGAGTCTTCGAACAAGATCGTCGACATTATTGGCGTGATCGACGGCATCGCGTTCCAGACCAATATCCTGGCGCTGAATGCCGCCGTCGAAGCGGCGCGCGCGGGCGAACAGGGCAGGGGTTTTGCCGTGGTGGCGTCAGAGGTGCGCAACCTGGCGCAGCGTTCCGCCGCAGCGGCAAAGGAAATCAAGGAACTGATCGGGCATTCGGTCGACACGGTGGATGAAGGCGCGCGCCTGGTCGACCAGGCTGGTGCAACGATGGGTGGCATCGTCAAGGCGGTGCAGCAGGTCAGCGACATCATGCAGCAGATTAGCGCGGCCAGCCAGGAGCAAAGCAGCGGCATCGCCCAGGTCAATCAGGCCATCGTTTCCATTGACGATGTGACGCAGCAGAACGCCGCGCTGGTCGAAGAAGCCGCAGCGGCCGCGCAATCGATGCGCGATCAGGCAGAAATGCTGGCCGACGCCGTCAGCGTGTTCCGCCTGGCCGACCATCAGGCCGACCCGAAACGGTTGGCCGTGCGGGCGGTTGTGAAGGCTGCGACGCGCCCGGCGCCAGCTACCACACGCGCTGTTGCCAGACGGCCTGAGGGGACAGCGCCAGCCAACACCAGGGCGCCCAGCGTCAACCCGGAATGGGAAGAGTTCTGAGCGGCGCCTGGCTGATTAGAATTCTTCCCAACCGTCGCCCGCACCGTTGGCGGCAAGCGTGCGCTTGGCCGCTGCTGGTTTAGCGGGCAGCCCGACGGAGCGAGGCTGGAGGCGGGTAACGCTTGCGCCGCTGCGTGACTGCGCAGGCGAACTGACCGAGCGGCGCACCACGGGGGCGCCGGCGTAGCGTGTGGCCTGCGCCGTTGGTTGTGCCGATTCCTGCGCAGACAGGCGGAACACGCTGACCGCTTGCGACAGCGAGGCCGCCTGCTCCTGCAATGCTCCCGCCGCAGCTGCAGCTTGTTCCACCAGGGCCGCATTTTGCTGGGTGGCGCTGTCCATCTGCACCACGGCCTGGTTGATCTGTTGCAGTCCGGAGCTCTGTTCTCCGCTGGCAGCTGAAATCTCGCCGATGATGTCGGTCACCTGCTGTACGCTCTGCACCACTTCACTCATGGTGGCGCCGGCCTGGTCGACCAGGCGGCTGCCTTCTTCCACTTGTGCCACCGAGTTGTCGATCAACTGTTTGATCTCCTTGGCGGCATTGCCTGCGCGCTGGGCCAGGTTGCGCACTTCCGAGGCGACGACTGCAAAGCCGCGGCCTTGCTCGCCGGCGCGCGCGGCTTCCACCGCAGCATTCAAGGCCAGGATGTTGGTCTGGAATGCAATGCCGTCGATCACCGAAATAATCTCCACGATCTTGTAGGCCGACTCGTTGATGGCACTCATCTTGTCAACCACTTGCGACACCACTGCCCCGCCGCGACGCGCCACTTCCGATGCGTTGCCTGCCAACTGGTTGGCCTGCCTTGCATTGTCCGCATTCTGGCGCACGGTGGACGTCAGCTCTTCCATCGACGACGCAGTTTCTTCCAGCGAGCTGGCCTGCTGCTCGGTGCGCGCCGACAGGTCCATATTGCCGCTGGCGATCTCGGAAGAAGCGGTGTTGATGGAGTCGGTAGCCCGGCGTACATCGCCGACAATGCCGACCAGGCTAGTGCTCATTTCGCGCAAGGCGCCCAGCAGCTTGCCCGTCTCGTCCTGCGTGTGCACCTCGATCTGCTGCGTCAGGTCGCCGGCTGCCACATTTTCTGCAATCCGTACCGCGCGGTCCAGCGGGGCGGTGATGCTGCGCACCAGCCACCAACCGATGCCTGCCGCCAGGGACAGCCCACCTGCAAGGATGCAGATCACCATCAGGCGGAAGCTGGAGAAGCTGGCCTGCGACGATTCGTACACCTGCTTGCCGATGTCTTTTTGCAGGCTGACCAACTGGTTGATCAGGTCGCGCACAGGCAGGAATCGCTCGTGCATGCGTCCGTGCATCAGGGATTTCATTTTGTCCATGTCACTGGCGCGGGCGGCCGCCAGTGCGGGTTCCAGGCCCTGTTCGAGATAGACGGAATGGGCGGCGCTGAATTGGTCGACCAGCGCCTTTTCTTCCGGGGTCATTTGGGTGGCGATGTAGGCTTTCCAGATCTGCTCGGCCCGGGCGCGATCGTGCTCCACTTCCTTCACCATTTCAGGCAGGGCCGCTGCGTCGGAGAGCGCCGCATTGGCCATCGAGAGCTGGTTGCGGTTCATTGAGCGGATCATATCCTGCAACTGCCCCAGTGCCACCAAGCGGTCCTCATAGACCGTTTTGAGCGATTCGTTCGAATTCGACAAGCTGGTGATGCCGGCAATGCCGATCACCGTCATCATCAGGGAAAGGATTGCCAGGACAGCGACCAGGCGGGTTTTGATTGTCAGGTTGTTCAGCATGTGCGGCTCCAGCCCGCGCACGTGCGCAAGCAATGGCTTTGGTGAAGGAGGGAGCCGCGAGGGCGGGGCGGCGTTTGGACAGGGCTGGCTGGGACCGGCGAGACGGGCGCCCTGGAAACCCGATGCTAGCAATTCGGTTTTAGCGAAGCAAGTGGGAATTGGAGAGAATGTGGTTTATTCGCCGCTTGCACCGCATCCCGGCCCTGTGGCGCCAGGCGGAATACCCCTACCGTCTTGGCAAGGGCACAAGCTTGTTGCTGCATCGATGCGGCGGCAGCAGCGGCCCGCTCCACCAGCGCGGTGTTATGCTGCGTGGCCGAATCCATCTGAAGCAATGCTTCACTGACCCGGGCAATGCCCGTGCTTTGTTCGTGGCTGGCGGCAGTGATCTCATTGATAATGCCGCTGACGCGATGGACTGCCTGCACCACTTCATTCATGGTGGCGCCGGCCTGGTGCACCAGCGTGCTGCCGGCATTCACCTGCTCCATCGAGTGATCGATCAATTGCCTGACTTCCTGCGCGGCCGCTGCGCTGCGTTGTGCCAGGTCGCGTACTTCGCTGGCGACCATGGCGCAACCCTCGGGGCTTGCGCCGCCGGCGCGTTGGGCCTCGGCAGCGGCATCCAGTGCCAGGCGGCCGGTCTGGCTCGCAATGCTGTCGATCACGCCGATCATGTCCGCCATCCTGAGCGAGGAAGTGCTGATGGCATCCATCCTTTCCACGGCCTGGAATACCGCCGCGCCGCCGCGCGTCGCCAGGTTCGCTGCAGCTTGCGCCAGCAGGTTTACCTGGCGCGCATTGTCGGCATTCTGGCGCACAGTGCAGGTCAGCTCTTCCATCGACGAGGCGGTGTCCTCCAGCGTCCTGGCTTGTTCTTCTATACGGCGCGACAGGTCCCGGTCATCGTCAGCAATGTGTGCCGAAGCGGCATGCAGGGTGTCCGTCGAGTGCCGCACGTTGCCGACCATACCGGCCAGGCCCGCGTTCATTTCTTTCAGTGCCGCCAGCAGCTGGCCGGTTTCATCGTTTGCCGTTACTTCAACTTGCTGCGTCAGGTCGCCCCTGGCCACCGCCTGGGCGACGGCGACCGCACGATTGAGCGGCTGCGTAATGCTGCGTACCAGCCAGCAGCCAACGCTGATGGCCAGCGCCAGGCCGGCAAGCAGCAAGGCAATGACCAGCGTGTGCTGCCTGGCGTATGTGTCTTCCGACGCGAGGTACTGCCTCCTGCTGTGATCGACCTGGTAGTCAGCCAGCCTTTCCAGTTCGATGCGAAGCTTGGGGAACATGTGCTCCACCGGCCCGTTCACCAGGGCGCGCATGGTGTCGATATCGCCCGCTTTTGCCGCAGCCAGTGCGGGCGCCAGGGCATCGAGCATGAAGTGTCTGTGGGCCGCCTCGAAGCGCTCGGCCATTTCCTTTTCTTCTTCGGTAACGAAGGACTCGCTGTATTCCTGCCACAGCTTGCTGGCGGCATTGCGGTTCTGTTCGACCTGTTCGATCGCTTGCGGCAAATTTTCCGCATCGGAGTTCGCGGCGCGAACGACGGCGAGTTGGTTGCCCAGCATCAGGCGCATCATCGCGTCCAGGTTGCCGAGCGCCAGCAGGCGCTCCCGGTAGACCGTGCGCAGGGTATCGTGGGTTTGGCCGAGACTGGCCAGGCTGGTGCTGCCGACTGCAAGCAGCAACAGGGATAGCATGGTGAAGACGGCAATAAGCCGCACCCTGATGGTCAGGTTTTTTAACATGTCGGTTCTTATTGGGAGATTGGCAAGGCCGCGGGGGGAGGGCGGCGAAGAATCAGGGAAGACATGGCCCGCGGGCGCGGGCAACCTGAATCGGGAATAGTATCAACAACGTTCCCGCACAGCAATTGAATAGATGGTCAGGCGTGCCTGACCTTATCGGTTACTGGCCAGGGTTGGGCAGCCTGGCATGGATCGCATCGACTGCTGCCACAAGCTCCGGCGACAGCCGCACATCGAGGGCATCGATGTTTTCCTTGAGCTGCGCCAGCGTGGTGGCGCCGATAATGGTGGAGGCGATGAACCAGCGCGAATAGCACCAGGCCAGCGCAAGCTGGGCAGGCGTCATGCCGTTGTCGCGCGCCAGCTTTGCATACTGCGCAACAGCATCGAGCACGCCCGGGCGCAGGTAGCGCGGGCTCCAGGTCGGTGGGAAGATCGTCAGGCGGCCATGCGCTTTTGGATCGTCGTGATATTTCGCCGTAAGCTGGCCGAATGCCAGCGGGCTATATGCCATCAGGCTTACTTGCTCTCGGAAGCAAGTCTCGTCCAGGAAGCTGGTTTCGAAATGGCGCGCCGTCAGGTTGTACAGGTTCTGGATGGTGGCAATGCGCGGCAAGCCTTTCCTCTCGGCTTGCTTGACGAACTCGGACACGCCCCAGCTACTTTCGTTCGACACGCCGATGTGGCGGATCTTGCCTTCCTTGATCAAGTCGCCCAGCACGGCCAGCGTTTCTTCGATGGCGATGCTGTGGCGCTCCTTGCCGGGATCGAACTGGCTTGCGCCGAAGATCGGCACATTGCGGCTTGGCCAATGCAACTGGTACAGGTCGATGTATTCCGTCTGCAGGCGCTGCAAGCTGGTCTCCACCGCAGCGCGGATATTGGCCGCGTTGTGGTTGCTCTTGCCCTTACGGATCCAGTGCATGTAGGGGTTGGGGCCCGCGACCTTGGTCGCCAGCACCACGTCGGCACGGCGGCCGGATTGTTTCAGCCAGCTGCCGATGAAGCGCTCGGTATCACCCTGGGTCGCAGCGGACGGCATCACCGGATACAGTTCCGCCGTGTCGATGAAATTGATGCCGCGCTCCAGCGCATAGTCGAGCTGGGCGTGCGCATCCGCTTCGCTGTTCTGCTGGCCGAAGGTCATCGTGCCGAGGCAGATCTTGCTGACCTTCAGGTCGCTGCGGCCAAGGGCGATTTTCTGCATGCTTAGCCTCGCAGCGCGTCGGCGCAATCGCGCACCAGCGCAGGGCCGGCGTAAATCAGGCCGGAGTAGAGCTGCACCAGTTGTGCGCCGGCTTCGATCTTGGCCTTGGCATCCTTGCCCTGCATGATGCCGCCCACGCCGATGATCGGCAGCGCGTCGCCCAGTTCCGCCTTCAGCAGGCGGATCACGTTGTTCGACAACTCGAACACCGGTGCACCGGACAGGCCGCCGGCTTCCGCGCCATGCTGCATGCCTTCCACCGCGGTGCGGCTCAGCGTAGTGTTGGTGGCGATCACGCCATCGATCTTGTGGCGCAGCAGGGCATCGGCGATGTTCTTCACCTGGTCGCCGTCCATGTCAGGGGCGATCTTCAGGGTCATCGGCACGTACCGCTTGTGCTGGTCGGCCAGGCGCAGCTGTGCATCCTTCAGTTGCGACAGCAGGCCATCCACTTCCGATGCGCCCTGGAGCTGGCGCAGGTTTTTGGTGTTCGGCGAGGAGATGTTGACGGTCACATAGCTGGCGTAAGGGTAGACCTTGTCCAGGCAGTGCAGGTAATCGTCGACCGCGCGTTCGATCGGCGTATCGGCATTCTTGCCGATGTTCAGGCCCAGCACGCCCTCGCGGTTCTGGTAGAAGCGCGACGACTGCACATTGGCCACGAAGGCGTCGACGCCGCCGTTATTGAAGCCCATGCGGTTGATGATGCCCTGCGCCGCAGGGAGGCGGAACATGCGCGGCTTAGGATTGCCCGGCTGGGCACGCGGGGTCACGGTGCCCACTTCGATGGAACCGAAGCCCAGGTCGGCCAGCGCATCGATGAAGGCGCCATCCTTGTCCAGGCCCGCGGCCAGGCCGACCGGATTGCGGAAGGTCAGGCCCATCACGGTACGCGGGTCGTCTTTCGGACGGCGCACCATGGCGCGCGTCAGGCCCAGGGCCGACATGCGCTTGAGCGCTGGCAGGGTGAAGTGGTGGGCGGATTCGGCGTCCATCGAGAACAGGATGGGGCGGGCCAGGGAGTACAGGAATTTATCGGACATTGTGGGCAGCTTTGGTGTATTTTTGTAGCATTTTACACTGCGCCCCCTGGAGGACCTTCCGTGATCAAGCCTGGACTTGCCCTGCTGGCCTGCCTTTCCTTGCCTGCCCTTGCCGCCGAAAACCAGCTCTCCGCCGCCATCGCACGCGACTACAAAGCCAGCCTGGAACCCTTGTTCAACCACCTGCACGCCAATCCCGAGCTGTCTTATATGGAGGTGCAGACGGCCGCGCGCATGGCCTGGGAGCTGCGGGCGGCAGGCTTTGAGGTAACGGAAGGCGTCGGCAAGACCGGCCTGGTAGCGATCATGCGCAACGGCAAAGGCCCGACGGTGATGGTGCGTGCCGATATGGATGCGCTGCCGGTGGAAGAAAAGTCCGATGCGCCGAATGCTTCCAGGGTCAAGGTCAAGGACTTGAGCGGCAACCTGGTGCCGGTGATGCACGCCTGCGGCCACGACGTTCACATGACCAGCCTGGTGGGCACCGCGCACCAGATGGCAGCGCACAAGGGGGACTGGAAGGGCACCCTGATGCTGGTTGGCCAGCCCGCCGAAGAACGCACCGGCGGCGCGCTGGACATGATGGCCGACGGCGTCTACAAGCGCTTCGGCAAGCCCGATTACGCGCTGTCCCTGCACGTTGGCGCCGACATCGAAGCGGGCAAGATCGAGGCCAGCGAAGCGCCGTTCTCCGGCGCCGACCTGATGGAAATCGTGGTGCACGGCATCGGCACGCACGGCGCCAGCCCGCATACCGGCAAGGACCCGGTCGTCATCGCCTCGCAGATCGTGCTGGCGCTGCAGACCGTTGTCACGCGCGATATCGCACCGCGTGAAGCGGCCTTGATTACCGTGGGCTCATTCCACGCCGGTACCAAGGGCAATGTCATCAGCGATACGGCGCGCCTGGAACTGACGGTGCGCTCGGAAAGCGACGAGACGCGCGCCAGGCTGCTCGAAGGGATCAGGCGCGTGGCCGAGAATACTGCGCGTGCTGCGGGCGTGCCGGAAGACAAGCTGCCGGACATCCGCCACACCGACCGTCCGGTGCCGCCGACCCTGAACGACAAGGCCATGTTGCAGCGCCTGCGCACAGTATGGTCAAGCAAGCTGGGTGAGGGGATTTTCGACAAGGGCTACCAGCGCGGCAGCATGGTGGGTGAAGACTATGCCCACTTCATCTACGGCCAGGGTATCCCGAGCGTGTACTTCATGGTGGGCGGCACGCCGGCCGCGCAGGTGGAGGCGGCACGCGCCGGCAAGGCGACGATCGCCTACAACCATAGCCCGCTGTTCCGCGCCGATGCGCAAAAGTCGATCGAGACCGGCGTGCTGGCAACTACGGTTGCGCTGCTTGACCTGATGAAGAAGTAAGCGGGCCCCACACGCCTTTGATGCGTGCTTGCAGGGGCTGGAACTTGATCTTGTAATTCATCTTCGGACTGTCTTCAATCCAGTAGCCCAGGTAGACGAAATCCAGCCCCAGTTCGTGTGCCTGCGCGATCTGCCACATCACGTTGTAGGTGCCGAAGGACGCGCCCGGCACGTCCGGGTCGAAGAAGGTGTAGACCGACGACAGTCCATCCGACAGCACGTCGATAATGGACACCATGCGCAGCGTGCCATCCGGTTCGCGGAATTCCACCAAGCGCGTATTGACGCGGCTTTGCAGCAGGAATTGCGCATACTGGTCGCGCGAATCCTGGTCCATGCCGCCGCCCGCATGGCGCGTGCTCTGGTAGCGCAAATAAAGTTCGTAATGCTCGTCCGAGAACGACAGGCTGGCCACGCCGGCTTCCAGCTTGCTGTGGCGCGCCCATGCACGGCGCTGGCCGCGGGTCGGGGTGAAGCCGCCGGCCACTACCCGTACCGGGATGCAGGCCTGGCATCCATCGCAATATGGACGATAAGTAAAGATGCCGCTGCGACGGAAACCGTTCTTCACCAACTCTGAATACACGTCGGCATTGATCAGGTGCGAGGGCGTCGCCACTTGCGAACGGGCCTGGCGTGCATCAAGGTAGCTGCACGGATAAGGCGCCGTTGTATAAAACTGCAACGTTGCGAAGGGGAGGTCGTTAAGCTGCGTCATGAGTCATATCATAACGCGTCCGCGGCTTAAAACGGTGCGATAGGGCACCAATCGCGTATCTGTGGCATCACAATATTTTGCTGCAAATGCGCGATGAAGTCCTTGCGCGGTATAGGGCGTGCGCCGAGCGAAGCCAGGTGGCCGGTCTCCTGCTGGCAATCGATCAGTTCCACGCCGTGCTGTCGCAAAAAATGCACGAGGTAAGCCAGCGCTACCTTGGAACCGTCGGTGACGCGTGCAAACATCGATTCGCCGTAGAACATGGTGCCGATGGAAACACCATAAGCACCGCCTACCAGTTCTCCGTCCAGCCACAACTCGGAGGAGTGGGCGAAACCCTGGCGGTGCAGTCCGGTGTAGCCGGCGATGATGTCTTCCGAAATCCAGGTGCCGGGGCCGTCGCGCCGTGGTGCCGCGCACGCGCGCATGACTTGCTCGAAGGCGCTGTCGAAACGCACTTCCCAGCGCTGGCTGTCGCGCGCAATCTTCTTCAGCATCTTGCGCAGGCTGTCGGAAATCTTGAAGTCGGCCGTGCGCAGCACCATGCGCGGATCGGTGCTCCACCACAGGATGGGCTGGCCCTCCGAAAACCAGGGGAAGATGCCGCGCTGGTAAGCGGCCAGCAGCCGATTGGGCGATAAGTCTGCGCCGGCAGCCAGCAGGCCCGGCGCGTCCGTGGTCAGGGCTTCGGAGACGTCGGGAAAGGGCGTGTTGACGTCGAGCCAGGGAATCATGTGTCGGACGGCTGGCGCATTGGCTGGGTGATGTCCTGGGTGTGGAAGCCGTAGCTGCCGCCTTCGCGCATGTTGCTGCGGTCGGCAAAGAAGAACTCCAGCGTGGTGCGGATGGTCGGGAAGGCCAGGTCATCCCATGGGATCTCCGCTTCCGTGAACATTTTGACGTCCAGGCTTTCTTCGCCCGGTGCAAAGTCGAGGTCGCGCAGCGTCGCCAGGTAGAACATATGGACCTGGTGTACGCGCGGCACGTTGAGCAGGGTGTACAGTTTGCCGAGGTCGATATTGGCGCCGGCTTCCTCTTCGGTTTCGCGCTGGGCTGCTTCGGCCGTGGTTTCATTGTTTTCCATGAATCCGGCCGGCAGGGTCCAGAAGCCGCGGCGCGGTTCAATCGCGCGTTTGCAAAGCAAGACCTGCAATTGACCGTCGCGCTCCCAGACCGGGACCGTGCCGATCACCATCTTGGGATTTTGATAATGGATTGCGGAACAGTTGACGCAAACATAACGCGGCCGGTTGTCGCCGGCCGGTACCATCAACTCAACAGGGTGGGCGCATTCTGAGCAAAATTTCATAAGGTTTACTTTACACCGAACGGCCCATTGCCGGGACTCAGCGAAATATATTCGAGCTATCGTCAGAAGGAGTGGGATAAATATTGCCTAAATCGGCGAGACGCCCTATAATACTCGCATCAGACGCGGGGTGGAGCAGTCTGGCAGCTCGTCGGGCTCATAACCCGAAGGTCACAGGTTCAAATCCTGTCCCCGCAACCAGAATTCCAAAGAAAACCGTCATCGGAAACCAGCGATGACGGTTTTTTTTTCGCCGTTTACGCCGCGCCGTGGGCCTGGCGCAGGAAATCCAGCAAATCGTCGCTCATCATGCGGCCGGCCCTGAGTGCCGGCTCGTTTTCAAGTGCTTTACGGAAACGCTCGCGCACGCCCGGCGCACTGCCGACCATATCGGTGAACAATTCGTACCAGCGTTGCGCCAAAGCACGTGCTTGCGGCGCCAGGGGCGAGGGATTGGCTGCCATCTGGTCACGGATTTCGGTGATCAGCCCCGGCCATTCCTGCGCGCGGGTGCTGAAATGCTTATGCATGGTCTCGATTTCTTCGGGCAGCATGTATTTGGCATAGATTGCCAGTTTGCTCAGCCCGCCGGCCGCTGCCACGTAGTCGCGCATCGCGAGCGAGATGCCGCTCATCTTGCGGTATTCCTCTTCACTCGACCACATATGGTCGAGTCGCCGCATCATGTCGACGCTATGGCCGGCCTGGCGGCTGAAGGTCGCCATCCATTTCTGGGCCAGCTCTTGCACCGCTGGATCGGACGGCGGCACGCCGGCGGACATTTTCTGCCCCACGGCTTCGATCAGCTTGGCCCATTCTTCCGAGGCAGCGGGATCGCTGTAAATCGGCAGTTGTGCCAGTTCTTCCTTGGTAAAGTATTTGTCGTACACGGTCATTTGCTCCAGTGTGGTTAGCCAGGTAGCCAATTCCGGCTCCTCTCCTGCCAGCAATTGCCCGCGCAAGACCGCAAGCTGCTCGCGCAGCTTGGCGGCTTCGGCGATTTGCCGGTCGAGCGAGTCGATCTGGCGGGCAATCAGGTCGGGCAGGGAAGTGCCGGGCTTGGCCAGGAATTGACCGATATCGGCCAGCGCCATGCCGAAACGGCGCAGCGCCTGCACCTGGTGCAGGCGGGCCACATCGTCGCGGTTGTAGAGGCGGTAGCCGGCATCGGAACGTCCCGAAGGCTTGAGCAAGCCGATGCTGTCGTAATGGTGCAGGGTGCGCACGGTCAGGCCTGAACGGCGCGCCAGTTCACCAACTTTCAACATCATGCCGGACTCCTTTTCTTCGTAACGTTAACCACATGCTGGCGCCTGACGTAAGGTGAGGGTCAAGCGTTGCGTGCAAAAACGTGATGGTAAGCGATCCATCCCTTATGATGTTGGTCATGCAACGTTTGCTCCTGTTGATCGTCATCTTGCTGCTGGCCCGCGCCGACAGCAGCCGCTTGCCGAATGCCCATCCGGCGTTGGCCTTGCTGCCCCTGAAGATGGCCTGGGCCTGGGAGCGTGCGGAAGACTTGCGCTGGCTGCCAGGCGATGCCGGGGTGGCGTTTGTCGCCTCCAGCATCATGCTTCAAGGTGACGAGGCCCTGGTGCGCCCGCGCAGCGCCCGGCTGCTGGTGGCGCCGGCCACCGCACGCGTGCCGGTGCTGCATGTCGACATGTCCGGGCGCGAACCGCCGGCATTGAACGATGGTCAGATGCAGGCCATCGTGACAGAACTGCTGCGCATTGCTGCGGGCGGCAACCGCCAGGTGGTGCAGCTCGATTTCGAAGTGCGGCGCTCGCAGCGCCCCTTCCTGGCGCGTACCGTCGCAGCCATCCGCCGCGCCTTGCCGCCCGACGTGGCGCTGTCGGTAACGGCGCTGGCGTCCTGGTGCCTCGACGACGCCTGGCTGGCCGAAGGCATGGCCGACGAAGTGGTGCCAATGGCTTTTCGCATGGGCCAGCAACAGCATGAGCTGCGCCAGCGCCTGCGCTGGCAGGGATTTGCCCAGCCCTATTGCCGCCAGGCGGTTGGCTACGCGACCGACGAACCGCGCCTGCGCCGCCTGGCTCCGCGCAGCTATTACTTTTCTCCCCGATCCTGGACGGCTGACCAATGGCAGGCCCTCCATTCCCCTAGCAAGGTACACGCTCCATGAAATCCTTCCCCAGGCTGCGCAAGCTGGCAGCCGTTGCTGCCCTGGCCGTCCTGCCGCAATATGTGCTCTCAAGCGGCGGCGACGGCTTCAATTACAACCTCTATGCCAATGAATTCATGGTCGCCCCAGGTGCATTGCCGAAATACGCTGCGGGCAACCTCGGCGTGCTCTCCAGCAGCTATTGGCGGGTGTACCTTTACCTGGCTTACCAGGCTGCCAAAGGGCGCGCCATCACACCGGCGCAAGCGGCCTCGCTCAAAGTGTCGGGATGGCACTTGGGGGATCACTACAGGGCCTGGGACTATGTGGGCAATGCCGAAAGAAATGGCAGCGCCGATTGGTTCAAGGCGCGCGCGCCGCTCGCGCTGCAAGCAGGATTGCCGGCGGAGGCCAGGGTCGTGATCACGGGCAGTGAGGATTGGAGCAATTACGTGAATTGCCACGCCGATGCTTTCCGGCGTGCCGCCGCAACGGCCAAGGCGCGCGCGCAACTCGGGTCAGGCGGCAAGCCAGACCAGTGGTTCAAGGCCTGGCTGGAAGGGCAGGACGCGGTGTTCGCCAATTGCGGCGTACAATCGGCGCCGTCGCAAGCGGTGCTGCCGCCAGCACTACCCGGCGATGCCCCCGGTTGGCTGAAGGCAGACCGCGCCTATCAGGAAGCGGCAGCCAATTTCTATTCGGGGAATCTCGAAACCGCACGCCGCCAGTTCCTGGCCGTGGCGCAGGATGCGAATTCGCCCTGGCAGCCGTTGGGCTCCTACCTGGCGGCGCGATGCCTGATCCGCAGCGCTACGCTGCAAGGAGAAGGCGCGAACGACATTCGCGTCGCCAGATTCAGGCAGGCGCGCGAAGAACTTGCAACGCTGGCGCCATCCTACGCCCCGGCGAGGCAAATGATGTTGCTGGTCGACGCGCGCCTCGACCCCGCCGCGCAAGTAAAGGCCCTGGCGCGCCGCCTGGAGCAGGAACCCTTCAGTGCCGATACGCCAGGCATGTTGAGCGATTACCTCCTGCTGCTTGATAAGCTGCCGCGCAATGAAATGATCGCGGCCAGCGAGCCGCTGACTGCGTGGATCGGCACCATGCAGGGCAATTCGTTCGATTGGTATGACAGCGGCGACAATCCGGAAGTGATAGAGCGCCGCAAGCTGGCGCTGGACGCGGCGCGCCAGCATTGGCAGAAGCATGGCGACGCCCTATGGCTGGCGCCCCTGCTTACATTCGCCAAACCCGGAGAACTTGGTGAGGCTGAGAAGAAGGCAGCTGCCTCGGTGCCGGCCAGCCATCCGCTCTACCAGACCATGCAATACAACCTGATACGGCTGGCTGTTTCGGAAAACCTGCTGGCGCAGGCCGACAAGGATATCGACCGCTTGCTGGCAAGCCAGGGCAAAGCCATGTCGGTGGCCACCACCAACCGCTTCCTGGCCCTGAAGATGCTGACGGCAGATTCGATGGAAGGCTTTGCCAAGGCTGGACGGCGAGTACAGGACCCTGTGGAGCGTGGTGCGCCGATCGACGATGCGGCAAAGGACGCGGAAGGAAGCGACGACGATTTCCGCCTGGCAGTGTACCGCTACCTGCCAATGGCCAGCTTGAAAGCGCTGTACGCGAGCCCCGACTTGCTGTCGTCCTGGAAAGTGGAGCTGCGGGACGCCATCTTCACGCGCGCGCTGATTGCGAATGACGAGGCGAGCGCGCTCTCCCTGCTGGATGGCGTCGCCAAAGGGCGTAGCACTACCGCCCATTTGTACGCGCGCTATCGCGGGGCTGCCAGCGGGGAGGAACGCAAGCTGGCTGCGGCACTGATACTGGTGAATACTCCGGAGTTGAGGCCGCATGTATTCACTCAAGCGGGTCTTGGCAACGATGGATACTGCAGGCCTGTCAGCGCCGGCGACCGGCCGGCACCGGCGCCGCGCTTCCTGGGCAAGGGGCAGCGCGCGGAAGGGGCGCGGGAGCAGCAAGCCTTGCGCCAGCTGTCATTGCGTTCGATGTTCGTGGCCCCGACGCTGATGGCATGGGCTTCGGCCAAGCCAAATGACGTGGAAGCACCGAAAGCCTTGCATCTGCTGGTTGCATCGATGCGCAACGAATGCCCGTGGGCACCCACTGCGGAGGGACCTTCTCCAGCGCAATCGGAGTTGCGCAACAAGTATTCGAAGCAAGCCTTCACCATGCTGCATAAGCTTTACCCGAACAGCGACTGGGCCAAAAAAACCAGATACTACTATTGAGTTCAGGCCTCGAAGGCCAGGCTGGCCCACAAGTGGGCTGCCGCCATCGTGCGGTGTGGGGAATAGCGCTGCAACAGGGCTTCGGTGCGCGCCATATCCGGCTTGCTGTCTTCGCCCAGCAAGCGTTGCAGCGCCGCGCGGATGGCGACGTCGCCGTGCAACGAGCAGTCGGCGTAGCCGTAGCCGCGCAACAGGGCGTAATTGACCGTCCAGGGACCGATGCCTTTGACTGCCAGCAGTTTCTGGCAGATCGCGGGGATCGGATTGTCTTCGCGCTCTTCGATATCAAGTTCGCCGGCAGCGACAAGCTGTGCGAAGCGGATCAGGGTTTCCGCTTTGGCGCGCGAGAACTTGCGGGTGGTCAGGTCTTCGACCGTGAGCTGCGCCACGTCAGCCGCTTCGGGGTAACACCACAGGCCGTCCTTGTGCTGGCGTCCTGCCTGCAGGATAAAGGTGCGGCGCAGGGCAATCGCGAAGGACAGGTTGATTTGCTGGCCGATGATGGCCCAGGTCAGGGCTTCGAATACCGTAGCCGACTGCACGATGCGCAGCCCCGGCTGTCGCGCGACGAGGGGGCCGAGCAAGTCGTCCTCGCGCGCGAATGCGACGAAAGGCGCTGGATCGATGTGCAGGCCGAGGATGTTGCGGGCAGCGCCTTCGATTTGCGCCGCCAGCGCAAGTGGAACCTTGCGGGCGCGAGGCAGGTCGATGTCGGCCTCGCAGGCGATGGAGCTTGCGCGCCCCTTGGGTAAGGTGACGGTCAGCACCACTGGCACGCCGTCCAGCAGCATGCCCTTGCGGATCGCCTCGGGGCTTACCAGTTCGGCGACACTTTCGGCATCGCGGCTATGGAAGGCCAGTACATCCTGCACGCGATATGCGGCAGGCAGGGGCAGCGAAAACGTATGCTTCATGCGGCCTCGGTCTTTTGCCCCCAGGGCAGCTTCACCTTGTAGCCCGTGACAAGCATGGTGCCGGTGATGACAATGGCCGCGCCGGCGATCGTGTACCAACCGACCACTTCATGCAGGAAGAGGGTGCCCCACAAGATGCCGAACAAGGGATTCAGGAAGGTGACGGTCAGTGCGGAAGTTGGCCCCACGTCGCGCACCAGGCCAAAGTAAAGCAGGTAAGCGATGCCGCTGCACAGCACGCCCAGCGCCAGGGCCGCACCCATGATGCCGATGGTCGGCTCGCCCGGCTGCGGGAAGATCGCCAGCGAGGGGATGGTCAGCAAGGCAGCCGCCCACATGCTGCCGTGGGCATTGGCGAAAGGTTCCACGCCCTGTGCCGACCTGGCTACCTTGGTATAGGTTGTGGCGATGCTATAGCTGAAGGCGGCCAGGGTGGCGGCGGCGATGGCCAGTCCTGCGCCTTCCTTGCTGCTGACATGGTCGAAACCGACCAGCATTGCGACGCCAATCGTGCCCAAGGCCAGGCCAAGCATTACGCGGCCTGAAACCATATGGCGGTGCCATACGGCGCCGACAATGGCGCCCCAGATCGGCGCCGTCGCATTCAGCACCGACAGTACGGAAGCCGTCAGCGTCTTGGCCGCAAATGCAAATAGCAGGAAGGGCAGGGCAGAGTTAAAGAATCCCAGCACCAGGTAATGCTTCCAATGCTGGCCCAGGTCCAGCCGCTTGCGCAGCACCAGTGCCACCACGGCCAGGAAGATGGCCGCAAACGTCACGCGGTACTCGATCAGCACGCCCGGCCCCAGCACCGGCGCCGCAATCCGCATGAACAGGAAAGAGCCGCCCCAGATGGCAGCCAGCAAAATCAGTTTGAGAAGGTTCGAAGTATTCATATTGTTCAGTTCGTGTCACACCATGGGGTCATCACGGGGACGCCCAGTCCCTAGGTGTGACACGTGCTTTTCTGTCGTGCAGTTGAGCTCGTGTCACACTTGGGGTGTGACCCCATGGTGTGACACGGGCTGGGCTGTGGCAAGCTGGTTCTTGCTATTGAATTCATGTCGGGCAGGCCGGGCCGGGTGCCGTTGCCAGTGCTGCGGCGTGGTTGATCTGCAGGACTTCGGGCACGCCGTTCTTCACCGCTGTCATTTCGGCCAGGATCGAAATGGCGATCTCCGGCGGTGTCTTGCTGCCGATGTACAGGCCGATCGGGCCGTGCAGGCGCGCGATCTGTTGTTCCGTCAGGTCGAATTGCAACAGGCGTTCGCGCCGCTTGTTGTTGTTGGCGCGCGAGCCGATGGCGCCAATGTAGAAGGCCTCGGATTTAAGCGCTTCCATCAGGGCCATGTCGTCGAGCTTGGGATCGTGCGTCAATGCCACCACCGCACTGCGCGAGTCGAGCTGCATTTCCAGTACCAGGTCGTCCGGCATGGCGTGCACCAGCGGTACTTCGGGC
The DNA here is from genome assembly GCF_001427305.1 of Duganella sp. Root1480D1. GTDB lineage: Bacteria > Pseudomonadota > Gammaproteobacteria > Burkholderiales > Burkholderiaceae_D > Rugamonas. Next base: position 138,415 of record NZ_LMFZ01000005.1, on the reverse strand, counting down.
AGGGCCCAGCCAGCGCGGTATTCTTCGCGCGGATCGCATACGGTGACGTGGTAGTCCATGGCGCTGGCAATCTGCGCCAGCATGCGCGACAACTGGCCGGCGCCAATGATCAGCAGACGCCAGCGCGGGCCGTGCTGGGTGACCAGCAGGTCGCCACTGCGCTCGAGCACCGTACCGGGACGGGCGCGCTCCAGCGTGACCGCGCCATGGCGCAAGTCGAGCGTGCGCGCCACCAGTTCGTGCGCCGCCAATCGCTCCAGCAATTCGTCGATACGGCTGTGCGGGCCCAGCGGTTCGAGCGCCAGTTCGATGGTGCCGCCGCAGGGTAGGCCGAAGCGGTGCGCTTCGTCGGCGGTGATGCCGTAGCTGACCACTTCGGGCAGCTCGCGCACGATGCCTTCCCTGCGCACGCGGTCGATCAGGTCATCTTCAATACAGCCGCCGGAGACCGAACCGACCACGCGGCCGTCGTTGCAAATGGCCAGGGTGGCACCGATCGGCCGTGGGCTGGAGCCCCAGGTGCGGATCACCGTGACCAACTGGCAGCGATGTCCCGCTGCCAGCCAGGCGGAGCAAGTCTTGAGTACTTCGAGGTCGATGCTGTCCATGCACCGAACTATAGCAAGGGTCAGCGCTTTTTGCAGACGGCCTGCCAGGCCTTTTCCTGCAGGCTATCGGGCGCGATCGTTTCCGGGTCGTAGGCTTCGTACTTGAAGGTGCCGACCGGCTCCCCTTTGCCCAGGACATCGGCGTGGAAGGTCTGGCTGAGCAGGGTGCGGGTGCCGGCATCGCAGGCGTACAGGTGCAGCGAGCGCACCGAGAGGTACATCTTGCCGTCAGGCGCGGTCTGCGGCTTGCGGAAGGTTTCCATGGTCCAGGCCTTGCGGCCTTCGTCACCTTTGCGCACGGACTTATTGTCCAGCAGGAGGGTGCTGTCCTTGTCCTTGGCAACGGTGGTCCAGGGGCCCGCCAGCGCCACGCAGGGCGCCAGAGCGAGCATCAGGACCGCCGTTTTCATGGCAGCAGCGGGCGCTTGGCGGCCTGCTTGGCCTTGATTTCGGAAACGCTGCGGTCCATCGCGGCCAGGCGCGCGGTGACGTTCGGGTGGATCGCGGTGTAGCCGTTCAGCGCCGTCGCGGGGTACTGGCCGGACAGGCGTTGCCAGAAGCTATGCGCATTGCTGATGTTGTAGTTGGCACGGGCCAGCATATACAGCGCCAGGTTGTCGGCCGCCACGTCGTAGTCGGCCGGCATCGGGCGCACGCCTGCAGTGCCGACCAGCATGGTCAGGTCGGGCCGCACCGAAGCCAGGTTGTCGATAATGCTGGCCATGGTGGCGGTACTGCGCATGGTGCCGGCGTGGCCGAGGATGTTATGCGCCAGCTCTTTTGCCATCACATAGGCCACTGCTTCATCGTTCTGCGCGAAGTTGATCATGCCGCGCGTCAGCAGCACGCGGCTGCCGTCGTTGTACGCGTTCACATTGTCCGAGTTGCCCAGGTCGACACGGAAGGCGCAGGCGCGGGTCACCGGGACGTTCAGCGTCTGGTTGGCGCCGTTGCGCGCGATGGTCATGCTCAGGGTGGCGCTGTTGGCGGTCAGCGGGCCGAAGATGGCAGCAGCCTTGCTTTCGGCATCATGGCCTTTAGGCAGTGGCTTGCCACCGGCGGCAATCAGGTCGTCGCCCTTGCGCAGGCCGGCCTTGGCGGCGCCGCTGCCGGCCAGCACGCCCGACACTTGCAGCACGTCGTCGTAACCCAGCACCGCGGCCGAGGCGTCGGCGTATTCGCCCGGATAGGAGTACTTGTTCTTGGCGGTGAAACCAAGCAGGTTGCGCGCCTGCGCTTTGCACAGGTCGGCGTTATTGATCAACAGCGGGGCGGCGATGCGGTACAGGCGCTCCTGCTGGCCGGCGATCACTTTCAAGTGGTCGCGCGCGGCCTGCATTTGCGGCGTCACCACCGGGGCGGCAGGCGCCGACGGCGGGATCGGCTGTGCTGGTGCGGCAGGCTCGCTGCCGGACTGGAACGTTGAACAGGCAGAAAGCAGGAGCGAGGCCGCAATCGCGGGCCAGGTCAGCCGGCGGGCCGGCGAAAGGGTTTGATTGCATTGCTCTACTGCCATAGATATTTCCTCAGTGCTTGCCTGTGCTGCCGAAACCTCCGGCGCCGCGGTCGCTGGCCTCGAAGTCTTCGACAACATTGAAGCCAACCTGCAGCACGGGCACGATGATCAATTGCGCCAGGCGCTCCATTGGGTTCAGCGTAAACGTGTTTAAGCCCCGGTTCCAGGTAGACACCATCAATTGTCCCTGGTAATCGGAGTCAATCAAGCCTACCAGATTCCCCAAAACAATGCCGTTCTTGTGGCCCATGCCGGAGCGCGGCAGGATCATGGCGGCGTAGCCCGGGTCGGCGATATGGATCGCCAGGCCGGTCGGCACCAGCACGGTCTGGCCAGGCTCGATCACCAGCGGTGCATCGATGCAGGCACGCAGGTCGAGGCCGGCGCTGCCAGGCGTTGCATAGGCCGGCATCTGTTCTTTCATGCGCGGGTCGAGGATTTTGACGTCTACAGTTTTCATTGGAAGAGCGAGTTCTTGTCGATGCGTTTGGCGATTTCGGAAATCAGCTGGCGCGCCAGCGTGAGCTTGTCGGCGCGCGGCAGGATGGTGTGCCCGTGTTCGTCAAACAGGATGATGGTGTTGTCGTCCTGGCCGAAGGTGTTGTGGCCGATATTGCCGACCAGGAGCGGGATGCCTTTGCGTTCACGTTTGCTGGCGCCGTATTCGATCAGGTTTTCCGATTCGGCGGCGAAGCCTACGCAGTAAGGCCAACCGGCCAGGCTGGTGCGGGTGGCCACGCTGGCCAGGATATCCGGGTTTTGTTCGAACTTCAGTTCCGGCACGCTGCCGTCGCCGGTTTTCTTGACCTTCTGCGCGCTTGGATTCACCACCTTCCAGTCGGCCACGGCGGCCACGGAGATGAACACGTGCTGGCCGCCGATATGGTCCATCACGGCGTCGAACATCTGCTGCGCGCTCTTGACGTCGTGGCGGTCGACGCCGAACGGCGTTGCCAGTGCGGTCGGGCCGGACACCAGGGTCACTTCGGCGCCGGCTTCACGCGCGGCGCGCGCCACGGCGTAGCCCATCTTGCCGGAGGAAAGATTGGTGATGCCGCGCACCGGGTCGATGGCTTCGAAGGTCGGGCCGGCGGTGACGAGGATGCGCTTGCCGGCCAGGACTTTCGGCTGGAAAGCGGCGATCATTTCGGCCAGCAGTTGTTCCGGTTCCAGCATGCGGCCCAGGCCTGTTTCGCCGCAAGCCTGGTCGCCGGCGGCCGGGCCGAACACGGTGATGCCGTCTGCGCGCACCTGGTCCACATTGCGCTGGGTGGCCGGGTTGGACCACATCTCGACATTCATGGCCGGCGCGATCAGCAGCGGCAGGGTGCGCGGGCGGGCCAGGCACATGGTCGACAGCAGGTCGTCGCACACGCCGTGCGCCAGCTTGACAATGAAATCGGCGGAGCAGGGCGCGATCAGGATGGCGTCGGCGTCGCGGGTGACGTCGATGTGGGCCATATTATTGTTCACCCGCGGATCCCACTGGCTGCTGAAGACCGGCTTGCCGGACAGCGCCTGCATCGTCACCGGGGTGATGAAGTGGGTAGCGGCATCGGTCATCACCACCTGCACCGAGGCGCCTTCCTTGGTCAGCGCGCGGCACAGTTCAGCGGCCTTGTAGCAGGCGACGCCGCCGGACAGGCCGAGGACGATTTTCTTGCCAGACAGTTCCATGATGCTGCTCCTACTTGTTCACGCGGCGCAGTTCGTCGAGTACGAACAGCGCGGCGCCGACGCAGATGGCCGAATCGGCGATGTTAAAGGCAGGGAAGTGGCCGAAGCTGGCCCAGTGGAAATCGAGGAAGTCGATCACGTGGCCGTAGGCGATGCGGTCGATCACGTTGCCAAGGGCGCCGCCCAGGATCAGGGCCAGGGCCCAGCAGAACATGCGCTGGCCGCTGTGGCGTTTCAGCAGATAGATGATGTACAAAGCAGCGATCACGCCAATGGCGGTGAACATATGGCGCTGCCAGCCGCCTTCATTGGCCAGGAAACTGAATGCGGCGCCCTTGTTGTAGGCCAGGACCAGGTTGAAAAAACTGGTAATGACCTTTTCTTCGCCGTACACGAACAGCTTGCTGATCGTGATCTTGGAAAGCTGGTCGAGCAGGATGACGATAAAGGCAATGCCCAGCCAAGGTGCCATGCTGCCGGAGGCGGGTTTGCTGCTGAAGGTGTTGGTCTTTTTGGTGGCCATGTAGATTCGAGGTAAGGGCCGCCGCGCATCAGCGCGGCGGCAAAGCCATATCAGGCGAACTTGCGGGACTCGCCGGCGCCGAACAGGTTGGAGTGGCAACGGCCGCACAGACCAGGGTGGTCGGCGTGCGAACCCACGTCGGCGCGGTAGTGCCAGCAGCGCTCGCACTTCTGCGCGTTCGAGGCAGCGACGTTCACCGCCTCATCCGCTTCCGATGCCACTTCGACCGCCTTGGCCAGCGAGGTGATGAAGATGAACTTCAGGTCGTCGTCCAGCGAAGACAGAACCTTGAACTTGTCGCCGGAAGCCTTGATTTCCAGTTCCGCCTGCAGCGAGGAACCGATTGCGCCGGAGCCGCGCAGTTCTTCGAGCTGCTTGGTCACGTCGGCACGCACGGCGATGATGGTCGCGTACTTGGCCATCAGGGATTCCGCATCGGCCAGTTCCGGCAACTGCCACCAGGTCTGGGTGTAGATGGTTTCGTCGCTGGCCTTGAAGCTTTCTTCGCCGGCGAACGATGCCCACGCCTCTTCGGCGGTAAAGCACAGGATCGGCGCCATCAGGCGCAGCAGCGACTGGGTGATGTGCCACAGCGCGGTCTGCGCGGAACGGCGTGCTTTGGAATCGACCGCAGTGGTGTACAGGCGGTCCTTCAGGATGTCCAGGTAGAAGCCGCCCAGGTCCTCGGAGCAGAAGTTCTGCAGCTTCGATACCACCGGGTGGAACTCGTAACGGTCATAGTGAGCGGACAGTTGCGCCTGCAGTGCTGCCATATTGGCCAGCGCGTAACGGTCGATTTCCAGCAGCTCGGCGACCGGCACGGCGTTCGCCTTCGGATCGAAGTCCGAGGTGTTGGCCAGCAGGAAGCGCAGGGTGTTGCGGATGCGGCGGTAGGATTCCGTCACGCGCTTCAGGATCTCGTCGGAGATCGACAGCTCGGAGGTGTAGTCGGTGGCTGCAACCCACAGGCGCAAGATGTCGGCACCCAGGGTATCGGAAACTTTCTGCGGCGCGACGGTGTTGCCGATCGACTTGGACATCTTCTTGCCTTCGCCGTCGACCACGAAGCCGTGGGTCAGCAGCGCCTTGTACGGCGGACGGCCGTTCAGCATCGAAGAGGTCAGCAGCGAGGAGTGGAACCAGCCGCGGTGCTGGTCCGAGCCTTCCAGGTACAGGTCGGCCGGGAAGTGCGACTGCTCCGGGTGCGAGCCGCGCAGCACGGTCTGGTGGGTGCAGCCGGAGTCGAACCACACGTCCAGCGTGTCCTTGTTTTTCACATAGTGCTCGGCTTCCGCGCCCAGCAGGGTAGCCGGCTCCAGTGCCTGCCAGGCGTCGATGCCGCCTTGCTCGATCAGCTTGGCCACTTGCTCCAGCAGTTCCGCGGTGCGCGGATGCAGCTCGCCGGTTTCCTTGTGGACGAACACGGCCATCGGCACGCCCCACTGGCGCTGGCGCGACAGGGTCCAGTCCGGACGGTTGGCGATCATGCCGTGCAGGCGCGCCTTGCCCCAGTCAGGGAAGAATTCGGTCGCTTCGATGCCTTCCAGCGCGGTTTCGCGCAGGGTGGAACCGCCGTCCAGCGGCTGGATGTCCATGCCGGCGAACCACTGCGAGGTGGCGCGGTAGACGATCGGGGTCTTGTGGCGCCAGCAGTGCATGTAGCTGTGGTCGAACATCTTCAGTTCGAACAAGGCGCCCGCTTCGCGCAGCGCTTCGCAGATCGGCTTCGATGCTTCCCAGATGCTCATGCCGCCGAACAGCGGCAGGGAAGGGATGTATTTGCCGTCGCCCATCACCGGCTTGAGGATGTCGTCATCCTTCATGCCGTGCGATTTGCAGGAGATAAAGTCGTCCTGGCCGTAGGCAGGGGCGGAGTGCACCACGCCGGTACCGCTTTCGGTGGTCACGTAGTCGGCGATGTACACCGGCGACAGGCGGTCGTAGAAAGCGTCGCGGGCGTGCAGCGGGTGCTTGAAGGCGATGCCTGCCAGCTTGTCGCCGGTGGCGGTAGCGATGACCGTGCCTTCCAGCTTGTAGCGCTCCAGGCAGGATGCCACCAGGTCTTTCGCCAGGATCAGCAGCAGCGGCTTGCCATCGCGCTCAGTCTGCACCAGCGCGTAGGTCACCTCGTGGTGCATGTTCAGGGCCTGGTTGGACGGGATGGTCCAAGGCGTGGTGGTCCAGATCACCACGAAGCCGTCGCCGGCCGGCAGGGCAGGCAGGCCGAAGGCGGTTGCCAGCTTGTCGTGTTCATGGAAGGCGAAGCCGACGTCGATCGCCGGGTCGCGCTTGTTCTGGTATTCCACTTCCGCTTCGGCCAGTGCGGAGCCGCAATCGAAGCACCAGTTGACCGGCTTCAGGCCGCGGTAGACGTAACCTTTTTCCAGCAGCTTGCCCAGGGCGCGCAGCTCGTCGGCCTCGTTGCCGTAGTTCATGGTCAGGTATGGGTTGTCCCATTCACCGAGCACGCCCAGGCGGATGAAGTCCTTCTTCTGGCGCTCGACCTGCTCGTGCGCGTAGGCGCGCGCCTTGGTCAGCACGTCTGCGGTCGGCAGGTTCTTGCCGAACAGTTTTTCGATCTGGATTTCGATCGGCATGCCGTGGCAATCCCAGCCTGGTACATAAGGCGCGTCGAAACCGGACAGGGTGCGCGACTTGACGACGATGTCCTTCAGGATCTTGTTGACGGCGTGGCCGATGTGGATGTCGCCATTGGCATATGGAGGACCGTCATGCAGCACGAACTTCGGGCGGCCGGCGGCAGCCTTGCGCACGCGTTCGTAGATCTTCTTGTCCTGCCACTGCTTGACCCAGCCCGGTTCGCGCTTGGCCAGGTCGCCGCGCATCGGGAATGGGGTTTCGGTCATATTGACCGGGTACTTGCTCTTGTTTGCTTTGTTGTCAGACATGATGAATGCTTTAAGTTTGTATTTCGGTAGGCGCTTGCGGAGTTGGGCAGCGTCTAAATTCGGTCGGTGACGGAGTTGGCGGCGAAGAAGGCGCGCGCTTGGCCGGCGTCGCGCTCGATGGCCTTGACCAGGGTAGGCAGGTCAATGAACTTTTCTTCGTCGCGGATCTTCTGCAGGAATTCGACGCGCACCACCTTGCCGTAGCAGTTCTGGGCGAAATCGAAGACGTGTACTTCCAGCAGCACGCGGCCGGCGTCTTCCACCGTTGGGCGCACGCCCAGGCTGGCCACTGCCGGCAAAGGCTGCGGAGCCAGGCCGTGCACCTGCACGATGAAGATGCCCGCGAGGGCAGGGCGGTGCGGCACGCGCAGGTTCAGCGTCGGGAAGCCGATATCGCGTCCCAGCTTGGCGCCGTGGATCACGTGGCCGGAAATCGAATAGGGATGTCCCAGCAGCGCTTGCGCATGCGGGAAATTGCCTTCCGCCAGCGCGCTGCGCACGGCGGAAGAGGAAATGCGGGTTTCGCCATTGCGCACGGTCGGCAGCACTTCGACTTCAAAGCCGTACCGCCTGCCCGCTTCGGCCAGCATGGCAACATTACCGGCACGCCTGGCGCCGTAGCAGAAATCGTCGCCCACCATCAGCCACTTCACGTGCAAGCCTTCGACCAGCACCTTCTCCACGAAACTTTGCGGCGACTGGCCGGCAAAGGCGTCGCAGAAGTGTTCGACGATCACGCGGTCGACGCCATTGTTTTCCAGCGCCTGCAACTTGTCGCGCAGGTTGGCGATGCGGGGCGGGGCTTTCGACATATCGCCCATTTTGTGCGCGAAGAATTCGCGCGGGTGCGGCTCGAAGGTCATCACGGCCGATTCCAGCCCGAGGCGATCGGCGGCGGCGCGCACGCGCGCCAGCAACGCCTGGTGGCCGCGGTGGACACCGTCGAAGTTGCCAATCGTCAAGGCGCAGGGCGCCCGCGCCGCTGCATTGGGAAGTCCGCGAAATACCTTCATTTATCTTGCTGTCAGGCTCAAATGCTTGATTATACGTGTTGAAAGTAAAAAAGCGCTGCCTGCGGGTGCAGGCAGCGCTTTTCTTGGCTCAGCCCGGCTTGGTTTAGACCGGGTTGTTAATGTACATGGTCCAGTAGCGGGCCAGTTCCGGCTCGCCAGCAGTACCTTTGACCGACTTCAGGGTGCTGATGGCAGCAGATTTCTTTCCGGCAACATACTGAGCCACGCCGTAGTGCAGCTTCATTTCTTCAGGCTTGCGGCCGGTGCCCAGCTTGATCGCTTCTTCCATCAGCTTCAGGCCATCGGCCTTGCCGTCGGAAACCAGGGCGTAGCCCAGGTTAGCCAGGCCGTCAGCATCTTTTTCCTTGCGGAAGTTGGCTTCCTGGGTGGCAGCGTTCTTCTGCTGGTCAGCCAGGGTCTTGGTGGCCAGGTCTTTCAGGCGCTGATGGCGGCCGGCGTCGGCGCCGGTGCCCAGGGCACCCTTCTTGTAGCCTTCGTCAACAATCTTCAGGGCTTCGGCAGCATTGCCTGCCTGCAGGGCCAGCTGGCCCATTTCCATGAATTCGGATGGCTTGGTGATCTGCTTCAGGGCCAGCTTGAGGCGCATCACGTCCAGGTTCAGAGTCGAGGAGAAGCCTGGCTTGCCAATCACGCGGTTCAGCAGGTCAGCCCAGTAGGATGCCTTGGGATAGGAAGCAGCCAGCTTTTCCAGGGTCTGCACGTAGCCAGCCTTGTCGTTCTGCTTCAGCTGGATGTTGGCCAGCATTTGCAGGCTGCCTTCGGACTTGGCGCCTTGCAGTTCCTTGGCAGCTTCGTTCAGCTTGCCGCTCTGGTAGTAGGTCTGGATCAGCTGCTCGCGCATCTGCGAATTGTTCGGATTATCCTTCAGGACCTTCTGGATGTAGGTGATCGCTTTTGGATAGTCGCGGGCGCGCAGGTAGATGCTGGCCAGTGCTTCGGTAATCTTTGGTGCTTGGGCGGAAGACAGCTTAGGGGAAGCCAGTACTTGCTCGAAGGCGCGCGCAGCGGTTTCATTCTCGCCAGCAGCGGTCGCGGCCGAGCCACGCGTATATTCGATCTGGAATTTTTCCAGGTCGGACTTGCCGCCGACTGCGTCAGCTTCCTTCAGTTTCGCCAGGGCTTCCTTGTAACGGCCGGAGGAGGCCAGTTTCTGCGCTTCCTGCAGTGGCTTGCCCACTTCAGCGCGCACGGTATCGGCATAAGCAATGGACGATACGCCCATCATTGGAACGGCAGCAGTAAAACCGATTGCGGCCATTACCAGGCCAAGATGTGCGAGACGAAACTTAATCATGGGGTGATTTTCTTTCTTCAAAATGCGAAATAGGCAGGATAACCTGCCTATTTGGGAAAATAAAGGGTGTTTTGGCCCAATTATTTACTGGAACTGCTCGTTGCCGACCAGACCAATCTTGGTGACGCCCAGACGCTGTGCCGAAGCCATGACGCCTGCAACCACACTGTAGTTAACCAGCTTGTTCGGACGCAGGTGCACTTCAGGCTGGTCAGCCTGTGCCGCTACGGCGATCAGCTTGTTCTCCAGGGCAGGGCGGTCAGGAACCACCACGTTGTCCCACAGGATGGTGCCGTCGAAGTCAACGTCGATGGTCACGACCACAGGTTCCTTGGTTGGCGGTGGCGGGGTGCCGACCGGCATGTTCAGGTTGACCGAGTGGTTCGCTTTTGGAATGGTGATGATCAGCAGAATGATCAGAACCAGCATGACGTCGATCATCGGCGTCATGTTCATTTCCATCATTGGTTCCGCGTCGCCGCTGGAACTGCCTACGCTCATACTCATGAATTGTGTTCCTTTTCAGAAGGCCGCCCCCAAACAGCCGGGGGCGGCTTGTTCTTACATCTTATCAGGTGGTTCGGTGATGAAACCGACCTTCTGGATGCCAGCACGCTGAGTGGTGTAGATCACTCGGCCGATCGATTCATATTTCGCGTCTTTGTCGCCGCGGACATGAACTTCAGGCTGAGGCACCTTCACAGCTTCCTCTTTCAGAAAATCGAACAGCTCATTCGCGTCGCGCATTTTCTTCTGGTTCCAGTAGATGTCGCCATCTTTGTTAACAACGATGTTGACGTTCTCTGGCTTGGTCTGGATTGCCTGGTTGATCTCTTCCGGCAGGTTGATCTTCTGCAGTTTGAGAACGACCGGGCTCGTGATCAGGAAGATGATCAGCAAAACCAGCATGATGTCCACGAGCGGAGTCGTGTTGATCTCACTGTTAAGCTGCTCTTCTCCGCCGGTATCGGAGCCTACGGACATCGACATGGTATTAACCTACTTTTTTCGACGAAGCAGCGGCGTTCGAGGTGGACATTGCGCCGGAGATCAGCACGGAGTGCACGTCAGCCGAGAAGGAACGCACGTCTTCCATTGCGGTTTTGTTACGACGCAGCAGCCAGTTGTAACCCAGAACGGCAGGAACTGCGACCAGCAGACCGAAAGCGGTCATGATCAGCGCTTCACCCACTGGACCTGCAACTTTGTCGATCGATGCGTTACCGGTCATACCGATGTTGGTCAGCGCGCCGTAAATACCCCAGACGGTACCGAACAGGCCGATGAACGGAGCGGTCGAACCAACGGTTGCCAGGAAGGACAGGCCATCGGACAGACGGGACTGCACTTTGTCAACAGCGCGCTGGATGGACATGGTCACCCAGGTCGACAGGTCGATTTGTTCCAGCAGGGCGCCGTCGTGGTGAGCGGTTGCCTTGGTGCCGGATTCAGCGATGAAGCGGAATGGGGAACCTTCGGTCAGGGTGGCGGTACCAGCAGCGATCGACGATGCTTTCCAGAACTTGGCAGCGGTTTCTTTCTGCTGTTTGAAGATCTTCTGTTGGTCGATGATCTTGGTCACGATGATGTACCAGGAACCGATCGACATGATCGACAGGATGATCAGGGTAGCACGGGCAACGAAGCCGGCTTCCCACACAGCGGAGATACCGAATGGGTTTTCGACTTCTTCTTTAGCGGCTGGAGCAGCTGGGGCAGCAGCTGGAGCGGCTGCTTCTGCTGCTGGAGCGGCTGCCGCGTCGGCTGCTGGAGCTGCAGGTGCGTCAGCGGCTGGAGCCGAAGCGGCTGCCGAGGCAGGCGCGTCAGCCATGGCTGGGGCGCTTACCAGGGCGGTAGCTGCGGTCACCGAGAACAGCACAGCGGCCAGTACAGCGGACAAACGGGTATTCTTAAACATGCTTCCTCCAAATTTGAAAAATAATCAGTTCGCTGGCTTAAACGACAACGGACTTACTTAGTTGCGAGACGGTGCTCTGTCTCAGGTTTATTCCAGCGTCCAGACGTATTGCATCTGTTGCCAGGTTTCTTGTGGATGGCCATCCACGGTGGCTGGCTTGAATTTGCACTTGGAGATGCCGACGACGGCAGCCTTGTCCAAATCACGGAAACCACTAGATTTCACTACTTTCGAATCGCCGACACGGCCGTCCGCACTGATCAGGAACGACAGGGTCACGGTACCGGTTTCCTCGTTACGCAGCGACGACTTCGGCCATTCAGGCTTGGCGCAGGTACCAAAGTCGACCACAGCCGGGGTACGAACACCAGTGGCCGCAGGGGCTGCGGGCGCTGGTGCCGCTGGAGGGGCTGGGCGAATATCGGTGGTGGCTGGCTTCACGTTGGTCGCGTTGGCGATCACGTTCTGCGCTGGCGGCGGTTGCTGCACGTTCACTTCGACCGGAGGAATGAATGGCGGTGGGGGTGCCTTCATCTCTGGTGGAGGTGGCGGTGGCGGCAGTTCTTTTGGCGGAGGTGGGGCGACCTCCTCGATGATCTTGGTCTCCACCGGTTCGATCATCTTGCTAATCATCTTCTTGCCCAGGCCGGATACGATGCCGTAACCAGCAATCACGTGCAGGATTACGACGAACGCGATGCCCGTATAGTTCTTCTTCCCGGCAATTTTCTCGTTATCACTGAAATTCATGCCTGCTTTCTCCAATACCAACTCTTGTGTTGCTACTTTAAACCCCCAAAATGGCGACACAAAGCTACAGCCGCATCCGGGACGTCGGCGAATTATACATACGAATTTTGGATTTTTGCATAGAATTTTGTCCCGAAAACCGTTTAAATTTCATGCCCTTAGCCCCATATTGGCAGGCTGTTACCAGACTACGCCAAAGTGGTCTGGCAGAAAAAGCAAGAGAAAATTGAGCATTTTTTCGCCTCTGCGATTGATCTTCATCACTTTTTCTTTAGGACAAAAGATTGCTCGCCAACATGGTCGGCGGAGCTAAGGAAATTTGGCGAAGTGTGTTGCTTCGACGTAACTCTGTCAAAAGCGGTCGTCAGATCACCCGGTTGCGCTTCTCGCGCTTGCACTCGATGGTGCTGATCACCTGGCCATCCGGCGAAACCGTATCCAGGTGAACGTCGAATCCCCACAGGCGGGCGACGTGCTTCAATACTTCGTTGGCCTGTTGGTTGAGGGGACGGCGGTTGTACTGCGTGTGGCGCAGTGTCAGGGCACGGTCGTCGCGGGTATTGACGGACCACACCTGTATATTAGGCTCGCGGTTGCCCAGGTTGTACTGGTCGGCCAGCATTTGCCGCACATAGCGGTAGCCCAGCTCGTCATGGATGGCCGAGACGGCCAGCTTGTCGTTCTTGTCGTCATCTAATACGGCAAAGAAGTGGAACTCGCGGATCAGGCGCGGCGAAAGATATTGCGCAATAAAACTTTCATCCTTGAAGTTGCGCATGGCAAAGTCGAGCGTCTTCTTCCAGTCGCTGCCGGCAATGTCAGGGAACCATTCGCGGTCTTCTTGCGTCGGGTTCTCGCAAATGCGCCGGATGTCGGACATCATCGCAAAGCCCAGCGCATACGGGTTGATGCCGTTGTAATAGGGGCTGTGCACCGGCGGCTGGTATACCACATTGGTATGGCTCTTCAGGAATTCCATCATGAAGCCGTCGCTGACCACGCCCTCATCGTACAACTGGTTGAGGATGGTGTAGTGCCAGAACGTGGCCCAGCCCTCATTCATCACCTGGGTCTGGCGCTGCGGGTAGAAATACTGGCTGATCTTGCGCACGATGCGCACGATCTCGCGCTGCCACGGTTCCAGCAGCGGGGCATACTTCTCTATAAAGTACAGCAGGTTTTCTTCCGGCTCGGGAGGGAAGCGCGGTGCCGGCTTGTCGACCGCTTCTTCTTCGCGCCGCGGCACGGTGCGCCACAACTCGTTGATCTGGGACTGCAGGTAGGCTTCGCGTTCCTTCTGTTTCATCGCTTCCTGCGCCAGCGACAGCTTGGCCGGCCGCTTGTAGCGGTCCACGCCATAGTTCTGGATCGCGTGGCAAGAGTCGAGCAGCAATTCAATGGCATCGATGCCATGGCGCTGCTCGCACTCGGTGATGTAATTCTTGGCGAACACCATGTAATCGATGATGGCATCGGCATCGGTCCAGGTCTTGAACAGGTAATTGCCCTTGAAGAAGGAATTGTGGCCGTAGGCAGCGTGGGCAATCACCAGCGCCTGCATGGTCAGGCTGTTCTCCTCCATTAGATAGGCAATGCAGGGGTTGGAGTTGATCACGATCTCGTAGGCCAGCCCCATCTGCCCGCGCTTGTAACCTTTCTCTGTTGCAAGGAAATGCTTGCCGAAAGACCAGTGCGCATACGATACCGGCATGCCTACCGAGGTGTAGGCATCCATCATTTGCTCGGCAGTAATAATTTCCAACTGGTTGGGATAGGTATCCAGCCCGAAGTTGTGCGCCACGCGGCGGATTTCCTCGTGCGCCTGCTCGATCAGTTCAAACGTCCATTCGGATTGCTCCGGAAGGGCGCGTGGATGCGGGGGGCGCTTGGTCATCTGGTTCATTTTGGTTGCTTCTTGAACAGTTCGCGGAACACCGGATAAATATCGGCCGGCGTGACTATCTTCTGCATGGCGAAGTGCTGGTGGTATTCGGGAATCTGGGCGTACTGCTCCCACAGGTTCTGCGGCGGGCCGTCGGTGATCTCGACATAGGTGTAGTACTGCACCTTGGGCATGATGGTATTGACCAGCAGTTGCCGGCACAGCACGGAATCGTTATCCCAGTTGTCGCCATCGGAAGCTTGCGCCACATAGGCATTCCAGCTGCCGCCGCCGAAGCGCTCGTCGATGATCTTGTTTAACAGGTGCAGGGCCGAGGACACCACGGTGCCGCCCGATTCGCGCGAGTGGAAGAATTCGTTCTCGTCCACTTCCGACGCTGCCGTATGGTGGCGGATGAACACCACCTCGATCTTGTCGTACACGCGCTTGAGGAACAGGTAGAGCAGGATGAAGAAGCGCTTGGCCGTATCCTTGCGCTGCTCGTCCATCGAGCCCGACACGTCCATGATGCAGAACATCACGGCCTGGGTCATCGGCTTCGGCACCTTGATGCGGTTGGAATAGCGCAGGTCGAAGGGGTCGATGAAGGGGATGGCCAGCAGCCGCGTATGCAGGTGGTGGATCAGCCGCTTCAGCTCGATCACCTCAGGATCGTCGAGCGGGGCCCCGGCCACCAGCAATTCTTCCAGTTCGCGCTCGGCCTCGATCAGGCGCTTGCGCGAATTGCCGCCCACCGCAATGCGGCGGCCGAGAGCGCCGCGCAGGGAGCGCAGCACATGGATGTTGGACGGCGTGCCCGACACCGTGTACCCGGCACGCTGCGGCTTGAATTCGGTGGTGGCCGTGAGCTGGGTCTTGATCATGTGCGGCAGTTCCAGGTCTTCGAAGAAGTAGTTCATGAATTCTTCGCGTGACAGTTCGAAGATGAAATCATCCTCGCTGGTCTGGTCGCTGTTGCCTGCGCGGCCACGGCCGCTGCCGCCACCGCCCTTGGGGCGGTTGATCTGGTCGCCTTTCTGGTATTCCTCATTGCCGGGGTTGACCACTTCCCAGACGCCGCCGTGGGCGTGGCCGAACGAGGGCTCGTTCACGTCCTTGACGGGAATCGATACTTTTTCGCCATTCTCGATGTCGGTGATCGAGCGCCCCTTGATGGCGCGCCCGACCGCATCCTTGATCTGGCCCTTGTAACGCCGCAAAAATCGTTCGCGGTTGACCGCGGACTTGTTCTTGCCCTGCAAACGACGGTCGATGAGGTAAGTCATGTGCCTCCTGCCTGCTTGATTGGCGCGTCCTGATTATCCCACTTCTCAATCAGGACGACTTCCTCACGCGCAGATACCATTCGCACAGCAGCCGGACCTGCTTGGCCGTGTAACCCTTTTCCACCATGCGCGCCACGAAGTCGGCGTGCTTGTTGGCATCCTCGGCGCTGGCCTTGGCGTTGAAGGAGATCACCGGCAGCAGTTCTTCGGTATTGGAGAACATTTTCTTCTCGATCACCGTGCGGAACTTTTCGTAACTGGTCCAGGCCGGGTTCTTGCCGCCGTTGTTGGCGCGCGCCCGCAGCCCGAAGTTGACGATCTCGTTACGGAAGTCTTTCGGGTTCGAAATCCCGGCCGGCTTTTCGATCTTCTCCAGTTCATTGTTCAGCGATTCGCGGTCGAAGCTCTCGCCGGTATCCGGGTCGCGGTATTCCTGGTCCTGGATCCAGAAATCGGCAAACGTGACGTAGCGGTCGAAGATGTTCTGGCCGTATTCGGAGTAGCTCTCCAGGTAGGCGGTCTGGATTTCCTTGCCGATGAACTCGACATAGCGCTGGGCCAGGTGCTCTTTTATATAGGAGAAGTATTTTTGCTCGGTCTCCGGCGGGAATTGCTCGCGCTCGACCTGCTGTTCCAGCACGTAGAGCAGGTGCACCGGATTGGCCGCCACCTCGGTCGAGTCGAAGTTGAACACTTTGGACAGGATCTTGAAGGCGAAACGCGTGGACAGCCCGCTCATGCCTTCGTCGACCCCGGCGTAGTCAACATACTCGTGGATGGACTTGGCTTTCGGGTCGGTGTCCTTGAGGTTTTCACCGTCGTACACCAGCATTTTGCTGAAGATGCTCGAGTTTTCCGGCTCTTTCAGGCGCGACAGGATGGCGAACTGCGACATCATGCGCAGCGTGCCGGGGGCGCAAGGCGCCTTGTCGAGCGAGGAATTGTGCAGCAGCTTCTCGTAGATCTTGATTTCGTCGGTGACGCGCAGGCAGTACGGCACCTTCACTATATAGATCCGGTCGAGGAATGCCTCGTTGTTGCGGTTGTTCTTGAAGCTCTTCCATTCCGACTCGTTCGAGTGCGCCAGGATGATGCCCTCGAAGGGGATGGCGCCAAAGCCTTCGGTGCCCTTGTAGTTGCCTTCCTGGGTGGCGGTCAGCAGCGGGTGCAGCACCTTGATCGGGGCCTTGAACATTTCCACGAATTCCATCAGGCCCTGGTTGGCCAGGCACAGGCCGCCGGAATAGCTGTAGGCGTCCGGATCGTCCTGGGCGTAGTCTTCCAGCTTGCGGATATCGACCTTGCCGACCAGGGAAGAAATGTCCTGGTTGTTCTCGTCGCCTGGTTCGGTCTTGGAAATGGCGGTCTGCTTCAACACCGAAGGGTAGCGCTTGACCACGCGGAACTGGTTGATATCGCCATTGAATTCGTGCAGGCGCTTGACCGCCCATGGCGAAGGGATATTGCGCAGGTAGCGGCGCGGGATGCCGTAATCTTCTTCCAGGATGGTGCCGTCTTCTGCCTCGCTGAACAGGCCGAGCGGCGATTCATTCACCGGCGAACCTTTCAGGCAATAGAACGGCACTTCTTCCATCAATTGCTTGAGCTTTTCCGCAATCGAGGACTTGCCGCCGCCAACCGGGCCCAGCAGGTAGAGGATCTGCTTGCGCTCTTCCAGGCCTTGCGCGGCATGGCGGAAGTAGGCGACTACCTGTTCGATGACGTCTTCCATGCCGTAGAACTCGCGGAAGGCGGGATAAATCTTGATGACCTTGTTGGCGAAGATGCGGGACAGGCGCGTATCGTTGCGCGTATCAACCAGGGTCGGTTCGCCAATCGCAGCCAGCATGCGTTCCGCCGCTGAAGCGTAGGTCAGGCGGTCCTTTTTGCAAAGCGCGAGATATTCGGAGAGGGACATTTCCTCTTCCTTGGTGCGCTCGTAGCGTGCTGCGTAGTTGTCAAAAATGGTCATGTGAATGTCCTTTAATGAAAAATCTACTCGTCACATGGTCGGCAGTCGAAGCTATGGGCTGCAGGCCTGCTCAATGCTTTGCCAGCTTGCTTGAGGTGCCAGGGATTGCCCGAGGCTCAGAGCTGGATCATTATTAGCCGGCGGGGGGATGGTTGCCGGGCTCGAAACGCATCTTACGTTGATGAAATTTATTATTGCTCTATTGGATGTAGAAGTAAAGCCGGTGCTGATCCCCTCGCGCGTTGGCACCACAGTAGCACGGCTGGCCCGACTCTGCAGCACATGTGAAGTATCATGTTCCAAACGTCCAAAGCGAAAGAGAACAAAAAATGACTACCCAAATGCGCTCCATCGTGCAAAACATGCCGAAGGCCGAACTGCACATCCACATCGAGGGCTCGCTGGAGCCGGAGCTGATCTTCGCGCTGGCCGAGCGCAATGGCGTCAAGCTGGCCTACCCGTCGGTGGAAGCGCTGCGCGATGCGTATGCCTTCACCAACCTGCAATCCTTCCTCGACATCTATTACGCCGGCGCCAGCGTGCTGCTGAAGGAGCAGGATTTCTACGACATGACCATGGCCTACCTGCAGCGCGCCAGGGCCGACCACGTGCGCCATGCGGAGATTTTCTTCGATCCGCAGACCCACACTGCGCGCGGCGTGCCGATTGGCGATGTAATTAATGGTATCCATCGCGCCTGCACCGAAGGGCCAATCAGCGCCAGGCTGATCCTGTGCTTCCTGCGCCACCTGAGCGAGGAAGACGCGATCGCCACGCTGGAAGCGGCGCTGCCATACCGCGATAAATTCATCGGCGTCGGCCTCGATTCTTCCGAAGTCGGCCACCCGCCGGAAAAATTCGCCCGCGTGTTCGCGCGTGCCCGCGACCTGGGTTTGCACCTGGTGGCGCACGCCGGCGAGGAGGGTCCGCCAGCCTATATCGAAACCGCAGTCGACCTGCTCAAGGTGGAACGCATCGACCACGGCGTGCGCTGCCTGGAAGATCCTGCATTGACGCGGCGCCTGGCCGCGCTGCGCATGCCGCTCACCGTTTGCCCGCTGTCCAACACCAAGCTGCGCGTGTTCGACCAGATGAAAGACCATAACCTGCTGGAGCTGCTCGATGCGGGCCTGGTGGCGATGGTGAATTCGGACGATCCGGCTTACTTTGGCGGCTATATGAACGACAACTTTGTTGCCGTGTTCGATGCGCTGCCGCTCGGCCTGGCCCACGCGCACCAACTGGCGCGCAACAGCTTCGAAGCGGCCTTCCTGCCAGCGCAAGAAAAGCAGAAGTTGCTGGATGAAGTGGATACGTATTTTTCCGCCTTTAACGTGGTCTGACAATCAATGTTTCGACAAGCCTTGAGGATGACGGCGCGCGACTGGCGCGCCGGTCAGTTGCGCTTCCTGCTGGTAGCGCTGGTAGTGGCGGTGGCGGCACTGTCGGCCGCCGGTTTCTTCATCGATCGCCTGCGCAGCGGGCTGAATCGCGATGCGCACCAGTTGCTGGGCGCCGACCTGGTGGTGGTAGCCGACAATCCGGTGCCCGCCGCCTGGCGCGAAGAGGCGCAAAAGCGCGGCTTGCTGGTGGCCGACACGCTGGCCTTTCCCAGCATGGCGCAGGCCGGGCAGGGTGATGCAGCCCGTTCCGTGCTGGTAACGCTGAAAGCCGTCAGTCCGGGCTATCCGCTGCGCGGGCGCGTCAAGGTCAACACCGATATCGCACAAGCCAATGACAGCATCGGCACCCCGGCGCCGGCCGCGCCGGCAGCGGGCACGGTGTGGATCGATCCGGCGCTGGCCGCCTCGCTGGAGGTGGCTGTCGGCGGCACGGTGCAACTGGGCGACAAGCAGTTCCGCGTGACGCAACTGATTGCGGCGGAGCCGGATCGTGGCGGTGGCTTCATCAATTTCGCACCGCGCGTCTTCCTCGCCTTGTCCGATATGCCAGCGACCAACCTGGTACAGGAAGGCTCACGTGTTGGCTACCGGCTGATGGTGGCCGGACCCGGCGCCAGCTCCAGGCCGGCGCAGGAATATGGCGAGTGGCTGAAGGCCCTGATCAGGAAAGACAAGGTGCGCGGCGTGCGCATCGAATCGCTGGAAGAGGGGCGCCCGGAAATGAGCGCCACCCTTGACCGCGCCGATCGTTTCCTGTCGCTGGTTGGCTTGTTGTCGGCCATGCTGGCTGCCGTGGCAGTGGCAATGGCCGCGCGCCGCTTCATGCAGCGCCACCTGGATTCCTGCGCCATGTTGCGCTGCCTGGGTCTGACGCAAAACCAGGTGACGGTAATTTACCTGGTTGAATTCCTGGTGGTTGGCCTGGCGGGCAGCTTGCTTGGCGTGCTGCTGGGTTTTGGCGCCCACTATGTGCTGCTGCAACTGCTGGGAAGCCTGGTGGCCACCGATATTCCGGCACCGACCATGCTGCCGGCACTGCAAGGCCTGGCCACCGGCATGATCCTGCTGGCCGGCTTCGCGCTGCCGCCGATCCTGCAATTGCGGAACGTGCCGCACAACCGCGTGATCCGCCGCGAAGCTGCTGCCCCGAAACCTGCGGCGCTGGCGACCTATGGCCTGGGCATCGCCGCTTTCGGCGCGCTGCTGCTGTGGCAATCGAATGACGTCAAGCTGGCGGGGGTAACCGGCGGCGGCTTCCTGCTTGGTTTTGCGGTGTTTGCCCTGGCAGGCTGGCTTGGCCTGCAAGCCTTGCGCCCGCTGCGCAACGCGTTTTCGCACCAGTCATGGCGCTTTGCGGTCACGTCGCTGCGCCGCCGTCCTGGCGCCACCGTGGTGCAGGTGGTATCGCTGTCGCTTGGCCTGATGGCTTTGCTGCTGCTGACCGTGGTGCGCGGCGACCTGATGTCGGCCTGGCGCAATACCATGCCGCCGGATGCGCCGAACCGTTTCATCATCAATATCCAGCCGGACCAGAAGGATGCCATCGCCGCGCAACTGAAGGCTGCCGGCGTGAAGGAGGTGCCGCTGTTCCCGATGATCCGCGGCCGCCTGGTAGCGGTGAACGGCAAGGCGATCACCAGCGAGACCTACACCGACGAACGGGCAAAAGGACTGGCCGAACGCGAGTTCAATCTTTCCACCATGGTCGATCTGCCGGCACAGAACCAGGTCACGGCGGGCAAATGGTCGATGGGCGGCACTGCGGCTGAAGCTTCGGTCGAAGAAGGCATCGCCAAGACGCTGGGGCTGAAGCTGGGCGATTCGATGCGCTTCGATATCGCCGGTTCGCCGGTGGAGGCGAAGATCACCAGCCTGCGCAAGCTCGAATGGGGCTCGATGCGGGTGAACTTCTTCGTCATCATCAATCCCGCTGCGATGGCCGACACGCCGCAAACCTGGATCACGTCCTACCATTTGCCGAAAAATGCCCTGGCTGCCGGCAATGCTCTCTCGCGCGACTTCCCCAACCTGACCATCATCGACGTGGGCGGCATCCTGCGCCAGGTGCAATCGGTGCTGGACCAGGTGATCCAGGCGGTGGAATTCCTGTTTGCCTTCACTTTGCTGTCCGGCGTGCTGGTGCTGTATGCCGCCTTGATGGGCTCGCAGGACGAGCGGCGCCGCGAAGCGGGCCTGCTGCGTGCCCTGGGCGCCACCCGCCGTCAGCTCTCGCAGGCGCAACTGATTGAATTCATGTTGGTTGGCGGCCTGGGCGGCCTGCTGGCCGCGACCGGCGCCGGCCTGATGGGATGGGGACTGGCAACCTACCAGTTCAAGTTCGCCTGGACTTTCAGTCCCTGGGTCTGGCTGGCGGGCTTGCTGGCAGGCGCGATCTGCGCCGTGATCGGCGGCTGGCTCGGCCTGCGCAATGTGCTGAACCACCCCCCGCTGCAAACTCTGCGGGAAGCTTAAGCCTGGGTCCGTGTCCCGGCTGGGGTGTGACCCCAGGGTGGGACACGGGCTGGGCCGTTAGGCGGCCAGCGGCGGGGTGTGCTGGCGCAGGAATTCTGCGTAGGGGGTAGGCTGGATGTCGAGCAGGGCCGGTTCAACCTCGAACAGGGCCCAGTAATAGGTCTCCAGCCCTTTGCATACCTGTGGCGCCTTGCAGTAGCGGTGCCAGTGCTGGCCCACTTCATCCGAGTACATGCCGTCCGGCGGGAAGAAGGGCAGCATGCGCTTTTCTTCCAGTGCTTCGACCAGCGACTGTGGGGCGCCGCTGTCGCGTGCCATTTCCACCTGCGATTCGTATCCGCGCTCCGTTTCCACCACCATCAATTGCGCCGAACCGTCGGCCTTGAAGAACAGGATGCCGCTCGGGCTAGGGAAGGGGTAGTGCTCGACAAAGCCGTGCTCCTGGTACAACTGCTGCACCACCTTGGCCAGCGCGCCACAGCGCAGGAAGCTGAATTCGTGCAGCACCAGCATGTCGAGCAGGGTCTCCGACTGCTCCTGGAAGAAGGCCTTTTGCAGCGCTGCCACTTCCTCTTCCAGCCGGTCCAGCGCATCGTCCGCGCTTTTCTTGATATAGCGGTCGATCAGGCCGCGGTTGAAGGCATCCACCGCGATCTTTTCGTCGGCCTGGCCGGTGAACAGGATTTTCTTGCACGGCAGGTGCTGGATCGCCTGGCAGAATGCCACGCCGTTCATTTGTGGCATTGAATAATCGACCACCAGCACGGAGGGAATGGAAAAACGCTGGCGCTGGCCGGAAATCCGGTAAATCTGCTCCAGGTCCACCGCCACATTGCGCTGCTCGGCCGACTGGTTCGGGTTGTCGAAATCCACTTGCAGCGGCAATTCGCTGCTCTGGGCATTGGCCTTGAACCATTCCAGCGCCTGCAGCGGGTCATGGAAACATACGCTGGCCTGCATCGGATCGAGCTGGAATACCAGGCTATGGAGGAAGGTATCGCTGTCGTCCACCAGGACGGTCATGGTTGGGTGGGCGTAAACGGGCAGTTTCATGGTTCAGCGGCTGGCTTTTAAGGGAAATTCAAGCACAAAGATAGCATATGCGTGCTCGCGGGAGACACAATGTAGTTTCGCTTCCCACGCTTGCATCACCTGGCGGCATAGTGCCAGGCCGATGCCGGCGCCATTATGCTCCGGATAAGTGAAGAAGCGCTGGAAGATCATTGGCAGGTGGCGGGGGGCGATGCCGCAGCCGGTATCGATCACCAGCACACGCGGAATTGGCCGTCCGCCGTCAATCACGATCCTGACCCGCCCTTTGCCCGCGCGCTGCACCGCCTGCATTGCATTGCGCAGGAGGTTCAACAGCAGCATGATGGCGAGCTCATTCTGACCGCCGAAGCGAAAGTCGCTGCGCACCTGCAGCGCAACGAGCTGGCGCTGGACCTCGCCGGTGAAGGGATAGCGGCGCAATGCCGATTCGACCGTATCGAGCATGGACACGGTTTCGTGCGGGTCCAGCTTTTGCCGCACCGCTTGCGCACTAAGCAGGAACAGGTCGATCATATGGTTCATATGGCGCACTTCATACTGCATGCGGCCCAGCGCCTGGCGCATCGCGGGGTTTTCCTGCCCGGCGCGCTGCTGCATGCGCGACAGTCCGCGTACATTGGCATCCAGGCTGGCCAGCGGGGTGCGCATTTCATGCGCCACGGCGCCCAGGCCTTCGCCCAGGCCTTCCAGCTTTTCTTCTTCCAGTGCCTTGCGGCTTTGCGAAAACACCCACATCCAGCCGACCAGGAACAACTGCACCGGCAGCAGTTGCAGCACGTCCGCGGAAAGCAGCATGTTGCCGGCGCCCAGGGCGATTGCCAGCAGCACGGCGGCGGAAATGCCGATGGCCCCTGCGCGTAACGCGAGTCGGAAATCGAAGTGGAACAGCGCCACCAGCATCACCAGCATCACCTGGGACCAGGTGACGTTGGCGTGGTTCATCAGGAACATGAAGGTGCAGAAGAATGGCAGTTCATAGGTCACCAGCACCAGGGTGTAGCGATCGCGCAGGCGCGGCGGAAGGCGTCTTGCCAGCAAGCCGCCAATCCCGAGCGCGGTGCCGATGGCGCGCGCCGCCAGGTTCTCATACGGTTGCGGCACCAGCCAGCCGAAAATTGCGTAGTACAGTGGAAAGCAGGTGATTCCGAGCCAGCTTAACGCAGCCAGGCGCAGGTCGGCGATTTCCTCGGCACTGCGGGCACGCAGGCGGGTTCGGATAAGGCGTCGGATCATCCGGCAATGATGGCGGTTTGTTGGCGCATTTTGCGCAGAATCAGCACTATGCTTGATCCACATCAATACGTCCATGCGCTATCATTGCTTTATGAATGATGAAGCACGCACCCTTTATGAAGTCATCGGCGGCGAAACCAAGCTGCGCGCGATGGTTGACCGTTTTTACGACCTGATGGAGCTGGAGCCGGAGTTTGCCGGCATCCGTGCCATGCACCCGCCCAGCACCGACGGCTCGCGCGACAAGCTGTTCTGGTTCCTCAGCGGCTGGATGGGCGGCCCGGACCTGTTCATTGAACGCTTTGGCCACCCGCGCCTGCGCGCGCGCCACCTGCCTTTCGCCGTCGGTTCCAGTGAGCGCGACCAGTGGCTGCGCTGCATGGCGTGGGCGATGCAGGATGTCGGCATCGAAGAACCATTGCGCCTGCGGCTGATGGAGTCGTTCTTCCAGACCGCCGACTGGATGCGGAACAAGGCTGATTGATGGAATTGACCGTCCTGCTGGCGCTGGCCGCCGTGATTATTGTCCTGCAAATTGTCTCGCTGCTGCGCAGCCGCGGCAGCGACGTTGCCGACCAACTGGATCGCGTCGAACGCGAAGTGCGCCTGCAGTTGCAGGCAACCGCGCAGGCACAGCGGCAGGAGATGGGCAACATCCTGGCGCAGTCGCATGCCGCCACGGTGCAGCAGCTTGAAACCATGCGGCGCCAGATCGAGGTGCTGACCGAGTCGAATACACGGCGCCTGCTGGAAGTGCGCGTGGCGCTGGAGACCAAGATGCGCGAACTGCAGGCGGACAACGGGGCGCGGCTGGAAGAAATGCGCAAGACGGTCGATGAAAAACTGCACGAAACCCTGGAAACCCGCCTGACCGAATCGTTCCGCCAGGTCTCCGAGCGGCTGGAGCGCGTGCACCAGGGGCTGGGCGAAATGCAGCAGCTGGCGTTGGGCGTCGGCGATTTGAAGCGCGTACTGACCAATGTGAAGACGCGCGGCACCTGGGGCGAAGTGCAACTGGAAATGCTGCTCGAGCAAATTCTCACGCCGGACCAGTACGCGAAGAACGTCGAGACCATCCCGGGCAGCAACGCCCGCGTCGAATTTGCACTCAAGCTTCCGGGCCAGAAAGAGGGCGGGGCGCCAGTGTGGATGCCGATCGACGCCAAGTTCCCGAAGGAGCAATACGAACGCCTGCTGGAAGCGGCCGACCGCGCCGATGCCGATGCAGTTGCCGCCGCAGGCCGCGAGCTGGAACGTGCCGTGCGCGGCGAAGCGAAAACGATTGCCGAGAAATACGTTTCGCCGCCGATGACTACCGACTTCGCCATCCTGTTCCTGCCGACCGAAGGCCTGTACGCGGAAGTGATGCGCCGTCCCGGCCTGGCTGACGAACTGCAGCGCGTGAACCGCGTCAGCATCGCCGGCCCGTCCACGTTGACGGCCTTGTTGAACAGCTTGCAAATGGGCTTCCGCACCCTGGCGCTGGAGAAACGTTCGTCCGAAGTGTGGCAGGTGCTGGGCGCCGTGAAAACGGAGTTTGCCAAATTCGGCGACGTCCTTGCCGCGACCAAGACCACGCTGGAACGCGCTGCCCGCAATATCGAGAGCGCGGAAGTCCGCAGCCGCCAGATGGCCCGCAAATTGAAGTCCGTCGAAGCGCTCCCTGCCGAAGAAGCCCTGCTCATGCTGGGCGCGGCCGACAGCGTCGATGCCGACGCCGACAGCTCCACCTGAACGATGGGACTCGCCGCCCGCCTCGCGCTAGCCTTGCTGCTGCCAGCAACAGCAGCCTGCGCGTTGGGCGGAGAGCTTGAAATTCCTGGCGCAAAACCCCCCGCCCGCCCGCCGGTCTCAGTGGCGGATATGGTTCCCGCGCGCGACAGCTTCGGCCGCCAGCTAAGCCCCCTGCGCCGGCAAACTCCCTTCGCCCGCGCAATGGACGAAGCATGGAAGAAGGACGCCTCCGAAGCCAACCTGAAAGCCTGGTCCGAAGTCCTGGTCAAATGCCAGCAAGCCACCAATCCCGCCTGGAGCACTGCATTGATGCGCAGTGAGCCGCAGCAGGCCCATTGTTACCGTTACTGAATCGGCGAAAACACCCGAGGGGTTGGGGAGTAAGATAGCGGAATCATGAAAAAATGGTGCGTGCTCCTGCTGAGTTACTTCGCTCTGGCGGTGTGCCCGGTATTGGCCAGGGACCTGGAGGTCGTCTTCATACCCAAGTCGCGTGACCAGGTTTTCTGGACTTTCATGCGGCAGGGAGTCGAGCGCGCAATGCGGGAAGACGGGCATGTCCAACTGACCTGGCGTGGTCCGGCGCACAATGACGACGTCGACTCGCAGATCGAGATCCTGCGCATTTATTCCAGGCCAGGTGTCGATGCCATCATCATCGCAGCGACCGATCGCAGCCGCGTGGTCGCTTCGGTTGAGCAGGCTGCAGCGCTAGGGATCAAGGTCGTAGCGGTGGATTCCGCGTTGGACGGCAAGGCGCACACCAATTTCATCACCACCAACAATGTTGCGGCAGGCAGGATGGCAGCGGAACGGCTGGCCGGCTCGCTGAACCGGCAGGGCAGGGTGGCGATATTGCGCACCATCGCAGGCAGTGGCTCGACGGAAGAGCGGGCTGAAGGCTTTATCGATTACCTGAAGAAGAATGCGCCGCGCATCAATATCGTGGCGGACGAATATGGCGGCGGCACGCGCGGCAAGGCGGCGCGCAGCGCGGCGCTATTGCTGGAACGGCATCCCGATCTCGATGGCATTTTTGCGGTCAATGAATCGACCAGCGATGGCATGCTGCGCGGGCTGCGGCAAGCGGGCCTTGCCGGGAAAAAGTAATTCGTGGGCTTCGATACGACCGATTTTCTGCTGGAAGGTTTGGGCAAGCAGGAGATCAACGGCTTGGTGGTGCAGGATCCGCGCCAGATGGGCTAACTCTCAATGAAGGCGGCGCTGGCGGCTGCACGGGGCGCAGCCATGAAAGACCAGACCATCCTGACGGATGCCGTCATGGTCACCCGCGACAACTACGCGAAGCCGGAGATCCAGGCATTGCTGGTCCCTTAAACCAGGCCGTCGAAGACGATTATGTCGACCAGATCGCCTTCGGCGACGTTGCCTTGCTCGTCGTGCAGCACCACCATGCAGTTCGCTTCCGACATGGAGCGCAGGATGCCGGAACCTTGCGAGCCGGTGATGCGCACTTCGCGGCTGCCGTCCAGTGCCGTGGCGAGGATGCCGCGCTGATATTCGGTGCGGCCGGGTTTCTTGCGTATCGGCTGGGCCGAGCGCACGCGCAGCATCTGGTCGCCCGGCGAGTCTGCTCCCATCATGTGCAGCAGGGCGTGGCGGGCAAAGAAGTAAAAGGTGACCATGACAGCCACCGGGTTGCCCGGCAGGCCAAACAGGTAGGCACTGTGGCCATTGGAGCGGATGCGGCCAAAAGCCATCGGGCGGCCGGGACGCATGCCGATCTTCCAGAAATGCACGTCGCCCAGCGTCGCCATGACCTGCTTGGTGTAGTCCGCGGCGCCCACCGACACGCCGCCGGAAGTGATCACGGCGTCGGCGCATTCGCAAGCCGTGCGCAAGGCTTCTTCCAGCGATGCCGCGTCATCTTTTACGATGCCCATGTCGACAATATCGCAGCCAAGACGCTGCAACATGCCGAACAAGGTATAGCGGTTGCTGTCGTAGACGCAGCCTTCCGCCAGAGGTTCGCCGATCGAGCGCAATTCGTCGCCGGTGGAGAAGAAGGCTACGCGCAGGCGGCGCTGCACCGGCACTTCGGCCAGGCCGAGTGATGCCACCAGGCCCAGGTCGGCCGGGCGCAGCACTTTCCCTTTGCGGAGAGCGGGCGTGCCGGCGCCCAGGTCTTCGCCCTTGAAGCGCCGGTTGTCGCCAGTACGCACCGTATTCGGTGCAATCGTCACGGCCACGTCGCTCAAGTCGGCTGCAAGTTCCTGCGGCAGCACGGTGTCGCAGCCATCCGGCATGACGCCGCCTGTCATGATGCGCACGCATTCGCCGGGGCCAGGCTTCAATGCGGAAGGGCGCCCGGCGTAGGCGGTGCCGATCACCTTCAGCGTGGTATTGCCGTCGGCTTTGAGCTGGGCGCCGGCAAAGGCGAAACCGTCCATGGCGGAATTGTCATGTGCCGGGACATTGATCGGCGAAATCACATCGGCCGCCAGCACGCGCTCCAGGGCGCTGCGCAGTGCGACTTTCTCGATGCCGCGCACCGGCTGGATGAAGTCGCGGATGATGCGCTGTGCGTTCCGTACCGGCAGCGCATCCGGATCGTAGCCGGACAGGCAACTGGCCACATCTTTCAGCGAAGGATTCGCGGCAGCGTCTTCTTCGTTCTGCAGTTCGGTCAGCGTATTGATGTTGCGGAACGCCGCCGCGTCGTTGAACAGCACTTCGGCCACCTTGATCGACTTATACCAGCCATCCATCTTGCGCGAGCCGGTTTGCAGATAGTCGTCCAGCGCGGGCAGGGCGCTCTTGCGCACCAGGCAGAATACGGGATGCAGTTGCGTGCGCGTCTTGCCGTCTTCGCCGGTTTCCAGTGTGGATGCCACGGCGAGATCGGCGCCCTGTGCATTCAGCGCGTCGTACAGGCGCTGCGCCAGGTCCGGTGGCAGGAACGGCGAATCGCACGGCGCGGTCAGCAGCAGGTCCGTCGCGCAATGACGCAGGCCGGTTTGCAGTCCGGCCAGCGGGCCTTCGTAGCCCTCCAGTTCGTCCGGCAGGACTTCCGCGCCAAGGGCACTGTAGGCGCCGAGGTTGCGGTTGGCGTTGATGGTAACGCTGGCCACCTGGGGGGCGAGCCGCTGCAGCACGTGCGAGGCAAGCGTGCCGCCGCGAAATGGCTGCAGGCCTTTGTCGACGCGGCCCATGCGGGTGCCGCGGCCGCCTGCCAGGATCAAGGCACTGATGCTGTGTTCCATCGTCTGCTTATCCCCCGATGTATGACATTTCGACTTTGCGGTCGGCGCCCAGCGCCAGGCCGTCGGTATTGATGGTGCGCAGTTCCGAATAGCGGTCGCCGCGCACGCGCCACAAGGCGCTGATGGCGGACGAAATTTCCGCATCGCTGCGGCCTTCGCGCAGCAGGGCACGCAGGTCGTGGCCGCGCGATGCAAACAGGCAGGTGTACAGCTTGCCCTCGGTCGACAGGCGGGCGCGCGAACAATCCTTGCAGAACGCCTGCGTTACGCTGGAGATCACCCCGATTTCGCCACCGCCGTCCACATAGCGCCAGCGTTCGGCGGTTTCGCCGGTGTAATTCGGGTCGACGGGGAGCAGCGGCATTTCGGCGCCGATCATGCGCACCACTTCCGCCGACGGCACCACATCGTGCATGTTCCAGCCGTTTGAGGTGCCGACATCCATGAACTCGATGAAGCGCAGGATGGCAGGCGAGCCGTTGAAATGGCGTGCCATCGGCAGGATTTCCTGCTCGTTCATGCCACGCTTGACCACCATGTTCACTTTGACCGGGCCCAGGCCGACGCTGTGTGCAACCTCGATCCCGTGCAGCACGTCTTCCACTGCAAAATCGACGTCGTTCATGCGCTTGAAGGTGGCGTCGTCCAGGGCGTCGAGCGAAACGGTGACGCGCTGCAGGCCGGCGTCTTTCAGCGACTGCGCCTTGCGGGCCAGCAGGGAGCCGTTGGTGGTCAGGGTCAGGTCGAGCTGCTTGCCGCTTGCCGTGCGCAGTCCGGCCAGCATGGCGACCAGCCGCTCGAGGTCCTTGCGCAACAGCGGCTCGCCGCCGGTCAGGCGGATCTTCTCGACGCCGTGTTCGACGAACAGGCGCGCAATGCGCGTGATCTCTTCAAACGTCAGCAGGGCGTTGTGCGGCAGGTACTGGTAGTCCTTGTCGAACACTTCCTTCGGCATGCAGTAGACGCAGCGGAAGTTGCAGCGGTCGGTGATGGAAATGCGCAGGTCATGCAGCGGACGGGCGAAGCGGTCCAACAGGCTGCCGCTCGGCGCTTCTAATGTTGCCGGGATGGCCGGCGCCTGGCTGCGGCCATCATTCAGGAGGATGATTTTTTCGGTCATGCTGGGTGCTCGTTTACACCCGGTACGATAGCACGATGCCAGCAATTGCACAGGCCACTAATACGCGGATTGTTCCTTGCTTGTACTGCATTAAGGCTATGGCCGCGGCAGCGGCGATTGCAACGGCCGGCCACTCCCACTGGCTGGCTGGATGGAACACGTGGATACCGAAAAATAGTGCCAGGCTGGCAATGACGCCGACCACGGCGGCCGAAATGGCTGTCAGCGGGGCGGTCATGCGGATATTGCCGCGCGTGGACTCGACCAGCGGGCCGCCGGCCAGGATGAAGATGAACGATGGCACGAAGGTGAACCAGGCCGCGACAGTGGCGCCCGCAATGCCGGCCAGCGCTGGATTGCCGGCGATGGCTTGGTGTGTCCAGGCGCCGACGAAGCCGACGAAGGCGACCACCATGATGAGCGGGCCGGGCGTGGTTTCGCCCAGCGCCAGGCCGTCCACCATCTGGGCGGCAGTCAGCCACTGGAAATGTTCGACGCCGCCCTGGTAGACATAGGGCAGGACGGCGTAAGCGCCGCCAAAAGTCATCATGGCTGCCTTGGTGAAGAACCAGCCCATTTGCGCCAGGGGCTTGTCGATGCCGAACAGCCAGGCCAGCAGTAGCCAGGCCCCTGCCATCAGGATGATGCCAGCGGCGACGACGCGTGCCAGGCCGGCCCAGGTGAAGCGGGCGTGCGGTGGCGTCGGTGTGTCATCGTCGATCAGGGCGGGGGCGTGCGCGCCTTGCGCGGCGGCGGGGCCATGCCCGGCGCCGCCCAGTGCAAACAGGTCCGGGCGCCAGCGGCCGCCGAGCCAGCCCAGCAGGGCAGCGGTGGCGACGATGGCGGGGAAGGGCAGCTTGATGAAGCTGATGGCGATAAAGGCAAGTAGCGCGATCGCCATCAACGGGCGATTGCGCAGCGTGCGTTTGCCGATACGCCAGGCGGCGGCCAGCACGATGGCGACGACGGCGGGCTTCATGCCGTACAGGATGCCGGCGATGGCAGGCAGGCTTCCATAAGCCATATAGGCCCAGGACAGGCCGATCAACAGCAGCAGCGAAGGGAGAACGAACAAGACGCCGGCGATGATGCCGCCCAGTGTGCGGTGCATCAGCCAGCCGATGTAGACGGCAAGCTGCGTGGCCTCGGGACCAGGCAGCAGCATGCAGTAATTCAGGGCGTGCAGGAAGCGGTGCTCGGAGATCCAGCGCCGGCGCTCTACCAGTTCGGTGTGCATCATGGCGATCTGGCCGGCGGGGCCACCGAAGCTGACGAAGCCTAGCTTGAGCCAGTACAGGAATGCTTCCCACAATGGGACATGAAAAGGGGAAGCACTTGGCTTCCCCTTTTCTTCAGCGGCAGGCCGGTTAGCCATTCACCTTGGTTTCAACCTGCACCAGCGGCTCGCTGGCGACCGGTGGCTGCGGCTTGCGCTCGCGTGGCACGCGGATCGGTTGGGTGGTGGCTGCTGCAGCTGCTGCTTCCTGCGCAGCGCGTACCTTGGCCGGGTCGGTTACTGCCATCGACAGGCCGGCGGCAGCCAGCATGGCGTTGACATCAACTTTGGCGGCGGCATGCGCAGGCGCAGGCGCCGGTGCGGTTGCTGGTGCTGGTGCTGGTGCTGGTGCGGCAACCGGAGCTGGTGCTGGTGCGGCAACCGGGGCTGGCACTGGTGCAACCTGAGCTGGCGCCGGAGCGGCAGCAACGGGAGCGGCCGGTGTTTGCTCGGCAGCTGGCTCAACTACGTCAGCGGCAACTTCTTCCGCAGTTGCCGGTTCGACAGCAGCCGGTGCGGCGTCAGCGAATGGCAGCACGCCTTGTGGCGAAGCGGGGGCAGCGGCAACTGGCTCAGCCTCGACTGGCTCAGCGGCTGCTGGCGCGGCAACCGGCAGGTCGATAGCGGCTGGCTGCACTGGCGCAGCAGCAACCGGTGCCGCCTCGACTGGCTCGACAACGGCAGGAGCCGCAACAGCAGGGGCTGCAACTTCTGGAGCGGCAACTTCTGGAGCTGCAACTTCTGGAGCTGCAACTTCTGGAGCTGCAACTTCTGGAGCTGCAACTACTGGGGCAGCTGCGACCGGTGCTTCAACAACCGGGGCAGCAGCGACTGGTTCGGCAACCGCAGGTGCCGCGACAGGGGCGGTAGCCGCGCTGGCGACTTCGGTTGCAGCCGATTCTACAGCGACAGGGGCGGCAACAGCTTCGCCTTCAGCCGGCGCGACGGTGAACGTTGCCTCGCTTACGCCTTCTGCGCCTTCCACGCCCTCAGCGTCGTCACGCTCACGACGATTCCGGTTGCGGCCACCGCGACGGCGGCGGCGGCGTGGCTCATCGCCACCTTCCGCGCCTTCATTTTCGTCACCCTCTGGACCGGTGTTGCCGGCGGCTTTCACCAGTACTGGAGTCTCGGGAGCACCGGTGCCGGTGCCAACTGGACCGACGCCTGTTGCTGCCAGTGCCAGTTCCTCGGCCTTGGCTTCCGCTGGAACTGGTTTCTCAGCACGTGGCTCGCGCGGCTGGCGTGGCTGGCGCGGTTCACGTGGCTCGCGTGGTTCACGCTCGGCGCGCTGGCCTTGGGCCTGGGCTGCGTCGGCGCCTTCGCGCTGTTCACGTGGCTCACGTGGTTCACGCGGCAGGCGTGGCTCACGCGCTTCACGTGGCTCGCGCTGTTCGCGTGGCTTGCGGGCTTCTGCTGCCGGTTTGGCTTCCTCGGCGCCTGGGCGGGTACCTGGTTCGCGGTCTTCACGCTCGCCACGGCCGCCTTTGCCGCCACGGTTACGGCCACGCTGGCCGCGATCCTTGCGGTCGCCGCGTTCTGCGTTGGCCGGGGCCTTGGTGACGATGACTGGCGCCTTCGGCTGCACTGGCTCTTCCTTGTCACCGCCGGTGAAGAAGGAGATCAGTTTGGCGAAGAAACCTTTTTCTGCAGGTGCTGCAACAGCGGCGGCGCGTGGCGCAGCGGCGGCTGGCTTGGCCGCTTCCGGCTTGTGTTCCACCAGCGGAGCTGGTTGCTCTGGAGTAATGGTTTTGACGACGGCTTCCTGGCGCGGCTTGGCTTCTTCCTTATGGCGCTTGGAGAACGACATGTCGGTCTCGGCAGCTTCCGCCATGGTGTAGGAAGCAGCGTGGTCTTCCAGGCGTGGATCGTCGTGCTTGATGCGTTCCAGCTTGTAGTGCGGGGTTTCCAGGTGCTTGTTCGGGATCAGGATCACGGTGATGCGGTGACGGGTCTCGATCTTCAGCACTTCGCCGCGCTTCTCGTTCAGCAGGAAGGCAGCCACGTCGACTGGCACCTGCACGTGGATAGCGGCGGAATTTTCCTTCATCGCCTCTTCCTGGATGATGCGCAGCACCTGCAGGGCGGACGATTCGGTATCGCGGATGTGGCCGGTGCCGGAGCAGCGCGGGCAAGTCACGTGCGAGCCTTCCGACAGGGAAGGGCGCAGGCGCTGGCGCGACAGTTCCATCAGGCCGAAGCGGGAAATCTTGCCCATCTGGACGCGGGCACGGTCGTGGTGCAGGGCGTCTTTCAGGCGCTGTTCGACTTCGCGCTGGTTCTTCGACACTTCCATGTCGATGAAGTCGATCACGATCAGGCCGCCCAGGTCGCGCAGGCGCAGCTGGCGGGCCACTTCGTCGGCGGCTTCGCAGTTGGTGTGGAATGCAGTGGTTTCGATGTCCGAACCGCGGGTGGCGCGGGCCGAGTTGACGTCGATGGAGACCAGGGCTTCGGTGTGGTCGATCACGATCGCGCCGCCGGATGGCAGTGGAACCGTGCGCGAGTAGGCGGTTTCGATCTGGTGTTCGATCTGGAAACGGGAGAACAGCGGCACGTCGTCGCTGTAGCGCTTCACGCGGTGCACCATGTCCGGCATGACATGCGACATGAACTGGTGCGCCTGTTCGTAGATCTCGTCGGTATCGATCAGGATCTCGCCGATATCAGGCTGGAAATAGTCACGAATGGCGCGGATCACCAGCGACGATTCCTGGTAGATCAGGAAGGCCCCGGAGGCTGCCTTGGAGGCGCCTTCGATGGCGCGCCACAGTTGCATCAGGTAGTTCAAGTCCCACTGCAGCTCTTCCACGGTACGGCCGATGCCGGCGGTACGGGCGATCACCGACATGCCTTGCGGCAGGTCCAGCTTGTCCATGGTTTCGCGCAATTCCTGGCGCTCTTCGCCCTCCACCCGGCGCGATACACCGCCACCGCGCGGGTTGTTCGGCATCAGCACCAGGTAGCGGCCGGCCAGCGAAATGAAGGAGGTCAGCGCCGCGCCTTTATTGCCGCGTTCTTCCTTCTCCACCTGCACCATGATTTCCTGGCCTTCGCGCAGCGCTTCCTTGACGGATGCATTGCGCACGTCGACGCCTTCGCGGAAATAGGAACGGGCAACTTCTTTAAAGGGGAGGAAGCCGTGGCGGTCTTCGCCGTAGCTGACGAAGCAAGCTTCGAGGGAGGGTTCGATTCGAGTGATGACGCCTTTGTAGATATTGGACTTGCGCTGCTCTCGTCCGGCGGTCTCGATGTCGATGTCGATCAATTTCTGACCGTCGACAATGGCTACGCGCAACTCTTCTTGCTGCGTAGCATTAAACAACATGCGTTTCATTTTTATTAACTCCGCGACCCTTGGGCCATGTCAAAGCCGCCTCCGTGGAGACGGCGAAGTACAAGGATATACGCGTGAATTAAGGAGGCTGTAGGGGGAAATGCCTCGTCATGCGGCAGGCGCGAAACGCTGCCGCCGCATTGGGCGCATGAAGCAAATCGTCATGCCGAGTTTGCGCACTGCGTGCAACATCATCCAACGGCCCGAGCGTTGCCGGGTGGCGGGAGAATGCAGGCGTGCGCACATCGTCGGGCCGGGGCATCTTGTATGGTGCCTTGGCGAAACGGCAAGCGTTATCCACTTCATCAACCAGCGAGCAACGACTGTAGTGCTTGCTCGCCGGACTTATCCTAACAATCCAGCCAGTCTAATTCAGCACACGAGCGCTCGAGCCGATGACAACAGTGGTTGCGACCCTGATCGGCGCACGAATGTGCGTATACAATTTTTCCCACTGAATTTGCGTTTGGCGAGGCCAGTGGATACGCCCCTGTGTAAAATGTACGTTTAATTCTTTACACGTGCAGCAATTTAAAAACTGCGGCAGAACGATTATATATTCAAAATGAAGGACTTAGAGAGAAATTCTGGGAAGCCAGGCCAAAACAAGGCGCAAAAAGCCGAATCCGCTTCCCCCCAACAGGTCCTGCCGCAAGCACAATTCGTCACAATCACTGAAGAAGAGGCCGGTCAGCGGATCGATAACTACCTGTTGCGTGTTTGCAAAGGTGTGCCGAAGAGCCACGTCTATCGTATCCTGCGCTCGGGTGAAGTACGGGTCAACAAGGGCCGCATCGACCAGCTGTACCGCCTGAATGCCGGCGACTTGGTCCGGATTCCGCCGATTCGCATTGCTGAAAAGCAAGAGTCGACGGTCCCGGCCGCCGAATTCCCCGTGATTTTCGAAGACGCCAACTTGCTGGTGATCGACAAACCGTGCGGCGTGGCCGTGCACGGCGGCTCCGGCGTGTCGTTCGGCGTGATCGAGCAACTGCGCGCAGCACGCCCGGACGCCAAGTTCCTGGAACTGGTGCACCGCCTGGACCGCGAAACCTCCGGCCTGCTGCTGATCGCCAAGAAACGTACCGCACTGACCAACCTGCACGACCAGATGCGCGACGGTGCGACCGACAAGCGCTATCTGGCCCTGGCCGTTGGCGACTGGAAGAACAAACGCCAGCACGTCAAGTTGGCATTGCATAAATATACGCTGCCGGACGGCGAGCGCCGCGTGCGGGTGCAGGCCGACGGCCAGGCCTCGCATACCGTGTTCAGCCTGCTGCAAAAGTTCGACGGTTTCGCCTTGCTGGAAGCCGAGCTGAAAACCGGACGCACCCACCAGATTCGCGTTCATCTGCAATCTTCGGGCTTCCCCATCGCTGGCGACGACAAATACGGCGATTTCGCGCTGAACAAGGCGCTGCAGAAAGCCACCGAAACCCGCGGTGCACTGAAACGGATGTTCTTGCACGCCCACCAGATTACGTTTACTCACCCGGAAACGGGCAAGCCGATGACCTTGAATGCGCCTTTGGCCGCCGAATGCCAGCGATTCTTGGTAAGCTTGGGGAAACCATTGAATTGAGAAAAAAATAATGCCGCGCAAGCAATTTGACCTGATCGTCTTCGATTGGGATGGCACGCTCATGGACAGCACCGCCACTATCGTGAAATGCATCCAGGCCGCCGCCAAGGACCTGGCCCTGCCAATCCCGAGCCGGGAGCAGGCGGCCCATGTCATCGGGCTGGGCCTGGGTGAAGCCATGCAGGTGGCGATGCCGGGCCTCGACCCCAAGGTGTATCCGCGCATGATCGAGCGCTATCGCTACCATTACCTGGCAAAAGACCACGAATTGACGCTGTTTGATGGCGTTCCGGAGATGCTGCAGGATTTGTCGCAGCAAGGCTTCTTCCTGGCGGTCGCCACCGGCAAGAGCCGGGTGGGCCTGAATCGCGCTCTGAACGCCGCCGGCCTGCTGTCGACCTTTGACGCCACGCGCTGCGCCGACGAGACCTTCTCCAAGCCGCACCCGGCCATGTTGCAGGAACTGACCCGCGAGCTGGGCCAGGATTTGAAGCGCACCGTCATGATCGGCGACACGACACACGACCTGATGATGGCGCAAAATGCGGGATCTTCCGGCATCGCCGTCGAATATGGCGCCCATCCGCTTGATCAACTGGCCGCCTGCAACCCGGTGTATTCGGCCCGCACGGTGCCGCAATTGCACCAGTGGCTGAACGAGTACGCGTAATGGACGCTGACATCCTGGTCTGTGCTGCCGAGGCGCTGCTGGAAGGCGGCAAGGGCATCCGTTTCCCCCTGCGCGCTGGCGGTGAAGATACCACTGGCTTCGTGGTGCGCTACGGCGGCAAGGTGTATGGCTACCTGAACCGCTGCGCCCACGTGCCGATCGAGCTCGACTGGGCGGAGGGGGAGTTCTTCGAATCCAGCGGCCTTTATATTATGTGTTCCACACACGGCGCCATTTATATGCCTGAAAATGGCCAGTGCGCCGGCGGCCCATGCCGCGGCGGCCGTTTACGCCCGATTGCCGTGTCCGAGCGTGATGAAAACATTTATTGGCAGCCCGACGACTATGTGCGCCCAAGACCATGAGTGATAACAACGAGAACAATAACCAGCAGCCAGTCCCGCCAGCCGAGAACCCGCCCATCAAGTGGGAACGCGAGGTTCTGGAAAAGCTGGTATTCGCCACGCTGAAAGAGCAGCGTGCCAACCGCCGCTGGAGCATCTTCTTCAAGGTGTCGACGCTGGCCATCATTTTCTTCGCCCTGGCCAGCTACTTCGGCGTCAACCTGATGGGCGGCGATGCTGAAGCGCTGGGCCGCCATACCGCCCTGATCGAAATCGAGGGCAGCATTGAATCTGAAGGCAGCGGCGCTGCCGACGTGGTGATTCCCGCACTGAACAAAGCTTTCTCGGACACCGGCTCGGTGGCCATCGTCCTGCACATCAACAGCCCGGGTGGCAGCGCTGTCCAGGCCGGCATGATCGTGGACGAAATCCGCCGCCTGCGCCACGGCTACCCGCAAAAGCCGCTCTATGTGGTGGTCGATGAAATCTGCGCGTCGGGCGGCTACTACATCGCTTCGGCTGCGGACCGCATCTACGTCAACAAGGCCAGCATCATCGGTTCGATCGGCGTGCTGATGGACGGTTTTGGCTTCACCGGCACCATGGAAAAGCTGGGCGTCGAACGCCGCCTGCTGACGGCTGGCGAGAACAAGGGCTTCATGGATCCGTTCAGCCCGCAGTCGGACAAGCAGAAACAGCATGCCCAGAGCATGCTCAAGGAAATCCACGCGCAATTCATCGACGTGGTGCGTACCGGCCGTGGCAAACGCCTGAAAGAAACGCCTGATATGTTCTCCGGCCTGTACTGGACGGGGGCACGCGCCATCGAAATGGGCTTGGCCGATGACCTGGGCAGCGTGGACAGCGTGGCGCGCGATATAGTGAAAGCCGAAGATATCGTCGACTACACCCAGCATGAAAACCTGCCTGAGCGCGTGCTGAAGAAATTTGGCGCAGCCGTCGGTTACGGCGCAATCAAGGCCGCAGCCGATGCGGCCAAGCCGAGCTTGCGCTGAGCTATTGCCTGGAATGGCTCAGCAGTTAACATTGGCATTTTTGCTTGCCATTTCCCCGACGTGGACTATATTGACGGTGTAGTTCGATTCAAGGGGAGGGCGATCAGCAATCAATTCTTGAGGCAGACTACGCAGCCGCATTACGGATGCGGACTTGAGTGAATTCACATTCCTCGTCACTGTCTCTTTGGGAGGCAAGAGAACGGCGGCCCCTGGCCGCTGTTTTCGTTTCCGCGTTCTGCTCTTCGGTTGAAAAGCCCCCTTGCAGCAGCCACTCCAGCAGCTCAGCACCTTGCTGGTGACGCCACAAAGCTTGCGGCATTGCGCCTGCCTGGCCACTCCAGCGCGCTACGGCCAGCTTGGTTTCCAGCGAAGCGGCATGAGCCTGGGCCAACGACTTACGGTTGATGTAGAGCTTCATTGCTGAGATCTCCCAAAGAAATTCCTATAGCCCAGTCAGCAGATTCCTAATGCTATTTAAGTGTACCAACTCGACTGTCACGCCCTTTGATCTGCATCAATAGGGAGGCTTGCGGTAGCGTAAATCCGGTAAAATCCCGCCCCATGAGTAAATTATCCCTGGACCGAATCCTGCAGTCGCAAGGCTTCGGCACCCGTAAATACTGCCGCGCCCTGATTGAAGACGGTGACGTTTCCATCGGCGGCGAAGTGCAGGACAACTATAAAGCGACTATTGAAACCGACGGCCTGGTGCTGGAAGTGTTTGGCGAAGAGTGGGTTTATCGCGAACACCTCTATATTGCGCTGTACAAGCCGTCCGATTACGAATGCTCCCGTAAGCCCAGCCATCATCCCGGTGTGCTGACCTTGCTTCCTGAGCAATTTACCTGGCGTGAAGTCCAGCCGGTTGGCCGACTCGACCACGACACCACCGGCATGCTGCTGATGTCGGACGACGGCCCGTTCATCCATGCCCAGTCCTCACCCAAGCGCCATGTGCCCAAGGTCTACCTGGCCACTACGGCAGAACCGGTGACCGACGAGCTGGTGGCCCAGATGCTGGCGGGCGTCCAGTTGCACGATGAGCCGGCTCCGCTGGCTGCTGTCACCTGCATCAAGCGCGGCGAGAACCAGCTCGAGATCGTCCTGGAGCAAGGCAAGTACCACCAGGTCAAGCGCATGCTCGCTGCCGCCGGCAATCACTGCTCTGCGCTGCATCGTTCCGCCATCGGCCAACTGCAACTCGCCTCGCTTGGCCTGCAGGAAGGCGAGTGGTGCTATCTGTCACCTGAACAGCTTGCGCTGCTGGCGCCGGTCTGATCACTGTTTCTTCATCATGGCCGCATGCCCGGCGGCCATCTCCTGCTTGCTCAGGAAACCGTCCTTGTCGGTATCCATTTTTGCAAACATCGATGCCGAGGCTTTGGCGTGCTCTTCGGCAGTGAGCACGCCGTCGCCGTCAGCGTCGACGGCCTTGATCTTGTCGGCTGCCGGCATGTCCGATTTCTTCGCCGCCTGGCCGCTGATGGCCTGGTGGGCTGCCGCCATTTCTGCGGCAGTTACCTTGCCGTCATGGTTGGCATCCATCTTCCCGAACATTTGCTTCGCGCCGGCCGCATGCTCGCTTGCGGATACCTTGCCGTCCCGGTCGGCATCCATTGCGGTGAATTCTTTGTCCACATCAGGTGTTGCTGCCAGCGCGTGCACTGAAATCAGCGCGCCCGCAATCAAGCCAAGTGTTTTCGGATTCATAAAGCCTCCTGTCCGCTCACAATGCTGAGGATATTGCCGTCGACATCCTTGAACCATGCCACTTTCATATGGCCGCCGACATGGATGTCGCCTTCAAGTGTCAGGCCTGGCAAATCGTAATGTTCGAATGCCACACCCTTGGCCTTGAGTCTTGCGGCAATGGATTCCAATTCGCTGCCGACATTCCACATGAGGGTGGTAGCTTTATTGGTGCCGGCGTATTCCGAACGATAGACGTTGAGCTTGCTCGTGCCACTGCGGAAAACCATGACCTGCTGTTCCGGGCTGTCGAGCTTTTCCAGGCCGAGCACGTCCCCGTAGAATTTGGCGGCGGCGTCAAGGTCTTTCACAGCAATCATCGCGATTGCGTCCTTGTCGGCAAACATGATTCGCCTCCAGCGGTTTGAATGACAAGCCGAGACTAGGCCCCAGAGCGAATTGCGTCCGTTCGCTGCCGCACGCGGGCTTGGTCAGTGCGCCTTGTTCATTTGCTCCAGCTTGGCGCGCGACTCTTCCCGGGTCATGACGCCGAGCGCTTTTCTCTCCTCGTCAGTAACAGCATTCTCATCGAACTGGTAGAGCTCCCACGGCAGCTTCGGGTCGCGTTTGGTGAATTGCGTTCCGTACCATTGCGGTTTTCCGAGATTCATCATATGGCGGTCCCAAGCGGCAGCGGTCAGCC
Organism: Duganella sp. Root1480D1; assembly: GCF_001427305.1. Taxonomy (GTDB): domain Bacteria; phylum Pseudomonadota; class Gammaproteobacteria; order Burkholderiales; family Burkholderiaceae_D; genus Rugamonas. The sequence continues at coordinate 98,184 of NZ_LMFZ01000005.1, read as the reverse complement.
ACTTGCTCGACTTGTAGGCTGGCTTGAAGCTGCTGCTTTCCGGATCAATCGTCATGCTGAGACTGGCGAGCGAAAAGGCCAGCTTGAAATCCTGAGGGCTTTTCCCGTGTTGCATGATCAGCCCGGCGTTGTAGAAGTCTTCTGCCGAGGTGATGGTGCCAGCAGCCAGCATTTCCCTTACGCGGTCGCGGCGCTTGGCATCTTCCTTGTTCAGGATGGACCAGTCGGTAAGGGAAGCGTTTCGTGCTGCCTGGTCGGCGTTTGTCATTTCGCGCAATTCGAGATTGGTCCCGTGCGCGAGGCACAGGCAGGGCAGCAAGGGAAGCAAAGCAAGTAAGCGGCGCATATGGGTGGAGGCCTCTCTCGGCAGTTAACAAATGCGTCGAAGCATAACAGCATGCACAGTCCGGAATTTGCGCGGATTCTCACCGCCTTGATTGTTTGGAAGAATCAGGCAGCGGCAAGAGCCGACGGGGCAACACGCAGCACGTGGCGGTCGAACCAGCGGTCGTGGAAGGGCAGGGCGATCACGTTGATGACCGGCTCCAGCACAGCGGCCAGTCCGCCGAAGGCCAGGGAGCCGGTTGCCGCGTACAAGGTGGCAAAGGCGACCAGTGCGTGCATGACGGTTTGCGATACTTTTTCGGCCGCGACCAGCGTCAGCCGGCGCGCGCTGAAGCGTGTGCGCAGTGCGTGCCAGGCCTTTTCATGGAATGGCAGCAGCACGACGTTGATGACCGGTTCCAGCACGGCAGCCAGGCCGCCGAAAGCTACCGAGCCGGTCAGCACGTACATCAGGCCGAAGGCAATCCCCATGTGGGCGGTGACTTGGCTCATTTTCTTCGCTGCGATTGCCATGATCGAAATCCTTTCCAGTTGAGCCAAATGGTAATGATTCGCATCTAAGAGGTAAAATTGATTATCTCTACTGAATCGATAGCATTCCTAAAATGAAACTCGCCACCCTCAAAGACGGCACCCGCGACGGCCAGTTGATCGTCGTCTCCCGCGACCTGAAGACCGCCGTGGTCGCCGATGGCATTGCCCGCAGCCTGCAACGCGCGCTGGATGACTGGAACTTCATCTCGCCGCAGCTTGATGAGCTGTACCGCCAGCTCAACGAAGGCAAGGCCCGCCGCAGCTTCGACTTCGCGCCGGCAAACTGCATGGCCCCGCTGCCGCGTGCTTACCAGTGGGCTGACGGCTCGGCCTATGTCAACCACGTTGAACTAGTGCGCAAGGCCCGCAACGCGGAGATGCCGGCTTCGTTCTGGGAAGACCCGCTGATGTACCAGGGCGGCAGCGACGACTTCATCGGCCCTTGCGACGACATCGAGCTGAAACACGAAGAATGGGGCATCGACTTCGAATCGGAAATCGCCGTCATTACCGATGATGTGCCAATGGGCGCAACGCCGGACCTGGCCTTCCAGCAGATTCGCCTGCTGGTGCTGGTGAACGACGTCTCCTTGCGCAACCTGATTCCGGAAGAACTGGCAAAGGGCTTCGGCTTCTTCCAGTCCAAGCCGGCCAGCAGTTTCTCGCCGGTCGCTGTCACGCCGGATGAGCTGGGGGACGCGTGGAAGGATGCCAAGATCCACCTGCCGCTGCGCTCCACCTGGAACGGCAAGCTGGTGGGCCAGCCCAATGCCGGCGTGGACATGGTCTTCAACTTCGCCCAGTTGATCTCGCACCTGGTGAAAACCCGCAATGCGCGCGCCGGCACCATTGTCGGTTCCGGCACCGTGTCCAACAAGGATGCGAAGAAGGGTTACTCCTGCATCGCCGAAAAGCGCTGCCTGGAAATGATCGCCGATGGCAAACCGACAACTTCCTTCATGTCCTTTGGCGACACCATCAAGATCGAAATGCTGGACGCCGACGGCAAGTCCATCTTCGGCGCCATCGACCAGCAGGTCTGGCAATTGGGCCGTCCGAAGGCCGTGCCGGAGGTGGCGCCAGCCGCCGACGGGGCCGAGTAAGGGCGGTTTTCCCCGCTTTTTCCATCGATAGCTCTTGCCCGGCCGCAGCGATAATGGCACGGTCGATAACAGGAGCGGTCAATGGCTGAAGACAGCGAAGCCGAGAAAACAGAACCCGCGTCACAGAGGCGCCTCGAGCAGGCGCGTGAAGAAGGGGACGTACCGAGGTCGCGGGAAGTCGCGACCTTTACCGTTCTCATGGCAGCGGGTGCCGGCCTGTGGATGACCGGTTCCGGCCTGGTGCGCGAATTAAGCCGCAGCCTCACCTCGGGGCTGTCGCTGACGCGCGAGCAAGTCTTCAATCCTGATGTCCTGGTCACCCGCATCCTGGTCGATGTGGTGCATGTCATGCTGGCCTGCCTGCCGATTGCCATCGCTGTGATGGTGGTGGCACTGGCATCGCCGCTGCTGGTCGGCGGCTGGCTGTTCTCGGCCAAGGCCTTCACCCCGAATTTCATGAAGCTGAACCCCATCACGGGCATCGGCAATATGTTCTCCACCAACTCGCTGGTGGAACTGGTCAAGGCTATCGGCAAGTCCATCGTGGTGGGCGTGGTGGCTTATATGGTCATTTCGCGCCAGCAGCAGGAAGCGATCGGCCTGATGGTCGAACCGCTGCACAGCGGCAGCACGCACGTCATGAATATGCTGGGGTTCAGCTTCATTGTGATCGTCGGCGCGCTGGGATTCATCGCCCTGATCGATGCGCCGTACCAGATGTGGCATTACTCGAACAAGCTGAAGATGACGCGCCAGGAGCTGATCCAGGAATCCAAGGAGTCGGACGGCAACCCGCAGATCAAGGGCAAGATTCGCCAGCTCCAGCGCGAGATGGCGAAGAAACGCATGATGCAGGAAGTGCCGACCGCCGACGTCGTAGTGACCAACCCGACCCACTATGCGGTGGCGTTGAAATACGCCGAAGGCGGGCAGGGTGCACCGCGCGTGGTGGCCAAGGGTACCGACGAAGTGGCGGCCAAGATCCGCGAACTGGCCAAGGAGCACCGCGTCGCCATCCTGGAAGCGCCGCCGCTGGCACGTGCCCTGCACAAACACACTGAAATCGGCGACGAGATTCCGCCGCGCCTGTACGCCGCCGTGGCGGAAGTGCTGGCGTATGTGTACCAGATCAAGGCTTATCGTCCAGGCCTGCGTTACCCGGATCGTCCAACCAGGCTCGATGTGCCGGACGATATGGATCCACTGAACAAGAAATAAACGGAGTAACAGAGAATGAACGCACTGAACATGCCGCCATGGATGAAAGGCATTGCCGGTAACGGCCAGGCCCTGGCTGCACCGATCCTGATCATCATGCTGCTGGCAATGATGATCCTGCCCTTGCCGTCGTTCGTGCTTGACCTGTTCTTCAGCTTCAATATCGCCCTGTCGATCATCGTGCTGCTGACCAGCCTGTACACGATCAAGCCACTGGATTTCATGGCTTTCCCGACCGTGCTGCTGGTGTCTACCATGCTGCGCCTGTCCCTGAACGTGGCCTCGACCCGCGTCGTGCTGACCGAAGGCCACACCGGCCCGGATGCGGCAGGCAAGGTGATCGAGGCTTTCGGCCACTTCCTGATCGGCGGTAACTACACCGTCGGTATCGTGGTGTTCGTGATCCTGACCATCATCAACTTCGTGGTGGTGACCAAGGGTGCCGGCCGTATCGCTGAAGTGGGCGCGCGTTTCGCCCTGGATGCAATGCCTGGCAAGCAGATGGCGATCGACGCGGACCTGAATGCGGGCCTGATCGGCGAGCCTGAAGCCAAGCGCCGCCGTAATGAGGTGTCGCAAGAGGCCGAGTTCTACGGCGCCATGGACGGTGCCTCGAAATACGTGCGCGGCGACGCGGTGGCGGGCATCCTGGTTACTGTCATCAACGTGGTGGGCGGCCTGCTGGTGGGCATGATCCAGCACGACATGGGCTTTGCCGATGCGCTGAAAAACTATGTACTGCTGGCGATTGGTGACGGCCTGGTGGCGCAGATTCCTTCGCTGGTGATTTCGATCGCGGCCGGTATCGTAGTCTCGCGCGTGGCCTCCGAAACCGACATCGGCACCCAGGTGATCAGCCAGTTGTTCGCCAAGCCGCAAGTGCTGTTCATCACCGGCGGCATCATCGGCGGCCTGGGCCTGATTCCGGGCATGCCTAACCTGGTGTTCATCCTGCTGGCATCGACCCTGATTGGCTCCGGCTACCTGCTGCAGAAGAAGGCCAGGGAAAAAGCCGAAGGGGTTGCCACGCAAGAGGCAGGCGGCGCGGGTGGTGGCGGCGCGGCCGGCGCTGCCGCCGGCGCCCAGGCTGCGCCCGAGCAGGAAGAGGCGACCTGGCAGGACGTGCTGGCGGTCGATACGCTGGGCCTGGAAGTGGGCTATCGATTGATTCCGCTGGTCGACAAGACCCAGGGCGGCGAACTGCTGAAGCGCATCAAGGGCATCCGCAAGAAGTTTGCGCAGGAAGTGGGCTTCCTGGCGCCGCCGGTACATATCCGCGACAACCTGGAACTGAAGCCTTCCGCCTATCGCATCACGCTGAAGGGCGTGGAAGTCGGTACCGGCGAGGCGTTCAACGGCCAATACCTGGCGATCAATCCGGGCATGGCAAGCGGCACGCTGCCAGGCATGGTGACCACCGACCCGGCCTTCGGCCTGCCGGCCATCTGGATCGATGCTTCGCTGCGCGACCAGGCCACCGGCATGGGCTATACCGTGGTCGATGCGGGCACGGTGGTGGCAACCCACCTGAACCACCTGATTACGTCGCATGCCTCCGAGCTGCTTGGCCGCGCGGAAGTACAGTCGCTGCTGGATCACCTGGGCAAGGATTCGCCGAAGCTGGTGGAAGACCTGGTGCCCAAGATGCTGTCGCTGTCGGCCCTGCAGAAGGTGTTGCAGAACCTGTTGGCGGAGGGGGTGCATATCCGCGACATGCGCACCATTATCGAGACGCTGGCCGAATTCACGCCGCATACCCAGGATCCGAACGAGCTGACCGCGCAGGTGCGCGTGGCGCTGGGCCGTGCGATTGTGCAGCAGTTGTTCCCGGCTGGCGGCGAGCTGTCGGTCATGACCCTGGATAACCGCCTGGAACGCTTGCTGATGCAGGCGATGACCAGTGGCGGCGGTGATGCTGCCGGCATCGAGCCGGGGCTGGCGGACACCATTGCGCAGCAGGCCGCGGCGGCAACGCAGCAGCAGGAGGCCTTGGGTGTGACGCCGGTGCTGCTGGTGCCAGGGGTTCTGCGTCCGCTGCTGTCCAAATTCCTGCGCCGCGCATTGCCGCAGTTGAAGGTGCTGTCGCATTCCGAGATTCCGGAGACGAAGACGATCCGGGTTACTTCCCTGGTGGGCGCGCAGTAAACCGGTAAACCAGGCTCTGACCCGCAGGGTCAGACCCTGCCAGCTCGACGGCCAACGGTTTGGGTTGTGCGCCGTTGATCTTGGTAGACAGTCAAAGGCCCGGAACCAACCCCGTTTGCCGCGCGATCATTCGGGGTCTGACCCTGCGGGTCGGACCCAGGTTTACCGGTTTTGAATTAAGCGGCATTTCCCAGGCTATTCCACCGATTGTTACCCCGACGCATCGTCAATAATCTGACCATGTGCGAATAAGTCGGAGTAGCAGGAAATGAACGTCAAAAAATTTACCGCCCCAACATCTCGTGAAGCGCTGCGCAAGGTACGCGAAGCGCTTGGCCCGGATGCGGTGATCCTCTCCAACCGCGCTGTCGACGGCGCGGTGGAAATCCTGGCCCTGGCCGGCGACGATGCCGCCGCCCTGGCCCCGCACTCCCCGGATTCCCCCATGTCCGCGCCCGCGCCGCACCTGGACCTTGCGCCAGCCGCACCGGCCGCCGACCATGCCCCGGCCCTGGTCTCCCAGCCTGCCGCCCCCGTGGTACGCGCCACCGCACGCCCGGCGCCATCCGCCCCGCGCGCACCGGCCCGGCCGATCGCACCGGCCCCGGCCCCGGCCCCGGTCCCAGCCATGGACATGGACCGCATTTCCTCCCTGGTCGCCGAAGCCGTCGCCAGCGCCAAGGCCACGGCCGCCGCCGAAATGACCAGCATGATGAGCGAACTGCGCGCCATGCGCGGCATGATGGAAACCCAGCTCAACGAACTGGCCTTCGCCAACACCCAGCAACGCGAACCGCACAAGACCGTGGTGCTGCGCGAACTGCTGGCCGCCGGCTTCTCCGCCAGCCTGGCGCGCTACCTGACCGACAAGCTACCTGCCACGCGTGACGGCGCCGAGGCCCTGCAATGGATGCGCACCGTCCTGGCGCGCAACATCAACGCCATGGCCAACGAGGACGCACTGCTGGAAAAGGGCGGCGTGTTCGCCCTGGTCGGCCCGACCGGTGTCGGCAAGACCACTACCACCGCCAAGCTGGCCGCGCGCTGCGTGATGCGCCACGGCGCGGAAAAGCTGGCCCTGATCACCACCGACGCCTATCGTATCGGCGCCCACGAACAACTGCGCATCTACGGCAAGATCCTGGGCGTGATGGTGCATTCGGTGAAGGACGAAGCCGACCTGCGCATCGCCCTGAATGAACTGCGCAACAAGCACACCGTGCTGATTGATACCGTCGGTGTCAGCCAGCGTGACCAGATGGTGGCCGAACAGGTCGCCATGTTGCAGGGCGTCGGCACCGACGTGCAGCGCATCCTGTGCATGAACGCCACCTCGACCCAGGAAACCCTGTCCGAAGTGGTGCGCGCCTACCAGGGCAGCGGCCTGGCCGGCGCCATCATCACCAAGCTGGACGAAGCCGCCTCGATCGGCTCCGCGCTGGACGTGGTGATCCGCCACAAGCTGCGCCTGTTCTACGCGTCCAACGGCCAGCGCGTGCCGGAAGACCTGCACCTGGCCGATCCGGCGGCGCTGGTAGGGCGCGCCTTCGGCGGCCAGGCCGTTCCGAAATACGGCGATGCCGAGCTGCCGCTGCTGGTAGCCGGCGCCGCCCATGACCCAATGCTGCGTGAGGTACGCTTTGGCTAATTTCGACTTCGACCAGGCCGAAGGCCTGCGCCGGATGCTGGCCGGCCCCCGGCCACGCATCATCACCTTCCTGTCGGCCACGCCGCAGGACGACAAAGGCGCCATGCTGGTTAACCTGGGCGCCTCGCTGTCGCAGGCCGGCAACGACGTGCTGCTGGTCGATGCCTGCGCCAGCGCCCACGGGGTGGTGTCCCGCCTCGGCCTGGACCACGGCACCAGCCTGCTCGACGTGGCGCGCCAGCGCTGCGGCTTGAACCAGGTGCTGCATGCCGCGCCGCAGGGCTTCAACGTGGTGTCGATGACCCGCGGCGAAATGCGCCGCGGCCCCGACGAAGGACGCCGCCTGGCCAAGGCTTTCGGCGTGCTGGCCAGCCAGAGCGGCATTGTGCTGGTGGATGGCGAATTCGATGGCGAAGCCTTCCCGATCCCGCTGATGGCCAGTTCCGAGATCGTGGTGCAGGTGTCAAACAGTGCAACTTCGATCAAGAATGCCTATATGATGATCAAGCGGCTCAACCATGAATTGGGCCGCCGCCCGTTCGGCATCCTGGTCACCGGCGCTTCGGAGGCCGAAGCAAGGGTGGTTTACGATAATATGGCACATGCGGCAAGCCGTTACCTGGCAGTCAACCTCGTTTCCATGGGTTCTGTGCCGGCTGACGAATACCTGCAGCGTGCAGCCCGCTTGGGTCGTGCGGTGGTGGACGCCTTCCCATTGGCCGGGGCTTCAGTGGCCTTCCGCCAGCTGGCCGGGCGTTTTGCAATGGGGAGCTGCAACCATTTTAGAGCCTGAAAAGAATTAGAACCTTTATGTACACGGTCAAAGGGAAGGTGGACAAGGATTCCTTGCTGACGACGCACATGCCGTTGGTCAAGCGCCTGGCCCACCATATGAAGGCAAAATTGCCGCCCAGTGTGGAAGTGGATGACCTGGTACAGGCCGGCATGATCGGCTTGCTCGACGCTATTAACAGGTATGAAGAAACCCACGGCGCCCAGTTCGAGACTTACGCGGTGATGCGCATCCGCGGCGCCATGCTCGATGAATTGCGCTCTTCCGACTGGATGCCGCGTTCGATGCGGCAGGACATGCGCAAGATTGAAAATGCCATGGCCACCCTGCAGCAGCGCCTGGGCCGCCCGCCGACCGAGTCGGAAGTGGCGAAATCGCTCAAGCTGTCGCTGGCCGATTACCAGGAAATGCTGTCCGAGGGCGGCGGCCACCAACTGGTGTATTACGAAGATTTTCATGAGGAAGACGGCAACGACAGCTTCCTCGACCGCTACGCCCATGATGAAGATGCCGATCCGCTGCGCGCGCTGCTCGACACCGACTTCCGCCAGGCTGTGATCGATGCGATTGAAGCGCTACCCCCACGCGAGAAAATGCTGATGGGCCTTTACTACGAGGAAGAGCTGAACCTGAAGGAGATCGGCGCCGTGATGGGCGTGTCCGAGTCCCGGGTATCGCAGTTGCACACACAAGCCGTGGCGCGCCTGCGCGCCTCGTTGCGGGAGCAGGCATGGACTGGTCCAGCGTAGTCGGCGTCCTGCTGGCGCTGGCCGGCATCATCGTCGGCCAGGGGCTGGAAGGCGGCAAGATTACTTCCTTGCTGCAGCCAGCCGCCTTTGCCATCGTGGTAATTGGCACCTTTGGTGCTGTCATGCTGCAAACCCGCTTGCCGACCCTGCGCCGTGGCCTGACCATGCTGCGCTGGGTCTTCAAACCCCCGCCTGACAACCGCGCCCAGTTGGCGCGCGATATCAATAACTGGAGCATGCTGGCCCGCCGCGACGGGCTGCTGGCGCTGGAGCGCCCCATGCTGGGCGCCAAGGACAAGTTCGTCGCCAAGGGCCTGCGCATGATCGTGGACGGCATCAACCCGGACAAGATGCGCCAGATGCTGGACATGGAGATTACCGCGTTCGAAACGGCGGAACGCCAGGCGGTGCGCATCTGGGAATCGGCGGCCGGCTATTCGCCGACCATCGGCATCCTGGGCGCGGTGCTGGGCCTGATCCATGTGATGGAAAACCTGACCGATCCGAGCAAGCTGGGTTCCGGCATCGCGGTAGCCTTTGTGTCGACCATTTACGGCGTCGGCCTGGCCAACCTGTTCTTCTACCCGATTGCCAACAAGCTCAAAACCATCGTCACGCGCCAGGTCTACCTGCAGGAGCTGACGGCCTCGGTGATGTACGACATCGCTACCGGCGATTTCACGCGCGTAATCGATGAACGGATCGCGACCCTGATGCGGGAGCCGTGACATGCAATACCGCCGCGCACGCCGCAAGTTCGACGACGACCCCGAGAACCATGAGCGCTGGCTGATCTCCTATGCGGACTTCATTACGCTGCTGTTTGCCTTTTTTGTGGTGATGTACGCGGTGTCCTCGGTCAACGTGGGCAAGTACAAGGTGTTTTCCGATGCGCTGGGCGATGCGTTTGGCGGGGCGGGGGCTGCGCCACCGACCAATACCGAAGTCCAGAGCCTGCCGATTCCGAATCCCGCATCGCGCAAGCGCAATGAGGCGATCAAGAAGGAGAAGGAGCAGATGACGCGGCTGGCCAAGGATCTGGCCAGCACCCTGGCGCCGCTGGTGAAAGAAGGCAAGGTGCGGGTGACGCAGAATAGCCGCGGGGTGAGCGTGGAGATCAATGCTTCGGTGCTGTTCAATCCGGGCGATGCGCGGCTGACGGGCGAATCGCGTGAGGCGCTGACTGCGGTGGCGACGCTGCTCAAGGATGATCCGCACAATGTGCAGGTGGAAGGGCATACCGATAATGTACCGATCAGCAACGCGGCATTTCCGTCAAACTGGGAGTTGTCGGCGGTGCGGGCGGGGACCGTGGTCAGGCTGTTTATCGAGTCGGGGATTGCCGCTTCGCGCATGACGGCGGTGGGGCATGCGGATAACCAGCCGGTGGCCTCGAATGATGATCCCGAGACGCGGGCGCGGAACAGGCGGGTGGCGGTGACCATTCTGTCCGGGATTCCGGATCCTGCTACCGAAATTCCAAACCCTTAGAACCGGTAAACCGGGGTCCGACCCACAGGGTCAGACACCGGTTTACCGGTTTCAGGCGCGTAAGCGCTCCGGATGCGGCACCTGCTCCCGCAGCTTCTGCCTGCGCCGCCAATGCCACGCAGTCCCAATCGCCGCAACCAGCAGCACCAGCAGCGCCACCGGCCACGCCGACGCGTGCAAATTCTTCTTCGCCTTCTCGTCCATCAACTCCTCAGGAAACGGCCGCGGCTCCGTCGGCACTACCTGCCACTTGCTGCGATCCGCCGGCGCGCGCGCCATGAATTCATCGATCGAATAGGCTGGCGCCGAACCAAATGCACGGCTGGAAGGAATCTGCGGAATCCGCACCACCATCACAGCCTCCACATCCGACTGCAACTGCTGCTCGAACCCGCTTAACTGGCGCCCAGCCTGGCCGCCCAGCACATTTAGCAAATCCTGGCCCAGCGCATCGAACGCCACCGCCGGATGCAAGCGCGTCTGCTCCTCGGTGAAATAGCTGAAGGCCTTCTTGCCGCTGGCGATGCTCAAGTCCTTCGCCGCCATGTAGGCAAACGCGCCAACGGCTTTCAGGCGATTGGTCGGGCCCTGCAACGGCCACTGCCACCCCAGCTTGCGCAGCACGTCGACATTGATGCCGGTGCAATTGGCCGCCGCATGCTGGTAGCTGAAATGGTGGGCGTAGAAATCGCGGAACACCTGGTTCACATTGCTCTGGTAAGCCTGCGCCGTGCGCGGGTCTTTCAGCACCGCCACCAACATGTACGACGGCCGGTAATACTGCTGGCCGCTGTTCACATCCATCAGGTAGTTGTCCATCGGTAGTGCCGACGCGACGATGCCTTTTTCGCTGTACGAATCCAGACCGTAGAAGTTATTCACCAGCCAGTCCGACCATTCGCCTTGCGGGCCAAGGCGGCCGGTCGCGATGGCAAAGTGGCCGCCATAGGCCTCGTCGTCGTCGCCTTGGGCGCCGCTCAGCATCATGGCCAGCACCGGCTTGCCGGACAGGTCGGCCGATACCGCACCGGGACGCTGCCACAGCTTGCGCACCGCGTAATCGCTGCGCGCACCGCCCTCGGCGTGGCGCACGAAGCCTTCTAGATTGTCGCCGCCGGACAGCGGCAGCACCGGCAGCTTGCCGGCATCGATCACATAGTCGCGCGGCCAGATCGTGCGCGCCACGAACTGCTGGCCGGCTTCATCCCACTGGCCGCGCACGCGCACTTCGCGCTGGCGGAAGAACGCTTCGGTGCTGTCGTTGAAATAGGAGCGGTTGGTGGCGAGCTTCGGCACCAGGCGGAAATTGAGCGTGCCGCCATCGGCCGTGTGCAGGGATTTGCCGTCAAAGCGCGCCTGCGGCACCAGTTGCGGCGAGCCGAGCCAGACCAGGCCCGGCGCATCCTTGGCGCCGGTTGCCGGCAGGGCAATCAGCTCATCCTGGAAATACCACATGGCCTGCTTCTGGCCGCAGTCGTTGCAGCGGCCGTTGGTCAGGCGGAAGTTGTCGGCGGGCTGCAATCCGAATTGTTCACCGCCAAGGGCGGAATGAACGGAGGCAGCACCGGCTTGAGCGGTCGTTGCCGCCAGAATAATTCCTGAGAGAAATGTACGCATCCGGCCATTATGCAGAAAGTTGCATAAAAAGTCACACGTTTCGAAAGTTCCGGCGGGGCGCCGGTGGCGGAAAGGCTTAGCCGGCGATGAAGCCGCGGCGGGTGGTGCCGCTCGTGGTCATGCCGCTTGGGCCGTAGACCGTGGTTTGTTGCGGGCGCAGGGCTTGCAGCGCGCCCTGGGTATGGCCCAGGTGCTTGTTGATCAACACGCCGTTCAGGCGGTTCAATTCCTTGGCCGCGCGGGTCTGGTCCAGCAGTTGCTGCCACAGGATGTTGGCGGCATCGTCATGCTGGGCTTCCAGCCACGATTCCATGCCCAGCTCCATGGCCGGAAAACCGGCCTCGGCGAGGGCGTGGTGGCGCGCGGTGGCCAATGTGGCCATTTCATTGACCAGGGCCGACTTTTGCGGCGTCAGCGAGGTCAGGTGGTCGATGTCAGCCGCGACCAGGTCTTGCTGTTCCTGTTTCAGGACTTCCAGCAATTCCGTGATCTTGTTCAACTCAGCCTGCAGGCTGTGTTTAGGGGAGACAGCGGCCATCATGCTTCCTTAGCGTTGCTTACGTGCGTGCAGCAGGTCGCGGACTGTGTCCAGCAAACCGTCTGCCACCTTTTCCGAATTGACCTGGAACTGGCCGTCAGCGATTGCCATCTTGATGCGTTCGACTTTTTTCGTGTCGAACACGGCATTGCTGGCTGCAGCGCCACTGGCCGCCATTGCCTGTCCTTGCGCGGACAGGCGCACATTGTCGGTACCTGCCTGTGGTGCGGTCGAAGTTGCCGCGGCGGCCTTGTCCGCGCCGCGCGCGTTCGTGCCCGTCGCGGGCGAACTTGGCAAGCCCGGCGTGTTCTTCAATGTATCGTTGATCTTCACAGCGTTATCCTCGTCTGGTTGGAGTACTTTACCCCGGCATACGAGTCTATTACGGCATCCTGCGGCCAAACTTTAGCTGGCATCGTGAAACTTGTTCAAAAAGCTACTTCGACCAGTCCGCCCATGCGGGCAATCCCGCTGATTTGCTGGCCATTGCCGGTGCGGACTGCCACCACCTGGCCCTCGGCCGCCGAACCGGCTGCCTTGCCCTCGGCCGAAACCGAGAAGCCATTGCCCTTGGTGACCAGCTTGACCAGCTGGCCCTGCAGGATGACCGGCTTGGCCTTGACCATGTCCACCCGCACCGGAGTGCCGGCCGAAATCGACATGCTGCTGGACTTGCCGACCAGTTGCGCCTTGTCGGTCGCGATCCCAGGCGGCAGGGCGGTCAGTTCACCTTGCATTATCGCCAACTGCCCATCTTCGATGGCCTGGCCCTGCACCAGCGGCACGGCGGCGGCCACATAACTGCCCAACACCGATACCTGGGATTGAATATATACCGTCCACGGAGAAGGCGCCGCACAGCGCACGCCCACCGTGGTCTTGCCCCAGGCGCGCGCACCCGGCATCAGGAAGGCTTCCGGCGCCGGGCAGGGCGCCAGGTTCAGGCGCGGGTCGACCGCACCGACGCTGACCGTGACCTTGCCCGGCAGGCCCGCAGTCTGGACTTGCAGGAATTGCTCGGCCACCTGGCGCAGGGCCGCAGGCTCCATCCGGTCCGGGGCGGCGTGGGCCGCGCTGGCGGCTATACCGGCAACGAAGAGGGATGCAATGATGAGAGTCTGTTTCATGTTGCCCATCTTAGCCCTCGCGCGACAGCCGCAAGCCGCGAATAAGGGCAAAAACCCCGCCTTTCTCTTCCGATCAAGCAAGCACATTGCTCCGTATCATCGAACCTGTCATCAAGCGGAGAAGTGCCATGTTAGGCAAACTCGACAACTACCTGCTGTTCAACGAAACCGCCCTCAGCCTGCGTGAAAAGCGCCAGGCCGTGCTGGCGTCGAACATTGCCAATGCCGATACGCCCAATTACAAGGCGCGCGACATCGACTTTTCCGCCAACCTGCAGGAAGCCATGCAGCGCGCGGCTACCCCGCAGCCGCTGAATACCACGGCCAACAAGCATTTCCCGCGTCCGCCGCAGGATGGCAGCACCCTGCCCGACGGCACGCCGCTGCTGTACCGCCATCCGGCCCAGGGCGCTGTGGACGGCAACACGGTCGATATGGATGTCGAACGTAACAACTTTGCCGACAACGCATTGCGCTACGAAGCAGGCGTGACCTTTATTAATTCGCAGATCAAAGGCCTGCTGGCCGCGATCCAGGGAGGCAGCTAATGTCCTTGTTCAGCATCTTCAATGTTTCCGGTTCGGCCATGAGCGCCCAGGCCCAGCGCCTGAACGTGGTCGCCTCCAACCTGGCCAACGCCGACAGCGCCACCTCGGCCAGCGGCGAAGCCTACCGCGCCAAGCAGGTGGTGTTCGAAGCCACTCCGACTGCCAACGGCGCCGCTACCTCGGTCAAGGTGAGCAAGGTGGTGGAAGACCCGTCGCCGCTCAAGCAGGTCTACGACCCCAAGCATCCGCTGGCGGACGAGAAGGGCTATGTGACGATGCCGAACGTGAATGTGGTCGATGAGATGGTCAATATGCTGTCGGCCTCGCGCTCCTACCAGACCAATGTAGAAACCATGAACGCAGCCAAGACCATGCTGCTGAAAACCCTGACGATCGGACAGTAATCATGGCCATCACCAATACCCCAGTCACTGGCGGCAGCACCCCGTCGCAAGCCTTGCTCAACGCGGTCAACACGCGCGGCAATTCCGGCTCCGACAAAAGCGTCTCGGCCGACCAGGACAAATTCATGACGCTGCTGATTACGCAGCTGAAGAACCAGGACCCGCTCAACCCGCTGGATAACGCCCAAGTCACCAGCCAGCTCGCGCAATTGCAGACCGTCACCGGCATCAACAAGCTGAACGAGACGATCGAATCGCTGAAAAAAGATTACGCCAATTCGGCTTCGCTGCAGGCGACCAACCTGATCAACCATGGCGTGCTGGCCGCAGGCAAGAACCTGCAACTGGTGTCTGGCAAAGGCCTGTTCGGCGTCGAATTGAAGAACGCGGTCGACACGCTGCAGATCGACATCAAGAACGCCGCCGGCAAGGTCGTGCATACGCAGACCCTGCAGGCAGTCGATGCCGGCGTGCTGCCGCTGGGTTGGGACGGCAAGCTGGAAGACGGCACCACCGCGGCGGACGGCATGTACACCGTCAGCGTCAGCGGTACCCTGGGCGGCAAGGCCGCCGAAGGAGTGCAGGCGCTGACCTTCGGCACCGTGGCCAGCGTGTCCACCGGCGCCGGCGGCACCAAGCTCAATGTTCCAGCCATCGGTCAACTGACCATGGACGATATCAAACAAGTTTTGTAAGCCCAACCTGATAGGGGAAATACCATGTTTCAACAAGGTCTCAGCGGCCTGAACGCCGCAGGCAAGTCGCTCGACGTGATCGGCAACAACATCGCCAACGCGAGCACGGTGGGCTTCAAAAGTTCGCAGGCGCAGTTTGCCGACCTGTACGCTAACTCGCTGAACGGCGTGGCCGGCAACAACCCAGGTATCGGCGTGAGCATCTCGCGCATCGCACAGCAATTCACGCAGGGCAATATCGAAACCACCAACAACCCGCTGGACGTGTCCATCAATGGCGGCGGCTTCTTCCGCACCGTGGCGCCCAGCGGCGAAGTGCAGTACTCGCGCAATGGCCAGTTCCTGCTCGATAAGAATGGCATCATCACCAATGCCCAGGGCAATGCCATCACCGGCTACCTGGCCAACCAGCAAGGCGTGATCCTGGCCGGCGCGCCGGTGCCGATCAAGATCGATACGGCCGACCTGACCCCGGTCGAGACCACCGAAGCGAACTTCAAGATCAACCTGTCGTCCACCTCGCCGGTACCGACCAAGGTGCCGTTCGATGCCAGCGATCCGCTGACCTACACCAAGCAGACTGTCATGGATGTGTTCGACAGCCTGGGCAATGCCCACACCATGTCGGTGTTCTACGTGAACAAGGGCAGTGGCGTATGGGATGTGTACGCGGGCAGCGATGGCGTGCAGGTCGACTCCAAGGCGATTGCGCAAGCAGTGCTGACCGACCCAGCGTCGCTGGCGGCGCGCGCCGCCTACAACACGGCAGCGGCAGCCGGTAACGCGGCTGGCATGCTGGCGGCCCAGCAAGCGTATTCCGCTGCTGCCGGTGCGGCCATGACCGCTGCCGCGACAGCGGCAGGCGCTACCCCCGCGCAACTGGCGAAACTGGCGGCGGTATACACTCCGCCGACCGACGTTGGCGCTGTCCCGGGCAATACGCCAGACATCATCGACCAGAAGCTGGCAGCGGCCATCACGGTCCCGGCCGTCAAGGTGGGCACCCTGGCGTTCGACACCAACGGTCAGTTGAGCGCGGCCCGCATGGCGTTGCTGACACCGCCGCAGACCCTGCCATTCTCGATCGACCTGCCGATCTTCCCGGACAACGGCGCCGACCTGACGATGACGATTTCCACCAACTTCATCGGCACCACCCAATACGGCTCGCCAACCAATGAAAAGGAGTCGACCCAGAACGGTTATTCGTCCGGCAGCCTGCAACGCTTCTCGACCGATGCCACCGGCACCATCATCGGCCAGTACAGCAACGGCAAGTCGCGTCCACTGGCGCAATTCGTGCTGGCCAATTTCGCCAGCCCGGACGGCCTGATCCCGCTGGGGAACAACGTGTGGGCTGAGAGCTCGGCCTCCGGCCAGCCGCAGATCGGCACGCCAGGCGAAGGCAACCTGGGCCAGCTGCGTTCCTCCTCGGTCGAATCGTCCAACGTAGACCTGACCAAGGAACTGGTCGACATGATCACCGCGCAGCGCGTGTACCAGGCCAATGCGCAGACCATCAAGACCCAGGACTCGGTACTGCAAACCCTGGTCAACCTGCGTTAATCGAATAAAGCGAGCAAGCGATGGACCGCCTTGTCTACACCGCCGCCACGGGCGCGCGCCACATCCTGGAGCAACAGGCCACCACGTCGAACAACCTGGCCAATGCAACCACGACCGGCTTCCGCGCCCAGCTCGACTCCTTCCGCGCCGTCCCCGTGGTGGCCGAAGGCTTGCCGACCCGGACCTTCGTGGTCGACAACACGGTCGGCTCGGACTTCCGCGCCGGCGCCATGCAGACCACCGGGCGTGCGCTGGACGTGGCCTTGCGCGGCGATGGCTTCATTGCCGTGCAATCGACCGATGGCTCGGAAGCGTACACCCGCAACGGCAGCCTGAAGGTCAGCGAAAACGGCATGCTGCAAACGGCTGCCGGCCTGACCCTGGTGGGGGAGAATGGCCCGATCGCGATCCCGCCGGACGCCCAGGTGGCCATTGCCGCCGACGGCACCGTGTCCGCCATCGACACCACCCAGACCCAGCCTGGCCCATCGAACGTGCTGGGCCGCATCAAGCTGGTCAACCCGGACGTCAAAGGCCTGGTGCGCGGCGACGATGGCCTGTTCCGCCAGCAAAGCGGCTTGCCCGCCGATCCCGACCAGAGCGTGCGCCTGGCAGACGGCACGCTGGAGGGCAGCAACGTGAACCCGATCGACGCCATGGTTAATATGATCACTCTGGCACGTTCTTTCGAAACGCAAATGAGTTTGCTGAAAAACGCGGAAAACAATGCTGCCAAAGCTACACAAATCTTGGCGCTGAATTAATTTTGCATTAATTTTGTTGCTGCATGGCAACGTATGGCGTGCACACCATTGCACACCGTGCCGGGATTCTCCATCATGGGATTTTTCATCCCTGCAGTGCAAGTTTATGGCTCCTCCCGAGGAACGCTACGCCACCGTGGTCCTGCCGTTTGTGCTGGCCGTGGCTGCGCTCACCCTGGTGGCGGCCTTCAGCCTGTCCATCGCAGCGACGCTGCGCGCCTACGTCGGCGGCGAAAGCCATTGGTCCAAAGGCCAGAAAGCCGCGATCGCCTCCCTGCAGCGCTACCTCGTCACCTCTGACGAACAGGATTACGCCCAATTCCAATCCGAACTGGCGGTGCCGCTCTCCGACATGCGCGCCCGGCGCGAAATGGACAAGGAGCAGATGGACTGGGACGTGGTGCGCGAAGGCTTCCTTGGCGGCCGCAATGCCGAAGAAGACGTGCGCGGCATGGTCTGGCTATACCGCAATTTCAAAGACCTGTACCTGATGGCGCGCGCCATCACCTACTGGGAGCACAGCGACCAGCACCTGCTGCGCCTGCGCGAACTGGGGGAGCGCGTGCATGACATGACGCCGGCCGCCCGCCGTGTGCCTGACGTGCTGCTGGAGATCCAGGAAATCGACAGCCGGCTGACTCCGCTGGCCATTGGCTTTGCCGCCGCCATCAATGATGCCGCGCGCCAGGTATCGACCGCATTGCTGGCCGTGCTCTTGCTGGCCGCCGCCGTGCTGGCCTGGAGCGGCAACAGCTACCTGCGCCGCTCGTTCGCCCGCCGCGAGCGCCTGCTGCAGCAACTGCGCCAAAGCGAGGCGGAAGCCTTCGCCGAAAAGGAACTGGTGCAGGTGACGCTGGCTTCGATTGCCGATGCCGTCATCACTACCGATCGCGAACAGCGTGTCAGCTACAGCAACCGCAATGCCGAACAGATGCTGGGCCTGTCCGTCGCCGAGATGCGGGGCCGCCCGCTGGATGAAGTGTGCCGGCTGGAAGGCGAGGGCGGTGCGCTGCATGTGCTGGCCGCCGACGGCACCCTGCTGCCGGTCGACCGCTCCGAAGCGCCGATCCACGCGCCTGACGGGGAAGCCATCGGCCAGGTCATTGTGCTGCACGACGCCAGCGAGGCACGCCGCCACGCCGCGCAACTGAGCTACCAGGCCACGCACGACGACCTGACCGATATTATGAACCGGCGCGAGTTCGAACGCCGCCTGCGCGAACTGCTGGCGGCCCTGCGCCAGGGCAGCGGCGGCGAACATGCGGTGCTCTACCTCGACCTGGACCGCTTTAAGATCATTAACGACACCAGCGGCCACGCAGCCGGCGATGAATTGATCAAGCAAGTCAGCCAACTGCTGCAGGCTACGCTGCGCGAGCGCGACATCGTCGGCCGTCTGGGCGGCGACGAATTCGGCATCATGCTGACCCAGTGCAGCCACGAAGACGCGCTGCGCGTCGCGGAAAAAGTGCGCAAGGCCGTAGTCGACCTGCATTTCGCCTGGGGCGTACGCAGCTACCGCATTGGCGTCAGCATCGGCGTCGTGCTGCTCGACAGCCGGAGCAGCAGTCTGAAGGAAGTGATGAAATCCGCGGATGCAGCCTGCTACATGGCCAAAGAAAAGGGCCGCAACCGCATCCACCTGTACAGCGACGACGATGCCGAACTATCGGTGCGGCAAACGGAAATGGAAGCCGTGTCGCGCATCCGCGCCGCGCTGGAAAACGACCGCTTCTGCCTGCACCTGCAAACCATCGCGCCGCTGCGGCCCGGTTTGCGCCCGCATGCGGAAGTGCTGGTGCGCATGCTCGACGAAGACGGCGAGCTGGTGCCGCCAATGGCCTTTATCCCGGCTGCCGAGCGTTACGACCTGATGCCGCTGCTGGACCGCTGGGTGATCTTCCACGCCTTCGCCGCGCTGGCCGAACAGCCGCCCGGCACGAGCTGGGCCATCAACCTGTCCGGAGCCTCGGTGTGCGACGAAGGCTTGCTGGAGTTCGTGCTGGAGCAGCAGCGCGTGACCGGCATTGCGCTGGAAAACGTGTGCTTCGAAATCACCGAAACGGTCGCGGTGGCTAACCTGGCGCAGGCTGCGACCCTGATCCAGGACCTGCAAGCGCAAGGCGCCCGCTTCGCGCTGGACGATTTCGGCGCCGGAATGTCCTCCTTCGCCTACCTGAAGCACCTGCCAGTCGATTACGTGAAGATCGACGGCAGCTTCATCAAAGGCATCCTGCATAACCCAACCGAACGCGCCATGGTTGAATCGATCAACCAGATCGCGCATGTGATGGGCAAGCAGACCATCGCCGAATTCGTTGAAGACGACGCAGTGCTGGCCTGCCTGCGCGCGATGGGAGTCGACTTCGCCCAAGGCTATGGGGTGGGGCGCCCCGAACCTTTGCGGATGGCACAGACGGCAGACGTAGTCTGAATCATGAGGCGTCAATAACCGAGCAAAGAAGTTGGTTTTTGTGGCCGTTGAACGGGATGCGTGGGGCTTGGGACACCGTATGGAGTAACAACCACACGTACTTGATCATCTGCGAAGAAGTGTAGATAGACGCTGCCGGGTCCGTTGTACTGTTCGACATCGACCAGTCTTCTCTTGTAATTGTGCTTAGTTCCGTCAGGCATATCCTACTCGACTGTAATTTTTATACCTGGGTACCAAATGTTGGGGACCATCACACAGCATACCTCAGCCATACCGGCTCCCCATGCGGCATGTTTGTGCCACCAGCACCATTTACCCTAGAGTGAGTGAAGCAAGCCACCAGAAGCATAGCGATCGGGATCAACAAATCTCTACAAGCAATCATCCGAGAACTATCGAGTTGGTTAATCATGTTCATGGTGAAGGGGGGAGTTGTTTGTTGGGCTTTTTGGGCGGAGGGATAGGATGTTTGGAGCTCCAGCCGTCATAGTTTGAGACCACAACCCTGACCACATCATCCGGAAGCACGTGGATATAGACACTACCAGTTTCATCGTACTTCTCCACCTCGACGAGGGCCTGTTTGTAGACATGCACACTTCCTTCAGGCATATCCCAGCGCACAAGCAACTTCATTCCGGGAGACCATACCCTTGGGACTGAAACACAGCAAACGTTCGCTGCGCCAGCACCCCAAGCTTCCATGTGACCGCCTGCCCCACCATTGACTGATGCGGAGTGAATGAATTTTCCAGTGTGGTTTACGATCCCTACACTGGCACCATAACTGGAGATGTCTTTTGCAGGTTGGCTTGAACAACCCACAATGAGTACAACGGCTAGTCGCAAGCTCGCTTCGGAGCAAAACCTTATCATGGTGTAGTCGGCTTCACAGGGCGTTGAATCGGATGTGGCGGACTTGCGCCGTCATAGGGCGGAAAAATCACGCGCACATCATCGTTCGGATAGAAGAGCATATAGACGTTGCTGGTTACGCTAACGCAGTTACTTCGGCCTCTTCAACCCTCACATGAGGGAGAGCATCATCGGCTGCGAACAAGAGCAGGTCCTCCTGAATATCATCGCTCCACACCAAAGCGAACTTTTCTTCCTGTGCGGTGGCCTTGCCGACTTCTACGCCGGTCAGCGGCTCCCTGTGCAGTTCCGTATCATAAATACTCTTACGGATAATGCCGCTCTCAGGGTAATTGCCACGCATGATGATATATCCACCCCCTTCGCGGCGGGTCATGGTTTGCGTGGTGATTGCCGCGCTGCGCATATCCTTTGTGTCTTCATCAGTCATGATTGGATAAGGCGTTCCGTGTTCAGCCTCTTCTGCTAACGCTTTTTCCTCCGCAGATAGATTTTCACCGGCCTTCTTTTTGTTGACCGCGTCCTCAGTCTTCTTTGCCAAGTCGTACACCTTCAAATCAAAACCCTTCAGGCGACGTCTGTCTTGCTTGAGTACCTGCGAAATCTTCACCCGCCTGTCGTATTCCGTTACCTCGCCTGCCATGTAGAAGCCTGCGAACGAATCGTGGATGTAGTCATCGAAAAACCGCATGACATCAGGGGGCAATGGAGCCGGGTTATCGAAAATTTTGAGGGCCCACTCCTCCCATGCGTCTAAGTCTTGCCGATTGATTGCGCGAGACAGATGCCACGCATTGATGCGACCCTGATCTTGCCATGAGTATGGTTCGATCCCTGCGTAGTCACCTGGTCCTCGCTTTTCCGCGGTCTTCCTATATCTCAATGCCTCCAAATCGCCAGCAAGCATGCGATTGGCATCGCGCATATCTTGCTGGGCTTGTAGGTTAGCGGACTTGAAGCTTTCTGTTTGCTCTAATGTTTTTAAACGCGCCGCACGCCAACGGTAGTAAAGCTCCATGTGCTTCTTCAAAACGTTACCGCTATTCCCAAGCTCTGCGGTATATGCATTCCAGGCTGAGGCCAACTCCTCATTAATTGCATAGTCATCCTTGATCTCTTGAGCAAGCTCGCTGAACGGTGTTAGCGGTACGCCATGCTCTCGTGCCTCCTTGAACATGTGAACCAATGGAATCTGTGAAACAAGCGAGCTTTGCGAACCACGTCCTTTGCCAAAGTCGCCGGGACCGTAACCACCGCCGACGTCGGAGTGCATTCCCGGGAAATACACTTCCTTGAAATTTCCATTTTTCGAGTGCAGGCGCGTGACCGGGAAATTCATCCGAAGCTCTTGGCTCGCGATAAAGTGTCGACCCGCCTCCACACAACCTGGAAGCGGTTTCAAGAGGCGATTTGCCCATGACCAATGGCCGTCAAATAAGACGCTTGGCATGAACGTCGTTCGTCCAACTGATGATGAGCCGCCTATCGAGGCAACTGTGTCAAAAACTCCCAGGAAGCAAATTTTGGCGGGGATGCCTGCAAACCCATTATTCATAAGGAGCTCGTCAAACATATGGCAGAATGCGGCGGCCTCGGCTGCACCTCGTGAAAAGCCAAAAACCGACAATGTCAACGACGGGACCTTGGGTTTTGGTGTAGCCACCAGCTTGGCTGCAACCGTGTTGATATGAGTCGCGAACCAACTCTTGTGCGTGATGGGATTGCGCCCACCGTAATCGTCGCGTTCAGTTGTGCCTACCTTCTCGTTGTGTTCGATGGCTAACTTGCCGATCGTCTGGTCGTCGTAAAGCGGCGTATTACCATTTGCAACGGCATATAGTGTATTCAAGACTTGTAATAACGCCCAAACAATGCGAGGTTGCCCTCCTTTTCCGAATGCCTTTCCCTCTTGCGTTTCGGTCAGCTCACCAATTTCGGGGAAGGGCGTGCCTAGTCCTGGCATGTAAAAACGGAACATGCCTTCTCGTAATTTGTCCCGAGGAAACGCGAGAAATAGTCTGGCTACATTGCTGTGATCTGCTTCATTCGCTGCGACAGGTTTTTTACTCGCGGGCGTTGGCTTTTTATCCGAGCCAGGTACACCCACACGCATCCCTTCTTTATCGCGGTATAGGTTGTTATTGGTACCATCAAAAAACAGCGCAATGTGAACGGGAATCGAACAGGGGCCGTCCTTAGGGTCCGAACGCGCAAATTTCTCCGCCATGTCGGAGTGCCGCTGCGCGGTCGGCATTAAGAAGTCAGATACCGGATAAGGGGCTCGAGCAGGCGCCCCTGCAATTTCATTAGTCATTTTAATGTGATTGATTAGACAAAGACGCAGGCTTTACTGGAGCGGGAATGGGATGCTTATCACTGATGCTCCAATGTCGGGACACAACTACTCGGACCTGATCATTCGGGAAAAAGTGCATGTAGACGCTGCCCGGCTCGTCGTATTTTTCAACCGTGACCATTTTCTCCTTGAAAACATATTTGCCGTTCTCAGGCATATTCCAACGTACAAGGACTTCCATTCCTGGGTACCATTTCGTAGGAACCGAAACGCAACAAACGTCACCGATACCAGCTCCCCATGCATCCATATTTGCCCCGCCTGCACCATTTACTGTCGCTGAATGAATATATCGACCTGTGTGATTAACAATCCCTACGCTGGCGCCATATTTTGAGTCGTCATGCTTGGCAGGAGTGGAGCAGGCCACCAAGAGCGCGGCACAAAGCGTGATTACAAATTTCATGAGCGTTCCTTTTGTTTGTTGGTTCAAGACGTAGAGCGGTATTCCTCAGCAGACTCCCAAAAACTCGATGGCAGTCTGCGAATTTCGTCAAAGTACTCGGCTCCACTAAATACGCGACTTAGTGCCGCAGCCATAGCTGGATGCTTTGTGAATTCGTCCCTGAGGATTAGCGATAAGACGCCGAAGTGGTGCCTTGCTCTTGCAGCTTCAATTCGGTGGGCAGACGCCACCTTCAGATGTCGCGACACAGTCGCGTGCGCCTGAAAGGGACTGTGGGCACGCAAGACATCTGGTTGGCTGTCATAGATGTTGCTTAAGATGGAGTCTGGCTCAGACGAGTCCACTAGCGCTGCAAAGGTAGCGTCATCCATCGGCAACTTGTCGAATTCCGCAGCGAGCGGAAACGCTGCACCGGCACCGCGCCATTTCAATTCACTTCCCTGTCGACTCGGCGACCACCAGCAATAAAGTGGGCTTAGCAGGTGTTCTCGTTGCGCTGGAATCAATGAGTCCATTAAGCCGGATGAGATGCGGGTATCGCCCCAACGCACAGGCCATTCGACAGTGTCTTCCGTACGGCATATAAGGTACGGCAGGAGATGCTGCTGCAATGACTCGGCATCGATTGCGCTTGCAATGATGCTGAGCATCGGCTTTCCACTGCATTCTGAGAAGAGATTCTCCAGCCACTTCAAGAGCCCACCAGGCTGACCATTGAAGGTGGTCAGCTGTGGTGCAGCTGTCCCGAGTGATTGCAATGAAGTGTTCGCGTAAAGCGAATGGCGTAGCCAGCGGCTTCGCGGATAGGATTTGAAAAACTCTTCATCAAAAGCGCCGTCCACAAGCGCCATCACGTGAAACGGTGCGCCTTCGTGCTGCACTTGCAACGATTCGATCTGTTGCGCGATCTGCGCAGGCAATGTTGGTGAGGTTGGATTTACTGCAAAATACATGGTCTACCTCATGCCGCTGCTGGTGCGATGAATGGGCTGCCACTGCGTAGTGCTGCTAGCAAGCACGGTTTGCAAACGCTGGTGGGCAGTGCGGGCATCGTGTAGTCAGTCTTGACTGGTCCGACGAACGACTTCTTGCCGGCCTTGATCTCGATCTTGCCCGGGCACTGCACCGTGATGTTGCCGCCATCAATGGTGATGTTTGCACCGCCAACGGTGGAAAGGCTGATCTTCTTGGCAGCGGCCCAATCGATATGGGCGTTGGAGCTTTTCACGTTGATCACGTCGAGCGCCTGCACCAGCATTGCGCCGGCCTGCGCCTGCACATCGATCGGATCGCGCGCGGCGATCACTTGCACGCCTACATTCTGCTCGCCCGGCTTGACCGCACCACCAAGCATGCCGATCGTTTGCTGAGTGTGGATGCGCATCTGGCCGCCAGTAGCTAGTTGGGTGTCGGCGCCGCTCATCACAGTTGCGGTTTCTCCCGCGACTATTTGCAGGTCGCGTGCGGCGCTCATTGACAGGCCGTCCTTGGCGGTGATGGCGATGATCGGATCGGCGCTGTGCGGTAATTTGCCTGCGCCGCCACTGGTCTTGCGCTCGCCGGCGTCGGCTTGTGCCGTGTCGAGGCTGGTGTCGCCCACCATGCCCGAGACGGCGGTCAGCAGCGATTTCAGGGGCGCTTCTTTCTCATCGAGTGCGCTGGCGTTGGCCTTGTGCGCGCCCATGTGGGAGGCCAGGCCGACGGTGCCGTGCTTCACGGCGACATCGCTGAAGGTCTCGCCCAGCTTGACTGCCTGCTTCAGCATGGCGATGCCGGCGGTGTTGTCGCCCGCCGGTTCGCGCTGCGATGCGCCGTGCGTGATCTTGTAGCTGGTAATCAGCAGGCCGGCGCCGGCGCGCACTGCGCCGTAAGCATCGGTACGCAGCTCAGCGCCCTGGCCGCGCAGGCTGCCGCGGTAGTTGTCGGTGTTGTGGACCAGGTGGCCCAGGTTCAGCTCCGTGGCGGCCTGGGTGGTGCGCAGCTGCACGCGGCCCTGGCTGTCGGTGTCGTCGAATACCAGCTGGTTGTAGCCGCTGCCGCCAAATTCCTTGCTGCGCACGCCCCACAGCGCGGATGCGTTGCGGTGGGCGCCGCTGCCGCTGCCGGAGCCGTGCCATACCGGGGCATTGCCGCCGACCAGGTTGCCCTGCGCCGAGGTGGCGTGGTCGTGGGCCTGGCTGAAATGGTCGGATGCCTCCTGCGCTGTGGTGCCGCCGGGCGTTGGCGGGACGCCGCTTTCACCCTGTCCGTTGTACAGCGCGCCGACGATGATCGGGCGGTCGATGTCGTTCTCGATGAACTGCACCAGCACCTCTTGCCCGATGCGCGGCAGGAACTGGCTGCCCATGCCGCCGCCGGCCGAGCGCTGTGCAACGCGCACCCAGCATGTCGCATCGGCGGAATCCTGCCAATGGAAGCGGATGCGTACCCGGCCCAGCCGGTCGCAGTGGATCTCGTTCCCGCCCTGCGGCACGTCCTGGCCGTTCTCGCCCACCACGATGGCGCTTTGCGATCCCAGGGCGGTTGGCTTGGCATGCTGCCGGCCTTCGCCGCCATGATGGGCGGGGCGCCACGGCACGTCTGCTGCCAGCGCGGCAAAGCTGTTGGCGTAGCCACTGGCGGAAGCCTTTTCTACCGTGATACTGAAATCTTCCGGCAGGTCGCGCGTTTGCGCAGCCAGCGTTTCAAGCAGCTCGGGGATGGGGCCGAACAGTTCTTCCAGGCCGCGCTTGGCGGCAATCGGCAGGTTGTTGACGCCCACGCCAAGCACGCGCAAGGCGACATAGTCCGCGCCTTCGTCGCCGGAGAGGAGGGCGCCTTGCGTCATCGTGAAGCGGGTGCCGGCACGCAGGGTGCGTACGGTGGAGCGCCCCTGGCATTGCTGGCTGCGCGCTTCGTGCAGTTGCATGTGCAGGGTGGCGTAGCGTTCGGCTTCGGAACTGTCGCCGTAGAAGTACTGGCCGGGATAGTCGTAGCTCTCCGGCTGGAAGGCGTTCTTGCCCAGGTCGTTCACGCGCGTTGGAACGGTGGCGCTGACGGCGGCTTTGGCCTTGTAGTCATAACTGAGGACAGCCACCGCGCCGCTCACCAGCTGGCGCATGGTTTGCAGCGACTGGATGGTGTCGAACTGCTCGCCGGCGCGCGCGGCGTGGTAGCGCAGGCCGCCGCCGGCAGCGCTGCTGGCGTCTTCCGGCGTGGCCGATTGCTGGCTGCTGTCGGCGAACAGCACCAGGGTTTGCTCTTCTTCGCCATCCTCGAAGCGCCAGGCGACGCCTTCTTCCGTCAGCAGGCGGCGCACGAAGTCGTAGTCGGATTCGCGGTACTGGCAGCAATAGCTGCGCACCGGCAGCGAGTCGAGCAGGGAACGCGCGTCATCGCTCCACTGCCATTTGGCGTAAGGGGCGAAGCCGGAGAACACGTCGTCCACGATGTCGGCCACACTCTTGTCCTGCCATACGCGGCTGTTGCGCGCCTGGGTCGCCAGCCACAGCCAGGAAGACATGCGCAGGCGATAGCGCGCGAACCCGCCCTCGCTGCCCAGGATCGCCGCGTGGCTGATATAGCCGTGAAAGGCGGTGCGGCTGCCGTCGGCCAGGCTGGCCTGCAGGCTGGCGCGCTGGCCCAGCAGGCTGGCGGGCTCAATCGTGGCGCTGGTCGATAGCGCGATCACGTCGCGGGAGGCGATCTCCTGCAGGCAATCATCGGACAGGAAGGCTTCGACCAGCAGTCCGCCGGAGCCGTAGTCACCATCTTTTTCCAGCGTGAGCTCGTACAGCCTGGTCTCGCTGGCGAACTGGGCAAGGGCGGCATACGCCTGGGACAGGAGGTCGGTCCTCATAGTCTATCTTTTTAGCAACAATTATCAAATCGCAAACAATAGCAGAGCTGAACAATTCCTGCCACACGCTTGAATAGGCGGGGGAAAACCAGCCAGATCCACGCTTTGAGTTGATCTTTGCCACGGGATAATGCCTGCATAGAAAAACCGCTTGGTTTTACCGTTTAAGGGGCAGGGAAATGATTCGATCACTGTGGATTGCCAAGACCGGCATGGAAGCGCAGCAGACCCAGATGGACGTGGTGTCCAATAACCTGGCAAACGTGAGCACCAATGGTTTCAAGAAGTCGCGCGCCGTCTTCGAGGACCTGCTGTACCAGAACATCCGCCAGCCAGGCGCTGCTTCGTCGCAGCAGACCCAGCTACCA
Organism: Duganella sp. Root1480D1; assembly: GCF_001427305.1. GTDB lineage: Bacteria > Pseudomonadota > Gammaproteobacteria > Burkholderiales > Burkholderiaceae_D > Rugamonas. The sequence continues at coordinate 70,618 of NZ_LMFZ01000005.1, read as the reverse complement.
TCCGGCATGCAGATCGGCACTGGCGTGCGCCCGGTGTCCATCGAGCGCATCCACACCCAGGGCAACCCGCAGTCGACCGGCAACGACAAGGACCTGATGGTCAACGGCAATGGCTTCTTCCCGGTGCTGCTGCCGGACGGCACCACGGCTTACACCCGCGACGGCTCCTTCCAGCGCGATAACAATGGCCAGATGGTGACTTCCAGCGGCTTCGTGCTGCAGCCGGCCATTACCATCCCGATCAATGCCACCAGCATTACGGTCGGGCGCGACGGCATCGTGTCGGTCACCCTGCCGGGCCAGGCTGCGCCACAGCAGATCGGCGCCATCCAGCTGGCGACCTTCATCAACCCGACCGGCCTGGAGTCGAAGGGCGAGAACCTGTACGTGGAAACCGGTTCCTCCGGCGCGGCCACCCTCAACCAGCCGGGCACCAACGGCACGGGCGTGATCCTGCAGGGCTATGTGGAAACCTCGAACGTCAACGTGGTCGAGGAAATGGTGAACATGATCCAGACCCAGCGCGCTTACGAAATCAATTCGAAAGCGATTACCACTTCCGACCAGATGCTGCAGCGCCTGACACAACTGTAATCGAACGAGCCCGCCATGCGTATCCGCCTTGCCGCTACCATCATCGCCGCCGCGCTGCTGTCTGCCTGCGCCGGCGCGCCCACCTCGATCGTCAACGGCCCGACCAGCGCGCGCCCGCTGCCGCCGCCATATCCTCCGGTAGCGCAGAACAATGGCGCGATCTACCAGGCCAGCACCTACCGTCCGGCCTTTGAAGACCGCCGTGCGCGTCATGTGGGCGATGTGATCAACGTCGTCATCACGGAGAGCACCTCTGCCGTCAAGAATGGCGCCAGCGCCGGCAGCAAGTCGGGCAGCGTCAACTTCGGCGTTCCGGGCGTGCTGCAGAACCGCCTTGGTGCCAACGTTGCCACCAGCGCCGACAACAAGTTTGCCGATGCCGACAGCCAGTCGCTCAGCAACAGCTTCCGCGGCACCATTGGCGCCACCGTGGTCGAAGTGCTGTCGAACGGCAACCTGGTCATCGCCGGCGAAAAGCAGGTCGGCATGAACAAGGCAACCGAATATATCCGCATTTCCGGCATGGTGAACCCGGATTCGATCAACGGCAACTCGGTGGCCTCGACCGCCATCGCCGACGCCCGCGTCGAATACCGCACCAAGAGCAATATCGATGGCGCCGAGGTGCAGTCGATGTTGTCGCGCTTCTTCCTCAGCCTGCTGCCCTTCTGATCATGAAGAATTTCAAGCTCCTCACCCTCTGCGCAGCCTTGCTGCTGGCGCCAGCCGTGCAGGCTGAACGCCTGAAGGACCTGGCCAGCGTGGCCGGCGTGCGGCAGAACCAGTTGATGGGGTATGGCCTGGTGGTCGGCCTCGACGGCTCCGGTGACCAGACCACGCAAACCCCGTTCACCGTGCAATCGGTGGCTTCCATGCTGCAGCAGATGGGCGTGGCGCTGCCGCCTGGCACCACGCTGCAACTGAAGAACGTGGCGGCCGTGATGGTCACCACCAACCTGCCGGCATTCGCGCAGCCGGGGCAGCAGATCGACGTCACCGTTTCCTCGATGGGTAACGCCAAATCGCTGCGCGGCGGCACGCTGCTGATGACGCCGCTGAAAGGCGCCGACGGCCAGGTGTACGGCATGGCGCAAGGCAATGTGCTGGTTGGTGGCGTTGGCGCGCAAGCGCCGGGCGGCGGCGCTGCCGTCGTCGTCAACCACCTGTCGGTCGGCCGCATTTCCGGCGGCGCCACGGTGGAACGCGCGGTCCCGACCGCGCTGGGCGATGGCAACCAGATCCGCCTTGAACTGAACAATACCGACTTTGCCACCGCCAGCCGCGTGGTGCATGCCATCAATGACAAATACGGCGCCGGCGTGGCCTATGCGCAGGATGGCCGCACCATCCGCGTTACCGCACCATCGTCGAGCGATGCACGGGTGGCCTTCATCGGCGAGCTGGAAAACATGGACGTGCGCCCGGCGCGCCAGGCTGCCAAAGTCATCATGAACGCCCGCACCGGCTCGGTGGTGATGAACCAGGAAGTGACGCTTGAGACGTGCGCCATTTCGCACGGCAACCTGTCAGTATCGGTGAGTGCCGACACCCAGGTCAGCCAGCCGAACCCACTCAGCGGCGGCCAGACCGTGGTAAGCCAGCAGGGCAGTGTCGACATCAAGAAAGACTCCGGCAAAGTCATCATGCTGAAGGGCGGCGCCTCGCTGGCCGAGGTGGTGAAAGCCCTCAACGCCATCGGCGCTTCGCCGCAAGACTTGCTGGCCATCCTGCAGGCGATGAAGGCAGCCGGTTCGCTGCGCGCCGAGCTGGAAATCATTTGAGGATGCAGCCATGATCCCGCGTACCGTTTCCTCCGACCTGAGCGCCAACCTTGCCATCGATACCAAGGGCATGTCCGAGTTGCGCCAGTCGGCGCGGGCCGGTTCGCCGGAAGCGCTGAAAACCGCGGCCACCCAGTTCGAAGCCATGTTCGTCAACATGATGATGAAGAGCATGCGTGATGCCACGCCGCAAGACGGTTTGATGGACAACCAGCAAACCAAGATGTTCACCACCATGCTCGACCAGCAGACCAGCCAGGATATCGCCAAAAAAGGCCTGGGCCTGGCCGACGTGCTGGTGCGCCAGCTATCGAAGACCTTGCCGCCGCAGGATGGCGTGCCGACCGATGCGGCCATGACGCGTGCGCTGATGGAGCAAGCCAAGCTGCAGCGTTCGATCGAAGCCAGCGGCGGTGCTGCGGCCGTGGCCAGGTCCGGCAGCAGCCCGGTGGCGGCATCCGACAAGCCAGCCCATGTGCGCAGCTTCCAGGACAAGCTATCCGGCCATGCCGAAGAAGCCAGCCGCGCCACCGGCATCCCGGCCAAGTTCATGCTCGGCCAGGCAGCACTGGAAACCGGCTGGGGCCGCCGCGAGATCAAGGGCCGCGACGGCAGCAACAGCCATAACCTGTTCGGCATCAAGGCCGGCCCGGACTGGAAGGGCCGTGTTGTCGAAACGGCTACTACCGAATATATCAACGGCCAGCCGCAGACCCGCGTCGAGAAATTCCGCGCCTACGACAGCTATGCCGACAGCTTCAAGGATTACGCCCGCCTGCTGAGCAGCAACCCGCGCTATGAAAAAGCGCTGGCTGCGGCTGGCAGCACCGATGCCGCCGGCTTCGCCCGGGGCCTGCAGCGCGCCGGATACGCCACCGATCCCAACTATGCCACCAAGCTGGCCGGCATTATCAAGCGCACTCTTGCCTGACGAACATCAAGTTTTGTCCGGATGTGCCGTAAACTGAATATCTAGCGAAGGTAATTATCAAAATGTCCTTACTCAGCATCGGTAAAAGTGGTTTGTTGGCTGCCCAGACGGGCCTGGCCACCACTGGGCACAACATTACCAACGCCAATGTGGTCGGCTATAACCGTCAGGTAACGGTGCAGAGCACCACCCAGCCGATCCAGACCGGCGAAGGCTTCCTTGGCACAGGCACCGAAGTGGCGCAGATCAAGCGCGTTTATGACGACTTCCTGAACCGGCAACTGCTGGGTGCTCAGACCAACCAGTCCCAGCTCGACACCTATTTCAACCAGGTCAGTCAGATCGACAACTTGCTGGCCGATACCACGGTCGGCCTCGGCCCGGCACTGCAGAGCTTCTTCAGCGGCGTGCAGAATGCCAATTCGAACCCGCAATCGACCGCGGCGCGCCAGGCCATGCTGTCGGCGGCCGAGTCGCTGGCGTCGCGCTTCAACGGCCTGTCCAGCCGCATGAAGGAATTGAACGAGGGCGTGAATACCGGCGTGACCGCCAGCGTCACCGAAATTAATTCCTTTGCACGCCGCATCGCCGAGATGAACAACACGATTGCCGGCCTGTCGGTCGATCCTTCGGCCCTGCCAAACGACCTGATGGACCAGCGCGATGCCCTGATCGCCGAGATGAACAAGCAGATCCAGGTTACCGTGAGGCCGGCCGAGAATAATATGCTGAACGTCTCGTTCGGCACCGGCCAGCCGCTGGTGATCGGCAACCGCAGCCAGGAACTGGCGACGGCCCCTTCGACCTTTGACCCGGAACGCATCGTGGTCGGCTACCGTACCCAGGGCGGCACCTTTTCGCAACTGCCGGACAGCGTGCTGACCGGCGGCCAGCTGGGCGGCCTGATCGACTTCCGCAACAGCGGCCTGGACGTGGCAAATGCCAACCTCGGCAAGATTGCAGCCGGCCTGGCCGATGCCTTCAACGACCAGCACAAGCTGGGCGTCGACCTGGATGGCAACCTGGGCGGCAATTTCTTCAAGGACATCCACGCCTACGTCGGTTACGACACTCGCAACTCGCCATCGAGTACGGTGAAAATCGATGCGGTGGTGGTCGATGCCGCCAAGCTGACCACTTCCGATTACGACATCAATTACAACGGCACCAATTTCATCGTGACGCGCGCCAGCGATGGTGCGACCACGACCATCGCGCCGTACCCGCAGACCCAGCCGCAAGTGATCGATGGCGTGGCTTTCTCGGTCACCGGCGCAGCCGGCGGCCCCGACCACTTCCTGGTGCGCCCGACCTATAACGCGGCGCAGGATTTCGGCGTCGAGCTGAAGGATCGCAACAAGATTGCCTTGGGCGCCCCGATCAGCACGTCGGTGCCGACCACCAATACCGGCACCGGCAAGATCAGCGCCGGTGCTGTCAACCCGAATTACCTGTTGCCGGGCAATCAGCTTGCCGCGCCGGTCACACTGACCTACAACAGCGCGACCAACCAGCTGTCCGGCTTCCCGACGGCTGTGGACGTGACGGTCAATGGCACCACCACGACCTATCCGGCCGGCACGCCGGTGCCTTACACCTCCGGCGCCAAGATGACTTTCCAGGGCATCGAGTTCGACATCTCCGGCAACCTGGCCAACAATGACAAGTTCACCATTTCGCCGGGCAGCGGCGTCGGCGACGCGCGCAATGGCGTGCTGCTGGCGGGCCTGCAAAGCAAGAACATCCTGGACGACGGCCACGCCACCTTCCAGGCCAGCTACGCGCAGATGGTCAACTTCGTCGGCAACAAGACGCGCGAAGTGCAGATCGCCGGCGCGGCGGCCGACACCACCGTGCAGCAGGCGCAGGCCGCGCGCGATTCGGTGTCGGGCGTGAACCTCGACGAAGAAGCGTCCAACCTGTTGCGCTACCAGCAGGCTTACCAGGCCTCCGGCAAGGTGATCCAGGTGGCCAGCGAACTGTTTGATACCCTGCTGTCGCTGGGCAGGTAAGATTTTTGAAGGAATAGCACCATGGTCATGCGCATCGCCACCAAGACGATTTACGACAACGGCGTCAGCCAGCTGAACACGCTGCAGGCGCAACTGCAGAAGACGCAGTTGCAGCTGTCGACCATGCGCCGCGTGGTGACCCCGTCGGACGACCCGGTCGCTTCGGCGCGCGCGCTGGAAGTGTCGCAGTCGAAAGAGATGAACACCCAGTACGTGACCAACCGCAGCAATGCCAAGTCTTCGCTGTCGCTGGTCGACAATACGCTGGCAAGCACTGACGACCTGCTGCAGGAAGTGAAGAGCAAGATCGTCGCTGCCGGCAACCCTGGCTTTACGCTTGCCGACCGCGAAGCGCTGGCCAAGGAGCTCGACGGCCGCCTGGAAGACTTGCTGGGCCAGGCCAATGCCACCGACGGCGCCGGCGCCTACCTGTTCTCCGGCTACAAGAGCGACATCCAGCCGTTCACCCGTTCCGCCACCGGCGCCACCTACAATGGCGACCAGGGCCAGCGCGAACTGCAGGTGGCGTCGTCGCGCAAGCTCGCCACCAGCGAGACCGGCTCGGCCATCTTTGAAAGCAATATCACCGGCAACGGCACTTTCCAGACCAGCGTCGATCCGAACAATTACACGCGCGGCGGTACCGGCATCATTTCGCCAGGCGTGGTGAAGACGCCTTCGGCAGTCACCGGCCACAATTACACGCTGAACTTCACCGTCAGCGGTACGCCGGCTGCGACCACCTACACCGTCAACGACGTAACTGCCGGCACTGCGGTAGCCTCGAACATTCCTTATGTGGCAGGCCAGCCGATCGCTTTCGATGGCATCCAGATGGAAGTCACCGGCGCCCCGGCCAACGGCGACGTTTTCAATGTCGACCCGAGCAAGAACCAGTCGGTGTTCGAGACCATGACCAGCCTGATCGCCGCATTGCGCGGCCCGGCCGGCTCGCCGCAGGCGGGCGCCGCGTTGACCAATGCGCTGAACCTGGCCAACCAGAACATCACCAATTCGCTGGACAATGTGCTATCGGTGCGCGCCTCGGTCGGCGCCCGCCTGAGCGAACTGGATCACCTCGACAGCGCGGGCGATGACCTGAACCTGCAATATGCGAATCAGTTGTCCGATCTGGTCGACCTGGATCCGGTGGAAGCCATTTCCCGCTTCACGCAGCAGCAAACCACGCTGGAAGCTGCACAGAAATCCTACAAGGCGCTGACGGGCTTATCGCTGTTCAATTTGATCTGAAAATTCGGGGTCAGGTCTGGCAATCGGACACGGCCTCAGCCGTAGGCGCGCCTACGGCTGAGGCCGTGTCCGATTGCCAGACCTGACCCCGACTTCTTTCCTGCTATCCCACTCGCGCGGCAATTGCCGCGCTTTTTCCACGCCCTCGTTGACCAGCACCTGCAGCGGCATGTTCATGTAGGGCAGGGCCATGGTCATCGTCAGGAAACCCACGCCTAGCGTGATCGGGAAGCCGATGCCGAACAGGTTCAGTTGCGGCGCGGCCCGCGTCAGGATGCCCAGCGCAACGTTGGTGATCAGCAGCGCGGCGACTATCGGCAGCGACAACTGCAGGCCTGCCGTGAAAATCTTCGAGCCCCACAGCGCGAGGTCCCAGAAGCCGTCGTTATGGAAGGAGATGGCTGCCACCGGCAGCGTGTAGAAGCTTTCCGCCAGCGCTTCGATCAGCACCAGATGGGCGTTCACCGCCAGCGCTGCCAGCGTTACGATCCACACCAGGAATTGCGACACCGCCGACGAGCGGCCTTGCGACATCGGGTCGAAGAAGCTGGCGAAACCCAGGCCCATGGTCAGGCTGGAAATCTCACCCGCCATTTCGACTGCGCCGAAGACCAGCCGCATCGCGAAGCCCATGCCGGCGCCAATCACGATTTCACGTCCCAGCACCAACAGCCCGGCCCAGCCGGCCGGGTCGAGCGCCGGCATGGCAGGCACCGCCGGCGCCACCACCAGGGCGATCATGACGCCAAGCGCGAGCTTGACGTTTTGCGGGATGCGGGCATTGCCGAAGATAGGGGAGGCCGCGATCAGCGCCAGGATGCGGGCCGCCGGCCACAGCAGGGCGGCGATCCAGGTATTGAGTTCAGCGGCAGTGACGACCAGCATCGGTCACGAGACCAGCGATGGAATGCCGGTCAGCACCTGCCGCATGTAATCGACCATCACGGAAATCATCCACGGCCCGGCCACCACCATGGTGACAAACACGCCGACCAGCTTCGGGATGAAGGACAGAGTCGCTTCGTTGATCTGGGTGGCGGCCTGGAAAATCGAGACCACCAGGCCGATCACCAGCGCCACCAGCAGCAGCGGTGCGGCCACCATCAGCGTGACTTCCATGGCCTGGCGGCCCATGGTCATGACTGTTTCCGGAGTCATCGCAGCCTCCCTAGTAGAAGCTCTGGGACAGTGAGCCCAGCAGCAGTTGCCAGCCATCGACCAGCACGAACAGCATCAGCTTGAACGGCAGCGAAATCACGGCAGGCGACATCATCATCATACCCATCGACATCAGTACCGACGCCACCACCATGTCGATGATGAGGAAGGGGATGAAGATGGCAAAGCCGATCTGGAAGGCGGTCTTCAGTTCGGAGGTGATGAAGGCCGGCACCAGTATCTTCAGCGGCACGTCTTCCGGGCCTTGCAGTTCCTGGCTGCGCGAAATCTTGACGAACAGGGCCAGGTCGGACTGGCGGGTCTGCTTCAGCATGAAGGCTTTCAGCGGCGCGGCCGAGCGCTCCATCGCTTGCTGCATGGTGATCTTGTTGTCCTGCAGCGGTACCCAGGCGTCGGTGTAGATCTTGTCGAACACCGGGCTCATGACGAAGAAGGTCAGGAACAGCGACAGGCCGATGATGACCTGGTTGGGTGGCGCCGACTGCGTGCCCAGCGCCTGGCGCAGCAGCGACAGCACGATCACGATGCGGGTGAAGCCGGTCATCATCAGCAGCGCTGCCGGGATGAAGGTCAGCGCCGTCATCAGGATCAGCGTTTGCAGCGTCAGGCCGTAATTGGTGCCGCCGCCGGCGGCTGGCGTGCTGGTAAAGGCAGGGATGGTCGGTTCGGCGGCCGCAATCAGCGGCAGGACAAGCGCGGCGCCGGCAGCAAGGCACAGTGCGCGTTTATTTGCCATTGCGCTTGTCGATCGTCTGTTTGAACCATTCGGCGAAATTGGCGCCCGGCACGGCTTGCGCGCCGGCCAGTTCGCTGTCGTCGCTTTCCTGGCGCGGCATGGTGGCCAGGGCATTCATGCGGCCAGGCGAAGCGCCGACCACGATCCATTGCTCGCCAACTTCCACCACCAGGATGCGCTCGCGCGCGCCCACGCTCAGCGCGCCGACCAGCTTGACCTTGGTGCCGCCGGTGATGTGTTTCGGGCCGAAGCGCTTCAGCAGCCAGGCCAGACCGACCAGCAGGGCGATGACGAAGCCCAGCGAGAGGATGGTCTGCACCAGCGAGCCGGCAGCGGAGGGCGCTTGCGCGGCCAGCACATTGTTCGGCGCCTGGGGATTGGCGGGACGGGCGCCGGCCAGGGCGGCTTGCTGCTCGGGCGTCGCGGCCGGAGCGGTAGCGGCCGGCGCGGCCGGACTGGCGGCGTTGCCCGGCACGGCTTGCGCGCCGCTGGTGGCAATGGTGTCGGGGGCGGGAGCTTGCTGCGCCAGTGCGGGAGCGCCGGCGAGGCAGAGGGCGGCCGCGATGGTCAGCGGCCGCAGCAGGCGGAAGGCAGCGATGCTGTGCGTCATTTATTCAGTTTTCGGATGCGTTCGGAAGGCGTGATGATATCCGTCAGGCGGATACCGAACTTGTCGTTCACCACCACCACCTCGCCCTGGGCGATCAGGCAGCCGTTGACCAGCACGTCCATCGGTTCGCCGGCCAGGCCGTCCAGTTCCACCACCGAGCCCTGCGCCAGTTGCAGCAGGTTCTTGATGGCGATCTTGGTGCGGCCCAATTCCACGGTGAGCTGGACCGGGATATCGAGGATGAAGTCGATATCGTTATGGGTTTCGGTCTTGTTGGGCTGCTTGGAAAAGTCCTTGAACACGGCGGCAGTGGCGGCCTGGTTCTGCATAGCAGCAGCCTCGGCGGCGGCCTGCTCGGCAATCGCGGCGCCCCAATCGTCATCCATGCTTGTATCGTCGTCTTGATTATCCGCCATGTTTCTCTCCTAGCTTACCTAGCTTTATTTCATATTATCCGCGTTTGCCAGCAGTTTCTCCACCTTCAATGCGTATTGCCCATTCAACACCCCGTAGGTGCAGTCGAGCACAGGCACGCCATCCACGGTCGCTTCGATGGTTTCCGGGATGGACAGCGGGATCACGTCACCGACTTTCATGTTCAGGATCTCGTCGAAGCTGACCTTGGCGGTGCCCAGCTTGGCCACCAGTTCCACTTCGGCGATCTGGATCTGCTGCGTCATCAGGCGGATCCAGCGCTTGTCCACTTCCAGCGCTTCGCCCTGCAGCGAGGAGGTCAGCGCGTCGCGGATCGGCTCGATCATCGAGTAGGGCATGCAGAAGTGGATCTGGCCCGACACCGAACCGAGTTCGATGGTGAAGGTCGACGCCACCACCACCTCGTTCGGCGTGGCGATGTTGGCAAACTGCGTATTCATTTCGGAACGGATGTACTCGAACTCCACCGGGTACACCGGCTCCCACGACTTGGTATAGGCCTCGAACACGATATCGAGGATGCGCAGGATGATGCGCTGCTCGGTCTGGGTAAAGTCGCGGCCTTCCACGCGGGTGTGGAAGCGGCCGTCGCCGCCGAACAGGTTGTCGACCAGCAGGAACACCAGGCCCGGGTCGAACACCATCAGGGCCGTGCCGCGCAGCGGCTTCATGTGCACCAGGTTGAGGTTGGTCGGCACCACCAGGTTGCGGATGAACTCGGAATACTTGGACACGCGCACCGAACCGACCGACACTTCCGCGCTGCGGCGCAGGAAGTTGAACAGGCCGACGCGCAACAGGCGTGCAAAACGCTCGTTGATAATTTCCAGGGTCGGCATACGGCCCCGGACGATGCGTTCCTGCGTCGCCAGGTTGTAGGTCCGGACGCCCGATGTCTCCTCGGGCGCAGCGACGTCGTCCTGGTCGCCGTTGACGCCCTTCAGGAGGGCATCGACTTCTTCCTGGGAGAGAAAATTATCAGCCATGCTTCACCCGGGCCTTACTGGATGATGAACGCGGTAAACAAGACTTCGGAGACTTCCTGCGGCTCGCCGCCGTTTTCAAACGGCAGGTTGACCGCTTCCATGATGTCCTTGCTCAGTTGCTGCTTGCCTTCCGGCGTGTTGATCTCGGAGGCGTGCTTGCTCGAGAGCAGCAGCAGTATGCGGCTGCGCACTTTCGGCATATTGGTCTTGATGACTTCCGACTCTTCCAGGCTGGCGGCCTGCAGGGTGATCGCCAGTTGCAGGTACTGGTCGCCGTTTTCCGGCTGCAGGTTGACCGTGAACTGGTCCACTGGAATGTAGACTGGCGGACCGGCTTTCTTGGCAGGCTTCTTGGCTTTCTTGTTCGGCTTGGCTTCTTCCGAGTGCTCGTCGCCGCTATCGCTCTTCAGCAAGAACCAGGCGCCAGCACCGCCGGCCAGGGCGAGCACCAGCACGGCTGCCAGGATAATGATCAGCTTTTTCTTACCGCCACCTGCCGGCGGTGCTGCTTCTGCCTTAGCATCAGCCTTCATTTTTGGATTCGCTTTCAATTCTGCTGCCTTGGATGCAAGAGTTGGATCATGACGCCATTATGTCATTATCGCGAAAGCTTTCGGGGAGCGATGCGCCGAAAAGAGGCAGGAAGCAGGGCTATCTCTGCCTTAGGCGAAAGTATCGACTGCGCTGAGCACGCTGCGGCGCACTTGCGGGGCGGCTTGCGGGCTATGCTCGCTATTGTCATTCTGGCCATTGGCGACGCCGCGGCCACGGCCGGCCGCTGCTGCCGCTTCCATCTCGGCAAACGCTTTCTGCTGGTCCTGGCTGCCGGAGGAAACGCTGGTGTCGCCCAGCGTGATGCCGGCTTCGCCCATGGTTTCGCGCAGCTTCGGCAGTGCTTGCTCGAGCGCTTCACGCACTTCCGGCTGGGCCGCCGTGAAGGCAATGCTGGCCTGGTCATTGGACACGCTCAGCACCACTTGCAGCGGGCCGAGGTCGGGCGGGTTCAGGGTCAGGGTGGCGCTCTGTTCGCCGCCGTTGACCATCCATACCACTTTCTGGCCCAGCTGCTGGTCCCAGCCCTGGCTGCCGACGCGGGCGTGCAGCTGGTTGCTGGCCAAGGCCTGGGCGGCTTGTGCGTTCGCTGCGCCGGCTGGCGCAAGGGCGGTAGCCGCTGCCTGCAAGGCGCCGGCTTGCGGCTGAATGGCGTGCCTGGCGTCCAGCGCAGCGGCGTCGGCGGCTTTGCTGGCGTCGGCACTGGCTTGCTGCAGGGCGGCCTGGAAATCGGTGCGCGGCTGGGCGGCTGCCTTGTCGCTGCCGGCCGCGGAGGATGTGCTGGCGTCGCCGGCATCGGCAACGGCGCCGTGGCGCGCTTTCGCCAGGGCGTCTGCCAGGGCAGGGTCCTGCGCCTTGCCGGCACCTTCTGCGGCGGCCTTTGCTGCCAGCAGCGCTTCCTGGTCGACGGGCATGCCTTCAGCTGGCAGGCGCTCGGCAATGCCAGTCCTGCCGCCTTTGCCGGACAGGACTGCGTCGCCCGTCAGCTCGGCATCGGTGGCGCGGCCGTCCTTGCCGGAAGCCGCGGCTGCGGCGGTTGCCGCAGCCGCACTGGCGGCGTCGGCGGCGGCCGGTTGGGCGAGCCCCTGGATCATGGCGAGCATGTCTGCCACGGCCTCGTTGGCGGCCTGCTCAGTGTCGGATTGTTCGGCGCTTGGGTCGGCAGTGCTCGATGCGCTGGCGCCAGCGGCAGCGGCGGCAGCCGCACCTTCGGCGGGCGCGGACGGCGCGTCGGCCGGCGCCGCGGCATTGTTGGCCTGGTTGCTTTGCGGGGCCTTGGCCGGGGCCTGCGCTTGCGCGGCCGGCTTGCTGGCTGGGGCCGCTGCGTTGGAGGCGGGCTTTGGCTGCTGGTTGGCCTGGGCATTTTGCTGCGGTGCCGGTTTCGGCGCCTCGGCGCGGCGCGGCGCGGCATTGGCTTGCGGCTGCAGCGACGGTGGCAGGGCCTTGGACTGGCGCTCGATCTGGTTGTTCAGGGCCTGTGCGAACTGATTGTCCTCCTGCGCGGCATTGGACGAGCGGCTGCCAGCCGTATTGCCGGAGAGAAGAGGGGAGTTCTGTACAGTCTGGGTTTGCATGATCGAATCGGTCTAGCGTTTGAAAAATGCCTGGCGGGAGGCGTGTTCGTCCATGGCCTTCTGGTCGCGCTTGGCTTCCTTCTTGAGCTCCTGGGCTTCGGCCCGGTCGCGCAAGGTGGAATACGACATGCGCTTGCGTTCAGCGTCTTGCCACAATTGCTTCTCTTTATCGCCGCGCGCCTTGCTGTGGCGCACCACTTCCTGCTGGCCCTGGATGGCGGTGTCCAGCTTTTCCATGAAAGCCTGGAAGTTGCGATAGGCCATGGGCGTGATGCCTTGCTGCTGCGAAGCGTCGAAGCGGCGGCCGTACTCGTCGCGGTAGCCAATCAACATGTTCAGCTTCTCTTCCGCCTCCGTTGCGGCCTTCAGGGCCGCGCCAAGGCGTTTGGCGGCATCGTCGGTTTCCCGCTGCGCCAGGTCGATCAGGGTTTCAAGTTGCTGGGTAGAGGCCATGATGGTCAATTATATGCAAGGCCAAACGCGCCAATCAGTCGAATAGAGTGGTTAACTGCCCCAAGCTCTCGGGCATGTTGACCTGCTCCGTAATCTGCTGCTGCAGGAATTGCTCAATCTTATCGTGCAGGTTGATGGCCTGGTCAAGCACCGGATCGGTACCCGGCGTGTACGCCCCGACGGCGATCAGGTCGCGGCTACGTTCGTAGCGGGAAAACAACTGTTTCAACTTGCGCGCCTGGTTCTGGTGGGTGTGCGAGGTGATCGAGTGCATGGCGCGGCTGATTGACTGTTCGATATCAATTGCCGGGTAATGGCCAGCTTCCGCCAGGCGGCGGTTCAGCACGATGTGGCCGTCCAGGATCGCACGCGCCGAGTCGGCGATCGGATCCTGCTGGTCGTCGCCCTCGGTCAGTACGGTGTAGAACGCCGTGATCGAGCCGCCGCCCAGTTCGCCATTGCCGGCGCGTTCCACCAGCACTGGCAATTTTGCAAACACGGACGGCGGGTAACCCTTGGTGGCTGGCGGTTCGCCGATGGCCAGGGCGATTTCGCGCTGCGCCATGGCGTAGCGGGTCAGCGAGTCCATGATCAGCAGCACGTTCTGTCCTTTGTCGCGGAAGTGCTCGGCAATCGCGGTGGAATAGGCTGCGCCCTGCATGCGCATCAGCGGCGGCGTGTCGGCCGGCGCTGCCACGACCACGGAGCGGCGCAAGCCTTCCTCGCCCAGGATCTGTTCGATGAATTCCTTCACCTCACGGCCCCGTTCGCCGATCAGGCCGACCACGATGACGTCCGCTTCCGTGTAGCGCGCCATCATGCCGAGCAAGACCGACTTGCCGACGCCGGAGCCGGCGAACAGGCCCATGCGCTGGCCGCGTCCCACGGTCAGCATGGCGTTGATGCAGCGCACGCCGACATCCAGCGTTTCCACGATAGGCGCGCGGCCCAGAGGGTTGGCGGGGCGCACATTGATCGGCGCCGAATCGCTGGTCTGGATCGGGCCCAGGCCATCGAGCGGGCGGCCGGCGCCATCGACCACGCGGCCCAGCAGTTCGGGGCCGACCGGCAAATGGCGCGCGCGGTCGCTGGGGCGGCGGCGCGGATGGTTGACGGTGCCCGGCTTCGGGACGCTCTGTTCGACAGGGAACACGCGGGTGCCGGGAATGATGCCTTCGACATCGCTTTGCGGCATCAGGAACAGCTTGTCGCCTTCAAAGCCGACCACTTCGGCCTCGACCTTGCCGCCGGAGGGCAGGGGCACGGTGCAGGCGGCGCCGACTGCCAGGCGCAGGCCGACCGCTTCCATCACCAGTCCCGCCACGCGCGTGACGCGGCCCGACACTTGCATCGGTTCGACGAAATCGACCAGGGTGGCGCAGTCGTTCAGGTAAGAACGCCAGCGGCCGGCATGCACTTGTGCGTCGGGGGCGCCCATCTCAGTCGATCCAGTCGATGTCCTTGCCGAGTGCAAGGCTCAGGCGTTGCCAGCGCGACGCCACGGTGGCATCGATCTGGTTGGAGGCGGTGTCGACCTTGCAGCCGCCGCGTTCGACGGTGGGGTCGTCGATGACGCGCCAGCCGCCTTTGTCGAGTTCTTCCGCAATGCCCTCGCGCACCACGGCAGCGTCTTCCGGATTCAGGATCAGCAGCGCAGGCTGCTGCAGCACCGGCAGGTATTCGATGGCTTCGCGCACGATCGGCAGGATCAGTTCCGGCTTCACGCGCAGCGCGGTCTTGATCATGCCCTTGGCCAGGTGCAGCGCCAGTTCCAGCACTTCGTTGCTGATGGCCTGGTCGGCTTCGCGCAGCGCGGAGCTGAAGTTGTCGGCGATCCCGCGCACCGGCGCCAGCGCTTGTTCGGTGGCGGCGCGCGCTTCATCCAGCGCTTGCGCCACGCCGTCGTCGTGGCCGGCCTTGAAGCCGGCGTCATAGCCTTGCTGGCGCGCTTCCTCGCGGATGGCGGCCAGTTCTTCGTCGCTCGGGTAATCGGGGGCGAGGGCTTGGTCCGGCGCGTATTCAGCTTGCTCGACTTCCGCCATGGCCGCGGCCTCTTCCGCAGCGACGGCGCGGGCTTCCTCTTCTTCGCGTTCGCGCTGGGCTACTACGCTCGGGCGTGAGTCGCCGAAGGATTGCAATTCCCAGCGCTGGTAGGCAGTCTGTTTTTCTTTTGGGATGCTTGTCATTGCTTTGCTTGCTTTTAAACCGGTAACCCGATGTCTGAGCCGCAGGGTCAGACACCGATACGCGACGGTCGCGGGTCAGACAGCGGGGTGCCGGTCTGGTTTTTACACAAACGAGTCCTCACCCTTACCACCCAGCACGATCTGGCCTTCATCTGCCAGGCGACGCACAATCTGCAGGATCTGCTTCTGCTGCGTCTCCACTTCGGACAGGCGTACCGGGCCTTTGTTTTCCAGGTCTTCGCGCATCATTTCGGAGGCACGCGCCGACATATTCTTGAAGATCTTGTCACGCAGGTCCGGCGACGCGCCTTTCAGCGCGATGATCAGCATTTCGGACTGCACTTCGCGCAGCAGCAGCTGGATGCCGCGGTCGTCGACATCGATCAGGTTGTCGAACACGAACATCTCGTCCATGATCTTCTGCGCCATGTCGTTGTCGTAGTTCTTGATGTTGTCCATCACGTTCTGTTCCTGCTCGCCGGACATGAAGTTCAGGATCTCGGCCGCGGCGCGCACGCCGCCCAGGGTCGATTTCTTGATGTTTTCATTACCGGACAAGAGCTTGGTCAGCACATCGTTCAGCTCGCGCAGGGCGGCCGGCTGCACGCCATCGAGCGTGGCGATACGCAGCACCGCGTCGTTGCGCAGGCGGTCGGTAAAGTGGCCCAGGATTTCGCAAGCCTGGTCGCGCTCGAGGTGCACCAGGATGGTGGCGATGATCTGCGGGTGCTCGTTGCGGATCAGCTCGGCCACCGATTGCGAATCCATCCACTTCAGCGACTCGATGCCGGATGCATCCTTGCCGCCCAAGATGCGCGACAGCAGCACCGACGCCTTGTCGTCGCCCAGCGCCTTGGTCAGCACCTGGCGGATATATTCGTCAGAATCGATACCCACGGTGGAGGCGGCCGCGTACTGGTCGCGGAAATCGTCCAGCACATCAACCACCATCTCATGCGGGATGTTCTTCATGGTGGCCATCGAGGCGCCCAGCTTCAGCACTTCGCGCGGGCCGAGATATTTCATCACCTCGGCCGCTTCGGCTTCACCCATGGCCAGCATCAGGATGGCGGCCTTTTGCAGTCCGGTATTCTCAGTCATTGTTGCCTATCCATTCCTTGATGACGTTGGCGACGATGCGCGGGTCTTCCGCAGCCAGTTTTTTCGCCAGCGCCAGGTTGTCGCGGTAGGTGCGGGCAGTGTTTTCTTCCATCTTGGCGATCTCCTCCGCCAGTAATTCTTCCGGTGTCGGGCCCAGCGGCTCGGCGATCGGCGCTGGTTCCGGCTCCGGCTCCGGCTCGTTGATCTGGTCGATCTTCTTGAACACGGGGCGCATCATTGGACGCACGATACGCAGCAGGATGTACAGCAGGATCAGCGCCGTGATCAGGAACTTCGCCAGCTCCTTGGCCAGCGGCAGGTTGGCCGGATCGCGCCACCATTCGAGTGCTGCTTCCGGTTCCCTGTCGACGCCGTCGAATGGCGCATTGGCCACGCTGACGGAGTCGCCGCGGTCCTGGTTATAGCCCATGGCTTCCCTGACCAGGCTGTTGATCTTGGCCATTTCGTCCGTGCTCAGCGGCTTGACGATGACCTTGCCGTTTTTATCGATGGTCCGACGATAGTTTACTACGACGCCGACGGTCATGCGCTTCAGTCCGGCCATTGCTTTCTGTTCATAGCGCACGGTCTTGTCGACTTCGTAATTGGTTGTCGATTCCTTATGCGATGGACCGGTTGCGGTGGTGGCGGCAGCGCTGCCCGGCTGGCCTGGCGCACCCGCCGCGCCTGGCGGGGTGGTCGTCAGCGGGGCAGTGGCGACGCCTGGCGGCTGGTTCGACAGCGCACCCGGGATGCCGCCTGGATTGGCATTGGCATTGCCGCTGGTTTCGCTGCTCTGCTGGCTGCGGATGGCGGAAGCGGCGGGCGGCGAGTTGGGCTTGTAGCTTTCGGCGGCCTGCTCGATCGCCGAGAAATCGACGTCGGCTACTGCTTCGGCGCGGACATTGCCTTCGCCGACGATTGGCTTGACGATCGATTCGACTTGCTTGATGACCTGGTTCTGCAACTCTTGCACATACTTGAGCTGGGAGGCGTCGAGATTTTTCGCGTTGTTGCCTGCGTTGCCGTTCTTGTTCAGGTCCGACACCAGGTTGCCGGCCTGGTCGACCACGGTCACGTTGGCGGGCGACAGTTCCGGTACGGAAGAGGCGACCAGGTGCACGATGGCGCTGACCTGGGCCGGATCGATCATGCGGTTGGCGTGCAGTTGCAGGATGACGGAAGCGGTTGGCTTCTGCTGGTCGCGCACGAAGACGGACGGCTTGGGCAGCGCCAGGTGCACCCGCGCCGATTCGACCGCGCCAATGGACTGGATGGAGCGTGCCAGCTCGCCTTCCAGCGCCCGCTGGTAATTGACTTGCTCCAGGAACTGGGACACGCCCAGCTTCTGGTTTTCCATGACTTCAAAGCCGACGTTGCCGCCCTTCGGCAAGCCCTGCTGGGCCAGGCGCAGGCGCACATTATGTACCTGCTCAGCCGGCACCAGGATGGCCTGGCCGCCCTCGGCCAGCTTGTACTTGACCTGCATCTGGTCCAGCGCAGCGGTAATGGCGCCGCCATCCTTGTCGGTGTAATTGGCGAACAGGACCTTGTAGTCCGGCTCCCTGTTCCACATCCACAGGATCAGGATCAGCGCCAGGATGCCCGCCACCGCAGCCCCGCGGATCACCATCTTGCCCATCGGGGTCTGGAAGAAGGCGAAGCGGCCCTTAGGCGCCTGCTGGGCTTCAGGATCTTCAATATCGATTTGTTCGGCGGCTGCAGCCATGGGTAATCACTGTGGGTTAATGGGCCTGTTGCACATTATCAGGCGATGTTGCGCCATTTAAAGGCCTGAATAGGCGGCCGTTTGCCTTCCTGCTCAGGGCTATTCCCTTGCTTTCACACGGGTATTCTGGAAGCCTGAAAACAGGAATATTGTATCTTGGAGTCAACAAATGAGAACAGGCGGAATTGATTCTAGCCAAATCCAGGCCATGATCGCCCAGCTTCATGCGGCAGCGACGCGGCCGGCAGCCACGCCGCCGGCGATCCAGACCGAGAAGGTGGCGGAGAAGCCCGACTTCACCAACGCCCTGAAAGGGGCGCTGGACGCGGTCCAGGCCAGCCAGGACAAGGCCGAAGGGCTGACCAAGCGCTTCCAGATGGGGGACGACTCGGTCAACCTGTCGGACGTAATGATCTCGATGCAGAAAGCCAGCATCAACTTCCAGGCCACCGTGCAGGTGCGCAACAAGCTGGTGCAGGCCTATCACGACATCATGAATATGCAGGTATAAAATCAAGGGCTTAAAAATAGGGACGTACCCCATTTTCCGAAAATGGGGTACGTCCCTATTTTTTAAGTCTTTGAATTTATTCTAGGCCGGCGATGCGGGCGTTGCGTTCGCGCTCGAGCTTGGTGATGTAGCGCTGCACTGCGGTCAGCGAGGAGCGCGGCATGTCGACAAACTGGCAGCCGAGGCGGCGGTTGGTCTTGTTGTTTAAAAGCGTCAGGTCCAGCGAGTTGCGGATCTGCAGGCCGGTTGCAATCGTGGCCACTTCAGGTAGTTCAATGCGGCAGTCACTGTAGACCTTGCCGATCGTGTCACCTAATTCCAGGCTGTTGTCGAGGATCGCGATGCCGCCGCAACTGATGTCGGACAGCGGGAACGGCTTGCTGCCGCCGCCCAGTTCGGCCGGCTGGGGAATCAGCACGCGCACGGGATTGGTGACCGGCGTGGCAATGCGGTAGAACTCGCGGCGCTGCAGGCGCACCAGGCTGGCCGGCAGCGGCATCTTGAAGGCCGGGCTGCCTTCGAAGGTGGTCGATTCGATGTGGTCGCCGCTGAACATGATGCGGATCTTGTCCAGCGTGGTTTCGAAGGACAGCCGCTTGGCGCTGAGGATGCGGCGGTTCTGGTCGGGACTGATGGAGCAGTCGAGGATCACGTTGCCGCCATCGGCATCGACCTCCAGGATGGACGTGACGCACACGTCGGCCTCGCCTTTCACGAGCATGCGGATCAGCTGGTTTTTCTCGCCGATACTGCGCAGCAGCGTGGTAATCTCGCGGCGCGAGGAAACCTCGAAATCATGCCAGTTTTCCATGTCCGATTCCGAAATATAGCTGTGCATCAAAGTCCGTTTTTTGGGGATTCATTCGGTACGCTGAGATCGGGCGCCGGGGGCGGGGGCTGGCCAGTCTTTTGCGCTGCTTCAATATGATAAAGCCACGCTAACAGTTCCGCAATTACACGGTAGAGCAGTGGCGGGATCTGCTGGTCAAGGTCCACTTCCATCAGCAGGGACACCAGTTCTTTCGATTCGTGGATGTGCACGCCATGTTCGGCAGCGACGGCGATGATTTGCTCCGCTACCAGCCCGCGTCCTTTGGCGACGACTTTTGGTGCCGCTTCGCCGCTCTTGTAGGCCAGGGCGACGGCACTTTGCAGCGGCTTGCGCGGCTGCTCGCTATTGTCATTCGGCGCCATCTTTGGCCTCGGCATTGATGGCGAGCGAGGCCAGCGGCGCGCCGGCGGCATCCATGGCCTGCTGCAAGGCGCCGGCCCAGGCGCGCAGCGTGGCGGCGGTGTCTTCCGACCCCGACTGCACCGCGATGTGCACCTGGTCGCCGACCAGGGTGACGTTGGCGGCCACTTTGCCCAGTATGGGGAAGCGGAAGCGCACGCCGCTGCGCCAGACCGGGTCGGCTTCGCCATCGCGGCCTTCGCTGCGGCCGCCTTTGCCGCCGCCGTCGCCTTGCTGCTCGCGTTCCACCAGCCATTGCATCTGCTGGCCGGGCCAGGCTTCGCCTTGCCACATGAGCTTGCCCTGTTCGTGGGTGTGCAACTGCTGGTTGATCATCTGCGCGGCGGACAGGTCGGGACCGGCCAGGGCCTTTGCCAGGGCATCGGCCTGGCCTTGCGCGGCGCCCTGGCGCTGCATCTGCGGCTCGCGCTGCAGGTCTTGCAGGGGGCGCTTGCCTTCGGCCCATTCGGCCACGTGGGATTCGTAGAACAGGCCGCTATCGCCGAGGGCGCGCTGCAAACCCTGGCTGAGTTTGCCCGTGTCGGGCGGGCCGCCGGCGCTGAGCGGCGTCTTGCCGTTGATGGTGACCGGCACGCCGGGCATGGTGTAAGCCGAGGCCAGGGCGCTGGCGATGGCGCGTGCGGCGGGACTGAGCGCCGCTTGCGGGGTGTCCTTGCCGAGTGAGGGCAACTGGTCGGCCGGTACCAGCGGCGCTTTGCTGAGCAGGGCGGCGCCGGGGCTCAGGGTGCGGCCCTGGGCTTGCGCGGCGCCAGGCTGGCCAGTGGCATCGGCGGCCGCGCCGCTGGCTGCCGATGGCTGCTTGCCGCTGAGGTTGAGGATGGCCGCTTCCTGCGAGGGCAGGCGGGCTTCGCCTGGCATGTCGGGCATCTGGTCGCCGCTGACGAAGGTGGCCATCTGGCCGGCCTGCGGATTGCCGGCGCCCACTTGCAGCGTGGCGCGCGGCTGGCCACTGACCACGGTCAGCGGCAATGCATCGCCGGTGTTGATGCCGTTTGGCAGCAGCATGCGCGCATTGGTATCGGCCACGCGCACCAGGAAACTGCCATCGGAAAATTTGCTGAGGACCTGGGCCGGCAGGGTTTGCCCGACCATTTGCGAGAGGGCGCGCTGGAAGGCTTCCTGGCGCGGGGCCGCAACGGCTGGCGCGGCCGATGCCGCGCTGGTGGCGCTGACGCCGCGGACATCCAGGCGCGGGGGCAGCATGGCAGCCGCCCCGCTCAGACGGCGCCGTAGGCGGCGGCCAGGCGCCGTTCAGTGCCGGTGTTGTTGATCAGTTTGGATAGCTGAGCCATCCACGGCATGGTCAGGTCGCGGATCTGGCGGTCGTCGTCCAGCATCTGCTTGATCAGGCCGAGCTTCTGCTGGCGCTCGCCGGCGTCCAGCAGCACTGCTTCTTCATTGCCGCGCAGCAGGGCCACCTGGGCCGCCACCTGGGCTTCCAGCACTTCCAGTCCGTCCCAGTCGGACATCGTTGCTGCCGCCACCATTTTGTGGGTCAGTGCTGCCATTGCAGCGTAGGCGGTCAAAACTTCCACGTTCGTCATCGTCGTCCTCTATTACATGCTGGCCATGGCAGCAGGCTGGGTATTATTGGTCGGGGCCGGGTTGCCGCCGATCTGGTTCCAGGTGTCGCGCAAGTCGGCCAGCAGGCCGCGCACTTCTTCCAGGATGTCCGGCTGGTTCTTGAGGTTCGCCTCCAGCAGGCGGCGGCTCATGTAGTCGTACAGGGCATCGAGGTTGCGGGCGATTTCGCCGCCCACTTCCTTGTCCAGGCTGGCACGCAGGCCATCGTCGATGATGCGGATCGCTTTGGAGATCGACTTGCCTTTCTCCTGCACGTTGCCGGCATTCATTTGCGTAATCGCGGTCATGATGGCCGCCAG
The DNA here is from genome assembly GCF_001427305.1 of Duganella sp. Root1480D1. GTDB lineage: Bacteria > Pseudomonadota > Gammaproteobacteria > Burkholderiales > Burkholderiaceae_D > Rugamonas. The sequence continues at coordinate 48,862 of NZ_LMFZ01000005.1, read as the reverse complement.
CGCGCCGTCGTAAAGCATGACAATCAGCTTGTGCGGCGAGGCGGAGCTGACGCCGGTTTCCAGGCCGACTTTGGCGTAGGCGTTGACGCCGCGAGAAGTAGTACCAAACATAATCTCTCCTTATTCCTGCGATCAGCTATTGGCGGCCAGGGCGGCCAGTTGCTGAGTCAAATACGCTTGCGTGCTCTGCATCTTCGACAGGGTCGCGTCGAGCCGGGTGAACTGGGTCCGGTAGCGTTTTTCGATGTCGTCCAGCTTGGCCGAGAAGGCGTCGCGCTGCTTGGTGACATCCTTGATGCTCTTGTTCAGGCCATCGGTCACGCTGCTGAGCAAGCCGCCGGTGCCGAGGAAGGACGTGGCCAGGTTGTTGAGCTGGTAGGCGTAGCCCTGCGAGAAGCCGACGGTGCCGCGGTCGCCCAGGGCGCCGCCGGTGATTTCGATCTTCAAGCCTTCGGCATCGCTGCCGTCGGCACCGGTCAGGGTCTGGCCGCTGCCGACCACGGCCTTGCCGCCCAGGGTACCGGCCACGTCGGTGCCAGCCACCGGGCTGGCGCCACCGAACACGCTGGAGACGGTGCTGCCGCTGACGTCGGTCAGCCCGATGTTCGAGACCGAGCCGTATTTGCTCGACGACAGCACCAGCTTGCCGTTGCTGTCGATCGAGGCCGCAACGCTGGCACCGTTCGACGAGAAAGCGGACGTGCCGTTGATCGACGATTGCACGATTTTCGCCAGGTCGGCAGCGGAATAGGTGCCGGCCGGGATGGTGACGTTGGCGATGTTCTTCGAGTTGCTCGGGGTGCTGTCGTTGAGGGATACCGCCCACACCGTATTGGAAGCGATGGTGGTGGTCGCGCCCACGGCAGCGGCACTGGTCAGCGAACCCTGGCTGGCCAGGGCAGTGATGTTCAGGTCGAAGGTGCCAGGCTTGGTCTTGGCGGTCGAGCTGACAAAGTTGACATTCGGGTCGGTGGCCTTGCCGATCGCGGTAAACAGGCCGGCGATATCGCCGAAGTTGCTGTCGATCGCCTTGCTCAGTTTGGCATCGTCGAGGTTCAGCGTGCCATCCTTGCCGAAGGAAATGCCGACCTGGCCCAGGTTGGTCAAGCCGCCCGACAGGCCGGTGATCTGCCCGCCCAGCATGCGGCGCAGTTGCGCCTGCATCGACTGGGCCGTCGGGTCGCCTTGCAGCGCGCCGGCTTTCTTGGTTTCCGGATCGTAGGCGGTCAGCTTCTTCAATGCGCCGCTGAGGTCGTTGTACGCCTTGACGAAGGACTGCAGGTTGGACTTCAGCGTGGCGGTGTCGCGCGACACGTTGAGGGTGCTGCTGCCGACCTGGTTGACGTTCATGCTGACGCCCTGGATCGCTTCGCTGACCGTGGTCGAGTGGCTGCTGACGGCAATGCCGTTCACGGTCAGCTTGGTGTCCTGCGCCGCCGTGGTCTGCTGCATGGTCTGGCTGCCGCCCGGGTCATAGCCGAGCAAGGTTTGCAGTGCCGCGTCGGGCGGGTTGCTGCCATCGCCGCTCAGGCTGATCTTCATCGAGGCGTTTTCGCCGGTCTTGTTGGAGGTCAGCACCAGGTGATACGGGTTGGCGCTGCCGTCGGACACGATGGTCGCGGTCACGCCCAGGCTGGCCTTGTTGATCGCGTCGGCCACGCCTTGCAGCGTGTTGTTGCTGCTGTCGATCACGACCGAGCCGGAAGGCTGGCTGGCGTCCTGGCTAAAGCCGCCGCCCAGCATGGCGCCGCCGGTGCCTGCCGTCAGGCCCGCTGCGGCCGGGTTGCTGCCGGCAATGGTGATCGGGTTGCCGTTGGCCGAAGCCAGGGTCACGCTGCTGGCCGAGGTGTAGCTGGCGCCCGCATTGGCGGCGCCGGCCGCGGTCTTGGCGCCGCCGGTGACGCCGGTTGCCGTTTCGGTAATGGCAACGCTGGCGCCGCTGGCGCTGCGGAATTCAAGGGTGCCGGCCGCCGCGCTGCCGGTGAAGGTGATGCCGGCTGCGGCCAGCGCCGTGGCGGTGGCGCCGCCGGCATTGGCCAGGTCGGCATCGAGGGAAGCGGCGGTGACGCCGGCACCGGCCGCCACGTCCGCGCCCTGGCTGGCGATCACGGTGTTGCCGACTTTCAGGCTGTAAGAGCCGCCGGCCCCGGTGGCGACGTCGCCGAAGGTCGAGAAGATATTCGATACGCTGGCAGTGACGCCGGTGGTGGTGCTCTTTTCGTTGATGGCGCTGGCCAGGGCGCTGGCGTTGTTGGTGCTGGCCGAAGTGGCAATCGCAGTGCCATTGATCGAGAGCGAGCCATTGCTCAGCCCGCTGGTCAGCATGGATGAGCTCAAACCGGTGCCTTGCAGGCCGAAACTGCCACTGGTGCTGCCGAACTGGAAAAACAGGGTGGTCGAACCGCCCAGCCCGATGGTGGAAGTCTTGCTGGTCAGGCCGCTGGCCATCAGGGTCTGGGCCTGGGCGATCTGCGAGACATTGATCCGGTAGTTGCCGGCCACGGCATTCGACGAGGCCGAGGCGCCCAGCACATCCTTGTTGCCGATCGTGGTCGACAGGCCCTTGAAGGAGGAAGCCGAATTGAGCCCGCTCAGTGCACTCTGGAACACGCCGACCGCACCGCTCAACTGGCCGAACGCGCTGAGCTTGGATTGGTAGGACGCGGTCTTCTTGTCGTAACCCGACAGTGGCGCCGCTTCGGCGGCCATCAGTTTGTCAACGATGTCGTTGACATTCAGGCCCGAACCGATACCGGGGGATGACAGTGCTGGGGTGCTGGAAAGGGCCACGGCTAACTCCTGAGGAAACAAGATAAGTCTAACTTGTTTACGGCAGATTCAAAGTGGACTTGAGAGGGGGAAATACCTGTTTATTCGTGACCGAAAAGACAAGCTGGCCGTTGGAACAGCATAACGTAAAAAGGCCCGGGCTGCCGCAAGGGCAGGCCGGGCCGGGAATCCTGTTGCCAGGGCTCAGGCTTCTTGATCAACCAGCCAGCCACCCTTGAAGGCATCGATGGCTTTCGCGATCTCCAGCGCTTCCGGAGTCGGGATCTGGCGCAATACTTCCTTGGTATGCTGGTCGATCACTTTGACGACCGTGCGGTGGCTGTCATCGTCGATGGAAAACAGCAGGCTTTGGGCGCGTTCCTGCACCGTCTTGTTCAGCTTGGCGACCGCTTCTTCCACATCCTTCTTGGAAGGCGTTGCCTCCTTGGCCTTGACCGCATCGATGGTTTCCACCGCAGCAGCAGGGCTGCGGCCTGCCACCGGGAGGGCCACGAAGTCCGGGACCGCAATGCCACGGTCAAGCCGCGGCACAGTAGCAGTAATTGAATCGATAGTCATACAGACCTCCTACGAAAAATTCCCCGGTCCGGCGAACCGGAGCGGGGAACCGCTTTTCAGCTAGCGTTCTGCGATTAGCCGCGCAGCAGGCTCAGCACGCCGTTCGGCAGCGAGTTGGCTTGGGCCAGCATCGCGGTACCAGCTTGTTGCAGGATCTGGCCGCGGGTCAGGCTGGCGGTTTCTGCAGCAAAGTCGGTGTCCTGGATGCGGCTACGGGATGCAGACAGGTTCTCGGTCGTCGTGCTCAGGTTCGAGATGGTCGACGAGAAGCGGGACTGCAGTGCACCGTAGGCAGCGCGCTGGTTGTTCACCGAAGCCAGGGCGGCATCGGCAATCTTGATTGCCAGCTGGGCGTTGTCGAAGGTGGTCACGTCCAGGGTCGATACGGCCTTCAGGTTCGAAGCCTGGATGGTGGTGGCAGCAGCAGCAGCGCCCACACCGAAGCCAGAGCCGTTATCCTTGACCGAGAACGAGCTTTCCGAGTCAAACGTCACGCGGCCGTTGCCCACTGCGGTAGCAGCGGCAGCTTTGGCGTCGAATGCCGTGGTCAGGGCGTTGGCCGTGGTGTAGGTCGACACGTCCAGCTTGCTGTTGGCAGCCGATGCCTGGTTCACCATCGAGATGTCAGCGCCAGTGGAGCTGGTCAGCTTGATGCCGCCGTTCTTTTCGTCGTACTGGGCGGTGATGCCGGTCTTGGCGGACTGGGCATTGATGGCGTTGATGCCGGATGCATAGTCGGTTGCCGAAGAAACGGTTGCACCAGTCGAGAACGAAACGCGTACAGCGGAGCCAACGTTGTCGCCGACCAGGTCGATCGAGTAGGACTGGCCGGTACCCAGCGCCAGGTTGACGTCGGTACGTGCAGTGGCGGTCACGCCGGTCTGGGACGTCTGCTTGTTCACGCCAGCAGCGATCGACTTGGCGGAATCACCTGCCACGGTGGTGTAGCTGGCGGCGCCGCGCACACCTGCCACGTCGATAGCCTGGCCGGCTACCAGCTTGGTGGTGGCACCAGCAGCAACCTGGTTGTTTTCCACACGGTTGTCGCCGTAGGTGTTGGTCAGGAAGTTAGCACCGCTGGCCGAGATGGTCTGGTTCGCATCAGCACCAACCTGGAAGGTGGCGGTACCCATGGTGCCGTCCAGCAGGTTCTGGCCGTTGAAGGTGGTGGTTTGTGCAACGCGGTTCAGTTCCGACGCCAGTTGGCCAACTTCAGTCTGCAGGGCCTGACGGTCCGAAGAAGAGTTGGTGGCGTTGGAGGACTGCACTGCCAGTTCGCGGATACGCTGCAGGATGTCGCCGGAGGAAGCCAGCGCGCCTTCAGCGGTCTGAGCCAGCGAAACGCCGTCGTTGGCGTTGCGCACAGCTTGGTTCATACCGCGGATCTGGGAAGACATACGGTCGGAAATCGCCAGGCCAGCCGCGTCGTCTTTAGCGCTGTTGATACGCAGGCCGGAGGACAGACGTTGCAGGGAAGTCGACAGGCTGTTCTGGGATGCGGTCAGGTTGCGCTGCGAGTTCAGGGACGAGATGTTGGTGTTGATTACGGAAGCCATGGTATTTCTCCATTCGGTACTACTGATTGGGCAATTTGCTCATTCACTTTGGCCCGCCACGCTGTTCTGTAACGATCAAGCCGCTGTTGTTTTGGGTAACGGTTGCCGCACGGGAACCTTTAGGGCGATTTAGCTGGCAAATCCCCCTGTTTTCACCCTCAAGTTGCCGACAGAGTGCCGCTTAAACGGCGGGCTTTTCCTGAACTTTAGGCCGAAAAAAATATTTTTCACGGGCAAAGAAAATAAAAAAAGCCCGCCGGGAGGGGCGGGCTTGCTGGCCTGTCATTGCTTACTCGGCAACGACAACCCGGTTCTTGCCGGATTTCTTGGCCTGGTACATGGCTGCATCGGCACGCTTGACCAGGTCGGCCTGGACTTCGTGCGGGCGGCGCAGGGCGACGCCGGCCGAGAAGGTGATCAGTACCTTCTCGTTTTCATGCATGAAGAAGTGGCGGGTCAGTTCGCGCTGCAGGCGGGTCATGGTGGCCTCGGCGGCCTCGATGGTGGTCTCCGGCAGCAGGATCAGGAATTCCTCGCCGCCGAAGCGGGCGATCACGTCCATCGAGCGCAGGGTCTCTTTGACAACCTTGACCAGGTGCTTGAGCGCGTTGTCGCCGGCGATGTGGCCCATGGTGTCGTTGAGCTTCTTGAAATCGTCCAGGTCCAGCACGGCGATGCACAGCGGGGTGCCGCGCCGGTCGGAGCGGGCAGTTTCGCGCTCGAACACATCGTCCAGGCCGCGCCGGTTCAGCGAGCCGGTCAGCTGGTCTTCGCGCACCAGTTCGCTCAAGTGCTGCAGCTTGGCTTCCAGGGCATGGATGCGCGCTTCGGCATCCTGCACTTCCTGGCGCGCCACCATCATATTGTCGCGCGCTTTCAGGGCTTCGCTCTGCACCTGGCGGGTTTCCTTCAGCACGTCGTCGAGGATCTGGTTCAACTCGCCGATATCGCGGGCGGCGCGAATCTTGTCGGAGTAGCCACCGATCTTTTCGTGGAAGTCGCCGGTCGAAGTCGCCACCGCGCCAAGGCGGTCGATGAAGGTCATCATCATGTTCTTGACGGTGGCCTTGACGTCGGTGATCGAGTGCTTGAGCTGGCTCTGTTTATAGATGACGTCTTTCAGGCTGCGCGTGGCTTCTTCCAGCGCGCGCTGGTCGATCGGGCCGGCAATCAGGTTTTGCACGGCATCGATCTGGCCGCGCAGCCAGGAATCGTCGTCCAGCAGTTCGCTGACGTTTTCCAGCAGCAGGCGGAACAGGCGCAGCAGCAATTCCTGCTGTTCGGCTGTGTCGCCGCTGCGGATCTCGATCTGGTAGCACAGCTCCTTCAGGCGGCTGCCGATCTCGGCCAGCGCAGCCTCGGTGTGCGCTTCCTTGGTGGCGGCGCCGAGCGATTCGGCTTCGGCCACCAGGTTGGGGCTGTCGGACAACAGGGAGGCAACGGCAAAGGTCAGGGTGCGGCTCAGCAGCTCGCGCAGCAGGCGCGCCTGTTCATTGTTCTCTTCGGGCACCAGGCCGCCGGCGCCTACCTTGACCAGCGGGCGTTCGGCCAGCGCGGCCAGGGTACGGGCATAGGTTTCCCAGTCGCGCGCCTTGACCGCGCGGTTGAAGCGGCGGCCGAAGTCGGCCAGGTCGCCCGGCTGGTCGGTCAGGCGGGCGGCGAACTGGGCCAGCATGGTTTCTGCCGGGCTTTCCTGCACCACCGGCGCCGGCGGTGCCTGCACGATGCCGGCGATTTCATTGTAGATGTCGCGATACGCGTCTGGCGTAGGGGCAATCCGGCGCACAGCGAGGCGGCGGAATGCCTCGCGAGCGATATCAGCCGGATTATCCGCCGCGGCTGGATTGGTGGGTTTGCTAGACATCTGACGTACAGCCTTTACTAAGGTTTACCGATTACCAGCATATTAAGCCACTGTCCAGTCGCGCGATTCGGTGATAAACGGGAGTAAATGTGCTTACTTCTTGGCATCATTTCTAATCGATCAGCTGGTTCTTGATGGCGTAGTGCGTGAGCTCGGCGCTGTTCTTCAGGTTCATCTTGGCCAGCAGGCGGGAGCGGTACTCGCTGACTGTCTTGACCGAGAGCGATAGCTCCTTGGCAATGGTGCCTACCGTCTTGCCGGAGGCAATCATGGTCAGGGTCTGGTACTCGCGGTCCGACAGGGTTTCGTGAGGCGCAGCCTGGTGGTCCTCGCCGACATGGTTGGCCAATTCCTGGGCCAGTGCCGGACTGACATATTTTAACCCTGCTGCGCACTGGCGGATTGCATTTACTAACTCTTTCGGTGCACTTTGTTTGGTGAGGTAGCCGGAGGCGCCGGCCTTGAGCGAACGGATGGCGTACTGGTCTTCGCGATGCATGGACAGCATCAGCACGGACAGTTCAGGTTTGTCCTTCTTGACCTGTTTCAGTACTTCAATGCCGTTGCGGTCGGGCAGGGAGATATCAAGCAGTAAAACATTGCAGCCGGACTTGCGGAACAACTTGATGGCATCGAGGCCATTTTCGGCTTCGCCGGCCACGACGATGTCCTTGGTTTCGGCCAGGATCTGCTTCAGCCCCTCGCGCACGATGGCATGGTCGTCGGCAATAAAAACTTTGATGACGGCTTTTTCACTCATGGCCAATTGTAACGTCTGGCGCGTGGGCCGGGAGGCGGATTTTGATCGCCACCTCGGTGCCGCCGCCGGCCGCATGGCCCAGGTTCAGCGTACCGCCCAGCGCCCGCGCGCGCTCGGCCATGCCGCGCAAGCCAAAGGAATCGGGCTTGGCGCGGTCGGCCGGATGGATGCCGCGGCCGTTATCGATGATCTTCAGGGTCAGCACGCCGCGGCTGCGGGTCAGCTTGACCGTGACCGCGCTGGCTTGCGCGTGCTTGGCGATATTGGTCAGCGCTTCCTGCGCGATGCGGAACAGGGCGGCGGCTTGTTCGGGATCGAGCTCGAGCTCTTTCATGCTGGCCTGCAGGGTACAGGCGATGCCGGCCTGGGCTTCGAATTCCTTGACCTGCCATTCCAGCGCCGGCAGCAGGCCGAAGTCCAGCACGGAAGGGCGCAGGTCCAGCGTCAGGCGGTGCACCGCGTCGATGGTGCGGTCGACCAGGGAGTCGACGTAGGCGGCTTTTTGCTGCAAGGTTTCATCGCCTTGCGGCAGGCGCGCGGCCAGCATGGCCAGGGCCATCTTGATGGCGGTCAGGTTGCCGCCCAGGTCGTCGTGGATTTCGCGCGCGATGCGTTCGCGTTCCTGCTCCTTGACCCGTTCGATATGGGCGGTGAGCTCGGCCAGGCGGGCGCGGCTGGCGCGCACTTCGAGCTGCTCTTGCTTGCTCTCCGTGATATTGGACATCATGCCTTCCCACTGCACGCTGCCATCGGGCAGGGCGTGCGGGGTGCTGCGCAGGTTGATCCATTTCACGTCTTTCCAGGCCTCGACCCAGATGCGGCCCTCCCAGTTCCAGCTCCACAGCGAGTTGGCGGAGGACTGCATCGACTCCAGGTAGGCCGGCCGGTCTTCCGGCAGCACCAGCGACAGGAAGCGTTCCGGCTCGGCCTGCAGTTCGGCGGCATTGATGCCCAGCAGGGCCAGGCAGCCATCGCTCAGATACGGAAAGGACACGCTGCCATCGGCATGGCGGCGGAACTGGTAGACCAGTCCGGGAGCGTTGGCGGCGATATGGTGCAGGGCGGTCGGCAAGGCAGGGCGCATGGGACGGTTGGCGGGTCAGCGGCGGCGCATGCGCCAGAACGCGCTGAAGCGGCGCAGCACGCGCATCGGGCGGGCGGCGAAGCGGCCGCGGCGCCAGCCGGCACGCCAGCGGCGCAGGCGCCCGCGCACAGCGTCGACCAGGGCGCGGCATTCGCGCCAGGCGGCAGTGGCTTTCAGGCGGGCGATCCAGCGTTCTTTCACGTCCATGAAGCGGCCATGCAGCCAGGCGAACCAGCGCAGGCGCAGCAGGGACGGCCGGGTCAGGGCATACAGCCGCGCTACCGCTGCCGCGCCGGCCACCTTGGCCAGCACGAACACGCTGATGCCCATGAAGGCATGGCCGCGCGCCATGGCGAACAAGGCCAGCAGCTTGACCGGGAACAGCATCAGGGCCGGCAGCAGGAACACGGCCATGGCGGCGGACGGACCCAGGCTGCAGATGATGCGCTCCAAGCCCCGCAATGGGGGGAAGGTGGCCAGCTTCGCCATCAGGCGCGCCCCGACATCCCACAGCCATTCCTCGAAGATCAGGAACAGGGCTGCCAAGTAGACGAGGGGGGCGAACAGGCGCCGCCTGAGTGTGTACAATCGCTTCATGTGAGTGCCATTATTGCACCAAACAATTAGAAAACGGTTATGAACAAAGCTTTTGTCAAAGAGGGCGAACAGGACGATGACGACGACCTGCCGCCAGGGGCGCCGCCGATTCCGCCCGGATCCAAGAATTACATTACGCCGGCTGGCTACCAGCGCATCAAGGACGAGCTGCTGCAATTGATTGACGTCGAGCGTCCGGAAGTGGTGAAGGTGGTGCACTGGGCCGCCTCGAACGGCGACCGTTCGGAGAACGGCGACTATATTTACGGCAAGCGCCGCCTGCGCGAGATTGACCGCCGCATCCGTTTCCTGACCAAGCGCATGGACCTGGCCGAAGTGGTGGACCCCAGCATCCATCATGGCAATGACCAGGTGTTCTTCGGCGCCACGGTGACTTACGCCAAGCGCGATGGCGAAGAACACACCATCACCATCGTCGGCATCGACGAATTCGACCCGTTGAAGGGCAAGGTCAGCTGGATCAGCCCCGTCGCCCGCACACTGACCAAGGCGCGCGAAGGCGACACCGTGCTGCTGCATACGCCAAACGGTGCCGAGGAACTGGAAATTCTCGACGTCAGTTATCCCTCACCGCTGTAATCGCTAAAGTTTTGCCAATGCAAATTGCCAAGTTGTTATAATAAATTTTTAATTACTTTTATGGCAAGGCACGTGCATGGCATTCGCTCAACTTACGCAAGTTTTCTATGAACCGTCGGCCGCCTTCGCGGCGCTGAAGGAGCGCCCGCGGGCCTGGCTGCCGCTGCTGTTGCTCTACGTGTGCAGCATCAGCATCCTGGTCTGGTACTTCCAGACGGTGGACTGGGACTGGATGATGTCCAATGCCTTCCCGCCGGACATGTCGGCCGACCAGCGCGCGGCGGCCGGTAAATCCATGACGCGCGGCGTGATGATGGGAATGGGCGTGGCCGGCGTGGTAGCGGGCACGCTGGTCATTTACAGCTTGATGGGATTCTATTTCTGGCTGGCGGGTAAATTGGCCAGCATGGAGTTGAGCTTCAAATCCGGCTTCTCGCTGGCTGTCTGGGCGTCGCTGCCAGGCCTGATCGGGGTGCCGCTGATGGCGCTGCAGATTGCGACCGGCAAAGGCCAACTGGCGTTCGAACAGGCCGACATGCTGTCGCTGAATTTCCTGCTGGTGCATGCTGCACCACATACGCCGTGGGTCGGCATCGCCAGCGCACTCAAGCTTACCGACATCTGGGTCTTCGTGCTGACGATGACCGGCCTGCGCGCCTGGACCGGCAAGAGCGGCGTCACCTGCGCCGTGATTGCGGCGCTGCCTTATGTGCTGATCTACGGTTGCTGGAGCGCCTGGATCCTGTTCAAGAACTGAGGCGTACATGCAACGCAAACTGATTGCATTGGCCGTGGTTGCGGCCATGATCGGCATTCCTGTTGCCGTCAAATTCGGCGGTTCGCCAGTGAAGATCGAAGCCGAACTGGCCAAGGTCGAAAACAAGGCGATTTACCCGGCGGTGCTGGCCTCCGGCAGCCTGGTGTACCGCCAGGAGGTGCAACTTTCGCCTGAGGTGATCGGCAAGGTGTCCGAAGTGCTGGTGAAGGAAGGCGACCAGATCGCGAAAGGGCAGGTGGTACTGCGCCTCGATCCGAGCACCTACAAGGCCGACGTGGCGCAGCAGGAAGCGGCCGTGCGCAATGCGGCCGTCAGCGTTGACCGAGCACAGATCGACCTGGACAACCAGCAGCGCAAGCTGGAGCGCTCACGCCAGCTTGCTGCGGCCAAGTTCATCGACGTGTCGCGCCTGGACGATGCCAAGCTGGCGGTGGACCTGGCCGTAGTGGCGCTGCGCAGCGCGCGCGAAAGCCGCCAGCAAGCGACTGCGATGCTGGCGCTGGCGCAGGAGCGCCTGGCCAAGACCGAGGTGCGGGCGCCGATTTCGGGCACCGCCACCAGCGTCTCCATCAAGGCGGGTGAAACGGCCGTTGCCAGCGCCACCGGCATCGCCGGCTCCAGCCTGATGACGATTGCCGACGTGGGCTCGATGATCGCGGAAGTGAATGTCGACGAGGGTGATATCGCCAACGTGACGGCGGGGTTGAAAACCCGGATCTTCCCGTCCGCCTATGCCGATCATCCGCTGGCCGGCAGCGTGGAATCGGTCTCGTTGGCGCCGAAAGCCCAGGCTTTAGGCCAGGCGGCCAGCCAGGGCCGCAGCTATGTGGTCAAGGTGAAGCTGGCCGCCCACCAGCTGGCGCTGCGCTCCGGCATGACCTGCCGCGCGGAGATCGTGACCGGCGACGGTGCGCCGCGCCCGGTGGTCCCGCTGCAGGCGGTGCAACTGAGCGAGGCGTCGGAAGGCAAGGGCAAGCGCAGCAATTATGTGTACGCGATTGTCGATGGCGTGGCGAAGAAGCGCACCGTGGAGTTGGGCCTGTCGGATGACAGCAACCAGGAAATTACCAAGGGCCTGGCACTGGGCGAAACCGTCGCAGTGGGGCCGGCGCGCACCTTGCGCGACCTGCGTGAGGGCAGCGCAGTCAAAGCCAAGGCGCTCGATGCCAAGCCGCTCAAGGTCGCGGACGGAAGCAAACCGTGATTACGCTGACCGGCATTACCAAGCAGTACCAGATGGGCGACCAGACCGTGCATGCCTTGCAGGGCGTCGATCTGCACATCGAACGCAATGAGCTGGTGGCCTTCATTGGCGCCTCCGGTTCCGGCAAGTCGACCATGATGAATATCGTCGGCTGCCTGGACCGCGCGAGCGCCGGCACCTATTTCCTGAACGGGAAAGATGTGGCAACCATGGCCAGTGACGACCTGGCCCAGGTACGCAACGAAGAAATCGGCTTCATCTTCCAGAGCTTCCACCTGCTGCCGCGCCATTCGGCGCTGGACAATGTGGCGCAGCCGCTGATCTACCGCGGCATTCCGCCGTCCGAGCGCAAGCGCATGGCGCGCGAGGCGCTGGAGCACGTCGGCCTGGGGGCGCGCATGCACCACCGGCCGAACGAGCTGTCCGGCGGACAGCGGCAGCGCGTGGCCATTGCGCGCGCGCTGGTGGGCAAGCCGTCGATCCTGCTGGCCGATGAACCGACCGGCAACCTGGATTCGGCCACGACGCGTGAAATCATGGCGCTGATCAAGGATGTGCACCGCAACGGGCAGACGGTGGTGATGGTGACGCACGAGCCGGACATTGCCGAGCAATGCCAGCGCATCGTGCGCCTGCAGGACGGGCGCGTCCTGTCCGACCAGCGCGTGTTGGGCGCATGAGGGGAGGGTAAGCGATGTACATCTTTATCGAAGCCCTGCGTTCGGCCATGGCAGCGATCCGGGCGCATCGCATGCGCAGCTTCCTGACTTCGCTGGGCATCATCATCGGCGTGGCGTCGGTGATCACGGTCATTTCGCTGATCCAGGGCTTGTCGCAATCGATCACGCGCCAGTTCGAAGGCCTGGGCGGCAACGCGTTGACGGTGCACGCGAAGAACGATTTCAAGGACGTCATGCGGGGCAAGGTCAACTACCTGCAATTCGAGGACGTGGAACAGTTGCGTGGCCACGTGGACGGTATTCGCGAACTGAGCCCGGCCTTCATGTTCCCCGGCGGTGAAGTCCGCTATGGCAACCAGACCGCTTCCAGCCGCCAGCAACTGGCGGTGACCGCGGCCTTCATGGAAGTCAATGGCAGCTACCCGCGCCTGGGACGCTTCATCAGCGAATCCGATAATGCGGGCGCGCGGCGCGTATGCGTGATCGGCGAAAAAATGATTGAGTTGCTGCACCTGCCGGACAACCCGCTGGGTGAGTTCATCCAGTTTTCCGGCGAATGGTTCAAGATCGTCGGCGTGCTGGAAAAGAAGGGCGAAATCCTCGGCATGTCGCAGGATGACCAGGTGCTGGTGCCGTTTCGCACCGGGCAGAGCCTGATCGGCAATACGCGCAAGCCGAACATCTCGATCACGCTGTCGATCAGCGACATCGGCCGCACCGAAGAGCTCAAGGAGCGCATTGCCACGGTGATGCGGCAATCGCATCGCCTGCGCGCGGAGCAGAAGGATGACTTCGAAATCCAGTCTTCCGACCAGTTCCTCAAGAGCTTCGAGACGGTGACCACCACGGTCACGCTGGTGATGGGCGGCGTGGTGGGCATTGCACTGCTGGTGGGCGGGATCGGGATCATGAACATCATGCTGGTGTCGGTCAGCGAGCGCACGCGCGAGATCGGCATCTGCAAGGCGATCGGCGCGCGCAGCCGCGACATCCTGATGCAGTTCCTGATCGAGGCGGTGACCTTGTCGATGCTCGGTGGTGCGATCGGCGTGCTGCTAGGTTATGGCTTGGGCCATGCCATCGCCAGTGTGATTCCCGACTTCCCGGGCGCATATGTACCCTGGTGGGCGGTGGTGTTGTCGGTGATGTTCTCCGCCGGCGTAGGCGTTATCTTCGGCGTCCTCCCCGCCGCCAAAGCTGCCAAGCTCGACCCGATCGAAGCCTTGCGCTACGAATAGCGCCTTTGAGTCAGCACAAACCGCGCCAAAACAGCACCGCTATCCTTTGAACAGGAGGTGTCTGACCCTGCGGGTCAGACACCGGTTTACCGGTTTTAAAGGAGAATGGAAATGCCCCGTCCCCTACGAAATTATCCTACAGGTACTTGCCTGCATCTCACTCAGCGCGGCGACAATGGCGCCACGGTGTTTCACGATGACGAAGAACGGCACGGATTCCTCGATTTACTCAAGGAACATAGCGTCAAATCAAGCTGTGACATCCACGCTTACGTGCTGATGACCAACCATTTCCATCTATTGGTCAGTATTCGCGAACAGAATTCTCAAGCTTCACTGATGAAGTCACTTGCGCAGCGCACAGCGCTCTGGCGCCACGTCCGGCACGGCGGGAGCGGTACCATGTGGGATAAACGCTATCATTCGTCGCTGATCGACAGCAGCGCATATCTCTTGATTTGCCAGAGGTATATCGAACTGAATCCAGTTCGGGCGGGGATGGTGGATTTTCCCGGCGGTTACAAGTGGTCGAGCTATCGGGCTAATGCGGAGGGGATGAATGATGAATTGCTTAGTCCGCATGATGTATATCTTGGACTCGGTTTGAACGATGAAGAGCGCAGGCACGCGTATCGGAAGTTGTTTGATATACCCTTGGCTGAAAAGGATTTGGAGAGAATCAGATTTGCGACGAGAGGGGATGCTGCTTTGCGAAAACCGGTAAACCAGTGTCAGACCCGCAGGGTCTGACACTGTGCTTATGCGCGTTCGCGGGTGACGCGGTTGACGCCGGCTACTTTTCTGACGTTGCGGATCAGGGCAGCCAGGTGCACGCGGTCTTTTACCTGGATCGTGAAGCGGAGTTGGTGGAGGACGTGTTCCCTGTCCTCGTCCATGCCGACGAAAGTGATGTTGCCGTCGCTTTCGCCAATTTCAGCGGCGACGCGTGCCAGGATGCCCTTCTCATTGTTGATGATCAGGCGGATACGGCTGTCGAAGCGGCGGTTGATCTCGGTGCCCCATTTGACGGCGATCCAGCGTTCGGGCTCTTTCTGCTTCGAGCGCTTGGCCACCGAGCAGTCGCCGGTGTGCACCTGCAAACCCTGGTCGCGGCGCAACTGGCCGACGATATGGTCGCCAGGGATCGGCAGACAGCATGGCGCCAGTTGCACCGACACGCCTTCGCTGCCGTAAATCGTCACCGGATCAAGTTCCTTGGAGCTGGTGTGTTCGATCGGCGCGCTGGCCGATTCTCCGCCCAGCAGGCCGAAGATGTGGCGCGCCACCAGCGCAGCCATGCGCTTGCCGATGCCGATGTCGGCATACAGTTCTTCCATCGACTTGGCCGACGATTCGTTCAGCAGGCGTTCCATCAACGGCGGCGGCAGCTCGCCCGGCACGTTGATCGCATCCAGCGCCTGCGCCAGCAGTTGCTGGCCGAGGCGGATCGATTCCGGCAGGTTGATGGTGCGCAGATGGTGGCGGATCGCCGAGCGCGCCTTGCCGGTGCGGACGAAGGACAGCCAGGTCGGGCTCGGGCGCGAGTTCGGGTCGGTGACGATTTCCACGATGTCGCCGTTGCGCAGTTCCGTGCGCAATTGGGCCGCGTCGCCATTGATGTTGACCGATACCGTATGGTCGCCGATCCCTGTGTGGATGGCGTAGGCGAAATCCACCGGCGTGGCGCCGCGGGGCAGGGCGATGATCTTGGACTTCGGCGTGAAGACGTAGACCGAGTCGGGGAACAGGTCGACCTTGACGTGTTCCAGGAATTCGGCCGAGTCGCCGGTCTGCTGCTGGATGTCGAGCAGCGATTGCAGCCAGGCGTGGGTGCGCTGCTGCATGTCCGAGATGTTGGCGTCGTTGCTCTTGTACAGCCAGTGCGCTGCCACGCCCGATTCGGCGGTGCGGTGCATTTCCTGGGTGCGGATCTGGAACTCCACCGGCGTGCCGTATGGGCCGATCAGGGTGGTGTGCAGCGACTGGTAGCCGTTCAGCTTACGGATTGCGATGTAGTCCTTGAACTTGCCCGGCATCGGCTTGTACAGCGAGTGCAGGGTGCCCAGTGCCACGTAGCAGTGCGAGAAGCTGTCGACCACCACGCGGAAGCCATACACGTCCAGCACCTGCGAGAACGACAGGTGCTTGGAGCGCATCTTCTTGTAGATGCCGTACAGGGTCTTTTCGCGGCCGTAGACTTCGGCGTTGATGCCGGCCGCGGTCAGGGTGTTCTTCACCGCTTCCAGGATCTTGCTCACTACCTCGCGCCGGTTGCCGCGCGCCGCTTTCACGGCTTTGGCCAGCACGTGGTAGCGCACCGGGTACAGGTGGGAGAAGGATAGGTCCTGCAATTCGCGGTAGATGTTGTTCAGGCCAAGGCGGTGCGCGATCGGCACATAGACTTCCATCGTCTCGGCCGCGATGCGGCGCTTCTTGGCCGGGATCATCACTTCCAGCGTGCGCATATTGTGCAGGCGGTCGGCCAGCTTGATCAGGATCACGCGCACGTCCGAGGCCATGGCCAGCAGCATCTTGCGGAAGTTTTCCGCCTGCGCTTCGATCTGGCTCTGGAACTCGATCTTTTCCAGCTTGGACAAGCCGTCCACCAGGTGCGCCACCGGCGCGCCAAAGCGTTCGATCAGCTCGTCCTTCTTGACGTCCTGGTCTTCCATCACATCGTGCAGCAGCGCCGCCATGATGGCTTGCGCGTCGAGCTTCCAGTCGGCACAGATCTCGGCCACCGCGATCGGGTGCGAGATATACGGCTCGCCCGACTTGCGTACCTGGCCCAGGTGCATCTCGTCCGAGAAGCGATAGGCTTCCTTGACCTTCTTCAGGTCGGCCTCGCCCATGTACTCGGCAAGCTTTTCGGTGAGGTGGGTGATGGTCGCAACGCCGGTGGCCACGGCCGGTGCGGCTAGTGCAGAAGTGGAAACTGATGGTGCAGAAACGTCAACGCCCGGCTGTTGCTTAGCCGGGCGCCGTGCCCGCCGTGCGGGCTGTTCGCTGATGTTGGGATCTGCGGAAGTCAGGTTCATATCGGGAACAAAAAGGTTCCCAGCTTACATAGGGACCTTTTTCAGCATTTCCAGGCCTACTTTGCCGGCGGCGATTTCACGCAGGGCGACGACAGTTGGCTTGTCCTTGGCTTCGACCTTCGGGGTGTGGCCTTGCAGCAGCTGGCGTGCGCGGTAGGTGGCTGCCAGGGTCAGCTGGAAGCGGTTAGGGACATTCTTCAGGCAATCTTCAATAGTAATACGGGCCATGCTTAACTCCTGGGTAAATGCGGTACTTGATGCGTCGGTGATTATTCTGCGTGGTCGGCGTGGATGCCCAGCTCGGACATCAACTTGGCATTGCGGGCGGCTTGTTGCGCGAACCGGCAACGGGCCGATCGGACGATCGCGCTTAGCTCCGACAAGGCGACCGGGAACTCTTCGTTGATAATAACATACTCAAACTCGGGCGCGTGGGCGATTTCGCCGCCCGCCGCCAGCAGGCGGCGGTTGATCACGTGGACTTCGTCCTGGCCGCGCTTGTGCAGGCGTTCTTCCAGCGCCGCGAACGATGGCGGCAGGATGAAGATGCCGGCCGCCTGCGGGAATTGCTTCTTGACCTGGCGCGCGCCTTGCCAATCGATCTCCAGCAGGATGTCGGTGCCGGCCTTCATTTGTTCTTCCACGAAGATGCGCGAAGTGCCGTAGTAATTGCCGTGCACTTCGGCCCACTCCAGGAATTCGCCCTCGGCGGCGCGCTTGCGGAAGTCCTCGGCGGTGGTGAAGAAGTACTCGCGGCCATGCTGCTCGCCCGGACGCGGCTGGCGCGTGGTGGTCGAGATCGACAGCTTGATGGCCGGTTCCTGTGCCAGCAGGGCATTGACCAGCGTTGATTTACCGGCGCCGGATGGTGCAGCAACCATGAACAGGCTGCCGGAAAAATGTTGGCTCATTTGCAATTCTCAAAAGCTAGGGCGTCGCCCAAAGAGGTATTTTACCAAGGGCAACGGCATTTGCAGCACTTGACACTGGACCGACCGGTCTATAGAGTAAACCGCATGAATACCCACCAACTGACCACCCGCGAGCGCCTGATCAACGCCATGATCACGACGCTGCAGCACCGCGGCCTGCATGGCGCCGGCCTGAGCGAGATCCTGGCCAGGGCCAAGGCGCCGAAAGGCGTGATGTACCACCATTTCCCCGGCGGCAAAGACCAACTGGCCGTGGCCGCCATCGAAGCCACCTTCAGCTTCCTGGTCCACAAGCTCGACACTTATATGGAGCGCGAGCCGGATGTGGTCACCGCGCTACAAGCCTGGATCCTGCGCGCCTTGCGCGGCCTGGACGACAGCGAGTTCGAGCTGGGCTGCCCGCTGGCAGCGGTCGCGCTGGAATCGACCGCCGACGACGTCGAAATCCGCAGCGCGCTGAAAACCGGTTTCGCGGCGCTGCGCGGCCGCATGGCCGATGCGCTGGCGCTGGCCGGCCATGAGCGCCACCGTGCCGAGGGCATCGCCGCCCTGATCCTCGCCGCCTATGAAGGCGGCCTGCTGCAAGCCCGCGTGGCGGGCGACACCGCGCCGATGGTGCAGACCATGGACGCCCTGATGCCAATGCTGAAAGTGGAGAAAAGAACATGAGCCATATGCCTGCCGCCGCCTTGCTGCTGGCGGAAAAACTGGAATTGCGCGCGCTTGACGGCTACCCGCTGTCCGCCGTGCGCTACCGCGCCCGCGGTCCGGAGAAAGCGCGGCTGCTGGTGGCCGGCGCCACCGGCGTGCCGCAAGGCTTCTACCGCCGCTTCGCCGAATTCGCGGCAGGGCAGGGTTATACCGTGCTGACCTTCGACTATCGCGGCGTCGGCGGCTCTGCGCCGAAAACCCTGCGTGGCTTTGAAGCCAGCTTCCTCGACTGGGCGCGGCTGGACCTGAACGCGGTGATCGAATTCTTCGCGCCAAGCGACAGCACGCCGCTGTACATGGTGGGCCATTCCTACGGCGGCCATGCCCTGGGTCTGGTACCGAACCACGAAAAGATTGCCGGCGTCTACCTGTTCGGCGTCGGCGCCGGCTGGCATGGCTGGATGCCGCGCCTGGAGCGCCTGCGCGTGCTGGCGATGTGGCATGTGGTCGGCCCGGTCGTGACGCGCTGGAAGGGACGCCTGGCCTGGAGCAAGCTTGGCATGGGCGAGGATTTGCCGATGGGCGTGTACCGGCAATGGAAGCACTGGTGCAAATTCCCGCGTTATTTCCTCGATGACCCGAAGGTGCCGGAAATTGCGGAAGGCTTTGCCAGCGTGCGCACGCCGATTCTGGCATTGAACGCGACGGACGACTTGTGGGCGCCGCCGCTGTCGCGCGATGCGCTGATGTCCGGCTACCGCAACGCGCCCTGGCATGGGGTGGACATCGACCCTGCTGCCGCGGGGCTGGGCAAACTGGGTCATATGGGTTACTTCCGCCAGCACGCCGAGCCTTTATGGTCGGCCGCGCTGGCGTGGTTCGACGGGGTGCGCCAGCCGGCCGCCTAGGCCAGCAAGGTGCGGTCCACGCGCACCACTTCGTGCTCGTGGACCGTCACGGCATCGAGCACCAGGTTGGCGTAGTCCATGGGCTGCTTGCCTGCCAGGCAGGCCTTCAGGCTGGTCATGCTGGCCTTGTGCTTGTCCGTGGCCAGGCGCCGCTCAATGCAGGCGATGCCGGCATCGATGATGGTCTTGCAGTAGGCTGCCCATTTATCGTTGCATGCAGCGCGGGTGCGGTCCTGCGTGCTGACGCTGCTGCCGTTCTCCGGATACAGCGGCAGCCATGATTCGCCACGCCCCAGGTGGGTGGCCGATGCTGGATGCCCGTTGGCCTGCATGAAGATCGCGCAGGTGAAGCAGGAGGCCAGCTTGGTGGTCTCTTTACCCACGGCGATTTCATACGGCGTGCCTGCATGCTCGTGCGGATTGATCGCCTTCCACATTTCCACATCGTAGACTGCCTGCACCATGCCGTGGGTGTAGCCGACAATGTCGTCCGTTACCAGGCCGGTGCCGCCACGCGCCTTGTCCTGGTCCTTGAAGTACATGCCTTGCTGGCGCAGCTCTTCCTGCATGGCGTTGTCGCCGACCATGCCCCAGATGCGTTCTTGCTGCGACAGGCCAATCGGCGCGTTGCTGTCGGCCGGCTTGGTGCTGGGCAGCCAGCGGCGGCCGAAGGCAGTGGGTACGCGCTGGCGGTAAGTGGAGAACAGGTTGCTCTGGCCATTCTGGCGGCCTTGCACGAAACCGGTGTAGGCACCGCGTCCCTGATAGCCGACGCGCGAGTCAAATGCCAGCGTGTACAGCTTGGCGCCGGCCAGGTCCTTCGGCAGCGGCGGGTTGTAGCGCAGCGGCGAGTCGAGCGGCAGGTCGCCGGCGCCGCCGGTGATGCGGGTGATGTTGCCCTGCTTGTCGTAGGCCGGGGTGACGCCGACGATTGCTTCCTTCCCCGTACCGGGCTTGCCGTATTGGCCGCCCATGGTTTCGAGTGCCTTGTTGATCTTGGCCACTGCGCGTTTATGGCGGTCCCAGTTGACGGCCATCCTGGCGTCCTGGCCAGGGTCGGTGTCGGCTTCGATGTCGAAGGCGCAGTTGCTGTTGTTGCTAAGGCGCGCGTAAGCGTGGCCGACGACGGCCGCTGTCATGATGACGTCCGCGTCGTGCACGGCGTCGCTGCCTGGTGCGAGGATGCCTGCTTGCCTGATATGAGCCATTTGGTTCTCCTTCGATGTGATAGCCGCGAACCCAATGCCGCGTAGCCTGAATGTACGGGGCGAACGGCGAATTTTTCTGACCATTCATGGCGGTACGCATCAAGCCCGCGGCGAGCAGGGCTATATTGATTTTGCAGTTCTTTCCCTTTCCATCAACCAGGAGAAATGTATGAAATCAGTATTGCTTTCCTTCGCCTTGTCCGTCGCGACGGGCATCACCGCCGCTGCCGAGTGCGAGGTCACCCCACTGAAGGGCATGCCGTTCGAACAACCTGCCTTGACTTCGACGCAGAAGACCGACGCTTCCAAAGCTATCGGGAAGGTCACCACGACGATGGTCATCTCGCCTAAGGCGCAACGCATTGACCAAGGCACAGTAGTGCTACAGAAGGCGGAGGACGGCTTGTGGAAACTCGCACTTAATGACGAATCCGAGGAAGGTGATTTGATTGCGAAGGCCGACACCTATGGCGTCAAGCGCAAGACGGCGCTGATTAAGCCGGACAATTTCCGGGAGGGCGTAAAAACTGCCTTGACGGACAGCCTTGCGAAAAAGATCGAATACACAGTGAGGGTGCAAGGAGGTTGCTGGAAGTAGGCTGGTTGTTCGTCGCCCTCCGCCGCCAGAAATGGTCAGCCTGGCGGCGGGATCTCACCGCTATTCTGGCCTCCGGATCTGACAAACTGGAGGACATCAAATGGCAATGCTCGCAAGTCTGGAAGACATGGTGAGGGCGATCGCAGGCTCCGTCATGAACGCGCAATACATGGTGGAGAAGGCGCAGATGGCCAACCTGGCCACTTTCTTCGACCGCCAAAACCAACCCACCTCGTTCGACCTGCAACTGCCGGCCATCCACAGCCACGCAGAACCTGGCGAGACCTACACCTACCGCCTGCCGCTGATTTCGCTGGTGCCGCATAGCTCGCTGGTGATTGGCGAAGCGGAAGTGGAACTGGATGTGGAGCTCGGTGCACTCGAAGAAGCGGAGCCCGATGCCGCCACTGAAGCCGCAAGGCAGCAAGCCGGCCTAGCCGCGCCACCGGAAAAGAAAGCCAGCTTGCGCATCAATCCCGAGTCCGGCGGCATCGCAAAGAAAAACGGCAATGCGGCGCACATCCGCCTCAAGCTGGTATCGGCGGAAAAATCGGAGGGCATGGCGCGCCTGCTGAATGACGTGGTGAAGGCGCAAGGCTACACCCCGATGGAGGCAGTGACTGCGGATGAAGACGAGGCGCCTGCCAATCCGGAAGAGGAGGGCAAGGGCGATGAGCAATGACCGTAACTTCCAACTGAGCGAGATGCGCTTCATCAAGCGCATCGTGGTCGGCAACGACAACCCGCAGCACATGCGCACCGAAGCCGAAGTCGAAGAATCCATGGCCCTGGTCAACAAGTGCCTGCAAGGCACGCCGCGCGGCTACCTGCTCAGCATCGACAAGAGCTTCGGCCTGTATAACATCGGCGAACACCAGGTGGTGCTGCAGTATGCCGTCTACAACGTCGGATTCTCACGCAAGCCGATGTTCCTCGATTAGTGGGGACGGCATGCGCTCCCCACCTTCGCTGGAGGCGCTGCAAGTAGCGCTGCGCGGTACGTTCGCGCGCGTCAACGTGCAGCTTGATGCCAGGCCGGACCTCCACGATCCCGGCACGCTGCACGGCATTGCACGGGAT
Source organism: Duganella sp. Root1480D1 (assembly GCF_001427305.1). Lineage (GTDB taxonomy): Bacteria > Pseudomonadota > Gammaproteobacteria > Burkholderiales > Burkholderiaceae_D > Rugamonas. The sequence continues at coordinate 26,738 of NZ_LMFZ01000005.1, read as the reverse complement.
GCCTTTCATCGCCGCATGCCGCTGCAGGTGGCTGAATTCGAACTGTCATGGCACTGCTACCTGCAGCGATCGCGCGCTGGTGCTGCGCTGCGCGCAGGCCCGCCGCCATGGTGGCGGCGCCTGCTGCGCCGGCCGCTGCGCGTCGAGCTGCGCCTGCATATCGATGCCGGCGGCTGCCGGCTGGCCTTCTTCCGCAGCGATGCCGGCTGGCGCCGCCGTCCTGCTTCGCCACTGCATTTCGTCCTGTCGCCGGCACAACTGGCGCAGGTGGAAGCACTGCGCCCAGTGCGCCAGCCATCGGCCCTGCGCCGCTTGATGCAACGCTTGACAGAAATCGTCACGCGATAAGCGCATCGCCTCCGTAAGCTGGTTTTCAAGCGCCGCATACCGCATCGCCCGGGCTGCAGTAAGCGGCATACCCCGGCCCTCGTGGCCATTTTCTTTAGGAGAGCAAGATGAGTGACCTTGTAGATATTTCGTCGCAGTTCAAAGGCCTGCCAATGGGCGACCTGATTGGTGGCCCGCTGACCGCCGCCTGCGATGCCCAGGTGCGACTGGCCAACGCCACCGCCGACTTCATCAAATATGTCGGCTTCGAAGACCCGGGCCAGGGCAACACCCTGGGTGCCGACCACACCCGCCTGGCGACCTTTTCCTTCAAGCGCCTGGTCGCCGATCCTGCCGACCTGACCAAGTCCAAGGAAGAAACGGTTGACCTGAAAGTGCCGATGCTGGCCATCGTCAAGGTGCCAAGCCTGGCGATCAGCAAGGTCGACATCACCTTCGACATGGAGGTCAAGTCGTCCTTCACTTCCAAGGAATCGAGCGCCACTTCGGGCTCCTTCAGCGCGGACATGAAGGTTGGCTGGGGCGTCTTCAGCGCCAAGGTCCACATGGAAGGTTCGGTCTCGTCCAGCAAGGAAAACACCCGTGCGTCGGACAACTCCGCCAAGTACCACGTGCAGGTGCTGGCGGAAGACACCGGCATGCCGGAAGGCTTGTCGCGCGTGCTGGACATCCTGCACACCGCCATCGCGCCGAAGGTCAGCTAAGCAGCAGGGCCATGCCGGTTGCTAGGCCGGCATGGCTTTTTTCTGGACAAGGAGAACGACATGCATGACATTACCGCAGCACAGTTGCTGGGCATACTGGGCAAAGGGGCGCAGCAGGCCACGGCCGACACCTGGCTGGTGCCATTGAATCGAGCAATGGCCGAGCGCGAAATCAACACGGGCGGCCGGCAGGCCGCTTTCCTCGCCCAGTTGCTGCACGAATCCGGCAACTTGCGTGTGCTGAGCGAGAACCTCAATTACTCCGCGGTGCGCTTGCCGCAAGTCTGGCCGACGCGCTTCCCGAACCAGCAGGCGGCGCAACCCTATGCCAACAATCCCGAGCGCCTCGCCAACTTCGTCTACGCCGGCCGCATGGGCAATGGCGATATGGCGAGCGGCGATGGCTGGCGCTACCGCGGGCGCGGGCTGATCCAGCTGACGGGACGCAGCAATTACAAGGACTGCGCCGCCGCGCTCAGCCTCGACTTGCTGGTGCAACCCGAGCTGTTGGCCGAGGCGGGGCCGGCGGCACGTTCGGCGGCCTGGTTCTGGCAGTCGCGTGGACTGAACCCGATGGCGGACGGCGCCACCGGCGCGGCCGCCAACAGCGCCTTCCTGCGCATTACGCGCGCCATCAACGGCGGAACGGTGGGCCTGACGGAGCGCTTGAGCTTGTGGGATCGCTGCCGCGAAGTATTGTCCGTTCCTCGATAGCAAAATGAAAGCATTGTTGTCTGCCAGAAACTGTCAGTTTAATAAATACTTATCTGTTTAGTCTTATTTGCAGCTTATTAACTGGCGGAAGACAACAATGATCAATTTGCTGTTTTTGAGAGGCACGACGGTATCCGACGAAGACTTGCTCAGGGCCTTCCACAATGCCGGATACGAGGTAACAGAGGTGAAGTCTGCAGCCAACTGCTCGCAGTACGTGCTGGACGGTGACGCCGACATGCAGCAGGACCCGCGGTTGCACCAGGTGCATGCGCTATTGTCCTCGCTGGTCGGCGCCCACTGGCGGCTCAGCATGCGTTCCCATACGTTGACTGGTCCCAACAGCCGCAGCGTGCACCTGACCAGCCTGGAATTCAGCTTCCTCAAGCTGCTGGCCACCATCGAATCAGGCGAAGCCTTGTCGCGCAAGGCGATCGTGCAGGCCTTTGGCGAAGACTACCTGAGCTACGACCAGAACCGGCTCGACACCATGGTCAAGCGCCTGCGCCGCAAGGTGCAACAGGACGCGGGGCTGGCCCTGCCGCTGCATACGGTGCGGGTGAAAGGTTTCGCCTTCGACGACGTGCTGGTGATCGAGCAGTAGTGGCGCTAGCGCAGATTGGCAATAAGTTGCATGGCGGCTGCCGGCGCGCGTTCCTTGGCACCGTTGATGAAGTAGACGAAAACGTCGCGCTTGCCGCCAGCACTCCAATCCTTTGCCTGCGAGGCCCACTTCTTCAAGGCGGGCTTGGTGTAACCAGTGGCGACCGCGCTTTGCGCGTCCATCAGGCGTGCATAAACGAAGTCGCCGGTTACCTCGGTGAAGTTGGGATATTTCGGCGAATCGGTGATCACCGTTGCGACCTTGTACTTGTGCGCCAGCTTCAGGTACTCGGGGCACATGAAGCTGTCGTGCCGCGCATCGAGCACGTGCCGCAGCTTGCGCTTGCCGAGCTTCTTTGGCAGCAGCTTGAAGAAGGCTTCAAGGTCGTCGGGATCGAAGCGCTTGGTGGCGGCAAGCTGCCACAGGATCGGGCCAAGCTTGTCGCCCAGTTCCGTCAAGCCGCTGTCCATGAAGCGCTCGATCGATTCGCCTGCCTCGCCCAGCACCTTGCGGTTGGTCGCATAGCGCGAAGCCTTGACTGCAAAGACGAAATTGTCCGGCGTGCGTTCGGCCCAGCCGGCGAAATGTTCAGGCTTGGCATTGCGGTAAAAGGTCCCGTTGATCTCGATGCTGGTCAGCACGCTGCTGGCATATTCCAGCGCGCGCTTGAGGGGAACCTCGGGAGGGTAGAAGGTGTCGCGCCAGGGAGCGAAGTCCCAGCCGCCGATGCCAACGCGGATGTTCATTTCAGTTTTCCGTAGTAGAGTTGCGAACACACTTCGAGGAGGATGCCAGAAATGCGTATGACTCGCCTGTTCGTTTCGCTGCTCGCCGCTGGATTGATGGGAGGCGCCGCTGCGCAGTCGCTATCGCCTGAAGAAGAACGTATCGCCAGCCTGGTCAAGGCCAATTCGGGCAATGCGCTGGCGCTGCTGGAAAAGACGGTCAACATCAATAGCGGCACCATGAATCACAAAGGCGTGCGCGAGGTTGGCAAAGTCTTCCGCGCCGAACTGGATAAGCTGGGATTCAAGACGCAGTGGATCGACATGCCCAAGGAGATGCAGCGTGCCGGCCACCTGGTCGCCACCCGCGAGGGCAAGCAGGGCAAGCGCGTGATGATGATCGGCCACCTGGACACCGTGTTCGAGGCGAATGCTCCGATGCAGAAGTGGGAGCGCCAAGGCGAGCGTGCCGGCGGCCAGGGTGTCAACGACATGAAGGGCGGCGATGTGATCGTCATCGAAGCGCTGCGCGCATTGCACGCGGCAGGCGCCCTGGACAACACCACCATCAGCGTGATCTTTACCGGCGATGAGGAAAATGCCGGCGACCCGAAAGAAGTCTCGCGGCGCGACATGGTCAACCTGGCCAGGCGCAGCGACGTCGCCTTGGCATTCGAGGCCACGGTGCTCGACGAAAGCGGCAAGGCCACCGGCACCATCGGCCGCCGCTCGTCGACTTCATGGCAACTCGAGGTGAAGGGCAAGCAAGGCCACTCCTCCGGCATCTTCAGCGCCACCGCCGGCTATGGCGCGGTGTACGAAGCGGCGCGCATCCTGGACGCCTTCCGCCAGCAACTGCAGGAACCGGACCTGAGCTTCAATCCCGGCCTGATCCTGGGCGGCACCGAAGTCACTTACGACGGCATGGCAGCCAAGGGGACGGCTTTCGGCAAGTCAAATGTGATCGCCAACAGCGCAACGGTAAAAGGCGACCTGCGCTTCCTGACGCCGGAGCAGGGCGAGCAAGCACGCGCCCGCATGCGCTCCATCGTGGCGCAAAACCTGCCAGGCACCAGTGCCGAAATCAGCTTCCGCGACGGCTACCCACCGATGGCGCCGACCGCCGGCAACCTGAAGGTACTGGAGCTGTATTCGAAAGCCAGCGCCGACGCCGGCCTGGGGCTGATCGCCGCACTGCCGCCGGGCCTGCGCGGCGCCGGCGATGTGCAATTCGTCGCCCCATACGTCGACAGCCTGGATGGACTGGGTGCCACCGGCAAGGGCGCCCATGCGCCGGGAGAAGACCTGGATGTACGCTCGATCGAGCAGGGAGCGATCCGCACCGCGGTGTTGCTGTATCGTCTTACAAGGTAAAAGTCGGGGTCAGCTCCGGCAATCGGACAAAAGGCGCACGAATGTGCGCCTTTTGTCCGATTGCCGGAGCTGACCCCGACTTTCTTTATTCAAGGTTCTGGACCTGTTCGCGCATCTGCTCGATCAGGAGCTTGAGCTCCATCGAGGCGTCGGCCAGTTCCTTGACCGAGGCCTTGGCGCCGAGGGTGTTCGCTTCGCGGTTCAGTTCCTGCATCATGAAGTCCAGGCGCTTGCCGACCTGGCCGCCTTTTTTCAGGATATGGCGGGTTTCGCCCAGGTGCGCGGACAGACGGCCCAGTTCTTCAGCCACGTCGATGCGGATGCCGTACAGGATCACTTCCTGGCGGATGCGCTCCATCGCGTCCTGGCGCGACATCGCGGTATTCGATCCCTGGCAGGCCAGGCCGAGCGCTTCTTGCATGCGTTCCACGGCTTTTTGTTGGAATTGTGCAACTACCTGAGGAATTAGTGGGGTAATTCGTTTAACGATGGATTCCATCGCGTCGATGCGGGAAACCAGCATCGCTTCCAGCGCCGCGCCTTCGCGCTGGCGGCTTTGGACAAAGGCTTCCAGAGTCCTGTTCATCAGGGTGGAAACGTCGGCCTGCAGCGATTCCTGGCCGATTTGTGCCTCTTCGACAACACCTGGCCAGCGAAGTAGTTCAGCAACACTCATCTGGGTGGCGCCGCTGAAATGCTTGCTGACCTCGCCTTGCAGGCGCGCCAGTTCGTTGAGCAGGGCTACATTCAGGGCCTGGGTGCCGGCGCCGGCAGCCTTGCGGCCAAAGCTGAGTCGCAGCTCTACCTTGCCGCGGGTGATGGCGCCCATAATGGCAGATCGCAAATCGGGTTCGAGCGCGCGCAAGTCGTCGTTGATGCGGAATTGCAGGTCAAGGAAGCGCGAATTGACGCTTTTGATCTCAATTGTCAGCGTGCCCGCCGCGCTTTCGCTGGTGGCTACGGCGTAGCCAGTCATGCTGGAAATGCTCAAAGGATATCCCCGATTTTGTCTTTGTCTTTACAATATATTGCTTTGTCCCACACAATCCGGTTTAGTTGAAGCGAGGAAACTTATGGCAGCTCAGAACAACGCTCCATTACCGGATGGTCTGGAAATTGCTGGATACCGCATTGTAAAGAAAATTGCGTCAGGCGGGTTCAGTATTGTGTACCTGGCCTACGACGCCGAAGGTAATGCGGTAGCAATTAAAGAATATTTACCAAGCAGCCTTGCATTGCGTCAAGAGGGCGAGATGGTGCCGGTAGTCACAAAATCGAATCTCCCGGTCTTCAGGATCGGGCTGAAGTGCTTTTTTGAAGAAGGCCGGGCATTGGCAAAGATTTCGCACCCGAATGTTGTAAGGGTGTTGAATTTCTTCCGTGCCAACGAAACTGTTTATATGGTAATGGCCTACGAGTCCGGCCATTCGCTGCAGGATCATATCCAGCGGCAACGCAGCAGGGGTCGCAATTGCAGCGAGGCTTTCGTGCGCCAGATCTTCACCCAGGTGCTGAAGGGCTTGCGCGAGGTGCACACCAACAAGCTGCTGCACCTGGACCTGAAGCCGGCCAATATCTACCTGCGCACGGACGGCACGCCTATGCTGCTGGACTTTGGCGCGGCGCGCCAGACCGTGAATACGGACAGCCCGAAGCTGATGCCGATGTACACCCCTGGCTTCGCGCCGCCCGAGCTGTACTCCAAGACCGAGGCGCTGGGGCCGTGGACCGACGTCTATTCGATCGGCGCGTCGATTTTTGCCTGCATGCTCGGCCAGCCACCGCAGCCAGCCGACCAGCGCCGCAAGGACGACAAGATGGAGCCGCACTTCCAGAAGCTGGAAATCCTCTATTCGCCGGAGCTGGTGAAGCTGGTACGATGGACTTTGGAAATCGACCCGCTGGCCCGTCCGCAAAGCCTGTTCGAACTGCAGAAGATGCTGGCGCAGGCGCCAGCGCCGAAGGAACCGCCGCCTCCGCCGGGGGCACTTGAAAAGCTGGGCAAGCTGGCAGGCAAGCTCGGATTTGGCCGTAAAAAAGAAACGGCCCCGCGCCAACAATAAGGAGCCCATGCCATGCAATTCGCCGTCTACCAGGAAACGCATATCGGGGGCCGCAAGGTTAACCAGGACCGGATGGGATACAGCTTCACGCGCGACGCGCTGTTGCTGGTGCTCGCCGACGGCATGGGTGGCCATGCGCGCGGTGAAATCGCCGCCTCCATCGCTACCCGCACCATTTCCCAGATGTTCCAGCAGCAGGCCACGCCTTATGTGAAAGGGGCGGAGCGCTTCCTCGAAGAGGCGCTGGCTGCTGCGCACAACGACATCCATACGTACACGATGACCCACAATATGCCGGAGTCGCCGCGTACCACCATCGTGGCCTGCCTGGTGCAGCACAATACGGCCGTGTGGGCGCATTGCGGCGATTCGCGCCTGTACTGGGTGCGCAATGGCCAGGTGCATGGCCGCACGCGCGACCACTCGCATATCGAAAACATGATCGAGAAGGGCTTGATCCCGGCTTCCGCCCGCAATACCCACCCGGACCGCAACAAGCTGTATGCCTGCCTTGGCGCCGGCAGCGCGCCACGCATCGAGATCTCCGGCCGCGCCAACCTGCTGCCGGGCGATACGCTGATGCTGTGCTCCGACGGCCTGTGGTCGATGTGCACCGATGAAGAGCTGGTGCAGATGCTGACTACCCAGACCGTGGTGCGGGCGGTGCCGGACATGCTGACGACCGCATTGCGCCGCGCCGGCGACACCAGCGACAATGTGACGGCGCTGGCCATCATGTGGCAGGGCGCGCTGGTGGCCGATGGCGCGCCGACCACGCACGCCGGTTCGACCGTGATTTCGACCGAGCAGTTGCCGGAAGATGTGGTCAGCACGACCATCCACGGCGCCAAGACCGAAACCGACGTATTCGACGACGATGAAATTGAAAAGGCGATCGCGGAAATCCGCGGCGCCATCGAGAAATCTACCCAATTACTGAAATAGGAATTCCATGACCACTGTGAACCGCCCGAGCGGCCGCGCCGTCGATGCGCTGCGCAATATCCGCATCACCCGCGACTACACCAAGCACGCCGAAGGTTCGGTGCTGATCGAGTGCGGCGACACCAAGGTAATCTGCACGGCCAGCATCGAAGAGCGCGTGCCTGGCTTCCTGAAGGGCAAAGGGCAGGGCTGGATGACGGCGGAATACGGCATGCTGCCGCGTTCCACCCATTCGCGCATGGACCGCGAGGCTGCCAAGGGCAAGCAAAGCGGCCGCACGCAGGAGATCCAGCGCCTGATCGGCCGTTCGCTGCGCGCAGCCTTCGACCTGGAAGCTTTCGGCGAGCGCACCCTGCAACTGGATTGCGACGTGATCCAGGCCGATGGCGGCACCCGTACCGCGTCGATCACCGGTGCCATGGTGGCGGCCTATGATGCACTCTCAAAGCTGAAGGCGCGCGGCATGATCGAGGCCATTCCGGTCAAGCATTTCGTGGCTGCGATCTCGGTTGGCGTGTACCAGGGCGTGCCGGTGCTGGACCTGGACTACCTGGAAGATTCGGACTGCGACACCGACATGAACGTGATCATGACCGACGCCGGCGCCTTCGTGGAAGTGCAGGGGACGGCGGAAGGCGCGGCCTTCGACCGCGCCGCCATGAACCGCCTGCTGGACCTGGCTGAAGGCGGCATCAAGGACCTGGTCAAGCTGCAGAAGCAGGCGCTCGGCCTGTAACTGTCCCCAGCCGCTGCTGGAGAAAATCCACGAAGGCGGCCGTCTTCAATGGCAGGAATTCGCGCGCCGGGTAGACCGCGTAAGTGGCGGGGCCCGGCGGCACCGCCACATCTTCCATGATGCGCACAAGTTGGCCGCTTGCCAGTTCATCTGCCACGATTGAAAGAGGGACCTTGATGATGCCGGCGCCGCCCACGGCTGCTGTCACCAGGGCGCCGCCATCGTTCATCTGTAGCGGACCGTCGACCCGCACGGTCCCGGCTTCGCCGAAATTCCATTCGTCATAGACCCGCGCGCCGACGGCGTACACCAGGCAGGCGTGCTGTTGCAGTTCCTGCGGCGTGCGCGGCCTGCCTGTGCTGGCCAGGTAGGAAGGCGCTGCGCACACCACGCTGGGACTCTCGGCAAGCTTGCGCGCCACCAGTGTCGAATCGACCAGGGCGGAGGTGCGGATCGCTACGTCAATTTGCTGTGCGATCAGGTCGACCATTGCATCATCGAGTTGCAGCGATACCTTCACCTGGGGATATTGCGCCGTGAAGTCGGCCAGCAGCGGCACCAGCACGCGCCGTCCGGCCATCGAACACGACACGCGCAACAGGCCGCGCACCTGCTGCTGATAGCTGTCCGTAAGATGGGCGATCTTGTCCAGCGAGCGTTCGATCTGACGTGCTTCCTCCAGCACCAGTTGCCCCACTTCCGTCAGCGCGAGCTGGCGTGTCGAGCGCTGGATCAGGCGGGCGCCGAGATCTTTTTCCAATTGGGCGAGCTGGCGCGATACGACCGACTTCCCGCAGCCCAGCTTGACCGCGGCGGCGCTGATGCTCCCCGATTGGATGATGGTGGCGAAAATGGCAAGGCGCTGCGGGTTCATTGTTCCTCCTTGGTCAACAATGTAATGCTTAATCGTTGACTTATCAAGGATGATTGGCGCCGCTACACTGGCTTCATTCAACTTTCGAGGAGTCCCGCACCATGACCAACAACCGCCAGTTCCTGCTTGCCCGCCGTCCTGAAGGCGCCGTCCAGCGTTCCGATTTCAATTTCGCCACGCCGCCGCTGCGGGCACTGGCAGATGGCGAAATCCTGATCCAGGTATCGCATATTTCGCTGGACCCAGCCATGCGCGGCTGGATGAATGCCTCGACCGAGTCTTACATGCCGCCGGTGGCGCTGGGTGACGTGATGCGCGCCATTGCAGTCGGCCGCGTGGTCGAATCGCGCAATCCCGGCTTCGCGGCGGGTGAACATGTCACCGGCCTGCTGGGCGTGCAGGAGTACGCCATCCACAACGGCGCCGGCTTGAACAAAGTCGACCCGTCGCTGGCGCCGCTGCCGCTGTTCCTGGGCGCTCTCGGCATGCCGGGCCTGACCGCCTATTTCGGCCTGCTGGACGTGGGCCAGCCGAAGGAGGGCGAGACAGTCGTGGTTTCAGGCGCCGCTGGTGCGGTTGGCGCGCTGGTGGGGCAGATCGCCAAGCTTAAAGGTGCACGCGTGATCGGCATTGCCGGAGGCGCAGACAAGGTGCGCTACCTGGTCGAGGAACTGGGTTTTGATGCGGCCATCGACTACAAGAGCGAGGATGTGGCTGCGGCATTGCGCCAGCATGCGCCGAAGGGCATCGACGTCTTCTTCGACAACGTTGGCGGCACGATCCTCGATGCGGCGCTGGCTAACCTTGCCCATGGTGCGCGGGTGGTGATCTGCGGCGCCATTTCCCAGTACAACAACACCGGCGCCGTGGCCGGCCCGGCGAATTACCTGCAATTGCTGGTCAAGCGCGCCACCATGCGCGGTGTGATGGTGAGCGACTACTATCACCGCGCCATGGAAGCCATCAGCACCATGGGCGGCTGGATCCAGTCCGGCAAGCTGAAAACCCGCGAGCACGTGGTGCAAGGCCTGGACACCTTCCCGGAGACCTTTGCCAAGCTGTTCACCGGCGCCAACCAGGGCAAGCTGGTGCTGCAAGTGGTTTAAAATATCGGCTCTTTCAAAAGAGCCGATATTCATGACACAACGCATCGTTCTCGCATCGAACAACAAGGGCAAGCTCAAGGAATTCAATGAGCTGCTCTCGACCATTGGTTTCGCCGTCCACCCGCAGGGTGAATTCGACGTGCCGGAGGCGGATGAGCCTTTCCACACATTTGTCGAAAATGCACTGACCAAGGCGCGCCATGCGGCGCGCCTGACCGGCTTGCCGGCGCTGGCCGACGATTCGGGCGTGTGCGTAAATGCGCTGGGCGGTGCGCCCGGCGTGTACTCGGCCCGTTATGCGGGCGAGCCGAAATCGGATACGCGCAACAGCGAGAAATTGATTGCCGACCTGGCGGCGCATGCCGACAAATCGGCCTACTATTACTGCGTGCTGGTGTTCGTGCGCCATGCCGACGACCCGCAGCCGGTGATCGCTGACGGGCGCTGGGAAGGTGTGATTTCGGCCGAAGCACGGGGCGAGGGCGGCTTTGGCTACGACCCGTATTTCCTGATTCCTGCACTGGGCAAGCATGTGGCCGAGCTGGCCCCGGAAGAGAAGAACCGCCTGTCCCATCGCGGACAGGCCCTGCGTGCCCTGGTAGAGAAGCTGAAAAAATGATCCCGATTAAGCCGGTCGGCAACGCCCTACCAAGCCGCACCATCGACAGCGCCGCCGGCGTCGCTGCAACCTACCTGCGCCCAGGCGCCTTGAACCTGCAAGCTTTGCCGCCATTGTCGCTGTACATCCACTGGCCGTGGTGCGTGCGCAAGTGTCCATACTGCGATTTCAATTCGCATGAGGCGAAAGGCGAAGTCCCCGAGAAGGAATACCTGGACGCGCTGCGGCGTGACCTGGAAATGTCGCTGCCCCTGATCTGGGGCCGCAAGATTTACACGGTCTTCATCGGTGGCGGTACGCCGAGTCTGATGTCGGCGGCCGGCATGGATCGCCTGATGTCGGATCTGCGCAGCCTGTTGCCGCTGGATGGCGCCTGCGAGATCACGATGGAGGCCAATCCGGGCACCTTCGAGGCCGAGAAATTCCGTTCCTATCGCGATAGCGGCATCAACCGCCTGTCGATCGGCATCCAGAGTTTCAACAGCGAACACCTGAAGGCTCTGGGCCGCATCCACGACGACGGCGAAGCAAAGCGCGCGGTCGAAATCGCGCTGGCGAACTTCGACAACTTCAACCTGGACCTGATGTACGCGCTGCCGAACCAGACGCTGGAACAGGCGCACCAGGACATCGGGACTGCGATCGGCTTCAAGCCGCCGCACCTGTCGCTGTACCACCTGACGATGGAGCCGAACACGCTGTTCGCCAAATATCCGCCGCAGCTGCCGGACGACGACCTGAGCGCGGACATGCAGGACATGATCGCCGAGCTGACCGCCGCGAACGGATACGGCCATTACGAAGTGTCGGCCTACGCCCAGCCTGGCCACCAGGCGCGCCACAACCTGAATTACTGGCAGTTCGGCGATTACCTTGGCATCGGCGCCGGCGCCCATTCCAAGCTGTCGTTCCCGCACCGCGTGCTGCGCCAGGCGCGCTACAAGCAGCCAAAGTCCTATATGGACGCGGTGGCCGCCGGCAACCCTGTGCAGGAAGAGCGCGAATTGTCGCGCGATGAAATGGGTTTTGAGTTCATGCTGAATGCCTTGCGCCTGCAAGGCGGCTTCGAGCCGAACCTGTTTGCCGAACGCACCGGCATGGCACTCAACACCATTGAGAAGCAACTGAACGCCGCTGAGGCGAAAGGCTTGCTGTATCGCGACCACATGCTGATCAAGCCAACCGAATTAGGCCAGCGCTTCCTGAACGACCTGCAGCAGATGTTCCTTTGAGATGGACGCCTGGGACTGTTTTCGGGGACTTGCCGAGGAATTGTCCCAGTACGAGGGAAGCGAAATATTTGCTGGCGTTCTGGAACCGTGGTTAAGCGCGCATCCCGAAGCGCGCGACTGGCTGGTGTGCATCGCGCAACGTCCGGGAACGCCTATACCTCCGATTGATGATGAGGAGTCCTGGGCGTTATATGCACTCAATCGAACGCTGGACACCTTGATCGCGGCCGGGAATCCAGTTTCCCCTGCACAGTACATCGCGTTCGTCGAAGCGCTTGGCATGAAAGCGCTGAAGCCGCAGCAGTTCTCACCCTTCTACCATGAAGTCGACGAGATCGAGCAAGGCCCTGCGCCCGCTAGTCCAGTGGCTATCCTGGAATTCAACTGGCCATGCGTCATGCTCGGGAACATGATGGTTTCGCGAGCACGTGTTCGCGTATCGGCAGGGGCTCAAGTGCTTGCGCCGGGAATTGCCGACGCGTCGACGCTGTATTGGACTTTTTGGCGGAAGAACCGCCCCAACCAGGATCTATCGCATGGCTGGGGCAGCAACTCGCAATGGCGGACAGCTTTTCGCCGCGACTTCGCGTTGGGCGACACGTACTATTACAACGTCGATGGTAAGAAAGACATTGCAACGCAAGGCGACGATGAGGAAAGCGAATTGACGCAGAGCGAAAGGATTGAGCTCCTTACACATCGCTGCTTTGTCCGGTGCACGAAGCCCCACAATGATTTGTGGCCATACGACGACCGCTTTGTGGAGCAGCGAAAAGCCGGGTTGCTTTCGCGCCTGATTCACCGCCTGCGCTGAGTGCCCCTGTTGCCTATTGCCGATGTTCTGTGACGATGACCTGGCTCACAGGTCTTTTCCCCCGACTGAGCTGAGAGCAGTTCCTTGCGCCTGGCGTCGATAGCATCCTCGCTTGTGCAAATACTGTCGACAGGTACTCCGTTCAGCAACTGCGGGTTTTTCTCGCCAGCCAGGTCATCGCTGCAAGCTGCTTGAGTACGGGAACACTCAAGTTGGCCGAGCGGGCTGGCCGACGTAACGCGAGACCAGAAAATCGCGCGACCGGCCATTTCGATCTCCCGATCGTCCTTCGATTCACTGGCGTAGGATAATGTCCACGCCAGTGTCAAAAGGACTGAGGCCGCGACTCGAACAACGTTCATTTTTTCGAATCAGAATTCTTCCCATTCGTCGTTGGGCGTGGCGGGCGCACGGCGCTCGGTTTTCGTGCGTCGATCCGTCGCGTGGTCTGACGCGCTGCTGGCGCTGCTGCCCGCCGTGCGTGGGGCAGCGCGTGGCATGGCGCGTTGATCCGGTGCGCTAAGGCGTTTGGGACGCGCTGCTTCAACCTCGGCAGCGCCGCCGCCATCGGCGACACGGCGGGGCTGGGCACTCCAGCGGGCGACCGCTTCGGTCCCCAGTTTGAAGGAGGCCGCGACCTGGGCAAGCTGGGCTGCCTGTTCCTGCATGCTGGCTGCTGCGGCGGCAGCTTCTTCCACCAGGGCGGCGTTCTGCTGCGTGACCTGATCCATCTGGCCGATGGCCTGGTTCACTTCATCGATGCCGACGCTTTGTTCGCGGCTGGCCGAGGTGATCTCGCCCATGATGTCGGTCACGCGCCGCACGCTGTTCACGACTTCGCCGATGGTGGTGCCGGCTTGCTGCACCAGCGAGGTGCCTGCGTTCACCTGGACCACGGAATTGTCGATCAGTTCCTTGATCTCTTTCGCGGCGGCGGCGGAGCGCTGCGCCAGGTTGCGCACTTCGGAGGCGACCACGGCGAAGCCGCGGCCTTGCTCGCCGGCGCGGGCTGCTTCCACTGCGGCGTTCAGCGCGAGGATGTTGGTCTGGAAGGCGATGCCGTCGATGGTGCCGATGATGTCGACGATCTTGCGCGACGAGGCATCGATGGAGCCCATGGTTTCCACCACCTGGCCGACGATCTCGCCGCCGCGTGCGGCCACGTCGGATGCTGCCTGCGCAAGCTGGTTGGCCTGGTTGGCGTTATCGGCGTTCTGGCGCACGGTGGATGTCAGTTCTTCCATCGAGGAAGCGGTTTCCTCCAGCGAGCTGGCTTGCTGTTCGGTGCGTGAGGACAGGTCCAGGTTGCCTTCCGCGATTTCACTGGAGGCGGTAGCGATTGCGGTGGTGCCGGTCTGCACCTGGCTCACCACGCGCCGCAGCGAATCGTTCATGCCGCGCAGGGCTTTCATCAGGTCGCCGATTTCATCGCGTGCGGTTTGCTCGTCGAAGTGGGTAGTCAGGTCGCCTTCGGCCACCGTGTTGGCGATGCCGAGTGCGGAATTCAGCGGCACCGTAATGCTGCGCGAAATGACCCACGCCGCCCAGCCGCCAAAGGCCAGCAGCAGGATGCCAAGCGTAAGCATCAGTCGGTTGCTGCGCGCATTGGCTTCGTTAATGCTGGCCGCCGTGGCGTCGATAGCCTTGCGCTGCTGCGCCAGCAAGTCCTTGACCTTCTCCTGGTAGGCCTTGGCGGCAGGCTCGAATACCTCGCGATAAAGGCGTTCGCCTTCCGCCGCGTCGCCGGCCTTCTTGGCGTTCATCACCTGGTTCTTTGCGTCCTGGTACTTGGCGCGGATGGCGACTGCGTCCTGGTAGATCTTGCGTTCTTCATCCGTCTCCAGCAACCCTTCGATGGACTTCAACAGCTCGGCGCCGCGCTTGGCACTGTCGGCAATCGCGGTGGCGAAGGTGTTCGACAGTTCGCCATCGCTGCTGCGCGCGATCATCTGCGTGCGGGCGACGGCCGAATAGATCAGCACATACCAGTCCGATACGATGCGCTCCTTGGCCAGCGGCCGGTCCATCATGGCGCGCGTGGCGTTGGCGGTGTCATTGGAATGGTAAAGGGCATAGCTGGTGCCGAGAGCCGACAGCAGCAGGACGATGCCGAAGCCCGCCGCGAGGCGGGGCCCGATGCGGAGCTGGGACAGAAATTGCATACAAGCCTCCAGTGAGTTGGAGTTCTAGTATGCACCTGAATAGTTGCGTGGTAGATATCCCGTTGCAAGGCTGCAACAGGGAATAACACCTGGCTTAGAACTGCTGGGCTACCTTCAAGTCCGGTCTTTCGGCCCACTGCGCCAGCGCGTCGGCCATGCGCTGGCTTTCGCCGATCGCGTAAGTCCAGTCGCGGATGCGGGCGGCATGGTCCTGGCCATAGTGCTTGAAGTCGGTGCGGTCGGGCAGTTTGCGGTTCGGCAGGCGCGCCACGAAAGATGGCGAGGGCGAAACCAGGATCACGTTATCCAGCGCGCTGTCGCGGGCACGGCGCCATGGCATCGACTTATCGAGCCAGCCTGGCACGATATGGTCGGTGAAGTGCGGGTACAGCACCAGGCCTTCATCGCGCTGATACGGCAGGTGCAGGTGGTAGTCGATCAAGCCGCCGTCCCAGTAATCGCCGGGCGGCGCGCCGTGGATGCCGCTGACCGCTTGCAGCACCAGCGGGATCGAGCCGGATGCCAGCAGCGCGGAATGCAGGTTCTGCTCAGACAGGCCGACATAGTGCGAGGCGAAGGCGTCGAAGCTGGTGCGCAGCCAGGCGGCGTCGTCGCGGGTGTCGTGGAAGACCACGCGCTCCATGGCGCCGGCCAGGCGGCTGCGCGAGAGGGCATTGCCGGCGGCGGCGCGCAGGAACCCTGCCATTTCCCGCCAGCGGCTGCCGCGTGTGCTGGCCAGCGGGCCGATGCCGCGCACCGTGATCACCGACAGCAGGTAGCCGGGATTGGCGAGCATTTCACTGCCGCGCCCATCGAGCACGCTGTCGAGCAGGCCGCGAATCACGCGGCTGACGTAGGCGGCATCGACCTTGTCGGGATATGTCTGGTGGGTGTAGTGGTGCGCCAGCCGCTGGTGCGCGGCGACCGGATCGTGGAACGCGCCAGCGGCCATGCGCCAGGCGCCGATCGAGGCGCCGATCAGGCGGCGCTTGCGCGGTGCCTGTTTCAGCCACTCGCCAAACATCCACTGGTCGATGCCGTTCAGGATCAGGCCTTTGGGACCGCCTGCCGCGGCAGGGATGATGGCGATGTCGGCGGCCTGCAAGCCTTCGCGCTCGATGCGCTGGCGGGCGCGCTGGCCGAGCCGGATACTGATCGGTGAATCCACTACTTCAAACCTCCTCCAAGCGCCCGGTACAAGTCGATGGCGCTGGTTGTGCGCAGCAGGCGTGCCTGGACCAGGGCCTGTTCCGCGGTGAACAATTCGCGTTGGGCGTCGAGCACGTCGAGCGAGCTGGCAACCCCGTTTTCAAAGCGTAATTGTAATAGACGCAGGCGTTCGGCCTGGGCGTCCTGCACCACGCGCTGGGCGGCCACCTGTTCGCCGAGGTAGCTGCGGGCGGCCAGGGCGTCGGCGACTTCGCGGAAGGCTTGCTGGATGGTTTTCTCATAATCGGCCACGGCAATGTTCTTGCGCGCGTGGCTGACGTCCAGGTTGGCAAGGTTGCGGCCGGTGTCGAAGATCGGCAGCAGCAGTTGCGGGGCGAAGCTCCAGGTATTGCTGCCGCTGTCGAACAAGCCGCTGAAATCGCGGCTGGCGCTGCCGACCGAGGTGGTCAGCGTGATGCGCGGGAAGAAGGCAGCGCGGGCGGCACCGATATTGGCGTTGGCGGCTTTCAGGCGCTGTTCGGCGGCGCGGATGTCGGGGCGGTTGGCCAGCAGGTCGGACGGCAGGCCAGCGGTCAGGGCAGACATTGTGTCGGCTTGTGCATCTTCCGTCGGGGCCGGGCCACCGGTCGCGCTGCCGGCCGGCAGCGGTTGGCCTACCAATAAGGTCAGGGCGTTGGCGGCTTGCGCGCGCTGGCGGGCCAGGGCGAGGGCGGAGGCGCGGGCGGTTTCCATCTGCTGCTCGTTCGAGCGCAGGTCGAGACGCGAGGAAGCGCCGCCTTCCACGCGCTGCTTCGTCAGCTCGAAGGTGCGCTTGCGGGCTTCGTAGGTGCTTTCGGCCAGCGTTTGCTGTTCGGCGAAGGCACGCTCGGTGTAATAGGCCTTGGCGACTTCGGCAACCAGGCTGATTTGGGCGGCCTGTTTCGCTTCTTCCGTCGCCAGGTAGCTGGCGAGCGCGGAGTCGCTCAGGCTTTTGACGCGGCCGAAGAAATCAAGCTCGAAGGCCGAGATGCCGAGGCCGGCGTCAAAGCGTTCGCCGATTTGCGGCTGGCCGGTGGCGGTCGCGAAACCAGGCGTGCGTGCGCGCGACTCGCCGAGCGTGGCATTCAGCGTCGGCAGGCGGTCGGCGCGCTGGATGCGGTAGACCCCGCGCGCTTCTTCGATGCGCAGGGCGGCGATGCGGAGGTCGCGGTTGTTTTCAAGCGCTGTCGCGATCAGTTGCTGGAGGCGGCCGTCAGGGAAGAAGGTGCGCCAGCCGGTTTCCACGGCGGATTGCGTTGGCGTGGCCGCTGTCGGCGCGTCGCTCGCGGCGGCGCCTGCGGCGGCTGGGACCACGGGGAAGGCGTCAGCGATTGGTGCGGCAGGGCGTTGGTAGGCCGGGGCCATCGAGCAGCCGGACACTGCGCCGGCCAGCAGCAGTGCTGCAGCCAGGGCTGGCCGGGCGGGGAGGATGGGCTTCATCATTGTTTCGACTCCGGGAGATCCAGTTCATGCGCGGCGAGGCGGCGTTGGCGTTCGCTGCCTTTGAAGATGCGGCGCACGACCACAAAGAACACAGGCACCAGGAACACCGCCAGCACGGTGGCGGTAATCATGCCGCCCATCACGCCGGTACCAATGGCGCGCTGCGAGGCCGAGCCGGCGCCGGAGGCGATCACCAGCGGCAGTACGCCAAGGATGAAGGCCAGCGAGGTCATGATGATCGGGCGGAAGCGCAGGTGCACCGCCTCCAGCGTCGCTTCGATCAACCCTTTGCCCTGCGCCTGCAAGTCCTTGGCGAACTCGATGATCAGGATCGCGTTCTTGGCAGACAAGCCGATGATCGCAATCAGCCCCACCTTGAAGTAGACGTCGTTCGGCAGCCCGCGCAAGTGGGCGCCAAGCAGGGCGCCGAGCACGCCCAGCGGCACCACCAGCAGCACAGCCACCGGAATCGATTCCGACTCGTACAGCGCGGCCAGCACCAGGAAGGCAGCCAGCATGGACAGCGCAAATAGTGCCGGCGCCTGCGAGCCGGACAGGCGTTCCTCTGCCGACTGGCCGGTCCACTCGATACCGAAACCCGGCGGCAGTTGCTGCGCCAGGTGCAGCAGCTCCTCCATGGCCTCGCCGGTCGAATGCCCCGGCGCCGCATTGGCGCTCAGGCGGTAGGCCGGGTAGCCGTTGTAGCGCACCAGCTGGATCGGGCCGGTCACCCAACGTGTGGTCGAGAACGAGGCAAACGGCACCATCGTGCCTGTGCTGCTGCGCACGTTCAAGCGCAGGATATCGTCCGGCTGCATGCGGCGCAGCTGGTCGGCCTGCACGATCACGCGCTGCTGGCGGCCGCTGGCGGCAAAGTCGTTCACGTAAGACGAGCCGAAAGCCGTGCCCAGCGTGGACGTGATATCGGCGAACGCCACGCCCAATGCATTGGCTTTTTCACGGTCGATGTCGACCTGCAGCTGCGGTGCATCTTCCAGGCCTTCCGGACGCATGCCGGTCAGGATCTTACTCTTGCCTGCCAGTTCGAGAAGCTGGTTACGCGCCGCCAGCAAGGCTTCGTGCCCAAGTCCGCCGCGGTCCTGCAAGCGGGCGGTGATGCCGGTCGCATTGCCAAGTTCGCGGATTGGCGGCGGGCTCAGTGCGAACACTTGCGCATCCTGGATATGGGCCAGGCCGCCGAAGGATCGCATGGCAATCGCTTCCGCCGACTGGTCGGGGCCGCGCTCTTTCCAGTCTTTCAGCGGCACGAACACCAGGCCGGCGTTCTGGCCGCTGCCGGAGAAGCTGAAGCCAGCCACCGCAATCGTGCGTGCCACGCCAGGCTGGGCGCGGAAGTAGGAATCCACTTCGGCCAGCACGGCCTCGGCACGGTTGCGAGAAGCGCCCGGCGGAAGCTGCACGTTGGCGATGATATAGCCCTGGTCCTCGTTTGGCAGGAAGGAGGAGGGCAGGCGCACGTACAGCCACGCCACAATGCCCAGCAGCGCCACGAAGATCAGCAGGAACCGCCCGGTGCGGGTCAGGATTTTCGCAACCCAGCCCTGGTAACGCGTGGCAGTGACAGCAAAGCCGCGGTTGAACCAGCCGAAGATGCCGGTCTTGGCATGGTGGTGGCCGGCTTCGACCGGTTTCAGCATGGTGGCGCACAGGGCCGGTGTCAGCGAGAGCGCCATCAGCGCCGAGAACACCATGGCCGATACCATCGACAGCGAGAACTGGCGATAGATCGCGCCTACGGCGCCGCCGAAGAAGGCCATCGGGATGAACACGGCAATCAGAACCAGGGTGATGCCGATGATCGCGCCGGTGATCTGCGACATGGCCTTGCGCGTCGCTTCACGCGGCGACAAGCCTTCCTCGCTCATGATGCGTTCGACGTTCTCCACCACCACGATCGCATCGTCGACCAGGATACCGATGGCCAGCACCATGCCGAACATGGTCAGCACGTTGATCGAGAAGCCGAATACCTGCATGGCGGCGAAAGTACCCATCAACGCGACCGGCACCACGATGGTCGGGATCAGGGTGTAGCGGAAGTTCTGCAGGAAGATGTACATCACCAGGAACACCAGGGCCACAGCTTCCAGCAAGGTCTTGACCACTTCCTCGATGGAGATCTTGACGAACAGCGAGGTGTCGTATGGCACGGTGTATTTCAGGCCAGGCGGGAAGTACTTCTGCAGCTCGTCCATCTTCTCGCGCACGATGGTGGCGGTGGCCAAGGCGTTGCCAGTCAGCGACTGCTGCACGGCGATGGCGACGAATGGCTGCCCGTTCAGGCGCGCACTGATGCCGTAGCTGGAGCCGCCCAGTTCCATCCGCGCTACGTCGCGCAAGCGCACCAGCGAGCCGTCGCGGTTGGCGCGCAGCACGACCTTGCCGAATTCCTCGACCGAGGCAAGCTGGCCGGTCACCACCACGGGAGCGAACCAGGTTTGGGCACGGGTGGTTGGCAGGTCGCCCACCGTGCCGCCCGCCACCTGGGCATTCTGCTGGCGGATCGCCGCGGTAACGTCGCTCATATTGAGCTTGTAGCCGGTCAGCTTGTCGGGATCGACCCAGATGCGCATGGCGCGCTCGGTGCCGAACAACTGGGCCTGGCCTACGCCCGGCAGGCGCTTGACTTCATTCAGCACGTTGCGCGCCAGGTAGTCGCCGATCGCGGTCGGGTCCATGCTGCCGTCGGCCGAGTAGGCGCCGACGAACATCAGGATGTTGGAGCGCGCCTTGTTGACCTGCACGCCTTGCTGGATCACAGCCTGCGGCAGGCGCGACTCAACACGCTTGATGCGATTCTGCACGTCCACCGCCGCCAGGTCCGGATTGGTGCCTGGCTGGAAAGTGACGGTGATGCTGACGGAACCGTTCGAATCGCTTTGCGACTCGACGTACTGCAAGCCATCGGCGCCGTTCATCTCCTGTTCGATGACGGAGGTGACGGCATCGTCCAGCACCTGAGCGGTAGCGCCGGGATAGGTGGCACTGACCACGATGGATGGCGGTGCGATGGTCGGGTATTGCGCAACCGGCAGGGTGGTGATCGCCAGCGCTCCACCCAGCAGGATGAAGAGCGCGATCACCCACGCGAACACGGGGCGGTCGATAAAGAACTTTGCCATGTGGCGGCCCCTTTACCTGGCCGCCGGGGCGGATGCGGCAGGCGCAGCGCCGGCCGGTGCAGGCCCGGATGCCGGGCCTTTCCACGGAACCGGATTGACCGTGCCGCCTGGTTTGGTCTTCTGGAAGCCTTCCACGATGATGCGCTCGCCGCCCTTCAGGCCGGAACTGACCACCCACTTGCCGCCGGCTGCGGCATCGGCCTTGACCGGCACCGAGCTGACCTTGTTGTCGGCTCCGACCACCAGCACCGAAGCGCCTTCCGCGCCGCGCACCACGGCTTGCTGCGGCACGGTGATGGCCGATTCGTTGACGCCCTGTTCCAGGCGAGCCCGCACGTACATGCCCGGCAGCAGGGTGCGCTCGGGATTCGGGAATTCGGCCCGCATCGACACCGAGCCGCTGGATTCGTCGACCGCAACGTCGGAGAACAGCAGCTTGCCGGGGCGCGAATATTCCTGGCCATCTTCGGTCAGCAGGGTGACGCGCGCCTGGTCCTTGCCGGCGCTTTTCAGGGTGCCGGCAGACAGTGCCTGCTTGAGGCGCAGCAGCTCGGCGGAAGATTGGGTGATGGTGACGTAAATCGGGTCCAGTTGCTGCACGGTGGCCATTGGCGTTGCTTCATTCTGGCCAACCAGCGCGCCTTCGGTGACCAGGGCGCGGCCCACCCGGCCCGAGATTGGTGCCGTGACGGTGGCGTAGCCCAGCGTCAGCCCGGCATTCTTGCGCGCGGCGCGGGCCGACTGCAATTCGGCGCCAGCCTGTTTTTGCGCGGTGACGGCATCGTCGTATTCCTGCTGGCTGACGGCCTGCGCCGCCAGCAGCGGCTTGTAGCGCTTGGCCTTCAGGTCGGCCTGCGCCAGGTTGGCTTCGGCGCGGGCGATGGCGGCATCGGCACTTTCCACATTGGCCTGGAACTGCGCCGGATCGATGCGGAACAGGACTTCACCCGCCTTGACGTCGCCGCCCTCCTTGAACACACGCTGCAGCACGATGCCCGGCGTGCGCGCCCGCACCTGGGCGATGCGCGAAGCTTCGACGCGGCCCGGCAGTTCGTTGGTGACGGTCACTTCGCCACTGGTGGCGGTGATGATGGAAACGGTGGGTGGGGGCGGGGCCGCCTTGTTGGCGTCTTTCTTATCACTGCATGCCGCCAGGGTGAGCGACAGGGCAATAGCCAGCGGTAGGGTGCGCAATACAGGTTTCATTGGCGTCTCGTTCTGTGGGGTGGGACTGCGCCGAAAATTGTATAACACTGTCAATTGTAACGTTTTGTACAGGCCAAAATAACAAAAAAGGACGCCGAAGCGTCCTTTTCCGCATTGAAATGGCAGAGCTTAACGCATTGCCGAGATCATCTGCTTCAGCTTGTTCGAGTCGGCCACGAAGGCGCGGATGCCCTCGGCCAGCTTTTCGGTGGCCATCGCATCTTCGTTCAGCATGAAGCGGAACGTCTTTTCGTCCATCGAGATCTTGACGGCGGTGCCGGTGTCGGCCGGCGACAGCTTGCGCTCGACCGGTGCCTGGGTGTCGGCCAGCTTTTGCAGCAGGTCCGGCGAAATGGTCAGCAGGTCGCAGCCGGCCAGTTCCAGGATCTGGCTGGTGTTGCGGAAGGAGGCGCCCATCACTTCGGTCTTGTAGCCGAACTTGCGGTAATAGTTGTAGATGCGCTTGACCGACTGCACGCCCGGATCTTCGGCGCCCTGGTAATCGATGCCGGTGGATTTCTTGAACCAGTCGTAGATGCGGCCGACGAACGGGGAAATCAGCTGCGAGCCCGCTTCTGCGCAGGCAATAGCCTGGCACAGCGAGAACAGCAGGGTCATATTGGTGCGGATGCCTTCCTTCTCCAGTTGCTCGGAGGCGCGGATGCCTTCCCAGGTGGAGGCGATCTTGATCAGCACCCGTTCGCGCGGAATGCCGGCTTTTTCATACAGGGCGATCAGTTCGCGGCCCTTGGCCACATTGCCCGCCACGTCGAAGGACAGGGCCGCGTCGATTTCGGTGGAAACTCGGCCCGGCACGAATTTCAGGATTTCGGTGCCGAAAGCGATCAGCAGCTTGTCGATGATTTCGCCGGTAGTGGCGTTCGGGCTGTCGCGCACGGCCTTTTCCAGCAGTGGCTTGTATTCATCCTTCTGCACCGCCTTCAGGATCAGCGATGGATTGGTGGTTGCGTCTTGCGGCGCATAAGCCTTGATCGACTGGAAATCGCCGGTGTCGGCAACAACGGTAGTGTATTGCTTGAGCTGTTCGAGCTGATTCATTGCAGTCCTGGAGTCGAGAGGGACGGAAAAAACCTATTGTACTAAATCGGCGCGGCCCGCCATGTTGCGTTTACAATGGGGACTATTAGTATTCTCATATTTTGGTCTGAGGAGTTAGCCATGATTTTGGCAATTGTTGGTGCGCTGCTGCTGGCGCTTGGCCTGTTTTCCGGAGCCGCGCTGGTGCTGGCGCAGCTGGGCGTAGGGGGACTGGCGGCCGGCGTTTCGCTGTGGCTGATGTTCCCGCTGTTTAGCGTGACCGGGTACCTGTTGTTTGCCACCGGCGCGCGCGTGGCCAATTTCCGCGCGCTGTCGTTTGCCGTGTCGATCGCCTTGCTGCTGCTGGCGCTCGGCTGCGCGGCTGCCCTGGTGGCCGATGCCACGGCCCTGATGGCGCTGCATGGCGGTACTGGCGCGCTGTGGTATGTATTGCTGATTGCCGGCGTGCTGGGCGCCACCGGCGCCGCCTCGCATGGAAGGGTAGCGACGCAGTAATCGCGCAATCCCTTCATGAAATCAGTCGCAGTTATCGGCGGCGGCATTACCGGCGTCACGACAGCTTATGCGCTGGCGCGCCGCGGCCTCCGGGTCACCTTGTTCGAGCGCCATCGCTATCCGGCCATGGAAACTTCCTTTGCCAACGGTGGGCAGCTGTCGGCTTCCCATGCCGAAGCGTGGAATAGCTGGAGCACAGTGGGCAAAGGCTTGAAGTGGATGATGCGCAGCGATGCGCCATTGCTGCTCAATCCCAGGCCTGGCTGGCACAAGCTGTCCTGGTTCGCCGAATTCCTGGCTGCCATTCCCCGTTACGAGAGCAACACGATCGCCAGCACACGCCTGGCGATTGCCGCGCGCGAGCACCTGTTCGGTTGGGCGCGCGAGGAGGGCATCGATTTCGATGAGCGGCATGAGGGGATCCTGCATGTCTACCGCGACAAGGCAGGTTTCGAGCATGCAACGCGGGTGACCGGGCTGCTGGCACAGGGCGGCCTGCAGCGGCGCGCGGTGACGCCGGACGAAATGCGGGCGATCGAGCCGACGCTGGAAGGCCGCTTCCATGGCGGTTTCTTTACCGAGAGCGATAGTACCGGCGACATCCACAAATTCACGGTGGGACTGGCGCAGGCGGCCGAGGCGCGCGGGGTGCAGATGGTGTGCGGCGCCGAAGTGCGCAGCGTGGAAGCCGGCGGCGACGGCGCACGCGTCAGGTTCGTGCTGGACGGCGAGGAAGAGTCACGGCGTTTCGACGCAGTAGTCGTCTGCGCCGGCACGGCCAGCCGCGAGCTGGCTGCCATGCTGGGCGACCGCGTCAATGTCTACCCTGTGAAGGGCTATTCGATCACGGTGATGCTGGAGGATGCGCCAAGCCGCGCCGCCGCACCGACCGTCAGCCTGGTGGACGATGCCACCAAGCTGGTCAGCAGCCGCCTGGGCGCCAACCGCTTCCGCGTGGCGGGAACGGCGGAGTTCAACGGCTTTAACCGCGATATTCGCGCCGACCGCATTGCACCGCTGGTGAATTGGGTGCAGCAATGCTTCCCCGGCGTCTGCACGCGCCAGGTGGTGCCGTGGGCTGGCTTGCGGCCGATGATGCCGGACCTGATGCCGCGCGTCGGGCCAGGCAAGCGCCCCGGGGTGTTCTACAACACCGGACATGGCCATCTGGGATGGACCATGTCGGCAGCTACTGCTGAGCTTATCGCAGGGCAGGTGGCGGCTTGACTGGACAGCGTGGCCAGATGGTCTATGGTGAAGATTGGCGGCTCGGCCGCAAATCAGGGACCCAAGGAGACCATCATGCCCCGCTATATTGTTGAGCGCACTTTTCCGGACGGCTTGCACATTCCTGTCAACGCAGATGGCGCCAAGGCTTGCGACCTTGTGATCGGCACCAATGCCCGCAGCGGCGTCACCTGGATCCATTCCTATGTGAGCGATGACCTGCGCAAGACGTACTGCCTGTATGAGGCGCCGTCTCCGGAAGCGATCCGCGAAACGGCCGAAATGAATCACCTGCCGGTGGACAAGATCACGCAGGTGACGGCACTCGATCCTTATTTCTACCAAGGCTAGGCAGGCTGCCCGACGATCACCCGGTTGCGGCCTTCGCGCTTGGCAGTGTAGAGCGCGCGGTCGGCCGCTTCCAGCAGCGACTTGGCGTCGTTCAGGCGTTCCGTGTCGAAACTGGCGACCCCGATGCTCAGGGTGACTTGCGGATGCACGGCCTTGGGCGCGTGCGCCATGTTCAGCGATTCAACATGAGCGCGGATCACTTCCGCGTGCTGGGCCGCCTGCTCGGGCGTGGTGTCCGGCAGGATGGCGGCAAACTCCTCGCCACCGTAGCGCGCGGCCAGGTCGGCCGGCCGTTGCAGGCGCGAGGCGAAGGCTTCAGCCACCATGGTCAGGCAGGCGTCGCCCTGCTGGTGGCCGAAATGGTCGTTATAGGCCTTGAAGGAGTCGATATCCATCAGCAGCAGGGACAGGCTGGCTCCCTGGCGCTGCGCCCGGCGCAGTTCGCGGTCCAGCGCTACGTCGAAATGGCGGCGGTTGGCGATGCCGGTCAGGCCATCCACATAGGATTGCGCGCGCAGGGCTTCGGCCTGGCCGCGCAGTTGGCGTTCACGGCCCACGATGTTGCTGACATCCGCCACTTCGACCAGGCAAAAGCGCTCCTTGCCCTCGTTGAAGGGCGTCAGCGTCACGGCTTGTTCGATACGTTCGCCGCCCCAGGTGCCGGCAGCGAACAGCGGGAAGGGCGTGCGGTCCTGGTTTTGCGGCAGCACGGACGGCAGGTTGTTGGCCAGTGCGGTGTGGAGCGACTGCTCGATGCGCTTGCCGGACAGCTCGGGGAAGGCTTCCACCAAAGTCAGTCCCTGCACGCGGGATGCGGCCATGCCGGAGCGGCTGGCCAGCCATTGATTCCAGAAGATGATGCGCTGGTCGGCGTCCAGCACCGTCAGCCCGAGGTTTGCGAGGCCTAAAACGCGGCCATATAGTGTCGATTCTTGCATGAAAGGCATTATATGGATTTTAGAGTTTTGCGTCGGATTTTCGTGTTGAGTAATTGCCCTACAGAAAAATATAATACCGTTATGAAAAAACTTACTATTCTGGCCGCGCTGTGCGCCGCCATCTCCGCGCATGCCGCGGAAGCCACGCCGCAAGCGGCACTTGATCAATTCCTGAAGTTCGAACTGGACGGCGGACGCCTTCACAACGATACCGAAGGCTATTACGAGCAGGTTCACCTGGTCGATGGCTGGAAGACCGACGCGGTGAACTGCGACGGTGCGCGCTGCAAGGCCGTCGTCACCTATACCTACACCCCGACATCGGGGCTGGATATGGAGCAGGCGGTGCCGCACCCGAAAGGCGGCAGCGCGCAGGTGGAATACGTGGTGCTGCAGAAGGGGGGCCTGTGGCAGGTGGAATCCGGCAAGGACACACCGCACGTGTCGCGCGTGGCGATGGAGAAGATGCTGAAGGAAGGTCTCTAATTAAAAGTCGGGGTCAGCTCCGGCAATCGGACATAAATTTCGCTTGCGAAATTTATGTCCGATTGCCGGAGCTGACCCCGACTTTCAAATAAAGACCGGCTCGGGTTCGAGCGCGACGCCGTAACGCGCGGCGACGTCGGCCTGGATGGCGGCGGCCATCCACCTGGGCGCACCGCTACTGG
>NZ_LMFZ01000004.1 GCF_001427305.1 Duganella sp. Root1480D1 | reverse complement strand
CTCTTGTTTTTCATTAAACAATCCCCGGGTGGGGGCGAGGCTACATTTTGAATCCGGTCGGTCGGCATCACATCCTCCGCGTAGCGGCTTCGTCCAACTACCAATTCCGCTCCTTCCTTTTCGCGATCGCCAAGGGCTGCTTCTGGCCGTTTCCGGGCTAAGGCTTGTTGGCAATACAGGCATCGACGCTAGTCATCCATAGCGCAGCCATTTTCTTCTCCACTGCATTCTTGTCTTTCGCGCGGCCAGCCTCCAGCAGGTCAACCGACTTCGAATAGCGTTCGGCAGCGCAAGCGCAAACAAGTTTCACTTTCGCCGTTGGCAGTTTTCGCGACGGGATCAGCGATTTCGGGTCAGCAAGGCAATCCGCCAAAGTGCTTTTTTCCAGGTTCCGCTGCATCGGGGGAATGATGCACTCTGCAACAGCCTTTTCCTCCAAGGCCATCAGGCGCTCCCGGTCCTCTTTGCTTGCTTCCTGCGTATTGCTGAACTCAGCAACGCGCAACTTGGCAACGTAGTTCTGTTCGGAGCAGCTACAAACTTCCGATTGCAGCTCCTTGGTAAATTCAGGGGTGACAGCCGAGCGCATGCAGCCAGCCTTCACCTTGGGTGCCATCTTCTGGATGGTACTCTCGGGCAGCACTGCTGCCTGTGCCACAGAGAAGGCGAGCAGCCCGCATAACAAGATCGATCGCATTATTGCCTGTTCTGATTGTTAAATAGGCAATTGTAGATGAACTTGATCAACAAAGCGAGCCGCAAGGCATAAGCAGGTCTTTATTCTTCGCCGACGGGCACGCCCAGCGGGAACATGTGCCGGTATGGTTTGGCCTCGGCCCAGCAGCGGGCGAACGATGGGCGTTGACGCAGGCGGCGCAGGTAGGCCATCACGTGTTCATGTTTGTCAGGAATCGGGTGCGACCAGTGCGCGTACAGCAGGAAGGGCGCGGCCGCGCAGTCAGCCATGCTGAATTCTTCGCCCGCGGCCCAGGTGCGGCTGGCCATGACTTTGTCCAGCCACGCGTAGGCGGTATCGAGCTTGCGGCGTGCTTCGGCCACGCCATGCGAGTCGCGTTCGCCGTCGGGACGGAGCACGTCGGCCACCAGCTTTTGCTGCGGTGTGGCGATGTGGTTGTCGAAGAAGCGGTCCATCATGCGTACTTCCAGCGCGGCTTTGGAATCAGCCGGGAGCAGCTTTACCGGTCCGGGATAGTAAAGCGCCAGGTGCTCGATGACGATGCTGGCCTCCACCACCATGCGCTCGCCATCGAGCAGGATCGGGAACTTCTGAATCGGCCATATTTCAGCGAACTGCTGGTAGTTGCTGGCGTGGTCGGGAGAAAGCATGCGGTACTCGAATGGCGTGCCGTTTTCATACAGCGCAATCAGCGCCTTCATCGAATAGGAAGAGAGTGGATGGTAGAACAGTTGCAGTGACATGGCGACTCCGTCGGTGGTGGTTGATCGTATCACTACGACGGATGAGGAAGGACCAATTCGACAAGGCTGGCCGTTGCTTATTTCATATAAGAAATCGGGAACATCTCCAAAACGAAACACACCATAAGTATGCCAGCCATCCAGCTTGCGATGATTCTGGATGCACGGTCTTCGTCACTCAAGAATCTTGATAACCATTGTTTCATTGGCGACCTCCCGATATGAGTCTGACATGTTCAGGCCTGATTGCAAGCAAGCTCTAGTGCTTCGATAGGCGTGCAGATTTTGCCGGCGATGAATAGCAATGCCAGCGGGGCGAATACTGGTAACAGGATGTTGATTGCGAACCAGCCCATCCTCCAATCGTAGCGTGGCGGGTTGCTCAGCGGTTTGAGGCGGGGAAAAGAAAAGCCCGCCGGCTTGCGCGGGCGGGCTGGCAGGCGAGGGCGCTTGGGCCCGGGCCTTAGTTCGATTCCGGTTTCAGGTGTTTGCGGAAGAAAGCATCGATGTAGGTTTGCACGTGGCGCTTGGCCAGGCGGTTCGATACGCCGTGCTTGGCGCCAGGATAGGTCATCAGTTCGAACTGCACGCCGCGGTTCACCAGCGCGTCGATCATCTTGGTGGTATTGGTGAACAGGACGTTGTCGTCCGCCATACCGTGAATCAGCAGCAGCTTGGATTTCAGGCCATCGACGTGATAGAACACGTTCGATTGCTTGTAGCCGTCCACGTTGTCGGTCGGGCGGTCCATGAACTGCTCGGTGTAGTGGGTGTCGTACAGGCCCCAGTCGGTCACCGGCGCGCCGGACACGCCGGCCGCGATCTTGTCCGAACCTTGCGACAGCAGGCGCAGGGTCATGAAGCCGCCATAGCTCCAACCGTACACGCCGATGCGCTTGGCGTCCACGAAGGGTTGCTGGCCCAGCCAGTCGATACCGGTCAACTGGTCTTCCACTTCGACTTTGCCCAGGTTGCGGTAGATCGCGTCGGTGAACACGCGTTCGCGGCGCGAGGAGCCGCGGTTATCCAGGCGGAACACCACATAGCCTTGCTGCGCCATGTACTGGTCGAACTGCGCGCCGTCCCACCTGCGGGTCACGTGCTGCGAGTGAGGGCCGCCGTAGGTGGACAGGTAGACCGGGTACTTCTTGCTGGCGTCGAATTTGTACGGCTTGATCATCGAGTAGTACAGGGTCTGGCCATCCTTCGCCTTCATATTGCCGAATTCGACCGGCAACTGGTCGGGCTTGTATTTGAAGTAGGGGTGCGACTCGTTGACTTCGTTCTTCTCCAGCCAGCTCACCAGCGCGCCGTCCGGACGGCGGATCGCGACCTGCGGCGGGGTTGCCGGATCGGACCAGGTATCCACGAACACTTCGCCATGCTTGGAGAAGGATGCGTCGTGCCAGCCGTCGGCCTGGGTAATGCGCTTAGGCTTGTCGGCGGTGGAGCCATCCAGTTTCAATTCGTAGACCTGCTTGTCGTAGACCGCGTCCTTGTTGGAGGAAACGAAGACCTTGCCGGCCTTTTCGTCCACCGCCAGCACGTCGTCAAAGCCCCACTCACCTTTGGAGATGGCGTGTTTCAGCTTGCCGTCCATGCCGTAGAAGTACAGGTGGTTGCGGCCAGTGCGCTCGGACGACCAGATGAAGCCCTTGCCGCTTTCAAGGAAGCGCAGGTCGTCGCTGATAGTGGTCCAGGTTTTCGCGGTTTCGGCCAGCACCGGGCGCTGCGCCAGCGAAGCTGCGTCAACCGCGATCAACTCCAGCGTCTTCTGGTCGCGCGACTGGCGCTGGAAGAACAGTGACCTGGAATCCTTGCTCCAGTCGGCACGCACCAGGTAGATATCCTTGTTGGCGCCCAGGTCCACGTCGCGGATCTCGCCGCCATTCGGCGATACGATCTTCAGGCCGACGATGGCATTCTTGTCGCCGGCGGCAGGGTAGCGCTGCTCCACCACGTCGGTGCGGTCGGCATAGATCTCGAAGCGGCGCGCCACCGGCACTTGCGCTTCGTCGTACCAGCGGAAGGCAATCGCGGAATCGTCCGGCGCCCAGTAGTAGCCGGTGAATTGGTGCATCTCCTCCTGCGCCACGAATTCGGCTTCGCCGTTATGCACGGTGCCCTTGCCGTCGGTAGTCAGCTGGCGCTCCTTGCCGGTAGCCAGGTCGATCACGAACAGGTTCTGGTTGCGCACGAAGGAAACGTATTTGCCCTTTGGCGAAATCTTGGGGTCGATCACGCTGCCCGACGCCACCAGGCGCGCGCTGTCAGGCTTGGACAGGTCGACCAGGTACAGGTTGCCGGCCAGCGGCACCAGCAACTGCTTGCCATCCGGCGACCAGTTGTAGGAAATGATGCCTTTCAGCGCGGCGGTGCGGGCACGTTCGCGCAGCGCTTTTTCCGCGTCGGACAGGTTCTCGACCGGGACCAGGGCCTTGGAGTCGACCAGGCGGCGCGTGGTCTTGTCCTTCATGTTGTATTCCCACAGGTCCATCTGGTACTGGTCGTCCGCGCGGGCGCGCAGGAAGGTGACGCGGGCGCCATCCGGCGAGACTTTGAGTGCACGCACGCCAGGGCCGGACAGCGATGGATCGGCATACAGGCGCTCCAGCGTCAGGCGTTCAGCGGAAGCGGTACCGGCGGCCAGCAGGGCCACCAGGGTGAGGATAAGGCGCATTGTTTGTCCCGGAATGGTTTACTTACGAATCGCAAGACAATACCAGAACCCGCCCCCGCTGATATTCGGAATGCAATGGCCTATGCCGTTTTTCCTTCGGCCACGCGGGAATTCGACAGTGTGCGCAAATAGGCTGTGAGCAAAATGGCAGCAATCGTCAAGCCGAGCACCAAGCCGATCCAGAAACCGGCCGCCGCCATTTCCTTCCACAAGCCCAGCATGCAGCCGACCGGCAGCGCGAAGACCCAGAACGCCAGGAGCTGGATCAGCATCGGCCCGCGCGTCACCTTGTAGCCCCGGATGGCGCAAGCCGCCGCCACCTGGGTCGCGTCGGACAACTGGAACAGCGCAGCAAACAGCAGCAGGCTGACGCAAGTCTGCTGCACGGCGACGTCGCTGGTGTATGCCGCCGCGATCTCATTGCGGAACAAGGCGATGAAGATGGCCGACACCACCGCAAACGCCAGCGACATGCCCAGCCCGACCCACGAAGCGGAACGGGCGCGGTGCGCATCGCCTTCGCCCAGGGCCTGGCCGACGCGCGTCACCATACCGATGCCCAGGCTAAGCGGCACCATGAACACCAGCGATGAGAAGTTCAGCGCAATCTGGTGCGCCGACTGTTCGATCACGCCAAAGCGCGCCACCAGCAGCGCCACGGCGCCGAAGGCACTGACCTCGGCAAAGTAAGTCACGCCGATCGGCAGGCCAAGCTTCAGCATGCTGCGGATTTCCGGCCAGTGCGGCCACTCCCAATGTGTGAAAGGATAGGTCGCGCGGTAGGCCGGCGAGATGCGCATCCATGCCAGCATGGCGCCCAGCATCAGCCACATGCAGATGCCGGTCGACACCGCGCAGCCCACGCCGCCCATCGCCGGCAAGCCCCAATGGCCGAAGATCAGCAGCCAGTTCACCAGCACATTGAAGGCCAGGCCGAACAGGGCGATCACCATTACCGGCTTGGTCTGGTTGATGCTGGCGCTGTAGCCATACAGCGCGCGATAGCAGGCGAATGGCGGCAAGCCGATACTGATGATGTGCACGAACATCGAAGCGCGCTGGTTCACCTCCGGGGCCAGTTGCAGGTGGTCGAACAGCAGGGTGCAGAGGTTGGCCAGCACCATGGCCACCAGGCCGACGCCCAGACCTTTCCACAAGCCCTGGCGCACCAGGTGCGGAATGCGCTGGTAGCTGCCGGCGCCGACTTCATGCGCCACCAGCGTGTTCATGGCCATCATGGTGCCCATCACGGTCACCAGCACGATGGACCAGATCGCCGCGCCGGTCGATACGGCCGCCAGTTCGGAAGCCTTGGTGTGGCCGGTCATGGCCACGTCCGCCACGGCCATGCCGACGGTAGCGAGTTGTCCAATCAATACCGGCCACGCCAATTTCCATAATGCTGTTGCTTCGTTGCGTAATCTGGAGCTCAAAATCGTGGTCGGCATGTGTTGCACAGTAGGAATTTGTTACAAGGTAGGGTAGTCTAACGGCCTTTGCGCCGCGTTAGTGCGCTTAGGATGCCTGAATATCGGAGATTTAGTAATGAAGAATACCTTGACCGCCGCTTTCCTGCTGGCCGCTTCCCTTCTTGGCCAGGCCGTTTCGGCCGGTGAACTGCAACTCTTCTCGCGCGAAGACTTCCGCGGCCAGCGCGTGGTGATCGCCGACGGCGCCGCCAACAATTTCCGCGACTTCGACTTCAATGACCGCGCTTCCAGCCTGGTGGTGCGCTCAGGCACCTGGGAACTGTGCGAGCACGTCAACTTCCAGGGCCAGTGCGCCGTGTTCGAGCGCGGCGAATACCCGAACCTGCGCCAGTTCAACAATAGCTTCTCGTCGGCCCGCGAGATCGAGCGCCGCCGCGAGCACGGCCAGGGTTGGGGCTGGGGCCGCGACAATCGCGACAATCGCGACGACCGCTGGCGTGAGGAGCGTCGCGAAGAGCGCCGTGAAGAACGCCGCGATTACCGCGAATACGAGCAGGAACAGCGTGGCCCGGCGGTCGAGCTGTTCAATGACAACGGCTTCCGTGGCCGCGTCGTACAAATCAATAACGACCTGCATACCCTGCGCGATGTCGGTTTCAACGACAACGCCAACTCGATGGTCGTCAACTACGGCACCTGGGAAGCATGCGAACACGCCGACTTCGCCGGCCAGTGCCGCACGTTTGGCCCAGGCCGTTACCCGGACCTGCGGGACTTCAGCGATCGCATTTCATCGATCCGCCGCGTTCGCTGATCGGGATCTGCCCTCTCCAGAAGCGCGCTTTACGGCGCGCTTTTTTTTTGCAACAGCAGGTTTGAGCCGGCTCCCAAGGCTGTGCTAGCATTGCTTAATAGTACTTATAGTTTCTGTATAGAAATATTAATAATGGCTATTAGACAAAATAATCTACGCTAACAACCCGAGGGAAGAATGAAATTTAATAAACTGATTTTGGCCAGTGCCGTGAGCATGGCATTGGCCGCATGCGGCGGTGGCGGCAGCAACTCCAGCACCGACACCACGCCGCCGCCAGTGCAGGCGCCTGTTTCCGTGGTGTTTACCGGTACCGCAGCAGTAGGCGCGCCACTGGAAGGCAGCGTAACGGTCAAGGACTCGAAAGGCGCCACCAAGGTCGCCCAGATCGGCAGCAACGGCGCCTACTCGGTCGACGTGACCGGCATGACCGGCCCCTTCGTGTTCCGCGCTTCCGGCTCGGCCAACGGCCAGGTCTACACCGTGCACTCGGTCGCCACCAGTGCCGATGCGGCCGGCAAGATCAACATCACCCAGCTTACCGACCTGATCGCCGCAAACGTAGGCGGCCAGCTCTCGGCCGACTTCTTCGACCAGTTCGATAAAAACGCCGCCACTGCCACTGCAAGCACCATCGATGCCGAAGCCGCCAAGCTCAAGGAAAAGCTGCAAGCGATCCTGACCGCGCTGGGCGTCGACGCCAACACAGACCTGCTGCGTACTCCATTCATTCCGCTTTCCAGCCCGCTCGATAAGGCGCTGGACGCGATTCACGTGACGGTCGATGCCAACACCTCGGTCGCCACTATCAGCACCACCGCCAACACTTCCGTCATCACCGACGACCTGAAACAGAAGGCCGCTGCCGAAACCAATCCGCCGAAGCTGGCAGCAGATAACGTCAGCACCGCAACCACTGACGCCCCGCTGGTGAAGAAGGCGCTGACCGACTTTATCGCCCAGTTCGCTAATAGCCAGCCGACCGTCGATGCGCTGCTGCCATTTGCAGCCTCCGGCTTCCTCAACGATGACGTGGGTGCCGGCGACTTCTTCCGTCACCTGGTGAGCGAACCGGCCCTGGTAGGAGCGACCTTCACCGACATCGAAGTGCACCAGATTGATTACAGCGACCCGGCCAAAATCACCGCCCGCGTGTCGTTCACCGTGAAAACCAAGACTGGCCAGATCATGGACCGTTTGGAAAACTGGAAGATTCGCAAGACCGATGGCGGCTGGCGCCTGCTCGGCAACCTGCGCACGCTGGAACTGGAAGCATTTGCCAGCATGAGCAAAAACGTAGGCGCCAACGGCACCTGCTACAGCACCGGCATCAACTTCAATGTCGTTGACCGCACCCCTGCTAACAATACGACTTCCGGCGTGGTTGACCACATCATCATCACCGGTCCTGGCATGCCGCAAGGTGGCTTGCGCTATAACGCACAAGGCGCGAGCTATGGTTGGGTGAACACCGCCAACTCGTCGGGTAATTACGTGATGAGCACCGACTGCGGCGGCCTTTCGCCAATGGGCAACGATGGGGTGGAACGCCTGCCGGACAATGCAGTGTATGTGGTGACTGCATACGACGCGTCGAATGCCAAGCTGTCCTTCGCTTCCGGCACCAGCGACGGTACCTACGTGCTGAAAGTACAGCGCCGTCCGTTGACCCTGAGCGAGACCAAGGCCAGCACCGCCTTCCCGACGCTGTCGGAGCAAAGCCTGGCAGCGCTGTCCAGCTACAACACGCGCGACCTCACGCTGGCAGTCTCCGCTGTCAATCCGAACACGGTGAGCTGGATCACCATCAGCGAAGAAACTTCGGGCATCAGCTCCGGCCTCGAGTCGACCGAATCGCCGACCGCGGCAGGTACCTTCAGCACCACCTTCAAGCTCCCTGTGCTGCAAGCAGGTGTGACCGTAAAGTCGCGTAATGTACGGATCGAGTCTGCCGACAACTACCGCCGCTACATGCAGACGTCGTATAACCGCTAAGCTGTAGTATTCAACAGCAAAAAAGCGCCTTCGATCGAAGGCGCTTTTTCTTTGCAATGCATGTTGCTGTTTTGGAAATGAACTCGTACACTGGCGCGCATTGGACAATTCAATGTGCTGCGTGACAGATGATGATTATTTCCTTGAAGTGTGTGCAGTGTGGAGCCGGCCTCGAAGTGAAACCGGAGATTGACGACTTCGCCTGTGGTTACTGTGGCGTCCAACAACACGTCGAACGTGGCGGCGGAGTTGTCTCACTGCGACGAATGGAAGAAACGCTGGACGATGTGAAGATTGGCACCAATCGCGCGGCATCCGAGTTCGCCCTGAGGAGACTGCACGCGGATTTGAATGCAATTTGCGCCTGGCGGGACAGCGAGGTAAAAGCCTTACGAAAAGCCGACGACAGGAATTCCACACTCATCGGATGGGGGATTATCATCTTCGCGATCTATTCGATTGTGCAGTATGGCTGGTGGGCCGTTCCGATCATCCTTGGCGGACTGATCATGGTCTCGCAGCTTGTCCAGTCTGTGACCAAGAAGGTCAAGAGGGTCGAAGCCACTGCCGCAGCGAAGATCGAACCGCTGCAGGTGCAGATCGCCCGTCACCAGGCTGTCGTTGACGCGTATGACTTTGGCACCCAGGCCTAGGGTTCGTCGCAGAGTCCTGTTGCGAAGCCGCAAGCGGTGATTTCCTGATACCCTATGTTCTCCTTCACTGCGAGGGTATAGCGTGGAATACAAGGACTACTACGCCACGCTGGGAGTCGCCAAGACTGCCAGCGAAGACGAGATCAAGAAGGCTTACCGCAAGCTGGTCCGCAAATATCACCCGGACGTCAGCAAGGAAGCGGATGCCGATGCCCGCACCAAAGAGCTGAACGAAGCTTATGGCGTGCTGGGCGATGCCGAAAAGCGTGCTGCCTACGATTCGCTGGGCAGCGGCCAGTATCGCGCTGGCCAGGAATTCCGCCCGCCACCCGACTGGAGCGGCGGCTTCGAAGGCGCCAGCGCCGAAGACTTCTTTGCCGACCTGTTTGCCCATGTGGGCGGCCAGCGCGGCGGCCGCCAGGGCTTCCGCATGCGCGGCGACGATATCCACGCTGTGCTTGAAATCAGCCTGCTCGATGCCTATGCCGGCGCCCAGCGCGAGGTGTCGCTGGGCCGCCAGCGGAATCTCAAGGTCAGCATTCCAAAGGGCGTGACAGCCGGCCAGCAATTGCGCCTGGGAGGGCAGGGCCAGCCCGGCATGAATGGCGCCGAGGCGGGCGACCTTTACCTCGAAATCGCCTTCCAGGCCGATGACCGTTATCGCGTCGAAGGCCGCGACGTTTACGAAATAGTCCCAATTCCGCCATGGCTTGCAGCACTGGGCGGCGAGCGTGACGTGAGCACGCCGTCCGGCCGCGTGACCGTGACCGTGCCGCCCAACTCGCAAGGCGGCCGCAAGCTGCGCCTGAAGGGGCGTGGCATTCCTGCCGCGAATAACGCCGGCACGGCGGGCGACCTCTACCTGACGCTGGAGATCTTTGCCCCGCCGGCCGATACGCCCGAGCGGCGCGCGCTATACGAACAAATGCAACGCGAAATAGGAGGATGAGCGATGCCCAAGGAAGAGATTGTGGAAGGCGTGCCGCTGGAACACCAGGCGCTGACGCTGGATGAACTGGCGCGCGCATGCGCCGTGGAGCCGGAATGGGTGGTGCACCACGTGCAGCGCGGCATCCTGATCGGCCGTGAAGGGGCTAGCATCGAAACCCTGCAATTCACCAGCGTGGACTTGGGGAGGGCGCGTCGCCTGGCCCAGCTTGAGCGGGATTTCGATGCGGACGAAGATTTGGCGGCGCTCGTAGTGGATTTGTGCGACGAAGTGCGCCGCCTGAAATCGCGTCTGCGCGCCGCCGGAATGGCTTAGCCGCCTGGCAGCTTAGCGTTGCTGGTCACGGCCGCCGCGATTGCCGCGGTTGCCGGTGTTGCCTTCTTCCTCATCCAGCAGCTCATCGCGGCCGCCCTGGCGCTGGCCCTGGCCGACGTCGCTCTGCTTGTTGCCGCGCTCCTGGTCCGATTGCTGGTTGCCGCCGGTCAGGTTCTCGCGCTGGCCTTGTTGGCGATTACCGCCACCCTGGCCAGCTTGCCCAGCCTGGTTGCGCCAATCGTCCGATTGCTCACTGTCCTTGCGTGGTGCCATGATCGCTCTCCTTTGTGGTTGAAGCGGAATCCATGCTAGGCCGATGCCGCATTCAAGCCTGTAGGTGCACACGCCGCTGGCCTGTAGGAATGTTTAGAAAGCATCTTGCGGCAACGTATGGTCGAGGTCGATGAATTTTTGCCGCAGCCATTTTCCGGCCGGGCCCAGTTCGTCGTCGCCGCGATGGATCACGAACAGCGGGTACTCCAGCTCACGGCCTTCCTGGGTATGCAGCCGCACCAGGCGTCCCTCCGCCAGGTCGCGCATGACGGTGTGCTCGGGCATATTGCCCCAGCCAAGCCCGCCTACCAGCAGCGCGTGCTTGGAGCCGAGGTCGCCCAGGCGCCAGTCGCGCAGCCCAAGCACGCCGAAATCGCGGCCTTCGGTCAGCGGGCTGCGGTCGGTCACCACCAGTTGCAGGTGTTCGCGCAATATCGAGGTCGGGATCGGCGCCGCTTCGCGCGACAGCGGGTGCAGCGGCGAGCAGACCGGCATCATTTTCACGAAGCCAGCCGCGTGGCGCTCGATAATGACGGGCGCGTTCGCCGCCATGCCGGCCACGCCCAGCTGGCAGCGGCGGTCCGCCACCATCTGCGCCACCGCGCCCAGCGCCTCCGTATGCAAGCGCAGCGAGACTGTCGGGAATTCACGCTGGAAGTGCTCAAGCGCGCGCACCAGCACGCAGGCCGGGAACATCACGTCGACCACGATGCTCAACTCAGCCTCCAGCCCCATGCCGAGCGCCTTGGCGCGCGAACGCATGCCGTCCACGCGGCTAGTCACCGCACGGGCATCGGCCAGCAAGGTCTTGCCGGCTTCGGTCAGGGTCGGCTTGCGCGTACTGCGGTCAAGCAGGGTGAGGTTCAGTTGCTCTTCGAGGTTTGCAATGGTGTAGCTGATGACCGATTGGGTGCGGTGCAGGGCGCGTGCCGCGTGGGCGAAGCCGCCATGGTCAATAACCGCGATGAAGACGCGCAACTGGTCGAGGGTAGGGTGGCCGGGATCTCGCATATCAACAAAATCGATAATTTCTATCGTTATAAAACCTATTTCGTCGATAATAAACCCGTTCTAAGATGGCCGCAATCACCACCTTTCTTGGAGCAAGTACATGGCAAACGTTCTCTACATCAACAGCAGTGTCCGTAGCGCTGGTTCGCTGTCCCGCCAACTGTCGGCCGAATTCATCGCCAAATGGAAAGCTGCCAATCCGGCCGATACCGTGGTCGAGCGCGACCTGGCTGCCAACCCTGTGCCGCACCTGACCGAACAGATGATGGGCGCCTTCTTCACGCCTGCGGAAGCGCGCAATGCCGAACAAGCGCATGTTGTAAAGGTATCGGACACCCTGGTTGACGAGCTGATCGCAGCGGACGTGGTCGTGATCGGCGCCCCAATGTACAACTTCTCCGTGCCATCGTCGCTGAAGGCCTGGATCGACCACGTGGCCCGCGCTGGCCGCACCTTCCAATACACTGCCAACGGCCCGGAAGGCCTGTTGAAGGGCAAGAAAGTCTACGTATTCACCGCCAGCGGCGGCGTCTATAGCGAAGGCGCAGCCGTGGCATATGACCACCTGACCACTTTCCTGCGCACGGTGCTGGGCTTCATCGGCCTGACCGACGTGCAATTCATCCGCGCCGAAGGCGTAGCGATGGGCGAGCAAGCAGTAGCCGACACCCTGGCCAAAGCACAGAAGTCGATCGAACAACTGATCGCAGCGTAATACAGCCCAGCCCGTGTCACACCCTGGGGTCACACCCCAACCGTGACACGGGCTCGACAACTACACGGCTGAGCCTGTGTCACACTTGGGGTGTGACCCCATGGTGTGACACGGGCTCAACCGTTCAGTCCCCCATAGTGGACTTGGCAGCACCGGCCCGCCGCCTGTGCTGCCTTTTTTATCATTTGCTATCATTGCAAAATGAAACTCCACTATCACCTGCTCATTATCGATCCGCAGAATGATTTCTGCGACTTGCCTCCACCTGCCACGCCAGCCTTGCCGGTTCCGGGCGCCCACCAGGACATGCTGCGTCTCGCCAGCCTGATCGAACAGGGCGGCGCCGGTCTCTCGGCCATCACCGTTACGCTCGATTCGCACCACCGCTATGACGTGGCGCACCCGACCTTCTGGCGCGCGGCCGATGGTGCGGCGCCAGGGCCATTCACGCAGATTTCCGCCGTTGACGTGCGCGCTGGCCGGTTTGCGCCGCGCGACGAATCGGCCTTGCCGCGCGTGCTGTCTTATCTCGATTCGCTGGAATCCGCCGGCCGCTATCAATTGATGGTGTGGCCCGTCCACTGCGAAATCGGTAGCTGGGGCCATAACGTGCACGATGCCGTGCGCGCTGCCTACAACGCCTGGGAGGAGGAGCGCCACGCCGTGGTGGCCAAGGTCGGCAAGGGTGCCAATCCCTGGACCGAACACTATTCCGCCGTGATGGCCGAAGTACCCGATCCTGCCGATCCTGCCTCGCAATTGAACCGCGAGCTGATTGCCAGCCTGGCGCTTGCCGACACCATCTACATCACCGGCGAAGCCGGCAGCCATTGCGTGAAGGCGACCACCGAGCATATTGCCGACCATATCGATCCGCGCAAACTGGTGCTGGTCACCGACTGCATGAGCCCCGTGTCCGGCTTTGAAGCCCAATATCTCGAATTCGCGCAAGTCATGCAGCGCCGAGGTGCTCGCCTTGCTACTTCGGCTGAAGTACTGCCGGAATTGCTGGCCAATGCGGAGAACATGCAATGATCCCTGTCGTCCGCAGCCTGCTCGAAACAGACCTGTACAAATTCACCATGTGGCAGGCTTTGCTGCATAGCCATCCAAGCGCGCATGCCGAATATGAATTCGTGTGCCGCAACCAGACTGCCTTCCCCCTGTCGGAGTTGAAGGAAGAAGTCGAGGCCCAGCTTGACCATTTGTGCAGCATGTCCTTCACCGAGGACGAGCTGGATTACCTGCGCTCCCTGCGCTACATCAAGAGCGATTTCGTCGATTTCCTGACGGTGTTCCGCTTCCAGCGCAAATTTATCGAAGTGCGCGCGGAGGGCGATACCCTGGTAATCCATGCCGAAGGCCCGCAGGTGCACATCATGGCGTATGAGATCTTTGTGCTCTATATCGTCAATGAACTGTACTTCCGCCGCGTCGGCACGCCAGCCGCGCTGGATGAGGGCCGCAAGCGCCTCGGCGAAAAGATTGCGCAGTTAAAGGCCTTCGGCACCACGCCGGCGCTGCGTCATCCTTTCGAGTTTTCGGATTTCGGCTTGCGCCGCCGCTTTTCGGCCGCATGGCACGATGAAGTCGTCGAGCGCCTGGCACGCGAGGTGCCGGAATGCTTCAAGGGCACCTCCAACGTCTACATCGCGAAAAATTCTGGTCTGATCCCGATCGGCACCATGGCCCACGAGTACATGCAGTCCTTCCAGGCTTTCGGTGTGCGGCTGCGCGAGTTCCAGAAGGCTTCGCTCGAGGCGTGGGTGCAGGAGTACCGCGGCGACCTCGGTATCGCGCTGACCGACGTGGTGGGCATGGATGCCTTCCTTAACGACTTCGACCTGTACTTCGCCAAGCTGTTCGACGGCCTGCGGCACGATTCGGGCGATCCGATCGTGTGGGGCGAAAAGGCCATCGCGCACTACCAGGCATTGCGCATCGACTCCAACACCAAGCGCCTGGTGTTCTCGGACGGGCTGGACTTCGATACCGCCTTCCGCCTGTATCGCCAGTTTGCCGACCGCATCATGGTGGGCTTCGGCATCGGCACCTGGCTGACCAACGATGTCGGCATCAAGCCGCTGAATATCGTGATGAAGCTGATCCGCCTGAATGGGCAATCGGTCGCCAAGCTGTCCGATTCGCCGGGCAAGACGCTGTGCAAGGACGAGACTTTCCTCGCCTACCTGCGCCAGGTATTCCATCACTCTGTTTCTTAGGGGTTGTCGTTTCATGTTTGTGATTTGGTGGGGAACCAGGAAAGTCGTCAA
The DNA here is from genome assembly GCF_001427305.1 of Duganella sp. Root1480D1. Classification (GTDB taxonomy): domain Bacteria; phylum Pseudomonadota; class Gammaproteobacteria; order Burkholderiales; family Burkholderiaceae_D; genus Rugamonas. Next base: position 228,263 of record NZ_LMFZ01000004.1, on the reverse strand, counting down.
CCGGCAGGGCTATGCGGCAGACTTCTGCCCGATTTGCAGGGAAGTCGCTCCAATGTTGATCTGCAATGTGGAGATGGCAAACCATGTGTATAGCGTGGTGTATGGCAAGGGCGAGACCATCGGCCATTACGCGCAGTGCCAGAACTGCCATTCGGAGCTGCCTGCGAGGCTGAATAAATTCAAGACGCTGGCCGACGGCATCGCACCGCTTGTAACCCTGGTGCGTACAACCAACCCGAGGGTCTACGAGACCGAGAAAGGTAGGCTGGATATTGAGCGCATGATCAAGGAAGGCACGCCTCCATTGCCGCGCGACGTGCGTTTCGAACTCATGCTCGAAAAATTCCACGCGGTCGAACCGGAGATCAGGAACCGCCTGGACACTTCGCGCGTTGACCGGTCATTTATCGTGGCGTTGGCGGCTTACGTCGTGGCAGCCCTTTTTATCCTGCCGCTGCTGATTCGCGATTCGATGCGCTTGGGGCAGGTCCAGGCCTATATGCTGCTCGGGACTTTCTTATTGCTTGGCTATCTCATGCTGACCGCACATGCGCGTTTTCTGAGAGGGAGTATTTATCCCAAGCTGAGCGCGGCATTGCGGCCGCTCAAGCCCGGGCCCAAGGAATTGGACCTCATCCTGCGCATGCTGAAGCAGCGCCGGCTGGTGGCTGGAACCGCGCTGAAGGCCAGGAAGCTGACGGGCTGGCTGGCCCGCACCCGCTAAACCGCCGCCCCTGCAGGCTGGGGATGAAAGCGCAGCCGGTAGTCGCCAGCAGGCGCCGCGCCGCATCGAGCCGCGCGGCTTCGACAAAATCGGCTGGCGTTTCACCTGTCTCGCTCTTGAACGCGCGTGAGAAATTTCGCACGCTCATGCCGGCTTGCGCGGCCAACTGGTCCACGGTCAGGTCTCCTTCCACCGGCGCCAGGTCCATGTCGGCAGTGACGCCGGCCGAGGTATAGAGGTTCCCGCCGCGCAGGTAGGTCTGGTCGTGCTCTACCTGCACCTGCTCGAAGCGCTGCGCCAGCGAGGCTGAAATATTCCAATGGGTGGTGACGCGTCTTCCGTCCAGCAGGCCGGCATGGGCCAGCAGCCAGGCGCTGGAGCACACCGAGCCAAGGCGGCGCACCACGGCTGCTTGCCGCTGCAGCCTTTGCAACAGGCGCGGGTGGCAGGCGACAGCCTGCACCACCGTCGGCCAAGCGCGCGGTGTCAGGCCTGAAGGCTGTATCGAACTAGGCTTCCTGTGCGCCGAAGCGGGACATGATGCGGTCGGCTTGCTCGCGCTGGGCGTCGTCGTCCACATCGACCGACAGCAGGGCTGCAGGGCGGTCCGGCTTGTCGGTGTTGTCGACATCGTCCGGGGTGAGCGAATCCATGATGTTCTGCACGGCCGATGCGGTAGTGTTCAGCGGGCGTGCTTCATGCAGGTTCAGTTGTACGGCCGAATTGGCAAAGCCTTCGGCCAGCAAGGCGCTGCGGGCGCCTTCGGCATCCGCGATCTGGCGGAAATTTCGGTAAATGGTGCTTGGCATAGTAAGTCTCCTGTTTAGCGGGATTGTCGCGTAAGGCGTTGCAATGCGGCGCGCGCTTACTTCGCCTGCGCCTTGCGTGATGACCAGTGCAAGTGCACGATCTGCCAGCCGTCGCCACGCTGCTCCAGCACTGCGGTTTCGAGCCCGAACAGGTGAACCTCGGCTCCCTTGTAGCTGCCGGTGGTTTCCGTTTCGCGCATCACGATGGCGGCGGCGCCGTCGCGGCGTTCTTCGTGCCGCAGCAACCGTGCTTGGGTCGTGCGCAGGAAATCGATATCGCTGTCGAGATGGTGCGCGGCATATTCGTCGCGGCTATTTTCGGTATAGCCGGATTCGAATATCTTTACCTTGGGGCTGAGCAGGGCAAGCGCCGCATCGCGCCTGCCTTCCGCCAGCGCGCGCTGGAAAGCATCCATGGTTTCCGCCGGTGTGGCAGCCAATGCAGGCAGGCTGGCCGTAGCCAGCAGCAGGCAGGCGAGGATTCGCATCAGAATCCGGCGACGACGTTGGCAGTGTGTTCGACGCGCGGGGTGTTGGCGAAGTATTGGCCGACCATGCCGCGCCAGGCCTGGAAGTCTTCGCTGCCGCGGAAATCGACGGTGTGGTTTTCCAGTGTTTCCCACACGATGACCAGCATATAGGTGTTGGCGCGCTCGATCACGCGCTCGAGCCGCATCGACTTGCAGCCTTTGGCGCGCTGGAACAGCGGCACGGCCGTCTGCACCGCCGCCTCAAAATCGGCACCCAGGCCATCCTTGATCTCAAATTCCGCCAGCTCGTAAATCATCGGGACATTCCTTTCGCAAAGTAATGTCCCGATTGTGCCTCAGTTGGATCAGAAGCGGTAGCGGGCCGTGACGCGGAAATTGCGCGGAGCGCCCGGCAGGTTAAGCAGCTTGCTTGACCCGTGGCCTGAAACGATGTATTCGCGGTCGAACAGGTTGTTCACGTTAAGCTGCACATCGAAGGACGCGGTGCGGTAAGCCACCATGGCATCGACCACGGTGTAGCCAGGCAGGGTGGTGGTGTTGCCCGGGTTGGCAAAGCGGTCGCCCTGGTAGTTCACGCCGGCGCCGGTGAACCAGCCGCCGCCCAGTGCCTTGTTCAGCCACAGGTTGGCGCTGTGCTTGGGCGTCAGCGTTGGCTGCTTGCCTTGCACGTTCTGGCCGTCGTCGCGCGCGATGGACTTGATGATTTCGGCATCCAGCAGCGCCAGGCCGGAAGCGACTTGCCAGCCGTGGCCCAGGTCTCCGGTAAAGGTCAGCTCCAGGCCGTCCGTGCGCTGTGTGCCAACCGGCATGACGACGAGGGTGATTGGGTCGGTGGCCTTGATCCCGGTGCGCTGCAGGCGGAACAGCGACACGCCAACGGTGGCCTGGCTATCGAACAGGTCGATTTTCGCGCCTACTTCCTTGTTGGTGGTTTGTTCCGGCTCGATGGCGGCATTGTTGGCGGCCAGTGCGAAGGTCTCACCCGAAGGCTGGAAGGACTTGCTGAACGAAGCGTAGTAGGAAACAGTACCGCTTGGCTGGTACACGATGCCGGCACGCGGGCTCCAGGCACGGTCGGTACGTTCCAGGTTCTTCTGGCCAGCGCGGCGCTCATGGGTCTCCTGGCTGAAGTCATCGTAACGCACGCCGGCCAGCAGCTTCCATTGCGGCGTCAGCGTTGCCAGGTCCTGGACGTAGACGCTCTTGTTCTTCATGATGCCAAGATTGTCGGTGCCTGGTGCCACATTGGCTTCCAGTTGCAGTACTGGCAGCACGGGCTTGAACAGGTTGACCGTAGCCACATTGGTTTTCGAGCGGTTGACCTGGTCCTTGTCCTGCTTGCCGATCTCAATGCCATACAGCAGTTGGTGCTGCATGCCGAAGAATTCCGCGTGCTGGGTCAATTCGGTCTGGTTGAAGTAGCCATCTTCTTCGCGGCGCACATTGCCATGGGTGAGGGAGGCGGTCTGCGCCGCCTCGTTGACGCTGCCAACCAGGGTGTTGTTGCGGTTCAGCGAGTAGTCGTAGCGGCGGAACGCGTTGCGCAGAGACCAGTTGGCGTTGATGCGGTGATCCAGCACCACGGCCAGCGATTTCACGCGCGCCTGGCTGAAGTCCACGTCGCGCGCATTGGCGGCACCGTAGTAGGTGCCTGGCTCAACGTCGACCGGTAGGCCTTTGTAGGAAGGGATGCCGAAGTCGGTCAGGCGGCGGTCGGACAGGTATTCGCCCTGCACCAGCAGGGAAGTATCGGCACTGAGCTTCCACAGCAGCGAAGGCGACAGCGCCTCGCGCTTGAGGAATTGCTGGTCGCGGTAGCTGTCGGAATCTTCCTTGGCGCCAGTGACGCGGAAGGCCACGCCGCTATCCTTCAGGTTGCGCGCCACGTCGAATTCGCCGCGCTTCTTGCTCCAGCTGCCGAAGGTCACGCTGGCTTCCATGCGGTCGATGCCTGGCTTTTTGGTGATGCGGTTGATCATGCCGCCCGAAGAACCGCGGCCATACAGCACCGAGGCCGGGCCCTTGATGACTTCGATCTGCTCGATGTTGGACAGGTCGCGGAAATACAGTGCGTCGTCGCGCATGCCATCGATGAACTGGTCGGCGATCGCGGTGAAGCCGCGGATGGTCACCTGGTCGCGCTGGCCGTCGCCATGCGACAGGCCGACACCCGGAATGCCCTTCATCACATCTTCCATCGAGCTTGCGCCCTGGTCGCGCAACAGCTCCTGCGGCACCACATTCACGGTTTGCGGAATGTCGCGCAGCGGCGCATCGATCTTGGTGGCGCTGGTTGCGCTGCTCGGGTTGTAAGCGGCTTCGCGGGCGGCGGTGACGGTTACGGAGGGGAGGGTGGCTTCTTCGGCGAGGGCTGCGAAGTGCGGCAATGCCAGCGCAATGGCAAGCGCCAGCGGGGATTTGTTGAACGACATGCTATTTCCTAAGTGGCTTCGTAATGAGAATTGTTATCATTCGCATTATGCGCCACCCAGGAAATTTGTTCAACGGTAAAACTTGTACTGGATCAAGAACTATTAACGTTCGCTGCGCCGGACGGTATCGGGGCCCGAATCGCGCTGCTCGCCCTGGCGGTACTGGGTGCCCGTCTGGAAACCGTGCTCGCGTTTCTCCTCATCGACACAGCCCGACAGCAGGTCGTCGGTGCGGCCGGCCGATTCGGCTGATTGCTGGTTGCCTTCCTGTGATTGGGAGAGGTTGCGGCGGCCGGTGCAGCCGGCGCCCATGGTCGCGATGCTGCTGGTGCCATCGTGGGTTTGTTGCTCCAGGCTGCGTCCCTTGTTGAGTGTGGACATGATTGCCTCCTTGTAGCTACGGCCAATAGTCCATTGTAGGCCGGTAGGGAGGAATATCCTAATTCTCGGTGTACTTGCGGAGCAGCATATTGAGGCGCTTGTTCCCTGCGCTGCCGACCCAGTTCCAGGCGGTATCGACCTCGTGGCGGTGTGCCTCGTAATAGGCCGGATTGGTGGCAACCCAGAGATAGGATTTCAGTACCGGTTTTTCCAGCCGCACCAGTTGGCCCTTGTAATGGTCGGCCACGTATTTGTCCAGGTCGGAGGCGGCGATCATCGGCACGATGAAGGCATCCACGCGGCCGAGCATGAGTTTGTCGAAATTGCTCGGCACGGCTGACGCACCCTGGTCGAGAATGGCGCCGGCCTTTTCCAGAAGCCCGCTGTAGGTGGCGCCATACATCACGCCGATCCGTTTGCCGCGCACCATTTCCAGTGGATCGAGATCGCGCGCGTAGCCGTCTTTGGCACGCACAAAGGCAGCTACGAAAAGGGTTGCCGCGCGCTTGGTATCCGGCTTGCCCTGCGCGTCGCGCGGGATCACGATGCCGGGCTGTCCATCGGCTGTGATATCGACGGGAATAAAGTCCACCGTTCCGCCGGCCAGCGCACTGCGCAGGCGCATCACCGGTAGCCGCACCAGTTCGATCGCGCAGCCGCCGCTGGCAGCAAATTCGCGGATCCATTCCACGCTGGCGCCGGCCGGCTCGGGCACGGTCGCGCCATTTCCCAGCCAATATGGCGGGCGGTGCTGGTCGGGGTAGGCGAAGCGGATCGTGCCGCAGGCGGCATGCACATTGTGGGCAGCGAGCGCGAGGAGGGCGGTCGCAGTGAAAGCTTTCCATTTCATACTGTCGCTATTCTAAGCCAACAGTATTGCCTGTGGCTGCACAGTAGTAGAATCGAAGGGAAGGAGGCGACTATGGAAACCACAATGCGCCCGATCCATCCGGGCGAAGCCTTGCTGGAAGAATTCATGGACCCCATGGGGCTGACCACAAGCACGCTGGCTGGCGTGCTGCACCTGGAACCCGGATACCTGATTGGCATCGTGCGGCAGGAGCGCAGTATTTCGCCGGCCACCGCCCAGCAGCTCGCCAGCTATTTCGATACCACGCCGGAATTCTGGCTCAACCGCAGTCCAGCTACGACAGCCGCAGGGCCCTGATGAAGGGGCGGCGCGCGCTAAAACGCACGCTGCATTGAATCGCTGCGGCGGTCGCTCGAGTGCCAGGGCAGGGAGGCGACTGAGCGCACCTGCGTCGGGAAGCGCTCGGCGAAGGAGCGGATCAGCATGTGCTCCACGCCGCAAATGGCGAGATAGGTATAGGCAGCGCCCTGGTCAAAAGCCAGGGCTGTGCGTACCGCCATGTCGAAGCGCTCGGCGGTACCGCTGTCGTGACGCAGCTCCTTGTGACTTCGTTGATCCACGCTGCCTCCTTGAGCCAGCGTACAGGCTACGCCGCGCGGAGGCGAGTGGTCTGTGCGTCAGTCCACATCCAGGAATACGCGCGAGTTAACAGGCTCGATGGAGCTTGCTCAATGAGCGACAGCTTCAGTCCGGATCGCGGGCGTCCACATAAGCCCACGCAACAGTTCCGGATGCCAGCGTGATGCTATGCCGCTTGTAGGCAGCCACCTCATACTGGTCCGCTTGCTGCAATTCCGCTGGCGTGACCAGAAGCACCGAGCCAATGACGGCGTCTGTCCCGCTGCCGCTGCGCGAAATGATCGGATGATGCGTTTTGCCGCTCGTCGCAACCACTTTGGGATCATCGATCTCGAGCAGCCCAAGCTTATAACCATTCAACTGGTCTGCCATGCCTTCGAGCTTGCGCCCAAACGTTGCAAGCTGCACGTCTTCCTGCTGCAGCGTCCCGTAAGAAAACAGTTTCTCGAATTTCTCCACCCCGTCCTCCCATACGATCAGTTAATTGTTTTAATGATAATGTATCTCAGCTGTCCACCATTCAAACACCAATTCCGGAGCAGAGAATGCGACAAATCATCCAACCTCGTTTTTTCCTGTGTCTGTTCAGCGGCCTGCTGCTGGCCGCAACTACAGGCGCCGCCGCAGCAGATCCATGCCGCAAGATCAGCACAGATGCCGAGCTATCCAGCTATACCCAAACACAAGGAACCCAGGCCACGGTTGCCAGGGATATCTGCTACGCCGAAGGCACGGCGTGGGATGAGAAGTCGCCAGCCGGTGCTTACGACGTTACGCTGGACCAGCGCTTCGACTTCTACCGCCCCGCAGCGCTGCCAGCATCGCAAAGGCTGCCCTTAATCATCTGGGCACATCCGAACGGCGCCACCGATAACTTGCCCCAGCAGGGCGAGCTCTATCCGAAACTGGTAACGCCGGCGCTGGCGCTGGGCTTCGCGTTCATGTCGATCGAATTCCGCCACCCGGTGGCGAGCCAGCGCTATGGCCAGCCACCCAATCTCGACATCCCGAATACGGACATCGCCCGCGCCGTGCAATGGGCGCGCCACAGGTCCGGCATGCTCGGTATAGACGGCAGCAATATTTTCATCGTCGGGCAATCGCGCGGCACGCTCGGCCTGATGAATGCCTTGTTGAAGAACCTGGCCGATGACCAGAGCCCGTTCCCATACCAGACCAAATCCTCGCGCGTAAGGGCGGTGTACGCAGTGCAAGCGCAAACCACGTATGAAAAAGAGCAGGTCAAGCAGACCTTCATTCACCCCGACAGCTGGACCGCTTTTGATGCGCTCTATGCGGACTTCCATCAGCCAGGCAGCGCGATCAACGAAATCACCACCGACGATCCGCCCGTCGCGATGCGCTATGAGCGGATGCCGACTGACCAATCGCTGCAAACAGTCGTTCCGCTGCATTTGCCGGCGCAAAACGGCAGCTGCGCTTATCCGGAAGGATGCTTCGACTTCCACCACCCGAACTTCGGCTTGAAACTGCACCTGATGTTCAAAGCGCTCACTCCAAGCCAGCCAGCTTCGAAGTTCGACATTGCGTACAACGTGCCGACGCAGTACCTCTACGTTGACCAAGCCACCAACCGGCCCTATGCCTGCTTCTTCGCGAGAAACATGACACCGGAAGGGCGCGCGAATCTAAGTGCCTATGCAGTTGAGGCGTGCGGGCTGTAATTCGAAAACTGCGGGGGAAAACGACAAGCCGCCCCATATTTGAGAGGGAAAACGACAATTTTGAGCTCGCGAGCGTGAAAATGTGAAGGAAAACGACAAACTCGATGCTGGCTCTGACTCAAATTATGAGAGGGAAAACGACATTTCCGGCATTTCTGCGAGTGAAAACGACATTGTTCCATCCGCAGTACATTGACTGCGTCTAACCCGCGATAACGATCCGGTCGACTTTGTACGGTGCCTCGCCAAGATGGCCCGCTGGTGCGCGCAGTTCGACTACGCGAACCTGGACGCGTTGATTGAGCAGTTGAAGAAAACGAATGCGCTGGAAGAATCACCGGTTCAGTTCATTCTGTTGAATCTCGACGGCGGCCACGATCTGCAGGCGAATGCCAATGTGGTGACTCATTAAAGCTGAGCTTGCCGTGAGCCGCTGACGCGGCGCGAAATCGCGATGCGATTTCGAGAATGGGCGAATCGAAGAGACGTCCGCTTGCAAGCGGACGTCGTTCCGCGCGCGGCTCGCATGCGAGCCGAAACCCGCACTCCACCCCGCGCCAGTACCGGACGCGGATTCGGTTCCCGCCAACTCTGCGCTAACGAACAAAGAAAAAGGGCCCCAAGCTTGCGCTTGGAGCCCATTTTCTTTGTTCGGTGGTGGAGACGGCGGGAATCGAACCCGCGTCCGCAAGCACTCTACAGACAGTTCTACATACTTAGCACTGCCATTTAATTTAACCCCTACGACGCGGACGTGCACGCTTCGTAAAGGCGATTCACCTTAGATTTAGAGCTACTCGAAGTGAACCCTCGTAGCTCGATCCCTTATAAATGACCCAACACGACCTTGCGGTCACACCCTAAGGGCGAGGTGTTGTCGGGCAGGTCAGCGATTAAGCTGCCAGTGCGTACGAGTTATCGTTTGCAGTTAGTTTGTTTCTGGGTGTATTTACGAGGTAACCAGCCCTCGGTATGCCCTGTTCTGCTTTGCAACCCACGTCGAAACCAGGTCGTCCCCACAGAAGGAAGTTGTATTCTACCTCAATCTTTTGCGCCGCGTCACTCTTCGAGCGAAACCAGCGGGCGGGCGTCGTCGGCAAGGCGGGTCGAACGGATTTCGCCGCCGGGGCCAAAGGTGAATTCGACCAGGTGGCGGCGCGATACCGGCACGTGGGCGGACTTGAGGTCGTGGAAGCTGTCGGCCTCCTTGAAGCCGAGGTCTACCGTCAGGCTGTCAAGCTGGTAGGTCTCGACCAGTTGCGCTACGCGGTCGCGCCGGTTGTTGTTTTCGATGGTGCCGTGGTGGGCCGGTTTTTCACCTTCGAAGTAGCGGATCAGGGCGCCTTCCATGACTTCCACATGTGAGCGGGTGGAGGCTTCGCCAAGCGGGTCCTGCACGGCGGTTTCGACTTTCACATCCATGCGCTTGACCAGCAGGAAGGTGTCCAGCGTGCCGTCGTTTTCTTCCATGATGCGGTTGACGGCGGGGAAGCGGCCCTTGGCCAGGCGGGACTGCGGGTCGCGCGTGATACCGACGTACTCGACCGTGCTTTCGTACTTCAGGTCGTTGGGGAATTTCTGCAACAGGTCGTGCGCGGAATAGCATTCCGTCAGCGCGCCCCAATTCAGCGTGATGTATTTATCGTGCAGGGTGACGATCGGTTTTTTGAAGGTCGCTTCGAACGGCACTTCCAGTTCGAGCGTGATCGATTCCTTGCGATTGTCGGTGCCGGCCAGCAGCGGCACGGTCAGCTTCAGGCCGAAGAAGCCCCAGCTCGTGCCTTTCTTGATGTCGAAGCGCAGGCGCTGGCGGGAAATGACGAAGAAAAGGAGCTGCTTTTCCATGGTCGCGTCGAGCGCGAACTGCATGCGGCGCTGGTAGCGTCCAATCGGGTCACGGAAGTCGGGTACCAGCGGGTCGTTGACCAGCAGGTCGTACCAGTAGAAGCGGCTCTCGGCAACGGAGGCATCCCAGACCTGCGGTGCACTGCTACGCGGTGGGAGCGTCGCCTCGATGTTGTCGTCCCCGTCCATAAAGTCTCCGGCTACCTTTTCTCTGTAATCGCTACTGACTATAGTATAGAAACTTATTGCTGTTGGGCAAGTTATAACGTAGTTTCTAGGCCGCCAACGGTGTCGGGGACGGTACAGTTGCACGAATCAGGGCCAGCAGGTCGGCAGGGGATGCCAACAGGTGGTCGGCGCCCCAGGCTGCAGGTTCGACCGGTCCGCAATAACCCCACTGGCAGGCCACGGTGCGCATGCCGGCGGCATGGCCGGCCAGGATGTCGCGCAGGTCGTCGCCGACGTACCAGCATTCTTCCGGCGCCAGGCCGAGGCGGGCTGCCGCTTCCAGCAACGGGGCCGGGTGGGGTTTGGCGTGTGGAGTGGTGTCGCCCGAAACCACGCAGCTGGCCAGCGCCAGGCCGATTTGCGGCACCAATGGGTCGGTGAAGCGGGCTGGCTTGTTGGTGACGATGCCCCAGCGCAGACCGGCTTCTGCAATGCCGGACAGCAGTTCGCCGATGCCGTCGAACAGGGTGCTGTGCACCGCCATCGCCGCTTCATAGTTGGTGAAAAAGCCATCGCGCAGTTCTTCAAAGCCTTCATCCTGCGGCATCAGGCCGAAGGACACGCCAATCATGCCGCGCGCGCCGTGCGATGCCTGCGGGCGCAGCACCTCGTATGGCGTCGGCTCCAGCCCGCGCACGGTGCGCAGCAGGTTGATCGCGGCGGCCAGGTCTGGTGCGGTGTCGGCCAGGGTGCCATCCAGGTCGAACAGGATGGCGCGCGGGGCTGGGAACAGGCTCATGGTAGGGAACGGCTTTCGAAGCAGGCGGCGCGCAGGCCGCCTGGCTTTATTCAGGGCGGGTGCACGCCACCAGGTAATTAACGCTGGTGTCGTTGTTCAAGGAGTAGACCTTGGTGAGCGGATTGTAGCCCATGCCCTTCAATGCATCCACTTGCAGACCAGCAGTGCGCACATATTGCGACAGTTCGGCTGGAGTGATGAATTTTTCATAATCATGCGTGCCTTTGGGGAGCATGCGCAGCAGGTATTCGGCGCCGATCACCGCGAACAGGTAAGCCTTCGGGTTACGGTTCAGGGTGGAGAAAAACACATGGCCGCCCGGTTTTACCAGGGTGGCTGCCGCGCGCACGATGGCGCCTGGGTCCGGTACGTGTTCCAGCATTTCCATGCAGGTGACCACGTCGTACTGGCCGGCTTCCTGCGCTGCCATTTCTTCGGCGGCGATCAGCTTGTAGCGCACCGGCACGCCGGATTCCAGGCTATGCAGGTCGGCCACTTTCAGGGCTTTTTCGGACAGGTCGATGCCGGTGATCTTGGCGCCTTTGCGTGCCATGGATTCCGACAGGATGCCCCCGCCGCAGCCAATATCGATCACGTTCTTCCCGGCTAGCGGGGCGCGGGCATTGATCCATTCCAGGCGCAGTGGATTGATCTCGTGCAGAGGTTTGAATTCGGACGTGGGATCCCACCAGTGATGGGCCAGTTCGCTGAATTTTTGCAGTTCTAATGGGTCGGCATTCATAGGCGGGATGATAGCAGAGGGGCGAACAAAAAAAAGCCCCGCTCAGGGCGGGGCTGCAATAGCGCGTATGCGCCGGGAATTACTTCTTGGTGCCAACAACCTCGATTTCCACGCGGCGGTTCTGGGCGCGGCCTTCAGCGGTCTTGTTGTCCGCGATTGGCTGCTTCTCGCCCTTGCCTTCGGTGTACACGCGGTTGGCTTCCACGCCTTTGCTCAGCAGGTAGGCTTTCACGGCTTCAGCGCGGCGCAGCGACAGTTTGTCGTTGTACTGGTCGGTGCCCATGGAGTCGGTGTGGCCGACGCCGATGATCACTTCCAGGTTGATGCCGTTCAGCTTGGTAACCATGTCGTCCAGCTTCTCTTTGGCTTCCGGCTTCAGCACGGCCTTGTCGTAGTCGAAGAAGGCGTCGGCGGCGAAGGAAACTTTTTCAGCGGTCGGTACTGCGGTCGGTGCAGGTGCTGGGGTAGTTGGCACGGCAACTGGCGGCTGTGCCGGCGCTTCAGGTGGTGGTGGCGGCAGCACGCACTTGCCATCCTTCAGCTCTTCCGGCGGGGTGCAGATCGGCAGGTCGCAACCTGGCACGGCATCGGCCGGGGTCCAGTAGCCGGTGCGCCAGCACAGGCCGAATGGATTGCGGGCGATGATGCCACGGGCATCCTGCACATAGGCACTCTTGGGCGTCGCGGCCTTGATGTCCTGGGTCACTGGTGCGAACGGAGGAGCGGTCGGCTTGTCTTGGGCTAGCACAGGGCCGGCCAGAACGGAAGACGCTGCAAACACGGTGGCGAGGATTTTCTTCATATTGGTCTTTTCCTTAATCGGGGTGTAACGCTGATAAAACTATCTATTTCATTAGTTTCTCGACCATTTTGCCATATTTCGCAAAACTGCATCAAAAGTCGGGGAAAAGGCCAGTTTCGCGCATTTGACCAAAATGTTGTTTTGTTGCAACGCAGCGGTCATAATAAGGTGCTTTTGTGTCAACCCGATGACTTTCTCCAAGGCCACCGGGCGCCATGCTAAAATCGCAGGCTTGTACGCCTAGACAAAAGATCGACCCGCCAATGGATCAATTCGCAAAAGAAACAATCCCAATTTCCCTCGAAGAAGAGATGCGCAAGAGCTACCTCGATTACGCCATGAGCGTGATCGTTGGCCGAGCTCTGCCGGACGCTCGCGACGGCCTGAAGCCCGTACACCGCCGCGTCCTGTTCGGGATGCACGAACTGAACAACGTGTGGAACCGCCCTTACGTGAAATGCGCCCGCGTCGTGGGTGAAGTCATGGGTAAGTACCACCCGCACGGCGACGCGTCGATTTACGACACGCTGGTGCGTATGGCGCAGGACTTCTCCCTGCGCTACATGCTGGTCGACGGCCAGGGTAACTTCGGTTCCATCGACGGCGACAACGCCGCGGCGATGCGTTACACCGAGTGCCGCCTGGACAAGATTTCCGCAGAACTGCTGGCCGATATCGACAAGGAAACCGTCGATTTCGCACCCAACTACGACGGCAAGGAAAAAGAGCCTACCGTCCTGCCGACCAAGATTCCTAACCTGCTGATCAACGGTTCGTCCGGTATCGCAGTGGGTATGGCCACCAACATCCCGCCGCACAACCTGACGGAAGTGATCAACGGCGCGCTGCACGTACTGAACAACCCGGATTGCACGATCGATGAACTGATCGAACTGATCCCGGCGCCGGACTTCCCGACCGGCGGCACGATTTATGGCGTGTCCGGCGTGCGCGATGGTTACCGCACCGGCCGTGGCCGTGTCGTCATGCGCGCCAAGACCCACTTTGAGGAATACGGCAAGGAAGGCGGCCGCACCGCGATCATCGTGGACGAGCTGCCATACCAGGTCAACAAGAAGTCCCTGCTGGAGCGTATCGCCGAAAACGTGCGCGACAAGAAGCTGGAAGGCATTTCCGATATCCGCGACGAGTCCGACAAGTCGGGCATGCGCGTGGTGATCGAGCTGAAACGCGGCGAAGTGCCGGAAGTGGTGCTGAACAACCTGTACAAGCAGACCCAGTTGCAGGACACCTTCGGCATGAACATGGTAGCCCTGGTGGACGGTCAGCCGAAGCTGATGAACCTGAAGGACCTGCTGGCTACCTTCCTGTCGCACCGCCGCGAAGTCGTTACCCGCCGTACCGTGTACGAACTGCGCAAGGCGCGTGAACGCGGCCACGTGCTGGAAGGCCTGGCGGTTGCACTGGCGAACATCGACGATTTCATCGCAATCATCAAGGCTGCGCCTACGCCGCCGATCGCGAAACAGGAACTGATGGCGCGCGGCTGGGATTCCTCCATCGTGCGCGAAATGCTGAAGCGCACCGGTGAAGAAGGCCAGGGCGGTATCGAAGCCTTCCGTCCTGAGCACCTGCCGAAGCACTACGGTCTGCAATCGGATGGCCTGTACAAGCTGTCCGACGAACAGGCTGGCGAAATCCTGCAAATGCGCCTGCAGCGCCTGACCGGCCTGGAACAGGACAAGATTGTTAACGAATACAAGGACGTGATGTCCTTGATCGCCGACCTGCTGGACATCCTGTCCAAGCCGGCCCGCGTGACCGCCATCATCACCGAGGAACTGAATGCCTCGATGCTGGAATTCGGCGACAAGGATCCGCGCCGCTCGAATATCGAGAACAATGCGACCGACCTCGAAACCGAGGACCTGATCACCCCGCAGGACATGGTGGTGACCCTGTCGCACATGGGCTATATGAAGGCCCAGCCGCTGTCCGAATACCGCGCCCAGAAGCGCGGCGGCCGCGGCAAGCAGGCAGCGGCAACCAAGGATGAAGACTGGATCGACCAGCTGTTCATCGCCAACACCCACGATTACATCCTGTGCTTCTCCAACCGCGGCCGCATGTACTGGCTGAAGGTGTGGGAAGTGCCGCAAGGCTCGCGTACTTCGCGCGGCAAGCCGATCGTGAATATGTTCCCGCTGCAGGACAACGAGAAGATCACCGTGGTGCTGCCGCTGTCGGGCGAAAACCGCACTTTCCCGGAAGATCACTACGTCTTCATGTCGACCAGCCTGGGTACTGTGAAGAAGACCCCGCTGAAGGACTTCAGCAACCCGCGTAAGGCCGGCATTATTGCGGTCGACCTGGATGACGGCGACTTCCTGATCGGTGCCGCGCTGACCGACGGCAAGCACGACGTGATGCTGTTCTCCGACGCCGGCAAGGCAGTGCGCTTCGACGAAAACGATGTGCGTCCGATGGGCCGTACCGCGCGCGGTGTGCGCGGCATGAACCTGGAAGACGGCCAGAACGTGATCGCGCTGCTGGTAGCGGAGAACGAGCAGCAGTCGGTGCTGACCGCCACCGAGAATGGCTTCGGCAAGCGTACCCCGATCACCGAGTACACCCGTCACGGCCGCGGCACCAAGGGCATGATCGCGATCCAGACCTCCGAGCGTAACGGCAAGGTGGTGGCAGCGACCCTGGTGCAGGCAAGCGACGAAATCATGCTGATCACCACCGGCGGTGTGCTGATCCGCACCCGCGTATCGGAGATCCGCGAGATGGGCCGGGCCACCCAGGGCGTGACCCTGATTGCGGTGGAGGACGGCACCAAGCTCTCGGGCTTGCAACGCATCGTCGAAGCAGACGCGGACGAGCCGGAAGCGGAAGCTGAAGGCGGCGAAGCAGCCGAATAAGGCTGACCCGCAACGGGCCCCGTCTGAGACATCAGGCCGGGCCCGTTAGTTTTTTCAACGACCAAATTCGGAAAACGAATAAGCAATGAAGAAAATCGTCCTGGCCCTGATCGCTTCCTTCACCCTGGCCCAGGGGGCGTTTGCCGCTGACCCGGTCCCAGCCCCGGCGCCGGCCAACGCGGCCGCCGTGCGCGACCTGCTGGATGCGATGAATTACCGCAGCATGTGGAAAGCATCGATGGACCAGATGTCCAGGACCATGCCCAACATCATGCGCCAGCAGATCGAAGCTTCGATCAAGGCCGACACCAGCCTGAACGACGCCCAGCGCCATGAAATGCTCCTGAAGATGGAAGCCGAGCTGCCGAAAATGGCGGAAGTGGTGAGCGGCGTCCTGAGCGATCCTGGCCTGATGGCTGACATGGAAAGCGAAATGATCGCACTGTACTCGCGCCATTTCACCGCCGATGAACTGAAGCAGATCGCGGCTTACTACCGCACGCCGGTCGGCATGAAGAGCATGCAGTTGATGCCGCAGGTGATGGCGGAGTCGATGGCCATTGGCCAGCGCCTGACCATGCCGCGGATTCAGAAAGCAATGGAGCAGTTCCGTAAATAATAAGGAGCAAGCATGAAGAAGACCGCCTTCGCCGCCGCAGTATTTGCTTTCGCCGCCGCCGCCCACGCAGCTCCTGCTGCCCCTGCGAGCGAGGCATCCATCCGCGAGCTGATGGAAACCACCGGTGCACGCGCCAATATGGCTACTTCGCTGCAAAACCTGGCTAAGGCGCTGCCGCAGATCCTGCGCATGCGCGCGGAAGCGGTGGTGCGCAATAATCCAAAATTCAACGACGAGCAGCGCAAGGCGGAAATGGCGAATGTGGAGCGCCGCATGCCGGTCATCAGCGCCGCCCTGCAAAAAGACCTGAACGATCCGAAGCTGGTCGATGAACTGTACAACCAGGTGGTGCCGCTGTACGCGCGCCATTTCACGCAGGAAGACGTGAAGGCCCTGACGGCTTTCTACCGCAGCCCGACCGGCAAGAAGTCGCTGGAAGTGATGCCGATGCTGATGGGCGAAAGCGCCCAAGCGGCACAAAAGCTGGTGCAGGAGCGCGCCAAGCGCGTGGTAGAGCAAACTAAGTGAACAAGTAAGGAGTTTTGACGTGGCGAACATCTACAATTTCTCTGCCGGCCCGGCCGTGCTGCCTAAGGAAGTGCTGCAACAGGCGGCCGCTGAAATGCTGGACTGGCAGGGCAGCGGGATGTCCGTCATGGAGATGAGCCACCGCGGTCCTGAATTCATTTCGATCTACAAAGCCGCTGAGCGCGACCTGCGCGAGCTGCTGGCGGTGCCGGACAATTACCGGATCCTGTTCATGCAGGGCGGCGGCCTGTCGCAGAATGCCGTGCTGCCGATGAACCTGAGCGGCGGCGCCGACAGCACCATCGATTTCGTGCAGACCGGCTCCTGGTCCAGCAAGTCGATCAAGGAAGCGGCGCGCTATGCCCGCGTCAACGTGGCGGCCTCGTCGCAGGCGACCGGTTTCGATCGCGTGCCGGACCAGGCGGAATGGAAGCTGACCCCGGGGGCTTCCTACCTCCACATCTGCACCAACGAAACGATTGACGGTGTCGAGTTCAACTTCGTGCCGACCGCGCAAGGCGACACCGACATCGTGGCCGATATGTCGTCGCACATCCTGTCGCGTCCAGTGGATGTCAGCAAGTACGGCGTGATCTTCGGCGGTGCACAAAAGAATATCGGCCCGGCAGGCGTCACCGTGGTCATCGTGCGCGATGACCTGATCGGCAAGGCGCTGCCATTCTGCCCGTCCGCTTTCGACTTCAAGAACGTGGCGGAAAACGAATCGATGTACAACACGCCACCAACCTACGGCATCTATATCGCCGGCCTGGTGTTCCAGTGGCTGAAGAAACAGGGCGGCGTCGCCGCCATGGAAAAGCGTAATATTGAGAAAGCCGAGCTGCTGTACCAGGCGCTCGGCGCCGACGACTTCTATCAGAATCGCGTCGCAAAAGAATATCGTTCGCGCATGAATATCCCGTTCTACCTGCGCGACGAATCGAAAAATGAAGCATTCCTGGCCGGTGCGAAGGCGCGCGGGCTGTTGCAGCTGAAGGGCCACAAGTCCGTCGGTGGTATGCGGGCATCGATTTATAACGCGATGCCGATCGAGGGCGTGCAAGCGCTGGTCGACTACTTGAACGAATTTGCAGGGCGCTGAAAACCGGTAAACCAGTGTCTGACCCGCAGGGTCAGA
The DNA here is from genome assembly GCF_001427305.1 of Duganella sp. Root1480D1. Lineage (GTDB taxonomy): Bacteria > Pseudomonadota > Gammaproteobacteria > Burkholderiales > Burkholderiaceae_D > Rugamonas. The sequence continues at coordinate 210,765 of NZ_LMFZ01000004.1, read as the reverse complement.
CACTTTGGCCCGCGACTGCCGCGTATCGGTGCCTGACCCTGCGGGTCAGACACAGGGTTACCGGTTTAGAGCCCGCACAAAGTGAACGCAAACGAATGACAGACAAACTGAAACCCCTCCGCGAGAAGATCGATTCGATCGACGCGCAAATCCTGGCGTTGCTCAACGAGCGCGCCAAAGTGGCGCAGGAAGTAGGGCACGTCAAGGCCGAAACCAATGCGCCCGTATTCCGTCCCGAGCGCGAAGCCCAGGTGCTGCGCGGCGTGGCCGACCGCAACCCCGGCCCGCTGGGCGGCCGCGAAGTGCAGACCATCTTCCGCGAGATCATGTCGGCCTGCCGCGCGCTGGAGCGCCGCGTGACCGTGGCCTACCTCGGCCCGGCCGGCACCTTCAGCGAGCAGGCGGTGTACGCGCAGTTCGGCACCGCTGTCGATGGCATCCCCTGTGCATCGATCGATGAAGTGTTCCGCGCGACGGAGGCCGGTACCGCCGATTTCGGCGTGGTGCCGGTCGAGAATTCCTCTGAAGGCGCCGTGAACCGCACGCTGGACCTGATGCTGGCCACCCCTTGCCTGATCTCGGGCGAGATCGCGATTGCCGTGCACCACAGCCTGATGACCAAGACCGGCACCATGGAAGGCGTGCAGGTGATCTGCGCCCATTCGCAAGCGCTGGCCCAATGCCAGGTGTGGCTGAACCAGAACTACCCACATATCGAGCGCCGCGCCGTGGCCTCGAATGCCGAAGCGGCGCGTATGGCGGGCGACGACCCGACCATCGCCGCCATCGCCAGCGAACACGCCGGTGCGCAATATGGGCTGGGCGTGGTGAATGCCCATATCCAGGACGACCCGCACAACCGCACCCGTTTCGTGGTGATCGGCTGCCTGCAGACCAACCCGTCCGGCCGCGACCACACTTCGATGGTGCTCGCAGTGCCGAACAAAGCCGGCGCCGTGTACCAGTTGCTGGCGCCACTGGCCAAGCATGGCGTGTCGATGACGCGTTTCGAGTCGCGCCCGGCCCGCATCGGCACGTGGGAATACTATTTCTATGTTGACGTAGAGGGGCACGTGCAAGACCCGTCCGTGACAAAGGCATTGGCTGAACTCAAGGACAATGCCGCCTTCTTCAAAGTGCTGGGCTCTTACCCGACCAGCCTCACCTGACTTTTAAAAGAGATTAGATCCATGTCCAAGAATTACGGCCCTGAATACGTTCGCGCAATCGCTCCTTACCAGGCTGGCAAGCCTATCTCCGAAGTGGCGCGCGAATTCGGCCTGAAAGAAGAGTCCATCGTTAAGCTGGCATCGAACGAGAACCCGTTCGGCGTGCCGGAATCGGCGCAGAAGGCCATGGCCGCTGCCGCTGCTGAACTGGGCCGCTACCCAGATGCCAATGCCTTCGAACTGAAAATGGCGCTGTCCAAGCGCTACGACGTGCCGATGGACTGGATCACGCTGGGCAATGGCTCCAACGACATCCTGGAAATCGCTGCACACGCTTTCGTTGAGCGCGGTCAGTCGGTCGTGTATTCGCAGTATTCGTTCGCCGTGTACGCATTGGCGACCCAGGGCATCGGTGCACGCCACATCGTGGTGCCGGCCAAGAACCATGGCCACGACCTGGATGCGATGGCGGCTGCGATTGAAGCGGACACCAAGCTGGTGTTCATCGCCAACCCGAACAACCCGACTGGTACTTTCGTCACCGGCGCCGAGATCGAAGCCTTCCTGCAGAAGGTGCCTGCGAACGTCGTCGTCGTGCTGGACGAGGCGTACAACGAATTCCTGAAGAAGGAAGACCAGTACGAGTCGGCGGCCTGGGTCAAGAAGTACCCGAACCTGCTGGTGTCGCGCACTTTCTCCAAGGCCTACGGCCTGGCCGGCCTGCGTGTGGGCTTCGCGCTGGCGCAGCCGGAAGTGACCGACCTGATGAATCGTATCCGCCAGCCTTTCAATGTGAACTCGCTGGCGCAGGCTGCGGCGATTGCGGCGCTGAATGACAAGGAGTTCCTGTCGAAATCGGCAGCCAATAATACTGCCGGGTACGAGCAGTTCGTGGAAGCGTTCAAGGATATGGGACTGGAGTTTGTGCCTTCCTACGGTAACTTCGTGCTGGTGCGCGTGGGTTCCGATGATGCGGCTGGTGCGCGTATCAACCTGGCGCTGCTGAAGCAGGGCGTGATCGTGCGCCCGGTCGGCAACTACGGCTTGCCGCAGTGGCTGCGTATTTCCATCGGCCTGCCGCAAGAGAATGCGGTGCTGATTACTGCGCTGCGTAAGGCGCTGGCGGAGGATCGTGCTTAATAAGGTTGTTATTTTCGGTGTTGGCCTGATCGGCGGCTCGTTTGCGCGGGCGCTGAGGCAGGCTGGCGCTGTTCGGCATATTGTTGGCGTGGATCGCTCGGAGGCGTTCCTGGCGCGGGCGCTCGAATTGGGTATCATCGACTCGGCCGCCCAAACCGGTACCCCAGTGTCTGACCCGCAGGGTCAGACACTCGCCAGCGGCCGCCGCGTATCGGTGTCTGACCCTGCGGGTCAGACGGGTACGGCCGCCAGGCCGGTTTGCCGGTTTGAAGACGCGATTAAAGGCGCCGACCTGATCCTGCTGGCCGCGCCGGTGGCGCAGACAGGCCGCATCTTGACAGCAATCCTGCCGCACCTGGACGCCAGCACCATCGTCACCGACGCCGGCAGCACCAAATCCGACGTCGCCGCCGCCGCCCGCGCCGTCATGGGCGAGCGAGTAAGCCAGTTCGTCCCCGGCCACCCCATCGCCGGCCGCGAAACCAACGGCCCCGACGCTGCCATCGCCGACCTCTATCAAGGCAAGAAAACCGTCCTCACGCCCCTGGCCGAGAACGGCCCCACCGCCGTCGAGCGCGTTGCGGCGGCCTGGAAAGCCTGTGGCGCCATCATCCATACCCTGACCCCGGAAGACCACGACAAAGTGTTCGCCGCCGTCAGCCATCTTCCCCACCTGCTGGCCTATGCGCTGGTAGACGACATCGAGCGCAAGCCCCACTCGGATTTGCTGTTCCAATATGCTGCCAGCGGTTTCCGCGACTTCACCCGCATCGCCGGCAGCTCGCCTGAAATGTGGCGCGACATCAGCCTCGCCAACCAGGCCGCACTCCTGACTGAGCTGGATGCATATCTGGCACAATTAACCCGCTTGCGCGCCAGCCTTGCCGCTGGCGACGCCGCCGCCCTTGAAGCTACCTATGCCAACGCCCAGCGCGCGCGCCGGCAATGGATCGAGACCATCGAGGCGGCTGAGCCGCCGCAGCCGAAAGACGCGGCGGCAGAATAAGGAACACGCATGACTGATTATCCGCATTACCTCGACCTGCTGCCGGTCGCCCATGCCGAAGGCACGGTGCGCCTGCCAGGCTCGAAATCCATTTCCAACCGCATCCTGCTGCTGGCCGCGCTGGCAGAGGGAGAAACCCGCGTCATCGACCTGCTGGCCTCCGACGACACTGCCGTGATGCTGGCCGCACTGCGCTCGCTGGGTGTGAACTGGACCGAACATCGTGAAGGTGAAAGCACCGTGCACGTGGTGCTGGGCGTGAAAGGCAGCTGGCCGCTGCGCACTGCCGACCTGTTCATGGGCAACGCCGGCACCGCGATCCGTCCGCTGACCGCTGCGCTGGCCGTGATCGGCGGCGACTTCAAGGTGCATGGCGTGCCGCGCATGCATGAACGCCCGATCGGCGACCTGGTCGACGCGCTGAATGCTGCCGGCGCCGATATCGAATACACCATGAACAAGGGCTACCCGCCGCTGCATATCCGCACCGGCGAGTTCAAGTCGCAGCGCCTGTCCGTGCGCGGCGATGTGTCGAGCCAGTTCCTGACCGCGCTGTTGATGGTGGCGCCGCTGATGGCGCGCGAACAGGCTGTGACCATCGACGTTGAAGGCGAGCTGATTTCCAAGCCTTACATTGAAATTACGCTGAACCTGATGCGCCGCTTCGGCGGCGTGGTGGAGCAGGATGGCTGGTCTTCGTTCACCATTCCGGCTGGGCAGACGTACAAGAGCCCGGGCACCATTCATGTGGAAGGCGATGCCTCCAGCGCTTCCTACTTCCTGGCTGCCGGCGCGATTGGCCGCGGCCCGGTGCGGGTGCTGGGCGTGGGCAACAACTCGATCCAGGGCGACGTGCGCTTTGCGCAGGCGCTGGAGCAGATGGGAGCGACCATCGTCATGGGCGATAACTGGATCGAAGCCAGCGCGAACGGTCCGCTGAAGGCGGTCGACATGGACTTTAACCATATTCCGGATGCGGCGATGACCATCGCCGTGGCGGCGCTGTACGCTGAAGGCACCACTACCTTGCGCAATATTGCATCGTGGCGCGTGAAGGAGACTGACCGCCTGTCCGCCATGGCGACCGAACTGCGCAAGCTGGGGGCGACGGTGGAGGAGGGGGCGGACTGGCTGTCCGTCACTCCGCCTGCCACACTGCTGCCTGCGGCCATTGATACTTACGATGACCACCGCATGGCCATGTGCTTCTCGCTGGCGTCGCTGGATGGATTTATCCGTCAGGGCGCCAAGGTTCGGATCAATGATCCAAAATGCGTCGCGAAGACGTTCCCTGAGTATTTTGCTGCGTTTGCGTCGATCGCTAAGCGTGGTAGCGTTTAACTTTTAGCCAAAACCGGCAAAGCGGTGCCTGACCCGCAGGGTCAGGCACCGGTCCGCGGCTGCCGCGGGCAAGTGTCAGACCCTGTGGGTCTGACACTGGTTTACCGGTTTAGAAATTAACCATATGCCAACATCGAACATCCCAGTCATCACCATCGACGGCCCGACCGCTAGCGGCAAGGGCACCGTGGCCCACAAGGTCGCGGACAAGCTTGGCTTCCACCTCCTCGATTCCGGCGCCCTGTACCGCCTGACCGCGCTGCAGGCGCTGCGCCGCGAGACCAACCTGAACGACGAGCATGCCCTGGCCAAGCTGGCCGAGCACCTGAACATCCACTTCGCAGGCGACGCCATCTACTTGTCGCAGGAAAACGTCACCGACGCCATCCGCGCCGAAGAAGTTGGCAATACGGCATCAAAAATCGCCGCCCTGCCGGCGGTAAGGCAAGCGCTGTACGGCCTGCAACTGAGCTTCCGCAAGACCCCTGGCCTGGTGGCCGACGGCCGCGACATGGGCTCCGTCATCTTCCCGCACGCGCCCCTCAAGGTGTTTTTGACCGCCTCCGTCGAGGCGCGCGCCGATCGCCGCTATAAGCAATTGATCGGAAAGGGAATTTCTGCTAGTATGCAAGACCTGCTGATGGATTTGAAAGCGCGCGACGACCGGGATATGAACCGGGCCATTGCGCCGCTGGCGCCGGCAGAGGGTGCGTACCTCCTCGATACGTCTGCCATGAACGCTGATGAAGCGACCGAGCAGGTGTTGAAATGGTGGGCCGCCGCCCATAAATAAATAGCTGTTTTGTTCAACCCTCAACCCAGTTGAAGCCGCATAGTGCGGGCCTTACTGGCTAACCTGGAAATAAATAATGGAAAGTTTTGCAGCCCTCTTCGAAGAGTCCCTGTCGCGTCAAGACATGCGCTCTGGCGAAGTGATCTCCGCTGAAGTCGTGCGTCTGGACCACAACTTTGTGATCGTTAACGCAGGCCTGAAATCGGAAGCTTTCATTCCTGTTGAAGAATTCAAGAATGACCAAGGCGAACTGGAAGTCAAAGTAGGCGACTTCGTTTCCGTGGCCATCGAATCGCTGGAAAATGGTTTCGGCGATACCATCCTGTCCCGTGACAAGGCTAAGCGCCTGGCATCGTGGCTGGCACTGGAAAAAGCAATGGAATCCGGCGAGATCGTCGTTGGTACCGTCAATGGCAAAGTCAAGGGCGGCCTGACCGTTCTGACCAACGGCATCCGCGCTTTCCTGCCAGGTTCGCTGGTAGACACCCGTCCAGTCAAGGACACCACCCCATTCGAAGGCAAGACCCTCGAGTTCAAGGTTATCAAGCTGGACCGCAAGCGCAACAACGTGGTTCTGTCCCGCCGCGCCGTCATCGAAGCTTCGATGGGCGAAGAGCGTCAGAAGCTGATGGAAACCCTGAAAGAAGGCACCGTGGTGACCGGCGTCGTCAAGAACATCACCGACTACGGTGCGTTCGTTGACCTGGGCGGCATCGACGGCCTGCTGCACATCACCGACCTGGCATGGCGCCGCGTGCGTCACCCTTCGGAAGTCCTGACCGTGGGTCAAGAGATCACCGCTAAGGTCCTGAAGTACGATCAAGAGAAGAACCGTGTGTCCCTGGGCGTGAAGCAACTGGGCGACGATCCTTGGACCGGTCTGTCCCGTCGTTACCCACAAGGCACCCGCCTGTTCGGTAAAGTCACCCACCTGACCGACTACGGTGCGTTCGTTGAAGTTGAACAAGGCATCGAAGGCCTGGTTCACGTGTCCGAAATGGACTGGACCAACAAGAACGTGGCTCCTAACAAAGTCGTTCAACTGGGCGACGAAGTTGAAGTCATGGTCCTGGAAATCGACGAAGAGCGTCGTCGTATCTCCCTGGGTATGAAGCAGTGCAAGGCAAACCCTTGGGACGACTTCGGCATGACCCACAAGAAGGGCGATAAGGTCAAGGGCGCAATCAAGTCGATCACCGACTTCGGCGTGTTCATCGGCCTGCCAGGCAACATCGACGGCCTGGTGCACCTGTCCGACCTGTCCTGGACCGAGTCCGGCGAAGAAGCCGTGCGCAAGTTCAAGAAAGGTGACGAACTGGAAGCCGTTGTTCTGGCAATCGACGTTGAGCGTGAGCGCGTTTCCCTGGGCGTTAAGCAACTGGAAGGCGATCCATTCAACAACTTCGCAGCCATGAACGACAAGGGCTCCCTGGTGACCGGTACCGTTAAGTCGGTTGAGCCAAAAGGCGCCGTAATTCAGCTGTCCGAAGAAGTTGAAGGCTACCTGCGCGCTTCCGAAATCTCCCGCGACCGCGTGGAAGATGCCGGCACCCACCTGAAGGTTGGTGATTCCGTGGAAGCCCTGGTGATCAACATCGATCGCAAGGCACGTTCGATCCAGCTGTCGATCAAAGCTAAAGACAACGCGGACACCGCTGAAGTGATGTCGAAGATGGCCGCTGACTCCAGCGCCGCTTCCGGCACCACCAGCCTGGGCGCGCTGCTGAAAGCCAAGTTCGACAACAAGAACTAATCTACCGAGCACTTAGATGACTAAGTCCGAATTGATCAACCGCCTGGCTGAGCGTTACTCTCAGCTGGTGGCCAAAGATGCGGAGTATGCCGTCAAGACCATTCTCGATGCGATGACCAACGCCTTGGCTGAAGGCCAGCGCATCGAGATCCGTGGTTTTGGCAGCTTTGCCCTGAATTCGCGGCCGCCACGCATTGGACGCAATCCGAAGTCCGGCGACAAAGTGATGGTCCCTGAAAAACGGGTGCCTCACTTCAAGCCTGGCAAGCAGCTGCGCGAGCGGGTCGATGCGATGGTCGGGCAACCGATCATTGAGGACTGAGTCTCTGGCACAGTAGAATGAAGGGGGCGGGCATTTGCCTGCCCCTTTTTTGTTGTTAGAACCGGTAAACGGCCAAGTGTCTGACCCTATGGGTCAGACCCTGGTTTACCGGTTTTAAAGATAGGAACCAAGAATGAAATTTATTTCCACCGCCTTTGGCGTTGTCCTGTTTGTCCTGTTCTTTGGTTTTGCCCTGAAAAATTCGCAGGAAGTCGACCTGCACCTGTTCCTGAATTACGAGCTGCGCGGCCCGCTGGTGCTGATGCTGCTGGCCTTCTTCGTGGCCGGCGCCGCCCTGTGCATCCTTGCGCTGACTCCTACCTTGTTCCGCCAGCGCCGCGAATCGAACAAGCAGAAATCCACTATCGAATCCCTGCAGACCGCGGCCATGCAAGTAAACGAACGCCCGCTGCCGGACAGCATCAACACCCAGCACTAAGAAAAATATGGATTTTGAACTCTGGTGGCTGCTGGGCATCCCAGCTATGTTTGCCCTTGGCTGGATCGCCGCACGCGTCGACATTCGCGCCGTGGTATCCGAATCGCGCACCCTGCCGCGAGGCTATTTCCGCGGCCTGAACCACTTGCTGAACGACCAGCCGGACAAGGCCATCGACTCCTTCATCGAGATCGTCAAGCTCGACCCGGAAACCGCCGACATGCATTTCGCACTGGGCAACCTGTTCCGCCGCCGCGGCGAAACGGAGCGCGCCATCCGCGTGCACCAGAACCTGCTGTCGCGTCCAGACCTGCCGGCCGAACAGCGCGCCCACGCCGAGTATGAGCTGGGCCAGGATTACCTGAAGGCCGGCCTGCTGGACCGGGCCGAAGAAACCTATACCCGCCTGCTCGATACCTCCTACGCAGTGCAGGGCCGCAAGGCGCTGCTGGAAATCTACCAGCGCGAGAAAGAATGGAAGCGCGCCATCGAGGCCGCGCTCGCGCTGCAGGAAGCCGGGGCCGGCTCGCGCCAGAAAGAAATCTCGCAGTTCTACTGTGAGCTGGCGCAGGACGCGCTGGTGCACATGAAGCCCGAAGAAGCGGAAAGCCTGCTGGAGCAGGCGCTGCAAGCCGACCGCTCCAGCGTGCGCGCCACTATCTTGTGTGGTGATGCCTTGCTGGCCAAGGGCGATACCGAAGCCGCGCTGCTGATGTGGCGTCGTGTCGAACAGCAATCCGTGCCGCATACCGCCCTGGTCGCAACCCGCCTGATGGATGGCTACCGCAAAGTCGGCCGCCCGCAGGAAGGCGTCAGCCTGCTGAAGTCCTACCTGGAACAGGCTTCCTCGATCGACTTGCTGGAGGTGGTGTTCAAGGCCGTGATCGAACTGGAAGGCGTCGACACCGCCAAGCAAGTGGTGCTCGACGAATTGCGCCGCACGCCGACTCTGCTGGGCCTCGACAAGCTGCTGGAAGCGCGCATGATGGATGCGCCGGCCTCTGTGCTGTCCGAACTGTCGATGGTGAAGAACCTGGTGCACGGCTACACGCAAAAGCTGGCCCGCTACCAGTGCAGCCACTGCGGCTTCAAAGCCCGCCAGTTCTACTGGCATTGCCCTGGTTGCAGCCGCTGGGATTCTTACCCTCCGCGCCGCACCGAAGAACTCAACGTAATGAACTGATATGAGCAAAGCGCCCGCACTCGACAAAGTACGCCTCCTGGTCGCCGGCGATGTCATGCTGGACCGCTACTGGTTCGGCGACGTCAGCCGCATTTCGCCGGAAGCCCCGGTACCCGTGGTGCGTATCGAACGCCGCGAAGCCCGCCTGGGCGGCGCTGCCAACGTAGCACGCAATGCCGCAGCCCTCGGCGCACACGCCGGCCTGCTGGGCATTGTCGGCGCCGACGAAGCTGGCTCGGAAGTGGAGCAGCTGCTGCAAAGCGGCGGCATTCACAGCTACCTGAAGCACGACAGCGCCATTTCCACCATCATCAAGCTGCGCGTGATCGGCCGCCAGCAGCAGATGGTGCGCATCGACTTCGAAGAAGCGCCAAGCGATGCCGTATTGCGCAACAAGCTGGTGCAGTTCAAGACCCTGTTGCCGGAATACGATGTGATCGTGCTGTCCGACTACAACAAGGGCGGCCTGGTCGACGTGGCTGAAATGATTGCCACTGCGCGCGCTGCGGGCAAGATCGTGATGGTCGACCCGAAGGGCGACGACTTCTCGCCATACAAGGGCGCCACTGTGCTGACGCCGAACAAATCGGAACTGAAACGCATTGTCGGTTCCTGGAACAGTGAAGAGCAACTGGTGACCAAGGCGCAGAACCTGCGCGCCGAGCTGTCGCTGGACGCGCTGCTGCTGACCCGTTCGGAAGAGGGCATGACCCTGTTCACTGACGAAGGCATCTTCAACGTGCAGGCCAGCGCGCGTGAAGTGTTCGACGTTTCCGGCGCAGGCGACACCGTGATCGCGACCATGGCAGCCATGCTGGGCTCCGGCGCCGGCTGGCAGGAAGCGGTGGAAACCGCCAACCGCGCTGGCGGCATCGTGGTCGGCAAGCTCGGCACCGCCACCGTCACCCGCGAAGAGCTGTTCCCCGGCTGAGCCCGTGTCACACTTGGGGTGTGACCCCAAGGTGTGACACAAGCTCAGCTTTGGCGCGAGACTGCGTGCCTTTGCTTGTACATGCCCAGCGCTTGCTTCAACTCGTCGCGCTGGGGCTTCAATCCCGGCAGCTTCACTTTTTTCGATGAGGTCTTGCCGCTGTGCGGATCGGCCAGGGTCAGCGTCAGCACGTCGCCGCCATATCCGTCTTCGTAGTTCATGTTGGTGACCTGGTCCCAGTCAAAGTTGCTCTGGTCGGCATTCACGGTGATGCCGTCATAGGCCACCACAATCGGCCCGAAATCGCGCGGCGGGAAATACTTCAGCACGATGGCGCGCTCGGCGTCATTGGATGGGTGGTAGCGGTAGGCCAGGGTGTGCTCGTGCGCCTTGGCGAATCGCGATTCGTAGGCATTCCATAGGCGTGCTTCGATGGCTTCCGCCGTCAGGATCTCGCTGTGCCAGCTGTTTGCCACCGTGCTTGCAACCACGGCGCCAAACAGCTTGCTTGGAATCGGGCTGCTGACGTTTTCCATGCGTTCGCTGAGTTTGGGGTGCGAATCGAACGGGTGCGGCACGCTGGCGCCCTGCATCGCATCCTGGAACCGCTCGGAATTAGCGAATGGCTTCAGGCCTTGCGCAACGTAGGCGGCGATGCCGATTTCGCCTTCGTGGCGATCGTCGCGCTGGAACAGTTCTTCTTCGATGTGGCCGCGGTAGTTGCCATACGCGGAAATCTTGATCAGAGCCGAAATCAGGGGACGTCCCGCTACCGCCTGCGCTGCCGCGCGGTCGGCGAGGAATTCGCGCTCGCGGCTTTCGCGCATCAGGCCCAGCTCCAGCGCCGTGCGGTACAGCGCCAAGGGGTAGTAGGCGATCAGCGTCATGAAGTTGCCTTGCATGGCGCCCAGGTAACCGTCGAATTGCGACAAGGCGGGGCCGAGCTTTGCGCTGCGCTCGGTGTCGCCGCCGCTGAAGTGCGCCAGTTCGTGCGCCAGCACGGCGTCGGCTTCGCGCTGGTCCAGCACGCGCAGCAGGGGCAGGCTGACGAACAGGGTGCGGCCGTCGACAGTTTGATTGCCCAGGGAGATCTGGCTTTCGGTGACGAAGAAGTTGGTGTCGATGCCGCCGATGATCTGGCGTGGCGGCGCGGTACCCAGCATCTGCGCCAGGCCGCGCACGCGCTGCCACAGGGCTGGCGCGTCCTGTTCGCGCACCAGCTCACCTTCCACTTCGAATTTCCATTTGGGGCGGGCAAAGATCTGCGTGACGGCCAGCAGCGCGGCGGCAGCTGCGGCAATGCCGGTGATCGCCACCAGCTTGATCGAATACATGTGGAAGAACCAGGCCGTCAGCCAGAACGAGAGCCAGGCCAGCATGGCGTTCTGCGCCACCACTTCGATGGAACCCGACCAGGAGAGCAGGCGCCGGCCCAGCAGCAGGCTGCGGTATTGGACGTCGCGGCCGCGCTGCGCTGCCAGGCAAAGCAGGACGATCAGCGCCGCCAGCAGCACGCCGCCAAGCAGCATGATTTGCGAGACTTTGTGCGCCCAGTAGAACTGCCATTGATGGCCCCAGGGTTCGCAGGCGCGGGAGCGGTATTCGGCTGCTGCGGGGTCGCTGTTGCCGCAAATCGTGGAGGGCGGATCGGCGCGGAAGCGCGCCAGCACTTGCTCGCGCTCGGCCAGGGCGACATTAGCTTTGCGCAGGTCGCCTTCGATCGATTCCAGGAATTCCCGATCCCATGTTTTCAGGACGTGGCCGCTGAACACCAGGGTAATTCCCGGCACCAGGGCCAGCGACAGCACGGCATACAGCGCCATGCGCATCAAATCGGATTTCAAGCTAGTCAGTGATCGCATGCTAATTTTGATTGCAAAAAATCCAAGTATGGCAGCGCAGGCATAGTTGCGCCATTGCAATTTCGAATTTGCGCGCGAATTGTCGCGTTTTTGTTATATTGGCAATCCCTTTCACCGGATGCAGACACCATGCGAACCATTCTTTTTGCCGTCCTGGCAGCGATTTCCTTCCAGGCCTCCGCCCAGCCGAACTTCAGCAAAGACATTGCCGGCGGCAGCGACCACCCGCTGCTGCACCGCTATGAGGGTTCGATGCTCTATATGTATGGCGGCGAGAACCTGGGCCAGGCGCGCATCGTCGATACCGAGGCCGGCAAGCCCGTGCTGCACAAGGTGGAGGGCAAGACTGCCAACCGCTATTACTGGGGACCGAAAGGCCGCAGCGCGCTGGAAATCCACCGCAATTACCTGCAAGCGCTGAGCGCCGCCGGCTTCAAGATCCTGTACGCCTGCGAAACCGACCAATGCGAGAAGGCCAAGGTACAGAACCTGGTGCAGGAGTTGCCGCGCGAAGTGAACTGGAAGTCGTTCGACCCTTATGTCAGCAGCACCTTCAATAGCGCCAACCAGCCGCGCTTTCACCTGGTCAGTGCGGCCAAGCCGGGCCCGGGCGGCAATACCTATGTGATGGTGGGGCTGTCCGAATACACCGATTTCCAGCGTGTGCGCCAGTTCGTGCAAATCATCGAACCGACCGTGATGGAAGGCGGCAAGGTGACCGTCGACACGCGTGCCATCCAGGAAGGCTTGCAGCGCGACGGCAAGGTGGCGCTGTACGGCGTGACCTTCGACACCAACAAGGCCGTGATCCGCGAGCAGTCGGGCGAGCAACTGGAGCAGATGGCCAAGGCCCTGCAGGCGCAGCCCAAGATGAAAGTCTTCATCGTCGGCCATACCGACGACCAGGGCGAGTTCGAGGCCAATATGACGCTGTCGCAAAAGCGTGCCCAGGCCGTGGCCGATGCGCTGGCCTCCAGGTACGGAATTGCCGCCAACCGCATGATGCCGCGTGGCGTGGCCAATATGGCGCCGGTGGCCAGCAACGCCAGCGACGAAGGCCGTGCCAGGAACCGTCGTGTGGAATTAGTTGTGCGTTGATTGATCTGCCTCAAATTGCATGCGCCGCGCGTCAGCCGGGCGACGCGTGCCGCGTTGTGGCGAAACGAGGTCTTCTCGTGTCCACTTATGGAGGCAATCATGATCAGGAAACTGCTGCTCGCCGTCGCTACGCTGGTCGCTTGCATGGGCATGGCATTCGCCCAGGTCGACGTCAACAAGGCCGATGCGGCCGCACTCGATAGCGTCAAGGGCATTGGCCCGGCCAAATCCAAGGCCATCATGGCGGAACGCGCAAAAGGGGAGTTCAAGGATTGGGCCGACCTGGAACAGCGGGTCAAAGGCATCGGCGAGAAAAACGCCATCAAGCTGTCGGAGGCCGGCCTGATGGTCAACGGCAAATCGCGTGAGGGCGCAGCGCCTGCGCGCAAGGAAGCCGCACGCAAATAGGTAGCGCCTCACTGCGTTAATCCGCAGGCGCCGGCATTCATCGGCAAGGGGGAGCGTTTATCGCATGCTTCCCCGTAAACCCGCGGCCCGGGGCACAGTTGTGGACATGACAATGTCGTCATGCCATGCGAAACTACCCCCATGAAACCTCACATCGTATTGCTCGCAGCATTGAGCGCCACTTCCCTGTTGGCCCTGGCGCAACCTGGCGTTCCACTCGATCCACCCTGGATGCTCAGTTCCGAGCATAAGAGCAGGTTCGAAGCTGGCCAGGAAGAGAATGGCGTACACCGCGGTTCCCTTGCCAAGTACGTTCGCGCCAAATCCACAGCCACCACCGGCGACTGGGCCACATTGATGCAGTTTTTCTCCGCCGCCGAGTACCGCGGCAAGCGCCTGCGTTTCCAGGCTCAGGTTCGCACTGAAAATGTCACTGGCTGGACTGGGCTCTGGATGCGGGTCGACTGCGAATCCAAATATTCCTGCGCCTTCTACAACAGCCAGGACAAGCCGATGCGCGGCACCAACGGCTGGACGCCGCGCAGCGTCACCCTTGACGTGCCAGCGGACGCCAAGTCCATCAGCTTCGGCGTCATCACCGGCTCGAGCGGTACAAGCTGGATCGATGAACTGAAAATGACCGCCGTCGGGACCGAGGTTGCGGTTGATTCGATGCCCTCGCGCGAGCAGGAAATCGAACTGCGCACGAAGCCAAGCCTGTGATGAAGCATACGCCAGCACCTTATGGCCCGGGGCCGGCCTTGCGGCGCATCTCATCCCCCAGCTTGCGGGACTGGGCAACCAGTGCCGTGTGCGGCGGATTGGTGCTGGCGATCTGCCTCTGGAGTGGCAGCTGGGCCAGGGCTGCCTTGTTCGGCAGCCTGGTGCTGGGCGTCATCTGTGCGCAACTTGCTGCCGGGGCGATACGGCGGCTGATGCCGCGCCATGCCGGCTGGGCCTTCTGCTGGGCGGGGCTGGCTTTGGCGCTGCTCGCCTCTGCGTGCGTCGCGACGCTGGCATATGGGCAGGCGGCGCAGTTGCAGCGCATGGCGGCATTGACGTCTGCGCAGATGTTCAGCAGCGCCCTGGTGTTCAATGCGCTGATGCTTGGCATTCCATTGTTGATGGCCAATCGGGAAGCACGCGCGCTTCAACTGTCGGAGCTGCAGCGGGCTGCCGTACAAGCTGAATTGAAATCGCTGCAGGCACAGGTCGAGCCGCACTTTCTGTACAACACTTTGGCCAATACCCGCTACCTGGCACGCCACGCTCCGGAGCGGGCAGTGGAAATGCTGGATCATTTGATCGCCTACTTGCGCACGGCGTTGCCGGACATGCGTACATCGTCGTCCACGCTGGCCCGGGAGTGCGAATTGGCGGGCCATTATCTGGCGCTGATGGAAATCCGTTTCGGCGCGCGCCTGTCGACCAGGATCGATTGCCCGCAAGGGCTGGGCGAGCTGCAGGTCCCGCCGATGATGTTGATGTCCCTGGTGGAAAACGCGTTGCAGCACGGGGTGGAACCGAAACCGGGCACCGTATGCGTGAGTGTCGCGGCAGCGATGCGCGGCGACGGCCGGCTGGGCATTGTCGTGCGCGACGATGGCGCGGGCTTGCAGCAAAGCCAGGGCGCAACGCTGCTGGGCAGCGGTGTCGGCCTGCGCAACGTGCGTGAGCGGCTGCAGGCGCTTTATGGCGGGCAGGCTACGTTCGAGTTGCGCCGGGCGGCAGATGGCGCGACTGAAGCCGAACTGCTGCTGCCAATGGAGGCCCGCGCATGAAGCCTCGCATCCTGGTCGCCGATGACGAGCCGCTGCTGCGGGCGGAGCTGCGCGAATTGTTCGCAGCACTATGGCCGGAGGCCGAACTGCTGCCCGATGCGGCGGACGGCTTCGAGGCGCTGCGGCTGGCACGCGAGCTGGCGCCGGACGTGGCTTTCCTGGATATCCGCATGCCCGGGCTGGACGGCTTGCAGCTGGCAGCAACATTCGGGTCGCGCACCCATGTGGTCTTCGTAACGGCGTACAACGAACATGCATTGGCCGCATTCGAACAGGGTGCGCACGATTACCTGCTCAAGCCAATCGACGCGGCGCGGCTGGCCCGCACAGTGCAACGGCTGCGCGAGCGCATGCTGCTGCCGCCGCCGGACTTGCAGGGCCTCGCTGCCGGCGTGCGCGCGGCAAGCGCTGCGCCCGCGTCGCAGGCGCAGCCACCGTCGTGGATACAGGCATCGGTTGGCCAGACGGTGCATTTCATCGACCTGTCCGACATCCTGTACTTCGTGGCTGAAGACAAGTACACGCGTGTGGTGGCGCAGGGACTGGAAGCGCACATCCGCATGCCGCTCAAGCAACTGGCGGAAACGCTGGACGGCGCGGGATTCTGGCAGGTGCACCGCAGCTATGTGGTAGCGGTGAAGCGCATTGCAGCTGCCGTGCGCGACGGCGACAACGCAATGTGGCTTAGCTTGCGTGGGCATGCCGTTCGGCTGCCGGTCAGCCAGCGCTTCCAGCACCGATTCAAAGGGATGTAAGGGCGCGACTGGAGTATCCTGAATGCCTTGATTGGGAGCATAAGCGCACGAAGGAGGTTGCATATGGATAGCCAAAGCCAATCCTGGCCTTTTTCAAGTACTGCTTCGTCCTCGACAAGTTTGTTTGAAGGTTTCGGGCAAGCCGAAGCCCCACGCGGATCGTCCAATACGAATTTGCCGAACCTCGGTTTAGACATTCACGGCGACAGCGGCGCCGCGCCCAAAAAGCGGGCGGCAAGAACCCGCGCCTCAAAGACGGCGTTCCGTCAGGAGAGTAGCCCTGAAGCACCCGGCAATGAGGTGCCGTCGGGGGCCTGGTTGGCGGACGCGGGACAAGGGCAAACCAAAGTGGAGCGCGTCGCGCAGCATGACGCGTTCGCCCGCCAGGCAATTACCGATTCGCTAGTGGATCTGATACGCGAGCGTTCGACCACTGATCCGTTGACCATTGCATTATTCGGGGAATGGGGGAGCGGCAAGACTTCGCAGATCGGTTTTGTGAAGGCGGCATTGGGATGGGAAATTGCAGCCAAGCCCACAGTCAGGATAGTTGATTTCAATGCCTGGGAACACGAGAAGTCTGAGAACATTGCGGCTGCACTGGCCCAATCGATCGTTGAGCATTTGACTGCCGGATTGGGCCTGTCGGACATGTGGCGATTAGCACTGAAGCTGTCGGCAAAACAGCGCAGGCACATCTTTGATGCCTTGGCCGCTGAACGAACGCATATCAACAGCAAGATGGGCACTTTCCTGCAGTGGATGCGTCCATTCGTATCCCACCAATCATTGTTGGTGGTTTTGTTTGTTCTTCTTTTTAGCCAGCTCGATCTGTCGGCTGCGGTCAAGACTTTGATCTCCACTATTGCGATTGCCTGGGCTGCCGTCGCTTCTGTCAATAAGTTCGTTGGCGGCAATCTGGTGATATGGGCCAAGCGGCTGGCAACGGCCGACGGGGAGGGGATGTTCGGCTTGCCGGACTATTCGTCGAAGCTGGGGTCTTTCCATGACATGCGTACTTCGCTTCAGAACCTTATCGAACTTCGTATCGAAGGAGGAAGTGATCCTGGCAAAGGAGAATACTTGCTGATAGTGGTAGATGACCTGGATCGCTGCAGTACAGCGACCATCAAGCAGATGCTTGATGCGGTCCGCCTCGTTACGAGCTTGCCGCGAGTGGTCACTTTGGTTGCAATGGATGATCGCATCGCATTTCCTGCCGTTGAAACGCATTTCGAGCAATTCAAAGCGGCTGACCGCGAACCCGCCATGGTGGCGCGCGACTACTTGGCAAAAGTGTTTAACGTTTCAATCTCATTGACGCCCATTTCGCCGAGCAATACGCGGCTCTTTATCGAAGGTGGAATGTTTGGAACTGGTCCTGGAATCGGGGGACACTGGCATCCGCCTGAACGGGACGAGCCCGAACAAACAGACAGGCCAGGCGGAGGCGAGATTGCGTTGGTCAGCCAGGATGAGGTTCGACTTTTTAGTGAATTGGCGGCGAAAACAAGGCTAACCAATCCGCGGGCGCTTTGGCGCCTGCGTCAGGCTTGGCTGATCCTGCGGCGGGTCGCCCGGCAAATCGATCATAGTGAGGAAAAATTCGCGCCCTGGATGACGTGCATGTTCGTTCGAGAAGCCGTCAAAGCGCTTCCGTCAAGGCAGCGAACAGGCATCGAAGCATGGAAAGACTCAGGCAAAGCTGCAAGCGCTTCGGGAGATGCGCTTGCAGAGATTGATCCTGCCCTGAGAGAACTCCTGCGAGGTGATACGGGCGGAACGCCAGAGCAATGGAAGTATGCCGATACCGTGCTGCTGCCGGCGGCACGTGGCAGTGCCTAGGCCTTCGCCTCTACCGGCAGGTTGGCCAGAAAGGCGTGGATCTGCGATACCACGGCCGCGCCTTCGCCGACACCTGCGGCTACGCGCTTGGTGGAACCTGAGCGCACGTCGCCGATCGCAAACACGCCCGGCACGCTGGTTTCCAATGGTGCGCGTTGCGGGGCATCTGCCAGCGTCATCTTGGCGCGGCACTGGTCCTTGATGGCGTCAAAGCCGGTGCGGATGAAGCCTTGCGCATCGACCTCCACGCCGCAATCGGCCAGCCAGGCCGTGTTCGGGTCGGCGCCGATGAACAGGAACAGGCGGCAGACGTCGCAGCTATCGATAGTGCCGGTGTCCTTGCAGCGGAAGGTGACGCGCGACAGCCCGTCGTCATTGCCGTCCAGCGAGACGATTTCGGTGTGCGTGTGCAGTTCGATGTTCGGGGTGGCCTTGATGCGGTCGATCAGGTAGGTCGACATGGTGGCTTTCAGGCCGTCACCGCGGATCACCATATGCACCTTGGAGGCGTGGCCCGACAGGAAGACAGCTGCCTGGCCGGCGGAATTGCCGCCGCCAACCAGCACCACTTCTTCCGACTTGCACAGCTTGGCCTCGATCGGCGAGGCCCAGAAATAGATACCGCGGCCTTCGAATTCGCCGATATTGTCGAGGGCAGGGCGCTTGTAGCGCGCGCCGCTGGCCAGCACCACGGTCTTGGCGCGCACCACTTGGCCGCCGGCGATTTCCACGCGCAGCGGCCAGCTGTCGCACAGCAGGCGGGTAGCTGGCGCTGGAATCGCGACTTCCACGCCGAACTTCTGCGCTTGCACGAAGGCGCGGCCGGCAAGCGCTCCGCCGGAAATGCCGGTCGGGAAGCCAAGGTAGTTCTCGATGCGCGCGCTGGCCGCAGCCTGGCCGCCAAAGGCGCGCTGCTCCAGTGCCAGCACCGACAAGCCTTCCGAACCGGCATACACCGAGGTCGCCAGGCCGGCAGGCCCGGCGCCGACCACCACCACGTCCCACAGTTTTTCGGTATCGATGTCGGGCAGCAGGCCAATGCAGTAGCCAACTTCGGCATTGCTCGGGTTCTTTTTCACCACGCCGTCCGGGCACACCACCAGCGGCCAGTCGTCCGGGCCCGGCTCGTAGTACTCGCACAGGGCGCGTGCCTGCTCGTCATCTTTGGGATCGAGGATGCGGTAAGGATAGCCGTTGCTGCTCAAGAAGCTGCGCAGGTGGAACAGGGCTGCGTTGCCGGCCGGGGACACCAGCACCAGGCCACCGCCCTCCGTCTCCAGCAGGCCGACGCGGCGCAGGATCAGGGCACGCACGATGCGCTCGCCCAGTTCCGCCTCCGCGATCACCAGTGCGCGCAGGTTTTCCGGCGTCACTTCCAGCACTTCGACATCGTCCTTGGCGGTGGCGTTGACCAGGGACGGGCGGCCCGACAGCTGCGAGACCTCGGCAGTGAATTCGCCGGGACCGTGCTCGGTCAGGAATTCGGAATTGCCAAGCCCATCGTATTTGCAGATCGTGATCGTGCCTTTCAGCCCGATGATCAAGCCGAAGCAGGTGTGGCCCGCTTCGAGGATGCGCACGCCGCGCGCATACTGGCGCACCGTGCCGAAACGGTGCAGGCGCTTGATTTCCTGCTCGGTCAGCACCGGATTGACCTGGTGCCGCCGGCTCTCCAAGGTGGACGGCGTGGAGATGACTTCAGTGTCGCTCATGGGGAAAGGCTCCTCTGTTAATGCATGTAGTTTAATGCAATTACCCCGGCCTGCTATGATTTACCATGACCTTTACAATCCGGCCGCTGCAAGCAGAAGAATTGGCCGCCTTCTTTCATTACCTGAACGACCACCTGCTTGATAATGGACGCGATGGTGCTCCATTGTTCCAGCCTATGTCGCGCACCAGCGCCGGCTTCCCGCCGGAGAAGGTGAACGGTTTCAGTACCGGCCTGCAGGCCAGCTTCGGCCAGCAAGGCTGGCGCCGGGTCTGGGTCGCGCTGCGCGAAGGGGAAATCATCGGCCACATCGACTTGCGTTCGCGGCCCGAGGCGACGGCGCGCCATCGCTGCCTGCTAGGCATGGGCGTGCACCGCGCTGCGCGCCGCAGCGGGCTTGGCGCTGCACTGGTGAACACGGCAGCCGGCTGGGCGCGTGAACAGGGCCTGGAATGGGTGGACCTGGAGGTCCTGGCGGGCAATGCGCCGGCCCGTGGACTGTACCGGAAGTGCGGTTTCGTGCAGACTGGCGAGATTGCGGACCTGTTCCGGATTGACGGCGAAAGCCTGGGCTATGTCTTCATGTCCCTGCACCTCGCCGCCGAAGCGGATAAAATGGCCGTTTGACAGAACAATACATAGCAGGAACCATGGGATACAAAACAATCGCCGATACCATCGGTAACACGCCGCTGGTGCAGTTGGTACGCATCCCCGGCGCAGAAGCGGCCACGCGCGGCAATATCATCCTGGGCAAGCTGGAAGGCGACAATCCGGCCGGTTCGGTCAAGGACCGCGCCGCCATGTCGATGCTGCGCCGGGCCGAAGAGCGCGGCCAGATCAAGCCGGGCGACACCCTGATCGAAGCGACCAGCGGCAATACCGGCATCGCGCTGGCCATGGCTGCAGCCATCCGCGGCTACAAGATGATCCTGCTGATGCCGGAGAACCTGAGCGAAGAACGCCGCATGAGCATGGCCGCCTACGGCGCCAACATCATCCTGACGCCGAAAACCGGCGGCATGGAATACGCGCGCGACCTGGCCGAGCAGATGCAGAAGGACGGCAAGGGCATCATCCTCGACCAGTTTGCCAACGGCGACAACCCGCGCGCCCACTACGAGGGCACTGGCCCGGAAATCTGGCGCGATACCGAAGGCCGCGTCACGCATTTCGTGTCCGCCATGGGCACCACCGGCACCATCATGGGCGTGTCGCAATACCTGAAGGAACAGAACGGGAACGTGCGCATCATCGGCGCGCAGCCGGAAGAGGGCTCGTCGATCCCGGGTATCCGCAAATGGCCGGAAGCATACCTGCCGAAGATTTACGACAAGGCGCGCGTGGATCAGGTGGAATACGTGTCGCAGGCAGCGGCGGAACGCATGGCGCGCCGGCTGGCTGCTGAAGAGGGTATCTTCTGCGGGATTTCGGCAGCGGGTGCCTGTGAGATTGCGCTGCGCATTTCGCAGCAAGTGGAAAACGCGACGATCGTGTTCATCGTCTGCGATCGCGGCGACCGCTACCTGTCGACCGGGGTGTTCCCGGCCTGAGCGCAGCGGCGCTCACCCTCCCCGGGCGGGGAGGGTAAAGCAAGAACTGGAATCAGCCCTTGTTTTCGGAGCCGGCGCCTTCTTTCGGTTTGAACTGCTTGTCGCTGATGCGGAACTTATTGCGGCGGTCGCCCATCAGGTAGCGCAGGTCACGGATGCTCAGGTCGGAAACCTCGTGCATGCGGATCAGCAGCGATGCGCCGACCGGCAGGCGGTGGTGGCGGATCTTGGAAATCACAGGCGGTGCGACCTCCAGAGCGCGCGACAGGGCCGCATCGTTCTTCAGGCGCAGGTTTTCGATCAGGGTGTCGAGCAGACGGTTCGGATTGTACTGCAGCAGATCATCGCCTTCCGACTCGTTGTTCATATCATTACCGACTTGGTTGGTCATGTCTTCTGTTCCTTCTCTAAAGTTGTCCTGCTAACGACCCAAATCCTGAGACGGATTCCTGTTTAACAAGTTTCATAATATATACACAATTGTACAACAGAGCGGTCAGCAGTACTTGCGTGCAACAAAAAATAGTATATTGCTCTCGAAACGCGTTGTCCTATCGCAACATTCTGAGAGAATTCTACCTGAATTTTTGTGTTAGGGTAATTCTATACTCTTGTATATCACACAAGTTACACGCAGTTACAAAGTTTCCTTCATTGAAAGCTTTACCGCGCGCCCGAATTCCACTACCGACATGGCATAGAAATAACTCCGGTTGTACTTGGTGATAGAAAAGAAGTTATTAGTGCCAACCCAGTACTCGGTCGGTTCCGAGCCGTTTTGCAGGTCGACCAGGCCGTACAAGCCGGGCGGCAGGTCGGCATCGGGGTGCACGCCGGCGGCCAGCAGGTCCGCGCCGCTGTATTGGGCTTCCAGGCCGGTGCCCAGGTATTTTTCCCAGGCTCGTTCGGGCGAGACGGTCGCCGGATATGCCAGCCGCGCCGGATCGTCGCGCTTCCAGCCGTGGGCCACCAGGAAGTTGGCGACGCTGCCGATGGCATCGGCAGGAGAATTGCGCAGGTCGACCTTGCCGTCACCGTCGAAGTCGACGCCTAACTGGTAGATATTGCTTGGCATGAATTGCGGCATGCCGACCGCACCCGCATAGGAGCCAGTCAGCGACAGCGGATCGATCCCGGACTGGCGCGCCGACACGATGGCCGCTTCCAGCTCGCCGCGGAAGAATTCCATGCGCGCCTCGCGGTTCGGTGTCAGGGGATAGGAAAAGGCGAGGGTGGCCAGCACGTCGAGCACGCGGAACCTGCCCATGTCGCGGCCGTAGATAGTTTCCACGCCGATAATGCCGACGATGATTTCAGCCGGCACGCCGTACAGCGCTTCGGCGCGTGCCAGGGTGTCGCGGTTGGCGTTCCAGAATTCGACGCCGGCATTGATGCGCTTTGGTTCGATGAAGCGGCTGCTGTAGGCTTGCCAGTTTTTTGGCTTGCCCGGCGGCGCCGGTTTCATCAGCTGCACCGCGGCGTCGATATAGCGCAGTTCAAGGAACAGCTTCTCGGATTCGGCGACCGGCACGCCATGCTTCATTTCCAGATCGCCCATGAACTGCTGCACGTCCTTCCACTGGCCGAAGTTGACGAACTCGCCGCTGTAGTCGATCGCTGGTTTTTTTGGCGCTTTCTTGATCCTGGCCGGCTTGTGGATGGCGGCATCGGCAGCCGGCGCCAGGGCCAGGCCGAAGCAGGCCATGGCCAGCGCGGAGGTGGGGAATTTCTTTAAAAATCTCATCGGGATTGTTTCAGCAAACTGTTCAGCCGTGCGAGCGGCTCATTGTCTCGTTGCGCTGCCGGTGGCCCATATTTGAGCGCGCCATACAGCTCCAGGAATCCTGTCATGGCAGCTATTTTCTCGCGCGGCAGGTTCGATTGCCGCACGCGTTGGGCCAGGGCCAGCGGGCCTTCGTCCGGCGCCTTGTCCACGCCATGCCGCAGCAGCTGGCGGCAGAAGGCGAGGTAGGCCGCATCGACCGGATCGCGCGCGCGCCCGGTGCGGCGGTATTTCACCAGCAGCGCCAGTGCGGCGCACAGGGCCAGGCCCGCCAGCAGGCGCCAGTCGCCAAAGGAGGCGGCCAGTTCTTTGAGGAAATCTTGCTGCCTGTTTGGATTGTAATCGAGGATCCATTGATTCCAAGCATTATTCATCGCGCTGGCGCCAAAACGCAGCTTCGCCAGCCAGGAGTTCTGGTCGCGCGCCAGGTCGGCCAAGCCTTGCAAACCGAAAGGCGCTGATTGCGGTAAGGCCTGCGCCAGGCTGCTGCGGATGCGCTCCGGCGCGACGGCGGCGGTCGGGTCGAAGCGCGTCCAGCCGCGCTGGGGGCCGAGCCAGACTTCGGCCCAGGCATGGGCATCGGACTGGCGCACCGTGTAATAGCCGTCGACCGGATTCAGTTCGCCGCCCTGGTAGCCATTCACCACGCGCGCCGGCAAGCCGGCCGCGCGCATCACATAAACGAAGGCGCCGGAATAGTGTTCGCAGAAACCCTTGCGCGTATCGAACAGGAATTCGTCGATTTCATCGCGGCCAAGCTGGCCTGGCTCCAGCGTGTATTCAAAGCCTTTGCGGAACATGTCCAGCACGGCGGCGATGGCGGCATCGTCGCCGCCGACGGCGCGCAGGGCCTGTATTTGCGCGGCAAAGCGCAGCGTGCGCGGATTGAATCCCTGCGGGAGCTGCAGCCAGCGTTCCAACGCTTGCGGCGCCAGGCCTGGCTGTGCCAGGTAAGCCGGGTGTGCCACGGAACTGTAGCGCAGGCGCTTGTCGCTGCCGGCCTGCACCAGTTGTTCCAGCTCGCTTGTGTACGAAACTTCGGCGCCGTCGGCCCGCGCTCCCGGTTCGCTGAGCTCCAGCATGAACAGGAACTGGCGCCGCCCCGGCTCCAGCGTCACCTCATAGGAATAGGCGGGGTTTTTCAAGTCCAGTTGCCGGGCCAGGCGCAGCTCGGCGATCGGATACAAGGTCAGGCCGATGCGGGTCCAGGCGCGGCCATCGTAGTGGCTCAGCACCGGGCCGCGCCAGTAAAGCTGTTGCTGCGGCGGCGCGGCGCCATCGAAGCGGGCGCGGAATGCCACTTCTTCCGACAGCGCCAGGCTGGTCATGGAGCCCGGCGACATCGTATCGGCCATGCCGCTCTTGCCGCCGGCATCGCCCGGCAGGCCCCACAGCGGTCCCTGGATGCGCGGGAAGCCGACAAACAGCAGCACGCCCAGCGGCGCTGCGACCAGGAAGATGCGGGCGGCCAGTTTCAGCCGCACGGCCAGCGGCGGCACGGCAGCGGTGAACTGGAAGGTGATCTGCGCCGACAGCAGCGCGATGATGGTGGCGATCATC
Organism: Duganella sp. Root1480D1; assembly: GCF_001427305.1. Lineage (GTDB taxonomy): Bacteria > Pseudomonadota > Gammaproteobacteria > Burkholderiales > Burkholderiaceae_D > Rugamonas. The sequence goes on along the minus strand of NZ_LMFZ01000004.1, from coordinate 186,332 downwards.
ACCAGCGCGGTGAGGATCGATTGCGAGTAGAAGAAGTTCGTCAGCAGCAGGAAGAAGCTGAGGAAGATCACCACGAACAGGTCGCGCCGCGCGTGCATTTCCAGCAGCTTGAAGGTAAGCAGCAGGGCCAGCATGGTGACGCCCGCTTCGCGTCCGAGCAGGGTGCGGTAGGTCAGGTAGACGCCGCCCATCGCCAGCACCGATACCGGCAGCAGCAGCCACATTGGCGGCAGGCGGCTGCCGCGCAGGGTAATGGCGCCGCGCCAGCCGAGGGTCAGGCAGACCGTGGCCGAAGTCCACAACGGCAGGTGGCCGAAGTGGGGCGCCAGTACCATCAAGGCCGCCAGCACGAGCAGCAGGGTATCGGCCTTGTCGCGCGTCAGGCGGCTGGCGATGCCGGCCAGGCGGGCGATCATGCGCCCTCCTTGCCGTACAGGGCCAGCGCGCGCAGGCAGTTGGCGCAATGCGCTTCACCCAGGCCTTGCGCGATTTCGCGGCGGCCGATATGGAGGGCATAGGGCAGGGCGCGCCGCTCCGCTTCCAGCACCCAGGCCGTGAGCCGCGACAGGCGCACTTCCATATCGAGCAGCGGCGGCAGCGCCTCCAGGTCGAGCAGCAGGTCGGACACCGCGCCGCCTTCGAAATGCTTGCTCACCAGGTTGCCGCCGTCGGCCGGGTGCAGGCGCGCGATCTGGCGCCAGGCCAGGTGGCGCATCGGGTCGCCCGGCTGGTAGCTGCGGATGCCGGAGAAATTATCCAGGCCCACGGTGCCGTAGCCATCCTCGCTCGCGGCGCCGGTGGTGGGCAGGGGTGGCGCCGCCACTTCCGGCTGCGGATAGGCCAGCACTTTCAGGTCCGGCTGCCAATACGACCAGGCGCCGAACAGGCCAAGCGGGAAGCGGGTGAACAGGCGCACGCGCGGCGCCGGCAGCCAGCCGCGCTGCGTGGTAGGGCGCGACAGCACCACCGCGGCACTGCCCCTGGCCTCCACGTCGACGGCCTGGCGCGGCTCGCCTTCGTCCTGGAAGCCGAGCCAGATGGCGTAGCGGCTGCGCGGCGTGCTGTTGCGCACATGCAGTTCGAACTGGGCTTCGTCGCCGGCAAACACCGGCTGCGCGCGGCCAGGCGCCAGGTGCAGGAAGGCCAGGTTCTTGGCCGTCATGTACATGTCGACGATGGCACAGGACCCGGTGAAAAAGGTCAGCACGAAGCCAAGGCCAAGGTTGTAGTTGACGGAACCGATCAGCATGATCAGCAGCAGGCCGACAAAGGCCAGGCCTGGCCTGGTCGGCAGGATGAAGACGCGGCGCATCACGAGCTGCACCTCGCCCGGCTCCTTTTCCTTCAGCTGGAACAGCCAGCGGTCAAGCATTCTCCTTGCTGGAGCAAGCATGGCTTATACCGGTACCGACTTTTGCAGTTGCAGCACCAGGTCGCGGCTGGCCAGCGCAGTGCCGTGCGAAGACTTGAGCGGGCGCAAACGGTGCGCACACACCGGCACCAGCACGGCCTGCACGTCTTCCGGCATGACGTGGTCGCGCCCTTCCAATGCGGCCCAGGCACGCGCAGCCTGCAGCAAGGCCAGCGCGGCGCGCGGGCTCAGTCCTTCGGCAAAGAAGCCGTTCTGGCGCGATGCCTGCGCCAGCGCTTGCACGTAATCGATCAGCGCCGGCGCGGCGTGGATCTGGCGCAGCGACTGCTGCGCGGCGAACAGTTCGGCCGGCGTCATGGCCGGCGCCAGGTGCTTGAGGATCTGGCGGCGGTCCTCGCCCATCAGCAGCGCGCGCTCGGCGGCCGCGTCGGGATAGCCGAGCGAGATGCACATCAGGAAGCGGTCGAGCTGCGATTCCGGCAGCGGAAAGGTGCCGACCTGGTGGGTCGGGTTCTGCGTCGCGATCACGAAGAACGGCTCGGGCAGCGGGCGGGTCACGCCGTCGGCCGAGACCTGGCGCTCTTCCATCGCTTCCAGCAGGCCGGATTGGGTCTTCGGCGTGGCGCGGTTGATTTCGTCGGCCAGCAGCACTTGCGTGAAGATCGGGCCGGGGTGGAAGCTGAAGGCGTTCAGCTCGCGTTCATAGATCGAAACGCCGGCCACGTCGGCCGGCAGCAGGTCGCTGGTGAACTGGATGCGGTTGAACTGCAGGCCCAGCGACAGCGCCAGGGCATGCGACAGCGTGGTTTTGCCGACGCCCGGCAGGTCTTCCAATAGCAGGTGGCCGCCGGCCAGCAGGCAGGTCAGCGACTGGCGCACTTGCAACTCCTTGCCGACGATGACCTGGCCGACCTGGCGTGCTACGGCGTGTAATTTGGTATACATGGTTTTGGTACGTGGTTTGGTGGACCTGCCGCCGCATGGTAGATTACTCGCATTCTATGCGAGAACGCGATTCATGAGCACAGCAATTTACAGCCATCCCGACTGCCAGCGCCACGAAATGGGGGACTGGCATCCCGAATGCCCGGCGCGACTGCAAGCCATTGCCGACCAGTTGATCAACGCCCACATCGACGACCTGCTGGAACACCGCGACGCGCCGCTGGCCGACGAAGCTTCGATCGCGCGCAACCATACCGCCAATGCCATCGCCATCGTGCGCGACCACCTGCCGGCTGCAGGCGACTACTACCCGATCGACGGCGACACCTCGCTCAACGCGCATAGCTGGAATGCGGCGCGGCGTGCGGCTGGCGCTGCGATTGCGGCCACCGATGCGGTGATCGACCGCGAGATCGATAACGCTTTCTGCGCAGTGCGCCCGCCAGGCCACCATGCGCGGCCGATCGAACCGATGGGCTTCTGCCTGTTCAATAATGTGGCAATCGCCGTCAGGCACGCCCTTGACGTGCGCGGCCTGGAACGCGTGGCTGTGGTGGACTTCGACGTCCATCACGGCAACGGCACTGAAGAAGCGCTGCTCAATGAGCCGCGCGCGCTGATGGTGAGCTTCTTCCAGCACCCGTTCTATCCGTATTGCGAAGTGCTGCCGGAGACGCCAAACCGCGTCAACGTGCCGGTGCCGGCCGGCTCCAGGGGCGATACCGTGCGCGCGCTGGTGCAGGAGAAGTGGCTGCCGGCGCTGCATGCGTTCAAGCCGCAGATGATCTTCATCTCCGCCGGCTTCGACGCCCACCGCGAGGACGACCTGGGCGGCATGGGGCTGGTGGAGGCGGATTATGCATGGATGACGCAGCAGGTGATGGAGGTCGCGCGCCAGCACGCGCAAGGCCGCATCGTGAGCTGCCTGGAAGGCGGCTACAACCTGTCGGCCCTGGGCCGCAGCGTGGTCGCCCATGTGAAGGCCCTGGCCGAGATCTGAGATGCTGTCGTTGCTGCTTGCGCTGGCCGGTGCCAGCGCCTTTCCCTATGAGTCGCTGGCCACGCCGGCCAGTTGCACGCTGCCCGAGTGGCCGCGCGAAGCCGTGCGCTACGAAATCGAAGGCAGCACCGCGCTGCAATTCCAGGTCGGCGCCGATGGAGCGGTGCGCAACGCGGAAGTGAAGCAGGGCAGCGGCTGGACCATCCTGGACCAGGCGGCGCTGGCCGGCCTGGCGCGCTGCCGCTTCAAGCCCGGGCTGGCCGCGGCACGCGATGGGACGGTGTTCCCGCTGCAGTATGCGTGGACGCTGGAAGGCCCGGCGCCGTTGCGGCCCATGCTGCTGCCTGGCAGTTGCGGCCCGTCGCAGCGCTTCCTGCGCTACGACAACCTGGACCAGCGGCCCGATGGCCGCGCTTCCATCAAGCTGCGCTTCCTGGTCGACGCCGAAGGCAAGGCCCGGCGCATCGTGCCGGAAGCGGCGCATTTCGATGCCGCCGTGGTGCGCGATGCGGTGAACTGGCTGCAAACTTGTCGTTTCGGCATCTCGCCCAAGGCCAGCGGCGCCCGCACCGACACCTCGTTCGGCAGGGTGGTCTTGAGGTAAAATGGCGGATTGTTCATTCGATTCGTAAGGCAAGAGCATGTCTATCCAATGGTTCCCCGGGCATATGAACGCCGCCAAGAAAAAGGCGGCGGAACAGATGGCCGATGTCGATGTCGTCATCGAAGTGGTTGACGCGCGCCTGCCTGCGGCAAGCTGCAATCCGCTGGTGGACGAATTGCGCAAGTTCCGCCAGCGCCCTTGCCTGAAGATCCTGAACAAGATCGACCTGGCCGATCCGGATGCCACCGCGGCCTGGATCCGCCACTTCGAACAGGACAAGACCGTCACCGCTTACGCGATGACCACCAAGAAGCCGTCCGACGTGGCCAAGGTGATTGCCAAGGCGCGCAAGCTGGCGCCGCACCGCAATGAGCCGATCAAGCCGCTGCGCATGATGATCATGGGGATTCCCAACGTCGGCAAGTCGACCCTGATGAATGCGCTGCTCAAGCGCCGCGTGGCGAAAGTGGGCGACGAGCCGGCAGTCACCAAGCAGCAGCAGAAGATCTACCTCGACCTGGAGACGGTGCTGATCGATACCCCGGGCCTGCTGTGGCCGAAGATCGAGATGCCGTCCGACGGCATGGCGCTGGCGGCCTCGCACGCGATCGGCGCCAACGCGCTGATCGAGGAAGAAGTGGCGGTGTGGCTGGCGGAGGAACTGCTGAAGCGCTATCCGGAATTGCTGAAGGCGCGCTACAAGGCCGAGGTGTCGGCCATGGACGGCGTGGCGCTGATCGAGCGCGTGGCGCAGCTGCGCAGCTATCGCCTGCGCGGCGGCGACTGGGACTTCGAGAAGGCGTCGCACATGCTGCTGCAGGATTACCGCAGCGGCGCGCTGGGCCGCATTTCGCTGGAAACCCCGGCGACCCGCGCCGAGGCGCTGGCCATCCACGCGGAAGCGGAGCGCGTCAAGGCGGAAGAGGCGGAGCGCAAGGCTGCCGAGAAAGAGGCCGAGCGCATGAAGGGCAAGCGCGGTACCTAACCGAGCTTGAAGCTGCTGACCGCCAGCGCCCCCATGAAGCGGTCTTCGTGATACACCACCTCCGCGGCCGCATCCTCGGCCGCGCCCACCGCCACCATCAAGGGCAGCAAGTGTTCTTCACGCGGGTGCGCCATGCGCGCGGCCGGTGCACGCTCCCATTCCAGCAGGCGTGCCGTGCGTTCGGCCGGCGCTGCCGTCATGGTCTCGCGCAGCCAGCCATCGAACACGCGCGAAGCCTCGGCGCCGGCGGCGTTGAACGCGCGCAGGTTGTGGTAACTCAGGCCGCTGCCGACGACCAGGATCCCTTCATCGCGCAAGGGCCGCAGCAGGCGGCCGATTTCCAGGTGTTCGGCCGGGTCCAGCCCATGGCGCAGCGAGAGCTGCACGATCGGCACGTCGGCTTGCGGAAAGGCGGGATACATGGCACTGAAGGTGCCGTGGTCGAAGCCGCGTTCCGGATCGAGGCGGGCGCGCCCGCCAAGCAGCCCGGCCACGCGTGCAGCCAATTGCGGCGAACCAGGGGCAGGGTACTGGATCTGGTAAGTATGCGGCGGGAAGCCGCCGTAGTCGTAGATCATTGGCGGCCTGGCCGACGACGACACCAGGAAGTCGCGGCTCTCCCAATGCGCAGTGACGACCAGCAGGGCCAGCGGCTTGCCGCCGGCCTGGCGCGGCAGATCGCGCAGCGATGCATCCAGTTGGTCGTAAGCGTTGCCGAACTGGTCACGCATCCAGGGCCATGGGCCGCCGCCGTGGGAGAGGAAGAAGGTGGGCAAGGTAGTCATGCCCACCAATATACTCCGGTCAGCGATTCGCCGCTGACAGCGACATCAGCACAAACAGGCGCGCAGAACGCATCCACGCCATCGCCAGCACCACTAACTGCGCCAGCAGGAAGCCGGCCAGCAGCAGCAAGCCATTACTGCCGGCCACGTTAAAGCGCGCCAGCGCGAACAGGCCTGCCAGCAGCAGGCCTGCCACGGTCAGCAGCACATAGCTGCCGAGCATGGCGCCCGGGCGGCGCAACAGCAACTTGAGACCCGACCACCAGGCCTTGACGGCGGAAGTGCGGCGGCGGTCGATGGCCAATTGGGCACGCCCGGCATCCAATGTCAGGTTGACCAGGGCAATCAGCAGGACCGCCAGCACATTGGCAAACAGCGCCCAGTTGTCGGCGGCCGATTCGAGGATGGCTTTCTCGGCAAGACCCTGCACGCCGTCGCTCACGGCCCCTGCGACAGCCAGCGCCACGCCAAGCGGAACGACGGCCCACAACAGCATGCGGAACATGCGCGGGTATTCGCTCACGCCACCGGCAAACAGCTGGCGGAAAGTGGCGGTTTGCGCCGCCCGGCCGGCCGTGACGATCACGCCGGTGAGAAGGGGCGACAGTAGCAAGGTAAGCACCACTGCTGCGATCCCGCCAGCCTGCAGCGACAGGCTATTGCGCTTGAGTTCAGCCATGATGTCGGCCAGGGCCAGCACATCCAGCGACTTGGCCAGCTGCGGCGCCTGCATGGACTGGTCAAGGATGCCGGACAGTGAACTCCACATCGGCGCCGCGACCAGCAGGGCAGGCAGCAGTGCGGCAACGAGCCAGATCACCAGCAGCCGCCATTGCAGGGCGGCGCGGCTTGCGTTTTTCAGGTTGGCGGTCAGTTTCATAAGGTAGCGATGAAGGAGATCAGGGTCTGGACGATGGCGGCGAAGTCGAAGCTCCAGCGGCGCGCGGCGCGGCCGTCCCGCTTCACGGTGCGGCTGTCGTCGAGCTTGTTGACATCGAGGTAGTTCTTGCGGCCCGGGTCGATTTCGGCCGATACGGCCTTGCCTGGCCTGGTCCATTCGAAGGTTTGCCAGCGCTCCTCACCGCTCCATTGCACGGTTTCCTTGCTGCCGTCGGCAAAGGTGACGACCAGGGTTTGCGGCACGTCGGCGCCACGGCGGCGCACCGTGACCATGGTGTGGTAGGGGAAGGGGCCTTCGCCTTCTTTGGCATTCGGGTGCGCCTTCTTCCATGCCTTGCGCTGCTGCTCTTCGCGCTCCTCGGCCTGTTCCGACGTCAGCTCCACGTGCTTGCCGTTCTCCACCTGCACGCCCGGCAGCGGCACCACTTCTGCGCTGCTGAACTTGGCGATGCGGTCATCGACCCGGTTCACGCTGTACACCTGCTGCGCAAACACGCGATCGACCATTGCGCGGTTGCCGCTGACTTCACCCAATACTTCGCGGAAGTCGGCCACGCTGGGGTGGCGGAATTTCCAGCGGCGGTAGTATTCCTTGAAAGCGCGCCCCATCACCTCCTTGCCCAACTGGGCTTCCAGGTCGTGCATGGCGGTGGCGGTGCGGGAATACACCGGGCCGACGCCCTGCAGGCGATGGAATGCGCTGGCACCCAGCGGGTCGGCGGGCTCGTCGCGCGGACTCACGGCGCGTTCGACATGCCAGACGTCGAAGCGCGGCGCAAATCCGAGCTTGCTGAGGAAAGGCGTCGTGGCGCCGATCGTGCGATCCAGGTCGGCCAGCATGCGCGTATTCCAGTACTGGTTCAGGCCTTCGTCCAGCATCGGTTCCTCGAACTCGTTGCTGGCGAGGATGCCGTAAAAATAGCCGTGGCCGAATTCGTGGATGGTGACGAAGTCCAGTTCGAAGGCCCTGAGGGTACCGGGCGTGACGTCCTTGTAGGCGTCGGCGGTGAAGAAGGTCGGGTACTCCATGCCGGCCGCTTCGCGCGCGTTGTACGGCGGGATCACCACGGTGACCGTCTTGTAAGGATAGGGACCGAGCGTCTTCGAGAAGTAGTCGAGCGAATCCTTGGTGGCCTTCAGCGCGGGCGCTGCATTCGATGTGTATTCCGGCGGGTACAGCACCGTGATCTTCACTTGCGGGCTGCCGGTGCCGGTCCAGGTATCGGTCAGCGGCCTGGCCGTGCGGCTGTCGGCAGTCCAGGCGAAATCGTGCACGTCGCCCTGCACGAAGCGGTGGGTCAGCTTGCCGTCCTTTTCGACAGGCTGGCTTTGCAGCTCGCCGGTGGCGCCGACGGTATAGTCCTTCGGTACGGTCAGCCTGACGTCATAGCTGCCGAAATCGGCGTAAAACTCCGACTCGGCGTGGAATTCGTGCGCATTCCAGCGCGCCTGGGTGGCGCCGCGCTCGCCGGGCAACTCCAGCACGGCGATCTTGGGGAACCATTGCGCCACCAGGTGGAAGGTGCCGAAGTAGCCGGTGCGCGAGACGACGCGCGGCAACTGGTCGAAGAAGCTGATGTCGAGCGTGGTACTGGCACCCGGTGCAACAGCCTGCGGCAAGTCCATGCGCACTACGGTGCGGTCGGTCACCGGGCCGCCGTCCGGCTGCACGAATTTCCATGCCACGTTGGCGCCGTTCTGCTGCACGCTGCGCAGATCGATATAGCCCCAGTCGCCGTCCTTGGTATCGACCCCGGAACGGAACCCATTGCCGCTCTTGCGCTGCTCGGTGAAGTAGGTGCTGCCGGAATTCTGGAAGGCGTTCAGGTACAGGTGCATGTAGACGCTGCGAACCGGCTCGCTGCTGCGGTTGCGCCAGGTCAGGCGCTGCTTGCCGTCGATGGTGTGCTTGACCGGGTCGAGGCTGGCCTCGATCTGGTAGTCCACCACGCGGTCCGACAGGGTGGCTTCCTGGCCGGTGCGCATGCCGCCCCAGGCATTGGGGGCGCTGGGCACGGCGACCGCTTCGGCCCTGCGCGGCGCGGTCGGTATCTCGGCTTGCGGTGCTGCGGCGCCGGCCAGCAGGGCGATGGCGGCGAGCGCGATGAAAGTACGCATGGTTCTCCCATAACAATTTGGCAACGCGTCACTATAGCGCAAGCAGCGTATAATGTGGGCGCCTTGGTGCTCGTCCCCTGTTCATGGGGGCAGTTAAACGGGAAACGCATAGTGCTGCCCCCGCAACGGTAAGCAAGCGCCGTCGTCATGACGGCAGGCCGCGCCAAACAACCACTGCATCTGCAGGAAGGTGGAACGGTCAGTCTTGCCAGCCCGGATACCGGCCAGGGAGGTGGAAGCGCACCCGCACAGGGATCGTCTTCTGTGGATTCCGGCTGCGGGGAGGCAGGCGGAAAATACTCATTCAAACAGCCATGACCTTCATCACCTCGCGCTGCGCGCTTGCCGCAGCTATCGCCCTGTGCTTTGCCGCAGCAGCCCAAGCCCAATCGAACACCGTTGTCGTTTCCGGTTCCCGCTTCGCCAGCGATCCATCGCTGCTGCCGATCGGCGCCACTTCCATTTCCGCGGCAGACATTCGCCGCGCCGGCGTGACCGACGTCAACCAGGCGATCCGCAAGATCGGCGGCGTGTATGGGCGCCAGAGCCTGACCGGCAGCCCGGACTTCGGCCTCGACCTGCGCGGTTTCGGCACCAACAGCGACCAGAACGTGGTAATCGTGCTGGATGGCGTGCGCCTGAACGAAAACGAGCTGTCCAGCGCAACCCTGTCCACCATCCCGATCGACATGGTGGAGCGCATCGACATCATGCGCGGCGGCGCCAGCGTGCTGTATGGTGAAGGCGCCACCGGCGGCGTGATCCAGATCACCACCAAGCGCCCGCAAGCCGGCGAACGCAGCGGCAATGTGTTCACTGAACTGGGCCAGTTCGACAGCGGCGAAGTACGCGCCAGCGTGGTGCAGGGCTTCGACGATGTCGCTTTCGACGCATCGGCCGGCCACCAGCGCTCCGACAACTACCGCGACAACAATGAATTCAAGCAGTCGCGTTTCAACGGCGGCGTGAAGTTCAACACCGGCGTGGGCCGCTTCTCGCTGCGCGCCGATATCGCGCGCCAGGACCAGCGTTTCGCCGGCAGCCTGACAGAAGGCGAATTCAATGCCAATCCGCGCCAGACCCTGACCCCGAACGATTTCGGCAAGCTCGATAGCGACCGTTACACCGCCGCCTGGGAACACAAGATTGGCGCCTTCGACCTGGCAGCCGAACTGTCGCACCGCAAAAAAGAGGCGGAAGCCAGCTATTTCAGCCAGTTTGGCGTATTCCAGTCTGCCTACGACACCAGGCAGACCCAGTTCTCGCCGCGCGTGCGCCACTTGGGCCAGTTCGGCGGCCTGTTGAACGAGCTGGTAGCCGGTTTCGACTTCGGCCTCTGGAGCCGCATCACTCATACTGCCTTCTCCAACGACAAAGCATCCCAGCGCAATAAAGCGGTCTACCTGCGCGATGAAGTGAAATTCGCCGGCCCGCAGCAATTCCGCCTGGCGGCCGGCGTTCGACGCGAGCTGTTCGAAAAGGAATCGGTCAACCCGAACCCATTCATTGCTGACGCAGTGCTTGTCAAGCAAGCCAACAACGCCTGGGAAGTGCAGGGCAGCATGCTGGCCGCGCCAGGCCTGACCGCCTGGGCCAAGGCCGGCCAGAGCTACCGCGTCGCCAACTCCGACGAGAACGGCTTCACCGTGCAATCCAAGCCGCTGCAGACCCAGGCTTCGCACGATGCCGAAATCGGCCTCGGTTACGCGCAGGGCGCCGCCAAGATCGACGCGCGCATCTTCCGCCATAACCTGGACAACGAGATCTACTTCGACCCGACCGCGGGCACGTTCGGCGCCAACACCAACCTGGCGCCAACCCAGCGCAAGGGCTTCGAACTGGATGGCAGCTACCGTTTCGCGCCGGAATGGCAGGTACAGGGCCACTTCCAGCAGGTGGATGCCGAGTTCCGCTCCGGCCCTAACGCAGGCCGCGAACTGGCACTGGTGCCGAAAAACATCCTGACCGTGCGCCTGGCATGGCTGCCGTCCGACGGCCAGAGCGCCGACATCGGCGTGCAGCGCGTCGGCCAGCAGCGTTACGGCAGTGACTTCGACAATAGCTGCGACGCCCGCATGCCGGCCTACACCGTGGTCGATGGCCGCTATGCGCGCAAGTTCGGTCCATGGGAGCTGGCGGTGACCGCGCTGAACCTGTTCGACAAGGAGCACTTCAGCCAGGCTTTCAGCTGCCGCGGCGGCATTTACCCGAACAGTGGCCGCCAACTGAAAGTTTCGGCGCGTTACGACTTCTAAGCGCTTAAAGCTGGCTTAAATCAGCCCCGCTGGCGCCAATTTGGCCCGCGGGGCTGATCACGGGGCGCAAAAAATGGTAATCTCGCGGCGTTTACCATTTACCTGTAAGGATGACCATGCGTTTGCTGCGACTGCTGATTGCTTCTGCCGCCCTGATGTTCACCGCTGCCGGCGCCTATGCCGCCGAGCCGAAACAAGGCGTTGACTATACGGTCCTCGATACCCCCGTGCGCAGCGAAGCACAGGGCAAGAAGGTCGAGGTGGTCGAGTTCTTCATGTTCACCTGCCCGCACTGCAACGCGCTCGAGCCGCGCATGTCGGCCTGGGTCAAGCAGAACGCCGACAAGATCCACTTCCGCCGCATCCACTTCGCCCGTGGCGAAAAAGACCCGCTGGCACGCGCATACGTGACCCTGGAAACCATGGGCGCCACGGATGTCGCCAGCCAGAAGCTGTTTGACGCCATCCACAAAGAACACAAGCGCCTGATGCGCGAAGACGACGTGACCGGCGTGGTGGTCAGCGCCGGCGTCGACAAGGCCAAGTACGAAAGCGTCTACAAATCCTTCAGCGTCGAGTCTAAAATGAAGCGTATGGAGAGCATCATCGCCCAGTACAAGGTGGACAGTGCGCCAACCCTGGTGATTGATGGCCGTTACGTGACCTCCCCATCGATGGCCGGCCGTCCAAACCAGCCGGAAGAGCAGTCCCAGGCTGCCGCCCTGGCGGTTGCGGACTACCTGGTAGCCAAGGCTGCTGCGACCAAGAAATAAGACATGGACCAACGTGAAGAAGGCGTGATGCGTGCATTCCGGGAGTCGGCCCCTGACGAGGCCGGCCTGGTGCAACGCACCTGGGTCAACCACTTTGCCTGGACGCTGGTGGTCCTGTTGTCCGGGCTGGTGTTCTGGCTCGTGCTGGCCGTAGTGAATGCAGAGAACCAGCGCAATGCGCTGGCCAATATGCAATGCCGCGACCGCGTCTTCAAGGAAGAGATCGACCGCCAGTGCATGCTGAGCGTGCAATCACGCGAGCACTGGTGGCAGCACCTGTACTACGCCATGAAGCACACCAAGCCGCAGAAATAAAAAAATGGGGACGTACCCCATTTTCCCGCATTGCGGAAAAATGGGGTACGTCCCCATTTTTATGTCCTTGTTTTTTAAGCGGAGACGTCGAGGTTGGCGAGCTGGCGCTTGAAGAGCTGTTCCTGCACGCGGATGTCGTCGCCGTTGTAGCCGTCGTAAGCGCGGGTGGTGCGCGTCCAGACTTCCGGCATCACCTGTTCGATCAGGTTGCGGCCGGCGTCGGTCAGGGTAATCATCACGCAGCGGCGGTCGCCCGGGCGGTTGCCGCGGGTGATCAGGCCTTGCGCTTCCAGGTCATTGCAGACCCTGGTCAGGTTGGCCGGCTTTTCCATGCAGGCTTCGCCCAGGTTGGACGCGGTCGAAGTTTCATTCTCCGATCCATACAGCACCGCCAGCACCATGTAGCTGGCATCGACCAGGTCATACTTGCGCAATACCGAGTTCGCCAGATCCTTCATGCGTTTCTGGACGTGATAGGTCATGCGCAGCAGGCGTACCAAGTCTTCCGGGAATTCCGGGATGCGAGTATGAATGTTTTTCAGGCGCTTATTGGTTGCGTCAAAACTACTCATTCTGCAGGCACTCCTGTGCAATTTGTTCAAGCCTGAATTGTACTAGTGTTGACCTAAGGTAAATGCCTTTTTGATCTGCATCAAACCCCAAACGTAAGCTCCGTGCAAGGATGAGTTCCGTCTTTTTTGAAAGCTACATCTTGGGAAAACCTTATACCTAAAGGGGAAATTTGGTGCATTTGGTATATGGCCGAATATGTTTCAGCTTTATTGCCGATGTAACACAGTGTTGGCATCTTCCAACACTGCGCCGCCTGGCGCCTGAATTCGTTAAGTTAATGGAAACAGGAGGACACCATGTCAGGAACCAGTACTCTCGACCCCGACAATATGCCGGTCCAGCCTGACCGAGAGGTCAACAAGGGCCATGGCACCGGGGCGCTCGGCCCCAGCGATTCGTCCGACTCCGGCAGCGACCTGCAGGGCGCGCGCCCGCCAGGTCCCGGGGACAGCGAACTCGACAGCGATTCCGATGCCCAGGGCACCGGCGAGCGCGCCAGTGTCGGCCGCGATACGCCCGCGCCGGATGGCGGCGATATCGATGTCGACCACGTCGAATCGCTGCCCGACGCCAAACGGCAGGAACACGACGACGTCGAGCGCGGCAGCTAAATGCTGTTGCGGCAAGGCTACAGCAGGCCCGGGGCATAGGCGAAGGGAGGCGCGCACGAGCGTGCTTTCCTCTGGGGCGCCCACCCGCTCGATATCAAAATTGGTATTGAAGTCGGAAAAGATTTAATTGGATTGCATTGCACCAGTTACCCTACATTCGGTTTTAACAAAAACCAACTCAGGGAGACCGTAAATGCAATACCAGTTGAACCTTAAAACCACCGTGGCCTGCATGCTGGCCACCGGCCTGCTGAGCAGTGCATCGGTGTGGGCGCAAGAGGCCGCCGTACAAGCGGAGCCGGCCGACACCTCGACCGTGATCGTCACGGGCGTCAAGGCATCGCTGATCAAGAGCCTGGCGATCAAGCGCACCAACGACCAGGTGGTGGAATCGATCGTTGCCGAAGACATCGGCAAGCTGCCCGACAACAATGTGGTCGAAGCACTGCAACGCGTGACGGGGATCCAGGTCACCAACCGCGCCGGCGGCGAAGTCGGCACCTTGTCCATCCGTGGTCTGCCCGACCTCCAAACCACCTGGAACGGCCGCAATATCTTTACCGCATCCGGCACGCAGGTCGCACTGCAGGATATCCCCTCGACCCTGGTGCGCCAGATTGACGTCTACAAGACGCGCGACGCCAGCCAGTTAGAAACCGGAATTGCAGGCCAGGTTGACGTCAAGTCGCTGCGGCCGTTCGATTTCAAGGGGCCGAAAGTGTCGATTTCGGCGCGTGAGACCTATCTGGATCCCGCGAAAAAGGCCAACCCTCAGCTCAGCGCCATGTTAAGCAACCGCTGGCAAACCGGCGTCGGCGAATTCGGCGCCCTGATCAACCTGTCGGCTAACAAGACGAAATACCGCAATGAAAGCGTGACGCCGGGTGCCATGGTGCCGTTCACCAGCCCCAATGCCGCTGAAGTTCCGCCAGGTTACACTCCCTTGCAGCGCATCTTCGACAACACGATCTGGACACCTGGTACCCATGCAGGCTTGCCGATGGCAGAGGGTTCAACGCTGGACTTCAACGGCAAAGCCTATCCGTATTACCTGGCGCGTGACGCCGTTTTCCAGAGCGACCTGCAAGGGGAGCGCAAGCGCCCCGCCGCCAATATCGCCTTGCAGTGGAAACCGAACAGTGATTCGGTCTACACCTTCGAATCGATGTACAACGGATATCGCGACAAGGCCTTCAACCAGTTGCTGTTCAGCTTTGTTGACTGGTGGGGTGATCTCGGCAGCAACCCTGCCGGGACGATCACGACGTTCCCGGGAACGAACGTGATCAAGAGCCGCCATGTCAATAACGTCTATGGTTTCAACAGCGGCGACTACACCACCTCGGCCACCGATTCCCGTGTTTATGCCCTGAACGGCAAGTGGGACCTTGGCGACCGCCTGAAGCTGGAAGGTGACCTGTCGTACCAATCGAGCAGCTATCACTCGGAATTCACAGCCACCCGGATCGATCGCGTTGCACCGTCTATCGACGTCGACTTCAATGCCGGCGGCAACAACACTGCGTTCCATTTCAATAACGATGCCGACCTGACCGATCCGGCCAAGTGGAACGTTGCGCAGTTCTTCGATAACGCGAATCGCAATAAGGGCAGCGCTGCGACGGCCAATCTGTCGGGCGTCTACGATGCCAACTGGGGGGCGCTGGAGACGATCCAGTTCGGCGTGCGCTTCGACGACCGCAAGGCGTCGGAGGCCAACCGGACGCAATCGGGCACCTTGAACCGCAACCTCGCCTCGCTGGGCTCGGAGTATTCCTCCACCAACTCGAACTTCGGCAAGGACATCTCGGACGTTCCGCGCACATGGGTGGAGCCAAATGCCTACTACATCCGCGACCATATCGACGACTGGCGCAAGCTCTTTAACTCGGCCGATTCGAACTTCCAGACGACAGACAAACTGAGCCTGCAAAAGACGTTTGAAGTCGATGAGAAGACGAACAATCTCTTCCTGATGGGGAATACCCGAAACGAGCTGTTCGGCCGCCGCCTGCGCGGCAATTTCGGCGTGCGCTACGTCAAGGTCGATACCGACATGACCTTCTACAAAGTTGATGCCACGACGAAGGCGGTCACGACCTCCAGTGCCAGCAAGTCGACCAGCAAGGTCCTGCCGAGCATGACCCTGATTTACGACGCCTCCAAGGACCTGGTGCTGCGCACCAACTATGGTGAAACGCTGCGCCGCCCGAACTTCGGTGATCTGAATCCGGTCCTGCAACTCAATGACGACGTGTCGAAGGTTGGTTATGGCTCGGGCAGCGGCGGCAATCCGGACCTGAAACCGACGCGCTCCAAGAACCTCGATCTGACGGCTGAGTGGTATTTCCAGAAGGACAGCGCGCTCTACGGCACTTTGTTCAAGCGCAAGATCGACGGCCTGGTCGTCAACTTGCGTCACCGGGTTCACGTTGATCCGGCAAACGACCCGTTCCGCAACTCGACTTCGGGCGGCGACCATACGAACGGCTATGACTACGTCATCAACTCGCCGGTCAACGCCTCCAACGGCACGATCAAGGGCGCCGAACTCGGCTTGATCTACTTCCCGAAAGGGCTGCCGAGCCTGCTGGACGGCCTGGGCTTCCAGGGCAGCTATACGCGACTCTCCTCGTCGCAGAACGTGCCCGACGCCAATGATGCAGGCATCATCGTCGCCCAGCTCGAGACCCCGTTCTTCGGCGTGTCCAGGAGCTCCTACAACGCCACCCTGGCTTACGAAAAGGGCCCGGTCAGCGCGCGCCTGTCTTATGTCTGGCGCTCCGGCTTCTTGTCCAGCAACGAAGCCGCCTTGTTTGCTAATCCGATTGGTATCTGGCGTCATCCGGAAAAGAGTGTGGACTTCCAGATCTCCTACAAAATCAACGACAACATGTCGTTCGATATCAGCGGTGTCAACTTGACCAACGAAATGCAGCAGCAGTACTACCACTTCGGCAGTGCGGGTAACGCGCAGTTGAGCAATTTCGGTACGGTCCAGACCGGACGTTCGGTCTCGGCTGGCCTGCACTGGAAGATGTAAGCCCGCCAGCCACGGGTGCCTATCGGCTGGTTGGCTTGCCGCCGCGCTGGCGCACGTAAGGCACTGCCGGGTTCTGCTCCGCACTTGCCAGGTAGATGGGCGTGACCTCAAGCAGCGTGTCGATTGCGACACGCAGCTTGGCGGGCATGTAAGGGGTCTGGGGCCACACGAGATGCATTTGTGAGGCTTCCATTTCCCCGCAATCGAACAGCACTTTCAATTCGCCGCGTTTCACATACGGGGCAATCAGCCAGCACGGCAGCCAGGCCAGGCCCATGCCGCGCGCCGTCGCATCGGCAATCACCTGCAAATCGTCCAGCAACATGCGCTGCTGCGGCAGCAGCTCATGCGTGCGGCCGTCCGGCGCCGACACCGTCCATTCCTTCACCACCCGTCCGCGCGAATACAGGATTCCCAGGTGCCCGCTCACATCCTGCAAGGTCTTTGGCGCCCCGTGCTCCTTCAAGTAAGAGGGCGCGGCGCAGATCAGCATGCGTTGCTGGCCCAGGTGGCGTGCGGCCAGGCTGCTGCTGTCAGGCAGCGGGCCGACGCGCAGGCCAAGGTCGAAGCCTTCGTCCAGCAGGTCCACCACGCGGTCATTGAATGAAATATCGATGGTCAGTTGTGGATAGCGCTGGGCCAGGTCCATCATCAGTGGCGCCACGAACTGGCGGCCGAACAGCACCGGCACGCTGATGCGCAGGCGCCCGGTCGGTTCGTTGCGGCCGGTGCCGATGCAGGCCTCGCCCGCATCCAGTTCGGCCAGCGCGCGCACGCAGCGTTCGTAATATGACTGGCCCGCTTCGGTCAGGTTCTGGCTGCGTGTGGTGCGGTGGAACAGGCGCACACCCAGCCGCTCTTCCAGCCGCGCGATGGACTTGGCGACGGCGGAGCGGGTCTGGTGCAGGCGGATTGCGGCGGCGGAAAAACTGCCGGCTTCCACCGCCTGGACGAAGACGTTGATGCCATTCAGGCGTTCATTCATATTGTTTCCATTTGGTCGACAATCTGTCGAGAAAACTCCACCACTGTGGATCGCATGGAAACTATATAGTTCTTCTCACTTCACTACAACCTGCAAGGAGATTCAAATGCACGCTTACCAAATCACCCCCGGCGGCGGTATCGACAGCCTGGAAGCCGTCAAACTGCCCAAGCGCGAACTGCAATATCAGGAAGTGCGCGTCAAGGTACACGCCGTTTCGCTGAATTATCGCGACCTGATGGTAGCGCAAGGCAGCTACCCGACCAGCGGCGAAGGGGCCGTGGTGCCGGGTTCCGATGCGGCCGGCGAGGTCGTCGAAGTAGGTCCTGGCGTGCAGCGCTTCCGTGTCGGCGACCGCGTTGCGACCGCATTTTTCCCTGAGTGGGAAGAGGGCAAGGTAACCCCGGGTAAAACGGCCGTGACGCTGGGCGCTGGCGGCAACGGTGTGCTGGCGGAAGAACTGGTGATCAATGAAGGCGGCCTGGCAGCAGTGCCGGCCCACCTGAGCTACGAGGAAGCTGCGACATTGACTTGCGCCGGTGTGACGGCCTGGAATGCGCTGTTCGTGGAAGGTGGAGTGAAAGCCGGCGACACGGTGCTATTGCTGGGCACGGGCGGTGTATCGGTGTGGGCGCTGCAACTGGCCAAGGCGGCAGGCGTGCGCGTGATCGTCACCTCGTCCAGCGACACCAAGCTGGAGCGGGCGCGCGCACTAGGCGCGGACGTCCTGATCAACTACCGCAAGAGCCCTGAGTGGCAGGAGGAAGTACTGCGCGCCACCAACGGCGAAGGCGTCGACCTGGTGCTGGAAGTGGGCGGCCAGGATACGCTGGCGCGTTCGATCGCGTCCGCCGGCATTGGCGGCAAGGTGGCTGTGATCGGCGGGCTGGGTGGCGGCTTCGAAACCAGCGTCCAGCTGCTCGGCATCGTCATCGGCGGCAAGAGCATGAGCGGCATCTACGTCGGCAGCCGCAAAATGCAGGAAGACTTGTCGCGCCTGGTCTCGCAGCGCAACATCAAGCCGGTGGTGGACCGCGTGTTCGATGTCCACCAGGCGCGCGAAGCCTACCAGCACCTGGCCTCCGGCAACCACTTCGGCAAGGTCGTCATCAGCGTCAAGCCGCGCTATTAACCCAATTCGGGGTCAGGTCTGTCAATCGGACACGCGCGCAGTTTCTTTGACAAATCTCAATACGCAAAATCGACGGAATTTGCGTATTGAGTAATATCAAATGAGAGCGCTAGCTGTCCAAATGACAGACCTGACCCCGAATTTGACCCCGAATTTGGCGAAAAAAAAGCTCGCGTGTGCGAGCTTTTTTGTTGGCGAAGAACCGCGATCAGGCGAAGTTCTGGGCCACGAAGTTCCAGTTCACCAGGTTCCAGAAGGTTTCAACGTACTTAGGACGGGCGTTGCGGTAGTCAACGTAGTAAGCGTGCTCCCACACGTCGCAGGTCAGCAGTGGCTTGTCGGCGCCGGTCAGCGGGGTGGCAGCGTTGGAGGTGTTGGCGATCTCGACCGAGCCGTCAGCTTTCTTCACCAGCCAGGTCCAGCCGGAACCGAAGTTGCCGACGCAGGATTTGGTGAATTCAGCCTTGAAGTTGTCGAAGGAACCGAACTTGGCGTTGATGGCGTCCGCCAGGGCACCGGTAGGCGCGCCGCCGGCGTTTGGAGCCATGCAGTTCCAGTAGAAGGTGTGGTTCCAAACTTGGGCTGCGTTGTTGAACACGCCGCCGGAAGACTTCTTCACGATCTCTTCCAGGGACAGGTTTTCGAACTCGGTGCCCTTGATCAGGTTGTTCAGGTTGGTGACATAAGCCTGGTGATGCTTACCGTAGTGGAATTCCAGGGTTTCCTTGGAGATGTGCGGCTGCAGCGCGTCCATTGCATACGGCAGTGGTGGCAGGGTATGTTCCATGAATGTTTCCTTTTGATTGAGACGAAAAGTTATTTTTGCCGAAACGGCCACTATTGTAATACGAACGCTAGGCAAGCGTTGGCTGCACGGTGGCAATGCCGATTTCGGCGCTGCCTTCGGCCAGGCGGACGCCCAGCGATTGTCCCGGCTTGATATGCGCCGGGTCGCGCAATACGGCTCCTGCGGCATCGGTGACGATGGCGTAGCCGCGTTCCAGCGTGCGCTGGGGATTCAGTAGTTCGAGTTGCGCCGACAGCGCGTTCAAGGCATCACGCCGCTGCAGCAGTTGTGCGCGCATGTTGGCGCCGGCGCGGTGCTGCAGGGCTTCCATTGCTGCACGTGCCTTGCTGGCGTCCGGCTTGCGCGCGGCCAGGCGTCCGGCCAGGCGGTCGACTGTGAAGCGGGCTTGCTGCAGCGGGTTGCGCGTGGCGTGCCTCATGGCGGTGGACAGGCCTTGCAACTGCATGCGCTGCTGCGCGATGCGGGCCGTCGGGCTGAGCAGGCGGCGCTGCAGGTTGTCCAGCGTTTGGGTGGCGTCGCTCAAGGCACGGCGCATGGCCCGGCACAGGTCGGTGGCGTCGGCGCGCAGGGAGCCGAGCCAGTCGGCGCGCGGCGTTGCGGCCAGTTCGGCCGCCGCGGTCGGCGTTGCGGCGCGCACGTCGGCGGCAAAGTCGCAGATGGTGAAGTCGGTTTCGTGGCCAACGCCGGAAACCACCGGCATATTGCAATTGGCCACGGCGTAAGCGACCACTTCTTCATTGAAGCACCACAGGTCTTCCATGCTGCCGCCGCCGCGTACCACCAGCAGCACATCGCATTCGGCGCGGCGCGACGCCCTATCAATGGCAGCGGCAATCTGGGCGCCGGCCTGCTGGCCCTGCACCAGGGTAGGGTAGAGCACCACGTTGACGTGCGGCGCCCGGCGGCGCAGGGCAATCAGTACGTCGCGCAGGGCTGCTGCCTGCGGGCTGGTGACGATGCCGATGGTGCGCGGGAACAAGGGTAGGGCGCGCTTGCGCTCGGTATCGAACAGCCCGGCCGCGGCCAGCCGCTCTTTCAGGCGCTGGAAGGCTTCAAACAGCGAGCCGACACCGGCCCGGCGGATGGCTTCCACATTGATCTGGTAATCGCCGCGCGGTCCATACAACGTGACCAGGGCCCGCACTTCGACCTTGTCGCCTTCGCGCGGCACGAAGCCGGCGTACTGGGCGCGGCCGCGGAACATGACGGCACGTACCTGGGCCGCGTCGTCCTTCAGGGTGAAATACCAATGGCCGGAACTTGCTCGCGTGAAATTCGAGATTTCCCCAGATATCCACTGCAAGGGGAATGAACGCTCCAGCAGGCGTGCTACGGCCTGGTTGAGGGCGCTGACTGAGATAACCTGGTTGGGTTCGGGGCTGTTGATCATTGGACCTGTCCACACTTTTTGAAAGCGGTCATGCTTATGTCATATATCACTTCAACTCGCAAGTATTTTTTGTAAACACATGATTATTAAGGGTAAACCTAAATGCTACATAAGCGGGCATTTTGCGAATTTCCTTATAGATCAAGGACTTTGCGATAGCGATTGGCTGTTACGCACAAAGATATCCACAGAATATGTGAGGAACTTTTCGCTGTCGAAACTTGCGTGATGAAAATGTTTGCAGGGTAACTTTCATTTTAGAAATCAAGGACTTGGCACGCCAGTCTGTCCCTTGCTAACAATTTTATCCACAGAAGCTGTGGGGAAAGTGCTGCCCAAAAATTGGGCGCGACGTGATTGTTGTTGTGGATCAAGGACTTGCGTTGCTCCCCGGGGCCTTGCTCACACTTTTGTCCACAGAATTTGTGTAGAAGGCTCAAAAATGTCCACTTCGGTCGCTGGAATCATGGTGGACATCCCCATGCGATATTTTTACGCATGGCAAGAAAGTCCTTATGGATCAAGTACTTTACCCCTCAAGCATAGCTTTGCTAACAATCTTATCAACAGAATATGTGAAGAAGTGCACAGCTGGGGAAAAGCAGGAAAAGCGCCAGTGCGCATTTTTTGTGCTTGAGAATAATTCGCTTTGCGATCAAAGGCTTAGCATATAAAAGCCTCCATTCCCCACAATTTTGTCCACAGAATATGTGCAGAACTGATCCTTCCAGAGCTGATGAAAATTTTTGCATTAGAAAAAATCATAATCAAATCATAGGGTTAATGAGAAATAGTTGGATTGCCAACAATGTTGTCCACAGAAAATGTGAAGAATACGCACACACTTGCCTGATAGCTCTCGACACGCTACATTGCGCGTTTAGGTTTTTCTTTCTTAGGAGTATGTCTTGCTCGCAATTTTCCAGGCCGCCGGCTGGCCCATCTGGCCTCTGCTGATCGCTTCCATTGTTGCCCTTGCGCTGATCGTTGAACGCCTGATGTACCTGCGCCGTGCGCGCATCATTCCGAAGACACTGCTGGACGAGGTGGTGCGCGTCTATCGCAGCGGAAACATCAATAACGAAATCATCACCAAGCTGGAAAAGTCGTCCCAACTGGGCGTTGTTCTTTCGGCAGCGTTGCGTAACGTCAACGCTCCGCGTGATGTGATGAAGGAATCGATCGAAGAGGCGGGCGGCGCCGTGGCCCACGAACTCGAGCGCTTCCTGACCACCCTCGGCACCATCGCTACCCTGGCACCGCTGATGGGCTTGTTCGGTACCGTGGTCGGGATGATCGAGATCTTCGGTTCCCAGAACTCTGCCGGCGCAAATCCTGCGCAACTGGCGCACGGTATCTCGGTGGCCCTGTATAACACCGGTTTCGGCCTGGCGATTGCGATGCCGACCCTGGTGTTCTACCGCCACTTCCGCGCCCTGGTCGACTCCTTCGTGATCGACATGGAGCAGCAGGCGGTCAAGTTCGTGGACGTGGTCCACAACACCCGCAAGTAAGCGAGGGATCAGTTTATGGCGATGAATTTCCGCCGCGGCCAGAAGCGCGAAGATCCCGAGATCAACCTGATCCCGTTCATCGACGTGCTGCTGGTGATCCTGATCTTCCTGATGATCACCACCACCTACAGCAAGTTCACCGAGCTGAAAATCACCCTGCCGACCGCCGATGCGGAAAAGACGGTGGAGCAGCCGAATGACCTGAACGTGACGGTGGATGCCAAGGGTAACTACACCATCAACGGCACGCCGGTGGCGTTCCATGATGTCGCCGGCCTGGCCGAGCAGATGAAGGCTGCCACCAAGGATGCCAACCCGATCGTCAAGATCAACGCCGACCAGTTCGCGATGCACCAGATGGTGATCAACGTGATGGAAGCGGCGCGTGTGGCAGGCTTTGAGCGCGTGACCTTCGAGGCACAGACCGCCCAGGCCAGGTAATGGCCTCTTCCCTTGAGGCGACGTTCTCGCGCGAGTGGCTGCGGCGGGGCGCGCTGGCATGCGCGCTCTGGCCTTTGTCCCTGCTGTTCCGGGGACTGGCCGCCCTGCGCCGCGGCCTGTACGCGGCTGGCGTCTCGCATGCCGAGCGCCTGCCGGTACCGGTTGTCGTCGTGGGGAATATCTTCATTGGCGGTACCGGCAAGACGCCGCTGACCATCTGGCTGGTGGATGCGCTGCGTGCGGCCGGCTTCCGGCCGGGCGTTGTTTCGCGCGGGTTTGGCAGCAAGGATGCCGCCGCGCGAGAAGTCAGCGCCGGGTCGACACCCGCCGAAGTGGGCGATGAACCGGTATTGATCGCGGCCCGCACCGGTTGCCCGGTATTCGTCGGCCGTGCACGTGCTGCCGCAGGGCGTGCCTTGCTGGCGGCCCATCCCGGGGTCAACGTGATCGTTACGGATGACGGCTTGCAGCATTACGCCCTGGCGCGCGACGTGGAAATCGTGCTGTTCGACGGCCGTGGCGTCGGCAATGGCTGGACCTTGCCGGCAGGGCCGCTGCGCGAAGCGCCGTCCCGCAAACGCGATTTCACCGTGGTCAATGCAGCGGAATTGCCGGCCCGGTTGTCCGCCGCCGTCGCGCCTTTGGGCGTCCAGGCGGGGTCTCCCTGGCAGATGCGCCTTGCGGGAGGCGTTGCCGAGCGGCTCGCCCAGCGCAACGAACGCATGATGCTGGCCGAGTTGGCGCAACGCAGCGGAGCGCGGGTGGCCGCTGCGGCAGGCATTGGCAATCCTGGCCGATTCTTCGCCATGCTGCGCAGCGCAGGACTCAAGCCGCAAGAGCTGCCGCTTCCCGATCATCACGACTTTAAAGACCGCCCGTTCGCGAATATCGAGGCCGACTTTATTCTGGTGACGGAGAAGGATGCAGTAAAATGCTGGCAAATTGAAGAATTACGCAACGATCCAAGAATCTGGGTCGTTCCAGTCAGCGCCCGCATCGACGCGGCGCTGGCCGATCAAATTGTGGAGAAACTACGTGGACGCACGCCTGCTTGATATCCTGGTCTGCCCTGTGTGCAAGGGCCCTCTGGAGTACGATAAAAAAGCCCAGGAAATGATTTGCAAAGGCGACCGCCTGGCATACCCGATCCGCGACGGCATTCCGATCATGTGGGCCGACGAAGCGCGCTCCCTGCCAGACACCACGGAGTAAGCGGTGTCCTTCATCGTTATCATCCCGGCCCGCCTGGCCTCTACCCGCCTGCCCAACAAGCCCCTGGCCGACCTGGGCGGCAAGCCGATGGTGGTGCGCGTCGCAGAACGCGCCAGGGAAGCCGGCGCCGCCCGCATCGTGGTCGCTACCGACCACGCCTCTATTAAAGAAGCCTGCGAACAGCACGGCATCGAAGTCTTCATGACCCGTGCCGACCACCCGTCCGGCACCGACCGCATCGCCGAAGTGGCGCGCGCCATGAACCTGCCGATGGATGCCGTGGTGGTCAACCTGCAGGGCGACGAGCCCCTGATCGACCCGCAACTGCTGCAAGCTGCCGCTGCCCGCATTGGTGCCGAGGTGCCGATGTCCACCTGTGCCCACCCGCTGCACGATGTTGCCGACGCCTTCAACCCGAACGTGGTGAAGGTGGTCCTGGACAAGCAGGGCCGCGCACTGTATTTCAGCCGTGCCACCATTCCGTGGCACCGCGATGCCTTCGCCAGGGACAAATCGGCTCTGCCGGCCGGCTATGTCCCGCTGCGCCATATCGGCCTGTACGCCTATCGGAACGACTTCCTGCAAGCCTACCCGGCGCTGGAAGTGTCGCCGCTGGAGGGGATTGAAGCCCTGGAGCAGTTGCGCGTACTGTGGCATGGCTACCCGATTGCCGTACACGTGACCGACGCCGCCCCGCAGGCGGGTGTGGACACCCCGGAGGACCTGGCGCGTGTGCAAGCACTCTACAAAAGTGGCGGATAAGCCAACTTCTGTGGTAAGTTTCTAGCAAGGTGGCTAAGGCATCATCAAAAATTATTATTAAATCGTTTAGGAACATTCATGCGTCTCATTCTGTTAGGAGCTCCAGGAGCCGGTAAGGGCACTCAGGCCAACTTCATCAAGGAAAAGTACAACATCCCCCAGATTTCGACCGGCGACATGCTGCGTGCCGCGATCAAGGAAGGTACTGAACTGGGCCTGGCCGCTAAAAAAGTAATGGACGCGGGCCAGCTGGTCTCCGACGACATCATCATCGGCCTGGTGAAAGACCGCCTGAAAGCGGCGGATTGCGCCAACGGCTACCTGTTTGACGGCTTCCCGCGTACCACCGCGCAAGCCGACGCGATGAAGGACGCAGGCGTCAAAATCGACTACGTTCTCGAAATCGCCGTGCCGGACGACCAGATCGTCGAACGCATGAGCGGCCGCCGCAGCCACCCGGCTTCGGGCCGTGTGTACCACGTCAAATTCAATCCTCCTAAAGTCGAAGGCAAGGACGATGTCACCGGCGAAGACCTGGTGCAGCGCGACGACGACAAGGAAGAAACCGTCAAGAAACGCCTGGACGTCTACCACAACCAGACCGAAGTGCTGCTCGGCTACTACGGCGAGTGGGCCAAATCGGGCCAGCCTGGTGCGCCTAAATACCGCAAGATCGAAGGCGTTGGTCCAGTCGACGAGATTCGCGACCGTGCATTCGCGGCTCTGAACAGCTAAATTTTATGCCAAACCGGCAGACCGGTGTCTGACCCGCAGGGTCAGACACCGACACGCGGCAGCCGCGTCACAGGTCTACCGGTTCAAGGCACGGCCCCCTGGCCGTGAAGTGTCAAAGTTTTGCAGTACGTAGTTCGGTCGTACCGAGTTCGTTTTGTAGCTTTTGATTCTAATAACGTTAGGGGGCAATCTATGGCAGCAAGTTTGTGGTTCGCGATTGCGTGCGGCGTGCTCGCGGTTGTATACGGGCTGTGGGCGCGCAACTGGATTCTTGGACAGGACGCGGGTAATGCCCGCATGCAGGAAATCGCGACAGCCATCCAGCAGGGTGCTGCGGCCTACCTGGCCCGCCAGTACCGCACCATCGCAATTGTCGGTGTTGTCTTGCTGGTAGCCATCGGGGTGGCGATCGATATCAAGACCGCCATCGGCTTCCTTCTTGGCGCCGTGCTTTCCGGCGCTTGCGGCTTTATCGGCATGAACGTGTCGGTACGGGCCAATGTGCGTACCGCGCAGGCTGCATCGGTAGGCATGAACGAGGCGCTCAATGTCGCCTTCAAGGGCGGTGCCATCACCGGCATGCTGGTGGTCGGCCTTGGCCTGCTGGGCGTGGCCGGTTTTTACTGGGTCCTCACCGTGATGGGCGCGCCGTCTGCGCCTGCCCCAACGCTTAATGTGCATGAAGTGCTGAAGCCGATGATCGGCCTGGCCTTCGGCGCTTCCCTGATCTCGATCTTCGCGCGTTTGGGCGGCGGCATCTTCACCAAGGGCGCAGACGTCGGCGCGGACCTGGTGGGCAAGGTGGAGGCGGGCATTCCCGAAGACGATCCGCGCAACCCTGCGGTGATCGCCGACAACGTGGGCGACAACGTGGGCGACTGCGCCGGCATGGCGGCCGACCTGTTCGAAACCTATGTGGTGACCCTGATCGCGACCATGCTGCTTGGCGCACTGATGATCACCAGTGCGCCGGCACAAGCGGCGATCTACCCGATGCTGCTGGGCGCGGTGTCCATCATTGGCTCCATCATCGGCTGCTCGATGGTCAAGGCGAAACCGGGCAAGAAGATCATGTCGGCGCTGTACACCGGCTTGTGGTGGGCCGCCGGCCTGTCGCTGATTGGCTTCGTGGTCGTGACCTGGCTGGTCTGGCCTGACGACGACATGCGCTACAAAATGCTGGGCGCTACGGTGGTTGGCATCGTGCTGACCGGGCTGATGGTCTATATCACCGAGTTCTACACCGGCACCGAATTCACCCCGGTGCGCCATATTGCGGAAGCCTCCACCACCGGTCACGGCACCAACATCATTGCCGGCCTGGGCGTGTCGATGAAGTCAACTGCATGGCCGGTGCTGGCTGTGTGTGTGGCGATCCTGGTTTCCTTCAAGCTGGCCGGCCTGTATGGCATTGCGATTGCGGCGACTTCCATGCTGTCGATGGCCGGCATCGTGGTGGCGCTGGACGCCTACGGCCCGATCACCGACAACGCCGGCGGTATCGCCGAAATGTCGGGCATGCCTGATTCCGTGCGCGCCATTACCGACCCGCTGGACGCCGTGGGCAACACCACCAAGGCTGTGACCAAGGGCTACGCCATTGGTTCCGCCGGCCTGGCTGCGCTGGTGCTGTTTGCCGACTACACGCACGCGCTCGAGTCGCGCAGCATGTCGATGACGTTCGACCTGTCGGACCCGATGGTGATCGTGGGCCTGTTCATCGGCGGCCTGATTCCTTACCTGTTCGGTGCGATGGCGATGGAAGCCGTGGGCCGCGCTGCCGGCGCCGTGGTGGTGGAAGTGCGCCGCCAGTTCCGCGACATCAAGGGCATCATGGACGGCAGCGGCAAGCCGCAGTACGACAAGGCTGTCGACATGCTGACCGCTTCGGCCATCAAGGAAATGATCGCCCCTTCGCTGCTGCCGGTGCTGGTGCCGATCCTGGTCGGCATGCTGCTTGGCCCGCGCGCACTGGGCGGCCTGCTGATGGGTACCATCATCACCGGCCTGTTCGTGGCGATCTCGATGACCACCGGTGGCGGTGCCTGGGATAACGCGAAAAAGTATATCGAGGACGGCAACCACGGCGGCAAAGGATCCGACGCGCACAAGGCGGCGGTGACCGGCGATACCGTGGGCGACCCGTACAAGGATACTGCCGGCCCGGCCGTCAACCCGCTGATCAAGATCATCAACATCGTGGCGCTGCTGCTGGTGCCGCTGCTGCCTGCCACCGGCATCCTGTCGGTGACCATGGCGCCGATGCAGGCGCAGCAACAGGTGGTGGCCCCGGCTTCGGCTGCGGCGCCGCAAGTAGCCGCACCGGCCGCTGTGCCGGCGCCTGCGCCGGCGCCGGTTGCTGCCGCTGCTGCTGCCGAGGTGCCGGGACAAGCGGCAAGCGAGGCAGCGGCCGCCAAGTAGGTCGCGCCGCGTTCACCCTTCGCGGCGTATGATGGCAATACGCTGCGGAGGGCATCATGAACATTCCACTGCTGCTGGCGCTGGCCGCCGGGCTTTCCGGCCCGGCCGCTGGCTCCGAATCCCTTGACGAGTACCGGCGATTGCCGGAATGCCGGCTCAGCGCCGACGGCAAGCACCTGCTGCAAGAGCCTTGCCGCACGGCGCCTGCCCGCAAGAACCTGCCGCGCCGCCCGGTGCCGCTGGCCGTTACGCCAACACCGCGCATTGCGCCGGCTCCCGATTCTTCCTTGACCTGGGCGCCCATGCTGACCAGGCGCGACTCGCATGCAACTCCCACGCCGATTGCCCAGTTGCCGCGCGCCGGGCAGCCCGCGTTGCCGCCGGGCGCGATTCTGCCGCCCACCACGCCGCTGCCTGGCCCCAGCGCGCCGATCCCGGTCCAGTGCGATGCGGGCGGCTGCCTAGACGCCAGCGGCATCTATTACCACGGGCCGCCAGGGCAGGTGATCAGCCCGAGCGGAAAAGTGTGCTCCCAGAGCGGGGGATGGATGACTTGCTACTGATTTCGCGTACAATACGCCTCGATTGACGTTTACGTAACGTAAAGTAAATAGGGGAGACAAAGCATGCAAATCAAGGACCAAGTATTCATCATCACCGGCGGTGCGTCGGGCCTGGGCGCGGCCACCGCGCGCATGATCGTCGACAACGGCGGTAAAGTCGTTCTGGCGGACGTGCAGGTGGAAGCGGGCGAAAAGCTGGCCGCTGAACTGGGCGCTGCCAAATTCGTCAAATGCGACGTGACTTCCGAAGCGGACGGCCTGGCCGTGGTGGCTGCTGCTACCGCCATGGGCACCCTGCGTGGCCTGGTCAACTGCGCCGGCGTGGCGCCAGCCATCAAGACCGTGGGCAAGGATGGCCCGCATCCGCTGGACTCCTTCGCACGCACTGTCAGCATCAACCTGATCGGCACCTTCAATATGTGCCGCCTGGCGGCCGATGCCATGGGCAAGACCGAAGCGGCGGAGTGGGGCGAGCGCGGCGTGATGATCAATACTGCATCGGTGGCGGCGTTTGATGGCCAGATCGGCCAGGCGGCTTACGGCGCGTCCAAGGCTGGCGTGGCCGGCATGACCCTGCCGATGGCGCGCGACCTGTCGCGTTCTGGCATTCGCGTGATGACCATTGCGCCGGGTATCTTCGAGACCCCGATGCTGCTGGGCATGCCGCAGGAAGTGCAGGATGCGCTGGGCAAGATGGTGCCGTTCCCGCCTCGCCTGGGCAAGCCGTTCGAGTATGCCTCGCTGGCCAAGTCCATTATTGAAAATACCATGCTGAATGGCGAAACCATCCGCCTGGATGGTGCGATCCGCATGCAGCCCAAGTAAGCCGGCAAAGCGGTGTCTGGCCCGCAGGGTCGGATACCGATACGCTACGGCCGCAAGCCGGTGCCGGACCCTGGGGGTCTGACGGGACGGCCATCCGGCTGGGTTACCGGTTTTGGTGTAGCATGGCCGGATGAAAGCCATAGCCCTCGCCCTCGCAGCGCTCTGCTGCACCAGCCTCCCGCTGCACGCCCAAGATAATCGCGCTCCTGAAATCGCCACCGGCTGGCAGGAGAAAGCCGGCTGGTCCGCGCAACAATACATGGTGGCCGCCGCCAACCCGCTGGCCACGGAAGCCGGCTACCAGATGCTGAAACAAGGCGGCTCCGCGGTCGACGCGGCCATCGCCACCCAGCTGGTACTGACCCTGGTCGAGCCGCAATCCTCCGGCATCGGCGGCGGCGCGTTCATGATGCATTGGGACGGCAAGAAAGTGCGCTCCTTCGACGGCCGTGAAACCGCGCCCGCAGTCGCTACCGAAACCCTGTTCCAGGATGCCAATGGCAAGCCCTTGCCGCGTGCGGAGGGTGTGGTCGGCGGCCGCTCGGTCGGCGCACCGGGTGTGTTGCGCATGCTGGAACTGGCGCATAAGGAATATGGCAAGCTGGCCTGGCCCAAGCTGTTCGCGCCCGCCATCAAGCTGGCCGAGGAGGGCTTTGCCGTCAGCCCGCGCCTGAACGCTTTGCTGAGTGGTGAGCGTTACCTGCAGCGCGACCCGGTTGCCGCCGCCTACTTCTTCGACAAGGACAGGAAGCCCTGGCCCGTCGGCCACGTGCTGAAAAATCCTGCGTTGGCAAAGACCCTGCGCGAAATCGCCGCCGAAGGTGCCGATGCCTTCTACCGCGGCCACATCGCGCGCGACATCGCGGCGAAAGTGCAGGGCCACCCGACCAATCCCGGCGGCCTGACCGCAGTCGATATCGCCGGCTACAAGGCCAAGGAACGCGAGCCGCTGTGCGCCGACTACCGCGCCTACACCGTGTGCGGCATGCCGCCGCCTTCGTCCGGCGGGGTGGCGATTGCACAGATCCTCGGTATTCTCGAAAACAGCAAGATCGGCGATTACGCGCCGGTCAACGGCGTCATCGGCGCCGACGCCATCCACCTGATGTCGGAAGCCGAGCGCCTGGCCTATGCTGACCGCAACCGTTACGTGGCCGATACCGATTTCGTGCCGCTGCCCGGCAAGGGCGCCAGCGGCCTGCTGGATAAATCCTACCTGCGCCAACGCGCCACCCTGATCGGCGACAAGTCGATGGGGCGCGCCCGTGCCGGCGTGCCGGCCGAAGTGAAAGTGGCCTGGGGCGACGACACCGCGCTGGACAAGCCATCCACCTCGCACCTGGTAGTGGTGGACGGCAACGGCAACGCCATCTCGATGACCACTTCGGTGGAAGACGCCTTCGGCTCGCGCCAGATGGTCGATGGCTTCCTGCTGAATAACCAGTTGACCGACTTCTCCTGGGATGCGGTGGATGAAAACGGCCCGATCGCCAACCGCGTGCAGCCGGGCAAGCGCCCGCGCAGTTCCATGGCGCCAACCCTGGTATTCGACAAGCAGACCAGGCAACTGGTGCTGGCTACCGGATCGCCGGGCGGTTCCACCATCATCAACTATGTCGCCAAGGTGCTGGTCGGTGCGCTGGACTGGAAGCTCAATGTGCAACAGGCCATCAGCCTGCCCAATTTCGGCAGCCGCAATGGCCCGACCGAACTGGAAGCGGGCAAGTTCCCGGGCGACGTGGTCGACCAGTTGAAAGCGCGTGGCCATGAGGTGCGCCAGGTCGAACTCAATTCGGGCCTGCAAGGCTTGCAGCGCACGCCAACGGGCTGGTTCGGCGGCGCCGATCCGCGCCGCGAAGGCATCGTGCGCGGGGAGTGACGAGCGCGCGACAGGCCAGGGGTGGGCAGGGCCGCAAGCATTCCCGCCCCGCGGCCAGCATGTTACCCTTGATAAATGGGCATGAAAAAGAAAACAGGCTTGATCCTGACGGGCGGTGGCGCCCGTGCGGCTTACCAGATAGGCGTTTTGCAGGCGATTTCCGAAATCCTGTGGGAAGAGGGATGGCCGCCGGCACGTAATCCCTTCCAGATCATTTGCGGCACTTCGGCTGGCGCCATCAACGCTACCGCCCTGGCTTGCCGCGCCGATAATTTCGGCGAAGGCGTGCAAAAGCTGCTTGATGTGTGGAGCAATTTCGAAGCAAACCAGGTCTATCGCGCCGACTCGCTGGGCGTGCTGCGATCCGGCGCGCGCTGGCTATCGCTGCTGTCCTTCGGCTGGCTGCTGCGCAAATGGCGCGCCGCGCCGCCGCAGTCGCTGCTCGATAACACCCCGCTGGTCAACCTGCTGCACCGCATGCTGGACCTGCCGCGCCTGGACAACTGCCTGCAGGAAGGCTTGCTGCACGCGGTGGCCGTCACCGCCTCGTCCTACACCGGCGGCCAGCACATTACCTTCTACCAGACCGCTGCCGAAATTGCGCCCTGGGTGCGCATGCAGCGCGTGGCAATGCAGGACCAGATCGGCGTCGAACACCTGCTGGCATCGTCCGCCATTCCTTTCATCTTCCCGGCCACGCCGCTGTACATGGGCGGCCACCTGGAATATTGCGGCGACGGGTCGATGCGCCAGCTGGCGCCAATCTCGCCGGCCATCCACCTTGGGGCGCAGAAGGTGCTGGTGGTCGGGGCCGGGCGCCTGACCGAGCCGCCGCGCCAGATGACGGAAACGCCGCGCTACCCGAGCCTGGCGCAGATTGCCGGCCATGCCATGTCCTCCATCTTCCTGGATGGACTGGCAGTCGACATCGAGCGCCTGAATCGTGTCAACCAGACCTTGTCCGTGCTGCCGGAGGATTTGCTGGCCAAGACCCCGCTGCGGCCGGTGGAGTTGCTGGTCATCGCCCCGTCCGAACGGCTGGACGACCTGGCAGCGCGCCATATCGGCAGCTTGCCGGCGCCGATCCGCACCATGCTGTCCGGGATCGGCGCCACCGAGGCGCGCGGCTCGGCGCTGGCGTCTTACCTGCTGTTCGAAGCGAGCTACACCCAGGAGCTGATCCGCCTGGGACAGCGCGATACCCAGGCCCGGCGCGCCGACGTATTGGCATTTTTCGGGTCCTGATGGCCACCAATAGTAAAATGGCAGCTTTTGCCCTGATTCTTCCTGATTTGACCCCGTGGCTGGAACAGTACCTCGATTGATCTCGCGCCTTGCCGCATTGGCCCTGGCTTGCACGCTCGCCCTCCCGGCGCTGGCGGCGCCGCCGCGCACCCTGCGTTTCGAGCAGTTGGACGTGGATGACGGCCTGGCCCAGGAATCGGTGCTGTCAATTGTGCAAGATCGCCAGGGCTTCATGTGGTTCGGCAGCCAGGCGGGCCTGAGCCGCTTCGACGGCTACAAAGTCACGGTTTACCGCAATATCGTTGGCGACCAGCGCAGCCTGGCCGAAAACTGGGTCGGCGTGCTGCATCTCGACCCGCGCGGCCGCATGTGGGTAGGCACCGACGGCGGGCTTGACCTGTTCGACCCGAAGACGCAAGCGTTCAGCCACTTCCTGCCGCGCGAACCGGAAAAGCGCGGCAGCGGCAACCGCCACATCAAGGCCATCCTGGACGATGGAAGCGGTGGCCTGTGGATCGGCACCGCCGACGGCCTGCAGCACTTTGATCCTGCCACGGGCAAGTTCGCCATCTACCACCACGACCGCACCGATGCCGGCAGTCTTGGGCATGACCAGGTCAATGCGCTGGCGCGCGACAAGCAGGGCAGGTTGTGGGTCGCCACTTCGGCCGGCGTCGACATGCTGGAGGCAGGCTCGCGCAGCTTCGTCCACTACCCGCTGAAAGCAGCCGGTGCGCGCGGTGCCCAATCCTTGCTGGTGGACCGCGACCAGGTGCTGTGGGTCGGCACCCAGAACGGCATCGAGCGCTGGACGCTGGAAGGAAAACATCCGCAGCGCCGCATGCTGGGTGCGGCGGAAGGCTTGCCGCCAAGCACCGTCAAGCGCATCTACCAGGACCAGGACGGCACGCTGTGGGTGGGTAGCCAGACCGGCGGCTTGTTCCGCTGGCGCCAGTCGGACGACCGTTTCGTGCAATACCGTCACCAGCAGGGCGACCCGCACAGCATCGCGGACAACTACGTGTTCTCGCTGTTCCGCGACAACGTCGGCACGCTCTGGGTCGGCACCTGGTACCGCGGCGTGAGCCGGGTCGACTTGGGCAGCGGCGGCTTTTCGCGCCTGGTCAAGGATCCCGGCCAGCCCTTCACCCTGACCGACAACAAGGTGCGCGCCTTGCTCGATGCCGGCGACGGCAAAGTCTGGGTTGGCAATAGCGATGGCCTGAACTACTACGACCCGGTGACCGGCAAGACCGTGCTGTATCGCACCAGCACGGGCACTGGCGGCGACAGCCTGGAATTCCAGGTCACGGCCTTGCTGCACGACCCGCGCGACCGCAATGTGCTGTGGATCGGCAGCCGCAACGGCGTGCGCCGCTTCGATATCAAGGCGCGCCGTTTCGGCCCGCTGATGCTGTCGCATGGCGACCCTGAAAATGACGTGATCCGCTTCCTGTACGGCGACCGCGAAGGCATGGTCTGGGCTTCCGCCCGCAACGGCCTGCACCGCATCGACCCGTCCAGCAACGGCGTGCTGACTTTCCGCCACGACCCGTCCGACATCCACAGCCTGGCCGACAGCGTGGCGCGCCCGGTGCTGGAAGACCGGCGCGGCAACCTGTGGATCGGTACTTTCAACGGCCTTGACCTGCTGGACCGCAAGACCGGCCGCTTCACGCACTTCCGCAACAACCCGAACGACGCGGGCAGCCTGAGCCACAACGAGGTGCACTACCTGTTCGAGGACGACGACGGCATGCTGTGGATCGGCACTGCGGCAGGCCTGAACCGCATGGAGCGGCGCCCGGACGGCAGCGTGAACTTCCGCCGCTTCCTGCGCAAGGACGGCCTGGCCGACGATGCGATCGCGGGCATCCTGCCGGACCGCGGAAAATACCTTTGGCTGTCCACCAATACCGGCATCTCGCGCCTCGACATGGGCAATGGCCAGGTGCGCAATTACTCCGGCGTGGACGGCACCATCGAGGGCGCCTATTTCGACGGCTCCGCCTTGCGCGCGGCCGACGGCACGCTGTACTTCGGCGGCTTTAACGGCATCACCGCCTTCGATCCGCAGGAGGTGCGGGAGAACGGCTCGGCGCCGACGGCCGTCATCACCGACTTCCAGATCTTCAACAAGCCGGTGCGGCCGGGGCAGGGCGGCGCCAACAAGGGCGTGCTGCAGCAGGCCATCGAATACACCAGTTCCTTGTCGCTGCGCGAAGGCGATTCCGTATTCTCGCTGGAATTCGCCGCACTGCACTACGCCGCGCCGCAACGCAACCGCTTCGCCTACCAGCTGGTCGGCTTCGACAAGGATTGGGTGGTGACCGATGCCGGCAAGCGCTTCGCCACTTATACCAACCTCGATCCCGGCACTTACCAGTTCCGCGTCAAGGCCGCCAACAAGGACGGCATCTGGAACGATAACGCTGCCACGCTGGAAATCATTATCGCGCCGCCGTACTGGAAGACCTGGTGGTTCCGCCTGTGCATGCTGGCGGTGGCGATGGGCGGCGCCTGGGCCGCTTACCATATGCGCGTGCGGGCGCTGCGCGGCCAGCAGCTGCAACTGGAAAAGCAGGTCAGCTTGCGCACCGCCGAAGTGGAACTGAAAAACCAGCTGTTGCAGGAGCAGAAGCGGGAGCTGGAGCAGCGCGACAAGCACCTGTCGCTGGCCAAGCAAAGGGCGGAAGAGGCAACGCGCCAGAAGTCCGAATTCCTGGCCAATATGAGCCACGAAATGCGCACCCCGCTGGCTGGCGTGATCGGCATGCTGGGCTTCGCGCTGCGCGACAATGCGCTGGCCGAGCGCACGCGCGAACAGATCGAGCGCGGCCAGGGCAATGCGCAGTCGCTGCTGGCGATCATCAATGACTTGCTGGACTTCTCCAAGATCGAGGCCGGCAAGCTGGATATCGAATCGATCGACTTCGCGCTGGCCAGCATGGTCGAGAACGTGGTCAGCCTGTTCGCCGAACAGACCATGTCCAATATGGTCGGCTTCGAAGTCGATTTCGCGCCGGACCTGCCGGAATTCGTGGTGGGCGACCCGACCCGCCTGCGCCAGGTGCTGGTCAACCTGGTCGGCAACGCCTTCAAGTTCACGGAGCGCGGCAAGGTCTCGCTGCGGGTGGAACGTGAAAGCAGCGGGCCGCAAGGCCACCGCATCCGCTTCACGGTGGAAGATACCGGCATCGGCATTCCGCCGGACGCCTTGCCGCGCCTGTTCCAGAAGTTCGAGCAGGGCGACACCACCACCACCCGCCGCTACGGCGGCACCGGCCTTGGACTGGCGATCAGCAGCCAGCTGGTGGAATTGATGGGCGGCCTGATCGACGTGGTCAGCGCACCGGGCGCAGGCTCCAGCTTTGCCTTTACCGTTCCGCTGCGCGACGGCGTGGCGCCGCCGCTGGCGCCCCATGTGGCGCGCGAGCAGCACACGCACCAACTGCGCGTGCTGTGCGCGGAAGACTTCCCAACCAACCAGATCATCGTGCGCATGATGCTGGAAGACCTGGGGCACAAGGTCGACATCGCCGGCAATGGCGTGCTGGCGCTGGCTGCCTGCGCCCAGCAGCGCTACGATTTGATCCTGATGGACGGCCGCATGCCGGAGATGGACGGTTCCACCGCGACGCGCCTGATCCGCTCCGGCGGCCCGCGCGAAGCGCCGGTGCTGGACCCGCACCTGATGATCGTGGCCCTGACGGCCAACGCCAGCGATGAGGACCGCAGCCGCTACCTGGCCGCCGGCATGGACGACTTCCTGACCAAGCCGATCGACGAAGGCGCGCTGCACATGCAGCTTGAACGCGCCATCGAACGCCAGCTTGCGCGCGGCATCAAGCTGCCGTCGATGCGCCCGCGCAGGGAGGAGCGGCCCTCGGTGGCCGAACTGGATGCCATGTTCGGCGTGTGCGACCTGCCGCCGCCGCAACCGATGCCGGGCCAGGCCGGGCAAGCGCTCAAGCTGCGCCTGCGCGACGCCTTCATCGCCGACTTGCCGGCGCGCCTGCGTGAAATGGACCAGGCGCTGGCCTCGGCCAATGCCGATGCGGCCGGCCGCCTGTTCCATGGCATGAAGGGCAGCGCCGCCTACCTGGACGAGGCCGAACTGCATGCCCTGTGCGGTGAACTGGAAAGGGCTGCGGATCGCGCCATGTGGCCTGCGATCCGCGAAAAGCTGCCGCGCCTGCGGCTGCTGCTGGAACACGTCGTATCCCCAACGCGTCATTAAAATAAAAGCGGAGAGAGCATGAAAGTATTGGTAGTCGACGACGACGTAGTCTCACGCATGGTGCTGATGCACCTGATCGACGGTTGCGGCAAGTTCGAGATCGTCGAGGCGGAGGATGGCGCCGACGCTTGGCAGCAACTGGAGAACGGCCTGCGCCCGGGCATCGTCTTCTGCGACCTGCGCATGCCGCGCCTGTCCGGCATCGAGCTGCTGCAGCGCGTGCGCGAACATGGCGAGCTGGCGGAAGTACCGTTCGTGCTGGTGTCCTCCGCCACCGACAAGGAAACCGTGCAGCAGGCCACCCTGGCCGGCGCCACCGGCTATATCGTCAAGCCATTCCAGTCGGAGCAGGTGCGCGCCCACCTGGGCGCCTTCCTCGACCAGGCAGAAAATGGCTACGAGCATCGGGCGGAAGACCCGGCGGCCACCCTGGTGCGGCTGGGGATCGCCGCCGACCGCCTGCTGGTCTACCTGACCGGCTTCCAGAACCAGCTTACGGCGGCCAGCAACGAGATCGATGCGCTGCTGGCGCACGATGAGCAGGCGGAAGCCCGCGTGCGGCTGGAACGCCTGCACACCGGCTGCACCACGCTGGGCCTGCACGGCGCGGCGGCGTCCCTGAAGCCGCTGATGGGCGGCCACACCAGCAACCAGGCAGTGCAGGCGGCGCTGACGGAGGTGATCCGGGCGGTGCTGCACCAATCCTCGCTGGTGCGCCAGGGCTGAGGCCCGCGCTTGCGGTAAATATAGTTTAGGTTTAAAGTAGTCTGCA
Organism: Duganella sp. Root1480D1; assembly: GCF_001427305.1. Lineage (GTDB taxonomy): Bacteria > Pseudomonadota > Gammaproteobacteria > Burkholderiales > Burkholderiaceae_D > Rugamonas. The sequence continues at coordinate 149,129 of NZ_LMFZ01000004.1, read as the reverse complement.
CCGCAGGCTGTACTTTCAACCGAACCTTACCCAGGCGACCATGAACAGACCCACTGCAGCAGAACCGAGCGCGCATCTCGACCAGTTCGCGCGCCAGCACCTACCGCCGGCCGACCAATGGCCGGACCTGGTGTTCGACCTCCCGGAGTTGCAGTATCCGTCGCGCGTGAACTGCGTGGCCGACATCCTCGACCAGGCCGTTGCGGCAGGCCGCGGCGGGCGCCCGGCCTTGCACGGCGAAGGCATCAACTGGTCTTACGCCGAACTGCAGCAGCAGGTCGACCGCATCGTCAACGTCCTGCGCGGCCCGATGGGACTGGTGCCCGGCAACCGCGTACTGCTGCGCGGCGCCAACCATCCGATGATGGCTGCCGCCGTGCTGGCCGTGCTCAAGGCGGGCCTGATTGCCGTGCCCACCATGCCGCTGCTGCGGGCCCGCGAGCTGGGCGTCATCATGCAGAAGGCGCAAGTGCAGGCGGTGCTATGCGCCCATGCCTTGCGCGAGGAAATTGAAGCAGCGCCAAACCGCCCCGAGCGGATCGTGTGGTTCAACGTGCCGGCCGAGGCGCAGGCCGGCCTGGCGCAGGAGCGCTCGCTCGATGCCCTGATGGCGGCGCAGCCGGCAAGCGCCGCTGCATGCGATACGGCAGCCGACGATATCTGCCTGATCAGTTTCACCTCCGGCACGACCGGCGTCCCGAAAGGCACCATCCACTTCCATCGCGACGTGCTGGCCATCTGCGACTGCTTCCCGCGCCACATCCTCAAGTCGGAAGTCGCCGACCTGTTCATCGGCACGCCGCCGCTGGCGTTTACTTTCGGCCTTGGCGGCCTGCTGCTGTTCCCGCTGCGCGTGGGCGCCGCCTCCGTGCTGCTGGAGAAACTGACGCCGGAAGCGCTGCTGCAGTCCATTGAAAAATACCGCGCCACGATCTGCTTCACAGCCCCGACTTTCTACCGCCAGATGGCGGCGTTGACCGGCAAATACGACTTGTCCAGCCTGAAGAAGTCCGTCTCGGCCGGCGAGGCGCTGCCGGTGGCAACGCGCGAAGCATGGCAGCAGGCCACCGGCCTGCGCATGATCGACGGCATCGGTGCGACTGAAATGCTGCATATCTTCATCTCCGCAGCGGGCGACGAGATTCGCCCGGGCGCCACCGGCAAGCCGATTCCCGGCTACCGCGCCTGCGTGGTCGATAAGCAAGGCCTGCCGGTCGGACCCGGCATCGTCGGCCGCCTGGCCGTGAAAGGCCCGACCGGCTGCCGCTACCTGGACGATCCGCGCCAGCGCGACTACGTCCTGAATGGCTGGAACCTGACTGGCGACGCCTATGAAATGGATGCCGACGGCTATTTCTTCTACCGTTCGCGCACCGACGACATGATCATCTCCGCCGGCTACAACATTGCCGGCCCCGAAGTGGAAGATGTCTTGCTGCGCCATCCCGCCGTGGCGGAATGCGGCGTGGTCGGCAAGCCGGACGAAGAGCGCGGCCAGGTCGTGGAAGCGCATGTCGTGCTGAAGCCCGGCTTCGAACCGTCGCCGGGGATGGCAGCCCAGCTGCAGGATTTCGTCAAGGAGCAGATCGCGCCGTACAAATATCCGCGCTCGATCCGCTTCCTGTCGTCGCTGCCGCGCACTGAAACCGGCAAGCTGCAACGCTTCAAACTCCGCAGCACCTGAGGAATCGCATGAATATCGTTTGTATTGGCGGCGGCCCCGCCGGCCTGTATTTTGCCCTGCTGATGAAAAAGCAGGACCCGTCGCACCGCATTGTCGTGGTGGAGCGCAACCGGCCTTACGATACCTTCGGCTGGGGCGTGGTGTTTTCCGACCAGACCCTGGGCAACCTGGTGGCGGCCGATGAAAAGACGGCGCGCGAAATCCTGCAGTCCTTTAACCACTGGGACGATATCGACGTTTTCTTCAAGGGGCAGAAAGTCACTTCGGGTGGCCATGGATTCTGCGGAATCGGCCGCAAACGCCTGCTTAACATCCTGCAGCAGCGTTGCGAAGAACTTGGTGTGGAACTGGTGTTCGAGACCGACGTGCAGGACGACCAGGAACTGGCGGCGCGCTACCAAGCCGACCTGGTGATCGCATCGGACGGCCTGAACTCGCGCGTGCGGGCGCGCTATGAAGAGACGTTCCAGCCGATGATCGAGGCGCGCCAGTGCCGTTTCGTCTGGCTGGGAACGACCCGGAAGTTCGATGCCTTCACCTTCGATTTCCAGCAAACGGAACATGGCTGGTTCCAGGCGCACATCTACCAGTACGACGGCGAGACCTCGACCTTCATCATCGAAACGCCGGAATCCGTGTGGCGTGCCGCCGGACTGGACGACATGTCGCAGGAAGAAGCGCTGGCCTGGTGCGAGAAGCTGTTCGCCGAACGGCTGGAAGGGCACAAACTGATGTCCAACGCGGCCCACCTGCGCGGATCGAATGTGTGGATCAAGTTCCCGCGCATCGTCTGCCGGAAGTGGTTGCACTGGAATGGCGACGTGCCGGTGGTACTGATGGGCGATGCGGCGCACTCCGCGCATTTCTCGATCGGTTCCGGCACCAAGCTGGCGCTGGAAGACGCGATCGAACTGGCGCGCTGCTTTGCCGCGCACGGCAGCGCCGCCGCCGCACTGGCCGCGTACCAGGAAGTACGCGCAGTCGAAGTGCTGAAGATCCAGAGCGCAGCGCGTAATTCGATGGAGTGGTTCGAGAACGTGCAGCGCTACACCGCAATGGAAGCGCCGCAGTTTGCCTATTCGATGCTGACCCGCAGCCAGCGCCTGTCGCATGAAAACCTGCGCCTGCGCGACAAAGGCTACGTGGCTGGCTTTGAGCGCTGGTTGGCCGAACGGGCGTTCGCGCAAGCCGGGCTGCCACAGCCTGCGGCCTCGTCCCGCGCGCCGGGTGACGGCGGCTCCGTGCCGCCCATGTTCACGCCTTACAAGGTGCGTGAGCTGGTGCTGAAAAACCGCATCATCGTGTCGCCGATGGCGCAATACAGCGCCGTCGACGGTTGCGTAGGCGACTGGCACATGGCCCACCTGGGCTCGCGTGCCATGGGCGGCGCCGCGCTGGTGATGGCGGAAATGACCTGCGTTTCCGCCGATGCCCGCATCACGCCGTTCTGCCCGGGCATGTATGCGCCGGCGCACACCATGGCCTGGAAGCGCATTGTCGATTTCGTCCACCAGAACACGGATGCCAAAATAGGCCTGCAGCTTGGCCACGCAGGCGCCAAGGGCTCGACCCGCGCTATGTGGGATGGCATCGACCTGCCGCTCGACAAAGGCAATTGGCCGCTGGTCGCCGCCTCGCAGCAGCAATACCTGGCGGGGGTGTCGCAGGTGGCGCGCACCGCGAGCACGGAAGACATGCGCCGAATCGAAGCCGATTTTGTGCGTGCCACGCTGGCGGCCGAAGAAGCCGGTTTCGACTGGCTGGAGCTGCATTGCGCGCACGGCTACCTGCTGTCGTCCTTCATCTCGCCACTGACCAATGAACGCGGCGACGAGTATGGCGGCTCGCTTGAGAATCGCTGCCGCTTCCCTTTGCGCGTGTTCGCGGCCATGCGCGCCGCGTGGCCGGCGCATAAGCCGATGAGCGTGCGCATCTCGGCGCATGACTGGGTCGAAGGGGGCATTACGCCGGACGATGCGGTGCAGATTGCGCGCCTGTTCAAGCAGGCTGGCGCCGACATGATCGATTGCTCGTCGGGACAGGTCAGCAAGCTGGAAAAGCCGGTTTTCGGCCGCATGTTCCAGACGCCGTTTGCGGACCGCGTGCGCAACGAAGCGGGGATTCCGACCATTGCGGTCGGTTCGATTTTCGAGGCGGACCATGCCAACGGCATCATTGCTGCGGGCCGTGCCGACCTTTGCGCGGTGGGGCGCCCGCATCTCGCAAATCCTTCCTGGACGCTGGGCGAGGCGGCCAGGCTTGGCTACACTCCGGTGGCGTGGCCGAAGCAGTACCTTGCCGGCAAGCAGCAGCTCGAGCGCAATCTTGAACGCGAGCGCCAACTGGCCGCGGCCAGTGCCGGCCTGACGCCGCAACAACTCGCAGCCAAGTTGCTGGAGGGTTGAATAATGACCCTCATCGGCCACCACGCTTTCATTACCGGCGGCAGCCGCGGCATCGGCCTCGCATGCGCGCGTGCGCTGCTTGCGCAGGGCGCAAACGTGACCATCGCCGGCCGCGATGCTGCTTCCCTTGATCGAGCCGCCGAAGTCCTGCGCGAATACCCTCGGGGACAGGCGCCGGACGTACCGGGGCCGCAAGTGGGAACATGCGTGCTGGACGTGACCGACGAAGCGGCAGTCCACGCAGCCATTGCCACAGCTGCGCAGCAACTCGGCCCCATCACCATCCTGCTGAACAATGCAGGGCAGGCGCAGCCCGCACCGTTTGCGAAGACCTCCAGCCAGCATTGGCAGCGGATGCTCGATGTGAACCTGACCGGCGCCTTCCACTGTACGCAGGCGGTACTGCCGCAAATGCTGGAAAAAGGCTGGGGCAGGATCATCAACATCGCCTCCACCGCCGGCCTGAAAGGCTATAAATACGTCAGCGCCTATGTCGCAGCCAAACATGGCCTGGTCGGCCTGACGAAATCGCTAGCGCTGGAACTGGCGACCAAAAACATCACGGTGAATGCGGTCTGCCCCGGCTACACCGACACCGAAATCGTGCAGGACGCCATTGCCAACATCATGCAAAAGACTGGCCGCAGCGAAGAGCAGGCGCGCGCTGAACTGGCTGCCGGCAACCCGCAACAGAAGCTGGTGCAGGTGGAAGAAGTCGCCAACGCCGTGGCCTGGCTCTGCCAGCCGGCATCGGGCGCAATGACCGGACAATCCATCGCCGTCGCCGGCGGTGAAGTCATGTAAGGAAACCAGTACGATGCAATTAGACCTGGAAAGCCGCCTGACCAACGACCATCACCAGTCGCTGAAACTGTGGCTGCGCATGCTCTCCTGCACCACCAAGATCGAAGCGGAAATCCGCAGCCGCCTGCGCGCCGAGTTTGGCATCACGCTGCCGCGCTTCGACCTGATGGCGCAACTCGAGCGCCACCCGGAAGGCCTGCGCATGGGGGAGCTCTCGAAGCGCATGATGGTCACTGGCGGCAACGTCACCGGCATCACCGACCAGTTGGAACAGGAAAACCTGGTGGTCCGGGTTCCCGATCCGAAAGACGGCCGCGCCTTCAGCGTCAAGCTCACGGCGGCCGGACGCAAAGCGTTCGCGCAGATGGCCGAAGTCCACGAAAGCTGGGTCGCTGAACTGCTGCAAGAGATTTCGCAAGAAGACAAGGGACAGCTGATCGAACTGCTGTCGCAAATGAAGGGCCACCTGTACGCCCGCGAACAAAAGGACAAACCATGAAATACCTGCAAGGGGAACCGCAGCACCTGCCAGGCAACCGCGTGCAGCTCGCCGCTTACCAGGCCAAGCACTTTCAGTTCACGGTGGAGCAGGGCGTCGCCACGCTCACTCTCGACCGCCCCGAGCGCAAGAACCCGCTCACCTTCGATTCCTATGCCGAACTGCGTGAGCTGTTCCGCACGCTGGCCTATGCCGACGACGTCAAGGTGATTGTCATCACCGGCGCCGGCGAAAACTTCTGTTCCGGTGGCGATGTGCACGAAATCATTGGCCCGCTGACCAAGCTGGATATGCCGGGGCTGCTGGCCTTCACCCGCATGACCGGCGACGTGGTGAAAGCCATGCGCGCCTGCCCGCAACCGGTGATCGCCGCCATCGATGGAGTGTGCGCCGGTGCCGGCTCCATGCTGGCCCTGGGCTCCGACATCCGCCTCGGCACGGAGCGCAGCAAGACCGCCTTCCTGTTTACCCGCGTCGGCCTGGCCGGCTGCGATATGGGTGCTTGCGCCTTGCTGCCGCGCGTGATCGGCCAGGGCCGCGCTGCCGAATTGCTGTACACCGGCCGCTCGATGTCGGGAACGGAAGGCGAGCGCTGGGGCTTCTTCAACAGCCTGCACGTGCCGGAAAGCCTGCTCGCCGCAGCGCAAGCCTTCGCGCAAGGCCTGGCCAGCGGCCCAACCTTCGCCCACGGCATGACCAAGAAGATGCTGCAGCAGGAATGGAATATGGGCGTCGACGAAGCCATCGAAGCGGAAGCACAGGCGCAAGCCATCTGCATGGCCACCAACGACTTCCATCGCGCCTATCACGCCTTCGTGGCGAAGCAGAAACCTGTTTTCGAGGGGGATTGAGATGGCCGATAAATCCTACCTGGGCTGGCCATTCTTCGAACAACGCCACGCGGCGCTGGAGCGCGAGCTGGATGCATGGGCGGCCGCACATGTGCGCGATGCCCACGGCACCGACACCGATGCCCAATGCCGCGAACTGGTGCGTGCGCTGGGCGACGCAGGCTGGCTGCGCCACGCCGTCGGCGGAACGGCATACGGTGGCGCACTTGACACCATCGACACCCGCGCCATCTGCCTGATCCGCGAAACGCTGGCCCGCCACAACGGCCTGGCCGATTTCGCCTTCGCCATGCAGGGCCTGGGCTCCGGCGCCATCAGCCTGTTCGGCAGCGACGCCAACAAGCAAGCCTACCTGCCGCGCGTGGCGAAAGGCGAGGTAATTGCCGCCTTCGCGCTGTCCGAGCCGCAAGCCGGTTCAGATGTCGCAGCCATGCAATGCGCCGCCGTGCAGGACGGCGGCCACTACGTGCTCGATGGCGAAAAGACCTGGATCTCCAACGGCGGCATCGCCGACTTCTACGTCGTCTTCGCCCGCAGCGGCGAGCAGCCCGGCGCGCGCGGCATCAGCGCCTTCATCGTCGACAAGGACACTCCAGGCTTCGGGATCGCGCAGCGCATCAATGTGATTGCCCCGCACCCGCTGGCACGCCTGAAGTTCAGCAACTGCCGCATTCCCGCCAGCCAGCGGCTTGGCGAGGCAGGGCAGGGCTTCAAGGTGGCGATGGCCACGCTGGACGTGTTCCGCACCTCGGTCGCCGCCGCCGCGCTTGGCTTTGCCCGCCGCGCACTGGACGAAGCGCTGGCTCACGCGCAGGGCCGCAAGATGTTTGGCCAGACATTAGCCGACTTCCAGCTTACGCAGGCCAAGCTGGCGCAGATGGCGACCGGTGTGGACGCTTCCGCGCTGCTGACCTACCGCGCCGCGTGGCAGCGCGACCAGGGCCAGAAGGTGACCAAGGAGGCGGCCATGGCCAAGATGACCGCCACCGAAACCGCGCAGCAGGTAATCGACGCCGCTGTGCAGATGTTTGGCGGCATGGGCGTGGTCAGCGAGCATCCGGTCGAGCGCCTGTACCGCGAAATCCGCGCGCTGCGCATTTACGAAGGCGCCACCGAGGTACAACAATTGATCATCGCGCGCGAACTGCTGCGCGAAGGCTAAGGAGTTTCTATGCAGGTACTACAACCGCCGGGCTGGGCGCGTCCACGCGGCTATTCCAATGGCATCGCAGTGACGGGGCGCATGGTGTTTGTCAGCGGCATGATCGGCTGGGATGCCAATTGCGAATTTCAAACGGATAACTTCGCCGGACAAGTGCGACAGGCCATCGAAAACATCCTGACCGTGCTGAAGGAAGCGGGCGGCGGCCCGGAGCACATTGCCCGCATGACCTGGTATGTGGTGGACAAGCACGAATACATGGGCGCCTATCAAGAAATCGGCGTTATCTACCGCGAGCTGATCGGCAAGCACTATCCGGCCATGACCGCAGTGGAAGTTGCCGGCTTGCTGGAGCCGCGCGCAAGGGTAGAGATTGAAGTCACGGCAGTCGTGCCCGCGTAGTTTTAATGAAGTGATATAGTCCGGCCGTGGAGGAGCAATGCCATGGCTAAACTACTCACGCGCCTGACTGGCGCTATCTTTCTGCTAGTGCTGTCGACGGCGCACAGCGCAACGCCGCTGTTGACGGATGCGGACCTGGCCCAGCTATCGACCTGGCTCGGCAATGGACCGATCAGGCTGGAGCGCTTGTACAAGAAGCGCGACGGACAAACCGCAGCGGATTTCCATGCGGCAGTTGACGGCAAGGGCAGGACCTTTACCGTGATGGAAGCCACCAACGAACTGGGGCAACTGTTCAAGGTGGGCGGCTACAACCCGCAGAGCTGGGATTCGTCCGGCAAATTCCACATCACGACCGAAGATGAGAAGCGCACCGGCTTCTTGTTCAACCTGACGTCGCACCAGATGCATCGCCAGACCCCGCGTACCTACGCGCTGGATACCGTCGGTTCTTTCCAGACCTGGAACGATGCCAGGACCGGACCGGTGTTCGGCGCCGGGCATGATTTGTATGTTCCCTGGGACCTGACGCATGGCGGCTACTCGATCATGTATTCCTACATCGACCCCGAGCGCAGCAACTTCGATTCCAGCCTGCTCGACGGGCGCGACTACAAATCGCCGAATATCACTTTTGGCGACATGGAAGTGTGGCGGGTATTCGCCGTGCCGGAGGCAGGTACCTGGATGATGCTGCTGGCCGGCCTGTGCATATTAGGCTTGGCTTCAAAGCTTGATGCCACACGCCGGATTGCCGGCTGATACGGGGGAACGTCCCGCTGAGGGCGCTGTTGGTCCCCCGACTGGAATCGAATTCCCCTATGACCGGCAATCAAACTAATGAAAAATACCAACAAAAATACCATCAATTCGGCTGGCTGGAGGGAATTCCTAGAAGGTTGCGTTAGCCCCCCAAACTGCTAGATTGCAATGTATCTGCGAGTGCAGCGCATTGATATTGGGAAGAGGGGGCAGCCATGAGTGAAGATGCGCGAAGTGATGCTTTAGCACGGGATATGGTGGCTGCCAACTCGACCGTTTTTGCAGGCTGGACCTTTTGCGCAACCATGCAACGTCGAACGCCACTTCGAATCCTGTTGCGGCACAACGAATTGCATAGTGGCCTTTCGACTGAACCTCCGCAATATGCCACTTCCTTATGGGAGGGCACATGGGTTCCTAAGGCCAAGTCATGGAAGGAACTTACTGGGAGCGCTTTTCCCGAGTTTCAAGCTGTGGAAATGGCTTCAGAGATTGGCATCATACCGGCAAATGGCGGCGAGTATCTTCAATTCCTGATTGCCGTCCGCCAGATAGTCGAATGCGATGCATCCATAGACGCGCGGCTTTCCGGGCTTCAAACCGAGCTTCTAAAGCAACGGTGGGCTGAGATTTCCAAGCATGAAGGGCATAGCTTCTCAGCGCTTTCGGGCTACTTCTTCCCCGAATTTTTGGATTGTATTCCGAGGCTGCGCGAGGAATCTCGAGCAGAGCTGCGCGCGTTAGGAATGCGCTCCGTACATGACATACTGGCCGCCAGCTTTCAGCAAGTCAGTCAGGTCCCTGGTATTCGAAAGCGGACCTATGAAACCATGACAGCGTTTGCGCAAGCAGTTCGAGACAGGTGTGAGGGCCATCGCCTCGAATGCGTCAATAGGTAGGCCCAAGATTTGTCAATGCTAGGTCAATCCACTCCTTCAATCTGGCGAGTCGCGAGGTAGTAGAACTTCGGTATTTCGTTCGGTTTCCAACCTCCAGACGTTCTTCATTATTGCGCAGAAAAGAGATGAAAAATTCCAGGGCGAAAATGAAAATGCCCTTTAGATAAAGGAAGTCCAGGCCACAATTGGGACCTCCGCGTGCGTACCTTCGCAAGGTGGGCATTCGGCGAAATACGTTTAGAAATTGCATGGGCGAATCTGCATGTCGCGTAGCTCGTGGCTCGACGACAATGATGGTCGCTTGACTGTCCCTTTACTGCGCTGCCGGAATCGTAGTTATAGATGGCATATCTAGAGAGTGTACGGCAGACGTAGTAAGAGAGGGACGTCAAAGCGAGACAGCAGCAACGGGAAACGTTGCAGGGGCCCCCGTGGTTACTACGGCGGACGTAGCTATCGGGGTTTAATGGCTACGGCAGCCGTATTAAGGGACTCAATTTTGCCAGGCCGCGCACCCTTGTAAGCACTTCTCTCAAACGCGGCTAGTACGCCTGCATCATATCCCGTGTGCCAATCCAATGCGTACCATGTGATGGCATACCAACTTGCTTTGTTGGGTCTATGACCTTTCCTGGTTTCGAAAATGAATCCAAGGTCGATAAGCTGGCGTTTAGCCCGGCTTATAACGTCAGGGCTACGCCAACCACGAGGTCCTAGCCGCTTGTCGCAACAAACGAGCTGCCCGTTATTGTCACGCACAAATTGTCGAGCAAGTTCGAGTAAGAGGTCTCGTGATGTGTGGGAAAGTGCTTGCCAAGCAGGGCAGTCCAGGACGGACCATGGGATGGCTACGAATCCGCCAGAGTCACGATTTTCGCTGGCCTTTTTGCGTTTGCTTTGGTCCCTTCCCACTCAGTCCCCCTGTACTTGCAGATGGGTGAACCATGCGTGTATTAGTTGTCTATCATGGGCTGTGAGCGAATAGACGCCGGGCCGAACTAAGTGCCCGTCCCGGTCAATGCGTTCAACTCTTTCACATGGAATAGCTAAACCTCGATCCCGCAGCGCATGAATTATCTCTGGGCTATTGCTAGACCCAGTTATTCTGTCCAATTCTTCCCGAGTAACTGCGGCCCTCAAAAGTGCCGCGATTGCGCGTTTCTGGCGTTTGTTAGTCGGGGCTGGGCGTGCGCTTTCAGTGGGGGTTAGTAGGCGACATGGTTGACTCATTTCTTTATTTCCCCGAGCTGAATTGCAAACATCCAATCATGAATGTCCTCCCAGCGCCAAGCAGTCACCCCCGCCGAAAGTTTCAAGGGGCGAGGGAACGAACCATCCGCTACTTTTCGCCATAGAGTTGCCGCAGAGAATGGGAGAATTGCTGGAATCAGACCGGAAATTCGAACATATCCTGCTTTTGGAAGAGTATTACTGACGTTCATTATTTACTTTCTTCTGAGAAAAGTGTGGCGATTTCCGAAACCGGCCAAAGCAATCGGCCACCAATCTTTAATGGTTTGATTCCATAGCAATGCCCGGTGAGACTTACATTCTTGCGAATCGTTTGAGTGGCTCTATTTACAGCATTCGCAAATTCCGAAGTTTGAAGGTAATCCCGTCCCGAAGCAATTTTCGAAAGATTTTCCGGAAGAGTTTTTGGAATGTTTTTAAATTTTGTCATGATGAATAATGAAATATGAATAAAAAAACCCGCTACAAATGGTGGCGGGTTAAAGAGGTAGTCATAGCTCTAGCGCCTGGGTTAGGCTGCTAAAGTCGAAAAAAAACCCGCGAGTGCGGGTTAGTTAGTACATTTCCTCAGGGCGTGCAAAGTCATCAACGGAGGTGGTGCTTTACGGTCCTTGCTATCGGTGGCATACGGTGCGCATTACGAGTGCAAGAAGAAATGTGTTTGTTTGCGTATTTATATCTTGTTTCGAATGATAGATCAAGCGGTAGGTGGATTGAGATATAATATTAAGACGCCTTTAAGCTTAATTTAAGTTATTCGCGGAAAACGGAATAATTTCTGCGCCTCTTCGTAGAGTTTCTAAATAGTCTCCCCATCTTTGCATCATCTGGTGTCGGGCCGGAAGGTGAGCTGTACGATTGTAAGCGCGGCCATTAGGGTCTTTAACTGCATGAGCTAGTTGATGCTCTATTAGGTCGATACGTTCCTGCATTACTTCGTCAAGAATTGTGCGAGCCGTTGCGCGGAAACCATGCGCCGTAATGACTTCTCGGCTATAGCCCATGCTACGCAAGGCCGCGTTCAGTGTGTTTTCGCTCATGCAGCGTTCGGGCGTTCTAATGCTTGGAAAAACAAACTTCCCTTTCCCCGATATTTGAGCCAAATCCCGAAGGATGTTTACTGCCTGAGTAGATAACGGGACGATATGTTCAACTCGCATTTTCATTTTGTGGCTCGGAATGCGCCATTGTGCACCGTCTAGATCGATCTCCGACCATTCAGCACTTCGCAGCTCGCCAGGGCGTACAAATAGCAAAGGAGCCAGACGTAAGGCTGCGCAACAATAGGGATGGCCGGTGTAGCCCTCAATGGCACGAAGAAGTGGCCCAAGCTCGCTTGGATTGGTAATCGAAGAATAATGTGATTTGGGTTTGGCGGAAAGCGCCCCTTTAAGGTCAGCAGTTATGTCATGTCCGACCAATCCTGCAGCTACCGCAAACCTGAAAATTTGACCGCATATCTGTTTTACCCGATGAGCTGAATCAATTGCCCCCCGGTTTTCTATGATTCGAACGGTCTCAAGTACGTCGCGAGGGCCAATGTCTGCAATTGGAATTTTGCCGATTCGCGGAAAGACGTCATGAGATAACCATCCCTGGACCTTCTTTTGGGTGCTCGCTGCGCGCCTTGCAGCGGATTTAGTCAGCCATTGGCGAGCGACGGCCTCGAACGTGTTGGATTGGGCAGTGGCCCTCGCCCGCATGGCTTCCTGCTTGGCTTGAACCGGGTCTATACCCGCTGCTAACAGTTCTCTGGCCTCGCCTCGACGCTTGCGAGCCGCCGCAAGCGAGACCGCCGGATATACCCCCAGTGCAAGGGTCTTCTGCTTTCCGGCAAATCGGTAGTTCAAGCGCCAATATTTTCCGACGGCATTCACGAGCAGATGCATGCCTTGGCCGTCAGTATGTTTGTCGCCAGCGGATGCGCCGCTAAACTTGACTTTGCGGACGAACGTGTCGGTTAGAGCCATGTTGGTATCTCCCTCGAGAGCGCGCCATAAGTACCAACGGAAGTACCATAAAACTGTTGGTATTTCATGCTAGCTCTTGAGACACCTTAAGACAACAAAAAACCCGCCAATCCTTTTAGAATGCGGGTTCTGAATCGTCCTGCGACAACATGCGATGAAGAATTGGTCCCCCCGACTGGAATCGAACCAGTATCCCACGCTTAGGAGGCATGTGCACTATCCATTGTGCTACGGGGAGGACGCAAAGCGAGCGCAATTATAGCTGACAGGCTGGCAACAGGTAAAATGCTCGTTTTTCCGTCACGATTTGCATACCAATGGCTGTCATTTCCTTAACATCTGCACAACTGGCTTTTGGCCACCACGCCCTGCTTGATCACGCTGAATTTTCCTTGGAAACCGGGGAGCGGGTCGGCCTGATCGGGCGTAACGGCACCGGTAAATCCTCGCTGCTGAAGATCATTGCCGGCTTTCAGAAGCTGGACGACGGCCTGCTGGTCATGCAGCAAGGGCTAAAAGTCGTCTACGTGGAGCAGGAACCACAGTTCGAGGCCGGCCAGAGCGTGTACGACGCGGTGGCATCGGGCCTGGGCGAGTTGCCGGCGCTGCTGAAAGAATACGATGAGCTGACCGGCAAGTTCGGCCAGGGCGATGACGATGCGCTGATGGAGCGCATGCACGACATCCAGGTCAAACTGGATGCAGGCGATGCCTGGAACCTGAAGAACAAGGTCGAAACCGTGCTCGGACGCCTGAACCTGGATGGCGCGGTGCTGGTGGAAACCCTTTCCGGCGGCACCAAAAAGCGCGCAGCACTGGCGCGCGCACTGGTCGGCGCCCCTGACGTATTGTTGCTGGACGAACCGACCAATCACCTGGACTTCAATTCCATTACCTGGCTGGAAGCCCTGCTGCGCGATTTTAAGGGCAGCATCCTGTTCATTACCCACGATCGCTCCTTCCTGGACAATGTGGCGACCCGTATCATCGAACTCGATCGCGGCATCCTGATGTCCTATCCGGGCAATTTCACCACCTACCAGGTCCGCAAGGCGGAACAACTGGCCATCGAAGAAATCGAAAACGCAAAGTTCGACAAAGTGCTGGCGGCCGAAGAAGTCTGGATTCGAAAGGGCGTCCAGGCGCGCCGCACCCGTGATGAAGGTCGCGTGCGCAGGCTGGAGCGCTTGCGCGAGCAACGCGCGGCGCGCCGCGAGCAGCAGGGGCAGGTGCGTTTGGAGGTCGGCACCGGCGAGCGTTCCGGCAAGATCGTGGCGGAACTGGAAAATGTGAGCAAGTCCTACGGCGCCAAGACCATCGTCAAGGACTTCAGCTCGATCATCATGCGTGGCGATAAGTTTGGCTTGATCGGCCCCAATGGCGCCGGCAAGACCACGCTGCTGAAACTGGTCCTCGGCGAAGAGTCGGCCGACAGCGGCACGATCAAGCAGGGCACCAAGCTGCAGGTGGCATACTTCGACCAGATGCGCGCCCAGTTGAACGATAACGCCACGCTGGCGGACACCATCGCGCCGGGCTCCGACTGGGTCGAAATCAATGGCCAGCGCAAGCACGTCATGAGCTATCTTGGTGACTTCCTGTTCGAACCGCAACGTGCGCGTTCGCTGGTCAGCTCCTTGTCCGGTGGCGAGCGCAACCGACTGCTGCTGGCGCGCCTGTTCGCCAAGCCAGCTAACGTGCTGGTGCTGGACGAACCGACCAACGACCTTGATATCGATACGCTGGAACTGCTGGAAGAATTGCTGGAGGATTATGCCGGCACGGTCTTCCTCGTCAGCCACGACCGTACCTTCCTCGATAACGTGGTGACGCAGGTGATCGTTGCCGAAGGTGAGGGCAGGTGGAAAGAGTATGTGGGCGGCTACAGTGACTGGGAGCGCGTGCGCGACGCCAGCGCCGCGGCGTCGGTATCGAAGAAGAACGAAGCGAAGCAGCCCCCGTCAACAGTGTCAGCGGACCAAGCGCCTGCCCCAGCGCAGGCAAAAGGGAAAAAACTCAGTTACAAAGAGCAGCGTGAGCTGGAAGAGTTGCCGCAACTTATTGCCAAACTGGAAGATGAACAGACCGCGCTGAACCTCACGCTATCCGATCCGGACTTCTACAAGAAGACGCCAGCGGAAGCGAAGCGCCTCAATGAGCGCATTGCGCAAATTGAAGAAGAACTGATGACGGCGCTGGAACGTTGGGAAGCAATCGAATCCCGTAACAACGTTTGATGTAACGCAATCCACTCTTTGCACTTTCTCACTTTCGTGCGCTTGCGCACGATTGCCCGCTGTAATATCTGACAACCTTAATGCCGAGGCAGTCCTGCTTCGGCATTTCCAACGGGAAGGCAGATATCGTGACTTTACAGCAGCCACCTAAGCGCATTTCCCAACGGCAGCAGGCGACCGCGGCTGCCGCGCCTGTGCTTGCACTGCGCGCGCACGACGGCAGTGCGATGCCGCGCGTGCTGCCGTTTGCCACCTTCATTGTTTTCATCATTTTCGCCGACGTGCTTGAACGATTCGGTGCGCACGCTAACGCCATGCGCTGGTTGTATCCCGCCAAGATTGCGCTGGTATTGGCCATGCTTCTGGCATGGCGCAAGCACTACCGGGAGCTGCGCACGCTGCCTGCACGGCGCGATGCTTTCGTGGCCATCGGCATTGGTGCCGGAGTCTTCGTGCTGTGGATTGCACTTGATGCGGGCTGGATGCACATCGGCACGCCGCGCGGCTTCGATGCTGCCGGCAGCGATGGACGCATCGACTGGCCGCTGGTTGCCGTGCGTGCCTTCGGCGCGGCATTGGTGGTGCCTTTGATGGAGGAGCTGTTCTGGCGTTCCTTCCTGTTGCGCTGGCTGGAGCAGCGTGACTTCCTGTCACTGCGGCCCACCCGCGTCGGCCTGCGCGCAGCGACGATTTCTGTTCTTCTGTTCGGTATCGAACATAACCTGTGGCTGGCCGGCATTGTCGCTGGCATCGCCTACACCTTGTTGTACATGCGCAGCGAAGCGCTGTGGACTCCCATCCTGGGACATGCCGTGACGAACGGCTTGTTGGCTGCCTGGATCATCGTGACCGGTAGCTGGACCTATTGGTAGTGTTAAATAAGGCTAAACAACATGCGCATCCTGCCAACTCCCTTGGCGCTGGCTGCCGCCCTTGCGTGCTGTTACGCGCAGGCGGACATCAGCGAAACGTTCAAGCCCTTCATCAGCGTGGGCCAAAGCTATGACGATAACCTGCTGCGCCTGCCGGACAATACGCCGGACGGCATCCAGCGCTCGGACCGCGCCACGCAAGCGATCGCCGGCATCGCGCTGGACCGCCCGATCGGCCGCCAGAAAATTAGCGGGCAGGCTAAAGTCTCGCGCGTGACTTTCGACCACTACGACCAGCTCGATTACAACGGCAAGGACTTCAGCCTGGACTGGGCCTGGGTAGTCGGCAACCACTTCGACGGCAATATCGGCGGCAGCTACCAGCAGGTGCTGACGCCGTTCAGCGACTTCCACTCTGAAGAACGCAACCTGCGCACCCAGCGCCGCGAATATGCCAACGGCGGTTGGCGCATGCATCCGAGCTGGCGTATTTATACCGGCTTCCAGCGCGACCGCTTCGATTACGAGCTGGAGGCGCAAAGCTTGAACAACCGCCAGGAAGACCGCAGCGAAGTCGGCATCGATTACCACGCATCGAGCGGCAGCAGGGTAGGCCTGGTGGCGCGCCATATCAAAGGCAATTTCCTGAATCCGCGCCGCATCGGTGCCACCTTCCTCGACCAGAATTACACGCAGGACGAGTTGAAGGCCAATATCAACTGGCTGTACAGTGATATTACGCAATTGCAATTGCTGGCCGGCTATGCCAAACGCAAGCACGACACCTTCACCGAACGCGACACCAGCGGCCTCAATGGCCGTGCCACCCTGAACTGGCGGCCGCGCAGCAAGTTGCGCTTCACTGCCGAGACCTGGCGCGAGTTCGCGGCGGTAGAAAGCATCGTGGTCAATAACAGCGTCAACAAGGGCGCCAGCCTGAATGCCACCTGGGATATTTCGGCCAAGGTGCAGGCCAATGCCGGCCTCAAGCGCGAGAAACGCAAATTCGAGCGCATGCCTTACGTCACCTTCAACGGTGATCCGAGCGATACCACGCGCAGCACCAATGTCGGCGTGGTCTACCAGCCCTGGCGCAAGGTCCAGCTTAGCGTGACCGGTTTCAAGGACCGGCGCACCGGAACGCCGCTGATCGGCACCGGCAGCTACAAGGCCAAGGGCGTTTCATTCATGGCGACAGTGCAATTCTGATGACAAGGAGCGACGATGACGGTAAACGATATTCCCTTGGTCTCCTTTTTTCAGCGTGTACTCGATCCGCTGATCATCATGGGGATGCTGTACGCCACTTCGATGGTGTATGGGGAGCCGTTTACCGGGTATTCGCTGGTGCTGATGGTGTTGGCCTTCTTCATTTCGTCGGCGGTGTACCAGCACGTCGATCCGTACCGCACCTGGCGCAGCGGCCGCATCACGGCCTATGCCCGCGATATCTTCATGGGCTGGATCGTTACCGCCGTGATCCTGGTATTTCTCGGCAATGTCAGCGGCCTGGCTTACCACTATGACGAAGCGGTGGTGTTCAGCTGGTTCCTCGCCACGCCCTTTGCGTTGCTCATGAGCCATCTGGCGGCGCGCCATGTCGGCACCGACCCGGCCAAGGAAAGCGAAGTGCGCTCGGTCGTCATCGTCGGTGCCAACGAGGTGGGAACCAAGTTTGCGGGCACCGTGGAGCGCATGCCCAACCTGTTCCTCAGCGTGCGCGGCTTCTTTGACGACCGCACTGCCGACCGCCGCAAGTCAGGCTTGTCGCACCCAGTGCTGGGCAATATGGGCGAGGTGGCCGGCTTCGTGCGCGACAACCACATCAAGATGATTTTCATCAGCCAGCCGATCTCGGCCCAGCCCCGCATCCGCAAGTTGCTCGACGAATTGCAGGACACCACGGCCTCGGTGTATTTCCTGCCCGATATTTATGTGTTCGACCTGATGCAGGCGCGCTTCGACAGCGTGGGCGGCATGCCGGTGGTGGCCATTTGCGAAACGCCGTTTGTCGGCTTCGACGGCATCGTCAAGCGCGCCAGCGACGTCATCATCGGCAGCGCGATCCTGATGGCGCTGGCGCCGCTGATGCTGGTGATTGCGCTGGCCGTGTGGGTCAGCTCACCGGGCCCGGTGATTTTCCGCCAGCGCCGCTACGGCTTGTATGGCGAGGAAATCATCGTCTACAAGTTCCGCTCGATGCGCGTGACCGAAGATGGTCCTGTGGTGCGCCAGGCCACGGCCCACGATGCGCGCATTACGAAGATCGGCGCCTTCCTGCGCCGCACCTCGCTGGATGAATTGCCGCAGTTTATCAATGTGCTGCAAGGATCAATGAGCATTGTCGGGCCGCGCCCGCATGCTGTTGCCCACAACGAACAATACCGCAAGCTCATCAAAGGCTATATGTTGCGCCACAAGGTCAAGCCGGGCATTACCGGCTGGGCCCAGGTCAACGGCCTGCGAGGTGAAACGGAGACCCTGGAAAAGATGGAGGCGCGTATCCGCTATGACCTGGACTACCTGCGCCACTGGTCGCTGTGGCTCGACCTGTGGATTATCTTGCGGACAGTCAAGGTGGTGCTGAACCGGCAAAACGCGTACTGAATCAATCGTGCGCGCTCGTCGCGCTATTAGAATGAGTTGCAACAGTCGAGGGAGGATATTTTGAAGCACATCAACCCGAATATGGCTTTCGCGGGCATGCTGGTTGTTCTGGTTTCCGCCTGCAGCAGCAAGGCGGAACAGAAACCGGGCCAGGCGTTGGCCAACGTCAACGGTGAGGAAATCACCGTGATGCAGTTGAACGACGAACTGTCGCGCAGCAACGCGCCAGCCACGCAACAGGAAGCCGCGCGCAAGCAGGCGCTGGAAGCGTTGATCGACCGCCAGTTGCTGATTGGCGAAGCGGCGAAAGAGAAAGTCGACCGCGACCCGCGCGTGGTGCAGGCGATCGAAAGGGCACGCTCTGTAATCCTGGCGCAAGCCTATATGCAGAAGCGCCTCGGCACGCCGGCCAAGCCGAGCGCGGCAGACGTGGAAGCTTACTACAGCCAAAACCCGCAATTCTTCGCGCAACGCAAGCATTTCGACATGCGTGAAATCGTCCTGCCGACGCGCGAGGTGACCGATGAGCTGAAAGCGGTGATGGATAAAACCCGTTCGCTCGACGATGTGGCGGCCTGGCTCGACCAGCACAAGGTCAAGTACCAGAAGGCCCAGCTGAGCCGCAGCGGCTCGGAGCTGCCGCCTGAACTGTCGGCCAAGCTGCTGGCGCTGGCGAAAGGCCAGCTCTTCATCGTGCGCGAGGGCGAGCGCAGCATGCTGGTCACCATTGCCGATATCCGTTCTTCGCCAGTGGAACTGGATGCGGCGCGGCCACAGATCGAGCAATATCTGGTTGCCAAGAAGGGCAAGGAAGCGGCGGAGGAGGAAGTCAAGCGCCTGCGCGCCAGCGCCAAGATTGCCTATATCAACCAGCCCTCGCCGGTAGCGGATGCGGGCGCCCCGGCCACTGCCCTGGAACGCGGCGTGGCTGGCCTGAAATAAAACAGAGATCGAGGAGCAATCATGAAACGACTACTGATGTGGATGTTGGCGATGGCCCTGGTACTGGGCGCAGGCATGGCACAGGCGGCCGACCTGACCCTGGGCGCGGGCGACGTGATCAAGGCTTCCGTGTTCGGCAACCCGGACATGGCGACCGAAACCCGGGTCAGCGAATCGGGCAAGATCACTTTCCCTTTGCTGGGGGAAGTCAAGGTGAGCGGGATGACGGTGCAGCAGGCCGAGCGTGCGATCGGCGAGCAGCTGGTCAAGAAGGGTTACCTGAAAACGGCCCAGGTCAGCATCATCGTGTCGCAGATCCAGAGCGCACAGGTATCGGTGCTGGGCATGGTGAACCGCCCCGGGCGCTATCCGCTCGATGGCGGCAAGCGTGGCGTGATGGACATGCTGGCGCAGGCGGGGGGCTTCAATGCCGATGGCGGCGATACGGTGAGCGTGGTGCGTACCCGCGATGGCAAGACCACCAAGACCGTGATCGACGTGGTCGACATGGTGCGCAATGGGGCGCTGGACAAGGAAATCGAACTGGGCCCCAACGATGTGATCTATGCCGAACGTTCGCCGCGCTTCTACATTTATGGCGAAGTGCAGCGCCCGGGCTCCTTCCGGCTGGAGCGCACCATGACGGTCAGTCAGGCGCTGGCGGTCGGCGGCGGGCTGACCCCGCGCGGCACCGAGAGCGGCATCAAGATCAAGCGCCGCGCTGGCGACGGCTCGCTGCAGGTGATCGCCGCCAAGAACGAAGACGTGGTGCAGACCGACGACGTCATCTTCATCAAGGAAAGCTGGTTCTAAGGAGGATTTATGAATTTCGCCCAGTTCCTGCTGATCCTCCAGGCGCGCAAGAAGATCGTGCTGCTGACCTTGCTGGTCACGGTGGCCGCCACCCTCGTAGTCAGCCTGCTGCTGCCCAAGACGTATGAGGCGACCAGTTCGCTGGTGATGAATTACAAGGGCGTCGACCCGTTGACCGGCATGGCCTTGCCGGGCCAGCTCATGCCCGGCTATATGGCAACGCAGATCGACATCATCAGCAGCAAGAATGTCGCGCTGCGCGTAGTGGACCAGCTCAAGCTGGCCGAAAGTCCGGCTGTGATTGCCCAATTCAATGAGTCGACCGGCGGCAAGGGCACCGTGCGCGACTGGCTGGCCGACCTGCTGCAAAGGAAGCTGGACATCGTTCCTGCCAAGGAAAGCTCGGTGCTGAACGTGACGTTCAAGGCTTCCGACCCGCAGTTCGCGGCGGCGGTGGCGAATGCCTTTGCCGACGAATACCAGAAGATCAATGTGCAGCTCAAGGTGGAACCGATGAAGAAGGCCACCAACTATTTCAACTCCCAGTTGAAAGTGCTGCGCGATAACTTGGAGGTGGCCCAGTCCAAGCTGTCCAAGTACCAGCAGGAGCATGGCATCGTCAGTGTCGACAACCGGCTTGATGTGGAGTCGATGCGGCTGAACGACCTGTCGGCGCAGCTGGTGGCGGCGCAGTCGCAGGCCATGGAAGCCAACTCGCGGCAGGCAGTGGCGCGCGGCTCCGGCAGCGCCTCGCCGGACGTGACGGCCAGCCCGGTGGTGCAGAACCTGCGCGTCAACCTGTCGCAGCAGGAATCCAAGCTGGCCGAAATGGGCCAGCGCCTGGGCCGCAACCACCCGCAATACCAGAGCGCCGCGGCTGAAGTGGCGCGCCTGCGGGCCGGCCTGAACGAGCAGACCGCCCTGGTTACTTCCTCGGTCAGCAACAACGCCAATGTATTTGCCCAGCGCGAAGCGGCCTTGCGCGCGGCCTTGGCCGACCAGAAGACCAAGGTGCTGCAGCTGAATCGCCAGCGCGATGAAATGAATGTGCTGAACAAGGATGTCGAGAGCGCCCAGCGCGCCTTCGACAATGCTTCGCAGCGTTCGTCGCAGACCCGCATCGAGGGCGGCAACGACCAGTCCGACGTGTCGGTGCTGAATCCGGCCGTGCCGCCGATCGAGCCGGCCGGCCCGCGCGTGGTGCTGAACACCGTCCTGTCGCTGCTGCTGGGAGGCATGCTGGGCATCGGCATTGCCATGCTGTCTGAAATGTTCGATCGCCGCGTGCGGTCGGAAGCCGACCTGGCCGAGGTGGTGCGCATTCCGGTGCTGGCCACGATCGACTGGAATCCGCCGCGCCAGCGCCGCTTCGGCCTGCCGCACCTGCATGCGCCGCGCACGCTGCGGCTGAACTGAGGAGGTGCTGATGAACAGCCCATTGCATTTCAATCCCGCCTCGCCGCATGGCGTGGGCGATGCGACCATCGGCGCCTTGCTGCAGGAAGCCGGCAAGCTGACGCCGGAGAACACCGATGCCGTGCTGCGCATGCAGGAGGAGACCGGGGTCCGCTTCGGCGAAGCGGCGCAGGCGCTGGGCATGGTCAGCGCTGCCGACATCCAGCAGGTGCTGGCGCGGCAGTTCGACTATCCCTATATCCCGTCCGGGGAGAAATACTTCTCGTCGCGCCTGGTGGCGGCCTACGATCCGTTCAGCCGCCAGGTCGAGATGCTGCGTGCGGTGCGCGGGCAGTTGATGCTGCGCTGGTTTGCGCGCGGCCACAAGTCGCTGGCGATTGTCGGGGTCGAGCCGGGTTCGGGCACCAGCCTGTTTGCCGCCAACCTGGCAGTGGTGTTTTCACAGTTGGGGCAGAACACCTTGCTGGTCGACGCCAACCTGCGCCAGCCTTCGCAGCATGAGATTTTCAACCTGCAGGGCAAGACCGGCCTGTCCGACATGCTGGCCGGCCGCGCCACGATGGGGGCGGTGACGCGCATCGACGCGTTCGAATCGCTGGCCGTGCTGGGCGCCGGCACGCTGCCGCCCAATCCGGCCGAACTTCTGGCGCGCAAGGATTTCACCGGCCTCAATGCACAACTCGAAGCGCTGCATGATGTCGTGCTGTACGACACCTCGGATGTGCTGACTGCCCACGATTCGCTGCCGGTGATGGCGCGTGCCCATGGCGTGCTGCTGGTGGTGCACCGCAACGCCACTTCGCTGTACGACGTGGCGGCGCTCAGCGAACAGGTGCGCTATGCCGGCGCTGAAGTCGTCGGTTCCGTGCTGCTGGAGTTCTGACGTGGACCCGGGCCTGGCCATCCGCCCGCAAGCCGCGATGCGTGCGGCCTTGCGCGACGCGCTGCCCGACTGGGCACCCGTGCTGGTCGGCATGCTGGTGCTGTACGTGCCCACTTTCTATCGCCTGTTCACCGGCTTGTGGGCGACCGAGGAACAAGCCCATGGACCGATCATCCTGTTGCTGGCCCTGTGGCTGATGTACCGGCAATGGCCGGCCATGCTGGCGCGCGCCGATGGCCAGCCGTCCGCTGCGGGCTGGCCGGTGCTGGGCATGGGCTTGCTGGCATATATCCTGGGCCGGTCGCAAGGCATCATCGCATTCGAGATCGCCTCCTTCATCCTGCTGCTGGCCGCGGTGCTGATGCTCAAATGCGGCCATGGCGCGCTGCGCGTGCAATGGTTTGCCTTCTTCTTCATGGCCTTCATGGTGCCGCTGCCCGGCCCATTGGTCGGCATGCTGACCATGCCGATGAAGATGGCGGTGTCCTGGGCCACGGAGCATATGCTGTACGCGGCGGGCTACCCGATTGCGCGCAGCGGGGTAATCCTGCAGGTGGGGCAGTACCAGTTGCTGGTGGCCGACGCCTGCGCCGGCCTGCAAACCCTGCTCACGCTGGAAGCGCTCGGGCTGTTTTACCTGAACGTGGTGCGGCATTCGTCGGCCTTCCGCAACGTGGCGCTGGCCTTGCTGATCATCCCGATCTCCTTCACCGCCAACGTGATCCGCGTGATCACGCTGTCGCTGGTGACCTATTACCTCGGCGACGCGGCGGGGCAGGGCTTCCTGCACGGCTTTGCCGGCATGGTGCTATTCATCACGGCGCTGCTGCTGATTATCGGCGTGGACGCCTTCCTGCAATGGTTCGTCAGGTGGCGGAATTCATGAAAAAATCAATGATGGTGAGCGTGGTGCTGGGCGTGCTGATGGTGTGTTCCGCTGCGGTGACGCGGGCCCTGACGCCGACCGCGCGCATGGCCGATGCGGCCGGGCGCTTCAGCCTGGAGCAGATGGTGCCGCGCACATTCGGCGAGTGGCAGGTCGATACGCGAGTGCTTCCCCTCCAGGTCGATCCCGCCACCCAGGCCAAGCTGGACAAAATCTACAACCAGACGCTGGGCCGCACCTATGTCAACCGCAATGGCGAGCGCATCATGCTGTCGATCGCCTATGGCGGCGACCAGGGCGACAATATGGGCGTGCACAAGCCGGAGGTGTGCTACACCGCGCAAGGCTTCACCGTGCGCGACGGACAGAAAAGCAGCCTCGATACGGGCCTCGGCGTGCTGCCGGTGAAGCGGCTGTTTGCCGTTGCCGGTGCGCGCCAGGAACCGATCACCTACTGGATCACGGTCGGGCGCAAGGCGACCATGCCCGGCGTCGACCAGCGCCTGCAGGAATTGCGCTATGGCTTGAGCGGCACGGTGCCGGATGGGATGCTGGTGCGGGTGTCCAGCATCAGCGGCGAGGCCGGTGCGGCCTACCCGCTGCATGACCAGTTCGTGCGTTCCCTGCTGGCGGCGCTGGACAAGCCGGCGCGCGAGCGCCTGGTCGGCGTGTTCGGCGAGTAGGGGGGGAACGATGCGCATGCCATTGTTCCACCGTACTGCCGCTGCTGCCGTCGGCGCCAGCCCGCACGCGCTGGTGCGCCCGAATCGCGGACTGCCGCTGATGCTGCTGTTCCCCTTCCTGCTGCTGGCGGTTTTCGTCGGGGTGGTGGGCGGTCTGGACTCGCCGCCGCTGGTGGCAATCGTCGGCACGGCGGTATTGTCGGTGCTGATGCTGTTCGTGCTGCCGCTGCACGGCATGTTCTGGTGCCTGTTCGTGCTGACCTTCCTGTTGCAGGGATCTGCCGTCTATTTCCTGAAGTTGAGGCCAGCCGCATGGCTTGCCTTCGGCCTGGCCATCCTGTTTTTCTGCCGCGCGCTGCTCGACCTGGTGGTGCACAAGCGCGAGCAGCAGCACATGCGCAAGGGCGATGGATGGACCGTCGAACTGGCGGCGCTATTGTTCCTGGCGGCCTTCGTTATCAGCCTGGTATTCAACCGCGTGCCCAAGACGCAGATTTTTTCGTCGGCCAAAGCCATGCTGCCGATGTTCTCGGTGTTGTTTGCCCTGTACTGGTTCCGCTGGAAAGAGAACCATCTGGAACTTAGCTGGCGCATGATGTTCTGGGTCGTGCTGATCCAGGTGCCGGTGGTGCTGTACCAGCACTTCTTTGTTGCCACGACCACCACCTTCGATTCGATTGTCGGCACTTTTGGCGGCACGCCGGGCTTTGGCGGCAATAGCGCCATCATGGTGTTCTTCACGGTCGTGGCAATGGGGTATGCCGCAGCGCGTTGGAATGCAGGGCAGATGTCCGGCAAGGCGATGTGGTGTTTCCTTGCGATCGGCTTTGCGATCATCCTGCTCGGTGAAGTGAAGGCTGCCTTCATCTGGCTGCCGCTGGTGCTGGCCTGGGTGTTGCGGCGCCGTATCCTGCGCAGCATCGGCGCCTTCATCGGATTCGCGGTGCTGGTGGCGGCCTTTGTCGGCACCACTTATACCGTGTACGAAACGCTGTACTGGGGCAAGAAGGTGCAGTCGGCACATAATATGGCGGAGAAGCTGGACCGTGGCGGCGGCTACTTCTTCGATCCGAACAACGTCAACTATCGTACCGGTGAAATCAGCCGCGCTGCATCGCTCGCGCTGTGGACGCATGATCCGCTGGCAACCGTGCCGCGCCGCCTGGTGGGTTACGGGCCCGGCGCCAGCAAACCGTCCGGCTTGCTGGGCGCGGGGGAGGTCGCCAAGCGCTACCAGCCGCTGCACCTGGACGCCACCGCGCTGGCGATTCTGCTGTGGGATGTGGGTCTATTGGGCGCTCTCGCTTACGGCTCCATGCTACTGTTTTCCCTGCTAGCTGCCTGGCGCTACGTGCGCCGAAAACAAGGTAGCGTGGCCCAGCTCGCGCTGGCCGATACCTGCGTCGCAGCCATGCTGCTGTTCCTGATGATGCTGGTTTATAACCGCGCGCTGATGGATGAACCCACCGCCCAGCTACTCCTGATGATGTGCATGGGGACGATAGTCCAGTTATGCCGTTTCGGCTCGTCCCAACGCTAGGGGATTGTGTCATTTCTGTGCGACATTGTTACAAAACTTTTGTCGCACAGAAACGAATTTGTGAAATGCGTGATGTAGACTTTCCTTGTTGTGCCGGATCAAAATGCTGTTAACTTATTGATTCGCAAACGAAATTGTCTGGAGAGTATCACATGAAATTCGTTAAATATTCCCTATTGCCCTATGCAGTCTTCACAGCCCTGGCCACCTTTGCTACCGCAAGCCGCGCCGACTGGGCGATCTCCGCCAACATCGAGGCGGTGCGCCCGGCGCCGGACAAAATGCAGTTGCAACCACAAAATCCGCCCGGCTTTTCCTGGTCGCGTTATCCGATTGCTACTTCGTCTACCTGGTACCTGGTGATCATCCAGCCGCCGGGCACCGCTGCGCCGATCAAGTCGGTGGTTCCGCGCAACTGGCTGCTGCCGACGCACGCGTTTCCCACCGCCGGCATTTATACCTGGAAAGTTGCGCCATTCACGCGCACGCAGGCGATGAACGATGCCGATGCGGCCGCGCGCGCCAAGGCCAAGGCGGCCGGTTCCAACCTGGCCCAGATTGAAGCGGCGGCCGAAGCGGCTGTGGTGCCGCTGGCCGAACCCGTGGCCAAGGACTGGTCGACGGTGCGCAGCTTCACCATCGACAGCAGCGCCATCAAGTTCGAGGTGTATGACAATGCAACCCTGCGCGACAATGTGTTGCGCCATGGGCGCTCGCGCATGCTGCCGCCGACATTCCTGCCATACCTGAAATGGTCCTCGGCCATGGTCACCGAGCGCGGCGACCAGGTGCGGCGCCTGATCGAAACCGTGCAGTCGCGCCTGACCATGGCGCCGGTCAAGGATACCGATTGGCCGCTGGTGAGCAGCGGCACCATGACCACGGCGCTGAGCAACCAGAATTCGGACATCCGCAACCGCATCAACCGCACCGCGCACCAGGTGGAAGCCGCGGCCCTGCTGTACCGCCTGAAGCAAGGGGAGGCCATCGCTACCGCCTACCTCAACGAGGCGATCAAGCGCGGCGATGAACTGGCTGCATTGAGCCCGACAGGACCAACCAGCTATGCCAACCAGGACCAGGCGACCCGCACCATTGCCCTGTCGTTGTCGAAGTCGCTGGACATGCTGTGGAATAACCTCGATTCCACCCGCAAGGCAACCTGGCAAGCTAATATTGCACGCCGCACGACGGATATCTATAACGACCTGGCGGGCAGCAATGGCCGCATGGACCAATATCCCTATGATGCCCACGGTGGCAACACGCTGGGCTTCCTGGCCTTGATTGCGGCACTCAACCTGGGCGACGTGCCGGCGGCCCAGACCTGGTTCGACTTTGCCGTGCGCACCTATGTGCACCAGGTCTACACCTGGAGCGGCCCGGAAGGCGGCTATGCCAACGGTACCGCGTATGGCCAGGCGGCTGCGGACTTCTCGGTGCAGATCTGGGATCCGCTGAGCCAGGCGCTGGGCGTGTCGATTTACCGCAAGCCATGGTCGGATGGCTTCCTGCGCTTCATGGCGCACTTCGTTCCGCCCGGCACGCCGAACCATGTGTTCGGCGATGGCCACGAGGACGTGCCCAACACCTATCTGCTGAAAGCCTTTGCCTCGCGCTTCAACACGCCGGCGGCAAAGTGGTACTTCAACAGCATGACCGGGGTGGAAGATCCGCTGACCCTGCTGCAGGCGCCGTCGCCGCTGCCAGTCAATACCGTCGCGACCGCCGCGCCGCCGCCAAACGGCGCGTTTTATCCGAGCGTGGGCTGGGCAGCCATGCACAGTTCGATGGCGGACACCAAGCGCACCTCGCTGTACTTCAAGTCCAGCCCTTACGGCTCGTACAACCACAGCCACGGCGACCAGAACTCGATCGTGCTGAACAGCGGCGGCAAGCGGCTGCTGATCGAGGCCGGTTATTACGACTGGTACGGCTCGCCGCTGTGGAGCAGCTGGTACCGTGCGACCAAGTCGCACAACGCGGTGACTTACGACAATGGCATCGGCCAGCGGATCGAAGGCAATACGGTGAACTTGGGCCGCAATGGCAAGATCACCGGCTTCTCGACCACGTCTGCCATGGATTACGTCGAAGGCGATGCCACGCCTGCGTTTGAAGGTGCGCTGTCGCTGAACCGGCGCAAGGTGTGGTACTTCCGCAGCCAGGATGCGGCCGTGGTAATGGATACGCTGACCGCGCCGGTCGCCCATGCGTGGGAATGGAATTTCCATGCGGCGGTGGCCATCACGGCCAACGCGGATGGCACGGCAACCATCGTCAATGGCGACCGTTCGTTGTGCGTGAGCTCGATCACGCCGGGAGCCACGCTGGTCAAGCGCGATGGGCCGGCGCCACGCACCGGCATTGAGGACCATGCAGCATTTACGCGTCCCGCCGCACTCAAGGGCGAATTCGTGGTGCTGCTGGATGTGGGCTGCAAGAAGCCGGCGGTGAAGCTGACCACCGGTACCACCAGCCGCGTGCTGACGGTGGGCAGCCAAACCATCACGCTGCCGCTGCCTTGAGCCGCCAGGGGGACTGAGCCATGCTATGACAGCGCCATACTCGGGACCCCAAACGCGGCGCAATATCGCCGCATTCCTGGTAGGCAAGGTGCCTACCGCCGTGCTGACAGCCAGCGTGCTCGGGCTGTCGGCACGCGTTCTGCCGGCTGCCGAATTCGGCCACTACGTGGTCGCCATGGCGCTGGTGGAGCTCGTCCTTGGACTATCGAGCTTAGGCCTCGACTGGGTCCTGTTGCGCTTCCTTCCTGAATATCGCCTGCGTGGCAGCCGCCAGGCGCTGGCGCGTCTGGTCGTCGCTGTCGCTGGCTGCCGCATGCTGCTGCTGCTTATCGTCGCAGGCGGATTGTTGTTGGCGCGCAGCCTGGGCCTGCTGCCCGCCAGCTTCCCGCCGCAACTGGCGGGCGTGGTGGCCATCCTGCTGGTGGTGGAGGGCGTGATGCGCATCCTGCGTGACAACACGCTGGAGGCATTGGCCTTGCAATCGCGCATGCAAATCGTCACTGTATTGCGCGGCGCCGTCATCGCCTGTGCCTTGCTGGCAATGGGCAGCGGAACGGCGCGCCAGTTGCTGTTCGCGGAACTGGGCGCAAGCGTCGGGGCACTGCTGCTGGCGGCCGCCTTCTTCGCCCATGCCGTGCGCAACCTGCCGGCGCAGGCGCAGGAAGGATGGCAGCCGCCACGCCGCGCGCAAATGCTGACGGTTGCACTGCATAACTATGCCAGCGGCATTGTCGAATACCTGTATTCGCCGTCCTGCCTGATCCTGCTGCTCGCGCGCAGCCAGGCGCCGGAAGCCATGGCGGGGCTGGGATTCGTCTTGCGATTGACGGATATCATCCGCAACTACATGCCTGGCATGGTAATTTTCTCGGTAGTGCGCTCGCGCATGATCGGCGCCTACGCCGGCAATCGCGACTATGGAGAATTGCAGCGCTGGGCGCACTTCGTGTTCAAGGTCAGTGCATTGAGTTTGCTGCCGGTGCTGGCGGTGGCCGCAGTGTATGGCGACCTGGTGCTGCAACTGGCCAGCGGCGGGCGCTTCGGCGAATACCGCTTGCTGTTTGCCGTGCTGTGCGGCTGGCTGGCGCTGCGCCTGCATCGCCTGATCCTCAACGTGGTGTGCAATGCGGTCGGCTTGATGGGCATGTGGGCACTGGCTTCGTTGTGCTCCTTGCTGGTGCTGCCCGTGCTGGCCTGGCTCGGTTCCGCAAGCCTGGGATTGTGGCTGGTGCCGGCCGCCTTGCTGGGCAATGAGCTGATCGTGAACGGGCTGGTGGTGGCAGGCATGCGGCGCCGCGGCTTTGCATGGCCGCTGGGCATGCACTGGTGGGCGCGCGCGTTGTTGGCAATTGGCGCGGCGGCTGCCGTGGCCTGGCTGTTGCCGGGGCAGGGCATGCTTGCAGCAGCAGCGGGAAGCCTGCTGCTGTGCGCCGTATTTGCTGTAGCGCTGTTATTGTCCGGTGCAATTGATGAGAAAGATCGACAGCTCATCAACCGAGTGCTGGGACGCCAACTTCTGCGCGAGGCCTTATGAAAGTGCTTGCCATCTACCCCGGATTGAATCCCACCTTCGACGAGGTGGCGTATGTGCTGCCGCCGCTGGTTGCCAAAGGCGTGGCGGTGGAAGTGGTGACGTCGCGCGTGTCGGCGCTTAAAAGTTCCGAGCCCGGTGCGGCGTATGAGAATTTCCAGGGCGTGCCAATCCACCGCATCTTTCCCAGCCTGCGTGCGCTGTCGCACGAAGCGCTACGCTACCTGCCGCAAGTGCGTGAAATCGCCGACGCATTCCAGCCCGACGTGCTGCTGGTGAATTCATTCCATACCTTGCCGTTGCTGGAATTGTTGCGGCCACTGTATCCGGTGCCGGTGCTGTTGCGGGTGGAATCGGCCGATCCAGTGCAATTGCTGCGGCGGCGCTACTACGGCGGCGTGCCAGCCTTGGGGCGCGTGGCGGGGCGCATGCGCTGGTGGCAGGTGTGCGGGCAGGTCGATGCGCTCATGAGCAATGATCCGGCGGACTTGCCGCAGCTGGCGACGCTCGGCTTGCGCGGTCGGCGCGCCTATTACGCTGCGCATTGTGCGCAGCGGCCAGCGGACTGGCGGCCGGCGCGCGAACGGCAACAGGGCGAAATGATTTATGTCGGTTCGCTGATCCGCCACAAGAATTGCGAACGCTGGCTGGAAACGGTGCCGGCGATCCTGGAACATACGCCGGTGGAGCGCTTCGTGGTGATCGGCCGTGGCCCGTATGCGCACATCGTGAAGCAATTGCGGGAAAAGCTGGGCGATCGCGTTGAACATGTGGAGGGCGTGACCCGCATCGAAGCGCTGCAGCGCCTGTCGTCGGCATGGTTCGCCTACACGGAAAGCAATTCCGGCTGGGGCTTTTTGTGCGATTCGTGGTCGACGCGCACGCCGGTCCTGTGCCCGCAGTCGACCTTCAGCATCGTCCCAGGCTGGACTGGCATGATGCCGCAAGACGTGCCGGCCATGCTGGCGACCATCAATCGCCTGTACGACGATGCGGAGTATTACGGCACGCTGCAGGACGGCGGAGCCTTGCGCTACGCATCCGAACATACGGCAGATGTGGTGAGCCGGCAGTATATGCAGATCCTGCGCGAAGTCGTGGCGGAGGGGCGGCGGCCATGATCCATGTGCTGCTGTCGCAAGCGGGCGGTTACCGCGACATCACTGAATACTTGCGCGAGCGCGGCGCACGCGTGACGGTGATCGGTCCGGACGCGCAGGGCATGCGCGGCAAGGCTGCCATCGTGCTGGCCATGTTGTCGCCCAAGCTGCTGCGCTGTTTCGGCTTGTGGACGCGTGAAGACCGCGTGCTGGTTGTTGGCTGGCAGGCCTTGCCGTTGCTGGCGCTGGTCAAAGCCCGCCTGTTGCCGCGGCCGCAGCGCTTGCTGGTGATGGGGTGTTTCGTGCATGGACAGCGTGCACGCCGTGTTGCCGACCGCCTGCTGCGCGCCTTGCGCGTGCCGGGGCTCGGCTTTATTGCCTTCTCGCCGGGCGAGGCGCGCAACCTGGTGCAGAACGTCGGCATGGCGCAGCAGGACGTGCATTGCCATCTGTGGCGCCAGGAGCTCGACGGCCGTGCGTCACAACAGGACGATGACGGCAGTATTTTTGCCGGCGGCTTCTCCAATCGCGATTACGACCTGCTGCTGGATGCCGCCGAACCGCTGCCGGCGCCGCTGGTGATCGTCGCTTCGCAGCGCAACCAGATTCGCCAGCCGGGGCGCGGCAGCACGCGCATCCTGCGCGATTTGCCGGAGGCGGAATTCGAAGGCCTGCTGGCCCGCAGCAGCGTGGTGGCGATGCCCCTGCGCGGTCTTGGCGAGGCGTGCGGGCAGAGTGTCCTGCTGCGTGTCCTGCGCCATGGAAAGCCCTTGGTGGCGACCCGCCATGAGGCGATCGAAGCCTATCTTGGGCAGGATTATCCGGGCTTTGTGCCGCACGATGATGTGCAGGCGATGCGCCAGGCACTGGCGCGTGCGCTCGAACAACCGGCGCGCCGCGAGGAACTTGCACAGCGTGTGCGGCTCGCTGCGGGAAGGCTGGAAGGGCGAGGTGAACCGGGCGCTGAAATCGAGCAGTTCTTGCTAGGATGAAGCATGGCTCGCCCAGTACGCATTTTGCAGCTCGTGCCGGAACCCTTGCCGACTTTTCGCGCCGACGTAGCGACCCTTTTTGGAAAATACCTGCCGCGCCATGGCGTGCAATGCCACCTGGTCGGCAAAGGCAGTGCGGCACCAGCCGATAACCAGGGCTTCGCTTCTTCACGGCGGGCAAGCGCCGGTGCGCGCTGGAAAGCGGAGCTGTCTTTTCTCTGGCTCTGCCTGCGCGCCTTGTTCGGCGCCAACCGCCATAGCCACGATGCCGTGCAAGTGCGCGACATGGTCAGCATTGGCTTGCTGGCTTTGCTGGTGGCGCGCATGAAGGGATTGCCGATGACGTATTGGCTGTCTTACCTGATGAGCGAAGGACGCATCGAGCGGGCCCGGGATGAGTTGGCGCGGCTGCAGGGCCAGCGCCACCTGCGCCGCTTGCGGGCGGGCCTGGTGCTGGCTAAAGGACTCGCTGAGCGCTGGCTGCTGTACCGGGTGTTGCTGCCGCGCGTCGATCACGTGTTCGTGCAGAGCGAAGCGATGGCGAGCCTGGTAGTGCGGCAGGGCGTGCCTGCGGGGCGCATCTGCGCGGTGCCGATGGGCGTCGACATGGAAGCGCTGGCAAGGCCGGAAGCGCGGCCGCTGGCGCGGCCCTGGCAGGGCTGGGAAGGGCGGCCGGTAGTGGCCTATCTCGGCACGCTGGACCGGGCACGCTGCCTGGAACGCGTGCTGGATGCACTGGTGCTGGTGCGGCGCGAGCTGCCGGATGCCAGCCTGCTGCTGATCGGCAGTTCGCCGCAGCAGGGCGATGTGCCGCAGCTGCTCGCCGCTGGGCGTGAACGCGGACTGGAAGATGCGGTGCAGGTTACCGGCTGGCTGCCGCCAGCGCAAGCCTGGGAATACCTGCTTGGGGCCCAAGCCGCCATATCGTATGTGCCGCGCGGCGCATTGTATGACGTCAGCTCGCCGACCAAGCTGCTGGAGTACCTGGCACTGGGCATGCCATGCGTTGGCAACGACATCCCGGACCAGGAGGCGGTACTTGCCGCAAGCGGCGCGGGCTGGCTGGCGGCAAGCACGCCGCAGGCAATGGCAGAAGGCTTGCTGGCCATTTTGCGCGACCCGCAAGCGGCGCGTGAGCGGGCCGCGGCTGGGCCGGCATACATCGAAGCAGCGCGTAGCTACCGTGTGCTGGGCGAGGCGGTGGCGCAACGCTATCAGAACCTGGTAGGAGGCGATCATGCTGGCCGAATTGCGTAAAGAGTTCCTGTACGGCGGCCGCGCGCTGGTGCGCGACAATGCGCTGAGCCAGCGCCTGGTGCAGCGCCTGCGGCGGCACGAGCTGATGGACGATTACGCATTGAAGGTGTTGGGCGACCGGCTGTTGCACCGCAGCCTGCAGGCGGCGATCGGCAAGCTGCCATACTACGCGCACATCACACGCGATTTCTCGCCGGTCGAAGCGCGCCAGGTTTTGCGCGAAATGTTCCCGATTGTCGACAAGTCGACCTTGCTCGAACATCCGCTGGCGCTGTATCCGAACAATGGCAGCAAGCGCCCATGGCAGGCGCTGGGCAAGACCAGCGGGACAACCGGTACCCCGCTGGTGGTCATCCGCAGCCTTCAATCGGTGCAGATGGAACAGGCCTTCATCAAGCGCCACTGGACCTGGGGCGGCTATGTTGACGGCATGCCGCGCGCCACGCTGCGCGGCGATATGGTGGCAGGGCTGGAGCAGCAGCGCCCGCCATTCTGGTTCGAAAACCGCTACAACCGGCAACTGCTGCTCTCATCGCGCCACCTGACCGACCATTGCATCGACCCCATCATCGACAAGCTGCGCGAATACGCGCCGGCCATGATGCAGGCTTACCCGTCCACTGCCTATACGCTGGCGCAGCAACTGGAGCGGCGCGGCATGACATTGAGCGTGCCATTCCTGTTCACGGCGTCCGAACCCTTGTACCCGCACCAGCAGGAATTGATCCGCGAGCGCCTGGCCGGGAAAGTCATGGACATGTACGGCATGGCGGAGCGGGTGGCCTTTGCCACGCAGTGCGAATACGGATCGATGCATGTGAACCCGGACTATTCGCACGTCGAAATCCTCGACGATCATGGCGAACCGACTGATGGCTACGGCCATGTGGTGGGCACGACCTTGCACAACCTGGCGATGCCGCTGGTGCGCTATCGGCTGAGCGACCGCACGCGCTGGAAGCATGGGCATTGCCTGTGCGGCCGGCCGTTCCCGATGATCGAGCCGGTCACCGGCAAGCTGGAAGACCGCATCACCGGCGGCGACGGCTCGGAAGTCAGTCCTTCCGTATTGACCTTTGCCTTCAAGGGCGTGGAGAACGTGCGCAAGTCGCAAGTGGCGCAGGTCGGGCCAGGCTTGTGGGAATTGCGGCTGGTGCCCGATGCCAGGTTCTCGCAGGAGGACCAGGACAAGCTGCTGCACAACATCCGCCACCTGGTCGATGCGACGGTGCAGGTGAGGGTGGTACTGCGCGGCGATTTGCCGAATACGGAGGCGGGAAAGTTCCGCTGGGTCGTTAATGAATGGCGGGACGGGCGCCGCACATGAAAACCATCGTGATGCTCGGGACCGGGATGGACACCATGGGCGGCATCGCTTCCGTGGTGAAGGTGTATCAGCAGGCGGGCATGTTGCGCCGCTTCGGCGTGCGCTACCTGGCCACGCACTGCGATGGCAGCCGGTGGCGCAAGCTGCGCGTGATGCTGGCGGCTTACGCGGTGTTTGCCGGCATGCTGTTGCGCGGGCAGGTCGGGCTGGTTCACGTGCATGTCGCATCGCGCGCGAGCTTCTGGCGCAAGTCGGGCTTCTTCATGCTGGCTTTCGCGGCGCGCGTGCCGGCGATCCTGCACCTGCACGGGGCCGAGTTTGCGATGTTCTACGGCGAGGAATGCGGCCGCTGGCGCAAACGCTTCGTGCGCTTTGTTTTCGACCGCAGTACGCGCGTGGTGGTGCTGTCGGAGGCTTGGCGGTGCTGGGTGGAGGGCATGTCGCGCAACCCGCATGTGGAAGCGATCTATAACCCGGTGCTACTGCCGGCGGCCAGTTCCTGGGAACTGCGGCGGCGTGGCGCGGTGCTGTCGCTGGGGCGCCTGGGCCGGCGCAAGGGAAGTTACGACCTGCTGCAGGCGGCGGCGCGCGTGGCGCCGCAGGTGTCGGCACTGGAGTTGCGGCTGGGCGGGGACGGTGAACTCGATGGCGTGCGCGAACGCGCGGCGCAACTCGGCATTGCCAGCCAGCTCAACCTGCTCGGCTGGGTTGGGACGGAAAGCCGGCAGCAGCAACTGGCGCTGGCGTCCCTGTACGCGCTGCCTTCTTATAACGAGGGCTTGCCAATGAGCGTGCTGGAAGCGATGGCGGCAGGTTTGCCGGTGCTGGCTACGCCGGTCGGCGGGATTCCGGAGGCGGTGTCCGATGGGGTGGAAGGATTCCTCGTGGCGCCGGGCGATGTCGACGCGCTGTCGGCGCGGCTGGCACAGTTGCTGGAAGACGATGCGCTGGCACGGCGCATGGGGGAGGCAGCGCGGCGCAAGGTGGAAGCCACCTTCAGCAGCGATGCCGTATTGCCGCGGGTTGAGCGGCTGTATCGCGAACTGGGATTTTTTCCGCAATGACTGCACTGGCCTGGAAAATCAACCGCCTCAAACTGATGGGGCCTGCCGAAGTTGTGTGGCGCGTGCACCAGCTCGCGCGCCGTAAAGCCGCCGCAATGGGACTTGGGCTGGCGAGCTATCCACCGGTGCCGGCGCTCGACCGCTTTGGCGCTGCCTTCCTCGCTGCGCCAGCGGAAGCGGATTCCGCGGCGCTTTGCATGGCAGCCGATTCCCTGCTGGCAGGGCGCTGGAACGTGTTCGCACTGGAAGGCGCGCCGCTCGGCTTTCCACCCCAATGGAACCGCGATCCGCGCACTGGTACCACGGCGCCGATGGCGCCTGGACCGTCTATCGACTACCGCGATGCGTCGCTGGTGGGCGATATCAAGTACCTGTGGGAGCCGAGCCGCCATCTCGAACTGGTGACGCTGGCGCAAGCCTGGCGCTGCACCGGCGACCGGAAATATCGTGATGGCGCACGCACGCTGCTGATTTCCTGGCTTGATCAATGTCCCTATCCGCAAGGCGTGCACTGGGCCAGTTCGCTGGAACTGGGCGTGCGCTTGCTGAACTGGTCGGCTGCCTGGCAGCTGCTGGCCGGCAGTCTTGATGACGACTGGCGTCATCGCTGGCTGAATGCAGTCTACAAGCACTGCCACTTCATCAGCCATCACCTGTCTCGCCATTCTTCGGCCAACAACCATTTGCTGGGCGAGTATATGGGCTTGTACATCGCGAGCATGCAATGGCCATGCTGGCCCGAAAGCGCGCGCTGGCGCGCCATGGCGGAGCGCGGGCTGGTCGAGCAGGGCTTGCAGCAGAACTGGGAAGATGGCGTCAACAAGGAGCAGGCCATCTATTACCACCACGAGGTGATGGACATGATGCTGCTATGCCAGCTCGCGGCGCGCGCCAACGGCGGCAGCTTCCCGGCCGAATGGCTGGCCCGCCTGGAACGCATGGCTGAATTCCTCGCGGCAATCATGGACGTTGGCGGCAATGTGCCGATGATCGGCGATGCGGATGATGCCCGCATGCTGCGGCTCGACGCATCCGCAGTTGCACCGTATCGCTCCCTGCTTGCCAGCGCGGCGTTGTTGTTCGAACGTGCCGACTTCAAGGCCAAGGCTGGCGTTCTGGATGAGCGCAACCGCTGGCTGTTCGCCGATGCGGAGGCGCGTTGGGCTGCATTGCCGGCGCCTGCGGCCGACGCAAGGGAAGCGCCACGCATCGCGTTCCCGCAAGGGGGCTACTACCTGCTTGGAAAAGACTTTGGAACAGCGCAGGAAGTGCGTATCGTGGTCGATTGCGGCGCCCTGGGCTA
The DNA here is from genome assembly GCF_001427305.1 of Duganella sp. Root1480D1. GTDB lineage: Bacteria > Pseudomonadota > Gammaproteobacteria > Burkholderiales > Burkholderiaceae_D > Rugamonas. The sequence continues at coordinate 112,459 of NZ_LMFZ01000004.1, read as the reverse complement.
TCTCTCGCTGGCGGCGCACGGACATGCCGATGCGCTGGCTTTCACGCTCTCCATGGGCGGACATGAAATGCTGATCGATCCCGGAACCTATGCCTACCACACGCATCGCCAGTGGCGCAATTACTTTCGCAGCACGGCCGCGCACAATACGGTGCAGGTGGATGGATTGGACCAGTCGGAAATTGGCGGCAACTTCATGTGGCTGCACAAGGCCAATGCCGTGGCGTTGTCGCACGACGCGACTCATTTCTTTGAGGGAAAACAAGACGGTTATATGCGCTTGCGCGATCCTGTCATGCATCGGCGCATCATTCGTTTCGATTCCAAACGGAACGCGGTCATTGTTGAAGATAACCTAGAATGTTTTGGCGAGCACGAGGTAGCCCTGCACTGGCATTTTGCAGAAGGCTGCCATGCCGAAACGGTTGGGCAAGCTTTGAATATCGCCAAGCGGGATAAGGGTTTGCACATGTCATGCCATTTCGGGAGTGGGCCGCAACTCCATTGCGCCAGCACGGCGCCAATCGCGGGATGGATCTCGCGCAGCTTTGACTGCAAATCCGGGATCACAACAGCAGCGTGGCGCGGAACGATACGCGGCACCAGTACGATTGTGACCGAAATTACCTTACTAGAAGGAGCGTCATCGTGAAGATCAGTATCTTTGGCATGGGCTACGTAGGTGCAGTTTCGGCAGGCTGCCTGGCGGCAGAAGGCCATACGGTGATTGGGGTGGATCCGAACCGCACCAAGGTTGGCCTGATCAACGAGGGACGCACGCCGATCATCGAAAAGGATATCGGCGAGATGATTGCCGGCGCGGTGCGCGATGGCCGCTTGCGCGCCACCGACAGCGTGCGCGATGCGGTGATGTCGAGCGAGATCTCGCTGGTGTGCGTCGGCACGCCATCGCAATTGAACGGCAACCTTGATTTGAGCGCGGTGCGCAAGGTGTGCGAGCAGATCGGCCATACTTTGCGCGAGAAGGAGAGTTTCCATGTGGTGGTGGCGCGCAGCACGATGCTGCCGGGCTCCATGCGTTCGCTGGTGATTCCGACGCTGGAGGAGGCGTCCGGAAAACGTGCGGGCATCGATTTTGGCGTTTGCAGCAATCCCGAATTCCTGCGTGAAGGCACGGCGGTGCATGACTACCACCATCCGCCCAAGACGGTGATCGGCGAGACCGACGAGCGCTCCGGGGAACTGCTGCTGCAACTGTATGCCGGCATGGATGCGCCGGTGGTGCGTACCGATGTCGAGACCGCGGAGATGGTGAAGTACACCGACAATACCTGGCACGCCTTGAAGGTCGATTTCGCCAACGAGATCGGGAATATCTGCAAGGCGGTCGGCATCGACGGGCACGAGGTGATGGAGATCTTCTGCAAGGATACCAAGCTGAATCTCTCGCCTTATTACATGAAGCCCGGCTTTGCTTTTGGCGGCTCCTGCCTGCCGAAGGATGTGCGCGCGCTGATCTACAAGGCGCGCCAGCTCGACCTGGAACTGCCGCTGCTGAATGCCATCCTGCCTTCCAACCACAAGCAGGTGGAAAAGGGCTTGAAGATGGTGATGGAAAAACCGGGCAAGAAAGTCGGCATCCTTGGCTTCTCCTTCAAGGCCGGCACCGACGACTTGCGCGAATCGCCGCTGGTGGACGTGATCGAACACCTGATCGGCAAAGGCTACGACCTGCGCCTGTACGACAAGAATGTGAAGCTGGCTGCGCTGACCGGCGCCAACCAGGACTACATCATGAATATCATTCCCCACATCTCGCGGCTGATGGTGGACTCGATGGATGCGGTGCTGGCCTTTGCGGACACGGTGGTGATCGGCAATGGCGAACCGGAATTCCATTCCGTGCCTGACCGGCTGCGGCCCGGACAACACCTGGTTGACTTGGTGCGCGTCTCCGGCAAGCAGAGCGAAGGGGCATACGATGGCATCTGCTGGTAACCGCATAGAGCAACGCCGTGTCCTCATCATCGTCGAAAACCTGCCATCGCCGTTTGACCGGCGGGTATGGCAGGAGGCGACGACCCTGCATGCCAACGGCTACCAGGTAGCGATCATCTGCCCGACAGGCAAGGGCTATGAGGCGCGTTACGAGGAGCTCGATGGCATCCATATCTATCGCTACAAGCTGCCGATGGAGGCCGAGGGAGCGCTGGGCTATGCCATCGAATATTCGGCGGCGCTGTTCCATAGCTCGCGCCTGGCGTGGAGGGTGCTGTTCCGCCATGGCTTCGACGTGATCCATGCCTGCAATCCGCCCGACCTGCTGTTTCTGGTTGGCGGCTTTTTCAAGTACGTGCTGGGCAAGCGTTTCCTGTTCGACCATCACGACATCAACCCGGAACTTTACGAAGCCAAGTTCGGACGGCGCGACTTCTTCTACAAGCTGATGGTGTGGCTGGAACGGCTTTCGTTCCGCACCGCCGACGTGTCGATTGCCACCAACGATTCGTACAAGCGTATCGCCGTCGGAAGAGGGGGCATGGACCCGGACAAGGTGTATGTCGTGCGCAGCGGGCCAAAGCTGGACCGGTTGCGCATGCTGCCGCCGGTGGAAGCGCTGAAGCAGGGCCGGCGTTTCCTGGTCGGTTATGTCGGCGTGATGGGTGCGCAGGAAGGCATCGACCTGCTGCTGCAAAGTGTGCGCGTGGTGGTGCACGAGATGGGACGGCGCGACGTGCATTTCGGCCTGGTGGGCGGCGGCACTTCGCTGGAGGAGATGAAGTCGCTGGCGCGCGAGCTGGGCGTGGAGGATTACGTGACGTTCACTGGACGCGTGCCCGACCAGCAGTTGCTGGAAATGCTGAATACGGCCGACGTTTGCGTGAACCCCGACGTTGCGAATGAAATGAACGACAAGTCCACCATGAACAAGATCATGGAGTACATGGCGCTGGGCAAGCCGATTGTGCAGTTCGACCTGACCGAGGGGCGGGTCTCGGCACAGGAAGCTTCGTTGTACGCGGCAAAGAATGACCCGGTCGACATGGCGGTAAAAATCGTTGAATTGCTGGACGATCCGGAGCGGCGCGCCCGCATGGGTACTTATGGGCGCAACCGCGTGGTCAATGAACTCGAATGGGAGTACGAGGCGCCCAAGCTGCTGGCAGCTTATGAACGCCTGTACTCCGCCCCCGAGCTGATACTAGAAGAGGACAAGCCATGAAAGCGATGATTCTGGCGGCCGGCAAGGGCACGCGGGTGCGCCCTTTGACCTATGAACTGCCCAAGCCGATGATCCCGATCCTCGGCAAACCCGTGATGGCCTATCTCGTTGAGCACCTGCAGCGGCACGGCGTCAGCGAGATCATGGTCAATGTCAGCTACCTGCACGAGAAGATCGAGGAATACTTCGGCGAAGGCCACCAGTTCGGCGTGCAGATCGGCTATTCCTTCGAAGGCTATACCAACGACCAGGGCGAGGTGGTGCCGCAGCCTATCGGTTCGGCCGGGGGCATCAAGAAGATCCAGGAGTTCGGCGGCTTCTTCGATGAGACCGTGGTGGTGCTGTGCGGCGATGCGCTGATCGACCTGGATCTGAAATCGGCGCTGTACGAACATCGGCGCAAGGGCGCGCTGGCCACCGTCATCACGCGCGAAGTTCCGTGGGAGAAGGTGAGCAGCTATGGCGTGGTGGTCAGCGACGGCGATGGCCGGGTGCTCGAATTCCAGGAAAAGCCGTCGCGCGCGCAGGCCAAGTCGAATTGCGCCAGTACCGGCATCTACCTGTTCGAACCGGAGGTGATCGATCTGATTCCTTCCGGCCGGGAATTCGACATCGGCTCCGAATTATTCCCCCTGCTGGCGCAGCGTGGCTTGCCGTTCTACTGCCAGACGCGCAAGTTCGACTGGATCGATATCGGCAGCGTCAAGGACTACTGGGAAGTGCTGCAAGGAGTGCTGACCGGCGGCGTGGCGCACATGACGGTGCCGGGCGTGCAGGTGGAGGAGGGCGTGTGGGTCGGCCTGAATACCAGCATCGATTGGGACGGCACGCGCATCGTCGGGCCGGTGTATATCGGCTCCGGTTGCCGCATCGAGGCCGGGGCCACCATCATCGGGCCGACCTGGATAGGGCACGGCAGCCACATTCGCAGTGGCGCAAGGGTAGTGCGCAGCGTGTTGTTCGAATATACTCGAGTCTTACCAGACGTTACGCTCGACGAATTAATCGTGTTCAAAGAGTATAGTGTCGACCGCGCTGGCGAAATGCGGCATATTTCGCAAGCAGAAGGCGGCGGATGGGCTAATGCGCGGGACCGCCGCGCGACCCGGCGTGCCGCGCACAATGTTGCCAAAGAGACAACTTTAATATGAACATTTATCCCGTCATCCTGTCCGGCGGCGCCGGTACCCGGCTGTGGCCACTGTCCCGTGCAGCATTGCCAAAGCAGTTGCTGCCACTGGTGTCGGACAAGACGATGTTGCAGGAAACCGTGCTGCGCCTGGGCGGCCGCAACGGCATGATGGCGCCGCTGATCGTGTGCGGCAACGAACACCGCTTCCTGGTGGCGGAACAGATGCGCGAAATCGCCGTGTCCCCGCTTGGTATCCTGCTGGAGCCGGTGGGCCGCAATACCGCGCCGGCCGTAGCCGCCGCCGCCCATTACCTGAAAGCGATCGACCCGCAAGCGGTGATGCTGGTGCTGCCGGCCGACCATGTGATCAAGGACGTGGACTCTTTTTACGCCGCGATCCAGCGCGCGGCCACCCAGGTAGAGGGTGGGGCCCTGGCCACCTTCGGCATCGTGCCGACGGCGCCGGAAACCGGCTATGGCTATATCCAGAGCGGTGAGCCGCTGCAAGCCGATGGCTGCTTCAAGGTCGCGAAGTTCGTCGAGAAGCCAAACCGCGAGACTGCCCAGGGCTTTATCGACGCCGGTAACTTCTTCTGGAACAGCGGCATGTTCCTGTTCCGCGCCGACGCCTACACGAAGGAGTTGGCGCAATTCCAGCCCGAGATGGCCAGACTCAGCGAAGAGGCAGTGAGCAAGGGCTATCGCGACCTGGATTTCTGCCGCCTCGACGAAGCGGCGTTCACGGCCTGTCCATCGGATTCCATCGACTATGCGGTGATGGAGCACACCAGGCAGGCGGTCGTGGCGCCGGCGGCAATCGGCTGGAATGACGTTGGTTCCTGGTCGGCGCTGGTGGATGTGCTGGAGACCGACAGCGATGGCAATGTGACGCGCGGCGATGTGTACACCGATAACGCCAGGAACTGCCTGGTGCGCGCCGAAGGCCGCATCGTGGCGGCGATCGGCGTGCAGGACCTGGTGATCGTGGAAACCTCCGATGCCGTACTGGTGGCGCACAAGGACCATGTACAGCGCGTGAAGCAGGTGGTGGACCACCTGAAGGCCAATGGCCGCACCGAGCATCTGCACCATACCAAGGTGTATCGCCCGTGGGGCTCCTACGAGGGCATCGACATGGGAGACCGTTTCCAGGTCAAGCGCATCATCGTCAACCCGGGCGGCAAGCTGTCGCTGCAAATGCACCATCATCGTGCCGAGCACTGGGTGGTGGTGTCGGGCACCGCACGCGTGACCTGCGGCGACAAGGTGACCCTGCTGACAGAGAACGAGTCGACCTATATTCCAATCGGCATGAGCCACCGCCTGGAAAATCCGGGCAAGCTGCCGCTGCACCTGATCGAAGTGCAATCGGGCAGCTACCTCGGCGAGGACGATATCGTTCGCTTCGAGGATGTCTACCATCGCGGCTAGACGCTGCGCCTTTGCCGCGCTCCTGCTGTTTGCAGCCGGGGCGCGCGCCCAGCTCCAGCCGGCCCAGCTTGGGCTGGTCGTCAACGATGCCGATCCAGCCAGCGTGGCACTGGGCGCCTATTATGCGCAGTTGCGCGGCATCGCGCCGGCGCATATCGCCCACGTCAGGATTAGCGGCAAGCCGCATCGCCTGGATGCCGAGGCTTTCGCGCAGCTGAAAAACGAGATCGACCGCCAGCTTCCCGCGGACGCGCGCGCCGTGCTGTTTGCCTGGACGGCGCCGTATGCGGTCGAATGCAATAGCCTGACGTCGGCCTATACGCTAGGCTTCGATGCCGCGCAATGCGAGCGCAGTTGTGCCCCGGGCCGCAAGAATCCCTATTTCAATGCCAAGCTGCTGCCGCCGGGCCTGCGCTTGTCGATGCTGTTGCCAGCCGAGCCGCTGGACGTGGCGCGTGCAGTGGCCGAACGCGGCAAGGCGGCCGGATTCAGCGTGCCGCAGGCCGGCGCCTATTTCCTGCAAACGAGCGAAGCCACGCGCAATACGCGCGCGCGCTTTTTTCCGCCCAGTGGCGCCATCCCGGCGCGCAAGCTGACCATCCATACGCTGCAGCAAGACGTGCTGGAGGGCGCGCAGGACGTCATGTTTTACCAGACCGGCCTGGCGCATGTCGGCAAGCTGGAAACGCTGCGCTTCCTGCCCGGCGCACTGGCCGACCACCTGACTTCGTTTGGCGGCGATTTGCTGGGCAGCGGCCAGATGAGCAGCTTGCGCTGGCTGGAGGCCGGCGCCACCGCCAGTTACGGCACGGTCAGCGAGCCTTGCAACCATTGGCAGAAATTTCCCCATCCGCAGATCCTGTTGCAGCATTACCTCAGCGGAGCCACTGCCATCGAAGCCTATTGGCGCAGCGTGGCATGGCCGGCACAGGGCTTGTTCATAGGAGAACCGCTGGCGCGGCCATACCCCCGTTAGTCCGTTCGGACTAATCGTGTGTCACCAATTAGTCATATCAAACAGTTAATATGCAAAAGGACAATAAAAAATTCCTTTTGGTAAATATTCTGGGGGTACACATTTTCATGGATAAACGCATTCCTTTGCGCGCTACTGCGCTGGCCGCCCTGTTGGCCTGCCAGCCGGTGTTCGCGGCCGACGTGGTGATCAGCCAGATGTACGGCGCGGGCGGCAACAGCGGCGCTACCCTGCGCTACGATTACGTTGAACTGTTCAACCGCGGCAGCAGCGCGGTGGCCGTGGGCGGCTGGACCATCCAGTATGCGTCCGCCAGCGGCACCAGTTGGGGCAAGGCGGAACTGCCGGCCGGCACCAGCATCGATCCCGGCAAATACTTCCTGGTCAAACTGGCCAGCAGCAATACCGCCGTCGGCGCCGACGTGGCTGCCGACTTTTACAGCGGCAGCGTGAACATGAGCGGCGCGTCCGGCAAGGTGGCGCTGGTCAATAATAATACGGCTCTCACTGGCGGCCAGCCAAGCAGCGCATCGGTCCAGGACGTGGTCGGCTACGGCTCGGCCAACTTCTCCGAAACCGCAGCGGCGCCTGCGATGAGCGCGACCACCAGCCTGCTGCGCGCTAATAACGGATGCACCGACACCAATAATAATTCTGCCGACTTCACGGCTGTCGCCCCTCAGTTCCGCACTGCCGCCTCGCCGGCCAATATGTGCAACAGCGGGCCAGTGCCGCAGCCTATCGTGCCGGTATGCCCGGCCACTGCCAAGCTGAATTTCGGCGCAGGCGGCAGCATCGCGCTGTCGGCCTCGGACGCCGACGGCATCGTCAACGGCGCGGTCATCATCTCCGGCGCCGTATCGGGCCTGAACCTGGGCAGCCTGACGCCGGCTGCGGATATCGGCGGCAGCGCCAGTGTGCCGCTGGTCGCCTCGCCATCGGTGGCTGCAGGCACTTATCCGGTCGCCGTCAAGTTCAGCAACGACCAGGGGCAGGACGCCAGCTGCACGGTCAGCGTGACCGTGGAAATCGGCGCAGGCGCCGTGGTGCGTGTCCCGCAGATTCAAGGATCGGGCGCGAGCAGCCCGTTCAACGGCGCCAAGCTGACCACTGAAGGCGTGGTGACTGCCAAGGTTGGTAGCGGCTTCTTCATCCAGGATGCGGCCGGCGACGGCGATCCGAATACGTCCGACGGCATGTTCGTCTACATGGGGGCTACCGCGGCTGCCGTGAACCTGGGCGACCTGGTGCGCGTGAGCGGCACCGTGACCGAGTACAAGCCTGGCGGCGCTACGCGCTCCTATACCGAGCTGTCGACCGTGACCAGCATCGTCACCCAGAGCACCGGCAACAGCATTGCGCCAAGCAATATCGACCTTCCTGGCACCAACCTGGCCAATGTGGAAGGGATGCTGGTGCGCTTCCCTGGCGCGCTGACCGTCAATGCCACCGAGTCGCTGGGCAGCCGCGGCGAGCTGACGCTGTCCGTCGGCCGCCGCGAGATCCCGACCAACCGCTATCCGGCACGCAGCGCCGACGCGGTGGCACTGGCTGCGCAAAACGCCGCCAATATGATCACCCTGGACGACGGCCTGTTCGTGACGCCGGCTACCGTGCCTTACCTGGACCAGGATGGCACCGTGCGGTCCGGCTACACCGTCAGCGGCCTGACGGGCGTGATCGATTTCGGCGCGCTGGGCAGTGGCGGTGCGGGCTTCAAGCTGCAGCCGACCGAAGCCCCGGTCTTCTCGCGCGATAATCCGCGCACCCCGGTACCGGAGGCCGTGGCCGGCAACCTGAAGGTGGCCAGCGCCAACGTGCTGAACTTCTTCACCACCTTCATGGATGGCACCGACGTGCTGGGCCAGATCGGCCAGGGCTGCACTCTGGGCAGCGGCACCAGCAAGGCCAATTGCCGCGGCGCCGACAATATGACCGAGTTCGTGCGCCAGCGCGACAAGATCGTGGCGGAACTGAAGGCGATCGACGCCGACGTGGTGGGCCTGATGGAAATCCAGAACAACGGCGACTATGCCGCCGGCTACCTGGTCGACAGCCTGAACGCCGCTTACGGCAAAGTGGAATACGCCTACGTTCCGAAGCCAGCCGCAACCGGCACCGATGCGATCCGCGTGGCGATGATTTACAAGCCGTCGAAGGTGGCGCTGGTTGGCGGTGCGCTGTCCGATGCGGCTGCCGTCAACGACCGTCCGCCAATGGCGCAGACCTTCAAGGCCAACAACGGCGCGAAGTTCAGCGTGATCGTCAACCACCTGAAGTCCAAGCGCTGCAACGGCGCCACCGGCGCCAACACCGACCAGGGTGACGGCCAGAGCTGCTACAACGCGGACCGCGTGGCGCAGGCGCAGCAACTGGCGGATAGCTTCGTGCCGCAAGTCGTGGCCGCAGCCGGCGATCCTGACGTGCTGCTGATCGGCGACTTCAATTCCTACGGCATGGAAGACCCGATCATGTACCTGACCGCTGCCGAGCGCCAGCTGCGTTTCGAGAACCAGCTCGAACGCTTCGTGCGTCCGAACGGCATGCCGCACTCCTATGTGTTTGGCGGCGAGAGCGGCTACCTGGACCACGCGCTGGCCAGCGCTGCCATGAGCTCGCAAGTGGCTGGCGCCATGGAGTGGCATATCAATGCCGACGAGCCTGAAGTGCTGGACTATAACCTGGATGGCAAGAACACCGCTGCCCAGGCCCTGTACAACGCCTTGCCTTACCGCGCTTCCGACCACGACCCGGTGGTGATCAGCCTGAACCTGGCGCCATCGTATGTGGATGTGACGTCCAGCGTGCAGATCCAGCGCTCCGGCCTGGTGCAGGGCCGCTTCAGCAGCGTCGGCACGGCCACTGCATGGCTGACCAATACCAGCGGCGCCGACATGGCTGCACCGGTGCAGTATGTGCTGCAAGGGCTGCCGGCCGGTGTGACCCTGGCCAACGCTACCGGCTATGTGAACGGCATGCCTTGCATCACCGCTGCGCCTTCGCTGGCTGCCGGTGCGCAGGCAACCGTTCAACTGCAATTCAATAATCCGAGCCGTGTGGCCGTCAACTACACGCCAAAAGTCTACAACGGCAGCTTCTAAGGACAGCAACCATGCAAAACACATTCGTTACCCGTTTCCTGCGCACCCTGGCGCTGCTGCTGGCATTTGGCGCCAGCAGCCATGCCATGGCCGACGTCATGCGCCTGGTGACCATCGATACCGCCATTTATGGCGCCGGCCGCCCAGGCTACCTGGACTTCACCTTCAACGGCGTGGACGGTGCGCCTGCTGCCACCGCGACCATGTCGCAACTGCACGGCTTCGACATGGATCCGGCCAATTTTTCGCCATGGGGCGATGCTGCTGCCGTGCCGGGCGGCTTTGCCATGCTGAATTCGAGCAACCTGAATGACGTGCTGTACCAGGGTGCGTTCGGCGGCGTGTTCAGTTTCATGCTGACGATTTCCGGTGATGCTTCGGCGCTGCTGAACTCCAATTTCGGCGTGGTGGCGTATGACATCGACCTGAACCCGATCAAGGGCAAGATCCTGGACCTGATGTTTGTCGCCGCAGCGGACGGCAGCCCCGACCTGCAAATCCTCAGCATCAACGATGCGGTGGCGAGCGTCGGCACCCCGGCCGCCGTGCCGGAGCCGGCTTCGCTGGCGCTGGCAGCAGTCGGCTTGCTGATGCTGGCCTGCGCCCGCCGCCGCCGCGCCTAAGCAGCGCGGTTGCACAAACGCCACAGGCACCCCGGGAGTTTCGGCTCCCCGGGTGCCTTTTCATTTGTTAGGCACAGAGTGAGAGCGGTGATTTATTTCGGCAAAATATTAATACTTAATTAAAATTGTATTAGTGTGCAGGACTTGGCATGATTCATAGTTTTCCGCATAACGACCAGCGTTTTTTGCCATGTCCTTCAAGATTCTCGTCATCGACAGCGACCCTGCTGTACAGCAACTGCTGGCCCATAACCTGGGGCAGGCGGGCTATGCGGTGCAATGCCATGGCGATGCGATGACGGCACTGGCGGCGCTGCAAGGAAGCTTGCCGGAAGCGGTGTTGCTGGAGTGGGATTTGCCTGGCCAGTCCGGCCTGTCGCTGATCCGCCACTGGCGCGCTGCGCTGCGCACCAGCGAGCTGCCGCTCCTGATGCTGAGTGCGCGCTGCGCCGAGCAGGACAAGGTGCTGGCGCTGGAGAGCGGCGCCGACGATTTCATCTGCAAGCCTTTCGGCCCGCGGGAAACCATTGCACGGCTGCATGCAGTGCTGCGGCGCCGGCGTCCCGCCGGCATGCCGGGCGCGCTGCAGGTGGCCGGCTTGCGTCTGGACCCGCACACCCTGAGCGTGACGGCGGGCGACCGCCAGTTGAACCTGGGGCGGGTGGAGTTCCGCCTGTTGAACTACCTGATGCACCACCCGGGCCGCGTGCACAGCCGCGCGCAATTGCTGGACCAGGTGTGGGGCAGCCACGTCTACCTCGATGAGCGCACGGTCGATGCCCATGTGGGCCGGCTGCGCCACGCGCTGCAGCCAAGCGGCCTGCACGATGCGATCCAGACGGTGCGCGGCAGCGGTTACCGCTTCCATGCCGAAGCCACGGCCCAATGCTGAGTCCTGACGCCCGCCAACAGGAATACCTGCTGCATGCCATCGACGGCGCGCATGGCATCGCCACCCAGCGCGAGCTTTTCCTGTGGACGCAGGGGGCGCTGCAAACGCTGTTGCCACATGGCGTGTTGCTGTGCCTCCAGCTCGACGAGCAGGGCCGGGCGCGCAAGGTGGACTGTGTGCACAGCACGGTGCTGGCGCCGTCCGAACGCGCGTTGCTGTGCGATCCGGTCCAGGGCCCGGCGCCGGCCTGGCTGCGCCAGTGGCTGCTGGGCGGCATGCAGCCGCTGCCGCTGCAAGCCGGCGCCATGGGCCATGGCCTGATGCATGGCAGCGGCCCGCTGGCCGTCGGCGGCAGCGCCTTCGTGCTGCTGGGCCTGCCCGGCGAGGCCGGCTTTCGCGAAAGCTGGCTACTGCAACTGCTGCTGCCTTACCTGCACCTGGCGCAACAGCGCATCGCCACTTCGCTGCCAGCGCCGGCCCCGGCGCCGCGGGTATCGCCGCGCCAGGCCGAAATCCTGCAATGGCTGCGCGAAGGCAAGAGCAACGAGGAAATCGGCTGCCTGCTGGGCATCAGCGCGCTGACCGTGAAAAACCACTTGCAACGCCTGTACCGCCAACTGGGCGTCAACAACCGCGCCCACGCCGTGGCTCGCAGCGCCGTCCAGCAGCACGGTTGACCGGCGCGCGCGGCGGCGCGATGATGGCGCCAACCCTTCCTGGAGCATTGCGATGAATCGAATTGTCCTCCTGCTGGCTTGCCTGGCAGCCAGCGCCTGCAGCCATGCCACGCCTGGCGAATCAAAAAAGCTGGCCGAATTGCGCGCGATCGGGCGCGAGCTTGCGTGCACCACCAGCCAGCAATGCAAGACGGTGCCGGTGGGCGCCAAGTCCTGCGGCGGGCCGGAATCGTATCTGGCGTATTCGACTGCCCGCACCAGCACCGAAAAGGCCAACGCGCTGGCGGAGCGCTACCGCAAGGAGCGTGAGGCGGAGAACCAGGCCAGCGGCCTGGCGAGCGATTGCCGCTTCCTGATGGACCCGGGGGCGCAGTGCCGTGCGGGGAGCTGCCAGCTGGGCGGCTCGAACGGCGCGCTGGCCGAATAAAAAAAACGCCGCGACAAGCGCGGCGTCTTAAGGGCTGCTGCGACAGGTTTAGTCGCGGATGGCCGTTACGCTGCGTTCCTGGTTCTTCTCAGGCACAGGCACCGTGGTGTCGACTTCCAGCAGGGTGGTCGCGACGTTGCCGCCTGGTGCGGTGAACACGGCTGCGCCCAGGTATTTGGCGCTGGCCAGGCCGGACCAGGATGCGCCAATGGTGGTGGTGACGCCGGTGAATGCGGTGGAAGGCAGCAGCATTTTCAGGTTGCCGCCCATTTCATCCTTCGCCACGGTCCACGAAGACAGCGTGTAGTTCGAGCTGTCGCCAAACGGGGCGTAGCCGATCACGCAGACCTTGTAGCTGCCTGCTGCCGGCTGGTTCAGGGTCACCATTTCGTTGGAAGTTCCGCCGCCGCTGCTGCCAACCTGGTTGCCGGCGCCGTTCAGCACCAGCAAGTCGAGGTCGTCATGGTCGCCAGCCTGGTGGCCGGAGGTATCCACATCGTACAGGGCGAAGCGTGCCACCAGGGCGTTGGCTGGAACGTTCACGGTATGCACCTTCACGCCAGCGCTGCCGCCAGCACGGCAAGCCGCCACGCCGCCATCGGCGGAAGTATCCTTGCCGATGGTCGCTGCGCTGCGGGTGGCCGCCTTCAGGCCGCCCTTGGCGCTGGCCAGAGTGCCATTGAAGCCGGTACCGATGGAGAACACGGTGCTGCCGGTCGCTGCTTCGTTATACACCCGGGCTGGCGCTGCGATCATGGCCGGTTTCGCCGAAAGCGGGCTGCGCACGATGTGGCCGGCGTTGTCGTTCCAGGTCAGGTTGCCATAGGACCAGGTGTTAGGCGCAGCGCTGACGTTGGTCAGGCTGACCGTGAAGCTGGCTTTGGCGCCTGGCGCCAGGGTCAAAGTAGATGGATTGACCACCACGGTGAAGCCAGGCAGGGTGGCGTTGGCGGTATAGGTGGCTTCCTGGCTGCCGACGTTGGTCACGGTGCGGGTCATGGTCATCTTGCCCAGCACGGAGGCGGCGGTCAGCGATGCCAGGTTCAGGTTGTACGACTGGATGGTGCCATACGGTGCGCAGAAGCTGGCCGACAAGGTGCCTGGAATGCCGCACATGAAGCGGATCCAGTCGACTGGACCGGAGTCATACACCAGACCCGGATCGACCGCCTTGTTCGGACGCACATGGCCCGCGCCCTGGCCCCAAGGCAGGGTACCGGCTGCCATGCCTGGCTGGCCGTCGGCGAAGGTGTCGTAGGCAGTGGTCATCAGCGCCGACTTGATGGCGGCCGGCGACCAGTCCGGGTGCGCCTGGCGCATCAGCGCGCCGAGGCCGGCTACGTGCGGGCTGGACATCGAGGTGCCCTGGTAGCTGGCCCAGTTGGCGTATGGGGTCAGGGTGCCGTTGGCAATCGCGTCGCGCTCGGCCGGGGTGTTGTAGTCGGCGGTGACGCCGGCCAGGATGTCCACGCCAGGTGCGGTCAGGTCAGGCTTGAGGATGTTGGCGTTGTGCTTGTTCGGGCCGCGCGAGGAGAAACTGGCCATCTGCGGCGCAGGCACGGCGCTGGTGGTCAGCACCGACTTGCCGATATTGCTCATGCCGTCCGCGTGGGTGGCAACCCAGGTGCGGGCAGCCGAACCGTCGGCAAAGTTCAGGTGCACGGTCGGGATGCTGTGCGGGTCTGCCACCGGCGCCTGGGCGGCGGAGGTATCCATCAGGATCATGCCGGCGCCGCCGGCTTCCTTCACGGCGCGCGACTTGTCGACGCGGGCGCTGTTGCCACGTTCGCACAGCAGCACCTTGCCGCTGGCCTTGGCCGGGTCGAGTGCGCCGTCCGGGCCGCCGCCATAGGTGGCGCGGTCGGCTTCGGTGTAGCACAGGCGGGCGGCGGCCTTGTCGGCGGTGCTCAATTGTGCGTAGGGCTTGATGGCAGCATCGCGCGCCAGGATGGTTGCGGTATCCGGCAGCGGCGACTGATTGTAGGAAGCGCCGGTGTAGCTGGCGCCGCCGACCAGGTTGACGGTGGCGACGCTGGCGCGGTTGTGGGTCGACGCAGCGACAGTGGTCAGCCATGGCGACAGGTGGGCCACGGCATTGGTCGGGCCGGAGTTGCCGGCCGAGGCGGCGACGAACACGCCGGCGGCAGCCGCATTGAAGAAGGCCATTTCAACCGGGTCGGTGACGCTGGTCTGGGAACCGCTGATCGAGTAGTTCAGCACGTTCACGCCGTCGGCCACGGCCTGGTCGATAGCGGCCACGCTGTCGGAGTTGTAGCAGGAATTCTTGGTGCCGGTGCCGTCGGTGGCGGTGGCATCAGGATAGGTCCAGCACACCTTGTAAGCTGCGATGCGCGCGCGCGGGGCCATGCCGGACATGCTGCCGATCGGGATGCCCGACAGGCTGCCGACTGCGCCGGAATTGCCGCCAGCGGTGGTCGCGGTGTGGTCGCCGTGGCCGCCGTGGCCGGTGGCGCCTGCCAGCGAGTCGCGCGGCGAAACGAAGTCGGTCCAGTGCAGCGGACGGCCGGTGGACAGGAAGCCGGCGTTGAAGTAGCGCGCGCCAATCAGCTTGTTGTTGCAATGGTTGGCGGTGAAGCCTTCGCCGGTCACGCAGGCACCGTTCCAGTTGGATGGGGTGTCGTACACCAGGGTGCCGCTGACGTCGAAAGTCGGCTTGCCCTGGTTGTCGACGCGGTCGGCGTAGGAGGTATGCTCAGGCCAGATGCCGCCGTCGATAATGCCGATCACCACGTTTTCGCCGGCCTTGTCGATGCCGCCCAGCTTGGCCCACAGGCCGTCGCCCGGGGTGTCGAGGCCGAGGAATTTCGGGGTGTAGTTGGTGTCCAGGGTGCGTGCTTCGTCGGCGCTGATGCTGGCAACGGCGCTGTTTTTCTTCAGCGCGCGCACTTCGGCGTCGGTCAGTCGGGCCGCGAAGCCGTTCAGTACCAGCTTGTATTTGTGGACAATCTGGGCATCCGGCACGGTGGCCGTGGCGCTGCTTTGCTGCTGGTCGAGGTAGGCGATGTAGTCCTGCACGTTCTGGGCAGTGACGTCGAGGCGGCTGCCAGGCGCTGGCTTGGTGGCGGACAAGCCGCTGACGCCGCCGGTGTAGTTGGCGACCGGCGCGTCGGCCAGTTGCACGATGTAGGAGTGGCGGGCTTCTTCAGCGCCGGCTTGCACGGCCAGGCCGGACAGTACGGTCAGGACGGCCAGGGTCAGTGGTCGCAGTTGCATGGTGTGTATCCTTGTGATCGAGTTATTGGGCGCGGCGGCGGCGGATGGCGGCCAGGCCGGCCAGGCCGAGCATCAGCAGCGGGGCAGAGCCAGGCAGCGGCACCGCGACATCCAGGTCATCGATGGCAAATTGCGCCTGGAACAGGGCCCAGTCGGCCGGGTTCTGGCAGCCGCCGTTGCCGTCGAACAGGCAGGCGCTGATGTTCAGGTTGGTCAGGTGCAGGGCGGCGAAGTCGGGATCCAGCTTCCAGGTCGAGAACATGAAGTGGCCGTTGGCATCCTGGCCGGCAAAGTCGGCGCTGCGGGTGACGACGCTGCCGTCATCGGTGGTGGCTGTCAGCTGCAACTGGCCATAGCTGCCGTCGGGAATGCCCGCCAGCGGCGCGAAGAAGGAGAAGCGCAAGGAATTCAGGTTGAAGAAGCCGCCTTCGCGCTGGGCGTTGAGCGAGCTGTCGTTCCAGCCCGAGTAATAAGTGCTGTCATTGCCGGCTGGGCAATCGATCACCGCGCCGCAGCTGCCGGCGTTGCTGCCATCGAGCATGACGCCGACGGTGCCGTCGGTGATGCCCTGGGACTGCAGGAAGCTCGAGATCTGGGAGGTGAAGCGAAGGCTGCCATCCAGGAATTTTTCGCCGTGGCCGTACACCATCGGCGCCTGCGCGTCGAAATTGGCGACGCCGGCATGGGCGGGAGCGGCCAGCATGGCCGCGGCGCCGACCAGCGCGCAGCCGGCCAGTTGTTTGATACGAGTGAAATGTAGATTCATGATGCATTCCCTTGCTTTTTTTAACGAAACGAAAACGGCGCCCCTGTGTTGCACAGGTTGCAAGGAAATATAACAATGACACGATCGGAAGTGGATAAATATTCAATGGTGTTCATTTAATTTTATTGAGGAAAAAGCAAATAAAATTTGGCAACTACTATGAGGAAATTCGAATGCCGGCAGGAATCATCTTGTGATAATTCTGCGACACTTTTAATAACATTTCCGTCCAAAATGTCTTAGCTGAGACATGGGGGCTGCACACCGCAGAAAAAATTGTCGAAACCTAAACCCGCGTGGTAGCCTCTGCAGTTCTATTCAAGGCGGAGGTAGTACGGATGTTTGCAGCACGGATCCATGGCAAGACCAGCAAAGGCTTCACCCTGCTTGAACTGCTGGTGGTGATTGTCATCATCGGCCTGCTGGCCGCATATGTCGGCCCGAAATATTTCTCGCAACTGGGTAAATCCGAGGTGACGGTCGCCAAGGCGCAGATCGAAGCCTTCGACAAAGCGCTGGACACCTACCGCCTGGACGTCGGCCGCTACCCAAGCACGGAAGAAGGCTTGGCCGCGCTGCTGGCGGCGCCGGCGACGGCAGGCGCCAAATGGAATGGCCCCTACCTGAAAAAGGGCGTGCCGCCCGATCCATGGGGCCGTCCATACCAGTACAAGGCGCCGGGCGCCAAGGCTGAATACGACATCATCTCCCTCGGCAAGGATGGCCAGCCGGGCGGCGAAGGCGAGAACGCCGACATCGGCGCCCAGTAAGCGCAGCGCGGCCTGAGCGATGCAGTTCGACGTTCGCACCTTGTCGCCGGACATGGCGATCGGCCAGTTGGTCATCGATGGCCGCGACGAGGCAGATGCGCGCCGCCAGGTGGAAGCGCGCGGCCTGTTCGTCAGCGCCATCACGCCGCGCAGCGCCGGCCTGCGCGCCGGCAAAGCCAAGGCGCTCTCGCTGGTCTTGTTCAGCCAGGAGCTGCTGGCGCTGCTGAACGCCGGCCTGGGCGTGGTGGAGGCGCTGGAAGCGCTGCTGGAAAAAGAAGCGGCACCGGCCACGCGCGGCGTGCTGGAGCGCCTGCTGGACGGCCTGCGCGAGGGCCAGCGCTTTTCCACCGTGCTGGCCGACCAGCCGCAATTGTTCCCGCCGCTGTATGTGGGCATTGTCAAGGCGGCGGAAGGCACCAGCGACTTGCCGCGCTCCCTCGAACGTTTCATCGATTACCAGCAGCGCGTCGACCTGGTGCGCGCCAAGCTGGTCAGCGCGGCCATCTACCCTTGCATCCTGCTGCTGGTGGGCGGCGGCGTATCGCTGTTCCTGATTGCCTACGTGGTGCCGCGCTTTGCCGAGGTGTACCAGGGCGCGGGGCGCAACCTGCCGTGGATGTCGCAAGTGATGCTGAGCTGGGGCCAGTTTGCGGCCGCGCATACCCTGCCGCTGGTGGCCGGGATCGCGGCGCTGGTGGGCGGCGCGGTGTTTGGCGTGCGCCACCTGGTGCGCAGCGGCGGCATGGCGCGCCTGCTGGCGCGCTTGCCGGGCGTCGGCGAGCGGGTCAAGATTTATGAGCTGTCGCGCCTGTACCTGACGCTTGGCATGCTGAGCGAGGGCGGCATCACCATCCTGAATGCGGTCGACACCGTGCAGGCCATGGTGTCGGCCAATGTGAAAGAAGGCTTGCAGGGCGCGCGCGCCATGATCGAGGCGGGCTTGCCGCTGTCGTCGGCCTTCGAGGCCAATGGACTGACCACGCCGATTTCCCTGCGCATGCTGCGCGTGGGCGAGCGCACCGGCGAGATGGGGGCGATGCTGACGCAGTCGGCGGCCTTCTACGACGGCGAGATCGGGCGCTGGATCGACCGCTTTACCCGTACTTTTGAACCGCTGCTGATGGCCGGTATCGGCCTGGTGGTGGGTGCTATCGTGGTGCTTCTGTATATGCCGATTTTTGACCTGGCCGGAGAAATGGCATGACGCTGCCGGTGCTTGATGCAAACCTGCTGGCCAAGGCGCGCGCGCAGTGCGCGCTGTCCAAACGCAGCCTGGTGGAAGAGCTGGAGGATTTGTCCGGCATCGAACCGCGCATGGCGGTACGGGCGCTGGCCCAGCCTTTCGGCCTGGCCGTGCTGGAAACGGCGGACATGCTGGCCTTCGAGCCGGCCTTCGACCGGCTGCCGCTGTCGCAAGCCATGGCCCGCCATTGCGTGCTGCTGCGTTCCCACGACGGGGCGGCAGTGGGGGTGATTGCCGATCCATTCGACCTCGATTTGCAAACCTGGCTGGCGACGCAGGCGCGTTGCTCGGCGTCGGCGCCGCTGCAACTGCGGCTGGCGCTGCAGGCCGATATCCAGGCCTACCTGTCGAAACAGGAGGAGTCGGCGCGCGCCGTCGATTCCCTGGTGTCGGGCGGGGAGGGCACGCGGCGCGACGGCAAGACGGCGGCGGTGCTGTCGTTTGCCTCGGTGTCGGAAGGCGCCAGCCCGGCTGTGCGGCTGGTCAATTCGACCCTGTACGATGCGCTGAAGGCCGGCGCTTCCGACATCCACCTGGAGTCGACCGCCGGCGGGCTGGCCGTGAAATACCGGGTGGATGGGGTGCTGGACCATGCGACGGCCGTCAACGGCATCGACGTCGCGGAGCAGATCATTTCGCGCCTGAAGGTGCTGGCTGAGCTGGATATCGCGGAACGCCGCGTGCCGCAGGACGGCAGCTTCCGCGTCGAGTCGATGGGGCGCGAGATCGACTTGCGGGTATCGATCATGCCTTCCATTCACGGCGAAGACGCAGTGATCCGAATCCTGGACAAGCGTGCCATGATCGAGTCCTACGGCTCGCTGACGCTGGAAGCGCTGGGATTCGATGAATCGTCCTTATCGACCTTGCGCTCGCTGGCGCAGGAGGCATACGGCATGCTGCTGGTAACCGGGCCGACCGGCTCCGGCAAGACCACGACGCTGTATGCGGCGCTGACCGAAATCCACAATGGCCGCGAAAAGATCATCACGATTGAAGACCCGGTGGAGTACCAGTTGCCGGGCATCCTGCAGATTCCGGTCAATGAAAAGAAGGGCCTGACCTTCGCCAAGGGCTTGCGCTCGATCCTGCGCCACGATCCGGACAAGATCATGGTGGGCGAGATCCGCGACCGCGAAACGGCGGAAATTGCCGTGCAGTCGGCGCTGACCGGCCACCTGGTGCTGACCACCGTCCACGCCAACAACGTGTTCGACGTGTTCGGGCGCTTCACCCACATGGGCATCGATCCCTATGCCTTCGTGTCGGCATTGAACGGCATCTGGGCGCAGCGCCTGGTGCGCATCAACTGCCCGCATTGCGCGGTGGAGGTGACGCCGTCCGACGAGGAACTGGCCAGCGTGGGGCTGGCGCGCGCCGACGTCTATGAATACAGCTTCAAGGAAGGCAAGGGCTGCGGGGATTGCCGCGGCACCGGCTACAAGGGGCGCCGCTCGATTGCGGAGATCCTGACCCTGAACGACGAAATCCGCGAACTGATCGTGGAAAAGCGGCCGATCCGCCAGATCAAGGCGGCGGCCTATGCCAACGGCACGCGCAGCCTGCGCCATGCGGCGCTGGAAGTGGTGCGCCGTGGCGATACCACACTGGCAGAAATCAAGCGGGTGACCTTGCATGCTTAAGAATTTCACGCAATCGCTGCGCATCGAAGTGACGCCGCAGGCCTTGCGCCTGCTGCGCGTGCGGCGTTGGGGCTCGGCAGCGCCGGAACTGCTGGCCGAGCAGGGGCTGGCCGCGCTGTCCGCAGGGCCGGCCGGCGTGGCGGATGCCTTGCCGGCCGCCCTGGCCGCGCTGTTGGCAGGCCAGGACGCGGCCGGCATGGCCGCCGGCGTTGTGCTGTCCGACGAACTGGTACGCCTGTGGCAAGTGACGCCGCCGGTACAGGCCGCGCGCCTGGCCGACCTGGAAGGCGCGGCAGCGCTGCGCTTCCACACGCTGTATGGAGAAACGCCAGCCGCCTGGCATATCAGCGCGGACTGGAACGCGGCGGCCCCGTTCATGGCCGCTGCGATTCCGCGCCTGCTGAAGGCTGCAATTGAAAATGCCGCCGCCCAGCATGGGCTGGTTGTCACTGCCATCGTGCCGCACTTCGTGGCGGCCTGGAACCGCCATGCCCGGTCATTGAAGAACGACGCCTGGTTCGGCGTCGCGCAAGCCAATGTGCTGGCGCTGGCCGCCTGCGAGGGTGGCAAGCTGCGCGCGGTGCGCCACATCGCCATCCCGCACGGCGCCGACCACTACTGGCTGACGCAGGCAGCGCAGCGCGAGGCACTGCTGCTGGGCTTGCAAGCGCCGGCCTTGATCCAGTTGAGCGGTGAAGTGCCGCCAGCGCTGGCCAAGCCGGCCGCCAGCGACAAGCATATCGCCACGGCGGCACTGGGAGTTGCAGCATGAGCCCAATGCAGATCGATTTCGCCACCGCAGGTGTGCGGGGCACGCTGTACCGCGTGCATCCGGCCGTCCTGGCAGGCGGCGCGCTGGGCCTGGCATTGCTGGCGGCCGGTGCCGCCTTCGGCGTGCAGGCCGCAAAGCAGCAAGCGGCGCGCGAGCAGTCCCTGCGGGTCCAGCAGCGCAAGCAGGCCGCCGCCGTGCGTGCGCCGGAACGCAAGCCGGAAACCGCGATTCCGGAAGCGCAGGCAGTGGCCGTCAATGCCGCCATCCTGCAACTGAACCTGCCATGGCGCGAATTGCAGGACTCAATCGCCGCCGCCAACTCGCCTGCCGTGGCGCTGCTGGCACTTGATCCCGACCCGCGCAAGCGTGCGCTGAAAATCACGGCCGAGGCCAAGAACAGCGACGATATGGTCGGCTACATCGAACAGCTGAAACAGCAGGAGTTCTTTGCCGGCGCCTCCCTGCTGCGCCATGAGATCAACGACCAGGATCCCAACCGCCCGCTGCGGTTCCAGGTCGAAGTGCAATGGAGGGCGCGATGAGCGTTGCCGCCTTGATGCTGCGCGTGCGCCTGGCTGCCATGCGCCTTGGTGTTGCAGGCTGCGCCGCGCTGGCGCTGCTGCTGGCAGGTGCCCTGGCGCTGGCCTGGTCGCTCAAGGCGCGCCAGCTGGCATATGAGCCGCTGCCGCCCGCGCCGCCGCAACTGGCGCAGGCCGCGCCCCCGCCGACCGCCAACGAAAACCTGGCCCATTTCTATGCCACGCTGGGCGAAAAGCGCCACGCGGAGCAGCAGGTGAAGCAGCTATTCGACATCGCTGCCAAGACCGGGCTGGCACTGGACCAGGGCGACTACAAATTCAGCGTGGACAAGAACAGCGGCGTAGCTGCTTACCAGGTCACGCTGCCGGTGAAGGGGGCCTACCAGAATATCTGGCAGTTCAGCATGCAGGCGCTGTCGGCGATCCCGTTTGCGGCGCTGGACGATATTGCCTTCCGCCGCGAAACCATCACCGAACCGGTGGTCGAAGCGCGCATGCGCTTTACGCTGTACCTGAAGGAGAAGCCATGAAGCCGCGCCATATGCTGATGGGCGCGGCGCTGCTGGGTGCCGCGGGGCTGGTGCTGTTCGGCGACAAGGCGCCCAACGATACGGTGGCGGAGGCGGTCGAACGCAAGCCGGCGCGCACGCCAGCCGCCAGCGCGCCGCCTGCGGCGAAAGTGGCCAATGCAGCGCCGGGCGAGGCATCGATCCTGCGCCTGGTTCCCCGCGAAGAATTGATTGGTGAAGTAGGCGAAGGTTCGTTCAAGAGCAAGGACGGGGTATTCGGCGGCCAGAACTGGAATCCTCCGCCACCGGCTCCCACCGCAGCGGAACTGAACCCGCCGCCGCCGCCGCCGCCAACCGCGCCGCCGCTGCCGTTCCAGTTCCTGGGCAAAGCGGCGGCCGATGGCCAGTGGGAAGTTTACCTTGGCCGCGGCGACCAGACCTTTGTTGTGAAACAAGGCACGCAAATCGACGGCATGTACCGTGTCGATGCGATTGCACCGCCAAACCTGACGATTACCTACCTGCCCATGAAGCAGGTGCAGCAGTTAAATATTGGAGTGATTGAGTGAAGCCAAGTCTGAGAACGCTGTCGCTGTCCGTGCTGGTGCTGGCGCTGTCCGGCTGCGCCGCAGATATGGCCTACCGCGATGGCCGCACGCTGGTGGCAAAAGACCAGGTGGAAGAGGGGCTGCTGAAGTACCAGGAAGCGATGAAGCGCGATCCGGACAACGCCATCTACCGCTCCGCCTACCTTGACACCCGCGACCGCGCCAGCGCGCGCATGCTGGAGCAGGCCGACCAGTTGATCAACGCGGGCAAGTACGCCCTGGCTGCGCAAAACATGCAGCGCGTGCTGTCGATGGATCCGCAGAATGAGCGCGCCCGTGCCGGTTTGCGTGCGCTGGAAATGGCCGACCGCCATGAAAAGCTGCTGGCGCAGGCCAGCGCATCGCTGGAACAGAAAGAATTCGAAGCGGCCAGGAACCGCGTCAGCACGGTGCTGGCTGAAAAACCGGACCAGGCGCGCGCCCGCGCCCTAATGCGGGAAATCAACGAACAGATGCCGCAGCCGCCGGCCGAAAGCGGCTTGTCCAAGGCTTACAAGACGCCGATCACGATCGAATTCCGT
The DNA here is from genome assembly GCF_001427305.1 of Duganella sp. Root1480D1. Classification (GTDB taxonomy): domain Bacteria; phylum Pseudomonadota; class Gammaproteobacteria; order Burkholderiales; family Burkholderiaceae_D; genus Rugamonas. The sequence continues at coordinate 89,411 of NZ_LMFZ01000004.1, read as the reverse complement.
GAAGCGCCGCTGAAACAGGTGTTCGACATCATTTCGCGCCGTTCGGGCCTGAACTTCATCTTCGACAAGGATGTGAAAAGCGATGCCCGCACCACCATCATGCTGAAGAACAGCACGGTGGAATCGGCGATCTACTTCCTGCTGATGACGAACCAGCTCGAACAGCAGGTGATGGATGCCAATACCATCCTGGTCTACCCGAACACGGCGGCCAAGCTGAAGGAGTACCAGGAAACGGTAGTGCGCACCTTCTACCTGTCAAATGCGGAAGCCAAGACCGTCGCCAACACGCTCAAGACCATTCTCAAGACGCGCGACGTGGTGGCAGACGAAAAGCTCAACCTGGTGATCCTGCGCGATAGCGCCGACGCGGTGAAGCTGGCCGAAAAGATCATCGCCACACAGGACCAGGCCGAGCCTGAAGTCATGCTGGACGTGGAGATCCTGGAGGTCAAGCGCAGCCGCCTGATGCAGCTTGGTGTGGATTGGCCGAGCAACGCGACCTTGACCGTCCTGGGCAGCAGGAGCGGCGACGGCAAGAACCTGACCTTGCGCGACCTCGATTCCCTCAACCGCAACACGATCGGCATCTCGGGATTGCAAACGACCGTCAACCTCAAGAAAACCGACGGCGATACCAACCTGCTGGCCAGCCCGCGCATCCGCGTGCGCAACAAGGAAAAGGCGAAGGTCGTGATCGGTGAGAAAGTGCCGGTGATTACCACGACCATTTCGCCGGGCACGGGCGGCTTTGCTTCCGAGTCGGTGAGCTATGTCGATGTCGGCCTGACGCTGAATGCGGAGCCGACCATCTACCTGAACAACGAAGTGGGCATCCGCATTGCGCTGGAAGTATCGAACCTGATCGACCGTGTGACGACTGCCACCGGTACGACTGCCTACCAGATCGGCACGCGCCAGGCTTCCACCTTCCTGCAACTGAAGGATGGCGAGAACCAGGTGCTGGCGGGCCTGATCAACAGCGAAGAGCGCAGCACCGGCAACCGCGTGCCTGGCCTGGGCGAGATCCCGATCCTGGGCCGCCTGTTCGGTACGCAGACGGACGACAAGCAAAAGACCGAGATCGTGCTGTCGATCACGCCGCACCTGGTGCGCAACCTGCAGCGCCCGGAAACTTCGGTTGCGGAATTCTCGGCCGGCACGGAAGCCAATTTCCGCCGCAAGCCTGATGTCGCGCCGCGCCAGACCGTGGTGCTGCCTGGCGCCCGGCCTGCCGGCGCTGCGCCCGCGCAGGAAGCCGCTGCAACGGCAGTACCGGCACCAGGCGCCGCTGCGGCGCCGAACGACCCGTCCGCGCCGCAGAAGCTGCCGTTGTCGAACACCCAGCCTGGCCCGGCGTCGAGCGTGACCAAGCCGTTGCCGCCACCGGCGCCTGCTCCGGCCAATACCGTGCAGCCGCCTGCCAGCACGGAGCGGAAAGAGTAAGCATGCGCGGGCGCGGATTCACCCTGATCGAATTGCTGGTGACGCTGGCCATTCTCGGCCTGCTCGCCGCGCTGGCGATCCCGGTCGGGCAGACCGTGGTCCAGCGCCGCAACGAGCAGGAGCTGCGCAGCGCGCTGCACGTGATGCGCAAGGCGCTGGACGACTACAAGACCGCCTACGATGAAGGCCGCATCGCCAAATCCATCACCGGCAATGGCTATCCGCGCACGCTGGAGGCGCTGGTGGAAGGCGTGGTCGACGTGCGCAGCCCGAAGCGCGCCAAGATCTACTTCCTGCGCCGCATCCCGCGCGACCCCTTCAATTCGGACTCCAATGCCAGCAATGGCCAGAGCTGGGGCAAGCGCAGCTACGCCAGCGATGCCGACGATCCGCGCGAAGGCGAGGATGTTTTTGACGTGTATTCGACTTCGGAGCAGGTAGGCCTGAACGGCGTGCCTTACAAGAAATGGTAAACAAGAAGGGCTTCACGCTGATCGAGCTGCTGGTGGTGCTGGGCATTATCGCCTTGCTGCTGACGCTTGCCGTGCCGCGTTATTTCCCGAGCGTGGACAAGACCAAGGAAACCATCCTGGCCGATAACCTGCGCAGCACGCGCGCCATCATCGACCAATACTACGGCGATACCGGCCGCTTCCCGGACAGCCTGGAGCAACTGGTGGAGAAAAAATACCTGCGTGCGCTCCCGATCGACCCGATCACCGAAAAGAGCGATAGCTGGACCATCGTGCCGCCGGACGACGTCGGCAAAGGCGGCGTGGCAGACATCAAGAGCGGAGCGCCCGGCAATGACCGCAGCGGCAAGCCTTATTCGGAATGGTAGGCAGCCCGGGTTCACCTACGTCAGCGTAGTGATCCTGGTGGCGATTATCGGCCTGCTTGGCGCGGTATCGCTGCGCCTTGGCACGACCATGCAGCGCGCGGCCGCGGAACAGGCCTTGCTCGATATTGGCATGGAGTACAGCAATGCGCTGGCCAGTTACGCTGCCGCCACACCGCAGGGGCAGCCCAACTACCCCAAGTCATTTGCCGAACTGCTGAAGGACCCGCGCTTCCCGCAATTGCGCCGCCACTTGCGCCGCGTGTACGTCGACCCGATGACGGGCAAAGCGGAGTGGGGCCTGGTGAAGGCCACCGAGAACGGCGGCATCCTGGCCATATACAGCCTGTCGAAAGCGACGCCGATCAAGATCGGCAATTTTCCGCCGCGCTTTGTAGCGTTCGAGGGCAAGACCAGCCTGACAGACTGGAAGTTCAGCGGCGAGGGCGTGCAGGTCGCGGGCGCGAAGAGTGCGGATGGCCCGCAGCCGGGGCAGCCGGCCAAGCCGGGATCGGGCATGCAGCCCGGCAGCCCGCTGACTGGCATGACGGGTACGCAGCCTGGTGGCCTGAATGGCACGCAGCCTGGCAGCAAGGCGGGCACGCCGCAAGAACAGCCGCAGCCTGCTGCACCGCCTGAACCGACGCAAGAGCCACAGCAGGAGCCGCCGCAGGAACCTCAGGAACCGCCGCAAGAACCGCAGCCGCCGGAGCAGTCCGGCGACCAGTCGGGCGAGGAAGCGCCACCGCCGCCATCGCGGCGCTGAAGCTGCGCAGCCTTTATTTTGCGCGGCGCTTGAAGTCGCGCACGCGGAAACCGAGTGCGAACAGGGTGCCGAAGTACACCACGACACAGCCGCCGATCACCAGGAACAATGCACCGGCGCGCAGGAATGCGTGATGGCGCATGCCCAACCAGTCAAACTGCTGTCCGCCGAACCAGCCCGCAAGGCCCATCAGGACTACTGCCGCCAGCAAGCGGCCCAGGAATTTCGGCCACCCCGGTTGCGGAGCGTAGATGCCTTTCGCGCGCAGGCCGCGGTACAGCAGGGCCGCGTTCAGCAGCGCTGCCACGCTGATCGACAGTGCCAGCCCGGCCACCTTGAACTGCCAGACGAAAGCCAGGTTCATCACCTGCGTCGCCACCAGGGTGATGACGCCGATGCGCACCGGCGTGCGCACATCCTGGCGCGCATAGAAGGCCGGCGTCAGCGACTTGACCAGGATGATGCCGACCAGGCCGACCGCATAAGCCAGCAGTGGCTGCGCCGACATCACGGCTGCGAAGTCGGTGAACTTACCGTTGTGGAACAGGGTCGCCATCAGCGGCAAGGCCAGCACGGCGATGCCTACCGCCGCCGGCATGGCCAGCAGGAAGGTGAGGCGCAAGCCCCAGTCCAGCAGGGCGGAATATTCCGCGTGGTCCTGTTCCTGGCTGGCCTTGGACAGGCTTGGCAGCAGGATGGTGCCGAGTGCTACGCCGAGCAGGGCGTTGGGGAATTCCATCAGGCGGTCGGCGGCCGTCAGCCAGGACACGCTGCCCTCCTGCATCCAGGATGCATAGGTGGTATTGATCATCAGGCTGATCTGCGCCACCGAGACGGCAAACAAGGCCGGGACCATATTTTTCAGCATGCGCCGCACGCCCGGATCGGCCAGGCCGACGCGCGGGTTCCACGACAGGCGAGGCAGCATGCCGATCTTCACCAGCGAAGGCACCTGGAGCGCCACCTGCAGCACGCCGCCGACCATGACGGCAATCGCCATCGCATACACGGGCTGCTTCAGGTGCGGTGCCAGGAACAGGGCTGCGCAGATGAAGGACAGGTTCAGCAGCACGGGGGTGAAGGCCGGGATCTTGAACTGGCGCCAGGTGTTCAACACGCCGCTGGAAAGCGCGACGAAAGACATGCAGGCAATGTAGGGGAACATCAGGCGCGTCATCCAGACCGCCGCGTCGAAGGACTCGGGATCCTTGCTCAGGCCCGAACCAATCAGGTAAATGAACAGCGGGGCGCCTATAATACCGACTGCACTGGTGAGCAGCGTGACCCAGACCAGGACGGTTGCCACGTGGTCGACCAGGGTGCGGGTCGCTTCTTCACCCTGCTTGTTTTTGTATTCTGCCAACATTGGCACAAATGCCTGCGAAAATGCGCCTTCGGCGAACAGGCGGCGCAGCAGGTTGGGAATGCGGAAGGCAATGTAGAACGCGTCGGTCAGGCCGCCCGCACCAAAAGCGCGGAAGAACAGGACTTCACGGAGGAGTCCCGTAATGCGGGACAACATTGTCATGCTTGAAATAGCGGCGAGGGTCTTGAGCAAGTTCATGGGCGCTGATTATAGCGAAAGCGGCAACGCACCGACATTTAGAATTGCCCTGGCAGCAAAACCCCGTTATAATTTAAGGCTGTACAGAATTCAGTAAGGCAGGCAGCGACGTTCAGCCGGCTCTGAAAACACCGCACCGGTTTGGCAAACGCTATTGTTTGCAAACGAACTTTGACAACGAATTAGGATTCTCAAATGGCAAATACCGCACAAGCGCGCAAGCGCGCTCGTCAAGCAGTCAAGCAAAACGCTCACAACTCCGCTCAGCGTTCGACCCTGCGTACCGCTATCAAAGCTGTTCGCAAGGCTATCCAGGCTGGCGACAAAGCTGCTGCTACCACCATCTTCCAGGCTTCCGTGTCGACCATCGACTCGATCGCTGACAAGAAAATCATCCACAAGAACAAGGCCGCTCGTCACAAGAGCCGTCTGGCAGCTGCCCTGAAGGCACTGTCCGCCTAAGTTCGTGTGCTGGCGGCATTAGCCGCCAAACAGGTGTACCGGAATAACCCGCATGGCATTGCGCCATTGCGGGTTTCTCGCTTTCTACTTACTTCATCGAGGCAGCCATGGATGCGGCGGAGGCCGCAGATGCGGCAGCGGAAGCTGCGGCGGAAGCGGCTTTCTTGGCTTTTTTGGCCGATTTCTTGGCGGAGGCCGCATCCGAAGCAGCGGCCGAGGCGGCCGATGCTGCAGAGGCCATTGGTGCAGCGGATGCGGCCGAGGCCATCGATGCGGCTGCTGAAGCCGAAGCAGAGCCTTTCATATGGTGGTCGGCAGCGAAGGCGGAAACGGAAAGCAGGGAGGCAAGCAGCACGACAGTAGTCTTAGACATGACGAACTCCTTTTATAGTGGATGAAGGTTCTGGTGAACCTGATTCATCAACGCTGTCGAGACTTGCCTGGTTGACTTATTTAGCGCGTAGCCAGGTCGTCCGGTGAGACTTCCATCCACTCGCCTGGCAGTAGCGGGTGGCTGGCCAGGGAAATACCGCCGATAGCCGAGCGCACCAGGCGCAAAGTCGGGTAACCGATGGCGGCCGTCATGCGGCGCACCTGGCGGTTCTTGCCCTCTTGCAGGGTGATGGCCAGCCAGGAAGTCGGTTGGTCGGCGCGCTGCCGGATCGGCGGGTTGCGCGGCCATAGCCAGCCCGGTTCGGCGATGCGCACCGCCTCGCAGGGCAGGGTGGTGAAGTCGCCAAGGTCGAGCGGCGCCTGCAGGCGCGCCATGGCAGCGCCATCCGGCACGCCTTCCACCTGCACCAGGTAGGTCTTGGCTTCCTTGCGGTCGGGGTGGGCGATCTTGTGCTGCAGCTTGCCGTCGTCGGTCATCAGCATCAGGCCTTCGCTGTCGTAGTCGAGGCGGCCGGCGGGGTAGACGTTCGGGATCTTGATGTAGTCGGCCAGCGTTTCCTTATCTCCAGAGGGGGAAAACTGGCACAATACCTGAAAAGGTTTATTAAAAAGTATCAGAGGCATAGGTTGCTAGTATAGCGCCCAGTAAAATACTGGTGCATAATGTGGAACGCCTGTGTCTTATGTCTTATAGAAGACTGCGAAAAACCCTTCTTCGGAGAACACGATGTACCAACATATCAAAGTACCTGCCGACGGCCAGAAAATCACCGTTAATGCCGATTTTTCCCTGAACGTGCCTGATACCCCGATCATCCCTTACCTGGAAGGCGACGGCACCGGCGTGGACATTACCCCGGTGATGATCAAGGTGGTGGACGCGGCGGTTGCCAAGTCCTACGGCGGCAAGCGCAAAATCAGCTGGATGGAGATCTTCGCCGGCGAGAAGTCGACCAAGGTCTACGGCCCTGACGTGTGGCTGCCGGAAGAAACCCTGAAGGTACTGAAGGACTATGTCGTGTCGATCAAGGGCCCGCTGACCACCCCGGTCGGCGGCGGCATCCGTTCCCTGAACGTGGCCCTGCGCCAGGAGCTGGACCTGTACGTCTGCCTGCGCCCAGTGCGCTACTTCAAGGGCGTGCCTTCGCCGGTGCGCGAGCCTGAGAAGACCGACATGGTGATCTTCCGCGAAAACTCGGAAGACATCTACGCCGGCATCGAGTGGCAGGAAGGCTCGGAAGGCGCCAAGAAGCTGATCGAGTTCCTTACCAAGGAAATGGGCGTGAAGAAGATCCGCTTCCCTGACACTTCCGGCATCGGCGTCAAGCCGGTTTCGCGCGAAGGCACCGAGCGCCTGGTGCGCAAGGCGATCCAGTACGCGATCGACAACGACAAGCCATCGGTGACCATCGTCCACAAGGGCAACATCATGAAGTACACCGAAGGTGGCTTCCGTGACTGGGCTTACGAACTGGCGCAGAAAGAATTCGGCGCTGAACTGATCGACGGCGGCCCATGGTGCAAGTTCAAGAATCCGAAGACCGGCCGCGAAATCACCGTCAAGGATTCGATCGCCGACGCGTTCCTGCAGCAGATCCTGCTGCGTCCAGCGGAATACTCCGTGATCGCCACCCTGAACCTGAACGGCGACTACATCTCCGACGCGCTGGCGGCGCAAGTGGGCGGCATCGGTATCGCGCCAGGCGCCAACCTGTCCGATTCCGTCGCCATGTTCGAAGCGACCCACGGCACCGCGCCTAAATACGCAGGCAAGGACTACGTGAACCCCGGCTCGCTGATCCTGTCGGCTGAAATGATGCTGCGCCACATGGGCTGGACCGAGGCAGCTGACCTGATCATCTCGTCGATGGAAAAAGCCATCGCCTCCAAGAAGGTCACCTACGATTTCGCCCGCCTGATGGAAGGCGCGACCCAGGTGTCGTGCTCCGGCTTCGGCGACGTGATGATCGAACAGATGTAATCGATCCGGCTTCAAGCCAAACCCCATTTCCGCGAGGACATGGGGTTTTTATTTTTCTCGGCTGGCGCAGCCCTTCAACGTTGGCGCAAGCTGACTACTTGCCGCTATCGCAGGTATGCGAGATACGCGTCCAGACGGTACGCGAACGGGTTTTCATGGTCGGCGTGCCCGCTTGCATGCGGTCGAGCGCCATGCGGATGCCGGCTTTTTCTTCTGGGTCGGTGCTATTCTCCATTTCTGCTTTCATGCGTGCAATGGTGGCGGCGTAAGTCGCGTCGCTCTGCTTTTGCATGCCCGGCAGCTCGGCCAGTTGCTGTTTGGCGCGTGCACGTATCTCGGGCGTCTCACCATGCTCGGCCTGCTGTTTGAGCAAAGGCGACAGGACTGACATATTGGGCGCGGCGCCGGTCGTCACCATCGTCATATCCGATAGAAATTCCCAGCGCTCCTTGTCGAGTTGGTGCACGGTCAAGTCAAGCCTGCCGAAAGAGCAATTGGCGGTCTGGGTAAAGCCATCCTTGATTCTGGTTGTCGACTGCACCGTGCAAGCTTCGGCTTGCGGCGGCAAGGGCAGCGTCCCGCCGGTCACGGCCTTGACGCAATGCGTGACCGGACCACTGCCCTTGAAATCACGCGTGGCGCTTTTTGCGCCGGCTTGCCAGCGTGCGGTTGTATCGCCGTGCTCACCCTCGGTGGTCAAGCGGACTTGGGTAGGGTTGCCGCTGAAGGCCATCGTACCGTCGGTATCGATGCGGTACAGGCCCAGTGGCGGCAATTCGATGGGCGCCGCCAGACTTGTCTCGCTAGTTAATGCGCCTGCCGCCAACAGAAGGGCAGCCAGCAGGCGGTGCGTTGTATGCAATTCGAATGTCGACATTTATTTTCCTTTTGTTTGTGAAGTTATTGCCACTGGCTATGGTTCAGGCGCTTGAGGCCAAGTTGCTCACATAGCGTCGTGAATTCGGCTTCATGGTGATAGCTGTATAGAAGGGCATTCCAGTTATCGCCGCCGTCTTCGAAGACGGCCAGCCGCCGTTCGTTGTCGTTTGCACGGTCTTGCAGCGCATTCAGCATCGTGGTGACGGCGGCCGTTCCTTGCTGCGCCGTATTGGCAAGCCCTGCTGCGGGCAATTGCCATGCTTCGCACAGGGCCGTTGCCTGGGCGGCCAACGTGGCGTCATCCTTCAAATCGGCGTGCAGCGCCAAGCCACGCGCTGCCAACGTCGCCGTCAGCGTATGGATAGGCGGCATGGTTTTGCGCTTGCCCAGCGCCTGCCTGGCGGCGTCGGTCAGGGCAGGCTGCTCGCCGCACACCAGCTCGATCCAGCGGGCGTACGCTTCGGATTTGGTCAGGACATAGTCACGCTTGGGTTTTGGTCTGGCGGTAGCGGGCAAGCCCTCAGCCGGGTCCCGCACGCAGCTGCGCCAGGCGTCGCGCGTTGGTCGAACGTGAGTGCGGTAGTAGTCGACCAGTTCGAGCGGATAGTAGGGCAGGTGGCGGAACGCGCTGTCGTCGACATCGAAGGCACAAACGGCAAGGCCCAGGTGCAGCGGGAAATATTCGAATGCCGACTTGCCGTCCCCGACCTGCTCGCGGTAGCCGAAAGCCTTCATCAGCCTGGGCCACTGCTTCATGTAGGCGGCAAATGCCTGCGGCCAGGTTGCGGGCGGCTGCAGCAGCGCACCCACCAGCTGCTCCTCGTGCGGCATCGCCTTATGCTCAATATCGAGATCGGCCGGGTAGCGCTCACCTGGCGCGAAGGCTTTGCGTACCATCGTAAACAGGACTGGATTGCCGCCCGGCGTGAACCAGTTGTCCAGATGCGTCACCTGCGCACCATCGTCATCGAAGCAGACCAAGGCGAACAGCAGCATCCAGCTAGCTGTTTGGTCAACCTGCAGGCGCAGCCGATGATCGGGAAACAGCTTGGCGCACAAGTCTGCCGCCTGCTGAAGTAAGGGCAGGTAGTCACCATGGAAGTGGTGACGCAGCAAGTCGAGCGAGTCGCCGCGAGCGTAGCGCTGCAGCAGTCCTCGGGCCAGGTGGCTGGGCACTTCCAGCAGGCTGTATTGGTGCGGATTGTCGGGTTCTTCCAGTGCCTTTCGGATCGCCCCGCTCGCTAAGCGCTCGTGTCTTTCGACCTGGTAGCTTGTTGATTCCACGGTGGCGGTGAGATTGCGCGGCGTGTGCATATGAAAAACTTATCCCAAAGATAAGTCTATCTTACCCCAGCGCACAAAAATTCCCGCGTTGATTCGCCAAATCAGGGGAATGCTGGCAGGGGCTGCTTTTATTATGCCGGTAATGCAGGCAGGCCAGTTGCGCGCCGCCGACCACGGCGGTAATGGGGGACGGGCCTGCCAGCGAGAAGCCGGCGCGTTCCAGGACCCGGGCGGAGGCGGCGTTGGCAATGGTGACGTGGGCGTCGAGGCCGGCCAGCTCCCAGCGGCCATATGCCAGTTCCATCAGGTGCGACAGCGCGGCACCCGCCAGGCCGCGGCCAATGGCGGACGCTGCAATGCGATAGCCGACTTCGGCCCGGCCACCGATGCGGTCGATATCTTTCAGGTTGCAGCGGCCAAGAATGTCCCCGTCTTCAATCAGCAGGCAGGGATGCAGGCTGCCGGCCGAATAGCGGGCCAGGTATTCCTCTATATGTGCCGCTACGCCGGACAGCTTGTAAAAGTCGGGCGTTCGCGCATCGACCTGCGATTCGAACCAGTCGCGGTTGGCGAGCTCGAAATCAAGCAGGGCGGGCGCGTCGGCTAGGCTGAGGGTACGAATTTGCATGACGAAATCAGCATAGTAGTTGCCGGGCAAGGTGCGAAAAAAAACCCCGCAGGGCGGGGCTTTTGCTGATCCGAGGCCAGGGTTAGCTGGATTGGATGTTGGAAGCTTGCTTGCCTTTAGGGCCTTGCGTGACTTCGAACTGCACTTTTTGACCTTCTTTCAGGGTCTTGAAGCCGTTCATGTTAATAGCGGAAAAGTGCGCGAACAAATCCTCACCGCCATCATCAGGAGTGATGAAGCCAAAACCTTTGGAGTCATTGAACCACTTAACGGTACCAGTTGCCATATTAAAAAAACCTTCATTAAAAACGAATCACACGAGCCATAAAAGCAAGAAGCTTCCTGCCCCCTCCTCGACAACTCACTTCTTACCGGCATGTACAGAACTGCACAATGTCGATATCGCATTGTTGGCGGAACAATTTTTAATGTCAAGCGCTTTCACTAGCACACGGTGAGCTTTTTGCAACAGCTATTTTTGCGGCCCCTTGATTTATGCCAACCTGACCGCCATCTGCGGCAATCGGCGAAAACGCGTAAGATGAGTACTGGTGGAAATGGCCCTCTTAAATGGGCGTTGCAACTAGTCTGAAAGCATTAGAATATAAGCGTATGGCAACCAAGCATGACACCGAAACCGTCCTGGAACGGCAGGCGATAAAGCCGCCACCTATGTACCAGGTGGCGCTGCTGAACGACGACTACACTCCAATGGAGTTTGTAGTCGCCATCATCCAGGAGTATTTCAATAAGGACCGGGAAACGGCCACACAAATTATGCTGAGTGTCCATCGCTACGGCAAAGGCGTGTGCGGCGTTTTCTCTAAAGATATAGCTTCAACCAAAGTGGAGTTTGTTTTAACGCATGCACGCAAGGCGGGGCATCCCCTGCAATGTGTGATGGAGGAAGTATGATTGCGCAGGAATTGGAAGTAAGTTTGCATATGGCGTTTGTCGAAGCGCGGCAAGCACGGCACGAGTTCATCACCGTGGAGCACTTGCTGCTGGCGCTGCTTGACAATCCATCGGCAGCCGAGGTGCTGCGCGCCTGCGCAGTGAATATTGAGGACCTGCGTAAAACGCTGACGAACTTTATCGGCGATAACACACCGACCGTGCCTGGCACCGGCGAAGTGGACACCCAGCCAACGCTAGGCTTCCAGCGCGTGATCCAGCGCGCGATCATGCACGTGCAGTCGGCTTCCAACGGCAAGAAGGAAGTGACCGGCGCCAACGTGCTGGTGGCCATCTTCGGTGAAAAAGACTCGCACGCTGTTTACTACCTGCACCAGCAGGGCGTAACCCGCCTCGACGTGGTCAACTTCATCTCGCACGGCGTGCGCAAGGACCAGCAAATGGATTCCGGCAAGGCATCCGAGGGCGTGGAAGAGGGCACCGTGCCGGAAGGCCAGGCCAAGGAATCGCCGCTGGACCAGTTCACCCAGAACCTGAACAAGTCCGCCGCCGAGGGCAAGATCGACCCGCTGATCGGTCGCGAAGACGAAGTGGATCGCGTGATCCAGGTGCTGTGCCGTCGCCGCAAGAACAACCCGCTGCTGGTGGGCGAAGCCGGCGTGGGCAAGACCGCCATCGCGGAAGGCCTGGCTTATCGCATCACCCAGGGCGACGTGCCGGAAGTGCTGTCGAACGCCGTGGTCTATTCGCTCGACATGGGCGCGCTGCTGGCCGGTACCAAGTACCGCGGCGACTTCGAACAGCGCCTGAAGGCTGTGCTCAAGCAACTGAAAGACAACCCGAACGGCATCCTGTTCATCGACGAGATCCACACCATTATCGGCGCCGGCTCGGCGTCGGGCGGAACGCTGGACGCGTCCAACTTGCTGAAACCGGCCCTGGCCAACGGCCAGTTGAAGTGCATCGGCGCGACCACCTTCACGGAATTCCGTGGGGTGTTCGAGAAAGACCATGCGCTGTCCCGCCGCTTCCAGAAGGTCGACGTCAACGAGCCGACCGTGGAACAGACTGTGCAGATCCTGCGCGGCCTGAAATCGCGTTTCGAGGAACACCATGGCGTGAAGTATTCGTCGTCGGCGCTGTCGACTGCGGCCGAACTGGCGGCGCGCTTCATCAATGACCGCCACCTGCCGGACAAGGCCATCGACGTGATCGACGAGGCCGGCGCTGCACAGCGCATCCTGCCGAAGTCGAAGCAGAAGAAAACTATCGGCAAGACCGAGATCGAGGAAATCATTTCCAAGATTGCGCGCATTCCGCCGCAGACCGTCAACCAGGACGACCGCAGCAAGCTGGCCACCATCGACCGCGACCTGCGCAACGTGGTGTTCGGCCAGGATCCTGCGATCGAGGCGCTGGCTTCCGCGATCAAGATGTCGCGCGCCGGCCTGGGCAAGCAGGACAAGCCTATCGGGTCCTTCCTGTTCTCCGGTCCGACCGGCGTCGGCAAGACCGAGGTGGCCAAGCAGCTCGCCTTCATCCTGGGCATTGAGCTGATCCGCTTCGACATGTCGGAGTACATGGAACGCCATGCGGTGAGCCGCCTGATTGGCGCGCCTCCTGGCTACGTGGGTTACGACCAGGGCGGCCTGCTGACCGAGGCGATCACCAAGAAGCCGCACGCCGTGCTGCTGCTGGACGAGATCGAGAAGGCGCATCCGGATATCTTCAATATCCTGCTGCAGGTGATGGACCACGGCACGCTGACCGACAACAACGGCCGCAAGGCCGACTTCCGCAACGTGATCATCATCATGACCACCAACGCGGGTGCGGAAAGCCTGCAGAAGCGTTCGATCGGTTTCACCGACAGCAAGGAAGCGGGCGACGAGATGGCGGACATCAAGCGCATGTTCACGCCGGAGTTCCGCAACCGCCTGGATGCGACCATCAGTTTCCGTGCGCTGGACGAGGAAATCATCCTGCGCGTGGTCGACAAGTTCCTGATGCAGCTGGAAGAGCAGCTGCACGAGAAGAAGGTGGAAGCGATCTTCAGCGAGAAACTGCGCAAGTTCCTGGCGAAGAAGGGCTTCGATCCTTTGATGGGTGCGCGTCCGATGTCGCGCCTGATCCAGGACCTGATCCGCAAGGCGCTGGCCGACGAACTGCTGTTCGGCAAACTGGTATCCGGTGGCCGCGTGATCGTGGACCTGGACGAGGCCGAAGCGATCAAGCTGGAGTTCCCGGAACCGGATGCGGCGCCTACGCCGCCGCCGGAAACCGTCGAAGTCGAATAAGCGGCTGCGCCGCCGCTCCAAAACCCGCTCAAGTCCGAGCGGGTTTTTTTTGCGCCCTATATTTACTAATAATCAATATAGTTTGTATAATTGCAGTTCTTATTGCCAAGAAGAGAATACTGTGTCCAAACTGACCAAGCCGTTGCTCGCCGCCATGCTGGCTTTTAGCGCCGCTGCGCACGCTTCCCCCATCCTGTCCGGTTTTTCCCAGACCCTGGTTCCTGCTGTCGATGACGGTTCCACCAAGGTCGGCCTGACCAACAATATGAAGCTGGGACTGAATGGCTCGGTTTATAGCGGTTTGTTTATCAACACCAACGGCAATGTCTCCTTTGGCTCCGGCATGGGCACCTTCTCGCCAGAGGCGTTCAATAGCAATTCCTACGGACGTTCCTTCCTGGCGCCATTCTTTGGCGACGTCGACATCCGTAATGGCGGCGGCACCATTGGCTATGGCAGCACCAAGTTCGCGGGCCATAACGCCTTCGCGGTGACGTGGTCCGATGTTGGCTACTTCCCGCAGATGAACGACAAGAAGAACACCTTCCAACTGGTGCTGGTCGATCGTTCCGATACCGGTGCCAACAACTTCGACTTCTACTACAACTACGGTTCGATCCAGTGGGACAAGTCCAGTTCGTCGGATAAGACGCGTGCGGGCTTCCATATGCAGGGCACGGCTGCCGACTTCGAGTTCGCCGGTTCGGGTGCTGCGAAGCAGATGCTGGATTCGGGCAAGAACGCGCTGATCAAAGGCAGCAACGTCGCCCTCGATGGCCGTTATGCTTTCAATGTTCGCGGTGGCGTTGCCGCATTTGCGGAGCAAGTGAGTGACCCGGCCAGTGTACCGCTGCCAGGTACACTGGCATTGCTGGGCATCGGCGCCATTGCGTTGGCGTATGGACGTCGCCGCAAGGCCTGACCCCAACGCTGCGCAGCTCTCGAAAACCCGCTCACCGAGCGGGTTTTTTATTGGCTTAGAATTCCTGCAATTGCTTGAGGGCTGAGGCCCGGCGGCGCGAGACTTCCACCGTCATGTCTTCGATGCGCAAGGCCACGGCGCCTCCTTCTCCGTTTTCGATGCACTTCACGGCAGCCAGGTTGACGATGTGGCGGCGGTTGGCGCGGAAGAATTGCTGCGGGTCGAGGCGCTGTTCCAGTTGCAGCAGGGAGCGCGCCAGAAGCGGCGCCGCGCCGTCGAAGTAGAGGCGGGTGTAATTGCCTTCCGATTCAAACAGGCGAATATCTTCCAGCCGCACGAACCAGCAGCGCTCTCCGTCGCGGATGAAGAGTTTGCGCGGCGCCGCGCTGGGTGTGGGCGCGATGCCAAGGCGCGCCGCGGCGCGCTCCAGTGCTGCGGCCAGGCGCTGCGGTTCGATGGGTTTCATCAGGTAGTCGAGCGCACTGGCTTCGAAGGCTTGCAGGGCGTACTGGTCGAAGGCGGTGGTGAAAATCACTTCCGGCGCGTCGTCCAGTGCGGCCAGCAGGTCGAAGCCGCTGCCGCCGGGCATCTGCACGTCCAGCAGCAGCAAGTCCGGTTGCAGCGCCTCGACCTGCAGTGCCGCTTCGGCGGCATTGATCGCTTCTCCAACAATGGCGACTCCCGGATGGGAGGCCAGCATGCGCCGCAGCTCGGCGCGCGCCAGGCGTTCGTCGTCGACGATCAGCACGCGCATCATGCCGTCACCGGGAATTGCAGGATGGCGCGTACCCAGCCGCTGTTTTCGCTCAATTGCAGGCTGGCTTCCTCGCCAATCGACAGGGCCAGGCGCTTGCGGGTGTTGGTGAGGCCAACCTTGGTGGAGTTGCCGAAGGAGCGGATGGCGCCCGCGTTGGCAATCTCGATCAGGGCGTTGCCGCCGTCGCGGCGGGCAGTGATCAGGATGTCGCTGCCGGTGGTGCTCATCTCCACGCCGTATTTGACGGCGTTTTCCACCAGCGTTTGCAGCGACATGGGCGGGATCATGACCTGTTCCAGCCCCGGCTCGATGGTGATGCTGGTGCGCAGCCGCTCTTCGAAGCGGATCTTCTCGATGGCCAGGTAAGCTTCTACCGCTTCCAGTTCTTTTTGCAGCGGCACCATATGCAACTGGCCGGTCTGCAAGGCATAGCGCATCAGGCTTGCCAACTGGTCGATCATTTGCGAAGCCGAATCAGGTTCTTCATACACCAGGGCACGGATGCTGTTCAGGCTATTGAAGAAGAAGTGCGGATTGACCTGGGCCTGCAGCGCGCGCAATTCGGAGTCCTTGGCCTGTACCTCCATGCGTAGGGCGGTCGCTTCGAACTGGTTGGCGCGGCGGATCGCCAGCGCCACCATGTAGGCAAGCTGCCATCCAAGGAAGACGCAGCTCCAGAGCGCGGATGATGCGGGCGCCCACGCGAAGCTGCTGTCGAATTGCCCCTGCAGGATGTAGATCGCCGCTGCCACGCTCAATGCTTGCAGTGGCCCAAGCAGCAATACCGGGCCTAAGAACATGCGCCACTTGATCGCACCGTTATTCCAGCGGCGGGCTTTGATAAAGCGGTGCCACAGGTCCGATAGCAGGGCCCCGCTGGCCGCGGTCCAGGCACAGGTGGCCACTACGCCCGGCGAGGCGATGTAACGGCTGTAGGTCAGGACGACCACCAGGAAAATCAGGGTCCAGCCAAGGCCTTGCATGATCCAGTACCAGTCAAGCCTTGCAAACAGCGGGCGCCGGGTTTCAGTCATAGTGAGTGCTTATTGCAGGAATTGGTCGATGCGAGCATACATCCATTCTGGTTCTTCGTACATCACCTTATCGGCGTCGTGGCGAGGCCTGAATTGAAAATTTGACGAGCGGTCAAATTGCGTGATGAGTGGTGCCCATGATTTCCACCGCTACGCCTGCCACGTTGAGCGCGAGTGAGCCGCCGGCTGTCTGCACGATGCGATCCACGTCGGCAAGGTTGACGAGATGGCGGCTGCTGGCGCGGAAGAATTGCTGCGGGTCGAGCATTTTCTCCAACTGCAGCAATGGGCGGGCAATCAGCGGCGAGCCGCCGTCGAAATAGGCGCGCGTATGCTGGCCTTCCGCTTCAAACAGGCGGATATCGGTCAGGCGCACGAACCAGCAGCGCTGTCCCTCGCGGATGAACAGCTTGCGCGGCTTCCTGCCCATCCCGGCGCGGACGGCGGCGCGCTCCAGTGCGGCAGCAAGGCGTTGCGGGTGAACTGGCTTCAGCAGGTAGTCGGCAGGGCAGGGACCATGGCCCGTCGTGAAGATGATCTCCGGTACCTCGTCCAGCTCGTCGAGCAGGTCGAAGCCGCTGCCGCCCGGCATTTGCACGTTCAGCAGGATCAAGTCCGGCGCCAATGCCAAGGTCTGCGCGATGCCATCGGCAACATCGACGGCTTCGCCAACAATTTGACAATGCGCATGGTCGGCCAGCAAGCGGCGCAGCTCCTTGCGGGCCAGGCGCTCATCGTCGACGAGCAGCACGCGTATCATAAGGACAAGGGGAAAGTCAGGGTGGCGCGCACCCAGCCGTCGCGCTCCACCAGGTCAAGCCTGGCGTCGCCGCCCTTTGCATGCAGCAGTCGCTTGCGAGCGTTGGCCAGGCCGACGCGCGTCGAATTGCCAAGCGTGGCCAGTGCGCCGCGATTGGCCACTTCGATCGATGCGTGGCCATTGGCATGGCTGGCACTGATGCGGATTTCCGTTCCGACGCTGCTTTGCTCGACGCCGTATTTCACCGCGTTTTCGACCAGCGTCTGCACGGC
Organism: Duganella sp. Root1480D1; assembly: GCF_001427305.1. Lineage (GTDB taxonomy): Bacteria > Pseudomonadota > Gammaproteobacteria > Burkholderiales > Burkholderiaceae_D > Rugamonas. The sequence goes on along the minus strand of NZ_LMFZ01000004.1, from coordinate 72,213 downwards.
CATCGGCGGGATCGTCACAGCGTCCATGCCGCCGGCAATGTCGATGGCGACATTCAAGCGTTGTTCGAAGCGGATCTTTTCGATGGCGAGATAAGACCGCACGGCTTCCATCTCTTCTTTCAAGGGCACGCTATCGGCATAGCTGGAAGCGAGCGTATAGCGCATCAGCGTCGCGAGCTGGTCGATCATCTGCGCGGCCGACTGCTGGTTCTCGAAGATCAGCGCACGCACGCTGTTCAGGCTATTGAAGAAGAAATGCGGGTTAACCTGTGCCTGCAAGGCCTTCAGTTCGGCTTCCTTGGCAAGCACGTCGAGACGAAGCGCTTCCGCCTCGAAGCGGTTGGCGCGGCGCAGGGCCGTAACGGCCATATAGGAGACCTGCCATGCCGCCATGATGCCGGACCAGAACAGGAATAGCATCGGCAGCCAGCTGCCGCCGTCGGCGATGCCGACCAGGGTGCGGGCGATGATGGTGACACTCGCCAGTTGCAATGGCCCGAGGATGAAGATCGCTACCGCGACCTGGCGCAAGTCCGCCTTGCGCCTGTTCCAGTCGCGCAGTTTCATGTAACGGCGCCATAAGTCTGTCAGCAACAGGCCGCTGACGCCGTCCAGGATGCAGGTAAGGACCGCACCAGGCTTCTCAAGGAATGGGCCGTTGACCAGCATGACGAAGGCGGTGACAGCGCCCCAGCCAAGTCCTTGCAGGACCCAGTACCAGTTGATTCGTGCCAGCAGCGGTGTTTGCGGTTTTTCCATATCTATCAGTATCAGGCGGCGAGCGGGAAGCGCAGGGTTGCACGTACCCAGCCATCAGCTTCGCTCAAGTCAAGGCTTGACTGCCCACCTTTTGCAAGCTCCAGCCGTTTGCGTGCATTGGCAATCCCGACCCGGGTCGAGCCGGGATTGGCGAGCAGCGCGCCCCGGTTGGCGACTTCGATCACCGCATGCTCATCCGTCTGGCGCGCAATGATGCGGATCTCGCTGCCTTCGGTGCGCCGCTCGACGCCGTATTTGACTGCATTTTCAACCAGGGTCTGCAAAGTCATCGGCGGGATCGTGACGTGCTCCAGCCCTGCGTCCACTTCAAAATGCGCACGCAAGCGCTCCTCGAAGCGTATTTTTTCAATGCCAAGATAGGCGCGAACTGCATCCAATTCCTGCCGCAGCGGCACGCAGTCGCTGAAGGTGGACATCAGCGTGTAGCGCATCAGGGTCGCCAGCTGGTCGACCATGACTGCTGCGTTGTCGACGTTTTCATACATCAGGGCCCGCACGCTGTTCAGGCTATTGAAGAAAAAGTGCGGATTGACCTGCGATTGCAGGGCGCGCAGTTCAGCGTCCTTTGCCAGCACCTCCAGCCGAAGTGCTTCTGCCTCCAGCCGTGTGGCGCGGCGCAACGCAACAGCCGCCATGTAGCAGATGGTCCAGCCCAGCATGACAATGCACCAGAAGGCCAGTTCCATTGGAATGCGTTCCGAACGCCCGGCGGCTGCCAGGTTCGGCGCAAAAAGATAAGTGGCCAGTTCCGAGACCGCGGTTTGCAAGGGGGCCAGCAGCAGCAATGCCACGGCGGGCAGGCGCCAGTCGTTGCCGTGGCGATTCCAGCGCCTGGACTTGAAGAAGCGGTGCCACACGCTGGTCAACAGCCAGCCGTGGCCAAATACCAGCACGAACGAAGCCAGTAAGGTGGCATTCGTATAGCGGCCGTTGCCGAGGATAAGGAGCAGGAACAGCGTTCCCCAGCCGAGGATTTGCAGTGTGGGAAACCAGCCTGGCCGGGGGATCAGTGAGCGGTGTCGGTCCATGTAGTCGATTCCTTTATGCGGGGATCGGGAAGCGCATGGTGGCGCAAACCCAGCCATCGTTTTCTGCAAGGTCCAATGTGGCATGCTCGCCCTTGGATAGCGCCAGGCGCTTACGGGCATTGCTGACGCCAACGCCAGTCGACGTGCGGCCCGCCTGGATGTTGCCGAGGTTGGCCACTTCGATGATGGCGGTGCCATCGGCGCACTGGGCGCGAATACTGATTTCGCTGCCGGCGGACGATTGTTCCACGCCGTACTTCACCGCGTTCTCCACCAGCGTTTGCAGCGCCATCGGCGGGACGGTAATCAATTCCATGTCCTGGGCGATGTCGATGGCAAATTGCAGCCGTTCCTCGAAGCGAATCTTCTCGATCGCCAGATAGGCGCGCACGGCATCGAGTTCTTCTTCCAGCGGCACGCAATCGTTGTAGCTGGAAACCAGGGTGTAGCGCATCAGGGTCGCCAACTGATCGATCATATGGGCGGCAGAATCGGTATCCTGGTAGAGCAGGGCGCGCACGCTATTCAGGCTATTGAAGAAAAAATGCGGGTTGACCTGGGCCTGCAATGCTCGCAGTTCCGCATCTTTGGCCAGGACTTCAAGGCGCAAGGTCTCTGCTTCCAGCAACAGCGCCTCCGCTTCCAGGCGCTGGTTGCGGCGCAGGGACAGGGCGGCCATATAGCAGACATTCCAGGCCAGCATGACGCCGATCCAGAATGACTGCAGCATCATGAACCATACGGGGCTGCCCACATACCAGTTGGCGCCGGATACATAATAGTCGACCGCAGTGTTACTGACTGTCTGCACCAGCCCCATGACGGCTGCCGAAAGGGCAGCAGCCTGCCAGCTAAGCCGCTTGCCGCGCTTTAAGCGGAATTTGCACAGGCGTCGCCACGGCGCGGTCAAGGCCAGACCGCTCAGCCCGCACCAGGCGGCAAGCGGAAAGTAGGTGACGTGGAGCTTATTGACGACGGCGACAAACAGGGCGACGCCGCTCCAGCCGAGCCCTTGCAGCAGCCAATAATAATGTTCTCTTTTCATGGGCTGGCAGCATACCGTATCCAATCAGATGTCGTTCCAGCGATATGGCGAGTGGTCGAACTGCGTGACGAACGGTTGCTCAGGAGCGGGGCAGGCGGTGCCGGGCTCGCAGGGGATAGACAAACCAGGTGCCGATCAGCAGCACGAATGCGCCCAGGCCCCCGGCGGCGCTGCCCATGTCGCTGCCGGTTACCATGTAGAGCACCACAGCGATGTCCAGCGCCAGGCCGGCTGCCAGCGGCGCCAGGGCGTAGCAGATGGCGCGCGAGGAAATGGCGATCGCATGCATGGAAACCTGGCCTGGCTCGGCGAGGCGGTGGTAGGCGGCCGGCAGCATGACCAGCGCAATGGCAACCACCACCAGCGCCAGGGCGGCGGCGTGGCAGTCCTGGGCATAGACCGGCAGCTTTTCGAAGCGATCGTTGAAGACGGCAATGGCCTGGAAACCGAACAGGGCCTGGATGCCAGGCAGTATCATGCGCGCCTCTTCAATGATGCGGCCCATCTGTTCCTTCAGTGACTCTCTTTCGGTGTGCTCGTCCATGCTGCCGATTCTAGCGAGCAGCCGGTTTCGCAGGCGCGCGGCTGCCCGCCCACCAGGTCATGCGCGACAAGGCCGGCGCCGTAGATCGACATGTGGTCGTCATCGAAATACAGGGCTTTGGCGTCTTTGACGGCATAGCAGTGCGCACCATTGCAGAACAGCGATTCCGGCCGCAGGATGCGCACGCCGGCTGGCAGTTCGCCCAGGCGCTGCTCCACATAAGCGCTGCGGCGATGCCACCAGTCCGTGGTGACGCCATCCACGCTGCGCGGATCGTCGGCCTGGCGTATCAGCTTATCCACCTGGCGCGGCAGCTCCGGCGCCTGCAGCACTACAGTCACGTGTTTTCCGGCGCTCACAAAATGGTTCAAGATCGTCTTGTAGGAAGCCCAGATCGCGCTGCGCCTGGCATCGGTAAACTCGTCGGGCAGGCGCGGGTAAACGCCTTCGTGGTCGCCGAACAAGGCGCTGTGGAGGCGATAGCTGACCACCACTTCCTTGATGCGTGGGTCGCTGGCAATGAAGTCGACCGCTTCGCGCGTCCATTCGCTGCAGCCCGGGTTGGTGTCTGCACGCTGGTAGGACGGGGTGCAGCCGCTGAAGGTGAACTGGCGCACGCCCTGGCGGCTGCCTTGCAATTCCACTCCCAGCGCGTAGGCCAGTTCGATGGCATGGCTGTCGCCGATCACTGCCCATTCTCCATCGGGGCCATTGAAGGCGCAGGCATCTTGCGGCTTGCGGTAGTCCAGTCCTTTGGTATGGCAGGCAGCCCGCTTGGGGCTGGCGGCGACTGTGCGCAGGACTTCCTGCTGCTGCGGCGTGGTCTTCACGCTTCGCATGCCGTCGGTCTTATGGCCGGCCATGCCGATGCCGAAGAACAGCAGCGAACCGGCGATGGCAAAGGCAAAGACTAGCGGGCGGCCGAACTTGCTGCGGTTGCGGAAGGGCTTCTCGACAAACTGCCAGCTAAGGTAGGCCAGCACCATGGTGAGGGCGACCAGGCCGGCCATCAACAGCGGGCCCGGACCTTCCATGCTGCGGTGGCGTGCGAACGCCAGGATGGGCTGGTGCCACAGGTAGGCGCTGTAGCTGATCAGGCCGACCCCGACCATCAGCCGGCTGCCCAGGATCTTGCCGACCGTGGTCGATGGGGCCGCGAACAGGATGATCAGGGCCGCGCCGACGGTGGGCAGCAGCGCATAAACGCTGGGGAAGGGCGTGTATTTGCTGAAGGCGAAAATGCTGATGCCGATCAGACCCAGTCCGGCCAGGCCGGCAAGTTCGCGCGTGCGTTGCGCATGCTGGCCAGCACCGGGGCGTGACATGTAATAGGCGCACAGCGCGCCGATGGCCAGTTCCCAGCCGCGGGTGGGCAGCAGGAAGAAGGTGGCAGTGGGGTCTTTGGCGACGCCCCATTGTGCAGCACCGAGGCTGGCGAGTGCCGTGCCCACCAGCACCGCCAGCAGCATGCGCTGGTCACGACGCCAGAACAGCATCAGGAACAAGGGGAACAGCAGGTAAAACTGTTCTTCCACCGCCAGGCTCCAGGTGTGGAGCAGCGGCTTGAATTCAGCCGAGGAGTCAAAGTAATCGCTCTGCTGCCAGAACAGGATATTGGACGCGAAGGCGGTAACCGCCACCAGGCTTTGCGAAAAGCTTTTCAAGTCGTCGGGCACCAGCCAGAACCAAGCGAAGGGCAGGCAGGCAAGCAGCAGCAGGAATAGCGCGGGCAGGATGCGGCGTGCGCGCCTTTCGTAGAAATTGAGGATAGAGAACTGGCCGGCTTCCAGTTCGTGGATCAGGATCGTCGTGATCAGGTAGCCGCTGATGACGAAGAAGATGTCGACGCCAACGAAGCCGCCGCCAAAGAACTGGAACCCTGCGTGAAACAGGATTACCGGCAGGACGGCAACCGCCCGCAGACCATCAATTTCCCTGCGATATTCCATGAAAATGCCCCTGAAATCAACGCAAGAAGATACTACGATATTGTCATTGATGCAATACGGTGTGGCTTCGATGCCTCGGGCCCTTATGTCTCTTGCTCTTCACGCAGGCGCCGCCACAGCGTGGTGCGGCTGATGCCGAGGTAGTCGGCGGCGGCGTCGCGGCGGCCGCCGAAACGGGCCAGTACATCGGTAGCGCTTTCCGGCGCAGCTGCGCGCGGCATGGATGCCAGGGGGGCTGACAGTTGCTGTAAAAGGTGTGGAGCCCCATTCAGTTCGGGCGCAACGCCGGCAACGAAGCTCGGCGTCAGCGCCTGCAGCGGTTCGGCAGCGAGGAACAGGGCGAGGCGTTCGGTCAGGTTGCGCAGTTCGCGCACATTGCCCGGCCAGTCGTAGCGCAGCAGAAGGGGGGAGCAAGCGGCCAGTTCGGCCGGCAGGTTGGGGTGGGCACGAGCGCCCAGGCTGGCCAGCGCCGTGCGCAGCGACCACTCGGCCAGCGGCAGGATGTCGGTTGGGCGCTCGCGCAGCGGCGTCAGGGACAGGCGCAGTACGGCCAGGCGGTAGAACAGGTCGGCGCGGAAGCGGCCTTCGCGCACGCGTGACTCAAGGTCGCAATGGGTGGCGCTGATAATGCGCACGTTGACGGGAATTGGCCGCGTGCCCCCCACCCGCACCACTTCGCGTTCTTCCAGTACGCGCAGGAGCCGGGTTTGCAGCGCAAGCGGCATCTCGCCGATCTCGTCGAGGAACAGGGTGCCGCGGTTGGCTGCTTCGAACAGGCCTGCGTGGCCGCCGCGCCGGGCGCCGGTGAAGGCGCCTTCTTCGTGGCCGAACAGTTCCGATTCCAGCAGCGATTCGGCGATGGCGCCGCAATTCACCGCAACGAAAGGCCGGTTGGCGCCGCCCAGGGTGCGCGGCGACTCGCGGTGGATGGCTTGCGCCACCAACTCCTTGCCGCAGCCGGTTTCGCCCTGGATCAACACTGTGGCGGGCGACTTTGCGTACAGCACGACGGCCTGCCGCACGCGCTCCATCGCTTCCGATTCGCCGCGCAGGTCGGCCAGCCCGTGCTTGGCGCGCAGCGTATCGGCCACCACGTGGCGCCGGCTGCGGTTGGTTTCAAGCTGCGCCAGCCGCGCCAGTTCCAGTGCATCGTCGAAGGCCTGGCGGATCGAGGCTGCCGAGTAGACGAACACGCCGGTCAGTCCGGCTTCTTCGGCCAGGTCGGTTATCAGGCCGGCGCCGACGATGGCCTTGATGCCGGATGCCTTCAGGTCGTTGATCTGCGCGCGCGCGTCTTCCTCAGTGGCGTAAGTGCGCTGTTCGATCGGCACGCCGAAAGTGGCGGCAAATTCCGCCAGCGCCGGCATGTCGTCCTGGTAGGTGATTACGCCAATGCGGTCGGAAACTTTGCGGGCGCGGGCCAGGGCCTGCATGAAATCGAAACCGCTGGCCTTGGCGATCACCACCGGTACTGACAGGCGGCCTTTCAGGTAGGCGGCATTGGAGCCGGCCGCAATCACCGCATCGCAGCGCTCCGTCGCCAGCCGTTCGCGGATATGCCGTGCGGCCTCGTCGAAACCGAGGTTGACCGGTTCGATGTCGGCCAGGGCGTCATATTCCAGGGTGATGTCGCGGAACAGTTCCGACAGGCGCGAGACGGAAACCGTCCAGATCACGGGCTTGTCAGCCGGGTCGAAGGGCAGGGGAGTGGAATGTCGCATGTTTCACCTGAAACGTTTCACGTGTTTCAACTTGAAACATTATACTCTGGCGCCGGCGTTGCAAGTGCTTGATTTTGCTGGGCAGCTGTGGCTGGCACGCCGCTTGCACTATGGACGGCAAACATCCCTCAAACTGAAAGGACATCATGAGCCAATATTCCGCAGGTGCCGCCTTCCGCAAAGCCGTGCAAGAAGAATCCCCGCTGCAGGTGGTGGGCGCGATCAACGCCAACCACGCCCTGCTGGCCAAGCGCGCCGGCTTCAAGGCGATTTACCTGTCGGGGGGTGGCGTGGCTGCCGGCTCCCTGGGCCTGCCGGACCTGGGCATTTCCAACCTGGACGATGTGCTGACCGACGTGCGCCGCATTACCGACGTGTGCGACCTGCCGCTGCTGGTGGACGTGGATACCGGCTTCGGCTCCTCCGCCTTCAACGTGGCGCGTACCGTGAAGTCGATGATCAAGTTCGGCGCTGCCGCAATGCATATTGAAGACCAGGTGGGCGCCAAGCGCTGCGGCCACCGCCCTGGCAAGGAAATCGTCTCCAAGGGCGAGATGATCGACCGCATCAAAGCTGCCGTTGACGCCCGTACCGACGAAAACTTCGTGATCATGGCGCGCACCGATGCGCTGGCCGTGGAAGGCCTGGACGCGGCAATCGACCGTGCGGTAGCCTGCGTGGAAGCCGGCGCCGACATGATCTTCCCGGAAGCGATGATCTCGCTGGACATGTACAAGCAGTTCGCCGCTGCCGTGAAAGTGCCGGTGCTGGCCAATATCACCGAATTCGGGTCGACCCCGCTGTTCACTGTGGAAGAATTGAAGGCGGCGGACGTGGGCCTGGTGCTGTACCCGCTGTCCGCCTTCCGCGCCATGAACAAAGCCGCCGAAAATGTGTACACCGCGATCCGCCGCGACGGCACCCAGCAGAACGTGGTCGACACCATGCAGACCCGCGCCGAACTGTATGAGCGCATCAATTATCACGACTTCGAACAGAAGCTCGACGCCCTGTTCGCAGCACAGAAAAAATAATCAATCAATTCGAGGAGAGACCAACATGACCGAAGCAGCTCCAACCTTCAAGCCAAAGAAATCCGTAGCCTTGTCCGGCGTTGCAGCCGGCAATACTGCCCTGTGCTCCGTCGGCAAAACCGGCAATGACCTGCACTATCGCGGCTACGACATCCTGGACGTGGCCACCACCTGCGAATTCGAAGAAATCGCCTACCTGCTGGTGCACGGCAAGCTGCCGAACATCGCCGAACTGAAAGGCTACAAGAAGAAGCTGAAATCCCTGCGCGGCCTGCCGCAAGGCGTGAAGTCCGCCCTGGAAGCGCTGCCTGCCTCCGCCCACCCGATGGACGTGATGCGCACCGGTGTCTCCGTTCTTGGCTGCTGCCTGCCGGAGAAAGATGACCACAACATCGCCGGCGCGCGCGACATCGCCGACCGCCTGATGGCTTCCTTCGGCTCCATGTTGCTGTACTGGTACCATTTCAGCACCAACGGCAAGCGCATCGAGGTGGAAACCGATGACGAAACCATTGGCGGCCACTTCCTGCACCTGCTGCACGGCGAAAAGCCTTCCGAATCGTGGGTGCGTGCGATGCACACCTCCCTGATCCTGTACGCGGAACACGAGTTCAACGCTTCCACCTTCACCAGCCGCGTGATTTCCGGCACCGGTTCCGACATCCACTCCGCCATCACGGGCGCGATCGGCGCATTGCGCGGTCCCAAGCACGGCGGCGCCAACGAAGTCGCGCTGGACATCCAGCAGCGCTACGAAAACGCCGACGAAGCGGAAGCCGACATCCGTAACCGCGTCGCCAACAAGGAAGTGGTGATCGGTTTCGGCCACCCTGTTTACACCATCTCCGACCCGCGCAACGTGGTGATCAAGGAAGTGGCGCGCTCCCTGTCGCAGGAAGCCGGCTCGATGAAGATGTTCGACATCGCCGAGCGCCTGGAATCGGTGATGTGGGAAATCAAGAAGATGTTCCCGAACCTGGACTGGTTCTCCGCCGTGTCGTACCACATGATGGGCGTGCCGACCGCCATGTTCACCCCGTTGTTCGTGATCTCCCGTACCTCGGGCTGGGCTGCCCACGTCATCGAACAGCGCATCGACAACAAGATCATTCGTCCAAGCGCCAACTACGTCGGCCCTGAAGACCTGGCCTTCGTACCTCTGAAGGACCGCAAGTAATGAATACCCAATACCGCAAGCAACTCCCCGGCACCAAGCTCGATTACTTCGACGCGCGCGAAGCCGTCGATGCGATCAAGCCGGGCGCCTACGCCACGCTGCCATACACCTCGCGCGTGCTGGCGGAAAACCTGGTGCGCCGCTGCGATCCGGCCGCGCTGACCGCATCGCTGTCGCAACTGATCGAGCGCAAGCGCGACCTGGACTTCCCGTGGTTCCCGGCGCGCGTGGTGTGCCACGATATCCTGGGCCAGACCGCGCTGGTCGACCTGGCGGGCCTGCGCGACGCCATCGCGGAGCAGGGCGGAGATCCGGCCCTGGTCAACCCGGTGGTGCCGACCCAGCTGGTGGTCGACCACTCGCTGGCAGTGGAATGCGGCGGTTTCGACCCGGACGCATTCAACAAGAACCGCGCCATTGAAGACCGCCGCAACGAAGACCGCTTCGACTTCATCAACTGGACCAAGAAGGCCTTCCAGAACGTCGACGTGATCCCGCCGGGTAACGGCATCCTGCACCAGATCAACCTGGAGCGCATGTCGCCGGTCATTCAGGTGAGCGATGGCGTGGCCTATCCGGATACCCTGGTCGGCACCGATTCCCATACCCCGATGGTGGACGCACTTGGCGTGATCGCCATCGGCGTGGGCGGCCTGGAAGCGGAAACCGTGATGCTGGGCCGTGCATCCTGGATGCGCCTGCCGGACATCATCGGCGTCGAGCTGACCGGCAAGCCGCAGCCGGGCATCACCGCGACCGACATCGTGCTGGCGCTGACCGAATTCCTGCGCAAGGAAAAAGTGGTTTCAGCCTACCTGGAGTTCTACGGCGAAGGTTCGACCGCGCTGACCTTGGGCGACCGTGCCACCATTTCGAACATGGCACCGGAATTCGGCGCTACTGCCGCGATGTTCTCGATCGACGCGCAAACCATCAAATACCTGAAGCTGACCGGCCGTGACGACGACCTGGTGGAACTGGTGGAAACCTACGCCCGGCACACCGGCCTGTGGTCGGACGAGCTGGCCAAGGTCGAGTACGAGCGCGTGCTGAAGTTCGACCTGTCGAGCGTGGTGCGCAATATCGCCGGCCCGTCCAACCCGCACAAGCGGGTTCCTACCTCCGAGCTGGCTGCACGCGGCATTTCCGGCGTGGTGGAAAACGAGCCGGGCAAGATGCCTGACGGCGCCGTGATCATTGCCGCCATCACCAGCTGCACCAATACCAATAACCCGCGCAATATGATTGCCGCCGGCCTGCTGGCCCGCAATGCGAACAAGGCCGGTCTGTTGCGCAAGCCATGGGTCAAATCCTCGCTGGCGCCTGGCTCCAAGGCCGTGACGCTGTACCTGGAAGAAGCGGGCCTGATGCCTGAGCTGGAAAAGCTGGGCTTCGGCGTGGTTGCTTACGCCTGTACTTCATGCAACGGCATGTCCGGCGCGCTAGACCCGGTAATCCAGAAGGAAGTGGTTGACCGCGACCTGTACGCCACAGCTGTGCTGTCGGGCAACCGTAACTTTGACGGCCGTATTCACCCATACGCCAAGCAGGCCTTCCTGGCTTCGCCGCCGCTGGTGGTGGCCTACGCCATCGCCGGCACTATCCGCTTCGACATCGAGAAGGATGTGCTGGGCCACGATGCATCAGGCAAGCCGATTACCCTGAAAGACCTGTGGCCGAGCGACGAAGAGATCGACGCGATCGTCGCATCCAGCGTCAAGCCAGAGCACTTCCGCAAGGTCTACATCCCGATGTTCGCCCGCAGCGAAGAAGCAGCCGAACGCGCCGAGCCGCTGTACGACTGGCGCCCGCAATCGACCTACATCCGCCGTCCGCCTTACTGGGAAGGTGCGCTGGCAGGCGAGCGCACCCTGAGCGGCATGCGTGCGCTGGCCGTGCTGGGCGACAACATCACCACCGACCACCTGTCGCCATCGAACGCGATCATGATGGATTCCGCCGCAGGCGAATACCTGCACAAGATGGGCCTGCCGGAAGAGGACTTCAACTCTTACGCAACCCACCGCGGCGACCACCTGACCGCACAGCGCGCGACCTTCGCCAATCCAACGCTGAAAAACGAAATGGTGCGCAATGCCGACGGCAGCATCAAGGCCGGCTCGCTGGCCCGCGTGGAGCCGGAAGGCAAAGTGACCCGCATGTGGGAGGCTATCGAGACCTACATGGAGCGCAAGCAGCCGCTGATCGTGATCGCCGGCGCCGACTACGGCCAGGGCTCTTCGCGTGACTGGGCGGCGAAAGGCGTGCGCCTGGCAGGCGTGGAAGCGATCGTGGCCGAAGGCTTCGAGCGTATCCACCGCACCAACCTGGTGGGCATGGGCGTGCTGCCGCTGGAATTCAAGCCGGGCGTGAACCGCCTGACACTGGGCATCGACGGCACCGAAACCTTCGACGTGATCGGTGAACGCGCACCGCGCGCCACGCTGACCCTGGTGATCAAGCGCAAGAACGGCGAGCGGCTGGAAGTGCCGGTGACCTGCCGCCTCGATTCGTCGGAAGACGTGTCGATCTACGAGGCCGGTGGCGTACTGCAGCGCTTCGCGCAGGACTTCCTCGAATCCGCAAAGGCAGCATAAATGGCACACAAACCGCAAATCAAAGTACCTGCCACGTATATGCGCGGCGGCACCAGCAAGGGCGTGTTCTTCCGGCTGCAGGACCTGCCGAAAGCGGCCCAGGTACCTGGCAAGGCGCGCGACGACCTGCTGCTGCGCGTGATCGGCAGCCCGGACCCGTATGGCAAGCAGATCGACGGCATGGGAGGCGCGACGTCAAGCACCAGCAAGACGGTGATCCTGTCCGCCTCCACCCGCTCCGGCCATGACGTGGATTACCTGTTCGGCCAGGTCAGCATCGACAAGGCCTTCGTCGACTGGAGCGGCAACTGCGGCAACCTGTCGGCGGCCGTCGGCGCCTTCGCGATCAGCGGCGGCCTGGTGGCTCCGGGCCGCGTGCCGCGCGACGGCATGGCGGTGGTGCGCATCTGGCAAGCCAATATCGGCAAGACCATCATCGCCCACATCCCGATGACCGATGGCGAGGTGCAGGAAACCGGCGACTTCGAGCTCGATGGCGTGACCTTCCCGGCCGCCGAAGTGCAGCTTGAGTTCATGGACCCAGCGGCGGAAGAAGAGGGTGCCGGTGGCGCGATGTTCCCGACCGGCCGCCTGGTCGACGACCTGGAAGTACCGGGCGTCGGCACGCTGAAGGCGACCATGATCAACGCCGGCATTCCGACCATCTTTATCAATGCCGATGCCATCGGCTACACCGGCACCGAGCTGCAGGAAGCGATCAACGGCGATGCGGCAGCCCTGGCAAAGTTCGAGACCATCCGGGCCCACGGCGCAGTGCGCATGGGCCTGATCAAGGACGTGTCGGAAGCGGCCACCCGCCAGCACACGCCGAAGGTCGCCTTCGTCGCAGCGCCGGCCGGCTATACCGCATCCAGCGGCAAGCCGGTGCAGGCCGGCGACATCGACCTGCTGGTGCGCGCACTCTCGATGGGCAAATTGCACCACGCGATGATGGGAACTGCAGCCGTGGCAATCGGCACGGCTGCCGCGATTCCGGGCACGCTGGTCAACCTGGCCGCCGGCGGCGGCGAGCGTGAAGCAGTACGCTTCGGCCACCCGTCCGGCACCTTGCGCGTGGGCGCGCAAGCCACGCAGCAAAACGGGGAATGGACCGTGAAGAAGGCCATCATGAGCCGCAGTGCGCGAGTCTTGATGGAAGGCTGGGTGCGGGTGCCCGCCACCTGATTCGCAGGGCAGTGCGTCCGGCCTGGCGGCCGGGCGCCTGTGCGCATCCTGCAGGGAGCTGCGTCGCGGCAAAAAGACATGGTTTTGTTGTAACAAAGTCAGCAAACCCGGCCTTTCCTTTGACTAGTCAGTTTTGTACGCTATGATCGGCTGGATACCCCCGGAGTCCAGGCGTACATGAATTCTGTTTTGAGTAATGTTGAAGTTGTGGCCAATGCTTTGCAATTGGTCGGGATGCCTGCCTGCGCTTGCGATGCCGACGGCCTGGTGTTCGCTTCCAACTCCGAATTCGACGCCTTGCTGCAATCCGATCCGCGTGGCCGCAACGTGGTCGAAATGTTTGCCCGCCATGTGCGTGCCGAAGCGAATGCGCAGTTGAATGCTGCGCTGGTGGTGTCCGCAGCCTTGCCGAATATGGCGCCGCGCACCGCTCCCAAATGGGACAGCGTGCTGACCAACGCCAGCGGTAATTACGTCGCCGTGCAACTGACGGTCAAGGCGCTGCCGGGCGGACTCGATGGCGGCGCGACCATCATCTTCAACGACATCAGCAGCGCCCAGCGCGACCAGCGCGCACTACGCAAGGCCATGCTGGAGCAGCAGGCCATCCTGGAAAATGCGGCGGTCGGCATCATCCTCGCCAAGAACGGCTATGTCGTCGAATGCAATATGCGCGCCGCTGAAATGTTCGGCTATGCACGACAAGAGCTGGAAGGCGCACCGAGCGACATCCTGTACCCGACGCCGGAAGAAGCGCTGCGCATGCGCACCGAATACTTCCCTGTGCTGGCGAAGGGCACGCCGCTGACGCTTGAACTGCAATTGCGGCGCCGTGACGGAAGCTTGTTCTGGTGCCGCTCCAACGGCCGTGCGCTGGACCCCGCCGATTCGCGCGAAGGCACGGTTTTCATCCTGGAAGACATCAACGAGCAGCGCGTAGCGACAGAGGCGATGGGCCGGCTGTTGCTGGAACAGAAAGCGATCCTGGACAATGCCTCGGTCGGCATCCTGTTCACCAAGAACCAGGAAATCCTGACGGTCAATCCGCGCATGGCTGAAATGTTCGGTTATACGCTGGAAGAACTGCGTGGCCGCCACGCGTCGATCCTGTTTGAGAACGTGGAGCAGCACGCCGCTTTCGGCCGGCAGGCCGGCCCCTTGCTGGGCGCAGGCCAATTGTTCGAGCTGCGCGAATGCCAGTTGATGCGAAAGGACGGCACGATCATCTGGTGCCGCGTGCGGGCGCAGGCGGTTGACCAGGAACACAATGCTGGCGGCACCATCTGGATCCTGGAGGACGTGACCGTGTCGCGCCAGACCCAGATGGAAGTCGAGGCCATCATGACCAATGCCTCGATCACCATGCTGTTTACCAAGAACCGCCTGATTACGCGCTACAACCGCGGCTTTGCCGACATGTTCGGCTATGAAGGCGATGAAGCGCTGGGCATGCCGGGCCGCGCCATCTATCCGGACGATGAGACCTACAACCGGGTCGGCTCCGTTGCCGGCCCCCTGCTTAGCCAGGGCAAGCACTTCCACTCCGAAACGCTGATGCGGCGCAAGGACGGCAGCGACTTCTGGGCGCAGTTGATCGGCTATGTGGTGAACCCGGAAGACCCGACCCAAGGCACGATCTGGATCATTGAAGACCGCACCACGCAAAAGCATGATGAGGAATCGCTGCGTAATGCACTGCTGGAAAACCAGGCGATCCTCGACAGCGCGGTGATGGGTATTTCTGTTTGCGAGAGGGGCCGCAACCTGCGCTGCAACGCCAAGATGGAAGAGTTGTTCGGCTACGGCCCGGGCGAGATGGCCGGCGTCAGCGTGCAGACCTTCTATCCCGACCTGGCCGGGTGGGACGCGGCGCGCAAGGCGACTGAAAAAGACTTCCTGGCAGGCCACGCCAGTTCCTATGAATACCAGCTGGTGCGCAAGGACGGCAGCAGCTTCTGGGCACGCCTGTCGGGGCGCCCATTCGACATGGCCGACCCCAAAGGCCGCTCGGTATGGCTGATCGACGACGTTACCTCGCGCCGCGAGGCCGCGGAAGCGGTGCGCCGTGCGCGCGACGAACTGGAAGTGCGGGTGCTGGAACGCACGGCGGAACTGGCTGGGGCGAACGCGCAACTGCAGGCTGAAATCGTGGAACGCCGGCAGGCCGAAGCCCGCGTGCACCATATGGCTTACCACGACAGCCTGACCGGACTGCCCAATCGCGCGCTGCTGGCCGACCGCCTGGACCGCGCCATGCTGGCGGCGCAGCGTTCCGAGCGCCGCCTGTCAGTCATGTTCATCGACCTTGACCGCTTCAAGACCATCAACGATTCGCTAGGCCACATGACCGGCGACGCCCTGTTGAAAGAAGTGGCGGCGCGCCTGGTGGGGGCGGTGCGGGCAAGCGATACCGTGGCGCGCCTGGGAGGCGACGAATTCGTGGTGCTGCTGCCGGGTATCCACACCACTGAAGAATCGAGCCAGGTCGCACAAAAGATCATCGACTTGCTGTCCGAACCGATTCCGCTGGACGGCCGCCTGTTGCATATCACGCCATCGATCGGCATCTGCACCTATCCGGACGACGGCAACGACGTTGCCACGCTGATGCGCAATGCCGATGCGGCCATGTACCATGCCAAGGCTTCCGGCCGTAATAACTACCAGTACTTCAACGAAGAAATGAACGTGGCGGCAGCCATGCATTTCGAGATGGAGAGCGCCCTGCGTTCGGCTTTGCAGCTTGGCCAGTTCGAATTGCATTACCAGCCGATCATGGACATCGCGACGCGCCGCCTGGCCACGCTGGAAGTGCTGCTGCGCTGGCGCCGTCCGGCTGGCGGCCTGGTGATGCCGGACCAGTTCATTCCGCTGATCGAAGAAAACGGCCTGATCGTGCCGATCGGCGAATGGGTGCTGCGCCGCGCTTGCGAGCAAAGCATGGAATGGCAGCGCCAGGGCATGGCACCGGTGCCGATGGCGATCAACCTGTCGGCGCGCCAGTTCATGCATCGAGGCCTGGTCGATTCGATCCGGCGCACGCTGGAAGAGACGGGCATCGATCCCGCGCTGATCGAATTCGAAATCACCGAAACGGCGCTGATGCAGCACGGCGAACAGACGCTGGAAATCCTGGGGCAGATCAACGCGATGGGAATCCGCATGTCGATCGACGACTTCGGCACCGGTTATTCCTCGCTGGCTTATTTGAAGCGCTTCCCTGTGCGTAAGATCAAGATCGACCGCGCCTTCATCAAGGACCTGGAAGAAAGCGCGGAAGACCGCGCCATCGTGGCCGCAATCATCGCGCTGTCGGACAGCCTGCAGCTATCGGTGGTGGCGGAAGGGGTGGAGACGGAAGGGCAGTTCCAGCTCTTGCGCGAGCAAGGCTGTACCTATGCGCAGGGCTACCTGTTCTCGAAACCCGTGCTGGGCGTGCGCGCCCAGCTCATGATGGAACGGCAGGCGGCTTAGGCGCCCAGAGTCGCGATGACCGGAGCGTGGTCGGAAGGCTGCTGCCACTTGCGCGGCGCACGATCGATCACGCAAGAGACGCAGCGTTCTTTCAATGGCGCGGAGAGCAGCACGTGGTCGATGCGCAGGCCCTTGTTCTTCTGGAAGCCCAGCATGCGGTAATCCCACCACGAGAAACTTTTTTCCGGTTGCTCGAACAGGCGGAACGAATCATGCAGGCCGAGATCGAACAAGGCCTGCAGGGCGGCGCGTTCCTTATTCGAGCAAAAAATGTCGCCTTCCATCGCCGGGTCATGGGTGTCACGGATATCGGGCACGATGTTGTAGTCACCCAGCACGGCAAGGTGCGGGTTGCTCGCCAGTTCTTCGCCCAGCCAGTCGCGGAAACCGGCCATCCATCCCAGCTTGTAGGTGTATTTGTCCGAATCGAGCGCCTGGCCGTTCGGCACGTAGGCGTTCACTACCCGGATGCCGTTGATGGTGGCGGCCAGGATGCGCTGCTGCTCGTCCGGATATCTCGGGTTGTTCTTGACCACGTCCTGCATTGGATGGCGCGACAGGATGGCAACACCGTTGTAGGTTTTCTGGCCATTGAACACCACCTGGT
This sequence comes from Duganella sp. Root1480D1, assembly GCF_001427305.1. Classification (GTDB taxonomy): domain Bacteria; phylum Pseudomonadota; class Gammaproteobacteria; order Burkholderiales; family Burkholderiaceae_D; genus Rugamonas. Next base: position 55,072 of record NZ_LMFZ01000004.1, on the reverse strand, counting down.
AGCCCAGCTCCTCGATTTCCCTGACCGGGAACTTGTCGTCGGTGAGCTTGGTTTCCTGGATGCAGAGCACATCGACCGGGTTTTCATCCAGCCATTTCGTAACGTGCGGCAAGCGAACGTTCAATGAGTTAACATTCCAAGTGGCTAATTTCATGTCGGACTTTCAAGTTGCGTGGGGGCAGATCTTATCAATACTCACTATGCTATGGGAAGCTGTCGTATTTGAGCCAAACAATGATTCTACGGTGACATCAAAATTGTGCTTTCCTGTCGCAAAAAAGGTGTCGGTGTAAAAATAATTTCCAATAGTGCTTCAAAGTTATCAGATTGGTACTAAAATTACGCTATCAACAACCGTAAACGTCAATATAATTAAACGGTTGGTATCGAAGTTGTTTCCACGGAGCTGGGTGATTTTGCTTATTTACAACGGATTTGAATGTTGTCTTGCGTTAATAAGTGGTAATATTGGGAAACTAATTCCGATTTAACGGGCACTGCAAACTAAAGGAATACACATGCGATCTGCATTCGAAGCATGGGCGCAGAAGGACGGCCAAATCGTCCGTCGGCGCGAAGACAAGCCAGAAGAGTATCTGGTATATGAGACACAACGTCGCTGGCTGATCTGGCAAGCGGCACTGGAACACGGCAAATCGCCAAGCGGCCGCAAGTCTGCCCGCGAGGCAAGCGCACGCGCTGCATCCCAGCGCCCGCAAGCCATTGCTGTTGCTGATGCCGAAGTGCGTAACGAAGTCCTGAACGAAGTCCTCGACGCATTCCAGGGCATCGGTGCCAACAGCATGGACGACATCATGCACGTCATCCAGGGTCTCCGCCAGAAACGAGGCCAGTCGGCCGACTGAGCCTGACTGCATGCCATCCAGGCTGAGTCGATTCGCGTTCGCTGCGCTGTGCGCAGCGGCGTTGGGTGGCTGCGCCACCCTTTTCGATTCAACCGAGCAGTCGGTACTGGTGCAGACCGTGCTGGATCACCAGCAGGTGTCTGCCATCGGCTGTGTGCTCTCGAACGACCGGGGCCGCTGGTTTGTCACTTCCCCCGGGCGGGTGTCGGTGCACAAGAGCACCCAGCCGCTCGTCGTCGATTGCCGCCGCGAAGATGTCTGGGCTTATGACCAGATCGAGGCGCGCCAGAATGCCTCCAAATGGGGCAATATCATCTTCACCCTCGGGGCTGGCCAGATTGTCGATAAACAGACTGGGGCTGGCTTTGACTTGCCTTCCACGATTACGGTGGTCCTGCAACGCGGGGAGGGCGCCGCCGCGCGCGGTGCGCCGCCGCAGCAGCCCATGCCGACATCGTCGATCTATTAAAGAAAAAGCCGGGTTTCCCCGGCTTTTTTGTTGGTCGGCTTACCGGTCAGCCGGCGCGGCCGATCAGGAAGTTGGTCAGCATCGGCACTGGACGGCCGGTGGCGCCTTTGGCGGCGCCCGACTTCCAGGCGGTGCCGGCGATATCGACGTGGGCCCATGGATACTTGCGGGTGAAGTTTTCCAGGAAGGCGGCGGCGGTGCAGGAAGCGCCGCCTGGGGAACCGATATTGGCCAGGTCTGCGAAGTTGGACTTCAACTGGTCGTTGTACTGTTCGCCGATCGGCAGGCGCCATGCGGTGTCGCCGGTGGCTTTGCCCGATGCCATCAGGGCCTCGACCAGCGCGTTGCCGGCTTCGTCGTCGCGTGCAAACACGCCGCTGTTGTGGTGGCCCAGGGCCACGATGCAGGCGCCGGTCAGGGTCGCTACGTCGATCACGGCGGCCGGGTTGAAGCGTTCGGCGTAGGTCAGCGCGTCGCACAGGATCAGGCGGCCTTCGGCGTCGGTGTTCAGGATTTCAATGGTCAGGCCATTCATCGAGGTGACGATGTCGCCTGGCTTGGTGGCGCGGCCGGACGGCATGTTTTCGCAAGCGGCCACGATGCCGACCACGTTGGATTTCAGGCCCATTTCGCCGATTGCGCGGAAGGTGCCCAGCACGGAGCCGGCGCCGCACATATCGTATTTCATCTCGTCCATGCCTGGACCGGCCTTGATCGAAATGCCGCCGGTGTCGAAGGTGATGCCTTTGCCCACCAGGACGGTCGGTGCATCCTTGGCCTTGCCGCCTTTGTGTTTCAGGACGATGAACTTCGGCGCCTGCTCGGAACCATTGGTCACAGACAGGAAGGAGCCCATCTTCAGGGCTTCCATCTGCTTGCGGTCCAGGATTTCGACTTCAAAACCGAAGTCCTTGCCCAGCTTCTTGGCGACGTTGGCCAGGTAGGTCGGGGTGCAGACGTTGGCGGACAGGTTGCCCAGGTCCTTGGTCAGTTCCATGCCGTTGGCGGTGGCAACCGCTTGCGACAGCGCCAGCTTGTTGCCGGCATTGCCTGCCACGGCCAGGGCGACTTTCTTCGGGCCGGCCCATGCCGGGTCTTTCCTCGATTTTTGCGCGTCGGTGCGGTACACGGCGTCGCGGCCGGCCAGCACTACGGAGCGGATCGCCCAGTTGGCGTCGCGGCCTTTCACTTCTTCCAGTGGCAGTGCGATAATAGCGTCCGTCGATGCAACGGTGCCCAGCGCCTTGATGGCGGCATTGATGGCGGAACCGATGGCTTTTTCGGCGACTGCTTCATCGGCGCCCAAGCCTACCAGCAGCACGCGTTCGGCGGCAGCGCCTTTCAGGCCTCGCAGCAGCAGGGTGGTGCCGGCTTTGCCCGTAATGTCGCCGGATTTCAGTGCGGCGGTGATTTCGCCAGCGCTGTCGAGGGCTTTAGCCGCTTTCGAGAGCTTCTTGTTTTCGAAGACGCCGACCACGATGCAGCCGCTTTTGGCGCTGGCGATGGTGTTCTTGGCGTCGAGTGCTTTTATGCTAAAGTCCATTTGGTTTCTCCTTAATTTTGTAGAACGAATTATAAACGTCGAATGATTTTCCATCGCGCCCTCCGCCGTGAGCTGGTCAGCTCTGCCGGGGCCACCTTTACGGTGCTGTTCTCAATCCTCCTGACATGGACTCTGGTCACCATCCTCGGCCGAGCCGCAGGTGGCAAAGTCGCGTCCAGCGATGTCATCGCGCTATTAGCGTTCGCAGCCCTGAATTATCTGCCAACTGTCCTCGTTTTCACCAGTTTTATTTCGGTCCTGATGGTGATCACCCGCACCTACAAGGATTCCGAGATGGTGGTGTGGTTTGCCTCTGGCTTGAGCCTGACCCGCTTTGTCCGGCCGGTGTTGACGTTCGGCCTGCCGATCGTGTTGCTGACCGGCCTACTCAGTTTTTACGCCACGCCCTGGGCGCGCGGCAAAAGTACTGAATATGTCGAGCGCTTCGCCAAGCGGGAAGATTTGCAGAAGGTGTCGCCGGGGCAGTTCAAGGAATCGGCTTCCGCCAATCGCATCTTCTTTGTGGAAGGCGTTGCCGGCACCAATGCCGTGGTGCGCAACGTGTTCGTCAACCAGGTTGACGCCAAGGGCACATCGGTGATCGTGGCCAGCGAAGGGGTGGTCGACGTGACGCCATCGGGCGACCGTTTCCTGGTGCTGAAGAACGGCCGCCGCTATCAGGGCAAGCCGGGCGATGCTGATTTCCAGAGCATGGAATTTGAGCGCTACAGCATGCGCGTGACGCAGCAGTCGTCCGAAACAGGCGATGCCAAGGATGCCAATTCCATGACGACCGCCGCGCTGCTGGCGGACTGGAATGGGTTCACCAAAGCGGAGCTGATGTGGCGCATGTCGCTGCCGATTACCTGCCTGTTGCTGATTCTGGTGGCAATCCCGCTTGGTTTTGCCAACCCGCGCGCTGGCAGCGCAATCAACCTGATTATCGCTGTGCTGGTCTTCTTCACCTATAACAACCTGACCAAGGTGTTCGAGGCCAGTATCAAGCAGGGCAAGTTCACCTTTGCCATGGGCTGGTGGCCCTTGCACCTGGCTGCCCTGGTGGCCGTGCTGGCCATGTTCGCATGGCGCCTGAACGTGAACCACCGCTATCACCCGCGCGCCCTGTGGGCAGCCTTCAAGCGCGGAGGCGCCAGGAAATGAGCATCCTCCAACGTTACTTCTTCGTCTCGATCCTGCAGGCGGTGGCCTTTGCGCTGGCGGCCCTGATTGGCCTGCAAGCCTTCATGGACCTGACCGGCGAACTGCCTGCCGTGGGCAAAAATGGCTACGGTATGCAGCATGCGGCGTTTTATGTGCTGACCATGCTGCCGCAACACGTCAACGAAGTGCTGCCGGTGGCTGCGTTGATCGGCACCATTTATACAATGGCGCAATTTGCCTCGACGTCCGAATTCACCATCATGCGCGCTTCGTCGATGTCGACGCGTACCGCGGCGGTCATGGTAGGCAAGGTGGGCCTGGTGCTTGTGGTGCTGGCATTCATTTTTGGCGAGCTGATTACGCCGCGCCTGGCGCCATTGTCCGAGAAAATCCGCCTGACCGGCCGCGGCACCGCGGTGTCGACTGAATTCCGCTCGGGCATGTGGACAAAGGATATCGTGAAAAGCGCCGGCATGTCCGGCGATGTCACGGGCACGCGCTTTTTCAATGTGCGCGAAGTGCGGCCGGATGGCCAACTGATCGACGTCAAGCTGTACGACTTTGATACCAGCTTCCGCCTGCGCTCCGTGACTTTGGCGAAGACTGCCAACTTCCAGGGCAATAACACCTGGCAGCTGAATGAAGTCACCGAGAACATTTTCAGCAATCCGGCCCTGGCGGTGGACGGTGCTCAGGCCAACCTGGCCAATAATTATGCCCAGGCTACCAGTGCAGTGGAGGTCAAGCACCACGCCACCAAGGAGCTGATTTCCGAAATTACGCCAAAGATCATGTCGGTGTCGGGTTCCGATCCTGAACGTATGTCTGCCAATGAGTTGGCGGTCTACACGCGCCACCTGCAGGAAAACAAGCAGGGTACCGAGCGTTTCAAGATCGCCTTCTGGAAGAAGCTGTTCGATCCGTTGGCGATTTTCGTTCTGATGGCATTGGCGCTGCCTTTTGCTTACCTGCACACCCGTTCCGGCGGCGTGAGCCTGAAAATCTTCATTGGCATCATGATCGGTGTCAGCTTCCTGCTGGTGAATACGCTGTTCTCGCATATCGGCCTGCTGTCTGCATTGCCGGCATTCGTGACGGCGCTGATGCCTAGCCTGCTGTACCTGCTGCTGGCGCTGGGTGCACTTTACTGGGTGGAGCGCCACTAGCATGGGCGGCCGGGCGCTGGTGCTGTTTGCGCATGGCGCCCGCTCCGCCAGCTGGGCGGCGCCATTCGAGCTATTACGTGACATGGTCGCGGCACGTGCACCGGATCTTGATGTCTCACTGGCCTTCCTGGAATTGATGTCGCCGCGCCTGCCGGAGCAGGTGGCAGCGCTGGCCGCGCAAGGCGTCGATGACGTCACCGTGGTGCCGGTGTTCCTGGGGCAGGGCGGGCATGTGCTGCGCGACCTGCCGCTGATCCTCGATGAAATGCGCCTTGCGCATCCCGGCGTGACGATCCGCGCAGTCGGCGCAGTTGGCGAAGACCCGACCGTGCTGCGCGCGATGACGGAATACTGCCTCAAGTCGGCGGCCGATGGCGCCTGAACTGCCGCTGGTCGCGGCGGCCCGACCGGCGGCTGGCAGTCGGCTGGCCGCAGCGCGCTGTGGGGCGAGCGCGGCCAACTGGTGGTGGAAGCGGACGAGGGCGAGTGCCTGCTACTTGCCAGCCGCGATGCCGGCAGTTGGCGGGGACTGCGGGTCGCGACGGCGGTTTAAGACGGTCAAGCGCCTTTGGCGTGCGACACCATGGCAGCAATAGTGCTGCCCGGATTGTCGAATTCGCGCTGCACGGCATCGCGCAGGGCTTCCGACTTCAAGGAATCGAGTGCGGCGGCACTTGCCTTGGCCACTTCCTCGTCCTCGCCCAGGCGGCGGAACACTTCCACCACCAGGCGTACTTCCTTGGTGTAGTTCAGCACGAATGCCAGCAACTGCGGGGCGGACGACGTGTTGCCGCGCTTTGCCAGGTCTTCGGCGAAGTCGTTAACACGCTTGGCAAGGGCGGCGATGCGGGCCACCGGGTCCGGCAGGTAGCGCCGCGCCAACTGGAAGTCTTCTACCGCCACCAGGGCCGGCAGGGCCAGTTCGGCGCAGTCTTTGGCCAGTTCCGGCAGCTGGGCGTCGATCTGCGTGAACAGGTCGTGGGTGGCACGTTCCTCGCCCAGCGCGCTGTTGATGGCGCTGACGTCGTGGAAGCGGGCCAGCGTGGCGCTGCCGTTCAGGATGCGCTGGGTGTCGCGGTCGCGGATGGCCTGCAGCGCGCGGCGCGCCAGCGGGAATTGTTCGGCGAGGTAGATCCAGTCGCGCAGGGCGAAGGACAGGCGAACGCCAGCCAGGGTCGGGTCTTCTTCGAGCGCATGCTCGTGAAACCACAGGTGGTCGCGCAGGGCGTCTTCGTATTTGCCTGCCAGGCGCGCATTGCGTGCGCGCTCCAGGACTTCGTGGGCTTGGCTCATCTTGTTCCTCTCATTGCAAGAGGACGATATTTTACCGCCTTTGCTGCGGCCGCGGCGCCATTGCCTTACCCAGCATGACCAGCACCGGCCCGTGCGCGGCCGGCAGCCCATGCGCGAGCTCGGCCAGCGTAATGCGTTCGACGCGCTGGTCCGGGCGGCTGACGTTCTCGATCACGACCACCGGCGTCTCCGGCGAGCGGCCCTGCGACAGCAGGTTGTTGGCGGTGGCGATCGCTTCGCGGCCGCCCATGTACTGCACCAGCGTGTCGGTGGATGGAATGGTGAGTTCTTCCGGATGTCCCGGGGCAGTGGAGGAGGTAAAGAATGCCACGCTGCGCGCCACGCCGCGCTTGGTCAGCGGCTGCTGTGCTGCTGCGGCGGCGGCAACTGCGGTGGTGATGCCGGGAACGACTTCGACTTCAATCCCATGTTGCTCAAGCGCCGTCAATTCCTCGTCGGCGCGGCCGAACAGCATGGGATCGCCGCCCTTGAGGCGCACCACCGTCCGGTAGCGCGCTGCGCATTCGACCAGCTGCTGGTTGATGACGCCCTGGGCGGTGGAACGCTGGCCAGCGCGCTTGCCGACCGAGATCTTTTCCGCTTGCGGGCAGAGTTCCAGCATTTCCTCGGTCACCAGCGCGTCGTACAGCACTACGTCGGCTTGCGCCAGCAGCCGCGCGCCACGCATGGTGATCAGGTCCTGCGCCCCGGGGCCAGCTCCAATCAAATACACTTTCCCATATGGCATGCGCAGGCTCCTGTCTGGCGAAATTATTCGCCGAGGCGGATCATGCCTGCGGCTACTGTCTGGTGTGTGACTTCATCGATCAGGATGAAGGCGCCGGTGGCACGAATGTCCGAATAGGCATCGGCCGCCAGCGGTTGCTGCACGGTCAGCGCAATGCGCGCCACATCGTTCAGCTTCAACGCATCCGCATCGTGCCGCTGCTGGGTGTTGATGTCAAGGATGGAGTCAATTTTGCTCACTTTGGCGGCAGTCTGCTTGGTGCCGTGCTTGATCCAGTACTTGCGGCGCAGGTCCAGCGGCTCTTCGGACAGCCAGCACACATCGGCGCTGACTTGCTTGAGCAGGGTGGCCGGCTGGACGCTGGAGGCCAGCAGGTCGCCGCGCGACACGTCCACATATTCTTCCAGAACGATGGTGACCGACTGGCCGGCACTGGCGCTCTGCAGGGAGCCGTCGAAGGTGACGATTTCCTTGACCGTGGCGGCCTGGCCGGATGGCTGAACCACCAGCTTGTCGCCAACTGCCACGTTGCCGGCCTCGATGCGGCCCATGTAGCCGCGGAAATCGTTGGCTTCGTGGCCGTTGTGGCGTGCCACCAGTTGCACCGGGAAGCGGAAGGCTGCGCCATGCGATTCGTCGTACACGGACAGGTCTTCCAGCAGCTCGATCAGGGTCGGGCCCTGGTACCACGGCATGCGCTGGCCGGCGTCAACCACGTTGTCGCCGGCCAGCGCGGACAGCGGAATGGTCTTCACGTCCTTGATGCCGAGGGTGGCGGCGAATTCGCGGTAGGCCTTGACGATACGATCGTACACGTCCTGGTCGTAGTTCACCAGGTCCATCTTGTTGACAGCCACCACCACGTGCTCGATTTGCAGCAGGTGGGCGATGGTGGAGTGGCGCTTGGTCTGGATCAGCAGGTCCACGCCGCCGTCTTCGCGCAGCTTCACTTTCGACACGTCGACCAGGATGATCACGGCATCGGCGGTGGAGGCGCCGGTCACCATATTGCGGGTGTACTGCTCGTGGCCCGGGGTATCGGCGATGATGAACTTGCGTTTAGGAGTGGCGAAGTAGCGGTAAGCCACGTCGATGGTAATGCCTTGTTCGCGCTCGGCTTCCAGGCCGTCGGTCAGCAGCGACAGGTCGATGGTGTCGCCCACGGTGCGCTTATGCTTGGCGCGCGACACGGCTGCCAGCTGGTCGGCGAAGATGCCCTTGCTGTCGAACAGCAGGCGGCCGATCAGGGTGCTCTTGCCGTCGTCGACGGAGCCGGCGGTGATGAAGCGCAGCAGGCTACGTTCGTTCAGGTTGTCGTTCAGTGCGTTCATCAGAAGTATCCTTGCTTCTTGCGTTTTTCCATGGAGGCTTCGGAGGTCTGGTCGTCCATCCGGGTGGCGCCGCGTTCGGTGATCTGGGTGACGGCGGTTTCGGCGATGATCGCGTCAACGTCGGCAGCGTCGGAAGACACCGGGCAGGTGCAGGAGATGTCGCCCACGGTGCGGAAGCGCACTACCTGGGTTTCGATGGTCTCGCCTTCACGGGCCGGGGTCAGGTCGGTCAGCGGCACCAGCAGGCCGTTGCGCGGGATCACCTGGCGTTCGTGCGCGAAGTAAATCGACGGCAGGGCCAGTTTTTCACGGGCGATGTACTGCCACACATCCAGCTCGGTCCAATTCGAGATCGGGAACACGCGCATGTTTTCGCCTGGGTGGACGCGGGTGTTATACAGGTCCCACAGTTCCGGGCGTTGTGCTTTCGGATCCCACTGGCCGAATTCATCGCGGAAGGAGAAGATGCGCTCCTTGGCACGGGCCTTTTCCTCGTCGCGGCGGGCGCCGCCGATGCAGGCGTCGAAGCCGTGTTCGGCGATGGTTTCCAGCAGCGTCACGGCTTGCGCAGCGTTGCGCGAATCGGTGGCCGGATTACGCAGGCGCACGGTACCCTTCTTGATGGAGTCCTCCACGGAACCGACGATCAGGCGTTCGCCCAGTTCGGCCACGCGGCGGTCGCGGAACTCGATCACTTCCGCGAAGTTGTGGCCGGTGTCGATGTGCACCAGCGGGAATGGGAACTTCCCGGGGCGGAAAGCCTTTTCCGCAAGCCGCAACAGCACCACGGAGTCCTTGCCGCCGCTGAACAGCAGGGCAGGGTTCGAGCATTCGGCGGCAACCTCGCGCAGGATGTGGATGGCTTCCGACTCCAGCGCGTCGAGGTGGCGCGAATTGACGTGTTGTTCTACCAGTGCGTTCATTTAGCTTGCTTTCTTAATACGAATCAGTTTGCCGTCTACCAGGTGCAGGCCGCATTCCTTGGAGTCCGGGTTTTCCCACCACCAGCGGCCGGCGCGAACATCTTCGCCTGGCTGGATGGCGCGGGTGCAGGGCTCGCAGCCGATGGACGGATAACCCTGGTCGTGCAGCGGGTTGTAAGGCACGTCGTTGGCGCGGATGTAGTCCCACACTTCCTGTTCCGACCAGTCGGCCAGGGGATTGAACTTTTCCATGCTGTGCGAACCATCATACTCCTGCACCGACAGGTCGGAGCGGGTTGCAGACTGGGCGCGACGCTGGCCGGTAATCCATGATTTTTTGCCGTTCAAGGCACGGCCCAGGGGCTCTACCTTGCGGATATTGCAGCATTCCTTGCGCAGTTCGACGCTGTCGTAGAAGGCGTTCAAGCCTTTCTTTTCCACGTAGGCGTCGATATCGGCCTGCACCGGGCGGTACAGCGCGATCTCGTAGCCGTAGCGCTCCTGCACGCGCTCCACCATGCCCGTGGTTTCCTTGTGCAGGCGGCCGGTCTCCAGCGAGAAGATGCCGATCGGCAGGCCGGCCTTCAGGATCAGGTCCGTCAGGACCATGTCCTCGGCGGCCAGGCTGGAGGCGAAAACGGCGGGCGAGAACTCTTCGGCAACGCGTTCGAGCGTGGCTAGCGTATCCCGCACGCGGGTGGCGAGCTCGCTCATGGTCAGGCTCCGGCAGCAGGTGCAGGACGTGCGTGGCGGCGGAACAGCGGTACACGCTGGTCCACCGATGCCTGGTAAGTCTCGCTGAACACGGTCAGGCCCTTCAGCGCGTCTTCAATGCTGCGGTCCGGGCGGGTGTCGTAAGCGTCGAAGCCTACGCGCTGCATAGAGAACAGCTGGTCGCGCAGCACGTCGCCGATGGCGCGCAGTTCGCCAGTCCAGCCCAGGCGGGAACGCAGGTTCCAGGCGTGGGAATAGCCGCGGCCATCCGTAAATTTCGGGAAATCGACCGCCACCAGCGCCAGGCGTGGCAGGTCATCGCGCAGTGCGACCGGATCTTCGTCCGGTGCCAGCCACACGGCGATTTCGCCGGCGGCAGCGCGGCTCGCGAGCGCTTCGCGCTGCGCCAGCCAGGTTGCCAGCGGGACGATCACGCGGCCAGCCGGCACGGCCAGGGCAGCCACAGTGGCTGCCTCAGCGCCTTCTTCGGCGCGCAGCAGGTTCCAGTCGTCGGCCACGATTGCGCGGCCCTTGATGATTTGCTTAGGCATATTCGTCTTCTCCTACCAGGCGGCCAGCGGTTTCAATCGGCGTGGCGTATACAAATTCCTTGAACGGGGCAATGCCCAGGCGCTGCGCGGTGTCCACGAAGCGCTCTTCCGGAGTGCGTTCGCGAACGTACACTTGCAACAGGCGGTCGATCACTTCCGGCATCTGCTGCGCGGAGAACGACGGGCCAATGATCTTGCCGATGGCGGAGTTGTTGCCTTGCGCGCCGCCAATCGACACTTGATACCATTCGCTGCCGTCCTTGTCGACACCCAGCACGCCGATATTGCCGACGTGGTGGTGGCCGCAGGCGTTGATGCAGCCCGAGATATTCAGCTCGAAATCACCGATATCGTGCAGGAAGTCGATATGGTCGAAGCGCTCGGCAATCGCCTGCGCAATCGGGATCGACTTGGCATTCGCCAGCGAGCAGAAGTCGCCGCCAGGGCAGCAGATAATGTCGGTCAGCAGGCCGATATTCGGCGTTGCCAGGCCGTGCGCCTTGATCTCCTGCCACAGTGCGTACAACTGGGATTGTTCCACGTCGGCCAGCACGATGTTCTGTTCGTGCGTCACACGCAGTTCGCCGAAGCTGTAGCGGTCGGCCAGGTCGGCCATGTAATCCATCTGCTCGGCGGTCGCATCGCCCGGCGGCACACCGGTCTTCTTCAGCGACAGCACGACAGCGGCGTAGCCCGGCACCTTGTGCGGCTTTACATTGCGCTTCAACCAGTTCTGGAATGGCTTCTCCGCGTGGGCGGCGGCAGCGTCGTAAGACGGCAAGGCCTTGTATTCGTGCGGCTGGAAATAGGCGATGATACGCTCCATTTCTTCCAGCGTCAGGGTCTGTTCGGTGCCCTTCAGGTCTTCCCACTCGGCTTCCACCTGGCGGGCGAACTCTTCCACGCCCAGGGCTTTCAGCAGGATCTTGATGCGGGCCTTGTACTTGTTGTCGCGGCGGCCGTGTAGGTTATACACACGCATGATCGCTTCGGTATAGGTCAGCAGGTGTTCGCGCGGCAGGAATTCGCGAATCACGCTGCCCAGGATCGGGGTACGGCCCATGCCGCCACCGACCATCACCTTGAAGCCGATTTCGCCGGCTTCGTTCTTTACCACGGTCAGGCCGATATCGTGCACGGCGATGGCGGCACGGTCTTCCACGGCGCCGTTGATCGCCACCTTGAACTTGCGCGGCAGGGCGATGAACTCAGGGTGGAAGGTCGACCACTGGCGCAGCACCTCGGCGTATGGGCGCGGGTCGATGATCTCGTCGGCGGCCACGCCGGCGAATTCGTCGGAAGTCACATTGCGGATGCAGTTGCCCGAAGTCTGGATGGCGTGCATTTCCACCGAAGCCAGGTCGCTCAGGATTTCCGGCGTCTCTTCCAGCTTGATCCAGTTGAACTGGATGTTCTGGCGAGTGGTGAAGTGGCCGTAACCGCGGTCATATTTGCGGGCGATGTGCGCGAACATGCGCATTTGCCTGGAGCTCAGCAGGCCGTAAGGGACGGCGATACGCAGCATATAAGCGTGACGCTGCATGTACAGGCCATTCTGCAAGCGAAGCGGCAGGAATTCGGCCTCGGTCAACTCATCGTTCAGGCGGCGTTGAACCTGGTCGCGATACTGCTCGATGCGTTCGCGGATGATGAGGTGGTCGTATTGATCGTATTGATACATAGCTTTCCCAGTAAGGCATGCCCGAAGTGGAATCAATGGTAATAAACTGGGGCCTTATTCCAAACAACATAGTCTTTATTTGCTTATATGCTGTTAAGGCATAAGCATCAGCGTAAAATATGCGCTGGGGAGTCCAACGAGAGCGAGAATGAACCTTCACCAACTGCGATTCGTGCGGGAAGCCGTGCGCCAGAACTACAACCTGACCGACGCCGCCAAGGCCTTGTTTACGTCCCAGCCGGGCGTCTCCAAGGCGATCATCGAGCTGGAGGAGGAATTGGGTGTTGATATTTTCACAAGGCACGGCAAACGGATTCGCGGCCTGACCGAGCCTGGCCGGCTGGTGTTGTCCTCGGTTGAATTGATCATGCAGGAGATCGATAGCCTGAAACGGATTGGCAAGGAGTACGCGGCCCAGGACTCGGGCAGCTTCACCATCGCCACCACGCACACTCAGGCGCGCTACACCCTGCCGAAAGTAGTACAGGCCTTCATGCAGAAATACCCGAAGGTGAGGTTGTCTTTATTGCAAGGTAATCCCAGGCAGATCGCGGAGATGGTGCAGCGCGACCAGGCCGACCTGGCCATTGCCACCGAATCCATTGCCGCCATCGACGGACTGATTACCCTGCCTTGCTACCAGTGGGAGCACGTGGTGGTGGTGCCGCCGGACCACCCGCTGTTAAGGATCAAGTCCGTCACGCTGGAAGAGGTGGCCGAGCACCACATCATCACGTATGATGCCGCCTTCGCTGGCCGGTCGCGCATCGACCAGGCCTTTGAGAAGCGGGGCCTGAAGCCGGACGTGCTGCTGGAAGCGATCGATGCGGACGTGATCAAGACCTATGTGGAGCTGGGCATGGGCGTCGGCATCATTGCCGGTATGGCCTTCGACCCTGAGCGCGACCGCAGCCTGCGGGCCATCCCCGCGGGCCACCTGTTCGGCATGAATGTGTCGCGGGTGGCCGTCAAGCAGGGTGCCTACCTGCGATCCTATATATATACCTTCATCGAGTTGCTGGCGCCGACGTTGAACCGCAAGCTGATCGAACAGGCGATGAAGGGCGAACATGAGAACTACGAACTGTGATTAACGAAGAAGAACTGTACGAAGTGCGCGAGCACATCGAAGAACTGCTGGATGGCCATGAGGTCCTGCAGCTGGAAAGCCTCGACCTGGATGGCCTTGAGGCCGCTCCAGGCCAGTACACGGCTGTCTACGCCGAATTCCTGTGGTCCCAGCTGGGGCGTGAAAAACAGGACAAGTTCCTGAAACAGCTTCGTGACAAGCTTGGCAAGGATGTCTTGCTGGTTTTGATGGGCGAAGACTATGTCGATGGCGAGAGCTTCCCGGTTGCGCGCACCGACCAGCACGGAAATACCTACGAATTCCAGAAAGATGACGACGGAAACCGATTTGAAGTGATGAAAAATTATCCGTCCGACAGCTGGCTGCGCAAGCGTTTGGGCATCGCTGCGCGTGAAATCAAGGTCTTGCGGTCCGAATATTACTGGGTTGTGACATCACGCCTGAAGTAATTTTTTCCTGTCACATTGTTGAAGTAATTGAGGGGCAATATAGCTGCGTTTGAAACATTTCCCTCAACTTCAACAACGTAGGACAACAAGTGAAAAAACTTACTCTGGCAGCACTGATCATCAGCGGTTTCGCAGCACAAGCTCAAGCCCAGTCCAATGTGACCATCTACGGTATCGCTGACGCAGGCTTCGTCGCAGAGCGCGGCGGCGTGAACGGCAGCGTCAACAAGGTGACCAGTGGTGTGGGTTCGGCTTCCCGCCTGGGCTTCAAGGGTGTTGAAGACCTGGGTGGCGGCACTTCCGCTATCTTCGCAATCGAATCCGGCGTCAAGATCGATACCGGCGACCAGGACACCGCAGGCGTGTTCGCACAGCGCCAGGCTTTCGTTGGCCTGAAGAGCGCTGAAGCAGGCCAGATCACCCTGGGCCGCCAGTACACCATGCTGTACAACGCCCTGTCGCAAGTTGCCGACCCATTCGGCGCCGGCTACGCTGGCAGCGCCAAGAACCTGTTCCCTACCGGCGGCGTCAACACCCGCTTGTCGAACGCCATCGTCTATAACTCCCCAGTGTTCTCGGGCTTCAGCGTCGATGCCCTGTACGGCATGGGCGAACAAGCTGGCGACAATACCGCTGGCCGCCAGTTCGGCTTCGGCGTGAACTACACCAGCAAAGAGCTGAATGTTCGCCTGGTTCACAACAACAAGAACAACGATACCGCTGCAGTGGGCGCCACTCCAGCCGTGCGTAAAGACAAAGCCAAGAACACCCTGTTGGCTGCCAACTACGACTTCGGCGTCGTCAAAGTCTACTTCGGCTACGAAAAAGACAAGGGCGCCGGTTCGGCACCGCTGCCAGTGGCGAATGCATATGGCCTGGCTGTTGCTCCAAAAGCCTCTACCGACGGCAACGAACTTCTGCTGGGCGTGGGCGTGCCAATGGGCGGCGGCACCCTGGTCGCTTCCTACATCCGCAAGGACGACAAGTCCAACAACCAGGACGCCAACCAGTTCGGCATCGGCTACCTGTACGCGCTGTCCAAGCGCACCACCGCTTACACCGCGATCGCCAAGATCAAGAACAAGAACGGCGCCGGCTACACCGTTGGCAACAACACCGAAGCCGGTACTGGCGACAAAGCCTTCAACCTGGGCATCCGCCACGCCTTCTAAGCAGCTTTTGTAGCAAGCAGTACCACTCTCTCTCGAGGTGATTCATGATCTTTGGCGGGTCTTCGGGCCCGCCCTTTTTTTATGTGCCGGAGGGGAGGGGGATCGTG
Source organism: Duganella sp. Root1480D1 (assembly GCF_001427305.1). Classification (GTDB taxonomy): domain Bacteria; phylum Pseudomonadota; class Gammaproteobacteria; order Burkholderiales; family Burkholderiaceae_D; genus Rugamonas. The sequence goes on along the minus strand of NZ_LMFZ01000004.1, from coordinate 39,808 downwards.
ATCGAGATGCGCGTCCCGCTGCCGCCATCGACGTTCATGCTGCCGCGCAGTGCCGCGACACGCTCGCGCATGCCGAGCAGGCCAAGCGCATCTGCCTTCGCCATATCGCCGACGCCGATGCCCCGACCGTCATCAGAGATATCGATGAACAGCTCCCCCGCATCGCGCTGCAAGTGCACTTTGGCTGTGGAGGCACCCGCGTGGCGGGCGATATTGGTCAAAGATTCCTGCACCAGCCGATAGATGGCAGTGCTATAACTCTCATCGAGCACCAGGGCGTCGCGCAGCGCATCCAGCTGGCAGCGGATGCCATGCCGCTTTTCGAACTCCCGCCGCAACGATTCCAGCGCAAAGTACAGGCCGCCTTCGTCGAGTGCGCGCGGGCGCAAGTTGCCTGCGATGCGGCGCAGGGAGCCGATGGCCGTCACGAGCAGGCTGTCCATGTTGGCCAGGTGCGCCTCGGCATCGGGTGAGTCAGGCGGCAGTTGTTTCAAGAGCGTGAGTTCGACACGCAGGGTCGCCAGCAGTTGCCCGAGATCGTCGTGCAGTTCACGCGAGATGTGGACGCGTTCATCTTCCCGGATTTCCGCAAGGGCGGAGTCGGTTGAGCGGCGTCCCTGGACGCGGGTGCGGGGATTCTTCAAGTTGGCCTCCTGGTGGCAGCAACCACCAGGACACCGTATTACAGCAAGCCGCAGGGCGGCTTGATCTGGATCACATCTGCTTGAACAGATGGAGGAATGAGCGGCTGACTTCCAGCTTGTCTGGGCGGCCTTTGATCATAACAAGGTGGCGCCCGCGGATGTCGCGCGTTACGCCTTCGATGGCGTTCACATTGACCAGGGTCGCGCGGTGGATCTGCCAGAACAGCGACGGGTCCAGTTCCTCGGCCAGGTCGCGCACCGGCTTGCGGATCAGTGCCTCGAACTTGTCGGTTTGCACGCAGGTGTATTTCTCGTCCGAGCGGAAGAACAGGATTTCCTCGACTGGAATCATGCGCAGGTCAGACCCGATGCTGGCCTGGATCCATTGCAGGTATTTGGGCTTCGGCGAGGCGATCTTTTCCGCAAGCTGGTTCAGGATGGCAGCCATGTCGGCGCCTTGCGCAGCGCTGGCTGCCGGCGAGGACAGGCGGCCTTTCAGGCGCTCAACGGTGACTTTCAGGCGCTCAGGCTCCGGCGGTTTCAACACGTAGTCGACCGCGCCGCGCTCGAATGCTTCCACTGCATAGGCATCATACGCGGTGACGAAAACCACATTGCTCTTGTTGCCGATTTCAGCGGCTGCTTCCATGCCGGTCTTGCCGGGCATGCGGATGTCGAGGAAGGTGAAATCAGGCTTCAGTTCGTCGACCAGGTCAACTGCTTCGTCGCCGTTCTTGGCTTCGCCAAGGATCTCAAGTTCGGGCCATACTTGTTCCAGCCGCATGCGCAGCTGGTCGCGCATCAGTCTCTCATCGTCGGCAATAATTGCTGTGGGCATAGTGCTCAATATTAGGAAATAAGAAGTATCAATTATTCAATGGATCGCCGCACAAGGCAATCGCTTATTCCGAGCGTGCCAACTGGTATGGCACCTCGATAATCGCGATCACGCCGCTTGGCTGGTTGGGCTCGATTTTCAGTGATGCCTGGTCGCCATGGAGCAGCTTCAGGCGTTCGCGGATATTGGTCAGGCCCAGGCCGGTACCGGTGCTTGGCTTGGCGCCAAAACCCAGGCCATCGTCAGTCACGGCGACGCGCAGTTTGCTGTGTGCCACTTCAGCGCGGACTTTCAGGTAGCCCCCTTCCGGTTTGCCCTCCAGGCCGTGCTTGATCGCGTTTTCAACCATGGACTGCAGCATCATCGGCGGGAAGGCGGCGGTGCGCAGGCCTTCCGGCACGTCGAAGTCGACGGTGAGGCGCTCTTCCATGCGCATCTTCAACAGGGCCAGGTAAGCGACCACCATATCGGACTCGCTGCCGAGCGTGCTGGTCAGCTTGTTTTCGCGCATTTGCGGCAGTACGGCTCGCAGGTATTTGATCAGGCTGCGCTGCATGGCCGAGGCGCGCGGCGGATCGGTTTCGATCAGGTGCTCCACGGAGGCCAGGGTATTGAACAGGAAGTGCGGTTCGACCTGGGCCTGCATCATTTGCATCTTGGCCTCGCTTAGTTGGCGCTGCATGGATTCACGTTCAGCCGCGGCGTTGGCCACCTGGGCTTCGGCTTCTGCCTTCTTCTTGCCGCCAACCAGTGCCTTCATCGCGAAAAGTGCTAGCAAAAGAAGGGTGATGAAACTGGTGAACCAAGTCGAAGCCTGCTTGTGATAGCGCGAGACTTTTTCTTCGGCTGCGCTGTCCACCGCTTGCTCCAGTGCGTTGGACAGCTCCTCGCCAATTTGCGGAGGCAGCTCAATATGGACTTCCTCGCCAGGCATTGGTGCCGCCGGGGCGGCTGGCGCTGCAGGTTTCGCGCGGTTTGCTTTCGGTGCCGGCGGGGCCGGGGGCGCCGGCATGGCGGGAGCGGCAGGCTCGGCTGGCATGGCGGGAGCTGCCGCCTCGGCAGCAGCGGCTTCTGAAGCTTCAGTCGCGTCAGTGGCTTCGTCGATGCTCGCCTCAGCGCTGGCTTGTTTCTTGATCTTGCCAGCACGCGGGTTGAAGTGGATGCCGCTATCGTCAATCGTGATATTTGGGTCGGCGTTGCCCGATTTTGTGCGCTTATGGGAGCGGATCACCATCTCTTCCTCGCGGGAAGGCGAGAACAGCTCGTCCTGCAAGATCGACGCTGCAATCATGGAGAGCGCAGCAAACAGGAAGAACTTCCACCACGACAGGTGCGTTACCCAGCCGGTCGTCGCATCAAAGCCTCGGTGGAGCCAGGCCAGGAGGGTTTTTGCTGTGTCTTGGGCTTTCGGGGTTGGAAACATGCGCGACTTTCTATTGAATATGGGGCAAGTGTAGTTAAGCTTGCGGAAAGCCGCTACCGGTGTGCGACAGAATGCAGAAATACGGGAATAGAAGAATGCCCTTGCGGACAGCCGGATCGTTTGCTATAGTTCTGTCCCTCGCAACGCAGCGCTGACAAATCAGCGAAGCGAAACGAGAAAAAGATGGGGTTGACGAGTTATACGGAACACTGCATAATCTCGCTTCTCTGCTGCAACGAACACAACGCTTCGTTAAACAAAAGCAGCGATCTTTAAAAATCAACAGTCGATAAGTGTGGGCGTTTGACGATGTGCCCGAGCCTTCGGGCTCGATGCTCAAAATATACGTTATAACGCTCGCACAAAATATATTAAACGTAATCTCGAAAGAGATTCGTCAGTATTTTGAGTGAGTGACCTCCGGTAGCAATATCGGAAAAACAGAGATTGAACTGAAGAGTTTGATCCTGGCTCAGATTGAACGCTGGCGGCATGCTTTACACATGCAAGTCGAACGGCAGCGGGGGCAACCCTGGCGGCGAGTGGCGAACGGGTGAGTAATATATCGGAACGTACCCAAGAGTGGGGGATAACGTAGCGAAAGTTACGCTAATACCGCATACGATCTAAGGATGAAAGCAGGGGATCGCAAGACCTTGTGCTCCTGGAGCGGCCGATATCTGATTAGCTAGTTGGTGGGGTAAAGGCCCACCAAGGCAACGATCAGTAGCTGGTCTGAGAGGACGACCAGCCACACTGGAACTGAGACACGGTCCAGACTCCTACGGGAGGCAGCAGTGGGGAATTTTGGACAATGGGGGCAACCCTGATCCAGCAATGCCGCGTGAGTGAAGAAGGCCTTCGGGTTGTAAAGCTCTTTTGTCAGGGAAGAAAAGGGTCTGGCTAATATCCAGATCTGCTGACGGTACCTGAAGAATAAGCACCGGCTAACTACGTGCCAGCAGCCGCGGTAATACGTAGGGTGCAAGCGTTAATCGGAATTACTGGGCGTAAAGCGTGCGCAGGCGGTTTCGTAAGTCTGTCGTGAAATCCCCGGGCTTAACCTGGGAATGGCGATGGAGACTGCGAGGCTAGAGTTTGGCAGAGGGGGGTAGAATTCCACGTGTAGCAGTGAAATGCGTAGAGATGTGGAGGAACACCGATGGCGAAGGCAGCCCCCTGGGTCAAAACTGACGCTCATGCACGAAAGCGTGGGGAGCAAACAGGATTAGATACCCTGGTAGTCCACGCCCTAAACGATGTCTACTAGTTGTTGGGTCTTAATTGACTTAGTAACGCAGCTAACGCGTGAAGTAGACCGCCTGGGGAGTACGGTCGCAAGATTAAAACTCAAAGGAATTGACGGGGACCCGCACAAGCGGTGGATGATGTGGATTAATTCGATGCAACGCGAAAAACCTTACCTACCCTTGACATGGCAGGAATCCCGGAGAGATTTGGGAGTGCTCGAAAGAGAACCTGCACACAGGTGCTGCATGGCTGTCGTCAGCTCGTGTCGTGAGATGTTGGGTTAAGTCCCGCAACGAGCGCAACCCTTGTCATTAGTTGCTACGCAAGAGCACTCTAATGAGACTGCCGGTGACAAACCGGAGGAAGGTGGGGATGACGTCAAGTCCTCATGGCCCTTATGGGTAGGGCTTCACACGTCATACAATGGTACATACAGAGGGCCGCCAACCCGCGAGGGGGAGCTAATCCCAGAAAGTGTATCGTAGTCCGGATTGTAGTCTGCAACTCGACTACATGAAGTTGGAATCGCTAGTAATCGCGGATCAGCATGTCGCGGTGAATACGTTCCCGGGTCTTGTACACACCGCCCGTCACACCATGGGAGCGTAGGATTCGTGACTGGGGTGAAGTCGTAACAAGGTAGCCGTATCGGAAGGTGCGGCTGGATCACCTCCTTTCTAGAGTCGGCATCAGACTCAAACGTCCACACTTATCGGCTGTTGTAATACGAAGAACAAATGGGGCTGTAGCTCAGCTGGTTAGAGCACCGTGTTGATAACGCGGGGGTCGTTGGTTCGAGCCCAACCAGCCCTACCAGTACCACCCAGGGGGATTAGCTCAGCTGGGAGAGCACCTGCTTTGCAAGCAGGGGGTCGTCGGTTCGATCCCGTCATCCTCCACCAAGTTTTCAAACGTAAGCGTAGCCGCTTAGGTTTGAACRTTTAAATGTTCATCGTTCTTTAACAATCTGGAAGAAGTAAAAGTTTTATTAAGCGATATCGAAAGATATCACTTAACTTAGGGTAGTAGTAAAACTCATCAAACACAGTAGTAAGTGCTTGAACTTATAGCCGTCAAGGTTATAGGGACAAGTGAATAAGTGCACATGGTGGATGCCTTGGCGATTACAGGCGATGAAGGACGTAGWAGTCTGCGATAAGCTTCGGGGAGCTGACAAACAAGCATTGATCCGAAGATTTCCGAATGGGGAAACCCGGCCTTATAGGTCATCACTCACTGAATACATAGGTGTGTGAAGCGAACGCGGCGAACTGAAACATCTAAGTAGCTGCAGGAAAAGAAATCAACCGAGATTCCCAAAGTAGTGGCGAGCGAAATGGGAAGAGCCTGTATGTGATAGTCGTTTGGATAATGGAACAGATTGGAAACTCTGGCCATAGCGGGTGATAGCCCCGTACATGAAATCCARGCGGTGGTACTAAGCATACGACAAGTAGGGCGGGACACGAGAAATCCTGTCTGAACATGGGGGGACCATCCTCCAAGGCTAAATACTCGTAATCGACCGATAGTGAACCAGTACCGTGAGGGAAAGGCGAAAAGAACCCCGGGAGGGGAGTGAAATAGATCCTGAAACCGTGTGCATACAAACAGTCGGAGCCTCGWAAGGGGTGACGGCGTACCTTTTGTATAATGGGTCAGCGACTTACATTCAGTGGCGAGGTTAACCGAATAGGGGAGCCGTAGAGAAATCGAGTCCGAACAGGGCGCCAGTCGCTGGGTGTAGACCCGAAACCAAGTGATCTATCCATGGCCAGGTTGAAGGTGCGGTAACACGCACTGGAGGACCGAACCCACTAATGTTGAAAAATTAGGGGATGAGCTGTGGATAGGGGTGAAAGGCTAAACAAACTTGGAAATAGCTGGTTCTCTCCGAAAACTATTTAGGTAGTGCCTCAAGTATCACCGACGGGGGTAGAGCACTGTTATGGCTAGGGGGTCATCGCGACTTACCAAACCATTGCAAACTCCGAATACCGTTGAGTGCGAGCTTGGGAGACAGACATCGGGTGCTAACGTCCGGTGTCAAGAGGGAAACAACCCAGACCGCCAGCTAAGGTCCCAAAGATTGGCTAAGTGGAAAACGAAGTGGGAAGGCTAAAACAGTCAGGATGTTGGCTTAGAAGCAGCCATCATTTAAAGAAAGCGTAATAGCTCACTGATCGAGTCGTCCTGCGCGGAAGATGTAACGGGGCTAAGCCAGTCACCGAAGCTGCGGATATGCATTTATGCATATGGTAGGAGAGCGTTCTGTAAGCCTGCGAAGGTGTCTTGTAAAGGATGCTGGAGGTATCAGAAGTGCGAATGCTGACATGAGTAGCGATAATGCGGGTGAAAAGCCCGCACGCCGTAAGCCCAAGGTTTCCTGTTCAACGTTCATCGGAGCAGGGTGAGTCGGCCCCTAAGGCGAGGCAGAGATGCGTAGCTGATGGGAAGCAGGTTAATATTCCTGCACCGTCGTATGATGCGATGGGGGGACGGATCGCGGAAGGTTGTCTGMCTGTTGGAATAGKCAGTTTCTGGTTCATAGGAGGTACTTAGGCAAATCCGGGTACGTAATCCAAGGGACTGGGACGAGTGARCTTGYTCACGAAGCAATCGGAAGTGGTTCCAAGAAAAGCCTCTAAGCTTCAGTCATACGAGACCGTACCGCAAACCGACACAGGTGGGCGAGATGAGTATTCTAAGGCGCTTGAGAGAACTCGGGAGAAGGAACTCGGCAAATTGGTACCGTAACTTCGGGATAAGGTACGCCTCGGTAGCTTGACCACTTTACTGTGGAAGGGCGAAAAGGTTGCAATAAACTGGTGGCTGCGACTGTTTAATAAAAACACAGCACTCTGCAAACACGAAAGTGGACGTATAGGGTGTGACGCCTGCCCGGTGCTGGAAGATTAAATGATGGGGTGCAAGCTCTTGATTGAAGTCCCAGTAAACGGCGGCCGTAACTATAACGGTCCTAAGGTAGCGAAATTCCTTGTCGGGTAAGTTCCGACCTGCACGAATGGCGTAACGATGGCCACACTGTCTCCTCCCGAGACTCAGCGAAGTTGAAGTGTTTGTGATGATGCAATCTACCCGCGGCTAGACGGAAAGACCCCATGAACCTTTACTGTAGCTTTGCATTGGACTTTGAACCAATCTGTGTAGGATAGGTGGGAGGCTTTGAAGTAGGGACGCCAGTTCCTATGGAGCCAACCTTGAAATACCACCCTGGTTTGTTTGAGGTTCTAACCTTGGTCCGTAATCCGGATCGGGGACAGTGCATGGTAGGCAGTTTGACTGGGGCGGTCTCCTCCCAAAGTGTAACGGAGGAGTTCGAAGGTACGCTAGGTACGGTCGGACATCGTGCTAATAGTGCAATGGCATAAGCGTGCTTAACTGCGAGACCGACAAGTCGAGCAGGTACGAAAGTAGGACATAGTGATCCGGTGGTTCTGTATGGAAGGGCCATCGCTCAACGGATAAAAGGTACTCTGGGGATAACAGGCTGATTCCTCCCAAGAGTTCATATCGACGGGGGAGTTTGGCACCTCGATGTCGGCTCATCACATCCTGGGGCTGTAGCCGGTCCCAAGGGTATGGCTGTTCGCCATTTAAAGTGGTACGTGAGCTGGGTTTAAAACGTCGTGAGACAGTTTGGTCCCTATCTGCCGTGGGCGTTGGAAATTTGAAGGGGGCTGCTCCTAGTACGAGAGGACCGGAGTGGACGAACCTCTGGTGTACCCTGAAAGCATCTAAGCGGGAAACTTGCCTTAAGATGAGATTTCCCGGAGCCTTGAGCTCCTTGAAGGGTCGTTCGAGACCAGGACGTTGATAGGTCAGRTGTGGAAGTGCAGTAATGCATTAAGCTAACTGATACTAATTGCCCGTAAGGCTTGTCCCTATAACCTTGACGGTTATGTAGCACTTACCGTGTTTGAGAAACACTACCCCAACTTTACTTCTTCCCAGATTGCGCGGCGCGCCAGCGCGCTGCACACAAGTCATGCTTGATGACCATAGCCAGTCGGTACCACCCCTTCCCATCCCGAACAGGACCGTGAAACGACTTGGCGCCGATGATAGTGCTGCAACCAGTGTGAAAGTAGGTTATCGTCAAGCTAATAATTCCTGGTGACGCGCCAAGCGCGAACCAAGTACCGGTCAGTCTGATGACCATAGCAAGTCAGTCCCACCCCTTCCCATCCCGAACAGGACCGTGAAATGACTCTGCGCCGATGATAGTGCTGCAACCAGTGTGAAAGTAGGTTATCGTCAGACTAAGTAATAAGCCAAAAAGGCCCGCTGAACAGCGGGCCTTTTTGCTTTTGTGCCTTGTGTCATCGGCATGTCACTTCAGTTAATTAAGCTGCGCCTTTTACATTCCAAAGGCCAGCATGAAATCCCTGTCGCTCCTTCCCCTCGCACTCGCCCTTGCCGCTTGCGGCGGTGGCGGTAGCAATGAGCCAGTCAAACTCTCCGTCAACGGCACCTTCGTCGATGGCGCAGTCGAAGGCGCGGACTATGTGGCGGGCAGGGACGCCAAGGCGACTACCGGCACCAAGGGCGAGTTCACCTGCAAGGAAGGCGACACCGTCAGTTTCAGCGTAGGTGGCATCGCCTTGGGCAGCGCGGCTTGCGCGTCCATGATCACCCCACTGCAACTGGCTGGCGTGACTGACGTCAAGGATGCCAAGGTCGTCAATCGCCTGCTGGCATTGCAACTGCTCGATGAAGACAACGACCCTTCCAACGGCATCAAGATCACGACCGAGGTGAAGACTGCGCTGGCGGGCAAGGCTGCCGATTTCGGCGCCGCTGCGGCAGACTTCAACAAGGCCATGGCTGCCAACCTGGTTGCCGCCGGCACCGCTTACGCTGCACGCGGTATCGACGACGACCGCCGCCAATTGGTGCGCGAGCACTTCGAAGACACGCTGGCCTCGAAGGTTGGCACTCCCGTGCAGGAAACCTTTACCCAGCCTGCAGCCACGGTCACCGTGACGCGCTACCAGGTACAAGCGGCGAACAGCTTTTACATTCCATACGAAGGCAGCAATACCAAGGTCAAGGCCGATTTCCCGTTGGGCTTCCTGCCGTCCTACGGCTCTGCGCTGGCCTTCAAAGGCAGCAAGGCCAACGGCGACCTGGAGTTCTATGGCCTGACCGATCGCGGCCCGAACGGCGATGGACCGAACGTGCCAAATCCGAGCGGCAGCGGCACCATGGGCGCCAAGATCTTCCCGTCGCCAAGCTTTACGCCATCGATCGGCATCATCACGGTCGGCAAGGGCGGCGCCGTGCTGGATTCCTCGGTGCCAATCAAGGTCTCTGCGAATACCAATAGCTCCGGCCTGGCCATCCCTGCGGGCACGCTCGGCAATTCCGCGGAAGTGCCAGTCTTCGATGCGATGAAATATGACGCCACGACCAAGGCGGTGTACAGCGTGAATGGCCTCGATACCGAAGCCATTGCCTTCGACAAGAAGCGCAATGCGCTGTGGGTGTCGGATGAATACGGTCCCTTCATCGTGAAGATCGATGCAGCAAGTGGGGTGATCCAGTCCCGCTTTGCTCCTGGCAGCGGCCTGCCGGCCATCTTTGCCAAGCGCCGCGCCAACCGCGGCATGGAAGGCATGGCGCTCGACAGCGCGACCGACAAGCTGCATGGCTTCCTGCAAAGCCCACTGACCGATGGCAGTGCACTGTACTCGGTGACTGGCAAGAATGAGCAGGTTGAGCGCTTCGCTCGCTTCACCCGCTGGATCGAATTCGATCCAACTAACGGCACTACCGGCCGCATGTTTGCCTATCCATTGAATGGCGCCGATTACGCGGACGGCCGCACCGGCAACGCCAAGCTGGGCGACATGGTCGCACTGGGTAACGGCAAGTTCATCGTGATTGAACAGGGTGCCGCACCAGGCGGCAAGGTATTCAACAAGCTGATGCTGGTGGAAATCGGCAGTGCCACCGACATCAATGCCGCAGCCTACAATCCGGCCACTTCCGACCTGGAAAAGAGCTCGATGGGTGCGGTGGCTGTGAATGGCGCTGACTGGTCCAAGGTTGCCACGCTGAAGAAGACCTTGCTGCTGGACCTGAACGCGATCGGCTGGCTGGCTGAAAAAGCGGAAGGCTTGACCATTGTTGACGGCAACACGCTGGCACTGGCCAACGACAATGACTTTGGCCTCAAAACCAAAATCTTCACTCCGGCTGGTGAAGCGGTGGCTGATGCCGACGTCACCAAGTGTAATGTCGATGCAAACGGCACTATCATCACCAGCAGCGCGGCTGGCTGCAATGCGGCCAACACCATCCGCGTTGCGCGTGGCGACGATGTCGGCCAGCCCGGGTAATGCGGTCTTGCTGACGGTCGAAAGCGAAACGGTGACGGAAGTGTTTTCCGCCATTGGTGAGCGCGGCGTGCGGGCGGAGGCTGTCGCGCGCGAGGCTGCATTGGAGGCGCGCCGCTACCTGGCATCCGGCGCAGCGGTGGGCGAGCACCTGGGCGACCAGGTGATGCTGCCGATGGCGCTGGCGGGCGGTGGCTCCTACACGCTGGACCATGTGTCGCACCACGCGATCACGAATGCGGAAGTAATTACGCATTTCCTGCCGGTGACGATCAGCTTCGAACAGGGCGAGCGCTTCAACACCTGCCACGTGCGGGCCAAGATTTAGCTGACCTGCTCCCACTCCAGTCCGAAGCGGGCCAGGTATTTTTTCAGGCGATCCGCGTCGTTCGGCTTTACCTTCCCAAGGCGCGATGCGGCGAACAGCTTGCGGCCGGCATCGGACATGGTTTTCGACTGCCGGCAAACGGCGATCACGGATTCGAGCTGCATGCGGTCGAACAAGTCAATCTGCCCGAGCGCTTCTTCATCGAGCAAGCCGTCGAGCGTCACCGTCGCCGTTGCCCCTTCCGCCAACGGGCGCCACTGGCGCTGCAGGCGCGCCACTTCCGCAGCCACGAGCGGCGCGGTGATGCGCCCGGCATCGGCCAGCGTTGCCATGCGCGTAACGGAGGCCGACAGGTCGCGGAAGTTGCCGTTCCAGAGCGCGTCGGGCGATGCCGCAAAGCGCATGTACTGCTGGCGGGCTTCGGTGTTGAAGCGCACCATGGAGCCGTTCTCTGCGCCGAATTGCGCCAGCAGGTAGTCCAGGTTTGGCTCGATGTCTTCCGGCCGGTCGCCAAGACCCGGCAGCGAGTAAGTCCACAGGTTGATACGGGCGAACAGGTCTTCGCGGAAGCGGCCTGCCGCCACTTCGCGCGCCAGGTCGCGGTTGGTGCCGGCGATGAGCTGGAAATCGCTGCGCACCTCATGGTCGCCGCCCATGGGCAGGAAGCGCTTTTCTTCGACTGCCTTGAGCAGCATGGCTTGCTCGTCCAGCCCCAGTTCGCCGATCTCGTCGAGGAACAGCAAGCCCTTGTGCGCAGTGCGCAGCAGGCCAGGGCGGTCCGATGCCGCGCCGGTGAAGGCACCCTTCACGTGGCCGAACAGGGTTGAGCCGGCGCCGTCGCCATGCAATGTGGCGCAGTTGATCTCGACGAAAGCGCCGTCGAGCTGGTGGCGGGCCTTCTTCAATTCGTAGACGCGCCGCGCCAGGAAGGATTTGCCCGCGCCGGTTGGCCCCATCAACAGCATTGGCGCGCGGGAACGCGCGGCCACGTGCTCGATCTCGTCGATCATCAGGTTGAAATGCGGATTGCGGGTGGCGATGCCGGACTTCAGGAATTCCACGCCTTCACGCTGCGCATTGGAAAAGCGCTGTGCGATCTGGTCGTAGCGCGACAGGTCGAGGTCGATCAGTACGTAGTCGCCGGTCTTGCCTGGCGCCGCGCGGCGCGGCGGCGACGTTTGCAGCAGGCGCCCGGGGAAATAGCGCGCTTCCGTCATCAGGAACAGGCAAATCTGCGCAACGTGGGTGCCGGTAGTGATGTGCACCCAGTACTCTTCGTTTTCGGTATCGAAGTTGTAATTGCGCGCGAAGTCGAAGAGCTGGCTGTAGACGTCCTCGAAATCCCACCAGTCGCTGATCGGCAGGGTGTGGCGTTGCACCACGGTCTCTGGCGATATCGCATGCATGTCGCTTTCGATCTGCCGCGCCAGGGAGTCGTGATGCGCACTGGCCAGCAGCTCGAAACGGTCGACGACCAGGTCTTCATGCTGCAACAGGGAGACGCTCGGGCGCCATTTCTCCCAGCGCGCGGAGGTACGCGGCCCGCCATCCAGTTGCGAGCCGAGGAAACCGAGGATGACAATCTTCTTCTTCATTGCGTATAAATCTTTATCTGTTGAGATAATTTATCACATTCATTGATTTCCATGAATCTATATTTATCAATCACTTAGCAAGCTGGCACGCCCTTTGCAATAGATGAGGTACGCAAAGACGAAAGGAGATCAAAATGGCGGAATCACAAATCAAGGCTTGGACCATCAGTGCCGGCGCAGTCGGCAAGAAACCCGTAAAACGCAGCTACGGCGGCGTGCACACGGCGATGAATATTTCCACCAGCCGCCGCCACACGACCGTCAGCTGGCATGCCGAACCGCTCCCCGGCAAAGGCCGCACGGTGTGGAATGGCGTGGTCTCCACCCTTGTCGGCGCAGATTAATCGTTAGAAGATGAGAACTATGATGAAAGACAAAGAATTCGAAGTAATGGAAGTATCGGGTGGTAGCCCGGTGAAGATGTGGACCAACGGCGTCCCGGTGGAGCGCGAAGCACGCCAGCAATTGGCCAATACGGCCAAGATGCCCTTCATCTACAAGCATATTGCGGTGATGCCGGACGTCCACCTGGGTAAAGGTTCGACCATCGGTAGCGTGATCCCGACCTTGGGTGCGATTATCCCGGCGGCGGTAGGCGTGGATATCGGCTGCGGGATGATGGCAGCCAAGACCACCCTGAATGCGCGTGACCTGCCTGATAACCTGGGCCCGCTGCGCAGCGCGATCGAGAAAGCGATCCCGCACGGCTTGACGCCGAAGTTCCGTGGCCGCGACCGCGGTTCGTGGGAGAACCCGCCGTCGGCCGTGGATGTCGCCTGGGGGCAGTTGAAGGATGAATTCGACGTGATCTGCCAGAAAACGCCGAAGCTGAAGAATACCAACAACTATCGTCACCTGGGTACCCTGGGTTCGGGTAACCACTTTGTTGAAGTGTGCCTGGACGAAGAGGGTTCGGTGTGGTTCATGCTGCACTCCGGTTCGCGCGGCGTGGGTAATGCCATCGGCTCCCACTTCATCGAACTGGCGCAGCAGGATATGCGCACCCATATCGCCAACTTGCCGGATAAGGACCTGGCCTACCTGGAAGAAGGTACCCAGCACTACGACGACTATGTTGAAGCGGTGGGTTGGGCGCAGAAGTTCGCCCGCATGAACCGTGAGGTGATGATGCAGAACCTGATCGCCTCCGTGCGTACCGTCATTACCAAGCCGTTCCAGACGCACGTGGAAGCAGTGAACTGCCACCACAACTATGTGCAGAAAGAGCGCCACTTCGGTAAGGACGTGCTGGTGACCCGTAAGGGCGCTGTGTCGGCCCGCGAGGGCGAGCTGGGGATCATTCCGGGTTCGATGGGAGCGAAGAGCTTTATCGTCCGCGGTAAAGGCAACCCGGAGAGCTTCAATAGCTGCAGCCACGGTGCCGGCCGTACCATGAGCCGTAACGAGGCGAAGCGCCGCTTCTCACTGGAAGACCAGGTGAAGGCGACCGAGGGCGTCGAGTGCCGCAAGGATGAAGGCGTGATTGACGAAATCCCGATGGCCTACAAGGATATCGAAGCCGTCATGAAGGCGCAGGAAGAGCTGGTTGAAGTTGTGCATACCCTGAAGCAGGTGGTGTGCGTCAAAGGGTAAGAACAAGGATAATAACAAGAATGATTGAAATTGATGGTTCCCAAGGGGAGGGCGGCGGCCAGGTGCTGCGCACCGCGCTGACGCTCTCGATGATTACCGGCCAGCCGTTCCGTATTTCGGACATTCGTGCCAAGCGCTCGAAGCCGGGCTTGATGCGGCAGCACCTTGCTTCGGTCAAGGCTGCGGCAGAAATCTCTGGCGCGAAAGTTGAAGGCGACTTGCTGGGCTCGACCAGCCTGACGTTCGTACCGGGTGCGATCAAGGCCGGCGTGTATGAATTCCAGATCGGCACAGCCGGCAGTTCGACGCTGGTGCTGCAAACCGTGGTGCCGGCGCTGCTGTACGCGAAGGGTGAGTCTGTGGTGCGCGTCAGCGGCGGTACCCATAACTCCAAGGCGCCGCCGGCGGAGTTCCTGCAGCGCGCCTATGGCCGCGCCATCGCCGAGATGGGCGCACAGGTCGAGTTCCACCTGGAGCGCACCGGCTTCTATCCGGCGGGCGGTGGTGCCGTGCGGGCAACCGTGAAGCCGATGGCGGCCTGGCGTCCATTGGTGCTGGAAGCACGCGGCGAGCGGCGTGAAGCGTATGCCGAGAGCCTGGTGGCTGCCGTGCCAGGTGGTGTTGCGAAACGCGAGCTCGATTGCGTGGCGAGCGCGATGGGTTGGTCCGGTGACCAGCTGCGTTTCAGGACGCTGCCGGATAACTGGGGGCCGGGCAACGCGCTGCTGATCACGCTGGATCACGAACATGTGACGGAAGTCTTCGTCGCCTTCGGCGAAAAGGCCGTGCGCGCAGAAGCGGTTGCGCGCGACGCGGTGGCGCAGGCGCGCCGCTTTATCGCGTCGGGCGCTGCGGTCAGCGAGCACCTGGCCGACCAGCTGCTGATTCCAATGGCGCTGGCTGGTGGCGGCAGCCTCACGATGGACGTGCTGTCGCAGCACACCCGCACCAATGCCGAAGTCATTGCGCTCTTCCTGCCGGTCTCGATCAAGTTCGAGAAGCGCGATGCGTGCACCTATTGCGAGGTAAAACGTGGATAAGCTGGTGCCGCACCCACGGTTCCAGGGGAAGTCGCCCCGCACGCACCTCGTGCTCACGGAGCAGGAGGTGCGCGGATCGTACTGGCGTTATGGCAGCGCGCATATTTTTCCGCAGACTGCCCTTCGTGCCGACGTAAGCGTGCAGCTCTACACGATTTATCCGCGCCTATACTACGTAGACATGCTCAAGACCTGCGAAGATTGCTCGCGTCCGTTCATCTTCTACGCGCGCGAGCAGCGCTACTGGTATGAGACGCTGGGCTTCTACATTGACTCTGACTGCATGCGCTGCGTCGAATGGCGGCGCAAGCAACATGCAGTGAAGCGCCATATGGTGCGCTACACCGAGCTGCAAGCGCGCGGTTCGCTGTCTCGCAAGGAGATGATGCATTTGGTGGATGACTGCATTTTCCTGTTCCAGCAGGGGAAACTGAAAAAGCCTTCCCTTCTGGGAAAGATCAAAAATGCAGCTTTGAAGCAGGTTCCTGAATACGCGGGCACCAAAACGCTCCAGCAATTGCTGCAATCTCCCGCACGATTAGCGAATTTGACTAGCTAATTTGGTTACTCCGTGGCAAAATTTGGCGTCGTTGTATTTAATATAACTTTGCCGGACCCGCCATGAACAAAAAGACTTTGGCCAAGATCGCCGCGGCAGTTGTTGTCGTTGCCGGCGGCGTTTTCGCCTACCGGGCTTTTGGCTGGGGCGCCATGAATGGCCCTGTCAACAGCCTGAAGATCGACCTGTCCAAGCCGGACGCCCTGGTCGTTACGAAAAGCCTTTCCAGCCTGCCGCGTGACTTGCTGACCGTGCCGTTGGCGCGCGACGTGCTGCGCGAAGACTTCCTGTTCTATTACGAGCAGACCGAAGACCGCCTGGGCCTGAAGGGCAGCCTGCGCCGCATCGCCTACGAACATGAACTGGGGTGGGGCGACCAGTTGATCCGCATGGTGCTGGACGAACCAGCGGAAGTGGCCATGTGGCGCGATGCCGATGGCTCCCTCAAACATTATGTGATCTCCGTTTCGCGCGGCAAGCTGGCGCGCGTGCTGGAAGAAGCGGGCAAGGTGGCGCTGAAGGATACGCAGCTCACCATCGCGGGCGAATTGCGCGTCGATGGCGACAAGGTACCTGTGTACGCGTTGAACTACGCCTATCAGCGCAACTTGCTGTTTGCGGCGCACGGCGACCGCATGGTGATCCTGTCCAACCCGGGCATGCTGTATGGGTCCGACCGCAAGGTGAGCGACGATACGGCCCAGACCACCGTCGCCAAGCTGCTGGGCAAGGACGCCGCGCAGCAGAAAGTCTTCCACGACCAGTTCCATTTCGAGAAAACGGCGCAGGACGGCCATAGCATCGCCATCAAGGCTGATTTCCTGTCGTTCGGTTATCAGCCGTTCTTCGGCGGCCTGGAAGCGCTGCGTTTCGACTTCAGCAAGGGCGCCTGGCGCTCGCAAGTGCTGCTCGATGCGGCCAAGCTGCCGAAAGATGGCTATGACAGCAGCGCGCTGTGGAGCGCGCTGCCGTACAACCCAAGCAGCTGCTTCACGCTGCCGGTAGACTGGAACAGCCTGCAGCCGGTGCTGAAAAGCATAAGTGGCAAGACCAGCCAGCCAGTGCTGCCATTGGCGACTGAGCTGGGAGGCCCGGCCGCGGCCTGCTGGTACGGCAACTCCCGCCTGCATACGCCGGTATTCGTGGCCAACCGCGCTGGCGGTAACGAGGCGCTGTTCGAAAGCTTGTTCCAGGCCGCGATCCGCGACGGCAAGGGCGTCCAGAAACAACAGGGCAAGAAAGGCGAATTACGCTGGAGCGGCGCGGTTTCCACAGCCCAGGGCGATACGACGCCAACGCTGGCGATCAGCGGCAACACCGTGGTGTTCTCGGCGGACGGCAAGCTGGTCGACCAGGTGCTGGCGGTGAAGCGCAAGGAAATGCCTGCCGCTTCGGACTTGCTGCCGGACGCCAAACATACCGTCGGCCTGATTGCGCCCGCTTCGCTGGCCAAGCTGATCGAAGAAGAAAGCTTCAACACCCTGCCTAGCCAGCGCGAGCCGGTGCTGCGCGGCGCAGTCGACGCGCACCTGGTACCGCGCTTGCAGGCGCTGAAAAAATACCCGCCTTACCGCATGGTGCTGAAGTCGGTGCCGGCCAAAGGCATCTCGTGGCAGCCGCTGGAATGGCAGGCAGCAGGCAAATGAAGCGCCGCAGTACCTTGCGCCTGCTGGCCGGGTGCGCGGCTGCTGTAGCGGCGCCGCGGCTGCTGGCGCTGACCAGCGCGAACGATGCTCAGGTGCGCCTGTCGCAGGTCCAGTCGCGCGCGTTCCAGGCATGGATGCTGCGCATTATCAGTGCGCAGGTTGAACAAGGACCTTCGCCGCGCTGGCACCATCGCGACTGTGCAGGCCTGGTGCGCTTTGCCGTCAACGAAGCCTTGTCTGTGCATGACGCCAAATGGATGCGCGCCAATGGCATCGCCAGCGACCGCCGCCTGCCGCCGGAACTGGACCTCACGCCGCAACAGGCAGCCCTGCGCAACCGCTGGGTGCAAGGCGAGGGCAAGGTAGGTCCCTTTGTCACTGCGCTGGCGCTGGTGCAGCACAACAGCCGCTTTGTGGCGCGCGAGATCAGCCAGGCGCTTCCTGGCGACCTGCTGTTTTACGACCAGGGCGACGAACAACACCTGATGGTGTGGATGGGGGCGCATATCGCCTACCACACAGGCACCGTCACCGAAACAGATAACGGTCTTCGTACCGTCGATATTCAACAACTAACGACATGGAAGGACACGCGGTGGCAACCAGCGGTCAACAATCCCAACTTCGCCGGCGTGTTCCGGCTGTCATTTCTGTCCTGAAGCTGTGCCTCGCAGGCTTGCTGGCGCTGACCGCGCTGGCAGGTGCGGAAGCGCAGGAGGCGCCGTCCAGCGGCTACACGCTGTTCAAGGGCGAGCCATTCTTCCTCTTGTCCGATGCCAGCTATGGCAGCACGGACGAGGCGCGCGTGCGCCTGGAAGTACCGGGCCGCGACTTCGGCCGCTCGCAGCTTGAACAGTATTCCGGCGCCGACATCGTGGTGTACCGCGTGCCGCAGCCGCTGGAATTCCTGAAAAAGCAGCGCAACCTGCACCGCGTGCAGGTGGATGGCAATTACCAGGGCGAGGGACTGGCCAATGCACTGAGCTTCCTGTGGGATAGCTGGTGGAAGCAATCGCGCCTGGCGTGGCGCCGCATCTTCTCGTCCGAGGCACGCCATGCTGTGACCACCAACCAGCCCAAGCTGGCCACCAACGGCGAAGCGATGAAGCGCGCAACCGTGTTCGCCAACAATCCTCAGTACAAGCCGATCAAGGGCTTCGAGATGGTGGACAGCTTCCGCTATCCGATCTGGCAGGCGAAGGCGATTGAGCCGCCAAAGGGCGTCAAGATGGACGGCTCCAGCAGCGAGTTCATTGCTGGCAATAGCGGCAACGTAATGATCCCCGTCGGCAAGCGCAAGCCAGGCCTGTACCTGGTGGAGGCCATCATCGGCGAACATCGGGCGACCACGCTGGTGTTCGTGTCCGACACCATGGCCGTGACCAAGGTTTCGTCCGGCCAGATGCTGGTATGGGCAGCGCGCCGCGACAACAGCGGCGCCGTAGCCGATGCAAACGTGATGTGGACCGACGGTACCGGCGTACTCCAATCCGGCAAGACCGCCAAGGATGGCGTGGTGTCGATGGAGCGCAGCAGCCCGGAGCACACCTATGTGATCGGCGAAGACCGCAGTGGCGGCGTGTTCGTGTCGGAGAATTTCTACTACGACAGCGAAATCTATAACACCAAGGTGTACGCGGTGACGGATCGCCCGTTGTATCGCCCTGGCGATGAAGTGAACGTCAAGTTCCTGGGCCGCGAATTCACGTCGGCACGCATGTCGCAGGCGGCCGCCGCCGCGCCGGTCGGGCTGACGGTGTTCGATCCGAACGGCACCCCGGTATTGACGCAAACCCTGCAACTGTCCCCGGAAACGGGCACGGAAACGCGCTTCCGCCTGCCGGAGCAGGCCTCTGCCGGCGGCTATGAACTGCGCTTCAGCTACAGGGATGGCCTGTATGGCGCAGCCTTCCGCGTGGCGGAATACGTCAAGCCGCACTTCGAGATCAACGTCCAGCCGGCCAAGCCCGAATTCAAGACCGGCGAAAAAGTCAGCGGCACTATCTCGCTGCGCTACCCGGACGGCAAACCGGTGAAGAATGCCAAGCTGTCGCTGTCCCTGCGCGGCCAGCAAAACACCATGGTGGAGGGCGAACTGCGTTACAGCGGCCTGTTCCCGGTGCAGTTGAAGACCGAGGAAGCGGAAACCGACCGCAGCGGCGATTATTCCTTCACGTTGCCGCCGGCCGCAGACCCGTCGCGCTATGTGCTGACCGTGATGGCAACCGACGGCGCAGCCTACCGTGTCAAGGCCACGCGCGAGCTGATGATCGAACGCTCCATCAGCAGCTATCAACTCAAGGCGGCGCGCTCCTTCTCCGAGCCAGGCCAGCAGGTGCACTTCGACCTGGTGGCGGATGGCCAGGGCGCGGCACGCCCGGTGCGCTGGGAGATGGTGCAGCTTGAAAAACAGGAAAAGACCGAAGGAAAATTCGATCCAGCCGCCAAGGGCTGGGATGTGAACTTCAGCAAACCAGGCTCCTATCAGCTTT
Source organism: Duganella sp. Root1480D1 (assembly GCF_001427305.1). Lineage (GTDB taxonomy): Bacteria > Pseudomonadota > Gammaproteobacteria > Burkholderiales > Burkholderiaceae_D > Rugamonas. The sequence goes on along the minus strand of NZ_LMFZ01000004.1, from coordinate 20,037 downwards.
CGCTGCGCGATGAACGCGGCAACCTGCTGGCGGGCGCCAGCCATTGGGTCAGCGGCGAGGGCTTGCAGGCCGCACCGGGCAGCATCGAGATCGTGATGGACAAGGCGCGTTACCGCCCGGGCGAGATTGCCGAGGCACTGGTGACCTTCTCCGATCCAGTCGACCAGGCTTTGCTGACCATGGAGCGCGACAAGGTGGAGCAGTACGGCCTGATGAGCGGCGGTGCCGATTGGTACCAAGCCAAGCGCGTGGCGAAGAACCAATGGCGCGTGCGCATCCCTGTCAAAGAGGAGCACGGCCCGAACATGACGTTCTCCGTGGCGTACACCCGCAACGGTGACTTCGTATTCCAGAACGCCGGCCTGCAGGTGATTGAGCCGCGCATTGCGCTGACCTTCAAGACCGACAAGGAGGTCTACCAGCCAGGCGAAAAAGTCACGCTGGACGTGACCGCGCAACTGGATGGCAAGCCTTTGTCTACCCTGGTGGCGCTGGGCGTTGTGGACGAGATGATCTATGTGCTGCAGCCGGAGATCGCACCCGATATCGCGGACTTCTTCTATCACCCGCGCCGCAATAACGTGCGCACCACGGCCAGCCTGTCCTTTATCAGCTACGACATGGCGCAAGGCCGCCGCGAAAACGTACCGGCACGCCATAACTACAACGAGCGCGGCGTGAAAGTGCTGGAACGCCCGCGCCGCGACAATATCGACACCGCATTCTGGGCGCCGTCGCTGAAGACGGATGCAGACGGCAAGGCGCGTGTGACCTTCACGATGCCGGATGCGTTGACTCGCTGGCGCATCACGGGCCGCGCGATGGATGCTCAAGGCCGCGTTGGCCAGCGCACCGGCTACCTGCGTTCCGACAAATCGTTCTACGCCAAGTGGACGTCGCCCGACTGGCTGCGTAGCGGCGATGCGCCGCGCGCTTCGGTAGCCATTTTCAACCAGACCAGCGAGACGAAGTCCCTGGAAGTGACGCTGTCCGGCGGCCCGCAGCCGAAAGTGGAGAAGCTGGCGGCCAAGCCTGGCGTGAACTACGTTGAATTCCCGGTTGCCGTCGGCAGCGCGCCGCTGCACCTGGAAGTGAAACAGGATGGCAAGCTGGTGGATGCGCTCGATACCAAGGTACAGGAGCAAGCTGCCGCCTGGAGCAGCCCACGCAGCATGAGTGTGGCGCTGACCGGCACTGACAACGCCTTGAAACTGCCGGCTGACGCCCGCAATATCCGCGTCTCGTTCGCGCAAGGTGCCGCCAGCCACTTCGCCCGCATCGCCGATGACCTGATCGACTACCCATATGGCTGCGTGGAGCAGACGGCCAGCCGCTTGATCCCGCTGACCATGGCGACGCAAAGCATGCCGGCGGATGCTGGCCCGGTGCGCGAGCGCCTGATGGCGATCATGCAGGCGCAGCGCCTGCGCCTGGTCTTGATGGCAGGCGAAAACGCAATCTTTAGCTGGTGGGGCCCGGCGACGCAGGGCGATGCACTGATGACGTCCTACGCCTACTACGCCGACTGGTACGCCTCGCGCGCCCTGCGCCTGGACCTGCCGGGCGAACACTGGAACAACCTGGTCAACGTCTACACCGAGCATGGCAAGAACAATAGCCCGCTGGAACGCGCCATGAGCCTGTGGATGATGCGTGACATGGGCTTGCCGACCAAGACCCTGGCGGAGAGCCTGGTGGCCGATGCCGCGAGCCTGGAAGTCGGTAGCGCGCCGCGCAAGCAAGGCGTCACCAGCAGCGTTCTGCTGGCCGATGGCCAGGATAGCGTGACCCGTGCCATGGCAATCGGCCTGACGTCTGTCGTCGCCGCGCAGAACGGGCTTGCCTTGCCGGCGCAATTGCAGCAGCAATTGCCGCAGGCATGGGCCGCGCTGCGCGCCTCGCCGGCACCGGTGGCACAAGCCCTGCTGATGCTGGCCGGCGAACTGCCTGCCGCGCAAGCCGACGCCGTGCTGTCTTCCGTGCGCGCTGACATGCCGACCATGGACCGTGCACTGACCCTGGTCTGGGTGCAGAAGAAACTGGGCGGCTCGCCTGCCGCAAGGCCGCCGGTCGCGGCACTGGAAGGCCCATGGCAGCAGATGGACAGCCGCAGCGGCCAGCCGGTATGGCGCTGGACCGATGCCAAGGCACTGCCGGAGCAACTGAAGCTGGCGCAAGCCGCGTCGGCTGGCACCGTCGCCATCGTGCAGTACGATAGCCGCGCTGTTGAAGCGCAGTCGCTGGACGTTGGCATCGAACGCCGCATCCTGCGCATGAAGGCAGGCTCCAAGGGTTACACCATGGAGCTGGTCAAGGCGGGAGAAGCGCTGCGCACGGACGAGCTGTACATGGACGAAATCAAACTCAAGGCAGGCAGCGCCACGCACCGTTTCGGCCTGCTGGAAGTGGCCCTGCCGCCAGGGGCAATGGTTGAATCGACGACCTGGGGCATGAAGCTGGCCGGCGACGAACCGGTGCAACTGGAGCGCGCGCGCCATGTCGAGCGCCGCGACGGCTACGCCGTGCCGATCGAACCACTGAGTGGCGAGGTCGTGGTGCGCCACCTGCTGCGCTTCGGCCAAAAGGGCAGCTACACCCTGCCGCCGAGTCGCTTCCACCGCATGTACCAGCCGGAGCAGAAAGCCTTCGAAGGCGGCGGCAAAACCATGCGTGCGCTGAAAGTCGAGTAATGCTGCAACGCCTGCTGCCCGCCTTGTTGTTGGCCAGCGCCGCGCCCATCGCGGCGGCGGCCTCGCTCGACCTGGCGTGGTGGCGCGAAGGCAAAGTCCAATCGGTGCAACTGCAGCAGCGCAGTGCTTCGGCAACGCAGGCGGTTACCGCCAACACGGAAATCCCGCTCGGCAGCCTGTGGAAGCTGTTTGTCTACGTCTATGCGGTGGACGGCAAGCTGGCTACGCCCGACTACAACTGCGGCGGCCGCAAGCAGGAGGAAGTGTATTGCTGCGAGGCCGGAGGCAGCGTGGCACGCGATGCCGCACTGGCGCAATCGTGCGGCCTGTTCTTTGCCCCCGAGAGGTTGGGCATTGCCCAAAAGCCGTGGCAAGACTACTGGAAACGCAGGCTTGGCAGCGCACCTGCCGGCGAATTCTCCTGGCTGGCAGATCCCGCGCGGCTGGAAGCTGCGCGGCTGGTCACGCTTGGCAGCCTGCTGCGCGTGCTGGCCAGCATTCAGCCCGCGAGCCGCGCCGATGCCGAGGCGGCCTTGCTGCGCGTGGTGCTGGATGGCCGTGGCGCGGGCAGTGTGCGCTGGTTCGGCAGCCAGCTCCGTGTGAAGACCTATTCCTGGCACCATCCCAAGCGCGAGGACGCTCGCCTGGGTGGTGCGGCCGGCTGGCTGGCGGACGGCACCCCGGTATGGTTTGGCGGCAGCGACAGCAGTACCGGCATCTTCCAGAAATGGGCGCCGCAAATTGCCGCCGCCCTGCCGCCTGTGCAGCCGGCGGAAGACAGCGGCTGCGTGGTTGTCGATTATTTCTCCCGTTATCCGGTGAGTGCGGTGCGGACTGCGGATGGCCTTGCGGTCCCTGGCGCGCTGAATGGCCGCTACGTGGTGCAATTCGAAAACGGCAAGAGCCTGCCGATCCGCAGTAACGGTGAATTGACACTGCTTAAAGGAGCGAACGGCAAGCCGCAAATTCGCGGTCGCATGGGGGTGAACGAATACGTGGCGCGTGTGATCGACCGCGAGGCCAGCGCCACCGAAACGGAAGCCGCACGTGCCTTCGCCATCGCCGCCCGCAGTTACCTGCAGCAGAACGCACGCCGCGCCGAATCCTGCCAGTTCATCACGGACAGCAGCGCCACGCAGCGCGTCAGCCCGAATCCCGCGAGCGCCGCCGCGCTGGAGGTGGCGCGCTGGACCGACCAACTGGTGCTGGATGGCGCGCAGGTGCGCTACCACAGCACAAAAGCCGGCAACAACGTCCTTGCCTGGAGCGATGCCCAGGCGCAGGCGCGCACCGGCAAAGGTTTCGACGACATCCTGGCCGCGGCCTATCCCGGCACCACGCTCGCTATCGCTGGAAATACCGGCACCACCTGTGCGCGCCTTGCAAAGAACGAACAGTGGCTGGCTTATGCGCTGCCGCGCTGGGAGCGCATGCTGCGCCGCGAAGAAGGTTATGAAGCGCCGGCGCAACTGCCGGCTGTCTGTGCCTTGGCGGCCGGATCGCCCTATTCGGAACAGTCGCGTAACCGCATTTTCATGCGGCCGCTGGCCACGCGCGAGGACCGCATCACGCTGGCGCATGAATACCTGCACATCGGCCTGCGCCGCCACCCGCGTGGGCAGGACGAAGACTATGTTGAGCGCCTGGCGCGCCGCTTGAATGACCTCTCTCTGGAGGCTATGTGAAAACACGCATCCAATATACTTCCGCACTGGTGCTGGCGCTGGCCGCGGCGCCGTTGCTTGCGCAGGACAAGACGCTGACCGGACCGGTCGGCGGCTGGAACCGCGCCGGCATGACCGATAAATCCGGCGAACTGGCTGTCAGCTACCCTTATTCGCTGATCGACCGTGGCGCGCAGAAAAACCGCACCATGATCCGCGGCCAGTTGGCCAAGATCAGCACCAAGCGTCCGTTCCACCAGCTTATCGTGAACGGCAACCCGACGCCGCTGTACACGGACGAGGAAGGCCACTATGCACGCGGCTATGCTTTCGGCTCCGGTTCCAACAGCGTTGAAATCCGTTCGCCGGACGGCAAATCGCTGAAGCGCATGCAGTTCTACGAGGCCGATACAAGCCGCCCGCAACCGCGGCTGCGCATCATCGGCGCCTGGGACGATAACCAGGCCGAGATCGACCTGCACATCATTACGCCGGACGGGCAGCATGCCTTCTTCGGCAATCCATTCCTGACCAATGGCGGCGGGCTGGATGCGGACAGTGTCGACGGTCCCGGCCCGGAAATGTTCACCATGACCTCGCCCTTGCACGGCACTTACCAGGTATGGGTGAACTACTGGGGCAACTTCGGCAGCTCGGGCTATCACTTCGACGAAGCCACGCGACAGCGGCCCATCATCACGACGCGCATCACGCTCGTTTTCAATGAAAACACGCCCAGCGAAAAGCGGCAGGATTTTGTAGTCCCCCTGCGCAAGATCGGCGACCTGACCCTTGTTAAATCCTTTGTATATTGAACACATGAAGAAACTCTGCCTCCTGCTATTGCTGTTGCCCGCCTGCGCCATGGCGCAAGTGCGCATTGAGTCGCCCAAGAGCGGCTGGCGCCATTCGGCCGGCAACGAGGAGCAGTACAGCCAGACCGTGAATTACCCGGCGTCCTCCGTCAATATGCAGCAAGGGCAGGCCGAGACTGCGCAGATCCGCGGCAGGATCGCCGGCGCAGACAAGAACAAGCCGGCGAGACTGATCGTCAACGGCGTCGCCATGCCGATCCAGCTGGACGAAGACGGGCGCTTCGCACGCCCTTACAGCTTCGGCACCGGCTCGAACAGTGTCGAAGTGCGTTCGCCGGATGGCAAGAGCCGCGCGCGCACCCAGTTCTACGACGGCTACAGCGGCAAGACCAAGTCGCGCCTGCGGGTTGTGTTGTCCTGGGACAGCCCGGGCACCGACGTGGACTTGCACGTGGTGACGCCAAACGGCGGCCACTCCTGGTACGGCAACCGCGTCCTGCCAGATGGCAGCGGCCTGGATGTGGACGTGACGACCGGCTATGGACCGGAAATCTATTCCAGCCCGGCACCGGAGAAGGGCAATTACCACGTCTACGTCAATTACTACGGTGGCAGCTCTGAGCAGCAGGTCATTACCGTAGCCACCGTCTCAATCATCACCAACGAGAATACGCCGGGCGAAAAGCAGCAGACCTTCCTGGTGCCGCTGCGTGCCGCGGGCGAGATGACCCTGGTGAAGTCTTTTGTCTATCCCTGATGTGACACCTGCCCTGTGACAGGTGTTCCAGACTGGAGCACCTGTCCCCGCCTCCAAAGGGAGGAAATCATGGCACGCGGCTTGCTCCTGCATGGGTATTACAACCACACCATGCAGGAGACATCCATGAAACGCTTGATTCTTGCCGCTGCTGCAACTGCCGCAGTCACCACCTCACTGTTCGCTGTCGCCCACGGCAACGTGACGCCGCAGGGCGTCGATACCACCGGCCTTCCCGTGCTGGGCGACAAATGGCGCGATGAAAACCCCTACAAAGACAACAAGCTGGCGTTGAAGATCGGTTCTTCCGCCTATAACCAGAACTGTGCCCGCTGCCACGGCCTGGAAGCGGTGTCGGGCGGCATTGCTCCCGACCTGCGCATGCTCGATCGCGATTGCGTGGGCATGCGCAACGAAACCAAGAAGCAGGCTTGCTACAAGGAGATCGACCGCTACTTTCTCACCTCGATCCGCGGCGGCAAAGTGCGCAATGGTGCCGTGTACATGCCACCGTTCGAAGGGGTTTTTAACCAGGAAGCCATGTGGGCCATCAAGACCTACCTGGAAACCCGTCGCGCCACCAACTGATGCGAGGCCATCATGCTTACCCTGCGCCTGCGCGGCCTTCGCGCCATGCTGCTGATCTGCTGCGCCTTGCTGGTTGCAGCACTTCCGGCCCATGCTGAAACCGGCATCCTGAAGGTCGCCGTCTACAAGGAGTTCGCGCCGTTTTCCGACAACGGCCAGGGAGTCGATGTCGACCTCGCCGCAGCCCTGGCGCGCAAGCTGTCGCTGAAACTGAGCCTGCTGCCGTTCCCGGCGGGCGAAAACCTGAACGATGACTTGCGCAACATGGTGTGGAAGGGGCACTACCTTGGCTATGGCCCGGCCGATGTGATGCTGCACGTGCCGGTGGACGGTGCACTGATGGCGTCCAACGACAAGGTGGAGATCTTTGCACCCTACCATGTGGAAGCGGTGCGCCTGGTGCGCAGCGCGCGCAGCATTCCGGTTTTCGATGGCGTGGCTTCCCTCGCGGGAAAGCGCATAGGAGTCGAGCAGGTGTCGCTGGCGGGCATGGTGATGCTGGGGGAGGGAAATGGACGTTTCCGCGACCAGGTGCACTTGTTCCATACTGCGGCCGAGGCCTTGCAAAAGCTGAAAGCAGGCGAGTTGGACGCGGTGCTGGCGACACGCTCGGAGATCGAGTCCGAATTGCGGGGCGACCCGGATTTCCCGCTGGAGCAGGTCAGTTTCCAGCGCCTGCCGCGTGCAGGGTGGGCGATTGGCATGGCAATGCGCAAGGATAATACGGAGGTGGCGCGCAAGCTGCAGGCGGCCTTGAATGAGCTGGTTGCCAGCGGAGAGCTGAAGGAGATTTTTGCACGCCACGGCGTTCAATTGGCCAAGCCATGAAGCAGCACGTGCTGGGCGGTGTGCTGGCATTGCTGGCAGTAGCGGCGCGCGGTGAGAGCGAAGACACTGGCGGTGGCATCCAGTCGGTGGAAATTGTCGGCATCGCGCCGGCAGGCATTTTGGCCGTCGAACGGCGCCTGTTGCCGTATGCCGTGCAGCTTGGCGCAGTGCCGCAACAGGGCGAAACCCTGGCAGAGACCATGGCGCGCACGCTGGCAGGAGTGAACCTGAATGAGGTATCGGGCAGCTCCTTCCAGCATGACGTGACCTACCGCGGCTTTCGTGCCTCGCCGCTGCTGGGGACAGCTCAGGGCTTGTCAGTCTATCTGGATGGCGTGCGCGTGAATGAGCCATTCGGTGATGTCGTGAATTGGGACATGCTGCCGGAAGCGGCCATCGGGCAAGTACTTCTAGCGCCGGGATCGAACCCCCTGTATGGTTTGAACACCTTGGGTGGGGCGCTGGTGCTGACCACGCGCAACGGGCTTGATGATCCAGGCGGTAGCATCAGCGCCGCGGGCTCCAGTTATGGACGGCGACAAGTAGAGCTGTCGCACGGCGCGCACGGTGGCGATGGCTGGCATAGCTATGTGGCCGCTACGCTGTTCCGCGACCACGGCTGGCGGGCGGATTCGCCCGGGCGGCTGGGACGGTTGTTCGTCAAGACGGGGCGTAACAAGGGCGGCCTGGGATGGGACGTGTCAGTGCTGGCTGGCGGCAGCCGGTTGGTGGGAAACGGCTTGCTGCCGGATGGCCTGTATGAAGCGGACCGGCGCGCCGTGTACACCAGTCCTGACCGTACCCATAACCGACTACGGCAAATCCAGGCCAGCTTGCGCCAGCTTATGGACAGCGGCGCGCAGCTATCCTTCTCCGCTTACACCCGCAGCAGCCGGCGTGATAGCGTCAATGGCGATGTGGCCGAAGCCGACGACGGCAGCTTTCTGTCCGCCAGCATCAACATGGCCGTGACACGGCAGTGGAGCCAGGGCGCGAGTGCGAGCTGGCAGCATTCCTTGGCGGCACATCGGCTGGCGTTGGGCGCCACTTTTGACCGCAGTAGCGTGTCGTTTGCTCAATTCAGCCAGGCAGGGGAATTCAGCATGCGACGTGAGGCGCTGGCGCTGCCAGGCACCGAACCGGGACTGGAGGCTGCCGTCGATGGCACAGCCCGGAGCGCGGCCATCTTCGTCAGCGATACCTGGGCACTGGCTGAGCGCTGGTCGCTGACTGCCTCTGCGCGCTATGGCGGATCGCGCCTTGCAAATAATCTCCGGCACGACAACGCTGGAGCACAGCACGAGCGATTTACTTATCGTAAGCTGAACCCTGCCCTCGGCATGAGCTTCCAGGTGGCGCCCGAAACGACGCTGTTCGTCAACGCCTCCCAAAGCAATCGCGTACCAACTGTGATTGAATCAGGCTGCGCCGATCCGGACCAGCCATGCCGCCTGCCGGTCGGCCTGCAATCCGACCCTTACCTGAAGCAGGTCGTGGCGCGCACCGTCGAAGCTGGCGCGCGATGGAAGCAGCGCGGGCAGCAAGCCGCGCTTGCCCTTTATCGAACAGTGAACAAGGACGACATCCTGTTCCGCACCGCCGGTGTGTCCCAACACGGCTACTTCGCAAATTTCCCCCGCACGCTCCACCAGGGCGCTGACCTCACGGCCAGCCTGCACGCAACCTCGGTGCAGATAAGCATCGGCTACAGCTTCCTCGATGCCACCTACGGTGCGAACGGCAGCCTGTTCACCGGTATCCGCGACGTGCCGGTGCAAAAAGGAACTTGCATGGCCGGCCTGCCACGTCATACGTTCAAGCTCGGCGCCGAGTGGCACGCGACGGGTGCGCTGACGCTGGGGGCGACCCTGGGCGCCACGTCGCACATGGCGGTACTGGGCAACGAAGACGGCGTCCGGCCGGCATGGCGCGTAGGCGGTCATGCCTTGCTTGGCTTGCATGCCAGCTACCGCCCGAACGAACAATGGGAATGGCAGGTGCGCGTAACTAATGCCGCGGACCGCCGCTATGAATCCTTCGGCGCGGTCGCCGCTGACTTGTTCTCCGAACCCAAGCCTCAGGAAGCACGCTTCGTTGCGCCCGGCGCACCACGCACGGTGACCGCCGGGCTGCGCATCAACTTCTAGAACTGGTACTGGGCACTGACGCCCATCACCCAATTGCGGCCCGGCGCCGACTCGTAATAACGCTTGTTGGTGTCGCCGACAATCACCGAACCAATGTAGCGGCGATCCGCCAGGTTGTTCAGGCGCACAAACTCGCTGACGTGCCACTTTTCGATGGACTGCTTTGCGACCACTCGTGCATTCACGATGCTGTAGCCTGGCGCCGGCGTGTCGGCATTGGCGTCCTCCGCATACACGTGGGCGACCGAAAGCGATTCGAGCGCCGCGGTAAAGCGCTCTCCACTGGACCGCCATGCCAGTTCGGCAAACAGGCTGGCGCGTGGCACGCCTGGCAGGCGCGCACCTTCGCGCACGCTGCCAAAAGGCTTCTCGTAGGTCGCCTTCAACAGCGTGGCTGCCACGCGTGTACTGAAGCCTGCACCGAGCTTGCTGTCCAGCGACAGTTCCGCCCCCTGCCGCAGGGTCTCGCTGGCGTTACGGTAGCTGGTGCGGCCGCCGCTCGAAGCATCCACGACCAGTTCGTCGCGCGTGCGCACCTGGAACAGCGCCGCATCGATCCGGGTATTGCCTGCGCGTGCCTTGATGCCCGCTTCGAAATGCGTACTGCGTGCTGGTCGCAACTGGAAATTGAACCCTGCGCCAGTGCCGGAATAGAACAGTTCATTCAAGGTAGGCGCCTCGAAACCGCGCGCCGCGGTCGCATACAGGTTCACATCCGGCGATAGTTTATATAAGACACCCAGCAGAGGCGTGCTGCGGCGGTAGCGCAGAGCCCCGCTGTCATTGCCGTTGCTTGGGAAATGATCGGCCACTGACACGCGCATGCGGCTATGGCGTAGTCCTGCCGTGAACTGCCAGCGCTCGCCCTGCCATTCCGATTGCAGGTAAGGGTCGGTGTTCGATACCACGTCTTCCTCGTCGCGCCGCAACTTGCCCTGCACGCCGAATGTATTGCCGATGAAGTTCTCATACCCTTTGCGGTCATCCTTCGATCGGCCGTATTCCACGCCTAGCGTCGTGGTCAGCCTGCCGCCAGCCAGCTCGCGCATGTCCTGCCAGTTGATGTCGCTGCCGTAGAAGTCGCGGTCGAAGTCGATCACACCGCCGGAATGGCTGGCCGGCGCCTGGAATCCTTTGGAAAACGCCTGGAACTGGGTTACGCGGCGGTTGCCGCCCCACAGGCTGACGTGCAGGCGGCCGGATTCGAAGCGTTGGTCCCAGCTAGCGCCGCCCTGCTGGTGATCGATGTTCTTGCGGGCGTTATAGCGTTCAGCCAGCGTGCGCTTTGGTACCTGGGTGTCGGTGGCATCGATTTCACCGGCACGAGGATCGCGCTGCCAGGTGGTCCAGGTGACGCCCAGCGGATCTTGCGTGTCATCCTGGCGCAGGCCGTTGGCAACCAGGACCAGCTTCGCTCCGGGCGCGGGTTGCATTGTCAGCTTGGCCATGGCCTGGTCGCGGCGGGCAGCACTGTGGTCGCGATATCCGTCGGTGTCGAAGCGCGAAGCATCCAGCACATAACCGATGCCGGCGGCGCTGCCCTGTGCATTCACGTCAGCCTTGCGCAACCCGTCGCTACCGGCGGAAAAACTGGCTTCCACTGACGGCGCTCCCTCGCCGTCGCGAGTGAAGAGCTGGATCACGCCGCCCGCATGGTTGCCATAGATGGCCGAGTAGGGGCCGCGCATCACTTCGATGCGTTCGGCCATGTCAAGGTTGAAGGTGGCCGCCTGGCCCTGGCCATCCGGCATGCTGGCAGGGATGCCGTCGGTGATCAGCCGCACGCCGCGTACACCGAAAGCCGAACGTGCGCCGAATCCTCGCGCGGATATCTGCAAGTCCTGGGCATAGTTCTGCCGGTTCTGCACCACCACCCCAGGCACCGCCGCCAAGCCCTCCGATGCGTTCACCCGCACCTGTCCTTCACGGATGTGCTGCGCATCCAGCACGTTGATCGCTGCCGGCAGGTCGAAGCTGGGGCGCTCTATGCGGCTGCCGCTGATCACGACAACGTCGGGAGCAGCATTGCCTTCGGCGGCCGTGCTGTCTGGCGCGGCCTGCGCCAGCATGGGGGGAAAGAGGCTGGCCACCAGGGCGGCCATGGCATTCAAGCGGGTGGGGTGCATTTCAGTCTCCTCGGATCGTTTCAGCGTGCCCGCTGTGCGGGTCTCCCGGACACATAAGCAATATGCCTGCCAAGGCCCCGAAGCACCCTCACGGTCGCTGGCATATCGCTTGCATTGATCATGCACATACCACCATACCAAAGGAGACATCATGAAAGCAATCGTGTTTGCGGTGCTGTGCCTTGCCGGTAGCGCATATGCCGCGCCATTCGCTTATGTGCCAAACGAGAAATCGGGCACGATCAGCGTGATCGATACCGCTACCGATACTGTGGTGCGCCAGCTCAACGCGGGCAAGCGTCCGCGCGGAATCGGCAGTGATCCGGAGGGGCGACAGATCTTCGTCAGCGACGCATCGAATGGAAGCCTGCTGGCTATCGACAACGCTGCCGGCAGCAGCGTGACACTGGCGTTGGGGCGATCTCCCGAGGGCGTCAGCGTGTCTCCGGATGGCAGGCTGGTAGCGGTCGCGGTCGAGGAGGGCAACAGCGTGGCTTTGTTTGATGCCGCTACCCATGCCCGGCTGGCGGATATCCCGGTGCAGGGACGAAATCCGGAACACGCCGTATTCAGTCCCGATAGCCGCTATCTCTATGTCAGCGCAGAAGAGGCGGAACAGGTCGACGTGATCGATGTGGCGCTGCGCCGCCAGTCCGGCTCTGTGGCAGTAGGCCTGCGCCCGCGTGGCATCGGCTTCGCGCCAGACGCCAGCCGGGTTTATGTGGCCTGTGAAATGGCCAATGCCGTTTACGTGATCGACCCGGCCACGCTGCGCACCCTGGCCACGGTCCCCGCCGGGCGCAATGCCAATGGAATTGCCGTGCACCCTGATGGGCGCAGCGTGTTTGTCTCCAACGGCATGGACGGCAACGTGATGCGCATAGACACCACCCGCAATGAAGTCACCGCCACGATCGCGGTTGGCAAGCGACCCTGGAACATGGCTATCACGCCGGATGGCAGCAAGCTGTATGTGGCCAATGGCCGCTCCAACAGCGTCTCCGTGATCGATACCGCCAGCGCGCGAAAGCTGGCCGATATTCCTGTCGGCGAACTGCCCTGGGGCGTGGTGATCCGTTGATTTGCGCAACAGTTGTTCAACTTTGGAGCAGTTGTTGTTGCACGGCGCTTGCCGCAAGGCGCAAAACCCGCTGGCACGGCAATTGCGAATAAGACAGTACCCACAACCACTCAATATAGAGGACGACATGAATCTCGCCGACATCAGCAAACTGGGCGTCGCCAATCCCTTCAAGACTCGTTACGACAATTTCATCGGCGGCAGGTTCGTCCCGCCGGTCAAGGGCGAATACTTTGCCAATATCACGCCGATCACTGGCCTGCCATTCTGCGAGATCGCACGTTCCACCGCCGAAGACATCGAGCTGGCGCTGGACGCAGCGCATGCGGCCAAAGCTGCGTGGGGCAGGACTTCGCCTACCGAGCGCGCCAATATCCTGAACAAGATGGCCGATCGCATGGAGCAGAACCTGCAGCTCATCGCCACTGCCGAAACCATCGACAACGGCAAGCCTATCCGCGAAACGATGGCGGCCGACATCCCCCTGGCGATTGATCATTTCCGCTATTTCGCGGGGTGCATCCGCGCGCAGGAGGGCACGGTGGCGCAGGTCGACTCCGAGACCTATGCCTATCATTTCCACGAGCCGCTGGGCGTGGTCGGTCAGATCATCCCATGGAACTTCCCGATCCTGATGGCGGTGTGGAAGCTGGCCCCTGCGCTGGCCGCCGGCAACTGCGTGGTGCTCAAGCCTGCCGAGCAAACACCGGCTTCCATCATGGTCCTGCTGGAGATTATCGGCGACCTGCTGCCGCCGGGCGTGTTGAACGTGGTGAACGGCTTCGGCCTGGAAGCGGGCAAGCCGCTGGCATCAAGCAAGCGCATCGCCAAGGTGGCCTTCACCGGTGAAACCGGCACCGGCCGCCTGATCATGGGCTATGCCGCGCAAAACCTGATTCCGGTTACACTGGAACTGGGCGGCAAGTCGCCCAACATCTTCTTCGAAGACGTCATGTCGGCCGACGACGCCTTCTTCGACAAGTGCCTGGAAGGTTTCGCCATGTTTGCGCTGAACCAGGGCGAGGTCTGCACCTGCCCGTCCCGTGTGCTGATCCAGGAGTCGATCTACGAACGCTTTATCGAACGCGCGCTGAAACGCGTGGCAGCCATCAAGCAAGGCAACCCGCTGGACCACGGCACCATGATTGGCGCCCAGGCTTCGCAGGAACAGCTCGAAAAGATCCTGTCTTACATGGACGTCGGCCGCCAGGAAGGTGCAAAGCTGCTGGCCGGCGGCGAGCGCCAGGTGCTGGCCGGCGAACTGGAAGGTGGCTACTACGTGCGTCCCACCGTGTTCAAGGGCGACAACAGCATGCGCATCTTCCAGGAAGAGATCTTTGGCCCGGTCGTATCGGTCACCACCTTCAAGGATGAAGACGAAGCGCTGGCCATCGCCAACGACACCCTGTACGGCCTGGGTGCAGGCGTCTGGAGCCGCGACGGCAGCCGCGCCTTCCGCATGGGCCGCGCCATCCAGGCCGGCCGCGTCTGGACCAACTGCTACCACCTCTATCCGGCCCATGCCGCGTTCGGCGGCTACAAGCAATCGGGCATTGGCCGCGAGACGCACAAGATGATGCTCGACCACTACCAGCAGACCAAGAACCTGCTGGTTAGCTATAACCCTAACGCGCTCGGTTTCTTCTAAGGCCGAAAAGGCGAGGTGAAGCATGGATAACGCAATTGCCAGGGTCACGGCCACCGCACCTGCGCTGGAATTCATCGATCAACTGCACTCGACGCACGGCCCGATCATGTTCTTCCAGTCGGGCGGTTGCTGCGACGGCAGCGCGCCGATGTGTTATCCGGCGGGCGAGTTCGACGTCAGCGAAACCGACGTCTACCTCGGCAGCCTTGGCGGCGCACCTTTCTATATCGGGCTTGAACAGTATGGGTACTGGGAACATACCCAACTGATCGTGGACGTGGTGGCCGGCATTGGCGGCATGTTCTCGCTCGATAACGGAACCGGCAAGCGTTTCCTGCTTCGCTCGCGCCTGTTCACCGACGAGGAATGCACGGCACTCGGGAAAACAGACCATAACAAAGGAGACAGGACGTGAAATACATCACCATCGGAATGCTGCTGGGGGCGGCGACGCTGGCGCAGGCGACCAGCGTGACAACCACTATGCTGGACAATGCTGCGAAAGACACCAGCAGCGTGCTTTCTTCCGGCATGGGCTCGGAAGGACAGCGTTATTCGCTGCTCAAGCAGATCAACACCCGGAACGTCAGCCGCCTGGTGCCGGCATGGTCGTTTTCGTTTGGCGGCGAAAAGCAGCGCGGCCAGGAATCGCAGCCGCTGATCTACAACGGCAAGATGTTCGTGACCGCCTCTTATTCCCGCATCTTCGCTATTGACCTCAAGACCGGCAACAAGTTGTGGAAGTACGAGCATCGTCTGCCGGACGCCATCATGCCTTGCTGCGATGTGGTCAACCGCGGCGCAGCGCTGTATGACAATCTGGTGATCTTTGGCACGCTGGATGCGCAGCTTGTCGCGCTGGACCAGGAGACCGGCAAGATGGTCTGGAAAGAGAAGGTGGACGATTATACGGCCGGCTATTCGATGACTGCCGCACCGCTGATCGCCAACGGCGTGCTGCTTACCGGCGTATCCGGCGGCGAGTTCGGCATCGTCGGCCGTGTCGAAGGCCGCGACCCCAAGACCGGTGAATTGCTGTGGACCCGCCCGACGGTCGAAGGCCACATGGGCTACAAGTACGACAGCGAAGGCAAGGCAACCGAGACTGGCGTTACCGGCTCGGTCAACCATTCCTGGCCTGGCGAATTGTGGAAGACCGGCGGCGCTTCGACCTGGATGGGCGGCACCTACGATCCGAAAACAGGACTGGCCTATTTCGGCACCGGCAATCCGGCGCCGTGGAACAGCCACCTGCGCCCTGGCGACAACCTGTATTCCTCGTCTACCGTGGCGCTTGATCCAAAGACAGGCGCCATCAAATGGGCATACCAGAATACGCCGAACGATGCCTGGGACTTTGATGGCGCCAATGAGTTCGTCACCTTCGACATGGATGGCAAGCGTTATGGCGGCAAGGCTGACCGCAATGGCTTCTTCTACGTGATCGACGCCAACGACGGCAAGCTGCAGAACGCCTTCCCCTTCGTGCGCAAGATCACCTGGGCTAGCGGCATCGACTTGAAGACGGGGCGTCCGAATTACATCGTCGAAGGACGCCCAGGCGATCCAACCAAAGGCGAAGAAGGCAAGAAGGGCGCTTCAGTATTTGCTGCACCGGCCTTCCTCGGCGCCAAGAACCAGCAGCCAATGGCATACAGCCCGCAGACAAAGCTGTTCTACGTTCCGGCCAACGAGTGGGGCATGGATATCTGGAATGAGCCGATCAGCTACAAGAAGGGCGGGGCTTATCTTGGCGCAGGCTTCACCATCAGGCCGCTGTTCGACGACTATATCGGCGCCTTGCGAGCAATCGACCCCAAGACCGGCAAAATCAAGTGGGAGGTGAAGAACAACGCTCCGCTGTGGGGCGGGGCAATGGCAACGGCTGGAGGGCTGGTGTTCTATGGTACGCCAGAAGGCTATTTAAAGGCGCTCGATGCGCAGACTGGCAAGGAGCTGTGGAAATTCCAGACTGGCTCCGGCGTAGTGGCGCCGCCGATCACCTGGCAGGACAACGGCACGCAGTATGTCGCCGTAGTTTCGGGCTGGGGCGGTGCGGTGCCACTGTGGGGCGGCGAAGTGGCGAAGAAAGTGAACTTGCTGGAACAGGGCGGCTCGGTGTGGGTTTTCAAGCTGGCGCTTAAGTAAAAGCTCTTGAGAAGGCGGCCTGCGGGCCGCCTTTTTTTTGAACAGCGCTGATCCGATATGGCGCAGGGAAGAACAATGTTTTACCCACCGCCCTAGTGCGCGGAACCGGCACGCAAATTGCCCTGTCCCTTGTGCAGCATCCATCAATCAAATCGAGGAGACAACAATGAAGAAGATCGTGCTTGCCGCCACTGCCGGCGCAATGCTTGCCCCTGCAGCCAATGCCGTGGAGATCAAGGCTGGCGACTGGAACGTGAATGTTGGCGGCATCGTCAACGCCTACTACACATACGTGTCGTGCAGTGGCGATGCGGTGGGCGGGCTGGCGCTGGCAAGTGAAGGCATCGGCTGCGGCGGAGAAGACCGCCGCACCACCATCGGCAACGGCCTGTTGCCAAACGGCCTGGTAACGTCGGCCACCACCAGGCAGTCCGGCTTCGACATCAAGGCGCATATCGGCATCTATCACGCCACCGCAACCGACAGCGCCATAGCACAGAACAGCGAAGTCGACGTGCGCCAGGCCTACTTCAGTTTCGGCAGCGCAGACTTGGGTACCTTCAAGCTGGGCCGCGACAACGGCATCTTCGGCGCCAACGCCATCTTTGGCGACATGACGCTGATCGGCGCCGGCGCACCAGTACAGGCCACGCAGCGTGGCCGCGTCTCGCTGGGCCATATTGGCGCCGGCTACGCTTATGTCGGCTACTACGGTCAAATCGCGTACAGCTCTCCCAGGCTTTCCGGGTTTAACGTTGATGCCGGCGTATTCAATCCAGTGGCGGATTCGCCCATCGTTTCGGCGGCACAGTACTCCACCCGCTCCAACCCACAGGTGCAGGCGCAGCTCACTTACGCCGATGGCCCGTTTAAAGCATGGCTCGGCGCCAAGTCGCAGAAGTTCAAGGGCGTGGCAGCAGGCGCCAAGGATTTCACCATGTCGGGATGGGAGGCGGGCGGCTCTTTCCAGCGGGGGGCCTTCGGCTTGCTGGCGAACTACCAGGGCGGCAAGGGTCTCGGCGTGCTGTCGGATGCGGACCAGGGCAATGTGCGCAGCAAGCACTGGCTGTTGCAGGGCACCTTCAAGGCCAATGAAAAACTGAAGTTGGGCCTGGGCTACGGCATCAGCAAGAACGATGACAACACCGCCGGTACCAATGGCTTGAAATCGAACGCCAACTTCACGGCTGGCGCCTATTACGCGCTGACCGGCGCGATCACCCTGGTGGCCGAGGTGGGACAGACGCGCTCGAAGTCGTTCGCCGGCGGCGAGGCAAAGATGAATGGAGCCGCATTCGGCGGCATCCTGTTCTTCTAGACGGCTACTTGAGATGGGGTAGCTTGCGGTAGATCGTGTTGCGCGAAACACCCAGGGCGCGTGCCGTGGCGGAGACATTGCCGCCATGCGCTTCCAGCGTGCGCACGATCAGGGTCTGCTCCATGTCTTCGAGCCGTGTGCCGGTGCAGGGCATGGTGGCGGCAGTGGCCGCAACGCTGGCGGTGCTCGCCACGGCGGAGGGAGCGCCGGCGCCCGAAGCCTCGGCTCGCGCTTCCCGCATGTCGTCAAGGAAGTCGTCCGGCATATGCTGCAGGCCGATTTCGCCCTCGTCGCCCGCCATCACTACGCCGGTGCGCAGCAGGTTGGTAAGCTGGCGGAAATTGCCCGGCCATTTATGCCGCAGGAACAGTTGCATGAGGTCAGGCGCCACCGTATAGCGCTTGCCGCCGCTATCGGTGGTCAGGATCTTGTTGACGACCGTTTCGAGGTCGGTACGCTCGCGAAGGGGAGGCAGCTTCACGACCAGCCCGTTCAGGCGGTAATACAGGTCTTCGCGGAACAGCCCCTTTGCCATGCGGTCGCGCAGGTTGTGGTTGGTGGCGCAGATTACTTCCACGTTCACCGGAATCGACTTGCCGCTGCCAAGTGGCGTGACCATCCGTTCCTGCAGCACGCGCAGCAGGCGTGCCTGCAAAGGGAAAGGCATGTCGCCGATCTCGTCGAGGAACAGTGTACCGCCATTGGCTTGCAGGATCTTGCCGATTGCGCCCTTCTTGCGGGCACCGGTGAAGGCTCCATCCTCGTAACCGAACAGCTCCGACTCGATAAGGGTTTCGGGAATTGAAGCGCAATTGACTGGAACGAACGGCCCCAGGGCGCGCGGCGAATCGTTGTGAATCGCCTGGGCCAGCAATTCCTTGCCGGTGCCGGTCTCGCCCATGATCATGATCGGAATGTCTTTACCCAGCACGCGGGTGACCTTGTCGATCACCGCTTCGAGCTGCTGGTCGCCTGTGCGCAGATAGCGCAGGCCGGACAGGCGGCGCGCTGTATGGGCGGGATTTGTCTGCGCCGGGTGATTGTCCTCACGCGCCGATATGATTGGATGCTGGAAGTGGTTATTCGCCAGCCGGAGCTGGGCGCGGCCAAACACGCGCACGCCACTGTGCAGGCACAGGTCGAGCAGGCCCGGTGCCGCAGTACGGTAATGATCGAACAGCGCCGATACCGGCAGCCCAAACAAAGAGCTGAATGTATGCGACTGCAGGGCCGCAAAGGACAGACCAAGCTGGAACAGGCCGGCGCGGTTGGCGGCAATAAAGCGTCCGCCGGGCGTGAAGGAGGCTATCCCTTCCATCAGGGTGCCTATAAATTCAGCACGGGCGTGGAAGTGCAGTGTGATGACATCTTCAAAGGCGGCGGCGAATAGCTGGTTTTCCACCATCAGGGCCGACATCCGCACCAGGGCCATGGTGTGCTTGTGGAAGGAGCGCTGGTCGCCGGAGACATCGAGCACGCCGATTACATTGCCAGCATGGTCGGTGATCGGCGCCGCGGAGCAGGTCAGGAAGTGGTTGGCCTGAAGGAAATGTTGATCAGCATGCACCAGGGCGGGCTTGGCTTCGGCGATGGCGGTGCCGATCGCATTGGTGCCCTTGCATTGTTCAGACCAGGTAGCGCCGGCCTGCAAGGCAACCCGGTTGGCCTTCTCCAGGAAGTCCTCGTCGCCCAGCGAGTGCAGGATCACACCCTTGGCGTCCGTCAGGATCACCATATTATGGGTGTTCACAATCTGCTGGTAGAGCGTTTCCATGGCCGGAACCGCGTGGGTATGCAGTAAGCGGTTCTGCTCAATGATATTGGACAGGGAGCAGCGGTCGATGGGGCCAAGGTCTACGTCGCTGCAGGGATCGAGGCCATAAGTGCGCGAGCGCAGGTGCGCAGTCTCGATGATTGCGTTGTTCACATTTGGAACGGTTTCCTGTTGCATGTCTCCCCCAACAGCCTTTGCGGCTTTCTTTAATGTAGCACCTGTGTCAAAACTGAACAAAAGCAGATCGCCGGATGCGTTGCATTGCCATGCAAGCAAACAAGATGCCAGATACCCCTTGCGGAGTCGTCGCCGGTCGGCTATAGTTCTGTCCCTCGCAACGCAACGCTGACAAAACAGCAGAGCGAAACGAGAAAAAAGAAGGGGTTGACGAGTTGCACGCTGTACCGCATAATCTCGCTTCTCTGCTGCTGACGAACACAACGCTTCGTCGAA
>NZ_LMFZ01000003.1 GCF_001427305.1 Duganella sp. Root1480D1 | reverse complement strand
GATGACGGCGAGCAGAAAAATGCAGGAATTACGGGGCAGCGCCATGCAGCTGTGGAATTGGAAATGGGCACAGCTTAAACTAAGCGGCAAAGTGTCTTGACTGATGGGTCCACTTTACACCGAGATACGTGCTGGCTACCCACCGTTGCTTGCTGGCGATCGAGACCTTCGGACAAACGCCGTCGGTATACAGGCCTGTGCAGAAATCTTTCAGTGACTGGCTGACGAATGCTTTTGCTTCGGGGCCAAGCGCTTGCGTATTCAGTGCCGGCTCCGGGTAGAAGGCCAGATAGGACCAGACGACGAGGAAGATGGTGAGCAGTGAAAGCGTCACCTTGTGAAGGAAGGGCATTTGATCAGGAGCGCGAGCCAAAACGCGTGATTATACGTTGCCGGTGCAGAGTGAAATACGGCCAGCTATTTTTTCTATGACCAGGAGGCAGGCATTATTAGATCACTGCCAGCGGGCGAAAATGCGGGTGCCGCAAGTGCGGAGCGATTCGCCGCTCAGGGAACGAAACAGCGCCCCCTTCATCAGCGCACCTTGCCCCACAGGTGAACGACGAGACTGGCCGCGACTATCGGCTCCTCGCTACAAAAAAGCTAAGCAGAAATGTCGAGATATGACACTTCGCACGATCCTGCCCGAATCGGCAGCGTGTCGTCGACATTGATGTCAACCTTTTTGCCTGTTGCTAAGGCCAGATATGCTGCAGCTACCAATTGCTTGTTCTTTGCGTCTATATATACGCGTGGGGCGGCAGCCGATGCACAACTAGATCCGGCGGGCCAGTTCAATGGTGCTGAGAACCAAAGCTCGATAGTGTTGTCATACACTGTTCCTTGATAGTCACCAACCGCTCTTATCTTCAGGAGAGTGAGCCCCGTTTGCACAAAGTCAGTGGCATTTGCTCCGCCACTCGCGACCAGCAAAGCGAACATCACGAAAGCCATTTTAGTAGTCCGTATCGCTCGATGAAAATCCATTCATTCCCCTTTCGCGTATTAAAGCACTGACATGTTTGCAAGCGCAGCATCATCTCATACGATCAGTTTGTATTGCAAATCTCGAAATAAAAAAAAACGGCGCCCGCGAATGCGGAGCGCCGTTAAGGGCTGATCTAACTTGACTTAGTTCCAGTCGCCGCCCAGGGAACGGATCAACGCCACAGTAGTCACCGCGCGGTCGCCGCGCAGTTGCACGGCGCTGCGCTCCACGGCTGCCAGGTTGCGCTGTGCGTCCAGCAGGTCCAGGTAGCTGGAACGGCCGGCGTCGTACAGTTTCTGCGCCAGGTCAGCCGAACGGCGGGCCGAAACCAGCGCGTCGTCGATCTGCGCGGTCTGGCCGCCCAGGATACGCAGGCCTGCCAGGTTGTCTTCCACCTCGGCGAAGGCGCCCAGCACGGTCTGGCGGTAGCCCGCAACCGATTCTTCCAGGGCTGCTTCGCTGCGCTTGACGTTGTTGCTGTTACGGCCGCCGTCAATCAAGGGCATCGACAGCAAGGCGCCCAGCACCCAGGAGCGGCTGCTCCATTTGAATACGTCGCTGAAGTGGCCGGCAGCGCCGCCGCCGTTGGCGGTGATGTTCAGCGCAGGGAACATGGCCGAGCGGGCTACGCCGATACGGGCGTTCGACGCTTCCATCGCTTTCTGTGCAGCGGCGATGTCAGGACGGCGCTCCAGCAGCGAGGAAGGCACACCGGAAGGGATCGCCGGCAGCAGCGTCGAATCCAGCAGCGGGCTGTTGCCCGCCGTGTAGGCTGCGGCCGGCTTGCCTAGCAGGACAGCCAGGGCATGCTCGGTGGTCGCGCGGCGGCGTTGCAGGCCGATCGCTTCCGAGCGGGTGGTTGCCAGTTCGGTCTTGGCGCGGGAGAGGTCGAATTCACCGATGTCGCCCAGGTCGAAACGACGCTGGTTGACCTTCACACTCTCTTCGCGCAAACGGACCGTCTGCTCCACAGTCGCCAATTCGGCGTCCGTGGCGCGCAGGCGGAAATAGGTCTGTGCCACGTCGGCTTGCAGCGACAGCAGGACGGAGCGGTAGTTCGCTTCCACCTGCGCGGCGTCGCCACGGGCCGCGGACACATTGCTCGATACGCGGCCGAACAGGTCCACTTCATAGCTGGCCGTCAGGTTCGCGTTGTAGGTGGTCTGCGGCGCAATATCGGTGCTGGCCGGCACGCCCAGCGACAATGCCGAATTGCGGGCACGCTGGGCGCCAACGCCCACGCCGATCTGCGGAATGCGGTCCGCTTCGGCGATGCCGGCGATGGCGCGCGCCTGCTTGACGCGGGCGGCCGCCACGGCAAGGTTGGCGTTGTTGCGGGTCGCTTCGGCGATCAGCTCATTCAGGGCCGAGTCGCTGAAGGCCAGCCACCATTCGCCGCGCGGCTGGCGCTCGGCGTTCTGGGCCGGCTTCCAGCTGGTGCCGTCTTCGGCAGTCATCACCTGCGGTTCCTTGAAGGCGGCCGGGGTGTCGACTTGCGGTTGCTTGAATTCGGGCGCGGCGCATGCCGTCAGCAGCAGTGCTGCCAGCAGCGGGGCTACGCCCTTGGCAATCATACTTTTCATATTAGTGGGTCCCTTCCAGTTGCGGGGCAGCGTCGGCTGCCGGGGATTTCTTCTCAAGGCGCTTGGCCAGGGTGCGCAGCAGGACGTAGAACACCGGCGTCAGGAACAGGCCGAAGAAGGTCACGCCCAGCATGCCGGCGAACACCGCCACACCCATTGCATGACGCATTTCAGCACCTGCACCAACCGAGAACACCAGCGGTACCACACCCATGATGAAGGCGATCGACGTCATCAGGATCGGGCGCAGACGCAGGCGGCAAGCTTCCAGCGCCGCTTCCAGGATGGTACGGCCATGGTCTTCCAGTTCCCGCGCAAACTCCACGATCAGGATCGCGTTCTTGGACGCCAACCCGACCAGCACGAACAAGGCAATCTGCGTGAACACGTTGTTGTCGCCACCGGTCAGCTTGACGCCAATCAGGGCGCACAGGATCGACATCGGCACGATCAGGATCACGGCCAGCGGCAGGGTCCAGCTTTCGTACTGGGCAGCCAGCACCAGGAACACCAGCAGCACGCACAGCGGGAACACGTAGATCATGGTGTTACCGGCCAGGATCTCCTGGTAAGTCAGCTCGGTCCATTCGTAGCCCATGCCTTTAGGCAGGGTCGCCTTGGTGATTTCTTCCAGCGCGGCCTGGGCCTGGCCGGACGAGAAGCCCGGCGCCGGACCGCCATTGATCTCGGCCGACACGTAGGCGTTGTAGCGCTCCACGCGATCCGGGCCATAGCTGTCTTTCACGCGCATCAGCGAGGACAGTGGAATCATCTCGCCTTTGCCGTTGCGGACCTTCAGCTGTGCGATCTGCTCGGCCTGCGAACGGAACGGCGCATCAGCCTGCACACGCACCTGGTAGGTACGGCCGAACTGGTTGAAGTCGTTCACATACAGCGAACCAAGGTTGATCTGCAAGGTCTGGTAGATGGTCTGCAGCGGCACGCCCAGTTGCTTGGCCTTGGAGCGATCGATGTCCGCGAACAGCTGCGGCACATTGATCTGGAAGCTGGAGAACACACCGGCCAAGCGCTTGTCCTGCCATGCCTTCATCTGGATCGCCTGCACGGTCTTGTACAGATCATCGTAGCCGGCGTTGTTGCGGTCTTCGATCATCATCTTGAAGCCGCCGGTGGTACCCAGGCCGTTGACAGGCGGCGGCGGGAACACCATCACGAACGCGTCCTGCACGGCGCCCATGCGCTTGTTGATCTCCGCTGCGATGGCCGCACCCGATTGCGACGGGTCGGTACGCTCGTGGAATGGCTTCAGCGTGGTGAACACGATACCCGCGTTCGGCGCATTGGTGAAGCCGTTGATCGACAGGCCCGGGAAGGCAACCGAAGCATCCACGCCAGGGATTTCCTTGGCGATATCGGACATCTTGCGGATCACCTGTTCAGTGCGTTCCAGCGATGCGGCGTCAGGCAGTTGGGCGAAGCCCACCAGGTATTGCTTATCCTGGCCCGGCACGAAGCCGCTTGGCACGACCTTGAACATGATGCCAGCGGCAGCAGCCAGCACCAGGTACACCAGGACCGAGGCGGACTTGCGCTTCAGCACGCCCTGCACGCCGGTTTCATAGCTGTGCGAAGCGCGGTTGAAGAAGCGGTTGAACCAGGCGAAGAAGCGGCCGAAGATCTTGTCCATCACGCGGGTCAGCGCATCTTTCGGTGCGTCATGCGGGCGCAGCAGCGATGCCGACAGGGCCGGGGCCAGGGTCAGCGAGCACAGTGCCGAAATGACGGTCGAAATAGCAATGGTCAGCGCGAACTGGCGGTAGAACTGGCCGGTCAGGCCGGACACGAAGGCGATCGGCACGAACACGGCGCACAGCACCAGGGCGATGGCGATAATCGGGCCCGACACCTCTTTCATGGCCTGGATGGTCGCATCGCGGGCCGACAGGCCGTTGGCGATATTACGCTCCACGTTCTCCACCACCACGATCGCATCGTCGACCACGATACCGATGGCCAGCACCAGGCCGAACAGCGACAGCGTATTGATCGAGAAGCCGAAGCCGATCATCACCGCGAAGGTACCCACGATCGATACAGGCACCGCCAGCAGCGGGATGATCGAGGCGCGCCAGGTTTGCAGGAAGATGATCACCACGATCACCACCAGGGCCACCGCTTCCAGCAGGGTGTGGATCACGGACTTGATCGACTCGCGCACGAACTGGGTCGGGTCATACACGATGTCGTAGGCCACGCCTTCAGGGAAGTCCTTTTTCAGTTCTTCCATCTTGGCGCGCACATTGGCCGACAGCTCCAGCGCATTGCTGTTAGGGGCTTCGAAGATACCCAGGCCCACTGCGGAATGGTTGTTCAGCAGCGAACGCAGCGAGTAGCTGTTGGAGCCCATTTCAATGCGGGCCACGTCTTTCAGGCGGGTCAGCGCGCCGTCGTCATTGGTCTTGACGATGATATCGCCAAATTCCTCGACGGAGCTCAGGCGGCCCTGGGTGTTGACGGTCAACTGGAAGTCGGCCGACTTGGAAGGCGCAGCGCCCACCACACCGGCAGCCACCTGCACGTTCTGCTCGCGGATCGCGTCGACCACGTCGGACGCGGTCATATTGCGGCCGGCGACCTTCTGCGGGTCGAGCCAGACGCGCATGGCGTAGTCGCCGGCGCCGAAGATCTGCACGTCGCCCATGCCTGGAATACGGGCCAGCTGGTCTTTAACGTTCAGCACGCCGTAGTTGCGCAGGTACAGGTCGTCGTAGCGGCCGTTCGGCGACAGCAGGTGGACCACCATCGTCAGGTTCGGCGAAGACTTCACCGTAGTCACGCCGATCTGGCGCACCTCTTCCGGCAGGCGTGGCAAGGCGCGCTGCACACGGTTCTGCACCGCGGTTTCAGCCTTGTCGACGTCGGTGCCGATCTTGAAGGTCACGGTCAGCATCAGCGCGCCATCGGAGGTGTTTTGCGAGGACATGTACAGCATGTTCTCGACACCGTTGATCTGCTCTTCGAGCGGCGCGGCGACGGTTTCCGCAATCACTTTCGGGTTCGCGCCCGGGTAGACGGCGCGCACCACGACGGATGGCGGCACCACTTCCGGGTATTCGGAGACGGGCAGCTTGAAGATCGAGATCAAGCCCGCTACGAAGACAATGATCGATAAAACCGCCGCGAAGATCGGTTTATCGACAAAGAAGCGTGAAAAATTCATGGATTATTCCTTGGTTTTCTTGGCATCGGCGGCGGCCACTTTTTCTGCTGCCATCGGGTCAAAGGTCATGTCGACCATTTGCGGCGTGATCGGCGCGCCAGGGCGCACGCGCTGCAGGCCGTTGACGACGATCTTCTCGCCGGCTTTCAGGCCGTCGCGCACCACACGCAAGCCTTCGATGTTCGGGCCCAGCACCACAGGACGGTATTCCGCCTTGTTGTCGGCGCCCACCACGAACACGAACTTGCGGTTCTGGTCAGTACCGACTGCACGGTCGTTGATCAGCAGCGAAGTACGGGTGGCAGTGCCGCCGTCCAACTGGACGCGGGCGAACAGGCCAGGCACCAGCGAGCGGTCCTTGTTGTCGAAGGTGGCGCGCATGCGCACCGAACCGGTGCGGGTATCGAGCTGGTTGTCGACGAATTCCAGCTTGCCCTCATGCGGGAAGCCCGCTTCGTTGGCCAGGCCCACTTTCACGCTAACCGGCTGGCCTTTGTAGGCCTGGCCGCCGACGCGCAGGAAAGTGTCTTCGTCGCCGTCGAAGCTGGCGTAGATCTTGTCCAGCGAGACCACGCTGGTCAGCACGGCGTTCGGGTCGACGAGGTTGCCGAGGGTGATCTCCGCCTTCGACACGCGGCCGTTGATCGGCGATACCACCTGGGTGTAGGACAGGTTCAGGCGCGCTGCTTCGGCTGCCGAAGCGGCGGCGCGGGCCGTAGCATCCAGTTCTTTCAGTGCCGAGGCGCGTTCGTCGAATTCGCGCTGGGCGATGGCTTTATCGGCCAGCAGCTTTTCGGCACGGGCCAGTTCCAGCTTGGCCAGGTCGGCCTTGGCACGCGCCGAATTGGCGGCGGCATCGGCGCGGCTGGCTTCTGCCTGGAATGGACGCGGGTCGATCACGAACAGCACATCACCTTTTTTCACCTCGCTGCCAGGCTTGAAGTTCACCGAAGTAATGAAGCCGCTGACGCGTGGACGGATTTCCACGTGGTCGATGGCTTCAATACGGCCGGAGAATTCCTGGGTTTCGGCGACGGACTTCTGCACGACGACGGCTGCCGATACTGGCGGCCCGCCTGCAGCAGGTCCCTGGCTTTCGGCCGGCTTGCTATTGGCGCTGCAACCGGACAGGATGGCCGCCGCCAGCCCACCCATCGCCAATGCGGCAACCAGCGGCCGCACAAGAGTGGATATTTGATTCATCTTTTTCATTATTAACCTCTTGGGGGTGAAAATTAGTTAGGAAATTCAGGCAAAATGGGGCCCATGTGCCTCGCAGGCACTTTTTTCTAAACTTCTGTTTTATTTAAACCAGCCTTACACCGCGGGCGTTTCCGTCCCGTCGATGGCGCTGATGAAACTGGCCATCTCTTTCAGTGCAAAGCCCCTGCACGCGCATTCATTCCTGGCTCCCGGCTCCTGCAGTGGCGCCGGTGGCATGCGTCTGACTGTTGTCTTTACTCCGCAGGCGATCAATTTCGCCCCGTATTGTTCTGCTTCATCCCGTAGCGGGTCGTCTTCGGCCGAGAGGATCAAGGCCGGCGGTAAATTTTTCAGTCGGCTCGATTGCAGCGGCGACGCGTAAGGGTGGGCGCGGTCGGCGGCATTCGGCAGGTAGCCGCGGTAGGCGGCGGCACAGGTATTCGCTACCTTCATCTGGTCCGGACAGTTCGGCAGCTCGCGCATCGAACAAGTGGACAGGGCCGGATCGAGCATCGGCATGATCAGGATTTGCCCCGCCAGCGCAGGGCCGCCGCGGTCGCGTGCCATCAGCGCCGATACGGCTGCCAGGTTGGCGCCCGCTTCAATGCCGGCGGTCAGCAACTGCTTGCCGCTCCAGGCCAGCTTGGCCTTGTTCTTCTTGGCCCAGGCCAGCACGGCGTGGGCATCTTCGACCGCCGCCGGGAACGGGCTGACGGTCGCCAGGGTGTAATTGGTAGCCAGGATCACGTGGTCAGGATTGCACGTGACGAGGTGGCGCAGGAATTCGTCCGCCTCCTCCAGGTCGCCGGCTACGAAGCCGCCACCGTGGAAGAAAACGATCAGCGCATCGCGCTTGGCGGACGAATTCCCAGCCAGGTACAGGCGTGCGGCGAGCGGCCCCTGGGCCCCACGCACTTCGAGTTCGCGGATCTTCAGGTCCGCCGGCGCCTGCGCCGTCATTCTTTAGCCTCCGAGCTGGCCGAAGCCAGCAAGGTGTGCGCCGGCGCCGCGCCAAAACCGACTTGCGCGCCGTAAGAGTATTCGTCGGTATACAGGACGCCAGCCAGGGCGATCGCGCCCAGCGCCAGCGATACCATTGCAAAGAATCCATCCCGGTTACTCATGACTGCTCCTTTTCTCTGAAACCGAAGCCACTTTAATCTTTCCCATCGAGGGAGGGTCAAGGGCTTTTTTATGCTGCAATACGGTAATAATAAACTTCCACTAGAATAAGAAAAATACATTAATGTTGAATTGATTGTTCAGAATCTCGAACAATGAAGGTGGACTCATGAATAAGCTCCAAGCAATGGAAGTCTTCGTACAGGTGGTCGACGCCGGGGGCTTCACGCGCGCCTCGGAATCGCTGCAACTGCCCAAGGCCACCGTCTCCACCCTGGTGGCCGGCCTGGAAGCGGCGCTGTCGGTCAAGCTGCTGCACCGGACCACGCGCCACGTTTCGGTCACCGCCGACGGCGCTGCCTACTATGAAAGATGCCTGCGAATCCTGGCCGACGTGAAAGATGCAGAGGAGTCGCTGTCGCGCACCCGTCTGAGCCCGAGCGGCCGGCTGCGGGTTGATGCCCCGACCGGGCTGTCGAACGAAATCCTGGTGCCCGCCCTGCCTTCTTTCTTTGAACAATACCCGGATATCCAGCTCGAACTGGGTTGCAGCGACCGTCCGGTCGATTTGATCGAGGAAGGCGTCGATTGTGCAGTGCGGGGGGGCCAACTGGCCGATTCCACCCTGATTGCGCGGCGCGTCGGCCTGCTCAATTTTGTCACCTGCGCGGCGCCCTCCTACCTGGAGCGCTTTGGTACGCCAAGCCACCCGCGCGACCTGGAACGGCACCGCTGCGTGAACTATTTCTCGTCGAAGACTGGCAAAATATACAACTGGGACTACACGCGCGACGGCGAGCGGATTGAAATGATGCTGCCCGGCGTGGTGGCCCTGAACGATTCCAACGCCTACCTGCAAGCCGGGCTGGCCGGCCTGGGCATCATCATGATGACGGATGTACAACTGGGCAGCCATGGCAAGGACGGCCGCCTGGTGCGCGTGCTGGAAGACTGGGTCACTGACCCGCTGCCGATCCACGTGGTGTACCCGCAAAACCGCCACCTGTCGGCCAAGGTGCGGGTATTTGTCGAATGGGTGGCGGACCTGATGGCCAGCCATCCCCAAATGCGGCTGCGTCCCCTGGCCGCGTCCCTCCCTGTGGAGCTGAACGTATGACCGAACGACTCGTTTTCCTGGACCGCGACAGCATCATCGCCGACATCCGACGCCCTTCGTTCGCCCATGAATGGGCCGAGTATCCAGCGTCGAGCGCCGCCGAAGCGGTCGGGCGCCTGCAGGGCGCCACCATCGCCATTACCAATAAGGTGCCGCTGCGTGCCGAGGCGCTGGCCGCCCTGCCGGACCTGAAGATGATCGCGGTGGCGGCTACCGGCACCGACATCGTCGACCTGGCGGCTGCGCGCGAGCGCGGCATCGTGGTATCGAACATCCAGGGCTACGCCCACGCCGCCGTGCCGGAACATGCCTTTGCACTGATGCTGGCCCTGCGCCGCCAGTTGCTGGCCTACCGCGCCGACGTGGAAGCGGGGCTGTGGGAAAAGTCGCCGCGCTTCTGCCTGTTCCACCATCCAATCCGCGACCTGCACGGCAGCCGCCTTGGCTTGCTGGGCTATGGCGACCTGGGCAAGCAAGTAGCCCGCCTCGGCCTCGCCTTCGGTATGCAAGTACTGGTGCATACCCGCACCCCGGCCGACGATCCGACCGTGCGCAATGTGAGCTGGGACGAACTGCTGGAAACCTCGGATGTACTGAGCTTGCATGCGCCGTTGACCGACGCCACACGCAATATCATCGGCGCCGCCGAGCTGGCGCGCATGAAGCCAAGCGCCATCCTGGTGAATACGGCGCGCGGCGGGCTGGTGGACGAGGCGGCACTGGCGGA
The DNA here is from genome assembly GCF_001427305.1 of Duganella sp. Root1480D1. GTDB lineage: Bacteria > Pseudomonadota > Gammaproteobacteria > Burkholderiales > Burkholderiaceae_D > Rugamonas. The sequence goes on along the minus strand of NZ_LMFZ01000003.1, from coordinate 229,914 downwards.
CGCCTTGCAGCGCGGCGTGATCGCCGGCGCCGGTTTCGACGTGCTGTCCAAGGAGCCGCCGCTGCCGGACAATCCCCTGCTGCGGCTGCGCCTGCCGAACTTCCTGCTCACGCCCCATTCGGCCTGGGCCAGCGGGCAAGCCATGCAAGGCCTGGCCGACCAGTTGATCGACAATATCGAAGCCTTCATCGCCGGCCATCCGGTCAACCGCGTCGCATGAAGCGCGCACGCGCCAAAGCGGGCATCGGCACCTACCTGGCCATCGCCTTTTGCGCGCTGGCGATCGCGATGGGCGCAATTCTGGCCGCCGTCATCGCGCGTACTGCAGGCAACCAGGTCAAGGCCGATATCGGCAGCGCGCTGTCCGACCTGGCGATCCAGGCGGCGGACAAGCTCGATCGCAATATGTTCGAGCGTTACCGCGAAGTGCAATTGCTGGCGCAGCGTCCCGACATGGGAGGCGCGGCCACGCCGGCCGCCCGCCGTGCCACGTTGGAACAGCACCAGCACAGCTATCCGCACTATGCCTGGATCGGTGTCACGGACCGCAAGGGGCGCGTGCAGGCCGCGACCAGGGGCTTGCTGGAAAACCTTGACGTCAGCGAGCGCCCCTGGTACCGCAACGCCCAGGCCGGGACCTTCGTCGGCGACGTGCACGATGCCGTCATGCTTGCCAAGCTGCTGCCCGCGCTGGACATGCAGGCGCAGCGCTTCGTCGACCTGGCGTTCCCGCTGGCCGACGGCAGTGGCGTGCTGGCGGCCCACCTGTCGTGGCAATGGGCACGCGAGCTTGAGCGTTCAGTGATCGAACCGGCCAGTACGCACCGCCAGGTACAGGCTATTATCCTCGACGGGCAAGGCAAAGTGCTGCTCGGGCCGGAAGGGCTGCTGTCCAAGACGCTGCCGCTGCCGGGCCAGGGCAACGGCTACCAGGTGGAACGCTGGCCCGATGGCGTCGACTACCTGGTCGGCTATGCGCGCACACGCGGCCATGCCGCCTATCCGGGCCTGGGCTGGACCGTGCTGGTGCGCCAGAGTGCCGATACCGCGTGGGCGCCGGTACGCGCCTTGCAGAAGCGAGCCTTGTGGCTGGGGGTGGCCATGGCCGCCCTGTTCCCCTTGCTGGCATTCCCGCTCGCGCGCCGCATTGCCCGGCCGCTGAGCGAGCTGGCCGATGCCGCCGACCACATCCGCCGCGGCGCGGCTGCCGAACTGCCGCAACTTGCACCTTATGCTGAAGTACAGGCGCTATCGCGCACGCTGAATTCCCTGGTCGCCAACCTGGAAGGCCGCGTCAGCGCGCGTACCAGCCAGTTGCGCGACGCCATGCAACGTATTGCCGCCATTATCGAAACGGCGCAGGATGCCTTCATCGCAGTTGGCCCGGACGGCTATATCACCGACTGGAACCCCGCTGCGGAACATATGTTCGGCTGGCCGCGCGGCGAAGCCGTGGGCAAGAGTTATATCGAGATGCTGGTGCCACAGCGTTTCCGCGCGCAGCAGGAGGCCGCGCTGGCCGCTGCACGCGGCACCGAAGCGCCGGACTTCGGCCGTCGTGTGCAGCGCACCCTGATCCGGCGCGATGGCGAGGAACTCACGGTGGAAACCAGCATCAGCCGGCCGGCCAACGGCCTGTTCTGCGTGTTCCTGCACGATATTTCGGAACGCCGCCAGGTCGAGGAAATGAAGAATGAATTCATCGCCACCGTCTCGCACGAGCTGCGCACCCCGATGACCTCGATCCGCGCCTCGCTGTCGATGCTGGTGGACGGCGGCGCCGGCGAACTGCCGCCGGACGTGCAGCACCTGGTGAACATCGCCTACCAGAGCAGCGAAAGGCTGGTGCGCCTGGTGAACGACATCCTGGATATCGAGAAGATCGAAGCGGGCAAGATGGCATTCCGTACCGACGTACTGGAAATCGCCCCACTGCTCGACGAAGCCATCGACGCCGTGCGCGGCAGCGCGGCCCAGCGCCCGGTAGCGCTGGAGCGCACGGGCAGCGGCCGCGGCTTGCGCGTGCGCGGCGACCATGACCGCCTGGTGCAACTGCTGGTCAACCTGCTGTCCAACGCCATCAAGTACTCGCCGCAATACAATGCCGTCACGCTGGGCTGCGGTGCGGTGCCGGCCGGCATCCGGCTTTCGGTGAGCGACAATGGCCCCGGGATTCCGGAAGCGTTCCAGGCACGCGTCTTCGCCAAATTTGCCCAGGCCGACAGCTCGGACACGCGGCTGAAGGGCGGCACCGGCCTGGGGCTGGCGATCTGCCGTGCCATCGCCGAACAGCACGGCGGCATCATCGGCTTCGATACGGAAGAAGGCCGCGGCACCACCTTCCACGTCACCTTGCCGGCGCTTTAGGTCAATTCATGTCGCGCTGCCAGTCGGCCTTGCGGGTCATCACGCCCCACTTGGCCTCCTCGCGGATCGCCCATTTGTACAAGCCGATCAGGCGCCACCAGCTATTGATCTGGCGATAGCCGAAGTTTTCCAGCACGACCACCGCCGCCAGGATCAGCAAATGGCTTGGCCGCGGATACAGGTGGAAGGAAATCTCTTCCAGCAGCAGGCCGAAAGCCGACAGCAGGATCCCCAGCCCGATCGCCAAGAACAGGAAGATCAGGAACGATTCCCAGGATACCCAGCCCTGCCACCAGGCTACCGCCATGAAAATGTAGCCAAACAGTTCGACAAAGGGGCCCAGCCACTCGAACAGGATGAAGAACGGGAATGCCATCCAGCCAGCAACGCCGCCGTGGCGGCTGAACATCAGGCCCCAGTTGGTGGTAATGCTCTCGGACAGGCCACGCGACCAGCGGATGCGCTGGTTGCGCAACTGCTTGCGGTCTTCCGGCGCCTCGGTCCAGCACACCGGGTCCGGCACGAACTCGATCTTGTACGGCACGCCGCGCGCGCGCAGCTTGCGGTGCATGCGCACCACCAGTTCCATGTCTTCGCCGATCGCCTTCGGGTTGTAGCCGCCAACGGCCACCACGGTGTCCTTGCGGAACAGGCCAAAGGCGCCCGAGATGATCAGCATGCCGTTGATGACCGACCAGCCCATGCGGCCGAACATGAATGCGCGCAGGTACTCGACCACCTGGAACAGGGCCCAGGGATTTTTCGGCATGCCGACCCGGGTCAGGAAGCCGCCCCGCACTTCGCAGCCGTTGGCAATGCGCACCGTGCCGCCGGTCGCCACCATCAGCGGCTCGCCCAGGAATGGCCGCACCAGCCGCTGCAGGCTGTCGCGCTGCAGGATCGAATCGGCGTCGACGCAGCAAAACAGCGGGTAGCGCGCGGCATTGATGCCGGCATTGGTCGAATCGGCCTTGCCGCCATTGACCTTGTCGACCACGCGCAAGTTCGGGAAGCGCGTGGAGCGGTAGATGCCGTGCACCGGCTTGGTCTCAAGCTGGATGCGGTACGCCTCCGGGAAAGGCACCAGGCCAAACTCGTCGATCATCACCTGCAGCGTGCGGTCGGTCGAGCCGTCATTGATGACGATGACTTCCATCTCCGAATAGGAAAGCTGCAGCATCGAACGGATCGAGGTCACGATGGTCGCTTCCTCGTTATAGGCCGGCACGATCATGCTGATCGGCGGTTCCAGCGCCGAATACACTTGCGGCAGGTCGTCCAGGATCGCCTCCTGCGAGCGCCGGCGCAATGCATACATGGCCAGGAAATTCAGCATCAGGTAGCCGCCATTCAGCAGCACGAAGTACACCAGCACGCTGATGGAAATAATCTGGATCAGAAGCGGATTGGGTGTCACGCGGCCTCCTGTTCCGCCGACACCTGCGCGATCATGTCGGCCGCATAGCGGTCGCCGGCGTTGCGCAGCTCGGCCAGTTCTTCTTTCGTCAGGAAGGGCAATGCCAGCAAGGCTTGCGCCGCGCGATAGCGTACCCACCATTGGGGATCCGACAGCAAGGCCCGCAAGCGGGCAACGTCGCTGCGGTCCCCCATCTCGCCTAGCGCGCGCACGGCCTGCAGCCGCACGCGCCAGTCTTCGCTCGCAAGGTGACGCCGCACTTCATCCACCACGCCAGGAACGTGCGCCATGCGCAAGGCGGCCAGCACGACTTCCTGGTCATTGCTGGCAAGGTAGCTGCGCAGCTGCCCCAGTGGCAGGTCCATGCGCAACGCCGCCACCAGGCGCAAGGCTTGCGGCAACTCGGCCGGCGTCACGCGCGCCAGGGCATCCGCCAGCACCGGTTGCCATTCGGTGCGCGCGTTCTGCAGGATATTGGCCAACTGCGACAGCGGCCAATCGTCGCGCCGCAACAGCAAGGCCGCCATTTCATGTGCGGCACGCGCGGCATCGGTTTGCACCAATGCCCATAGCGCATGCACGGACGAGGCGCTGTCGGCACTGTGGGAGGTACGGGCCAGGGCGGCCCAGGATTCCTTGTCGCGCATATGGCCAAGCGCCAGGATCGCCAGCAGCCTTTCGGCGCGGTTGCCGCCCACCAGCAGCCCCCTCACCTGCTCGTCGCAGCCAAGCCGGCGCGCGATGGCATTCAAACCCTCGCTCGCTTCGCCGCGCACCGCCTGTTGCAGGTGCAGCCAAAGCTTGATGAACAACAGGCCGTCGCGCCGCGGCAAATCCGGCAGGTTGCCGACCGGCTCGCCGGCAATGGCCGCGTTCAGCAAGGGCCGCCATTTCAGGGTGAGTTCCTGTTCCCTGCGCTGCATGCGGCGCATCGACAGGCGCAGCCAGATGATCTGCAGCCCGACCAGCGCGGTCAGCGCCAGCGCACCGGCGCCGGTCCAGAACGCGATTTGAAGGTAGACGTCAGAAGGCAGCTTGTAGTCCAAGATTGACCCCGTTGCGCACGTAGAAGTCGCCCTGGCGCGTACTCGCCAAGGCATAAGTAACGGCCCAACGCTGGTCAAACCAGTGCCGCCCCACCAGGGCGGCCGACTGCACGCTGGTCAGGCGCGTGGTACCGGCGATATTTGCTGCTTCCTTGCCCACTGCCAGGGATAATCCGACTGCGCTGCGGTCGTTGTAGTAGTAACTGCCGCGCAGTTCCCCGCTATGCGCAGTCGTGCCGAAGGCGCGCGCCGCACGCCAGGCGCCGGAAAAGCTGTAATTGCCGACATAGCGCTCCAGCATCAGCAGGCTCTGGTTGACGTGAACGTCGTTGTAGCTGCTGCTGCGCCCTCCTCCATGCACCAGCCAGCCTTTGGCAAACTCGTACTGCAAAGTCGCGCCCAGCGCATGGCGCGCCAGGATCTGGTGGTCGCTGCTGAAATTGCCGTCGACGGAGGCGGTCAATTTCTCCGACAAAGGGACGTCGGCGCCGGCGCTGAACTGGGTTTCGCTGATGCCGAAGCGCGCGATGCGCGTGACGCCAGCCCCGATACCCAGGCGCGGCGCGGCCTGGTGGCGCACGCTCAGCGAAGTATCGTGCCAGTTCGCGGCCGGCCCGCTCAAGTTGTCATACCCCTGGTTGATGCCGATGGTGGTCTGGGCGGCAGCCGGCAAGGCACAGCAAGCCAGTGCCACGAAGGTGGCGGCCTTCATGCCTGCTCCTTCAGGTGGCGGCGCACGCGCGCCAGCAGTTCATTGGGCTGGAACGGCTTGACGACATAATCGTTGGCGCCTTCGTCGAGCGCACGCACGATGTCTTTTTCCGTGTGCTTGGCGGTCAGCATCACGATCGGCACCTCCTGCCAGCCTTCGCGTTGGCGGATGATGTGCACCAGTTCGAAACCATCTATATAGGGAAGCATTACATCCAGCAGCACCAGCGACGGTGGCGTGGTGGCGGAGACAATGGCCTTGCGGGCCGCCAGGCCATCGGCAGCAAGGGTGGTCTGATAGCCTTGCCGCTGCAGGATGAAAGTCAGGATTTGGCCAATATGTTCGTCGTCTTCAATTACCAGGATGGAGGTATCGGACATAGGGTCTCAGGTCTTATTGCGCATCGAATTCAGCGGCGGCCTTGGCCGACCACAGCGCTTCATTATAGGTGGCAAAGGGAATATCGTAGCGTTCGACAGAGCCGTCTTCGCCGATGAAATAAGTCCACCATCCCCCCGGGTCGGGAACCAGGGCGATGTCCCTGGGTTTGCAATGCTCGTGCAAGTCATCTCCTGCATCGAGCGTGATGATGCGGGTCTTGCGGTGTCGGATCAGCGTGGCCATGGCGCAGTCTCCTATCGGGTGATGCTGGCATTGTAATGCCGATTGTTCTCCGTTAACCATTTAACGGTTGAAAAGCGTTGCGCGTGGCAGCCTTTGGCAAGGAGGATCGCAACATGAACGCATCAGTCACCCAGCAACCGCTCAATCCCGGCGACCAGGCCGCGCCCGGCACGCCCGGCAGCGGCGAAGGCATCTGCCCGGTATGCAGCGGTTGCGGCAAGACGCCGGACGGCAAGGACTGCCCCAACTGCGGCGGCAGCGGCCGCGTGATCGAGGGCATTGGCGGCGGCTAACCGCTAGCCGGCACCGAGGCGCTGGCGCAGGAAGTCGATGAACAGCCGCGTGCGCGCCGGCAGGTGGCGCGTTTCGGTCAGCGCATGCACCATGATCGGCTCCATATGCCAGTCCGGCAGCACGCGCCGCAGGCGGCCGGCCTGCACTTCCTGCTTGGCCAGCAGCGGGTCCAGCGCCGAAATGCACAGGCCATTGGCCGCGAACGACATGCTGAGTGCCGCGCTATTGGTGGCGTAGCGCGAGTGCGCCATCACCTCCACCACCTCCTCGCCGCGATACAGCTTGCGCCAGATATCGGGCAGGCGGCTGGAGAACGAACGCCCGCACATGGTGTGCTGCACCAGGTCGCAGGCATGCTCCAGCGGCGGCATCCTGGCCAGGTAGACCGGCGAGGCGTACAAGTAGCGCGGCATCATCGCGATGCGCCGTACCACCAGCGAGGACGGCGCGGTGGGCGGCTGGCCCATGCGGATCGCCACGTCGAAAGGCTCCGATTGCAGGTCCACGGCGCGCGATGAAATATCGAATTCCATCTTGATGTCCGGGTACATGTCGGCGAATTCCGTCAGCACCGGCGCCAGGTAGCCGACGCCGAAACTGGACGTCATGGTCACGCGCAGGATGCCGGCCGGCTTTTCGGACCAGTCCAGCAGCGCTTCATGGGCGCTCATGGCTTCTTCCACGATGCCCTGGCAACGCTTGAAATACGCTTCGCCGGCCTCGGTCAGTTCCACCTTGCGCGTCGAGCGGTGCAGCAGGCGCAGGCCGATGGATTTTTCCAGTTCGGCGATATTGCGCGACAGGGTGGAATTCGACATGTCCAGTGCCTCGGCAGCCGCGCGGAAACTCTTGCGCTTGGCCACTTCGACGAAAAGGCGCATATGGTGCAACCTATCCATTCATTGCTCCATTTTTGGGATACTCAATTCAATTATAAGCATTTATCCCAACAATGAAACAGTTCACAATGCGCTTACTTCGACCTTTAACAGAAAGGAAACGCAAATGAACAACTTCTACGACGAACTGTGCAAACTCCTGGCCGGCCTGGTTTTCAGGGCAGCAGGATCTCCCTGCTGACTTGCTGGATATCCCGTTTGCCGCAGAAGGCCATCGAGATATCCAGTTCCTTGCGGATGATCTCGAGGCAGCGCGTGACGCCTGCCTCGCCCAGCGCCCCCAGGCCGTACAGGAAGGGGCGCCCGATGTAGACGCCGCGCGCACCCAGCGCCACGGCGCGCAGCACGTCCTGGCCGGAGCGCACGCCGCCATCCATATGGACTTCGATCTGCTTGCCGACTGCTTCCACAATGCCGGGCAGCGCGGCGATCGAAGATGGCGCGCCATCGAGCTGGCGGCCGCCGTGGTTGGAAACGATCAGCGCATCGGCGCCGCTGTTGGCCGCCAGGCGCGCATCCTCGGCATCCATGATGCCCTTGATAATCAGCTTGCCGCCCCAGCGATTCTTGATCCATTCGACGTCGTCCCAGGACAGGCTGGGATCGAACTGCTGGCTGGTCCACGAGGACAGCGAGGACATGTCCGACACCGATTGCGCGTGGCCGACGATATTGCCGAACTGGCGGCGCGAGGTGCCCAGCATGCCGGCGCACCAGCGCGGCCTGGCCGCCATGTTGAGCATATTGGCGATGGTCAGGCGCGGCGGCGCCGACAAGCCGTTGCGCAAATCCTTGTGGCGCTGGCCCAGCACCTGCAAATCCAGCGTCAATACCAGTGCCGAACACTTCGCAGCCTTGGCGCGGTCGATCAGGCGATTGATGAAGTCGCGGTCCTTCATGACATAGAGCTGGAACCAGAAAGGCTTGCTGGTATGCGCCGCCACGTCTTCGATCGAACAGATGCTCATGGTCGACAGCGTGAACGGGATGCCGAATTTCTCGGCTGCGCGGGCCGCCAGGATTTCGCCGTCGGCGTGCTGCATGCCGGTCAGCCCGGTCGGCGCCAGCGCCACCGGCATCGCCACTTCCTGTCCCGCCATCGTGCTGCGCAGGCTGCGGTTGTTCAGGTCCACCGCCACGCGCTGGCGGAACTTCAGCTTCTGGAAGTCTTCTTCGTTGGCGCGGTAAGTGGATTCGGTCCAGGAGCCGGAATCGGCATAGTCGTAAAACATGCGCGGCACGCGGCGCTTGGCAAGGCGGCGCAGGTCTTCGATGCAAGTGATGAGTGTCATTCCTGCATATTAACGCAGGAATTGCACCACAATCATTAACATGGCCGCATTGATTGCAGTTTGCAAAGCAATAGATTTGACGAGACTCTTGCTGATTGTTTTGTGAAGTTCCGCCTTACTTACGTACTCGGCTTGTGCGGATGCCACCCGTTCGTTTAGCCGCTCATAATCGCGCTCCAGCCGGATGATGCGATCCTCCATCCGAAGGAAACGGGCACCTGCATCCAGTCTCACGCGTTCGACGTCATCACGAATGCAGTCCACTTCGCGCTGGAAGTGTGAAATATCCGCTGGCGTCACCGAGTCACGCCGCAATTCGATGGCTTTGAAGAGCAAGTCATCGACCTTAGTCTCAAGTAATGCGATCCGTACTTCCATGCTGTCATCTTTGGGCATGGCCCTCTCCCCGTCAAGCAAGCACAGGTACGATTTTGCGCGAACAATGGCAGAGTGGAATTGATGAAGCTCAGTGCTGCTTGAGGACCTCTTTACGGAACCAGTCGTCGAGCATCTGCTTTTCGTGGCCGTACAGGTCGCGGTCGTAGCGGTTGCTGCCCATCAGGTAACCGGGGTCGGCTATTTTGCTTTCGCCGCTGGCGACAAGCTTGCCGTCCTGCTCGATGCTGTAGCGCAGGTGCATGCGCGGCCAGTCGGCCTGCCCTTTCAGCACGCGGATATCGCGCACGGCGACGCGGGGAAATTCTTCGCCGGCCAGGTCGATATCGAGGAAATCGACTTTCAGCACCTGCCCTGCCGGCAGCTTTTCCGACAACAGGTTGAGGTGTTCACGCAGCAGGAACTGCATGTCTTCGCGCTTCTGGTAATCGTGCGGCACGTCGGTCATCTTGCCGATATCGACAAATGTGACAGTGGCGCTGGCCAAGGCGCTGCCGGAGGCAGCCATCAGCAAGGCGGCATGAATGAGCTTTTTCATGCCTGAAGTATATGCCGCAAATGGCAAAAAGGAAAAAGGGCCCACACCTTCCGGTATGGACCCTTTCAATTTGGTGCGGCTGGCAGGAATCGAACCCACGACCCCTTGGTTCGTAGCCAAGTACTCTATCCAGCTGAGCTACAGCCGCAAAACTTGCTTTTTCCTCGTCGCTCGACAGCGACGGTACAACACTTACAAAAACTGGTGCGGCTGGCAGGAATCGAACCCACGACCCCTTGGTTCGTAGCCAAGTACTCTATCCAGCTGAGCTACAGCCGCAAAAACTAAATTATAACAGTCAGTTACGCATACTACCAACTTCCTGCTACTCCCCTCGCTCGACAGCAAAGGGCTCAAACATCTACTACAAATTCTGGTGCGGCTGGCAGGAATCGAACCCACGACCCCTTGGTTCGTAGCCAAGTACTCTATCCAGCTGAGCTACAGCCGCTTAAGAAGCAGGATTATATCGCATGAATTTCGTTTTGGAAAGCTTACGTTCTACTCAACTTTCCTAGGCGAAACCGGCGTTTCCGGCTCTTTCCTGCGCAGTATCCTGTGCAAGGAGGCAGAATTATATGTGGGTGTTTCCCGCTTGTCCAGTATGACGACACATTTTCTTTTGTTGCCTTCTGGACATCATTACTTCATTCATGAAACGTATTTCTCTCATCATGAATCGAAATTGGATCTTTATGCCGCGATGCAGCATCATTCACCTGTCTCCTCTATTCTCCTCCAAGAAAATAGAATTCGGGCCCGCAGATTGCGGGCCTTTTTTTTTGCCGCCCTTGGTGTAGCATTGCCCATATTGACATCCCGGCACTGATAACACTATGGCGCAAATCGCAGGTGAAAGCATGGCAACCCAGGACTGGTCGCGCGCCGACCTTGGCCCGCAGGACGCCTGGCCCCAGGCCTTGCGGCTGGTACTGGACATCATGCTCAACACGCCGCTGCCGATGCTGCTGATGTGGGGCCGCCGGCAAGTCATGCTCTACAACCAGGCCTACGCCAGCAATGTCGGCACCGCCAGCGCAGTTCCGCCCGGCGGCACCGTGCCTGCCGTGCCTCCTTCCGCCTGGAGCTGGAATCCGCAAGCCATCGAACAAGCCTGGGCCGGGCAAAGCCTGGTCTTCCTGCGCCAATCGCTCAAGCTGTGGCGCGACGGCCGCATGGCCGAGGCCAGTTTCGACCTGCATTACACCCCGGTGCACGATGCCGACGGCGCGGTCGCCGGCATCCTGTGTACCCTGGCCCCGGCCAGCGCAGCCGCCCTGCCCGGCGCGGCCGCCAATGACGGCCATTTGCGCATCCTGGTGGTGGAAGACAACCAGGATGCCCGATACCTGGTGTGTGAAATGCTGCGCGCCTTCGGCCATGAAGTCAGCGCCGCGGCCAACGGCGAAGCGGCGCTCGAACTGCTGGCCAGATCCGAATACGATGTGCTGTTCAGCGACGTCAGCCTGCCGGGCATGAGCGGCGTCGAGCTGGGCCGCACTGCCATCAAGCGCCAGCCACGCCTGCGCATCGTCTTCGCATCAGGCTACAGCCAGTCTTTGACCAGCCACCTCGACTTCCCCGCCGTGTCCATGCAAAAACCCTACGACATCGAGCAGCTTCAGCAAATGTTGCAAGGTTTGCATTAAGCAATAGTGCGGCAGCAAGTTGCTTGTCAAGGCTACAATCGAAAGTTATGAGTCCCGATCCCCGCACGCACAACGTACTGGATAGCATGGGTGACGGCTTCGCCGTCATTGCCAGGGACTGGACCGTCCAATACCTGAACCCCAAGGCGGCGGAAATGCTGCTGCCGCCGGTTCCTCTCCTGCACGAGCCGCGCGGCCAGCTTTTATGGCAAGCCTTTCCGTCGCTGGCTGGGGGCGCACTGGAAGCGCCGCTGCGCCGCACCCTCGAACAGGGACTGCCTGCCACTTGCGAACTGTTCTATCAGCCGAGCCAGCGCTGGCTGGAAATACGCGCCTGGCCTTCCCCACTTGGCATGACCTGCCTGCTGCTCGACATCCACCAGCGCAAGCTGCACGAGCGCGGCCTGCGCGAGAGCACCAACCGCCTGCAAGTGGCGCTGGCGGCCGGCCGGCTCGGCGATTGGGAATGGAATGCGTCCACCAACCTGGTGCGCCTCGGCCGCCGCGCCGCGGAAATCTTCGATCTGCCGGCCGAGATCCCGATCACCTGGCCGGTACTGCGCGACCGGATTGCGCCGGAAGATTTCGACGTGGTCGAGCAGGCCTTCACCGATGCCGTCCAGTCGCGGCGCGATTTCAATGTCGAATGCCGCATCCGGCACCGCGACGGCGCCACCTGCTGGCTGTCCGTGATCGGCCATGGCGACTTCAGCGACGATGGCCAGTTGCGCGGCGTAATAGGCATGATGCAGGACATTACCGCACGCAAGTCGACCGAGGATGCCTTGCGCAACAGCGAGGAAGAACTGCGCGCACTGGCCAACAGCATGCCGCAGCTGGCCTGGATCGCCAGCAGCGATGGCGCCATGATGTGGTACAACGAGCGCTGGCAGGAATACACCGGCATGGACGACCAGCACATGCTGGGCGAAGGCTGGCACCAGGTGTATGCGCCGGAGGTCATCCCAGCCATGCTGGCGCATTGGCACGTCTCGGTCGACACCGGGCGCCCTTTCGAAATGGAATTCCCAATCCGCTCGCGCGACGGCCAGTACCGCTGGTTCCTGACGCGGGCCAACGCCATGCGCGACGCCAGCGGCCGCATCCTGCGCTGGTTCGGCACCAGCACCGACGTCGACCAGGTCAAGCGGGTCCAGGAACAACTGCGCGATGAAACCAATATCCTGGAACTGCTGAACAGCACGGGAACCGCCCTGGTGCAGAACCGCGACCTGCGTTCGCTGCTGCAGGATGTCACCGATGCCGCCACCAGCATTTCCGGCGCGCGCTTCGGCGCCTTTTTCTATCACGGCGCCGATGGCGACGGCGGCAAGCACGCCATGCACACCCTGTCCGGCGCCCCGCCGGACGATTTCCAGGGCCTGCCGCATCCGCAGGTGCGCAGCGGCCTTGCCGTGCCGGTGCTGGCGCGCGCCGGCGAAGTGGTGGGCACGCTGTTCTTCGGCCATCCCGAACCGGATATGTTCAACGAGCGCACGGAACGCATCGTCAGCGGCGTGGCAGCCCAGGCCGGCATCGCCATCGACAACGCGCGCATGGTGGACGCGGCCCAGCGCGCCGCAGAAGAACGCAAGGTGCTGCTGGACCGTGAACGCAATGCCCGCGCCGAAGCCGAACGCAGCAGCCAGATGAAGGACGAATTCCTGGCCACCCTGTCGCACGAGCTGCGCACGCCGCTGACCGCCATCCTGGGCTGGGCGCAAGTACTGCGGCGCGGCAACCGCACGCCGGAAGAACAATTGCGCGGCCTGGAGACCATCGAGCGCAATGCGCGCGCCCAGGCGCAACTGATCGAAGATTTGCTGGACATGGGCCGCATCACCTCCGGCAAGGTGTTGCTGGACATGAAACTGCTGATGCCGTCGGTGGTGGTCGATGCCGCGCTGGAAGCGGTGCGCCCAGCCGCCGAAGCCAAAGGCATCCGCCTGGAGCGCGACTTCTCCGCCACCGGCCACGTGGCAGGCGACGCCAACCGCTTGCAGCAAGTGGTGTGGAACCTGCTCACCAACGCGCTCAAGTTCACGCCGCGCGGCGGCACGGTGCGCGCTGCGATCTGGGCGCACGAAGGTCATGTCGAGATCACGGTCACCGACAACGGCCTTGGCATCCGCCACGAATTCCTGCCTTATGTATTCGAGCGCTTCCGCCAGGCCGACGCTTCCACCACGCGCCGGCATGGCGGCCTTGGCCTTGGCCTGTCCATCGTCAAACACCTGGTGGAACAGCACGGCGGCACCGTGTCGGCGGCCAGCGAGGGCGAAGGCATGGGCTCCAGTTTCAGCGTGCGGCTGCCGCTGGCCAGCGGTGAAATCCGCGCCGCGCGCATGCACAGCCCGGCACGCAGCGAGAGCGTGCCCTTGCCCGACCTGGGCTTGCGCGACCTGAACGGCCTGAAAGTGTTGCTGGTTGACGACGAAGCCGATGCACGCGAACTGATCGGCCGAATCCTGCGTGACTGCAACTGTGAAGTCCAGTCCGCTGCCAGTGCCGCGGAAGCTATTGCCCTGGCGCGGGGTAGCCGCTACGACTTGCTGGTAAGCGATATCGGCATGCCCGATGTTGACGGTTTTGAATTGTTGTCACGCATTCGCGCCCTAGGACCTGCTCGTGGCGGCGCCCTGCCCGCAATCGCCCTGACCGCTTTTGCCCGCCCCGAAGACCGTCTGCATGCGCTCGAATCGGGCTTCCTCGACCATGTGCCGAAACCCATAGAACCTTCTGAATTGGTAGCCACTATTGAGCGCGTCTGCGTCGCTAGCAAGAGTGGCTGAGGACTACCCGAGCACGGGAAAATGTCCTACAAGAAACTTGCGAAATCTTTGCTAGACTGGTTAATGACACGTGCGCCGCGGCAAACTGTCGCAAGCTACACTGAGATTCCAGTTCCCGAGACCGCCATGCCAAGCCCTGATGAGATCCTGAATGCCAAGATCTTGGTAGTTGACGATTGCGCAGACAATATCGACCTGATGTTGGAAATTCTGCGCGATGCCGGTTACACCAATGTGACGGCCACCATGCTTCCGGAGCAGGTTTGCCCCCTGCACCGCCAGCATCGTTACGATCTGATCTTGCTCGACCTGCAAATGCCGGAACTGAATGGCTTCCAGGTCATGAAAGGCTTGAAGGAAATCGAGCAGGAAGGCTACCTGCCGGTGCTGGCACTGACCGCCCAGCCCAGCTTCAAGATTGCCGCACTGGAAGCCGGCGCGCGCGACTTCATCAGCAAGCCCTTCGACCTGCTCGAAGTACACAAGCGCATCCACAACATGCTGGAAGTACGCCTGCTGTACAAGGAGCTGGCCTCCTACAGCAAGCAGCAGCAGGAACTGGCGCTGCATGATCCGCTGACCGGCCTGCCCAACCGCCGCCTGCTGGAAGACCGTATTGCCACGGCCTTGCAGCACGCCGCGCGCCAGCAGCGCCGCGCTGCCGTGATGTACCTCGACCTCGACGGCTTCAAGGCCATCAACGATACCCACGGCCATGCCTATGGCGACGAAATCCTCAAGCAGGTCGCCCAACGCCTGGTCAATTCAGCGCGCAAGGAAGATACCGTGGCGCGCATCGGCGGCGACGAATTCGTGATCGTGCTGGGCGAAGTCGGCACCCTGGCCGATGCGCAGGAACCGGCCAGCAAACTGATCGAAGTGGTGGCCCAGCCTTATGTGGTCAATGGCTTGACGCTGCAATTGTCGACCAGCCTCGGCATCGCACTCTATCCGGATGATGCAAGCACCGTCGACAACCTGATGCACGTTGCCGACGCCGCCTTGTACGAGGCCAAGCGCACCGGCAAGAACCGCTATTGCGCTGCCGCGCATACTGCTGCAGCGCAGTCGCCACAAATCCAGGTTACGGCAGCCTGATGCGAGCAGCCTGATGCGCCAGGCCGCTCCGCGGGTCACGAGGTGGTTTCTGTCTCGCGTCCGATTTCGGTCGATTCTTCCACCTTGGCGGCATGCTGGTGGTCGCGCTGCGCGTCGACCTTTTCCGGCGCCACTTCAATGCGCGTGATGCCGGCATCGACCGAGATCGGATCGCTGGCTGGGAAGGTCATTTCGACCGCATCGTCCAGCAATTCTTCCTTGGCTTTTTCAGCAGGCGCCAGTTGTTCTTCGTCTGCCAGGATCGAAATTGCGCAAGCCCAGCGCACGAAGTTGAGCTGGGCAAGGTCACGCACCGTACTCACGCCGAACGCGGCCTGCAGGGCCTTGGCATCCTTCGGGCTCAGGCCGCGCAAGGCACTTACTGGAGCGTCGGCCAATTCGCGGAAACTCTTGTCCACATACTCTTTGTCAACGATGGTGTCGATATTCATGGTCACTCCTCCATTGGACGAGTTTTCACTATGGCAGCAGGGCTGCCGCCTGACTGTGCGCGTGCGTACACAGCGCGTGTTCGATTGGCATGGGTTCTTTTGACACGGTAAATAGGCACGGCTATGATCAGACTGGTGGACAAGCCTAAGATCCTCGTCGTCAATGACGATGCCAACAGCCTCTTCGCGCTGACGAACCTGCTTGAGCAGTGGGCGACGCAAGAGAATTACGACGTTGTCGCCGCGCGCTCCGGCGAGGAAGCCTTGCGCGAAGTGCTTACGCATGACTTCGCCGTGATCCTGCTCGACGTGAACATGCCGGGCATGGATGGCTTTGAAACGGCGGAAGCGATCCACCAGCGGCCGCGCTCATCGGATATCCCCATCATTTTCATCACGGCTTTTGTGGCCGATGAACTGGACCGCCTCAAGGCTTACCAGAAAGGGGCGGTCGACTTCCTGTTCACGCCGGTAATCCCGCAAGTGCTTTATGCCAAGATCAGCGTCTTCGTGTCACTCGCCACCAAGAACGAAGAGTTGCGGCGCCAGGCGCGCCAGCTCAGCCAGCGCACTACCGACCTGATCGCCAGCAACCAGCGCCTGCTGCGCGAGATCGAAGAACGCAAGACCGCCGAACGCGCCAGCCACGCCAAGGATGAATTCCTCGCCATGCTGGGCCACGAGTTGCGCAACCCGCTGTCGGCCATCAGCAGTGCCGCCTCACTGATCGGCTTGCCGGGCGTGAATGCGGACAGCGTGAGCCACGCCAAGAAAATCATCCAGCGCCAGAGCCGGCATCTGGGCCGTATCGTGGACGACTTGCTTGACCTGAGTCGCGCCATGTCCGGCAAGATCTTGCTCAACCGCTTGCCGCTCGATATGTCGGCCTTGCTCAAGACCACGCTGGAGACCTTCCGCGCCACCGGCCGGCTGGAGGACTACCATGTGGCAGCCGAAATTGCACCATGCTGGGTCAATGGCGATGCGACCCGCCTGGAACAAGTGATCAGCAACCTGCTGGACAACGCATTGAAATACACACCACCCGGCGGACGCATTGAACTGCTGAGCGATGTGGACGACGGTGAAGTGACGATCAGCGTGCACGATAGCGGCGTCGGCATTTCTGCCGACCTGCTGCCGCAAGTGTTCGACGTTTTCGTGCAGGGCGCCAGCACGCTGGACCGCGCGCAAGGCGGCCTTGGCATCGGGCTGTCGCTGGTGCGGCGCCTGGTGGAACTGCATGGCGGCAATGTGTATGCTGAAAGCGATGGACCGGGCGAAGGCAGTACCTTCACCCTGCACTTGCCCTGCATCGAGCATGTGAATGAACCAAAGGCGATACCCATGGATACAAGCGAACAGCCGAAGCCAGCCGTGCTGCTGGTGGAGGATAACGACGATGGCCGGGAAATGATGGCCATGATGCTGGGCTGCTATGGCTACCCGGTGCAGCATGCGGCAGACGGCTTCCAGGGCCTGGCCAAGGCAGCTGCGGACCGGCCCGACATCGCCCTGGTCGACATCGGCCTGCCGGGCATCGATGGCTACGAAGTGGCGCGCCGCATGCGCGCCAATCCGGAAACCCACCACATCAAGCTGATCGCCCTGACCGGCTACGGCCTGGCCGACGACCAGCGCCGCGTAATGGATGCCGGCTTCGACATGCACCTGGTGAAGCCGGTCGACGTCGACCAACTGTTGCGCGCCATCGACCAATGCCTGGCGCGCTCGCCGGCCACCGTGCGCTCCTGATCAGGCGCGCACGCGCCCGGCCTGGCTGCCGCCTGCTTGCGGCAGGCGCGGCGGCACGAAATCGATTTCATCCTTGCGCGCTTCGATCTCGCGCGCCATGGTCTGCAGGTCAAGGCCGGCCTGCTTCGCCAGCGGAAACATTTCCCCCTCTTCTTCCTTGACGTGGTGGTTGATGTATTCGCCCAGCACCTTGACCTTGGCGTCGAACAGTTCGTCGTGCGGATCCATTTCGCCGATCTGGGCGATCAGGTCCTTGGCGCTGGAGTGTTCGACCGTTGCCTCGTCGACCAGGTCTTCGGCTTCTTTCGAAGCCGCCCGGACTGCGGGGTAGAAGATTTCCTCCTCCGCTGTCGCGTGCTTGGTTAATTCCAGGCAAATCTTGTCGGCCAGCTTCTTCTTGCTGGTAAAGGCCCGGTCGCCCAAGCCCTCGAACTCCTTGAACATGGCTTTCACGTTGGCGTGGTCTTGTTTCAACAAAGCAATAGCGTCTTTCATTTTGCATCTCCTCTGGTGAGCTGCCAGATTGACAGGCGCACTGCTGGCTGTATGTGCGCCACCCCACGACCATCCTCATGTATGATCAAGGCAATAAACATGGACTACCAAACATATGTCTGCTAACACGGACGCCGCCGAACTGCGGGAGCTGCTGGGTTACGTCAACAATTGCTGGGACGACGAGCGGCGCGCCTTGTCGCGCCAGATGCACGATAGCCTCGGTTCTTCGCTGACAGCCCTGACCATGCACCTTGGCTTGTTGACCGCCAAACTGCCGCAGGAACCCGCCCTGCTCGACCGCGCGGCACAGATGAAGAACCTGCTGCACAACATCATCGAAACCAACCGCGGCATGCAGCACAAGCTGTGGAACGACAAGCTGGAATTCCTCGGCTTGCGCGTGGCGCTGGGCGAACTGGTTGCCCAATTCGGCGCAGAACAGTTGGTGAAAGCCCAGTGCAGCCTGCCGGAAGACGAACCGGCCTGCCCACGCGCGCACCGCGTGGTGCTGCTGCGCGCGGCCGAAGAAGGCTTGCGCAATGTGGCCACGCACGCACGCGCCAGCAAGGTTGAGGTGATTGTCGACGATATGGATGACAGCATCGCCCTGACCGTCAAGGATGACGGCGTTGGCCTGGGCCAGGCCGCCGTTGCCGATGGCGACTGGCACGAACACCACGGCTTGCGCATGATACGCGAACGCGCCATCTTCCTCGGCGGTGCACTGTCGCTGGCCGCCAATGGCCAGCAGGGCGCGGTCCTGACTGTCACCCTGCCCAAGCCGCCGATAAGCTGAACTAGCGCTTGCTGCCGCGCTTCAAGGCCATCCAGGCCGAGAGCGGCAGCGCCAGCGCGCCGATCCCGAACCACAGCCAAATCGGCATATGGAAGCCGTGTTCCTGTTGATAGGCCATTGCCGGCGCGACGGCCCGGTGTACGTCCGGCGCCGAGGGGTTGTAATACACCGTGACCCTGTCGCCGGGCTTGCGCTGCCTGCAGCCGGCCGGCTCATGGGCCGCGCCACGCCTTTGCTTGCCTTCCAGTTCGAACTCATACCACCACTGGCCATCGTTGGCGCAGTCGAGCACAACGACATGCCCGGCCACTGTCGCATGATGGCGCGACAGCTCGGCCAACTCGGTAGCGCGGTCATAGCACCCACCAAGCAAGGCAGCGGCGGCCGCGCCAGCCAGCAGCGCCCTCAATGCAGCTTGACCAGCGGCGTGGCCCGTTTGACGAGAAAGCGCGCCACGGCCAGCACGCCGGTGCGGATGGTGCCCAGCACCGCCTGGTGGTGCAACAGGTGCAGGCTGACATACATCATGCGCGCAAAAAAGCCTTCGACGAACCAGCTGAAGCCGCGTAGCGAGCCCATCAGGCTGCCAACCGAGGTCGACTGTCCGAACGAGACCAGGGAGCCGTAGTCGCGGTATTCGTAAGGCTTGGATTGCGGCGCCTTGCCCTTCACCTGGCGCATGAACGTCTCCAGCAAGTAATCGGCCTGCTGGTGGGCGGCCTGCGCCCGCGGCGGCACCGGCTTGCCATCGGCTCCCATGCATTGCGCGCAATCGCCCAGCGCATACACGCCGGGCACGCCCTTCACCTGCAGCTCGCCGCTCACTTCGATCTGGCCACCCTTGGCAGTCGGCAAGCCCAGCCCGGCCAGGAAGCCAGGCGCCTTGATGCCGGCCGCCCAGACCACGATGTCGGAAGGGTAGTCCTGCTCGCCGACTGAAACGTGGTCTTCCGCAATCGCGTTGACACGGCAATCGGTCACCACCTTGATGCCACGCTCATTGAGCAGCTTCAGCGCGGCACTCGACACGCGCTCAGGCAACGGCGCCAGGATGCGCGGCGCCCCTTCCAGCAGCGTGATGCGCACGTCGCGGATCGGGTCGAGGTGGCCGAAACCGTAAGAAGTGTAGACTCCGCTGGCTTCGCGCAACTCGGCCGCCAGTTCGACGCCGGTGGCGCCGCCGCCAATGATCACGACATCGACCCCGGAGGCGCCCTGCTGCGTCCCTTTCTGCAAAGCGGCGCGCGTCAGCAGTTTGAGCAGGGTCAGGCGGAAGCGTTCCGCGTCTTCGGTCGCGTTGAGGGAAATGGTATGTTCGGCCGCGCCCGGCACGCCGAAATAATTGGAGGTGCTGCCCACCGCCATCACCAGCGACTCGTAGCCGATGCGGCGCTCAGGCAGGACGGTTTCGCCGCCTTCGCTGGTAATTGCCGCTACGGTGATTTGCTTGCTGGTGCTGTCGAGCGCCGTCATGGCGCCGTAGACATAAGTGAAGCCGTTGTCATGTGCCAGCATCTGGTAGGACAGGCCTTCCTGGTGAATATCCAGGGTACCGGCGGCCACCTCGTGCAGCGAAGGCTTCCAGATGTGGTAAAGCCGGCTATCGACCAGCATCACCTGATGCGGGCCAAGTTTGCGGCCCAGTTTGCAGGCCAGCTCAAGGCCGCCCGCCCCTCCACCTACGATCACATATTTGCTCTGCAAACAGCTCTCCTAAATGTCGGTAGCGAGCGGGCCAGGCCCGGTCAGGCTACCGGATTAATGCTTGCCGTGGCCTTTGCCATGGCCCTTGCCGTGGCCGTGGCCATTGCCGTGATCGTCGTCGCGGTCATCGCGGTCGTAGTCGCGGTCACGGCCACCGCCGCGGTGGTCATCGCGATAGCGTGGTGCGTATTCGTTGGTGTACCACTCATCGCGCACGAAGTAGACATTGCGGCCGCAAGCATTGTACTTGCCGCAGTGTTTTGCCCAATCCTTAGCATGGCCTGGCGGAACGCGCAGGTAGAGCGGCTCGGCGATGATGCGGGCCGGACGCTGGATGATCACCGGCTGTGGGTACAGCACCGGTGGCGGCGCCATATTGCCGATGTCAATGCGGCCAAAAAAGCCTGGTTGGCCGACGGTGACGGAAACGCCAACATCCTGGGCGATAGCAGAAGTGCTGAGCGCCAGCATGGCGGCGGCTAAGAGCTGGGTCTTCATGGTCGTGATTATATAAGTAGTTGAAAAAGTGCGTTGCGTGCTAGTTATTGTACCAAAGCAAGTCAGTAACTTTCGTTCGGTAACGCACGCACATTGCCGAAACGCAACACTTTATGCGTGCGCCGACATCGCCGCCCGCAATTGGGCAATCGCGCCCTGGGCCTGGGAAATTACCTTATCGGCAATACGCTTGCGCACTGCCTGCACGCGGCCGGCAGCTTCGGCTTCCAGCATCAGCGGCGTCAGCAACTGGGTTGCCGATTCATGGAAGCTGGCGGCAATGCGGTCCAGTTGGCGGCCGAAGGCAGCCTGCACTTCCTGCAGCCGCTTGCGCAGTTCTTCCTCGAAGGCGCGGCGGCGGTCCTGGATTTCCGAACGCTTGCGGCGGCCGGCGTCGGCAAACCACTTGAAGGCGCCCGCCAGCAACACGGCACCGCCGACGAAAGGAGCGGCCGGCGCCACCACCGGCAGCACGACGGCCACCCCGAACAGGTAAGCCGCGGTGCCGGTCCCGGCCGCAGCAACGGCACTGCCCATCAGGGTGAAATTGGCGGCGGTATCGACCGACTGCGCCAGGCGCGTGCCGACCCGCATGCGCGGCATCAGGCGCGCCAGCGTGGCGTGGTGCTGGCGTTCGAAGACGGTGCTCTGGGTCAGGCGGATGTCCGATTGGAACAGGGACAGGTCATGCTGCAGCAAGTCCAATACTTCTTCCTTGCGCTGCACCACGCGGTCCAGGCGCGATTCCATTTCCTTGCCGAATTGCTCGCCGCTGGCGCGCTCATTGGCTTCCGGATG
Source organism: Duganella sp. Root1480D1 (assembly GCF_001427305.1). Lineage (GTDB taxonomy): Bacteria > Pseudomonadota > Gammaproteobacteria > Burkholderiales > Burkholderiaceae_D > Rugamonas. The sequence goes on along the minus strand of NZ_LMFZ01000003.1, from coordinate 208,289 downwards.
GCAGGCCAGCGCCAGTTCAATGGCGTTGCCGGCGTCGTGCACGGCATCGTCGATGTCCTGGTTCAGCATCCGGCGCTCGTAAGCGATGCGGGCGTCGACCAGGGCCAGGCGCTGCTGTACCTGCTGGCGCAGTTGCTGGGCAGTGGCCAGCAGCCCCGCCGCGCTCGCTTCGCAAGCCAGCGGGGAATTCTCGTGCTCGCGGTAGCTCTCGATACCATGGCAGATGGTCGACACGGCGCGCTCAACAGCGGTGTGCAGTTCCTCCTGGCTCATCAGGCCGCCGTTATAGCCCCGCGCATGATTGAGCAGTTCGGAGTGCCCCATCGAGCGGCCGAAGTCGGCCACGGCATCGGCCAGCCCCCTGCCCTTGACCAGCTTGCGGGCCTGGTTGCCCAGGTTGCTGAGCAGGCGGCGCTCTTCTTCCGGCGGCAGGCCGAAAAGCTGCTCGGGCGTCAACTTGATGTGCAAGGCTTTGGCGATCTTTTGCGCCAGTGGCCTCGCAGCGGTGCCTTGCAGCGCCAGCAGCGGCTTCATCAGGTTAAAGGCCTTGTGCCGGGCCGGCTCGGCGACCGTGGGACTGGCGCGGGCCAACGCTTGCAGCGCCCAGTCGACGGTGATGCCGCATTCGATGGCGTTCAGCACGATCGCGGTGAAGACGGCAGAGGCGCGGCCATCGCCGGCCAGGTCAGTGACCGCGGCAAATTGGGCCAGCGTCAGCGCGCCGTCGGTGCTGGCAATCGCGCCAACAGTGCGGGCCAGGTTGGAAGTAAAGCTTTGATCAGAGGAAAGATGTTCGTCGAGGCCACGCAAAAAGACAGCGTGCTCGGGTGCAGCCGGCGCCGGGGCGGCTGGTGTGGTGACGCTCGCGGCTCCATAAGTGCTTTGCACAAATACTCCGTTCGCTCAGTCCAGGCTAATGGCATTCTAGACCAAGTCAGCTCATCACCCAAACAGTTTGAACGCAGCCATGGCGCCGATCAGGGTCAGCGTCTGCGCCAGCATCCAGCGCAGGATTTCGTTCTTGAGCTTTTCCAGCTTGAGATCAAATCTCTGCTCGAGGTCTTGAAGGTCGGACATATGAGCCACCGGATCGGGTTTGTTAGTAGACATGGTACGCTCCCTGGCCGCAAAAGGTCATTTTCCCGCGGCTACGAAGCAGGCTCCGTGGGCAAAATCAAGGTTTCCTTGATTTCTTCCATGACGACATAGGACTTGGATTGCGCGGCCCCCGGCAGGTTCAGCAGCATGTCGCCGAGCAGCTTGCGGTACTCCGCCATTTCGTGGATGCGGGCCTTGATCAGGTAGTCGAAATCGCCCGACACCAGGTGGCACTCCTGCACCTCCGGAATGCGCAGCACTTCGCGGCGGAACTGCTCGAAGTGGCTGGCCGATTTCTGGTTCAGCGTGATTTCCACGAACACCAGCAGGCTGGCCCCCAGGGCACGCGGATTGAGCCGCGCGTGATAGCCCGCAATCACCCCATCGCGCTCCATGCGCTTGACCCGCTCGATGGTCGGCGTAATCGACAACCCGACCTGCTCGCTCAAGTCCTTCATGGCGATCCGCGCATCCTCCTGCAGGATGCGCAGTATTTTTCGGTCAATCTTGTCCAGCCCCCGGGCCGATTCTTTTTGAATTCGCATGATTTTTTACTGTTTTATCCGTCTCATATAGTAACAAATACTAGGAAAACTTACTTATCATAGCAAAATAATCCGTCACAAATATTCCGGAGGCAATTCATGCGCGTAGTTATCCTTGGCAGCGGCGTTATCGGCGTCACCAGTGCCTATTACCTGGCCCAGGCCGGCCATGATGTCACCGTACTGGACCGCCAGCCGGGACCTGCCCTGGAAACCAGCTTCGCCAATGCCGGCCAGATTTCGCCAGGCTACGCTTCGCCATGGGCTGCCCCTGGCATTCCGCTGAAAGCCATGAAATGGATGCTGCAGCGCCACGCGCCGCTGTCCATCACGCCGGACGGCACCACCTTCCAGTTGAAGTGGATGTGGCAGATGCTGCGCAACTGCAATGCCGAGTCCTACGCGATCAACAAGGAACGCATGGTGCGCCTGGCGGAATACAGCCGCGACTGCTTCAAAGTGCTGCGCGCCGCCACCGGCATCGAATATGAAGGCCGCCAGCAAGGCACCACCCAGTTGTTCCGCACCCAGGCGCAACTGGATGGCGCGGCCAAGGATATCGAAGTCCTGAAAGAAACCGGCGTGCCCTACGAGCTGCTGACCGGCGCCGACCTGATGAAGGCCGAGCCTGGCCTGGCCGCATCGCAGCACAAACTGGTCGGCGGCCTGCGCCTGCCGAACGATGAAACCGGCGACTGCCAGATGTTCACTACGCGCCTGGAAGCGATGGCCAAGGAACTGGGCGTCAAATTCCGTTACGGTGTGTCGATCGACAAGCTGGTTACGGAAGGCGACAAGGTCAAAGGCGTGCAATGCGGCGCCGAACTGGTGGAAGGCGACTCCTTCGTCGTCGCGCTGGGCGCCTACTCGACGCTGGTCCTGAAAGAGCTGTTCGAGATTCCGGTCTACCCGCTGAAAGGCTACTCGATTACCGTGCCGATCGTGGACGGCGACAAGGCGCCGACCTCGACCATCCTCGACGAGACTTACAAGATTGCGGTGACCCGCTTCGACGACCGCATCCGCGTTGGCGGCATGGCGGAAATCGCCGGCTACAACACCAGGCTCAACCCGCGCCGCCGCGAAACGCTGGAAATGGTGGTGAACGACCTGTTCCCAGGCGCCGGCAACACCGCCGAAGCCACCTTCTGGACCGGCCTGCGCCCGATGACCCCGGATGGCACGCCGGTGGTGGGCCGCACCGGCATCCGCAACCTGTTCACCAACACCGGCCACGGCACCCTCGGCTGGACCATGAGTTGCGGCTCAGCGCAACTGCTGGCCGACATCATGTCCGCCAAACGCCCTGCCATCTTCGCCGATGACTTGTCGGTAGCACGTTACAGCCAGGAACAAGCGAGTCGCCAGCCGCAACTCGCCGGCGCCTAAGTTAAAAGTCGGGGTCAGCTCCGGCAATCTGCCATTTTTTTCGCGATGCGGGAAAAGTGGCAGATTGCCGGAGCTGACCCCGACTTTCATTTCCGATGCCCATTTGGCAGTAATGCTTCCGGGGCCGTATAATTTTCGGCATGAATAAACTGGAAGCCTTCGGACACGTCGCCGCGCTGGCGATCCGCGGAGACCTCGTGTTTCCTACCAGCGTTAATGCCGCCCTGCGAGTACAGCTCGCCCTGGACGATCCGGATTGCCCGATGGAGGATGCCATCAAGCTGGTGCTGGCCGAGCCGCAACTGGCCGCGCGCACCGTCTCGCTGTCAAACTCCGCCATGTTCAACCGCACCGGCGGGCCGGACATCACCAACGTGCGCAATGCCATCATGCGCGTGGGCTACCACAACCTGTATGCGCTGGCCGCGGCCATGGTGGTGCGTGCCTTCGGCAGCAAGATCACCGATCCGGGGCTGCGCGCCAAGGCCGAGCAACTGTGGCAGCACACCATCCACGTCGCCTGCCTGGCGCGCATCATCGCGCGTGAAGTCACCGGCGTGAATCCCGACACCGCCCTGTTCGCAGCGATCGTGCATGAAGTGGGCAGCTTCTACCTGCTGTCGCGTGCCGACGAATTCCCCGGCCTGCTGGAACCCGATCCGGAGAACTGGCAAACCGCCAGCGAAGAGATCATCACACGCGAAGTGCTGAAGAAGCTCGGCATTCCGGCCGAGGTGGCGGAAGCCATTGAAAGCCTGCGCAGCGGCATGCTGCAAATCCCTCCCGATACCCTGCTCGACACCCTGCTGCTGGCAAACCACTTTGCGCCAGTCGCTTCCCCCCTGGCGCCGGAACAGCAACAAGCGCCGCATGAAGATTCGGTGATGGACCTATTCATCGACGCCGAGAAGCGCGAGCAAATGCTGGAAGAGGCGGAGGCTGATGCTTCCGCCATGGCCGCGGCGCTGTTAGTTTAACAATTTTCCGTGTTACCCTTCGGCGCATTCCCATGCGCTGAAGAGGAAACATGAGCTTGCGACAAACCTTGCTGGAACTGGCCGCACGCCACCAGCTGGACCACCGCTCCACCACAGAACTTGAATTGATGGCCGGCTTGCGCGGCCAACCTGCCAGGCTGCCTGCCCGCTTGCCGCTGGCGGTTGCCGTGGCCGGCAGCGCCTTGTTCGGCCTTGGCCTGATTTTCTGGATCGCCTCCAACTGGGATGGGCTGGGCCGCTTCGGCCGCATCGGCGTGATGCAGGCTGCGGTCGCAGTGGGCTTGCTGGCTGCCTGGGTCTTGCCGTCCATCCGCAGCGTTGCCGCATTGTTTGCCTTCCTGGCCATTGGCGGCCTGTTCGCCTGCATCGGGCAGACTTACCAGACGGGCACCGATCCCTGGCAGCTATTCGCGCTGTGGATCGCCTTGACTCTGCCACTGTGCCTGGCGCTGCGCAGTGAAGTGCTGTGGATGCCCTGGCTACTGGTCACGACAACGGCGATCGCCTTGTGGCTGGAGGCCTCCGACGGCGGCTCGAAACGAGGCGAATCGTATTTGGCGCTTGCCTTTGGCTGGATGCTTTTCGCCGCGCTCCCCGCCTTGATGCTGCCGCCATTTCGGCCTCGAACGGGAGCTGGCGACTGGTCGCTGCGGATGGCAACGCTGCTTTCCATGGCCGCCATCACGCTGTCGGGAACCATCTTTGCCCTGCATGAGGGACTGTCGGAACTGCTGCCTCCTTTGGCCATCACCGGCGCCGCCATCCTGCTGCTTAAGCGCTACGACCTGCCCGCACTAAGCATGACTTGCCTGGCCTTTGCCAGCTTGCTGGTGGTGAGCTTCGCCCGCCTGCTGCATCTGGCCGGGGTCGACGGCTTTTATGTGTTCACGGTCGCCGGTTTGTTTGCAATCGGCGTCATGTCTTTCATCACCACCCGGCTGCTGGCCATGCATAAAGCCGGAGGCAAAGCATGAACCGCGACGGCTTGCAGCAAATCCTGGAGGAAGCAAACGCCATCGCCGCTGCTGGCGAAAACGGATCGCGGCCCTGGCATATCGTGCTGGTACTGGCGATCGGCGCATGGTTGTCCGCCCTGCCCCTGTTGCTCCCATTTTTCCTTGCCCTGAATGGGCTGGATGCGGGTCACGCAGCCAACGCCGGCATTGGCGTGTTGACGATTGCGGCGGCGGTGGCATGTTTGCGCCGCAGGCAGCTGCCGATCCTGCTGGAGCAGGCAGCCTTCCCCGTGCTGCTCTCCGGCGGCACGGTGCTGGCATATAGCCTGTACCACCTGGTCGAGGGGCGCTTCGCTTTCTTCCTCATGGCCGCAACGGCTGCCGTGGTGGCGGCCGCGCTGCCGCAATCCTGGCTGCGCTCCATTTTCGGCGCGGCGTGCGCAGCGCTGCTGGTCCCAGCCCTGCTGGAGCCGAAAGCATCGCTGGGCGACCGCAACCTGCAGCTATGGCTCGCGCTCCACTTCATTGCAGCAACCTGGCTTGGGGCGCGCCTGGCTGCGCGCAATCCGCGCTGGGGCGTGGCGCTTGATCCTTTCCTGGCCGGCTGGCTGGCGTTTACCTTGAGCGCGTTTGCTTACTGGGCCGGACCGGCAATGCTGGGGCCCCCGCTCGACTTCGGACCGGCAGGACTGGCGGTGCGCGAACTGCAGCCCCTGACTTGCGGCATATCGGCAGCATGCACCATCGCTGCGATGGCAATATTGGTGCGCGCCCTGCCCGCAGTACGGCAATGGTGGTGTCTTGGCATTGCCCTGACGATTGCAGCCTTCACCTGCTTCCTGCCGGCGATTGGCATCGTGTTCCTGTTGCTGGCCATTTGCGTTGCCGATGGCCGCTACCGGCTTGCCGCTGCCTGCGGCATCGCTGCCGCATGGATCACCAGCAGCGCCTATTACGACCTGTCGCTGCCGCTGGCACACAAGGCAGCGCTGTTTGCACTGGCAGGAGCCTTACTGCTGGCCTTCTGCCTGGTCCCGCTGCGCCGGCGCGTTCGGCTGGCACAAGCTGTCGCCATGCCCCAAGAGGCGCACATCGGCCTTGTTCACGCCGGGCTTGCCGTGAGCGGCATTGCCGCATTGGCGATCGCAAATACTGTGGTGGTACGCAACGAAGGCTTGATCGCCAGCGGCCCGGTGGTGTACGTGGCACTTTCACCGCGCGACCCGCGCTCGCTGATGCAAGGCGATTACATGCAGCTTGCAGTCAGCCTGCCGCGTGATGAACAGCCGGGCGAGGCTTATGATACCGTGTACGCAATTGGCCAACTGGGGCCTGACAAGGTGCTCAGGCTGGAACGCTACCAGCATGACGGCAAGGCGCCGGGTAATGGCGAAGTACTGGTGAAGCTGGAACGGGATGGCTGGCGCTGGAAGCTGGCCACAGATGCCTGGTTCTTCAAGGAAGGCGCGGCCAGGAAATACGAAAAGGCGCGCTACGGCGAGTACCGTGTCGCGCCTTCCGGCCGCGCCCTGCTGGTGGGACTGCGCGGCCCCGACCTGGAGCCGCTGTAACGCCTTAATCGAGGGCCTTGGCCGGGCCAAAGAATTCGTAATAAGTCTGCGCTTCCGGCACGCCCAGTTCACGCAAGCTGCGCTTCACGGCCTGCATGAACGGCACCGGGCCGAGGAAATAGGCGTCGACGTCGCGCGACTGCGGCAGCCATTGGCCCAGCTCCTTGTTGCCCAGCAGGCCGACTGCATCGGCTTGCGGATGTTCTGCACGCTCTTCTGCGTAGATGTAGTGGCGCTTCAGCTGCGGATGGCGTTTGGCCAGGCCGTCGACGTGCTCGCGGAAGGCGTGCACACCGCCGTGGCGGGCGGCGTGGATGAAGCGGATTTCGCGGCCGGTTTCCAGCGCCTGATCCAGCATGGCCAGGGTCGGCGTGATGCCGACGCCACCGGAAATCAGCACGATCGGGCGGCTGCCTTCGGCCAGCGTGAAAGCGCCGGTCGGGGGGAACAGGTCCACGGTATCGCCTTCATTCACGTTCGCATGCAGGAAGCCGGACACCTTGCCCGCCTCTTCGCGCTTGACGCTGATCTGGTAAGTCTGGCCGTTCGGCGCGGCGGACAGCGAATACTGGCGGCGGTGTTCCTGGCCATCGACCACCAAGCGGATGCCGATGTACTGGCCCGGCGTGAAGCCGAGCACCGGCTGGCCGTCGACAGGGCGGAATACGAAGCTGGTGATCTCATCGCTCTCGACACGCTTGGCAGCGACCTTAAACTGGCGCGCGCCCATCCAGCCGCCCGGCGCGGCCGCAGCGGCTTCATAAGTCTTGCCTTCGGCGCCAATCAGGATCTCGGCCAGTTGGCCATAGGCTGCGCCCCACGCTTCCAATACCGCGTCGGTGGCGGTTTCGGCGCCCAGCACTTCGCGGATGGCTTTCAGCAGGCTGGCACCGACCATTGGGTAATGTTCTGGCTGGATTTGCAGCGCAACGTGCTTGGTGACGATGGTGTTCACCAGCGGGCCCAGTGCTTCCAGGCGCTCGATATGCTTGGCGTACATCAGGATGCCGTTGGCCAGCGCGCGCTGCTGGTCGCCGCTGTGCTGGTGGGCCTGGTTGAAGAACGGCTTCACCTGCGGGAAGTCGGTGAACAGGGTTTGGTAGAAGTGGCGGGTCAGGGCTTCGCCGCCTTGTTCCAGGATGGGGACGGTGGCGGTGACGATGGCACGGTGTTCTGCGGACAGCATGGGTATGGCTCCTTCTCGGCTAAACATGCACCTATAATACATGTTTACCTTAAACTGCGTCAATAAAGATGCAGATTAAATGCGCATTTTCCGCAGGATCACCGGTTGCGCCCCGCCCTTGCCGCTGCCGTTCTGGCCAGGCAGGATATCGGCCAAGGTCATGCCGTCCAGTACATGCAGGAAGGCTTCGGTGGCTTCGCCCAGCTTGCGTTTCAGGGCGCAATCGCGCAGGAAGGCGCAGTGGCCAGGTTCGGCTTCGAAACATTCTGCGATGTAGAAGTCGGATTCGCTGTCGCGTACCACTTCGCCAATATTGATCTCTTCCGGCTCGCGGTTCAGGCGCAAGCCGCCATGGCGGCCGCGCACGGTTTCCACCAGGCCGCTGGCGCCCAACTGGTGGATCACCTTGGTCAGGTGGTTTTTCGAGATGTCATGCAGGTCGGCGATTTCCTGGATCGTGACCAGCTTGTCGCGGTTCATGCCCAGGTACATCAGCGAACGCAGGGTGTAGTCGGTGAAGGATGTCAGTCTCATGATCTACGTCATATAAAGATGCATTCAAAATATTGCTTTGGCCTTGGGCCTAATGTAGCATTCATTATACATCTTAAGAACATGAGGCCCGCCATGCGCAGCATCCATATTCCCACCGAACCCACGCCAGCCGGGCAGCCGCACCCCTTGCTGCGACTGGGTTTCCGTCCCTTCTACCTGCTGGCTGCTGCGCTGGCGATGCTGTCGGTGCCACTGTGGCTGGCGGCCTACAAAGGCATGCTGCCGGCCCTGCCCGCGGCCAACATGCTGTGGCATATGCACGAGATGGTGTTCGGCTTTGGCGGTGCTGTCATTGTCGGTTTCCTGTTCACGGCGGGACGCAATTGGACCAACCTGCAGACGCCGGCCGGCGGCCAGCTTGCGGGATTGGCCGTGCTGTGGATCGCCGGCCGCGCGGCAATGCTGCTGGCGCCCGGCGTGCCGGCCCTGGCCGTCGATGGACTGTTCCTGCCGCTGTGCGCCGTTGCCTTCGGCCGCGTGCTGTACCGGGCGCAGAGCAAGCGTAACTACCCTATCTGCGCCATCCTGGCCTTGCTGTCGGTAGCCAACCTGCTGTTCCATGCGGCGGCCAATGGCTGGAACTCCTTGTCGCCGCTGACTCCGGTGCATGGCGCAATCCTGATGATTACGGTGCTGGAAGCGGTCATCGGCGGCCGTGTGATCCCGATGTTCACCCGTAACGGCGCGCCGGGCAGCCAGCCGGTCACCGTGGGCTGGCGCGAAAAGGCCAGCATCGCCCTGCTGCTGGCAACGGCATTGGCCTGGGTGACCGGCCTGCCAGGCCTGGTGGTGGCCGTGGTGGCTTTTGCGGCAGCAGCGGTCAACGCCATGCGCCTGGCTGGCTGGGCGCCGTTTGCCACTGTGCGCGTGCCATTGCTGTGGATCCTGCACCTGGCCTATGCCTGGATCGTGGCCGGCCTGGTCCTGCTGGGCTTTGCGGCGCTGGGCATCGGCTCTTCGAGCAGCGCCTTCCACGCGCTGGCTGTGGGCGGCATGTCGGGCCTGATCCTTGGCATGATCACCCGCACCGCGCTGGGCCACACCGGCCGCATGTTGCGCGCCGGGCGCGCGGAAAGCGCCATGTATCTTTTACTGCAAGCTGGCGCAGTGGGCCGTTTGTGTGCCAATATTGTTCCCGCTGGAATTCGTGACTTCCTGTTACTGGGCTCGGCACTGGCCTGGTCGGTCGCCTTCCTTCTCTACCTGTTGGTATATGCGCCTTACTTGAGCCAGGCCCGCATCGACGGGCGGGAAGGTTAAATGTGGATACCGTCACCATACTGCTGTCTTCTTTCATTCTCTCGGTCACCGGCTTGCTGGTGTTTATCTGGTCGCTGCGGCACCGCCTGTTCAACGCCACGTCCGCAGCCGCCAATGTGATCTTCTCGCCGGGCGAGATCGGCCACGTCGAAGAACCGGCAGCCAGCCCGGAGCAGCGCGCCGGACTGGCGCAAGCAGTAGAGGGACAGGACCGGCGGGCGCCCAGCGCCGCCGAACAGGCCGCCATGCAGCAGGAGCTGGCGGAACGGGTGGCGGCCGATCGATCCAGTGCATTTGTCACCTTTGTTTTCCTGTCCTGCGCCGTGGTCTGGCTGCTGGTGGCCACGGCGGCCGGACTGACCAGTTCCATCAAGCTGCATGAGCCGGACTGGCTGGCGCAATACCCCTGGCTGACTTTTGGCCGCATCCGCACCATTCACCTGAATGCAGTCGCTTATGGCTGGGCGCCGATGGCGGCGCTGGGCATCGCGATCTGGCTTCTTCCACGCCTGCTGAAGACCCACCTGGCCGGCGGGCGTTTTGCCATTTTTGGCGCCATGCTGTGGAATGCCGGCCTGATCGCGGGCCTGGGCTGCATCGCGGCCGGCATCAGCGATGGCCTGGAATGGCTGGAAATCCCCTGGCAGGTGGACCTGTTGCTGGTGGCAGGCGGCGCCCTGGTTGGCCTGCCGCTGGTCTACACCCTGCAAAGCCGCAAGGTGCACCACTTGTATGTCTCGATCTGGTACATGGGCGCGGCTCTGTTCTGGTTCCCCATCCTGTTCCTGATCGGGAACCTGCCGGCGGTACACTTCGGCGTGCAGCAGGCGGCGATGAACTGGTGGTTCGGCCATAACGTGCTGGGGCTGTTCTACACGCCGATGGCGGTGGCCTCGGTGTACTACTTCCTGCCCAAGATTATCGGGCGGCCGGTGCAGTCGTACAACCTGTCCCTGCTGGGTTTCTGGACGCTGGCCTTCTTCTACGGCCAGGTTGGCGGCCACCACCTGATCGGCGGGCCCGTGCCGGGCTGGCTGATCACGCTGTCCATCGTGCAGAGCGTGATGATGGTGATCCCGGTGATTTCGTTCTCGATCAACCAGCACATGACCATGCGCGGGCATTTCTCGAAGCTGGTGTATTCGCCGACGCTGCGCTTTATCGTCCTCGGCGGCATGATGTACACCCTCAGCTCGATCCAGGGTTCGATCGAAGCCCTGCGCAGCGTGAACACGGTAGCGCACTTTACCCACTTCACGGTGGCGCACGCGCACCTGGGACTGTATGGTTTCTTCTCGATGGTGATGTTCGGCGCGATCTACTTCGTCATGCCGCGCGTCATGGCCTGGGAATGGCCATACCCCAAGCTGATTGCCCTGCATTTCTGGTTGGTGGTGACTGGCTTCGCAATCTATTTCATCGGGCTGTCGATAGGCGGCTGGCTGCAAGGGCTGGCAATGCTGGATGCCGGGCGGCCGTTCATGGATTCGGTCAACGTGACCATCCCCTGGCTCAAGAGCCGTACAGTGGGCGGCGCGATCATGACCATCGGCCACCTGGTCTTTGCCTGGCATTTCGCCGCCATGGCCCTGCGCTACGGCCCGCGCCGCGTGGGAGCGGCGCTGCTGCACGCCCGCAGCGATTCGCCGGCGCCTGCCAGCAACCTCGCGGGAGCCTGATATGCAAGACGAACTCAAACTCCTGGGCGGTGCCATGGTGACGCTGGCCCTTGCCACGTCGGCGCTGGTAATTGTGCCCCACGTGCAACTGCGCGCCAGCGAGGCGCCGGCCGGCCTGAAGCCTTACACCGCGCAGCAACTGCGCGGGCGCGAGGTGTACATCAGGAATGGCTGCGTGTACTGCCACTCGCAACAGCCGCGCGACAAGGCGCAGGCGCCGGACGACCAGCGCGGCTGGGGGCGTGCCTCGGTGGCGGCGGACTATTACTACGATACGCCGCACTTGCTGGGCACCATGCGCACCGGTCCGGACCTGTTCAACATCGGCGCGCGCCAGCCAAGCGCGGACTGGCACCTCGGGCATATGTTCCAGCCGCGCGCTTATGTGCCGGGATCGATCATGCCCTCCTACCCTTACCTGTTCGATTACAAGGAGGTCGCGGAGCCCGGCGACCGCGTGGTGAACCTGCCGCCAGGCTTCAAGCCTCTGGGCAAGGTGGTCGTGGCCAAGCCGGAAGTGCTGGACCTGGTGGCTTACCTGCAGTCGCTTGACCATACCTATCCTGTGCTGCCCGCGCCGCAAGCCAGGAAAGAAGGAGCGCCCAATGCCGCAAAATGAATTTGGCGCGCAGCAGCGCGAGAATCCCGATCCGACCGAGAAGGACCGGCCGATTCCCTGGTATGTCCTGCTTGGCGTCGGCCTGGCGCTGGCTTGGGCAGTCACTTATATCCTCACGGTGCGGGACGATGACCCGGCACTGGGCGACAGGCGCACCATGTCGACCTTGCAGGCCAAGGCTGGCGGCGCGGCCGGCGCCGGCGGCGCTGTCGATGGAGCGCAAGTGTATGCGGCGCAGTGCGTGGCCTGCCACCAGGCGACTGGCGCCGGCTTGCCGGGCGTGTTTCCGCCGCTGGCCGGGTCGGAGTGGGTGACGGGGGCGGAAAACATCGCCGCGTCCATCCTGCTGCACGGAGTGAGCGGCAAGCTGACCGTGAAAGGTTCGGCATATAACGGACAAATGCCCTCGTTCAAGGATAAATTGAGCGATGCGGAGATTGCTGCCGTGTTGAGCCATATCCGCAGCAACTTCGGCAACAGCGCGGCCAAAGTGGCGCCGGATGCGGTCAAGGCAGCGCGCGATGCGACTGCCGAGCGCAAGGACCCGTTCAATGGAGACGATGATCTCGCCAAACTCGCCAAGCCAGCCAATTAAAGGGGATTTGCCGCGCACATTGGCGCTGCTTGCCTGCATGTCTGCTGTCGCGGCAGTGGCGCTATGGCAGGCCACCATGGGCTTTCGCGTAGTCTCCACCGAAGAAGGACGGCGGCTGGCCATCGCCGAGGCGCCGTTGGCCCTGCCCCGTGTCGACCTGGCGCTGCCGGGTCCCGGGGTATCGGCGCGGCGGATCAAGTTGCCGGCACTGCTGGCGGCCGATAAGCGGCCCGCGATCGTCACGTTTTTTTATGCGCGCTGCAACGCCGTTTGCTCAGTCCAGGGCACCGAATTGCAGCAGATGCAGCGTGACATCCTGGCCCGTGGCCTGCAGGGCAAGCTGCGGCTGCTGACGATTTCTTTCGATCCACGCGATACATTGGACGACCTGATGCACTATGCGTCGCGCATGCGGGCCGACGCGCAAGTGTGGCAGTTCGCCGCCGTGCCGGATGCGGTGCAGCGCCAGGCATTGCTGGACCAGGTCGGGATCATCGTACTGCCGGCGGAAATGGGGGAATTCCAGCACAACGCCGCCTTCCATGTCGTGACGCCGGACGGCCAGCTGGCGCAGGTGGTCGACTATGAGCAGCCGGAGGCGGCCCTGGCGGCGGCGCTGGAGACGGCGCAATGAGCGCTGCTACGCGTGGCGCGAGGCAGCTTGCTCTGCCGGCAGCAGTCCTTGTCGCGGCGGCGCTGCTGCTGCGCGGCTCGCTGGAGGCGTCCATGGCGCTGCATATGGCGCTCCAGCTTCCAATGATCGCCATCGGCGGCGCGCTGGCCGGCCTTGCCGCCGCCCGCAGTGCGCCGCGACTGGCGCTTGCGATAGCGCGATGGGACGCGCATGGTCTGGCCGGCCTGGTGTGGCTGCTGCTCTCCAGCGCCTATTGGATGGTGCCGCGGGCGCTCGAGCAGTCGCTGACCATGGCACTGGCCGAAGCGGGAAAATTCGCCAGCCTGTTCCTGCTCGGCTTCCTGCTGCCCGGCGCGCTCGCGCGCGCAGCGGCGGTCATCCAGCTTTTCTTCCTCGGGAATTTCTGCGCCATGATGGCCATCACGGGCATGCTGTACCAGGACATGCCGCAACGCCTGTGCAATGCCTACAGCCTGGACGACCAGGTAGTCACCGGCGTCGGCCTGGTAGTGGCCTCTATCGGCATTGCAGCGGCATGGTGCGTGTGGCAGCTCCCCGCCCTGGCCGGCCAAATAGCGGCGGCCGGGGGCGACGGTACGCGCTGACTTGTTCCTTCGCGCGCCGGCTATTACTTGCGTGCCAGCGGATTAGGAGTCGGCTCGGCCACCTTGTGCAGCAGGTTGCGGTCGACGTGATGGAACGGCTCCGATTCCTTGCCGCGCAAGAGCATCACGGTGTCTTCCTCGTAGCCCCAGGTGCCATCGTCGTTGATGGTGACCTTGATGCGGTACTCGGTGGTCTTGAAGCCGAATTCCAGGAATGGATTGGAGCAGATGCCGTAGGTATTCTGCTCGCGCTGCGCCACCAGTTCGAAGGATTTGGCATCCGGCGCTGCGGTGCCGGATGCCATGGCGATCTGGCCGCGCGGGATGGCCAGGGTCTGGATCACGGTATTGGTGGCCGGTTCCCACAGCCAGTAGCCAACCTGCTCGTGGTAAGTCTTGACGTTGTCGGGCTTGTTGATGATCAGGACGTAGCGCAGGCCGTAGAACAGCTGCGGCCCGTTGGTGACCGGGTCGATCGGCTGCAGCTCGATGCGCTCAACATAGGCCTGCTTGCGCGGGCCGTCCGCCTTCGGCTTGATATCGAGGCCGCGCTGGCCTTCCCAGATGCCGGCCATGGCGGTCAGCGGGCCGAGGTTGGCCAACGTGTCCATGTCGATATTGGAAGGTTCGGTGTAGATGTCGTTACTGTATTCGCTCATTTAATGCTTGTTCATTCATCAGGGAGCAAGCATTGTAACCTCCGCGCCGGATTCTTCGCCGAGCAGCATGGCGGTGATTTCCTGCGGCGGCACCGGACGGCTGAACAGATAGCCCTGCATCTCATCGCAGCCATGCTGCTTCAGGAAGCTGCGCTGCTGCTCCGTCTCCACGCCCTCCGCGATCACGCGCATGTCAAGCTGGTGCGACAGCGAAATGATGGCGCAGGTGATGGCCTGGTCGTCGGGGTTGGCCACCAGGTCGCGCACGAAGCTCTGGTCGATCTTCAGGCGGCTGATCGGGAAGGACTTCAATGCCGCCAGGCTGGAATAACCGGTGCCGAAATCGTCGATCGCCAGCGTGATGCCCATCGCTTCGAGCTGGCGCATCTTGGCCACCGACTGCGCGGTGTCGCGCATGATCATGCTCTCGGTGACTTCCAGCTCCAGCCATTGCGGGTCCAGCCCGCTCCACTTGAGGGCGGCCGCCACACGCTCGACCAGGCGCGGGTCGTCGAACTGGCGCGCCGAGACATTGACCGACACCACCAGCGGTGGCAAGCCGGCGTTTTGCCAGGCGCAGGCCTGGCGGCACGCTTCGCGCAGCGCCCATTCGCCGATCGGGATGATCAGGCCATGCTCTTCCGCCAGTGGAATGAACTGTGCCGGCGACACCGCACCACGCTGCGGATGCTGCCAGCGCAGCAGCGCTTCCACGCCGAACATGCGGCCCGATTCCAGGTTCACCTTGGGCTGGTAGGCCAGCGAGAACTGCTGTTCTTCCAGGGCCTTGCGCAAGCCTTCGGTCAGTGCCAGCTTTTCTTCCAGGCCGGCGTTCATCTCGCGGGTGTAGAACTGGCAGTTGTTCTTGCCGCTGTCCTTGGCGCGGTACATGGCGGCATCGGCATGCATCATCAGCGTATCGACATCGCGGCCGTCGCGCGGATAGACGGCAACGCCGATCGAGCAACTGACCTGCATTTTCTGCCCTTCCAGCATGATCGGAAGCACCACGGATTCGAGGATCTTGTTCAGCAACGGCACCAGCACCAGCGGATTGTCGTTCACGTGCGGCAGCACCAGCACGAATTCGTCGCCGCCGAAACGGCCCACGGTGTCTTCGCGCCGCACGCAGCCAACCATGCGGCCAGCTACTTCCTTCAGCAGTTCATCGCCGGCGTTGTGGCCCAGCGTGTCGTTGACCAGCTTGAAGCTGTCAAGGTCGATGAAGGCCACCAGCACCGATTCGCTGTTGCGCTCCGCGTGCGCGATCGATTGCTCCAGGCGGTCGCAAATCAGGCTGCGGTTCGGCAGGCCGGTCAAGGTGTCATGGTGCGCCATGTGGTAGATGCGCTCCTCGGCGCGCTTGCGCTCCGTGATGTCGCGCACGATCGCCACTACCCCGCCTTCCACGCCCACCACCTGCCAGTGCAGCCATTCCGCCTGCAACTGCGGCACCATATTCGGGCCCTCTTCCTGGTGCACGCCGCCGTGCATGGTCACGTATGCCAATCGCTCGAACATGCCATTATGGCGCGCCGCCGGCATCCAGCCGCACAGGGTTTGCGCGCGCAGTTCGGTGCGGCTGCGGCCAGTCAGTTGCTCGGCCCTCAGGTTGACGGCGGCGAACTTGAAGTCCACCACCACGCCATCCTTGTTGCGGATGGCGCGCAGCACGAAGAAGGCATCCATATTCGACTCGGAGGCAGCGGCGTAGGTTTCCTGCGCACGGCGGATGCGGCGGCGCGCCTTGGCACCCTGCCAGACGCAGGCCCAGACCAGGGCCGCCAGCAGGATCAGCACCGCGCTGGCAACGCCTGCTTCCCACAGCAACTGGCGGCGTTGGGCCGCGAAGCCGGCCATCTGCTCCTGCTCCGACAGGCCCACCATGGCGCTCAGGCGCAAGCCAGCCAGCTGGCGCACCGCCATATAGCGATTGACGCCGTCCAGCTTGAGGGCGACGGGCAGGCCGCGGCGCGCCTGCAGGGCCGCCAGGTCGATCTGTTGGCCGAACGATTGCTTGTCGCCCACGCGCAGCGCGCGCACCACGCCGTCGTCGCCGACCAGGCCTAGCATGCCGTGTTCGCCCAGGCGGCTGCGTTCATAGCCACTGGTAAAGTACGCCGGCTCGACTTCCACGATCACCACGCCGGAAAATTCGCCCTCCTTGTCGTCCAGCCGGCGCGTGAAATGCAGGTGCCAGTCCTCATTTGCTTCATCGCGCATCGCATGCGAAATGAAGGTGTAGCTGCTGCGGTGCTGCTGGTGGAAGCGGAAGTATTCCTGCTGCGCGACATTGATCGACAGCGCTGCAGGATTGCTGGCAACCGTATTGCCCTGGGCATCGACGATGCTGACGATGAATACCAGTCCGGACGGCAGCAAGCCATGCGCCTGCAGTTCCGGCAAGGCGCCTTGTGCGCCGTGGCTCTCCGCACTGTACTTCAGCACTTGCAAGGTTTGCTCGATGCCATTGATACTGCGCGCCACCTGCGCTTCGTAAGTGGCGATCAGCTCACTGGCCGATTCGGCGGCCAGTTCGCGCGAAGCGGCGGCCTCGCTGTCGATGAAGTGCAGCGTGGTGCCCCATACCACCGCAAGCAGGACGATGGTGAACAGGGGCAGCGAGACTTGCGTCTCAAGGCACATGCGCAGCCAGCGTTTCATGATCAGTGCACCACCAGCACCGGACGCACGCTGCCATCGAGCGCGCTGCGGTCGATGTAGCCGATCAGGTTAGGGTTATCGGCCACCAGCTTGCGCACCGCCTGGCTATTGGGCAGTTCACGCGGTGGCTGGCCGCGGCCGGTGAAAATCCTCTTGGTCCAGTAGGCCTTCATCAGTGCCGGGGTGCGGCTGGCCACCTTCAGGTAGAAGTCGTCGCGCAGCGGGGAGCCGATCGGCAAATCGAGCGCTACCACTTCGCCTCCGTCAGGGAAGCGCGTCGCTTCGGAGAGGAAGATATCGGCGACCTGCTCCGCGCGCAGGCTCGTGATGGGGCTGCGCGCGGACACCACCACCACCAGTTCGGCAGCGGCAGCGGCGCTGGCAAGGAGCACAAGCAGCAGGCAGCAAAGGAGTTTCCGGATCATCTGCAGCTCCGATATCAGAAGACGAAGTCCACCGAGGCGGTGAACACGCCGAAACTGCGGCCGTAACGGTAGCCGGGCTGGATATTGGACAGCGTGCCGCTGGTGCCGCTGCGCGGGCGCACGCGGTCGAACTGCAGCTTGACGGCGGCGTTGCTGGTGGCATCCCAGCGCATGCCAATGCTGGTACTGTCCTGTTCCGCGATCATGCTAAGCAGGCCATTCAACTCCATATTCAGGCGCTGGCCGGCGGACGCATAGGGAGGCGGCAGCATTGACAAGTCCAGGCCGGCAACCTGGTTCGGCGTATTCGCAACCACCTTGCTGAAGATGGCATAAGGCGTGAAGCTGCCCAGGCGATAACCGCCACTGACATAGCCGGCGGTCTTATCGCCCAGCATGGAGCGCGCGTTGATGCGCCCTATTTCGCCCATGGCGAACCAGTTGCCCGGATCATACGAAGCTCCGATGCTAAATACCGTGGCGCGCTTGCGGTCCGGCTCATAACGGCGCGCCAGCACCTCACCCTGCGGGCCGAATTGGCGAATGGCAGAGAACAGGTCTTGCAGCAGCGGGGTTTCCAACTCGCCCTGGATGGCAGTGGCGCGCACGGTCAGCGCTCCGGCGGTGCTGGTGTTGGAAATACCCGCCAGCTTGTGCGCCCTGACGCGCGTAACGTCGGACAGAGGCACGCTGGTGCCGCCGAACAAGACTTGCGTGGTGTTCTTTACATTGCCGACGTTCCAGCGGTAGCTGGCGTCCACGCCATCGCTGTTACTGATCGGGAGCGAGGAATACAGTTCCACCGGCGTGCGCACGGAAGTCAGCGCGTAGCTGGCCTTGCGGTAATCGCCCGACAGGAACAGCGGCAGCGCAATCCGGCCCAGGCGCAGGCTCAGTTCCGGCGATACCTGGTATTGCACATTCGCCCATTCGACCTTGGGCGTCCACGAATGCGTGAGATGGCGCTCGGCCACCACCTGCAGCACGGCCGACCAGTGGCCGCCATTATTGTACGTAAGCTGCGTGCCGAGGCGGCTGTCCACTGCGTAGCTCCAGTCGCGCGTGGCGCCAGCCTCGCCGGGATTCAGCGGATTGGCTGCATAGTCGGCCTGCTTCTCGCTCGAATGCGCGGCGCTCAGGGTGCCGAAGCCGCCGAAAGTCCAGGTGCCGTCCTGATCCCCCGTGTGCCCGGCATGTGCGGCAGGCTGCACGAGCAGCGCTCCGGCAACGGCGATCAGGACAGGCGTCTGGTGCAGCTTTGGCATAATGGCACTCTTGGCAAGAAACGTCGGCAATAAAACAGCGCCGCCTGCCGGTCCTGGCTTGCGTGCGCGAATATTTGGTGTGGGTAAAAAGACTGGGCGTTGGGGGCACGCCTTCTGAATTCTCACACTTTATAACAGTGCTTTGTGACTGTCGAGAAGTTTCCCTAGAGTACTTTCACTATCTATTGGGAAATCATAAAATGTGGCAAAAAGCAAAGGAATCAAGGACATGCAGCAAGTTTCATGTGGCACCCTGGTGCTCAATTCAGCCCGCCAGGTACTGCTTTGCCATGTAACCGGGACCGCCAGCTGGGACATTCCCAAAGGCTTGCAGGATCCCGGCGAAACGCCGCTGCAATCGGCACGCCGCGAATTATTCGAAGAAGCCGGGCTGGATTTCGATGCCGCCCTTTTCGAAGACCTGGGCGAATTCAGCTATCGCCCCGACAAGCGCCTGCACCTCTTCAAAGTGGAGACCGGCGACCAGCTGTGCAGCCTCGATCACCTGCGCTGCACCAGCTTCTTTCCCCACCAGCGCACCGGCGAGCCGACGCCGGAAGCCGATGGCTTCCGCTGGGCCTCGCGCGCGGAACTGAGTTCCTTGTGCTGGCCGCGCATGGCGACGCGGCTGCTGTCGATCGACTGGTGATCAGGCGCCGCCGGAGACGCGGATCGTCGTGCCGGTGATATAGCGCGCCGCGGGCGATAACAGCCACACAGCAGCTTCCGCGATTTCTTCCGGCTCGCCGACGCGCCCCATCGGGATGCGGGCCGCCACCCGCGCCGGCCTTCCCGCATCACCGGAAGTGGCGTGGATATCGGTCTGAGTGGTTCCCGGCGCCACGCCGCAGACGCGGATGCCCTCGGGTGCGACCTCTTTGCCAAGGCCCATGGTGAAGGTGTCGACTGCGGCCTTGCTGGCCGCGTAAGTCACATATTCATTCGGACTGCCCGCTGTCGCCGCCGTGGAGCTGATATTGACGATCACCCCGCCCTGGCCCTGCGCCCGGAACGCCGCCAGTGCACGGCGGCTGGCCTGCATCAGGCCCAGAACATTGGTGCGGAACACCTGCTCCACGGTCGCCGCACTGGTATCGGCAAACGTCCCCAGCCCGCCCGTGATGCCGGCATTGTTCACCAGCCCCGTCACCGGCCCCAGTTCACGTTCGACCGTGGCGAACAGGCGCTCGATATCCTCGTCGCGCGCCACATCCGCCTGCACCGCCAGCGCCCGGCCACCGGCCGCTTCGATGTCCGCCACCACCCGCGCAGCCGCATCGGCGTCGCGCTGGTAGTTCACGGCCACCGCCCAGCCATCCGCCGCCGCCCGGCGCGCGATGGCAGCGCCAATGCCTCGGCTGGCGCCTGTCACGATCAGTATCTTTTCCATGTTCATCAGTTTGCGAGCTCCTCGTATTATGGGAAGGTCAAGTCCAAGCCTAACATCCTGCCAAGGACGACGGTGGCGAGCCCCAGGCCCAGGAGCGATAGCGCGAACCCTGCCGCCACCTTGCCGCCCGCGCGCAGCACCGCCCGCCTCTCCTTCGCCTTCTCCGGCTCCTTTTTCCCTTGATCGTAATGCCACTTGATCGCGAAGAACATGCCCGTGCCGAGCACGAGAACCTTGAACGTAACGAGGACTATAGGGATCCATTCCATATTTTGAGTATTTCCAGGCTATGACTTGACACTATGGCGTTGCCACACTTTCTGAAGCATACTACTTGAAAGCAATTTCCATACATTGAGACAAATTGTCCCAGTTGAAAACCGTACAAGATCAAAATTTGGCAATCTGGCTGCCGCGATTGGCCGTGCACGGCGGACCACGTTTTCTGCAGATTGCGGATGCCTTGCAGGCGGCGGTGGCGGACGGATCGCTGACACCGGGAGACCGCCTGCCTCCGCAGCGCCAGTTGGCGGCGCAGCTGGACGTCGACCTGACGACAATCACGCGCGCCTACGATGAAGCCCGGCGCCGCAACTTGCTGGAAGGCCGCGGCGCGCGCGGCACCTATGTCGCAGCGCCGAAAGTCGAACTGGCCTCGATCCTCGACCTGAGCATGAATACCCCGCCACCGCCGGACGGCGTGGACTTCGACGACATGTTGAAACAAGGTTTGTCCCAGGTACTGATGAGGGCAGACAATGAATTGCTGATGACTTACCATTTGGCCGGAGGTAGCGACTCCGACCGCCAGGCCGGCGCCAAATGGCTCGAACCGATGTTTGGGCATCAGGATTTCCGGCAGGTGGTTGTCTGTCCGGGTGCGCAAGCGGCGATCGCCGCACTGATCCTTGCGCTGACGGAGCCTGGCGGCGTTATCCTGGCAGAGCCAACGAATTACCCCGGCTTGCGTGCCGCAGCGAGCCAATTCGGACGGCACATCATTGCGGTGGATGCGGACAAGCACGGGATGGTGCCGCAGATGCTTGAGGAAGCGTGCCGCCAACATAAGCCTGGGCTGGTCTACCTCAATCCGACTTTACAGAACCCGACCGCCGTCACCATGCCGGAAGGCCGGCGCAAGGAGCTGGCCAGCATCGCGCAGCGCTGCAATGTACGCATCGTCGAGGACGATCCCTACTGGCTGCTTGCCGATGCCGCGCCAACACCTCTTGCCACGCTTGCCCCGGAACAGGTGTACTACATCTCAACCCTGTCGAAATGCCTGACGCCCGGCTTGCGCGTCGCCTACGTGCTGATACGCGACCCGCACGAACGCGAACGTTTCCTGGTCGCGCTACGTTCATTTGCGCTGATGGTCGCTCCCCTGACAGCCGCACTGGCCACGCAGTGGATCTTCGACGGTTCGGCTGAGGGACTGATGGCAGGTGTGCGCAACGAGGCGCGCCTGCGCCAGCGGATGGCCCGGGATATCTTCGCGGGGCGGTACTGCGGCACCGGGGACGGCCTGCATGTATGGCTCGAGTTGCCGGCGTACTGGAACTCCTCGCAGCTTGCGCGCGCCGCCGACAGCGAGGGCATCGCAGTTACAACGGCGGAGGCATTCGCAACCGGCGGCCCATCGGGGAATGCGATTCGGATCAGTTTGGGTAACGTCAAGGACCGTGGACGCTTACAGGCCGGTCTTCAACGGCTGTCCCATCTGCTTGTGCGGCGCCCCGAGCCGTTCAACCCTGCTGTGGTTTAACTGTCCAGGAAACACCCAAGAGCTGACTTGCCCCATTGCCTTTGTTATAGAAAGAATCCCCAGCATGGTTAAAGGTATTTTTCTTTTATTGATAGCTGTGTATTGCAACATGGCCAATGCGTGCACATGCGGCTTTTTGTATCTGGATACGCCTGCCGCCCGTAGCGCACAACAAATATTCATTTTTCGCCTCGTTTCAGCACAGGTCAGCGAGAGCCCGCCTGATCGCCTGGGGCATAGCGAAGTAATCGCGCGCATCAAGATCGTCTCCCAACTCCGCGGAGTATCGAATCATGTCAGTGAACTATCCTTCTCGACTCAGCGCTGCTGTGGCACGCGGCTGGATGTTGGTGGCTATTTCGTAGCATTCCTTCCGCCAACCGGGACACGTTTTGCAGCAAACAATGGGAATGTTGTGGAGATTGATCCCTTCGATCTGGAAAATAAACAGGCAAAGATCAATGCTGTACTTGCCGGCAAGCTGCGTTTCGAAGACGTATTTTCACGAGGCGATATCGACCGAACCGAACAGGAGCCCGTACCGGCACCACCCTGCCCTCTATCGCGCGGTGGCAAAACAGCTTCCTGAAGGGGTAGGTGAACAATACGCCAGTTGATCTGGGTCATGGAATCCCTGTCTGCGCCGGGCGACACTGGCGGAATAGACAAGGAGACCACCATGCAACGCCTCGAATGGAGCCCGCTGCTGGAAACTGGCGTGGCCGAGATGGATGCTTCCCACCGCGCCTTGCTGCAAGCCATTCACGCAACCATCGACGCCGACGATAGCTCGCTGCCGAGCCGCATCGCCGGGCTGCTTAGCGCCCTGGCCCTCGATTTCGCCGAGGAAGAAGCCTTGATGGACCAGCTTTATTACCCCACGGAGCATGAACACCGCGCAGCCCACCGCCGGGCACTGGCGGCGCTGCAGCACGCCCTGCCCGTCGCGCAGGCCGATCCCGCCGGTGCCCGCGCCCTGCTCGAACGGCTGCCGCGCTGGTTCCTCGGCCACCTGAGCGCGATGGATTTGCCGCTCGCCGTGGCGGTGGAAAACGCCGGCCACCCGCATAGCCAACCCTCCAACGCCAAATTAAGGCAGCAACTGGCCTTGCTTCTACAGGAGCAATCCATCTGATTTGACGATACATTGCATCTAAATATATTGGCTTCCAGAATAGGTCTGTGCGGCATAAGATGACTTCATCAACAACACATTCCCTGAAGGAGTCACACCATGAATAACCAGACCAACGCCGCCGTCCTGCCACTCATCGGCCGCATCCTGATGGCTGCCATTTTCGTGATGAGCGGCATAGGCAAGATCGCCAATCCTGGCACTACCCTTGGCTACATCAACGCCATGGGGCTGCCGTTCCCTGAACTGGCGCTGGTCGGCGCGATCGGCATCGAAGTGGTCGGCGGCCTGCTGCTGGTGGCCGGCTTGTACACGCGCCCGGTGGCACTGGCATTGGCCGGGTTCTCGATTCTGACCGGCTTGGTCTTCCACAGCGCGATCGCCGACCAGAACCAGATGATCCACCTGATGAAGAACCTGGCGATGGCTGGCGGCTTGCTGCAGATTGCCGCCTTCGGCGCAGGAAGCCTGAGCATCGACGCCCGCCGCATCCACAGTGCGCTGCGCACCGCCTGAGTAGTTGCAGGCATGTGGCGGAACATTTTAGACTGCGGCACCTGAAGGAGATTTCAAGAGATGTTTCGCCACATTCTGATTCCAAGCGACGGCTCCGCCGCTTCGCAACTGGCAGTGAACGCCGCCCTGCGCATGGCCCGCGAAAGCGGTGCCCGCGTCACGGCGGTTCACGTGCTTCCGGAAGAACCGGCACTGGCCAGCCTGGCCGCCGCGCCTGACGAGAACTCGATCCTGGCCGACATCGCGCGCCAGGCAAATACCCTGCACGTGGACTGCACCACGCTGGAAGTGCACGGCGACCAGCCACATGCCGCCATCATTTCCACCGCCTTGCAGCGCAACTGCGATCTGATCGCAATGGCCTCGCGCGGGCGCAGCGGCCTTGCCAGCCTGATGCTGGGCAGCCAGACACAGAAGGTGCTCACGCACAGCAAGATCCCGGTACTGGTGTTCCGCGAAGGCTAGCGGCGCACGGCAACCAGGTCGTCGTAGATCGGGACTGCGGCCATGGCCAGCAGCACACAGGCCAACGGCAGCACGGCACCAAAGCCCACTGCCTTGAAGCCGAAAGCGCCGGCCAGTGCGCCAACGAAGAAGGAAGACACCAGCGCAGCGAGGATCCTGACCCGCTTCCAGTCGGCCGCCACGCGAGGCACGGCCTGGTCGTCGCGGTTCCAGTAAAGCGCCTTGCCGGTTTCGATGCCAAGGTCGGTCACGATGCCCGTCATATGCGTGGTCCGGATTTCCGCGTTGGACAGCTTGGTGATCACGGCATTCTGCAACCCCATCATGAAGCACAGGAGCATAACCGTGGCCGGCAGCACGAACACGTCGATCGCCTGCAGGCGGGTGCCCATCACGCCGAATGCCAGCAGCAATACCGCTTCAACCAGCAGCGGCAAGGCAAATTCACTGTGAAGCTGGCGGCGGCGGGCAAAATTCACCATGATGGCGCAACAGGCTGCGCCAGCGATAAAGGCCAGCAAGGCCCCGGCACAGTCCAGTGCGGCGTCGATGGCGCCCAGCGCCAGGTCGTCGGCGGCAGATGACAGGATGCCTGTCATATGGGAGGTGTACTGCTTGACGGCGAGGAAGCCGCCAGCGTTGGCCGCCCCGGCCACGAAGGCCAGGGCGATGCCGAGGTGGCGATTAGCCTGGGCGGCGCGCTGCCGCCCTGTCAGGCTTCTTACATAATTGATCGGCATTCGTCCTCGGCATAAGCTCTGACCTGTTACAGGTAAGCGCTGACGTCGGGACGGGTTGCCAGGGCCTGCTGCACCACCTGCACCACGAACTCGCGGTCAGCGCCGCGCAGTGGCTGGCGTGGGCGGCGAACGTTTTCGTTGCCGACACCTACCAGTGCTTCCACCAGTTTCAGATTTTGCACCAGCTTGGTCGAAACGTCGAGGTGCAGCAGCGGCATGAACCATTGGTACAGTTTCAGGGCTTCGGCCAGGCGGCCGGCTTTCACCAGCTTGTACAGGGCCACCGTCTCTTTCGGGAAGGCCACCACCAGGCCGGCCAGCAGGCCGTCGGCGCCTACTGCCAGGCCCTCGAAGGACAGGTCGTCCACGCCCATGAAGATGGCGTAGCGGTCGCCCACTACATTGCGCAGGTCGGTCACGCGGCGGATATTGTCGGTCGATTCCTTGATTGCTTCCAGTTCTTCGCAATCCGCCAGTTCCTTGAAGTCGGCCGGGGTCAGGTCGACTTTATAGGTCACAGGGTTGTTGTACACCATGATCGGCAGCTTGGCGGCCTTGGCGATGGTGCGCAGATTGGCCTTGGCTTCGAATGCGTCGGCAGCGTACAGCACGGAAGGCATCACCATGAAGCCGTCCACGCCCAGGTCGCGCGCTTCCTGCACATAGCGCTCGGCGTTGGCGGTGCGGGTTTCGCTGACGTTGGCCAGCACTGGCACGCGGCCATTCGCTACCTTGACGGCGGTCTTGGCGACAGCCAGCTTCTCTTCGAACGACAGGGTGCTTGCTTCGCCCAGGGAACCGCAGGTCACCAGGCCGTGGCAGCCGCTGTCGATCATGAAGGAGAAGTGCTTCTCCATTTCTGCGTGGTCCAGCTCCTCATTCGCGTGGAATTTGGTGGTTACTGCAGGGAATACGCCTTCCCATTTGATTGCTGCCATTTCAAGTCTCCTTGTGAGGTTCGAGGGTGATAATGCTGCCGGCACGTGCCGGCGAGATCGGTGTACGCACGGCGTCCGGACGCCATCCGTACAGGAAATCGGTTGCGTTGCCGCAGATGCGGCCCTGGCAGGGGCCCATGCCGCAGCGGGTGTGCAGCTTGGCGCTGCGCCAGCTCGCGTGTTCGCGCAATGCGTCGTGGCAGACGTCTTCGCAGCGGCAGACGATGGTGTCGTCTTGCGCCAGCCTGCGCAATTCTTCGCGCGGGGCGAAAGTGCAGGCCAGACGGGCGGCAAAGCCCTGCCATCGGGCCCGCTCGGTAAACAGTTCCTGCGCCACGCCTTCGCCGCAGGCCGCCAACCCGGCGATCCGGCCCTCGACCAGGGCGAGGTCCACGCCGCCAACGCCGGTGCCCTCGCCTGCGCACAATACGTTCGGCACGGAGGTCCGCTGCCAGGGGTCGGTCTTTACGGCGCCTTGCCCAATCTCGCAACCAAGCGCACGGGCAAGT
The DNA here is from genome assembly GCF_001427305.1 of Duganella sp. Root1480D1. Classification (GTDB taxonomy): domain Bacteria; phylum Pseudomonadota; class Gammaproteobacteria; order Burkholderiales; family Burkholderiaceae_D; genus Rugamonas. Next base: position 182,128 of record NZ_LMFZ01000003.1, on the reverse strand, counting down.
TCGGTGTTTGGCAACAGGCCATACCCGCAGGCGAGGTAGTCGCAGTCGATATCGAGCTTCGTCCCCTTGCGGTGCACCTGCACGGATGTCAGTTGCACGTCGCCGCTGGCTGATGTCACATAACTGTTGGCAAAGTACGGAATGCCGCGCAGGGCAAGGCCAAGTTTCGCGGCCTGCACTGCCTTCGACGGCGCCAGCGCCAGGCCGGCGGCGAAGCGTGCCAGGGCCGGCATGCCCGCTTGTTCGACAATGGCCCCGACGATCGCGCCCCGCTCTTTCAGCGTGGCAGCGACGGCCAAAAGCAGCGGGCCGGTGCCGGCAACCACGACGCGCTTGCCCTGCACAGGGTAGCCGCCCTTGGCCAGCGCTTGCAGGCCGCCCGCGCCGGTTACGCCGGGCAGTGTCCAGCCGGGGAACGGCAACAGCAATTCGCGCGCGCCGGTGGCCAGGATCAACTGGTTGTAGCGGATGGTGCGGGCCTGGTCGGCATCCTGCACCAGCAATTCACCGGGCTGGGTTTGCATCAGCACGCGAGTCCCGGCCAGCATGGTCACATTGCTTGCCGCTTCCACTGCCTGCCAAAGCTGGCGTGCACGCTGGTCGGACTGTTTCGCCGGGCCGCCGCGCCAGATCTGGCCGCCGGCCAGCGGGTTGTCGTCGACGATGGCGATGCGGCGCTCGCTGCCGCTGCCTGCCGCTGCATGCGCCGCAGCCAGGCCCGCCGGGCCCGCGCCGACGATCAGGATGTCAAAGAATTGCGTCATGGCGCAGCTCCCGTCTGCACGTCCATCCCCGGGCGGCAAAGCGTCTGGCAGGACAGCACATGCGCCCGGCCGTTGATGGTGACGCGGCATTCCTGGCAAACGCCCATGCCGCAAAGCGGCGCGCGCAACTGCCCGCTGACCGAGCGGCGCGTCACGCCTGCAATGGCAGCGGCAACGGTGGTGCCCTCAGAGACGGTCGCGCCATAACCGTCGATAGTCAAAGTGATGCAATCAGCCATACGCCCTCCCCTGCGCAGCAAAGCGGCTCGGCAAGTACGGTCGCGCATCGATGCCCGCCTGGCTGCCTGTCATCTGGGCTGCCAGCAATTCCGCAGTCGCAAGCGAGGTCGTAATGCCAAGTCCTTCATGGCCGGTGGCCAGCCACACGTTGCGGCGCGACAGGTCCGGCCCGATCAGCGGGAGGCCATCCGGCGTCGCCGCACGCAAGCCGGTCCAGCAGCGCAGCACGTTCAGCCCCGCCAGCGCGGGCGTGTACTCCACCGCACGGGCCAGCATGCGCGCCATCATCGCCGGTTCCGCTGCCAGGTCGACGGTATCGAATTGCCGCGAGGAGCCGATCAGCACCTGGCCGGTTGGCCGCGGCTGCAGGTTGAACGCCACCGATTCGCCTTCCGACGCGTGGGCGCTCTTGATATATCCAAGCTCCACCAGTTGGTGGCGCACAAATCCCGGATAGCGGTCGGTAATCATGACGTGGCCCTTCTTGGGCCGCAGCGGCAGGTCCGGTGCCAGCGCCAGGCAGCGCGTGCCCGCGGCAAGTACCACCTGCCCGGCCGCCAGGCGCGAGCCGTCCGCCAGTAGCACACCGCCATCTTCCAGTGCCACGACTTCGCCCGTGACCAGCGACGCGCCGCGCGCCACTGCGCGTGCCAGCAGGATGCGCGCACTCTTCGGCGGGTACACCAGGCCATCGCCCTGCACCAGCAAGCCGCCGGCCAGGTGCGGCCGCAAGTTCGGCTCCAGGTGGTACAAATCCTGGGCGCCGATCACATCGCACTCCAGCCCGTGGGCCGACATGGTGGCTGCCTTGGCGCGCGCGGCCTCGAGTTCTTCATCGTCCGCAGCGACCCAGATGGTGCCGCAACGGCTGTATTCGTGACGCTGGGATTGGCCGTCCACCAGCTCCTTCCATAACTCCAGCGAATGCGAGCTCAGGGCCAATTCAGCCGCGTTGTCGTCCATGGCCACCAGGTGGCCCATGCCGGCCGCAGTAGCGCCGCTGCCGACCACGTCGCGCTCGACGACGGTCACGCGCAAGCCCTGTGCCGACAAGGCATCGGCGCACGCTGCGCCGATAATTCCCGCGCCGACGATCAGGACATCCGGTTTCATGCTCAACGAATTCCCCAGACAAATGGATCGTTCGGATCCAGCACCAGGGTCGAGGTCGCGTTCACCCAGGCCTTGCCGCGAATGCTGGGCAGCACACGCTCGCCATCGCGGCGATAGGAACCTTCGAACACGCTGCCGACGATGCTTTCCTGACGCCAGACTTCACCTTCAGCCAGTTTGCCGTCTGCAGCCAGGCAGGCCAGCTTGGCGCTGGTGCCGGTACCGCAAGGCGAACGATCGTAGGCATTGCCAGGGCATAGCACGAAGTTCCGGCTGTCGCCCAGGCCGCTGCGGGAATCGGCAAACAGCTCGATATGATCGATCAACGCGCCGTTATCGCCGCTGATGCCCTGTGCTTCCAGCGCATCCTTGATCGCGGTGGTGTAGGCCGACAACTCGCGCACATTGCCAAGTTCGAGTTGCCGGCCATGGTCGGACACCAGGAAGAACCAGTTGCCGCCCCAGGCGATATCGCCGCGCACCACGCCATAACCCGGCACGTCGACCGGCACGCCAGTCGCCTTGCGCCACGACGGCACATTGTTCACGGTCACGCTGCCATCGTCATGCAACTGCGCTTCCACCACGCCCACCGGCGTATCGATGCGGTGCACGCCGGCGCTCAGGCGGCCCATGAAAGCCAGTGACGCCACCAGTCCGATGGTACCGTGGCCGCACATGCCGAGGTAGCCGACATTGTTGAAGAAGATGACGCCTGCTGCACAATTCGGCGCATGCGGCTCGCATAGCAGCGCGCCCACCAGCACGTCCGAGCCGCGCGGTTCGCACACTACGCCGGAACGGAACCCGTCATGCTCGCTGCGGAAGCGCGCCAGGCGTTCATGAAGGGGACCGGTGCCCAGGTCCGGACCGCCGTCTATCACCAGGCGGGTCGGTTCGCCGCCGGTGTGGGAATCGATAATGGCTATGGTTTTCATGCTTGCCATCTTATGCCTTCCCTGCGCCGCCGTCTTGCATCGCCGGACTGCCGAAGGTGACGAAATCTGCACAATCGTGTAAAAATAGACAAACTCACCGGGAGGACGGCATGTCAGTACATCTTTTACACAGCACGGCGCGCAGCGACCTTGGCGCCCGGATCGGCGATGTTTTCTTCGCGGAGCCCTTGTTTGACGCGCTGCCCGACGTGGTGTTTTTCGTCAAGGACCGCGCGGGACGCTATGTGGTGGTGAACCAGACCCTGGCCCGGCGCTGCGGGATGAAGGACAAATCCGGCCTGCTGGGCAAGACCGCCAACGAGGTGTTTGCCGCGCCGCTCGGACAGCGCTTCCAGGCCCAGGACCAATCAGTGCTCGATGAAGGCGCGCAGATCGAAGACCAGCTCGAGCTGCACCTCTATCCCAACCGCGATCCGGGCTGGTGCCTGACGCAAAAGCGGCCCTTGCGCGATGGCCACGGCGCGATCGTTGGCCTGGCCGGCGTGTCACGCGACCTGGCGATGGCCGACCACAAGAATCCCGCCTATCACAAGGTCGCCGATGCGGTTCGCCTGATCCACGACAAGTACGGCGAAACCCTGACCTTGCCACAACTGGCACGCACGGCCAATATGTCGGTAGCGCAGATCGAGCGCTACTTCGAGCGCATCTTCCACCTCACGCCGCGACAGATGATCATCAAAACGCGCCTTGAAGCCGCCTCGCGCATGCTGGCCGGCGACTCCAGCGTGTCGGACATTGCCCAGGCCTGCGGCTACGCCGACCACAGCGCCTTCACCCGCCAGTTTCGCGCTACCGTCGGCGTGACACCGAGCGAATACCGCCTGTTACTCAAGGAAGGCTGACTCACATGCAATCCAGCTTCAATTTCTGCTTTTCGGAAGACCACTTGATTACCTCGCTTCTTCGCTATCGGCAGCAGGTCTGGTGGCGGCGGCCTTTTATTGGGTTGAAATGGCTGCTGGCCCTTCTCTTTAGTGCGTTTCTTGCATTTGTCATTTGGCGGGGCTATGGAACGCTTGCCGGCATTACAGGCGGCATTCTCGGAATGCTGCTCGCCGGTTGGCCCATCGATAAGTGGGTGAGCCGCAGGCGATTCAGAAAGTCGCCATTTCACAACGACGACATTGCGCTATCGATGTCCGACAATGGCGTACACATTGTGGGCCGGGACAGCGAAGTAAAGATTGGATGGGCGACCTTTACCAAGGCACGCCGCTTCAAGGATGGCCTGCTGCTCTTCCAAGGCCCCGCTTACTTCAATTGGTTGCCAGACTCGGCCGCAGTTGATGCGGCCACAGTGACCAGCGCACAGGAACTGGCTCGATCGCACATTAAAGACTATTGCGAAATCTGACTGCCGCCGCACAGCGCGTCTGGCTTTCCCGCATAGGCCATCAAGGAATTCCGTTTCGGCCGAACTCGCGGTAAGCGGGACGTTCGAGCAGGCGTTCGATGTAATCGGTGACGGCCGGGTAGCCGGGACGGTCGATTGGTGTCATCAGCCAGCGATTCAGGGACAGGCCGAGGAGGATGTCGGCTAGCGTGAACTGCTCGCCGGCCGCGAACGGGCCGCCTGCCGCAAGGTGCTGGTCGAGTATGCCGACGTTGCGGTTCCATGCCGCGGCGCTGGCAGCGATCTGTGCGGGATCGGTAAACGCTGGACTCTTGCGCACCAGCGCCATGAAGGCATAGCGCCAGGAGGGGTTCAATTCCGTCGCCTGCCAATCCATCCATTGCTCGACACGGGCACGGGCTTGCGGGTCAACCGGCAGCAGGTCGAGGCGCCCTGCCTTACCGCACAGGTAGCGGCAAATGCTGTTCGATTCCCACAGTACGAAGTCGCCGTCGATCAGTACCGGCACCATGGCATTGGGATTCAGGGCAGTGAATTCGGGCACGTTTGTGGCGCGGTAGCCATCGCCCCAGTCTTCACGCTCATAAGGCAAGCCGATTTCGGAAAGCGTCCACAGTACTTTGCGAACATTGATGGAAGTTGGTTTCCCCAAAAGTTTAATCATAGGTTTCAAGGTACTGTTACGGGTTTCTCACAACCCTAGTTGCGAAAGGATTTCTTCTTTCAGTTGCTGAAGTTCCGGAGTCGACAGCTTGCGCGGATGCGGGTGTTCGACCTTGAAGCTGGCCTGGATGCGGGTCGGCCGCGGCGACAGCACGAGGATGCGGTCGGCAAGGTAGATCGCCTCCTCCACATCGTGCGTGATCAGCAGCACTGTGTGGCGCTCTTCGGACAAGACCCGCAGCAGTTCATTGCGCATCTTGAGGTTCATCAGCGCGTCCAGCGCGGAGAACGGCTCGTCCATGTAGAGGATTTCCGGCTTCACCACCAGCGCGCGGGCGATTTCGGCGCGCTTCAGCATGCCGCCTGACAGTTCGTGCGGATAGGCGTTCTCGAAGCCCTTCAGCCCTACCATCTCGGCATAGTGATCGGCCAGGGCGGCCTTGTCGCCATGCTTATCGCCATTGAGGCCGAACATCAGGTTCTGCTGCACCGTCAGCCATGGGAATACGGAGCCGTGCTGCGAAATCACGATTCCCTTCGGGCTGGGCCTGGTCATCGGCTTGCCATCGATCACAACCGAGCCTGCGTCGGGATGCTCGAAACCCGCCACGATTTTCATCAGCGTCGACTTGCCGCAACCCGATGGCCCGACAATCGCCACGAACTCGCCCTCGGCAACGGAAAAATCGACGCCATCGACCACCGGCAGCGCATTGAAATTCTTCTTGATCTGGTTGACGGAAATCTTAGCGTCCATAGCGCCACCTTACGACTTTGAGTTTTTCCAGCAGGCGCATGATGCCGTCCAGCGCCAGCCCGATCAGTCCGATGATGATCATGCCCGCGATAACCAAGTCATAACGGTTGCCCGCGTTGCGAGAATCGATGATCAGGTAACCGAGCCCGGAGCGCAGGGCGATCATTTCCGCTGCCACCACCACCAGCCAGGCTACGCCGAGCGAAATGCGCATGCCGACGATAATCTCGGGCAGCACGGCCGGCACAATCACCTGGCGAAACAGCCTGGAGCGCGAAACGCCGAAATTTTCCGCCGCGCGCAGGTAGCGCTTCTCGATGGTGTGCACGCCTGCCGCCGTCTGCACAATCATCGGGAATACGGCAGCAATAAAAATCAGGAACACCGGTGAAGCATTGCCGACCCCGAACCACAAGATCGCCACGGGAATCCAGGCAATCGGCGAAATCGGGCGCAGGATCTGGAACACCGGATTCAGGGTGCGGAAGGCGCCGTCGACGCGTCCCATCCACAGTCCCATCGGCACCGCCACCAGGATCGCCAGCGAGAAACCCATCCCCACCCGCATCAGCGAGGCGCCGATATGCTCCCACAGGCTGCCGTCCTCCACCAGTTCCATTGTGCCGGTGACCACTTGCCCCGGCGTCGGGAAAATCAGGCTTTCGGTGGCCACTACCGCGTACCACCAGATGGCGACAATCGCCAACAGCACCGCCAGCGGCGGCCAAAACTTGTTCAGTCTCTCCATGGGGCTTTGGATAACAGGGATTGAAGGCGCCATTGCAAGCGCTGCCAGCCAGGCAACGGCGTGGGCTTGACCACGACCGTCATCTGGCCGCTGGCGTGGGCGGTGCAGGCGAAGGGATGTTCACCCGCCTGCTCGAACGGCAGGTGGAAGTCCTGGCCCGGCATGATCAGCACGGGACCAAAAACCTGGGGCACGTTGTCGCTGTTGCGCAGCAGGAGCACGTCGTTGACGCCCAGCACGAGGGTAATGGTGTCGGGCAGGATCTCGGCCTTCTGCCCTGCCATCCGGCGTTCCCAGGTACCTTTCGGGATTTCGAACAGCGCGTCATGCGAAGCAGCTTTGATCGGCGCATACGCAGCCCAAGCCAGCGCGCCGGCACCAGCGGCTGCAAGCAGCAATGCGATGACAGCCGGCAGGCGCTTCATTGCCCCTTGGCCAGCAAGGTCACGTCGTGCACGATGTCGTCAGCCGGGCGGCCGAACGGCATCAACGCGCGCAGCCTGCCTTGCGGGTCAATGAAGTACAGGTAGGACGAATGGCCCATCGTATATTCGGTCTTGCTGCCTTCGACCATTTTCTTCGTGGCGGAGATGCCGTAAGCCTTGCGGATAGAGGCCATCTGTTCTTCGGTGCCGGTCAGGCCGATGAAGCTTTTGTCGAACTGTTCGAGGTAGGCCTTCAGCTTCGGCGCAGTATCGCGCTGCGGATCGACGGTAACAAATACCACCTGCAGCTTGTCGCCCATCGTCCCGAGGCGTTCGCGGGCCTGCTTCAGCAGCGCCAGCGACACCGGGCAAACGTCGGCGCAGCTCGTATAGCCGAATTCCAGCACCACTACCTTGCCGCGGTATTTGTCGAGCGCGAACTCCTGGCCGCCGGCCGTCTTCTGCGTGATCTGGGGCGCCATGCGCGGCGGGTCGAAGGTGCCGGACTTCAGCTTGTCGGCCGCCTGCGCGGTGGCGGCGGCCATAAGCAGCAACGCGAAAACATGCGAACGGCTCATAAGGCGATGCTCACCGGCTTGATGGACTTGACGAAGCTCTCGTCGACATAGGTTTCGAAGGCCACCGGGCGCTTCAACGTGCCCGCCTCGATCGAGAGCTTCATCAGCTCGTCGAATTCCGCGCGGATCATGCGCAGGTCGCCGTAAGTGACGCGGTCAGCCGGGTTATCCATCACGAACTGGATCACTTTCGGGTCCTGGTTGAAGAATTTCCGTGTGGAGGCAATTTTGGCGGCCTTGGCCCGGTTGGCCGGCGTGGCATCAAGCCAGTTGCCGGCAGCCTGCACATGGTTCACCAGGTCCTGCACCAACGGACGGTTGGACTTGATCAGCTCTTCGCGCACGGTCAGCACGCAGCAGATGTAGTTGCGCCATTCATCGCGCGTCATCGACAGCGGACGGGCATAGCCGGCCTTCTGCGCGGCAGCGCCAAAAGGCTCGCCGGTGCAATAGGCATCCACTGCATTGGCATACAGCGCGGCCGGCATGTCGGGCGGGGCCATTTCAATGATCTGCACGTCCTTCGGCGACATGTTTTCGCGCGCCAGCATCTTGCGCAGGAACAGGAAGTCCACCGCAAAACGGCTCGGGATCGCGATGCGCTTGCCGCGCAAGTCGGCAAAACGCTTATACGCGGAATCGGTGCGCACCATGATCACGGCGCCTGAGCGGTGCCCCAGCGAGACCACCTTGAGCGGTATCTTCTTGTCGGCCAGGTCCATCACCAGCGGCGCCAGCATGTAGGCCGCCTGGATGCGGCCCGTCATCAGCGACTCCTTGATCTCGGGCCAGCCGCTGTACTTGCTGAACTCGAACGCACCGCCGCGGGCGCTGCAGGCGATCGGCAAGGTCAGGTTGCAGGTCACCGGCAGGCCGCCAACGACCAGCGGGTCCGCCGCCTGTGCCGGCGATGGCAGCAAGGCGGCGCCCAGCCCCACTGCCGGCAGTGCCAGCGCACCGCCCAGCAGTTGGCGCCGGCGCAGGAAATGTCCATGTTCAATTAAGGTTGACATCCAAACATTCTAGCACTGGCTTGTCGACAAATATGTAGTAATCCTACAAAAATGAAACTTGACCCAGGTCATGGCCGCCAACAGTGCCGATGCGCAGACTTGAAGCATCAATCCACTGTGGAGCAAGCCATGTTCAAGCACATCCTCTTCCCGACCGACGGTTCCCCTGCGTCCGGCGCCGCGCTGCATTCGGCCATCAGGTTCGCGCAGGAAGCCGGGGCGCGCGTCACGGCACTGCACGTGATCCCGGAATTCCACATCTTCACCTATCACCCCGACATGCTGGAAGACACGCGCGGCGTCTACCTGAAAGACAGCGAAGTCCATTCGGCATCGGTGCTCGATGAAGTGGCCAAGGTCGCCAGCGATTACAAGGTACCCTGCGACGTCGTGCAACGCCGCTCCGACCAGCCCTACGAAACCATCGTCGCCACGGCCATCGATTACGGCTGCGACCTGATCGCCATGGCGACCCACGGCTACAAAGGCGTGAAAGGCATGCTGCTGGGGAGCGAGACCCATCGCGTGCTGCTCAACTCGCCGGTGCCGGTATTGGTGTTCCGGCCCCAGTAAACCTGAGGCAAAAACGCCACATGTTGCCAAGAGATTTATGACGCCCCCGTCACATAACTCTTTCAAATCTGGACAAATCACGCGATCTGTTCAAAGTGGGACAATTCAAACCGGTATATAAAGCCTTCGTCTTAATCGCAAAGCTTTTCCGTATTTGTCGCCGCTCCCGTGCTGCCGCATATTCTCGCGCATTATCACAGCACGGGGAATACCATGACTTTCGCATTTCGCAAACTAGCAATGGCCGCCGCCCTGGCAGCCATCGGCACCGCACAAGCCTCCACCGCCGACCACCACGAGTTCGAAGCCACGCTGCATGCGCCTTACCGCGCTGTCGCCGGCACCAATGAAGCGCGCAGCTTCAAACTCGAATTCAGCTATCCTTACGCCCAGAACGCCCAGTCGGTAAGCTGGTTGCTGGAAGTGGTGGCACCGAACGGCAGCGTGGTTGAACGCTGGACCGGCGTCGAGCGCCTGCAAGACAAGCCTGTCACCGTCAACGTTGAATGGGCCGGACGTAACCGCCGCAACGCGCTGCAGAACGGCATCTACAAGGCACGCCTGCGCGCCATCTCCGAAGAGTCGCAGCGCAGCCTGGCCTCCGGCGCCGACGCAGTATTGCGCCGCATTGCTTCCCACGACGGCGAAATTCACGACCAGGAATGGGATATCGCCATCGGCCAGCAGCCACAGGCCAAGGCGTCCGCTACGCCAAGCCTGATGTCCATCGCAGCCGCGCCGTCGTCGCTGCCGTACACCGTCTATTTCGGCAACATGCACAGCCAGACCAACCACAGCGACGGCGGTGGCGACCTGGCAAGCTGCACCGGCGCACAGAATCCGCAATCGGCAGCCTACGGCCCGACCGATGCCTTCAACTACGCCAAGAACAAAGGCCTGGATTTCCTGATGGCCTCCGAGCATAACCACATGTATGACGGCTCGGATTCCACCAACACTTCCGCCAACCCGGCCACCGCCAAGGCGCTGTACCAGTCCGGCCTGTCGGAAGCGGCCAGCTTCAACAGCGCCAACCCGAACTTCCTGGCGATTTACGGCATGGAATGGGGCGTCATCAATAACGGCGGCCACATGAACATCCTGAACTCGAACGAATTGCTGGGTTGGGAGAGCAACAGCTCCGGCCAGTTGATCGCCGACACCTACACCGCCAAGAACGACTACGCCGGCCTGTACACCCTGATGCGCCAGCGCGGCTGGCTGGGTCAGTTCAACCACCCGTCGAGCAGCGGCCAGTTCCTGGTCAACGGCGTGGCCCTGGGCTACACCGCCGACGGCGACGAAGCGATGGCGCTGTGCGAGGTGATGAACACTTCGGCATTCTCGGTCAATACCACCGAAACCGAAACGAGCCGCAGCAACTATGAAGGCGCCTGCAAGAAAGCGCTGGAAGCCGGCTACCACGTTGCCTTCAGCACCGACCAGGACAACCATTGCGCCAACTGGGGTGCCTCGTACACCAACCGTACCGGCGTGTTGATCCCGAACGGCACCGCGCTGACCACGGCCAGCTTCATGGACGCGGTCCGCGCCCGCCGCGTCTTCGCAACCATGGACAAGACCTCGCAACTGGTGCTGACCGCCAACGGCCATGTGATGGGCGAACGCTTCACCAACAGCGGCACGCTGAACCTGGTGGCCAACTTCACCAGCAGCTCCGGCAAGACGGTGTCGACCTCGGAATTCTATGAAGGCGTCCCAGGCCGCAACGGCACCGTTACCCTGCTCGCCTCCAGCGCGAACACCACGATCACCCCAACCGACGGCGCCCACTTCTACTACGCCAAGGTCACTCAGGACGACGGCAACATCCTGTGGTCGGCGCCGGTCTGGGTGACGCAGCAAGCTTCCACCGGCGGCGACACCGTGGCGCCTGCCGTCAGCGCTTCGAGCAGCGGCAGCAGCGGCACCATCACCTTCAATGCCACTGCGACGGACAACGTAGGCGTGACCAAGGTCGAGTTCTACGTGGACGGCGCGCTGAAAGGCACCGATACCGCATCGCCCTGGTCGTATGGCTTCAACTCCACCGGCGTGACCAATGGCAGCCACGTGCTGACCGCCAAGGCCTTCGACGCCGCCGGCAACAGCGCGCTGTCTTCCGGCGTCAACTTCAGCGTCAACAACACCACCACCTCGCAGCAGCTGCTGCTGAACAGCGGCTTCGAATCCGGCAGCACGAGCTGGAGCGCAAGCAGCGGCGTGATTACCAGCGATTCGTCCGTCTCGGCCCATGCCGGCACCTGGAAAGCATGGATGAACGGCTACGGCAGCGCCCATACCGATACGCTGTACCAGCAAGTGAGCATTCCATCGACCGCCACCAGCGCCACCCTGGGCTTCTGGCTGAAGATCACTTCCGACGAAACCACCGCGACCCAGGCTTACGACACGCTGAAAGTCCAGGTGCGCAACAGCAGCGGCACCGTGCTGGCAACGCTGGCCACCTACTCGAACCTGAACAAGGGTTCCAGCTATGTGCAGCGTACCTTCGACATGAGCGCGTACAAGGGCCAGACCGTGCGTGTCTACTTCGAGGGCGTGGAGGGCTCCACCGTCGCCACTTCCTTCATCGTGGATGACGTTACGCTGAACGTGCAGTAACCCGAATGTCGCGCAAGCCCTTGCCAAGCTTGCGCCGCAATAGCGTGCGCAAAGTCACGCCGTCGCGATACCCCACCTGCTCGGCGATGCGGTCGACGTTCTGGTCGCTGGTCTTGAGCAGGTGGACTGCGCGTTCGATGCGCAAATCCTGCACATAATTTACGGGCGTCTTGCCCAGCACCTCCTGCAAGCGCCGCGCCAGCGTGCGCTTGCTGGTGGCCAAGGCCGCTGCCGCCGCCTCCAACTGGAATCCTTCGGCCAGGTGTTGCCTCACCCAGCGGTCAAAGCCCGCCACCAACGGGTCGGCATGGGCCAGGTGATCTGAAATCACATAGGCCGACTGCGCCGGCCGTGAATCCACCACCAGGTAGCGCGCCACCATTGCCGCCAGTTCCGGGCTGGCCTGCCTGATCAGGGCCAGCGACATGTCGAGGTGGCTGAGCGCCGCTCCGGCCGTAATGAACTGCCCCGAAGCCACCACCATGCGCTGCGCATCCAGCCGCACCAGGGGATAGCGCTGGCGGAACATGGGCGTCAGCCACCAGGTCGTCGTCGCCTCCTCCCCATCCAGCAACCCGCTTTCCGCCAGTACGAAGGTGCCGATGCAGGCGGCCGCGATGCGCACGCCCTGCCCGGCCATGTCGCGCAGCACGGCGCCGGCCTCCGCTACTTCAGCCGATGCCAGCGCGGCCTCCAACGGCACCGGCATCTTATGGCCGATCGCGGGCAGGATCAGCAGATCCGGCGCAGGCGCCGACGCCAACGGTACTACCGGCAATTGCATGCCCTGCGCGCTGCGTACCGTGGGGCGAATGGCGGCCAGCGTCACGTTGAACGCGGGCTGCGGCGCTTCCAGCATGGGCGCCAGTTCATTGGCCGTGGTGAAGGCGTCCAGCACGGCCGAAAGCCCGGTGTCGAACACGCTGTCCAGCGCGAGCACGGTGATATTCATGGCGCGATCGATACCAAAGATGTCAATCTCGCCAATTTAACCGCTGGCGTGGCGCCGGTAAAGTAGCTCCATCGCAGTTTCGCGATCAATCCAACCAGGAGATAATCATGATCAAGTACGCACTGTTCGCCCGTTTCGAAGCCAAGCCGGGCAAGGAATCCGCCGTTGCCGACTTCCTCCACACCGGCCTGGCGCTGGCCAGGCAGGAACCGGGCACCAAGTACTGGTTCGCCCTGCGCCTGTCCGAGCGCGTGTTCGGCGTGTTCGACGCCTTCGAAACCGAGGAGGCGCGCCAGGGCCACCTGAACGGTCCGATCGCACAAGCCCTGATGGCGCAGGCGCCCGAGCTGTTCGCCAACCCGCCCAGCATCGAGCCGATCGAGGTACTGGGCCTGAAATCCGCGTAGTTACTGGTCGTCGGAGGAGACGAAGTTGTACTTTTTCTTCAGCTCCTCCACTTCCGCCTTATTGGTCTGCATGAAGCGCCGGAATTCCTCCACCACCTTCGGATATTTGTGCGACGACAGGTACCACTGGCCGGAGGCATGCGGCAGGTCCGGATCGTAGGACACCGGCACCTGCGGCAGCTTGCGGATCTTGGTCCAGTAATGGCGGGCGATACGCGTGTTCATATAGGCGCCGTCGACGCGCCGCATGATCAGCTTTTCGTACAGGGCATCGTAGTCGGCAGTTTCCTCGATGCGCAGCGAGCCGGCCGACATCAGCTGCTGGTAAGGATAAGGCGTGAAGCCAAGCGGGATGCCAAGGGTTTTCAGGCGGCCCACGCCTTTGCCCATGTTCTCGGGCCGTACCAGCACGCCATCGGTAAATTCCAGTACCGGAGCGTAGCTGATTTTCAGCTCCTTTTTCATTTCCACCACCCAGTTCGGGTTGTCCGGAAAGGACAGGTCGACCTGCCCGTCGACGAACAGGCGATCACGCCGCTTCAGCGGGTAGTATTCGTAGGTGAAGGTATAGCCCATCTGCCGGGCGAAGGCGTCGAGGATGTCCCGGCCCAGGCCACCGTACACGCCATTCCTCACCTCGGAATACGGCAGCCAGTTCTTGTAATCCTCAACGCCTATGGAGAAGGTCTTTTTATCGGCCGCCTGCACGGCGCCTATGACCAGCAATCCGGCCAACAAACCTCTCCACATGGCGCACCCCCGTCATTCAAGCTGGTAGGCGTAAATGTTGACGACGTTAAAAGTGGTGTCGGGCACGTACACGCGCCGGTCGCGCGCGTAGATGAAGAACGGCATCCAGACGCCGCCTACTTCGGGATACTTTTTAAATACAAGCTCTCCCGTTACGTATTCTAGCGTGTCCTCGCCGATGCGGAAGATCTTCAGTGCACGGTTTACCAAATCGTTGACAATCAGGTGTCCCTCCTGGTCCACGCACAGGCTGGCCGGCAGGTAGAATTTGTCGGCATCTTTCTCAAGATTGTCGCAATAGCCCGCACGGCCATAGCTCCACAGGCTGTTGCCCTGCCGGTCGAAGACGCGAATGCAGTTGTTGAACTGGTCGCACACAAAGACGCGGTCCTGGGCATCGATCGCCACGTCGCAGGGAGCGAAGCTGGCCAGCGGTTCGCCGTCCTCCACCCACTGGAAATTCCTGACGAAGGAGACCAGGCCCGAAGGCTGCAACTGCCACATCGAGATGCGGTTGTTGAGCGAGTCGGCGATATAGATTTCACCATGGCTGTTGACTTCCAGCCCCTGCGGGGCCTTCAGCGTGCCATTGCCGCCCAGGCCTTCGCGCCCGAACGGCAAGCCGTAGTTCAGCAAGTGCCCGCCGGGCCCGAACTGGAACATCGACACCGTGCAGGCGTTGAAGTTGGTGACAAACACCAGCGGTGTGCCGGGGCAGATTTGCCCGAGCAGCGGCTGCGAAGGGTAATACACGGCCATCGCCAGCCCGCCCGGCATGAAGAAGCCGCGCATCATGTCCTGCAACTGGGCGATCGGATCGGCCGAGGTGTTGAAAGTCTTCATGCACCAGTTGCCGGAATCGATGTTGTAGGACGAGGTGGCCGCCCCCGCCAGCGGATCGAGCCGCGCATGGTGCTTCAACTGGTCGTACCAGTACTTGTAGATATTGGCCGTGGCGCTGGCCCAGCTATCGATCCAGTTTGACTGCGGCAAGGTACCACTGCCCTCGCGTTTGGGATCGACGCCGATCACCGCCGTCATGCAGTTGAATTGCGAGGTAACGGCCTTTGCCCCCTGGTGGTCGCGCCGGTGGCCGACGGCGTCCAGCAGGATCGCGTCCTGGTCGCCGCCGTCCCGGTCGGGCGCGATGCGCATCTTCAGCACCGTCGAGGCG
This sequence comes from Duganella sp. Root1480D1, assembly GCF_001427305.1. Classification (GTDB taxonomy): domain Bacteria; phylum Pseudomonadota; class Gammaproteobacteria; order Burkholderiales; family Burkholderiaceae_D; genus Rugamonas. The sequence goes on along the minus strand of NZ_LMFZ01000003.1, from coordinate 167,030 downwards.
AACGGCTCGGTCACGTAGTAGACATTGGCCTCGGCCGCCGCGCAGATCTGGTAAGGACCGACAAACACCGCGTCTTCCAGCGAACCGTACACCAGGTCGGAAATCGAATGCATGGCTTGCGGCTTGTGGTTCCACAACGGCAGCATGCCCTCCACCACCGTCAGCAGCTTGCCGTCGGTATCGTAGACCGTGATCGAATCCTCCACCTGGCCTGGCACGAAGATGCGGTCGTTGATCACGCATACCGAACGCATGACATTGAACTTGCCGATGCCGGCCGGGTTGCCGAAGCTATGCAACAGCGAAGTCTCGCCGGGACACTGCACGCGCTCATTCTTGATCGGCCAGGCGGTATCGATCTTCAGCACTTCATAGTGGCCCGTGTTGGCCAGGTACAGGTTGCCGTGCGAATCCGATGCCAGGCCCTGCGGCCACAACAGGTCGTGCACGCTGTTGGCATCGTCGATGGTACGGAACTGCAGCACGAACTTGCCTTCCGGCGTGAACTTCACGCAGCGGCTGCGGTCATCGCCTTCGGTGTGGAAGAATTCATCGCACACGTAAACAAAATGATCGCCGCTGGCCTCTTTGACGATGGTGATGCCGTTCGGGTCGCTCAGAGGCGCAAAGCCCTTGCCGTTGATGCCATCGGCCGCGTCGCCAAAGGCAAACTGGAAATCGACCGAGTGCTCGTCATATTCGAACACCACGATGCGGCCGTTGCCCATGTCGCTGCAGTACATCAGGTCCTGCTCCGGGTGAGGGCAAAGGTGGAAAGGCATCATCAGGCGGCGCGCCTGTTCCGAACCCTCGCCCGGCGTGTCGATCACGTGCAGCAGCGTATTCAGGTCGGCCGTGAATACCAGCAGGCGGCTGTTGCCTGTATCGCACACCCAGACATGGTCGTAATGGTCGCGCGCTATGCCGACCGGGGAATTCATGGTGAAGTCGTCCGGCAGTTCGCCGCGCGCCGTAGTGCCCGGCATGACGAGTTCACCGTAGTGCGTAATATGATGAAATTTGCTCATGGCCATCCCTGCCTGTTATGGAGCATTCCAGTATCCGTTCGGCCCGAAAAATAGGCAACAGTGGCAGGAAAGCCCTTAATGGCAGGGACGGCGAGCTATCAAATGGCTAGCAGAACTGTTTCAAAATGGCACGGTAGCGGTGAACCAGGCGCGTGCCTTGGATGACTTGCCATCCGCATCTTCCCCCCTGGCGCCCGGCGCCGGGTTGTGGCCGATCTTGCGCGCCACCTGCACCTGTAACACGGTACCGTTTGCGCCACGCCAGCTCGCGCCCAGGCCCGCACCTTTGACGGTGTAGCTGTTGCCCGGCCCGTTCTGCGCCAGGGCGCCGGCATACAAGCCCTTGTTCAGGCGTACATGGCCGACATCCAGGAACGCCGACAGGTCGGTATGCAGCTCCTGCAATTCATAATGCAGTTCCGTGGTCAGCACGTGCCCCTCATCGCCGGTGGCTTCGCCGGCCGGATAGGCACGCACGCGGCCCGAGCCGCCCAGCGAAATCTTCTCGCCCGACTCCAGGTTGCGCGACGCGAACTGGCCGCTGGCGTTCAGCAGCAGGCCGAAATTGCCGGCCAGGCGCTGGAAGCGGCCCAGCGAATAAGCCAAGTGGGAGAAACGGCCGTCGCTGCGGGCACCTGCGGCATCGGCTGCCGCCGACGCCGCGTTGCCGCCGAGGTCCAGATGCCCAAGGCTCAACTCCAGGCTGGCCTGGGTCATGGCGTCCGGCTCCTGGCGGCTGAAGCTTACGGCCATCGGCAGCACTTTCACATGCTTGTCGCTGGTCTGAATCCCGTTGGCAAAATTCTCGTAACGCTTATCGTCGTAGCCGGTGCGCAGCTGGATGTTGGTGCTGCGGGTGCGCAGCAGTGGATAGGTGACGATCAATTGCGCCACCGATGCCGTGCCGTGCGCGTCCAGGGACTTGAATTCCTCGCCCAGCTTGTAGCGCATGCGCGAGATGGCAGCGCCGGCTTTCAGGCCCTTGAAGCCCATCGGTGCGACATAGCCTGCGCGGCCGTAGCGGAAGCCGTCACCTGCGCTGGAAGCGAGCAGCGACAACTGGCCGCCATACCCGCCCAGGTCGTTCAATGCGAGGCTGCCGGAAAGGCGTGTGGCGCCCGTATAGCGGTTGCTGGAATTGTCCAGGCTCACGGACCCGCTGGCCAGCGGCCCTTCATTCAATTGCACGGCCAGCTCCGACTCGCCAAGGCCCTGCCCCTGGCTCAATTCGGCGCGGGCGCCCATGCCAGGCAAATCTTGCGTCAACAACAGCGCACGTTCGAGGCGGTCCTCCTGCACCGGCTGGCCCTGCGGCACCAATGCGTCGAGGTAGCGCCGTGCCACCTCCGGACGCAGGCGTACCTCGCCGGCCGGCACCAGCCGCAGTTGGGAAATCCGGCCTTCCAGCACTTGGATGGTCACTTCGCCATCGCCGATTTCCTGCGCCGGCAGCACTGCGCTTGCCACGAAATAGCCGCGAGTACGGTAGTAGTCCGTCACCACGTTGCAGGCCTGCTGCAACTCGGCGAACGTCAATTCGCGCCCGGTAAATGGCGCCAGCACGCCCTGCAAGGCAGTTGGGTCGAACGCGCCCACTCCCTGCAGTGCAAAGCGGCGCACCATCACTTTCTGCGCGCCTTCCAGTGCCAGGCCCGGCACGGGTGCCGCATCAGGCACCACTTTCCCGGTTGCTGCCGGCTGGCGAACCAGCGCCGGCGGGCGATTCTGCTCCAGGATGCGGCCGGCGTCCGGCAAGGCCTGCGCGAACGCGAGGGCTGGGGCGCCCAGGATGGCAAGCGCCAGGCTGTTCTTGGTATGTTTCTGCACTTCGTATTCCCTGCTCTTGTCAGTTAGGTGCGCCGGCGCCGTTCACACCGCCGTCGCGTACTTTTACGCGGCTGCCGCCGCCAATGCTGTACTCACGCGTCTCACCCATGCTTTGTTGAGGCATGGCTGCAGCCGCATTGTTGGTGGACCGCACTTTCGCGCGCTGCAGCAGGTCTGACAGCCAGCCCCACCCGTTCAAGGTGGCCGGGCCGGCAACGCCATTGACTGCCGCAACTTCCGCAGGTACGCCGACCAGCGGAGCGCCGTCACCTGCCAGTTGCATCCACACGTTCATACCCCGTCCCATCGCATCCTGCTGCCCTGGCAATACCGGATTCACGGCGTTGCCTATGACGTTTTCAAACTGCTGCGGGGCGCGCGCCACGGTCATTACGCCGTTGATGTAATCGACTGTGTAGTTGGCAAGGCTGTTGCCTTGAACGACGATGGCATAAGTACCGGGCACCGAGTCCCTGGCTGCAGTGGTGGATGCCTGCACATCGCCTAACAGCGCTGAGGTATCGCCGCCAACGAAACCGCTGGCAGTCCAGGTCAGGGCCGGGTTGCTGGCGCCGTATGCGCGCGCCAGGTCGTCAGCCTTCACCAGCAGCTTCGCCTGGGTGATGGAGCCGCTGGCGGTGACGCTGTTGCTGGCCAGTGCATAATTCGACGCCAGGCCGCTGCCGTCCGCCAGGCTGTAGCCGCTGACAATGACTTGCTTGCCGGCACCAGCGTTGCGGTTATCGAACTGCACGCTGGCAGGGCCTTGTAGCACCAGGTTTTCGCCATGGACCAGGCCAGACAAGCTGCCGCCATTCGACAGGGTGGCATTGGTGCTGCCGTCGTAGGTCTTGTTCGCAACGCTGACGCCGTTGATTGTCAGCTGGCGCGCGCTGATGCTGCCGGCCAGCGCAACATCCGCAGGAAGCACATAATTCGACAGCGCGGTACCGGCATCGGCGTTCACCGCGGCGACATCCAGGCCGGCCTTGACACTGCCGGCGCCCACGACATTGGCGCTGTTATATTGCCCTTGCAGCGCGCCTACGGAAGCACCTTCGCCCGCCACGAAGCCGGTCAAGCCGACCTGGCCTGCCGCGACGTTCGCCGTTGTACTGCCGTCATATACCTTGCCCACAACCCCATTCGCGACAGCCGCCAGGACCTTCGGCGTAATGGATGCCGTGGTGCTTGCGGTGCCGTTGCTGACCGCGTAATTGCCCGCATCTGCGCCGGCCAGGGCGATACCCGAAACGGAAACCGCCTTGCCGTTGCCGACATTCTTGTCGGCGAAGCTGGCGTTGCCGCTGACTTGCAACTGGTCCCCGGCAAGGCGGTCGTCGCTGTAAGTCACGCCTGCGGCGACCAGGCCGTCATACCCCTTGTCCACGCCGCTGACGCTTACCTGCAGGGCGCGCTGGGTGATGCTCGCTGTGCCATTGGCAACGAACGACACATCGTAGTTGCCAGCATCCACGCCGCCGACGCCGAGGCCGGACAAGGAGACCGCCTTGTTGTGGCCCGCATTCTTGTCCAGGAAGCTGCCTGTGCCGCCGGTCAGCGCCAGCTGGTCGCCCGCGACGCGATCGTCGCCAAGCAGCACGACCGAGGTCGTGGTCGTGCCGTCGTAGACCTTGTCGGCGGCTGTCACGGTGACGGTCAGCGCGCGCGCTGCAATGGAGCCCGAGCCTGCTGCCGTCGTCGACGACAGTTGGTAGTTGCCCGCATCGCCTCCAGACAAGGCAAGGCCGGTTGCTGTCAGCACCTTGCCATTGCCGGCATTCTTGTTGCTGAAATTGCTGGTGCCGCTGACGGTCAGCACGTCGTTCGCCACGCGGTCATCGCTAAAGTTTGCCGACACCGCAGTGCTGCCGTCATAGACCTTATTGCCTTGCACACTGACGTTCAGGGTACGCGGCGTGATATTGGCCGTCGTAGCGACACTGTTCGCCGCCAGGGCATAGTTGGCGGCATCAGTACCGGACAGCGCCAGTCCGTTGGCAGTCACGGTCTTGCCGTTGCCCACGTTCTTGTCGGCGAAGCTGGCATTACCGCTGACCGACAACTGGTCGCCAGCCAGTCGGTCGTCGGTATAGCTCGCGCTGGCGGACAGGCCACCGTCATACACCTTGCTGGAAGCCTGTGCGCCGACCACCAGCGTGCGCGGCGTGATGTTGCCGCTGGCAGTCGCATTGGTCGATGCCAGCACATAATTGCCGGAATCCGTTCCCGTTGCGGAGATGCCGCTGACATTGATCGTCTTGCCAATGCCGGCATTCTTGTCGGTGAAGTTTGCGGCGCCAAAGGCAAGCGACAGGACGTCTCCGGCGACACGGTCATCGCCAAGCGTCACGGATGCCGTGGTGCCGCGGTCATACACCTTGTCCGCGCCGGTCGCCGTGGCATTCAAGGTGCGTGCGCTGATGTCGGCCTTGGTGGTAACCGGGTTGGCCGACAGTACGTAGTTGCCCGCATCGGCGCCGGACAGCGAAACTGCCGTCACGCTGATATCCTTGGCAGTGCCCACGTTCTTGTCGGCGAACGAGGCATTGCCGCTGACCGACAGCGCATCGCCATTGACGCGGTCATCGCCCAGGGTCACAACGGCATTGCGGCTACCGTCATAAACCCGGTTGCCCCCGGTCGCAGTCACCACCAGCGTGCGTGCCGCAATATCGGCCGTTCCGCTGATGGTGCTGGAGGCCAGCGCGTAATTGTCCGCGTCCGTGCCGCCAACGATGGAAATGCCGCTGACGTTCACCGTCTTGCCGTTGCCGGCATCCTTGCTGGTAAAGCTGGCACTGGCGCTACCCAGCGACAGGCTGTCGCCGCCCAGCACATCGCTTGCCAGGCCGACCGTCGCATTGGTCGTGCCGTCATAGGTCTTATTCCCTCCGGTCATGGTCACCGTCAGCGCTCGCTTGCCGATATCTGCCTTGGTGGCAGCCTGGGTCGACGACAGCACGTAATTGCCTGAATCGGCTCCCGTGATGGCGATTCCGGTTACGCTGACATCCTTGGCGATGCCGGCATTCCGGTCGCTGAAGGATGCACTGCCGCTGACCGACAGCACATCACCCGCCACGCGGTCATCGCTGAGACTCACTGTTGCCGCCTGGGAGCGGTCGTACACCTTGTCGTTGCCGCTTGCCGTCACAGTCAGCGTGCGCGCCGTGATCGACGCCGTGGTACCGGCAGTGGTCGAAGCCAGCGAATAATTGCCCGCGTCGGCACCTGACAGAGCCAGGCCCGTTGCCGTGACCGATTTCGCGCTACCGACGTTCTTGTCTGCGAACGCGGCGCTGCTCGAAATCGTCAACACGTCGCCGCTTACGCGATTGTCCGTATAGCCGACCGTCGCAGCCAGTGCGCCATCGTAGACCTTGTCCGCTGCGTTCACGCCTACCGTCAGCAGGCGCTGGGTGATATCGGCTGCAGTCGAAGCCGTAGTGGCTCCGAGCGCATAGTTGGCCGCATCGGTGCCCGACAGGGAAAGCCCGGTCACCTGCACCGTCCTGGCGACGCCCACGTCCTTGACTGCAAACGTGGCGCCGGCCTGGCTGACCGTCAGCGTATCGCCGGCCACACGGTCGTCGCCGAGGGTTGCGCTGGCACTGAGCGAACCGTCATAAACCTTGTTGGAGGCCGTCGCGCTCACATTGAGCGTGCGCTGGCTGATGTTCGCAGTAGTCGCCGCCATTGACGACACCAGCGAATAGTTCGCCGCATCGGTCCCAGACAGCGCAATGCCGCTCACGGTGACCGCCTTGCCATTGCCGGCATTCTTGTTGGCGAAAGTGCTCGACGTTGCGCTCGCGGTCAACTGGTCGCCACTGACCCGGTCGTCGCCCAGCGTCACGCTCGCGCTTGCCAGGCCGTCGTACACCTTGTCGATACCCGTCGCGGTGACGGTCAGCGCTTTCGGCGTGACGGTCAGGGTTTTGCCGGTGGCGAAACTGATGTTGTAGCCCAGGTCGCTGAGCAGGCTGCCCTTGTTCAGGCTATAGGTCCCGACGTTCCTGGTGAATTCCGTCGCGGCGGCCGAGCCGGAGATGCCGCCCGCATCGCCATCGATATAGCCGGTGACGTTATAGCTGAACGCCGGCAGCGATCCTGTGCCGTCGTAGACCTTGCTGGCGTTCTGCGCGGTGACGGTCAGTGTCGGCGCCAGCTTGTACATGAACCAGTTGCCGCCCGCGGCGGTGTACGCAGGAGACGCTCCGGTGTACGACTGGTTGTAATGCTTGTTGTAGCCGCTCATCCCTTCCAGGGCATTGGCCGGCGCATCCGCATACACATGGTAATAGCCGTTGGCCCCGCCCCGCAGCGCATTGCTGCCGGCATTGTTGGTAAAGGTGCCGCCATTGGCGCCCGCTGAGGCCACAACGACCGTGGCTGCACCGCCGCCGCCCGAACCAGCCAGGCTGCCGCCGGTGTTGATCACGACGTCGCTTCCGGCCGTTGGGCCCTTGTTGATGATGGTGATCGTCTTGGCGCTGACTGCGCCTGCGATGGCGATATCGCCGCTGGCGGATTCCGCCTGGCCGGCACCGGTATCGATGGTCAGGCTGACGTCGCCGGCATTGATGGCAGTACCGTTGGCAACCGTGATGGCCGCGTTGCCGGCACTGCGATAGGCGCTCACCACGCCGGCGCCGGTGCCGGCATTGGCGGTGACGCTCAGCTTGCCGCCCATGGCGATGTTCGAGTTCAGCTCGACACTGCGGCCGGCCTGCAGCGACAGGTCGCCGGTGCCGGCAGCGTTGATGGCGTTGCCGGCCTGCCAGGTGATGTCGTTATTGGCTTGCAGCGTAATGCTGGTGCCCGCAGCCAGGGCGGCGGCCAGCTTCTGCGCGTCCACCGAGGCGTTGACGTTCGCTTGCGGATAGGACTGGCCGAACGACAAGGAAGCGGCTGCGGGGGCCGGCAGCAGGCGGAACAAGCTGACCGCTCCGGTCTGGAACGTGCTGCCATCGGCCGAATCGGCGAAAGGCTGGGCTACCGCCAGGCTGTCACCGGCGCCGTTCATGGCTACGGCAAAGCCGAAATTGCCATAGTCGTTGATGTCTAGGCTGGCGTTTGCGCCCTGGGTGTAATCGCGGCCGATCACCGCCGTTACCGCAGGCGCCGAGAAGGTGCCGGTATAGTCGATGATACGCACCGCGCCAGGGCCGGTGCCCGCGCTGTCAAGTCCGCCGTTCGTTGGCGAACCGATTGCCAGGCGCGTCCCGGCATCGTTCATCGCCAGCGACGAACCGAACAACTCGCCGTCATTCAGGTTGATATTGAGCTTGCTGCCGCCCTGGCCGATCGAGCCCTGGCCGGCCAGCGAAGTGAACGGCGTGGAGTACAGGTAGACCATGCCTTTGCTGTTGTTCTCGGCCGGAGCCCCGACCGCCAGTTGCGTGCCGGCGTCATTGAGCGCCACGGCGCTGCCAAACTGGGTGTCTGCGGTACCGTTCAGGGTGGCCAGGCTTGAGAAGCTGCCATTCGATTTGGTGAACAGTTCGACACTGCTGTCGAACAATGCGCCCACTGCCAGCTTGTCGCCGTCACCATTCAGGGCCACCGCGACGCCGAAGCCATTCGATCCGCCGGCGCTGCTGGCAATCGTCTGGGTCAATGCCGGTGCAGTGAAGCCGGTGCCAAAGCCGAAGGTGTACACCTTGCCGGCGTAGTCGCTGCCAAGCGCGCCGACGGCCAGCACGTCGCCGGTCCTGCTCAATGCGACGGAACTGCCGAATGCGTCGCCGCCCGTCAACTGGGCCGACATATTGAAGTTGTTGCCGCCGGTGTAGCCATGACCGATGGTGCCGACCAGCGCACCGCCGTTGAACTGGCCGTCGCTGAACGTAAACAGGCGCACGGCGCCGTAATTGGCATCGGCGGCGCCGGCAACGCCGTCGTCGAGCGGCGCGCCGACCGCAAGGCCCTTGCCGTCGGAAGTCAGCGCTACGCCGTAGCCGAACCAGTCGCCTTCCTTCAGGCTGGCCACGTCGCGGTTCTTGCCGCCGCTGAAGCCTTTGCCGATGACAGCGTCATACGTCCACTGGTTGGCGAAGCTGCCGATCACGATATTCTTAGGGTCCAGCAACAGGCGGCCGCCGGCGCCGATGTCCAGCCGTTCCAGGCCCACATGCCGCAAATCCTCGTGCGAGGAGATCTCGACCGCTCCGCCACGTGCGGCACCAGTGGCCTTGACCGCGCCCAGCATGGTGGTTTGCTGCTGCGACCACACGACAGCAGTACCGCCTTGTCCTGCTGCGCCGCGCGCCGAGACGTCCAGCGTGGTGCTGTCGTTGATGAAGGTGGCATCGGCATTGGCGATATTGGCCATGACGCCCCAGCGTGCAGCGAAGCGGTCTGCGTCCGGCGCATCGGCGCGCTGTGCACCGCCCTGGAAAGCCCCGCCCACGCGTACCAGGCCACCCTGGGTAGCTCCGGAAGCATCGACGTTCGCGGCCATCAGGCGCACGTCGGCGCCGCTGATGTCGACCCGCCCGCCCATCCCCGCCGCGCCGTGCGCATCGTGCCGGCCGGAAGACAGCAGGCTGCCGCCGGCTTGCAGCGATACAGCGCCGCCGTCGGTGGCGCCGCTCACATTGGTGGAAGCCGAGGTATTCTCCGCCAGGCCGGCACCGGAGACCAGCTTGATGCTGCCGCCCTTGCCTGCCGTGCCGGCTGCCGACAGCGCCGCAGCAGCGGACAGGTCGCCGGCCGCTCCCACGTCCACGCTGCCGCCGCGCACGCCGTCCGCGCGCACCGCGCCATCGAGCGCAACGAAGCCGCCCGCGATCCTGACGCTGCCGCCCCGGCCCTTGCTGGATGAAGCGTCAAGCTGGCCTGCCTGCACCAGCCCGTCGCCCACCAGCCGGATCGTGCCGCCATCGGCCACCAGTCCCCGCGCTTGCACAACCCCAGCGTTATTGACGGTGGAACGCGCCAGCGCATCGGCCGCCTTGGCCGTCAGCAGAACCTGTCCGCTATCGGCCTGCAGCAGGCCCTTGTTCTCGGCCAGCGCATCGAGCGCGCCCTGTTCCACACGCAGCATGATCAAGCCGTCGCCGCGCAAGTCCATGCCGACCGCACTGCCGGCCGCCAGTGCCACGCTGCCGCCTTGCGCCGAAATGCTGCCCTGGTTCGATACGGTTGGCGCCAGCAGCGCCACGACGCCGCCAGCAGCATTGATGCGGCCCTCATTGCGTACCGCGCCGGCACCGCTGCCGCTGAAACGATAGCTGCCGGACAGGAAAGACTGGTCGGTGATGCCAAGGCTCGATGCGACCAATCCGCCCACATCCACCTGCGCACTGGTGCCAAACAGCACCCCTTGCGGATTGACCAGAAATACCTTGCCGTTGGACGACAGCTTGCCGAAGATGGCGCTTGCCTCCCCGCCCACCACCCGGTTCAGCGCCACCGCCGACGCATCCGGCTGGTTGAAACGCACCTGCGCATTGGCGCCGATATCGAAACCCTGCCAGTTCATGATGGCCTGCTGCGTGGCCTGACTGACCGTCATGCTGCCGCCTTGCACATTCACGCCAGCCTGGCCTGCCACCAACTGCATGCCGGTTGGCAGCGCGTTGACTGGCGGCGCGCCGGCTGCAGCCGCTCCCGCCATGGCCAGGCTGCCCGCCAGCACGGCGGCGGCGCGGCGGCGCACGCCACCCTTGCCGTGGCTGCGCGTGCCCTCGGCAACGGCCACCCAGCAGCGATGCACCGTGCTCCAGACGAGGCGATAAAAACGGTTGGCGGAGGCGTGTTTGTGCATTGTGTTTCCTTAAACGTGCAGGTTGAAGTCGGCGCGTAGCGTGATCAGCGCACCCTGGCGGGCGCCTGGCTGAAGGAACACCAACTGGCGGCCCATGGCTTCATTTTCGATTTCGTAGCTGCCGGCCTGGATGGCCGGCTGCGCAGCGGCCGAAAACACCAGCGTGAATTGTTTTGCTGCCGCGCCATCAGGTGCGAGTTTGGAGGCTTGCACCCGTTCCAGCTTGATTTGCAAAGCGCGATGCTCCGGGTGGTTCAGCCAGAAGACCTGGCCCACCAGGCGTTCGGCAGCGGCACGGCTCCAGCCAAAGCGGTTGCCGGTTTCATCGGCAAGCGCCGCCGGCGTGCGCAGGCCCAGGCCCGCCGCCAGCAAGGAACCGCCACCTGCTTTCAGCAAGGTGCGTCGCGAAGTTACTCGATCATTCATTGTCGTTCTCCCATTCCATGGCCCGGCGCATGCCGGACACCCCAGTTTCTTTGAAGCCGAGGCGGCGATATAGCGCCTCGGCCCGATTATTCAGTGCTACATGTAAGCGCAGCGGCATGCCTGCGCCGGCTGCTTCCCGCTGCAGGCCGCGCAGTTGCGCGCTACCGATGCCATTCCCGCACCATGCCGGCATCAATGCGAGGTCGACCAGATGCAGGGCATCCCCCGCTTGCGCCACGATGCGCCGCCCGGCAGGAAGGCCGTCGACTTCGATGATGTCGAAGCGCGCCAACGGATAGGCTTGCCGGTACGACTGCCGCTGCGCCTCGAACTGCATGTCAAGCAGTGGCTGCAGCAGGCCTTGATCCATGCCGGCCAGCCTTAGTTCGCGCACACGGACTTCGCCGAACAGCGCGCGCAGGAAGGCGCGGTCCAGCGCAGCCTCACTGCGCAGGGTGACCTTCATCACGAACGCGGGGGGAAAACACCCTGCAGCGCGATGCAGAACAACATGCCCAGGTATGGCTGGCGGTTGTTATGCGGCTGGCCGCTGCCTGCTACGGCCAATACTTCAGGCCGCATTGGCGACATGCCGGCGGTGGTCTTGCTGTAGATCTGGTTCATCGAACCGGACTTGGCAAAGCCGCTCGAGGCGCCTGGCGCCAGCTGGTTGGCGGTGACGGTAGTCGCTTGCAGGTTATGGGAATGCACCGGCATTTCCGATTCGAGCAGGCTGACGGTGTCGCTGCCGCCCTGCTCACCCAGGTCGCGCAGCGACAGGCCAGCCCCTTGCCCCGGGTGCAGCGGCGTGCGTCCGTTCAGGTCGGGCAAGGCAAAGGTCGATTTGCCATCGCCGCCATAAGTGGTGCCGAGCAGGGAAAACAGCGCCGTGTTCTGCGAGATCGGCAGCAGCTGCCCATCGCAGGTGGCCCAGCCGGTCGGCGCGAAGTTGCATGCAAACATGCGGATTTCCGCAACAAATGGTGAACTCATCGAAAGGTCCTCAAGCCTGCTGCGGGAATATGCCGAACAGCGAAATGATGAAATTGACGCCGAGGTAAGGCGCCATGTTGTCGTGCGGTTGCGACCCGCCCGCCGCTGTGATGGCCCCTGCCGCCATCGGCTGCACATTATTGTCGGAGGTGCCGTACAGCGCCGTGCCGGCGCTCACCGTCGCTGCCGGATAACCGGTCAGGTTGGTGAAGGCGCCACTACCGCGTTCGGTGCTGCCGATAATGGTGTGGGTATGGCTCGGGATTTGCTGCGAAGTCAGCGTGACGCTCTCTGCCCCACCCATTTCGCCGATGGTGAAGCTGCGGCCTTGCAGGCTGCCGCAATGCAGCGGCACACGGCTGCGCATATCAGGAAGCGCGAAAGTCGACTGCCCGTCGCCGCCATAGGTGGTGCCGATCAGTGTAAACAGGGTGTCGTATTCGGAAATGGGCAGCAGTTGGCCATCGCAAAAAGCCCATCCGGCCGGCGCGAAGTTACCGCCAAACATGCGGATTTCGCCAATATAAGGATCAGACATGGTTGGCTCCACTCAATTCTGGCTAGGGAAAATGCCCTGCAGCGCAATGATGAAATTCAGCGCCAGGTAGGGTTGGGTATTCTCGTGCGGCTGCGAACCGCCGATGCTGGAGACCTGCGTCGACACCAGGCCCACGTTTGGCGAGCCATTGAAGACATCCGCGGTCAGCCGGCCCTTGCGCGCCAGTAGTGCGCCGTTCGGGTCATTGGTCGTTGCGACTGCCGTGCTGGCGTTCAGGCGGTGGCTGTGGCCTGGCATTTCAGCCTGGGACAAGGTGTGCTCGAACGCGCCACCGGCCTGGCCCTGGATGATGCCGATGCCGGCATGGGCCGGGACGCGGCCGCGCAGGTCCGGCAGCGCAAACGTGGTTTGTCCATTCCCGCCGTAGGTGGTTCCCAGCAAGGAGAACAAGGCCTGGTTCTGATTGATCGGCAACTGCTGCCCATTGCAAAAAGCCCAACCTTTCGGCGGGAAATTAAACGAGACGAGCTTGATCTCGGCCAAGTATGGCTCTGCCATATGGTCTCCTGTTGAGGGTTAATTGTTAAATACGGCGTGGTACAGCATCCCGGCGCTGTTGCAGCCTGCAGGGACGATGAAAATTGCAATAGCGTCATCGCCGTTACGTTCCAGGATGATGGTTTGCTGCTCCAGTTCCGGCGTGGCAGGACCCTGGAAAGTCAGCGCAAACGCGCATGGATTGGCCGTTGGCTGGACTTCAGTCAAGACCAGCGACAAGGCTGAACCGGCGATGAGGAACTCGGCCCCGAGGCGGGCCTGGAAATAGGAAACAACTGTCGACACGGCAAACTTAAAACTTTTCTATCGGTGAAAAATTTCACATTGTACAATTAAATTTCCTTGATCTGTATTACATTTTTGCAATAAACCTGAAACATTAGAAATTCCACTGCAGGTCGGCCGGGTTCTATGGTTCGGCTACAACAGGCGCGCCAAATAGTTAAACGCTAGCGAACGCAAAGTTTATACTTGCCTCAATGCAGCCCGCTTTCCCTACGGTGTCACTCAACATGTGCCGTGTGCTTCTTTTAACAATTCTTGCGGTACTGCTTACCGTATCGCACGCATGCGCCGGCCCCACGGTGGTCATCGGAGCGGAAGATGATTGGGCGCCATATTCGTCGGCGCCCCAGCAGCATCCCCAGGGTTTTGCCGTCGACGTGGTACGCGAAGCCTTTGCCCTTGCAGGTGTGCGCGCCGAATTCAGGGCCCTTCCCTATTCCCGCTGCATGGCTGAAACGCGTGCCGGCCAATTGACGGCATGCTTTGACGCGGTCCCGAACAGCCTGATCAGGCCCTTTTACCTGTGGCCGCGCATGCCGCTGTTTTCAACCCGCATGAATATTTACGCGCGCTCGGGCTCGCGCCAGCGCGGGCTGCGCACCAAAGACCTGGAGGGGCACACTGTCGGCGTGCAGCGCGACTATGAATACGGCGAGGAATTCGACGTCAATACGCAGATCCGGCGCCGGGTGGTGGACAAGAACGAATACGGCTTCCGCATGCTGATGGCCGATCGCATCGAATACATGGCGGCTGAAGAACGCATCGCCCGCGCCCTGTTCCGCAGCAAGCCCGATGAATTTGCCGGCCGTTTTACGCTGGTGGGGACGGTCGCTACGCCAGACCTGTTCATCGCCTTCAGCAAGTCTGCACCTGACAGCCGCGAGATGCTGGGCAAATTCAACGAGGGTTACGACAAGCTGCTCAATTCGCCGCGCTACAAGCAGATCGAAGACCGGTGGTTCAAATGACCCGCTCGATTGCCGCCCGCCTGCTACGCATCATCTTTGGCTGCTACTTCATCGTCACGGTCGTGGTAACCGTCATCCAGCTCACGGCAGAATACAAACACACCCGCAGCCGCGTCGAAAGCGAGATCGAAGCCATGCAGCACACCTTCGGCCCCGGCATCGCCGACGCCATGTGGCGCTTTAACGATGACATCATGCGCGGCATCCTGGCCGGCATGAAAGAGCTGCCGATCGTGGTCGGCATCAAGGTGGTGGACGACCAGGGCAAGCTGGTCAGGGCCGTCGGCACCGTGCTCGATCAACAGGGCAAGCATATGCACGCCCAGCCCGACGGCCGCCTGACTCCGCCGCTGGGCGACGACGGCTTGTTCGGCCAGATCTTCAGTCGCGAATTCCCCATTACCTACCAGCTCGAAAACGGTACCCCGCAGGAAATCGGCAAATGGACCGTCTATTCCAACCGCCGCATCATCCTCGGCCAGGTCGAATACGGCTTTTTCCTGATCCTGGTGAACTCGGTAATCAAAACCCTGGCGCTGTGGTTCATCTTCGTGCTGGTGGTTCGCCATTGGCTGGGCAAGCCGCTGCAGCAACTGAGCGACTATGTGGGCCACCTGAATATCGACAACCTGGGCAGCAAGCCGCTGGAACTGCAGCATGGCGGCAATACGGAGCTGGATCTGCTGGCCAACAAGATCAACGAAATGCGGGAAAACATCCTGGCCGGGCTGTCGGAACGGGCCGTACTGTATGAAGAACTGGCCGTCCTCAACGAGTCGCTGGAACGGCGCGTCGCCGAACGCACCGAGGCCGCCCGCCATGCTCAGGATGAACTGGCGCGCAGTGAACGCCTGGCAGCACTCGGCTCAATGGTGGCCGGCATTGCACACGAACTCAATACCCCGATCGGCAACAGCCTGGTCGCCGCCAGCACAATGCACGACAAGATCCACGCGCTGGGCCAGCGTTTCGAAGGCGGCTTGCGCCGCTCCGACATGCAGCAATTCCTCGAGGAAGCCGACGGCATAGGCCTGCTCCTGACGCGCAATATCGAACGTTCGGCCAGCCTGGTTTCAAGCTTCAAGCAGGTCGCGGTGGACCGCGCCAGCTCGCAGCGGCGCAGGTTCGACCTGGGCGCCGTCATCCAGGAAAACATGAATACCCTGTCGCCCGTGCTGCGCAAGACGCCCTACGAGGTCACCGTGGACGTGGCAACGCTGGTGGCGATGGACAGCTACCCCGGCCCGCTTGGCCAGGTGCTGGCGGCGCTGGTGAACAACGCCATCACGCACGGCTTCGGCAATCGGGACCATGGCCGCTTGTCGATCACGGTGCCGGTTCCTTCCGGCGACCACGCCGAGATCATCATCAGCGACGATGGCGCCGGCATCGCGTCTGGCCACCTCAACCGGATCTTCGATCCCTTCTTCACCACCCGCATGAGCGAAGGCAGTTCAGGACTGGGCCTGAACATCGTGCACAACATCGTCACCACCATCCTGGGCGGCAAGATCCACGTCGACAGCATGCCGGGCGTGGGCACCACCTTCCGCATCACGATCCCGCTGGATGCGCCGATGCACCACGAAGAACCGATTATTCCGCGGGCTTGAGCAGCACCGGCACTTCCTTGAAAGCCGGCGTGGCCGAGCCGCGCGCCACCAGCGCCGGCGAGATCAATGGCGTCAGTTCAGGGAAATAACCGAACACATCGCCCTCCGGTACGTCGTACTGCACCAGCTGGTAGCCGCTGCACTTGCGGGCGATGCCGTCCGGCGCGGCGGCATGCACGTCGACCAGTTGGCCGTCGCGCAGGCCCAGGCGCGCCATCGTCGCGGCAGCGATGAACAGCACCTTGCGCGTATGGTGCACGCCGCGGTAGCGGTCGACCTCACCGGTGGTGTCGCGATACACCGTGGTGTTGTACTGCCGGTGCGCACGCACGGTGGCCAGGCACAGCACTTCGTCGCCAAAGGCAGCGCGGGCGCGGCCCATGATGCTGTCCTGCGGCAGTGCGATGGCGGTGAATTGCGCCTTGCCGCTGGCCGTCTTCCAGTCGCGGTTGCGGGCACTGTTCGGCAGGTGGAAGCCGCGCGGCTGCGCGATGCGGTCATTGTATTTTTCGAAGCCTGCCACGGCAGTCTTTGCAACCTGTTCGATCAACGCACGCGTCACGCTGTAGTCGCGGCCCATGGCCTGCCAGTCGATGCCTGGCAGCGCGGCGCCTGCGGCCAGCGTATGGCGCGCCAGCTCGGTCACGATATGCGGCTCCGAGCGCAACTTGGCGCTGGCCGGGTCGCCGCGCCCGGTCGACGCGTGCACCATGCTGGCCGTGTCTTCCACGCTGACGAACTGGCGGCCGCCTTCCTGCTCATCGCGTTCGGTGCGGCTCAGGCAAGGCAGCAGCAGGCCGACCCGGCCCGGATGCAGGTGGGTGCGATTCAGCTTGGTGGCGATATGCACGGTCAATTGCAGGCCTTCCATCGCATGCAGCACGCGCGGCGAATCCGGGCCGGCCACGGCGAAGTTGCCGCCCAGGCCAAGGAAGGCATGCACCGAACCATCCATGATGCCCTTGATGGCCGCTACCGCGTCGAGCCCATGTTCGGCCGGCGGCGTGAAACCGAACACGCGTTGCAGCCCTTCCAGCCATTCCTTCTTGGGCCGGTTGGTTACGCCGACGGTGCGGTCGCCCTGCACGTTCGAATGGCCGCGCACCGGCATCAGGCCGGCGCCCGGCTTGCCGACGTTGCCGCGTAAGAGCATCAGGTTGACCAGCATCTGGATGGTCTCGATCGCATACTCGTGCTGGGTCAGGCCCATGCACCAGGTGGCAATGGTGGCCCTGGAAGCGATGTAGATCGCCGCCGCCTGTTCGATCTGCTCGCGCGACAGGCCGCTTTCGTGCTCGACCTGCTGCCACGGCTGCGCCCGCACGGCGGCAGCAAAGTCCTCGAAGCCGCTGGTATGGCGCGCAATGAAGTCGCGGTCCAGCACCTTGCCGCCCGCCTCCTCCGCTTCCAGCACCGCCTTGCACATGCCGGTGATGGCAGCCAGGTCGCCGCCCACGCGCACCTGGAAATACTCGCTGGCGATGCGCGTGCCGCGGCCGGTCAGGGTCTCGACCGGCGATTGCGGATCGGCGAAGCCGCGCAAGCCCGGCTCCAGCATCGGGTTGAAGGCAGCGATGCGGCAGCCCCGCAGCGAAGCCTCGCGCAAGTCGCCCAGCATGCGCGGGTGGTTGGTGGCCGGGTTCTGGCCGAAGACGAAGATCGCCTCGGCGTGCTCGAAATCCTCGCGCGTCACGGTCGACTTGCCCACGCCCAGCGTCGTGCCCAGCGCCATGCCGGACGATTCGTGGCAATAGTTCGACGAGTCGGGCATGTTGTTGGTGCCGAAAGCGCGCGCAAACAACTGGTAAGGGAATGCCGCCTCATTGCTGCTGCGCCCGGAGGCGTAGAACACGGCGCGGCTTGGCGCATCGAGCGCCTGCAGCGCGCCGGCCGCCAGCCTGAAGGCCTCGTCCCACCCGATTTCACGGTAGGTATCACTGGCGGGGTGGTACAGCATGGGTGCGGTCAGGCGGCCGAAACTTTCCAGTTCCCACTCTGCGCGCGTGCGCAACGCTGCCAGCGGATTGGCCGCAAAGAATTCCGGCGTGGCACGGCGCGATGTTGATTCATGTGCAATCGCCCACGCCCCCTGCTCGCAGAAATCGACCGTCTTGTCCTTGGGCGAATCCGGATAGGCGCAGCCCGGGCAATCCACCCCGCCCGGCTGGTTCAACTGCGGCAGCACCTTCAAAGCCGGCAGCAGACTGTTGCTGCGCAAGGCTTTGGCGGTGCCGTGCAGCGAGCCAAGGCCGCCGGCGGGTTTGGTATAGAAGCGAATCGGATGCTGCACAGGGATCTCCGGCCATTCTGTCGAGGCCGCGATGTTAACATATGAAAGTCGGGGTCAGCTCCGGCAATCGGACATTTTGTCCGATTGCCGGAGCTGACCCCGACTTTCAAACTGCTATTGCTGAGTTGCCTCGCGACAACGATGGGCACGCGGCTGTAGCTAGTCGCGCGGCCTTGATTTATACTTCGCCTGCGCCTTACACTCGCGCAACGTTTCCCCCTGGCCAAACCCTCGCCTGGCATTCTCCCTTTCAGGAGATGGTTGTGCGCCAAATTCCCAAACTTCATACCTTCAAGTTCAAGATTACAGCCCTGCTGGTGCTGATGGTCATGTTCGCCACTGCCCTGATTGCCGGCGTCTCCCTGCTGGTGGCCGAGCAGGAAATGCGCAAGGTCATTGCGGCGCAGGAAATGTCCATGCTGTCGAGCGCAGCAGCCTATCTTGACCGCGACATCACTTCCAAACAGCAAGTCTTACGCGTGCTGGCCGAAAGCATGCAGGCCGAGCCGATGGCGCCATCGAAAATCCAGGCCCAGCTCGAACTGCGCGGGGCCTTGCGCGATGAATTCTTCAATGTCACCGCCTATGATCCGGACGGCAAGCTGCTGGCCAACCTGCAGGACCGGCGCATGATCGGCAAGCTCAACAGCAAAAACCGGCAATACTTCCGCGATACCGTCGCGGCCCAGGAAGGCATTGTTTCGGCCCCGTTCCGCAGCGTGCTATCCGGCCGCCCGGTGCTGGCGATCACCCAACCCGTATTCGGCCGCGATGGCCTCATCGACTACATCCTGGTCGGCACCATCGACTTGCAGCGGCCGGCGTTTGCCGGCCAGTTGAACGCCCTGCGCGGCAAGGCCGAGGGCTACCTGTTCATCCTGACCGCCGACGGCACCGTGCTCTACCACCCCGACCAGAATCGCGTGCTGACCCCGGGTGCCGGCCCCGGCACGCTGGGCGCCTCGGTGCTGGCCAGTGCGGATGGCTGGCGCGACGACGCCATTGACGACGGCAAACCGGTGCTACTGGCGCATAAGCGCTTGCAGAAGGCCGACTGGACGCTGGCAGTCTCCTTCCCTGTCCGCGATGCCTTCGCCTCCATGGCCAGCCTGCGCTGGCGCGCCCTGCTTGCCGCTTCGATCGTGGCCCTGGTGGCCGGCCTGGCAATCTGGCTCTTGCTGCGTGCCTTGCTGGCACCGCTGTACCGCTTGTATGGCCAGGTGCGCGCCTTCGGCCGCGGCAATATCGATATCGAACAATTCAACTCGGGCAATCCCGATGAATTCGGCCACCTGAGCCGCGCCTTCTACCAGGTCGCCCGCCAGCAGCAGATGGCCGAACGCAACCTGCAGCGCCTGGCCACCACCGACCCGCTGACTGGCGCCCACAACCGCCGCATGTTCGATGAATTCTTCCCGCAGGCGCTGAAGCGCGCCATTCGCGCCGGCCAGCAGATCGGCCTGGCCGTGCTGGACATCGATTACTTCAAAGGGATCAACGACAACTTCGGCCACCAGGCCGGCGACGCCGTGCTGGTGCAGTTTGCCGACCGCATGCGCAACGCCGTGCGCAGCACAGATACCGTGGCGCGCATCGCCGGCGACGAATTCGTGATCGTGTTCGAACACCTGGAAGCCGGCCACGACATCAACCTGCTGGGCCAGAAGATCGTCGCGGCAATGCAGGAACCGTTCGACATCAACGGCCGCCCCCTGAATGTCACCGCCAGCATCGGCATCGCCCTGACCACCGAACTGCCGGCCGACGTCGACAAGGTGATGCTGGCCGCGGACCAGGCGCTCTACTGCGTCAAAGCGGCCGGCCGCAATGGCTTTGCCGTCAACACGGTCGGCGCCGAACGCATGCTGTCGGTGCGCGAGTTCGCCGCACCGGCCAAAGCCGACAAGGGCGAAAAGAGGAACTGGCCTTCCAGCCGTTTCTGATTAGTGGCGCGGAGGAATTACTGCCGCCCGCACTTGAGATTGCGCCATGCCAGCCATGCTGCGGCACTCGCTGGCGCAGCGGCGGCAGGCGATTGCGCACTCCTTGCAATGTTCATGCGCATGCTGTTCGCACTCATCGGCACAGGCATCGCAAATATCGGCGCAAGCCTCGCACAGGCTTGACGACAGCTTGCTGCCGCGCTGCATCAGGCCGACGCATACGCGGCATACCTGGGCGCAATCGATATCGCTGGCGATGCAATGGGCCAGGCTGGCCACGTCCTGCTCCTGCAGGCAACTGGCTGCGCAGTGGTCGCAGGCGGCAGCGCAATCATTGCAGGCTTCAATACAGCTCTGGTACTGTTGCTGGGTCATGATGGCCTCCTTTCGGAAAGGGCCAGACTAGCACTCACCCTGGTTGGAGCGCGCACAGCTTGCTCCATGCGGAATTCGCCGACCAGTGCCACCAGCGTTGCCGCCTGCTGCTGCAAGCTTTCTGCTGCCGCGGCAGCCTGCTCGACCAGCGCAGCGTTTTGCTGCGTTACCCCGTCCATCTGGCTGATGGCCTGGTTGACCTGGCCAATGCCATTGCTCTGCTCACCACTGGCGGCACTGATTTCGTTGACGATATCGCTCACGCGGCGCACGCTGGCCACCACCTCGTCCATCGTGGTGCCGGCCTGCGCCACCAGCGCACTGCCCGCTTCAACTTCGCCCACCGAGCTGCCGATCAATTCCTTGATCTCTTTGGCCGCCGCTGCGCTGCGCTGCGCAAGATTGCGCACTTCGCTTGCGACCACGGCAAAGCCGCGGCCCTGCTCGCCGGCGCGCGCCGCTTCCACCGCTGCATTCAGGGCCAGGATATTGGTCTGGAAGGCGATGCCGTCGATGACCGAAATGATGTCCACCACCTTGCGCGAGGAATTATTGATCGAGGCCATGGTATCGACCACCTGCGATACCACCTGCCCGCCGCGCGCGGCCACTTCCGACGCCTGCGCCGCAAGCTGGTTGGCCTGGCGCGCATTGTCGGCGTTCTGGCGCACCGTGCTGGTCAATTGCTCCATGGTGGCAGCCGTCTCTTCCAGCGCACTGGCCTGCTGCTCGGTACGCGACGAGAGGTCGGTATTGCCCTGCCGGATTTCGGTGCTGGCGGTGGCCACGCTCTCGGACGATTCGCGCACCCGCGCCAGGACAGAATGGATCTTGCCTACGAACGAATTGAAGCCGCTGCCGATGATCGCCAGTTCATCCTTGCCGCGCACATCCAGCCGCGCGCCCAGGTCCGCATCGCCGCTGGCCAGGCCGCTCATTGCATCGGCCAGCTCGCGCACCGGCCGCATCAGGCGGAACAGCACGGTCACCAGGATCAGTCCCATCGCCACCGCGCACACCAGCGATACCAGCAAGGTGTATTTCATCAGCTCGCGCGCAGGCGCAACCGCCACCGCATGCGGGAAGCTCATTTTCACCGCCCATGGCGCGATATCCGGATGCAGGGTCAATGGCTGCAGCAAGTGCACCATGTCGGTTTTGTCGGTGTACTCGTAAGGCTGGCCGGTGCGGATGGCTTCCAGACCTTCCTTGGGGATATCGCTGGCAGGCTTGCCGATCAAGGCTTCACTGGGACTGCTGGCATACAGGCCGCCGTTGGACACCAGCGAAAGCCGTCCGCCTTCGATCGATTTCAAGCCCTTGAGGATTTCACCGAGGCGCGTCAGCATGAAGTCGGCGCTGGCCGTGCCGCGGAATTCACCGCCAATCATGATCGGCGCCACCAGCGATGCCATCAGCACGTCCTTGCCGTTGACCGGATAGGAATATGGCTCGGTAAAGAACACCTTGCCGGTGCGCTTGGGAATGTCGTACCAGTCGTTGGCGCCCGGTTTCGGATCGAACACGATAGGCTCGACATTGGTGCCGCCGCCGGCAGCCTTGGTGTAATAAGGCATGTAGCGCCCGCTGGCATCGAACTCCGGCTGCTTGTTGGCGTACTCGGCATCCTTGTTGTCCAGTGCATTGGGCTCCCAGGTGACCGCACCGCCGATCAGGTCTTCCGACCCCAGTACCACGGTCTTGGTAATTTCCCCGGTCTGTTCGCGCGACAGCGGCAGGTTGCCGCCGCGCGTGGCGCGCTGCGTCGCACCAAGCTGGATGACCGATGCCAGGTTGCGGCCGATGCGCGATTGCAGCGCCGAGGCCGCCGCTGCAGCCTGGGTACGCGCCAGGTTCATGGCATCGCGTTCGGCCGTGCGGCTGCTTTCAAAGCCGGTCACCGCTGCGGTAATGGCCAGGCTGAGCACCACCAGCGTTGTGGCCGTGACATTGATCTTGGCATTCAGCGAGAGGTTCGACAACATGCGGCGCTCCTCAGAAAGTCTTGGCAACCGTCAGCACAAAGGTGGCCTTTTCCGTATTTGAAAAAGCCAGTTGGCCATTGGCGTCCGCTACCCCGTTGGTGTAGTCGCGATACACATTGGTGGCGCCCCAGCCGCGCGTCACGGCAGCCGCGACCGACCAGCCCCCTTCCAGCGTCTTGGTGACGCCGGCCTTGGCATCGCGCCAGTCCCAGATATCGTTGCCGGCCCCGCCGACCCGCGCGTCGCCGGCATGCAGGTTGAGCGTGTAGCCATTGCCCAGGTCCTGGTTCAGGCCGATGTCGAGGTAGCGCGTGCCGCGTCCGTGCGTGATACCGAAGAAATGCGGGCTGATGGTGTAGTTATATTTGACGTAGGCCGACTTGTAGGTCAGGCCCAGCGACAGCTCGGTATAGTTGAACGTGGTGTCGGTGGCGCTGACTTTGGCGCCGGGGTACAGGTACTCGTAGAGAATCAGACTGTAGCCGATATCGCCCGTGCTGGCCGAGTAGCCCGCGTACAAGTCCCATTCGACTTTTGCATCCTCGACGAACTTGTCGCTGACGTTGGACGCCCAGGTGCCGGCCACCAGGCCGCTGGGATGCACATAGTCGACGCCCAGTTGCAGCGCCGGCTTGTCCCAGGTCTGGCGGATCCCGCGCGAGACGTATTGGCTGGCAAAAGTAACCGTGGTGGTCAGGGATGGCACGGGAGCAGGTGCCTCCTGCGCCATGACAGCGTGCGGCAGCAAGACCGCCAACCATAAGCAGCGTTTCATCACACCCTCGCTTTCTTATTGTTCGGGGAGATGCAAACAATACTATCAGGCTATGCGCGACAACTCCAAACGATACTAAGCTGCAACAGCTTTGCGTGCGTGTTTTACGCGATACATGGCCTGGTCGGCCAGCTCGACCAGCTTGTCCATGTCCTGCCCGTCCTCCGGGCTGATGGCGTAACCGATGCTGGCGCCCAGCCGCAGCGCGCGCCCTTCGAACTCGAACGGTGCGCCGATGGCATTGGTGATGCTGTTGCACTTGTTGCCCACGCCGTCGCGGTCCCTCACGCCGCACAGGATGATGCCGAATTCGTCGCCGCCCAGGCGGGCCGCCAGGTCTTCCTGGCGCAACTCACGCGCAATGCGTTGCGCCACCTGGCAGATGGCTGCATCGCCGGCACGATGGCCCAGGTTGTCGTTGATCGCTTTCAGGCCATCCATGTCGACGTTCACCACCGCCACGCTGCTGGCGGCACGGCTGGCCTGGGCCAGCTGCTGGCGCAGGCGGTCATAGAACAGCGCCCGGTTGGCAAGGCTGGTCAGTGCGTCATGCGTCGCACGGTAATACAGGTCGCTCGATTCGTACTGCACCGCGTGGTAGATGGCGGCGCCAATCAATTCCGACAGCAGGCCAAGGATCTGCGCCTGGTAGGCATCGAAGGCATTCACATGCGGCGCGCCGACTTTCAGCACGCCGACAGTCTCGCCCTCATGGCGCAAAGGCACCACCAGCATCGACCGCAAGCCTACCTTGCGGCAAGCAGCGCGATCCACGCGGGCATCGGTTTCGGCATCGTCGCATTGCAGGATCTTGTCCTGCGCCACGCACAGGCCGGACAGGCTGCCGTCCCGCTTCAGGCGCAGGCCAAGCGCGCCTTCCGCCACCCCGGCAGCGGCGCGGTACACCATTTCGCTGCCTTCAGCCAGTTCCACCACGGCGGCAGTCGCGCCGCACAGGGCACCGGCGCGCTGGCAGACCAGCTGCATCACGCCGCCAAGGTCCAGCCCCTGGCGGGCAATATCAGTTTGAAGATTGATGATCTCCAGCAATACCGCCGGATTCAGGTTCAGTGCATTCATCGTGCCGCAACCACAAAATCTCACACATTTTCACAGCTTTCAGTGTGATGCATTTGTGACCGTTTGGCAATTTTTTTAGCTTCATTGTTGCTAGCTTTTGCAGCAACGGCACGCGCTTTGCGGTGCATCGCGCGGCGGCCCAGCCATAACACCAGGCCGGTAATCATGAAGGCCAGCGGCGCCAGTCCGCTAAAGGACACCAGCACCCTGCCCGCCATCCCGAAAGCCTCGCCGGTATGCAGCGGGAACTGCCAGTTCATGAAGGTGTCGCCGCTAGCAGCGTTCAATGGATCGCGCACGCGCAGCACGGCGCCGCTGAATGCATCCACGCTGACCCGGGTGCTGCCGTCGCCTTCGCGAATTTCGCCGGGCTGGCGCAGGCGGATTTCATACGGCGCCTTGGCCGAGCCGAGCGAGACGCGCGACAGGCGGCCTTGCGGCACGCGTTGCTGGGCGATCTCCATTGCCGCCGCCACGCTGATCGGCTTGCGGCCCCCGGCCGGGCCATTGGCTACTTTGCCATTGTGTTCCAGCGTCGCCACCGCCCCCACCACCGGGCGCACCCAGTCCGGCAGGTTCATCGCCAGGCCAGTGAAGCCCAGCACGGCCAGCACTGGCGTCATGAAGAAGCCCGCCGAGCGGTGGAAGCTGTAATTGAACTGGCGCGAAGTGATGGCGCCGCGCACTGCCAGCGCCTTGCGCATGCTGGCGAGGGTGTGTTTAGGCCACCACAGCGCAAAGCCCAGCAGCGAGGTGATCGTCAGCAGCAAGCCGGCGATGCCGATCACGGTCTTGCCCACCTCGCCGGCAAACATATAACGGTGCAGATGAAACAGCGTCGGCATCAGCAGTTCGCGCGACAGGCCGAATTCGCCGTAGTTGCGTTCGCCCAGGATGTCCAGCGTGTAGCGATCCAGCATGACCTGGCGCGACATATCGGTATCGAACCTGCCCTTGTCCTTGTTCGGCTTGCGGTACCAGGCGACGTACACATCATCGGCCTCATACGGCAGCATCAGCATGCTTGGCTTGCCATAGCCTGGCGCGGCGGCCAGGCGGTCGGCGGCGGCCTGCGCCTGGGCCGGCGAAGGCGCGGCATCGGGCCGGCCGGCAGCTTCGCGCGAATGCAGCAGGCCCGGATTCAGCGCCCCATCGAGCTCATGCGTCCAGGCGATTACCACGCCGGTCAGGCCGGCCACGACAAAAATCGCCCCGAACACCAGGGACACATACAGGTGGATATCGCGCAGCCGCGCACGCAGCAAACCGGTCAGCATTTTTTATATGTCAGCAATAAAGTAATTGAAATTATAAATGAGAATGATTATCATTGCTGTTCTATTTTTTGTATCTTTCTGTTTAGGAGTCACTGTATGACCGCGCTGAATCCCCTCACCCGTGCCGTAGCACTGGCCTGCCTCACCCTGTCCGGGAGCGCAGCACTGGCACAAAGCGCCGAGGAGCCGATGAAGGAAGTGGTCGTAACGGCAACCCGCAACAGCAAGAGCGTCGACAAGATCCCGGGCGCCGTCACCGTGATTTCGCAAAAGGAACTGGAAGCCCAATACCTGCTGGCCGACGATCCTTCCGCCGCGCTGGCCACCTACATCCCCGGCTACGCCCCAAGCCGCCAGAAAATGAGCTCCACCGGCGAATCGCTGCGCGGGCGCAATACCCTGATCCTGCTGGACGGCGTCCCGCAAACCAACCCACTGCGCGGCGGCATGCGTGAAGGCTATGTAGCCGACACCGCCATCATCGAACGCGTGGAAGTGATCAACGGCGCCTCCGCCATGCAGGGCATGGGCGCCACCGGCGGCATCGTCAACTACATCACCAAATCGCCGAAAGCGGAAGGCACCACCCAGTCGGTCAATGTGCGCCTGTCGTCCCAACTGCGGCACGACAGCCTGGACTGGAAGACCGGCTACACCCTGCAGCACAAGTCGGGCGACTTCGACCTGGTCGCATTCGGCAGCATCCAGCAGCGCGGCCTGGGCTACGACGGCAAGGGCCGCCCGCTCGGCATCGAGGCCGTGCAAGGTGACACCATGGATTCCGAAGGCACCGACCTGTTCTTCAAGATCGGCAAGAATTTTGGCGACCAGCGCCTGCAACTGACCATCAACCGCTTCCGCATGGAAGGCGATGGCGACTACAAACCGGTCAATGCCGACTTCACCACCGGCACCCCGACCAGCGCAACGCCGGGCACGCCCCCGGGCGCGCCGCCACGCAACAAGGTGGAAACCAGCAGCCTGGAATACCGCCACAACGACCTGCTGGGCGGCAGTTTCAACGCCCAGGTCTTCAAGCAGGACTTCGCCTCGCTGTATGGCGCAACCAATACGTCCACCTTCCAGGACGTGGCGATTGCACCGAAAGGCACGTTGTACGACCAGTCCGAAGTCGTGGCCGACAAATACGGCGCCAAAATGACCTACGTGCGCCCGAACACCCTGGTCAACGGCCTGGAGTTCACGGCCGGCTTGGACTACCTGCGCGACCGCACCAAACAATGGCTGGCCGGCACCGGCCGTACCTGGGTGCCAACCCTCGACTTCACCTCGCTGGCCCCTTTCACCCAGCTCGAATACGAAATCGGCCCGCTGACCGTGCGTGGCGGCATCCGCCATGAAGACGCCAAGCTGAATGTCGGCACCTACACAACCCTGGCCGCCTACGGCAATCGCCTGGTGCAAGGCGGCGAACGCTCCTTCACCAAGAACGTGAAGAACATCGGCGCCGTGTGGCGCTTCAACCAGAACTGGTCGGCTTTCGTCTCCAGCGCTGAAGGCTTTGGCCTGCCGGACGTTGGCCTGGTGCTGCGCGCCGTGAACAAGGCCGGCCAATCGGTCGACCAACTGTTCGACATGGAACCGGTCATCACGCGCAACAACGAGATCGGGGTGAACTGGCGCGGCGCCAAGGGCAGCCTGGGCGCCTCGTTCTACGATTCGCGTTCCAAGCTGGGCACCGCGCTGCGCGTCAATTCCGCCGGCATTGGCCAGTTGGACCGGGTGCCGACCACCGTGCGCGGCTGGGAAATTTCCGGTGAACTGCGCGCCACGAAAACGCTGTCGGCCTTCGGCTCGTTCGCCCGCACCATGGGCAAGACCGCCACTGCTGCCGGGGCGCCGATGGACGTCGAACTGGGCGCCCGCTCGCAAGGCCCGGGCAAGCTGGTGGCCGGCACCAACTGGCAACTCATGCCGAAAGCGACCGTGCGCCTGCAGGCGACCACCCTGTTCGACCGCGATATCAATATCGGCCGCACCGTTGGCACCACCAACCTGGAAGAGCACTTCAACGGCTACACCCTGGTGGACCTGGCCGGCAGCTACGACACGCCATGGGGCAAGCTGGGCGTGGGTATCGAAAACGTGGCCGACCGCCAATACATCGGCTACTACCCGCAATCGGTCAGCTACAAAGACCCGGTCTCGCACTTCGCCGGCCGCGGCCGCACCCTCTCGGTCAGCCTGACCCGCAGCTTCTAAAGTCGTAAAGTCGGGGTCAGGTCTGTCATTTGGACACGCAGGCCTGACCTTTGATCTTTCTCAATACGCGCGAAAATGCCACACTGCCCAATTGCGCCCTCCGCAAGAAACGTCGGGCTTTGATCTGGCGCAAAAGTGCGGCATCGATGTCCGAATGACAGACCTGACCCCGAATTTAGATTCCCCACTGGACCTTGAGCGTCACGCCCTTGCTGGAGCCCGGCAAGGCGCCGTTGGCGTCCGTGGTGGCGCCGAGGGAGACGATGCGGTCGTGGCGCGTGGTGCGCTTGTATAGCAGCGAGCGATGGCGGTATCGCTCGCTCCATGGCTCCAGCATTTGCGGCGGCAAGTCTTGCCGTTCCGATGAAGTGTTCTGCACGATCATGCGCAGCGCGTCGCGTGGCGTAGCGTGCAATGTGCCGACCCAGCGCCAACCGGTGTCGCTGAAATCCTGCAGCTTGCGGTGCTTGACCCAGGAGCGGTTCCAGCGGTGGTCCGACTCCAGGCTCCATCCGCCGGCAAGCGGGAAGCGCAGGTTCGCTTCCAGCTCCAGGTTGCCGCCCTTGCCTGCCTGGTCTGCTTCGACGTCGAACTGGCGGCCCAACGTCAGTTCGCCTTTCAGCTTCACGAACCAGGAAGATGGCGTGCTTTCAATGCCCATGTGCGCCGCCGGCGTCTTGTGCAGCCTGGCGCCGGTGCGCCCGCGCTGTCGGTCGAAGCCAAGGTCCGCCCAGAAGCGGGTCTGGCGGCCGGCGTAGAACCAGATGCCGGGCCGGATCCAGCGCTGCACGGTTTCGTGCGCCAGCGTGCGGATTTCGTGCAGGCCGAGGTGCAGTTCGGTTTCGTAGGCTTCGAACAGCGCCAGCTTGCGCGCGCCGGTGCGGCGGTTGATTTCAACGTCGCCCTTGACGATGCCTGCCTGCGGCACGAAACCGTTATCGTTGGCGAACCTGCCGCCGATCACCTCAAGCTGCGCGATATTCAGCCAGTCGTCGGAGCTGTAATTCAACCTGCCGTAGCCATAGGCGCTGTCGCGCGCTTCGCTGGCCAGGGCACGGCCTTCGCGATCGAATTGGGCGGTGGTGCGTGAGGCCATGGCGGCCCACGCAAGCTGGATGTGGCCATCGCCATTGGCCGGGGCACGCCACTGTCCGTCCGTCCCAAGCACGGTATTGCGGGCGCCGTCGCCATAATCGCGGTCGGACAGGAATACTCCGCTCACCGCTTGTTCGCCATGGCGCCGGGATCGCAGCAGCGTCACCTTGCTGTTGCCGGCGCTGGCATGTTCCTGCGTTTCATACGGGCTGCCGCGCATGACGATGCCGCCGGCGCGGTCGTCCAGCGCCAAGGCGGTTGCATCGGCATCGGCGCCGCGCCAGGTGGCGCGCACGCCCCAGCGCGGATCGGCTACAGTGCGTGAGTAGAAGGCCGGCAGGCGCATGCCCAGCACATCTGCACTTTCAAGAAAGAAGCCACGTTTCTCCGGCAGGCTCAGGGCAATGCGGCTGGTGCCGTTGCTGGTGGGGGCGTCGATCTCCACTTGCGAGAAGTCGGGATTCAGCGTGGCGTTGAAAACCCAGTCGGCACGCGGGCGGGCGCTGATGTCCAGGCCAAGGCTGGTCTCATTGCTGCGCTGGCCGTAGCCGCGATTGAAGCGCTGCGTGAGTTCGGGACGCAATTCCAGGAAGGCTTTGTCCTGCACCGCCGGCAGCACTTGCGCCATGCCTTCGATCTCCTCCATCTCCGCGATGAAGTGCAGCGACTCTTTTTTCAGCGGAACGCTTAGCAACAGCATATTGTCTTCGTGCGGCACGCTGCGCTCTACCATCAGGCGCCACGGCTTGCCTTCGCCATACGGAAAGCGCAGGCTCGATAACGGCCAGCGCACTTCCATCGTGTAGCCATCGTCCAGCAGGTGGACTGCACTCTCCACCGGGTAGTCAGGTCCCAGGTCTTCTTCGTCTTCGTCGGCGCGATAGATGCCGTCGCTCATGACGCCCGCCACATTGATCCGCACGAATTGCGCCGAGCGGCCATGGCCACTCGGATCAATCCAGATGCCGATGAAATCCTGGTCGCGGTCCACCTTGTCGCGCCGCGCCAGGGTGCCGTTCAGGGTCTTCGGGCCGCCATTCCAGGCACGGATGCCGAACACCAGGGCGTCCTGGTCCACCAGCACGCGTACCGTGGTGCGCAAATGTTCCGGCGCGTCGCGTCCATCTTCCGGCTGGAACTGGTAGAAGCGCGTGTTGACGGGCGCGTGTTCCCAGGCCGCCTCATCGAGGCGGCCGTCAAGCTGCAGCGCAAGCGCTTGCGGCGCCACATGCGCAGCGATGCTGCGGCGTTTCGGCTCCTCGCTTTCGGCGGCAAACAATGGGATGGATACAGCAAACTGGGAAAAAACCAGGACGCGTAAAAAATTTCGGGCATACATGATCTAGATTATAGATTTGCCAATTTGGCCCTGGCAAGCGAACATACGGGTGATAGGATGATGGCCACTTCGATGAGGGGATTCATGGGATTGACCTGTCAACAGCTCACTTGCCGGCGCGGCCGCAGCACCTTGTTCGCGGGCGTCAGCTTTGCGCTGCAAGCCGGCGAAGCGCTCTGGGTGCAGGGCCGCAACGGCAGCGGCAAGACCACCCTTCTGCGTTCGCTTTGCGGGCTCGCGCTGCCGGACCGCGGCACCGTGCATTGGCAAGGCAAGCCTATCCTCGCCACACGCGCCCAGTTCCATTCGCAACTGCTCCACATTGGCCATGCAGACGGCTTGAAGCCTGACTTGCTGGCGTGGGAAAACCTGGCGCTGGGCGGTTTGCCCGGTGAACGATGCAGCCGTGATCAAGCCTTGCAGGCGCTGGAAGAAATCGGGCTGAAGGCGGAAGCCGGGCGCCCGGTGCGCCTGCTGTCGCAGGGCCAGCGCAAGCGAGTGGCCCTGGCCCGCTTGCTGCTGCCGCCTTCCCGCCCCTTATGGATACTCGATGAACCGCTGGCAGCGCTGGACCAGGCTGCGGCCGCCCAGGTCGGACAGATCCTGCAGGCGCATTGCGCGCGCGGGGGCATGCTGGTGCTGACCACACACCAGGACCCTGCGCTGCCGGGCGCGCGCCACTTGCAACTGGGAGCCCCATGCTGAAAGCGGCCCGCCAATTGATGCAGCGCGACCTGTTGCTGGCCTTGCGACGGCGCAGCGACGCCTTGATGCCGTTGGCTTTCTTCCTTGTCACGACCACGCTGTTTCCGCTGGCGATCGGGCCTGACACCAAATTGCTGCGCAGCGTTGCACCCGGCATTGTGTGGGTGGCGGCCTTGCTGGCATCGCTGCTTGGCCTGCAACGCCTGTTCGCCGACGACCATGCCGATGGCTCGCTGGAGCAACTCCTGCTGTCGCCGCAGCCGCTGGAAATACTGGTGCTGGCAAAGGTGCTGGCGCACTGGCTGACCGCCGGCCTGCCCCTGCTGGTACTGGCGCCGCTGGTCGCACTGCAGTACGGCCTCGATGCCGAAGCGATGGGCGTGCTGTGGTTTGGCCTGCTGCTTGGCACCCCGGTCCTGAGCCTCCTGGGCAGCATCGGCGCTGGCCTGGCGTTGGGAGCACGGGGAGGCAGCGTACTTATTGCACTGATATTGATGCCCCTGTATATTCCCTTATTAATTCTTGGTAGTTCCGCCGTTGTAGCCGCCAGTGATGGTACCGGCAGTGCGCCCCACCTGATGTTGCTGGGAGCCCTGTTGGCCGGGTCGCTGGCTGCTTCGCCATGGGCTACAGCTGCAGCGCTGCGGATTGCACACGAGTAGGACGGAGTTGAGCTTATGGATCAACCGTATTATTCCACCGCAAACGGCGCACGGCGCCGGCTCACGGTATTCACTTTTGCCTCCCCCCGCAATTTCTATTATTTAGCCGGCCGCCTGATCCCGTGGTTCACCGCGCTCGGCGTGCTCACGGGGCTGGCCGGCCTGGCGATCGGCCTGCTGTTCGCGCCAACCGACTTCCAGCAAGGCGACGCTTACCGCATCATCTTCGTCCACGTGCCTGCGGCATGGATGTCGATGCTGATCTACATGGCGATGGCGGGATGGGCCGGCTTTGGGCTGGCCTACCACACCGGGGTTTCTTCCATCATGGCCAGCGCGCTGGCGCCCACCGGCGCCCTGTTCACCTTCCTCGCGCTGTGGACTGGCGCCTTGTGGGGCAAGCCGACCTGGGGCGCCTGGTGGGTGTGGGATGCGCGCCTGACGTCGGAACTGATCCTGCTGTTCCTCTACCTGGGCTACATGGGCCTGCACGCTTCCATTGCCGACCCGCGCCGCGCCGACCGCGCCGCTGCGGTACTGGCCCTGGTGGGCGCGGTGAACATCCCGATCATCTATTTCTCGGTTTATTGGTGGAACACCCTGCACCAGGGGCCGTCCGTCACCTTAGGCAACGCTCCTCGCATGGCGCCTGCCATGCTGGCTGCAATGCTGTTGATGGTGGCAGCGTTCTGGTGTTACGGGATTGCAGTCGCGCTGCGCCGCGCACGCTGCATCGTGCTGGAAAGGCACGGCAGCGCCGCATGGCTGCGCCGGAGGACGAAATGAATTGGCATAGTTTGCAGGATTTCCTTGCCATGGGTGGTTACGCTTCCTATGTGTGGGGCTCGTTTGGTGCGGTTTTCGGGCTGATGATGCTCGAGGTGCGGCTGCTTGGACAGCACGAACGCCAGGCGCAAGCCAGCGTCGACAATCACGACGACGAAGGTGCAGCATGAAGCCGCGCCATCAACGCCTTGCCCTGATCGGCGCCAGCCTGGCTGCATGCGGCATCGCAGCGACATTGGTACTGTCAGCTTTCCGCGACAACCTGGTGTTCTTCTTCACTCCCTCGCAAGTGGTAGCCGGGGCAGCGCCGCGCAACGGCATCTTCCGCATTGGCGGCCTGGTGGAACAAGGCAGCGTGCGGCGTCTGAACGACGGCCTGACCGTCAGCTTCGTCATCACCGACAATGTGCAGAAAGTGCCGGTGCATTACCAGGGCACCTTGCCCGACCTGTTCAAGGAAGGCAAAGGCGCCGTGGCGCAAGGCCGACTGGGCCAGGGCGCACTGTTCCTGGCGCAGGAAGTGCTGGCCAAGCACGATGAAAACTATATGCCGAAGGAAGCGGCCCATGCGCTGGAACAAGGACGCGCGCCGGCTTCCCTGAAAGGCTTGCCATGATTGCGGAAGCAGGCAATTTCGCGCTGGTGCTGGCCTTGCTGCTGGCCGCAGTCCAGGGCTTCATGCCGCTGGCCGGTGCACTGCGCAGCGACGTGCGCTGGATGGCGCTGGCGCGGCCAGCGGCGGCGGGACAATTCATTTTCAGCTCGATCGCTTTCGGCTGCCTGTTCTATGCACTGTACGCCAACGATTTTTCGCTGCGCTATGTGGCGCAGCATTCCAATTCCCTGCTGCCGTGGCAATACCGCCTGAGCGCTGCCTGGGGCGGTCATGAGGGTTCGCTGCTGCTGTGGACCTGGCTTCTGTCGGCATGGACCTTTGCCGCTGCCAGCCTGTCGCAGCAACTGCCGCGCGAGATGCAGGCGCGCCTGGTCGGGGTGCTTGGCCTGGTGGCGGTCGGCTTCCTGCTGTTCCTGATCCTGACTTCCAATCCATTCCTGCGCATGCTGCCCGCGGCGCCGGACGGCAACGACCTGAATCCACTGCTGCAGGATGCCGGCATGATCGCGCACCCGCCCTTGCTGTACATGGGCTACGTCGGTTTTTCGGTGACCTTTGCTTTCGCCATTGCTGCCCTGCTGGGCGGCCGGCTTGATGCCTCGTGGGCGCGCTGGTCGCGGCCATGGGCGCTGGCTGCGTGGAGCTTCCTGACGCTTGGCATCGCGATGGGCAGCTTCTGGGCCTATTACGAGTTGGGCTGGGGCGGCTGGTGGTTCTGGGATGCGGTGGAAAATGCTTCCTTCATGCCTTGGCTGGTCGGCACGGCGCTGCTGCATTCGCTGATAGTGACGGAAAAGCGCGGCATTTTCCGAAGCTGGACGGCCCTGCTGGCGATCCTGGCGTTCTCGCTGTCGCTGCTGGGCACCTTCCTGGTGCGCTCGGGTGTGCTGACCTCCGTGCACGCCTTTGCCACCGATCCGCGCCGCGGCGCTTTTATCCTGGCCTACCTGGCGGTGGTGGTCGGCGGCTCGCTGCTGCTGTACGCGTGGCGCGCGCCGCGCCTGCGCCAGCGTACCGTGTTCTCGCCGCTGTCGCGCGAGTCGCTGCTGCTGTTGCAGAACGTGGTGATGCTGGCCGCGACGGGCACAGTGCTGCTTGGCACGCTATACCCGCTGGTGCTGGATGCGCTTGGCGCGGGCAAGATCTCCGTTGGCCCGCCCTACTTTGAAAAAGTCTTTGTGCCGATGATGCTGCCGGTACTGTTGCTGGTCGCTGCCGGCCCGTTCGCGGGCTGGCGCAATGGCACGCTGGCCCAGTTGGTACGCCGTCTGCGCTGGCCTGCTTCCATTGCGCTTGGCTTGGGCATCGGCGCGGCGCTGCTGATGCACGGGTCTGCAATGTCTTCGCTCGGCCTCTTGCTGGCGGCCTGGATCCTGCTCGGCAGCGGCTGGCAACTGTTGCAGCAGCGCGGCAAGCTGGCACGCCAGCCGCGTTCATGGTGGGGCATGCTCGCGGCACACGCCGGCCTGGGCGTGTTCGTGATCGGCGTCACCATGGTCAAGGGGCACGAACTGGTTCAGGACATAGTGCTGGCGCCAGGACAAAAAGCGTCGCTTGGCCAATACAGCTTCACCTTGCAGAAACTGGAAGATACGCGCGGCCCGAACTACACGGCGCTGCGCGCCAGCGTAAGCGTTGCGCGCGAGGGCCAGACCCTGGCGCTTCTTTATCCGGAGCAGCGCCGCTATACGGTGGCGCAGGACACCATGACCGAAGCCGCGATCGATCGTGGCCTGCTGCGCGACCTGTACGTGTCGCTCGGCGATTCGACCGGCGACGGCCGCTGGCTGCTGCGCGTCCAGCTCAAGCCTTTTGTCGGCTGGATCTGGGGCGGATGTGTGCTGTTTGCCATCGGCGGCCTGCTGGCAGCATCCGACCGCCGCTATCGCGCAACGCGTGAAGCCGTGCCGGCGGCCGCAGCGGCGGTGCCCGCGCTGGCCGTTGCCTCCCTGCTGCAGGAACCCCAATGAAACGCTTCATCCTTCCAGTTGCGCTATTCGCGGTATTGCTTGCGTTCCTGGGCGTCGGTTTGCAGCGCAATCCGCGCGAACTGCCATCGCCCCTGATCGGCAAACCGGTGCCGCAATTCTCTGCCCAGCTGCTGGACAATCCCGCCGACACGGTGTCGCCGGCCAGGATGCAGGGCCGCGTGTGGATACTGAACGTCTGGGCTTCCTGGTGCGAAGGCTGCCGCATCGAGCATAAGGACTTGTTGGACCTGTCGCGCGCCGTCGACGCGCCAGTCATTGGCTTGAATTACAAGGACCAGCGCGACGATGCCCTGCGCTGGCTGCAAAACAACGGCAACCCGTATCGCCAGATCGCGTTCGACCATGACGGCCGCATCGGCATTGATTTCGGCGTCTACGGCGTGCCTGAGACTTTTGTCATCGACCGCCACGGCATCATCCGCATGAAGCATATCGGCCCGCTGTCCGCGCCTGAAGCTCGCGAGCGCGTTGCCCGCATGGTGAAGGAGCTGGCCAATGGCTGACGTCACAAGAGCTACTTCGCTGGACGCACGCACCATGGCACTCGCCGGCGAGCTGCGCTGCCTGGTATGCCAGAACCAGAGCCTGGCCGACTCGCATGCGCCATTGGCGCTCGACCTGCGCCAGCAGATCCACCAGCAATTGTCCCAGGGCCGCAGCGAACAGCAGGTGGTGGACTTCATGGTGCAGCGCTATGGCGACTTCGTTCTATATGAGCCGCCGCTGAACGCCAGCACCGCCCTGCTCTGGTTCGGGCCCCTGCTGCTGCTCGCGGCCGGTGTCCTGGCGCTGCGCGGATTCTGGAAGGTCAAGCAATGAATTTGTTCATCGCCATTATCGGCATCATGTCCGCCCTCGCCCTTGCCTGCGTTGTGCCGCCGCTGCTGCGCCGCACGCCCAGCCCAGGCCATGCGGCACCAGCAGGCGGGCTGCCGCAGACGCGGCTTGCTTTGCTGCTTACCGTGCTGCTGCCCGCAGCGGCCGTCGCGCTTTACATGCAGGTCGGCCGGCCGGACGCGCTGGCCATGCCACCGGAACTGCTGGCCGCAGCAGCCACGCCCACCGACCACGGGCCGTCGGAAGAAGACATTCCCGCCATGGTTGAACGCCTGGCCGAACGCCTGCGCAGGCAACCCGACGATGTCGAAGGCTGGCATATGCTGGCGCGCTCGTACAGCGCCATGAACCGCTATGCCGATGCGGCCAAGGCCTACGGCCACCTGGCAACGCTTTTGCCGCAGGACGCGGGCGTGCTGGCCGACTACGCCGATGCCCTGGCCACCGCCCAGGACGGTGCCTTGGCGGGCGAGCCGGAACGCCTGGTCGAACGCGCCCTGGCCATCGATCCGCAACAAGCGAAAGCGCTTGCCCTGTCAGGCAGCGCTGCCTTTGCCCGCGGCGACTTTGCCCGCGCTGAGAAACAATGGCACGCCGTGCTGCCGCTGGTTCCCGCAGATTCTGAATTTGCCCGCTCGACGCAAGCGGGCATCGCCGAAGCACGGGCGCGCCAGGGTATCCCGGCCACTGCGCCATCCGCGCGCCTGTCCGGCACCATCCGTCTTGCGCCCGGCAGCGCGGCGCCGGCGCCCGGCCAGACGCTGTTCATCTATGCCCGTGCCGCCAACGGATCTCCGATGCCACTGGCCGCCATCAAACGGGAGGTTGGCGCTTTGCCGCTGCAGTTTGCGCTGGACGACAGCAACGCACTGGCAGCCGGCACGCAGCTGTCCGACGCGGGGCAATTGATTGTAGGCGCACGCATCTCGACGAACGGCAGCGCCACCGCGCAAGCGGGAGACCTGGAAGGACAGACCGGACCGGTTGCTGCCGGCGCCGGCGGGTTGGTGATTGAACTCGCCTCGCGGCGCCGGGAAGGCAAATAGTTTTGTGTCAGGCAAAGCGCTTAACCTGCGCTAATTTTATGAAGCACCTTTCTCCGTAAAATGGTGAACAAATGGAAAACAAAGAACCAGTCGCCAGCAAGGCGCAAGAATTGAAGGTCTTCCTGTTCATGACGGTGCTCCTTGCCCCGGTCCTCGCGGTTGCAACGGTAGGCGGCTATGGATTCATCGTCTGGATGTACCAGTTGCTCACCGGTCGCCTGCCAGGTGCATGATCATGGCCGCCGAAATCCACATCGCCGGCATCATCGTCCACGTCACTCCCGCACAAGTTGCGCAGGTTCGTGCCCAGCTAGCCATCCTTCCCCGCTGCATCGTGCATGCCGCTGAAGCGGACGGTCGACTGATCGTCACGCTCGAAGCGGAAAGCGCGCCCCGCACACTCGACGCGATGGACGCCATCCGGGCCCTGCCCGGCGTCCTCAATGTCGCCCTGGTTTACCAGCATGCCGAACCCGCCAACTCAATGGACGAGGAACTACAATGAAACAAACTCGCCGTGATTTCATCACACAGACTGCCGCAATGACGGCAGCCGCCACCGCCGGCATCCAGTTGCCTGCCGCCGCCTCCAACGTCGTCACCGACGCCACCAAGACCCAGCTCAAATGGAGCAAGGCTCCGTGCCGCTTCTGCGGCGTGGGCTGCGGCGTCAACGTCGGCGTCAAGGACGGGCGCGTGGTGGCAACGCATGGCGACATCAACGCCGAAGTCAATCGCGGCGTCAACTGCGTCAAGGGCTACTTCCTGTCGAAGATCATGTACGGCGCCGACCGCCTGACCACGCCCCTGATGCGCATGAAGAACGGCAAATATGCCAAGGATGGCGAATTCCAGCCAGTGTCGTGGAATGCAGCCTTCGATGAAATGGCCAGGCAGTTCAAGAAAGTGCTGAACGAAAAAGGCCCGAACGCGGTCGGCATGTTCGGCTCCGGCCAATGGACCATCTGGGAAGGCTACGCAGCCTCCAAGCTGATGAAGGCAGGCTTCCGCACCAACAACCTCGACCCGAATGCACGCCACTGCATGGCTTCCGCCGTAGCAGGTTTCATGCGCACTTTCGGCATGGACGAGCCGATGGGCTGCTACGACGATATTGAGGTGGCCGATGCCTTCGTGCTGTGGGGCTCCAATATGGCGGAGATGCACCCGATCCTGTGGACCCGCATCACCGACCGCCGTCTGTCGAACCCGAACGTGAAAGTGGCCGTGCTGTCGACCTACGAGCACCGCAGCTTCGAGCTGGCCGACCAGCCTATCATTTTCACACCGCAGACCGACCTGGCGATCCTGAACTACATCGCCAACTACATCATCAAGAACAACCGCGTGAACAAGGATTTCGTCAACAAGCACACGCGCTTCGTGATGGGCAACAAGGACATTGGCTACGGCCTGCGCCCCGAACATCCGCTGCAAAAGGCCGCCGCCAATGCCGGCGATGTCGGCGGCGGCAAGCCAAGCACGTTCGAAGAATTCGCGAAGTTCGTCAGCGCCTACGACGTGGAATCCGTATCGAAGCTGAGCGGCGTACCGCGCGACCGCCTGGAGCGCCTGGCGGAGCTGTATGCCGATCCCAAGACCAAGGTGACCTCCTTCTTCACCATGGGCTTCAACCAGCATACGCGCGGCACCTGGTGCAGCAACCTGCTGTACAACATCCACCTGTTGACGGGCAAGATCTCCTCGCCAGGCAATAGCCCCTTCTCGCTGACCGGCCAGCCTTCCGCCTGCGGCACCGCACGCGAAGTCGGCACTTTCTCGCACCGCCTTCCGGCCGATATGCTGGTGGCCAATCCCAAGCACCGCGAGATCGCGGAGAAAATCTGGAAGCTGCCGCCGGAGACCATTCCTGACAAGCCTGGCTTCCACGCGGTCCTGCAAAGCCGCATGCTCAAGGACGGCAAGCTGAATGCTTATTGGGTCATGTGCAACAACAATATGCAGGCCGGCCCGAACGTGATGGGCGAGATCCTGCCCGGCTGGCGCAACCCGGACGCCTTCGTCGTGGTTTCCGATCCCTATCCTACCGCCAGCACCACCGCGGCCGACGTGATCCTGCCGACCGCCATGTGGGTGGAAAAGGAAGGCGCTTACGGCAACGCGGAACGCCGCACGCAGTTCTGGCACCAATTGGTGAGCGCGCCGGGCGATGCACGTTCCGATCTGTGGCAGCTCATGGAATTCTCCAAGCGCTTCAAGATGGAAGAAGTGTGGCCGGCCCCGCTGCTGGCTGCCATGCCGGCCTACAAGGGCAAGACGCTGTTCGATGTCCTGTACCGCAACGGCCAGGTCGACAAGTTCCCTGTCTCGCAGGTCGAAGCGGGTTACCAGAACGATGAAGCCAAGGCTTTCGGCTTCTACCCGCAAAAAGGCCTGTTCGAGGAATATGCGAGCTTCGGCCGCGGCCACGGCCACGACCTGGCGCCATTCGACATGTACCACGAAGCGCGCGGCCTGCGCTGGCCCGTGGTGGATGGCAAGGAAACCCGCTGGCGCTACCGTGAAGGCCTGGATCCCTACGTCAAGAAAGGCGAAGACGTGCGCTTCTACGGCCATCCGGATGGCAAGGCGGTGATCTTTGCGCTGCCTTACGAAAAACCGGCCGAGTCGCCGGACAAGGAATACCCGTTCTGGCTGTCCACCGGCCGCATGCTGGAGCACTGGCACACCGGTACCATGACGCGCCGCGTGCCCGAGTTGTACCGCGCCGTGCCGAATGCGGTCTGCTTCATGCATCCGGAAGACGCCAAGGAGCTAGGCGCGCGGCGCGGCGACCTGATCGAGGTCAAGTCGCGGCGCGGCCTGATCCAGACCCGCGTTGAGACGCGCGGCCGTAACCGGCCGCCGCGCGGACTGGTCTTCATTCCGTTCTTTGACGCCAGCCAGCTTGTGAACAAGGTGACGCTGGACGCTACCTGCCCAATCTCTTTGCAGACTGACTTCAAGAAGTGCGCTGTCAGCATCCGCAAGGTCTAGGAGCCATGGCCATGAAAAAACTTGCATTCCTTCTCGCTTTCCTGCTGCCGCTGTCGCTGTTCGCCCAAACGCCGGCCCCGCGCGCCCTCGACAATATGCGCGGCCCGACGCCGCTGGCCGAAACCACCAAGCCGGCACCGATGGTCAATCCGGATAACAGCGATATCCGGCGCGTGCGCAATTACTCCATGCAACCGCCGGTCATCCCGCACAAGATCGAGGGGTACCAGACCGACAAGAGCGCCAACCGCTGCATGATGTGCCACGCCCGTACCCGCACCCAGGAAAGCCAGGCGCCGATGATCAGCGTGACGCACTTCCAGAACCGTGACGGCAATTTCCTCGCCGAGCTGTCGCCACGCCGCTATTTCTGCCTGCAATGCCACGTGCCGCAAGCGAACCTTGAGCCGCTGGTGCCCAACCAGTTCAAGGACGTCGACACGATGCTGAACCAGGCGCCGGCCGCGCCGGCCAAGCATAAATAAAGGGTGACGTCATGTTCAAGTTGATTAAAAACTACTGGAACGTCCTGCGCCGCCCAAGCATGCACCTTAGCCTGGGCTTCCTGGTGATCGGTTCCTTCGTCGCTGGCGTGGTGTTCTGGGGCGGCTTCAACACCGCCATGGAAGCCACCAACACGGAAAAATTCTGTACCGGCTGCCATGAAATGCGCGACAACGTCTATCCGGAATTGCAGCGCACCATCCACTTCGCCAACCGCACCGGGGTGCGCGCCAAGTGCTCCGATTGCCACGTTCCGCACGAGTGGACCAGCAAGATCGCCCGCAAGATGCAGGCTTCCAAGGAAGTGTGGGGCAAGGTGTTCGGCACCATCGACACCCGCGAAAAATTCGAGGCGCACCGCATCCAGTTGGCGGGCAATGAGTGGCGAAGGATGAAGGCGAACAATTCGCTCGAATGCCGCAACTGCCACCAGTTCGATTCGATGGACTTCACGCGCCAGAGCAAGCGCGCGGTGGACGCCCACTCGACCCAGCTTGCCAGCGGCGAGAAGACCTGCATCGACTGCCACAAGGGCATTGCGCATACCCTGCCCGATATGTCAGGCGTCAAATAGCTTGCGGTAAGCCGAGGGCGAGCTATGGAAGGCGGCACGGAAGTGCTGCCTTAACGATAGCGCGCTGCCAAAGCCGGCCGCCTGCGCCACCGCTTCGATCGATGCGTCGCTGGTTTCCAGCATGCGCTGGGCATGGGCCAGGCGCTGGTTCAGCAGCCATTGCTTGAACGAGGTGCCGGTGGCTTGCCGGAAATGGCGGGTGAAATTGCGGCGGCTCATGGCGGCACGTTCCGCCAGCGCATCCAGGCTGTGTTCTTCCGCCAGGCGGTACTGTACCCAGTCCAGCACTTGCGCCAGGCGGCTATCGCTGGCGGTGACCGGTACCGGGCGGTTGATGAATTGCGCCTGCCCTCCTTCACGGTGCGGCGCCACCAGCAGGCGGCGCGCCACCATGTTCGCGTAATCGGCGCCCTGCAGCTTGCGCAGCAGGTAGAGCGAGCAGTCCAGGCTCGCTGCCGCACCGGCCGACGTCAGCACGTCGCCTTCATCCACATACAGGACTTCCTCATCGACCTTCACCTGCGGGCAGCGTTCTGCCAACTGGGCGGCAAACGCCCAATGCGTGGCGACCGTGCGGCCATCGACCAGGCCCGCTTCCGCCACCGGGAACGCGCCCAGGCACAGGCCGACGATGGTTGAGCCGCGCGCGTGGGCCCGCCGCAGCGCCTGCAACAGGACGGGCGGCGACGGCCGGCAGTCGTCGTGCCAGGTCGGCATGATGACGATGTCTGCCCCATCCAGGGCACGCAGGCTTTTGCTGGTAGCGATTTCGAAGCCCGCCGTGGTGCGCATGGGTCCCTTTTCGGCGGCGCAGACCGTCACATCGTACAAATGCGCGGCATGAGGCCCGCCGAACACCAGGCACGGCACCGACAGGTGGAACGGGGTGATGCCGTCGAAGGCAATAATGGCCACTTTTTTACGCATGGCCCGATTATATCGCACATTGTCTCTTGGGCCACTGTTGCGATTCCGGCGCCGGGCGCAAAATCTCTTCCATCAACAACCCAAATGGAGGAAACACCATGCCACGCCGCGCCCTGATCGTGATCGACGTACAAAACGAATATTTCACCGGCAAGCTGCCGATCGAATACCCGCCGGTCGAGCAATCGCTGCCGAATATAGTCCAGGCCATGAAGGTGGCACGCGAAAGCGGCGTACCCGTGGTGGTGGTGCAGCACGACACGCCGGCCGGCGCGCCTGTGTTTGCAGTCGGTTCGGATGGCTGGCAACTGCATCCTGAAGTGGCTGCGCTGGGCGCCGACTATGTCGTCAACAAGAAAATGGCCAGCAGCTTCACCGGCACTGGCCTGGCCCAATGGCTGGCCGATAATGGGATCGACACGCTTTCCATCGCCGGCTATATGACCCACAACTGCAATGCTTCCACCATCATCGAAGCGGCGCATATGGGGCTGGCGGTGGAATACCTGTCCGACGCTACCGGCTCGCTGCCGTATGAAAACGCGGCAGGCCGCGCGACGGCCGAAGAAATCCATCGCATCTTCAGCGTGGTGTTCCACTCCAATTTTGCGGCCGTGACGACCACGCGCGAATGGGCCGATGCAGTCAGCACCAAGCAGGCACTGGCGAAAGACAATATCTACTTGTCCAATTCGCGCGCCCGTGACAGCTTGGGCCGCGCTTCGTCGGTCTGACGCTTGCCTGCAGGGCCGGTCGCCGACTCTTGCGAGCCGGCGTGCTGGTCCTGCTGCATGCTGGCGCCACCCTCGGTACGTTGGCGCATCCGTTGCGCCGATTGACGCGCTGCCCAGCCGGTTTGCTGGCTGGCCAGGCCGCCGCGCTCACCTGCGCCGGTGGTACCGGGCTGCCGGGTACCGCTGCCGCGCTGCTCGTTGCCCGGCTCCACTCCGGGTGCGCGCGCTTTCAGGCTGCCGGGCGCGACGGGGTTCATTTTCTCCTTGCTGACCATGGCAATGTCCTCCTGCTGATGGATGCTGCCATGGTGCGCCCGTTGCCCGATTGCCTGTATCGGCCCTGGGGAGCAGGCGTTGTAGGAGATTGCCTTACTCGTAGTATGGCTCTGCGCTATGGAGTTTGCCGACGAGGAAAGCGTCGGCGACCGCTTGCAGCGGAGTGAGGTCGACGTCGGAACGGCCTTCGGCAACCAGTTGGCGGAAGTGCTCATACATCGCGGGGTACTCACGCTCCGGTTCGTCGAGCACCGCCTTGCCGTTCACTTCCATGATGCGGCCGCCCAGGTGCAGGGCCATGGTGTCGCCGGCAACCGACTCCACCAGAATGCTCCAGGTTTGCTGGCCCACTTGCAGAAAATCGAACTCGGCGTCGATCGGGACGCCGCGCTCGCTCACCATATCCAGCTCGGCCTGGATCGGCGCGCTGCAATTGGAGGGAACGTGCAAGGCAGCCTTGCGCACCAGCGCATGGCCGCCCAGCAGCCGGGTCAGGATCGACAAGGCATTGATGCCGGGGTCGAACACGCCCATGCCGCCTGCCTCGAAAATCCATTTCTGGCCCGGGTGCCATTGCCGCACGTTTTCCTTCCAGCGGATCTGGATCGACTTGATGGGCCGCGCCAGCATCCAGTTGCGCGCACTTTCCACGCCGGGCGCGAAGCGTGAGTGCCAACCCGCCAAGGCTGTCACGCCATGCCTGGCCGCCGCCGCCGCGATGGACGCAGCCTCGCCCAGCGTTGCTGCCGGAGGCTTCTCCAGGAATACGTGCTTGCCGGCCGCAATCGCTTCGCAGGCAAGCTGGTGCCGCACCTGGGGCGGCGTGCAGATTGCCACCGCCTCGATTTCAGGATGCGCCGCCAGCATGCTCCCCATGTCCGGATAGCGCAGGATGCCGTCTGGCGCACTGGCTGGCGAGCAGCCCGCCACCAGTTCCAGGCCCTTGTTGCCGCGAATTGCGGGGATGTGCTGGTCGACTGCGATCTTGCCCAGGCCAACCAATCCAATTTTCAATGCCATTTCAAAC
This sequence comes from Duganella sp. Root1480D1, assembly GCF_001427305.1. Taxonomy (GTDB): domain Bacteria; phylum Pseudomonadota; class Gammaproteobacteria; order Burkholderiales; family Burkholderiaceae_D; genus Rugamonas. The sequence goes on along the minus strand of NZ_LMFZ01000003.1, from coordinate 122,992 downwards.
TCCGTTTAGCGGCCAATGTCGACACGATACACCGGCGTTACTTTTACGCCGCGCAGTTCGGCCACCTGCGCCTGCCCGTTGAATGCCGGACGATGTTCCTTCGGAAGGTAGATCGGCGCGTCCGCACGCAAGGGCAGCACGGTCAGTGTCAACGCGCCATGCTCGCGGGCAGGCAGGTTGTTCAGGCCGAACTGCCAGCGCTGGCCGTTGTAATACCAGTCATCCACCATCCGGGTGCCATCGAACAGGCGCGCCACGTCGCCGGTGAAATCGATCTCCAGCAGTGCTGCATCCACGCCTTTCGGACGGGTTGGGCCGAGCGACAACTCCCACGCAGCGGAATTGCCGAAGACTTCCGCATCCGGCAGGATTGCAGCCTTGGCGTTGCCGCCAATTTTAATCGGTGGCACGGGCTGTGCGGCGCGCAGCTCGCGGACCGAAACTGCGAGCGGCTGCTCCGGCAGCGTTGCCTCAACCACCTGGAACAGGCCATCCTTGCCGCTCGCTTTCAGCGCCGCACTGCCCTTCAGCGGCAACGGCAAAGCCGGGAACACGGCGGCACGGAAGGCCGGCTTGCCCGCCGAGCGTAACACCAGCTTGCCATTGGCAAAGTGCGCCTGGCTGTCGCTGACGACCAGCCGGCGCTCGCCCTGCAGTTGGCCGATCGCCAGTCGGCGCGCCTGCTGCTGCGACAGGACCAGCACCGTTACCGGCCGCTTGCCGGCACAGTCCAGCGTGAGCGCGGCGTCAAGGCCAGGCTGGATGCCGTCCACCAGCAAGCCTGCCGCCGCATCGGACACCCGCCCCTGCGGCGCCTTCACGCAGCCGCGTACCGCGCCGTCCAGCGCGAATTCGGGGGCAACGCCATCCTGCGCAGCGAACACGTACACACTGCCTGCCTTGCCGCGCTCCAGCCGCGCCACCGGTTGCACGGTAGCGTATTGCAGGCGGTAGCCGTCCAGGTCGAAATTGATCGGCCAGAAGAAATAGCTGCCCGCCGCGATATCCACCGGCTGGCGCGGCAGCGTAACGGTCTGCCCGGCCAGCTTTACCGCAAACTGCACCTGCTTTTGCGCCGGCAGCGCATACTGCCGGATATGGCCGTTATAGAACAGGAAGGCCTGATCGCCCTTGCTGCGCACCGACCAGCGCGGCGCCGACAGGTCGCCTGGATCGGCTGGCACCACGGCCGGCTTGCGCACGGTCATTGGCGCCAGGCGCGTCCCGAAGTCGTTCATGAAGTAATGGAACGGCCGCAGGTAGGCCAGTACTTCCCGCTGCTGCCCATCCGGGCCAAGCGGCGCGTTGAAGTCGTAGTTGATGGCGGGCGTATCGTTGTAACCGCCAGTGCGCGTGCTCTCTTCCATCGTCGTCATGCCGGCCGGGTTACGGCCGCCATGGAACATGTAATAGCCCATCAGGTTCACGCCGGAGCCCAGCTGCACCGGCAGGGTCGAGGCGATATCGTCGGGCGACACCAGCGTGCGGCGGCGATACATGGCCGGCAGGCCGGCGCCGTATTCCGCGCCGAGGAAAGGCGTGCGGTCCATATCGGTTTCCGCCGTACCCTGCTGCGTGGCGCGCGTTTGAGCACCGAGGTCGCCGCTGACACGGGTGTCGAAGCGGAAAGCGTAGGTTTCCTTCGGCGGCAGCTCGCCAGTACTGGTGGCCCAGGGTTCGTCCTGGTAGCCGCCAAACACCGGTACTACTTCGCCCGACGGATACAAGGTCTGGTCCCAGCCGGTGACGGTGTAGAACGGCACGTCGATGCCTGCCTTCACCGCCATGCCCTTCAGCGTGGCGATGTGCTGCGCGCCGCGCCCCGGCCCGGCCAGGTTGTACTCGTTTTCGATCTGCGCGCCGATCACAGGGCCGCCCTGCTTCCACTGCAAGCCGTCCACCTGCTTCGCGATCTCGCGGTAGAAGCGGTCCACGTATTTCAGGTATTGCGGGTCGTCCTGGCGGGTCGGCATGGCGTCGACCACCCAGTCCGGAATGCCGCCGTAACGCACTTCCGCGTGCGACCAGGGGCCAACGCGTATCCACACCTCCAGCCCGGCCTTGTTGGCCAACTGGATGAAGCGCCGCAGGTCGCGGTTGCCGCTCCAGTTGAACTTACCTTCCTTTTCCTCGTGGTGGTTCCAGATAATGTAGCTGGCCACCACATTGATGCCGGCCGACTTCATCTTGGCCAGTTCGGATTCCCAGCTTTCGGCCGGGCTGCGCGAATAATGGAATTCGCCCATCACAGGCAGCCAGGGCTGGCCGTCACGCGTCAGGTATTGGCTATTGATGCCAAGGACATGGCCGCCGGGGGCCACGGCCGTTCCCATCTTGATATGACCGGACAAAGGCGCCGGTGCGGGCGCGCTGGCATCGACTGCCAGCACTTGCCCGGCCTGGGCAGCGTGGGCAAACGCCATCGCAGTTAGGCAAAGTGTGTTACGGATCATCGGCATGCCCCAATCAGAACTTGTAGCTCAGGCCCAGGTTGTAGCGGCGGCCATATTCCATCACATTCTGCATGTATGGATTATTGGACTGGGTTTCCACCACTTTCTGGTTGGTGATGTTGTCCAGGCCGAGGCGCAGTTGCAACTGCGGGGTCAGCCACTTCGAGAAATTGGCGGAGACATAGGTCTCGGCTGGGTTCTCGATCATGTAGCCGGCGGTCCAGCGCGGCATGCGCACGAAGGCGCTGTGGTAGTTGGCCGACAGGCGCGCTTCGTAACCTGCCTTTTCGTACCAGAGGGTCAGGCCGCCATTACGCTTCATCAGGCCCACCATCGGGTAGTCGTTGGTGTACTCCTTGATGTCGCTGTCGTTGTACGAGAAGTTCGCCGCCACGCCCAAGCCGTCGAACGGCGCCGGCAGGCTGGTGAAGGCGTGCTGCGCCACCAGTTCCAGGCCGCGCACGTTGCCGCCCTTGCCGTTCACGGAACGGGTCAGCGTTGCGGCGCGGCCGTTGACGGTGGTGTTGTCGGTGGTGATGCCGATATAGTCCGACACCTTCTTGTAGAACACGCCGGCCGACAGCAGCGAACCCTTGTCGAAGTAATACTGCCACGACAGGTCAACCTGGTTCGACATCATCGGCAACAGGCCAGGATTGCCTGCGCTGCCGGTGATCGGCTGCTGCGAGCCCGGGTTGGTATCGATCGCCAGTTGGCGCGATGCGCGCATTTCATCCATCGGCGCACGCGACATGGCGCGCGCCACGCTGAAGCGCACCTGCTGCTTTTGTGCCTGGTCCAGGTTGAAGATCAGGTTCACGCTAGGCAGCACGCGGGTGTACGATGCACCGCCCTCCGCCGGGGTTGGCGCCGCGCCGTTGATCGACTCCATGCCGCTGCCGGTCTGTTTGGTATGCACCACGCGCACGCCGGCATTGCCGCGGAAGGTCTTGCCGAACAATTCGCCTTCCAGGTCGGCCTGGGCGTAGACGCTGCTGTTCTTTTCCTTGACCTTCCAGCCGGCCAGCAGGTCGTTCGCGGTCGGGGTACGGCCATCCGGACTGAAGGCGTCGGCGCCCCACAGCGCGGTGGCAGCGCCCATGAAGTCTTTCAGCACGATGAACGGTGCAAAGCCCGATACGTTCACCGTTTCATATGCCGAGGCCGGGATGGCGCTATTGGAAGGCAGGTTCCACGTCGTCTGGTGGTACTTTTTCTCGCGGTCGGCAAAGCGCGCGCCGAACTTGATGCGGCTTACCATGCCGGCATCCAGTGGACGCCAGGCGCTCAGTTGCGCAGAGCTCAGGCGGTCGTCGACATGGCCGTCGGTATCCACGTACAGGGTCGGATTGCCGAAGGCGGCCGGGTTGCCCGAATCGTGGCTGAAGCTGAAGTCCTGCGTTTCATCGCCGGTGAAGGCCCACTTGATGGTGCCGGGGTTCAGCGAGAACTGTCGCACGTCGCGCCAGGCGCTGTCGCGGCCAGCCGACGAAGTAGCGATGTCGGCATCGATTTTCCATTCGCCGACATTGAACTTGCCGTTCAGGCCCGCAGCCAGGTTGTCCATGTCCTGCGTCCACAGCGTGCTGTTGGTGGTCAGGCCGACGTTGTTCACGGTAGCGCCGACTACGTAGCCGTTGCGGATGTCGAGGTTCGAATAGTTCGCGCTCTGCCAGCCATCCCAGTTACCGAGGTCGCCGGTCCAGTGCGACATGGCCGGTTCGCGGATCTTGTTCTTGGCGTAGTACACGTCGGCGGTGATCAGCGCATCCGGGCTGGCCTTCCATTCCACCTTGCCCAGCACGCTGCCGCGCTCATTGGTGCCGCGTTTGAGTTCAGTTTCGAAGCCCCACGGAGTCTTGTCCACCTTGCCGTCGCCATCGATGTCGGCCGAATGGTCTTCGTTGAAGCCCCAGTGGTTCTTGCGCTTTTCCACCGAGGGCTGCTTCTGGTAGCTGAAGGCCAGCGCCACGCCAACGTTCTTGTCCGCGTATTGGTCGATATAGATGCCGCCCAGGCGGGGACGAACTGCCTTGGCATCGAGGTCGCGCGCTTCCGGATAGTACAGGGCATCGGCCTTCAGCGAAGCCTGGCGGCCGTTGTATTTGAGCGGAGACACGGTTTGCAGGTCGATGCTGGAGGCGACGCCGCCTTCCACCAGGTCGGCATTCTGGGTCTTGTAGACGATGGCGCCGGACAGCGATTCCGACGGAAACTGCTCGAAGCGCACCGCACGATTCGGCTCGGACGACGCCAGTTCGCGTCCGTTCAGGGTGGCGCCGATAAAGCGCTCGCCCATGCCGCGCGCCACGATCTGGCTGGCATTGCCGCGATCCAGGCCGGCTGCCAGGCCTGGCAGCCGGGCCAGCGATTCGGCGATAGTGGTATCCGGCAGCTTGCCGATGTCTTCGGACGCCACGACTTCCACCATGCTGTTCGAGTTTTCCTTGACGCTCAGGGCACTGCGCACCGAAGCGCGGATGCCGGAAACGGTAACCTTCTGGACCGATGGCTCCTCCGCTTGCTGCGCAAAGGCGGCAGGGATTGCAGGGAGCAGGAACAGCGACTTCACCAGCAAACTGATTTTCTTCTGCTTCATGATTCTTTCATTTTCTCCGTAGTTTTTTTATGTGATTCGTTGTGTTACCAGAGTGCCCCGTAGATCACGGCCAGCATCACGCACACCACTGCCGATCCGATGGCAAAGCCACGGTCTACGCGGAACAGTTGACGATCCACTACCATGGCCTTCGCCTCGCCATCACGCCTTCCCATAAGGCTGATCAGCACCATGCCGGCCACCACAGCCCAGAACACCAGGAACATGCGGTCAATGAACGGGATTTCGTAGACACCGCTGCCGTTGTCGGCAGCAAAACCGATAGGTGCCAGGAAGTGCAGGTCCATCATCGTTGGCAGGAACTTGAGGACGATCGAGAACACCAGCCCGCCCACGGTTGCAAACATGGCGGCTGCGTTGGTCGCTTTCTTCCAGAAGAAACCAAGCAGGAACATGGCCAGGATGCCCGGCGAGACAAAGCCGGTGTATTCCTGGATGTACTGGAAACCGCCCTTCTTGTCGATGCCCAGCATCGGCGCGATCAGCACCGCAATTGCCATCGACGCCACCACGGTAAGGCGGCCGACCCACACCATGCGCTCTTCGCTCGCTGCGGGTGCAAATTTTTTACGATAGATATCCAGCGTGAAGATGGTGGCGATGCTGTTTGCCTTGCCGGCCAGCGAGGCCACCACCGCGGCGGTAAGGGCCGCAAACGCCACGCCGCGCAAGCCATCCGGCAGCAATGCCAGCAGCGTTGGATAAGCGCGGTCGGGATTCAGCTCGCCGCCCTGGCGCAGGGCTCCGCCGAGTGCGCCTGCCTGGTCCAGTGCGAAGGCAGCGATGCCCGGCAACACCACGATCACAGGCATCAGCAATTTCAGGAAGGCGGCAAACAGCAGGCCTTTGCGCGCAGTCGGCAGGTCCGCGCCCAGCGCACGCTGCGTGATGTACTGGTTGCAGCCCCAGTAATTCAGGTTGGCGATCCAGATGCCGCCCAGGAGGATGCTCAGGCCCGGCAAGTCCATATAGCTTGGATGGTCGCGCGTCAGCACCATGTCGAAATGGCCTCGGGCACGGGCGAACAGTTCGGTCGTGCCGTGCAACGCGCCCTTGCCTCCGCCCAGGCTCGCCACCAGGTCGAGCGCGATCCAGGTCGTCACCAGGCCGCCAATCACCAGGCATACCACCTGGATCACGTCGGTGTAACCGATAACCTTCATGCCGCCCAGCGTGATGACCGTCGCGAACACCGCCAGGAACAGCATGCAGGCGCCCACGCTCAAGCCGGAAATGCTGCTGATCGCAATCGCACCGAGGTAGAGGATCGAGGTCAGGTTGACCACGATGTACAGCCCGAGCCAGAACAGCGCCATGGTCATCGCCACGCCCTTGCCGTAACGCTGCTCCAGGAACTGCGGCATGGTGTAGATGTGGTTCTTCAGGTAGACCGGCATGAAGAACACCGCCACGATGATCAGCGTTGCCGCCGCCATCAATTCATACACTGCAATGGCCATGCCGATCTTGAAGCCGGAGCCGCTCATGCCGATGAACTGCTCGGCGGAGATATTGGAGGCGATCAGCGAGGCGCCGATCGCCCACCAGGTCAGCGAGCCTTCAGCCAGGAAGTAGTCGCGCGAGGCAGAGCCGGAGCTGCTGTTCTTGCGGCGGTAGACCCAGACGCCGTAAGCCGCGACCACGGCGAAATAAATAAGGAAGACGATAGAGTCCAGCGATGTGATTTTCATGACGTGTGTCTCGGTTTGCAAATGCACGGGAAACATTTGCTTATCATTAATACGGGTAGATTAACGAATTGGCTATTCCGTAGTTATGAGGAATAACCATTGAGCTATGATTTTATGGAATAGCTGAGGCGGGACATCGTTGACACTGGCACCTCACACAATGATAATGCGAAGCATTCTCAACTAGCCAGCCAGTCGTGCACCCGATGCGTGGAGAGCCAGCCCCGGTCAATCAAGGAGCTCTCCGTGCAGTCATATCAGTTAGCAGCCCTCATGCTGGGCATATCGGCGCAATCGCAAGCCCAGGAACAGGTGGGGCTGGTGATCGAACCAGTCATCATCCAGGCATCGCGTTCGAATATCGAAGCGGACCGGGCGCCACTGACGGTGCTCGTGATCGACAAAAAAGCCATCGAACGGCAACTGGCCATCTCGGGCAATTCATCCGATGTATTGAGCAGCATCCTGCCCTCCTACACGCCCAGCCGCGGCAAGATGAACGGTTCCGGCGAAACGCTGCGCGGCCGCACACCCGTGATCCTGGTCGACGGCGTGCCGCAATCGAATCCGGTGCGGCCGACCGGGCGCGAAGCACACACCATCGACTACTCGATGGTGGAGCGCATTGAGATCGTGCAGGGTCCGAATGCCATCAACGGCCTGGGCGCCACCGGCGGCACCATCAACATCATCACCCGCCGTCCGGAAAAAGGAACGATGAACCAGCACGCCGACATGCAGGTCACCGCGCCTACCACCGGCACAAAGGGCGACACCCTGAGCTACAAGACCAGCTACCGCATGGACGGCCGCCTGGACAAGCTGGACTACCTGCTTGCCGTTTCCTATGAAGACCAGGGCCTCTACCTGGATGGCAAAGGCCGCGCCATCGGCGTCGACGTGACCCAGGGCGACCTGATGGACTCGCGCAGCTACGATATGCTGGCCAAGATCGGCTACCGGCCGGACGACCAGCAAAAACTGCAGCTTTCCGTCAACCGCTACCGCATCAAGTCCAAAGCCAACTACTTAGGCGTGGCGGGCGACCGCACGCGCGGCATCCCCTCCACCTCGATCGAAGGCACGCCGCCCGGCGTACCGGCCTGGAACGATGTGTGGACCAGTAGTGCCAGCTACAACCATTACGACCTGGCGGGGATGGAATTGTCTGCCATGGTGTTCAACCAGGAATTCGTGGGCCTGTTCGGCGCCGACAAATCGGCCACCTTCCAGGACGTGAAAATCGCCCCGCGCGGCACCCTGTACGACCAGTCGCGCGCGGTCGCTTCCAAGTTCGGCAGCAAAGTCGGCCTGACCAAGGCGGGCCTGCTGGATGGCCGCCTGAAACTGACCGCGGGCTTCGACGCGCTATCAGATAAAGGCAAACAGGATATGTACCTGACCGGGCGCACTTTTGTACCCGAGTCGAAATACCGCAACCTCTCCTTGTTCACGCAGGGCGAGTACAAGGTATTCGACGAGCTGACCCTGCACGCCGGCGTGCGCCGCGAAAAGGCCGACCTGAAGGTGGACAGCTACCGCACGCTGGCGGCATACAACAACACCCTGGTCGAAGGCGGCAAGACCAAGTTCAACGAAACGCTGGCCAATGCCGGCCTGGTATTCACGCCCGTCAAAGACGTCACCGTGTACGCCAGTTATTCCGAAGGCTTCGGCCTGCCTGACATCGGCCGCACCCTGCGCTCCATCAATACGCCGGGGCAGAGCATTGGCAATATGCGCAACCTGGAGCCGATACTGACCGAAGGGATGGAACTCGGCACCCGCGTGCGCAAGGGCGACTGAGCCCTGGACGCCGCCTACTACCGCTCCGATTCGGATTTCGGGGCGCGCGTAATATCGGCCAACGGCGTGTTCATGATGGCGCGGGAGAAGACCCGCCTGGAGGGTTACGATGCCAGTGCAACTTATCGCATCAGCAAGGCGCACCGCGCCAGCCTGGCCTATGCCTATACCAAGGGCCGCTACGACAGCAATGGCGACGGCAGCCTGGATGCCAGGCTCGATGGCTTGAACGTGGCGCCGAACCGGCTGATCGCAAGCTGGAACGCCAACTGGAGCGACAAGCTTTCTTCCTTCATCCAGGTGCAGCACGCCTTCAGCCAGGATTTTGACGATCCAGCCAAGGAGTTCAGCGGCTATACGCTGGCCGACGCATCCCTCAGCTACAAGCTGGGCAAAGGCGCACTGCGTATCGGCATAGGCAACTTGTTCGACAAGGACTACATCACTTACTACTCGCAAAGCGCCCTGGTTGAACCGGCCCGCTATTTCGCGGGCCGCGGACGCAGCGTCACGCTGGGCTATTCGCTCGACCTCTAAGCAGTGCGCGCCGGGACAGGCAAACTCGCTTCGACTGGAATCTTCTGGCTGGCCCAGTAACCGTAATCGACATGGATGTTTTCCATGAGTTCGAACAGGCTGGTTCCCTGGTTGGTCAACAAAAGCATCCATTGCGAAAAGAAGTTGCCCTGCTTTTCCGCCATCTTGGACATGGTGTTGGCATTGCGGATCAGGGCGAAATCCTCGGCCAGGATCGCGCAACCCTGGCGCCAGTCGAGATGTTGCTGGTGCAGGCGCTGCATGACCGCCGCCTGAAGCTGGATCCACTCGCCCCAGACTTGCGGATCGGCGAGGCGGCTCGCCAGGCCAGCCGACAGCACACTGTTATGCAGCATGCGCGCGGCCTGCCGCTGCACCAGCGTATTTGCCTTCATCGCATTTTCCAGCGGTGCCAGCGCACTGGCCGGCGCCTCGCGCAAGGCTGGAACGCCTGGTTTATCAATGGTCTTCAAGCCGACAGAAACGGGGAGTTTGCTCATATCGTCCTCCAATGGAACTCAGGCGCACAGCCGGTCGAGCATGGCATGGATCGCCTTGATCTGGACCGCTTCGTGCGAATAATAGTCGGGAGCTTGCGGATCCTGGCTGGTATAGCCCCACCAGTCCCAGCACCCGTCGGGGTTCTGGACAGTGTCATTGTCCATTCCTTCCGCCTGGGGATAGAGCACGATGATGTCATTGCTCTCTGCAATGTGGTTGTAGCCTGTGGTGGTGAAATAGCGGTTGCCGTAGGGCGGCTGGTTGGCGATGTCGGCGCGTCCGTTGACGTAGTCGGTGTAGTTGTAGCCTTGCTTGCAGCCGTGCAGTGCGATGTGCACGCGCGGCTCTTTCACGCGACCCGCGGCCACGTTGGAAGGGATATAGATGTAGCCAAACTGGCTCATGCTGGCCCGGTCCTTCGCATCGGCAAAAAATTCGCTCTGGTCGAAACGCAGCAACTGCCCCGCCAGGCTTTCCGCCGCCGGCTGCAGGTCGCTGTAGATGTGGCGCAGGATGTCGTGCGATTGCATGAAGCCACCGTTGTTGATGTACGGCGGCTGGTTGGTGGCCAGTTCCGAATCTTCGGGATTGTCGGTAATGATGCTATGCCCTGCCGGCACGCTGTCGACATAATGGATATTGGCCGGGTTCACACCCAGCAGCTCATAGAACTTGCGGGTCCGCGCTACCACGTCCGAATCCACCACGTCGTCCGCGCTGCCGGTGAAGATGTAAAGGCGGTCGTCGGCCAGGTTGGTCACCGCATCGATCCGCCCTGCCCTGGCGGTCTCCTGGGCCATGGCCGCCAGCGTTTGCGCGTCCGGTGAAACCTGCGGGATCAGTGGATTCATGCAGATATACAGCGAATTCTCGATGCAAGCGTCTTCCGCGGTCATCACATCGTCCGGCCGGAAAATTTCAGCGCAGCGAAACGGTCCTCCGGCTATGATGCCCGCTCCCGCAAAGCTGGCCGAATGGGCCAGGTGAAGCTGCACTGTCATGAACGCCCCGGATGAAAGGCCGGAGATCGAGTTGTTGCGCCTTGAAGCCTTGTACGAACCGAGTTGGACGACCTTGCTGCTGGAGCTTGCGATCATGCTGTGCCTCCTATTGAAAGGGAACGCCACGCTGGCGTCAGGCGACTATATCGTCACGAAGATCGTCTGCAATTGAGTTCGCGCAAACCCTTTCAGCTTAGCCGTGCAAGGCCCTGCAAAGTGCGCACTTTGTCACGATTGACCTTATGTGCACATGATCTTTTTTCACGTCGACGGCTTGCGGTAGCCTGCTTCCATCCACGCAGTCGCGCTGGCGACGCTCAGCTTGAAATTTGGCGCCACGCGCACTTGCGCCTGTTCTTCGCCAAACGGATCGAAAGCAGTCAGGGTCGCATAGGGATCGTCCTCGTCCGGGGTGATGTCGAGGTTGACGGTGATGTAGGCGGCGCCTTCGGTATGAACGCGCACGCTGCGGTGCAATTGCGCGTGCAGCTGCTGCTCATGGCGACGAATGACTTCGCTGGCGGTCTTGACCAGGGTGTTGAAGGCATTCACGTCCAGCGGCTTGGGATTCTTCTTGTCGCGGCCCATGGTCCAGGGACCAACCAACGCAGGTTCCGCCTCGCCATCCTTGATCATCGCAACGGCCCAGCCATCATCGTCTTCATTCTTGATGACGCGCGCGGTCCAGCCATTGTCTTGCCAGACGCGGTCTTCCTGTACCAGCACTTCCTCTTCCATCAACTCGTCGGTCATCGCGGCTCCAGTGTTAGCTTGCTGAAAATACTGTAATTATATACAGTTATTTGTTTCCGGCAAGTAGTACGGGATCAGTAGCGGCCGGCAGCCAGGTCGGCCATGTACTGGTCGTACTTGCCGCTTTCCTTCAACTTGCGCAGGCCGCGGTTGAAGCGCTCGATATAGCCGGCATTCGCAGCGTCGGCACGGCGCATGATCAGGCGGTATTGGGTGGTGTTGTAGCGGCCTGCTGCCACCGTGATGCCGGCAGCTTCTTCCGGCTTGAACCTGGTGCGCAGGATATAGCGGCCGACATCGAGGCTGGCTGGAACGACGTCGATCCGCCCCGCCACCAGCTTGCGAAAATTGAGTTCTTCGGTCGGCGCGCGGTCCAGGTGGACGCCCGGCACGTCCTCGAAGCGGTATTCATAGCCTGCCACGCCGCCGACACGCAGGCCGGCGAGGTCGGCGTCCCTGTTCCAGCTGAAGCTGTAGCCTTTGCGGTGAAAGAAAACGGATTGGGCCTCAAGCACGGTATCGCTGGACAGGAATTCCCGCGCGCGTTCAGTCGAGGGCGGCCCCACGCTCCAGACCAGCGAGCCGTTCACCACCCCATGCTGGGCTTCGGCATACGCACGCGGCCAGGGGCGGAACACATAGTTGACGGTAATGCCTTCCAGCGCGAAGGCTTCCGTCACGATGCGCGACACGGCACCGTAGTACGGCAATGTCTCGGACAGGTAAGGCAACCACTCGCCATTACTGAGCGTAATGGTCTCCGCCCGCGCCCAAGGTACGGCGAAAACGCAAAACAAGAGAGCCTTCCAGTTCATTGCCCAAGCATAGCGCAGAACCGCGAAGGCTCCTGGATTGCGAGCCTTACTCCCGGCCGAGCGCCCACTGCCCCGCGCCGCCCAGCGCAGTGGCCGAGACGACCAGCAACAGGAACAGCGCATGCAGGTTGCCCAGCACCGGCGCGCCATGAATCCAGCCCAGCACGATCGGCAAACCGACAACCAGGGTCAGCACCGCGCTGGCATAAGGCATCAGGAAGCCAATCATGATCAGCGCACCGCACAGCATCTCGGCCAAGTGCAAGGCCCAGTGGCCGGCGCCACTCAGCGAGGATGGGAAGACGGAATGCCGGATGGCTTCAAAGCCCATGAGGATAGCCATGCCGCCAATGGCAAGGCGGAGGAAGAAACGGGACGCATCGAGACGGGTTTTGGAAACTGCCATTTAAATCTCACGAATATTTGAAAAAGGGACGCGGCGACGCGCAAGAAGCATGGTCTATTTCTTCGGGTTGATGATCTGTTTCAGCAGCACGAACACTTCGTGATGAATGGCTTGTTCATTCGCCTTGAATTCCTGATCAGCCTTGATGTAGGCAGGCTTCTTCAATTCGGCCTGTTCGGCGGGCGTCGCCTTGGGCACGGTCGGGTAGAGTTGAGCGCCACTATTGTAGATGTTGTTCAGCACCTTCTGGCCATAGCTGGACTGGTAGAAGCGCGTCATCTCGGTGACAGTCTCCGGGCTGAGGAGGCGGGCCACCGGTGTCGCCAGCCCGTTGTAGATGGTTTCGGACGGCGTTGCCGTCACTTTATCCATCACCTTCTTGCGCTCGGCATCCGATGGGTAGCGGCTCATGCCGGCGGTCATGCGCATCATTTTCTCGGCTTGCATCGCTACCAGGAGGTCGTGCGTGGCCTTCACCTGTTTGACATCCGGATTCGGGTTAGCTGCTTGAGCGTTCACCGCGAGCGACGCGGCAAGCAGGATAGCGGAGATCAACTTCATATCAAGTCCTTTTGTTGAGTACGAATACAAAAAGCCCCGAGTCTCCTCGAGGCTTTTCGCTTGAATCCAAGAGAGCGCTACGGATTCGAACACGAATGCCAGGCCCAAACACTTCAACCGAGAAGAGGCCCGAAGGAAGCCCCCTAACTTAAGCGCCGGGCCGGCATTGTAACTCGCTTGGTCAGACCACCGCAATTCACTAGTTGGGTATCGCCTATCGGCTGCGAGCAAGCCTGAAATTAGCAGTCATCTGCTGATTGGGGATTTACCATCCTAACCGTAATATCAGCGCGAATCCATGCTCCCTGTTCTGATTTATCAAGTCTGCGATCAAACTCGAAATAGCGCTTGGAAGTTCACCTGCCAAAGATTGACCTGAGGCATTTGGTAACCTGATCGAATCTATTCGCAAGCCCTTCAGGAAATTTGACTTTCAATTGTTGGAGCGTCCGCTGTCTGTCGAAGTACTCGTCATAAAATAACGTCAACTGTAGGATCGTTTCCTCTAACTTGTACTCAAGCCGCTTCGGTTTGAAGCCATTTATTTGATCCAAAAATTCGCACTCAATATCGCTCCCATCCATTTCCCTTGCCAGCGCGATATAGCCCCTTTGTCAAGCCAAACACACAAAGAAGAAAGGTCATCATCATCATCGTCCGTAATCACTTCGACTTTTGACGCCGGTTCGCAAGCGTCTAAGTCAGAATTATCTATCGGCTGCGAACAGCCATGAAAATGGTTGTCTTTCATGGGACGGCGAAGGCTTTCCGGCACCGTCATTCTGTCATCGCTTAAATGTATCAAATTCGCGATAATAGTTGACTTGCTCAATGAACTCTTTCATGCCCTCGGCCCTCCAGTCAACAGATTTTGCAATATGAACAAGCACATTAACAATCATCCATTCCTTCAAATTTTTATCTTTCAAATCAAGTGGCAGTTCCGCACCATCATCGTTCTCATAAACTTCATCATCCTCGAGACTCTGCATATAATCCCAAGGCAAATAATAAAAATCAGCCTTCTGTGGATTTGACAACCAACTTTGCATGTTGGTGTAAATCCATGCTTCCTGCTCCAGCTTCTTTAAGCCAGCAATCAAATCCGAAACAGATTTAAAATACTCCATAAGTTTCCCTTTACAAAATCATCGACACTTGCTACCACCACCCCATGTATTTCGACCTCCTCTACCGGTGGGGTGATAGTCCTTATGTCTCGCATTGTGGTCAGCTTGATCGACAAGTTGCAATAACCCGCCAACTTTCTCGTGATGATGCCAGGTTAGTGCGGGCGGGGCCGTCCTAGGGAATGCCCCTCTCCTGCCAGGCGAAACGGCATCAAAAGTCCCCGGGTATTTTGCCTCAATCGCAGCCTTAAATTGAGGATCATTTTTCATTTGGTAGTAAAGCTGCCTGTTCGCCTCCTGGAAATGCCGGCCATCGGACATACGATACATCTCTGATGGCAATTTTGCTTCGCCATGCACGTCGTAGACCCCGTGGCTGTTCCATCCCCACGGATCAATCCACGAAATCGGATTTGGCGCATATTGATAGAGATTTACCCCGCCTGCCAGTCCGATTGGATCAGGCGTTGTGAAATGCCCGATGTCCGGATCGTAGTACCGAAAGGTGTTGTAATGAAGGCCGCTCTCCCTGTCATGGTATTGACCTTGAAATCGCAAGTTTTGCGGCAAGGGCGACCCATGCTGACCCGACCCGCCCTCTTGCTCAGCAGTCCAGCTCTCGGTTACCGTGTTGCCCCACATTTGATATTGTGCGCGCCACGCAAACTCTCCCGATGCGGCACTCAATTCCTCCGGCAAGCCTGACACATCACAATGGAAATAGTAAGTTGACGCCTTCGGGCGTGCGTGACGCGCATCGCCTTCGCCCAAAGTCTCACCTTCCACTACGCTGTCTATCCGGGCAACAGGGACGTGACTGTTCACTTCATAGAGGTAGGTGGCTGCTTGCGCTCCTCGCTGCTCCTGCAGCAAATTCATTCCATTCCACAGGAACAGCGTGGTGCCAAACTCATCATGCTTACGAATGCGGCGTCCCACTGCATCGTAGTCGAAGCGCACTACCTGAGTTACACCTTTGCGGCATGTCTCGACCTGGCTGAGCCGGTGCTCGCCGTCATAGCTGAAATGCTGAACGGTATGGGCGCCAGTACGTTTGGATTCGAGCCGCCCGTGCACGTCGTATTCAAAGCGCCGGTCCTGGAAAACCAGAACGCGGTTGTGCCTTACGTATCCACCGGGCTGAACGGAGTCAACCAGGTTGGCCGCGCCATCCCACTGGAACATTTCGCGCCGCGCCTCCTGGCCCGCGTAGGAGATCCTTCCCAGTGGATCGTACATGAAGGAAGTCCGGCCATTCAGAGAATGATCTTTCCGCACCACCTCGCCCGACTCGCCATATGCCCATTCCTTGGCGAGCACCGCACGGCCATCCCGCACGGACTGGGTGCGGGTACGCCTTCCCATGGCGTCGTAGTTAAAGCTGGTGCTCAGCACGCCCTGGCTGCGACCAACTTCGCGGTGCAGGTCGTCGCGCTCCAGATCGCAAATGAGCTCGCCATCCAGATTGATCTGGTGGACATGTCCCGAGCCGTAGTGGAGTGATTGAATCACCCTTCCGTCGGGCAGTGTCGTGCTAACGCGGTTCCCGAGTTCGTCGTAACTATGCGCCAGCATCCCCATGTGGCCCGTTTCGCTGAGCAGCTCGCCGCGCTTGCTGTAGGCAAAAGCCAACTCGTCGAATACTTTGCGCACACCGCGGTACTCGCTGAAGGTCGCGGCATGCACAAGCTGGCCCAACTGGTCATAGCGGAACGATGTGCTGAACCCGCGCGCATGGCGGCAGGTGAGTCGCCCCATCAGGTCGCGCTCCATCCGCAGGGTCAATTCGTCGGACTCGCCAGCGGCGCTGGTGACCGCGACCGCAAGGCCGCGCTGGTCGTAAGCAATGCGCTTCGTGACTCCGTCCAGCCCGACTTCGGCAATCACGCGGTCATTCTTGTCGTAGGCGAAGCGGTACGACTCCTCATTCTCGTTGACCAGTTCAACTAGCCTGAAAGCCGCGTCGTACCTGAACTCAACACTCCTGCCCAATGCATTGCGGCGGCGCGTGATCAGTCCCCTCGCGTTGCGCTCGTAGCGCGTGATGCGATCGCCGCCAGTCTGGCTGGCGCTCAGCCGCCCAGCCGCGTCATACTCGAAATTCTCCTGAGCGCCGTCGGGATGAACGATGGAGACAATGCGTCCGTGATCGTCTGCGGCGTATATCGTGGCTTGGCCCACGGCATCCACGCTCCGGGCCAGGCTGCCGCGCGCGTCGTATGCGTAGACGGTTCGCTTTCCCGAGCAGTCGACATGCGCTGTCAGCTGTGCCCGCGCATTCCACTCCAGGTGTTTGACGCCACCGCTTGCATCGCGCAGCGTGTGCGGCAGGCCCCGCGCATCGTGGAACTGCTCCGTGACGTGGCCGAGCGGGTCGGTGATGGCCGTCAGGTTACCGACCTTATCGTAGTGATATTCGGTGCGGTTTCCAGCGGCATCGATTTCGGCGGTCGGCAGGTTCAGTCGATCGTGCCATTGCACCGATTCGATCTGGCCAAGTGCGCTGATGCACTTGACCATGCGGCCGGCTTCATCATATTCCCATTGAGTACAGGCGCCCAGCGGATCGGTCATCTGCGTGAGCCTGCGCCGCTCATCCCAATCGTAGTGCCAGGTATTTCCCTCCGGGTCGGTGAATGAAGTGGGTTGGCAATCGCGGCTCCATTCCCATCGATTGACACGGCCGATCTGGTCAGTGACGGTCGTGACGCCATGGTTCAGGTCATACTCGAAATCATAAGCTTCGCCGTCGTCGGTCCAGTGACGTAGCACACGCGCACCAGGGCCGCTGCCGCTCCACGCATAGTGGCAGCGCAGGCCGGCTGCGCTGCGGTGTTCGCTCATCAAACCGTCCTGGTAAGCGAACCAGCGCCTGACCTGCCGATCGCGGCCAATAACCTCGGCCAGTTGGCCCTCTAGGTCGTAGCCGTAGCACACAAGGGTTTCCGCCGGTTCGCCTTCGATACCCTGAACCAGTTCGATTCGCTCCACTCGAAGCGGGTGGGCAGGTGAATAATGCAGTTCGAGCGTGCGGCCGCAGCTGTCGTTCAGCTTGCGTAGCTTACCGGCGTTGTCATAACGCAGCGCATTCCAGTTTCCGTTGCGGTCTTCGATACGCTGTAGCTTAAGCGTAGCGCCAAACCCTGGATCAGGGACGCCGAAATCGAAATACAGCCCGTCGACACTTTCGATGAGATATTGGCCGAGCTCAGTGCAAATCAGGTAATACCCTTCGGCGGTGCTGTAGTGGCTCTCGCCGGGCAGCACGGGAGGAAAGGCCATGGTTCGGCCCTGGGCATCGGTGAATTCCAGCGCCGTAAGCATGCCGGTACTATCCCGCACAACTTTCAACTCTAACTCGAACGGCACACTCCAGCCGCGGCCAAGCAGGCCATCCGCGCGGTGGTCATGGCTGCTGTAGAAGCGCTCCCAACTCAATGCGAGAGGCCCAGCCAGCGAAAAATCCGGCGGATCGTTCAGCACCTTCCCGCCCGTGATGACGTTGACCGGATTGCCAATCGCGGTACGGATCTGATGGCCGACCATACTGCCCGCAAACGAAGCTCCGAAATTAAGCAGCAGGCAAGGCAGTGCCGACTTTAGCGCCGACAGGTTCATCTTGCCACGGCCGCACAGCGTCAACGCGATGCCAATTGCCACCCCGAGCGCCGTGATCCACCATGGCCGCTCGTCCTTGATCTCGCGCACCGTCAGCGTGCCCCCGCCGACGAACACGTTCTCTGAACCTTCGGCGATGGTGCCGCCGCAAGTCGTCATGTCGCCCTTGCGGGCCGCAGGCTGGTCGTTGATGAAGACGTTATCGGAACCTTGGGCCAGCATGGGCGCCGGGCCCGACGAATGCTTGTTGCAGGCAATGGTGTCGAGTTCACCGGGCGCGGCGGCGCGCGCGGCGGGCAAGGAATTGAACTTCACGTCCGGTGACCCGCTGACGATCTTGCCCTCAATTGAAGGCGGTATGAACTTGTCGACCGCCCTGTTGACCTGATTGTCTATAAACCCGTTTAGTCCACTGGCCTCCATCGCCACGCTGACGCCAAAGCCAATCGCCAGCACCGCCGCCAGCCCCAGGCCACCGGTGGCAACCGTTGCCACGACAGCGGCGACAACCACCGCCGTGATGGCCGCGCCGACCAGGGCCCCGATGAGCAATGACCCGCCCATCTTGGCGAGCATGCCCATCGTGGACGTATGGGCGATCGGGTCGTTAAAGCGCGCAGCGGCCGGGCACATGGCTGATCAGGCCTTGATGGACGGGGTAAAGCTGTCCAGCAGTTGCTGCGCATAGGCAGTCTGCTCCTGCGTCAGTGGCGCAGCGCACGTCAGGGTAAAGACCAGCACCGCCTTGTCCTGCAGGGCGACCATGGTCTGCAACTGATGCACGGTGGCGTTATCCTGCTTGAACGAAGTCGACACCTGCAGTGCGGGCAGGCGCGCCTGTCCGATCTGAACTGCGACAGGTTCATTCTGCTTGAAGTTTTTTACCTGGCTGCCCAGCGTGCGTAACTGGCGGCGCAGCATGGCCTCCAGCTCTTCGCCTTCCTGCACCACGTCGCGCGACACGACCAGCGTCAGGCCCCCGGGGCCGAGATTCAGGACAAGCATATTCACGCTGCGGTCTTGCGCTTGCGCCGGCAGCGCGAAGCTGCCTTCATTGATATGGTAGTTCATTGGAATTTCAGGATTGGTTGCTTGGGAACTGTGCATCGACGTCGGCAATAATGGCGCCTCCGCCTTTCGGGCTTGGCACCACGGCCGCCGCGCCGCCACTGGAGTTCAGGTCGATCGTCTTGCCATTCACCTGGACCGGACCATCGGAAGTGATGTTGATGCTCTTGCCGGTAATGGCCACGTTGCCGCTTTTATCCATGTAGAACTTGGCCTGGCCGCAGGTGATTTCGAATGATTCGCCCGCCTCCACCTTGTAATGCTTTCCGACCAGCGTGTTTTTCTCGCCGCCGATCTGCTGCAAGGCGTCGACCTTGACCGTCTCCATCAGGCTGTTCTTGATGCGCCGGTTGTGGTTATTCCCGACAAAGGCGTTTTCGTCCTGGCCAACGACTTTGCTGCGGTTGTTCCCTACCGTCAGCGACTGGTCGTTGCCTACGTCCGAATCGAAGTTGCGTTCAGCCTTGATCCAGACCTGCTCGGAACCTTTCTTGTCTTCGAAGCGCAAGGCGTTGGCGTTCTGTACTCCGCCACCGGGGCTGGAGCGTGACAGCATGCCGCTCTGGGTCTTGCTTGCGGGCAGAGTCCAGGCCGGCATCGTATCGATGTTCGGTACCATGCCGGTAATGATTGGCCGGTCAGGATCGCCGCCGATGAAGGAGATAATCACTTCGGTCCCGATGCGCGGAATCGAGGTCATGCCGAAGTTGGAACCGGCCCACGGCGTGGCAACCCGAATCCAGGTGGAGCTGTTCTCGTCGCGCGTCCCGACGCGGTCCCAGTGGAATTGCACCCGCACGCGCCCGAATTCATCGGTATGGATCTCTTCACCGGCCGGGCCGGTAATGGTGGCGGTCTGCAGGCCGTAGATCTTTGTCTCGACACAGTTGAACGGGCGGCCAGGACGCCAGGGAACGATTTTTCGCAGGCACGTCACCTGGTTCTCGTAATGGGAAGGTTGCTCGCTCTTGACCTGGTAATTATTCGAGGCGCGATGCCGCGCTTCGATGACGAGGAACTCGTCGGCGGAGCCGCCACCAACATCGAAGTGCCCGGTCAGGCGGAACCAGCGGCCGGGCGCCAGTTGGCGATTATTGCCTGCGCCATGAAACTGCTTGCCGGCGGCTTCCAGTTCCTCCATGCGCAGCCTCGCCAACGCTTCACCACTTGCACCGTCGCTGAAGCCAAGTGCGCCGGTGTATTCGTATGACTCGATGAGCGGCACGCTGCCCTGCTTGTTCACAGTAGGCATCGAGCTCACGATCGGCTTGCCGCTCTTGAAGTCATAGCTGGCAACGGCCACACTGGCCTGCATCAGGTGGCGTACCGGCGACCATTCGCCAATGCCCTCCTCTTCCACCGCACCGCCGTGGCGCTGGAATGGCACTTCCTCGCCGCCATCGATCGGCAGCGCCTTCATGGTGTCGTCGGATATTACGAGTTGGTGGCCGCTGGCACTATGCTCGAACCAGTACACCAGCCCGGCGGCATTCCAGCGCCGCTGCAGGTAATTGCAGTCGGTTTCGTCGAACTGGCACGCGTCGTTCATGACTTTTTGCTTGCCCGATACACGCCAGTCCCAATTGCACAGCCCATCGTAATCGGCAAACACGCTCGATGTCTGGTCGTACAGCGTCGCGTTATGGAACAGGTAGTTATCCTTGCGCAGGCTCAGGAACCTGAACCAGGGCCCCAATGTGGCCTCATAAAATGCGACGCCGCCATCAACCCTCACCAGCCCGAAGCTGAATACGTATCCCGTGAAATAGCGGATACTGCCATCGCCACGTACCAGGTGGACAGACAGCAGCTTGCCCTGCATATCCTTGAGCGCAATATGCGCCGAATCGGAGAGCAGCTCGACCTTGTATTCAAAGGGCCGGGATAACCCCTCTTCAGCGTCGAGCCGATTGACGAGCAAATGCCCGGGCGCATCCTGGTTCGGGAATTCAACTCTCAGGAGCCGATTGTGCTGCCGGTCCGCAATTGCAGCGAGTGTTTGTTTAACCTCATCACGCATGACTGAGCCTCGTGCTTTGACATAGTTCGAGCATTCCGAATTTGGTTATCAAATCGGAAATATTGAGGCATTGTACTATTGCTATTGAGATAGCGCGTTTTCAATCGTGCGCGCATGCCGGAGGAAAAAACAAAAAGCCCCGAGTTTCCTCGGGGCTTTTCGCTTGAATCTGGCGGAGGCGGTGGGATTCGAACCCACGATACAGGTTTTGCCCGTATGCTTCCTTAGCAGGGAAGTGCCTTCGGCCACTCGGCCACGCCTCCTCGTTGATATGTTACTGCGTCAACGCGACCGCAATATTAAAGATCGATACCGCTTTGGTCAAGGTTAATACGGAAGTTTTTTTGGAAATATTTATTCTTTTTCCAATTCGAATGCCTTGTGCAGTGCACGCACGGCCAGCTCCATGTATTTCTCGTCGATCAGGACGGAAATCTTGATCTCGGAAGTGGAGATCATCATGATGTTGATGCCCTCTTCCGCCAGGGTCTTGAACATCTGGGAAGCCACGCCAACGTGCGAACGCATGCCAACGCCAACCACGGAGATCTTGGACACTTTGGCGTCGCCCACCAGGGTGTGGTGGCCGATCTCGCCTTTTTCGTTGTGCAGCACATCCATCGCCTTCTGGTAGTCGTTGCGCGACACGGTGAAGGTGAAGTCGGTCTTGCCGTCCACTGCCTGGTTCTGGATGATCATGTCGACTTCGACATTGGCTTCGGCCACCGGACCCAGGATGTGGTAAGCGATGCCTGGACGGTCTGGCACGCCCAGCACGGTGATTTTGGCTTCGTCGCGATTGAAGGCGATGCCGGAGATGACTGCTTGTTCCATGTTTTGGTCTTCCTCAAACGAAATCAGGGTGCCCGAGTTGGCTTCTTCTTCCAGATCCATCAGCGGATCGGTCAGCGAGGACAGCACGCGGGTCGGTACGCGGTAGTTGCCGGCGAATTCCACCGAGCGGGTTTGCAGCACTTTGGAGCCCAGCGAAGCCAGTTCCAGCATCTCTTCAAACGTAATCGCTTTCAGGCGGCGCGCTTCGGACACCACGCGCGGGTCGGTGGTGTAGACGCCATCGACGTCGGTGTAGATCAGGCATTCGTCCGCCTTCAGCGCCGCGGCAATCGCCACGGCAGAGGTATCGGAACCGCCGCGGCCCAGGGTGGCGATGTTGTCGTTCTCGTCCACGCCCTGGAAGCCGGTGATGATCACAATGCGGCCCTTCTCCAGGTCCTCGCGCACGCGGCCGTCTTCGATCGACTGGATGCGGGCTTTGGTGAAGGCGGAGTCGGTTTTAATCGCTACTTGCCAGCCGGTGTAGGAAATGGCGTCCTTGCCAATCGCTTGCAGCGCCATCGACAGCAGGCCCACGGACACTTGTTCGCCGGTGGAGGCTATCATGTCCAATTCACGTGGGTCAGGCGGGTTCTGGATTTCTTTGGCCAGGGCAATCAGGCGGTTGGTTTCACCGGACATTGCCGACGGAACGACCACCACCTGGTGTCCCGCATCGTGCCATTTGGCGACGCGACGCGCGACGTTCTTGATGCGTTCCGTCGAGCCCATCGACGTACCGCCGTATTTGTGAACGATTAAAGCCATGCTGATTTTCCGCATTGATGTGATAAGGGGAGCCCTTTACTCTACATGTTGCGTTGCAAAATCTCAAGTCAAAAAGTACATACCCTCATACCTATTTGGCATAAGTTCATATGTCTAGACAGGTGTCGGCGATAATTATTTGGTTTCCCAGCGAAACACCAAACGATGCTCTGGGCTGGAGCTCAGTTTGCGGCAATCCATGCCGATACCGGCGGCATACAGGATATCGCCCGGGATCGATACCATCGGCATGCGCTCGCGCTCCCAGGCGGGGATGCCAAGGGTCTGGTAGTGCTGCTTGAGCGTGCGCGTGGGGCGGTTGCGCGCTGGCTTGAGTTTTTCGCCGCCTTTGCGCAGTTCGATCGTCAGCATCTGCTGGCGCAGCCAGTCGGGGTCGAGGCCAACCGGGGCCAACTCAAAATGCAGCGTGCCACCGAATTCAGGGAAATCAATACTGCCCTCCCCGTTCCAGCGGAAGCTCTTTTGCTGCTCTGCGTCAGCCTCTTCCCGGCGCGGAACGAGGAACAGGCGATCGCGGTGGCGGCGCACTTCGCAGTCGGGATGGGTGACCTTGAGGTTGGCGTCATCGCGCGCCGTCAGGGCTTGCTCCTGCATTTCGGCGAGCCAATTGGTGGACGGCAGGCGGATGCCGCGCTCGGCAAACCAATGGCGCAACAAGTTCGAGGTGCGATCGGCGCTCAATGTGCGCACGCGCGCCATATCAAGGCTGTCTTCACCTGCCAGGCAGGCATGCAAGTCTTCGGCAGCCTGCTCCGTCAGCAGGCGCTGCGCGGCTTGAGCATGGCGCGCGCTGCGGGCGAAGCGCTCCTGGTAACCCGGATAGGCTTGCGCCAGCCTGGGCATGATTTCATGGCGCAGCGCATTGCGGGCGTAGCGCAGGTCCGCGTTCGACTCGTCTTCAATGTGGCGGATGCCTTGCTCGCGCACATATTCTTCCAATTGCGCGCGGCTTAGCTGGAGCAGCGGGCGAGCCAGCAGCACTTCTGCGGTGCCAAGCAGGCCTGCGGCGCGGTTGGAGGCATCCATGCCCGACAGGCCGGCGACGCCGGAGCCGCGCAGCAGCTGCAGCAGGACGGTTTCGGCCTGGTCGTCCAGGTGGTGGGCGGTGAGCAGCAGGTGGACGTTGTGCTCCACGCATAGCGCACCGAGGGCGGCGTAGCGGGCTTTGCGGGCGGAGGCTTCGCTGCGGTCGTCGAGGACGACGCGGCGGCTGGCGAAGGTGATGTTCAGGCGTTCACATTCAGCGCGAGCGTGGGCTTCCCAGGCGTCGGCGTTGGGGCTTAAACCGTGGTGGATGTGGAAGGCGCAGGTTTTGCGGCCGCTCTCGGCGGCAAGGTGCAGCAAAACGCTGCTGTCCAGGCCTCCGCTGTAGGCGATGGCGATGGGGCCTTGCGGGAGCTGGGCGAGGGAGTGCTGGAGGATTTCTTGGACGCGCATACTGAAACCGGTAAACCGGTGTCTGACCCGCAGGGTCAGACACCCTATGACGCGGCGGCCGATGGCCTTACTGGTTTTATTCGGAAGCAGTGGTCTCTTTGAACTTGCCGTAGCTCATCAGCTTTTCATGACGAGCAGCCAGCAGGTCCTTGGTCTTCACGCCCTGGAACTGGCGCAGCGAATCCGCCAGCGCGCGTTTCAGCATCTTGGCCATTTCCTTAGGATCGCGGTGTGCGCCACCCAGCGGCTCGTTGATGATCTTGTCGATCAGGCCGATCGCCTTCAGGCGGTGCGCGGTCAGGCCCAGCGCTTCAGCCGCATCGGATGCGCGCTCGGAAGTCTTCCACAGGATCGAAGCGCAACCCTCAGGCGAAATCACCGAGTAGGTCGCGTACTGCAGCATCAGCACGGAATCGCCCACGGCAATCGCCAGCGCGCCGCCGGAGCCGCCTTCGCCGATGATGGTCGCGATCAGCGGCACTTTCAGTTCAGCCATCACGTACAGGTTATGGCCGATCGCTTCCGACTGGCCGCGCTCTTCCGCGTCGATGCCAGGGAATGCGCCCGGGGTGTCAACGAAGGTGAAGATAGGCAGGTTGAATTTCTCAGCCAGCTTCATCAGGCGCATGGCCTTGCGGTAGCCTTCAGGCTTCGGCATGCCGAAGTTGCGCATGGCGCGTTCTTTGGTATCGCGGCCCTTCTGGTGGCCGATTACCATGCATGGCTGGCCATTGAAACGGGCGAAACCGCCAACGATGGACTGGTCGTCCGCATAGGTGCGGTCGCCGTGCAGTTCATGGAAGTCGGTGAAGATCTCATTCACGTAGTCCATGGTGTATGGACGCTGCGGGTGACGAGCAATCTGGGAAACCTGCCAAGGAGTCAGCTTGGCGTAAATATCTTTGGTCAGCTGTTGGCTCTTCTTGGCCAGGCGGTCGATTTCTTCGGAAATGTCGACGGCCGAATCGTCTTGTACGAAACGCAGCTCTTCAATCTTGGAATCCAGTTCCGCGATCGGTTGCTCAAAATTGAGGAAAGTCGTTTTAATCATTGTACCTCCAAGGTTTTTTTGCTTCCCCGACAACATTGCAAATAACGGTTGCCGGTGAGAATTTGCGCTATTTTACCGGAACCGGATCAAGGCTACGCCATAAATACCACGTGGCGACCGTCCGGAAGGGTTCCCAGTTGGCTGAAACCTCGCGCGCATCGCTGCGCGACACGGGCTCCCCGGAAAAATAATTCTGGCTGATTCCACTGATCAGCCGGCTGTCGTCAAGCGGCAGCACGTTGGGTCGGAGCAAATTAAATATCAAAAACATCTCCGCTGTCCAGCGCGTAATGCCGCGAATTTGAACCAGTTCGGAAATGACGGCTTCGTCATCCATCTGCGCCCATTGGGCGGCGTGGACCTTCTTGTTCTTGAAATGGTCGGCCAAATCCAGGATGTATTCGGCCTTGCGCTTGGACAGGCCGCAGCCCGCCAACGCAGCGGCGCCGGCTTTTTGCACGGCGGCCGGGGTGAACTTCGGACAGGTCTCCAGCAGCTTGGCCCACGCCGCATTGGCGACCTGGGTCGTGACCTGCTGGTTGACGATGGCGCGCGCCAGGGTGATAAACGGGTCGTCATGGCCGACCAGGTGCAAATCACCGAATTGGGGGATCAGGCGGTTCATGATGCGATCGCGCTTCATGAGCTCTGCCTTGGCTTCCTCCCAATACGGCGGCACCGGGGCCTGATCCCCGCTTTCCCTGGATAGAACCATTACGCGCGGCGCCAGTTCGTGGTGCCGTCAGGCTTGTCTTCGAGGACGATGCCGGCTGCCAGCAGGTCGGCACGCACCTTGTCGGCAGCAGCGAAGTCGCGCGACTTCTTGGCAGCGGCACGGGTAGCGATGGCAGCTTCGATTGCCGCTTCGTCCATGCCCTCGCCTTCCGCGCCTTTCGGGGCGGCCTTGCGGTATTCCTCAGGGCTGCGCTCGAGCAGGCCCAGTACAGCGGCCAGGCCTTTCAGTTGGCGCACGGCGGCAGGCGACTTGGTCTTGTTCACTTCCGAAGCCAGGTCGAACAGCACCGACACCGCGATCGGGGTGTTGAAGTCGTCGTCCATCGCTTCAGCAAAGCGCTTGGCGTTGTCTTCGTTCCAGTCCAGCGGCTGGCCGTCGCCTTCCACGCCGTCCAGCGCGGTGTACAGGCGGGTCAACGCACCACGCGCGTCTTCCAGGTGCACGTCCGAGTAGTTCAGCGGACTGCGGTAATGGGCGCGCAGGATGAAGAAACGCACCACTTCCGCGTCGAACATCTTCAGCACTTCACGGATGGTGAAGAAATTGCCCAGCGATTTGGACATCTTCTCGCCATCCACGCGCACGAAGCCGTTGTGGACCCAGTAGTTGGCCAGCGTTTTGCCGGAAGCGCCTTCGGACTGCGCGATTTCGTTTTCATGGTGCGGGAACTGCAGGTCAGCGCCGCCGCCATGGATATCGAAAGTCTCGCCCAGCAGGGAGCACGACATCGCCGAGCACTCGATGTGCCAGCCCGGGCGGCCCTTGCCCCATTTCGAATCCCACTTCACTTCTTCCGGTTCGGATTCCTTGGCAGCCTTCCACAGCACGAAGTCCAGCGGATCGCGCTTGCCCGAGTCGGCGTTCGCCGCACGAGCCAATTCGCGCTCGCCGGCGCGCAGGTCGTCCAGCGACTTGCCCGACAGCTTGCCGTAGCCCTCGAACTGGCGAACGGCATAGTTAACATCGCCGTCCGCAGCCTTGTAAGCCAGGTCCTTCGCTTCCAGCTTTTCGATAATGCCCAGCATTTGCGGCACGTATTGGGTCGCTTTCGGCACATCGGTTGGATTCAGGATGCCGAGGGCTTCGCAATCCTCGTCCATGAATTTGATAAAGCGTCCGGTCAGCTGGCCAATGGTTTCGCCATTCTCCACCGCACGCTTGATGATCTTGTCATCGATGTCCGTGATATTGCGTGCATAGCGCACGTCATAGCCCGACGCCTTCAGCCAGCGGTAGATGACGTCGAACGCCATCAACATGCGGCCGTGGCCCACGTGGCAGTAGTCGTATACGGTCATGCCACAGACATACATCCGGACTTTGCCCGCCTCAATGGGTTTGAACGACTGCTTTTCGCGTGCCAGCGTGTTGAAGATCTTTAAATTGCTCATCGGACTAGAAGTAAACGGGTCACTGGTGCGAAACGCCTGGGGCGTCGCACCGGTGCTCGGTGTGTACCAGGGGGATGTTTGGTCCCTTTGTTATAGTTCTACTTTGTTAGAATGGAACGTCTGGCGAAGTATAGCACTGAAAAATTCGCGCACGCGAGTCGCAATTCTTATAAAGGAAACAAGAATGCAGAAGAAATGGATTGCCCTGCTGGCCGGCCTGCTGATTGGCAGCGCCGCGGCAGCTGCCGACAACCCGCAAGTGTCGATCAAGACCAACCTTGGCGAAATCATCGTAGAACTGGACCAGGAAAAGGCGCCGATTACGACCGCCAACTTCCTCGCCTATGTAAAGAGCGGCTTCTATAAGGACACCATTTTCCACCGCGTGATCAACGGCTTCATGGTGCAAGGCGGCGGCTATACGGCCGACCTGAAATCAAAACAGCCACTGCGCCCCGACATCAAGAGTGAAGAAAAGAACGGCCTGTCCAACCTGGCCTACACCATCTCGATGGCGCGCCACGACTCGCCGAATTCGGCCAATTCGCAATGGTTCATCAACGTGGTGGACAATATCGGCCTGGATTACCCCAACATGAAAGGCCACGGCTATGCCGTCTTTGGTAAGGTCATCCAGGGCCAGGAAACCGTCGACAAGATCAAAGTCGTGCTGGTGGACGACAAGCCTGGCTTCCAGAACATCCCGGTAAAACCGATCGTGATCAAGTCGGCGACCATCCTCAAGCACCGTATCGTGCCGCCTGCACCACCGGCACCACCACCAGTTGTCGAACCTGCACCAGCCCAAGAGCCAGCCCCGGTTCAGGAGCCCACTCCTGTTCCACAGCCAGAGCCTGTAAAATAACTCTTTTTCAGTAACACAAAAGGACAACAAGATGACCACCATCACCATCACCACCAACAAAGGCACCATCGTTGCCGAGCTGGACGCAGAGAAGGCACCGAAGACCGTTGAGAACTTCCTGCACTACATGAATGCTGGCCACTACAACAACACCATCTTCCACCGCGTGATCGATGGCTTCATGATCCAGGGCGGCGGTTTCGAGCCAGGCATGAAGCAGAAGCCAACCGAGCAGACTGTGGAAAACGAAGCCAAGAACGGCCTGAAGAACGAGCCATACACCCTGGCCATGGCACGCACCTCGGCACCGCACTCCGCATCCGCACAGTTCTTCATCAACGTGAAGAACAACTCCTTCCTGGACTACCCAGGCCAGGACGGCTGGGGCTACGCCGTGTTCGGCAAAGTCACCCAAGGCACCGAAGTGGTCGACGCGATCAAAGGCGTAAAGACCACCCGTTCCGGCATGTTCTCCGACGTGCCAGCGGAAGACATCATTATCGAAAAGATCGAAGCGGCTTAATTTGATTCTCTTCGTATCAGACCTGCATTTGCAGCCGGCGCGGCCGGTGCTGACGGAAGCGTTCCTGCGCTTCCTCGACGAACACGCGCTGGGTGCAGAGCAGCTCTACCTGCTGGGCGATATCTTTGAATATTGGGCAGGTGATGATGACCTGACGGAGCCATTCCACCAGCAAATTGTGACCGCCCTGCGCCGCGTAAGCGACGCGGGCGTACAGCTATTCTGGATCGCGGGCAACCGCGACTTCCTGGTCGGCGAAGCCTTCGCCGCCGCAGCGGGCCTGACCCTGCTGCCCGAGACCTGGGTTATCGACGCCTACGGTCAGCGCATCGTGCTGGTACACGGCGACGCCCAATGCACGCAAGACGTGAAATATATGGCCTTCCGCGCGCAGGTGCGCCAGCCAGCGTGGCAGCAGCAATTCCTGTCGATGCCGCTGGCCCAGCGCAAGCAGATCATTGCCGGGCTGCGCGAGCAGAGCAAGCAAGGCCACGCCGAAAAGTCCTACGAAATCATGGATGTGACGCCGGAAGCGATCGCCGACGTGTTCGCCCAAACCGGCACCACCATCATGATCCACGGCCACACCCACCGCCCCGCCCTGCACGAAGTCGCCGGCACCCGCCGCTACGTGCTGCCGGACTGGGAGCCCGAATCCACGCCACCACGCGGCGGCTGGATCAGCATTGGTGACGACGGCACCATTTTCCGCCACTCGCTCGACGGCAGCAAGCTCTGAGGCTGGCGGCGGACTTAGATCGCCTCGTCACCCCTTGATGCAACGACACCCATCCGAAAGTCCTCGTCCAACGAAGCGGATTTCGCCAGCGGACGCGCCTTGAGTTCTGCAACTGGAATTGCATTCACGCATTTTCAACTCAAACTTCGCAAATGCGCCAACCAGCCCGCAGCAGATCAAGAAGAGCAGCATTTTTTCAATAGTATTCAATACAACCCTCCGCTGAGAAATTCGGGGTCAGGTCTGTCATTCGGACAGCTAGCGTTATCATTTGATCTTTCTCAATACGCAGATACCATAGTTTTCCCGTATTGAGAAAAATCAAAGGAAGTGGTGGATGTCCAAATGACAGACCTGACCCCGAATCTATGATGCCGAATCTGGCACCGAATCTCCTAGCTGAATATGGACCAGGCACCAGATTGGGGCCAAGTTCGTTTTTCGGCTTGAATTAAATATTTAGGCATAAATTCCAACAGTAAAATACAGACCCGTTATAGTCCATAAAAATGAGGTAACAAGAAAGCTCCAAATTGTTCGCTGGTTTTGCCACCAAAAGATACCTAATCCACAAACCACATTAGCAAAAATTAAAACTGGATAGGCACCTTCAATTACCCCCTGCGTCAATACGGAAAATATCCCCGCAATAGGTCCAATTAACGTCGCAATGCTTATTATTGCTAAGCTCTCGCCAGTTTGTTGCAGCGAAGGAAGTGACCTAAATGCCAGTACTGACACCACAATCCAAATAAGTAGGGCGCTGAAAATCTTCATGGTCGATTTATTTGCTTATTTATTCGCAGGAAGGCTACGCTCATCATGCCCCCGGCTTCGCAGCAAGTCGCGCAAGGAAATGCAAGCGGTGCAGAATATGAGGATCCAGCATATGACAGCGATCACTCCGCCATATTGAGCGCTAGTCGCGAACACGAATACCCAGCTATACAAAAGGAACCCCGCCGCGATGGAGCTCGATAAATAGATCGGTGCTTGTAGCCGGTCTTTCAGTCCCATGCAGGCTGCAGGAACAAAAAATACGATGAAAAGTCCGGCCAAGGTGATTACGCCCTTGAACTTTTCCGACTGAACGTCCCGCAAGGCATCTTGTGCCATTTCATACCCATACAGGCGGGTGTCCGCTCCGGTGTGTCCTTCCAGGTCCGGCCGCCCCGAACAACGAGAAAGCGGCAAAACAAAACAAACCATCAGCAAAACTGCGGCCACACGCTTAATCACTTCCAACGATTTTGCACGATCCATTTCCATCCCAGCCGCCTTGACCTCGAGATGTTAGCACCGCAGGCTCGATTGTTGCTGGAATTCAATGGATTTATTTGCAATCGACCACCATGTCAACTCCTTGACACCATTGCGACGTTTGTCACATACTAAGGCCATTCGTCACAAACTGCGTTTTGTCATGCACATTCCATCCACTCCCGAACTCTGCGTATTGAAGGCTCTCTGGCGTCAAGCACCTTTGAGCGCGCGCGAAATCCATGAATCGGTGGAAGACGAACTTGCCTGGTCGTTCTCGTCCACACGCAAGACCGTGGAGCGGATGATGGAGAAGCAAATGATTGCGCAACATGTGCGCCACGGGGTGCAGGTTTACGAGGCCTCGCTGGACAAGGTTGAAACGCTTGCCGCCTATGCCCACGACTTCGGCACACGCATCATGGAGCTCGATACACC
Organism: Duganella sp. Root1480D1; assembly: GCF_001427305.1. Lineage (GTDB taxonomy): Bacteria > Pseudomonadota > Gammaproteobacteria > Burkholderiales > Burkholderiaceae_D > Rugamonas. The sequence continues at coordinate 91,949 of NZ_LMFZ01000003.1, read as the reverse complement.
GCTGCCGGTGAACATGTTCGCGGGCAGCAAGCTGGTGGATGCCAGCGAGCTGGCGCAACTCGAACAGATGCTGTCCGACTGGCCCGAAGAGGACGATGCCAAATGAGCGATTTCGATTTATTGCTGATGCGCTTCCTGCTGGCGAGCCTTGGTTGCTTCGCGGCCGGCTTCAGCGTGTGGGCGTTAAGTGCCCTGCTCCGGCGCATCCTGCCTGCTTTGGCGGCACAGCGCTCGCTCTGGCTGCTAGGCCAGTTGGCCGTGCTGGCGATCTTCGCCCTGATGCTGCTGCCGCATAGCGAACGTGTGCGCCTGATTCCTCCGCTCGAAGCGGCAACCGAAACGGTCACTCATTACATCGCGCCGCCGAAGACTCCCGTCCTGCCCAATGTAACTGCCGAACAAGCGCGCGATGCGGGCCGCTCTGCCGGCTCGCATGCCTGGATGCTGTATGGCGCCCAATTGTGGCTTTGCGTGTACATCGCCGGCCTGGCCTGGTCGATCACCAGCCTGTGGCGCGCACAGCGTATGTTGAATCGGCTGGCGCAGACCGGCGAAGCTTCGGGCGCGGGCCGCGCCGCCATCATTGAAGTGGATGCGCCGATTTCACCAATGCTGCTTGGCCTGATCCGCCCTCGCCTGCTGCTGCCGCGCCATTTGGGCGGCTTCGATAAGCTGCAACGTGAAATGATCGTCGAGCATGAGATGACCCACCTGCGCCGGCATGACTTGCAATGGATGGCCGCCGGCATGCTGCTGCAAACACTGTTGTGGTTCAATCCTTTCATGCGCCTGTTGCGCGCCAACCTGACCTGGGCGCAGGAACTGGGCTGCGACCGCGATGTGCTGCGCGGCCGCCCGGCATCGCAACGCAAGGCTTACGCCGCCGCGCTGGTGGCGCAGCTCAAGCTGCAGCACCTTGCACCACAAGGCGCGCTGGCCTTTGGCAGTATCGATGCGAACACGCTCACCGAGCGCGTCTCGCTGATCCGCACGCCTGCCAACACGCGCCGCACCATGTGGGCGCGGGCAGTAACGGTCGCTGCGTTGGCTGCTATCGCTGGCGGCAATTTCGCGCTGCAGCCTGCGCTGGCGTGGAGCGTGTCTCCTTCCGCGCAGTCGGTCGCTGCGCTGAACTGCACTACCTTCGTCGACGCTGCCAGCGGCAATGCCCTGCTGCGCGAAGGAGATTGCACGGCGCGTATTACGCCAGTGTCGACCTTTAACATCGCTGTCAGCTTGATGGGCTTCGATAGCGGATTCCTGAAAGACCAGCACGCGCCGCTGCTCCCTTATCGCGAAAGCTATCGGGCTTGGAACAAGGAATGGCGGCGCGACATGGACCCGAGTCAGTGGATCAGCTACTCGGCCGTCTGGTACGCCCAGCAAGTCACGCAGCACATTGGCCGCGAACGATTCGAGCGCTATGTGCAGGACTTTGGCTACGGCAACCGCGACACCGGCGGCGACAGGAGCAAGGACAACGGCCTGACCTGGTCGTGGGTCGGCTCCTCGCTGCAGATCTCGCCGGACGAGCAGACTAAGTTCCTGCGCAAACTGGTGCGAAAGGAACTCCCTGTTTCGCAACACGCTCACGAGCAGACCGCGCGCCTGCTGAAAGTGAAAGACCTGCCCAATGGCTGGCAAGTCTTCGGCAAAACCGGTACCGGCGCCCCGGTGGGCCCGGACGGCAAGGACGACTACTCTCGGTCCTACGGCTGGTTCGTCGGCTGGGCGACCAATGGCCAGCGCACCATCGTGTTCGCGCGCCTGGTCCAGGACGAGACTTTGATCGAAGGTGCCGCAGGCCCGCGCACCAAGGAAGCCTTCCTGCGCGAACTCCCCGCGCAACTCGCAAAACTCTAAACCGAGGATAAAAATGAAACGCAAAATCTTCGCCCTGCTTGCAGGGCTGGGCCTCCCTTTGCTCGCGTATTCTGCAGAGCACTGCCTGGCGATGGCCGATGCAGCCACGGGCAAGTGGCTGGTGCTCGAAGGCGTCTGCGATAAGCGTCTGCCGCCGATGTCGACCTTCAAGCTGCCGATCGCGCTGATGGGCTATGACGCGGGCGTGCTGTGGAACGAGCATGCGCCTGTGCTGCCCTTCAAGCAAGGCTATGTGGATTGGCGCCCCGTGTGGCGGCAAGCGCACGACCCGAGTTCCTGGATGAAGGAGTCCGTCGTCTGGTATTCGCAGCAAGTCACGCTGCAACTGGGCGACGAGCAGTTCGCCAATTACGTCAAGCGCTTCGGCTACGGCAATGTGGATGTCAGCGGCGATCCTGGCAAGGACAACGGCCTGTCCAATTCCTGGCTCGGCTCCTCGCTGCGCATTTCGCCTGACGAGCAGATCGGCTTCCTGCGCCGCATCGTCAACCGTGAGCTAGGCGTCAAACCCACGGCCTATGACACAGCCAGGACGCTGGTCAAATGGCCCGAAGAAGTCGGTGGTTGGCAGGTATTCGGCAAAACAGGCAGTGGCAGCGACGGCGGCCGCAAACTGGGCTGGTACGTCGGCTGGCTGGAGCGCGGCGAGCAGCGCGTCGTCTTCGCCCAGGTCGGCGACGCGAACGGGATGCAAGTTCGCGATGACTTCCTGCGCGGCCTGAAAGTACGCGCTGCGGTGGAAGGCGTTATCCCATCGCTGATGGCGGAGCAGCAGTTGCCCGGCATGGCTGTCGCCGTCACGCTGGATGGCAAGCCTTACTACTTCAACTACGGAATCGCCTCGCGCGAAACCAATGCGCCGGTCAGCGAAAACACGCTGTTCGAGATCGGTTCCGTCAGCAAGACCCTGACAGCCACGCTCGGCACCTGGGCGCTGGTTCAGGGCAAACTGTCGCTGGATGCGCATCCTTCGCGCTACCTGCCGCAACTCAAAGGCAGCGCGATCGACAAAGCCACCATGCTCCATCTCGCCACCTACACCGCTGGCGGACTTAAGTTGCAGTTCCCCGACGAAGTGCGCGAGGGGCAGGAAATAGGCTTCTTCCGCGCATGGAGGCCAGATGCGGCGCCGGGGACCATGCGACGCTACTCGAACCCCAGCATTGGCCTGTTCGGGCACGCGGCAGCGGCGGCCCTGGGAATAGATTTCGCTACAGCGATGGCGTCCAAGATCTTCCCTCGCCTCGGCATGAAAAACACATACGGGAATGTGCCGGCGCACGCAATGCCGGATTACGCCTGGGGCTACGACGACGGCAGGCAAGTCCGCGTGAATCCCGGCCCCTTCGATGCGGAGGCATATGGCGTCAAAACCAGCAGTACAGACCTGCTGCGTTTCGTGCAGGCGAACATCGATCCGAGCCACCTGGAGCCGTTCATGCGGCGCGCCGTGGCGGCAACCCACGTGCCTTACTTCGAAGCGGGCCCGCTCTGGCAAGGCCTGGGCTGGGAACAGTTCCCCTACCCGGCCACGCTGGAACGGCTGCAAAGCGGCAGCGCGTCGGCTGTTACCCGTGAACTGGTCGCGGCCAGGCGGCTCACGGCAGGCGACACGCCAGGTGGCGCGACCCTGTTCCACAAAACTGGTTCCACCAATGGCTTCGGCGCCTATGCCGCCTTCGTCCCGCAGAAGAAGATCGGCATTGTCATGCTGGCAAACTCCACCTACCCGAACGCGGACCGGATCAAGGCCGCCTACGCGATCCTGCAGCAACTCGCACCATAACCCTTGCAAACGGCCTTCTCACGACTTGACCTAGATCAAAAATATCTAACTTGCATTGAGAATACGCAGATCTTTCCGATTTTTTGACCTGCGTCAATTCAATAACATGCATGTAAAACATAAGATTTAGCTGTCAAACGGCGCAATCCCGTGCCGGACAAACCTGTGAGAAGAAAATGAAACCGACCCTGATGTCCAAAGCCATCGCTGCACTGGTGATCGGCGCCGCTAACCTGGCGCCAGCTTATGCACAACATGGCCAGCACGGCGGCAGCACAGCCGTTCAATATCGTCCTGACGTGACCTTTACCCTGCATACCGATATCGCAGACGGCAAACTGGTCTTCATCAGCGACGCCGGCGAATCCAAGGGTAAGGCAAATCCTACCTTGCGCGTGCCGGAAGGTGCTGTGGTGCAGATCAACCTGGTCAACGGCGACGGCGCAACCCACGACATTTCGGTGCCTGACTTCAAAGTCAAATCGAACCAGTTGAAAGACAAAGGCGCCTCGACCGCCGTCGTGTTCAAGGCCGACAAGAAAGGCGAATTCACCTACATCTGCTCCCTGCCCGGCCACGTAGCTGCGGGCATGATCGGCAAGATCATCGTCGGCGAGGGCGAGCTCAAAGCCGCGCCAAAAGGCGTCGACATTTCGCGCAATCCAACCGAAGTTGGTGCGCCGGTCGGCAAGCGCGGCCCGCAAACCGTGAACGTCAAGCTCGATACAACCGAAGTCCTCGGCCAACTGATGGACGGCACCACCTACAAGTACTGGACCTTCAACAGCAAGGTTCCAGGCCCGTTCATTCGCGTCCGCGTAGGCGACACCGTGAACGTGGACATGTCCAACGACAAGGACAGCCACATGATCCACTCGGTTGACTTCCACGCAGTGACCGGCCCCGGCGGCGGTGCGGCGGTGACCCAGGCAGCTCCCGGCAGCACCAAGAGCTTCACGTTCAAGGCCCTCAACCCAGGCCTGTACGTGTACCACTGCGCTACCCCAATGGTTGCACAGCACATTTCCAACGGCATGTACGGCATGATCCTGGTCGAACCCGAAGGCGGCCTGCCAAAAGTCGACCGCGAGTTCTACGTGATGCAGGGCGAGCTGTACACCGCGCAGAAGCACGGCACGCCAGGCGAAGCCGAATTCTCGCTGGATAAACTGCTGGCCGAACAGCCGGAACACCTGATGTTCAACGGCACCCACGATGCACTGACCAAGACCCACCGCATGGAAGCCAAGGTTGGTGAAACCGTCCGTATCTTCTTCGGTGTGGGCGGCCCTAACGCAACCTCCAGCTTCCACGTGATCGGCGAAGTATTCGACCGCGTCTACAGCATGGGCGACCTGACCTCGCCTCCACTGCAAAACGTGCAGACCACCACGGTGGCTCCTGGTGGCGCAACGATGGTCGAGTTCAAGACCGAGGTGCCTGGACGCTTCATCCTGGTCGACCACGCGTTGTCGCGGATGGAGAAAGGCCTGGTCGGCTTCCTCTACGTGACCGGCAAGGAGAATCCAGAGATCTTCCGGACCAGCAGCAAGCCTGACGGCGATTCGGGCCACTAATCCGCAGGATTAACACCGACATTACCTTAACCAGGACAGGACCCGCACCGCGGGTCCTTTTGCCATTTCAGGAGAACCAAATGCCAAGCCCCAAAATCGACCCCCGCGAGTTCCTCAAGCGACTGCCCCTGTTCGCAGACCTGTCGCCGGAGGAGCTGACGCTGGTGGCTGCCGGCACCACCGAACACCACATCCCGCGCGGCAGCGCAGTCTTCCAGCGCGGCGATCCATGCCTCGGCTTCCACATGGTCATTTTCGGCCAGGTCAAACTCAGCTTCCTTTCGGCCCAGGGCAACGAGAAGATCGTCGAGATCATCGGCCCGGGCCACAGCTTCGGTGAAGCGCTAATGTTCATGGAAAAGCCGTATATCGTCACCGCCCACGCAGTCAGCGATTGCATGCTGCTCCACATTTCCAAGCACACCGTGTTCGCCGAACTGGCGCGCAATGCGCAGTTCGCGCGCCGCATGCTGGCCGGCATGAGCCGCCGCCTGCACGGGCTGATTTCGGACGTGGAAGCCTACTCGCTGCGCTCAGGCAGCCAGCGCATTATCGGCTATCTGTTGAAGGATGATGATGCGGGCGACGGTTCGGAGATCACGCTGGCCGTCAGCAAGAAGCTGCTGGCGTCGCGCCTGAACCTCACTCCGGAATACTTCTCGCGCGTGCTGCACGAGCTGGCCGACCAGGGCATGATTGCCGTGAACGGCCGCCTGATCAAGATTCTTGATTCTGCTCGTTTGCGAGCTTACGAAGGCTGATCGCAGCCAGCGCCAGGTCGAAACCCAGGCGCATGCAGGAAACTGCCAATACCGCACCCGCCGCCTGGGCAAGCCAGCCGGGTGCGATGGCAGCGGCAAGCAGCATCGCCACGCTGGCAGCATGCCAGGCGAATTGCACGCGCGGTTCGCTGTCAGGCATCAACTGACGCACGCCCGGCACGTCGCAGCCGGCGTGCTGGCCGTGGTACCACAACAGGAATGGCACGATCTTGTACAGCATGCCGTTCACTGCCGACATGGCAAAGCCGCCGATAAACATCACGCCGAGCACCAGTGCCTTGTCCACGCCGCGCGGGCAGAGGAACACGGCGACGCTGGCCAGCAGCGAGCCGAGCGACAGCCACCAATACCAGGTCGATACGTCAGCCGCGCGCTTGCGGCGCAACAGCAGCACCAGCGTGTAGACCGCAAACAGCGCCAGGCAAACGCTCACCAGGCCCGCCCCGATCCATTGCCACGGCTGGTTTAGCAGGTAGCCAACGGTCCACAGCGCCAGGCCGCCAAGGCATAGCGGCGGCAGCGTGAAGGCCAGCTGGCGCGGGAATAACTGGGTGGACTGGAACATCGGCACCACCTGGAACACCACCGACACCACCAGCACGCCGACCCAGCCCACCAGCGCCCAGGCGGCGTGTACATTGGTCCATTCCATCACCCGCAGGCGCACGGCGCCGACCAGGAAGGCCGCCAGCGTCACGCCGATCGCCACAGCGCAGGCCAATGCCACCACCGCCTGGCGCATGCCCGCGACAACGGGCAGCGCATTCGGTGCAGAGCGCTGCGCCAGCGCCCGTGCCAGAACGGCAACAAGAAGGATAAAGGCGCCGGCCAGCAGGATGCCGGCCGCGCGCAGGCACCAGGGCAGGCCATGCAGGAAGCCCGCCGCCAGCAGCAATGCGCCGCCGGCCAGGGCAGCCCAGATCACGGGGCCGAGCCGGCGCGCCCAGTGCAGCTCGACGCCGGCAACCACCGGCACCATCTGCAGCAGCGATCCCGCCATGGCCATGCCCAGAAAACCGAGTGTCAGCAAATGGGTCACGGCCAGGGTGGCCGGCGCCCAACGCGTGCTCATCGCTTCGGCGCCCTGCCAGACCAGCAGCAGGCCGGCCAATGCGCCGAACCACGGCGCCGCCAGCAGGAATCGCAGCGGCAGCGCCAGCCCGGGCGTATGCTCGAAAGCCAGCTTGCGTTGCATCAGTCGGCGTGGGCAATCAGGATTTCGTAGATATAGTCGTCGCGCATCGACGTGGCATGCTTGTAGCCATTCTTCTCGAGGATGCGATACAGGGGGACCGGTTCGCGGTCGATGACCATGCGGATATGCTGGCCGGGTTGCAGCAGGTCGAGCGCTTCCAATACGCGCTCCATCGGTTCAGGCGGCACCATGCCGCACAGCTCCAGCAAAATTTCAGGCGCACTCATGATGGTTCCTTCAGATGAGGTCCGCCAGGGTCTGGCGGTCGAGATGACCGAGGTAAGCCTCGGTCGCCTTGTGCAATCCCGCCTGCAGCCGGCAGGCGCCGGCCAACTGGCAGGTATTGCGCGTGGCGTTAAAACATTCAACGATCGTAAAGTCGGCTTCGGCCAGGCGCACCACGGCGCCCACCGAAATCGAAGCCGGCGGCTGCGCCAGGCGCAGGCCACCGGCCCGTCCGCGCCAGGTGGCTACCAGCCCGGCCTGGCCGAGCCGGTGAGCCACCTTGCGCAGGTGATGTTCGGAGATGCCGTGTGCCTTGGCGATCTCCTGCACGGTCACCAACCTGCCCTGCTGCCGGCCCAGGTACATCAGCAGGCGCAAGGCATAGTCGGTATGGCCCGTGAGGCGCATTGCTTAGTTCTCCAGCGCCACGCCTTCTGCCACGGTCTCTTCCTTCTTCGCCTTGCCGATCAGGCGCAGGGCGAACAGGGCGAGGAACAGGCAGCCAATCGCAAACACGATGTCGCCAGGAACGCGCAGCCAGACCGCGGTTTCCATGAAGGTGGAGTGAACCACTTCCGGCGAGCGGGCGTACCACATGCCCTTGGTGATCGCGGCGGCAGCTTGGTAGATGCCGGCAGGGACCAGGGAGATGAACACCATCATGGCCAGGCCGATATTCAGGCACCAGAACATCGATGCCAGCAGCTTGTCCGACCACGCGAAGCGGTCAACCAGGCCGCGCAGGCAGAACAGCATCAAGCCGATACCCAGCATGCCGTACACGCCAAACAGTGCAGCGTGGCCGTGTGCAGCGGTCATGTTCAGGCCTTGCATGTAGTACAGCGCAATCGGAGTGTTGATCGAGAAGCCCAGCAGGCCAGCGCCCACGGTATTCCAGAAGCCTACGGCGATGAAGCACAGGATGGCCCACTTGTAAGCGCCAACCCAAGGAGCGGATTGCGAACGCTTGTAGTTACGATAGGCTTCCATGCCGATCAGCGACAGCGGAACCACTTCCAGGGCCGAGAACATGGCGCCGATAGCGATCACGGACGTTGGCGTACCGGTGAAGTACAGGTGGTGCAGGGTACCCAGGATGCCGCCGAACAGGAACACGATGGTTTCCAGGATGATGGCGCTATTTGCCGAAGCGGCGCGGATCAGGCCCAGGCGGGTGAACAGCAGCGCGATAACAGCGGTGGCAAACACTTCGAAGAAGCCTTCCACCCACAGGTGGACCAGCCACCAGCGCCAGTACTCGATCATCGAGTAGTGGGTGCCCTTGCCCCAGGTCAGGGAAGTAGCGTAGAAGCCGCCAATGCACAGTGCAGCCAGGAACACCATGGCGATGATGCCGCGGCTTTCCGATGGTTTCTTCAGCGCTGGCCACAGGCCGCGGCCGAGCAGGAAGGCCCAGAACAACAAGCCGATGAACAGCAGGATTTGCCATACGCGGCCCATCGAGGTGAACTCGAGGCCCTGGTTACCCAGCCAGAACGAGAAGTCGACGCCCTTGTGCTGCAGGGTGCCCAGCCAGCCGGTCGCGGTCGAACCGACTACGATGAACAGCAGCGCATAGAACAGCACGTCGGTGCCCAGCTTCTGGAACTTCGGTTCCGCGCCCGAGATCGCAGGAGCGATATACAGGCCGGTAGCCAGCCAGGCGGTAGCGATCCACAGCACGGCGAACTGGGTGTGGATGGTACGGCTGACGGTGAACGGCAGCACATTGGCCAGCGGGATGCCGAAGAAGCTCGAACCTTCCACCGCAAAGTGCGCGGTGATGACGCCCATGCCGACTTGCGCCAGGATCAGGCCGATCACGACCAGGAAGTACTTCTTGGTGGCCTTCATCGAAGGCGTGGCCTTCAGCGAGAACAGCGGATCGTTCTTCGGTGGTACAGGATCGTCTTCTTCCTTGTGCAGCGAGTGGAAGAACAGCATGCCGGCGATGGCGCCGATCATCAGGATGATCGAAGCGATCGACCAGATGCCGGCACCGGCGGTCGGGGTATTGTCGATCAGCGGTTCATGCGGCCAGTTGCTGGTGTAGCTCAGGCCAACTTCGCCTGGACGGTCGGCAGCGGCAGCCCACGAAGACCAGAAGAAGAAGCCGGTCAGCGCAGCGCGGTCGGTCGCTTCGGGCAGCGAGTTAGGCGCCATCGCGTATTGTTCGCGCAACTTGTCGTACTGCTCGGCGTTGCCGAACAGGCCAGCATAGTGGTTTGCCACGGTGCGAACCGCTTCAGCGCGGATGGCCGACAGTTTCACTTCATTGGTGTCGGCGCTATAGGTGTTGGTGCGCAGTTCGGTTTTCACCAGTGCATCAACGTGGGCTTTCGCGCCGGCTTCGAGCTGGGCGTAGTCCTTGTTGAAGTTCTTGCGTGCGAACAGGTCTTGCAGCGCGACTGCCTCGCGGTGCAGCCAGTCGGCAGACCAGTCAGGCGCCAGGTAGGAGCCGTGGCCCCAGACGGTGCCCAGTTGCTGGCCGCCTGCGGACAGCCAGGCGCTCTGGCCGTATTTGACCTGGTCAGCCGTGTACAGCACCGAACCGGTGTCGTCGACGACTTGCGCTATTGGAGGCGCTTTCAGGTAAATTTCGCGGCCCACCCAGCCCAGTACCGAAAACGATAGCAGGCAGATAATGGCGAGCCACGTCCATAACTTCTTAGTGGCGTGCATGATAGCTCCTTTTGTGGTGTTTCAAATGTATGTTTTTCGCCAGAATACAGCCGCCACTCGGGCAGCTCACATGATCCAGGTCAAGTCTTGCTTAATGGCCGCCGCAACCGCCGCAGCAGGTGTGGCTGCGCTGTTGTGGCGCAACAGGTGGGTAGCCGTGTTCTTCCAGCAGCTTGCCCAGGTGGTGGACGCTGGTCAGGGAGTCGTCGAAGACCACTTCAACGTGGGCAGCGCCGGCTGGCGCGTGTACGCCGCGGATGCCAGGGACGGTGCGCAGCAGGTCAAGCACGCGGGTGACGTTGGCGGCGTCCAGGGTGGAAGCAAGTTGGAAAGAATGATGCATTTGTAAGTCCTCCTCGGGGTTGGTGTGGGAGGAAGTTTAGGGAGGGGTAGTTTTTTCGTCCTTGACGCAGCTTAAGCAAAAACCGGTAAACCGGTGTCTGACCCGCACGGTCAGACACCAACGGTTTCGAAGCCAGTGGTTATGGTTCGTGCCGCAGACACGGTCTGCCCCTGGTTTACCGGTTTTCAGCCACATCCGCCCATGTAATGACACTCAACGCATCGAGTGCAGCCATCAACTTTGTGAAGCGCCCTCGCCCCGCACTCCGGGCATTTACCCGCCGACTGCGATGGCGCGGCCATTACCTCCGGCGCCACATGCCCCGTCGACGCACACCGCACCGCCAATTGCGGCACCGGCACCTGATTGCCATACGCATCCAGGAACCCCCGCCGTATCAAAATCCGCTGCAAGGTAAACGCAATCGCCGCCACCTCCGAGTCGTGATAAACCGGCACCTGCACCCCATCCTCGCGCGTCAACAGCCCACAGCGCACCGGCCCCTTCTCCCAGGCCACTTCGCGCATATCCGCCAGCGCCTTGGCAATCGAACTCCCGGCCCGAGCCGCCATCGACAGCAGTCGCATGGACGAAGTAATCCACTGCTGCCCATCACTGCGCTGATTCGCCGGCATGAAGAACTCAAACGGCCGTTCAATCCGCACCGGCGTCCCATCCAGCGTGCCATCCACAGTAATGAAGCTCACAGTCAGGTAAGCCGACTTCTTGCCCTCCTGCGTCCAATATTCAACTTTAGAGGTCACCGACTCCAGCTCACCCAGTGGACGCCCGTCAAACCGCTTGCGTAAAGGATCGTCATCACGCAGCACCGGCACGACGGAAGCCGCAGCCGCCGTTTCAGGCGCCACGCTCAGGACGCTGCCCGTCACAGAGTTCGGACGGAAGGTAGCCAGTCCTTTCAGCCCCGCCACCCAAGCCTCGGTGTACAGGTCCTTGAAATCCTCATACGGATAATCTTCCGGCACATTCACCGTCTTCGAGATCGCCGTATCGACGAAAGGCTGCACGGCCTCCATCATGCTCACATGGTCCAGCGCCGCCATATCCAGCGCCGTGACGAACTGCTGCGGCAACTGCCCCATCTCGAAGCCCATGTGGCGATACAGGCGCCACGCGTGGTCCGCCACCTCGTAAGAGCGAGACGAGCCATCCGGCATGCGCTTGCGGCGCTGGTAGACCCAGGAAAACGCAGGCTCGATGCCGTTGGAAGCGTTATCCGCAAACGCCAGGGTAATCGTGCCGGTCGGCGCAATCGACAGCAGGTGCGAATTGCGGATGCCATGCTCGGCAATCGCCTCACGCAAGGCATTCGGCAAGCGGCGCACGAAAGCCCCTTCCAGGTACTGCTCCCTGTCGAAGAACGGGAAAGCCCCCTTCTCCTGCGCCAGCGCCACCGAAGCGGAATAGGCCGCATCGCGCAAGGCCTCCGCTATGCTGGCCGCCATCGAACGGCCGCTCTCGGAGTCATAGCGCATGCCCAGCATCACCAGCGCGCTGCCAAGGCCAAGGAAGCCAAGGCCGATGCGGCGCTTGGCTGCGCCCTCGTCGGCCTGCTGCGGCAAAGGCCACTGGGTCGCATCCAGCGCCAGGTCCAGCATGCGCACTGCGACGCCAGCCACCTGGCGCATCGCCTCATAGTTGAACGAAGCGCGTTCGGTGAACGGGTGCTGCACAAAACAGGTCAGGTTCAGCGAGCCCAGGTCGCAGCAGCCATATCCAGGCAGCGGCTGCTCACCGCAAGGATTGGTGGCGCGCAGGGTTTCGCAGTAATACAGGTTGTTCTCGGCATTGATGCGGTCCACGAACAGCACACCCGGTTCGGCGTGATCGTAGGTGGAAGTCATCACCTTGTCCCACAGTTCGCGCGCCGGCACGCGGCGATAGACCCACAGGCCATCCTCGCGCTGGCGCGCACCGGCAGCCAGGTCCTCATCACCCGGTTCGACCTTATGCACCAGTTCAAACCCGGAATCGGAAGCCAGCGCCCGCATGAAGCCATCGGTCACACCGATCGACAGGTTGAAGTTGCGGAAGCTGCCATCATCCTTGGCGGCGATGAAGCGCTCGATATCGGGATGGTCGATGCGCAGCACGCCCATTTGCGCACCACGGCGCGCCCCCGCAGACTCCACGGTCTTGCAGGAAGCGTCGAATACCTCCATATACGACACCGGCCCGGAAGCCCGCGATTGCGTGCCCTTCACCTTCGCCCCTGCCGGGCGGATAGCGCTGAAATCGTAACCCACGCCGCCACCGCGGCGCATGGTCTCCGCCGCTTCCGCGACGGCCGTGTAAATGCCGGGCAGGCCATCGTCCTCCCCGGTCACCGAATCGCCCACCGGCTGCACGAAGCAATTCATCAAGGTAGCCTTCAGGCCCAGGCCGACGGCGGAATTGATCCGCCCGGCAGGTACAAAGCCATTCTCCTGCGCCCACAGGAATTTCTCTTCGAGGCCGTCGCGCAGCTCCGGCGCCTCCAGCGCGGCAAGTGCGCGCGCTACGCGGCGGCGGACGTCGATGATGTCCTGCTCATCCCCCTTCGCGTATTTTTCGCGCAGCACGTCCAGCGAGATTTCCTGGGGCGGCATGGGGTTGCCGAACATTTTTTCGTTTGCATTCATGGATAGTCCTGCTCAGGTTAAAACTGAGCCTGACTATCCCTGAATGCCGGGGCAAATTCCTTGATTCAGGATAAGTTTGGTGGCCAGATTTCCTCTTCCGACCAGCCCAACTCCCTGAAGTCCTGCGCCCGCAGCGGCGCCTCGCCCGCCGCGAAGAATTCATCCAGTTGCGGCGGCGCGACGGGCGTGGAAGACAGCATGGCATGCACCTGCCCGCGATGATGGATCTGGTGGCCGAAAACATGGGCCAGCAAGCGCTGGCGGGTATCGCGCTGCAGAACGCCCTCGCCCCGGTCGATGACGACAAGCCGGCCTAGCCCCTCGTCGCACAAGGATTGGCAATACGCGATCAGGCGCTGGTCTGAAGCACGCTGCGCCTCCCAAAGCGCCGCACAAGTATCAAACGGCTGCTCCACCGCAAAAAACTCGCCGCGGTAGTCAGGATGCGGCGGCAAACTGCGGCTCTCTCGCTCCAGCGCATCGATATAAAACCAATCCACGGTAAGGATATGATTGAGCGTAGCCTTAATCGACGGAAAAAAACCCGTCCGCCGCGCAACGAAATCCTCCAGCGACAGCTGCGCGCAAGCCCTCAACAGCCGATGGTTAGCCCAGCCATTGTTATAAGCCTCAGTCAGAAAATGCCGCGAAAGCCGATTACTGCCCAGCTCGTGTCCCCCCCTGGGGTCACACCCCAAGTGTGACACGGCCTCTGCCGTTCCTGGTTTAGTCATTGGGTATGCAGGTAGCTGATGCCCGGCGCATCTTCAAGAATCGACCGCACTGCCGTGTACAGTTCCGCCACCACCGTCGCGCGCGGGTCGCGGCCGGCCAGCCGCTCCATCAAGCCGCAATCGGCGAAGACATACGCCTGCCAGCCCTCTTCCGCGCTGGTGCAAGCGACGTACAGCTCGCAGTCATCCGCCGCCACCGGCACACACCACGCGAAATCCTCGGGAATCACCTCGCCGAGCGCATGATAGCCATGCGTGGGCAGTTCATTGGCCATCCACTCGGCCAAACGCATGCCATAGATACCGGGATTGGTCAGTTTGTCCTCATCCGCAACGATTTCGAAGCGGGACGACTGGAACATCAGGACCGGGCTATGCATTCTGATGCTCCTTTCATTTTCAGCTTCGCGGCACTTGCGCGAACGCGGCATTCAAACGCCGCACCGTGGCGTCGTTCATTGACGCCGTATGCCGGTTCCAGCGGTCCATCGTATGTTGCAGTTCGCTCTGCAGGCGCTTGGCGAGCTGGTACTCGCGCATGCCCGCCGCCCAGATGGCAAACTCCGCACGCGCATCGAAACTGCCGAAGCGGTCGACGGCATTTTCAAACTCCGCACGGGCTTCATCATTTCGGTTCGCAGCGGCAAACGCCTTTGCCAGTAGCAGGCTGCACTGCTCGGCGCGGTAATTCGCGTCGGTGCGGCGGATAAACTCCAGGTGCTGGATGGTCTTGTCGTGCGCGCCGACTGCCAGGTTGGCCCGCGCCGCGCCGAGGCGGATCTCCAGGTCCGAGCCGAAAGCACCCTGCAGGCAAGCTTCGTAGGTGGTGGCCGCTTCGGCCGCCTCACCCGCTTCCAGCAGAGCAGCAGCAAGACGCATCTGGTTCTGCGCGGTCGGCGTGAAGTTAAAAGCATCGCGGGCTTCGCGCAATTCGCGGCCCGGGTCGAGCATGCGGCCCGCAGCGGCAACGGCTTTGCGCGCACCGTGTTCCAGGCGCGAGCTCGGCAAGTACACGGCAAAGAAATACACCAGGCTGCCCAACAGCGGGAAAGAGAACAGGATCAGCAGCCAATACAGCTCCCGCCCGCGGCGCACCGCGTGCACGGCAAAAAAGATGGCGACCAAAATATGCAGACCCAGACCGAAAACCGGCATTTCTCTCTCTCCTAATAGTTGAAGTTTCGATTATAGACGACCATCACGCAAGGGTTCCAGGTGAATACTGAGACCGCTTGCTGAGGTGCGGATGGCAGTCGGCACGAACTGCACGCCGGCGTATCGCAGCTCATCCGGACGCCAGGTGTAAATCGGCGTCTCGCGCGCCAGGTTATCGGCCAACAGCCGCGCGGCACCGGCGACCTGGCGCTGCGTGCGCTCATCCAGCCCGTCCAGCGTGAATTCCTCCACGCGCGCGTCAGCCAGCATGACGGCATTGCGCGACTGGTCGATGTTCAAGCGGCCCGACAGCGACAGGCTGCCGGTGAACTGCTGCCGCATCAGCGGCGACGAGACCGTCAGCATGGCAGCAAGCGCGATGCGGTCATTGGACAGCGTGGAAAGCCGCGGTTGCTCCAGGCGCAGCTCGAATACCGCCAGCGCACGATGCTCAAGCGGGAAGCGCTGGTCGATATTGCGTTGCAGCCGGGCCAGCGGGACTTCGTAATCGCGCGGGCCGGCAAAGCTTGCGCAGCCGGACAACAGCACAGCCGAGCCGCCGCCAGCAACTAACACGGCAGCGGCGATGGCGCGGGTGGCAAGGCGTCTGTGTGGGGTCATTTGAGGCTCCTGTGTCATAGTCGCAGCCATGATAGCGGGGATCGCATATGCAACCTGTAACCATTGGTATCGCTGGATGGGCTTTGCCGCGCGCCGATGCGGACTTGTTTCCGCCGGCCGGCTTTGGCAGCAACCTGGCGCGTTACGCGGCGCTGTTTGATGCAGTCGAGATCAACTCGTCCTTCTATCGCCCGCACAAGCCGGAGACTTATGCGCGGTGGGCCGACAGCGTTCCGCCAGGCTTCCGTTTCGCCGTCAAACTGCCGAAGTCCATCACGCATGAAAAGCGCTTGCAGGATATCGGCGCGGACCTGGACCGCTTCGCGGCCGAGACAGGCGCGCTGCGCGAAAAGCTGGGCTGGATTCTGGTGCAGACACCGCCCAGTCTTCGTTTCGACCCGGCCGCAGCGAGCGCCCTGTTCGCAGGCCTTAGCGAGCGCCTTGGCAGCGGGAAGCGTGTGCTGCTGGCCTGCGAGGCGCGCCACGGCACATGGTTCGGCGACGAGGCGACCTCAATGCTGCGCAAGATGGGAGTGACCCGGGTAGTGGCCGACCCGCCGGCCGGCGAGCCTGGGCCATTTGTGGCGACGCGCGACGACGCAGCCTACGTTCGCCTGCACGGCAGCCCGCTGATCTATCGTTCAATCTACGAACCCGAGCGCCTGGATCAAGTCGCCGCCTGGCTGCGCAACCAGCGCGGCAACTCATTAGTCATTTTCGACAATACAATGTCCGGCACACAGGTCAGGCAGGCAAGGCAGCTCCACGCCCTGCTTACTCCACGCGCCCCTGTTTTTTCTTCACCTCCCGGATGATCCGCTTCGCAAAATGGCCGTAGCAAGCAAAGACAGAAAACATCCCGACCAAGGCAAAGATCTTCGGATCGACTGCGCCCAGGCCGATTGATTCGAGATTCTGCTGAACCAGCATGAAAGCCCCCCACAGCACCACGATGCACACCATCCCGGCAAGGCCCAGCCGATAGACCGGCCAATAGCCGCTCAAATGCGCGCGCACCCACTGCCACATGCTATTTCTTGGCCTTCATCGGATCATCATCAGGGTTCACATACGTAATGTCGAACGGTCCCTCGCCGTGAATCTGCACGATAGTCTCGCCCTTCATGATCGCGTAATGGTTGGTCTTGGCTGGAATAGCCACAAAGTCACCCGCATGATGAGCCTTGGCCGTCTTTTCGTCCAGCTTGTCCCCCATGCCCAGCATCAGTGTGCCCTTGATCACGGTGACATTCTCCGTCATGGAATGCATATGCGGCGGCACCTTGTAGCCCGACTGGGCGTGCAGCCGGAGCACAAAAGGCCCTGGCTTGCCGGGATCGCCTTGCAGCACTGCAGCTTTGGCGCCTTTAGGCAGCGTAGGCGGGCCATCGCCCCACTTCATCTCATCGCCGAGATGCATTGCGGAAACAGGAATCAGGCACCCAAAAGCGGCTGCAGCAAAGACAGCAGCCAGGGCGCGAGGCGTAATTCTGGGCATGGCAATCTCCTCTAAAAGGGGTACTCCACGATTGATCATAGTCCGCCATTGCGAAAAAACCACTTGCAAAGAGCAGTTTCAGTGTTATAGTTCACTACAACACCAGTCCATTAAATCACCAACACTGGAGGAAACGATGTATGTGGAATGAAAACCGTCCGATCTACCTGCAGTTGAAGGAGCGGGTTGTCGGCATGATGCTGGACGGCCTGCTCAAGCCCGGCGACGCCCTGCCCTCGGTGCGCCAGGTTGCAGCCGATTACCAATTGAACCCGATTACCGTCTCCCGCGCCTATCAGGAGCTGGTCGACGAAACCTTGGTGGAAAAAAGAAGGGGATTAGGAATGTACGTTACCGAAGGCGCTGTTGATAAACTGCTGTCCACTGAACGCGAACGCTTCATCCGCGAAGAATGGCCCGCAATGGTCGAACGCATCCGACGCCTGGGCCTGGACATTGAACAACTGCTGCGCGCCACGAATGTGCCGCCACAAGGAGCCCCGGCATGACAGCGATCATCACCGCTAAACACCTGAGCAAAAGTTTCGGCACCACCAAGGCGCTGGACGATGCCAGCTTCGAAATCAACTCTGGCCGCATCGTCGGGCTGATCGGCCCAAACGGCTCCGGTAAAACCACCACCCTGAAAGCCATCCTCGGCCTGTCCCGCTTCGAAGGCGAACTGAATGTGCTGGGCCTGGACCCGCGCCAGCAGCGCGATGAACTGATGAAGGATGTCTGCTTCATCGCCGACGTCGCCATCCTTCCGCGCTGGCTGAAAGTGAAGGACGCCATCAGCTTCTGCGAAGGCATCCACCCGCGCTTCAACCGCGAACGCGCCGAGAAGTACATCGCCAGTACCAAGCTGTCGCCGGACATGAAGGTCAAGGCCATGTCCAAGGGCATGATCGTGCAACTGCACCTGGCGCTGGTGATGGCAATCGACGCCAAGCTGCTGGTACTGGACGAACCGACCCTGGGCCTGGACATCCTGTACCGCAAGCAGTTCTACCACCAGCTGCTGGAAGACTACTTCGACGAGAACAAGACCATCCTGATTACCACGCACCAGATCGAAGAAGTCGAAAACATCCTGACCGACCTGATGTTCATCCGCGACGGCAAGATCACCCTCGCCGCCTCGATGGACGAAATCGGCGACCGCTACACCGAAGTGATGGTGCAACCTGAGTACATGACCGCCGCCAGCGCCCTGCAGCCGCTGCACCAGCGCACGGTATTCGGCAAGGCAGTCATGCTGTTCGACGGCGTCTCGCGCAAGCAGCTTGAAACGTTTGGCGAAACCCGTACCCCTAGCGTGGCCGACCTGTTCGTGGCCAGCATGCAAGGAGAATATCAATGAAAACCATGAAATGGCTGATGCAGCGCGAGTACTGGGAAAACAAGGGCATGCTGTTCTGGGCCCCTGCCATTATCTCTGGCCTGATGGTGGCCTTCACCGCCGTGATGCTCATCATCGGCAACAATATGGAAATACACTTGAACGGCGACAGCCTGGAGCGCTTCCATAGCATGACAGCGGTAGAACGGCACGAACTGGCCAACGCTCTCGGCGCAGCCTTCCCGATGATGGCCACGCCACTGTACATCCTGATGGGCTTCGTGATCTTCTTCTACTGCCTGGGCGCCCTGTACGACGACCGCCGCGACCGCAGCATCCTGTTCTGGAAATCGCTGCCGGTGTCGGACACCACCACCGTGCTGTCCAAAGTGGCGGTTGCAACCGTGGCAGCGCCGCTGATCGTGGCCATCATCGGCTTCGTGGCCTCGCTTGCCATCATCCTGATGGCGTCCCTCGCCCTCAGCTTCCACGGCCTGAACGTGTTCGGCGACCTGCTCTCCTCCACCAACCTGTGGCTGTCGCCGTTCCGCATGCTGTCGATGATCCCGATCTACGTGCTGTGGGCACTGCCGACCGTGGGCTGGCTGTTGATGGTGTCGAGCTGGGCGCGCAGCAAAGTGTTCCTGTGGGCCGTCGGTGCACCGCTGATGAGCGGAGCGCTGCTGGCCTGGGCCAACTACGCCTTCAAGTTGGGCATCCACATCGAATGGTTCTTCTCGCAAGTGGTGCTGCGCCTGCTGGGCAGCGTGCTGCCAGGTGCGTGGTTCATCTTCGACGAATCGGCACGCGATGCGATGAAACATGCGCCAGGCATGCAGAATGACCCGGCGCAGCAGATCGGCCAGTTCTTCGGCCAGGCATACGGCTCGCTGGCCAGTCCGACGCTGTGGGTTGGTGTTGCGGCAGGCGTGGCCATGATTGCTGCCGCGATCTGGTTGCGCCGCTGGCGCGAAGAGAACTGACGCGAAAAAAGGGCGGCCGCCCCACAAGAGATCGGCCGCCCATAACCACGCAGCATGCATTACTGTCAGGCTGGCAGTGCGTTCTTTTCCTCAGATGCAGTATCCGTATCAGACACAGTCGCCTCAGTGGTCAGCAGCAGGCCAGCGATAGAGGCTGCGTTCTGCAACGCGGTACGAGTCACCTTGGTAGGGTCGATCACGCCGTTTTCCACCATGTCCACGTACTCGCCGGTGGCAGCGTTATAACCGAAGTTGCCCTTGCTCTCGGCGACCTTTGCCACTACAACCGAAGGCTCTTCACCGGCATTGGCTACGATCACCCGCAGCGGAGCCTCCAAAGCGCGCAGCACGATCTGCACACCTGCATGCTGGTCGGCATTGGCACCTTTCAGTTGAGCGATAGCCGCACGCGCACGCAGCAGCGCTACTCCGCCACCCGGCACAATCCCTTCTTCAACGGCAGCGCGGGTTGCGTGCAGCGCATCGTCCACGCGATCGCGCTTCTCCTTCATTTCCACTTCGGTGGCTGCTCCGACCTTGATGACGGCAACACCACCGGCCAGCTTGGCGACGCGTTCCTGCAGCTTTTCCTTGTCGTAGTCGCTGGTAGCCTGCGTAATCTGGGCCTGGATGGACGCAACGCGTGCATCGATTCGCTGCTGCTCGCCGGCGCCGTCGATGATCGTGGTGGCTTCCTTCTGCACCTCGATACGCTTGGCGCTGCCCAGGTGTTCCAGGGTGGCCTTTTCCAGCGTGAGCCCGGTTTCTTCCGAAATTACGGTGGCACCGGTCAGCACGGCGATATCCTCCAGCATCGCTTTGCGGCGGTCGCCAAAGCCAGGAGCCTTGACGGCGGCCACCTTCAGGATACCGCGCACCGAATTAACCACCAGGGTCGCCAGCGCTTCACCTTCCACGTCTTCCGCCACGATGAAGAGAGGCTTGCCAGCCTTGGCCGATTGCTCCAGGACGGGCAGTAGCTCGCGGATATTGCTGATCTTTTTGTCGTACAACAGCACCATCGGGTCTTCCAGTCGCGCGAGCTGCTTTTCCGGATCGTTGATGAAGTAAGGGCTCAGGTAACCGCGGTCGAACTGCATGCCTTCCACCACATCCAGCTCGTTTTCCAGCGATTTGCCATCCTCGACGGTGATCACGCCTTCCTTGCCCACCTTCTCCATCGCTTGCGCGATGATGTCGCCGATGGCATTGTCGGAATTGGCAGAGATGGCGCCCACCTGGGCGATTTCCTTGCTGGTAGCGATCGGGCGCGAGATGGCCTTCAGTTCCGCAATGGCAGCGGCAACAGCCTGGTCGATACCGCGCTTTAAATCCATAGGGTTCATGCCGGCGGCCACATACTTCATGCCTTCCTGGACGATGGCTTGGGCAAGCACAGTGGCGGTGGTGGTGCCGTCGCCCGCCACATCAGCGGTCTTCGACGCCACCTGCTTGACCACCTGTGCGCCCATGTTTTCCAGGCGATCCTTGAGTTCGATTTCCTTGGCGACCGACACCCCGTCCTTGGTGATGGTCGGTGCACCGAAGCTTCGATCGATCAGCACATTGCGGCCTTTCGGACCCAGCGTGACCTTCACAGCGTTGGCCAGCACATTCACGCCCTTGACGATACGGGCGCGTGCATCTTCGTTGAATTGGACGTCTTTAGCAGTCATGATCTTATCTCCCTAAAACGTTCTGGAATCAGGCGGCTTTGGCGTTGGTGGCAGCATGCTCGATCACGCCAAGAATGTCTTCCTCGCGCATGACCAGCAATTCTTCGCCGTCAAGCTTGACGGTCTGCCCGGCATACTTACCGAACAAAACCGCGTCGCCGACCTTCACCGCCAATGGACGCACGCTGCCGTCAGCGAGGGCGCGGCCATGGCCGACCGCCAGCACCTCGCCTTGCTCGGGCTTTTCAGTAGCGGAATCAGGAATCACGATGCCGGATGCTGTTTGGCGTTGTTTTTCAATTCGCTTAACAATAACCCGGTCATAGAGGGGACGAATTTTCATGTCTCAATCTCCAAATGGTGTCAGATCATTTACAAAGTGAATCGGTCCAGACGACGCTGGAGCCAGACTTCAGCGTCGTCGGAAATATGTTTTCGCTTCTGCATTTTCAAGATCTCCGCCGCAGGCGAGTTTGTAACAAAATGTTTCAAGGCAGGATAAGCCGATCATGGAGGCCCAATTGGTACACGACGCGCTTGTCATCAGTCGGCGGCACCGGCCGTACCGGGCAATCCGAAGGCCGCCCACCGTCCGGAGCCAGGCTCTCGTCCGCTGGACCAATGCCCTCCCACAGGCCACCCTTAATCGGTTGGAAAAGCCATTGCTGGTAGCCCTTGCGTGCCGCAAGGTCCATCTGCTCCAGGCGCGCATCAAGGTCTCCCAACACCGGCTCATCCGGGTAGCCTGCAACGTTGTCTCCAAAAGCCTGGCGGCAAGCGTAGGCCTCGCTGGCGGGAGCTCCAGCCGTGTTGCAGGCCCGCTGCTGCAAGCGCTCCAATTGCCAGGCTCCCAGTCGCCAGGCCACGTCCAACAAGGCTTCCTCTGCTGCCACGCTGCTGGCCCAGGGGCCATCGAACTGCAGGGCGGAACTCGGTACAGCGCGGGCTGGCAAGTCCACTCCCTCCAGATGCAAAGGCGTAGCCCGCCGGAAGCCGTGCCAGTGGAGAAATAACAGCAAGGGCGTATCAGGCCAGTTGGCGCGCGTGGCGCTGACCGCAAACAGCGGCAAACCCATCGCGGAGATTTGCTCAGACACAGCATCGAAAATATGCATGGCAAAGTCCTCCCGGCGGCGTGTCAATGGGCGTAAGAACGTCCGGTTGCCACCTCAGGGGCCATCCCCATCGCGGGCCTGCCCTGCATCAGCTCCAGGCAACGATCGAGATGCCGTTGCGCCTGCGCCAGCGCCTGGGCGTAACTTCGCAACTGGCTCGGCGACGGCAGGTTGCCTGAGCCCTTTAGCGCACGCGCTCCGGTGGCGGCAATTTCCGCCATTGCCCGGCTGGCCTTGTCATGCGCGGTCCGCAGCTCCGCCAGGCTGTCTAACAAAGCCTCTTTATGTTCCATATTCCCTCCTTTAGAACACATAACAAGGCAGACTATTTCGGGTTTGCGGCCAAAATTTTCAAGACCGCGAGGCTCCATTTCTGTGCTGCTTCAGGGCTGGATTGGTCTAAGGCTGCGACAATTAAAAAGGCCACGACACGGCGCCAGTTTGGCTTCGCCGTGTAGAAACGTGCGCTCGATGCACAGAAGCGTTGAGCTTCATAAGCTTGCTGCAGAGCTTGAGGGATACGCCACGCATCATGCTAATATTTCAACATACAACCAGGCAACCGATGAAACGCCTCACCAAACTCCTAGAAATTGCGCTTTTGGGTGCAATAGTTATGTTCGGCCTTTTGGCTGCCGTAATGGTGATTCGCCTTACCCCGCTGTGGTCCTCTGAGGCGTCCGGCTGGGCGCAGGCCATAGGCGCCGTCCAAGACGGTAGGCGACTTGATGAACTTACCCGTCGCGCAAATCAAAACCAAATGGTTGAGGCAGTTGTTGCGATCATCGATGTGGGCAACAGAAGGC
Organism: Duganella sp. Root1480D1; assembly: GCF_001427305.1. Lineage (GTDB taxonomy): Bacteria > Pseudomonadota > Gammaproteobacteria > Burkholderiales > Burkholderiaceae_D > Rugamonas. The sequence continues at coordinate 68,903 of NZ_LMFZ01000003.1, read as the reverse complement.
TCTATCACCTCATCAAACGTTTTGAATGGAATCGCGCAACATTCTCTGACCTGGCGGAGCATCGTTGGAAGTACGACATTCATGGCATTTCCGAGGTCAGGGCCGAATATTCGACTATTCCTATTCACGAAAATTGGCAATGCGCACGTGATTGGGGATGTAATCCGCCTCAGGTCGATTGTTCGCCAGGTTGACGAAAACATCGAGCGCACCATTGAAAACCATCGGAAAATGGATGCTCGCGTTTTCCAGAATTTTTTCCAGATGCTCGATAACGCTCATTGCCGACTTGCAATTGCGCAGATTTCGATAGAAGCTGAACTCGAACGTCTCATGCGCGCTGGAAACATGAGCGAATAGCTCCCAGTCAATTCCGAGATTTCCACCACATTGACTTCGCAGTTCCACCGTCACCGGGACTAAACTCTTGACTCGAAACAGTCGCGGTTCTTTGAGGCACGCGTTCGCGCGTCGGGTTGTGTCCGTAGCAAAGTTGCCCTTGCCGCAGTGTCATTGATTGCGGAAGCCCAACGTTTATTTCCAGCGCTGCGATGTCGCGTCGAACAGGTTGCGCAGCTTATCCAGGTCGCCTGCTTGCGCTCTAAGGCCGTCACCTGAACTTCAGTAAGCACCTCACCGGTCTTGGCTACGTGGCGCTCAAGGGCTAGCAACCGCTTCTTGAATGACGCCAAATCGTGGCGCATCCGGATCGAACGCACGCCGGACGGCGAGATGAACACTCTGCGCGCACGCAGGTGGCCTCGTCCACCGGTTCTTAATGTTGGGCTTTCTACGATCGGCATGAATCAGGGCATCCACTCCGCCCGAATCGACGGCCGACTGATAGCGGTAAAGCGTATCGCGGGAAAATCACAGCACCTTAGAGGCACGGGACACGTTGCCAAATTCAGTCGCCAATTTGGCAGGCCGACCTTGTATTTAATGACGTTCTGAGGAAAGCTACGCATGGGGTTACTCCTTGCGTTTTCACGCTAGTTTAATAAAAGATTCGCACCTCTATCAAACCGGGTAACCCCAACCTTGGCAAGGCCTTACTGTACGATCAGATCTGGACTACTACAGTTTAGAAGTGGTATTCAGCGCGGACCATAGGGGTCTGGGCCAAGCTACCCGGTACATTGGATGGGTTGCCGAACTTGTTGCGCCAGTACTGATACTCAAAGCCGGCCTTCAGCTTGCCCGGTTTCAGCCCCGCCGCGGCGCTGAAGTCATACATCACCTGCATGTCGATGTTGGTCTCCGGCGCGGTTGGCCCACCGAACTCATTGCGGCCCTTTTCGCCGATGTAGTTCATATACCCTTCGAAAGACCAGCCGCTGCCCAGCGGGATGCCCCAGGCTGCGTTCAGCATGGCATGCGTGTCGTAGTGATAGCGCTTGGAGACGCCGATCGGCTCATTGCTTTCCCATAGCGCCAGCAGGCTGATATTCAGGAAGCCCGGCACGTCGACCATCAGCGTCGGCCCCATCACCAGCATTTGCTTGCGCGAGGCGTAGCCTTTGTCGTTCTTGTGGTTCCAGTCGAAACCCGCGGTGAAGCCCAGGCCGCGCATGCCGGCGCCTTTGAATTCCTTGCCGGACAGCTTGCCGATATCGAGCGTGTGGCGGTACAGCAGATAGGTTTCGGTCGCGCTATCGTCCTTGCTGTCGGACTTCAGGATGTCCAGGTTCATGTAATTGCTGCCGTATTGGTAGCCGCTGGCGTGGGTCAGGTTGATCACGCTCTTGCGGATGTCCTGGTCGTTGTACGGCTCGGCGAACTTGGTGCCGAAGCGGTAGCCGATCGAGTTGTCCATCCAGTCCAGCGCGAGTGCCGGCTGGGCGGCGCCTAGCGCGAGGGAGACAACGGCGGCGGTGCGCACCAGCGGTATGAATCGGGTCATGCGTCCTCCTGTTAGCGTAATTTCGGGGTGGCGTCGAGCTTGAACAACCCTACCACTTCTTCCAATCGAGCAGCCTGTTCGCTGAGCGATTGTGCGGCGGCGGCGGCTTCCTCCACCAGCGCGGCGTTCTGCTGCGTGGTGTTGTCCATCTGTGTGACAGCCTGGTTGACCTGGTCGATGCCCAGGCTTTGCTCCTGGCTCGCGCTGGCGATTTCCTGCATCAGGCTCGCCACGTTCTGCACCGACTTGACGATGTCATGCATTGCGGCCCCGGCGGAATCGGCCAGTTTGCCGCCATCGGCCACCTGCTGCACGGATTCGGTGATCAGCTCCTTGATCTCCTTGGCCGCTGCGGCGCTGCGCTGGGCCAGGTTGCGCACTTCGCTGGCGACGACGGCGAAGCCGCGGCCCTGCTCGCCGGCGCGCGCTGCTTCAACGGCCGCATTCAGCGCCAGGATATTGGTTTGGAACGCAATGCCGTCGATCACGCCGATGATGTCGGAAATCTTGTTCGAACTGGCGGTGATCGATGCCATCTTCTGGACCACCTGCCCCACCACGTCGCCGCCGCGTTTGGCCGATTCGGCGGTACCCGCCACCAGCTTGTTGGCCTGCTCCGCGTTGGCGGTGTTGTTATGAACGGTGGACGTCAGTTCTTCCATCGCCGCTGCGGTTTCTTCCAGGTTCGAGGCTTGCGCTTCGGTGCGGGCCGACAAATCCATATTGCCGCTGGCGATATCGCCCGTTGCGGCACCGATGGCGCGGCTGCTGTCTCGCACGCTCAGGATGGTGCCGTTAAGCGACTCCACAAACTTGTTGAAGGCCGCTGCCAATGCACCCAGTTCGTCCTTCGACTGTACCGGCATGCGGCGCGTCAGGTCGCCGCCGCCGCTGGCGATGTCTTCCAGCAGTTCGGCTGCCTGCGCTACCGGTGACGCGATTGCACGCGCAATGACGAAGATCGCCAGTAAGCCGATGCCGCCGCCGATGATGGCTGCGATCAGCGAGGTCATTGCGGCGCCGCGTGCGATGCCGACCAGCACTTCGGCTTCCGGCACTTGCGCAATCAGGTAGGCGTTCAATTCGGGGATGAAGGACGATGCCACCAGCGTTTCGCCTTCGGCGCCTTTGAAGCTGTCGGCCACGAACGCTTCGCCACCCAACAGGCGCTTGGCCAGGGCGGGAGTCATGCCGTTCATTTCCGCCAACTGGTGCTTGCCATCGACCGTTTTCGGATCGCGGTGAATCAGCACCGTGCCGTTGGCGCGCACCAGGAAGACGTAGCCGGACTGGCCAAGCTTGTAGTTGCGCACCGCTTCCGCCAGCGCATTGACGGAAAGGCCAAGGCCAGCCACGGCCTGCTTGCCGCCAGCGGTCTGCACGCGGGTATTGATGAACAACATATAAGTGTCGGCGCTGACGTCCTTGTCGATGTCGAGCTGATAGGCCGAACTGCCGGACAGGAACCCGTAGAACCACTGGTCGCTGGCGGCCTTTTCGTTCAGCGTGCGGTCATAGCCCTTGTCGGTAAAGTACTTGCCGGTTGCACGCGATACCCAGAACACAGTGGCAGCATTGTTCTTGGCTTTGAGGTTTTTCGCCTCGGCCGTCCAGGCGGCCACGCCTTCCTCCGGCACGCCAGCTTCTTCCCAGGCGTGCAGGAAGGTGTTGTTGGCCAGGGTTTGCGATACCGCCAGCGGCGTGGCGATCTGGCGCAGCACGTCATTGCGGATGGCTGCTACCTGGGCCGGAAGTTCCTGCCGCAGCACACGCTCGCGCGCCGCCTGGCTGGTCTTCATGATACTGAGGGTGGAGGAAATGATGATGAACAGCAGAAGGGTCAAGCCCATGCTGAGAAGAAGCTTGTGCCGGATGGACAAGCGGTGCAGCAATTCCATTCGATCTCCCGGGTGTTGATTTTTATACGTCCAGCATATCAACGCCCGGGGGCCGCCACAATCAATCCAAACGAATATGGCGGATTCTCACAACAGCTACTACTACTCGATTACAGCCCGCAATTCGGCGACTTGTGCTGCCAGGGCCGCGACTTCTTCGCGCAGGGCAACGACTTCCTGCTCCAGTTGGGTTACGCGGTCGGCGCGGCTTGCACCGCCCTCGCCTGCTGCGCTTGCGCTGCCGCCGTAGGCGACGGCTGTAGCTTCGCGGGCCAGCGACTCTTCGCCGCCAAGCAGCTGGCCGTAGCGCGGTTCCCGCGAACCTGGCGCCAGCGGCAGTTTGGAAACCAGCGGCGGATACTTATCGATCAGGAATTGCAGGCCTGTTTCAACGTCGCCGACCGACTTGAATTCGTGCATGCGGCCAGTGCGGGTGCGGATCTCGCCGGCTGTTTGCGGGCCGCGCAGCATCAGGATGGTCAGGATTGCCAGCTTGTCCTGCTCCAGCGTCCATTTCATGCGCATGCGGTGTTCGTACTTCACCACGCGCGCGCCGGACTGGCTGACGGTGCCCACCAGCTTGCGCTCGGCGAGGCGAGCCAGCACGTCGGCCACGGTTTCTTCGCTCAACTGCATCACCGGCTCGCGGCTGGAGAGCTGGTTGCAGCCGTTGGTCAGCGCGTTCAGCGACAGCGGGTAGTTATCCGGCGTCAGGCCTTCTTTTTCGGCCAGTACCGCGAGTACGCGGATTTCAAACGGGTCCAGAATGTCGTCCATGGTTTTTCCTTATTCGACCAGTTTGTTGAGTTCTGCGGAATCGAGTTTGTCGCAAGGCTTGAGGTCCGGACAATCCAGGCCTGCCGCCTTCATCGCAGCCGACAGGCGCTCGATCTGCTGTTCCTGCGCCACTGCGTGGGTGATCAGGCTATGCAAGGCCTTCGACAGCGGATCGTCGCCGTTGGCGGTGACGCCGTATGCGGAGAAGAAGCGCGAGGATGGCGTTGGGGCTGCGTGTTCTTTCTGTACCAGGTGGGCCGGGTTGCCGACGGCGGTGCCGCCGGCGGGTACTGGCTTCAGTACTACGGCGTTGGAGCCGACCTTGGCGTATTCGCCGACAGTGAAGCCGCCCAGGATCTTGGCGCCGGCGCCGATAATCACGCCGCGCTCCAGCGTGGGGTGGCGCTTGGCGCCTGCGTGAAGCGAGGTGCCGCCCAGCGTGACGCCCTGGTAGATGGTGCAGTCGTCGCCGACTTCCGCGGTTTCGCCGATCACGACGCCGAAGCCGTGGTCGATGAAGACGCGGCGGCCGATCGTGGCGCCGGGGTGGATCTCGATGCCGGTGATGATGCGGGCCAGGTAGGAGATGAAGCGGCCCAGCCATTTCAGGCCGTGGGTCCAGCACCAATGTGCCCAGCGGTGCATGACGATCGCTTGCAGGCCTGGGTAACAGGTCAGCACCTCCCAGCCGTTGCGAGCTGCGGGGTCGCGCTCGATGATGCTGCGGATGTCGTCACGGAGGTGGTCAAACATGGTGGTGCTTTGGTGGGGTGTTGTTCAGGCAAATATCATAGCGCATATGACTTTTGCTTGCTGGCGGTCAAACCGGTAACCCAGCCGGATGGCCGAGGTGTCTGACCCTGCGGGTCAGACACCGGTTTGCCGGTTTTAAGCTTCGCGTGCGATACGCTGGCGGCGGGCTTCGTACAGGCAGACGCCGGATGCAACCGAAACATTCAACGACTCAACCGAACCAAACATCGGAATCGACACCAGCACATCGCAGGTCTCGCGGGTCAGGCGGCGCATGCCCTCGCCTTCCGAGCCCATCACGATCGCAGTCGGGCCGCTGTAATCGCCTTCGTACAGGGTCTTGTCGCCGTCGTCGGAGGTGCCGATCAGCCAGATATCGCGCTCTTTCAGCTCGCGCAGGGTGCGCGCCAGGTTGGTCACGGTAATGAACGGCACTGATTCCGCGGCGCCGGAAGCCACCTTGGCAGCAGTGGCGTTCAGGCCAACGGAACGATCCTTCGGTGCGATCACGGCATGCGCGCCGGCGCCGTCGGCCACACGCAGGCAGGCGCCCAGGTTGTGCGGGTCGGTAATGCCATCCAACACCAGCAGCAGCGGCGGGCCTTCCACCATATCCAGCAGTTCATCCAGGTTACGCGCCAGCGACAGCTGGGAGGCAAACGCGATCACGCCCTGGTGGCGGCGGGTGCCGACAATCTTGTCGAGGCGTTCGGACTCCACCGGCATCACGCGCACACCAGCCGCTTTCGCGTGGGCGATCAGGTCTTTCATGCGGCGGTCGTCACGGGCCTGGTCGAAGAAGATCTCTTCAACGCTGGAAGCTTCGTGGCGCAGACGCGAGGTAACGGCGTGGAAGCCGAAAATCATTTTGTTCTTGGACATCGTAGTTCTCAAAATAAGTCCGGCGCCGAAGCGCCGGACGGGGTGCTTATCGTTTTTTCTTAGGCTTTGCAGCCTTGGTCACGCGCGTGGCGGTGGGCGCCGTCGGCCTGGTCTTGGACTTTGGCTTGGCGGCCTTGCGGGCTGACGGAGCCGCTGGCGCGAAGGCCGGCGCAGGTTTGCCGCCGCGCTTGGCCGTTGGCTTGCCTGGTGCGCGGGTCGGCGCTTCTTCACGTGCCGAGATGGACGGTGCGGCTGCGTTGCGTGCCGCCTTGCGCTTGCGCGCTACCGCTGGACTCTCGTTTTCATCGAAACTGTCGAAATCGCCGAGCGAGCCAACCAGGCCGCCGCCCTTGCGGGAGCCCTTTTTGCCCTGCGGGGGCAGGGTCGAGATTTCGCTGTCGGCCAGGCGCAGGTCGATCTTGCGCGACTCCAGGTCGACGCGAACCACTTGCACGTTCACGCGGCCGGTCAGCTGGTAGCGCTTGCCGGTGCGGCCGCCGCGCAGTTCGTGGCGCGCATCGTCGTACTCGAAGAAGTCGGCGCCCAGGTCGGTGATGTGCACCAGGCCTTCCACGAACAGCTGGTCCAGCTGCACGAAGATGCCGAAGTTGGTCACGCCGGTGATGATGCCGCTGAACTCTTCACCCAGCTTGTCCTGCATGAAGTAGCACTTCAGCCAGGCTTCCACATCACGCGAGGCTTCGTCGGCGCGGCGCTCGTTGGCCGAGCAGTGCACGCCCAGTGCGTCCCAGATGCTATGGTCGCCCTTGGCTTTCTTCTCCTTGCCTTCCTGCTTGTCTTTCAGGGCCTGGCGGCGCTGCGCGTTCGAGATCGTGGTGTTCAGCACCGACTGGTCGCTGATCTTCGGCTCGTACTTCTTGCCCGCCAAAATCGCCTTGATGGCGCGATGGGTCAGCAAGTCCGGATAGCGGCGGATCGGGCTGGTGAAGTGGGCATAGGCCTCATACGCCAGGCCGAAGTGGCCGATGTTGTCAGGGCTGTATACCGCCTGCTGCATGGAGCGCAGCAGCATGGTTTGCAGCAGCTGTGCGTCCGGACGTTCCTTGATCTTCTTCATCAAGTCCGCGTAGTCGCGGGCAACCGGCGTGTCGCCGCCGCCCAGCGACAGGCCAAGCTGCTTCAGGAAATCGCGGACTTGCGTCAGCTTTTCCTTGGTCGGGCCGGCGTGGATGCGGTAAGTGCCTGGGTGCTTGTGGCGCAACAGCAGGTCTGCTGCGCACACGTTTGCCGCCAGCATGCACTCTTCGATCAGCTTGTGCGCATCGTTGCGGGTGCGCGGAATGATCTTTTCGATCTTGCCGGCCGGGTTGCAGACGATGTAGGTTTCGGTGGTCTCGAAATCGATCGCACCGCGTTCCTGCCGCGACTTCTGCAGCGCGTGGTACACGTCATACAGGTTCTGCAGGTGCGGCACGATTTCCGCGCGGCGCGCTGCTTCCGGGCCTTTGGTGTTGCCAAGGATGGACGCCACTTCGGTATAGGTCAGGCGCGCAGCCGAGTGGATCACGGCTGGATAGAACTGGTAAGCCTTCAATTCACCTTGCGCGGTGATCACGGCATCGCACACCAGCGTCAGGCGGTCGACACGCGGGTTCAGCGAGCACAGGCCGTTAGACAACTTCTCCGGCAGCATCGGGATCACGCGGCGCGGGAAGTAGACCGAGGTGCTGCGCTCAATCGCGTCACCATCCAGGCCGTCGTTCGGCTTCACATAGTGCGATACGTCGGCAATCGCCACGATCAGGCGGAAGGCCTTGCTGCGGCCGATCTTCACCGGTTCGCAATATACGGCATCGTCGAAGTCGCGTGCATCTTCGCCGTCGATGGTCACCAGTGGCACGTCGCGCAGGTCCACACGCTCGCCCCAATCGGCTTCATGCACCACGTCCGGCAGCCTGGAAGCCTGCTTCAGCGCGGCGTCCGAGAAAATATGCGGCACGCCGAACTTGCGCACGGCGATTTCGATTTCCATGCCCGGGTCGTCCATGTCGCCCAGGACTTCAACAATCTTGCCCGACGGCTGCTTGAAGCGGCCAGGCTGCTCGGTCAGCTCCACGCTGACGATCTGGCCCGACTTTGCCTTGCCGACGGCGCCCTGCACCAGGATGTCCTGGCTGATGCGCTTGTCTTCCGGCGCCACGACCCACACGCCGTTTTCCTTCAGCAGGCGGCCGATGATGTGGGTGGTGCCGCGCTGGACCACTTCGACAATGGTGCCTTCCGGGCGGCCACGGCGGTCGTAGCCGGTGACACGGCCCAGCACCTTATCGCCGTGCAGCACCTTCTGCATCTCGCGCTCGGCCAGGAACAGGTCTTCGCCCGGTTCGTCAGGAATCAGGAAGCCGTAGCCGTCGCGGTGGCTGGACACGCGACCGGCAATGAATTCGGAATGGTCCGCCAGCACGTAGAAGCCACTGGTATCGGAACGGATCTGGCCGTCGCGCTCCATCGCATTCAAGCGGCGCGTCAGGACGGCATGGGATTCGGCTTTGACTTTGAGCGACAGCGCCAGCGTGCGCAGGTCGAGCGGCGCCTTGGCGCTGCGGAAGATGCCGAGAATCTCTTCGCGGCTAGGAATGGTATGAGTGGAGTTCAAAAGTTCTTCAGTAATCTTATTATTGGTTGTTAGTGTAACAGGAAGGGCCGCGCGCAAAAATCTTTCGCAGACCCTTTGACATCGGCAGAGATTCCTCTATAATTCTGGCTCTCGCAGCGATGCGGGAATGGCGAGTCGATGTGCAGCGTGGAATGAAAGTTCATCTGGCGCAAAACTCACCAAAGCAGTATGATAGCAGATGTTGTTGCTAATGCCCACGTGGCGGAATTGGTAGACGCGCATGGTTCAGGTCCATGTGCCGCGAGGTGTGGGGGTTCGAGTCCCTCCGTGGGCACCAAAAATTCCGCGAAGAAGCCGCTGATTTTCAGCGGCTTCTTTGTTTTCCGGCGTCGCTTTCCTTGACACCTGGCTGTCCCCTGCTGTTGCGCGCCACGCCGTAGCGGCAGCGCGCATACTTCTTGCGGCATCCTCCCTACCCATCAATCTGTAGGAGACCGCCATGAAAACATTGCTCGCCGGCCTTTTGCTGGCTGCCACTACCGCCTCTGCAGCGCCGGTTTTCAACTTCAACTACGTCGCCGGCACCTCCCTCCAGGCGCAGCAAGGCTTCCAGGCCGCAGCCGCGCGCTGGTCAAGTTTGCTGACGGATAATGTGACGGTAAATTTGACGGTCGGCTTCAATTCCCTTGGCGGCGGCATTCTCGGTCAGGCAGCCTCTGCAGAAGACTTCCACACCTATTCCTCAGTTCGCAACGCCCTGGCAGCGGACGCCACCTCGGCTGCCGATGCCACCGCAGTCGCCCACCTGCCCGGCGGCTCGACATTCGGCATGCTGATCAACCGCACTGCCAACAACCCGAACGGCTCCGGCAGTGCGCTGCCCTATGTCGACAATGACGGCGATGCCAACAACCAGATCCTGTCCATCACCAACGCCGAAGCCAAAGCCATCGGCCTGGCCGTAACGCCGCAAACCCTGTCCGGCTGCATCGGCAATTGCGACGGCTTCATCCAGTTCAACAGCGATTTCCATTTCGACTTCAACCCGAACAACGGCACCGATGCCAACGCCTTCGATTTCGTCGGCGTGGCAGCGCACGAGATTGGCCACGTGCTGGGCTTCATCAGCGGCGTCGACATCCTGGATGGCAATTCGCCGCCCTACAACGGACCGTTTAACGACAACCTGTTCACCTATGTCTCCGCGCTCGACCTGTTTCGTTACTCCACCATGAGCGCAGCGCATGGCGTGATCGATTGGACCGCCGACAGCCGCAGCAAATATTTCTCGCTCGACGGTACGACCGTGGGTCCGGAATTCTCCACCGGCGAAAACTTTGGCGATGGCCGCCAGGCCAGCCACTGGAAGGACAACCTGTTCATCGGCTTGATGGATCCGACCGCAGGCATGGGCGAAACCCTGCAGATTACCGGCAACGACGTACTGGCAATGGATGCCATCGGCTGGAACGTGGCTGCGATTCCGGAGCCCTCCGGCTGGGCCATGCTGGCAGCAGGCTTATTGCTGATCACGATGCGCCAGCGTGGCCGTTCCAACAAGCTTTCATAAATGGCTTGACGCTTGGGCATTCGGCCATTACTATGCGTGCCTCGTTGCAGAACAACGCAACAATGCCCACGTGGCGGAATTGGTAGACGCGCATGGTTCAGGTCCATGTGCCGCGAGGTGTGGGGGTTCGAGTCCCTCCGTGGGCACCAGGAATTCCGCAGAAAAGCCGCTGAAAAGCGGCTTTTTTGTTTTCCGGCCGCGCTGCGCTGCGTCGCTAGGCATAGATTGCCTGCCCCTCGTCGATGCGCGACCGCATTGCAGCCAGCATTTGATCTTCAGAGAGATTCACGGCCCAGGATGGCCGTAGCTGGAAGTGCGGCTCGTCATGAAAAGTCGTCCAGTTCCCGCCCCAATCAAGGCCCAGGTCTACCCCCAGGGCCCCAACAGCCTTGTACTTCGGCGAATCCTGCAAGTATTCGCCCTCTTCGAACACGCCAACATCGAACGCAATGCCAAAGTTGTGATTGGAATGTCCACCGCGCGCGTTGGTGACAATTTTCCCCGGGGCGGTCCGCCCCTGCGCATACAGGGCATCTTGTTCCGCATAAGTCCTCAGGCCACTGATGATCTTGATCGTGATCCCAATCGAGGAAGCTTTCTGCACCAGCGCACGCGCGAACGGCTGCGCCTCCGCCTGCAGCGTCGCGATCACCTTTTCGCTGCGGTTATCTGCTGGCGCGATAGTCCCGGACGCCGGCTGGCCATTGCCTGGCTTTACCACCAGGCGCTGATAGATCGCGCCCCAGGTCTGCGGGCCAGCCTTGCCGTCGACGCCGATTCCAAGTTCGCGCTGGACGGCAGCAATCATTTCTTCGATACGCATGGCGTTCTCCCAAGTCGATCTGCGTGACGTCTTGAGTTTGCGCAAGGAATACGCAATTGAGGCCAAAATCCTGCAAAAAGATAATTCTTGAGTTTTTTGACATGCTGTTCCGCGTGGCGTGCACTTGCCACCAACTATGAGCGGCTAAGCCACTTGTGTTGTTGCGTGAATACGCTTGGGGCCGTCCGACAAGATTGCATATAAAAATCAATTTCCGCTTGACCAAACCGGCGTCGGCCATTAATATGCGTGCCTCTGTTGCACACAACACCGCAACAGAGAGTCGAAGAAGTTAGCGCCCACGTGGCGGAATTGGTAGACGCGCATGGTTCAGGTCCATGTGCCGCAAGGTGTGGGGGTTCGAGTCCCTCCGTGGGCACCAAACGCTACCTTCTGAGACAAATGCAGTACCAGTGCCCACGTGGCGGAATTGGTAGACGCGCATGGTTCAGGTCCATGTGCCGCAAGGTGTGGGGGTTCGAGTCCCTCCGTGGGCACCAAGAATTCCGCAGAAAAGCTCCCTTCGGGGAGCTTTTTTCATTTACGCGCTCAGCGCCGCTTCAACCGCCTGCGACACGCTGCGGGTTGGACGGCCGATCAGCTTCTCCAGCGCCTTCCCGTCATCGAACAAACCGCCGCGTGCCGAACCGGCATCCGAATCGGCCAGCAGTTCCGGCCACGGCGCCGGCACGCCCGCGCCAGCCAGCACGCCGGCGAAGTCCGCCTGAGGCAGGTCGCGATACACGGCAGGCTTGCCCGCCTGGCGCGCCGCTTCAGCGGTCAATTCCGCCAGGCTGAACGAAGTGCTGCCTGCCAGCTCATAGACCTGCTGCGGCGCTTCCGCAGTCAGTACGGCCACGGCGGCGGCGGCGTAATCTGCGCGGGCGGCGGCGGAAATACGGCCCTCGCCGGCGCTGCCGACCATTTCACCGCGCTGCGCGGCGCCTGCGATGCGGCTGTTGAAGTTCTCGAAATACCAGCCGTTGCGCAGCAATGAATAAGCCAGGCCGCTGTCGCGGATGGCCGCCTCGGTGGTGACGTGCTCTTCGGCCAGGCGCAGCGGCGAGCTGTCGGCGCGCAGGATGCTGGTGTAGGCCAGTAGCTTCACACCGGCGCGCTTTGCGGCATCGACCACGGCGCGATGTTGCGCCACGCGTTTGCCCACTTCATTGGCCGAGACCAGCAGCACGCGGTCGGCGCCGGCGAATGCGGAATCCAGGCTGGCCGGATCGGTGTAGTCCGCGCGACGCACCTGTACGCCACGCGCCGCCAGGTGCGCCGCCTTGGCCGGGTCACGCACTGCCGCCACGATTTGCGCCGCCGGCACTTTCTCCAGCAAACCTTCCACCACCAGTTGACCCAATGCGCCCGAGGCGCCAGTTACCACGATCATGTTTTTCTCCTTGGTTGAAAACGATGTAGGGCTATAATAGGACCAACACTAACTTTTCGTAAGTACGTACTTTTTGGTAAGTATGGAAAAATCTTCAAAGTCCTTGCGGGCCTCCCTGTCCCGCCGCTCGGCAAGGCCGGGCAATGTGCTGGCTCCCGAATGTCCATCGCGGGCCGTATTGAGCCACGTAACCAGCCGCTGGGGCGTCCTGGTGCTGGTGGTGCTCCTGGGCGGCATGCACCGGTTCAGCCAGTTGCGCAAGGAAGTGGGAGGCGTCAGCGAGAAAATGCTGGCGCAGACACTGGTCGCGCTCGAAGGGGACGGTTTCGTATTGCGCACCGCCCTGCCCGTGATCCCGCCCCATGTCGAATACAGCCTGACGCCACTGGGCCGCGAGGTCGCCGAGCGCCTGGAAGTGCTGGTCGACTGGATCGAGGACAACCTGCAACGCATTGTCGTGCCGCAGGTGTAATACACTGGCGGTGTGGAACCGAACAACACCATCCTCGTGGCAACCGGCGCCAGTCTCGATGTGGCGGCGCTGGAGCTGGCGCTCGCCCGGCACCAGTACCGCGTCGAATCTGTCACCAGCGGCGAACATGCGCTGCAGGTGGCGTCGGCCGGCGGTGTCGTGCTGGTGCTGCTGGATACCGCCCTGGCCGGTGGCGCAGCGCTGGAACTGACCGGCCAGTTGACCCAAGCCGATTCCGACCGCCGCATCCCGGTGCTGCTCATGTCGCACCGCCCTACCAACGACGAAAAGGAACGCGCCGCCCGCGCCGGCGCCGATGGTTACTTCACCCTGCCCCTGGCCACCACCAGTGTCGTCGACCATGTGCTGTTTGCGCTGCAAGGCCAGCGCATCGGTGGCTTCGACCTCGAAGTGAACTACCACATGATGGCGGCGGCCTCGCCGGATGCGGTGGTGCTGATCGACATGGACAGCGGCCGCCCGGTCGACTTGAACCACCGCGCCGAACAACTGCTCGGGCGCAGCGCCCTGGAGCTGCTGACCGCCCCCTTCTCCGCCTTTTGCGACCCGCTGGAAATGAACGCCATGATGCAAAGCGTGCTGGCCGGCGAGCTGCGCGTGCATCGCATCACCCTGCGCCACAGCAGCGGACGCATGGTCGAATGCAATGCCCGCGGCGTGCGGATCGCCAAGCCGGGCCGGCGCTTGTTCCATATCCGCCTGGTGGACGTCACCGGCACCCAGCGCGCGGACGATTTGCGCGTCGGCCAGGAGCGCCTGCTGGAAATGATGGCGCGCGGCGTGCCGCTGGAAGATACGCTGCACAAGCTGGTGCAGTTGGTCGAATCGCAATCGCCGGGCGTCCTGTGCTCCGTCATGCTGCTTGATGAAGACGGCGTTCATATGCACTGCGCCTGCTGCCCCAGCCTGCCCGCCACTTACGCCGCCCTGCTCGAAGGGATGGCGATCGGCCCCGGCGTCGGCTCATGCGGCACCGCCATGCATCGCCGCGAGGCCGTGGTGGTGTCGGACATCGAACACGACCCGCTGTGGGCGCCCTACCTGGATTTGATCCGCGACTACGGCCTGCGCGCCTGCTGGTCGATGCCCATCATGCAGGACGAAAACACCGTGCTGGGCTCCTTCGCCATGTACTACCGCACCGTGCGCCATCCGGATACGGAAGAACAGCGCCTGATCGGGGTTGCCAGCCACCTGGCCAGCATCGCCATCGAGCGCGCCCGCCGCGAAGCCGAACTGGCGCGCCACCGCAGCCACCTGGAAGAACTGGTTGCGGCCCGCACCGCCGAACTGACGCGCGCCAAGCAGCATGCGGAGCTGACCAGCGAAGAACTGCAATCGGCGCTGGAAAACCTCAGCATGACGCAGGATGCACTGGTGCGGCGCGATAAGCTGGCCGCGCTAGGCTCATTGGTGGCCGGCGTCGCGCATGAACTGAATACCCCGATCGGCAATAGCCTGATCACCGCCTCCACCCTGGCCGACCATACCGCAGCCTTGAGCAGCCAGGTCGATGCCGGCATCCGCCGCTCGGAACTTGACGCTTACCTTGAACGCGCACGTGAAGCGGGCGACATCATCCAGCGCAACCTGCAGCGCGCTGCCAATTTGGTGGGCAGCTTCAAGCAGATCGCCGTTGAAACCACCGACACCCAGCGCCGCCACTTCTTCCTCGACCAGCTGCTGCAGGAAATGCTGGCGCCCCTGTGGGCCACCTTGCCGCAGCCGCGCCCTGAGCTGGTGCTGGACGTGGTGCCCGGCCTGCAGTTGGACAGCTACCCGGTCCCGCTCAGCCAGGCCATCGGGCACCTGATCGACAATTGCATCACCCATGCTTTTGCCGCGCCGGGGGACGGCAAGCCTACGGTCACCGTCACCGCCAGCGCCGAAGGCTGCGACGTTCTGCTGTCGGTAGCCGACAACGGCGCCGGCATTCCGCCGGAGCACTTGCACCGCGTCTTCGATCCGTTTTACACCACACGGCTCGGCGCCGGCCAGTCGGGCCTTGGCCTGTACATCACCCACAATATCGTGACCGGCGTGCTGGCTGGCCATATCGACGTGGCCAGCACGCCCGGCCACGGCAGCACTTTCACCATGCGCCTGCCGGCCACCGCACCGCTATGAAACGCATCCTGATCCCGATCCTGCTGCTGGCCGCCACGGCCAGCGGAGTCGCCAGCGCCCGTCCCGCCTGGTGGTACCTGTACCAAAGCCGTATCGACGGCCAGCGCGCCTGCTCGCAAACCCCGCTGGGCGAAGGATGGGTACAAATGGCAGGCCCGTTTAAAGATGCCCATTGCGAAAACTTGGTGCGTAATAAATAATGAAGTCAAAGCAAGAAGCAACGCCATCCCACCCCGACAAGGAGACCGTATGTTTCAGAATCCCGAGCAGTTCGCCAATGCCACCAAGACGCTGTTTGAGTTCCAGCTGGAGACTTTCAATACCCTGACCAACCGCGCCATGCAAGGGGTGGAGCAAGCGGTGGCCCTGAATATTGCGACGGCGCGCAAGGCGCTGGACGACCAGATCGACGCCGGCCGCAAAGTCAACGCCTCCGTTACGCCGCAGGAAGCGCTGGACGTGATCAACGCCCGCCTGCAGCCCGGCATGGCCGCCACCAACGCCTACAACCAGCAGCTGGGCGCCCTGTTGAGCGAAATGTCGAACGATTTCCACCAAGCCGCCGACGCCCACTTGGCCGAGGCCAAGTCCAACCTGAGCGCCCTGATTTACGATGTGACCCAGAACGTGCGCCCCGGTTCGGACAACGCCGTCGAGATTGTCAAAAAAGCCATTGAAAACGCCTTCAAGGGCTACGAACAGGTGACCCAGGCCACGCGTGATGCCGTCACGGCCTTCGAACAGCAATTGGAAAAAGCCAACGCCGCTTCCAAGAAGTGACAGCGCAGCGGGTGACGCGTTATACTGTATATAAATACAGTTTTCGCGTCGCCTCGCCTGCATGAACCAAGTCCTTGAAAATCCGTTCTACTACCTGGAGAATTTCCACCAGGTCCTGCATTGGATTGGCGAACGCTATAGCGACCTGCTGACGGACGAGGAAGCAGGATTCCTCGCCGCCTTCCCCACCCTGCCCCAACCGTCCCGCGCACTGTTCGTGCGTATGGTGATGCGCAAGGGAGAGCTGTTCCGCGCGTCGAAGTTGAGCTACCCCGAGATCGGCTGCACCATTCCCGCTGCCACCCCGCTGGTCGAGCAAGGCTGGGTGGTGCAAGACCCGGAACTGACGCTGGACGAGCTGTTCGACCTGCTGCAAAAGCCCGAGATTACCCGCGTATTCGCCTTGAGCGGCGCCGAACGCAGTGCGCGCAAGGCCGACCAGCTTGAAGCCCTGCGCGAGCGCCACGAAGGCAGCCACCGTTTCACGTCCTGGTATGCCGATGCGGGCGACCAGGTCTACCACATCCTGTCCAAGCCGCTGTGCGACCGGCTGCGCCTGATCTTCTTCGGTAACTTCCACCAGGACTGGTCGGAATTCGTGCTGTCCAACCTGGGGATCTACCGCTTCGAAAAAGTCGAGTTCTCGCCGGCTGCGCGCGGCTTCCGTTCGCGCCGCGACATCGACGACTACCTGGCACTGCACGCCTGCCGCGAACGTTTTGCAGAGGGCGAAGACCCGCTGCAACTGGCGCGCGAACTGCCCGCCCTGGCCGACGACAACGAATGGCTGCTTAGCCGCCGCCAGAAAATGCTGTTCCAGTTCGGCCAGCAGCTTGAAAAGCTCGGCAACTGGGCCGGGGCCTTCGAACTGTACCAACAGTGCGCCTATCCCGGCGCCCGCGCCCGCGCCATCCGCGTACTGGAAAAAGACGAGCGGATCGGCCTGGCCTACGAATGGCTGCAGCATGCGCAGAGCGCGCCGGAAAGCGAAGCGGAACGCCAGCAACTGCTGCGCATGGCGCCGCGCCTGCGCCGCAAGCTGGGCCATATGCGCGAGCCGGCGCACAAGCCTACGCCAATCGAGCGTATCGACCTGGTGCTGCCAATGCCGGCCGAGGAATGGTGGGTGGAAGGCGTGGTGCGCGACCATTTGTGTCAGGACGACGCGCCCTGCTTCTACGTGGAAAACGCACTGGCCAATTCCCTGTTTGGCCTGCTGTGCTGGGACGCGGTATTTGCTGCCATTCCCGGCGCCTTCTTCCATCCTTTCCACCATGGCCCCGCGGACTTGCACAGCGCCGACTTCCAGCGCCGCCGCGCGCCCCTGTTCGAAGCCTGCTTTGCGCGGCTGGAAGACGGCAGCTATCGCGACGCCATCAGCACCAATTTCGCCGCCAAGGCCGGCCTGCAGTCGCCCTTCGTCTACTGGGACGCGATCGACGAAGAACTGCTCGGCCTCGCGCTCGATTGCATCCCCGCCTCCCATTTGAAGCTATGGTTTGAACGTATCCTGCTCGACATCAAGGCCAACCGCAGCGGCTTTCCGGACCTGATCCGCTTCTGGCCCGCCGAACGGCGCTACCAGATGGTGGAAGTCAAAGGCCCCGGCGACCGCCTGCAAGACAACCAGCTACGCTGGATCGACTATTGCGCCGAGCATGGCATGCCGGTGTCCGTGTGTTACCTGGCGTGGCAGGAATGACGTATACCATCGCCGTCCGCGCCCTGTGCGAATTCACCGCCAAGCAAGGCGACCTTGACCTTCGCTTCACGCCTACGCCAACCGCGCAGGAAGGCATTGAAGGCCACGCCATCGTCACCAGCCGCCGCGGCGAGGACTACGAGCGCGAAGTCAGCCTCTCCGGCGACTTCGGCCCGCTGCACGTGCGCGGCCGCGCCGACGGCTACGACCCGCGCCAGAACCAGCTCGAAGAAATCAAGACCTACCGCGGCGAGCTGTCGCGCCAGCCCGCCAACCACCGCGTCCTGCACTGGGCCCAGCTCAAGGTGTATGGCCACCTGCTGTGCAGCGCGCGCCAACTGCCCGCCGTGCGCCTGGCACTGGTCTACTTCGACATCGGCACGCAAAAGGAAACCGTGCTGACCGAAGAAGCGGATGCCGCCTCGCTGCGCGTCTTCTTCGAAGAACAATGCGGCCGCTTTGTCGCCTGGGCCGAGCAGGAACTGGCGCACCGCGCCGCACGCGACGAGCAATTGCGTTCGCTGCGCTTCCCGCACGCCGATTTCCGTCCAGGCCAGCGCCAGCTTGCAGAAGCGATGTACAAGGCCAGCGCGCGCGGCTGCTCGCTGCTGGCGCAGGCCCCGACTGGCATCGGCAAAAGCATCGGCAGCATCTTCCCGATGCTGAAGGCCAGCGCTGAACATGGCCTCGACAAGGTGTTCTTCCTGGCCGCAAAAACCAGCGGCCGCGGCATGGCACTTGGCGCGGTGGAAGCCATCAAGCGCAGCGCGCCTTTGCTGCCTTTGCGCGCACTCGAACTGGCCGCCAAGACCACCGCCTGCGAGAACCCGGACAAAGCCTGCCACGGCGAATCGTGCCCGCTGGCGCAAGGCTTCTACGACCGCCTGCCCGCAGCGCGCGCAGCCGCCTTGCAGCAGGCGATGCTGGACCGCGCCTCTGTGCGCGAAGTCGCGCTGGCACACCAGGTCTGTCCTTATTACCTGCAATCGGAACTGGTACGCTGGGCCGACGTGGTCGTGGGCGACTACAACTACTACTTCGACATCAGCGCCATGCTGTACAGCCTGACGCAGATGAACGGCTGGAAGGTCGGCGTGCTGGCGGACGAAGCGCACAATATGGTCTCGCGCGCCCGCAAGATGTACTCCGCCGAAATGGACCATGTGCGCCTGCGCGTGCTGCGCAAGACCGCACCGGAAGCGCTGCGCAAGCCGCTGGACCGCGTACACCGCCAATGGAGCGCCCTGGAAAAGGCACAGGAAGCCGACTACGCTAGCTACGCCGAGCTGCCCGAGAAGTTCATGGGCGCGCTGCAAACGGCCTGCACGGAAATCGGCGACTACATGGCCGAGCACCCCGCCTGGTTCGACGCCGACGTGCTGGACTTCTA
This sequence comes from Duganella sp. Root1480D1, assembly GCF_001427305.1. Classification (GTDB taxonomy): domain Bacteria; phylum Pseudomonadota; class Gammaproteobacteria; order Burkholderiales; family Burkholderiaceae_D; genus Rugamonas. The sequence goes on along the minus strand of NZ_LMFZ01000003.1, from coordinate 49,834 downwards.
CTTCAACGCCTTGTTGTTCGGCCGCCTGGCGGAAAGCTTTGGCGAACACTCGCTGTTCGACATGGAAAAATCCGACGGCGGGCGTGGCGCCGCAGCCGCGGGCCGCGTGAACTCGGTACTCTGCATCCGCAACATCCTGCCCGCGCCCTTCCTCAAGCAGCGCTTTGAGGCAGCGCACGCGGTGGCCCTGTTCTCCGCCACACTCAGTCCCTGGAACTACTACGCCGACACGCTCGGCATGCCGGCCGACACGGCATGGGTCGACGTAGCCTCGCCGTTCGACGCGGAGCAACTCCAGGTACGCATCGCCAGCCACATCTCCACGCGCTACCAGCACCGCAACCGTTCGCTGGCGCCAATTGCTGCGCTGATGGGCGAGCAGTACGAGCGCCATCCCGGCAACTACCTCGCCTTTTTCAGCAGCTTCGATTACATGGAAAAGGTGGCCGAGCTGTTCGCCGCCCGCCACCCGGATGTGCCGCTATGGCGGCAGGAACGCCGCATGGATGAAACGGCGCGCGACGCCTTCCTCGCCCGCTTCCGCGAAGGCGGCGAAGGCATTGGTTTCGCTGTGTTGGGAGGCTCATTTGGCGAAGGCATCGACCTGCCAGGCGATCGCCTGATTGGCGCCTTCATTGCCACGCTTGGCCTGCCGCAGATCAATCCGGTCAATGAACAGATCAAGGCCCGCATGGAAGTTGCCTTTGGCGCGGGCTATGACTACACCTATCTCTATCCCGGCCTGCAAAAAGTCGTGCAGGCAGCCGGCCGCGTAATCCGCACTACCAGCGACCGCGGCACGGTCCACCTGATCGACGACCGTTTCGGCCGGCCCGAAATCCAGGCCCTGCTACCCGCCTGGTGGCAACTCGGCGAGCCTTAGTGCGTGCGCTGGCCTGAGCCGCACAGCAAGGCGTGGTTCTCCTTGCGCTGGCGCACGATGGCCTGGCGCTCTTCTTCGCTAACAGCCACCGATCCATTCCCGCCGCCGAAAGCAAGGCGGGGGACCTTCTCGGAGAACTCAATCTGCTGCGCATCGCGCTTGCAGACCTCGTCATCGGACATCGGCTTGTTGTTGCGGTGCTGGCTGGGGTTATACGGTGTCTTTCCCGCATTGCGTGCTGCAGTGTCGGCCGCTTCCTGGTTTGCGGCCTCGCGTTTCATGCGCCGTTCACGAGATTCGAGCTCACGTTGCTGCCAGTCGTTCGCAGGGGCCGCAGCCGGCGCCGTGGCTGCGCGCTGCACTGCAAGCTCCTTGCTCTTGACGCCATCCTGCGGGCGATCGGAATAATGGACCTTCCCGTCTGCATCGGTCCACTTATAGAGCTGGGCATGCGCCGGAATGGCGGCCAGGGCGAGAATCAAGGGCAAGATAATTTTCATACCGCGAAGTATAGGGAAAACAAATCCTGCCGTGTCTCACGCACATTGTCACTTGATGAAAGCAGTTTTCACCGACTGAAGATCGATCTTGAAGAACATGGTCCGGCTGAAAGTTCTCGAACAGGTCCCATGACACGCCCGCTGGACCAACTCCAAACCCCAAGCATTTAATCGTTTTGGCATTGCCCTACCGAGTTGACCGCAACGATAGGCCGGCATACTGCAATCTTCAATGGCCATTGGGACCTTGAAAAGGTTCAAAAACACGAATTTGATTTCTCACCCACTCCCGAAATTCTTCTTCCGAAATCGGATTGGTAATTCGGGCCATTTCCGGCCAAGCGCGCGTGGCCATTCCCGCCCATTCATCAGCCATCTGCTTGATCTCGCGGCTAACCGGCAGAAACCGCGTCACGTCACGAAATGTTCCCGCAGCAGAACAGACATATGAAAAATGAACGTCGCCAGCGACAAACCCACGAGCACAATGGATCAACTCGCGCATTTCTGGCAAAGGGACGCTTGGAACAGTAGACATGCTGGTCTCTATCTTCTTGGGGCGAACGTCATTGCGGATCCGAAGTAGGCAAGATTCCCGCAATGGCCAGCGAAAGCTCATCGTCAAGAATTTCCGTATCGTCTGTAAATCCAACTGCGATGCGCCGTTGTGCTTCGGGCACCACAATTTCCAAAGCGATTCGCTGGCGAATAAACGTAGCCAAGACGTAGTTCGTAATTTCGCCGACAGGGACCGACCAATTTGCACGGCAGCGTTCAATCAAGCTCGATTCGAAGCCAGGCTCCATCCAGGGTCCAACACTATCGGCAACAGTTCGTTTTTCCATTCCAGTATTATGGCTCAATGATCTGAATCGATGGCGAATGTGGAAGTGCCTCGTCGATGAAACACCGAAGTGCAACAGACGCCACGTCCTTGTTCGTAAGATGATCGACGAAATAGAATCCATCCGGCTCGACTGCGTAGTGATTCTTTCTTATGGCTCGTTCACAGTCCGCAGGCTCCCGCTTTGAACTCGTATCGCCGGTTGCGAGCGCCCTTGCTGATTTCAATTTCGGCCGCAAAGCCACTACTCTCGTTACAATCACCAGCACATTCGTTTGCCGTCGGGACCTCGGTAACAATGGTGGTCACTTTGACCTTTAGATCGGCAGACCTGTAAAGATAAGAATCGCGCGCCCCCATCCGAAATGCTTTGCTTTTTGACAGAGTCTGCGAGAAAGGCACCTCTTCGACCTTTCCATCGAGACTAAGGACTGCCACACCACCTTTTCCCTCGCCGCGAATAAGAAACATAAGTTCGCCACCACTGCGGTCAGGGAGAAACTCTTCATGGAACCAGCAACCGCCAGCCCAGTCTTCGCCCCACGCATTCTCGCCAAGCTTGTCAAGCTCTAGCGCTTGCGCCCCCGCATTAGCAGATGAGGCAGCAGCCACGGATAGAAAAAAGGCTGAAATTACTCGTGAAGCCTTCATGAGATCGAAAGTGTGCGATAAAAATCGGGCGGAGCGCGCAACGCGCTAGCCGTCCGGTTAATGGAGGCGTCAAGCATCAGTGGCGCCTGCTGGTGATACCGAAGGCGCTTCGCGGTAGAGTTTTAGGAACTTAAACATTTTTGGCCACTCAATTCGCGGTTTGAAAACGATGGCGACCTCCTGATTGCCGAGCGCCGATTCGGTGAGAACAACATGGTCAGGAACAAGTTTGGCGTTCTCGAACTCCTTCGGGTTGACTTTGCAGACGGCCTTGAAGAACGGCCCAGAAAGCCACTCCTTTACCTCGGGCGATTCCTGGAACTTCAGATACCCCGCCAGTGATGCATGTGCAACTGCCACCATCGCGAAGCCGAGTGGAATGTCGTCGCGAACAAGGATGTACATCTTCATATTGATTTCCTAACTTTCAGGTTGCTTCACTTGTGATGCCAACATAGCTGTTGGCTATCCGGACTGGAGCCCACTTCGCCCGCCTATCAAGGCCGCCTCCCACGCCAGCAAATTTGGAAACTCAGAGGCTTGCGGCGAATGGCCGCCAAGTGCCAGGCGACGGCTGACTTCCAAAACGACCTCCCCCGCGCACTTATTGACCTCAGCGCGCATAAAGAGAAAGTCCACCGTTGCGCGCTCTGCCGACCCGACAAGAGACAGTCCTTGATCGATTGCCTCCAGCGACATGAACGATCCACATAGCGTGTAACTACGAATCGTGTTCACCTCGTCCGATGAAAGCTCCCGATTCCAAAGCCGACGCATGTGACTTTCTATAGCGTCAGCATAGGCAGTGTGAATTTGGATAAATCGCTGAAGCGAGGATGTATTCATGGGCTCTAACGTGCGTAGAGTTCAGCCGGCGCGCATTGGGCTTGGCGCATCCGGTGGAGCGAGTTGCTATGTCCATTCTTCGTCATGTGGGACAAATTCTTCGCGAGATGAAATGAAGCCGTTTTCCAGGTCGCTGAACATCTGCTGTTCCAACTCTATTCCTCTCCAAAACTTCAGCCGCTCATTCAATGCCTGCGGGGTGAGCACTTCACCGTAACCATTCAGGTCCACTTCCCTGACGAAGAATGGCGGATTAGGGCTGCTTAGGTACTCCCGGCTTAACTGCCGAAGGAACAGGCGCTCGATTTCCCATTGACTCCCGAAAATTTCAACGTCGCGGATCGACGTTTGCGTCGATCCGGCATTGCGAATCTCGGATATTCCAGCGCTGCACATTTTTCTCAACACGGAAATCTGTTCGGCGGTAAGCTGCGGCTTCGGTATCACGAGGATCATGTTGATCGGATAGGATTAAGCATGCTCGATCCAGATCGGCTCTCCAGGATGGTGTTCCTGGATGGTTTCGACTGCGCCAGCCAGCACCTCTTGATCCTCGCCACCAAGAGGATAGGAGAATCGGGTCAACGATGCATAGTCCAGATTCTCGAAGTCTGACTCGGAAATTGCATCGGAACCGCACCAAATCGGCGCGGCGCATTTTTCAACTGCACGCAGCGCATGTTTCAGCCCGTGCGAAGTAACGGCGAGGTAGACCATATCCGAACTCTAACGTTTCGATTCAGCCGCGCCCGTAGGCGCATGCCGGAATGCCTGGTTGGATGATACAGCTTGTGAACTGCTGCGTAATATAAATCCAGAAACGCCAAGGACGAAGCCCAGGAAAAGCGATTGCGCCTGAAGCGGAGCAAAGCTCTCAAATGGAATTCTGAGCCAATAAGTCGCATATGAGTTGATCACAACGTCCGCGCACATGATCGCTAGCGTTAGCAGTACGCCTACATTGCGGCGATTCCACAATAGCAGCACCGCAGTGAAGTCCAACACGGCCAGCGAAGTCCAGAACAAGTTGATTGGAAAAGGCACAAAATGATAAGGAAAAAAGCCGCCTCGAACAATGTCAACTACGTGAGTACTTCCACCTGCCGCCAGGCATAGCGAAAGCAAGATAAGAATGCCACGCTCCAAAACTGCTATGAAATTCATGTATGCCGCCTAACGTGATGCTGGCTTGAGGTAAATCTTCATTTAGGATTGCTCCAATGGCGAAGAGCTTTTCCATCATGACTTAATCAGTGGTCATTGCTGAGTGGCTCGGCATTAATCCCACCAAGCCGCCAACACTGGCTCTTTGTGCTTATGGAGCAGTTGCTCTGGCACGCCGAAGTCTTCGGCCGAGCCGACTTCGTCAGGCTCGAGCGCTTCAAGTTCTGCCGCTAAATCCTCAGAACTTAACCAACCGACGACGAAGACTGTGTCCGCAAATGGCCAACAATCTTCTCCAGGGTCAATCTCTGCAATCTGGGCATATACGGCGACCACATCGTCTCGCTCTTTGAGCCGGGCGAGTGCCGTGCGAAACGCGTCAATGCCGGGGTGCTCTGGCAGGTTGCAACCGATAGAGCCAATGTCATCATTCCCATCGAAGAATTCGTCAACGGGAACGAGTTGAGGTTCCGGCTCCGAATTGAGCTTTTCAACCAAAGCGTTGCGCTTTTCAATATTCATATAACTCCCTGAAAGTGAGGCGACACTCAGCGCCCGCCAAAGAATTGGTCATACGCCTCTTTGCTGTACCCGCGTATCCCCTCACCGTTCTTGAGCAGGTAAGGAATTCCGTTCTCGGTGCTTACTTTAGCAAAGGCAGACTTCCCTTCAGGAGTGTCGATATCGACGTCCTTGTACGTTACCCCATGCTGGGCAAGGTAGGCCTTCGCCTGACGGCAGTACCCGCACCAGGTGGCGCTGAACATGACCGCCCCAGAAATAGGGCCGGTCGTTGGCCTTCCTTCCTTACGAAGGCGGGCTAGCTCGCCAACTGTAGCGCTTGGCAAGGCCGTGTTCGGGATACTTTGAATATGCAGGGTCTTTTCGATCTTTCCGTTTGCGGGAGGGCGATCGCTATAAACAATCTTTCCATCCGGCCCAACGGACTTGTAGAGCGTCTGGGTCATACCAGGCGAGGAGAGGAGCATCAATGCACTGACTATACAGAGGCGTTTCATATGTGGTCTGACTTGAGCGCGATGTTATCGCGGTTTTGCGCTATCGGTGTATTTAGCCTTCACGCCGACATGGGCCGAGAACGGAACCAAAATCGAGGCATTCCAAATTGGCTCGCTAACGTGATTCTTGTTAGCGCGAATTATTTGCATGGAAAGAAGCGCTCCAGGAATTTTTGGGCCTGCTCTTTTGAAGGTACATCGTCCAACTCCAACGGGGGCTCGGCATGCGATTGACTCCCGAAAGCATTGGCGATCTTTTGAACTTTTTCTTTTGGAGTTCCAACCAGACAGATTTTCGGACTAGCGATCGTAAGCGAGTGGCCGTAAATCGCTCCTTCGATAATCCCCATCATTTCGGCGTAGGCCCCCATTTCGCGCCGCCCACGTTCGTACTCGGATGAGCAAATATCTTCCTCCGCCGAGACGCTTGCAGCAAAGAGCATCGAAAGCGCAAATATTGTCGTCTGTGTTTTATTAGAACTCACTGCTTGAACTCCGTCACGATGGAAGGCGATAGCAAACGTTTGGCAATCCAGCCGAACAACACGCTAAACCCCAGTGCAAAAATGACGCTAAAAACTGCCATGGCAATCATGAAGGATTTCATGTCCGCTGCATCCGGCACATTTGCAAAGCTGCTTTGCATTGATGAGTACATTGTGAGTTGAAGAACCAGCCCGCCAAGGTTCCATAGGATGCCCAAGCCCATTAGGCCTATGAAGATCAGCCTCGCCCAATTTTTCCGCTTGAGGAGCCCGATCGAAGAGGCGAGCATCGAGACGGAGATAATGAGGAACGCAACGAAGAGAAGTTGAAAATGACTGGTCATGAATGCCGCAAATGGCGGAACGCCAGGCGGAGGTGCGGCATGCATAGCTTTTTCCATTTCGGTGGCATTGAACATTACTTGGATCATGATGTTCTGCATGATGGAAACCAGGGTTCCGAGTCCCGACAGAACTATAAAAATCCAGGCGACGACTGTGACGAAAGAAGAGCGGTTGCTTGTGCCGTTCATGCTAAAAAAATCGGAACAGCTTTCCAGCTGCGACGATGGCGAATGCGACACCTAGACCGATGCAGAGTTTTCGGTTTAACAGGAAAGTAGGGATCTTGTTTCGCGTGGCCAGCGGCCAACTCGAACTTGTGGCAGCCACGTAGAAGAAGATGCCGGAAAAGAGTGCCCAGTACAGGATGTCATACCAAGATCCGAAAGCTTGGCTCCCCAGTGTTTGCCCCATTCATTATCCTTTGTTATCGATGGCCCAAAACAAATTGGCCATCACTTTCACATTTTTGCAAAATATTAACATGAGACATACGGTTACAGGCCCTTCACCTTCTGATACCCGCTACGACTGACCGGAATCTTTCGTCCGTCCTTCAGCACGGCACAGTGGCTGTCCTTAGTGGCCTGTTCGATGCGTTCGATGCGCTCGACGTTGACGATCCACGAGCGGTGCAAGCGCACGAAACGGGTCGGGTCGAGCTGCTCCTCGAGTTCGGACAGGCGTTGGTTCTTGAGGTAAGGCTTGCCCTCCGCCAGGATCTCAACGTAATCGTCTTGCGCTTCAATGGAGTCAATGCGTTCCGCGGCGATCACGTGCACGCGTGAGCCGTCGCGTATCAGAACGCGCTCCAGCGGACCGTTGCGGGTCGCCGCTTCGGTCGCCATCTGCGCTACCGGCGGGTGTTCGCTGCCAAGGCGGCTGCGCACATGCGCCACGGCCTGGTCCAGCCGTTCTTGCGGGTATGGCTTGAGCAAGTAATCGATCGCATGCACTTCGAAGGCCTTCAAGGCGTACTGGTCGTAGGCCGTGGCGAAAACATAGTGTGGCTTGCTGCCGGCCAGCTCCACCACTTCAAAGCCATCGAGCTTCGGCATCTGGATGTCGAGGAACACCACATCCGGCTCCAGTTCAGCAATCGCCTTCACGGCTTCGAAGCCGTTGCCGCATTCGGCCACCACTTCCACGTCGGCATGGGCTCGCAGGTACTCCCGCATGACGCCGCGGGCTAATTCTTCATCATCGACAATGATGACGCGCATGATTCAGGACTCCTTCGTCTCGGCGGGCAGCATCAGGGCCACCCGGTACTTATTGTTTTCGTGCGTGCAGTGGACGCTGGCCAGGTGGCCATACGCCGCTGCCAATCGCTCCCGCACATTGACCAGGCCAATGCCATTGCCCTTGCGGGGTGGCGTGTCCGGGTCGGTATCGTTTTCCACATCGACCTTCAACAGCGAACCTTCGCGGCGGGCGTCGATACGCACCGTGCCGCCTTCCGGCATGCCGCCGATGCCATGCTTGACGGCGTTCTCCACCAGCGGCTGCAGGATCATCGGCGGCAGCAGGCATGGCAGCGCTGCGTCATCCACTAGCTGCTCCACGCCGAGGCGCGCACCGAAGCGCACTTTCTCGATCGCCAGGAAATGTCCTATCAGGCGCACCTCCTCTTCCAGTGTGATCTTGCCCTGCGCTTCAATGCCCAGGCTCTGTCGGAAAAAGTCCGACAGGCGCTGCGTCATGTCGCGGGCACGCTTGGCATCGATCGAAGTCAGCGCGCTGATCGAATTCAGGCTGTTGAACAGGAAGTGCGGGTCGATCTGGGTGCGCAGCATGCGCAGCTCCGCGTCGCGTGCCAGCAGCTTGGATTCCAGCTCGCGCTGTTCCGCCTGGCGTGCCCGGACAAACTCGCTGACCAGGTAATTCAAGCTCGCCAGCAATCCGTACATCAGGATGCCGAGACAAAACAGCAAGGCAGTCAGCTGCGGGCGGATCGCAATGCCCTGCCCTCCGAACGATTCGACGCCGATATTCCAGAGCCGCATCAGGAACACCCACAGGAAGCCGGCCCATACCGCCGCGGTCAGCATCGACACCAGGACCACGGCAGGCTTGCGCTCGCGCAGCGGGTTGGACTTGCACATATAGTAGGCCGAGAACCCGGCGCCCACCGAAAACAGCAATGTCACCGGCACTGCAAACAGCATGGCGCGCAGCCAGGGTTCGTCGCCCAGTTGGGCCACCGCCCCGCCCAGGCCTATCCCCAACAGCAGCCATACCGTGAGATAGAGCAGCACACCGCTGCGGCTGGTCATTACGCGCTGCTGCATCAGTTTCGGATTTCCAGGCCGCCCATCACGACAGTGCCTCGAACCACCAGCCGCTTGCTGTTATCCTTTGGTTCCATGGTCTTCTCTTCAAAGCCGCCCAGTACCGGCGTGCCCTCCAGTTCCACCGTCCAGTCTGTCGGCACCTTGATCGAGATGCCTCCCATCAGGGCAAACACGTTCAGCACTGCAGTGCCGTTCAGCGAGGCGGTACGCATGTCGAGGTCAATCCCGCCCATGATGCTGGTCAGGTCACCACCGCGGAAGTCCTGCGTGGTTATCTTGCGCTGGAAGCCGCCAAGGATGGCGGTCAGCTCCAGCACGCGCTCGCTGGTCTCGCCTTCCGACACACCGAACAGCGACGTATCGTCGGCATAGCTGCTGGCAACCGTGCTTTGGCTGTCCGTCTGCTTGCTGCGCTTGTTGGCGCGGAATACCATCATCAGGCCCAGGCCGATAATCCCGATCGGGAAGATCAACTTCCAGCTAATGGCGATCAGGCCCAGGCCTTTCAACAGCGACAGGGCGCCAAAGCCGATCATCACAACGCCGGCCACTGCTGCCCCGCTGCCGCGCCGCGGCGCTTGCGCCAGGGTCGAGGCGCCGAACACCATCAGGATGATGGGCCAGAAGTGCACTCGCATGTCGAGGTCGATCCAGCCCAGGTTATCAATCAGGAACAGGAAGCCGGCTACGATGACGGCGGCACCGATCAGCATCTGGGATGCGGTATTACGTTCGCGATGGCTGCGATTGCGCATTATTGGTTCTCCTCATTATTGGCGGTGTATTTAATCACAACTGGCTGCATCAGCAGGCAGATGCCGGCGATGATGACCAGGATGGGCCAGCTATTGTGGAAAGTCAGGCCCCAGATATGTTCGAACGACACGTAGAACCAGCCGGCAAAAGCGATATGGCACAGTCCATCGACCACATGTTTCGGTGCAGTCGGCGGAATCAGCTTGATGGCGCCGAACGCCATGCCCAGGAAGGGCCAGAGGTGCCACAGCTGGCCGAGTGGCGGAATCTGGATATCGGTCAGGAACAGCACGCCGATGGCGATCACGATCAGGCCCCACAGTAGCTGGCTGCGCGATTGCATTTCTTTGCTCATTTCTTGCTCCCCGTTGATTGGATGGATGAACGATACCCGGGTGGGCAAGGCGGCGAAACGGCTTTTCGGTGAATGGCGGCCGCGGCTCGGTGAATGGCGAAAATTTCAGCGAACGGCGAAAAAAAACCCGCCGGTGCGGCGGGTCATGGTGAAGTACGGGGGTCTAGCGCCCGGTTTCCATCTTCGGCTCGAACAGCATCAAACCCCAGCCCAACTGACGGCGAATCTCCTCTGGCGATGGAGGTGGCTTGGCTGCTTGCGAACGACGTTCGAGGTACTCCCTTACCACGTACTTGGATGGGTGGTTGGTCTGGGTCATGATAGGCCTCCGTATTCTGTTTTTGGGCCGGGTGCCTCGCTGCGGCAGAAGCCGGCCAGGATGTCTGGTAGATGAGCGCTTGGCGCTTCGATCACGCTTCCATCTTATTTCCCGGCCCCGTTGCACACGGTGCGTTTGCTCACAATTCCCCCGTCAGTTCGGCTCTTGTTCCTGTCGGAATCGGCCTACGAAATGTGGCATGAAAGCCTTGCAGGCTCGAGCACAATAAAATTTTTCCCTTGACGTTTTCCCGCGCTTTATCCGCGCCCCGCGAGCGCGGTCGAGCTTTGTGCGCTTGAAAACATACACACTTCATTAATGAACTAATTGAGGGAGGGGGTGGGCTATATTGATCGTCGTTGGTAAGCAGGAAAGGTTATGTTTTCAGCAGGCCACTGACGATATAACCAGGCAATCTCTTGCGCGCTGACAAACCGCTTCACCTTCACAACAACACTATCTCAAGGGGTATTAACATGAAGAAAGCGTTTCTTAGCAAGGTAGCCGGAACACTGATGCTATCCGCCGGGCTGTTCGCCAGTTCCGGTGCCATGGCACAGACAACTTTGACCTTTGATGCCGCGGGTAATGCCATTTTCGGCGCCCTGCACGCAACGGCCGGGGACTATATCGACACTTACCTCTTCTCGGTGGATACCAACGCCACCTATGCCAGCGGTAACGTGGTGGTCGGTAAGACCTGGATCGATGGTTCCCGCCTGGCGAACTATGGCATCACTGGCATCCAGTTCTTCAAAGTTGAAGCCGACAGCAGCCAAACCGCCCTGGCAACCACCTTTGACACCTCATCCGGCATCGAGTTCTTCCCGATCGATGCCCTGATGTCAGGCAACTATGGCTTCACGGTCACTGGCAGCACCGCCATCGCAGGAATGGGTGGTTCCTATGCCGGTAACCTGGGCCTGGCGGCTCCAATTCCGGAACCTGCTACCTATGCGATGCTTCTGGTAGGCGTTGGCCTGCTGGGCCTGGCTTCCCGTCGCAAGTCCAACGACAAGCTGGGCTAAGCCGCAACCACTCCCCCCGTGGAAACCCGCTGCGGCGGGTTTTTCATTGCCTACTTCGTCTTGCCGGCCTCGGGCACCGGTTTCGAATCGGCGACGCCGACTTCCTTGGTGGCTGCCACTTGGGCGACATACGGCCCAGGATCGGCGCAGGCGGGCATTGCCGATGCTGGCTTGCCACCGCTGCCTTTCGTCTTGAAATAGTGGGCAGCGACGCGATCCTGCGCCTGGCAGAGCTTGTACGCGGCAACCTTGTCGCTCCAGGCTTGCTTGTCTTTGACGGCAGCGGCGGCGGCTTTCTGCTCATCGGTTGGCGCCGGCAGCTTGGCTTGGGCAGCGCCGCAGGCGGCCAGCAGTAGCAGGGCGAATACAGGCTTGTTCATGGCGTGCTCCTCAGACTGTCTTGGGTGCGGGCGGCGGCACCACTTCGCCATCGTGCTCTGGGGCGCGCAGGCGTGGCACTTTGCCGTCCACTACATCCTGGTACCAGATATCGTGGTGTTCACGCGCCCAGGCGTCGTCCACATAACCTTCCCGCATGGCTTTGTAAGCACCCTGCATGCCGACCGTGCCGAGGTAGATGTGGCCAAGCGCGAAGCCCATCAACAGCACGGTAGCTGTGATGTGCAGCAGGTTTGCGCCTTGCATCATGAAGCGGGTGTATTCGAGGTTGGGCACCAGCTTGTCGAGCACAAAGCCGGAGGCACTGGCTGCCAGGCCGAGCAAGGTAACGCCGCCCCAGAACCAGAGCTTTTCACCCGCATTAAAGCGTCCGGCAGGAGCGTGGCCTTGGCCGAACATGCCGCCCAGCCTAACCAGCCATTTGATGTCGGCAAGGATAGGGAAATTGTCTTTGACGAAAAGGACGAAGGTGACAATGATCGAGACCGTGAACAAGGGGCCGACGAAATTGTGGATGGTCTTCAGGGCGTAGGTCAGGTAGCCGAACAGGGCGTGGCCGATGATGGGCATCAGCACGAATTTTCCGAACATCATGCACAGGCCGGAAGCAGCCAGCAGGACAAAGGTGATGGCGGTAGTCCAGTGCACGAAGCGCTCGGTTGGCGTGAAGCGCTGTATCCTGCGGCCGGTTGGCGGCGAATGTACCTTAATGGGCCCTTTGACGAAGTACATCGTTGCGATCGCCGCCAGCACGCCGAGGATCAGCCAGCCGCCGATGCCGATCATGGGGCCGTTGCGGAAGCGGCGCCAGGCTTCGCCGGCGGTCGTCGCAACGGGCTGGCCGGGAAGTTGGGCCTTGGGCTGGATCAGGACGCCGGATTCCGGGTATGGCAGGCTGCTGTAATGCGCCTCCCCTGCAACCACCTTGCGCCAAACGGGGGCATTGTTGCCAGGCTGGTCGCGCGTGCGCTCGGCCTGGTTTTGCTTGAGGATGTCGACCGACTCGACGCGCGGCATCGCTGCACCGGTCGCGGCGTTCGGCGCCGGGGCGGAAGCGCCCGGCTGGGGTGGCGCGGGCGCGTCCGCTGCCAGGGCCGCGCCGGCGGCGAGTGCCACGGCCAGCATTGCCAACCATCGTTTCATGGCAAACCTCCCTAGCGGTTGGTCTTCACGTATTCATTCTGCAGTTGCCCGCGTTCGCGCACCTGCTTGTCCCAGGAAGCCTTGTCGCCCGGCGTCCATCCTTTGGCCACCTGTGCTGTGCTGGCGCCTTTGTATGAAGGCTCGTCGCCACGATTCACCGCACTGCCCTGCTTCGACTGCGACACCTCGCCGCAGCCGGCCAGCGCCAGCAGCGCTAACAGAAGATAGTGCTTCATGTTTTAGCCTCCGGTTTGCCGTAGGCCGTGCCCCAGCCCCAGACCTCGCTACCTTTGCCGCGCGTGACCACGCGGGTGCGGAAGATATCCGCCACCACGTCCCCATCGCCGCCCAGCAGTGCCTTGGTCGAACACATCTCCGCGCAGGCCGGCAGCTTGCCTTCGGCCAGCCGGTTGCGGCCGTATTTTTCGAATTCCGCCTGCGAGCCATTTTCCTCCGGGCCACCGGCGCAGAAGGTGCACTTGTCCATCTTGCCGCGCAGGCCGAAGGTTCCGTTGGAGGGGAACTGCGGCGCCCCGAACGGGCAAGCGTAAGAGCAGTAACCGCAGCCGATGCAGGCATCCTTGTTATGCAGGACCACGCCTTCCTCGGTGCGGTAGAAGCAATCGACCGGGCACACCGCCATGCAAGGCGCATCCGAACAGTGCATGCAGGCCACCGAGACCGACTTTTCCTGCCCGATGATGCCATCGTTGATGGTCACTACACGGCGCCGGTTCACGCCCCAGGGCACCTCGTGCTCGTTCTTGCACGCCGTCGCACAGGCGTTGCACTCGATACAGCGCTCCGTGTCGCAAATGAATTTCATCCGTGCCATGGCAATCCCCTCAGCCCGCGAAGCGTTCGATATTGCAAATGGTCGTCTTGGTCTCCTGCATCATGGTGACCGAGTCATAGCCGTAAGTCGTGGCAGTATTGACCGCCTCGCCGCGCACAATCGGCGCCGCGCCTTCCGGGTAGTATTCCAGCATGTCCTTGCCCTGCCACCAGCCCGAGAAATGGAAGGGAATAAAGGCGGTATCCACGCCCACGCGCTGCGTTACCAGCGCCCGCACCTTGATGCGCGCACCGGTCGGCGTCGATACGATCACGTATTCGCCATTGCGGATACCCCGGTCGGAAGCAGCCTTCGGATTGATTTCGACAAAATTCTCCTGCTGCAGTTCCGCCAGCCAGGGGTTGGAGCGCGTTTCCTCGCCGCCGCCCTCGTATTCCACCAAGCGCCCGGAGGTAAGGATGATCGGGAATTTCTTCGCAAGGCCATCGTCCACAGCCTTCTGCTGCACTGTCTTGTACAAGGTCGGCATGCGCCAGAAGGCTTTTTTGTCGTCGTGGGTCGGGTACTTGGCCACCAGGTCGGGCCGGGTGCCGAACAGCGGCTCACGGTGCAGCGGCACCGGGTCGGGGAAGTTCCACACTACGGCGCGCGCCTTCGCATTGCCAAAGGGGTGCACGCCATGCACCTTCAGGCATACGCGCTGAATGCCGCCGGAAAGGTCGGTCTTCCAGTTCTTGCCTTCCGCCGCCAGCTTTTCGGCATCGGTGAGCTCGTCCCACCAACCCAGCTTTTTCATCAGCACGTGGTCGAATTCCGGATAGCCGGTCGTGATATCGGCGCCCTTGGAGAACGAGCCATCTTCCGCCAGCAGGTTGACGCCGTCACGCTCCACGCCAAAATTGGCCCGGAAGTTGCCGCCGCCATCCATCACGTGCTGGCTGTTGTCATACAGGTTGGCCGAACCGGGGTGCTTGAGCTCCGGGGTGCCGTAGCAAGGCCAAGGCAGGCCGAAATAATCGCCCGTCAGGTCGTAGCCGGTTTCCGCGTCCTTGCCGCCTTTGCAGCGCAAGGTCTTCACGTCGAACATGTGCATATTGCGCATGTGCGCTTTCAGGCGCTCCGGCGACTGGCCGGTGTAGCCGATGGTCCAGCTACCGCGGTTGATTTCGCGCAGCATGTCCTCCGGTTCCGGCTCCATCATGTTGCCCTTGCCTGGGACCAGCTTGATCTTGGCCACCAATTGTTTGCCAAAGCCCAGCTTTTCAGCCAACTGGTACATGATCATATGGTCGGTGCGCGATTCGAACAGCGGTTCGATCACTTTTTCGCGCCACTGCACCGAACGGTTGGAGGCGGTTACCGAGCCGGAAGTCTCGAACTGGGTCGCCGCCGGCAGCAGGTAGACGGCGCGGTTCGGGTTGACGTCCTGCCCTTCCACCTTCATCGCGGCCATGGCGGCCGTGGCGGAAGGATACGGGTCGATCACCACCAGCATCTCCAGCTTGTCCATCGCCTTCTTCATTTCCAGCCCGCGCGTTTGCGAGTTCGGTGCGTGGCCCCAGAAGAAGACGGCCTTGACGTTGCTGTCCTGGTCGATCAGCTCATTTTTCTCGAGCACCGCATCGACCCAGCGCGACACCGTCGTGCCGGATTTTTCCATCATGGCTTGCGAGGCGAACTGGCTCTTGACCCATTCGTAATCCACACCCCACACCGCGCACCAGTGCTTCCAGGCGCCTGCCGCCAGGCCGTAGTAAGCCGGCAGGGAATCGGGATTCGGCCCGACGTCGGTCGCGCCCTGAACATTATCGTGGCCGCGGAAGATATTGGTGCCGCCGCCGCTCTTGCCGACGTTGCCCAGCGCGAGCTGCAGGATGCAGGAAGCGCGCACAATCGCGTTGCCGATCGAGTGCTGGGTCTGGCCCATGCACCAGACCACGGTGGACGGGCGGTTCCTGGCCATCGTTTCCGCCGCCTGCAGCACCTGGGCTTCGGGCACGCCGCAGGCTTCTTCCACCTTGTCAGGCGTCCATTTGGCGACTTCTTCGCGCACCTTGTCCATGCCATAGACGCGGGCGGCGATGTACTCCTTGTCTTCCCAGCCGTTCTTGAAGATATGCCACAGCATCCCGTACAGGAAGGGAATGTCGGAGCCGGAGCGGATGCGGATGTACTGGTCCGACTTGGCCGCCGTGCGCGTATAGCGCGGGTCGACCACGATCATCTTGCAGCCGTTCTCTTTCGAATGCAGCATGTGCAGCATCGATACCGGGTGCGCCTCCGCAGCGTTGGAACCGATATACATGGCCGCCTTGGCGTTCTGCATATCGTTGTAGCTGTTGGTCATGGCGCCGTAGCCCCAGGTATTCGCCACCCCCGCCACCGTAGTCGAGTGGCAGATGCGGGCCTGGTGGTCGCAGTTATTGGTGCCGAAGAAGGACACGAACTTGCGCAGCAACTGCGACTGCTCGTTATTGTGTTTCGATGATCCGACAAAGAACACCGAATCCGGACCATCCTTCTTTTTCAGGTCCAGCAACTTCGCCGAGATCTCTTGCAAGGCCTGGTCCCAACTGATGCGCTGGTATTTGCCGTTCACCAGCTTCATGGGATATTTCAGGCGAAACTCGCCATGGCCATGTTCGCGCAGCGCAGCGCCCTTGGCACAGTGCGAGCCCAGGTTGATCGGCGAATCGAACACCGGCTCCTGGCGGATCCAGATACCGTTTTCCACCACCGCATCGACCGCGCAGCCCACCGAACAGTGGCTGCAGACCGTGCGCCGCACGACCGCTTTGCTACCGCTATCAACGGCGGCAGGATCTTTTGCCTGCGCCTTGCGCATCAGCGACAGCTGCGTCGCCGCCAGCCCGACGCCGACACCGATACCGGAGCGCTTCAGGAATGCGCGCCGGTCCATCGTCGGCAAGGCACGCGCCAGGCTGCCTTCAAGGCTCGATGCGAAACGTCCAGGCGTGCGGGAGCCTGCGGACCCTTTACGTGTAAGGAGCATCATATTGCCCTCCACTTAGATCTTGGTGGTGCGGTAGTACTTCTGAATATGTTCTGTGAGACGGTAGCCGGAGCCGGCAGGAGGTTCCGGTTCTGGTTCCGCTGGCGGCGTCGTGCCGGGCGGGCTGCTGGCCATTTTCGCGGCAATGCCGGCAGCGGCCAAAGCGCCCATGCCGGTGAAAAAGGACCGTCTTCCAGAGTTGGATTGCGTTGACATCATGGTCTCCCATAACCAACAACAGTTAGTCTTTTAACACTAGCACAAATATTTTAACAATGCATTAACGCTCAGCCCATATCGAACGCCTGGGTTTCCACATCAACGAAGCTGCGCGCCAGGCCAGCAACTGCACGATAGTAAGTTGCCCTGGGATGCGCATCGATAGCGTCAAACAGCTGGCGCGCCCACGGTTGGATATGGACAGTAAAAAATTCCTTCTGTGTTGCAATGCTGCCATGCAGCAAGCGCATTGCATCGCACAGGGCGGCGAAGTGGTCTTCGCTTTCGGACAGGTGTTCGGAGCGTTCAAGGCCGAGCCGCGCCAGGTCCTCACGCAGCGCCGCCAGCGGTTTCTCCATCAGGAAGCCGGACAGGTAGTAGGAGCCGTACAGCATGATCTCCGGCTTGCCGACGCCGATGAACAGCGACTCATATTCTTCGCGCGCGCGCTCGGCATCGGTGTTGCTGCTGGCGGATTGCAGGCCGCGCCAGGCATCGGCCAACACGCCGTCGCCCTCAATGGCGGCGCCTTCGATCAGGTCCAGTACTGCTTGCGATGGCGGGCCATAGAACAGCATGGAAAGCACGCCATACAGTTCGGAACGCGCATATTCTTCGTCTTCGGTCATTGGCGTTTTACCTCAAAGATGGAGACTTCTTTTGCGGGCTGCATCATGTCGATTACGCGGCAGTCAGGGCACATGCGCAGGCGGTCGAGATTACCCGAGAATGCGCCGTGGCCCGCGAGTTTGCCGATCATATTTTCCACCATTTGCAGGGTGCCGAACGGTTTTTGGCACTTGATGCAATGGTAGGGCTGGGCTTCGTTGATGACGCGGGCCTGCCTTGCTGTCGCGCCCAAGGCGAGGCGCGGTTGCAGGCTTAAGGCCTGCTCTGGGCAAGTGTTCACGCACAGGCCGCACTGCACGCAGTTCGACTCGGTGAAGCGCAGTTGGGGCGCCTGCGGGTTGTCTGTCAGCGCGGACTCGGGACAGGCGCCAACGCAGGACATGCAGAGCGTGCATTTGCCCGTGACGATTTCAACCGTTCCGAACGGTGCGCCATTGGGAAGGGCTATGCAGTCCTGGGGCGTTGGCGCGTGCCGGGAAAGGTGTGTAATCGCGAAGTCCAGCGTTTCCCGCTTCGCAGCCGCTACGTGAAACGTTGCCGCCGGCAGCGCCGCCGCCCCCGCCATGCCAACATCTTTGGCGGCGAAGCGTTGCAGCTCGCGGTCCAGCTCCGCCGCGTCGCGTGCACGCATTAAATGGAGGCAGATGCCGCTGTAGCCCAGGCCATCGATGATCGCCTGCGCGAACGTCATTTGTTCCGCGAGCGCATCCTGATACTGCAGCGCCTCGCGGCCGGTAACCAGCACGGCCACGTCAACCGCACCATAAGCGACCGCAGCGAGCCACAGATCCATCCCCACCGAAGCAACATGATGAACAGGCAAAGGCAGCACGCGCGCCGGCACTCCCCGCGCAGCGCCCGCAGCCGCAAGCTGGCCAAGTTCGCCCACCAGCACACCGCCCTCCTCCTCGCCATGCACCAGCAGCGCGGGCCGCGAACCGCCGGCGCGTGTATAGGTAGCCAGCATGGTCCGAACCTGCTCGCCGAAATCGGGAGCGCGCGGCCAGGCGTATGTCAGGGCGCCAGAGGGGCACACCGTCGTGCAAGCCCCGCACCCAGCGCACAGTTGCGGCGTCACCTTGATATGATCGCCAGCACTGGCAATTGCCTCCGCAGAGCAGATATCAATACAGGCATTGCACCCCGGCTGCTTGCTGCGGCTATGTGCGCAAATACTTTCCTTATACTGGAGGAAGCGCGGCTTGCCGAACGTGCCCACCATCTCCAGCATCCGCATGGCAGCCAGGGCTGCGGAAGCCTCGTCGGCGCCGGCTGAAAAATAACCTTGCGGCAGCTGGTGCATGCGCAGCAGTGGCGTGTCGCCCAGATCGAATACCAGGTCGAATTCACCGCTGCGGTCTTTTTCGACGCGATCGAAATCGATCGCCGCCACCGCACCGCAGGCCGCGACGCACTCGCGATGCGAACGGCAAGCATCCAGGTCAATTTGATATGCCAGGCTGATCGCGCCCTCCGGGCAAGCCCTCACGCAGGCGTTGCAGCGCGTGCACAGCTCAAGATCGATGGGATTGGATTGCTGCCAGCTCACGTGGAAGGCGCCAAGCCAACCGTGCACGCGAGGCGTGCTTCCGGTGAAGGTTGGCCAGGAATGGCCTGCAATCGCTGCATCGCTGCCGTCCGTCAGCAGCACACTCACCTGCAGTTGCCGCTCCAGCTTGCGCGCCCAGGGCAGCACGCGTCGTGCCGGGCCAAGCAGCAGGACGCGGCCTTCGGACTGGTATTCGACTTCCGGCACCGGTTCCGGCTCCGGCAAGCGGGCGGCGGCCAGCAAGGCCGCCATTTTCGGCGTTGTGTGCCGCGCTTCCTCGCTCCAGCCACCGGTCTCGCGCAGGTTCACGAACCGCAGCGGAGCCACCGTGGACTTCATCTCCGCCAGCTCGCGGAACAGCGGCTCCTCCTGCGTGCAGCCGATCACTATGCGCTCCGCACCTTCCAGTGTTTGCAGGTACTGGTTCACTTCACGCCGGCAAAGCTGGCTGGCAACCGGCAGCGCCTCTTCGCCCAAAGCACGACCGATGGCAGCGCCGTCCACAGGCATGGTGTTATTGCAGTTACAGATCCTCGTCTTTTGGCTCATCGTCTTCTTCCGCCGCGAATTCGCGCGCGATCAGGTCCTTGGCGTGGTTGAGGGCTGCCACCATCAGGGGCGTCAGGGGTTCGAATTTGTTGTAGTCGTCGATGTAAGTATCGAGACCATCCATCACGTTGAAGCGCGGGTCTGCGAACAGCTTTTTCAGCGCAGCGCGGCGCACGGCTTCATCGACGCCTCGCGCGACGAAAGGGGTGAAGTCGGAATCTGTCGTCAGGCTTTCTACCTGCTCAAGCGTTGGAGCCGGTGCAGTCGCCTCGGCAGGAGCCTCGGTAGCGGCAGGTTCCTGCGCGACAGGCTCCTGGCGAGCTTCAACCTTGACGCGCGACCAGCGAGCAAAGAAAGTCTCAGCGGCCATGTCGCCCGTCCCCTTCCGCACGGGCCATTTGCTGGACCGCGGCACCACCTTCGAAGGATGGCCTGCGGCGCTTGCCCTTAGGCTCGGGCCGGTAATACTCTGCCACAAATGCGCCAAGCCTTTCCACCAGTGCAGGTGGCAAGGGCAAGGTATCGACCTGCTCGCCCCCATCCATCAAACGTGCCGCCTCGTTATAGGAAAGCGTGACAAATTTCGGCACGGCCAACTCGCCTTCCAATCGCCACATGATGAACCAGCAGGGCGACCCGGAATCAAGATTCAGGAAGTAGCCCTCAGCCTCGTCGGAATACAAGCGCAGCGACAAGCCAGGATACAGCCACAAAGTCTCGGAAGGATCATCCCGCAAGCAACGCGGTGCGCCCGCAGGTAAAGGCGACAACACGACCTCCGCCGGCAGCCACTGGAATGGCTGCCAAGCGCTCTTCAATGGTTTGCGCTGCATGACTACAGCGAGACTCAGTTCGTCTGTTTCCACTGGCATTGTCCTTGCTAGGAAGTACAACCATACTGCACCAAATCTAGTAACATGCGCAACATTCTTAAAACTAACCACAGGAGAACTTATGCAACGTAACACAGCCAGGAACTTCATTTTCACCCTGTTTGCATTCTTGCTTGCATTCAGCGTTCACGCAGAGAAGCTTCCCAATGTCACGATTCTTGCAACAGGCGGCACCATCGCCGGCTCGGGCGCCACGTCCACCACCACGGTCGGCTACACCGCTGCGACTGTCGGTGTCCAACAATTGATAAACGCCGTGCCGGAACTGTCCAAGATTGCAAGCGTCACCGGCGAGCAAGTGTTCCAGATTGCTTCAGAAAGCATGACCAACGAGCACTGGCTGACCTTGGGCAAGCGCGTCAACACCCTGCTGGCCCAGCCGAACGTTGACGGCATCGTGATCACCCACGGCACCGATACCCTGGAAGAGACCGCCTACTTCCTGAACCTGGTGGTCAAGTCGCGCAAGCCGGTTGTGCTGGTGGGCGCCATGCGCCCTGGCACCGCCCTGTCGGCCGATGGCCCGATCAACCTGTATAACGCGGTATTAATTGCCGGCAGCCAGGATGCAATCGGCAAGGGCGTGCTGGTGGCCCTGGGCGATCAAATCCACGGTGCCCGCGACGTTACCAAGACCAATACTTCGACTCCCGACTCGTTTAAAACCCCTGAATTGGGCATGCTGGGTTATGTGCAGGGTCCAAAAGCCTTCTTCTACCACGCCACCACCCGCAAACATACGGTCGATACCGAATTCGATATTTCGAACCTGAGCGTACTGCCGCAAATTGATATTGTTTATGGTTACGCAAATATGAATCCAGTCGCGTTGAATGCTTTCATCGCCGCTGGCGCGAAAGGCATTATTCACGCCGGCACCGGTGACGGCAGCGTGGCCGCCAAAGTAAAACCTGACCTGGTCGCGGCCCGTAAGAATGGCACTGTTATCGTTCGCGCCAGCCGCGTCGGCAATGGCATTCTGGCCCGTAATGGCGAAGCCAATGACGATGAATTGGATTTCGTTGTTGCCGATACCCTGAGCCCGCAAAAAGCCCGCATTCTCCTGATGTTAGGCATGACCAAAACCTCCAATACCAAGGAACTGCAGCGCATGTTCTACACGTATTAATTGCTTCACGAGCGGGCGCGCCAACTGTTGGCGCGTTCGCACCAATATTCAGTTTAGCGATCCAGCGCCCGCCCGGCAGCGGCAAGCACCTGCTCGGTGAGCAGTTCCAGCTTCGGCGACTGGATCCGCCATGAGTGCCAATACAGGTGAATATCGAGATATTTACCTGGCACTAAATCTACTAACTCGCCCGATCCCAGCAGCGATTTATATTGCTGGTGCGGCAGCATGCCATACCCCATTCCAAGCCGGATCGATTCGACAAACGGGTCGCTGGATGGCACGTAATGGACCGGATACGCACCAAGCGGCAACCCCAATTCACGTTCGATAAATATCGCCTGAAGCGAATCTTTGCGGTCAAAAAACATGACAGGGGCTTTACGCGCGGCTTCGCGGTTAAAGCCATCCGGGAACCAGCGCTTTACAAAATCCGGCTGGGCCAATAAGCGATAACGCATGAAACCCAAATGCTGCGAACGGCAGCCGCGCATCGGTTCCGGCTCGCTGGAAACTCCTGCCAGCACCAATCCCTTTTCAAAGAGGGAATAAGTGTGATCCTGGTCGTCCAGGATTATCTCCAGCAGGATATTTTCCCGGTTCAGAAAAGCACTCAACTCCGGCAAAAACCAGGTACCGAGAGTGTCGTTATTTACCGCAACGGGAATGCGCGGCGGCATGGCCTCGTCGGCCTTTAATTCGGCCAGGAATTCCTGCTCCATCAAGCGGCTGCGGCGCAAGTATTGCACCAGGCGCTGCCCTGCGCTGGTCAGGCGAATTGGCCGGCTACGGATCAGCAATGGCGCGCCAACTGCCGATTCCAACCCGCTGACCCGTTGCGATACGGCCGAAGGCGTCAAATGCAGGACGGCCGCGGCCTGCTCGAAGCTGCCGGCGTCGATCACCGCCACCAAAGCTTCACCCTGTCGCGCGTCTGGAATCATCAGCTAATCCTTTAGCAAAATTAATGAATACTGAAATATCTTAATTCAGCTTCATTTGCAGGGATAGGGGCGGCAGAATTCCGACTCCACAACAGGAGTAGAAAATGCAGAGTTATGTGAACGGTTTGGGGCTCGGTGCGAGCCTGATCATGGCGATTGGCGCCCAGAATGCGCATGTGCTCCGGATGGGCATCAAGCGCCAGCATGTGGCGCTGACGGTGGCAGCTTGCATCGTGATCGACGTCTTCCTGATCGCGCTGGGTGTCGCCGGCGCCGGCGCGATGATCCAGGGTTCGCCCCTCTTGCTGGCCGCCGCGCGCTGGGGTGGCGCTGCCTTCCTGCTGTGGTACGGCCTGCGCAGTTGGCGCTCGATGCTAACACCCAAGTCGCTAGCGGTCGACGCTGCCACTCCGGCACCGGACGCCAGGCAGGCGCTGGCAAGCGTGGTTGCCCTCTCGTTGCTGAATCCCCACGTCTACCTCGATACGGTGGTGCTGCTGGGCTCCGTTGGTGGCAGTTACCCGGACGGCCAGCGCGTGGGTTTTTCAGCCGGCGCCATGACCGCTTCCCTCCTGTGGTTCACCGCGCTCGGCTTCGGTGCCACCCGCCTGGCCGGAGTATTCGGTCGCCCCTTGGCCTGGAAATGTATTGAAGGACTGACTGGCGCAGTCATGCTGACGCTCGCTGCAGGGCTCGTCATGAGTTAATATTTTGCATGCTCATCCTCTACGCCGGAACGATCGTCCTCAGCGCTTTCCTGTTATTCCAGGTGCAGCCCATTATCGGCAAAATGGTCTTGCCATGGTTCGGCGGCTCAGCGGCTGCGTGGACGATTTGCATGCTGTTCTTCCAGGTCACCCTCCTGCTGGGTTACCTGTACTCGCATCTCACCAGCCGCTACCTGGCACCACGCCGCCAGGCCTGGCTGCATGCGGGATTGCTGTTGACCGCGGCGCTGACACTGCCCATCGTCCCAAGCAATAACTGGAAGCCATCTGTCGGCGACGACCCCGCCTTCCTGCTATTGGGCTTGCTTGCCGCAACCATCGGCTTGCCCTACTTCCTGCTGTCGACGACGGGCCCGCTGGTCCAGCACTGGTTCGCGCAGGAACGTCCCGGCAGTGTGCCTTACCGCCTGTTTGCTTTGTCCAATTTCGCCTCGCTGCTTGGCTTGCTGAGCTATCCACTGCTGTTCGAGCCGCGCCTTACTGTCAAGGAGATGTCCACCTTCTGGTCGCTGGGCTTTGGCCTGTTTGCCTTGTTTTGCGGCGCCCTCGCCCTGAGTGGGCGCGGCCGCAGCACAGCGCCCCACACCTTGCGCGAAGATGCAATAGCCGGCAAGCCGACATGGCGCGATAGCCTGTTATGGTGCGCCCTCGCTGCCGTGCCAACGGTCGTACTGATGGCGGCCACCAGCCACCTGACCGCAAACATTGCCCCAGTACCGCTGCTGTGGGTGCTGCCGCTGGTGATCTATCTGCTGACCTTCATCCTCTGCTTCGAAAGCGCGCGCTGGTACAAGCGTTGGCTGTTCCTGCCGCTGATGGCCGTACTGACGCCACTCCTGATCGCCTGCACCACCTTCCCCAGCCTGATGCCGCGCGGGATTGTGTGGCCTACGCTGCTGTTCAGCGTCTGCATCTTCACCTATTGCATGGCCTGCCATGGTGAGCTGGCGCGCCTGAAGCCGCAACCTGCACGGTTGACCGCCTACTACCTGATGATTGCGGCCGGCGGCGCGATTGGCGGCATATTCACCGGCTTGCTGGCACCGCGCATCTTCAACGACGACTATGAACTGACGCTGTCCTGCATTGCCGCCGTTTGCATCGTCGGCATGGCATGCCATCACCGCCCGTCGGAGCCAATGCAGCGTGGCGCGCGCATCAAGGCCGCGGTTTTCTTCACCACGCTGGTCGGCGTATTATGGGGAGCCAACGCGATCTGGCCTACCGTACCATCGATCAAAGCCCGCAATTTTTATGGGACGGTCAAGGTCAAGGATACGGAGCCAGGCACGAGCCAGGTACGCCAGCTCACCCACGGCACCATTGTGCACGGCCGCCAATTCCTGGAGCCGCAAAAGCGGCGCTGGCCAACGACCTACTACGGCAGCAATAGCGGCGCCGGCATTGCCATCGCGGCCAGCCGTAACGGCTCGGCGCAGCACGTTGGCGTGATCGGCCTGGGCGCCGGCACCATGGCAGCCTATTGCCGGCCCGGCGACGTGTACCGCTTCTACGAGATCAATCCGCTGGTGCTGGATTTCGCGGGCCAATATTTCAGCTTCCTGCGCGATTGCCCCGCCACGAAAGAGATTGCGCTTGGCGATGCGCGCCTGGTACTGGATGCCGAAGTGCCGCAGCAGTTCGACGTGCTGGCAGTAGATGCCTTCTCTGGCGACTCGGTGCCGGTACACCTGCTGACCACCGAGGCCTTCAATATCTACTTCCGCCACCTGAAGCCCGATGGAGTGCTGGCCATCCACATCTCCAACCGCTACCTGGACATGTCACCGGTCGTCAGGCGTGCTGCCGACAGTTTCCACCGCACCGCCTTCCTGTCGCAGAACATGTCAGATCCGCAGCACGGCACAACCGCTGCGACCTGGGTGCTGATCGGCCAGCGCGACCGGCTGGTGCCGTATGCGGGCCTGCACGAACTGCCGCCAGCACCGGATGTGCGGCCGTGGACGGACGATTACAGCAGCCTCCTCGGAATCATGAAATAATCAACGAGCAAAAAGCTGACCGAAAGGAATTGACGATGGACGTTGTGAAGATTGATATCGGCCTGTCCGACGACAGCCGCGCGCGCATTGCCGATGGCTTGTCCCGCCTGCTGGCTGACAGCTATTCGCTTTACCTGATGACCCACAATTTCCACTGGAACGTAAAGGGTCCGATGTTCAATTCCCTGCACCAGATGTTCATGACGCAGTACACCGAACAGTGGACCGCGCTGGACCTGATCGCAGAACGCATCCGCGCATTGGGCTATCCCGCGCCCGGCACCTATGCCGAATTCGGCAAACTAAGCACGGTCAAGGAAGTGCCTGGCGTGCCGAAGGCCATGGACATGGTGCGCCACCTGGTCTCCGCGCAGGAAGCGACCGCGCGCACGGCCCGCTCGTTGCTGCCTGTGGTGGACGAGGCCAACGACCAGCCGACCGCGGACCTGCTGACCCAGCGCCTGGACGTGCACGAAAAGACCGCGTGGATGCTGCGCAGCCTGATGGAAGAATAAGCCTCAGGCCATCCTGTCCGAAGTAATGATGTGCTCACCCGGTTGCGGGTGCATTGCCGCGTCAAACATGGCGCGCGCAATGTTCTCGGCCGGATTGATGCGCCACGCGCGCGGCAGCATCGAACCGAGCAGCGTCAGGACCGGCACCAGGATTTTTTCGCCAAGCCGGAATTCTTCGCGCGCTCCGCCAATCAAGCCGGGGCGCGCAATCACCAGCGTTTCAAAGCCAAGCGAGCGCACGCCGTGCTCCACCTCGCCCTTCACCCGGTTATAGAAGACGCTCGAGCCGGCATCCGCACCCAGCGCGGAATTCAGCACAAACGTTGGCGTTCCATGCTGGCGCGCCAGCCGTGCTACGGCCATCGGGTAGCTATAGTCCACTAAGCGGAACGCTTCCTGCGAGCCGGCAACCTTGATGGTCGTGCCCAGGGTGCAGATCACGGCATCGGCCTGCCACCAGGGCTCCAGCTCAGGCAAACGGTCGAAATCCACAACCGGCGCCACCAGTTTCGCATGCGGCTCCAGGCACCGCCGCGTAGGTGCAACAACTTGCGCAACCTCGGGCGAGGCCAGCGCCAGCTTCAACACTTCACCGCCAACAAGGCCGGTTGATCCCACCAGGAGCAGATTTTTCATGCACTGATAGTATCAGTCCAAATCCCGAATTGCATGATTCCACGATTCCAGGCCGGTCCACGCGATCTCGATTTCGGAAGAGATTCCCGACTGGTCCGGCATTCGATAACCGGTTACGCGCATGCACAAGCTGCGATGGGTCGACGATAAGGAATGTACGCGGGAGCGGATCGTCCAGGCGGCCTGGTCGACGATCAGTACATCGCCTTTATCGAGCGCCAAAAGGCATTGCCCGGCCGTCCAGGTCAGTGCGCGGACCCGGTCGCCGGTGTCGATCTGCGCGATCATTTGCCCATACTGCGCGTTCCAGACATAGGCATGCCCAGCCGAGCCAGCACCCACAATGAACTTGCCATCGGGAGACCAAGAAAGAATGGCCAGGCTCTCTGGTGTCCGGCACAACTCTCGTGGCGTGGTCCCCCGCCACAACACAATAGTGAGATCTTCTGCCGTCGTGGCGAAGGCGTCGCCGGACGGTGCGCATGCCAGGCTCAAAATATGCCCCCGGTGGGCACGTGTTGTGTGGACCGTCCCCGACGATCGGTCCCAAAGGGCAACGACGCTGCCGGAACACGATATGATGACCCGATCGCCTTCGGACCAGGCCAGGCAATGAATGCGTTCATCGTGACAGTTCGATAGCACGGGAACAGTGCAGCGCCCGCTGTCCGCCTCCAGGACTCGAACAGTACGATCATCGCTTCCAACGGCAATGTATTGCCCATCGCGTGAAAATGCCAGGCACCGCGCATATTCATCAAGGCCTTCACGCCGTTTTTCGACGATGCGAACGTCCTTCCCTCCCCAATCGTCGGAAGCGCCCTCCACTACAGTCGTCCCTTCGAAAGTCCATTGATAGCGCCCTTGCTTCAAGTTATACAAAACGACTGTGCGAGCAATGCTGCCTACCGCCAGTTTTTCCCCGTCCTGCGACACTGCCGCACATTGCACGCGCCACTGATGCGCTCTCAGAAGCGATTTAGCTCTCGCAGCCAATTCGCCTTCGGCATGGATTTCAATGGATTGGTCGGTTGAGCCCGTCGCTATTGATTGACCGTCCGGTGACCAGGCCACGGCCCGGACAGATCCCGATCGCTCTGAAATCCTGGTACCGGCAGCTGCCGTAAGGCCGCTTGTAAAAGGCGTGGGGACTATGCTGATGGTCTCAGCTTTCGGCATCGCCGAAATCCGTACTCGAACTGCTGTCCGGTCTGACGACCCGACGACAATCTCATCGGAGGCCGGCGACCAACTGCAGCCAAGAAGGGAATCGCGCGCCACTTTTGCGGCACGGACAATTCGCCATGTGAGTGTATCAATGATGGCGAGGTGGCCGGATATGGTGCCCGCCGCGATCCATTCGCCAGACGGTGCCCACGCCAGGCAAATCACCTGCGCCCGGTCTCGTTCTAGTTGAGGGAACAAACCGGCAATGTTGACGCTTGCATGTCTTGCCCCGTCGCCTGCATGCCAGACCTGGACAAAACCGTCAGAGCCTCCGCTGGCCACGTATTGGGAGCTGGGTGAGGCAGCAATTCCGCGCACACGTGCCTCGTGCGCCGAGAAACGAAGCAGCTCCTGTGGTTGGTCAGGATGAAATATCCGGACCGTTCCATTTGCATAACCACATGCCAACCATTGCCCGTCGCCCGACCAAGCAATGGCACGCGCCCAATCGTCGCCGCCATTCCACTGCCGCCTTAGCGAACCATTGGGAAAATCCCAGATCTTTACGCTTCCATCCGCAGAACATGAAGCGATGTATTTGCCATTGGGCGACCAGCAGACGGATTTCACCGAGTCCTGGTGCGCCACCACTGTCAGCAGGAGGTCTTCTCCTGCATGGCGCCATACTCGTACCGTGTTATCGTCGGAGGCGACAGCAAGATAGCGGGAGCACGGGCTGAAGGCAACCGCATTGATTTCGTTGGGACGCCAGGTCGCAATATTGAGCAGGTATTGCTGACGAGGCTCCGCTTGACCCGGATAAGACCTTGCAGCGCTAACGATTTGTACTGGCTCTGCACGTGGCACAAGTTCGTCAATAAACTTCTTCACCTTCAGGTACTGCAAGGCACTGCTGGAAGCCGGCTTACAGATGCTGATGTGATTCTCATCCAGCGGGACCGGAATGACACCCTCAATTCCTGGATCGGATGAAGCCTCATCGACCACGATCACCGGACCCCAGGGCAATTTTTCTGAAAAGACCAGCAACTGGCAACCGATGCGTTTTACATTATTCCGAAACCATAGATTAAGTTGTCGAAGGCCAGCGCTGTTCAGCTCCAGGTCCCGCATTGCAGCCGAGGGACGAAGCACCGGCAGGAAAGAGCCCAGATTGGCAAGACGGGAACCGGTATTGGGCGTAGCGAGAAAGACAATGCCCCTGGTCGATTTGCTGATGGCGAGCCACGGTGTCTGGGAGAGGTCTTCTGCGAGCCGCAACATTTGCTTCACCAACAGCCCGCCAAGGCTATGTGCGACAAAAATAATTGGCAGCTTACCGATACTGTGTGCTTCAAGCAGTGAGAGCACATTTTGCGCGCGGTCGCCAAGAGGCATTGCGGAACCGGTCCAATCGCTCTTCGCTGCAGGATAGCCCAACGACCAGATCCCCACATGCTCCATTTCACTGCCCAGCACATCGGGCCATGAAAAGTCCGGCCGGCGCCAGGTTTCAATTGGATCGCCGCCCAATCCATGCACAAAGATCACGTCAGCTGTGCGGCCGCTTGTACATCCCTTGAGTGGGTGAAGCTGCGAAGTCATAGCCATGATTCTCGCCCATTGTGTTTTAAACACTATGGCACAAGGGTTGACGACAATGCAACGGATTAATGAATCAATCAGCATTCCTGATCGCATTGGCCCGCCGACGCAATTCCCTTTCCGTGGCAAACGGGCGCTCCTCTTCCAGGCATGGTTCCCCTTTGAGCTCATCACGAAACGTCCAGTGCAGATGGCTTGCACGCACCACCAGCCCGCGCAAGCGCTTGACTTCCCAAAGCACGGCCAGCATGTCGGCATTCTGGTTTCGAAGCCAGATTTCGCGTAGCTGCGCTGCTGTCAGCGGCTTTCGTGTAACTGTATGCATATACAGTAGTTTAGCAAGCTCAATCGGGTTAGCATAGCCCCCATGTGTACCAATTACCGCCCCACTTCGCGCGACCTTTTGCAGGAAATGATGGACATCGACCTGTCCAACCTCGACGGCATGGAATGGCCGGATGAGACCTGGAAGGATTACGACGCTCCCATCATCCGCCTTGGCCTGGACGGACAGCCGGAATGCGTGGTGGCTTCCTTCGGCTTCGTGCCGCGCCGTCATGTGCCCGCTGCGATGCCGTCCCTGACCACCATGAATGCCCGCAGCGAAACCGTCGGCCAACTGCGCTCCTACAGTCACTACTGGCGCGCCAGCCAGCTTTGCCTGGTTCCAATGACCGGTTTTTATGAGCCGAATTACGAGTCGGGCAAAGCCGTGCGCTGGCAAATCAGCATGGCAGACAAGAGTCCCTTTGCCGTGGCAGGCATGTGGCGCAGTTGGGAGGAAGCCGATGGCAGCGTCAGCCATTCCTTCACCCAACTGACCATCAACGCCGATGAACATCCCTTGTTGAGGCGCTTTCACAAGCCGGACGACGAAAAGCGCACCCTGGTCGTGGTGCCGCCGGAAGCTTATGGCGACTGGCTGTCCTGCCGCGATCCCGAGTTTGCCCGCGCTTTCCTCAATCCCTACCCGCACGAGCTGATGCAGGCATGGGAAGATCCTCGCCCGCCTGCCAGGAAGAAAGCTGTCACCGCGCCGCAGCAGCAATCACTCCTGGATCTTTAGTTCCATACAAAAAGGGCTGGGCCCTGCGCAACGCAGAACCCAGCCTTTGGCAGAAATACCAACAATCAGGCTTTGCGGCGGCGGGCTACTGCCAGGCCAGCAAGACCCAGTGCAAGCAAGGCCAACGAAGCAGGCTCAGGAACCTTGGCCGACTCGACCGTGAAGGTCGCATTCGTTGCATGCAGCTGCCAGCCCGGATAACCGATTGGTGCCGCGAACATTTGCAGCTTGACGATAGGGTTCAATCCCCAGTCAACCGTGTCCAGTTTGAGGTTGAGGTTTTTCAGTGCAGCGGCATCGCTCGCGATGTTAAAAGTCTGGGTCGTCCAGCTATGCAAACCGCCGGCAACGTGCACATTGAACAAATTGGCGCCATTAGCGAACAGGCCGATCAAGACTTGATTGCCGGCAGGATCTTGGCCACCCCAGCCCTGATCGTGAATGTTCATCGAGCTGGTCAGGCCGATAATTTCGTTGGTGCCGTGCGCCAGGGTAACGCTGGACATCTATTGCCAAGCCCAGCCACCGTAGGAGTCCATCGACACAGGTGCCGTGGTTTGGATCACATTCGCAGAGGCGCCGGTCATCAGTGAGATCGACAGGGCGGTAGACAGGGACAATTTTTTCAGCAGGTTCATTTTCTCTCTATCAATTAAGTTTGCGTGATGACATCACAAATTATCATTAAGCAATTCGTATGCCATCAGAGAAATTTTGTTTAAAAACAATGAACTACAGAAAACATTGTTAAAATCCTGAAGCAGAATGTAAAAAATTCCGACACCATTTGACAATATCATTGCTATTATTGAAATTATTCATCTTCTTAATGTCGAGAAACTTTACACCTGCTGCTCATCAGGAATACTTGGCGCAAGCATATTCTTTACAAATCAATGATTTATAAATGCATGGCCTAAAAATTGCTTATGATTATCATTGATTACCAATAGCAAATTTTTGATGCCAACCATGAAATTGAAAGCCCTCGCTGCTGCGGCTATTCTTGCCGCCCCAATTTTCGCTCATGCCACCCCTTTCACCCTCCTGGCAGGCGGCAACATCAATCTTGAGCAAGGAACAAAGGTGACTGGCGATGTGGGCGCCAAGGGCAACATCCACTCCAAATACGAGTCCCGGGTGACAGGCAATGTTTCGGCCGGCGGCAACGTCACACTTGAACAAAAATCCCAAATCAAAGGCAATGCGACTGCCGGCATGCAGGTGGAAGTGAAGTACCAAGCCGATGTTACCGGCACTGTGGCCGGCAAGACGAATTCGCCATCGCTGAATACCTTGCCAGCCGGCACCGATTTCAAGGCAGGCGGAAAAGCTTACGGCCTCAAATCCGGCGCAACTGCCGAATTGGCAACCGGCTCATACGGCAAGGTCAACCTTGAATACGATTCCACCCTGAAGCTAAGCGCAGGCACGTACTATTTCGACTCGCTGACCGTGGGTGCAGAGAGCGCGTTCATCTTTGACCTGTCCGGCGGCGCAATCAACCTGTTCATCAATGGCAATGTGAATATCGGCTCCGGGTTCGATTTCGAAATGCTGAACGGTAGAGCCAACGACATCTACACGGAAACCAGGGGAAACTGGACGCAAGGCATGGCCGGTGAATGGTTCGGCACCTTGTTTGCTTCCGGAACCGACAGCAACCTGCACTTCAATCAGGATTCCAGATTGGGCGGCACCTTCATCGCACGCAAGAACATTCAACTTGATCTCGGCAGCACTGTGACTGCAATGCCTGAGGACACCGCAAAAGTTCCAGCTCCAGGAACACTGCCGCTGTTGGCAATTGGCCTGCTGTCGCTGGCATTCTTCCGCCGCCGCAAAGCCTGATTCGCCAGCTTGCAGGGAAAGGCTATATCCCAACGCCAGCAAGACCGAATCTGCATTGCTTGCGCTTGTCTTTGCCTTGCGCCGTTTCGACCAGGGGCCTGGCCAGTGGCCCCATTTGATTCAGGCTGGCCCCCATCGCTTCGATGGCCGCCGGTTCGCCTGAGCCGCTCGTATAGAAATCGATGTAGGCGCGGTGGATCTGCTGCAGGCCAGGCGCAGCACACAGCCAAGCCACCATGCGCTGGGCCGCCAGCGCGCTCGAACTATGTCCCGCCACAATGGAAACGGCCCGTTGCGGCGGCATTGCCCACGACGAATTCCAGGCATATTTGAGCGCCCGATCCGTCTGCCGCCGGATATCCGCGGGAACATCCGCTGCTTTGGTTATTTCTTTCTGCGTCACCCACAAATACCTGCCGACCAAGCGATCTACCAAGGCGTTGTCGTACTGCTGCGCACCGCTCACCGGCAGTCGAGCAAGCAGGCTAAGCGCGAACAAACGGCTAAGTTCATCTTCTCCAACCAGCGCTGGCGTCAGCGCCTCTGCAACCTGTGCCGCTTGCGCCTTACCCAATTGTTCCCAGCCGACGTTGACCAGGACCTCATACAGATGTTGCTGAGCGAATTCGTCATTTGCCCGGTCAGCACGTGACAAAACCGGCAATGCAGCTTGCAAACCAAACTTGCTCAAGGCACGCACGGCGGTGACGGCACGTTTTTCTTCAAACTCGGAGCCTGTGGAAGATTTGAGCAAGATGTCGAGAAGCGCCTGCATCACCTCAAACTCTCGCACCTGCGACAAAGCAGCGATGGCAGCAAGCGATGCTTCGTTGCCCTTTCGTGCCATGCGCAACAGTCGCGGCACCGCGTCGCCAGGTACTGTCGTTTGCCGCGCAAGGGCAAAAGCGGCATATTCGCGCACCAACTCCTCGTCGTCGAGGGCTGCAACCAGCTCGTTCGGTGAACCCAGGATTCCCAGCATTCCCACTGAATTGGCGCGCACCTTGGCATCGCTATCGCCCACGCCGGCCCGGGCGACAATGGTCAACCGGTCGAGCGCGCCCTTGCTCAAGTAGGGGTGGAAGTCCTGCCATACTGGATCACGCAGGGCTGCCAAGCGCGTCAGCAGTTTCTGCACGAGGCCACTGGCGGCAGCGCGGAGTTCAGGATCCGGCGCGCCCAGGGTATCGAGCAGATCCAGTAACCAGGCTGCCTCTTGTTCAGGACCGACCGCTGGCGTGCCTGAGCCGAATGCCTGTTCCAGCGCCTTCAACAAATGTGCATGGCCTTGGCGGCGATGAATTATCAGGCTCGTTTCTCCGACCACCTGTTGCCAATCGGATGCTCCGACTTTGCGTCCTTCTGGCGGCCAGGTAGTCAAATAATCCAATTGACGTACCTGTTGCTCCAGCACATCGGCTATTGCAGCGTTGATCAGCGCTCTATCCTGCTCGCTACGTGCATCGTTGTAACTAATATCGTCGATATTGCCAAGTATCTCGCTCAGTCGTATCTCACTGTTCCAGCGCGGATCGGAGAATGAAGGCAGCAACATACCAACACCACGTATGCGCGCGTTCACGACTTCAGCGTCAGCCTCCTCCGATATGCCGGTGCTGAGCTCCTCCAGCGGGGAACGCTGGTCAACATTCAACCATCCTATTGTTTCCGCAGCCTGGCGCCTGATCGCGGGAGATTCCCCCTTGCGCATCAACCTGACTAAAATGGGAACGTCCTCCACAGCATGTTCGGCACTCGACGCATGTTGGCCTGCGCATCTTGCTGATTCTTTATCGAGATATTGCCGGATATGGGACTCACGATCGGGCGGCCGCTGCCCTGGCAGGCTTATCGTGATGGGCATCTCGATGCAAGGCGGCGGCGCGAGAACCGAGGTGGCGTGCGCAGTGGCAAGCTGCATGGCGGACCATAAGCCAACGATGGCAAGTTTCATTTTCTGGAAAATAATGCAATCAGAAAATTCTAACGGTGCTGGGAATGGATTGCAATTAGGCAATTTGGCCTGCCCTGCAGGAATCGAACCTGCGACCCTCGGCTTAGAAGTCCGCTCCGGCACACTTTTCAATGCTTTCCGTTTTCTTGGCAAGCCTTTGATTATCAACGAAAAAAGCAAGGAAACATGGGCTTGCAGCCTGAGTAATACTTTCCGATTTTTGGCGTTATTTTGCTAGAATTTGCCTACGCAGTGCCTACGCAAACTGCGCACTCCAGACCATCGGCTCATGGCAAAAATCAACTTCACGGCAGAACGGATATCGGCCTTTCAGTGCGAGCCAGGCAAGCGTCAATCCCTGCTTTGGGACGCCAAAACCCCAGGCTTGGGGCTCCGGGCCAGCGATGGCGGCAGTAAATCATACATCTTCGAGACGCGCCTGAATGGCAAAACATTGCGGACCACCATCGGTGACGTTCGGACCTGGACGGTAGTCAACGCTCAGGCAGAAGCGACCCGCCTGAAAGCACAGGTCGACCTTGGACTCGATCCACGCCAGCAGCGCGTCGAACAACTTGCCAAGAACGCGGTGGCCAGATCCCAGGCTGAGCGCCGAGATTTGACACTTGGCGAGGTCTGGCCAATCTATCTTGAAGACAGAAAACCCCGGTGGAGCGAACGTCACTACACGGACCATATTCAAATGGCTGCGCCGGGCGGCCAGGGCAAGAAGCGCGGTCCAGGGAAAACCGTCGCGGGCCCGCTTGCGCCACTGATGGCACTTAAACTCGCCGATTTGTCGGCCTCCGTGCTGGCTGAGTGGGCTG
Organism: Duganella sp. Root1480D1; assembly: GCF_001427305.1. Lineage (GTDB taxonomy): Bacteria > Pseudomonadota > Gammaproteobacteria > Burkholderiales > Burkholderiaceae_D > Rugamonas. Next base: position 14,732 of record NZ_LMFZ01000003.1, on the reverse strand, counting down.
CGGAGGAATCAGCGGCCCGGCCCACCAACACTACGCAGAGCTACCGCAAACTGAGGGCGTTCATTCATTGGGCTGAGAGTCAGGAAGCGTATTGCGGCATTGTTCCGGCGGGTTCTTACAAGGCGCGAAAAGTGCGCGATGCCGTTCCGCCGCCGCGCGCCAAAATTGGTGACTGTCTGCAGCGTGAACAACTGAAAGACTGGTTCGCCGCCATGCGCGCCGTCCCGAATCCGGTGTTCAGCTTTTATCTACAAGGACTATTGCTGACCGGGGCGCGCCGCGAAGAGCTTGCCATGCTTAAGTGGGAGGACGTGGACTTGAAATGGCGTAGCCTCAATATCCGCGACAAAGTAGAAGGTGTCCGCACCATTCCTCTCACGCCCTACTTCGCTAGTCTATTGCTGGCGCTTAAACGAATGAACGAAACACCGCCAACCAAACGTCGTATCCGGCAACTGGAGACAGCAGGCAATCATTGGGAGCCCTCCCCATGGGTTTTCAGTAGCAACACCTCAGCTAGTGGCCATATCATTTCCCCTACGCAGGCGCATACCGATGCCCTGGTCAACGCCGGCCTCCCTCATGTCACCTTGCATGGGCTACGCCGCTCGTTCGGAACGCTGTGCGAGTGGGTAGAAATGCCAAGCGGGGTATCCGCGCAGATCATGGGGCACCGGCCCAGTGCGCTCGTCGAAAAGCACTACCGGCGCCGGCCGCTCGATCTGCTGCGCAAGTGGCACGATGCGATAGAAGCATGGATCCTCCAGGAAGCCGTTGTCACAATTCCGGCGCTCGATCGCGAGCCGTGATCCTTCCTACTCGATTATCTAAGACAGACCGAAGCCCTTGATTTAGCTAGCAATTCCGATGTGGCAACAGATCGATATCATCACGTGTACCATGGTCGAGCAGCAGGCAGCAGCAACTGCGCCATGTCCCGCCCGGTCAGCCAGGGACTCGCTCTTGAAAGCGGTATCCGGTTCGTCACTGTGGCGCGCGTGGAGCGCCGTCACATGGACCGCCGGTTCTTCAAATTCGCCCAGCCTGCTTTCGACAACAATATTGTCATGATCAGCAAAAGCTGCGAGGTGCAGGAGCAGTTCCCGTTTTCATGTCTAGTCGTACATAACCCGTGCATCGAATGGGTCGAACGACTGCCAGGAGTCAAACCAGCACGACATGGCCTCCTTGTCAAACGACGTGCTCCTTGCCAGTTCCATTGCCGCCCTTGTTCTGGTTTTACAGCGGGGAATCAACCGGTCGACGAAGCGACGCGAGCCAAGATCGACGATAACTGCGACAGCATGCCAGCCTTCGCTGGCTACGCCGGCCCACTTTCCGGTGGCCACGGGCGCCGACAGTACTGCCGACGCTTGCCGCCAGATGCGGAATATTCCGGCCTTCGCCGGAGCAGCGAACCATGTCAGCGCCGCCAAACGCAAATCTGCGAATCAGCGTACACTGAATTCACCGCTTTCTTGGCAAATTGGCTGATGCGAGCGCTGTCATATTAGCGTCGATGCATCAAGTGTGTCAGCATGGTAACTTATCAGTACTATCGACGTGCGGCAAGCACGTTCGGTTCCGGACCAGGATCGATCCGGTTCAATGGGCGTGACTACCTGTATCGCGGCTACGCGTACGAAAACTTTATCGATGCCTACAGTTACGCGCAGCTCATGCTCCTTCACCCTTCCAGTGCACCACCTTCAACACAGGCTGTACTCACGCAGCGAGTTTCGCCGCCTTCAGCCGACGATCTTCTGCTGATGCAGCAACTCGGTATCGCATTTGTTGCAGGACATTATTTCTATGGCACCTATCGATACGATTGCCTGGGCGACGCCTGCGCCTTCGCCCGCCTTGCACCTGGACACGCCATTTGCCAGCACAACCTGCAGATCGCGCACGCCGCACATCACCTGAATCTGCTTCAGGCGCGCCACATGGTCGATGGGAAAGGAAAATACCTGAAAGTTCGCCCCATGGGGCGCATTGGCCACTACGACATCTTTCCCGAAAATGCCCCGCCATCCCTCCTGTTCAAACGCAGCCTGCCGCGCAAATGAGCATGCCCCGCCCGGATTTTTCCAGGGGCCAGTGCAACACCCCCACGCTTTGTACGATTTCTCTTGAGCATTCGGCTTTATCGTCATGCTTCGCTTCGAAACGTGCGGGGCTCATTACCCGATTCGTGTAATCTGAATTTCCGGCCCCACTAAGCCATTTCCTCTCTCTAGCCCATCGCGAAGGAGTCGTGATGACGCAAGGAGAGAATCATGAATCAAATCAATGCCCGTGTGCTGTTGGTCGACGACAACAAGGACGCCGTCGACATGGTTTCCCAGTTTCTGTTTATCCAGCGCATCGACCGTAGGGTAGCCTATAACGGCGCTTCAGCGGTCGCCTTGCTAGCCGAGTGGCCTGCGGATATCGTACTCCTGGACATCGAAATGCCGGGCATGGACGGCTATGAGACCGCGATAGCCATGCATGCCCTTCCCCGATGCGCTGAACTTCCTATTGTTGCATGGACCGGCTGGGATGACCCTGGCAGTCGCGAAGCGATGGCACGCGCACACATGGTATCCCGCCTAACGAAGCCCGTAGCGATGGCTGAACTGCTGGCGATGGTGTCGCGCTTTAGCAGCGGAGACCCGACTCGATAGACTTTGCATGCCGACACCATCCGACGTTGGTCTTTCGCCCCCAAGCCGAGTTACGCCAGCCCCCCCCCGTTCGCGTGTTCGGTAACACCGGCAGACCCGGAACATAGCGCCACCGTACATGGCATTGACCAGGGCCGCGCCTACCGCGTGGTCACTGAGCGCGGGAAGATCTCAAGCAGACTATTCGATTCCGAGCGCATCATCGATGCGTTCCTTCGCAAGGTGTTGGCCGAGCACACTCGCCGAGCGCATGGTCCAGGCAATCACTGTCACCTGGTATCGCGTAGGGAGTGGATCACCAACTTTCCTGATACTCAATCGACAGTACCACTTTGCGCTAGGCTTACCCAACGTCGCCCTGACTGTCGAACAATCGATTTCGTAACCACGATAACTTTGCATTTCGGGCTCCTTAGTGGCGTCGCGCCCAATTGGCGCAGGACTTCCGGCACTCGTCTAATGCCATGCTCGCACTGCCGCCACCCGACTGCCACATGGATTGAATGCGTCCGTCACGCCACGTGATGTGCGCTGGGCCAGCGTGCCTTGGAATCGTTCCTTGGAAACCGGCAGGCCGCAGCAACTGCCTCGCCAAGGCATCGCCAGGCTGTGGCGCAAGCCGGCGCAAAACATCGCATCAACGTGTGGCTGTCCCGGAGGGCGAAAGTGACTTCGCACCTGAGCGTTCCTGCGTCTCAGCCTGCCTGCGTTCACGCGTGTTCCGGATCTTTAACCTCTTTTCCCACCAACCGTAGTCTGACAAGGTTTCCTGTGCCACTTCCACGCACCGCTCGTAGTCGGAGGAGAGTCGGGTGCATGGCGGGACCGGTGGTTCAATGCCCTGGGCGATGCAATAGCGTACAGCGTCCTCCAGGTCTCCTTCGTTGAGCAATTCCCGGCACGCCGTCGAGTGGGTCAATGCAAAATTCATCTCACTATCCATAACTCGCCAATTGCCGCGCGAATCGCTGCAAGGGGCGCGGACCGGAGCGCTCCGCATCCACGCACCAGGTTTGCAAGACCGTCAGGAGTTCTTCCTGCGTTGCCGGCGAACGTTCCCATAACTTCTCCAGCGCCTGCCGCGCCACATGCATGGTATTGAGTCGTGCACTGTGTACGATCACCAGTTCCAGCTCCACCTGTTGCGTTCCCGTGAGCCGGCAAGGTGCGCGCCGCAGCAAACGCTTCGTCTGGGCCAACGCCGCGTGGGGGATTGACTGCGCCAGTTCCATGCGTTCCGTCCGAAACACGTCCAAGGTCAGCACTGTCAGCTCGCGCATCAGAACCGCACGATTGCCCAGGACCAGCTTCAAGGTCACCGGCGTCGGCACGAACTGCCCCGCGCATCGCATCAGTCGCTGTGGCGGCCGCCGCAGCGTTGCCAGGCGCAACCACCGCAACAAGCTGATATAGGCCCAGCCGATATCGAGTTCGAACCAGCGTACCGAGAATTTTGCGGAGGTTGGAAAAGTGTGATGGTTGTTGTGCAACTCTTCTCCGCCGATGAGTAGGCCAAACGGGACGATGTTGGTGGCCGCTTCTTTGCAGTCGTAATTGCGGTAGCCGGCATAATGCCCCAAGCCGTTGACCACCCCGGCGGCCAGGAACGGAATCCACATCATCTGGCAAGCCCACAGCGTCAGGCCCGGTGCGCCGAACAAGACCAGTTCGATCACGAGCAGCAAGCCGACGCCTTGCCAGGTGTAGCGGCCATAGACCCGCCGCTCCAGCCAGTCAGCCGGTCCCCCACCGCCGTAGCGATCCACCAGCGCGAGGTCACTTGTCGCATCCCGGTACAGTTCGGCCCCGCGCCACAAAACCTCATTGATCCCGACCACCGCCGGACTGTGCGGATCCTTCTCGCTTTCACAATGGGCGTGATGGCAGCGATGCACCGCCACCCACTCGCGCGTCACCATCCCTGTCGTCAGCCATAGCCAGAAGCGGAAGCAATGGGCCACGAGCGGGCGCAATGTCAGCGAGCGATGCGTCTGGCACCGGTGCAGGTAGACCGTTACCGCGACGATCGTCACATGCGTCGTCACCAGCCCGATCAGCAGCAGTTTCCACCAGCTCAACGCGAGCAGTCCTCCGGCCAGCCATTGCAGATACTGCTCCATACCGGTGCTCCTTCGCGAGCATGGCCTTACAGGTTCGGATGTTCGGCGGCAAACGCAACCGCGTCACACAGTTGACCGTATCGATAACCACCATAGAGGAAGTGGCCCTCGATATAGTCGATACCATGCAGTCTCATCGTGCTTTCGTCTTCGTCGGTGGGGCGATATGCGGCCGTCCAGCTCGGTTGGAACGCCTCGTCGTGCGAGAAGCCAACTTTGGCGTGCTCCGCGACCGCATAGCGCAAGGCATCCTGGAACACGTCGTAGCGGTGCTGCCGGAATGCATAACGCTTCCCATCGAACGAGATCTCATACCGCGCAGCCAGGCTTTCATCTGACTCCTGGCGCGCATCTGAATTGCGCGCACTTTCCATGATCTTTCTCCCGTGGCTATCCGTGCTCCCATTCATTATCTGGACCTGACGCCGGGCCTTCGCCATCGCATCGGTATTGGCGTCTTCACAGGAGTCGAATGCGTCCTCCGGAAAAACAATCGATCGCGTCATCTTGTCGGGCCACTGAAGGCTCGTGCAATCCGCTGTCGGCGCCCTATGTTTGAGGATGGCGGTTGAGGCGAACTTCAACGAACCGTCCTGGCACCTGAATTCAGCACACCTCAGCAGGATTTTCCATCCCTGGAACCACGATGTTGAATGCCGGCGCATGGCGCACTCCTTCGCTCGCGATAAGGAACAGACTCGGAAAGGCGGTGGCAACGAGCGGTCCCACCTTTCCGGCGCGGCGCGCCAACAGCGTGCCATTCGCAGGTATAACACCACTTCACGACGTTGAGGGGCTTTGACGCGATTGCGCTGTCACGCTGCAATGCTGAGGAAGACCGGCACAAACTGGGGATGTTGGCTGGGTACCTGTTACCCACTATACGCTCACGAGCGACGTTCACCTAATGATTTCGGCATCGCCTGCGCTAATACGCATCGCTTGCAATGTTAGTCGACTCTCTCATGCACAGCCGATGTGTCGACGGCAGAACATCATTGTTTCTTCACCCAGCAGTAGCCGCCCCCCTCACGATGTTGAATGCTTCATCGCTTCGGCCTCGCGGGCAGCCGTGCGTTCTTCGCGCGCGGCGATCGGATCGCCGCCGTTGTCGACCAGACCGGCAGCACGTTCCGCGTCGGCATGTACGCCTTCAGCTTCGGCTCTCTCACCTGGATTCTCGCTAGCGGGGGGCTCCAGCATGTCCTGCACCATGGCGCGCAGTTCTTCAACCTCAGGCTGCAGGCCGCGCCTCTTCCGTTGGTGAATGTAGTGTTGAATTTCAGATTCCTGCTCGGCGCTCAGAGGTAGGCCGCGGAAGGAGAATTCCGGTCCAGAGTCCTTCATGACGGTTCTCCTGATTGGTGACTCACACTGAGTGTACGCTTAAACGGACGGACGCGTCAGCCTGCTGGAGCTGGTCGTCGATCCACTCCCGCCCCCATGCCTTGGCAAAGGACACCGCGTCCGCTGCCGCACACGCCACCCAGAGGTCATGGAATGCATACTCGTGCAATGCCAGGCCATATTCACGTGTGATGATGGCCTGAGCGACGAAGCAAGCGTTACCCATCTTGGCGGGTTCGCAGTCCAGGAAGAAACCCTTGTAACGGATCGCATTGGTAATGGCCATCATCTGCCTCGGCCCAGTAACGTTGCTCTTACTTGCATGATAGTCCTAAACGGGCGGAGGTGCCGCGATACCTCATGCTAACGGAGCGCCTGCCAACAGGCCCGCCAATTCTGGTCGGCGCTCATTCTGTCGACGCATCACCTACCATGCAAACGATGCTTTGTCAGGCACGTTTACCTGCAATCCTCCGGTCAGGCAGTGGTCCGGCAATGGCGTGACGTTCGCGCGTTTTCCACACCGGGCGGGCGAACACCTCTTTCACCAAAGGCAGCAACAGCCCAGCCAAGTGCGCCGAGTTGTAGGCAAACCGTTCACCAAAAGCGGCCCTGGCAGCTAAGGCTGCCGAAATTTTCGCCGCAGTGGCATGGTTGATTCGGCGTGACATCCTGGCAATCTACACCCATCGTCCAGATCGCGTCGCAACCAGTCGTTCATTCCCAACAACTTCCCGTCTCGCATCAGCTTCACCCACGCGGCCGCCAAGGCACTGCCGCCCCCATTCAAGCCAGTTACGGGTTGAACACCTGCGATCATTTTCCGCCCGTTTGAAGACGCGACCTCCCGCACACGGAGGCTGCAGGCGCCTGCACTACAAACGAAATAGGTGCCCGACGCAATATGGCGCCCTGCGGGTGCGAGTCATGGCGGTGTTTCTACCAGCGCGCTCTTCCTATTGAGTCCATCGCCGATATCCTAATGCAACCACCACGCGACGCTGGAAGCACCGCTCACCGATTAAACGTCCTTGACGGTCTTGGCGCCTGGCGCACCATGCACTACGTCACCCGCAGGTCGTGCGAGCTCCACGCGAAACCGCTTAACGTATGCGGAAACGTTGCCCCCTCGTTGCAGAGAGCACGACATGGTCAGGCAGGCATACACTAACGTCAGCGCAGGCCGCTTGCAACCAGGCGCGATACAGAATAGCAATCGCTGAAGCATTCGCAATGTGCTAATCTGCTAAGTTCGCAGTGCGGATCCCTTTAGCACATCGGATTGCGTTTGCTGGATAGGTCGACTTGGGCTCATTGATGACGACTTCCAGATCCAAGCTGCACTTCCATGCACAGGGAGGTATCATGAGGACGATCTATTCTGATCGACGGCACGACGTCCAACAGTTTCGCTATCTGAACCATGCGATCGACTTGGTACGCACCCATGGCTGGCGCTATGCTCTCGTCTTCCTGCGGAACCAGCGCATTGACGAATCAACGTTGCAGCGGGTGCTCTTTGGTGACTGCCGCAGCCGTCGCGCCTCGGCCAACCATTTGATCATTGCCCAGCAATTGCGCGCTCGCCATCCTTGAAGCGTTATATCCGTTTCGCACTTCCCAGGCACCGGTGCGTGCGCGCAATGGCGCGGCATCCCAACGGCCTGCTCATTTCACGGGATGCCGCTCGTACCAGGCCATTAACGGCTGCACCGTGATCCCATGGGCGAGAATCGATGCAGCCACGGTAACCAATGTCAAACTCACCAGTTCTGGTGCGAACACCTTCGCGACGCCGCGATTCAAGGCAAACCCCAGGTAGTAAATTGAGCCGATCCCGCGAATGCCGAGCCAACCGACCAGGACCTGCCTGTGCAGGGGCATGCCGGAACCAGCCATCCCGAGCAGAACCGACGCCGGGCGCACGACCAGGAACATCAGCGGTACAAACCACCACAGCTTGGTGAGGCGTCCAATTGCGGTCTACATGGCGCTACCCAGTGCACCGTTGTGTAGTGACCTGGAGGACACCATTCTTCAATGGGATACCGATCACATGTACTTTCAAGCGGAGGCTTGTCCAGGAACCGATCGGCTTACACAGGCCAGCGCGTTCCTCGAACTCAATCACATTACAAGCGTGCATGTGAGCTCGCTTGATGACGAGATCGATTCATCTTCGGCCGCCTATTTCGCTGTCATCAGCGGTCTTAAGCCAGATGCTGTCCGCGGCCAACGAGATTACGCACCTGGGTGCCGCGGCACTTGGCGCGAAGCCCACCAAGTGATTGTCTGCCCGCCAGACAGATCGCGATCAGGTTTCGGCGTAAGGAAGGACGCTGGCAGGATTCCCTCGCGCATAATCGCACGAAACTTGTTGCGCGCTGCCGGAGAATGGTCACCACACGGCAGCACGTGGCGACGGCAACACATCTGCGGCAGGACGTCCCACTGTTTCTGGACCAATTACCTCACAGGTTGCGCTCGGCAGCGAAGAGCATAGCCGCCCGCATGAGGCAGGCGTCGCGTAATTCAAGATCGGTGCAACGGCGTTTAGGCCTATACTGAAACTGAAGGATCACATTTGGAGGTTGTATGGAACTGATCGAAGCGGAAGACGTAGCCGAATTTCAGAGGATTTTGCGCAGCAATCGCCTGATCCGTGCAGACTTTTCTCTCAGCGCTACGGACACGACGGATCCCAAGACCGATGAAGTGCCGGGATTGCAGGGCGAATTGACCGTGCGGCGCAAATCAACGGGGCAGACCAGACAGTATCTGATCAGTGACAGCACCTCTTGGCTCGACCTGTTCCGCAATGATATCAATGGAGGCGCGTTTGTTGGCCAGGATTGCCTGCAAGTGCGGCATCCGTCCAGTAAACCCCAGAAAACCAACCATTGATCGCGCACTGCCCCGCACGACGACCACCGACATCGCCCCTTGCAGTGCCCCTCTCAACGCCGCGGGGGCAAGAAGACCTGAGTTGTCGTCATGCATAATGGCATAGTAATAGCCGGTCGTTGTGCAATACTTTACTCCTGCGGAAGGAGTGTGCAATGGACGAGAAGAGCGAGATCACGCGGCGCGAAGACGCCTGGACCGCCGCCATTGTGCAATACGGCATCGTCCTGAGCTCAATCGTCGGGATTGCCGGCGCTCAGCGCTATTTACAGGCTCGCTGCATTCCCCTATACGTCATCGAGCGCGTTCTCTGCGCCCCCGTCGGTGCTCGCCGCGCGCCGACGCGCGCCAAGGCAGATACCGAGTAGCGCACCATGTTGGCCGCACGCGATCTCGCCCCGGACGGGGTAAATCCCACGCCATCGCATGCAAGCCGGCAGCTCTAGTGTGGCGCCCGTGCACGTTGCCGCTTATGGCGATACATTTCTTCATCCGCTCGCACCAGATATTCCGAGAGCGTTTCCTCGCTGTGGATATCGCAATTGATCACGCCAATGCTCAACGACAGCGTGAGGTCCCCTTTCTTGCCAGCATTGAACTGAGCGATCTTCAACCTGATGCGCTCGACGATGGCCCGCGGCGTCGCGTTGTCAAACGTAAATGCCGCAAATTCGTCGCCGCCAACCCGCCCCACCACGTCCGCGTGCCGGAATGCATTGTTGAAGATGTGGGCCGCATCGCGAATCAGTTCATCGCCGGCGGCGTGCCCCAGTTGGTCATTGACCAGCTTTAACCCATCCACATCAGCGAAGATCACTGCGCACGCCAGCTCCTGGCGGCGGGCGATCAACAAGCATTGCTCCGATTTCGCCAGAAATCCCCGTCGATTCTGCAGGCCGGTCAACTCATCTTGCGCAGCAAGCACGCACGCCTCGACCTTTTCATGCTCGCTCACGCGCAATTCCTCCGTGTGACGCGATTGTGTCGCAGCAAAGGCGTGATATTGCTCCTGCACTTCCTCTTCCCAATGTAACTGGCCCAGCAGGTTGTTGAGACGGGCACCGGCCAGTTCTGCAATGCGGGGAAGGAACGCCAGTGCTTGCTGCTGCACTGTCTGCTCCGGCGGCACCCGCCAGCTCAGCGCAATGTAGCCTCCGTTTATAACCTCCGAGAACGGGGCCGCCACGCAGCTTCCGTTGTCCAGCGTAAATGCCCGCAAAGAAAGGGGAAGCGGGCCGCTTTCCACCACCTTGCGCACCTCGCTGCACATGCGATGGTTGAGTTCAAGGCAACCACCTCCTTCCGGCGTGTCGAGGTAGAAGCAGCTATCGCCGCTATCGCTGTGACTGATGAGCAAAACCGCGTCCGGCCTCAGCCCGGGTAAGCCTTCGGCCACGGCGCGCAGCGCCGCTTCTACACTATTTGCGCACAACAGTGCCTTGGCGGTTCGCAGCAGCGCCAGCAGCTCACTTTTGCGTGGCTGGCGGGGCGTGCCAGCGCTTGCCTGCGCGCCCGTCCGAACACGTTTTCGCTTTGGCAGCATTGCCCCATACGCATCGGACATGATTTCGAACTTCTCCATCGTTCATTCGCTCAAGGTTTCATGATCCCTCGCGGCATGGAACAGCCTGCTGATTTGCTTTGGTACAACCATTTCGGCGGTCACGCACCAGTCTTGCTGCCACTCGTCGCCTGTCGAACCCGTCACACGGTCACTCCATCTCATAGTATCAGCACACAAGCCATGCATTCGATCCCGCTGCAAGGGCTTCCACAGTAACACGCGCCGAGCCCATGTGCCGATGGCGATTCCTATCGCTTCTTTCAAGATGGTAGGACTTCGTCCCGATTACCGACCTTGTGTAAATAACGCTAGGTGCCGCGCGCAAAGCCTTGTATATTGATTTTACCGCGTATAAAGCACCACAAATAATTGGCGGTCTCCGTACTGTCGTGCCGTACCTGGCATGCTGTCTGATTCCCTCGCTTGTTGACCCTGCTCGTTGGCGCGCCTCGCCGGGCAAGGCCCGACTCTCAACATCTTTTACGAGGTTTCATCATGACTACGCAAACCGGTATTGTTAAATGGTTCAACGAAGCCAAAGGATTTGGCTTTATCAGCCCCGACGCGGGCGGTCCTGACCTGTTTGTCCATTTCCAGGATATCAAGGCGACGGGATTCAAATCACTGGCAGAAAATCAGCGCGTGACTTTCGAACGCGCTCCCAGCCCCAAGGGTGAAAAGGCCACTAACGTCACACCTGCCTGAACAAGTCGACCACCGCGCCGCCGCTGTGCTGGCTTGAGCTGCAACCCTTCGTAATAGTGCGCCCTGCTCTGACTGCTCATGCGCGCTATGGCAAGACCTTCCGCCGACGTGGAAGCGCATGCCCTGAACTGTCGATCTACATGCGCGGCGTGCACAATCAGGTGACGCGATAGCGCCAGAAGCCGAAGGAGTGCATGCCGGCAGTAACAATCACCAAAACAAGGGCAGCAGAATGTATTGCATTTGCCATTTGCCAGTTGGCATTCAATCAATTGGTCAGGTCTTGTGATAGTCTGTACTGATGTCTCAAGCACGCACCTTCGGTCTGTATTAAACCTTTCAACGCGAACCATGGCGTCGAACACACAGTGGTGATCTCTGACGCCATCCACGCGTGACTATTGCGCGTCACCTTGGGCGACCAGACTTTTGGCATTCCTGCCTTCAAACTCCCTTGGCAAGAGCGGCGCCCGAGCGCCAACGAGCTGCAGATCTTGCTGTTGCCAACGCGGCCCACAGCAACCTCGTCGACACTGCCGTCGGCACCTGACAACGAGACGCCACCGCCTTCAATCCCTCCTGAAGCGCCGCCTACCGTCGCCCAGCCCGTGTGCGAGCGGGCGACGTGGCGCCAGTGACGATGTCGCAGGCTAGCCCGCCCACACCGTCCTTTCCAGCGCCGCTTCGGCCGCATCTTTCCGCTGCTGCCGCAGGCAGCGCACGACGTCGGGGCGCGTGAACGAGCGCGCGAGCAAGCCAAGCTCGAACAGGAACGCTCGGCCGCCGAGAAGCTGCGCCAGTCCGAACTGGCCGCCGCAGTGCTACGCGAAGCAACGCGTCTGGAACAGCTCAAATTGGACATAGCCCGTGTCGAACAAGCTGCGAGGATCGAAGCGGCATGCCTAAAGGCCGAGCGGGAAGCCGCAGCACGACAAGAACCATTACGGCGCGAAGCACTGCGGCTGGAACAGGTACGCCGGGAGGAGAACGCACGACAGGAGCAGCTTCGGCAAGAAGCCGCCCGTGCGGCCCAGGTAGCCAAAGCCGAAGCAGTACACAAGGAAGCGGATCGAACAAAACCAGATCGACGTCGCGAAGCAATGCAACAGGAAAAGTTACGACAGGAAGAAAGGGCGCGCCAAAGTGCAGCACGCTACGAACAGGAACGAGTGCAAACAGTCCGGCTGGGCTAGGAGCAGTGCGTAAAGAGGAGGCACGCCAAGAGCAGTTGCAGTCGGAGACGGCGCGGCAAGCGCAAGGGGATGCGGCGCGCCAAGCGGCGCGCCAAGCAGTATCCAGCACAGATAGAGCAAATGAGAAAGGAACAGGTCCAGTGGGACAAGGCGCGACAGGAAGCTGAGCGTGGGAGCGCCCTGCGCGCGATGAGCCTACTGAACGAAGAAGAAGCTGCCAGCGGGGCAAACTAATTCATGACCCAGCCCCCCAAGGCCAAGTGCTCCGTGTATGGTTCGACATGGAAATCCATTTACACCATTCAGATCCACTTCGTCGCCGCATCGTCGAATCATTAGCTGCTGCGCGCCCCTTACCTACCGACGATCTTCGACCACTCGAACACTACTCTCGATGTCAAAAACTCCATTTATTCGCCTCTCATAGCCCGAAGCAATGCCGGCTGGCCAGATCAATTCCAAGAATGCAGACGTCCACGGTCTCTTCCCATTAACCAGTGGAATCGCTTGTGAAATTCGATGGTAGTGTTGGGGCGATCTCAGTAACTCAACAGCATGGTCTACCAGTGCGCAGCGTCCAGTGCCACCGATCAATTCCGCCACGCCGGTCGCTCCACCACGGCAAGAAGAGGATTATGCTAGAGCCATGCAATCAGAGTGGCGCTCTGAGCACGTCCTGGTCCATCCAGTCTATCGTCATACGGTGTACTGCCGCGCGAGCCTACCTCCCCCCAGGCTGGCGGTTCAATCGACCATCCGGGAGCGACCATGCGCAGCGCTTTAAAGAACCAACGGGCCAATCTGGCAACGATCGCGGCGCTGGCGATGTTCAGTCGGGGACTGGAACCCGAGTTCCTTTCCCCTGTTCTCCAGCAGTTGGCCCGCATTCCATTGGTGCCGCTAGAAGCCACCACGGGTATTGCCGACCTGTCGGCCCTGCCTTGGTTCTCTATCGACAATGACGATTCACGTGACCTCGATCAACTGATTGTCAGCGCGTCACTGCCAAATAGTGTCGTGCGCGTATCCGTCGCCATCGCCGATGTCGATGCCTTTGTCGCCAAAGGGACGCCGATTGACCAGCACGCCCGACACAACACGACTTCCGTCTATACGTCGTCCAGGATTTTCCCCATGCTGCCGGAACTGCTGTGCACCAATCTGACCTCGCTCAACCCGGATGTGAACCGGCTCGCGATCGTCAATCAAATGGACTTCAGTGCCGATGGCGTCCTCCTCGGTTCAACAATCTTCCGAGCGACAGTCCGCAACAAAGCGCAGCTTGCTTACGACTCTGTTTCGGCGTGGTTGGAAGGGACCGAGGCGCTACCTGTGGCGGCACAGCGTGTTCCTGCTGTCGCCAGCTTGCTGCGGCAGCAGGATGCTCTGGCACAAAAGCTGCGCTTGCTGCGCCACACCCAGGGTGCACTCGAGTTCGAGGGATTTCAACCGCATGCACTGTTTCATGGCGACCGGATCGCCGACATCCGCTTGCAGCCACACAACCGTGCACGACAGTTGATCGAAGAATTCATGATCGCCGCCAATGAATGCACTGCGCATTATCTCATGGCGCAAGGTGGTGCCTCACTGCGGCGCGTGGTACGCTCGCCGGAACGTTGGGCACGCATTATCGAGGTGGCGGAAGGCTACGGGGCGACACTGCCGGCGCTCCCCGACGGCAAGGCACTGCAAGCGTTTCTGGCGCGCCAGCATCAACGTGATCCCCTGCACTTTCCGGACTTGTCACTGATCATCGTCAAGCTGATGGGCTCGGGTGAGTATGTCGTCGAGAAACGGCATGGCGTACCCATAGGTCACTTTGGACTGGCCGTACAGGACTATACGCATTCGACAGCGCCAAACAGGCGCTTTCCCGATCTGATCACACAGCGCCTGGTGAAAGCGGCATTGGCAGGAATCCCCGCTCCGTACTCGGATTCTGAACTAGCCGAATTGGCCTCGCATTGTACGGCCCAGGAAGACGTCGCCAGGAAAGTGGAGCGGCAGGTACGAAAATCCGAGGCGGCCCTCTTGCTCCACTCCTGCGTAGGACAACACTACAGTGGCATTGTCACAGGGCTCAATAGTCCGGTCTGAATAATTCAAATTCCGTTGGCGCGTAGCCGGCATGGTGCGAAGGCCAAGGCAGCGCATTCGCGGGCTTGATCCCATCCAGGCCACAGGAATCCGCATTCGCGGGCTTGATCCCATCCAGGCCACAGGAATC
>NZ_LMFZ01000002.1 GCF_001427305.1 Duganella sp. Root1480D1 | reverse complement strand
GGGGTCAGCTCCGGCAATCGGACATAAATTTCGCTTGCGAAATTTATGTCCGATTGCCGGAGCTGACCCCGACTTTCATCAAGCATGGATAACATCACTCATAGCGTTGTTGGCCTCGGTGTTGGCGAGCTGGTTCAGCGCTCGCTGCCGCCGGAGGCTGATCCGGCGCGGCACAAGACGCGGCATCGCTTGCTGTTGACGGCTTGCGCCCTCGCCAGTAATTTCCCTGACCTCGACCTGGTGTTCACCCGGCTGGCGCCGGCGCCGCTGGGTTACCTGCTGCACCATCGGGGTCATACGCATACCTTGCTTTATCTGCTGCCGCAGGCTTTGTTGCTGCTCGTCTTGCTGTGGGCCTTGTGGCCGAATGCGCGGGCGCTGCTGCGCGACAGCCGCGACGCGCGGCGCGGGCTGTTGCTGGCGCTGGCCGCTGGCTTGCTGCTGCACCTTGGCATGGACTTCATGAACAACTACGGCGTCCATCCGTTCTATCCCTTCAGCGGGAGCTGGTATTTCGGCGATATGGTCTACATTATCGAGCCGGTATTCTGGGTGGCGTTCGGGGTGCCGCTGGCGATGGTGGCGCCTTCGCGGCGGATGCGCATCGCCCTGCTCGCGGTCCTGCCGGTGATCCTGCTGTATGTGACGATGCATGGATACCTTGGCTGGGCTTCGTTTGCTGCACTGGTGGCGCTGGGCGGGGCGGTGGCGGCGCTGCGCTTCATGCATATGCACAGCCGGCGTGCGCTGCTGCTGGCGCTTGGCGTGGTGCTGGCATTTGTCGGCATCCAGGCCTCGGCTTCGTACAAGGCGCGCCAGGCGGTGACGGCGGCCCTGGTGCTGCAAGACCCGCAAGCGCGCGTGCTGGATGTGGCGTTGACCGCCTTCCCGTCGCAACCACTGTGCTGGAGCTTCACCTCGATCGAGTCGGATGGAACCACTTACCAGCTCCGGCGTGGGCACTTGAGCCTTGCGCCTGCGCTGCTGCCGCCGCGCGAATGTCCTGCGGCGTTGACGGCAGATGCTTCTCAGGAAATGGCCGGTACCGTGCCGGGCGTGCTGGTGTCCGGCTCCTGGCAGGGGAACCTGGCGGCTTTGCGCGCCCGGGCGGCAGTCGATTGCCAGCTCGCTGCGTGGCTGCGCTTCGCACGCATGCCGGCGGTGGATGCGGCCCAGGCCAGCGACCTGCGTTTCGCGGCTACGCCACGCGGCAATTTTACGACGCTGATGCTGGCGGCGAAGCCGGAATGTCCTTTCAGCGTGCCAGGCTGGGGCACGCCGCGCGCCGACCTGCTGGGGAGCGCGCAGTGAAGTCCTACGATCCGCATCAGCGTTTTGGCAGGCCGGAAAGCGGCTGGCGCGAAAAACTTTATGCCGTCATCTTCGAATCCGACACACCGGCCGGCATGGCCTTTGACCTGGCTCTGATCGGCGCCATCCTGCTTAGCGTGACGACGGTGGTGCTGGCCAGCGTGTCCGAGGTGGCGCGCGACTATGGCGACTGGCTGTTCGCGGCAGAATGGTTCTTTACGGTGCTGTTTACCATTGAATACGCCAGCCGCCTGCTGTGCGTGCGGCACCCGCTGCGTTATGCCCGCAGCTTCTTCGGAATGATCGATTTGCTGGCGGTGCTGCCAAGCTATATGGCGCTGTTCGTGCCGGGTGTGCATGTGCTGCTCAATGTGCGCATCCTGCGCCTGCTGCGCATGTTCCGTATCCTCAAGCTCACGCTCTATATCGAGGAATACGGCATGCTGGGCCGGGCCTTGCTGGCCAGCCGCCGCAAGATCCTGATCTTCCTGTCGGTAGTGTTCATGATCGTCTTCCTGCTGGGGACCGTCATGTACGTGGTCGAAGGGCCGGCACATGGCTTCACCAGCATCCCGACTTCCGTCTACTGGGCGATTTCCGCCGTGACCACAGTGGGTTTTGCGACCTGGTGCCGAAGACGGACCTGGGGCGGGCCATTGCGTCGATCATGATGCTGCTCGGGTGGGGCATCCTTGCGGTACCGACGGGCATCATCAGCGCGGAAATCAGCCAGCAGCGCCGCTCGGCCCGTACCTGCGCCGGCTGCCTGGCCGGAGACCATGAACAGTCGGCGCGCTTCTGCAAAAGCTGCGGCAGCAAGCTGCCGGCGAATTAAGCGGCCTGCCTGAGCGGCTGTTCGAAGTCGGTCGAGAGCGCCAGCTCCTTCCACTGCGCCAGTTCCTGTTCTACCTGCTGGTGCTTGGCGTAGGCACGGGCCACGGCGTCGCTGCCCAATTGCAGTCGCAGTGGCGGCTGCTCGGCATCGGCCAGTATCAGCAAGGCTTGCGACAGCTTGGCCGGATCGCCTGGCTGTGCGTGATTGGCGCCAGCCGCGAAGGTGCGCATGGCGCCAACCGTGTCCTGGTAGTCTTCAATGCGAACCGCAGTCTCGACCAGCGACGTGGCGTCGAGGAAGTCGGTGCGGAAGAAGCCAGGTTCCACCACCGTGACGTGCACGCCCAGCGGCGCCAGTTCCAGCGCCATCGATTCGCTCAAGCCTTCCACCGCGAACTTGGTCGAGCCATAGACACCCCAGCCGTAGTAAGCCTGGTAACCACCCAGTGAGGAAATATTGATGACATGGCCGCTATGCTGCCTGCGCATAACCGGCAGCACGGCGCGGCTTACGTTCAGCAGGCCGAAGACATTGGTCTCGTAGTTGCGGCGCACTTCTTCCGCCGAAGTCTCTTCGACAGCGCCGAGGATACCGTAGCCGGCATTATTCACCAACACGTCGATGCGGCCGAAGCGTTCGATTGCGGCCTGGGTGGCGGCGATGGCAGCGGCTTCCTTGGTGACGTCCAGCTGCACAGGCAGCAGCTGGGGATGCACGCCCAGGGCGTCGACGATCACTTGCGGGTTGCGGGCCGCAGCTACCACGGAGTCGCCGCGCGCCAGGGCGTCGCGGGCAATCAGGAGGCCGAAGCCGCGCGAGGCACCGGTGATGAACCAGACTTTGTTTGACATGATATTTCTCCTTCAGTGAGGTGGGTTGGTAAAGGGATATTAGGCTTCGCGAAGCTGCTACACTAGCCACGGTAATGGTGATTGATCTTCAACCAGTGGTTGTAAATGATGGATAAAGCGCGCGTCATCACCCTATTCATCGGCGTCGTGCACGCCGGCAGCTTCAGCCAGGCGGCGGTGGATGCCGGCCTGTCTGCGCAGGCGGTCAGCAAAGCGATCCGCCAGTTGGAGGAGTACCTCGGCGTGCGCCTGTTCCATCGCACCACGCGCAGCCTGAGCTTGACCGACGAAGGCCAACGCCTGTTCGAGCTGGCCAACCCAGGCCTGCGCCTGCTGGATGAAGCGCTGGACCATGTGCAGAACAGCCGCGAGGCGCTGGATGGCATGATCCGCATCGCCGCGCCTACCTCGCTGGGCACGGTGATGCTGGCGCCGCTGCTGCGCGAATTCCAGGAGCTGTACCCAAGCGCCCATTTCGACATGCTGTTCGATGACCATTTCACCGATTTGATCGAATCGAAGATCGACGTCGGCTTCCGGGCGGGGAATCCGCCGGCACGCAACCTGGTCGCACGCCAGTTGGGCAAGATCCCGCTGTATATCTGCGCCTCGCCCGCCTATATCGAACGCCACGGTGCGCCGCGCACGGTGGAAGAGCTGCTACAGCACCGCTGTACCGGCTTCCGCCAGCCCAACACCGGCCGCGTCATCCCGTGGGAGCTGAAAGGGCAGGGCGGCACAGTGTTCCAGGACGTGCCCTGTGTTGCTACCTTCAATACGGCCGAAGGCGAGGTAGAAGCGGTACGCGCCGGCGTCGGCATCGGCCAGGTGGCGCTGTATATGGTGGAGCGCGACCTGGCCGAGGGACGGCTGGTACATCTGCTGCCGACCCACGTCACGGCGAACGCGGCCGTTTACATGTACTATCCGCAGCGCAGCCGCATGCCGATGCGCGTGCGGCACTTTATCGACTTCATGGTGAAACGCAAATGGACCGCCTTTACCTGATGACTGTCTACGTGGCAGTGGCCGAGGAGCAGGGCTTCGCGGCTGGCGCGCGCCGGCTCGGCATGTCGCCGCCTGCCGTCACGCGTGCGGTAGCGGCGCTGGAAGAAAGGCTGGGCGTCAAACTGCTGGACCGCACTACCCGCCACGTGCGCGTGACGGAAGCCGGCCAGCGCTACCTGGATGATGCACGCCGCATCATCGCGGAAGTCGACGAGGCTGACGATGCGGTGGCTGGGATCAACGCGGCCCCGCGCGGGCATCTCACGGTCACGGCGCCGGTGCTGTTTGGCCGCATTTACGTCATGCCGGGCATTGTCGATTACCTGCAGCGTTATCCGGCGATGGATGTCTCGACCGTCTTCGTCGACCGCGTGACCAACCTGCTGGAGGAGGGCATCGACGTCGGCATCCGCATCGGCGAACTGCCCGATTCGAGCATGCGGGCGATTCCGGTTGGGCAGGTGCGGCGCATGATCATTGCCTCGCCTTCCTATATCGCCAGGCATGGCGCTCCGCGCACGCCGCAGGAACTGGCGCAGCACACCATCGTCGCCTCGTCCGGCTCCAGCGTGCCGCCCGACTGGCGCTTCCACCATAACGGCAGCACCCAGTCGCTGCGGGTCAAGCCGCGCCTGGGCGTGAACAATAACGACTCGGCCATTGAAGCAGTGCGCAGCGGCTTCGGCATTGCGCGACTGCTGTCCTACCAGGCGGCGGCCTTGCTCGAGGCAGGAGAACTGGTGGAGGTGCTGCAGGACTATGCCACGCCGGCCGTGCCTATCCATATCATCCACCGCGACAGCCGCCAGGGTTCGACCCGCATCCGCAGCTTTGTCGACTTGATGGCGGAGCGCTTGCGCACCGATCCGAGGCTTCAGCCGGTGCGTTGACGGCGCTAAGTTGGTGCAGTGCACAATCGCAGTGCTGCATTTCCACCGCCTTTCCCCCTGAAAGCGGGGTGGCACGGCGCTTGCAATATCCCCATTATTTACTCACCGGGGATAGAGATGGATCGCACGTTCAGCCTTACCCGTCGCCGCCTGCTTGCTGCAGGGGCTGCGACTGCGTTATCGAATTACGCCTGGGCTGCAGGCTCCGACAAGCCGGAAAAAGAAGAGGTCAAAGTCGGCTTCATTCCCCTCACGGATTGCGCCTCGGTCGTGATGGCGTCTGTACTGGGCTTCGACAAGAAGTACGGCATCAAGATCGTCCTGAGCAAGGAGGCTTCCTGGCCTGCCGTGCGCGACAAGCTGGTGAACGGCGAACTTGACGCAGCCCATGTGCTGTATGGCCTGGTTTATGGCGTGCACCTTGGTGCCGGCGGGCCGAAGAAGGACATGGCCGTGCTGATGAACCTCAATCACAACGGCCAGGCGATCACGTTGTCGAAGAAGCTTGCCGACAAAGGGGCAGTCGATGGCGCGTCGCTGGCCAAGTTGATGCGCACCGAGCAGCGCGACTATACCTTTGCACAGACTTTCCCGACTGGCACCCATGCGATGTGGCTGTACTACTGGCTTGCTTCATACGGCATCAACCCGATGCAGGACGCGAAGATGATCACCGTGCCGCCGCCGCAAATGGTTGCCAATATGCGGATCGGGAACATGGACGGCTACTGCGTGGGCGAGCCCTGGAATCACCGCGCGATCGTGGACGGCATCGGCATCACCGCCACCACCACGCAGGATATCTGGCGCGATCATCCGGAAAAGGTGCTGGGAACCAGCGCGGAGTGGGTGAAGAAGTACCCGAATACCGCGCGGGCGCTCGTCGCCGCGATATTGGAAGCAGGGCGCTGGATCGATGCCTCCTTGTCGAACAAGGTGAAGATGGCCGAAGCTATCGCCGACAAGTCCTACGTCAACACCACGGTCGACGTGATTGGGCAGCGCATCATGGGACGCTACCAGAACGGGCTGGGCAAGACCTGGGATGATCCGAACTACATGAAGTTCTTCAACGACGGCACGGTGAACTTCCCATACCTGAGCGACGGCATGTGGTTCCTGACGCAGCAAAAGCGCTGGGGCTTGCTGAAGGCGGAGCCGGATTACCTGGCTGTGGCCACGCAGATCAACCAGATCGACGTCTACAAGGATGCGGCAAGCATGGCCAAGGTGAACGTGCCGAAATCGCCGCTGCGCAGCGTGAAGATGATCGACGGTGCGGTTTGGGATGGCAAGAATCCCAAGGCGTATGCCGACTCGTTCAAGATCAAAGCGTGAAAGGAGGGCGTATGAGTGCACTCTACGAATCGATTGGGGCCCCGGGCGCAGCGCGCGAAAGTGCTGCCACGGCCCTGGCGCAAGCCGGCATTGGTCCGGCTGCCGACGGGGCGGCGACGCCATCGCGCCGTGCGCGGCTGGCGGCGAAAGGCGTGCGCCTGGCGCCGGAGGGCGGAAGGCTGAGGCCCATCGTGATGAAGGTGCTGCCGCCGCTGCTTGGCTTGTCGCTGCTGGTGCTGGCCTGGCAAATCCTGGCGGTACGCAATGCTGGCTTTCCCACCCCGCTGGAAACCTGGCATGAAGCGGTGAAGCTGTTTGCCGATCCGTTCTATCGCAAGGGTCCGAACGACCAGGGCATAGGCTGGAATATTCTCGCTTCGCTGCGCCGGGTGGCGCTGGGCTTCGGGCTGGCAGCGCTGGTCGGCATTCCGCTTGGTTTCCTGATCGGCCGCTTCAGCTTCGTGTACGGCATGTTCAGCCCTCTGATCAGTTTGCTGAAGCCCGTATCGCCATTGGCCTGGTTGCCGATTGGCCTGCTGGTGTTCAAGGCTGCCGATCCGGCTGCGATCTGGGCCATCTTCATCTGCTCGATCTGGCCGATGATCGTCAACACCGCCGTCGGCGTGCAGCGGGTGCCGCAGGATTACCTGAACGTGGCGCGCGTGCTGGACCTGTCCGAATGGAAGGTGGCGACCAGGATCCTGCTGCCTTCCGTATTGCCCTACATGCTGACAGGCGTGCGGCTGGCGATCGGCACCGCATGGCTGGTGATCGTCGCCGCAGAAATGCTGACCGGCGGGGTGGGCATCGGCTTCTGGGTATGGGACGAATGGAACAACCTGAACGTGCCGCACATCCTGATCGCCATCGGCGTGATCGGCATGGTCGGCTTACTGCTGGAACTGGCGCTGGTTGCGCTGGCCAAAGCCTTCAGCTATGAGGAGAAATGAGATGACGTCGAAATTTATCGATATCAGCAAGGTCGACATGCGCTTCGGCCAATTCCACGCGCTGAGCGACATCAACCTGGCGGTGGAGCAGGGCGAATTCATTACCCTGATCGGCCATTCGGGCTGCGGCAAGTCCACACTGCTCAACCTGATCGCAGGCTTGAACCGGGCAAGCAGCGGCGTGCTGGTTTGCAGTGGCCGCGAGATTGCCGGGCCGGGACCGGAGCGCGGGGTGGTGTTCCAGAACCATTCGCTGCTGCCCTGGCTGACCTGCTTCGAAAACATCTATCTCGCGGTGGAGCGGGTGTTCGGCGGCAAGGAGCTGCGCGCCCAACTGGACGAACGCACCTGGAAGGCGCTGGAACTGGTGGGGCTGGCGGCAGCAGGCGGCAAGCGGCCCAACGAAATTTCGGGCGGCATGAAGCAGCGCGTCGGCATCGCCCGCGCGCTGTCGATGGAACCGAAGGTGCTGCTGATGGATGAACCGTTCGGCGCGCTGGACGCGCTGACGCGCGCCCACCTGCAGGACGAATTGATGCGCATCGTTGCCGCGACGGGCGCCACGGTGGTGATGGTGACGCATGATGTGGACGAGGCGGTGTTGCTGTCCGACCGCATTGTCATGATGACAAATGGACCGGCTGCCACCGTTGGCGGTATCGTCAAAGTACGGCTGGAACGCCCGCGTGACAGGCTGGCCCTGGCGCAGGATCCGCTCTATCTCGACTACCGGACCAGTGTGCTGGAGTTCCTATATCAAAAGCAAGTACGTGCGGCACAACGTTTTGCTGCATAGCAATGCACAAAAGTGTGGCAGCAGAGCGGCTCTGCTGCTACATTGGTGGTCTATACAAATGGAGACACCTGATGAGTACCGAAGTACAGTCGCACAAAATTATCGAAGAAGCAAAGCGGGACGATAAGCCGAACCGTCACGAACTGGTGCGCCAGCAGATGAACCACACCGGCCTGCGTACCGGTATTGCAGCTGGCTTGCTGGCCCTGGTAGGCCTGAGCGCCTGGCTGCTCGCCTGATCAAATGACCCGCAGTTCGTCCAGCGGCCAACGCGGACGGACGTTGAAGGAATAATCCCGCTGCGCCGCCTGTGGATTGATCTGCAGGCGCATGGCGCCGGCGAAGGCAATCATTGCGCCGTTATCGGTGCAGAATTCCAGTTCCGGGTAGTAGACCTTGAAGTGCTTCTTCCTGGCTGCCGCGTTCAGCGACGCGCGCAGTTGCGCGTTTGCGCCTACACCACCGGCAATCACCAGGCGTTTCAAGCCGGTCTGCTTCAGTGCGGACAGGCATTTTGCCGTCAGCACATCCACGATCGCATCCACGAATCCGCGCGCGATGTTGGCCTTGTCCTGCTCGCAGACATTGGCGGCGCCGCCGTTGTTGTTCACCACTGTCAGCACCGCTGTTTTCAGGCCGGAGAACGAGAACATCAAGTCTTTCGAGTGCAGCATGGGGCGCGGCAGCTTGTAGGCTTCCGGATCGCCGAATTCGGCCATGCGCGAAATGGCCGGGCCGCCAGGGTAGCCCAGGCCGAGCAGCTTGGCGGATTTGTCGAAAGCCTCGCCGGCCGCGTCATCCAGTGTTTCGCCCAGCAGCTCGTACTGGCCAACGCCGTCCACACGCATCAACTGTGTATGGCCTCCGGAGACCAGCAGTGCCACGAAGGGGAATTCCGGCGGCTCGCTGGCCAGCAACGGCGACAGCAGGTGGCCTTCCAGATGGTGCACGCCCAGCACCGGCTTATCCAGCGCCATGCCCAGGGAGCAGGCGATGGCCGAACCCACCAGCAAAGCACCGGCCAGGCCGGGTCCTTGCGTGTAAGCGATGGCGTCGATCGCGCTGGCCGGCATATCGGCCTTGGCCAGGGCCTGTTCCAGCAGCGGAATCGCGCGGCGGATATGGTCGCGCGAGGCCAGTTCCGGCACTACGCCACCGTATTCCTCGTGCATCGCCACCTGCGAATGCAGGGCGTGCGAGAGCAGGCCGCGCTGCGTGTCATACAGGGCCAGGCCGGTTTCGTCACAAGAGGATTCGACGCCGAGAACGATCATTGGAATGCGCAAAGGGTAAAGGGCAATCCGCCATTGTAATGGAAAGCCTGCTTGCGATGATTGGTATACGTGTATACAATTTACCGCATGAAGACACCTCCACCTCGTGCGCAAGGCGGTCCGGCCATCCTGGCGGCCCTGCGCGCCGACATCAGCAGCGGCAAGCTGGCGCCCGGCGCCGTGCTGCGCCAGGCCGAACTGGCCGAACAATTCGGCACCAGCCGCATTCCCGTGCGCGAAGCGCTCAATTCCCTGCAGGCGGAAGGCCTGGTGCAGATCGAGCCCAATCGCGGCGCGTTCGTGACGACGCTTAGCGCCGCGGAGTTGCAGGAGCTGTTCGACCTGCGCGTGCTGCTGGAAACGGACGTATTGCGGCGCGCGGTGCCCTGCCATACGGAGCGCAGCCTACGCCGGCTTGAAGCGATCCAGCACGAACTGGATGGCGAGACAGTGCCGATGGAGTGGCTGCGGCTTGACCGGGCCTTTCACGATGAGTTGTATGCGCCGAGTGCGCGGCCGCGCAGCCTGCAGTTGGTGGGCAGCCTGCGGGCGTCGGTTGAGCGTTTCTACTTGGCGCGGCTCGGGCCTGAAGCACGCCGCCCGGAATGGAATGATGAGCACCAGCGCCTGATCGCGCTGGTGAGGGCAGGTGATGCAGAGGGGGCTTGCGCCATGTTGGCCGGGCACCTGCGCGAAACTGAAAGGAGCATGACATGAGCATTCATAGCGCGGAAGTTGCATGGCATCGACATGATGCAAAATTCACCGATAACCGTTACAGCCGGCTGCATAAGTGGACGTTTGATGGCGGCATGGTGGTGCCGGGCTCGTCGTCGCCGCACGTGGTGCGGGTGCCGCTGTCCGATCCTTCTGCGGTGGATCCGGAGGAGGCGTATGTCGCTTCGTTATCGAGCTGCCATATGCTGTGGTTCCTGAGCCTGGCGGCACGGGATGGGTATGTGGTCGACAGCTATGTCGATGCGGCGGAAGGGATGATGGCGGATGGCTGGATCGGCGTGGTGACGCTGAAGCCGATGGTTGCGTTCTCAGGCGAGAAGGCGCCGACGGATGCGGAGCTGGAGCGCTTGCACCATGAGGCGCATGGGGAGTGTTTCCTGGCGCGGTCGGTCAAGTCCGAGATTCGCGTTGAGGGGAGCTGGCGATTCTAAACCGGTGCCCCGGTCGGTTGGCCGCCCCGTCTGACCCGCNCGTCTGACCCTGCGGGTCAGACGGGGCGGCCAACCGACCGGGGTACCGGTTTTAAGGCCGGGCGCGCAGCTCGAGGTCTGCCTCTTTCAGTACGCGAACCGTGGTCTCCCAATCGATGCAGGCATCGGTCACGGAGCAGCCGTATTTCAGCTCGGACAGGTCCGATGGGATCTTCTGGTTGCCCGCCACAATGTTCGACTCGATCATCACACCGACGACGGACTCGTTGCCGTGCACGATCTGGTTGACCACATCGGTCATCACCAGCGGTTGCAATTCCGGCTTCTTGTACGAGTTGGCGTGCGAGCAGTCGATCACGATATTGGCTGGCAGCTTGGCCTTCTGCAGCGATTGTTCAGCGATCGCCACCGAGACGGAATCATAGTTTGGCCGGCCGTCGCCCCCGCGCAGCACCACGTGGCCATGCGGATTGCCCCGCGTGCGCACGACAGACACATTGCCCTGGCTGTTAATGCCCAGGAAGGCGTGCGGATTCGCCGCCGACAGGATCGCGTTGATCGCGATGCCGATGTCGCCGTCCGTGCCGTTCTTGAAGCCTACAGGCGTCGACAGGCCCGACGACATTTCGCGGTGGGTCTGGGACTCCGTGGTGCGGGCGCCGATGGCGGTCCAGGCGATCAGGTCGCCCAGGTACTGGGGCGAGATCGGGTCCAACGCCTCGGTGGCGGTTGGCAGGCCCAGTTCACACACGTCGAGCAGGAACTGGCGCGCCTTTTCCATGCCGACGTCGACGCGGAACGAATCGTCCATATACGGATCGTTGATATAACCCTTCCAGCCGGTGGTGGTGCGCGGCTTTTCGAAATACACGCGCATTACCAGCAGCATGGTGTCCTTGACTTCTTCCTGCAGCGCTTTCAGGCGGCGCGCATAGTCCAGGCCCGCGACCGGGTCATGGATGGAGCAAGGGCCGACGACGACGAACAGGCGCTTGTCCTTGCGCTCCAGGATGGCGCGCAGGTCGGCGCGACCCTTGGTAACGGTGTCGGAGGCCTTGTCGGTCAGCGGCAGTTTCGCATGCAGCTCCTCAGGGGTAGGCATCGATGCGAACGAGGTAACGTTAATGTTTTCGAGGTTTTGGGCAATCATGATCAGTCTGCTTTTCACTGTGTTTTTTCTTGGGGGATCTAACAGTGTAGCCGAAATGCCGTAAACTGGCTGAATGACGACCAAACAACCTTTCCAGGCCGCTCCGTTCATCAAGGAAATCGGCCGGGGCGCGAAGGGCGCCCGCAGCATGGACCGCGAGCAGGCGCGCGAATTGTGGGGCGCGATTCTCGATGGAC
Source organism: Duganella sp. Root1480D1 (assembly GCF_001427305.1). Lineage (GTDB taxonomy): Bacteria > Pseudomonadota > Gammaproteobacteria > Burkholderiales > Burkholderiaceae_D > Rugamonas. The sequence goes on along the minus strand of NZ_LMFZ01000002.1, from coordinate 239,146 downwards.
GCGTATCCGATCTTGAACTGGGTGGCATCCTGCTGTCGATGCGCATCAAGGGCGAATCTGTAGAGGAGCTGGAAGGCTTCCTGGAAGCTTCCGAAGCCTCGTTCGACAAGCTGCGTGCGCCGGCAGGCGAGTTCGCGCCGGTGCTTATCCCCAGTTACAACGGCGCGCGCAAGATGGCCAACCTGACGGCCCTGCTGGCGCTGCTGCTGGCGCGCGAAGGCGTGCCGGTGCTGGTGCACGGCGTGGCGCATGACGTTGGCCGCGTCGCCACGGCGGAAGTTTTCGAAGCGTTGGGCGTGCATGCTTCGCCCGACCATGCGGCGGCCGAGGCGGCGCTGGCGGATGGCCGCGTCGCCTTCATCACCATCGACGCGCTGGCGCCGCGGCTGGCGTGGATGCTGTCGCTGCGGCGCATCCTCGGCGTGCGCAACTCGACCCATACGCTGGTGAAGATCTTGCAGCCGTTTGAAGGGCCCGCACTGCGGCTGGTGTCCTACACGCATCCCGAATACCTGGAATCGCTGGGCGAGTTCTTCACGTTGAACAAAGGCCACGCCTTCCTGATGCGCGGCACCGAAGGCGAGACCGTCGCCAATGCCAACAAGGCGCAGAAGATCGACTGGTTCCACGGCGGCGAGCGCACCGTGCTGGTCGAGAAGCAGACGCTGGTCGAAAAACTGCCCGAGCTGCCGGAAGATAAGAGTGCCGAGTCCACCGCCGCCTGGATCCAGGCCGTGCTGCGCGGCGCAATCCCGGTGCCGGACTCGATTGCCCAGCAGGTGGCCCACTGCAAAGATGTTGCCCGCGCTCTCGCTAGCGGTGCCGCCCTCCTGTAAAATGGTGGGTTTGGTATCGGGGCAGGGCGGCAGGAAATGGCAAAACAGTACGATGTAGCGGTGATCGGCGCGGGCGCGGCGGGCATGATGTGCGCGGCGACCGCTGGCAAGCGCGGCAAGCGCGTGGTGCTGCTCGACCATGCCGAGAAACTGGCGGAGAAGATCCGCATCTCCGGCGGTGGTCGTTGTAACTTCACTAATATTAACGCCGGCCCCGCGAATTTCCTGTCCGAGAATCCGCACTTCGCCAAGAGCGCGCTGTCGCGCTTCACGCCGCACGATTTCCTGGCGATGGTGAAGAAGCACCGTATCGGCTTCCACGAAAAGCATAAAGGACAACTGTTCTGCGACGATTCCGCAGAGCAGATCATCCAGATGTTGAAGGATGAATGCTCCGACGGCAATGTGCACTGGCGGATGCCTGCGAAAGTGGATGACCTGAAGCAGAATGGCGCCGGCTACATCCTGCAAACGGACGAAGGTGAAGAAATTCATGCAGCGTCGATTGTTGTCGCCACTGGCGGCCTGTCGATTCCAAAAATCGGTGCGACCGATTTCGGCTACCGGATTGCCAAGCAGTTCGGCCTGAAGCTGGTTGACCCACGCCCCGCCCTGGTGCCGCTGACTTTCGACGCCCAGGAATGGGCACCGTTCGTGCCGCTGTCCGGCGTTTCGCTGGAAGTGGACGTGGAAACCGGCGCGCTGAAAGGCCGCAACCCGACCGGCGCGCGCTTCCGTGAAGACCTGCTGTTCACCCACCGCGGCCTGAGTGGCCCCGCCATCCTGCAGATTTCCTCGTTCTGGCAGCCCGGCACCCCGATCACCATCAACCTGCTGCCGGAGATGGACCTGGCGCAGGCGCTGATCGAGGGGAAGGGCACGCTGAAGAAGCAACTCGGCAACCTGCTGTCGCAATGGCTGCCGAGCCGCCTGGCCGAAGGCTTGCTACAAGTGCAAGGCCTGGACCCTGAAGCGCGTATTGCCGATATGAAGGACGACACCCTGCGCAAGCTGGGCCGTGCCGTCAACCAGTGGACCATCACGCCGAACGGCTCGGAAGGCTATCGCAAGGCCGAGGTCACGCGCGGCGGCGTGGACACCCGCGAGCTGTCCCAGCAATCGATGGAATGCAAGAACGTGCCGGGGCTGTACTTCATCGGTGAAACGGTGGACGTGACTGGATGGCTGGGCGGCTACAACTTCCAATGGGCCTGGGCATCCGGAGTGGCTGCTGGCCTCGCGATCTGATATCATTCCACTTCCGGCAACGCATTTTTCGCCGGATTCATGATGTTAGCTCGGCTGAAATATTGCCCGCGAAAAGACGTCGATATCCCCTTCGGAACCGCCTGAGTGGCCGGTTTGGCGTCTATTGTCTCTTCCATTTTTGAGCAAAACCTGCTAATATCGCTGTCTTTCCTGAACCCTAACGGTTTGAATTTTTACATGACTACTATCCGCCTTAAAGAAAACGAGCCGTTCGAAGTCGCAATGCGTCGCTTCAAGCGCACCATCGAAAAGACCGGTCTGCTGACCGAACTGCGCGCACGCGAGTTCTACGAAAAGCCAACCGCAGAGCGCAAGCGCAAGCTGGCAGCTGCCGTGAAGCGCCACTACAAGCGCATCCGCAGCCAGCAACTGCCTAAGAAGCTGTACTAATTCAGCTCTCGTCGGCATTCTTGCAGGCGCATTGATCGCCACGGATGCCTACGCCAGAGTTTCAACCCGCTCCGGTATAAGCCGCAGCGGGTTTTCCTTTTTCCACGCACACTTTTGAGGTAGCTATGAGCCTGAAAGCAAAGATCACTGATGACATGAAAGCCGCCATGCGCGCCAAGGAAGCCGGCAAGCTGGCCACCATCCGCCTGCTGCTGGCCGAGATCAAGCGCAAGGAAGTGGACGAGCAGATCGAAGTCAACGACGTCCAGACCGTGGCCATCGTTGAGAAGATGATCAAGCAGCGCAAGGATTCGATCACCCAGTTCGAAGCTGGTGGCCGTTCCGACCTGGCCGACATCGAGAAAGCCGAACTGGCCTTCCTGGTGGATTACATGCCAGCCGGCCTGTCCGACGAAGAGATCGCTGCCGAAGTGAAGGCCGCCGTGGCCGAGTCCGGCGCCGCCGGTCCACAGGACATGGGCAAAGTCATGGCCATCGTCAAGCCAAAGCTGGCAGGCCGCGCCGACATGACCGTCGTATCCGCACTGGTCAAAAAGGCCCTCACCCCGGCATAATCTACAGCCGAGTTCGTGTCACACCATGGGGTCACACCCCAAGTGTGACACGGGCTCAGCCATATCGTGGGCCGCGTGCGTTGAGGTGGATCAAACTCCCTTTGTGCGCGGCGGTATAGTCTGATTTATAACAAATACCGTTCAGCCTCGTGATTCCACAGTCATTTATTGCCGACCTGCTGAACCGCGTCGATATCGTCGATGTGGTGGGGCGTTACGTCCAGTTGAAAAAGGGCGGCGCCAATTTCCAGGGCCTGTGCCCGTTTCACAGCGAAAAATCTCCTAGCTTTACCGTTAGTCCGACCAAGCAGTTCTATCACTGCTTCGGCTGTGGCGCCCATGGCACCGCGATCGGCTTCCTGATCGAGTATTCGGGCATGGGCTTTGTCGATGCGGTCAAGGATCTGGCCCAGAACGTCGGCATGGTGGTGCCGGAGCAGGACGACAAAATCCCGCCGGCCCAGCGCGCGGCTCAGCAGCAGCAATCCATGGCGCTGTCCGACGCCATGTCTAAAGCGAACGAGTTCTATCGGGCCCAATTGCGCCTGGCGCCGCAGGCGATCGGCTACCTGAAAGGCCGTGGCCTGACCGGTGAAATCGCGGCCCGCTTTGCCCTCGGCTATTCGCCAAGCGGCTGGGACGGCTTGAAAGCAGTGTTTCCCGACTATGAAAACCCGGTCCTCGTCGAAGCCGGCCTGATCATCCAGAACGTGGATGAGGATGGCAAGCGTACCAAGCGCTATGACCGCTTCCGCGAACGGGTAATGTTCCCTATTCGCAATACCAAGGGCCAGGTGATCGCCTTTGGCGGTCGCATCATGGACCAGGGCGAGCCAAAGTACTTGAATTCCCCGGAAACGCCTTTATTTTCAAAGGGCTCGGAGCTGTATGGCTTGTTCGAAGCGCGCCAGGCCATCCGCGATGCGGGCTATGTACTGGTGACGGAAGGCTATATGGACGTGGTGGCGCTGGCCCAGATGGGCTTCCCCCAGGCGGTCGCGACGCTGGGAACCGCTTGCACCACGACCCACGTCCAGAAGTTGTTGCGTCAAACCGACAACGTGATCTTCAGTTTCGATGGCGACAAGGCCGGCCGCCGCGCTGCAAGGCGTGCGCTGGAAGCCTGTCTGCCGCACGTATCGGATGACAAGACGATCAAGTTCCTGTTCCTGCCGGCTGAGCACGACCCGGACAGCTATATTCGTGAGTATGGCGCCCAGGCGTTCGAACAGCAGGTGCATGAAGCGATGCCGCTGTCCCAGTTCCTGCTGCGCGAGGCTGCCGGCGAACATGATTTAACATCGCCTGAAGGCCGGGCCCGCGTCCAGTTCGACGCCAAGCCACTGCTGCAGGCAATGCCGCCGACCTCGCTGCGCCTTCAAATCGTGCGCGGCCTGGCGACCATGACGCAGAGTACGCCAGGCGAGGTGGAGCAGCTGTTCGAGCTGGCCAAGCCGGTGGCTGCTAATAAGGTAGCGCCGCCCAAGAGCCGGCGTGAGCAGCCGGTAGGGCTGGAACTGAAACTGATCCGTGTGGTGCTGACACACCCGACGCTGGCGCTGGAACTGGACGACGAAGCGCTGCTTGCCTTCAGCCATTTCGGCCAGGAAGCCGCTGAGCGCCTGGTCTGGCTGATGGTGCAGGCGCAATCGCTGGGAGACCAGGGCAGCTTTGCCGCTTTCTGCCAGTTGGTGAAAGAAACCGGCAGCGATTATGATGCGCTCATCGGCGAGATTGCCGCTGCGCCGGAACCGGATATTGAAGGTGAACGGTTGTGGTTGCTGGCTACGGTGCGCCACTTGAAAATGGATGCTTTAAAACAGGAGCTGGACCAGCTGTTCAGCGCTGGTTTGTCCTCCGAGGAAATTGGTGTACGCTACCGCGAAATTACTGCCAAGCAAGATCAACTAAGGAAGGAAGCTGAAGCCGATTTAAGCCCGAGGTAATTGCCGGCACGCACGCAAACCTTCCCGTCTGGTAATTGTAAAGTGGCGTGCTATAATAAAATGCTAAATATTGCAATATTTAGCGGGTCTGTTTTTTCGTTTGTTTTCAGTAAGTTACAGTAGTAGTTGTTGCGGTTTGTAGTGGACTTAACTATTCCCGGAAAGCGCCTGTGCCAGCAAAGAAACCTGAAACCAAAGCGGCTGAAAAGCCTCGCAAAGTGACCGCCAAGCCTGCGACCAAGTCGGCTAATAAACCGGCAACTCGCGTCGCGGCGCCGCCGGTGGTTAGTCAGACAACGGACGCAGCCGCCCTGGCTGCCATCGATACTTCCGGATATGTGCTGCCAACCGTCAAGGTGCCGGGACGCCGTGGCCGCAAGCCGAAGGAGTTCACGCCGGAAAACGACGAGGTTGCAGCACTGAACGCTGTTGAGCGTGCCGAGATGAAGGCTGCGGACAAGGCGAAAGCCAAAGACCGCAAGGCCAAGGAAAAGGCATTGCTGAAAGATGCCTTCTCGTCCGACACCGAGGCAACGGAAGAGGAACTCGAACGCCGCCGCCAGAAGCTCAAGACGCTGATCAAGTTCGGCAAGGAGCGCGGCTTCCTCACCTACGCTGAAATCAACGACCACCTGCCGGAAAATATCGTCGATCCGGAAGCGATCGAAGGCATTATTGGCACCTTCAATGACATGGGCATCGCCGTGTACGAACACGCGCCTGATGCCGAGACCCTGCTGCTGTCGGATAACGTTGCCACTGTCACCAGCGACGACGAAGCCGAAGCTGCTGCGGAAGCCGCGCTGTCCACCGTCGATTCCGACTTCGGCCGCACCACCGACCCGGTCCGCATGTACATGCGTGAAATGGGTTCGGTCGAGCTGCTGACCCGCGAGGGCGAGATCGAAATCGCCAAGCGCATCGAAGACGGCCTGCGCGACATGATCCAGGCGATTTCCGCCTGCCCGGTGACGATCGCCGAGATCCTCGCCACTTCCGAACGTATCCGCATCGACGAGATCAAGATCGACGAAATCGTCGACGGCCTGGTTGATGAGGAAGGCGAAAACATCGCCACGGCAGCTGCCGCTTCCGACGAAGAAGAGTCGGACGACGACGAGGAAGAAGAGGACGAAGAAGAAGAGGACGAAGCTGCCAGCCCTGGCGGTGCCGCGGCCGGTTACACCGCCGAACAGCTGGAAGCGATGAAGCAGCTCTCCCTCGAAAAGTTCGACAACATCGCCAACCAGTTCGAGCGCATGCGCAAGGCCTTCGAGAAGGATGGCTACAATTCGAAAGCCTACCTGAAGGCGCAGGAATCGATTTCCGGCGAGCTGCTGGGCATCCGCTTCACCGCCAAAGTGGTGGAGAAGCTGTGCGACACTCTGCGCGGCCAGGTCGATGAGGTGCGCCATATCGAGAAGCAGATCCTCGACGTGGCGGTGAACAAGTGCGGCATGCCGCGTGCCCACTTCATCAAGGTCTTCCCAGGTAACGAAACCAACCTGGAATGGGTGGATGGCGAAGTCGCCGCAGGCCACGCTTATAGCGCGATCCTGGGCCGTAACATCCCGACCATCAAGGAACTGCAGCAGCGCCTGATCGACCTGCAAGCACGCGTCGTGCTGCCGCTGCCGGACCTGCGTAACATCAACCGCCAGATGGCGGCAGGTGAAATGAAGGCGCGCAAGGCCAAGCGTGAAATGACCGAGGCTAACTTGCGCCTGGTGATCTCGATCGCGAAGAAGTACACCAACCGCGGCCTGCAATTCCTGGACCTGATCCAGGAGGGCAATATCGGTTTGATGAAGGCGGTCGACAAGTTCGAGTACCGCCGCGGCTACAAGTTCTCCACGTATGCAACGTGGTGGATCCGCCAGGCGATCACGCGTTCCATCGCCGACCAGGCACGTACCATCCGTATTCCGGTGCACATGATCGAAACGATCAACAAGATGAACCGGATCTCGCGCCAGATCCTGCAGGAGACCGGTGCCGAGCCGGATCCGGCAACCCTGGCGATCAAGATGGAAATGCCGGAGGATAAGATCCGCAAGATCATGAAGATCGCGAAAGAGCCGATCTCGATGGAAACGCCGATCGGTGACGACGACGATTCCCATCTGGGCGACTTCATCGAGGATAACAACACGCTGGCGCCTTCGGACGCAGCGCTGCATGCCTCGATGCGCGGTGTCGTGAAGGATGTGCTGGATTCGCTCACGCCACGCGAGGCCAAGGTGCTGCGCATGCGCTTCGGTATCGAAATGTCCACCGACCACACGCTGGAAGAGGTCGGCAAACAGTTCGACGTGACCCGTGAACGTATTCGCCAGATCGAAGCCAAGGCATTGCGCAAGTTGCGCCACCCATCGCGCTCCGACAAGTTGAAGAGCTTCCTGGAAGGTAACTAAACTTGACGAATAGGGCCGCTGGCCCTATCCTGCCGGGTTCTCAGGGCCCTTAGCTCATGCTTGGTTAGAGCAGAGGACTCATAATCCTTTGGTGCGCGGTTCGACTCCGCGAGGGCCTACCAAATAGCGTAAAACAAAAAAGGGGTTACGATCGTTCGTAACCCCTTTTTGTTTTCCGTGCCACTGGCCGATCCCTAGCCTTGGCCAGGGTATCTCCGTTGTACTGTTGAGTTTCTATCGTGCACGGGATGTGATTGCCATGATGGTAATATTTCCCTCATGCACTTGCCCCTGCCGTTCAGACTATTGCTGCTAGCGTTTTGTCTCCTGCTTTCTGCCTGCGGCCGGCCGCCAGAAGGGCCCTATGCCGAGTGGCTTGAAAACGATGAAACAGTGGAGTCTGTTACCCAGGAGCTCCCATTCACGATCCTGCATATCGAATTCGTTCCTACTGATTGGCTGAGAATCCTCTCGTTCCAACAACGCTACGACCGAGTGCTCTACAAGCGCAAGGTTGTGATCGAAAAGGGCGAGCCAGCCCGCTTATGGCAAGGTCTTGGGCAGCCGGCAGTCATTGCGCAGCAATACGCCAATATCTCGGATGACCAGAGTCCGCTTTTCCTTGTCTACGAACGTAATCAGAAGGCTGTTGTCGAACATATCGATATGGGTACTTACATCAAGTCGATTGGCGAACCCATCGGCCCTGGCTTGCGCTACTTCGAGGACGAGGACAAGAAGTACGAAGGATCCATTCTTAAAGCGTTTCCGGTTGAGAAGACGAATCTACCGAAAGGGCTGGCGTGGCCATCGATTCATCGGCTGGCAGGCTTCACCCCGGACATGAAAGCCTTCGCCTATGTGGACTCCCTGTCAGAACCATCGGTTGTGGTCGTTGTCGACGCGAAGGGCAATATTGGCGAACCGATTCCCCTGCCAGATATGCCCCGCGTTCCGGAAGCGGTGCAAACGAGCGGCCACTTGGGGCAAATTCATCCATGGTTTGATGCCCAATTCAAGTGGCAAGTAACGCCCACCGGTCAATGGGACCTGGCCCGGAGGGCACCAATGGAAATTAACCGCAGCGCGGCGACTGCTCTCGAAGAGCTGTTTCTTGATGCCAGCCAAGGCTACCGAAACTGTTTTGGCAGCACCAGTATTGCCTGTCTTGATGGCTGGCGCCGGGATCCGGAAGACGAAGCATATGAACATTGCCAATGCGCCGGGGCTCATGTCTACCGCCCATCCAAACCGGTGCAGGCCTTCGGTTCAAACGTGAACAGGCTTCTGTATGCAACGTCGGGAAATGGTTCTGCTTACCATTTGGTGCTCGATGCGCCACCCGAAAAGGTTGTGGGTGAACTTCGCAATCGGCTCAAGGCGCGTCGGCTGGAAATTGTTGAAGCCGGAGAGCATTCTCACGAGAGCGTCGAAGCCAATCAGTTTGTAACGCCAACCGTTACTGTGAGCGTCGAAGCGTTTGAACAGGGATCCCTGATTCGCACACTCGCACGCTATCCTGCAAACCAATAAGATTCATCATGCATATCATCAGATTTTTTGGAACCACCCTGGCTGGTCTTGTATTCGCCAATGCAATGGCCGCATCCCTTCCTCTTAGTAGCAAGAAATTTTCGCCGAGGCACGTTGGTTTTGCCGCCGATAGTTCGCGCGCTTGCCTGGCTGGGTCGCGCTTTGACCCTGAATCGATGCAGAGTACCGGCGAGTTGTTGCTGCTTGACCTGAAGCGAGATACCGTCATCGCGCAGGCGCACATCGCGGTGCCCGAGGATTACGCGTCACTGCATCCAGTGCAATGCGCGATCGATGGCGACCATGTCTACCTGCTGGCGAACGTGGACACGCAACTTCCGCGCTCGCTGAACCAGGGGCTGGTCTACCTGTACCAGTTCAACCTGCAGGGGAAACTGCTTGGCAAGAAGAAGCTTGCTATCGAGGGACGTAATCGTTACGGCCATGCGTTGGGCGTGTCCGCCAATGGCGTGCAAGTTGCGGGCTATATCAAAGACGAGGATGACGCCTCTGAGTATTTCTCTTTCTATACGCTGGCGTTGGACCGGCGCCTGAACGAGGGAAAGCTGAATGTCCGGAAGACAGGTGCCTTCATAAGCGGTGCCGAGGCACGCTTCGTAGGCGAGAACGTGCACGTTGCCGGGCCATTCGTCGCTGCGAAAGTGGTGAAGGATGGTTGGCTCGACGCCTATGCAAATTCGCGAATCCTGGCAAACGGTGGCTATGCGTGGAGCATGCGTCCGTTCAAAAAAGATCCGCGCAATGTGGTGGCTGGCATTTCCCAGCAAGGAGCGATCTACTCGCTTGGGTATGGGGAAAACGGGTCGACGCTGGCCGTCACCAGTGCCGAGGGCAAACAGGTTTCGCTGAACAGCTTCCCAAGCAAATTCTGCGAAACGAGTTCGCTTGCTGAATATGGCGCGGACGTGCTGGCCTTGCGCAAGCCTTGCGATGAGAAGCGCAAGTTGGCGGAGCTGGTCCTGATTTCACCGGCCAACGGGAAAGAAACCCCTCTGCAACTGGGGCAGGGTGAGCCCTTACTCGCGGCTACCAGTCCGGGCCAGTGGTTGGTTGTCTCCACGGATGCTGCCGGCAAGCTGGCCTGGCATTCGGGTGCGATAGGAGGCGACACGCGACTCAGCCAGACGGTGGGCGGCGTTGAGCATTCCTTGACCTTTGGCCGCATCAATATCGACAAGAAGGGTGAGCATTCTTTCGATTTCGTTTATGAGCAGCGTGCGGGCGAGTGCCGCTTCAGTATCAATGGGCATGCCGTTGAAGTGGATGTCGTTAATCCTGAAGGACCAGATGGCAAGGAGATGCCGCAGCTTGTCATGTACGACGGCGCCGAGATGACCCTTTTGCTGCCACTGAAAGGGGCGCCCCGCGAGGCCTCCTTAACCGGCACACTGTCGCCCGAGCAGGCCAAGCGCAGCTGCGGCAGCAAGAACGGTGGCAAGCTGTCCTTGTCGTTCGTTGCGACAGGCACTCGCCACTAACGCCGACCGAGCTGCCGGTTCAATTGAATGCGGCATGGATTTCGAGGCTGATCTGTTGCGGCGCTTGCAGGTGGGGATAGTGGCCAAGCCTGGACAGGACAGCGAACGGCTTGCCTGACTTGGCTGCGAATTCTTCGCCCATCTTTTTGTCGATGTAGATGTCCCTCTCGCCCCACACCACCTGGACCGGCGTCTCCAGGCGTGCCAGGTTGGCCTCGAAATACTGCTGGTCGCGGGTGAAGTGAGAGTAGTAGTGGTAGAAGGCGTCGCCCGTACTCAGGCTTCCCTGCTGCCAGCCGGCCAGCATGTCTGCCTTGAACTCTGCGGGCACATTGAATTGCTCGCTGGCGTCCAGCCCGCGACGGAAGGTATTTTCGATGATCTCGTCACGGTTCTGGTTGATTGCGTTGCGGGTCGCTTCGGCGGTTTGAGGCGCTTTCAGGCTGCGCAGGCGATCGGACATGTACTGCGGCCGGTCGAACGGTGCAAAATCGCCGACAATGATTTTCTTTGCGATATCCGGCTGCGCCAACGCGAGTAGCAAGGGGGGCAGGGCGCCGATGTCGGTGGCGTAAATCACAAGCTTTGATTTGTCGATGCCGGCCTTGTCGATGTAGGTCTTTACGACCTGCGCATAGTCCTGCGGGGCATAGGCGAATTTGTCTGTGGCGGGGCGGGACGATTGGCCATAACCTGGCCAGTCGAAAGCGTGGACTTCGTAATCGCGGCCAAGGTCCAGGGCGAGGTCTCGCCAGGTCAGCATCGTTTCCGGAAAGCCGTGCAGGAACAGGACTGTGCCCTTGGCGGCGGGATTTTTGACGACCATCCGGCGCAAGGTGATATCGGGGCTGAGTTGTATATTGCCGATTTCTTGAGCGGAGGCGTTGGCCAATGCAAGGGTGCTGACAGCAGCGGCGATTGATTTCTTGAGCGCGGACATATTGGTGTTCCTTGGCGAAGGTTTCGAGATGCCTTCAATATAGGATCCACAGCCGATGGCGTAAATGTCGTAAATACCTCCTTTCAGGACATGCGCGCTATGCGGCGCAGTGCTTGCGGCGGCTGGCCGAAGGCACGCAGGAAGGCACGCCGCATGCGCTCCGTGTCGATGAAGCCTGTCTCTACGGCGATTTCTTCGATGGTGTGCCGGCTTTGCTCGATCATCAGGCGAGCAGCTTCCAACCGCAGATGTTCGATCGCCTTGGCAGGCGACTGCCCTGTTTCTGTGGTGAAGGCGCGGCTGAACTGGCGTGGGCTGAGGTGGGCGACGCCAGCCAGCTCCTGCACCGATAGCCCGGAGTCCAGGTTATTGCGCGCGTATTCGAGCACGCGTTGGATGCGGTCGGACTTCGCGCCAAGTTGCAGCAGTGCGGAATGCTGCGACTGGCCGCCGGCGCGGCGATGGTAGACCACCAGTTTTTTCGCCACGGATGCTGCTAATTCGGCGCCGTAATCGGCTTCAATCAGGCCGAGCGCAAGGTCGATGCCGGTGCTCATGCCGGCGGAAGTCCAGACTGCGCCATCGTTGATAAAGATGCGGTCTGCATCGACTTTCGCGGCAGGGAATTGCAGTTGCAGTTCGCGGGCGAACAGCCAGTGCGTTGTAACGTGCTTGCCGTCGATCAGGCCTGCTTCGCCGAGCAGGAATGTGCCGGTGCAGACGGATGCGGTGCGGCGGGCAAGCCTGGAAGCTGCGCGCAAGCGGTCAAGTGTCTGCGAGTCGGTTGGCGCCGGGGCAACCAGGCCGCAGACGATCAGGGTATCCAGCCGGCGCCGGGCCAGCGGCTGGGTTTCCACTGAAGCGCCGAACGAGTTCACGACCGGGCCTCCGAGCGCGGAATAGAAACCAATCTGGTACAGGCGCTCGCGCGCTGTGGTGTTGGCCAGTTCAAAAGCGGAGGCGGCGGCCAGTCCCATGATCTGGAAGCCCGGCGGCAGCAGGAAGCCGATTTTCAGCACAATGAAACCTGTGGCGTAAAAGGAGGTATTTTGATCATACGCGCCATGGGCGGCGTGCGCAGGCTTCCGGTGTTATGCTCGTCAATCGCGCTACCTCGTGTGAGCGTATTTCGTCATGCAAGTTGAACAAGGAGATTGGAATGGCAATCAAGAAGATCCTGTTTTTGACCGGCGATTTTGCGGAAGACTATGAAACCATGGTGCCGTTCCAGGCGCTGCAGATGGTTGGGCATACCGTGCATGCGGTTTGCCCCGGCAAGAAAGCGGGCGAGAAGATCAAGACCGCGATCCACGATTTTGAAGGGGACCAGACTTATACCGAAAAGCCTGGCCATCAGTTCGCGCTGAATGCGAGCTTTGATGAGGCGCGTGTCTCGGCTTACGACGCGCTGATGATTGCGGGCGGCCGGGCGCCGGAGTATTTGCGCCTGAATCCTCGTGTGCTGGAGACGGTGCAGGAATTCGCCAAGGCGGGAAAGCCGATTGCAGCGATCTGCCACGCTGCACAGATACTGACTGCGGCAGACGTCATCAAGGGCAAGCGTATTTCCGCCTATCCTGCGTGCGCACCGGAAGTACGCTCCGCTGGCGGCGAGTATGTTTCGGTTGAAATGGACCAGGCGGTCACAGACGGCAATTTCGTCACGGCGCCGGCGTGGCCTGCGCATCCGCAGTGGATGGCACAGTTCCTCAAGGTCCTGGGTACCGAGATCAAGCCCTAATTCGCCCCCAGCAGCATTAAGGCTTGCTGGCGGGCTGACGTGCGCAGGGATTTGCGCAGCGTAGGATCGTCGGTGGTGCGGGCCAGTACCATGCCGCCGACGCACAGCGCCACAATCGCCTGGGCGCGTTGTTCACCATCGCTGAAATCCTTTAACGCGTGCTGGTAGATGCGCGTCAGGTTGCGGATCAGGTCCGTATAAGCGCGTTGCGGCGACAGGCCGGCGCGTGCCACGTCGCCGGGTAGTGCGTACAGTGGACAATGGTTCTCGATATCTTCCAGTACTTCGTCGCTCAGGTAAAGGTTGACCAGGCGGTGCGCCATGTCGCGCGGGTCGTTCGCGGGCGCGCTGGCTACATCCTTGCGGAAGGGGTTGCAGGTGGCAAAGCTGGCCACGGCCGCCGCATACAGCTCATCCTTGCTTTCAAAGTGGTTGTAGAAACCACCGCGCGTCAGGCCGGCTTCGGACATGATGGTTTCGATCGATACCTGTTCGAAGCCGTGGCGGTTGAATAGCTTGCGTGCCGATTCGACGATCTTGGCGCGGGTGCGTTCCTTGTGCTCTGCGGTGTATGGCATGGCTTGTCTCCTCCCTGGTCGGCATTATGCGTCCGATTCAAAATATGTTCTTGAACATATTATGTATCCCCGTAATCTGGCCACATGTTCACACCCAACCCTGAGGAGACAAACATGTACACCCTGGTTACTTTGCGTTCCGTTCCGGATTTCGCTGTTGGTTACGTGCGCGACTTGCGCGTGCGCTGGGCGATGGAGGAGGCGGGCCAGCCGTACTCGGTAAAGACCATTGGCCCGGATGAGCAGATATCGTCCACCTATCGCCAGCAGCAGCCTTTTGGACAAGTGCCGCTGCTGCTGGATGGCGAGCAATCGATCTTCGAGTCGGGGGCAATCCTGCGCCATCTTGGCGACAAATTGGGATTGATGCCCTCCGGTGAACGCGAGCGCCAGTTGGCGGAGATGTGGCTCTACGCGGCATTGAACTCGGTTGAACCGTATTTCGGCGCCTTCGCCGAGCTGGATGTGTTCCATGCGGGAGAGGCGTGGGTCGAGGCTCGCCGTCCAGGGCTGGAAGCAATGGCGAAGCGCCGCCTGGGCGACCTGGAGGGATGGCTGTCCGGTTGCGAATACCTGGCCGGCACGTTCAGCGTGGCCGACATCATGATGTCGACCGTATTGCGCCTGCTGGAGTCGAGTGGCCTGATGGAGCAATTCCCGGCAGTCAGCGCCTACCAGGCACGCTGCATGGCGCGGCCGGCCTACGCAAGGGCAATGGCGGCACAGGTGGCGCTGTATTCGGCCGAGAAGGCGGCAGCCTGACGCTGGCCGCGCGCCCCCGGCAATGTGCCCCCCTATTTGCAGGGCGAATCGATGGATTATTCATGCGCTTGACCTGAGTCAATTCTTTTTTGATCGTTAGTCCGTACAGTCCTGCTCTGGAATAACACAGAGTAGGAGTATTGAAACATGGGTAGCGATCATGAGGTAAATGACGCGCCGGCAAATAGCCGCCGTCGATTCCTGGGTAAGAGTGCTGCGTTAGGCTTGGCCGGCGCTGGCGTGCTGGCAGGCTGCAAGGAGAACGGTGCGGGGGCGCCCGGTTCTGCTTCGGCATCGGCAGCAGCTGCGGGCAAGTCGCACGGCGCTAGCAAGGCGCACGTGGAGCCAGGCCAGTTGGATGACTATTACCTGTTCTCCAGCGGCGGCCACTCCGGCGAGGCGCGCATTATGGGCGTTCCTTCCGGGCGAACTTTGCGCCGTATCCCTGTTTTCAATATCGATCCTATGGTTGGTTGGGGTATCACCAACGAATCCAAGGCCATCATCGGCACCAAGGCCGACGGCAGCCTGAAATACACCACTGGCGACACCCACCACGTGCATGGCAGCTACAAGAACGGCACCTACGATGGCCGCTTCCTGTGGGTGAACGATAAGATCCACTCGCGCCTGGCCCGCATCCGCATGGACACCATGGAGTGCGACAAAATCACCGAACTGCCGAACGTGATGGGTTTCCATGGCACCTTCCCTGACAAGTGCGACCCGGTCGACAAGTCGATCAACCACACCACCCGCGTATTCTGCGGCGCCGAATTTGCCATCCCATTCCCGAACGATGGCCGTGACCTGGACGATCCGTCCAAGTGGGGCTCGCTGTTCACCTGCGTGGATGCGGAAACCATGGACGTGCGTTGGCAGGTGCGCGTCGATGGCAATATGGACCTGGTGGCCACTTCCTACGACGGCCGCTTTGCCTGTTCCAACCAGTACAACACCGAAAACGCCCCTGACCAGGCGGGCATGATGGCTGCCGAGCGCGATGCCTGCGTGTTCTTCGACGTGGCGCGTATCGAAGCGCTGGTCAAGGCCGGCAAGTTCACTACCATCGGTTCGTCGAAAGTGCCTGTGGTTGACGGCCGCAAGGCGGCCAACCCGGATCCGAAGACATCGGTGACCTGCTATGTCCCGGTCGGCAAGAACCCGCACGGCGTCAACGCTTCGCCGGATGGCAAGTACATGGTCTGCTCCGGCAAGCTGTCGCCGACTGCGACCGTGATCGAGGTGGCGCTGGTTGCCAAGTGGTTTGACGGTGAACTGAAGACCGAGCGCGATGCAGTCGTGGCGGAGCCGGAAATCGGCCTGGGCCCATTGCATACCGCCTTCGACGGCAAGGGCAACGCCTTTACCACCCTGTTCCTGGACAGCCAGATCGTCAAGTGGAATGTGGCTGCGGCGATCGCGCAGTTCAAGGGCGACAAGTCAGTCAAAGTGGTGCTGGACCGCGTGGACGTGCACTACCAGCCTGGCCACGGTTACGCTTCGATGGGTGAAACCAGGGAAGCGGATGGCAAGTACTTCAACTCCGGCAACAAGTTCTCGAAGGACCGCTTCCTGCCGGTTGGCCCGCTGCACAGCGAAACGGAGCAGCTGATCGACATCACCGGCGACAAGATGGTGATCATCTCCGACCACACGGCGTATCCGGAACCGCACGATGCGATCATCATGCGCCGCGATATCGTGAAGACGCGCCAGATCTACAACATGGACGACTTCCCGAACAAGGTCACAGCGGACAACGCAGGTATTACGCGTAATGGCAACAAGGTGCATGTGCGCCTGATGTCCCAGGCGCCGGCCTTCAGCATGCCGGTCATCAAAGTGAAGAAGGGTGATGAAGTGACGATCACGCTGACCAACCACGATAAGGTGGAAGACCTGACCCACGGTTGCGCGATCCCGACCTACAACATCAACTTCATCGTCAACCCGCAGGAGACCAAGTCGGTCACCTTCAAGGCTGACCATGCCGGCGCGTTCTGGATGTATTGCACGCACTTCTGCCACGCACTGCACCTGGAAATGCGCAGCCGCTTCCTGGTGGAGGCTTAAGCCCGCGAGGGTGGTTTATCCATGCTGTATCGACTGATTTCCCTGCTTTGGGCGGCGCTGCTTGCGATGGTGTGCGCAGCGCCCGCCTCGGCCGCTTCGATGTACGACACCGTGCTGTCCGCGGGGTTGATGGGTGGTTCCGATTTGTGTGCCGATGCGCCATGCAGCGACGTGCTGCCTGCTGCGACGGCGTTTTCCAAGCGCAAAGGCGCACCGGCCTACGTTGAGGGCTACGCGCTGGAGCAGGGCAAGCAGAAGGTGGTGGGCTATGTGTTCCTGTCCACCGACGTGGTGGATATTCCGGCTTACTCCGGGAAGCCGGTCATCACGCTGATCGGCATGGATTCCCAAGGCTTGATTACCGGGGTGCGTATCCTGAAGCACTCCGAACCAATTTTGTTGGCGGGCATTCCCGAAACTGTGCTGACGAAATTCGTCCGCCAGTACCTGGGCAAGCCCGGCGACGCCAAGCTGGAACTCGGCCTTGGACGTGATGGTGGTGATCTTGATGCGATCAGCGGGGCCACCGTTACTGCCATAGCCGAGAACCAGACCATTGCGCAAAGCGCGTATGAGATTGGCAAGCAGGTTGGCATCTTCAAGGGGATGGTCAAACCGCGCGCTCATTTCACACCGCTGCGCGAACGTCTGGACTGGACCGCGCTCGTCAAGGAGGGCGCGGTCCAGCACATGCGCGTGGAAAGCGCGGATGTCGGCTTGCCTTCCGGCGGCAAGCCCTATATGGACCTGCATTTCGGCTACCTGAATGTGCCGACCGTCGGCATCAGCCTGCTCGGCGAGCGCAATTACCAGCGCCTGATGCAGGACCTGAAGGACGACGAACATGCGATCTTCATCATCGGCACCGGCCTGGAATCGTTCAAGGGTTCAGGCTTCGTGCGAGGCGGCATCTACGACCGCATTCAGGTGCGCCAGGATGCGGACCGCTTTACTTTCCGCGATACCGACTACCTGAACCTGTATCACCTGGAACCGGCCGACGTACCGGAGTACCAGGAGTCGGCAATCTTCATCGTCCGTTCTGCAAATTTCAATCCAGCCTGGCCGTGGCAACTGAGCCTGCTGGCCAATAAGCTGGACATGCAAACCCACGCCAAGGTGTTCGTGCACTTCGACGAGGAGTATTGGACGCCGGCGCGCTACTTGGAAGGCGGCCGTCCCAAAGTCGAGCGTCCGGTGTCTGCATGGAAATCGGCCTG
Source organism: Duganella sp. Root1480D1 (assembly GCF_001427305.1). GTDB lineage: Bacteria > Pseudomonadota > Gammaproteobacteria > Burkholderiales > Burkholderiaceae_D > Rugamonas. The sequence goes on along the minus strand of NZ_LMFZ01000002.1, from coordinate 221,367 downwards.
GCTAGCGCGCAAAGGTGAAATCGCCTTGTTCGTGCTGGCGTTGCTGGCGACTGCCGCGCTGTACTCACAGCGCGACCGGCTGGTGCGCGCATCCAATCGCAAGAGCAAGCCGCTGATCAGCATTCCGCGCACCATCCTGTGGGTGATCGCGGTGGGCTTCTTCGGCCTGTACCTGAAAGCGCAGCCATCGATCACCCAGGTAATGACCTGGTTCCATTCCCTGATATACCAGTGGAAGTGGGAACTGTTCCTGTCCGATCCGTTCATCTTCATCTTCTGGTGGTTCATGGTGGTCACCGTGGTGCTGTGGGGCCGCGGCCTGTTCTGCGGCTGGCTATGCCCATTCGGTTCGCTGCAGCATCTGGCGTACAAGCTTGGCACGTTGATCGGCCTGGGCCGATTCCAGGGCCTGCTGCCGAAGCGTGTGCATGACAAGTTGAAGTGGGTGAAGTACGGCGTGTTCGCTGTGCTGGTCGGCGTCTCCTTCTACTCGATGGAGCTGGCCGAACACCTGGCGGAGATTGAGCCATTCAAAACGACCTTCCTGGTCGGCGTTTTGAACCGCGGCTGGCCGTTCACCGCCTTCGTGGCGGTCATCCTCGGGATTTCGATCCTGAGCGAGCGCCCTTACTGCAAATACATTTGCCCGCTGGGCGCAGGCTTGGCCGTGCCGAGCTTCTTCCGCCTGTTTGGCTTGAAGCGCAAGCAGGAGTGCGTGACCTGCACCGCCTGCGCCAAGGGCTGCGGATCGCATGCGATCGATGCGCAGGGCCGCATCGACCAGAAGGAATGCCTGCTTTGCCTGGACTGCATGGTCATGTACTACGACGACCATGCCTGCCCTCCGCTGGCCAAGGAACGCAAGACGCGCGAGAAGAACGGCCAGCCGCTTACGCCCATCGACGAACGCGGCTACTTTATTTCGCTGAATGCGGTTCGCAGTGAGCTGAAAAGGAAGGCAGGGTAAAACCATGAGTGTCCTCAGGGTTTGCGCGGCCGCCCTGGCCGCGACGTTGAGCGCGATGCTGGCTCCCGGCCCGGCAGGCGCACACGCGGCCGTGCTGCAGGTACGCGCGGGCGAATCGGTTGCCGCTGCCGTCGGCAAGGCGCACCCCGGCGACACCGTCCAGGTCATGGCCGGCATTTACAAAGAACGCATTCTGATCGACAAGCCATTGCGCCTGGAGGGCATCGGCAAGCCGACTATCGCTGCCGGCTACGCGGGCGACGTGATTCGCATCAAGTCTGCCGACGTGTCGATCCGCGGCCTGATCGTGCGCGATAGCGGCACTGACCTCGGGTCGCAGAATGCCGGAATTTACGTGATGCCGGGCTCCGACCGTGTCGTCATCGCCAACTGCGACCTTGTCACCAACCTGTTTGGCATCTGGCTGGAACAATCGCGCGACGCCGTCCTGCAAGGAAACCTGGTCACCGGCCGCCGCGACCTGATGTCGCAATTGCGCGGCAACGGCATCCAGGTCTACAACACCGATGACACCCAGGTGATCGACAACACCATCAGCTATGTGCGAGACGGCATTTACGTCGACTACTCGCGCCGCGCTACGTTCCGTGGCAATACGGTGCACCACGTGCGCTATGGCACGCACTATATGAACACCCATAACAGCTCGTGGGAAGGCAATACCGTGTACCAGAGCCGTGGCGGATTGGCGCTGATGGAGGTGCGCAACCTCACGGTGCGCAACAACGTCGCCTGGGGCAACGAGGACCACGGCATCATGCTGCGCACCATCCAGGATTCGGTTATTGAGAACAATATCGTGTCCGGCAATGGGCGCGGCTTCTTCATTTACGACGCCGAATTCAATACCCTGCGCGGCAACCTGGTGATCGGCAACCGCACCGGCGTTCACCTGACGGCTGGATCGAGCAATAACGCTGTGGATGGAAACGACTTTATCCACAATGCAGAACAGGTCAAATTCGTGGCGTCGAAAGACGTCGAATGGGGCCGCAGCAAAGGTAACTACTGGAGCAATTACAGCGGTTGGGATCAGGACAACGATGGTAACGGCGACGTCCTGTACCAGGCCAACGACGTGGTCGACCGCCTGCACTGGCAATACCCGTTGCTCAAGCTCCTGCTTAGCAGCCCCGCCGTACAAACGCTGCGCTTCGTGTCGCGGCAATTCCCCTTGCTGCGCGCACCGAGCGTGATCGATAAGCACCCCCGCATGCAGCCCTGGAATACTGATTGGAGAAAATGGCATGGACGACAAGCTGATTGACTTGCGCGCCGTGGGCCGGCGCTATGGATCGCTGCTGGCGGTCGATGGCGTCGACCTGGCCGTGGGACGGGGCCGCATGGTGGGCCTGATCGGGCATAACGGGGCCGGAAAGAGTACTTTGTTCAAGATGATGCTTGGCTTGCTGGAGCCGAGTTCCGGCGAAGTGCGCATCTGCGGCGTGCGGACCAGTGACGGCGCATTTCGTGATGTGCGGCGCCGCATCGGCTACCTGCCGGAGAGCTTTGTCGCCTACGACAATCTGACCGGCATGGAGCTGCTGCACCTGTTCGCCGACTTGAAGAAAGTGGCGCGCAGCGCCTGCGGCAACGTGCTGGAGCGGGTTGGCCTGTCGGCGGCGGCGGACCGTCGTGTTGGCGGGTATTCCAAGGGCATGCGCCAACGCCTGGGTTTTGCACAACTGCTGCTCGGCGCACCGGAACTGGTGTTCCTCGACGAGCCGACCAATGGCCTGGACCCGGACGGCATCCACGATTTCTACCGCATCCTGCACCAGCTCCGCGAGCAAGGCGCGACCATTGTCATCACCTCGCACATCCTGGCCGAAATCCAGGAACGCGTCGATGAACTGGTGATCCTGAGCGGCGGCCGCATTGCGGCGCAAGGCACGCTGGCGCAGTTGCGCGCCGGTGCGGCCATGCCGGCGGAAATCCGGCTGGTGGCGCGCGCAGGCGGAACCGGCCGCGTGATTGCCGCGCTGCGCGGCCACCAGGTGCGAGTGGAGCGCGATTGCATCCGCGTTCCCTGCGCGCCGCGGCAGAAGATGCAAATGTTGCAGCTCATTTCCACCCTCAGCGACTCCGTCGACGATGTGGCGATCCATGAACCGTCGCTGGAAGACCTGTTCTTCGGCATGGGAGGCCGTCATGCGCGCGCGGCTTGACTGGTCGGCGGCGGCCACTATCGCTTCGCGTGAATTCCGCGACCGCCTGCGCAACCGCTGGGTGCTGGCGGTGGCGCTGGTATTTGCCGTGTTTGCGCTGGCAATTGCCTGGTTCGGCATGGCGCAGCAGGGCAGCGTCGGCTATCGGGGCATCGACGTCACCATCGTCAGCCTGTCCAGCCTTGTTACTTACCTGGTGCCGCTGATTGCGCTGCTGCTTGGCTACGACGCGATTGTCGGCGAGCGCGAACGCGGTTCACTGGAGCTGCTGCTGTCGCTGCCGATTACGCGCTTTGAACTGCTGCTCGGGAAGTTCGCCGGCTTGGCCGCAGCATTGGCGGCTTCGACCGCGCTGGGTTTCGGCGTGGCCCTGCTGGCTCTCTCCAACCAGCTCGATGCGCGCGATGCCATGCATTTCTTCGGCTTTGCCGGCAGCGCCATCCTGCTGGGACTGGCCTTCCTCAGCATGTCGCTGTGCCTGTCGGTGCTGGCGCACAACCGCATCCGCGCCAGCGGACTGGCTATTGGCCTGTGGTTCCTGTTCGTGCTGGTGTTCGACATGGTGCTGATGGGCGTGCTGGTGCTGTCGCAGGGTGCCCTGGACAGCAGCGTTTTCGGTGCCTTGCTGATGCTGAACCCTGCCGACGTGTTCCGCCTGCTGAATATCTTCAGCTCCGAGCAGGTGCAAGGGCTGTACGGCCTGGCCACCGTGATGCCGGAGCATATGACCAACCCGGGCCTGCTGGCCGGCGCAATGCTGGCATGGATTGCCGTTCCCTTCGCCATTGCCACCTGGAGATTCAAATGAAGTTCAAGCGAAATGCCGCCGCCATTGCGGTGCTGCTGTTGCTGGCCGCTTGCGGCGATGCAGCGCGTTCCCTGGCAGCAGGCGAGCCGGCGGAGGACGCGGCCTGTGCGCTGGATGGCATGAGCCTCAAGGATTATCCCGGCCCCAAGGCGCAAATCGTGTTCAAGGATGGCCGCATCGACTATTTCTGCAGCCTGGCGGAATTGTTTGAAGTCCTGTTCGGCGAGGATGGCCAGCGCGGCATCGGCGCCAGCTACGTGCAGGACATGGGCAAGGCCGACTGGAGCAAGCCGCGCGGGCATTGGATCGAGGCCCGCAATGCGTTTTATGTCCTCGACAGCCGCGCCCAGGGCGCCATGGGGCCAACCATCGGCACCTTCGCCAGCAAGGAAGATGCACAAGCCTTCGCCGCCCGCGAAGGCGGCCGCGTACTCGCTTACAACCAGATCAAGCCGGACGTGCTCAAACTTGGCACCAAGCCGGCCCACGATGCGCATGACGACTCCATGCGCTAAGTAGTTTTTCACCCACCAACCAAGAGGAAGACAAGCATGAAAGCATTTACCAAGCTGACCGTCGCTATCGCTGCCGCCGCACTGGCGCCTGCGGTGTTGGCTGCCGCAGCCGCCAAAGGCGCCGGCGTCAATGGCGAGAAGATCTATTCCGCCAATTGCGCCTCCTGCCACGCTGCCGGCGTGCTGGGAGCACCCAAGGTCGGCGACAAAGCCGCCTGGGGGCCGCGCGTCAAGCAGGGCAAGGAGGTGCTGTACACCCACGCACTGAACGGCTTCAAGATGATGCCTCCGAAAGGCGGCAATCCCGGCCTGAAGGACGATGAGGTGAAAGCCGCCATCGATTTCATGGCCAAGAGCTGATGATGCAGCGCCGGCGGCTGTTGGCTTGCGCCGTGTTGCTGCCATTACTGGCGGCTTGCACGGCAAGGGACGAAGTGCACCATGTGCAGGGCCATGTGTTCGGCACGCAGGTGGAGGTGAGTATTTACGGACCTTCGGAAGCGGAGGCACGCCAGCAGGGCGCGGCCGTGCTGCGTGAGTTCGACCGCCTGCACCACAAGTACCATGCCTGGCAACCTAGCCAGCTTACGGCGCTGAACGATGCCATAGCCCGCGGCGAGCCTTTTGAGGCAGACGAGGAGATGGTGGGGCTGTTGCGCTCCGCTGCCGATTTGTCGGCCCGCTCCGGCGATACCTTCAACCCCGCGATCGGGCGCCTGATCCGGCTGTGGGGTTTCCAGAAAAACGACATCACGGCCGGTGGCCCTTTGCCAGCGGAAATCGAGAGCCTGGTGAAAGCCAATCCGCGCATGGCGGACCTGCATTTCGACGGCAACCGCATTACCAGCAGCAACCGCGCCGTCATGCTGGACCTGGGCGGCTACGCCAAGGGCTATGCCTTGGACCGGGCGGCGCAGATCCTGCGCCAGGCCCACGTCAAGGCAGCGCTGGTGAACGTCGGCGGCAATGCGATTGCGCTTGGCCAGCCGGGGTCCAGGCCGTGGATGGTCGGCATCCGCAATCCACGCGGGCCGCAAATGGTGGCGCGCGTGGCCCTGCACGACAATGAAGCGATCGGCACCAGCGGCGACTATGAGCGCTACTTCATGAAGCAAGGCAGGCGCCATGCCCACATCATCGATGCCCGCAGCGGGCAAACGGTGGACCTGGTGGCCTCCGTGACCATCATTACCTCCGGCGGCACCGATGCCGGCTTGCGCTCCGACGGCAATTCCAAGCCGCTGTTCGTGGTCGGCCCGCAAGGCTGGTGCGATATGGCGCAACGGCTCGACTTGAAGGAGGCCATGCTGATCGACGCGCAGGGCGAGGTGTATGCTACGCCTGCCATGATGGCACGCACTGACCAGGGAAAAGGAAATGGGAAACCTGTACGAGGATGCACTGCCGCCCGCAACGGGTGAGCGATTCGATACGCTGCTGTCGCACCAGGGACTGGTGATCGAGCGCATTGTCAGCACGTCGAAGATCGAATCGCAGGAATACGTCCAGGAACAGGACGAATGGGTCGTGCTGCTGACGGGTGAAGCCACGCTTGAAGTGGCGGGGCGCAAGGTGCAGCTGAAGGCAGGCGACTATCTGTTCCTGCCCGCGCGCACCCCGCATACGGTGCGGCAGGTTTCCGATGGCGCCCTGTGGCTGGCGGTGCACCTGCATGGCCGCAGCGCGTGACAAAGCGCGCATCTTTTGGCTGTTTTGATCTGCTACTCTTGGTTTCCTTATTTCTGGAGCCAACTGAATGCAGTCGACGCAGCAACAAGAAGCGATAGAGGAATTCTGGCAGCATATTTCGCACTGCGACCACGTGGTGCAGGTATATGAAAATGAAGAGGCATTTCTCGACACGCTGGAGTTCTTTGTCTCGGAGGGGTTTCGGAAGAACGAAGCCGTGATCATCATCGCTACGCCGGAACACCGAACCGCCCTGGCCGAGCGCCTGGAACGCAGCGGAATCAGCGTAGCGGCTGCGGCATCCCGTGGGCAATTCATCGTGCGCGATGCACGGTCCTGCCTGGCGCGGTTCATGTTCGACGGCTGGCCAGCCGAGTCGCGCTTTCATGAGATGATCGAAGAATTACTGGCCAAGGCGCGCGAGCGGCATACGACCGTGCGCGCTTTCGGCGAAATGGTGGCCTTGCTGTGGGACGAAAAGCTGTACCGCGCCACCATGCGGCTGGAGCATATGTGGACGCAGTTGTGCCAGCGCGAATCGTTCCCGCTGTTCTGCGCCTACCCGAAAGCCAGTTTCGATGCCGGCGATCCGGCCGACCACCGCGAAGTGCACAACGCGCATACGAGGACCTGCCCGCCGCTATAATGGGGCGATGAAAATCGTCCTGGTCACAATTGGCTGCCTGTTCATGGTCCTCGCGGGCCTGGGCGTGTTCCTGCCGCTGCTGCCCACCACGCCCTTCCTGCTGCTGGCGTCGGCCTGCTTCGCCCGCAGTTCCGACAAGTTGCACAACTGGCTGCGCAACCACGGCCGCTTTGGCCGCTACCTGCGCGATTACGAAGACGGGCGCGGCATCCCTTTGCGCGGCAAGGTGCTGGCCATGGCGATGATGTGGCCGTCGATGGCCTACTCGATGTACAGGGTGCCCTTCGTGCCGGTGAAGGTCATGCTGTTCCTGGTTGCCTGCGGCGTGACAGTTTACCTGTGGCGCCTTCCTACTTCCCGCCCGCTGGATGAATAAGAAAAGACTGATTGCGGCAGCAGCCGCGCTGCTGCTGTCCCATGCCGCCCTCGCAGCGAAATGGGAGCTTGTTGCGGGCGCTCCCATTGCCATGAACAGCGAGCGGATCGACGCGCCGCGCGGCATAGCCGTGGGCCGCGACGACACCATCTACTTCACCGATGGCGCGACCGTGCGGGCGATGAAGGCGGATGGCGCGCTGGTCACCGTGCCGGGCCGTTTTATCGCTCCTGCCGGACTGGCAGTCGCCGCGGACGGCACGCTGTACGTGGCCGATGCTGGCAATCATGCCGTGAAGGCGATTTCTCCCTCGGGCGATGTGCGCACCGTTGCCGGCCAGGCCGGCACCGCCGGGCGCAATGACGGCAAGGGTATCGCGGCGCGCTTCGACCAGCCCGCCGGGCTGGCGTTCGATGCGGCGGGCGGACTGCTGGTGGCCGATGCCGGTAACAGTGCGTTGCGGCGGATCTCTGCGGACGGGGTAGTCAGCACGGTGGTCCAAGGCTTGCCGCTGCAACCGCAGGGCATCGCACTTGATGCACGGGGCGGCGTCATATTGCATGATGCAGCCAGCGCACTGCGCGTCGAAGCGAGCGGCAAGTGGCTGCCGCTTGACCTGCAAATGGATGCCGCCCCAGCCCAAGCGCAGCCGGAGCTGCAGCAGGGCCACGCCCCGGAACGCATTTCAGCCAGCGCGATCGCGGGAGCGGCTGCGGAATGCCAGCGCGGCAAATGCCTGCGGCGTTACCTGGCACCGAGCATGCCGACTGTGGCCAGGGCGCGTGCCGTGCCTGCCGGGCAAATGGCGGTCGACTCCCAGGGCCGGTTGCTGGCGACCGTTCCCGCCACGGGCACCATCTATCGCATCGAGCTAAACGGCATGATCGTTCCCCTGCTGGGGGCGGGCGATGTCACCGGCGAGCTGTCTGGCGTAGCGCGTGCCCAGGATGGCAGCCTGCATCTCCTGCTGGCCGAGCGCCAGGCGGCAATGAGCTGGGATGCCAATGGCAAGGCGCAGCCATTCGCCCTGCAATATGCGGCATCGTTGAACCGCGACGGTCCGGCATTGCAGGCGCGCTTCGGCGATATCACGCAGCTTGCAGTGGGGCGCGACGGCGGGCTGTATGTGCTGGACGGCGACCAGTTGCGCCGCATCGACAAGGAGGGCGTGGTGCGTACCTTGCTGGAGGCCGGGAGTTTCCGCAAGCTGCGCGATTCGCATACCGCGGCCCAGGTGGACCTGCACGGCGCGATGGTCGCGCGCCCCAGCACCGGCGTATTCGTTACCGCCAATGGCGGGCTGGCAGGCGTCAGCACGGAAGGCATGATTTCGCTGGTCAGCGGCCCGCCGGGCATGACGCCCGAGCAGACCGGCTTTGTGCCGGCGCTGCGCCGTATGTGGGCCTATGTCACGCAGGATGCCGAACCGTTCATGCTGACCGGACTGGGGCAGCATCGCATTGCAGCGGATGCCACCGGCCAGGCATGGTATTGCGCCGATAACGTGTTGTGGCGCATCCGTCCGCGCGGCGTGGCGCGCAAGACAGAGTTGCAGGGGACAGGCGGCTGCGGCGACGTGCTGGTAGCGCCAAGCGATGATGTCTTCATGCTGCACGGTCATTATGTGAGCCGCGTCGGCGCCGACGGCTATCAATGGCTGGCGGCGGGCAGCCGCGATCGCAAGGGCAGCAACGATGGGGTAAGCCTGATGGCGCGCTTCCGCAACATTACCCATGCAGCGACCGACGCCGGCAACAATATCTATCTGATTGACGATGGGGCCCTGCGCAAGCTGTCGGCCAACGGCGAAGTCACCACCGAAGGCAAGGACTTGCCTGAAGGCCTTGGGAAACTGCGCGCCCTTGCCGTGGACAGGAAAGGCGCGCTATACGTCGCTACTCAGCGCACGATCTTAAAGCTGAAGCCCTGACTCAAGGCTGCCAGTTCACGTTTACCGTCGCCGTGCCGCTGGCCGGCGTGGTGAAGGTATGGTTGCTGCCGCCTTCCCACACGGTTGGATTGGCGCTCTTTTTCAGGAACTTGTAGCTGAGGGTGGTGCCGGCCGGTACGCTGACATCGGTGTACCAGTTCGGGTAGCTGTACACCACCTGATTGAACAGCGGGCCAAGCGGTGCAGTGGCGCTCCAGTTGGTAAGTTCGAACTTATCCCCGGTCAGGTAGACGTTTTCACCGGAAACCGTAGTGGCGTTGCCGACCACGAAGCGCACCGTGACTTGCGGGCCGCTGAGGATCTCGAAATTGTCCCAGCTATCGCTCGTTACGGCACCCGCCGTGACGATGCTTACGCCGCTCATGCCGGCCGCCACGCTTGGCACGAGTACCTTGACCTGGGTGTCTTCCCACGACAGGATATTGGCGCCGCTGACTACCGTGCTGCCGAACTTCACTGTGCCTTTGGTGGCGCCGAAGCCGCGGCCGTCGATGGTGACGGTCTTGCCGGGCATGGACATATTCGGTCCCACGTGGCCCAGTTTTGGCGAGGCCACCGTGGCGGTGTACTGCCACACGGCGATGGCGCCAGCCGCCAGCGTGAAGTTGCCGACCGCACCGTTCGCGCCGACCGTGATGCTGTTGCCGTTGAAGCCCAGTCCATTCAGCACGTCGGTGTAGCTGCCTGCCGGCAGGCCGGCGATAAAGCCGCTGATCGAGGTTGCTGTGGACAGGTTGCGATTGATCGCGACCACGGCCACGTTGTTGCCGAAGTTGCGTTCGTAGATCAATACATCGTTGTTGACCCAGCGCTGCTGCGTGCTGCCGTAGGCGATGGCGGGATTGGATTTGCGCAACGGTGCCAGGCGCGCGACCAGGCCGTATGCAGGCGTGGTGGTGGCGAAAGAGGTCATCATGGCACGGTTGTCTGGATCGCCGGTACCCTGCATGTATTGCTCGGTGCCGTAGTAGATTGCCGGCACGCCGCGCGAGGTGAGGGTGAAGGCCAGCGCCTGTTCCAGTTTGCGGCCGCTGGCGCCGGCCACCTGGAAGCGCGGCATGTCGTGGTTGTCGATGAAGGTGACCTGGTCGCCGACGTGGGCGTACTGGCCTGCGGTATCGCTCACCATCTGGTTCAGCGAAGTCATGTTCGCCGAGCCGTCCTTGAAGACCTGGCGCACCTTCTGGGCGAACTGGAAGTCCAGCAAACTCATGCCGCTGCGGTTGGCGAAGTAGTGGTTGGCGGGATCGACCTCATTCTCGCTCAGGTACCACTCGCCAAAAGTGAACACCGGCTTATAGCCCTGAATGTAGGACATCAGGCTCTTTTGCCAGCCGAAAGGCATGTGCTTGACCGCGTCCATGCGGATGCCGTCGATGCCCAGGTCCAGCCACATCTTGATGGCGGCCTTCATGTAGCCATCCACCGTGGCATTGTTGTGGTTCAGGTCCGCCAGGTCGAACAGGTTGCGGTAAATGCCGCTTTCCAGGGTGGAGAAATCGGTGCCGCCGTTGTGGTGGAAGTAGCCGTTCGGGTCGGAGCCATAGCCAGCCAGCAGCACGCCGTTGTCATACAGCTTACCGTTCTCGCCGAAGGTGGTATCGCTGGCCGAAGCGGGCGAAGTATGGTTTGGCGCGAAGTCGATGATCACCTTGATGTTGCGGGCGTGGGCCGCGTTGATCATGTTGGTGAAATCGGTCATGGTGCCGAAGGCCGGATTGGCGCGCTTGAAGTCGCGCGCCCAGTAGCCGTGGTAGGCAGTGCTGTTGGTGCCCGAGTAGTTCAGCACCGCGGTGATGTTCTCCACCGGCTGCGAAATCCAGATGGCGGTAATGCCCATGCCGGTCAGGTAGCCATCCTCGATCTTGTTCTGAATGCCTTTCCAGTCGCCGCCGCAGAACAGTTTTTTCTGCGTGCAGCCGGAACTGAAGGCGCTGCCGGTGGGGTTGTTCGCGCTATTCCCGTCCGACAGGCGGTCGGTCACGATCTGGTAGATCACGTCCGTGTTGAAGCCTTGCTTGTTGCCGACCGAAGTGTCGGGCGCAGCCTGCGCATGGATGGCGAGAGCGGCCAGGGTGGCCGCCAACAGGGCCTTGCGTTGAGTCTCCATAGTCCTTCCTTTCTTTGTTTTGGTGGACAAAGTATGGAGTAGTTTGACTACGTGCACGCTTGTGATGTGGCGTAAACGCAGCAGAAAAGGCGATTAATTTAAAGTATTTTGACTACAAAAAATCCTGTAGTCGGTGTCCGAGCCGCTTGCCGAGTGCAAGCAGAGTGAGGGTGGGCGGCAGGCCCCAGGGGGCGGGCAGGACGGAGGCATCGCAGACGTAGAGTCCTGGCGTGGCGCTGCGCAAATCGCTGTCCACGGCTGCCGGGCCGCCACTGCCCACCGCCAGCGCAGCGCCAGGATGGGCGGCAAAATGCCAGCTCTGGAACACATGGCGCGCGCCGGCCTGGGACAGGATGCGCCGTGCCAGCGCGGTGCCGCGGCGGAAACGTTCGCGGTCTTGCGCTTGCAGTGTCTTGTCGACCCAGCGCGGGCCGATCCCGCCGCCGGCCAGGTCGCGGATCTTGACCATGATGCTAAGCGTGCGGCGGTGTGCGAACAGGCGGTCGATGCGGCCAACCTGGAGCGCGAAGGCCTGGTACATCGGCCTGGGCAAGGTCAGGTCGGCAAAGGACAGGCCTTCTTCCGGCAGCGCCATGCCGGCCGCCATCGGCACTTCGGCGCCGCCGTCAATATCGTCTACCGCACCCATCACCGCCACTACCGGATCGCTGATGAAGGGCAGGCTGCGCGGCGCCAGGCCGGAGGCATGCAGCAGCCGCGGGCTGCCAATACCGCCGCCGGCCAATATCACCACGCTGGCGTGGACTGTGTGGAGCGAACCGTCGCGCAGGTATTCCACGCCCACCGCCCGGCCCTGGTCGAGCAACACGCGCATGGCCTGTGCATTGTCCAGGATGTGCGTGCCGCGCAGGCGCGCATCATCGAGCAGGTCGCGCGCTGTCCACTTGGCACCATACGGGCAACCATAGACGCATCGCCAGCAACCGGTACGGCAGATGGCGGGACGGATCATCTTGTCGAGTTTTTGCCATGGCAGGCCGGAGGATAGCGCGGCCTGCATGATGCGCCGGGCCATGGGGCCAAGCAGTTCATCTGGCAGTTGGCCGATCGGGAGTTCGGCATGGCATTCCGCCAGCGCAGGCGCCAGGTCGATGCCCAGCGCCGCAAAACGTTCCAGCGGGGGCGCGGCCGCAGTGGCAAAATTCAGCGTGGAGCTGCCACCGGTAGCCAGTCCGCGCACCAGCAGCGATGCATCGCGGTGGAAAAAAGCTCCCTTGCCGGGAATGGCGCCGATACCCGCCATTTGGGCCAGCGTGCCCCGCAAAGGGGCGCCGCTGCCCTGTTCCAGTACCAGTACGCGCTGTCCATGCCGCGCAAGCGTGTGCGAGACGCTGGCGCCACCGGGGCCACTGCCGACTACGATGGCGTCATAGCGCGCTGGCATTGAAATTAACGGGTTTGCTTGTCGTGCTTCTGGTGGTGGATGGCGGCGCTGTCGCGGTCAGCTTCGCGCTGCAGCTTGCGGCGCTCCTTGCGGGTGACTTTGCCGTCGGCCTTGGCCATGGCTTCGTCGTTGGCCAGCTTGGTTTCGCGAGCTTCCAGGTGCTGTGCCTCCTTGGCGGTCAATTGGCCGGACTGGATGCCCTGGGCGATGCGCTCTTGCTGGTGCTCTTCGCGCTTGTCCAGGTTAGGGGTGGATTGGGCGAAGGCTGGCAAGACGAAGGCCGATACCAGGACGGCGGCGAACAGCTTGGTGGTTTTCATGGCGTACCCTTTCATTTGTTGGTTTCCGCAAGTCGCGTGGCTGCAGTATAGGGCGGCCAGGGGCTGCAAAAAACATCGTGCCGTGTAATCGGTGTAAGCATTTGCAACCGTTTTGTTAATGAACTTCAGGGCGAAGGTGGTGCATCAGGTCCTTCAGCGCACCCTGGGACAGGCCGTCAAGCTCCGGCGAACGGCGGTCGATCTCATTGGCCAGGTCGGCCAGCAGCCAATCCATTTCATCGAGCATGGCGCGCAGTTCGGCCAGCACTTCTGGATCGTCCTGCATCATGGCCAGCATGCTGGTCATGTCGTCGGGATTGAAGCCGGCTTGCAGTACCAGTGAGCGGATCGAGGCCATGCGCTCGAACAGGAAGGCCAGCGGCGACCCCGGCGAGTCGGCGGCGGGGCCCTGTTCCAGCATTGTCCTGAGGCCGAACCAGGCCTGCAGCAAAGCGGACAGGTGGTTCAGGCGTTCCGACGGATCGGCGGCGGGCCCGGCGTCGGCCGGATGGCCGGCCTGCGGTTGCAGAAGATCGCGCAGGATGGCCAGTACATCGCCATCGAAGCGCGGCTTGTTAATCCGGTACAGCATTTCAAGGCGCTGCATGTCCAGGCGGCGCAACACGGTTTCGGTTACGTCGGCAGCTGCAATGATGCGCGACAGGCGCTCGATCTGCGCGCCGTGCAGGGCGTGCGGATAGCCGCTGCCATCGAGCCGTTCGTGGTGTTGCAGCACGGCCTTGCTCGCAGCTGCAGGGAAGCCCGGCAAGTCTTTCAGCAGCACGTAGCCGGTGACGGGATGCACGTGCACGAAACGGCGTTCTTCCGCCGTAACCTGGTGCGACTGGTCGAGGATGCGCGGGTCGGTGTGCATTTCTCCGAAGTCATGGCACAAGGCTGCCAGCAGCACAGCCGGAAGGTCGGCGGCAAGAATGCCCATGCGCTGGGCACTGGCAAAGGCGATGATGGCGCTGCGCAGCGTGTGTTCGAACATCTCGGGGTGCTTGTCCGCCATTACCGTCAGGCGCAGCTCGATGGTCGAGTGCAGGCGCAGGTTGGCGGTGCAGTGCTTCAGCTGGCGCGGATCGCCGGCGCGCGAGAGGAGTTGGCGGTAGGTGGCATCGTGTTCGAGGATGCGGTCGAATTCGATCGCCAGCGTGGCGGCATCGACGGCCTTGTCGGAGGACAGCACCTGGTCGAGCGGGGCGGAGAGCTTGTAGCGGGTGAGCTTTTCAAACTGCTTGCTGTCGATTCGGGCGCCCTTGGCCAGCAGCTTGGTGCCGTTGCTGGCATAGATATCCTCGCTGGCGATGACGTCGCGCGTATCGCCCATCTCGGTGACCGAGCGCACGAAATGCGGGCTCTCGCCGGGGACCTCACTTAGTTGCATTTCGCTAGCCAAAATGTCCACCCTGGGGTCGGGAACGAATGTGGACATTCTCGCAGAAAAAAAAGGCCCCGCGCTAGGCGGGGCTGGAAGTAGAGGCGGAGAGACGCCTTTGAAACACCTTAGAACTTGTAGCGCAGGCCGGCCAGGAATTCACGGCCGGTCACGTTGTTCACCACGACGCTGTTGCGCGCGCGGCTCACGAACTGGTCGTTTTCCTCGTTGGTCAGGTTCACGCCTTCCAGCGTGAGTTCGAGCTTGTCGTTGATTTTGTACGACATGGAGAAGTCCACGTTCAGCGACTTGTTCTTGCCTTCGACATCGTTGTTGTTCTGGCCCGGCACGCGGGTTACGAAGGACGAGCGGGAGGACGCCGAGATGCGGGCACTGAGCTTGCCGTTGTCGTAGTAAAGCGTGGCGTTCCAGGAGCGCGGCGACAGGTTCAGCAAGTCGTCGGTGATGCGGGTATCGCTGGTCGGCGAAACTACGTACTCGATCTTCGACTTCACGTGGGTATAGTTCACCAGGGCGCCGAAGTCCTTGCCCCATGCTGGCAGGAAGGTGAACGGCTGCTGGTAATTCAGCTCGAAGCCTTTCAGCTTGCCGCCATCGGTGTTGATCGGCGCCGTCACCTGGAACACTTCTTCGCCGGTGAAGTTGGCCGGCAGCAGCGACATCGGCAGTCCGGTATCCTTGTACGGAATATTGGTGCGCAGCGACTGGATGTAGGTGCTGATGTTCTTCTGGAACAGGCCCAGGCCGACAAAGGCGTTCTTGCCGAAGTAGTATTCGAGGCTGGTGTCGAAGGTCTTGGCGCGGAAAGGCTTCAGCAGCGGATTGCCGGTAGTGATGCTTGGCGTGCCAGTGGTAGCGATGGTGCCGCCTGGCGACAGGTTGTTCAGCTGCGGGCGGGTCATGACTTTGGCCGCGGCGAAGCGGGCGATCAGGTCTGGCGTCAAGGAGGCGGCGATGTTCAGGGACGGCAGCGTGTCCGAGTACTCGTTGTTGACGGTAACGGCGGTGCCGCCACCGGCAGCCTGGTAGCCGGTAGCCGAAAGCTCAGTCTTTACATAACGCGCGCCAAAGTTGCCGCGCAGTGGAATGCTGCCCAACTCTGTCTTGAATTCGCCCATCAGGTAGAAGCCCTTGTCTTCCTCGGTGACAGAGCGGTTGTTGCCGCGTGCATTGCCGTTGGTGATGGAGGACAGGGTGAAGTCGCCCGGGCCGCCGGCAGCACCGCTCTTGATGCAATTGCAGTAGATGTCGTATGCCTTGGCGATGGCGTTCAGGTCCGGGAGCAGCCAGGTGGTATAGGTGCCAGCCGGCAGGTTCTGGCCGTTGCCAAAGCCGCTCAGGGTGGTGGTCAGGTTGCCGGAACCGGCGGGCGGCGCGAAGATCGTGTCGTTCTGGTTCACGCGGCGCGACTCATAGGAGTCGAAATCGTACTTCTTGCGATTCAGGCCGCCCTTGAAGGTCAGCGCATCCGATGCTTCCCAGGCCAGGTCCACGGTGGCGGTGTCGTTGCGGTTGGTGGCGCCTTGTGGACGAATGCGGATTTCGCTGGTGGTGGTGTTGGGTACGGTAGTTGGCTGGGTGCCGCTGGCAACCTGCGGCACGCCGACAATCCCCATGCTGCCGCTGGCAGCAGGATCGAACGGCAGCGAAATGACCGGATGACGGTCGTCCTGGCGGAAGTCGATGGTGTAGCCGTTCACGTTCAGCGCATCGAGCGTGGTGGTGGTCTGCACCGGGTTGCGGAATTTCGAGGTGGCGCGGCCAACCCGTGCCTGCAGTTGCAGGGTGTCGGTCAGGCGCTGCTCGATGGTCAGTGTCGGCTGGGTAAAGGTGGTGGACAGCTCGTCGAAGCGCGATTCCGCGCGCATGTCCACGCCGTTGAATTTTCCGTACAACAGGTTGCCGTTCGGCGCGTACTGTGCTTCCACCACCGAGGTTTGCGGCTTGCCGCCCTGGCTGGCGGAGCGGCTGAACGAAATCGCTTCCAGGAAGTCTTCCTGGCGCGTTGCATCGAGCTTCGCATACAGCATGTCAAACGTTACCAGCGAGCCTTGCATCGGGCGCCATTGCACGGAGCCGGTCAGGCCGACGCGGTCCTGGTCGTGGGTCAGGCGGCCATAGCGCGGCAGGCGCGGATGGAAGTTGTTCGCATTGCTGGCCAGGTTGTAGGCATCGCTTGCCGCTTGCGAGGCGGGCAGGCGCGCTACGCCTTGTGCCGCAGGCCCGCAGGTAGCGGCGGTGGAATTGGCTGGATTGGCCGCTACGCCTTGCGGTGCGCACCAGCCGCCGCTCGATGGGCCGTTATCCCAGCGCACCGTGGAAAAGCCTTCTTCCAGCAACTGGCGCTTGGAGAAGGCGCCGGACAGCAGCACACCCACCTTGCGATCAGCGAAAGTATCGGACAGCAGGAAGGCCACGCGCGGGTCGGTCTTCTTCGACAGGTCGTTGTACTTGCCCTTGGCCGTGATGGTGGCGTTGAAGCCTTTCAGGTCGAAGGGGCGCATGGTTTGCAGGTCGACAGTGGCGCCCAGCGAGCCTTCGTCCACATCGGCGGAAGAGCTCTTGCGCACGGTCAGCGACGAGAACAATTCGGAGGCGAACACGTTGAAGTCGAAGCCGCGCGAGCGGTTGGTACCGCCGGAGCTGTCGGTGCCGCCGGTGGTGGCCAGTGCTTCCAGCCCGTTGATGCGCACGCGGGTGAAGTCCTGGCCCAGGCCGCGCACGGTGATGCTGCGGCCTTCGCCGGCGTCGCGGTCGATCACTACGCCGGGCACGCGCTGCAGCGATTCGGCCAGGTTAGTGTCCGGGAATTTGCCCATGTCTTCGGCCTTGATGACATCGACAATGCCGTTGTCTTCGCGCTTTTTGTTCAACGCCGATTCCAGCGCAGCGCGCAGGCCGGTAACCACCACTTTCATTTCTGGTTCCGCAGCCGGCGCTGCGGCCGTTGTGGCCTGCGCGTGGGCCAGGCCCATGGCCAGCGCGGTGACCGAGTAAGTGCCGACGAGACGCAGCGCGAACTTGCGCAAGGCCTCGGATTGATCCGTAAACTTCATGCCATCTCCTGTTTTATTATTCCTGCCGGCTCTTCTAATTGGTCAGGCCGGTTTCAGTATTTTATGCCAATGTTTTTGCAATGTGGTCAGTCCAAATGTATTTATTTTTAAAATTGGCCTGTCCAGATCAGGCTTCAGCCGAAAATTCTCCGCTATAGCGCTTGCCGCCTATGGTGACGTTGTCCAGCATCAGGCCGCGGACGTTGTGCAGAAACCACGGTTGCTCAATATTGCGTGGCGTGCCGAAGTCGCAGTCGCGGATCTTTACCCGTGTGATCGGCGGGATGGTCACGCCCGGGGTGCCGTTGTAGCTGCTGGCAACGGGGCCGAGCAGCACCATGGCCTGGTAGCAGGAGACCCTGCCTTGCGGCGTATTGACGTTGCCGACTTTGAGGCCGGAGATGTCGATGTCCGATACCTGCGGCGGGCGAGTGCGCACCGCGTCGTCGGCTGGCGCGTAGTCGCAGTCGAAGGTGATCACGGCGCCTGCACCGGAAGCGATCGGGCCGGCTGGCTTGCTGGAACCAGCGAGCGGCTTGTAGAGGCCGGGCCTGGTTTGTACGCCGTTTGGCAGCGTGCAGTTGCGCACATAGAGGTGGCGCAGGAAGCCGCCGCGATTCATATTGGTTTTCAGGCGGATGGCGGTATTCAGCGCGTCGCTGGCCCAGTGCAGGTTTCGGAATTCGATCTGCTCGGCGTAGACGTGCTCAATGCCGCCGGCCATTTCGCTGCCCAGCGTGACGCCGCCATGGCCGCTGTTCATCACGCAGTTGCGGATCAGGATATTGCGGGTGGGGCCGTAGTTGGTATCGCTGTTCTTGCCGGCCTTGATGGCGATGCAGTCGTCGCCGTTGTTGAATGTGCAGCCTTCCACCAGCACGCCGTCGCAGGCTTCGGGATCGAAGCCGTCGCTGTTCGGGCCGAGGCTTTCCATGTTCACGTCCTTGAAATGGACATTGCGGCTAGCGACTGGATGATGCACCCAGAACGGCGCACCGACGACGTGGTAGCCCTGCAGCAGGACATTTTCGCATTCGATCAGTTCGACCATGCTGGGGCGCAGGAAGTGGCCGTGGCCGAAGACGCGTTCGTTGGCTGCGATGCCGGCTTCGGAGAGCGCGGGCAGGTAGCGTGAATCGGCCTGCCAGCGATTGCCTGAGCCTTCAATCAGCGCACTTCCTTCTGGCGCGAGGCTCGGCGCGCGCTGCGAGAGCGGGGCGTTACGCGGGTTGGGCGCGTTTTCGGTGCGGTCGTGCGCTGGCTTGCCGCGGCCTTTCCAGTCCCACCAGCACTCGTTCGGATTATTTTCGAATGGAACACCGCCCTGGCCGTCCAGCACGGAGGTCCAGTCTTCGCCGGTGAGTGCTATGTTCTTCTGGCCATGGGCGTAGACCAGCGGGGAGAAGTTCAGGCAATCGTTGCCTTGCCAGCGGCTGCGAACCAGCATGCCGTTGTTGCCGCAGTCGATGTCGCCGTATCTGGCGTAATCGCCAGGGTTGGCGCTGAACACCAGGCGCGCACCTTTTGCCAGGTGCACGTGGACATTGGAGCGCAGCACCAGCGGACCCTTGACGTACCAGACACCTTCAGGAATGAGCACGCGTCCGCCGCCGGCCTTGTGCGCGGCCGCGACAGCGGCGGTGATCGCAGGATAACAATCATGGCTGCCTTTCGCGGGAGTTTGCAGCGTGCCCGGTTCAAGCGATGCAACCTGGCCTTGCACCTGAACCAGCTTGCAGGGCTTTGCGCCGTACTCCGTCACCAGGAAGTCCTGCTTGCGGAAAGCGAGCGGTGTGGCAAAGAGCGCCGCGATCTCGCGCGCTCGCAACCATGGATCGCCGCTGCCCACAGCCGCCGCGAACCGCGCCAACACCGGCTGCGAAGCGGCCAGCGCACCGCCAGCGACGGCCGCCCGGAGCAACACGCGGCGCGCAGGTGCTGCTGGGCTCGTGTCACACCCTGGGGTCACACCCCAAGTGTGACACGGGCTCGGCTGACTGGTTTCGCGCGGGCCGCTCATTTGCTTGCTGCCAGGGTGGTGCGCACGGGGTTGGCGGCGCGGACGGCGGCGTCGGCGACGTAGGCTTCCCAATGCTCGCGGCTGGTGATTTCGCCGGCGCGGCTCCAGGCGCCGCCGGCGTAATAGCGCAACGGCTTGCCTGCGCTTGCCGGCGCGAGGATCAGCTCATTCAAGCTGTCTTCCGCAAAGCCTTGCGCGGTTGGCACGATAACGGCGGTCCCGAAGGCGCCGTTGCCGGCTTGCTCAACCCATTGCAGCAGCACCTTGCCTTCGCGCCTGGTGGCGATCTGCGGGTTCTGGCCCTTGTCGCTCGGCGTCTTGTTCAGGCCCACGGCAATGGTCAGCGGCTTTTCGCCCGCATAAGAAAAGGTGGATTCGATCATATCGAGCTGTTGGCCGGCATCGACGGTGAAGCGCTTCGTTTCCATGACCGGCAGGCCGGCGGCGTCCCACGCTGCGTATGACAGTTCGAATATCGAGCGCACCGGCCCATTGGCCAGCACTTTCCAGCTCGCGTAGTTGGTGGAGACATACAGCTTGCCGCCTTCCCACACCCCAGTACCGCCGGCACCGCGCGAACGGCCGACGTTGTACATGTCCATGCCTTCGCCTTCGTCATGGTGGTAGTGATCGTGGCCTTTGTTGTACCAGCGGTCGACGATCGGGTAAGGCACGCGCTTGAACCACAGGTCCAGCCCCGAGGTCACCAGCACTTCTTTCACGACGCCCGCCGGGGCGGGTGCGGCCAGTGCGGGCCCATAGGTGCGGTGGCCGATCTTGTCGTTTTCCCAGCCGAAATCGTCCAGGCGTTCCGGCACATAGCGGGCAAAGGTTTGCGCGGCGAAGACTGGCGCCACACTGTCGATCTTCTCAACCGTGTAGGTGGCGGACTTTTCGCCGGCCTTGAAGCTGTGCTGGAAAATCAGCTCGCCGTAGGCGATGCCGACATTTTGCGGGTCCTTTGCCTGTGGCGCGACATTGGTGACCTGGTGCGGCACCAGGCGGCCGGAGGCATCGCGCACTGCGATCTTCTGTACCAGCGCATGCGGCAGCGCCTTGTTCACCTCAGACCAGGGCACGGTCACGGTTTCCGAGGGACGCGCGATGTCGAGGTCGTGCTGCAGCGTGATGGTCAGGCGTTCCGCTGCGCTGGCGGTCAGCGCGGGCAGGGCAGCAGCCAGCGCGGCGAGAATGCGGGTAGTCTTCATGGCGGTTCCTCAGTGGTGTTCACGGTAATCGGTTTCGCCGCCTTTCGGCAGATAGTGGTAGGTGCGCACGCGGTACTGGACGTCCAGCTTGGGATTGGTGACCAGCTTGATCATCTCGGCGCCCGCCAGCAACAGCGGGCCGTAGCCGTGCAGTGCGTGCTTGCTGGTCGGGCGATTGTAGTAGTAGACCTGGTCGCCGGCCAGCGTGGTGCCGACGCAGATGCCTTCCACTTCACCCAGCCCGGTCACCCTGGTTTGCAGGCCCGCCCAGCCGGCTTGGGCGATCGAACCGTAGGGCGCCGGCGAGATCCAGCCCTGGTTGACCGCGTGCGCGATCACATAGGTGAAGATGGCGGAAGCCGACGTCTCGAGGTAGGAGTCGTTACGGTCGATCATCTGGTGCCACAGGCCGCTGCCGGACTGGCGTTCGGCAATGCCTTTCAGCGACAGCCGCAATTGCGCCAGCACTTTCGGGTAGCCCGGATGGTCTTTCGGCAGCACGTCAAGCAGGTCGGACATGGCCAGCACCGCCCAGCCATTGGCGCGCGACCAGTAGAAGTTCGGCGCGTCCTTCATGCCGGGGTGCCAGCCGTGCGTGTACAGGTTCACTTGCGGGTTGAACAAATAACCCGACATATTTAGCACATTGTTCACGGCGTCGTCGTAGTAGGCGCGCCTGCCGGTCATGCGGCCCATTTCGGCCAGCGCCGGCACACCCATGTACAAGTCGTCGCCCCACAGCGATACGGCTTGCGGCCGCTTGCGGGCCAGGGTGCCATCCTTCAGGCGGAACTGTTTGTTGGCGACCCAGTCGCTGCACGTGGCAATCATGTCGGACAGGTCGGGACCAACCTTGGCGGCGCGAGCGCGCATCAGGGCGGCGCACATCGAGCCTGAATCATCGAGCGAGCGCGGGTCGAGGAAGCGCGAGAAGCTGTTGCCGCGCTCCAGCTTGAACTGCTTTTCCTGCGCGGTGAAGTAAGGCTTGGTCTCTTTGAAGAAATTGAAATGGCGTTCCGTCATGGCGACGAAGCCGCGGTCGCCGGTCGCTTCGGCTGCGCGCAGCAGGCCGGAATGCACCAGGCCCATTTCGTAGACCTGGATGCCGAAGTCGCCCTTGCTTGGCTCGAAGATCGCATCGGCCACCGGGGTTTTCAGGTCGGTGATTGGCTCGCCGGTTTTCTTGTTGATGATGCGGGTCGGGGTCACGCTGTCCATGTAGCCGCGCACCTTCTCCAGCGTGCCGGTGATCTCGGCGACCGTCGGCATCTTGTACGGCACGGGGTAGGTGCCCTCGGAGATGTCGGTCAAGTTTTTATTGTCGGGATTGCGGTACGGGCCTTCAGCGTGGGCCGGGCTGAGGGCAAACAGGCAAGCCAGGGCGGCTGCCAGCAGGGACGATGTCGGCTTCATAGGTCTCCGGTGGGACGTTTCAAGTGTGGTGAAAGTGCGTCATCTGGTCAGGCCATTCTAATTTGGTCAGGCCAAATATGCAAGGTGGACTAGCCAATCGAGTTTTTTGTGTGGCATACTGAAAACGAAGGGAAGGAACAATGCAAGTACCCAAAGGATTTCTATGAAAATTGCACGCTACATCAAGATGCACGAGGCAGACAATGTCGCCATCGTGGTCAATGACGGCGGCTTGCCGGCCGGATCGGTATTCCCGGACGGCCTGACGCTGGTCGAGGGCGTGCCACAAGGTCATAAAGTCGCGCTGGCCGACCTGGCCGAAGGCGATCCCGTGACGCGCTATAACGTGACCATCGGTTATGCCGACCAGGCGATCCCGCGCGGCTCCTGGGTGTCGGAAAAGGTGCTGCGCATGCCTGGCGCCCGTTCGCTCGACGGCCTGCCGATCGGCACCCGCAAGCCGGCGCCGCTGCCGCCGCTGGAAGGCTACACCTTCCAGGGTTACCGCAATGCCGATGGTTCGGTCGGCACCCGCAATATCCTGGCCGTGACCACCACCGTGCAGTGCGTCTCGGGCGTGGTCGACCACGCGGTCAAGCGCATCAAGGAAGAACTGCTGCCGCGCTATCCGAATGTGGATGACGTGGTGGGGCTGGAGCATATCTACGGCTGCGGCGTGGCGATCGATGCGCCGGGCGCCGATGTGCCTATCCGCACGCTGCGCAATATCAGCAAGAACCCGAACTTCGGCAACCAGGTAATGGTGGTCAGCCTCGGCTGCGAAAAGCTGCCGCCGACGCGTTTGTTCCCGGCCGGGAGCATCCCGATTGCATCGGCCAACCTCAATTCCGCCGCTGGCGAACCGGACGTGGTATGCCTGCAGGACGGTGCGCATGTCGGTTTCAACTCGATGATCGATTCGATCATGCGCACGGCGGAGCATCACCTGAAAGTGCTGAATGCACGCCAGCGCGAAACCGTGCCTGCTTCCGAACTGGTAGTTGGCGTGCAGTGCGGCGGCAGCGATGCCTTCTCGGGCGTGACTGCCAATCCGGCTGTGGGATTTGCAACCGACCTGCTGGTGCGCGCCGGCGCTGCGGTGATGTTCTCCGAGGTGACCGAGGTGCGCGATGGCATCGACCAGCTCACGTCGCGCGCCGAAACGCCGGAAGTGGCGGCAGCGATGATACGCGAAATGCAGTGGTACGACGATTACCTGAAGCGCGGCGGTGTCGACCGCAGCGCCAACACCACGCCGGGCAACAAGAAGGGCGGCCTGTCGAACATCGTGGAAAAGGCCATGGGCTCGATCGTGAAGTCCGGCTCGGGCGCGATTCACGGCGTGCTGTCGCCGGGCGACAAGCTGACGCAGAAAGGCCTGATCTACGCGGCGACGCCAGCCAGCGACTTCATTTGCGGCACGCTGCAAATGGCGGCGGGCATGAACATCCACGTATTTACCACCGGCCGCGGCACGCCGTATGGCCTGGCAGCGGTACCGGTCATCAAGGTAGCCACCCGCAATGACCTGGCGCAGCGCTGGCACGATCTGATGGACGTGAATGCGGGCCGCATTGCCAGCGGCGAGGCGACCATCGAAGAGGTAGGCTGGGAGCTGTTCCGCCTGATGCTGGATGTGGCGAGCGGCAAGGAAACCTGGGCCGAGCACTGGAAGATCCATAATTCACTGGCGCTGTTCAATCCTGCGCCGGTAACCTGATGACGGAGTAAGAGACATGAGCCAAACTGGAAAACCATTCAAGCGCATCCTGATGACCGGCGCGGCCGGCGGCCTGGGAAAAGTGCTGCGCGACCGCATCAAGCCTTGGGCGGAAGTGGTGCGCTTGAGCGATATCGCCGACATGGGCGAGGCGCGCCCCGGCGAGGAGCTGGTGCCGTGCGACCTGTCCGACAAGGCGGCCGTGATGAAACTGATGGAGGGCGTGGACGCGGTGCTGCATTTCGGCGGCATTTCAACCGAAGCGCCGTTTGAAGCGATCATGCAAGCCAATATCCTGGGCGTGGCGAACCTGTACGAGGCGGCCTACAAGCACGGTGTGAAGCGCCTGATGTTTGCCAGTTCGAACCATGCGATCGGCTACTACAAGACCACCGATATGCTGGATGCGAACATGCCGACGCGGCCAGACAGCATGTACGGCATTTCGAAGGTGTTTGGCGAGCAGATGTCGCGCTATTACTACGACCGTTTCGGCATTGAGACGGTCTGCATCCGGATCGGCTCCAGTTTCCCGCAGCCGGCGAACAAGCGCATGATGTCGACCTACCTGTCATATGACGATCTGACGGAGCTGCTGCGCTGCTCGCTGTTTGCTCCGCGCGTTGGGCACACCATCGTGTTCGGCATGTCGGACAATGATTCGGTATGGTGGGATAACCGTTATGCGGCGCACCTGGGTTATCGCCCGAAGGACTCGTCGGCACAGTTCGCGCACCTGTTCCCGGATACTTCCGAGTTCCCGGCGAAAGACGACGTTACCACCATTTACCAGGGCGGTAAATTCCTGCTCGACGGCCCGATGTTCAAATGATTGAGCTGCGCAGCGGCAGCTTGCGGGCAGTGGTGCTGCCCGCCGGCGGCGGCGGCCTGGCGCGGTTTGACTGGTTGCGCGGCGCCGCGACGGTCGCTGTGTTGCGTCCCGCTCCAGAGGGTGTCGCGCAGCCGCTGCCTGGCCAATTGGCCTGTTTCCCGCTTGTTCCCTGGTCCAATCGGATCGCACCTGATGGCTTTGAGTTCGAAGGGCGACGCATCACGCCATCTCCCACGCGCGAAGGCGAGCCTTGTCCAATCCACGGCGATGGCTGGCGCCTGCCGTGGCAAGTCGAGGCACGGGATGAAAGCAGTGTCGTGCTCTCGCTGTATCGCCGCGATGGCACGCCGTTCGCGTTCACCGCCCATATGGCCTATACGCTGTCGGACAACGCTTTGCGTGTGACGCTCAAGGTCACGAATAATGGACGGTATCCGCTGCCGTTTGGGCTGGGGCTGCATCCATGGCTGCCTCACCCGGAAGACGCGCGCCTGCATGCCGTGGCGGACGGTGTCTGGCTGTCCGGTCCTGAAAAATTGCCTGGCACGAGAACAGCGCTGCCTCCGGGATGGAATTTCGGCGGCGGCATGCCGAGCCCATTGCCGCCCGACGGCGTCGATAATGCCTTCACCGGCTGGGATGGCCGCGCACGAATTGACTGGCCATCGCGCCGTTTGCGGCTGCGCATCAGCACCGACATGGGCTATTACATCCTGTATGCACCGCCGGGCAAGGACTTCTTCTGCTTCGAGCCGGTCGACCATCCGGTCAACGCGCATAACCTGCCGGGAGGCGCGGCTGCCAATGGGCTGACCGTACTGGCGCCGGGCCAGGACCTGCGTCGCACAGTGCGTTTCACAGTTGAGGAGATAGCATGAGGAAGCTGCATCGTGCGCTGGGGGCCGCCCTGCTTGCCGCCGGCGCGAACGCTGTCGTGGCTTCCGATGCGCCTTATAACGCCGAATCAACGTATGCAAAGCTGGTTGGCCAGTATCCTTACATAGCGATTGCCAGCGCGGAGGCGCCTGCGCCGGTGCGGGTGTTGCGCAACCTTGGCTACGTCCAGCGTGGCGATCACGCCTTGCAGCTTGACCTGTACCTGCCGGGGCCAAATCGCATCGGCCCAGGGCGTTCTTCGCCGCTGGTGGTGCTGGTGCACGGCGGGGGATGGCGCAGCGGGACGCGTGCGAACATGGCACCATTGGCGGCGCGCCTTGCGGCGCGGGGCTTCGCAGCTGCCACGGTGGACTATCGCTTGTCCGGCGAAGCGCGATATCCAGCGGCGATCGACGACGTCAAGGAGGCGCTGCGCTGGCTGCGCGCCGCGGCCCCGCAGTATGCGCTGGACGATAAGCGCATTGCTGTCGCAGGTGGATCGGCCGGCGGCCAGATTGCTGCACTGATTGGCATGACGAATGGCAGCGACGCGGCCAATGCCGTGCAAGCAGTCATCAACATTGATGGACTGTCGGATTTCACCTCCGAAGAAGCGCGCCAGCATGAAGACGACCCGGAAAAGAATCCCTCTGCGGCTGGCGCCTGGCTTGGCGGACGCTACGCGGAACAGGAAGCGCGCTGGCGCGACGCGTCGCCGCTGACGCATGCTGGTGCGGGCAGTGCGCCGATATTGTTCGTCACCAGCGGCCAGCCGCGTTTCAGTGTGGGACTGGACGACCTGGTGCGGCGCTTGCATGAATTCAAGATACCCACTGAGCACGTACACCTGCCGGGGACGCCGCATTCGTTCTGGCTATTCGACCCTTGGCTGGCGCCGACGGTCGACGCCATGCAAGGCTTCCTCGAGCGTATGCTTGCCGTGCCGCAGCCGGCACGTGCTGCATGGGCACCAGACCTGGGAGATGGCCGCTACCGGAACCCAATCCTGCACGCCGACTATTCGGACCCGGATGTGATCCGCGTCGGCAAGCGTTACTACATGACCTCCTCGAGCTTCACCAACGTGCCAGGCTTGCCGTTGCTGGAATCCGACGATATGGTGAACTGGCGGCTGGTCGGCCACGCCTTGCCGCGGCTGGTGCCGGAGCAGGGTTTCCGCACACCGCAGCATGGCAAAGGCGTGTGGGCGCCATGCCTGCGCTATCACGATGAACAATTCTGGATCTTCTATCCCGATCCGGATTTCGGCATTTACGTGATCACCGCCAAAGACTTCGCCGGGCCATGGAGCAAGCCTCGGTTGCTCATGGCCGGAAAGGGCCTGATCGATCCGGCACCACTGTGGGATGACGATGGCAAGGCCTGGCTGTTGCATGGCTGGGCAAAGTCGCGCGCGGGCTTCAACAATGTCCTGAGCCTGCGGCCGATGGCGCCGGATGGCAGCCGCATGCTGGATGACGTCAGCCGCGTAGTCATAGACGGGAATACGCTACCGGGCTACAAGACACTGGAAGGCCCCAAGCTCTATAAGCACAACGGCTGGTACTACGTGTTCGCGCCAGCTGGCGGCGTGGAGACCGGTTGGCAATCGGTGTTCCGTTCGCGGACTATCGACGGTCCGTATGAGGCGCGCATCGTGATGGAGCAGGGCGGCTCTTCCATCAACGGGCCACACCAGGGGGCCTGGGTGCGCGCGGAAGACGGAAGCGATTGGTTCTATCACTTCCAGGACAAGCGTGCCTTTGGCCGCGTGGTGCATTTGCAGCCGATGCGTTGGCAGGACGATGGCTGGCCGATTATCGGTGAGCTTGCCGCCAAGCCGGGCGTTGGCCAGCCGGTGCTTGAATATATAAAGCCAATGACCGCCGCGGCCGCAGCCTCCCAACCCGCCTGGCCGGCAACAGGCGACGAATTCCTGGGACGGCGCCTCGCGCCTCAGTGGCAATGGGTATCCAACCCGATGCCAGAATGGTTCTCGCTGACGGCCCGTGCAGGCTTCTTGCGATTGCGCGCACAGCCCGCGCCGGCAGGGGGCGCGGCGGCCATCGCGCCGCTGCGTGGCTTGCCGGCAGTGCTGACACAAAAGCCGCCTGCGCCGGTCTTTTCGGCGGTGGCAAGGCTCGACTTGCATGCCGTTGCCGATGGCGACACGGTCGGCCTGGCCATGTACGGCCAAAGCTACGCCTGGCTGGGCCTGCGCCGCGAGCACGGGGAAATACGCGTGGCCTACGTGCGCTGCGAGGCGGCCAACGAAAAATGCACGGAACGACAGGAGGGATCGGCCGCTTTGCCGCTGAAAGCTTTTGCCCACTTGCGCATGGACGTCGGCGCCGGCGGCCAAACCACCTTCTCCTACAGCCAGGACGGCGTGAACTTCGCTCCGGTAGGCACGCCGTTCACAGCCGCCATGGGCCGCTGGGTCGGTGCCCAGATCGGCCTGTTCGCGACGGGCGCAAAAGGCGCCTACGCCGATGTAGATTACCTGCGCATTACGCCATAGTGGCTGGTGGCCTGTAGGACGGATCAGGCTTTAGCCAGTTTGGCGCCCGTTGCGATCAGCGTCGCGCCGCATGACGTCCGATGACCTTCATAAGC
This sequence comes from Duganella sp. Root1480D1, assembly GCF_001427305.1. Lineage (GTDB taxonomy): Bacteria > Pseudomonadota > Gammaproteobacteria > Burkholderiales > Burkholderiaceae_D > Rugamonas. The sequence goes on along the minus strand of NZ_LMFZ01000002.1, from coordinate 193,248 downwards.
CGCTGGCTTTCTGTCTACCGTATGTTCGCTGTCACCCTCAATGATCGTGCAAGTGCCACCGTGGCCGGGAATCGGACAAGTGCATTTGTCGCCTATGCAAGCAATCGGCTTGCCATCGACCGTGAAATGCGGAGCAGCGCTGGAGATGACCTTTCCTCCATGCGAAGTCAGGTCACCCTTTCTGATCACTCTGCGCATTGTTCACCTCAATTAGCCGGGGCATTGTTGTAATTTGCCGGGTCGACTAATGGCGTTGTCTTATCTTCACCCCAGTATTGTTGGCGCTTGCGGACCTCCTCGGCAGGAGGAGTAATAAAGACAATGCTTGCTTCATTCGGATCGCGCAGATTGATTGCGGCACTGATACTGCCGTCTTTATGGCCAGACAAGACACCGATCGCCATTCCCATGAACAGCGTGCTCGCACCGGTGTTGCCTAGGCGCCGATCCATGTCAATGAGGCGATCATGCCTTGCCGGGTCAAACGCAGGGCCGCCAGAGTCGAGAATACGGCGCAGCAGACCATGCAGGTCGACTTGCTGCCGCACTTTGCCTCCGGTGGATGCCACGATACGCGTGGGGCCCGGCGTGCGCTTTGATTCAGACAGCGCGGCTAGTGCCTGCTGCCAGCCCTTGTAAAGCAAGGCCTGGCGTTCTTCCGGCTTTTTGACGGGTTTTCCCTGATCATCCAACAATGGGACGAATACTGGACGATGGACGAATCCCAGGCTGGGCAGGCGGTCAAAGTCTTCCAGTTGCTCAATACTCCAGGGGACCGGAAACCACGGGGTGGGTTTCCATTCCTTCGGCGGATGGTTTCGATTAAATGTGACAACGTCTCGCATCGACGGCCAACCACGGCCGCGGATGTCGTCCCGCTGCGCAAACTTCGCAGCTACTGGCAGCCATTCGTCAATCAGCGGTTCCCTTCCTGCACCTTTCAACTCTCCCATCGGAACAGGAACACTGGTCATAAGTTCCAGATGGGTGAGGAATAGCCGCCGCCCAATGCCATATTGGTTCAGCACGTCGGTTGAGTGATCCTTATCCCTGAGGTCTTCAAAGGAAAACGGCCTCAAACTGTTTACCCGCTCCCGTCTTGCCAGGACAAACAGCACGGTCGAATCTGGCATCTCCGTAACGTAATACCCATCTTTAAATGAGATCGACGGTACATTAGCATCCAATGTATCTCGTAGGTCTATGCCATCTGCGGAGGTCAGTACGACATAGGGAATATCAGGGTGCTTGTCGAAGAAGCTGAAGACGTCATCGAGAATCCTGTCAGGTCTTTCGCCGAACTTCCGGGTAGCGAGAACGAATAAGTACCCAAGCATTCCATTGCTGTTTACGGATTGAACCAGTCCACCTCGTGGACGAAGATCGCTGTCAGCATATTTTCCCGAAAGAGGAGGCTCCGCGTTGAACGCGGGTGTGGCCCAATAGCTGACAATTTGACGAGCTCCGTTCTGCAAAGTTGAGCTTCCACGGCCACCCGCTACACCGCTTTTTTCTTGCGCCTGCCAAGGATATTTTCTGGGGTCAGCTTCGCGTATTGTCGTGAACTGGTCACCGGCTTGAAGTGCCCTCCACAAATTATTTTGTCGGAACTTATCGAAGGTCACTCCCAAGCCAAGAATCTCTAGCACATAGGTTCTGCCTGCATTCATTTCAGATGTTCTCCTAAGTTGCTCTGCGGTGACATTTGATTGCGGCTCCCGAATGAAATTCGTTGCGAATGCGATGATTATTGTGATTGCAAATATTGACTTGTTTGGCGTGTTCATTTGCGAACGTCTAACTCGAAAAAATTGAGGGGTCGGGGGCCTCCGGCGTCACATCCGAGTCAAGCTCACAGACAATGATTTCCGGTATTCCGTTCCGAGCTAAAGGGAGCGAGGTGGGCAATATGCCTGTGGAGTAATACTCTGCGCTTCCCTTGACGAGTTCACATCGCCATGCGGGTTCTGACGCAAAGAAATCACTAAATGAACTTTCGAACTTGCTCCATTTCAATGTTCGTTCGAGTGGACGGTCTTTGGTTTGCAGGCGCCAATCCGCAACCGCGCAAAGGTAGTTGTAAAACTTAGGGTCCGCACATGCTTGACCACCGCCAATGGCAACGTCATACGCGGTGACCTGGCTGTGATTGAGTCGCCCTCCAATAATGGCGCCGTGGAACGAGCGCGAGGCGCTCTGGTTTTGCCATCGCAGCCTGGCCTCATTTGGAGTCTCGGTTCGATTGAGAAGCAGGCGGCGCGGAAAAACCGGCCTTGGGATTCCATGCTCCCATTGCATGCACATCGCGACCGATAACACGTTGCATCGTTCAGCATTGGTGGCCTTGTCTTTGTTCCACCATGCTTTGATCTCGGTGGCTAGGCCGGTGGGGTACGCGACCGGGCCGGCGTGCAAGTTTGGCTGTGGGCTGCCTGAGCATTCTTCGCTGTAGATTGTCCTGTTGGGGTTAGGATCAGCGATGGCCTCCCACAGGTTGTCAATACCGTAGGCACTTGTGATGGCGATTACCGCGTCATCTGGCCCGAGTTGCTCTGCGGCGCCAGGCCTGCCTCTCGCGTCACTTTTCGAATTTTCGAGAAGGCTGGCAGGCACAGGCTTCTTGAGCGGCTCGCCGTTGATGGTACGCCGACCAATGGACCTTGTCATTTCCGGCAATTGGCCGCCTTGCCGGTTTGGGGTTTCCAGGTGTGCGCGCACAAAGTAGTCGCTTGAAATGCCTTCGCTGACAGCGGTATGTCCAAGGTCATTTTCCCCTGGCATACGCAGTTCAAAAATGCTGTTTGGCTGGCCCACCAGTACCGGTGCCCCGTTCTTCGGATCCGGTCGGCGCTTGTTGGTGAAGACCCGCTGGAAGAACCCTGCGCCAAGTTCCTTCATCGGCTGCCGGATATCCTGCACCAATGTTCGCTTCTCCACACCGTTGAAGTTTTGCGTCTTGATGCGTTTCCCAATGATGTAGTCAGGAACCCCCTGCCAGCCAATGCCTTGGACGTTTGAAAGCGCGACGGTCATATCCTCTGGGCAGAAGTAGAGGTAGGTCTTTCCGCGATTGTCACGATCTTCCTCGGCCCGCCATTTCTTTCCCACCGCTCCGAAGAATTTCTGTGGATCAGACATTGCCTGGAATGGTGGCGACGTGCGTCGCGAAGCCCAAACGCCGTTTATGATATTGGCCAGTGTGGACATTCTCGCGTTCAGCGTCTGGTTGCCCGCTATGCGATCGTACTGACCCGACATGCGCGCATCTGCGCCCGAGTAGTAATCGGCGCGGCGTGCTGTCTGCGGGAGTGAGTCGACCAGGCTGTATGGCGGATGCGTCATGATCAGATTGTCTGCTGGTCGTGCGTTCGCCTGTATCTTTTTCATTTCCGAAGACAGTAAGAAAGCCTGGGCTAGCAAACTGATAAGGCAGCCCTGGCTGTGTGCGACGATTGAAACAACTTCATCTTCGTCATAATCCCTGATCATGCAAACCAGGGCTGCAAGCCGCCGCGCGGCCAGCACCATGTAGAGTCGACCGGGATTATTCAGGACCGGGTGCGTGGCGTCTTTTTGCGCGATATCGAGTGCCCGGAACAAGCCTGATTTACCCCTGTTCCACATGTCCGGAAGAGTGCTCGTCGCATTTGCAAATGGACCGCCGCCTTTGGCAAAGTCGAGGTCAAGGCGGTTTCCATAGCGGTCCACGCACTGGCCATGGCTCGTCTGGTCTCCTTTCTTGGCATGTGCATTCTCTTCGCGAAAACCCCAATAAAAAGGGATGACAGGACTAATCGTATCGTCCGATACAGTGCGTTTGTAAAAGACAGCATCGGGGTCTTTCTCCAACTTGGCTTTATCGGACTCGATTGGCAAGCGGTAGCTAGCCGGACGAAGGTCGCCATCGAGCCGCTCAGTCAGGCCTTTGCATAAGCCTTCTTCCACTGCCGAATAGCTGGTTCCCAGATCGTTCACTCCGTGTACAAGGATGATGTTCCCCGGTGGATTGTGGCGAAGCGGAATGGTCTTTGCCTTGTCGTTTTTAGGCAGATAGACCCCGGAAGCCATGCCACGCTCATAAGGCGTTTTCGGGTATCGGGAAGGCATTTACTCACCCCGGCCTTTCGCGTCACTCCCATTCTGGATCACGCGTGCGATGGCACTATGCATGGTGTCGCTCTCCATCACGCTGGTGCGGCCTGCCTCATCGCTTTTCTCGCTGCACTGCGAGCCGTCGGTGCTTCTTATCTCTATTTTTGAACCACTGGCAGCAATGCTTTCCTCGCCTCGATTCGCGTAATATTTTCCCTGGAATTTGATTTGCGTTTTGCAGTTGTCGAACGTTGGAAGTTGGGTACTCATAGACTTTGGCCCTTTGAATGGAAAGCTTGCGCCGTAATGCGCAATTGTTCCGTTGGTGCCCAGGGTAATTCCGCCACCAATCTTGATGAAGGAACCGTCTTCGGCGACAAGAACTATTTCTTTGCCCATTGCGATGACTTTCCCTTCGCTGGCTGTTAGCATGAGGTCCGTTGCCGCATTCACTTCTGTATTTCCACCTTGGCTTTGCAACAGCAATTTTCCCTGTTGGGCTATCGCAGAGAGCCCGTCGCTTTGGGAGAATAATGAAAGCCCCTTTCCTGCGTTGATGCAGGCGCGCTGGCCGGCGGTCATCGACAAATTGCCGTGCGCTGCGGTCTCAGCATCCTCACCTGCATAGTTGGCGATCGCCTTCGGTGTGGTGATCGAGATGCCGGCGGGCGACGTAATTCCTATGCTCGCTGGCGCATTGTCACCGTCCCATCGCTTTACGGACTCCAGAAGATGGTCGATGGAGTCTCGCTCGATCTTCAATGCGCGGCACTTCTCCGCCAACATTCCAATTGCCTTGGCGAGTTCGGAACATTCGTCCATCACCTTTGCCATCTCGGCGCGTCCCAGGATGCTGCCTGCCTCCTTTCGCCATGCCGTCAGGAGCAGTCCCCGGCCGGCGCGAAGAGCGATATGACCTTCTGTCCTTAATTCGGCGCCTTCGCCACGCGCGCGGCCTTGCCCTGACTTCCTCGGTTCCGAGATGTATCCCAGATTCAGATGGGATTCCTTATGCTCAGAGGCCAGTTGGACGCTGATCTCTCCTTGGGTATCGTCGAAAAGGAGCTGATTTGATCTGCCTTTCTTAATCTCCCTGCTCTTTATGCCTGAGAGATATCGATTCCCTGGCAGGTCACCCACGTTGCTGAAAGCTGGTGGCTGGCCCCGCTGATTATAGAGTTGGCCGACTATTACCGGCTTGTCTGGTTCGCCACCAAGAAATGCGATCAGTACTTCGCTTCCGACTCTGGGAAGCGTGAGTGTTCCGCACTGGCCCGCATGCCCCGGCCAGTTGCCGGCCCAGCCGCTGGCTACGCGAACCCATGCCGAATCCATTTCAGTATTTGCTGCGCCTGCACCTTGTGCGTGTCGGTGGTCAGCTTCTTTTGTGCTCTGGAATCGGATCTTTACGCGTCCTAGCGGGTCGCAATAAACTTCTTCACCGTCCGGACCAACAACGATAGCGCTTTGCATTGGCACCAGCGGCAGGTCTATGCGAGGGTCATACGAAGGAGCGATTTCAATACCCCGTCGCACGACGCTAAAATTGACCCGAACGCGCGTTTCTTCTTCAGTAGTTTTGCAGCTTGCTGCGCTCACCCAACGGCTCTTTATGAACAAACGTTCTGCTCGTTTTGCCAATTGATTGGAGAGGTTATTTGACACATCTAGCTGAAGAGACGTGACAACGAATTCGCGCTCGGCATCTGCATGTTGGTCGATCTCTGGATGACCATCCAGCATGAAATATTCACCGACCTGTAGGTCACGAGCAGTACCCTCGCCGTGAAAGCATTTGGATAGGTAATCGTGGCGTCGTATGGCCAGCTCGCCCAGCCTGCATAAGTCATCGTAATCATCACCAGCATGCGGTGCCAGTACTTGGCAATCGTCCAGTGAGGCAGAGACGTAATTGCCGTTGTCGCCCTGGTTCGATCGAGACATAGCGGTGCTCCACATAAAGTCACCAGACCAGGGATCGCGGTAATTCCAACTGAAACGAGTGCTTCGGCCGGCCTGCAAAGTGCGCGCCGCGCACCAGGAAGTGATGGCGTCGCGTTCCTCTGCTGCGTTGTCGCGGTGGTAGCGGAGATTAGCAGCATGGCATTGCTGCAGGCTCGTGGAACGGTTGAACAGGAATAGCGTATGGCTCGGGTAATCGCTTTGCTTGGCGCGGTAGAACCAGGCGATCCCGCTGCGCTTGAGTAGCCGGTGGATAAAAGTTGCATCCGACTCGTTGTATTGCATGGTGAACTCGCGTCGGGGCAAAGGTTGATTCGCTAAAGGCAAGTCAATTTCGTAGCTGAAGCAGGTACCTATGACGGGTGTATTTGCGAGCCATTCGTCCAGGATCACCTGCACGATTTCCACTTCGTTCTTATCACGGAAAACGCGTGTGTTGTTGCGCTTTTCCATTATTGCGAGCGCATCGCGCATTACCAGTTGGTAGCTGGCCAATCCACCGTCGCTGTCCCCGGCGAAGGCTTCGGTGACGATCCCGCATATGCTGCGCAATTCACCTCGCTCCGTCACGATATCGACAGCGGCCGGCAAGGCAATCAGCTCTTTGAGAGGAATGAAAGCATCGAGGGATACGCACAAGATGTGGTATTCGATCCCGCCGCAAATCGATTCGCCGCCTTGGATTTTCTGCGGCAGGAGCACATCTTCAAGGACTTTGCTGGAATGCGCCAAGCGCAGGCGCAGTGGACGGTTGTCAGTAATCAGATCCTTGTCTTGTTGGAAGAATCTGAGCAGCGTGCTATCCACAGCAGCCTCCATTCATCAGGATGAAGCGAGGTCACATGGTGGCACGAGCAGAAATTACTGGCGTTGATCTTAAGCAAGATTACAGCGCCGCGACGCTATGGTTTAACGTTGGGCTGGCCGCAGTTTGCCGAGATGGCCGGCGCCGGCATTGCTCATGACGTTGGGCTGCACATCGGCGGCGGGGAGGGCAGTGAAGGTATAGGGGACGGCCCAGCCGACGTCCGGCGAAAAGCCGCAATCCGCCAGCGCTTTGCCATTCAATTGCGAGCCGCGATCCAGCACGCCACCGGGTTCGGATTTGCCGGGATTATGCAGTACGTCGGCACAGCCACGGGCGCCTTCGATGTCGTAGGCATTGGCATCGATGATCACGTGCGCCTGCTTGCCGATGCCAACGCTGTATTCGTGCGCGTATTCGGCGTGCTTGCGTGAACCCTTGTGGAAGTTATTGAACAAATGCACTCGCCCGAACCGCACGCGCGGAGTGCGCGCCGTCACATGCTCGAAAAAGTTGTTCGAGAAAGTCACGCGCAGGTGCCCTTCATCGCCACTGGCGCGGTCGCTGGCACCGACCAGGGTGTTCTTTTCGTGCAGCGCGAAGTGATTGTACGAGACGGTCACAAAATCAGAGGCGGAAGTGATATCGAGTGCGCCATCATGGCACTGCTTCAGCATGCCATTCTCTTTGGGCGACTGGCCGTCGGTGCGCGGCGCATCGGTGAAGCTGTTATGGTCGATCCAGACGTGATGCGAGCCGGTGACAGTAATGCCGTCGTACAGCGAATTCCAGTTGCCGTGCGGGCCGTCCTGCGGATCCCATTTTGGATCGGGGTCGCAGGGATTGCTGATGGAGAGATTGCGGATGATGACCTGGCTCACGTTGCCGACGACAATGCTGGCGCTGATGAAGCCTGCATCTTCGCCAAGCCCGATCAGCGTGGTATTGGACGGAAGCCGCACCACACCCGGCCTGGCGCCATCAGCCATGTCGAGCGTTCCCCGCACTTGGATGACGCGTGCATCGGCATTCGCGGCCAGTGCGGTCCGCAGTTCGGCAGGCGTGGCGACGGTGAGCGTTGCGGCGGCAGGAGCCGCGGCGCCGCCATGCGTGCCGCCTTCCGCACTAGCCCAGCCATCGTGAGGCGCATGCTCGCGCGCCGCTTGCCGCGAGGTCTCGGCAGGATCAGTCAGCGGTCCGAGCGATGGGAACAGGCGCGCCAGTTCGCGCGCCGCCATCTCACCGAAGAAGCGGCCGCCTTTGGGACCAAGATGGGTGTAGTCGAAGCCGGCCCCCTTGGGTTGGGCCAGGGCGTCGGCTTCTTCCGGCCCCATGGCCTGCACGGCCGCCAGCGACAGTGCATTCAGGTCGAGCAAGGCTGCGCCTTCGCGCTGCGCCACTTCGCGCGCTGCCGTCGCCCAGGGCGCCAGGTCATTCCACACATAGCCGTTGCGGAAGCTGCGTCGGGTGAGGGAGGTTACGAGAACGGGCACGCCGCCGCCGGCTTTCACGTCCGCCACGTAGCGTGCCAGGTTCGCAGGGTACTCTTTGACCAGGTCCGTTGAGCGGCCAGGCTTGCCCGGCTGGTCGTTGTGGCCGAACTGCATCAGCACATAAGTCTTGCCGTAGCCTGTGCCATCGCGCAGCAAGGCCTGGACTTCATCCCAGCGGCCTTCGGCACGGAACGAACCGGAGCTGCGTCCATTCTTGGCGAGATTGAGGCAGGTGGTGGCAGGGCGCTGGCGCCGGCACAGGTAATCGCCGTATCCGCCGCCACTGGCGACAGTCGAATCGCCGACCAGGATGATGCGGTCGGCCGCATAGGCCGGCAATGTGGCCGCGCAGGCCAGGGACAAAAGGATGTGACGCAGCATGAGGCTCCCCCTTGAAGTTCGCCTCATTTTATTTTGGCCTGACCGCACATGCAAGCGGTCAGGCCAAAATATTTCATCCGCGTGAGAAGGTCTTGGTAACGCGTTCCAGGTGGGCGCGCATGGCCTGGCGTGCGCCGGCAGCATCGTGGGCGGCGATGGCCGCCACGATATTGCGATGGTCGTCCAGTGTGTTCTGGCGCAGTTCTTCGGTCTGGAAGTGCTCTTTGAGCTTGTGCCACATGGTGCCGCGCTGGTTCCACAGCGTTTCGACCACGCCCACCAGGGCCGTATTGCCGGTAGCGCGCGCGATCGCCAGGTGGAAGTTGCGGTCGGCCTGCTCATTGGTGGCGCGATCGGCGTGGTGCTGCTCCATTTCGGCCGCGGCGCGCAGGATGGCGTCGATCGCGGAATCGGTCGCCATCTTCGCCGCGATTGCCGCGACCTCGGATTCGATCAGGCGGCGTGCCGCCAGCACTTCGAACGGTCCGGGACCGCCTTCCGTTACATCGGAGGGGGAGGAAGCCTTTTCGCTGACATACACACCGGAGCCGCCGCGCACTTCGACAATGCCGGACAGCTCAAGCGCAATCAGCGCCTCGCGCAGCGACGCGCGGCTGACACTGAGTTTGGCCGCGAGCTCGCGTTCGGCCGGCAAGCGGATGCCAGGCTTGATGTTCTCTTCGCGGATCAGGTCCTGGATCTTGGCGGCGACCACGCGGTACAGCCGTTGTTCGGCTGCTGGATTCGGCTCCGTTGCAACGTTTTTCTTGTTCATGGGGCCAGGGCCTTCTATAGGGAGTTGGTCGCCCGATTTTAATTTGGTCCGACCAATTTCGCAAGAAAGGCGGGGCCGGGAAATGCTGGAGATGTCTCTGATAAGATGTCTGACATCTTTTTCGCATGTATAATGAAGCCATGACTATTCTCCCTCGCAAGCGACACACCCTGGCCCAGGGCGTGGTCGAACAAATCAGCGGCAGCATCAATAGCGGCGTGCTGAAGCCCGGCGACAAGCTGCCGACCGAGTCGGCCATCATGGAGCAGCATGGCGTCAGCCGTACCGTGGTGCGCGAAGCGATTTCGCACCTGCAGGCGGCGGGCCTGGTGCAGACCCGCCACGGCATCGGCACCTTCGTGCTGGAGAAGCCGCGTAACAGCGGCGGCCTTGGCATCGATGCAGAAAGCATTGTCACCGTGCGCGACGTGCTGGCCATTCTCGAGCTGCGCATCAGCATGGAAACCGAAACCGCCGGCCTGGCTGCTACCCGGCGCAGCGATGAGCAGGTGGCTGAACTGGCGCAGGCCTTGTCCGATATGCGGCAGGCGATGGAGCAGGGCCGCGCCTCGGTGGAAGCAGACCGCCGCTTCCACCTGGTGATCGCGAAGGCCACCGGCAACCGCTACTTCGTCGACATCCTCGGCCAGCTTGGCCAGGCGATCATCCCGCGCGCCCGGGTCAACACCGCCAACCTGGCGCAGGATCGCCCGGCCGATTACCTCGAGCGCGTGCACCGCGAACACGAAGACATCTTCCGCGCCATCCAGCGCCAGGACCCGGAAGCCGCCCGCGCTGCGATGCGCACCCACCTCTCCAATTCCCGCGAGCGCCTGCTGCAGGCACAACAACGTTTCGAAAACCCGGCGTAAAAATGGGGTACGTCCCCATTTTTTCGCTTGCGTTCATTTAAACTAGGTTATACGATGACATACAACTGAGCTCGCGCTCGATTCGTGCAAAAACCACACTTAGGAGTCAACGATGTCCATGTCCCCGCAAGAACTCAAGAAAGTCATGTCGTCCGGCCTGCTGTCCTTCCCGATCACCGATTTTGACGCCGAAGGCAACTTCAACGCCAAAGCCTATGCCGAACGCCTGGACTGGCTGGCTCCTTACGGCGCCAGCGCGCTGTTCGCCGCCGGCGGCACCGGTGAGTTCTTCTCGCTGACCGCTCCCGAGTACTCGCAGGTGATCAAGGTCGCTGTGGAAAGCTGCCGCGGCAAGGTGCCGCTGCTGGCCGGTACCGGCGGCCCGACCCGCCAGGCCATCGCGCTGGCGCAGGAAGCGGAGCGCCTGGGCGCCGACGGCCTGCTGCTGCTGCCGCATTACCTGACCGAAGCAAGCCAGGACGGCCTGATCGAACACGTGGCCCAGGTGTGCGAGTCCGTGAAAATCGGCGTGATCGTGTACAACCGTGCCAACTGCCGCCTGAACGCCAACTCGCTGGCCATCCTGGCGGCGCGCTGCCCGAACCTGGTCGGCTTCAAGGATGGCGTGGGTGAGATCGAACTGATGGTGCAGATTTACCGCAAGCTGGGCGACCGCTTCTCCTACCTGGGCGGCTTGCCGACTGCGGAAGTGTATGCAGGCGCTTACAAGGCGCTGGGCACGCCGGTGTATTCCTCGGCCGTGTTCAACTTCGTGCCGAAGCTGGCGATGGACTTCTACCATGCCACTGCAGCCGGCAATACTGCCGAAACCGACCGCATGCTGGACGAATTCTTCCTGCCATACCTGGAGATCCGCAACCGCAAGGCAGGCTACGCGGTGTCGATCGTCAAGGCTGGCGCCCGCCTGGTTGGCCATTCCGGCGGCCCGGTGCGCGCTCCGCTGACCGACCTGACCGCGGAAGAAGACGCAATGCTGCTGGCGCTGATCAAGAAGCAAGGTGCCCAATAATGCAAATTACCGGTGAAATGATCATCGGCCGGCAACTGGTGCGCGGCGCGGCCGGCACCCAGTTGGCCTTCAACCCGGCGACCAAGCAAAACCTGCAGCCGGCGTTTGGCCAGGCCGAACTGGCGGACGTGGAGCGCGCGTGCGCGCTGGCCGAGCAGGCTTTCGACACCTACCGGGCCACCACGCCGGAAGTGCGCGCCGCCTTCCTGGAAGCGGCTGCCAACAACATCGACGCGCTGGGCGCAACCCTGACCGAGCGCGCCATGGCCGAGACGGGCCTGCCGCAAGCCCGCCTGGAAGGTGAGCGCGGCCGTACCGTCAACCAATTGCGCCTGTTTGCAAAAGTGGTGCGCGACGGCCACTGGCAGCACGCCACGCTGGATTCGGCGCTGCCGCAGCGCACACCGCCGCGTCCCGACCTGCGCTTGCGCAAGATCGCAATCGGCCCGGTCGCCGTATTCGGTGCCTCCAACTTCCCGCTGGCGTTTTCCGTTGCGGGCGGCGACACTGCGTCCGCGCTGGCTGCCGGCTGCCCGGTCGTGGTGAAAGCGCACGCGGCCCACCCCGGCACGTCTGAGCTGGTGGCGCGTGCCGTGCAGAAGGCCGCCGCCGATTGCGGCATGCCGGAAGGCGTGTTCTCCATGATCCACGGCGACGGCCGCGTTGTCGGTCAGGCGCTGGTGGCCAATCCATCGATCAAGGCGGTCGGCTTTACAGGTTCGCGCCAGGGCGGCACTGCCCTGATGCGCACCGCAGCCGCACGCCATGAACCGATTCCGGTCTACGCAGAGATGAGCAGCATCAACCCGGTGTTCATGCTGCCTGCCGTACTGGCAGCCAACGCCGAGGCACTGGGCGCCGCTTTCGTCGAGTCGCTGACCATGGGCGTGGGGCAGTTCTGCACCAACCCGGGCCTGGTGATCGGCGTGGCCGACCCGGACTTCGAGCGCTTTGCGGCTGCAGCTGCCGCAGCGCTTCAGCCGAAGGGGGCCGGCACCATGCTGACGGCCGGCATCCACCAGGCTTATGAGTCGGGCGTTGGCCGCTTGTCCGATGCCGCCGGCGTCAAGCTGCTGGCCCAGGGGCAGGAGGTGGGCGCCGGCTGCGCCGCGCAAGCCGCATTGTTCCGCGTCGACGCAGAAACTTTTGTCGGCAGCCACGCGCTGCAGGAAGAAGTGTTCGGTCCGGCGTCGGTATTGATCGCCTGCCGCGACGAGGCTGAGATGCTGCGCCTGGCCGCCAGCCTGGAAGGCCAGTTGACCGCCACCGTGCATTGCGAGAACGACGATCATCCGCTGGCTGCCAGGCTGCTGCCGACGCTGGAGCGCAAGGCCGGCCGCGTGCTGTTCGATGGTTTCCCGACTGGCGTCGAGGTATGCCACGCGATGGTGCACGGCGGACCGTTCCCGGCCACCTCGGATACCCGCTCCACTTCCGTCGGCGCCACGGCCATCGAGCGCTTCCTGCGTCCGGTAAGCTACCAGAACGTGCCGCCGGCCTTGCTGCCAGCCGCGCTGCAGGACGATAATCCACTGCGCCTGGCTCGCATCGTGGATGGGGCGCTGCGCACGGCAGTTTGATCAAGTAGTACGGCCGGAGGAGACGCCGGCCTTTTTCGAATATAAGAAACTATGAATCAGCCCAACCCGCAAGCCGTCGGCCTGGCAGCCGAACCGGCCGCCGCCATCGGCAAATACCGCTGGACCATCTGTGGCCTGCTGTTCTTCGCCACCACGATCAACTACCTTGACCGCCAGGTGCTGTCGCTGCTGGCGCCTTCGCTGTCGAAGGAATTCGGCTGGTCGAATACCGACTACGCCAACATTGCCGCCGTGTTCCAGTTCGTCTACGCGATCTCGATGTTGTTTGCCGGACGCGTGATCGACAAGATGGGAACCCGCCGGGCCTTTGTGCTGGCGATTGTGGTGTGGTCGGTCGGTGCGATCCTGCATGCCTATTCGGTGGCAATCGGCACGACGTTCTCGAATGCCCTGGCCGCCATCGGCATTGCCGCGGTGCCGGTGTCGGTGGCCGGCTTCATGGTGGGGCGCGCCGTGCTGGCGCTGGGTGAAGCGGGCAACTTCCCGGCCGCGATCAAGGCCACCGCCGAATACTTCCCGAAGAAGGAGCGTTCCTTCGCCACCGGCATCTTCAACTCCGGCGCGAATATCGGCGCGATCCTTGCGCCGATCACGGTGCCTTTGATCGCCGAAGCGTGGGGTTGGCAATCGGCCTTCATCATCATCGGCGCAATCGGCTTTATCTGGATGGGCTTCTGGCTGTATTTCTACGATGCGCCGGCGAATCAAAAGCGCCTGTCGCGCGCGGAACTGGAGTACATCAACAGCGATGTGGCCGATGCTCCGGCGGCAGCGCCGGCCGCCGACGCGGCGCCACGCAAGGCATCCTGGTTCAAGCTGCTGGCCTACCGCCAGACCTGGGCTTTCACGGCCGGCAAATTCCTGACCGACGGCGTGTGGTGGTTCTTCCTCTTCTGGCTGCCGAAATTCATGTCGGTGCAGTATGGCGTTTCGGCGACTGAAATGGTGGTGCCGCTCGCCGTGCTGTACTCGATGACCATGATCGGTTCCATCGGCGGCGGCTGGTTCCCGACCTTCTTCATCAACCGCGGCGCCAGCGTTTATCACGGCCGCATGCGCGCCATGCTGACCATTGCCTTCTTCCCTTTGGCGGTGCTGTTGGCGCAGCCGCTTGGCTATCTTGGCATCTGGGTACCGGTCATCCTGATCGGCATTGGCGCCTCGGCGCACCAGGCCTGGTCGGCCAACCTGTTCACCACCGTATCGGACATGTTCCCGAAACATAGCGTCGGATCCGTGGTCGGCATCGGCGGCATGGCCGGTGGCCTGGGCGGCGTGCTGATCACCAAGGTGGCCGGCAAACTGTTCGACTACTACAGCACGCTGGGCCAGATCCAGACCGGCTACATGATCATGTTCACCTTCTGCGCGCTGGCTTACCTTCTCGCCTGGTGCATCATGAAAGCGCTGGTCCCGGCGCACAAGGAAATCACTGACCTATGATGGAAAAGGTAAGCGGCGTTCATTGCATGGTGGGTGAGAGCCCCACCTGGCACGCGGGCGAAGGCGCCTGGTATTGGGTCGATATTCCGGCGCGCCGCATCTGGCGGCTTGATTACTCCAGTGGCGGCACGCGCTTCTGGGAAGCGCCGGAAATGGTGGCCTGCGTGTCGCCCGCCGCACGCGGCGGCTTCATCGCAGGCATGGAAACCGGCATCTTCCACCTTTCGCTGCGTGAAGACGGCAGCGTATCGGCCGAACGCCTGGCGGCGCCGCCGGCGCCGGAGCTGGGCGAGGGCATGCGCTTCAATGACGGCCGCTGCGACCGGCAAGGGCGCTTCTGGGCCGGCACCATGTTCATGGACATGGCGGCCGAACGCGCGGTCGGCCAGCTTTACCGCTATACCGCCGGCGACGGGCTGTCCAGGCCTTTTGTCTCCGGCATGCTGACCCAGAACGGCACGGCCTTTTCGCCACGCGGAGATACCATGTACCTGTCCGACTCGCACCCGAAACGGCGCATGGTATGGGCCTTCGATTACGACACCGCCAGCGGTACGCCACACAACAAGCGCATCTTCCTCGACCTGGGCGGGCAGAAGGGCCGTCCTGACGGCGCTGCGGTAGACGCCGAAGGCTGCTACTGGACCTGCGCCAACGACGGCGGCCTGCTGCAGCGCTACACGCCAGCCGGTGCGCTGGACCGCGAAATCGGGCTGCCTTTCGCCAAGCCATCGATGTGCAGCTTCGGTGGCCCCGACCTGTCCACACTGCTGGTCACATCGATTGACCCCGGCAACGTCGGCGATGGCTGGCCGGGCAGCGTCGTGCTGTTGCGGCCCGGCGTGCAAGGCGTCGCCGAGACCCCCTGCGCAGAAAATTGATTTGTTGCAAACTTGCCTCACGGAAGTTTTCTTTTTATTAATTCTAATGCATACTTTATATTTTGATAATTCGACTTATAAAGTATGAAACTTCTCGCTCTGCCGGCCATGCTGCTGGCCCTGGCCGCAGGATCGGCCCAAGCCGGTATCGCCACCCCTTTCACCGTGGATTTCGCCAAGCATTGGACCAGCAGTAACCAGGGCTTCAACTACGATGACAAGGTCCTGAAATCGTTCGGCGGTACGCTGCGCTCCAATTTGAGTCCCTTGTTGAAGTGCCGCAGCAGCGTCAGCGGCGATACGCACAACTCGAACTGTTTCTTCGCCGACCAGTCCGACTGGGAAACGCCGTACTTCCAGGATTATCGAAGCCGGTTCGAATCCGATGCACCGGTAACGGCAAACCTCGCGAGCCGGCTTCAAGTAAAGAAGGATGGTAGCTACTCTGGTTACTTCTCGTTCGGCTTCGTGATGAGCGAGTTCACGGAAGACGCGAACGGCAGCTACGTGAACAGCTCCTTGACTAAATACACGTTCAGGTTCCGCGGTGAGGGCCTGGCTTGGGATACAACCATGGATCCATCCCTCGCAGAAGCAATGTGGAACAAGGAAACGATGTACGAGAAGACGTTCAGTACCGATTGGGTGCGCGACACGATTGATCCCCTGAGTGGCGAGTCGATGAGTTTCGTCAGCGAAGGTTGGGACGGTACCGTGGACCTGCAGGATGCAGCGGCAGCAGTTCCTGAACCTGCCGCACTCGCGCTGTTTGGTATTGGCCTCGCTGGCCTTGCAGCGCTGCGCCGGAGGAAAGCGTGAAGTATCTTGCATTGCCAGCGATCATAATGATCCTGACCGGCCCGGCACACGCGGGCATTGTCACCACATTTGCCGTCAACTCCGCCGAGCATTGGATGTCCAGGGACCAGCGCACCATTTACGATGGCAAAGTCCTGGCACCATTTGGCGGGACCATGCGCTCCAGCCTCACGCCGTTCCTGCCCTGCCGCAGCAGCTTTTCGGGGGCTGAGCATCACTCGTCTTGCTGGTTCGACCTGGATACTTCGGGCTTTCGTTCGCCGGTAGACGCTGAATACCAGCGCCGGACAGGAAGCACTGAACCTTCCGGCGATGGCCTGTTCTCCCGCCTTCAGGTGAATGCTGATGGCAGCTATCACGGGTACTTCAGCTTCACTACTGGAAACTGGGCAATCTGGGAAGACGCAACTGGCAGCTATAGCGACAACTTCTACACCAATTACCAGTTCCACTTCCAGGGCACAGGGCTGGCCTGGGACACCGCCATGGATCCGGCGCGGGCCGAGGAATTCTGGCGGCGGGAAACGCCGTCGGAGCTGGTATACAGGTCCCAGTGGTACCGCAGCCGCTTAGATCCGGTGACCGGCGATGAAACGATACTCGAACGGGACGGGTGGGAAGGCAAGCTGGCCGTGGCCGCAGTGCCAGAACCGGCGGCGCCTGCACTGTTTGGCGTCGGCCTTGCTGCCATCGCTGGCTTGCGCAGGCGCAAGCGCAGCTAGGCCGCTCGCCAATTTACGAGCGCAGGAGCTCGCGCACTTCGACCGTGCCGCCTGCCTCGTAAGTTGGATTGCCGGCCAGGAAGCGATACGCAGCTTCCAGGCTCTCCGCGCGAACCTGGATGTAGCCGTTCACCCTGCCTGGCGCAGGACTGCGGTGCCGTCCCGCTTAGCCAGCACGCCTGGTCCTATCGAGCTGCCGCCATCGAACTGCCCCGAGGCGCCCTCCCTGCCAGTTCACGGCAGAACGCGGCGCTGGCCTCGTCGGCTGGGAAGCACGATTCGATGTGCAGTTCTTCCAGCGTGACGTCGCGCGGGGTGCCAAAGGTGGTAATGGTGGAAAAGAACGCCACGCGCTGGCCGTCCCGCTGGAACACGGTTTCAAGCAGCGGCGCCGGTACCGCACGCAGGTCGCGTTGGCGCCATTTCTCCGGCACGCCGGGATAGGCGAGGACTTCGTCGAGCAGGGCGCGTGCTTTGGCGTCGTTGGGCGTGGTTGCGACCAGCTTGTGCAGGTGAGCCAGCAGGGTACCAGCGATTTCTTCCCAGTTCACCAGTACCGCGCGCAAGTCCTGCGGGTCGAAGGCGTGGCGCAGAATGTTGCGGTGCGGGCTGTCGCGGCCGCCCAGCAGCCAGCGGTTCATGCGGATGGCGGCGTCGTTGGCAAGCACGATATCCCAGTGGCGGTTCATCAGGAAGGCAGGGTAGGGTTCCTGCTGCTTCAGCATCGCGTCGATTGCGCGCCGCATCGGCGCCAGCTCCGGGTTGGCCAGGGCGGATTCCGTGTAGCGCGGGGCGTAGCCAGCCGCCACCAGCAGCGAGTTGCGGTCGCGCAGGGTCATCTCCAGCGTGTCGGCGATGCGCGCCAGGACGTCGCGGCTGGGCTGGGCCTTGCCGGTTTCAATGCAGCTCAAATGGCGCGTCGAGAGGCCGGCGTCCAGCGCCAGGTCCATCTGGCTCAGGCGGCGGGCGGAGCGCCACTCGCGCAGCAGGGCGCCGACATGGGCGATCGGAGTCGGGTTTGCGTTCATGTGGCGATATTAACAAGGTTTTGTGCTGCGCTTCCATGACCTCGGAGGTCATTGCTTCGTGTCTTGTGCGGACCGATCATGCATCCCATCGAAACCTGCCTGCAAGGAGAGGAATATGATCCGCCGTGATTTTCTGAAATTGGGTTTTGCCGCCGCCGCGCTCACCGCATCGGCTGGGTCGGCGTTTGCCGGCCTCGGATTGACGCCGCACGATGCGGCATTGAGGGCCGAGGCGGCGCGCGATGCCAGGCGCTGGCAGGCTGCGCGGCGCTTCGTTGCAACCAGCGCCGGACGCGTGGCGGTGGTGGAGCGCGGCCGCGGCCCGCAGGCGGCGCTGTTCCTGCATGGCCTGCCGCTGAACAGCTTCCAATGGCGTGGCGCGGTAGCACGCCTGGCGCCGCATCGCCGCTGCATCGCGCCCGACTTCCTCGGCCTTGGCCACAGCGAGCCGGTGCCTGGAGCCAGGCTCGATCCGGAAGGCCAGGTCGCCATGCTGGCCGAACTGCTCGACAAACTGGGGATCGAACAGGTCGACGTGGTTGCCAGCGACAGCGGCGGCGCCGTGGCCCAGTTATTCCTCGTGCTGCACCCGGAGCGCGTGCGCAGCCTGCTGCTGGCGAACTGCGACACGGAACTCGACTGCCCGCCGCCGGCCATGCTGCCGGTGATCGACCTGGCCAAGCGAGGCAGGTTCGCGCAGGAGTGGCTGGCGCCCTGGCTGGCCGACAAGGAAAAGGCCCGTTCCGCCGAAGGTTTGGGCGGCATCTGCTACGCCCGCCCAGCCGCACTGGCGGACGAAGTCTTTGAAACCTACCTGCGCCCGCTGGTCGACAACCCGCAGCGCCTGCACGGTTACATCACTGCGCTGGAACGCAACGCCCTGCACGGCATCAAGCCGGCCCTGAAAGCCAGCACGGCGCCGGTGCGCGTGTTGTGGGGCATGGCGGACGAAATCTTCCCGCTGCGCGGCGCCGACTATCTTGAGCAGGCTTTCGGCAACAGCAAGGGCGTGCGCCGCATCGAAGGAAGCAAATTGTTCTGGCCGGAGGAGCGTCCGGAACTGGTGGCGCAGGAAGCGCTGGCGCTGTGGCGCAGCGCCTGACGACCAGCGCCTAGCGCTTGCGGTAGATGCAAACCATGACATCGCTGGGGAAGAGCCGCATCAGCGGCAGCACCACCCAGCGCATGCCAAGGTAGCGCAGCGGCGACTTGAGCGGATGGATCTGGCCGAACACCGTCATCCAGCGCCACATGCCTTCCTTCTTCACTGCAGCCAGTTCGGTGCTGTGGCGCAGGCTGAAACCTTCGCGCTCCACCAGCCTGGTGAGATTGGCCGGATTAAAGTAATGCACGTGCGGCGATGGCATGCCCTTCTGCCACAGCCGGTCGAACGGGCCGTGCAGGCCGAAGCGGGCGAACAGCTTGGACAGCCGGTAGCACAGCCCGCGGCTGCTCGGCAGGTTGAGCACCAGGGTACCGTCCGGCGCCAGGCGCTGGTGGCAGTCGCGCAGGGCGGCACGGATGTCGGGAATATGTTCGATCACTTCGTTCAGCACGATAATGTCGAACTGTTCCTCCTCAGCCAGCGCTTGCGGGAAGTAGCCAATGCGCACCGGCAGTCCGCGCGCCGCGGCTTGTCGCGCCAGCACTTCATCGGGCTCCACGCCCAGCACATCGAAAGCGCGCGATGCCGCTTCCAGGAACCAGCCATGGGCGCTACCCACGTCTAGCAGGGTGTTGGCGCGCGGCGCCGCGAACTGGCGGGTAAGGGCGACGATGGTGCAGCAGTTTTCCTGGCGCAGTGAATTGAGGGACGCTTCGCGCAGGTCTTCGTCGACGGCGGCGTGTGCGGATGCATGGGCTGCGCCTTCGTAGGCGCAGCCAGGGCAGGTACGATGCCAGCCTGAGAGGCCGGTCTTCAATGGGGCGTAGCAAATAATACAAGTCATGCGCGCCACGATAGCATGCTTACATTGTTGCGATATTCACAAATACTCACTTTGCAGACTGCGGTAGAATCGCAGGTTTGGATCTTTCCGAGGTTTCGCAATGAAATGGGCTGTTGTCGGTTTTTACCTCCTGTCCGTGCTGCATATCCACTTCCGTGGCAAGGTACGTCTCCCGATCGGCCGTCAACTGTTCGACCACTCGTCGTTCATGGCCCCGATCAATATCTTCATGCACTGGTTTTCGCGCGTGCCATCCACGCCATACCTGCCGGTTGACACCTTCAAGGAACTGAAATCGCTGGAAGACAACTGGCAAGTGATCCGCGCCGAGGCGGAAAACCTGCTGCGCCTGCAGAAGATCAAGGCTTCGGAAAAGAACGACGACGCCGGCTTCAACTCCTTCTTCAAGAACGGCTGGAAGCGTTTTTACCTGAAGTGGTACAACGCCAGCCATCCATCGGCGCAGGAACTGTGCCCGCAGACCTATGCGCTGCTGGCTGCGATCCCGTCGGTGAAGGCCGCCATGTTTGCCGAACTGCCGCCGGGCGGCAAGCTCAATCCCCACCGCGACCCGTTCGCCGGTTCGCTGCGCTACCACCTGGGCCTGGCCACGCCGAACGACGACCGCTGCTTCATCGACGTCGATGGCGAGCGCCATAGCTGGCGTGACGGCCAGGGCGTGATCTTTGACGAAACCTATATCCACTGGGCCATCAACGGTTCCGAGAGCGACCGCATCATCCTGTTCTGCGACGTGGAACGCCCGATGCGCTATCGCTGGGCGCAGGCAATCAACCGCTTCCTCGGCCGTACCATGATGACTGCCGCCGCTTCGCCCAACGAGCAGGGCGACCAGGTCGGCCTGGTGTCGAAGCTGTTCCGCGTGTCCTTCTACGCCGGCAAGTACCGCCGTGCCTTCAAGGCCTGGAACAAGACCGTCTACAAGGTCACCAAGTTTGGCCTTATCATCGGCGCAGCAGCAGCAATCTATTACATCTGAGGCAGCCCGCGTTGCCTCGCTAAAAGGAGGCAGCATGCGGCACCGAATCCCCGCCGGCGTCCTGGCCATTGTGCTGGGCGCCACCACTCCCGCCGCCAACGCCGGTCCCTTGCGCGACCGGCTGCTGGAACGGCAGGCGGCACGCAACGCGCGTGACGCCGTCCCTGGCAAAGCCTTGCGCGACATCCCCTACGGCAGCGATCCGCGCCAGCGCTTCGACGTCTACCTGCCCGCGCAGGCGGCGGCCAATGCGCCGGTCATCTTCATGGTGCACGGCGGCGGCTGGCGTACCGGCGGCAAGGCTGAAACAGCCGTGGTGGAGAACAAGGTGCCTTATTTCACCGGCCGCGGCTACCTGGTCATCTCGATCAATTACCGCATGTTGCCCGATGCCGATCCGCTGGCGCAGGCACAAGACGTGGCGCTGGCGCTGGCTGCCGCCCAAGGCAAGGCCGCCAGCTGGGGCGGCGACCCGCGCCGCTTCATCCTGATGGGGCATTCGGCAGGCGCGCACCTGGTGGCGCTGCTGTCGGCCCAGCCGTCGCTGGCGGCCGGCAGCCGCTGGCTCGGCACCATCGCCCTCGATAGCGGCGCACTGGATGTGCCGGAGATCATGGAGCACCGCCACATGCGCTTGTACGACGAAGCGTTTGGCAGTGATCCGGCCTTCTGGCGCAAAGTGTCGCCGGCCCACGCGCTGCAACCGGGCGCGCAACCGATGCTGCTGGTGTGTTCCAGCCAGCGTGACAGTTCCTGCCGCCAGGCCCACGATTTCGCGCAGCGCCTGCGTGACAGCGGCAGCCGCGCCGAAGTACTGGAACAGGCCAGGAGCCACCGCGAAATCAACCTGCAGCTCGGCTCCGATAGTGCCTACACCAGCGCGGTGCAAGCTTTTATCGACAGCCTGGTCAAGGCCTAGCAGTTTCGCGTGGCGTGGCGTTTCGGCGGCAAGCGGCAGCGTCAGGGACGGTAAATTGGTAGTGCAGCGCAATGCTGCGCCACGCGCGGTCACAAGGCATGGCGGCTGCGATCTTGTCCAGTTCTGCTGCCAGCTTTCCCGCATCATGCGCCAGCACGAAATGGCGGCCGAACTGGCTGAAGGGCTTGTCGCCCACTTGCAATTGGCCCACGGGCAGCTTTTCCCTGTCCATCTGGCGCCGCAGGTAGCGGAACGAGCTGCGTGGCATCACGGTGAAATCAGCCTGGCCGGCCACCAGCTTGCGCAGGTTGCTCATGGCATCGGGCGCATTGGTGCGCACCAGGCTCTTGCCGACATATTCGTCGATGCCGGGATAGCGGTTGCCGTAGATGCCTGCAAAGCGCAGTCCGACCAATGAAGCGGGGCCTTCGTAGCGTACCGGGTTATCGATGCGCGACACGATGGCATTGCTGTCGTCCAGGAAGGGCGGGCTCCAGTGAAAACGCTTGCGCGGCACGTCGCCAATGAAGGCTGGCGACAGGAACAGCGCCACGCCGTCGAAGCCGGCTGATGCCTCCATCAACTGGTTGAGCTGGCGGCGCTGCAGCGACACCAGTTGCAGCGTGTAGCGTCCTTCCAGCTTGAGGTTCACATAGCGCACCAGTTCGGATGCCAGGCCGCCCTTGCCATCGACGTAGGGCGGCCCGCGGTAACTGTTATAGGCCTTGACGATGGTGTCGGCGCCGGCCGGCGCCACGGCAAGCAGCAGGGCGAGGGCAAGGCGGCGCCGCGGCATGGGTCAGCGCTGGTTGGGGGCCGGCAGGCGTGCTTCTTCCGGCGTCAGGATCCAGACAAGGTTGACATTGCCATCCATGTCTTCGGTGTAGTTGACGATGAAGGTCTGCTCCGCCAGCGATGCAGGCACCACGGTCAGGTTTTCATCGCTGTAGATGCGTGCGGCCGGCGAGAGCTGGCGCAGCTTGCCGTCGATGGCGATGTCGGGAACATAACCGAAGCTCATCTTGCCGCGCTTGGCGTTCGGCGGGAACGGGCGCGGCTCGGCGGCCAGCGCAGGCAGGGCGGGGAGGGCGATTGCGGCAGCAAGGGCCAGCAGGAAGTGTCGTTTGTTCATGCGCGCTAGCTTACCATGCTGGCGAACATGGCCAAAACAGCCACGGCCATGACTGTGGTACAGGACCAGCCCAGCACGCGCAGCCGGCGCGACAGGACCACCTGGCCCATCACCCCGCGCCGGGTCGACAGCAGCATGGTCACCACCATTACCGGCACCGCCACCACGCCGTTGACGACCGCGCTCCAGAACAGCGCCCGCATCGGATCCAGCGGCAGGAAACCAAGGCCGACTCCGGCCAGCGTGGCGGCGGCGATGATCGCGTAGAACTTGCGCGCGGCCTGCGGTTCCAGTTCCAGGCTGCTGCGCCAGTTGAAGGCGCCGGCCATGGCGTAGGCAGCCGAACCGGCCAGCACGGGAATCGCCAGCAGGCCGGTGCCAATGATGCCAAGGCCGAACAGCGCAAACGCCAGCTCGCCCGCGATCGGCCGCAATGCGGCCGCTGCCTGCGCCGACGAACCGACGTGGAAGATGCCGTGCGCATGCAGCGTGACCGCGGTGGTCAGCATGATCGACCACGCCACCAGGTTGGAAAATCCCATGCCGATCGCGGTATCGAGCTTGATACGGCGCAATTGCGGGCGCACCTGGCGCGGCGCGCGCTTGAGCGGTTCGGCCTCCGGGTCGGCCTGCAGCTCCTCTACTTCCTGCGCGGCCTGCCAGAAGAATAGGTAGGGACTGATGGTGGTGCCGAACACCGCCACCATGGTGGTCAGGTATTGCTTGTTCCACTCGATATGCGGCGAGAAGGTGCGCTTGGCCACTTCGCGCCAGGGCACGTCGATCACCAGGACGGTGGCGGCATAGGCCAGCAGCGCCAGCGTCAGCCATTTCAGCAGGCGCGCATAGCGCTGGTAGGGGAGGAAGACTTGCAGCAGCACCGACAGCAGGCCGAAGGCCAGGGCATGCCATTGCGCCTTGCCGCCGGCCACCAGGTGCAGCGCATCGCCCATGGCGGCCAGGTCGGCGGCGATGTTGATGGTGTTGGCGACCAGCAGCAGGCTGACCATGGCGTACAGCATCCAGGCCGGGAAGCAGCGCCGCATATTGGCGGCCAGCCCGCGCCCGCTGGTGCGGCCGATGCGGGCGCTGGTTTCCTGGATGCCGACCATCAGCGGATAAGTGAACAGCCCAAGCCACAGCATGCCCAAGCCGAATTGCGCGCCGGCCTGGGAGTAAGTGGCGATGCCGCTGGGATCATCGTCGGCGGCCCCCGAGATCAGGCCCGGGCCGAGCTTGTCCAGCCAGGATTGTTGTTGGCTCTGCTGTTCCATGCCCCCGATGCTAGCGGCGGCGGGCTTTCCCTTCTGTTCGCGCACTCACATGGCGTTTTTCCCAGGCGGCAAGAGCAATCCGGTAGCGTTCCAGGTCTTCGTAGTACAGGTCCAGCACGCACCAGGTGCAGCCGCTGTGGCAGCAGTCGTCCGGGCCGGGTTCGGCCGGCGGTTGCGGCTTGGGGTCGTCTTGCGTGTCCATGCGTATCATTCGTCCATCGCCAGCAAGGCCTGGTTGCGGCCGCGCTGCTTGGCGCGGTACAGCGCTTCGTCGGCCAGGCGCACCAGCTGTTCGGGGCGGCTGTTTTCGGTTGGTACCAGTACCGCTACGCCGATACTGATGGTCACATGGCCCAGCGGCGATGCGTCGTGCGGCAACTGCAGGCGTGCCAGTTCGCTGCAGATGGTCTGTGCCACGCCGATCGCGTCGGCGCCCGCCGTGGCCACCGACAACAGGGCGAATTCTTCACCGCCATAGCGCGCCACCAGGTCGGAGCTGCGCCGGCCATGCTCGGTAATCAGGCGCGCCACCGCGCGCAGCGTGGCATCGCCGGCCAGGTGCCCATAACGGTCATTGTATTTCTTGAAGTAGTCCACATCCAGCATCGACAGCGCCAGCGGCTGGCCGGTGCGCTGGGCGCGCCGCCATTCCGCTTCCAGCGCCAGGTCAAAGCCGCGCCGGTTGCTGACGCCGGTCAGGCCGTCGGTCTGGCTCAAGGCTTCGAGCTTGCGGTTGGAATCTTCCAGCTCGACGGTACGGGCGGCCACCTGCTGCTCCAGCACTGCCTGCAGGCGGGTCAGGCGCCGGATGCGCCAATGGTACAGGCTCCACAGCCCGCCCAGGATCATGGCTGCGGCAGCCACGCGGAACCAGGTGGTCTGCCAGAACGGTGGCGTAATCGTCACATCCAGCGAGGCCGCCTGTTCGCTCCAGCTGCCGTGATGGTTGGCGGCCCGCACCCGGAATACATAGCGGCCCGGGTCGAGGTTGGTGTAGGTGGCCACGCGGCGCTCGGCGTCGGTTTCCTGCCAGTCGGGATCGAAGCCTTCCAGTTGATAGGCGTAGCGGTTCTGCGACGGTTCGGTGAAGTGCAGGGCGGCAAACTCGATGGTGAAGGCGGTGGCCTGCGAGGACAGTACCAGGCCGGTGGGCGCCGTCAGCGGTCCTTCCAGCCAGGCCTGGTCGCGGAAGCGCCCTTCGCTCAGCGAGTGGCTGAACAGCTTGATGTCGGTGATGGCCACCTGCGGCGGCACCGAGTCGCTGCGCACCTGTTCCGGCTCGACGCCGGTCATGCCGTGCACGCCGCCGAAGTATAGCTTGCCATCGGCGCCGGGCGCCGAGGCATTGGTGGTGAAGCCATCGGTCATGCCGTCGGCCACGGTGTAGAGCTGGGTCGAACCATTGCCGGGGTTCAGGCGGAACAGGCCGGCCAGCGTGCTGACCCAGATCTTGCCCTTGGCGTCGGATTGGATCGACAGCGTTTTCAAGTGCTGCACGGCGGCGGCATGCGAGCGCAGGCGCAAGCCGCCGCGCGCCGTTTCTTCCAGCTGCACCAGGCCGCGCGAGGTGCCGATCCACAGCCGGCCTTGCGCGTCTTCATGCAGCGAGGTGACGTTGTCGTCGATCATGCCTTCCGGGCCGCCGGCGCGCAGGTGGCGGAACTTGCCGGTAGCCGGGTCCAGCAAGTCGAGCCCGCCGCCGTTGAATTCCGAACCCATCCACACGCGGCCCTTGCTGTCTTCCAGCACCACGCTGGTGCCGCCGACGCTGCGGCTGTCCGGGTTTTGCGGGTCGTGGTAGAACAGTAGCGAGCGGTCGCGCAGCGTGTCGTAGCGCACCAGGCTGTTGCCAGTGCCCAGCCACAGCACGCCATCCTTGCCCGGCGCGATGGAGTTGATGAAGTCGCTAGCGGTATTGCCGAAGCGAACCAGGGTGAACTTCCCGCCAGGCTGGTCCAGGCGGTTCAAGCCGTTGGCCGTGCCTACCCACAATGGGCCGCCGGGCTGCTGGTACAGGCTGTACACGATATTGCTGTTCATCGAACCGGGCCGGCCGTCGGCCTGGTAGCGCCGCAGCACCTCGCCTTTGGTCGGGTCGAACAGGCCCACGCCAAGGTTGCCGCCCACCCAGACCGTGGCGTTCGGGCCAGTCTCCAGACTCAGCAAGGCATTATTGGCGCGGCCGTGACGCCCATCCAGGCGGTAGGGCAGGTAGCGCGTGAAGCCGCTGCTGCTCAGGTTGACCAGGGCAATGCCGTCGGTAAACGAAGCGATCCACAGCATGCCGCCACGATCCTGCAACATGGCGCGCAGGTTGTCGCCCGGCAGCGAATACGGGTCGTCGCTATTGTGGCTGTACTGGTCGAAATGCTGCGCCGCTGCGTCCCAGCGCAGCAGGCCGGCCGACAGGGTGGTGGCCCACAGCGTGCCGTCGCGGTCGAAATAGAAACTGGTGACGCGGCTGTCGGGCACGGCCACGCTTTCGCGCGTGTCCCAAGGCTTGCTGCTGTCCCAGCGCCAGACGCCGCCTTCGGTGCCGATCCACAGCACGCCATGGCGGTCGAATTGCAGGGCGCGCACGATGTTGGCGCGCGCGTTCGGGTCCTGGCTCTTGTCCACGCGGCGGTGCTCGAATTCGCTGGCACCGGCTGGCAGGTAGTCCAGGCCGCCGGGCCAGGTGGCGGCCCAGACGCCGCCCTTGTCGTCGACCGCCAGCGCGTTCAGGTCGTTGCCGCCCAGGCTGCCCGGACGGGCCGGATCGTGCAGGTGGATGGTGAATTTGCCGCTGCCCGGGTCAAAGTGCTGCAGCCCGCCCCAGGTCGCCAGCCACATGCCGTCTTTTCCATCCGATACGATGGCGCGGATGATGCGGCCATTGTTTGGCGCATTGCTTGCCACGAAGGCGGTGAAATCATTGGTTTCGGGGTTGAAGCGCGCCAGGCCGTCCTGGGTGCCGGCCCACAGCCGTCCATGCCCATCCTCAAACAGCGCCGCCACCCGGTCATGCGGCAGCTTGCGCAGATCGCCCCCCTTGCTGCGGTATTTGGTGACGCGGTAGCCGTCGTAGCGGTACAGGCCGTTCGATTGGGTGCCGATCCACATGAAACCGCGCTTGTCTTGCAGCAGCGATAACATTGACGGTTCATCATTACCCAGCGGCCCGAGCTTGCGGAAGCGCAAGGAAGGGGCGGCAGCCTGGGCGGCAGCCGCAAACAGGCTGCCTGCCAGGACGATCAGCAAAATAAAGCGGCTCAGGTGCCAGCCGCGAGCGTTGATAGCATTCATTTAGTTACATTATAGCTTCCATCTCGGCAATAATTTCCGCTCCGGAGCCCCAATCCATGCGCTTTGCCACAGTTCTCGGGTATCATGCGGGGTTGGCCGCTGTTAATTAAAGAATTGTATGTCTGACATTGAGAATATCCCTGAGCAAGTAAAGTTCGCCGATTTCGGCTTGGCGCCGGAAATCCTGCGCGCACTGACCGACCAGGGTTACGTGCACCCGACGCCGATCCAGGCGAAAGCGATCCCGATCCTGTTGCAGGGCCGAGACGTGATGGGTGCTGCCCAGACCGGTACCGGCAAGACGGCCAGTTTTTCCCTGCCGATCATCCAGCTGCTGCTGGCCCACGCGAATTCATCGATGAGCCCTGCGCGCCACCCGGTGCGCGCCCTGGTGCTCGCGCCGACCCGCGAACTGGCCGTGCAGGTGGCGGAAAACGTCGCAGCCTATTGCAAGCACACCCCGCTGCGTTCCACCGTGGTCTTCGGCGGCATGGACATGAAGCCGCAGACCGAAAAGCTGCGCAGCGGCGTGGAAATCGTGATCGCCACTCCTGGCCGCCTGCTGGACCACGTTGAGCAGAAAAATATTTCGCTGGGCCAGGTGCAGATGCTGGTCATGGACGAAGCCGACCGCATGCTGGACATGGGCTTCCTGCCCGACCTGCAGCGCATCATCAACCTGCTGCCGAAGAAGCGCCAGAACCTGATGTTCTCGGCCACCTTCTCGCCGGAGATCAAGAAGCTGGCTTCCAGCTTCCTGACCGACCCGATCACGATCGAAGTGGCGCGCTCCAATGCCACCGCCGAACGCGTGACCCAGGTGGTGTACAAGGTCAACGAAGATCACAAGCGCGATGCCGTCGCCCATATCCTGCGCCAGCGCGAGCTGAAGCAGGTGATCGTGTTCTCCAACACCAAGATCGGCGCTTCGCGCCTGGCGCGCGGTTTGGCTGCGGAAGGCATGAAGGCCGCCGCCATCCACGGCGACAAGACGCAGCAGGAGCGCATGCAGGCGCTGGACGCTTTCAAGAAAGGCGAGATCGATGTGCTGGTCGCCACCGACGTGGCGGCGCGCGGCCTGGATATTTCGGACCTGCCGTGCGTGATCAACTTCGACCTGCCGTACAACGCGGAGGACTATGTGCACCGCATCGGCCGCACCGGTCGCGCCGGGGCTTCCGGCGACGCGATTTCGATCTACTCGGACAAGGATGAACGCCTGTTGACCGACATCGAAAAGCTGATCAAGCAGACCGTCCCGCGCGGCACACTGGAAGGTTTCGTGCCGGGCGGCTTCCGCAGCGATGAGCGCCACGGCGACCGCCGCCGCGACCGTACCCAGAGCGACCGCGCACCGCGCAGCGGCGAGCGCCGCGAAGGCGCCCCGCCGCCGCGCCGCGAAAAAGTCGACCCATGGTTCCTGAAGCCGTATGAGCCGGCCCGCAGCAATGGCGTCGCGGTTGGCGCCGCTCCTGCGGCGCCGGCCAAGCCGAAGCAGAAGGTTGCCGCCCTGCTGGGCGGACTGCCGAAAGGCTAAGACGAAAAAAGGCCCGTTGAACACGGGCCTTTTTTTCGTGGACGTTGGTGTCTGACCCTGCGGGTCGGACACCGGTTTACCGGTTCTCGCAGGTGCCGTTCACTGGCTCAATGCTTGCCGAAACAGGACGGGCACGACACTCCCGGCACATACTCAGGTGCCAGTTGCTGGCGCGGGGTCACCACGGCGCGGCAGGCGAAGCACTGCTTGGTTTCGGTCGGCTCGAGCTGCGGGTTCAGCGCAGTGCGGTAGTCGAACACGAAGCAATCGCCGGTGTAGTGGGCGCCGCCGACTTCCTCGAAGTACTTCAGGATGCCGCCTTCAAGCTGGTACACATTGTCGTAGCCGATGTTCTGCATGTGGATCGCGGCTTTCTCGCAGCGGATGCCGCCGGTGCAGAAGGTGACCACGGTCTTGCCTTCAAAGTCAGCCTTGTGCTTCTCGATGATTTCCGGGAATTCGGTGAACTTGGTCAGGCGGTAGTCGACGGTGTTGTTGAAGGTGCCCACGTCCACTTCATAGTCGTTGCGGGTTTCCACCATGACGACCGGCTTGCCGTTGTCGTCGTGGCCCTGGTCCAGCCAGCGCTTCAGGTCTTTGGCTTGCACATGCGGTGCGCGGCCGTCTTCCGGACGGATCAGCGGATGACGCATGGTGATGATTTCTTTCTTGATGCGCACCAGCATGCGGCGGTGCGACTGCTCGGCCGACAGGCTTTCCTTCACTTCCAGGTCCGCCAGGCGCGCGTCGCTGCGCACCCAGGCCAGGTACTCGTCGATATTGGCGCGGGTGCCGGACAGGAACATATTGATGCCTTCCGGGGTCAGCAGGATGGTGCCCCTCAGGCCCAGGCGGGCGCAGATGTCCTGGTATTGCGGGCGCAGTTCGTCCAGCTGCTCGAGCGTGATGAATTTGTAGGCCGCGATGTTGACGTAAACGGCTGGTGCCGCGCCGGGCGTTGCAGGCGCGTTTTCAATGGTTGCTTGCATGGGATTGGTAATCGATTGAATCCGGAACAGCCAACATTATAGCCGCACTCGGCGGAATGCCCAAATAATAGGCAGGGATTGCCAAATGGTTAAATGGTCTGGAATAATTGCTATCAAGTGATGCAAGACAGAAAGGTCGATTCAATGAAAGATAGTGGAGCACCCAATCCCGGCATCGATTTCCTGACGCGTGCCGTGGCGTATTCGAAGGGCGGTTGCGAAACCGATGGCTTGGCTGCGAAAGAAATGGTGGAGCGCGTCCATCAGAATGGCGATCACCTGATCAGCAAGAACACTTTCCGTATCCGCAAGCCTGCATGACGCCATTGCCGCTTCCTGCCGCCGGTCCCGCGATGCTGTTGCGCGCGCTGTTCAAGGGCGCGCGGGCTGCGCAGCCTTCGTCAGCGATCACATCGCGCTACCTGCTCGAACGCCTCGATGCCGGCCAACTGGCGCGCTACAACGCCTTGCTGGGATTTGCGGCGGACGCCTTGCCTGTTTCGTTCTATTACCTGCCCGCCCAGCGCGCGCATATGGCGACGATGCTGGAGGACGTCTTCCCCTTCCGCCTGGTGGGCATGATCCATGTGGCGAACGATATCCGCGAATTGCGGCAAGCTGACCGCGCGCTGCCGATGGAACTCGCAACGCAGGTGGTCATCGAGCCGGCCGCTGCGAACGGCGCACGCTATTGCGAACTGCTGACAACAGGCAGCCAATCGGGGCAGGGCGTATTTGAATGCCGCAGCCGTTACCTCGCGGTGCGCGGCAAGCGCCGCGCCGACGGTGGGCCGCAGCCTGGCGACCACGCTACCCAGGAGGCTGGGCAGCCGGCGGGTGAGTGGTCACTTGCGGCGGATGCGGGACGCCGGTATGCATCGGTATCGGGCGACTGGAACCCGATCCACTTGTGGCGATGGTCGGCCCGCCTGCTTGGCATGAAACAGCCGATCATTCACGGCATGCACACCGTCGCCAAAGCCTGTGCTTTGCTGGAACAGCGGGAAGGGCGGCGCCTGACCGCGATTTCTGCCCGCTTCAAGGCGCCGATTCCGCTCGGGGCGAAAGCTGAATTGCGGCTGATCGAGCCGGCCGGCGGCTACCAGGTTTGGGCCGCGGGCAAACTGGCGGTGGAAGGCTGCCCCGGTTAGCGCTTACTTCTGCGCCAGCACCCAGCGCACCAGCTGATGCGCTTCGGCGTCGGTCACCTGGTTAGGCGGCATCGGCACAGCGCCCCAGACGCCGGAGCCGCCCTGCAACACCTTCAGGATCAGTTTATCTTCGGCGCCCTTGTCGTTTTTGTATTTCGCCGCGACGTCCTTGAACGATGGCCCAACCAGCTTCTTGGCCATGGCGTGGCAGGCGAAGCAGCTCTTCGATTTAGCCAACTGCTCAGGTTCTTCCGCATAGGCCGCCAGCGAGGCGGTCATCAGCAGGGCAGCAGCAACAATTTTCATCTTCATCTCCAAGGGTGGATTGGTAACGCTGATTCTAGCCGCGCCATGCGGCCGTGGCAGGCTCATTTGTAAGCAATTATGGCGCGTCCTATACTGAACTAGCCAGCAATCTAGTTCACCAGGAGGCGCCTCATGTACAAAGAAGTCGGCGCATTTGACGCAAAGGCAAGATTTTCAGAGTTGTTGCGAGGCGTCAGCGAAGGCCAGCGGTATACGATTTCGGTCCGCGGCAAACCGGTGGCGGATCTTGTTCCATCGCAAGCAAGTCCCTTGGCCGATGCCAGGCTCGCCATGGAAGCATTACGCAAACTTCCAAAGGTTAAGGGCATAGCCGACGCCGAAATCGCGGCCATGATCCGTGAGGGCCGAGAGTGAACGTCGTGCTTGACGCGTCCATGGCATTGGCCTGGATTTTTGAGAGGACTTCGCCGCAAGAGCGGCTACTTGCCGACCGGCTGCTTGAACCTTCACGCGCCTGGCAGTTCCAGGTACCACCGCTTTGGCATCTGGAAGTGGCAAACGGCTTGCTTGTCGGGCTGCGGCGCGCGCTCTTGTTGGAGGCACAGGCGGTCAACTTCCTGCATCATCTTTATTGCTTGCCAATTACGACCGACAGGACTGAGCCCGGCCTGCAGGGAAGGCAGGCCTTCATGCGCGGCCAAGCCATCGGGCTCACCGCTTATGACGCCTGCTATCTTGACCTGGCCCTGCGCCAAGGGGCTGCCCTGGCGACCTTTGAGCGCCAACTGGCGCAAGCCGCGCGGCAGGCGGGCGTGCAGCTAGTGGAATAGGAGCGGAGGCAGCTCAGGCGTTAAAATAGGGGATATTCGACTCACAATCCGCCTGCCCCCATGAGCATTGAAACAATCGACCAGCCAGTCGACGCCACGCCAGCCGCCGCGCCCGCGGGACCGCAATTCGTCCACCTGCGCGTGCACACGGAATATTCGATTGTCGACGGCCTGGTGCGCTATGACGACATGATCAAGAAGGCGGTCAAGGATGGGCAGGGCGCCCTGGCCATTACCGACCTGGCCAATATGTTCGCCATGGTGCGCTTCTACAAGGCGGCGCGTGGCAAGGGCATCAAGCCTATCGTCGGCGTCGACGCCTGGATCACCAACGACGAAAACCGCGACAAGCCGCACCGGATCATGCTGTTCGCGAAGAACCGCATGGGTTACCTGCAGCTGTGCGAACTGTTGTCGGAAGCCTGGTTGAACAACCAGTGGAAGGGCCGCGCCGAAATCCGCGCCGAGTGGCTGCGCGACTTGCCGAACAAGCAGTACCCGCTGTTGCCGAACGAAGATCCGCGCAACTGCCTGATCGCCTTGTCCGGCGCCCATTTCGGCGACATCGGCCAGGCCATCGACAACGGCAACCTGGAACTGGCGGAAGCCAATGCCCGGAAATGGGCCGAGATTTTCCCGAACGGTCATTTCTACGTCGAGATCCAGCGCGCCGGCCAGGCCAACCAGGAAGTGCAGGTACGCCAGTCGGTGGCGATCGCAGCCAAGCTTGGCCTGCCGGTGGTGGCAACGCATCCGGTGCAATTCCTGTCGCAGGAAGAATATATCGCCCACGAAGCGCGCGTCTGTATCGCGGAAGGCGAAATGCTGGCCAATGCCAAGCGCGTCAAGCGCTTCAACGAGCAAATGCGCTTCCTCACGCAGGCGGAAATGGCGGAGCTGTTCCACGACTTGCCGGCCGCTCTGCAAAACTCGGTGGAAATCGCCAAGCGCTGCAACCTGACCCTGGTGCTGGGCAAGCCGCAGTTGCCGAACTTCCCGACGCCGGGCATGACCATCGATGAATTCCTGGTTGCGGAGACCACCAAGGGCCTGGAAGAGCGCCTGATCCAGCTGTTCCCCGATCCGGAGAAACGCGAAAAGGAGCGCCCGCGCTACGAGGCGCGCTTGAAGTTCGAGAACGACACCATCATCAAGATGAAGTTCCCGGGCTACTTCCTGATCGTTGCGGAATTTATCCAGTGGGGCAAGAACAACGGCGTGCCGATTGGACCGGGCCGAGGCTCCGGTGCAGGCTCGCTGGTGGCATATGCGCTGAAGATTACCGACCTCGATCCGCTGAAGTACAACCTGCTGTTCGAACGTTTCCTGAACCCGGAACGGGTATCGATGCCCGACTTCGATATTGACTTCTGCCAGGAAAAGCGAGAGCTGGTGATCCAGCACGTGAAGGACCTGTACGGGCGCGAAGCGGTGTCGCAGATCGCCACCTTCGGTACCATGGCGGCGAAAGGCGCGATCCGCGACGTCGGCCGCGTGATGGACTTCGGCTATAACTTCTGCGACGGCGTGTCCAAGCTGATCCCGTTCAAGCCGGGCAAGCCGGTCTCGATTGCCGAGGCGATCGAAGAAGAACCGTTGCTGAAAGAGCGCCAGGAAAACGAAGAGGAAGTGCGCCAGCTGCTCGACCTGGCGCAGCAGGTGGAAGGCATTACCCGTAACATCGGCATGCACGCCGGTGGCGTTTTGATCGCGCCGGGCAAGCTCACCGACTTCTGCCCGCTGTACACCCAGTCCGGCGATACCGGCGTGGTGTCGCAGTTCGACAAGGACGACGTGGAGGCGATCGGCCTGGTGAAGTTCGACTTCCTGGGCTTGACCACGCTGACCATCCTGGACCGCGCCGTCAACTACATCAAGGATCTCGATCCGGAAGGCGCCCAGGATTTCGACCTGGCCAAGCTGCCGCTGAACGACCGCCCGACCTACGAGCTGCTGACCAAGGCGAAAACCGTCGCCGTGTTCCAGCTTGAATCGCGCGGCATGCAGGGGATGCTGAAGGACGCGCGTCCCGACCGCTTCGAAGACATTATTGCGCTGGTGGCGCTGTACCGCCCGGGCCCGATGGACCTGATCCCGGACTTCTGCAAGCGTAAGCACGGCGAGAAATTCGATTACCCCGATCCGCGCACCGAGGGCATCCTGTCCGAAACCTACGGCATCATGGTTTACCAGGAACAGGTTATGCAGATGGCGCAGATCATCGGCGGCTACTCGTTGGGCGGCGCGGACATGCTGCGCCGTGCGATGGGTAAGAAAAAAGCCGAAGAGATGGCGGAGCACCGCGAGATCTTCCGCAAGGGCGCGCAGGAGGGCGGCCTGACCGTCGAGAAGGCCGACGAGATCTTCGACTTGATGGAGAAGTTCGCCGGCTACGGCTTCAACAAGTCGCACGCGGCCGCCTATGCGCTGCTGTCGTACCACACCGCCTACCTGAAGCATCACCACACCGCAGCGTTCATGGCAGCCAACATGTCGCTGGCCATGGACGATACCGAGAAGGTCAAGATCCTGGTCGAAGACTCGATCGATGTCTGCGGCCTGACCATCCTGCCGCCGGATGTCAATCAATCGGCATACCACTTCCGTCCGGACGGTGAACCGGGCAAGAAGGCGACCAGGATCCGCTACGGCCTGGGCGGCGTGAAAGGTGCTGGCCAGAACGCTATCGAGGCAATCATTGCCGCCCGCAAGGCTGGCGGCCCGTTCACCAGCCTGTTCGACTTCTGCAAGCGCGTGGACAAGAAGCAGATGAACCGCCGCACCATCGAAGCCCTGATCCGCGCCGGCGCCTTCGATGGCTTCGGGGTGGACCGCGCGGTATTGTTTGCCTCGGTCAGCTTCGCCATGGAATACGCCGACCAGGAAGCCAAGTCGGCCAACCAGGTCAGCCTGTTCGGCGGCGACGATTCCGACCTGGTGGCGCCGCCGGACTACGTGCAGGCCACCCCTTGGACCGACCGCGAGAAGCTGGCGGAAGAAAAGATCGCGCTGGGCTACTACCTGTCCGGCCACATGTTCGACTCCTACCAGCAAGAAGCGCGCCGCTTCGCGCGCACCAAGCTATCCGAACTCGAACCGTCGCGCGAACCGCGCATGATGTGCGGCGTGATTTCCGGCATCCGCACCCAGATGACCCAGCGCGGCAAGCTGCTGATCGTCACGCTGGACGACAAGACCGCCGTGGTCGAAGTCACCGTCTACAACGAGGTCTTCGAACCGAACAAGCATATGTTCAAGGAAGACGAATTCCTGTGCGTGACGGGCAAGGTGTCGGAAGACCGCTTCTCCGGCGGCCTGCGCATCTCGGCGGAAAAGGTCTACAACATCACTGCCGCGCGCATCCAGTTCGGCCGCCAGATCGGCATGGCGCTGCCAAAAGCCGTGCCGTCCGCCAAGCTGGCCGAGATCCTCGGCCCGCACCGCGACGAATACGGCTTGCCGGTGTCGATGCGGGTCAAGCCGCAAGGCATCGACTGTGTGTTGCAACTTGGCGACGACTGGCGCCTGGCGCCGTCCGATGCACTGAAAATCGCACTGGAACAGGGCTTGGGAGCGCAGGAAGTAGCGATCGAGTATTGATGTGTTATTGCATGGGTGATAACATTTTCAACCATGCTATTTAACTCATTCAGCTTCCTGCTAGGCTTCCTGCCGGTGACCCTGATCGGCTATTTCCTGCTTGCGCGGCGCCGCCCGGCGTGGGGCGTTGCGTGGCTGGCGCTGGCGTCGATCTTTTTCTACGGCTGGTGGGACGTGCGTTATGTGCCGCTGCTGCTCGGCTCCATCGTCGCCAACTACGGCTGCGCACAGGCGATTCGCCGCGCACAGGGCAGCGCGCGCAAGTGGTGGCTGGCGGCTGCGGTGGCAGCCAACCTGGTGCTGCTTGGCTACTACAAGTACGCCAACTTCTTCTACACCAGCCTGACTGGCCAGCACGCCGACATGCTGCAGGTGGTGCTGCCGATCGGCATCTCGTTCTTCACCTTCACCCAGATTGCCTTCCTGGTCGATACTGCGCGCGGCTTCGTGCAGGAGGGGCGCTTCATCCACTACCTGCTGTTCGTCACCTACTTCCCGCACCTGGTGGCCGGCCCCGTGCTGCACCACAAGGAAATGATGCCGCAGTTTGCCGACCCGCGGAATGCCTTGCCGCGGGCAGAGAATTTCTCGGTAGGGACCACCATTTTCATCATTGGCCTGGCCAAGAAAACGCTGTTGGCCGATACGCTGGCGCCGTATGCCAATGCCCTGTTCAGCGCCCCGGGCGAACCGACGCTGCTGACGGCATGGGGTGGCGTGCTGGCATATTCCTTCCAGCTTTACTTCGATTTCTCGGGCTATTCGGACATGGCGATCGGCCTGTCGCGCATGTTCGGCGTGCACCTGCCGCTGAATTTCAACTCGCCCTACAAATCGCTCAATATCGTCGAATTCTGGCGGCGCTGGCATATGACCCTGTCGCGCTTCCTGCGCGACTACCTGTACATTCCGCTGGGCGGCAATCGCCACGGTGCTGTGCGCGCCAAGGCGAACCTGATGGTGACCATGCTGCTGGGCGGCCTGTGGCACGGCGCAAGCTGGAACTTCGTGCTGTGGGGCGGCCTGCATGGCGCCTACCTGGTGATTGCGCACGCGTGGCAGATGCTCAAGGCGCGCCTCGGCTGGCAAGGCTCCGGCAAGGCCGGCTCGTTCGCGGCATGGGCGTTGACCTTCATCGCCGTGGCCTACGCCTGGGTCTTTTTCCGCGCGGCGGACCTGCCTTCGGCGCTGCGCATCGTGGCCGGCATGTCCGGCCAGTATGGCGTGGCGCTGCCGGATGCCATCGGTGCCCGCCTGGGCGGGCTGCACGATGCATTGGCCGCGCTGGGAATCAAATGGACGCTGGGCGGCGCCACCCAGTTCATCGAAACCTGGTGCTGGGTTGTGGTCGCCGCGCTGGTGGCGTTCCTGGCGCCGAATACGCAGCAAATCATGCATCGCTTCGAACCTGCGCTCGATCATGATGGCACGGCAGCGCCAGCGCGCCTGGCCTGGCTGCCGGCGCCGCGTCCTGCGCTGGTGACCGGTATGCTGGCCGTGTTCTGCCTGCTGGCCCTGTCGCGGCCGAGTGAATTCCTCTACTTCCAGTTCTGATCATGTCCAACGCTTCGCATCACCATTACTTGCGCAAACTGGGCCTGGTCATGCTGGCCGGCGTCCTGCTGGTGGCCAGCGTGGTCGTGCTGGCCGACCCCTATGGCCTGTACGGCGTGGTGCGCAAGCCCGGCCTGAACGCGGACAAGCCGGTGCCGCAGTATTTCCGTAACAGGATCAAGCTGTCCGGCGCGCAGCGCCTGGGCGCTACCCAGTTCCTGCTGGGGAATTCGCGGGTGGAGGTCGGTTTCGACCCGGACAGTCCCGTGCTCGGCGGCGGTGCCTACAACCTGGGCCTGGCGGGTACCGGCACCATGGTGGCGGTCGGGCAGTTGCAGTATTTGCGCGGCCTGGGCGTGAAGCCGTCGCGCGTGATCGCCGGCGTCGATTTTCACGATGCCTTGCTGGCGCCGGGGCAGAAGGGCGGCGTGCGCCCGGTTCCGAAGGCGGGAGTCGAGAGCCTGGGCTGGCGCGTGGAGAGCCTGTTCTCGCTGGCCGCCTTGCATGACGCCGCCACCACCTTTGCCATGCAGGGCGACCGCGAAGCCGAGACCATGACGGAGCGCGGGCTGAATCCCCTCAACCAGTACAAAAAATTTGCGCGCTATGACGGGTATTACAAGATCTTCCGCCAGCGCGCGGAAGAGAGCGCGGCGTCGCTGGTAAGGAAAGCGCCGGGCGGCCTTGACCGCGACGGGCTGCGGGCTGAATTGCGCGGCCTGTTCGATGGCGCGGCAAGCGATAATCCGGGCGTCGACGTGCGCCTGATGGTGTACGCTTACCATGCGCAGCTGCTGGCACTGTACGAGGCAAGCGGCATATGGCCGCGTTTTGAGGAGTGGAAGCGTATTGTGCTGGAGGAAGCGGAAGCTGCACGCGGCCGCTATCCGCAGGCACATATCGTGGTGCATGACTTCAGCGGCTTCGGTGAATTCAATTGCGAGACGATTCCAGGGCCGAATGAGAAAGGCAGCACGCACTGGTATTGGGAGGCTGGGCACCAGAAGCCCGCGCTGGGCGAGGAAATGTTGCGGCGCATGCTGGGCGGGGCGCCGGAAAGCGGCTTCGGCATGGCGCTGACCTTGCAAAACCTGGAGCAGGACCGCCAGCGTATTGCCGCCGAGCGCGCCACTTGCGCGGCGGCGCATCCGGCACTGTTCGCGGAAGCGCATGAGCTGGTGGCGCGCGCGGCGAGCCGACAGTAAAAAGGGGGCAATGAAATGGAAATGAAACGCATCAATGCAGGCAAGCTGCGCGCCATCGGCTATGACGAGCGCGCACGCATGCTGCGCGTCGAGTTCGACGACGGCAGCGCCATCGATTACGAGGGCGTGGGCCGGGACGTCTGGCAGCGCCTGTCCACCTCGGGCAGCGCATGGAGCTTTTACCGCGACAATATCGAGGAAGAGTTTACCGGTCGCAAAGGGCGCGCCAAGCCGCAGGCGGGAACGCGTCCCGCCGGCCTCGACGAGCTGTTCGGCGACTGAGGCCGCCGGCTTGAACTACATGTCTTTCAGCGCGGTGATGGCGTAGCCTTTGCTGCCCATCTGCTGGGTCAGGCGGTCGATGTGGTAATCAGGCAGGCCTTGCACATCATCATCGACTTCCAGCGATTGCTCGGCTGGCAGCCAGTCGGTGTTGATGGCTTCCTGTGGGATGGGTTTGCCCTCTGGCACGGCGAGGTAGGAAAAAATGCCGTCATGTTCGGCACGGCGGTAGATATCCAGGCGCATCTTCATCTCCCTTCAACTAGTCCTACGCACAGGCTGGCGTAACGCTTTGATTCTACTCCGCTTGGGGGGCTGTGGCCACGCAAGATTGCCGGCCCAGTGAACTGAGCACGGCAAAATTAAGCTGGGTCATCAAATCGTGGCGGCGGCGCGCTTCCGCGCGTTTCTTCGATGGAATTTCTTCCATATCCGGCGCCTTCAGCGGCGCGCAACCCATCTGCCAGTCGCCGTCCGGACGCCGGCTGGCGCCCAATTCCTGCCACAAGCTGTCATAGCATGCCATGACCTTGCCCTTGCGCATTGATTTGGCGCACACGGTGCGATTGTGGTTGCCGACCAGTAGCAGATGCTCGCAGCCGCAGGCATGGCCAAGCTGGCTGGCCAGGCGCACCAACAGGTTCTTGGGCCGCAAGCCGTGCAGGTCGCGCGTCGCTTCGCGCCCCAGGTCGAGACCGCTACCGCTGTGCGGGCCTTGCACGCAGCCCACGCCGACCTGGCGCAACAGGCCTTCCAGTACAAAGGAAAACGCCAGCGAATACACCAGGGTACCCTGGCACATGAGCTGCAGCACCAGTTCGCCCTCGCGCTCCATCGGGACGACCGCCCGTAGTTCGATGGTATAGTGGGCGCCCGATTTTCCCGTGAAACCGGCAAGCCGCAAACCGCCGCGCGCCGCCTGCACCACGGCCTGGCCCATGCCTTGCTGGACGATGAAGCGGTAGTGTTCGGCCAGCGCCGCCGAACGGCGCTGCGCACACAGCCGTTTGCTGAGCCAGGGGCGGTAAATCTTGTGGATCAGGCGCGGTTGCAGGGCAGCCAGTTCGCGCAGGGCAGGATCGGAGTTGAGCAATTCCAGCCAGCCGCGCGTGCGGCGCGGGGCAGCCATGGCGCGACAATGCAGTTTCAGTGCTGCGGTGATGCGGGACAGGCGGGATTTGTGTTCGAGGCCGGAGTGCAGCGTAATTGCTTGTTGATACATTGTGTTATGGGTTTGTAACATTACGTTACAATATGCTAATGCCAATTGCATAGGCTTGGTGCAACGATATTGTCGTTTTACTTATGTGGGGCTGATACATGTTGTTACATGCCAACACATATTGCTAGTTTCACGATCTCCTTATGCGCTTTTCGTTTTTGCTGCCGGCCGCCGGATTTCTCGCCACCTACCTGCTGTTT
Organism: Duganella sp. Root1480D1; assembly: GCF_001427305.1. GTDB lineage: Bacteria > Pseudomonadota > Gammaproteobacteria > Burkholderiales > Burkholderiaceae_D > Rugamonas. The sequence goes on along the minus strand of NZ_LMFZ01000002.1, from coordinate 152,948 downwards.
GACTGGATCACTTATGTCGAGCCGCTGCTTGGCCTGAACATCACGCCGTGGAACCCGGATACCGCGCTGGGCCTGGTGTTCTGGCTGGTATATGGGCGGCGCGCGGCGCTGCCCTGGTTCGTGGCCCTGCTTGCGGGCGATGTGCTGGTGCGGGGCATGCCCGGCGGCTTGTCCGGCACTCTGCTCACGGCCGCCTGGCTGATTTGCGGCTACGGCCTGCTGGGTGAAATCCTGCGCCGCGCGCTGGGCGGTGGCACTATCTTCAGCTCGCGCGCGAGCTTCTACCGCTGGCTGATCATTGTGGCGGCGGGCACCATGCTGAATGCCTTCGGCCATATCAGCCTGCTGGCCTGGCTTGGCCTGGTGCCGTGGGACGACTGGCTGCGTGCCGTGTGGCGTTTCGGTTTCGGCGACATGGTGGGGGTAGTGGTCAGCATGCCGCTGCTGTGGAAGCTGGCCAACCCGCAGGAACGGGCGCGCCTGCGCGAAGCAACCTGGAAGCCGGAGACCCTGGCCTACCTGGCACTGGCGATTTTCGTGCTGTGGGCGGTGTTCGGCTACATCATGACCGCCGAATTCAAGCATTTCTATTTCCTGTTCCTGCCCCTGATCTGGGCCGCCTCGCGCCAGGGCGTGCATGGCGCGGCGCTGGTGGTCTTCGTGCTGCAGCTTGCGATCGTGGCGCTGGTCAGGGCCAATAGCGCCAACAACATCACCGTGTCCGAACTGCAGATGCTCGATGCGGTGCTGGCCTTGGTGGGCTTCTTCATCGGCATCGTGGTCGACGAACGGCGCCAGGTAGCGGAGGAGTTGAAGCAGACCTTGCGCCTGGCCGCGGCAGGCGAGATGGCAGCCGCGCTGGCCCACGAACTGAACCAGCCGATGACGGCGCTGGCAGTGTACGGCAAGGCCTGCGAGCACCTGCTGGCGCGCGGCGATGCCGGCGAACTGCTGAAGAACGCGATCGGGCAGATGATCAATGAATCGGCGCGCGCGGCGGAAGTGGTGCGCCGCCTGCGCGACTTCTTCCGCACCGGCGCCATGCAGCTCGAGACGGTCGGCGCGGCGGCCCTGCAGGCCGGCATCGTGCAGCAATTTCGGCCGCAGTTTGCCGAGCATGGGGTGGCAGTCACGGTTGCGGAGGCACCGGCGCTGGCCGTGCAGGTCGATCGCCTGCAGGTTGAACTGGTGCTGCGCAACTTGCTGGCCAATGCCCTGGACGCGGTGCGCATGCGTCCCGCGGGACAGCGCAGCATCCGGCTCACAGCGGAAAATATCGGCGGCAGGCTGCGCTTCACGGTGGAAGACAGCGGCGACGGCCTGACGCAGCAGGCGGCCGGACGCCTGTTCGAGCCTTTCGTATCGACCAAGGCCAGCGGCATGGGCCTGGGACTGGTGCTGAGCCGCTCCATCGTCGAGGCGCACGGCGGAACTTTATGGGCCGAAGTTGCCGATCACGGCGTCTTTCGATTTATACTGCCGGCGCTGGACTCTGGAGAATAGCCTTGTCAAACCTTACCGTTTTCATCGTCGACGATGATCCTTCGCTGCGCGATGCCCTTGGCCTGCTGCTGGGCGTGCGCGGCTACCGCACCGCCGTTTTTGCCAGTGCCGAAGCCTTCCTGCAGGCCTGGCTGCCCGAATGGGCCGGCTGCCTGGTGGCCGACATCCGCATGTCCGGCATGGACGGACTGACCTTGCAGCGCAAGCTGAATGAGATGAACTGCCTGCTGCCGGTGATTATCGTCACCGGCCATGGCGACGTGAGCTCGGCGCGCGAAGCCTTCAAGGCGCGCGCCGTCGATTTCCTGGAAAAGCCGTTTGACGACGACAAGCTGATCGCCGCCATCGAGGAAGCGTTCTCGATGCAGTTGCGCCAGCGCCAGGACCAGGACCGCCGCCAGCAGCGCGAGCAGCTGCTGGCCGAGCTGACCCCGCGTGAACGCGAAGTGTTCGAGCTGGTGGTGATGGGGCGCCACAACCGCGAAATCGCACCGCAGTTGAACATCAGCGTGCGCACCGTGGAAGTGCACAAGGCGCGCCTGATGGCCAAGCTTGGCGTGGATAACGTAGCCGACCTGGTGCGCGTCGCGCTGCGCGATTAAGCGTTAGTGAATCAAGCGGCGCTTTCGCGCAGCTCGCGCAGGCCGGCCACGGCTTGCGTGGTCTTGTCTTCTGCCCGCTGCAGCACTACCGAGCGGTTGCTCGATTCCTGGTCGCGTTTTGCTTCGCGGTGCCACAGGTGATACACCTCGGTGGCAAAGGCGCCGCTCTTGCGCATCACGCCGGCGTTGAACAGGCGTACCACCAGGTCGGAATCTTCATGGCCCCAGCCGGTGAAGCTCTCGTCGAAGCCGTTCACCAGGTCCAGGTCGCTGCGCCATACAGCCATATTGCAGCTCTTGATGCGGCGCCAGGTAAAGCGATTGCTCTCGCGGGCCAGGTCCGGCAGGGGCAGCATCGTTTGCAGGAATTTATTGGCGTTGCCGGCCAGGTAAAGCTTGAGCTTTTCCAGTGTGCCCAGGCGCTGGATGTCGAGATGCTGTTCCAGCACGCGGCGCGTATAGCCTTCGCTCAGCAGCACCCGGCTGCCCGTCACCACATAGCCGCGTTTGGACAGGCGGCGATGGTTGGCGATGAAGTCTTTTTGCGGCACACAGTCGCCATCGATGAAGATGATGTATTCGCCCTGTGCTGCCAGGGTGCCAAGGTTGCGTGCCCGCGCGGCGCGAAAACCAATATCTTCCTGCCACACGTGCTTCATCGGCACCGGCGAGCGGGCCTGCAAGGCCGCTACGGTTTCCCGCGTGTTGTTGGTCGATCCGTCATCGGCGATAATGATCTCGAAGTTCTTGTCGTCCTGCCCAAAACAGGCTTCCACCACGGCCGACAGGGCGTCCGGACGATTGTAGGTGGTGATAATTAACGAGATGGTTGAAGCTTGTTGCATGGATGCTAAAAAATTAATAAGAAATGCCAATGTAAGAACAGTCCGTGCGCATAGCCTCGTCTCCCTCCTGCTGGCGGGCGCCAATGCGGCAGTATACCAGTGCTGGGTCGCCGGCACCGAATGCGCCGGGCAAGGGGCCTGCCGGTGAGGACCCTGGTCATTTCCCCCAACTGGATTGGCGACGCCGTGATGGCGCAGCCGCTGCTGCAGCTGCTGAAGGCTGCCCACCCTGACCGCCCGATCGACGTGCTGGCGCCGCCGGCCGTGTCGCCGGTCTGGCGCCAGATGGCGGAAGTGGCGGAGGTGCTGGAAACCCCGTTCCGCCACGGCGCCTTGCAGCTGAAGGAGCGCTGGCGCTATGCGCGCCTGCTGCGCCAGCGCGGCTATGCCGACGCTTACATCCTGCCGAATACCCTGAAATACGCCCTGATCCCCTGGCTGGCCGGCATTCCGCGCCGCGTCGGATACAAGGGCGAGAGCCGTTATGGGCTGGTCAACGTAATGCACCACGACGACACGCCGCCGCGGCCAATGGTGCCGTTCTACGCCGCGCTGGCCGATGCGCCGGGCGCAGCGCTGCGCGGCAAGCTGCCCAAGCCGCGCATGGTTGCCAGCGACGAGCAGGTGGCTGCTGCCTGCGCCAAGGTGGGACTGGACCTGGCGCGCCCGTTGGTGGTTTTTGCGCCAGGTGCCGAGTTTGGCGGCGCCAAGCGCTGGCCGCCGGCGCATTTCGGCCAGTTGGCGCAGCACATCCTGGCGCGCGACCCGCAAGCCCAGGTTGCGCTGCTCGGTTCGCCCAAGGACGGCCCGAGCTGCGACGAAGTGATTGCCGCCGCCGGTGCGCCGGCTGGCCTGGCCAGCCTGGCTGGCAAGACCAGCCTGTCCGATGCCGTGGCCTTGATTGCCCGTTCGGCGGCGGTGGTCAGCAACGACTCCGGCCTGCTGCACGTGGCTTCCGCGCTGAACCGGCCGGTCATTGCCATTTATGGCCCGACCGATCCCGATCATGCACCGCCGTTTTCCGACCTGGCTGCCTCGATTTCGCTGCGCCTGGAATGCTCGCCATGCCGCCAGCGCGAATGCCCGCTCGGCCACCAGAACTGCATGCACGGCATCAGCGCCGGCCAGGTGTGGCAAACGCTGGAGCCAATGCTCAGCCGTTGACGATAGGCTGGGCAATGATCCAGAGGCTCAGCTGGGTGTAAGCCGCCATCAGTTGCCCGGGGTTATACTCGCGGCATGACACCGCTGGTCCTGATTCCCGGCTATATGCTGGACGACGCCTTGTGGGATGGCATGCTGCCTTTCCTGCCGCCTGAACTCCCGCTGCATTTTGCCAGCCTGGCAGAAGGCGATTCCATCGCCACCATGGCGCATGCCGTGCTGGCGACGTGCCCGCCGCAATTTACCCTGCTTGGTTTTTCGATGGGCGGCTATGTAGCACGTGAAATCGTGCGCATTGCGCCGCAGCGCGTGCAGGCGCTGGCGCTGGTTGCCACTTCCAGCAGGGCCGATTTGCCGCTGCAGGTCGAGCAGCGTAGCAAGGCTGCCCGCGCCGCGCCGCTTGGCTCATTCCGAGGCCTGGGCCGCGCCGCCATAGCGCAATCGCTGCACCCCGATAATGCTGCCAACGAAGAGCTGGTGGCGCAGGTGCGCGCAATGGGTGAACGCCTGGGACGCGAGGTCTTTATGCGCCAATCGCTGATCGTGCGTGGCGCCGATACTGACCGCCTGTCCGGCATCCAATGCCCTACGCTGGTGGTCGCGGCAGCCGAAGACCAGTTGCGCAGCCCGGCCGAAGCACGCGAACTGGCCGATGGCATTCCCGGTGCAAACCTGGTGACGGTGCCCAATGCCGGGCACTTGATTCCACTCGAACAGCCGCAGGTGCTGGCGGCTGCCATCGCTGTGATTTTTCGATAGCTTATTATCGAAAACTTAACGCTATACTCGGCCCATATGGGCTATCACATTTCAATTTTGCGCACGCACGCCAATCCGATCGGGACCGGGGAGCTGATGCAGGCAATCGGCCGGATGTCCGGCCGCCTCGCCGTCGACCAAGATGCGCAGCCCGACCCGCAGGTCTACCAGCCGGCCAAAGGCGAGGAGAGCGAGATCATGCTGCTGGAGGATGGTGAACTGTGGGCCCGGAACCCCAGCCAGGAATTCCTTGGCCTGATGATTGAGCTTGCCGGCTTGCTGGGGGCCCGGGCACGCGGCGATGAACTCGAAACCTATCGCTCGCTGGACGAAACTTATCATCATCCCGACGACAGGGAATTGATTGCCGAAGCGGAGGAACGCTCGCGCAAGCTGGCCAGCGATTTGCGCCGCAAGGACTGGCTCGTCCGCTTCGCGACAGTCGGCGTATCTGCACTGATCGGATGGATCTATGCCCGCTTTATCAAGTAAGGCGCAGGCATGGATGACTGCTCTGCGATTGGCGATTGCGCTGTGTTCTATCTCGCTGACCTCCTGCGCATTGTTCGCACCAAACGATCTACGGCTCAAATCAGTCGAAGTGGCGTATCTGGGGCGCGCTAACTTCAACCCTGAGGAAGCAGATGAGGTGAACTCCGGCTCGGCGGAGGGGCAAAACGCGATCGAGGTCCTGAAGGTCAGTTTTTATTCGAGCAAGAATCTGTTCGAGCTCCGGCGAACTATGGGATTCAATATCGGGGCGCAGGCCGCATCCTGTCAGCCAATCAGGGGCAAGTCGCTAGAAATTCCGGTCGGGTATGTGTATTGGAAGGGGCGCTCGGTCAATTTGAAGCGTGAAGGGCTGGTGGAATTGGCCGGGACGCAGGACGTCACATATTCGGTGTACATGCCAGTCGGGCGCGAAGCGTCGATCGCAGCGCGAGTACGGGAGCCGGAATTTGACTTGCAGCGCGAGCCGTTTGACATGTGCTTGGCGGTACATGGAGGCAATATGCTCGGCATGGGATTCACATCGAACGTGCTGCAGATTCCGCAGGACCAGATTTCCTCCGCATTCCGCAAAAAATTACCCGGCGGTAAGGACCGCCGCTTCAACGGCTACTTCAGCGTAGGCACTGCAATCGCATCGCCGCCGGCGCGGGAGCAGTAGTCAAGCCAGCTTGAAGCGGCCGACTTGCCCGGTCAGGCGCCCCGCCTGGTCCTGCATGGCGCTGGCCGCTGCCGCCGCCTGTTCCACCAGCGCGGCATTCTGCTGCGTCACATTATCAAGCTGCACGATCGCCTGGTTGACCTGCTCGATGCCGACCGTCTGCTCGCTGCTGGCCGAGGCGATTTCCGACATGATGGAGGTGACGCGCTGGATGCTGGCCACCACTTCGTCCATGGTGCTGCCGGCCTGGTTCACCAGCTCGCTGCCGGCCTGCACCTGCTGCACCGTATTGTTGATCAGCTCCTTGATCTCGCCTGCCGCCTGGGCGCTGCGTTGCGCCAGGCTGCGCACCTCGCTTGCCACCACCGCAAAGCCGCGCCCCTGTTCACCGGCGCGCGCCGCCTCCACCGCCGCATTCAACGCCAGGATATTGGTCTGGAATGCGATGCCGTCGATGACCGCAATAATGTCGACGATCTTGGTTGAAGCGGCATTGATCGAGCCCATGGTGTGAACCACCTCGCTCACCACGCTGCCGCCGCGCGTCGCCACGTCGGAGGCGGTGGCTGCCAGCTCACGCGCCGTGCGGGCATTATCGGCGTTGGTGCGCACGGCGGAAGTCAATTCCTCCATCGACGATGCGGTTTGCTCCAGCGTGCTGGCCTGGTGCTCGGTGCGTGCCGACAGGTCGTGGTTGCCGGAGGCGATCTGCTGCGAAGCGGTGGCGATGCTCTCGGTGCCGTGCCGCACCTCGCTGACGATGCCGGCCAGGCTGTCGTTCATCGATTTCAGGGCCTTCAGGAGCTGGCCCGCCTCGTCCTCGCCTTGCGCCTCGATGCGGCGGCTCAAATCCCCGTCCGCAACGGTCTGGGCGATCTGCACTGCTTCATTGAGCGGTTTGACAATGGAGTGGGTGGTCAGCCAGGCAAAGCCCACGCCCAGCGCGACTGCCGCCACGCCCAGCAAGATCAGCAGGTTGCGGCCGCTTTGGTTGCTGGCCTGGATTTCATCGGCCAGCGCGTCGAGGTTGCGATGCTCGGCTGCCGTGACTTCATCGAGCGCGCCCAGGTAGCTCACGCGGCGCGCTTCCATATCGACGAACAGGCGCTGCGCGGTTCCCATGTCGCCGTCGGCCTTGGCCTTGTAGACCGCCTTGCGCTGGTCGACATAGGCCTTGCGGTTGTCCAGCACTTTTTCATAAGCGCTGCGGGAGGCGGGGTTGGTAAGGATCTTGGCCAGCAGGTCCTGGATTTCGGTCGCGCGGCCGGAGGCGGCCTTCATTTGCGCTTCGATGGATTTCTGCTGTTCCGGGTCGGACACCATGTACGCCGCCGTGGTACGGGCGGCGTTGACTTCGACCACCTTCTGCCACTCGGCGACCAGGCGCTCATTGCGCACGTTTTCGGCCACCAAGGCTTCGGTCTTCACGCTGGCGCTTTGCAGGCGCATGATGCCCACCACCGTCATCACTGCCAGCAGCACCAGCACGACAGCAAAAGCCAAACCAAGACGCGCCCCGATTTTCAGGTTCTTCATGATGATCTCCCCAGTTTCGTGACAGTTCGTTGCTGCCTTTATTTCACGATGGTAGCTCCAATTACTTGCTTTGAGCTAAATAGTTTTGGCGGGCCAGTACGATGGCGAGCACAAGCAAGCATTTGCTGTACAATTGGAAATACTAATATCCACAATGCAACTTTCCATATGCAAGAAGCTAGCGCCCCATCTGCATCCTCGCTTCCTCGCCAATTGATCCTGTTTGGCTCTCCCGGTACCGGCAAGAGCAATAAAGTAGACAAGGTCATTGCGCCATCCCTGCGCAAGGCATCAATGGTGAAAACGATATTTCATCCGGAATATACATACGGCGACTTTATGGGCCGGTTGATGCCGCTCAGCCAGCCGGATGGGCGCGTCAGCTATTGCTATTACCCGGGGCATTTCATGCAAGCGCTGGCAAAGGCGTTGATGTTGCACCGTCAGGCAACGCAGGCGAGTCCGCCCGAACAGGCCGACGATGTGCTTCTGGTAATTGACGAAATAAATCGCGGCAACAGTGCCGCAATTTTTGGCACTGCTTTTCAGTTGCTGGATCGTGACGAGAATGGCTGGTCCAGTTATGACGTCAACATTTCAGATATGGAGCTGGAGGGCCTGTTGCAACTGATGGGCATCCATCGGTGTACCAGGTACCCAGGACTCTACGAGACGGAGCAGGGGGGGCGGAAAGCACTCGCAGAATTGTTTGAGGGCGATCTTGATTTCCTGGCCCAACGTCGTATCAAGATCCCCCCCAATCTGCATCTGGTGGGAACGATGAATACATCGGACGAGTCAATCTACTATATGGACAGCGCGTTCAAGCGCCGCTGGTCATGGGAGTATATGCCGCTTGATGGAAGTAATCCGCCTGCTCCGCCAACCGACTTGAGCGAAAAAGATTGGCTTGCATTCGTAGCCCAGCTAAATGCGTTCATTTGCCGCCATGCAGCGTCGGTCCGCAAAGTTGAAGACAAGCTAATCGGACATTTTTTTATCAGGATACGCAATGGCGTGATTCCGGGGAGCGAGATCCAGAACAAACTGATGTTCTTCCTCTGGGATACAGTCTTTGCTCGCGACAAGCGACCTTTGGAAGACTTGCTGGCTGATGGCAGCAAGTTGTTGACGTTTGGCGATTTCAGTGCCCAAGCCAGCCGCTTCGTCGAGCGCGTTGCTTCACCGGAGGCGTAGTGATCGATTTTTCCTCGCTACACGCCCTGGCAGGAAATGACAGTGATCGAACGTTTTCGTTTGTCGGTATTCGCGACGGAATCCTGCACCTTCCAAAAGGTTGTGATGACTGGGCCGCAAGAATTAACGGTGCCGTCCCTGCGCAGCGTTATGCCTTGTCGAAGGAAGCATTTCGCCTGTTGTTTCATGCGCTAGAGGCATTTCGAGCCGCCAGCAATTCCAGGCTTAAAGGTGATCGCGACTCAGCCCAACGAGGCCCAGACGGTACTGAGTTGCTCGGCCAGTGGATTGAGGACGAACCAATCATTTATTACCGCCAGCTGGACATTCTGGACGGGATTCTCGAGCGCTTCGATGAACTGGAAATATTGACGCTTGCCCAGCGCCAAGGCCGTAGCGAACGCGTTGACGGTTCACGCCTGTACCGCGAGCTGGAACGGGCCACGTTTACCGACGATCACAGTTTCTTTGTCGACGGGATGACGCTCCCAAGCTTGCAGCTAAGTTATGAACCTGTTGAACTGGTTCAGATGTACTGCTTTGCCTTGCTGGAAGTGAAGCGCTGGCTGGGTGAGGCTGAGGACGTTCACCGTGACATTCAAGTCCTGGCTGCACAGTTTGTGGAGCTGCATCTGAAGGCCGGAGACAGCTTGTTTGAATTCGACAGCTGGAAAATAACTCGCGCCTTGATGTTGGAGCGTCTGGATGCCATTGACCGGACCACTGCCTACAAAGATCCCGACTATTTTGATTTTTATGATGCGCTGGAGCGTTTCCTGCGAGGTGGTGAGCAACTTCCTGGAGCCGGTTTGCAATGGGGGATCAGTACTTTTGCCCCGGTCTGGGAGGCGATGTGTATCGAGGATTTGATGCATAGGTATGCAGCGGAACTGGCAGCGTGCGATGTCAGTAATGTCAGGCCCTCACTTGTCGTGTCGTCGAAGCAGCTGCAAGAGGTCCAGTCCATCAGGTCTGGCGCCGACTACTTTGTCTTGCGTAGTATGCCTTTGCTAAAAGGGGCATTTGAGGCCAATGAAGATACTGGCCCCTTGTTTCCCGATGCGGTGCTGCTTTTCTCAGAAGACGCGTTCAAGCAGTCTGCTTATCTTCATTACGGGGTTAAAACGTTGGCAGATGATGTGCTTCCGTCTTCGATTCCGGCCGATTTCAGGGCATCGTTCGAGAAGCTCAGGGAAACGACGGATGGCTACATACAGAATGATGGAGCCGATCTGCTGCGGGAATTGCTGAAGCACACGCAGCCCGATGGTCTCACTGCGTTCTACATGGGACGAACGCTGTCCAACAGCTACCAGGTACAAATGTCCGAGTCCTGGTCCAGGCAGCGGCTAACCAAGGCCTTGCTTGCCCGGCCTGATGCTGCCTACTTTGCCGACTTCATTCGCGGCATGCTGTGGGAGATAGTTTTTGACAAGAGCGACGCTCGGCGCAGCGAAGACGGCTTATATCATCGAAAGCGGCTAGATTGTTGTGCGCAAGTGCTGGGGGCAGTGAAGAGCTATCGTGGGACGCTGCCTGAAATGGCCTCACTGGAGCGCTTCTACGAAGCGTGTATCGCCGGTGCCACGGAAGCGCTGGTCGTTGACATGAAATACCACACATCCGGCCATATGCTAGATGCCGGCAAGGTCGCGGAACTGCGCGAGCGATCTGTACGCAAACAATTCGTGTATGAATATCGCTTGCAGAAAACGCTCGCGCAGGGCGCATCGATCGCCAGCGAATTCTGCTTGCCTGCATATGACCCCGAGGAAAAAAAGACCGTTGTTTCAGTCGACGGGGCAAGTTTTGCGGGAGGCTTTATCTCCCTGCGCTACTTGAACGTCAGGGCGCTATTGGCTCGCTACGGAACTGAGCTCACTACATCAGGATGACGTCGTACTGTTCCTGGTGGTAGCTGGTTTCGACCTGCAGCGAAATCTTCTTGCCGATAAAGTCGCCCAGCATCGCCAGGTGCTGCGATTCCTCTTCCAGGAACAGGTCGACCACTTCCTGCGAGGCGAGGATGCGGAATTCGCGCGGGTTGAACTGCTTGGCTTCGCGCAGCAGCTCGCGCAGGATCTCGTAGCAGATGGTGCGCGAGGTCTTGACCTGGCCCTTGCCTGCACAGGCGGGGCAGGGCTCGCACAGGATGTGGGCCAGCGATTCGCGCGTGCGCTTGCGGGTCATTTCCACCAGGCCCAGGGCGGAGAAGCCGGACACCGACACCTTGGTGCGGTCGCGCGCCAGGGCTTTTTTCAGCTCCGTGAGCACGGCATTGCGGTGCTCGTTGTTCTCCATGTCGATGAAGTCGAGGATGATGATGCCGCCCAGGTTGCGCAGGCGCAGCTGGCGCGCGATGGCGTGCGCCGCTTCCAGGTTGGTCTTGAAGATGGTGTCGGCAAAATTGCGGCCGCCGACGAAACCGCCGGTGTTGACGTCGATGGTCGTCATGGCCTCGGTCTGGTCGACGATCAGGTAGCCGCCGGATTTGAGGTCGACGCGGCGGCCCAGCGCACGGTGGATTTCCTCTTCCACGCCGTACAGGTCGAACAGCGGGCGTTCGCCGGTGTAGTGCTGCAAACGCGACAGGACCGACGGCGTGTAGACGCGGCCGAACTCCGTCAGCGACAGGAAGTTTTCACGCGAGTCGACCTGGATGGTTGCGGTCTCGTCGTGCACGAAGTCGCGCAGCACGCGCTGCGCCAGGCTCAAATCCTGGTGCAGCAGGGAGGTCGGCGGGCGGGTGCGCGCGCCATGGCAGATCGCGCCCCAGGTCTTGCGCAGGTATTCGATGTCGGCCTGCAGGTCGCTGTCCGAGGCGTCTTCGGCCTGGGTGCGCACGATGTAGCCGCCTTTTTCATCTTCCGGCAGCAGGCCTTGCATGCGCGCGCGCAAGGCTTCGCGGTCGGCTTCTTTCTCGATCTTCTGCGAGATGCCGATATGGCCGTCCTGCGGCAGGTAGACCAGCATGCGGCCGGCGATCGAGATCTGGGTCGACAGCCGTGCGCCCTTGGTACCGATCGGGTCCTTGATCACCTGCACGGTCAGCACCTGGCCGTCGAACAGCAGTTTTTCGATCGGGGTCGGGGTGGCGTTCTGGGCGCCGTCATGCGGGCGGGCTTCCCAGATATCGGCCACGTGCAGGAAGGCTGCGCGCTCCAGGCCGATGTCGATGAAGGCCGACTGCATGCCGGGCAGCACCCGCACCACTTTGCCGGAATAGACATTGCCCGCCAGGCCGCGCGTCAACGTGCGCTCGATATGCAGTTCCTGCACGGCGCCCTGCATGATGAGGGCAACGCGGGTTTCCTGGGGGGTGATATTAATGAGGATATCTTCGTTCATCAGGGGAGTTTCAATCCTGCCTGGCGCAACAGTTGCGCCGTTTCGTACAGCGGCAGGCCCATGATGCCGGAGTGGCTGCCTTCGATGTGTTCAACGAACAGGGCGGCCAGGCCCTGGATGCCATAGCCGCCGGCCTTGTCGTAAGGCTCGGTGGTGGCGCAGTAAGTCTTGATCTCTGTCTCCGTCAGCTTGCCGAAGCGGACGTCGGAGACCTGGGTGATATGGCCGGAAAAGTCTTGCGAATGCACAGCGACCGAGGTCAGGACCTGGTGGGTACGGCCGGACAGCTTGTGCAGCATGTCGGTAGCCTCGCGCACATTGGCCGGCTTGCCGAGGATTTCGCCGTCGATGGTGACGGTGGTGTCGGCGGCCAGGATGGGGCGCAGGATCAGGCGGCGACGCTGGATCATGTCCCAGGCGAAATCGGCTTTTTCCTGGGCCACGCGGCCGACGTAGGCCAGCGGCTCTTCGCCGGTATGGACATCTTCGCTCACGTCCGGCCCGCGCGGGCCGTCGTTACGCAGCAATAGCAACTCGAAGTCCACGCCGATCTGGCGCAGCAATTCGCGCCGGCGCGGACTCTTGGAAGCCAGGTAGATCTTCTTTTCGACCAGTTTCATCGTTTGCCTTAAGGGTTAGACACGATGATAAGGGTGGTTTTGCGTTATTGTCCACGCCCTATACAACTGTTCGGCCAGCATGACGCGTACCATGCCATGCGGGAGGGTCAGGCTGGACAGGCGAATCAGGCCTTCCGCCTTCGCCTTCAGCCCCGGATCAAGGCCGTCGGCACCGCCGATCAGGAAGGCGGTATCGCGGCCATCCTGCTGCCAGGCTTCCAGCTGCTGGGACAAGCCCACGCTGGTCAGGTCCTTACCGCGTTCATCGAGGGCGATGATGCGCACCGCTTTCGGCAAGGCCGCCTCGATACGCTCCCGTTCCAGGGCCATGGCGGTGGCGGCGGTCTTGCTGCCGGAACGCTCAACGGGCTTGATTTCCTTCAGCACGATGCGCAATTCCGGCGGCATGCGCTTCACGTATTCGGTGAAGCCATTCTCGATCCAGGCCGGCATTTTATGGCCGACCGCAGCGATGATCAGCTGCACTGGGCTTACTCAGCCGCAGCAGCCTTCTTCAGGCGCTTGATGACGGTCTTGACCGGCGTTGCGGCTGCAGCAGCGGCTTTCTTTTCCTTGGCGGCCTTGGCGGATGCCTCGGCGGTCTTGGTGGAAGCGACCTTCACTTTCTTGCCTTCCGGCGCGACGACTTTCGGTGCAGCTTTCTTGGCGGCGGCTTTCTTGGCCACGGCGCCCGCTGCGGCGGTTGCCTTGGCGGTTCCCGGCTTCTTGGCTGCCGGCTTTTTCTCGATCACGGCTTCGGCGGCTTTGGCGGCCTTGGTGGCAGCCAGGTGGCCGGACTTCTTCGGCGCGGCTTCCTTCTCGGCCGCTGCCTTGCCTTCGGTGGTGGACTTGCGCTTGGCGGCGCCCAGTTTCACCGGCTTTTCGCCCCAGATTTCTTCCAGGCGGTAGTAAGCGCGGATCGGCGCCTGCATGATGTGGACGATCATATCGCCCAGGTCCACCAGCACCCATTCACCGGTGTCTTCACCCTCGATGCCGATCACGTCGCCGCCGGCTTCCTTGACCTTGTCGCGCACCGAGGCAGCCAGTGCCTTGGTCTGGCGGTTGGAGGTACCGGAAGCAATGGCGATGCGGTCAAAGAGGCTGGTCAAGCCGGTGGTGTCGAATACGACGATTTCCTGGCCCTTCACGTCTTCCAGGGCGTCCACGACGAGGGTTTGCAGTTTTTTGATATCCATTATTTAGTTCTTATACAAATTATGTTGTTCAATATAGTCTAGCACTACCGGTGGCAGAAGCGAGTTCGCCCCATCCCCCCGTTGTAATGCAGCACGAATGGCAGTGGCCGAGATGTCGACGGCCAAATCGGCCGCCAGCATGGTCCTGCCCGCCGGGGTGTTCCTGACCTGCTCCGGCGTGGCCAGGCGGCGCTGGAATTCAGCTGCCACCTCGGCCGGCACGTGGGCGTTGTCCAGCTCGAAGCCGGGCCTGGCCGCCACGCAAAAGTGGGCCAGGTCGAACAGGTTGCGCCATTCGTGCCAGGTATTCAGTCGCTGCAGCTGGTCGGCGCCCATCAGGAAGGCCAGCGATACATCGGGCCCCACGTCGGCGCGGATTGCCCGCAGCGTTTCGATCGTATAAGTGGCGCTGCCACGCGCCAGTTCCTGCCAGTCGATCGTGACCGGGCAGGGCAGGCCGGTAAAGGCCAATGTCAGCATGTCCACCCGCTGCTGCGGCGTTGCGACCAGCACGCCCTTTTGCCAGGGCAGGGCTGGTATCACGAGCAGTGCATCGGCATTGAGCAGTTGGACAAATTGTTTGCCAAGCGCGACGTGGCCTTTGTGCACCGGATCGAAACTGCCTCCCAGCAGTGCGATGCAGCGTTTCACTCGGCCAGCCAGTCGCGGTGCGGGAGGAAGTCGGTGGTCAGCGCCGCTTCCGCGCTGCCGTCTTCCGGATGCCAGTCATAACGCCATTTGACGACCGGCGGCATGGACATCAGGATCGCTTCCGTGCGGCCGCCGGACTGCAGGCCGAACAGGGTGCCGCGGTCGAACACCAGGTTGAATTCGACGTAACGTCCACGGCGGTAAGCCTGGAAGTCGCGCTCGCGTTCACCGTAGGGGGCGTCCTTGCGGGCTTTCACAATCGGCAGGTAGGCGGCCAGGAATGCGTCGCCTACGCTGCGGGTCATTTCAAAACTCTTTTCGAAGCCCAGCGCGTTGAAGTCATCGAAGAAGATGCCGCCCACGCCGCGCGCTTCCTTGCGGTGCTTCAGGTAGAAGTACTCGTCGCACCATTTCTTGAACTTTGGATGCAGCTCGTCGCCGAAGGGCTGCAGCGCATCGCGGCAAGTTGCGTGGAAGTGCTTTGCGTCTTCCTTGTTGCCGTAATACGGCGTCAGGTCCATGCCGCCGCCGAACCACCAAACCGCCTTGCCGTCGGCGGTGGCGGTGCTGAAGAAGCGCACGTTCATGTGCACTGTCGGCGCGTATGGGTTGCGCGGGTGCAGGACCAGGCTCACGCCCATGGCTTCCCATGGCTGGCCGCCCAGCTCCGGGCGGTGCGCCGAGGCCGATGGCGGCAGCTTGGCGCCGGTTACGTGGCTGAAGTTGCAGCCGCCGCGCTCGAAGACATTGCCTTCTTCGATCAGGCGCGAAATGCCGCCGCCGCCTTCCGGGCGCTCCCACGCATCGCGCAGGAATGGCTTGCCGTCCACATCCTCCAAGGCGGAGATGATGCGGTCCTGCAGGCCAAGCAGCCAGGCTTTGACGTCTTGTGGGGCGGGGGCGGTCATTTCTTTTTCTTGCTCTCTACTTTAAACCGGTAAACCAGTGTCTGACCCGCAGGGTCAGACACTGATACGCGGCGGTCGCAGGCCAAGGTGTCTGACCCTGCGGGTCAGACACCGGTTTACCGGTTTTAGTGCTTCAACCCGCGCCAGCCGATATCGCGGCGGAACTGCACGCCTTCGAAGCCGATCCGCTCGACCACTTCGTAAGCCTGCTTCTGCGCCATCTTCACACTGTCGCCCAAGCCAACCACGCACAGCACGCGGCCGCCGGAGGTCACCAGCTTGCCTTCCGCATCGTCGGCTGTGCCGGCGTGGAAGGTTACCGAATCAGGCGTTTCAGCCGGGATGCCGTGGATATGGTCGCCCTTGCGCGGCGCGTCCGGGTAGCCGGCGGCTGCCAGCACCACGCCAACGGCGGTGCGGCGGTCCCATTCCAGCTCCACCTGGTCCAGGGTGCCGTTGACAGCGTGCTCCATCACGCCCAGCAGGTCGGTCTTCAGGCGCGACATGATCGGCTGGGTTTCCGGATCGCCCATGCGGCAATTGAATTCCAGCGTCTTCGGATTGCCGGCAGCGTCGATCATCAGGCCCGCGTACAGGAAGCCGGTGAACTGGATGCCGTCTTTCGCCATGCCCTGGATGGTAGGCATGATGATCTCGCGCATCACGCGCGCATGCATGGCCGGAGTCACGATCGGGGCCGGGGAGTAGGCACCCATGCCGCCGGTGTTCGGGCCCTGGTCGTTGTCCAGCAGGCGCTTGTGGTCTTGTGAGGTAGCCAGCGGCAGCACGTTCTTGCCGTCGCACATGACGATGAAGGAGGCTTCTTCGCCGGCCAGGAACTCTTCGATCACGATGCGTGCGCCGGCGTCGCCGAAGGCGTTATCGGACAGCATGTGGTCCACGGCGCCATGCGCCTCTTCCAGGGTCATGGCAACCACCACGCCCTTGCCGGCGGCCAGGCCGTCGGCCTTGATCACGATCGGCGCGCCCTTGGCGTCCACATAAGCGTGGGCAGCCTTGGCATCGGCGAAGGTTTCGTATTCGGCGGTTGGAATGCCGTGGCGCTTCATGAAGGCCTTGGCGAAATCCTTGGACGACTCGAGCTGCGCCGCTTCCTTTGTCGGGCCGAAGACTTTCAGGCCGCGCGCGCGGAACAGGTTGACGATGCCGGCAGCCAGCGGCACTTCCGGGCCAACCACGGTCATGCCGATATGCTCTTGCTCGACGAACGCAGCGAGTTGCTCCAGGTCGGTGATCGGCACGTTTTCCAGGCGCACGTCGCGTGCGGTGCCGCCGTTGCCAGGCGCAACATAGACCATCTGTACGCGTTCCGATTGCGCCAGCTTCCAAGCCAAAGCGTGTTCACGGCCACCCGAGCCGACTACCAGGATCTTCATAAGGATTATTCTTCGATGACAGCGTTGGTATAGATTTCCTGGACGTCGTCCAGGTTTTCCAGTGCATCCAGCAGCTTTTGCATCTTGGCCGCGTCTTCACCGGTGAATACGGTCTCGGTGGCCGGCTTCATGATCACTTCCGCCACTTCGGCCTTGAAGCCGGCCGCTTCCAGCGCATCTTTCACGCCCGGGAAGTCATGCGGGCCGCACAGCACTTCGATGCCGCCTTCTTCGTCGGTCACCACGTCTTCGGCGCCGGCTTCCAGCGCGGCATCCATCAGCCTGGCTTCATCGGTGCCCGGTGCGAACAGGAACTGGCCGGTATGCTGGAACATGAAGGCCACCGAGCCTTCGGTGCCCATATTGCCGCCGTATTTGTTGAATGCATGGCGCACTTCAGCCACGGTACGCACGCGGTTGTCGGTCATGCAGTCCACGATGATGGCTGCGCCGCCGATGCCGTAGCCTTCGTAGCGAACTTCTTCATAGTTGGCGCCGTCACCGCCGCCGGTGCCGCGCGTAATGGCGCGGTTCACGTTGTCCTTCGGCATGTTGGCGTCAGCGGCCTTGTCGACTGCCAGGCGCAGGCGCGGATTGGAGTTCAGGTCGCCGCCGCCCATGCGTGCAGCCACCGTGATCTCCTTGATCAGGCGCGTCCAGATTTTGCCGCGTTTCGCGTCCGTTGCAGCCTTTTTGTGCTTAATATTGGCCCATTTGCTGTGTCCAGCCATGTTCAATCTTCCTTAGACGGTATGCAATCGAGGGCGACATTCTAGCATACCGGTACCTCTCTGAAATTGTCGCGCCGACGCGACCAAATGGGCATCCGCAAGCCCTGTACACATGTTTAGTAGCTTTCCTCAGGGTTATTTCATCTGCTTGTAAAGTTAATATCGTAAAACAATAAACTTTAATCATGAAGGAGACCTATGGATCGTCGGCAATTTATCAAATTGGGCGGCTTTATCACTGTATCGGCCGCTACCGGCGGCCTGGCAGGCTGCGGCGGCGGCAGCGATTCCCCCGCGCCGGCCCCTGGCGTGCCGCCCGCGACCGGCGCCAACTGGAAATTCCCGCAAAGCGTCGCCTCCGGCGATCCGCGCTCCGACAGCATCATGCTGTGGACCCGTGTGGTGCCGACTTCCCTGGACGACGTGGCCACTGTCACCGTCAAGAGCGGCGTGACCGTGCGCGTGCAAGTCACCGCGGCCGACAATACAGCCTCCCTGGGCAGCAACAAGGCGCTCGATGGCAGCACGGTGGTCGATGTCCAGCTCGAACTGAATGCCGATTTCGATAACACGATCCGCCACAAGGTCACCGGCCTGCAGCCGAACACCGTTTACTTCTACCAGTTCACTGCCGGCGAGGTGCGTTCCAACGTGGCCCGCTTCAAGACTGCACCGGCAGCCGAGGCCAGCGTGTCGCAACTGCAGTTCGCCTACCTGACATGCCAGGACTGGAGCATCAACCACTGGGGCGCGCTGGATCATATTGCCAAAAATGAAAAACTGGACTTCATCGTCCACCTTGGCGATTACATTTACGAGACCGTGGGCGAAACTTTCCAGGTCGGCTCGGTCGAAACCCGCCACGGCGCCCTGACCCTGCCGGATGGCACCTTCAAGAACGGCAGTTCGGGCGCGAAATACGCGACCACCCTGGCCGACTACCGCTACCTGTACAAGAAATACCGCACCGATACCCGCCTGCAGGCCGTGCACGAGCGCTTCGCCTTCATCGCGATCTGGGACGACCACGAATTCAGTGACGACTGCTGGGGCGATACCCAGACCTACGCCGAAGGCGAGAAGCACGATACCCCGCGCCGTCGCAGCGCCAACCAGGCCTGGTTCGAATTCATGCCGGCCGACGTCGCCCTCGACAGCGCAGCCACGGGCTTCCAGAACATCAAGATCTACCGCGATTTCCAGTTCGGCAAACTGATGCAACTGGTGATGACCGACGAGCGCCTGTACCGCGCCGACCACGTGGTGCCGGAACAGATGGCCAACCCGGCTACCGGCCTGCCGCTGGGCAGCATCGGCGCGCGCTACCTGGTGGCGCAGGACTTGTACAGCGGCGTCGAAGCACAGAAAGTGGCAGCCGTTGGCGGCACCGACCCGCTGGCGGCCATCAGCATGCTGGGCGCCACCCAGCGCGACTGGTGGAAGTCCACCATGAAGGCTTCGACTTCCACCTGGAAGCTGTGGGGCAATGAAGTGTCGCTGCTGCGCATGGGCCTGGGCGGCACCGATGCCATCGCCACCCTGGTGGCGCTGCAGGCGGTAGCCAAGCTGGCCACCGATATCGGCACCACGGCAGTCAACTCGACCGGCGGCAACGTGCCGGTCGCCAGTGCGATTGTCGGCGCCATGACCGCCGGCGCCTCGGTGTCGGTGGCGGCGGCTGCCGCGACTGCCATTGCCGCTTCCGCAGCCGGCGGCGGCGATACCAGTGCGCGCTTGACGGCTGCCGTCGGCGCCGGCCTGACCTCGGTCCAGGCTGGTGTAGCGGTGCTGGCATTCGGCCAGGCGGAAAACGCGGCCAAGTCGGGCGGCAACGCACTGGCCCAGGCTACCTCGGCGGCCCAGGGCATCGCCATCGGTTATATCAAGCCGGACGTGCAGGCCAATAAAGCGGCATCGGTGTTCGTGGTGGCTTCGGGCCAGGCTGCCGCGCTGGCGCCTTACTTCCGCAAATTCCTGATCAACTGCGACCAGTGGGACGGCTACAACGCCGAGCGCAAGGCCCTGATGTCGCACCTCAAGTCCAACAGCATCGGCAACGTGGTGGCCCTGACCGGCGACATCCACTCCTTCTTCGCCGGCACTGTCAACGACGATTACGACGCAGCCGGCGGCGGTACGCCGGTGATGGTGGACCTGGTATCGGCCGGCGTCAGCTCCGATTCCTTCTTCACCTACCTGCGCGAAGCCTCGGCCAGCCTGGGCAGCCTGGGCACGCTGGTGTCCCTGCCGTTGTCGGTGCCGGTGCCGAACGTGGGCACCCTCGCGCTGAACGTCAACCTGCTGGACTACACCATGGGCAAGGTGTCGCCGACCGCCGATTCGCTGGCGACCTCGCTGATGATCCAGTTGCGCGGCGCCCTGGGCGCGAAAGGCGTGCCGGAAGCCTTGCTGGACGCCACCATGGATGCTGTGCTGTCGGCCATCAAGGCCGATGCCAATTTCGCCACCCTGGTCGGGCTGGCGCAGCAATTGGCTAGCCTGAACAGCAATCCATGGCTGCGTCACGTGAACACCGATGCGCAGGGCTTCACCGTGGTGACGCTGACCCCGGGTTCGCTGGTTGCCCAGTTCAAGCAGGTCAACAAGCTGGTGGGCGGCAATGCGCCGGCGACCGTGATCGCCAGGGTCACCACTGCCACGGTGACTGCTGGCCAGGCCGCCGTAGTCGTCTCGTAAAGCAAAACCGGCACCCGGCACGCGGCCGCCGCAGACCAGTGCCTGACCCTGTGGGTCAGGCACTGCATTACCGGTTTTAAGGGGGCCGCCAGCAAACCTGGCGGCTTGCCGCTACAATGGTGGCATGGAGATAGCCACACCGGACCCGCAAGGCAAACGCGCCGCCTACCTTGGAGGGCTGGCCATCGCTATTGGCGGGGCTGTCCTGTTTTCCACCAAGGCCATCGTGGCCAAGCTGCTGTACCGGTATCACCTGGACGCCGTGACGGTGATCGCCTTCCGCATGTTGTTCTCCTTGCCCGTCTTCGCTGCCATCGCACTGTGGAAGATGCGCACCGAACCGCCCTTGAGCCGTGCCGACGCCTGGCGCCTGATAGGACTGGGCCTGGTTGGCTACTACCTGTCGTCCTACCTCGATTTCCTCGGGCTGCAATTCATTACTGTCGGCCTGGAGCGCCTGATCCTGTTCCTGACGCCCACTTTCGTGCTGCTGGCCTCCGCGCTGTGGCTGAAGAAGCATATCGGGCGCAGCCAGTGGCTCTCGCTGCTGACCGCTTACGCCGGCATCGTGCTGGTGTTCTTCCACGACCTGCGCGACGGCGGCAGCAACGTCGCCCTGGGTTCGCTGCTGGTGCTGGGCTCCGCGATGGCATACGCCCTGTACCTGCTGGCTTCCGGCGAAATGGTCAAGCGCCTTGGCTCGTTGCGCCTGGTGTCGTATGCCATGTGCGTGTCGAGCGCGGCCTGCATTGGCCAGTTCTTTATCCTGCGGCCCGCCGCGCTGCTGGTGCAGCCGATGGAGGTCTACGGCCTGTCGCTGGTGAATGGCATCCTGTGTACGGTGATGCCGGTTTTCATGACCATGATCGCTGTGCAGCGCATTGGTGCCGGACCCGCTTCGCTGGCGGGTATGATCGGTCCTGTTTCCACGCTGTTTTTTGGCGCCGTCATCCTGTCCGAACCCGTCACCAGTTGGCAACTGGCGGGAACGGCCCTGGTGCTGGCTGGTATCTACCTGCTGTCGAAAGTGAAAGGTAAAGAGAAATGACGCCCCGCATTGCCCTGATTGCCCACGACAAGAAAAAAGACGACATGATCGCGCTGGCACGCGAGTACGCTGCCTTCCTGCGTACCTGCAAACTGTGCGCGACTGGTACCACGGGCGGCCGCCTGATCGCGGAAGTGGGACTGACGGTGGAGCGCAAGCACTCCGGACCGCTGGGTGGCGACCTCCAGATCGGCGCCCTGTTGGTGGATGGGCATATCGACGCCATCATCTTCCTGCGCGACCCGATGACGCCGCAGCCGCACGAACCGGATATCAATGCACTGGTGCGCGCCTGCGACGTGCACAACGTTGCTTGCGCTACCAACCTGGCCAGCGCCCACCTGGTGCTGTCCCAATTGCAGGCTGATGCCGCAAAATCGCAGCCTGTCGCATGAATCTTGGCCGGCGCGCCTTGCGCTGGCAATGTAGCGCCCTCATAAGAAATAGGGGAGAGCCTGCATGAAGAACATCCTGGGCGGCGTCGCCGCCATCGCGATCATTGCTGCCGCTAATGCAGCCAGTGCCAAACCAGCCGCTCCCGACCTGGCCGGCCATTGGGTCGGCACCTACGGCGTCGGGAACGACGTCAACTTCCTGCGGCCGCATTTTGGCGCCGATGGCAAAGCCACCGTCGACATGCCGGCCTTCGAAAAAAAGGGCCTGCCGCTCGATGCCGTTACGCAGCAGGGCGCCCAAGTGCGCTTCTCCCTGCCCGGCCCGGAAGGCGTCCTGCAATTTGACGGCAAGCTGCAAGGCGGCCTGCTGGCAGGTACGGTAAGCCTGAATGGCAAGGACGGCAAGTTCGCCTTCCGGCGCACCCTGGCCGATGATCCCGCACGGCACCAGCCGCTGCTGGGCGCTTACGAATTCCCCGGCAAGCGCGTGGTCGTGCTGTCCGAATGGGGCGACTTTCCGCAAATGTTTTACAGCGACATGAGCACTGGCCGCTACGCTTCCATGTTCGCCGAAAGCGGGAACGTGTATTACGCCGGCGCCGGCAACCTGAATCCCGCCGTGCGCCAGAGCACGATGCGCTTCGAAGGCAACAAGATGGTTTGGCAGCAAGCCGGCAGGAAGGAAACCGGGCGCCGCCTGCAATTCCGCTCCGAAGAAGTGACGTTCAGGAACGGCGACGTGACCTTGTCCGGCACGCTGGTGCTGCCGGAAGGGAAGGGGCCATTTCCCGCCATTGTCCTGACGCAGATGTCCAGTCCCGCGCCGCGCGGCGCCTACGCGCTGCAAGCCTATTATTTCGCCGCCTACGGCATGGCCGCGCTGATGTACGACAAGCGCGGTGTCGGCAAATCCAGCGGCGAATTCAACAAGGCCACCATGGAGCAGTTAGCCGACGATGCCGTTGCCGGCATCGAGCTGCTCGGCAAGCGCAGCGACATCAAGGCCGATGCCATCGGCACCTGGGGCCATAGCCAGGGTGGCTGGCTGGCGCCGCTGGCGGCGGTCCGTTCGCAAAAGGTCGCTTTCGTGATCGCGCAAGCCGCATCGGCCGTGCCGCCGGCCGAGCAGGAGGTGTACCGCATCGAAAATGCCTTGCGCGCGCAAGGCTTGAGCGAAGGCGAGGTGCAGGCGGGCACGGCCTACCAAGAAAAACTGATGCGCTGGGTGACCAGCCGCGGCGCCAACCGCGCCGAATTGCTGGCTGCCGCGCGCGCCGGCGAGAATACGCGTTGGGCCAGCCAGGTTGAAATCGTGCCCGATACGCTGAAGGAACAGCCGAGCGAAACCAGCACCGCCTTTTACAGCTACGACCCGCTGCCGGACCTGAAGAAGCTGAAGGCGCCGGTGCTCTATATCCTTGGCGAGAAGGATGCTTTCGTGCCGGTGCATAAAAGCGCCGCGCTGTTCCGGCAAACGCTGGATGCGAGCGGCCACCAGGACCACCAGGTGTGGATGCTGCCGCATGCGGCGCACGGCTTGTGGGAGACCGATCTCGATGGCGGCAGCGCCTACATCAACTCCACGCACTGGGCGCGCGAACATTATCCACGCATGACACAATGGCTGCGCGAGCGCGGCTTCATCACACACTAAAGGAGTATGCAATGGTCAAGGCGATACGCATGTCCCGCACCGGCGGGCCGGAAGTGATGGAATACGTCGATGTTGACGTCGGGGCGCCCGGCCCTGGTGAAGCGACGGTGCGGCATGAGGCGATCGGCCTTAACTTTATCGACGTGTATTTCCGCACCGGCCTGTATCCGCAACCGCTGCCGGGAGGCCTGGGCCAGGAAGGCGCGGGCGTGGTGGAGGCGGTGGGCGAGGGCGTCAGCCATGTGCGCGTGGGCGACCGCGTGGCCTATGCAGGGCGTCCTAACGGCGCCTATGCGCAGGCGCGCAATATGCCGGCCGGCTTGCTGGTGAAGCTGCCGGACGCCATCGGCAGCGACACCGCAGCCGCCATGATGCTGCAGGGAATGACGGTGCAGTACCTGTTCCACAGCGCGGCGCCGCTCAAGGCTGGCGATACCGTCTTGTTCCATGCGGCGGCCGGCGGTGTTGGCCTGATTGCCTGCCAATGGGCGCGAGCCCTTGGCGTCAACCTGATCGGCACCGCCGGTTCGGACGAGAAGGTGGCGCTGGCGCTGCGGCATGGCGCCGCCCATGCGATCAACTACAACACGGAGAATTTCACGGAGCGGGTGCGCGAGATCACGGGCGGCAAGGGCGTCTCCACGGTGTTCGATTCGATCGGCAAGGACACCTTCACCGGTTCGCTCGATTGCCTGCAGCCGCGCGGCATGATGGTCAGCTTCGGCAATGCTTCCGGCCCTGTGGCCAACTTCTCGCTGGGCGAACTGGCCTCGCGCGGCTCGCTGTTCCTGACCCGCCCTGCGCTGGGCAACTACACGGCGACGCGCGCCGACCTTGAGTCTTGCGCGCAGTCGCTGTTCGACGTGGTGGCGCGCGGCGCCGTGAAGATCGAAATCAGGCAGCGGTATAATCTGGCCGACGTGGCGCAGGCGCATCGCGACCTCGAGGCGCGCCGCACTACCGGCTCCACCATCCTCTTGCCCTGAATCCGCATATGACCGACCAGAACCGCCCTGCCGAAGACGATGACGGCACCCCGAAATTTGGACGCCTGCTGATCGTCCTGCTGAGTGCCGTGGCACTGATCGGCCTCATCACCTTCGCCAGCGAAGCCTATTACCGCTGAACTATCAATAGTGGGTGTCGAATTTCTTTACACTAAAAGGATTTGGCATTCACTCAATAGGCATTTCCGCAAAGAAACCACGATTGCGCTCAATAGTTTACAGCTGAGTTATTGAATCTGGCATATTTCTTGCTAATGTTCCGCCGGGACATTTGAATTTCAAGGAAGAACTATGACGATCTCGGTGTTGAGCAAAGCTTTGCAAGGTTTCGCGGCAGTTGCCGCCATCGTGCTGGCGTCGTCGGCCCAGGCCGGTCCGGTCAACCTGGTACAGAACGGCGGCTTTGAACTGACCACCAGCGGCAACGGCCAGGTGGACTTCAACACCTCCGTGGCCGGCTGGTCTGCACCTGGCGGCTACAATTTTGTCTTCGCTGCCGGCACAGCCGACACCAGCGGCGCCGCGACCTGGTTTGGCGGCCAGGACGACATTGCCCTGACGCTGTGGGGTGCCAATAACGGCGGCGCCAACGCGCTGGCAAACAGCGCCAACGGCGGCAACTTCATCGCTGCTGATGGCGCCTATGGGGTTGTCCCGATCCAGCAGGCGATCAACAACCTGGTGATCGGCACCACCTATATGCTGAAGTTTGAATGGGCAGCAGCCCAGCAGTGGAACTTTCACGGCGAAACCAGTGAAAAGTGGAGCGTGAGCATCGACGGCAATACTTTTGAAACCGCCACTTACGTTAACCCGAGCCAGGCCTCGAGCAGCTGGATGCAGGAGGCGTTCACGTTTACCGCCAAGTCCAGCGGCAGCCTGCTGTCCTTCCTGGCGGCCGGCACGCCGGAAGGCCATCCGCCGTTTTCCCTGCTTGACGGCGTTTCGCTGTTCGCCATCGGCACGCCGGACGGCGCCCCGCCGGCGGAAGTGCCGGAGCCTGCCAGCCTGCCGCTGATGCTGGCCGGGCTCGGCCTGCTGGCAGTTGCGCTGCGCCGTTGCCGCCAGCCCTGAGCTGAAACCCTGCCGTGACCGCCATGGCCGGACAGGTCCTGCGTCTCATAGTATGGCTGTGCGTGCTGTGCGCCATCTTCCTGCCGCTGGAACGCTATTTCGCAGTGCGCCAGGCGCAGCCGGGCGAGCGCCAGCGCTGGCCGGACCTGTTCTATTACTTTGCCAACAGCTTGCTGCCGATGCTGGTGCTGGCCGTGCCGTTGGCGCTCGTGACGCAGTTGTCGCGCAAGCTGATTCCTGCGGCCGTGCCTGAGACGCTGGCTGCCTTGCCGCTGGCGCAACGCCTGCTGCTGGCCTTGCTGGTTGGCGACATCGGCGCCTATTGGTCGCACCGCCTGGCCCACCATTGGCCGCCGTTGTGGCGCTTCCACGCGGTGCACCACAGCGCGGCCCACGTCTATTTCCTGACCAATACGCGCGCCCATCCGGTCGACCTGTTGTTCACGCGGCTGTGCAGCCTGGCGCCCTTGTACGCGCTCGGCCTGGCCGGCCCGGGCCTTGCCGGCAGTGCCACGCCGGTGGCGGTGATTCTGGTGGGCAGCGTGTGGGGCTTTTTCATCCATTCGAATCTCCGCCTGCGCCTGGGGCCCCTGGAGTGGCTGTTGTCGACACCGGCCTTTCACCATTGGCACCATACGCGGCATGACCACGTCGACCGCAATTTTGCAGCCATGCTGCCGATGCTGGACCGGGTTTTCGGCACCCATTACCTGCCGCGCGCCTGGCCGGCTGAATATGGTAGCGATACCGTGGTCCCGAGCGAACTCGCAGGCCAACTGGCCGCACCGTTCTCGCCGGCAGCGCCGGCCGCCAACATTAAGCGAACTGAAAATTGATCTGCCAGAATGTCGCATCCACCAATTCTACTGAACCGGCAAGGGGCGGGCCGATGATGGCGCGCCACCGTTTCACCCTGCAAATTCTTGTGCTGATTGGCGGCTGCTGGCTGTCCCTGGCGCTGGCATTGGCGGCTCCCGCCCCGGCAGCGCCAGCGGCTGCCGCCGCGGCGCCGGCCTTCAGCCTCGATCCGGCTGCAGCCTTCCACAAGAAAGCCGAAAGCAGCAACTGGCTGGGCATCCACGACCAGGTCCAGTCGCGCCACCAGGACTTGCTGGCGTCGCGCACGCTGACCATCATGCTCTACCTGCTGTGGGCCGTGATCGCGCTGGTACTGGTGTACACCGTGCGGCACTATTACTTCACCTTCAACCGCCTGTACGGCGCCCAGCGCCATCCCTACCTGGATGTCGACAGCGGCAACTGGCCCAGCGTGACGGTGCTGGTGGCCGCGCACAACGAACAGGCCGTGATAGCCGATTCGCTGCGCGCCCTGATGGAGGTGGACTACCCGCGCGACCGGCTGCGCATCATGCCGGTCAACGACCGCTCGACCGACGATACGCGCCGCATCATCGACGAGATCTGCGCTGCGCATCCGGGACGCATCACGCCGTTCCACCGCAGCGGCGGCAAGCCGGGAAAGGCGGCCGCGCTGAAAGATGCGACGGCACAGGTGGATAGCGACATCCTGATCGTGTTCGATGCCGATTATGTGCCGGGACGCGGCCTGCTGCGCCAGCTGGTGGCGCCATTCTTCGATCCGGAAGTGGGCGCCGTGATGGGCCGCGTGGTACCGCTGAATACCGGCAGCAACCTGCTGACCCGCCTGCTGGACATGGAGCGCTCCGGCGGCTACCAGGTCGACCAGCAAGCGCGCATGAACCTGTCGCTGGTGCCCCAATACGGCGGCACCGTTGGCGGCGTGCGGCGCAGCGCGCTGGAGGCGATCGGCGGCTGGCACGACGACGCGCTGGCCGAAGACACCGACCTGACCTACCGATTGCTGCTGAGCGGCTGGAAGACCGCCTACCAGAACCGCTCCGAATGTTACGAGGAAGTGCCGGAAACCTGGCCGGTACGGGTGCGCCAGATCATGCGCTGGTCGAAAGGTCACAACCAGGCCGCGTTCCGCTATGCCGGCGCGCTGCTGGCCAGCGACAAGGTATCGCTGCGCGAAAAACTCGACGGCATGCTGCTGCTGGGCGTGTTCGCCATGTCGCCGATCCTGCTGGCCGGCTGGATACTGGCCATCATCCTGTTCTATTTCGACGCCAACCACTGGCTGACGGGCGTGCTGGCCCTGTTCTGCCTGATGTCATACAGCGCACTGGGCAACTTCGCCGCGTTCTTCGAGATCGGCGCCGCTGTTTACCTGGATGGGAGCCGTGAACGCATCCGCCTGATGCCGCTGAATTATTTCGGCTTTCTGGTCAGCCTGCTTTCCATCACCATTGCCAGCTTCCGGCAGCTGCTGTTCGACGGCCTGTTCCGGCGCGGCCTGGAGTGGGACAAGACCACGCGCTACCGTCAGCCGGAGGCCAGGCCATGAGCTGGATCGTACTGTTCTTTGCCGTGCAGGCGCTGCTGTTCCTGTTGCCCTTGCTGCCGGCGCTGGTCGAATGGCGCGCCAGGCGCGACGCTCAGCCGTTAAAAGTCGTGCGCGACTACGATGGAAATATCAAGCATTTTGCCAATCGCTTCCGCCAGTTCCTCAATGACCAGTTTGCCGAGCTGGCGCTGGCCGCCGGCGCGACCGCCGTCGCGCGCAACGGCCGGCTGGCGACGGGCGACCGCTACCAGTTGGTCGGCGCCGACGGCAAGCCCGCGGTCACGCAGCAGGAGCTTGCCGCGCAGGCAATCGACCAGTTGATACTGGGCACGGGCGCGCTGGAACTGGGCCAGGGATTGCTTTACGAGAAGGAAGTGTTTGCCGCAGGCGCGATTCGCACCGGCAGCGGGAATTCCTTCCGCGCCTTGCTGGCGCGTGGCGATATCGAGCTCGGTGAGCAATGCGACGTGCTGCGCTGGGCGCATAGCGATACCCGCTTGACCGCAAGCCGCCGTGCACGCCTGTTCGGCCGGGTGTCGGCCAACCAGGAACTGGTGCTGCATGGCGAGAGCCGCTTCGGCCGCATGCACGCGCCGACCATCCGCTTCGGCGATGCGATGCCGGTGCCGCTTGCGCCACCGGTCAGCCGCAAAGTGCTGGAGCGGCCGGCGGCCCTGCTGGACGATGCCGCAGGACGCTGGCTCGCTGGCGGCGATCTGGAATTGCCGCCAGCCTGCTTCCACCAGGGCAGCCTGGTGGCGCGCGGGGGGATGACAGTGGGTGCGCACGCCATGATCGAGGGCAGCATCAAGTGCCACGGCGACCTGCACGTAGGAGCCGGGGCGCGCATCGACGGCGCACTGGTTTGCGGCGGCAATATGTTCATCGGTCCCGGCTGCGTGATCCGCGGCCCGCTGGTTTGCGAAAAAACCATCGAGATCGATACCGGCACAGTACTGGGGTCGGACTGCGCGGAAACGACCGCGAGCGCCGTTGAGATCCGCGTGCATGAAGGCGCCGTAGCGCATGGCACCGTGTGGGCGAGGGAGCTCGGCTACGTCGTTCCCGCCGCAATCAATAGCTGAAACAGGGAGAGCCACATGGGCGCAAACAGCATCCTGCTTTGCATGGGCACCAGGCCGGAAATCATCAAGATGGCGCCGGTCTACTACGCGCTGAAACACGACGGCCTGGAGCCCTTGCTGCTGCATACGGGACAGCACGAAGACATGGCCGACCCGATGTACCGCTTCTTCCAGATCCTGCCCGATTACAGCTTGCCGCTGCAGCGCACTTCCGACGCGCTGCACCACCTGTCGGCCATGTTGCTGGAGAAGCTGGGCGCGGCGTTCGAGGCCGTCAAGCCCGCAGCTGTGCTGGTGCACGGCGATACTTCCAGCGCGGCGATGGCGGCGCTGGCGGCGTTCTACCAGCATATCCCGGTCGGCCATGTCGAAGCAGGCCTGCGCTCGCACAACCGCCTCAATCCGTTCCCGGAGGAGCAGAATCGCGAGTTGATCGGCAGGCTGGCAGACTGGCATTTCGCGCCGACGGAAAACGCGCGCCTGAACCTGTTGCGCGAAAACGTGGGGGGCGACCGTATCCACATGGTCGGCAATACCATTGTCGATGCGGTGCGCCTGGCAACCACCGACCCGGAACTGGCGGGCAAGCCGGACGAATTGTCGCCGCCCCAACTGAGTGGCCTGCAGCACGCCCTGGCCGGGCGGCGCCTGGTGTTCATCACGGCGCACCGCCGCGAAAACCTGGGGCGCCCCCTGATGTCGATTTCCGCCGCAGTGCGCCAACTGCTGCTGGCCGAGCAGGACCTGGTATTCGTCTGGCCGGTGCACAGCAATCCCAAGGTCCGCGCCACGGTGGACGAAGTCTTCACCGACCTGCCGGAAGAAGTATCGGAGCGTCTCTTCCTGACGCCGCCACTGAATTATTCGACTACGCTGAACTTGCTGCGCCAGTCCTGGCTGGTGTTGACCGACTCCGGCGGCATCCAGGAGGAGGCCGCCTGCATGCAGGTGCCGGTGCTGATCCTGCGCGAGACCACGGAGCGGCAGGAGCTGGTGGCCAACGGCGGCGGGCGCCTGGTCGGCACCGACGGCGATGCCATTATCGGCGCTGTCGAGGCCTTGCGCGACGACGGCCAGGCCTACGCGGCGATGCAAGCCGCCCCCAATCCATTCGGCGACGGCTTTGCCGCCGCGCGCATCAAGGAAATCCTGATACGGAGCATGCATGATTCGTAAGTTACACCTGTCTTTCACCTGCCTGGCAGCTTTGCTGGTGGCGGGCAGCGCCGCGGCCCAGGCGGTCCCCACCGGTATGGTCGAAGCAGGCCTGTTGCATCACTCCCTGAGCGACGGATTTGGCAGCTGGGACCAGCAATTCGTGCGCGGCACGCTGCGCACTTCCGGCTCCACGGTCTGGAATGCCGACCTGGTGAATGCGCGCCAGTTCGGTGCCCACGGCACGCTGGTGGCGGCTGGCGTCACCCACGACTTCGATCAAGACTGGTACGGCAGCCTGGCCGGAAGCTATGGCAGCAGCTTCTTCTACCCGCAGGCACGCGGCGACGTGGTGATCAACCGCAAGCTGGGCGAAACCCGCAACGTGGTCGCCACCGTCGGTGCGACGGCGGTGAATGCGCGCGATGGGCACCGCGACCGCAACCTGCTGCTTGGCTTGTCGTGGTACCTGCCGAATGCCTGGGTGCTGCAAGGCGGAACGCGCATCAACCGCAGCAACCCGGGCGGCGTGATGGCCAACGTCAAATATGTCGCCGCGACCTGGGGCTACAATAAACAGCAGTATGTCGCCCTGCGCTACGATATGGGACAAGAGGCGTACCAATACATCGGCGCCGGCTCGGCGGACCTGCTGGTCAATTTCCGCAGCAACGTCTTCAGCGGCACCTGGCGCAAGTGGCTGGCCCCGAGCTACGGCTTCCAGCTGCGCGCCGAGGCCTACCATAACCCGTTTTACGATCGCCGCGGCCTGGAAGTGGCGTTGTTCAAGGAATTCTAAGCGTGAAGCAATTGCATGCATTGCAGCGCAAGATCGACGACTTGCGCTTCCGCGGCTTTGGCGGCAGCGCGATCCAGCTGCACCGATCGATGTACCAGATCAAGTTAAGCCGCATTAACCTCCTGGGTTCCCTGGCATTGCCGGCGCTGTTTACCATTGTGCTGCTTTGCCTGCTGTCGCCGATTCTCGCGTTGTGGCGCGGCCTGTTCGAATTCTGGCTGCCGCGCATCGCCCCGCTGGGCAGCGTGGCGCTGCGCCAGGTCGACCTGGGCGCCTACTACCTGGAGCTGCCATTCCCCCTGATTCCTGCCGGAGAACCTGGAAACCAGCTATGGTGGATAACGCTGGCCGGCTGCCTGGTTGCCTTGCTGGCGACTTTCCTGGTATCGCGCGACCGCTTCCTGCCATTGCAGTACATCGTGCGTGCCTGCCTGCTGGTGCAGGCCACGGCGCTGATTTTCTTCCACTACCTGCCGGGTGAATTCCCTTACGACTCGGCGCGCTACTTGGGCGATGCGCTGACGATGGCGCTGATCTTCCTGTTCATGATGCCGTGGGGACTGGGGGCGACTTACTACGTGTTTGGCTTTTCGCTGTGGCGCAAAGTGGGCTTGACTGTTTGCACGCTGGCCTACTTCGTTGTGGCCTTCCCGATGCAGTACCTGCTGCATGCGTATGTGCTGCACCACCTGACGCTGCTGTTCCTGCCATTGTTGTACCTGGTGTTCGGTATCTTCATGGACGTGATGATGTTCGTCGCCCTGTACTCCTGGGGCATGAGCTGGGGTCGCGCAGATGCGCGCGCGTAACAGGGGGACGCGCATGTTCGTGACGCTGCTGCTGACCGTGCTGGCTATCTACGCGGCGGTATGCACGCTGGTGTTTTTCCGCCAGCGCAGCATGATTTATTACCCCCAGGCGTTTGAAGGCGGCACCGTGCTGGCGTTGATCGGCGGCGCGCGCGTTGGCGTCACGCTGCATGAGCAGCCGGGGCCGTCCGCTGTGATTTACTTTGGCGGCAATGCCGAAGCGGTGGGCTACAGCCTGCCCGAACTGCAGGCAGCCTTTCCCGGCCAGTCCCTGTACCTGATGCATTACCGGGGGTATGGCGCTACCCCGGGCGAGCCAACCGAAGACGGCTTGTTTGCCGATGCCCAGGCGCTTTACGAGCATGTGCGGGCCGGGCACCCGCAAATAACGTTGGTCGGCCGCAGCCTGGGCAGCGGCATCGCAACCCGGCTCGCCAGCGTGAAGCCGGTCGACCGCCTGGTGCTGGTCACGCCCTACGACAGCATGGCTGGCGCAGCTTCGCACCATTTCCCGTGGTTGCCGGTGCGCTTGCTGCTGCGCGACCGCTATGACTCGGCCAGCTACGCCGCCAGGGTCAATGCTCCCACCACCATCTTCGCCGCAGAGCGCGACGAAGTCATTCCCCGTGCCAGCAGCGCAGCCCTGTACCGCAGCTTCCGCCCCGGGCTGGCGACTTTCCATGTCGTCCCCGGCGTCGGCCACAACGATATTTCCCTGCGCCAGTTGGCGCTACATTGAACTTTTCCCTCAGTCGACGGTCGAAGCTTCTTTTGCCGTCCAAACTGGGAGCAAGATGAATGCCACAGCCAGGCAGGCCCCTCGTGATGAGGCTGCTATTCGCGCTACAAGCGAATGCATTTCAGCACTCGCGATGCTGGTCGCTGCAATCAATAAGCTGATCGACGATCATCCGGAATTCAAGGAGCAATTGCTGCCGTCAGTAACGCACCTGGGGCAAGCCCTGGCGTGTGCTGCGACCTTTGCGAGCATCGATTTCGGCGCCATTGAGTCGCGACTATGCGCGGTTGAGGCGGCGGTGGCGCAGTTGCAGCTTGACGTTGCCCAGCTAAAAACGGACGTGGCCCAGCTGAAAGCAGACGTGGCCCAGTTAAAAGCAGACGTGGCCCAGTTAAAAGCAGACGTTGCGCAAATAAAGGCCGACATCTCGCAACTAAAGATCGACATGGCTTTGGTTAAAGCAACGCTGACCGAGCACAAGGAGCTCTTCCTGACCAAGGAAGAGTTCCACAAGGAGATGCACAAGATGACTTGGCGAGTGTATAGCTGGATGGCGGGCTTAACGGCGGCAGTCTATTTCATCGCCCGCTACGTTCACTGAAATGTAGCGAGCTTGGCGCGGATGGCGCTGCCGACGGAAATTTGCGGGTTCGAGTAGCCGTCGTCCTTGCCCGCTTCGACTTCGCGTTTGCGGATCACTTCGCGTGCGGCAGCGTGGGCTTGTTCGAAAGAGAGCGTGTGGCTGCGTATCTGTTCGTCGAACATGGCGCGGCCGAAGAAAGTCAGCTCCGATTTGTAGCCGCAGCCGTAGGAAGTGTGATTGGCGTCGGCCGCGGTCAGCACCATGGTGGCATCGTCCTTCAACGATGGTATCCAGCTACCCGAGAAGCAGGCCGACACTGCGATCACGCGGTTCCTGATGCCCGCTTCATCGAGCCATTTGCGCAGCATGGAAGGAGTCAGTTCGGTCAGTTCGAACGGCCAGAAGTCCGCCGCCAACTGGCCTTCGCGTGCACCATGCGAAGTCAGGTAGATGAACAGCACGTCTTCTTCCTTGTCCATGGTGCGCGCCACGCTGCGGATTGCCTTCTGCAGGTTCAGTGTCGTGGCCCACGGCAGTTTTTCCGCAGTCTGGAAGTGGTTCACCAACTGCAGCGTGCGGCCGGCAGTGCCGAAGCGCTGTGACATCACGTCCGCCACCATCTGGCTCTCTCGCCGGAAAACTTCATCGCCGTAAGGCGCGAATGTCAGCGCATACATATCGACCTTGCCCGGACGCTGCGGCGCCAGCGCCGCCAATTGGCGCGACAGCAGCACCGGCTGCGATTCCATCAATTCCGCCGTCAGCTTCAGGTAGCGCGAAGATTCCTCATTATTGGCTTCCTGCTTTTTGGGGTACCAGAATTCCGGCTGCCGGGTGGCCACGCCCAGCGCCACCACGCCGATCATCATGCCCGCCATGAGCGCCTGCGGCCAACGCCTTCCGCGCCCGCCGCGCGCCAGCAGCACGAGCTGCGACAGGATCATTACGGCGACCGGAATGCCCCACAAAATCCATGCGCCCCATTGCCCCAGGTAGCGCGTAGACCAGGCTTCGGACCCGCTGTACAGCAGGGCGCTAAAACACAGGCTGGCAAACAGCTCCAGCCAGACATTTTGCGCCAGCAGCATGGTGGTCAGCAATGCCAGGTCGGGCGCTGCGCCGGGACGCCCGCTCGGTCCCGTGCCGCGTGCCACCAGGGCATAGAAGGGCAGCAGGGCGAAAGGCAGCCAGCCGAAGGCGATGGCCTTCCAATAGAAGATTGCCGGCCCGTGGATATACAAGCGCTGGAACAATGCCGACACGCCCAGCACCAGCAGCACCAGGACTGCAACGACACCCGGCCCGGCGGCCAGGCCCTCCCAGCGTGGAGAACGGAAAAAGGCGGTGGATGCGCCTTCGCGCAACCACCGCCCGAGCGATTGAATAGGTTTATTGGAGCTCAAGATCTACGCGCTTGGCCTTTCCGCTTTCGCCAGGGAAGCCGGTAAAGGCGCTTTGCACCAGGGCCGGCATGACCAGCGGCGTCGATTGCTTGCGGCTGGTGTTCTGCACCGTTACGTCAAACAGCTTCTTGCCCTGCAGGTTGTTGATGGTGACGCGCAGGTTGCGGTCGTAGTTATGCTGGATGGTTTCGCGGAATTCCATCGGACCCCACATCCACGGATCGTAATACGGGCGGTAGAAACCGTAGTAGCGGTAACGGTAAGGATAGTAGCCCCAGCGCGGGTAATAACCCCATGGGCCGGGCCCGTACATCCACGGGTCGGTCGCGGTCAGGACCTTGACGGGGCGGTCGATGGTGCTGAACTGCATGCCAACGCGCAGCTTGGCGTCCTTGGTACTGGCAGCCTGGGAGAAGCCCAGTTTGGCCAGTTCACCGCTCACCAGGTTCTGGTAGCTGCGGAATTCCAGCGTGTCTTCGCCCGGGGCGGGCGTTTCAAACGTATATGATTTGTCCTGCAGGTCGCTCGGCCACTCATGGAAGACCGTAACGTTGCTGCGCAGGGTAGTGGCACAGCCGCTCAGCAACATACTGGTGGCTGCCACCAAAATGGCTAGCGCTTTCATGGCGAGACTCCTTTTTGTCCTCATAAGGCAGTTTAATCCGGCAACATGCGTTTCACCTAATTATTACAGAATGTTACCCCCACGGGGATACCGGAAAAGAATCGGGCGTACCGCTCGCCCGGTATTGGTAAAATAGCCTTCTTTGTCCTCGCTCGCTCAAACTATGCGTACCGACAGCCCGCAAACGATTTATCGTAAAGACTACACCCCGCCCAGCTACCTGGTGGAGACAGTGGAACTGGGCTTCGACCTTGATCCCGACTGCACCATCGTCGCCAACCGTGTGCAACTGCGCCATAACCCCGACAGCAAGAGCCATGACCTGGTGCTGCACGGCGAAGCTATTGAGCTGGCCGCCCTGCGCATGAACGGGGTGGAACTGAATCCAGACCAATATATTATTGGCAACAACACCCTGACCATCCGCAACGCCCCGGTCAATCTGCTGCTGGAGATCGAGACCACCTGCGCCCCGGTCGAAAACACCACGCTTTCGGGCCTGTACACCTCGGGCAGCGGTTTTTATACCCAGTGCGAAGCGGAAGGTTTCCGCCGCATTACCTATTTCCCGGACCGTCCGGACGTGATGGCGCGCTACACCGTGATGCTGCGCGCCGACAAGGAGCAATACCCGGTACTGCTCTCCAACGGCAACCTGCTGGAAGAGGGCGACCTGGGCGACGGCCGCCACTACGCCAAGTGGGAAGACCCGTTCAAGAAGCCGTCCTACCTGTTTGCCCTGGTGGCAGCGCGCCTGGTGTGCCAGGAAGAGAAATACACGCTGAAGTCCGGCCGCGAAGTGTTGCTGCAGGTGTGGGTGGAAGAGGGCAACCTCGACAAAACCGACTACGCCATGCAGTCGCTGAAAAACTCCATCCGCTGGGACGAGGAACGCTGGGGACTGGAACTGGACCTGGACCGCTTCATGATTGTCGCCGTCAGCGACTTCAATATGGGCGCAATGGAAAACAAGGGCCTGAACATCTTCAACACCAAATTCGTGCTGGCCAATCCGCGCACTGCAACCGATATCGACTACTCCGGCATTGAAGCGGTGGTGGGCCACGAATACTTCCACAACTGGACCGGCAACCGCGTCACGTGTCGCGACTGGTTCCAGTTGTCGCTGAAGGAAGGCCTGACCGTTTTCCGCGACCAGGAATTCAGCGCCGACATGATCGGCACCGACAGCGGCCGCGCCGTGACCCGCATCGACCAGGTGCGCACGCTGCGCCAGGCCCAGTTCCCGGAAGACGCGGGCCCGATGGCGCACCCGGTGCGCCCCGATTCCTTCGTCGAGATCAACAACTTCTACACCGTCACCGTGTACGAGAAGGGTGCGGAAGTGGTGCGCATGTACCAAACCTTGCTGGGCCGCGAAGGCTTCCGCAAGGGCATGGACCTGTACTTCGAACGCCATGACGGCCAGGCCGTGCAATGCGACGACTTCCGCGCCGCGATGGCCGATGCCAACCGGCGCGATTTGAAGCAGTTCGAGCGCTGGTACAGCCAGGCCGGTACGCCGATCGTCAGTGCCAGCGGCCATTACGATGGCGCCAAACAGGTGTACGAGCTGACGCTGCGCCAATCCTGTCCGGCCACGCCGGGCCAGGCCGAGAAGCAGCCATTCCATATTCCGGTGGCCGTCGGCCTGCTGGACCGCAATGGCAAGGACCTGATCCCGACCAAGGTACTGGAATTGACCAAGGCCGAGCAGGTCTTCCGCTTCGAAGGCATCGCCGAAGCGCCGGTGCCGTCGATCCTGCGCGACTTCTCCGCGCCGGTGGTACTGGAATATCCGTACACCGATGAAGAACTGCTGCACCTGTTCCGCTACGACAGCGACCCGGTGAACCGCTGGGAAGCCGGCCAGCGCCTGGCCATGGAACGCCTGCTGTCGCTGACCGCCTCCGTGCAAAAGGGCGAAGAGCTGGTACTCGATCACACCTATATCGTCGCGCTGCGCGAACTGCTGGTTGATACGTCGCTGGATCCTGCTTTCCGTGAGATGGCGTTGATCCTGCCGTCGGAGACCATAATCGGCGAGCGGATGGATGTGGTCGATCCGCAAGCAATCCACATTGCACGCCAGTTTGTACGTTCCGTCATCGGCGATGCGCTGGAAAATGAGCTGCTGGAGGTGTATCACGCCAATGGCACGCCGGGGCCATACAGCCCGGATGCACTCTCGGCCGGCAAGCGTGGCCTGAAGAATTTGGCGCTGGCCTATATGCTGGTAGAGCCTCATCCCAAAGCGGTCAAGCTGGCCGGCGAGCAGTTCTCTGCCGCCACCAATATGACCGACCGCGCCGCCGCCTTGTCCGCCCTGATCCACAGTGGCGCCGACGCCGGCAAGCAGCTCGACGCCTTCTACAAGGACTTCAAGGCTGAAGCGCTGGTGGTGGACAAGTGGTTCGCCATGCAAGGCTCCGCCCCGCACACCAACGTGGCCAAGGTGCGCGAACTGATGAAGCACCCGGCGTTCACGCTGAAGAACCCGAATCGCGCGCGCAGCCTGCTGTTCAGCTTCTGCAACCAGAACCCATCGCAATTCCACGCCGCCGACGGCAGCGCCTATGAATTCTGGGCCGAGCACGTCATCAAGCTCGACGCCCTGAACCCGCAAGTCGCCGCCCGCCTGGCACGTAGCATGGACCGCTGGCGCCGCTACGCGCCGGCGCTGCAGGTCCACATGCGCCACGCGCTGGAAAAGGTCGCCGCCACCACGCCGCTGTCGAATGACGTGTTGGAAGTGGTCAGCAAAGCACTCGCAAACTAATTAAGCACAAACCTAGGGAAACAATGAAACGTATCAGCCTGACCCAATACCTCGTTGAAGAACAACGCCAGCACCACAGCATTCCAGCCGAACTGCGCCTCCTGATCGAGGTGGTAGGCCGTGCCTGCAAAACCATTTCCCATAGTGTCGGCAAGGGCGCACTGGGTGAAGTGCTGGGTGCGCTGGAATCTGAAAACGTGCAGGGCGAAGTCCAGAAGAAGCTGGACGTGATCTCCAACGAAATCCTGCTGGAAGCGAATGAATGGGGCGGCCACCTGGCGGCAATGGCTTCGGAAGAAATGGAAGACATCCACCCGATCCCTAACCGCTACCCGAAAGGCGAATACCTGCTGGTGTTCGATCCGCTGGACGGCTCCTCCAACATCGACGTCAATGTATCGATCGGCACCATCTTCTCCGTGCTGAAAGCGCCGGAAGGCATGTCTGAACCGACCGAGAAGGACTTCCTGCAGCCAGGCGCCAAGCAAGTGGCCGCCGGCTACGCGGTGTACGGTCCGCAGACCCTGCTGGTGCTCACCACCGGCAATGGCGTGAATTGCTTCACCCTGGACCGCGAGATGGGTTCGTGGGTGCTGACCCAGCGCAA
Organism: Duganella sp. Root1480D1; assembly: GCF_001427305.1. Lineage (GTDB taxonomy): Bacteria > Pseudomonadota > Gammaproteobacteria > Burkholderiales > Burkholderiaceae_D > Rugamonas. The sequence continues at coordinate 114,469 of NZ_LMFZ01000002.1, read as the reverse complement.
TATGCAGATTCCTGCCAAGACCAAGGAATTCGCGATCAACTCGTCCAACATGCGCCACTGGCACGCGCCGGTGCAACGCTACATCGGTGAACTGCTGGCCGGCTCCACCGGCCCGCGCGGCACCGACTTCAATATGCGCTGGATCGCCTCCATGGTGGCCGACGTGCATCGCATCCTGAACCGCGGCGGCATCTTCATGTACCCGGCCGACAATAAGGACCCATCCAAGCCAGGCCGCCTGCGCCTGATGTACGAAGCGAACCCGATGGCCTTCATCGTCGAACAGGCGGGCGGCATGGCCACCGACGGCAAGCGCCGCATCCTCGACATCCAGCCAGAGAAACTGCACCAGCGCGTGCCGGTCTTCCTCGGTTCCCGCGATGAAGTGGCCCTGGTCACTAGCTACCATCAGGAAGTCGTGTAACTTTTGCAATGATGGCGCCTTGATACTAGCAAACGCTCAAGTTTGTTTGCTATAATCCGGGCTCTTTGCCGGTGTAGCTCAGTTGGTAGAGCAGCTCATTCGTAATGAGAAGGTCGGGAGTTCGATTCTCTTCTCCGGCACCAGGACGTACAAAAACCCTGCTAGTTCATTGAATTAGCAGGGTTTTTTCGTTTTTTGCTGTGGCCGCTGCATTCCCATGCGAGCGGCGCTGGGTTACTTCACGTTATGCGCGAGGAACGTGCGCATCAGCTTGCCGATTTGTTCGCCGTCTTCTTCCAGCGCGAAATGGCCGGTGTCGAGCAGGTGCAGCTCGGCTTTCGGCAGGTCGCGCAGGTAGGGCGTGGCGCCGGCGGCGGGGAAGATCTTGTCGTTCTTGCCCCAGGTGATCAGCATTGGCGGCTGGTGCTTGCGGAAATAGGCTTGCCATTCCGGATAGCGGGCCGGATTGCTGCCGTAGCTGTAGAACAGTTCGAGCTGGATGTCCTTATTGCCGGGGCGGTCCATGTAAGCCTGGTCTACCGTCCATGCATCGGGGCTGATCCTGCTGGCGTCGCGCGCGCCATGCGTGTACTGCCATTTGGTCGCGCCGATTTCGAAGAAGGGTTTCAGCTTGGATGCATTCGCCTCGGTCCTGTCAGCCCAGTAAACCTTGAAGGGTGCCCAGAATTCATTATCGATGCCTTCGTTGTAGGCGTTGCCGTTCTGGACCACGATAGCGGACACGCGCTCCGGGTGTGCGGCAGCAAGGCGGAAGCCGATCGGAGCGCCGTAATCCTGTACGTACAAGGCGTACTTCGACGCGCCCACCGCGGTGGTGAACTTGTCGACCACGTTCGCCAGGTTGTCGAAGCTGTAGGTAAATTTATCTACTGCCGGTGCATCGCTTTGGCCGAAGCCGGGATAATCCGGGGCGATCACGTGATAGCGGTCGGCTAATTGCGGGATCAGGTTGCGGAACATCTGTGACGAGGTGGGAAAGCCGTGCAGCAGGAGTATGACCGGCGCGTCTTTCGGGCCGGCTTCGCGATAGAAGATGTTGACGCCATCCACTTTGACGGTACGGTAGCTGACGCCGGTCGGCGCAGCGGTGGCAGCGGCGCTTGCGACAGCGAGGAGCAGGGATGCAGCGATGCGGGCGGTTTTCATGTTTGCTTCCTTCAAGATTGGTTGGAATGGACCGATTGTAGGAAGCGGGCGTCGGCGCTGGAACTACGCGCAGCGAAACAATCCATTTCGCTGCGCGACGTTCTGCCCGGCCCAGCATGCCGATAAAGTAGGGCCATCGACTAACCACTGGAGAACAATATGAAATCTCTTGCCGCTGCCGTCACCTTCGCATTTGCCGGGGCCACACACGCTGCTCCTGTTGCCTATCGCACCGTCGACGTGGACGGCATCAATATCGCCTACCGCGAAGCCGGCGATGCCAGCAAGCCGACCGTGTTGCTGCTGCACGGGGTGCCCAGCTCCTCACGCATGTACGACGGCCTGCTGCGCAAGCTGGGCGACCGCTACCATCTGGTGGCGCCAGACTATCCGGGCTTCGGCAACAGCGATGCGCCCGACCCCGTGAAGTTCGCCTACACCTTCGACAACCTGGCGAAGGTGATGCACAAGTTCACTGACGCCGTTGGCGCGCACCGCTACGTGTTGCTGATGCAGGATTACGGCGCGCCAGTCGGCATGCGCATGGCGCTGGCGCGGCCGCAGGCGGTGCAGGCGCTGGTGTTCCAGAACGGGAACGTATACGAAGAGGGATTGGGGGCGATGTGGGCCAAGCGCAAGCCGTTCTGGGAGGACCGCTCCGCGCATGAGAAGGAGGTCGTCGCCGTGCATCAGTCAGTAGCGGCGACACGTGCGCGGCATATCGGCAGCGACCCCGCATTCGAAGCCTACGATCCCGATTTGTGGATGGATGAATATGCCTACCTCAATCGTCCAGGCCAGGCGCGCATCCAGGCCGACCTGATCTATGACTATCAGCACAACCTTGCGGCTTATACCGAATGGCAGGCCTGGCTGAAGCAGCGCCAGTTGCCAACGCTGGTCGTATGGGGAAAGCACGACCTGGCGTTCACTGTGCCGGGTGCACAGGCCTTCAAACGCGATAACCCGTCGGCCGAAGTGCATATCCTGGATGGCGGGCACTTCGTGATGGATACCAGGCTGGATGAAGTTGCCGCCATTACCGGCACCTTCCTCGGCAAGCTTAGTTCAGCAGCGGGTGCGTTCGCAGGTGCTGCGCCAGCAAGTCGATGAACTTGCGGACCTTGGAGGAGCCGTATTTGCTTTCGCGGTGCAGGATGTGCACTGGCCATGGTTCCTCCTCGAATTCCGGAAGGATGACCTGCAACTTCCCGGCCGCCAGTTCGTCAGCCATCTGGTAGGACAACAGCCGGCAAATCCCCAGGCCGTCCACTGCGGCGCGGATGGCAGCGTCGTTGCTGGTGACGGTGAAGCGCGGCTTCATGCGGACAGTAAGGGTATTGGCTCCTTGCCCAAACTTCCACTCGACGCGCGGGGTGATGTTGCTGGCGGCGATGATCGTATGTTGTTGCAGTTCATCGGGGTGCTGCGGCACGCCGTTCCTTGCCAGGTAAGCGGGTGAGGCGCACAGCACTCGCCGCATCTGGCCAACGCGCAGCGCCTTCATGCTGGAATCGGGCAGGGGGCCGAGGCGAACGGCGACATCCATTCCTTCCTCGATCAGGTTGACCACGCGGTCGAGGAAATAAGCGGAGACGTCGACATCGGGGAACTGCTGCAGGAACTGCACAATGCAGGGAGTAACGAAGTGCTTCCCGAACAGGACGGAGGCGGTGACGGACAAATTGCCTTTTGGCGCCGAGTTGACGCCTGCCGCAGCGTCGTTGGCTTCCTCGATGCTGGCCAGGATGTTGCGGCAGTCATCGAGGTAGCGCTGGCCCGCTTCAGTCAAGCGGACGTTGCGGGTGGTCCTTTGCAGCAGTTGCGCGCCCAGTTTTTCTTCCAGCGCGCCGATGGCACGCGTGATTGCCGCCGGCGACATGTCCAGGCTGCGGGAGGCGCCCGCAAAGCTCTCCTGTTCTCCCACGGCGACGAAGACCGTCATCAAGTGCATTTGATCCATTTGATTCCTCCTTGCAGGATCGTACACTTGTTGCGGTCCAGCGGGCTGCTACGGTGGCGACCGGGGCCGCGCAGGTCAGCGCAGGAAGTGCAGGACTGCGTCGAGGTACTCTTGCCGGCGCTCGATGTTCGAGAGGTGGACGGTCGGCAGTGTGAGCAGGCGGGCGCCGGAAATGGCGGCGGCGATATCGGCGCCATGCTGGGCGGAGGTAACGGTGTCGTCGCGGCCGGCGATGACCAGGGTGGGCGCTTCGATCAGGCGGATCGTGCGGCGCAGGTCGGCGTCGCGCACGGCGGCGAACAATCCTGCCAATCCTTCGCGGTCGGTGGCCAGCAGCATGGCGCGGAATTTATCGACGACCGGCCCGCCTGCATCGAGCATGTGCTTGGGGAACCAGTTGGCCAGGAAGCCTTCGGCAGTTTCACGCATGTCTTGCGCAGCACGCACCGTTGCAATGCGCTCATCGAACACGCTGGCCGGACCGAGCTGCGCGGCGGTGTTGGAGAGAACCAGTCGGTCGATCCGGTCGGGTGCATGGATGCCCAGCCACTGCCCGATAAAGCCTCCCAGCGACAGGCCGAGGAAGTGTGCACGCCCGATGCCCAGGGCATCCATCAGCTCCAACACGTCGCGGCCCAGGCGGTCGAGCGAATAGGCGCCGGCGGGTACGCCGGATTCGCCATGGCCACGTGCGTCGTAACGCAGTACGCGGAAGTGCTGCGACAGAGCGTCCACTTCGCCATCCCACATGTGGTAGCTGGTGCCGATGGAGTTGGACAGGATCAGGATGGGCAGATGCTCTGCGCCGTCGAAGCGGTATGCGATGCGGACATTGTCGCCGGTGGTGATGTACATGATATCGGTCCTTTCAAAAAGGTGTTTGATGGACCAGATCTTAGGTGCGCGCGCCGGGAAAATATATTATAAAGATCGGCATATCTCTGTAAGGAAAATGGACAATGAGCGCATTTACCCTGCACGACCTGCAATGCTTCGACGCGGTAGCCCGCAGCGGCGGTTTCCAGCCTGCTGCGGAACTGCTGCATCGCTCCCACCCGGCGGTGCACGCGGCCGTTACCCGGCTCGAGCAGCAAACCGGGCTGCAACTACTGGACCGCAGCGGCTACCGCGTGATGCTGACGCCAGCCGGGCATTCCTTCCACCGCAAAGCGCAAGCCACGCTGGCCGAGTTGGCTGCGCTCCAGGTCCATGCCCAGCAACTGGCGATGGGCGAGGAAGACGAACTGCGGGTGGTGATCGGCGACATGTGCCCGCAGCGCGAAGTGCTGGCGACCCTGGCCGCGTTCTTCCGCAGCCGGCCGGCAACACGCTTGCACGTGCAGGTGGAGGCGGTCACCGGGCCAACGGAAAGGCTGTACGACGGCGATGCGGACCTGATCGTGCATGGCGTCGACCAAAGCGACCCACGCATCGAGTGGATGCCCCTTTCGAAGATCCCCTTCGTGCCGGTGGTGGCACCCGGTTTCCTGCGCTTTCCGGTGAGCCGCGCGATCAAGCCTGCGCAATTGCGGGAATACACCCAATGCGTGATCCGCGACACCGCGCGCCACATGCAGGGCCGGGATTACTTCATGGTCGAAGGCGCGAACCAATGCTCGGTGCCGGACCAGCAGATGAAGAAGGAGATCATCCTGCAAGGGCTGGCCTGGGGCCATTTGCCGCGCTTCCTGGTGGAGCGGGAACTGGAGGAGGGGAGTTTGCTGTCGATTGCCGGCAGGTACCTGCCCGGCAGCGTCGAGCAATTGGTGGCTGCTCGCCGAAGCGACCGGCCGCACGGGCCGGTCGCTCAGGAATTATGGGAATTCCTTAGTAGCTCGAAATCGCAGCCGGCTGGCCGTTCTTGAAGTTGAAGATGGTCACAGGCGAGGACTTCATGTCGCCCTTGGCATCAAATGCATAGGTGCCCGATACGCCTTTGTAGCTGCCGGCCGAAATATCGGCACCAACCTTGGCCGGATCGATCGAATTCAGCTTTTGCATCGAGGCCGCGTACATCAGCACCGCATCGTAGTAGGCCGACGCGTAGACGTCTGGTTCGGCATTGAAGCGCTTCTTGAACTTGGCTTTGAAAGCCGGGCCGGAAGCCGCTTTCTCCAGCAGCGCACCGCCTTGCGCGCACAGCACGTTGTCGCCGACGGCGTCGCCGCCCAGCTTGCCCATCTCTGCGGTGCAGATGGTGTCGCCACCCAGCAGCTTGGCCTGGACGCCCAGTTGCTTCATCTGGCGCGCCATCGGTGCTCCTTGCGGCGCGTAGCCGCCGAAGAACACCGCTTGCACGTTCTTCGATTTCAATTTGGTCAGGATGGAGGTGAAGTCGACCGCCTTGTCGGTGGTGTATTCGTGGCCGGCCACCTGCAGGCCGGAAGCGCGTGCCTGCTTCTTGAACTCTTCCGCCAAGCCCTGGCCGAAGGCCGTGCGGTCGTCGATCACGGCGACATTCTTCACCTTCAGCTCATTGGCAGCGTAGAGCGCCATCTTGGAGCCGAGCTGGGTGTCGCTGGCATTAATGCGAAAGATATTCTTGTAACCTTGTTGCGTTAATTTCGGATTGGTCGCAACGGGCGCGATCAGGGCGCCGGCTTCGTTGTAGATGCGGGAGGCTGGAATGGCCACGCCGGAGTTGTAAGGGCCGACCACGTATTTGACGCCTGCATCGGCCAGCTTCTGCGCGGCGGAGACGCCGGCTTTCGGATCGCCCTGGTCGTCTTCCGAGATCAGTTCGAATTTGATCTTCTTGCCGCCGACGGTAATTGGCTTGGCATTCAGTTCCTCGACGGCCAGGCGGGCGCCATTTTCATTGTCCTTGCCGGAAAACGCTTGTGCGCCGGACAGTGGGCCGCTATGGCCGATCTTTACCACCATGTCCTGCGCGCAGGCGCCAGCGGCCATTGCCAGCAGCGCCGCTGCGCTTACCGAATGCTTCAGCTTCATCGAAGGGTCTCCCTTTGTTTGTCGATGGCGTGATTATCCACAATCCGGGCGGCGCGGCAAGCCGCAGCGCATCATGCCGCACAATGCGAGCGGCATGAAGGCATGCGGCTTGAGCTAGCTTTCTGCCGCTTTCAGCCAGCTTGGCCGGTAAAGCAGCACAGTCACTACCTGCTTCCGCAAAAGACACTGGGGAGGCCGGTGCGGAAGCAGCTATTCTCGCCAACGCGAAACAATTTGTTACGCATTGCTGTCGATTCGACTGCCAGGCGCGGGCGCCTGCGGCGTTGCAGCCGGTGCGGGCGGAGCGGGCGTTGCGTTGCCGCGGGCCAGCGAAGGCTCGCCGGGTGTGGCGCCACCGGCGCCGCCGCCGGCAGGCCCACCGGCAGGGCCGCCGCCCGGCTGAGCGCCAGCCCCGGCGCCGCGGCCGGTTGCTGCTTCGGCCGTGCGCTGGACGGGGCGCGACTGTACCGGTGCGACTGGCGCCGTGGCCGGCACCGCCACCGGCGCCGTCACGGGCTCCATGGGCGATGGGGCAGCAGGCGGCCGCCCGGAAGCTGCCGCGATATCACCGGTACGGTAGGCGGCCACCGCGGCAGCAATGGCCGGGTCGGTAGCCAACTGACGCTGGGATTGCAGGGGGGACTGGGCAGCGGCACGGCGCGCCGCTTCGGCTGCCTGGGCCGTGGCGGCATTTGCTTCCTGGGCGGCGGCAGCGGTCGCCGCTGCGGTGGCAACTGGTGGCTGTCCGATGCCGGTGCCGGCGGCCGCTCCCGGGCCATTGCCGGCCGCGATCCCGGTTGCCGTTGCTCCGCTGACTTGGGGACCGGCTGCGCTGATTGCGGCTTCCGGCGGGCGGATGGCTGTGTTTCCCGGCGGCACGGCGCCCGGCGGTGCGCCTGGCGCTGCGGCCGTCGCCGGATTGGGCGGTGCGCCGGGTGGGGCAATGGCAGCATTACTGCTTAGCGCCGCCGCAGCTTGCGCTGCCGCCTGGGCATCGCGTAGGGCTTGCCGGCGTGCTTCAAGGCGCTCCTCCGTTTGTTCGGCGGCGATGTCACGGGTGGCTTCGCGCGCGTCCTCCAGGCGCTGGGCGGTCAGGCGGTCTTGTAAGGACAAGGCTTGGGAGGTGGCAGCAGCGCGGGCGCGCTCGGCGTCGTCGGCTGTACGCCGGGCCTCTGCAGCGCTTGCGTTGAGTTGCACCTGCCGCGCACGTGCGGCGGTTGTCGCGGCTTCGGTAGCTTGGGCCTCCAATGCGGCGGATGTCGCGTCGGCAGCCTGTTGGCGTGACTGGGCCAGGCGTGCGCTGGCAGCCGCAGAGGCATCGGCTTGCGCGCCGGACGCCAGGTCCTGCTGGCGGTCCTGGAAGGTGCGCGCCGCGTTCGCGGCGGTGGCCCGGGCCTGGGCGTCGGCAGCCACCGTTTGTTGGCGCGCCTGGGCCAGGCGCGTGTCGCTCGCAGTAGTGGCCTGGGCTTGCGCTTCGGCGGCCGTGGCCTGCCGGCGGTCGAGGCCGAGGCGCGCCTCATTGGCGGCGGCGGTTTCGGCATCGGCGTTGGCGGCAGCTGCCTGCTGACGCGCGAGGGCAAGCCGCGCGGCGACCAGTTCGTCCGCCTCGGTTGTTTCTGTCTGCTCGGCGACCAGGCGGCGTGCGGTGTCGAGGCGGTCGGCGGCAGCGCGTTCGGCGCGTGTACGGCCAAGCTGGCTGGCCTCAGCTTCCTGCAGGGCAGCCCGGCGCGCCGCATCCAGGCGATCGGCCAGAGCCTGGGCGGCCAGGTCCTCTTCGCGCGTGCTTTCCAACTGCCGCGTAGTGGCGGCTTGCGCCTCAGCAAGCCGTTGCTGTTGCGTATCTTCAAGGGCATTGGCTGCCAGGGTCTCGCCGGCAAGCTGCCGCGTTTCCGCCAATTGATCGGCTGCGGTGCGCTGCTGCGTGGTCAACTCCGCCAGGTTGGGAGACGGAGTCGCCAACTCCTGCGCGGCAGCATTATTTGGCTGTGAGGCAGCGGCAGCATTCCCTGCGGCACCAATGGCCTGCGAAAGCGCGGACAAGGCGCGCTGCGGTGCCGCGTTGAATGCCGCCGCCAGGGTGTCTTCATTGGCGGAAAGGGTGCCACCGCTGGCGACGTCAATCCCGGCCTGGCTAAGTGCTGCCTGCTGCGATGTCAGCACGGCAGCCAGCGAAGGCGGTGCATTGGTATTGACGTTATCGACCAGCTGCTGGGCCGCCGCCGTAAATGCCGCTGCGTCGCCGCCATTCGCCGCCAGTTCGCGCAAGCGCCGTTGCGCCAGCACCAGGTTGGACAGGAACAAGCCAAGCGACGACACCGTTGGCGCCGTCTCGCTGGGAGAAGGTGTAGCAATGGCAGGCGCAACGCGGTCGCCCAATGTTGCCGGGGTGACCGTGGTAGCGCTGGTGACAGGGTCGATAGGAATCACGCGGCACCTTTCAACAGGGACAACCTCAGGTTGCCAGAATTCGCGGCCGCGCATCGTTAGCTGGCGCACGGTGGATGCAGGCGTGCAGCCTTATCTTGACCCTTCCACTGCAACCCAAACGAAGAGGAACCCGATCATGGACAACAACATCACCCGCAGCGAAAACCCAGCCAAAGACCTGCGTGCCGGCATGCACAGCACCATCGATAAAGTGGCGGACAATATCACCAGCATCACCGACCAGGTGGGCGCCAAAGGCGACCAGTTGAACGCTGCGTATAAACGGTTTGCGGAATCCGGCCGCAACTACGTGCGCCAGAGCCCCGGCAAATCGCTGCTGGTAGCCCTGGCCGCAGGCTACGCGGTCTCCAAGCTGCTCGGTTCGCGCAAGCACTAAGCCGGGAGCGCGCCGTGCCCACAACCGAACCTGACCCTGCCAAACGCGGCGCTGGACTGGCCGCGCAATTTCCTTACAACGTCAACAAGGCTGCGGAGCATGGCGCGGGCATACCGCCCACAGGCGCCAATGCCAGCCCTGCGGACCCGCTGGACACGGCCAGCAGCGCAAGCGAAAGCAACACCTCGCCCAAAGCCGGCGCCGGCGTTGCACCGCAGGGCGAAAACCCCAACAACGGCCCGCTCGACCGCGTGCGTACCGATGCCGGCGGCCGTCCCCTCACCACCAACCAGGGCGTGCCGGTCTCCGACAACCAGAACACACTGAAGGCCGGCTTGCGCGGCCCCGCGCTGCTGGAAGACTTTATCCTGCGCGAAAAGATCACGCACTTCGACCACGAGCGCATTCCCGAACGGGTAGTGCATGCACGCGGCTCCGCAGCGCACGGATTTTTCGAGTGCTACCGTGAATTATCGGAACTGACGCGCGCCGCGCCGTTTGCCGCCGCCGGCAAACGCACGCCGGTCTTCGTGCGTTTTTCCACCGTGGCGGGCGAACGCGGCTCCACCGACACGGCACGTGACGTGCGCGGCTTTGCCGTCAAGTTTTATACCGATGAAGGCAACTGGGACCTGGTCGGCAACAATATCCCGGTCTTCTTCATCCAGGACGCGATGAAATTCCCGGACCTGGTGCATGCGGTAAAGCCCGAGCCGCACAACGCCATGCCGCAGGCGGCCAGCGCACACGACACGTTCTGGGATTTCGTGTCCCTGATGCCTGAATCGATGCACATGCTGATGTGGGTGATGTCGGACCGCGCCATCCCGCGCAGCTTCCGCACCATGCAGGGCTTTGGCGTGCATACCTTCCGGTTGGTCAATGCGGCGGGACAGTCGCGCTTCGTCAAATTCCACTGGCTGCCCAAGCAAGGCACCTATTCACTGGTGTGGGACGAGGCTGTACGCATCTCGGGCGCCGATCCCGACTTCCACCGCCGCGACCTGTGGGAATCGATCGAGATGGGCGAGTACCCGGAATGGGAGCTGGCGCTGCAAATCTTCACGGAAGAAGAGGCGGCCGAATTCCCTTTCGACGTGCTGGACCCGACCAAGATCGTGCCGGAAGAACTGGTGCCGCTGCAGGTGGTTGGCCGCATGGTGCTGGACCGTAACCCGGACAACTTCTTCGCCGAAACGGAGCAGGTGGCGTTCTGCGCTGCCCACGTGGTTCCCGGCATCGATTTCAGCAACGACCCATTGCTGGCGGGCCGCATCCATTCGTATGTGGATACGCAGATCAGCCGCCTGGGCGGGCCGAACTTCCACGAGATCCCGATCAACGCCCCGGTGGCCCAGGTGCACAACAACCAGCGCGATGGCATGCACCGGCAGGCAATCCATCGTGGCCGTGTCGCCTACGAGCCGAATTCGCTGGCCGGCGGTTGCCCGTTCCAGGCTGGCCGCATGGGTTTCATGTCCTTCCCTGAACCGATGCAGGAAGATAAGATGCGCGGCAAGCCGGAACTGTTTGCCGACCACTATTCGCAGGCGCGCCTGTTCTGGCAAAGCCAGACACCGGCCGAGCAAATGCATATTGCCCATGCGTTCAGCTTCGAATTGAGCAAGGTGCAGGTACCGGCAATACGTGAACGCACCTTGTCGATGCTGGTCAACGTCGATGCGGCGCTGGCCGATATGGTGGCGCTGCGCCTCGGCACCAGCGTCCCGGACCCGCAACCAATGGCGACCGCGCGCGAACTGCCGACCTACCAGCCGTCGCCGGGGCTGTCGCTGATGTCGCGGCCCGGGCAGGTGGGTATCCATGGGCGCAAGGTGGCGATCCTGGTTGCGGCCGGGTGCGACGAGGCGATGGTCGATACGCTGCAGGCTGGCCTGGAAGCGCAGGGGGCCGTCACCCGCCTGGTGGCTCCCCATGTCGGCATGGTCGGCGGGCTGGAAGCCGATATGTCGCTGGAGACCGGCCCGGCGGTGCTGTTCGACGCGGTGGTGGTGCCGGATGGCAGTGCGGCAGCCGAGGCGCTGGCCGCCAACGCGCTGGCGGTGGAATTCGTGACACTGCAATACCGCCACTGCAAACCCTTGATGGTGGTAGGCGCCGGAGCGACGCTGCTGGCGGCGGCGGGCGTGCCGGCCACCTTGCCGGGCGGCGTTCCCGATCCTGGCCTGGTGGGTACAGCGCCGGCCGATCTGCAGCCAGCGTTGGCGGCGTTCATCGCAGCCCTGGCGGGCCCGCGCGTGTTCGATAGGGAGACCGATCCGCCCGGGGTATGAATTTGGGCAGCCAGCCTGGGTCGGTGTAGACTAGCCCAATGGATGAGTACGCCCCACAAAAATGGCTGCCTCACGAGCGCCCGCTGCTGCCGGGCTCTCCCTCCACGCCGCTGCACTCGGCACCCAAGCGGCTGGCCTTCCTGCTGGTGGGCCTGATCGTGGCGCTGACCGGTGGCCTGGGCAACGCCCTGGTCACGGTCAACCTCATTTATGCCCAGGGTTCGCTGGGCGTGACGACTGCGGAAATCCAATGGCTGCCTGCGGCTTACGTCATGGGCAATGTCTCCATGAACCTGTTGCTGGTGAAGTTCCGCCAGCAGTTCGGCCTGCGGCTGTTCACCGAATTATTCCTGCTGCTATATGCCGTGGTCACGGTGGCCCACCTGTTCGTGCATGGCTTGGCCTCGGCCATTGCGGTGCGGGCTGCGCACGGCATCAGTGGCGCCGCACTGACGGTGCTGGGCCTGTATTACGTCCTGCAGGCTTTTCCTGCACAGCACCGCTTGAAGGGCGTCGTGCTGGGCATCGGGTTTGCGCAGTTGACGCTGCCGCTGGCGCGCATCTTTTCCTCTGAACTGCTGTCCATCGCCGAATGGCGCGGCCTGTATTCCTTCGAACTGGGCATGGCCCTGCTGTCCTTCGGCTGCGTGCTGTTGCTCAAGCTTCCACCGGGCGACCGCGTGAAGGCCTTCGAGAAAATGGACTTTGTGACCTTTGCCCTGTTTGCACCCGGGGTGGCTTTTTTGTGCGCGGTGCTGGCGCTGGGCCGCACGGTGTGGTGGTTCGAGGCGCGCTGGATCGGTTGGGCGCTGATCGCCTTCATCGTGCTGTTCACGGCAGCGGTGGCGATCGAACATAACCGGCGCAAGCCTTTGCTCAACACACGCTGGCTGACCACGGCCAGCATGACGCGCCTGGCGATATCGGTGCTGTTGATCCGCGTGGTGCAGTCGGAGGCAGGCGGTGCGGTCGGCTTCCTGCAGGCGATCGGCTTGAACAACGACCAGATGCAAACCCTGTGGCTGGTGGCCCTGGCGGGCGCCACGCTGGGGATCCTGAGCAGCGCCCTGATCATCACGCCGCAGCGCCTGCAGCCGATGCTGATGTTCGCGCTGGCGCTGATGGCGGTGGGAGCCTGGATCGATTCCCAGGCCACCAGCCTGACGCGCCCGGAACAGATGTACTTCAGCCAGTTCCTGCTGGCGTTCAGCGGGACGTTCTTCCTCGGCCCGATTTTCGTGTCGGGCTTTGGCGCGGTGATCGCGCAGCCGTGCAACCTGATCAGCTTTTCCTTGATGTTCTCGATGACGCAGAACCTGGGCAGCCTGCTTGGTTCGGCGCTGGTGGGGACCTTTCAGGTCGTGCGCGAGAAATTCCACTCGAGCCAACTGGTCGAACACCTGACGCTGCAAGACCCGCAGGTGGCGTCGCGCGTGCAGGCGTTTGGACTGCCGTCGCTGAGCGGGGCTGCAACGCGGGAGGCCAATATCCTGGCGTATAACGACGTCTTCCTGATGATCTTCTTTGTGGCTTGCGGCACGCTGGCGTGGATGGCGCTGCATTATGCGTGGCAGGTTTGCACGGCCAGCCGTCCGGTGGCGCCGGCGCAGAATGCGCAGACCGGCATGGCGCAGGTTTCACTTTCCAACTCGGGGGCCCAATGAGCACACCACCACCAGCAAGCGAGACTCCCGCGCCGGCCGCACCGCCCGCTCCAGCCGCACCCGCAGCCCCGCCGACGCCGGACCGTCGGGCGCAATGGCTGTCGGGCATCGGCTTTGCGCTGATCGCCTTGATCGGTGTGCTGATCGTACTGTATGCGTGGCGCCTGCCGCCCTTTACCAGCCCGATCGTATCGACCGAAAACGCCACCGTGCGCGGGCAGGTGACCGTGATCGGCTCGCAGTTGCCAGCTTATGTAGCGGACGTCAAGGTGCAGGACTTCCAGTTCGTGCACAAGGGCGATTTGCTGGTGGAACTGGATTCCCGCATTTACCATCAGCGCTTCGAACAGGCGCAAGCGCAATTGGCCGCGCAAAAGGCGGCGCTTGCGAACTGGGAGCAGTCGCGTGCCAGCGCCAAGGCCGGCATTGCCCTGCAGGAGGCGGTGTTGTCAAATGCCCAGGCGCAGGCGGCGCGCGCCTCGGCCGATTACGGACGTGCGGAGCAACTGGTCGGCGATGGCTCACTCTCGGTGCGTGAGCAGGATGCGCAGCGTGCGGCGCGGGCCCAGGCGATGGCGGCGGTGGCGCAGGCCAGGGCGAATGTGGATATCGCGCGGCAGCAGGCGCAGTCCGTCACCGTCAACCGCGGCGCGCTGGAGGCGGCGGTGACGAATGCGGAGGCAGCGCTGAAGGCGGCAACCGTGGACCTGGACAACACGCGCATCGTCGCCCCAGCCGATGGGCAACTGGGGCAGGTGAATGTACGCCGGGGCGCCTATGTGGCATCCGGCGCACAGCTAATGGGGCTGGTGCCGCGCGATATGTGGGTGATCGCCAACCTCAAGGAGACGCAGATGAATGGCGTGCAGGTGGGGCAGGGCGCCACCTTCAAGGTCGATGCGCTGGATGGCGCAACGCTGACCGGACAGGTTGAGCGCATATCTCCCGCCACCGGCTCGGAGTTCGCCGTACTGCCGGCCGACAATGCGACCGGCAACTTCGTCAAGATTTCGCAACGGATCCCGGTGCGGATCCGGATTGACCAGGGCCAGAAGCTGGCGCAACGCCTGCGGCCGGGGATGTCGGTAATCGTCAGCATCGACACCTCCGCCGTCCTGAACGAGAAGGCAGCCGGAGCGCGGCCATGAAGCGCAGCGCCGCCGCCTGCATAGCGATGGTGCTGGCCGGTTGCGCCGCGCGCATCCCCGCACCGATTGAGCCGCAACTGTCGATCCCCGGGCAATGGCGCAGCCAGGCAGCCACTCCAGCTGAGCCCGTGTCACACCATGGGGTCAGACCCCAAGGTGTGACACAGGCTCAGCTGGAACGGGAATGGTGGACAGCTTATGGCGATCCGGCGCTGTCCGGATTGGTGGCGCGCGTGTTGGCGCACAATACGGATGTGCGGCTGGCGCAATTGCGCGTGGCGGAATTTCGTGCGCGGCTGGCCGCTGCAGATGCCAGCCGCGCGCCGACGCTGGGCGCCACCTTGACGCCCGCGCGCACCCGCACGCTCGCCTACAACGGAGTGCCATACATCACCAACCTGTTTGCCGGCGAATTCCAGGCGGCGTATGAGGTCGACTTGTGGGGGCGGCTGTCGCACGCCAGCGAGGCGGCAGCCCAATCGCTGGCTGCCGAACGCGCCAATGCGGACGCTGCGCAACTGTCGGTGGCGGCACTGGCGGCCAACGGCTACCTGCAATTGCGCGGCCTCGACGCGGCCCTGGAGCTGGCGCGTGCCACGCTGGATTTGCGCGAGCAATCGCGCCGGTTGGCGCAACGGCAATTTGAAACCGGTTACACCTCGCGCCTGGAATGGCTGCAGGCGCAGGCCGAATATGAGGCGGCAGCCGAGCAGATCCCGCAACTGCAGCGGCAAATCAGCGACCAGGAAAACGCGCTGTCGCTTCTGGCCGGCAGCAGCCCCGGACCGATCTCGCGCGGCAAAACCCTGGACGAACTGTCGCCGCCAGCGGTGCCGGTAGGCCTGCCGTCAACCCTGCTCCAGCGGCGCCCGGACATTGCCCGTGCCGCGCATAATGTGGCGGCGGCCAAGGCCGGCGTGCAGGCGACCAGCGAACAATTGCTGCCCACCTTCCGCCTGACCGCCACCGGTGGCGTGCAATCGACCGACTTCAGCAAATTCCTGCATGACCCGACCTTCCTGTGGCGGGTCGGGGCAGGGTTGGCAGCACCGATATGGGATGGCGGCCGCGTGCAAGCGCAGACCGATGCCGCCGCCGCACAGCGCGACCAGACGCTGGTAGCCTACGAGCAAACGGTGCGTGCCGCGCTGGTGGAAGTGGAGAACAGCCTGACAGCGTTGCAGCGCTTGCAGGAGCAGTCGGTCCAGAATGACGCGCGCCGCGCCACGGCGGCGGAGACCTTGCGCATTGCACGCAACCGCTATCGCAACGGCTATGCGTCCTACCTGGAAGAACTGGATGCCCAGCGCACCTTGTTCAACGCCGACGTGACGCGCCTGCAATTGCGCAGCCGCCTGCTGGGCGCTAGCGTGGACCTGTACCGGGCGCTGGGCGGCGGGTGGAGGGGCGACTAACTGCCTGCGTTCTTCGCGACAGTGATGGCCCACCACGGACCTCTGGTCTGGCCCAATTGCGCAGCCCAATACCAGGCCGATACGTCGCTCCACTGACCACCGTGGCCATCGGCAATGCGTTCGCGTACCTCCAGTTTTTGCGCTCCCTTCGATGCGGAGAAGCCGGACCAGCGCTCATTCCCGATAATCTTGACCGGCTGTACGTCGAGTGTGTAACCGTTTGCTTTGAAGCAGTCGCTGCTGGCATGGAGCTTGCGCGTGCCCTGGTCAACCCAGCGAATAACGATTTCTCGCTTGCCGTCGCTAAACCGCCCCACGCGGCCAGGAAAATTCTGCTGGAAGCGCGCTTCGAGCGGCGTAAGCGAAAGTGGGATGAGCTCTCGACCCTCGAAGCTTGAAGGCCATCCCGGGAAGCCTGCAACTTCCCTGGCACTTGCGTTGCTCCCTGCGGTGAGTGGAGCTAGTGCAGATAAAGCGCATAGCGCGGCGAATGCAATGGTGGCGAGCGATCTCATAGCGCACGTTTCTCCAGGAGCCTGGTCATGAACAGGATGCCGATGCCTGCGGCGACAAAACTGACGATGCCGATGGCGCTATGCGCCGACGGGGGCAGGTGCACGATGCCGGCCTCCATATAGAAAAGTGCGGTGGCGCGGATGGCATTGGCTGCTACGATGGCGGCTATCGCCAGCGTCAGCGCGGCGGCAGTGCGTAGCGACGACAGCCGGACAGCACCAGCCAATGCGCTTGCCAGCAGCAGGCCGGCCCACAGCATTTTCACACCGCTGCATGGGGCGTCGATGGCGACGAGTTGTCCATGCCAGCCTAGCATGGCGCCTTCGCGCGCTACAGCGATGCCGTTCATGCGCAGCAGGAATGCCGACAGGTCGCCGGCGATGACGCGTAGCGGATATCCCAGGTAAAACTGCAAGGTTGCGGCAAACGGCAGTGCCAGGACGCACAGGGCGAACAACGCCACGTCAAAGCGCTTACCCAGCCGGAGCCCACTGGCCAGGGCGGTGATGGCCAGCGCCAGGATCAGCGAACGTGCCGGAACGGGGACCAGGCATAGGGTGGCGGCGAGATATAAGCCAAGGCATGCGCCGGGTAGCAGAAGCGGGCGGGCTATGGCTTCCCGCTGCGGCGCTAAGATGATGACGGCAGCGGCGGCAGCCACCGCCAGCAGCCCGGCGCTGTCGTTCGAACCATCCAGTGTGCCCGTGGCGAACCAGTGCAGGACGGGCCAGCACGCCAGGCACAGGGCGGCCAGCAGCAGGGCGAATGGCGGCGCTTTCATTGGGTGCGGAAGCGGCGATGCCATGCCAGCAAGAGTACCGCCACCAGGATCATCGCCCAGGTCTCCGGTTCCGGAATGGTCGGTACGCTGCCCGGCGGCACAGGCTCCAGCCCCGCATCCTTATACTGTTCGCGGGTTTCCAGTACAACTGCGCCGGACACGGGAGTGACCAGCTGGTAGTGCGTGGCCAGTTTGACGGCTGCTGCATTCCGGGCCGGTTCTGCACTTAATGCGGCGACTTCCTGTGCGGCCCACAGGCGTACCAGGTGCTGTGACGTGCGGCTGGAATGGGACATGCTGCCGCCGTTGCGGCGTTCGCGTACCAGAAGCGTTTGCAAGGCTCCCGGCTGCCACTGCGCAAACAGCCTTCGCAACTCATCGTCAAGGTTGCCGGAGCCTGGCACTGAATTGAGGCCGCCGAGCTGTCGGGCAAGCACATTCGGGCCACGCTCCACCGGCAAGTCATACAGGACAACCTGGTTTGCGCGGCGCTCGAAGCGTTGCCACAGGGCGCCCGTCGATGGGGACTCCAGCGGTTGCGCGCCATGGACCCAGACAATCGCCCCTCGCGACGACATGCCGGCCCAGTCCCATGCGGCACTCAATGCGTCGCTGTTATCGCGCCCGCCCGCAAAGTCCAGTTGCTCAAGATACTGGCGCGTAAGGAGCGAATTGGCGCCGTTATGCAAGAACAGCGACGGTTTCTCATCGCCGGCAAATACCACAGCCATCTCGATATTTTGGGGGAAGGACGCCAGCGCTTCCTGCAACTGGCGCTTATGCTGGCGCATCGACAACGAACCATCGATCACCACGGCAACCCGCTGTGGCGGAGTGGCGGCGGCCTCGCTGACTTGCTGCACGACGATCTTGCCATCGTCGCTTTTTTCATCGGCGCTCCAGGCCAGCGCGGCAGGTTTCGCGCCGGGCATCCAGACCTTGTGCATGGGTTGCGCCGGCGATGGTTCCTCCACTTCACCACGGACGGCATAGAGGCCGCGGGGTCCCGTCTGTACATTCAATCCGGGCCCACCTTTCAAGAGGGCCTCCGATTCAAACCACACGGCGTGGCGCAAGCCAGGCGCCAGGTCGAAATTGCGTTCGCTAAAGGCCGGTAACTGGAGATGCATGGCTTGCTGGCCGGGAGGCGCCACTGGAACGGTGATGCCCAGGCGGATTTTCATATTGCCCGACGGCGGAATCGGGAACAGCTGCACCAGTATCCGGTCGTTCCCCGCTGTGGTGACCAGCAGCGGGTCGCGGCTTGTCCTGACCACTTTCGCGTAAGCCTCGCGCACCTGCGCACGGCTGCCGAATGCAGCTTCGCGCTCCTCGCCGTCGACCCACAGTGTTGCGCGCGATACCACGGCGCCCGGCGGCAGGACGACTTCGGTCCGGCCTTCCTGCTGGCTTTGCGATTTGTTGTGGAACTCCATCGTCCACTCCATGTAGCCCAGTGCGGCATTGGCATCGATCGAACCATCCATGCGCGAGGCGACAAGCGAAACGTCGCTGACGCGCTGGCCGACACTGGCGCCGCCCTGATCTTCGTCGAATGTACTTTCCCATTCGCGCATCGAGTGGTGTACCGGGGCAGGGTGGGAATTGAATACGGTGCCGGTCACCTGGTAGAAGATGGACCGTGCGCGTTGCGGGTCGCTTTCGGTCCGTCCAGCGAAAACTGTTCCAAGCAAGTCCGTCGCCTGCCCGCTCTGCTGGTAGCAAAGGCGCAGCATCAAGCCTTCGTCGCCTGCCTTGCGCAGGAGCTGGATGCCGCGCAGCCGCGTTGCATCGGATTCAGATGCGGCCATCCGCATGCCGAGCCTTGTCAGCGTGGACGGGGCGTCAATGGCCAGTAGAACGAAAAAGGCCAGCGCCACGCCCTGCCATAGCTTGCCTGGTGCCTGGCCGCTTCCTGCTTTCAGTGCCCTGCGGGCGAGCACGGCGCATGCCACGGCAAACATCGGTGAGAGGCCAAGCAGGCCAATGCCAAGGATGACGACGGCAATGGCTGCAATGGGGGATATCGGCAGGAAAACCAGGCTATAAAATATTGCGACGCCAGCGGAGAAAGCGTGCAGCAGGCGCCAGCCGCGCGGCAAACCTTCGCTGCGCATCAGTGCCAGCAATAGCCGCACGTTTGCCAGAGGGATCGTGGCATACAGCGCAAAGTGAAACGGGGTGGGCAGCGGATCGAAAAAGATCTGGCGGCACATGCCGGTAATCGATTCGAACAGCAGCGCGGCGATCGGCAGCACAACGCCGAACAGTGCGACAAAGATGGTGGTGCCGAGGGGCTTGCGCTGTCGGGTCGGCAGTTCTTCCAAGGCGGAGTTTTCTGGCATTGTGCTTCCAATGTGGATAGTGGAAGCGCAATTGTGGATGACGACTATGCGTTGATTGTGTGTTCCATGTGAAGCTGCACCGTTGCTTATTGCGAGTCCTGCGGGGTGGGCAGCAAATGGCCGTGCACTTCCGCGGTCAGCTTGTCGATGCGCTCGACCAGCTGCTTGGTGGTTTCGGTCAGTTCGGTATTCTGGCGCAGCAGCTCCATCATCTGCGCCGTGTGGCGTGCGGCCTGCTGCGCCAGCGCTTCACGATGGCGGGCATCGGCATCGTTATGGGCTTTGTCGCGCTCGGCCTGGCGCGTCTGTGCCAGCAGGATCAGCGGCGCCGCATACGCCGCCTGCAGGCTGAACGCAAGGTTCAGCAGGATGAACGGATATCGGTCGAAATGCGTGAATCCCCATACGTTCGCACCGATCCACAGCGCGACGATAACAGTCTGTGCGCCCAGGAACAGCGGCGTGCCGAAGAAGCGGGCAAACGCTTCGGCTTTCAGGCCGAAGGTATCCGCGCCAAAGGTCTTGCTCAGGTGCTCGTGTTGGCGGTGGAAGCGCAGGTGATCGCTATCGTGGCCTGGCTGGGCGCTCATGAAATTCTTTCCTAATCGATTGGGATGAAAAGCTCGCAGGCAAAGTCGCCCGTTGCCGGGTCGGCACGGAAGTCGGCGGCATAGCGCTCGAAGCAAGGACCGGGGCGCGCTGTCAGCCCCGCCGCAGGCAGTCCTTCGCTGTAGAAAGCGTGCCACACTTCGCCAATGCCGGCCGGGGTGCCGTAATAATCAGCCACCGCGTAGCGGCCGCCGGGAATGGTTGCCAGCGCCGCTGGCGGCGGCGCCGGGTCATCGTGCCCGACTTCGACGCAGGCGTCGTAGCGGCATTTTTCAGGCGGAGTGCTGCCGGGATCGTCCATTGCCACACCGTAGGTGACGCGTCCCATCAAGCCACTGGACTGCATCCACGGCGCCACCACGTCGCGCCAGAATTCGCCCAGCGCCGGGCCGAAGGCACCAGTGTGGCGCAGGAAGGCCACGCGGGCAGGTTCAATTTCTACGGTGCGGACTTTCATGGCAGGCTCCTTATTCGGCGACCGGCGCCGGTGCATGCTTGTGCGGCTTACGTACCTTGTGCACGATGCGTTTGATCAGGTGCTCGGCATCGTCCACATAGGTGAACACGGCCGGTACCACCAGCAGCGACAGCAGGGTGGAGGTAATCAGGCCCCCGATCACCGCAGTTGCCATCGGCGAGCGGAAGCTCGGGTCGGCGCCCCAGCCCAAGGCCAGCGGCATCATGCCGGCACCCATCGCGATGGTGGTCATCATGATCGGGCGGCTCCGTTTATGACAGGCGTCGACCAGCGCATCGAAGCGGCTCATGCCTTCGGCGCGTGCCAGGATCGCATAGTCGACCAGCAGGATCGAGTTCTTGGTCACGATCCCCATCAGCATGATCAGGCCGATCATGGACGGCATCGACAGCGCTTTCTGCGTCACCAGCAAGGCCACGAAGGCGCCGCCGATCGACAGCGGCAGCGCGGCCAGGATGGTCAACGGCTGCAGGAAATCATGGAACAGCAGCACCAGCACGCCGTAGATGCACAGCACGCCGATCAGCATGGCGATACCGAAGCTGGCGAACAGGTTCTGCATCTCCTGGGTGTCGCCCAGTTCCGCGCGGGTTACGGTTGGCGGCAGGTTTTTCATCGATGGCAATTGGCGTGCTTCCTCGTCCAGTTCACCGAGCGAGCGGCTGCCCAGTTCCACGTCCAGCGTCACGTTGCGGCTGCGGTTCAGCCGGTCGATCTGGGCCGGGCCGGACTCCATCGTGATGGTGGCCACATTGGCCAGCATCACAGGGCCATTGCGGCCAGGGACGGTCAGGCGGCCGATGGCATCGAGGTCGGCACGCACGCTGTCCGGCAGCTTGACGCGGATCGGCACCTGGCGTTCGGCCAGGTTCATCTTGGTCAGTTCGAAGTCGTAGTCGCCGGCAGTGGCCACGCGCACCGTTTCGCCGATGGCATTGGCGGTGACACCCAGGTCGGCCGCCCTGGCAAAGTCAGGGCGCACGATAATTTCCGGGCGCACCAGCGACGCGCTGGAGGTTACGTTGCCGATGCCGTGCAGGGTGCGCAGGTCGCGTTCCACCTTGCGCGCCGATTCGATCAGGGCGACAGGGTCTTCGGAGCGCAGCACGAGCTGCATCTTCACGCCGGTGTCCGGCGGGCCGACGGTGAAGCGCGCGCCGGGCAGGTTGGACAGCTTTTCGCGGATCATATCGTCGATCTGCGGCATCGATTCCTTGCGGTCGCTGCGGTGCTTGGTGGTGATGGTCAGCACGGCGCGGCGCGCTTCAGCCGCGGCGCCCGGTGCGAACGCGTCGCCCGAAGAGCCGCCGCCGATGGAGCTGAACACATTGGTCACCGGCTTGACTTCCATGATTGCCAGGCGCGCGCGTTCGGCGATGGCGCGGGTTTCGGCCAGCGTGGAGCCGGGCGGAAGTTCCAGGTTGACCATGGTCTGGCCGCGGTCGGCCGGGGGCACGAAGCCGGTCGGCAGCAGTCCCACCAGCATGATCGAGCCGACGAAGAAGGCGCCTGCCGCCAGTGCGGTCTTGCCGCGGTTGTTCAGGCACCAGCGCATGGTTTTCATATAGCGCTGCATGATCCAGCCGTCCTCCTGCTGCGGCTTGTGGGTCTGTTTCAGCAGGTGGGCTGCCATCATCGGCGTCAGCAAACGCGCCACCACCAGGGAGGCCAGCACCGCCAGCACGGCAGCCCAACCGAACTGCTTGAAGAACTTCCCGGGAATGCCGCCCATGAAGGCGGTCGGCAGGAACACGGCGACCAGGGCGAAGGTCGTGGCAATCACCGCCATGCCGATTTCGTCGGCCGCCTCCATGGCGGCCTGCATCGGCGTCTTGCCCATGTGCAGATGGCGCTCGATGTTCTCGATCTCCACGATGGCGTCGTCTACCAGCACGCCGACCACCAGGGCCAGCGACAGCAGGGTCACGGTGTTCAGCGTGAAGCCCATCCAGTACATGCCGAGGAAGGCGGGCAGCACCGACAGCGGCAGGGCCGAGGCGGCCACCAGCGTGGCGCGCCAGTCGCGCAGGAACCACCACACTACCAGCACGGCCAGGATGGCGCCCTCGTACAGCAGTTCCATCGAACCGGCGAAGTTTTCGGACACAGGCTCGGCGTTATCGATCGATTGCTTGATGTCGATGGTCGGATGCGCTTTGCGCAATGCTTCTACCGCTGCGCGTGCATCGGCGGCGACCTGGGTTTCGCTGGCACCCTTGGTGCGGAAGATTTCAAAGGCAACGACCTTCTTGCCGTCCTGGGTCGCCTCGGAACGCGGTTCGGCGATGGTGTCGGTCACGTTGGCCACTTGCTCCAGGCGGATGTGGCGTCCATCGCCCAGCGGGATGTCCATTTGCGACAATTCCTGCGCGCTTTTCACGGTGGCGATGGTG
This sequence comes from Duganella sp. Root1480D1, assembly GCF_001427305.1. GTDB lineage: Bacteria > Pseudomonadota > Gammaproteobacteria > Burkholderiales > Burkholderiaceae_D > Rugamonas. The sequence continues at coordinate 91,496 of NZ_LMFZ01000002.1, read as the reverse complement.
CGCACCGATTGCTCGGCGCCACTGACGTCGCCGCGGCCGCCCGGCGCTTCTTTTTGCACCTGGCGCAGCATGCGCGACACGTCCAGCGCGGAAACGCGTAGCGCCGCCATGCGTTCGTCATCGAGTTCAACGCGGATTTCCCGGGCCACGCCCCCGACCCGCTTGACCGCGCCAACGCCCGGAACGGACAGCAGCTTCTTGGAAACGGCATTGTCCACATACCAGCTCAGGTCCGCATCGTCGACCCGGGTGCCTTCCTTCGGCGTGACGGTGAAGGCCAGGATCACGCGGCCGGCGGTGGAAACCTTGCTGACCACCGGGTCGCGCATTTCGCCGGGCATGTCGGCGCGCACCTGGGTCACGGCGTCGCGTACTTCATTGACGGCGTCGGACAGGTTCTTCTCGAGGATGAATTCGACGGTGATGGTGGCAGTGCCGTCCAGTACCTTGGCGTAGATGTTCTTTACGCCTTGCAGCGTGGCGACCGAATCCTCGATCTTGCGCGCCACCTCGGTTTCCAGCTGGGCCGGTGCGGCGCCGGGCAGGGAGGCGGAAACGGTGACGATCGGCAGTTCGATGTCCGGGAAGTCCTGCACCGGGTTGGCGCGGTAAGCCATCCAGCCTGCCAGCGATAGCAGGATGAACAGCATGATCGCCGGAACCGGGTGCTTGATTGAGAGGGCGGAAAAGTTCACGGCGCCTCCTTAGCGTGCAGGCTTGATTGCCGTGGAGGCCTGCGCCGGCGCGCCGGCATTGCGTACCAGGTCGCCGTCGTTCAGGAAGCCGGCGCCGGCAGCCACGATCTGCGCGTCGGGCGCCAGGCCGGACAGCACTTCGATGCGCTCGCCTATGCGGCGGCCCGGCTGCACCTTGACCTGGCTCACGCGCTGGTCCTGGTTCAGGCGGAACACATAGCTGAAGCCATCGCGCACCGTGATCGCCTGCTGCGGCACGGTCAGCGCATCGGAAGCGCCCAGCTCGAACTGGCCGGTAGCGAACATGCCGGCCTTGAACGGCGCCTGCTTGCCGTTATTCGGCGGCAGGTCGACGTAGACCAGGGCCGAGCGCGTTTGGGGATCGATGGTCGGCGCCACCATGCGCACCTTGCCCGTCAGTTCGCTGCCATTGGCGGCCTTGACCACGGCGTTGCCGCCGATTTTGACGTTGCGCAGGTCGGCAGCGGTGACTTCGGCACGCCATTCGAGGCGACTCTGGCGGATCATGCGGAACAATTCGGTGCCAGGGGCGGCGACCGCGCCGACGGTGGCGCTGCGGGCCGAAATCACGCCTGCATCAGGCGCCACCACCCTGGTGTAGCGCAGGCGCAGTTCGGCCGAGGCCAGCACGGCCTTGGCCGAAGCGGCGCGCGCCTTGGCGGTCGCTTCGGCGGTGGTGTACTGGCTGATCTGCTGCGCGCTCAGGGCGCCGGTGTCTTCAATCGAACGCGCACGGTCGGCATTGGCCTTGGCTTCCGCGGCAGCGGCTTCAGCTTCCATCAGGGCCGCTTTGGCTTGCGCCACGTCCGCTTGCGGGGTTTCCGGCGCAAATACCGCCAGCACTTCGCCCTTGGTGACCACGTCGCCGACGTTGACCTTGACGTCGGACAGGCGCAGGCCGTTCGATTCGCTGCTGATGATCGCTTCCTGCCAGGCGGCGACGTTGCCGTTGGCGGTCAGCCGGATCGGCAGGCTGGTTTTTTGCGGGCGGACGGTGGTAACGGTCAGCGAAGGCTTGGCGACGGCAGGGTTCTTGTCGTCTGCCATGGCCGATGGCGCCTGCGCCAGGGCTGCGAGGGCGGTGGCGACAGCCAGGGCGGCGACGGCGGAGGGAGTGCGGTGCAGTGGTTTCATAAAGTCTTTCCGGTCTTAGGGCGCGGCAGGCGCGGTCCAGCCGCCCCCAGCTGCACGGTACAGGGAGATCCAGGCGGCGCTGCGTTCGCGCTGCAGGTTCACCACTGTGTTTTCTGCGGCCAGCCGCGTGCGGCGGGCATCTTCCAGTTCAAGCAGGCTGGCCAGCCCGTTCTTGTAGCGTTCTTCGGTGGCGGTGAAGAAGGTGCGGTAGCCTTCCAGCGCGGTCTGCGCGTCCTCGGCACGTTCCTGGGTGCTTTGCAGCGCCACCAGTGCCTGTTCCACTTCCGACACGGCCTGGCGCACGCTGGCCTTGTAGTTCGACACGGCAGCGTCGTAGCGGGCGCGCGAGGCTTGCACATTGGCGCGGCGCACGCCCCAGTCGATGAGGGGCAGGGTCATTTGCAGCGGGCCGATGGTCCAGACATTGGCGGTGATGTCCTGGCCTTCGGCATGCAGGCGGCCGCGGCCGATGGAGCCGGAAAGGCCCAGCCGCGGCAGGCGCTCGGCGCGCGCACTGGCGACGTCGTAACTGGCGGCCGCCACTTCGCGCTCGGCGTTGAACACGTCGGGGCGCTGGGCCAGCACCTGGGCCGGCACCGTTTCGATGGCAATGCCGGCCGCGGGCGACAGCTCGGCGTTGGCAGCACTGCCGGCCAGGCGCGCGCGCAGCTCCGGTTCGGGGAGGGCGGTCAGCGCCACCAGCACTTTCATTTCGCTGTCGCAGGCAGCGCGCTGGGCTACCGCGCGGTTATTGCCGTCGGCGGCGCTGGCGCGTGCCAGGGCATTGGCAGCCGTCGACTGGAAGCCGGCCTTGGCGGTGATATCGGTCAGGCGCGCCGTATGGGTGCGCGAGGCGGCATCCATGCGGGCCACGGTCAGCAGCTTTTCGCAGGCGCGCAGGCTGTAATACTGGTTGGCTGTTTCGGCGGCCACGCTGACGCGGGCTTCATGCCAGCCGGCCTGTGCGCCTTCATGGCGCGCGATGGCGGCGTTGCGGCGCGCACGGCCGCCGCCGAACAGGTCGATTTCCCACTGGGCCTGTGCCAGCAGCTGGGTGGTGGTATTCATTGGAGCGCTGGCAGACTGCTGGCTCATGCGAGTGGAGGTCAGCACGCCGGTCAGCGATGGTGCGAGGGCGGCACCGGCGGCGGTGCGTTCAGCACTGGCTGCGGCAAATCGCGCCTGGGCGCTGGCAATGGTGGGACTGGCCGCCTGTGCGGCATCGATCAATTGCACCAGCAGCGGGTCGGATTGGTGCTGCCACCAATTGGCCAGTTCACCGGTGCTGCCGTTGTGCGGCAGGGGAGCCTGCCATTGTTGCGGCGCATCGGCCGCGACCTTGTTCGCCGGTCCGGTGATGCCACAGGCGCCGAGCGCCAGCGTGGCCACCACCAATAGCGGGACCTGATATCTCTTCATGCCGTCCTTTCATTTTGCGCAACGTGAATTAGAGCATACAAATCAAACAATTAACATCCTGATACAAAGGAGTCTTTGCCCTTAATTCGGCGCCTAGCGTATAAAGAAAGATCTTCGAATCATTGTATTGGGACGACATCATGCGAGGCTGGATACTCGGTGCCGCGCTGGCGGCACTACCCCAAGCTGCCCTGTGGGCGGCGCCGCTGGCTGGCGAGCAGGCTGCTATCCACGTGCTGAACCGGCTGGCTTACGGGCCTCGCCCCGGCGATATCGAACGCGTGCGCCAGGCCGGGGTGCAGGCTTATATCGATGAGCAACTGAATCCGCCGGCCTTACCGGTGGCGCTGGCCCAGCGGCTGGACAAGCTGGAAACCCTGAAGATGAGCGCCGGCGATGCGCTGGAACGATTCCAGGAAGCACGAAATGGCGAGCAGGGCGAACGCCGCGAACTGGTGCAGCAGATGGCTGCCGAAGCGGCCGAAGCGCGCCTGCTGCGCGCCATCGAGAGCCCGCGCCAGCTTGAAGAAGTGATGGTCGACTTCTGGTATAACCACTTCAATGTGTTTTCCGGCAAAGGGCAGGACCGCGCGCTGGTCACCAGCTATGAACGCGACGCGATACGGCCCTACGTGTTCGGCTCTTTCCGCCAGATGCTGGGCGCCACGGCCCATCATCCGGCCATGCTGTTCTACCTGGATAACTGGGTCTCGAAGGCCGGCGGCCTGAATGAGAACTATGCACGCGAGCTGATGGAGCTGCATACCCTTGGCGTCGATGGCGGCTATACCCAGAAGGATGTGACCGAGCTGGCGCGCATGCTGACCGGCTGGACCTACCGGCCGAAGCGCGACGCGCAGTTTGCCTTCGATCCGCGCCGCCACGATAACGGCGCCAAGACCTGGCTGGGTAAGCCGGTCGCCGCGCGCGGCCAGGCGGAAGGCGAGTATGCGCTGGACGTGCTGGCGGTGCATCCCGCCACCGCGCACCATCTCAGCCGCAAGCTGGCGCAGTACTTCGTGGCCGACCAGCCGCCGCCGGCACTGGTGGAGCGCATGGCGCAGAGCTGGATCGCCAGCAACGGCGATATCCGCACTGTGCTGCGCACCCTGTTCGCCAGTCCGGAATTCATGGACCAGCAATACGCCGGCGCCAAGTTCAAGACGCCGTACCAGTACGTCGTATCCGCCTCGCGCGCTGCTGCCATGCCGATGCCTGAAGTGAAGCCGCTGGTCGGCATCCTGAACCGCCTTGGCATGCCGCTGTATGGTTGCCAGACGCCGGACGGGTACAAGAATACGGAAGGCGCCTGGCTTAACCCGGATGGCTTGAGCCGCCGCATCAGCTACGCGCTGGCGCTTTCCTCCGGCGCAGATGCCGACAAGGTACAGGAGGCGCTGGGCACCTCGGTATCCAGGCAGACTGCCGCCATCGTCGCCGACAGCAACGAGCGCCTGCGCGCCGCCATGCTGCTCGGCAGTCCCGATTTCATGCAACGCTAACGGATCGCGCCATGCAACGACGCCAATTCCTGAATGCCTTTGCCGCCAGCGCCGGCCTGCTGCTGCCGCTCGGGCCCCATGCCTGGGCGGCCACGATGGCCCCCGGCAGCACCTCGCCCACTGCCAAAAAACTGATCGTCGTCATGCTGCGCGGCGCCGTCGACGGCTTGAACGTGGTGGCGCCGGTGTCGGACCCGGAATATGCCCGGCTGCGCCCGAATATCGCGCTGACCAGGCCCGGCGCCGATGACGGGGCGCTGAACCTGGATGGCTACTTCGGCCTGCACCCGGCGCTGGCGCCCCTGATGCCGCTGTGGGAGCAAAAGAAGCTGGCTTTCGTGCACGCCAGCGGCTCGCCCGACGCCAGCCGTTCCCACTTCGATGCGCAAGACTATATGGAGTCCGCCACGCCGGGCGTGAAGAGCACGCAGGACGGCTGGATGAACCGCCTGCTTGCCGGCTTGCCGGGTGAAACCACGCCGACGCGGGCGCTCAGCATCGGCCCCGTGATGCCGCGCGTGCTGACCGGCGCGCTGCCGGCCACCAACCTCGCCAACGGTGCGGCCGGCACGCGCTCCACGCCGCTCGACCGGCCGCAGGTCGCCAAAGCCTTCGACGCGCTGTATGCAGGCAATGAGCGCTACGGCAAGGTATACCTGGCCGGGCGGCAGGCGCATGAAGAGGTGATGGCCGCTGCCAACGGCGGCATGATGTCCGAGATGCAGGCAGCCGATAACGGCGCGCCGCTGCCGAACGGCTTTCCCGACGATGCCGGCCGGCTCGCCACGCTGATGCGCAATAACCCGCATATCCAGCTGGCCTTTGTGGCATTGGGCGGCTGGGACACCCACGCCAACCAGGGCGCCGGCACCGGCCAGCTGGCCAACCGCTTGCATCCGCTGGGGCAGGGGCTGGCGACGCTGGCGCAGCGCCTTGGCCCGCTGTTCGACGATACGGTCATCGTCGTGATGTCCGAATTCGGCCGCACTGCGCGCGAGAACGGCAATCGCGGCACCGACCATGGCCATGGCAACGCCATGTGGCTGCTGGGCGGGAAGGTTCTGGGCGGCAAGGTGGCCGGCGAATGGAAGGGCCTGGCGGACGCCCAGTTGAACGAAGGGCGCGACCTGCCGGTGACTACCGATTTCCGCCATGTGCTGGCGCATGTGGCCGAGCGCCACCTGCGCCTGCCTGATACGGCGCTGGCGCGCACCTTCCCCGGCCTGCCGGTCGGCGCGCGCTTGCAGTTGCTGGCTTAGTCTGCAATCACGCCGAGCTGGCGCAGGAAGGCGAGGTTGTCTTCGATGTGCCAGTTGTCGGTGATGCGGCCGTCGGCAATGCGGTAGATATCGGTGGCGATGAAGTCGATCGCCTGCCCCTTGCCTTGCACGCCTTTGAAGCTGCCGGTGAAATGGCCGCGGAAGCGAAGGTGCACGATCGCACGGTCGCCGCTGACGATCAACTGTTCGATGTCGGCATGCATATCGGGAACGGCGCCGCGCACGAAGGCGGAGGCTGCCAGAGGGCCTGGCAAACCCTGGGCGCGGCCGGGCGGCAGGGTGCGGTCGGTGAATTCCGGCGCCAGTGCGGAACGGGCCAGCGCTTCGTCACCGTTGTTCCAGAACGATGCGTAGCGGCGGGCTGCCAGCACGCTGGCTTCTGCCTGCGCTGCCGGCAGCGATGGGTCGACGAATTGTGCACGCGGGCGGACCAGTTTGGCTTCCGGTGACGCATGGGCGGCTGCGATCGAACAGGCGGCCAGCAGCAGGGTGGTGAGCTGTTTCATCATATCTCCGTTGGAAAGGATTTCATGCTATTCGCTGGGGAACGTCTAAAATAGCCGTCAATTGCGAATACATATTTTCCAAATCGCGGAGAATCAAGGGATGCTCGATGACTTGCCGGCGCTAAGGGCTTTTGCGCAGATTGTTGCCGCAGGCAGCATGTCGGCGGCCGCCCGCGAACTGGAGCTGCCGCTGTCGGTGGTGAGCAAACGCCTGGCGCAACTTGAGAAAGTCGTGGGCCTGCGGCTATTGCAGCGCACCACCCGGCGCCAGGCGCTGACGGCGGACGGCGCAATGTTCCATGCCCGCGTCTTGCGCATCCTGGAGGAGGTTGAGCAGGCCGAATCGCTGCTCGCGCACAGTCGGCACCAGGTTGACGGCCTGCTGCGCCTCAGCGCTCCTGCGGAACTGGGGCGCCAGCATATTGTGCCCATCGTCGCGGATTTCCAGCGCCAGCATCCCGGCCTGCAGGTGCAGCTCGAGCTGACCGATACCGTGGTGAACCTGCTGGAGACCGGGCAGGACATGGCGATCCGTTTTGGCAGTGTGGAAGATCCCAACCTGGTGGTGCGCCGGCTGGCGCCGAATTTTCGCGTGCTATGCGCCGCGCCGAGCTACCTGCAGCAGCAAGGCATTCCCGTTCATCCTGCTGAGCTAACCCGTCATTGCTGCATCGTGATCGGCGACGCCAGGCGTACCGAATGGCGCTTTGGAGGCCGCGAAGCCGCCAGCGTGCGGGTGGCCGCAACCTTCCTCACCAATGACGGCCAGGCCGCGCACGCGCTGGCGCTGCAAGGTGCAGGCTTGGTAGTAAAATCGATCTGGGACGTAGGCGATGACCTGCTGGCCGGGCGCTTGCAGCGCCTGTTGCCGGGCCATGGCATGCCGGCCGCGCCGCTGCAGGCGATCCTGCCGCACGGCCGCAACTTGCCGCTCCGGGTGCGCCTCTTCCTTGATTTCCTGCAGGTACGCCTGACGGCTGCATGGCGTTGGGACGCGGTTGGGGACAAGAATAATGCTGAAGTTTCTTTGGAAGTTGACCAGCCCCGATGAACGGTCGGAGAACACACTCGGCGTGATCGCCGCGGTGTTCAGCCTGATCGCCCTTGGGTGGCTGGTGCTCGCTTAGACCGCCGGACCATGCTGGTGGCGGCTGCGGTGTCCGCGCAGCCAGTGCCAGCCGAATGGGCCGAGCAGGATGACGCCTGATGCCAGGTGCAGCAGCGCTGCAATCGTTCCCGCCTGCTCTTCGCCCAGGTAGTAGATGGCGACTGCGCTCATGCACAGCAACACCAGCAATGAGCCCAGGAACAAGCCGCTGCCGCGATGCTTCCGGCGCCGCCAGCCGGCCCGCATGTGCAGGCTCCATAAGGAACCCGTCAAGGCCGCCAGGCCGAAGCCGCCGGCCGCATGCAGCATGGCGGTGTAGACCCGCGCACCGCCCGGCAGCCGCCAAGGCAGATCCAATTCGGCACGCATGACCAGCGTGCCAGGCGCCAGCAGCAAGCCGGTGGCCAGCATCAGCAGCAAGGCGCCAACCAGCGTGCGCAAGAACCAGTGTGGGTAACCTTTCATGCCAGGCGTCCTCCCAGGCGCTCAAGCAAGGCGCCGCGCACATCGGCCGGTGCGATGGCAGCCACCTTGGTCAATGCATCGGCGCGCCATGCGCTGCGTGCAAGCACCGACCACACGCCTTGTTGCGGCGCCAGCCCGATGGGACCGATGATGTCGGCCGGGAAGGATGCGTCGCGCTCTGCCGCCACCTGCGAACTGGCGAAAGCAGCGTTGCGCAGCACGCCGCAGGGGCGAACGCCGCCATCTTCGCCGCGCAGGGCGAGCGGTAATTCGATGTCGCCGAAGACGCGGATATCGCCGCCGGCATTGATCCATCCGGACCTTGCGCCCGCACGGCGCATGGCGCTGCAGGCCAGGTCCACGGCGAAGCCCTTGGCAATCCCGTCCAGCACCAGGCGCACCGGCCGCCGCAAGCGTACCGCACCGGCGCTGAGCTCCACGTCATGCGCCGCACCGCGTTCCAGTGCCGGCAAGCCGCCATGATCGGGCAGGCTGCCGCGCTGGACCTGTGCGCCGCCCAGCGTGAAATCAAAATACCCGCTGCTGGCCAGCATCAGGCTGCGCGCCAGGCGCAGCAGGCGCAGGGTGTCGTCATGCACAGGAACCCAGCCGTCGCCGCCGTTAATGCGCGACAGTTCGCTGCCCGGGTCCTGGAAGCTCCAGCGCGCCTGCGCCAGGTCCAGGCTGGCAAAGGCGGCGTCGAGCGCCGGCAGGCCGGCGCCGGCGTGGGTGCCCGCCTCGACGAAAGTGCCCAATGCAGGGCGCATGCGGCGAATGACGTCCATCACACCTTGAGGAACATCTGCTGGATCACCAGCAGGCGCTTGACGCCGTCCATCACATTGCGGCACGACAGGGTTGCGCCGCTGATGTTCTGGATGTCCTGGTCCAGCTTGAAGGGATCGGAGACCGACTTGCCCGCAAACTGCTTGCGCCACGTTTGCTCGCGCACCTGGCCACCGTGCGTTTCGCGGTAGCTCATGATTTCGATGCCCAGCACTTTGCCGTCTACGCCAATGGCGGTGGCGTAGGTGATGAACTCATGCTTGCCGATCACCTCATCGACCATCAGCCAGCCTTGCAGCTTGCCGTTCTTCTCGGCGCGCCACAGCTTCATTTCGTCATTGCGCTGGCGCACGCCGGCTGCGGCCTTGATGCGGTCGCGCTGCTCGCCGCTGAATTTCAGCGTCTGCTCGCCGAACTGGGCGGCGGGGAACAACTGCTCCTGTGCTTGTGCCACCGTCAGGTAGTCGGTGGCGTAAGCCGTCGGACCGGCCAGCACGGCGACGGGAAGGAAAAAGGCATTCCAGCGATGTGCACTCATGGTGTGTTCCCTCAGAAGTTGTAGCCGACCTTCAGGCGCAGCTCGTTCCTGGTGCGCTCGATCAGGTGCAGTTGCTTTGCAGGCTGGCCGTCATAGCGCTCGCCGCCACCGCGCAGTTGGCGGAACACGGTCAGCGTCGCCCACCATTGCTTGCCGCCATAGTGCAGCGAAGGGCCGCCGAAGATGGACCAGCGTTCCTGGCCAACCTCGGTTTCATATTCGTTTTCGAACAGGGCTTCGGCACCGGCGTACCAGCCTGGTGCGAAACGGTAGGACAGCCCGGTACCGATCTTGGTCGAGATTTCCATCTCAGGGTCGGTAGGCCATTCGAAGCCTTCCGGCAGGTCGGCAATCGCCTGGCGTTTCTCGTGCGCGGCGCGCAGGCCGATATTGCCGACCCAGGTCAGTTGGCCTTCCAGGAAGTATTTCTGCGCTTGCAGTTGCGCTTCGAATTCCAGTTCGCGTTTCTTCTGGCCCGAATGCACGTCCAGCCGGCCGTATTCGAAGGATGTGTAAGCGGACAGCCCGAAATCGTCCTTGGCCGGGCTGAGGAAGTTGTACTTGGCTGCGACTTCAAAGCCCTGCAGGCGCAAGTTGGAATCGATGTCTTTCGGCAGATAACCGTTGATCAGCAAGCCCTGGCTCTTGACGGCCAGGCCGTTTACTTCGGCCGAGACCTGGAAGCGGTCGGTCACGCCGTATTCGACTTCGGTCTTGGTGTCGACTGCGCGGTAATGGCCGCTGCCCTTGTTGTTGCGCTGGGTGACCCACTGGTAAAACTCGCCGCTGCCTTTTGGCAGGACTTCAGAGCCGCGGACGTAGCCGAACAGGTTTTCATCCGCTACGGCGGGCAGGGCAGCAGCCAGCAGGCCGGCTGCCAAAAAGACGTGTTTGCGCATTGAACTGGTTTAAGAAAGTTGAGAAATGCGCAATCATAAATGCGAATCATTATCATTACAAGTGAGGGAAACCCTTAATCGTGCAGAAGTGATTCGATAGCGGCAACCAGTTGTTGCGGGTCGAGCGGGTGGGATAACAAGCTGCGGCGCCGGCCTGCGCCCAGGGTGCCCAGGTCGTCCTCATCGTCGGGATGGACCACCAGCACAGGCAGGCCGGGTGCGATTTCCAGCGCGTCCGCCAGGAAGGCCAGGCGGCCGGCTTCCAGCATGCCCAGTTCGCACAGCACCAGGTCATAGGAATGACCGTCCTTCAAGGCGCCGGCATCCATCGGGTTGGATGCCGTGCTGACTGTGTAGCCGCTGTGCGCCAGGATGGCGGCAACCAGGCCGGCATTCTCGGGCGCGGCATCGAGCAGCAGCACGCGGGCACGCGCAGCCGTGGCCGCCGCAGGCGCGGCCGCAGCGGACGGCGACGCGGGAGGCATCGGCGCAGGCGGCGCGCTGTCGGAGCGCAGGTGCGCAGGCAGGAAAGTTTCCAGTGCCGGGATCAGGACATCCGGCTCCAGCGACTTGGGCAGGCAGCCCGAAAAACCGGCGCGGCGCAAGGCGGCGCAGCCATCCGTGACTGGCAGCGCGCTGGCGGCCAGGATAGGGATAGCCTGCGTGGCCGGATCGGCGCGCAGGCGCGCCACCACGCCCAGCCCATCGAGCTTTGGCAGGTGCAGGTCGCTCAGGATCAGGTCCGGTTTTTCGCTGAGGGCCATGGCCACGCCCATTTCACCGTCGGTGGCGCACAAAGGGCGATGGCCGAACGCTTGCAGAAGGTACGTCATCAGGTCCATATTGGCCTGATTGTCCTCGATGATCAGGATGCGTGCCGACATTTGAGCGCAAGCGTGAAGGTGCTGCCTTTGCCGAAGTCGCTGCTGAAGAACAGCGAACCGCCGAGGAGGTTGGCCAGGTTCTGGCTTAAGTAAAGGCCAAGGCCGGCGCCTTCGGCGTGCCGGGTCGAGGTGTTGTCCAGTTGCGAGAAGGCCTGGAACAGCTTGGCCTGGTCTTCTTCCTTGATGCCGCTGCCGCTGTCGGTCACGCTGAACTCGGTGATCACGGCCTGTTCTTCATCGGTGCGCTGGCTGAGCGCCAGCTTGACCATGCCTTTCTCGGTGAACTTGATGGCGTTGTTGGCCAGGTTGATCATGATTTGCGCCAGCGCGCGGCGGTCGGTCTGCAGCACGATCGGCTGCTGCGGCATTTCGATGAAGACTTCCAGGCCCTTCTGCGCCGCCAGCGGGCGCAGGGTGTCGGCCACCTCGCCCATCAACTGCTGGCAGTGCACCGACTCCACCGACAGCGTGACTTTGCCGGCTTCGATCTTGGCCACGTCCAGGATGTCGTTGATCAGCGAGAGCAGGTGGCGCGCGCTGTTGCGAATGGTGTTGAGCTGGCGGTCCTGTTCATCGGTCAGCGGGCCTGGAAGCTTCATCAGCAGCGCGCCGGTAAAGCCGATGATGGCATTCAGCGGCGTGCGCAGTTCGTGCGACATATTCGCGATGAAGGCAGATTTCATGCGGCTCGCTTCCGCCAGCTCCAGGTTTTTCAGCGCGATTTCGCGGTTGATGGTTTCCAGTTCGCCGGCATGGTGGGCCAGGCGCATATTCAGTTCGATCACTTGCCGTTCGCGCGCCTGCAGTTCGCTGTTGACCTGCACCGCCTGTTCGTAGGTCGAAATCAGCAGGTCGAGGATTTGCTGGCGCTCGGCGTTGATGAAGTGCTTCTGGTCGCCCAGGTAGAGGGCGATGCCGACCTCCATGCTGGAATTTTTGCGCAGCTTCTGGTTGACCAGCATCTGGCCGATGCGGTTCAGCAGGTAGTCTTCGGCGTAAGGTTTACGGATGAAGTTATCGGCGCCGCATTCGATGCCGCGGATAATGTCCTTTGGGTCGGTCAGCGAGGTGACGAGGATCACCGGTATGTCGCGCAGCGAGGGATCGGCCTTGATGGCGCGGCATAGATCATAGCCGTTCATCTCGGGCATGACGATGTCCGACAGGACCAGGTGCGGCTTGTGCTCGTGGATATCAGCCAGTGCCAGCTTACCGTTGGCAGCCACCCTGGCATGATAGCCTGAGGACCGGATCAGCCGCCGCAGGCGCTCGGCCTGGGTCGGACTGTCTTCCACGATGAGTATTTCCAGCTCATCGGGTGCGATATCGTAGCTGGAGTCCAAGTCACCTCCAAAATGGTTGGGTGTTCAGACTATACCGTTTTTTCACCCGCCTTGGAAACCACCGTCACGGTAGGTGATGACCAGCGTATCGCGGTGGCCATGTTCGGCCAGCGGTTGGATCGGGGTCGATTCATGGATGACAGCCGCGTCGTCCAGCAACAGCATGGTCCAGGGCTCGGTCATGGTGAAGCGCTTGCCGTTCGGGCCATCGGCCTCGAACACACGGGTCTCGCCGCCCTTGATGCCGTGGCGGCCAACCAGCAGCACGGCGACGAAGTCAACGCCGTCGCGGTGTGCACCTTCCGGCGTGGGGCGGCCAATGCCGTCGGTGGTATCGATGCGGAACTGGTGGGCTTCCACATACCATGGATGCTGGCCGCGCACCTGCGCGCAGGCCTGGCCGATGGCGGCGAGCAGCCTGGTCCAGGCCGGGTTGGCGACGGTTTCCGCAGCGACCGGCTCGAACAGGCGGCGCATGCCGCCGTGCAGGGCGTTGTATTCGACCGGCTGCCAGTGCGCGCGATGTTCGGTCTGTTCCAGTGCCAGGCCGTCCTGCACGAAGCAGGAATGGCGGCGCCGGCGATAGCGGCCGCCGTCTTTCAGGTAGTTGTCCGGGGCCAGGCCGTCCCAGCTCGGGACCAGGGAATTCAGTTCATCCAGGGTGCAGCCGGCCAGGCTGGCTACGTCGGCCGGCTTGAGCAGGGCGTAGCCGGCGCTGCGCAGGGTGTGGATCAATTGGGGCAAGGGCGTCATCATGCCCCTTATTGTACTTAGAATGCGTGATTCAGGCTGAGGCGGAAAGACCTGGCCTCGATCGGGTGGAAGTGGATGTCCGCCCTGGCCCCGGTTTCGCCCTTCAGGCGCGACTCGTAGAAATAGTCGATGGCCGATACCTGGCGGTTGGCGAGGTTGAAGCCTTCCAGCTCCAGCGTGGTGCGGGAGGCCAGCTTGCAGGCCAGGCGGCCGTTGACCGTGGCGCTGGCTTTGGAACGGACCGAATTGTCTTCCACCAGCGGGCGGGGGCCGAACCAGCGCAGGCGCAAGGCGCCGGACCAGGGGCCGGCCGGGGTGACGGTGGCAGCCAGTTGCGCGACGCCTTCGATGGCGCCGGGGATGCGGTTGCCGCCATCGTCGCCGGGCGCAGCGCCGGTCCCGCGGAAGCGGCCGCGTGCCAAGGCGAGGTCGGCGTCCAGCGACAGCCATTTGAACGGCTTGTAGTAATTGGAGAACTCGATGCCGTAGCGGCGGCTCGGCCGGCCCGCTTCGGTACTGCCGGCGTCGCCCAGGTAGACCAGTTCCGAATCGAAGTCCAGCCGGTACAGGGCCAGCACGGTCTGCAGGCCTTTGACTGCCTCGCTACGCAGGCCGAATTCCAGGCCGCGCGAGCGTGCCAGCGGCGTGGCAGGGTCCTGTGCTTGCGTCACGCCGCGCGCATCATTGCTATGGAAGCCGTGGCCAGCGTTCAGGTAGAACTCCGTGCGCGACCAAGGCCCAAAGGCCAGGCTGATGCTCGGGCTGGCCAGTGTTTCACCGGCGCGAACATCGCCAACGGCAAAGCGGTAGCGGTCCAGCCGCACGCCGGCTTCGCCGCGCAGCCAGGGCGTGACGCGCAGGCGCTGCTGCAGGTAGAGGGCGGCGCTGGTCTCGACAATATGATCGGCGCGCACTGTCGCCAGCACTTGCCGCGCCTCCGTGTGCAGCAGGGCGTTGAAGATATTGTCGTTCTGTGCCTGCAAGCCCAGCGTGGTGCTCCACGCCATGTCGTCCATATGGTCATGCCAGCTATGGCTGACGTCGAAGCCGCTGGTAAGGCGGCGGTCCGGCTGGGCGAACTGGTCGCCATGCAGCGGGTCGTCCAGGAAGTAAGTGAAGTTGGAAAACAGCTCGAGCCGGTTGTTGATGATGTAGGCATTGGCGCGCGTGGTCTGCTTTTCGTCGCTGCGCGCCCAGGCAGCGGACAGGCTGAAGCGGCGCGCCTGCCCGCCATCGGTCAGGTCGATGCCGCCGAAGCGGCCCAGCAGGCCGCTGTCCACGGCGCGCTGCGGGATCTGGTCGGTGGCGTTCCATGCGCCGCGATAGGCCATGGCGGTAATGGAGTAGCCATTGTTGGCGAAGCCGTCGCTGTAGCGCAGCACCGCGTTCAGCTTGCGGTAGTTGTCGCCGCGCGTGAACGGGCCGTCGTTGTGGACGGTTTCCAGCGCGTACAGCCATGAACCGCTGTCGCCGGATTCGCGCGAGCCAGCCAGCAGGGCGCGGCCGTAGCCGTTCTGGCCTGCGGTGGCGCTGGCCTGGTCCTGCGGCAAACGGTTGGAGTAGTTGATTGCCGTGTCGCCCGCGGAAGAAAAGTCGCCGGTGCTGGCGTTGTATGGGCCCTTGCTGTAATCGAGCCGGGCCACCAGTTCGGGGATAATGAAATTCAGGTCGGTCCAACCCTGGCCATGCGCGTGGCTGCGCTGGTTGACCGGCATGCCGTCGACGGAGGTGCGCAGGTCGGTGCCGTGATCGAGGTTGAAGCCGCGCAGGTAGAACTGGTTGGCCTTGCCTTCGCCGCTATGCTGGCTGGCCACCAGGCCAGGCGTTGCTTCCAGCAATTCGCCGGGACGGTAAATGGTGCGTGCTTCAAGCTGGCGCTGCGACACGCTGCCCATGCCGGCGGAATCGGCCACGCCAAGCTGGCTGGCGCGGGCGCCTTCCACCAGCACGCGCTGCATGAAGGGATCGTCGGCATAGGCGGCCACCGGCGCAAGCAGCCCGGCCAGCGCCAGGGCCGGCCCTGGCCACCGCCTAGGGGAGCGGCTGCTCACGGCGAGCGCGGTTGAAGACGATGGAAGCGGCCGGGCGGCCCGGGCCGCTGACGTTGACGTTGTTGACTTGCTGCGGCAGGAAATCCGTCAGCACGCCGTCCAGCAGGACAGCACCCGGCGGCAGTGCGGTTTTTTCGATTTCCTGGAACACGTTGATGCTGTCGACATTGGCTTGCATGCCGACCCAGTTCAGCGCCACAGGCTTGCCGTTGACGCTGATACGAAATTGCTTTTCGAGGTAGCGACGGAACACGGCCTGATCCTCCTCCAAACCAAGGTCGAACTGGCGCTGGTACAGGTTCATCAACAGCGCCTCCACATCGTGCGCTGTGTAAGTATGAACCACTTCCGTGCTGCCGGTGCGTGGGTTGAAGCTGATCTCGGTCAAGCCCACGTGAAAATTATGGGCTTGGGCGGCGGCGCTGCACCAGAGCAGCACCGCCGCGAGGACGGCCTTGAAACGCATCATTCCTTCTTGGCGCCTTCCTTGTCACCATCCGCGTCCTGCTTCTTCAGCGGGGTGTTGAAGTCTTTCATCATGTTGTCCGGCTGGCGCGATTTGAACAGCTCCAGGCGCGAAGGCGTCACCTTGCGCGGCCAGGCGTTGTTCGACTGGTCGATGTCGGCGGTTTCCCAGTACGGGTCATGCACCAGCGATACCAGCGGCTCGTCGGTCACGATGATCTTGGTGATCTTCTTCGGCGAGTAGCGCCATACTTCGGCAGGCACGCGCTCGATGTACTTCTTGCCCGACTTCAGTTCGATCTGCAGGATCAGCGGCGTCACCAGGCCGCCCAGGTTGGAGAAGTCCACCAGGTACAGGTGCTTGCCCTGTGCCAGCAAGTCTTTTTCCCACTGTTCCAGGTCCTTGGTCGACTCGGCAAACTTGTTTCGGTCGGCATTGGTGACGGTGTAGTCGTCGTGCTCGTTGTAGAAGTCCTTCAGGGCGGGCTGTTCGTCCACCTTGCGCACCATGCCCTTGTTGCGCTGGTCGATGATGGAGACCGGCTCCGCATCATGCTGCGCCTTTTTCCAGGCCTTTTCCGTTTCCGGATTCTTGGTGCTTACACCGTATTCGCTGATGCCGTCGATCGACACGTCCACCGCATCGGTGGTGTAGAACCAGCCGCGCCAGAACCAGTCAAGGTCGGTGCCCGAAGCGTCTTCCATGGTGCGGAAGAAGTCGGCCGGGGTAGGGCGCTTGAATTTCCAGCGGCGTGCATATTCGCGGAAGGCGTAGTCGAACAGTTCGCGGCCCAGCACCGTTTCGCGCAGGATGTTCAGCGCAGCGGCAGGCTTGGCGTAAGCGTTATTGCCGAACTGGAGCAGCGACTCCGAGTTGGTCATGATCGGCACCTGGTTCCTGGAACGCATGTAGTCGACGATGAAGCGCGGATCGCCGCGGCCTGCCGGGTAGTTGTCTTCCCATGCTTCCTGGGCCAGCGACTGCACGAAGGTGTTCAGGCCCTCATCCATCCAGGTCCATTGGCGCTCGTCGCTGTTGACGATCATCGGGAAGTAATTGTGGCCAACCTCGTGGATCACCACGCCGATCAGGCCGTACTTGGCGCGCTTGGTGTAGGTGATTTCGCCGGTCTTCTTGTCCTTCACCGGGCGCGGGCCGTTGAAGGAGATCATCGGATACTCCATCCCGCCCACCGGGCCGTTGACGGAAATCGCGGTCGGGTATGGGTAGTCGAAGCTGTACTTGTTGTACTGCTCGATGGTGTGGATGATGGCGGCGGTCGAATACTTCTCCCACAGCGGGTTGCCTTCCTTCGGATAGTAGGACATGGCCATCAGGTTGCTGCCATCCTTCTTGTAGCCCTGGGCATCCCAGATGAACTTACGCGAAGAGGCCCAGGCGAAGTCGCGCACGTTCTTCGCCTTGAAGTGCCAGGTCTTGCTGCCCTTGGCCTGGTTCTTCTCCGCCTGCTCGGCTTCGGCCTGGGTCACGATGACGACCGGGGTCTTGCTGGTGCGGGCCTTGGCCAGGCGGTCGCGCTGGGTGGCGCTCAGCACCTCGTTCGGGTTTTGCAGTTCGCCGGTGGAAGCGACGATGTGGTCGGACGGCACGGTGATCTGCACGTCGTAGTCGCCGAATTCCAGCGTGAATTCGCCGGAACCCAGGAACTGCTTGTGCTGCCAGCCGTACACATCGTAGTAGGCAGCCATGCGCGGGAACCACTGGGCGATTTCGAACAGCGCGTTCTTGTCTTCGCTGAAGTACTCGTAGCCGGAGCGGCCGCCCAGTACTTTCTGCTCATTGATCTTGTAGGTCCAGTCGATGGAGAAAGTGAACTTGTCGCCCGGCTTCAGCGGCTGCTGCAGCTCGATGCGCATCATGGTGCGGTTAATCGTGTACTGCAGCGGCGCACCGCCGGAAGCCTTGACGGAGCCGATCTTGAAACCGCCGTCAAAGTCGCGGCCGGCCAGGATATTGCGCAAGCCATCGTACTTCATGCCTTCTTCTTCGCCTTTGGCGCGGCCCCAGGCTTCGCGCGAAGGCGCGGTCATGGTCATGCGGGCGTCGGAATCCGATTTGTAGATATTCTGGTCGAGCTGCAGCCACAGGTAGTGCAGGGTATCCGGCGAGTTGTTGTGGTAGGTGACCTGGCCGCTGCCCGCAATGGCGCGGTTGGCCTCATCCAGCGTGGCACGGATCGTGTAGTCCGCACGCTGCTGCCAATAGGCGTGGCCCGGAGCGCCGGAAGCGGTGCGGTACTGGTTGGCGGAAGGCAGCAGCTCTTCGAGCTGGCGGAACTTGTCGTCGAATGGCTCGGCAGCGAAGGCCGTCGCCGTCAGGCAAAGTGCGGCAAGGCCGAATTGAAAACGTTTCATCGAATCCCCAGGCTTGTTGTAATAAGTGCTGGGCTATTCTAGAGAGCTTTTCCCTGCGTCACTTCGTTTATTTGTAAAAATCCTGCAACATAAAACAATAAATGGGGACGTACCCCATTTTTCAAATTATTGCTTCAAAAATGGGGTACGTCCCCATTTTTATCATGCGTTGTTCATCAGGCTGGTGCGTAGAACCGACAGCTCGCGTTGCAGGCGGATCACCTGCTCCAGGTCGCAGCCGCTGGCGCCGAGCACGCAGGCGGGCAGCTTGGCGCCTTCGTTGCGCAACTCGCTGCCGTGCGGGGTGAGGGCGATGATTACCTGGCGCTCGTCTTGCGGGCAGCGGGTGCGGGTGATCAGTTCGGCCTGCTCCATCCGCTTCAGTAGCGGCGTCAGCGTGGCCGAGTCGAGGAAGAGGCGGTCGCCCAGGGCGGACACGGTCTGCTCGTCCTGCTCCCACAACACCATCATTACCAGGTATTGCGAGTAAGTCAGGCCCAGCTTACGCAGCAGCTTGCGGTATAGCTTGTTCATCGCCAGGGATGTCGAGTATAGGGCGAAGCACAGTTGCTGGTCGAGCTTGGGGACCTGCTGCAGGTCAAAAGTTTTCGTATCCATGGCCGCAGTATAGATAGTGCACTATATAATTGCAAGCAAATTTTCCCGCCGACCTTGCCTGATGAGGAATCTTTGACTATCGTTAAAGTGCCCGTAACCTGCGCTGGGCAAAGGGGATGACAATGAATCAAATGAATCACTATCATTCAGGCGCCTACCCAGTGCCCGACCAGCGCGGCGCGGAGCCCGTGCTTTTCCTGGTCGAGCTGGACCCGCAGCGCGTGGTGGATGGTGTGCGTTACGACGAAAACTACCTGGCTGACGATGTGCTGGCCTGCGGCACCATGCGCGAAACCTGCCCGATTTGCGAAGAAGGCCACTTGCAACTGGTCCTGCGCCAGAAGAATGTGCGGGTGGCGCACCTGTTCTGCATCGAATGCACCCGGTGTTTCGGCGCTTTCCTGCCGGATGGCTCGCCGGCGCTCGCTGACTAACATTCCCTGTGCGAAGTTCCCGTGCGGTATCATGCCGCAATGAAGAGCCCAAAGACCAAGCCGCTGCTGCTGATCGTTGATGGATCGGCAGACCACCTGCAACAGCTCAGCCATCTGCTGGAAGACAAGTACGCCGTGCGCCTCGTCGAAGATTGCGACACGGCGCTTGCCGCGGCGGAGCAGCTTCCGCGCCCCGACCTGATCCTGGTGGATGTCGTGCGGGATGGCTTTGCTGTTTGCCAACGCCTGCGTGGCAACCCCGACACCGCCAGCATTCCGCTCATCGCGATGATCGATCGCGGCCAGCCCGACCTGGAGCAGAGCGCTCTCGCCGAAGGGGCCTCCGACGTGGTGGCGCGCCCTCTGGTGCCGGAACTGCTGCGTGCTCGCATCGCCACCCATGTGCAGTTGCGCGAAGCGCGCGCCAAGGTGCAATGGCAACGCACCCAGCTCAATGAACTGGGCCAGATCGCCGATGCCGCGGCATGGGCGATTGCCAGCCTGGCGGAATGGCGCGACGAGGAAGATCCCTCGCACCTGCGCCGCATCCAGCATATCGTGCTGGCGCTGGCGCGCCAGTTGCAGGGCAATCCGCGTTTTGCCGATGAACTAATCGAGCCGCATATCCCGCTGCTGTTCAAGGCTGCACCGCTGCACGACATCGGCAAGGTGCGCATTCCTGACGCGATCCTGCTCAAACCGGGCCGCCTGACGCCGGAAGAATTCGAGATCATGAAGCTGCACACGGTGCATGGCCGCGATGCCATCGCCGGGGTAGAGCGCGAACTGGGCTTCAGCAACGCCTTCCTGCGCTTTGCGCGCGAAATCACGTACAGCCACCAGGAACGTTACGACGGATCCGGCTACCCGCAAGGCCTGGCCGGGGATGCCATCCCGGTATCGGCGCGCCTGGTGGCGGTGGCCGACGTGTACGATGCGCTGGTGTCCAGGCGGGTGTACCGTCCAGCCTTTACCCATGAAACTGCCATCGAGCTGATCCGCCAGGGCAGCGGCGAACAATTCGACCCGGATGTGGTCGATGCACTGCTGGCCGCCGAGGAACAGGTGATGGAAATTTCGGTTCGCTACCAGGATGCGACGGAGTAACAACGGCTGACCGTTTCCCCGGCGTATTGTGGATTTCCCTATGCTATAGTCGTCTCCACAGTCCCGTCGGAGCAAGCATGCGCATACACGGATACCTGGCCTTTATTGTCGGTATTTGCGTTACCGTGTGGGTCTGCATGTTCGTGGTGAATGTGCAGGACCGCCAAACCAATGAAGCCTTCCAGCGCGATACGCAAAAGATTGCGCGCGATACCCAGCTTCGCTTGCAGACTTACTTTGACATGCTGCTTAGCATCAAGGGCGTGTTTGCGGTCAAGGACGATGTCTCGCGCGTGGAATTCAGCCGCTATGTGCGCGAGCTCGACCTCAAGCGCCGCTATCCCGGCTTCCAGGCCATCCAGTTCGTCCGGCGCGTGCCTTCGGCTCAACTGGATGCCTATGCGGCACGCATCCGCGCCGATGACAGCCTGCAAAGCGGCGGCTACCCCGACTACAAGGTGCATCCCGCATCGGTGCGGCCGGAGCATTTCCTGATCGAATACAACGAGCCGATGCGGGGCAATGAAAATGCCTTCGGCCTCGACCTGGCCGCCTTGCCGCCGCATTACAAGGCCCTGCAACTGGGCAAGGCCACCGGTCGCGTGGTGGCCACTGAGCGCATTACGCTGGTGCAGGATGCCAGCGGCCAGCCTGGTTTCGTGGCACGCGCGCCAATCTACCGGCGCGGCGCATCGCTCTTGACGGAGCAGGAACGCGATGCGGCCCTGGTCGGCTTTGTCGCCATCGTGTTCCGCGTGAACGACCTGATGTCGGAGACCATCGACAGCCCGATGCTGCAGCATCTGTATGTCAGCATCAACGACGCGGGCTATATCAACGACGGCGGCAATACGCCGCCCACGGTCGACAACCTGATGTTCAACAGCTTTGGCAAGCTTGGTTCCGGCGAGCGCATGCCGCCGCTGGCTGGCCTGGTCAGCAAGATCCCGCTTGACGTGGGCGAACGGCGCTGGGTCATGAATTTCGAGGGGCATGCGAGCGAGCGCTATAGCCGCGACATCCGGCTGATTTCCGTGATCGGCCTTGCCGGCTTCATCATCAGCGCCTTGATCGGCGCGCAGATCATGACGCTGCAGCGCCGCCGCACCCTGGCCCAGAAGCTGCGCGTTACGGCCGACGAATTGCGCGCCTTGCAGGACAGTGCGATTGTCGGCATCGGGCTGTTCGCCAATGGCATGATCGTGCGCTGCAACCGCGGACTGGAGGAGATGATGGGCTACCAGCCGGGTCAACTGGCGGGCCGTTCCTGCAATATGCTGACCGGTGGCCTGAGCGATCCTTTTGCTTGCGTGGCCGATGGCACCTCGATGCATTTCGAGCTGGAACTGGCCAGCGCGAATGGACGCCGGCTGTGGTGCATGGTGAACGGGCGCATGCTGGACCAGAACGAGCCGCGCAAGGGCTGCGTGTGGGTGATCATCGATATCACGGAGCGCAAGCAGACCGAGGCAGCACTGGTCGATACCAAGCATGGACTGGAGCGCAGCCTGAGCGAGCTGGCGCTGCAAAAGGCCAATGTGGAAATGGCACACAAGGATTTGTCGGCCGTGCTGTTGACGTTGAAGCAGGCGCAGGCCAACCTGATCACGTCCGAGAAAATGGCATCGCTTGGCGCACTGGTGGCCGGCATTGCGCATGAACTGAATACGCCGATCGGCAATAGCTTGCTGACTGCGACGGCCTTGAGCGATATGTGCAAGGAGTTCGAACGCCAGTTGAGCGAGGGCGGCATCAAACGCTCCGCGCTCGATACGCATTTGAAGGATGCACGCATGGCGTGCTCGATCATCACCAATTCCCTGACGCGCGCGGCAGACCTGATCCACTCCTTCAAGCAGGTGGCCGTCGACCAGACTTCCGACAAGCGGCGTTCGTTCAACCTGCATGGGGTGGTGCACGATACGCTTGCCACCTACTCGGCGCAGCTACGCCGGGCCAACTGCGAAGTAAAGGTGTGGATGCCGGAGACGCTGAACTTCATCTCCTATCCTGGCAGCGTGGGGCAGGTGTTGAGCAACCTGATTCAAAACGCCATCATGCATGCTTTCGAAGGACGCGACTCAGGCCATATCACCATCAGCGCGGTTGAAATGGACGAGGAAAACGTCGAACTGCGCTTTGCCGACGACGGCAACGGCATGAGCGCACGCACGCTGCGACAGGTGTACGATCCATTCTTTACCACCAAGATGGGGCAGGGCGGCTCAGGGCTGGGCATGAACATTGTCTACAACCTTGTCACCGGCGTTTTGCGCGGCACCATCCACGTGGAATCCGAGCTTGGCAAAGGCACGACCGTGATCCTGACCTTGCCCCGTAAAGTCCCCGCGAAAGACGAACTTGCGGAGTCCGACCTGCTGCACGCTCAGTAGTTGCTGTCAGGCGCGCAGGTCTTCCACGACTTTCAACGCCACGCGCTCCGCCTCGGCCTCTGCGGCATGTTGGTCCATTAAAGTGAGGTCTGCCGACACGCGACGCTTCGGATAGATGTGGGTCATGTGCATGGGGTTCGCCGAAGGGGCAAAGATGGACACGTAGGCGCCCCATTGCTTGGTGCCTTCCAGCAGTTCGCCCGTGTACTCGATCTCATAACCGTCAACGCTCTTGGTGGGCATTGTCATTCTCCCCGTGGCGAGAAACTCCAGCATAGCAAATAATCCGGACGGCCTTTTTCGAAGTCCATTTTCCTTAGCGCAGGAACTTGCCGGCTTTGATTTCCAGAAGACGCACCAGCTCGGGCTGCATGTATTCGTAATCGTCAGGTATATCAAGGCAGATCACGCGTTTGCCGTTCAGGTACGACCTGAAATTCTTCGAAAGGCGGTTGCGATGGGCCTTCTCCATCACGAAGATAATATTTGCCCACGAGATCTGTTCGGTCGACAGGGGCACGTCGGCATCATTGCCCAGTCCCGCCGAATCGGTCTCCACTTCGGGCCAGCTCGCGAATACATGCTCCGCGGTCGGGCTGCGCAAGCGGTTCTGGGTACAGATAAAAAGTGCTCGTTTCATGGAATCCTGGTTACGTGGCTTACAACGATCGTCCAACTACCTTTAACACGCACCAGGGTGTCGGTGAATCGGACATCCAGCGCAAACGGCTTGCCGCCAGAGCTCCCCTTGAGTGAGGTGATGCCCTGCACGATGGCCGCATCGCCATACACACGTGCTGTCATGCTGTGATTTTCAAAGCGATCGTACTGCGGATCGCCGTCGCGAACTTCCTGGATGGCTTGCGCGCGGCTTTGGACTTCGGAGTTTGAGCTCACGAGATTGAATTCGGGAGCCAGCAAGCGCTCCAGTGCTGGAATATCCCGTACTCGAAAAGCTTCGCACGCTGCTTGCGTGACGGCCATCACTTCCTGCTGTGGCGTAGGCGACGCCATCGCCGAATGGGTGGCAAAGGCTGCAACAAGACAAAGCGTGCGAGCAAAGGTCATGGCGGGTCTCCAGGAATTTTGCTCGAATCTTATCAAATTTAAACCAGGTCAAGAAAATCAAAAATCGCGGTCGCGACGTCGATGTGCACTATATTTAGTGTGTAATATCTTGCGTAACACAACATGTAGTTAGAAAGCGATGAATTCGACCCGCAAGACCACGGTGGACGTGCAGTCCTCGATTGACGAATATCTGCAGCAACTCGACTGGCGCGTGAATGCCAATGCCAACCAGGGCTACTCTCTGGGCGGCATGATCCTCAACATCTCCGGCAAGATGGTCGCCAATTACTGGCTCGACCACGTCTACCCGCGCGAGGTCGGCGAGGCCCACCGCCACGCCGACATCCACATCCACGACCTCGATATGCTGGCGGGCTATTGCGCCGGCTGGTCGCTGCGCACTTTGCTGAACGAAGGGCTGAACGGCGTGCCGGGAAAAGTGGAATCGGCTCCGCCAAAGCATCTTTCCAGTGCCGCCGGCCAGATCGTGAACTTCCTCGGCACGCTGCAGAACGAATGGGCCGGCGCGCAGGCGTTCAGTTCCTTCGATACTTACATGGCGCCCTACGTTCGCAACGATAAGCTGGAGTACGGGCAGGTCCTGCAAACCATGCAGGAGCTGATCTACAACCTGAACGTGCCATCGCGCTGGGGCACGCAAACGCCATTCACCAACCTCACGTTCGACTGGACCTGTCCGGAAGACTTGCAGGAACAGGTGCCGGTGATCGCGGGCAAGGAAATGCCTTTCACCTACGGCGACCTGCAAGCCGAGATGGACATGATCAACCGTGCGTACATCGAAGTGATGATGCGCGGCGACGCCAAAGGGCGCGCCTTCACCTTCCCGATCCCGACCTACAACATCACACCGGACTTTGACTGGCATAGCCCGAATGCTGAATTGCTGTTCGAGATGACGGCCCGGTATGGCCTGCCTTACTTCCAGAATTTCGTGAATTCGGAACTCAAGCCGAACATGATCCGTTCCATGTGCTGCCGCCTGCAGCTCGACCTGCGCGAACTGCTCAAGCGGGGCAACGGCCTGTTTGGCTCGGCCGAACAAACCGGCTCGCTCGGCGTGGTGACGCTGAATTGCGCCCGCCTCGGC
The DNA here is from genome assembly GCF_001427305.1 of Duganella sp. Root1480D1. Classification (GTDB taxonomy): domain Bacteria; phylum Pseudomonadota; class Gammaproteobacteria; order Burkholderiales; family Burkholderiaceae_D; genus Rugamonas. The sequence goes on along the minus strand of NZ_LMFZ01000002.1, from coordinate 66,537 downwards.
TACCTGCACGCTGGCGATGAGGAGGCGCTGCTTGCCCGCGTGGACGAACTGCTTGAACTGGGCAAGACCAGCCTGGAGATCAAGCGTCAGGTGATCCAGCGCCTGATGGACGGCGGCCTGTTCCCCTACACCAGGCGCTATCTTGGTACGCTGCGCAACCACTTCTCGACGCTTGGCGTGAATGGCATTAACGAAATGGTTCGCAACTTCAGCGGAGACCAGGAAGACATCACGACCGAAGCCGGTGCTGCGCTGGCAATACGCCTGCTCGACCACATTCGTGCCCGCATGCTGGAGTTCCAGGAAGAGACAGGCCATATGTACAACCTCGAGGCTACGCCGGCCGAAGGCACGACATACCGTTTTGCGAAAGAAGACCGCGCCCGCATGCCGTCGATCCTGCAGGCAGGCACGAAGGATATGCCGTACTACACCAACTCCTCACAGCTTCCGGTCGGTTTTACCGACGATCCATTCGAAGCGCTGGAGCGGCAGGATGAACTGCAAAGGAAATACACCGGCGGCACCGTGCTGCACTTGTATATGACCGAACAGGTATCCAGTGCGGAAGCTTGCCGCCGCCTGGTGCAGCGCGCCCTGACGCGCTTCCGCCTGCCGTACATCACGGTTACGCCGACATTCTCGATTTGCCCGAAGCACGGCTATTTGAGCGGCAAGCATGAATTCTGTCCGAAATGCGATGAGGACATCATTGCGCGCAAGTCGCGCGAACTTTCACCTAACTGAGGAGATATGCATGACCGCCAACCAGCCAAACCAGGAGATCACGCTCACCAACGCGGAACGCCAGCCTTGCGAAATCTGGACTCGCGTAATGGGCTACCACCGCCCATACTCGTCCTTCAATGTCGGCAAGAAGGGCGAATTCAATGAACGGACCTATTTCGTCGAGCGCCAGAACAATGGCTGACAGGGGGCTCAAGGTCGGCGGCTACGCAAAATTCACGTCGACCGACTATCCCGGCGAGTTGGCGGCGGTGGTATTCGTCCAGGGGTGCCCCTGGCGCTGCGGCTACTGCCACAATCCGCACCTGCAGCCCCGCGACGGCAAGCCGGCAATCGCCTGGCGTGATTTGCTCGCCTTCCTCTGCAGCAGGGCAGGCTTGCTTGATGCCGTAGTGTTCTCCGGCGGCGAACCAACCCTCGACCCCGCACTCGAAGATGCCATGCGCAGCGTGAGGGCCCAGGGCTTCAAAGTGGGCCTGCACACCGCGGGCATCTACCCTGAGCGCCTGAAGCAGGTGTTGCCGCTGGTAGATTGGGTCGGGCTGGATATCAAGAGCTCATTTGAAGCCTACGATGAAATTACCGGGGCCAGCGGCAGCGCGCAAGCTGCCCGTGCCGCTGCTCGCATTGTGATTGAAAGCGGCGTGCCATACGAATTCAGGACCACAATCCATCCGAAAATCACCACGCGCCAGCACATCTCCACGCTGGTCCAGCAGATTTCCGAGATGGGTTGCGAGACCTATGCGCTGCAGGATTTTCGCCCTGTAGGCTGCAGCACGCAGGACTTGCTGAAGCTATCCAGCGAAGGCGCGTTGGATGGCGAGTTAATCGGCCAGGTGAGGTCGCGATTCCGCCAGTTCACGCTCAGGCGATCGGATGGTTAGCCAATCAATTCGCCATCGCTTCGCGCAAGATCGCCCCGGCCATGCTCATGGCTTGCCTGCCTTCCGCGAGCTCCTGGTAGTAGTTGGGCCAGAAGTGGAACATCTTCGGCCATATTTCAAGCCGCACGCGAACGTCTGCCAGAGTGGCTGCACGGGCGAGAGCGATTGAGTCGTCCAACAGCGCTTCGGTGGCACCGACGAAGATGTTGAGCGGAGCTAAGCCGCGCAGGTCCGCAAAGCTCGGGGAGGCCAGCGGCGTGGTCCGCGGCCGGTCGCCGAGATATTGCGCGGCCAGGAACAACATGAGCTCCCGGTTCAGCACTGGATCACGTTCGGCATTGCGCGCGTAGCTCCCTGCCGAAATTGTCATGTCAGTCCATGGTGAAAAAAGGACCGCGCTTGCCGGCTGGGGTAAGCCCGACTCGCGCAAGCGTACCAGCATGGCAACCGCCAGGCCCGCGCCCGCGCTATCGCCTGCGACCGCAATTTTGCGGCCGCTGCCCAGCAGGTATTTATATCCATTGACAGCATCGTCCAGCGCATGGGGGAAGGGGAACTCGGGCGCGCGCCGATAGTCCAGGGCGAGGGACTTCATCCCCGCCTCGCGAGCCAATTCGCTGACGAAATGCCGATGGCTTGCCAATGAACCCCAAACGAAGCCGCCGCCGTGCAGGTAGAAAATCACGTCATCACCACGCGCTGAGGGAGTCGAGGTCCATTCGGCGGCGACGCCGTCAACGGCTACGGCCGTGACATCGACGTCTGCCGCTGTTGGATAGCGCTTGGCCAACGCATCGCACGCTGTTCGCCGTTGTTCAATGGCGAGGGTCGCCGGCCTTGCGCGAAGCATGGCTTCCAGTCGTTCAAGCTCGCTCATTGGCCGGCACCTCCTGTTTACGCGTCAGGCAAAGACGGGACGGAAGAAGCTTCTTTCGTAGCTGATGAAGCAGCGCGTTTCCTCTGCATACTTGAACGCTGCCTGGCATTCCGGATCGTCGAAAGACTTGGTGCGGTATTCCTCATACTTCGCCAGGCTTGGGAACGAAAACATCGCCAGTGCCACATCGCTCGCGCCTTCGGATGGCAAGAAGTATCCGTGATGCGTACCGCCAAACTTCTCGACCAGAGGGATCCAGATTTTGCCGTAGTGCTCGAATTCCTTGAGCTTGAACGGGTCGATGATGTAGCGTAGATAGCAGGTGATCATAGTCTTCTTCAGGAGTGATGGATCACCTAGTATATGTCGAAGCCAGATTCATCATGGCCACCAGCCGTTATAAGGACTTTCGGCGGTGCGGCCCGTTGAGTCGGTCCAAAGATCTTCTGGCTGCGACCTGTCCCGGTGCAATATGCGGTCATGGTCGGGATAGGTAATGCGGTCAACCTCCGCCCGGGTTCCGATCACCATGCACCGCGCCGTAGACTGTCCCTTGTTCCAAAGATAGTGGCCAAGCGGGCTCCCATGCGGGAATGTCGCGGCATCGCCGGGGCCGAGGACGGATTCGGTCTCGCCTTCGACAACAGTGATTTCACCATCCAGGACGTACACCAGCTCATCTTCTGACTGGTGCCAGTGCTTGATTGACGACCGCGTGCCCGGCATGAGCACATGGATAAACGCGCCAAACTGGGAGAGTTCGCCGGGCTCGCTGATCCACTCCTCGCGATTCAGCACTCCGGGCCTTGAGGTTTCAATCGTTTCGAGATGCCTCTCCGAGGCGCGAATTATTGGCATCCAAGCTCTCCCAATGGGTGGTCAAATTACTTCCAGTAGCGATTCCAGATGCGATCATGATAAGCGATCAGCAAAGGCTCATTCAGCACGTAGTCGTGAATTTTGCTGGCAAACGGATGGCGAATCTCGGCGTTATGACGTGATGGGACTTGCCATTGCTTCCGCCGTTCCCTTGGCAGCGATACGGTGCAGGGTCCGTTCCAATGCTGCGGTGTCGGGATAGATGCGGACACTGGTCACGCGGCCCCAGCGAATTTCGATCAGGTTGACGCCTTCGGCGCTCGTCTTGACGCCATCGGTTCCGGTGTTTGTTTCGGTCCAAATCGCCTCGACCTGCGTGCGCCACGGCCAGCCAGAAACCCTCACCTCATGAACGGTGAAGTTAATGCCCTGTAGAAGGCGAAGCAACCGTTCGTACCAGGCACGGATCGCCTCCGGTGTCTTGCGCGTACCGGACAAGGCGTGCGTGCCCACAAAGTAATGTGTAGCATTTGACGCCAGTTCGTCGGTCACTGCTTCAATTCGGCCTGCACTGAGGCCTGCGAAAACCTTTGTGATCTTGCGGCGCACGATAGCGTGATACATCATGCTTCTCCTTAAATCGACTGGTCAAGCGCGCGATTCCAGACTTCTGCTCCTTTTTCATGGGCGTCGACGCCCTCAAAGAAGGACTGCACTACCATATTGACGTCAAAGTCATCGCATTCTTCCCATTGCAGCAGCTTCGGTTTGAAGACTCGAAAATCTCCCGATGCGGCAGGCTTGTATGGAACGGCCATTACAGCTTTGGAAGCTGGAGAGAAGTAACTCCTGATTTCAATGATGATGGCATCGTACTTCTGGCCCTGGACAGGAATGCGCCCATCGTAGACCAGAACACCGTCGTTTGCATCAGCTTCATTGGATTCGAGTTTGTTTTTCCCGAGCTCGACCGATGCGCCCAGGTCGTCACCTGCGAGCAGGCGTTCCATCTGTCTTTCATCGTTCTCACCGCTGTGGGCAAACATTGGAACCAGGCCCTCGCCATCGGAGACGCACCAGATGGCATGCGCTGCAAAAAAACCAGCCAAATTGAAAGCTGTAATCATGGAGATCCTAACCAGAGAAGGGTTGCGACGGCAAAGAAGAGGATCCACGACAGATGCCGGCCGCGGGTGAAGTAGATGGGGAACAGGCCTGAGACCAGGGCGATGATGCTGAAAACCTGAAGCACTGTTTTGGTCTCGAGCTGATTTCCCGATGCCAGGAAAACGAGGGCCGCGATGCCCCACCAGACCAGCGTGAGGAGATGCCAGACAAACCTCAGCGTACCTGTAGTGAAGCCGGTTCCACCGAAAAGCTTGGGCATGTTATCGCGCTTGAAGAGGCGAATCAGGATGTAGCGCTCGCCCAGGTATGAGTGGGCAAGGCCGGTGAGGAAAAGCAGCAATGCGGCGATGGTCAGCATTTATGGACGTACCACGATCGTCAACTTGTTACTGTAGGATTGGGTTGGAACGACACTGAATCCGGATATGGCATAAGTTCCAGGTTTGGAGAACTTCACCCTTCGATCATGCCTGTCGGCGTCGGCTAGAGTTGGTACGTCCATACGTGCCAAATTTGGCGGATCGATGCGCCAGCCGAGATTGTCGGCGACCTCGCGTTCATACCCGGACATAGGTTTTGAAAACCACTCGGTTCCCTCTGGAAGTTGTGATAGCTTGGTGCGGACCCAGTCGCCAGTCACTGTGCGTGTTGCGTTGAGCGTAATCCATTCGTCCACCTTGGCTTCGCTTGGCCCCCTGATTTCTACGCTGACCTTTACGTTTGGAGCGGCGACATAGCCGAATTCCGGCAATTGCTCCGGCACCTGCAGTTCCGGCGCGGGCGAATCCCCTTTTTCCCCGCAGGCTGCAACTGCGAGCGCGAGCGATAGGACCAGGAGCTGTTTCATGGCCTGCTCCGTGGAGCGCGTCCGCGCAGGATATCGAGCCGGTTCGCTGGAGCGTCAGGGGCCAGGAAGTCGGGAATAGTGAATTCGTCGCGCTGCGGCCTGGAGAGGAATGCTACAGGCCATTCCGTAATTCGCTCTTCGCGGACATGGATGTATTGGCCCGGCTCAGGCTCGTCGATGTATTCGCGCTGGAGGACCAGGGCAAGGGGCTCTTCCGCCCCCGGATTTTCATCGGCGAATTCCTCGGCCTCTTCAAACGTTTCGAAGGCATAGTAGTAGTCGCTGCCGTCATCTTCGTCTGGCGCACCACGCTCCGGGTGGCACCACACCCGATACTCGAGGACCGCATCCCACACGTAACCGCCGCCAGCTTTGGCAGAGGCGGGATATTCGCCGACTTTTAGTGGATCAAGAACTGTAGGGTAGGTCATGATTGGATTTGCTTGCGGCGTGAGACGAGGAATATTACAACGGCTCCGAACATGAATGCCCAAAATTTTTGTTCGAGCAGCACCTGGATCAGTGCGAAAGGCCCATCAACGAAGGCGGCGGTGAATAGTACGAACACTGCGCCCGCCAGCAGGTGAATGTAAGGTGCTTCAGGCAGGCCTCCTGCCCATATGGTCAGCAAGGCACCGGCCGCTCCGAAAAGGAACGAAATAACCAGGATCAACAAGCCCAGGTCCAGCATAGGACCGTCATCGGTGTACAGGGCCGCGTCTAGAAAGAAGGCCGGCAACAGAGTACCAAACAGCCATGCCGCGCCGGACAAGGCGCCGATGGCAAATACAAGTCCCATCTTCAGTTTTGTGTTTTCCATGTTTTGTGACCGGGCGAATTCAGTTCATTGATTTGTTTAGTAGAACTCTCCGACTTCGGCGATAGATTCGGCGCGCAATGCGTTCCGTAGCGCGTTCACGAATTCGGTCTCTGGCAAGGAATGTACTTCTTCGGAAAAGGCGGGAAGGTCTTTGCCAAAGTCGAGGATCACCGCTGCTCGCCAATATCCTTTGTAATCCTTCGAAGCGAGATGCTTCATCGCGAAGTCTTCGATGTGGAGCCTTACGTTCGGAGCTGTCGCATTCGTGGAGGGGAAGGATTCGGCGTAAGCAATTTCATAAAGTTCTTCGTCTTGGTAAGCGAAGGATGGTTGCTCTGCCAGTTCAAAGAAAAGCCCGTCAGAGCTCCAGTGGACCCTGTAATCTTCGCCAAGCACGAAGAGGACGTTCATGAGATAGCGCTCTTCGTCATCGCATTCGTACAGTGACGGTCCGGCGAGGCGCGCTACCGCAGCGCCGTTAGTGCCGTCGAACTTGAACGCTTTCCCCGCCAATCCTTTTGGAATGCTTGCATCTGTGGTCCTGCGGGGTTTTCCGCCTGCGAGATCGACAACTTCCAGGATCGTGTCGTTAAGGCCCCAAGAAGCGAGCACCTTATTGACGCGCTCGAACGTGTCCGCCGCGGGATGCCAGCTTTCGTCGTCTACAACGAGAAAATGACGATATTCCACACCCATTCCTTACTCCCTTCATTAGTAGAGCCTCGTCAGAAGACGCCAGCATTTCCGCGTTCGAATTGCTGCCGCCACTGGGCATAGCCTTCCAATTCCTCTTTCGAGACGACAGCATGCCCGACAAGGGATTGTCCCGCTGCAGCGCCTGGTGCCCGGTTTGGCACTAGCGCGACTTTGACCGTCCATTTCCCTGACTGTGCGGCGGCGCGCGCCTCCTCAAATGAATTGAATTCAGACGCGCCAAACGCGCTGGAAATAACGAGCAGGAAGTCATCCTCGGTGGCGACAAAGGCCTTGCCCTGGATATTGATTGAGGCGCCCGCCTTGTAATCAAACCGGTCAACTTTAAGAATTTTGTTGACTGAAAACTTGCCGTCGGAACGTTTGCTGACAAGAAGATCCCCCTCGTGAAATGGGAATGTCTTGTACTCAGGAGGGAAGAAATTGCCGGCTTGGATGGACATGGTGAGTGACATCAAGGTAAGAAAGGTCAGGATTCGGATCAACATCATTTCATTCCAACGAAAGTAAAAACGCCGATCGCGAGTAGCCAACTGCCCATAAGGAACAGCATCGGCAAGAGAGTCCATCGGACAACGGTATCTTCCCATTTCCTGGGATGTTTTCCTCGTATCAAAGGGAGGAGAATGTGAAGGCCATTGAGCCCAAGCATCGGCAAGAGATTGAATGCTGCGCCTTTTGCGCAGAGAAGTCCTGCATAAGCGATCGACGAGTGCGAGCTGGCAAAATCCTTACCTGCGCGCAGATATGCCTGTGCATCGGAAAAAGGACTGACCGCCCCAATGAACAATTGGCGGAAGGCGCCGAAAAATGCCTCTGCTCCCTCATGCCCCAATGCCAGCATCGCCATAAGCAAGACCGATCCCGCGCCGGCAACTGGTACTGCGATCTGCTTCCAGACCGGAGCGTGGTCAAAGGCGTCGGCCAGTTCGGAATCGGAGAGAAGTTCCGCGCGCGAGTCTTTCATTCGGACATACCCGCCAAGCAGGAACCACCCGATCCGAACCTTTCCGCGTTCCCAGATTGCTGCACCGGTTCCGAAAGAGACTTTACGAACAGGGATGCCAATCGAGTGTGCTGCCAACGCCATTGCGGCGACGTGAACAAAGGCGGTAACGCTGAGAAGAACGATGGCTTGGGCCAGCCAGGGCATCATTTTCTTTTCCTGGCTTGGTGTTCAAGGTATTCCATAAGAACTCACTCCTGCAATTTTTTCCTCATTCATAAGACCACCACTTTGCGATCTGGCAGTATGGCCAAGGGCCAGTTGCCTTGGCAGTAGATTTGCACCAGTTTGCACCAGAAGCCTTCTTGCCCAACAAGGTCTCAGCAGCCGCCATGCGGCATGCATATCGTGCACCCGAAAGCGCTGCGCCTGTGAGGTCCGTGCCACCGCTTTTGAAAGCAGGAATCTCGCCGCAAGAGCGTTGGGATTGCACCGCAATCTTGAATGCCGCGATCTTTGCCGCCACGAGCTCAGATGCCAGCCCTTTCTCATTTGCTGCTGTTGCCAATGCCGTACCATGAATCGGGTCGGGCTCATCGTTCGTTGTCGGAAGCCAGGACATCGCCGAGTAAGGGTAGGCAGGCTCCCTTGCTTGCCCGGCTCCGAACTCTCCTTCCCTGGCAGACGAAATAAATTCCCTCCAGCCGGCCAAATCCTTGATTGGTACAACGAACGCACTTTCCTCCGCTTCACCTATGCGTGTGAACCATTGCGCAGACGAGATGGCGTCCAGGATTCTGCTAGAGCCCACCAGATCTCCTAATGCTCTGGCCGACGAATCACCTCGCCGGGCCTTGAAGCGGGCACGCCGAATCCGGAAGAAACGGAGCGCCGAAGCGATTCGAACGCACCGTTCATGGACTGATCGTAACCAGCTGGATTTGCCGCGAGATGCGGCCATGCGAAGCGCAAGCCAACGACTACGTCGGCGAAGGGTTTCTTGGCATCGATGATTGTATAAGCTGTGCCTTGCTGGCTAGCCTGTTGGGTGTAGATGGTCCAGCCTTCGAGCGTACTGACTGTTGGTGGCAGCGCGCCGAATTGCTTTCCAATTGCGGATGCAGCAGTTTGTCCGCGCTCCGCGTCAACATGGAACAGGCTGACCGCGACATTGCTGGAATGCGGCGTCCCTTCGTCAGCGGGATTCGCGACCTGGAAAGCTGCAACCGATACTGGCGGCTTGGTTTGCATGGACAGCACTGCCCACTGGTCCGGCACGGTGAACCGTACATAGCCTTTTCCGGTAACGATGGTGAATTCAGCGGCGAATGCCAGCGAAGTCATTGCGAGGAAAGCGAAGGTGGCGAGGAGCTTGAACATAAAGTGATGAATGGTCAGAAGCCGAAGCCCGCGCCGAGGCTAAGCCTGGGATGATGGCCGTCGCCTTTAGGGAACATGAGGCCGGCCCTGAAAATGATCACCTGGGCTTCGACGCCATAGTATTCGGTGTGGCCGTCGGCCAGCCATGGGTTCGAGCGCGTTTTCCAGCGTGCCAGGTCGACTCCGCCCCAGAATACGCCATGACCTTTGGCTGCAACGCGGTAGCCGACAAACTGCTTGCTTCCGTAAAGCCCGAATTCATTACCGACCGTGACGGCAGAATCATTGCCGGTCGGGATGGCGAGGCCGACGCGCGCCGAAACGCCGAGCGGGGTGTTGGCCCAGACGCCGAGCGTGGCGTAGTCGAGTGGGGCAAACTCTTTTCCCTCCGCGTGTGCGCAGGCGCTCGAAAACAGGAAAATAAGGACGGCGGAAATCTTACGGACGTTCATGAGGCTTGTTGTTGGGGTGGAAGGGCGTGCGTGAAATATCCTGGTATTTGCCATTGATCGCGTAGTCGCCTGGCGAATAGAGCGGATTCCAGGCGCCATCCAGGAAGGGCGTCGAGCACATCGGCCAACAATTCTTCGGGCGATTCATGGCGCGGGTACGCAAAGTTCAAGGTGCAGTAAATGAACTGCAACCATGCCTCCGGCCGGCCGTCGAGTTCCAGCGTCGCGCACAATTCCAGGTCGGATTCCTCCGGCAACTCCGCGTAGGCAGCCTGCACCTCGTGAATCATTGGCGATATTTCTGCGATCTGGTCAGCCCCCATCACGCGAGCCTCCTCGGCAGGTGGCATTCCATCCCATTTATCGCTTCTCCAGCATTTGCAGTGTCAAAATAAATATTGCGAATTTGCAATTAGCAGTATGACACTGAACCGGGAAAAGAAAAAGGGCATGAATTCATGCCCTTTTTTCTGTGCAGCGGAGATCCGAATTACTTGCAATAGCGCTGGCGCAGCAAGTCCAGCATCGCCACGTTCTGGTCCCACGCATTGCTGACGGGCTGGCCGGTGTAAGGCAAGGTGAAAGTGTAAGGCGCCGGGCCGAATTCCGGGGTAAGCGTCATGCGTTCGGCGCCGTCGTTGCGGCGCAGCTCAATGATGCGGTCCCACCAGGACAGGTGGGCTTTCAGTGCGTCGGCATTTTCCGGCGCGCGGAAGTCGGCGACCTGCGGGCCTTGCTGGTGGCCGATGCGGGCGTGGATATGGCGCACGCGCGGCAGCACTTTGGCCAGCGTCAGTTCCTGGTCTTCCAACAGCGATTCGCAGGCCACGCACCAGTGCGAAAGGTCGGCGTTCAGCTGGAGCTGCGGCAGGCGATCGAGATAAGGCAGCAGCAGCATAGGGTGGCCGCTGAAGCGGCTGCGGTGGATCTCGTGCACCACCGGCACGCCATACTCCTTCGAGATGCCGGCGGCGAGCGCGATCAGTTCTTCGTTCTGCTTTGGCGTGTACCAATCCTTGCCGGTGTGCGAGTTGACCAGCACCGGCTGCACCTCGCAGGCGTTGCGCAGCAGCTCTCCAAGCGCCTGTTTGTGCGCATCGAAATCGGCGTGGAACACTGTCTCCCATTGGGCGACAATCAAATCCAGCCCTGCGTTGGCGATCTTGTAGGCCCAGTTATCGCGCTGGGCGCGGTCCAGCGGCAGCGACATTTCGATGCCGTCGAAGCCCGCTTCTTTTACCTTGGCGATGAAGACGTCCGGCGGCAGCTCATTGCTGCCCCAGTGCGGTGCGAAGATGCTGATTTTCACAGGAAGCCTCGCACAGGGAAGGAAGCGTCACGCTGGATCCAGTTGCGCTTGGAATATTCGGTGCGGCCGTCGGTCACGTGCAGCGTGTAGGCATGGCGCGAAACCGGCGAGCGGTTCGGCGCACTGTAATGCGGCAGAAGGCCGTGGAAGCAGACCAGCGAGCCGGCCTTGCATTCGAGCGGCACGGCGGTGGCGTCGGTTGGCCAAGGCGTGTTGTCCAGCTTTTCCACGCTCACCTGGTCGCCTTCGCGGATGAAGCGTTCGCGCAGCGGTGAGCGATGGCCGCCCGGTTCCGCCCACATGCAGCCATTTTCCAGCGTGGCGTCTTCCAGCGCGAACCAGAATGTGGTGACGCTGATCGGAGTGGTGTCGAAATAGGTGGCGTCCTGGTGCCAGCGCACTTCGCCACCGATGCCAGGCTGCTTGAAGATGTACATCGATTGCCAGACCTGCGGTTCGGCCAGGCCGATATCGCGGGCGATCTGCTCCAGGCGCGCGTCGGCGGTGAAGGCGCGGAAGGCCGGGTCCAGGTCGTGCATGGCGTGGCCGATCTTGTTGATCGACAGTTCCTTGGCCTGTTTCAGTTGGCCGTCCGGACCAAAGGCTTCTTCCTCAAAGAAGCAGCGCATGGTGTTATCCGAGCCCAGGAAGTAGTCGTCGGCCTTCTTTTCCTGCTCCTTGGTGGTGAAGATGCCTTGCGCGACAGCCGGGTCGAAGTCGTTCACGACTTGCGCGGCGCGGGCGCGCAGGGCGGCGATTTCTTCTGCGCTCTTGAAACCTGGGATGACGATGAAGCCGTCCTTGGCGTATTGGGCTTTTTGGGCGTCGGTCAGCATGTGGTGCTCCTTTTCTTGATGCAGGTCATTGTAGGCATGCGATTGGATGCGAACAACGCACAAACGGTTGACACATTGTCTTCAAAATGGAGACAATCGATGCCATGGACCAGCTCAAGGCAATGGAAATCTTCGTCGAGGTAGCGCGCCAGCGCAGCTTCAGCGGCGCCGCGCGCCGGCTGGGCATGACGCGCGCCATGGTGAGCAAGCATGTGATCGCGCTGGAGGAACGCCTGAATGCGCGCCTGCTGCACCGCTCCACGCGCGACGTGAGCCTGACCGACGCGGGACAGGCTTACCTTGAACCCTGCGCCCTGGCGGTGCTGCAGGCGCAGGAAGCGGCGCGGGTGGTGACGCACGCCGGCATCGAACTGGCGGGGCCGCTGCGGATCCAGGCGCCCTCCAGTTTCGGCAGCGAATGGCTGGCCGATGCGGTGGCGCGATTCAGCTTGCCGCATCCGCAGTTGGCGCCGCTGTTGCACGTCGACGATGCGCTGCTGGACCCGATCGAGCATGGCTTTGACCTGACGATCCGCGTAGGCGGGATTCCGGACAGCCGCGCGCTGGCGATACGCCCCCTGGCGCCGTGCCGTGGCGTATTGTGTGCATCGCCAGCCTACCTGGCGCGTGCCGGGCGGCCCGAGGTTCCGGAAGACCTGCATCGCCACCAATGCCTGCATTTCAGCCACCTGACCGGCGGCATCGCATGGCACTTTGCGCGCGGCGAAGAGCGGACTACGGTGCGGGTGACGCCGGCCTTCACCGCCAATAACGGGATGGTGTTGCAGCATGCAGCCTTGCGCGGTCTGGGCATCGTGTACACGACGACCTTCCTGGCCTGGCGCGACATGATCGAGGGGCGGCTGGTGCCGGTGCTGGCGGATTGGGACTTGCCCTTGAACCATTTGAGCGCCCTGTACCCGGCCACGCGCCAGCTATCGCCGAAGGTGAGGGCGTTGATCGATTTCCTGGTGGCGGAGTACCAGCCTGCACCGCCCTGGGACAAGGCCCTGGCAGAGGCGGGGTTGCTAAATATATAATCAAGGGATGGACCAGTCCCGCCTCCTCAATGTCGATGCCCTGCGCGGCTTCGCCCTGCTCGGAATTCTGAGCGTCAATATCTGGCTGTTTGCCGATCCTTATTTTGCATCCGGCGTGAACAACCCGCGCTATGGCGGCGGGCTGGATATCGCAGTGCGCTTTGTGGTGGCGCTGCTGTTCGAGACCAAGTTCTACCTGCTGTTTTCCTTCCTGTTTGGTTACAGCTTTACGCTACAGATGGCGGCGGCCGAACGAGCCGGCGCTGCGTTCCGCCCGCGCATGCTGCGCCGTTCGGCGGGGCTGGCAGTGCTGGGCGTGCTGCATGGCTGCCTGCTGTTTTATGGCGACATCCTGCATTTATATGGCTTGCTGTGCTTCCTGCTCCTGGCCCTGTACGGCCGGCAGCGCCGCGCGATCGAAGTGGCGGCGGCCCTGCTGCTGTTGGCGGCTTTGATGCTGGCGGCGCTTGGAGTTGTGCTCCTGCTCGGGGGAGAGGGAGCGCCGGACCTGAAGCCCGTGTTTGCCAAGCTTGCAGCCTTCCATGGCGAGGCACGCAGCACGCAGGCTTACATCACGGGTGAATTCCCATCGACAGTGGCGCTGCTGCTGTTCGGCCAGGGACCGAGCGCGTTCGCCATGTTCCTGATTGGGATGGCGGCGGGGCGCGAGCAACTGTTTGCCAGGGCAGATGCGCTGCGGGCCTGGCTTCCGCGCGTCCTGCGCCTCGGATTGTTGGGCGCAGGCGGCGCTGTGTTGTACGCACTGGCCTCGGAGCTGGCTCCCGGCGGCGCGATGGTCATCTTCGCCACCGCGCTGAGCGTGCTGACCGCGCCTTTCCTGACGGCGGCTTATGTTGCAGCACTTTTGATGTTGTTCGACAGCCGCCATGGCGCGCACGTGATTGCGGCGCTGGCGCCAATGGGCAAGCTCGCCTTAAGCAATTACCTGATGCAATCGCTGGTCATGGCCGTGCTGTTCACCGGCTACGGCATGCGACTGTGCGACGCACTCCCGCCAATCGCCGTGCTGGCGCTGGTGCCAGCGATCTACCTCGCACAAATGGCCCTCAGCGCTTGGTGGCTCAAGCACCGCACCTACGGCCCCGCTGAATGGCTGCTGCGCGCAATAACGAATTGGCAGTGGCTGCCTCAGGAAGCGGGCGCCCAGCCGCCGTCGCGGTAGACCTGTTCGTCGTCGAGGTAGACCGCGTCGGTCTGGACGAAGACGTCGACGTGGAAGCGGGCGTCTTTGCGCTTGAACTGGGGCTTCTGGTATTGGCCGTGCTTGGCGCCCAGCGAAAGGTGGATGCCGCACATGCGCTCGTAGGTGCCGATGTCGTCCACCGTGCGCTCGCGCGAAAAGGCTCGGTTCATGCCGAAGCCAAGTTCACGCACCCACACTTCGCCTTCATGCGCGCGAATGATCGCCAGCATATTGTCGAACTCGGGAGTGCTGTTTTCGGCGCCGACCACGCGGCCTTTTTCCACGATCATGGTGATCGGGGTGACAGGGCGGTTGACGTGGAAGGTGGTGTCGCCGAACACGAACACCTTGGCGCGGCCGTTGACCGCTTCCAGGTCCTGCGCCTCGGTGAATACTTCGCCGATCGGGAACAGGCCGCCGACATTCTTCATGGCGCTGTAGTCGCCGATATTCAGCTTGGCTTCTTCAAACGCAGAAGCGAACACCAGCCGCTCGCCGCCACTTTCCACCACGCCCGACTGCGCGCGTTCGATGCGCGCCTTCAAGGCATGGCCTACGCCACGGTAGTACGCCGGGTCATAAGCCAGTGCGTCAATATAGACAAGACCTTGTTCACCCGGCATGCGTGACAGATGCATATGCTCGATCACCTTCAGGCCGCGCTTGAACAGTTCCATGCGGATGCGGTATTCATTCAGGCGGAAGCTGGTGGTCTGCACCAGCACCACCAGGTCGCCCGCCTGCAGTTGCTCGAAAGCCGCAAGTACCTCTTCTGGCTGCAACGTGTCAAAGTCGATGAAGCGGCCTGCAGGCAGGGCTGCGCGGTAGGCGTCAGCCAGCACCTGGGACAAGGGGCTGCGGTGGTCGAATACCACTAAAGCCTGCTGTGGCGCGGCGTGTTCGATGGCGTGGGCAAGCAGGTCGCGCACATTGCGCGCTGCCGAATCGCGGGCGGCAGGTGGAAAAGCTGTCATTATCAGGCTATAAAGAAGATGAGGCATGCGCATTATACGGCGCGCCGCCGCTTGAACCGGGAAAGGGCGCGAGGTAGAATCGGATGCATATAGCCGGGGAGAAACATTGATGGGTGTACAGTTTGGCCAGGACCTGCCGCTACAGCGGCCCGATGAAACGGATAGCCGTGCGGCCATCTTCGTCCCGACGTCCAATATCAAGGAAGATATCCTGAGCGCGATCCGCAAGGGGGCGGCAGTAGTCGGTTATGGCAATCACGACCACACACTGACCATCTATTACGAAAGCAACCGCTTTAATGAGCCGACGCTGGCCAAGTGGGAGCAGAAGGCACGCAAGGCTTACGACCGACTGCGCGACAACCTGCCGACCACGTCCAAGATGGTTTGCAAGCTGGATAACTTCGAACAGATCGGTTACATCAGCAACAAGGGCATCACCATCCGCCGCCGCAGCAGCCTGGATCGCTGGCTCGAGGAGTCGGATGCCAAGGATTCCGCGCCGGAAGGCGATAACGTCGCCTTCGCTCCGCCGCCGCCGCCCAAAAAGATCGTCGCCGATTAAGACTCGGTGCTACCATCTGCCCAAAGCCAAATATTGGAGCGCAGATGCAGGTAAGCCTTTTAGCTGCAGGTGGCGTTTTCCTGTTGGTGTTGCTGGCATCCAACGCCGTTCGGCGCGCCTTCATGCGCCATGTTCAGGAGCGCGGAACCGATATCTCGGCCGCGGACACGGCCGGCTGGCTGCTGTTCTTCGGATTGGCCTTCCTGGCCGCTGCCGTGCTGGGGGTGCTGAACCCTTCCAAATTCCTCAACCTGGCTTTCTGCAGCACCTTGCTGGTGTTCGGCGTGGCAGCGCTGGTCGGCGCCTTCGTCATCGGTCGCCGTTAGCATCCTCTTGCCATGCCACCGGGATATTGCGGATCTCGTTGCCATTCCATGCAGTGACCAGTCCTTCCACGCGCTTGCCTTCGACCTTCAGCGCTGCCACGTGGTAGCGGTAATCCGGCCCGAATTGGCGTTCGGCCGCACGCAGCGCGCGCTCCGCCGCATCGCCATGCAGCATGAGCGCCAGCGTGCTGCACACCATCAGCGACAGCGTGGCGCCGCAGGCAGCGGCCAATCCCATGTGGCGCGGTTTATGGCCGGCAGCGCGGCGCGCGGCCAGTACCGCCGGGGCGCCGAGGGTGCGATAGAGCCAGTGCAGCAGCAACATCCAGGTCGCGCTGGTGACAAGGGACGGGAGGATGCGCGGTTGCAGCTTGAGTTGGGTCAGGGTCAGGTCGACCGGCTGCATCAGGGGCCAGGCCAGCATCATCACGCCAAGGGCGCACAGCGCGAAGGCGGCAATCCAACGCACCAGCGAGGCCATGTGCAGACTGCCGAACAGCAAGCCTACTCCGGCTGCTGCGCCGAGCAGGAAAAGGCCGGACCGAATGGCCAGCAAGTCGCAGGTGCCCAGCACCACCAGCACCATGCCCGCCCGCTTAAGGATGGGAATGTGCGCGTCCATTGGAGTATTCTAGCGTAACATTTTCGATATGCCGGTTGGAAAGGAGACACCATGAAAAGCATGATTGCCGTGCTGTTTGCAACGCTCACGCTGGCCCTGGGCGGTTGCCAGAAACCTGAGGACAAGCGTATCGGCCCGGCAGAACAGGCCGGCCGTGAAATCGACAAAGCTGCCAGCGTGGCCGGCGAGAAGCTGGACCGGGCTGCCAACCAGGCTGGCGAAAAACTGGACCAGGCTGGCCAGAAACTGGACCAGGCGGCCCAGCAAGCCGGCGAAAAGTTGAACAAGGCGACTGAAAAGCTGGGCGAGAAAGTCGAGCAGGCCGGCAAGGAAATGCAGGAGTCGGCCCGCGAAGCGCGCAAGGAAAAGAACTAGTTTCCGGACTTGCTTTTGAGCGGTACGACGTTGGATGGCGGCGGCTCGTCGGGCATGCCGCCCAACACCAGTGTCAGGTCGACAAAGCCGGCGCGCCAGGCCTGCTCCAGGTTCTGCTCGATGGCTTCCATCGAGGTCTGCTCGAAGTTGGAGAAGCCGCGCACGCCGTAGGCGCGGTTGCGCCCGTGGGCCTTGGCCAGGTACAGCGCCATGTCCACCAGGTTGACCGCGCGCTCCCAAGGTAGCGGCAAGCCGCCCGGCGCCAGCGGGAACGGTGCAAAGCCGACCGAGACGTTTACATGAATCATATGGGCCTGGAACGGCACCGGCTGCGACGACACGCAGTTCAGGATGCGGCGCGCAATTTCATCCACGCCGTTGCGCGGGATGGCCGGCAGGAAGGCCAGGAATTCTTCGCCGCCCCAGCGCACGATCATGTCGGTCTCGCGCAGTGCAATGCGCAGGCTTTCCGCAATCATCTTCAGCACCGCATCGCCGGCCGCGTGGCCGTAGGTGTCGTTGACGTGCTTGAAGTGGTCGACGTCCAGCAGGAATAGCGCGCCCACGATGTCTTCGCCATTGGCGCCGCGCCGCTCCACCTGGTTATGCGTGCGCATGTAGTCCTGGAAGTGGCGGCGGTTGTACAGTGCCGTGAGCGGATCGAGCGAGCTTTGCGCCTTCAACTCCAGGTTCTTCACCTCAAGCTGGGCATTGGCCTGGCGCACCTTGCGATACAGCAGGCCGACAATCACCGCAGCCAGCGCGAACACGACTGCCAACAGCCACCAGATGCGTTGCTGCAGCCGGCGCGCAGTCAGCTCTGCGCCCTTGGCCTGGTTTTCATGCGATAGCTGTTCGATCTGGCGCTTTTTCTTTTCGGTGTCGTACTTTTCCTGCAGCTCCCACATGGTTTTCTTGCGCTGCGACTCGAACAGTTCGTTCGAAATCTGGCGCTCACGATGGTAGGCTTCCACCGCACCCTGATAGTCGCCCGCGCGCTCCAGCGCTTCGCCGTATTCGGTCAACAGGGCTTGCAGCTCCGGCTTGTCGCCGGTCTTTTCGTAATAGGCCATGCCCAGCGCGAAGGACTTCTTTCCTTCTGCAACCTTGTTGGTGCCCATGTAGGCCTGGCCGGCATTGATGCGCGCCGTGGCTTCGTTGGCATCGTCGCTCGCATCACGCGCGGCAGCCGAGGCTTCATTGGCAAAGCGCAGCGCGGTCGGGAAGTCGTGCAGCTTCAGGTTGATATCGGACAGGTTCACCAGCGTAGTGGCGATCATGCGCTTGGCGCCAATCTTGCGGGTCAGGTCCAGGTTGGCCAGCAGGGCGCGCATGCCGCGCTTGTACTGTTGCGTATCGACGGCCAGGCCGTATTCGGTGTTGTTGGCAATCGCCATGCGGCCCGGTGAATTCAGGGTTTCCGACACTTCGAAGGTTTCGCCCAGTGTTTCCCATGCCTTTTCGTACTCGCGCACCTGGGTATAGAACAGGGTCAGCGCGTTGAGCGCGCTGGCCAGCGGCACCTTGTCGTTCTCGACCTTTTGCGCCAGTTCCACCGCTGATTGCAGGCGGATCAGGGCCACCGGATAGTTGCCTTGTTCGGCGTAGCTCTGGCCGGCGGTGATGGTGGACTGCACACGCAGCACCATATCGGTGGTGGCGCTGGCCACCTTTTCCGCTTCGAAGGCCAGTTCGTGCGAGACCTGGCGTTCGTTCATGGCCGAACGCACATAGGCTTTCGTCAGCAAGCCTTTGGCGATGATGATCTTGTTGTCCTGCGCGCGCCCGAAGTCGTACAGTTCTTCGGCCAGGGCGAGCGCGACGTCATGCTTGCCAAGGCTGCGGTGGGTCAGGCTGAGTTGGGCCAGGAATTCGGCGCGGGTCAGGGGCGGGGCGGAACGGGCCACCGGTTCCATCTGCTGCAACTCGACCAGGGCTTTTTCGGGAACGAAGCGCACCAGTTCGCGGATCTGGGCAATTTCGCTGTCGAGCGGCGACTGGGCGAATGCAAGACAGGGCGCAAGCAGACAGGCGCCGGCCAGCGTTCGGAGGCGCTTGGAAATCGTCAAAACCGGAAAGCCTGGCAACTTGGGTCCTTGGGGTCGCATGAGCAGCGTGTGCGGTTCATTATATGCCTGTTGCAAGCGGGAAATCCGCTAGCGCCTCACTATTTGCATGATAGACGCCTTAACTGTGGGGAAAATACAAGTGGATTTTCCACTTGTGTAACTACTTGCACAATATTTCCACCCGGCCCTTCAATTCAACCGTTCGTCGCATGCCCTGCGCGCACTCGGCCGGGGCCGGATACAGTCCACCTCACTAACATTCTTGAGGCGAAAACAATATGCTCGAACTGCGCAATGTCAGCAAAGCGTTCCGCGACCTGAAAGCGGTGGACGACGTTTCCATGAAACTTGGTACCGGCGTGATTGGCCTTGTCGGTCACAACGGTGCCGGCAAGACCACCTTGATGCAGTTGCTTGCCACATTGTCGCGGCCGACTGCCGGCAGCATCCTGTTCGATGGCATAGACATTGTGCGCAAACCGGATGCGATGCGGCGCCGTCTTGGTTTCCTGCCGCAGGAATTCGGCGTCTATCCGAACCTGACCGCACTGGAATGCTTGCAGTATTTCGCGGCGCTGAAAGGCGTGCGCGATCCGGCCCGCATCCGCCACCTGCTGGAATTGGTGAACCTGTCCGAACATGCGCGGCGGCCGGCGGCGTCGTTCTCGGGCGGCATGCGGCGCCGCTTGGGAATCGCGCAGGCGCTGCTGAACGATCCCGATATCCTGATCGTGGACGAACCGACTGCGGGCCTCGATCCGGAGGAGCGCTTGCGCTTCCGCCGTTTGCTGTCCGAACTGGGCTTTGGCAAGCTGGTGATCGTGTCGACCCATATCGTGCCGGATGTGGAGAGCATTGCCGGCCAGTTGGCCATCATGCGCAAGGGCCGCTTGCTGGCGCTGGAAACGCCGGACGCCATCCTGCAACGGGCGCGTGGCCAGGTGTGGCAGGCCAGTGTCGATGCGGCCGACTACGATGCGCTGCGCAGCCGTTTTCACGTGCTGCAGGCGCAGCGCCAGGGCGCGCAGGTGCAGTTGCGCGTGGCCCATCCCGGTCAGCCGCTGGCGGGCGCGCAGGCAGTTGAACCCAGCCTGGAGGAGGCGTTGATGGCGCAACGTTATGCGCTGTCGGAGCCGGTTGCGGAGGCCGCATGAGTCCAATCGGAATCACGGCGCTCAATGAAGTGCGGTTGCGCCTGCGCCGCATGTCGACGCTGGCAGCGCTGCTGGCAGTGGTCGCGCTGTGCTGGATTGCCATTGCCGATCCTGCCGATGGCGTCACCATGATGGTGATCGACAAGAAGCGCGTGCTGTACACCAGCCAGGCGCTGGCGTTTGGCAGCGCGCATATCGCCGGCATGCTGCTTGGGCTGGCGGGCTTTTACCTGCTGCGCGGACGCGTGGCGGACGACCTGCAAAGCGGCATGGGCGCGGTGATCGGCGCCACAGGCGCCAGCAACGCCTTGCTGGTCTTCGGGCGCTGGCTGGGTGGCGCTGGGTACCTGATGCTGTTTGTATTCGCGTACCTCGGTTCCACGCTGGTGCTGCATGCCTTGCGCGGCGAAGGGGCGATCGAGTTGCCGGTTTATTTGCAGACCTATGCGTTGCTGCTGCTGCCGATTATCAGCTACGCAGCCGCCTGCGCGGTCCTGTTCGACAACATCGGGCCGCTGGTCGGCAAGCGTGGCGACGTGCTGTTCTTCTTCCTGTGGTGTATGCAGTTTGGCGCCCTGGTTGGCGTTACCGAGAGTCCCGGCGCGGTGTGGCCGATGTTGCTGGACTTCTCCGGACTGTCGGTAGCCGTGACGACATTGCGCGAGCATTTTGAGACAACATCCTTTGTCCTTGGCCGCAGTGCTTTCGATCCGGCCGGAGCGACGCTGCTCATTCCGGCCTCCTTGTGGACGTTCAAGGCATGGGCGATCCGCACGGCTACGCTGTTGCTGTCCATGCTGCTGCTGGTGCCAGCCACGCTGTTCTTCCACCGCTATTCGCCGGACCGGGTGCGGCCACGCGCTGCGCGCGGCAACCGCTTGCTGGCGCTGGCTAACCGTATGCTGCATCCGGTGGCGCTGGCGGTGCGCCCCTTGCCAGGCCTGGCGATGCGCGTGCCGGGCTTCGCCGGTGAAGTGCTGGCAGAGGTGGCGCTTGTGCTGTCGATGTCGCCTTCCGCAGCGCTGGCGCTGACGGCGGGCAGCGTGGCTGCGGTGCTGGTGTCACCCGGCGCGCTGCCGGGCGTGATGACTGCCGGCGTTGCCTGCTGGGGCCTGATCGCCTGCGGCATTGCGCCGCGCGACTGGCAGAACGGGGCCGATGCCATGACCGGCGTGTTGCCGGGTGGCGTTATGCGGCGCTACCTACGGCAATGGGCTGCCAGCCTGGTCCTCGCGCTGCCGCTGGCGGTTGTGGCTTTGCGCTGGACAGCGGATGCGCCGGTGCGCGCCGCTGCGGGACTCGCGGGCCTGCTGGCACTGGCGTCGGCTGCCAGCCTGCTGGGCGGCTTGACGCGCGGAGCGCGGCTGTTCCTGGCCCTGTTCCTGTTCACCTGGTATATCGCGCTCAATTCGCCGAAGGAGGCGACGCTGGACCTGGTGGGTTTTAATGGCTCCGCCAATGCGGGCAGCGTCGCTGCATGGGCGCTGGCAGGCTGCCTGGCGTGGGCAGTGGGCCTGGCCTGCAGCCGTTGGCGCGGCGCCTAGAATTCCTCCCAGTCGTCGCCGGCAGGGGCGGTGTTGCGGGCGGCGGCTCGCGTGCGCGCCGCTGGCCGGGCGGGCTCGGCTTGGCGTGGCGCTGGCGGCGACGCCGCGGGGGTGCCGGGTAAGTCACTGGCCGCGGCAGATCCGGAAGCCTGCCGGCGTGCGCCAGCGGCAATGCGGCCCGAGGCCCGGCCACTGGTGCGGGAGGCGGGCTGGCGAGGCGGCGCGGCGGTAGCCACGGCAAGCTCGGAGCGCGGTGGAGCGTTAGCCCTGGTGGCGTGCGCGGTGGCCGCAGCACCGCCCTTCAAGCGGAAGATGCTGACCGCCTGCGCCAGCGCCTGCGCCTGTTCCTGCAGGCTTTCCGCCGCAGCCGCTGCCTGCTCGACCAGGGCCGCATTCTGCTGCGTCATGGTATCCATCTGCCCGATTGCCTGGTTCACTTCACCGATGCCGCTGCCCTGTTGCTGGCTGGCGCTGGTGATTTCCCCCATGATGCCGGCCACCTTGTGGACCGAAGCGACGATGCGCTGCATGGTATCGCCGGCCGCATCGACCAGCCGGCCGCCTTCCTCGACACGCGAGACCGAGGCGCCGATCAGTTCCTTGATTTCCTTGGCCGCTGCGGCGCTGCGCTGCGCCAGGTTGCGTACCTCCGACGCCACCACGGCAAAGCCGCGTCCTTGCTCGCCGGCGCGCGCCGCTTCCACGGCAGCATTCAGCGCCAGGATATTGGTCTGGAACGCTATGCCGTCAATCACGCCGATGATGTCGCTGATGCGCGCCGAACTATCCTTGATGGCACCCATGGTGACGACCACTTGCGACACCACGTCGCCGCC
The DNA here is from genome assembly GCF_001427305.1 of Duganella sp. Root1480D1. Taxonomy (GTDB): domain Bacteria; phylum Pseudomonadota; class Gammaproteobacteria; order Burkholderiales; family Burkholderiaceae_D; genus Rugamonas. The sequence goes on along the minus strand of NZ_LMFZ01000002.1, from coordinate 44,066 downwards.
TTGTTCGGCCACATTGGCAGCATCGGCGGCCAGCTGGTTGGCCTGCTGCGCATTGTTGGCGTTCTGCTGCACGGTATCTGTCAGGTTTTCCATCGCGCTGGCGGTTTCCTCCAGCGAGGACGCCTGCGTTTCGGTCCGTGCCGACAGGTCGGCATTGCCGGTGGCGATTTCGCTGGTGGCCACCGTCATCTGGTCGGTACTGTTACGGATATTGCCGATCATGTCGGCCAGGCCTTTGTTGATGTGTTCCATCGCTTGCAGCAACTGGCCGATTTCGTCGCTGCGGCTGGCGTCGATGTCCCGGCTCAGGTCACCGCCTGCAATGCATTCGGCGGTATCGATCGCCTGCTGCAGGCCGGAGCGGATGTAGCGGTAAGCGAACAGCAGGCAGGCCACTGCCGCAATGACCGACATGGCCTGCAATGCCTGCGCCAGGAATTGGGCGCGGTCGAAGGCGGCACTGGCCGCCGCGACTTCTGCGCCGGTGCGTTCATCGAGCAGGGACAGGAACTCGTTCACCGGCTGCATGATCTTGGCCTTGTTCTGGTGGTAGGCCTTGTCGTGCATGATGCGGCGGGCCATCTCCGGATCGGGCGGGCCTTCGCGGGTGAAGCCGCCCTTGCCGTCATCGAACTTGCCCTTGACCGCATTCATGGCGATGACTTCGGTGCGAACCAGTTCGTTGGAATTGGCTTCCGCCTCTTTCAGCTTGGCGAATTCCTGGTCGGTGAAACCGGCGCGCTTCATCAGCTCAGACAAGGCGATCGTCTGGCCGGAGGACGGCGGCACCGGCGCACCCGCAGCCACAAAGTCCCAGTAAATACGCTCGTAGTTCCTGGGACGCGGCTTCTGGCCGTTGCGGATCGCCAGGATGTCCATGTACTGCTGCTCGTAAGCTGCTTCGCCCGACACCACATAGGTGCGTGCCAGACGGGTCAGGTCATCCGAACTTTGCCGCAGCTCGTCGGCCAGCAGGTAGGATTGGTAGCGCGAGTCCGCAGCCTGCTTGGCTTCGGCCTGCTTGCTGGAGACCCGGAGCAGGGCCAGCATTGTCAGTGTCGCCAGCACGACCGTGATGGCGAAAAACGCAATGAAGATACGTTTGATAGATAGGTTTCTTTGCATGGCACTGTCCCCCACTGGAGGACAGCATACCTCGACTACCAAGCGACTAGTAATTCTTTTCGTGCGGCAACTGCAAGTCAGGCGGCGAGCTGTTGCAGCAGATACAGGCGCTGGTACAGGCCATTATCAATCTGCATCAGTTCTTCGTGTGGCCCCTGTTCCACAATGCGCCCGTGATTCAGCACCACGATGCGGTCCGCTTCGCGGATGGTGGACAGGCGGTGTGCGATGGCGATGATGGTGACCTGGCCGCGCAACTCATTCAGCGCCACCTGCACCACCTGTTCGGTATGCGAATCGATGCGCGAGGTAGCTTCGTCGAGCAGCAGGATGCGCGGCTTGCCGGCCAGCGCGCGGGCAATCGCGATAAGCTGCTTCTGGCCGGAAGACAGGCGCGATCCGCCTTCGCCCAGCACGGTGTCGTAGCCGTCTTCCATCGCCATGATGAAGTCGTGGCAGTGGGCTGCCCGTGCGGCAGTCTCGATTTCATGCTGCGGCAGGCCGCGGCCCATGTCGATATTCTCGCGTGCGGAAGCGGCCAGCAGGAAAGGATCTTGCGGCACCAGCCCGACATCGATGCGGAACTGCTCGTTATCGATTTCGTCCAGCAGCATGCCGTTCATGCGGATGCTGCCGTGCGGGGCGGGGTAGTAGCGCAGCAGCAGCGACAGCAGGGTCGACTTGCCGCTGCCGGTGTGGCCGACGATGCCGAAGAAAGCGCCTTGCGGGATCGCCAGCGATAACTGGTGCAGCACGCGCTGGCCCTCGATGTACTCGAAGTCGAGAGCGCGGATATCGATCGCCGGGGCGCCGTCGTCATTGGCGGCGTGTCGGGTATGGGCACCGGCGCCGCTGCGGTGTTCCAGCGCGCTCTGTTCGCCAAGCAGGACCGCCACGCGCGATGTCGCCACCACCGATTGCTGCAACTGGCTGAATTGCATGGTGATCTGGATCAGCGGCTCGATCACGCGCGCGATGTAGTTGATGAAGGCGTACAGCACGCCCACCTCCGCTGCGCTCATGTCGCGCTGGCCGAACATGTAGATGACGGACGCCAGCAGCAGGACGTTCAGCATGTCCAGCGCGGGCCGCAGCAACCAGGCATTGGCGCGGATTTCGGCCAGGCGCTGGGTGTAGTGCTCCGCATTGGTGCTGGCGAAACGCTCGCCGAAGCGCTGCTCCGCGTTATTTGCCTGCAGCACCGTCATGCCGCCGATCGATTCGGCAATCTGCGCGTTGATGTCGCTGCGCAGTTGGCGCGCGCGCGTGACGGCCGGGGCGCTCAGGCGCTGGTAGGCCCAGACGATCACCAGCACGAAGGGCAGCAGCGCGACCACGATGGTCATCAGGCGCCAATCCAGCCAGGCCATGGCGGCGACGGTGCCGACCAGGACGATGGTGCTGTCGAGGATCACGAACAGTACCTGGATGTACAAGCCTTTCACGGCCTCGGTGTCGTTGGTCACGCGCGACACCAGTTGACCGGTGATGGCGCGGTCGAAGAAGGCCATTGGCAGCCGCAATACATGGCTGTAGACGCGTTCACGCAGGCGCTGCACGGAGCGCATGGCCACGCCGGACAGGCGCACCAGTTGCAGGTAGCGCACCCAGCTTGCGATCCAGCCCGTCAGCAGCACGCCGCCCAGCAGCAGGGCCATGCGCGTCCAGTCCAGGTACTTTGGCAGCAGATGTTCATCGATCAGGCGCTTGCCCAGCAAAGGGCCCAGCACTTCCATGCCGGCGGCAATGGCCAGCCACAGCACGGCCCAGCCCAAGTGATGCAGGTCCGGCCCGGAAGCTTCTTTCAAAAGGCCGACGGCCTGGCGCGTCTGTTCGCGAGCGCTTGGTTTATCAGGCTGCGTCAAGGCTGGCCTCCAGTTGTTGGTAGCGCCATTGGCTGGCGTACCAGCCGTTCAGCGCAAGCAGCTCTTCGTGCGTGCCCGACTCGGTGATGCGGCCATGCTGCAGCACCACGATCTGGTCCGCATCCACCACAGCGCTCAGGCGGTGGCTGGCGATGATGGCGCTGCGCGTGGTGTGGGCGCGGCGCAGTTCTTCCAGGTGTTCGAGGATGGCGGTTTCGGTGCCGGTGTCCACTGCCGACAAGGCATCGTCGAGCAGCAGCAAATCGTTATCCGACAGCAGGGCGCGCGCAATGGCCACGCGCTGGCGCTGGCCGCCAGACAGGGTGATGCCTTTCTCGCCGACCTCCGTTTCGTACTGGTGTGGGAACAGCAGGATGTCGTCGTGGATCGCCGCCAGGTCGGCCGCGCGCTCGACTTCCGCACGCGTGGCGCCGGGCTTGGCCAGCGCGATATTGTCGGCAATCGAAGCGGAGAACAGGAAGGACTCCTGCGGCACCCAACTGATTGCCGCACGCAACGCCTGCAGGGTGTACTGGTCCAGCGCGTGGCCGCTCCATTTGGCGCTGCCCTGCGTCGGCGTGAGCTGGCGCAGCAGCACACGCAGCAGCGTCGACTTGCCCGAGCCGGTCGGCCCGACCAGGCCCAGGGTCTGGCCTGGCTCCAGCGTCAGCGAGATATCGGACAACGCGGGTTCGTGCTGGCCGGGATAGGCAAAGCCCACGCCGCGCAATTCCAGGCTGCCGGGAGCGACGTGCGGCAAGCTGCCATGGTCTTCGATGGTCAAGGGCGCATCCAGCATCGGCTGCAGGCGCGCGTAAGCGGCGCGGCCACGCTCGATCAGCGACAACACCCAGCCTGCCGCAAACATCGGCCAGATCAACTGGCCAAGGTACATGCTGAAAGAAGTCAGTTCGCCGATTGTCAACTCGCCGCGCCATACGAGAAAACCGCCCAGTCCCAGCGACAGGCCGGTCGCGGCGGTAAGCGTCAGGCCGACGGCCGGCTCATAAGCCGCTTCCCAGCGCTGCGCGGTCAGGCTGGCGCCGGCCGCGGCGCCGGCCAGTTCCTCGAAGCGATTGCTGCTGCGCTGTTCCAGGCCAAGCGCGCGCAAGGTGCGCACGCCGGACAGGGTTTCCTGCACGTGGTCGTTCAAGGCACTGAAGCGCTTCAGCGAATCGGCGGAGGCAGTATGAATGTGCGAGGAAATGCGCCAGAAAGCCCAGGCCATCAACGGGAATGGAATCAACGCAAACAAAGCCAGGCGCCAGTCGACGCCAATCAGCATCATGCCAAGCACCAGCAGCAGGGTAAGCGAACCGTCGAAGCCAGCCAGCATCGCCTCGCCGGCCGCCATCTCGATGGCATCGATATCGTTGGTGGCCAAAGCCATCAAATCGCCGGTGCGCTGCTTCTGGAAGAATTGGGGACCCTGCAAGGACAGGCGGCGATAGAAGCGCGTGCGCAGTTCGACGCCCAACTGATAGGCAGCCGAGAACAGTTTCATGCGCCACGCGACGCGCAAGCCATAGTTCGCCACGCCCAGCAGGAGAAGCAAGCCGATGGCTTGCCACAAAGCCTCACGGCCAAGCGTGCCCGCAGCCAGGCCATCGACCATATAGCCGATCTGGCGCGGGATGCAGATACCGATGATTGCGACGCCGGCCAGCATGGCGCCGGCGGCTGCGTAAGGACGCCAATGGCTGCGGACAAAGCCACCGATCAGGCGCGATAAATTCATATGCTCAGAAGGAAAATGCTGCCAGGAGGCTGCAAGCATACCTCAGGGCAGAATTTTTCGCCGAACGCGCCCTCCGTGATGAAAGTCGGGGTCAGCTCCGGCTTCTCGAGGAGTTTTGCGCTTCGCGCAGGCGCGAAATGTCCGATTGCCGGAGCTGACCCCGACTTTCAAATTACTTGTGGGCCTTGGCGCCGTTGGCGTTGGCGGTTTTTGGGTCGGGGAAGCTGGCGGCCGCTTTGGCTGGCTTGGCTTCGACTTTCGCTTCGGCTTTTACTTCTGGCTTGCTTTCGACGGGCTCTGGCTTGGCTTCGACTTTGACTTCTGCTTTTGGCGCTGGCTTGGCTTCGGCTTTGGCGGCCTTCGGTGCAGGCGCCGGGGCTGGGGCGGGTGCCGGGGCTGGTACCGGCGCTGCAATCGGGGCGGACAGCTTCGGCACTTTCTCCGCTTGCTTGCCGGCTTCTTTCAATTGCTCTTGCGCTGCCTGGAACAGTTCCGCCTGGGTCTTGCTGGCAATGCTGAACAGCTCGCGATTGTAGGCGAACAGGCCGTCGAGGTTCGGCACGCGCGCGGTGCTCTTGGCGAAGAATTCTTGCGGATCTTTCGCCTCCAGCAGTTCACGCGCAGCGGCGGAACTTTTCTCGACGGAGGCCTTGGTGGTGCTCAGGTTGAGCGCAATCACCTTTTGCGCGCCTTCGAAGGCCTTGGTGGCGAAGTTGTTGAGGATTTTCAGCTGCGCTTCCAGCTGCGACTTGGTGGCTGCGGAAAATTGCTCGGGAATCGAAAACATATTTTCTCCTGGATCGATGGGAAATGGTGCGCTGCAATAAACCCATTCTAGCGACGAAATATGGTAATGGAAAGACATTTTTGCCGACTATTGAAGCAAAAGTTATGCGGTGCAACATTGCATGCCCTGCGCAGCCTGCCTACAATCGGCCATCCTTACTTGTGGAGCTATGCGATGGATCTTGTAATCCGCAATGCCAGCTTGCCCGATGGCCGCCAAGGCATCGATATCGCCATTGACCGGGGCCGTATCGCCGATGTCGCTCCTGCTTTGCAAGCCAAGGGGGCGCGCGAGATCGATGCCGAAGGCGACCTGGTCGCGCCGCCTTTCGTCGACGCCCATTTCCATATGGATGCCACGCTCAGTTACGGCCTGCCGCGCGTGAACCAGTCGGGCACGCTGTTGGAGGGCATCGCCATGTGGGGCGAACTGAAGCCGCAGCTGACGCAGGATGCCCTGGTGGAACGCGCGCTGCAATATTGCGACTGGGCCGTGGCACGCGGCCTGCTCGCCATCCGCAGCCACGTCGACGTGTGCGACGATCGTCTGCTGGCAGTGGAGGCGCTGCTTGATGTGAAGCGCCGTGTCGCACCTTACCTCGATTTGCAACTGGTGGCATTCCCGCAGGATGGCGTGTTGCGCAGCCCAAGCGCGCTGGCGAACCTGAAGCGAGCGATTGCGATGGGCGTCGACGTGGTCGGCGGCATTCCGCATTTCGAACGCACCATGGCCGATGGCGCCGAGTCGGTACGCGTGCTGTGCGAGTTCGCGGCGGAGAAGGGCTTGCGCGTTGATATGCATTGCGATGAATCGGACGATCCCCTGTCGCGCCATATCGAAACGCTGGCTTATCACACGCAGCGCCTTGGCCTGCAAGGCCGCGTGGCCGGTTCGCACCTGACTTCGATGCATTCGATGGATAACTACTACGTCAGCAAGCTGCTGCCCCTGATCCGGGAAGCCGGCGTTGCCGCCATCGCCAACCCGCTGATCAACATCACGCTGCAAGGCCGCCACGATACATATCCCAAGCGGCGCGGCATGACGCGCGTGCCGGAAATGCTGGCGCATGGCATCGACGTCGCCTTTGGCCATGATTGCGTGATGGACCCGTGGTACAGCCTTGGCTCCGGGGATATGCTGGAAGTAGCCCATATGGGCCTGCACGTCGCGCAGATGACCGGGCAGGATGCGATGCACGCCTGCTTCCAGGCGGTGACCGAAACGCCGGCCAAGATCCTGGGCCTGGAGGGCTACGGCCTGCAACCCGGTTGCCATGCCGACCTGGTGCTGCTCGATGCCGGCGATCCGGTGGAAGCCATCCGCCTGCGCGCAGCACGCAAGCTGGTACTGCGGCGCGGGCAGGTGCTGGCTGAAGCTCCGCCTGCCCTGGCGCGACTGGCCTTGCCGGGGCGGCCGCAGGAAGTCGATTTCCGCCTTGCCCGGCGTGCTGGACTTGCAAGGGAAAATGCATGAAAATTCAGCATCATTCCTGCTGTCGGGAGCAGCTTTGAAAGACATTGTCATCCGCCCGGCCACCGAGGCCGATTTCGACTCCATGTGGACGATTTTCCAGGAGTTGATCGCCAGCGGTGATACCTATTACTTCGCGGCGGAGACCAGCCGCGACGACTGCCATGCGTACTGGTTCGGGCGCGGCATCAAGACCTGGGTGGCGGTGCTGAACACCGGCCGCCTGCTTGGCATGTACCGCTTGCTGCCCAACCAGCTCGACCGCGGTTCGCATGTCGCCAATGCCTCGTTCATGGTCAGCCCTGCCGCACAAGGCGTGGGCATCGGCAAGATGCTGGGGCGGCATTGCCTGGAACAGGCGCGGCGCGACGGCTTTCTCGCCATGCAGTTCAATTACGTTGTAAGCACCAATGTTTCTGCCGTGCTGCTGTGGAAGCGGCTCGGCTTTTCCGTGATAGGCACGCTGCCGCGCGCCTATCGCCACAAGCAGCTCGGTTTTGTCGACGTGTATGTGATGTACAAGTTCCTGGCCGACCCTAACGATTGGCCGGAGCAATGATCGATACCAAACGACTGACCCTGCGTCCCGCAACTGTTGATGATGCTTCGTTCTATTTGCGCCTGGTGAACGAGCCTTCCTTCCTTGAGAACATTGGCGATAAAGGAGTGCGCGATCTGGAAGGCGCGCGCACTGCCTTGCTCGCCGGTCCGATCGCCATGCAATCCCAGTTGGGTTATTCCTTGTGGATGGTGATCCGCAAGGAGGATGGCGCCGCCATCGGCATGTGCGGCTTGATCAAGCGCGACACCTTGCCCGATACCGATATAGGCTATGCCTACCTGCCAGCATTTTGGGGCCAGGGATATGCGTGGGAAGCCGCGTCGGCGGCCATGGCATATGGCCGTGATGTCGTCGGTTTGCCTCGCTTGCTGGGTATCGTTTCGCCCGGCAATGCCGCTTCTTCAGCGCTGCTGCAAAAGCTGGGCATGCACTTCGTCGAGCGCTTCCCTTCGGGAGAAACCGACCTATATCGCATGGAGTTTCCCCTGCGCCACAGCTAGGTTGTAAGGAAAACAGGTTTCTTGGCTTTTAGTACTTTAGGGCGCATCATGAAGATTGCAGTCCTGAAGGCATAATGCCGCCTTTTTACCTAGGGGAAACTAATATGAACTTCGGCAATTTAAAGATCGGAGTGCGCCTCGCCTTGCTGGGCGCTTTCTTTATGCTGGCCTTATTGACGGTCGGCTACCAGGGCTGGAGCGCAATCAGTTTTATCAAATCCAGCAATGCGCAAAGCATGCAACGCTCAGTCGACCTGACGCAGGCTGTCGATACCGCCCGCAGTGCCCAGGTGGAATTCAAGATCCAGGTTCAGGAATGGAAGAACATCCTGGTACGCGGCCATGATCCTGCCCAGTTTGAAAAATATTCCGCGGCTTTTGTGAAGAGTGGCCAGGCCACCAATGCCGAGTTGCAGAAACTGTCGGCCATGCTGAAAAAGCTGAACCTGCAAACCACGCTGGATGATGAGGCGATCAAGATGCATGAGGAGCTGGGCAAGAATTATATGGCCGCGCTCAAGCAGTTCGACCCGGCCAACCCGGAAAGCTATCGGATCGTCGACAAGGCTGTTGCCGGCATGGACCGCCCACCGACCAAGAAGATCGATGAAATCGTAGAGTTCATCGATGCTCAATCGAAAAAGAATGCGGCAGCGGCAGTAGCGACGGCGGAAGCAGCCAACCGCTCGGCCACCATCACGCTGTTGGTGGTGCTGGTCGCCACCACCTTGATCGGTGCGGCCATCGTGTCGTGGATCATAAAAGGCATTACGCGTCCGCTGGACCAGGCGATCGATATCGCCAAGACGGTTGCGGCGGGAGACCTGAGCGTCGACGTGGATGTGCGAACCAAGGATGAAGTGGGTCAACTGCTGGCAGCGCTGAAGCAAATGAGCGGCAACCTGTCCGATATCGTGAGCCGCGTGCGCACCGGCACCCAGACCATTGCCAGTGCGTCGAATGAAGTGGCAACCGGCAGCATGGACCTGTCCACCCGCACCGAGCAGCAAGCCAGCTCGCTGGAGGAAACCGCGTCGTCGATGACGGAGTTGACCAGCACCGTGCGCCAAAACAATGAGAACGCCACCCAGGCGCGCAAGCTGGCCGACGAGGCGTCGAATGTCGCGGTGCGCGGCGGCGCCACTGTTTCCGAAGTGGTGCAGACCATGGGCGCAATCAACGAGTCTTCACGCAAGATTGTCGACATCATCGGCGTGATCGATGGGATCGCATTCCAGACCAATATCCTGGCCCTGAACGCTGCGGTGGAAGCTGCGCGTGCTGGCGAACAGGGGCGCGGCTTTGCCGTGGTGGCGGGCGAGGTGCGCAACCTGGCCCATCGCTCCGCCGCGGCGGCGAAGGAGATCAAGGAACTGATCGGCAATTCCGTCGAACGCGTGGAAGAGGGCAGCCGCCTGGTGGGCGAGGCTGGCGTGACCATGGAGGAAGTGGTTAGCAGCGTGCGCCGCGTCACCTCGATCATCGGCGAGATTGCGATTGCTACCGGCGAGCAGCGCGATGGCATCGAGCAGATCAGCGATGCCATCACCCAGATGGACAACGTGACGCAGCAGAATGCCGCACTGGTGGAGGAGGCTGCCGCAGCCGCCGAGGCCTTGCAGCAGCAGGCTGCAAGCCTCGAGGAGGCGGTGTCGGTGTTCAAAGTGCGCGAAGCGGCAGGCAGCGGCTCGCGCATGCAACTGTCGGCAAGCCGCAGCTTGCGGGTCTTGCCGGCTTAAGGGGCTTTTTGTTGCACGGCGCGGCCTGATTTGCCGAAGAACCAGGCCAGCGCAACGTGCACGCGGCCGGCCCACGATTGCTCGTTATGGCGCCCCCCGTCGTCGAGCTGGAATAACAAGTCGCGTCCTTCACTGTAGCCTTTCTTCAGCAAAGCCTGGCGGAATGCCTGGCTGTCTTCCTGGCCGTCATACACGGTTCCCACGTCGATGTAGAACCTGACCGGCATTTTCTTGGGCGGATGCTTCACTTCTTCCTGGTTGTTCCACCAGAAGGAACTGGAGACGCCGCCCGCCATCGAGAACGTTTGCGGGTAGCGTTGGGCAATGCCGATCGACGCCAGTCCGCCTAGCGATGAACCCATCACCGCAGTGTGCTGGCGGCCAGGCTTGGTGCGGTATTGCTTGTCCACCCACGGCTTGACCGTCTTCGCCACGAAGTCGGCGTAGGCATTGAGCTTTCCTCCACCGTGTTTCGGGTCGCAGCAGGGCGTGTATTCGGCGATGCGGTCGGCGGTGTTGTCGATGCCGACCACGATCACTTCTTCCATGTCGCCCTGGCGCACCAGGCGGTCTGCTACCTCGTCGATGTTCCATTCGGTGCCGTAGCTGGCGGTCGCTGCGTCGAACAGGTTCTGGCCGTCGTGCATGTAGAGCACGGGGTAGCGGCGCCTGGTGTCGCTGCCGTAGCTTGGCGGCAGGTAGATGCGGAGCGTGCGTTCGTTGCCCAGTTGCGGGGATTTGAATTTTTCCACCAGTTGCAAGGTGCCATGCCGGGGTGGCTTGATTGGCGCGGGTGCCGGCAGCAGGCGTGCCGCCTGCACGTCGGCATGGTTGCGCTGGCCGCTGCTGCCGCCGGCATCCGCGTAATTGGCGTTGGCTTGCAGGTTGCTCATGTTGTAGAAGGGCTGCAGCTCAAGACGGTAGCTGCCTTGCTGCAGCGTGGCGGTCAGGGGAGTTGACCATGCCGGGCCGTTGGTTGGCGCGTTGTGCGGCATCTGGATGATGCCTTCCGCAGCGACCGCGCCATGCTGGTCGCGCAGTCGCAGGAGTTGCACAGCGTTGGTGATGCCGAGGTTGATCTGGTGCGCGTGGTTGTTGTAGCGCAGTTGGACGTTGTAGCGGCCGTCTTTTGCGACGCTTACGCTGCCTGGTGTGCCGCCGCCCGCATCCACGCTTGCACCGGCGCTGCTGCTTGCGGCGGCGAGGCAGAGCGGCTGCGAGTGATGGCTTCGCAAGCCGCTGGCTGGGTAGACCGCCTCCACGGCGTAGCAGGATGCCAGGGCTGCCGCTGGACCTCCCGCCGCGGCTGTCCAGTTGCCGGCGAGGATATTTGCGGCGGCCGGTTGCCCGTCGCGGTACACATTGAAGCGGGCGCTATCCAGCGTCCCTGGCCCCGCTGCGATGCGGAGGACGGCGGCGCCGGTGGATGGCGTTTGCTGGATGACGGGTTCTGGTGGTGCAGTGGATGCGGCTTCGTCGCCAGCGGAGGTGATCTGCTGCCGGCCAGGCACCAGCGTTCCCATCTCAACCTCGACCAGGTTATCGTCCGCCAGCTCGCTCCACGCTACCGGGCCGCGCGTGTCCTTGCCATTCAGCTTGCCGCCAACCGGCATGTAATAACCTTCCAGCGCGACCGCAGGGGGAAGCTTGATCCTGACATGCAGGCGTTTGCCATGCAAGATCAGTCCGGACAGCTCGATCACATCGCTGCCCGCAAACCATTCGCGCCGCAGCCGGGAAGTAATAAACGGGTTAAGCTGCAGCCGGTCGGCATCCACCCCGATGCCAAACACCTGCTGCACCACCATCCCCAGGAAGCCGCCCACCGACCAAAGCTGACGGCGTGAATTGATGGCGGGAGCGGAAGGATCTCCGCTTTGCCACTCCATATTCTCCATGTTCGACAGGTTCAGCGCCGCGCCCCGCAACAGGCTGGCGTAGGCAGCATCTGCCACCGCCACGTTTCCGTACTGTGCCGCCGCGCGCAAGCCATACGCGGTAACGAAAGGCCACAAGGCGCGGTTGTGATACACCGGTACGCCTGGCTGCTGCGGCCAGGTCACCGGCGCGCCCAACGGGCCATGCGGGTAGTGCGCCAGGATCGATTGCGCCTGCTCGGCGTCGGCGACGCCGGCGATGATGGCGAGCGACTGCCCGAGCCAGTCAAACTTTTGCATAGCGGCGCCGTCGAAATGGCCGGCGGTCAGGCTGCTGTACATGCCGGCGTCCTTGAGCCACAAGCGGTCGTTGATCGCAATTTTCAGTTCGGACGCCCAGCGCGCGTAACGCAGTGCACCGTCAATGTCGCCGGATTGCTGCGCCAGTTCGGCTGCCAGCGTCAACGCCTTGTACTGTGCGACGTTGGTGGACAGCGATTTGGACGTGGCCATGCTGGACAGGTCGTCCGGAATCCACGCTGCATATGACTGCTCACGCCAATCGAGGAAGGATTGCTCTCCGTTGTACAAGCCGCTGGCGGGATCATAAGCGGCGATGCGGTCGTTCTCGACCGTGTTGCGCAGCGCTTGCAGGGCGGTCGCGGCAAACTGCGTGCGATCTTCCGCCGGCAGCGCCTTGAGCGTCTGCTCGGCGCCGAAGGCCCAGCTCACGCGATCGGTGCTGACCGGCCAGCTTCCACCGCTGCCGGTATCCTGCACGATTTGCAAGCCGTCGGCGCTGCCCGCTGCCAGCGCAGGCTTGCTACTGCGGTAGCCCGAGAGCTTGAACAGCAGGGAGTGTCGCGTGCGCTGCGGATCGAGCATCGCCAGCCCGAGGTTGGCTGCATAGGACAAGTCGCGCGTCCAGACGTAGTGCCATTTCTCGCCGGTTTCGAAGCATTCGCAAGCGATTGGCTGGCCGCCGTTGTAGCTGCCATCGCGGATGGCTTGCACCGAATCCTGCTTCATCTCCGTCATTGCCAGCGCGAACAAGGCGTCGAACGCCAGGTTGCCACTGCGGACCTTGGGCAGGCTGGCCTGCTCGCTGAAGGTGATCGACGGTGGCGCGTTGTCGCGCAAGGGCATGCTGCTGGATTGCGTGTAGCTGCGCAGCGCCGCCTGCGCGTCCGGTGTAGCAAAGGTGGCTTTGTATGCGCCGAACGGCAGTTCGATGCTGGTATTCGCCAACGCCGGGCCACCCGCTAGTGCCCCTGCACTTGCGAGGGCGGCCGCCATGGCCATGGCGGGCAGCAGGCGGCGGGGCATTACTTGACCTCCATCACAAGCACCGAGCGGGCAGGGAGGGTGAACTTGCCCGCCAGCGGAATATCGCGGCCTGTGATCACGTCCGTGCCGCTGCGCATGCCTGCCAGCATTTCACGGAAGCGGTCCGCGCCAAGCGTGATGTCCTTGTTATTCCTGTTCAGCGCGACCATGACTTTCTGCTTGCCGTCATAACGGAAATATACGTAGGTATCCTGCTCTGGCCCATACTGCATCATCTTTCCATGCTGGACCGCACTGGAAGTCTTGCGCCAATTGGCCAGCTTCCTCACGAAAGCCTGCATCTCGCGCTGCTCGGCGCTCAGGCCTTCGCCAGTGAAGGCATTGACCTTGTCGCCCGGCCAGCCGCCCGGCATATCGTGGCGGTAGGATGGATCGTCGCGCCCCTTCACGGTGCTTGGCATCAGGATCTCCGTCCCATAATAGAACTGCGGGATGCGCGGCACGGTCAAGGTGAAGGCCAAAGCCATGCGCAGCAGGGCAGGGTCGTTGTTCACCATGCTGAAGCTGCGCGCCAGGTCGTGATTGCCTTCGAACAGCACCAGATTCGATGGATTGGGGTAGAGGTAGTCCTGTGCCAGCGTTTCGTACACATCGTAGAGACGGTAAGTGCCGTCCGTGTCGCCCAGCGCCTTGCGCAGCACGTCGTTGAGCGGGAAGTCCATCATGCTCGGCGCGTTCAGTGCCTGCCAGCGGGCCACGATAGGGATCCGCGTGCTCCATTCCTCGCCTACCATATTCAGGTTCGGGTATTCGGCCAGCACGCGCTTCGACCACTCGCTCAGGAAGGCAGTATCGGAATAGCCATAGGTGTCCACGCGCAAGCCGGACAAGCCGGCATATTCGATCCACCAGATATTGTTCTGGATAAGATAGTTCGCTACATAGGGGTTGGTCTGGTTCATGTCCGGCATATGCGGCCCGAACCAGCCCTGGGTGAAGTTGCGTGCATCCTCCTTGCTGCCATATGGATCGATGTTGGCGACGCGGTGGTGAGCGGTCGGTGTGTACTTGCCGTCATAGCTAAGCCAGTCCTGCATCGGCATGTCTTTCATCCACCAGTGATGGCTGCCGATGTGGCTCAGTACCACGTCCTGGATTACCCCAATGCCGCGCGAGCGTGCCTGCGCCACGAAGGCACGATATTCCTCGTTGCTGCCATAGCGCGCATCGACCTTGTAATGATCGGTCGCAGCGTAGCCATGGTAGGAGTGGATATCCTGGTTGTTCTCCACCAGTGGCGTTGGCCAGACCTGCGTGAATCCCATGTCCTTTATATAGTCCAGGCGTGCCGCCATGCCGGCCAGGTCGCCGCCGTGGCGGCTGTTGCCATCGGCGCGGTTGGCCTTGTCCGGCATTCCCGCGACATTGTCGTTGGCTGGATTGCCGTTGGCGAAACGGTCCGGCATGACCTGGTAGATCGCATCGGCGCTATTGAAACCCTGGCGCTGCGCCGAGCCGGGCGCCCGTGCCAGCAGCTGGTAACTATAAGTAATGCTCTGCCTGCCCGGCGCGCTAAAGCGGATATCGAAGCGTCCTGGCGCCACGTCCGGCGCCAGCACCAGGTCAATGAACAGGTAATTGCGGTTGGCGACGCGGCTCACGCTCCCGATCCGCACGCCCGGATAGTCGATGGAAGGTTCCAGCTCCGCCACCTTCGGTGCATTCACCATGAGCTGCAGCTGGGGGCTCTGCATGCCGGCCCACCAGAAAGGCGGTTCCATATGCTGGACGGTTGGCGGGGCTGCATGGGCTGCGTGCAGCAGGGCGATGCCAAGCAAGGCGGCAAAGGCGGTCTTCTTCATCAAATCTCCGGTTGGAACGTCTTATGGGCCCGACAATACACCTAATTGACATGTAGTTCTACTACACATCAATTTGTCTAACTTTGTAGCCTAAATACAACGTGACCATCCGGAGTCCCAGAGAGATGCCGTTAGTGAGGGCAGAAATACATGGCAATGATGATGGTCATTCATTGACACCAAATCTAGTTTTAGTACAGAATCCGCCTCAGAGCGTCCGTAAGAGCGTTCGCTTTCCAAGGATTCCCGTGTAGTTGAAATAAACCGGTCTGTGTAGGTTGCGGGAAAGAATGTTTAATGAGTGAGGGGACTTTGATGACTATCTTCGCCAACAAGCGAGGCAATACCGCTTTCCGACTGAGTCCGGTTGCGGCTGGGTGTGCTGTATTTGTATCCGCCTTCGCGGGCTCTGCCTATGCGCAGACTACGACCACCGGCCAGGCAGCCGACGCGCCGATGCAAACCGTGACCGTGTCGGGCATCCGCCGCGGTATTGAGGACGCGATTTCCGTCAAGAAAAACGCGACCTCCATCGTCGAGGCCATCTCCGCGGAAGATATCGGCAAGCTGCCAGATACCTCCATTGCTGAATCCATCGCCCGCCTGCCAGGCCTGGCCGCCCAGCGCGTTGCCGGCCGTGCGCAAAACATTTCCGTGCGCGGCCTGTCGCCAGACTTCGCCACCACCCTGCTGAACGGCCGTGAGCAAGTCTCCACCGGCGACAACCGCAGCGTGGAATTCGACCAGTACCCGTCTGAACTGATCAGCGGCGTGACCATTTACAAGACCCCTGACGCCGGCATGGTCGGCCAGGGCCTGTCCGGCACCCTGGACCTGCAGACCGTGCGTCCGCTGGCCTTTGGTGGCCGTACCGTGTCCATGAACGCCCGCATGGAAAAGAATTCGCTGGGCAGCATTGCCGACACCGACTCGCGCGGCGGCCGCTTCAGCGCAAGCTACATCGACCAGTTTGCCAACCGCACCATCGGTGTGGCAATCGGCTTCGCCCACCTGGATTCCCCGGTGCTGGACCGCGAAACCGGCCTGTATGAGCCATGGAAGAACGAAGCCCGTGCAGGCGTGCCTGCCGGTACCAACGTCACCGACGGCATCAAATCCCTGGCGCGCAGCGGCTACAACAAGCGCGACGGCCTGATGGGTGTTCTGCAATACCGTCCAAACAAGAACTTCACCTCGATGATCGACGTGTACGCTTCGCGCTTCAAGCATGAAGACACCGCCAACCAGTTCGAAGTGCACGTAGGCGGCTACAACGGCAACAACAAACCTGACCTGCTGTTCACCGACGTCACCACCACCAACGGCTCGTTCGCCACCGGTACTGCAAACAACGTCTACCCGTTGGTGCGCGGCATGTACGACAAGCGCAAGGACGATATCCGCGCCATCGGCTGGAACAACGAATGGAAGATGGATGGCTGGTCGCTGGTGGCTGACCTGAGCCGTTCCACCGCCAAGCGCGATGAAGTGAACCTGGAAAACAACCTGCAGATCAGCGACGCTGCCGGCAATCCATACCTGGACTCCGTGGCCCTGGCGCTGCGCACCGGCGCATTCCCGACCATGGATCCGGGCCGCGATTACAGCAACCCAGCCAACCTGTACGTGCGCAACACCATCTACGGTTCCGGCTACGGCAAGACCCCGCACGTGGAAGACAAGCTGAATGGCTTCAAGCTGGCTGCCAACATCCAGTCCTCCGGCGCCCTGGAGAAATGGTTCTCGAGCTTCGACGTCGGCGTCCACTATTCCGACCGCAGCAAGGAAAAGCACCAGCCAGAAGGCGACATCAAGCTGGCCGGCGCACCTTCCACCATTTCTTCGGACCTGATGTACGCACCGGTCGACCTGGGCTTCGCGGGCGTGGGTACCATCCCGGCGTGGAACGTGCCCGGCGTCGTTGCCAAGTACATGACCTTCGCTCCGACCGAAGACAAGAGCTACCTGATTGCCAAAGCCTGGACCGTGAACGAGAAGATCACCACGACCTTCGCCAAGGCCAACATCGAACACGAACTGGGCGACGTCAGCCTGCGTGGTAACTTCGGCGTGCAAGTACAGCGCACCGACCAGTCTTCCGATTCCAAGTACTGGGACGGCACCGCGCCAGCCGGCCAGGAAGTCAAGCCAGTCCATGACGGCAAGACCTACACCGACGTGCTGCCAAGCCTGAACCTGGCGTTCCAGCTGCCGAACGATCACACCGTGCGCATGGCCGTGGCCAAGCAGATCGCTCGTCCGCGCGTTGACCAACTGCGTTCGGCACTGGACTTCAACGTCGGCACCAACGACTTCAAACCAGGCGGCAGCGGCGGTAACGCCCAGCTGGATCCATGGCGCGCCAAGGCATTCGACCTGTCGTATGAAAAATACTTCGGCAAGAAGGCTTACGTAGCACTGGCATACTTCTACAAGAAGCTGGATACCTATATCTTCACCGAGACCCGTACCCACGACTTCTCGGAGCAGATCCCTGGCACCAAGGCGATTACCCAGTTCGGCAACTACACCGCGCCTTACAACGGCAAGGGCGGCAACATGAAGGGCCTGGAGCTGACCGCATCGTTGCCACTGAACATGGTAACCCCTGTGCTGGACGGCTTCGGCGTGAGCGGCAGCTACTCGTACAACGACAGCGCCATCACCATCAAGGAGCCGAGCGCCAACCTGGGACAGACCATCATGCTGCCAGGCCTGTCGAAGCACACCAGCAACCTGACCGTGTACTACGAGAAGGCCGGCTTCGAAACCCGCCTGAGCCAGCGCAAGCGTTCGGACTTCGTGGGTGAGATCGGCAACTTCGCCGGCGAGCGTTCGCTGCGCTACGTGGTTGGCGAGAACATCCTGGACTTCCAGGTTGGCTACACCTTCAACGAAGGCATGTTCAAGGGCGTAGGCGTGGTACTGCAGGTGAACAACCTGCGTGACGCGGCTTACGAGACCTACAACGGCAACCGCAACCAGCAACTGGAATACCAGAAGTATGGCCGCACCTTCCTGCTGGGCGCGAACTACAAGTTCTAAGCTGACAGGTGCAAAAAAAATCGGGGGCCGCGGCCCCCGATTTTTGTATTTACTTGGCCTTCGCGGCCAGTTGCCTGTTTTGTTCGTCCAGCCAGACTTTCAGCGGGGCGAAGTAGTCGAGCAGGGCCTGGCCGTCGATGCGCTCTTCGCCGGTGGCAGCTTTCATCGCTTCAGGCCATGGCTTGGAGGTGCCCATTTCCAGCATGCTCCACAGCTTCTTGCCGGCTTTTTCGCTGCCGTAGATCGAGCACTGGTGCAGCGGGCCGGTGTAGCCGGCTTCCTTGCACAGGGCACGATGGAACTGGAACTGCAGCAGGTGGGCCAGGAAATAGCGGGCGTAAGGCACGTCGGCAGCAACGTGGTACTTGGCGCCGGCGTCGAAGCCGTCAGGCAGCATAGGCAGCGGACGCTTCACGCCCATGTACTGCTCGCGCAGCTGCCACCAGCTCTTGTCGTAGTCGGCCGGCTTGGTCTTGCCGCTGTAGACGTCCCAGCGCCATTTGTCGACCGAGTAGCCGAACGGCAGGAAGGCAACCTTGGCCAGGGCGCGCTTCAGCAGCACGCCGATATCGGCGTTCGGGTCCGGGTTCTCGTTCATCAGGCCGACCTTCTTCAGGTAGCTCGGGGTGATGGACAGCGCAATGGTGTCGCCGATCGCTTCGTGGAAGCCGTCGTTGGCGCCGGTGCGGAACAGGTTGGACTGGTTCTTGTATGCCAGGTCGTAATAGATATGTCCCAGCTCATGGTGGATGACGGCGAATTCTTCTTCGGTCGGGCGGATGCACATCTTGATGCGCACGTCGTCCTTGCCATCCAGTTGCCATGCGGACGCGTGGCACACCACGTCGCGGTCGCGCGGTTTTTCCAGCAGCGAGCGCTGGTAGAAGGTTTCCGGCAGCTTAGGCATGCCCAGCGAGGTGTAGAAACGCTCGCCGTATTGCACCATCTCCTTGGCGCTGGTCTTGCGCTCTTCCAGCACATTGCTCAGGTCGAACTTGGAGGCACCGGTGGCAGGCATCAGCAGCGGGTAGATGTTCTCCCAGCTCTGGCTCCACATATTGCCGAACAGGTGGGCCGGGATCGGGCCGGTCAGCGGCACCACGTCCGGACCGTAGGTTTCGCGCAGCTTGTAGCGGGCGTAGGTGTGCAGCGCATCGTACAGCGGCTTCACTTGCTGCCAGGTGCGTTCCATCTCGGCCGAGAATTGGTCCGGCGTCATGTCGTAGCCCGAGCGCCACAGGGCGCCTGTATCGGCATAACCCATTTCGCGCGCGCCCTTGTTGGACAGCTCAACGTAGTCGGTGTACAGCTTCTTGTAGGAAGGCGACTGCATGTGCCAGCCGTTCCAGGCGTCCAGCAGGACTTTAGGATCGCGGCTGGTGGCCAGGGTCTTTTCCAGTTCGCCCAGGGCCATGCACTGGCGGCCATCGGTCGGGCAGTACTTGGCCTTGCCATAGGCGCCATTCAGCTTGGCGTTGGCATCGGCGTAAGCCTGGCGTTCCTTCGGATCCGGCAGCATCAGCGTCAGTTGCAGCAGCTTGATCTTGCGCGCTTCGTCGTCGGCCAGCTTCACGCCGTTAAAGCGGCGCGATTCCAGGGCCGCCTGGCCGGCCGCGTCCAGTTGCTGTTCGCCGAAGTAGGCGGTCAGCGCCTCGGTGTCGTCGGTAATGAAGTTCTGCGCAACCCAGGCCGCCTTGTTGGCGTCGTTGCCCAGCTTGTCGAATTTCTCCTCGGTCTGCGCGATGAATTTCTTCGCTTCGGCAGGTGTGCCTTTGCCTTTTTTTACGGCTGGCGCGGCGTGGGCGAAGCCCGCTGCCAACGCCAGGCCCAGGGCCAGGACCATCGGTTTTTTCAATATCGTTTTATTCAATTCGCTCTCCTCTCAGATAAAACTGCCCGCTAATATATCACCCTATGAAACTAATTAAATTTGCAATATTGGCCCTTATTAGCCAAGCCGCCATGGCGCAAAACGCGGATCGCCATTTCTTATCTGCCGCGAAAAACGGCAATGCGCTGGAAATCGGCACAAACGACGGCCGCTACATCATCAGGCCGTACTCCGCGGCGGTCGTGGAAACCACCTTCATTCCGAAGGGCGAAGTGGCTGATGCGGTGTCGCACGCCGTGGTACTGCCGCCTGCCGTGGTGGCCAGTACACTGCGCGAGGAGAGGGGAGTGCTTGAATTCGCCACGTCGGGCATCACCGTGCGCATCGAGAAGCAGCCTTTCCGTATCAGCTACCTGTATAAAGGCCAGCCCTTGGTCGCCGAGAAGCGCGGATATCGCCATGAAGGCAGCATGGAAGCAATCGAATTCGCGCTGGATGGCGACGAAGCCCTGTACGGCGCCGGCGCCCGCGCGACAGGCATGAACCGCCGCGGCAACCGCTTCCAGCTGTACAATCGCGCCCATTACGGCTACGAAGCGCATTCGCAGCTCCTGAATTTCACCATCCCGATGGCGCTGTCGTCGAAGAAATACGCTATTCACTTCGATAACCCGCAGATCGGCTACCTTGATTTCGACAGCAGGAAAGACGGCACGCTGTCGTATGAAACCATTGGCGGCCGCAAGACTTACCAGGTGATCGCCGGCGAGCAATGGGAAGATGTGGTAGCCAGCTACACCAGCCTGACCGGCCGCCAGCCGCTGCCGCCGCGCTGGACTTTCGGTAATTTCGCCAGCCGCTTCGGCTACCACACGGAAGCTGAAACCCGCGCCGTGGTCGACAAGTTCATCGCCGAAAAGATCCCGCTCGATGCCGTGGTGCTGGACCTGTACTGGTTCGGCAAGACCGTCAAAGCCACCATGGGCAACCTGGCGTGGGACAAGGATAGTTTCCCTGATCCGAAGGGCATGATGGCCGACCTGGCCGCGAAGGGCGTGAAGACCGTCGTCATCACCGAGCCTTTCGTGCTCACCACTTCCAGCCGCTGGCAGGAAGCGGTGGAAAGGAAGGTGCTGGCCACCGATACCGCCGGCGAGCCGTTCAAGTATGACTTCTACTTCGGTAACACCGGCCTGGTCGACTTGTACCGCCCCGAAGGGCGCGACTGGTTCTGGAATATTTACAAGGAGTTGAAAGAAGGCGGCGTGGCCGGCTGGTGGGGCGATCTCGGTGAGCCGGAAGTGCATCCATCCGCCCTGCGTCACGGCAGCAGCGGCCAGCTTGGCGCCGACCAGGTCCACAATATCTATGGCCACGATTGGGCGCGCCTGATCGCAGAAGGCTACAAGAAGGACTTCCCGAACGAGCGCCCTTTCATCCTGATGCGTGCCGGTTACTCGGGTTCGCAGCGCTTTGGCATGATCCCGTGGTCGGGCGATGTGCAACGCAGCTGGGGCGGCCTGCAGTCGCAGATGGAAATTGCCCTGCAAATGGGCATGCAGGGCCTGGCCTATATGCACTCCGACCTGGGCGGCTTTGCCTCCCCGATGCTGGACGATGAACTGTATGTGCGCTGGCTGCAGTACGGCGTGTTCCAGCCGGTATTCCGTCCGCATGCACAGGAGGAGGTGCCGGCCGAACCGGTGTTCCGCGCCGAACGCACCAAAGCGCTGGCGCGCGAAGCGATCCGCCTGCGCTACGCCATGCTGCCTTATAACTACAGCGCAGCGTTCGACAACAGCCAAACCGGCCTGCCTCTGATGCGCCCAATCATGTTCGAGGGCGGCGACAACGGTGTGGCATCGACCTACCTGTGGGGCAGGGACCTCCTGGTAGCACCGGTCACCGAACCGGGTGCCCAGCGCAAGGAAGTCAACTTCCCGGCATCGGCCAAGGTATGGTTCGACTTCTACACTGGTGCCGCGCACAAAGGAGGAATCAACGAAGTGGTGCCGGTGGTCGCCGAACATATTCCGGTGTTCGTGCGCGCTGGCGCTTTTGTGCCGATGGCGAAGGTGGTGCAGACCACGCGCGATTACAACACCAGGCAGGTCGAGCTGAATTACTACTACGACGCCAGCGCGGGTGTGACCAGCGGCAAGCTGTATGACGACGATGGCGCAACCGCCAGCGCCTATGAGCAGGGCAAGTACGAGATCGCCCATTTCGCGGGAGCTGCATCGGCATCCGGCTTTGAAATCGGCATCGAAACCGAAGTTGGCAAGGCCTGGCAGCCGGTGAGTCGTGCCTACGCGCTCAAGGTGCGCAATGTGGCGAGCCGTCCGCGCAGCGTAAAACTGGATGGCAAGCCGATTGATTCGCATTGGGACGCGCGCAGCCACACCCTGCAAGTGGCTTTGCCAACGCGTAGTGCAATGAAGGCTAAATTGGTGGTTATCTTGTAGCCTGACTACAAAAATGCCGTAAAACTGTGAATTTACGGGCTGTTCATGCATTGACAGCCCGTATTTGCCATGTTATTTTGCTACAAAATTACTCGGGGACAGTGATGCAAATGCATTCCATCATCAGCAAGCCGCGGCTGACCTTCTGGCAGTTGTGGAACATGAGCTTCGGCTTCTTCGGCATCCAGTTTGGTTTCGCGCTGCAGAACACCAACACCAGCCGCATTTTCTCGACCCTGGGCGCAACCCCGGACGAACTGCCGCTGTTCTGGCTTGCCGCGCCGGTTACCGGCTTGCTGGTGCAGCCGATCATCGGCTACCTGAGCGACAATACCTGGCATGCGAAGTGGGGCCGCCGCCGCCCGTTCTTCTTCGTTGGCGCGCTGCTCGCGAGCATTGCCTTGTTCCTGATGCCGAATTCGAGCGCGTTGTGGATGGCCATCCTCGTACTGTGGCTGATGGATGCGTCGATTAATATCTCGATGGAGCCGTTCCGTGCCTTCGTCGGCGACAAGCTGGACGAGTCGCAGCAGACCGCCGGTTTCGCGATGCAAACCTTCTTCATTGGCCTGGGCGGCGTGATTGCCTCGCTGCTGCCGATGATCTTTACCAATTTCCTTCACGTCAGCAATGAAGTGGTCAACGGTGCGATCCCCGACTCCGTGCGCTATTCCTTCTACGCTGGCGGCGCCGCTTACTTCCTGTCCGTGCTGTGGACCGTGTTGAGCGCCGACGAACTGCCGCCGGAAGACGTTGAAAAATTCCGCATGGAGAAAGCGCAGCGCCGCGGCCTGCTGTTCTCCCTGAAAGAAGTATTCGGCGGCTTTGTGCACATGCCGAAGACCATGGTGCAACTGGCCCTGGTGCAGTTCTTCACCTGGTTCGCGCTGATGGGCATGTGGGTGTTTACCACGCCGGCAGTCGCGGAAAACGTGTTCGGCACCACCGACGGCAAGTCGGCCATCTTCCAGGAGGCGGGCAATTGGGTCGGCAACCTGTTTGCGATCTACGGCGGCGTATCGGCCCTGGTTGCCTTCATTCTGCCAAAGCTGGCGCACGTCACCAGCCGGAAGATGGTGCATATGCTTTGCCTGGTGATTGGTGGCCTGAGCCTGATCAGCATCGCCTTCATCCACGACAAGAACATGCTGATGCTGCCAATGATCGGCGTCGGCATTGCATGGGCCAGCATCCTCACCATGCCATACGCAATCCTGGCCGGCGCGCTGCCAGCCAAGCGCATGGGTTACTTCATGGGCGTCTTCAACTACTTCGTGGTGCTGCCGCAGATCGTCGCCAACCTGGTGCTCGGTCCTGTCATCAAACACCTGTTTGACGGCCACTCGGTCAACGTGCTCGTGATGGGCGGAGTCTCGATGGCGATTGGCGGCATCGTTACCCTCATCGTCAGCGATTCGGCCAAAAAAGAAGCTTAAGCCATCCAGCGGCGCGCACCGATCGCGCCATTCGCAGGAAAATAAAGGGGACGCCCCCCTTTTATGGAGCGAATATGGCAATTCAAACGGTAGCAACTACCCCTATCCCCGGGCAACGTCCGGGGACATCGGGGCTGCGCAAGAAAGTCGCAGTTTTCCAGCAGCCTCACTATCTCGAAAATTTCGTGCAGGGCGTGTTCGACACGCTCGGCGCGGCCGCCGGCAATACGCTGGTGCTGGGTGGTGACGGCCGCTTTCACAATCGCGCAGCAATCCAGGTCATCCTGAAGATGGCCGCCGCGCACGGCTTTGCACGCGTGTTGCTGGGGCGGGGCGGGATCTTGTCCACGCCCGCCGCAAGCTGCGTGATCCGCAAACATGGCGCGCTGGGCGGGATCATTCTCTCGGCCAGCCATAATCCCGGCGGCCCGGACGGCGATTTCGGCATCAAATACAACGCCTCGAATGGCGGCCCTGCGCCGGAAGCGCTGACCGAAGCAATTTACGAACGCACGCTGGCGCTGGCGCAATACCGCATCAGCGACGCACCCGACATTGCCATCGACACCCCCGGGGCGCGCGCAAGCATAGAAGGCATGGCGGTCGAAATCATCGACCCCGTTGCCGATTACGCGGAACTGATGGCGAAGCTGTTCGACTTTAACGCCATCCGCCGCTTGTTTGCCGGCGGCTTCAGGATGCGCTTCGACGCAATGAATGCGGTTTCGGGTCCTTACGCGCATGCCATCCTGGAAGGCATGCTGGGCGCGCCTGAGGGCACCGTGATCAACGGCGAACCGTTGGAGGATTTTGGCGGCCTGCATCCCGACCCCAATCCGGTCAACGCTGAAGAACTGATCGACATCATGTGCGCCAACGCCGCCCCCGATTTCGGCGCCGCATCCGACGGCGATGCGGACCGCAATATGATTGTCGGCCGCGATTTTGTGGTGACGCCCTCCGACAGCCTCGCTGTGCTGGCAGCGAATGCGAGCGTGGCGCCGGGTTACGCAGATGGTATAGCCGGCATTGCGCGCTCGATGCCAACCTCGCGCGCCGCCGACAAGGTGGCAGCGGAACTCGGCGTGCCTTGCTACGAAACGCCGACCGGCTGGAAGTACTTCGGCACGCTGCTCGATGCCGGCAAGGCGACCCTGTGCGGCGAAGAAAGCTACGGCACAGGATCGCGCCACATCCGCGAAAAGGATGGCCTGTGGGCCGTGCTGTTCTGGCTCAACCTGCTGGCCGTGCGCGGCGCTTCGGTGCAGGACATCGTTAGCGCGCACTGGCAGCGCTTCGGCCGCCACTACTATTCGCGCCACGATTACGAGGCCATTGCGGCCGATGCAGCGCAACTCCTGATGCAGGACTTGCGCATCAAGTTGCCCAACCTGCCGGGCCAGAAGTTGAATCATTACGAGGTGCAGGCCGCGGACGATTTCGAGTACACCGATCCGGTCGACGGCTCGCACGCCAGCCAGCAAGGCATCCGCATCATGATGACGGATGGTTCCCGCATCGTGTACCGCCTGTCCGGCACCGGCACCGAAGGCGCCACCTTGCGCGTCTACCTCGAGCGCTACGAGGCCGACCCGGCGCAACACCATATCCCGACGCAGCAAGCCCTGGCAGGGCTGATTGCCATTGCAGACAGCGTGGCGAGCATCGCCATGCACACAGGCCGCACGAATCCAACAGTCATTACATAGGAAAAGCCGCATGAAACTTTCATCCATCGCATTGTCCCTATTGCTTGCCACCGGCGCGCACAGCGCACTCGCGGCGCCGCCCAAGCCGTTCCTTTGGGAGAATGCGACCGTCTACTTCCTCGTCACCGACCGTTTCGCCAATGGCGACAAGAGCAACGACCTGGCCTACGGGCGCAAGGCCGATGCTGCGCCGCTGCGCGGCTTCATGGGCGGTGATTTCAAAGGGTTGACGGCAAAGATCAAGGCCGGCTATTTCGACGACCTGGGCGTGGACGTGATCTGGACCACGCCGCCGGTCGAGCAAATCCACGCCGGCACGGATGAAGGTACCGGCAAGTCCTACGGCTTCCACGGCTACTGGGCGCGCGACTTCACTGCGATGGATGCCAACCTTGGCACGGAAAAGGACTTCGGCGATTTCGTTGAAGCGGCCCACGCACGCGGCATCCGTGTGTTGCTGGATGTGGTGATGAACCATACCGGCCCTGTCACCGAGGCCGATCCTGTCTGGCCGGAAGGCTGGGTGCGCACCGAGCCTCAATGCCAGTACAAGGACGCGCCATCGACCGTGAGCTGCACGCTGGTGAAGAACCTGCCCGACTTCCGCACCGAGAGCGATGCGCCGGTGGAACTGCCGCCAGCGCTGGTGGCCAAGTGGAAATCCGAAGGCCGCTATCAACGCGAAGTGAAAGAGCTGGACGATTTCTTCGCCCGCACCGGCTATCCCCGTGCGCCGCGCTACTACCTGATGAAGTGGCATGCCGACTGGGTGCGCAAGTACGGCGTCGACGGCTTCCGCGCAGATACGGCCAAGCATGTCGAGCCTGCGGTGTGGGCCGAGCTGCGCAAGGTCGCCCTGGCGGCGCACGACGAATGGAAAAGCCTGAACCCGAAAAAGGTGCAGGGCGACGGCCGCTTCTACATGCTGGCCGAGGTGTACAACTACAACATCGCGCACGGCCAGGATTTCGACATGGGTGCTGGCGAGAAAGCCAACTACTTCACCAATGGCTTCGATGGCCTGATCAACTTCGGCATGGTGCATGACGCAAAGGGTGATTACGAATCCTTGTTCAGCAAATACGCCACCCAGCTTGCGGGTCCGCTGAAAGGGCACTCGGTCATGAATTACATGGACTCGCACGACGACGGCAATCCCTTCGATCCTGCGCGCCAGAAGCCTTTCGAGACCGCCAACAAGCTGCTGCTCGCCCCGGGCGCTGCGCAGATCTACTACGGCGATGAGATTTCACGCCGCCTCGACGTGGCCGAAGCGAAGGGGGATGCCAAGCTGCGCTCCTTCATGAACTGGGGCGACTTGAAGGCAAACGCGAAGATCCGCACGCATTGGGCGAAGCTGGGTAAATTCCGCCAGGCGCATCCGGCGATCGGCGCTGGCGAGCATAAGAAGCTGGCGGACCTGCCATACACCTTCAGCCGCGCGCGTGGCGACGATAAAGTTGTGGTGGCGCTGGACGTACAGACCGGCCAGCCGGTCGACATCAGCGTCGGCGGGGTGTTCGCCGATGGTACGAAGCTGAAGGACGCATACTCCGGCGCCGCCTACACCGTGAAAGACGGCGTCGTCCGCACCAACGGGAAAAGCGCCACCATCCTGTTGGCGAAATAATCCTGCGCGAGCCGCCTGTCAGCGGGCGGCTTGCTTCTCCGCGGCGTAACCCTCCGGTGTTGACCAGGGCGGATTGCATAGCTCGCATTCCCCTCGTTTATCGCTTGGATGTTCCTTCGCTTGCGAAAGGATTTTTTCAACCTCCTTCCTGCGCAGGGAGATTGTCCGGTCTTCTTTAATTCCGTAACGGATTGCGGCTTCGTAAAGCACGTCCGCGGATTCGACCGCACCTGCAAGCAGCTCAAGGTTCGCCCAGTCGAGCAGCAAGCCGGCAACCATTTTGTCTGGAGCAGGCACGAACCAGATCCGTTCCCGCACCTGGTAGCGCAGCGCACTGCCCATTTCGTACAAAGTTATTGGTTTTCCCGCGTTCCCGTTGGGGAGCGGTGCCGGACGTCGAGGCATCACTTCATTGCCGAAGTCGAGATTCAGGATTGACCTGCCAGGAGCCGCGGGCGGGACCTTCCCCAACTTTACATTCAGGATGTAAACATGGAGCCATTCCGTTCCGTAATGGTCGTGAGCATTTCGCTTCACTCCTTCAAGAATCCATTTCAGCGCATCTTCGTTCTGCCCCATTAATTCATAGGCAGTACCAAGGTTGGATGCCGTCTGATATTTGCCGGGGTACTTATTCTCCACAAATTGAAGCAGTTTTACCGCCTCGGGAAATTTTCCGAAACGGATCAAGACTGCGGAAAGGTCGATTAAATTCCCGAATGATTGCGTTTTGCGCACTGCTGTTACGGCGTCCTTTGCCCAAGGGACCAATGCTGCTTTGCTGGTTGGCGTGGCCAGGTCGGGCTTGAGGTCCTTGCCCGTGTACGTTCCTGGACTGATGAATTCGCCGCGGTAGTTGGTACCGACGGTATTGATGCAGGCATGGGCCTGCAAGGCGACGCTCAAGATGGTCGCGATGACCAGGCTGCACGATGTTCTTTTCATGGTGAGGGCCAAAATTGAAGCAGGATACCATCGCGCCTGGCCGCAAAAGTTCACCGATTCCCACTCGGGCCTTCGTCCGGATAAGTAATCCGTAACCCTTCTACGCAAGCAAATGGCGTCATCTTGTGTGGACGCCGTTGCCTCGCATCGATGATATCGTCCACGTGCACGCCGCGCACCAGCAGGGCATCGGCTACCAGCGAGCGATGGCAGCGCCACGGCACCGCTTCCGCGCACATCAGCGCGCAGCACTTGCTGCGGCCCAGCTCCGCGACAGAATCGACATTTTCCGCAAACTCCTCGGTCTGCATGTAGTCGGCATAACCGCGGAAGGAGAGGTTGCGCCAGCCGGTATTTTCGGAATCCTTGCGCGGACGCCGCAGTCCGCCAAGGCCGCGCAAGTAAAGGTATTCGATCCCCGCCTCTGCGAGCGACGCTGCAAGCTGGTCCTGGCCGAACTGTGGGTTATGGCGCGATTTCGGCACCGTCCTGATGTCGAGCAGGCATTCGACGCCGTTCTGGCGCAGCAATCCGATGAACTCCTCGATTGTGCGGTTTGAATGGCCGATGGTGCAGACGAGTTCCTGAGGCATGTGCATCCCTCGCGATGGCGGTGCCTGTATTTTGGCACGGAGACGCGGCATGCAGCGCACTACCCGAGTCGCATCTGGACGTAGGCAATGTCAAATCCTGAGTACTGCCTCACTGTCTGGCCGACGGTTGAAAATCCATTGCGTGTATAGAAGCGCTGGGCGGCCACGTTTGATTTGGCGACATTCAACGACACGCCTTCCGCCTGTCTCGACACTACGGCATCCAGCAGTGCCTGCCCGATTCCTTTGCCGCGCGACTCTCCTTGCACGAACAAGGCCCTCAATTGGCCGGCGAAAGTTGCTGCGAACCCGCATACTGTGCCATCGTCGAACACTGTGACATCGGATTCATTAAAAGCCGCCAGGATGCTCGCATCCTGGTCGAGCGGCGTCACTTCGAAAGGGCGGGGCTCGAACTTGAGCTCTTCCCGTTTGGCTTCAAGGTAGATACGGCAAACGGCGGGGAAGTCTGCGGCATCGAATTCACGTACCGTCATTGCTTTAGAATTCCTTCATAGACCGCAAGATCTGCTTGAGAGAAGCAGCAGAAGATGACTTCGTCGACGCCCGGAAATTCCTCGACTGCGGCACGGACCGTCGACACAGCGAGCTTGGCGGCCAAGTCGATCGGGTAGCCGTAAATGCCGGTGCTGATGCTGGGGAATGCCAGTGTTGCGATGCCATGCTTGGCCGCCAATTCCACGCTGCCACGATAACAAGCAGCCAAAAGTTCCGGCTCGCTGTTCGTGCCACCACGCCACACTGGCCCGACTGTGTGGACGATGTACCTGGCCTGCAGCCGATAACCCTTGGTCAGCTTCGCCTCGCCCGTCTTGCAGCCACCGAGGAGGCGGCACTCGTGGACCAGTTCCGGCCCGGCGGCGCGATGGATTGCGCCGTCAACGCCGCCACCGCCGAGAAGGGAGGAATTTGCAGCGTTGACGATTGCGTCCACCGCAAGCTTGGTGATATCGCCTTGCAGCGCGCGAAGGTTGGTTGACATGGCTAGGCGGCCACCGGCCTTAAAGTTTATTCAACGAATACTATAGCCGTCCTTGCCGGAATGGTGAAGCTGCCTGTCGCGGCATCGTAACGCGCCGCCGCCCCGGCCTGTACCGGATGCAGGCGATAAGACTTGCCGGTTTCGCCTGCGGCGACGATCGTCTGCTCCACCTTGTCCACATTGATAAAGTAAGCCACCGTCTTGAATCCGGCGCCTTCATAGCCAATGCCATCGAGGCGCGCAGCGACGACCGTAGCCACTTGGCCGGGGCCCGTATTCAGGAAGTGCAGGCGCTTCCTGATATCGTCCGCAGTACGCATGCGGAACAGCGTGCTGCTGGCGCGAATGCGCAGCAGGTCGCGGAAGGTGTCGCGCGCAAAGGCAATATCAACCGGAGTTGGCTGCAGCGCGGGATTTGCCAGCAGGGGCTGGAGCAGCGCGTAGTCTTTGCCGTTGTCCGCGGCCGGCGGCAGGCCGGAGCCGAAGTAGTTGGTCTGGTAGGTCCAGTCAAGGCGATTGAACCAGTCCCCTGATTCGAAGCTGTTGCGGTCCATCGACTTCGAGCGCAGGATTTCAAATCCGGCGTGATAGTAAGCCACGCCCTGCGAGAAAGCGTTGATTGCCGCCGCCAGCATCTGTACGCGTGCCCGGTCCGCACTCGTGGTGGAAACCGGCAGCTTGAGGGCATTGACGTCGTACAGCGTCTGGTTATCGTGGTTCTCCACGTAGTTGACTACCTCGCCAGGCTGGCTGGCATAGCCGGCCGGCTGGTTGCCGCCATAGACGATCGCCTGCAGTTCCCTGGTCTCGCCGGTAAAGGTCTGCATGCGATAGTTTCGGACCGAGCCGGCCAGGCCGACCTTCACGAGATCGGCGGCTTTCATCAGGTCCGTCACCGGCCGCAGGCCCGCAGCGGCATTCGGGTCATATACCAGGCCATTGACATAACCCTGCTGCGAAATCACCTGCTGCCCCGAATCGCCTGCACCGCCGCCACGCACGGCATCGCGGGCGCGGTCGCTGAAGGTGCCGATGCCGCTGCCATTCAGTGACAATTGCGAGGCCTGCACAAAGCGCGCACCGTCCGCCACTTCGCCAAAGTTCCAGCCTTCGCCGATCAGGTTCACATGCCGTCCGGCGGCCTTGTTGACACGCGCCTGCAGCGCTTCCATTGCGGCGCGTGGCTGGTGCCCCATCAGGTCGAAACGGAACGAGTCGATGTGGTAGTGCCTGGTCCACAGCTCGGCCGAATCGATCATCAGCTTGGCCA
Source organism: Duganella sp. Root1480D1 (assembly GCF_001427305.1). Taxonomy (GTDB): domain Bacteria; phylum Pseudomonadota; class Gammaproteobacteria; order Burkholderiales; family Burkholderiaceae_D; genus Rugamonas. The sequence goes on along the minus strand of NZ_LMFZ01000002.1, from coordinate 13,324 downwards.
TCATGCGGTTCTCGGTGGCGGTGTTGAAGCAGCAGGTCGAACTTTCGATTTCACCTTTCAGGTTCAGGCGCTGGTAGTAGCCGGGGACGATGCGGTCCAGTACCGAGCGTTCCTGCTGGCCGCCGCGGTAGGTGTGGTTGTAGACCACGTCGGTGCCGACGCGCAGGCCGGTCTTGTGCAGCGCCATGACCATTTCACGCAACTCGATGATGCGTCGCGCACCGTCGGCGGCGTCGGTGCTGTAGCTGCCTTCCGGTGCGTTGTAGTGCCACGGGTCGTAGCCCCAGTTGTAGCAGTCTTTCAATGCATTGTCGCTGACGATTCTCTGCTGCTGGTCGCTGTCCGGCGCACCGTGCACGACGGGGGCGATGCAGCCTTTTTCCGGCACGCTGCCCAGGTCATATACCGGCAGCAGGTGCACGTCCGTCAGGCCTGCCCTGGCCAGCATGGCAAGGTGTTTCATGCCGTTGGAACCAGTCTCGCGGAAGGCAGTGTATTTGCCGCGGTTGATGGCGCTGACCGACAGGTCGTTGATCGAAAAGTCGCGTACATGCAGTTCGTAGATCGACATGTCCGGCTGCGCTTTGACTTTGGGCGGCGCTTGGTCCTTGCTCCAGCCGGCGGGGGCCAGGCGCGGGTCGTCCAGGTCGGCGATGTAGCTGCGGGCGGAATCGGCGGTCAGGCTGACTGAATAAGGGTCGGTGACGACGTTGCGCACCAGGCCAGTCTTTGGCGCGACGACGTCCACCACGTATTTGTAATAGCGGCCGGACAGGTTGCCGCGGGGGCTGGCAGACCAGATGCCGGTTTTCGCGTCCGGGTGCATGGTGGCGATGGATTTCGGCTTGCTGCTGCCGGTGTCGAACACGCAGACCGATACGCGTTGGGCAGTCGGCGCCCACAGCTTGAAGGTGGTGCCGCCCTTGCCGATGCTGGCGCCCAGGTCGCTTGTTTGTTCCGCAGAGGCGTAGAGCTCATCCAGCGCGCCGGGGACCTGCAGCGCAGTGGCGTCGCGCACGGTTCCATCAGCGTTTTCCTGCACCAGGACGAGCTGTTTTGCCAGTAGTGCCGGCAAGCGGGCGCGGTCGGCGGCAGAGAGCGCGAGCAGCACGCCGTCGCCGGTGTATTTGAAGCGTTGGGCCAGCGCGGCGGGGAGCGCTTCGGTCGTTGCCGTCAGCGGCAATGCACCATCGGCCCCGCTGACAGTGGCGCCTTGCGGCGCGCTGATGCCGGCGGCTGTTGCGTAATAGAGTTTGAAGCTGCCCTCGGCCTGTGCGCCAGCCCATTTGGCCAGGCGGCCGTCCAGCCACAGCGCGCGGGCGTCGAAGCCCTGGGTGCGCGCCAGCACGGTTTCATATGGGCCGTCGCAGGAGGTCAGGCTGTGCGGCGTCGCGGCGGTGGGGGAGGCGGTGAGGGCGGTGGTGGGCGCCGCGGCGGCGGAAAACGCCGCGACGGCCGGCAGGAGGGCCGCCGCGAGGGTGCGCTGCTTCATTTGGTCTCCGTAGTAGTGATGCTACAGAAATCTTACCGCAAAATATGTAGCTTTACTACATTTTACTCGCGCTGGATCTGGTGCTTTTTCAGTTTGTCATAGAGCGTTTTACGGGGCAGCAGCAGCCGGTCTGCCGCCAACGCCACATTGTTGTCGGCAGCGGCAAGGGCGCGCAGGATCAGATCGCGCTCGAAGGCGTCGACCTGCTGCGGAAGGGAAGGCTGCTCGGCATCCCCGGCTACCAACCCTGCGGCCGGGACGCCGGCCGCCATCGCAACGCCGGCAGCTGAGGCGGGACCTGCAGTCATGGCGGCGCTGCCCGTGCCGCCGGCGCCGGCGGCCCAATCCATGCCCGCGCCGGTTGCCACGCCCGCCGGCGATGAAATGCCTGCGCCAGTCGCGAAGGCTGCACCGGGGACTGCCGGGGCGGCAAGTCCGGCCGCGAGCCCTTCGCCATGGGGGGCGCCAGCCGCCGCGCCAGGTGATGGCGTGATGGATGCAGCAGGCACCAGGCCTAGCGTCAAGCGCTCTGCGAAGTTGCGTAGTTCCCGCACATTGCCCGGCCAGTCTGCCGCCTGCCACGCCGCCATCTGTTCCGGTGTCCACATGGGCATCGCCCGCTGGTAGCGCTGCGCCGCCTCGGCAACGAAGTGCGCCAGCAGCAGCGGGATATCCTCGCGCCGGTCGCGCAAGCGCGGCAAATCGATGCTGATCACGCCGATCCGGTAATACAAGTCCTCGCGGAACAATCCCTGCGCCGACAAGGCAAGCAGGTCGGCCTTGCTGGCCGCGACCACCCGGCAATCCAGCGCGACCGACTCATTCCCGCCCAGCCGCTCAAGGCGGCGTTCCTGCAGCACGCGCAGCAGCTTGACCTGCAAGGCCATCGGCATGCTCTCGATCTCATCGAGGAATACCGTACCGCCGTTGGCGAATTCCAGTTTGCCGATGCGCCGCTTTTGCGCGCCGGTGAAGGCGCCTGCCTCGTGGCCGAAGATCTCGCTCTCGAACACCGACTCCGGCAACGCCCCGCAATTGATGGCGACGAAATTCCCCTTGCGCCCACTGGCGGCATGAATCAGGCGTGCCATCACTTCCTTGCCGGTGCCGGTCTGGCCATTGACCAGGATGTCCACGCCGGTCGGCGCGACGTTGCGCACCACGACCTTCAAATGCTCGATGGCTTCGGAACGGCCGATAAGGTCGGGCATGTCGGGGTGCTGGGCGCGCTCGCTGCGCAAGCGGCGGTTTTCCAGCACCAGGTTGCGGCGCTCCTGCGCGCGCTTGACTGCATCCATCAAGCGTTCGGAGGCGAAGGGCTTTTCGATGAAGTCGTATGCGCCGGCCCGCATCGCCTCCACGGCCATGCTGACGTCTCCATGGCCGGTGACCACGATAACGGGCAGTTCGGTATCCAGCGCTGCGACGCGCGCCAGCAAGTCCAGGCCGGAAAGCCCTGGCAGCCGCACGTCGGTCACCACCACGCCCGCGAAATTCGCCAGCAGCAGCGGTAGCGCTTCCTCAGCGCTCGCGCAGGCTTGCACAGCAAAGCCGCCCAACTCCAGGGTTTGCGTGGTGGCCAGCCGCAGCGCGGCCTCGTCTTCAACCAATAGCGCCTTCATCGGGCAGCTCCTTCCTTAATAAGCGGTAAGCGTAACTCAAACTGCGCACCGCCGCCGTCCAGGTTGCGTGCCGTCAGGCGGCCATTCATCGCCTGCACGATCGACGAGGAAATCGCCAGCCCCAGGCCCAGCCCTTTTCCGGCCGGCTTGGTGGTGAAGAAAGGCTCAAACAGGTGCGCGGCCACCTCCTGCGGGATGCCAGGCCCGCTATCGCTGATGCGCGCTACGCCGTCGCTGCCTTCGTGCGTCAGCACGACAGCGACACGGGGCTGCGGCCGTCCCTCGACCGCATCGAGCGCGTTGCGCAGCAGGTTAATCAGCACTTGTTCGATGCGCACCGTATCGCCCGCCACCATGAGCGGCCCGGCTCCGGTATCGATTTCCAGTACAACGTTGCGGCGCTTGCTCTCGCTCTCCAGCAGGAAGGCCGAGCTGCGCACCGCGCGCCCAAAATCGACCGGGCCGACGGTTTCATCCTTCCGCGCGAAGCCTTTCAGTTGGCTGATGATGGCGCCCATGCGCGCGCTGGCATCGCCGATATGGCCAAGGTTGCTGGCCGCCTGCTCCGGTTGGCCGCGTTCGAGGAAGGTACGGGCATTGTCGGCAAAGGCGCGGATCGCCGCCAGCGGCTGGTTCAATTCGTGCGTCATGCCGGCTGCCATCTGGCCCAGCATGGCCAGTTTGCCGGCTTGCACCAGCTCATTCTGGGTGGTGCGCAGGATGCGGTTGGTTTCGCTCAGTTGCTGCGTGCGCTGGGCGATGCGCGATTCCAGTTCGCGGTCGAAGGCCAGGCGTTCTTCGCGCCGCCGGCGGCGCTGGTGCATGGCCCAATACGATATGGCGCCGCAGCCCAGCAGCAGCGCCGTTGCCAGCGCCCAGTTGATGCCGCTGCGGACCACGCGCAACTGGCTTGGGAAAATCATCAATTGCCAGCCAAGGCGGCCCACCTCTTGCGTGACGCGGGGGCCGGGATTGCGCGCCAGCGGCGTGACTTCGCGGCCGATGTATTGCTGCGTGTTGACCAGTTCGGCCAGGGCGTCGGCAGGCAAACGCTCCAGGCTGTGATAGCGCCAGTTTGGACGGTTGCTGAGGAAAATCACGCCATGGCGGTCAGCCAGAACGATCGGGTCTTCGCTGCTGCTCCAGTTGCGTTCCAGTTCGGCGAGGCTGATCTTTACCGCGATAACGCCCGCGATTTCGCCATTCCGGTTTACCGGCTGTGCGATGAAGTAGCCCGCTTCGCTGGTGCTGGTGCCGATGCCATAGAAGCGGCCCGCCTGGCCATGCAGCGCCGCCTGGAAATAGGGACGGTAAGAGAAATTCTTGCCGGCGAAGCCAAGCGGCTGGTCCCAGTTGCTGGCGCCCAGCGTCAGGCCGCTGCGGTCCATCAGGTAGAGTGCCCCGACCTTGGCTTGCTGCTGGATGGTCTGCAGCGTCTCGTTCAGCCGGGCGATGGCGTCGGGATCCTTGGGGCGGGCCAGGGCGTTGGTCAGGTCCGGCTGCTGCGCCAGGACGAAGGGGAGGGTTTCAAAGCGTTCCAGCACCGATTGCAGTTCTGGTGCCATGAGTTGCAACTGGCGTTGGCCCTGGGCCAACTGTTCGTTGCCGGCGCGGTAAGCGCCAAGCATATAGGCGGCCACGATGATCGCGGCCGCCGGTAACAGCAACAGGATGAAAGGTTTGCGCATAAGCGCAATTTTAGTCCACGGCGGCCATGCGCAGTTCGTCGCTGTGGTGGCGCTGCTGTTCTTCCATGACCAGCGCACCCAGTTCGCGTTTGAGCGCATTGAAATCGGCCGAGGCCGGATCGCGCATGCGCGGCAGGTCCACGATCATGTCGCGCTTGACGGTACCGGGGCGGTAGGTCATGACGACGATGCGGTCGGCCAGGTAGATTGCCTCCTCGATGCTGTGGGTCACGAAGATGATGGTCTTTTTCTGCTCGTTCCAGATGCGCAGCAGCTCGTCCTGCAGGTCGCGCCGGGTCAGCGCATCGAGTGCGCCGAACGGCTCGTCCATCAGCATGATCGGGGAGTCCAGGGCCAGCACGCGTGCAATGGCGACGCGCTGACGCATGCCGCCCGACAGGTCTTTCGGGAAGCGGTTGCGGAAGTCGGACAGCGACAACATGCCCAGCAACTGGTCCACGCGCTGCTTGATTTCCGCTTGCGACATGCCTTTCACTTCCAGGCCGAAGGCGATGTTCTTTTCCACTGTCATCCATGGAAACAGGGCGTACTCCTGGAACACCATGCCGCGCTCGGGGCCCGGGCCGGTGATCAACTGGCCATCGGCCGTGATCTCGCCGCTGGAAGGCAGTGAGAAGCCGGCGATGGCGTTCAGCAGGGTCGACTTGCCGCAGCCCGATGGGCCCAGCAGGCAGACGAACTGGCCCTGCGGGATCTGCAGGTTGATGTCGCGCAGCGCCACCACTTCGCGGTTGTCGGTCTTGAATACCTTGTTGACGTGCTTGACGTCGATATGGGTTGCGCTCATCTTAGTTCTCCAGGCCGCGGTGCCAGCGCAGCAGATGGTTATTCAGCTTGTTCATGCCAATGTCGATCGCCAGTCCAAGCAGGCCAATGCTGATCATGCCGGCGATGATCTTGTCCGACCAGAAGTACTCGCGCGCTTCCAGGATGCGGAAACCAAGGCCGTTGTTCACGGCGATCATCTCGGAAACGATCACCACGATGAAGGCGGTACCGATGCCGATGCGCACCCCCGACAGGATGTAAGGCACGGCGGCCGGCAGCATCACGCGCACGAACATGGTGCTCTGGCTGACACCCAGGTTGCGGGCGGCGCGGATATAAATGCCGTCCACGTGGCGCACGCCGGCGATGGTGTTCATCAGTACCGGGAAGAAGGCGCCCAGCGCAATCAGGAACACGGCAGGCGCGTTACCCAGGCCGAACCACAGGATTGCCAGCGGGATGTAGGCGATAGGCGGAATCGGGCGCAGTACCTGCAGCAGGGGATTGAGCCAGTCGTACATACGCTTGCTCGAACCCATTACCAGGCCGAAAGGCAGGGCCAGGCCGGCACCGACTGCGAAGCCGACCAGCACGCGGTACATGCTGCTGACGGTGTCGCCAATCAGCTCGCCGGACAGGGCCCAGGCCAGCCACGAGCTGGCGGCCGGGTCGTAAGCCTGCAGCGGCAGCAGGTATTCCACCCACTTGGTTACTACTGCCCAAGGAGAGGGCAGGACCTGCGGGTTGATCCATTCCAGCGAAGCGCTGGCCTGCCACAATGCGATCACCAGTACGGGCACCACGGAGCCCGCTGCAATCTGGCGCAAATTCAGTTTTGCCATGATATGCCTCGCCTTACTTGATGTTCAGGCTTTTCTTGGCCTCGTCCAGCAGGTCGGTCTTGACCCACTCGGTAGCCACTGGTGCCTTGCGCATCTTGCCTACGCCGGTCTTGTTCATCACGTCGGTGGTGACCTGGATGTGCTGCGGGGAGATGTCGTAGGTGTATGGAGAGTTGGCGATCGCGTCCTGGAAATCGTCGGCGCTGATCTGGCCCTTGAAGATTACGTTGCGCACGTATTTTTCAGCGGTTGGCTTGTCGTCGATGAAGGTCTTGGTAGCCTGCACGAAGCAGTTCATGAACTTTGCGGCGGTGGCGCGGCGGGTCGCGTAGAATTTCTCGCTCATCACCATGGTACGGACTGGCTCGCCGATCGGGGTGTCATATGGCTTCATGACTTCCACGCCGAAGCCTTTGTTGATGGCTTGCGAGGATTGCGGTTCCGATTGCATGATCGCGTCCAGGTTCTTGCCGAGCAGGGCCTGGTTCAGGTCGGCGAAGGCCAGGAACACCAGTTGCACGTCCTTGCCCGGTGCGTCAGAGAAGGTCAGGCCGGCCTGGGTCAGTTCCGCTGCCAGCAGCACCTCGTGGATGCCGCCGCGGGTCACGCCGACTTTCTTGCCTTTCAAATCCTTGATTGCCTTGATGCCGCTGTCGGGGCGCGCGACCAGGCGCGCGCCACCTTTGGCGAAACCGGCGACGACATAAATCGGGGCGCCATTGGCGCGGCCCTGGATGGCGGCTTCCGACGCGGTGGCGCCGACATCGAGCTCGCCTGCCAGGATGGCCTGCATCACGTCGGGGCCTTTGGCGAAGACGTGTTCTTCGACCTTGATGCCGCACTTCGGTGCGATTTCCTTGATATACGAGACGGCGCCGTAGTGCGCGAACTTCAGGTTGCCGAGGCGGACAACTTCCTGGGCGTTGGCGGCGGAAGCGAATGCTGCGGCGATGAAGAGGGATGCGAGTTTAAGCTTGGTCATGCTGGTCTCCTGGATAAGGGGTGTTTTGACCAGCTATTAGCAGCTTCCATGCCAGAAAATTGGAATGCGGCAAGTGCTTGATTTTATTGGAGCGCGCCGCCCGGCGGCAGCGGCGACCGGGCGGCGCCATGGCGGAATTCCGGAATTCCATCCTTGCCTTGTGCGGATTTTCGCCGCGCTTGCGCTTCCTCAACGCGGTGGCCTGAGTCGCGGCAGTAGACTGTCCTGATGCCGACCAAATCGCCGCCAGCGCGTTACGACTCTCCGTGGAAAGCCGCGTTGGGTCATGCATTCCACGAGCAGTTGGTCCAGCGATTCGGGACTGTCCCCGTCGCGGTACGCAAGAAATTGGCAAAGGCGAGTGAAGAGCAACTTGCCGCCTGGGGCGCAGCGGTGCTTGAAGCGCCTTCGCTTAAGCAAGTGTTTTCCTGAAGGAGCCCGCGAGGGCAGGCCCCTGCGGAACATTAAGCTTTCTGCGGTTCGGGAGTCGTGCCGTAGCAGGCTTGCGGCTCCGGGTCCTTGCGGTAGAAGTCCACCATCCTGTAGCGCATCGCGTACAGCGCGAAGCAGCCCGCCACCAGGGCGGCGAAGGCGGCGAAGAAGTACATCTGGAACGCCATGACCGAGAAGCCGGTAGTCTTGATATAGGCCGACACCGCGTCGTTCTTCACGCCGGCGTTCAGTATCAGCACCCACAGGTTGCCGACCGTGACCGCCAGGTACCACAGCGCCATGATCACGCCCTTCATCGAAGCCGGCGCCTGCGAGTACGCGAATTCCAGGCCGGTGGCGGAGACCAGCACCTCGCCAAATGTCAGCAGTGCATACGGCAGGATCTGCCAGGCCATCGACACCGGCGTGCCGCCATCCATCACTACCTGCAGCGTGCCGATCACCACCCAGGCCAGCGCGGACACGAAGATGCCGGTGCCCATGCGGCGCAGCGGCGTCGGTTCGATGCCCAGCTTGCGCAGCAGCGGGAACAGGGCGATGTTATTGAACGGGATCAACAGCATCACCAGCAGCGGGTTCAGCGCCTGCATTTGTGCCGGCACGAAGGAGAACGACCAGCCCAGGATTTCATAGGTCGGGTGCACCATGTCGTTGGCCTGCACGATCCAGGTTGATGCCTTCTGGTCGAACAGGGACCAGAACGGCGTCACCATCGCAAACACGATGAAGATACGCAGCACGGCGCGCACGCCGTCCACCGCCTCGTCGCTATGCTTGCCGCGTGCGCGCTCAAGCTGCATCGAGGTGCCGATGCCGCCAAAGGCCATCACCAGCACCAGGGCGGTACAGGCCGCGATCACGAAGCCCCACGACGGCGTCATGGCCAGCGATACCAGTGCGGCAGCCACGCCAACCAGGGCCACGTTCAGGCCCGGACGGGACTGGCCAGGCGCCGCCGACATCAGGGCAGTCCTGGCAACGCGGGTGAACGATTCTTCGCTCGGCGCCGCTGGCGGCACGTGAATGTACTTCCTGCGCCCCAGCCAGAACACGATGGTGGCGATGAACATCAGGATGCCCGGAATGCCGAAAGCAACCGCCGCGCCGAAGTCCTTCAGGAAGATCGGCATCAGCAGCGAAGCAAAGAAGGAACCGAAATTGATGCTCCAGTAGAAGGCGTCGAATACCACCTTAGCCTTCTTCTTGTTGGTCTGGTCGAACTGGTCGCCAACGAAGGACACCACCAATGGCTTGATGCCGCCTGAACCGAAGGCAATCAGGAACAGGCCAAAGTAAAAGCCTTCCAGGTGGTTTTCGAACAAGGCCAGGCAGGCATGTCCTGCGCAGTAAATGAGCGAGAACCAGAATACGGTGTTGTATTTGCCGAAGAAGCGGTCCGACAGCCAGCCGCCCAGCAGCGGGAAGAAATACACGCCGATCACGAAAGTATGGAACACGTGCTTCGCTTCGTTGGCGCGATGCTCGGAAGGGATGAACAGCAGCAGGGTGCTGATGAGGAATGGCACCAGGATGTTGCGCATGCCATAAAAACTGAAACGCTCGCAAGCCTCGTTGGTGATGATGTACGGGATTTGCCGGGGCATCGGCCCGTTACCCTGTTCCAGTTCTTGCGTCGACATGAGGTCTCCCGATTCGAATAATGGCCGCGATGCTATGCGAACCCATCTGCCTTGGCAACTACTGGATTCACTTACATGTAGTTTAACTACGCGAAAAATCGTAAGTTATTGATTTTTAAGGAATCATACTATTTGAACTTCCCGCATTCATCATGTATATTATCTACATAATTGTTTTTGATCGGGATGAGGAATATGAGCACACCTTGGTGGAAAGAAGCAATCATTTATCAGGTTTATCCGCGCAGTTACCTGGACACCAATGGTGACGGCATCGGCGACCTGAATGGCATTACCGATCGCCTCGACTACATCGCCAAGCTGGGCGTGGACATCATCTGGATTTCCCCATTCTTCAAGTCCCCCATGCGCGATTTCGGCTACGACGTGGCCGATTACTGCGACGTCGACCCGATGTTCGGCACCCTGGCCGACTTCGACCGCATGATCGCCAAGGCCCACAGCCTGGGCCTGAAAATCATGATCGACCAGGTCATGTCCCATACCTCCGAAGACCATCCCTGGTTCAAGGAGAGCCGTTCTTCGCGCGGCAATCCGAAATCGGACTGGTATATCTGGGCCGACCCGCTGCCGGACGGGAACCCGCCGAACAACTGGCTGTCGGTGTTCGGCGGCTCGTCCTGGCAATGGGATTCGCGCCGCAAGCAGTACTACATGCACAATTTCCTGGTCAGCCAGCCGGACCTGAACTTCCACAACCCGGACGTGCAGCAGGCCCACCTGGACGCGCTGCGCTTCTGGCTGAAGCGGGGCGTCGACGGCGTGCGCATGGACGCCTGCAACTTCCACTTCCACGACCGCCAGCTGCGCAGCAACCCGCCGGCCCTGGTGCGCGACACCGCCACCGTGAGCGACGCCAATCCATACGGCATGCAGGCGCACATCCACGACAAGAGCCAGCCTGAAAACGTGGCCTTCCTCGAAAAACTGCGCGTGCTGCTGGACGAATATGGCGCAGTGGCGATCGGCGAGGTGGGCGCGGACGATTCGCTGGCCGTGATGGCCGAATACACCGCCGGCGGCAACAAGCTGCACATGGCGTACAGCTTCAACCTGCTGACTGCCGACAGCAGTGCGGGGCATATCCGCAAGCAGGTGGAAGACTTCAAGGCCCGCGTCAAGGACGGCCAGCCTTCCTGGTCGGTTGGCAACCACGATGCGGTGCGCGTGGTGACGCGCTGGAATGGCATGAGCAACCAGGCGGCCTTTGCCAAGCTGGTGCTGGCCATGCAGTTGTCGCTGAAAGGCACCCCTTGCCTGTACCAGGGCGACGAGCTGGCCTTCAGCGAGGCTGACGTGCCTTATGAGCTGATCCAGGACCCGTATGGCAAGACCTTCTGGCCTGAATTCAAGGGCCGCGATGGCTGCCGCACCCCGGTCGCCTGGACCACTGGCGTGCATGGCGGTTTCACTTCGGGCACGCCCTGGCTGCCGGTGGCGGAGGAGCACAAGGCTATCGCCGCGTCCGTGCAGGAAGAAGACCCGAATTCGCCGCTGAACTTTGCGCGCCGCATGATCGCCTGGCGCAAGACGATGCCGCAGCTGACGCGCGGCGATATCGTGTTCCATGACGCGCCGGAGCCGGTTTTGGCGCTGCGGCGCGACCTGGAAGGGGAGCGCAGCGTGATTGCGCTGTTCAACCTGGGGGCGGCGCCGGTCAATTTCCCGCTGGCGGCAGCCAAGGGGGCGCAGAAGCTTGAGCAGCCCGGCTTGCCCGGCGAAGTGGTGGACGGCGAGGTCCAACTTCCAGGCTATGGCGCCTGGTTTGGCTACGCAGGATAAATATAAGAGGCCCCGTCTACGCACGGGGCCTTGTTTTTCGGGTATCCTCCCGCCTTTAAGGCGTTATCTAATACTTAAAAGACAATGAAACAGATTGAGGCAGACCCAAAAGCTAACCGATCCGCTTTTGCGGACGGCCCGCGCCTGCTGGCTGACATCGGCGCTACCCACGCGCGCCTGGCGCTGCAAACGGCTCCTGGCGAGTTCCAGGCGGTGCGCGTATTGCAATGCGACGACTTCACCGGCATTGTCCCGCTGTTGCGCAGCTACCTGGCGGACCACGGAGACGTCAGCCTCAATCACGGCGCGCTGGCGCTGGCCAACCCGGTGCATGGCGACTACATTCGCATGACTAACCGCGATTGGCAGTTCTCCACCGACGAAGTGCGGCGCGAACTGGGCCTGCATACGCTGCTGGTGGTGAACGACTTCACTGCGCTGGCCATGGCCATCCCTGGCTTCAAGGCGGACGACCTGATGCAGGTCGGCGGCGGTTCCGCGGCGCAGAACTCGGTGATCGGCGTTCTCGGCCCCGGCACTGGCCTGGGCTGCTCCGGCGTGATCCCGACCACGGACGGTTTCGTGACCCTCGGTTCCGAAGGCGGCCACACCAACTTTGCCCCTGCCGATGAACGCGAATACGCGATCCTGCAATATGCCTGGCAAACCTGGCCGCACGTTTCGAACGAACGCCTGATTTCCGGTCCCGGCATGGAAATCATCTACCGCGCGCTGGCTCGCCGCAATGGCTTGAGCGTGCGCGACCTGACCTCGCAGCAAATCATTGCCGGCGCACTGAAAGACAGGAATGAGCTGTGCATCGAAGTGCTGGAATGCTTCTGCGCCATGCTGGGCGGGGCCGCGGCCAACCTGGCGGTGACGCTGGGTTCTTTCGGCGGCATCTTCATCGGCGGCGGCATCGTGCCGCGCATGGGCGACTGGTTCAAGGAATCGCCATTCCGCAGCCGCTTTGAAGCCAAGGGCCGTTTCTCGTCCTACCTGGCCGAGATCCCCACTTATGTGATCACCACGCCGAACCCGGCCTTCTATGGCGTTGCGTCGATCCTGTCCGAACACTTGCGCGGCCGCACCGGCGCCAACACGCTGATGGAACGCGTGCAGTCGCTGAAGTCCGAGCTGACTCCGGCCGAACAGCGCGTGGCGCAACTGGTGATCGAGCAACCGCGCCTGGTGCTGAACGAGCCGATTGCCGACATCGCGCGCCTGGCGGAAGTATCACAGCCGACCGTGATCCGTTTCTGCCGCTCGCTCGGGTTCCAGGGCCTGGCCGACTTCAAGCTGAAGTTTGCTTCCAGCCTGACCGGCGCGATTCCGGTGCGCCACAGCCAGGTGCGGGTATCCGACAGCACGCACGACCTGAGCGCGAAGGTGATCGACAACACCGTCTCCGCGATCCTGAAGTTCCGCGACCAGATGGACGTGCATTCGCTGGATCGCGCCATCGAACTGCTGTCCAAGGCCAAGAAGGTCGAGTTCTACGCCATGGGCAATTCGCGCGTGGTGGCACTGGACGGGCAGCACAAGTTCTTCCGCTTCCGCATCCCGACCGCCGCTTACGGCGACTCGCATTTGTTCAAGCTGGCTTCCGAGCTGCTGAAGCCAGGCGACGTGGTGATTGCGATCTCCAATTCCGGCAAGCTGCCGGAACTGGTCGAAGCGGTGGAATCGGCGCGCAATGCCGGTGCCGACGTGATCGCCATCACCAGCAGCCAGTCGCCGCTGGCCAAGAAGGCCACGGTTTGCCTGGCAGTCGACCATACGGAAGACAGCAGCGCCTTCCTGTCGATGATCTCGCGCATCCTGCAACTGCTGCTGATCGACATCCTGTCGGTCGGCATCTCGCTGGACGCGCAGAATGCCGAACTGGTGCTCGAGCACAAGGCGAATGGCGTAGTCCAGGAAAGCCGCCGCCTGCAGATCTCCCACCTGGATAACTGATTAAAAGTCGGGGTCAGCTCCGGCAATCGGACAAACGCGCAGCGTTTGTCCGAT
>NZ_LMFZ01000001.1 GCF_001427305.1 Duganella sp. Root1480D1 | reverse complement strand
CAGCTCCGGCAATCGGACATTTTGCGCAGCAAAATGTCCGATTGCCGGAGCTGACCCCGACTTTTATTGTGGTTCCAGCGCGCGCTGGAGGGTGGTGACACTGGGGTTGTCGACGAAGATGCAGCGCTTCTGGTGGCGTTTGCAGAAGTCCTTCACGCGCCAGTAGGCGCTGTGGCTGATGCAGGCGGTCTGGCAGATCACCAGGTCGGCGGCGGCCATGCTGCTTTCCAGGCGGGCGACATTGTCTTCCAGCCCGCCGTCGTGGTGCAGGAATTCGGCGCCGGCGTCTTCAATCACGCTGCGGTAGCCGGCGACATTGCCGGCTCGGCCGCCTACGCACAGCACGCGTTCGGCCAGCCGGCCATGCAGCGTGACGCGCTGTGCCGTGGTGCCCGCACGGGCAGCCGGCCCGCCCGTTGCGGCGGTGACGGCTGCCGGCATGGCGGGCGCGGGTTGCGCGGTGATGGCGGCCAGGGCGGCGCGTGCTTCGCCGAGCTGGCGTTCCAGGGCGCTGGCTTCGGCGCGGGCGGCGGCGGCTTCGCTGCGCAGATCGTGCACGCGCTGTTCGGTGGCGGCCAACTGGCGCGCCAGGCGTTCGCGCGTGGCAAGGCCGGGGATGGTGGCGTGCAGTTCATCGAGCTGCTGGCGCAGCGAGGCCAGCACGCTGTCGCGGCCCACCAGTTGTGCCCGCAACTGCATCAGGGCGGCGGCATGAGCTTCCTGCTCGGCGTGGCGCTCGGCTTGCCAGGCGGCGCTGCGTTGCTGCAGCCGCGCCAGTTCGCGTTCCTGGGCCGCGTTGGATTGCTCGAGCACCTGCAGGCGGCTGATGTCGGCGCGCGTGGCGGCGCCGGCCTGGTGCTGGATCATGTGCAGGTCGCGGCACATGCGTTCCTGCAGTTCGAGCGTGCAGTGCGGGTGGCTGAGGCCGGCCCAGAACGGGCCCGGCACGTCGCCGCTGGCGACCGCGCCTTGCCATAGCGCTTCCAGTGCCGCGGCATCGCGGGCGTTGCGGAAGCGCTGGATCACGACGGCATAGCGGCGCTCCAGTTCCTTCTGCACCGCTTCTGACAGGCGGTTGCGGCTGCCGCATTCGCTGACGGCGCCAACGTGGACTTCATAATCGTCGGCCAGCACCTTGCCGCCGACGGCCTTGGTGACGATCTTGCGCAGCACGCCCAGCGGCAGGCCGACTCCGACCAGCGGGCAGTGGCAGGTGTGGGGCAGGTCCCAGATGCGGCGGCGGCGTGCCGGTTCCGCGGCGGCCCTGGCGGCGGCGGTGTCATGCTTGTCGCACATGGCGGGCCTCAGGCGGGCAGCGGGGCAGGCCGGGGACGGCCGATCAGGCGCGCCAGGAAACTGGCGCGTTCCTGCGGAGGGCGGGCTTGTTCGACCACGGCGCCCCACTGTTCGCACAATTGCTGGCAGGTGGCGCGCAGCACGGGCGACAGGTCTGGCAGCGCCGACAGCGCCTTCAGGTGGCGCTCGATGACCGATGCCAGCTTGACGCAGCCGCCGTTGTCGGCGGCATTGGCAGTGTAATGCGACATCAGGTGCAGCACGGCGGACAGCATCAGCTCCGGCTGGCGGGCAGCGGCGCTATGCGTAAAGATCGGGTCGTTGCGGTCGATAGCCATGATTCACTCCAGAAAATCAGGGGTGGCTGGCTGCCGCGTGTGACGGCTGGCTGGCGATTGGGGAGGGTAAGCCTCAGGCAGTCAGGATCAGCTTGTTCAACTGCGTGATGCGAAGACGGTAAATGCGGCCGGCATGTTCAATTTCGATTTCGCGCTGGTCTTCCATCAGGCCGGCGGTGGTGTAGCGGCGCAGCGCTTGGGGCGGGGCAGGCTGCTGCGCGGCAGGGGCGGCAGCAGCCTTGGGTTTGGGGGCGTCGATAGTGGCGGAAGATGACATTGTTATTTTTCCTCAGATAAGAATGATTCGCATTTGCATTATGCGCAGATTGGCAATGCTTGTCAAATAAATTATTGAAGAAAAAAAGAGGCCCGCCGAAGCGGGCCAAAGCTGGGTGAGTAGTACTCTTTACAAAGTCGCCAGCAGCGGCACGGCAGCTTCGCCGGCGGCGGCTTTGGCGCGCGACGGCAGCTTGCTGCGCGTGCGCGATGGCGGCAGGCGACGCAGCGATTTCAATGCGTCGACGTCCTTGATGCCGATGGTGCGCTGGTCTACGCTGATCAGCCCGATCTCATTGAAGGCCGACAGCGTGCGGCTGACCGTCTCCAGCGTCAAGCCGAGGTAGCTGCCGATCTCATGGCGCGTCATGCGCAGGTTGAACAGCTTGCTCGAATACCCCATCTGCGAAAACTTTTCCGATAGCGTGACCAGGAAGCGCGCCACCCGCGCTTCCGCGCTCAGGGCGCCCAGCATGCCAATCATGGCTTGCTCGCGCACCAGTTCGCGGCTCATCACGCCGTACATCAGGTTCTCCAGCTCCACGTGGGTGCGGCCCAGTGTGGTCAGCTTTTTGAACGGCAGCAGGATCAGGTCGCAGTCCGACAGCGCCACCGCCTCCGAGGAGTAGGTCTTGCTATGGATGCCGTCCACGCCCATCAGGTCGCCCTTCATCGGGAAGGCCAGCACCTGCTCGTTGCCAAATTCGTCAATCAGCACCGTTTTCATGAAGCCGGAGTTCACCACATACAGCATGTCGAACGGCTGGCCGATCGTATGCACGCGCTGGCCGGTCTTGAACTGCACGTGCTGGAACAGCAGCTCTTCAGAAGTGAGCGATACCGGCGGCAAGTGCAGCAGCTCGCACACTTCTTTCAGGTTGGACCACAAACGGCCTTGCCGCTGGCGGCCGGCCTCATGGGACACGGGTTGCGTTGAGAGCATGCTGATCTCCTGGTTCCCAAACGGAATGGTTTCAGTATGCCAACGTGAATGTGGGAAAAATATCAGTGGTTGCTGAATATAGCCGTAGGAGGGTAGTGGGCCACTGTAGGAATTATCCTAAAGTCAATCTTGTCGATCATGCCTTGAACGGGGTCAGCAGCTTGTGCGCCACTGCGTACTGGACCATTTCGGAGAGCGAGGCCATGCCCATTTTCTGCATGATGCGGGTCTTGTGGGTGCTGACGGTTTTCACGCTCAAATGCAGCCCGTTGGCGATTTCAGTGATGGATTTTCCCGACACCAGCAGCGAAAACACTTCGAATTCGCGGTCGGACAGCTGTTTGTGCAACAGCGTTTCGGCCGGCTGCATGATGTTCAGCGCCAGTTGCTCGGCCACTTCGGTGGAAATATAGGGGCGACCCGAGGCGACCTTGCGGATCGCGCCCACCAGCTGGGTGCCAGCGCTTTCCTTGGTCAGGTAGCCCTGGGCGCCGGCGCGGATGGCGCGCACCGCGTACTGCTCTTCCTCGTGCATGGTGAGGATCAGGATGGCGAGCTTGGGGGATTCGCTACGGATCTGGCGGATCAGGTCGACGCCGCTGCGCCCTGGCATGGACAGGTCGAGCAGCAGCAGGTCGAAGCCGCCCTGGCGGATGTGGTTGAGGACCTCGAAGCCGTCGATGGCCTCGCCTACGATGTCGATGTCGGGAGCCCCGTCAAGGATGCGCTTGAGCCCTTCGCGCATGATGGTGTGGTCGTCGGCAATGACAATGCGAATCATAGTTCCTCAAAAAGTTAGCAATACATGTCTTCACACTCCGGCCCGGCAGGCCGGAGCGCATCGTAACGCCAGGCCGCTCAGGCCGGGCGCGGGTCTTTGATCAGGCGGTGCACCAGCACCGGGATCTTGGCGTGCGATAGCACCTTGTTGGTCACGCTGCCCAGCAACAGCTGTCCCCAGCCACTGCGGCCGTGCGAGCCGATGAAGATCAGGTCGCAGCCGCTCTGGCTGGCCACGTCGACGATCTTCAGTGCCGCACTTTCGGCGAAGGCCGTCATGCCTTCCGCCCGGACACCTTTTTTGGCGCAGGACTCAAGGATAGACTGAACATGCTCATTGCCGGCGCGCTGCATTGCCGCCCGGTACTCTTCTTCGCTGGGGTAGCTGGGCGGAATGATCTCCACGTAAATCGGGTATTGGTATTCCGGCGCTACAAACAAGGCCAGCACTTCCGCGCCGAGCTGCTGGGCGAATTCGACCCCGGCACAGGCGGTCTTGCTGGAAACGGCCGAGCCGTCCGTCGTGATCAGGATTTTCCGATACATATCTCAGCCTCCTTTAATATCAAAAGAGCCAGCTCCTGCCTTCATTGTAGCCCCCTTTATCAGTATTGTTCTGCTGTAAAGAGTTGATAATTATCAAGAAACTGTCAGGAGGGCATCGCAGAAGGCGCAAATTCCCTTGATTTCAGGGGCTTGCAGCGGGAATTTCACACGATCCGCAAATACAACAGTACACTTGGAGGGCCATTCGGCTTCACCTAAGAGATTGAACTGTGGGGGCTGCCCCTGTTACACTCGCGTGAGTGCCTTATTTATTGCCGAGCGTCAAATTTGACAATTTTTTTTCGGCAGCAGGACCTTTTGAAAATTGGGAGAAGCAGGAATTATGACCGACGCCGCTGATGATTTCGATGCATTATTTGAGGAAGTATCTGCGCAACGGGCGAATGCGCCTGCACCAGCTCCAGCCGCTGCCCCGGCGGCTGCCACAGCCGATTCAGGCGATTCGGATGACCTGGAAAGCCTGTTTGATTCGGTCGCCGCGTCGAGCAAGGCTCCGGCGCCGGCCGCCGCTCCGGCACCAGCGCCTGCTGCAGTGGGCGAAGTGCCGGCTGAAGGCGGCGAACACGCCGAAGGCATGTTCGAGCGCCTGGGCGGCATCGTGCGCCTGCTGCACGATTCGCTGCGCGAACTGGGCTACGACAAGGCACTGACCGAAGCGTCGACCCAGATCGTGGATGCGCAAGACCGCCTTGAATATGTCGCGTCGCTGACCGAACAGGCTGCCAACAAGGTCTTGAATACCCTGGACGACGGCATGCCGGCCCAGGAAGTGCTGTCCAAGCAAGCCAAGGAAATGGAAGACCGCTGGGCCGACCTGTTTGCGGGCAAGCTGAGCATTGATGACTTCAAGGCCCTGGCTGGCGATTCGCGCGCCTTTGCCAGCAAGGTAGCGCAAGCAACGGAGGCGGAAAAAGCCCGCCTGCTGGAAATCATGATGGCCCAGGACTTCCAGGACATCACCGGCCAGCTGATCAAGAAGGTCGTTGCCATCACCAAGAAGGTCGAAACCGAATTGGCGCAGCTGTTGAAAGACAATGCGCCGGCTGAGGTGCGCGAGAAGATTGCGCAGAAAGAGGTGTCGCTGATGTCGGGTCCATCCGTCCCATCGGAAGCCCTGAATCAGGACAGCGTCGATGACCTGCTTGCCGACCTGGGGTTCTAATGGACGATATGCTCAAGGAGTTCGTTGTCGAGGCCATGGACCTGGCCGTCAACGTCGAAGAGCACTTGCTGCGCCTCGAACGTGACCCCGACAACAAGGAAACGCTGAACGCAGTTTTCCGTTCCTTCCACACCATCAAGGGTGGCGCGGGCTTCATGAACCTGGGCGCGCTGGTGTCGGCCTGCCACCTGACCGAGAACCTGTTCGACGCGCTGCGCACCGGCGCCGCGCCGGTGACGCCGCTGTCGATCGAGGCGGCGCTGCAGGCTTCGGGCTTCGTGGCCGACCAGCTGACCGACCTGAATAACGGCACCGCGCCGGACCAGTTGGCGCCCATGCCGGCCGACCTGGAAGCGATCCTGAAGGAGGCGATCGAAGGCAAGGCCAGCTCCGCAGCGGGCAAGGCCAAGCCGGCCGCCGCGCCGGCTGCCGCTGCTGCTGCCCCTGCCGCTGCCCCTGCCGCCCCGGTTGCCGCCGCAGCGAGCGCTGCCCCAGCCGCCGCGCCGTCGGCCGATGGCCTGGATTGGGAAGGCATGTACGAAGCCGTGGTGCCGCCTGGCACCTACGTGCGCCCGGTTGCCGATGCGCGCGCCGAAGGCGTGGCTGCGGCCCATGCGGCCGCCGAGGGCACCCAGGCCGCCGTGCCTGCGCCGGCCCCGGAAGCGAAGGAGCGCCCGGCCGGCGAACCGAAGCCGACCTCGGCGCCGGCCAAGGAAGAATCGATCCGTATCGACGCCGTCAAGCTTGATGCGCTGCTGGAAGTGGCCGGCGAATCGGTGCAGGCTGCCAACCAGGCTGCCGTGCTGCTGGAGCGCCTGCAGCAATTCAAATTCGAAGGCCAGGCCGCGACGCTGATGTCGGCCCTGACCGAAACCCTGGAGCGCGCCTCGCGTTATTCCACCGAACTGCAGCGCGCCACCCTGGCGACCCGTATGCAGCCGGTCGGCCGCCTGTTCCAGAAGTTCCCGCGCCTGGTGCGCGAACTGGCGAAAGACCTGGGCAAGGAAGTTGAGCTGACCATCGAAGGCGCGGAGACCGAAGTCGACCGCGTGGTGGTGGACAGCCTGTACGACCCGCTGGTGCACATGCTGCGCAATGCGCTGGACCACGGCGTGGAGGGCCCGGAGGCGCGCATGGCCATCGGCAAGCCGCCTAAAGCCTACATCTCCCTGAAGGCGTGGCAGGAGGCCAACTCGGTCATGATCGTGCTGCAGGACGACGGCAAGGGCATGGACCCGGCAGCGCTGAAGCGCAAGGCCGGCGAGAAAGGCCTGATTTCGCCAAGCGCCAACCTGACCGACGACGAGTGCTACCAGCTGGTGTTCCTGCCGGGCTTCTCGACCAAGGAAGTGGCTTCCTCCGTTTCCGGCCGCGGCGTCGGCATGGACGTGGTGAAGACCGCCGTGGAAAAGAACCGCGGCGCGATCCACATCGAATCGGCGCTGGGCAAGGGCACCAAGTTCGCCATCCGCCTGCCGATCGAACTGTCGATCGTGCCGACCATGCTGGTGTCCACCTCCGGCGCGCTGCTGGCGCTGCCGATGGCGGTGGTCGAGCGCGTGGTCGAACTGCCGGAAACCTTCATGGAAGTGGGCGGCGCACCGGTCCTGAAAGACCAGGGCCGTCCGCTGCCGGTACGTTCGCTGGCCGATGCGCTGGGCTACGAGCCATGCTCGGAACGTGTGGGCATCGTGGTGAACTCGCCGCAACCTTACATCCTGGCCGTGTCGGCGGTCGACGGCACTGCCGACCTGGTCATCAAACCTATGACTGCACTGTCGGTGGACGGCATTACCGGCACCGCACGTTCCGCCGAGGGCGACCTGGTCCTAGTAGTTGGCCTATCGTTCCTGATGGACGGCTGCAGGGGAAGTGTAAGGATGGCGGCGTAAAGCCTCCTCCAAAAAATACAGAAAACACAAGCCTGCAGCCTCCCACAAAGGGGCTGCGGGCTTTTTTTATTCGGCGCCATACGCCAAAAACTACGCGAAATTGCTCACGAGGCGGAAAATGGCTAGGTTTTGCATTGCACAAAATATGGCATAATCAAACGGATCACCTTATCAGGCAGCATCATGAAAACGCTTTACGACAAACTCTGGGAATCCCACGTAGTACGCACTGAGGAAGACGGCACCGCCCTCCTGTACATCGACCGCCACCTGGTTCACGAAGTGACCAGCCCGCAGGCATTCGACGGCCTGCGCAGCGCCGGGCGCCAGCCATGGCGCCTGTCGGCCAACCTGGCGGTGGCCGACCACAACGTTCCGACCACCGACCGTTCGCATGGCATCGAGGACCCGACCTCGCGCCTGCAGGTGGAAACCCTGGACCAGAACACCAAGTCGGTCGGCATGACCTACTTCAACATGAACGACAAGCGCCAGGGCATCGTGCACGTGATCGGCCCGGAGCAGGGCGCGACTTTGCCTGGCATGACCGTGGTGTGCGGCGACTCGCATACTTCGACCCACGGCGCATTCGGCGCGCTGGCGCACGGCATCGGCACCTCGGAAGTAGAGCACGTGCTGGCGACCCAGACCCTGCTGGCCAAGAAATCCAAGGCCATGCTGGTGCAGGTGGACGGCGCGCTGCCGGCCGGCGTCACCGCCAAGGACATCGTGCTGGCGGTGATCGGCAAGATCGGCACCGCAGGCGGCACCGGCTATGCGATCGAATTCGCCGGTTCGGCGATCCGCTCGCTGTCGATGGAAGGCCGCATGACCGTTTGCAATATGGCGATCGAAGCGGGCGCCCGCGCCGGCATGATCGCGGTCGACGATACCACCATCAACTACGTCAAGGGCCGCCCGTATTCGCCGGTGGGCCCGCAGTGGGAACAGGCGGTGGCCTACTGGCGCACCCTGCATTCCGACCCGGGCGCCAGGTTCGACTTCGTGGTTACGCTGGACGCGGCGCAGATCCAGCCGCAAGTGACCTGGGGCACCTCGCCCGAGCAGGTGACATCCATCGACGGCCGCGTACCCGATCCGGACCAGGAAAAAGACCCGGTCAAGCGCGACGCCATGGAAAAAGCCCTGGTCTACATGAACCTGACGCCGAATACGCGCATCGAAGACATCCGCATCGACAAGGTATTCATCGGCTCCTGCACCAATTCGCGCATCGAAGACTTGCGCGCCGCCGCGGCCGTGGTGCGCGGCAAGCAGCGCGCTTCGAACGTCAAGCTGGCGATGGTGGTGCCGGGTTCCGGCCTGGTGAAAGAGCAGGCCGAACGTGAGGGCCTGGATGCGATCTTCAAGGCAGCCGGCTTTGAGTGGCGCGAGCCGGGTTGTTCGATGTGCTTGGCAATGAACGCCGACCGCCTGGATCCGGGCGAGCGTTGCGCCTCGACCTCCAACCGTAATTTCGAAGGCCGTCAAGGCCAGGGCGGACGCACCCACCTGGTGTCTCCCGCCATGGCAGCGGCAGCCGGTATCGCCGGCCATTTTGTGGATGTTCGATCCATCCGCTAACCATAACCTGCCAGAGACACATCATGAAAAAACTATTCGCCATCGCCATCGCTATTACCGCCTTCGCCCTGACCGGTTGCAATACCGTCGCGGGCTTCGGCAAGGATGTCCAGAAAGTCGGCCAGAAAATGGAAGGCGCGGGCAGTAAATAACCGCCGCACCGCGGGCTGCGCCAAGCATGCCGGCCCGCCGTTGCCACCTCGTTGAGAATCATGGAAAAATTTACCGTCTACGAAGGTCTAGTTGCACCCCTTGACCGCGCCAACGTCGATACCGACGCGATCATCCCGAAACAATTCCTGAAGTCGATCCATCGCACCGGCTTTGGCCCGAACCTGTTTGACGAGTGGCGCTACCTGGACCACGGCGAACCGGGCGTGGACAACAGCAAGCGTCCGCTCAATCCGGACTTCGTGCTGAACCAGCAGCGCTACCAGGGCGCCTCGATTCTTTTGACCCGCAAGAACTTCGGTTGCGGCTCCTCGCGCGAACACGCGCCGTGGGCGCTCGACCAGTACGGTTTCCGCGCCATCCTCGCGCCAAGCTTTGCGGACATCTTCTTCAACAACTGCTTCAAGAACGGCCTGCTGCCGGTCGTCCTTAGCGAAGCGCAGATCGATCATCTGTTCAATGAAGTCAAGGCCTTCCCGGGTTACCGCCTGGTAGTGGACCTTGAACAGCAGCGCGTCAGCACCAGCAGCGGCACCGTCTCCTATCCATTCGAGATCGATGCCTTCCGCAAATACTGCCTGATGAATGGCCTCGACGATATTGGCCTGACCCTGCGCCATGCCGACGAGATCCACGCGTTCGAGGAACGCCGCCTTGCCAACCAGCCTTGGTTGGCCAACGTCATTTAACAGATAGATCGAATAATGAAAATTGCAATCCTGCCGGGCGATGGCATCGGCCCGGAAATCGTCAGCCAGGCCGTCAAGGTCCTGAACGCGCTCGACGAAAAGTTTGAGATGGAAACCGCGCCGGTCGGCGGCGCCGGCTATGAAGCCAAGGGCCACCCGCTGCCGGAAGAGACCCTGGCGCTGGCCAAGGCGGCCGACGCCGTGCTGTTCGGCGCCGTTGGCGACTGGAAGTACGACACCCTGGATCGGCCGCTGCGCCCGGAGCAGGCCATCCTCGGCTTGCGCAAGAACCTGGGCCTGTTCGGCAACCTGCGCCCGGCCATCCTGTACCCTGAACTGGCCGGCGCTTCGACGCTGAAGCCGGAAGTGGTGTCCGGCCTGGACATCCTGATCGTGCGCGAACTGACCGGCGACATCTACTTCGGCCAGCCGCGCGGCGTGCGCGAATGCCCGGACGGGCCGTTCAAGGGCCAGCGCGAAGGCTTCGATACCATGCGCTATGCGGAAGGCGAGATCCGCCGCATCGCCCACGTGGCGTTCCAGGCGGCGCAAAAGCGCGGCAAGCGCCTGACGTCCGTCGACAAGGCCAACGTGCTGGAAACCTTCCAGTTCTGGAAAGACATCGTGACCGACGTGCACCAGGAGTACCCGGACGTGGCGCTGGACCATATGTACGTCGACAATGCCGCCATGCAGCTGGTGCGCGCGCCGAAGAAGTTCGATGTGATCGTCACCGGCAATATGTTCGGCGACATCCTGTCCGACGCCGCAGCCATGCTGACCGGCTCGATCGGCATGCTGCCATCGGCTTCGCTGGATGCCAACAACAAGGGCCTGTACGAACCGTCGCACGGCTCGGCTCCCGATATCGCGGGCAAGGGCGTAGCCAACCCGCTGGCCACGATCCTGT
The DNA here is from genome assembly GCF_001427305.1 of Duganella sp. Root1480D1. GTDB lineage: Bacteria > Pseudomonadota > Gammaproteobacteria > Burkholderiales > Burkholderiaceae_D > Rugamonas. Next base: position 676,998 of record NZ_LMFZ01000001.1, on the reverse strand, counting down.
CGGCCGCCATGATGCTGCGCTATTCGCTGAATCGCGCGGAGCAGGCCGACCGCATCGAGCATGCTGTCAAGAAGGTACTGGCCCAGGGCCTGCGCACGCCTGACATCTACGAAGAGGGCACCACCAAGGTGGGCACCGAGCAGATGGGCGATGCAGTGGTCGCAGCACTTTAAAGCACGTTAAAGAACTCACATCCAAAGGAAAGCAAAATGAAACTCGTAGGTCTGGTTGGTTGGCGCGGTATGGTCGGTTCGGTCCTGATGCAGCGCATGCAGGAAGAGGGCGACTTTGCCCATATCGAGCCGGTATTCTTCTCCACTTCGAACACCGGCGGCGCTGCGCCGAAGATGGCGAAGAACGAGACTACCCTGAAGGACGCCACCAACATCGACGAACTGAAACGCTGCGAGATCATCATCTCCTGCCAGGGCGGCGACTACACCACCGAGGTATTCCCGAAGCTGCGCGCGGCCGGCTGGAATGGCTACTGGATCGACGCCGCGTCGACCCTGCGCATGGACAAGGATGCCGTGATCGTGCTCGATCCGGTCAACCTGAACGTGATCAAGGACGCCATGTCCAAGGGCGTGAAGAACTTCATCGGCGGTAACTGCACCGTGTCCTGCATGCTGATGGGCCTGGGCGGCCTGTTCAAGCAGGACCTGGTGGAGTGGATGACGTCCATGACCTACCAGGCGGCATCGGGCGGCGGCGCCCAGCACATGCGCGAACTGCTGACCCAGTACGGCACCATCAACGCTTCCGTCAAGCACCTGCTGGACAACCCGGCGTCGGCCATCCTGGAAATCGACAAGCAGGTGCTGGCCACCCAGCACGGCCTGTCGCCGGAAGAAACCAAGCAGTTCGGCGTGCCGCTGGGCGGCAACCTGATTCCCTGGATCGACAAGGACCTGGGCAACGGCCAGTCGAAGGAAGAGTGGAAAGGCGGTGCCGAGACCAACAAGATCCTGGGCCGCGGCGAAGGCTTCTCCGCTTCCGCGATCCCGGTCGACGGCCTGTGCGTGCGCGTCGGCGCCATGCGCTGTCACAGCCAGGCGCTGACCATCAAGCTGCGCAAGGACGTGCCGCTGGACGAGATCAACGACATCATCGCCAAGGACAACCAGTGGGTGAAGTTCGTGCCTAACAATCGCGAAGCGTCGGTGAAGGAACTGACCCCGGCCGCCGTCACCGGCAGCCTGGCGATCCCGGTCGGCCGCGTGCGCAAGATGTCGATGGGCGGCGACTACCTGTCGGCCTTCACCGTGGGCGACCAGCTGCTGTGGGGCGCGGCCGAGCCGCTGCGCCGCATGCTGCGCATCGTACTGGATAAATAAACTGTTATTAATCAGCTAATGCCTACTGAATAATAAACAAGATAAGAAGTATTTTCTAAAAGCCGGATTTCAAAGGAAATTCCGGCTTTTTTCTATGATCAAAGAAATATTTTCGGCATGAACGAAACAGAATAGTTCCTTAAGAGGGAGAATAGTGGGAGAATGCTTGCATGCTTTAAAGCATGATGTTATGTTGAGACCTCTGGAAAAGTAACTTTGTTTCCACGTTAACCATTTTCCGTCGCTCACTATGCCTGTACAAAAACCTTCCAAGGTCGCTTCGTTCGCGTTGAAAACCCTGACCGCTGCCATGCTCAGCGGTGCCGTGCTTGCACCTATTTCCGTCAACGCAGCAGGCCTTGGCAAGCTCACTGTGCTCTCCTCACTGGGACAGCCGCTGCGCGCCGAAATCGAATTGACAGCCGTTACCGCTGAAGAAGCATCCGAACTGGTGGCCAAGCTGGCCTCGCCGGATGCCTTCCGCGCCGCCAATATCGACTTCAATTCGGCATTGCTCAGCCTGCGTTTCGAGGTCGAAGCCCGTGGCTCACGCCAATTTATCCGTATTACCTCGTCCCAGCCGATCAACGAGCCTTTCGTTGACATGCTGCTGGAGTTGACCTGGACCAATGGTCGCCTGGTACGCGAGTACACCTTCCTGCTGGATCCTGCCGACCTGCGCACCACCAACTCCGCGCAAGTTGCGGCGTCGCGCACTGCGCGTCCTGCGGCGACGTCGACGCCGGCTGCTGCTGCATCGGCTCCTGCCGCGCCGAGCGCAGCACCGTCGGCACCAGCCGCGTCGTCGCGTGCAGCAGCGCCTGCGCCTGCTGCAACGCCAGCGGCGCCGCGTGCCGCCGCTGCTGCGCAAGAGGGCGCCGACAGCTACGCCGTCAAGAAAGGCGATACGCTGGGCAAGATCGCCGGCCGCCTGAAGCCGGCCGACGTGTCGCTGGACATGATGCTGGTGGCCCTGTACCGCGCCAATCCGGACGCGTTCAACGGTTCCAACATGAACCGCCTGAAGTCCGGCACCATCCTGTCGGTACCGGATGCCGGCACCGTCAAGGGCACCAGCCAGGGCGAAGCCCATGGCGTGGTGGTGGCCCATGCCGCCGACTTCAACGCCTACCGCTCCAAGCTGGCGGGCCAGGTGGCTGCTGCAACCCCGTCCAAGGAAGCTGAATCCCAGCAAAGCCAGACCGGCAAGATCACTGCCCAGGTCAAGGAACGCCCGACCGCGGTCACCGAGTCGAAAGACCAGCTGAAGCTGTCCAAGGCCGGCGAAGCCTCCAGCAAGCCAGGCAAGACCGGCGTGGTGGAAGACAAGATCGCCAAGGATCGCCAGATGGCTGACGCCAGCGCCCGCGTGAAGGAGCTGGAAAAGAACGTCAACAACCTCGAGAAGTTGATGGAGGTGAAGAGCAAGGCCGCCGCCAGCGCGCAAGCGAAGGCCAGCGCTTCCGCGCCAGCCCCGGCGCCAGCTGCTGCGGCTCCGGCAGCCAGCCCGGTCGTCAAGCTGGCGGAGCCTGCTCCGGCTGCGGCGCCTGCCGCCTCCGCTCCGGCCGCCGCGCCGGTGGCTGCCGCGCCAGCTCCGGTAGCTCCTGAAGCTTCCGCGCCGGCCGAACCGGCACCGGAAAAGCCAGTCAAGCCAAAGCGCAGCGTGGCCACCCCGCCGCCTGCGAAAGTCGAGCCAGGCCTGGTCGACATGATCATGGAAAACATCAAGCTGATCGGCGCCGGCGTTGCTGCGCTGCTTGGCGTGGCCGCACTGCTGGTGGTACGCCGCCGCAAGGCTGCCGAAGAGATGTCGCTGCCGAACACCGAAGCGGCCAGCGTGCTGGGCGACCCTGGCACCACTGCACACTCGCTGTTCGCCGAAACCGGCGGCCAGAGCGTGGATACCAGCAACAGCGTGTTCAACTCCAACTTCGCTCCTTCGGCCAGCCAGCTCGACACCAATGAAGTCGATCCGGTGGCGGAAGCCGATGTCTACATTGCTTACGGCCGCGATGCCCAGGCCGAGGAAATCCTGAAGGAAGCCCTGCGCGTCCATCCGGAACGCCATCCCGTGCGCCTGAAACTGCTGGAAATCTATGCCGGCCGCAAGGATGCACGTTCCTTCGAAACCCAGGCCAGCGAGCTGTATTCGATGACCAAGGGCGCGGGCGACGAGTGGGCGCAAGCCGCTGCGCTGGGCGTCAGCATCGATCCTGACAATCCACTGTATGTCAGTGCCGCACAAGCCAAGGCTGGGATGGCTGGTGCCGCCGCCGCTGCAGCCGGTGCAGCCCCTTTCGTAGCCAGCGAGTCGAATGAGCTCAACGACTTCGCTGCGATGTTTGCTGAGCCCGCTGCACCAGCGAAAGCTGCTGCCGATGGCCTGGACCTGGACCTGAGCCAGGACGCCGCGCCAGCCGCCGCTGCCAGCGTGATGGACTTTGACCTGGACCGCGACGCAGGCGCGCTGCCGTCCCTGGCCGAAGAATCCATGCCAAGCCGGAAAGCTGCCGATAGCAACACCCTGGACTTCGACCTGGGCGGCCTGAGCTTCGACGAGCCTGCCCCTGCCGCCCCTGTGGTGGCAGAAGCGGCGCCGGCGCCGGTGCCTGCTGCGGAAGAAGTGCAAGACCTGTCGTTCGACCTGGGCCTGGATACGCCGGCTGCCAAGGTGGAAACGGTGGAAGCTGCGCCGGTGGCTGATGCCATGGCCGATATCGGCATGGACTTCAACCTGGACCTGCCTAGTGAATCCAAGCCGGCCGCGCCGGCAGCCGATCCGCTGGCCGACCTGAGCAGCATGGACTTCTCGCTGCCGGCGGCAAGCGCGCCAATGGCGGCGCCAGTTGAAGAAGCACCGCTGTCGGCGACCGACTTCGCACTGGACCTGCCGGTTGAAGCAGCGCCTGCGGTAGCTGCGGCGCCTGCGGCTGCCGACTTCGACCTGTCCGGCATCGACCTCGACCTCGGCGGCGCCAACCAGGTGGCCGAGGCACCGAAGAACGAGGATGAGATGTCCGCCCTCCATATGGAGATGGACACCAAGCTGGACCTGGCTGTGGCTTACCAGGAAATCGGCGACAAGGAAGGCGCCCGCGAGCTGCTCGATGAAGTGATCCGCGGCGGCAGCGACGACCAGGTCTCCCGTGCTTCTGCCATGCGCGCGCAACTCGGTTAAGCACTGATTCGCCGTATAATGCCCGGTCACAGATCAATCTGACCGGGCATTTTTTATTTTGAAACGCATTGCATTAGGGGTTCAGTACAACGGCGCCGGCTGGCTTGGCTACCAGGTCCAGCCGCACGGCCAGACCGTGCAGAACAAGCTGGAAGAGGCCATCGAGCGCTTTGCCTGCGTCAAGCTGGGCACCACTTGCGCCGGCCGCACCGACGCCGGAGTGCATGCCCTGAACCAGGTGGTGCACTTCGACACCGACCTCGATCGCGCCGAACACGCCTGGGTGCGCGGCATCAATGCCTTCCTGCCTGAATCGATCGGCGTGCGCTGGGCGCGCTACCTGCCGGAGGCGCCAACCCCGGAGCAGGAATTCCACTCCCGTTTTAGCGCCCGTTCGCGCACTTACCATTACCTGCTGTACAACCACCAGGTGCGTTCGCCGCTGCTGGCGGGCCGCGCCGGCTTCACGCATTGGAAGCTGGACGTGGAGCGCATGCGCGAGGCGGTCAAGCCGCTGATCGGCACGCACGATTTCACGGCCTTCCGCGCCGCCATGTGCCAGGCCAGGACGCCGGTCAAGGAAATGCAGATGATCGAGATTGAGCGCCACGGCGACATGATCCTGTTCACGCTGCGTGCCAGTGCCTTCCTGCACCATATGGTGCGCAACCTGGTCGGCTCGCTGGTCTATGTCGGCCAGGGGCGTGAGAATACCGACTGGCTGGGTGAGCTGCTGGCAGGGAAGGACCGCACCAAGGCGGCGCCGACCTTCATGCCGGACGGCCTGTACCTGTCCAAAATAGAATACGACGCAAAATGGGGCTTGCCGCAAGAGGAGCCCAGCATCCTGCCAGCCTTCTGAGGAAACCTGCAATGCCACGCACGCGCATCAAGATCTGCGGCCTGACCCGCGAAGAAGACGTCCAGGCCGCCGTGGCGGCGGGCGCCGATGCGGTGGGCTTTGTGTTCTACGAAAAGAGCCCGCGTTACGTGACGCCGCCGCGCGCCGCCGAACTGATTGCGCTGCTGCCGCCGTTCGTCACGCCGGTCGGCCTGTTCGTGAATCATACGGCGCAGCAGGTGGCTGCCACCGTGGCCGTGGCGCCGGTATCGCTTTTGCAATTTCACGGCGATGAAACGGCGGGGCAATGCGCCGAGGCGGCGCGTGCTGCCGGGCGCGCCTATGTGCGGGTATTCCGCGTCAAACCCGACACAAGCGGCGCTGAGCTGCTAGAATATGAGCGACTTTGCCGCGCATCCAGTGGCTTGTTCTCGGGCCTCCTGCTCGATACCTTCGTGGATGCATATGGCGGCGCAGGAAAGGTTTTCGATTGGTCCCTAATTCCAAAAGATCTCGCGCATCGGGCCGTTTTGAGTGGTGGCTTGAGCGTGCAAAATGTGACTGGCGCAGTGGCCAGCGTTCGCCCTTACGCGGTTGACGTCTCCAGTGGCGTCGAGCGCGCCAAGGGCATCAAAGATGCTCGCCTGATCGCGGAGTTCATTCGCGGCGTGCGGGCGGCAGATGCCACACTTGAGAAAGATCCGCACCATGAAAACCCCGGTTGATGCGCCTCCAGCGCAGCTGTTCCACGCCTCGTCTTACCACCTGCCTGACGCCACCGGCCATTTCGGCCCCTACGGCGGCTCCTTCGTTGCCGAAACCCTGAGCTATGCGCTGGCCGAGCTGCGCCAAGCCTATGACCGCTACAGCAAGGATGAACTGTTCCTCGAAGAGTTCCGCTATGAACTGAAGCATTTCGTCGGCCGCCCATCGCCCGTGTACCACGCCAAACGCTGGTCCGGCCAGTTGGGCGGCGCCCAGATTTTCTTCAAGCGCGAAGACCTGAACCACACCGGCGCGCACAAGATCAACAACGTGATCGGCCAGGCCTTGCTGGCCAAACGCATGGGCAAGCCGCGCATCATCGCCGAAACCGGCGCCGGCCAGCACGGCGTTGCCACCGCCACCATCTGCGCGCGCTTCGGCCTGGAATGCGTGGTGTACATGGGCAGCGAGGACGTCAAGCGCCAGGCCCAGAACGTGTACCGCATGAAGCTGCTGGGCGCGACGGTGGTGCCGGTGGAATCCGGCTCCAAGACCCTGAAGGATGCGCTGAATGAAGCGATGCGCGACTGGGTCACCAATATTGAGAACACTTTCTACATCATCGGCACCGTGGCGGGCCCGCACCCGTACCCGATGATGGTGCGCGACTTCCAATCCGTGATCGGCGAGGAGTGCCTGCAGCAGATGCCTGAAATGACCGGCCGCCAGCCGGACTATGTGGTGGCTTGCATCGGCGGCGGTTCGAATGCGATGGGCATTTTCTATCCTTACATTGACCAGGCTGCGACGGCATTGGTGGGCGTGGAGGCGGCAGGCGAGGGGCTAGATACGGGCAAGCACGCAGCTTCGCTGACGGCTGGCTATCCGGGCGTGTTGCACGGCAATCGCACCTATTTGCTGCAGGATGAGGGCGGGCAGATCATCGAGACGCATTCTGTGTCGGCGGGCCTCGACTATCCTGGCGTCGGGCCGGAGCATTCCTACCTGAAGGATTCGGGCCGCGCGCAATATGTGTCGATCACCGATGACGAAGCGCTGCAGGCTTTCCATGATTGCTGCCATATCGAGGGGATCATTCCTGCACTGGAGTCTTCGCATGCGCTGGCGTATGCGGCCAAGCTGGCGGCGACCCTGCCGAAGGACAAGATCATCCTGGCGAACCTGTCGGGCCGTGGGGACAAGGATATGCATACCGTGGCGCAGCGCGCTGGGTTGCAGTTCTAAAACCGGTAACCCGGTGTCTGACCCTCAGGGTCAGACACCCGGCCCTCGACCGCCGCGTACCAGTGTCAGACCCTGCGGGTCTGACACTGCTTTACCGGTTTAAAAAGGAAAGCAAAATGACTCGCATCGCACAAACCTTCGCCGCCCTGAAAGCGCAAAACAAGAAAGCCCTGGTCACCTTCATCACTGCAGGCGACCCCGAGCCCGGCAAAACCGTGGAATTGATGCACGCCCTGGTGGAAGGCGGCGCCGACATCCTCGAGCTAGGCATTCCATTCTCCGACCCGATGGCGGAAGGCCCCGTGATCCAGCGCGCCTGCGAGCGCGCACTCGCCAACGGCGTCGGTATCCGCGACTGCTTCGACTTCGTGCGCGAATTCCGCAAGACCAACAGCACCACGCCAGTGGTCCTGATGGGCTACGCCAACCCGATCGAGCGCCTCGGCGCCGACGCCTACATCGACGCCAGCCGCGCGGCCGGCGCCGACGGCGCCATCGTGGTCGATTATCCGCCTGAAGAATGCGAGCAATTCGCGGCCAAGATGCGGGCGGCAGGGCAGGATCTGATCTTCCTGCTGGCCCCCACCTCGACCGAGGAGCGGGTGCAGCAAGTGGCGCGCGTCGGCAGCGGCTTCACCTACTATGTATCGCTGAAAGGCGTCACTGGCGCCGGCCATATCGATACCGAAGATGTGGCGCGCCGGCTGGACATGATCCGCAAGCATATCCAGCTGCCGCTGGGCGTAGGTTTCGGCATCCGCGACGGGGAAACCGCCCGCGCGGTGGCAGGCGTGGCCGATGCCGTGGTGATTGGCAGTCGCATCATCCAGGAAATCGAGACGGCAGGTGCAGAAAATGCTGCAAAATCAGTGCGATCGTTCGTTTCCGGCATCCGCCACGCTTTAGATAAAGGTTAGACTGAAAATGAAAAGTGTCGACATGCCCCAGCGTGGGGCATGTATTTCCGGTCCTCTCGTCATCTGTAAAGATGCGCGTCATCAATTAGCCCGAACGGCAAACCGCTTTCTCCACGACTGCTGAAATGCGCGATGATGAACCCAGCGTAATCTTGTTGCACTTCTTCAGGTACATCATTATCTACCAGTATAATCTGACAAGGAACGCCAAGCAGCTCAGCGCGTTCCGCCAAATCTAGCATGCAAGTATACATGTTTTTATACTTGATTGGGTCCGCAACACCTTCCTTAGTATCCTCGGCACTATCGGTTTCATTATATTGAGACTGCGTTTTCCCAAGGTATTTCCCTACAGTATCAATCATTAAAAACGGTGCGATGTTCAGCTTCTTGTGGATGGCATGTTCAAGCAATATTACTAGGTGTCCAATTGAAAGAATTGTGCGAAGGCCGCCTGAAGTAATATCTCCATAATCTCGATTTCTTAATACGGGCAGAAAACTAGACCTGGAAATCGAAATATCCCGAGGGTCTTTAATATTGACCGCCCTCAGATAACTACCAAGTGAGTCGCCTAAATCTGAAAGGACGGCGTCGAGCGAAGGCGCCGTTTTCTTAAGCTCTCTCAAAGTTTTTTCAAGATCAATTACCTGAGCGGAAAGTGCCTGAGATTCCTCGTCTAGAATTTTATGTTGATTCCTGATTTTCATGGAATCATCGATCTGTCGGAGTTTTTGCCTTACTGTAGCCAGCTCGCTAGCAATTCCATCTCGTTCAGCCAAATACGGAGTAACAATGGAAGAGGTTTCGGTGTCCAGTAGACGCCTTGCTTTTTCCTCATCTAAGTTAAGTTGTTGAACCTCTACTTCGAGTAAGGATCGCTTGTTGCGCTCCTGTTGTATCAATTCTTCGATCTCTTTAATGCGGCGGGAAATAGCCAGGGACTCATGATTTGCCTTGTGACTTTCATCAAGCTGATATGCGGGATTGATTTCATCAAGCCGCACTTCGTTTTCGCAAATAGGGCAAGGAAATCTTCTAGCTGACGCCTCTCCAATGAGACTTTTTGCCTCCAAAATCCCCTTTAGTTTTGTGGCATCCACTTGATAATCATTTCTCAGTCGCGTGTAACGTTCGACCGCAAGAAAATTCTCGTTAACGCGACCCCGTTTGTCTTTGATCTCCGCGGAAATCTCCACTAACTTGGACTTGAGGTATTGATAAACTTCGCTGCTAGAGGTGACGCGCTTATTGAGTGCAATTAGATGTTCTTTTAATGTGCCTTCTTGGCGATTGAGCTCGTCACGCGAGTCCGATAGCTCAATTGATGATTCGAATTGGGTTTCTCGTAAGAACTCAGATACAGCACTAAATTTTTGTTCGACTCGACGCTTTGCCGCGGAAATTCGAGCCAGTTCTTCGTCTAGTGCTGCAATATTTGAATCAAGAAGGTTGAAAATGTATCTGAAGGTTTGTTTGTTCTTATTTGCTAATGCCCAGTTCCCATTTCCAAGAAGGCCTTTGCTTCCTACGTCATCCTGCTTGAGATAATTGAACTTAAATAGGTCACGGAAGCTAAGCCGGACCATTTCAGAATCAATCTTTGAGGGTGATTCTTTCACTTTCAGAATTGGAAGCTCAAGTGCTCCTAGGAGAAAGTCAGAAAGATACCCATCGGCTCGGGCGGTAGAATCGTAGTTCGGTGCTAATATCTTCGGATGAACTGAGTTCATTTCCTCATATTTGGCGGGGTAAACCTCCACAAGCTTGTTTGGGAGAAAGATGTCGCGCTTTATAACATATGTCTTCGCATTCAAGCTTACTTCAAGAGCGAGATATTTGACGGAGGTTTCAATTTCAACGTCATATATGAACTTCTTCGATCCGAACCCGTAATTTATAAGCTCCAAAATGCTTGACTTGCCTGTGGCTGAGTCGCCGTAGATGATATTAACACCCCGATTAAATTGAGTGACATATTCTTTTCTGTGACCGACGAGAATAAGGCGAGATACTATTATGCTTGGCCTAGTCATTTTTAAGAGCTGAATGTTGAGTTGAGTTGCTTTTGAAGTGCCGACGTGGTGTCGCTCTTGGACTGCTCAAGGAAGCTTAACAGGTATTTTATTCGTTGAAAGTATTCGCTGCTGAGCTTTTCAACGACATGGTCGCCGTTCGCTGTTAACGAAAGCATAAATCCATCCTTTTTTCGATAGTCTATCGATATCAGATTTCTCGCTAATAGATTCTTGATTAAACTTTTGGTCCAGTGCCTATCAAATAGTGAATCCACATTTACTGAAATACTGTTAATGGATAGGCTTTCATCTTCACGTAACGAAGGCGTAATACGACCGTGCTTCGCCAGCGCCCGACAAAGAATCAGTGGATTCTTCAATAGGTAGAGGTAGATTCCTAATCGTTCTTCGTTAATTAAGGGTATCCCTCGTGCCGATCTTCCCAAGTGCTTTATTACAAGCACTGAAAGGGCCAAGTTAAGGCTCAGATCACGATCAGGCGTAACATATGGCAAGTCGTTCATTGTTTGGGCACAGACTTTTTGAACTTTTCCAGCGTGTCAATAGACTGATCCTCGGCCCACCAGATCTTCTCATTCAAGTTATTTGCCAATTGATGAAGCATACCCTTTTTATGTAATCCGTGAATTAGCGGGAGTGCGCTGCGAAGGTATCCATCGTCCTCTCCGACAATTTTTTCGTGTATTAAGTTGACTAATTGACCGGAAGTCATGCTTTCATTGTGCAGATACTTGTCATACGCATCTTGATAAAGGGAGCGAATTTTTGCATAAAGATCGGATAATTTTCTCTGGTCAGCCGCACTGCTGAATAGCTTCCTGGCATACTCCGCGTTAAGGAAGTGTTCTTTGGAATGAGTTACCGTCGCATGGTGGACATCTGCAACAAGCAATTTGATAACAAAGTACTCATCTTCGAATTGCTTCTCGCTTTCCAATTTTTGCAGATCTAGAGTCGACTCACCACTGCCGTCCCTGAATTCAGACAAAAATTTTCGAACAGCGATCACGGAGGTGCTTTCTTCGGACTCGGGCTTACATATCGATATATGGGAATCGTCGCACGCAATCACATCTTTAGGGGAGGCATCGACTCCGACAGCACTTACCTTGGGAACGACTTCATCATAAGTTCCGTAGAAATATTTGATGTCTGGCTTAATGCTTAATTTGATCCATTTTTCGTTCATTCTTGGGCACAATTCGCTCAAAGGCGCTAAGTCCACAAGCTGTATATTGCTACTGATTAGTTTTCCGTAAGTGGCGCCGTCAGAACCCAGATGCGGAACGGCTAATGATATCAGTAACTTAATCTTTGAATGGCCATGGTCAGTTATGTCTTTGATTATGCAATTTTTTGAGATTAAGCCGCCCATACTGTGCGCCACAATAATTACGTTATCGTATTCGTTCAACTTAAATCGGATTTGTGTTCGGAGAAGTTCAGAGATTTCTTCCACATTGACATTTTTTTTATTCTTGTTCGAGGAATGCTTGAAGAGGGATTTCAACCATCCAATCGTGTTTACCACATTAGAGGGTGTATCGAAGAAAGATGTGAAATAGTCAAACGTTGCAATGTCAAAGTGATTAGCGACGTCTGCGTGGCAAAGCAGGAGCTCTTGAAAACACCTACCGTCCTCATTTTTCCAGGTCTCTTCTCCGCCGCAGAGCCCGTGAACAAACAGAACAATGTTGTTCTTGTTACTTTTGGTGAGAAATCGAATCATTTAGGAGTGGGTTTATATTTGAATGATAATAGCGTAGCTCAACAGCGGCATGAACGCAATCGACCGGGTTCGGAAGCTTGAAAAAGGGGATTGGATTTGAGGCCCTTCACATTTGGCTTTACGCGCTTCCATAAGTGATTTTGAAACTCAAGGAGGTTGAAATGTTATTTGAAAAAGCTCGATCGTTCGTTTTCGTAAGTTGATCTCGATGCGATAATTCGTTGAATTGAAAGCAATGTTCTGCCTGTTTTGTTCGACAGGACAGGCAGAACCGGCTACACTTCCGGCCTAAGTTAGTGCAAGAGGAGAAATTTATGAGCTGGTTGGAAAAATTGCTGCCACCGCGCATCCAGCGCTCGGACGCTGCCGCTCGCAAGACAATGCCTGAAGGCCTGTGGGTGAAATGCCCATCCTGCGAGGCTGTGCTGTACCGTACCGACCTCGAGTCGAATCTGCACGTCTGCCCCAAGTGCGACCACCACATGCGTATCCGCGCCCGCGAGCGCCTGGATGCACTGCTGGACGCCGGCGGCCGTTACGAAATCGGCCAGGAGACCCTGCCGGTCGACACGTTGAAGTTCAAAGACAGCAAGAAATACCCTGATCGCCTGAAGCAGGCGATGGAAGCCACCGGCGAAACCGATGCCCTGATCGCGATGGGCGGCTCGATCATGAGCCTGCCGGTTGTCGTGGCGTGCTTCGAATTCGAATTCATGGGCGGCTCCATGGGTTCCGTGGTTGGCGAACGTTTCGCCCGCGCGGCCCAGGTGGCGCTGGAACAGAAAGTGCCCTTCATCTGCGTGACCGCCACCGGCGGCGCACGCATGCAGGAAGGCCTGCTGTCGCTGATGCAGATGGCGAAAACCACGGCCATGCTGACCAAGCTGGCCGAGAAGAAGCTGCCATTCATCTCCGTACTGACCGACCCGACCATGGGGGGCGTGTCTGCATCGTTCGCCTTCATGGGCGACGTGGTGATGGCCGAACCGAAGGCACTGATCGGCTTTGCCGGTCCGCGCGTGATCGAAAACACCGTGCGTGAAAAGCTGCCGGAAGGCTTCCAGCGTTCCGAGTTCCTGCTGACCAAGGGCGCGATCGACATGATCGTCGACCGCCGCCAGATGCGCGAGGAAATCGCACGCCTGCTGGCGCTGATGCAGAACCAGGCCGCCGAAGTACTGGCCTAAGTTTCAAGTTTTACCCGGCGCGCGCAGCCTCCTGCGCTGCGCGCCCAAACATCCCTCCCTGGCGATAATGTCCAATCTCCCGAATACCCTCCCCGAATGGCTTGCGCTGATCGAGTCGCGCCATGCCGAAACCGTTATCAACATGGGCCTGGAGCGCGTGCGCGCGGTCAAGGAACGCATGGCGCTGGGCTTCAAGTGCCCGGTCATCATGGTAGCCGGCACCAATGGCAAGGGCTCGACCTGCGCCATGCTGGAGTCGATCCTGCTGCAGGGCGGCTATCGCGTCGGCCTGTACATCAAGCCGCACTTCCTGCACTTCAACGAGCGTGCACGCTTGAACGGCGACATGGCTAGCGACGAGCAGCTGGTGGAGAGCTTCAATTTCGTGGAGCGGGCGCGCGGCGATATTTCGCTGACTTATTTTGAATTCACCACGCTGGCGATCATGCACCTGATGTCGCAAGCGCCGCTGGACGTAGTCATCCTCGAGGTGGGACTGGGCGGCCGCCTGGATGCGGTCAATGTGATCGACGCCGACGTGTCGATCGTGACCAGCGTCGATATCGACCACGTCGATTACCTGGGCGGCACGCGCGAGCAGATCGGCTTCGAAAAGGCCGGCATTTTCCGCACCGGCAAAGCAGCCATTTGCAGCGATCCCGTGCCGCCGCAGTCGCTGATCGACCATGCCATGGAAATCGGCGCCGACCTGTGGCTGATGGGCCGCGATTTCAATTATGCGGGCGACAAGCAGCAGTGGAATTACGGTGGCCGTTCGCAGCGCCGCAACTCGCTGGCTTATCCTGGCCTGCGCGGCGCCAACCAGTTGCTGAACGCCTGCGCGGCGCTGGCGGCGCTGGAAGCGCTGAAAATGGAATTGCCGGTCGGCGCGCAGGAAGTGCGTACCGGCCTGGTGATGGTGGAGCTGCCGGGCCGCTTCCAGGTGCTGCCGGGCCGCCCGACCGTGATCTACGACGTGGCGCACAATCCGCACGCTGCGGCCGCGCTGGCGCAAAACGTCGGCAATATGGGATTCAGCCCGTACACCTTCGCGGTATTCGGTTCCATGCACGACAAGGATATCGATGGCGTGATCAAGGCCATGGCGTCGTGCGTCGACCATTGGTGCCTTGCCAATTTGCCATCGCCGCGCGCAGCCACCGCTTCCGAGCTGGCCGCCAAAGTGCAGCTAATTGAAGCAAAAATGGGCGAAAAAACCGTCAATATTTTCGATGACCCAGGCCAGGCATTCGCAAATGCGATGAGCAGGGCGGGCGAGAATGATAGAATTGTGGTCTTTGGATCATTCCTGACCGTCGCCGGCGTCATGGCGGCGAAAAAATCCTCACTCCACTGAGAAAATTCCGCATGGGCTTGTTATCGAAATTTGGCAAAGACAAGCAAGATGGTGCTGGTGAAGACAGCGGCTATTATCGCGCGCAGGACGACAGGGCTCTCGACGAAAAGGCCCGTTCCAAGCGCGCATCCAGTGCTGGCGCCGACGCGGCGCCGCGCCGCAACAGCAGCAAGAATACCCCCGATCCCGTACTGCCGGAGAAAAAGCGCGCCCGCCGCCGCCTGGTAGGCGCCATCGCGCTGGCGCTGGCCGTTGCCATCGGCCTGCCGATGCTGCTCGATTCCGAGCCGAAATCCTCGGTGTCCGATATCGCCATCAATATGCCGTCCAAGGACAAGCCGGGCGAGCCGCTGAATGGCGGTCCAGCCGTGGCACCGGCGCCTGCGCTGGAGCAGCCGGCCGCGCCATCCGCGCGCACCGTAGCCCCGGTCGCGGCGGCAGGTGCCTCGCTGGATAAAGGTGAAGAAATTGTCCACGTGCCGACCAAGCCGGCCGTGATCGAAACTGCGAAGCCGCCAAAAGCGGCCGAACCGAAAGCGACCGAGCCGAAAGTCGCCAAGGCCGAGGTGAAGCATCCCGAACCGAAGCCGGAACCAAAGAAACCCGAGCCCAAGCCGGAAGCCAGGCCTGCCCCTGCCGACGATGCGCGCGCCATGGCCATCCTGGAAGGCAAGCCTGCCGAAGCAGCGCCTTCGACCAAGTATGTGATCAAGGTCGGCGCCTTCGCCGCGAAAGAAAAAGTGGACGAGCTGCAGCGCAAGCTGGGCGAAGCCGGCATCAAATCCTATGCGCAAAAGGTCAACACAGCCAACGGCGAACTGACCAGCGTGCGAGTCGGCCCCTTCCCGAACAAGGAAGAAGCCGAAAAGGTCAAAGCCAAGTTGGGCAAACTGGGGCTGAGCGGCAGCCTTACCCCGGCCTGACTGACGATTTGAGGCTGCGCTGACGTGACGATTTTCGATTACCTGGTTATTTTCGTGCTGATCGCATCTATCGTCATCAGTACCATGCGCGGCCTGGTCAAGGAGGTATTGTCGCTGGCCGGCTGGGTCATCGCCTTCGTGGTCGCCAACGCTTACGGTCCATGGCTGGCCGCCATGCTGCCGGAATCCCTGCCGGGCGCCGTGGTGCGCCTGATCGTTGCCTTCATTGCATTGTTTATCGGAGTGCTCATCCTCATGGCCTTGCTGACCATGGCGATCAACGCGCTGATCGAAGCGGGCGGCCTGTCGTTCGCCGATCGCGGCCTGGGAGCCCTGTTCGGGTTCGGCCGGGGCATTGTGATTGTGCTGGCCGGCGTCATATTGTGTGGGATGACTTCGATGCCGAAGCAGGATTTCTGGCAGAACGCGCTGTTGAGCCCCATGGCGGAATCCGGCGTGCGTACCGTGAAACCATTCCTGCCCGCCGCGATGGCGGAGCATGTCCATTTTTAGAATTCTTTAAATCCGCAGTACCTAGTTTAGGAGCACACCATGTGTGGCATCGTCGGCGTCGTATCCCACCAACCAGTCAACCAGATGCTGTATGACGCGCTGCTTCTGTTGCAGCATCGCGGCCAGGACGCAGCAGGCATCGCAACCAATCAAAGCAACACGTTCTCCATGCACAAGGCCAATGGCCTGGTGCGCGACGTGTTCCGCACCCGTAATATGCGTTCGCTGAATGGCAGTTCCGGTATTGGCCACTGCCGCTACCCGACTGCCGGTTCCTCCAGCGAGGAAGAAGCGCAGCCGTTCTACGTCAATGCGCCGTTCGGCATCACCCTGGCGCACAACGGCAACCTGACCAACTGGGAACAACTCAAGGACGAGATGTTCAAGAATGACCGCCGCCACATCAACACCGACTCCGACTCGGAAGTGCTGTTGAACGTGCTGGCGCACGAGATCCAGAAGGCCTCCACCGACGTTCACCTGACCCCGGCCAATATCTTCCAGGCGGTGACTGTGCTGATCAAGCGCGTGCGCGGCGGCTATGCCGCGGTGGCGCAGATCGCAGGCAGCGGCATGCTGGCTTTCCGCGACCCGAACGGCATCCGTCCACTGTGCCTGGGTGAGAACGAAACCGCCGATGGCAAGGAGTACATGATCGCCTCCGAATCCGTGGCCCTGGAAGGCATGGGCTTCCGCTTCGTGCGCGACGTGCTGCCTGGCGAAGCGATCTTCATCGACAACGACAACAACCTGCACGCGCAGATCTGCGCCGCTGCCCCCAAGCTGAATCCATGCGTGTTCGAATACGTGTACCTGGCACGTCCCGACTCGGTGATCGACGGCGCCTCCGTGTACAACACCCGCCTGAAAATGGGCGAGTACCTGGCCGACAAGATCAAGCGCGAAGGCCTGGCCGAAGGCGTGGATGTCGTGATGCCGATCCCTGACTCCTCGCGTCCTGCCGCAATCCAGCTGGCGATGCGCCTGGGCGTGGACTACCGCGAAGGCTTCATCAAGAACCGCTACATCGGCCGTACCTTCATCATGCCGGGCCAGGCCATGCGCAAGAAGTCGGTGCGCCAGAAGCTGAACGCCATCGGCGACGAGTTCAAGGACAAGGTTGTGCTGCTGGTGGATGACTCCATCGTGCGCGGCACCACGTCGCGCGAGATCGTGCAGATGGCACGCGAAGCCGGCGCCAAGAAAGTGATCTTCGCCTCCGCCGCACCCCCAGTGCTGTACCCGAACGTGTACGGCATCGACATGCCGACCCGCGACGAGCTGATCGCCCACGGCCGCACGCTGGAAGAGATCTGCAAGGAAATCACTGCCGACGCGCTGGTCTACCAGGACCTGGAAGACCTGAAGAAATCCATCGCCGACGTCAATCCTGCGCTGACCGAATTCGAAGCCTCCTGCTTCGATGGCAAGTACATCACCGGCGACGTGTCGGCCGAGTACCTGGACCGCATCGAACAGGCGCGCCACAACCCGACCAAGGCCAAGGTTGCCGAAGACGCAGCACGCACTCAACTGAACCTGAATACTGCTACGACGGAATCCTGATGAAGAACTACGGCTTCACGACCACCATCCTGCACAACGACCGCCAGAAAGGCATCGAGCACGGCTCGCTGCATAAGCCGATCCACACTTCGGTGACTTTCGGCTACGCCGACGCCCGCCAATTGGCGTCGGTGTTCCAGGGCAAGGAGCCGGGCTTCCGCTACGGCCGCCAGGGCAACCCGACGGTTGCCGCGCTGGAGGACAAGGTCAGCAAGATGGAGCAGGGCGTGGGCACGATCTGTTTCGCCACGGGCATGGGCGCGATTGGCGCCGTGTTCCAGGCGCTGCTGCGTGCCGGCGATCATGTCGTGTCGTCGTCGTTCCTGTTCGGGAATACCAACTCGCTGTGGCAAACCGTGGCGGGGCAGGGGGTGGGCGTGGACTTTGTCGACGCCACCGACGCAGCCAATGTGGCTGCAGCGCTCAAGCCTGAAACCCGCGTGGTGTTCGTGGAAACCATCGCCAACCCGCGCACCCAGATCGCCGACCTGAAACGCATCGGTGAGCTGTGCGCAGAGCGCGGCATCCTGTACATCGTGGATAACACGATGACGTCGCCCTGCCTGTTCCGCCCGAAGGACGTGGGTGCGGGCCTGGTGGTGAATGCGCTGACCAAGTCGATTGGCGGCCATGGCAATGCGCTGGGCGGCGCGCTGACCGATACCGGCGCCTACGACTGGAGCAGGTTCCCGAACATCTTCGAGAACTACAAGAAGAATCCTGCGCTGCAGTGGGGCCTGGTGCAGATCCGCGCCAAGGCGCTGCGCGATTTCGGCGCGTCGCTGGCGCCGGAGGCAGCGCACACGATCGCCGTGGGCGCCGAGACGCTGGCGCTGCGCATGGAGCGCACCTGTGCCAACGCCCGCGCCCTGGCGGAAATGCTGGAAGCCGACGAGCGCGTGGCAGCCGTCTACTACCCGGGGCTGAAATCGCACCCGCAGCACGGCATCGCAGCGGAACTGTTCAAGGACTTCGGTTCGCTGTTGAGCTTTGAGCTGAAAGACGGTATCGATTGCTTCGACTACCTGAACAAGCTGAAGCTGGCGATTCCAACCTCCAACCTGGGCGACACGCGCACTCTGGTGATCCCCGTCTCGCACACCATCTTCTACGAGATGGGGCCGGAGCGCCGCGCCTCGATGGGCATTGCCGATTCCCTGATCCGTGTGTCAGTCGGCATCGAAGACACCGACGACCTGATCGCCGACTTCAAGAACGCGCTGGGCTGATACCGCCCAGTTCGTGTCACACCATGGGGTCACACCCCAAGTGTGACACGGGCCCAGCAGTGCAATGGATGAGGCCGTGTCCTCTTTGGGGTGTGACCCCAAGGTGTGACACGGCCTCGTCCATTAATACGGGATGCCGAAGATGGCGCTGAAGCGGGCTTTCTGTTCCGGCGTGGCGGCAGGGTCGCGCAGCAGGTAGGTTTCGAGCATGCCGAATTGCTCGAGGCGCAGGCCGATGTCCTTGAACAGCGGGCCAAGATCGGGCGCCTTGCTGGTGGCGACAATATTGTTCAACAGCGGGTCGAGATCGACGCCGCTGATCGCCTTGCCGATGCGGACAATGTCGGCCTGGTCGTATTGCTTGCCCTGATGGCCAAATTCCTTGTACATCTCGTTCAGCAGCGTGTCCAGGCTGACCTTGCCTTTGCTGGCCTTGCGCAGTTCGACATCCATCGCCAGGCCGGCAATCGTGCCGCCGCCGTAGACCAGCAGCCAGTTGCGGTGCTTGTCCTTCACCGCTTCACGCACTGTCACGGTCAGGCCCTGCACATTGCGCGCGACGTTCTGGCCTCGTGCGAGATTTTCCAGCTGCTGGATCAGCATGCTGCGTTCCATCAGCTGGTTGCGCGCCATGGTGATCACGGTGACGTAGTCGTTGACGCCTTCCTTGAACCATTCTTCGCTCTCGTTCTTCGGCACCAGGGAGTGGCCATCCCAGAAGTGGGCCAGTTCGTGCGACATTACCTTGCCCCAGATCGGGCGCGAGACTTCGCTGCCATCGTCCTTCAGGTACTGGCTGAAGGAGCCGGCAAACGCGCCGCCATCGCCGGTATCGCCCTGGTTGATCACGATCAGGAAGCGCTCGGCAACCGGGCCGCGGCCGTACAGCTTCTGGTAGCTGCTCATCTGTTTGCCGATCATGGAGACGAAGGCGTCGCGGCGCTTCCAGTATTGCTTGCCCATCACCAGCGTCATTTCCACGCCGCCGGCCTTGAAGGTCTCGGCGCGGGCGGTGCCGAAGAAGAAGGCGTTGTTCACCAGTTCGCGCCGCGTATCGACGACGAAGGTGCCTGGCTTGCCGCCGCTGCGCCACGGCGTATTGGCTTTCCAGCCCTGTGGCAACTCGAAGGCGACTTCGGTCTGGCCAAGCATCTTCACGCCCGGCACGATGAACAGCGGGTAGCCGACCGACATCAGGCCTTCGTCGGTGTGATACGACACTTCTTCGTTCCCGCCCGGCCATTCGTATTTGTCGTGCTCCAGGCGGATATCGTAGGAGAGGTGCAAGCGGCGGTCGCCATCCACTTCGTATTCGCCTTCGCCTTTGTCGGTGAGCGCGACGGGGTTGCCGGCCATGTCGCGCACGGCCAGCTTGTCGATCAGATCGGCCTGGCCGTTCTTCAATTGCGGAATGGGCATGCAATTGAACAGCACCAGGTCGCGGCCCTCGACCCACACGTCGGCTTCGACGTGGGCACGGTTGGCATCCTTGTCGATGCTGAGGCGGTAGTGGTTGGTCTGGTTGTCGAAGGCAAACGCGGATTGCGCTGCCAGCATCGCGGCTGCGACGCATAAAGGCTTGAACATCTGATCTCCCCGGTAGTGGTGTGTTTTTTGTGACTGTAAGTTAGCGCAGCCACCCGGGGAGCGTGGCTGCGACGAACTGCAGGATTGGCGGCACAGGCTGCAGGCTTAGCGTAGCGCTTTTTCCACAACTGCCTTCATGGCCGGCATGGCGCAGCGCAGGGCGGCGTGTCCGCAATCGGTGTCGAGCACTGTCGCTTCTTCCTTGCGCAGCTTGGCAAAGGCGATCGCTGGCCCGGGATTGACCAGGTGGTCTTGCGCCGCGTTGATCGGCACCAGGCGGGCCTTGATACGGGGTGCCGTTTCCTCCAGCTTGCCGCCTTGGGCGATATCGTGGCCCAGTACGGCGCGGATCTGCCACAGGGAGTTGTTGGCATCCGTGCCGTCAGGATCGGAAGCCTGGCTCTCGCGGAAGAATTTTTCGAAGTCCTTCGGTGCGGTCCTTGCGCTGCGATGTGCCGGGCTGTCGAAGTTCATGGCGAACAGCAGGTTATACATTGGCAGCGGCGGATTCCTGGCATAGCGGCCGCCCGCATAGGCCGGCTCGTCGAGCACCGACTTCTCGACAATGCGCAGGAACAGCATGTCGGAGGAAGTCAGGCGCGGCGTGCCGGCGATCGGGATCGCAACGTCCATGAAGCCCGGGTAGCTCACGGCCCATTGGAAGGCCTGCATGCCGCCCATCGAATAGCCCATGACGGCGTGCACATGCTTGATCCCCAGTTTTTCCGTCAGCAGCTTGTGCTGGCTGGCGACCATGTCGCGGACCGAAAATTGCGGGAAGGCGGGGCCGGGCTGGGCCTTGCTGTTGGACGGCGAACAGGATACGCCATTGCCCAGGGCATCGACCACGACCACGTACCACGGCGCCGGATCGAACAGGGCGCCGCTTTGCAGCATGCCTGCCGCATCGCGGCTGGTGCCGGTGTGCCAGGTGGTGAACAGGATGACGTTGGATTTGTCGGCATTCAGGGTGCCGAAGGTGCGGTAGCCGATCGAACAATCGCTGATGGTGGCTTTGTTTTCAAGCGGCAGGTCGCCCATATTGACGAACTGCTGTTGCGGCGCGGCGGCATATGCGGCCTGAATGGACAGTGCGAAGGCGCATACGATCGAGCTGATACGGCGGACATGCATATTGTCTCCATCTTGTTTTCGATGCAAGAAGGATAACTCGGATGATGCTTGCCGTGGCAGCCGGTTGCGACAGGCTGCAGGAATCGCGGAGCAGGCCGGCTAAAACGGCACGGCACCTTGGGTGAGTTGCGCCAGGATCAGCCGCACTTTGAAAGTGCGGCCGGATGAGGCGCAGCCATACAGCTTGAACATCAGTGCCAGGTCCGCATCAGGCCGACGGCCAGGCCTTCCAGCGCGAAGTCGTCTTCAGGATTGACGGTGATGATCTTGAAGTCCGGGTTTTCCGGCAGCAGTTCGATCTTGCTGCCGGTCTTGCGGTAGGTCTTGACCGTGACATCGTTGCCGATGCGGGCCACAACGACTTGTCCGTTGCGCGCGCTGTCGGTCTTTTTCACGGCCAGCAGGTCGCCGTCCATGATGCCGATGTCGCGCATCGATTCGCCGCGCACTTTCAGCAGGAAGTCGGGCTTGGCCGAGAACAGCTTGGGGTCGACGCTGAAAGTCGTTTCCAGGTTTTCCTGCGCCAGGATCGGCGAGCCGGCGGCGACGCGGCCGATCAGCGGCAAGGTCATCAGCATGCCCGCCGGCACGGCCGGCATGTCGTCGAATTCGACTTTGGCGCGCGGGGCAGGGCCCGGTTTTGCGGTGCCGGTTGCCGGGCCGCCGAAATTGCCGGTCAGGCGGATGCCGCGCGAAGTGCCGGCAGTGATCTCAATTGCGCCCTTGCGCTGGAGCGCTTTCAGGTGCTCTTCGGCTGCATTGGCGGATTTGAAGCCAAGTTCCGCTGCGATTTCAGCGCGGGTCGGGGGGAAACCGGTGTTTTCGATCGCATCCTTGATCAGGTCGAGGATCTGTTCTTGTCGTGCTGTGAGCTTGATCATGGCGCCATAGTGGACTGTGGATTTAGACAGTCTGTATTTTTGTACAGTATGAAAGGAATTGCAAGTAAATTTGTTGCATCTACAGAAAATATTCGGCTTAATATCGATTCGACAACCATTGGAGGGCAGGATGGGACGGTTTGCTTTCTTGCTGGCGGCGGGAATATCGCTTTTTGGTGCCGTAATCCATTTCGCAGCTCCCTTGCTGGGGCCGGAATGGTATGCCTTCCTGCAGGCGCCGCCCAAAGTGGTGGCGTCGGCGCAGGCTGGCGGATTGCTCGCTCCAGCCGGGGCCGTGATGATCGGGTTGCTGATGGTCGTCTGCGCGGCTTACGCGCTGGCGGGGGCAGGTTTGCTGCGCTGGCTGCCTTGTGCGCAAATGGTGCAAGGGACTGTGGCAGCCATCTGCCTCCTGCGTGGCTTGCTGGTGTTGCCTTATTTGTACAAGTTTCCCGACCGCTTCTGGACCTTTGATGTCATTGCTTCCCTGATCTGGTTCGCTGCAGGCCTGGGGTTTTTGGTTGGAATCTTGCGTTCGGCAGGTAGCCGGCAGGGTGCCTCAGCCAATTCATCTGCGGTGCAGGCCGGCGGCGCTTAATGCTCCCTCCAGCGATCCGGCATCGAGTAGTGCGATGGCCAGGCGCTCCAGTTGCCTTGCATTCGCTCGCTCCAGTGTGCGCAGCAGCTTGGGAGAAAGCTTGCCAAACTGGACTTCAAGCTGGAGCTCAAGTGTCTGTCGCCGCCCTCGGGCTTCGCCTCGTGCTTCGCCCCGCGCCTCACCCCGCGCTTCACCTCGCGCCTCGCCAATTGCCTGTCCCCTTGCTTCACCCATAGCTGCGCCCTCAGCCGCGGCCTGCCTTTTGCATCGCTGGAGGATCAGCTCCGGGATCAGGTAGTTCAGGCTGTTCTTGTCCTCTTTCTCGTGGTCCAATACAAATTGTTCGATATCCATCGCCATTCTCCTTTGCCATGCTTCGGGTAGCGGCATTAAGCAGTCTATGATCGTCCGAAGTTCATTAAGTTCCCGGCCCGTGCAGTGATGAGTGTGTAAGGATTGCAGCAGGCGAAGTTTTGCCGGGTAGCGCAATTCGGTGTGGCGGCGCGTGGCCACGCCAAGCAAATGCGCCGCCAGCACCAGGTCCACTGGGTTCCGGCTGGCAATAAGCTGTTCCAGGTGTGAGCGGAGATCGAGCAATTTGGCGGTCCTGAATTGGAAAGTCGTGCCATAACCACCGTGCAGGTCTGACGAGGAGTGCGGGCGCCAACCCGGGCTGGAGTCGCCAAGGATTGCAAGGCTGATAACTGGCATGCCAAATCGATCGCGCAGCCGCGCATGGTAGAGCGCCATGCGGTCAGCAAATCCAGCCTGGCGAGTACATTGGACCTCCACATGGAGGCAGGCCTGGGGCTCGCACCTGAGTGCGACGATTGCAATGAAATCCACTTCACGTTCGCCGGTATGGCTATCGGCAGTGACGGGCGGGAGGCTGTTATCGGGCAGGTAACAGCCTTTTGGCCAAGCGATGTCGCCATGGACATCAGGAAACAGGCGGGCGAGCACCTCCCGCAAGTGGTGCTTCAGCAAGAGCCTCCATGCAAGGTCGCGACGGTCCATGCCCCAGCATGCCAGCGTCACAGCGGGGGAGCCTTGCGCGCCATCAGTAAACCTTGAGCCGGCATGCAAAGTCTGCTATGCTTGCGGGCTTACCTCTTCCCACACCCGTCTTGACGCCGGGGTGGGCTATATTCACAGTCCTTAAGGGAGTTATTAATGCGTCACTACGAAATCGTATTTATCGTCCATCCGGACCAGAGCGAGCAAGTGCCCGCGATGATCGAACGTTACAAGACCAGCGTGACCTCGCGCGGCGGTAACGTGCACCGTGTTGAAGATTGGGGCCGCCGTCAAATGGCTTACTCGATCCAGAAACTGGCCAAGGCACACTACATCTGCATGAACATCGAGTGCGACAACGAAACTCTGGTCGAACTGGAAACTGCGTTCAAATTCAATGATGCCGTGCTGCGTCACCTGACCGTCAAGATGAAGAAAGCGGAAACCGCTCCTTCCCCGATGATGAAGTCGGTCCAGCGTGAAGACGCGGCCAAGAGCCATCGCGCCGAAGCTCCAGCAGCGGCTCCTGCAGCGGCCTAATTCCTGACAGGAGACGGTCTGTACAACCAGCTCCGGGTTACCGCCCTGATTGCCGAACGGGATGAAATTCGTTACACCCCGGCCGGCCTGCCGATTGTGAATGCAAGCTTGCAGCACAGTTCGCAGCAGACAGAGGCAGGCATTGCCCGACTGACCGAGTTTGAGATCCCTGCCGTTGCGGCAGGCGAGTTGTCAAAACGATTCAGTCAGGCGCCCCTCGGAGGCTTGTACGAGTTCACCGGTTTCCTGGCCAAGAAGAACCGCAATAGCAGAACCCTGGTGTTTCACATCATTGATTTTCGTGCTGCCGAAGCAGCGCACATTTAAATACAGGAGCCTAAAATGGCATTCGGTAAAAAGTTCGACAAAAACAAGCTCAAGCTGAAAGAAAAGCGCAAGCAACAAAACCCTCTGTTCAAGCGCAAGAAGTTCTGCCGCTTCACCGCCGCTGGCGTTGAGCAAGTGGACTACAAAGACGTAGACACCCTGAAAGATTTCATCCAGGAAAACGGCAAGATCATGCCAGCACGCCTGACCGGCACCAAGGCGCACTACCAG
Source organism: Duganella sp. Root1480D1 (assembly GCF_001427305.1). Taxonomy (GTDB): domain Bacteria; phylum Pseudomonadota; class Gammaproteobacteria; order Burkholderiales; family Burkholderiaceae_D; genus Rugamonas. The sequence goes on along the minus strand of NZ_LMFZ01000001.1, from coordinate 651,917 downwards.
CGTCAAGTTGACACCGCGATCAAGCGCGCCCGCTACCTGGCCCTGCTGCCATACACCGATCTGCACCACGCTTAATTAGCGATCAGATCAGAGATCCTGGAGAATTAATATGCAAATCATCCTGCTGGAAAAAGTTGTTAACGTCGGCAACCTGGGCGACGTGGTGAAAGTGAAAGACGGCTACGCCCGTAATTTCCTGATCCCTCAGAAACTGGCACGCCGCGCTACCGCTGCTGCTGTTGCTGAATTCGAAGCCAAGCGCGCTGAACTGGAAAAAGCTGCTGCCGCCAAGCTGGCTGCCGCTCAAGCCCAAGGCGAAAAGCTGAACGGCATGACCGTGACCGTATCGCAGAAAGCCGGCGTTGACGGCCGCCTGTTCGGTTCCGTGACCAACTTCGACATCGCTGAAGCCCTGACCAAAGCTGGCTTCGCAGTGGAAAAGTCTGCTGTGCGCCTGCCAACCGGTCCGCTGAAGACCACCGGCGAGTTCCCAGTGGCCGTTGCCCTGCACACCGACGTGGTGGCAGAAGTGACCGTGGCTGTGGTTGGCGAAGCTGCTTAATCAGCGTCGTAAATACAGCAAAAAAGCCGGGTTCGCCCGGCTTTTTTTATTTTCAGGGATTATTCCCGGCTTGCCGAAGCAGGTATAATGCGCGCCATGAACGCCGCACCCCAGTCCGACCCACAAGTCGATTCCCTCCGCATCCCGCCGCACTCGATCGAGGCAGAGCAATCTGTCATCGGTGGTTTGTTGCGTGACAACGCGGCGTGGGACCGTATTGCGGACTTCATGAATGCGGAAGACTTCTACCGCTACGACCACCGCATCATCTTCGAACAGATGGTCCGCCTGATCAACTCGGGCAAGCCGGCCGACGTGGTGACCGTGTTCGAAGCGCTCAGCATGCTAGGCAAGGCGGAAGAGGTGGGCGGCATGGCCTACCTGAACGCCATGGCGCAGAACACCCCATCGGCCGCGAATATCCGCCGTTATGCGGAAATCGTGCGTGACCGGGGCGTGCTGCGCAAGCTGATCACCGTGGCCGACGAAGTGTCGGGCAACGCCTTCAGCCCGCAAGGCAAGGACGTGAAGCAGATCCTGGACGAGGCGGAAGCGAAGATCTTCGCCATCGCAGAAGCGGGTTCGCGCGGCGCCGCCGGCTGGCTGCCGGTGCAACCGCTGCTGACCCAGGTGGTGGAGCGTATCGACGAACTGTATTCGCGCGATTCCGGCTCTGAAATCACCGGCGTGCCGACCGGCTGGACCGACCTGGACAAGATGACCTCCGGCTTGCAGCCAGGCGACATGGTGGTTGTGGCCGGCAGGCCGTCAATGGGCAAGACCGCATTTTCCATGAACATCGCCGAAAACGTGGCGGTGGAGGCCGGCCTGCCGGTTGCCGTGTTCTCGATGGAGATGGGCGGCGTGCAGCTGGCCATGCGTATGCTGGGCTCGGTCGGCCTGCTGGACCAGCATCGCCTGCGTACCGGCAAACTGATCGACGAGGATTGGCCGCGCCTGACGCACGCCATCCAGAAAATGAATGAAGCCCAGGTCTACATCGACGAGACCCCGGCACTGAACCCGATCGAGATGCGCGCCCGTGCGCGCCGCCTGGCCCGCCAATGCGGGAAGCTGGGCCTGATCGTGGTCGACTACCTGCAGCTGATGCAGGGCAGCCAGCCGGGCGACAACCGCTCGGCCGAGATCTCCGAGATTTCGCGTTCCCTGAAGGGCCTGGCCAAAGAGCTGCATTGCCCCGTCATTGCACTTTCCCAGCTGAACCGATCGCTGGAACAACGTCCCAATAAACGTCCCGTCATGTCCGACCTGCGCGAATCCGGCGCTATCGAGCAGGACGCGGACGTGATCATTTTCCTGTATCGCGACGAAGTCTATAACCCCGACTCGCCGGATAAAGGCACCGCCGAGATCATTATCGGCAAGCAGCGTAACGGTCCAATCGGGGCGATCCGCCTGACCTGGATCGGTGCGTACACCAAGTTTGGCAATTACACCGGTAACCTGTCGATCTACCAAGGCGACTGATTACCAGGCTGGCCACGCTGGGTGGCTATGCTGCAGTACCAACGAATCAACCAACGGAGAACAAAAATGTTTGGACGCTTGATGCCCTCGGAGGGCAAATTCTTTGACATGTTTAACCAGCATGCCGAACTTTGCGTGAAGGGCGCCAAAGAGATGCTGGGCCTGATGGCTAATTTCGACGACCTGGAAAACCGTGTCCACGCCATCGAAAGCATCGAAAAACAGGCTGACAAGATCACCTACCAGGCGGTAGACCTGCTGCACAAGACCTTCATCACCCCGCTCGACCGCGATGACATCCACAAGCTGATCACCCGCATGGATGACATCCTGGACCTGATGGAAGATGCTGCCCAGACCGTGTCGCTGTACGACCTGCACTCCGTGACCCCGGAAGCCAAGCGCCTGGCCGAACTGGTGCTCGCTTGCTGCGAAAAGGTGAAGGACGCCGTGGCCCTGCTGTCGAACATGGACAACGCATCCAAGATCGTCAGCATCTGCGAAGAGATCGACCGCCTGGAATCGGACGCCGACCACGTGATGCGCGCCGCCATGTCCAAGCTGTTCCGCGACGAACCGGACGTGCGCAACCTGATCAAGATGAAGGCGATCTACGAGATCCTGGAAACCGTTACCGACCGCTGCGAGGATGTTGCCAACATCATCGAAGGCATCATCGTTGAAAACGCATAATTAAAAAGATCATTTCATGAGCAACCTCGAAATTAGCATCTGGGCGCTGGGGGCACTTGTCTTCCTCGCACTGGTGTTCGACTTCATGAACGGCTTCCACGATGCCGCCAATGCGATCGCCACGGTGGTGTCCACCGGCGTGCTGAAACCGCAGACCGCCGTGATGATGGCCGCCTTCTTCAACTTCGTCGCGATCTTCGTGGTCGGCCTGAAGGTGGCGACCACCATCGGCAAGGGCACCATTGAGCCTTCGGTGATCGACCACTATGTGATCTTCGGAGCCCTGATAGGGGCGATTGTCTGGAACGTGATCACCTGGTACTACGGCATTCCGTCCTCGTCCTCGCACGCCCTGATCGGCGGCCTGGTGGGCGCCGCGGTGGCCAAGTCCGGTACCGGCGCGCTGATTTCCGGCGGCCTGATCAAGACCGTGGTGTTCATTGTCGTGGCGCCGCTGCTGGGCTTTGTGCTTGGCTCGCTGATCATGCTGATCGTGTCGTGGGTCTTCGTGAAGTCGACGCCGCGCAAGGTCGACGGCTGGTTCCGCCGCCTGCAGCTGCTGTCCGCAGCCGGCTACTCGCTGGGCCACGGCGGCAACGACGCACAGAAGACCATGGGCATCATCTGGATGCTGCTGATCGCTTCCGGCCACGTGGCTGCCGGCGATTCGGCGCCGCCGGTCTGGGTCATCGTGGCCTGCTACGGCGCGATCTCGTTCGGTACCCTGTTCGGCGGCTGGCGCATCGTCAAGACCATGGGCCAGAAGATCACCAAGCTGAAACCGGTGGGCGGCTTCTGCGCCGAAACCGGCGGCGCGATCACCCTGCTGATGGCGTCCTTCTGGGGCGTTCCAGTCTCGACCACCCATACCATCACCGGCGCAATCGTCGGCGTCGGCTCGGCGCAGAAAATGTCGGCCGTGCGTTGGGGCGTGGCAGGCAATATCGTGTGGGCGTGGATCTTCACCATTCCTGCTTCCGCGTTTGTCGCGGCGGTGGCATGGTGGGTCGGCAAGCACATCATGTAAGGGCGCAAGCGCCTGCGAAGAACCCGGCTGCGGCCGGGTTTTTTTTCTTGTGCTCGTCTCATAAGTGAGATATATTCTCTCATATGGGAAATTCATTTGAAGGCCGCCTGGTGCGGCGGCTAGCGTCCTTGCGCGAAGAGCGTGGGCTGTCGCTGGAAGAACTGGCGACGCAAAGCGGCATCAGCCGCGCCACCTTGTCGCGCCTGGAGCGCGGCGAAACCAGCCCGACGGCGGAGATGCTGGGCAAGCTTTGCTCGGTCTACGGCATGCCGATGTCGCGCCTGATCGCCGAGGTAGAGCAGGCGCCGGTACAGTTGATCCGCCGCGGCGAGCAGGCCGAGTGGCACGATCCGGCAACGGGATTCGTGCGGCGCATGGTGTCGCCGCCGGGGCGCGGCTTCAAGGCGGAGATGATCGAAGGGCAGCTGCCGCCAGGCGCCGTGATCGATTATGCGCAAGCGCCGGTGCGCGGCCTGGAACAGCATATGTGGATGCTGTCCGGGGTGCTCGATTACACCGTCGACGGTACTACGCACCGGCTGCAGCCGGGCGATTGCCTGCGTTTCCACCTGTACGGTGCGACGCGCTTTTCCTGTCCCGGCCCGGAGCAGGCCCATTACCTGATAGCGATATGCGAACCATAGAAGAACTGGATGGCGCCGGGCTGCTGGCGCATGCCGGCCAATTGGCTGAGGTGTTGCGTGCCTGCGTGCTGGCCGGCGCCAGTGTCGGCTTCGAACTACCATGCCCGCACGAGGAGGCGCATGCGTTCTGGCTAGGCTTGCATGGTGCGGTGGAACGCGGCGAGCGCCGCCTGTTCATCGTGCGCGGCGAAGATGGCCGCATAGACGGCACCCTGCAGCTGGTGTTGGCGTGCATGCCGAACGGCCGCCATCGCGCCGAATTGTCGAAAATGCTGGTGCACCCGCGTGCACGCCGCCAAGGACTGGCGCAGGCGCTGATCCTGCATGCCGAGGCCGTGGCGCGATTGCAGGGGCGCACGTTGCTGGTGCTCGACACCTGCAGCGGCGAACCGGCCGAACGCATGTACCTGAAACTGGGCTATGAACGCTGCGGCGAAATCCCGCAATTCGCCACCATGCCGGATGGCCGCCTGGGCGCCGCCACCTTCATGTACAAGTTGCTGCCGCGCGTGGCGGCGGCCGATCCGGGCGAGCCGGATTCGGTCGCGTTGATGGCCGAGCTGGACGGCACGCTGCAGGCGCTGACCGGGGACAGTGGCCGCAGCGCGTTCAGCGCCGCCGATGCGCGTGGCGAGGCAGGCCGCTTTGCCGTGGCGCGCGACGGGCAAGGCAGGGCGCTGGGATGCGGCGCGCTGCGGCCCTTGGGTGACAGCGCGGCGGAGATCAAGCGCATGTACGCACGTCCTGGCAGCAAGGGCATCGGCAGTGCCGTGCTGGCGTGGCTGGAAGCGGAAGCACGGCTGATCGGCTTCCGCGCGCTGCGGCTGGAAACGCGGCTGGTGAACACGCGCGCCGTGCAGTTCTACCTGGCGCATGGCTACCAGCGCATCGAGAATTTCGGCCGCTATGCAGGCAACCCCGCTGCGGCCTGTTTCGAGAAGATCCTTTAAGCCGGGTCGTGACAGCAGACGCCGATCTTGTTGCCGTCCGGGTCGCGGAAGTAAGCGCCGTAGTAGTTGGGGTGATAGTGCGGGCGCAGGCCGGGCGCGCCTTCGCAGCTTCCGCCGTTCGCCAGCGCTGCGGCGTGCGCCGCATCGACGGCCGCGCGCGACGGTGCCAGCAAGGCGATCATCGGCCCGTTGCCCGGATGGGCGGCCTCGCCGCTGTACGGGCGGCCAATAATGAAGAGGGGACGGCCGCCGCCGGCCGGCTGCCAGGCGGCCCAGGGCTTGCCGGCATCGCAGAAACGCAGTGCGTGCCCAAGGGCAGCCATCACCGCGGCGTGAAAACGATAGGCGCGATCGAAGTCGCCAATGCCGAGGAATGTATGGGAAATCATTTGATGCACACCTGGCGCACGGCCTTGATGTCGGTAATCCCGAGCAGGATCTTTTCGATCCCGTCCATTTTCAGCGTCAGCATGCCGTCCTCCAGCGCGGCGGCCAGCAACTGGGCCACCCGGGCATGCTCCTGCAGCAGCTTCTTGACGCGGTCGGTGCCGATCATCAGCTCGTGCAGGCCGACGCGGCCGCGATAGCCCTTGTTGCACTGATCGCAACCGAGCGGCCGGTACAAGGTGAAGCGCCCCTCGGCATCGGCGTAGCGCTCGCGCCAGCCGGTCAGCACTTGCTGGCGGGCGGACAGGGCGTCGCTCTGGAACGAGCTGGTGTTTTGCAGCTCTTCGCAATATTCCGACAGCAGCAGCTCAAGTTCCGCTTCGCCCGGGTGATAGGACTGCTTGCAGTTGCCGCACAGGCGCTTGGCCAGGCGCTGCGCCAGGATGCCGAGCAGGGCATCGGCGAAATTGAACGGGTCCATGCCCATGTCCAGCAGGCGCACCACCGATTCCGGCGCGCTGTTGGTGTGCAAGGTGGAAAACACCAGATGGCCGGTCAGCGAAGCTTCGATGCCCATGCTGACGGTTTCCTTGTCGCGCATCTCGCCGACCATGATGATGTCGGGGTCGGCGCGCAGGAAAGCCCGCATCACGGTGGCAAACTCCAGCCCTGCTTTGCGGTTCACCTGCACCTGGCGCAAGCCTTTCTGCGTGATCTCCACCGGGTCTTCGGCAGTCCAGATCTTGGTTTCCGGCGTGTTCAGGTAATGCAGTACCGAGTGCAGGGTGGTGGTCTTGCCCGAGCCGGTGGGGCCGCAGACAAAGAACAGGCCATACGGCTTTTCCACGGTGGCGCGCAAGCGGTCCAGGTTGGCCGGCAGCACGCCCAGCTTGTCGAGGGGAATCGGCTCSCCGGCGGCCAGGATGCGCATCACCACATCCTCCACGCCGCCGGCGGATGGGATGGTCGCGACGCGCAGTTCGATGTCGAGCGGGCCATACTTCTTGAATTTGATCTTGCCGTCCTGCGGCTTGCGGCGTTCGGAGATATCGAGGTCGCACATGATCTTGATGCGCGCCACCATCGCGGCGCGGAAGGCGGCAGGCACTTCGATATAGGGCACCAGCACGCCGTCCTTGCGGAAGCGGATGCCGGTCTTGCCTTTGCCCGGCAAGGGTTCGATGTGGATGTCCGACACGCCCTGGCGGTGAGCGTCGATGATGATCTTGTTGAGCAGCTTGACCAGTTCGTTTTCCACCGCCTCCGACACTTCCTGCGGCGCATCACCGGCATCCTCATCATCGGTGCCCATGCCCGACAGCAGTTCATCCACGCTGGCCGATCCGCCGGCACCGAAGAACTGCGCCAGGGTCTGGGCAAATTCGGCGCGGGTGGTGACGCGGTAGTTGACGTGCATGCGCGGGAATACCTGGTTGACGATGTGCGTCTGCGTGACGCGGTCGGGATCGATGGTCAGCACCAGCAGGCCGTCGCGGTTTTCCTCCAGCGGTACCCAGCCCGATTCCTCCAGGTATTGAAGCGGCAGTTTTTTCAGCAGGTCGGCCGGGCGCACGCGGTCCGGGCGCGCCGGCTCGTAAGGAATGGTGTAGTACTTGGCCAGGGCGGCGCCGAGCACGGCGGGCTTGACGTGGAAGTCCTGCACCAGCACCGTTTCGACATCGGTTTCCTTTTCGCGTGCGGTGCGCAGGGCCTGCTCCAGTTCCTGCGGCGACAGCACGCTGTCGGCCACCAGCGCATCGTAGCGGGTACGCGGCAGCGGTGTCGGTTTCAGCCGCTGGCTGAAGGCCACGGCGAGCGTGTCGCCCAACTGGCGCACGCCTTCCAGCGCGATCGAAGAGAACGGCTCGCCGTCGCGCGTGTTGATGAACTGGACCACGCCCAGCAGGCGGTCGTGCGCCAGCGACACCAGCGGCGCCACCAGCATCTGGCGCGTGCGGTAGCCGGTGCGCTGGTCCACGCCCTGCTGGAAATGCAGCTCGGGCGAAATGGCGCGCAGCTCGCCAGCATCGTAGACGTCGCGGATATTCAGGGTCTGGCGCGTCATGGCCACATAGCCGGCAATGCTGGAAGGATTGAGCGCCAGCTTCAGGTCGCGGAAGCTGGTCATGCCCGTCTTGACCTTCGACACGATGTAGTTCTTCTCGTGGTCCATCGCATACAGCGTGAAGCGGTCGCATTCGAACAGGTCGCAGAACTCCATGCCCAGGTCGAGCATGATCTCGTCCAGGTTGCTGGTGGCGTGGATCTTGGTGGTGACGGCCTGCAACTTGCGGAAGAAGGCCAGTCGGCGCTCCGTCTCGGCGCCGGAGGCGGGCTGTTGATCGTATTCGCTCATGCTGTGCTCATAGGTTGACTTCCAGTCCCTCGTAGGCGAGGAACACTTGCAGGCCGCCCAGCTGGCCGGCGTGGCGCGCCATCACTTCGGCGAACACCGCTTCCAGCTCATCGTCGCTGCGGGTCGGTTCATGGTGGGTGCAGTACAGGCTGCGCACCCCGCAGCGCAGTGCCAGCGCCAGTGCGCTGTCGAAAGTGCCGTGGCCCCAGCCAACTTTGGCCGGGTATTCCTCGCGCGTGTAGGAGCAGTCGGCGACCAGGACATCGACACCCTGCACCAGGGCGTCGATGGCGGCAACGTGCGCGGCATCGACGGGCGGCTCGTGGTCGCCGGTGAAGAACAGCGACTTGCCGTCGCAGTCGATGCGATAGCCAAGGTCGGTAACCGGATGGTTCATCAGCACATGGCGCACGCGGGCATCGCCGATATCGACCGCTTCGTCCAGCGCCAGCGTCCGGTATTCGATGGTGGCATCCATCTGCGCTTCGCCGACCGGGAAATAGCTGTATTGGAGTTGCACGCCCATCACATGCTCGATGCCCTTGCCGGTGGCGGGATCGCCGGCGCCATGCACGCGCACCCGGCTGCCTTTCACAAACAAGGGCGAGAAGAAGGGCAGGCCGTGAATATGGTCCCAGTGGCTGTGGCTGATAAACAGGTTGGCTTCGACGGGACGCTGGGGGGCTGCCAGCAAAGCTTGCGCCAGCGGGAACAGGCCGGTGCCGGCATCCAGCACGATCAGGGTGCCGTCGTCGCTGCGTACTTCAATGCAAGTGGTATTGCCGCCGTAGCGCACGGTACGCGGCCCCGGGGAGGGGATGGAGCCGCGCACCCCCCAGAACTTGAATTTCATTGAAGGCCTTTCGTGGTTTTATGTTGATTGCCTGTTAAAAAGTTGGTCGAATTGGCAAGAGTGATAATAGCGTTTTTTGCCCGCTACAGGCAGATTCTTGTGTGCGCCGGCGCGGCAGGGATACACTTCAAGCATGGAAGACTTGACCCCGACCCAGCTTGCGGCGCGGCTGGAACAGCTCACCGAACTGAGCGTCGCCCTGGGCGATGGGCAGGATACCGGGGTGCTGCTCGAGCGCATCCTGCAGGCGGCCAAGCACCTGACCCATGCCGACGGCGGCACGCTTTACCGCCCCGATGCCGCGCGCGCCAACCTCCTGTTCCATATCACCGTCAACGATACGCTGGGCTTGCACCTGGGCGGCAGCAGCGGCGCCGCCATTGACATCGCGCCGGTGCCGCTGGTGGACGCGGCCGGCGTGCCCAAGCTCGATTCGGTCGCGGCTTATGCTGCCAACCATGGCCGCGCCGTGAACATCGACGATGTCTACCAGGCCAGCGAGTTCAATTTCTCCGGCATGCGCCAATTCGACCAGCGCTTTGGCTACCGCACGCGTTCCATCCTGACGGTGCCGATGCGCGACCACGAAGGCCAGTTATTGGGGGTGCTGCAGCTGGTCAATGCGGGCAATGCCGAGGGCGTGTTCAGCGCCACCGACCAGCGCTTCATCGAGGCGCTGGCGGCGCAGGCCGCGGTGGCGCTGACCAAGCAGCAGTTGGTGGCCCAGCTTGAACAACTGCTGGAAGCGCTGGTCAACCTGATCAACATCGGCATCGACGAGAAATCGCCCTATACCGGCCGGCATTGCCAGCTGGTGCCGGTGCTGACCATGATGCTGGCCGATGCGGCACATGCGGCCGACAGTGGGCCGCTGGCCGGATTCCGCCTGTCGGAGGGCGAGCGCAAGCAGCTGTGGCTGGCCGGGCTGCTGCACGATTGCGGCAAGATTACCACGCCGGTGCACGTGGTGGACAAGGCCACCAAGCTGCAGACCATCTATGACCGGATCGGCTTGCTTGACACGCGCTATGAAGTGCTGCTGCGCGACGCCGAGCTGCGCGCCTTGCGGGCCGAGCTCGCTGGCGGCGACGGGCCGGCGCTGCAGGCGGCGCTGGCGGCGGAGCTGGAGGACTTGCGCGCCGAGCGAGACTTCCTGCGCCAGGCCAATATCGGCGGCGAGGGCATGGCGCCCGAAGCGCAGCAGCGGGTACGCCGGATCGCTCAGCGGCGCTGGCGTGCGCCGGACGGGCAGGAGCAACCCCTGCTCAGCGAAGAAGAGGTGGAAAACCTGACCATCCGCTTCGGCACCCTGACCGAGGCCGAGCGCAAGGTGATCAACAACCATATCGTGGTCACGGTGCGCATGCTCGAATCGCTGCCCTGGCCGCAGCACCTGCAGCATGTGCCGGAATACGCCGGCGGCCACCACGAGCGCATGGATGGCAAGGGCTACCCGCGTGGCCTGGTGCGCGAGCAGATGTCGGTGCCGGCGCGCGTGATGGCAGTCGCCGACATCTTCGAGGCCCTGACGGCGCGCGACCGGCCCTACAAAAAGGGCAAGATGCTGTCCGAATCGCTCGACATCCTGGGCAAGTTCAGCCTGAACGGGCATATCGATCCCGACCTGTTCGACATTTTCATCCGCCGCAAGGTCTATCTGGAATTCGCACGGCAATACATGGACCCGCGCCAGGTTGACGCGATCGACGAGTCGCGCATCCCCGGGTACACGCCCTGATGCGCCGCCTGCTGCAACGCTACGGCGCGCGCTGGCTGCTGGGGCTTTCGCTCACGGCGCTGGCGGTGCTGCAACTGGTGCAGTTGCTGCCGTCCGAATCGGTGGCGCGCATGGACAGCTTTTTCGCCGGATTGCGTATGCGGCTCGAAGCGCCTGAACTCGACCCGCGCATCGTCATCGTCGACATCGACGAGCGCAGCCTGGCGGAAGTGGGGCGCTTCCCCTGGAGCCGCGACAAGCTGGCGCGCCTGGTCGAACAACTGACCGGTCCTTACCAGGTCGCGGCGGTGGGCTTCGACATTTCCTTCCCCGAGCCCGATACCAGCTCCGGCTACGGTGTGCTGGAACAATTGGCGCAGGGGGAATTGCGCCAGGTGCCGGGACTGGCCCGCGCGCTGGCCGGGCTGCAGCCGCAGCTCGATTACGACGGCCGGCTGGCCGCTGCCATGCGCGGCCAGCCGGTGGTGCTGGGGTACAGCCTGTCGGGCAGCCAGCGCAAGGGCGTGCTGCCGGCACCCGCTTTCACGGTCGAGAGCCTGAACGGGCGCACGCTGGATGCCTATACGGCGCAAGGCTATGAAGCCAATATCGCGCCCTTGCAGGCGGCGGCGGCCGGCGCCGGCATCTTCACTGCACTGGTCGACAGCGATGGCCTGGTGCGTTCTTCGGCCCTGCTGCAGCGCATCGGCGACGGCTATTACCCGACTTTGGCGCTGGCCACGGTATCGGCGGCGCTGGGCGGGCGAGCCATCGCGCCGCTGTGGCAGGGCAGTGTCGATACCCTGAGCGCGGCAGAGCGCCAGGCCGGCGGGCTGGATGCCATTGCGCTGTTCCACAACGCGGGAAAGCTGCGTATCCCGGTCGGTGAAGGCTTGACCAATACCGTGCAGTTCCGCGGACGCGGCGGTCCGGCCGGCGGCGCCTTCCGCTACGTGCCGGCGGCGGACGTGCTGGCAGGGCGCGCCAAAGCCGAGCTGCTGGCCGGCACCATCGTGCTGGTCGGCACCAGCGCCCCGGGCCTGAACGACTTGCGCGCCACCCCGGTCAACGCCGAATATCCCGGGGTGGAAATCCACGCCAACCTGATCAAATCGATCCTGGACGACAGCTTCAAGCAGCGGCCCGACGTGGCGACGCAGATCGAGGTGCTGCAGGCGCTGGTGCTGGGCGGCATGCTGGCGCTGGCGCTGCCGGTACTGGCGCCGGCCTGGGGCATCCTGCTGTCGCTGGCGGCGCTGGCCGGCACGGTGGCCTTGAACTTCCTGTTGTACCGCCGCTATGACGCGGTGCTGAACCTGGCCACCTTGCTGCTGCTGGGGATTGCGCTGTTCGTGCTGAACCTGGCTTGGGGCTATTTCTTCGAGGTGCGGCGCGGGCGCGCCCTGGTGTCGCGCTTCGGCGAATACGTGGCGCCGGAACTGGTGGCGGAGATGGCGGAAAATCCGGCCCAATACAGCATGGAAGGCGCGAGCCGCGAGCTGAGCGTGATGTTTGTCGACGTGCGCGGCTTCACCACCATTGCCGAGGGCCTGTCGCCGCAGGAGCTGCGCGAATTCATCAACCGCTACCTGACTGCCATGTCGGAGGAAATCCGCGACCGCCACCGCGGCACCCTGGACAAATACATCGGCGACGCCGTGATGGCGTTCTGGGGGGCGCCGGTGTCCTGCAGCGACCATGCCGAGCGGGCAGTGGCGACGGCGCTGGCGATGCAAGCCACGGCAGCGCGCCTGAGCCGGGAATTTGAACAGCGTGGCTGGCCTGCGCTGCGCATCGGCATCGGCATCAATAGCGGCCCGATGCACGTGGGCGACATGGGCTCGCGCATCCGTCGCGCCTATACGGTGATGGGCGACGCGGTGAACCTGGCTTCCAGGCTGGAGGGCATCACCAAGGTGTACGGAGCGGGCATCGTGGCGGGGGCCGCGACGCGGGCGGCGGCGCCCGCATTTGCCTGGCGCGAGCTGGACCTGGTGCGGGTCAAGGGCAAGCTGGAGCCGGTAGCCATTTTCGAACCGCTGGGGCGGCAAGGGGAACTGGACGCGGGCCGACTGGCCGAGCTGCAGCAATGGCAGCAGGCGCTGGCCCTGGTGCGTGCGCAGCAGTGGCAGGCAGCGCAGGCATTGCTGGCGCCGTTGGCTGCTGCAACGCCGCAAAATACGCTGTATGCGCTTTACCTGGAACGCATCGCCCGCTATCGCGAACAGCCGCCCGGACCGGACTGGGACGGGGTCACAAATTTCGACAGCAAATAAGCAACACTCAACGGTGCGCGCTCCTGCGCAGGCGTAGAATGAAGCTGTGGTTGGGGCATTTATGTCCTAAACTGAGGGTAATAAGAGTTGCTTCTTTGCCAGGCAATTGCATGCCGGGAGAACGATCATGAAGCCTAGCCTTGTGCCGATCCTGGCCCTTGCAGCCTGCACCGGTGCGCTTGCAGCGCCGCCCAGCCACGAACGCGACCGTGATCGCGACCGAAGCTCGCCTTCCTTCGATTTTTCCGCCACCGCCTATCCGCAGTCGGGCCTGCCCGGCCTGCCCGGTACCACGCCGACCACGCGCCTGGCGGCGACGCTGACGCAGACCCTGCCGCGTGACTGGATGGTACGCGCCAGCGTCAATACCCAATACACCGCCGGCGAGATTTCGCTGCAGGACAGCCTGGCACCGGCCGCGTCGACCGCCTTGCGCCTGATGGCCAACCGCGATGCGCTGCGCGACGGCGGCCTGGGCAGCAACGTCGAACTGTATTCCCCAGATATCTGCCTAGGCGCCGGCCGCCATTGCCGTGCGCTGCTGTTTTACGACCGCAATGCCCTGCGCTACAACCGTGCCTCAAATGGCCAGCTGCGTACCCGCAATGTGGGCAGCGCCGGCATCGGGGTGCGCATGAAGATCGACAAGAACTCCAGCATGCAGCTTGACCTTGGCCGCGTGGTACGTTCGGACATCATGCCGGATGACGCGCGCAGTCGGCTGACGCTGCGTTATGGCTATGCATGGTGAACTGGCCACAATCGATCCCCCGGCCACGAAGCGTCACCCTCCCGCGTCTCCCGAACACACTTGGCAATTGCAAGTCTCGAACGATGCGCCTGTGCGCTCGGCCGCGGCTGCTGTCCATTTCCTGCTCCTGATATGAAAAAAATCCAACGAAGCCTTGCGTTTCTTTCTGCTGCCACACTGGTCGCTGCGGCCCAGGCGGCCACCGACTCCGTGCCCGATCCCGGCATCGTGCGCTTCGACGTCGAGCGCTACGAGGTGCGGGGCAATACCTTGCTGCCGCCGGAGCAGGTGGCGCGGGTGCTGGCACCCTATACGGGCCGTGGACGCGACTTCGGTGACGTGCAGCAGGCGCTGGAAGCGCTGACGGCGGCCTACCAGGCGGCCGGCTACCGCCTGGTGGCCGTCACGCTGCCGGAACAGGAACTGGCGAGCGGTGCGGTGCGGCTGGAGGTGGTGCAGACCCGCATCGGGCTGGTCCAGGTGCGTGGCCAACGCCATGTGGACGAAGCCAATGTACGGCGTGCCTTGCCGCAGCTGCGCGCTGGCGAGGTGCCCAACCTGGAAGACATTTCGGCAGCGCTGAAGCTGGCCAATGAGCATCCCGCACGCCAGGTCACCATGAAGCTGCAAAGCGGGGGCCGCGAGGACGAGGTCGACGCGCTACTGGAGGTGGCCGATGAACGGCAGTGGAAAGCCATGCTCAATGCCGATAACAGCGGCACCGGGCAGACCGGGCGCACCCATATCGGCTTCGGGCTGCAGCACGCCAACCTGTTTGGCCTGGATCATCTGGCCAGCCTGCAGTACACCACTTCGGCCGAAGAGCCGGGGCGGGTCAAAGTGTACGGCCTGGGCTACCACATACCGCTCTACACGCTGGGCGACACGCTCGACTTTTACGCCAGTTACTCGAACATCGATTCCGGCACAGTGGCGGTGGGCGCCTTCAGCGTGGCGGTCAGTGGCCAGGGCACGGTATTCGGGGCGCGCTACAGCCATTATCTGGAGCGACATCCCGGCTATGAAGGGAAGCTGCTGTTCGGCGCCGAATCGAAGGCGTTCCGCAACAGCGTGCAGCTGCTGGGACAGGAGCTGGGCAACGATGTCACCGTGCGCCCGCTGAGCTTGGGCTACCTGGGGAGCTGGAGCTCGCCGCGCGGCGACAGCGGACTGTCACTGACGCTGCTGCGCAACCTGCCAGGTGGCAAGCGCGGCGGCCAGGACGACTTCAGCCGCGCGCGCGCCGGGGCGCCCGACGATTACACCATCCTGCGCGCAGGCGCCAGCATCAGCCGGCTTCTGCCCGGCGACTGGCAATGGCGCGCCATCGCCAACCTCCAGTACACCCCGGACGCGCTGGTGCCGGGCGAGCAGTTCGGCGTTGGCGGCGGCGCCTCGGTGCGTGGCTTGCCCGAGCGTGAACTTGCCAACGATAAAGGGGCGGGCCTCAACCTGGAGCTGTACACGCCATCGCTATGCGGCGAACGCTGGCAATGCCGCCTGCTGGCCTTCCATGACCGGGCCCATGTGCGGCGCAACGATGCGCTGCCGGGTGAACTGCGGACTGCCAGCGTAGCGAGTATCGGCCTGGGTGTACGGCTATTGCTGGGCAGCCAGGCCAACCTGCAACTCGATTACGGGCACGTGGTACAAGGCGGCCCGACCGGGCGCGACGGCAGCGGCAGAGTGCACCTGCGGCTCGGCCTTGCCTATTAAGGACACCGACATGGACTACAGCAAGCACAGCAAATTGCAGCGCAAGCTGCTTGGCCTGGCGATCGCGGCCTGCTTCGGCGGCGCGCAGGCCAATCCCGTGGCGCCCCAGGTGGCGGCCGGCCAGGCCAGTTTCAGCCAGCAGGGTAATGTCTTCACCGTGGCCAATACGCCCAACACCATCATCAATTGGCGCAGCTTTTCGGTCGGCGCCGACGAAGTCACGCGTTTCGTCCAACAGGGCGCCAGCAGCAAGGTGCTGAACCGGATCACCGGGCAGGATCCCAGCCGCATCCTGGGCAGCTTGCAGTCGAATGGCCAGGTCTACCTGCTTAACCCGAACGGCGTGCTGTTCGGGCAGGGCGCGCGCATCGACGTACAGGGCCTGGTGGCGTCCAGCCTGGCGTTGTCCGACGCCGACTTCCTGGCTGGGCGCCTGCATTTCAGCGGCGCAAGCGGCGCCGGCAAGGTGGCGCACCAGGGACAGCTCAACACTGGGCAAGGCGGCCTGGTCTACCTGGTCGCACCGCAGGTGGAGAACAGCGGCATCATCCATGCGCCCGGCGGCGCCGTGATGCTGGCGGCCGGCCATAGCGTGCAATTGGTGGATGGCGCCAACCCAGCCCTGCACGTCGTCGTGTCGGCGCCAGACGACCAGGCCCTGAACCTGGGGCAGGTGGTGGCGCAGGGCGGGCGCATCGGCATCTTCGGCGCGCTGGTCAAGCAGCGCGGCACTGCCAGTGCCGACAGCGCGGTGCGCGGTGCGCAAGGCCAGGTGCTGTTGCGCGCCAGCGGCCGCAGCATGCTGGAAGGCGGCAGCCGCACCACGGCGCGCGGTGGCGGCGAGGTCGCCGTGCTGGGGCCGCAGGTCGGCCTGATTGGCGATGCGCGGGTCGACGCCAGCGGCGAAGAGGGCGGCGGCAGCGTGCTGGTGGGCGGCGACTACCGCGGCGCCAACCCGCAGCTGCCCAATGCGCGCCAGGTATATGTCGGCAAGGACGTGGTGCTGGCGGCCGATGCCGGCAGCAGCGGCAAGGGCGGCAAGGTGATCGTCTGGGCCGACGAGATGGCCAGCGTGCAGGGCAGTATTTCGGCGCGCGGCGGGGCGCTGGGTGGCGACGGCGGCCAGGTGGAAACGTCGGCGCAGCGGTTGGAACTGGGCGGCTTGCGCGTCGATGCGGACGCGCCGCGGGGCAGGCGCGGCCAGTGGCTGCTCGACCCCTTCGATATCGAAGTGAAGCTGGCGCCGACCGTGCCGGCCACCCTGTACGATGTCGCCACCTTCTTCTCCGGGCCTAGCACCGGCGTCACGGAAATCGCCACCGCGCTGCTCAACGGTGCAAGCGCCGATGTCACCTTGCAGGCGCGGCACGACATCACCTTTGCCGACCCGGTCGCCATCGCCGCGCCGGGCGTGGGCTTGCTGGCCCAGGCCGGCAACCACATCATGGTCAAGGGCAAGCTGGCCACCAATGGCGGCATGCTGCGGCTGCAAGCCAATGATCCGGCATCCGGTGCCGCGACCGGCAGCGGGGCGGTGAAACTGACGGCCGGCATCGAGACCGGCATCGGCATCATCGAGCTGAGCGGAGCAGAAATCGAGGTGGGCGCGGGCGTCCTGCTGGCGGGACAGGAAATGCGCTGGAAGGCCGACAGCATGCGAATCGGCAGTGGCGCCCAGCTGCAGGCCGCCAACAGCGTATCGCTCAACCCGTATAGCGCCAGCACCGCCATCAAGCTGGGCCAGGTGGGCGACGGCACGCCCGGGGTGCTGAGCCTGGATGGCACGGAGCTTGCCTCCATCGCCACGCAAAACCTGAACATCGGCTTCTCCCAGCATGGCGGAGTGCTCAGCGTGGAAGGCATGCTGGACCTGTCAGCCAGCAATGCCGGCAACGCGATGTTGACCCTCGCCAGCAGCGCTATCGCGTTGAACGGGGCGCTGAAGCCGAGGTCCGGACTTTACCTGCAGACCGGCGGCGCCGTCAGTGGCAGCGGTTCGATCACCGCGCCGGTGTTGCTGATTAATGCCGGCTCGGTGGCGCTGAACGGCCCCAACCAGGTGATGGGGCTGGCAGCCTCGGCTTCCGGCGATATCAGTTTCAGCAATATCGGCAACCTGAACCTGACTTTTGGCAACGGCTTGGGTGGCGTGCAAACGCCCGGCAACGTGACCTTGAAGGCGAGCAGCCTGAACCAGGCCCCCGACATGCCGTTGCGCGCGGCCAGCCTGACGCTGGATGGCAGCGGCCAGGTCAACCTGGCCAGCGGCGGCAATCTGGTGGGTAGCCTGCGGGCCCAAGGCGTGGGCGAGCTGAACTATGTCGATAGCGGCACGCTCGAGGTGCTGGCGCTGAGCCAGTCCGATGCCCCCAATAGCGCCGGTTTCGGCAACCTGCATGTGCGGGCTAACGAGCTGGTGGTCAACGGCCCGGTCAACGGCAATGGCAAACCGCTCCAGCTGGAAGGCACTTCGCTGCGGCTGGCACCGACCGCCTCGGTCAGCGGCGGTCCCATGCTGCTACGTGCCACAAGCGGCAGCCTGGTCAGTGAAATCGGTTCCCAACTCAGCGGCGTCGATATCGGCCTGGAGGCCAATGCGATGAGCCTGGCGGGCCAGGCAAGTGCCGAGCACAGCATTCGCGTATCCAGCATAGGCGGGGCCGCCATCCGGGTAGGCGGTACGCCGACCAGCGAGAGCGGCGGACTGGTGCTGGGTAATGCCGACCTGGGCCGCCTGGCAGCGCCGAACCTGGTGATTGGCGGCTTCGTGTTCGACCCCAGCGGCAATCCCGTGTCCAGTGCCGGCAATATCACGGCGGACCAGTTGGACCTCAGCGGTTCTGCCGCGCTCGCTTCGCTGGTGTTGCAGACGGGCGGCAAGGTGGACCTGCTCGGAACGCTGAAGCTGCCCGCTGCTGCCGGCCTGGGGGCCGAGGCGGGCGGCACGCTGAGCAACAATGCCCTGGTCAGCGCGCAAAGCATCAAGTTGCGCGGCGGCTCCGTGGTCCTGAGCGGAGCGGCCGGCACCGGCATGGTGGCGGACATGATCGGAATCGACAGCGCGGGCTCCATCGAGCTTGGCGGCAGTGGCCCGACCGGCACGCCCACCACCTACCTGGGCGGCAGCGGCCTGGCGACGCTGGCCACGCCGCGCCTGTTCATCACGGCCGCCAACGGCATGAAGGTGGCAGGCGCGCTCAACATGCCGGGCCGGGAGCTGGAACTGGAAGCGCGCGCGGGCCTGCTGCAGGTGGCGGCGCCGCTGCAAGCCGATATCGTGCACCTGAATGCGGACGCCATGGACTTCACAGCCGACGTGACGGCCAAGCTGGCCTCGCTGACACCGGCCACGGCCGGGCATAGCATCACGATCGGCGCCGCCTGCGGCACGGCTTGCCTGTCGTTGACCCAGTTGAACAGGATTGCCGCCGCAACGGTCGGCATCGGCAACCGCGATGACGGCAGCGGCGAACCCACGCCCGGCACCAAACCCGGCACGAATGCGGGCAGTACCGATACTGGCACCAGTACCAGCTTTGGCGCGGGAGCCATCCACATCGGCGGCGCGGCCAACCTGAACCCGCTGACCACGCGGCTGGGCCTGCTCACTACCGCTGGCATCACGCAAGATGCCGCCAATGCGGCCGCGGCGCTGAAGGTGCAGGAGCTGGGCATTGATGCCGGCGGCAATGTGCAGCTGGACCACAGCGGCAACCAGGTGGCGCATATCGCGGCCGCGGTCGGCTCCGGCAACCTCGATTTTCGCAGCGGCCAGGCGCTTTCCGTGGTGCGGCTGCAAGGGGGAAATTCCGCCACGGGCAGCGGCTACGATCTCAACGGCATCCAGGTTGCGGGCACCGTCACGCTGCGCTCGGATGGCGCGCTGGCGACCGACGGCGCGGCCATCAAGGCCAACAAGCTGGTGGCGCGCGCGGGCGCGAATATCGGCAGCGCTGCGGCGGCGCTGCAGACCTTCGTGTCCGAGCTGGATGCCGAAAGCACGGCGACCAGCGGCAGCGCGCCTATCGTCATCAGCAACAATGCCGGGGTGCCGGCGCCGCTCACGGTGCTGCAGCTGAAGCTGGCCCCGGGCAATGGCGGTGCGATCGCGCTCGATAATTACGGCGCCACCACGCTGGCTCCCGGCGCTCTGGTGAACAGCGATAGCGGCGATATCCGCCTGAGCGCGCACAGCCCGCTCAGCATTTACGGCAGTGTGTTGTCCACCTCGGGTAACATCTCGCTGGAAGCGGGCAACAGCGGCAGCGGCGGCGACAATTTGCTGATCGCCAGCGGCGCGCTGGTGAAAAGCAGCCAGGGCAATGTCAGCCTGCTGGCGGGATCCCAGGTCAGCTACGCTGCGGGCAGCGTGCAGGCGCCCGGCGGCAGTATTGGCGTCAATGGTGAAATCGTGAATCCGCCGACCACGCCGCCAACTTCGATCGACCAGTGCCAGCTGGATCCGACCTTGCCAGGCTGCCAACTGGTGCTGCCGCCAACGGAAGCGCAGCCCAGCAATCCGGTGCAGGCCGCCGTCAACCAGACCATCCAGCTGATCAACAACACCAGCAGCGGCGACACGGCTGGCCAGGCGTCCGTGGCCAGCTCACCGGACGAAGGCAAAGACAAGGCGAAGAAAGACGACAAGAGCGACAAACTATCCCAGGAAAAATCCAGCGGAGCGAAACAGCATGAAGCCCCTGCAAAAATGTACTGCAACTAAGCTGGCCGGCCGTGGCCTGGTGCTGGCGCTGCTGTGGCTGACTGCCGCGCTGGCGCTGGCGGCCCCGGTGGCGGGCACGGTGGTCCAGTTGAGCGGGCCGCTGATGGCGCGCAAGGCCGACGGCACGGCGAAAGTCCTGTCCGTCAAGTCCGAGGTCGAGAATGGCGATACGCTGGTGACCGAGAAAACTACCTATGCCCTGGTGCGCTTTATCGATAATAGCGAAATCACCCTGCGGCCCGGCAGCACGCTGACCATTGAGAATTTCAGCTTTGACAGCGGCAAGCAGGAGGCGGACCGGGCCCAGTTCAACCTGGTCAAGGGCGGCTTGCGCGCGGTGTCGGGCCTGCTGGGCAAGCGCAGCAGGGAAAAGTTCGAGCTGAAGACGCCGGCGGCCACCATTGGCATCCGCGGGACCCTGTTTGTGGCTGAAATCGTGGGGCCTGCCAGCAAGTTGCCGGCGGCCGGAGCCGTGCGCGCGCCGGGCCTCTACGTGCAGGTCCTGGACGGCATGATCCATCTCAGCAATGGAGGCGGCAGCCTTTCCTTCAATGCCGGCCAGTTCGGTTTTACGCCGGGAACGACAATGCCACCTATCGTATTGCCGCAGAACCCAGGCATGCAATTTGCCCCGCCGCCTGTCTTCAACACCCCGGCGCAAGGCGGCAAGCCAACGGCCGATGCCCGCTCACCAAAGGCGGTCGACTGCGAAGTCAGGTAAAAAAGCGCTTGACCTTCCCATCATGGGATACTTGATACTGGCCGCCAGAGCATAGGCGAGGAGTATCCCATGAGTCAGTTCCAGCAAACCGTCCGTATTGAAGGCATGAGTTGCGCATCCTGCGTGCGCCGCGTCGAAAAGGCGTTGGCGACCGTGCCGGGTGTGGCACATGCCGCCGTCAACCTGGCCACCGAGACTGCAAGGGTCGATTCCGATGCGCCGGTGGCCTTTGCCGCCCTGCAGCAGGCGATCGGCAAGGCGGGCTATGCCGCCAGCGAGCTGGCAGCGCCGGCAGCCGACTCCGCGCCGCGCATTCCCGAAGGGCTGGCCGTAATCCTGTCCGCCGCGTTGTCGCTGCCGCTGGTGGTGCCGATGGTGGCCGAGTGGTTCGGCGTGCACCTGATGATGCCGGCGTGGCTGCAATGGCTGCTGGCGACGCCGGTGCAGTTCGTGTTCGGGGCGCGTTTCTATCGTGCCGGCTGGAAGGCGCTGAAAGCGCGCGCCGGCAATATGGATTTGCTGGTGGCGCTGGGCACTTCGGCAGCGTATGGCTTGAGCGTCTACCTGGCGCTGGCGCCGTCGCAAGGCATGGCGCACCTGTATTTCGAGGCATCGGCGGTGGTGCTGACCTTGGTCTTGCTGGGCAAATGGCTGGAGGCGCGCGCCAAGCGGCAGACTGCTTCCGCCATCCGCGCGCTGCAGGATTTGCGGCCAGTGACTGCACGTGTACGGCGCGAGGGCGAGCCGGATGCCGACCTGCCGATCGACCAGGTGCAGGTGGGCGACATCGTGGTGGTCCGCGCCGGCGAACGGGTGGCCGTGGATGGCGAAGTGGTGGATGGCGCCAGCCACGTCGACGAGTCGCTGATCACCGGCGAGAGCCTGCCGGTTGCCAAGCATGTGGGCGATCGCGTGACCGGTGGTGCGATCAATGGCGAAGGCTTGCTGCTGGTGCGCACCAGCGCCACCGGGGCCGAGACCATGCTGTCGCGCATCATCCGCCTGGTGGAAGACGCGCAGTCGGCCAAGGCGCCGGTGCAGAAGCTGGTCGATAACGTGGCGGCCGTGTTTGTGCCGGTGGTGCTGGTGATTGCGGCGCTGACGCTTGCCGGCTGGTGGCTGGCGAGCGGCGACGTGGAACAGGCAGTGATCAATGCAGTGGTCGTGATGGTAATTGCCTGCCCATGTGCGCTGGGCCTTGCCACGCCCGCTGCGATCATGGCTGGCACCGGTGTCGCGGCGCGGCACGGGATCTTGATCAAGGATGCCGAAGCGCTGGAAATGGCGCGCCAGGTCGATACGGTGGTGTTCGACAAAACGGGCACGCTCACGCAAGGCAAGCCGGTGCTGGCGCAATTGCTGCCGCACGGTGTGCCGGCCGCGCGCGCGCTGCAACTTGCGGCAGCCATCCAGCGCGGCAGCGAGCACTCGCTGGCCCGGGCGGTGCTGGATGCGGAAGCCGCCGCCGGCGTCGCGGCGGCTGGCGCATCGGTGCCGCTGGCCGCGAGTGCCGTGACGACGCTGGCAGGCCGTGGCCTGGCGGCGACGGTCGATGGCCTGCAACTGTTGCTGGGCAGCGGGCGCCTGATGGCGGAGCGTGGCGTGGCCCTGGCGCCCCTGCAGCAATGCGCCTCTGAACTGGAAGCCTCCGGCCACACGATTTCCTGGCTGGCCGACGCCGGCAGCATGCAGTCGCTTGGCTTGCTGGCCTTCGCCGACCAGCCCAAGCAGCATGCCCGCGCTGCGGTCGAACGCCTGCACGCCCGCGGCATCGCCACCGTCATGCTGACCGGCGACAACCAGGGCAGCGCGCAAGCGGTGGCGCAGGCACTGGGTATCGGCAGCGTGGAGGCCAACCTGCTGCCGGCGGATAAGACCACCGTCATCGCCAGGCTGAAGGCCGAGGGCAAGCGCGTCGCCATGGTCGGCGATGGCATCAACGATGCGCCGGCGCTGGCGGCGGCGCATGTGGGCATTGCCATGGCCACCGGCACCGACGTGGCGATGAATGCAGCGGGCATCACGCTGATGCGCGGCGAGCCGCTGCTGGTGGCCGATGCGATCGACATCTCGCACCGCACCTTCAGCAAGATCCGCCAGAACCTGTTCTGGGCCTTCATCTACAATGTGGCAGGGATTCCGCTGGCGGCGCTGGGCATGCTGAATCCTCTGCTGGCAGGCGCTGCGATGGCGTTCAGTTCGGTCAGCGTGATCAGCAACGCCTTGCTGCTGCGCCGCTGGCAGCCTTCGAAGGAGTAAAGCAATGAATATCGGACAAGCCGCTGCCGCATCCGGCGTCAGCGCCAAAATGATCCGCTACTACGAAAGCATTGGCCTGGTGCGCGAAACCGCGCGCACCGACAGCGGCTATCGCATCTACGGCGAGAACGACCTGCACACGCTGCGCTTCATCAAGCGTGCCCGCAACCTGGGCTTCTCGCTGGAGCAGATCGGCGACCTGTTGTCGCTATGGCAGGATACCGGCCGCGCCAGTTCGGATGTGAAGACGATCGCGATGAGCCATGTCGATGAGCTGAACCAGCGCATCGTGGAATTGACCGAGATGCGCGACACGCTGGCCAGCCTGGCGAAAACCTGCCACGGCGACGACCGTCCGGATTGTCCGATCCTGCAATCGCTGGGCTCAGCGCAGGAACATGTACACGGTGAGCACTGCGCCCACGAGCACCACAAAGATGCGCATCAGTTGCGGGGGCAGGCGATAGATCAGCCACGAACCCAGAAGACCACCCGCAATCCCCCCCGCGCATAAGGCCAGGGCGGCGGCCCAGCTGATCATGCCGGAGAAAGCGAAGATCAGGGTGGCGGAGGCGTTCATCGCCATGGCCAGCATGTTCTTGGTGGCCGTTGCGGCGCGGATTTGCTGGCCGGCGATGGTCAGCGCGGCCAGCATCAGGAAGCCGATGCCGCCGCCGAAGTAGCCGCCGTAGATCGAAATGCAGGACTGGACCACGGCCAGCATCCACTTCGGCATGCTGGAAGCGGCCTGCATCGGCTGGCGGCGGAAGGCGCCCCAGGCGAACATGGTGGTGGCGAACAGCACCAGCCAGGGCACCAGCCTGGCGAAGAAAGTCGGGGGCGTAATCCACAGCAGGATGGCGCCGAAAATGCCGCCAATAATGCTGATCGTGAAAAGCTGCGGGAAAGTCAGGCCGCTGACGCCCTCAGCGAACTTGCGTCCGGCGACCGCAGAAGTGGCCTGGCTGGGGAACATGGCGACCGTGGAAGTCATGTTCGCAGCAACGGGATTGAGCCCGGCCAGCAGCAGGGCAGGGAAGGTAATGAAGGAACCGCCGCCGGCCAACGCATTCTGCGTGCCGGCGAAAAGTCCTGCTGCGGCGAGCAGTAAGATGGTGTGGAGTTCGGGCATCAGGCCATTATAGCCAAGCTGCCCGAGTCTTGCCGGCGCTCAGGCGGCGCGGCGGCCGGCCGTGGTGCGCGCGACGGAGATGGCCTCCGCGAGGCGGTCGGTGGCGCTTTCGGCATCGTCGATGGAGCGCAGCAGCCGCTCGTCGCCGAATTCGTCATACTCGATGGCAGCGCCGCTGGCCTCGGTCACGCCGAGGTAGCGGAAGACGCTGCGCACCGAGCCTTCGACATGGTTGATGCCTTCCAGGCGCTGGCCCGGGCCGTAGCCGAAGTCCCCGCGCGAGGACAGGATCACGAGCTGCTTGCCGGCGCCGGCCAGCAATGGCCAGTACGGCTCGCCGGTGCGCGAACGGTCGAAGCCGAATGTGCGCCCGACACGCACGATGTTATCCAGCCAGGCCTTGAACTGCGCTGGCGGGCCAAAGTTATACATCGGCACGCCGGCAACGATGATATCGGCCGCCAGCAGTTCATCGATCAGCGCATCGCTTTGTGCCAACGCTTCCTTCATCCACGGCTCGCGCGCGGCAGGCGGGGTAAACGCGGCATGCACCCAGGCGCCGGACACCGGCGACGGCGGCTCCGCGCCAACATCGCGATAGATGACTTCTGTTGCGCTATCGAGCTGCCGGTAGCGCTCGATGAAGCGTGCAGTCAGGCGGCGCGTATGCGAGCCATGCGGCTGCGCGCCGGAGCGCCCCGGCCGGGCGCTCGAATCAATCTGCAGGATAGTGGTGGTCATGGGTTTCTCCGTCTGGTTGCAATGGCCATACTGTGCGCGCACCGGCAGGCTCTGACAAACGATCAATTCTCAGCGGATGGATGAACTGAATTCATGTATAGTCAACAACATGAAACGCCGCCTCCCATCCCTGTCCGCCCTGCGCAGCTTCGAAGCAGCCGCGCGGTTGCAAAGCTTCAAGCGCGCAGCCGAGGAGCTGTCGGTCAGCGCCACCTCGATCAGCCATCAGGTGCGTGCGCTGGAGGAGGCGCTGGAAGTGCCGCTATTCCTGCGCAAGACCCGCGCCGTCGAGCTGACCCCGGAAGGCCGCATCCTGCTGCAGGCAACCGGCAACGGCCTCGATGCCATCGCTGCCGGCGTCGAACGGCTGCGGCGCGAGCAGCGCCGCACAGTCACCTTGTCCACCACACCGTCCTTCGCCGCGCGCTGGCTGGTGCCGCGGCTGGCGTCCTTCAACGCCGCCCATCCCGGCATTGCCCTCAATCTCCAGGCCAGCAACCAGCCGGTCGACCTGGCCGGTGGTGCGGCGGACCTGGCAGTGCGTGGCGGTGGCGGCAACTTCGCAGGCCTGCACGCACAACGGCTGATGCAGGCTGGCTTTGCGCCGGTCGCAAGTCCGCGCCTGAAGCTGCGCAAGGCGAGCGACGTGGCGCGGCATCCGCTGATCCATTTTGACTGGCAGCGCGGCTTCAAGGGTGCGTTGACCTGGGAAAAATGGGCGAAGGCGGCAGGCGTGGCGCTCGATGTCACCACCGGCGCTCGTTTTTCGGAAGAGTCGCATGCGGTGCAGGCGGCAATTGCAGGGCAGGGCGTGGTGCTGACCGCCTTGCCGCTGGTGCGCGAAGAGATCGGCATGGGACTGCTGGAAGCGCCGGTTGGCCCGGTGCTCGGCGGATTCGATTTTTATGTTGTACGGCCGGAGGGCGACAATCCGCGCGAAGAAGTGCGCGCTGTCGAGGACTGGCTGCTGGCACAGGAGGTGCAATGATGGAGCCTTACAAGCTTTACTACTGGCCGACGATTCAGGGCCGGGGAGAATTCGTGCGGCTGGCGCTCGAGGAGGCAGATGTGCCTTACGTTGATGTGGCGCGCGGCAAGGGCGGCTTGAAAGCGATGACCGAGCTGATCGCCGGCGGCAGCGACCCGCGCGCGTCGTTCGCCCCGCCAATTCTGCAGGCCGGCGAACTGATGATCGGGCAGACCGCCAATATCCTGATGTTCCTTGGCGCCAGGCATAAGCTGGCGCCGCGTTCTGAAGCGGGGCGGTTGTGGTGCAACCAGCTGCAATTGACCATTGCCGACATCGTCGGCGAAGCACATGACACGCACCATCCGATTTCGGTCAATATGTACTACGAGGAGCAGGCGCGTGAATCGAAGGCGCGGGCGCGCGACTTCGCGACCGAACGCATTCCGAAATACCTGGACTATTTCGAGAGCGTGCTGCGGGCCAACCAGTCGCGCGGCGGCTGGACCGTCGGTTCGCGGCTCACCTATGTCGACCTCTCGCTGTTCCAGCTGCTGGATGGCTTGCGCTATGGCTTCCCGAAAGCAATGGCCGCCTACGAAGGCCGCTGGCCCGGCCTGCAGCGGATGGCAGGCCGCGTGGCGGCACGTCCAAGGATCGCCGCCTACCTGGCTTCAAAGCGCCGCCTCGCCAATAACGAGGACGACGTGTTCCGGCATTACCCGGAACTGGAGCAGGGCGTGCGGCTCAGGCCGACGCGCGAGTGACCGGGTAGCCGGCGTCCACGATGGCAGCCTTGATCGGCTCCAGCGCAGCAGTCGAGTTGACCTTGACGTGCCGGCCCTTCAGGTCTACCTCGACAAAGGCTGCCGGGTCAACGGCGTGCACGGCTTGGGTTACCGCAGAGACGCAATGGCCGCAAGTCATGTTTTCTACAGTCAGTTCATACATTTGGAGTTCCTTTCGTCATATGGGTAAACGTACTTTAATCCTTCCCACCATTGTAAAGTCAAGCGTGCTGGCGCTGCTTTTGCTGCAGGGCTGTTCCGCCAAGTATGCCCCGCAGCCAGGATCGGCAGCGGCGGTGGCTGAGGCGCGCATGGCAGAACCGGGAGCGCAGGAAGCCAACGCGCAACGCGGCAAATATCTGGCCTATGAACATTCGGTCACCGTCGATTCGCCGGAAGGCGGCGTCAAGCCGCTTCTCGACAAGCTGGTCGCAGCGTGCCAGGCCGACGTGGCGAACCAGTGCACCTTGTTGGCATCGGGAGTGGAAGGCGGCCGTGAATCGAGTGCCCATATCCGCGTCCGGGTCAAGCGCCCAGGCATCGAAGCGCTGATCTCGCTGGCCGCAACGGGTGGTGAGCTGGCGTCCCGTAACACGTCCGCGGAAGATCTCGAAGGCCCGATCCGCGACAATGCCAAGCGCCTCGACATGCTGCGCTCCTATCGTGAGAAGCTGCTGGCGCTGGAGAGCAAGGCTGGCAATAACGCTGAAGCCCTGATCAAGCTGTCGCAGGAACTGGCGACGGTGCAAAGCGAACTGGAATCCGCAACCGGCGTCGAAGCGCGCCTGATGGAGCGGGTCAATATGGACCTGCTGAACATCTCGATCCAGCCCCGCACCCAACGCGGCTTCTGGTCGCCGGTCAAACGCTCGCTGGGCGACTTCGGCAGCAACCTGTCGGAAGGCATCGCCACTGCAATCACCGGCACAGCCTACCTCCTGCCATGGGCACTGATCCTGTTCCTACTTGGCCTGGTGCTGCGCAAGGTTTGGCGAAGGGTCCGCAAGCAATGATCGGCAAGATCAAATGGCTGGTGCAGAAAGAGGGCTTTTCGATGGCAAACCGGGAGGATGCGATCGCGGCCCTGGAACGGTTCGGATTTGCCTATGCAGGTTTCGGCATCCTGCCGTCGTCGGCCAAGGTCCTGAATCTTGAACATATCCTGGCGGATCCGGATGAAAAGTTCATCGTGCGCGGCGGCACCCGGCTGCACACCCTGTTGAAAGCTGCCACGGACCTTGCCGAGTTGGCAGGGCAGGTTTCCGCCGACCAGGCGAGGCACGGAGCGCGATACCTGGAGCAACTCCGGAAAGGGGTCTTTTACGATGAGCAGAAATTCGACCAGGCTTACTACGCCGGGCTAGGCCTGCCGTTGTTGAACAGCGATGCAACGATGTATCCGATCGCGGGCAATTTGACGCTGGCATTCGAGCGCGACAAGTTCATCAAGCCAAGCAAGGACGAAAAAGCTTTTGATGCGGGGATTCTGGCCGCCGGCGAGACGATTGAAGCGTTCATCGCCAGGCAGCCGCAGGCCCGCAACTGGCACGATGAAACGGCTGTCGTCGCTTCGTGCAAGGCGATCATCGCGGAGTATCGCTTTTTCGTGGTGCAGGGCGAGGTCGTGACGGGTTCGATGTACCGCTTTGCGGGAAAGGCGAACTTCAATGCGAATATTCCCGGCGCGATTCTCGCTGCTGCAAACGAATTCGCACAGATGTACCATCCCCACGCCGTGTTCACGATGGACCTGGCGGAGACCCCGGACGGGATCCGCATCATCGAATACAACTGCTGGAACGCATCGCGCCTGTACGCGGCAGATGTTGGCAGGATTTTTCACGCGGTGCAGGATTTCGTAGAAAGGCGAGCCTGACATGAAACAAACCATCGTCCATATTGCCCTGGTCGTGCGCGACTATGACGAGGCGATCGATTTCTACGTCGACACGCTTGGCTTTGAACTGCTGGATGACAGCTACCAGCCGGAGCAGGACAAGCGCTGGGTGGTGGTGGCGCCGCCAGGCGGCAGCGGCACCACAATCCTGCTGGCGCGCGCCTCCAGGCCGGAGCAGGACGCCTTTGTCGGCAACCAGGCCGGCGGCAGGGTGTTCCTGTTCCTGAACACGGATGATTTCTGGCGCGACTTCGAGCGCCTGAAAGCGAAAGGCGTGCGGATCGTGCGCGAACCCAAGCAGCAGGACTACGGCATGGTTGCCGTGTTCGCTGACCTGTATGGCAACCTGTGGGACTTGCTGCAACTGAATCCCGACCACCCGATAGCACGCCGGGCATGATCGGCAGCTGGCGGCCGCCAACAAAAAAAAGCCCCGCACGAGGCGGGGCTTGAGGCTGCTGATCGGTATGTAATCACAACACGTCGCTGGCGTGGTCCGCCAGGCGGGAACGTTCGCCGCGTGCCAGTGTTACGTGGCCGCTGTGCGCCCAGCCCTTGAAGCGGTCGACCACGTAGGTCAGGCCGGACGAGCCTTCGGTCAGGTAAGGCGTGTCGATCTGCGCGATATTACCCAGGCACAGGATCTTGGTGCCAGGGCCGGCGCGCGTCACCAGGGTCTTCATCTGTTTCGGCGTCAGGTTCTGCGCTTCGTCGATGATGAGGAACTTGTTGACGAAGGTGCGGCCGCGCATGAAGTTCAGCGACTTGATCTTGATGCGCGAGCGGATCAGGTCCTGCGTCGCCGCACGGCCCCATTCGCCGCCTTCGCCGTCGGACTTGTTCAGCACTTCCAGGTTGTCGTCGAAGGCGCCCATCCAAGGCCCCATCTTCTCTTCCTCGGTACCCGGCAGGAAGCCGATATCTTCGCCCACCGGCACCGTGACGCGGGTGACGATGATCTCGTTATACAGCTTGGTCTCCAGCACCTGCGCCAGGCCGGCGGCCAGCGCAAGCAGGGTCTTGCCGGTACCGGCCTGGCCCAGCAGGGTGATAAAGTCGCACTCAGGGTTCATCAACAGGTTCAGCGCGAAGTTCTGCTCGCGGTTGCGGGCAGTCACGCCCCACACGCTGTTCTTGTTGTGCGAGTAGTCGCGCAGGGTTTGCAGCACGGCGGTCTTGCCGTTGATCTGCTTCACTTGCGCGTAGAACGGCGACTCGCCGTTGTTCGGCTCCAGGAACACGAACTGGTTCACCAGCAGGGAAGGGATTAAGGGGCCGGTCACGCGGTAGAAGGTACTTGACTGGCCGTGCTTGTTCTCCTGCCAGGACTCCATGTCCTTGCCATGCTTGTTCCAGAAGTCGTCCGGCAGCTGGACGATGCCCGAGTACAGCAGGTCGGTGTCTTCCAGCACATGGTCGTTGAAGTAGTCTTCCGCCGGCAGGCCCAGGGCGCGCGCCTTGATGCGCATATTGATGTCTTTCGACACCAGTACCACGGCGCGGCCAGGCTGCTCCGCTTCCAGCGAACGCACCACGGCCAGGATCTGGTTGTCGGCCTTGCCTTGCGGCAGGCCTTCCGGCAGGTCGGCTACCTGCACCTTGGTCTGGAAGTACAGGTGGCCCTTGGCATCCTTGTTACCCAGCTTGTTCAGCGGGATGCCGGTTTCCATATCGTCGTCGTCGGTGTTGCTGATCAGGGCATCGAGGGTACGCGATACCTGGCGCGCATTGCGGGCGACTTCGGTCATGCCCTTCTTGTGGTTGTCCAATTCTTCCAGCGTCATCATCGGCAGGAAGACATCGTGTTCCTCAAAGCGGAACAACGACGACGGGTCGTGCATCAGCACATTGGTGTCGAGCACGAACAGCTTGGCGTTGCCCAAGACGTCGGCCTTGCGGCTGATGGCGGACTTGAGCACCACTTCGTGGGCCTTGTGCTTGGCCGGGTGCGGTGCGTCGGCCTTGATCGGTGTGACCTTGGCGCGGGCTTGCGGCGCGGCCTTGGTGCGCGGTGGCGCCGGCACGTCGTCCGGCAGCTTGACGGCCTTCAGTGCAGGCGTCTTCTTGGCTGCGGTCTTTTTGGCAACTGGTTCTTTCACTGCTTTGGCAGCAGTCTTGGGCGCCGCTTTCTTCGGCGCGGGTGCTGCCTTTTCTTCAGTAGGGAAGGGAACCGGATTTGCTCCGCTAGCCTTCGGGTAGTCTTTAGCCAGCAGCAGGGTCGCTGGCTTGCTAGGCAGTTTTGGCAGTGGCATCAGGATCTCAATCTAAAAAAGATGCGCCCACGCGAGGGCGAAAGCCCGGCATGGACGTACTGTGGGGTGAATCGGAAAAACTAAAGGATGCCTGGCGGGCGTCTGCGTCGCCCGAAAGCCGGTGGGCAAGCCACCGGGGACAGTGGGTGGAAGGACTTACTCGACTCAAAATCTGGCTGACACGTTCAAATGTAAAGCTCCCGTTGAGCTAACACATTCGCAGCGAGGGCCTTGCCATCAGCCCAGGTTTGCCACGAATTCCAGCACTTCATCGACGTGACCTGGTACTTTCACGCCTCTCCATTCTTTCACCAATCGGCCTTTTGCGTCAATCACAAACGTGCTGCGTTCAACGCCGCGTACATCTTTACCGTACATTTTTTTCATCTTCATGACATTGAAGGCCAG
This sequence comes from Duganella sp. Root1480D1, assembly GCF_001427305.1. Classification (GTDB taxonomy): domain Bacteria; phylum Pseudomonadota; class Gammaproteobacteria; order Burkholderiales; family Burkholderiaceae_D; genus Rugamonas. The sequence goes on along the minus strand of NZ_LMFZ01000001.1, from coordinate 620,609 downwards.
GCACACCGCTTCGTCCGGATCGGAGATCAGTTCGAACGGCAGGCCCAGTTTCGCCTTGAAGTTCTCGTGCGAGCGCAGCGAGTCGCGGCTGATGCCATAAATTTCAGCACCAGCGGCGGTGAACTGCTCGTGCAGGTCGCGGAAGGCCATGTTCTCGGTGGTGCAGCCCGGAGTGTTGTCCTTGGGGTAGAAGAACAGCACCGTCGATTTGGCGGGGCGGCCCGCAAGCTGGAAGGTCTGGCCGCTGGTCATGGCGGCGCTGAAGTCGGGGATGGTTTGGCTCATGCGCGTTTAGTTGGGGGCAAAGTGCTATTTTTCAATGATCAATGCCAGCAGGGCTTTGCGGCCTTCGCCCATCAGGATGTTGTAGGTGCGGCAGGCGGCATTGGTGTCCATGCATTCAACGCCGATCTGCTTGCCCGTCAGCGGCGCGGCCAGGCGCGGATGGACGAAACGTTGGCGCTCGCCGGTGCCGAGGATGACCACATCCGGCTGTTCGGCCAGCAGTTGTTCGAAATGTTCGACTGTCAGTTCTTCGAACTTTGCCACTGGCCAGGGGCGCGGGGCGCTTTCCGGCAGCACCAGCAGGCTGTAGTCGAAAGGTTTGCCATTGATCTCGACGCCACCTTCGAAGTAGCCGGAAACGGTCTGGTATTGGCCAGTGGTAGAGGAATGGAGCTTCATAAGGAAAACGTACTAAGCGCTATATTTAAATACAATAGAGATCTTATTGTAACGTTTTGCGCATATCGATGGTTGATTAAACCAATTTAATTCGGCAGAATGGGTCTTTTCGCAATGCAGCATTTATACCTAAGGGATTGATTTTGCGTCCGGTTCAGAAATCCAACAAGCTTAACGAGATTTGTTACGAGATCCGCGGCCCTGTGCCGGAGAAGGCCCGACTGATGGAAGAAGAGGGCCACAAGATCATCAAGCTGAACATCGGCAATATGCAGCCGTTCGGCTTCGATCCGCCTGACGAAATTGTCCACGACATGATCGTCAACCTGCCGAATGCGGCCGGTTATACCGATTCCAAGGGCCTGTTCGCGCCGCGCAAGGCGGTGATGCACTATACCCAGCAGAAGAAGGTTGCCAACGTCACCATGGACGACATCTACCTGGGCAATGGCGCTTCGGAACTGATCGTGATGTCCATGAACGCGCTGCTGAACAACGGCGACGAAGTACTGGTGCCGGCGCCGGATTATCCGCTGTGGACCGCCGCGGTCAGCCTGTCCGGCGGCAAGCCGGTGCATTATGTCTGCGACGAGCAGCAGGACTGGTTCCCGGACATCGACGACATGCGCAGGAAGATCACGCCCAACACCAAGGCGATCGTGGTCATCAACCCGAACAACCCGACCGGCGCGCTATACCCTGACCAAGTGCTGCTGCAGATTATCGAACTGGCGCGCCAGCACCAGCTGATCATCTACGCCGACGAAATCTACGACAAGGTGCTGTACGACGGCGTTACCCACACCTCGATTGCCGCGCTGTGCGACGACGTGTTCTGCGTGACCTTCAACGGCCTGTCCAAGAGCTACCGCTCCTGCGGCTACCGCGCCGGCTGGATGGTGCTGTCGGGCGAAAACAAGAAATATGCGAAGGATTACATCTGGGGCCTGAACATGCTGGCTTCGATGCGCCTTTGCGCCAACGCGCCGGGGCAGTTTGCGATCCAGACTGCGCTCGGCGGCTACCAGAGCATCAACGACCTGGTGGCGCCCGGCGGGCGCCTGCTCAAGCAACGCGACCTGGCATACAAGCTGCTGTCCGAGATTCCGGGCGTCAGCGTGGTCAAGCCAAAAGCTGCACTGTATATGTTCCCCCGCCTCGATCCGAAGATCTACCCGATCGCGGACGACCAGCAATTCGCCTACGAACTGCTGGAAGAAACCAAAGTTCTTATCGTGCAGGGCACGGGCTTCAACTGGCATAGCCCGGACCACTTCCGTGTGGTGTTCCTGCCGAATTCGGATGACATGGAAGATGCATTCGGCCGTATCGCGCGCTTCATGGAAGGCTATCGAAAGCGGCACGGGCACAGCTAACAAAAACCAGGGGATTTGAAAGATGAAATCGATTAAAGTAGGTTTGCTGGGCGTCGGCAATGTAGGCGCCGGCACGTTCAGCGTATTGCGACGCAACCAGGAAGAGATCCGCCGCCGCGCCGGACGCGGCATCGAGATCGTGGCCGTATCGGCCCGCAACCTGGAGCGCGCAAAAGAGCGCACCGAGGGCCAGTGCAAAGTAGTGGCAGACCCGTTTGCGATCGTCAACGATCCGGAAATCGATATCGTCGTGGAGCTGATTGGCGGTTATGACACCGCCAAGGAACTGGTGATGCAGGCCATCGCCAATGGCAAGCACGTGGTCACCGCCAACAAGGCGCTGCTGGCCATGCATGGCACCGAGATTTTTGCCGCAGCCCAGGCCAAGGGCGTGATGGTGGCCTTCGAGGCGGCTGTTGCGGGCGGCATCCCGATCATCAAGGCGCTGCGTGAAGGCCTGACCGCCAACCGTATCGAGTGGATCGCCGGCATCATCAACGGCACCACCAACTTCATCCTGTCCGAGATGCGCGACAAGGGCCTGGACTTCGCCACCGTGCTGAAGGAAGCGCAGCGCCTGGGATATGCCGAAGCCGATCCGACCTTCGATATCGAAGGCGTGGATGCAGCGCACAAGGCCACTATCCTGTCCGCGATCGCCTTCGGCATTCCGGTGCAGTTCGACAAGGCCCACATCGAGGGCATCACCAAGCTGCAGGCGATCGATATCAAGTATGCCGAGCAACTGGGCTACCGCATCAAGCTGCTGGGCATCGCGCGCCGCGCCAAGGTCAATGGCGGCGAAGGCATCGAACTGCGCGTGCACCCGACCCTGATCCCGGCCAAGCGCCTGATCGCCAATGTGGAAGGGGCGATGAATGCGGTGCTGGTGCAGGGCGACGCGATTGGCGCCACCATGTATTACGGCAAAGGCGCCGGCCCCGAGCCGACCGCTTCGGCCGTGATTGCGGACCTGGTCGACATCACCCGCCTGGCGACGGCCGATCCCGAGCACCGCGTGCCGCACCTGGCCTTCCAGCCGAACGCGATGACCGACATCAAGATCCTGCCGATGTCCGAGATCACCACCAGCTACTACCTGCGCATGACGGTGGCCGACCGTCCGGGCGTGCTGGCGGAACTGACCCGCATCCTGGCCGACGCCACCATCTCGATCGACGCGATGATGCAGAAGGAGCCGGCAGAGGGCGAAACCCACACCGACATCATCCTGCTGACGCACCAGACGCAGGAGAAATACGTGGTCGCCGCCATCGAGAAAATCGAGAAGCTGACCAGCGTGGTGGGCAACGTCACCAAGATCCGCCTGGAAAATCTCGCCTGATATCCGCGGATATCGGAACTCAAGTGGCCCCGCTGGGGCCATTTTCTTTACCCCGTCAAAACAGGGCCGTCATCGAGTTTTGATATAATTGTTTCTAATTAGAACACATCATTGCTTAAATTGAACTGGTTTCGCATTCTTTGTTTGGCCGGCATCGCATTCTTTCTGGCCGGATGCGGCACCTTGTCCGACTCCCAGCTGGACCCCGATTCCAGCGCCGCCCGGCATCTCGCGCTGAGCGGCGATATCGGTGCCGAGGTGGCTGGCCTGGCGCAGCCGATGATCGACTCCGGAGAAACCACCGGCATGGTGGTGGGCGTTCTCACGCCCGATGGACAACAGCAGTTCTTCGGCTTCGGGACCACGCACCCGGAAGGCGGGCATCGTCCCGATGGCGATACCCTGTTCGCCGTTGGCTCGCTCAGCAAAGGCTTCCTGGCAGCGACAACGTCGGTGCTGGTGCAAGAGGGCGCGCTGCATTGGGACGATACGCTTGAAACCCTGTTGCCTGCGGATGTGCAGCTCAGCGCGGACGCGAAGCGCATCACGCTGCGCCAGCTGGTAACGCATACCGCGGGCCTGCCGCGCCAGCCGATGACCGAGCGTACCTTGCTCTATTTCCTCGAATACCTGTTCACCGGCAAGAGCTTCTACCGTCACTTCGACCGGCCGTATTTGCTGGAATACCTGTCGACCTTCACCAAGCACAATGGCGGCGTGCCGCAGTATTCGAATATCGGCTACGGCGTGCTCGGTTATGTGCTGGAGCTGAAAACCGGGAAGAAGGTCGACGCGCTGGTGCACGAGAAAGTGCTTGATCCGCTGCGGCTGCAAAGCACGGGCTACGTGCCGCAGAAACTGCCCGGCTATGAACAACGCGCCCTGGGTCACGCGGGCGATCAGCCCAAATTCATCCGGCGCGGGACCCTGGTCCCCGACTGGCAGTTCACCGACATCATGAGCGGCTCGGCGGCGGTTTATTCCAGCGCGCGCGACCTGCTGGCTTACGCGAATGCGCACCTGGCTTCGACCGGTGACGGCGTACTGGACGCCGGCCTGCGCGAAACGCTGAAAGTCCAGTACGAACGCAAGACCGAAGCCGCGGCAAGCGCCTGGTTCGTCGACGAAATCGATGGCCACAGGATCGCCCACCAGATCGGGCTGGTGGCCGGGTATACCGCCTACATCGGCATCGATGCCGAAACCGGCAGCGCCGTGGTGGTGCTGCAAAATAACTTCAACTGGACCGACAGGATTGGGCACCGCCTGCTGTTGCGGATGGCAGAAGCCCAGAAAAAAAGCGGGCGACACTGGGTCGCCCGATAAGGGAGGTACTACTGCAGCAAAGGCATTATTTGCCGGCGACAGTCAGCTCACTCTTCACTTCCTTCACTCCCGCCACGGCGGATGCCGTCTGGATCGCTTTAGTGCCGGCGTCGGAGTTCGGCACGGTGCCGCTCAGGACCACGACGCCCTGGTTGGCCGATACCGTGATCTCTTTCTGGTCCGCGAGGGCGGCCTTGACCTTTGCCAGCAGCGAGGAATCGGCGGTGGCGACAGCGGCACCGGCCATGGCGCCTTCTTGCTGCGCATGGGCGGACAGCGAGGCGAGGGCGAATGCTGCGGCGGCGAACAGGCCTGCGATCAGTTTGGAATCCTTCATGGTCTATCTCTCCATTTTCAAGTTGGCAGTCAACGCAGATGCGTTGTCTTGGCTATTGCAAGGCGCGTGCCATGTAGAGAAATCAATGACTTAGCTGTGCGGCAACATCAAGTTTGTCGCCGCACGGCGACAGGGTTCGGGCGCTGATGCGCAAGGCCTTGATTTGACGGGCTTTATGCCTGTCGCCCCTCGGCGACAGGGTCGTTGCGGAACTGGGCGGCGTTCAATTCGTGCTTTTGCAGCAGGCGATAGAACTCGGTGCGGTTGCGTTCAGCCAGGCGCGCCGCATCGGCCACGTTGCCGTCGGTGAGCTTGAGCAGCTGCACCAGGTAGTTGCGCTCGAAGCGCTGCTTGGCTTCCGTGTAGCTGAGCACTTCCAGCGAGGGCACGCGCAGCGCGCGCTGCACCAGCGATAGCGGCACCAGCGGCGCGGTGGCCAGGGCGCAGGCGTGTTCCACCACGTTGTAAAGCTGGCGCACATTGCCGGGCCACGATGCGCGCGACAGCGCTTCCAACGCTTCGGGAGCAAAGCCGTTGACGGTCTTGCCGTATTTGTCGGCCAGCATCTGCAGGAAGCGGGTGGCCAGCAGGCCGATGTCTTCGCGCCGCTCCGCCAGCGAGGGCAGGGTGAGGGTGATGACGTTCAGGCGGTAGTACAGGTCTTCCCGGAACTGGCCTTCCAGCATGGCCGCCTCCAGGTCGCGGTGGGTGGCGGACAGCACGCGCACATTGACCGGGCGGCCGATGTCGGAGCCGACCTGGCGCACCACGCGCTCCTGCAGCACGCGCAGCAGCTTTACTTGCAACAGCAGCGGCATGTCGCCGATCTCGTCGAGGAACAGGGTGCCGCCATCGGCCGCCTGCAGCAGGCCTTCGCGGCTGGCGATGGCGCCGGTGAAGGCGCCTTTCACATGGCCGAACAGTTCGGACTCCAGCAATTGCTCGGGAATGGCGCCGCAATTGACTGCGATGAAGGGCGCGGCAGCACGGCGGCTGGCGCGGTGGATGGCGCGCGCCAGTAATTCCTTGCCGGTGCCGCTTTCGCCGCGTATCAACACACTGGCGTCCGAAGCGGCGACCAATTGCGCTTCATGCAGCACTTCTTCCATGGCGCGGCTGCGGCTGATGATGTCGGCGCGCCAGGTGCCGCTGCCGGCGTCGGGCGCGGCGTCCGGCGCGGCCACGCTCAAGGCCTGGCCAATGCGGTCCAGCAGCACCTTGGCGTCGAAGGGCTTGGTCAGGTAGGCGTAGGCGCCGAGGGAGGTGGCTTCCACCGCGTCGGGAATGGTGCCGTGTGCGGTGAGCAGGATGACCGGCAGGGCGGGGTGCTGGCTGCGGATCTGCTGGAACAGGGACATGCCGTCGCGCTCGGGCAGGCGCACGTCGCTGATCACCAGCGAGGGCAGGGCGATCGACAGGTTGGCCAGCGCGGCTTCGGCGCTGCCGACTGCGGTGACCTGGTAGCCGTTGGCGCTCAGGCGCATCGAAAGCAGGCGCAGCAGGTCGGCGTCGTCGTCGACCAGCAGCAGGCGTGGGGAAATAGGTGCATTCATTTACTGGCTCTCGCAGGCAGGCCGCGCTCGATTTCTTTCAGCGCTTCCAGGGTTTCATTCAATTGCTCGTTTTTGCGCTGATTGTCTTTTAACTGCGCGCGCAGGCGGTCGCCGTCGTCGACCAGGCGGCGCGTGTCGGCGCATTGGGCGGACAGCAGTTGCGCCAGTTGCCGCAAGCCTTGCGCTTCCGGCTCCGGCGCGGTGGCGACAACGTCGAATTGCGCCTGCGCCTTGGCCAGGTCGCCGCTGCCGCGCGTGAGCGACAGCACCATGGCCGACTGCACCAGCACCTTCGGGGTTTTCTGCTGCTGCGTCAGGCCGCTCAGTTCTTTCAGCAACTCGCCTTGCGTCATGCGGCGCAGCGACTGGTGGTAGGCCAGCAGCGGCGCCACCTCGTCCTGCGGCGCGAACAGCAGGGTCAGGGGTGCGGGTGCGGGCGGCGGCGGCAGGGGCGGCAGCGCTGGCGTGATGGGCTCTCGTTGCGCGCAGGCGGCCAACAGCAGCGGTAGCAGCACGATCGGCAGCAAAGGCAGGGCTTTAATATTCATAGGGAAGTTCGATCCGGAAGTGGGCGCCGGTGCCGGCCGGCAGCAATTGCAGCGAGCCGCCGTGGGCGCTGATGTACTCAAGTACGATGGACAGGCCGACGCCGTTGCCGCGCCGCGCGCCAGGCGGCTGGCGCATCCCCTGGTAGAAAGGTTCAAAAATTAGGGCTGCATCTTCCGGCGCCACGCCCGGGCCCTGGTCGATGCAATCGATGGCCAGCGTGCCGGCCTGCTCGCCAATGATGAAGCGCACCGTGCCGCCTTCGGGGCTATAGCGCACGGCGTTGGTCAGCAGGTTGCTGGTGGCGATGGCCAGCTTGCCCGGATCGGCGGCAATCGGCGGGGCGCTGCCTTCCACTGCCACGTCAAGGCGGCGCGCTTGCCATTGCAGGCGTTGTGCGTCGACCGTGTCGCGCAGCAGGGCGGCGATATCGGTAGGCTGGCGCTGCAGGTGCTGGGCGGCAAAGGTGGCGGTGTTATAGCGCAGCAGGTCTTCGATCTGGTTCTGCAGCGAGGCGGTGTTCTGGCGCAGGATGCCGGCCACTTCGCGCTGGTTCGGCGTCAGCGTGCCGGCTACTTCATCTTCCAGCAGGGCCACGCCTTCCACCAGGGCGGCCAGCGGCGTTTTCAGTTCGTGCGAGATATGGCGCAGGAAGCGCGACTTGTCGGCTTCCAGGCTGGCCAGGCGCTGGCGCAGCCAGTTCAGTTGCTGGCCGAGGCGGCGCAAGTCGTCGGGACCTTCGACTTCAATCGGCTGGTCGTAGCGGTTGCCGCCCAGGCGGTCGATGGCGCCCTCGATCTGCGCCAGCGGGCGCGACAACCACATGCCGCAGCCGACCGCCAGCGCAGCGGCCAGGCTGATGGAGGCGAACAGTTGTCCGCCCAATACGCTGCGGCGGTGTTCCAGCCCAAGCAGGATGCGCTGGTTGCGCTGGTCCACTTCGCGCTTGACTTCGTCCGCCAGTTCTTCGTTGATCGGGGACAGGCCGGCCAGCGCGGTGTTCAGCATGCGCTGGCGCTGCGCGCGTTTGGTGTTCGGCGCCTGCAGTGCGTGCCAGGCTTGCTCGCCCTGGTCGCGCCAGGCGGCGAAACTGGCTTTGGGCACGGAGGGCAGGCCGGCCGACAGCGCGGACAGCGCATCTTCCCCATCGCGCCAGGCGGCGGCGTAGCGGTCGCGGAAGGCCGGGTCGTCCAGCACCAGGAACTGGCGCGCGCTGCGCTCCATGGCCACGCTGCGTTCGGCCAGGCGTTGCACGTTCGCCGTCAGCACGACGGCGTGCTGGCCGACTTCGCGGCTTTCAGCAGCCAGCCGGTCCAGCGTGAACAGGGCCTGGATCGAGGTCGCGCTGAGCAGCAGGGCAATCAGCAGGAAGACGCCAAGTAGTAATTGGCGGAAAGAAAGCTTGATGAACATAGAGCATGCGCCGGCAACCACAAGGTTAACCGGCGCATGATAGGGGAATTCGCTTTACTGCCGCGCTCTGTTGCTCACCCCTTGCTTACTCGTCCAGGCGCCACGCGTATTGCATGCGGGCCCACGATTCCTGCGCCACGCCGTCGATGGTGCCGGGCTTGAAGGCGCACAGCGAGAGGCCTTGCAGCGCAGCGCGGTCCAGGTCGCGGAAGCCGCTGGTGCGTTCGATCTTGGCGCTGGCCACATGGCCGTCTTTGCCGATCAGGAAGGCCAGGGTGACCGTGCCTTCGTCGCCGTTGCGCAAGGCGCCTGCCGGGTAGCTGGGCTTGGCGCAGTTGGCCGCATCGATCACTGCCGCGACGTTCACTGGATCGTGGCGTACCGGTTCAACGCTGCCACCGCCGCTGCCGCCACCGCCGCCTCCTGGTTCGCTGTGGCCACCTGTGTTGTCTGGCGGGGAGGTCGTGATCGGGTGCTCGCTGATCTCGGTCTTGATGCCTTCCGGCTGGGGCGGCGTGATGATCGGCGGCGTTTTTTCAGGAATCTGGAACTCTTCGGTGTGCCGTGGTTCCTGATCCTTTTGCTCCAGCGGCGGTACGTCAACAATCAATACCGGCTCGGGCCGGGTGATGAGGATCGTGGAATGCTTCAGCGCGATGCCGGCGGCAACAAGGTGCAAGACGGCGACGAAGGCCAGGCCAGAATAGTTCTTGCGGGAGGTGTCGAAGTTCATGGAAATGCTCCTTTCTTCTTGTTGGTAGGCTGAATTGCCAGTCCATGGCAAGATATTCTTCCATCCAATGGAAATAAGCAAGCAATTTTTATTGCTATGCCTTGGCGTGGTATCCTTCCATCATCTGGAAGTGAGGAATGCTATGAATAAGATTAAGGTACTGCTGGCAGATGATCATCCCGTCGTCATGGGGGGATTTGCCATGGCGCTGGCCGGTTTTGGCGTGGAAGTCGTTGGCCAGGTGCGGACGCCGGCAGAGGCGGTCGAGGCCTACCAGACCCTGGTACCTGACGTTGCTATCCTCGATATGCGCTTCGGCGAGCAGATGACGGGCCTCGACGCCGCGCGCCAGATCCTGGCGGCAGCCCCCAAGGCGCACATCATTTTCCTGACCCAGTTCGATCAGGATGCGCTGGTCAAGGAGGCATACCGTATCGGGGCGCGGGCGCTGGTCACCAAGGACTGCGATCCGGCCGAACTTTTCACCGCAGTGCAGCGCGCTGCGCATGGCGAACTGTATTTCATGCCGGCCATCGCGGAACGCCTGGCCAGCCTGTCGGTGCTGGGCGAGCAATCGCCGCAGGCGCTGCTCGATGAACGCTCGCTGGAAATCTTCAAGCTGATGGCGGAAGGCCTGACCAATGCCGAAATCGCGGAAAAGCTTGGCGTGTCCAGCAAGACGATCAGCAACTCCAGCCAGGCCATCAAGGACAAGCTGGGCGTTGAACGCGCGGCCGATATCACGCGCCTGGCGGTGCGCCACGGCGTGCTGCAAGCCTGATGCGCTCCAGATGGCGCGTCGGCACGCGCGGGCGGCTGCTGGCGATTACCTTGCTGCCGGTGCTGGCCCTATTCGTTACGCTCACCTGGTACAACTACCAGTCGCGCCAGTCCGAAGTGCATGCCGAGTTGGCGGAGCGCGGGCAGTTGCTGGCCACTGCGCTGGTGGCCAGCAGCGAAATCAGCCTGGTGCACGGCCAGTTCGATGAGCTGCGGGCGACCATCAACGGCATGCTGCAGACCGATAGCGCGATCCACCGCGTGACCTTGCTCGACGCCGACCGCAAGCCCTTGCTGGACGTGGCGGCGCGCGGCGATGCCTTGCCTGAGGCGCGCTACTACGAGGCCGCGGTGCATAAGCGCCTGCTGTACATCACGGGCGGCGGCAATCGCAACGTCGGCACGATGGGCTACGTGCAGGTGCGGATGTCGCCGACGGCCATGCTGCGCAAGGCGCGCTCGCGTTTCCAGCTCGAACTGGCAGTGGCGCTGAGCGGACTGCTGGTCTGCGCGGGCTTGGCGTGGCAGATGACCAGCGGATTTGCCGCGTCGCTGCAGGCTTCCATGCAGGCAGTGCGTGCGGCGGATGCCGAGAAGCGCCGCCTGCTGCAGCGCGTGACCACGGCTGTGGAGGATGAACGCAAGGCGATTGCGCTCGAGATCCATGATGAATTGAATGCGACGCTGATCGCAGTGCGGCTGGAAGCGCAGCAGATTGCTGGCCTGGCCGCAGCGCTGCAGCCGGCCGAAACCGCGGAAAAGGTGCGCGACAAGGCGCAGGCGATCACCAGGCTGGCGCTGGGCTTGTACAACAGCGGCCGTACACTGGTGCGCCGCTTGCGGCCCGAGATGCTGGACATGCTTGGCCTGCAGGGGGCGCTGGAAGAAATGGTGCGCCAGGTCGGCAGCAGCCATCCGGCATGCAGCTTCTCGCTGCACACCGAAGGCGACTTCAGTGGACTCGATGGCGATGCCGCGATTTCGGCTTATCGCATCGTGCAGGAAGCGCTGTCGAATATCGTGAAGCACGCCCGCGCCGGCACGGCCAGCGTAGAAGTCGCGCGGCAAGGCGATGCACTGCGGATCGCAATTGCCGACGACGGCATTGGCTTCGACCCGGCGCGCACCGCAGCCGGCGTGGGCCTGGCGGGCATGCGCGAACGGGTGCAGGCTTTGGGCGGCAGCTTTGCGATGGACCCCTCGTCCGGCACCCGCATTGCGATCACACTGCCGGTGCAGGCGTGGCGCGTGGGAATCTGACGCGCACCAGCAAGCCGCGGCCACCGGCACCCTGGTCGAGTTCAAGCTCGGCGCGGTGCAGCACAGCGATATCGCGCACGATCGCCAGCCCCAGGCCGGAGCCGCCCGGATTGGCCTGCATGGTGGCAGCGGCGCGGTAGAAGGGCGAGAATACCCGGTCGCGGTCTTCCGCCGGAATACCGGGGCCGCTGTCTTCCACTTCCAGCACCACCTGGGTTTCGCGCGGCAGCACGCGCAGCACCACGCTGCCGCCGCGCGGCGTGTAATGCAGGGCATTGTCGACCAGGTTGGACACCAGTTCATGCAGCAGCAAGGCCTGCCCGTTGACGTTGGCCTCGCCGTCGCCTTCCAGCGAAAGGTCGATGCCGCGATTCACCGCGGACAAGGCCAGCTCCAATGCCACTTGCTGCACCGTCTCGCGCACCGGCACCGGCAACAGCTCGCGATTCTCGTTGTGTTCAATGCGCGCCAGCATCAGCAGGCGATTGGCCAGGTGCACCGTGGAGTCGGTGGTGGCGGCCATGCTGGCCACCACGTTGCGCAGCTCCGGCGATGCCGCCGCCGCCCGTTCCAGCTCGCGCTGCGCCAGTTCGGCTTGCGTTTTCAACACCGTCAGCGGGGTGCGCAACTGGTGCGAGGCGTCGGCGATGAACCGCCGCTGGCTGGCGATCAGTCCCGCGATGCGCGTGGTCGAGGCATTCATGGCCTGCACCAGCGGCCGCACTTCCTTGTGCACCAGGGCCGGATCGAGATCGGACAGGTCGGACACGTCGCGCGACTCGACCTCGTGCTTCAACTGCATCAGCGGCCGCAGCACCAGTTTGACCGCGAACCATACCAGCAGGCCTGCCAGCAGGACTACGCTGGCCTGCCACGCGATGGTGTCGTACAGGATCTTGAGCGTCAGGCCCTTGCGCGCATCGAGCGTTTCGCCAACCTGGATCAGCGCGATGCCGCGCATATTGTCGTCATACACCGGCTGCAGCAGGGCTGCGATGCGGATCGGCTGGCCGTTGTAGTTGGCGTGGTAGAAGCGCACCAGGGCAGGGTAGTTCTCGGAGCGCGGCACATTGGCAGGCACCGCGGGCAGGTCGTCGTAGCCGGACACCGTTTCGCCCTTGATGCCGGTGACCTTGTAGTAGATGCGGCCCAGCGTGTCGGTTTCAAAGCTGTCCAGCGCAACGTAGGGCACGTCGGCCACCACCTTGCCGCCTTCCACCGACACGCGTTCCGCCAGCGCGCGGGTGGAGGCCAGCAGCGAGCGGTCGTAAGCCATGTCGGCCGCGTCCACCGCGTTGTAATAGACCGAAATGGTGTTGATGATTTCCAGCAGGACCAGCGGCAGCAGCAGCCAGCGCAGCAACTGGCCGCGCAGGCTGCCCATGGCAAGCATGGCTTTCATCAGGCTTTCGCTTCGGCCGGCTGCAGCAGGTAGCCGATGCCGCGCAAGGTGGTAATGGCTGCTGCGCCAGGCTCTTTGCGGTCAAGCTTCTTGCGCACGCGGTGGATATACAGCTCGATCGCATCGAGATTCGCATCATCGGCCAGCGAGAACACCTGGTCGAATAGTTTTTCTTTTGCCACCGGCTTGCCGCCTTTGGTGATCAGCGCTTCCAGTACCGCATGTTCGCGCGGCGTGAGCTGCAGGTTGTCGCCGAAATAGGAAAACATCCGGCTGACCGTATCGAAGCGCAGCGCGCCACATTCGTACACCAGCGATTCATTGCCTGCGCTGCGGCGCAGCAAAGCCTTGACGCGCGCCTCCAGTTCGGCCAGTTCGAAAGGCTTGGCGAGGTAATCGTCGGCGCCCAGGTTCAGGCCTTGCACGCGGTCCTCCAGGCCGCCGCGCGCGGTCAGGATCAATACGGGCGTCTTGCCGCCGCGCGCGCGCAGGCGCTTCAGCACTTCCAGCCCGTCCATGCGGGGCAGGGTCAAATCGAGGATCACCAGGCCATATTCCTGGGTCAGCAGCAGGGAGTCGGCGTCAGCGCCGTTATCGGCGCATTCGACTGAAAGGTTGGCATCGCGCAGGGCTTTGGAAAGCCAGTGTTGTAATTCGGTGTGGTCTTCCACTAACAGTATTCGCATGGCATTTGCCTGAAAGGCGTTTGAAAGGTTGGCGATTTTATAGTTGAACCGTGCCAGAGCGAGGCATGACTGAAATAACTATAAACCCAGGAGACTGATTGTGAAAAGAACTTCGATGGCAGCGGCCGTCGCAATGATGTTTGCCGCCTATACTTCCGCCCACGCCCAATCCAACGTGCAGGTCTATGGCCTGCTCGACATGGGCGTCGACATTACCAACAATGCCCAGACGGGCGGCGGCAGCGTCACCCACGTCAGTTCCGGCGGCATGAACACTTCGCGCTGGGGTATCAAAGGCAGCGAAGACCTGGGCGGCGGCCTGAAAGCCGTGTTCCAGCTCGAAAGCGGCATCCTGATGGACACCGGTGCGCAGGACGGCAACCTGTTCAAGCGCCAGGCCAACGTCGGCCTGGAAGGCAATTGGGGCCGCGTGGTGCTGGGCCGCTCCTTCACCAGCGTGTACGACACCGTGATCCGCTTCGACCCGATGGGCTTTGCGCCTTACTACTCCTGGGCCACCGGCGGCAGCGCCACTTTGCCAAGCAAGTACGGCATGACCACCGGTTTCGATAACCTGATCAAATACTCCGGCAAGGCCGGCGACTGGAACTATGGCTTCAGCTACGGCATGGGCGAGCAGCAGGGCGCCGGCGCCAGTTCGGCCGACAGCGCCAAGTATGCCGGTGCCGTCAGCTACCAGTCCGAGACGCTGGGCGCGATGTTCACTGCGGAGCGCATCAACGGCAATAACGTGGTCGCCACCGGCAACCGCGACGAAACCACCGCATTCCACCTGGGCGGCTATTACGCCACTGGCGACTTCAAGTTCTGGCTCGGTGGCCGCAGCTACAAGCTGGTGTCCGGCAAGGCCGCGACGGCTGATATAAAAGGCAACACCCTGTGGGCTGGCGTGGCCTACAAGCCGCAGCCAAACGTGACCATCACCGGCGCCGTGTACCACATCGACCAGCGCAACCTGGCCGCCGGCAAGGACGCCGATCCGACCATGTATGTCCTGCGCTATCGCTATGCCGCATCCAAGCGCACCGACCTGTACGCGACTGTCGGTTACACCAAAGGCAAGCATGACCAACTGGTCGGGCTGTCGCGCGATGATGCAGCCTTCGGCGACAGCCAGCACGGCGTAATGGTTGGCATCCAGCACCGCTTCTGATAATAATGAAGCCATGAAGATCCTGTTCTCCATCTTCGCTACTGTCCTGCTGCTGGCAGGGCAGGTGCACGCTGCGGAATGCATCGTGCCGTCCAAGCCGGGCGGTGCGATGGACCTGACGTGCAAGCTGGCCCAGAAGGGCCTGGCGACGGTGCCGGGCGCCCAGTCCATGAAGCTGGTGTATCGCCCGGGCGGGATCGGTGCCGTGGCTTGGCACTCGCTGGTATCGCAACGCCGCGCCGAACCGAACACCCTGGTGGCCTTTTCCGGTGGTTCGCTGCTGAACCTCGCGCAGGGCAAGTTCGGCAAGGCGACGGCGGACGATGTGCGCTGGGTGGCGGCGCTGGGCGCGGACTACGGCATGATCGCGGTGCGCTCCGATTCGCCCTTCAAGTCGCTGGCCGACCTGGTGGCAGCGCTCAAGCGCGACCCTTCCAAGGTGCTGATTGGCGTCAGCGGCACCATCGGCAGCCAGGACTGGCTGAAGGTGGCACTGCTGGTGCGCCAGGCTGGCCTGGACCAGAAAGTGCTGCGTTTCGTGGCTCTGGAAGGCGGCGGCGAGTCCTTCACCGCGATGCAGGCCAACTATGTGCAGGTGGTGTCGGGCGATGCCTCGGAAGCCAGCCTGGCCGGCAGCACGATCCGGGTGCTGGCCGTGATGTCGGAAGAGCGCCTGCCGGGCAAGCTGGCGGCAGTGCCGACAGCGCGCGAGCAAGGCTACAATCTTGTCTGGCCGGTGATTCGCGGCGTCTGGATGGGGCCCCAGGTAGCCGATGCCGATTACCAGCAATGGGTGAAAACTTTCGAGCACCTCATGGCAACGCCGGAATTCGCGAAATTGCGAACGGAGGCGGGACTATATCCCTTCAGCCTGACAGGACAGGCACTCAACGAGTATGTGCATAAGGCCGTGGACGACTACGGCAAACGCGCCAGCCATCTAGGTCTGGTGCGCTAAATATCCCTCAAAAATTCTAGGAGACACAAATGATCAAGACGACCCTGGTGGCCGCCGCGGGCCTGTTCGCGTGCACCGCATTCGCACAATCGCCGGCCGGCTATCCTGCCGATTACCAAAAGGTGATCGATGCGGCGAAAAAAGAAGGCAAGCTGGTGGTGTACGGCGCCACCGACAGCAAGGCTGCACAGCCGCTGATCCGCGACTTCAATGCCCTGTATCCTGGCATCACCGTCGAATACAACGACATGAATTCGACCGAGGTGTACAACCGATTCATCTCCGAGATGGCAGCCGGCGGCAATACCGCCGACGTGATGTGGTCGTCCGCGATGGACTTGCAGATGCGCCTGGCCTCCGACGGCTACGCCCTGAAATACAAATCGGTGGAAGCGCCCAAGATTCCTGGCTGGGCAGTGTGGGATGACCAGGCTTACGGCACCACGTTCGAGCCGGCCGCTATCGTCTACAACAAGCGCCTGGTCGATGCCAAGGAAGTACCGCAGACCCACGCCGACTTCGTGAAGCTGATCCAGCAGCCGAAGTTCAAGGACAAGGTCACCACCTACGACATCGAAAAATCCGGCGTCGGCTTCATGTTCATGAGCCAGGATGCCAAGGAATACCCGAAATTCCTGGAGCTGGAAAACGCCTTTGGCGAAGCGAAAGTGCGCGTGCAGTCTTCCACCGGCACTATGATGGAGCGCATTTCTTCCGGCGAAAACCTGATCGGCTACAACGTGCTGGGTTCCTACGCCCTGGTGCGCGCCAAGACCGACCCGTCGATCGGCGTGCAACTGCCGAAGGATTACACCCTGGTGATGTCGCGCGTGATGTTCATCAACAAGGGCGCGAAGAACGTCAACGCCGCCAAGCTGTGGCTGGACTACACCCTGTCGCACCGCGGTCAGACCATCATCGCCAACGAATCGAAGCTGTTCGCGATTCGCGCCGACGTGACCGGCGAGACCACTTCGTCCGACCTGGTCAAGCAGATCGGCCAGGACAAGATCAAGCCGGTGCCAGTACACCCAATCCTGCTGCAGTTCCTCGGCCCGCAAAAACGCATGGCCTTCCTGAAGCAGTGGAAAGAAACCGCCGGCAAGAAATAAGGAGCTGTAAATGACCACCGCGACTTTGCAGGGAACGGGGCGCGCCAGCATTAACTGGCCGCGCGGGATCGTGGCAGTGCTGACCTGCACCGCCATCTTCCTGCCGCTGCTCCTGATCTTTTACCAGAGCTTCCTGTCGGCGCCGTTCTTCATGCCCGGCAAGGAAGTAGGGCTGGATGCCTTCCGCTTCATCATCGATGACCCGGATTTTGCCGTGGCATTCAAGAATGGCCTGCTGCTGGCGGCCGGCCTGGCTGCCATCGCCGTGCCTTTGGGCGGCATGCTGGCTTTCCTGATGGTGCGTACCGACCTGCCGGGTCGCGGCTGGATTTCCCCGCTGCTGCTGGTGCCGATCTTCGTGTCGCCAATGGTGATGGGTTTCGGCTATGTGGTGTCGATGGGCCCTGTGGGCTTCTACTCCACCTGGGTGAAGGACCTGATCGGCTTCATCCCGTGGAATGTGTATTCCTTCACCAGCATCGTGATCATCGCCGGCCTGACCCACGTGCCGCACGTCTACCTGTACGCATCGTCGGCGTTGAAGAGCCTTGGCTCGGACGTCGAGGAAGCTGCGCGCGTGGCCGGCGCCTCGCCGCTGCAGGTGATGTTCAACGTGTCGCTGCCGATGATCATGCCGGCGCTGGCTTATGCCGGCGTGCTGGTGTTCTTCCTCGGCTTCGAAGTATTTGGCCTGGTGCTGGTGCTGGGCGATCCGGAAGGCCACCTGGTGTTGCCGACCTACCTGTATAAACTGACCAACAAGCTGGGCACTCCGTCCTACCACCTGATGGCGGCGGTGGCCGTGTGCCTGGTGGCGGTGACCATGCCGCTGGTGATGCTGCAGCGCTGGCTGCTGAAATCGGCCAACAAGTACGTCTCGATCAAGGGCAAGGGCGCGCGCAGCAAGGCGCTGCCGCTGGGACGCTGGAAGTGGCTGGCGTTTGCGGTGCTCGGCGCCTGGCTGCTGGTGACGGTGTTCATGCCGATCTCCGGTATCGCGCTGCGCTCCTTCGTGCAGTACTGGGGCGAGGGCGTAAAGCTGGCCGACGTGCTGACCTTGCAGCACTTCCGCGACATCTTCGAACAACATGCGCTGATCCGCGGCATCATCAACACGGTGCTGATCGGAGTGATCGGCGGCGGCCTGGCGATCTTCTGCTACAGCTTTATTGCGCTGGCCATGCACCGCAAGCCAGACCTGCTGACCCGTATCCTCGATTACAGCGTGCTGGTGCCGCGTGCAATTCCTGGCCTGCTGGCCGGCCTGGCCTTCCTGTGGGTGTTTCTGTTCGTGCCTAGCTGGCTCGATGGCATGCTCAAAGGTTCCGGGAACGGCCTGGCAGTATGGCTGGTGGAAAACGCGATTCCTGCGCTGCGCAGCCTGCGCACCACCATCTTCGCCGTGTGGCTGGCTTACTCGGTGGTGTGGATGGCTTACGGCATGCGCCTGATCTCCACCGCGCTGCTGCAAGTGGGCCCTGAGCTGGAAGAGGCGGCACGCGCAGTCGGCGCCCGCCGCGGCCAGGTGACTCGCGACGTGACGCTGCCGCTGATCAAATACGGCTTGCTGGGCGCGTGGCTGATGATTTTCCTGATCTTCGAACGTGAATATTCGACAGGCGTGTACCTGCTGTCGCCGGGTACCGAAGTGATTGGCGCGCTGATCGTGTCGCTGTGGGCGGGTGGTTCGACCGACCTGGTGGCGGCACTGTCCTTCATCAACATCACCCTGGTCGGCATCGGCCTGGGCATCGCGCTGCGCTTCGGCGTCAAGCTGCATAACTGAGACATAGATCATGAAACGAGACCTCAAAATGAACGAACTGTCCGTCGAAGACCTGCACCTGGACTACGGCACCGGCGCCCACGTCAACCCGATCCTGAAGGGCGTGTCGATGCACCTGCAAAAGGGCGAAGTGGTAGCGCTGCTGGGCCCATCGGGCAGCGGCAAGACTACGCTGCTGCGCGCCGTGGCCGGTCTGGAAAGCCCGCGCCTGGGTTCCATCGATATCGGCGATCGCCGTGTGTTCGATGGCAGCAAGGGCTTTGAAATGCCGGCCGAACAGCGCAACCTGGGCCTGGTGTTCCAGTCGTATGCGCTGTGGCCGCACAAGACCGTGGCGGACAACGTGGCCTACGGCCTGAAGCTGCGCAAGATGAACAAGGAAGAAATCGGGCGCCGCGTGACCGAGGTGCTCAAGCAGCTTGGCCTGGGCCACCTGGGCGAGCGCTTCCCGCACCAGTTGTCGGGCGGGCAGCAGCAGCGCGTGGCGATTGCCCGCGCACTGGTGTACAACCCGCCGGTGATCCTGCTGGACGAGCCGTTGTCCAACCTGGACGCGAAACTGCGCGAAGAGGCGCGCGCCTTCCTGCGCGAGCTGATCGTGCGCCTGGGCCTGTCGGCGCTGATGGTGACCCACGACCAGGATGAGGCGATGGCGATCTCCGACCGCATCCTGCTGCTGAATAACGGCAAGATCGAGCAGCAGGGTACGCCGCAGTCGATGTACGAAACGCCGGAGACCCTGTTCACGGCAGAATTCATGGGCAGTAACAACCGCCTGCCGGGCACCCTGGTTTCGCGCAATGGCGACAGTGTCGTGATCGACGTTGCAGGCACCACCCTGCAGGCCACGGCGCGCGGCAAGGGCGGCGATACGATTGCCCCGCTGATTCGCGTTGAAGAAGTACGCGTCAACAGCAGCCAGGTGGAGAACTCGCTGCAGCTCGCACTGGTCACCTGCATGTATCTTGGCGACCGTTGGGAATGCCTGTTCAAGCGCGGCGATATCAGCGTGCGCGCCCATTCCAAATACCGCCTGCAGGATGGCCAGTACTGGCTGCAACTGCCGGCCGACAAGCTATGGGTCTTCTGACCCGCCACCGTTGCTTCCTCCAAGCTTTGGCGGCCGGCTTGCTGGCCGCTTTTTTTTGCAGGTGGCTTGATACACCGCTGCCCTGGCTGATTGGTCCCTTGTTTGCCAGCGCCGCACTGCGCATCGCGGGCGTCGACCTGCGCTGCCCGGTTGCCGCACGCGCTGCCGGGCAATGGGCGATCGGTACGGTGCTCGGCCTGTATTTCACGCCCGCAGTGCTGGCGGTGGTTGCGGCGCGCGCCGGCTATATCGCTGGGGCAGTGACGTTTGCCCTGGCGCTGGGATGCCTGTGTGCCTGGCTGCTAAAACGGTTGGCGGACGTCAGCGCCGCCACTGCGTTCTTTTCGATGGCGCTGGGCGGAGCTTCCGAGATGGCGGTGCAGGGCGAGCGGCATGGGGCGGTGGCGCAGCATGTGGCTGCTGCACAGGGCGTGCGGCTGATGTTTGTGGTCAGCTTCCTGCCGTTCGTATTGCGCTATTGGAGCGGGCATGGCATGCCGCCATTGGCAGCGGCGACCGCCGTGGCGACGCAACCGCCCCCTGGGTCGGTGGCCGCATTGGGCATCGGCGCAAGTGCCACGGCGGAGCCATTGCTGGCCTTCGGCCTGCTCGCCTGCGTGACTTGCGCGGCTGGCTGGCTTTTGTACAAGCGCGGCGTGCCGAACGCCTGGGTGCTCGGTCCCTTGTTCGGCGCAGGATTGCTGGCGGCGGCGCAAGTGCCGGCAGGCAGCGTACCGGAATGGATGGTGCGCACCGGCCAGCTTTGCATCGGCCTGTCGCTTGGCACGCGCTTCACCCCCGGCTTCCTGCATGCCGCACCGCGCTTCATGGCAGCGGTGGCCGCCTGTACGGCGGCGGCACTTGGCCTGGCGGCGCTTTTCGGCCTGCTGCTTGCAAAACTCGGCGGACTGCATCCCGCAACTGCCTTGCTGGCGACATCTCCCGGCGGAATTGCGGAAATGGCGCTGACGGCGCGGGCACTGCATGTCGAAGTGCCGGTGGTCACGGCCTTCCATGTATGCCGGATGGTGGTGCTAGTATTGGCCGTCGGCCCGGCATATCGACGCCTGGTACGCATGTGACGCCGTTGCCATGAAGTATTAAAAAACGATACTTTGACGAGTCGGGTTGAGAGCTTGCGCAATGTGCTGTATGTTGTCGATATTTTCACTATTCCCGTGACGCAACATGAGCCATCCCAGCCAGTTTGACCTCCTGAAACAGCGCCGTTTCGCGCCATTTTTCTGGACCCAATTCCTCGGCGCGTTCAACGACAACCTGTTCAAGACCGCCCTGGTGGTGGCGCTGGCGTTCGAAGCGTCAAGCTGGACCACCCTTGATCCGTCGCTGGTCACCAACCTGGTGCCTGGCCTGTTCATCCTGCCTTATGTGTTGTTCTCCGCCACGTCCGGCCAGATCGCCGAGAAAATAGAGAAGGGCAAACTGGCGCGTTTTATTAAATGGCTGGAAATCGGCATCATGGGCGTGGCCGCTGTCGGCTGGTTCAGCCACACCCTGGCGCTGCTGATGATTGCCATTTTCGGCATGGGCATGCATTCGACCCTGTTCGGCCCTGTCAAATACGCTTATATGCCGCAGCACCTGAAACCGGAAGAACTCACCGGCGGCAACGGCATCGTAGAAATGGGCACCTTCGTCGGCATCCTGCTTGGCCAGGTGTTCGGCGCGATCATCGTCAACCACAAGCCCGACGGCATCACCTGGCTGGCTGTCGCCACGGTGTTCTTCGCAATCGCAGGCCTGGTGACCGCGCATAGCATCCCGAACACGCCGGCGCCGCAGCCTGACCTGAAAGTGAACTGGAACCCGTTCACCGAATCGATCCGCAACCTGCGCTTCTCGGCCGGCAATCGCTCCGTCTTCCTGTCGATGCTGGGCAACTCCTGGTTCTGGTTCTACGGCGCGATCGTGCTGGCCCAGTTCCCGGTGTACGCCAAGGATTACCTGAAAGGCGACAACAGCGTCTTCGTGCTGCTGCTGACCATGTTCTCGTTGGGGATCGGCGCCGGTTCGCTGCTGTGCGAAAAGCTCTCCGGCCGCAAAGTGGAAATCGGCCTGGTGCCTTTCGGCTCCATTGGCCTGTCGGTGTTCGGCATCGACCTGTACCTGGCTAGCCAGGGTTATAGCGCGCCGGGCGAAGTGAATGCCTACGCCATGGTGATGCTGCCTGGCGCCTGGCGCATCATCATGGACGTGGTGATGATCGGCGTGTTCGGCGGCTTCTTCATCGTCCCATTGTTCGCGCTGATCCAGTTGCGCGCCGACCCGCAACACCTGTCGCGCACCATCGCCGGCATGAACATCCTGAACGCCTTGTTCATGGTGGTGGCAACCGGCGTGGCGATCCTTCTGCTGGGCCAGGGCTTCACGATTCCGCAAGTGTTCCTGGCTACCGCGATCATGAACGCCATTGTGGCCGCTTACATCTTCTCGCTGGTGCCGGAATTCCTGATGCGCTTCCTGGCCTGGCTGCTGATCCACACCGTGCACAACGTGAAGACGATCGATGCCGACCGCATTCCGGAAGAGGGCGGCGCCGTCCTGGTGTGCAACCACGTGAGTTACGTCGACGCGATTGTCATCGTGGCAGCTAGCCCGCGTCCGATCCGCTTCGTGATGGACCACCGCATCTTCAAGACCCCGTTTTTCGGCTGGATCTTCCGCACCGCTAAAGCGATCCCGATTGCCCCGGCCAAGGAAGACCCGTGGCTGATGGAGAAGGCCTTCGTCGACATCGCGCAGGCGCTGCATGAAGGCGAGCTGGTTTGCATCTTCCCGGAAGGTAAGCTGACCAGCACTGGCGAGATGAATGAGTTCAAGGGCGGCATCAGCAAGATCATCGAGCGTACCAAAGTGCCGGTGATCCCGATGGCGCTGCGCGGCCTGTGGGGCCACCTGCTTAGCCGAAGCAAGGATGGCTTGCTGGAACGTGCTTTCCGCAAAGGCTTCCGTTCGCATCTCTCGCTGGCAGTAGGCCAGCCGGTCGAACCGACCGAAGTTAGCCCGGAATTGCTGTACCGCCAGGTAGCAGAACTCCGAGGCGACTGGAAGTAGAAAAATGTAGTCAATGGTCTGAGCGGGCTACATACCTCTACATACAAAGGCGCCATCCCGGCGCCTTTTCTCCTTTTTACAATTGGTTTTCCAAAAACTTTTGTGAGAAGGGCAGTCAATGAAAACAATCCTGAAAACCGGCATCTCCGTCGCCATGCTTTCCGCGTTGGCCGCTTGCGGCGGCGGCAATGAGACCGACAAAGGTCCAAAGCAAGTGTCGGCGGTGGTGGACTTCGACAAGGATGGCGTTACTGGCTGGACTGGCAGCTCCTCCGACTACACGCCGGAGACAGCGCCGACCAACGTGGTCTTCGAGCAGCGCACACTGCCAACTCCGCTGACCGGCAAGGGATACCTGGTGGGCGGCACCAATCGCAGCGATGACCTGTTCCTGTTCGTGAAGAAGCAGTTCTTCGGCCTGGAAAAGAACACCACCTACAACATCAACTTCTCGCTCAAGTTTGCCAGCAATGCGCAAACCGGTTGCATGGGCGTGGGCGGCGCACCGGGCGAAGCGGTGTGGGTCTACGCTGGCGCCACGGCTGCTGAACCAAAGGCCATGACTGTCAATAACGCGATCCGCATGAACATCGATCGCGGCAACCAGGCCGAAGGCGGCAAGGACGCGCAAGTGATCGGCAATATCGCCAACGGCCAGGCTTGCGGCACTGCGGTGTCTTACGCCAGCAAGACCGTGAAGAACGATAAGCCGCAAAAGGTAACAACCGATGCGAACGGCGCGGTGTGGGTTCTCCTGGGCATCGATTCCGGCTTTGAAGCGTATTCGCAGATCTACCTGCAAAGCATCCAGCTCGACGCGACCCCTGCGACGCTGTAATTGTCGCGGTGTTGACCTCCAGGCAAAATTAACCTACTGTGTCGGCGGGGCGGAACCGCCAAGCCGGCCTGTCTTTGCCTCGTGCAGGGACAGCCTCTGCGGGGTTACCCCGCGGGATGTTTGATGTTCTTCATTTCGCCGCATGAGCCGCATTGCGTTCGCACGCAAACACGCTCACGCATCACGAGACTCGTTGACGGCTCTCCGCTCCTCTCACTTCATGAACATCGAAAAACTTACCGCGCTGGCGCTTGCCGACATGATGCTGGCCACGGACGGCAGCCCGGAAAACCTGGTCGCAGCATGTCATCGCGTCTTCGATGCGCCGCAACCCTGGGCGCCTGGAGTATGTGTTGCGCTTGTCTTGCGGACTGGCGAGAACTTCCATTACTTCAGCCGGCATGAACTGGCGGACATCCTGTGGGAGCTGCTTGGCCGCGGATATGTCGACTTTGACGATGACGACGAGGACGGGCAAGACGACGAGTCCACTTTCGTCGAACTGCAGGAGGTACGCCGCTATTGCCTCGATCAGCCCATCCGCCCACCCAAACCGGCGTGGCTGGCCGCGCTCTCCCTGCCGGAATTGCCAACGGTTGGCGACCTGTCCGCATGGCTGAATGAACCAGTCGGCGCGCTGCGCTGGTTCGCGGACCAGTGGCGCATCGCACGCGATGAGCAATTGAGCCTCCAGCATTACCACTATCGCTGGGTGCCGAAGCGTAGCGGCGGCCTGCGCTTGATCGAGATCCCCAAAGAACGACTGCGCCGCATCCAGCAGAAAATCCTGCGCCAGATCCTGGACCTGGTTCCGCCGCATCCGTCCGCACATGGTTTCCGGCGCGGACATTCCTGCGTTACGCATGCTGCGCGGCACGCAGGACAGCACGCCGTCGTCCGCATGGACCTGAAGGATTTCTTCCCGAGCATCCAGCACTCGCGCATTCAAGCGCTGTTTGAAAAGCTTGGCTACCCGGAAAGCGTTGCCGGAACACTCGCGCGTATTTGCGTCAACCGCGCACCCCATGGCCTGTTCCGCGACAAGCAGGCGGGCGGTTCGCTGGCATGGTCCGAACGCCAGGCCCTGAAATCGCCGCACCTGCCGCAGGGATCCCCATGCTCGCCGGCGCTGGCGAATCTCTGCGCGCATCGGCTCGACATTCGGCTTGATTCCCTGGCACGCTCGCTCGGCGCTTCGTACAGCCGCTATGCCGACGACCTGGCGTTTTCGGGCGGGGACGATTTTGCGCGGTCCGCGGAGCGCTTCCATATCCAAGTGGCGGCGATCGCGTTGGAGGAAGGCTTCCGTGTGAACACCCGCAAGACGCGACTGATGCGCGAAGGGACACGCCAGCAGGTGACGGGCATCGTTGTCAACTCCCACCCCAATATCGCGCGTGACGACTACGACAAACTCAAGGCGACGCTGACCAATTGCGTGCGCCACGGGCCGGAATCCCAGAACCGGGAGAACCATCCCAACTTCCAGGCCTACCTGGCAGGCAGGATTTCTTACGTGTCGATGGTAAATTCCGACCGCGCAGCCAAGCTGCGACGCTTAATGGCCGATATAGTTTGGCCAACTTGATTACAATGTCTGATTCTTTTTATCGGCTTCGATGTAATTCATGCACATTTGGGTAGATGCGGACGCTTGTCCCGCTGTGATCAAGGACATCCTGTTCCGCGTTGCAGACCGCACGCAGATCAATGTCACGCTGGTGGCCAACCAGTTAATTCGCGTGCCGGGCTCGCGCTTCATCCGCGCGTTGCAAGTGCCTGCGGGCGCCGATGCCGCCGACGCCGAAATCGTCGAGCGAGTTAGTGCCGGCGATATCGTCGTCACCGGCGACATTCCGCTGGCAGCCTTGGTGTTGGAGAAGGGCGGCTTGCCACTCAATCCACGTGGCGAGTGGTACACCAAGGACACCATCGCCCAGCAGCTGACGATGCGGGCCTTCATGGAAGAACTGCGCGGCGCCGGCGTCGAGACCGGCGGGCCGTCCGCGTTCAGTCAAGGCGACCGCCAGAACTTTGCCAATGCACTCGATCGCGAGCTCGCGCGCAGAAAGCTTGCGCCTCGCTGACCAGGCTTACTTGGCTTCGACCATGCCAAGCCAATGAACTCGAAGCACGTCTTCTTTCTTCGCCGCGTCATACCGGCGTTTGCCGATAGCCAGCATGATTTTCTTGTTCTTGGCAAAGCCAGGAAACGGAAGCATGCCATGCCCGGGTTTTGCAGTCTCGCCGGAAATCAGGTAGCGGGTCTTCCCCTGTGAGAGGGGAATGTAATGTCACCGATTTGCATGTGGGCGTCATCAACTTTAACTTCGCTTTGAGCAAAGGCAGGAGCTGCGAGAAGAGTTGAAATCAAGGTGATGGCGAGTAGTCGCATTTTTCTGAGGCTTTTCCTGGTACGTTTCAATCATGTCGCGTTTCGTCGACAACTGCACGGTGCGTCACTGTGCGTCGAGGCCTTTCGTCAGGACATCGGCAACCAGGGCATTCATGTCGAGTCCACGTTCGGTCGCCAACGTGTGCAGGCGCTTCACCAGGTCGCTATTCAGCTTGACCGCGAACGGCACCAGGCCAAGCGCCTGATCGCGTTTGCGTTGTTCACGTTTATCGACGCTGGGGCTGGCAGATGTGCCAAATGAAGCGGCACCAGGCGCCACCATCTTTCCCATCAGCTTTTTCGCGTCGTTCTTTGCCAGGTCCGTTTTCTTCACATCGTTCTCCAAATCAAAGACGCCATTCTACGCGCTTAGAAAACTCTGGCGTATCTCCCGGTGACACTTGGCCTGTTGTACAAAAAACTGACCGAGTCCAATTCAGTCTAATTGACTCTGTTCGAGTCTAAGCCGGGATAAAAGCGGGACCCTGTTGTCTAAAATGATCCAGAAATTTGCGGGGAAAGTCTAAACCGGTCCAGGTTTTTGAAGGAAAAATCTAAAGTGAACTATTTTTCGATTCCGCGATCCAATCTTTAGACCGTTTTCGAAAGGGATTAAACGGGGCGTTGAAAAGATATGGCCTGCGATGAGCTAATCGCAGGCTAATGGTGAGCATGTTCTCGCGACTAGCCAGCAGTGTACAAATTTCTTCTACTGAGCTTTTAGGCATAATCCGTCAGTTCATTTCATCTTGAGGTTCGATCCGGCCAACTTAGCTTCTATTGACTCCGCGTTTCTAAAATGGACGTCGATAACGTCGTAGGACCCCGGGTTGGCCAAAATTCTGACTGCTCGTTCGCGGTACGAGATGAATACCTTAATGCCAAATATCTCGCAATGCCCTGGATCTGCGATCCAGGCTGTCCTGCTGTCCCGATTCTCAGGTTTGGCGTCAAGGACTTCGAAAATGTGCAAGATGTCATTGGCGCTTGAGTACTCAATCGACATTTCCAGCAAGTCGATTGCTTGGGGTGGGAATCCACTTGGCTCGCAGGTTTTTCGAAAGTACTTCAACTTGTGTGGGCCCGGAGCGCGTTGCATGACGATGCGCACAGCTTCATCGGCAATCTCCTGCGGGAGCGGCCATTCGGTGCATGGAACCGTATGCTCGTCGAGGAAGTCTTGCGCGGCACGCAGGATGGCTTCGGTCTCTGCAACCACCTCGCGCGAATGGCAGCTTACGATGTCTATTTCAGCTTTGGCACGTGCCAGGCTGTTTGCTACTGCTAACGCGGAGTAAAAGTCTCGCGCAGCGCCAACGGCGCCTCGTGCAGCAAGGGCCATCGCGTACTGGGCGGAGTAAGCCAAAACCTCGGGACGTGCGCCGCGTGACCTATCCAGGAAACCGCAGACGTCCTGCCATGTGCTGCAGGCCTTTAAATCTGGTACAAACGTAGTTTGAGGTAGCTGTTTCATTTCAAAGGCAAGAAAAAAGCGGACCCGCACTTTCGTACTGGCCCGCGGTGAACATTATTCCTTCTCAGTGCTTGCAGTCAGCTCGCCAGCCTTGATGGCGCTCATCAGGCCAAGCAAGGTGCTGAAAGCGTTGTTGTCGCCGCCACCCATTTGGATTTGAGGTACCAGCGGTACCTTGGAAGCTTCAAACGCTTCGGCCAGGCGCAGCATCACCGTCTGCATCAGTTGCTTGTCGGCGCCTTCGCCTTGCATCGCTTCGGACTTGGCTTGTATCGCGGCAGCTTCCGCTTCACCGACCGAGCGGATTGCGGAAGCGCGGCCGGAACCTTCCATCTCTTGCTTGAAGCGCTCTGCCTGCGCCAGTGCTTCGATCTCCTGGCGTCGTTTCTCGGCGGCCTTCACGTTTGCGGCACCCTGGTTCTCCTTGATCGAGATGTCGACCAGGGAGCCAGTCAGCTCTTTCTGCTTGGCGGCGCGCTGTTCGGCTTCATTCAGTTCACGTTCCTTATCGGCGGCGATCTGTTTCTGGGCGAAGGTTTCCACCTGCTCGCGAGCGATCTGGCGGTCGCGAAGCTGGGCCATGATGTTTTCGATCTTGTTGTCGCCTTGTTGTGGCTTAGGTGTGCCGATCAAGACTTCCTGGAACTCCAGCGAGTAAGCCTGGAAGCGCTGCTTCATATCTTCCGACGCGTTGTGCTGCAACTCGCTGCGCGACTGGATCAGTTCAATGAAGGTCTTTGTTTGCGAGACGTTCTTGAAGTACGAGGACACCATCGGGTCCAGCGTCTGTTCCACCAGTTGCGCCACATTGCCGAAACGCTGCACCACCATCGGCGCCTTGCGGTAGTCGATGTGCACCACCACCGACAGCGGAAGCTGCGGCTCGAATGCATCCTTGGTGATCAGCGTGATTTCGCGCAGGTTCTTGTCGAAGTTCGAACCGCTTTCGCCTGACTTCCACATCAGCACAAAGTTCGTCGTCGGCACCAGTTCGATCTTGCCGGCGTAGGTATTGAAGGCATATTTGCCTGGCATGAGCGGATCGCGCCACACACCGCGGCAGCCGCTTTCCACCAGCTCGCCGTGCGAGTATTCGGTACCGGACAAATCGGGACCTTTGCGGCCGGTGTACGACACAACTACGCCGACAAAGCCCACCGGAATCACGGTCTTTTTGATGAACTCCACCGTCGCGAACAGGCGGTTGATGAAGTAGGTGCCTTCCACCAGCACGCGTTCCTGGCGGCCGCGGCGGCCACCGGCAGCGATGAACTTCTCAGGTTCCTGGAAGGCATTGTGGGTGTCGCCGACGTCAGGCGCCAGCAGTTCGTCCTTCAGCAGGCCCGGGCCATCCTGCACCGTCACCACGGCCAGTTGGTCGGAGTCGTGCGAACCGGTGGTCTCCTTGATCACCACAGGCGTGAAGCCGCTGCGCTCATCGAGCAGGCCGCGCATTTGTTCGTAGTAGATCTTTTCCTTGGCGTCGAGCGACATCGAATAGGTCGCTTCGCCGGTCATCACGACAAACAGGGCAGGGTTGATGATGTGCGTACCTTCGCGCAGGATCTTGCGCTGCGGGCCTTTCTGGCCGCCGTTATTCAGGAAGGCGCGCACGTCGCGAAAGTCGTCGATACCCGAGTTGTCGGCCAGGGTCTGGCCGGCAGGCAGGTCGATACCGTCGCGAGCGAAGACGTAGCCGATGGTGCCCTGGGTCACGGACACCATTGGATGAATGTGGACGCGGTACTGAAACGGCGCGAAGAAGTGGAAACCGCCTCGGCGGAGTTCTGGCTGCAGGCCGGCTTCGCCATTCAGCGCGAGCAGGCCGCTTTGTACGGAGCCGGATGGGCTCCAGAGCTTTTCAACGACCCCGATACGGTCGTTCGGGATGTATTTGATGACGCCGGAAACCAACAACAACAGCAATGCAGCAAACAGGATCGCTGCTACTACGATGAGGCCAAACAACTGGCTGGACATACATACCTTTCGGTTGTGGATAAAGCTGGAAATAGATGTGCGTCACGGCGACGCAGGCTGGCGCGCGTGATGTCAGCGACGCGGCGGGGCCGTGACAGGCAAAAGGGCAGGGAGACGGTTGGCATACGCCAGCGGGAGGTACTGCGGTTGCGCGCGGAGCGCTGGTGACACGAAGTCAAACACGATTTTTGTTATTGCTCTTCAGTGAGTGCATGAACTCATTCTGGCAGATATTGATAAAAATTAAAGATGCTGCACTGCGATTAGAGCAACCCCTCTAACCAGTACGTGGAATTACTGACCAGTGAGTCAGAATTCCAAATCATGTTAGAATGATCGTTCATTCTATGTCTTTCGGGAAAAAAGATGAAAAACATGTACAAGAATTTCATGCTGCTGGGTGCCGCTGCTGCGGTCGCTGCAATGGTCGCCGCTTGTGGCGGCAAACAGGCCGGTCCTGCCCAAGGTGGTGGCCAGCAGGCGCCCGAAGTGGCCGTGTTCACCGTGGCGCCGCAAACGCTGGCCATGAGCACCGAACTGCCTGGCCGCACTGCAGCATTCCAGGTCGCCGAAGTGCGCCCGCAGGTTGGCGGCTTGATCCAGAAGCGCCTGTTTACTGAAGGCGGCGACGTCAAAGCCGGCGTGCAGCTTTACCAGATCGATGCCGCGACTTACGAGGCAGCGTTCAATTCCGCCAAGGCCAACCTGGCCAAGGCCAAAGCCAATCTGGCAGCCGCCGCCCCGAAAGTCGCCCGTTATAAAGAGCTGGTGGCAATCGAAGGCGTGAGCCGCCAGGATTACGACGACGCCGTCGCCGCCCACGAGCAGGCCAAGGCCGAAGTGGAAGCCGCGCAAGCCGCGGTCGATTCGGCGCGCATCAATGTCGACTACACCAAGGTGGCGTCGCCGATCTCCGGCCGCATCAGCCGTTCCAATGTGACGCCGGGCGCGCTGGTAACTGCCGGCCAGGCCACCGCGCTGACCACCGTGCAGCAACTCGACCCGATCTATGTCGACGTGACCCAGTCCAGCGAAGAGCTGCTGCGACTGAAGCGCGAAATGGATAACGGCTCGCTGAAGAAGGCCAATGGCCAGGCAGCAGTAACGCTGCTGCTGGCCGATGGCAGCAAGTACGCGCTGCCGGGCAAGCTGCAGTTCTCCGACGTGAGCGTCGATCCGGGCACCGGCAACGTGACGCTGCGTGCGCTGTTCCCAAACCCGAAACATGACCTGCTGCCGGGCATGTTCGTGCGCGCCGTGCTGGAAACCGGCGTCAGCGAGCAAGCCATCGCCGTGCCGCAAATGGGCGTGACCCGCAACCCGAAAGGCGAGGCGACAGCCCTGGTGCTGAATAAGGAAGGCAAGGTCGAACAGCGCGTGCTGCAGACCGGCGGCACCATCGGCGACAAATGGCTGGTGAAATCCGGACTGGTGGCAGGCGACCGCGTCATCGTGGAAGGCCTGCAGAAAGTGAAGCCTGGTGCGCCCGCTGTCGTGGCGAAGAACACCGCCGGCCCGGCCACTACCGCGGCAGCGGACAAGCCAGCTGTCGCTGTGCGCTAAGCGGAGGTTCCAATCATGTCCCGCTTCTTTATCAACCGCCCCATTTTCGCCTGGGTGCTCGCCATCGTTGTGATGCTGGCGGGTGTGATGGCGATCAAGGGGCTGCCAATCTCGCAGTACCCAAGCATTGCGCCGCCATCGATCTCGATCACCGGGTCCTATCCGGGGGCATCGGCCAAGACGGTGGAAGATGCCGTCACCCAAATCATCGAACAGAAGATGAAAGGTATCGACGGCTTGCGCTACATGTCGTCGAACAGCGATTCGACCGGCGGCATCAACATCACGCTGACCTTCAACAGCGGCACCAATCCGGACATCGCACAGGTGCAGGTGCAGAACAAGCTGCAACTGGCTACGCCGCTGCTGCCTAGCGCCGTGACCCAGCAAGGCCTGGTGGTGTCGAAAGCGACCCGCAACTTCCTGATGGTGTTCGGCTTCATCTCCGAAGACGGCAAGATGAAACAGTCCGACCTGGGCGACTATGTGGCCGCCAACGTGATCGACCCGCTGAGCCGCGTGCAAGGCGTGGGCGAAGTCACGTTGTTCGGTTCCCAATACGCGATGCGCATCTGGCTCGACCCGCAAAAGCTGCAAGGCTTCCAGTTGACGCCAGCCGACGTGGCAGCGGCAATCCAGGCGCAGAATGCAGAAGTGTCTGCCGGTGAACTGGGCGGCGCGCCGGCCGTGCCGGAACAGCAGTTGAATGCTACCGTTACCGCACAAAGCCGCCTGCAAACGCCGGACCAATTCGGCGCCATCCTGCTCAAGACCACAGCCAGCGGCGCCACCGTGCACCTGCGCGACGTGGCGCGCATTGAGCTGGGTAACGAAAACTACAACACCGTGGCACGCTACAATGGCGCACCGGCGGTGGGTGTCGCGATCAAACTCGCCACCGGCGCCAATGCGCTGGAAACTGCGGACCTGATCAAGAAAAAGATCGAGGTGATGGGCAAGCAGTTCCCGCAAGGGATGAAGGCCCAGGTGGCATTCGACACCACGCCCTTCGTCAAGCTGTCCATTGAAGAAGTGGTGAAGACCCTGGTGGAAGCGGTGATCCTGGTGTTCATCGTGATGTACGTCTTCCTGCAGAATTTCCGCGCAACCCTGATCCCGACCTTCGCAGTGCCGGTTGTCCTGCTGGGCACTTTCGGTGTGCTGTTCTCGCTCGGCTACTCGATCAACACGCTGACCATGTTCGCCATGGTGCTGGCAATCGGCCTGCTGGTGGACGATGCCATCGTGGTGGTGGAGAACGTTGAGCGCGTGATGACGGAAGAGGGCTTGTCGCCAAAAGAGGCGACCATCAAGTCGATGGGCCAGATTTCCGGTGCGCTGGTGGGTATCGCGCTGGTGCTGTCCGCCGTGTTCGTGCCGATGGCCTTCTTCGGCGGTTCGACCGGCGTGATTTACCGCCAGTTCTCGGTGACCATCGTGTCCGCCATGGTGCTGTCGGTGCTGGTGGCAATGGTGTTCACCCCGGCGCTGTGCGCGACCTTCCTGAAACCGGGCAGCCATGTGTCCGAGAAGGGTTTCTTCGGCTGGTTCAATCGTACCTTTGACCGTAGCAGCACCAAATACCAGGGCCTGGTCGGCAAGATGCTGTCGCGCAGCGGCCGCTCGCTGCTGGTGTACGGCGCGCTGCTGGCCGTGCTGGCGGCGTCCTTCATGCGCCTGCCGACTTCCTTCCTGCCGGATGAAGACCAGGGCATGTTGTTCTCCATGGTGCAGTTGCCGACCGGCGCCACCCAGCAGCGCACGCTGAAAGTGCTGGAAAAGCTCGAGCATCACTTCATGGATGACGAAAAAGCGAACGTCGCCTCCGTGTTCACGGTGGCTGGCTTCAGCTTTGCAGGTAATGGCCAGAACACAGGCCTGGCCTTCGTGCGGCTGAAAGACTGGTCCGAGCGCAAGAACCCGGACCAGAAAGTGAAGGCCGTCGCCGGCCGCGCAATGGGCGCGTTCTCGCAGATCCGCGAAGCGATGGTGTTTGCCTTCGCTCCGCCAGCGGTAATGGAACTGGGTAACGCCAGCGGCTTCGACCTGCAACTGCAGGACCAGGGCGGCGTTGGCCACGATGCGCTGATGGCTGCGCGCAACCAGTTGCTGGGCATGGCCGCCAAGAACCCGCTGCTGATGGCGGTGCGTCCTAACGGCCAGGAAGACACGCCGCAATTCAAGCTCGATATCGACCAGCAGAAAGCCACCGCGCTGGGCCTGACCGTGGCCGACGTGAACCGTGTACTGAGCGTGGGCTGGGGTTCTTCCTACGTGAACGACTTCGTCGATCGTGGCCGCGTCAAGCGGGTCTACCTGCAAGGCACGCCGGAATCGCGAATGGCGCCGGAGGACCTGAACAAGTGGTCCGTGCGTAACGCGCAGGGCGAAATGGTGCCGTTCTCCGCCTTCGCCACCGGCCGCTGGGTGTATGCCTCGCCACGCCTGGAGCGCTATAACGGCATTCCGTCGATGAACGTGCAGGGCATGCCTGCACCCGGTGTGAGCTCCGGCGTGGCCATGGCCGAAATGGAAAAGCTGGTGGCGCAACTGCCGCCGGGTATTGGTTTCGAGTGGACCGGCCTGTCGGTGGAAGAGCGCGACTCCGGCTCGCAGACCACGGTGCTGTACACCATCTCCGTGCTGATCGTATTCCTGTGCCTGGCCGCGCTGTATGAAAGCTGGTCGGTGCCGTTCTCGGTGCTGCTGGTGGTGCCGCTGGGCGTAATCGGCACCGTGCTGGCCACCTGGGGCTTCCACCTGGCGAACGACGTGTACTTCCAGGTTGGCTTGCTGACCGTGGTCGGCCTGTCGGCGAAGAACGCGATCCTGATCGTGGAATTCGCCAAGGAGCTGCAGGAAAAAGGCATCGAACTGCGTGAAGCCACGCTGCAGGCGGTCAAGCTGCGCCTGCGCCCGATCCTGATGACATCCATCGCCTTCGGCCTCGGTGTGCTGCCGCTGGCCTTGGCAAGCGGCGCAGGTTCCGGCAGCCAGAACGCGATCGGCGTCGGGGTGCTGGGCGGCATGTTGACGGCTACATTCCTCGGCATCTTCTTCGTGCCGGTGTTCTTCGTGGTGGTGCGTGCATGGGTGGGCCGCAAGGCTGCCCCGGCTGCATCCACCGCACCGGCCATCGCTTCGGAGGCGAACTGATATGAACAAGACTCTCATTACTCTTGCAGCTGCGGCCTTGCTGGCCGGCTGCAGCCTGGCGCCGACTTACCAGCGCCCCGATTCGCCGGTTGCGGCAGCCTGGCCGCAAGGCGAAGCTTACAAGCCAGCCACAACCGCTGCCGATGCCAAGCCAGCCAGCGAAATCGCCTGGCAAGACTTCATCGGTGACCAGCAACTGCGCGAAGTC
Organism: Duganella sp. Root1480D1; assembly: GCF_001427305.1. GTDB lineage: Bacteria > Pseudomonadota > Gammaproteobacteria > Burkholderiales > Burkholderiaceae_D > Rugamonas. The sequence goes on along the minus strand of NZ_LMFZ01000001.1, from coordinate 586,359 downwards.
GTGGAGATGGCGCTGAAGAACAATCGCGACCTGCGCGTGTCGACGCTGAATATTGAAAAGGCGAGGGCGCAGTACGGCATCGACCGTTCCGCCCAACTGCCCAAGGTGAATGCCCAAGTGGGCCAGAGTGCCTCGCGTGCGCCAGGCGGCGACGTCAACCGCCAGTACACCGGCGGCCTGGCAATTCCAGCCTATGAGCTGGATTTGTTCGGCAAGCTGCGCAACTCGTCGGAAGCTGGCCTGCAGTCCTACCTCGGCACGCAGGAAGCACAGCGCGCCCAGCGCCTTAGCCTGGTGGCCGAAGTGGCCACCACCTGGCTTGGCCTGGCTGCCGACAAGGAGCGCCTGTTGCTGGCGCAGGATACGCTGAAAAGCCAGCAGATCACCTATGAGCTGAGCAAGCGCCGCTTCGAATCCGGCGCCACCTCGGGGCTCGATATGTACGAAGCACAAACCAGTGTCGAAGCCGCGCGCAACGACATGGCCCTGTATACCGCCCAGGTAGCGGCCGGCGAAAACGCGCTGGCCCTGCTGGTCGGTACCCAAGTGCCGGCGAGCCTGCTGCCGCAAGCCTTGCCGACCGCGGTGACCACCCTGGCCGACCTGCCGGAAGGCGTGCCGTCTTCCGTGCTGCTGCAACGCCCGGACGTACTGGAAGCCGAGCACTCGCTGCGGGCCGCCAACGCCAATATCGGCGTGGCGCGCGCCGCCTTCTTCCCGAGCATTACCCTGACCGGGACGGCTGGCAGTGCCAGCAGCAGCCTGGGGAACCTGTTCAAGGCCGGTACCGGCGCATGGACCTTCCTGCCGCAACTGGCGCTGCCGCTGTTCGACGGCGGCGCCAACAAGGCCCGGCTGGATATCGCCAAGGCGGACAACGGCATTGCCGTGGCGCGCTACGAAAAGGCGATCCAGTCGGCCTTCCGCGAAGTGGCCGACGCGCTGGCGCAGCGCGGCACGCTGGACGAACGGGTGGAATCGCAGGCGGCGCTGACCGAAGCGGCAAGCCGCAGCTACCGCATCCACGAGGCGCGTTACCAGAAAGGGGCGGAGTCTTACCTGAATGCCCTGGTTTCGCAGCGTGCCCTGTACTCGGCGCAGCAAAGCCTGATCAGCGTGCGGCTCGCCAAGGCCACCAACCAGGTCACCCTGTACAAGGTGCTGGGAGGCTGGGCCTAATCGATGCCGGCAGGSGGCATCCACTCCATGATGTTGTAGATGCCGTCCGCCGCCAGGATGTCGAACCCGCAGCGCAGCAGCAGGCGCTGCGCGGGACTACCCAGCGGAAGGTTGATCCGCACCGGCAAGCGCAGGCGTTCGCCCTGGGCCTGCAGGCTGCGCAGCAAGCCAAGCCCGATGCCGCGGTTGCGGTACTCGGGCAGCAGGCAGATATCGAGGATGCGCAATTCGTCCGGGCCGTAATCGACGTACAGGCGCCCGACGGAGCGTTCGCGGTCCATGATCACGGCCAGGTCGGCATTGGGGTATTCGGTTTCGTACCAGGTTTGCTGGGCCTTGAACTGCAAGCCTTGCAGCAGGGTTTCGGTGGCGAGGTCACAGCCCCCCATCCGAACTTCGGCGCTGCGCGTGCTGGAATAAAGCTGCTGCATGAACGCGAGGTCGCCCGCTTCGGCGGGCCGCATCTCAATCGAGCGAGAGGTACGGGAGGGCATATCACTCTTTCCTGTAAGAATGAAGTAACTGCCTGTCCATCATAGCACGTTGTAATTTGACAAAGCTCATTACCTTGGCCAGAGTAACGCCTTATGACTGAAAAACGCCACATTGACCCAGAGCGTGCCGCCAACCGCCGCCGCCAGGTATTGGATGCCGCCGCCACCTGTTTCCGCCGCAGCGGATTCCACGGCGCCAGCATGTCCGAGATTTCCAAAGCGGCCGGCATGAGCGCCGGCCATATCTACAACTACTTCGCCAGCAAAGATGCGATCATCGCCGCCTTCGTGGAGGAAAACGAAACGCGGGTGCACGAGATCATCAGCAATATTGGCAGCCAGCCCGACCCGCTGCAGGCGATCATCGACGACGTCGAGCAGAGCGTCCACAATAACCTCGACCCGGATCACTGGGCGCTGCCGCTGGAAATTGCCGCAGAAAGCGCGCGCAACCCCGCTATCGCTGCCTTGAGCCAGGATGCCGACCGCCGCATGTGCGCAAGCCTGCTGGCGCTGCTGAAGGCCGGCCGCGAAAAGCATGGCCTGCCTGCCGACGACAGCACCGTCGAAGGCCGCATGCAGGCCGTGATTTGCCTGCACCAGGGGCTACAATTGCGGGTGCTGAATTATCCCGATTTGCCGCTTCCGGAGCTGATTTCATCCTTCCGCATCGCCATGCGGGCGCTTCTGTTCACCTGAGGATATTGAGAATGGTTGATTACGTATTCCCGCCGCATGCTGTCGCTGCACTGCAAATTAACGGCACCGACCAACGCTTCCCGGTACGCCGCGTGTACTGCGTGGGCCGCAACTACGCCGGCCACGCGCGCGAGATGGGCTCAGATCCAGACCGCGAACCGCCATTCTTCTTCTGCAAACCGGGCGATGCAGCGGCCGTGGTACCGGTGGCGCCAGGCACGGTGGCCGAGCTGCCATACCCTCCGCAAACCAGCAATTACCACTACGAGTGCGAACTGGTGGTAGCGATCGGCGCCGGTGGCAGCAATATTTCCGTGGACGACGCGCCAAAGCACATCTTCGGCTACGCAGTGGGCCTGGACATGACGCGCCGCGACCTGCAAGGCAAGATGAAGGATGCCGGCCGCCCGTGGGAAATCGGCAAGGCCTTCGACTATTCCGCGCCGGTAGGGGCGTTGCGCCGCGCAGCCGAAGCGCCCGGCGTCGAAAGCGCCGCCATCGCCTTGGCGCTGGACGGGGCCGTGCGCCAGTCAAGCAGCACCGACCACATGATCTGGTCGGTCGCCGAGACCATCGCCAACCTCTCCACGCTGTTCCGCCTCGAACCCGGCGACCTGATTTTCACCGGCACTCCTGAAGGCGTCGGCGCAGTCACGCGCGGCCAATCGCTAACAGGCAGCATCGAAGGCCTCTCCAGCATCTCCGTAAAATTCATCTAATCGTCTTTGGGTCAGACCCTTGGGTCTGACCCAGGTCTACCGGGTTTAACTTAAAGCCTCGGCAATGGCGTTCAACCCCTCCAACGCCCCAGCCGCAATCCCCACATCCGCCGCGCTGCCGACAGCAAATTCGCGCGGATTAACGCGGACCATCCGCCCACCTCGCTGCACTACACCGTGCCCGAAATGCCGCACTGAAGGAATCGCCGTCCCCGCCCCCAATTCAATCACCAGCGGCCGACGCACCTTCTCCAGCCAAACCCCCAACCGCGCCGCCTGCATTTCACTACGGCGCTCAATCCACCCCCAATCGCCAAACATCAGGATATTTGGCCGCGCCAACCCACCGCAATCAGGGCAACGCGGCGGCTCATTGAGCAGGCGGCAGGCGTCCGCATCCACAACCGGCACAAAATCATCTGCCGCCCAGATCTTGTTCCCGCACGGTTCCAGGCACTGCATGTGGTGAATCGACCCGTGACACTCATAAATGGCATGCGGATCGAAGCCCGTTTTCTGGAACTGGCCATCCACATTACTGGTAAAGATAAAACTGCCATGATCCATCGCCTCGCCCCAAGCCTTCAGAAGCGAGAACCCCTCGTGCGGCACAGTCTCGCGATACAGGTTCAGCCGATGCCCGTAAAAGCCCCACGCCAACGCCGGATCGTCATGAAAAGTGCGCGGCGAAGCGACGCTGGTGAATTCCATGCGCGCCCGGCCGAGGGCAGGGTAGGCCTTCCAGAATCCCTCATTACCGCGAAAATCCGGCAAGCCCGAATCCACGCCAATGCCGGCACCGGCAGCAATGACCAGCCCATCGGATTGCGCAATGAGTTCGGCCGCACGTGCGGCGAGTCGTGGTTCGATCGTCATTCGTATAGTTTGAGCTAACTTTGACAAATCTACAAATTGCTCTGATATAATCCAAAACTCGAGTCGGGGCGTAGCGCAGCCTGGTAGCGTACTTGCATGGGGTGCAAGGGGTCGGAAGTTCGAATCTTCTCGCCCCGACCAAAAGTATTAATGAAAAAGGCCAATCTTAGGATTGGCCTTTTTCATTGCTGGAGCAATTCCGTGGGCGGTAATCAGCGGCCCGGAGTGTTGATGGTGCCCTGGTTCTGTACCTGGCGTTCCCACTCGGTTTTATCGATGCTTTTCGCGTTGGAGTAGTTGCCATTGCTGGCCTTGCGCGGGATGTGCGAGCCGGTCATCACAACCGCTTCTTCCTTGGCGCCCCCATCGTCCTGTTTCGGCATATCAGCGCAACCAGCCATGAGTACTGCGGACGCCGCAGCAAAGATCATTTTCTTCATACTTATTTCCTGTCTCTTGTGGATTTGGATAACCCGGAGCGCTCGCGCTCAAGGTGCACCCGCAAATCTAGCATGCCATTTGTCACATATTTGTATTTTTTAATAATATTTGTGTTTGTGACAATCTGCGAATTTCTTCTTAGGAACGGAATGCTATATTCGCAGCGAAACTTTTTTCCTTTGATGTCGATTTGAGGAAAGCTGGCGCGTCGTAGGAATACAAACCACCCTGTTAATTCCTTTTGAGAGGCCAATATGAACAAGCAAATCTTCGTCAACCTGCCCGTCAAGAATCTGGAAAAGTCGAAGGCCTTCTTCGCCGCCTTGGGTTACACCTTCAACCCCCAGTTCACCGATGAAAACGCGGCAAGCATGGTGATCCATGACGGCAGTATCTACGCGATGCTGCTGGTGGAAGACTTCTTCCGCACCTTCACTTCGAAGCCGATCGCCAATGCCAGGGAAGCGACCGAAGTGCTGGTATGCCTGTCCTGCGAGAGCCGGGAAGAGGTCGATGAACTGGTGCGCAAGGCCGTTGCGGCGGGCGGCAAGACGCCGCGCGAACCGAAAGACTACGGCTTCATGTACGCACACGGTTTCGAAGACCTGGACGGCCATATCTGGGAACTGGTCTACATGGCCCAGCAACCTCAGCAATAAAATCTTCAGGCCTTGTGACAATAGAATAGAATCCCGGCAAATTTCGGCACTAAACTCATTAGTAGAAAAGTTTGCCGGAGGTTATCGTGTTGTCCTCGTGGGTACGCTGGTTATTGATCGGAACTGTGGGACTTGGGGTGTCCATGTATGCCATGGATACGGTCCGCGTAGCCTCAACGTTGCCGGTGCCGCCGCCGGCACAGGCCAGGGAAGCGCCGAAGGATCAGAAGCAGCCTGCCAATGCCATCGCCAAGGCGTCCCAAATGGACAAGGTGGCCGATGCGCTGGCCGGCAACTGATTCCCAAAATGCGCGCCGCGCCTCATTTGGCGCGAAAAATTTCATCATGTGCTTATAGAAATGTTGCTATAGGGTAAGTTACTATCGAGCCCGCGCGGCGTCCTGCCCGCGCGTCGTTCGAAAGGTAACCATGTCCAAGCAAGACCAAGCTATTTCTCTTCCACGCAGGACTTTTTGCGCTGGCTCGTTCAGCCTTGTGGCAATCGGCACCCTCCAGCTCAGCGCCTGCGGTGGCGGTGGCAGCCAGGCGCAATCGATGCCCGATTCTGCAGCAGCCCCCGCCTCGCCAACTGCGCAACCGACACAGCCTGGGCAGTCGACGCCACCTTCGCAACCGACGCAAACCGTACCGGGCCGCACCTTCGTGCACCCCGGCCTGCTGCATACCGAAGAGGACTTTGCCCGCATGCGCGCCAAGGTGGCCGCCAGCGCGCAGCCTTGGCTGGACGGCTGGAACACCCTGCTGCGCACCGGCCGCTCGACCCTGACTGTCAGCCCGCGCCCCCTGCAGACTGTGATCCGTGGCGGCGACGGCAGCAATTTCGGCCAATTCTTTATCGACGTCGCCCGCAGCTACCAACTGGCCTTGCGCTGGAAGCTGACCGGCGACACTGCTTATGCCGACAAGGCAGTGGAATTCCTGAATGCATGGTCGTCCACGCTGACATCGGTCACCGGCAATTCCGACCGCTTCCTGGCGGCCGGCATTTACGGCTACCAGTTCGCCAATGCCGCGGAAATCATGCGGACATATTCCGGCTGGGCCGCCGCGGACTTTGCGCGTTTCCAGAACATGATGCTGACCTTGTTCTATCCCCTGAACCATCAGTTCCTGACAACGCATAACGGCTCCGAGATCACCAATTTCTGGGCCAACTGGGACCTGTGCAACATGGCCTGTATGCTGGCCATCGGCGTGCTATGTGACCGTGCAGACGTGTATGACGAGGCAGCGTCCTATTTCCTGACTGGCCGCGGCAACGGTGCATCGAGCCAGTCTGTACCCTTTATCCATCCGGGCTATCTGGGCCAATGGCAGGAGAGCTCGCGCGACCAGGGGCACTCCACGCTCGGCATCGGCCTGGCCGGCGCGTTCTGCGAAATGGCCTGGAACCAGGGCGACGATTTCTACGGGTACGACAACAACCGCTTCCTGGCGGGTGCGGAATACGTGGCCAAGTCCAACCTGTCGGATGCCAGTGGCAATCCTTACTACTTGTCGATGCCATTCGATACGCTCGTCAACAGGCAGGGTACGGGCACTGCCATCTCGCCAGGCGCCTTGCCGCATTACCGCCCGGTGTGGGAAATGGTCTATAACCACTACGTTAACCGGCTCGGGCTGGCAGCGCCGTTCTGCGCGCAGATGGCAACCAGAATGCGTCCGGAAGGCGATGCTGGCGGCGGCGACCAGCTTGGCTTGGGAACGCTGACCTTCAGCCGTGACCCGCTCGCAGCGAGCGTGGCGCCGAGCGGCCTGACGGCGCGCCTGGTGGGCGGCAAGGTCGAGCTGTCGTGGTGGGGCACCGCAAAGGCCAGCAGCTACACGGTCTTGCGCTCGACGGTCGCGGGCGGCCCATACACCACCGTTGCCAGCGGCATCAGCGGCCTGCTGACCTACACCGACAGTGGCCTCGCGCCCAACACGTATTACTACGCGATCACTGCGCAAACGCCGACCGGCAATAGTGCGGCTTCCAACGAAGCGCGCGTTGTCACGGCGGTGGTGCCGCACACCCTGCTCCAGTTTAGCGAATCCGAGGGCACAACGGCTGCGGATACCAGCGGCAATGGCCACCACGGCAGCCTGATGAATGGCGCCCAGTGGACGGCAGGAAAGCTGGGCAACGCCGTCCTGCTCGATGGCGTGGACGACCATGTGGCGCTGCCGCCGAAACTGATGGATGGACTGGCCGACTTCAGCATCGCCGCCTGGGTGTTCTGGGATGGTGGCCGCGACTGGGCGCGCATTTTCGACTTCGGTTCGGGCACCACCCATTACATGTACCTGACGCCGCAAGCGGCGGGAGCCGGCCTGCGCTTCGCCATCAACCTTACCAACGGCTGGGGCGACCAGGCTCTGACGTCGGCGCCGCTGCCAACGGGCCAGTGGGTGCACGTGGCGGTGACTTTGTCGGGCAGCACAGGCACCCTGTACGTGAATGGCAGCGCGGTCGCCACAAACACCGAGATGACCCATGCTCCGTTCCGCATGCGCAGCACGACGCAGAACTGGCTTGGCCGTTCGCAGTTTCCCCGCGATCGCTACTTCAACGGAAAAATCGACGATTTCCGCATCTATAATGGTGCCCTCAGCGCAGCGCAAGTCGCCGCCCTGGCCACCTAGGAGATTGAACGATGCGCATTGCAGTGATGTCGGATATCCACGGAAACTTGTGGGCTTTGGATGCGGTACTGGCCGACATCACGCGGCGCAATGTGGATGTAACGGTGAACCTGGGCGATATCCTGTCGGGCCCATTGCTGCCGGCCGAAACCGCCGAACGCCTGATGGCGTTGGGCTTGCCGACGATTCGCGGCAACCACGAGCGCCAAGTGCTGGAGCACGACCCGGCGCGCATGGGAGCTTCCGACCTGTGGGCGCACCAGCACATCGCGCCGGCCCAGCGCGGGTGGATCGCATCGCTGCCCGCGTCCATGCGCTTGCAGGACGATGTGCTGATGGTGCACGGTACGCCAGGATCGGACCTGGTGTACTGGATGGAGACTGTCGATCCGGCAGGGCAGCGCGCCGCAAGCTACGCGGAAGTGCTGGAGCGGGCGGGCGATGCGCAAGCGTCCCTGATCCTGTGCGGCCATACCCATGTGCCGCGCTCAGTGCTGCTGGACGATGGCCGGCTGGTCGTGAATCCGGGCAGTGTCGGCTTGCAGGCTTATGACGACGTTTTGCCTTATCCGCACAAGGCGGAAAACGGCACGCCGCATGCGCGCTATGCAGTTGTCGAACGCACTGCCGGCGGCTGGACTGTCGAACAATATGCGGTCGCCTATGACTGGAACGCCGCTGCGGAAGTGGCACAGCGCCACGGCCGTCCCGATTGGGCGTTTGCGCTGCTCACCGGGCGAATGAGCTAGCCGCCCCGGTGGCTGACCTCGATGAGGATGCCGCCGGGAGCCTGGCACCAGAAAGCCAGGCAGCCGTAACTTGTCGCTGGGGCGGGAGGCAGGGGAAGGCCGGCGGCGGATAGCCGCTGGTAGGCAGCGTGCACGGCTTCATCGGAAGGCTGGCAGAAGCCGATGTGGAAGCCGGGTGGGTAATCGACATGTTTTGCTTGCTGCAGGATCAGGGCAAAGCCGTCTTCGCCGCGCAAAATGGCCATGCCTTCGGCGGGCGCAGGTACCCGTTCAAAGCCAAAACCACGTTCGAAATAGGCGGCTACCGCTTCCAGTTCTGTGACAGGCAAATCAATATGGTTAAGCTTCATTGTTGATCTCCGGTATTAATGGCATATTTCTATCCTAAGCCGGAAATGCCCTGGAGAGCGAAATGCCGAAACGTGTACTGTGTGTGCTTGCCTTGCCTTTATGCGGTGCGGCGGCGGAACCCGATAGCTGGATCACGACCGACCGTCCGGATTTCGTGGATGCGCCGGAGGTGGTTGGCCAGGGGCGCATTCAGCTGGAAACCGGGGCCCTGCAATCGAAGGAGGCGCGCAGCACGCCCTTGCTGCTGCGCGTCGGTGTGGCGGACGACCTGGAGCTGCGCCTCGAAACCGATGGCCGCCTGACCGATCGCAGCGACCCTGCGCGCGCGCGCGGCTGGGGCGATACCGCCGTCAGCTTCAAATGGCAGATGCGTGAAGGCGAGGGTGGCACTCCTTCGGTCGGCCTGATCATGCAGGCAGACTTCGCGACTGGCTCGCGCGAGTTCAAGGGCAATGGCACGCGGCCTTCGTTCCGCATACCGATCGAATGGGAGCTGCCGCACGACCTGGAACTGGGCGTCATGCCCGGCTATTACATGGACCGCGATGAGTTCGGACGGCATGTCTCCACCGGCCAGTTCGGCGTCACGCTGGCGAAGAACCTGGGCGAACGCGCATATACCTTCGTCGAAGTAGCCACGCCGCGCATCGCCCGCGCGCGCGACGGCGGCACCACAGCCAGCTTCGACTTCGGCGGCGGCTATTCGTTCACGCGCGACCTGCACGTCGATGCCGGCGTCATGCTCGGCCTGAATCGCCGCACGCCGGACCTGGCGTTCACCGTTGGCCTGTCGGTGCGCCTGTGAAGAAGGGCATGCCGGGGCAGGTAGTGCTGGTACTGCAGGGCGGCGGCGCGCTGGGCGCCTACCAGCTCGGCGTCTACCAGGCCATGCATGAAGCGGGTGTCGAGCCGGACTGGGTGATCGGGACGTCGATCGGCGCGCTGAATGGCGCGATCATCGCCGGCAATCCTCCCGAGCAGCGCTTGCCGCGCCTGCGTGCGTTCTGGGAAGCGATGGAGCGCCACGATATCTTCGGCAGCTTGCCGCCCGCCTTCGCGAACGCGCTTACCCTGGCGCAGGGGATTCCCGCTTTCTTCGATCCCAATCCGCTCGCCTGGTGGAACCCGGCTGCGCCGCTGGGCGTGGAGAACGCTTCGTTCTACCGTACCAATGCGCTGCGCACTACCCTCGAAGGGTTGGTGGACATGGCATACCTGAACGAACGCCACACGCGCCTGACCGTGGGCGCGGTGAACGCCCGCAATGGCGTGATGCGCTATTTCGATTCGCGCAAGGAAGCGCTGGAGCTGTCGCATGTGATCGCATCCGGCGCCATTCCGCCTGCCTTTCCGGCGGTGCGCATTGGCAGCGAGCCGTATTGGGATGGCGGCATTTATTCCAACACGCCGATCGAGGCGGTGCTGGATGACGAGCCGCGCCGCGACTCGGTGATTTTCTCGGTCCAGGTATGGAATCCGGACGGCAGCGAGCCGCAAAGCGTGCTGGATGTGCTGGAGAAGCACAAGGAAATCCAGTATGCCAGCCGCGCTAGCCACATCGAGCAGCAGCGCAAGCTGCATCGGCTGCGGCGCGTGATCCGCGAGCTGGCGATGAAGCTTCCCGAGGACATGCGCGCCGCGCCGGAGGTGCGCGAGCTGGCGCTGTGGGGCTGCGGCACGTCGATGCATGTGGTGCTGCTGAAGGCGCCGCACCTGAGCTGCGAAGACCATACCAAGGACATCGACTTCTCGAGCGCTGGCATCAACCAGCGCTGGCAGGCCGGCTACGCAGATGCGCAGCGGGCTTTCAAGGCAAGGCCATGGGCTGCGGGGGCGGATACTTTCGAGGGGATTGCCATCCACGAACAATTTTAACTATCGAATTCATAGAATTAATCAAATTTATTAATTGCTCGTGTCTCTTTAGAATGATTTCACCGATCACATGAAGGAGCCAGTAAATGAGCCAGACCCCTATCACCACCGCATCCGGCATTCCAGTCGTCGATAACCAGAACTCCCTGACTGCCGGCCCGCGTGGCCCCGTCCTGCTACAGGACTTCCACCTGATTGAAAAGCTTCAGCATTTCAACCGCGAGCGCATCCCTGAGCGCGTCGTGCATGCCAAAGGCTCCGGCGCTTACGGCACCTTCACCGTCACCCACGACATCAGCAAGTTCACCAAGGCCAAGCTGTTCTCGGCCATCGGCAAGCAGACCGAGACTTTTGTCCGTTTCTCCACCGTTGGCGGCGAGCGTGGCAGCGCCGATACCGAGCGCGATCCGCGCGGTTTCGCGCTGCGTTTCTACACCGAGGAGGGCAACTGGGACCTGGTGGGCAATAACACCCCGATGTTCTTCATCAAGGACGGCATCAAGTTCCCCGACTTCATCCACACCCAGAAGCGCGACCCGCAGACCAACCTGAAATCGCCGACCATGATGTTCGATTTCTGGAGCAAGACGCCGGAATCGCTGCACCAGGTCACCATGTTGTTCAGCGACCGCGGCACGCCGGACGGCTACCGCCATATGGACGGTTTCGGCAGCCATACCTTCAGCCTGATTAACGCCGCCGGCGAGCGCGTTTATGTGAAGTGGCACCTCAAGACCAAACAAGGCATCAAGAACCTGAGCGCGGCCGAGGCGACGCGCCTGGCTGGCGCCGATCCGGACCATGCACAGCGCGACCTGTTCAACGCCATCGCTTCCGGCGATTTCCCGCAGTGGGAAGTGAAGCTGCAGGTGGCGACCGACCAGCAACTGGCAGCTTGGGAGCAGCGCACCGGCTGGAATCCCTTCGACCTGACCAAGGTGTGGCCGCATGCGGACTTCCCGCTGATTCCTGTCGGGGTGCTGGAGCTGAACCGCAACCCGGTCAACTACCACGCCGAAGTGGAGCAGGCGGCGCTGTCGCCGGCCAATGTGGTGCCGGGCATGGGTTACTCGCCGGACAAGATGCTGCAGGCGCGCCTGTTCGCTTACCACGACGCGCAGTTATACCGCGTGGGGACCAATCACCAGCACCTGCCGGTGAATGCGCCGCGTTGCCCATTCCATCACCAGCAGCGCGATGGCGCCATGGCAGCTGGCTTTGGTGGCGCCGAGCAGAATTATGCGCCGACCGAGGCGGCGGGTTCCAACCCGCAGGGCATGGGCCATGGCGAGCCGGAACTGGCGCTGAATGGCGGGGCAGGGCGCTATGATGGGCGGGGCAAGGAAGATGATTACACCCAGGCGGGCAATCTGTTCCGCTTGCTGCCGGAACAGGAGAAACTGAACCTGTTTGACAATATTGCCGGGCCGCTGAGCCAGGTCAGTGACGAGATTATCCAGCGCCAGCTGGGGCACTTTGATAAGGCGGATGCGGCGTATGGCGCTGGTGTGCGGACGGCGTTGAAAGCGCGAGGCCGTAACGTCGACTGAAAACCAGCCAGCGGCCGCCGCGTATCAGGTGTCAGACCCAATGGGTCTGACACCGGGTTACCGGTTTGGGTGTGTACAATAGCGTTTCCGATCAACCCAAGCCTCTGAACGGGACAGTAATGACCATCAAAATCAGCCAGAATTTCGACTCTGGCGCCATCGAAGTAGTCCGTGCCGACAACGCCGCGAACATCGAACTGAAACTCCGCAAGGACAACGCCGCCGACATCCACCAATGGTTCCACTTCCGCCTGCAAGGCGCGCGTGGCGAAGCGGTGACGATGAAGTTCCTGAACGCCGGCGACGCCACCTACGCCAAAGGTTTCGAAGACTACAACGCTGCTGCCAGCTACGATGGCGAGAACTGGTTCCGCGTCCCGACTTCCTTCGATGGCCAGGTCATGACCATCAAGCACACGCCGCATAACGACAGCGTCTACTACGCGTACTTCGAGCCTTATTCGTGGGAACGTCACCTGCGCCTGTTGGGCGAAGTGGCCGAGAACCCGATCGCGCGCGTGCTGGATATCGGCTCCACCGTGGACGGCCGCGACATGAACCTGGTCGTCATTGGCGAGCCGGAAGCCGAAAAGAAAATCTGGTTCATCGCCCGCCAGCACCCGGGCGAATCGATGGCCGAATGGTTCACCGAAGGCCTGATCGACTCCCTGCTGGACGACTCCAACCCGATCGCGCGCAAGTTGCTGCAGCGCTGCTGTTTCTACATCGTGCCGAACATGAATCCGGACGGCTCGACCCGCGGCAACCTGCGCACCAACGCCGCCGGCGCCAACCTGAACCGCGAGTGGATGACCCCGACCCTGGAGCGCTCGCCGGAAGTGCTGTGCGTGAAAGAGAAGATCCACGAAACCGGCGTCGATATGTTCTTCGACATCCACGGCGACGAAGCGCTGCCTTACAACTTCGTGGCCGGTAACGAAATGCTGGAGAACTTCACCGCGGAGCAGATGACGCGTCAGAAGAACTTCATCAACCGCTACAAGGATGCGTCGCCGGACTTCCAGGACGCAGTGGGCTATGCGCCTTCCAAGTACAAGGAAGACATGCTGACGCTGGCCTCCAAGTACATCGGCCACCACTTCCAGGTGCTGTCGCTGACGCTGGAAATGCCGTTCAAGGATAATGCGGACCTGCCGGTTCCGACCGTCGGCTGGAACGGCGCCCGCAGCGCAGCGCTGGGCGCGGCGATCCTGCAGCCTATCCTGCTGTCGCTGGACGAATAGGCAGGCCGCGACGTGGCTGCGCCAGAAGTCGTCACGCCGTGGCTGAGGATTCTGGCTTGGCTCCAGATGGCTTTGCTTGCATTGCTGTTCCTGGATCCAGCGATTGCTCTCGGCATCTTCGCGCTGGAGGCGTTGCTGATTCTTTGCTGGCTGCTGCCCGTCTTTATCTACCAGACGCTTGTTAAACGGCTTCCGGTGCGTCTTGGTCTGAGGCGCGCTGCGGAGTCGTTGCTGAATGCGCTCTCCCACTTCTAATCGAGAATATCCTCATGGGCGTCGAGATCGAACGAAAATTCCTGGTGTCAGGCGAGGGCTGGCGCACGCAAGGCGAACCGGTCCTGCTGCGCCAGGGGTACCTGTCTTCGCATGCCGAGCGCACAGTGCGCGTGCGTATTGAAGGCGAACGCGCCTTCCTGACCATCAAGAGCAAGAACATCGGCGCGGCGCGCGGCGAATGGGAGTATCCCGTTCCCGTCGCCGACGCCGCCGAATTGCTGGACCGGCTGTGCGAGCGGCCGCTGATCGAGAAGTACCGCCGCCGTATCCCCTACAGTGGCTTTGTGTGGGAAGTGGACGAGTTCCTCGGCGAGAACGCCGGCCTCGTTGTCGCCGAGATCGAGTTGCCGGCAGAAGACACCCAATTCGATAAGCCGGACTGGGCAGGCGAGGAGGTCACGCACGATTTGCGCTACCTCAATTCACGCCTGATTAAGCAGCCGTATTCCACTTGGTAGTAAATTCGGGGTCAGGTCTGTCATTCGGACATCCAAGCAGTTTGTTTGATCTTCCTCAATACGCAAATTAGTCGCATTTCGCGTATTGAGGAAGATCAAACGATAACGCTAGCTGTCCAAATGACAGACCTGACCCCGAATGAGCGCTTTTTTTCTTAGTGGAAGTGCTCGGTGCCTGTGGCGGTGTCTTCCGGCATTTCTGCGTGGACCAGCTCGCCCGAGGGATCGGCGAAGAGGGGAGCGCCGCAGTCGTCGCAGTATTCCGCGACATACTTCTCACCCAACTTCTTCACCTGCGACACGCCGGCGGCGTTCAGGTGCTCGACGATTTCTTCAACCGGCGTGCGCGGCTTGAGCAGCTCGGCCAGCGTGGTGCCGGACAGGCCTTCGGCCGGCGTGCCTTCTTCATCTTCCTGGCCGTAAAGCGGCCATACCACGCCGTACATCACGTCGCTGTCGGAGCGGCGGGTGAAGGCGACGCGGTATTCGTCGATCTGGCCATCAGGTGCGGATTCCTCGCCGAAACCGGCGATTACCGCGCGCAGGTCGGACGGTTCGCAAGCCAGCGAATGCGTCAGGTAATGCACGGCAGCGCGGATCGAGACCGGGCGAATCAGCTTGTCGGCTTCGCGGCAGCCGGTGTAATAGGCTTCCGGCAGCAGCAGTTCGATGCCGCAGCCTGGCAGCAGGCGCGCCACGGTCGGCGTAGCTTGCGTGGTCCACGCAGCGAGCGCATCGCGGCGAGCTTCGGCCTGGTTGGCGTGATTCGCCGGCATCTGCCAGCGGAACAGCGGCCCATTGTGCGGTGCCACCACGGCCACCATCAGGTAGCGGGTATCGGCCAGGAAGGGCGCGGTTTCGGCCTGCTTGGCGTCGGACTTGACGGCCTGGCCCTTCAGCGCGGCCTGCGCCAGCTTGTGCACTTTCGAATAGGCTTCGGCATGGGTGCGCGGCAGCTGGTCGATCGAGTACAGGGTGGACGACATCGCCATGTGCGTGCCGTCGGCCAGCAGGTGGGCGGAAAAGTGCGCCGACAAGGTGTTCAGGATGTCGGACGGGATCTGGCCGGAGGCGATCGAGAAGCGCGTCCAGGCCAGCACCGGTGCGGCGACCAGCAGGATGTCGTACTCGCGCGATTCGCCATCGACTTCCACCACGATGGCGTCGGATTCGCTGACCGCTTCCACGCTGTCCATCAGGATGTCGTAGGCAGGCAAGTCCAGGCTGAACAGTGAGTTCAGTGCAGAGTCGACAGTATCCTGGTGTCCTGTGCGCAGTAATTTGTGCAATTGGGCATCCAGCACCCGTTCCCAGTTACGCTCTTCAATGCGGCTGGCGGCCTGGCCCAATGCTTGGGCGAGGGTGATAAGGCGCTGGCTGTCGGCAGATAATTTGTGGGTTGAATCTTTGGATGGGCGACGCATAGCGCTTTTCTTAGTGAGAAAGGAAACCTTGGTACCCTTATTGTAGTGGATTCGGCAAGACTTCGCGGTAAATGAACGGGGCAATAAAAAACGCCACCCGAAGGTGGCGTTTGTTGCTTAAAAAATGGGGTACGTCCCCATTTTTTAGGCGGCCAGCAGTTGGCGCAGCACGAATGGCAGGATGCCGCCGTGCTTGTAGTAGTCCACTTCGATCGGGGTATCGATACGCAGCAGGACTTGCACTTCCTTCGACGAACCGTCAGCGCGGTGGATCACCAGGGTGGCTTGCTGTTGAGGCTTGATTTCGCCTTCCAGGCCCTTCAGGTCGTAGGTCTCGCCCTTGCCGGTGATGCCCAGCGATTCAACGGAGTCGTTGCCGATGAATTGCAGCGGCAGCACGCCCATGCCCACCAGGTTGGAACGGTGGATACGCTCGAAGGAACGGCAGATCACAGCTTTCACGCCCAGCAGCTGGGTGCCCTTGGCCGCCCAGTCGCGGGAGGAGCCGGTACCGTATTCTTCGCCGCCGAAGATCATGGTCGGGGTGCCTTCTTCAACGTAGCGCATTGCTGCGTCGTAGATCGACAGTTGTTCGCCCGATGGCTGGTGCAGGGTGATGCCGCCTTCCACCGCGGAACCGTCGGCCTTAGGAGGGATCATCTTGTTCTTGATACGCACGTTGGCGAAGGTGCCGCGCATCATGATCTCGTGGTTGCCGCGACGCGAACCGTAGGAGTTGAAGTCGGCCTTCATCACGCCGTTTTCCTTCAGCCATTTGCCTGCCGGACCGTCTTCCTTGATCGAGCCTGCTGGCGAGATGTGGTCGGTGGTGATGGAGTCACCGAACACGCCCAGTGCGCGCGCGCCCTGGATGCCGGCTTCCGCTGCCTTCGGTTTCATCTCGAAGCCGTCGAAGAACGGTGGTTCTGCGATGTAGGTCGAATCAGGCCAGTTGTACACTTGGCCTTCGGTCGACGATACGGCTTCCCACAGCTTGCCTGGGTTGCCTTTGACGTCGGCGTAGTTGGACTTGAAGACCTTGGAGTTCATCGCGAACTTCATCAGGGCGGCGATCTCTTTCGAGGTCGGCCAGATGTCGCCCAGGTACACGTCCTTGCCATCCTTGCCCTGGCCAACTGGTTCGGTCATCAGGTCGCGGGTCACGTTGCCGGCGATCGCGTAAGCGACGACCAGCGGTGGCGATGCCAGGAAGTTGGAGCGGATGTTCGGGTGGATACGCGCTTCAAAGTTACGGTTACCGGACAGCACGGCAGCAGCAACGATGTCGTTGCCGGTGATGGTGGCGTTCAGTTCCGGGGTCAGGTCGCCGGCGTTGCCGATGCAGGTGGTGCAGCCGTAAGCGGTGACGCCGAAGCCCAGTTTTTCCAGGTATGGCAGCAGGCCGGCGGCGGTCAGGTACTCGGTCACGACGCGCGAGCCAGGAGCCAGGGACGACTTGATGTGCGGAGCAACGGTCAGGCCGGCTTCCACGGCTTTCTTGGCCAGCAGGCCGGCTGCCAGCAGCACGCTCGGGTTCGAGGTGTTGGTGCAGGAGGTGATGGCTGCGATCAGGACGTCGCCGTTCTTGACGTTCACGCCATTGCTGGTGGTGTAGGTCTTGGTCAGTTCGTCGGCCTTCTTGTTGAAGCCGTTCTCGCCGGTTGGCTTGGAGAACAGGTCGGTGAAGGTGGACTTCACGTTGCCGATTTCGATACGGTCTTGCGGACGCTTAGGACCGGCCAGCGACGGTGCAACGGTGGACAGGTCCAGGTGCAGTTCGCGGGTGTAGTCGATGTCGCCTTTCTTCGGTACGCCGTACATGCCTTGCGCTTTGAAGTAGGACTGGAAGGATGCGATTTCTTCCTTGGTGCGGCCGGTGCCTTCGAAGTATTCGATGGTGGCGTCGTCGACCGGGAAGAAGCCCATGGTCGCGCCGTATTCAGGCGCCATGTTGGCGATGGTTGCGCGGTCGGTCACGGACAGGGACTCGGTGCCTTCGCCGAAGAATTCGACGAACTTGCCCACGACTTTTTCCTTACGCAGCATTTCGGTGATGGTCAGCACCAGGTCGGTCGCGGTGCAGCCTTCGCGCAGCGCGCCGGTCAGGTTGACGCCGATCACGTCCGGGGTCAGGAAGTACACTGGCTGGCCCAGCATGCCAGCTTCCGCTTCGATGCCGCCCACGCCCCAGCCCACCACGCCGATACCGTTGATCATGGTGGTGTGGGAGTCGGTGCCTACCAGCGAGTCAGGGTAGTACACGCCGGATGCATTGTGCACGCCGCGTGCCAGGTATTCCAGGTTGACCTGGTGAACGATACCGAAGCCTGGAGGAACCACGCCGAAGGTGTCGAAGGCTTGCATGCCCCACTTCATGAACTGGTAGCGCTCGTTGTTGCGCGAGAATTCCAGCTTCATGTTCAGGTCCAGGGCCTTAGGCTCGCGGAAGTGGTCGATGGTGACCGAGTGGTCAACCACCAGGTCAACCGGAACCAGTGGTTCGATTTTCTTAGGGTTGACGCCCATTTTGGAGGCGACGTTACGCATGGCAGCCAGGTCGGCCAGCAGCGGAACGCCGGTGAAGTCCTGCAGCACAACGCGGGCTACGACGAATGGGATTTCGTCGGTGCGGGCAGCGGTGGCGCCCCAGTTAGCCAACTGCTTGACGTGCTCTTCGGTCACTTTCTTACCGTCGCAGTTACGCAGAACGGATTCCAGTACGACGCGAATCGATACCGGCAGGCGGGAAATCTTGGCGCCCAGTTCCTTTTCCAGGGCTGGCAGGGAGTAGAACTTACCCTTCTTTGCCCCGATCGGGAAATCCTTAAGCGTATTCAGTGTGTTGCGGGACATGTCCTCTCCTTATTGATTAAAGTCCGAGCGCTTGATCAGATGTCTTGCATTCGTTCGCCAGTTGGCGGTTCACCTTGGAATCCAGCAGCATGCCCTTGGCAGGGATGCCGATCCAGATCAGGCCTGCAATCTTGTTCTCGAAGCGTTGCGCACCGGTGGAGGTGGCTTCGCGAGTCAGGCGGTGCAGGCGGTTCTTCCAGCGCATGACGATGCTGTTGCCATCGTCGGCGCTGCTGTAAATGGTGATCTTGTTGCCCAGTTCGCAGGCGTAATTGGTGGCCGTCTGCCCCTTCACGCTCGTTTCCGCTACGCCTTGTTCGGCGGCAGGTTTGGCGGCGGCTTTTTTAGGGGCGGCGTATGCGGAAGGGGCGGCGATGGCGAGGGCCATGGCGCAGGCGGTGATCAGTTTCATAAACGACATTATTGGGCTCCTTTTGATTCGGCCGCCCCGACTAGGGCGGCAACGGAGTCCGGCAGCGGCAGGCCTGCGAGCTTGGCTCGCTGCAGAACCGTCCAATAATAGCGATAGCTCGCGCGGTCATGCAAGCGACCATGCTGGTTAATCGGGCCCCACTGTACCTTCTCTGCCTCATGCAGGATGCTTGCAGCCTCATTGACTTCGGATGCACGCGGGGTAAATGCTTTTATGACAGGTTTTATCTGGCTCGGGTGGATGCTCCACATGCGGGTGAAGCCGAATTCCGCAGCGGCGCGCTGGGCATCGGTGGCCACCACGGCCGAATCCTTGATTTCAGTGGTCACGTTATGCGACGGCACCTTGCCGTGCGCGTGGCAGGCGGCGGCGATTTCCAGCTTGGCGCGTACCACCAGCGGGTGGGTGAACTGGCCCGGCGTGCGCATGGCGCTGCCCGGCACGGCGCCGTAGTGGGCCGAGACGAAGTCCATGATGCCGAAGGACAGGCATTCCACCTGGGGCAGGGCGGCGATGTCGTGCACGTCGCGCAGCGCGCCGTGGGTCTCGATCAGCACGTGTACCGGGACAGGTGCAGTGCGACCGGACCTGGCGGCATATTTGTTCACCAGCTCGATGGCGCGCGCGACTTCCTGCACGCTCTCCGGCTTTGGCACCACGATATAGGCCAGCTTGTGGCCCGCTTCGGTGCAGATGATTTCGACGTCGCGTTCGAAAAACGGGCTGTTGACGTCATGCACGCGGGCGCCGATGCGGTTGAAGGCATTGGCTTCGTCCAGCAGTAGCAGGGCGACCAGCTTGGCGTGCGATTCTTCGTTGCCGGCGGCGGCGCCGTCCTCGCAATCGAAGGTGATGTCGAACAGGGGACCAAGCTCTTGTTGCAGGGCCATGGATTTGCGCATCAGCTTTTCACTGCCGGCGTAATGGTCGCAGGCAGGGAGCAGCAGCGGCTGGCGTGTGCCCTGGAATAAAACCTCGGATGGATGCATTGGTGCGTTAGATGAAACAGCAGCCGCGCTGCCATCGGCAGCGCGGCGGGTACGGCGGATCGGTGGTTTAACCGGTTCCACTGTATTCAGGCGATATTAAGGCAGCAGGTGCTTCACGCCTTCACGCTCTTCGGTCAGTTCCTTCAGCGTGATGTTGATGCGCTCTTGCGAGAAGGCGTCGATATCCAGACCCTGGACGATGGTGTATTCGCCGTTTTCGCAGGTCACCGGGAAGCCGAACATGGTGCCTTCAGGAATGCCGTAGGAACCGTCGGAAGGGATGCCCATGGTGGTCCACTTGCCGTTGGTGCCCAGCACCCAGTCATGCACGTGGTCGATCGCAGCGTTGGCTGCGGAAGCTGCGGAAGACAGGCCGCGTGCTTCGATGATCGCTGCGCCGCGCTTGCCCACGGTTGGCAGGAAGGTGTTGGCGTTCCATTCCTGGTCGTTGATCATGTCTTTTACCGAAGCGCCGTCGATGGTGGCGAAGCGGTAGTCGGCGTACATGGTTGGGGAGTGGTTGCCCCATACGCACAGCTTTTCGATGTCCTTGACAGCCTTGCCGGTCTTGGCAGCGACTTGCGACAGGGCGCGGTTGTGGTCCAGGCGCAGCATGGCGGTGAAGTTCTTCGCTGGCAGGGAAGGAGCGGACTTCATGGCGATGTAGGCGTTGGTGTTGGCTGGGTTGCCGACCACCAGGACTTTCACGTTGCGCGAAGCGACGGCGTCCAGCGCCTTGCCCTGCACGGTGAAGATCTGTGCGTTGGCTTCCAGCAGGTCTTTACGTTCCATGCCTGGGCCGCGCGGACGGGCGCCAACCAGCAGGGCCACGTCGGCGTCCTTGAAGGCGGTCATCGGGTCGGAGTGGGCGGTCATGCCGGCCAGCAGCGGGAATGCGCAGTCGTCGATTTCCATCATCACGCCTTTCAGCGCTTTCTGGGCCTTCTCGTCAGGGATTTCCAGCAGTTGCAGGATGACTGGCTGGTCTTTGCCCAGCATGTCGCCGTTGGCGATACGGAACAGCAGGGAATAGCCGATCTGGCCGGCGGCGCCGGTAACGGCAACACGCATTGGGGTTTTAGCCATGGTGAATCTCCAAAGTGGACGTGAAAACGGTATAAG
Source organism: Duganella sp. Root1480D1 (assembly GCF_001427305.1). GTDB lineage: Bacteria > Pseudomonadota > Gammaproteobacteria > Burkholderiales > Burkholderiaceae_D > Rugamonas. The sequence continues at coordinate 565,322 of NZ_LMFZ01000001.1, read as the reverse complement.
CTCGTAATGATACGACAATTCGGGCGAGTGTAGGCTCCTGTCGACTGGCTGTCAATCCTATCTTATGTCTTATATAAGACATATAAGTTATAGGATTTTTCTGGACGTGAGGGGTTGGATGTGGTGGAATAGCGGGCTATGAATCCCGTCACGCCCAACCAGACCACTTCTGACGCCATTGGCGCGGCCGGCGCTCCGTCCCCCACTTTTTCTCCCCTGTACCAGCAGATCAAAGGCCTGATTACCCAGAGCCTGCAGTCCGGCGAATGGAAGCCGGGCGAAATGATTCCCAGCGAAGTTGAATTGGCCAACCGCTTCAAGGTCAGCCAGGGCACCGTGCGCAAGGCGATCGACGAGCTGGCGGCGGAAAACCTGGTGGTGCGCAAGCAGGGGAAGGGCACCTTCGTGTCCACCCACCACGAGGCCCGCGCCCACTTCCGCTTCCTGCGCCTGGTGCCGGACGAAGGTGTGCCGCATTACCCGGAATCCCGGTTTATTGAAGTCAAGCGCCTGCGCGCGCCCGCCGAAGTGGCGCGCCTGCTCGACCTGAAATCGGGCGATGCCGTGGTCTATATCAAGCGCGTGCAGAGTTTTGGCAGCGTGCCCACCATCGTGGAAGAACTCTGGCTGCCCGGCCTGATCTTCAAAGGCCTGACGGCGGAACGCCTGAATGAATACAAAGGCCCGATGTACGGCCTGTTCGAGTCCGAATTCGGCACCCGCATGATCCGCGCGGAAGAAAAGCTCCGCGCCGTTTGCGCCGAAGAGGGTGATGCCGAACTGCTGAAAATTGCGGCAGGCACGCCGCTGCTATGTGCCGAACGCGTTTCCTTCACCTACGGCGATAAACCGGTCGAATTACGGCGTGGCCTGTACCTGACGGAGCGGCATCATTATCAAAATGATCTCAGTTAGGGTGCGCTGCAATAATATTTTGGTGATATGTAACAATACATATTGGTCGTAAGAGCAAAAATAGGCGAAAATCGTAGCTTCGCCAAGTTTGGCAAATCATTTGTAATAAAGCATAGGGAGGTTGTATATGACTGAAGCCGTGCGGGAAACCCCAAAAAAAGAGCGGCCAGAATTCCGTAACATCCACGTTACGGATCTGATGAACTACCGACTGCCGATGGCTGGCATCGTCTCCATCCTGCACCGCATCAGCGGCGCCCTGATGTTCCTGCTGTTGCCGTTCGTGCTGTACCTGCTGCAGGAATCGCTGCGCTCCGAGTACAGCTTCGCGCACTTCATGGTCATCGCCTCCCACCCGATCGCCAAGCTGGTCATGCTGGCGCTGGCCTGGGGCTACACCCAGCACTTCTGCGCTGGCGTGCGCCACCTGATCATGGATACCCACGTAGGGCTGGACAAGGATTCCGCGCGCAAGTCCGCCACCGCCGTGGTCGTGATCACCGTCATCGTGACCGCGCTGGTCGCACTGAAATTGTTTGGAGTGTTTTAAATGGCTAACAATAATATCGGCCCAAAACGCCTGGTTGTCGGCGCCCACTACGGCGTCAAGGATTGGCTGGTCCAGCGTGTGACCGCCGTGCTGATGGTGGCGTACACCGCCGTCCTGTTCTTCCTGGTCTTTACCTCGTCGACGCCTTCGTATGAAGGTTGGGCGGAACTGTTTGCCAAGCAGTGGTTCAAGCTGTTCAGCGCCGTGACGCTGCTGGCGCTGTTCTACCACGCCTGGGTCGGCATTCGCGACATCTGGATGGACTACATCAAGCCGGTCGGCGTTCGCCTGTTCCTGCAAATCGCTTCCATTGGCTGGCTGATCGCTTGCGCCGTCTGGACGCTGCAAATTCTGTGGAGTGTGTAAATCGTGGCAGCTATTAAATCTGCAATCCCTACCCGCCGCTTCGACGCGGTGATCGTTGGCGCCGGCGGTTCCGGCATGCGCGCCTCCCTGCAACTGGCGGAAGCCGGCCTGAACGTGGCCGTGCTGTCCAAGGTGTTCCCGACCCGCTCCCACACCGTGGCAGCGCAGGGCGGCATCGGCGCCTCGCTGGGCAATATGTCGGAAGATAACTGGTACTGGCACATGTTCGACACCGTCAAAGGTGGCGACTACCTCGGCGACCAGGATGCGATTGAATTCATGTGCCGCGAAGCACCGAAAGTCGTCTACGAGCTGGAACACTTCGGCATGCCTTTCGACCGTAACCCGGACGGCACCATTTACCAGCGTCCGTTCGGCGGCCACACCGCGAACCTGGGCGAGAAGCCAGTGCAGCGCGCTTGCGCCGCGGCTGACCGTACCGGCCACGCACTGCTGCACACCCTGTACCAGCGCAACGTGCGCGCCCGCACCCACTTCTTCGTTGAGTGGATGGCCCTGGACCTGGTGCGCGATGCCGACGGCGACGTCGTTGGCGTGGTAGCCCTGGAAATGGAAACCGGCGAATGCATGATCCTGGAAGCCAAGACCACCATCTTCGCAACCGGCGGCGCCGGCCGCATCTTCGCAGCATCCACCAACGCCTTCATCAACACCGGTGACGGCATGGGCATGGCGGCACGTGCCGGCCTGCCGCTGCAGGACATGGAATTCTGGCAGTTCCACCCGACCGGCGTGTCCGGCGCGGGCGTGCTGATCACCGAAGGCGTGCGCGGCGAAGGCGGCATCCTGATCAACTCGAACGGCGAACGCTTCATGGAGCGCTACGCTCCGACCCTGAAAGACCTGGCGCCGCGCGACTTTGTGTCCCGCTCCATGGACCAGGAAATCAAGGAAGGCCGCGGCTGCGGTCCTAATAAAGACCACGTTCTGCTGGACCTGCGCCACATCGGCTCCGAGACCATCCAGAAGCGCCTGCCATCGATCCTGGAAATCGGCCACAAGTTCGCCAACGTCGACGCGACCAAGGAACCAATTCCGGTCGTACCGACCATCCACTACCAGATGGGCGGCATCCCGACCAATATCCACGGCCAGGTGGTCGTGCCTAACGGCGACGGCAGCCAGAAGATCGTGAACGGCCTGTACGCCATCGGCGAATGCGCTTGCGTCTCCGTGCACGGCGCAAACCGCCTGGGTACCAACTCCCTGCTGGACCTGGTGGTGTTCGGCCGCGCAGCCGGCAACCACGTGGTCGCACAGAACCTGAAGCAGAAGGAAAACAAGCCTCTGCCGAAGGATGCATCCGACTTCGCAATGAATCGCCTGAACCACCTGGAAACCTCCAACGGTGGCGAACGCGTGCAAGACGTCGCCAACGACATCCGCGCCACCATGCAGAAGTACTGCGGCGTGTTCCGTACCGACGAAATGCTGGCCAAGGGCGTAGAAGAAATCCTGAAGCTGGACGAGCGCCGCAAGCACGTTTCGTACAAGGACAAGTCCAAGGTGTTCAACACCGCCCGCGTGGAAGCGCTGGAACTGGACAACCTGATCGAAACCGCGAAAGCGACCATCGTCTCCGCCAACGCGCGTAAGGAATCCCGCGGCGCCCACGCCCAGGACGACCACCCGGCACGCGACGACGAAAACTGGATGAAGCACACGCTGTGGTTCTCGGAAGGCAACCGCCTGGAATACAAGGCTGTCGTCACCAAACCGCTGACGGTTGATACCTTCAAACCGAAACCACGCACTTTCTAAGCAAGGGCCTCACAACATGGCACGCACTCTCAAATTCAAGATTTACCGTTACGATCCGGACAAGGACGCCAAGCCGTACATGCAAGACCTGACGGTCGAGCTGAAAGATACCGACAAGATGCTGCTGGACGCACTGCAGCGCATCAAGTCCGACGTGGATGATTCGCTGTCGCTGCGCCGCTCCTGCCGCGAAGGCGTGTGCGGTTCCGACGCGATGAACATCAACGGCAAGAACGGCCTGGCCTGCACCACCAACCTGAACGAGCTGAGCGAGCCTATCGTGCTGCGCCCTCTGCCAGGCCTGCCGGTGGTGCGCGACCTGATCGTCGACATGACCCAGTTCTTCAAGCAATACCACTCGATCAAGCCGTTCCTGATCAACGACTCGATCCCTCCGGAGAAAGAGCGCCTGCAGTCGCCTGCGGAACGCGAAGAACTGGATGGCCTGTACGAGTGCATCCTGTGCGCCTGCTGCTCGACCTCCTGCCCATCGTTCTGGTGGAACCCGGACAAGTTCGTCGGCCCAGCCGGCCTGCTGCAAGCCTACCGCTTCATCGCCGATTCGCGCGACGAAGCGACCGGCGAGCGCCTGGATAACCTGGAAGACCCATACCGTCTGTTCCGTTGCCACTCGATCATGAACTGCGTCGACGTGTGCCCGAAAGGCCTGAATCCTAACAAGGCGATCGGCAAGATCAAGGAACTGATGGTTCGCCGCGCGATTTAATTAAAAAATGGCGGAACTCGAAAAACGAGCGCACCAGGCTGATCCGACCAACCGTGCGCGCCTACGCTGGCGCGCACGCCGGGGCCTGCTGGAAAACGACATTATCCTGACTCGTTTCCTTGATGCGCACGAGGCTGAATTGACCGACGAAGAAGTGGACGCGTTCACGCGGCTCCTCGATTTGTCGGACAATGCACTGATGGATCTGGTCTTGGCCCGTAAGGAGCCGGAAGGCGAAATAGACCTGCCGCATGTACATGCGTTACTGGCACGCCTGCGCCAAGCCTGAGTTAAGTTTTTTTATTTGCTGCATCTCTCCCAAAGGAAGAGTCCATGAACATCTCTGATACCAAAGCAACGCTATCGTTCTCCGACGGCAGCCCATCGGTCGAAATGCCGATCTACAAGGGCACCGTGGGCCCGGACGTCATCGACATCCGCAAGCTGTACGGCACCACCGGCAAATTCACCTACGACCCAGGCTTCATGTCGACCGCGTCGTGCAACTCCTCCATCACCTACATCGACGGTGACAAGGGCGAGCTGCAATACCGCGGCTACCCGATCGAGCAACTGGCCGTGAACGCCGACTTCATGGAAACCTGCTACCTGCTGCTGAACGGCGAACTGCCGAACGCAGTGGACAAGAAGCAGTTCGTGGACACCGTGACCAAGCACACCATGGTCCACGAGCAGATGCAATTCTTCTTCCGCGGCTTCCGCCGCGACGCGCACCCGATGTCGGTACTGGTTGGTACCGTCGGCGCGCTGGCATCGTTCTACCACGACTCGCTGGACATCAACGACGCCAAGCAGCGTGAAATCTCGGCTATCCGCCTGATCGCCAAGCTGCCGACCCTGGTCGCCATGGCATACAAGTACTCGATCGGCCAGCCATTCGTGTACCCACGCAACGACCTGTCGTACTCGGCCAACTTCATGCGCATGATGTTCGGCAATCCATGCGAAGAGTACAAAGTGAACGACGTGCTGGTGCGCGCCCTGGACCGCATCCTGATCCTGCACGCAGACCACGAGCAGAACGCTTCGACTTCGACCGTCCGCCTGGCCGGTTCCTCGGGCGCCAACCCGTTCGCCTGTATCGCTGCCGGTATCGCTTGCCTGTGGGGCCCTGCCCACGGCGGCGCTAACGAAGCTGCACTGAACATGCTGAAAGAAATCGGCACCGTCGACAAGATCCCTGCCTTCATCGCTCAGGTGAAAGACAAGAACTCCGGCGTCAAGCTGATGGGCTTCGGTCACCGCGTGTACAAGAACTTCGACCCACGTGCGAAGCTGATGCGCGAAACCTGCCACGAAGTGCTGCAAGAGCTGGGCCTGCAAGACGACCCACTGTTCAAGCTGGCCATGGAGCTGGAAAAGATTGCGCTGAACGACGAATACTTCGTTTCCCGCAAGCTGTACCCGAACGTGGACTTCTACTCCGGCATCGTGCAGTCGGCCCTGGGCATCCCAGTGTCGCTGTTCACCGGTATCTTCGCCATGGCCCGTACCATCGGCTGGATCGCCCAGTGGAACGAAATGATCGCCGACCCAGAGCAGAAGATCGGCCGCCCACGCCAGCTGTTCGTTGGCTCGGCAGTGCGCGATGTGCCTCCGCTGAAAGACCGCAAGTAATCCTTGCAGCCTTCTCGGGAAAAAAGCGAGCTTCGGCTCGCTTTTTTTATTCTCAGCGACGGCAAAATGTTGTCAATTCGAAAGATTTCAATAATACTATCGGGTTCGACGTCTTCTTCTGCGAATTTAAGGAAATCAACTTGTCTGCAAACGTTCATCAAGCGAGCCAGTGCGGGAAAATCGTCAGTATCCACCCGATTGGGGGGCTGGGCCTGCTCTATCCTGTGCTTGCCGTCTTGCTGATTGCCACGGCTATTGCACTGACCTCCGTCGCCGCCCACGCTCAGGCCGCTGTGAGGGATGTCGACTTGCCTGTAATCTTGAGAATAATTGCTGGAATATTCGGTTTGCTTGCCATCGTCATTGCAGTCCGCTGGTATAGGCTCAAAGGCTCAAGCCTGACGGTCTTCGAGAAGGGAATGGCCTATAGGCTCAGGGGCAAAACTCATTTCTTCGGCTGGCGCGAGGTGCAGTACGTGACTGTTCGCGCCACCAGATTGCTCGGCTTCCCCACTCGACGCACATGGGTCAAGGTAAGGTTGGCGCCCAAGACCACCCTTAAGTTCTCCGACAGCTATAAGGATGTTTTCGTGCTTGGCATCAACCTCCTCACGCTGACAGCGGCGGAGATGGTTCCGCTCGTGATTGCGAAAATGGAGCATGGGGAGACGGTGGATTTTGGTGCGCTTAAGGTCAGCCGTGACGGGCTCCGCAGGCGCTTCGGCAAGGTTTCCTGGGCAGAAGTCGGTGATGCCGAACTAAGGGCGGGGCAAGTCATTATCAAGAAAAAGGGGCGCCGGATTCCTTGGGGGCGGCCTCACTCCTTCCAGATCAAGAACCTCTTCGTTTTTCTGGCCGTGCTGGAACACTTCACTCAAATTGATACTGGGCCGGCTAAAGTTCCGCAACAAATGGTTGCAATGGCTTGAGCAAGATGACCTCGGCATCCTGCTGCAAAGTAAATGTCAGAGTTTCGCCGGGGTAGATTTCGAAGTGGGCGGTATTGGATTCGACCCGGTTCGGTTTGCGCGTGTCGGCTTCGCGAACGACGATGCGATGAGCTCCCGGTTCTAGCGCGATGACTTCGGCGGTCGGCGAAGCGAGGTGCCTGAGCCGCAACGGCGTATTATGGATGTTGCCGTCAATGTAGATCCTGAAATTCCCGAAATCGAATGGCGCACCCTCCGCACAGTGCACCCGAATGGTGGCGGTGCGGGCACGCTCGTGCCTTGCCGCGATCCCTCCCAATATGCCCTCGGACGACATTTGGTGCCGCCACTGCGAACGGTCCTTGACAAGGACGCCGTTACGGAAGGGCACAAATACCCCCTCGCCAAAAAATGACATCCGAAACAACAGCCAGAAGTCGCCAATCACTTCCTCGTGGACCAGGTCGGGAGCACGGCCTTTATGAGGTAGATACGCAAAGCCATTGAGCGTGAGGCGCCCGGAGCTGTTGAGACGGTAAAGCGAAACGTAGCCACGCGCGACTGCGGTGGAAACGATTCGTGGATCAGGCGTGGCCTTGGCTTTGAAGCAATAAGGTCCAAGCTTCTCATGCTCGGAATTGGGCACTCCGGTGAAAACTCCGAAAAGCTGGTAACCCGGGAGATCCAGCTCCAGACATGCATTAATCAGGCGATCTGCTACTTGTGCGGTCATGATTAATTTCTTTGATTAGGTTGCGAGAGCGACGTTATTATCTGCCGTCGAGGCCAATATGGTTCAGCGATTCAATGCCATCTGCTGCGTAGGAAAAACTGCCAATGAATATCGGATCATCTGCAATCTGCCTCGTCACTTTTAGCGGGTCATAATCAAAATCATATTGCACGGTAATCCAGCGCGCTTTCTCCAAGCGGTGTTCCCGTGCTGCGGCGAGAGCGGCGTCAATAAAGGTAGCTGAGTAGGAGAGAGGCGTGATCAAATCCCGTACATCGGCGATGTCGAAATCGAAGTTGTAATGTTCCTGGTCGCTGAGCCGGTAATAACCAACTCCGCATAGATCTTGCAGGACGTCAAGATCAGGCTCACCCGAGCCACCAGTCAGGCCAATCCAGACGGATACCATACCTCGCCGTCCAAAGCCCTGTCCGTAAAAATCATCGTCGTCGGAATAGTCTTGGAGCGCTATTTAGTTCACCTTTTGCGTTCGGGAATATTAGGAAACAGTCGACGGTAACGTCGGGCGGGCGGGGAGCGTAGGGCTCCAGACAAGCTAAATATTAGCATGTGCAGGCTAATATTTGGCTCAATTGGCCGCGCCTCACCTTCACAGGCTGAGTTCTGATATTGTGGACGTTATTCAGTGAAGTAAGAGTTCTTTCCCTTCCAGGAGGCTTGCTTGTTCACCAGTCGTAACTTCATCCTCGCCGCAGCCTTGGCGCTTCCCATTGGGGCGCACGCCGCTCCGAATACTGCCGATACTCGCCTGTTATCCGAGCCCGCGATTTCCGCGAACAACATAGGATTTATTTACGCTGGCGATGTCTGGCTTGCCGACCTGAATGGCCGTGACGTTCGCAGACTGACCTCGGATGTTGGCGAAAAGTCGAATCCGGTCTTTTCTCCGGATGGCAAGTCAATTGCCTACAGCGCGAATATTGATGGCAATACCGATGTATTCATCCTGCCGATTGCAGGTGGCATCCCGCGGCGCCTGACCTGGCATCCGGGACCAGACATAGTGCAGAGCTTTACGCCGGACGGCACACAGGTGCTATTTACCTCGCCACGCGTGGCATCGAATAATCGCTACCGCAATCTATTTACGGTACCTGTGGGCGGGGGAGTTGAGACCAGGCTGGAAATTCCGAATGCGGCGCGTGCGGCATTTTCTCCTAATGGGCGGGCTATCGCCTATAACCCGACCTCCCCGGCATTCCTGCAATGGAAGCGATATCGCGGCGGCCTGAATTCGATTATCTGGCTGTTTAACAGGGATAGCCAGGCTGTGGAACGAATCCCGCAGCCTGCCAGCAGGGTAAATGACGTGGATCCTATGTGGGCGGGCGATAAAGTTTATTTCCGCTCCGATCGCGATGGTGAATTCAACCTCTACGTTTATGACACCCGTAGTAAAGCAATTAATCAACTGACGCGCCATACAGATTTTCCCGTGCTGAACGCAGCATTATCTGGCGGCCGGATTTTGTATGAACAGGCCGGCTACCTGCACATGCTTGACCTCGACTCAGGCGCGACTGCCGGGCGCCGGCTGGCAATTGGCGTGAGTGCCGATCTTGGCCTGTCGCGCGAGCGCTGGGTGCGCGGGGCGAAATACATTCGTAACGCGTCAGTATCGCCGTCGGGCGCGCGGGTTGCGTTTGAATTCCGTGGCGATATCGTCACGCTGCCGGCTGAGAAGGGCGATATCCGCCACCTGACGCAAACGCCCGGTGCGCATGAGCGCGGCCCGGCCTGGTCCCCGGATGGGCGGCAAGTCGCCTACTTCTCCGATGAAAGTGGTGAGTACGCCTTGCATGTCAGGCAACAGGACGGCAAGGGCGAATTGCGCAAGTTCAAGCTGAACGGCTCCGGCTTCTTCGAGCGCGCCGCCTGGTCGCCGGACAGCAAGAAGATTGCCTTCATCGACAACTCCTGGACGCTGTATTACATCGACCTGGCCACCGGCGTGCAAAAGAAAGTCGCCACCGAGCCAATGTACGGCGTCGACAAATCGCTGCGCGGCACCTGGTCGCCGGATTCGCGCTTTATCGCCTACACGCTCAATTCGCTGAGCTATACGCGCACTGCCTATATCTATGCACTGGACGAGGATAAGTCGCATGCGGTCACGGATGGCCTGTCCGACGTGGCCAACCCGGTCTTCGACCGCAACGGCAAGTACCTGTACTTCTTCGCATCCACCGACGCGGGGCCAAGCAACAACTGGTTCTCGCTGCAGAACCAGGACAACCACCCGACGCGCTCACTCTGGCTGATGGTGCTGCGTAATGACATTCCATCGCCGCTGGTGCGCGAGAGCGATGAAGAGAAGGGCGCCGCCGCGCCACCCGCGCCGAAGGAGCCGCCGAAGGACAATACCGCAGGCGACAAGGGCGACGAGCGCGTCGTGACCGACACCACTAACAGCCGTGGTGCCGACGCAAAGGCAAAAGCTACCGCCGCGACGGCCAAGCCGCCGGCACCGATGCGCATCGACTGGGATGGTATTTCGACCCGCGTGATCGACATGCCTCCGCCCGTCTCGGAGTACTTCGACCTCGAGACTGGCGCGGAAGGGCAAATCTTCTTCCTGCGCGAGGTGGATGGCAAGCGCCAGGTGCAGCGCTTCGACCTGAAGGACCGCAAGACCGAAACCATCGTTGCCGAAGCCGAGGACTTCGAAGTCAGCGCCGACGGCAAGAAGATCGTCTGGCGCCTGAAGGATCAGTGGAACATGGGCTCCGCCACCGGCAAGCAGCTGTCCCCATCGGAAGGTAAGCTGCGCGTGGAAGCCATCGAAACCAAGGCCGACCCGCGTGTGGAGTGGAAGCAGATTTACGATGAAGTCTGGCGCATCAACCGCGACTACTTCTACGACCCGCATATGCATGGCGTGAACTGGAAAGCCATGCGCGACAAATACGCACAGTTCTTGCCCGACGTGGCCACGCGCAGTGACCTGAACCGCGTAATCCAGTGGCTGTGCAGCGAACTGGCGGTCGGCCACCACCGCGGCGGGGGAGGCGACAACTTCATTGAGGCCAAGCCTGTGCCGGGCGGCCTGCTGGGCGCGGACTATGAGATTGCCAATGGCCGCTACCGCTTCAAGAAAATCTACGGGGGCCTGAACTGGAACCCGACGCTGCGAGCGCCATTGACCGAGCCTGGGCTGAACGTGAAGGTGGGCGAATACCTGCTGGCGGTCGATGGCCGTCCACTGGCGCCGCCGACCAATCTGTATAGCGCGTTCGAAAATACGGCCAACCGCTCGATCGAAATCACGGTCGGCCCGAACGCGGACGGCAAGGGCGCCCGCCATATCACGGTGGTGCCGGTAGCGAGCGAGGATGCGCTGCGCAACCGCGATTGGGTGGAAGGGAATATTCGCAAAGTCGATGCCGCAACCGGCGGGCGCGTCGCGTATGTCTACGTGCCGAACACGGCGGGCCTGGGCCACACTTATTTCAAGCGCTACTTTTATCCGCAAGCGTACAAGGACGCGATCATCATCGATGAACGCTTCAATGGCGGCGGCAGCCTGGCCGATTACTATATCGAACTGCTGCAGAAGCAGGAGATTGCCTGGTGGGCCATGCGCTATGGCGCGGACATGAAGACGCCGTCCGCCTCGATCCAGGGGCCGCGTGCGATGCTGATCGATGAAACGGCCGGCTCGGGCGGTGATTTGCTGCCGTGGATGTTCCGCAAGAATAAGCTTGGCCCGCTGATCGGCAAGCGGACCTGGGGTGGCCTGGTTGGCATTCTCGGCTTCCCGGTACTGCTGGATGGCGGCACCATCACGGCGCCGAACCTGGCGTTCTGGACTCGCGAAGGCGGCTGGGGCGTCGAGAATGAAGGCGTGCCGCCGGATATTGAAGTCGACCAGAACCCGGCGGATGTGATTGCGGGCCGCGACCCACAGCTTGAGAAGGCGATTGACGTCATCAAAGCTGAATTGGCGAAGGCGCCACCGAGCCGGCCGGCGCGTCCCGCTTATCCGGACAAGAGCCGCTAGGGCGCAGCACTGTCGGCGGAGGTGAATTTACTCCAGTTGCGCGAGGAGGCCAGCAAACAGCGGGCGCGCGAGCGGCGGCTGTTGCAGGCACTCGAGTGCCAGCTTGCGCAATTGCGGAAGCTGCGCATCGCAGCGCTCCAGCAGCTCCTCCAGCAGGCAGCCGAAAGCCCTGACTTCCAGTTGCTGCAGGGCGGCCGCGTATGCGGTGCCCGGCTCGAACATTGACGCACCGCCGAAGTCTCCAAGCACGGCGTTTCCTTTGCCGCAATTCAGAATGTTGTGGGCATACAGGTCGCCATGCATGATGCCTTGCGCGTGCAAGTGTGCGGCTGCGGAGGCAATGCCGCGTGCAATGCCGAGCAGCGTCGCGGCACTGAATTTCTGGTCTTCCGGGTAGACGTCGCGCGTGCAGCTTGCAAAGCTCGGTGGCCCGGCCAAATTGCGCAAGCTTGGATCCATTAACGGCATGACGAGTGCCGGCAAGCGTTCCGGATGGTCCGGAATCGTGCCCAGCACGGGAATCAGTTTGGGGTGCCGGCCGGCGCCGATGCAAGCAGCCATTTCGTGCGCGGGCGAGCCATCGCTGGTCATCGCGCCTTTGTAGACTTTCACCGCGACGGAAGTGCCATCCAGGATGGCCTGGTGGATGATACCTGAGGCACCTTCTCCAAGCTTGTGCTGGATTTGCAGCTCGTTCCAGCCAATGCTGCGAACTTGCGGAGACGCTGCAGTGCGCATTTCGTTGAACGGGTTTCCCGCGCAGGCCAGCCAGGCCAGGCGTGGCATCGCCAGCAGCCATTCGGGGAGTTCCGGCAGGCGATTGGACGCGATGCGCAGCAATTCGAGCTTGCTGCAGTTCGCCAGCTCGGGCGGCAATGCGCGCAACCGGTTCCCTGATAGCATCAGCTTCTGCAGGTCGTTACAGCGTCCGATTTCGGCAGGCAGTTGTTCAATATGGTTGTCGGTCAGGATGAGCCAGCGCAGGTGTGCTGGCAGCGCAGTTGCCGGCACGGTCTTGATCTCGCAGGCTTTGAAGCCCACCATCGTCAAAGCGGGGCAACGGCCCAGTACTTCCGGCAATTCGGTAAACGGGTTGTCCGAGCAGAAGATGATGCGCAGGCGGTGCAAGCGTTGCAAATCGCCTGGTAAGGACGCAAGAGCGTTGCCGGAAAGGTCCAGGATTTCCAATGTATCGGCCAGTTCGAAGATCTCGCGCGGGAATTCGGTCAGGCCGCAACGCAATTGCAGCCGCACGGCGCCGGCCAGTTCGCCGGCGCGCAGTTGTTCCAGGGTCTGCATCGGGATTACTTTTCTTCGTCGAGCAAGGCTCGGATTTCGGCGCGTTCCCTGGCGCTGACGGTACCGCCTTTCAGCGCAGCAAGCACCAGGGCCTTGCCGGAGCCGGCAAAAGCTTTATGGATCAAGTCCTTCAGCAGTGAGGTCTGGATCGAGTCCTGCTGTTCGGCCGGGGAGTAGACGTGGGCGCGCTGGCTTTCGTCCCGGTTCAGCAAGCCCTTGGTATGCATCACTTGCAGGAGGCGCAGCACGGTGGCGTATTGCATATCCGGCCGCGTTTGCACGGCCGCCTCATGCACTTGCCGTGCGGTCGCCGGGCCCAGCGCAAACAACAAGCGCAGCATTTCCAGTTCACTCGGGGTAGGTTTCGGCAGGGCCATGATAGATCCAGGAAGAACATCGATGGATCTAGAATAAATGATCTAGACACAAAAGTCTACGCCGATGAACGGCTGACCTCGTGTCACACCATGGGGTCACACCCTAAGTGTGACACGGGCTCGACCGCACTGCACTTGAGCTCGTGTCACACTCGGGGTGTGACCCCATGGTGTGACACGGGCTGGGCAGTGGGGGATTACCAGGCCAGTTCGCCCTTGGCGACTTTGGCGCTCAGTTGCAGGGCGCTTTCGAGGCCGGCTTGCGGGTAAGCGGACTTCATGGCGGCGACCAGGGCGGCGCTGTCGGCGGCGGCCGGGGTGGCTGCTTCGAAGCGGCGCAGGTAGTCGGCGGTGTAGCTGATGGCGTCCGGCGTCAGCGCGGAGCCGGGGGCGAAGTGGCCTGGGACGACCGTCGCTGGCTTCAGGCTGGCCATTTCATCCAGTACGGACAGCCATTGGGCGCGCGATTCCGGCGTCTGGGTATCGGCGACCCAGACGTGCAGGCCTTTGAACAGCACCACGCCCCCCACCACGGCTTTGATCGATGGAATCCATACGTAGCTGCGGTCGCCCTGGCCTTTGACTTGCAGCTTCTGGCCTTCCAGTTCGATGTCGCCTTGCAGCAGTTCCGGCATCACTACGCCTTTCGGGGCGTTGGCGCCGAGAATTGGGCCCCAGTAGGCGACTTTGGCCTGGGCTTTCTTTTCCATGGCGGCGATGGTGGTGCCGCGCGCCACGATGCGTGCTTGCGGGAAGGCGGCTTTCAGCACGTCCAGGCCGAAGTAGAAGTCCGGGTCGCCGTGGCTGACATAAATAGTGGTCAGGCGCTTGCCGCTGGCCTTGATCTGGGCGGCCAGCTTTTCGGCTTCGGCGCGCGAGAACTGGGCGTCGACCAGCACGGCGTCTTTCTGGCCTTTTACCAGCACGGAGGCGACCGGGAAGATGGCGGCTTCGCCCGGGTTGAAGACTTCCAGCGTCAGCGGGGCGGCGGCGGCGCCTGCGGTGGTTGCGGCGAAGGCGGCTGCGGCGAGGGTCTGCTTGATCATGTCGGTATTCCTTTCGGTGAGTGGATGACGCCAGTGTAGGCCGCCGGACATGATCGAAAAATAGGATATATTGAAACTATTTATTGCATAAATCGTTCATATGGATCGCATTGCCTCTGCCAACGTCTTTATCACCATCGCTGAACGCGGCAGCCTGGCAGGCGCCGCTGAGGCGCTGGATATGTCGCGCGCCATGGTGACGCGTTACCTGGCGGAGATGGAGGAGTGGGCGGGTGCGCGGCTGCTGCACCGGACCACGCGCCGCCTGGGACTGACCGCGGCGGGTGAGGTGACGCTGGCCCGCTGCCGCGAGCTGCTGGCGCTGGCCGGGGCGATTCCGTCTGCGGGCGAGGCGGGAGCAGGGGAGCCGCGTGGCTTGCTGCGGGTAGCCTGCGCGCAGTTCCTGGCGCAGACTGCGCTGTCCGACGCGCTGGCAAGTTTCCTGCGCCAGTATCCGCAAGTGACGGTGGACCTGCAGGTCGATAACCGCGCCGTCAACCTGGTCGAGCAGCGCATCGACCTGGCGATCCGGATTACCAATGCGCTGGAGCCGAACCAGATTGCGCGCAAGCTCGGCGAATGCCGCTCGATGCTGGCGGCGGCGCCGTCCTACCTGGCCGAACACGGCGAGCCTGCCGCGCCTCAGGACCTGGCGCGGCACAACTGCCTGGCGTATAGCTATTTCGGCAAGAGCGTGTGGGCCCTGGCGCGTGATGGTGAGTTGCCGCAGGAGGTGCCAGTCGGCGGCAACCTGTCTTCCAACGAGTCGATGGCGCTGCTGGCGGCGGCCGGGCAGGGGGCTGGCATCGCCATGCAGCCGCGCTTCGTGGTCATGCCGGAAGTGGCGACGGGCCGTCTGCTGCAGGTCTTGCCGGAGTGGCAACCGCAGGCTTTGGGGATTCATGCAATATATACATCGCGCCAGCACATGCCGCCTGCACTGCGGGTCTTGCTGGACTATCTGGCCGACTGGTTCGCCCGGCACGGATCGGAGTTTTAGTTGTTTCAGTTCAATGACAGTGCTATGCTAGGCGACCGTTTTTGGAAAATCTGGAAACAACAGAGCCCTTCCCCACAACTTGATGTGCAATCCGCTAACCGGTCAGGCCGTGTCGCGGAAGGTTTGAACAACCCGCTAATTCCTCGCGAAGCGCGAAGAAAGGTGAGCAAAGAAATGATGCAACAACAGACGTCCAATTCCTACCTGTTTGGTGGGAACGCGCCTTACGTAGAAGAGCTGTACGAGGCGTACCTCGAAAATCCTGGCTCCGTGCCAGACAACTGGCGCCAGTACTTCGACGCCATGCAGAACGTGCCTGCCGTTGACGGCAGCGCCAAGCCAGACGTCGTTCACTCGTCCGTCATTGCTTCCTTCGCCGAACGCGCGAAAGCTGGTCCCATCCGCACCATCGTCGCTTCGTCCGACGCTGAAATGGGCCGCAAGCGCGTGGCCGCTACCCAGCTGATCGCAGCCTACCGCTACCTGGGCTCTCGCTGGGCCAACCTGGATCCGCTGCAGCGCCAGGAACGTCCGAGCATTCCTGAACTGGAACCGTCGTTCTACGGCTTCACCGATGCCGACCAGGATACCGTCTTCAACATCAGCAACACCTACTTCGGCCCAGAGACCGCGACCCTGCGCGACCTGACCAACCTGCTGAAAGATACCTACACCCGCTCCGTCGGCGCGGAATACATGTACATCTCCGACCCAGCCGAAAAGCGCTGGTTGCAGGAGCGCCTGGAGTCGATCCGTTCGACCCCGGCCTTCACCGCCGAAAAGAAGAAGCACATCCTGGAGCGCCTGACCGCAGCTGAAGGCCTGGAACGCTACCTCCATACCAAGTACGTCGGCCAGAAGCGCTTCTCGCTGGAAGGCGGCGAGACCTTCATCGCTTCCCTGGACGAAGTGATCCAGCGCGCCGGCGAAAAGGGCGTGCAGGAAATTGTTATCGGCATGGCCCACCGCGGCCGCCTGAACGTGCTGGTGAACACCCTGGGCAAGGCGCCTAAGGACCTGTTCGAGGAATTCGAAGGCAAGCACGCCGACGACCTGCCGGCAGGCGACGTGAAATACCACCAGGGCTTTTCGTCCGATATCTCCACCGCAGGCGGCCCGGTCCACCTGTCGCTGGCGTTTAACCCGTCCCACCTGGAAATCGTCAACCCTGTGGTAGAAGGTTCCGTGAAGGCACGTATGGACCGCCGCGGCGACGCGCACGGCGCGCAAGTGCTGCCGATCCTGGTACACGGCGACGCGGCATTCGCCGGTCAGGGCGTTGTGATGGAAACCCTGAACCTGGCGCAGACCCGCGGCTACGGCACCGGCGGCACCGTGCACATCGTGATCAACAACCAGATCGGCTTCACCACTTCCGATCCACGCGATGCACGTTCCACCATTTACTGCTCCGACGTCGTGAAGATGATCGAAGCGCCTGTGCTGCACGTGAACGCCGACGATCCTGAAGCCGTGGTCCTGGCTTCGCAGATCGCGCTGGACTACCGCCTGCAGTTCAAGAAAGACATCGTTGTCGACATCATCTGCTTCCGCAAACTGGGCCACAACGAGCAGGACACCCCGGCGCTGACCCAGCCGCTGATGTACAAGAAGATCGCCAAGCACCCAGGCACCCGCAAGCTGTACGCGGACAAGCTGGCCACCCAGGGCGTGATTCCGGCCGATGGCGGCGACGTCATGGTGGCCGCTTACCGCGCTGCGATGGACCAGGGCAAGCACACCGTCGATCCAGTGATCTCCAACTTCAAGAACAAGTACGCTGTTGACTGGCTGCCGTTCCTGAACCGCAAGTGGACCGACGCGGCCGATACCGCCGTGCCGATGACCGAACTGAAACGCCTGGCAACCGCCATCACCACCGTGCCTGAGAGCTTCAAGGTGCACTCGCTGGTGGAGAAGGTCCTGGCTGACCGTTCCACCATGGGCAAGGGCGAAATGAACCTGGACTGGGGCATGGGCGAACACCTGGCCTTCGCGTCCCTGGTTTCCTCCGGCTACGCAGTGCGCCTGACCGGCCAGGACGCCGGCCGCGGCACCTTCACCCACCGTCACGCCGTGCTGCACGACCAGAACCGCGAACGTTGGGACGCTGGCACCTACATCCCTCTGCAAAACATCGCGGAAGGCCAGGCACCGTTCACCGTGATCGACTCCGTGCTGTCCGAAGAGGCAGTGCTGGGCTTCGAATACGGCTACTCGACCGCCGAGCCTAACACCCTGACCATCTGGGAAGCCCAGTTCGGCGACTTCGTCAACGGCGCCCAGGTTGTGATCGACCAGTTCATCAGCTCCGGCGAAGTGAAGTGGGGCCGTGCTTCCGGCCTGGTCATGATGCTGCCGCACGGCTACGAAGGCCAGGGCCCAGAGCACTCGTCGTGCCGCCCGGAGCGTTTCCTGCAGCTGTGCGCTGACAACAATATGCAAGTTGTGCAGCCGACCACCGCCGCGCAGATCTTCCACGTGCTGCGCCGCCAGATGGTGCGCCAGTTCCGCAAGCCGCTGGTGATCCTGACTCCTAAGTCGCTGCTGCGCAACAAGGATGCTGGTTCCGCGCTGGAACAACTGGCCAAGGGCGCCTTCCAGACCGTGATCGGCGAAGTGGACGAGTCGATCGACGCCAAGAAGGTCAAGCGCGTGATCGCCTGCTCCGGCAAGGTGTACTACGACATCGTGAACACCCGCAAGACCCGCGGCGCGACCGATACCGCCATCGTGCGTATCGAGCAGCTGTATCCGTTCCCGCACAAGGCGTTCGCTGCTGAACTGAAGAAGTTCCCGAACCTGACCGAAGTGGTGTGGGCGCAGGACGAGCCGCAGAACCAGGGTCCTTGGTTCCAGATCCAGCACAACATCTTCGAGGCTATGGAATCGGGCCAGAAGCTGGCATACGCCGGCCGTCCTGCTTCCGCTTCGCCTGCCGTGGGTTACTACGACAAGCACTACGCGCAGCAGAAAGACCTGCTGGAAACCGCGTTCTCGAAGCTGAAAGGCTTCATCCTGACCAAGTAATCGCATCAAGCGGGTGAGCCGCCCGCGTGATGCGGGCGGCGCGAAAAATACACAAAATTCGGAGTAAAAAACAAATGGCACAAATCGAAGTTAAAGTTCCTCAACTGTCGGAATCCGTCGCTGAAGCGACCCTGCTGGCCTGGCACAAGAAAGTCGGCGAGGCAGTGGCCCGCGACGAAAACATGATCGACATCGAGACCGACAAGGTTGTCCTGGAACTGCCAGCACCAGCCGCAGGCGTGGTTGTGCAAGTGATCAAGGCCGACGGCGCCACCGTGGTGGCCGGCGAAGTGATCGCCATCATCGATACCGAAGCTGCTGCCGGCGCAACCCCATCGGCTCCTGCTGCTGCCGCTGCTCCAGCCGCTGCCGCTCCAGCCGCTGCCGCCGACAAGTCCGGCGTTGCCATGCCAGCCGCGGCCAAGATCCTGTCCGAAGCCGGCATCGCCGCTTCCGACGTAGCCGGTTCCGGCAAAGACGGCCGCGTGACCAAGGGCGATGCCCTGGCTGCAGCCGCTGCACCGAAACCAGCCGCTCCAGCTCCGCTGGCACCAGCCGCCCCTAAGGCGCAACTGCAGAAGGTTGCCGCTCCAGCAGCCGCCAACCTGGGCGACCGTCCGGAAGAGCGCGTGCCAATGAGCCGCCTGCGTGCACGTATCGCCGAGCGCCTGGTTGAATCGCAATCCACCAACGCCATCCTGACCACTTTCAACGAAGTGGACATGAAGCCGGTCATGGACCTGCGTAACAAGTACAAGGACAAGTTCGAGAAAGAACACGGCGTCAAGCTGGGCTTCATGTCCTTCTTCGTCAAGGCCGCTGTGCACGCGCTGAAGAAGTACCCGATCCTGAACGCTTCGGTTGACGGCAACAACATCGTCTACCACGGCTACTTCGACATCGGTATCGCCGTGGGCTCGCCACGCGGCCTGGTAGTGCCTATCCTGCGCAACGCAGACCAGATGAGCATCGCCGAGATCGAGAAGAAGATCGGCGAATTCGGCGCGAAAGCCAAAGAAGGCAAGCTGACCCTGGAAGACCTGACCGGCGGTACCTTCTCCATCTCGAACGGCGGTACCTTCGGCTCCATGCTGTCGACCCCGATCATCAACCCACCACAATCGGCAATCCTGGGCGTGCACGCCACCAAGGACCGCGCTGTTGTCGTTGACGGCCAGATCGTGATTCGCCCAATGAACTACCTGGCGATGTCCTACGACCACCGCATCATCGACGGCCGCGAAGCTGTCCTGGGCCTGGTGGCAATGAAGGAAGCCCTGGAAGATCCGGCACGCCTGCTGCTGGACCTGTAAACCGGTAAACCGGTGTCTGTTACCGGTTAGTGTCAGACCCTGCGGGTCTGACACTGGTTTACCGGTTTAAAAAATCCGAAGGGAGTCACATGAGCGTCTCCGAAGAACTGAAGCGTCTGCACGAGTTGCACCAGGCCGGTGCGCTGAGCGATGAAGAATTCGCCCGTGCCAAGGAAAAGCTGCTGCAAGGCGGCGGTGCCAGCCAACAGCCAGGCGGCGACTTCGCTGCCGAAGTCGGCAAGCTGCGCCGCTCCACCACCGACCGCTGGCTTGGCGGCGTGTGCGGCGGCATTGCCAGGCAGTCCGGCATCGAGTCCTGGATCTGGCGCCTGATCTTCGTTCTGGTCGCGACATGCCTCGGCTTCGGCGGGCTGATTTACATCCTTATGTGGATTTTCGTCCCTGCGGACGACCAATGATTGGGAAAAGACATGAGCAACAAACAATTTGACGTAGTAGTTATCGGCGCCGGTCCTGGCGGTTACATCGCCGCCATCCGCGCAGCGCAACTGGGCTTCGCCGTAGCCTGTATCGACGAATGGAGCAACGACGCCGGCAAGCCAGCCCCAGGCGGCACCTGCACCAACGTGGGCTGCATCCCATCGAAAGCGCTGCTGCAATCGTCCGAACATTTCGACCACGCATCGCACGGCTTCAAAGAGCACGGCATCAACGTGCAAGGCCTGTCCTTCGACGTCGGCCAGATGCTGAAGCGCAAGAACACCGTTGTTAAGCAAAACAACGACGGCATCCTGTTCCTGTTCAAGAAGAACAAGGTCACC
Source organism: Duganella sp. Root1480D1 (assembly GCF_001427305.1). Taxonomy (GTDB): domain Bacteria; phylum Pseudomonadota; class Gammaproteobacteria; order Burkholderiales; family Burkholderiaceae_D; genus Rugamonas. Next base: position 544,814 of record NZ_LMFZ01000001.1, on the reverse strand, counting down.
TTCTTCCACGGCCGTGGCGCATTCGCCGGCGCCGCTGGTGCTGAAGGCTACCCGATCGCCATTTCGGGCCAGACCACCGAGACCATCACCGGCAAGCAGATCATCGTTGCGACCGGCTCCAACCCACGCGCACTGCCAGGCGCACCGTTCGACGAGAAGCTGATCCTGTCGAACACCGGTGCCCTGAACATCGAAACCGTTCCGGCCAAGCTGGGCGTGATCGGCGCCGGCGTGATCGGCCTGGAACTGGGCTCCGTATGGCGCCGCCTGGGTTCCGAAGTGACCGTGCTGGAAGGCCTGCCGACCTTCCTGGGCGCAGTCGACGAGCAAATCGCCAAGGAAGCGCACAAGCTGCTGGTCAAGCAAGGCCTGTCGATCAACCTGTCCTGCAAGATCACCAAGGTCGAAGCGGGCAAGAACAACGTCACCGTTGAATACACCGACGCCAAGGGCGAAGCGCAGAAGGCAACCTTCGACAAGCTGATCGTGTCGATCGGCCGTACCGCCAACACCATCGGCCTGGGCGCCGACAAAGTGGGCCTGGCTGTCGACGAGCGCGGCATGATTACCGTGGACGAAGACTGCAAGACCAACCTGCCGAACGTATGGGCAATCGGCGACGTGGTACGCGGCCCGATGCTGGCGCACAAGGCGGAAGAAGAAGCGGTTGCCGTGGCTGAGCGCATCGCCGGCCAGCATGGCCACACCAACTTCAACACCCTGCCGTCCGTTATCTACACCCACCCGGAAATCGCTTCCGTGGGCAAGACCGAGCAGCAGCTGAAGGCTGAAGGCGTGGCCTACAAAGCCGGTACCTTCCCATTCCTGGCAAACGGCCGCGCACGTGCGCTGGGCGATACCAACGGCATGGTGAAGTTCCTGGCCGATGCAGCTACCGACGAGATCCTGGGCGTGCACATTGTTGGCCCGATGGCTTCTGAGCTGATCTCCGAAGCGGTGGTGGCGATGGAGTTCAAGGCTTCGGCCGAAGACATCGCGCGCATCTGCCACGCACACCCATCGCTGTCCGAAGCGACCAAGGAAGCAGCGCTGGCTGTTGATAAGCGCACGCTGAACTTCTAAACCGGTACCCCGGTGTCTGACCCGCAGGGTCAGACACCGATCCGCGACAGCCGCAGGCCAAGTGTCAGACCCCGTGGGTCTGACACTGGTTTACCGGTTTAAAAAAATAATGAACGTCCAAGAGTTTTACCAGCACGCGCTCACGCAGCGCGACTTCAAAGCCGACGCCGCACAACAGCGCGCCGTCGACCGTCTGCAGCAGTGCTATGACGAATGGGTCGAGTACAAGGCCCAGCGCTCGAATTCCTTCAAACGCCTGATCAACCGCCCGACGCCTCCGCGGGGAGTGTACATGTGGGGCGGGGTAGGGCGCGGCAAGTCCTTCCTGATGGATTCGTTCTATTCGGTGATTCCGCTGGTGCGCAAAACGCGCCTGCACTTCCACGAATTCATGCGCGATGTCCACATGCAGCTCGACGAGCTGCGCGGCGTGGAGGATCCGCTGGACGAAGTGGCAAAACGGATTGCCAAGAAATACCGCCTGATCTGCTTCGATGAATTCCACGTATCGGACGTGGCCGACGCCATGATCCTGTACAACCTGATGAAGGCGCTGTACGACAACGGCGTGTCCTTCATCATGACCTCGAATTACGAGCCGTCCACGCTGTACCCGGACGGCCTGCACCGCGACCGCATCCTGCCTACCATCGCCCTGCTGAAGGAAAAGATGGACGTGCTGAACGTCGACGCCGGCGTTGATTACCGCGGCCGTGCGCTGGAGCAGGTCGATGCCTATTACACGCCGCTCAACGCCAACACCGACCACCAGTTGCGCGAAGCTTTCGCGCGCGTGGCCGAAACGTCGGACGAAGACCCGCGCATCCATGTGGAAGGCCGCGAGCTGAAAGCCCTGCGCCGCGCCGGCACCATTATCTGGTTCGACTTCGCCACGCTGTGCGGCGGGCCACGCTCGCAGAATGATTACCTGGAAATCGCCAGCCGCTTCCATACCGTGATATTGTCCGGTATTCCGATGATGTCGGCCGGACAATCGTCCGAAGCGCGCCGCTTCACCTGGCTGATCGACGTGTTCTATGACCAGAAGGTCAAACTGATCATGTCGGCCGAAGTGGAGCCGGAAGAACTGTACACCTCCGGTGTGCTGTCCAACGAATTCCACCGCACAGTGTCGCGCATCGTCGAGATGCAATCGCGCGAGTATATGGAAAAGGAGCAGCGCGGCGCCGCCGAAAAGCTGTCCTGACAAGGAGAAAAATTTGAAGAACTGGATCTGGCTGGCCATGCTGCTGCCAAGCGCCGTGCTGGCGCAGGACATCGGCCGCCCGGCAACGATTGGCGCGCCGCGCATCCCCGAAACCCACTCGATCGAGCAGGCCGACGCGCGCCTGGTGCAAGTGAAGAAGGACCGCGAAGTGGTGGAGGCGGAATTCAACGCCAGCGAAGCGCTTTGCTACGACAAGTTCTTCGTCAATGCCTGCATCGACAAGGCCAAGGAGCAGCGCCGCCTGCGACTGGCCGAACTGCGCGCGGTGGAGGTGGAAGCCAACTATTTCAAGCGCCGCAGTTCTGTGGAAGTGCGCGACCGTGAACTGGAAGACCGTGCCCGGAAGGATGCCGCCGAAGCAGCCTACAACGCTGCCCATCCGAAGCCGCCAAAGGCGAATCCTGAACTGAAGCCGGCGCCAAAACCGGCTGCCGTATCGGTGCAGCAGCGCCAGGCGGAGCATGACGCCCGCGAAAAGGCGCGCGCCGCACAGGAAACCGCTGCCGCACCAAGACGCGCAGCCAAGGCGGCGGAGTTCGAGCGCAAGAAAGTCGAATCGGAAAAGCGGCAGGCGGAAGTCAAGGCCAAGGTGGCCGAAAAGGATGAGAAGAAGCGCCGTGCCGCCGAGGAGCAGAAGGCCGAAGCTGCGAAAGCCGAAGCCGCCGCCAAGGCCGAAGCCGCGAAAAAGCCTTAAACGGCTTTACGCAGCTTCTGCACCGTGTAGTTGGCCTTCTCTTTCGGCGGGGCGACCAGCTTGATGATCGCCATCGAGCAGTTGTCGCCCTTGCCCTGCGCACGTTCGCGCGCCTTGTTGATCAGCAGTTCGGCCGCTTCGCGCGGCGATTTCTTGGCGATCGCGCTCGCCAGTTCCACGTCCGCAAAGTAGGACCACAGCCCGTCCGAGCAAAGCAGGAATGCGTTGCCGGCTTTCAGGTCTTCCTGGACGCCATACGTGACATACGGTTCACGATGCTTGTTCCCCAGCGCATTGCTGAGCAACTTGGCCTGGCGATGCTTGCGCGCCGCGTCCTCCGGCAGGTTTTCCTGCTCCATCAGGTGGGCGACATATTCGGCATCGCTGCTGCGGGCCAGGCATTCCTTGTTGTCAAAACGATACAGGCGCGAATCGCCAACGACGGCCCAGACGGCCTGGCGTTCCGGCGTCAGCACCATCAGTACCATGCTCGATTGCGGTTCGCTGGCGCCGGTGCGCGGGTCCATGACGAGGATCTGGTGCACATCGTGGGCGATTTCGCGCAGCAATTCTTCCAGCCGCGCCAGGTGGACGGTCTCCGACGCCCGGTATTCGTCAAACAATTGCTTGGCCGTGTGCAGCACTTGTTCAGCACCCGTGGCGCCGCCGCTGATGCCATCGGCCAGCACGGCCAGCACATAGCCGGGTGCTTTTTGCGCAGTAAACAGCGCGACACGGTCATTTTGTTGGGGCCGGCTACCGATATGTTGTGCGGTTCCCGCCTCGATCTTGTACGTGCTCATAGGGACTTGACAGCTTCTTTCCAATGACTACCTGAGTTAAACTATGCACAGTATGCAGTTTTGTTGCAAGTATAGCCTGTTGTCCATACGAAACTGTAAGCAAACGTTAATCGAAATCGTCCAGACTTTCCATATGATCAACAAAGAAGAAATCCAGCGTCGCATCGTTGAGCTCGATGTCGAACACCGCGACTTGGATGCAGTCATTGAAATGTTGACCCTGGATGGTCACCACGATCAACTTCAGTTGCGACGCCTCAAGAAGCGTAAGTTGCAATTGAAAGACTATATCACCCTGCTGAAAATGCAATTGGTGCCCGATGTACCGGCCTGAGCAGGGCCATTCATTCTTCTACGAACTTGACAGATCCACAACAGCCGACCGCCGCTCCCGGCGCGCCGAACGATCCGGTTTTTCCTCCGGGGGCGCACGACGCCGATATTGAGCGCCTGTTTGGACCCGGCGGCCCCCTGGGCCCGGCGGTGGGCGGTTTTCGTCCACGCAAATCGCAGACCGAGATGGCCAAGGCGATTGCCGACGCCATCGCCAAGCAACAGACCCTGATCGCCGAAGCGGGCACCGGCACCGGCAAGACCTTCGCCTACCTGGTGCCGGCGCTGCTGTGGGGCGGCAAGACCATCGTCTCCACCGGTACCAAGAACCTGCAGGACCAGTTGTTCCTGCGCGATATTCCGACCATCCGCGCTGCGCTGCAGGCGCCGGTGTCGGTCGCGCTGCTGAAGGGCCGCTCCAACTACCTGTGCCACTACCACCTGGAACGCACGCTGCAGAACGGTCGCATGACCTCGCGCGAGGACGTCGGCTACCTGCGCGAGATTTCGCGCTTCCTGAAGATGACCAGCACCGGCGACAAGGCCGAACTGGCGCGCGTGCCGGAAAATGCCCTGGTGTGGAACCTGGTGACGTCGACCCGCGAGAATTGCATGGGGCAGGAGTGCCAGTACTACCAGGACTGCTTCGTGATGAAGGCGCGCCGCGAGGCGCAGCAGGCCGACGTGGTGGTGGTCAACCACCACCTGTTCTTTGCCGACGTGGCGCTGAAAGACACCGGCGTGGCCGAACTGCTGCCATCGGCGAATACAGTGATCTTCGACGAGGCGCACCAGTTGCCCGACACCGCCACGTTGTTCTTTGGCGACAGCGTTTCGACTTCACACGTCCTGGAATTGTGCCGCGACGTGCTGGCCGAGGGCCTGGCCCACGCGCGCGACGGCGCCGAATGGGCCAAGGTCGTCACGCCGGTGGAGAAAGCCGCGCGCGACCTGCGCCTGACCTTCACGCAGGACATCGTGCGCATGTCGCTGCCGCAAATCGCACCGTCCAGCGATTTCTTCCCGGCGCTGCAGACGCTCAAGGACGAACTGATCGACATGGTGGCCGTGCTGGAAAAAAATGCCGAGCGCGCCGAGACCATCGAACAATGCCGCGTGCGCGGCAACGAGCTGTCGGCCAAGCTGGAGGCCTGGAAATTCGACCCGAAAGCCAAGGTGGCTGCCGGCGAAGAAGCCGTGTTCTGGGTCGAGGCCTTCCAAAGCTCGCTGCAATTGCATAAGACGCCGCTGTCGATCGCGCCGATCTTCAACGGCCAGCGCGAAGGCGTGCCGCGCAGCTGGATCTTCACCTCCGCCACGCTGGCGGTGAAAAACGACTTTACCCACTTCGCCAAGCAACTGGGGCTGGAGAACGAAGTCGCGCGCAACTGGCCTAGCCCGTTCAACTATGAAGAACAGGGCATCCTGTACGTGCCGCAAGGCTTGCCGGACCCGAACTCGATGGGCTACACCGATGCCGTGCTGGATGCGGCGCTGCCGGTCATCGAAGCGGCCGGCGGCCGCACCTTCCTGCTGTGCACCACACTGCGCGCCGTCAAGCGCGCGGCCGACCGCCTGCGCGACGAATTCGACAAGCGCGGCCTCAAATTCCCGCTGTTCGTGCAGGGCGACCGTGGCCGTACCGAGTTGCTGGACCAGTTCCGCAAGGCCGGCAACGGTGTGCTGATTGGCTCGCAGAGCTTCTGGGAGGGGGTGGACGTGCGCGGCGAGGCGCTGTCGCTGGTGATCATCGACAAGCTGCCTTTCGCACCGCCGGACGATCCTGTGCTGGCAGCGCGTATCGAAGTGATGGAGCGCCAGGGCCTGAACGGCTTCATGGGCCACACCTTGCCGGAAGCGATCATCAACCTGAAGCAGGGCGCCGGCCGCCTGATTCGCGACGAGGGCGACCGCGGTGTGCTGATGCTGTGCGACCCGCGCGTGATCTCCAAGCCTTACGGCCGCCGTATCTGGCAAAGCCTGCCGCCATTCAAGCGCACGCGCGAAGCGGCGGACGTGATCGAATTCTTCAAAGGCCATTAACACCGGGAGACGCAATGAAACTGACACGCGCAATGTTGGACGAGGCGGCAGGCCAGGGCCTGCTGGATGAAGGCCAGGCTGGGCGCTTGTGGCAGTTCCTGGTGGCGCGCGAGCAGCATACGCCCGGCTTCAAGCCGGCGCACATCCTTTACTACCTGGGCGGCCTGATCGCCATCGGCGCCATGTCGCTGTTCATGACGCTGGGCTGGGAATCTTTTGGCGGCACCGGCCTGCTGTTCATTTCCATTTGCTATATGGTGGCGGCCCTTGGCGCGGTCGAATGGCTGCGCGCGCGCAGCCTGCTGCTGCCGGCCGGCGTGCTTGCCGCCTTTGCGGTCGTGCTGGTGCCGCTGGCGGTCTATGGCCTGCAGCATATGCTTGGCCTGTGGGCCGACGGCGGCGCAGGCAGTTCGTACCGCAACTACCACTACTACATCGACTGGCGCTGGATCCTGATGGAACTGGCCACGCTGGCCGCCGGGGCGGCGGTGTTGTGGCGCTACCGCATGCCGTTCACTGTCATGCCGTTGGCGGTGACCTTGTGGTACATGAGCATGGACGTCACCGAAATGCTGCTCGGCCATTACAGCTTGTTCTCCCATGAAGGCAAGGTCATGTCGGCGGTATTCGGCATCGCCATGACGCTGGTCGCGCTGTGGATCGACTTGCGCAACCGCAGCAGCAAGGACTATGCGTTCTGGCTCTATATCTGGGGGGTACTGACGTTCTGGGGCGCACTGTCTTCGATGGATTCCGGCAGCGAGTTCGGCAAGCTGGTCTACTGCCTGATCAACCTCCTGATGATCGGCATCGGTGCAGCCTTGTCGCGCCGTGTGTTTGCAGTGTTCGGCGGCTTTGGCCTGGCTGGCTACCTGGGCCACTTGTCGTACACCGTTTTCCGCGACAGCCTGCTGTTCCCGGTCGCCCTGACAGCCATCGGCATCGCGATCATCGCGACCGGCGTGTTCTGGCAGCGCCGCGAGGCGGCGATTGGTGCCAGCCTGCGCCAATGGCTGCCCGGTCCCGTGCGCCGGCTGGTCGAACGCCGCGCGGCATGAAGCTGCGCAAGGCGCTTGCGGTCCTGTTTGCCGCCGGCGCGCTGCTGGGCCTTTGGGCGGCCGGCTGGCAGCTTTCCAGGCCGGTCAATCATCCCGTCCCCATGCCGGCGGGCCTCGGCTTTGAGCCGATGCTGGCTGGCGGCACGCATGGCTCCCTGTTACGCGCGCCGGGTTCGACGCGTTGCGCGCTCCTGATGCACGGCATTCGCGGTGACCGCAGCGCGATGGCGGGGCGCGCCGCGTTCCTGCGCGATGCCGGCTGGAGCGCGCTCGCGATCGACCTGCAGGCGCATGGCGAAACGCCGGGCGAGATGATCACATTCGGCCATCGCGAAGCGGACGATGCCCGCAACGGCGTTGCCTATTTGCGCGCACAAGGTTGCGCGACCGTGGCCGTCATCGGCCAGTCGTTGGGCGGTGCCGCGTCCCTGCTGGGCAAAGGGCCGGTGGCCGCCGATGGATTCGTGCTTGAATCGGTCTATCCGGCCATAGAAGATGCCGTGGCCAACCGGCTCGCAATGCGCTTTGGTGGGCTGGGCCGCCTTGCTGCACCGCTGCTTTATTGGCAGCTGCCCCTGCGCACAGGTGTCGGGCGCGAGCAGCTTCGCCCCGTGCAGCAGATTCGCAAGGTGCAGGTGCCGGTACTGGTTGCTGGCGGTACGCGCGACGGCCAGACGCCGCCGGAAGAAACGCGACAATTGTTCGACGCGGCGGGCGGGGCGAAAACCCTTTGGCTGGTCGAGGGCGCGATCCACCAGGATCTATACGCCTTCAGTCCGGAAGAATACCGGCGCCGGCTGCTGCGCTTCCTCGATACGCTGGGCGCGGCACCAGGCTAATGCAGTTCCGGCGGGGCCTGGCCGGTCAGTAGCCAGTTGCCGATTGCCTGGTAGACCTGCGAGCGCTGGCCCTGCAGGCCATGGGCGCTTTCGCGGCTGCAGTCGCGGCGCGTGCCGGCGCGAACCTGCGGGAATGCTTCGCTGTCGACTGAAATCAGCGGGAAGAAGCGTGCTTTTGGATAGCTGTCGCGGAAGGGCAGGCAGGCATCGCGCCGGTGGTGCACGCCAAGCACGGGGCGTTTCAGGTGCGGGACTTCGGCCCAGGCATCGGCACTGCCATTGACCAGCACCACGGCATCAACCAACGGCAAGCGGTTGGCGACAAAGGCGGCCGAGAAGGCGCCGTCGCTGCTGCCCATCAGCACAATGCGGGCCTGCGGGTGGCGCTTGCGCATGACATCGACGACGGCGGCGACATCCTGCCGGTGCGCGGCGCCCTGGCGGCTGCCCAGGTCCAGCACTTCATTGTCGCTGGCGGTGTCCAGCGCCACCATGGCTCCTACCTGGCTGGCCATCTGGCGCTGCGCGCCGAACAGGGTATCCGGATCGGCCGGCAGGCTGCCAGGCCAGACGCCCTGCAATCCGCGCTGGCCCGAACCGCCTGCAAGGTAGAGCACAACATGGCTGGCAGCGTGCTCGCCAGTCATCTCCAGCACGCGCACTGTGGCGCCGGGACGCGTCGGAATATCCAGCAGCATTTCGCCCGCCCGGGCGGCGCCATGCAGGGTAAGGGCCAGGGCAAACCAGGCCAGCGTGCGAATCCGCATGTGCGATACCTCCTGTGCCGAGTGACTTTCACGCACCTCGATTCAATTGGCGCGTTGCACAAAATTGTATATTCTCAGGCAACGTTTTGGGCAAAGTCGAGGTGATGCGATGAAGTGCAAGTTGATCTTGGGCGCGCTGGCCATCGCGCTGACGCCCGCCGCGCACAGCCAGTGCTGCGGTTATGGCATGAGCTACGATAACGTCGTGGTCTGGCCGCAGCCGGACTTGCGCATTCCTGTTCCTTCGGTGACGCAGTCGCGGAAGGCGCCGCCCATCCTGCCCAGGTCCAGGCCCGCGGTAAGGGCCAACGCGCACAAGCTTGCCCAGCACTTCCCGGCCGACAAGCGCGCGGAGATGGAGCAGGTCTATGTGCAAAGCATGGACGTCTACCTCCAGGTCGAGAAAAAAATGGGCTGGACACCGCGCGACATGGCGGGCGGCCTGGCCGCTTTCCTGGTCGGGAATTACATGGTGCTGAAAAATGCCGAAGTCCCGGATGAGGACTTCGATGCCGTCGCCAGGCAAATTCGCGCACAGGACAAACTGCGGGACATCAACGGCAAAAACGAAGCGGACAAGGTGCGCGATGTCTTCGAACAGAGCGCCATGATCGGCGCCTTCATGGCGCTTGCCTACAGATCGCACCAGCAGCATCCGCAGCCACCGGCCGTGTACGAAAACATGCGCAAGGCTGCACGCGAAAACCTGCAACTGGTGCTGAAGGGCGATCCGGCCAACCTTTTCATCGACAAAAACGGCATGAGGTTCCAATGACGATCTTTATCAAGAAGTTGTGCAATGCCTTCATCACGGATGCCGTGGTCAATCGCCGCATTGGCGGAGCTGCGGCGCGCAATGTCGAAGCGATTGGCGCCGTCATCGGCGGATTGTGGGTGGGCGGCATTGTCACCGTATCGGCCGATGCGCTGGACTGGGTGCCGAACATCATGAACAAGGCGGTGCACGATGATTTGCAGCCGGTGCATATTCCCTTGCGCGAAGTGCGGTCGGTACGGCGCGAATTCGGCATCCTGACCGGCATCGTGGTGGTGGAACTGGACGATGGCGGAGAATTCCGCTTCCGCTGCTTCAGCGCGCGCAATGTGGCCGAGAATATGTCCGACCTGCTGCCAAGCCAGGTAATGAGCGCATGAGCCGCCCGTTGTTGGGTGTATCGCTGTGCGCCGCGCTGCTGGCGGCATCCGCGGCCCGTGCGCAGGGCTATGGTACTGAGGACTGAGCCCGAGCGCCTGCAAATCGACGAGCGAGGTGTTATGCTGGTCAAATGACTATCCTTACTGGTTCCTGCCACTGCGGCGCGATCACGATTGCAGTGCCGGACACCCCGGCCTACCTGATCGACTGCAATTGCTCGATCTGCCGCCGCACGCGCGCACTGTGGGCCTTCTATGCCGAAGACGCGGTGCGCATCGAGGGCGAGCCGGCGCATGGCCAGGACTACATCTGGGGCGACAAGTCGCTGCGCACCGTGCGTTGCAGGTCTTGCGGCTGCGTCACGCATTGGAAGTCGCTGCAGCCCAATGTCGACGGCCGCATGGGCGTCAATATGGCCAACTTCGCACCGGAAGTCGTGGCAACGCTGGAAGTGCGCAAGTTCGACGGCGCCGCCACCTGGACCTACCTATGATCGCCGACCTGCCGCAAGACGCCTTGTTGCAGCGTTACCGTGCGCAGGGTGCCTATACCGACTGTTTTGCCATCGACGTGCCAGGCCAGGTGGGCCACGACGCCTTTGTCGAAGCCTTCTACACCACGGCAGTATTCAAACTCGAGCGCCTGTTGCTGGCGCTGTTCGCCGCGCGTCCTTCGCGCGATACGGAAGCACGCGAATTGGCAAGCGGCCAGCGCCAGCAGTTCGCCGCCTGGTCGGTGGAAGGACGGGCGCCCGGCCAACTGCTGATGTGCGATTACGCCGGCAGTACGCGCTCATGGCTGATGGCAGCGCCGGCCGGGCAGGGGACGCGGCTGTATTTCGGTTCGGCGGTGGTGCGCTCGCGGCAGGGCGGCGTGTTTCGCGCGCTGCTGGGCTTCCACAAGCTGTATTCGCGCATCCTGCTGCGCGCTGCCGCGTCGCGCGTGCGCAAGGCCGGCTGAGCCCCGATGGATTCCCTGATCACTGCGTCGGCCCGTTCGCTTGCCAGCGGTGATGTGCTGGGCGCGCTGAAACATGTCGCCCTGCGCGGCGATCCGCCGGCCTTGGCCTTGCGCGGCATCGCCATGGCGCGCCTGGGCGACTTTCCAAAGTCGCGCGAACTGCTGCGCCGTGCAGCACGCGGCTTTGGTATGCACGAAGAATTGGCCCGCGCGCGATGCGTGGTGGCTGAAGCGGAAGTGGCGCTGGCCATGCGCGATTTCGCTGGGCCACCGCGCGTGCTGTCGGCCGCGCTGGCAGTGCTGGAGGCGCGCGGCGATTATGGCAATGCATTGCAGGCGCGCCTGATCGCCGCCCGAAGATTGCTCCTGCTTGGGCGCCTGGAAGCCGCTGCGGCCGAACTGTTGCGCCTCGATATCCGGGCCCTGACGCCGGCATTGGCGGCCGTGGCGCAGTTGGCGGCGGCCGAACTGGCAATGCGTTCACTCGACCCGGCTGCGGCGCGGGCTGCGCTTGCGCAGGCGCAGGCGGCGGCCACGCGCTCGGGCGTACCGGAGCTATTGGCCGAGGTGATGGAGGCCAACGCTGCACTGCAGCGCCCCGCGGCGCGCCGGCATGGCGGCGGCGAGTTGTCGCTCGACCAGGTGGCGGCGCTGCTGGCCTCGGCCACGGTGGTGCTGGACGCCTGCCGGCGCGGCTTGGGCAGCGGCAGCAACTGGCGCCCGCTGGCGCGCAGGCCGGTGCTGTTCGCGCTGGCCCGCACGTTGGCCCAAGCCTGGCCGGGAGATGCCGAGCGTGATGTCCTGATCGAACAAGCTTTCAATACCCGCCGTCCCGACGAAAGCCACCGCGCGCGGCTGCGCGTCGAGATCGGCCGCCTGCGTGCATTGCTCAAGGGCCTGGCCAGCATCGAGGCCACGCCGCGCGGTTTTGCAGTCCGGCCGCTGAATGGGCGCCCCCTGGCCGTGCTGCAGCCGCCGATCGATGGCGAGCAGGCATCGCTGCTGGCGCTATTGTCCGACGGCGCCGCCTGGTCGACTTCTGCGCTGGCGCTGGCGCTTGACGCCAGCCAGCGCACCATTCAGCGCGCACTGGCTGAGCTGGAAGCGGCCGGCCGGGTGCGTTCGATCGGCAATGCGCGCACGCGGCGCTGGCTGGCGCCGCCGTTGGCCGGATTCACGACAATCTTGTTACTCCCTGCTGCACTGCCGTTGGAATAAAGTTCACTTGCGGCGCCGATCATCGGCGCACTCATAAGGAGCCAAGCAATGACCCGAAATTCAAGCAAGGTGCGCAAGGCGGAAATCCTGCGCGAATACGGCCCGTTCGACGGCGTCAGCAAAGTCGGCGGCGTGACTTACGACGGCCATCTGGTATGGGCTGCCACCGGCGCCCGCCTGATCGGCTTCGATCCCGAAAACGGCAAGCAAGCCCGCGCCCTGGACCTCGCTGCCGATGCCGGTACGGCGTTCGACGGCAAATTCCTGTACCAGATCGCGGCGGAACGGATCAACAAGATCGACCCGGCCAGCGGCACGGTGCTGTCCTCGATCCCGGCACCCGGAAAAGGCGGCGACTCAGGCCTGGCCTGGGCGGAGGGCAGCCTGTGGGTAGGGCAATACCGCGACCGCAAGATTCACCAGGTCAACCCAGAAACCGGCGCCGTGCTGCGCACCATCGAGTCGAACCGCTTCGTCACCGGCGTGACGTGGGTGGACGGTGAGCTGTGGCACGGTACCTGGGAAGGCGACCAGAGCGAGATCCGCCACGTCGATCCGCAAAGCGGCGCCGTGCTTGAGTTGCTGGAAATGCCGCCGGGCGTATTCGTCAGCGGCCTGGAATCCGACGGCGGTGGCTTGTTCTTCGCCGGCGGCGAAAACAGCGGCAAGGTGCGCGCAGTGCGTCGTCCACGAGGAGAGTGATCATGAATACCATCGTCAATCAGGAGCAATGGCTGGCGCAGCGCAAGCAATTGCTGGTGCGCGAGAAGGAGCTGATGCGCCAGCAGGACCAGTTGGCCAGCGAGCGCCGCGCGCTGCCGTGGGTGCGCGTGGACAAGCAGTATGTATTCGATACGCCGCAAGGCAAGCGTTCGCTGTCCGACCTGTTCGAAGGCCATAGCCAGCTTGTGGTGCAGCACTTCATGTTCGCGCCAGGGGAGGAGCGCGGTTGCCCGCACTGCTCCTACATGGCCGACCATACCGACGGTGCGCTGGCGCACCTGGCGCAGCGCGACGTGGGCATGGTGGTGGTGTCGCGTGCGCCGCTGGCCAGCCTGGAGCGCATGCGCCAGGACATGGGCTGGCAGTTCAAATGGGTGTCGTCCGGCGACAGCGATTTCAATTACGATTTCCACGTCAGCTTTGCGCCGGAAGAGCTCGCTGAAGGCAAGGTCAATTACAACTACACCGGCCAGGCTTTCCCGTTTGAAGATGCGCCCGGCGTCAGCGTTTTCTACAAGGACGAGACAGGCGCGGTCTATCACACCTATTCGACCTTCGGCCGCGGCGTGGAAGTGATGATGCACACCTATCGCTTCCTCGATATCACGCCGCTGGGCAGGCAGGAGGACTGCTTGCCGTACACCATGGCGTGGGTCAGGTACCACGACCGCTACGCCCAGCCGGCCGCTTCGTGCTGCAGCGCTCACGCGTGAGGCGGGGATGCCATGTCGAGCTTCCGGCCCTGGCGGGCCGTGACGGCAATCGCCTGCGGCCATATGGCGTCGATGGCGGTAGTGGCGGCGGCGGTGGTTTTCCGCCTGCCGTTGGACCGCCCGGCGCTGCAATGGGGCGCGGGCGTGCTGCTGGCAGCAGCGCTGGCTTGCCGCTTCGCCAAGGGGCACGCGCTGGCGGGGCAGGCAGGCATGGCGCTGTGGACCTTCATCACGTCCACAGCGCACGGTGCCGGGTTCGTGCTGATGCCGGCCCTGATGACGATCTGCGGCACCTGGGCCAGCGGGCCGCTGCTGCAAACCCTGGCCGCGATGGGACTGCACCTGGCGGCAATGCTGGCTGCGAACGGCGCTGTCATTTACCTTGCCGCCCGCTTCATGCAATGGCTTAAGGCTTGATAATCACCTTGCCGGTGACTTTTCGAGCCGCCATGGCCTCCAGCGCGCGCGGCGTATCGGCCAGCGCATAGCGTGCCGAAATGTGCGGGCGAATCCTGCCTTCGGCCAGCCAGCCCAATAGCTGCATCATGCCCGCCAGGTTGGCTTTCGGTTCGCGCTTGACGAATTCGCCCCAGAACACGCCGATCAACGAAGCGCCTTTGAGCAGCGTGAGGTTCAGGGGCAGCTTCGGAATTTCGCCATTGGCAAACCCCACCACCAGGTAGCGGCCGCGCCAGCCGATCGAGCGGAAGGCCGGCTCGGCGTACTCGCCGCCTACCGGGTCATAGATCACGTCCGGGCCCTTGCCGTCAGTGGCGGCCTTGATGGCTTCGCGCAGGTCGGTGTTGCTGTAGTTGATCAATATGTCGGCGCCATGCTCCTTGCAGACGGCCAGTTTTTCTTCGCTGGAAGCGGCGGCTATCACGCGCGCGCCGAGCGCCTTGCCGATCTCGATCGCCGCCAGCCCCACGCCGCCAGCGGCGCCCAGTACCAGCATGGTTTCCCCGGCCTTCAACTGGGCGCGGTCCACTACCGCATGGTGCGATGTGCCATAGGTGAGGGTGATCGCAGCGGCGGTGTCGAAATCCATCCCCGGCGGCATCGGCATCAGCGAAGCGGCGGGCACCAGCAGCTGTTCGGCAAAGCCGCCATGGGCGGAGAACGCAATTGCCTTGTCGCCCGGCTTGAAGCCTTGCACGCTTTCGCCGACCGACAGCACCACGCCCGAAACTTCATTCCCTGGCGTGAAGGGCAGGGCAGGCTTGTACTGGTATTTGCCCTGGATGATCAGCACATCGGGAAAGTTGACGGCGGCTGCCTTCACCTGCAGCACCACCTGGCCCGCGCCGGGCACCAGATCGGGCAGTTCCTCCAGCAGCAGCGTGTCGGGCATGCCCCATTCCTTGCAAACGATAGCCTTCATTTGGTCTCCAGATTATTCGAACGATCGTGCGATTATGCCCGAGAACACTTTGCGCCGGCACAAAGTTTAACGCGCGGGAGGGGAATACATTGGGCAGGCAGGGGAGGCGATTGCCATGAGTATCCGGTACGGCTGCTTTTTCAGTTACGCGCATGGCCAGCACGCATATATGAGCCACTTCAAGGACGACCTGGTCGATGCCCTGAAGTGCTATCTTGAGCCCCATTTCGACAACGAGACCGAACTCTTTGTCGATAGCGAGCAACTGGGTGGCGGCGACGATATCGACCGCCGTCTGGCGCTGGCCATGTGCCAGAGCGCCACGATGATCGTGATCTATACGCCCAAGTACGAGGCCCACCCATATACCCGGCGCGAATTCGCCGCCATGCAGATGATCGAGGCCGAGCGCAGCGGCTGGTACGAGCTGCCCAGCCATTTGATCATTCCCGTCATCATGACCCGCCATCCGCTGAACCTGCCGCGCCAGATCAGCGAGCCTGGCATGTATGTCGATTTTTCGCGCTATACGCTGGCGACCGGGGATTTGAAGACCAACCCCGATTTCCTGCCCGATATCCGGCGCATCGTGGACCGCATCACGATGCACTACCACTGCCTGAAGGCAAGCATCCCGCCCGGCCACGATTGCAGGCAGTTCGTGCTGCCGCCGGTGCCGCCGGAATGGCGCCCGCCGGCGCCGCCGCATTTCCCACGCTAGAAAAACCACTGAAAGAGCGCCATGGAACACCTACGCCTGCACCTGCCGGAGCTGCCCGCAGCCGGCGAAGTCACCACTTTCTATTCCTATAAAGGCGGCGTGGGCCGCACCATGGCGCTGGCCAATCTCGGGCACATCCTGGCATGCCGCCGCACCGCTCCGGTGCTGCTGGTCGACTGGGACCTGGAAGCGCCGGGCCTGCATTACTACTTTCCCGGCTCGGCGCAGGCGCCGGGCGTGCTGGACCTGTTCGAAGAATGCCGCGACCAGCTGCAGGAGCGGGCCGGCCGCTACGCCAGCGACCAGGCGCTGGCCGAGGCGGTGCTCGATGCGGTTTGCTGGGAGCAGTACCTGGTAAGGGCATGCGATGACCGGCCACTGTGGCTGCTGCGCGCTGGGCGGTGCGATGGCAGCCATGCGGAACGCGCGGCGATGCTGGACTGGCAAAGCTTGTTCGACGCTTGCCCCGCGCTGTTCCGCACCTTTGCCGCGCGCCTGGCGCGCCGTTTCGGCCATGTGCTGGTCGACGCGCGCAGCGGGCGCGCCGACTGCTCCGCCATCTGTACCACGCTGCTGCCAACGCGGCTGGTGCTGGTGTTTGCGCCAAACCGGCAAAACCTGGACGGCTTGCAGGACCTGGTGGTGCGCGCCACCGGCTACCGCAGCTGCCATGAAGACGAACAGCGCCAGTTGCTGGTCTATCCGCTGCCTTCGCGCATCGACACGTCGGACGAGCAGCAGGCCTCGTCCTGGCGGCGCGGCGAAGACGGGGAGGGCGGCTACCAGCCCCTGTTTGAAGGCATGCTGGGCGAGGCCTACGGCTTGCCCTGGCTGTCGCTGGAAAACTACTTCGATGCGGTGCGACTGCCGCATTGTGCAGGCCTGGCCAGCGGCGAGCCGCTGCCTGCGCTGGCCCTGCAGCAAGCCTATGGTGCCTTTATGCAGTGGTTTGGCGACGGGCTATGTCCCTGGCAACGCCTGCCATCGGCTGAACCGGTTGCGCTGAACAATCACCACGTTTTCCCCCTGGAGCAGGACCGGACCGGGTACTGGCCGATGCCGGCGGCGATGTAAATTTGTCTTGGAAAAAAAAGGGACGTGCTCTTGCAAAAGCGGTACGTCCCGATTTTTTTCCCGTTGCTTCAGGTAAAATTCCCTGTATGAGAATCCTTATCAGTAACGACGACGGCTACCTGGCGCCTGGCATCAATGCGCTGGCGGAAGCCCTGCAGCCAATTGCCGATATCGTGGTTGTGGCGCCGGACAGCAATCGCTCCGGCGCCTCCAATTCCCTGACCCTGGACCGCCCCTTGTCGGTGCACCAGGCGGCCAATGGTTTCTATTTTGTCAACGGCACGCCGACCGATTGCGTCCACGTGGCGCTGACCGGACTGCTGGACCATGTGCCGGACCTGGTGGTGTCGGGCATTAACAACGGCCCGAACATGGGCGACGACACCCTGTATTCCGGCACCGTGGCCGCCGCCACCGAGGGCTACCTGTTCGGCGTGCCGGCCATGGCGTTTTCGCAGGGTTCCTACGGCTGGGCCAATGTCGATGCTGCCGCCCGCGTGGCGCGCGAGCTGGTGCAGCGCTACCTGGAGCTGCTGGAGCGGCCTTACCTGCTGAACGTGAACATCCCGAACCTGCCGTATGAGCAATTGGGACCGTTGACGCCGACCCGCCTGGGCCGCCGCCATCAGGCCGAACCCGTGGTCAAGGCGCTCGATCCGCGCGGCCGCGAAATATACTGGATTGGCCCGCCGGGCGCCTGCAAGGATGCCGGCGAGGGCACCGACTTCCATGCCGTGGCCAATGGCTGCGTGTCGCTGACGCCTTTGCAGATCGACCTGACCCATCGCCAGCAACTCGATTCCCTGGCAAAGGCCATCGCATGAGCGAAAAGACCCGCACTTTCCCGCTGCCCCTGTCATCCGTTACCGACAAGAGCCCGGCGAAAAAGCCGGTCTATAACACCGTGGCCACGCCACAAACCGCCACCCAGAATGCAGCCCGCACGGCCGCTGCCAGCCCTGGCGGCTGGCGCCCGCCGCAGCCGGTGGCATCGCCTTCGCGGGCCCACTCCTACGCCCAGGAACGCGCCCAGGTACAGCTTGCCCCGCTGGCGGGGCAGCGCCAGAGCGCGCTGGTGTCGGACGGCGTGCGCCGCGCCATGGTGCAGCGGGTAGCCAGGCAGGGCGTCAGCGATCCCGTGGTGCTGGGCGCGCTGGACACCGTGCCGCGCCATATGTTCATGGACGAAGGCCTGGCGCCGCAAGCCTATATCGACGCCTCGCTGCCGATCGGCCACCACCAGACCATTTCCCAGCCTTATATCGTGGCGCGCATGATCGAGGTGATGCGCGCCGGCCAGGATCTGCACCGGGTGCTGGAAATCGGCACCGGCTGCGGCTACCAGGCGGCAGTGCTGGCCTGCGTGGCGAAAGAGGTGTACTCGATCGAGCGCATCAAGCCCCTGCACGAACTGGCCAAGGCCAACTTGCGGCCGATGCGGGTGCCGAACCTGCGTTTGCACTACGGAGATGGTATGCTAGGCTTGCCGCAGGCGGCGCCTTTCGATGGCATCATCCTTGCCGCCGCGGGCCTCGAAGTGCCGCAGGCCTTGCTGGATCAACTGAATATCGGCGGCCGCCTGGTCGCCCCGGTCGGGGCCCGCACCCAGCATCTCGAACTGGTGACCCGTGTCAGCAAGAACGAATGGGTGCGCCAGACGCTGGAAGACTGCCATTTTGTGCCACTGCGCCCTGGCACCGTTTAACACACAGATCAATAGAATGACGAAGAAATATTCCCTTTTCCTGATGGCCGCCTCGCTGGTCGTGCTGACCGCCTGTGAAACCGTGAAGCAGCCGGCCCCGGTCGAGGATCGCTCGATGCCACTTCCTGTCGCACCGGCCAAACCGGCCCCGGAGGAACCGAAAGACAAGGATGGCTACTACACCGTCCATAAGGGCGACACCCTGATCCGCATCGCCTTTGACCGCGGCCTGAATTACCGCGACCTGGCAGCATGGAACAACCTGACCAACCCGGACGACATCAAGGTCGACCAGGTGCTGCGCCTGACGCAGCCAGAGGGCGTGCAGGTCGCTGCCGTGCCGACCCCGCCGCAGATCGAGAAAACCCCGCCGCCGCCGCGCAAGTCGACCCCGAAAGGTGAAAAGCGTCCGTATTCCGACACTGCGGTGGCGGATTTGCAGAAAACCGACGAGCGCGGCGAGAAACCGGCCGTGGTGGCCAGCCTGGCCCCGGCCCCCGCTCCGGCCGTGGCGCCGCCAGCGGCGGTCAGCGCGGAAGACCGCGACCTGTCGTGGACCTGGCCGTCCGATGGCCGCGTGGTGGCCCAGTTCGACGAGGGCAAGAACAAGGGTATCGATATCGCCGGACGCGCCGGGCAACAAGTGTTGGCTGCCGAACGAGGAAAAGTGATGTATGCAGGTAGCGGCATCCGCGGATATGGTAATCTCGTCATTGTGAAGCACAGTAACAGCCTGTTGTCGGCCTATGCCCATAACCGCTCGATCCTGGTGAAGGAGGGGCAGGAAGTGCGCAGGGGCCAGGCAATTGCTGAAATGGGGGACTCCGATACCGACACGGTCAAGCTGCACTTTGAGATAAGGCAGCAGGGCAAGCCGGTGGATCCATCGAAATTCCTGCCTAACCGCTAGATACACCCATGACACGCTCGCCGAATGACCAACTGGAAGACGACTCGATTCCTGAGGAATTCCCGGACGAGCCGATCGATGAAGTAGCGATCGATTCCATGGAGCCGGACGGCGAAGTCGCGGTTGAAGGCGCCAGCGCCGTCCTTGAAACTGTCGACGAGCTGAAAAAAGTGCTGGCGGCGGAGCTCTCCACCGACACTACCCAGCACTACCTGAACCAGATCGGCACCCGGCCCTTGCTGACGGCGCCGCAGGAAGTGCATTTCGCCACCCTGGCCAAGCAGGGCGATTTCTCCGCCCGCCAGACCATGATCGAGCATAACCTGCGCCTGGTGGTCTCGATCGCCAAGCATTACATCAACCGCGGCGTGGTCCTGCTCGACATGATCGAGGAGGGCAATATCGGCCTGATGCGCGCCATCGACAAGTTCGAGCCGGAGCGCGGTTTCCGCTTCTCTACCTATGCCACCTGGTGGATCCGCCAGAGCATCGAGCGCGCCATCATGAACCAGGCGCGCACGGTGCGCCTGCCGGTGCACATGGTGCGCGAACTGAACCAGATCCTGCGGGGGAAGTACCACCTGGAGGCGCAGCACCACAACGGCAAGGATGCCACGGCGGAGGATATCGCCGACCTGGTGGGGCGGCCAGTGGAGGAGGTGCAGGATATCCTGGCCCTCTCCGAGCATGCCACTTCGCTCGATGCGCCGCTGGATAACGACCCCCAGTCTTCGCTGATGGACATGCTGCCGGGCGATTCCGAGGATTCGCCCGATGCACGGGCCGAGCACCATGAGATGACGGTGCTGGTGCGCGATTGGCTGACCAAGCTGCCGGACAAGCAGCGTATCGTCATCATGCGGCGCTTCGGGCTGGATAACGACGATCCGGCCACGCTGGAGACGCTGGCCGAGGAAATGGGCGTGACGCGGGAGCGGGTGCGCCAGATCCAGCAGGAGGCGCTGGTCAAGCTGAAACGCGCCATGGCGGCACGCGGCGTCGTGCGCGATTCTCTCCTCTAAAACCGGTAAAGCGGTGTCTGACCCGCAGGGTCAGACACCGGCCCGCGGCGGTCGCGTATCGGTGTCAGACCCCACGGGTCTGACACCGGGGTACCGGTTTTTGCTATCATAGCGGGCTTTGGGCGCTCCCCGCGCCGGCTGCAACCTTAATCGCTATGCAAGACAACATCGTCGAAATCAAATCCCTGGACATGGATGCCCGTGGCGTTGGCCACATCGAGAACGAAGACGGCTCGCCGGGCAAGGTCGTCTTCATCGAAGGCGCGCTGCCGGGCGAAAAAGTCAGCTTCGAGCTGCTGCGCAAGAAGAAGAACTGGGAGCAGGGCCGCATGACGGCGCTGCACAAGGAATCGTCGATGCGCGTCAAGCCGAAGTGCGAGCACTTCGACATCTGCGGCGGCTGCTCCATGCAGCACCTGGAAGCTTCGGCCCAGGTCGCAATCAAGCAGCGCGTGCTGGAAGACAACCTGTGGCACCTGTCCAAGGTCAAGTCCGACACCATGATGCGCCCGATGTACGGCCCGACCTGGGGCTACCGTTACCGTGCGCGCCTGTCCTCGCGCTATGTGGCCAAGAAGGGCACGGTGCTGGTCGGCTTCCATGAAAAGAAATCGGTGTTCGTGGCCGACATCCAGAGCTGCCAGATCCTGCCCAAGCACGTATCGGACATGATGATGCCGCTGCGCGCCCTGATCCACTCGCTGACCATCTTCGACAAAGTGCCGCAGATCGAGCTGGCCGTCGGCGAAGACAACACCGTGCTGGTGATGCGCAATATGGTGCCGCTGGGCGAGGGTGACGAAGACAAGCTGAAAGCTTTCGCCGACCAGTACCAGATCCAGTGGTGGCTGCAGCCTAAAGGCCCGGACACCGCCTACCCGTTTTACCCGGCGGGCAAGGAGCTGTACTACACGCTGCCGGAATTCGGCATCAAGATGCCGTTCAAGCCGACCGATTTCACCCAGGTGAACCACCACATCAACCGCGTGCTGGTGCACAAGGCGCTGCGCCTGCTGGATGTGCAGAAGGATGAACGCGTGGCCGACCTGTTCTGCGGCCTGGGCAATTTCACGCTGCCGCTGGCGACCATGGCGCGCGAAGTGGTGGGCATCGAAGGTTCGACCGCGCTGACCGAGCGCGCGCTGTCCAATGCCAAGGTAAATGGCGTCGATGGCCACACCACCTTCCAGTGCCGTAACCTGTTCGAAATCACCAAGGACGACCTGATCGCCCTCGGCAAATTCGACCGCATGCTGATCGACCCGCCGCGCGATGGCGCGATGGCGCTGTCGCTGGCGCTGGCCGAACTGAAGGAATCGAACCCGGACATGCTGCCGAAGCGTATCGTCTACGTCTCGTGCTCGCCGTCGACCCTGGCGCGCGACGCGGGTGTGCTGGTGCACCGTGCTGGCTACCGCATGTCGCAAGCCGGCGTGATGAACATGTTCCCGCACACCTCGCACGTCGAATCGATGGCGGTGTTCGACCTGGCTTAAGCCTGCCTACTGGCGGCGCTTGTCGCGGAAGAAGCGCCATGCTTCTTCCGCCGATTCAAAATCGGCATTCTGGGCGCCAAGCAGGATGTCGGCATACCACTGCAAGCGGTGCCGAATACTCGGCTCCGTGTGGCCGCCCTTGGCAACTTTGAAAAATTCAACCTGCAGGCCGTGCGGATCGCTGCCCCATACGTAACGGTGGGCTGAAGTGTCGCCCGATTCCTTGTGATGGGGCAGGGCGGCGTCTTGCGTTGGCGCATCCGGTAGCTGGTCCAGCTTGCGCCACAGCGACAGGGTCTGCTCCACGGGAAGCGAGGTGCCGCGCCCGCGCAGCATCATTCCCCCGATTTCCCCGCCGCCGTATGGCACGATCTTGTCGGCGGTGCCGTGAATCACCATCACCGGCAACGGCGTGCTGGGCGCGGCGCACAGGCTCTTGGCCGGCCATACTGCGGCCATGGCGGCAATGCCGGCCAGGCGCGACCCAAGTTCCACACCAAGGCGGTAAGTCATGCCACCGCCGTTGGACATGCCCATGACATAAATGCGCGACGGGTCCGCGTTATGTTCGGCAATCGCTTTGTCGATCAGGGCGCCGATAAAGCCGACGTCGTCGGTCTTGGGGCTGGTGCTGGCGTCGGCGCGGCAGTCGTTCCAGCCGGCCTTGTTGTCACTGCCCTTGGCGCCATCCGGCGCTATCACCAGCAACTGTTCGCGGTCGGCGATAGCCAGCCATTGCTGCATCGGGACCCGCAGCCGCTCGCGACCGAATACCAGGTTGGCCGAGCCGGCGTGCCCATGCAGGATCAGCACCAGCGGGCGCTTGCCCGCGGCCGGCTGCTGCGGCTCCGCCATCAGGTAGTGGCGGGCGCCCTCGGGGCGCTGGATGTCGGCGGAGGTCATGGTTGCTGCGTGCAGGGCGCAAGGCAGCAATGCGGCAAGGGCGGCTGAAAGTGGCGTTTTCATGCAATTATGATAACGGCAAATCCGGCGCCAGGGCAAAGAAAAAGCCGGCGCGAAGGCCGGCTTTTCGATGAGGCAGGGTAGCGCTTAGTCGCGGTCGCCGGCCAGGCCCAGCAGGTTCAGCAGGCTGGTGAAGATGTTGTACACGTCCAGGTACAGTGCCAGGGTGGCGGAAACGTAGTTGGTTTCGCCGCCGTTGACGATGCGCTGCACGTCAAACAGGATGTAAGCCGAGAACACGGCAATCACCATCACGGAGATCACGATCGACAGCGCGCTCATGCCCAGGAAGATGTTGGCAATCGACGCCAGGACCAGCACGATCACGGCCGCGAACAGCCACTTGCCCATCATCGAGAAATCACGCTTGGTCACGGTGGCGTAGCTGGCCAGTGCGGCGAAGATGGCGCCGGTACCGCCAAAGGCTGTCATGATCAGCGTCGGGCCGTTGGAATAACCGAGGGTGCGGCTGAGCAGCGGAGTCAGCATCAGGCCCATGAAGAAGGTGAAGCCCAGCAGCAGGGCAACGCCGACGCCGGTGTCCTTGTTCTTTTCAATAGCCCAGAAGAAACCGAAGGCGATCGCCATGAACGCGATGAAGCCGATGAAGCCGCGTGGAATCGGCACATGGAAGAACAGGCCTGCGGCCGCGCCCAGCACGGTCGGGATCATCGACAGGGCCAGCAGCCAGTAAGTGTTGCGCAGCACGCGATTGCGGATCAGCGCGTTGTCGGTGGCGACGGCGCTGCCAAATTGATGTACGTTTTGCATAGTTAAATGCCTCCTTTACCAAAAAGCATAGCATGTTGATGACCGGATGGGGACTTTCTGGCTTAGGAAAGCCTTAAAAACGCTTAGGGGAAGCCCTTACATGCGCCTTGGGAGTGTTTCCTTGGGCATAGAGAGTGAACTATGTTAAAATCTAGGGTTGATCGAGAATCTAATTTCTTCTTTTAAACCTTTCTTTTTATTGGAGTTTTTCATAATGGCAATCGAACGCACCCTGTCGATCATCAAACCTGACGCAGTAGCCAAGAACGTGATCGGCCAGATCTACAGCCGTTTCGAAGGCGCAGGCCTGAAAGTGATCGCTGCCCGCATGACCCAACTGTCCCGCGCTGAAGCCGAAGGCTTCTACGCTGTGCACCGCGAGCGTCCTTTCTTTAAGGACCTGGTTGACTTCATGGTTTCCGGTCCTGTGATGATCCAGGTTCTGGAAGGCGAAGGCGCAATCCTGAAGAACCGCGACCTGATGGGCGCTACCGATCCGAAGAAAGCAGAAAAAGGCACCATCCGTGCTGATTTCGCTGACTCCATTGACGCCAACGCTGTGCACGGCTCCGACGCCGCTGAAACCGCTGCTGTGGAAATCGCCTACTACTTCCCAGCCCTGAACGTCTACTCCCGTTAATTTTTAGCGGTTGTAATGTAGTAAAGTAGTATTGCGCCTTGCCCCGGGTCTTTGGTCCGGGGCAAAGCCGTTTTTGAAATTGAGTAAAAAAGCATGGAAACGTCCCTCACCAACCTGCTGGATTTCGATCCGGAGCAACTAGTCGCCTACTGCGCTGAGCTGGGGGAGAAGCCTTTCCGTGCCAAACAGTTGCAGCGCTGGATCCACCAGTTCGGCGCCTCCGATTTCGACAGCATGACCGACCTCGCCAAGTCCTTGCGCGAGAAGCTGAAGACGCGCGCCCACATCGTGGCGCCGGCCGTCATCAGCGACCATACTTCCGCCGACGGCACCCGCAAATGGCTGGTGGACGTGGGCAATGGCAATGCCGTGGAAACCGTGTTCATCCCGGAAGAAAACCGCGGCACGCTGTGCATCTCGACCCAGGCCGGCTGCGCCGTGAACTGCCGTTTCTGCTCGACCGGCAAGCAGGGCTTCAACCGCAACCTGACCGTGGGCGAAATCATCGGCCAGCTGTGGATGGCCGAATTCGCGCTGCGCCAGACCAAAGGCATCGAGCCCGGCCCGAAAGGCGAACGTCAGATCACCAACGTGGTGATGATGGGCATGGGCGAGCCGCTCTTGAATTACGGGCCAACCGCTACCGCGCTCAAGCTGATGCTGGACGATAACGCCTACGGCCTGTCGCGCCGCCGCGTGACCCTGTCCACCTCGGGCGTGGTGCCAATGATCGACAAGCTGTCGCAAGACGTGCCGGTGGCGCTGGCGGTATCGCTGCACGCCTCCAACGACAAGCTGCGCGACGAGCTGGTCCCGCTGAACAAGAAGTACCCGCTGAAGGAACTGCTGGCGGCGTGCAAGCGCTACCTGGAGTTCGCGCCGCGCGACTTCATCACATTCGAGTACTGCATGCTCGATAATTACAACGACACGGATGAGCATGCGCGCGAGCTGATCGCGCTGGTGAATCATCCGGAGTTCGGTGTCAATTGCAAGTTCAACCTGATTCCTTTCAACCCCTTCCCGGAATCTGGCCTGCTGCGCTCCAAGAACCCGCGCATCAAGGCCTTTGCCGAAATTCTGATGAATGCGGGCATCGTAACCACCATCCGCAAGACGCGCGGCGATGATATCGACGCGGCTTGCGGGCAGTTGGCGGGCGAAGTGAAAGATCGCACCCGCGTGGCTGAACGGATGGAGAAGATGACCGAATACCAGAAGAAGTACGGCGCCGATTTCGGCAAGATCGTGGAGATTCGTTCCTGATGACCGATTTCGCCCAGCGCCGCTTCAAGTGCCTGGCCGCGGTCGCGCTGGCCAGTTTATTGGCGGGCTGCGCGACTTCGGGGCAGGGCCCCAGCGGTAAAGAAGACCTGAAGACCGTTTCCGACCAAACTTCCGCGCAAAAGCGCGCCGAGATCCGCCTGCAGCTCGCGATCGGCTATTTCGAGCAGGGTAATTACCCGATCGCGCTCGATGAAGTGAAGAAGGCAATCTCCGCCGATCCGCAGGGCGCCAATGGCTACAGCCTGCGCGCCATCATCTACATGCGCATGGGCGAGAAGGAACTGGCGAACGACAACTTCCTGCAGGCCCTGAAACTGGCGCCGAACGATCCGGACCTGAACAATAATTACGGGTCCTTCCTGTGCCAGAACGAGCGCATCAAGGATTCGTTCAAGCACTTCGATACGGCGCTGGCCAGCCGCAATTACCGTTCGCCGGCCAGTGCCATGAACAATGCTGGCAATTGCGCGTTGAAGATCAAGAATCTCGACCTGGCGGAAAAATACCTGCTGCCGGCCTTGAAGCTGGCGCCGGACGTGCCGGAAACGAATATCGGCCTGGCCAAGGTGTACTATGCGCGGCGCGATTATCCGCGCGCCAGCTTCTTTATCGCGCAATTGCACAAGGTGGCGAAGCTGGATAGCTTGTCGCCCGACGTGTTGTGGCTGGCAGTCAGGGTGATGCATAAAATGGGCGACCAGGGCCTGGAGCAGGGCTTTGCCACCCAGCTGCGGCGGCATCATGCCGATTCGCCTGAGTACGCTGCGTATCAACGTGGGGCGTTTGATGAGTGAGAACGGGGAACCAATGGATTCTGAGCAGGACAAGCCGACCAGCCGGCAGCATGCTTCCGCGCCCGGGGCAGCACTGGCAGCAGCACGTGAGGCCATGGGCCTCTCGGTCGAGCAGGTAGCCGATCAACTGAAGCTGGCGCCGCGCCAGGTGGTGGCGATCGAGCAGGGTGATTTCGATGCCTTGCCAAACCGCGCCGTGACGCGCGGCTTCATTCGCGCTTACGCGAAGGCGATGCGGCTCGACCCTGCGCCGCTGGTGGCGATGGTGGAAGTGGAGGCGGCCGTAGGCCATGCCGATGCGACCGTGCGCCCGACCAGGGTGACGGCGTCGTTCCAGGAGTCGCGCTTCCCTTCGCTGAATGAACGCAACAACGGCAAGCCGCTGGGCGCCATCATCGCCGGCGCAGGCGTGCTGGCGCTGCTTGGCCTGGTCGCGGCCTGGCAGATGGGCATCCTGTCGCCGCTGACGCTGGCGACCCGTGGCAGCCTCACCGCACCTGCTGCGCCGGCTGAAGCGCCGGTGCCTGTGGTGGTGACTCAGCCTGGCGCGCAGCCGGCGGAAACGCCAATGCAGACCCAGAACGTGCCGCTGATTTCCGTGCCGCCGCAACCTGGCAGCAATACTGCGCCGGATGCGGTGGCAGGCGTTGGCGTGCCTGGCGCTGCCGGCGGCGCGCCGGCGCAGGCTGTTGTGCCGGGCACTGTTCCTGCCGCGGCTCCCGGCATGACCACCACAACCGGCGGCGTCGCTGCACCGGGAACCGCACCCGCCGCGGCAAATGCGCCTGCTGCGGGCGTGGCGCCAGTCAACCGCGCAGGGCCGACTGTGGCCGGTGCGCCGGCAGTTGGCGCCGCGCCGGCAAACACGGCGCCTGCTTCGCCTGGCCTGATTCCGGTCAAGCCGGCCGCGGTTGCCCCGGCTCCGGCCGCAAGCCCTGCGCAAGCCACCGCGCCGGCCATGCCTGCGACAGTTGCTGGTGGTGCGCCAGCGGTAGGTGCCGCGGGCGGCAAGCTGGTACTGACCGTGAAGGAAGATTCGTGGGTCGAGATTCGCCGCGCCGGCCAGCCTAACCTGACCCGTGGCACCGTGAAGGCAGGCAGTACGCAGACTTTCAATGTGCGCGCGGATGACGTGCTGATCGTTGGCAAGCCTAGCGCCGTCAGCGCGAACCTGGCCGGCGGCAAGCTGGAACTGACGCAAGGTCCGGGCAAGCCGTATGCCCTCGTGAACATCAAGTAATTAAGAGTAGCCAAGCATGTCTTCTTCGAACAACCCGATCCCATCCGGACCACTGGCACGCCGTGCCAGCCGCCGCGTGCTGGTGCAGCATGGCGAGCGCAAGATCTGGGTCGGTGGCGACGCGCCGGTGGTGGTGCAGTCGATGACCAATACCGACACCGCTGATGCGGTGGCGACGGCAATCCAGGTCAAGGAACTGGCGCGTGCCGGATCCGAACTGGTGCGCCTGACGGTGGATCGCCCTGAGTCGGCGGCCGCTGTGCCTTACATCCGCGACCAGTTGGACAAGATGGGCATCGACGTGCCCCTGGTGGGCGACTTCCACTACAACGGCCACACCCTGCTGACCGAGTACCCGGATTGCGCCGCGGCGCTGTCGAAGTACCGTATCAACCCGGGTAATGTGGGCAAGGGCGCCAAGCGCGACACGCAGTTCGCGCAGATGATCGAAGTGGCAGCCAAGTACGACAAGCCGGTGCGCATCGGCGTCAACTGGGGCTCGCTGGACCAGGCGCTGCTGGCGCGCATCATGGATGAAAACGCTGCGCGCGAAATTCCATGGACCGCGCAAGCCGTGATGTATGAAGCGCTGATCACCTCCGCGATCGAAAACGCGGTACGCGCCGAAGAACTGGGCCTGGCGCGCGACAAGATCATCCTGTCGTGCAAGGTCTCCGGCGTGCAGGACCTGATCGCCGTGTACCGCGAACTGGGCAAGCGCTGCGACTACCCGCTGCACCTGGGCCTGACCGAAGCGGGCATGGGCAGCAAGGGCATCGTGGCCTCGACCGCCGCGCTGTCGGTGCTGCTGCAGGAAGGCATCGGCGACACCATCCGCATTTCGCTGACCCCGGAACCGGGCGGCGACCGCACCAAGGAAGTGGTGGTAGGTCAGGAAATCCTGCAAACCATGGGTCTGCGCAAGTTCACGCCGATGGTGATTGCCTGCCCGGGCTGCGGCCGCACCACGTCCACCGTGTTCCAGGAACTGGCGGACGATATCCAGAGCTACCTGCGCGAGCAGATGCCGGAATGGAAAAAGACCTTCCCGGGCGTGGAGGCGATGAACGTGGCCGTGATGGGCTGCATCGTCAACGGCCCGGGCGAATCGAAGCATGCGAACATCGGCATCAGCCTGCCGGGCACCGGCGAATCGCCGGCTGCTCCGGTCTTCGTCGACGGCCAGAAAGTGGCGACCCTGCGCGGCGATAATATCGTCCAGGAATTCCAGGCGATCGTGCTCGACTACGTACAGAAAAACTATAGCAAAGCAGCTTAAAGAACATGTCCAATAAAGCAGACAAAATCACAGCCATCAAGGGGATGAACGATCTCCTGCCGGCTGACGCCCATTTGTGGGAAATCTTCGAGAACACCGCGCAGTCTGTGGTGCAGAGCTACGGCTTCCAGCAGATCCGAACCCCGATCGTGGAAGAAACCCGCCTGTTCTCGCGCGCCATCGGCGCCGTGACCGACATCGTCGAGAAGGAAATGTATTCCTTCGAAGACTCCATGAACGGCGACCAGCTGACCCTGCGCCCGGAAGGCACCGCAGGCGTGGTGCGCGCCGTGCTGGAACATAACCTGGTGTACGAAGGCCCCAAGCGCCTGTGGTACAAGGGCCCGATGTTCCGCCACGAGCGCCCGCAGCGCGGCCGCTACCGCCAGTTCCACCAGTTCGGCGCGGAAGCCGTGGGCTTCACCGGCCCGGACGTGGATGCCGAAATGATCGTGATGTGCCGCCGCCTGTGGGATGACCTGGGCCTGGAAAACATCCGCCTGGAAATCAACTCCATCGGCGACGCCGAAGAGCGCGCGCGCCACCGCGTCGACCTGATCGCCTACCTGCAGCAGCACGAAGAGCACCTGGATGCCGACGCCAAGCGCCGCCTGCACACCAACCCGCTGCGCATCCTGGACACCAAGAACCCGGACCTGCAAGGCATCGTCAATAGCGCGCCGAAGCTGCTGGACTACCTGGGCGAGGAATCGCTGGCCCACTTCGAAGGCGTGAAGAAGATCCTGGATGCGAACGCGATCCAGTACACCGTCAACACCCGCCTGGTGCGCGGTATCGACTACTACAACCGCACTGTGTTCGAATGGGTAACCGACGAACTGGGTGCGCAGGGCACCGTGTGCGCCGGCGGCCGTTACGACCCGCTGATCGAAATGTTTGGCGGCAAGCCAACCCCGGCGGTCGGTTTCGCCATGGGCATCGAGCGCCTGATCGAACTGATGAAAGGCGCCGGCGATACCGCTGCGCCGCGCCAGTGCGACGTCTACCTGGTGCACCAGGGCGAAGCGGCGCGCATGCAAGCCTTCATCATCGGCGAGCGCCTGCGCGACGCCGGCCTGGACGTGATCCTGCACTGCGGCGGCACCAACGGCGCCGGCAGCTTCAAGTCGCAAATGAAAAAAGCCGATGGCTCCGGCGCAACCTTCGCAGTCATCATCGGCGAAGACGAAGTGGCCAACAACACTGCCGTCGTCAAGGCAATGCGCGCTGCAGAAGGCGAGGGCCAGCAACAGACCGTCGCGTTTGAAGGCGTTGTCGATTACGTCGTGGACCAGATCACATGCGGAGACGATTGTGACCACGACCATCACCACCACCATTAATTTCTTAAAGAAACAGGCAGACTGAAACATGGCATACGATCTCGAAGAACAAGAACAGCTTGCTACCCTCAAGGCGTGGTGGGCAAAGTACGGCAACCTGACCACCTGGCTGGTGATCGCAGGCCTGGCCGCCTATTCGGGCTGGAACGGCTGGAACTACTACCAGCGCAACCAGGCAGCGCAAGCGTCCGTGCTGTTCGATGAACTGCAGACCGCTGTCAACGCCAAGGACAGCGCCAAGGTGACGCGCGTAGCGGGCGACATCGAGTCCAAGTTCGGCCGCACTGCTTATGCTTCGCTGGCTGCGCTGAGCGCCGCCAAGTCCTTCTTCGATGCGAACGACCTGAAGTCCGCCAAGGCCCAGCTGGAGTGGGTGGTTGCGCACGGCAACGACGAGCATAAGAACATCGCTTCGATCCGCCTGGCCGGCGTGCTGCTGGATGAGAAAGCCTACGACGCTGCGCTGAAAGCGCTGGCCGTGGCCGCACTGCCGCAGTTCAAGGCCTCGGTGGAAGACCGCAAAGGCGATATCCTGGCTGCGCAGAACAAGCTGGAAGAAGCCCGCAGCGCCTACAAGGCCGCGCTGGAAGCGGCCGACAAGAACAACCCTGGCCGCCAGCTGATCCAGCTCAAGCTCGAATCCATCGGCGGCTCCGTGCCGGAAGTGAAGGCTTAAGCCATGCTGACGACCCGTACTGTAATTGCACTGGGCGTACTGGCACTGGCTAGCGGTTGCGGCAGCCTGAATCCCTTCAAGAAGGAAGACAAGTTCGCGCCTGTCAAGCTGGAAGAAATCAAGTCCGGCGTGCCGGCACGCATCGTCTGGAAGCACAGCACCAGCAAGGCTGGCGCCAATGTCTTTACGCCGGCACTGGCCGACAACAGCGTATTCGTGGCCGACTCCGACGGCGTGATCGAGCGCCTGGATGCCGCCAGCGGCAAGGTGCAGTGGCGCAGCAAGTCCGGCGCCGACCTGACCGCCGGCGTCGGCGTCAGCCCGGACGGCAAGCTGCTGGCCGTGGGCGCGGTCAAGGGCCAGCTGATGGCCTTCGACGGCAATGGCAAGGCGCTGTGGAAGATCCAGGCATCGAGCGAGATCCTGTCGGCGCCAGCCGTCGGCAACGATGTCGTGATTGTGCGCACCGTGGACAACAAGGTTACCGCCTATGACGCGGCCGACGGCAAGAAGCGCTGGTTCATCCAGCGCGTGACGCCGCCGCTGACCCTGCGCAATATGCCGGGCCTGGTGATCGCCAGCAGCAATGTGTACGCCGCACAGCCCGCGGGCCGCATCCTGGCGCTGGCGCTGTCGAACGGCGTGCCGCGCTTTGAAGTGCCGCTGTCCGAACCGCGCGGCGCCACCGAACTGGAACGCGTGTCCGACATCAGCGGCACGCCGACCGTGTTCGAGCAGGACTTGTGCGCTGTCAGCTACCAGGGCAAGGTTGGCTGCCTGGATCTGAACACCGGCGTGGCCCGCTGGACCAAGCCGGCATCGTCGGATGTGGGCGTGGGCGTGGACCAGCGTTTCGTGTTCGTGTCGGACGAGAAGGGCGCCGTACAAGCCTTTGCCCGCGAAAGCGGCGCATCGGCATGGAAGAACGAGAAGCTGGCATACCGCCGCTTGTCGGCTCCGGTTTCCTATGGCCGTTTCGTGGCCGTGGGCGACCTCGAAGGTTATGTGCACTTCCTGTCGCGGGAAGATGGCACGGTATTAGGTCGGATCAGCACCGACGGCAGCGCCATCAAGTCGGCGCCGCTGTTGTCCGGTCCGAATGTGATTTTCCAAACCCAGAATGGGACTGTGGCCGCTATCGCGGTCGAATAAAAACAATATGAAGCCGGTAATTGCACTTGTAGGTCGCCCGAACGTCGGGAAATCGACCTTATTCAATCGACTGACCCGCTCGCGCGATGCGCTGGTGGCGGACCTCCCTGGCCTGACGCGCGATCGTCACTATGGCGAGGGCCGCGTGGGCAATCGCCCGTT
Source organism: Duganella sp. Root1480D1 (assembly GCF_001427305.1). Taxonomy (GTDB): domain Bacteria; phylum Pseudomonadota; class Gammaproteobacteria; order Burkholderiales; family Burkholderiaceae_D; genus Rugamonas. The sequence goes on along the minus strand of NZ_LMFZ01000001.1, from coordinate 512,580 downwards.
CCTGGTCATCGATACCGGCGGTTTCGAGCCGGTCGCCAAGGAAGGCATCATGTTCCAGATGGCCCTGCAGACCAAGCAGGCCGTGGCGGAAGCCGACGTGGTGGTGTTCCTGGTCGATGGCCGCCAGGGCATGACCCCGCACGACAAGACGATTACCGATTTCCTGCGCAAATCCGGCCGTCCGGTGCTGCTGGTAGTGAACAAGGCCGAAGGCATGCGTTACACCGCTGCCGTGTCGGACTTCTATGAGCTGGGCCTGGGCGATCCGTATGCGATTTCCGGCGCCCACGGCGACGGCGTGCACGACCTGGTGGCCGAAGCGCTGGACAAGGCGTTTGCCTCGCGTCCGGCCGACGAGGAAGAACTGCTGCCGCAGGAACGCGGCGTGAAGATCGCCCTGGTGGGCCGCCCCAACGTCGGTAAATCCACCCTGATTAACACCCTGGTGGGCGAAGAGCGCGTGATCGCTTTCGACATGCCGGGCACCACCCGCGATTCGATCGAGATCCCGTTCGAGCGCGAAGGCAAGCAGTACACCCTGATCGACACGGCCGGTATCCGCCGCCGCGGCAAGGTGTTCGAAGCGATCGAGAAGTTCTCGGTGGTGAAGACGTTGCAGTCGATCTCGGAAGCGAACGTGGTGATCCTGATGCTCGATGCGCAGCAGGACATCTCAGAGCAGGACGCCCACATCGCTGGCTTCATCCTGGAAACGGGCCGCGCCCTGGTGGTGGCGGTCAACAAATGGGACGGCCTGCAATCGGACGACCGCGACCAGGTGAAGATGGACATGGACCGCAAGCTGGACTTCCTGTCCTTCGCCAATACCCACTTCATCTCGGCCCTGCGCGGCACCGGCATCGGCCCGCTGATGAAATCCGTGAACGGCGCGTATGCTGCCGCCACGGCCGACCTGCCGACGCCTAAGCTGACCCGCGCCTTGCAGGAAGCGCTGGAGAAGCAGGAGCCGAAGCGCAAGGCTGGCGTGCGTCCGAAGATGCGCTATGCGCACCAGGGCGGCCAGAATCCGCCGATCATCGTCATCCACGGCAATTCGCTGGATGCGGTCTCCGAGCCGTATAAACGCTATCTGGAGAAGCATTTCCGTGATAGTTTCAAGCTGGTCGGCACCCCGCTGCGTATTGAGTTGCGCAACGGCAAAAACCCTTTCGATAAACGCGAAGGTAAATAATTAAATGGGGTACGTCCCCATTTTCAGTCCACCTTAAGGTTTATCCGGCTGCAAGATTTAAAAAAACAAGGTACAGTGTCTTTGGAGCAGCATCCCCAGCACTTGAAAAACAGGCGCAGCGTCTCCAATTCGTACACAACAACATAAAACGGAGCTGTTATGAGCAATAAAGGGCAATTGTTACAAGACCCATTCCTGAACGCGCTGCGCAAAGAGCACGTTCCAGTCTCGATCTACCTGGTCAACGGCATCAAGCTGCAAGGCCATATCGAGTCTTTCGACCAATACGTGGTCCTGCTGCGTAACACCGTGACCCAGATGGTTTACAAGCACGCCATTTCCACCGTGGTGCCTGCCCGCGCCGTCAACCTGAACATGGATAACTCCTCCGAGGCAGCGGAGTAAGACACTTCGTATGCGAGCAGCTTTAGTCGGGGTAGATTTCGGTCAGGGCGACTTTGCTGCCAGTATCGAGGAGTTGATGCTGCTGGCCCGTTCCGCGGGCGCAGAGCCGGTCACCACCATTACCGGCAAACGGTCTGCGCCGGATGCCGCGTATTTCGTCGGCAGCGGCAAGGCCGACGAAATCGGTCATGCAGTGCAGGACCACAAACTCGAAATCGTCATCTTCAATCATGCGCTGTCCCCAGCCCAGCAGCGCAACCTGGAAAAACGCCTGAACGTCCGGGTCCTCGACCGCACCAGCCTGATCCTCGACATCTTCGCGCAGCGTGCGCAAAGCCACGAGGGCAAGGTGCAGGTCGAACTGGCCCAGTTGCAGCACCTGGCCACGCGCCTGGTGCGCGGCTGGACCCACCTGGAACGCCAGAAGGGCGGTATCGGCCTGCGCGGGCCGGGTGAAACCCAGCTCGAAACGGACCGCCGCCTGCTCGGCGAGCGCGTCAAGATGCTGCGCGCCAAGCTGGCCAAGCTGCGCAAGCAGCATGAGACCCAGCGCCGCGCGCGCGGCCGCAGCCATACGTTCTCCGTGTCCCTGGTCGGCTATACCAATGCCGGCAAATCGACCCTGTTCAATACGCTGACCAAGGCTGGCGTCTACGTGGCGGACCAGCTGTTCGCGACGCTGGACACCACCTCGCGCCGCGTCTACATGGGCGAGGAAATCGGCAACGTGGTGCTGTCCGATACGGTCGGCTTCGTGCGCGAACTGCCGCACCAGCTGGTGGCGGCTTTCCGCGCCACGCTGGAAGAGACCATCCACGCCGACCTGCTGCTGCACGTGGTGGATGGCGCTTCGCCAAGCCGCATGGAGCAGATCGAGCAGGTCAACCTGGTGCTGCGCGAAATCGGCGCCGACCATATCCCGCAGATCCTGGTGTGGAACAAGATCGATGCGGCGGGCCTTGAGCCGGCAGTCGAACGTAATGAGTATGATAAGATTTCCCGCGTATTCATCAGCGCACGCACAGGCGAAGGCCTGAACCTGCTGCGCGATGCAATCTGTGAGGCAGCACGGGATGAGCAGGAGGCGCTCGCCAACCCCAAAGAAGAGGTGGCGCCAGACAGTATTCTCACCTTTACCCAAGTAGGATCTCACTAAAAGAAAAATATGCCTTTTTCCTCTCTCAAGAAAAGACTCGGCAACTATATTGCCCAGGAAGGCAAAAAGCCCGGCGAAGGACCGCCGGACCTCGATCAACTCTGGCGTGATTTCAACCAGCGCCTGAATGGCCTGTTCGGCGGCGGCAAAAACCGCGGCAGCAATTCGGGCGGCGGCGGCAATGGCGGCGGCGACATGAAAGGCGCCGGCTTCACCGTTGGCGCGGTCGCTTCGGTGGCAGCCCTGGTGTGGCTCGCTTCCGGCGCGTTCATCGTGCAGGAAGGCCAGACCGGCGTGGTGACCACGTTCGGCAAATTCAGCCACACCACGCCGGCCGGCTTCAACTGGCGCTGGCCGTATCCGTTCCAGGGCAATGAAATCGTGAATATGTCCCAGGTGCGCACGGTGGAAGTAGGCTACCGCGGCAGCGCGAAGTCGAAGATGGCTTCCGAAGCGCTGATGCTGACCGAAGACGAAAACATCATCGACATCCAGTTCGCCGTGCAGTACAAGCTGAGCGACCCGGTGAAGTGGCTGTATGCCAACCGCGATGCGGAAGATACGGTGCGCCAGGTGGCCGAAACGGCGATCCGCGAAATCGTCGGCCGCAGCAAGATGGACTTCGTACTGTATGAAGGCCGCGAGAAAGTGGCCACCGATACCCAGCAACTGATGCAGGCCATCCTGGACCGTTACAACTCGGGCGCGCAAGTGACCAATGTGACGATGCAGGGCGTGCAGCCGCCGGAGCAGGTGCAAGCCGCGTTCGACGACGCCGTGAAAGCCGGCCAGGACCGCGAACGCCAGAAGAACGAAGGCCAGGCCTATGCCAACGACATCGTGCCGAAAGCGCGCGGTGCGGCATTCCGCCTGATCCAGGAAGCCGAGGCGTACCGCGCCATGACGGTGCAGAATGCGACCGGTAATGCCGACCGCTTCAAATCCGTGCTGGCCGAGTACCAGAAGGCGCCGGGCGTGACGCGCGACCGCATGTACCTGGACACCATGCAGCAGATCTTCGCCAACACCAGCAAGGTGATGGTCGACTCCAAGGCCGGCAGCAACCTGCTGTACCTGCCGCTGGACAAGCTGATCGCCCAGGTGGCTGCTACCGAGGGCCGCGCTGCCAGCGTGACCCCGCCGCCGCCAGCGGCCGTGCTGTTGCCGCCGGAACCGACACCTGACACGAACCGCCGTGATAGCCGTTCGCGTGAATCGTCCCGTGACCGGGAGGGCCGTTAATGAATCGCTTTGCAACTATCCTGATTACGGGCTTTATCGCCCTGATGCTGCTGTCGTCCACCGTGTTCGTGGTGGACCAGCGCAAGTACGCCATCGTGTTCGCGCTGGGTGAAGTGAAACAGGTGATTTCCGAACCTGGCCTGCACTTCAAGCTGCCGCCACCGTTCCAGAACGTGGTGTACCTGGACAAGCGCATCCAGACCCTGGACCCGAAAGAAGCCGACCGCTTCATCACCGCCGAAAAGATGAACATCCTGGTGGATGCCTTCGTCAAATGGCGCGTGACCGATCCGCGCCTGTATTTTGTCTCCTTTGGCGGCGACGAGGGCAGGGCCGGCGACCGCATGCAGCAGATCGTGAAAGCGGCGCTGAACGACGAAATCACCAAGCGCACCGTGCGTGAAGTGATTTCCGGCCAGCGCGGCAAGGTGATGGAGTCGATCCGCAGCAAGGTGGTGGACGAGGCCAAGCAGATCGGCGTGGAAATTGTCGATGTGCGCCTGAAGCGGGTGGATTACGTTGAGCAGATCAACAACTCGGTGTACGAGCGCATGAAGGCGGAACGTGCCCGCGTGGCCAATGAAGCCCGTTCCACCGGTGCGGCCGAATCGGAGCAGGTGCGTGCCGATGCCGACAAGCAGCGTACCGTGATCCTGGCCGAGGCTTACCGCGAAGCGGAGAAGATCAAGGGCGAGGGCGATGCCAAGGCGTCCCAGATCTACGCCGAAGCGTTCGGCCGCAATCCGGAGTTCTACAAGTTTTACCGCTCGCTGGAGGCCTACCGCGCTTCCTTCAAGACCAAGGCTGACGTGATGCTGGTCGATCCGCAGTCCGATTTCTTCAAATACTTCAAGAGCGCAGGCTCCGGGAAGTAAGCCGAAAAAGATGGGCGAAAAAATGGGGACGGACCCCATTTAATGGGGACTTCTCCATTAAATGGGGTCCGTCCCTATTTTTCGCCCCATTTTTTTGCCGCCATTTTTTACCTGCACCGCAACAATTTCGCGTAAAATACGCGGTTTGGTCATCCACTTTTGTGGGTGGCGTCGTTGCGCCTGCATTGTTTTTAATTCAATAGCACCAACCATGCCGAATTGGCTTTTGCCTGAATATATTGCCGACGTCTTGCCTTCCGAAGCACGCAAGATCGAGGAGTTGCGCCGTCTGATGCTGGATAACTTCCGGCTGTACGGCTACGAGCTTGTGATGCCGCCGATGCTGGAGTACGTCGAGTCCCTGTTGACCGGCGCCGGCACCGACACGGACCTGCGCACTTTCAAGCTGGTGGACCAGATCTCCGGCCGTATGCTGGGCCTGCGTGCCGACATGACGACGCAAGTGGCGCGCATCGACGCCCACCTGCTGAACCGCGCCACCGTGACCCGCCTGTGCTATGCCGGCTCCGTGCTGCATACCCGTCCGTCCGGCCTGCATGCGACCCGCGAGCCATACCAGATCGGCGCCGAGATCTACGGCCATGCCGGCCTGGAGGCGGACGCCGAAATCCAGGAACTGGCGCTCGGCTCGCTGTCCCTGGCCGGCTTCACCGACATGCGCCTGGACCTGACCCATGTCGGCGTGCTGCGCGCGATCCTGGCACAGGATCAGGCCGCGACCAAGGATTACGACGCCATCGTGGCCCTGTTGCGCGGCAAGGACGTACCCGGCCTGCAGCAGCAGACCGCCAAGTACAACGACGTGACGCGTGCCGCACTGCTGGCATTGCCGAACCTGTACGGCGACGTCGAGGTGCTGAAGCGCGCGCGCGACGTGCTGCCTGCGCTGCCGGGCATCACCCACGCTTTGGCCGAACTGGCTGCGCTGGCGGCATCGGCCATTGGCCGCGCCGAGGTGGCGATCGACCTGGCCGACCTGCGCGGCTACCAGTACGAGAGCGGCGCCATGTTCGCGCTGTACGTGCCTGGCCTGCCGAACGCGGTTGCGCGTGGCGGCCGCTACGACCACGTGGGCGAAGCATTCGGCCGCGCGCGTCCGGCTACCGGCTTCTCGCTGGACCTGCGCGAACTGGCACGCCTGCTGCCGACTGCGGAGCGCAAGCATTCGATCCGCGCGCCGTGGGGCAATGCACCGGAATTGAAGGAAAAAATCGCCGAGCTGCGCAAGTCCGGCGAAGTTGTGATCCAGTCCCTGCCGGGTCACAACGATGAACAGGACGAGTTCGAGTGCGATCGCGCGCTGGTGCTCGACGAAAGTGGTAGTAACTGGATTCTCAAAAACTTAGGTTAATTGTGATGTCAAACAAAACTGCAAAGAACGTTGTTGTTATCGGCACCCAGTGGGGCGATGAAGGCAAAGGCAAGATCGTCGACTGGCTGACTGAACACGCCCAGGGCGTGGTGCGCTTCCAGGGCGGCCACAACGCGGGCCACACCCTCGTGATCGGCGGCGTGAAGACCGCCCTGCAGCTGATCCCTTCGGGCATTATGCGCCCAGGCGTGGCTTGCTACATCGGTAACGGCGTAGTGCTGTCCGTGCCTGACGTGCTGCGCGAAATCGACAAGCTGGAAGCAGCCGGCGTGGAAGTATCTTCCCGCCTGAAGATCTCCGAGGCTTGCCCGGTCATCCTGCCTTACCACACCGCGCTGGACGCTGCCCGTGAAGCCGCCCGCGGCGCCGCCAAGATCGGCACCACCGGCAAAGGCATCGGCCCTGCCTACGAAGACAAAGTCGCCCGCCGCGCCATCCGCGTTGCCGACCTGCTGAATGCAGAGCGCTTTGCAGAGAAGCTGAAAGAGAACCTGGACTACCACAACTACGTCCTGGAAAACTACCTCAAAGCGCCAAAGATCGATTACCAGAAGACCCTGGACGACGCACTGGCCTACGTGCCGCGCCTGCGCCCAATGGTGACCGACGTATCGTCGGCGCTGTACGCGACCCACAAGGCCGGCGGCTCGCTGCTGTTCGAAGGCGCGCAAGGTTCGCTGCTGGACGTCGACCACGGCACCTATCCGTTTGTCACCTCGTCGAACTGCGTGGCAGGTAATGCTGCTGCCGGCGCCGGCGTTGGTCCTGGTATGCTGCACTACATCCTGGGCATCACCAAGGCCTACACCACCCGCGTCGGTTCCGGCCCGTTCCCATCCGAACTGCCGACCGATGCAGGCGTTGGCCACCACCTGTCCTCCGTGGGTCACGAATTCGGCACCGTGACCGGCCGTGCCCGTCGTTGCGGCTGGTTCGATGCTGCGCTGCTGCGCCGCTCCGTGCAGATCAATGGCGTGTCGGGCATGTGCCTGACCAAGCTGGACGTGCTGGACGGCCTGGAAACCCTGAAGATCTGCACCGGCTACACCATCAACGGCAAGCATTCCGAGATCTTCCCGGTCGGCGCTGAAGACGCTGCGCTGTGCCAGCCGATCTACGAAGAAATGCCGGGTTGGACCGAGAGCACCGTCGGCGCCAAGTCGATGGACGCACTGCCAGCCACCGCACGCGCCTACATCAAGCGCATCGAAGAACTGGTCGGCGTGCCGGTCGATATGGTTTCCACCGGTCCTGACCGCGAAGAGACCATCGTCCTGCGCCATCCTTTTGCCTAAGCAAGAAAGAACTATAAGCATGACCACTCCTGTATCCGACCAAAAGCACCTGTGGGTTAGCTGGGACGAGTACCATCGCCTGATCGAGCGCCTGGCGCTGAAGGTTCATGAATCGGGCTGGAAGTTCGACATGGTGCTGTGCCTGGCGCGCGGCGGCGTGCGTCCGGGCGACGTGTTCTCGCGCATCTTCGACGTGCCGCTGGCGATCCTGTCGACCAGCTCCTACCGCGAAGAAGCCGGCACTGTGCGCGGCGACCTGGATATCGCCAAGTACATGACCATGACCAAGGGCCCGCTGTCCGGCAGGATCCTGCTGGTCGACGACCTGGCAGATTCCGGCGTGACCCTGACCAAGGTGATGAAGCACCTGAAGGACAACTTTGAAGGCGTGACCGAAGTGCGTTCGGCTGTGATCTGGACCAAGGGCTGCTCGGCATTCAAGCCTGACTACCAGATGGAAGAACTGCCGCACAACCCATGGATCCACCAGCCGTTCGAGGACTACGACGGCCTGCGCCCGCACCAGCTGGCAGCCTGGATCAAGAAAGGCGAAACCGCCGCTTGATAGTGGACGGCTTCGAATAAAGGCGGAAGGGCGCAAGCCCTCCCGCCTTTTTTTATCAGCGGACTTCCAGCAGTTCGACGTCGAAGATCAGGTTGGAATTTGGCGGAATCGGGCCGATGCCGCTGCTGCCATAGCCCAAGGCGGCCGGCACAATCAAGGTGCGCTTGCCGCCGACTTTCATGCCTTGCACGCCTTGGTCCCAGCCCGGGATTACTTGCCCCGCGCCGAGCGGGAAGTTGAATGGGCTGCGGCCGATGGAGGAATCGAACTGCGCGCCGTGCTGCTGCGGCGAATTCGGTTCGTAAATCCAGCCGGTATAGTTAACGGCGACGTTGGAGCCTGCAACCGCTTCCTTGCCGGTGCCGACAACGGTATCGATCTTTTGCAGGGGAATGGCGGCAGCTTCAGTTTGGGCCGGCGCCTTGCTGCGGTCGCAGCCCGCCAATGCCAGGGTAAGGCTTACGCCGATAAGGCAGGAGGAAAACAGTCGCTTCATCATCTTCTTTCGAAATAAACGGAAAAGAAAGGAGTGTACTGAATCCACCACAAAATGCGAAAAATATAGCAACAAGTGGTATTTCGATATATTTCCCTTTGGAAATGACTATACAATTCTTGGCATCATTTTGCTGTCGCCGGGATTGTCGATGTTTCTTTCGATGTTGTTGTCTTTGATGCTAGCGGTTTCGCCTCCGGAGCCAGGCGGGACCCAAGCCGCCAAACCGGCCGTGCTGCAAAAGCATTGGGCTGAGCGCAAATTCGACGCCATCGAGCGCGGCCTGCGCGAATCGTGCATGGCTGATCCGGCCAGCTTCGAAGCGCAATTCGACAACTATTTCCGCACCACGCAAACCTGGGAAGCCGACCGCAACGCGTTGGAGCAATGGCGCCAGCAGGCCCCGGATGGATTGGCGCAGGCACTGGTGGAAGCCATCTACTGGCGCGCCTATGCTTCGCAACTGCGCCTGGGCGCCGTGGGCCACTTGCCGAAAGAAGCGATGGAGTTCTACCAGGAGCAATTAGGGCGCGGTATCGCGCGGCTGCAGTACGTCAAGGCGCAAGCCAATACCTGCCCGTTGTGGCATAGCCTGAACATCAGCCTGCAACTGGAAGGCGCCGGCTCGCGCCGCAGCGCAGCCAGCGCCTATCTGGACGCGGTGCAGGCCTTCCCGAATGACCTGCAGATCCATTTTGCCATGTCGCGTGCCTATAGCCCGCGTGCCGGCGGCAGCGCGGTGCAATTCGACCAGTTCGCGCGGCGCGCCGTGTACTTCACCAAGGCAGTGGAGGGCGGCGCGATGTATGCGCGCCTGTACTGGCGCGAAGACGGCAATGGCAACGATGCAATCCAGTTCCGCGAGCAGCGCGGCCTGCCGGAATGGCGCATGGTGAAGACGGGCTTTGAAGACCTGCTGCAGCGCCATCCGCAGGACCTGCGTGGCCGCAACAAGTTCGCCTCCTTTGCCTGCCGCGCCAATGACCGCGAGACTTACCTCAAGCTGCGCCAGGAACTCGGTGAGCGCATCGTGCCCGAACTGTGGCCGGACGTGGCCAGTGTGGAGGCTTGCGACCGCAAGCTGGGCAAGGGCGGTTCAGCCGCTACTTCGCCGACGCAAGCCGGTGGTGTAAACTCGCACTCATGACCCAAGACTTCTTCCAGACCTTCATCCTGCTGATGCTGGTGACCGACCCGTTCGGCAACGTTCCCATTTTTGCATCGGCCCTGGCGACCGTGCCGCCCAAGCGCCGCCCGAAAATCGTGGTGCGCGAATGCCTGATTGCCTTCGTCGTGCTGCTGGTGTTCATGTTCTTCGGTAGCCACTTCCTCAAGGCCCTGAGCCTGTCGGAAGCGTCGCTGCGCATTGCCGGCAGCGTGATCCTGCTGCTGATCGCGATCCGCATGGTGTTCCCGCATCCGGATGGGGTGCTGGGCAAGCAGGAGGGCGGTGAACCGTTCATCGTGCCGCTGGCGATTCCCGCGCTGGCCGGTCCTTCCGCGCTGGCGACTGTGCTGCTGTTTTCACGCGAGAGCACCGGTGAGGTGCTGATGCACGTGGCGGCGCTGGCTGCCGTGGTCGTGGTATGGCTGGTGGTCTTCCTTGGCGCGGAGCGTTTGCAGAAAGCCCTCGGCTCACAGGTGATGACTGCCTTCGAACGCTTGATGGGCTTGATCCTGGCGGCGATGTCGATCGAGATGCTGCTTGGCGGTGTGCGCGAGTTCGTCAAGACGCTGTAATGGCCGGCAACTTCAACTACTTCAGGATTGACACGGCTGCCGACCCTGAATTGTTCGGCACCGCCCTTGCGGTGGACTTCAATTCCGCCATCGCGATGCCGCCAGCCCTGGACCTGGAATGGTCCAATGTAGTTGAAACCGGATACGAAGCCATCCACGGAGATTGGCGGAAAGTGGCCGCGCAGTGGATGTTCAAGGAAGCCGCATCCAGCCTGGGCCTGGCCTTTCCGCCGCAAAGCAGGGAGGACTTGCTGCAAGCCTTCCGCACGATGGAATGCTGGCCAGAATATAAGGCCATGGCCGACCGGGCGGCCGGCAACCTCGCCGAGCATGGCTTTGCGACCAGGGAGCCATGGCAGTTGAAGCATTGGGGAACCGAAGGTAACGCCGACGGCGGCATGATAGAGGCGTTGGAAGGCCGCAAGACTGTCTGGTTCATCGCCAACAAATGCCCGACGCCGGTGCTGAAGGCCTGGTCCAGGCGAGTCCCGGAGATCGACCTTCACGTTACTTACGCCGATGATCAGCAGCGCAGCGGCAAACGCTTCATCGTTCGCGAAGGCCGTATTGGCGAGCAGGCAAGGCTGCAGCCCGAGGAACGCAAAGCGCTGGTGGAAGCTTTCGCCGGCAAGTGCGTCAAGACTCAGTGAACCGGACTTTATCTGCACCCCAGAGCTTGCAAAGACCCTGATGGGGCGGCAGCGCCAGTTGTTGCAAGAGGTCCTGCGGTGAAATGGCAAAAGCATCCGCGTCGGGATCGTGGTCCGTGTAGACCACCTTGCCCTGCAACTCGCCACGCTTCATCAACACGAAGGAATTGCCAGTGCCTTCTGCATCGGCAAACACCATTCCGCCCGAGTGCTGGGGGCGCTCCCCGTTTGCATCCTCCTCGTCATCAGCGGAAGCCTGCATATAGGCAGTTTGCGCGGCGATCGCATTGAGCGGGAAGAAGCGAACCGGCGGAAGGAAGTAGCCATCGACCCCGCATTGGAACAAGACGCAGCCATCGGTGGCTTCATATAGCTGCTCCAGTTGCGGCGCATCGACGCCAAGCTGGCTAAGCTCAAGGATCGCCGCATTGCGCTCAAGCGCAGGCCGGAATTGATGATGCACCTGTGCGGAAAAGGTTTTGCCGCCAATCTCTACTTGAATGGTGGCGGGGAGTTGGCGGATTGATAGCAGCAGCGATTTAATTGATTCCATTGTTTGCAGCATCTCCTTCGGGGGATTATGTCTCATCTGCTGCTCCAGCGCATCGATTGAGTGCGCATGCATGGACGGCGAAACGAACATGTTGCTATTCCAGATTGCCGACACCTGAAGTCTGCTAAGCTAGCGCGTCGCCCGTGCGGGCTTGCCATGGATGCAGATGCAAATGATCGTGAAGGAGCGTTTGCTCGAGTTCCGCGACTACCTCGGCCTCAATACGCAAACACTTGAACCTCAACGGCTTGCCGGCGAAGTGCAAGTGCTGTGGGCGCGCATCTCCCCAGCGAAGATGCGCATAGCGATGCTGCTGGCGCCAGTGGGTATGGCGTGGGGGATGCAGTACCGCCTGCGGCAGCGCGCCGATGAAGTGGTCGATGCATTGCTCGGCGACGAGCAATTGGCGCAGACATTGCGGGGCAGCATTGAAGAAATGGGCTATCTGCCTGAGCGCCTCCCCAAGTCTCTTCTTCAATGCGAAGTTTTTTGGGGCAGAGAGGATGGAATGGAGCTCGCGCTGGGCGCCGAGGCGGATGACGTTCCGCATGCTTCATTCCGCGCGATTCTGTTGCCGGATGATGATATTGAGTTTTCTTCCTTCTTCGACCGGCTGCGCGCTTATATTGCGCAGCTTGGGAAGTTCTTCTTGCTGCCAATTCCGCCTGGCGTTGATTTCCAGCGTTGGCAGTACGAAGAGGATGTTCGCCTCTCGGAGCTGTTGTCGGGGCGTCCCGGTGGCTTGAAGCGGGGGCAGGGGACACAGGGCTGGCAGGGCGCTATCCGGCTGGCAGTCCAGTCGCTTGAGGCGAGCGAGGCGGAAACGTGGCTTACGCCTGCCTTCCTTGAGTATGAGCAGGTCAAGACAAACTACCCGATTCCCGAGAATGTCAGGCCGACCTGGCGTGCTTTGGTTTTCCTGGCTTTGCTGAAATTTATGCCTATCGGTGAGCAGTTGGAGCACAGGAAGGCCGTCACCATGCTGAAGCTCCAGTTGATCAGGAAATGGCTCTGGCCGCTCGGTCTTCGTCAACTTCAAAACGGCCAGCAGGCAAGCAGCTTCAGGAAAACGATGCTGGCAGGCGGCGAACCGTGCGCAGAAGCCGAAGCACTGGTCGCGGAGATTCTTACGGAAGGGCGCCGACGCTATCCGGTCCTGTTCGAGTAAATGGAAAAGTCGGCCTACCTTGAAAATTTGCGTGCGGGTTATTTGCAGACCGGCGCCATGTTTGCGCAGTTCGCGGAACCCGGAGCTGGCGGCGAAGAACGCTTGCGTGCGCAACTTGGGTACCTGGCCGCTTTGTCCGAGTCGATGCAGGGAGCCGACATCACCCGGCTATACGGACTGGAAGTGACAGACGAGCGGCCGTTGCCGCACGACGTGGCGCAATTTCTCGCGCAGTCAAGCGGTGCATACGATCTCGATTTTTCTTCCGCGCCACGTTTGCTCGAATTCCTCGCGGACCGCGGCCGCGTTCTCGCGCAGTTGGCCGGCCATCTGCAAATCATGCCCTCGTATGGCGATTTGCTGTGCTTCTTTTCGCAAACGGACAGCATCCCTTTCACGTGGTACGCGCGAGATGCTAGCCTGCTGTATTACACCAAGCCGACAAAAGGCATGGATCGACGCGCATCATCTGAACTGAAAAAATTCCTGAGGGCTCATCCGGGTGGATGCGTCCTGTCGATCACGATGGAATCGATGCGCAGCAACGTGATCATATTCCCCGGGGCGGAATCGGCAGAATACGTATGGCGTTCTTTGACCACCAGGGCATGTAACGATTTACTTTGAGTGGGCTGGAGGCTGCGGTCATTCTGCGAGTGTTCGATTGGTATGACGCGAGCCGCGAGGCGTTGGCACAAGCGGCACAGACCAATCCCCTGACGCCGCTGGCTTCCCTCGCATGAAAGCATTGAAAGCAAAGATCGCGGCGTGCGGAGCTGGTCGCGCCCGGACTGGAGCGGACTGCGCAAGTGGCTAACCATCAATTTGCCGACGCGCTCAGCACCGATTGGGCGCGAGTCGCGGAAAGCCTCTACCGCTTGCCGGTGAAGGAATAAGAAACCGGGATTGGGAAGCCCCATTACTTGAGGCTCCGCTGCGTGATTTTCCGTGACTTTTTCTGCGGGGCAATGGCAATATAATCATTCGAATTTGCCGCACTGCGGCTTCACGGTGAAGGTGATCCATGCATGTCCTGATCATATTGGGAATTGTTGTGCTGTTGGTCGTGCTGTTCTATAAGTCGACCAACCAGTATGTCCAGCCGGCCGCCTCGCAAGGCACGGCGCCGGCGCAGGCGATGGGTGGCAGCGTGCCGCCGGTGCAGATCGGCTGGGTCTCCAACGGCAAGCTGTTCGTGCAGGGCGGCTATGGCGCAGTGCAGGAAATTTCCAGCCCCTACGCGCAGCAGGCAATGGACCGCGCGGAGCGCAGCCGCGAAAAGAACGCATGGAAAAAGGACACCGCCTTTGGCGTTGCGGCGCAGGGCAACTATCGCGATTTCGAGCGCCACAGCGATCCGTTCCTGATCTCGTCGGCGCTGTTCGCCGGTGAGGGAAAGCTGCTGTACTTCCAGGCCGACCATGGCATGGGTGGCTTGTTTTCCTACGATATCGCCAGCGGGCATGAGGAGCGCTTGCTGCACCGTCAGCAATTGCAGCTCGATGACCTGTGCCTGTCGCCCTCCGGCGAGACGATTGTTTGCGCCTTGCGCGGGCGCGGTGGCGTCAGTCATATCGCGACCATGCGCAGCAATGGCGATGGCCTGCGCGAACTGACCGGCGGCGATACGATCGATTCCTCGCCTACGCCAGTGCCAGGCGACGAGTCCACCGTGATTTACCAATCCGCAGCGATTGGGCGCGACCAGCATGGCGGCTGGGCTGCGACGGGCCATGTGACGCTGCAGGAATTGAATACAGCGACTGGCCGCATTACGCCGGTGCTGGAAGATTCCCGCTATGACTTCCTGTCGCCGCGCGTGGCGCCGGACGGTGCATTGTTCTTCATTCGCCGGCCTTATGAACCGCAGCAGTACAACGCGGGGAACGTGGTGCTCGACACCCTGTTCTTCCCATTTCGCCTGCTGCGTGCCGTGTTCCATTACCTGAATTTCTTCTCGCTCATGTACTCGCGCAAGCCGCTGACCGGCGCAAGCGGCATGCCGATGCAGGCGGATATGAAGGACATCGTCCTGCAGGGCAAGCGCATCAATGCCGAACGCGCGCTGCGCAAGGAGGCCAGCATTGGCGGCATTCCTTCGCTGGTGCCATCGTCGTGGCAGCTGGTGCGGCGCATGCGCAGCGGCGGCGAATCCGTCGTGGCGAACAATGTGAGTTCGTTTGATATCACACCGAACGGCACCATCGTCTACAGCAATGGCCGCGGCCTGTTTGCGCTGGACGCGCAAGGTCGTTCTGCGCTGGTGTCGCAGGGCGACCTGGTGGGGGCGGTGTTGGTGCAGGACCGTGCTGCTGCATGAAAGACATCGAACCGAAGTTCCGCTGCGCTGCCTGCAACCGCGGGGTGCTGAACCGCAGTGTGGCGCGCTGCCTGTATTGCGGCGCAAATCTGCCGGAGGAGGTGAAGCTGGCGCCGGAGCTGATCGCGCAACGCGAGGCCGAACACGCACGCCGTGAAGAGATCCGGGCGCGCCTGGCGCTGCGGTCGCCCGTGCAGGCGGAATCTTCGCGAATCAATCCGCTGGACGTCATTGACGGTGTCGAGGCGGGAATCGATGTCATCGCCCTGCTCGGCGACGGAATCTCGGCCTTAGGTGACCTGCTGAGCTGAAAACGTGTTGCTTTGATAATGACGGCATGGCACGATAATGATCCCGCTACGCCAATCATTAAAGGAGCTGTCATGTCCCTGCGCATCAACGATACCGCACCAAATTTCAAGGCCCAGACTACCAAGGGCCCGATTGATTTCCATGAATGGATTGGCGACCAGTGGGCCGTCCTGTTCTCGCATCCGAAGGATTTCACGCCGGTGTGCACCACGGAGCTGGGTTACATGGCCAAGATCGAACCGGAATTCACCAAACGGAATACCAAAATCATTGGCTTGTCGATCGACCCAGTTGAAAACCACAGCAAATGGGCCAGCGACATTGAAGAAACCCAGGGCGCCAAAGTTAATTACCCGATGATTGGCGACACCGACCTGCAAGTGGCTAAGCTGTACAACATGCTGCCGGCCGAGGAGCCAGGCACTTCGGATGGCCGTACCGCCGCGACCAATGCGACCGTGCGTTCCGTGTTTATCGTTGGCCCGGACAAGAAGATCAAGCTGATGCTGACTTACCCGATGACCACCGGCCGAAACTTCGACGAAATCCTGCGCGTGCTGGATTCGATGCAGTTGACCGCCAAACACAAAGTGGCAACGCCGGTGAACTGGAAGGATGGGGAGGATGTGATCATCGCCGGTTCGGTGAGCGATGACGATGCCAAGAACCTGTTCCCTGGCGGCTGGAAGGCGCCTAAGCCTTATCTGCGTATCGTTAAGCAGCCTTCTTAAAACCCGGTAAACCAGGGTCTGGTTCGAGACCTTTGACTTTCGACGAAGATCAACGGCGCGCAACCGAAACCCCAGGCCGTTGCACAGACAGTGTCAGACCCTTGGGTCTGACACTGGTGTACCGGTTTTAAAGCGCATCAGCCCCCGGCGCCCCAAATAGCTGCTCCTTAAGATGGTGCAGTTGATCGCGCACCTGCGCCGCCTTCTCGAACTCCAGGTTCTTCGCATGATCGAGCATGAGTTTTTCGAGCCGTTTGATCTCCTTGCTGATCTGCTTTTCGCTCATGGACTCGTACTTCGCAGCCTCCTCGGCCACTTCAAGCTGCTCGCGCGCGGCAGCGCTGTAGACGCCATCGATCATGTCCTTGATGATCTTCTTCACGCCGCGCGGCACGATGCCCATCTTCTCGTTATGGGCAATCTGCTTGGCCCGGCGCCGCTCGGTTTCATCGATCGCGCGCTTCATCGAGTCGGTCATATTGTCGGCATAGAGCAGGGCGACGCCGTTCAGGTTACGCGCCGCACGGCCAATGGTCTGGATCAATGAACGCTCCGAACGCAGGAAGCCTTCCTTGTCAGCATCCAGGATCGCCACCAGCGACACCTCAGGCAAGTCCAGGCCCTCGCGCAGCAGGTTAATCCCCACCAGCACATCGAAGGTACCAATGCGCAGGTCGCGCAGGATTTCCACGCGTTCCACGGTATCCACGTCGCTGTGCAGGTAGCGCACCTTGATGCCATGGTCGCCCAGATACTCGGTGAGCTGCTCGGCCATGCGCTTGGTCAGCGTGGTGACCAGCACGCGCTCGTTCTTCTCGATGCGGTCGTTGATCTCGCCCAGCAGGTCGTCGACCTGGGTGCGGGCAGGGCGCACGATCACTTGCGGATCGACCAGGCCGGTAGGACGCACCACCTGTTCGACCACGGCGCCGGCGTTTTTCTTCTCGTATTCGGCCGGAGTGGCGGAAACGAAAATCGTCTGCCGCATCTTCGATTCGAATTCCTCGAATTTCAGAGGGCGGTTATCCAGCGCCGATGGCAGGCGGAAGCCGTAATCGACCAGGTTGGTCTTGCGCGAACGGTCGCCGTTGTACATGGCCGAAAGCTGGCCGACCAGCACGTGCGATTCGTCCAGGAACATCAGCGCATCGCGCGGCAGATAGTCGACCAGGGTTGGCGGAGGTTCGCCCGGCTTGGCGCCGGACAGGTGGCGCGAGTAGTTCTCAATGCCCTTGGTGAAACCAACTTCCGCCATCATTTCCAGGTCGAAGCGCGTGCGCTGTTCCAGGCGCTGTTCTTCAATCAGCTTGTTCTCGCGGCGGAAGAACTCCAGGCGTTCGCGCAATTCTTCCTTGATGGTCTCGATCGCGCGCAGCACGGTGGCGCGCGGCGTCACGTAATGCGAACCAGGGTAGACGGTGAAGCGCGGGATCTTCTGTTTGACCTTGCCGGTCAGCGGGTCGAAGAGCTGGATCGATTCCAGTTCGTCGTCGAACATCTCCAGGCGCACCGCCAGGTCGGCGTGTTCGGCCGGGAAGATGTCGATGGTGTCGCCGCGCACGCGGAAGGTGCCGCGGCCGAAGTCCATCTCATTGCGCGTGTACTGCATCTGGATCAGGCGCGCGATGATGTCGCGCTGCGACACCCGGTCCTTGGCGCGCAGCGTCAGGATCATCTGGTGGTATTCGTTCGGGTTACCGATACCGTAGATGGCCGACACGGTGGCCACGATTACCACGTCGCGCCGCTCCATCAGCGACTTGGTGCAGGACAGGCGCATCTGCTCGATGTGCTCATTGATCGACGAGTCCTTTTCAATGAACAGGTCACGCTGCGGCACGTAGGCTTCCGGCTGGTAGTAATCGTAGTACGACACGAAGTATTCGACCGCGTTCTCCGGGAAGAACTCACGGAATTCGGAATAGAGCTGTGCCGCCAGGGTCTTGTTCGGCGCGAACACGATGGCCGGGCGACCCTTGCGGGCAATCACGTTGGCCATGGTGTAGGTCTTGCCGGAGCCGGTCACGCCAAGCAGGGTCTGGAACGACAAACCGTCATCAATTCCCTCGCACAGCGCATCAATGGCGGTCGGCTGGTCCCCGGCGGGAGGGAAGGGCTGGTGCAGCCGAAAAGGCGAATCCGGGAAAGTGATAACTTCCGATGCCGGAGCACTGGTATTTTGGGAATCAGACATTAATGCAGACCTTTGATAGAATATGCGATTGTCGGCGGCCCTGACCGGATTTTGTTCGGGTGCCGGCTTGTTCTTGCATCTGCCCGCCCCGAAACGTTACCAATCTGACCATGACGAACTCTTCCGTTTTCAGCGCCATCGAGATGGCCCCGCGCGACCCGATCCTCGGCATCACCGAAGCCTTTAATGCGGACACTAACCCAGCGAAAATTAACCTGGGCGTAGGTGTCTATTATGACGACAATGGCAAAGTGCCGCTGCTGAAGTGCGTGGAAAAAGCGGAAGCAATCCTGATCGAGCAGCACGCCCCGCGCACCTACCTGCCAATCGAAGGCCTGGCAGCTTACGACAAGGCTGTGCAAGAGCTGGTATTTGGTGCCGACAGCGCCGTAATTCAAGAGAAACGTGCAGTGACCGTGCAGGCACTGGGCGGTACCGGCGCGCTGAAAATCGGCGCCGACTTCCTGAAGCGCTTCTCCCCGGATTCCGAGGTTTACATCAGCAACCCAAGCTGGGAAAACCACCGCGCGCTGTTCGAAAGCGCCGGTTTCAAAGTCAACAACTACGCTTACTACGACGAGGCCACCCACGGCGTGAACTTCGCCGCCATGCTGGCTGCCCTGAAGGCCATGCCACGCGGTTCCATCGTCGTGCTGCACGCCTGCTGCCACAACCCGACCGGCGCCGACCTGACCCAATCCCAGTGGGATGAGGTGATCGCCGCTGTCGTGGCAGGCGGCCTGGTGCCGTTCCTGGACATGGCGTACCAGGGCTTCGGCGCCGGCATCGCGGAAGATGGCGCCGTGGTGCGCCGCTTCGCCGCTACCGGCGTGGCGCTGCTGGTGTCGAACTCCTTCTCCAAGTCGTTCTCGCTGTACGGCGAGCGCGTGGGGGCCCTGAGCGTGGTGGCCGCTTCCGCGGAAGAGGCATCGCGCCTGCTGTCGCAACTGAAGCGCGTGGTGCGCACCAACTACTCCAACCCACCGGTCCACGGCGGCAAGGTCGTGGCAACCGCCCTGGCAACCCCGGAACTGCGCCAGATGTGGGAAGACGAGCTGGCCGGCATGCGCGTGCGCATCAAGGAAATGCGCGAAGCCTTCGTGCAGAAGCTGAAGGTCAAGGCCCCTGGCCACGATTTCGACTTCGTGCGTGAGCAAATTGGCATGTTCTCGTACTCTGGCCTGACCAAAGAGCAGGTCGGCAAGCTGCGCGAACAGTCGATCTACGCCGTGGATACCGGCCGTATCTGCGTTGCAGCGCTGAATTCGAAGAATATTGATGTGGTAGTTGACGCCATCGCCAAGGTACTTTAATATGCTGCTCTCTGATCGCAACGCGGTCAGAGAATGATCCCTGATAGCTCAGTCGGTAGAGCGACGGACTGTTAATCCGCAGGTCCCTGGTTCGAGTCCAGGTCGGGGAGCCAGAATTCAGAAAAGCCCAGCCTTAACCGGTTGGGCTTTTCGCATTTGGGGGAGGAAATTATGGAAAACAACGATCAGCGTTATATGGTTCAACAGAACAAAATCACGGAGCCAGGCAAGCCGCCAGTCTTCGCCAGGGTGATGCGCAGCAAAGAAGGTGTGTTCGAGGGTGTTTCATTCATCAAGAACAAGGACAAGGCGACGGTGATGACAATGGCCCAGGCGCAGGAAGCGATGGCCTGGGCTGCGAAGAAAAAGTCGGCCGCTCATGAATACGCGACCAAAATCATCTGCGTTGGACAATAAAACAGCTAAACGGTCAGTCTTGGCTGGCTAATCCCGCCTACAGTGCGCACCACCAATTGTTGTTTGCGGTAAAGTTGCGAGAAGAATAACCATTCATTCCCGCAATCGACATTGCCGTGACACGATGCTGATCAGTCCTCCATTCTTACCCGCCCGCGCTGCAGCGACCGCGGATCGCACTTTTGTAGAGAACGCGATGCCGGTAGCTGCGACAAATTGCCCGGGAACCACGATCCCGGAAGGCAGCTTCCCCATCAGCCTGAACCTCGGATGGCATGGCGGAACACATTTGCATGTTCCCACCGCCACGCCCGTCTTGCCGGTTCGCGCCATTGCCGATGGTGAGATTGTGTTCGCGCGCCGCCCGGCAGCGGTCAGCGCCGATGCGGCCCATGCCCAGAATTACAACCCGTATGGCGCAACGCCGGCGTGGACGGACAATGGCCTGGTCATCATCCGCCACGTCACCGATATAGGCGAGGGCGCCAACGCGATCGACATCACGTACTTCTCGCTCATTACCCACTTGTCTTCGCTCAGTGCGGCTTGTGGACGCGTGGCCGATGGGACGGCGACAGCAGCGCAAAGGCGTATTTCGCGCAAGGATGAAATTGGCGCGGCGGGCAGGGTATATGGCGTGGCCGATCACGTGCACATCGAGATCCTGTGCGACGATGACGCGCTGCGTAAGCTGGCCGGGCGCATTACCGGCGACCTTGCCGTAACGGAAAATGGACGGCACGACGCGGTCTATGGGGAGATCTATTACTACCTGCCTGCCGGTGCAGGGTTCTTCCAAAACGAACCTCCCGCAAACCGAACTACGCCAACCGGTGCTGCGGCATATACGTCGACTGATCCGCTGATTGTTGGCATACGCTACGCTGAAGGTGATGGCAACCGTCCTGGCGACGCTTACTTGACAACCTACCAGCCAACTGGCGCGACTGTAGGAAATGCCGCGATCAGGGTGGCCGATGCCGAATACGAATTGCTGATTCGGGCCACTGCCATCCACGACGCATTTCCTGCCACGGGCGCGCGGCCAACGGTGAGCGCGGTGTATGACTTGCTTCGCTTTGGCCGGACGATCGGCCCTGATGCGCTGACGCCCGCGACCACGCCGCATTGGCGCCAGGTCAATTATCCGGGCGGGACTGGCTGGGTAAACCTGAACGCGGAGAATGTCTTCAAGTTCAGCGACGCCGACTTTCCCCATTGGCGCGGCTGGAAGCTGATCGATGACGACACCGACGACAACAGCCAAAGCAATTCCGCGTTGCTGGTTGCTCGCATTGAAGATGCCGCAAATGCAGATGGCCGGCTGACGCGCGACGAACTGATTCGCCAGATGTCGCTGCCGGCGGTGCGTAAGGCGCTGTCGCGCACGGTTTGCAAATTCCCGAGCGAGTGGAATCGCGACACCATTGCTGCGCGTTGGGGCTGGCTGCAAACTGACCCGGACGTTGGCCTTTCCGCTGAAGACTGGGCGACTTTCCAGCAGCATGTCAGCGCACTGACTGTTCCAGCGGCGAGCTTGCCGGTGCCGCTGCGCGCCGCACATTGGCATTTCCACCCGCAGGAGTTCATCGCGCACATGCGCCAGTGCAGTTGGCTCAGCGAGGCCGAAATGGCGCTGACGCTGCCGAAACACATGTTCTACAACGCCGCCGGCAATCCCCGCACCGCGATTACGACCAACAATGCGACCTATACGCTGACGCGCCAGACTGCGACAACGCGCCTGGCGACGCACAGGATTCCATTGAATGTCTGTATTCGCCGCTACATCGGAAGCAGCCGGCAGCGCCTGGCGATCTTCCTGGCGCAAGTCACACTGGAGACCGCGCAATGGCGCAGCGGCGGCAATATGTGCCGCTTGATGCACGAGTGGTACTACGGGCAGTATTCGGCGGCCAATCCGGCCACGCAGTACTACACGGCGTTCTATGGCCGTGGGATCATGCAGCTCACCTGGGCCGGCAACTACAAGGATTATGGCGAATTCCGCGCCTTGCCGAATCATACCGGGGCCTATGAGGAGCGTCTTACCCCCGCTTCTCATCGCATTACCGCGACATCCCGCCATTACCTGTCCAATCCCAATGACGGTGGCACGCAAATCACCTGGAGCCCGCGCTACGACCCGGACTATATCGGGGAAAATCCGCACTCGGCCTGCGATTCCGGCGGCTACTACTGGGTGAACAAGCACTTCTCCGGGCACACCAATATCAACCGGGCCTGCGACGCGGTATTCACCACAGCTGTGGTCGGGCAGGTGAACCGCCTGGTCAACGGCGGCGGGAACGGCTATTACGAGCGGCAGGCATATGCCGCATACCTGATGCGTTACCTGACCGAAGACGTATCGGTGGACGCGACCCGCCAGATTACTTTGCCGGCGCCGAAGGCAGCAATTACAGTGAATTTTTCAAGGACATAAAATGCAAGGAATGATGAAGACAATCGCCGCCATGTTGGCAATCGCTGCTGCCGCCGACGCGGCAAATGCCTGCGCCCAGGCTGCGGAGCCAGGCCGCACGGAGTTCTCTCCCGCCAAGGGCGTGCAGGCGGTGTTGACGGTGAAGGGCCAGGAGGTGGAGCTCAATCTGGCCGGCGAGGGTGTGCAGGCGACTGAAACGATTGCGGTTGAAACCGAGAAGACATTGCGCGTGAAGGTTGAGGACTACAACTTCGACGGCTACAAGGACTTTTCCATTTCCCATACCGATGACGGCATGGGAACCTACGAGATTTCACAGGTCTACGTCTACTCGCCAAAGGAGAAGAAGTTCGTACCACTGGCACCGCGCTGCGGCGATGAGTTCATCAACCTGGCGGTCAACAAGTCCAAAAAGACGCTGACGAATTCCTATATCGTCGACAACAAATACAAGACCTGCCAAGCCAGGTACTGACTGCCGCTATTCGGCCTGGAGCTTTTTCAGAACAGCGGCGGCATTGGTGTTCGTGGGATCCAGCGCCAGCGCGCGCTGGTAGGCGATAAGGGCTTTGTCCTTGTCGCCAAGGCCCAGGTACAGCTCCCCCATGGAGTCATGCAGGTTGCCGTCTTGCGGGAAATGCACGGTTGCGCGTTGCAGGATTGAGATGCCGGTGCTTGGCTGTCCCGCTTCCGCATATTGGTAGGCGAGGCGATTCAGCCCATCCCCATTTTGCGGCTTGCCGCTTTGCGCCAGCATGGCGTCGAAGCGCGCCAATGCCGCATCGGCGCCGGCACGGCGAATTTCTGCTGAAAGCAAGTCATTCAATGTCGGCTTCGGCAGCGTAACCGGCTGCCCATACAGCGCATCGGTGAAATCGCGGCGCATCTGGTAAATCTCCGGGCCCTTGTTCCCATTGCCTTCGTTGAGGAAGATGACGACCAGTTTGCCGTCTTCCGGATAACGCGTGACCAGCGTGCGGAAGCCATTGCCGTTGCCGCCATGCTCGTGCACCAGGCGCGTCTTGCCGGCAATGGTGCGCGTTCCAATCAGCCAGCCGTAGCCGTAACCGAGGTCGCCCCACACATCGTCCTTGATGTAAGGGGTGAACATTTGGTGCTTCGACTCTGGCTTGAGCAGCGTGTTGCCGGCCAGTGCGCGATCCAGCTTGAAGAAGTCGCCGGTGGTGCTGGCCACTCCGCCGCCGGCGCCGATGTTGGGAATCCAGAGCGGATCGGCGGGGCGGTATTCCCCGAGAGCTCGCACATACCCGGAAGCCTTCCGGGGAATGATGCGGTCCGGCGCGTCATACGCGGTGCGCTGCATGCCGGCCGGGCGCAGGATCATGCTGTCCAGGGCTTCGCTGTAGCTCATGCCGGTTTGCTTTTCGATGACCCAGCCGAGCAGGGTGTAGCTGGAACTACTGTAGTGGCCCTGGCTGCCCGGTTCGAATTCAAGCGGGCGATTCATGATGGCGATGAAATCGGCCCTGGGTACTTTTTCGCCAAGGCGCCGAGCCCAGAAGCCCGGGTAGTTCGCGTAGTCGATGATGCCGGAAGTGTGGTTCAGCAGCTGGTGCAGCGTGACGCGGTTGCCAATCTCGGGGTTCAGTTCCGGCACGTATTTACCAATTGGGTCATCCAGCCGCAGCTTGCCTTGCTCGGCCAGTTGCATGATCAGCGTGGCGGTGAATTGCTTGGTCAGCGAAGCGACACGGAAGGCGGTGTCCGTCGTGTGCGGGACTAGCCATTCGCGGTTGGCAAGGCCAAAGGCGCGATGGTAAATCACCTTGCCGTGGTCGGCGACCAATACTGATCCATCCAATTGGCCTAGGGCGTGATAACGCGTGGCGAGACGGTCGATCTCTGCGGCGCGGTCGGCTTTGGCAGGGACGGCAGCTATCAGGAGCAGGGCGATCAGGAATTTTCTCATCCGGCAACAATATCATACTGCCAAGTGTATTTGCTTTTGAATATTGGTCCGACCAAAATAAATGCGGTAAGTCCGATTGTTGTATTTTGGTCTGGCCAATTGACGCTCAATTGAATTAAATGCATCCTGTGCGCTCCTCAAACCAGAAAGCAAAGGAGACAAGCGCATGAAAGTTAAACAGCTCAAGGTAGTCTTCCTGGCAGCCGCAGTCGCGGCCGCCACGTCTGCAGTTGCAGGACCGGTTGGCTATGGCGCCGCCACGACTGGCGGCGGCAGCAAGACGCCGGTCAATGTGGCCACGCTGGCCGATGCCCAGGCGAAGATCAACGCCTATACCGATAATTCGGGCCTGGTCCTGAGGTACACCGGCAAGTTCGATTACAACACCATCACCGACGTGTGCGCGCAGTGGCAAAAGCCGGCGCAAACGCTGGAAATCAAGAACAAGAGCAATATCACCATCCTCGGCGCCAGCGACTCGAGCGCCAACTTCGGCATCCATATTGCAGGCAATGCGCATAATGTGATTGTGCAGAACATGATGATTGGCCTGCTGCAGGGCGGGGAGGCGGCCGACTCGATCTCGATCGAGGGCATGTCCTCCGGCCAGCCAAGCAATGTCTGGATCGACCACAACACCATCTTCGCGTCTCTGACTTCCTGCCCTGGCGCGGGCGATGCGTCGTTCGATGGCGGCATCGACATGAAGAAGGGCGCGAACCACATCACGGTGTCGTACAACCACGTGTACAACTACCAGAAGGTCGCGCTGAACGGCTACAGCGACAGCGATACGGCCAATGCCAATGCCCGCACCACGTACCACAACAACCGCTTCGAGCACGTCAAATCGCGCCTGCCATTGCAGCGCTTCGGCATGACGCACATCTTCAACAACTATTTCAACGACGTGCAAACGTCCGGCATCAATGTGCGCATGGATGGCGTTTCGCTGATCGAAGCGAACTACTTCGAGAACGTGAAGAATCCGGTCACTTCACGTGACAGCAGCCGGATCGGTTACTGGGAGCTGCGCAACAACTATGTGGGCAGCGGCATCACCTGGGATACGCCGAGCGGCGCGGTCAATGCCACCAACTGGGGCAGCACCCAGTCGTATGGCCCGACCGGCTACTCCTACAGCCCGATCGCCGGGGTGGACGTGAAAGCCAAGGCGATTGCCACGGCAGGCGCGCGCACCAACCTGGCCCGGTAAATCAGGCGCCGCCGCACGGTGCGGCGGCATTTTTTTGCTTTTGGGGTGGAATCAGTTATTCTTCAAGTTATCCATTAGATTTAATCCGGAGCATTTGAGGAATGATTACAAAAGAAGAACGGGTGGTGTACGGCACCGAGGACCTGTTGACCACCCTGTGCTCGTCGGTCACGCGCGTGCTGAACGTGGCGTCGCAAAGCCGGATTACCTACTCGGCCATGGTGCAGCGCATTACCAAGGTCGGCCTGAAACCCGATATCGGCTGCTTCGTGTTGTTCGACGGCGGCTTTACCGGCTTGGTGGTGCTGAATTTCTCGGCCGAGGCGGCAATGGAGATCTACGAGCGCTACATGTTGAGCATGGGTATGCCGAAGTCCGAACTGGCCAGCTCCTTCACCTCGGACGAAGTGGCGAACATCATGGGCGAGCTGATGAACCAGATCGTCGGCGACTTTACCGGCAAGGTGCGCAGCGAGCTACATACCAACATCACCCAGAACCAGCCGAAAATGCTGGTGCTGAACAAGCAGGTGACGCTGAGCGTGGATACCCCGCTGGATCGACCGGAAATGCGCCGCGTGTCCTTCTTCACCGAGCGTAACAACATCTTCTACCTCGAGCTGGCAATCGACCGCACCGAGTTTATTAAACTGCATGATTTCGAGAAAACCGAAGCCGAGGACCCGGATACGCTGCTGGAGCGTGAGCAGGCTGCTCATAAGGCAGCTACCGCGCCGGCCCAGGCCATCTCGTCGGACGACGCCGATGAACTTTTGAAGTCCCTCGGCATGTGATCTAAAATAGGCTTTGCAAAAGCCTGAGTGGCAGTTATAATATTGCCTCTTTTCCCTGATAGCTCAGTCGGTAGAGCGACGGACTGTTAATCCGCAGGTCCCTGGTTCGAGTCCAGGTCGGGGAGCCAGAACATAGAAAAGCCCAGCCCTAATCGGCTGGGCTTTTTGCATTGCGGCACCAGCTTATTCAAATATTGTGGCTCGTGGTAGTCTTGTAGATACATTGTTTATCCTTTGATTCTTGATCATGCGCTCCGCTGAATCTACAATGTATCAACAGGAGGGCAACATGGAATTGTCAATTCAGAAATGGGGTAACAGCGCAGCGGTGCGTTTGCCTACCGAGTTACTGGGTCTACTCAAGGTGACTTTGGGGGATAAGCTCAGCGTAAAAGTGCAGCCTGATGGCGTGTTGCTGAAAGCTGCGCGTCCGTCATATTCATTGACTGATTTGGTCGCACAGTGCGATCTTACTGCGCCGGAACCTGCCGACATGGCGGCTTGGGCCAACATCAAGCCAGTGGGGCGTGAAGCGTGGTGAGTCGTAGTAAATTCGGGCGGGGCGATATTGTAGCGGTGAATCTCGATCCGACTGAAGGGCACGAACAGAGAGGCATGCGGCCAGCGCTGGTATTGTCTACTAGCGCATTCAATGCCTTTGGCGTGGTGCTGGTCGCACCAATCACGCAGGGAGGGGATTTTGCCCGATATGCAGGTTTTGCGGCATCGTTGAGTGGGGCGGGCACCAGGACACAGGGGGCAGCGTTGCTCAACCAGATTCGCATGCTTGACCTGGAGGCAAGGAAGGCTAAGCGGGTCGAGACTGTGCCGGAATTCGTTATCGAAGATGCGCTGGCGCGCTTGCGTGCAATTACTGATTGATCAATTCAGTTGAGGTAGTTCGAGGACCTCGCTGTCAACTTTCTCCAAAGAAGTCTCAGGCCGGCACAGACAGCTCATGGGCCGGAGCTGTCCCAGCTCGTGCCGCCGCTTCGTTTCGCCATTGCTTTCGTGACTTGCTCTTTGCTTGGAGATAACGTTATTCTTAAAATAACTATCTCAAATTTGGCCCGATTGGCCTCCACTCGCTTTCAGTAAATCCTTGAAAACATGCAGTTTTCTCAAGACCATTGCGGCCGTTCTCGGTGCACTTGCTACTGTGGCAGCCACTCCAGCAGGGGCTCAGACACCTACAACGCTCAGTGAGGAATTCAAGACAGGCAACTTGAAGCTGGAATACAGCGTTTTTGGAAAAGGTATCAGTGGAACGGAAGACCTGAAGCGGATGTATGACAACAAGAACTGGGAGGAGCTGGTGAAAGGCGTGGTCTCCAAGCGCTTCGTTGTCAACACATACTATTTCTATCTGGGGGCCGCCGCGGAAGGCTTGGGGTATCCGGTGGCTGCGCATAAATACTATGAGTTAGCAGCAAAGACTCCGGAAAAATGCACCGATTATCAAACCTGGACTGATAGTTGTGTCGGGTTTAAATTTCCCGACGAGGCAGTGGGAAGGATGGCTGGATTGGTCGGTGCGATGGGAGAAGAGAAAAGCTGGCTCCCTGGACAAGGCCCAATCGTCAATGAATTGGTGGGAATGTCACCGACAGCGATTGAAAATCTTCTCGAGCCAAAGCCTGGAAACTCCCCAGTACGCGACAAGTTTGAAACGGACGATGAATATAATGCGCGGATGGGAAAGATGGGGAAAGGCTTGTTCGCTGTAGCCCCATTGGATACGAAGGACAGCCACAATTGCCTGACAACGTATGATCACGCAGCGGGCGAATATAAAATTTCCAGGTGTCTTGCGCTAGTGGGGGGCTTGCCTTTGCGGCACCGAGCCTTCGAAGGCAGTCCTATCCGACTGGCAAACGCAATCACCAGTCGCGACATTAGGCGGGATATACGTGAGGACTATTACTATACGGGCAGCTATGTCTGGAACCAGTCAATAAAAGTGTCGCGTGACGAAGCCAAGGCCCTGGACGATGATCTGATGGTGGGTATCGTAGCGCAAGACTTCGGGGTGTTACGCAAGTGCCGTAGTTGTGACTCGGGCCGGGGTCCCAACTGGAAGGACGAGGCATTTGTAAGAGGCAGTCTCAACGATAGTTGGATGATTACGGTGAGGCCAATCAATGTTCAGAGGATTGTAGTTTATCGACGTTTGGATTCGAGAGTGCTATATAGTTTCTCGCCAAATAAATCATGATTTCAGAACTACGTTGAACCGATGTGCGGTTCGGGTCCAAGTCATCGAGCCCGAAAACAGAAAAGCCCAGCCTACCGCGGTTGGGCTTTTTTGCATTTTGCTTCAACCTGGCGCCACCTTTGAGTGACATTTCGCGTATTTTCTTTCCGTTGCCGCTGCTAAATTGAAGAGCTGATGTTCTCAAACCTGACACGTAAGTCAGGATTTACAAGGCAGGCCAAACGGGTGAACTGTAAGGAGACGCGTGATGAATACCTTAAAAGTCTTTGCAAGCAAGGACGATGTCATGGCGATTGCAGGAAATGTCCAGGTAATTGAGTCTTACGGCGCATTTATCGTTGTAGAAGCAGGTAGCGCAGCCGAAAAGAAATTGATTGCCCGGCTGCCGGTGGAAAACATCACTGAACAATTCAAGCTGCCGCTCGGCGGCAAACAGGTTGATCCATTAGCTCCGAAACGTGCTGCTAAAGCGCTCAACGGCAGCAAGCCGCAAGCGGTCGATAGCAAGCAACATCACTACATTGTGCAGTTTATCGGGCCAATCAAATCCAGTTGGCTGAGCGCGGTGAAACGAGAAGGGGCAGTACTGCGTAATCCGATCGGGAATTTTGGATACGTGGTGCGCGGTAACAAGCAGGAGATGGACCGCATCGGCAAGCTGCGCTATGTGCGCTGGACGGGACACTTGCCTCACGCCGACAGGATCGCGCCGGCGCTCAAGGAAAAGCAATCGGCGGCTATCGTGCTGCCGCGGCGGCAGGCGATCCCGGATGTCGTTGCCGTGGACGTGTTTTCTGCCGACGACATCGGGCGTATCAAGAGTGCAGCGGCCAAGCTTGATTTCAAGCTGCTGTCGAGCAGCAAGGAAGCCAAATCCTTGACGCTGGCAAGCAGTGCCATCGCGTCCCAGCGCCGCGCACAAGTCGGCGCTTTGTCGGCTGTGCATGGCGTCCGGTTTATTCGTGAGCGGGTATTGCCGCGCACTTGCAATAATGTGGCCGTGCAAATCATGGGCAACAAGTTCTCCGCCTTGTTGCCGTCTGGCCTGGGTTTGACAGGTAGTGGCGAAACCGTCGCAGTGTGCGATACCGGATTGGATACTGGTAACCTGGCGACCATGCATCCCGACTTTGGCGGCCGCATCGCCGCGATCAAGAGCTATCCCATAACGCCGGAGTGGGACAGCTACGTCACGAACCCGGCGGCGGATGATGGCCCGGCAGATACGGATTCCGGCCATGGCACGCATGTAGCCGGTTCGGTGCTGGGGGATGGCAGTGCGTCGACCAACGGACCGATACACATTCGCGGCCACGCGCATAAGGCTAAACTGGTGTTCCAGGCGATTGAACAGGAAATGAAATGGCGGCCGACGGCGCCGGCATCGTTGCGGCGCAGGCGCTTTGCCCTGGCGGGGATTCCCGCCAATCTGATGGATTTGTTTAAGTTCGCTTATGACAAGGGTGCCCGCATCCATTCCAATTCCTGGGGCGGCGGCGATCCGGGCGAATACGACAAGCAGTGCGAGCAATTCGACCAGTTTGTCTGGAAGTACAAGGACATGTGCTTTGTCATCGCCGCCGGCAATGATGGCAGCGACGAAGATGGTGATGGCCAGATCAATCTTGGCAGCGTCACCTCGCCGGGGACGGCAAAGAACTGCATCACAGTCGGCGCCTGCGAAAACCAGCGGCCGGAATTCAATTCGGAATTGTATGGAAACTGGTGGGGCGACGATTACCCTGTGCAGCCGTTCAAGAGTGCGCCAATGGCGGACAATCCGCAGCAGGTGGTTGCCTTTTCCAGCCGTGGCCCCACGGCTGACGGTCGAATCAAACCAGACGTGGTTGCGCCGGGAACCTTCATCCTGTCGACGCGCTCGACGATGATCGGCTCAAATAACTTTGGCTGGTCTGCATACCCGAACAACAACTTGTACTTCCATATGGGCGGCACCAGCATGGCGACACCCTTGACGTCCGGTGCGCTTGCCTTGATGCGTGAGTATCTGCGGACAAAACACAAAATCGCCAGCCCCTCGGCAGCATTGCTGAAAGCCTTGCTCATCGCTGGCGTGGAGCGTTTGCCGAAGGTCGCGAGCAGTGCAACGTTGTTGGACAATCACCAGGGTTTTGGTCGCGTCAACCTGGATCGCTCGCTGGCGGGTATCCAGGTTTTGGTTGAAGGTGCGGGCCTGAAGACTGGACAGAAAGCCAGCCAGACGGTGAAGGTGGCGAGCACCGGCAAGACACTGCGCATCGTGTTGGCCTATACGGATTACCCGGGCACGGCGCTAGTAAATAATCTGAATCTCATCGTCACCGATCCTGCGGGCAAACGCTACGTCGGCAATCAGGGGAGCGCGGCCAACTCGCTGTTGCTGGATAATACCAACAATGTGGAGTTGCTCCATGTGCCGAAAGCCCGTAAAGGAACCTGGACTGTCGACGTGGTTGCGTCGAATATTGTCCATGGGCCGCAGGACTTTGCGCTCGCGGCGGTGCTCGTGGCTTGAGTAACTCCCAGGAATTTGCAAAGCGGAGGTGGGGCCGTTATGCTCTCCCTCTTGCTTTGCGTGGGAGGATAACATGGCAAAAAAGAAAGAAGAACTCGATCCGGAAACCCTGGAACTGATCCAGTGGTGCATCGAGGTGGAAGGTTTCCTGGTCAAGGGTGGCGCCACGGTGGAGCAGGCCCAGGACCATATCGAAGAACAGATTGAATGGTTCACGGACCTGTTCTACGACGGCTTGACGCCGGAGGAAGCGGCCAAGGAAGCCCTGGCCTGAGCCGATTCGCGCCACCGTGGCGCGGTTTCGTCGCAAATTGATTGCATGGCAGGCGCCTGTAAGGCGAAAATGCTTGCCATGCAAGCAATTCTTCACACTTCCCGTTTTCCCTTGCGCCGCTTTGCCGTCCACGGCATGTACATCGCGCTATTCAATTTCCTGTGCGCCGTCCTGATCACCTATGTCTTTAGCGGCGGCCAGCGGTTTGCGATCAATCTGCTGGCTTCAATGTGCATCGGCACCATTACCTGGCTGGTGATCGATGGCGCACGTTTCCTGCTCTGGGGGCAGGAAAGAATCAGTTGGCTCTTCTTCCTGCCGGTGGTGGCGTTTGGCGTGGGTGCAGGCGTTTTGCTTGGTTCGCAATTGACGGCCTGGCTGCTGGGGCGCCAGACCAGCATCCTGCACTACCTGGCAGAGACCAGCGGCATCAGCGCCTTGCTGTTCACTGTGTTCGCGACTGGTGCTGCGACCCTGTTCTTTTCCAGCCGTGACAGGCTGTCCCAGGCGCGCGCCGAAGCGGCGCTGGAGAAAGCCCGCGCCGAGGCGATCGAACGCCGGGCATTGCAGGCGCAACTCCAATTGCTGCAGGCTCAGATCGAGCCGCATATGCTATTCAATACGCTGGCCAATCTACAGGGGCTGATCGCGCTCGATCCGGCGCGGGCGCAAACCATGCTGGACCAGTTGATCGTCTACCTGCGCGCGACGCTGAGTGCATCGCGTGCGCAGCACACGACATTGGAACAGGAGTTTGCCCTGCTTGAGAGTTACCTTGGCCTGATGTCGGTGCGCATGGGCACACGCTTGAGCTTTGCACTGGACCTGCCGGACGCGCTGCGCAAGCGGGAACTGCCGCCCATGCTGTTGCAGCCGCTGGTCGAAAACGCAATTGCGCATGGCGTGGAGCCTAATGTGGCCGGCGGCCATGTCCAGGTGAGCGCGCGGGCTGCCGGCGATGGCGTGGAATTGCTGGTAAGCGATAACGGACGCGGCCTGCAAGCGGGCCCGGGCAAGCCTGGTACCGGCCTGGGGCTTTCCAATGTGCGCGAACGGCTGAATGCCTTGTACGGCGGGCGCGCCCAGGTCTCCCTTGAAGCGGCGCCGCAGGGCGCTATTGTACGAATCCTTTTGCCATGATTACTGCCCTGATTGCTGAAGACGAACCGATTCTGGCCGCAACCCTGGCCGCTGCCTTGCAGCGCCAGTGGCCCGAGCTTTCCATCGTATCGAATTGCGCCAACGGTATTGACGCATTGGCGCAAGCGATGGCCTTGCAGCCGCAAGTGCTATTCCTGGATATCAAAATGCCCGGTAAGTCAGGGCTGGAAGTGGCGCAGGAATTGGCCGACGCCTGGTCCGGGCCGGCGCCGTTTCCGCAGACCGTGTTCGTGACCGCCTATGACGAATTTGCGGTGCAGGCATTCGACCGCGAGGCTGCGGACTATGTGCTGAAACCCGTGAGCGACGAGCGCCTGGCGCGCACTGTGGCGCGCTTGCGCCAGCGCTTGCAGGACAAGCCGGCCGGCGGACTGGAGACGCTGGCAGCGCAATTGCGTGCGCTAGGCGTGCCTATGGCAACGCAGCGCCTGAACGTAATCCGTGCGGCGGTCGGCAACCAGGTGCGCATGGTGCCGGTGTCGGAGGTGGTGTATTTCGAGGCGGCCGACAAATATGTGAACGTGGTGACCGCGGACAGCGAGGTGCTGATCCGCATGAGCCTTAAGGAATTGCTGCCGCAGCTCGATGAGCAGGTGTTCTGGCAGGTGCATCGCGGCACCATCGTCAATTCTTCCTGCGTGCTGAGCGCCTTGCGGGAGGAGGGCGGCAAGATGTCGCTGGCCTTGCGCGGCAGGCCGGAAAAGTTGCGCGTTTCGCCCTTGTACGCGCACCTGTTCCGGCAGATGTGATTCAGAAGCCGCGCTGGATGCTGGCGAGGGCCACGTCTTTCGCATGGCGCCCGGCCAGGCCGCTGAAGTGGCGGTAGCTGGCGCTGAACGTCCAGGCACCGCTATGCCAGCCGGCGGTAACGGTGCCAATGCGGCTGCCAGTGCCCGGCTGCCACAGCATGTCGGCCGATATTTCCACGTCGTCGATATATTGCGCGGCGCGCAACAGGTGGTTGCGTTGCTGGCCGGGGGCGGCGCTGCGGTCGGCCCAGGACTCGCCCAGGAGCGAGAATTTGCTTTCCGTGGTCCAGTTGAAGCCAGCCAGCGCTTTGCCGCCATGCACCGGCCGCTGTTGCCAGAGCAGGGAGGCGTGCAGTTCGATGCCATCGCCCGCCACTTGCGAAAAGGCGGCTCCGGTTTCGACTCCGTTGCGCTGCGACAGGCGCAGCACGGCATATTCGTCGCGCGCCCCGCGCTGCCAGTATTGGCGGATGGCGATGGCTTCGTCGTGGCGCTGGCTTGTGGCGGTGGTGGTGTTGGCGGCACGGCCGCGGCCGGGGTTGGCCCAGACCACCGTGGTGGCGCTGTCGGCGGCGAAGCGTTCCCAGGCCAGCATCGGAATGCCATCCAGCGCCAGGGGATTCAGGGCGCGGCGCTCCTCGCGCTGCACCACGTCGAGCGGGCGGAAGGCGTAGCCCACGTCCCAGCTCATCACCTTTTTGCCGGCTGTCAGGAAACCGCCCGCCAGGGAGCCTTCATACGCCAGTTCGTTGACGCGCAGGCGCACGTTGCCGCCATCGATGCGGGTGGCAGTCAGCACCGAGCGCAGCGGGCCGTCGCGCCAGCGCAGCTCGCCGGCCTGGAGCGCCTGGGTCCCGAGCTGTGCGCGCACGTTGGCGATCAGTTCATCCGCCAGTGCGACGCCCGGGATAGCGGCAGCCATTAGCGCGGCGCACAGGAGCTTACGGTGCGGCATCGGAGCGGGCCAGGTACATCGGGTTGAACAACTCGTCGCCGAACTGGCGCGGCTTGCTGGCGAGGGTGGTGACGACAGTTTCGCGGCCGGTCATGACTTCGTCCTGCAGCACCATCCTGTTCTGCTCAAAGCGCGCCTGTTTAAGGCGTTTGCTGGATGTGGCGTACAGGTCGGCGTGTACCGGATGGTAATCGGACCTGGCGACCTGCAGCACCACACGCTGGTAGCTCAAAGTCTTGCGGGTAGCCGTGAGTTCCAGTTCGAGGCAGGCCACGCCGTCCACCTCCATTTCACGAGCGACGCTGCCCTGGTAGTCGCCGGACCAGGTCATGGTAGCGATGTCGCCGGTCGAGGCGTCGCCGAGCAGCTTTTGCAGCGGAGTGATGCGGATCGGGCGCGCGCTGCCCGGCAGCAGCATCCAGAAGTCGTCGCCGGACATCAGCACCTTCTGCCCCGCCTCGCCGGGGGAGCGGAACAGGATCAACGCCTTGCCGCCGGGGCGGACCAGCACCTGGTAGCGTTTCTCCTTGTCCGGCTTGCCGTCCTTGAAGGTCTGCACCAGCGTGTCCACTTGCGAGGAAGCGTCGCGCAGGCGGAACGAATCGGCCTTGCGCAGGATCGCGGGGATATCGAGCGCCGCGGCGCTAGCGCATGCCGCGGCAAGGGCGGCAGCAATCAGGGGCTTAAACATGGGCGAGTGCCTCCACAACGGATTGATTGGCAGCCTTGCGGCTGACGAGGAAGGAAGCCAGGGTGGCGAGCAGGGTCACGGCCAGCGCGGCGCCTGCATACATGGTGGGCGATACAGCGACCACCAGCGGATAGCCGCTGGTGCGGCCGGGCGGCGGCGGCATCTCTATGCCCAGCACCAGCAGTGCCATCGAGGTTGCGGCAGCCAGCGCCATGCCGGCCAGTGCGCCGCCGCTGCCCAGGATCATGCCTTCCAGCGAGAACAGGCGCGTGATTTCGCCCGGCGTGGTCCCCATGGCACGCAGGGTGCCGATTTCGCGGGTGCGTTCCAGCACCGCCATCGACAGGGTGTTGGCGATGGCGAACAGCACGATCACCAGCACGATCACGCCAAGGAAGCCGAAGATGCGGTTGTACAGGCCTTTCACGCTCTGGTAGAAGAGGGCCTGGTCAAGCCAGGTGCGCACTTCCAGCCTGCCGCTGTATTGCTGGCGCAAGGCGGCGGCCAGCGTGCCGCTCTGTTCCAGTTCGTCGAGATAGACGCTGAGGTAGCTGACCTTGTCGGATGCCAGCAGCCCTTGCGCGGTGCCGAGGTCGACCATGGCCAGGCGCTTGTCGATATCGCTGATGCCGCTGCTGACGATCCCGCTCACTGTGACGTCGACTGCGTTCAAACTGCCGGCGGTGGTGGTGGACATCAGTGTCAGCGCTGTGCCGGGGTGCGCACTCAGGATGTGCGCCAAGCCTTTTCCAAGCACGATGCCGGGACTGCCGGCCGCGCCTTCATCGAGCAGCACGCCTTCCTCGAGCTTCATGAACGGCCCCTTGACGAGGAATTCCTGGCGCGCATCGACGCCGGTGCCAAGGAAGATTTCGCTCTTCTCGCCGTTGCTCACCAGGCCGGAGAACTGCAGGCGCGGCAACACGCGCGTGACGCGCGGCTGGGCCAGAAGCTCGTGCGTGAGCTGGGTGCTGCCGGCCAGGCCATGTTCCAGCGGCATATTGTCGTTGCCGTCGAACTGGCCCGGTGCCGCCAGGACCAGGTGGCCGGTATCGCGGGCACTGGCCTGCGCCAGCGATTGGTAGGTGTGCAGGGCGAAGCCGCCGCCAAGCAAGGCCGCTGCGGTGCCGGTAGCGGCAATCGCCAGGGTAACCAGCGAGCGGCGCCGGTTGCGCGTGGCGTTGCGGCAGGCCAGCGACAGCCATTTGAAATCAATGCGCATGGCAGGCTCCTTTCAGGACGCCGTCGTCCAGCAGCAGCGCACGGTCGCAATGCGGCAGCATGCGCTCGTCGTGCGTGGCGACCAGGAAGCAGGTGCCGTCGCGGTGCGCCAGGGTGCGCATCAGGCTGACGATTTGCGCGGCGGTTTGAGCATCGAGGTTGGCGGTCGGTTCGTCGGCGATCACCAGGCGCGGGCTTTTCACGATGGCGCGGGCGATGGCGACG
This sequence comes from Duganella sp. Root1480D1, assembly GCF_001427305.1. GTDB lineage: Bacteria > Pseudomonadota > Gammaproteobacteria > Burkholderiales > Burkholderiaceae_D > Rugamonas. The sequence goes on along the minus strand of NZ_LMFZ01000001.1, from coordinate 476,171 downwards.
CGCTGGCGCTGGCCGCCGGACAGTTGGTCCGGCTTGTGGCTGCCCAGCCCTGCCAGTCCGACGCGCTCCAGCGCCTGCTGCACGCGCCGGCGCCGTTCGGCGGCCGGCACGCCCAGCAGGTAGAGCGGGTAGTCGATATTGTCGTGCGCCGTCATCACCGGCACCAGGTTAAAACCCTGGAACACAAAGCCGATGGCCTGGCGCCGCAGGCGCGTGCGGCGGATTTCGTCGCTGGCCGGCAGCGGTTCGCCGTCGAACAGCAGTTCGCCGCCGTCGGCCTTGTCCAGCAGGCCGCACAGGTTAAGCAGGGTGCTCTTGCCGCTGCCGGAAGGTCCGGTGACGGCGGCGATCTCGCCGCGCACCAGGGCCAGGTCGACCGCTTGCAGGGCGCGGATCACGTTGCCTCCGAGCGCATAGGACTTGCTGGCGCCGCGCAGCGACAGCAGCGGTTCGGCCGCCTTCATTGGCCCAGCTCCTTCAGGCGGGCGGCGGCTTTGGCCACGGGCGGCGTGCCGGCCTGGGTGGCGACCACCTGACGCAGGAAGCCGATTTCGTCGCTGCTGCGCTTTTCTTCGGCCGCGATGCGGGCGGCGGTGGCAAAGGCGCTGGCGCGCAATGGGGCGGGGGCCTGTGCCAGTGCCGGCGAATCGAGTGCCTCCTGCAGCGCGCGCTTGCCGCCGCTGCGGCGGTGCATGAACTCGGGCAGGTTGAGCAGGGTGTTGGCGGCGACCAGGCGGGTTTCGATGCTGGCCGGCGCTCCGTTCAGCAGCAGCGTGTCGTGTTCGGGACCGAGCAGCGATACGGCCTTCTGCACCATGTCGGCGCCCTGTTCGGCGAACTTCATTTTGTCCCAAGGCATCAGGGCGTCCCGGCCGCGCATGGCGGTGGCGGCGCCCTGGTAGGCCAGGAAGACCGGGTTGCCGGGCTGGCTGCCACGCAGCTTTTCGAAGGCTTCGATGGCGGCGTCGCGCGCCGAGGCGTCGCCGGCGGAACCGGCTGCGAACTGTTGGCGGGCTGCGGCGAAGGCAGCATTGTCGGCGGCCGGCGCAGCCAGGGTGCTGCCGCAGGCGAGCGCGATGGCCAGCGATAGGATGGTGTGTTTCATGATGGCTCCATAGTCGTTGTTGATGGAACAAGGCTACGGAGCTGGCGGCGCGGGCGCCATGGCAAAGCGACGAAACAGGGTTCCGGCGGCGCGAAACGTGATGAATGCTACGCGGCGTGGGAAATAAAAAAGGCTTTGCGATCGCTCGCAAAGCCTTTTTTTACATCAGGCCAGCGCGGTGGCCTGAGGTCAGCTTAGAAGTGGTAGCTGGCAGTCAGGGTCCAGTAACGGCCCATGTTGTTGTGCAGGTCTTCGTAGTAGCCCTGGCGCGGTACGCCAGCCGAAGTCACGCCATATGCCGGGTGGTACGGTGCCTTGGTGTCGAACAGGTTGCGGATGTTCAAGCTCACAGTCAGGTTCTTCACGCCGGAGTAGGTGTAGCCCAGGCCCACGGTGGTCCAGCTGTTAACCTGGCATTTCGGGAAGTAGGCTTCGTACAGCGGCACGGTCTGATCGCGATCCGGTTCAGCATCGGTCGGCTTGCGGGTACCGTAGTGGCAGAACGGCTGGTCGAACTTCACGTCAGCATCGTAGCCGCGCATCAGCGAGATCGGGCCGACGTAATTGATCGACGCGTTCAGCGCGTGGTCGCCGCTGGTCCAGGTGGTGCTGATGCTTGCCTTCAGGCGTGGCATGGCGGTGTTGTTGGACAGCGCCCAGTCCCACAGGCCAGGATCGTGGCCGGCGGTGTTGTGCTCGATATCGCCTTCATGCTGCGCAATCTTGTAGTGCTGGATGTAGGTGGCGGAAGCCTTGGTGCTCAGGCTGCCCCAGTCGCCCAGCTTGTTGCGGAAGGTTGCGTCCAGGTCGATACCGCTCACTTCGGTCGCGCCCTGGTTCTGCCATGGACGCTTCACCATCAGCAGCGGGCCGGTGCCAGGGACCGGGTTGCCGTTGGCGTCGGTGACGAAGTTGACCGGGTTGGTGTCACGCACCACGTTTTGCGGTTCCTTGTCCTCGTTCTTCAGCGCATCGGTGGTCGAACCCAGGATCACTTCGCCTTCCTTGCGGATGCGGAACCAGTCGATGGTCAGGTCGATATTGCTGGTCGGCGCCAGGATCACGCCGAAGGTGTAGCTCTTCGACTTTTCTGGACGCAGTTCCGGATTGGCACCGCCGGTAGCGGCGATCGACTTGGCGCAATCGATTTCGGTTGCGCCTGGTTTCGGGGTCGATTCGTCGGTCTCGCAACGCTTCGGATCCCATACGCCGGAGCTGAAGAACTGGGCGCCGCCGGCGGCGATCTGGCTCAGGGCCGGTGCGCGGAAGCCGCGGCTGAAGGCAGCACGCACGGCCACCGAATCAACCGGGGTCCACTTGGCGCCGACTTGCGGCACGTAGTTGGTGCTCAGGCCTTCGTACTTGTCGGCACGGGCAGCGGCGGACAGCTCGACGGTCTTCAGGACCGGCAGGCGGGTCTCGGCGAAGAAGGACTTCACATCGCGCTGTGCTTTCAGGATGGTGTTGGCGTAGCCGTAAATCAGGCCGGCAGCCAGGTCGGCGTCAGGGCGCAGGTCGATTTTCTCGCGACGGATTTCGCCGCCGAAGCCAATTGCCATATTACCGCCAGGCAGGGCCCACAGCTCGCGGTTGGCCTTGAAGTCCAGTTGCGTGATCGAGCCGACGTTGTTGGACTTGATGTTGCGCGACAGGTTAGGGTCGGCGGCCAGTTGCGCCAGCGTGGTGCCGGTATTCAGCTTGGCCAGCGTTGGCAGGTACAGGCGGCCGTTCTGAACTTCCTTGCGCGAGTCTTCGTTCCACAGCAGGCCGGTGTCAAACTCCCAGCCAGCGACGCTGCCGGACAGGCCCACCAGCATGCGCTTGTTGTCGGTGGTGTTCTTGTTGTCGCCGTTCAGGTTTTCAAAGCGGTAACCAACCGATGCGCGTGCAGTCGGGAATGGATTGTCCGGATGGCCGATCGGCAGGATGGTCTGGTACGGGTTCGCCAGGCCGCTGGAGGTGAAGTTCTGCACCACGCCGGTGCCGATGGTGATCGGCGAACCGGTGTAGTTACGCTCGCTGCGGTTGTACGACACTTCGGCGTAGGCGCGCAGGTCGTTGTTGATTTTCAGGTCGCCGCGGCTCAGGAAGTTGACGTTCTTGCCTTCCGATTGCGCTTCGGTCTTGTCCACCACATCGTAGTTACAGAATTTCTGGTCGATGAAGACGGAGGTCTTGGAGAGGCCCATGGCGGTGCTGCCCACCAGCTGCTGCGAAGGGTCGCAGTTGGTGGTGATGCGCAGGCGGGCGGCGCGGTTTGCCTGGTTGACGGCGAAGTTCTTCGAGCCCGGCGCGCTTTCGCGATAGAACACTGGCGAGGCCGAAACGGTGCTGCCAAATGGGGTGGCCAGGCGGCCGTTCAGCTCGCGGTACAGGTCATTTTCGATGTCGCGCACATCGCGCAGCTTGGTGCGGTCGCGCTTCGACACGTCCAGGGTCGCGAAGACGCTGTAGCCTTGCTCTTCCAGGTTGCCGGTGCCGGCGGTCAGGGTGGCGCCGCTGCGGCCGAATTCGCCGTCATCGTTGGCGCTGGTGCGGGCCGAAATTTCGACGCCGGAATAGGATTTCTTGGTGATGAAGTTCACCACGCCGGCGATCGCGTCGGAGCCGTAAATCGCGGAGGCGCCTTCTTTCAGGATTTCAATGCGTTCGATGGCCGACAGCGGAATGCTGTTGATGTCGTACATCGTGGAGTTGCCGTTGTTCGGGTCGGCATAGGCGCCCGGGGTCATGCGGCGGCCGTTCAGCAGCACCAGGGTGGAGGTCGAGGTCAGGCCGCGCAGCGACACGGTCGATGCGCCGACTGCGAAGCCGCCGTTGGTCGTGTCGAAGTTGCCATCGCTGCCCATGGCAGGAATCTGTTTCATCAGTTCCTGGACCGTCGCGGCGCCAGTGTTCTTGATGTCCTGGGCAGTCAGCACCTGGACCACGCTGGTGGTTTCCTTGTCGGTGCGCTTCAAGTTGGAACCCGTGACGTACACGGTATTGGTCGGCGCAGTACCGGCTGCTTGTTGCGCCAGTGCGTAGTCAGCACCGCTGAATGCCAGCAGCACAGCCAACGCGCCTTGCTTGAGTGCGAGTTGCTTCGTCAAAACATTTCTCCCTATCGGTTTTACTATTGATCACCAGTGGTTTGAGCTATCACTTATTGGGTTGTGATATGGCCGCAACTATCGCATGAGGGGGTGATTTTTTGATAGGTTTTGATGTTAAGCGGGCAATTATTTATGAAGTAATAGTTGTTTTTAGGTCAAAGCGAAAGATGTGGCGGCGGCTTCTTGCGATTCGATAGGCCCGCAAACAGCGCCGGGTGGCGCTGCTTGCGGGAGGGCGTGCCGCGCCGTCAGGCGACGTGGTAGATCATGGACGCGCCGCCCACAGGCGTGCCCTGCTCATTGAGCTGCGCGACGTTGATCTGGTACTGGCTGCCTGTGGGGGATGCCGCAGGAATGCTGGTCTGCAGCGCCAAGGGATACAGCATGGCCGGGTCTTTCTCCATGGTGACTTTGACAATGGATTGCCTTACCTCGACATAGCGCTTGCCGTTGCGCAGCACCACGTCGCCGCCTTCCACCGTCACATTGCCAAGCGTGCGATGCGGCAGGCAGTCGAAGTGCGAGCCCTTGGCCAGTGTCAGGATGCCGCAGCAGCAGGCGAAGCGGGTTTTGACCCGGGTATCCTGCAGGAAGACCAGGCCACAATCCTTTTTCATGTCGTCATCGCCGTGGGTCTGGCCGGGCACCGGGTCGGTCTGGTTGTCGAAGTCGATGGCTGGGAAGGCCGCGCCGTCTTCATCGAGCGACAGCGTGAGCGGCATCGCCTGCGGCAGGTGGCTGCGGTCGATCACCAGCGTCATGCGCGCTTCCCGGTTATAGCGGCTGCCCGCCACGAAGGGGAAAGCCGCGCCGGCGCCGGACAGTACGTCGATCACCGACAGGTTGCGTTGCGCCAGGTTGTTGCGGCGGGCGCTGATCGGGTCGCCGGTCAGTGGCGCCGTGGCAAACGCGTAGTCGTTATCGGCGTTGACGACGGCCAGCAGGCAAGGGTGCCAGGGATGGTTGGCCTGCCAGCCGTACAGGTCTTCCGTCTGCGCCGCTTCGATGCGGAACTTGGCCATGACGGTGCCGCCGGCCGGCACGCTGGCAAAGCTGGTGGTGATGCCGGTGGGGCTGACGTGCATGGCGTCGACCTGGGTCCAGTCCGGCGGGTAGACGAACTGCAGGCCGACATACGGCGTGATGCGGGTGCTGACAGAGACATTGCGGGCGTCGCGCGCGCCGTTGTTGGTGACGCGCACATAGATGTAGTTGGCCTGGCCGCGCTCCACATTCTTCGATTGCAGCGGGTCGCTAGGCACGAAGACATTGTCGTCGTTGATGCGCACCACGATGTCGGAGAAGTCCCAGAAATTACCGCCGGTGAAAGGCTCGGTGCCGCTGTCGGCCGGGGCATCCTTGATCATCACGTCCGCTTCATCGAGGGCGCGGAAGACGTTGATGCGGCCGTACCCCATTTCCTGGTTCCAGCTGCCGTTTGCTTTGCCGGCGGTGTCGGCATACGCCACCGCCCCCACTTTCTGCGCGGTGCGTTCGATGTGGGCGCGCACCTGCATATTGTCCAGGGTGGGGTAGACGCTTCGGATCAGGGCTGCCAGGCCGGCCACGTGCGGCGTGGCGGAGGAGGTGCCGTTGAACACCAGGTCATAGTCGGTTGCGTTGTAGCCGGCCGCACCCTGCCGGTCGGTGGTGGGTATGTGCACGCCGGGCGACACCACTGAGATCTGCGGGCCGAAGTTGGAGCCCCAGGCTTCGCCGTCGGGGCTGGCCGGCGTCTTGCGGTTGTCGATTTCATCGGAGGCGCCGACGGCGATCACCAGCGGATTGGTGGCGGGGTAGGTGATCGGGCCGTTGTAGTTATGGGTGGCGACGCACATCACCAGGTCGTTGTTGAAGGCGCTCTGGATGGCGGGATCGATGATGGCCGGGCTCCAGCCGTTCCAGCCGAAGCTCATGCTGATGATGCTGGCGCCGTTGGCGGAGGCGTAGTTGATGCCGGCTGCCACTTCGACGTCGGTCCAGGCATCAAAGGCGACCGGCAGGATGCGCGCATCGCCGGCCACGCCGGTGACGCCGGTGCCGTTGTTATAGGTAGCGGCCACGATGCCGGCGCAAGCGGTGCCGTGGTTGCCGGTGGGCGAGCCGTCGCCGCTCATGGTGCCGAGGTTGATGCCGGGGGCGGCGAAGCGCAGGTCGGGGTGGGTCAGGTCGCAACCTTCATCGAGCACGCAGACCACGGTAGTGGCGGCGCCGGTCGTGATGTCCCAGCCGGTGGTGCCGGGGCCGCCCGCTTCAATGCGCGTCATGTCCCACTGCTGCGGGAACAGGGTGTCGTTGGGCGCGATCGAAGTGGGCGTCAGCAAAGGCATGGTCTCGAACTGGAAGTCCGAGATCGGCGCGTTGGGAATCTGGCGCAGCCGTTCTCGCAGCTGGTAGGCGTTGATTTCCTTGACGTTGCTGATCTGGAGATAGTGGTGGCCGTTCAGGTAGCGCGATTTCTCGGTGATCTCCTGGATCGCCGGCTCGGCGGCGCCTTTGGCGCCCAGGCCTTCCGGCAGCTTGAAACCGGCATCGCGCTGGCGCAGCTTGACCAGCGCCACATGGGGCAGGGGCGCCATCAGGGCGCGCCGGCCGCGCTGGCCGGCCTGGCGGTAGACCGGGCCGATCCAGTCGATCCCCAGTTGGGCGCCGGCTTCTTCGATCTTGGCGAGGCGCCCGTCATCCAGCGGGCGGCGCGACTGCACGAAGTAGCGGGTCTTGGTATGGTTGACGCGTTCACCCGGCACCATGCCTTCATCCGCTTCATCCTCGAGGAACAGGTCCACGCTGTGCAGGAACTGTTCGACTGCGCTACGCTCTTTCGGCTGTTTGAGTGCGACGAGAAGGCGGGTGGTGTCGAGCGCCAGCGAGGCGCCCGAGGCATGGCTCATTTCTTGCGGAAAGTTCTTCATGATGTCTCCTGGCGAGTTCGGAAATCCCCTTTTGTTGCGGGGATCAAGCCAGTCTAGGAGGCCTATTTGATCGGACTTTGACCTGCGTCTATCATGCGGCATAAACCAACCGGAGACAGCCATGAAAAACTTTGCTTCTGTCGTTGCCGTGCTCGCCATCTTCGCTGCCCAGCCTGCCTATGCGCTGGAGCAGTCCGCTTCCATCAAAGTCACTAAACTGCTGCAATCGCCGTCCAGCTGGAATGGCGCCGCACTGGCCTATCCGGGCGGGCAGGCGGAAATCACTGCCTTGATGGTGGAAATCGCCCCCGGCGGCGAAACCGGCTGGCACCTGCATCCCGTGCCCTCGTTCGGCTACGTGCTGGAAGGCGAGCTGGAAGTGAGCCTGAAAGACGGTAGCGTCAAGCGCGTGGTGGCGGGGCAGGCACTGGCCGAAGTGGTGAATACCCTGCATAACGGCCGCAATGTGGGCAAGGGGCCGGTCAAGCTGGTGGTGTTCTATGCGGGAGTCCCCGGTAGCACATTGACGGTCAAGGAATAGTGTCTAAAAGTTATAGTGGGTATATAATGCCCGCTATTTTGCGGCGCCAGACCGCAAGCTGTGGGGAGAATAGGGGACATCCATCAAACCGCCCACAAGGAAAGAACATGATGAAGTTGTCCAAGATGCACGTGCTGGTGAGCCTGGCTACTGTGCAGATGGCCGCCATGGCCCAGGAAGCAAGCCAGGCCCCAGCCGGCCAAATGGAAGTAGTGACCGTTACCGCCCAGCGCCGCGCCGAGAATATCCGCGACGTTCCGGTGTCCGTATCCTCGATCAAGGCCGAGAAGCTGGACATCCTGCTGTCCGGCGGCCAGGACATCCGCGTCCTGGCAGGCAAGACGCCATCGCTGAACGTCGAATCGTCGACCGGCCGTGTATTCCCGCGCTTTTACATCCGCGGCTACGGCAATGCCGATTTCGCCGTGTTCGCTTCGCAGCCGGTTTCGCTGATTTATGACGACGTGGTGCAGGAAAACCCTATCCTGAAGGGTTACCCGATGTTCGACCTGGCCAACGTGGAAGTGCTGCGTGGCCCGCAGGGTACCCTGTTCGGCCGTAACACCCCGGCCGGCGTGGTCAAGTTCGAATCGGCCAAGCCAAACCTGCGCGGCGTGGAAGGCTTCTACAACGTTTCCTACGCAAGCAACGCCACCGTCAACCTGGAAGCGGCCGCCAACGTGCCGCTGTCGAAAGAGTGGGCCCTGCGCGTGTCGACCCTGCGCCAGCACCGCGACGACTTCGTGACCAACACCTATACCGGCCAGCCTGATTCGCTGGAAGGTTATAACGAGCACGCCGAGCGCGTGCAGGTGCTGTATCAGCCGAACGGCGTGTTCAATGCCCTGTTCAACGTCCACCAGCGCGAGACCACCGGCAGCTCCCGCCTGTTCCGCGCCAACATCATCAAGAAGGGCTCCAACACCTTCGTCGACGGCTTCGATCCTGAGCGCATCGCCATCAACGGCCGCGAAGACCAGGAACTGAAAACCCAGGGCGCCAACGTGCGCATGAGCTGGGACCTGGGCGCGCACAAGCTGTACTCGATCACCGGTTACGAGACCGTGGCCCGCTACAACTCGCGCGGCGACATCGACGGCGGCAATCCGGGCGACGCACCAGCCGTGCCATTCCAGGTTGCCACCGCTGCTTTCGTACCGGACATCAAGCAGTACTCGCAAGAGTTCCGCGTAGAGTCCAAGTACACCGGCCCGATGAACTGGCAGGCAGGCGTGTACTACTTCGACGAGAAGGCAGTGGCAGGCCAGGACAACTTCAACGTTGCCGGCACCCAGACCTCGCGCGTGAAATCGCAGCAGAAGAACGAAGCCTGGGCGCTGTTCGGTTCCGTGAACTACGCCGTGAACGACGCGTTCACCGTGCGCGGCGGCCTGCGCTACACCGAAGACAAGAAGGATTTCGACACCCTGGAAACCACCGGCACCACCCTGGTGGGTCCGAAATCGTTTTCCGAGTCCAAGGACAAAGTCAACTGGGACCTGAGCGGCACCTATAAGCTGAACAACGACGTCAGCGTGTACGCCCGCTACGCCACCGGCTTCCGCGCGCCATCGATCGCTGCCGCTTCGACCGCAGTGCCGATTACCGTGGCCGATGCTGAAACCATCACGTCGATTGAGGCCGGCGTGAAGGCCGACCTGTGGAACCGCCGCGCACGCGCTTCCCTGAGTGTGTACGACTACGACGTGAAGAACCAGCAGCTGACCGTGGTTGGCGGTAACTCCAACGTCACCAAGCTGATTAACGCAGCCAAGACCAAGGGCCGCGGCATCGAAGGCGAGATCGAAGGCTTCATCACCAACGACTTCAAGATGTCCGCCAGCGCTTCGTACAACTTCACCGAGATCCGCGATCCTTCGCTGTCGGTGAACAAGTGCGCGCAGTGCACCATCCTGGATCCGGTCAATTCGTCCGGCCGCGTGGTCATTGACGGCAATGCGCTGCCACAGGCACCGAAGTGGATCATCAACCTGAACGCCCGCTACAACTACCCTCTGGCAGAAGGCAACCTGTTCGTGGTGACCGACTGGTCCTACCGTTCGAAGGTGAACTTCTTCCTGTATGAAGCAGTTGAATTCACCGGGGCTCCGCTGACCGAAGGCGGCCTGCGCGTGGGCTACAACTGGGACGGCGGCAAGTACGAAGTCGCAGCCTTCGCACGCAATATCACCGACCAGCGCCGCATCACCGGCGCCATCGACTTCAACAACCTGACTGGCTTCATCAACGAGCCACGTCAGTTTGGCGTGCAGTTCAAGGGTTCGTTCTGATCACGGGATAAGGCCGCCGCGCGAGTGTGCGGCTTTATCCACGAAGGCGGCCTGCGGCCGCCTTTTTTGTTTTCAGGCGGGATGAGATAGGCTAATCTGGCCTTTCGCCATCGAAAGGAGCCGCCAGATGAAACTGTTAGCCCGCCTTTTATCGATTGCAGTACTTGGTGCCGCCAGACTGGCCTGGGGCGCCGGCCCCGCGCCACAAAAATCGCTGCTGCCGAAGCCGGATTTGCCGGGCATCCCGATGAATGCGCCATGCAGGGACGATGTAGTCAGCAAGAACTGCGAAATCGACACCATCGTCTGGCTGCGCGGCATGCCGTTGAAGGCGATGTGGCACCAGCGCGACTACCGGCAACTCGACCGAATCCTGCTGGCTTTATGCGCGGAGGATACCCGCTTGCCGGACGGGCAGCCTGAGTTACTGGTGTTCCCGCGCACGTTTCGGACGCTGATTGGCACGTCGAAGGACTGGAGCGGCCTGGGCGCGTCATTGCGCGAATGGCGTGCGCAGTCGCCGGATTCGCCGGCCCAAGCCATGATTGAAACCATGTATTGGCAGGCATATGCATGGCACGGCCGCGGCAACGGTTACGCCAGCAGCGTACCGCCGGAGGCCTGGGACTTGTTCCGCGAGCGCCTGGCCAAGGCGTCGGCGCGGTTGGAGGAAATCAAAGCGGTGGCGGGTAACTGCCCCTGGTGGCATAGCATGAATATTGAGATCCTGATCGATTCAAGTGCTCCGCGTTCCCGTCTGAATGCCGCTTACGACGAGGCGGTCAAGGCATTCCCGGCATCGCAGCAAATCCATGTTGCGATGTCGCGCGCCAAGGAGCCCAAATGGGGTGGGGCACCGGGTGAATATGAGCGCTTTGCGCGCCGGGCAGCCGGGCTGTCGCAACGGGATGAGGGTAGTGCCATGTATGCGCGGCTATTCTGGGTCAGGGACTGTAGTTGCGAGGATGCGTTTACTTTCGGCCAGCCCGGCGATCCGGACTGGAAGCTGATGAAGGCCGGTTTCGAGGAGATGTTGCAGCGCTATCCGGACCAGGTCCATAACCGTAACAAGTTCGCTTCCTATGCCTGCCGCGCCAATGACCGGGCCACTTACAGCAAGTTGCGGCGTGAACTTGGCGACAGTATCCTGGACCCGCTGTGGCCGGACTCCTGGAAAGTGGATGTCTGCGATCGCCGCATGGAGAAAAAATGATGCCGGGGCTAGGCAAACGGAAATTCAGCCGATATAATGCGGCCTCTTTTCCCTGATAGCTCAGTCGGTAGAGCGACGGACTGTTAATCCGCAGGTCCCTGGTTCGAGTCCAGGTCGGGGAGCCAGAATTTTAAAAGGCCATGTTTTACGACATGGCCTTTTTGCATTGGAGGCGGCAAATGGAATGGAAACCAAAGCGTTGGGTGGCGGTTGTGCTGTCGCTGTTTTCGAGCCCGTTTGGGCTGCTTTATGCCGGCAAGGCGCGCTGGGCTCTCGGCTTTACCATTCTCGTCCTGGCGTGCGCCGTAGCCGGCACCATCCTCCCGGGCTTTGCCGCGTTGATGGTTGTTGCTACCGTGATGTCGCTAGCGCTGCCGGTGTTGATGTTTTTCATGGTGCGCCGTGTTGCGCTGCCGGTGCGTCCCTGGTATTCGCGGCCGAAGGGGATGCTGGCAATTGCTGCTGTTTTTGTGGTTCCGGTCATGGCAGTGCGTATTTTCCTGTATGAGCCATTCAGAATGCCGTCGACATCCATGGAGCCGACCTTGCCGCGCGGGACTATCCTGCTGGCGCAAAAAGCCGGATATGGGCACTACAGCGCTTATGGGCTGAACCTGGGCCGCGGCAGTTCGGCCGCATTGGCCCATGGCGACCTCGTCGTGTTCGACTTTCCCCTGGAGCCGGCGACCACTTACGTCAAACGTGTGATCGGCTTGCCGGGCGATGTAGTCAAGGTTGAAGGCACGCAGGTAACACTGAACGGCGTGCCGTCGCCGAATAAGCAGCTTGGCGATTCGGGCCTGGTTGAGGAACAGTTGAAGGAAGTGCGCTATACCATCCTGGCGCAAGGATCGGGATTTCCCTATTGGCAGGATCGGGAATTCCCCGGCCGCGAGCGATGCCGTTCGACCGAAAACAGCATTGAATGCCGGGTCCCTGACGGGCACTATTTCGTCCTCGGCGATAACCGCAATAACAGTGCAGACAGCCGGATTTGGGGCTTTGTCCCGGCAGACCATGTGATCGGCAAGGTCGTGAAAGTGTTCGCCCCGTCCAGTGAACTGAATTGAAGTGAATGGAGCATCAAGATGGTTTCAATATCGCGGGATAGCGCACCGGAAGCCTTCAGGCGCTATGTCCCCAAGTTCGTGTTTCCGGCCCTGATGGTCATTCCCATGAACTATCTTTTGGGCGTCAGCTACTGGTATTCCGTTGGTTTGCTGACTTTGAATGTCCTGTTTGTCTTGTGGAGTTTCAAGTCACGGAATCGTTGGGGCGACAGGATCGATTTTTCAGGAAGCACGCTCACCATTTGGTGCGGCGAAGAGTGCCGGCACAGTCTCGAATCGAGCGTGCTGACCACCAGGAAGGCCAATGCCTATTCGCTTATCCTGTCCTGGAATGAAGGCGAGAAAAAGCATTCCCTGATAATTGGTGGCGAAGGCTTCAGCGCAGAAGGCTGGCAAGAGCTTCTTCGCACATTGCCCGGGCTGATTTAGCGGGCGGCCCCGCGGGAAATTGCGGGGCCGTTTTGGTTTCAGGGCTCAGGGCAGCGGGCAGGGTGCGCCGGTGCGCTGGAAGGTGGCGGCCATCAGGAAGCCATAGCAGTCCGCATTGTCGACCGCTTCGGCGGTTCGGTACGGTGTATTGGTTTCGCGGGAATTGCCCATGGCCTTGTTCGGCGCCCAGAAACAGTTTTCGTCATATTTGTGGTCCTTGGTACGTGCCGCCAGGTGCGAGAACTCGTGCACCAGCGTCAGGTAGCGGTTATTCAGGCCATGTTCTTCGGGGATCTTGTAACGCTCGTCGAAGTAGATGAACATGCTGCCGGCGACCATCGGATCGACATCGGTATAAACGTAGGCGTAGTTGTCGACGCTGCTCGAGCGAGGCTTGCCCCAGGTCATATTGAGCGAGGCTGGGCGCTGGATGATGGTGCGCATGCGCGTGATGACGGCGCGCACCTGGCCGCGGGTGGCGGTGTCGTTGTTGCCGAACAGGACCGCCAGGCGCTGGTTCATCGTGGCGTCGGGTGCGTTCAGCAGGCGCTCCATTTCGACCAGGTCGGCGGCCAGGCGCTTGAAGGCGGAGCTGGTGGCGTCGACCACCTCTTTGGCCAGGGTTTGTTCGGCCACCATCTTGTTGATGTCTTGCAGGATAGTCAGGTTCATCGATTCTCTCCTTTGATTGATGAAGCCCGGCAGCAGGTGTGCTGGACCGGGAATCTTCATGCTAAGGACGTGGAGTCGATGCAAGCTGACGGTTCATGGCAACGGCAAAATCAGCAGTGCTGATCAAGCCATTCGCCGACCAGCGGCCAAAGTACTTTTTCCTGGTGCGCGCGGAAGAAGCCGAAGTGGCCGATGCGCTCCTGGTTGAAGCTGCCGGGGCTGAGCACGCGGTAGTCAACCTTGGCGCTGGTGTAGGCCTCATGCAGCATGCGCGAGCCGGACTCGCGCAGCAGTTCGTCGTCGGTGAAAGTCAGGCCGAGCACGGGGAAGCTGGCGTTAGCGTAAGCTTCGCGCGCACCAGGTTCGCCTGTGAGCAGGTAGTCCGGCGTGAGGCACCAGCGGCGCCACTGCATCATCGCGCCGCGTGGAATGTCGCCGAGGATGCCAAGGCGCTTGCCGGGAAAGTAGCCGAGCAGCCTGCATAACAGTGGCGTCAACACGTACCACAGCAGCGGTGCCGAACGCTGGATGCGCGGCTGGTTGTGGCGCGTGGCGCCGCTGCCGACGGCGATGTTGATCAAGCCGGCCACCTTGCGGATGGACGGCAGCAGTGGAGCGGTCTGGCCTCCCAGGCTGTGACCGAGCAGGAACAGGGGCAGGGTTGCGTCCTGCCGGGTGGCGTGCTGTACGACCGATTCAAGATCGAGCGCAATCCAGGTGGTAATGTCGGCCTTGCAGAGGCGCAGCGGTCCTTCGCGCGATTCGCCCATGCCGCGGTAATCGAAAGTCCATACACGATAGCCCAGCCCCGCCAGGAAGGCGGCGAAGGTGGCGTAGAAGCCTTGGGGAATCGCCATGCCGGGCGCGATCACGATTTGTGCGCGCGGCGGGCGCGATGGTTCGTGGCGGTAGGCGGCCAGTTGCTGGCCGTCCTGGGCTTGCAGGGCGAGGCGGGTTGCGCTCATGGTTTCGATGCTCCGTAGGCGACGCCCGTATGGGCCGGATTGGTGGCGAGCGTGCGCCACGCGGCGCTGCTCAATTCGTCGATGGCGCTGAGCGGGTTGAACCCGATGCGCCCGCCCAGCCAGTTGCGCGCCAGTTCTTGCGAGGGGCCCAGTAGCAGGGGGCCGTATAGCTCGATCGGCAGCCGCCGCAGCACGCCCTGTTTGAACCAGGGCTTCAGCTTTTCGAACACTTCCTTGAAATGGTCCGCCGTGCGCTGGCGGATAGCGTCGTCATGTTCGGCGCTCACCGCCTGGCGGCGTGCGAACAGGAAGCGCGCCATGTCGGGATGTTCGACGATCCAGTTCAGGTGGGTGCTGACGATGGCATGGATGGCGAATTCGGCGTTGCCGGCTTGCGCCACGTTGGCTTTGATCTGCTGCCAATAGCCATCCAGCCCCTGTGCAAACAGGGCGGCGGCGATGCCTTCCTTGTTGCCGAAGTGGTGATAGATGCTTCCCACCGAAGCCTGGCTGCGTAGGCGGATGTCTTCTATCGACGTGGCCTCGTTGCCTTTTTCGGAAAACACGGCGAGGGCAGCGGACAGGATGGCGGATTTGCGGTCGACTTTGGTCATGGCTAGAATATTGTTCTAGAATGATATTCTAGTCAAGTTTCTTCGTTTCGGGTTAAGCTCACCGGCATGAAAACGACTAGAGCCAATACCCTTGGCATACTGGCCATGGCGATTGGACTCGCCTCGGGTTGCCAGGCTTGGGCGAGAGACGATTGTTCCGGGTACTTCCTCAATCCGCAGAACGGTAATCCGCACAACACGGCAAATGCAGCCGCGTCGCCATTCCCGCTGAAGCAAGGCCCGGCCTTGGGCGAGGTCAGTTACAAGCTGCGCGACGATCCGAACACTTATACGCTCGAGCAGTATTTGACGAAATTCTGCACCACGGGATTTCTCGTCCTGAAAGACGACCAGATCGTGTTCGAGCGCTATCTTCAAGGCCGCAAGCCAGGCGACAGCCTGTTGTCTGCTTCGATGTCGAAAAGCATACTGGCCATGCTGGTGGGCGTCGCCGTCAAGGAAGGCAAGCTGGCGCTGGACGAACGCATCTCGGCAGTGCTGCCTGATTTCAAGGGCAGCGCCTTTGCCGACGATACGGTGGAAGACTTGCTGCGCATGTCGTCGGGAGCAGCCCTGTTCAATTCCTTCGAGCCGGGAGCCGATTCGGACAACCGTGCGGTCAACCCGCTGATCTACCCGCGGCAGAACGTGCGGGAATACCTGGCCAGGAAGAAGGAGCGCGCCGCGGCTCCGGGTACGGCGTTTAAATACAACGGCGCGCAAACAGCGTTGCTGGGCGCTGTCCTCGCGCAGCGCATGGGCGGAAAAAACCTGACCGGCTATCTTGAAGAGAAACTCTGGATTCCCATGGGCGCGGAGGTCAAAGGCTACTGGATCAAGAACTACCACGGCGAAGAGGGCGTGCAAGGCCAATTCGCCGCCACGCTGCACGACTATGCGCGGCTCGGCTACCTGGTGATGAACCAGGGAAGCGTCGATGGCAAAGAGGTGGTTCCCGCTGACTGGATTGCGAAGATGACCGAGCTGCGGCGCGACAAGCCCCAGCCTGCCCATCCGCCCTACTATGGCTTGCATGCCTGGATACCGCAGGCTGCCGGGGGCAGGGCGATGTTCTGGGGTGTCAACGGCCAGAACATCTTTATTGATCCGGTTGCCCGGGTTGTGATTGTCCACACCGGGAACGGCCCGCAGGCGGAATTCGACGGCAACCGGCATCTGTTTGCATTACGGGACGCGATTGCGCGCAGCTTAAGTGCGCCACGCTAAGGGTTGCGCCATGTTTTACGGCCTGCTATTTGTGGCACTGTTGACGATGCAGGCGGTGGCTGCAAGTCCTGCCAAGCCGCAGCAGGTTGTCTACCCGCGCCCGGAGTCCGAGCATGACAGCCGTTACCTGTACGACTGGGAAGTATTGCGCACGGCACTCGATAAGACGCGCGCCAGGTTCGGCCCCTATGAGTTGCGCCAGGCCAGCCAGTTCATGTCGCCGGCGCGGGTGACCGCCGAAGCTGCAGGAGTCGGCTCGATCAATCTTTTTGTGCGTGCGACGTCGGTGCAACTGGAACAGCAATTTCGCCCGGTGCGCATTCCGGTTGACCGTGGGCTGATCGGCTACCGCTTGCTGCTGGTACGTCATGAAGACTTGCCGCAGTTCGCCGGCGTCCGATCGATCGAGCAATTGCGCCGGTTTAGCATCGGCCAGGGCAAGGGCTGGGTTGATGTCGGCATCTTGCAGGCTGGCGGTTTCAAGGTGGTGGAGGGGAATAATTACGACGGCTTGTTCTCCATGCTGGAAGTTAAACGCTTCGATGCGCTGTCGCGCTCTGTCGATGAAGCCTTGAGCGAATACGATCAATGGCACAAGCGCTTCGGCTTCGAGGTGGAGCCGGACATCGCGCTTTATTATCCGCTGGCGCGCTATTTCTTTACCCGCCGCGATGCGGAAGGGGATGCGCTGGCCAGCCGTCTGGAGGCGGGGCTGGAAGCGATGGTGCAGGATGGCTCGCTGCAGGCGCTGTTCATGACCTACAAGGGGCCGTTGATCAAGCGTTCCGGGCTGGGGCGGCGTCGCCTGTTCCGCATTCCCAACCCCGACCTGCCGCCGCAAACGCCGCTGGGGCGCAGTGAACTGTGGTATCGGCCGCAGGAGCTGGCGGGCAAGCGGTAGGCGAAACCGCAATAGCCGCGTTACACTGGCTGCCAAGGAGGAGGCGCCATGAAAGCTTGGATACTGGCCGTTCTAGCGGCTATCACCCTGGCAGGATGCAGCACCCCGCAACAGCAAGCGCAAATACATCAACAACAGCCCTTCATTTGCCGGACGGTGGAGTCGGGCCTCGGCCAGCCCCTGGTCGATAACCAGCAGGGCATCGGCCATCCGGTGCGCGACGAAGGCGGCAAGTTGGTTGGGTATAGCAGCCAATGCGCCATCCGGCCGCGCATCCAGCATTTCTACTTCACTGGCGCGGGCTTCAAGCCGTTCGATATCGGGAATGGCTACAAAACCCCGCCGGCCGACATGAAAACTGTGGTCGTGAATGGCGAGCCGGTGCCTTTCGTGGTGCGGGTGGAGGCGGGGACCATCAACCGTTTCATCTACACGATCGCAATGCTGGAGCGTGGGCCCTGGAACCACAAGCTGGTGTATTGGATGCGCGGTGGGGTCGGTATCGGCCACCAGCAAGGCCTGGCCATGTGGTTCAACGATGCGCTGAACAGCTCGGAAAAACAGTTGATGCCGAAGCTGCTGGCGGAAGGGTACGCGATTGCCAATTCGTCCGGCAACGAGAGCGGTGTCCACTACAATATGGAGCTGGCCGGAGAGACTGCGGCGCAGACCAAGGCTTACTTCGTCGAAAAGCACGGCAAGCCGCTGTATACGATAGGCATTGGCGGCTCGGGCGGTGCGGTGCAGCAGTATATGTTTGCGCAAAATCGCCCCGGACTGTTCGATGCGGGTATTCCGGTGCAGTCGTATCCGGACATGGTGACGCAGTCGATACCGATCTCCGACTGTCCTTTGCTTGGGCAGTACTTCCGCGACGAGGTGGCGCGCGACGCGAATTCGCCGTGGGCGACCTGGAGCCGCCAGTCGCTGGTGCAGGGCATGAACGCCAGCGACACCGCGAAAAATCCTTTCACCGGCAAGCCCGGTACCACCGAGTGCATTAACGGCTGGCGCTTTGCGATGCCGACGGTGCTCAACCCCCATTTCCGCGATGGCAAATTCGACAAGGCCATCGCTTTATACGGGTATGCGCCGGAAACTTTCGCCAAGGTGAAGTGGACGCACTGGAACGACCTGGAAGAATTCTATGGCACGGATGCCGAGGGCTTTGCGCCGATCCCGCTCGACAATGTGGGCGTGCAGTACGGCCTTGCGGCGCTGGTGGCGGGCAAGATCGATGCCGATGAATTCCTGCGGCTGAATGCCTGTGCCGGAAGCTGGAAAGAGCAGCGCGATTTCGTGCCGTACCAGCCGGATAGCGATCCTTTCGATTCGGCTAATATGCGGCGCAGCGCGACTTGCCGCGATCCGGCCGGTACGCCGGCGCCGCGGCGCGAGGGAGATCCGAAGGCGATCCGCGCAGCCTTTGATTCCGGCCATGTCTTCACCGGCAAGCGGCTGGGCATCCCGATGATCGACCTGCGCCCGTATCGCGAAGCGGAGCTGGACATGCACAATGCGCGGCAGGCATTCTCGGTGCGCGCCAGGCTGCTGGCTGCCAACCCTGGCGAAGCAAAGCGGCAGGTTGTCTGGTTTGCAAGGCCGGATGCCGACCTTGCGGGACAGGTGATGAATGCGGTCTCGGTGCTGGACAAATATCTCACCAGCGGCAGCGCGCCGGCGGAATTTGCCGACCGCTGCGTGGACAGCGCCGGCACCGTGCTCGCTTCCGGCCCGGATGCCTGGCGCGGCGTGCTGGATGGCGGCAAGCCTGGCGCATGCACACAGGCTTTCCCGGTCCTCAGCAGCCCGCGCATGGTGGCGGGCGAATCGATCCGCGGCGACACCTTCAAATGCAAGCTGAAACCACTGGCGAGCGCCTTTGCTGACGGGACCTACGGGACGGCCGTGAGCTTCAGTGAAACGCAAAAAGCCTGGCTGTTGCGGATCTTCCCGCAAGGCGTATGCGATTACAATATTGGCTTATGAAGATCCCACCACTGAAATACCTTGTGCCCGGCACCCTGGCCGGGCTGCTGCTTGCCTATACCAGCATCGGTTTCCTCGCCGTGCCGGCGATTGTCAAGTCGCAGGCGGCCAAACAGGCCGCCGAAAAACTGCATCGCCAGCTCAGCATTGAAGAAGTCTCCTTTAATCCTTTCACGCTGGCCGCTTCGGTGCGCGGGCTGAAGATGATGGAGCCGGACGGCAGTACTGTCTTTGCCAGCTTCGACCGGCTGGGCGCGGACGTGTCCTGGCAATCCGTTGCGAAAATGGCGCCAGTGGTGCAGGAAGTCCGCCTGACCAAGCCTTATGTGCACCTGGCGCGCAATGCCGACAATCGCTACAACATCGACGATATCCTGAAACTGATCGCTAGCCAGCCGCCATCGCCAGAGCCGGCGCGCTTCTCGGTCAATAATATTCAGCTTGAAGACGGCAGCCTGTCGTTTGAAGACAAGCCGGCCGGCGTGACGCATAAGGTGCAGGAGCTGAAACTGGGCTTGCCGTTTGTGTCCTCGCTACCGGCGGATGTGACGATCTTCGTCGAGCCGCTGTTCAGCGCGAATATCAATGGTGCGCCGCTGCTCCTGAAGGGCAAGGCGCGCCCATTTGCGGAGCCGAAGGACTATGC
Organism: Duganella sp. Root1480D1; assembly: GCF_001427305.1. Classification (GTDB taxonomy): domain Bacteria; phylum Pseudomonadota; class Gammaproteobacteria; order Burkholderiales; family Burkholderiaceae_D; genus Rugamonas. Next base: position 456,501 of record NZ_LMFZ01000001.1, on the reverse strand, counting down.
GCTGGACCTGAAGCTCGATAAGGTCGACCTGACCAACTACCTTGGCTACCTGCCGTTCAAGCCGGGCTTCAAGCTGCCGTCGGCGCACCTGGAGGCGCAGCTCAAGCTGACAGTGGTGCAGCCGAAGGAGAAGCCCGCATCGCTGGTGCTGGGCGGCGAAGCTACGCTGACGGGAGCGCAGTTGCAGCAGCTCGATGGCACCCAAGTGGCCAAGCTGGATGTGCTGAAGGTCAACCTGGGCAAGCTGGACCTGCTGGCGCAGCGTTTCGAGATTGCCAAGGTCGCTGTTGATGGCCTGGAACTGGACGTCAAACGCAGCAAGGATGGGGTGCTGAACCTCGACCAACTGGTACCTGCCGCCGCGCCTGCGCCGGCAACTGCGCCGGCAACTGCGCCGGCGCCAGCGGCCAAACCTTCGGCCACCGGCCTGGTCGTACTGTTGAAGGAGTTGGCGGTCAACGGAGCAGCGCTGCGCTATGCCGATGAAACGCCGCAGGACAACCTGCGTGCCAACCTGGCGAAATTTGGCTTGGTGGTGCAGGACATCGCTTTCGATGGCGGCAAGCATACGCTGGATATCGCATCGGTCGCCTCGAACAGTGCGCAGATCGATGTCCACCAGGGCAAGTTGGCCGACACGCCGGCCAACGCCAAGGCGGCCGCCAAGCCGGCTGGCGAAGCGCCGATGCAAATCAAGGTCGGCAAGCTGGAAATCAGCGACTGGGATGCGAAACTGAGGGAAGACTTCCGTGCCGAGCCGACGCTGTTCAAGTTGTCGCCGCTGTCGCTGACAGTCGAAGGCTATTCCAACGCGCCCGGCGCGTCAGCCGAGGTGGCGCTGAAGACCGCCATCAACAAAGGCGAGCTGGAAGTCAAAGGCCAACTGGCGCCGTCCCCGCTGAATGCGGACCTGGCGCTGGACTTGAAGAATTTCGACTTGCTGCCTTTGCAGCCTTACGTCACCGACTATGTGAACTTGCGCCTGTTGCAGGCAGCCGTTTCCAGCAAGGCGCGCCTGCGCCTCGAAACAGGCAAGGACGGCGCGGTGGCGGGCGGCTTCAAGGGCGACGTCAGCGTGAACCGGCTGTCCACCGTCGATAAATCGAGCTCGAACGACTTCCTGAGCTGGAAATCGCTGGCCTTTGGCGGCATGGATGTGAACTTCAAGCCGTTCTCGCTGAACATCGACCGCGTTGCGCTGGACGACTTCTTTGCCCGCGTCATCATCGACCCTAACGGCCGCCTGAACGTGCAGGACGTCATGCGCAAGAAAGGCGAGGAGGGCAAGAGCCTGACCGAAGCCGGCACGCGCGCGCAGGCAGTCAAGGATGCCAAAGCCAAGGCGAAAGAGGTGGCGCAGGCTGCGCCAGCTCCCGAGGCCGCAGCGACGGCGCCGAAGGCGGCTGCGGCCACCCCGGCGAAACCTGCCGAGCCGCTGCCGCCGATCCGCATCGGCAAGCTGCTGCTTTCCGGCGGGCGCGTGCGCTTTACCGATAACTTCATCAAGCCAAACTACACGGCCAACTTGAAGGACCTGGGTGGCACGGTGAGCGGGCTGTCCTCGGACCCTGCGCACAACGCAAACGTTGACCTGCGCGGCAATGTCAGCGGCGCACCGCTGCTGATCGCCGGCCGCGTGCATCCCTTGAAGCAGGAACTTTCGCTCGACCTGCGTGCCGAAGTGCGCGGCATGGAGCTGTCGCAGCTTTCGGCATATGCGGACAAATATGTCGGCTACGGCATCGAGAAAGGCAAGATGACGTTCGAGGTGGCCTATGCGCTGGAGAACCGCCAGTTGAAGGCCGAGAACCGCCTGGTGCTCGACCAGCTTACCTTCGGCAAGGAAAGCACGAATCCGGAAGCCACCAAGCTGCCCGTGAACCTGGCGGTGGCCTTGCTTAGCGACCGTAACGGCGTGATCGACATCAATGTGCCGATTGGCGGATCGCTGGACGACCCGCAGTTCTCGCTGGGCGGCATCATCCTCAAGGTGATCGGCAACGCCATCATGAAGACCGTTACTTCGCCGTTCGCCCTGATCGGGTCCCTGTTTGGCGGCGGCGAGGAATTGTCGATGCTGGAATTCGACCAGGGCCGTGCGGCGCTGCTGCCCGCATCGGAAGGCAAGCTGAAGTCGCTGGCCAAGGCGCTGACCGAGCGCCCTGGCTTGAAGCTGGACATTACCGGCCGCTTTGACGATGCGGCGGAACTGGATGCGCTCAAGCACGTGGCGCTGGAGCGCAAGCTGCGCCAGCTGAAGACGCGCGAGCTGCAGGCGCGCGGTACTGCGCTGCCGGAAGGCGGCGTCGTGGTGGCCAAGGACGAATACGCGGGCCTGCTGGAGCGTGCCTACAAGGACGAGAAATTTCCCAAGCCGCGCAATGCGCTGGGCTTCGCCAAATCGCTGCCTGCGGAAGAAATGGAAAAGCTGATGCTGGCCAATATCAAGCTTGAGCAGGACGATTTCGTCACTCTCGGCAATCGCCGCGCCCAGGTAACGAAGGACTGGCTGGTGGGGCAGGGCCAGGTGCCGCCGGAGCGCATCTTCCTGGTCGCGCCGAAAGCCGGTGCGGCTGCCCGCGTCGACTTTGCCTTGCACTAGGAACCATCCCCATGCCGATGCTGGAACTGGGTTACGCGCAACTGCACCATGAGCTGATCGAAGGCGATCCGCACAAGCCGTTACTGGTGTTCCTGCATGAGGGCCTGGGTTGTATCGGCATGTGGAAGGAATTCCCGGAACGGCTGTGCGCTAGCACCGGTTGCGCGGGGCTGGTGTACGAGCGCCAGGGGTATGGCCGATCGTCGCCGCAGAATGAGCCGCGCAGCATTCACTACCTGCACCAGTTTGCGCTGGCCGAACTGCCGGCGGTGATGGAATGCCTTGCGCCGGGCCGTGAGCATATCGTGGTCGGACATTCTGATGGCGGCAGCATTGCACTGATCTATGCGGCGGGTCGGCCGCAAGGCTTGCGTGGCGTGGTCAGCGCGGCCGCGCACGTGTTTGTGGAAGACATGACGATCGAGGGAATCCGCACGGTGCTAGCCGCCCACAGCCCCGGCAAAATGCGCGCCCTGGCGCGCTACCACGGCGACAAGGCGGAGCAGGTGTTTTCCTCCTGGGCCGATACCTGGCTGGCACCTTGGTTCAGGCAGTGGAATATCGAATACCTGTTGCCGGCAATTGCCTGCCCGGTGCTGGCCATGCAGGGCAGCGACGACCATTACGGGTCCGGAGCACAACTGGATGCCATCGAACGGGGCACGCCTGGAACCCGCCAGTTGCTGCTGCCCGGCTGCGGCCATAGCCCACACATCGAACAGCCTGAGGCTACCTTGCAGGCCATGGCTGCGGTCATCAATTCTTTGGCGGGTTAGGCGAAGGTTGTTGCGGCTTGGCGTGCTTGAGCATGGCGGCAAGCAAGGTCACGTCTTCATCACTCTCCGGCGCCGACGCCGCGTCTTGTTGCCTGCGTGGTGAGTTCGCGATTTTGGCGGCGCGCGGGTGGGCGGGCTTTGCTTCGCTGGACCGCGGGGCCGGCACGCCGGACGCCGGCGAGGCCGCGGGCAGGGGCGGTTCGAAGGCAGTCTCGCTGTGCGTGGCTTCCGCAGTGATGATGGTTGCCGCCAGAGGCGGGGCATTTTCGCGAGCCGCGCCGCCTGCGGCTGGAGCCTGCATTGGCGCGGCGCCAACCGGCGAAGCCTGGGCGCTCACCGGCGCCTGGCCATCATTTTGCAGCCATACCCAGGCAGCAGCAGCGGTAGCCAACAGCGTGGCAACTGCAGCAAGGCGTGCACGTTGCGGCGGATCCCACAGGACCCAATGGCGGGCGGGGGCGGGAACGTTGCCGCCGTGCGCCAGCCGCGCCAGGATGCGATGACGATCGTCCCGCAGCGCGGGGCCTGCAAACAAGTCCGGCCGCATAAGTCCTCCCAAAGCTTGATATCGCTCGTCCCGTCCGGTTGCGAGGCGGCATAGGATTCGAGTGTCGCGCGCCGCATGCGCTTTCGTATTGATGGATCGCACCATGTTGCCATTTATCGTCGCGAGCATATTCGTGGCAGCCAGCGTTACCGGCTGGCTGTTGTTATTTCCCCCAAAGCGCCGGCCCAGCCCACGCCAGCGGCGCTTGCTGCTGATCGGCGCCGGCACTGCTTTGCTGGCGGGCGCGCCGGCGTTGCTGGTGCGCTTGCTGCGCCCGCGCCAGATGGTGCCCGCGTTTGACGACAGCAGCCGTCCCGAAGATCCGCAGATCGCCGCCTTGCTGCAGGGCGAACAACTGGTACCGCCGCCGCCGTTGCCGCCGCTGGCTTTCGCCACTGCGGAAGTGGAATTGCTGCGGCCCATGCTGTCGCAGGCCGACCGTGACTGGCAGCGGCTGGACCAGGACTTCGCGCGGCGCCTGCTGGTGGTGTTCAACGTGATGCGCGCGCGTCACGGCTATGAAATGGCTTTGCTGGAAGGCTACCGCAGCCCGGAACGGCAGGACAGACTGGCCGCGGCGGGCAACCATGTCAGTAACGCGCGCGCTTTCCAGAGCTTCCACCAGTATGGGCTGGCTGCCGATTGTGCCTTTATCCGCGAGGGAAAACTGGTCATCAGCGAACGCGATCCATGGGCGATGCGCGGCTACCAGTTGTATGGCGAGGCCGCGGAAGCGGTCGGCATGGTATGGGGAGGGCGCTGGACCATGATGGATTTTGGCCACACGGAATTGCGCACACGCGACACCAGGGCTTGAGGCGGCTCAAGGGGCGCCGCGCGGCTTGGTGGCAACATCGGCCAACCTGCCTCCCTTTTCCACTCCATCATGCTGCAACGAACCTGGTACCTGCTCACAGACAGGCGCACCTTGAACATACTGGCCTTTGCGTTGCTGGCGGGGCTGTTCTTCCTTGGCGCCGAACTCCTGCAACTTGCGCTGGCGTGGGCGCTGGCCGGCATTGCTGCGGCAGCGGTGCTGGCGCTGGCTGTGTTGGGCCTCCGCCGCTATCTCGCACGCCGGCGCGAAGCGGAGCCCGAATCGCCGGCCGAAACGCGAGCCGAAGCCGACCTGGACGCGGTGCGCAGCGCCATGCTGGATGCGGTCGGCACGATCAGGAATTCGCGCCTTGGTCGCGCGACCGGCGCGCGCGCCTTGTACGAGCTGCCCTGGTATATGGTGATCGGCAATCCGGCGGCCGGCAAGAGCAGTGCGATCACGCAGTCCGGCTTGCAGTTCCCGTTCGCCGATCCGAAGGCGATCCAGGGCGTCGGCGGCACACGGCAGTGCGACTGGTTCTTTACGACGGAGGGCATCCTGCTCGACACCGCTGGCCGATATGCAGTGCAGGCCGTGGACAGGCAAGAGTGGCATGGCTTTCTTGGATTGTTGAAGAAGCACCGGCCACGGGCACCTATCAATGGCATCATCATCGCGGTCAGCATTGCAGAGTTGCGCGGCGACGACACTGAGTCCGTACTGCAGCTGGCACGCAGCCTGCGCCAACGCGTGCAGGACCTGATCGAAAAACTGGAAGTCTTTGCACCAGTGTATGTGATGTTCACCAAGGCCGATCTGGTAGCCGGCTTTGCCGACTTCTTCATGGATGCGGAAGCGGCGGAACGCGAGCGGCCCTGGGGCGCTACCATGCCGTTCAAGCAGAAGGCCGGCTGCCGCGACATGCTGGCGTTCTTCGAGCAAAGCTTCGATGAACTATGCGAAGGGCTGCGCGACATGGGAATTGCCACGATGACCCAACGCCGCCGCGAGCTGGTGCCGGCCGGTGTCCATACTTTCCCGCTGGAGTTCGCAGCCTTGCGCGCGCCGCTGAAAGCCTTCCTGGCCACGCTGTTCGAAGACAATCCCTTCCAGTTCCGGCCCTTGTTCAGGGGGTATTACTTCAGCAGCGCTTTGCAGGAAGGGCAGCCGCTATGTGCGCAGTCGCTGCGGGTTGCACGGCGCTTCGGTCTGACGCGGCCGTCCGAACCCGTGCCGCGTACAGGCAGCCAGGCCGGGTATTTCCTGCCTCGCCTTTTCCGTGAAGTGATCTTTGCCGATAAGGACCTGGTTTCCCAGTACGCAACGCGCAGGCAGCGGCTGCTGCGCAACGGCGGATTTGCTGGCGCGATCCTGCTTTTTGGCGCCATGCTGGGCGCCTGGACCTGGTCGTACTCCGGCAATGCTCAACTGGTCGCCAACGCGGCGGCGGACCTGGACAAGGCAGTCAAGCTGCAGGCGCAACGCCCCGACCTGCAATCGCGGCTGGAAGCGCTGCAGCTTCTGCAAGACCGCATTGAGCAACTGGATAAGCTGGACCGGGAGTCGCCATGGCTGCTCGGCATGGGCCTGTACCAAGGCGATTCACTGGGCCGCAAGCTACGCGGCGAGTATTTCAAAGGCATGAGCGAAATCCTGCTCAAGCCCGTTGCGGCCAGCCTGGAAACGCAGTTGTTCGCCCTCGGCCAGCGCGAGGCGGGTAATGTCGAGGATTCCTATAACGCACTGAAGGCCTACTTGATGCTGGCCGATAAAGCGCATGCTGAAACCGGCCACCTCGGTGACCAGCTGACACGCCACTGGCGCAACTGGCTGGAGAGTAATCGGGGCGCCATGCCGCGCGAGCAGCTCCTGCGCAGCGCGGAAGGCTTGCTGGCGTATTACCTGTCGCAGTCAAGCGATCCAGCCTGGCCACGCATTGAACCCAAGCTGGCGTTGGTGGATGCTGCGCGCGACCAGTTGCGGCAGGTGGTGCGCGGCATGACTGCACGTGAGCGTGTTTATGCCGAGATCAAGGCGCGTGCCAGTACGCGCTATCCAGCGATGACGGTGGCGCGTATTGTCGGTGACCAGGACCGGGAGCTGGTGCAGGGCAGCCATGCCGTATCGGGGGCATTCACGCGCGAAGCGTGGGATGGCTATGTCCGTGCCGCGATTCGCGAGGCGGCCAACAGCACCCTGCAATCGAGTGACTGGGTCCTGAAAACGGCGGAGCGCACCGACCTGACGCTGGAAGGGAGTCCCGAGCAGATACAGAAGGCGCTGACCGACAGCTATAAGGCCGAATACAGCAAGGAGTGGCAAGCCTTACTGCAAGGCGTGGTGATTGCCGCGATGCCGGATTTCCCGCGCACGGTCGATGCGATGAATCGCCTGGGCGACCCGGCTATATCCCCGTTGCTCAAAGTCTGGAGCACGGTAGCGGCGCAAACCGGCTGGGACAATCCAGGCCTGGCTGCGGCCAGCGTGCAGCAGTCGGACCAGGGGATGGCGCATTGGTTCAAAGCGCGGCTGTTCGAACGCACGCCGGCAGCCGGCGCCGTGGCGGCTGTGCTGCCCCAAGCCGGGGCGCTGGGCCGCGAGTTCGCGTCAGTGGCGGGCTTGCTGGCAACGCACGACAAGGATGGTTCGCTGATGCGGACTTACCTTGACCATCTTTCACGGCTGCGGGCGCGCCTCAATGGCATCCGCAACCAGGGCGATCCCGGGCCGGGCGCCAGGCAACTGATGCAGCAAACGCTGGAAGGCAGCGGCTCCGAACTGGCCGACGCGCTGCGCCACGTGGATGAACAGATGATGGCGGGGTTGGGGGACGCGCAAAAGCAGGTGATCCGGCCCCTGCTGGTAAGACCGCTGATACAGGTCTTCGCTGGTCTGGTCGCGCCTGCGGAGGCTGAGATCAACAAGACCTGGCAGGCGCAGGTCTATGAACCATTCAACCGAACGCTTGCGAGCAAATTCCCGTTCGCTCCTGCAGGCAGCGCGGAAGCCAGCCAGGCGGAGATTGGCCAGGTGTTCGGGCCGGAGGGAGCGATCGCGAAGTTTGTCGGCAATTCCCTGGGTGCGCTGGTCGTGCGGCGCGGCGACGTGCTCGCTCCGCGGACCTGGGCCGACATGGGCATCAGCTTCTCCCCGCAGGTCTTGCAGCGCTTTCCGGGATGGATGGCGCCAGTGGCGGCGGGCGGCGTGTCGTCGGCGACGCAGACCGTATTCCAGCTCTTGCCGCATGCCGCCGGCGGTTTGGCAGAATATTCGATAGAGATCGATGGCCAGTTGCTGCGTTTCCGCAACGGCCTGCCGCAATGGGCGAACATGGTCTACCCCGGGCCGCAGGGAGGCAGCGGTGTGCGGATCAGCGGCGTGACGCCGGAGGGCAAGCTGGTAGAACTGTTCAGCGAAAGCGGCGCCACGGGGCTGCGCCGGATGATCGATTCTGCGGCCCGCACGCGTAAGGAAGAGGGCGTGCATGAACTGCGCTGGAGCAGCGGCAGCGCAGTCGTGACCGTGGACCTGCGCATCACCAGCACGCCGGGCAGCGCACAAGGCGACAGCGGTTTCCGTGGCATGCGCCTGCCCGAAACCATGGTTGGCAAGGGAAGCACGCCATGAACGCCCCATCGCAGCGCATTGCCTACTTCGGCAAGTTGCCGGGATGCGGCGATTTTGTACGTTCGCCAGGCGACCAGGTATTGGTGGAACTGATGGACCAATGGCTGGCAGCCGTCATGCAGCGCCTTGCTGCCAATCCGCGCTGGCGCCAGCATTACGATGCTTGCCCGCCACTCGACTTCGCGTTTATCGGAACGCGCTCGCGCCAGGTGGTGTGCGGACACCTGTTGGCCAGCAGGGACCAGTCGGCACGCCGTTTCCCGTTCACTTGCATGGCCGTGCACCAGGTTGCGAAGCCGCGCGATTTCCTTCCTTATAGCCCGCTGGCCTTGGCGCCCGCCTGGGAAGGCCTGGCCATTGCGGCCGGCGCAGCGACTGCTGCTGCCGTGCGGCCTGTCGAGGGCTTGCTGCCAGTACCATTAAGCGAGGCGGGCCTGGCGCAGGCTGCCCTGGAGGCGTATCTGGCAGGTGCTTGCCTGGCCAGCCTGGAAGAATCGTTGGCGGGGCGGCCGGGCAGCATGCCGGCGCGGCATCTGATGCTGGCATTGGGCCTGCTGTTGTCGCCGCTTCGCGAGCACGCACCGGTGACGTCGCGCTGCCTGGTCCTGCCGTTGCCGCGCGAAGCCGCATTGCGGGCACCAGTTGCGGCATTCTGGATGACGCTTGCTGCACCGCTGCTGGCACGCCAGGACCTTGAAATCGCCATGTTCTGCGCTCCTGTTGCAGGCCAGCCGTCCCTGGTGCTTGGCCTGGATGGCGCCAACCCGGCCAGCCTGTTTTCGGTGATAGATCCGGAGTCGGCGCAGGAAGGCATGGTGGCGCTCGGCGACTGCGCATGGGTGGACAGCGCATTGCATGGCGATGCCCCGTTGCAGCGCCTGGCGGCCTGCCTGGAGCAGGGCCAGCTTGGCCTGCCGGTTGCCATACAACTGTTCCACGAAACCTTCAGCTGACAAAAGAGGCTGCCATGCGTATGCTGGTCCTGGTCTTCTCGCTGGCCTGCCTGCCAGCCTTCGCACAACTTGCGCCGGTCGTCGTTGCGGGCACAGTACCTGACGAAGCGACCAGGGCCGCCATCCTGCAGCGGGCACGCGCCTTGTATGGCGCCACACGCGTCGTGGACCAGCTTGCAGTGGGCAGCGTGGTGGCGCCGCCCAACTGGAGCGCGCATATGCAAAAACTGCTCGCCGAGCCTTTGAAGATGGTCACCCAGGGACAGTTGACGGTTGAGGGCAACCGGGTGGGGATCCGCGGCGATGTCGCAAACGAGGCGCTGCGGCAGCAGGTCGCCAGCGAACTGGCCAACAGCCTCAATCCGACATACACCATCAGCAACGGCCTGCGCGTCAACGCCCCGGCGCAAAAGCTGCTCGATACGGCGCTGGCGCGGCGCATCATCGAATTCGAAAGCGGGCAGGCAGTGCTCCGTCCATCCGGCATGGTAATCCTGGATGAAATGGTGGCGGCGCTGGGCCAGATCGGTGGCCGCAAAGTTGAAGTGATCGGACACACCGATAATACCGGAACGCGGGAAGCCAACCTGGCGCTTAGCCTGGCGCGTGCCGGCGCGGTGCGCAGCTACCTTGCAGCCAAGGGGCTTGCTGCTGCGAGCATTGCGGTGGCCGGGGCCGGCCCGGACCAGCCGGTGGCAGACAATGCCAGCGCCGAGGGGCGTGCCCGCAACCGGCGCATTGAGTTCCGTGTTGCGGATTAGGGTAGTGTCACTGTCAGGATGGCTGGCCGCGGCGGCTGCTTGACCACGTCCTGGTAGGCTGCGAGGGTGGTGCTGATCGAACTGGCAAGCGAATAGCGCATGGCGCCGAACGAGGCCAAGGCTGCCACGAAAAAGATGCTGCCGGTGGTCCACAGAGGCACGTTACTTTGCAGCTTGTGCGCGACGTTGTCGGGCCGTGCGGCGTGCGGAGCAAAACCTTTGCCTTTGCCGTGCAAGTGGGCTATCTCGTCGCCCAGCCGCGCGGTGAGATAGGAAAGGCGATCGGCATCATCCAGGGCGTAACGGCCTTTGAAGCCAAGCAGCAGGCACATATGAAATACCTGCAGCGCCTGCAGTCTTTCGCTTCCCTTCAAGCGTAGCTGTTCAAGCTTGTCGAAGAAATGCTCGCCGGCCAGTTGGTCGCCGAACAGCAGCAATTGCAAGGGCCTGCGTTCCCATGCGTCGCGCAAGGGAAACGCGGAGGCCAGTATGGTTTCGTCCAGCGCTGCACAGAAGGCGTATTTGGCGCTTTCGATGTCCTCGGCTGCGATGTGCAGTTCGCGCGCCTGGCTATTCAATTCGTCGAGAAAACAGCGGATGGCTGCCGCGAATTCCGCTTCACCTGGCGGCGCGCTGCCATGGCGCAGCAGGGAAAGCATATGGAAGCCTTCGTGCATCAGGTCCACCAGGGATGGACTGCGTTGCTGCGCAGGGGCGGCGCGCCTTTCGATGAAATGGCTCATGCTGTCACCACCAGGAGTTCGAGCCGCAGTTCCTTGATCCCTGCGGGCACATAGATGGAAATGGATTGTGCCTTGAGCATCTGCTCGTACAGCACGCCGCGGTTTTCGAGCGAAAAGTAGCAAGTGTCGGGGCGAACCGGAATGGCGGAGGGAACCTGCGGCGCATGTACCAGTTTCACGCCCGGCATGGCGGATAGCACGCATTGCTCCACGTCGTCCGGTGCACCGGCCTTGACGCGCAGTGGCACCGCTTCGACCAGCTCCAGCAATGGTATTGCCGCAGCAATGGCCAGATAAAGGCTGGCGCCAGCGCCGATCTTGCCAGAATCGAGTTTGCCAATGTGATAGCCGGGCTTTTCCTCGCGCAAGGCAATAGCGAAATAGCGCGCCGAAATGACGGTGTCGAGAAGTTCACGGATCAGGGCATCGAGTTGCAGGAAGGCGGGGCCGGGGGCTGCATGGTCGTAGGAGGGCAGGTTGCCGAGATGGACCAGGCGCGAATAAGTCATCAGGCCGCCCGCCAGTCCAAGCATCGACTGATACAGGCGTTCCGGATGGAGCGAGGGATGGCGCAGCAGGTGCAGCAGGGTTGCTGCCGAGGTGGAAACCGTGTGCAGCAGCCAGAATGACGATACGTCGCCGGTGCGAAATTCGATGACATTGCGGCTTGGCTCGCGCATATGCCCTTGCAAAGCGTTGACCTTGGCCTGCAGGGCATCCATCAACTGGTCGAGCAGGAGCTTGAGCCTGGGTGTGGCGCCGATAGAGAGCGATGGCGGCATGAAGGCGGGATCGATCTCGAAACTGCCCGACACGACGCGACGCAGCCGCAGCAAAGGAAAACTGTCATAGGCGCCGCGCGGTTCCAGGTCCGACACCAGGCGCACTTGCTTGCGCAGGTAGGTCAGGCCGGCAGGCAGTGCATCGCTGAACAGGTCAGCGGTCTCGCGCTCGGCCTGCTGGAAGCGGTCGGATTCCTGCGATGGCAGGGCGGCGTGATAGCAGATTTCCTGCACCTCCGCGGGCAAGGTGGCGAGGTCGATGGCTGGTGGCAGCGGATCGCTGGCGGGTGCGTCGAATAGCTCGCCTTCGCGAAAAATGGCGCGCAGGGCGAGCACGCGCAGTTTGCCGTTTGCCAGTGCGGACATGTCCCATTCCACCGATTGCACGCCCCACAGCATAGGTTGCGCGGCCAGGACTGTCGCGTGCATGCGCGCTTCGTGATAGCGGTCCTGCTGCTGGAAGTGTTGTGGACGCAGGAACAGGCCTTCGCTCCAAAGGATCTTTGCAGGTAATGTCATGCCGGCCTCCTTGGTTGAGGTATCCATTAAAACTGGCGCCGTGCAGCCGGCGTTTGCGCGGGCGCAAACGCCGGTGTGGAGATGTCGGCGGCCTTTGAGACAGCGCAATGGCAAGGCCGCGCATCGATTCAATAATGGCCTTCACTTTGCGGAAGGAGAGAACGATGCGCAGATCATTGACCGCGGTACTGATTGGGGCGGCCACGCTGGCCGGTTGCGCCACCGACGCGCCGCTGCAGGTTGGCGACCGCGCCGGCACACAAACGCTGGAGCGAATGCTGGCCGATGCCGACCGGGCGGCAGCGGCGGGCCAGCGGGAAAAATCGCAGGCTACGCTGAAGGCCGCTGCTGCGAGCTATCCGTCCGACAAGGCGCCGTGGCTGCAAATGGCGCAAATGCGCTTTGATCGAGGCAATTACAGCGATGCCATCGTGCAGGCGCAGGAGGCGTTGCAGCGAGACCCCGCCGACAAGCAGGCCCTGAGCATCATTGCCGTCAGCGGCCTTCGCCTGTCAACACGCTCGCTGGCGGAACTGAGCCAGCAAAGCAGCCTTGGCGGATCGGTGCGCAGCGAAGCGCAGGAGCTGGCCCGCACGCTGCGCAACACGCTCGGCGAGGAGGTGCTGGTGCCGGTGGCCGGCGGTCCGCGACAACCAAGGAGAACGGCGCCTGCCATCAAGCTGCCGGCGCCGCGCACGGCGCCCAACCCGTCCACTACTGCCGATCCTTTCGGCGCACTCAAATAAGGAGCCGGCAATGGCCAATCGTGACAGCGTGCAGAAGCGCCTGAGCAAGGTCCGCCCGCCTCGGGTGCAGATGACCTACGACGTTGAAGTCGGCGACGACACGGAAAACAAGGAGTTGCCTTTCGTGGTTGGTGTCCTGGGCGATTTTGGCGGCAATCCAGCCGCGCCGCAAAAGCGCCTGAAGGAGCGCAACTTCGTCAACGTCGACAGCAGTAATTTCGATGAAGTGCTGGCGGGCGTGAACCCGGTGCTGAACTTCCAGGTGCCGAACCGCCTGGGCGGGGAGGGGGAATTCCCGGTTGAACTGCGTTTCGGCTCCATGCAGGACTTCCGGCCGGAAGCCATCGTGCGCCAGGTCGAACCGCTCGGCAAGCTGCTTGAAGCGCGCAGCAAGCTTGCCGACTTGCGCAACAAACTGGCCGGCAACGACAGGCTGGAGGACCTGTTGACGGATGTGTTGCAGAGCACTGAAAACCTGACGGCCATCGCGCCCAAGGAGGATTGAATGAGCGCGCAAATGAAGGCGGCATCGGCGGCTACGGTGGAAGACCGCGACCTGCTGGACCGCATTGTCGAAGAAAGCAAAGTCGCCAAATCCAGCAGCGAACATGAACGGGCCCGCGACATCATCGGGGAATTGGCGCGGCAAGTGGTGCAGGGCACGGTGCATATGTCGCACAACCTGTCGGCCACCATCGATGCCCGCGTGGCGGAGCTGGATCGCATGATCTCGGACCAGTTGAGCGCCATCATGCATACGCCCCAGTTCCAGAAGCTTGAGCAAAGCTGGACCGGCCTGCATTACCTGGTGCGCAGCACGGCTACCGGACCTTCGCTGAAGATCCGCCTGCTGAACGCCACCAAGCGCGAGCTGGTGCGCGACTTCCAGAGCGCGCTGGACTTCGATCAAAGCACCATCTTCAAGAAGGTCTACGAAGAGGAATTCGGCACTTTCGGCGGTTCACCGTATGCGGCGCTGCTGGGGGATTTCGAAATATCCCGCCAGCCGGAGGACATCTACTTCATCGAGCAGATGGCGCACCTGGCCGCTGCAGCGCATGCGCCGTTCATCAGCGCCGCCTCGCCGGAGCTGTTTGGCCTGGAAGGCTACGGCGACCTGGGCAAGCCGCGCGACCTGGCCAAGGTGTTCGACACGGTGGAATACGCCAAATGGAAGGCCTTCCGCGAATCCGAAGATTCGCGCTACGTCGGCTTGACGCTGCCGCGCTTCCTGGGGCGCCTGCCATTCAATCCCGTTGACGGAACCACGGTGGAAGGCTTCAATTTCGTGGAAGACGTCGATGGCCGCGACCACCACAAATACCTGTGGTGCAACGCCGCCTATGCATTTGGCGCGCGGCTGACCAAGGCGCACGAGGAGTTCGGCTGGTGCGCTGCCATCCGCGGCGTGGAAGGCGGCGGCCTAGTGGACGACTTGCCGACGCATACCTTCAAGACGGACGAAGGGGAGGTTGCGCTGAAATGCCCGACCGAGGTGGCGATCACCGACCGCCGGGAAAAGGAGCTCAGCGATCTTGGCTTTATCTCCCTGGTGCACTGCAAGAATACCGCCTACGCCGCCTTCTTCGGCGCGCAATCGGCGCAGAAGGCCATGCGCTACAGCTCCGACGCGGCCAACGCCAATGCCGTACTGTCCTCGCAACTGCAATACATCTTCGCCGTCTCGCGCATTGCGCACTACATGAAGGCCATGATGCGCGACAAGATCGGCAGCTTTGCCGCCGCCTCCAACGTCGAAGACTTCCTGAACCGCTGGCTGATGAAGTATGTGCTGCTGGACGATAACGCCAGCCAGGAACAAAAGGCGCAGTTTCCGCTGCGCGAAGCCTCGGTCCAGGTCAGCGAAGTGCCCGGCCGGCCCGGTGTGTTCCGCGCCGTCAGCTTCCTGCGCCCGCACTTCCAGCTCGACGAACTGACCGTTTCCCTTCGCCTCGTGGCGGAACTGCCGCAAACCACCAACTACTGAAAAGGAGTATTGCGATGGCAATTGACGTGTACCTGCATATCGACGGCATCAAGGGGGAGTCGACCGATGATCGTCACAAGGACTGGATCGAGTGCAAATCGGTCAGTTGGTCGGTGGAGCAACCGCGTTCGGCCACATCCTCCACCGGCGGCGGCCACACCGCCGAACGTTGCGAGCACCGCGACGTGGTGATTACCAAATTGGCCGACCTGGCGTCGCCGATCCTGCTGCAAACCTGCTCCGCCGGCCGCACCATCCCCAAGGCCAAGCTGGAATTCATGCGCGCCGATGCGCAGGGCGAGCGGGTCAAGTACTTCGAAATTGAACTCGATAACGTGCTGATTGGCGTGGTGTCGCCGTCTGTCGGCGAAGGCGACATCCTTACCGAGGAAGTGGGCTTCAAGTTCTCGAAAGTGCGCTGGAAATACACGCAGCAGCGCATCTCGGGCGGCATGGGCGGCAACACGTCAGGCGGCTGGGACCTGGCAAGCAACCGCGTTGCATGATTTTGGAGGGAGTTGCGGCTGCGGTGCGCAAGTGCTGCAGCCGCTTTTTTGCGGAGGTAAGGCATGGTCGGGCACAGGCCGGGATTGCTGGACCGCTTGCTGGGAAGCCAAGCTGGCGCACGTTTCCTGTCGCAGGAGCAGTTGAAGGAAAGCGTGGCGCGCGACCTGGAAGCGCTGCTCAACACGCGCAGCGCGCTGCCGCAGCAGCTGCTGCAGGCCTACCCGGAATGCGCACGCTCGATCCTGAATTTCGGGCTGGCCGATTTCGCCGGCCTGTCGCACAGCAACAGCGAAGACCGGTTGCGCATCTGCAGCAGCATCCGGCTGGCGGTTGAACGTCACGAACCGCGGCTATGCAATGTGCAGGTAACACTGGCCCAGCGCGCCGGCGCAGTCAACCGGATCGATATCGTCATCGTCGGCATGTTGCGGGCGCATGGCGCGAATGAAGTTGTCAGCTTCAGCGCAGCCTTGCTACCGTCGTCGCTGCATTATTCCATCAAGCGCGGAGCTATTGCATGAGCATTCAACTGAAGACCCTGATTGGAAAATTGAACGACAGCTGCCGGACTGCCGCTACCCGCGCCGCAAATATCGCAATCGGCATGGGGCATGGCGAGGTCGATGTGGAGCACCTGATGCTTGCGCTGCTGGAGCAGCCGGAATGCGACGTGCAGGCAATTGCGCGGCGCTGCGACATCAGCGTCACAGCGCTTGAAGCCGATTTGCGGCGCGAGCTGGCCGGCGTTCGCATTGCCGCGACCCGTGTTCCGGTATTCGCAAGGCGGCTGCAATTGATGCTGGAACATGCCTGGCTTATCGCCTCACTGGCTTTGCCGCAGCCTGACCAGGTGCGCAGCAGCCACCTGCTGCTTGCCTTGCTGACCGAGTCGGAGTTGTCGCAACAGGCCACGCGGATTTCCAGCCTGCTTGCACGATTTCCGATTGATGGACTGAAGCACCGCCTGGAAAAGTACGTTGCCGGCTCGGCGGAATGCGCTGTGCCGGCGGCGACGCAGGAAGCGGGGACGCGGCAACCGGCACCGGCCTCGGCTCCGGCGCTGGCCCAATACACGGTCAACCTGTGCCAACTTGCACGGGATGGCAAGCTGGATCCAGTGATTGGCCGGGCAGCCGAAGTGCGGCAACTGATGGACATCCTGTTGCGCAGGCGCCAGAACAACCCGATCCTGACCGGCGAAGCCGGGGTCGGCAAGACCGCCGTGGTGGAGGGCCTGGCCCTGCGCATTGCGGCAGGCACGGTGCCGCCGACTTTGAGCAAGGTGGCCCTGCATGCGCTTGACCTGGCGCTGCTGCAGGCGGGGGCCAGCGTGCGCGGGGAATTCGAGGCCCGCCTGAAAAACGTGATCGACGAGGTTCGCCGCAGCCCACATCCCATCGTCCTCTTCATCGACGAGGCGCATACGATGATCGGCGCCGGTGGCACGGCCGGGCAGGGCGATGCCGCCAACCTCCTGAAACCGGCCCTGGCGCGGGGTGAATTGCGCACGATCGCAGCAACCACCTGGAGCGAATACAAGCGCTATTTCGAGAAAGACGCCGCCCTGGCGCGCCGCTTCCAGGTAGTCAAAGTCGAAGAGCCGGACGAAGACACCGCGGCTGGCATGCTGAGAGCCATGGTGCCGCTGATGGAGCAGCATTTCGGCGTTCGCGTGCGCGATGATGCAGTGACAGCTGCAGTTCGTCTCGCGCATCGCTACATCAATAGCCGCCAGTTGCCGGACAAGGCGGTCGGCGTGCTCGATACGGCCTGCGCGCGCGTGGCCTTGGGACAGTGCGCGCCGCCAGCGCTGCTGGAGGACGCTGCCTGCCAGATCGAACGGCTGTCTGCGCGCATCGCGGCGCTGGAGCGTGACGCGGCGAACAATGGCGGGAACAACGAGCCCGGGCCATCGGCACTACCGGCGCTGCGAGATGAGCGGGGCAGCCTCCAGGCCTGGCATGCGGAGCTGGCCGCTCGACATGAGCGTGAGCGCGAGCTGTGTGCCCGCGTGATCGCGCTGCGGCAGGAGGGCGATGCAGCAGCGGTGGCGAATGTGCAACAGGAGCTGCAGGCGATCCAGCGCGAGACGCCCCTGGTGCCGCTGGAAGTCGATCGCCATGTGGTGGCCGGCGTGGTCGCAGCGTGGACCGGCATTCCCGTTGGCCGCATGCTGCGCGACGAAATCCGCACGGTGCAGCAGCTCAAGCCCGCGCTGGAGTCGCGCGTACTGGCGCAAGCGCACGCCGTCGAAACCATTGTGCAACGCATGCGCACCGCGCGTGCAGGGCTCGATGATCCGCGCAAGCCGAAAGGCGTGTTCCTGTTGACCGGACCTTCCGGCGTCGGCAAGACGGAAACCGCGCTGGCGCTGGCGGACCTTCTATACGGCGGTGAGCGCAAGCTGGTGACCATCAATATGAGCGAATACCAGGAGCCGCACAGCGTGGCGGGCTTGAAAGGTTCGCCGCCAGGTTATGTCGGGTACGGCGAGGGCGGGGTGCTGACCGAGGCGGTGCGGCGCAACCCATATTGCGTGCTGCTGCTCGACGAGGCCGACAAGGCCCACCCGGACGTGCTGGAACTGTTTTATCAGGTATTCGACCGCGGCATGCTGGAAGACGCCGAAGGACAGGCGGTCGACTTCAGCAACACGGTGATCGTCCTCACTTCCAACCTGGGCTCGGGCGCCATCATGCAGGCATGCCTGAACCGCGGCGGCGCACCGCTGCCGACGCCGGAGGAACTCGACGCACTGGTTCGGCCGCAGCTGGTCCGGCATTTCAAGCCGGCCTTGCTCGGGCGGCTGCAGGTAGTGCCGTACTACCCGATTTCGGACGAAGCGCTGGCCCAGGTGATCGCTTTGAAGCTGGGCCGGATCGGCCAGCGTATCAGCGAGAACCACCATGCGGAGTTCTGCTGGGACGATGCGCTGGTCCAGGCAGTGCTGGCGCGCTGCACAGAGACCGATTCCGGCGCGCGCAATATCGACAGCATCCTGCAGGGCAGCCTGCTGCCTGGCGTCGCCGATGTGCTGCTGGCGCGCATGGCCGAGGGCATGCCGGTAACGAAGGTGAAGGTCGGCGTGACGCGCCAGGGCCAGTTCCGGATTACCACCAGATAGGGGGAGATATGTTCACGAACGAGGACCTGCTGGTGCCGGTCAGTGTCAGCCAGCCGTGCGGCGAAGATGTGTCGTTTGATGCCTGCATGGATGCGATTGCGGCGGCACGGCGGCAAGACGATCCAACGCTGGAGCAGGGCGAGTGGGCGACGCCACTGCATAGCGCCGACTGGCCGCTGGTGGCCAATCGCTGCGCGGATTTGCTGCGCACGCGCAGCAAGGATTTGCGGCTGGCCGTGTGGCTGGCGGAGGCGCGAGCGCACACCCACCGGATGCGGGGGCTGGGCGATGGCTTCCTGCTGCTGGCCGGCCTGTGCGAACGATTCTGGGAGCATGTGCATCCCTTGCCGGAAGGCGGCGAGCATGAACTGCGCAGCGGCAACCTGGCCTGGCTGCTGGGCCGCACAGCGTCGCTGGTGGAGGGCTTTGCGCCGGATGAAGATGCGGAAGCCGGCCTGCAGGATGCCCGGCACTGCCTGGCCGCCTTGCAGCAGCTACAGGCAGCGGTCGACGCCCGTCTCGGCGCGGATGGACCGGCATTCGGGCCTGCGCGGGACGCGGTGCTAAGGGCGGTCGCAGATGCGGAGGGCCAGGCACGGCCTGGCGCAATGGAACGCGCTGGCACCGGTGTTGCGGCCGAGGCGGGCACCGCCACATCGCGGCTGGATGGAGCCAACGCAGGCGCGGGCGCGGGGCAGCCTGCAATGCCTCGCAGCCGCGAGCACGCGTTGGCGCAATTGCGGCTGGTGGCTGAATTTTTCCGTCGCACCGAGCCGCATAGCCCCGTTGCCTACCTGGCGGAAAAGGCCGCCGGTTGGGGCGAACTGCCGCTGCATGAATGGCTGCGTGCCGTGGTCAAGGACCCGGCGCAGATTGCGCAACTGGACGAGTTGCTTGGCGCCGCGCCGCAAGCCTAGTGTATGATCCGCGGCATGAACACCCTGCCGCGGCGCCCGAAGTGCGCCACCTGCCTGCGCCCTGCCGCCACCTGCATCTGCCATTGGGCGGCGCCCGTGGCCAGCACGGTCGATGTCCTGCTCCTGCAGCACCCGATGGAAGTGGAAAACGCCAAAGGCAGCGCGCGTTTGCTGCACCTTTGCCTGCCCGGCAGCCGCATCGAAATCGGCGAGCAGTTTGATGAGGCGGCACTGCGCGCCATGCTGGGCGCCGGCGGCCGCCAGCCGGTGCTGCTATACCCCGACACGCCCGGCGATCGGTCGCTTGGCATTGCCCCGCCGCCGCCATTCAATGCCGTGCTGGCCCCGGCGCAAATTCAACTGCTCGTGCTGGACGCCACCTGGCGCAAGAGCCGCAAGATGCTGTACCTGAACCCGGCCCTGCAAGCTTTGCCGCGCCTGCCGTTGCGCGACACGCCGCCATCGCATTACCTGATCCGCAAGGCGCATGCACCCGACCAGCTTTCGACGCTTGAAGCGACCTGCTATGCCCTGGCACAGTTGGAAGGCGATGAGCACCGCTACGACCGCGTGATTGCAGCCTTCGACGGCTTTATCGCGCAGCAGCAAGGGCAGGCTGCGCGCGGCAGCACTGCTAGCTGAGAAGTTTCAAGCCGGGCGGCAGGGCCTCGCCCAGCAAGCGCTGTTCGCTGGCCTGGTCGAGCTGGACCATCTCGCGCACCATGGCCGGCCAGCCTGGCGGCGCCTCCGCAGTCTGCAAGCGGCGTACCACCTCGGCACGCAGGGCATCGTTGATATCGCGCGAGCGGTCGCCGGTCATGCGCGCCAGGTGCGCGGCAGCGAAGCCCGCCGGTTCGACCTTGCGCCAGTCCAGCAGCATCACTGCCTGCAGCCATTGTTCCACCGTTTCGACCGGCGCCACGTCATGTGCGCTGCCGTGGAATGGCCGGCGCGCGCCGACCCGGCCCAACGCCCACAAGTAGCGGGTTTGTGTGGCGAGGCTCTTCGCTTTCGGCAGTTCGCCCACCATCCAGTTGCCGATTTCGGCCTTGTAGGCGGACGGAATGCGTTCCAGCGACGCGCCCAGGCGCAGCATGTCCTCCTCGCTGCCGTTGGCCAGCGTCGCGGGACGGCGTCCGCGTTCGTTGGCGTCGGCCTGCAGGTTGAAGGCGAAATCGTCCAGCAGGCGCAATTGCGCTGCCGGCGGCAAGCCGCCGGATACGCGGCGCCACAGCGTCCACCACTCGGCGCAAACCTGGTTGTCCTTGTGGTTCTGTACCCCGGTCTCGAAAATTGCCCAGAGCTGCTCGACGCGCCATTCGTCCAGCGTATGGCCGAAGCCCGGGCGCAGGCAGTAGCCGGCGAGATTCAGCCAAGTGCGCTCGTGCTCCGCCGAACGGCGGCGGCCTTTGGCGCGCTCCATCAAGGCGTCGAACAGGCGGCGCAGCACGGGCGTCGCCCAGCGTTCGCGGCTGCCGAGCAGGTGTTCGAGCTGGCTGCGCAACTGGCGCACTTCCTTGACGTCCACCTGCAGCGCGCGGCTGCCGAAGATGCGGTCGATTCTCTCCAGCGCGTCGGGCAGGCGCGCCGGCAGGGCGGGCCCGGTGTCGGCATCGGTGCCGGCATCTTCGGCGTCCGGTGCAGCCGCGTCGCCTGCCCCATGCTCGCGCAGCTGGAATTCGAGCTGCCAGCGTTGGCCGTTGCCTTCGCAATGGACTTCCAGCGTGCCGACTTCAGTCAACGAGGCTGCCAGTTGCACGGCGATCTCCTTGCGCGCGCTGGCGTCCTTGCTGTCGCGCAGGACGGTAGCGATGGCAGGCAGTGCGGCCAGGTCGTCCGGCGCCAGGTCGGCCACGTCGCCGGCCTGCGGCGGCGCGGCATCGGCCAGTGTGGTGGCGATGTGGAAGCGCACCGGGCGCCCAAGGCGCAACGCAAAGCTGCGTTCATCCAGGCGCACTTCGTGGCCGCTTGCCGTACCGCGAGGCAGCAGGCAGACAGCGCGTCGCGTCACGCCAGGAGCACGGGCATTATCGAGCAGCAGCCAATAGCTGCGCGGGGAGCCGCCGGCGATGGTCGGCGCCAGGCCTTGCCGGCCAAGCGCATAGGCCACGCCGCCGCGAGCGACTGCGACATCGGGATCGTCGTTATGCAGCACGCGCACAGGCTTGCCGCGCCATGCCGACAGCGTAGCGGTCAGCCGCTCGGCCAGTTTGGCGGCGCGGAATACACCGCCATTCAGCAGCAAGGTATCGGGGACGGGAAGCGTGCCGTCATCCGGCAGCCCCAGTGCCGCGCGCGCGGCAGTGGCGTGCTGGCGCAGGAAGCTGGCCAGATGGCGTGTAATGGCAGGATCGCTGGCGTAGGGCAGGCCGAATTCGACGATGCCGCCACGCTTGGCCTGTGCCGGCAGCTGCGTTTCGTTGAGGGGAAAGAAGCCGTCCAGCACAATGCGTTCGGCGTCGTCGCGCTGCAGCGCGACGGAGCGGCTGCCGCCGACCAGTTTGGAGCCGGCGCCAAGCAAGGTGACGGAGACTTGGGCCGGTGCGTCGGCTGCCAGCAAGGCTTCCTTCGCTGCGCGGCAGCGTTCCGTGAGCTGAGCGAGGCGCGCGGCGGACAAGCGTTGCGGCGCGGACGCAGACATGTTCGCCGCGCCGGCGCTGCCGGAACCGGTAGACAGGCGTTGTTCGGCCAGGTGCGCCAGCGCCAGGTCCATATTGTCGCCGCCAAGAATCAGGTGGTTGCCGACGCCGATGCGCGTCAGTTGTGGCTGGCCGCCGGCCATCTCGACCTTGACGAGCGTGAAGTCGGTGGTCCCGCCGCCGACGTCGGCCACCAGCACCAGGCGTGCCTCGGCCAGCTCCTGCGCCAATGACGCACGATGGCGGTACAGCCAGTCATACAAAGCTGCCTGCGGTTCTTCCAGCAGGCGCAATGAAGGCAAGCCGGCCATGCGCGCCGCCTCCAGCGTGAGTGCACGCGCGCCCTCATCGAAGGATGCAGGAATGGTCAGTACGACTTGCTGCCGCTCCAGCGGCGCGCTGGGAAAGCGCGTGTTCCAGGCCGCCCGCAAATGCGCGAGGTAGCTTGCGCTGGC
Source organism: Duganella sp. Root1480D1 (assembly GCF_001427305.1). Classification (GTDB taxonomy): domain Bacteria; phylum Pseudomonadota; class Gammaproteobacteria; order Burkholderiales; family Burkholderiaceae_D; genus Rugamonas. Next base: position 433,999 of record NZ_LMFZ01000001.1, on the reverse strand, counting down.
GGCAACCGGCGACACCCGCGCCACGTCGTCCGCAGCGCCCCAGGGCAGGATCGGCGCCATGCGGTCGACGCCAGTGTGGGACAGCCAGCTTTTGGCGCTGGCGACCAGCCGCCCCGGCACCTGGCCGCCCAGCTTGCGGGCCAGGCGGCCGATGACCGCGCCAGGCGGCGCATCCGGCACGACCGGCTCCTGCCACGGCAACTGCAACTCGCCTTCGGCAAATTCACCGGCAGCGGGGTGATAACGGGAAGAGGGCAGCAACACAGCGCCGCCAACTTCGCCGGGCGCGCCAAGCTGCTCGACTTCGAACAACTGCACATCGCCGCCCGGCGCCGCATAAGCAAGCACCGAATTGGTGGTGCCCAGGTCAATGCTGACCAGGTACTGCGTCATTGGCCTTCGCCGCTGCCGCGCACGTCGAATTCGACCTTCCAGCGCTGGCCGTCCTGCGCCACGGCCAGCAGTTCCAGCGTGCCCGACTCGCTGGCGTAAGCATGCAGGCGCACTTGCGCCACCTCGCCGATGGAACGTCCTTCCGGCGACAGCGTCGCCTGGATCTCGTTCAACTCAACCAATTCGTCCGGGCCCCAGAAATCGAGCACGGCGCCAATCTGGTCCTGGCGGCGCACGGATGAGCCGAAGAAGCGGAAGTGCACCGGTTCGCCCACCACCAGGCCGAACTCCTGGCCCGGCAATTCCAGTTCGCTGCCTTCTTCCATGCCGAACGGCGCCACGCACAGCGCCTGGATTGGCGGCTCCATGCCCGGAATGGCCGGCATCGACGATTCCACCGCAACGTAATAGGAGCGCGCCGTACCGCCGCGAATGCGCACGCCGGCGCCGCGCCGCACGTAGCTGTAATAAGCCGCGCCGCGCGCAACTGCCAGGTCCAGGTCCGCGCCGCCCAGCATGCGGGCCGGTTCTGCGCCTTCGGTGGAGAGCCAGCCGTTGATGGTTTCCAGCACGCGATTAGCCAGCAGTTCGGACTTGAACACGCCGCCGTTGAACAGCACGGCGCTTGGATGAAGGAAGGTATGTGCCGGATCGACGGCAAAGCCTTCCAGTTCCGCCGTGGCGCCAGCCTGGCGCGCTAGGAAGGCCGCCAGGTGCCTGGTGATTGCAGCGTCCTGCGCATAAGGCAGGCCAAGCTGGGTCAGGCCGGCGCGGGCCCGCACGGCAGGGCGCGCGGAGGCTTGCACTTGCGGGAAGAAGCCGTCGGTGATGAAGATGGTGACTTCGGCGCGCGTCAATTCTGTGCGGATCGAGCCGCCGATCAGCTTCGAGCCGCGACTTGGCACCACGATCGGCCAGGTCTCCGCCTGCGCATTGGCCAGCAGGTTTTCCTTGGCGGCGCGGCAGCCGTAGGTCAGGGCCCGCATCTGCCAGGCGTCGAGCTGGGTGCCGTTGGCCGCCAGCTTGCGCGCCACCAGGTGGGCCAGCGCCAGGTCCATATTGTCGCCGCCCAGCAGGATATGGTCGCCCACAGCCACCCGGTGCGGCTCCAGCTTGCCGTCGCGCTCGAGGATGGCGATCAGCGAAAAGTCGCTGGTGCCGCCGCCCACGTCCACCACCAGGATGATGTCGCCCGGCTTGACTTCCTTGCGCCAGCGGCCGTCGCTGTTCTGGATCCAGCTATACAGGGCCGACTGCGGCTCTTCCAGCAGCGTGACGTTCTCGTAGCCGGCAGCGCGTGCCGCTTCGGCCGTGAGTTCACGTGCGGCCGGGTCGAACGATGCGGGGATCGTCACCGTGACTGCCTGCTGCGTGAACGGTGCGTCCGGGTGGGCGTTGTCCCATGCTGCGCGCAGGTGCTTCAGGTAGCGGGTCGAAGCTTCCAGCGGCGACACGCGCGACACTTCTTCCGGGGCGTCATGCGGCAGGATGGCGGCGCGGCGATCCACGCCAGGGTGGCACAGCCAGCTTTTGGCGCTCGATACCAGGCGGATCGGCGTGGTGGCGCCGCGGCTGCGGGCCATTTCGCCCGTCACTGCGGGCTGTCCGTCGCCCGCCCAGGGAAGGGCCAGTTCGCCGGCCGCCAGTTCGTCCGGATGCGGCAGGTAGAGGAAGCTTGGCAGCAGCGGCAGTTCTTCAACGGTGCCGGGCGCGGTGAGCTGGGGCACGCCCAGCACGCCATGCCTGGTTTTCTCGCCGTCGCTGCCGGCCAGTTCCACATACGACAGCGCGCTGTGGGTAGTGCCAAGGTCGATGCCGATGGCAAAACGCGGATCGCTCACAGTTCCACCTCGGCCGGAGCCAGGACTTTGGCGTCATGCGCTTCCGCCAGTTTCGGCAGGCGCACGCCTGAGGCGCGCCAGCCACGGTGGCTCAGGGTGCCGGTGAACGGCGCCTTGCCGACCACATTGCCGGTCAGGCGCACAGCAGAGGCGTCGAAGCCTTCCGGCAGGGTCACGCGGCTGCCTTCCGCTTCGCTGCGGACGGCGTCGATGGTGAAGTGCTCGCGCAGCACCTTGGCGCAGCCCTCATGCACCAGGCGGGCAGCGGCGCCGATATCGGCATCCGAATAAGCGGACAGGTTTTCCTGCGTGAAGTCGATCAGGCGTGCTTCGCGCTGGAACAGGGACAGGAGTTGCAGCGCTGCGTCTGGCGTGGCTTCGCGCAGGGGCGCGGCGGCTGGGGCGGGGGCAGGAGCTTGAACGGGTGCCGGAGCAGCAGCCGGAGCCGGAGCCGGAGCCACCGTCGGGCCGACGCTGTCGTCGCGCACGCGGGCGGCGAATTCGGCATCGCCCAGGGTTTTGAAGAAGGCGCCAAAGGCGAGGGAAATCCTGCTCCCAAAGGAGGGCAGATTGTTCGATGTGCTCATGTTATTGCTCTTTGAATGTCGGGGGTATCCCGGAGAAGTGCGCATGATACCAGCTTGGCTTGCGGGCGCGGGGCGGGCGGTTTAGAATACTGTATATCCATACAGTAATGCATAGAGGCACCGCATGCCGGACCATGAATTCGAAGGGCAGGTGATGCTGCCGCCGCAATCGCTGAAGGCCAAAAAAGGGCGCGGCGCGGTATCAAACATGCAAGGAAGGTATGAGTTGCAGGCGCGCGAAGCGTTCGATGACGGCTGGGCGCCCGATCCGGACGATGCCGAGGCCGAGCTGCGTCCGCCGCGCACCATCGTTACGCCGGAAACGGCCAAGACCATCCTCACGCGCAACCAGTCGCCCGATATTCCGTTCAATGTCTCGCTGAATCCCTATCGCGGTTGCGAGCATGGCTGCATCTATTGTTTTGCCCGGCCATCGCACAGTTACCTGGGCTTGTCGCCGGGGCTCGATTTCGAGACCAGGCTGTTTGCCAAGGTGAATGCGGCGGAATTGCTGCGCGCTGAATTGTCAAAGCCCGGTTATGAGGTGGAGTCGCTCGCGCTGGGCGTGAATACCGACGCTTACCAGCCTTGCGAACGCGAATACCAGCTCACGCGGCGCGTGCTGGAAGTGCTGGCCGAGTGCAATCATCCGGTCGGCCTGATCACCAAGTCTTCGCTGATCGAGCGCGATATCGACATCCTGGGGCCGATGGCCGCGCGCAACCTGGCTGCCGCCTCGATCACCATCACCACGCTCGATAGCAACATCGCGCGCACGCTGGAACCGCGCGCTGCCGCACCCGCGCGCCGCCTGCGCACCATTGAAACGCTGGCGAAGGCCGGCATTCCGGTTGGCGTCAGCATCGCGCCGATCATTCCTTTCGTCACCGAGCCGGATATTGAAAAGATCATGGCCGCCGCGCGCGATGCCGGCGCGGTGATGGCGACTTACGTTGTGCTGCGACTGCCGTGGGAGGTCAGCCCCTTGTTCAAGGAATGGCTGGAAGCGCATTTCCCGGACCGCGCCGCGCGTGTGATGAACCGCGTGCGCGACATGCGCGGCGGCAAAGACTACGAAGCAGAATTTGGCTCGCGCATGCGCGGTGAGGGCGTGTGGGCGGACTTGATCCAGCAGCGCATCGAAAAAGGCATCACCCGCTTCGGCTTCCACGGCCGCCACAGCAAGTTCCGCTCGCTTGACCGCACCCAGTTCAAGCGGCCGGACTACATCCCGCCCTCCGGTGCCCGCGCCCGGGCCGCAGCCAAGGCAGGGCAGATGGATTTGTTCTAAGAGATTCCCGCTTTCTGGAAAACGACCGAGTTCCAGCCCGGCCGCGCAGGCCTGCGTGCCTAAGCCGGCCGTGTCCGCCTCTCAGCCCCGCATTGGGACCTTTGCGCAAACTTGTCTGGACCTACTACTGAAAGCTACTGAAAGAACTACTGAAAACTACTGAAATTTGAGCTTTTTAGCCAAGATAGCGCTATAAGCGAAAAAATCTCAGTAGTCTTCAGTAGTAGGCACAGAGGGACCCGGGAGGACAGCAGCCCAATATGCGCTTCGATCGCAAAAAACGTTCACATCCCAAGGCTTGGAGCGGGCAATATTTGGGACGTGGAAAATTACCCAGGTAGCGGACGGCCAGGACTCGACATCAATTTCGGATGAAGAAGCCGCAGCAACGGTGGGGCTCCCACTGCAGATCGGGCCGGATACGATTCGCTTTGGCAAAGCCAATTGTGCGGCGCCGGTTTTCAGGACTACGAGGCGACGGACTTACACTTACTTCGTGCGCCAATTTAATTTCGATCCTCAAAGCCTGCACTTGCCGGATAGTGTGCTCGAAATCGAAGTGAAATGTCTGCAGCCGGTCGGCATCAACTTCATTTATGTTCGAGACAAGAACCGGCTGGTGTTTTATTGGGAAGGATTCTTCCTGAACGCGCAACGTTCACGATAGCCGATCACAGGCGCTCGAGAAAAGCCTCAATCGCGTGAACGTGCTCATCATGGTGCCCCATCTCGCGCAAGGCAGCGGCCAGGCGCAGCAGGTATTCGATATTGGGGCCGCTGGGGCCGGAAGCGGACGCAATATGGCGGGCGATGTCCTCGACAGACGCATCGCCCAGCCAGGCGGCGTTGTCGGCGGCGGCAATGTAGATCAGGCCTTCCTCCACGCCGCCGGCTTCGAAATGGATGTCGATCGCCACGCGCAGGTAGCCGTTCTTCTCGCGATGGTCGAGGTGCGCGAATTCTTCCGGCGTTACGAGGTAGGCCATGCCGTGGCAGACCGCCCCCTCGGCTGGAATCAGCGTGGCCACGCGGCCCGGCGCGTCAGGCGTTCCACGATGATCGTGCGAGCCTTGCCAGAAGCGGCGCGACCAGCCGAAGATGTGCGCGGGCCTGCGCTCGATGAAGGGAAAGTCCGCCTTGTAAATCAGCGAGCCATAGCCGAACAGCCACACCTGGTGGTGGCCGTCGAACTTGTCCATAGCCTTGTTGGCTTCGATCGTATTGTGCGACATGCGGCAAATTATAGGGAATACTCGCCCAACACGCTGATGAAACGTTCCGCAGCGGGGGAGGGCGTGCGTGAAGTCTTGGTGTAGATGAAGAATTTGCGCTTGAGTTCCGGTTCGACCAGCGGCCGCATCTCCAGCCCGTACAGCCGCACCATCGGCTCCGCATACGGCAGGCAGGCGGTGATGCCGAGTCCCGCCGCCACCATGGCCAGCGCCGTCGTCATGAAGGTCACCTCGTTATATGGCGCCAGCGTGGTCATGTCGCGCAGCAGCCGTTCGGTGAACTGGCCCTGCAAGGCAATGAAGGGATGCTGATTGACCTCCGCCCAGGCGACCGTGCGCCGTGCTGTCAGCGGGTGCGCGGGCGGGAACACCACGACAAACGGCATCTCGAACAGCAAGGAAGCATCCACTTCGGCCGTTACATCGCGCTCCGGACCGATGCCGACATCCACTTCTCCGCTGACCACGCGCGCCGCGACGTTGTCGACCGGGCAATCGACCAACTGCACCTGCACGTCCGGAAAGGAAGCGCGGAAAGCGCCAATCACCTGCGGCAGCAAGGTGCAAGCCATCATCTGCGGCGCGGCGACACGCACGATACCCTTCTTCAGCGCCTTGCGGCTGGCAATATCGGCCATCGCCCCATCCAGGTCCTGCAGCATCTTGTCGAACAGCGGATAAAGCTCGCGCCCCACCTCGGAAAGCTGCACGCGCCGCGTATTGCGCTCGACCACTTTCACCCCCAGAAGCTGTTCCAGTTCCTTGATTTGCCCGGACAGGGCGGACTGGGTGACATGCAGCAGGTCGGCGGCCGCGGTGAAGCTGCCGGTGCGGGCGACGGCGACCAGGGCGCGCATCTGGCGAACGGTTGGACTCATCAGAAAAACTAATAAATTGACGTGAAAATATCGTTTGTATGATAGCTGAAACAAGAGTTTAATGGCGGGATACAAAGGAGCCCTGCCATGAAAATCAAGCAAATCCACCACGTTGCCTACCGCTGCAAGGACGCCAAGGAAACCGTCGAGTGGTACGTCAAGCACCTGAACATGAACTTCGTGCTGGCCATCGCGGAGGATGAAGTGCCTTCGACCAAAGCGCCGGACCCCTATATGCACGTGTTCCTGGACGCCGGCCAGGGCAACATCCTGGCCTTCTTCGAGCTGCCGACCCAAAAGGAAATGGGGCGCGACGAAAACACCCCGGCCTGGGTCCAGCACCTGGCGCTGGAAGTGGCCTCGATGGACGAACTGCTGGCCGCCAAGGAGCGCCTGGTCGCCGCCGGCATCGACGTGCTGGGCCCCGTCAACCACACCATCTTCAAGTCGATCTACTTCTTCGACCCGAACGGCCACCGCCTGGAACTGGCCGCCAACATCGGCACCCCGGAAATGATGCAGAAGCTGGACGATGTGAAGTGGGAAATGCTGGAAGAATGGTCTAAAACGAAAAAGGCGCCCAAGCACGCGGCCTGGATGCACGCACCCCAGAATTAAGGAAATACATGAAACTCGCCTCCCTGAAAGACGGCAGCCGTGACGGCCGCCTGGTCGTCGTAAGCCGCGACCTGAAATCCTGCCAGCCGGTACCCAACATTGCCGCCACCATGCAGGATGCGCTGGACAACTGGGACGTCGCCGCACCGCAGCTCAAACAGATCTATGCCTTGCTGAACCAGGGCAGTGCATCCGGCGCCAAGCCTTTTGACGAAAGCCTGTGCCACTCGCCGCTGCCGCGCGCCTACCAGTGGGCCGACGGCTCCGCCTACATCAACCATGTGGAGCTGGTGCGCAAGGCACGCAATGCGGAGGTGCCGGCATCGTTCTACACCGACCCGCTGATGTACCAGGGCGGCTCCGACAGTTTCGTCGGCCCGCGCGACGCGGTGTTCGCGCTGGACGAAGCCTGGGGCATCGACCTGGAAGCGGAAGTGGCCGTGATCACCGGCGACGTGAAGATGGGCGCCAGCGATGAAGATGCGGCCAAGGCAATCCGCCTGGTGATGCTGGTCAACGACGTCTCGCTGCGCAACCTGATTCCCAACGAACTGGCAAAGGGCTTCGGTTTCTTCAATTCCAAGCCGGCCAGTGCCTTCTCGCCGGTGGCAGTCACGCCGGAAGAACTGGGCAAAGCCTGGCAGGACAACAAGTTGCACCTGCCGCTGCTGGTGCAGATCAACCGCCAGCCTTTCGGCAAGCCGAATGCCGGCGATGACATGACCTTCAACTTCGCCCAGCTCGTGGCGCACGCCGCCAAAACGCGCGAACTGTGCGCCGGCACCATCATCGGCTCCGGTACCGTGTCGAACAAGCAGGGCGGCCTGCACGGCTCCAGCATCGCCAATGGCGGCGTGGGTTATTGCTGCCTGGCCGAAGTGCGCATGTACGAGACCATCGAAAGCGGCAAGCCGCAAACCGGCTTCCTGCAGTTCGGCGATACGGTGCGCATCGAAATGCATGACGCACAGGGCAAGACCATCTTCGGCGCCATCGACCAGACCGTGCGCAATTACGGGGAACGTGAATGAAGCTCTATACCTACTTCCGCAGCTCGGCTGCCTACCGTGTCCGCATCGCGCTGAACCTGAAAGGCCTGTCGTATGAAGCGGTGCCGGTGCACCTGCTGCGCGACGGCGGCGAGCAGATGGCGCCTGCCTATCGCGAGGTGAACCCGGCAGGACTGGTGCCGGCGCTGGAGGACAACGGCATCGTCGTCACGCAATCGCTGGCCATCATGGAATACCTGGAAGAAGTGCACCCGATGGTGCCGCTGCTGCCGCAAGACGCCGTGGGCCGCGCCCGCGTGCGTGCCCTGGCGCAGACGGTGGCATGCGACACCCATCCGCTGATGAACCTGCGCGTGCTCAAGCACCTCAAGGGCCCGATGGGCCTGAGCGAAGAACAGAAGATGGACTGGTACTACCATTGGATGGGCGAAGGCATGCAGGCGCTCGAAGCCCACCTGGAGCGCGACGGCGACATGGGCCGCTTCTGCTATGGCGACACGCCGACCATTGCCGATTGCTGCCTGGTGCCGCAGGTATACAACGCCCAGCGCTTCAATATCGACCTCACGCCATACCCTAACGTGGCGCGCATCGCAGAAAACTGCGCCGGCCTGCCGGCATTCAAGGCCGCGCATCCCTCCGCCCAGCCGGACGCGGAGTAATCAGAACTGCACCACCCGGTTGCGTCCTTCCTTCTTGGCCCGGTACAGCGCCTTATCGGAGCGCACCAGCAAGGAGGACGGCGTATCCGGCGTGCCATGCGGGTCAGCCGCCGCCACGCCGATGCTGATGGTCAGCTCCACCTCGGCCCCAAACTCGGTCCGCACCCGCAAACCGGCCGCCAGTTCGCGCAAGCGTTCCGCCGCATGCATCGCCACCGCGATATGCGTTTCCGGCATCAGCAGCACAAATTCCTCTCCGCCGAAACGCGCCACCATATCCACCGCGCGCAGGCTGGCCGTCAGCAAGGTCGCGATCTGGATAATCGCCTGGTCGCCCACCTCGTGGCCGTAGGTATCGTTGATGCGCTTGAAGTGGTCGATGTCGACCATCAGCAGCGACAAGGGATGATGGAAGCGCCGCGCTCGTTCCAGTTCCTGCGCAATCTGCTCCGTCATCTTGCGCCGGTTGGCGATGCCGGTCAGCGGGTCGGTGGTGGCCAGTTCTTCCAGCTTGCGATTGGCCTGCAACAGTTCCAGCGTGCGCTGCAGGATGCGGTCTTCCAGGCTGCTGCGCTCGGCCGCCAGCTCGGCCATCGCCCGCCGCCGCGAGCGTAGCGACAGCACCAGCGCCGTGATCAGCAAGCCCTCGAAGACGATCAGCGCGCCCGCCGTGATGATCTGCCAGCGGTACAGCTCCCACACATTGTGCGGCCGATTCAGTATCACCGCTTCCGGCGGCAGGTTGCGCAAGCCGGCCTGGCGCGCGGTCGGGTAATCGAAGTAATAGCCCTGCACCTGGCTGGTCATGGCCGGCTGTCCAAGCAGCAGGCGCGCCATCATGCGGCCCACCGCCTCGCCGCTGACCACATAGCCGCCCGCCACGCCAGGCATCACCAGCGATTCGGAATGCGTGAACAGGGGCGCCTTGGTCGCAGCCGCGATCAACAGCGCCAGCTCGCGCGGCTGGATGCGCGACTTGCCTTCGCCACGCAGCGACGCCAGCATGAAGATCGCGCTGCTGCGGTCCAGCCGCGCGGCGCGCTGCCGCAATTCATCCACGTCGCCATCGTCCCAGATCTCGAAGCGGATATGCGGGAAATGCGGCGTTACGCTGCGGATGCGGTCAAGCCAGAGCTGGCCGCGCGAGGTCTTGTCGCCGACGATGGCGATATGCCGCACATTCGGCGCCACCAGCGGGATCACCCCGATCGCCCGCTCGAAATCGGACGTCACCTCGTAAGCCAGGCCATCGCGCGGCTGCCATTGCTCGCGCCCATGATTGACGTAGTGGCGCGGCACGCCGGCAAACAGTTCCGGATGGCTGGACAGGAAACGCGCCGCAACGAAGTTCTCCGTCACGATGGCGTCGAATTTGACGTCGGCGTACTTGGTGGCGAGGTAGGGCGCCATGCCCTCCTGCGATTTGTCTTCGCCGACGCGGTTGGCGTCAAAGCGCTCTTCGAAAATGGCCGGCGTGGCGCCCTGGCTGCTGCGTTCCAGTTCCTCGTACATGCCCTTGTGCACCAGCCTTTGCCAGGCCGAGGAAGAGTCGGCGCCAAGCGAATACAGCACCAGTACCCGCCGCTCGTCTGCCAGCGCATGAGCGCAGGCGCTGGCAAGCCAGAAGGCGGCTGCCAGGCGCAGGAATGCACGGCGGTAAGAATGGGGGCACATAGGGGAAACGAGTGTAGCACGGTCACGTGCAACTTAATTTCCCTAAAGGCAACTATCGTGGCAGTTTTGCAACGATCGAGGGCATTTAATCGACCAGCAGCGAGTAGAGCTGGGCCGGCGTAATCGGCTTGACAAGATGGGCGGCAAAGCCGGCCGCGCGCGCTCGGGCCTGGTCGGCTGGCTGGCCGTAGCCGGACAATGCCACCAGCCGCGTGTTGCCGAAACCGGGCCGGCGCCGCAGCTCGCTGGCCAGTTCATAGCCGTCCATGCCAGGCAGGCCGATGTCCAGGATGGCCAGGTCGGGCACGAAGCTGGCGCTGGCGCGCAGCGCGCTGGCCGGGTCGCCCACTGCCTGCACCTCATGGCCGCCAACTTCCAGCAGGGCACGCAAGCCTTGCAGCACATCCTGGTTGTCGTCCACCAGCAGCACGCGGCGCGGCGGCACGGCCGCCAGGTGGCCCGGCGCCGCGCCCAAAGAGGGGGCGCTTGCCGTTTCTGCCGCCAGCGGCACGCGGATGGTGAATTCGCTGCCGGCGCCAACGCCGGCACTGTGCGCCTCGATCTCGCCGCCATGCAGCTGCACCAGGCTGCGGGCAATCGCCAGGCCCAGTCCCAGGCCGCCGCGCGAGCGGTCGATCGATTGCGGGGCCTGCACGAATTTGTCGAACAGGTGGGGCAGCATTTCGGCGCCGATGCCGATGCCGGTATCGCGCACCGTGATCGCCACGCGGCCCTTGGCGGCGACGGCGCGCACCAGGATCTGGCCGCCCGGGTTGGAATACTTGGCAGCATTGGTCAGCAGGTTGACCAGCACCTGCACGAAGCGCATCGGGTCGGCGTCGATCGCCAGGCCCTGCGCCGGCACGTCCAGCTCCAGCGCCTGCTGGCGTTCTTCGAGCAGGCCGCTGACCGTTTCCAGCGCCTGCGCCAGCAGCTTGGACAATTCGACGCGTTCCAGGCGCAGCGCGATCTTGCCCTGCGCAATGCGCGCCACATCGAGCAGGTCGTCCACCAGCCGCACCAGATGGTGGGCCTGCCGTTCGATGGCCGCATGCTCGCGCGCCAGCCCGCCCAGGCCCTTCAGGCGCATCAGCTCCAGCGCGATCAGGATCGGCGACAACGGATTGCGCAGCTCGTGGCCGACCATGGCCAGGAAATCGTCCTTGGTGCGGTCGGCCAGTTCGGCATCGCGCCGTGCCCGCACCAGTTCCGTCACTTCGAAGGCCACAATGGCGACGCGGTCCACTTCACCGCGCGCATTGCGCACCGGCTGGTGCACATAATCGAAATAGCATTCCTGCAGGCCGCCGCCGCGCTTTAGCATGACGCGGCGTGCCTTGCCGGTCACTGGCTGGCCGCTGGCCAGCGCCAGCTCCATTTCTTCCAACATGCCCTGGCCTTCCAGCTCGGGGAAGGCGCGCCGCATCGGCAGGCCAATCAGTTCGCGCTGCCAGCTCAGTTCCATAAAGCGGTCGTTGGCCAGTTCGAAGCCCAGGTCGGGGCCGCGCACAATGGCGATGGCGGCCGGCGCCTGCTGGAAGGTGTTGGCCATGCGCGTCATGTGCGCACGTTCGGCCTGGCGGATACGGGCGCGCATCAGTTGCGAGTCGACGCGCGTCAGCAGTTCGCGCGCCGAGAAGGGCTTGACCAGGTAGTCGTCTGCGCCGGCATTGACGCCTTCGATGCGCGCCTCCTCGCCGGCGCGCGCCGACAGCAGCAGCACCGGCACGTCGTGCAGCGCCTGCTCGGCGCGCATGGCAGCGATCAGGCCGAAACCATCGAGTTCCGGCATCATCACGTCGGACACCACCAGCTCCGGCAGTTCGCCCGCCATGGCCTCCAGTGCTTCGCGCCCGTTGGCGGCGGTGCCCACCTGCCAGCGCTGGCGCAGCAGGCGCGCCAGGTAGTCGCGCATGTCGGCATTGTCGTCCACCACCAGCACCCGCGCGCCCAGCGTCAGCACGCTGTCGTCGTCGGCCAGGTCGAGGAAGGGTTCCTCGCTGTCTTGCTCCGGCAGCCAGCGCTGCGCTTCCAGGCAGAACGCTTCGCGCACTTCGCTGGTGTCGGCCTGCGCCTCGCCGCTCAACTGGTCTTCGCGCAGGTGGCTGCGGCCCAGCGGCAGCGTGATGGTGAAGGTGCTGCCGGCGCCCAGCGTGCTTTCCAGTTCGATGCGGCCGTGCAGCAGCTCCACCAGGTCGCGCACCAGTGCCAGGCCGATGCCTGAGCCCTCGTGGGTGCGTGAACGCGAGCCTTCCACGCGGCGGAAGCGCTCGAAAATGCGCTGCTGCTGGTCGTCCGAAATGCCGACGCCGGTGTCGCTGACCGCCAGCACGGCCGATTGCCCCTGCCGGCGCAGCACGACCGTGATGCCGCCGTCAAAGGTGAACTTGAAGGCGTTGGACAGCAGGTTCAGCACGATCTTTTCGAACAGCGCGATATCGACCCAGGCGCCGGCATCGATTTCCTCGCAGTCGACGGTCAGCGTCAGGCCTGCGCTTTCGAGCACCGAGCGGAAGCCGCTGGCCAGGTCGCGGGTGAGGGCGGCCAGGTCGACCTGGGCGTAGCTGGCCTGCATGCGGCCGGCCTGTACGCGCGAGAAATCGAGCAGGGTGTTGACCAGCTTTTGCAGGCGCAAGGCATTGCGCTGCGCCAGGCGCAAGCGCGCGTGATGAACGGCCGGCAGCCGGCTGGCGCTGTCGTTCAGCGCTTCTTCGACTGGGCCCAGCATCAGCGTCAGCGGGGTGCGGAACTCGTGGCTCACATTGCTGAAGAAGGCGGTCTTGGCGCGGTCCAGCTCCGCCAGGGCTTCGGCGCGCTGGCGCTGCTCGGCCGCCGCGCTGGCATTTTGCACGGCAGCCGACAACTGGCCGGCCACCAGCTCGCAGAAGGTACGGTATTCGGCATCGAGCGGGCGCGCCGGGCTGGTGCCCAGCACCAGTACGCCGTCGGTAATCGGCAAGGCCAGTGCTGTCCGCACCGCTTGCCCCGCAAGGCCGAGCGGCAAGCCCGGCATGCCCGCCGTCGCAATCGTCACCGGCTCGCCGCTGGCCAGCACCTGGGCCACCGGCCACAATGCCAGCTCGCAGGCTTCATCGGCCACGTGCGCCGTCTGCTGCAGGCGCACTGTGTCGCCAACGCGCTTGAACAGCAGCGCAAAAGGAATGTCGGCCGGATTCCCGGCAATGGTGTGCATGGCGGTGGCGCAGGCGCTGGCCACGTCCTGTTCGCGCAGGGCGCTGGCCGACAGTGCCGACAGCGCGGCCAGGCGGCGCGCGTTCAGGCGCGTGTCGGTGGTGTCGGTGGAAGGGCAGAACAGGCCGCCCACCGCGCCCGCTTCGTTGAAGATCGGGCTATAGGAGAAGGAGAACCAGACTTCCTCCACCCAGTCGCCGCGGCTCATGAAGAGCTGCACCGCGTCGACATAACTCGGCTCGGCGCGCTGGAATACCTTGTCCGCCAGCGGTCCGCAAAAGTGCCAGATCTCAGCCCACACTTCCTGCGCCGGACGGCCCAGCGCCCACGGATGCTTGGCCGCGCCCAGCACATCGATATAGGCGTCGTTGTAGAGGAACGTGGCGTGCGGGCCCCAGCCGATCCAGATCGGGTGGCTCGAATTGAGCATCAGGTTGACGGTGGTGCGCAGGCTCTGCGGCCAGGCGTCGAGCGGGCCGAGCGGCGTGGACGACCAGTCGAAGGCCGCAATCTGCTGGCCCAGCGCACCTGGGGACGCCAGGAACTGCAAGCCTTCCGGTTTAATAGTCACACGTTTCTCTTACTGTCATTTTTGTCAATTCTGCACTGTACGAAACTTGAACGGCGCACACAAGTGTCCTATGCAAAGTGGCGCCCCGGCCGTGTTTGACAGCACGTTGCAAGCAACGGATACTGGGACGATGACGATGCCGCCTTTCCCCATCCGCAAGGAGTGCCCGCCCGGCGCCTGCGATTGCAAGCGCGAGTTGCTGCTGCAGGACCCGCAAGCCGACTTGCGCATCCTGCGCCTGACGAAGGAGGAAGAGAAGCGCCTGCTCGAGCGCATCGAAGCGATTGCCAGCTATGCCGAGCTGATGCGCATTGGCCAGCGGCTGGAAGAGCAGCTCGGCGTCTCGGTGCGCATCGCGCCCGGCGTCAACGAAGTGCGCACGGTGCGCGGCTTCCAGATCGAGCTGGGCGAGCGTCCCGGCCTGTGCCGCAAGACGCGGCAAGCTGTACCCGCGGCGATACGGAAATGCCTGGATCGCCACCCCGAAATCGCTTTTGCCATCCTGAATGCCCACGATTTGTTTGCTGGGCAGTAAAATATCTTTACTTCCTATCAAATCGAAAGCTGTAATGTTTTGCACTATTCCGCGCATGCTTGGCATGTCTCTCCTGGCCACTGCGCTGTTCCAGTCGTCGGCCTGGGGACAGGACGTGTCGGCCCGCCTCGGGCAGTTGCGGGAATTTTCTTATCTGGCCACCAATGGCACCCTGGCCGAATTGCAGAAATTGAAACCGCAAGTCGGGCAGTGGCCGCAGCGCGACCAAGCCACTTATTACTCCGTGCTCAGCAAGGTGACCCGCGGCTCGGACCGCGGGCTGTCGCTGCAGGCGGTGGCGGAGGAGGAGCGCATCGGCCACCAGCTCGACGATGAGACCATCATCGCCAACAGCCTGCTCGACCGCTCCTACCTTTTTAGCGCACTGGACGACAGGGAAGCCGCCAGCAAGAACCTGGAGATGGCGCGCCAGCTTGCAGACCAGACCAGCGACTTCGCGCTGCAGGCCAAGGTGATCCTCACCGTCGGCCAGAATGAGATCCGGCAGGGCAACGGCCGCAAAGGGCTCGAATTCATTGACCGCGCCGTGGCGCTGGCCGACAAGTCGGGCCAGCCCATCGCCCAGTTCATGGCGCTGCGCGCCAGGGCCTATGCGCTGAACGGCCTGGCCGGCGGCAGCCAGGAGGCGCTCAAGTCGATCGACGTACTGAAGGCCAAGGCCGCGCTGATCCCGCTCGACGGCCCCGTGATCCGGGCCCGTTATGCAGAGTGGGAAATCGCCGAAAGCGCGGGCCAGGTGGCGCGCGCGCGTGAAGCGCTGAACGACGTGGTGGCATGGCTGCAGAAGCATCATATGGACGAAGATGTGCCGGAGCTGCAAGTCACCCTGGCCGACATGAGCTTGAAAAGCCAGGATTACCGGGAAGCCTTGTCGCTCAGCCGCGAATCGAAGAAGGCTGCGCTGGCTACCGGCAATACCGAAATGGCGGAGATTTCGCAGTTCAACGAAGGCATTGCCCTGATCTATCTGGGCCAGCTCGACGCGGGACGGGAAGCGATCGAGGCGGTCAATATCGAGATGATGGATGCCGACGCGCTGTCCGAATATGCACGGGCGCTGGACTATGTGGGCTTGAAGGAGCTTTCCCTGCAAGTGTATGCGCGGGCCCGGCGCAAGACGCAGGAAGCCAGCACCGCCCAGTCCCAGCTCCAGAAAAAAGAGCGCGAAGATGAAGAACTGCTGCGCCGGAACGATGAAAACACCAGGGAGTTGCGCAACCAGTCGAAGCTGCGGCTGGCCTGGTCGGTGGCAGCCGCGCTGGCTGCAGCGGCCCTGCTCGCGGTGGCTTTCCTGTACCGCAAGCTGCGCGCTGCCAACGTCAGGCTGAAGAATTCCGATTCCCCAGCGGAATAGCATGTTAAATTTGCATCTCGGAATGGATCACCCACCGGGAGGCAGGCATGAAAAGCAGCATTCCAAGACGTGAATTCCTGAAGCAGGCCGGCATGGCGGGCGTGGCAACTGCGCTGGGCGGCCCGGCGCTGTCGGCGCTGGCCGCACCGGCTGATGCGCGCAAGGTGGCGCTGCCATTCGAGAATGGCGAGCGCGAACTGCTGGCCTTCCCCCAGAAGCGGCCGATGATCGTGCTGACCAGCCGTCCGCCGCAGCTGGAAACCCCGTTCAGCGTTTTCGGCGAAGGCGTGCTGACGCCGAACGATGCCTTCTTCGTGCGCTACCACTGGAGCGCCATCCCCACCGGGATCGACCCGCAAAGCTACCGGTTGAAGATCGGCGGCCACGTCAACGCGCCGCTGGAACTGTCGCTGTCAGAACTCAAGCAGCTGGCCGAGCCGCTCGAGCTCGTGGCGGTCAACCAATGCTCGGGCAATAGCCGCGGCCACTTTGCGCCGCGCGCCAATGGCGGCCAGCTCTCCAACGGCGCCATGGGCAACGCGCGCTGGACCGGCGTGCCGCTGAAAAAAGTACTGGAGCGGGCGGGCGTGAAAGCCGGTGCGGTGCAGGTTGCCTTCAACGGCCTCGATACCCCGCCGGCCGGCGATGGCCCCGATTTCGTCAAGTCGCTCGATATCGACCACGCGCTCGACGGGGAAGTGATGCTGGCCTGGCAGATGAACGGCGCCGACTTGCCGATGCTGAACGGCTATCCGCTGCGCCTGGTGGTGCCGGGCTATTACGGCACGTACTGGATCAAGCACCTGTCCGACATCACGGTGCTGGACAAGCCCTTCGACGGCTTCTGGGTCGCCAGCGCCTACCGCATCGCCGACAACGTCTGCGCCTGCGTGGCGCCGGGGACCACGCCCGCAAAAACAGTGCCGATTGGCCGCTTCAACGTGCGTTCATTTATCACCAGCCACCAGGACGGGGCGCGGCTCAAGGCCGGCAAGCCTGTGGTGGTGAAAGGCATCGCCTTCGATGGCGGCTATGGCATCACCGAAGTCGCCTTCTCGGCCGATGGCGGCAAGAGCTGGCAAGCGGCCACGTTGGGCAAGGACCTGGGCAAGTATTCCTTCCGCGAATGGAGCGCATCGTTCAAGCCGGGCAAGGGCGAGCACGCGCTGATGGTGCGCGCCGTGAACCGCATCGGCCAAAGCCAGCCCTCAACGGCGCTGTGGAACGCGGCCGGCTATATGCGCAATGTCGTCGAAACTACCCGCGTAACGGCGGCTTGAGGGGAAACAGATGAAGACTCTCGCCATCATGCTCCTGCTGTGCGCCGGCGCGGCCAGCGCCGCCGAAATCAAGCTGCCCGACGAAACGGCGGCGTATAAACCAAGCACGCTGCCCGGCTACCAGCTCGTGCTGGCCAACTGCCTGCTTTGCCACTCGGCGCAATACGCCCAGATGCAGCCGCCCGGCTCTCCGCGCAACTACTGGGAAGCCACGGTAAAGAAAATGAAGAAGCCGTTCGGCGCGCAATTCTCGGACGAGGACATCCCCGCCATGGTGGATTACCTGGCCAAAGTCTACGGCGCCGAGAAGCCCAAGCCGTAGACCGCGCCGGCTGGCGGCGATACAATCTCGCCTTTGCCCATCGCCGATAGCCGCCATGACGATTCCTAGCCCCATCCTGCAAGCGCTCGACCGCGCCCACCCTTCGTGGCGCCCGATCCTGGAGCGCGGCCTGCAGGCGATAGCGGCGGCCAACCCGGCCTACCTGCCGGAACTGGCGGCCGACAGCTACCTGCCGACCGAGTTGCGCCTGTTCGCCGCCTTCCAGCAGCCGCTGGAGCAGGTGCGCTACGTGCTGGTGGGCGAGGGCCCCTATCCGCGTGCCGAAAGCGCCACCGGCGTCTGCTTCATGGACGGTGCCGTGAAAGGCCTGTGGTCGGAAGAGGAGGGCGGTGGCCTGTCCAAGCCCGTCAACAAGGCCACCTCGCTGCGCAACTTCATGAAGATGCTGCTGGTCGCCGACGGCCAGCTCGAAGAGTCGAATACCGCGGGCGAAGCGCTGGCAGCCTGCTCGACCCTTGCCAAGGCCGGCGCCGCCATCCAGACCCTGGCCGAGATGCAGGAACGCTTGCACAGCCACGGCTTCCTGCTGCTGAACGCCTCGCTGGTATTTCGCCCCCATGTTGCTCCGGTGAAAGATGCCAAGGCCTGGCTGCCATTTTTCGAAACCGTGATGCAGGCGCTGGCTGCCCGGCAGCCGAAACTGATTCTTTGGGGAAAGATCGCCGAGCAACTGAACAAGCTGCCAAGCGTGCAGGCGCTGCCGCAGATCGTGGCCGAACACCCGTACAACCTGAGTTTTATTGCTAATAAGGAAATGCAGGCGCTGTTTGGCCCGATGGGATTGCTGAAGCGCTGATTGGCGTGCTTGCGTCGGCGTGCATTGCCCCTCGGACAGCTAAAGGCGCGTCCGGCAAGGTCTGCGCAAGTCTGTTATACTTGACTAAATCGTTCAAGTAATCAGGTTTTGATTTGCGAGAACAGAACGATATTTTAACTGAGTTGAACCGAGGTTGTGATGCGTCTGACTACCAAAGGCCGTTTTGCAGTGACTGCGATGATTGACCTGGCTATGCGCCAGGGCAAGGGTCCGGTAACGCTTTCCGGAATCAGCCAGCGCCAGTCGATTTCCCTGTCTTATCTCGAACAATTGTTCGGCAAGCTGCGCCGCCACGAAATCGTGGAATCGATCCGCGGCCCTGGCGGCGGCTACAGCCTGGCCCGCAAGGCAGACAAGGTGACCGTCGCCGACATCATTATCGCTGTCGATGAACCGCTCGATGCAACCCAGTGCGGCGGCAAGGAGAATTGCCACGGCGCCGACCACGCCAACGGCGCCCGCTGCATGACCCACGAACTGTGGGCCACCCTGAACGAAAAGATGGTCGACTACCTGGATTCCGTGTCGCTGCAGGACCTGGTGGACCAGCAAAAAGCCAAGGCCGCGGCAGAGCAGCCAGTCCATGTGCACCGCAACAGCAACCAAGCAGCCCTCGGTTAACCGAATTGGAGTAATTTAGATGAACGCCCCCGAAAAGAACGTCGCCCAGGTAGCGCCGGTAGAATTCAAGACCGCGCCGCACTTCCCGATCTACATGGACTACTCGGCCACCACGCCGATCGATCCACGCGTTGCGGACAAGATGATCCCTTACCTGCGCGAACAGTTCGGCAACCCGGCCTCCCGCAGCCACATGTACGGCTGGACCGCGGAAGCAGCGGTGGAAGAAGCGCGCGGCCACGTGGCCGCCCTGGTCAACGCCGACCCGCGCGAAATCATCTGGACCTCCGGCGCCACCGAATCGAACAACCTCGCCCTGAAAGGCGCGGCCAACTTCTACAAGTCCAAGGGCAAGCACATCATCACCGTGAAAACCGAGCACAAATCCGTGCTGGACACCGTGCGTGAACTGGAGCGCCAGGGCTTCGAGGCCACCTACCTGGACACCCAGGACAACGGCCTGATCACCATCGAGCAACTGGAAGCGGCCGTGCGTCCGGACACCATCCTGATCTCGGTCATGATGGTCAACAACGAAATCGGCGTGATCCAGCCGATCAAGGAAATCGCCGCCTTCTGCCGCAAGAAGGGCATCATCTTCCACTGCGACGCCGCGCAGGCGACCGGCAAAGTGGCGATCGACCTGCAAGACCTGAAGGTCGACCTGATGACCTTCACCGCGCACAAGACCTACGGCCCGAAAGGCGTGGGCGCCCTGTACGTCTGCCGCAAGCCGCGCGTGCGCATCGAAGCACAGATGCACGGTGGCGGCCATGAGCGCGGCCTGCGCTCCGGCACCTTGCCAACCCACCAGATTGTGGCGATGGGCGAAGCCTTCCGCCTGGCCAAGGAAGAAATGGATGCCGAAATTGCCCGCATCCGCGCCTTGCGCGACCGCCTGGCGAAAGGCCTGCAGGAAATCGAAGAAACCTACGTCAACGGCGACATGGACCATCGCGTGCCGCACAACCTGAACGTGAGCTTCAACTTCGTGGAAGGCGAGTCCCTGATCATGGCCGTGAAAGACCTGGCCGTATCGTCCGGTTCCGCCTGCACCTCGGCATCGCTGGAGCCATCCTACGTGCTGCGCGCACTGGGCCGCAGCGACGAACTGGCGCACAGCTCGATCCGTTTCACCATCGGCCGCTTCACCACTGAGAAAGACGTCGACTTCGCCGTCGAACTGCTGAAAGGCAAAGTGGGCAAGCTGCGCGAACTGTCCCCGCTGTGGGAAATGTACAAGGATGGCGTGGATCTCTCCACCATCCAGTGGGCAGCGCACTAAGCGCACAGCAGAATTCTTAGATTTTAGGGAGCATCAAAATGGCATACTCGGAAAAAGTCCTCGACCACTACGAAAACCCGCGCAACGTCGGTTCCTTTGAAAAGGGCGACGAGACCGTCGGTACCGGCATGGTCGGCGCACCTGCTTGCGGCGACGTGATGAAACTGCAGATCAAGGTTGGCGCTGACGGCAAGATCGAAGACGCGAAATTCAAGACCTACGGCTGCGGTTCGGCAATTGCCTCCAGCTCGCTGGTGACCGAATGGGTGAAGGGCAAGTCGCTGGATGAAGCGCTGGCCATCAAGAACACCCAGATCGCGGAAGAACTGGCATTGCCGCCAGTGAAGATCCACTGCTCCATCCTGGCGGAAGACGCCATCAAGGCAGCCGTGAACGACTACAAGGCAAAACACGGCGCCTAATCAGCGCGCGGAGGAAGTATGGCAATCACCCTGACCGAAAAAGCAGCCAAGCATATCAATCGCTACATCGAGCGTCGCGGCAAGGGCATTGGCCTGCGCTTTGGTGTGCGCACGACCGGCTGCTCCGGTCTGGCCTACAAGCTGGAATACGTGGACGAAGTGACTCCGGAAGATTCCGTCTTCGAGTCGCATGGCGTGAAGGTCTTCGTTGATCCGAAAAGCCTGCCGTACATCGACGGCACTGAGCTGGACTTCGCCCGCGAAGGACTGAACGAAGGCTTCAAGTTCAACAACCCGAACGAGAAGGATGCATGCGGCTGCGGCGAAAGCTTCCGCATTTAATATCGTGCAGAACCACTTCGAACTCTTCCAGCTTCCCCAGCAGTTCGCCGTCGATACGAACGCCCTGGACGCCGCCTACCGCGAAGTCCAGAGCCGCGTCCACCCGGACAAGTTCGTCAATGCCACCGATGCCGAAAAGCGCGTCGCCATGCAATGGTCGACCCGCTCCAACGAGGCTTACCAGACCCTGAAGAATCCGCAAAAGCGCGCGCAATACCTGTGCGAGCTGAATGGCGTCGATTTGAAGATGGAATCCAACACGGCCATGCCGATGGAATTCCTGATGCAGCAGATGGAGTGGCGCGAAGAGCTGTCCGAAGCGCGTGCCGACAAGGATGCCGATTTGCTGGACAAGCTGGACGGCCAGTTGCGCGCGGCCCGCAAGGCCCAGTTGGCGGAGATCGAACAACATTGCAACGCCGGTGACTATCACGCCGTCGCGCAAGGTGTGCGCGCGCTGATGTTCATCGAAAAATTCGGCGAAGAAGTGCGCTTCGCTTACGACGCCATCGAGGCGTAAAAGAACAAGACAGGTTTCACCATGGCTCTTTTGCAGATTTCCGAACCGGGCATGTCGACCGCCCCGCACCAGCACCGCCTGGCAGTGGGTATCGACCTCGGCACCACCAATTCGCTGGTAGCGACCGTCCGCAGCAGCATTCCAGAAGTGCTGAACGACGAAGACGGCCATCCCCTGCTGCCTTCCGTGGTGCGTTACCTGCCAAACGGCCATGCCAACATCGGTTACAAAGCCCAGGCGCATCAGACCACCGACCCGAAGAACACCATCGTGTCGGTCAAGCGTTTCATGGGCCGCGGCCTGAAAGACATCGCCTACGCCGAAAACCTGCCATACGATTTCGTCGATGCTCCCGGCATGGTGCAGCTGAAAACCGTGGCCGGCGTGAAGTCGCCGGTGGAAGTGTCGGCGCAGATCCTGGCCACCTTGCGCCAGCGCGCGGAAGATTCGCTGGGCGACGACCTGGTTGGCGCCGTGATCACCGTGCCTGCCTACTTCGACGAAGCGCAGCGCCAGGCCACCAAGGATGCCGCGCAACTGGCCGGCATCAACGTGCTGCGCTTGCTGTCCGAACCGACTGCCGCGGCAATCGCCTACGGCCTGGATAACGGCTCGGAAGGGATCTTCGCCGTGTACGACCTGGGCGGCGGCACCTTCGACATTTCGATCCTCAAGCTGTCCAAGGGCGTGTTTGAAGTGCTGGCCACTGGCGGCGATTCCGCACTGGGCGGCGACGACTTCGACCACCGTCTGTTCTGCTGGGTGCACGAGCAGGAAAAACTGGCACCGCTGTCCGACGAAGACACTGCCACCCTGATGGTGAAAGCGCGCGAAGCAAAAGAACTGCTGTCGACCAAGCCTGAGGTGACCATCGACGCCATGCTGCGTTCGGGCGAAGAAGTGCACCAGCGTGTCACCCCTGAGATTTTCGCCGACATCACCAAGCACCTGGTCGCCAAGACCATGAACGCCGTGAAGAAGGCCTTGCGCGACGCCAACCTCGACGCCGACGATATCGACGGCGTGGTCATGGTGGGCGGAGCGACCCGTATGCCGCACGTGCAGCGCGCGGTGGGCGAATATTTCCACACCATCCCGCACGCCAACATCGACCCGGACAAGGTCGTGGCGCTGGGCGCAGCGATCCAGGCCAACCTGCTGGCCGGTAATCGTGCCGCGGGCGACGACTGGCTGCTGCTGGACGTGATCCCGCTGTCGCTGGGCATTGAAACCATGGGCGGCCTGGTCGAGAAGATCATTCCGCGCAACTCCACCATCCCATGCGCCCGTGCGCAGGAGTTCACCACCTTCAAGGATGGCCAGACCGCGCTGGCAGTGCACGTGCTGCAAGGCGAGCGTGAACTGGTGAGCGACTGCCGTTCGCTGGCGCGCTTCGAACTGCGCGGCATTCCGCCGATGGCGGCCGGCGCTGCACGCATCCGCATCACCTACCAGGTGGATGCCGACGGCCTGTTGTCCGTGTCCGCACGCGAGCTGCGCTCCAACGTGGAAGCCTCGATCACCGTCAAGCCATCCTATGGCCTGGGCGACGACGACGTGGCGCGCATGCTGTCCGAATCGCACACCGAAGCGGAAGCCGACATGAAAGCCCGTGCCCTGCGCGAAGAGCAGGTGGAGGCGGAGCGCATCATGCTGGCCACCCAGTCCGCACTGGACGAAGACGGCGCGCTGCTGAACGACGAAGAGCGCGCGGCGATCAACGCCCTGATGGCTACCACCATGGACATGCTGGTGAAATCCGGCAGCGGTGAAGCCGACCACTACGCGGTGAAAGCCGCCTATGAAGCCCTGGCCCAGGGCACCGAAGAATTCGCATCGCGCCGCATGGACCGCAGCGTGCGCAGCGCACTGGCCGGCAAGACGCTGGACCAGGTTGTTTAATCGACTGAGGAATAGAAGTGCCACAAATCGTCATCCTGCCGCATGCCAAGCTGTGCCCCGAAGGCGCCGTGATCGAAACCGAAGCAGGGAAGTCCGTGTGCGACGTCCTGCTGGAAAACGACATCCATATCGAACACGCCTGTGAGAAATCCTGCGCCTGCACCACTTGCCACGTGCTGGTGCGTGAAGGCTTCAACTCGCTCAACGAAGCGACCGACACCGAAGAAGACCTGCTGGACAAAGCCTGGGGCCTGGAAGCGTGCTCGCGCCTGTCCTGCCAGTCCATCGTCGCGGAAGAAGACCTGGTCATCGAAATTCCGAAGTACACGATCAACCACGCCAGCGAAGGCGGCCACTGAGCCGGGGTGCACCATGCTGAAATGGAGTGATGTCACGGCGATTGCCGAAGCCCTGTACGACAAGTTCCCGGAGGTCGACCCGACCACCGTGCGCTTTGTCGACCTGCACAACTGGATCGTCGACCTGGACGGCTTCGACGACGACCATAAGCGCGGCGGCGAAAAAGTGCTGGAAGCGATCCAGCAGGCGTGGATCGATGAAGCGCAATAAGGCCGCAGGCGCCGGCGCGCCGCTGCCGGCTACCGTCACCGACATCCCTGAAGTCAAGCCCGGCCAGTCGGTCGCGCTGTTGCAGGAGCTGCACATCCTCACCCGCGACGGCAAGCTGAATCAGGACAGCCGCCGCAAGCTGAAACAGGTCTACCACCTCTACCAGTTCATTGAACCGCTGCTGAACGACGTGCGTTCGGCCAAGGGCTCGGTCTCTCTGGTCGACCACGGGGCAGGGAAGTCCTACCTCGGTTTCATCATCTACGACCTGTTCTTCAAGGCGCTGGGCGGCGACTCGCACATCTACGGCATCGAGACCCGTGAAGAGCTGGTGGCACGCTCCGAAGAACTGGCGCGCAAGTTCGACTTCCCCGGCATGAGCTTCCTGCCGCTGTCGGTGGCCGAATCGACCACCTCCGACCAGTTGCCGGAACAGATCGACATCGTCACCGCGCTGCACGCCTGCAATACCGCCACCGACGACGCCATCGACTTCGCGCTGAAGAAAAAGGCCAAGCATATCGTGCTGGTGCCATGCTGCCAGGCCGAAGTCGCCTCCGTGCTGCGCAAGAACAAAGGCTCCTCGCTGGGCAAGAACGTGTTGACGGAATTATGGCGCCACCCGATTCACACCCGCGAATTCGGCAGCCAGATCACCAACGTGCTGCGCTGCCTGCAGCTTGAGTCGCACGGCTACCAGGTCACTGTGACGGAACTCGTAGGTTGGGAGCATTCGATGAAGAATGAGCTGATCGTCGCCACGTACAAGAATCTTCCGCGCCGCAAGCCGGCCGAACGCCTGAAGGAAGTGCTGTCCACCATCGGCCTAGATGAGATGGGCGAACGCTTCTACACTGGCGCGCCAGCCGCGACGCCGGCTGACGCCGAGGTCGCGCCGTGAGCACCGCTTATCCGGCCGGCGCCAGCGCGAGCCCGCTCGCCGCCGATGGTGAACGCTGGATCGACCTGCGCAGCGATACTGTCACGCATCCCAGCGCCGCCATGCGCGAAGCCATGTTCGCCGCGCAGGTTGGCGACGACGTCTACGGCGACGACCCCACGGTCAACGCCCTGCAAGCCCACGCAGCAGAACTGTTCGGCTACCAAGCCGCGTTGTTCGCTCCATCCGGCACGCAAACCAACCTGATCGCCCTGCTGGCCCATTGCGGCAGGGGAGACGAATACCTGGTCGGCCAGGACGCCCACACCTACAAATACGAAGGCGGCGGCGCTGCGGTCCTCGGCAGCATTCAGCCGCAGCCGATCATCAACCAGCCCGATGGCAGCATCGCCCTGCAAGACATCGAAGCCGCCATCAAGCCGCACGACTTCCACTTCGCGCGCACCAGGCTGCTGGCGCTGGAAAACACCATCGGCGGCAAAGTCCTGCCGCAACAATACGTCGCCCAAGCCACCAGCCTCGCGCACGCGCGCGGCCTGGCTACCCACCTCGATGGCGCCCGTATTTGCAACGCCGCTGTCAAGCAAGGCATTGCGCTGAAGGACGTGGTGAAAGGCTTCGACAGCGTTTCCGTCTGCCTGAGCAAAGGCCTTGGCGCCCCGGTTGGTTCCGTCTTCTGCGGCAGCAAAGAGCTGATCGAGCAGGGGAAGCGCTGGCGCAAAATGCTGGGTGGCGGCATGCGCCAGGCTGGCGTAATCGCCGCTGCAGGCCTGTACGCCCTGCAGAACAATGTGCCGCGCCTGGCCGAAGACCACGCCAACGCAAGCTGGCTGGCAGCAGAACTCGCGAAGATCGGCGTACTGCAAGTCAGCGTGCCGCAAACGAACATCCTGTTCGTCACCATGCCGCGCGAAGCCTGCGAAGGCTTGAACGCCGCGCTGGCAGCAGAACGCATCCGCGTCTCGATGGCGCCGACACTGCGCCTCGTGACCCACCTGGACGTAACGCGCAGCGACCTGGAACATGTCGCCGCCGTATTCGCCCACTACTTCAAGCAATAATGAACAACGAAGACAACACCATCCGCCTCGCCAAGCGCGTGGCGGACATGGTTCCATGCTCGCGCCGCGAAGCGGAAAACTACATCGAAGGCGCCTACGTCACAGTCGACGGTGAAATCGTCGAAGAACCAGGCGCCCGTGTCGCCCCAGGCCAGCAAGTCGCGCTCTTGCCCGACGCAACCCTGCTCGACATCGCCCCCGTCACGATCCTGCTGAACAAGCCGGCCGGTGCCGATGCGCTAGCCTGCCTGCTGCCCGAAGCGCGCAGCAAGGACGCCCAGCGCATCCGCTTCGTCAAACGCCACCTGCGCAACCTGACCGCCTGCCTCGCGCTGGACAAGCAAGCCAGCGGCCTGTTCGTCTTCACGCAAGACTTCCGGGTAGCGCGCAAGCTGGTAGACGAAGGCGCCACCGTCGAACAGGAGCTGATTGTTGATGTGGAAGGCGAGATCGCCGACAACGGCCTCACGCTCCTGAATCAAGGCGCCGGCAAAGTAAGCTGGCAAAACGAACACCGACTGCGCTTCGCCGTAAAGCCCCCAAAACCAGCGCTGGTAGCCAAACTGTGTGCCGACGTCGGCCTGAAAGCCACTGCGGTAAAACGCCAGCGGATTGGCCGCATCTCCATGTCCGGCCTGCAGCCCGGTGAATGGCGGTACCTGCAGGGCTACGAGCGTTTCTAAAGGAACCTACAGCCGCGCCCGTGTCACACCATGGGGTCACACCCCAAGTGTGACACGGCCTCTAGTGTAGGGTGGCGGCGAAGCGCAGGGTCAGGCGTTGCATCATCGTTGCTTGAACACCTGGCGGCTTTCACCGCCCAACATCCTTTGCTGATCGGAGATACTTGATGCGCACCTGCCTGTTGCTGCTCCTGTTCGTACTGGCGCCGGTTCCTGCCTTCGCCCTCAATCCTGCTTGCCCAGCCAGGGATGGTGGAGAGGGCTGGTCGGCCGGCTGTTTTACGGTCGAGGATAATGCGCGCGTGCTGAAGCCGGAGTACCTGCGCAAGCTGAAGTTCGGAAAATCCGGTAAAGCGGTGCTCCTCATCGAAGATCCGCGTGAGGTGGTGGCTGTGGACCGGCGCGGCCGCGTAGTTGTGCCGGGCATTTACCATGCCGGCGACTTCGACTATCCGTCTGCGCCGCGCGGGGTTGCCCGCTTCGAGTCAAACGGCAAGTGCGGCTTCTTCCAGTCGCGCACATTCAAAGTGCTGGTTCCTGCCGAATATGACCACTGCCATTCATTCCATGACGGCGAGACTGCGTTTGCATGCAAAGACTGTGAAAACTACTGCACCGAAATCGAGTGCCAGAACGCCCGCATGGTGGGCGGACAGGGATTCGCCTTTGACGCCGAGGGCCGCCTGCTACGCAGGTTTGCAGTGCTGGGCCTCGACCAGGCATGCCCGCATGGCATCGAGAAGCTGGTCGAGGAAGGACACTACCGCTACCTGAAGTGCAAGGACGACCCGAACGGTCCGTTCAAGCTTCGATGAATGGACAGAGCGTGGCTGCTGTCGATGGATTGGCCAGCACATTGTTGTGATGCGAGTCCGGCAGCACCACCATCTTCTTGCGCGTCGTGGGGGCGGCTTCGAATACGCGTTGCGACATGCTCGCCGGTGTTGATTTGTCCAGCGCACCGGCAAGCACCAGCAAAGGCGACTGGATGCGCTGCGCAACCTTGACGTTGTCGATCGTGCCAAGCGCATCGTCGACCGTGATGGTGACGAAGGGCTTGTAGTACCACGGCAGCGTTAGATTGACCGTTTCCAGTGCGGTCGTTGCGGTAGTTTCAAGCACGACTGCTTGCACTGCACGCTCCTGCGCCACGCTGGCGGCGACGAAACTGCCCAGCGACTGGCCATGCACCACGACTTTGCCAGGGAAGCGCGTATCGAGCATGTCGTAAATGGCCAGCGCATCGCTCCTCATGTTGGTAACCGTCGGAATGCCGCTGCTGCGGCCGTAGCCGCGATAGTCGAAGAAGGCAACGTTGACTTTGCAGCCGGCGAGTGCGTTCACCACCTTGTTGCCGCTTTGATCCAGGTGGAACATATTCCCGCCGAAGTAGAGCAGGGTGCGGTCGACGCCCGGGCGGGTGACCAGAACGCCGCGCAGCGTGGCGCCATCGGGGCGCGCGATTTCCAGTGCCGTACCGTTGTCGAAGCTTTGCTCGGCCAGCGGGGCCGCCTTGGTCAGCGTATCGGGCCGGATGAACATCGATTCCTTCACTTCAATCGTCTTGCAGCCAGCCAGGAAGACCAGCAACAGCATCGCCACACTACGCATAAGAATCTCCTTTTTAATGATATGATAACTATATTACATTAAAAACTTATCGTAAAACAATAATGAAATGGATTCCTGTGCTTCGGCTGGCGGTAATTGGCTTCGTCCTGCTCCAGGCCCTGTACTTCGTGATGGCGTGGCTGGTGCCGCAAGGCGTGGTGTTGGCCGGCATTCATATGGTTGTGACGCCGAAGTGGCTGGCGCCGGAAGAGGTGGCCGCATTGGCGGCCGGTCCCCTGCTTGTCGGTATGCTGGCGAGCCTGCCGGTCTTGCTGTTGACCGTGTACGCAGCCTGGCGCCTCGATGCCTTGCTGCGCGCCCTGCAGCGCGGCGCGTATTTCGCGGTCGCTTCGATTGGCCATCTGCGGGCCTTCGCGGGCGCCGCCCTGGCGGCGTTGGCGTGGTCGGTGCTCGATACGCTGCTGCGCGGCCTGTCCTGGCGCTTCCTCTTTGACGCCAAGACCCCCGTCAATATCGGCGTCTCCTCGGAGGAGTTGCTGGCGATGCTGGTCTGCCTGCTGTTCTTCCTGATCGCAGGCGTGATGCATGAAGGTCGCCGCTTGGCCGAAGAAAACGAAGGCTTCGTCTGATGGCCATCGTTATTCACCTGGACGTGATGCTGGCCAGGCGCAAGGTCAAGTCGCGCGAACTGGCGGCGCATGTCGGGATCACGGAACAAAACCTCAGTCTTCTCAAGTCCGGCAAGGTGAAAGGCATCCGTTTCGGCACGCTGGAGAAGATTTGC
Organism: Duganella sp. Root1480D1; assembly: GCF_001427305.1. Lineage (GTDB taxonomy): Bacteria > Pseudomonadota > Gammaproteobacteria > Burkholderiales > Burkholderiaceae_D > Rugamonas. Next base: position 405,037 of record NZ_LMFZ01000001.1, on the reverse strand, counting down.
GAAAAGCTGAATTGCCAGCCGGGCGACATCATCGAATGGACGCCTGAACCTGGCGGTGCAGCCATTGAGGACGAAGGCTTGCTATGATGGGGATATGGACAACGATTTCTGCCTCGTTCGCCGCTGCCTGATTCCGGCGGATGCCTTCATCCTGTGCGGCTGCCTGCGCGCGGCGGGACTGAACGCCACAGTGATGGACGACCAGCACGTGCAAGCGGCATTCCTGCTCGCACCTGCCATTGGCGGCGCCCGTGTCATGGTGCCGCAAGATGAACTAGGGCAGGCGCTGGAAGTCATCGCCGCCTTCGAGCGCGGCGAACTGGCCCTGGGCGACGACGACGATGTGGGAGAGGGCGCCCGCGTCTACGAGTTCACGCCTCGCAAGTAAATACAATCGCCTGCATTTTCCCTTCGATGGCGCCGCTGCCGAATTTCTCGGTCAGCGCGGCAATTGCCGCGTCGGTCGCTTCCTGCAGGCGTGCCGGGTCGCGCGCTTCAATATCCGCCCTTAGCGGGGAACCCTGGCACAGGGCGGTCGCAGTGGAAGCTGCCGAATTGGCGCGGCTGGTTGCTGTGACCAGTTCATGTGTGATGCGGCCCGTCCAGCCGCCGCGCTTCAATTCTTCGAGGATCGCGTCGACGTCGTGCCAGCCATACGGCACGCGCGCCAGGAAGCGCGGCGGGTCGTCGGGGAAGACTTTGGCCAAGGCATGGTTGATGGTGGCGGAAAAATCGTTATTGGCGATGCCATCCCACACATTGAAGCAATACAGGCCGCCCGGCTTGAGGACGCGGCGCGCTTCGCTGAAACCGCGCGCCTTATCGGGAAAGAACATCACGCCAAACTGGCATGCCACAGCGTCGAAGCTGGCGTCGGGGAAGGGCAGTGCCTGTCCGTCGGCTTCTTTCCATTCTATGCGCGGCGAAACGACGGCCTTGCGGGCCTGCTCCAGCATGGCCGGATTGAGGTCGCTGGCGACGATTTGCGCGGCAGGAATTTCCTGCAACAGGAGCCGGGTGACCGCGCCGGTGCCGGCGGCGACTTCCAGTATCCGCGAGGGACGCCGCGGCGCCAGGCGGCGCGCCATGTCGATTGCGTAGGGGGTGAACAGGAGCGGCACCATGGCGCGCTCGTAGGTTTCCGGAATCGAGCCAGTGAAGCTGCTGTCCTTGTCCATGGTTGCCTCCCTTGTCCAAGTCAGTATAGCGAGTGCTTAGGCGGCTTTGGCGGCTTTTTTCTCGGGTTTTGGCAATTGCACCAGACGGGTGCCGGCAATGCGGTCGTGCAGGAACTGGCGGTCCTTGTCGAGGAAGGCGGTCAGCGACCACAGGAAGACACTGGCCAGCAGGGCGTACAGCTTGTGCTTATTGCTGAGGTCGCCCAGGTAGGCGACCACGATGCCGGGCAGGATCCACAGCCAGCACAGCAGGTAACGCAAGGCGGCGGTGCGGATTGGCAAATGCACCTGGCCTGGTTGCACCAATTTGATGCGCCAGGTTTGCATGGCCAGGGTCTGGCCCTTGCGCGTCCATTGATGGATGAAATAGGCACCGAGGATCAGGAAGGCCAGGAACTGGCGCATATGCTCAACCAGCGGGGTGTGGCTGGCCTTGGTGGCGATTTCGAACACCAGGAAAGGCAGGAACAGGGCAGCGAGCGCCAGCAGGATTTCGTAGACCATCGCGATCAGGCGACGCTTGACGGTCGGAACAGCGTTATTTGCTTGCATTGGGAACGGCTGGTGGCGCGCTCGGCGCAGCTGGGGTAACGGAAGCAGGCGTGGACGCATCCGCTGCTGGCGCCGTCGGGGTGGCGCCCGTTGTCGCGGCTGGGGCGGTCCCTGCTGCGCCACCTGGCGTGGCCCCAGCGGCAGTCGATGGGGCGGCGCCACTGGCACCGAGGGCGCTGCCCGGCGGCACGATGGCAGGAGAGCCTTGCGGCAAGCCGATCGGCGCCGGCGGGACGGTGCCCGGCCGCACGGTACCCGGCGCCGGCACCAGGCCGTGGCCTTGGGCCTTGACTGGGGCCGGGGTCTTCACGGTGGACTGCGCCAGGCTAGGGGTCTTCACAACCTGGTTGTTCTTGGCAGCGGCCGCGTCAGCCAGGGCTTTCTTGGCTTCGTCCGGCAGTTGCTGGTACTGCTCCCACTCGGCGGCACGCTGGCCCGGCGGAGTGGCCTTCTTCTGCGCGCGCGCAAAGTTCTCGCGCACGGCCTTGCGTTCGGCGGGCGTCAGCGACACCCATTCGCGCATGCGTTCCTGCACCCGCGCTTTTTCGTCCGGCTTCATCTTGGCCAGCCGATTGCCGATGGAGATCCATTTTTGCTTGCGTACCGGACCCAGTTCTTCCCAGGTTGCTTCGAGCGGCGCCAGGGCTTGTTGCTGGGCTGGTTTCAGGTCGGACCAGTGGGGTTTTTCACCAACCGGCTTGGCAGGAGCTGCGGCAGTAGCGGCAGCCGAAGGCGCCGGCGCAGGGCGCGATGCAGGGCGGCTCGCCAGCCAGACGACGGCAGCGATCCCCACACCCACCAGCGTGATTGCTCCAGCAACCCATTTTGTCCTGCCACTTACACGCGCCATACTTTATTGCTCGCGAGTCTCGAGATAGGCGCCAAAGCCCTGGTCAAGGTAAGCAGACAGCGGCAGTTCATCGGACAGCACGGCGGCGTCCATTTCTGCCAGTTCCACGATCGATTGCTGTTGTTCGTACTGGTACACGCCGACCATGCCGCCCATCAGCAGCAGCAAGGGCAAGGCCACGCTGACGCGGTTGAACCAGGCAAACGGGTTGGCGAAGAAGCCGCTCGCACCACCAGCCACAGCCGGGGCGGTACGGCTTACGCGCAAGCGGGCCGGAGCATCGGCCTTCTTGCGCTTCAGTGCAGCCATGCGGGCTGCGGCCAGGCGATCCGCGGTCGAGGCTGGGAGATCGTCTAGCTTTTCATTGAGCGCGCGCCGCACGCCGTATGCAAAGTTGGTGTCTTCGGTGTTCATAACTTAATTCCCTTGGCTTTGAGCGATTCAGCGAGAGTGTGTGTTGCTCGTGAGCAATGCGTCTTTACGCTCCCTTCGGAACATCCCATCGCTTCGGCGGTTTCTGCTACGTCCATGTCCTGCCAGTAACGCATGAGGAACGCTTCTCGTTGACGCGCGGGCAGTTTTTGCACTTCTTCTTCAATTATCTGCAAGATTTGTGCCCGTTCTACCTGATCCGCACTCGACTCGGCCGCCTGGGAACCCTGTTCAGCCTCGTAGGATTCCAGTATATCAAAGTCCTCATGCTCTTCCTGGGCAGGGCCAAGGCCCGAGAAAAGACTGACCCAGGTGTTGCGGACTTTTTCTCGACGGAAATAATCAAGTATGGTGGTTTGCAGGATGCGCTGGAACAGCGCCGGCAGTTCGGCCGCCGGCTTGTCGCCGTATTTCTCGGCGAGTTTGATCATTGCATCTTGCACAATGTCCAGGGCGGACTCGTCCTTTCGGACGGCATACACCGCTTGTTTGAAGGCGCGGCGCTCGACGCTTTCGAGGAAATCCGATAATTCTTTGTCTGTGGCCATGCGTCGGAAAGTGAGCTGCGCTATATCGCTAGTCTGAACAATCCGGCATTTTAACAAAAAATGCAGAATAAGCTTGACCAATATGGTGCAGCGCGGTAACGTTAAGGACGCTTTGTACACCACAAGGCTCCCCGGTTCTTCGGAACAGGCACACAAAGCCGTTTCGAAAAGCCAGCTTTCTATTGTCAGCAGTTTGCTCTAACCCGTGCCACAAGCGCGAGAGGTAGGCCAGAAACCGCTGCAAAACTCCGGCCAAACGAGTTGCGTTTAGCACAGGCTTGTACTCCAGCTACGCATGGGGGAAGGGTCAGTGTGACCGCAGAAAGAAGGGAAGCTGAGAGTCGTGCACGGTGACGCCCACTTCGCTAGGCAAGAGCATCCGATCAATCTCCTATGGACCTTGAAAGGAATGTTTCATGAATACCGAAGCTCCCATCACGGGCGCCGAAATCCTTGTTCGCTGCCTCGCTGAGGAAGGCGTAGAACATGTTTTCGGATATCCTGGCGGCGCCGTCCTCTATATCTACGACGCCATCTTCAAGCAGGACAAATTCCAGCACATCCTCGTTCGCCATGAGCAGGCTGCTGTTCATGCCGCCGATGCGTATTCGCGCAGCTCGAACAAAGTGGGTGTGGCGCTGGTCACTTCCGGACCTGGCGTCACCAATGCGGTGACCGGCCTGTCCACCGCATACATGGATTCCGTTCCGATGGTGGTGATTTCCGGCCAGGTGCCGAGCCACGCCATTGGCCAGGACGCCTTCCAGGAATGCGACACCGTCGGCATCACCCGCCCGGTGGTCAAGCACAACTTCCTGGTGAAGGACGTGAAGGACCTGGCGGAGACCATCAAGAAAGCCTTTTATATCGCCAAGACCGGCCGCCCAGGTCCGGTGCTGGTCGATATTCCAAAAGACATTTCGATGCACAAACACGTGTACTCGTATCCGAAGGATATCGAGATGCGTTCCTACCGCCCGGTAGACAAAGGCCACGCCGGCCAGATCCGCAAGGCACTGCAGCTGCTGCTGTCGGCCGAGCGTCCAATGATCTACACCGGCGGCGGCGTGATCCTGGCGCATGCATCGAATGAACTGAACAAACTGGTTGAGAAACTCGGCTTCCCGGTCACCAATACCCTGATGGGCCTTGGCGGTTCGCGCGCTTCCGATCCATGCTTCGTCGGCATGCCCGGCATGCACGGCACCTACGAAGCCAACCTCGCGATGCAGAATTGCGACGTGCTGATTGCCATCGGCGCCCGCTTTGACGACCGCGTGATCGGCAATCCGAAGCACTTCAGCCAGAACCCGCGCAAGATCATCCACATCGACATCGACCCATCGTCGATCTCGAAGCGCGTGAAAGTGGACATTCCTATCGTCGGCAACGTGAAAGACGTGCTGGTGGAACTGCTGTCGCAGCTTGAAGCGACCGAGCAGCGCCCGAACGCCTCCGCGCTGAAAGACTGGTGGAAGCAGATCAACGAGTGGCGCGGCCGCGATTGCCTGAAGTACGCCACGTCCGACCTGGTGATCAAGCCGCAGCAAGTGGTGGAATCGCTGTTCGACATCACCAAGGGCGACGCTTTCATCACTTCCGACGTGGGCCAGCACCAGATGTGGGCTGCGCAGTACTACAAGTTCGACAAGCCGCGCCGCTGGATCAACTCCGGCGGCCTGGGCACCATGGGTGTCGGCCTGCCATACGCCATGGGCGTGCAGATGGCCAATCCGGATGCGACCGTCGCCTGCATCACCGGCGAAGGCTCGATCCAGATGAACATCCAGGAACTGGCGACCTGCAAACAGTACCGCCTGACGCCGAAGATCATCCTGTTGAACAACCGCTTCCTGGGCATGGTTCGCCAGTGGCAGCAGATCGACTACGGTTCGCGCTATTCCGAGTCCTATATGGATTCGCTGCCGGACTTCGAAAAGCTGGCCGAGGCCTACGGCCACGTCGGCATGCGCATCGAGAAACCGGGCGATGTCGAAGGTGCGCTGAAAGAAGCGTTTGGCATGAAAGACCGCCTGGTCTTCATGAACTTCATTACCGACCAGAGTGAAAACGTGTGGCCGATGGTGAAAGCCGGCAAAGGCCTCTCCGAAATGCTGCTTGGCTCGGAGGACCTGTAATCATGCGCCATATTATTTCTGTACTGCTCGAAAACGAAGCGGGTGCGCTGTCCCGCGTGGTCGGCCTGTTCTCCGCCCGCGGCTACAACATCGAAACGCTGACCGTTGCGCCGACCGAAGATGCGACCCTGTCTCGCATGACCATCGTGACCACCGGTTCCGATGACATCATCGAACAGATCACCAAGCACCTGAACCGCCTGATCGAGGTGGTGAAGGTGGTGGACCTGACCGAAGGCCAGCACATCGAGCGCGAGCTGATGCTGATCAAGGTACGCGCCGTCGGCAAGGAGCGCGAGGAGATGAAGCGCACCGCCGACATTTTCCGCGGCCGCATCATCGACGTGACCGAAAAGACCTACACCATTGAGCTGACGGGCGCCAAGAGCAAACTGGACGCCTTCATCGACGCAATTGACCGCACCTCGATCCTGGAAACCGTCCGTACTGGCGGCTCCGGCATTGGCCGCGGCGAACGCATCCTCAAAGTTTAATTAAACGAACCGAATTCACACCCAAGGAATGACCATGAAAGTTTTCTACGACAAAGACGCTGACCTCTCCCTCATCAAAGGCAAGAACGTTGCCATCATCGGCTACGGTTCGCAAGGCCACGCGCATGCGCAGAACCTGACCGAGTCCGGCGTGAACGTGACCGTCGGCCTGCGCAAGGGCGGCGCTTCCTGGAACAAGGTTGAAGCGGCTGGCCTGAAAGTGGCGGAAGTAAACGAAGCGGTGAAGAATGCCGACGTCGTGATGATCCTGCTGCCGGACGAGAACATCGCCCAGGTCTACAAGGAAAACGTCGAACCGAACATCAAGCAAGGCGGCGTGCTGGCCTTCGCCCACGGCTTCAACGTGCACTACGGCCAGGTCGTGCCGCGCGCCGACCTGGACGTGATCATGATCGCTCCCAAGGCCCCAGGCCACACCGTGCGCGGCACCTACCGCCAGGGTGGCGGCGTGCCGCACCTGATCGCCGTGTACCAGGACAAATCCGGCTCCGCCCGCGACATCGCCCTGTCGTATGCATCGGCTAACGGCGGCGGCAAGGCCGGCATCATCGAAACCAACTTCCGTGAAGAGACCGAGACCGATTTGTTCGGCGAACAGGCGGTCCTGTGCGGCGGTACCGTGGAACTGATCAAGGCAGGCTTCGAAACCCTGGTGGAAGCGGGCTACGCACCGGAAATGGCTTACTTCGAGTGCCTGCACGAACTGAAACTGATCGTGGACCTGATCTACGAAGGCGGCATCGCCAACATGAACTACTCGATCTCCAACAATGCGGAGTACGGCGAGTACGTGACCGGCCCGAAAGTGGTGACTTCCGCCACCAAGGACGCGATGCGCCAGTGCCTGAAAGATATCCAGACTGGCGAATACGCCAAGAGCTTCATCCTTGAGAACAAGGCCGGCGCACCGACCCTGATCTCCCGCCGCCGCCTGACTTCCGAGCACCAGATCGAAGAAGTCGGCGCCAAGCTGCGCGCAATGATGCCTTGGATCGCCAAAAACAAATTGGTCGACCAGTCCAAGAACTGATTGTCCCTAGAAGCAGACTTCAACGGCCCCTCGGGGCCGTTTTTTTTTACTTGTCTGCCGATGCCAGGCTGGAGCTGCCGGCATCGCGGATGAAGCGGGTCAGGATGTCGTCCATCGCCAGTTTGGTGGACTGTTGCACCGCGTTCTTCATGGCGAAGGCGCCGCCCCAGAACATCTTGCCGCCCTGGGTGCGTCCATCGGCGCTGTAGACCTTCCGGAATACCTCTCCTTTTTGATTGCGGATGCTGATTGCCAGTTCGATGTGGGCGCCGTGTTCTTCAAACGAATATCGCTGCAGCTCGAACACCAAGGTGTTGCCAGAGCCCGATTTATCGTTGCCGGCCTTGCTTACGTTTCCTAAAGCCGCGACGACATCGGAAGAGCGCATCGTGGCGTCCAGCACCTTGCCGAATTCCACCACCCAGGTATTTGCATAGCCACCCATGACGCTCTTGAACTCATAGTGGTGGGCTTGCGTGGCTGGCGGGAGATAGTATTTGTCTGCAATCTTCGCGCTGGGCAGGTTGCCGGTCTTGACGTTATTTCCCAGGTAGGTGTCGTAATCGTCAGCGACGGGACGGTTGATCGAACAAGCCGTGTTCAGGGCCAGTACAGCAGAAACGATCGCGATGCGGTAAATCGACATATAGCGCTCCGGGTGGGATGGGAGCTTTATTATACGGGTGACAATGTCCACTTTGGGCCCAGGCCCCAAAGCGGACATCTCTTTTACTTCAGCGCTTCGGTCAGGACGCGGCCTTCGGCGCCGGCAGGCGGGCGCACGTTCAGCAGGTAGGCGAGGGTCGGGGCGATGTCGACTACTTCAGCATACTGGCCGTAGTGGCCGGATTTTACCCACTGCTTGCCCATCACGATCAGCGGCACATTGGTGTCGTAGGCGTAAGGCGCGCCGTGGGTCGTGCCTTTGCCGGTCGCAAAGGCAAAGATCCAGTGCGGCTTGGCTACCACCATCAGGTCGCCCGAGAGCTGGCGGTTCCAGGCTCGGCGCATCAGGGTTGCGATGCGGGTGCCGCCGACGGCACCGCTTTCCATCTGGGTGCGCGTGAACACATCGGCCAGGCCTGGCTGCGACATCAGGAAGCGTGCCGCGGCATTTTCAACATCCTCGCGCTTCAAGCCTTTGGTTTCGATCTGGGCGTAATCGAGGTGCAGGTTCGGGATCGAGTAAGCCGCCACGCCTTTGCTCAGACCAAACCTGGCCGACAGGTGTGCATTCAAGTCCTCCACCAGCTTTTTGCCGTCGATGCGGCCGACGCCAGCCTTCTGGACTTCGTTGGCAAATTCAGGCGTATTCGGGAAGCCATGGTCGGCGGTCAGCACAACCAGTACATTGTCCATGCCGATGCGCTTGTCGATGTACGAGAAGAAGTTGGACAGCATGCGGTCCAGGCGCAGCAAGTGGTCGTGCGAGAATTTGCTCTCCGGGCCGTATTCATGGTTCGCCAGGTCGTGCGCGGAGAAGCTCACGCCCAGCAGGTCGGGCACGCCGGCCGGGTTCTTGCCCAGGTTTTCGCCTTCGATGGCAGCCTGCGCGAACTCCACTGTCAACTCGTCCAGGAAAGGCGAGGCCTTCAGGCGCTTGTAGTAAGCGGCATCGGTCAGGCCTGACTCGCTGGAAAGCTGCAGGTTTGGCGCATCGCCATAATCGCCGGCGTAAGCCGAATCAGCCAGAAGCGGCCTCCACTTCACGCCGTAGTAGCGCTCCTGCGGCTTTCCCGACTGGTACTTCTGCACCCATTGCGGATGCTCCTTCATATAGAAAGTGGACGAAGCGAAGTTGCCGCTTTCTTCCATGTACATATAGGCCGTGCCGGTCTTGCCGCCCAGGAGGATCGCGCCGCGGTCCTTGCCGGAAACGGTCACCACTTTCGACTGCTGGCCGGTAGCGTAGCGCAGTTGGTCGCCAAGGGTGTCGACGCGCAGGTTGGTGGGAGCGGTGCCGTCGTGCGGGTCCGTTTTCTCGTTGCCGACGTATTTGTAATTGGTGTCTTCGGTGCAGTACATGCTGCCGCCGTTGGCCGGATTCACCCAGTTATTGCCGATGATGCCGTGCTGGTAGGGATAGGCGCCGCTCAGAATCGCCGCATGGCCAACGGCAGTGACGGTGATGCCATGCGCCTGGTGGGCATTACTGAACCAAGCGCCTTGCTCCAGCAGGCGGCGGAAGCCCCCCTGGCCGAACTGGTGGGCGTAGCGCGTCACCTGTTCCTGGGGCAGGCCGTCGACGGCCATCACCAGGACGAGTTTTGGTTGTGCTGGCTGTTTAGCCGGCGCTGCATAAGCGCCGAACGAGGCCGCCAGGGCCAGTGCGGGAATCAGGTACTTTGCCATTTTCCTAGTTCATGAGTGGAGTGGACGACAAGGGATCATGCCACAGCCGAGTGTCAGGCACATGACACTTTTGTATCGGTTTCAGTTACATTCGAGCTTAGATGACTATCCGAAAAGGAAATTGCATGATCAAGCACCTGGCCCTGTTGGCGATGCTCGGCTCCACGCAGGTAGCGATGGCCGAGGCGCTGCCCACTGAAAATTCACTCGTTACGGTCACGGCGGTTGGATCGGTCAGGGCGCCTAACGACGAAGTGCAGCTGGTGTTTGGCTACGAGGAGCAGGGCAAGGACAAGGCGGCGCTGGCATCCAATGTCAATCTGCGCCTGAAGCAGGGCATCGCGGCCTTGAAGAAGGCGCACCCGGATGCGCGGGTGTCGCTGGACAGCTATCGGACCTATGCAGTCTATGACGAAGCGGCCGCGCGAATCCAGAAACGCGATGCACAGCAAATCGGCTGGCGTGTCAGCCAGCAGGTCAGGCTGGTAACCGGGGACTTTGCCGCACTTCCGGCAACCGTGGCTGCGGCCCAGAAGATCCTGGCGCTCAGGAGCGTCAACTTCGGCTTGAGCGAAGAGACCACCAGGAAGCTGGAGCAGCGCCGGGTAGAGGCGGCATATCGCAGTCTGGAAGAGCAGGTCGGCTTCATTGCGGGCGCGATGCGGCGCCCGGTGGGCGATGCAAAACTCGAATCGCTGGACTTCGGTGATGCGCCGATCGGCAGGGTAGTCGTAACCGGAAGCAGTATTCGTCGCGAAGACATTGGCGAAGTGGAGGAGCCAAGCCTGCAACCTGGTGAGACCAAACTGGAACTGCGGGCAACCGCGAAAGTACGTTTCAAGTAAGGAGAGTGTTACAAACGCTCACGAATCGCGACAATTTCGCAGGGTGATTTCAGTTAAAGTGCGTCCATCGTAATCAAGCCAGGAGAATAACAATGACCGTCCTCAAAGCTGTAGCTGCTGCCGCGCTGGTACTGGGCACCCAGGCTGCCACCGCCCAATCCGTCCCGACCGCGGGCGCCACCGTCATCGTTCCTGCCAATGGTGAAGTCACTGCGCCGAACGACCAGGCGGTGGCCGTGCTGGCGATCGAAGAGCAGGACAAGGACAAGGCGGCTGCCGCTTCTCGCGTTAACCAGAAGATCAAACAGGGCCTTGACATCCTGAAGAAGGAAGACCCGCAAGCCAAGCTGAAAACCCAGGGCTATTACACTTATCCGGTGTATCCGGAAGACCGTCCGCTGCCTCCAGGTGCTGCCGCCAAGCCGCGCCAGCCAACCGCATGGCGCGTTGGCCAGTACGTGCAGATGACCACCACTAATATCGGCGTGCTGCCGAAAACCGTGGCCGCCGCGCAGAAGGTGCTGACTTTGAACGGCCTGTCCTTTGGCCTGAGCCCGGCAGCTACCCGCAAGCTGGATGATGCCCGCATCGCCGCCACCTACAAGAACCTGAATGAGCGCATCGCCTCCATCGCTTCCGCCATGGGGCGCCCGGTAACCGACGCGGTGCTGGACACCATCGACTACGAAGGCTCCGGCAACTACGGCGGCGGTCCAGCTGGCGCTCCGGCCCCGATGATGGCCCGCATGGCTGCCAAGGCCGAGATGGACCAGTCCGTGGCTGAACCAAGCTTCGAGCCTGGCGAAACCACGCTGGAAATGCGCGTGGTGGGCAAGGTCAAGTTCAAGTAAGCCAAAGTTGCCACTTCCATACTGGGTGTCCTCTATAATAGGGGCCACCCTGGTATAAAAAATGGAAGAGTATGGCCAAATTCCCCCGCCGCCGGCCTAAAAACGCCGCCGGCAAGCAATCGCTGTTCAGCCGCTTCGCCCGCCGCAAGGGGGCCGATGGTGTCGACAAGCCTCGCTCGCGCGGCATCTACTTGCTGCCGAACGCCTTCACCACCGGCGCGCTGTTCTGCGGCTTCTTCGCCATCGTCATGGCCATGAACCAGCGCTTCGAACATGCCGCCTGGGCGATTTTCGTCGCCATGTTGCTGGACGGACTGGATGGCCGCGTCGCGCGCCTGACCAATACCCAGAGCGAATTCGGCGCCCAGTACGACTCGCTGTCGGACATGGTGTCTTTCGGCGCCGCCCCGGCGCTGGTGATTTACGAATTCGCCCTGCGCGGCCTCGGTAAGCTGGGCTGGATCGCGGCCTTTGTCTACTGCGCTGGCGCTGCATTGCGCCTGGCCCGCTTCAACACCAATATCGAAGTGGTGGACAAACGCTACTTCCAGGGCCTGCCTTCGCCGGCTGCCGCCTCGCTGATCGCCGGTTTCGTCATGCTGCTGACCGACCTGGATGTCGATGGCGTGCTGTATCCGTGGCAGGGCTGGGTACTGGCGGTATTCGCTGGCCTGAGCATGGTGTCGAACGTGCCGTTCTACAGCTTCAAGGACATCAACTTCCGCAAATCGGTGCCGTTCCTGGCCGTGTTCGCGATTGCGATGTTCTTCGCGCTGATCTCGATCGACCCGCCAAAAGTGCTGTTTGTGCTGTTCGTAGCATATGGCCTGTCAGGCTATGTGATCTACCTGACCCGCCTGGTCAAGGGCAACCCGGTCAAACTGATCGAGAAAACCTCGCCAGAAGATAAATCGTAAGGCCGCTGGGGCGGCAATTCAGAAGGAGCGAATCCATGAATAACCGCCTCATCATCTTCGACACCACACTGCGCGACGGCGAGCAATCGCCGGGCGCTTCCATGACCCGCGAAGAAAAGGTGCGCATCGCCCGCCAGCTCGAAAAGCTGCGGGTCGATGTGATCGAGGCGGGTTTCGCCGCTGCCTCGCAGGGCGATTTCGAATCCATCCGTGCCATTGCCACCGCCGTGCGCGAGCCCATCGTGTGCTCGCTGGCGCGCGCCAATGACCGCGACCTGGCGCGTGCTGCCGAAGCGCTGGAGCCGGCCGAACGCAAGCGGATTCACACCTTCATCGCCACCTCGTCGCTGCACATGCAGATGAAGCTGCGGATGGAGCCGGAGCAGGTGCTGGAGCAGGCCAAGCTGGCGATCCGCTTCGCCCGCAAGTTCACCGACGATATTGAATTCAGTCCCGAGGATGGCAGCCGTTCGGAAGAGGATTTCCTGTGCCGTGTGCTGGAAAATGTCATCGCCGAAGGCGCCACCACCATCAACTTCCCCGACACCGTGGGCTATGCCGTGCCGGAGCTATACGGTGAGACCATTCGACGTTTGCGTGAACGCATTCCGAATTCCGACAAGGCTATATGGTCGGTGCACTGCCACAACGACCTTGGTCTTGCGGTGGCGAACTCGCTGGCCGGCGTGATGATCGGCGGTGCGCGGCAGGTGGAATGCACCATCAACGGCCTGGGTGAGCGCGCCGGCAATACGGCGCTGGAAGAGGTAGTGATGGCGCTGCGCACGCGCGCCGGGTATTTCAATCTGGATTGTGCTATCGACACGACGCAGATCGTGCCGTCATCGAAGATGGTGTCGCAGATCACCGGATTCGCAGTGCAGCCGAATAAGGCGGTGGTTGGCGCCAACGCCTTTGCTCACGCCTCCGGCATCCACCAGGACGGCATCCTCAAGGCGCGCGAAACCTATGAAATCATGCGCGCCGAGGACGTGGGCTGGACCGCCAACAAGATCGTGCTTGGCAAGCTCTCGGGCCGTAACGCCTTCAAGCAACGCTTGCAAGAATTGGGCATTGAACTGGATTCCGAAGCCGAGGTGAATGCCGCTTTCACTCGCTTCAAGGAACTGGCCGACCGCAAGTCCGATATTTTCGACGAAGACATCATGGCCCTGGTGAGCGACGAGGAAGCGGCGGCTGGCGGCGAATATTACCGCTTCGTCTCGCTGGCGCAGCGCTCGGAAACCGGCGAACTGCCGTTTGCACGCGTGGTGTTCTCGATCGACGGCATCGAACACTCCGCCGAAGGTACCGGCGACGGCCCGGTCGATGCCATGGTCAACGCCATTGAAAGCAAAGCCCAAAGCGGCGCGGAACTGGTGCTGTTCGCCATCAGCGGCATCAGCCCCGGCACCCAATCGCAGGGCGAGGTAACGATGCGCCTGGCGCACGCCGGCCGCATCGTCAACGGCGTCGGCGCCGATCCCGACATCGTCGTCGCTTCCGCCAAAGCCTATCTCGCCGGGTTGAACAAACTCCATTCCAAAATTGAACGACTGAACCCTCAAGCTATCTGATCATATGAGCTTCCTCTCTCGCCTGCTTCAGAAGACCACCGCTGAAAAGACCGCGGCAGTGTTGCCGACCATTCCAGCACTATGGCAGGAGTTCGAAGAATGGCTGGCAGTTCATTGGCCCGAGGGGCTGGCGGACCTGAACCAGGGGGCAACCGCCGAACAACTGCGCGCTCTTGAAGTGGCGCTTGGCGTCTCATTGCCGGCGCCATTCGTCGAGTGCCTCAAGATCCACAATGGCCAGCAGGGGAATGCTGGCGGCATGTTCGACAATTCGGAATTCCTGTCAACGGATGCGATTGCGGAGCAATGGAACGTCTGGCGCGAATTGCTTGAATCAGGCGAATTTGAAGGGATTGCTTCGGAGACCGAGCGTGGCGTGCGCACCGACTGGTGGAATCGCAACTGGATTCCCTTCACACACAACGGTGGTGGCGACCATTATTGCCTGGACCTGCAGCCGGCGACAGACGGGGCGCTGGGGCAGGTCATCACCATGTGGCATGACATGGGCGAGCGGCGCATTGTTGCTGTGAACTTTCATGCCTGGCTGGCAGAGTACGTGGCAAGCGTCCGGGCAGGAAATATCGAGTATTCGGAAGATTTCGGCGGGCTGGTAAATACGGATTACATCGAGCCTTAGCCGCATCGATCGCGATGGAATATGCTTGGCAAATATTAAGGACTGGCCGCTGAATCCTTCATATGATGTCGCCTCGCCGAGGGAGCATTGAGCATGGATAAATTTGAATTTCGCCGCGACCGCTATGAGTCATTTCGCCAGTACGCGAATCCGCTGCTGAACCTGAGCGTTGTCGCACGCTTGCCGGAGTTTCGTCACTACTGCAAGGAGCGGCAACTGCCGCCTTTCCACTTCCTTCTGTACTGCTTGTACATGAGCGTGAAGGATGTCGACAACTTCCTGTACCGAGAGTTCGAAGGGGAAGTGATCAAGATCGACGATTTTTACGGCGGCTATACGGTCATCAACCTGGACAACAACCTGAATTACGCCAGGTTCGACATGTCGAATGAGCGTGCGGAGTTCATTTCCCGCAGCCTTGCGGCAGGCGTGGAGGCGCGGGCGACGCGCGAGTTCATCAACACCGGGCGCGACCAGACGCCGCGCGAGCAGAAGAACAATGTTTACACCACCTGCATGCCGTGGCTCGACATGCGTGCTATCGAACATCCGATCTATGAATACAAAAGCGTAGATATCCCGTTAATTGCCTGGGGACGTTTTAGCGAACTGGATGGCGATACGATGACGGTGCCGTTTTGTGTCCAGGCCCACCACGGTTTCGTCGATGGCTACCATGTGCACCTGCTATTGCAGCGCCTTGGCGAGCGCATCGCCCTCGAAACTGCCTTGTGAGTTCCTGGCGCGCCGCTTGTCTTTGAAAAAGGTCCAGGCTTCCTCCGCGATTTCGAGAGCGGCATTTTGCCGGCCGGGGAAGCGGCTGAACAGCCCAGGGTAGCGCTTCTTGCGACTGGGCTCCGCGTGGCCGCCGCCCACAATTTTCAACAAAACAAGCTGCAAGGCACCGGGATCGTCGCCCCAGGTGTAGCGAATCGCGCGAGTCGAATCGCCTTTTGCCGTCGGCAGCCGCGCGACCGCCGGCTCCCCGCACAGTCCGGCCAGCCTGCGCCAAAGGGCGGCGGTGGCTTCGATGCCCATTGCGGGCGCCGTGAACCACAACGTGACGAAGGACTTGCCGCCTGAATACGGAATGAAAGGATCTTTCTCCCCAGCGACGATCAGGGCGGGAAGGGGAGTTGCAGGCTCTTCGTAAGACGCACGCTGTGGCATCGCCGCCAGCACTGTTGCGAATGCGGCCAGGCGCGGCGCCAGTTCCACCGCTATCCGATAGGCCATCATGCCGCCTTTGGAAACGCCGATCACGTAGACCCGTTCCGGGTCGGCGTCGTCCTCGGCGATGGCGTGATCGATGACCGCGCCGATGAAGGCTACGTCGTCGCATTGGGGATTGCTTGTCACATCGGCGAAGCCGTCATTCCAGGCACGTTGTCCGCGTCTTTTAATGCCGTCGGGGGCGACCACGACCACTTGCTCGCGTTCAGCGATTTCGAGCCAAACCGACAGCGGCGAGAAAGGAAAAGCCCGTCCCAGGACTTGTTCGGCACTGGCTCCGCTGCCATGCAGGACCACAACCAGCGGACGTTTCGCGCCGGTTTTCCGGCTCGGCACGGCTTTCAGGTAATGGCGCGGACCTTCGGGCCGCATCATGTCGATCCTTGCAACCGGAGCACTTGGGCCATCGCTCAGGTTTTCCCCGATGAAGAAGGAGCGCAAGGCGTCGCGGAACCCCATGGCTTATTTGACGCGCTGCTTTTCTAGCTTGCGCGCCAGCGTGCGGCGGTGCATGCCAAGCCGGCGCGCGGCTTCGGAGATATTGAAGCCGGTCTCCGCCAGCACCTGGTGGATATGTTCCCATTCCAGCGTCTTGATGGAAGTCGACCGGTTGGTCAGCTCGACCTCGGCCACGCCGGCAACGTGCGAGAAGGCCGCTTCGATATCGTCGGTATTGGAAGGCTTGGCCAGGTACTGGCAGGCACCAAGCTTGACTGCTTCAACGGCGGTAACGATGCTGGCGAAGCCAGTCAGCACCACGATCAGCATTCCCGGCGAGTGAGTGTGCAAGGCCTGCACACAAGCCAGGCCGGAGGTGTTGCCTTCCAGCTTAAGGTCAACCACGGCGTGCGTTGGCGTGTGCTTTAACAGCAGGGCGTCGACTTCTTCCAGGTTACCCGCGCGCAGCACTGTATAGCCGCGCCGCTCGAACGAGCGCGAAAGGGTGCGGGCGAACGCCGGATCATCCTCCACGATCAACAGTAAACGCTCTGTAGTCATTGATTCTCCTATTCGAGAGCGATTGCCGACAACGGCAGGCGCAGCTCCACCAGTGCGCCTTGTTCCAGGTTGCGCGCTTCAACCGTGCCGCCGAGCGTGCGAATCACGTTCACCACCAGGAACAATCCCAGTCCGCTGCCTGGACGTCCTTTGCTCGACTGGTAAGGCTTGCCGAATTGCGCCAGCATCGACGGGGCGAAGCCGGGACCGCGGTCGCTGACCGCCAGCTTCAGCACTTCGCCATCGGCCGACGCTTCCAGCCGGACCCACTGCGGCGAGGCTTCCAGCGCGTTATCGAGCAGGTTGAAAATTGTCTGCTTGAGCGCGGACTCGAACACCACCGGCAGGTCGCTCGGCAACTGGTCGTCGTATTCGAACTCCACGACCGGGCGATTGCTGCGCCATTCTTCCAGCATTTCGTCAAGGAAGGAGCGCAGGGTGGTCTTGGCCGAGGATTCGCCGCGCAGTTCGCCCGCCGACAACAGGATGCCGGTGACGATGGTCTTGCAGCGCTGGAGCTGGGTCTGCATCTCCTCGATTTCTTCCTGCAGCGTTGCGTTCCCCGTGAATTCCGGCATGCGCCGCCAGTCGCCCAGCAGAACCGACATGGTCGCCATCGGCGTGCCCAGTTCATGGGCCGCGCCGGATGCCAGGAGGCCCATGCGCACGATGTGGTCTTCCTCGGCAGCGCGCTGGCGCAGGTCGGCCAGCCGCGCGTCGCGTTCGCGCAGGTTGCCCGTGATGCGCTTGATCAGGATCACCAGCAAGCCGGCGTTCAGCAGGAAGCAGATCAGCATGCCCTCCACATACAAGTGGGCAAAGGCGCTTTCATTTTCCAGCAGCAGTGGCAAGGGCTTGGAAAACATCGCCAGTCCGCCCAGGCAGGCGCCCGTGATGCCGACGATGGTCCAGGCGGCCCAGGCGTCGAGCAGCACTGCCGACAGGATCACCTGCAGCAGGTAGAGGAAAGCAAAGGGGTTGGTGGTGCCGCCACTGAAATGCAGTTGCGCCGTCAGGCTGGCCACGTCGACCAGCAGCGCCAGGAGCATTTCGTTATTGGTAACGATCGGGTTTTCGTGCCAGCGCAAATGGCTGCCGATGTTGAAGGCGATCAGGCAGGCCAGCACCGTCAGCATCTGCGGCATCGGCAGGTTCAGGCCAAGGCCGAGGGTCACGCCGGCGATGGTCGTGATCTGGCCCAGTACCGCAATCCAGCGCAGCCGGATCAGGTACAGCATGTTTTTGTGGCCGGTAGTGTCGCCGACGCCTGCCGCGAGGGACAAGGACATCATTGCGCCGGGTTCCGCCGTGTTTTCCGAGTGATTTGCCATGTTCGCCCGATGATCATCAACGCTAGAGCATACCAAGTCAATGCGTATACCAGGTGATTATCACGGAAAGCGATCACGGTAAGGCCGCCGACGGGCTGCCCGGCCTGCGGGGCAGGGCTGGCGTCGGCATCGATGAAGTAGGGGGCAACTTTTGCCAGGCCGCTTGCGGCAGCGATGGCTGGCACGTCGCGCGAATACCAGCGCTGGCTGGCGGGATCATTCTTGCGCAGCAGGTCGCCGTCTGCCTGGCTCATACGCAGCAGGCCGGACACTTCGGCCGCAGCCGTGCCGGAACCAGTGCTGGCCTTGCGGTCGGAAATGTAGCCGCGATTGATGAAGACGATGTCGCCTGAGGCGGTTTGCAGTGGCGTCATGACCCAGAAGCCAGGGCCAAGCTGGGTCGAGGCTTGCACCAGGGTGCTGCGATCGAGCAGCAAGGTGCCGGAAACCTGCACATGCCGGTATTCGGCATTGTCGGCGGTCAGGGAGGGCCAATCGGAAGGGGCAGGGGCGGAAACAGGGGCTGCGTGGGCGCGCTGGTTGACGCGCTCGATCAGCTCATGCTTCCACTGCATGCGAAACAGCTGCCAGGTTCCGAGCGCCAGAAATACTGCACAGGCGAGCGAAATCCCGGCGGCCCAAAACAGGCGCGCCCGCGGGGAGGCGGTGCGCGCTTCGTTCAAGGCATGTCGTGCATTTGCTGCACGGAGGAGCTGCCGGCCGGACCCATGGACGGCATCATGTTGTGGTTCAAGTGGTACATGACCCAGATCGAGCCGGTGAGCACGATGCCGACCAGGACGATGGTGAAGATCAGTGCCAGCAAGCTCCAGCCGCCTTCCGCACGGGAGTTCATGTGCAGGAAATAGATCATGTGAACCACGATCTGCACTGCTGCGAAGCCCAGGATGACAAAGGCGGTGGTGCTCGAGTCCTTGATCACGTGGCCCATGACGAGCCAGAACGGAATCGCGGTCAGGATCACCGACAGGATGAAGCCGATGGCGTAGCTTTTCAGGCTGCCGTGGTCATGGCTGTCGCCATGTGCGCCGTGGCCATGGCCGTGTTCGTGGTCGTGGTGTGCGCTCATGGCAGGACTCCCATCAGGTAGACAAAGGTAAAGACGCCGATCCAGATCACGTCCAGGAAGTGCCAGAACATCGACAGGCACATCAGGCGGCGGGTGTTGGCTTCGGTCAGGCCGTGGCGGTTCAGCTGGACCATCAGGGTGACCAGCCAGATGACGCCGAAGGTGACGTGCAGGCCGTGGGTGCCGACCAGCGCGAAGAACGAGGTCAGGAACGCGCTGCGCTGTGGGCCTGCGCCTTCGTGGATCAGGTGCACGAACTCGAACAGTTCCAGGCTGAGGAAGCCCAGGCCGAACAAGCCGGTGACAGCCAGCCACACCAGGGTGGTGCCCAGCTTGGCGCGCTGCGAAGCCAGCATCGCGAAGCCATAGGTGATCGACGACAGCAGCAGGAAGCTGGTGTTCAATGCTACCAGCGGCAGGTCGAACAGCTCGGCGCCGGATGGGCCGCCCGCGAAGTTGCGGCCCAGGACTGCGTAAGCGATGAACAGGACGGCGAAGATCAGGCAATCGCTCATCAGGTAGAGCCAGAAGCCCAGCAGGGTGCCGTTCTCCGGATGGTGTTCGCGGACGTGGAACGGCATGTCGTCCTGCGCGCCGTGCGCGCCTGCCTTGGCAGGATCAAGAACGAGTTCAGACATTGGCAGCCTCCAGGGTACGGGTGCGCTCGGCTTCGGTCACAACGACTTCTTCGGCCGGGATGTAGTAATCGCGCTTGTAGTTAAAGGTATGGATGATCGCGGCGCCCACGGTGGCCACCAGGCCGAGCGCAGCGAAGATCCACATCTGCCAGACCAGGGCGAAGCCGGTCGCGGCGCTCAGGCCGGCGATGACGAAACCGGCAGCGGTGTTCTTAGGCATGTGGATGGCTACGAAGTCGGTCACTGGACGCAGGTAGTTCTTGCGCTTCATGTCGGTCCAGGTGTCGTTGTCGTACACGCGCGGGGTGAACGCAAAGTTGTAGTCCGGAGGAGGGGACGAAGTCGACCACTCCAGGGTACGGCCATCCCATGGGTCGCCGGTCACGTCGCGCAGTGCATCGCGGCGACGGTAGGACACATAGAACTGCACCAGCATCGAACCGATGCCGCCGGCGATCAGCACGGCGCCGAGAGCGGCCACCTGGAACCAGATCTGCAGCGAAGGATCTTCGAAGTGGCTCATGCGGCGGGTCACGCCCATCAGGCCCAGTACGTACAGCGGCATGAAGGCGAGGTAGAAGCCGACCACCCAGCACCAGAACGAGACTTTGCCCCAGAACACATCCAGCTTGTAGCCGAAGGCTTTCGGGAACCAGTAGTTAATTGCAGCGAACACGCCGAACACCACGCCGCCGATGATCACGTTGTGGAAGTGAGCGATCAGGAACAGGGAGTTGTGCAGCACGAAGTCCGCAGGAGGAACAGCCAGCAGCACGCCGGTCATGCCGCCGATCACGAAGGTGATCATGAAGGCGATGGTCCACATCATCGGCAGTTCGAAGCGGATGCGGCCGCGGTACATGGTGAACAGCCAGTTGAAGATCTTGGCGCCGGTCGGGATCGAAATGATCATCGTCGTGATGCCGAAGAAGGAGTTCACGCTGGCGCCGGAGCCCATGGTGAAGAAGTGGTGCAGCCATACCAGGTAGGACAGGATGGTAATCACCACGGTTGCGTACACCATCGAGGTGTAGCCGAACAGGCGCTTGCCGGAGAAGGTCGACACGATTTCCGAGAACACGCCGAAGACCGGCAGCACCAGGATGTACACCTCAGGGTGGCCCCAGATCCAGATCAGGTTCACGTACAGCATGGAATCGCCGCCGAAATCGCTGGTGAAGAAGTGGGTGCCGAAGGTACGGTCCAGCGACAGCATGGCCAGCACGGCGGTCAGCACAGGGAAGGTCACCACGATCAGCACGTTGGTGCACAGCGAGGTCCAGGTGAAGACGGGCATCTTCATCAGCTTCATGCCCGGCGCGCGCATCTTGACGATGGTCGCGATCAGGTTGACGCCTGACAGGAGTGTCCCGACCCCCGCGACCTGCAAGGACCAGATGTAGTAATCCACGCCAACGTCAGGGCTGGCCAGGATGCCGGACAGCGGCGGGTAAGCCAGCCAGCCGGTTTTCGCGTATTCGCCGACGAACAGCGAGACCATGGTCAGGCCGCCGCCGAATGCGGTCATCCAGAAGGAGAAGTTGTTCAGGAACGGGAAGGCCACGTCGCGCGCACCGATCTGCAGCGGCACCACGTAGTTCATCAAGCCGGTCACGAAAGGCATCGCCACGAAGAAGATCATGATCACGCCGTGGGCGGTGAAGATCTGGTCGTAGTGGTGCGGAGGCAGGTAGCCCATGCTGTCGCCGAAAGCGACCGCTTGCTGCAGGCGCATCATCAGTGCGTCGGCGAAGCCGCGCAGCAGCATGACCAGGCCGAGCACCATGTACATGATGCCGATTTTCTTGTGGTCGATGCTGGTGACCCAGTCGCGCCACAGCGGGCCCCACAGGCGGTATTTGGTCATGGCGCCCATGACGGCCAGGCCGCCCAGCACCACCATGGTGAAGGTGGCGAGCAGAATCGGCTCATGGTACGGGATCGCTTCCAAGCTCAGCCGGCCCAGCAGCGGGTGGAGGGTGGTTTGGTTTTCCATATTCAGTTCTTGCGAGGAGTAGATACGAGGGCGACATCCTGCTTGGCTTCAGCGTAGGTATCGCTTGGCGTGCAGATGCGCGCTTCCATTTCCTTCTTGGCGGTCACGGCGCGCACGCGGGCTGCATCGTCAGCCATGGTCTGGCTGGCGCAGGTCGAACCAGGTTCGACGCAGCGGTTGATGATGGCCGTGTACAGCTCGTTTTCAACCGTGGCGTAACGGCGCACAGGTTCGCGCTCGCGTGGCTTTTCAAGGGCCAGGTAGTCGGCACGGTCCAGGGCGCCGCCGCCGGCTTTGGTCTTGGCGACCCAGGCCTCGAAGTCGGCGGTGGACATGCCGTGGTACTTGAAGCGCATGTGCGAGAAGCCGGCGCCGCTATAGTTGGCGGAGAAGCCTTCATAGGTACCTGGCTTGTTCAGCACCGCGTTCAGGGTGGTGTCCATGCCCGGCATGGCGTAGATCTGGCCGGCCAACGCTGGGATGTAGAACGAGTTCATCACGGTCGACGCGGTGATCTTGAAGCGGATCGGGGTGTCGATCGGGGTCACCAGTTCGTTAACGGTGGCGATGCCCTGCTCCGGGTAGATGAACAGCCATTTCCAGTCCATGGCCACCACTTGCACCACCAGCGGCTTGTGGCCGGCTGCCAGCGGACGTTTTTCGTCGATGCGGCTCAGTGGACGGTAAGGGTCCAGCAGGTGGGTGCTGATCCAGGTCAGCAGGCCGAGCACGATGATGATCATCAGCGGGGCGCCCCAGATCACCAGTTCGAGCTGGGTCGAGTGGTCCCAATCCGGGGTGTATTTGGCGTTGGTGTTGCCTTTTCGGTAACGCCAAGCGAACAGTACAGTCAGTGCGATCACCGGTACGATGATCAGCAACATCAGCAGTGTCGAGATGGTCACCAGGTGCGCCTGTTGCGAGGCAACGTCACCGGCGGGGTTCATAACGATCGTATTGCAGCCTGTAAGGCAGACGGCTGCGAGGAGGAGAAGTAATATAGGCATGCGCAAGAAACAATGTCCTAAGTCAAGAATCTTTCTATTTTGAGGGGTCTGGACAAGGCGCGAAATTGGACATATTGTCCTACCAGCAGGTTAGATAACAGTAATAAACACCGGTGATATCTCTCAACCGGTGAGAAACAGGAGACTGAACCATGCAGAGTATGTCCGCACCAGCCCACGGTATTCCGATGCGGCCATCCGATTCGAGCGACCAGCACATTGCTCCCGGCGAAATTGCCGTGGGCGTGGTGATTGGCCGGGCTTCCGAATATTTCGACTTTTTTGTGTATGCCATTGCCTCCGTCCTGGTGTTCCCGGCGGTGTTTTTCCCGTTTGCCTCGCGGCTGGATGGGATGCTGTACTCCTTTGTGATTTTCTCGTTTGCCTTTTTGGCAAGGCCGCTGGGCACGGCGACCTTCATGGCCATCCAGTTGCGGTTCGGGCGTGAAGCCAAGCTGACGGCGGCGCTATTCCTGCTGGGCGCTTCGACTGCCGGCATGGCCTTCCTGCCGACTTATGGCCAGGGCGGCCTGGGCGCGCTGGCCTTGCTGGCCATGCTGCGTTTCGGGCAGGGCATTGCGCTGGGCGGCTCGTGGGATGGCTTGCCGTCGCTGCTGGCACTGAATGCGCCTCAAGAAAAGCGCGGCTGGTACGCCATGCTGGGCCAGCTCGGCGCGCCGACCGGCTTCATCATCGCGGCGGGCCTGTTCTCCTTCTTGCTGTCGAGCCTGTCGTCGGAAGATTTCCTCGACTGGGGCTGGCGTTATCCGTTTTATGTAGCCTTCGCGATCAATGTGGTGGCCCTGTTTGCGCGCCTGCGCCTGGTGTCCACCAATGAATATGCGCGCCTGCTGGAAGAACGCGAGCTGCAGCCGACCGATATTGGCGAATTATTCAAATCGCAAGGCCGCAACGTCGTGATCGGCGCGCTGGCTGCGTTGGCCAGCTATGCGCTGTTCCACCTGGTGACGGTATTCCCGCTGTCCTGGATTACGCTGTATTCGGAGCGCTCGGTCAGCGAGTTCCTGGTGATCCAGATAGCCGGCGCTGTGATTGCTGCGGCCTGTATCGTGGCCTCGGGCTGGATTGCCGACCGAATCGGCCGCCGTCGCACGCTGGGCTCGCTGGCAGTGCTGATCGGCGTGTTCAGCGGCTTCGTCCCGTTGCTGATGCAGGGTGGCGACGCAGGGCAGACCATCTTCATCCTGCTCGGCTTCGCGCTGCTGGGCCTGTCCTACGGCCAGGCTGCCGGCGCCGTGACTGCCAATTTCGAGTCCCGTTTCCGCTATAGCGGCGCGGCGCTGACCTCGGACCTGGCCTGGCTGGTGGGGGCCGCCTTCGCCCCGTTGGTCGCCTTAGGTCTGTCGGCCCACTTCGGCCTGGCCTACGTCAGCCTGTACCTGCTGTCTGGCGCCGCCGGTTCGCTCGCCGCTCTCAGCCTGAACCGCGCCCTTGAAATCAAGGACTAAATAAATGGGGACGTACCCCATTTATTTATGGGGGCGTCCCCGTTTGCCTGGGGTAACCCGGCGGCCAAGGGTGCTTGCCAGTTCCTCTGTCGAGATCGTTTCGCCAAGTGCGTAATTCCCATTTGTTGCGCGGCGAATGTTGTCGGTAGTGATTTGATCATCTTTGGAGGCGAGGAAATTGCGATAGGCTGAGCGCTGATCGGCTTCGGTGCTGCCCAGCGACTGATAGATCTCATGGGGAGTGATGCATGGATTGAATATTCCTTCCGCATTTGCGCTGTAGCTGGACCAGGGGTAATCGCGAGGGTGGCCTACCATTCCTGCCCGCACCGGATTAAGTTCGATGTAGCGCATGCACGTGAGGAAGTAACTCTGGTCAAATATCAGGCATGACTTGAACCGGCCTTCCCAAAGCGTGCCGGTCCAATTGCGCTTTCTGTTGATATGTGCCACATAGCGTTGATTAAGCGTCTTCATCAGAAGGGCAAGACTTCCAATGTCATGTGGCGTCAGCGCCAGGTGAACGTGGTTCGTCATCAGCACATATGAATGGATATCGCACGCCGATTCCTTTGCAAAGCGCATCATCCAGCGCAGGTAGTACTGGAAATCGTCGTCGCAAAAGAAGCAGGCATTACGGTTGTGCCCGCGCTGAATCAAATGGACGGGAACATCGGGAACGACGAGTCGAGCATGGCGAGGCATTCGCCAATTTTGGCTCAAAAGTGCCAGCCGCCTTTGATATAAGCCAATGTTGCTAGTTAAATGGGGTACGTCCCCATTTTTTAGCGGAAAAAGCCCCGCTCTTCTTTTTCGAGGTCGGGGCCGCTCATGGTTTCGCGCACAACGCCCTGGCGGTCCACCATGATGTGCATCATGGAGTCCCACACGCCGGATTCCTTGTAGCGGTAGCTCCAGACAGTCAGGTCGCGTAACGGCAGGTAGGTGCGGTCGTCTGGCGGGCCGTACAAGCGCAACAGGTCGGCCTGGGTGGTCACCCCGAGCTGAACCGGCCGGAAGCTGTCGTTGCCGCGCTGCCAAGAGGGCGGGGCGACGGCGCAAGCAGTCAGCAATAGTGATAATAAAGCAACTCGAACAATGGTTTTCATGGCTGATCGTGTGTGGCGGTAGCTTTCGACCCCTATTCCGGTTATACTCCCGTGTCTGGCCATCCGGCCGGATCTTTATATTAAATGTAATTCACGATGTTCCGGGTTCCAAAGACTCAGTGCATCGCATGTGAAAGGTAAGAAAATGACCGTTGAAAACATCAACAAGTCGGCCATCATCGCCGACAACGCTCGTGGCCAAAACGACACCGGCTCCCCAGAAGTGCAAGTTGCTCTGCTGACCGCACGTATCAACGAACTGAACGGCCACTTCAAGGCACACTCCAAGGATCACCACTCCCGCCGTGGCCTGATCATGATGGTTAACCGTCGTAAGTCCCTGCTGGCTTACCTGAAGAATAAAGACGCAACCCGTTACCGCGACCTGATCGCTAAACTCGGCCTGCGTAAGTAATTCTTGCGTTACCAGGTTTAAACGAGAAATGCCTGCGCCAGCTCGCTGCCGCAGGCATTTTGACTTTTTAAACCGTTAGTTTTATTGCAGTAAGGCGGCCACTGGCCGTCCGTGGTGAGGTGCTACGACAGCTCCTGAAAATCTGTCGGCTAAAGAGAAAGAGGGATAAACCCATGTTTAACAAAGTAACGAAGACCTTCCAGTACGGCCAACACACCGTAACGCTGGAAACCGGCGAAATCGCTCGCCAGGCATCCGGCGCGGTAATGGTATCGATGGATGACACCGTCGTACTGGCAACCGTGGTGGCGCGTAAAGACGCAAAACCAGGCCAGGACTTCTTCCCACTGACCGTCGACTACCTCGAAAAGACCTACGCAGCGGGCAAGATCCCTGGTGGCTTCTTCAAGCGTGAAGGCCGTCCTTCTGAAAAAGAAACCCTGACTTCCCGCCTGATCGACCGTCCAATCCGTCCTCTGTTCCCAGAGGGCTACATGAACGAAGTCCAGGTGATCGTGCACGTGCTGTCCGTGAACCCTGAGATCGATCCGGACATCGCTTCCATGATCGGCGCATCTGCCGCCCTGTGCGTATCCGGCGTGCCCTTCAACGGCCCAATCGGTGCTGCACGCGTCGGCTACAAAAACGGCCAGTACATCCTGAACCCAACCGCCTCCGAGCTCAAAGACTCCCAGATGGATCTGGTGGTTGCCGGTACCGAATCGGCCGTGCTGATGGTGGAATCCGAAGCGCAGCAGCTGTCCGAAGAAGTCATGCTGGGCGCCGTTGTGTACGGCCACGAGCAGATGAAGGCTGTCATCGACGCAATCCACGAACTGGTACGCGACGGCGGCAAGCCTGAGCAAGTGTGGACCGCACCTGCCAAGAACGAAGCCCTGATCGGCCGCGTTGCCCACTTCGCTGAGGCGAAGATCAACGCTGCTTACCAGACCAAAGACAAGCAAGCCCGCACCGACAAGCTGCGCGCCATGTCCGCAGAAGTGATGGCTGACCTGGCTGCCGAAGCTGCCGCCCACGGCGCTGACGCTCCTGACTCGGTTGAAGTCGGCAATATCCTGTTCGATATGGAAGCCAAAGTTGTGCGCTCCCAGATCCTGCAAGGCGAGCCACGTATCGACGGCCGCGACACCAAGACCGTGCGTCCGATCTCGATCCGTTCTTCCGTGCTGCCACGTACCCACGGTTCCGCCCTGTTCACCCGCGGCGAAACGCAGGCACTGGTTGTAGCGACCCTGGGCACTGCTCGTGATTCGCAGAAGATCGACGCTCTGATGGGCGAGTACACCGATGACTTCATGCTGCACTACAACATGCCACCGTTCGCCACCGGCGAAACCGGCCGTGTTGGTACGCCTAAGCGCCGCGAAATCGGCCACGGCCGCCTGGCCAAGCGTGCACTGATCGCCGCACTGCCTGCACCGGAAGACTTCTCGTACTCCGTGCGCCTGGTTTCGGAAATCACCGAATCCAACGGCTCCTCGTCGATGGCTTCCGTCTGCGGCGGCTGCCTGGCACTGATGGACGCCGGCGTGCCGATGAAAGCACACGTTGCCGGTATCGCCATGGGCCTGATCAAGGAAGGCGGCCGCTTCGCCGTTCTGTCAGACATCCTGGGCGACGAAGACCACCTGGGCGACATGGACTTCAAGGTAGCAGGTACCGCCAACGGCATTACCGCGCTGCAGATGGACATCAAGATCCAGGGCATCACCAAGGAAATCATGCAGGTTGCACTGGCTCAGGCTAAAGAAGGCCGCCAGCACATCCTGGGTGAAATGCAGAAGGCCATGCCGACTGTGAAGACCGAGCTGTCCGACTTCGCTCCACGCCTGATCACCATCAAGATCAATCCGGAGAAGATCCGTGACGTGATCGGCAAGGGCGGCGCCGTGATCCGCGCGCTGACCGAAGAAACCGGCACCCAGATCGACATCAGCGATGACGGCATCGTCACCATCGCTTCCGTCGATGCAGCTGCTGGCCAGGAAGCCAAGCGCCGTATCGAAGAACTGACCGCTTCCGTGGAAGTGGGCAAGACTTACGACGGTACCGTCCTGAAGCTGCTGGACTTCGGCGCCATCGTCCAGGTCATGCCTGGCAAAGACGGCCTGCTGCACATCTCGCAGATCGCCAACGAGCGTGTGAACGCTGTTGCCGACTACCTGAAAGAAGGCCAGCAAGTGCGTGTGAAGGTTCTGGAGACCGACGAGCGCGGCCGCCTGAAACTGTCGATGAAAGCTGCTGCTGAAGAAGCTGCTGCCGCCGCACAGTAATCAGCCAAGACTCAAGAAAACCGCCAGTGCCGAAAGGCCCTGGCGGTTTTTTTATCGCGATGATGGCCGCTCCTGGACAAACGTATTCAGGCGCACGCGAAATGGCGATGTCATCGAAGGTGAATGGGCCGACGATACTCAGGGCAGCCCGGGTGGATAGGTGGAAGTCCCGCGAGGAGATTGGCGGCGGTGAGTATTGGAGAGTCTTCGATAGCTTTTGCAAGTTAAGATGCTGCAAACTCTCCACTGAACAAACTTATGCAACTCGCAGGACTAATCTTTTGGCTCGCAGGCTTCCTCCTCATTGGGAAGATAATCAATTTCCTTTTCAAGCGCCCGGTGTTCAATCCCTGGGCATGGTTCGGTGGAACCTACGTCGTCTTGTATGTTCTGGGTATCCTGGCCGGCGCAGTCAATGGCAACCCCAACCTCGCATATCTGGCCGGTTACCAGTTGCCGCTGGTGATAGTGGCTGCTTCACTCGGCATCTGGCGCGCACCCAAGTGGCGCGAAGCAGAAGATCGCAAGCAATCAGAACAAAACGCCTGAAGGCATACGGTCCATGGACACCCTGGTCGCTTGCGTAAAGCGAATGCTGGAGGCAGGGCAGACCTTGCCATTCTCGGTGTATTCGTCGGTCAAGGAGCAGAAGATCGTCAACGTGCCGATCATCAAGCCGATGTTGATCTGCGTGCTCGATGGCCGCAAGAAGCTTGGTAGCCTGGGCGAGATCGATTGCCCCACTGGCAGCTTCGTCATCCTGTCGAACCATCCCAGCATCACGATGCGGAATATTCCTGGCGATACCGAATACCTGGCCCTGATCGTCGAATTCGACTACGACGACTTCAACTGCCTGCCGCCAAAGCAGGCCCGGACTGCGCCATTCGTCCAGGGCGAGATAGGCGCTGCGTTCGAGAAAACCTTGCAGCAGTTTGTCGAATGGTCTGCGTTTGCGCCGCCGTCCATGTGGGCTATTCGCCGTCAAGAGATCCTGCAGCTTCTCTATCACCTGGGCCACGAGCAGGTAAGTGCGGTTATCGAACCGCCCAGCCTTAGCCATAAGCTGTATGCCATCATCAGCGCTGATATTGCCAACGACGTGAATGCAGATATGCTTGCGTCGCAACTGGCGGTCAGCGAATCGACACTGCGGCGAAAACTTGCGGCAGAAGGAACTACGCTGCAGGCGATCAAGGACAGGGCACGGCTGGGTTTTGGGCTGCACCTGGTGCAAACGACCTTCGATCCGATTGGGCGCGTGGCTGAAAGGTGCGGCTACCAGTCCCAATCACGCTTCACGGACAAGTTCAAGCAGTTCTTCGGCCTCACCCCAAGCGAACTTCGCAAGACGAGGACCAAGGAGGAATGAGGCGCATAATGCCTCCTGGCTGATCCACACTGGGGAGGGCGTCATGAAGGCAGAAGATTTGCGCGCAGTGCAGGTGCCGCTGAAGGAGCGCTACAAAGCAGACCCGGAAGCTGCAATGATCACACTTCAAGCGCAAGGCCGCGCGGGAGATGGCGTCAGTTGCAAGATCGAGACCGGAAAGGGTTTGGTTGTCGCGGGCCTTCATCCGGCCACTGGCGGCACCGGACTTCAGGCTTGTTCGGGCGATATGCTGTTGGAGGCCCTGGTGGCTTGCGCTGGCGTTACGCTCAATGCCGTGGCTACCGCGCTGGGTATTGCCTTGCGCGAGGCAGTCGTGAGGGCGGACGGGGACCTGGACTTCAGAGGTACCCTGGGCGTCTCCAAGGAGGTGCCAGTGGGCTTCCAGGCAATTCGCCTGCATTTTTTGCTGGATACCGATGCCGACGACGAGCAACTGGCGACACTGCTGCGGCTAACTGAGCGCTACTGTGTTGTATTCCAAACGCTGGCAAAAGGCCCAAGCATTTCGGCCAGCACTTCGCGAATGAGCGGTTAAGGCGAAAGGTTGGCTGGATTTGGCCTAAACGGATTCGGCACCGCTTAATACCATATGCGCTCTCAATCACAGGAGCACATATGCGATACCTCATCCTGGCAGCACTGCTGGCCTCCAACTCTGCGCTGGCAGGCTCGCTCACGCTGGCGAGCACCGATATCGCCAACGGCAAATCCATGTCCAAGACCCAGGAGTTCCAGGGCTTCGGCTGCAGCGGCGGAAATCAGTCCCCGCAACTGTCGTGGAGCGGCGCCCCGAAAGGCACGGCGGCATTCGCCATCATGGTTCATGACCCTGATGCACCGACAGGCAGCGGCTGGTGGCACTGGCAGCTCGTGAACATCCCGAAAGAGGTGACGTCCTTGGCGGCGGGAGCTGCCGCGCCAACCGGCAGCCAAGCGATGAACAACGACTACGGCGCCAAGGGTTTCGGTGGCGCCTGCCCGCCGCAGAAGCATGGAGTGCACCGCTACCAGTTCACTGTGTATGCACTGTCGCAAAAACTCGAACTGCCGGAGAATGCATCGGGCGCGTTGACCGGGTATATGGTCAAAGCCCACGCGCTCGACTCAAGCACCATTGAAGCCCTGTATCAGCGCGACTAGTCGGTGTGCAGCCTGCCCCGGCCTTATTCCAGCCTGACCACCGCACCGGACCGAATAGTGTTGTGAACTTCAGCCACCGCATCGGTATGACGCAGCAAATCCGTGATCACATCGTCGGAAGCGGATGACGTAATGCGAGCGTTGTAGCTGATGTTGGTGGCTGACAGCCCTGGGCCAGGGAAGTCGGCGCTGGCTTCAACGAAAACAGCATCGACCGGAACCTGAAGCCGCTCGGCCTCGCGGTATATATCGTTGCAATAGCATGTGGCCAAGGCCAGCATCAGGAATTCGCCACCGTTGACGCCCGAACCCTTGCCGGAGCTTTTGGCCGGTACTGGAAGGGCTTGCGACACGCCATTGGTTGTGACGGTAGTCTCATGCGCCTTGGGCGAATTTCGGACTGTAGCGGTAATTTTCATGGGACGGCTCCTGCCGACAGGGGTCTTCATTCTACGCCCGACGTCATCAAGCTGAAATAATCGCTGCGTAGCATCGGGCACGGACTGGCTTTCAGGAGGCGCCGTGTTCTTCATTCGTTATAGCTGGACTTTGCCGCTCAAGGCGCAGATCGCGATCGCTATTGCATTGCTCGCGTTTCTGGCCTCGCTACATGGCTCGGGCAAGCGGGCAAAGGACTTCGCAACGGTGCATCACAATCTCTGCATGCAGCAGAATGGATCGAGCGCAATCAAGGCCTGTTCGATGCGAACGACCCAGCTAGCCTCCCAAATGCACGGCACGGAATTCGGCGACCAGGTCGCAGCGGCATTGCGCTGAAAGTAGGGCGCCAGGCTTGCCTGAAGTGGGTTGTTTGCGGCAAACTGCAGGGATTGCCAATTACATAACCGAGCGGGCACGCGCCGTATCGGGTTTCGCCACATCTCCGCTCAATGAGCTACGACCTGCATATCACCAAAGCGACCGACTGGCCGCAAAGCTCCCTGCTGCCGATTACTGAGAACGAGTGGCAGGACGCGGTGGCAAACGATGGCCAACTGCGCCTGGAAACGACCCTGATCGCCGTGAACCCGAAAACTGGCGAATCGATCCAGATCAACAATCCGTTGATGGCTTCCTGGACTGACCCTGCGTCAGGCGAAAAGCACTTCTTTTACTATTCGTGTGGAGAGGTCACGGTCAATAATCCCAGCGAGAGTGCAATCCAGAAGATGAAATCGGTGGCGTCGGCGCTCGCGGCCCGCGTGCAGGGTGATGAAGGCGAATGGTACTGATGAATCTTGAAGGTTAGGAATCGAATGCGTCGCCTGCTGCTTACATTAATCCTGTCTCTTGTCTCAAGCCTTTGCTCGGCACATTCATGTCCGCGCGACCTTACGCTTGGCAAGCAGTTTAGCGAGTCAAAAAGGGTCTTCCTGGCTTACGTTGTTGAGACAAGGCTGGAAGAAGCGCTGCAAAGAACGTTGATCGCGAAACACACCGGCGACCGGTCCGGCGAAGAAGCGATGAAGCTGGTGTCGGCAGGGTACAGGGTTGTTGAGGACTTCAAGGGCGATAAGAGTTACACGCCCAGGCTCTTGGACTTGCTTGGAATTGGTACAGGCTACGTTGGACTGACGCCTGGCGTGTACTACCTGGTCTTTCTCGCGAATGTCTCCTCTGACGAAGTGAAGGGCTTCCGCAGCGTCGACGCGTGCGCAGTCCCAGTTTCGCATTACAGGTTGGATGTTCCGGAATTCCAAAGCCGTCTCGACGAAGTTCGTGCGCTTTCCAGAGAAAGGAAATGATTTTGAAGTTGCAGAACAAAACTGAGCGCAAAATTGACGGATCTGAAGAGTTTGGGCCAGACGGCTGGAAGAAGCTTCGTCTCGAAACACCTCGCATGAAACTAAATGCCATCTGGCGTGATGGTGAGCCGCCATTGATGTTTGGCGTTGAAGGAGAGCTCGATCATACCTGGATCGAGGGCTTTGCAAAGTCGTTACAACAGATCGATGCCGGGCAATTAGTCGGAAGGGCGAGTGCACTTCCTGATCATTGGCCGTTCGAATGCTGCGGCTTCGTAATAGGGAAAGATCGAAAGTTGCTGCGTGGGATTGAAGACGACGATGCCTTTGTCCAGGCGATTCCCATGTTTTGGTGTGAACTGCGCCCTGACAATACCTTGCCGCCACTCGACGCGTTTCGTAGCTGGACCAACATTTTCGATATGCGCCGCTCGCCACAACCCTGGTTCGAGTATCGGATGAAGGGCGGGAAGTCTGGCCTGAACGTCGCGAAATGGCGTCCGGAGCGCTACTCGACACTGCAGGGGTTTGTTCGTATTCTGAGCGCAGAAGATTCGTCGTGGCTGGAGATAAAAAACCGCCATGGCGAGATACTTAGGCTGCCGGACCAGGAAGGATGGAGTGGCGCGGAGCAGCGAGTTGACAGTCATCTCCAGTCCGCAGGGCAGGGTACGCCGGAACCTGGCAACATTGGAAGGTAATACGAGGTTCTTATGGACATTGAAGCATTTGCTGGGATCACCCAAAACATCATCCGTGACAACGGATTTGACGATTTCATTCCTGTCGCCTGTTTTCCCGAGCGTCGTGAGATTCGCGGACTCGAAGGAAAGGCACCTGGCGCGGATATTGAGAAGGAGGCGCTCGACTGGGCCACTTCCCTGGCCGAACAATTGGAAGAATTCCTTGTTGCGTTTAAGGTTTCGGACTCTCAGTTCAAAATAGTCCGCCACCTGCACGGTGCATTGGAGAGCGCGATTTTTTCAGTGCAAGCAGCAACAGCGAACGACCTCCAGAGTGAGGTGCAGCGAATGGCCGACCTGGC
The DNA here is from genome assembly GCF_001427305.1 of Duganella sp. Root1480D1. GTDB lineage: Bacteria > Pseudomonadota > Gammaproteobacteria > Burkholderiales > Burkholderiaceae_D > Rugamonas. Next base: position 371,708 of record NZ_LMFZ01000001.1, on the reverse strand, counting down.
CCTCGATAATCTGCAAGAACGCGCCGGAGGGGCTTTGGACTATTCGCCCGAGAGCCTGGACGTTGTGGAAGAAATCCTTGCCGAAGCATCCCAGCACTTCTCCGAAATGCCTGACGAACAGATTCGTGGGCTTGTCCAGCAAGTCGGTTGCTACATCCTCGAAGTCGCATACAAGAAGTTTGGTGGCCAGTACCTTTGGCACGACGATCAAGATGCGCCCGTCCTGGTGGTCGGCGAGCCCGACAAACATGTGGCCATCGTCACTTGGGGCAAGGTAAATGGCCGCCTGGCCGGAGACCCGGGGGACAACATCGCATACTTCTTCGAGGGCTTCGCAGAACGGGCCGCACTCGCGCCTGCTGGTACCAAGGCGCTATACGTATAAAGGCGCGAATGCCATCGCCTGGATTCGCCGTGAAATTGAAACTTGGTGCCCGAGCATTGTTCGGTTGCTTTGCTTTGGCGTTAGCCATTACCGGCTTCTTCATTTGGGCTAAGGCGGAGTATGGCCAACCGGAGCCTGTAGCCGTGGCAAAGACCTTCTTATTCAGATTGCGAAATGGCGACTTTGAAAGTGCATTTGAGCTGACAACCAAGAGCGGCTATGTCGGCAAGACCCCCGCAGATCTGCGGAAGTTCACCCAGCGCCACACCTGCTTGAGTGGTCGATTTGTCGGGAGCTTTCCGCCACAGACGAATGGAAACCGGCTGCGCAGGTTGATCCGTGGACAAAGCTTGGATATGGACGAGGTGCACCTGGAGTTTGAGGGGGCTTGCTTACTGGGCGTTAGATTGCGTCGAATATCGGGCAACAGGTGGCTAGTCTACTATTTTGCGAGTCATGCTGGATAATTGCGCATTGGAGAATTCTTATTGAGCTAGTGGCATTTATCGAATTGTCGCCACGTCAATGATGGATGGTGCCGGTGAGTCATCCTGCACGTTGCGCGTGATGTCCACCGACGGGAATGCCAGACTTGAAGAAAGTTTGCTTTATGGTACAGAGGTACTACACGAGTTAAAGCGGCTGCCGGGGTTCGATCTCGACGCTTGATCAAAATCCGATGCGCCCGACGACTCGATAAGTTGGTCGCTGAGGTCAAAGAAAACGGTAGTGCTTACGAGACCGATTCCTTAACTCGAAATGCTGGACGGGAGCTTTGGCAGACTTCTGCGATTGACCGGCATCGGCCAGCTCGCAAGGTCGGCTAGTACACTTCAAGAATAACAAACAAACGATTCAAAGCATGCTTATTTCTGCGTCATTCATACTCGTCCTGATCGCATCCGGTTCCATTGCCTTTGGACTGCGTTACCTGTTTGCGCAGGAGTACATGTCGTATCACGCCGAACTCACAGGCCTCACATGGACTGAGATCCCGGCACGATACCAGGCAGTGATCCTTGGAATGCTCAAAATGGTGGGCGCGGGCATGCTTGCTTTCGGCGTGGCCGTGATCTGGTTTGTATTTCCGCTTTACCTTGGCGAGCGGTGGCCCATTTGGGCGATCTTCTCGGTCGTGAGCGTTCATGGATTAATCTCGGTCTATGTCACGCTCATTTTGCGGCGGGTGAATCCGAGCGCAAAGACCAATGTGGCTTCGGCATTCGGGGGCGTTGTTCTTTCATTTGGTGCGCTTGCGCTGGCCTATGCTGCGCAGGCGTAAAGTGAAAACATGAATTCGACCTCACGCGGCCCAGATGTACCTGCCTGCTTAACGCCGGCGCCAGGCCTTCGACAGGATTGTCGCGCGTGATGTTTCATCGGTCCAGGCATCGGAGTTGCTTGCCCTGCTCGAGGATATTTGGCAAGGCGGCGCTTCAGGTTGGAGTCAAGTTTCTTGACATGACCGAATTCGATGACCTTGAGCAGGAAGTGCCTTCTGCATCAGAGTGACTTGATCTGGGAATACGACGTGCACCTCCCGGAGGTTTTCGCGGCCTGCGGCCTCTCGGCAACACGGGATGAACTTAAAAAAATGACGCTTGCCGAATGCCCTTGTCCCTCGTGAAAGAACGATCCATCGGCTCAATCGCCGTCGGTGATATTTGGAGAGTTTTTACTTGCATCGCGCAAGCTATGATGTCCACGGTCTGGCCCACGCAAGGCGCCAACGTTTCAACGATGTAAGGGCTGGCATAGGCGGCCCTTTTTTTCTTCTATGATCAAAGAACAACACGCAACAAACGTGGACCTTGGCGGGCTGCTGTCCGTCCTCGGCAAGCATCTCTATTCGACGCCGCTGGTTGCGGTGCGCGAACTTATCCAGAATGCCCACGACTCCATCACGCGCCGCCGCATCGAATGCCCGGATTGGCAGGAAACCGGAAAGCTGCAGCTCGATGGCGACAAGCTCAATGGGGTGCTGCGGATTACGGACAATGGCTCCGGCCTGTCGGAGCATGAAATCCACGCGTTTCTTGCAACCGTTGGCGCGGGTTACACGCGTACCCTGCGCACGCAGAGCGACGCCTTGATCGGCATGTTCGGCCTTGGCTTCCTGTCGGCCTTCGTCGTTGCGGAGCAAGTGACAGTCATTACGACTTCTTATCAGGAGCCAGCCCGCACCTGGCGCTACCAATCCAGCAATGGCGAGTCTTATACGGTGGAGCCGGTGCCCAACGACGGCGTGATCGGCACCTGCATAGAACTGAAGCTGCGTCCAGCACATCGCTACCTGGCCAGTGCATCGAGCCTGGAGCGTCTGCTGGGGCACTATTGCGCCTTGCTGCCGGAACCGGTGTATTGCGGTGAAGTCCGCATCAACGAAATCACCCCGCCGTGGCGCCAGGCGGAGGGCAATGTAGTGGAGCATCCGCTGCAGCAGCGCAAGCGCAGCCTGGCGTTTGCCGCCCGCTTCGAGCAGCAATTCGAGCCCATTTGCACAATTCCAGTGAAGACCTCCACCAGCGATGTGCGTGGCATCCTCTGGATACAGGACGGTGCAACGTACAGCAGCAGCGACAACCGCAACCTGAAGGTGTTCGTGCGTGGCATGCTGCTCGACGATGACGCGCGCGACCTGTTGCCGCGCTGGGCCGGTTTCGTTGGCGGTGTCATCGAGTCGCAGGACCTGACGCCAACGGCCAGCCGCGAAGACCTGCAGCGCGATGCCCATTACGGATGCGCGCAGGCTGACCTGCTCGATTCGCTGGTAAAGGGACTGGCGGAAATCGCGGCCAGCCAGCCGGCAGCATGGCGCCGGATCCTGAACCGCCACAATGAGGCGCTGATGGCGGCGGCACTTTGCAACGATGACCTGTTCGACTTGTTGCTGGACGCCGTGCGCATTCCAACTTCACGCGGCGACCTGTCCTTGTCGGAGCTGCAGGGACATGGCCCAATCCACGTCAGCCTGGGCGATAGTGGCGGCTTCGAAGACATGGTGTGCCGGGCCATGCATATTCCGGTGGTGAAAGGAGAGCGCTATGCCGTGCACAGCTTCCTGCGCCGCTGGGCACAGCAGCGCGGCGGCAAGCTGATTGAAATCGGTACCGAAAAAGGAAATCGGCAGCTGTTTGCGGAAGCCGAGCTCTCGGAAATGCACAGCGAATGGCTGAAACAGCATTTGGGCAATGGCGAACTGCTGGTTCCCGCGCGTTTCATGCCGGCGCACCTGCCGTTGGTAGTCGTCCCCGATCGGGATGCGGAATTGAAGGAAAGACTGGAATCGGATGAATCGGACCAGCGCATCGCCCATTCGGCGTTGCAGCTGGTGCGCCAGTTCACAAGCAATATCAATGGCGAGATCAAGGCACGGCTTTACATCAACCTCGAAAATCCTGCCATCGCCAGCCTGCTGGATGCCTACCGAGAGCAAGGCGAGACGGCCGGCTGCCTGCATGCGTTGACGCTGCTGCGCTCAATGAAGATCGTCATGATGGCTGGCGATACCAGCAAGCTGCCTGCTGCAGAAGGGTTGACCGGCGCCTTGCGCGACCTCAGCCAGCTTGTGCAGGTACTGACCCGGTCCGCCGCAACACCTGATTAACAAGGAATCAAATGGACATCTGGAAGTGGGTCTTCGACACGCACCGCGACCTTGAGGAGGCCGGCAACTACCGCCTGGCGGAGCTGATTAACGAGATCCCGACCAACGCAAGCCGCGGGCGGCTGGAACTTGCGCAAGCAGCGCTACCGGAAGCGCTGGCCGCGGCAAGGGCGGCACGCCTGCCATGGCTGGAAGTGTATTTCCGCCACTGGACGATCAATCCTCGCGTCTGCACGCGACGGGAAGGCGAGGCGGCGCTGAAAGACACGGTATCGCTGTTCGAGTTCGCCCACCGGCCGGAAACCATCAACTGTCCGCAAAGCGTCTGTACCACGCAGGACATCGCTTGCTGCTATGCGAATGTGGACGGTGCAGGCTATGCGAACGAACGCATCTCGGTGTGCAAGGAAACGCTTGCCCGCATTGATAGTAGCTGGGGGTGCTTCCGTTGCATCAGCAGCGAAATGATGAACGCGCTGGTGGACGCTGCCAAGCCTGAGGAAGCCTTGGCATTCGCAGACCAGCAGTTACCTTTGCTGCAGGAGACCGGGGCAGACCAAAGCGTCGACTGGTTCGAGCCGCTGGCGCAAGCACAATTTGCGGCGGGCCGGTTCGAAACATCGCTCGCAACGCTGGACTACATCGAAGAGCAGGGCTTTGACAGCGATAACCCGCCCAAGCATTACGCACGCTCCTGCATGCGCTTCCGGTTGCTTGCGCTTCTCGGCCGCTCGGAGGAAGCATGGGCGATGATGCCGCCGGAAGAGAAAGGGCGGGAGTTTGGAGAATGCCTGGACTTGTCGGCTGGCCTCGAAGTGCTGCTGCAGTCGGCACCTGGGCGCAATGACTACCAGGTTGGCCGCCGTACCGCGGCAGCAGTGCGCCGCTACAGCGACTCCGGCTCGCATCGTCTTACCCTGGATGCGCTGGTGCCTCATGTGCGCTTGGCGGTCGCTCGTGGGGCACGCTGGTCTGCGATACAAATGCTTGAACTGGCACGTCCCCATCTGGCAAAGTTGAAGCAGCCATTGGGCGCTCCGGAGGCCTTTGCGGAACTGGAGGCAATGGTGGCGGCGCTGCCGCCGGTGCGCGAATTGCCGGTGCCGGCGGGGGAGTTGGCGGAGTACATCCAGCAGGGAGAGGATCGCGACGCCGAGCAGGACCTTGAGTTGCTGTTGGCTGGCGTCGCCAGCCTGCCATCGGATGCAGGCCTGGCAGTGCTCGCGTCGCGTGCCATGCGTGCCTGCGGCGGGACAGATGCGGCCCGCGCTCACCTGTGGAGCTTCCTGCGTGCCAATGTGCCTGCCGATGCGGTGGTCGAAGAGCTGGAATCGGTACTGGGCGAGGCGCGCGATGAAGCTGGTATTCAAGCCTTGGCAGGTGTGATTCGTGTTTCTGATCCAATCAGGGCTTATCTGTGCCTGGCCCGGTTTGCGCTCTTGACCGAGCGCTGGAACGAAGTTGGGAGGCACGCCAAACCGCTTCTGGAACTGGAGCCGGACAACGTGGAGGCGCGCTCCTTGTGGTCGTTTGCCGCCATGCGCGAGGGTGACTATGAACAAGTGCTTACGTTGCTCGATCAATTGATCGCGGAAGGGATCGCGCCCGGCAACGGCCATTGGGAGGCCATCGTTGCGGCGAGCGCATTAGGTCGCTGGGACCGCGTTCGTGCGTTGGGCGCGGCACTGGGAATGGAGTTCGAAGCAGGCGAAGGTCCAATCGAGGAAAAGTGGGGCGTCGTGCGAGTGCAATATGAAGACGACGGCGAAGTGAACGAGCGTTATGCTCATCGCACCGGGCCAGTAACGGCGCGCATTGTTTCGCTGTCGGGTTCGCGGCGGCGCCAGACGATCGGCCAGTTGGTCGTATTCCATCCGCAGCCGTTAGAGGACGTGCCGGGAGATGAGGCGGAGGCGAGCCAGTTCGTGCAACTGTACAAGGTGGTCAAGGTCCTTGAGCAAAGCAGGTTTGGCACGAGCTACCTGGTCGATGGCATCCATCCTGGGGAGGGGGTATTGAATACCCTCACCGGGGAGCTTGCGGCGCGCGGCTGGAAGTGGGTCGTCCATAGTGAAAAGGACTATCAGGTCTTCGATACGCAAACGGAAATCCAGCACCCGGGCGTCTACTTCCTCGTTGCGGCTCCGGTCGATACCGCCGCCGCAGCGATCGACGAAACGCTGCGCGAACTGACCGCCGGCTTTGATCATCCGATGTGTTGGACGGGCCTGGCCGAGGACGCAGGTTCGAACGTCAGCTACCATGAGGCGCTGATGGAACGCTATGAATTGTAAGGAACCTTACGGAGGATAGCCAATGACAGAGTTTTCCAATGCGGATGAACTGGAGAGGTTCGAGCGGAGGTGGAAGTTTATTTTCACATGCTTCGCGGTGATCTTGGCGGGGGCTCTTTTCGAACACATGCTTCGGCACCCACGTGGTGAGGAGGCGGTATGTTGCTATTCCTTGGGCGCCATAGCCTTTGTGGCCTGCCTTTTTTCCGCGAACAAGCTGCGCGATTCCGCTCGTCACGAAGGCGTGATCGGCGGGCTCGAATTGCTTGGCGAAGACCTTTCGCCTGGCGATCTGGATGACTGATTTGCCCGTGCAAAGGCTTAAGACGCCAACGAAGTTTTTTGCTGCCACTCTATTGGCAGTGCCTTGCCTATTGTTTGCTTTGGCCACAGTCGACGCCTCAACGTCACGCCATCATTTGGAGGAGCTCCTCGCTGACGTCAATGTGAGCGACGGCATCAGCGAGCGTGAGGCCGACGGCATCGCGTGGGCGTATTTCCTTGGATATGTTGGAGCGTGTGGCGGGCCGGATCACGGGAAGCTGGTTGACGGGGAATGGGTCATGCCTGTCTCGTTCGGCTACGCGGGAAGGCCGATGGACTCGCCAATTCGGATCAACGCAAAAACGGGCGCCGTCAGTCAGGCGGGTGGTCCATCATTTCGGAGTTACGGCAGCTTTCGATTCAGCGCGCTGTGGGGGATTCCTGTCAGAAGCCTGACATACCGTCTTGAAGAATATTATGCCGACAAATGGGGCGAGCGATGATACGCAAGCTTATTGCTGCCAGCGCCGTTTGGCTCGTTTCATTGAATGCAACAGCATCCTGTCCAACGAGTCACTTCGAACCCACCATCGAAATCGGGTCGTACTTTCCTGGATCCGGCGATATCCTGCAGGCGCAATGGTCCGCCACGCCCGATGCGGAAATGGCCTTGGTGTTTGTTGAAATGGGACGGCGGGAGCCAGGGTACGATTCTGGATACATGATTTCCCTGATGCGCGAAGGGCAGCATGGGGACGGCACGCTTTTCCTGACCCGGCTCAAAGATGGAAAGCCGGTTTCCCTGCAAGTGCAAGTGAGTGCGAATGAAGTGCGTGACCTGGTTCAAAAATTGTCTCCAATTCTTCTGAATACCCATTATTCGCCTGCAGGATGTCCTATCCACTATACGGACGGATTCGCGGTGCAAATGGCCGTTGACGAGCCAGGGCGCGGGCTGATCGGCGGTGAGGTGTACAGTCCAATGGAAGAATGGGAGGCTGGCAAAGCGGTCGCAATTGGCCGTATGCTTAAGGCCCGCGTCTTGACTGAGGAAGGAAAGTAAATAGATTTATGTTCTCCGCCGATTCCATCTACGTTCAGGTATTCAGTAATCGCTTCATCGTGAAGAACATCGACACCGAACAGTCGGTGACGGTAGAGCGCGATCTTGCATATGCTTCGCCTCGCATGCTCATTGCGGACTTCACCATGGCGCAGCACCAACTGAAAGGAGCGGTCAAATCCCTCCGGCGCGGCTCTTTTGCGCCGGCACCCCATATCCTGATGCACCCGATGGAGCAGATCGAAGGCGGGGTGACGCAGGTTGAGCGACGCGTGTTCACCGAGCTGGGTTTTGGCGCAGGAGCTTCCAAGGTTGTGATTCATATTGGCACGCCGTTGTCTGGCGATTCCATCAAACAGGCCATTCGAGCATGATCATAGGCCGAAAATTAAAGGTGACATTGTGATCGAGGGACCTTTTTATCATGGCACCAAGGCGCACCTGGAAGTCGGCGCACTGATTGAGCGCGGCTTTTCTTCCAACTACGGGAGCAGGCGGCAGGCCAATTTCGTCTACCTCACCGCGACCCTGGAAGCGGCGACATGGGGCGCCGAGTTGGCTGTGGGCGAAGGGCGCGGCAGGATTTACATCGTGGAGCCCACGGGGCCGATTGAAGATGATCCGAACCTGACGAACAAGCGCTTCCCCGGCAACCCAACCAAGTCGTACCGCTCGCGCGAACCGCTCAGGATCGTCGGCGAAGTGACGGAATGGACAGGGCATCCGCCAGAGCGGCTGCGAGAAATGCTGGATCACCTTGAAAAGCTCAAGGAGCAGGGAATTGAAGCGATCGAGGAATAAGGCGCGCACGTTTGCGGAGCGGGTACTGAAGGTGAATCACGCCGGCGAGAATGGCGCGGTGCATATTTACGCGGGACAGCTGGTTTTGGCGCGCTATACGGCGCCGGCGATGGTGGCGGAACTGCGAGAATTCAGGAGCCACGAGGAAGCGCACCGCGAGATCTTCGCGTCGGAGCTGCGGCATCGTGGCGTAAGGCGCTGCCGCAGTTTCGTCCTGTGCGGAATTGGCGGATATGTGCTTGGCTTGGTGACCGGACTCTTTGGCCGGACTGCCATCGCCGCTACCACCGTGGCTGTGGAACGCGTGGTCCTTGGGCACTTGCGGGAGCAGTTGCGTACTTTGGGCAGCAGCGATGCGGAGGCGGCGGCAGCGATCTCGCGCATTGTGGCGGACGAGCAGGAACACCACGACCGTTCTGCCATTCAAGCGGCCGAGGGCAAGTTCTGGCCGGCTATCCTGTCGCCGGTCGTGGCGCTTTCCACAGAGTCGGTGATCTGGCTGGGGATGCGCCTGTAAGCTCGCGCGGCTGGAGTATTATTTGCAAAAGTCGGAAGGAGGGGTGTCATGGGAACCGCATTCTGGATCAAGCGCTTCCTGGTCGTGCTGGCCGGGGCATTTGCGATCATCAGCCTGGCGCAGGCTCTGAGGGGGCATGCCATCGAATATTCGGCAACCCAGGGCGCCATATGGGGCGTGATCGGTGCGGCAATCTTCACGCTTGCGCGCTACAGGCAGGCGCGCAAGGGACAGCATTGCGCCCTGTGCCGGGATACGCCGGAAATGAGGGAGGAATAATGAAGGCGATCTTGAGTACCATCCTGCTGGCGGCTCTGGCAGGTTCGGCGCAGGCGCAGACGCCGCCCAAGTACGATGCCGAGCTGGCGAAGTCGCTGGGCGGGAACGAGAACGGCATGCGCAAATACGTATTCGTGGTCCTGCGCACTGGGCCGAACAAGGTGCCTGCGGGGCCGGAGCGCACCGAGATGTTCGCTGGCCACATGGCAAATATCCAGCGCCTGGCCAATGAGCGCAAGCTGGCGTATGCCGGCCCGCTGGATGGTGCCGACGGCGCCCGCGGCATCTTCATCTTTGCGGTCGAAAGCATCGAAGAGGCGCAGGCGCTGGTAGCTACCGATCCGGTCATCATCAAAGGCGAAATGGTAGCGGAATACCACGCCCATTTCGGTTCCGCGGGGCTGATGATGGTGAACCAGATCCATTCGCAAATCATCAGGCCTGCGGCGAAATGAAATACTCCACCGTCCGCACTTTCGCCATGTCGCTGCCGGACGTCAGCGATGAGCCGCACCATAACTTTGGCTCCTTCCGCGTCAAAGGAAAGATCTTCGTCACCGTTCCGCCGGGGGAGGAGTTCATCCACATTTTCATTCCCGACGAAAGGCGCGATGAAGTGCTGGAGCTGTATTCCTCCTTCGCCGAAAAGCTGCTATGGGGCAGCAAGGTTCTTGGCGTGCGGGTGCAACTGGCCAGGGCCGATGCAGCAGTCGTCAAGCGCCTGGTCAGGCAAGCCTGGGAACACAAGGCCCCCAAACGCAAGGGCGCCTGACCTTCGCGACCGCGAACTAACCATTCGCCCCTCCAAATCGACCATTCGTCGGCCCGGCCAGGCAGCCGGTGCGGGGCGGCATTAGCATCCAGATTTTTGAGGAGGCCAGGCTGTGACCAAATTACCCGCATTTCTCCTTGCATCACTCTCCCTTCTGCAAGCTTCCTGCGCGGTGGCGGAGACCCCGCTCGAGCAGCGCCTGGACGCAGCGCTGGCGCCAATGTTCAAGCCGAACTGGCCGGGCGCGACGGTGATCGTCACGCGTGACGGCAAGCCGGTTTTCCGCAAGGCGTATGGTTTGGCCAACGTGGCCGAGAACACGCCGATGCAGCCGGACATGCAGCTCCGCATCGGTTCCATCACCAAGCAGTTCACCGCAGTGAGCATCCTGATGCTGGCCGAACAGGGCAAGCTATCGGTGAAGGACGATGTGCGCAAGTACCTGCCGGAGCTCCCGGACAAAGGCGCCCGCATCACCATCGAGCACCTGCTGCAGCATACCTCCGGCATTCCGAACTACACCGCGCTGAAAGGTTTTCGCACGCTGCCCGATGAAGGCGTGACCCTCAAGCAGGTGTTCGACGTCTTCGCCAGCGAGCCGCTGGACTTCGCTCCTGGGGAGCGCTACAGCTACAGCAATTCGGGTTACTTCCTGCTAGGCCTGATTGTCGAAAAGCTGTCCGGTATGACCTACCACGACTTTGTGGCGAAAAACATCTTCGAGCCGCTTGGCATGCAGGACACCGCGCAGGAGGGTTTCGAGCGCAGCGCCAGGCGCCACATCAAGGGCCATCGCCTGAGCGGGAAGGAGATCGTGCCGGTAAAGGACATCGACGTGACGCTGGCCTATTCGGCCGGCGCGCTGGTGACCACGGTGGATGACATGGCGCGCTGGGATGCGGCCGTCAGCAGCGGCAAGCTGCTCAAGCCGGCCAGTTGGCTGCAGGCCTTCACGGCTTGCAGCCTGCCGCAGGACGCACCTTGCAACTACGGCTACGGCTGGAATATCGGCACGCTCGCAGGCCACAGGATGTTCCACCACGGCGGGTCGATTCCGGGCTTTACCGCGCAGGCCTTGCGGCTGCCGGACGACAAGGTCTTCGTTGCGGTGCTCACCAACGGCAACGGCGGCGCGGTGAATACACCGGTGATCGCCTACAAGGCCGCCGGCATTGCGATCGGCCGGCCGTTCGCCGACTTCAAGCCGATTGCCCTGGCACCGGAATCGCTGGATGCCTTTGTCGGCACTTATGTCGGCGCGGACAAGGTCAAGCGCGTTGTGCGCCGCGATGGCGACAAGCTGCTCATGCAGCGTGACGGACGCGATGCGGCGCCGCTCATGGCGCATGCGCCGGACAGCTTCTTCATGGAGGGATCGCTGGCGAGCCTGGAGTTCCTGCGCGGCGCGGACGGCAAGGTCCACAGCCTGCTGGTGCGCCAGCCTGGCGCAGACGAGACCGCGCTGCGCCAGTAAAAAGAGGCCGCCAGCTTCACTGCGGGCTGGCGGCCCAGACGTGCCCGCGGCTAGCGCGTCATGAGGGAGGCATAGGCCAGCGGTTTATCTGGCAGGTCCTCATTCGGATATACGATGCTGCCACTGACATAGCCCTGGCGCGAAATGACGATATTCAGCGTCATGGACCTGTCGACCGACTCGAACATGTTCTCGCCGATAGCGACGATCTCCTTTTCCTGTTGCTTGCCCACCTGTGCGTACAGGTGGTTGGCAATGCGGTTGATGTACATTCTCTTGCCGTTGGAGAGATAGTATTCGCCCTTGTAGGCATGCAGGTCGTCCGGCCAGATGAAGTATGGCTGGGGTTTTGCGGCCGCAACAATCACTCGGCCGGCATCGGATTGTTGCTGCGCCAGGGCTTGCGTGCAGCACATGGCAAGTCCCAGTATCGCAATTGTCTTTTTCATGGCGCCCCCTTTTTAGCGTGAGGCGAATTCCACCAGCACAGGCACAAGGCCGGCGCTGCGACTGCTATCGACATAAGCTACATTGCCGGTGATCTGGCCGTCCCAGGTGTATTTGATGTGGACGGAAAGCTGGCCGTCCGCCGCGCTGAACTTGCGCAAACCCGTGGCGATCAATTCGTGCTTCGGTAGCGAGCCAATCTGGCCGTACATCCGGGTGCCTTGCCTGGTGAGGTACAAGGTCTTGCCGTTGGCGAGCTGGTAGTCGCCAATATATTCAAGGATTTCGTCGGGCCACAAAGTAAGCGGCTTCACGTCCTTCTGGGCAGGCACCACGACTGTTTCGACCGAAGTCTGGCTCTGGGCTGGAACGCTAACAGCGAAGAAGCCCAGGCCGCACGCGAGCAATAGGCGTTTCACGATAGCCTCCTTTGCGTCAACGCGACGCAAACTGGATGCTGATTACCTTGGGCTCAAGGCCTGCCACCGAGGGCGATTCGTCGATATAGTTCAAGCTGCCGCTGACGGAATCATCATTTGCCCACACGAGCTCCATCCACATCTTGCCATCGAGTGCCTGGAATTGCCCATTGCCGGAGCGGGTGATTTCGTGTTCGCCTTGTTCGTCAACCCGGGCATACATACGGGTTGCCTTGCGAATCAGATAGAGCGTCTTGCCATTGGAAAGATCATATGCGCCTTTGTACTTGCCGAATTCGTCAGGCGACATATACGAACGTAGAACCTCTTTCGAGGCGGGGACCAAAACTGTTTGTCCGGTGCTCTGTGCGAACGCCGTAAGGGCGAGCGCGAACAGGCAGCCGGTAGCCACTAACCGCTTCATGATTGCCTCCGTTTTTTTGGTGTGTGGCCAGGGCTCTAAAATTGCCTGGCTCTTTCAATATAGCGCCCGGTCGGGCGGGGTGCTACCCCTGCGTCACCTCGGTTCGTGGCCGCGCTGCGCAGGCTTTCCCTCGCGTTTAACGCGAGGCTATTGAGAGGGGGGCATGCGCCGCCTGTTGGCTGGCCATGCTAGGCGAAAAGTTCAGTTCACCCGTTGCGGTATCGTCGTTGATCCAGACGATGTTCATATCCAGGCTGCCGTCGGCTGCAGTGAATTTGCCGTCGCCTTGCCATAGGATTTCTTGCCGGGGGTGCTGGTCAACTTGCGCGTAGAGGCGGACAGCACCGCGCGACAAAGTGAGGGTCTGGCCGTTGGACAGGGCATAGGCGCCCTGGTATTGATAGAACTCTTGCGGTGAGATGAGCTTGCGTTCCAAATTCATTTGCTTTTGCGCGGGCACAACCACCGATTGGTCAGCGCTGGTGCTGCTTTGTGCTGCTGCGCTTGCAGCGAGCACAAATAGCCCAGCGGCAGCGAAGTATCGCTTCATGACTGCCTCCATTCGTGGACCAAGGGTGCCAGTTCTAAATTGTTGTCTGGCACTTTTCAATATAGCCTTGGAAGAGGCCGACGGAATTTCAATATTTTGATGAAAGTGACTGTGGCGATACCTTGCGCATATGCCCCATCAGCGCTGATAGGTAACGCGATACACCTTGTGTGCGTGGTCGTCGGAAACCAGTATCGAACCGTCCGGCATCACCACGATATCGACCGGGCGGCCGCTGACTTCTTCGTTCTGCAAGAAGCCGTCGATGAAGGCGGTGTCGCTCACCAGCTTGTTGCCATGCAGGGTAATCAGGCGCACCTGGTAGCCGATTTTATTGGGGCGGTTCCACGAACCATGTTCCGCGATCAGCAACTGGTTGCGGTACTGCTCGGGGAATTGGGTGCCGGTGTAGAAAGCCAAGCCAAGCGGTGCCACGTGCGGACCCAGTGCCGCAACCGGCGGAACGTAGGCGTCGCAGGTTTTGCCTTTGCCGAATTGCGGGTCGAGCAGCACGCCGCCGTGGCAGTAGGGGAAGCCGAAATGCATGCCGGCTTTCGGCGCCACGTTCAATTCGCAGGACGGCATGTTGTCGCCCATTTCGTCGCGACCGTTATCGGTGAACCACAGTTCCTTGGTGATCGGGTGCCAGGTGAGGCCGACCGTGTTGCGCACGCCGCGCGCGTACAATTCCCAGTTGCTGCCGTCCGGGTTCATGCGCCAGATCTTGGAGTAGGCTTCGCCTTCCTTGTCGCAGATATTGCAGGGCGCGCCGATCGGGATGTACAGCTTGCCGTCCGGGCCGGCCTTGATGTATTTGGCGCCGTGCCAGGTCTCGGTCGGCAAGTCGTTTTTGATCACTTTGAAGGCTGGTTTTCTGGCGTAGGTTTTCTCGATGTCGTCGAACTTGATGATGCGCGAGATTTCGCCGACGTACAACGCACCGTTCAGAAGCGCGACGCCGTTGGGATTGTTGAGACCTTCGGCAACGGTGACGACTTTTTCGGCGACGCCGTCCTTGTTGGCGTCGACCAGGGCGTACACCTTGCCAGACTTTTGCGAGCCGACGAATACCAGGCCGCTGTCGGTGACGGCCAGTTCGCGTGCGCCTTCGACCTTGTCGGCGTAGACGGCGATCTTGAAACCTTTAGGCAGCTTCAGGGCCGGCAAGTCTTTGGCCGCTGCCGCCGGGGCAGGAGCGGCGCCGGCGCCGGCGCTGGCAACAGCTTTGCGCGCGGCAGCATTGTCCGGCAGCAGGTATTCGGCTAACTGGCTGAGCTGGGCGCTGCCCAATTGCTTGTCCCAGGCTGGCATGCCTTTGTCGACCGCGCCTTTGCCGATCACGCGCAGCAAATTGGCCTGGTAGAGCTTATGGGTGGCAATGAGGTCGGGGACGGCGAACGCAGAAGGGGAGAGCAGGGCGGTTGCCAGGGCAGATGCGGTCAGCGTCAGGACTTTTTTATTCATTGTGTTTCCCCTTGGAATGACGAAAAGGCAGGCGGATCCTCCGCCTGTTCCCTGTTTTTTGCATTTCGTCGCATATGGCAGGACGGGGGCGGGGCTCCTCGATATGATGAAACCATCGAAAAACAGCCTTTCGGGAGCGCAAAATGAAAATCGCTAAAAACATGGAAGCCATCTTCCTGGCCACCCTCCTGGTCCTTGTTGGTATTAATATGGCAACCATCATTGCCACCAGTGCGATCCCCGAGCTGCCCTTTGTCCTCACGGCAGCCAACCTGTGACCGAGCGCTGATGACTTACCAAGGATACATGATGAAGAAACCATTCCAGTTTGGCTTGCTGTTCACCGCACTGTGTCTGTTCCTGGGTCTGGCCCGTGCCGACGACACCACGACGGAAACCCGGGCCATTGATGCGCGCGTGGTGCGCGTCAAGCTCGACGGCGTGATTGACTTGAAGCTGCGCCGAGGCGATACCCCGGCACTCAACATCACTACCGACAAGCGCTACGTCAACAAGGTCACGGCTGTGCAGACCGGCGACACGCTTTACCTCGATACGGAAAGCCGCGGCGTCAAGCTGAAGTCCTCGGCGGTCAAAGTGGAACTGGTGCTGCCGCAGTTGCGGGAACTGGTGTCCGAAGGCGTCGGCAGCACCGAGGTCAGCGGCTTCAGCGGCGAGAACATCGACCTGACGCTGGACGGCGCGGGCAGCATGAAGGTGGTGTGCGACTACAAGAAGCTGAAGGCCAACCTGGGCGGCGTGGGCAGCATGCATGTGTGGGTAACGGAGAACGAGAACGTCGACCTCGACCTGCAGGGCGCGGGCTACATCACCATCGGTGGCCGCAGCAAGAACCTGAAGGCGACCCTGGGCGGCCTGGGCGGCCTGAATGCGCAGCAGTTCAAGGCGGAAGACGTGAGCCTGGACTTGAGCGGCTTGGGCAACGCGACCATCAACGCGTCGAATAACGCCAACCTGAACTTGAGCGGACTGGGTTCCGTTACCGTGTACGGCAAGCCGACGACCCGCAACGTCAGTGTGGATGGGCTGGGCAAGGTGAGCTGGAAGTAAGAGACATTCTGCAGTGCATAAAAAGAGATAAATCTAAAGCACCATGAAAAAACTACGAGGCGTGTTAATCGCGCTCAGCATCGCACTGGGGCTTCAGGCCAGTGCACATGCCGGGTTCGCGGAAGGGGCCACGGCGTATAACAACAAGAATTATGCGCTGGCCTACAAAGAGATCCTGCCGCTGGCCAAGGCGGGCAATACGGATGCCGAGCATTTGCTTGGCCTGATGTATTACATGGGCCGTGGCGTGCCGCAGGATTACAAGCAGGCGCTGACCTGGCACCGCAAGGCGGCCCTCAAGGGCAAGGCCGATGCGCAGTATGTGGTCGGGGCCATGTATTACACCGGCAATGCGGTGATCCAGGACCACAAGGAAGCGGTGACCTGGTTCCGCAAGGCGGCGGAGCAGGGGCATCCGGATGCACAGCAGGTGCTGGGGCTGATGTACCGGTATCACATTGGCGGCATGCCGCAGGATAATGTGATTGCCTATATGTTGTGGAACCTGGCGGCGGCCGGAGGTTCATCCAATGCGGCGGAGCAGCGCTCGGCGGTGGCGCGCGGGATGTCGCAGGAGCAGATTGAGGAAGGACAGGCGCTGTCGTCGGCCTGGAAGCGGAATACGCCGTTGCCGCGGTCGTCGCGGACAGGCGGCGGCTAAAACCGGTAAACCAGGGTCTGATGCAGGCCAGGTTCGAGGCTT
This sequence comes from Duganella sp. Root1480D1, assembly GCF_001427305.1. Taxonomy (GTDB): domain Bacteria; phylum Pseudomonadota; class Gammaproteobacteria; order Burkholderiales; family Burkholderiaceae_D; genus Rugamonas. Next base: position 355,174 of record NZ_LMFZ01000001.1, on the reverse strand, counting down.
CTGACTTTCGACGAGGATCAAAGGCGCCCAACCCACCTGCAGCCTCAAGACCGTTCGGGGTCTGACCCTGCGGGTCAGACCCCGGTTTACCGGTTTTGATGTAAAATCCGCCCCGTCATTGGGGAGTAGCCTCTCCTCCCCCCCGGAGGAGGCATATGTCAACACACTTGGCCCACAGGCCATGGCATATGCGGTCCCATACTTGGCAAGACCTTTGACCACAACGCCGCCGATTTTAGGCCGGGGGCGTGTTGTGGTCATTCGTCCGTGCCCGGCCTGGATCAAAACAATGGAATCCCTCCTCGTCTCAACTGGCGTAGTCGCCCTGGCCGAAATCGGCGACAAGACCCAACTGCTGGCCTTCCTGCTGGCCGCCCGTTTCAAGAAGCCACTGCCTATCATTGCCGGCATCTTCGTCGCCACCATCTTCAACCACGGCCTGGCCGGTGCGCTTGGCGCCTGGATCACCTCTTTGCTGACGCCCGAAGTGCTGCGCTGGGTGCTGGGATTGTCCTTCCTCGGCATGGCCGTCTGGACCCTGGTGCCGGACCAGATCGAGGACGATGAAACCAATATCGCCAGCCGCTTCGGCGTGTTCGGCGCAACCCTGGTGACTTTCTTCCTGGCTGAAATGGGCGACAAGACCCAGGTCGCCACTGTGGCGATGGCCGCCCATTATCCGGACCCGCTGATGGTGGTGGCCGGCACCACGCTCGGCATGCTGATCGCCGACGTGCCGGCCGTCTTCGCGGGCGACAAGCTTGCTGCCCGGATCCCCCTCAAGCTGGTGCACGGCATCGCTGCCGCCATGTTCGCGGGACTGGGCCTGGCGACCTTGCTCGGCATGGGCGCCCGCTTCGGGCTGTAAGCGCTACAATCGCCTCTTTCCGACAGAGGTGATGCCATGATGCGTGCGATCGAAATCCAGAAACCCGGCGCGGCCGATGTGCTGCGTTTGTGCGAGCGCCCGCTGCCGGTGGCGAAGGAGGGCGAGCTGCGCATCCGCGTGCACGCGGCCGGCATCAACCGGCCGGACGTGTTCCAGCGCATGGGCAGCTACGCGCCGCCGCCCGGCGCTACCGACATTCCCGGCCTGGAAGTGGCGGGCGAGATCGTGGATGGCGACCTGGCAGCCAGCGGCTTCAAGATCGGCGACATGGTGTGCGCGCTGGTGCAGGGCGGCGGTTATGCCGAATACGTGACCGCTCCGGTGGAGCAGGTGCTGCCGGTGCCGCGCGGCCTGTCGCCGCTGGAGGCGGCCTCGCTGCCGGAAACGTTCTTCACCGTCTGGAGCAATGTGTTCGATCGCGCCGGGCTGGGCAAGGGTGAGACCCTGCTGGTGCAGGGCGGTACTTCCGGCATCGGCGTGACGGCAATCCAGCTCGCGCGGGCGCTCGGCCATCGCGTGTTTGCCACGGCGGGCAGCGATGAGAAGGCGAGGGCGTGCGAGGCGCTGGGCGCCGCACGCGGCATCAATTACCGTACCGAGGATTTCGCGGCCGTGGTGCGCGAGCTGACCGGCGACACCGGGGTCGACGTGATCCTGGACATGGTTGGCGGCGACTACCTGCCGCGCGAAATCAGTTGCCTGGCCGATGACGGCCGTATCGCCATCATCGCGCTGCTGGGCGGTGCGAAAGGGACGCTGGACATGGGCCAGGTGCTGAAACGCCGCCTAACCATTACCGGATCGACCCTGCGTCCGCGCTCGGTTGCTTTCAAGGGCGCCATCGCGCGCCAGCTTCGCGCGACAGTCTGGCCCCTGATCGAGGCGGGCGACATCAAACCCGTGATCTACGAAAGCTTCCCGCTGGAGCAGGCGGCCAAGGCCCACGCGCTGATGGAAAGCAGCAACCACGTGGGCAAGATCATGCTGCAGGTGATCTAGCGCTTCTTCTTGATATGCACGTCGGCGATGTAAGCCGCGAAAGCAGCGGCCCAGCTGAACATGAAGACGCTGGACAGCACGATCACCGTAATGATGGCCACGATTCCCCAGCCGCCTGCGCCGCCATCGACAGCCGAAATGATGATGAACACGGGAATCGCCAGCACGAACGGCAGCGCGACCAGCGGCAGCACCGCGCGCCGCGCCAGGGTCGGCTTTTCCTTGGCTGGTGCCGGGGGCTTGCGCAGCCTGCGCCAGGCGAAGAACGGCCAGCCGAGCAGGAAAGCGATGGCGCCTAGCCGATCGTTGTCCGTTATGCATGCAAGCAGGACGGCCAGCGCCGTGGCCAGGACAAATCCCAGTAAAGTGGCCCAAACAACACGGGAAATGGTGTTAAAAATGCTATTTTTCATGGGCGCGGAGTCTAGCGTTTGACCCGACTTTGGGGCGCACGCTACAATTACGGGTTATTAAAAATTAAGCTACTATGCGCCGCAAACTCGTCATCGGTAACTGGAAAATGAACGGCAGCCGTGCCGCCAACGCTACCCTGTTGGCCGGTATCAAGGCTGGCCTGGGCGATGCAAAGGCCGATACCGCGGTCTGCGTCCCAGCCCCGTATCTGGCACAATGTCAGGCTGAACTCACCGGCAGCGCAATTGCCTGGGGGTCGCAAGATGTGTCCGCCCATGCTTCGGGCGCCTTCACGGGTGAGATCTCGGCAGCCATGCTGCTGGATTTCGGCAGCAAATTTGCGATCGTCGGCCACTCCGAGCGCCGCTCCTATCACAAGGAAAGCAGCGCCCTGGTCGCGCAGAAGGCGTTGGCTGCCGTGAATGCCGGCCTGGTGCCGGTGGTTTGCGTCGGCGAGACGCTGGAAGAGCGCGAAGCCGGCAAGACCGCCGACGTGGTCGGCGAGCAGCTTGATGCGGTGCTCGAAGTATTGGGCGCCGAGCAGTTGGCCGGGATTGTGCTGGCCTATGAGCCTGTGTGGGCGATTGGTACCGGCAAGACCGCTACCCCGGAAATGGCGCAGGAAGTGCACGCACTGCTGCGCGCCAGGGTAGCAAAGAAGGATGCGGCTGCGGCCGCCGGCATGCAGATCCTGTATGGCGGCAGCATGAAGCCGGAAAACGCCAAGGAATTGTTGGCCCAGCCGGATATCGACGGCGGCCTGATTGGCGGTGCGGCACTGAAGGTGGCGGATTTCCTCGCCATCATCCAGTCCGCATGAAGTGCAGCAATTTTATTAATTAAGGAATAGCATGAACTCTTTGTTCAATCTGGTCATCGTAGTGCAGGTCCTGTCGGCAATCGCCATCGTGGGCCTGGTCTTGCTGCAGCATGGTAAGGGCGCCGACATGGGCGCGGCCTTCGGCTCTGGCGCTTCCGGCAGCCTGTTCGGCGCCTCCGGTTCCTCGAACTTCATGTCCAAGTCGACCGCCGTGGCGGCAGCGATTTTCTTCGCTGCCACCCTCGGCCTGTCGGTCCTGGCCAGCAAGGGTAACGTTTCGGTTGGTGCGGGCGTGATGGATAACGTCAAAGCCCCGGTCACCGCTCCTGCGCCAGTGGGCGGCGCTGCGGCTATCCCTTCCGCGGCGCCAGCGCCTGCGGCTCCGGCAGCTGCAACCCCGGCTCCGGTCGAGGCTCCGGCCGCATCCGCACCGGCTGCTCCGGCACCGGCAGCGGCTACCCCTGCCGCTTCGCCAGCGAAGTAAAACTGGCAACTTTGAACTTTTTGCCGTTTTTCTTCTTGATTATGCGCAATGTGCATTAACAAAGCGTCGATCACAGTGTAGAATAGCGGCCTATTGCCGACGTGGTGAAATTGGTAGACACGCTATCTTGAGGGGGTAGTGGCGCAAGCTGTACGAGTTCGAGTCTCGTCGTCGGCACCAAAAAAGATCAAAAGCCAGCAGGTCGTTTGAATCATCGATTCAGGGCTTAGCTGGTTTTTTTACGAGGATGTGTCGTTTGATCCTGGTCTCAGTAGCAAGTGATTGGGGTCGAGCGTATTTCAACTAAGCTGCTTACCCATCGTGAACCTCGAAAATTACTTCCCCGTCCTGTTGTTCCTTCTCGTCGGCCTCGGCGTCGGCGTCGCCCCGCAAGTGCTGGGCCATCTCCTTGGTCCAAACAAGCCTGATGCGGCCAAGCTTTCCCCATACGAGTGCGGCTTCGAAGCTTTCGAAGACGCGCGCATGAAATTCGACGTCCGTTACTACCTCGTCGCAATTCTGTTCATTTTGTTCGACCTTGAAACTGCATTCTTCTTCCCGTGGGGTGTCTCCATGCGTGAACTGGGCTGGCAGGGTTACGTGACGATGATGGTGTTCATCGCCGAATTCGTGGTCGGTTTTTGGTATATCTGGAAGAAAGGTGCCCTTGATTGGGAATAAGCCATGTCTATTGAAGGCGTATTTAACGAAGGCTTCATCACCACTACCTTTGACACGGTAATCAACTGGGCGCGCACGGGTTCGATGTACCCGATGACGTTCGGTCTGGCTTGCTGTGCAGTGGAGATGATGCATGCTGGTGCTGCCCGTTACGACCTGGAGCGTTTCGGTTTCATGTTCCGTCCGTCGCCACGTCAGTCCGACGTGATGATTGTGGCAGGCACCCTGTGCAACAAGATGGCCCCTGCACTGCGCAAGGTCTATGACCAGATGCCTGACCCGCGTTGGGTGATCTCCATGGGTTCCTGCGCCAACGGCGGCGGCTACTACCACTACTCGTACTCCGTGGTGCGCGGTTGCGACCGTATCGTGCCGGTCGACGTGTACGTGCCGGGCTGCCCGCCGACTGCAGAAGCACTGCTGTACGGCATCCTGCAGTTGCACAACAAGATCAAGAAGACCAACACGATCGCGCGGTAAGACCTTATGAACACACATCTGCAAACACTGGTCTCCGCCCTCGAGCAAAAGCTGGGCGAGCGGGCCTCCATCGTCGTCGCGCTGGGCGAAGTGACGATTACAGTCAAATCTGGGGACTACTACCAGGTAATGCAAGAGCTGCGCGACGACGCAGCTTTGCGTTTTGATACGCTGATCGACTTGTGCGGCGTTGACTACTCGACCTACGGTGAAGGCACCTGGGACGGCCTGCGCTTCGCGGCCGTGACCCACCTGCTGTCCGTGGAAAAGAACTGGCGCCTGCGCGTGCGCGTGTTCGCGCCGGACGACGAGATGCCGATCGTGGCCTCCGTGACCCCGATCTGGCGCGCCGCCAACTGGTTCGAGCGCGAAGCGTTCGACCTGTACGGCATCATCTTCGAAGGCCACAACGACCTGCGCCGCATCCTGACCGACTACGGTTTCATCGGCCACCCATTCCGCAAGGACTTCCCAGTGTCGGGCTACGTTGAAATGCGCTATGACCATGAGCAGAAGCGCGTTGTTTACCAGCCTGTGACCATCGAACCGCGCGAAAACGTGCCGCGCGTGATCCGCGAAGAAAACTACGGGAAGTAAAACATGGCTGAAATTAAGAATTACACCCTGAACTTTGGTCCGCAGCACCCGGCAGCGCACGGCGTGCTGCGCCTGGTGCTGGAGCTGGACGGCGAGGTGATCCAGCGTGCCGACCCGCATATCGGCCTGCTGCACCGCGCCACCGAGAAGCTGGCAGAGCAGAAGACCTACCTGCAATCCGTGCCGTATATGGACCGCCTGGACTACGTGTCCATGATGTCCAACGAACACGCCTACGTGATGGCGATCGAAAAGCTGCTCGGCCTGGAAGTGCCGATCCGCGCGCAATACATCCGCGTGATGTTCGACGAGATCACCCGCCTCCTGAACCACCTGCTGTGGCTGGGCGCGCACGCGCTGGACGTGGGCGCAATGGGCCCGTTCCTGTACGCTTTCCGCGACCGCGAAGACCTGATGGACTGCTACGAAGCAGTGTCGGGCGCCCGTATGCACGCGGCTTATTACCGTCCGGGCGGCGTGTACCGCGACCTGCCGGACTCCATGCCGCAATACAAGGCATCGCTGATCCGCAACGCGAAGGCGCTGGCCGAGCGCAACGAAAACCGCCAGGGTTCCCTGCTGGACTTCGTGGAAGACTTCACCAAGCGGTTCCCGACCTACGTCGACGAATACGAAACCCTGCTGACCGACAACCGTATCTGGAAACAGCGTACCGTCGGCGTGGGCGTCGTGTCCCCGGAGGATGCGATGGCCATGGGCTTCACCGGCGCCATGCTGCGCGGTTCCGGCGTAGCCTGGGACGTGCGCAAGAAGCAGCCGTATGAAGTCTATGACAAGATGGACTTCGACATTCCGGTCGGCACCAACGGCGACTCGTATGACCGCTACCTGGTGCGTATCGAAGAGATGCGCCAGTCGAACAAGATCATCAAGCAGTGCGTGGCATGGCTGAAAGCCAACCCGGGTCCTGTCATGACCAGCAACCGCAAGGTCGCTCCGCCTAACCGCGTGGACATGAAGACCAATATGGAATCGCTGATCCACCACTTCAAGCTGTTCACCGAAGGCTTCCACGTGCCGCCGGGCGAAGCGTACAGCGCGGTGGAACACCCGAAAGGCGAATTCGGCATCTACCTGATCTCCGATGGCGCCAACAAGCCATACCGTATGAAGATCCGCGCACCGGGCTTTGCCCACCTGCAGGGTCTGGACGAAATGTCGCGCGGCCACATGATCGCCGACGCCGTGACCATCATCGGTACCCAGGACATCGTTTTCGGTGAAATCGACCGCTAAGGGCAAGAAATGCTGTTATCCCAAGAATGCTATAAAAAAATCGACCGCGAGTTGGCCAAGTATCCGGCCGACCAGCGCCAGTCGGCCGTGATGGCTGCACTGGCCCACGCCCAGGTTGAACTGGGCTGGCTGTCGCCAGAAACCATGAAGGAAATCGCGGACTACATCCGCATGCCGGCCATCGCCGTGCAGGAAGTCGCGACTTTCTACAATATGTACAACCTGAAGCCGGTCGGCAAGCACAAGATCACCGTGTGCACCAACCTGCCATGCGCACTGTCGGGCGGCGTGAAAGCTGCCGAACACCTGAAGGCCAAGCTGGGCATCGACTTCCGCGGCACCACCGAAGACGGTGCGTTCACGCTGATGGAAGGGGAGTGCATGGGCGCGTGCGGCGACGCACCGGTCATCCTGGTCAACAACCACCGTATGTGCTCCCACATGAGCAACGACAAACTCGACGCCCTGGTGGAGGAGCTGAAGAAATGACCTCGCTGCACGACCGTCACATCAATCCGCTGATCCTGAAGGATCTGAACGGCGACAACTGGCACCTGGCCGACTACGTCAAGCGCGGTGGCTACTCCGCGCTGCGCCGCATCATCGAAGAGAAGATCGCGCCTGAGGCCATCATCGCCGACCTGAAGACTTCCGGCCTGCGCGGCCGCGGCGGTGCGGGTTTCCCGACCGGCCTGAAATGGTCCTTCATGCCGCGCCAGTTCCCTGGCCAGAAATACCTCGTCTGCAACACCGACGAAGGCGAACCAGGCACCTTCAAGGACCGCGACATCATCCGCTACAACCCGCATGCACTGATCGAAGGCATGGCCATCGGCGCGTATGCGATGGGCATCACCGTGGGCTACAACTACATCCACGGCGAGATCTTCCAGGAATACCTGCGCTTTGAAGAAGCGCTGGAAGAGGCGCGTGCCGCCGGCTTCCTGGGCGACAAGATCATGGGTTCGGACTTCAGCTTCCAGCTGCATGCCCACCATGGCTACGGTGCCTACATTTGCGGCGAAGAAACCGCGCTGCTGGAATCGCTGGAAGGCAAGAAAGGCCAGCCGCGCTTCAAGCCGCCTTTCCCGGCCTCGTTCGGCCTGTACGGCAAGCCGACCACCATCAACAACACCGAGACTTTCGCGGCCGTGCCGTTCATCCTGAACATCGGCGCCGAGAACTACCTCGGCCTGGGCAAGCCTAACAACGGCGGCACCAAGATCTTCTCGATCTCGGGCGACGTTGAGCGTCCGGGCAACTACGAAGTCCCGCTGGGCACGCCGTTCGCCAAGCTGATGGAGCTGGCCGGCGGTATGCGCGGCGGCAAGAAGATCAAGGCCGTGATCCCTGGCGGTTCGTCCGCTCCGGTGATCCGCGGCGAGATCATGATGCAGACCGACCTCGATTACGATTCGATCGCCAAAGCCGGCTCCATGCTCGGTTCGGGCGCCGTGATCGTGATGGACGAGACGCGCTGCATGGTCAAAGCCCTGGAACGCCTGTCCTACTTCTACTTTGAAGAGTCGTGCGGCCAGTGCACCCCGTGCCGTGAAGGCACCGGCTGGATGTACCGCATGATCCACCGTATCGAGAACGGCCAGGGCCGTCCTTCGGACCTGGACATGCTGAACTCCATCGCCGACAACATCCAGGGCCGCACTATCTGCGCGCTGGGCGATGCTGCCGCAATGCCGGTCCGCGCCTTCGTCAAGCAGTTCCGCGAAGAATTTGAATATCACGTCGAACACAAGCACTGCCTGGTGCCTGTTTCGGCTTACTAAGCTGCGATTATCATGGTTGAAATCGAAATTGACGGCAAAAAGGTAGAAGTCCCTGCGGGTAGCATGGTGATGGACGCCGCCAACAAGCTGGGTACCTACATCCCGCACTTCTGCTATCACAAGAAATTGTCGATCGCTGCGAACTGCCGTATGTGCCTGGTCGAAGTGGAGAAGGCGCCTAAGCCTTTGCCAGCATGCGCCACGCCGGTATCGGCTGGCATGATTGTGAAGTCCGCCTCCGACAAGGCTGTGCAAGCACAGAAGTCGGTGATGGAATTCCTGCTGATTAACCACCCGCTGGATTGCCCGATCTGCGACCAGGGCGGTGAGTGCCAGCTGCAGGACTTGGCCGTAGGTTACGGCAAGATGGAGTCCCGCTACGAAGAAGAGAAGCGCGTAGTGCCGCCGAAGGCCGGCAGCGCGCTGGTGGCGATGGAAGAAATGTCGCGCTGCATCCACTGCACCCGCTGCGTGCGCTTTGGCCAGGAAGTGGCCGGCGTGATGGAACTGGGCATGCTGGGCCGCGGCGAGCATTCCGAGATCACCACCTTCGTGGGCGAAGCAGTGAGCTCCGAAATGTCGGGCAATATGATCGACCTGTGCCCGGTCGGCGCGCTGACCTCGCGTCCGTTCCGCTACAGCGCCCGTACCTGGGAACTGTCGCGCCGCAAATCGGTCTCCCCGCACGACTCCACCGGCGCCAACCTGATCGTTCAAGTGAAGCAGGGCTCCGTGAAGCGCGTGCTGCCGTTTGAGAACGATGACGTCAACGAATGCTGGATTTCCGACAAGGACCGCTACTCCTACGAAGCGCTGGAAAGCGCCGAGCGCCTGGCCAAGCCAATGCTGAAGCAGGGCGGCGAGTGGAAAGAAGTTGAGTGGCAAGTCGCGCTGGAATACGTGGCGCACGGCCTGAAGAACATCAAGCACGAACACGGCGCTGATTCGCTGGCCGCATACGCGACCGCGCACTCCACCGTGGAAGAGCTGGCCCTGCTGAAGAAGCTGATGCACGGCGTGGGTTCGGAGAACGTCGACTTCCGCCTGCGCCAGTCCGACTTCGCGCTGGACGGCGAAGTGAAGCCATGGCTGGGCATGCCGATCGCTGAACTGAGCACGCTGCAACGCGTGTTTGTGATCGGTTCCTTCCTGCGCAAGGATCATCCGCTGTTCGCGACCCGCATCCGTGCGGCCGTGAAAGCCGGCGGCAAGCTGTCCGTGCTGCATGGCTCGAACGACGAAAACCTGATCACCACCGCCAACAAGATCATCGCTGCGCCGACCGACTGGCTGGCCGCGCTGTCCGGCGTGGTTGCTGCCGTGGCCAAGGCCAAGGGCGTTGCCGCTCCTGCCGGCTTCGAAGGCGTTGTCGCTTCCGCGGCAGCCGACGCCATCGCCGAATCGCTGGTTGGCGGCGAGCGCAAGGCCGTGTTCCTGGGTAACGCCGCCGTGGCGCATCCGGAAGCATCGAAACTGCACGCTGCTGCGCAGTGGATCGCGGAACAGACCGGCGCCAAGCTGGGCTACCTGACCGAAGCTGCCAACACTGTTGGCGGCTACCTGGTTGGCGCGACCGCGAAGAACGCTGCTCCAGCCTTCACCGTGCAGAAGAAAGCCTACGTGCTCCTGAACGCCGAGCCGGAACTGGACGCTGCCAACCCGCAAGCTGCCAAGACCGCGCTGAACGCCGCTGAAATGGTGGTCGTGATGTCGGCCTTCAAGCACGGCATGGACTACGCCGACGTGCTGCTGCCGGTCGCTCCGTTTGCCGAGACTTCCGGCTCCTTCGTCAACGCCGAAGGCCGCCTGCAGTCCTTCAATGGCACCGTCAAGCCGATGGGCGACGCCCGTCCGGCCTGGAAAGTGCTGCGCGTACTGGGCAACATCCTGGGCCTGGGCGGCTTCGACTACGAAACCTCGGAATCGATCCGCGACGAGCTGTTCGAAAAGGGCGCGTCCGACCTGTCGGCCAAGCTGTCGAACGTGTCGCGCAAGGCTGCCGTTGCCGGTGTTCCGTTCACCGCGACCGGCCTGCAGCGCCTGGCCGACGTGCCGATCTACTTCGCTGACGCCCTGGTGCGCCGTTCCGGCCCGCTGCTGGCGACCACCGATGCTGCCGCGCCGAAAGCGCACCTGTCTACTGCCGCTGCGCAGCAGATCGGCGTGAAGGCCGGCGACAAGGTCGAAGTCAAGCAGGGCTCCGGCTTTGCGATCCTGGAAGCCATCATCGACGCCGGCCTGCCAGCGAACGTGGTGCGCGTGTCTGCCGCACATGCATCGACCTCGATGCTGGGCGCGATGTTCGGTGAGATCACCGTTGCTAAAGCAGGGGAGGGCAAATAATGGCTCTGCCAGAAATGATTGATTCGATTAAGGTAATGGGCGAGGCCAACCTCGGCACCTTCTGGCCGTTCGTCTGGACCCTTGCCAAGATTCTGTGCGTGACGCTGCCGCTGATGGGCCTGGTCGCCTACCTGACCCTGTGGGAGCGCAAGCTCCTCGGCTGGATCCAGATCCGTATCGGCCCGAACCGCGTGGGCCCGAACGGCCTGCTGCAGCCGATCGCCGACGCACTGAAACTGCTCTTCAAAGAGATTATCGTCCCGACCAAGTCGAACAAGTCCCTGTTCTTCATCGGTCCTGTGATGACCATCATGCCGGCACTGGCTTGCTGGTCCGTGGTGCCGTTCGCCCCGGGCGCTGCCCTGGCCGACGTCAACGCCGGCCTGCTGCTGATCATGGCGATCGCCTCGATGGAGGTGTACGGCATCATCATCGCCGGCTGGTCCGCCAACTCGAAGTACTCCTTCATGGGCGCGATGCGTGCATCGGCACAGATGGTGTCCTACGAAATTGCGATGGGCTTCGCCCTGGTGATCGTGCTGATGGTTTCCGGTTCGCTGAACCTGTCGGAAATCGTGGCCGGCCAACAGAAAGGCACCATGGCTGCGATGGGCCTGAACCTGTTCTCCTGGAACTGGCTGCCGCTGCTGCCGATCTTCGTGGTGTACCTGGTCTCCGGCCTGGCCGAATGTAACCGTCACCCGTTCGACGTGGTGGAAGGCGAGTCCGAGATTGTCGGCGGCCACATGGTCGAATACGGCGGCATGGCTTACGCGATGTTCTTCCTGGCGGAATACGCCAACATGATCCTGATTGGCCTGCTGGCTTCGATCATGTTCCTGGGCGGCTGGTCCGCACCGATCGCAGCGCTGGAAATCGGCGGCGTGTTCGGCGGCTTCTTCTGGCTGTTCATCAAGACCTTCTTCATCGTGTCGCTGTTCATCTGGACCCGCGGAACGTTCCCACGTTATCGCTACGACCAGATCATGCGTTTGGGCTGGAAAGTGTTCATCCCACTGACCCTGGTTTACCTGGTCTTCGTGGCGACCTGGATGCAGACCTCCTGGAATATTTGGAAGTAAGAGAGCGAATACAGAATGGACCGATTGAAAGACTTCTTCGGCAGCTTCTTGCTGACCGAACTGTTCAAGGGGATGGCGCTGACGGGCAAATACATGTTTGCCAAGAAGATCACCGTCCAGTTCCCTGAAGAGAAAACACCAATGTCGCCGCGCTTCCGCGGCCTGCACGCCCTGCGCCGTTATCCAAACGGCGAAGAGCGCTGCATCGCCTGCAAACTGTGCGAAGCAGTTTGTCCGGCGATGGCGATCACCATCGAGTCGGAGCAGCGTGACGACGGCAGCCGCCGTACCACCCGTTACGACATCGACCTGACCAAGTGCATCTTCTGCGGCTTCTGCGAAGAATCCTGCCCGGTGGACTCGATTGTCGAGACGCACGTACTGGAATACCACGGCGAAAAACGCGGTGACCTGTACTACACCAAAGAGATGCTGCTGGCCGTAGGCGACCGCTATGAAGCGGAAATCGCGGCTAACCGCGCGGCTGATGCCAAGTACCGCTGATCGCCGAGGCTAATAAAAATGAACTTCACTGATATCTTGTTCTTCGTGTTCGGTGCCATCCTGGTGTTGGCATCGCTGCGCGTTATTACGGCTCGCAACCCGGTGCAAGCTGCCTTGTTCCTGGTGCTGGCCTTCTTCCAGGCGGCCGGCATCTGGATGCTGCTGAAAGCCGAATTCCTGTCCATCGTTCTGGTGCTGGTGTACGTCGGCGCCGTGATGGTCCTGTTCCTGTTCGTCGTGATGATGATCGACATCGACATCGACAAGCTGCGCGCCGGCTTCTGGAATTACCTGCCCGTGGCGGCTGTCGTGGGCGGCGTGATCGTGATCGAAATGTCGGCCGTGATCTGGCGTGCCTTCCCGGGCACCGGCACTGCGGTACCTGCGGCGGCCAACACCATCGGCCAGACCAAGGCACTGGGCCTGAAGATCTACACCGAGTACGTCTACGCGTTTGAAATCGCAGCCGTGGTCCTGCTGGTGGCAATCGTTGCCGCCGTGGCGCTGACCCTGCGCAAGCGCAAGGACACCAAGGCTATCGACCCGGGCGCTGCCGTCCGCGTCAAGCGTAATGACCGCCTGAAGATCGTGAAGATGGACGCCACCGTCCACGCTCCGGTCGCAGCAGCGGAAACGAAGGAGGCACCATGACTTTATCCTCGGTACTGATCCTGGGCGCGATCCTGTTCGCGATCTCGATCGTCGGTATTTTCCTGAACCGCAAGAACGTCATTGTCCTGCTGATGGCCATCGAACTGATGCTGCTGGCAGTGAACATGAACTTCATCGCGTTCTCGCACTACCTGGGCGACGCGGCCGGGCAGATCTTCGTCTTCTTCATCCTGACCGTGGCGGCTGCCGAATCGGCAATCGGCCTCGCGATCCTGGTGGTGATGTTCCGTAACCTGGACACCATCAACGTGGAAGACCTGGACAGCCTCAAAGGCTAAGTTAAAACCTCGAAAAATAGATAAGGTAAATCATGACGGGGCAACTTAACCCAACCCTCCTTCTGGCCGTTCCGTTGGCGCCATTGGCAGGTTCCGCAATCGCGGGCCTGCTGGGCACCAAGTTCTTCGGCAATGTCGTTGGCCGCAAGGTGTCGCATACCGCGACCATCCTGGGCGTGCTGATCGCTTTCCTGATCTCGTTCCAGACCCTGCTGCAGGTGATGGATGGCGCTACCTACAACGCGGACGTGTACCGCTGGATGACCGTGGCCGGTGTCAAGCTGGCTGTCGGCTTCCAGATCGACGCGCTGACCGCGATGATGATGAACGTGGTGACCTTCGTGTCGCTGATGGTTCACATCTACACCATCGGCTATATGGCTGAAGACGAAGGCTACAACCGCTTCTTCTCCTACATCTCGCTGTTCACCTTCTCGATGCTGATGCTGGTGATGTCGAACAACTTCCTGCAGCTGTTCTTCGGTTGGGAAGCTGTGGGCCTGGTGTCCTACCTGCTGATCGGCTTCTGGTACACCCGCCCGACCGCCATCTTCGCCAACATGAAGGCTTTCCTTGTCAACCGCGTGGGCGACTTCGGCTTCATCCTGGGCATTGGCCTGATCCTGGCTTACACCGGCTCCATGGACTACCAGGAAGTGTTCGCCAAGAAGGACGTGCTGGTCAACGGCACCCTGCCGGGCTTCGGCTGGGCGCTGATCTCGGTGGCCTGTATCTGCCTGTTCATCGGCGCCATGGGCAAGTCGGCGCAGTTCCCGCTGCACGTCTGGCTGCCTGATTCGATGGAAGGCCCGACCCCGATCTCGGCACTGATTCACGCGGCAACCATGGTTACCGCCGGTATCTTCATGGTGACCCGCATGTCGCCGCTGTTCGAGATGTCGGACGCCGCACTGTCGTTCATCCTGGTGATCGGTTCGATTACCGCGCTGTTCATGGGCTTCATGGGCATCATCCAGAACGACATCAAGCGCGTGGTGGCATACTCGACCCTGTCGCAGCTCGGTTACATGACCGTGGCGCTGGGCGCTTCGGCTTACTCCGTGGCCGTGTTCCACCTGATGACCCACGCCTTCTTCAAGGCACTGCTGTTCCTGGGCGCAGGCGCCGTCATCATGGCGATGCACCACGACCAGGACATCCGCAATATGGGCGGCCTGAAGAAGTACCTGAAGATCATCTGGATTACCTCGCTGCTGGGCTCCCTGGCGCTGATCGGTACCCCGTTCTTCTCCGGCTTCTACTCGAAGGACATGATCATCGAAGCCGTGCACGCAACCCACCTGCCGGGCGCTGGCTTTGCCAACTTCGCCGTGCTGGCTGGCGTGTTCGTGACCGCGTTCTACTCCTTCCGTATGTACTTCGTCGTGTTCCACGGCCCGGAGAACTTCGGCAAGGAACACCACCACGACCACGATTCGCACCACGCTGACGAAGCCGAAGAAGACGACCACGGCCACCACGGCCTGGCTCCAGGCGAGAAGCCGCATTCGCCAGGCCTGGTAGTGACCCTGCCGCTGATCCTGCTGGCTATCCCGTCGGTCATCATTGGCGCAATCGCGATCGAACCCATGCTGTTCGGCGGCTTCTTCAAAGACGTGATCTTCGTCGGCGAAAACCACCACGCGATGCACGAACTGGCGGAAGAATTCCACGGCCCGGTTGCCATGGCGATCCACTCCCTGACCACGCTGCCACTGTGGCTGGCGATTGCAGGCGTGGCTTCGGCTTACTACTGCTACATGATCAATCCGAAAGTGCCGGCCTGGTTCTATGCCAAGTTCAAGTTCCTGCACACCCTGCTGGACAACAAGTACTACATGGACAAGTTCAACGAGGCTGTCTTTGCCCGCGGCGCACGCCTGCTGGGCGAGGGCCTGTGGGCAGCGGGCGACCGCGCCATCATCGATGGCCTGCTGGTGAACGGTTCGGCGAAGGTGGTGGGCTGGTTCTCCAGCATCACCAAGATGTTCCAGACCGGCTACATCTATCACTACGCCTTCGTGATGATCATCGGTATCCTGGGCTTCCTGGTGTACTTCCTGCCGTTTTGGCACGCTTAACAGCTGACGCAAAAGAGATAACAAATGCAGTCAACGATTAATACTCTACCTCCTTACCTCAGCCTGTCGATCTGGGTACCGATCGTCTTCGGCCTGATCGTACTGGCCATCGGCCGCGATACGCGTGCCGGCATGGTGCGCGTGCTGTCGCTGGTAGGCGCCCTGGTATCCCTGGTGCCGACCATCCCGCTGATGACGCAGTTCGACAAGGCGGCCCACGGCATGCAGTTCGTCGAGAAAGCAGCCTGGATCGACCGCTTCAACATCTTCTACTCGCTGGGCATTGACGGCCTGTCGATGTGGTTCATCCCGCTGACCGCCTTCATCACCGTGATCGTGGTGATTTCGGCGTGGGAGGTGATCACCGAACGCGTGGCGCAGTACATGGGCGCGTTCCTGATCCTGTCGGGCCTGATGATCGGCGTGTTCGCCGCCATGGACGGCCTGCTGTTCTACTTCTTCTTCGAAGCGACCCTGATCCCGATGTACATCATCATCGGCGTGTGGGGTGGTGCCAACCGCATCTACGCAGCGTTCAAGTTCTTCCTGTACACCTTCTTCGGCTCGCTGCTGACGCTGGTTGCCATCATCTACCTGTACAACAAGTCGCAAAGCTTCAACATCCTGGACTGGCACAAGCTGCCGCTGACCATGGGTGAGCAGATCGCGATCTTCTTTGCCTTCTTCATGGCCTTCGCCGTGAAGGTGCCGATGTTCCCGGTCCACACCTGGCTGCCGGATGTGCACGTGGAAGCGCCGACCGGCGGTTCCGCAGTTCTGGCCGCGATCATGCTGAAGCTGGGTGCTTACGGCTTCCTGCGATTCTCGCTGCCGATCGTGCCTGACGCTTCGCACAAGCTGGCGCCAATGGTGATCGTGCTGTCCCTGATCGCCGTGATTTACATCGGCCTGGTGGCCCTGGTGCAGAAAGACATGAAGAAACTGGTGGCGTATTCGTCCATCGCACACATGGGCTTCGTGACCCTGGGCTTCTTCATGTTCAACGACATGGCAGTGCAGGGCGGTATCGTGCAGATGGTGTCGCACGGCTTCATCTCCGGCGCAATGTTCCTGTGCATCGGCGTGCTGTACGACCGCATGCACTCGCGCCAGATCGCCGACTACGGTGGCGTCGTGAACAAGATGCCTAAGTTCGCAGCGCTGTTCATCCTGTTCTCCATGGCTAACTGCGGCCTGCCGGCCACCTCCGGCTTCGTAGGCGAGTTCATGGTGATCCTGGGCGCCGTGCAGTTCAACTTCGTGACCGGCATCCTGGCTGCTACCGCCCTGATCTTCGGCGCGGCTTACTCCCTGTGGATGGCCAAGCGCGTGATCTTCGGCGCGATCACCAACAAGCACGTGGAAGAACTGACCGACGTTAACAACCGCGAGTTCCTGATGCTGGGCATCCTGGCGATCGCTGTGCTGGTGATGGGCCTGTACCCAGCGCCATTCACGGACGTGATGCAGGTTTCCGTGGCCGACCTGCTGGCGCATGCTGCCCAAAGCAAGCTGCCAGTCGTGGCCCCTTGATTGCAAATAGGACCAAGTTTTCATGAATACCACTAACCTGATCCCGCTCTACGCAGAAGTCTTTCTGCTGATCGCTGCTTCGGCGATCCTGCTGATCGACATGTTCCTGGCAGAGGGCAAACGTGCGATCACTTACATGCTGACGCTGGCCACCCTGGTCGGCGCGGCTTTCTTCAGCTTTGCCGACTACACGGCCGGCAGCACGGTGTACGCGTTCTCGAACATGTTCATCAGCGACCCGATGGGCAACCTGCTGAAACTGTTCTCCTATCTGACCATGGCGATGACGCTGGTGTATGCGCGCCAGTACTCCACCGACCGCGGCATGCTGGGCGGTAACCTGGGCGGCGAGTTCTACGTCCTGGCGCTGTTCTCCCTGCTGGGCCAGATGGTGATGATCTCGGCAAACAACTTCCTGACCATTTACCTGGGCCTGGAACTGATGTCGCTGTCGCTGTACGCCCTGGTGGCGCTGCGCCGCGACGACGCCCGCGCTACCGAAGCTGCGATGAAGTACTTCATCCTGGGTGCGCTGGCCTCCGGCTTCCTGCTGTATGGCATGTCGATGCTGTACGGTGCGACCGGTTCGCTGGATATTTCCCGCGTGGCTGCCGTCATCGGCTCCGGCACTGTCAACCCGACCATCCTGACCTTCGGCCTGGTGTTCGTGGTGGCCGGTCTCGCCTTCAAGCTGGGCGCCGTGCCGTTCCATATGTGGGTACCGGACGTCTACCAGGGTGCGCCGACCGGCGTGACCCTGCTGCTGGGCGGTGCACCGAAGCTGGCGACCTTCGCTATCTGCGTGCGCCTGCTGGTGGAAGGCATGCTGCCAATGGCGTTCGACTGGCAGCAGATGCTGATGATCCTGGCCGTGCTGTCGCTGGCGATCGGTAACCTGACCGCCATCGCGCAGACCAACTTGAAGCGCATGCTGGCTTACTCCACCATCGCGCAGATGGGCTTCGTGCTGCTTGGCCTGCTGGCTGGCGTGGCTGGCCACAAGACCGACAACGCTGCTGCTGCCTACTCGGCTGCCATGTACTACGCGATCACCTACGTCATGACCACCGTCGGTTCGTTCGGCCTGATCATGGTGCTGGCACGTAAGGGCTTCGAAGCGGAAGAAATCGACGACTTCAAGGGCCTGTCCAAGCGCAGCCCGGTTTATGCGCTGCTGATGTCCGTGCTGATGTTCTCGCTGGCTGGCGTGCCGCCGATGATGGGCTTTGCCGCCAAGTTCGCGGTACTGCAATCGGTGCTGGCTACCGGTGCCGTGTGGCTGACCGTGTTCGCCGTGATGTTCTCGCTGGTGGGCGCGTTCTACTACATCCGCATCGTGAAAGTGATGTGGTTCGACGAACCGGCTGACAGCACCCCGCTGGTGGTTAGCAGCGACAAGGGCATCGTTCTGACACTGAACGGCCTGGCCGTTGTGGTGCTGGGCATGATCCCAGGCCCGCTGCTGAATGCCTGCCTGGCAGCCATGCAGAAGACCCTGGCTTCCTGATCGATGGACGTCAATGCATCATCCTGGCTGGTCATCCTGCTTGCAGTGGTGGCCGCCAACCTGCCTTTTCTGAACGAGAAGGTATTTGCCATGATTCCGCTGAAGGCCGCGCGCAAGCCATTTTTGGTGCGGCTGGCGGAACTGGCAGTGCTGTATGTCGCCGTGGGCGGCATTGGCATCGCGCTTGAATCCCGCATCGGCACCGCGTTTCCTCAGAACTGGGAGTTCTACTGGGTCGCGGCGTTCGCTTTCCTGGTGTTTGCTTTTCCTGGCTTCGTGGTACGCTACCTGCGTAAACATCACCAATAAACCGGTAAACCAGGGTCTGACGGGACGGCCATCCGGCGCAGGGTCAGACCCCGAACGGTCTCGAAGCCGTTGATAGGGTTCTAAGCCTTTGACTTTTTGAGAAGGTCAAAGTCGCACAACCCTTACCACAAGCCCAAAGACCCCGCCTTACCGGGTTTAAAAAGCAAAACATGGACAAGCATCTCAAAGAAACCAAAATAGACGGCAGCATCGCCTACGACGGCGGCTTCCTCAAAGTCCACCGCGACACGGTGAGCCTGCCCGACGGCAAGCACACCAAGCGCGAATACATCCGCCATCCTGGCGCCGTAGTGATCATCCCGGTGCTGGACAACGGCAAGGTGCTGCTGGAACGCCAATACCGCTACCCGAACGACCGCGTCTTCATCGAACTCCCCGCCGGCAAGATCGACCCGGGTGAAGACCCGCTGGCCTGCGCCATGCGCGAGCTGGAAGAGGAAACCGGCTACACCGCCACCGACTGGCAATTCGTCAGCACCATCCACAACGCCATCGCCTACTCGGACGAGCACCTGGACATTTACCTGGCGCGCGG
This sequence comes from Duganella sp. Root1480D1, assembly GCF_001427305.1. Classification (GTDB taxonomy): domain Bacteria; phylum Pseudomonadota; class Gammaproteobacteria; order Burkholderiales; family Burkholderiaceae_D; genus Rugamonas. Next base: position 335,904 of record NZ_LMFZ01000001.1, on the reverse strand, counting down.
CCTGACCGCCGGCGAAGTAAAACTGGACGACGGTGAGTTCATCGAAACCATCACAGTCAGCGTGGACGAAATGCTGGACTGGGTCCGCGGCGGCAAAATCACTGACGTGAAAACTGTGATCGGCGCCTTCTGGCTCGACAAACTGCGCTCCGGCGCCTGGAAGCTGGACTGAGGCCATGAGCGCCTTGCGCAGCCTGTTGCTGGTTGGCGCCCTCGCGGCAAGCCAGGCACAGGCAGCGCAAGTGCAGCGCACGCCGTTCCAGATCCGCTGCGAAGACACGATCAGCAAGACCGTCTCGGTGCTGTCGGCACGCCAGAACGGCTACACGGTCAACACCCAGCTCTCGTACAAGCAGCTTTCGGCCATGCGCACCGAGAAGATGCCGGCTACCGGTTACGTGCTGGGCCTGACCCGCACCGAGTCGCGCGTGCAGATCGGCCTCGATGGACCGATGCTGATCGATCCTGGCAGCGGCTATGAATGCGTGGCGCCGCAGATCAAGGTGCAGTTGACGTATGCACCGGTGCGCATCTATGTCGGAAACGAGTTCCCGCCGGGCACTTGCGGCTATGCGGAGATCCTGACGCACGAACTGCGGCACATGAACGCGTACATGGACCATCTGGTCAAGGTGGAAGAAGTTGTGCGGTCGGCGCTGGCGCGGCGCTTCGAAGCCAAGCCGCTGTACGCACCCGCCGGCACTGCACGCTCGGCGCTGGCGCACGAAATCGACAGCGGCTGGCTGCCCTACATCAAAGCCGAAATGGCCAAGGTCGAAGTGCAGCAGGCGCTGATCGACTCGCCGGCAGAATATGCCCGCCTGGGCAAGGCATGCAACGGCGAGATACAAACAATTTTAAGGAAGTCACGTAGCAAAAAATGAAGCGATACTTCGCACTGATTCCCGCCGCAGGTGTCGGCGCACGCATGGTTGCCGCCAGCCCAAAGCAGTACCTGCCGATTAACGGCGTGCCGATGCTGCAGCACACGCTGGACGCCTTCCGCCAAAGCGACCTGATTGCGCACACCTACGTGGTGGTGAGCGCCGGCGACGGCTATATCGATTCCATCACGCCGGAGCGCGGCGTAACGATCCTGCGCTGCGGCGGCGCCACGCGCATGGAGTCGATCCTGAACGGCTTGCGCGCGATGCGCGCCAATGTGGGCGATGACGACATGGTGCTGGTGCACGATGCGGCGCGTCCCGGCCTGACGCCAGCCCTGATCGCGAAGCTGATTGCCGCGGTTGGCGATTACGAGGGCGGTGGCCTGCTTGCGCTGCCGGTAGTGGACACTGTAAAGTCCACGCGCTCAGGCGCCGTGCAGACCACGCCGCGCGATGGCCTGTGGCTGGCGCAGACGCCGCAAATGTTTTCATATGCGCTGTTGCTGCGCGCACTGGCGCTGGCACCGGACCCGAGCGCCATCACGGATGATGCCAGCGCGATCGAGATGCTGGGCTTTTCCCCGAAGCTGGTGGAAGGCCACCCGCGCAATATGAAGGTGACGCTGCCGGCCGATATCGCGATCGCAGAAATGTACTTAGGACAGGATTCAAAATGACGCAACTCCCATTCCGTATCGGCCAGGGCTACGACTCGCACCGCCTGGTTGAAGGCCGCAAGCTGATTCTTGGCGGGGTCGAGATCCCGCACGAACGCGGCCTGCTCGGACATTCGGATGCCGATGCGCTGCTGCATGCGATTACCGACGCCATCCTCGGCGCGGCCGCGCTGGGCGATATCGGCAAGCACTTCCCGGATACCGCAGAAGAATTCCGCGGCGCCGATTCGCGCGTGCTGCTGCGCGAGGCGGCCAAGCGCGTGCGCGCGACCGGCTACGACATCGGCAACGTGGACTGCACCATCATCGCCCAGCGCCCGAAGATGGCGCCGCATATCGCCACCATGGCAGCCAATATCGCTGCCGACCTGGGGGTGCCGGTCGGGCACGTGAACGTCAAGGCCAAGACCAACGAGAAGCTCGGTTATCTCGGTCGCGAAGAAGGCATCAACGCCGAGGCTGTAGCACTGCTGGTGCTGCGCCAAGGGGCGTAAAGCCATGACATCCAACCAGCCGCCGGGCGATCCGTCGTCCAGCGCAGCATCACGCCTGCCGCCACTCGATGCTTCGCGCAAGGTACCGGCCGGCGAGGCGGCCCAGGCTGCCAAAGCTGAAGCACGCGAACGCCGCGATGCCGAGGTGCGCGGCGTATCGTCGATGCAGGAGATGCGCGAGGCAATCCGTGCTGCGGCCCGCGCCTTGCCGGCCATTGATGCGGTGCCGCGTGTTCGTCCGATGAGTGCGACCGCGTTCCGCGCGCGGGCGCGGGAAGGATTGCCGTTCCTGATTCCCGGCGCCGTGGCGCGCTGGCCAATCTGTGCGCTCGGCCCTGAAGTGCTGCGCGAGCGATTCGGCGATGTGCACGTGCGCGCGCGCGTTGGCGACTATATCGGCACCGCGTTCGCGTCTGACCGCGCGATGCTGGACACGACCATGCGCGAATACCTCGACCTCGCCGAGGCGACCGAAGGCCTGCCGCCATACCTCGGCAACCTCGAGCTGCGCGAGCTGAATAGCTTGTGCCACTGGCCAACGTATTTCGAGAAAATGGGGCCGCCGCGTTTCTGGATCGGTCCTGCCGGAACGGTCACGCCGCTGCACAGCGACTTCGACGACAACATCTTTGCGCAAGTGTGGGGCAGCAAGCGGATCTTCCTGTCACCGCCGCACCACGATGAATTCCTCTACACGCGCGAAGCGAACCCGGTGTTATTCGGCAGCCCGTTCGATCCCGAGTCGCCGGACTTCGAGCGCTACCCGTTGGCGCGCCAGGCCACGATGATCGAGGTGATCGTGCAGCCGGGCGACATGCTGTACGTTCCCGCCGGCTGGTACCACCAGGTGCGCGCGCTCACATTCTCACTTTCATCCAACCGCTGGGCACGCGGTTTGCCATATGCTTTGCACCGATAACTTTAAGCTCCCTTCGCAGTAGACACTGGTCCAATCCGAAGAGTCAGTGGCGTATTTCCAGAATGCGGCAGGCGATGTCCTGTCCATCAATTACTTTGGGATGGAGCCCGATATCGGAGCAGATGTCCATGATGCGGATGCGCTGCGGGCCTTCTATCGCGACGCTGCGGAGTCAGGCGGCCTCGCCATGGTCGAAGTGGATCCGGTTTCGATTGCGGGCCTTCCTGCAGTGCGAACGGTCCTGAAGGGCCGGATGGAACCCCATGGTTTGGTCTTCATTGCTTGCTTCACCTTGCCGTTTGCGAACTGCTCATATGTGTTCAAAATCCAGAGTTCCGAGGGCGGCATCACCGGCATGCGGGAGTCGATGATTTTCGCATCGCTCAATGTGCCAATCGAAGCGTGGCAGGAAGATCCCTACGATCCGCGCCATAAGGCCGACTTCATGCGCAATCGTGCAGACTCCCCGGAGTACGACGCCCAGTTCCCGGATCACCCGCTCAGCAAGGTTCGACTCTACCTTGATGAACTGGCTGAGCAAATTGAAGTTGCGCCTGCCGTCGCTGCAGCGAGACCGTTCAAGTTCAGAGAGCCACGCACACGCTTCTGGTCGCGCTTCTGGCGCAAATAATCGCTGCACCTGTCTTTTAGGCGGCGTTGAGGTGGATCGGGTAAGATCGCGGGATGACCAGGGATACTTTTGATTACCGCGACGTGGCGGTCGAGTCGGTGGAGGAATATGGCCGGGTGGTGCTGCGGCCGGTGAATGGGCAGGCGTTCAGCCCGGAAATGCGGGTGGAATGTTCGCGCCAATTACGCGACACGTCCATTCATCCGCTGGGTACTTGCTTCCTCGTGCTGGCTAAAATGACGGACCGACTGGGCGGCGAGCCTTACCTGTATGTCTACCATGGCGACCCGGTCCAGGTACTGGCGCCGGCGCAGTTGGAGACCTTCCTCAATGACCGCCGCCGCTTGCGGATCTAGGAGAACATCGATGAAGCCTGCACTCGCAGTATTGTTGGCGGTGCCCGCCCTGTCGTTCGCACAAGCGGCCGATCCCCAGCCTGATGAATTGCTGCAAATCGCGTTCCCCAAGTGGGCAGACGAGGAGGGCGGGCGAGTGCAGCCGATCGCGACCAGTTCCGTAACACGCGGCTGGAACACAAAGCAGGGCAAGAAGCGCAATGTCATTGTGGTCCCGCGCCAGGTGGTGCGCGTGGCGCCGGACCGCCTGGTGCTGCTGGCGACCATGATGCCGGCCGGGGACGGCGGCGATCCGCAAGTCGCGCATGGCACGCCAGCTGGCCTGGCGGCCTACATCTTCAAGCCCGGCAAGGATGGCTGGAAGGTTGCCAAGCGCCAGGAGCCGTTCGCCCTGCAGGGCTTCGAGGGGCGGGCGCAGATGGCGCCTGTCGCCTTGTCGGGTAGGTCCCAAGCGCTGCAAGTCACATGGGGAAGCTGCTGGCAGGGGCATTGTGTGGACGTGTTCGCGCTGTATGCGATCGGTGTCGATGGCGTGAAAGCACAGCCGCTGGTGCTGCAGAAGATCAAAGGCAATAACGTGTATTCGCGCCCTGATTGCGTGGAGCGCCTGGACGGTATCGTACAAGGCTTGCAGCCTGCCGATCCGGTCTACGCCGGCGATCAAGTACCGCCAGGCCAATGCTATGCCATTGAAGGCCGCTGGGACACTGCAGGTGCGGGCGCGCTGACGCTGCGCTTCACCGGTGCGATGAGCAAGGCGGGCAAGGAAGGCAATGCACCGGCGCAGCGCATCGACCAGGCGATGAAATTCGAATTCCGCGGCGGGCGTTACGTGCCCGTCTCCGGCAGCAACCCCATTCCCGACGCATAAACAACAGGAGACATCCGTTGATCAAGATTCGCGAGATAGACCACATCGTGCTGCGTGTCGTCGATGCCGACCGCATGATCCGTTTCTACACTGAGGTACTTGGCTGCACCATCGAGCGCCTCCAGGACGAGATCGGCCTGATTCAACTGCGCGCCGGCAGCTCGCTGGTGGACCTGGTGCCCGTCGATAAGAAACTGGGAATGATGGGCGGCGCCGCACCGGGCAAGGAAGGCCGCAATGTCGACCATTTCTGCTTCCGCGTCGAACCGTTCGACGAGGCGGCGATCCGGGCTCACCTGAGCGCGCATGATGTGGCAAACGGGCCATCCGAATTGCGTTATGGCGCGGAAGGCGAGGGGCCGTCGATTTACGTCAACGACCCCGAAGGCAACACCGTCGAATTGCGCGGCGCGCCTTACGCGAGCTGATCAGTCGTCGTCGTCCTCGTCGTCTTTCTTGAGCTTCGAGGACTTGCGCGCGTCGTCGGCTGCCGCTTTCAGTTTGGCTGCCTCGCCCATGAATTCATCCAGGTTGTGGTCCTGGCTGTGGCGTACCGCAGGGGGCAGGATCACGGACATGTACAGTTCATCGCGCAGGCGGCCGGCACCTTCGTAGTTTCGCATCAGGATCAGGCCCGAACCCAGAGCCAGGAACACCGCGCAGGAAGAAATGAAGGCGCGCGGCTTGAGCGGCTTGACGGTGCGCAGGTGGTTGTAGATCATCGCCACCAGGATCAGCATCACCACGTGGTTGCCGTAGCGCGTGAATACCTCCGCCGACCAGGCATAGGCCAGCACGCTGCTCAAAGCCTTCCACGCGCCGATCGCCACCAGGCCGCTGCCGAGGATGAACAGGTGGCGCCCCAGGCGCGCATGGCCGCCGAACAGGCGGTTGGCCAATGCCCAGACACCACTCCACACCATGCCGGCGCCAATGCCGGTGACAATCACCAGCAAGTAGCGGATGGCCTGGAAGGCGCCGGTATCGGACAGCGCTTCGGTCACGCCGACGAACAGTGCAATCAACGCCATGCCAGCCAGCGCCGGCACGCCGCCTTCCCATGCGTGCATGGTGGTGTCGGTGACTTCGGCTTCGACCGGGAATGCAGCATCGCGCACGCGCAGGCGGGTGTGGCCAAGGCGGACTACCGTGGTGCCATTGATCGGCACCGACGGCTGGCGCTTGCCGTGTGCCACGATGCCGTTCTGGCTGCCCATGTCGCGCATCACGAGCGCACCGTCTTCGGCCAGCTCCACTACCGCGTGGGTGGGCGCTGTGTGCGCATCGTCGAGGATGAAATCGTTGTTGTAGCCGCGGCCGATGGTAATCGGCAGCTTGTCGACGCGGTGGCGATGCAGCACATCGCCGTTGCGCGCCAGCGTCTCGATGAAGAATGGGCCGTTCATTTCTTGCCCTCGCGCGCCAGTGATTCGAGGAAGGCGCGCGAGGCACGCAGGCCGTTTTCATACGACACGCCGCGTGCATCGAGGCGGCTTTGCAGGTTCATCTTGCCTTCGTCCGTGCTGGACGTCAGCAGGGCGAAGTCATACAGGCCGTCGAATTTGCGGTAGGCGCGCACGCACATCACGGCGCGCATCGGCAGGGTGCTGTTCTTGACGAATTGTTCGGTGCACATCGGGCCGGTCAGGCGCTTGTCCTTGTGACTGCCGAAGTTCTCGTTCTTGAACGAGTTGCTGGACAAGACGGCAAAGCGCACTTCATCCAGGCCGGTACTCTTCATGTACTGATGCTGGATCTGCACCTGGCCGGTCTGCAGCGAGCCGGAAACGAACAGCGACGATTCCATCTGGCAGTTGGTGACTTCCACCGAGAACGAGTCGCGGTCGTTGGAGCGCCCCCAGCAGCGCATCTGCTCCGACTCGCGCACCGGCACCGAGTACGGCCCCATGGCCTTGGCGGTCAGGGGCTTGGCCAGCAGCTGGTCGATCATGGCCTTCTGGTGCACCAGCAATTGCTGGGCGACGATGGCGGTGAAGTCTTTCGGCGGCTTGGCTTCCGGATCGACTTTTTTCAGCAGTTCTTGCGCGTAGCGGGCCGGCACCAGGAAGGACACCAGCTCGCCATCCAGCCGCTTGGAGACGTTGATGCCTGCCACTGCGCCATCGACAGTCACGCTGGGGCCGCCGCTCATGCCGGCGTTGATCGGGCCGGTGAACATCAGTTGTTCGTAGAAGCTGCGCGCGATCACGCCGTTGAACGCGCCTTCCGAGATGGCAAAGCCCAGGTCGAGCGGATTGCCCAGCGAGTAAAGGTATTGGCCTTGCGTCAGCGTGACCGGCTTGTCGCCCAGCTTGAAGTAGCCGGTGCCGTAGCGGTTCACGCGCACCACGGCCAGGTCGTGCAGCACGTCCACCGCCAGCAGTTCGATATTGCCGCGCTGGCCGGCAGTATCGACCCACTCGCCGGTGTAGGTATCCGGATCGAGCGCGAATTGCGAGACGACGTGGTAGTTGGTCAGGACCAGGTTGGAGGTGCCGACCAGGAAGCCGGAACCAACCGAAGACTGGGTGCGGCCGGTTTTCAACAGCGAGCGAACTTGCAGCAGGTCTGCCTTGGCGGCGGAGTAAAGTTTTTGCGCCGTGCTCGATGGCGTCGGCAGGGCGACTGCATCGGGGGCGGGGGCTGGCGCCTGTTGCGCGTTGACTGTCGCGCAGCCCCAAGTCAAAGTCAGTAGTAAAGCCAGTTTAGTGAATTTCATCTAATCTTTCGACTCGGGGGAGCGGGGCGGGATTACAGTTCGCCGTCTTCAGCGGCCGGCGGTGTGACTGGGGTCATCATGTGCCCCAGCTTGAGCGCCTTGGTATTCAGGTAGTGCTGGTTGAAGGCGTTGCGGTTGACCAGCAGCGGCACCCGTTCGGCCACTTCGACGCCGAGGGCGCCCATGGCCGCGATCTTGCGCGGATTGTTGGTCATCAGCTTCAGGCTCTTCACGCCGAACTGCTTGAGCATTGGCTCCACCAGGGCGTAGTTGCGCTGGTCGGGTTTGAAGCCCAGTTGTTCGTTGGCCTGCACGGTATCGGCGCCTTGCTCCTGCAGGCGGTAGGCGCGCATCTTGTTGATCAGGCCAATGCCGCGGCCTTCCTGGCGCAGGTAAAGCAGCACGCCGCGGCCTTCTTCGGCGATGCGTTTCAGCGCGCCTTCAAGCTGGGCGCCGCAGTCGCAGCGCTGCGAGAACAGCACGTCGCCGGTCAGGCATTCGGAGTGCACGCGCGCCAGCACTGGCTCGCCATTGCCGATATCGCCCAGCACCATGGCCAGGTGCTCCTTGCCGGTGGCGTGTTCGACGAAGGCATGCAGCGTGAACTGGGCCCACGGCGTCGGCAGGGCGCACGAGGTGACGTAGTCCAGGTCTTCTTTTACCGGTTGTTCTGCTACGGGCTGCATGATGCTCTTTCAATCTTTGTATTGTGGAACCCTGCAATCATAACAAAAACCCGGTAAATCGGGGTCTGACCCACAGGGTCGGCCCCCCCAACGGTCTCAAAACCAGCGGTTCCAGGTTCGAAGCCCTTGATCTTTTGAATAAGTCAAAAGCTTGGAACCAGAACTGTTGGCCGCTGAGCAGACGGGGTCTGACCCTGCGGGTCAGACCCCGGTTTACCGGTTTAAGGCAGGTCAAACAGCAAAACTTCAACATTATCGGCCCCAGACAGCGTAACCGACTCCTCGCCAGTGATCTTGACCGCATCACCACCTTTCAACTCGCAGCCGTTGACGGTGATCGTGCCGCGGATCACATGGACATAAGCCTGCCGCCCAGTGCCCAGCGCATGCACCGCGCCTTCGCCGCCATTCAGGATGGAAGCGTAGATATAGGCATCCTGGTGCACCAGCACCGACCCGTCACGCCCATCCGGCGAAGCAATCAGGCGCAGGCCGCCGGTTTTGCTCTCAGGCGTGAAGTGCTTTTCCTCGTACCCCGGCTCGATGCCGCCTTGCGAAGGCTGGATCCAGATCTGCAGGAAATGCACGCCTTCCTTGTTCGAGTGGTTGTACTCGGAGTGCCGCACGCCGGTACCTGCCGTCATGCGCTGCACGTCGCCGTATTGCAGGACCGAGCCATTGCCCATGCTGTCCTTGTGTTCCAGCGCGCCGCTCAGCACATAGGAGATGATCTCCATGTCGCGGTGGCCGTGGGTGCCGAAACCCTGGCCAGGAGACACCTTGTCTTCGTTAATCACCAGCAGCGGACCGAAACCCACGTGTTTCGGGTCGTAATAGTGGCCGAAGGAAAAGCTGTGGCGGGAATCCAGCCAGCCAAAATTGGCAACACCGCGGTCTTCAGATTTACGTACTTGCAACATAATTAGCTCCTTGTGCGATAATTTCGATCAGATGTTTCACAGTATAGGCGCGGTTTATCGTGTTAAAAAGCGAATAATTTGCCTCTCTATGATCGAAAAAATCGAATGCTCAGATTAAGCCTTGAAGCCCTGCAAATCGTGGACGCCATCGACCGTGGCGGTTCCTTTGCTGCTGCCGCGCGCGAGCTGTACCGCGTGCCCTCGACCATTTCCTACACCGTGGGCAAGCTGGAAGAGGAGCTCGGGGTGCAGGTGTTCGAGCGCTTCGGCCCGCGCGTCGAACTGACCCCGGCCGGGCATGAACTGCTGAAGGAAGGGCGCTACCTGCTGAAAGCGGCGGGCGACCTGGAGCAGCGCGTGCGGCGCGTCGCGTCGGGATGGGAGACCGAACTGGCGATCGGCCTCGACTCCATGTTCGGCGCTGCCGTGCTGGTGCCGGACTTCCGCGCCTTTTACGAAGTAGCTCAGCAAACCCGGCTGCGCCTGGTGCAGGAAGCGCTGGGCGGCAGTTGGGAAGCCTTGCTGGACCGGCGCGTGGATATCGTGGTCGGTGCGCCTGGCGACGGCCCAGCCGGTGGCGGCTATGTGTCGCAGCCGATCGGACAATTGAAATGGGTGTTCGCAGTCGCGCCGCAGCATCCACTGGCCCATGCGCAGGGCCGCCTGGGCCGCAACGACCTGCAGCACCACCGCGCGATCGCCACGGCCGATTCGGCGCGCCTGCTGGCGCCACGCACCGTCGGCCTGGTGCTGGGCCAGGACACGCTGACCGTGCCGACCATGCAAGCCAAGTTCGATTACCAGTTGGCGGGACTGGGCTTCGGCTTCCTGCCGGAGCGCTGCGCGCGCGAGGCGATTGCCGCCGGCCTGCTGGTGGAAAAGGAAGTGGAAGAGCCGAAACCGGACGAAACTTTTTACCTGGCCTGGCGCAGCGGCGAATCGGGCGCCGCCTTGCGCTGGTGGCAGCAACGCATGGCGGAACCTGGCTTGTTCGATCGTCTATGTTTCCACCTGCCTAGAGTTGCGTTGGCTCAATAAGCGTGTTGATTGCAGGGTTTTGATGTTGACGCCAGCCAACTAATTCAGGGACCATTGGATTTGGTCCCCTTCGACTTGGCGCACATGTCCAACCTTGCAACTCCGCTGTTCCTGAAGCTTCTGGCGGACCGCCAGGGCAAGCCGGGCGGCCTGCTGTTCTGCGGCAGCGGCGGGCTTGCACTGCCCGTGGAGTTGCGCGAACTGGCCGGCAGGGTGCCCAGTTTTTACGGGCAGTCGCTTCCCGCGCAGGTCGCGGCCGCGCTAAGCGAACTTGGATTGCATGCCATGCCCGCCGCCGTGCTGCAGCGCAACGATCGCCCGTTCGAGCCGCTGCGGCAGGCAAAGGCCGGCTGGATAGAAGGCGATTGGCCGCTGCAGGCGCCACCCAGCCCGAACGGCGCGCAAGCAGCGTCGCGCGCCACCGCGCTGCTGCTGGTGCAGTTGGCCGCCAACGATGCCGACACCCATGAAATCGAAGAAGTGCTGCGGCGCGACCCGACCCTGTCCTACCACTTGCTCAAGCTGGTGAATTCGCTCGCCGTGGGGGTGGGCCGCAAGATAACAAGTTTCAGCCAGGCGATCCTGATCCTGGGGCGCCAGCAATTGCGGCGCTGGCTGAACCTGGTGCTGTTCGCCGCCAGCAGTGAGGACGTGCGTTCGCCAATGCTGCTGGCACGTGTCGCCGTGCGTGCACGCGCCATGGAATTGCTGGCGCACGAAACGGGGCAGGGCAAGCAGGTGCAGGAACAAGCGTTCATGGCGGGCATGTTCTCGCTGTTGGGCGTGTTGTTCGGCATGCCGCTGGACGAGCTGCTGGCGCCCTTGAAACTGGGCGACGCGACAGTGCAAGCCTTGCTGTCCAAATCGGGCGAGCTGGGCGAACTGCTGGCAATGGTGGAAGCGGCGGAGCATGGCGACATGCTTGCCGTGGCCAGGCAACTGGAGGCGTTGCAATTGCCCGCGCTCGATTTCAACCGGCTGGTGGTGGAGGCCAACCTGTGGATGTTGAACGTTACCAGCGAAGCAGGCCAGCATGGATAAGGACAGGATCGTGCGTTGCCTGGCACTGAGCCAGTTGGCCCGCGGCCAGCAGGGCGAAGCGCAGGTTGCCACGCTGGCGGAACTGGAGGCTGCGCTGCGGGGCATGCAGCCGGCTGCCACGCCGGCGCCGCCTGGCGCGGAACTGATGCTCGACTACGCAGGCTACCTGACTGGCTGGAACGAAGGCGCGGAGCAGTTATTCGGCTATCGCGCCAGCGAGGCGCTGGGCCAGCATGTGCTGCTCCTGTATGCGGACAATGATGAAGACGCCGACGTCGATGAGATAGTGGTGGATGCCGACCATGCGGTGGTCGATGTGCGGCGCCGCAAAAAGTCCGGCGAGGTAATCCGGGTACGGTTGAATATTACGCTGCTGCGCGACCTGGTCGGCCATCCCACCGGCATGCGCGTGCTGGTCACGCCGGTGCAGGAGGGTTTGACGCAGCAGGAGAGAACCTGGCTGCACGCACGCATTATCGAAGAGGGCGACCAGGGCGTGCTGATCACCGATGCACAGCAGCGCATCGTGTCGGTCAACGGCGCCTTCACCCGCATCACCGGCTACACCGCGCTGGAAGCCTTGGGCAAGACACCGGATTTGTTGCGCTCCGGCGAGCCTGGGGCCGACTTTCCGACGCGCGTCAAGGCGGCCATGCATGGCTCGGCTCCGTGGCGCGGCGAGATCCTGGGCCGGCGCAAGAACGGTGAACTGTTCCCGCAAGCCGTTACCGTCAGTGCCGTGCGCGGCGAAGATGGCGCGGTCACCCACACCTTTTCGCTGTTCTCGGACATTAGCGTGCATAAGGATGCCGAAGAGCGCATGCAGCGCCTGGCCAATTACGACACCCTGACCGGCTTGCCAAACCTTGGCCTGCTGCTGCAGTTGCTCGGCCAGGCCATGATGGAAGCGCGCCGCAAGCAGGAGCATGGTGCGCTGCTGGTGGTCGAAGTGAATCGCCTGGGCGCGATCAGCGACACGCTGGGGCATGAGGTAAGCAATTCCGTGCTGGTCGAAGTGGGCCGCATCTTCCGCATGGCGCTGCGCGATGAGGATATCCTGGCGCGCCTGGATGGCGCCAAGTTTGCTGCAGCGCTGCCGCAAATCGAGAAGCGCGAGCATGCCGCGATCGTGGCGCAAAAGCTGATTGCTGCACTCGATGCGCCGCTGAACGTTGGCAGCCACAGCTTGCAGCTTGGCGCACACATCGGGGTCGCCGTCTATCCGGAAGATGCGCCGGATGCATCGGAACTGGTACGCGGTGCCGAGGCGGCGATGTCGCGCGTGATGCCCGGCCAGGCGCCTGCCATGCTGTTCTACAGCGAAGAAATGAACCAGCGCGCCAAGGAGCATTTGCGCATCGAGAATGAATTGCGGCAGGCGCTGGCCAACGATGAACTGCTGCTGTACTACCAGCCCAAGGTCAGCCTGCGCAGCGGGCGCATCGTCGGCGCGGAGGCGCTGCTGCGCTGGCGCCATCCGGTGCGCGGACTGGTGGCGCCGGGCGTGTTCATCCCGGTCGCGGAGGAGACGGGCCTGATCCTTGAGTTGGGCAATTGGGTGCTGGATGAGGCTTGCCGCCAGATTGCGGCCTGGCGCGACGCCAACCTGATGATGCCGCCAATTGCCGTCAACCTGTCCGCGCGCCAGTTCGACGAAAAGCTGCCGCAACATGTGGCTGGCGTACTGGCGCGGCACCAGGTCCATCCCGAGCAACTGATGCTGGAGATCACGGAGAGCCTGCTGGTGCGCGGAACGGACAATGTGATCGCCATCATGAACGGGCTGGTGGCGTTGGGCCTGTCGCTGGCGCTGGACGATTTCGGCACCGGCTATTCCAGCCTGGCCTACCTGAAAAAATTCCCGATCAGCACGCTGAAAATCGACCGCGCCTTCGTGGTCGGCCTGCCGTTCGAGGAAAACGACTGCGCCATAGCGCGCGCCATTGTCACCATGGCCAAGCAGTTGCGGCAGGAAATCGTGGCCGAGGGCGTGGAAACCATCGAACAGATGAGCTTCCTGCGCGACCTGGGCTGCGACCAGCTCCAGGGCTACCTGTTCAGCCAGCCGGTCGGCGCGGCCGACTTCGAACGCATGCTGCGCGAGGGCAAGCGCCTGGCGGTGACTGGGCGGCAAGCGACGCTGGCTCTATAAAATCCATCATTCCTGGATCTTTGTTGGAGCCAGGTTGCGGCGCACACTATCCCTGACAACATCGAAAGGGATGGCCATGCTGGACTTCTACTACGTCGCAACACCCCAAGGGCAGCAATTGCTGATGTTCCTGGAAGAGACCGGATTGCCGTACCGGCGCATTCCCCATGCCAAATCGCTGGCGATGGTGGACCATTGGCCGACGGATGCCGGCGAACCGCTGCCGCTGCAGGAGTCCGGCGCCATGCTGCTCTACCTGGCCGAAAAGGCGGGCTTCGGCCTGCCGGCCGGCATGCGCGCACGGACCGGGGCGCGGCAGTGGCTGTTCTGGCAGAAGGCGTTCGAGTGCCGCGGCAATGAAACTGCCGAGCTCTACGATGTGCTCGACAAGCAGCTTGCCGAACAAGCCTACCTGTGCGGCGAGCAATACTCGGTAGCCGATATCGCCTGCTTCCCCTGGGTGAGCGCGCGTGGCGCGGCGCTGGCCGCCTATCCCAACCTGGCGCGCTGGTTCCATGCCATCAGCCAGAAGGCGGCCACGCAGCGGACTTATGGCGCCCTCGATCGCGCAGCGGCACCAGCCGAGAACGAAGCGCTGGCCGAGGTGTTGCCATGAGGCGGGCCGATGCAGGGAGCATGCTGTCGGTGGCAGCGATCTGGGGCGCGTCTTACCTGTTCATCCGGGTCGGCGCGCCGGAGTTTGGCGCGGCGGCGATGGGCGGCGTGCGGGCAGTCGCTGCGGCGCTGCTGCTGTTGCCGCTGCTGTTGTGGCGCGGCCAGCTGGGATCGCTGCGCCAGCATTGGCGCGGCATCGGCTTTGTCGGGGTAACGAATGCGGCGCTGCCTTTCCTGCTGTTTAATTTCGCGGCGCTGACCATTCCGGCCGGCCTGTCGTCCATCCTGAGCGCGACCACTCCCCTGTTTGCGGCCCTGATCGGCGCCATCTGGCTCGGCGAGCGCCTGACGCTCACACGCATGGCCGGACTGTCGCTGGGGTTTGGCGGCGTAGTGCTGCTGGTAGCGGGCAAGCTGCATTTCCTGCCCCAGCAAGACATGCTGCGCACGGTGCTGGCTTCGCTGGCTTGCCTGGCGGCGACCCTGCTGTATGGAATTTCGGGCAACTTCAGCAAGCGCTTCCTTGCCGAAGCGCCGCCCCTGGCCGTGGCGACCGGTAGCCAGATGGTGGCAGCCGTGCTGCTGATTGGCCCTGCAATGGCGTGGTGGCCGCAGCAGCCGCCGTCGGCCAAGGCATGGGGCGCGGTGCTGGCGCTGGCTGCGCTGTGCACGACCTTTGCGTATGTGCTGTTCTTCGGTCTGATTGCGCGGCTGGGTGCGAGCAAGGCGATGAGTGCGCTGTTCCTGATCCCGGCCTTCGGCGTACTGTGGGGCTGCCTGTTCCTGGGGGAGACCTTCTCGCTGCAGATGGGATTGAGCTGCCTGGTGATCCTCGCGGGTTGCGCGCTGACCACCGGGCTTGTTGAACCGTCGCGCTGGACGGTTCCGTTCGTGACTAGGCGCGCTTAGCGCTTGTCATCGTTTTTGTGGCTTTGGCGGCCGGCTTCGGCGTGCTGTTCGGGCGTGCCGCCGCGGGTGCCGCCACCGCTACCGCCGCTGCCGCTTTGGCGGCTGCCGCCACCGGAGTCGGAACCGGACTGGCGGTTGCCGTCATTCTTGTGGCTCATGCTGCCGGCCTTGCGTGCTTCTTCCGAGGTGAACTCGTGTGCATTGCCGGATGCGTGGGCTGCCTTGCCGCCTTCGCTGGCGATCTCGCGCTGTTTTTCCGGGTCCATCGATGCGAAGCCACGGTTGCTGGTGTCGCCCGACTGTTTATTACCGCCGCGATTGTCTTGATTACTCGATGCCATGATCATCTCCCATTTCGGTTCAAGGAGTCGTCATGGTAGGCGTGGCTGGGGCAGCAATTAATCAGAACACGCTACCAGACTTTGTAGGACAATGGCTCATTGAAAAGTAACACTTTGAGGCAGGCCATGTACCAGCTGGATCGCTTTGTCGCTGCACAGGAAAGTGTCTACCAACAGGTGGTTAAGGAACTGTCGGCTGGACGCAAGGGTAGCCATTGGATGTGGTTCATCTTCCCGCAATTGGCTGGCCTTGGTTCCAGCGCGATGGCGCAGCACTATGCGATCAGCGGGCTGGACGAAGCGCGCGCCTACCTGGCGCATCCCGTGCTTGGCGCCAGGCTGCGCGCATGCTGCGCGCTGGTGCTGGCTGTCCAGGGAGCCACAGTCCATGGTATCTTCGGGTCGCCGGACAATATGAAATTCCATTCGTCGATGACGCTGTTCGCGCAAGTTGCGCCGGATGAAGCGCTGTTCCGCGCTTGCCTCGACAAATATTTTGGCGGCGTGCCCGACCAGGCCACGTTGGACTTACTGCACAAGGAAAAACAATGACCCGTACCATCCTCGACGACGCCCACCTGCACCCGGCCATCCGCGAACGCGTGGCGAAAAACCATGCCGACATCGTGGCGGAAGTGCAGGCGGCCGTTGCGGCCAACCGCGTAGTCGTCGTCGGCATGCGCCAGAACCCGTTCCCGAAAAAATCCTGCCGCCTGCTGGACGCACAGGGCACCAAGTACGCCTACCTCGAATACGGCAGCTACTTCAGCCAATGGCGCCGCCGCACCGCGCTGAAGATGTGGACCGGCTGGCCAACCTTCCCGATGATTTTCATCGACGGCGTCCTGATCGGCGGTTATAACGACCTGGAACGCCTGATCGAAAAAGGCGAATTCACATCGCTGGTGGCGCCGCGCCTGCAGGGATGATCGACGCACTGCCTTTGCGCCTGAATCCAGGCGATGACTTGCGCGGCGCCGTGGAACAGGCGCTGCGCGATGCCGGGGCGGCAGCGGGCTACCTGGTGCAAGGCATCGGCAGCCTGTCGGTGGCGCAGATCCGCTATGCCGGCTTGGCGCAGCCCACCGAGTTGCTGGGCGACCTGGAGATCCTGACGGTGGCCGGTTCCGTGGCGCCGGACGGCGCCCACCTGCACATGATGCTGTCCGATGCGCGCGGCCGGGTCTTCGGCGGCCATGCGGGCCGCGGCTGCATTGTGCGCACCACGGCCGAATTGCTGCTGGTGCTGCTGCCAGCGCACCGGTTCTCGCGCGAGCACGATCCGCTTACGGGCTTTGCGGAGTTGGCGATTCGACCCGCGCCAGGCTAGGCTTGCGCTCCTTCTGCAAACGGGCCGCGACCTGTTCGGCGCCGGCAAAGGCGCGCACCAGGTTGCCGCCGGCCAGCTTGGCCAGGTCCTTGTCGTTCCAGCCGCGGCGGATCAATTCCGCGAACAGGGCAGGGTAGGTCGATACGTCCTCCAGGCCGTCCGGATTGACGGAGCCGTAATAGTCGCCGGCGATGCCGACGTGGTCCTTTCCCGCTATGCGCGCCACGTGTTCGATGTGGTCGGCCACCATGGATAAGGTGGCTTTCGGCAGCGGGCCGGCTTTGGCGGCATAGGCGTCCTTGACTGCGGTGAACTCCGGCGTGCCCGGCTTGACGCCGGACGCCGTTACGGCCTCGTTCATCCCTTTATGCCAGGCGGCGACCTGGGGCGAGATAAAGGCGGGCACAAAAGTCACCATCACCACGCCGCCGTTGGCGGGCAGGCGTTTCAGCACTTCGTCGGGCACGTTGCGCGGATGGTCGTCCAGGGCACGGGCGCTGGAGTGCGAGAAGATCACCGGCGCTTCGCTGGTGTCGAGCGCCTGCTGCATCACTTCCGTGCTGACGTGGCTCAGGTCCACCAGCATGCCAAGGCGGTTCATTTCGCGCACCACTTCCTTGCCGAACGGCGTCAGGCCGCCGTGTTTGCGCTCGCCCATGGCGGCGTCGGCCCAGTCCAGCGTGGTGTTGTGGGTCAGGGTCATGTAGCGGGCGCCAAGCTCGTAGTAGGCGCGCAGTGCGCCCAGGCTGTTCTCGATCACGTGGCCGCCTTCCATGCCGATGAAGCTGGCGATCTTGCCTTCGCGCCTGGCCTTGGCGACGTCGCTGCTGCGGGTGGCCAGCACCAGGCTTTCCGGATACCTCGCGATCAAGCGGCGTGCCAGGTCGATCTGCTCAAGCTGGGTGACGGCCCAGCCGCTTTTCAATTCGCCAGGCACATAGACGCTCCAGAACTGGGCCGACAGCTTGCCTTGCTTCAGGCGCGCCAGGTCGGTTTCGTGCGGGGTGCGCTGGCGCAGGTCGTAGTGTTCCACGTCCATCGGATGGGCTGCGTCTTCGCGGATGGTCCAGGGCAGGTCGTTGTGACCGTCGATCAGCGGGACTTTGTCGAGCAAGGCGCGGGCGTGCTGCAAGGCGGCGTCTTGCGCAAAGGCCGGGGCGCTGAGCAGCAGGCCACTGATGATTGCTATGGAAATGCGTTTCAATTTGTCTCCGTGCGGATTGAATGTGTTGATAAAAAGGCATTGATTCATGCATTAACGCAAAAACGACTGTATACTCCAGAGACCAAATTCAGGATGAATCTCCATGCTCCGCCAGTCCCAAGCGCGCAAAGCCCCGGCCAAGGGTTTTACGCTCATCGAACTCATTGTCGTCTTGGTCATACTCGGGATTCTAGCTGCGCTTGCGCTTCCGCGTTTCCTCAACTTCGGGCAGTCGGCCCGTGCCGCGTCGATCCAGGCACTGGCCGGCACCGTCAAGACTTCCATCGGCCTGGTGCGTTCGCTGACAGCGCTGCGCGGCGAGGGCACTGCCAGCAGTATCGCCAACATTACTTTCGTCGATATTGATAACGGCACCTCCATGCGCGTCTGGAGCGGCTACCCGGACCGCTGGTGCGATGGCATCGGGGTCGCCCTGCAGGGCTCCAAAGTCCCAAGCGGCGGCTGCTATCTTTCCCCAAGCGCCGTCCCTGCCGGCGACTACACGTTCTATGGCTACGGCAACAGCCAGATCCCGGGCGGCGACGCAGGCTGGCGGATCGAAAGCGCGCCGACGCCGATGCAGTGCTCCGTCCAATACACCTATAACGGTGGCGCAGCGCCGGTCATCAGGGCCAATACCAGCGGCTGCTGAAGCCAGTTCATCTCCTGCCTGCGCGCAGCGGGTCGAGCAGGGCGCGCAGGTTGTTGTGGTCGATCTCGTACATCAATGCCAGCAGCGCGCCCAGTTCCCCTTTCGGGAAACCTTCGCGCGCCATCCAGCCCAGGTAATGGCCCGGCAAGTCGGCCAGCTTGCGGCCCTTGTACTTCCCATAGGGCATATCGCGCGCCACCAGCATTGCCAGGTATTCCGGGTTCATTGTCTTACAGTGCTTTCACAGGGATGCAGATTTCGCAGGTAAAGCTGCCGTCGGTTTGCGTCGCCAGGTTTTCATAACGCTCGAAGCATGGGCGTTCGTCGCACTGCAAACCGCTGGACGGCAGCCATTCCTTCATCAGGCGGTTCCACACCGGACCGATATCGCGCGGCGAACCGGTGTAGCGGGTGACAGCGTAGCGCCCGCCGGGCAGGTTGGCAACGCTGAATTGTCCGCCGGGCTCGAAGCCGGCCGGGATTTCGACGCAGGCATCGTAGCGGCATTTGTCGGCCGGGGTGACGCTTGGGTCGTCGTGGCCGATGCCATAGCAGGTGGCACCGGCCAGGCCGTGGCCCAGCATCCAGGGCATGACGGCCTGCGCCCAGAATTGGCCGACAGCCGGGCCGTATGGGCCGATGTGGCGGCGGTAGGCGACGCGGGCAGCTTGCATGTCGACGATGTTGACTTCCATGATCGTTTCTCCGAATGGGTTGTGGGAGACGTCATGTTCGCCGCTCGCACCGTTGCCGGCCTGACCGTACTTGCTGTTCGCCTGACTCAAATTGCTTTTTTGCGCTGCCAGGAATGCGGCCGTGCGCTCGGGCGTGCTGTTGCGCCACTCGGTCGGCGTGCTGCCGAAGCGGATCTTGAAGGCGCGCGCAAAGGCTTCGCCCGAGCCGAAGCCGGTAGACAGCGCGACCTCGAGCACGCTGCCGCCGGCTGCCAGCTTGTGCGCTGCGACTTCCAGCCGTCGCCGGCGCACATAGTCGCCGATGGTCTCGCCCATCCAGCCGGCGAAAATGCGGTGGAAATGGTAGCGCGAGAAATTGGCGATGTCGGCCAGCGCAGGCAGGTCGAGCTGCGCGTCCAGGTTGCGGTCGATGTGGTCGAGCACACGGTTCATGCGGCGCTCGTATTCGCTGCGCGGATCGTTCATGCCAGTGGATAGATCCGATCGAGGCTGCCGGGGCCGAAGTACTTTTCGTATTCCTTGGCGGCGTAGGAATCCATCATGCCGGAGATGTAATCCACCACCAGCCGCTCGCGCGAATCGTTCAGGCTGCGGATGGCCGGCGGCAGCAGGATGCCGCCCTTGTTGTAGTTCTTGTCGGTCAGGACTTCGAACAGGCCGCGAATGATCTTCTCGCCGCGCTTTTCATAGAGCTGCACGTCCTTCTTGCGCAGGATGGCGCGCCACAGCAGGCTTTTCAGGCCGCGCGCCAGCAGGCCCTTGGTGCGGTAGCCCAGCTCCGGACCGTGCCTGCCTTCCACCACGGCGATGTCGCGGCACAGTTCATGCACGATCTGCGAGGTCAGCTCCTTGCGCAGCACGATGGAATATTCCTCCGAGCTTTCCTGCATATCGCATTTCAGCGCCTCTTCGTGGGCGTGGTTGGCGATGCTGGCGAACTGCTCGTAGGCGCCGGAAAAGTCCTTGCTGATCTTGAATTCGTGGACGATTTCGCCCCAGGTGATGATGCCGAAGCTCAGCGCATCTTCCACGTCGTGCGCGGCGTAGGCGATTTCGTCGGCCAGGTCCATGATCTGGGCGTCGATGCTCTTGCTCAGGGATACGCCGCGCGCATTCAACTGCGCAATGAGGAATTCGTAGTCCTCGTCGTACAGGAATTTCTTCGGATTGTCGGCGCGGCGCTGGAAGTACTTGGTGATGCCGAGCAGGGAGCGCACGGTCAGGTTCAGGCCGGCGTAGGCGTGGTGCTTCTTCTCCAGCGTGCGCAGGGTGCGGAATGCCTGCGCATTGCCCTCAAAGCCGCCGCAACCGGCCGCCAGTTCGTCCAGGATCTTCTCGCCGTAATGGCCGAAGGGCGGGTTGCCGATGTCGTGCGCCAGCGAGCAGGTTTCGGACACCACGCTGCGTTCCAGCCCCAGGTCGGCCGCGATGGAGCGGGCGATCTGCGCCACTTCCAGGCTGTGCGTCAGGCGGTTGCGGTTGAAGCGGTTGGCGTCCACGCCAAGCAGTTGCATCTTGCCCTGCAGCCGGCGGAAAGAGGAGGAATACAGCACGCGCGCATAATCGCGCATGCATTCCTCGCGGCCCTCGCCGCGGCCGTCGGCCTGGGCATGGACCCGGTATTCGAGCGGCAGTACCAGCGCCTCCTGGGCGCGGGCGAAATCGATAGTCGGTTGGTCGTACATTGTTTTCCTCAGTTTTGCAGGCGATTCTAAGGCGCTTCGGCATTCCAGTGTATATTGCAGCCCAAATTGTTTCATCGCTGGATAACAAAATGTCACCTGTTTCACTGTTCCTCGTGGTGCTGGCTTATTTCGGCCTGCTGCTCGGCGTGGCCTGGGCCACTTCGCGCAACGCCAACAACGACAGCTTCTTCATCGGGAACAAGAGTTCGAACTGGATGCTGGTGGCCTTCGGCATGGTGGGCACCACGCTGAGCGGCGTGACTTTCATCAGCGTGCCGGGTGCGGTGGGGCGCGACGGCTTTGGCTATATGCAGATCATGATCGGCTATGTGCTGGGCTACCTCGCCGTGGCCTATGTGCTGCTGCCGCTGTACTACCGCCTGAGGCTGACCTCTATTTACCATTACCTCGATGTGCGGCTGGGCCGCCGCGCCTACCAGAGCGGGGCGGCGTTCTTTATTTTGTCGCGCACACTGGGCGCCACGGCGCGCCTGTATCTGGTGGTGAACATCCTGCAGGCGGTGATCCTGGACAGCCTTGGCGTGCCGTTCTGGCTCACCAACCTGGTCATCCTGGCGATGATCTTGCTGTATACCTATGAGGGCGGGGTCAAGACCATCGTCTGGACCGACACCCTGCAAACGACCGGCATGCTGCTGGGCCTGGTGGCCTGTACGGTGTTCCTGCTGAACGAGATGAACCTGGGGGTGCTGGAAAGCCTGGAGCGCATGCGTTCGGCCGGCCTGGCGCGGGTATTCACCATGGACATCAATAGCCCGGGCCATTTCTGGAAGCAGATCGTGGCCGGCGTTTTCATCGTCGTCACGATGACCGGCATGGACCAGGAAATGATGCAGAAGAATATCTCGGTCAAGACCTTGGGCGACTCGCAGAAAAACATGCTGGCGCTGAACGCCATCCTGGCCGGCGTGCTGGCGCTGTTCCTGTTCCTCGGCGGCCTGCTGTACCTGTATGCGCCGCAGGTGGGCGTGACGGCGGCCGGCGACAGGATTTTCCCGGCGGTGGTGATGGGGCATATGCCGGCGCTGCTGCAACTGGTGTTCATCATTGGCCTGATCAGCGCCTTGTTCCCGAGCGCGGATGGCGCGATCACCGCGCTGACCTCGTCCTTCTGCATCGACATGCTGGGCCTGAAACGGCGCAGCGACCTGGGCGAGGGCGCCCAACTGCGCATCCGGCACCGGGTGCATCTGGCGTTCTGCGCGCTGTTCCTGCTGATGGTGATGGTGTTCAAATGGATCGACAGCGCCAGCATGATCGGCATGATCCTGAAGCTGGCCGGCTATACCTATGGCCCGCTGCTTGGCCTGTTCGCCTTCGGCCTGCTCAGCAAGCGGGCGGTGAACGACAAGCTGGTGCCGTGGGTGGCGCTGGCTGGGCCGCTGCTGTGCGCCCTGGTCGACTTCAACCAGCAAAGCCTGTTCGGCAGTTACCGCATTGGACTGGAACTGCTGGTGATTAACGGCCTGCTGGTTATGGCTGGGCTCTACCTCATTTCTTCACCCGATCAAGCGAATGTCGCTTATAGTGTGAAGTAGTTACATTTTTTGCACTAGGAGTAAAGATGTCCCGCTCTGTTTTCTCGTATGTCCGCGGTGGATTTGCCTGGTTCTGGGACGCCGTGGATAAAAGCCGCCGCGCCACCATGAACTTCCTGTTCCTGCTGCTGGTGGTGCTGCTGATTGCCGCCATGTTCGGCGGCGGCGTCAAGCCTTTGGGCGACAAGACCATGCTGGTGTTGAACCTGGAAGGCGCTTTGGTGGAGCAATCGTCCGGCAGCAGCCGCGACGCCCTGATGGCCGGCCTGGCCGGCGGCGAAGTGCACAAGTCGGTGCAGCTGCGCGATGTGTTGAACGTGCTCGATGCGGCCGCCAAGGACCCGCAAATCGGCGGCGCCGTGCTGGTGCTGGACGAAATGCAGGGCGGCGGCCAGGCCATGCTGCGCGAGATCGGCGCTGCCGTGGACCGCTTCAAGGCCAGCGGCAAGAAGGTTGTCGCCTGGGGTTCCAGCTATAACCAGCGCCAGTACCAGATCGCCATCCATGCCGACGAAGTCTACCTGCACCCGATGGGCGCCGTATTCCTCGATGGCTTCGGCAAGTACCGCAATTACTACCGCGATGCGCTGGACAAGGTCGGCGTGACCGTCAACCTGATGAAGGTCGGCACTTACAAGAGCTTTGCCGAGCCGTTCATCGCCAACGGTCCTTCGCCGGCGGCGGCGGAAGCGGATGCCTTCCTGTACAACGACCTGTGGGCGCGCTACACCGCCCAGGTTGAGCAGTCGCGCAAGATGCCGGAAGGCGCCCTGATGAAGGCGATCGACAAGCTGCCGGCCCTGGTGGCCGAAGCCAAGGGCAACCTGGCGCAGGTGGCGCTGAATGCCAAGCTGGTTGACGGCCTGAAGACCAAGGATGAACTGCGCGTGATGATGACCAAGCGCGGCGTGGACGATCCGTCCGCCAAATCGTTCCGCCAGGTCAGCTATCACGACTACCTGGCACGCGTGTTCCCGAAACTGACCGGCGATGCGATCGGCGTGGTGATGGCAGTGGGCGAAATCAGCGACGGCGATGCGCCGGCCGGCCAGATTGGCGGCGCTTCCACCGCGCGCCTGGTGCGCATGGCGCGCGAAGACAGCTCGATCAAGGCGGTGGTGCTGCGCGTTGACTCGCCTGGTGGCAGCGCCTTCGGCTCGGAACTGATCCGCCGTGAGCTGGAGCTGACCCGCGCTGCGGGCAAGCCGGTGGTCGTTTCGATGGGCAATGTGGCCGCCTCCGGCGGCTACTGGATTTCGATGTCGTCGGATGAGGTGATTGCCGATCCGGCCACCATCACCGGTTCGATCGGTGTGTTCGCGCTGTTCCCGACCGTGGACAAGGTGATCGACAAGCTGGGCATCCACACTGCTGGCCAGACTACCACCTGGCTGGGCGATGCGGGCAATCCGCTGCGCCCGATGGATCCGCGCTTCGGCCAGTTGATCCAGAGCGCGATCGGCCACACCTACCAGGAATTCACCGCCAAGGCAGCCAAGGCGCGCAATACCACGGCCGACAAGATCGATGCCGTAGGCCAGGGCCGGGTCTGGACCGGCGCACAGGCGCAGGAACGCGGCCTGGTGGACACGCTGGGCGGCTACCAGGATGCGTTGAAGGCAGCCGCGCGGCGCGCCAAGCTGAGCGGCGAGCCGCGTGTGGTGTACATCGAGCGTGAAGTGTCGCGCTTCGACAAAGTGCTGGAATTCTTCGGCGCATCGAGCGCCAAGGCTGCCGCCGCCAAGGCCTTCGGCGACCAGGCGCGCGCCTCGCTGCTGCCGGCCGGCGTGCCGGCTGGCGTGGCCACCGAAGTGGTGCAGGACCTGGGCTGGCTGAATGAGATGACCGCCCAGCGCAAGCCGTTCATGGCGCTGACCCATTGCCTCTGCAGTTCGCCGGACTAGTTTGTAGCAGCTTTGTAAGCAGTTATTACAGGAACCAAGCCGCCAGCCAGTCTGGCGGCTTTTCTTTTGGGGCGCCGCGGCGCTCGAATTGTTTCTGATGTTTCTTGCCTAACGCATTGGGGCAAGGGCGCTGTGCTAGAGTCAATTCGAATACTTACCAGAAGAAGAAAGGGTCGCCCTATGGAGACTCCCACAAGCTCACATGCCCCGTCGAAACCGCGCGCCAGCCAGCGGGCGCGCTGGATCGGGGGACTTGCCGCCCTGCTTGGCATGCTGGCCCTGGGCGGCCTGGCCTGGTACCTGACCCACCGCGGCCCTGCCGAGGGCGGGCCGGGTGGTTCGGGTACCCCAGCCGCTGCTGGCGCTGGCGCAGCCGGGCAGGGCGCCGGCGGCCGCGGTGGGCGCAGCGGTCGCGGTCCGGCTGCCACGGTTGGCGTGGCGACTGCCGAGAAGGCGGATTTGCCGGTCACCCTGGACGCACTCGGCACCGTCACCGCCGCCGCTACCACGACGGTCCGGCCGCAGGTTTCAGGCATCCTGCAGAAAGTCCTGTTCCAGGAAGGCCAGATGGTGAAGGCCGGCCAGGTGCTGGCCCAGATCGATCCGCGCCAGTTCGAGCTGCAATTGATGCAGGCCACCGGGCAGCGCGAGCGCGACGAGGCGCAACTGGAGAATGCGCGGCTGACGCTGGAGCGCTACCGCACCTTGCTGTCGCAGGATTCCATCGCACGGCAGGACGTCGACACGCAGGCGGCGCTGGTCAAGCAGCTCCAGGGCACGGTCACCACCGACCGCGCCAACGAAGGCACGGCGCGCCTGAATCTTGGCTATACCAGGGTTGTTGCGCCAATCAGCGGGCGGGTCGGCCTGCGGGTGGTCGATATCGGCAACCTGGTCGGCTCCAGCGATGCGGCGGGAATTGCCGTGATCACGCAGTTGGCGCCGATCGACGTGGAGTTCGCGGTGCCGCAGGACCGGGTGTCCGAGTTGGCGCCGCGCTCCGGCGATCGTGCCGGCGCCCGCATGGCGGCGCTGGCGTATGACCGCACCCGCAGCACGGTGCTGGAGAAGGGCGAGTTCCATGCGCTGGATAACCAGGTCGATACGCAGACCGGCACCGTGATGGCCAAGGCGCGCTTTGCCAATGCCGGTTCTTCCTTATTCCCCAGCCAGTTCGTGAACGTGCGCCTGGAGCTGCGTACCATCAAGGATGCGGTGGTGGTGCCGGTGACGGCCTTGCGGCATGGTTCTTCCGGCGACTATGTGTACGTGCTGCAGGATGGACAGACGGCCTCGCTGCGGCCGGTCAGGCGTGGCATTGCCACCGTGGACAAGGTGCAGATCGAGAGTGGCCTGGCCGCTGGCGAGCAGGTGATCACCGAAGGAGCGGACCGCATCAAGGATGGGGCGCGCGTGACCTTGCCGTCGCAGCGGCCCGGGGCCGACGGCGAGCATTCGGGCCGTTCGCGGCGCGAAGGCCGGGCCGGGCGAAATCCTGGCGACGCGGCGGCCGATGGCGCAGCTTCTGCTGCAGCGCCGGGCGAGCGAGGCACGGCAGGCGAGGGCGGCGGCAAATGGCGGCGTCACCGCGACCAGGCCGGTGACGCCGCCAGCGCGCCGGGTGCAGGCGCGCGTGGCGAGGGCCGGGCTGCGGACGGCGCGACGCGATGAGTCCATCGGCGCCTTTCATCCAGCGGCCGGTGGCGACGGCGCTATTCATGCTGGCCATCGTGCTGGCCGGCCTGCTTGGCTATCGCTTCCTGCCGCTGTCGGCGCTGCCGCAAGTCGACTTCCCGACGATCCAGGTGCGCACGCTATATCCCGGCGCCAGCCCGGAAGTGATGGGCCGCACGGTCACGGCGCCGCTGGAGCGCCAATTCGGCCAGATGGCGGGCCTGCAGCGCATGAGCTCCACCAGTGCCGCCGGGGTCTCCATCATCACCCTGCAATTCAGCCTGGGCCAGACGCTGGACGTGGCCGAACAGGAAGTGCAGGCCGCCATCAACGCCGGCGGCTCGCTGCTGCCGACCGACCTGCCGGCGCCGCCGGTGTACGCCAAGGTGAACCCGGCCGATGCGCCGGTACTGACGCTGGCCATCACGTCGAAAACCATGCCGCTGACGGAAGTGCAGAACATCGTCAACACGCGGCTGGCGCTGAAAATCAGCCAGGTCAACGGCGTCGGCCTGGTCACCCTGGGCGGCGGCCAGCGTCCCGCAGTGCGGATCCAGGCCGACACGCAAGCCCTGGCCAGCTACGGCCTTGGCCTCGATACGCTGCGCACGGCCATCACGGCAGCCAACGCCAACAGCGCCAAGGGCAGCTTTGACGGGCCCGCACGCGCCTTCACCATCAACGCCAACGACCAGTTGCTGGCGGCCGACGAATACCGCCAGTTGATCGTCTCCTACCGCAACGGCGCCCCGGTGCGGCTGCAGGACGTGGCCCGCGTGGTCGACAGCGCGGAAAAC
This sequence comes from Duganella sp. Root1480D1, assembly GCF_001427305.1. Lineage (GTDB taxonomy): Bacteria > Pseudomonadota > Gammaproteobacteria > Burkholderiales > Burkholderiaceae_D > Rugamonas. The sequence goes on along the minus strand of NZ_LMFZ01000001.1, from coordinate 309,148 downwards.
GTCAAGCTCGGCGCCTGGGCCGGCCTGACGCCCGCCATCATCCTCGACGTGCAACGCCAGCCCGGCGCCAACGTGATCGCCACGGTGGACGCGATCAAGGAACGCTTGCCGGAACTGCAGGCCAGCCTGCCCGGCGCCATCGACGTCACGGTCCTGAGCGACCGCACGCATGGCATCCGCGCCTCGGTGCTGCACGTGGAACTGGAGCTGCTGCTGGCCGTGGTGCTGGTGGTGCTGGTGATCTTCGCCTTCCTGCGCAGTCCGCGCGCCACGGTGATTGCCAGCCTGGCGGTGCCGATCTCGCTGGTCGGCACTTTCGGCGTGATGTACCTGCTGGGCTATAGCCTGAATAACCTCAGCCTGATGGCGCTTACCATTGCCACCGGTTTCGTGGTGGACGATGCCATCGTCATGATCGAGAATATCGCGCGCCATATCGAACAAGGCGAGACGCCGATGAACGCCGCCCTCAAAGGTGCGCAGCAGATCGGCTTCACCATCATTTCCCTGACGGTGTCGCTGATCGCCGTGCTGATCCCGCTGCTGTTCATGGGCGACGTGGTGGGCCGCCTGTTCCGCGAATTTGCCGTCACGCTGGCGATCACCATCCTGATTTCCGCCGTGGTGTCGCTGACCCTGGTGCCGATGATGTCGGGCCGCTGGCTGGCCGGGCATCAGGAGCATGAGGCGACCCTGTTCGACCGTCTGGTCAAGCGCTACGACGGCAGCCTGCAATGGGTGCTGGAGCGGCAGGGCCTGACCCTGCTGGTGGCGCTGGGCACGCTGCTGCTGACGGTACTGCTCTACCTGTGGATTCCCAAGGGCCTGTTCCCGACCCAGGACACCGGCCAGTTGCAGGCGCGCATCGAGGCCGCGCAGACTGTCTCTTACGAGCGCATGGCGCAGCTGCAGCAGCAGGCGGCGCGCGCCATGCTGGACGACCCGGCCGTCGCTTCGCTCAGCTCCGTGGTCGGCGTCGACGCCGGCAACAACACCATGCTGCACACCGGCAGCATGCTGGTCAACCTGAAGCCGGAGCGCGACAAGCTGCAAGTGGTGATGGAGCGCCTGCGCAACCGCGTGGCGCAAGTGGCCGGCGTCAAGCTGTACCTGCAGCCGACCCAGGACCTCACCATCGACGCCGAAAGCGGCCCGACCCAGTACCGCGTCTCGCTGGAGGGGGCCGACAACGCCACCGTGTCCGAATGGGCGGGCAAGCTGGCCGAGCGCATGGCAAGCAAGGCGCGCCTGCGCAATGTGGTGTCCGACGTGGGCGCCTCAGGCGCCGGCGCCTACGTCAGCATCGACCGCGATACCGCCTCGCGGCTGTCGATCACCGCTGCCGCCGTGGACGACGCGCTGTACAGCGCCTTCGGCCAGCGCATCGTCTCCACCATTTTCACCGAGACCAACCAGTATCGCGTGATCCTCGAAGCCGACCAGGACCGCATGGACACGCCGGAAGCGCTGGGCAACCTGCAACTGCGCACCGGCAGCGGCAAGCCGACGCCCCTGTCGGCCATCGCCAGCGTGCAGGAACGCCCGGCGCCGCTGCAGGTCACCCATGTGGCGCAATACCCGGCCACTACCATCGGCTTCGATGCCGCGCCGGGCGTGGCCCTGGGCCAGGCGGTCGACGCGATCCGCGAGGCAGCGAAGGAAGTGGGACTGCCGCAGTCGGTCAGCCTGACCTTCCTTGGCGCGGCAGGCGCCTACCAGGCTTCGCTGAGCAACCAGCTCTGGCTGATCCTGGCGGCAGTGGTATGCGTGTACATCGTGCTGGGCGTGCTGTACGAAAGCTATATCCACCCGTTGACCATCCTGTCCACGCTGCCCTCGGCCGGCGTGGGCGCGCTGCTGGCGCTGATGCTGACGGGCCAGGAGCTGGGCGTGATCGGCATCATCGGCATCATCCTGCTGATCGGCATTGTCAAGAAAAACGCCATCATGATGATCGACTTCGCCATCGAGGCGGAGCGCGAGCAGGGCATGGCGCCGCGCGACGCGATCCACCAGGCGGCGCTGCTGCGGCTGCGGCCTATCCTGATGACCACCATGGCGGCGCTGTTTGCAGCCATCCCGCTGATGTTCGGCTGGGGCGAGGGCGCCGAGTTGCGCCGGCCGCTGGGCCTGTCCATCTTCGGCGGCCTGATTGTCAGCCAGTTGCTCACGCTGTACACCACGCCGGTAATCTACCTGGCCTTTGACCGCCTTGCGCAGCGCCGCCGCCGCGAAAGCGAGGGGGCGGCATGAACCTGTCCGAGCCCTTTGTCCGCCGTCCGATTGCCACGGTGCTGCTGACCATCGGGCTGGCGCTGGCCGGCATTGCAGCCTTCTTCGTGCTGCCGGTGTCGCCGCTGCCGCAGGTGGACTATCCCTCGATCTCGGTCAGCGCCAGCTTGCCTGGCGCCAGTCCCGACACCATGGCAAGCAGCGTGGCCACGCCGCTGGAGCGGCGGCTGGCAGTGATTGCGGGCGTCAACGAGGTGACTTCCTCCTCCGGCAGCGGCTCGACGCGCGTCAACCTGCAATTTGAATTGAACCGCAAGATCGATGCCGCTGCGCGCGAGGTGCAGGCGGCCATCAACGCCTCGCGTGCCGACCTGCCGGCCACGCTGCGCAGCAACCCGACCTACCGCAAGGCCAATCCTTCCGACGCGCCGGTGATCATCCTGGCGTTGACGTCGGCTACCCGCAGCCCGGGCCAGGTGTACGAGTCGGTGTCGAACATCGTGCAGCAGAAACTGGCGCAGGTGAAAGGCGTTGGCGACGTGGAGATCGGCGGCGGCTCGCTGCCGGCAGTGCGCGTAGAACTGCTGCCGTTTGCGCTGAACCGCTATGGCGTGTCGTCGGAAGACGTGCGGGCCGCGATCCAGGCCACCAATGCCAACCGCCCCAAGGGCGCCATCGAAGTGGAAGGGCGGCGCCTGCAGATCTATTCGGCGGCGTCCACGGCCAGCGGCGGCCGCAGTGCGGCGGACTATCGCGACCTGGTGGTGGCGTGGCGCGATGGCGCGGCGATCCGGCTCGACGACATAGCGCAGGTGACGGACGGCGCGGAGAACCGCAACACGCTGGGCCTGTTCAACGGCGAGCCGGCTGTCATCGTGCTGGTAACGCGCCAGCCCGGCGCAAACGTGATCGAGACGGTGGATGCGGTGCGCGCCTTGCTGCCTCAGTTGCAGGCCCAGTTGCCGCAGGACGTGAAATTGCAGGTGGCCTCGGACAGCACCAATTCGATCCGTTCCTCGCTGCTGGAAATCGAATTCACGCTGCTGATTTCCATCGTATTGGTGGTGCTGGTGGTGAGCGCCTTCCTGCGCAGCGCCCGCGCGACCGTGATCCCGGCAATTGCCACGGTGGTGTCGCTGCTGGGAACTTTCGGCGTGATGTACCTGCTGGGCTTCAGCCTGAACAACCTTAGCCTGATGGCGTTGACGGTGGCCACCGGCTTCGTGGTCGATGACGCCATCGTGGTGCTGGAAAACACGGCGCGCCACATGGAACAGGGCATGGAGCGTTTTGCGGCCGCGCTGCAAGGGGCAAAGGAAGTCGGCTTCACGGTATTGTCGATCAGCGTGTCGCTGGTGGCGGTCTTCATTCCGCTGCTGTTCATGGGCGGCCAGGTGGGGCGGCTGTTCCGCGAGTTTGCCGTGACGCTGTCGGCTGCCGTGATGATCTCGCTGGTGATCTCGCTGACCACCACGCCGATGCTGTGCGCCTGGCTGCTGCGGCCGGGCGCCGGGCAAAAGCCGGCGGGGCGCGTGGCACGCTGGTTCGAGCGCGGCTTCGGCATCATCCTGCGCATGTACGAGAAGTCGCTGGACTGGGCGCTCGCCAGCGCCTGGCTGGTGATGCTGGTCCTGGTATTCGTGGTGGGCCTGAATGTCTACCTGTACGCAGCGGCGCCGAAGGGATTTTTCCCGCAACAGGACACGGGGCAGATCAACGGCGGCATCCGGGCCGACCAGAGCATTTCCTTCCAGGCCATGCAGGGCAAGCTGCGGCAACTGGTGAACATCATTCGCGCCGATCCGGCAGTGGCGACGGTGGTCGGCTTTACCGGCGGTTCGCGGGCGGGCGGCGGCTTCATGTTTGTCAGCCTGAAGCCGGCGGCCGAGCGCGACGTGACGGGGCAGCAGGTGATCGCCCGCTTGCGGCCCAAGCTGGCGCGGGTCACCGGCGTGTCGCTGTTCCTGAATACGGTACAGGACTTGCGCATGGGCGGGCGGCAGAGCAATTCCACCTATCAGTACACGCTGAAAAGCGACAACCGCGCCGACTTGAAGCGCTGGGCTTCGCGTCTGGCCGATGAAATGAAGCGGCAGAAGGCGCTGGTGGACGTGGATACCGACCAGGCCGACAACGGCGTCGAGACTTTCGTTGCGGCCGACAAGGATATGGTGTCGCGCATGGGACTTTCCATGAAGGACGTCGACAATGCGCTGTACAACGCCTTCGGGCAGCGCCAGGTGGCGACGATTTACGATGAGCTGAACCAGTACAAGGTGGTGATGGAGGTGGCGCCGGAATATGCGCAAAGTCCCGAGGCGCTGGCCGACGTCTACGTGGGCCGCCGCGCAGCCGCCAGCACCAGCGCCGGTACCAGTGCCAGCGCCAGCGGCTCGGTGGTCGGGGCCGGGATGCGCGATCCTTCCGGCGGTTCGGCACTGAGCTTGCAGCCGGACGCCATGGTGCCGCTGGCGGCGCTGGCCTCGTTTGCCGAACGCTCCACGCCGGCCTCGGTCAACCACCAGGATGGCGAACTGGCGACCACCGTGTCCTTCAACCTGGCCGACGGTGCCAGCCTGGGCGAGGCCCAGCAAGCTGTGAAGGATGCGGAAAATGCCATCGGCATGCCGAACAATGTCCGCGGCAGCTTCCAGGGCACCGCGCGCACGGCGCAGGAAACCAACCAGCAGCAGCCGCTCCTGATCGCCGCCGCGCTGGTGGTGATCTACATCGTGCTGGGCATGCTGTACGAAAGCCTGGTGCACCCGATTACGGTGCTGTCGACGCTGCCCTCGGCTGGCGTAGGCGCGGTGCTGGCGCTGCTGATGTTCCGCATGGAGTTCTCGCTGATCGCCCTGATCGGGGTATTTCTGCTGATCGGCATCGTGAAAAAGAACGCCATCCTGATCATCGACTTTGCGCTGGAGGCGGAACGCACGCGCGGCCTGGACTCGCGCAGCGCGGTGCGGGAAGCCTGCCTGTTGCGCTTCCGCCCGATCCTGATGACCACCATGGCGGCCGCACTGGGCGCACTGCCGCTGGCGATCGGCTTTGGCGAAGGCTCGGAGTTGCGCCAGCCGCTTGGCATCGCCATCATCGGCGGCCTGGTCGCCAGCCAGTTGCTCACTTTACTGACCACACCCGTGGTCTACCTGCTGCTCGATAAGATGCGCCTGCGTGGCGCAAAGGCGACACCATGAAAAAAATTCTCGGCGCGTTCACCCTGGCACTGGCCGGCTGCGCCACCGGCCCCGCGTACCAGGTGCCGGCGGCGCCACTGTCGGCTCAATTCAAGGAGGCACAAGGCTGGCAGCCTGCCGCCCCGGCCGACCTGCTGGAAAAAGGCCCGTGGTGGGAGCTGTTCGGCGATGCTACGCTCAATGAGCTGGCCAAACAGGTGGAAGTGAACAACCAGAACGTGGCGGCAGCCGCGGCGCGCTACGCCCAGGCCCGCGCCGCGGTGGCCGAGCAGCGTGCCGCGCTGTTCCCGGTCGTGACGCTGGACGCCAGCGCCAACCGCAGCGGCGGCGGCTCAGGTGGTGCCCCCCGCACCGCCAACCAGTACCGCGTCAATATCGGCGCCAGCTGGGAGCCGGACGTGTGGGGCCGGCTGCGCGAGGGCGTCAGCGGCGCCCAGGCCAGCGCCCAGGCCAGCTCGGCCGACCTGGCAGCCGCGCGGCTGGCGGCGCAGGGCGAACTGGCCGCCAATTACATCGGCCTGCGCCTGGCGGATGCCCAACTGGCGCTGCTGGGCGAAACAGTGGAAGGCTACGAGCGCGTGCTGCAGATTACCCAGAACCGCGTGACTGCCGGCGTGGCCCCCAGCTCCGACCTGCTGCAAGCCCAGACCCAGCTTGCCAACGCCAGCGCCGACCGCCTCACCGCGCAGCGCCAGCGCGCCCAGCTCGAACACGCCATTGCCATCCTGCTTGGCAAGGCACCAGCCGATTTCGCGCTGTCTGCTGCGCCTTGGTCGTTGCAAGTGCCGGCCATTCCGGTCGGCGTGCCCTCGACGCTGCTGGAGCGCCGTCCCGACATTGCGGCTGCCGAACGCCGGGTGGCGGCCGCCAACGCACAGATCGGCATCGCCCGCAGCGCCTATTTCCCCAGCCTGAGCCTGGGCGGCAGCTACGGCGTGGCAGGCAGCCAGCTTGGCGGCTTGTTCAGCGCCTCCAACACCCTGTGGTCGCTCGGCCTGTCGGCGGCGCAAGCGGTATTCAATGCCGGCGCCACCGGCGCCCGCGTCGACCAGGCCAGCGCCGAGCGCGACGTGGCAGTGGCCACCTATCGCCAGTCGGTCCTGAGCGCGCTGGCCGACGTGGAAGACCAGTTGGCGGCCAGCAAGGTGCTGGCGCAGCAGCAGTCGCTGCGCGAGGCGTCGGCCAATTCGGCCAGCCAGGTCGAGCAGCAAATGTTGAACCGCTACCGGGCCGGCCAGGTCGCTTATACCGACGTGGTGACGGCCCAGGTGACGGCGCTCAATGCCCGCCGCGCGCTGCTGCAGGCGCAGGCCGATCGTCAGTCGACGGCGGTGGCGCTGGTGCAGGCGCTGGGCGGCGGCTGGCAGGGCATATAACCGACAGGCGGTTTGCCATTTCCTTGCGTCACTGGCATCATGCTGGGATGACTAACCCCTTGGTTTCATCCGATTCGGACTCCAGCGAGGCACTGCGGCACCGCCAGGCGGTGCAAATCGTTGGCATGGGCGCGTCGGCCGGCGGGCTCGACGCGATTTCCGAGTTCCTGGCCTCCATGCCGTCCCGCACGGGAATGGCGTTCATCGTGCTGCAGCACCAGGATCCATCGCGGCGCGGCCTGCTGCCTGAGCTGCTGCGCCGTATCACCTCCATGGAAGTGTGCGAGATCGCCGAATCGATCGAGGTGCGGCCGGACCATGTGTACGTGGCGCCGCCGAACTTCGACCTGGCCTTTTCCAGCGGAAAACTGATGGCGGTGGAGACTTCCGACACCCATGGCCGCTACCCGATCGACTCGTTCTTCCGCACCCTGGCGGCTGAAAAAGGACAGGCTGCCGCCGGCGTGGTGTTTTCCGGCATGGGCACCGACGGCACGGCCGGCCTGCGCGCCATCCAGGAAGCGGGAGGAGTGACCCTGGCGCAGGAACCCAATTCCGCCAAATTCGATTCGATGCCGCGCAGCGCCATTACGGCCGGCGTGGCCGATTTCGTGGCGCCGCCAGGCGCCATGCCGATGTGGCTGTGCCAGGTGCGCTCGGTGCCGCATGGCGGCGCCCACGGCGCCAGGCCTTGCGCGAGCTGATGTCGCTGCTGCAGCGCCATACCGGCAACAACTTCACCGAATACAAGATGAGCACCGTGCTGCGCCGCATCGAGCGCCGCATGAAGCTGCACCAGCTCGATTCGATGGAGTCCTACGTGGCCTACCTGCGCGAAAATGCGGGCGAGGTGCAGCTGCTGTTCCGCGAAATGCTGATCGGGGTGACCAGTTTCTTCCGCGACCCGACCGTGTGGGAGCACCTGTGCCACGAGACCATACCGGCGCTGCTTGCTGCCAATCCTGACGGGGCGGCCTTCAAGGCCTGGGTGCCGGCTTGCTCGACCGGCGAAGAAGCCTACACCCTGGCTATGGTGTTCGACGAAGCAGTCATGCGCGCCAATGCGCAGGAGTCCGGCAAATACACGCTGCAGATTTTTGCCACCGACCTGCATGGCGACGCCATCGACAAGGCGCGCCAGGGCGTGTTCGGCCGCGGTGTGGAAGACAATGTGACGCACGAACGCTTGCTACGCTATTTCGTGGCGGACGGCTCCGGCTATCGCATCCGCAAAGAACTGCGCAACATGATCATCTTCGCGCAGCAGAACATCATTTCCGACCCGCCGTTCACCAAACTCGATATTCTTAGCTGCCGCAATCTGCTAATCTATTTCAACCCAAAACTGCAGGAACAGTTGATACCGCTGTTCCACTATGCCTTGAAACCGGAAGGCTTGCTGATGCTGGGCAGCGCGGATACGCCAGGCAGCTACAACGAGTTGTTTACGGCGGTGCCGGGTTGCGGACGCATATACCGCCGCCTGGACGCCAGCACGCAGCGCGTGGCGAACTATTTTCCGACCAAGATCGCGAAGGCCGCGCAACCAAGCTCCATCGAAGTTACTACCATGACCATGAACGGCAATATCCAGACACAAGTAGAACACCTGCTGCTCAAAGCCCATACGCCGGCGGCAGTCATGATCAATAGCGATGGCGATATCCTCTACATCCATGGCCGCACGGGCACCTTCCTGGAGCCGGCGGCCGGACGCGCCAATTGGAATATCCATGCCATGGCGCGCGATGGCCTGCGCTACGAGCTGGCCGACCTGATCGAACGCGCCAACCGCAGTGAGGCCACGGAAACCGTGCGCGAGCTGCTGTTCAAGGACGGCGCCGCCTCGCTGCTGGTCGACATGACGGTCGAAGTGGTGCGCGAAGACGCCCATTCCGGCCACAACCTGCTGGTGACCTTCAACGCTTCGCCGATGCCGGCCCGCAAGCGCGGCAGCCGCGGCGCCGATCCGCGCCCGCAAGAACTGGAACAGCAACTGACCATGGCGCGCCTGGAACTGCAGGCAGTGCGCGAAGAGATGCAAACCTCGCGCGAGGAGCTGAAGGCGGCCAACGAAGAACTGCAATCGACCAATGAGGAACTGCAGTCGACCAACGAGGAACTGACCACCTCGAAGGAAGAAATGCAGTCGCTCAACGAAGAGCTGTACACCGTCAACGCCGAACTACAGTCCAAGGTGGACGACCTGTCGCTGGTCAACAGCGACATGAAAAACCTGTTGAACAGCACCGATATAGCCGTCATCTTCCTGGACAGCCAGATGAACATCCGGCGCTACACCAACCAGGCCACCCAGTTGTACAAGCTGATCGCCACCGACCTGAATCGTCCGCTGAGCGATATCGCCAACGACCTGGTGTACCCTGACATGGAGAATGACGCGGCCGAAGTGCTGCGCTCCCTGGTATTCTGCGAGCGCCAGATCCCGACCCGCGACGGACGCTGGTTCATGGTGCGTATCATGCCTTACCGCACCGTAAACAACGTGATCGACGGCCTCGTGCTAACCTTCGTCAACGTCACCGAACTGAAATTGCTGGAAGCGCGTTTAACGCCTGAAGGAGGCAACCCCAAATGAGCCGTACCGACGCCCTGCGCCAATGGCATGAGCTGCAAGTCAGCCAGCTGGAACTGGAAGTCCAGAGTGCCGCCCTGGCGGAGCTCGAGCGTCAGAAACGGGAGGTCGAGCAGGGCTTGCTGCGCTATGCGGGACTGTTCGACCAGGCGCCGGTATGCTACCTGGCGCTGGCGCGCGACGGCATGATCGCCGGCGCCAATCGCGCCGCGGCGGCGCTATTCGCCATGGCGCTGCAGGATTTGCCCGGCCAGCCGGTGGAGCGCTTCGTGGCGCCAGCCTGCCAGCCGGCGCTGCGCCAACTGCTGGCCAGCCTCCATGCCGATGGCGCCAGCGCCGCCATGGACGCGCAGCTGTTCCACGGCATCGGCGGCGGGCGGGTACATATCGAAGCCAATCTCGATCACGCCGGCGAAGCAATCCGCATGGTGCTCAGCGAGGTGCGCTCGCGGGAGCAGAACGATGCAGCCCTGCGCCGCGCTTTCGCCGTGCTGGACAACCTGGGCGAAGGGGTGGCCGTGGCCGATGCCGATGGCGTCATCGCCTCGGTTAATCCAGCCTTTTGCGCCATCAGCGGACTGACGGAAGTGAAATCCATCGGCAGCGATCTGGCCGACCTGTGCGGCGCAGAGGTCGCGTTGAAGGCGTTGACCAGCGGTAGCTGGCAGGGCGAAATCTCCGGCCGCCGTCCCGATGGCGGCGCTTATCAGGCGACGCTCTCGCTGCGCACGCTCGCTGGCGCCGACGGCTGCGTGGGCCTGGTCGCAGTGCTGACCGACATCAGCCGCCGCAAACAGGCCGAATCGGCCCTGCAGGACCTGCACCGCAACCTGGAAACGCGCGTGGTGCAGCGTACCGCCGAACTGCTGCACGCCAACGGCCAGTTGCGCCAGTTGTCGGCGCACATGGCGGCCGTCAAGGAAGAAGAACGCAAGCGCATCGCGCGCGAAATCCACGATGAACTGGGCCAGAACCTGCTGGCCCTGAAGCTGGACATCGCCCAGCTCAACGAGCGCATGGAAGGCCGCCAGACGCGCTTTGCGCGGCGCGTGGGGGCTGCGCTGGAAAACATCGACGCCACCTTGCGCAGCGTGCGCGGCATCATGAACGAATTGCGGCCCTCGGTGCTGGACCTTGGCCTGGCGGCGGCGCTGGAGTGGCTGGTCAACGACTTCCGCCACCGCAGCAGCTTGCATTACGAGCTGGCCCTGCCGGGCGAAACGGAGCTGGCGGCCATCGACAGCGAAACCAGCCTGGTATTGTTCCGCATCGTGCAGGAAGCCCTGGTCAACGTGCTGCGCCACTCGCGCGCCGGCCAGGTGGCGGTGCGGCTTGGGGTGGAGCACGAGGTGGCGCTGCTGGAAGTGGAGGACAACGGCATCGGCATCGCGCCCGCCTGCCGCGAGCGCCCCGGCTCCTTTGGCCTGATCGGCATGCAGGAGCGGGTCGACGCCCTGCACGGCAGCTTCTCCCTGAACGAATATGAGCCGGGCGCGGGATGCTGCGTGACGGTGCGGCTTCCGTTGTAAAAAAGTCAATAGCCCTGAGGCCCCGGAACGCATATACTGCCGGTGCTTTTATACGTTCAGGGGACTGTTTTGACTAAAAAACTCGCACTTTCGGCAGCCATTGTGTCTGGCTTTGCCGCGTTCGCTCCCGCCCAGGCCGACGAAGGCCAGTGGCAGCCGCACCAACTGCCGCAACTGAGGGCGGAACTGCAACGCATCGGCATTACCATCCCGGCCGAGCGCCTGGCCGACCTGTCCAGGCATCCAATGAGCGCCATCGTGTCGCTGGACGGCTGCTCCGCCTCGTTCGTGTCCCCTGAAGGCCTGGTGGTCACCAACCACCACTGCGCTTACGGCGCCATCCAGCGCAATTCGACCGCAGAAAAGAACTACATCGCCAACGGCTTCCTGGCCAAGACCCGCGCCGAAGAACTGCCGGGCGGCCCGACCACCCGCGTCTATGTGACCGACAAGGTGGAAAACGTGACCGAGCGCGTGAACGGCGGCCTGGACAAGCTGACCGGCAAGGACCGCCACGCCGAGGTGAAAAAGCGCATCAAGGCCTTGATCGCCGACTGCGAGACCGACAAGAACTACCGCTGCTCCGTGCCGGCCTTCCACCGCGGCGCCGAGTACTACCGCATCCGCCAGATGATGATCAAGGACGTGCGCCTGGTGTACGCTCCGCCTGAATCGATCGGCAACTACGGTGGCGACATCGACAACTACGAGTGGCCGCGCCATACCGGCGACTACTCCTTCCTGCGCGCCTACGTGGGCAAGGACGGCAAGCCGGCCGACCCGTCGCCGGACAACGTGCCGTACAAGTCGAAGGACTTCCTGGTGGTTTCCGCCGAAGGCCTGAAGAACGGCGATCCTATCCTGCTGGCCGGCTATCCTGGCCGCACCAGCCGCTACAAGCTGCCGGTTGAAATCCGCTATGCGCGCGACCTGAGCTACCCGATGATGGTGGCCGATTACCAGGCCGACCTCGACGCCATCGCTGCTGCCACCAAGGGCAAGGAAAACGACGTGGTGCGCTACGCCAGCGTGGTCAAGTCGATCAACAACCGCATGAAGAAAACCCAGGGCCTGCTGGACGGCTTCGCGCGCAAGGATATCGCTGCCATCAAGGACAAGCAGGACGCGGATTTCCGCACCTGGTACGGCAAGCAGCCCAAGTCTTCGCCAGCCATGCTGGCCGAGCTGGACGCCGCCATCGCCGCCGACATGGACCTGAGCGACGACGAATTCGCCTACGGCGTGGCGACCTACAGCGACTTGCTGAAATCCGCGCGCACCCTGTACCGCCTGGCGCTGGAAAAGCAGAAGGCCGATGCTGACCGCGAACCTGGTTTCCAGGAGCGCGATATCGCCAACATCAAGGCGCGCCTGAGCCGCCTGGAGCAGTCGTTTGTGTCGTCGGTCGACCAGGCCCGTTATGTGGCTGGCCTGCAGCGCTACGTCAAGCTGCCGACCAAGGCACACCCGCAGTGGCTGGACAACCTGACCCCGGCACTGGCCGACGTGCCAGCCATGTACCAGAAGACCGGCCTGGCCGATACCGCAACCCGCCTGGCCTGGATGGACAAGGCGCCGGCCGATTTCGAGCAGTCGGCAGACCCGTTCATCAAGCTGGCCGTGCGCATGCATGGCGTGGCCATGACCCTGGAGGAGCGCCGCAAGGAAGTTGACGGCAACCTGGAAAAGATCATCCCGCAGTACATGGCCTCGGTGATCGCATGGAAGAAATCGCAGGGCAAGCCGGTTTACCCTGACGCCAACTCCACCCTGCGCGTGACCTACGGTACCGTGTCGGCCTATCCGGGCCGTGACGGCATCACCAAGGGCCCGTTCACCACGGTGGAAGGCATCCTGGAGAAGCATACCGGCAAGGACCCGTTCGATGCGCCGCAGGCCCTGATCGATGCGGTCAAGGCCAAGCGTTACGGCCAGTTCAAGGATCCGGTGCTGGGCACCGTGCCGGTCGATTTCCTGTCCTCGGCTGATACCACCGGCGGCAATTCCGGTTCTGCCGTCATGAACAAGCGCGGCGAACTGATTGGCCTGAACTTCGACTCCACCTACGAGTCCATTACCAAGGACTGGTATTTCGACCGCGATATTACGCGCGCCATCCACCTGGACGTGCGCTACATGCTGTGGGTGATGAAAGAGGTTGATCATGCGGACAACCTGCTGAAGGAAATGACCATCAAGTATCCGCAGAAGTAAGCAGCGAGAAGGGGCTCACGGTGAGCCCCTTTTCTTTTTTCGGCAAATCTCTTAATCGCTCTTAATCGCTCTTATTTTCTCTTATTCGCTCTTGTTTGCTCTTAAATCTGCGTACCTTGGGGCGTGCCGCCCGCCATTTTCATAATGGCAAGCTCGAGTTTTGGTCGTGGCTTCCCGCTCATGGCATAATCCCGCCTCATCCAAACGCAATCACATGAACGAGACCATTTCCCTGTTCGGCCTGGCCACTACCACTCCATTGGAACTGGTCTCCTTCGCGCTGTCCGTGCTGACGGTGTGGCTGAACATCCGCCAGAACCACTGGGCCTGGCTGTTCGCCATCGTGTCGTCGGCGACTTACGGCGTGGTGTTCTTCGGTGTCAAGCTGTATGGCGACATGGCGCTGCAGGTCGTATTCGCGACGGTGTCGCTCTGGGGCTGGTACCAATGGCTGCACGGGAATCATGGCCAGCAACTGGGGGTATCGACGCTGGATGGGCGCGGCCGCATGCTGTCCGGCGTAGCCTGGCTGGTGGGCTTCGGTATCCTGGCCTGGTTCCTGCGCCGCTTCACCGACACCGATGTGCCGAACGCAGATGCCTTCCTCACCGCCGGCAGCCTGGTGGGCCAGGCCCTCCTGTCGCGCAAGAAGATCGAAAACTGGTACGTCTGGATCATCGTCGACGTCCTGTACGTCGCACTGTATATCCACAAGGGCCTGTTGCCGACGGCCATCCTGTACGGCATGTTCGTCGCCATGGCCATTGCCGGCCTGCTGGCCTGGCAGGGCAGCAGCGAAGAGCCGGAAGAAGCAGTCGTCTGGAAATGAAGCAGCCTTACCGCGTCGCCATCGTCGGCGCCGCAGCCTCCGGCAAGACCACCCTGGCGCAAGCGCTGGCAGCTCGCTACGGCGCCATCTGGGTGCCCGAATACCTGCGCGAGTTCTGCGACGCGCGCCAGAGCGTCCCCGTATCGACCGACCAGTTCCTCATTGCCACCACCCAGGTGGCGCGCGAAGATGCACTGGCCGCGCAGGGCGGCCGCTTCCTGTTCTGCGATACCACGCCGCTGATGACGGCGGTCTACAGCATCCACTACTTCGGCGGCATCGACGAGCAGCTCGAAAGCCTCGCAGCGTCGCGCCAATACGACATAACCCTGATCTGCAAGCCTGAATTTGCGTGGATACCCGACGGACTGCATCACGAAGAGCAAGATGTCAGCGGTATTATTGACTCGATCCTGCTCAACGAGCTGGCCCGGCGCGGCGTGCCTTACACGCGCATCTCGGGCGACCTCGAACAGCGTCTGAAGCAAGTAGGTCAACTCCTAGGAGATTGAGGCATGAAAAAACTGCTCGCGCTGGCCGCCATGTTTCCGCTGGCGGCGTTTGGCGAGACGGGTTATTACATGGTCACCGTCTACGACGTGGAAGGCCAGGCTTCAATCGACTACAAGTACTGGAATGCCCACTACAAGAACTCCCGCAACACCGCAAGCCCGGAAATCGGCCTTGGCTATGGCGTAACCTCGCGCTGGTACACTGAATTGACCACGCAATGGTTCCAGCGCGATGGGCGGCAAACGCGCAACACCGGCATCGAATGGCAGAACGACTTCCTGCTGACCCAAGGTCAGTACGACGTGGACGTAGCGCTGCACACGCTGGTGGAGCGCGCCCGGCGGCGTGACGACGGATATGCAGTGGAGTTCGGCCCGGTGCTGCAGGCGCAGGTCTGGCGCACCCAGTTGAACTTCAACCTGTTCTTCCAGCGCGAAATGGACAATGGGGAGCACAATGAAACCGAGCTGGCCTACCAGTGGCAGGTCAAGCAACGCTGGAAGCGCTGGTTCTCGCCAGGCCTGCAGGGCTTTGGCGAAGTAGGAAAGTGGAATGACTGGCTGCCGGCGAAAAAACAATCGCACCGCGCCGGACCGGCATTCTTCGGCGAAGCGGGCCACTTCAAATACGAAGCAGCCTACCTGTTTGGCAAGAACTCGGGACGCGCAGCCAACTCCTTCAGCATGCGCGCCCAATACGTCTTTTAGAAGTCCACCTGCGCGGAGAGCAGGAAGGTGCGCGGCGAACCCGGGAACAGGTAGCCGCCCAGTTCCGGCGTCACATCGCGCCAGTAGAACTTGTCGAAGGCATTCTTCAACTGTGCGCGCAAGATCACCGATGCACCGCCCACGCGGGTGGCGTAGGAGCCGCCCAGGTTCACCAAATGGTACGACGGCACCATGGTCTTGTTCTCCTGGTCGAACGCCTTGCGGCCCGCGAACTGCCAGTTCGCATTCAGCTTCAGGCCCGGTACTTCGCTCACCGCGTAATCAGCCCACACAGTCGACTTGAAGTTCGGCACATTGGTCACGCGCTTGCCGTCCAGGCCTGCCAGGCCGGTGCCTTCCTGCTCGGTATGGCTCGCTGCCATCGAAGCACCCAGCAGCAGCTCGCGGCTTACCTTGCCTTGTGCGCTGAACTCCACGCCGCGGTGGCGTTCCTGGCCACTGCGCACGAAGGTGTTGGAAGCCGCATCGGTGAATTCCAGGCCTTGCTCGATCTGGTACAGCGCGGTTGTCAGCGTGATGCCGTTCACTTCAGCCTTGGCTCCCAGCTCCACCTGTTTCGACTTGCCCGGCGCCAGCGCCAGGGCTTCGTTGCTGGTGCCGATCGGCGCTACGCTGCCGTACTGCAGGCCCTGCGCATAGTTGGCGTAATAGGACAGCTTGGAGCTCGGGCTGAATACCAGCGACACATTCGGCAGCCAGAAGTTCTTGCGCACCGGCTCGACGCCGGCCTCATTGCGGCGCAGGGAGGCATAACGCACGCCGGTGTGCAGCGCCAGTTGTTCGCTCAGGCTGATGATGTCCTGCACGAAGGCCGAGCGCTCATGATCGTTACGGCGCTCGGAGACCGGGCCCACTTGCTTGTCGGTCATCGGCACCACCACTGGATGGTAGATATTGCTGACGCCAGCGAATTCATACACGTAATCGCCCCAGCTCTCATGGTTGCTGAAGAAGGATAGGCCGGCTGCCAGCTCGTGGCGCAGCGCACCGGTCGCAAAGCGGCCATTTAACTGCGCCTTGGCCGACAGCGGCTTCTTCTCCTCGCCCAGGCTGCGGTAGTCGTACACATCGTAGTCGCCGTTGGTGCAGTAGCCCGGCCACAGCGACTCGCTCGAGCAGCCGTAAGGGAAGGCAGTGTAGTCGTCGCGCTTGAAGCGGTGCTGGTTGGCGCTCAGGGTTGCCTTCCACTCAGGCGAAAGCTGGTACTGGAAATTCACGCCGATATTGCTGGTTTCCGTTTCCACCGGCTTGGCCCAAGGCTGGTCGTTCAGGAAGGTGGCTGCGTCGACCACCGGCAGGCTGGTGCCGCCGATCAGTTGGAAACCAGGCGCCGACTTCTGCGATTTCTTCTGGTAGTCGGCATCGATCTGCAGCAGTGCCTGCGGGCTGATGCGGAAGTCGAAAGCGCCGGACACGAAGCTGCGGTGGCCGTCGGCGCCTTCGATGATGGAGCGCATGCGTTCACCGGCTGCATTGATGCGGTAGCCGAAGCGGCGGTCTTCGAAGCGGCCGCCCAGGTCGACGCTGCCCAGCAGGGTGCCGCGCTCGCCCACGGCAAATGTCGCCGAGCGCAGGGTGGTGTCGGTGGGGCGCTTGGTCACGTAATTCACCACGCCGCCCGGCGCCGCCACGCCAGCCTGCAATCCGGCCAGGCCGCGCAGCACTTCGATGCTTTCCTTGTTTTCCAGCGGGATCTGGGTGTCGCCGGAAATCGGATGGCCATCCTTACGGTAGGAATTGGCGTTATTCAGCTTGAAGCCGCGGATCGAGAACTGTTCGGCATAGCCCACCGCGTTGTAGGCGTCGCCGATGCTGGCATCGAATTTAACGGCGTCGGTGGTGCTGAAGATGTTCAGGTCCTGGATCTGTTCGCGCGTCACCACGCTGACCGAAGCGGGAGTCTGCAGCAACGGCTGCTCGCTGAAGCCGGCCACGGAGGCGCGTTCGGCGGCGATGCGGTTGGCGGTAATGACCACTTCGGTCATGCTCTGCTCCTGCGCGAAGGCGGCGGGAGCGAAGGCGGAGGCGACGGCCAGTGCGGCCAGGGTGAGGCGGTATTGAGTCATTTTTGTGCTCTTGCTGTACGTTGCGCCAGCGGGAGAGCACGACAGGGTGAGAGCAGGGCCCCGGAACTGCGGGCCTTCAACCGTCTACGCTTTCCTTCGCTGGCATTATCCAGATCAGGTTCGGAGGGTATTTCTCACCCCGCGCACATGCGCGAGGACCCCTAGCGAGGCGGTATTGTACTACAGGCTCAATTGCAGCGCCTTGCGCACGTCGGCAGGCGTGATGTCGCGGCGTTCGCCCAGGCCGGTCAGGCCGGCCGTTTCCATGGCGGCGACGACGGCGTCGATCGCCTCCGAACCCAGGCCGTAGCCGGACAGGCGGGTCGGTACGCCCATCTGCTCGAAGAAGGCGCGCGTGTTGCCGATCGCCGCGTCGATGCGTTCGTCTTCCGTGCCTTTGCCCGCATGCAGGCCCCAGACGCGCTCGGCGTACTGCAGCAGCTTGCCGCGCTTGGCCTCGCGGCGGATCTGCAGCACGCCCGGCAGCGCAATCGCCAGCGTCTGCGCGTGGTCCAGGCCAAACAGGGCGGTCAGCTCGTGGCCGATGCCGTGGGTGGCCCAGTCCTGCGGCACGCCGACGCCGATCAGGCCATTCAGCGCCATGGTGGCGCTCCACATGATGTTGGCGCGCACTTCCACGTCGTCCGGGCGCGCCAGCACTTGCGGGCCCAGTTCCAGCAGGGTTTGCAGCAAGCCTTCGGCAAAGCGGTCCAGTACCGGCGCATTGGCCGGGTAGGTCAGGTACTGCTCCGTGGTGTGGACGAACGCATCGACCACGCCGTTACCGACCTGGCGCAGCGGCAGGGTCAATGTCTTGGCCGGGTCGAGCACCGAGAAGCGCGGATACACGTGTGGACTCATGAAGGCGCGCTTTTCCTGCGTTTCGGCGCGGCTGATCACGCTGGCGCTGTTCATTTCCGAGCCGGTGGCCGGCAGCGTCAGCACGGCGCCAAAGGGCAGGGCAGCCTTCACCACCTTGCCGCCGATTTTCAGGATGTCCCAGGCATCGCCGTCGTAGGCCGCCGCGGCGGCAACAAATTTTGTGCCGTCGACAACAGAGCCGCCGCCCACGGCCAGCAGGAAGTCGATGTTCTCGCGATGGATCAGTTCCACCGCCTTCATCAGCGTTTCATAGCGCGGATTGGGCTCGATGCCGGCAAACTCCAGCACCGGATGTTCCAGCCCCGCCAGCGCCGCACGCACTTCATCATAGGTGCCGTTGGCCTTGATGCTGCCGCCGCCGTACAGCATCAGCACGCGTGCATTGGAGGGAATATGTTTTGCCAAGGAGGCAATTTGACCCACGCCGAAAATGATGCGGGTCGGATTATGGAATTCGAAGTTTTGCATAGTGCCGGGCATTATCGCGCAAATCTCGCCCATCCGTGCGACACCCCGCCGGACCCCTTGCTACACTTGAGAAATCCGCGCCGCAGGCTGACAATGCGTGTACCCGCATGCCTAAGGAGAGTGAGATGACACAGGAACACGTGGTCGAGCCGCGCGACTACCTCAATGCCCAGGTGCTGGATATGCACCGGGCGCTAACGTCGTTGAGCGAGAAGATCGAGATGCTGGATTTGCAGAACCAGCGCATCGAAACGTGCACCGACCCCGAGCTGAAGCTGGTCATGGCCAGCCATCGCGATGCCACGCGCAAGCAGATCGCGATGCTGCTGGAATGGGTGCGCCGGCGCGATCCGAAAATGGACAAGGAAATGAAGGAAGCGCTGTTCAAGGCGGGACCGATCGCCGCGCAGTACCACTACGAGTAAGCTCCTGGTACTGCGCTGCAAACAGAAAGGAAGTCGATGAAGTTGCAGCCGTACCGGGAGGGCAGCTGGTTTGCCATCCCGCTCAGAAATGGCGGGTATGCCACCGGGCTGGTGGCGCGCCTGTCGCCGCAAGGAAAGGTCATGCTGGCCTACCTGTTCGGACCGATCCACTGGACGCTGCCAACGCTGGCGGAAGTACAGCCGTTGACGGCCAACGATGCGCTGAAGGTGATCCGCACCGGCGATATCGCAGTGGCCAACGGGCGCTGGCCCGTGATCGGCAACACCATCGGCTTCCAGCGCAGCGACTGGCCGGTGCCGATGTTCATCCGCCGCGCCGACGCCTTGAAGCGCGCCTGGCAAGCGACTTACGGCGACGACCCGGCCAAGCCGGAGCGCGAAGTGTCCGTGCCATACGACACGGAGGGGTTGGAGAGCGATTCGCTGTTTGGCTACGGCTCGGCGGAACTGCTCATGACCAAATTGCTGGAGTAGGGAGATCCCTATGTACACGGGCGGCTGTTTTTGCGGCGCAGTGCAGTATGAAGCCGATGCGCCGGCGTTGGTGAGCACCTGGTGCCATTGTTCGATGTGCCGCCGACTGTCCGGCGCCCCCAGCGTGGCCTGGTTCAGCGTGCTGCGTTCCCAGTTCCGATATGTGCGCGGCAAGCCCGCCACCTACCATTCCAGTCCCGGCGTGACGCGCGAATTCTGCGGCACCTGCGGCACCCACCTCACCTTTGCCGACGACAGTTCGCCCGCGGACATGGATATCACCACCTCCAGCCTGGACGATCCCGAGGCACTGCCGCCGCAAGACCACACCTTCGCCGAAAACCGCCTGCATTGGGAGCCGATCTGCGACGACCTGCCGCGCTACCGCCGTACCCGTCGTGACGGCGCCCTCGAACGCGCCTAGTCGCGCCACAGTGCGAAACGTCAGACCTAGCTGGTGCGGCGAAAGCCTTCTTCAAGCACGAAGAATTGTGGGCTCCGCGATGCCAGCGGGCCTCGAAGCTTTTCGATCTCCGCTTCTGGAGCGTGGATTTCCAGCCTGACGATCCGTGAGATCTTCAATGCCTGGCCAATCAATTCAGCAACGTTCTCACGATGTGCGAGCAGGGCGGCGGCGTCTACATATCCCTCGCGACAGTGGGCGGTATTGCCGCTGAATGAGAAAGCGTAGTGCATGCAGCCTGGCTCCGTGCGCGTCCTGGCGACGAGCTTCTGCGTGAGACCTTTGAAGGCGTCAAGCTGCCCGTCCTCGATTTCGAAGTACGGTACGAAGGTGCAGCAGGTGTCAGGTACGAACATTCTTGTCTCCACTGGTTTTGGTGGAATAAAAGGAAAGCCTCAACTGGACGCAGTCGTTACCATTCACAATCCATCGCGCTGGACCATGTTCGGATAACTTAGCGAAGTTCAGGCTGACGTGAAACTGATATTACGGGGCTTCGCTGGCAACAAAAAACGAGCAGCCACTGCACATGTTGACGATGCGGCCATCAAATGGACTGTCAGCCGAAGTGCAAACGCCATAATCGAGAAAAGCCGCATCGCCATCGATGCGCACCATGGAAACACAATCACTACAATGACCCACAAGTCCCGCCGAGCTGGGAATCCCCCAGCGCTGCGTAGTGCGCTGGGCATGTTCAAACTTCATGTCAACTTCTTGCGAAAGGCCGATTGCTTCGCCATCACCGAAATAGACTGTACCTCTGTCACAGTCTATCCATGCCGCCCCTGGAAGTCGCACGCTCCACTCGGAAATGTCAGTGCACATGGCCGCTGAAATGAGGCGCTGGTCGTTTGAGAACTCAATAACGAGTTCTGGCACCCGGCCCTCAATCGCTATGCTTTTTATCGTAGCGCCGAGAAGCCCATCCAGGCAGTCATCAATCTGCGGGCGACTATTCGAACTGCCGTAGAGGACCCTGCAACCTTGCTCAACGCGCCACTCCCAACCGATATAGATCGTTACTTCACCGTTTTGGCGGCGCTGCTTGGAACGGCTCAAGGGAGCCAGCTTGCCTAGCTCAAGGAAAATTGCCGAGCCATGACCTTTCCATGGCAGCGACACCGGCAGATCGAAAATGCTTCGAAGGAGCTTATTTGCATCGGCAAGGGTGATTGATGAACGTGTCATTCACTTATTTCGAAAATTCTGAATCTTTGACTTGAGCGACGTCGAGTTCATTTTTCAAAGCGCTTCATGTCGATAAGTTCGAAGTCGCCCATTCTCCGGAAAGTCGGAGCGAAAGTTTCCCATTGCTCCTTCGTCGTGCCCGCGATCGAGACCACAGCGATATCCATGCCGCTGCTGCCCCAGAAGAGGGAATAGAGAATGTGGTGTGGGCCTTCTACGGTTTCGAGACAGATGCGGGTGAACAGCCCCTGATCCGTTTCGTCGCAACTGTGAAGGACTTGGGCGCTCTTCTTCTTTGTCGCCACAAAATCGGTGATGAATTCCTTGGCGGTCTTGCCCGTGTGTTCTTTGACGCCAACAAAGGTCTGGACGCGGACTCCAGTCGTATACGGGCGATTACCGGCAATGTCTTCCCGCGAGAGTGTCCACATATACATTGGACCGCGATGGCCCTCGGTATAGAACCAGGATTTCGGACGCATAATCTTGCCGCCCGTAGGCTCAAGAACCTGCGTGACGAACTCCGTTGGCGCAGGCTCGGCGAAAGCCGGCATGCCAAGGGTAAGCGTGGTGAGTGCAAGCAGGATTTTGGAGCAGCTTAGACGGATTGCCATTTCTTGATTTCCATTTGTACTTCAGATGCGTCGTTAAGCGTCGCCTCAATTTCGCTATCGGCTGTAGACGCGGCGTTTTCCAGGATGTGCTTGAATTTCTGCGCGAGGCGCGCGGCCCGCACTTTAAGCTCGCGCGGCGCATTCTCCGCCAACGCAGTTTCAGTCAACGCTTCGACAGAACCACAAATTCGATGGAACGAATAAATGAACCGGCCGATTCGTTCATAGTCCTGCGCCATTGCTCCCCCTTTCAGCTGCAGGCCGCGGCCCGCGTCAGCAATAGCTGGCGCTCCTGCTCATTCTGTGTAAGCGCCGCGGCGCGCTCGAATTCAAAGCGCGCTTCGGGCAGGCGTTTAAGCTTGAACAGGAAGTCGCCCCGCACGCTTGGCAGCAGGTGATACTGCTTGAGCGCCGGTTCATCCACCAGTTGGTCCACCAGCTCAAGGCCTACTGCCGGCCCATAAGCCATGGCCAGCGCCACTGCGCGGTTCAGTTCCACCACCGGCGACGGCGCGCGCGTCGCCAGCGCCAGGTACAGGTCGGCGATTTGCTGCCAGTCGGTGTCTTCGGGCCGGCGCGCACGGGCGTGGCAGGAAGCGATAGCCGCCTGCAGCACATAAGGGCCCGGCACGCGATTCAGGGCCTGCGCGCGCTGCAGCGCCGCCAGCCCGCGCCGGATCAGCATCTGGTCCCAGCGTGTGCGGTCCTGCTCCAGCAGCAGCACCGGCTTACCCTCGGCATCGGTACGGGCGCGCGAGCGCGAAGACTGGATTTCCATCAGCGCCACCAGGCCATGCACTTCGGGTTCGCCGGGCACCAGCTCGGCCAGGATGCGGCCCAGGCGTAACGCCTCATTGCACAGGGCAGGGCGCATCAGGTCAGCGCCCGCGCTGGCGGAATAACCTTCGTTGTAGACCAGGTAGATCACTTGCAGCACAGCGGCCAGCCGTTCTTCCAGCTCGGCGCCGCGCGGCACTTCGAACGGCACCTTGGCGTCGCCCAGCGTGCGCTTGGCACGCACAATGCGCTGAGCCACGGTCGCTTCGGAGGCCAGGAAGGCGCGCGCGATTTCGTCGGTGCTCAGGCCGCCCAGCAGGCGCAGGGTCAGCGCCACGCGCGCCTCCATGGTCAGCACCGGGTGGCAGGAGATGAAGATCAGGCGCAGCAAGTCGTCGCCGATATTGTCGTCCAGCTCGCGCTCCAGGTCCGGCGCAGCATCCTGCAGCAAGCCTTCGATTTCGTAAGTCAGCTCCGGTTCTTTTTCGTGTACCAGCTTCTGGTGGCGCAGGTAGTCGAGTGCCTTGTTCTTTGCCGCCTGCATCAGCCAGGCAGCCGGGCGATCGGGCGTGCCGTTCTCCGGCCAGGTTTCGAGCGCGCTGACCAGGGCATCCTGCGCCATTTCTTCGGCCAGCGCGACGTCGCGCAGCATGCGTGTCAGGACCGCGATGATCTTTGCTTCTTCAATGCGCCAGACGGCGTCGATGGCGCGGTGGATGCTGTTGTCGTTCATGCAGCTACTTTACCACCATGGCACTGGCTGCGTGATAAACTCGGCAACTTTTCCAATAATGTATCGGGCGATGAAGAAGAACGTAGCGACAATCCGTGATGTGGCGGCCGCCGCGGGGGTATCCACCGCCACGGTTTCCAAGTTCGTCAACGGCGCGCAGCGCTTCTCGCCCGCGGTCGAAGCGCGCCTGACCAGCGTCATCGAGGAATTGGGCTATCGCTCCAATCCAATGGCGCAATCGATGATCACCGGCCGCACCAAGGCGATCGGCCTGTCGGTGCTCGACATCACCAATCCCCATTACGCCAGCGTGGTGAAAGGCGCCAACCGCGTAGCCCAGGCGCACGGCTATACCTTGCTGTTGGTCGATACGGAAGAAACCCCGGAACGCGAACGCCAGCTGCTGGAAGCCTTGAGCCGGCGCGTGGATGGCATGATCGTCTACTCCCGCACTCCCGAGGAGGAGTTGAGCTGGCTGCTGGCTCTGGACCGCCCGTCGGTTTTCTTCGGCCGCCCCGATGTTATCGAGCTGCCTTCGGTGGCCAGCGACGACCAGCTTGGCGCCTTCATGGTCACGCGCCATTTGCTGGCACAAGGCCATAAGCGGGTCGGCTATTTGGGTTTTTCCAACTCGCGCCGAAACCCCGAACGCATGGCCGGCGTGCGCGAAGCGCTGGCCGCGCAAGGCCTGGAGTTGGCTGTGTTCGAAGCCGAGGCACCAACCTCGAGCGCAGGCGAGAAGCAGTGCTCCTCGATCATGCTGGGCCGCCAGCCGCTCGACGCGCTGGTCTGCTTTAACGACTTGCTGGCATTGGGCTTCATGAAAGCCGCACAAACGCTGGGCTTTCGCGTGCCGGAAGATATTTCCGTGGTCGGCTTTGACAATATCCAGTTCGGCAATTTCGCCTCGCCGGCCCTCACCAGCGTGGACCTGAACAGCGAGCAAATGGGGGCAGCGGCGATGGAAAAACTCCTGGCCTCCATCGAGGGACATGCAGTCGAGCCGCTCACGGTGGTCAACGCGCAGCTCGTGCTGCGCGCCTCCACCGCGACGCGCTCTTAAAGTGCGACCTTGCGCAGTTCTACTTCCATATCGCCCGGATTAGGGTAGGGATAGGACTTGACCCAGGCGATCACGTCGTCGCGCGTGGCCGCATCCACTGCCCAATAACCGGCGATCAGTTCCTTTACCTCGGCGAAAGGGCCGTCCGTGATGAAGGGCTTGCCGCCGCTGAACTTGACGCGCGCACCGCGGGCGGTGGACTTCAAGCCTTCGCCCGACAGCGCAACGCCGGCCGCAATGCCGGCATTGTTGGCACGGTTCATGATGTCGATCACCACCGCCGGCGGCTCGAAGTCCTGCTCCGCCACGGCATCGGAGCGCAGCAGGATGGCCCAGGCGGCGTGCCTGGGTGCCTCGCCGGTGTCGAAGCCTACGCAGCCGCCGGGGCAGCCAGCTTCGCGCACTTCCACCACGGCGTTGCCTTCGGCGTCGGCCGACGGCCAGCGCGCGGCCAGTTCGCTGGCGGCGCGGCGGTCTTGGGCCTCGATGAAGGTGAAGCCGGCCACGCTCACATCCTGGAACGGGCCTTCTTCATACAGCCACTGGCCGTCGCGGCGGCGCATGCGCAAGCCGCCGTCGGCGCTGGAGCGCAGCCATTTGGCACCCGGCACGGCCTGTACCAGTTCAGCGGATGGGAAGTTGTCCGATTCCGATGTGGCGTCGGCCTTCCGAATAACCATGTACTGCATTGAAGTCTCCTTTAAACGGGCGCTGCGATCTTGCTGGCGATGCGCGCTTCCTGTTCCCGCAGTTCAGGCGTGAATTCGGCGCCGAAATCCTCGGCCTCGAACACCTGGCGGATTTCGATATCCGAGTCGCTTTCCATCGGATTGGGGCAGCGCTTGACCCATTCGATGGCTTCAGCCAGCGACTTTACCTGAATCAGCCAGAAGCCGGCAATCAGCTCCTTGGTTTCCTGGAACGGACCGTCGATCACGGTGCGTTTGCTGCCCGAGAAGTGCACGCGGGCGCCGCGCGAACTGGGGTGCAAGCCTTCGCCAGCCAGCAGCACGCCGGCATTGACCAGTTCTTCGTTGAACTTGCCCATGGCTTCGAGCAGTTCAGTCTTCGGCATCTTGCCGGCTTCGGAATCCGGGGTGGCTTTTACGATGAGCATGAATCGCATGGTGTCGGCCTCCTTAAGCTTTGCACTCGGGCATTTTGCTCATCATTTCCTTCATCCCTTCCTGCATCTGCTCGGGCGTCAGGTCGCGCTTGTGGGTGGCGATCGACCAGCTATGGCCGAACGGGTCCACCAGCACGCCATAACGGTCGCCCCAGAACATGTCTTCCGGCGGCATCTTGGCGGTGCCGCCGGCGTCGATGGCCCGCTTGTAGGCGGCGTCGACGTCTTCCACGTAGATGTGCAGGGTGACCGGCGTGCCCTTGTAGTGTTTCGGGCCGAAGCAGCCGCCTTCGGGGAAGTCGTCGACCAGCATGATGTTCGAGTCGCCGATGCGGATCTGGGCGTGCATGATCTTGCCGCCCGGCCCAGGCATGCGGGAATTCTCCACCGCGTTGAAAGCTTTCTTGTAGTAATCGATAGCGGCTGCGGCGCCCTCGCAAACCAAGTGAGGGGTCACAGTGCGCATGCCTTCTGGTATCGCTTTGACAGTCATGGTCATTCTCCATTCGTTGTTGAGGAAAGAGGACACTTTTTGCGGCCTCCATATTCCCACGACGAACGGGGATGCGCCAGATCGACACGATTACAAAAGATTCTTTTGAGCCAGCCATTCAGCGTTGAACAGGCGGGCGGCATAAGTCGCGCCGCGGTCGCACAGCAGGGTGACGATGGTGTGGCCGGGGCCCATCTGCTTTGCCAGCGCCGCCGCCGCAGCGACGTTGATGCCGCTCGATCCGCCCACATACAAGCCTTCTTCGCGCAGCAGGCGGTAGACCATGTCCACGCAAGCCTTGTCGTCGATGCGCAGCGCGTCGTCGATCGGCGTGCCTTGCAGGTTGGCGGTAATGCGGCTGTTGCCGATACCTTCTGAAATGGAACTGCCTTCGCTCTTCAATTCGCCGTGCTTGATCCAGTTGTAGAGGGCGCTGCCGCAAGGGTCGGCCAGCACAATGTTGACGTCCGGCTTCTGCTCCTTCAGGTAGCGCGCCACGCCGGCCAGGGTGCCGCCGGTGCCGGTGGCGCAGGTGAAGGCGTCGATACGGCCGCGTGTGTCGTGCCAGATTTCGGGGCCGGTTGTTTCGTAATGGGCGTGGCGGTTGGCCAGGTTGTCGAATTGCTGGGCCCAGATGGCGTTGGGCAACTCTTGCGCCAGGCGGCCGGCGACTTTCTGGTAATTGTTGTCGTCGGCGTAGGGCACCGCCTTGACCGGGCGCACTTCGGCGCCCAGCGTGCGCAGGATGGCGAATTTTTCTTCGGATTGGGTGTCGGGGATGACGATCACGCACTTGTAGCCGCGCGCGGCGCACAGGTGGGCCAGGCCGATGCCGGTATTGCCGGCCGTGCCTTCGACTACGGTGCCGCCGGGTTGCAGGCGGCCGGAGCGTTCGGCGTCGAGGATGATGGCGAGGGCGGCGCGGTCTTTGACGGATCCGCCGGGGTTCATGAACTCAGCTTTGGCCAAGATGTCGCAGCCGGTCTCGGCCGAAAGGCGGGCGAGGCGGATCAGGGGAGTGTGGCCGATGGTGTCGGCGAAGCCGTGGCGGATGGTCATGGCTTCAATTTAGTCTAAAACCGGTAGGGCGGGGTCTGACCCGCAGGGTCAGACCCCCAACGGTTTCACGGCCTCGGGGGGGGGCTAAGCGTTGACTTTCGAAAACGATCAAAGGCGCACAACCATAAGCCCTAACGGCTGAACAGACAGGGTCTAAAGCGCGCGCAGGGAGATAGTGAACTTCAGCCCCCCACCTTCCCGATTGGAAACCTCCAGCTCCGCCTCATGCCGCGACAGCACCCGATCCACAATCGCCAGCCCCAGCCCAGCCCCATTCGCCTGTCCGCGCGCCGTATCCAGCCGCGTGAACGGCTTGAGCAATTGCGCAATCTGCCCCTCCGGCACGCCCACGCCATGATCCTGCACTTCAACGATCACCCGCTTGGCCGTATGCATCCCCCGCACCGAGCATTTGATATCAATCTCGGTCACATCCGAATCCGGCGTCTTGCCATAGCGCCGCGCATTCTCGACCAGGTTGGCGATCACCCGCTTCAGGTCGGTCGCATTGCCCAGCACATGCGCATGTTCCGGCAGCTCAGCCGTAACCTTCACGTCAGGATGGCGTCCCGCCTCATGCGTACAATCGGCCAGCAGCGCCGCCATATCCACATTGATAAAGCTCGAAGCCTCGGTCGGCTTGGCGTAATCGAGGAACTGGGCAATGATCGCATCCATTTGCGCAATATCTGACTGCATGCCTTCGCGCGCTTCCTGCGACAGGTTGGCCATCTCCACCTCGAGTTGCATGCGCGCCAGCGGCGTGCGCAAATCGTGGGAAATGCCGGCCAGGATCACCGCGCGGTCGGACTCGACCTGTTGCAAGTCGTCCACCATCTGGTTGAAGCTGCGGTTGGCCTGGCGCACCTCCTGCGGCCCGACTTCAGGCAAGGGCTCAGGTTGGCGGCCCTGGGCAATCTCGCGCGCGGCAGCCGTCAAGCGCTTCAGCGGCAGGTTGATGAGGCTGGAAATCAGCGCCGCGCCAAGCAGCGACACCACCGCCACCACGCCAGCCCAGCCCAGCCATTCGACCGGACCCGGCAGTCGTTCGCGCTCCAGCATCAGCCAATAGCGGTCGTCGGCAATCTTGAAGCTGACCCAGTAGCCGGGCACGCCATTGACTTCGGAGGAAAAGCGCGTATCGGCGCCCAGCTTGGCACGCACCAGGGACTGGATGTCGGCCATCAGACCCGAGCTGGGCGGCGGCGCCACCTCGTCGTCGTCCTCCATGGTGAACACGCGGATGCCTTCGTTCGACACCAGTTCGAACAGCAGCTCGCGCCGCAAATCGGTCGCCGAGTGGGTCAGGGCGGCGCGGGTAATGGTCACGACGGACACCACCTGGGCGGCAGTCTGCTGCGCCAGGGGCTCGCGCTGGACGTAGTTGACCATGCCGAACCAGGCCGACATGGAAAGCGTGGTCAGCACGCTCAGCAATAGGAAAGTGCGCCAGAACAGGCCGCTGGTCAGCGACGCCGGGCGCGGCAGGCGGAATTTCATCGACAGCCCGAAATCAGCGTGGCTGGCCCTCAGGGATGAAGACGTAACCCAGGCCCCACACCGTCTGGATGTACAGCGGGCTGGACGGGTCCGGCTCGATCAGCTTGCGTAGGCGCGAAATCTGCACGTCCAGGCTGCGGTCGAACACTTCGTACTCGCGGCCGCGCGCCAGTTCCATCAGCTTCTCGCGCGACAGCGGCTGGCGCGCATGGCGCGCAAACACTTTCAGCACCGAGAATTCGCCGGTGGTCAGCGGGACTGTCTCGCCGTTTTTCTTCAGTGTGCGGGTGCCCAGGTCCAGCACGAACTGGCCGAACTCGAATGTTTGCGGGTGCTCGGAAGGCGCGCCCGGGATTTCGTCCGGCTGCTTGCGGCGCAGCACGGCGCCGATGCGGGCCACCAGCTCGCGCGGGTTGAACGGCTTCGGCAGGTAATCGTCGGCACCCATTTCCAGGCCCACGATGCGGTCCACGTCCTCGCCCTTGGCGGTCAGCATGATGATCGGGGTCTGGTCGCCGGCGCCGCGCAGGCGGCGGCAGATCGACAGGCCGTCTTCGCCGGGCAGCATGAGGTCCAGCACCAGCAGGTCATAGCGCTCGCGCAGCCACAGCTTGTTCATGGCGGTGGCGTTTTCGGCGGTGACAACGTTGAAGCCTTGCTCGGTCAGGTAGCGGCGCAGCAGGTCGCGCAGGCGGACGTCATCGTCCACCACCATGATCTTGGCCTGGTGGCCTTGCTGGCCGCCGGGCGCGGCTGGAGGGGTAGTGGTGGTATTCATAGGAAGGATTGATCTTGTTGAATTGTCAGATGCATGTCGCTATGGTAACGTCATATTGATGGCCGGTGCCATACCGGTGAAAACTCATTACATTTTCTTACAAACTTTACCCAGTCGCTCTTACCATAGGAAGTTGGAGCGCATACACTGCGGGCATGGATACGGCAAGTACGACGAGGACGGCGATGAAACTTGGTGCGAAAACAGGATTGGGCAAAGCGGCTGTGGCGCTGTGTGCCGGCCTGTGCTGCACCTTGATGGCCAGCGCGCAAGCGCAGTCGGACCAGCGTAACCGTCAGCAAGAACGCCGCGAAGCGCCGCCGCGCGATTTCCGCGACAACCGCATGAACGACGCCCGCGATGTGCGCTATCCACGCCAGTATGAAGGACGGATGGACGATGCGCCACGCATGGTGGACGACCGGGACAACGCAGATTCGCGCCGCATGGGTGGCCGCATGACCCCCGACGAACGCCGCGACCTGCGCCGCCAGATCAATGAAGCGGGCCAGCAAGTGTATTCCCTGCCGCGCAGGCGCTGATTTTGTGACGTTTACGTAACGCCAGGAAAACTTTAGGCCCCAAAACCTCCGGAATTTGATGTTTTGCGTGTAATATTGATTGCCCGCAAGACAACGCGCCCCGGCGCGCCCATGATCAGGGCACTGGAGGAGGAGCTTTGTCCCAAATTGCACAACAGGAGAGCGCCGGCAGCTTGCCGGCCGGCGTAGTCCAGCGGCCCGATGGGGTCTACCTGGACGTGCGCCTGCTCGCGCCTGAACTGGTCGCAGCGGTCGACGCCCTGTTCCGCAGCGGCTACGTACTGCGCGGCGTCGACTATCCCGTGTTGGCGCGCGCCCTGTACGGCGTCGGCCCGGAACTGGCGCCCGATCCCGCGCTGCAGGTGCGCATCGGCGACCGCCTGGAGCCATTTCCTGCCGAGCGCAAGCCGCTGTACCGCAACGTCAAGATCCGTGACGGCGAGGCGGAATACTTCTTTGAACCGATCTACCTGCCGGCCGAGGAGCTGTCGGACGGCACCTTGCTGCCCGAACGCCAGGCGCAGCTCGATTTCGACGAATTCGTGGCAGATATGTGGCTGAAGAACGTGCGCTTCGGCATCCAGGTGGCGGCGGTGCGCGCCGCGCTGGCTGCGCCAAAGGGCGAACGCGTGGCTGCGGCCCTCGACCTGGAACCGACGCCGGCCCAGGATGCGCGCGTGGTCGAAGTGGCGTCGGAACTGCACCGCAGCGATGCGCCGCGCCAGCGTGCCGACGGCACCGTCGACCTGACCAGCTTCCAGAACCGCTTCCCGCAGATCAAGCAGGGCATGCGTTTGCTGCAAAAGCTGCCCGGCGTGCCTGGCGAGCCGGGCCGCAATATCGCCGGCCAGCCGCTGGCTGCGCTGGCGCCGAACGATGTGGATTTCGGCCGCTTTGCCGGCGAAGGCACGGTCATTGCGCGCGAACCCGATGGCGAATTCCTGGTGGCGGCGCGCGAAGGCTTCCTGAACGTAGACCCGAAAAGCGGGCAGGTGGCGCTGAGCGACAAGATCATCAGCCGCGAAGGCGTTTCCGGCCGTACTACGGGCAACCTGGAGTTGATGGGCGCCTTCGAAGAATTCGGCGACGTGCAGGAACTGCGCGACGTGAACGGCAGCGACATCACGGTGCACGGCGACGTGTTCGGCAATATCAATTCCAGCGGCGGCACCATTGTCCTGGGCCGCAACCTGGTGGGCGGCCGCGCCATCAATGCCAAGGGCGATATCCGCATCGAAGGCGTGGCCTCCGGCGCCACCATCCAGACCGCCAGCGGCACGGTCACCATTACCGGGCGTGCCGAAAGCTGCGTGATCAGCGCGCCCAAAGTGGTGATTGCGGAAGCGTCCAACTGCGAGATCTTTGCCGACGAAGTGAACATGGAGCTGGCCGTCGGCTGCGCCGTCGCCGGCCGCAGCGTGATGGTGGAAAGCGCCGGCCCGCGCAAGAGCAGCGAGATGTTCGTCTATGTGGTGGTGAAAGACGTGGCGGGCCACGACGCCGAGCTGGAGGCACTGCAGAAGCAGGTTGCCGTCCATGAGGCGGAGATTGCCGCCTGGCGCGCCGAACATGACCGCCTGAACGCCATGGCCGAAGTGCGCAGCTACCTGACGCTGGCCGAAAAACTGCGCAAGGGAGAAATCCATTTGACCCCGGCCCAGGTGCCGCACCTGAAAAAAGTGGCTGGCGCCGTGGCGCCCCACATCAAGCAGATCGGCCAGCTGCTGCAGTCGATCAAGGTGGCCGAAGAAGCCATCGCCGGCGCGCGCACCCGGCGCGACGAACTGGAAGCGCTGAAGCGCGATGCCGCCGCCCGCTCCTCGGTGCGGGTCAGCATGGTCGACGGCGAAGTGCTGGTGCGCACTTTGCCGCTGGGGGAGGCGGTCGCCGCCAATTTCATGGCGCAGCCCAAGGATTACAAAGCCCTGCTGCGCGGGCCACGGCTGGACAGCCTGGCCATCTTCGCCGGCTCCAGCGGCAGCGTGAACTGGCATGGCGCTGCCCGGGCCGAGGCGAGCGTAGCGTAGTGGGCCGATAGCCGTACAATGGCGCAAGAAGATAACCGGGGAGACATGGTGCCTGCAGACGTTGCCTCGGCCGCCGCGGCGGCTGGCGATCTGCCATCGTCGCTGGTGCAGCGCACCGATGGCGTCTATTTCAAAGCGGAAGCCCCGGCGGCGATGCTGCAGGCGGCCGCCAACCAGGTATTCCTGTCCGGCGCCTGCTTCCGTGGGCTTGATTACGGCGTCTTTATCCGGGCACTGTTTGGCGTCGGTCCCGACCTGCCGGAAGGGATGGCGGGCCAGCCCCTGTGGCGCTTTGCCGACGACATCGTGCCATTCTCCAGCGGGCGGCGCGACTTGTACAAGTCGGTGCGCATCGTCGGCGGCGAGGCGGAATACTATTTCGAACCCGTGTTTGTGGAAGTGGAAGGCCAGGCGCCGGTGCCGGCCCACCTCGACTTTGGCGAATTCGTGGCCGACCTGTGGACCAAAGGGATTCGCTTCGGCATCGATGCGCCGGTGGTGCGCGAGGCGATTGCGAGCGGCAAGGTGGCGCGCCTGATCGTGGCGCGCAAGCTGCCGCCGGTGCCGGGCCGCGACGCCGCCATCGTGGAAGTCTCGGAGAGCATCCACCGCTCCAATGCGCCGCGCCTGCTGGCCAATGGCCGCTTCGACCTGCACAGCTTCCAGAACCGCTTCCCGCAAGTGAAAGCCCAGGTGCGCCTGTTGCGCCGCGAGCCGCCGCAGGCGGGCACGCGCGGCTTCGAGCTGTCCGGCATCGTGCTGGAACCGCCGGCGGCGCGCGACGTGGAATTGACCACGGTGGCGGGCGAGGGCACGCTGGTAGAGCATCACGACGGCGTCGACTACCTGGTGGCGTCGCGCGAAGGCTTCATCAACGTCGACAGCAAGAGCAAGCGCATTTCCATCGGGCCCAAGATCGTCAGCCGCGAAGGCGTCTCCGCGCGCACCACAGGCAACCTGAAACTGGACGGCGATTACGAGGAGTTCGGCGAAGTACAGGAGCAGCGCACGGTTGAAGGCGGCAATATCACCGTGCATGCTGACGTATTCGGCAATATCGTTTCGCGCGGCGGCACCATTGCGCTGCAAAAGAACCTGATGGGCGGCAGCGCCACCAATGCGGATGGCAATATCCGCGTGTCGGGCGTTGCGTCCGGCGCGCTGCTGCAGTCGAAAAAGGGCGAGGTGGTGCTGGGCAAGGCGCAGAACTGTGTGATTACCGGTGCGCGCGTGATCATCACCGAAGCTTACAACTGCGAGATCATGGCCGACGAAGTGCTGATCAAGCTGGCCGCAGGCTGCGCCATTGCCGCACGCCGCATCGAGATCGACAGCGCCGGCCCGCGCAAGCAGGCCGAAATGCAGCTCCATGTCATGGTTCCGGACACCAGCAAGTATGACGAAAAGCTGGCCGAATGTGCCGCTCGCGCGGCAAGGCACGAACAGCAGGCGCAGCGCTGCAAGGAACAGATGGACGCCATCACCGCCGACCAGGAGGTGCGCAACTACCTGCAACTGGCCAGCAAGGTGCGCAAGCAGGAAGTCACGCTGAACCAGGAACAGCTGGTGCTGTTCCAGAAAATGGCGCTGAAAGTCGGGCCTTCACTGAAGATGGTGGCGCGGCAGCAAGTGGCCATGAAAGAAGCTCAGGCCGCGCAGCAAAAGGAGCAGGAGCTGGGCGAGCATGTCTACAAGCAGAAGCTGATGGTGGTCGGCGGCGCGCGCTGCACCGTGCGCATGGTGGCGGGCGACATGGTGGTGCGCAAGCTGGTCTTCAATCCCGACCTGGGCCCGGCCTACCTGTTGCCGCCCAAGGAGGTCAAGCTGCGCGTGCGCGCCCCGCTGGGCACGCAGCAGCCGCTATTCGTCGGCAGCGGCGGCCAGTTCGACTGGAGCGGCAGCGCCGCTTAAATAGCCGCGTAGCAGGGCATGGCGCCCAGCGGCAGGTCGTGGAACAGGTTGTGTTCCGTATCGTTGATTTCGCCGTTGGCCTGCAGCATCCGGATCTTGGACAGGTAATCCCCCACCGCCAGCACGCGCGCCATCGGCGTGCGCGGCTCGCCCTTGCCAAAGGTCTGCTGTTCGCGGATTGCTTGCGTGATCGACGGCGGGAAGTTCCACGCTTCCGAAATCCCGGCTGAAATGGCAAGCGACTCGCCGGCCAGGCGGGCACGGAAGGTGGCCGAGCCCAGGTCGCCAGGCGTGGCACCCGCGTTGTCCATTACCGGCAAGGCAGTCAGCAAGCCGGAATTCATCACCAGCCCGGCCAGGAAAGCCTCAAATGGATCGACGCCGAATTCGGGCGCCAGCATGCGGCAGGCCACGGCGCTTTTCTCGGACTGCTCCCAGATGCGCGGCGCCAGCAGCTTGGTGTAATGGCCTGAATTCAGGTCGATGATGGGGCGGAAGGCGACCGTGGTGATCAACTGCCGCAGGCCTTCCTGCCCAACCACGATCACTGCGTGCTCGACGCTGTTGATGGTGGTGACGTCGCCGCTGTTCTGGATGGCGGCATTGGCCAGTCGCAGCACGGAACCCACCAGCACCAGGTCGTTCGAAATCTTGCGCGCGATGTCGGCGCCGGCAAAATGCTCGCTGCGCAGGCTTTGCAGCAGTTGCGGGATCACGCCCGGCATGCGGCGCAGCATGTCGGCGGCATTGTGGCCCGATTGCGCGGCCAGGATCAACTCGTGCAGCACGCGGCCCTCGGGCGCCGTGGTGTCGAGCGATTCGTCCTTGCGCAGGCCGAACAGCCAGCGCTGGAAGGCGGAGTTGACCAGGTCCTTCTGTTCGAAATCGGGACCGCCTTCAAGGGCGGGCGACAGCACGGGAATCGGCGCGGGCATTGGCGATGGCCGTGCCGGCGCGGCAGGGGCGGCCGGCTGCGGCCGGCTTTCAGGAGTGGCGAGCAATCGCTTCAGCCATTGGAACATGGGTGCTTTCCCAGCAATTGTTATGAAAGCATTGTAGCCCAGGCTGCAATCTTTGAGGATGGTCAAACTGCTTGCTGTTGCGTAACGGTACGATGGAACAGCGTATCACCGGAATCAGAGGAGCAATATGGAAGCCGACCTGCGACAGTACCTGACGTTCCGCCTGGGCGGCCTTGAATACGCGCTGGACTACCGCCGCGTGCAGGAGTTGCGTCCATTGAGTGCGCTCGAACGCATTGCGTCGGGCGGAGAAATCGTTGAAGGCGTGGCTTTGTCGCGCGGCGTCATCATGCCCATCGTCGACATGCGCGTGGCGTTCGGCCCGCGCCCGCCCGTGCATGATCCGCGCACCGACGTGATCATCCTGCAGCTTTCAACTTGCGTGATGGGGATGGTGACGGACGGCGTAACCGACCTGGTGTCGTTGCCGGCCAGTGCGGTCCACCCCCTGCCGCATGTGGGCGAGGAGGTGGATTATTTGCTGGGGATGGGACAGCTCGGCGAGCGCCGGCTGATCATGCTGGACATCGACCGCCTGATGGCGGCGCGCGGCGCAAAGCGCCCGCGTCAGGCGGCCAGTGCTTCGAGCTGCTCCTGAAGCTCGAGCCACTCGCCTTCCAGTTGCTCCAGCTCCTTGCTGCATTCGACCTGGTCGGCCAGCAGCGTCTTCAGCTTCGGTTTGTTTTCCGCTTCGTAGATGGCCGGATCGGCCAGGGCGGCGTCGATCGTGGCTTTCTGTTCGCTGCGCTGGGCCATGGCGGCTTCCACCTTTTTCAGGCGGTTTTCGAGCGGCTTGCGCTGGGCCGACAGGCGCTGGCGCTGCTCGGCTTCAAGGCGCTTTTGTTCCTTGCGGTCGGCGGCCGACAGCGGGGCTTCTTCGGCCACGCCGGCACTGGCAGCGCTTGCATTGGAAGCCGGCGCCGCGGCGGCAGGCTTGGCCATCTTGGTTTGCAGCAGCCAATCCTTGTATTCGTCGAGGTCGCCGTCGAACTCGCGCAAGCGGCCGTTTTCGACAATGATGAACTGCTCGGTGGTGGCGCGCAGCAGGTGACGGTCGTGGGAAACGACCAGCAGCGTGCCTTCGAATTGGGCCAGCGCATCGGTCAGCGCTTCGCGGGTTTCCAGGTCCAGGTGGTTGGTCGGTTCGTCCAGCAGCAGCAGGTTCGGGCGCTGCCACACGATCAGGGCCAGCGCCAGGCGCGCCTTTTCGCCGCCTGAGAACGGGGCGATCTTGCTGGTCACCATATCGCCTGGGAAGTTGAAGCTACCCAGGAAGTTGCGCAGCTCCTGCTCACGCACGGTCGGCGCCATCTTCTGCAGGTGCCACAGCGGCGATTCGTCATGGCGCAGCATCTCCACCTGGTGCTGGGCGAAGTAGCCAATCACCAGGCCTTTGCCGGTGGTGGCAGTTCCCGTCAGCGGGTCGATGTCGCCGGCGATGGTCTTGATCAGGGTCGACTTGCCGGCGCCGTTCACGCCCAGCAGGCCGATACGCTGGCCTTGTACCAGCGAGAACGTCACGCCGCGCACGATGGTCTTGTCGCCTTGCTCGGTGTGGTAGCCGCAGTTGACGTCTTCCATCACCAGCAGCGGATTGGGCGCGCTGACCGGGTCGCGGAATTCGAAACTGAATTCGGCGGCGGCACGCAGCGGCGCCAGTTCTTCCATCCTGGCCAGTTGCTTCATGCGGCTCTGCGCCTGGCGCGCTTTGGTGGCCTTGGCCTTGAAGCGGTCGATGAAGGATTGCAGGTGGGCGCGGGCGCGCTGCTGCTTCTCGATGGCGGAAGCTTGCAGCACTAGTTGCGCAGCGCGCTGGCGCTCGAAGCCGGAGTAGTTGCCCGAGTAGCGCTTCAGCTTGCGGTCGTCGATGTGGACGATCACGTTCACGATCTCGTCGAGGAAATCGCGGTCGTGGGAAATGATGATCAGGGTGCCGGGATAGCGCTTCAGCCAGTCTTCCAGCCAGATGATCGCGTCCAGGTCCAGGTGGTTGGTCGGTTCGTCAAGCAGCAGCAGGTCGGAAGGGCACATCAGCGCCTGCGCCAGGTTCAGGCGCATACGCCAGCCGCCGGAGAAGCTGGCCACTGGCTGCTGCATCTGTTCCAGCGAAAAGCCCAGGCCGAGCAGCAATTGCTCGGCGCGCGACTGCACGGTATAGGCGTCGGCGTCGGCCAGTTCGGTGTGGACGTGGGCGATCTCGATGCCGTGTTCGGGGGAATCCGGCAAGGCTTCAAGGCGCGCCAGTTCGGCCTGCAGTTGGCGCAAGTGGGCATCGCCGTCGATGGCGTAGTCGATAGCGGTGCGCGGCAGGGCAGGGGTTTCCTGCGCCACGTAAGCCATGCGCCAGCTCTTCGGGAAGCCGATGTCGCCCAGGTCCGGGTGCAGCTCATCGCGCAGCATCGCGAACAGGCTGGATTTGCCGGCGCCATTGGCGCCAATCAGGCCGATCTTGTCGCCTGGGTTCAGGGTCAGGTCGGCGTTTTCCAGCAGCGGCTTCAGGCCGCGCATCAGGCTGACGTTGGTGAAGCGGATCATTTTTCGTTGGTCGTTCTATTAAAACCGGTAAACCGGTGTCTGACCCGCAGGGTCAGACACCGTCTGTTCCGCAGTCCGCGGCCTCGGCGCACAGGTGTCTGACCCTGCGGGTCAGACACCGCACTATCGGTTTAGATTTTCAGTTGGTCAGCGGTGATCAGGAACACCATATCGTCGCCCTGGCTGGTGGTCAGCCAGGTCAGCCCCAGCTCCCCAAACGCCGCCTCGGCAAATTCCTTCTCATTGCCGATTTCAACGATCAGCAAGCCGTCGTCGGTCAAGCGCTCGGCCGCGCCGGCCACGATCTTGCGCACCAGGTCCATGCCGTCCGCGCCGCCATCCAGGGCGATCTGCGGCTCGTGCAGGTATTCTTTTGGCAGCTTGGCCATCGAAGAAGAATTCACATACGGCGGATTGGTGATGATCAGGTCATACTTCTTGCCAGCCGGGACGTTGGCATACAAATCCGACTGGATCAGGTTCACGCGGTCAGCAAGTTCGTACTTGTCGACGTTCTTGCGCGCCACTTCCAGCGCATCGCCGGAAATATCGACCGCATCCACTTGCGCGTCGGGGAAAGCATCCGCCATCATGATCGCCAGGCAACCGGAGCCGGTGCACAGTTCCAGGATATTCGACACATTCTCCGCATCGTTGACCCAAGGTGCGAAGTAGTTCGGGATGAGTTCCGCGATATACGAGCGCGGCACGATGGTGCGCTCGTCGACGTAGAAGTTATAAGTCCCCAGCCAGGCCTCGTTAGTGATGTAGGCAGCCGGCACGCGGTCATTGGCGCGGCGCTCGATCACGGCCAGCACTTCAGCGATTTCCTCAGGCTGTAGGCGCGCATCCATGAACGGCTCCAGTCGGTCCAGCGGCAGCGCCAGTGTATGCAGGGTCAGGTAAGCCGCTTCATCGTAAGCCTCGGCACTGCCGTGGCCGAAGAACAGCTTGGCCTTGTTGAAACGGGTGACTGCGTGGCGAATCAGGTCGCGCGGGGTGGTGTACAGGGTGGTATCCATAGTGTTCTTCTTAGCGCAGGAGGTTTTCCAGGGTGCGGCGGTAGATGTTCTTCAGCGGATCGATGAAGCGGATTTCGATGTGCTCGTCGATCTTGTGGATGCTGGCATTCGGGGGGCCAAATTCTATCACCTGGGGGCAGATCCGGGCGATGAAGCGCCCGTCGGAAGTGCCGCCGGTGGTCGACAGTTCGGTGTCGACGCCCGTTTCATCCTTGATGGCGTGGCACAGCGCTTCCGACAGCGTGCCGCGCGGGGTCAGGAAAGGCAGGCCGGACAAGATCCAGTCCAGCTGGTATTCCAGGCCGTGCTTGTCGAGGATGGCGTGCACGCGCTCGCGCAGGCTCTCGTGCGTGGACGCAGTCGAGAAACGGAAGTTGAAGTCGATGTGCAGGTCGCCCGGGATCACGTTGTTGGCGCCCGTGCCGGCCTTGATGTTCGACATCTGCCAGGAAGTCGGCAGGTAGTATTCATTGCCATGGTCCCAGACTTCCGCCACCAGGTCGGCCAGTGCCGGCGCAGCCAGGTGGATCGGATTCCTGGCCAGTTGCGGGTAGGCGATGTGGCCCTGCACACCCTTGATGGTCAGGCTGCCCGACAACGAACCGCGGCGGCCATTCTTGATCGTGTCGCCAAGGGTCTTGTCGGAAGTCGGCTCGCCGACGATGCAGTAATCGATGGTCTCGTTGCGCGCCTTCAGCTTCTCCACCACCTTGACGGTGCCGTCGGTTGCAGGGCCTTCCTCATCGGAGGTGATCAGGAATGCGATCGAACCTTTATGGCCAGGGTTCGCGGCAAGAAATTCTTCGCAGGCGACGACCATCGCCGCAATCGACGTCTTCATGTCGGCGGCGCCGCGGCCATACAGCTTGCCGTCGCGATGGGTAGGGTAGAACGGCTCGGACGACCACTTCTCGACCGGGCCGGTGGGCACCACGTCGGTGTGGCCGGCGAACACCAGCACCGGGCTTTCCGTGCCCTTGCGCGCCCACAGGTTGGTGACTTCGCCGGAGATGATGGTCTCGCAGTGGAAACCGAGCGGCTCCAGCCAGGATTTCAAATGGTCCTGGCAGCCCTTGTCGTCTGGCGTGACAGACTCGCGGCCCAGCAGCTTCTCGGTCAGGTCGAGGGTACGGGATGCGCTCATGCTGCGAAGATTTCCTGGTACATGGCGTCGTTGAAGCCGACGTGTGCTTTCGGGCCTGCACCCACCAGCACCGGGCGCTTGATCACGGACGGGTTTTCCAGCATCAGTGCGACAGCGGCATCGGCGCCGGTGATGGCGGCCTTGCGCTCGTCGGGCAGGGCGCGCCAGGTGGTGCCTTTCTTATTGACCAGCAATTCCCAGTCCAGGGTTTTCAGCCAGGTGCGCACGGTGGCTTCGTCCAGCCCCTGTTTCTTGAAGTCGTGGAAGGAGAAGTCGTGCTGCTGGTCGGCCAGCCATACGCGGGCTTTCTTGACGGTGTCGCAGTTGGGGATGCCGTAGAGAATTATCATTGAGAAGTTGTGCTGGGGCCGCGCTGCGGCCGAAGGACAACATTATATCGTGGCACGGGCGTGACAAGCCGTGAACGTTTTGCTAATGTTTCCCAAAATCACCAATAGGATCTGCGGCATGACCATACCACCCAAGACCGAAGCGAAGATCGACTTATCGCACTCGAACTACCTGGAACGCCGTGCATTGGAAATGGCGCTGTCCCGCGCCGCATCCGATGCCGAACGCGCCGCCATCGAACGCCTGCTGGCGCTGCGCGACAAATTGCAGGTGGAGCGTGAGGCGCACGATCAACTGATGCTCGCCCGCCGCCATGCGCGCGGCGAGTTTTTCAGTGATGCCAAGGTCAAGGCCATCAATGCAATGGGCCAAAGCCGCAAGGAGATGGACAAGACGGTCAACGATTACTACGCGAAGCAGGATGGCGCGATGGGCGTGCTGAAGGCACATGGGCTGTCGCATTTCGGCGCGGTGATGGTGTCACAGCGCGGCAATATCAGCGCTTTCCCCGCCGACGTGGTCGATGACGTGCGCCAGATGCGCAAGCTGGAGGAAGCTTTTGCCGATGAATGGGTCGCTACCATTGGCGATCCCGCCTACAACGCCAAGCTGATGGAGCGCCGGCGCGAGGCGGCCAGGATGTTCCGCACCGCGAGCACGCCAATGTGGCTGGTTGCCCAGCCAGCATGCCCGCTGCAGCGCGACATGGACGCCGGTACCCTTGGCCGCGCCTGGAGCAAGCTCGAGTCGATCAGCGAGGAAGCCGGGCTTCCCTCCTTGTCCAAATACGTTGGTATCGACGGCCAGGCGGCGGAAGACGGCACGCCGGCGGCAGAAGTGCTGGCAGCTGTAGACGGGCTGCTGGCTGCGATCGGCCAGTCGACGAAAAAGCTGCCCGCCAGGAAAGCAACGCTGGCTGCACTGGAGGAAGTGCGCGCCATCCTGCAATGGGCGGACCAGCATCAGGCGCGCGTCTATTTTGACGTTGAGTTCTGAGCGGTGACGTCAGGCTGCGCTAAAGGCCGGCACGTACACCTCGCTGAATTCGGCCGGCAGCCGTTTCGGACGGCCGCTGGAGAGCTCGATGCAGACCAGGTCCCAGCGGGCGCGCAATACCGTGCTGCTGTCGCGCTGGCGTATGAGCTGAAAGCAGCGCTGCATTGAAAGCGCACTATCGCCAGGCAGCAGCCAGGTGCCAAGCAGCAGTTCATCGCCCTCGTTGGTGGCGAAGATGTAATCGAATTCGCTACGGCGGATCGCCATGCCGCGGTCGAGGCGCTTGTAATCGGGCAAGGTCAAGCCCAGCGCGTTGGAGTGCGCCCAGCCAGCTTCTTCGCACCAGCGCACATAGACCGCGTTATTGGTGTGATCAAGCCCGTCGATATCGGCCGCTTGCGGCGTCACCGGCAGGATGAAGGGAGTCGGCCGGTCCCAATGGATTTCATTTTCGGTCATGGGCGAACTTCGTATAATCCATGTGAGATTTCTGTGGCCTGGACGCGTCTGGGGCTCAGGCATTCGAGCTGGCGTTTATTCAGGAAGTTCAGCGGATAGATTGCCCGAACTTCGCCTTTGGTGATCATGCTCGTAGCCATAGTCGACTTGAATCGCCCGTGCAATGCGCTGAACGAAACCGCACGAGTCGATTGCGCCCGTACCGCTATTCCGCCATACGGTAATTTCGCAGAAGCCGCTGGGATAAGCAGGCGCGTCGAAGAAGCTCACCAGGAATCCTGATTCACCCGGCGTCACGCCGCGATAGCCGTAGTAAGGCTCATGGCCCTTTTCCTCCAGCTTGTGCTCGAAGGCCTTCAGGCCAATCGTTCGCCCCTTAGGAATACGGTATGGTCCATCGATATCGTATTCGATGGGCTGTCTTCCTAGCGCAAGCAGGCAGCCATCAAGGACGGCATCTTTTAATGCTGGCCGGTCGACACGGCTTCTGTCGGCCGATGCCAGGGAAACCAGGCGCAGGATGCGCACCGGAGACGTCTTGCGGAAAAGCCCGAACAAACCGACTCCGGACGCCTAGCGCTTTTTCAGGATCGAGCCCAGAACGCCGCGGATGATTTCGCGACCCACTTGCGAGCCGATGCTGCGGGCGGCCGACTTGACCATTGCCTGCACGGCGGTGTCGCGCTTGCTGCTGCCGCCGAACAGGCCGCCCAACACGTCGCCGAAGATCGAGCCGCCGCTGTCGGCAGGGGCTTCGGCTGGCGCCTGCGCGGTGCCCCGGCCCATCGGGGCGCGGCCGCCAGGGGCCTGCGCGGTGCTGCCGCTGGCGTTGGAAACGCGGCCAGTCAGCTTTTCGTAGGCCGATTCGCGGTCCACAGCTTTTTCGTAAACGCCCGCCACTACCGAGTTGTTGCGTGCTGCCTGGCGTTCGGCCGGCGTGATCGGGCCGAGCTGGGACGCCGGCGGCAGCACGAAAGCGCGCTGCACGATTTGCGGCGTGCCTTTTTCATCAAGGAAGGACACCAGCGCTTCGCCCACGCCAAGTTCGGTAATCACTTGCGCCACGTCGATTGCCGGATTCGGACGGAAGGTTTCCGCAGCCGATTTGACCGCCTTCTGGTCGCGCGGCGTGTAAGCGCGCAGCGCGTGCTGCACGCGATTGCCCAGCTGGCCCAGCACGGTCTCCGGGATGTCGAGTGGATTCTGGGTGATGAAAAACACACCGACGCCTTTGGAGCGGATCAGGCGCACCACTTGCTCGATCTTTTGCAGCAGGGCCTTCGGCGCCTCGGCAAACAACAGGTGGGCCTCGTCGAAGAAGAACACCAGTTTCGGCTTGTCGAGGTCGCCCACTTCCGGCAGGTTTTCGAACAGCTCCGACAGCATCCACAGCAGGAATACCGCGTAAATGCGTGGCGCATTCATCAGCTTGTCGGCGGAGAGGATGTTCACCACGCCTTTGCCAGCCGCATCGGTCTGGATCAGGTCGTCGATGTTCAGCATCGGCTCGCCGAAGAAATGCTCGCCGCCTTGTTCTTCAATCGCCAGCAGGCCGCGCTGGATGGCGCCGATGCTGGCCGCGCTGACGTTGCCGTAGCTGGTCTTGTAGTCGGCTGCATTGTCGCCTACGTGCTGCAGCATGGCGCGCAAATCCTTGGTGTCGAGCAGCAGCATGCCGTTGTCGTCGGCGATCTTGAACACCAGTTGCAGCACGCCTTCCTGGGTGTCGTTCAGGTTCAGCATGCGCGCCAGCAGGGTGGGGCCAAGGTCGGAAATGGTGGCGCGCACCGGGTGGCCCTGCTCGCCGAACACGTCCCAGAAAGTGACCGGGCAGGCGGCCCACTGCGGGGTTTCCATTTTCAGCGCTTCCAGGCGCTTGGCCATTTTCTCGCTCGCCAAGCCGGGCTTGGCCATGCCGGACAGATCGCCTTTGATATCGGCCATGAATACGGGTACACCGATATCGGACAGCGACTGCGCGATGCGCTGCAGCGTGACCGTCTTGCCGGTGCCGGTGGCGCCAGTGATGCAACCGTGGCGGTTCACCAGGTTGGACAGCATGTCGAGGGAGAGGGTGTCGGTTTTGGCGATCGGCAGGGCGGTGCTCATGGGGACAGAATTTCTTGTTGATATGAAATTCCGATCATACCATCAGGCTCGCCGATAACGATTCTGTGTTGCCGGGAATGCGGCGAGGCCAAGCAAGAGCAGCGCGATCGTTGCGGGTTCAGGAATCGGAACCGTCGTTGCCAGGTATTCCGTGCCTGAGCCGGACTGGATGGTGGTGCCTTCCGGGACAATGAATTCGATGGTTGCCGTATTGCCGAAATGGGCAAAGCCGCCGAAGGTGCCGCTGACCTGCAGCAGGGCTTCAAGTGATATCGGAACCCCGTAATCCAGCGTGTAGCTTGCGGTCAGCCCCGGCCCGCTGGCGCTGGCCAGGGGCTGTGGCAGGTTGCCG
The DNA here is from genome assembly GCF_001427305.1 of Duganella sp. Root1480D1. Taxonomy (GTDB): domain Bacteria; phylum Pseudomonadota; class Gammaproteobacteria; order Burkholderiales; family Burkholderiaceae_D; genus Rugamonas. Next base: position 265,328 of record NZ_LMFZ01000001.1, on the reverse strand, counting down.
AAAAAGTCGGCGACCAGCGCAATATTGTTGCCATTGACGGTCAGCGAGACGGTCATGCTGGCCGCCGTGCCAAACGTTTCCTCGCCAGTGGCGCCCAGGCCGCCTTCGAAATGCAGGACAACAGTAACTTCCTGTGGGCCGCTCAGTCCGCCCAGGGTAACCGTATCGCTGAACTGTGCCAGGGAGGAGCCGGTGCTGAAGCTGGTATAGCCGCCTCCCGGCGCGCTGACATAGGAGCTGTCGACGCTGGTTTTCAGGACGCCGTAGTCAGCCTGCGCAAAGATCGACCCGTACTGATCGCTGAAGGACAGCGCCGTAGTGTCCTGGGCAGTTGAATTGACGACGGTGGGACATGGCGTGCCGCAGGAAAAATAGGAAATGCTCGACAGTAAAGAGGCCCCGGCCGGCGCTCCACTCGATAGCAGGATGGCCAGCAAAAACAGACGTAGCAAGGATTTCATGACCCCCTCCGGTCCGAGCATGGCAAAGTCGATTGCTCTTTGGAGGTGAACGCAAGAAATGCACCCGGCTAAGTAAGTTCCATGAATTCAGCTACTTATGGTTGCAGCTTGATTGGAACAGGGGCGGAGTGTAAAGATTTACGACACGGCGGGCAAACTGCGCCCGCCGCATGGTGCGGATGAGGTCAGGAGTTCAGGGTGAACTCGGTGAAGGAGGCGTCGGAAGGCGATTGCAGTTCTTCTTCCTCGACTGGCGGCGGCGCTTCCATGCCGTGGTTCAGCAGCCACAGCAAGTTGGTGGCGGAATCGGCGTTGGCCAGCGCTTCGTCCTTGGTGATGGCGCCTTCCATGACCAGCTTGTACAGCGCCTGCTCGAACGATTGCGAGCCTGGCGACAGGGATTTCTCCAGTGCTTCCTTGATCTGGCCGATCTCGCCTTTTTCGATCAGGTCGGAGATGTAGCGGGTGTTGACCATGATCTCGACCGCCGGGGTACGGGTACCGCCGCCAGCCGAGCGGATCAGGCGCTGCGACACGATCGCCTTCACGGTCGAGGACAAATCCTGCAGCAGTGCAGGGCGGTTCTCGATCGGGTAGAAGGAAATGATACGGTTCAGTGCGTTGTACGAGTTATTCGCGTGCAGCGTGGCCAGCACCAGGTGGCCCGACTGCGCGTATGCCATTGCCGATGCCATGGTTTCGCGGTCGCGGATCTCACCGATCAGGATGCAGTCCGGCGCCTGGCGCATCGAATTGCGCAGCGCGGTGTAGAAGTCCTTGGCATCGCTGCCGATTTCGCGCTGGTTGACGATCGATTTCTTGTTGCGGAACAGGTATTCGATCGGGTCTTCCAGCGTCAGGATGTGGCCCGAGCGCAGTTCGTTGCGGTGGTCCAGCATGGACGCGATGGTGGTCGATTTGCCGGAACCGGTGGCGCCGACCAGCAGCACCAGGCCGCGTTTTTCCATGATCAGGTCGGCCAGGACCGGCGGCAGGCCCAGTTCGCCCAGCGGCGGGATGGCTGCGGGAACGAAACGGAAGACGGCGGAAATGCTGCCGCGCTGGCGGAACGCCGACAGGCGGAAGCGGCCCAGGTTGGGCACGGAGATACCCATGTTCAGCTCATTGGACGTGTCCAGCTCTTCCAGTTGCTCGGGCGAACAGACCTCAGCCAGCAGGGCTTGCAGGTTCTCGGGCTCGAGCTTTTGCTGGTTGATCGGGATCAGAAGACCGTTGATCTTCAGATGCACCGGCGAGCCTACGGCGAAAAACATGTCCGAGGCGTTTTTTTCCTTCATTAGCTGGAACAGGCGGTCCATAGCCATTTTTTGGGTATCTCCTTCTTTGTTTATACGCCGCGCAGCAATTCGTTAATGCCTGTTTTGGCGCGGGTTTGTGCGTCGACGCGCTTGACGATCACGGCGCAGTACAGGCTGTACTTGCCGTCAGCCGACGGCAGCGAGCCCGAAACCACGACGGAGCCGGCCGGTACACGGCCGTAGAATACCTCGCCAGTGGTGCGGTCGTAAATCTTGGTCGACTGGCCGATGTACACGCCCATCGAAATCACCGAGTTTTCTTCGACGATCACGCCTTCCACGATCTCGGAACGGGCGCCGATGAAGCAGTTGTCTTCGATGATGGTCGGATTGGCCTGCATTGGCTCCAGCACGCCGCCGATGCCCACGCCGCCGGACAGGTGCACGTTCTTGCCGATCTGCGCGCAGGAACCCACGGTGGCCCAGGTGTCGACCATCGCGCCTTCGTCAACGTAGGCGCCGATGTTGACGTAGGAAGGCATCAGCACCACGTTCTTGCCGATGAATGAACCGCGGCGCGCCACGGCTGGCGGCACCACGCGGAAGCCGCCCTTGGCGAAATCTTCGGCCGAGTAGTTGGCGAACTTGGTAGGAACCTTGTCGTAGAACTGCATGGTGCCGTCGGACGGCATGACCACGTTGTTCTCCAGGCGGAACGACAGCAGCACGGCTTTCTTGATCCACTGGTTGACGATCCAGGCGCCGTTTTCTTTCTGGGCTACGCGCAGCGAGCCGCTATCCAGGCCGGCCAGCACGTGGTTGACGGCGTCGCGCACCTCGGCGGTGGCGTTGGACGGGTTGATCTCGGCGCGGTTGTCCCACGCGGCTTCAATGATTGGCTGGATGCTCATGATTTCTTCAGTTGTTGGCAGAATTGGACGATACGACGCGCCGCTTCCAGGCCTTCCCCGGTTTCGGCAACCAGCGCCATGCGGATGCGGTTGCGGCCCGGGTTGCTGCCATGGGCGTCGCGCGCCAGGTAACTACCCGGCAGCACGGTGACATTGTACTCGGCGTGCAGGCGGCGGGCGAATTCAGTGTCGGACAGGCCGGTGCAGGTCACGTCGGCCCACAAATAGAAGCCGGCGTCCGGCATTTGCACGTCCAGCACCTCCTGGATAAGGGGTGTGATGGCGGCGAATTTGGCGCGGTAGTGCGCGCGGTTTTCCTCGACATGGGTTTCGTCGGCCCAGGCGGCGACAGAGGCGGCCTGCACATGCGGGCCCATGGCGCTGCCGTGGTAGGTGCGGTACAGCAGGAATTTCTTCAGGACTTGCGCGTCGCCGGCCACGAAGCCGGAGCGCATGCCCGGCACATTGGAGCGCTTGGACAGGCTGGAAAACACCACCAGGCGGGCGTATGGCTCGCCTTCTCTGGCCAGGCCAAGGATATTGGCCGCCTGCATGGCGCCCAGCGGCGGCTCGTCGCTATGGTAAATCTCCGAATAGCACTCGTCGGCGGCGATGATGAAATTGTAGCGTTCCGACAGCGCGAACAGGTGTTCCCAGTCGGTCAGCGTCAGCACCGCGCCGGTCGGGTTGCCGGGCGAGCAGAGATACAGCAGGCGCACGCGCTGCCAGACTTCTTCCGGCACGCTGTCGTAGTCCGGCGAGAAATTGCGGGCCGGGTCGGAATTGACGAAGTACGGCTCGGCGCCGGCGAGGAAAGCCGCGCCTTCATAAATCTGGTAAAACGGGTTCGGGCACATCACCAATGCGCCGGTATCGGGCGCTATCACGGTCTGCGCGAACGAGAACAGCGCCTCGCGCGATCCGTTCACCGGCAGCACTTGGGTGGCGCGGTCCAGCGTCGGCAAGCCGTAGCGGCGCTCCAGCCAGGAAGCGATGGCATTGCGCAGCGCTTCGCTGCCGGCGGTCACCGGGTAGTTCGCCAGGCCGTCCAGGTTATCGATCAGGGCCTGGCGGATGAAGGCCGGGGTAGGGTGCTTCGGCTCGCCCATGCCCAGGCTGATAGGCTTGAAAGCGGGGTTCGGCGTGCTGCCGGCGAAGAGCTGGCGCAGTTTTTCAAACGGGTAGGACTGCAGCTTGTCGAGATGTGGATTCATGGCGCATACGGCTGGTTGAACCATTGATTATAGCCGTACTGCGCAACAGTGGCGTTGCTGCAAAATTGGCAAGAGGCTATGATCAATACATGGAGGCCACAACACCCGACCCTGTGCTGTCCTCACAGGCACCCGTGCGCGACGCTGCGGTGACCCGGCGCGTGGGGCAGTTGCGCCTGATCGCCGGCCTGCTGCAAGGCGGGTTGTTGTATTTCTTATATCGCGCCCAGCAGTCGGGCGGCTGGCCGGCCAGCCATCCAATGCTGTACCTGCCGCTGGTGCTGGCGGCGATCGTGCTGCCGGCATTGCTGATTTCCAGCCTGGGCCACCTGGAACGGCGGGCCCTGGCCCTGTGGCTCGGCGCCGCCGCTGCCGTGCTGGCGGCGGTCGGCATGCATGACGCGTGGCGCAATGCCTTCGACCACGCCCCGTTGCTGCGCCCCTCCTTGCTGGTGATCCCGTTCTGCATAGGCTTTTTCTTCATCGCCCACAGCCTGGTGATGGCTGGCGCACATGACCGGCGCTGGGTTGCGCACTACGCTACCTGCTTTGAAAGCGCCTGGAAGCTGGCCATCCAGCTCCTGTTTTCCGGCCTGTTCGTGATTGGCGTCTGGCTGGTGATGTGGATGGGCGCCGCGCTGTTTGGCCTGCTGAAGCTTAACTTCCTCGAAACCCTGCTGATGAATTCCTGGTTCTCGGTGCCGCTGGTATGCGTGGCGTTTTCGAGCGCCATGCACACGACCGACGTGCGGCCCGCCATCGTGCGCGGCATCCGCAGCCTGCTGCTGGTGCTGAAGGCGTGGATCTTGCCGATTGCTGTGCTGCTGGTCGGCGGCTTCCTGGCATCCTTGCCGTTCACCGGCCTGGAGGTGCTGTGGCAGACGCGCCACGCCACTGCCGTGCTGCTGGCCAGTTGCGCGGTGCTGGTGGTGCTGGTCAATGCCGCCTTCCAGGCGGGCGACGCAGCGGCCGGGCTGGCGCGCGTCGTGCGCTTTGCGGCACGTGTGGCGTGCTTCCTGCTGCCGCCGCTGGCGCTGCTGGGCGTTTATGCGCTCGGCCTGCGGGTGGCCGATTACGGCTGGACGCCGGACCGCGTCATCGCGGCGGCCTGCCTGGTGCTGGCCCTGTTCTATGCCGGCGGGTATGTGCTGTCGGCTGGGCGCCGCGGCGGGCCTTGGCTGGACGGGCTGCGCCAGGTGAATATCGCAGCCGCCTTCCTTTCACTGGCGGTATCGCTGGCGCTCTTTACTCCGGTTGCCGACCCGGCACGGATTTCGGTGTCCGACCAGGTGGCGCGCCTGGCGCGTGGCGCCACTCCCGCCGCACAATTCGACTACCGGTTCCTGCGCTTCCGTGGTGCACGCTATGGCATGGAAGCCTTGCAGGCGCTGGCTGCGCGGGGGAGCGGCCCGCAAGCCGAAGCCGTTCGTAGCCGCGCCGCCGGCGTCTTGAACGAGCGTTATGAGGACCGGATGGCGAGCCCCGCACTGGCTCACGCCCCCGTTGCGGCCAGCTTGCGCGTGTGGCCGGCAGGGGCGCAATTGCCGCCAGGTTTCCTGGAGCAGGATTGGTGGGCGACCTGGGAGCCATTGGTGCCGCCGGGTTGCTTGCGCGGCACCGGCAGCCGGTGCGATGCCATCGTGATGGACGGCGATGGCGACGGCAAGGCGGACGTGCTGCTGCTTGGCGAGATCCGTGCCGATGGCGCGGCGCTGTTATCGGAGCGGGAAGGGAAGTGGCGGATTATCGGCAAGCCGCCCATGGAACTTGCCGGATGCATGGGCTTGCAGGAGCGCTTGCGTGCAGGCGAGTTCGCCCTGGCTGCCTCGCGCCTGCGCGACATCGAGGTTGGCGGCCAGCGCATCGTGCTGACCCCGGCCGAACCCGCGCAGCCCGAGTGCAGGCTGGAGGCCAGCGCTCCGCGTTAGCCTGCAGCCACGCCCTGGCTCTCCAGCAAGGCCTTCATGCGGCGCCAGTGCGAGCCGCGCCAGAACACCCCGCGGCACACGTCGCAAGTCAGGAATTCCTCCTGCGAAGCGCGTACCGAAGGGGGCAATTGCTCCGCCACTTCAGCCTTAGCCACCTGGCGCAGCGGTGCATTGCAAGCCAGGCAAAGCGTGAACGGCCGCGCGCTGGCCGCCAGTTCCAGGCGCTGGAAGATTTCCGCAAACTGCTCCGCAGGCTTCAAGGCCCGTACATAGCAGCCATGCGTAATCCCGCGCCGCTTCAACAGCTCGCGGTCGCGGGTGAGGGCAACGCGGCCCTCGTCCTCCGACAGCGAAGCCACGGTCGGGTCGTCGATCCGGTTGTCGTACAGGGTATCGAATCCCGCCATGCGCAGCAGCCGCGCCAGCCCGCCCAGGTGGGCGTCCGCCACAAAGCGCACCACGCGCAACGGTTCTGTGCGCACCCGCAACAGCGGCCGCACGTCGAACGCTTCGAATTTGGGATAGACCGCCACCCGGTCGCCATCGCACAGCATGCGCTCGAAACCGGAGGATTCGCCATTGACCAGGATCAGTTCCACCTCGGTGTGCGGCACGCCGAGCGCCTCGATCATGTGCTTGGTGGTGGCGGCGCGTGCGCACGGCACGGTGAACTCAACCTTGCGACGCTCGCACGGCAGGAAGTCGTTTAGTTCTTCGTAGAAACGGAAGGTGGCGCTGACCATGCGTCAGTATAAATAGTTCGCGCCGGCTGTCGAATTCCGGACGCGCCAGCCACCGAAGAAGCAGCAGGCCAGGAATCCAAGGCCTGCAAGGGCTAGGCCGCTGCCGCAGTGGCGCGCAGCGGGCATTCCTCCATCTGTGCGCTGAGGCGGTGCGCCAGCTCGCCGCGCAACACCTGCAGGCCGTCGATGCGGCGGTCGATCTCGGCCAGCTTGGCTTGCAGGGCCGCGCGCAGCGCTGCCGCCGTGGTTGCGCTGTCGCGAACCGGCGCCGCCAGCAGCGGCAGGTCGGCCTCGATCTCCTGCAGCGTGAAGCCCAATGCCTGCGCCAGGCGGATGTAGCGCAGCCAGTCCGCCGCCTCCTCCGGATAATCGCGATAGCCGTTGCCGCTGCGGCGCGCCGTCAGCAAGCCGCGTTTTTCGTAATAGCGCAAGGTGTCGCGGCTGAGGCCCGTCGCCTCGGCCAGTTCGCCGATCTGCATGCTGCTCCTCCAAAAAAAGTGCTTGACCATGGAGTGTACTCCAAGGTTTAAGCTGCGCAGCATGAAAACTTCAAATATCCAGAAACTGGTGCGCGCCAGCGCCGCCTACGACCTGCTGCTGACAGCACCTTTCGCCACCCCGTGGACCTTCGCCATCGCACATGGCCACTTGTCCGCTCTTAATCAAGCGCTTGGCGGCACGCCGCTGCCCGCGTTCGGCACCATGCACATCCTGTTCGCCTGCCTGATGGGAAGCGTGGTGCTGGTGTGGTCCTGGCTGCGGCTGCGCGACCCGCAAGCGCAATTCGCCACTTACGACGGTACCGCGCGGTTGCTGTTCAGCACCTGGTTCGCGTGGGCACTGGCTGGGGGCGGGCCACCGCTATTGTGGCTGTTCATCGTTCCCGAATTCGCCTGGGGTGTCGCCCAGTGGTATGCTGTTCCTCCGATGAGCAAAAGGGGAGGGTGATATGCAAGCGCAACCTTTAATTGCTGTCAGCAACGTCGAAGCAGCCAGCCGCTGGTACCAGAAAACCCTGGGCCTGAAGAGCGGTCATGGCGGCAACGAATACGAGCAGTTGCTGCACGACGGACGCATGGTGCTGCAACTGCACCGTTGGGACGCCCACCACCATCCCCATATCGGCAATCCCGAACAGCGCCCTTACGGCAACGGCGCGCTGCTGTGGTTCTGGACCGACGATTTCGACGACGCGGTCGATCGCGCCACCGCAGCCGGCGCCACGGTGCTGGAAGGGCCGAAGGAAAACAGCAACGCGCAGCACAGGGAGTTATGGCTGCGCGATCCGGAAGGCTATGTGGTCGTGCTGGCAGGGCCTTACGGCGACGTCGGCATGTGAAAGATGAGGACTCATGCAAGGAAGGTTGTGGGTGCCGGCAGCATTGCTGGCAGTGGCGGGGTCGTGTTCTGCGCAAGAGGCATGGCGCGGCGTGTGGGAGGGGACGCTGGGCCAACAGGCGGTGCGGGTTTGCCTTGACGGCAAGGAAGGCATCGAGTCGCGCTATTACTACCTGAAGTACGGGCTGGACATCCCGCTGCGGAAAAGCGAAGCCCCCGTCGGCAACTGGCTGGAAGGCGACGACGACAAGCATCCAGGCGGAAGCTGGCAACTGGCAAACGATGGCAACGACGCGCTGCGCGGCGCCTGGCAGCATCCAAGGTCCGGCAAACAATTGCCGGTTGTGCTCAAGCGGACGGCGGCGACCGCCGGCGAAGACTCCAATTTATGCGAAGCCACGCAGTTCTTCAAACCAGTGGTTGATGCAATCAAGCTGGTGCCAGGCCCGGTCCAGGGCTCCGGCCGGCACAAGTACCAGGCCTTGTCGCCAGGCTTTCAAAAGCGTGGCGCCCCCAATGGTTCCGAACCCTCTGGCATCATGGTGCTTGGGCTTGGGGCTGGCAGCGAAGCCCTGAACAAGATTTTGCGGCAGCGGCTGCGCGAGCGCATGGCGCGTGGGCGCGACACGCGCCTGGGAGGGCTGGCCGATTCAGGCGAGGAAGTCACGTGGCTGTCGGAGCGCTGGCTGACCTTAAGGGAAATGGAATGGCCAAGGGGCTATGGAATTTCCAGCATCAGCGTGTGGTACGAAACCTGGGACCTGTCGACCGCAACAAAAGTCGACCTGATGCGCTGGTTCAATGCGCGCGGCGGCACCTGGCATGAAGAAAACGGCAACGATGGCATGGAGCAGGTGTTCAAGCCTTCGCGCGCCCTGGCAAAGGCGATCGGCCCCGGAGACGATAACGGCGGCGACCCAGAGTGCAAGGCGCAAGAAAAATCCTGGGGGCGTCCACGCCTGGCAGAAGGCGGCATCGAATTCGAGCAGGGAAATGGCCCGTGCCAGAACTTCGCCACGCTTTCCTACAAGGCCATGCAACCGTTCCTGAATGAAGAGGGGCGGCGCCAGGTAGCGGCCTTGCAGCGCGAGACGGCCAGGCCCTGACCGGGGGAGGCAGCGTTACAGCCAGGTGGCGCGCGCCACGCGCAGCATATTGCGGCCCAGGACTTGTTCGATTTCGTTGGGCGCCATGCCCAGCTTGCGCAATTCCAGCGGCAACGAGCGCCATGCGTAGAGCGGCACGAATGAAGGCATGCGGCCGGCGCGATAGCCGGCCGGCTCCGGCCACCACCAACCCGGGTTGAAGCCGCCCGGCGGCGTATCGTCCAGGTCTTTTTCAGTGAAACAGAGATCGAGGCCGACCCCGGCGTGCGCCACGCCCACCAGGTCCGCCACATATGCCACGTGACGCGCCACGTCGGCTGCAGTCGGCTGCTCGCAGCCCAGGAACCAGGACAGGCCCGACACGCACACCACGCCGCCAGTCGCAGCACAAGCCTGGATCTGTTCATCGGTCACATTGCGCCCATGCGCTGCCAGTGCAAACGGGTTGGCATGGCTGAACACCACCGGCTTGCTGGACGCGGCCATGATCTCCAGGCTGCACAGGCGCCCGGTGTGCGAGCAATCGACGATGATGCCCGCGTCGTTCACGGCTTGCAGCACCCGGTGGCCCAGGCGTGTCAGGCCGCGCGCGGTGTCGTGGCAGCCATCGGCCACGTTGTTGTTGCGGTTGTAGGCGAACAGCATCTGGCGCACGCCCAGCCGGGCATATACTTCGGCCATTTCGGGCTGCTCCATCAATGGCATCGCACCTTCCAGGTCGAAGCCGATGGCCAGCACCCCGTCAGCCGCGGCCTGGATCACTTCATCCACGCCTGAGACCAGGCGGTAGCGATCGGGATGGGCCGCGATGGTAGCGCGGTAGCCGGCGATCACCGACATCACCTGCGCGATCGGATTCATGTCGGCGCCCACGTTGATCGACACGTAGTTCACGCCAGCGGAATGGAGCTGGGCAAGGGGAGAAAAGTCCGCCTGCGGGTGCTGCGCCAGGCAGAGGTGGGCGTCCCAATTGATCATGCTTCTGTAATTGTTGGTAGTTTGATAGCAAACGTATAGTCGCATGAAACCCGGCGCAAGGTATACTGCCGGCTTATCCAATCGAAGCACACCATGACATTTACCAGACTGGGCCTCGCGCCCGCACTGCTCAACGCCATCACCGAGACCGGCTACAGCACGCCCACCGCCATCCAGTCCGCCGCCATTCCACCCGCCTTGCGCGGCGCCGACGTGCTGGGGCAGGCGCAAACCGGTTCCGGCAAGACGGCCGCCTTCGCGCTGCCGCTGCTGAACGCCTTGCTGGAATCGGGCCGCCAGGGAGCAGGTGCGCGCAAGCTGTATGCGCTGGTACTGGCGCCAACGCGCGAGCTGGCAGCGCAGGTTGGCGAAACCTTGCGTGGGCTGGCATCGCACCTGCCGACGCCGGTCAAGATTTCGGTGGCCTTTGGCGGTGTATCGATCAATCCGCAAATGATGGCGCTGCGCGGTGGCACCGACATCATGGTCGCCACCCCTGGCCGCCTGCTCGACCTGGTCGAGCACAATGCCCTCAAGCTCGATGGCACCCCGGTGCTGGTGCTGGATGAAGCGGACAAGCTGCTGGACATGGGCTTCGCCGACGAAATCGCGCGCATCATGGCGCTGCTGCCGGCGCGCCGCCAGAACCTGTTCTTCTCCGCTACCTTCCCGCCGGCCGTGCAGGCCCTCGCCGACAAGCTGCTGCACGAGCCGGTGCGCGTCGCCACGCAGGACGAGGCGGCGCACGCACCCGACATCACCCAGCGCGCAATTGAAGTCGACCAGGGCCAGCGCACCTCGCTGCTGCGCATCCTGATGAAGGAAGAGGGCTGGCGCCAGGTGCTGGTATTCGTCGCCACCAAATACGCCGCCGAGCACGTCGCCGACAAGCTGCGGCGTGGCGGCGTGGCAGCGGAAGCCTTCCACGGCGATTTCAGCCAGGGCGCCCGCACTTCGGTGCTGAGCGACTTCCGCGAAGGCAAATTGAAAGTGCTGGTCGCAACCGACGTGGCAGCACGCGGCATCGACATTGCGCAACTGCCGGTGGTGGTCAACTACGACTTGCCGCGCTCACCGGCCGACTACACCCATCGCATCGGCCGCACCGGCCGCGCCGGCGCCTCCGGCCTGGCGGTCAGCTTCATCACGCCGGACGCCGAGCAGCACTTCCGCCTGATCGAAAGGCGCCAGAACGTGCGCGTCCCGCGCGAACGCCTGGCCGGCTTCGAATCCACCGCGGAAGCCAAGCCGCTGCCCCCCGGCGCCAACGACGGCACGGGCGGCATCAAGGGCAAGCGCAAGAGCAAGAAAGACAAACTGCGTGAAGCCGCGCTCGTGTCACACCTTGGGGTCACACCCCAAGAGTGACACGGGCTCGAGCATATTCATTGTTGAGAGCGTGTCACACTTAGGGTGTGACCCCATGGTGTGACACGGGCTCGGCTGTTAGGGTGTGCTGGCGAGCTTGATGCGGCGGCGCAGGCGCTCGGCTTCGGCGCTGTCGCCGGCCTGTTCGGCGCGCTGCAGCTGGACGTTCAGCCAGGCCAGCACCGCTCGCCGCCAGCCTTGGGCCGAGGCGGTGTTGATGGCCGTGGTGACCAGTTCCGGCGTGGCGCGGTTGGCACGCATCAGGGCTCCCGCGGCAACCATGCGCGAGAGCGGGTCGCTGATGGCGGCGGCCGCCGATGCCGCAGCCATGTCGCTGGATGCGCCGGCCACTGCGCGCTGCGGCTCGGGCAGCAGGGCGGCGTCGGCTGGCGTGGCGCGGCCTGCGAGATATCGAGCGTAAGCCTGGTCGGCGGCCGAAGCATCCGGCTGCAGCGGCGTGAAGCCGGGGCATTCTTCGAACACCAGCGCCGCCACCTGCACCGCACAACGCAGCAACTCGATCCTGATCGCCAGCGCCGGCTGGGCGGTGCTGCCAACCTGGCTGCGCGCCAGCCCGAATTCGCGCTCGGCGACGGCGGACTTTCCTTCCATGTAGGCTGCAGTGGCGCGTTCGGTCGCACCGGCGGCGTTCAATTGCCAGTCCGGCACGCGCGGGCCGCTGCTGCAGGCAGTCAGCGCTGCGGTAAGCAGTGCTGCGGCGAATGTCGTCGTTCTCATGGGAGTTTGATCTCCGGTTCGCTGCGCTTGAACGGCCATTTGCGGTTCAGTTCATTGATCATCTGTTCTACCTTGCGCAAGTTGGCGTCGACCTCGGCGCGCAGGGCGCCCAGGTCTTCGGTGGCGGCGCGCGTGTTGGCGCCGACGGCTTGTGCTTCCACCAGCACCGCATCGAGCTTCTTCAGCGAATTGCGCGCATCGGCCAGCAGGGCATTCAACTGCTGCACTGCTGCTTGCGTATCGTTGGCCAGGCCCTTTTCGCCGAACACGCGCTTGTCGGCATTGCCCACCAGGCTGTCGGCCTTGACCACCAGCGAGTTGGCGTTGCGCAGCAGCTCGCGGGCCTTCTGGTCTTCGCCAGCCAGCACGCCAAGCGCGCCGCCGGGGCCATTCAATTTCTCTGTCACGCCCTGCACATTGCGCAAGCTGGTGCCGAGCGCGGATTCTTCGGCCGTCAGTGCCGCCAGGTTGTTCAACAGGTCCTTGGCCGATTGCAGCAGGCGCGGAATTTCAGCTGCCATGTCGCCCACCAGCAGCGCGCGCTCTGCATCGGGCGGCAGCGCCGGGTCGGCCGGGATGCCGGTGAAGGCGCGCAGCTTGGCGCCGCCCACCAGGCTCTTTTCCAGCGTGAAGATACTGGTGGTGCGCAGCCAGTGCGCATCCTTGCTCGGTACGTCGACCAGGATGCGGGCCTTGCCGTCCGGCGCCAGCTCGATGCGCTGCACGCGGCCGATCGGGAAGCCGGCGAAGGTCACGTCCATGCCGACTGTTACACCTTCGGAATCGTCGGCAGTCAGCACCAGCCTTTGCGTCGGCTCGAAAGCGCCGCGCGCATACATCAGGTACATCACCGCGCCAAGCACCAGGGCCACCAGCAGCACCAGCAGGGCCACCGCCTTGGCTTCGGCATTATGGATCGGCGCCGCCTCGGGGCCGGAAGCAGGGGGAGTCGTTTCGCTCATATCGTCAATAGTAATTACCCATCAGGGATGCCGCTTCCACCAGCAGGATCACGGAAAACATGCGCACCATGTCCGCCAGCCCGTGCGCCACGCCGATGCGCCGCAGCGGGCTGGAAGCTCCAGTGTAATAGGAGGAGGCCAGCGGAATAACCGCCACCGCCAGGCTGAAAAACACCACTTTCAGCACCAGGATCAGGCACACGGCCGGATTGAAAATCTGTCCCACTACGCGCGTGTAGCCCGGCAGCGCCCACGGGGTGAAGCCGTACATCACCAGGTAGGTCAGCACCAGGGTCACCAGGCAACTGACGGCTGCCAGCATCCATACCGCGAACACCCCGGCGGCGGCCCGTGGATAGAATTGGGTGCGCAGGGCCGAACGCGCGTCGGGTGCACGTCCGGCCAGCCTTTGCTGGGCGAATTCGACGCCGGCCGGCAGGGTAGTGCGCAGTGCGACGAACAGCGCTGCGGTCAGCGGCACCAGCTCCAGTACCAGCACCCGCACCACCATTTCCAGCGCATAGCGCGACAAGCCGTAGCTCGCCGAGGTGACTACGACGATACGGATGATGACAAGGCTGATCAGCGCGCAGAGCACGGAGAACCAGGCCAGGTTGGCGGTGGTGGCAAAGACGATCTGTTCGGACAGCATGCGCCGGTTATCGCGCCGGTAGCTGGAGGGCGCCATGGCGCGCGTCAGCAGCAGTGCGGCGAACTGCAGTAGCTGCCACCAACTGGTCAGCCATGCGATTGCAGAGCGGTGAGTGTTCATGGCTGGCATACTAGCATTAAGGATAAGCTATGGTGTATCGTACTATGTTATGAAACTACTAAAAATGCTCCTGGCAGCGACCCTGGTCTGCTGCTCTTTTGTGGCTTCCGCCGCCCCCGATCCTGCTACGCCGTTGCCGCTTGACCCCCAGATCAGGAGCGGCAAGCTGGCCAACGGCCTCACTTACTATATCCAGCAGAACCGCCGCCCTGAGAAGCGCGTGGAACTGCGCCTGGTGGTGAAAGCCGGTTCGGTGCTGGAAGACGAGGACCAGCTTGGCCTGGCCCACTTCACCGAGCATATGGCCTTCAACGGTTCGACCCATTTCAAACGCCACGAACTGATTTCGTGGCTGCAGTCGGTGGGCGTGAAATTCGGCGCCGACCTGAATGCCTACACCAGCTTCGACGAAACCGTGTACATGCTGCCGATCCCGGTCGACAGGAAGGAAAACCTGGACAAGGGTCTGCTGGTGCTGGAGGACTGGGCGCAGGGCGTGACGTTCAACGATGCCGACATCGAAAGTGAACGCGGCATCGTGCTGGAAGAACTGCGCCTGGGCAAAGGCGCGACCGACCGCATGAACAAGGTGCTGCTGCCGAAGATCTTCAACGGCTCGCTGTATGCGCGCCGGCTGCCGATCGGCAAGGCGGAAATCCTGAAGTCCTTCAAGCCGGACGCGATCCGCCGCTTCTACAAGGATTGGTACCGCCCGGACCTGATGGCAGTGATCGTCGTGGGCGACATCGATCCGAAAGAGGCAGAGCGCCTGGTCGCCAGCCATTTTTCGAAGCTGGTGAATCCGGCCAATCCGCGCCCGCGCACTTACCCAACGATCCCGGAGCGCAAGGAGTCGGAAGCCATCGTGGTGACCGATCGCGAAGCACCCTCGAACCTGGTGACGATCCGCTATCCGTTCACGGAACGCAGCGAGTCGAAGACGATCGGCGAATATCGCGACCATATGGTGGAACTGCTGTCGGCCGCGATGCTGAGCCAGCGCATTGCCGAATTGTCGCAGCAATCAAATCCGCCATTCCTGCAAGGCTTCAGCAGTATGGCCAAGGCAGTGCATGACTACCAGGCGTTCGTATCGAGCGCCGTGGTGGGCAAGGCCGGCGCCTTGCCGGCCATTCGCGCCGTGGTGGCGGAGGGCGAGCGTGCGCGCCAGCTGGGTTTCAGTGCAGCGGAACTGGAGCGCGCCAAGAAGAACATGATGCGCTTTATCGAGAACCTGTACAACGAGCGTGACAAGACCGAGTCGTCCGCCTATGTGGGCGAGTTCACCCGCCATTTCCTGGATGGCGAATCGATGCCGGGCATCGAGAACGAATACAGCTATTACAAGGAGCTGCTGCCGGGCATAACGCTGGAAGAAGTCAACGCCCAGGTGCGCAGCGCGATCCCGGTCGGGCAGAAGAAGCTCGTCATCTTCATGGGCAACGACAAGTCGGGTACCGTGGTGCCGCAGGCGACGCAGATGCTGGCAACGGTGGAGGAGGCTGAAAAGGCCACCATGTCGGCACATGAGGAGAAGACGCTGGCAGCAAACCTGATGGCGCAGCCACCCAAGGCCGGCCGCATCGTCAAGGAGACCTCCGACAAGCTGCTGGGGACCACCGAGCTGCTGCTGTCGAATGGTGTGAAGGTCGTTCTGAAGCCGACCGATTTCAAGAACGACCAGGTGCTGATGACTTCTACCCGTTTCGGCGGGCAGTCGCTGGTGGAAGAGGGCGACATCGTCAATGCGCGCTATGCCACGGCAATCCTTTCCAGCATGGGTGTCGGCGGTTACACGCCGCTGGAATTGCAGAAGATCCTGGCCGGCCGCAGCGTCAGCTCGGCGCTTGCGATTGGCGGCGTAGCGGAAGGCTATGGCGGCGGTTCCAGCAGCGGCGACGTGGAGACCATGCTGCAACTGGTCTATCTGCAAATGACGCAGCCGCGCCGCGACCAGGCGCTGTTCGACGTCTTCATCGACAAGCAGCAGGAGCAGGCGCGCAACGCCCAGGCCCGTCCCGAGGCGGTGCTGACGGATACCGTGCGCACTACCATGTTCGGCAACCATCCGCGCGTGAGCTTGACGCCGCGGCCGGAAGAATTGGACGGCATTCGCCTGGACCGCGTGATGGCGCTGCAGAAGGAGCGCCTGTCCAGCGCTTATGGCATGACGTTCTTCCTCGTCGGCAGCTTCGACCTGGCGAAGATCAAGCCGCTGATCGCCACCTATATTGGCGGCCTGCCGGCAGCGAAGATCGCTACCGACTACAAGGATCGCCATGTACGCGCCGTGCGCGGCGTCGTGAAAAAGGAAGTGCGCCGCGGCCGCGAACAAAAGAGCCAGGTCAGTATCGCCTTTGCCGGCGAGGCCAATTTCAGCGTAGTCGAGCAGATGCGCCTGCGTGCACTGGTGGAAATCATGCAAATCAAGGCGACGGAAGCCCTGCGCGAGCAGCGTGGCCTGGTCTATACCGCGAACATTTCGGGCGGCTTGGCGCTCCATCCTTACGCCAATTACTCGATCAATATCGGCTTGCCGACCGCGCCTGAAAACGTGGACAAGGCGATCGAAGCCACCTTCGCTGAAATACGCAAGCTGCAGGAGAAGGGGCCGGAGGAGGCCGACCTGGCCAAGGTCAAGGAAAACTGGACCAGCAACTATCGTAAGGCCCTGCGCGAAAACGGTTGGTGGCTGGTCAACCTGAAGCTGGCGCTGGTCGACAAGATAGACCCCAGGCTGCTGCTGCGCCAGAACGAAATGATCGCCAGCCTGACCGTGGCCGACGTGCAGGCCGCAGCGAAGCGCTATTTCGACTTCAATAATTATGTGCAGGTGGTGATGCATCCGGCGGAGAGCAAGCCCGAAGCCAGGCCGGACGCAAAGCCGGAAGGACAGGCCGATGCTGGTAAACTGGCGGACTGAGTTCGATTTTGAGTTGCTTTAAATGCATGGTTTCCGTCCCGACCTGGCCCGCTGGCGCCAGCTTCCATCGCCTGCCTGGCTGGCGCGCCTGCTCGATGGCGTGCCCGTGCCGGCAGCGCCGGGCGGGGCATGGCGGTTGTTTGAAGTAGGCTGCGACAGCCTGGCGGCCTACCAGTCCGGCCATATTCCGGGCGCGGGCTACATCGACACCAACCGCCTCGAGCGGCAACCGCTGTGGAACAAGGTGTCCGACGACGCCTTGCTGGCGCTGTTGCTGGAAAACGGCGTCCGCCACGACACCACGGTGATCCTGTACGGCCGCAGCTCGCTGGCTGCCGCCCGCGCTGCCCACCTGATGCTGTATGCCGGCGTGGCCGATGTGCGCCTGCTCGATGGCGGCTTTGACGGCTGGCTGCGTGCCGGCCACGCGCTGGAGCAGGGCGCCGGCCCGTTGCCGCAAGCTGTTGCAAGCTTTGGCGCAGCTTTCCCGGCGCGTCCGGACTTCCTGATCGACACCGCGCAGGCGCGGGAACTGCTGCGGCAGCCGGACGGCGCCCTGGTCAGCATCCGCACCTGGCAGGAGCATGCCGGCGTCACGTCCGGCTACAGCTATATCGATGCGCGCGGCGACATTCCCGGTGCGCGCTGGGGCCGGGCCGGCAACGATGGCGATGTGCACAGCATGAGCGAATACCAGCATGCCGACGGGACAATGAAACCTTCGGCGGAAATCAGCGCACTGTGGCGCCAGGCGGGGATCGAGCCGGGCCAGCGCACTGCTTTCTACTGCGGCACCGGCTGGCGGGCTTCGCTGGCATTCTTCTATGCCTGGTTGATGGATTGGGAGCGCATCAGCGTGTACGACGGCGGCTGGTGCGAATGGAGCCGGGTCAATCCGCCTGCATCATGTAGCGGATCGCGGCCTTAAGCTGTTCGGCGTCAAGCTCGGGCTTGCCGCCGCGGGCGGGCATGGCGCCCACCCCTTGCACTGCATTGCGCAGCAGGCCGTCCAGCCCGCCGGCACGCGCCATGCGTTCCTGCCACTCCTTGCGGTCGCCAACCTTGGGCGAGCTGACCATCACATTCTCGGCAGCGTGGCAGGCGATGCAGACCGCTTCGTACACTGCGCGGCCACGCTGGCCCTGGCTTTGGGCCAGGGCCGGCAGGCTGGCCAGCAGCCCGCAGGCTGCCAGCAGGGCGAATGCAGGCCGCATGATTACTTCTTGCCTTCCTTGGCGTTGAACATTTCCTTGGCGTAGACGATGCCCAGGCCATAGCCGCCGCCGTGTTCAGAGGCGATCTTCATGACAGGAGCGTAGGTTTCGCCGCGTGCCCAATCGCGCTGCAGTTCCAGCATGTACTGCAGCCAGGTCACAGGATGGGCGCCGGCTTGCACCATGCGCTGCACTGCCATGTCATGCGCTTCCTTGCTGACGCCACCCGAAGCGTCGGTCACGATGTACACCTCATAGCCCTGGTCGAGGGCCGACAGTACCGGTTGCACCAGGCATACCTCGGTCCACAGCGCGGCCATCACGACCTTCTTGTGGCCGTTCTTTTGCACCGCATCGACCACGCGCTGGTCTTCCCAGGTATTCATGGTGGTGCGGTCGATCGGTGTTTGTTCCGGGAATACCGCTTGCAACTCGGGGAAGATCGGGCCGCTGAAGGACTTGGCGGCGACCGTGGTGAGGATGGTTGGCACCTTGAAGGTCTTGGCTGCTTTTGCCAGGCCGGTGACGTTGTTGCGCAGTTCGGCGATGTCGATGGAGCGGGTGGCGAAGGCCATCTGCGGCTGGTGGTCGATCAGTACCAGGGTGTGGTTCTGCGGCGTGAGGAGCTGTTGGGCAGGCGCTGCGGCGTGGGCGCTGGCGCTGAAGGCGAGGATGACCGGCAGTGCTGCTTTGATCAGGGATTTGAAGTTCATGGTGTGCTCCTTTGTGGTGGGGTTGCGATGGAATGAACTTTAATAAATCCGGATTGCGTAATAAACTAGGAAACATGCAAATGATATTTACGTAAAATGGAACAATATGATTTGACCGACCTGCGCGCCTTCATTACCGTGGTGGAAAGCGGCAGCTTCGTGCGGGCGGCGGAGCAACTTGAGGTCAGCACCGCGGCCATCAGCCGCCGCATCGCCACGCTGGAAGCCGCGCTGGGCAGCCAGCTGATCACCCGCACCACGCGCCGCAATGACATCACCGATGCCGGACGCGCTTTCTACGCCGATGCGCAGGCCGTGTTCCAGTTGCTGGATGAAGCCAGCGAGCGGGTGCGCCAGGGCCAGGACAGCGCCAGCGGCACCTTGCGCGTGGCCGCTCCGCTCAGCTTCGGCATTCAGAAAGTAGCGCCGGTGCTGCCGGCTTTCATGCAGCGCCATCCAGGGCTGAAGGTGCAGTTACTGCTGGAAGACCGCACCACCGACCTGCATGCGGAAGCCATCGATGTGGCGCTGCGCATCGGCTTCTTGCGCGACTCTTCGCTGGTGGCAACCCGCATCGGCACTGTCGGTCGCGTGTTTGCCGCATCGCCCGGCTACCTGCGGCGGGCCGGCAAGCCGAAGACGCTGGCGGGACTGCGCGGCCACTCGGTGTTAAATTACAGTCTGCTCAGCGTGCGCGAGGAATGGGGCCGCCTCATTGGCGACCCGGGCGAGCAGCTTGACCTGAAAGTGCCGCTGGCGGCCAATAACGCGGAAGCGCTGGCCGAGTGCGCGATACAGGGGATGGGCATTGTGCTGCTGCCGGAATTCGTGTTGACGCCGGCGCTGGCCGATGGTCGCTTGGTGCAGCTACTGCCGGACGCCAGCCCCGAGCCATTCGGCCTGTTTGCCGTGCGGCCTTCGCGCCAGTTCACGCCGGCCAGGCTGCGGCTGTTCATCGATTATTTGCGGGAGTGCGGTTTCTGAAGGAGGTGCAGCATGGATCACCTGCCTGGCCCCACCGGTTTGCCGCTGGTGGGTAATGTCGGAATCGATACGGCCCATTTCCACCAGAAGCTGGAACAGTGGGCGCGCGAGTACGGTCCGGTCTACCGCATGCGCCTGATGGACCGGCGCTTTGTCATCACCAGCAGGCATGCCGATATCGCGCAGATCCTGCACGACCGCCCCGACCAGTGGCGGCGCACGCGGCGTGTGGCCGGCATTCTCGAAGAAGCGGCGGCAGTGGGTGTGTTCGCGGCCGAGGGCGAGGAATGGCGCCGCCAACGCAAGCTGGTGATGCATGCCTTGACGCCGGAAGTCATCAACCGCTTCCACCCCAGGCTGGCGGCCATGTCCGAGCGCTTGCGCCTGCGCTGGCAGGCCGCAGCCGAAGCAGGACAGGCGCAAAGGCTGTTGCGCGACCTGAAAGCGTTTGCCCTGGATGTGGCGATCGGCATGGCGATGGGCCAAGACCAGGACATGGTGCAGCACGAAGACAATCCGCTGCAGCAGGATATCGAATTCGTGTTCACCCAGGTGGCGCGCCGCCTGGTGGCGCCGGTCGCCTGGTGGCGGGCGATCAAGCTGCCGGCCGACCATGCCACGGAGGCGGCAGGCTTGCGCATCCGCGCCGCCGTCGACGGCTACGTTGCCGATGCGCGGGCGCGCATGGCGGCCAACCCGGCGCTGTACGACAAGCCGTCCAACCTGCTGGAAGCGATGCTGGTAGCGGCAGACATCCCCGGCTCCGGCATCAACGACGATATGGTGCGGGCCAATGCGATCGTCATGGTGTTTGCGGGCGAGGATACGACGGCCAACACCATCGCCTGGCTGTTCTACCTGTTGTCGCGCAACCCGCAAGCCGCCGCGCGCCTGGCCGAGGAGGCCAGTGCCGTGGCGGTTTCCGAGCCAATGCCATATCTCGATGCCTGCGTACAGGAGGCCATGCGCCTCAAGCCGGTGGCGCCGCTGCTGGGCGCGGAGGCGGTGCATGATGTAATGCTGGACGGTGTGCAGGTACCGGCCGGCACCGTGGTCTTCATGCTGTTGCGCCATGCTTTCGAGCGCGAAGTGCCGCTGCCGGACGGCGCCGAATTCCGCCCCGAACGCTGGCTCGATCCGGCCATGAAGGAAAAATTCGACGACCCTGCCCGCAAGATGGTGCCTTTTGGCGGCGGCCCGCGTTTCTGCCCCGGGCGCTACCTGGCCATGAGCGAAATCCGCATGCTGGTGTCGATGGTGGCGCGCAGTTTTACCATCGAGGCCGTGCCCGGCGCGGCGCCGGTCGAAGAGGTGTTCACCTTCACCATGACGCCAAGTGCGCTGCCGGTGCTTTTGCGGCCGCGCACCCTGTGATAGGCTTGCAAGCATACCAACATTAGCAATGAGGGCAGCATGTTGAAAAAGATTTCGATGGGCTTGATCCTGGTGATTGTTGTGATCCTCGGCCTGGCATTGACGCAGCCGGACAGCTTCAAGGTGCAGCGCAGCGCCCGCATCAAGGCGCCGCCCGCCAAAGTCATGGCCTACCTGAACGACTTCCACCAGTGGACGGCATGGTCGCCATGGGAGAAGAAAGACCCGAACATGCAGCGCACTTTCGAGGGCGCCGCCAGCGGCAAGGGGGCGGTGTATGCCTGGAACGGCAATGGTGAAGTGGGGCAGGGCCGCATGGAGATCATTGAAAACCAGGAGCCGGCGCAGCTTGCCATCAAGCTCGATTTCATCAAGCCTTTTGCTTCCTCCAATCGCACGGAGTTCGTGCTGCAGCCGCAAGGCGAATCCACCGTGGTGACCTGGACCATGACTGGCCCGAGCCTGTTCGTGACCAAGGTGATGGGCGTGTTCTTCAGCATGGACAAGATGATCGGCAAGGACTTTGAACAGGGCCTGGCGCAGTTGAAGGAAGTGTCGGAAAAGTGAGTGCGGCGCGCGAAGCAACAGGAAAGTGCAAATAGTCCAACAGGGCTATACTGAGTCTAAACACTCCGCCGGGGGCTGCCATGAAACCATTCCTGTTGTTTGCCGCAGCCCTGCTGGCTGCCCAGAATACGCTGGCTGGCCCCTTGCGCAACGACCACCCCATTGTCGGCACCTGGCGTTTCGAATTGCCCGATGGCTCCTGCCATGAGATGTACCGCATCCGCGCCGACGGCTCGGCCCTGATCACCAGCGCCGCCGAGATTGCGGAATCGCAATTCGACATCGATGACCAGCCCGACGGCGACGGCTTTTACCGCTCCAACGACAAGATCGTGAAAGACAACGGCAAGAAGGACTGCACCGGCGAGATCACCGAGGTTGGCCACGTCATCCAGTCCTTCATCGTGTTCCACCCTTCGAACAATATGTTCCTGATGTGCCAGCGGCGCGATATGGGAAGCTGCATTGGTCCCTTCATCCGCGTGCGCGGCACCGAAATCTAGCGTCCCGCCGCGCGCCACGCCCCCGGGTTCATGCCCGACCATTCGCGAAAGGCGTGGGTGAAGGCGCTTTGCTCCTGGTAGCCAAGCAGGAAGGCGATATCGACCAGCGACAAGCCAGGCTGGCGCAAGTAATCGCGCGCCAGCGCAAAGCGTGCATCGTCCAGCACTTGCTGGAAGCTGGCGCCGGCATCGGCCAGCTTGCGTTGCAGCGTGCGCGGCGCCAGGCCCAGGTCTTCCGCTACGCTGGCAACCCGCACCTGGCCCTGTGACAGCCGGTGCACGATGGCCTCATGCACCTGCGCCACGATGCCGGCGGCAGCCGTTGCCGGCCCCGCGCGTTGTTTGAGCAGTTGTTCGGCATGCTGCTGCAGCACCGGATACAGGCTCACATCCGCATTCGGCACCGGCCATGAAAGCAGCGAAGCTTCAAATTGCGCCACATTGGACATTGCGTTGAAACGGGGCAGGGCGCCGAATACCCGCATGTATTCGGCATGGCCGGCCGCATCGCCGCCATCGTGCATCAGCGACAGTTCGGCCGGTGGCAGCGTGGTACCGGCCAGCCAGTTGCCGAACACGCGGATGCCGGCGAATACGCTGTCGGCCAGGTGGCGGTGATGCGCCGGGTAGTTGGAATGCCAGGTGTAGTCGGCCAGCGCACCGTGCACTTGCAGCGTGGAGCGCCCCAGGTCGTGGGCCAGTTGTTCGTAGCGCATGGTCTGCTCGAAAGCCTGGCCGAAATCGCGGCAGCTTAGCAAGACCAGGCCATAAACCGTGTAAGTCCCCAGCTTGACGCGTTCGCCCACGTGCAGGCCGAAATGCGGGTCGCCGGCCAGCCGGGCGGCGATATCGAGCAGCTTCACATAGGCGGCGGCCGGCAGGGCCTCGGGCAGTGGCTCCAGGGTGCCGCCTGGCAGGCCGGCGGCCTGCTCCAGCGCTCGCGCCGTTACGCCGCGCGCGGCCGCCGCTTCCAGCATGGGTTGCAGGTAGGAGCCCGCTACGCGAGCAAGCTTGGCATGATCGAACAATTCGGCTGGCATGAAAAAGCAAGACTGGCGGGTGGCGATGGATTAAGCTTTATTGAGCAAAGTATAACAAGGGATTGCATATGAAACGATGGAACGGTTGGGGTGAGGAGACAGTCGAGTACTCGCTGCATGATGACGCGCTGGCATTCCTGGCCAGCCGTATCGGCCCGGGCGCGCCGGTGCGGGATGCCAGCTTCGACGCGGCCTGCGCTTCGCTGGCGGAATCGCGCCTCCCGGCGCACCCCCTGGTGGACAGCGCGCCGGCGACGCGCCTGCGCAATGCGCTTGGCCAAAGCTTGCCGGACTGGCTCAAGCTGCGCTACGGCTGCATCGGCAGCGCGCCGGATGGCGTGGCCTACCCGGAAAGCTCGCAGCAGGTGCGCGACCTGATCGACTACGCGCAGCAGCATGGCGTATCGCTGATCCCCCAGGGCGGCGGCACCAGCGTGGCCGGCCACCTGACGGCACCGGCCGGCAGTAAGCCCGTGCTGGCGGTGAACATGACGCGCATGGGCCGCTTGCACCACCTGGACAAGCAGTCGCAGCTCGCCACTTTCGGCGCCGGCGTGCTGGGCCCGGACCTGGAGGCGCAATTGCGCGCCCACGGCTACATGCTGGGCCACTTCCCGCAATCGTTCGAGTATTCCACGCTGGGCGGCTGGGTCGTCACCCGTTCGTCCGGCCAGCAATCCTTGCGTTATGGCCGCATCGAGCAGATGTTTGCCGGCGGCGTGGTGGAAACGCCGAAAGGGCGGCTTGACATACAGACCTTCCCCGCTTCCGCAGCAGGCACCGACTTGCGCGAAATCGTGCTCGGCTCCGAAGGCCGCATGGGCATCCTGACCGAAGCGACGGTGCGCGTAAGCGCGGTGCCGGAGTACGAAGCCTTCCATGCCATCTTCTTCCCGGACTGGGAGCGCGCCGAAGCAGCGGTGCGCGCGCTGGCACAGGCGCGCGGGGGCTTGTCGATGCTGCGCCTGTCGAACCCATTGGAAACCGTGACCATGCTGGCGCTGGCCGGCCACAAGCGCCTGATCGGCTTGCTGGAAGGCTGGCTCAAGCTGCGCGGCTGCAGTGAGGGAAAATGCATGCTGATGATCGGCGCCAGCGGCCCGCGTGCGCAGGCGCGTGCCGCCTTGCGCAGCGCCATCGCAAGCTGCCGCGGTTTCAACGGCGTGCACGTTGGCCGCCGAATGGGCGACAAGTGGAAGGCCGGCCGCTTCCGCAACGTCTACTTGCGCAATGCAGCCTGGCAGCATGGTTATGTGATCGACACCGTGGAAACGGCGGTCGACTGGCCGCGCGTTTCGCTGATGATGCGAGCGGTTGAATCGGCAGCGACCGGCGCCCTGGGCGGCCTGGGAGAAAAAGTCCATACCTACACCCACCTGTCGCACCTGTATGCCCAGGGCGCCAGCGTCTACACCACCTTCGTCTACCGCCTGGGGGGCGACTTCGAAACGGACATGGCGCGCTGGCGTGCGCTCAAGCATGCGGTCAGCATGGCGATTGTCGACAACGGCGGCACCATCAGCCACCAGCACGGCGTCGGAAGCGACCATGCGCCTTACCTGGAGGCGGAAAAAGGCGCGGCGGGCATCGCAGCCATGCAAGCGCTGTTCTCGCACTTTGACCCGCAGGGCATCATGAATCCGGGCAAGCTGCTGCCGGCAGGGCAGGCAGCATGAAGCCGGCTGCGGGCCAGGCTGGCGCTGGCGGCGCGCCGCACTGGATGCCGGGCGGCCGCGGGCAGGTTGCCAGCTTGCTGGCGCAGGAGTGGGACTTGCTCGTCATCGGCGGCGGCATCACGGGTGCCGGCATCCTGCTCGAAGCGTCGCGGCGCGGCTTGCGGGCCTTGCTGGTCGAGCAGCGCGACTTCGCCTGGGGCACGTCGAGCCGTTCGTCCAAGCTGGTTCACGGCGGCCTGCGCTACCTGAAGGAGGGCCAGTTTGCGCTGACCCGCGAATCCGTCCATGAGCGCGATGCGCTGCTGCGCGATGCCCCGGGCCTGGTCGAACCGCTTGGCTTTGCCTTTGGCGACTACGCCGGCCGCAAGCCGGGGCGCCGCGCCTTCCTGCTTGGACTGGCGATTTACGACCGCATGGCCGGCCAGCGTGCGCGCCACTACTTTGGTGCTCAGGAATTCCTGTCGATGGCGCCGCACATCCGCACCGAAGGCCTGCAAGGCGGCATCTGCTACCAGGATGCCAGGACCGATGACGCGCGCCTGGTGATGCGCGTGCTGCAGGAGGCGCAATCGCACGGCGGCGTTGCCATCAACTATTGCGCCGTGCAGTCCTTGCTGCGCGATGGTGCTGTCGCCCCAGGCGCGGCCGCCGCCGCACAGTCTTCGGCCGGCCCGGCGGTCGTCATCGGCGCTGCAATTGCCGCGGTCAGCGCCCATACTCCCGCAGCGGCCGGCGAGGGTGGGCGCGTGCGCGGTGCCCTGGTGCGCTGTGCAGTAAGTGGCGAAACGCACGCTGTGCGTGCAAAGCTGGTGGTGAACGCCACCGGCGCCTGGGCCGACCGCCTGCACGACAAGCCCGCAGCGCGGCTGCGGCCACTTCGCGGCAGCCACCTGGTGCTTCCTGCCTGGCGCCTTCCGCTGGCGCAGGCCATCAGCCTGATGCACCCGCAGGACGGCCGCCCTGTTTTCGCCTTTCCGTGGGAGGGCGTCACCATCGTCGGCACCACGGACGTCGATCATCGCACCGACCTGCAACACGAAGCGGCCATCACGCAGGAAGAAACCGACTACCTGATGGCGGCCCTGCATGACCAGTTCCCTACGCTGGTGATTACCGAAGCGGACGTACTGGCCACCTATGCCGGCGTGCGCCCCGTGATCGACACCGGCAAGGCCGACCCGTCCAAAGAAGCCCGCGACCACGTCCTGTGGCAGCAGGACGGCCTGCTGACGGTCACCGGCGGCAAGCTCACCACCTTCCGTGCCATCGCGCTTGACGTGCTGCGCCACGCCGCACCGCAGCTGCCGCACTGGCAGGCGGACTTTGCGGCGCACGCCATATTCACGCAGCCGGCCAGCGCCGCGCCGGCAGCCCGCACCGCCAAGGTGCGGCCCGTGCCGCCCGGCCAATCCAGGCGGTTGCAGGGCCGCTACGGCGTGCAAGCCGAGGCCCTGGTTGCCTCTGCGCAGGAAGGGGAACTCGAAGAAATTCCCGGCACCGAAACACTCTGGGCGCAACTGCGCTGGGCCGCCCGTCACGAATCGGTCCAGCACCTGGAAGACCTGATGCTGCGCCGCAGTCGCCTGGGCATACAGCTTGCCAACGGCGGGTCAGCGGTGCTGGAGCGCGTGCGTGCCATCTGCCAGCCGGAATTGGGCTGGGATGAACAACGCTGGGCTGCCGAGGAAGCGGCATATCTGGCATTATGCCGATCAAACTACAGCCTGCCGAAAGCACGCGAATGAGCCAATACCTTCTTTCCATCGACAATGGCACGCAAAGCGTGCGCGCGCTGCTGTTCGACCTGCAGGGCAACCTGGTCGCCAAGACGCAGGTGCACCTGCAGCCGCCGTACTATTCCGAACAACCCGGCTGGGCCGAGCACAAGGCAGAAGGCTATTGGGATGCCGTATGCGCCGCCTGCCAGCGCCTGTGGACCGTCACCGACATTCCGCGCAGCGCCATCGCCGGCGTTGCCGTCACCACCCAGCGCGGCACGGTGGTCGCCGTCGACAGCGACGGCAAGCCGCTGCGCGCCGCAATCACCTGGCTGGACCAGCGCCGCACCGAGCAAGTGCCCCCAATCGGCCCTTTGTGGACGGCCGCCTTCAAGCTGGCAGGCGTGGACGGCACCATCGACTACTTCCGCCGCGAAGCGGAAGTCAACTGGATCAAGGCCCACCAGCCCGGCCTGTGGGACCGCACCCACAAATTCCTGCTGCTATCCGGCTACCTGAACCACTGCCTGAGCGGCCGCTTTGCCGACTCGATCGGCTCGCAGGTCGCCTACATGCCGTTCGACTACAAGCGCCACGCCTGGGCCGGCGCGCGCGACTGGAAATGGCAGGCGCTGGCCGTGCGACCGGATCAATTGCCGGAGCTGCTGCAGCCGGGCGAAGTGATTGGCGCGATCAACGCCTCGGCGGCCGCCGCCACCGGCATTCCGCAAGGCGTGCCGCTGGTGGCTGCTGCCGCTGACAAAGCCTGCGAAGTGATCGGCGCAGGCGGCCTCGAGCCGCATATCGGCTGCCTCAGTTACGGCACCACCGCCACCATCAACACCACTACCAGCAAGTACGTCGAAGTCACGCCCTTCATACCGCCATACCCGGCGGCCATTCCCGGCGCCTACAGCACCGAAGTACAGATCTTCCGCGGCTACTGGATGGTCAACTGGTTCAAGGAGCAGTTCGGCCACCTCGAACAATCGGCCGCGATAGAGCAGGGCATGCCGCCGGAGGCGCTGTTCGACCGCCTGGTGAACGAAGTGCCTCCCGGCTCGATGGGCTTGATGCTGCAGCCGTACTGGAGTCCCGGCATCAAAGTGCCGGGGCCGGAAGCGAAAGGCGCCATGATCGGCTTCGGCGACGTGCATACGCGTGCCCACATGTACCGCGCGATCCTCGAAGGGCTGGCTTATGCCTTGCGTGAAGGGCGCGAGCGCATTGAAAAGCGCAGCGGCACCCAGATAACGGAACTGCGGGTAGCGGGCGGCGGCTCGCAAAGCGACGCGGCCATGCAGCTCACGGCCGATATTTTTGGCCTGCCCGCAGCGCGCGCCCACGTGTACGAAACCAGCGGCCTGGGCGCAGCCATCGCGATTGCGGCGGGCCTTGGTCTGCATCAGGATTTCCAGGCCGCGATCACCGCCATGACGCGCAAAGGCCGCGTCTTCCAGCCGGACCCGGCGCACCGCAAGACCTACGACCAGCTCTACCACCGCGTCTACCTGAAGATGTACAAACGCCTGCAACCGATGTACGCCGAAATCGCCGCCATCACCGGCTACCCCGAAAAGCTATAAAGAAAAAAGTCGGGGTCAGCTCCGGCAATCGGACATAAGTTTCGCACGCGAAACTTATGTCCGATTGCCGGAGCTGACCCCGACTTTCAAATTAGCGTTTGGCGAGGGCGGCGCGGGCGGCTTCGATGGCGGTGGTGGGGGGGCGGGTGGCGCGCACCTGGTTGCGGCCGTCCTCTTTGGCTGCGTACATGGCGCGGTCGGCGGCCACGAACAGCGATTCGATGTTGTCCGTCGGCGTCGGGCATAGCGTCGCTACGCCGATACTGACCGTGATGTGCGGCGAAGTGACCGAGCGTGGATGCGGAATGTGCAGCGATTCCACATGGGTGCGGATCGACTCGGCCATCTGGAAGGCTGCGTCGGCATCGGTCTCTGCAAACAGCAGCACGAATTCTTCACCGCCATAACGCGCTGCCAGGTCGGTGACGCGCAAGGCGTGCGCGCTGATCGCCTGCGCCACCTGCTGCAGGCAGACGTCGCCCTGCGCATGGCCCAGCGTGTCGTTGTACAGCTTGAAGTGGTCGACGTCCAGCACCACCAGCGATAGCGGTGCGCCGGTGCGCATCGCGCGTTGCCATTCCTTTTCGAGGAAGGAGTCGAAGTGGCGGCGGTTTGCGATCTTCGTCAGCGGGTCGATCATGGCCGCGCGCTGCAGAGCATCCTCCGATAGCTTGTGGTGGGTGATGTCGTGCAGCAGGCCGATGAACAAGGGCTGGCGCAGGAACATCGGCGTCAGCGTCAGGTCCATGCACACCGACTTGCCGGTGCGATGGCGGATGATCACTTCGCGCGTGCCGTGGCTGTGCGCCGCTTCCGGATTGGCGGCATAGCGCGCAAAATATTCCAGGTATTCGTCGGCCACCAGTGGATTGAGCAGATCGGAAATCGATTTGCCCGCCAGCTCATGCGACATATACCCCAGGTACTGGTCGCAGGCCGGGTTGGTGAACTGGATGCGGCCATCGGCTTCGATAATCAGCAAGCCTTCCGCCATATTGTTGACGATGGTGCGCAGGCGTTCCGATTGCTCCTGCTGCGTCTCGGTGGCGAAACGGATCTGCAACTGGGTGCGCACGCGCGCGCACACTTCGGCCATGCGCAGCGGCTTGCCGATGTAGTCGACCGCGCCCAGCTCGAAGCCGGTCACCACGTCTTCCTGCTCGTTGCGCGCGCTCATGAACAGCACCGGGATGTCTTCCGTGGCCGGGTGCGATTTCAGGTGGCGGCAGGTCTCGAAGCCGTCCATGCCAGGCATGATGACATCAAGCAGGATCAGGTGCGGGTGGACGCGGCGTGCGATTTCCAGCGCACGCTCGCCGGAGTTGGCGACGTATGTTTGGTAACCCTGCTCGACCATCAACTTGCGCAAAACGGAGAGGTTGTCCGGCGCATCATCAACAATCAAAATCACGGCGTCACGCCGTGGCGAAAAGCTGGTACCGCCTTGATTCATGCTGACTAGGGGTGAGTAGGATATGGGCCTGATGATACCGTGTTGCCAATTGGAATTGTGGAAATTCAAGGAAGGTTTTGCCTAAAAAAGACGTTGGATTGGTGATCGTTGGTGAAAGTTTCCAGTGAGCTAAGGAAAGTTGTGACATTCCGTGTATATCTGAACACTTTCACTGATTATTTGGCAACGGTAATCTTAACGAATTTTGCATGATTTTTATCTGTCCGGAAGGCAATAGAATGACGGTTCTTTCAACTCATTGAGATAGCCATGAAAAAACGTCCGCTCCTGTTGCTTCCCGTCCTGTTTGCCGCTGCCACCCTGTCCGGCTGCAAGGTGATCGACACCGGCGAGGTGGGCTTGCGCGTCAACTTCGACAAGACGGTGGAAGCCGAAGAACGCGTGGCGGGCAGTTTCAACCAGACCATCGTCGGTTCCATCCTGACGTTCCCGATCAAGGACGTCAGCGTCGACGTGCGCGACCTGATGCCGCTGGCGGCGGATAATTCGACCATGAAGGACTTCGACCTGGCGGTGATCTACAACATCACGCCTTCGGCGGTGTCGGACCTGTGGGTCAATAAAAGCCGTTCCTTCCACACGCAGGATGCCAGCGGCGACATTTACCTGATGCACGCCTACATCTACCAGACCGCGCGCAACGCGGTGTACAAGGTGGCGCGCAAATACGAGGCGCTTAACATGAACGACAACCGCTCGCAGATCGAAGAAGAGATCCAGGCCACCATGATCGCGACGCTGAACGACGAAAAGCTGAGCGGCATCACGATCTCGCAAGTGCGCGTGGGCGGCATGGTCCCGAGCGATGCGGTCAAGGCCAGCGCCGACAACCTGGTACGCGCCAAGAACGAGGAGAAGACCAAGGAGGTCGAGGTGCAGATCGCGAAGAAGGAGGCCGAGCGTATCGCTGCCCTGAACGCCAATGCCGGCGCCATCTCCTACATGCAGGCGCAGGCCCAGATGAAGATCGCGGAAGGCATTGCGGCGGGCAAGGTGCAGACTGTGGTGATTCCGTATGACTTCAAGGGCATGGTCAACATCACAAGCAAATAAATAGGCGCGGCTGTTACCCCGTGTCGTAATCGGCCAGTCGATTAGCGACATCGGGAGGGCGGCATGCGACACTTCTTGCGCGCGTTGGCGCTTGTGCTGGCAGGACCTTGCCTGCCGGCGCATGCGAAAAAAGCTGCGCCGCCCATCGAAGATTGGGCCGGCACCAGGCCGCGCGGGCCGGCCAACCTCATGCTGGGCAAGAAGCTGTTCAGCGCTGACGATTCGCGGCGCTGGGCCGGCCTGCTGAAGGAGATGCGCGCCGATGGCACCCTGCAGCGCCTGATCGCCCAGTATGTCGGGCAGGACGAGGCGAGCAGGATGCTGTCGCCGGCGCCTTAGGGCTTATTGCCTTAGCGTCGGCGCGGCATAAGCGGTGGTCCTTGCCAGTTCTTCCCGCGTGAAGCTGGCGCGCGCGTCGTCGCAGCCGATATTGGCTGCGCACGCTGCCTGCAGGGCCTCCAGGCGCTGGCGCCAGTTCGCTTCGGCCGCCTCCATGCGGGCCAGTGCTTCCACTTGTTCGGCCGGCAGTTTCTCGCTGCGCAGGCGATACACTTCCTGTTCACCCTTGCCATGGCGGCGCGCCTCGCGCACGGCTGTTTCTACGCTTGCGACGGCGGACGCGGTGCTGGAAGTCGGCGGCGCGCTGCGCAGCAGGGCGGGGGGCAGAGCGGGCGGTGCTGGCGCTGCCGCGCGGGCGGCGATGCGGGTCGCCTGCGCGGCGGCGGCCAGCATCGCCGGCTGCGGTGCGAGCGAGGCGGCAGGCGCCGGCAAGCTGGCCCGCCACAGCGCCGCTGCCACGGCGACGGCCGCGATGGCTATCGTGGCGCGCACGTTCACAGTCCGCCGATGATGCTGAGGAGGTTGTCGTAGATCGGGTACACTGCCCACGTCGGCGAATCCCATCCGATCACGTCGAAGTGGTCGTACTGGTCGTAGTAGCCGATATAGTTCCAGCTCCCTTTGACCGGGGTGCCGTCGAAGTTGCGCTGCGGCTGGCCGGAGGGCCCGCGCATCGAAACGGTATTGACCACGCCATCGTTCGGATACCACTCAGGCGCGCGATAAGAGCCCATGCCATGCTGCAGGATCGAAGGCACCACCCATTCGCCGGCAGTGTTCTTCAGGAAGAAGATCATGTCGTTGCGGGCGTACTGGTAATCGCTGCTCTGGAACGGCGCGATCACGCGGTCGGTGTTATTACAGCACCAATGGCCTTGCTCCGTTGCGCGCGAACCGATGGAGAAGTAGTAGACATTGGGTGAAGTCTTCACCCAGCCATTCAGCTGCGCTGCGCCGTCCGGAGCCAGGTCCCAGTGCGCGGCATCATGGTTGGAGAGCTGCCAGAACGGCGCGCCGCGCGTGCGGTCGATAAAGTCTCCGATCGATTCGGCCGGCCCCTGCGCCAGCCCGTATTGCTCGAGCCGGAACTTGTAGCCGCTGCCGCCCGAGCCGCCCAGGCCCGCCACCTCGACGATGCTGCCCGCCAGTTCCGATACTTTCGGCACGAATTCAACCACCACGTCGCGCAGCGTGGTGCCGTTGTGCGGCGAGGAGATCGACGTCGCGCTCTTGACCCAGCCCACTTTGCCGCCTGCATACAGGCCGCCGCTGCCTTCCGTGCCGGCGCCGTTCGGTGCGCCGTTTTCCAGCAACTGGATCAGGGTGCGGATGGTCTGGCCGCCCTGGCTGTGCGATACGAAATGCACAGGGTGCTGGGCATCCCATTGCGGGTACAGCGCAACGGGATAGTTGTTAGGGTTGTTGGCCTGATCGGCTGCCCAGCATTTGCCGGCTGGCTTCTGGATATGGCCGGCGGCGGCATTGTCTGCAGTGTGGCGCGCGCCATAGTCGGCGCAACCGCCCTTGATCTGGTAATACAGTTCGACTGCGCGGTCCCAGTTGGAACTGACCGGCCCAACGCCGGCAGTGAACACGGGACGCTGCGTATTGCGCATATGCGCTGCAATATCGTTGAATCCGCCCCAGTATTTGAAGCCGGTGGCAGCAAACGTCTCGGGGCCGAAGCCAAGGAAGCCGTGCACCAGCACGACCGGGGCGTTATTGGCGGCGGTGGCGGAGGATGCGGCCAGGCAGGCAGCAAGGGTGAGGCTCGAAAGCACTTTCATGCGGTTGTCTCCCGTGGTTTTGTGTGATCCATTTCACCACGGGGAGAATGCGCACGGTTGCGGCACAACCGTGCCTGCGGAGCCAATCGCAATGCACGGCGAGCCAGCAGGCCCGCTTAATCGAGTTTGGAGAGGATCGCCATCAGCTTGTCGTACATCTTCAGCGAGGCTGAAGGCTTGGCATCCCAGCCGATCACGTCGAAGTGATCCATGCCGTGCATGGTTTCGATGTGGTTCCAGGCGCCCTTGACCGGTTGCCCGCCAAGGGGCTGGACCTTGCTGCCTTCAGGGCCGGCCATGCTGACGGTGTTGACTACGCCGTCGTTGGCGAACCAGCGCTGGTCGGTGGGGACGCGCCCGGCGGCAGTCTGCTTGAACGAGCCCATGCCTGGATGTCCGAAGGAAGGTATCACCCATTCTCCCGCCATGCCCTGCAGGAAGAAGATCATGTCGGGGCGCGGGTACTGGAACTCCTTGCCAAACAGGTTTAATGCTTCGGTAGCCTGGGCGCTGAAGGAGAAGTAATAGACATCCGCCGAAGTCTTCACCCAGCTATTCAGTTCGGCAGCGCCATCCGGTGACAGGTCCCATTGCGCCGAATCGTGATTATCCAGGCTCCAGAACGGGTGGCCACGGGTGCGCTCGAAAAAGTCGTCGATCGATTCCGCCGCGCTGGCCTTCATGTTGAACTGCTCCAGGCGGTACTTGAAGCCGGAACCGCCTGAACCGCCAGCGCCGCTTGCTTGCACGGCCAGTCCGGCCAGCGTCGACGCATCGGGCAGCCAGTCGACCACGATATCGCGCAGCGTAGTGCCATTATGCGGCGTTGCGATGGAGGTGGCGCTGATCACCCAGCCGCGCGCGCCGCCATTGCCCACGGTACCCTGTTCCTTAAGCTGGATCAGGGTACGCATGGTTTGCCCGCCCTGGCTATGCCCGACCAGGTGGATCGGGTGCGCGGCATCCCACTGCGGGTACAGTGCGAGCGGAAATTTGTCGGGATTATTGGAAGGATCGGCCGCCCAGCATTTGCCGGCCGGCTTCTGGATATGGCCTGCGGCCGCGTGCTGCGCCGTGTGGCCAGCGCCATAGTCGGCGCAGCCGCCCTTGATCTGATAATACAGTTCGATGGCGCGGTCCCAGTTCGAACTGACCGGCCCTACGCCGGCAGTGAACACTTCGCGGCCGCTGCCGGCCCTGATGTGCTGCGCAATATCGTTAAAACCGCCCCAATAGCGGAACGTACCGCCAAGCGTGGTGTGGTCGAAACCGAAGAAGCCGTGCACCAGCACGACAGGCGGCCTGGCGTCGGCGGCGTGGGCACCGCCGACGGCCAGCCATGCTGCGAGGATGAACCCCGTTATGAACTTCATCCTGTGTAGCTGGGGATTACATGCGTGCTTTGATCAGCTTGCCCAGCACTTCGATGCCGGCGTGGATGCGCTCTGGCGGCACGGTCACGAAGGACAGGCGCAGGGTGTTGGTGGCTGGCTCGTTGGCGTAGAACGGCGCGCCCGGCACGAAAGCGATCTTGTTCTTGATGGCTTCGTCCAGCAGTTCCATCGCGTTGATGTGCTTTGGCAGTTCGACCCAGATGAACATGCCGCCGTCCGGCTTGGTCCAGGTGGCTTCTTTCGGGAAGTGCTGGTCCATGGCGTCCAGCATGGCTTTGCACTGGTTGCCGTACAGTTCGCGGATGGTCGGGATGTGCTTGTCCAGGAAGCCGTCTTTCACCACCTCGTGCACCACCATCTGGGTCAGTTGCGCGGTGTGCAGGTCGGCAGCTTGCTTGGCCAGTTCCAGGCGGCGCACCATTGGCAGCGGCGCCACCACGTAGCCCAGGCGGATGCCAGGGGTCAGCACCTTGGAGAAGGAACCCATGTAGATCACGCCTTCCGGATTCATGGCGATCATTTTCGGGCTTGGCTGGCCGGTGTAGGACAGAGCACCGTATGGATCGTCTTCGATCAGCGGCAGGTTCAGGCGGGCGCAGGTTTCCACCAGTTGCTGGCGGCGCTCCACCGACAGCGAACGGCCGGTCGGGTTCTGGAAGTTCGGCAGTGCGTACAGCAGGCGCGCGCCTTCGGCGATGGAGTCCAGCGACGATGGAATCAGGCCGTGTTCGTCGGACGGGACGGAATGGAATTCAGGGCGGTACACCGAGAACGCCTGCAGCGCGCCCAGGTAGGACGGGGTCTCCACCAGCACTTTACTGCCTTCGTCGATCAGCACCTTGCCGATCAGGTCGAGCGCCTGCTGCGAACCGGACACCATCAGCACCTGTTCCGGCGAGA
The DNA here is from genome assembly GCF_001427305.1 of Duganella sp. Root1480D1. Taxonomy (GTDB): domain Bacteria; phylum Pseudomonadota; class Gammaproteobacteria; order Burkholderiales; family Burkholderiaceae_D; genus Rugamonas. The sequence goes on along the minus strand of NZ_LMFZ01000001.1, from coordinate 230,305 downwards.
TCTTGGCGCCGTTCTGTGACAGCGAATCGGCGATCCACTGGCGCAGCGGCATGTAGCCGTCGGTCGGACCGTATTGCAGGGCCACTTTGCCGTTGGTCGACAGTACTTTGTCGTAGGCTGCCTTCATGATGTCCACCGGGAAGGTGGCTGGCGATGGCAGGCCGCCGGCGAAGGAAGTGATCTCCGGCTGCTGGGTGACCTTCAGGATCTCACGGATGAAGGACGCCTGCATGCCCTTGGCACGCTCGGAGAAGTTCCAATGCAATGGGTTCTGGTTCTCGATTTTCATATTCAATCTCTAGCGGGGGTTAAGCGATTTCGGCGATCAGTTCGATTTCTACGCAGGAGCCAAGCGGGATCTGCGCCACGCCAAAAGCGGAGCGGGCGTGCTTGCCGGCGTCGCCGAACACTTCGCCCAGCAGTTCGGAGCAGCCGTTGGTGACCAGGTGCTGTTCGGTGTAGTCGGGGGTGGAATTCACCAGGCTCATGACCTTGACGATGCGCTTGACGCGGGTCAGGTCGCCGCCGCAGGCTTCCTGCAGGGTGCCCATCAGGGCGATGGCGATCGAGCGTGCTGCCTGCTTGCCTTCTTCGGTCGAGATATTCTTGCCCAGTTGGCCAACCCAAGGGGTGCCGTCGGCTTTCTTGGCGATGTGGCCAGACAGGAACACCTGGTTACCGCTTTGTACGTGCATGACGTAGGCCGCCACCGGGGCGGCTGGCGCGGCCAGGGTGATATCGAGCGACTTCAGTTTTTCGTAGACAGACATGTGATTTCCAAGAAAAAAGGTTCCGTGAAGTCGCTATTGTACTCTGCACGTTGCCGAATTCGTCACGGTCAACGGGCCACTTTCATGCGTTTTCCTGCGCCGACAACAGCAATTACGGCAAAAGTGAACAGAATATGCTCAATATGCAAAGTTTCGTTCAGGATCACGGCGGCGGCCGCCAAAGATAATCCTGGCTGGGCCAACTGCACCTGGCCGACCCTTGCCACGCCGCCCAGCGCCATGCCGCGGTACCAGAAAAAGAAACCGATGAACATGGAGAACACGGAAACGTAGCCGAAGCCCAGCCAGGCGCTGGCTGGTGCGGCGGCAATGCTTTGCCAGTCGCGCCACAGCAGCCAGGCGGTGGCCGGCGCGGCCAGCGGCAGCGACAGCACGAGTGCCCAGCCGATCACCTGTTCGCCGCCCAAGGTTTGCGACAGGCGGCCGCCTTCCGCATAGCCCATGGCGGCCAGCGTCACAGCGGCGAACACTGCCAGGTCGGCCGCATGCAGCCCGCCACCGGACTGGCGCAGCGCGAAGCCGACCACCAGGGCGCTGCCTGCCGCTGCCATGCACCAGAAGCCGGCGGAGGGGCGTTCGTGGCCGCGCAAGGCCGCAAACAGGGCGGTTGCCAGCGGCAGGATGCCGACCAGCACTGCGCCGTGCGAGGCGGGCAGGGTGCGCATGGCGATGGAGGTCAGCAGCGGGAAGCCCAGCACGCAGCCGACGGTGACAGCCAGCAGGGTTGGCAGTTGCGCGCGCGCCGGCAGCGGGGCACGCTTCCAGCGCAGCCAGCACAGGGCCAGTACAGCCGCTGCCGCGGCGCGGCCCATTGCCACGAAAACGGGATCGAGGCCGGCCACCGCCAGGCGGGTGAAGGGGAGCGTCAGGCTGAAGATGGCGACGCCGATGAAGCCGAGCAGCATGCCCCGGGTTTCGGCAACCTGCGGCGCATGCAAGGCAGGTGTCTGACCCTGCCGGTCAGGCACCGGTTTACCGGTTCGGTGCCACCCCGGCCCATCATGTGAATAGGGCGTCATGGCAGCACCTCTGACAACACGCGCATGATCTTCTCCGCATCCACGTTGGCACCGGTTAGCGGCAAGCCCACCTTGCAGCCCGCCACGCGCGGATCGTGCTTGAGGCGCAAAGCCGCCGCCAGCGCCGCCGCGCCCGCGCCCTCGGCCAGGTTGTGCGTCGCCCGGTAGTACAGGCGGATGGCGCGCGCCACCTCTTCATCGCTGACGGTAATCACTTCATCGGCATAGCGGCTCACGACCTCCAGCGACCCCGCATGCGGGCGGCGGCATGCCATGCCATCGGCCAGCTCGGTAGTCGACGGTGCCTCGCGCAGTTCGCCGCTGCGGATGGATTCCAGATAGGCCGGGGCATGGCTCGATACCACGCCGATTACACGGGTGCGCAGGCCGAGCGCTTCGCGCGCGGCGATCGCCGCGCAAAAGCCGGAACCCTGGCCGATCGGCACGAACACGGTATCCAGGCCTGGCTGGGCATGGAACAGTTCCATCCAGTAGCTCGCCACGCCCGCCACGCCATCCGGGTGGCAGGACGGCACCATATGCAACCGTTCACGCCGCGACAGGGTTTGCGCGTAATCGTGGCTGGCCTGGAAGTCGTCGCCATACTCGATCAATTCCCCGCCAAGCGCGCGCACCGCGGCATTCTTTTCAACGCTATTCCCATGCGGCACCACGATCACCGCGCGCACCCCGTGGCGGCGTGCAGCAAACGCCACCGCCTGGCCGTGGTTGCCGCGCGTGGCCGCGATCACGCCTGGCACGCCCGGTTCGCGCTGCAGCAACTGGTGCATGTAAGCCAGCCCGCCGCGCACCTTGAAGGCGCCGATCGGCGTATGGTTTTCATGCTTGATCCAGGCCTCGGTGCCCAGCGCCTCGTTCAGCAGCGGCCAGGAAAGCTGCGGCGTGGCCGGCATGGCGCCATAGACGATGGTGGCAGCGGCGTCGAGTTCAGCACGGGTTGGCAGCAGGTTCATGGCGTGGCTCCTTTAATCACTGGAAGTTTGAAGGGGATGGGTGTATCGTAGAATAAGTAACCAGTACAGTACCAATACACTTGTACGAATAATTCCACGCACTGTGATGGTGATATGACCAATACAATCTTGCTAAGCCGTGAAGGCGGGGAGTCGCTCGGCGACCAGATCGTGCGCAGCGTGGCTGCCCGCATCGACGACCGCGTGCTGCGTGCCGGCGCCCGCATGCCCTCGATCCGCCAGTTCGCCACCTCGCATGGCGTGTCGCCGTTCACCGTGGTTGGCGCCTACGACAAGCTGGTGGCGCGCGGCTACCTCGAATCGCGGCGCGGCGCCGGCTTCTTCATCCGCGACCGCGCGCCGCTGCAAGCGCCGCAGCCGGCCGCGCGCGAACCGGGCCTGGCGCAGCCTGAAGGGTCGCAGGGTTTGGATGTGGTTTGGCTGGTGCGCAATATGTTCCGCACGGTGCCGCACCAGCACATGCCCGGCACCGGCGTGCTGCCGGCCGACTGGCTCGATGGCGTGGCGATCGGCAACGCGCTGCGCGCCATCAGCCGCCAGCACAGCAGCATCCTGCTGAATTACGGCGTGCCGCAGGGCTACCTGCCGCTGCGCCAGTACTTGCAGCACAAGCTGGCCGAACTCGAAATCGGGGCCGCGCCGGAGCAGATCGTCACCACCGCAGGAGTGACGCAGGCGCTGGACATGGTGGCGCGCGAATTCACCCGCCCCGGCGATACGGTGTTCGTCGACGATCCGGCCTGGTTCCTGATGTTCGGTTCATTTGCCGCGCTGGGCGCGCGCGTAGTCGGCATCCCGCGCCTGGCTGACGGACCCGATATCGCGCAACTGGCGGAACTGGCCGCTATCCATAAGCCCAAGCTGTACGTGATCAACTCAGTGCTGCACAACCCAAGTTCGACTTCGCTGTCGGCAGCCAAGGCCTTCCAGATCCTGCGCATCGCGGAAGAACACGGCATCACCATCGTGGAAGACGATATCTACTGCGACCTGCACCCCGGCAGCAGCGTGCAGCCGGCCACCCGCATGGCGGCGCTGGACCAATTGAAGCGCGTGATTTACCTGGGCGGCTTCTCCAAGACCATGGCCGCCAACCTGCGCGTGGGCTTTATCGCCACATCGGAAGACATGGCGCAGCGCCTGGCCGACCGCAAGATGCTGCAAACCCTGACCACCAGCGACATCGGCGAGCGGGTGGTGCACAAGGTGCTGTCGGAAGGCAGCTACCGCAAGCACACGGAGCGCATCCGCACGCGGCTCGATGGCCTGCGCGCACGCACCGTGCGCCAGCTCGAAAAAACGGGAATGCGCATCGCCAGCGCGCCGCCGGCGGGCATGTTCGTGTGGGTGGATGCGGGACGCGATACGAATGTGCTGACCGAGAAGGCCATGGGGCAGGGCTTGCTGCTGGCGCCGGGCAGCCTGTTCTCGCCAAGCCAGCTTCCGTCGCAGTTCATGCGGCTGAATATCGCTGCGCTGCAGGCGCCGGAGATCTGGCGCTTCCTGCAGCGCGAGCTGGGAGCTTAGTCCTTCTGTTCCACGGCAACCATCGACAGCGCTGCCGCTTCGGTGGCCGCGGTCAGGCTCACCCGTGCATCCTTGCCCAGTACCAGCCGCACGTCGCTTGATGCCAATTGCTGGCTGGAGAGCTGCGCTTTGCCCTGCAGGGCTTTTTGCAGGTTGCTGGCCTGCTGCTCGAAGCCGGGGCTGTACTGGATGATGGTCACCACCTGCCGGTAAGGCTTGGCGTTGCTCAGGCGTTCGACCGGAATCCCCATCTGGCCGAGCACACTGCGGAAGCGTCGCGCCATGCCGGTGACGCCATTGCCGTTGGAGACTTCCAGGCGGGCCATGCGCACCTTGCTTTCTTTTGCAAGCGCCTGCGCAGCGGGCTTCGGCTCGGCTGCCCCGGTGTTTGGTGCCGCGAGGGCAACCGGCGCGGCTGCCGGCTCGGCGGCAACACGGGCTTTCAGCTCGTAGACATTGCCGGCGACTTTGATCAGTTCCATATGGCTGGCAACGTCGCGGTCAGCCTGCGAGGGCATGGCGGTCAGTTGCTGGGGTTCCTTGCGTGGCGCGCTGGCGGCCGGTGCGCTTTCGGTATCAGACAGCAGGGCCATGTTTGGCGTGCTGGCCTCAGGTGCTGTGGCCACAACTGCTACTGGCACGACTGGCGCAGCTTTGGAAGGAACAAGGATGGACGTTGTTGCGGCAGGTACTGCCACAACGGATGGTGCGACGACCGATGGCGCCACAACTGATGGCGCAACAGCGGCCGGGGCGGGCACGGAAGGTGCCGCTGCGGGTGCCGGCGCTGGAGCGGGTGCTGGTGCCGCGGCAAGCTGCGGCGCATCGGCGGCAGGCGTTTTTCCCATGGCCGCTTCGGCCAGTTGCAGGTTCTGGAAAGCCCGCGGCCCGGCGCCCAGCGCCATGGCGCGGCGCAAAGTCTGCGCGGCGCCGGCATGGTCACCCATCAGGTACTGCACATAGCCTAGATTGGTATGCGGCTGCGCTTCGGCCGGGTAGTCTTTGACCAGCGCCAGCAACGCCTTGCGGGCCAGTTCCAGGTCGCCGCGCTGCGCTTCGATCACGGCCACCGCATTGCGCGCCTCGAGCTGGTTGGCATCGAGTGCCAGCGATTGCGCATAGGCGCCAAGCGCCAGGGCCAGTTGGCCGCGTTCGTGGTGGAAGCGCGCCAGCCGGTTCCAGCTTGCAGCCTGGTTGCCCGGCATGTCGCCGCGCACCACCGGTTGCAAGGCCAGTGGATGCGATGCAGGAGGAGTACCGCATGCCGTGAGAAGACCGCAACCCATTGCGGCCAAGGCGATTGGCTTGAGCTTGATCATGGCGATTCCTTTCTAGCCGGCGTCGGCGCCGCCCATGGTTGGCAGCAGAACGCGGTAAATCGAGATAAATGCAGGCCCCATCAACACCACCAGCAGCGATGGGAAGATGAAGAAAATCAACGGGAACAGCAGTTTCAGGGAAATCTTTGCAGCAGCTTCTTCGGCGCGCTGGCGGCGCCGCGTGCGTAGTTGTTCGGACTGCACGCGCAGCGAGTCGGCGATGCTGGTACCGAAGCGTTCTGCCTGGATCAGCATGGCCACCAGCGCATCCACGTCTTCCACCCCGGTGCGCAGCGCGAGGTTGCGCAGGGCGCGCTCCTTGGCCAGGCCGGCGCGCAGTTCCAGTGTTACCAGGTTCAGTTCATCGGCCAGGATCGGGCTCTTGATGCCGATTTCGTCGGCCACGCGCAGCAGGGCCGCATCCATCGCCAGGCCGGCCTCGACGCACACCGTCATCAGGTCCAGCGCATCGGGGAAGGATTCGAAGACCTCGAGCTGGCGGCGGTTGACGGCCCAGCGCAACAGGAAGTTCGGCAGGTAGTAGCCCAGTGCTGCCGCCAGCAGCAGCCAGAACATCAGGCCATTGCCGGACAGGCGCGAGCCCGATACCACCAGCGTGGCATACAGTGCCAGCGGCAGCAGGATGGCCAGCGAGGTCTTGGCGGCAAAATACAGGGGGCCCATCGAGGCGTGGCGCAGGCCGGCATTCATGAAACGGGTGCGCAGCGCCGATTTTTCCCACTCCTCGGTCTCGCCGCCGGACAGCTTGGCGACCGGTGCCAGCCAGGCCGCGATGCGCGACAGCAGGGTGGGGCTGATGCGTTCGCGGCGGCGCGCGCTGGAAGGCTGCTCGGTCACCTGCTGCAAGCGGCCCTGCACCGGGTTGCCGCTAAAGCGCAGCATGACCACGTAGGCGGTGCCGAACACCAGCAGGAAAACCAGGGCCAGGAAGGCCATTTGAAGGATGCTCATGTCATTCTCCCGCTAGACGCGAATCCGGATAATCTTGCGCATGGCCAGCACGCCAAGGAACATCATGGTGAGCGCACCGGCGACCATCTTGCGGCCGGCCGGGTCGGTGTACAGCACGGCCAGGAAGGTCGGGTTGGTAATCTGGATCATCAGCGCGGCGGCAAACGGCAGCAGGCCGAGCACCCAGGCCGACATGCGGCCCTCGGCCGACAGCACGCGGATCTGGCCCAGCAGCTTGATGCGTTCGCGCACGATCTTGCTGATGTTGTCCAGCAGTTCGGCCAGGTTGCCGCCGGTCTCGCGCTGGATCATCACCGCGATCACGAAGTAGCGCAGGTCGGTGCTGGGCACGCGGGTGGCCAGGTTCATCAGCGCATCGTTCATCGAGATGCCGAAATTGACTTCGTCGAAAGTGGCCTTGAACTCGTCGGCGATCGGCGCGTTCATTTCGTCGCCCACCATCTTCATCGCGGTCGGGAAGGCGTGGCCGGCGCGCAGGGCGCGGCCGATCAGGTCCAGTGCATCGGGCAACTGGTGGTCGACCTTGGCCAGCCGCTTGCCCTTGGCGCTCAGCACCAGCAGCAGCGGGACGAACACCGAGAGCGCCATCAGCGGCAGCACGACGAACAGCGGCAGGCGCAGGAACACCGCCAGGCCTCCAATTACCACGGGGCAGATCAGCGACAACACGATCATGTCCGACACGGTCCACGTGAGTCCGGATTGTTCCAGCAGGCGGTCAAGCTGGCTGACGCGCGGCATTTGCAGCAGCAGGCGCTGGAAGGCCGGGGTTTCGCTGAGCAGACGCTTCTTGATCATCGAAGCGCTTTCGCCGCCGGCATGGCCGCCGGCCGACATCATGCGCAGGCGGCGCGCCACCCGTTCCGCCTCCGGCCCCTTGGCCGAATTCCAGGTCAGGTACATGCCTTCGATCAGCAGCACCACGGCCACGAAGACCAGGATGCCGGTTGCGTAATAGAGGTAGTCCATGGCTTACATCCTCTTTTGCACGGTTGGGTCGAACATGTCGTCGGCCAGGGTGACGCCGAAAGTGCGCAGGCGCTCGCCGAAGCGCGGCCGCACGCCGGTGGCGCTGAAGAAACCCTGTACCGAACCGTCGGTGCCGACCCCGGTCTGCTTGAAGCAGAAGATTTCCTGCATGGTGATCATTTCGCCTTCCATGCCGGTGATCTCCTGGATCGACATCAGCTTGCGCTTGCCGTCGGTCAGGCGCGCCACCTGCACCACCACGCCGATGGCGGAGGAGATCTGCTGGCGCATGGCTTTCACGGGCAAGCCGGCGGCGCCCATGCTGATCATGTTTTCCAGCCGGGTCAGGGCGTCGCGCGGGGTGTTGGCGTGGATGGTGGCCATCGAGCCCTCGTGGCCGGTGTTCATGGCCTGCAGCATGTCCAGCGCTTCGGCGCCGCGCACCTCGCCCAGGATGATGCGGTCGGGGCGCATCCGCAGTGCGTTGCGCACCAGGGCGCGCTGCGTCACCTCGCCCTTGTTTTCGATATTCGGCGGGCGGGTTTCCAGGCGCACGATATGCGGCTGCTGCAGTTGCAGTTCGGCCGCATCTTCGATGGTGACGATGCGCTCGCTGTGGCTGATGTAGCCGGAAATTGCGTTCAGCATGGTGGTCTTGCCGGAACCGGTACCGCCCGAGATCAGGATGTTCACCTTGCTCTTGCCCAGCGCCTGCAGGATGGTGGCCATGGCCTCGGTCATCGAATTGAAGCTGATCAGCTCCGCCAGGCCCAGCGGGTCGGCCGAGAAGCGCCGGATCGACAGCACAGGGCCGTCGATCGCCAGTGGCGGGATGATGGCATTCACGCGCGAACCGTCCGGCAGGCGGGCATCGACCATCGGGCTCGACTCGTCGATGCGGCGCCCCACGCGCGACACGATCTTGTCGATGATCTTCATCAGGTGCGCATCGTCGTTGAAGGTGACCGAAGTCAGCTCCAGGCAGCCCTTGCGCTCCACGTACACCTGGCGTGCCCCGTTCACCAGGATGTCCGACACATTGGGATCGGCCAGCAGCGGTTCCAGCGGCCCGAAGCCCAGCACCTCGTACTGGATGTCGCGCGTCAGGTTGCGCCGCTCGCTGTCGTTGATCACCACCATGTTTTCTTCGAGCAGGCGCTCGACCAGGATCTTCAGCTCGTCGCGGATCTGGTCCTGGGTCAGGCGCTGCATGCTCTCCAGGTCGACCCGGTCGAGCAGCGTCTGGTGGATGCGGTGCTTGAGCTGCTGGTAGGCGCGGTTGTCGATCGCGTCCGAGGTGCGCAGGGCGGCGACGTTGCCGTTGGCAGGCGCTGCGGCGCCGAGGCGGTTGCGGAGGTTCTGGGCGGGGATCTGCATGATCGGCTCCATGGGCTGGGCTGGGGCGCGGGGCTATGCGCGCTGGAGGATTCGGGACAACCAGCCGCGCGACTCGTTACTGCTGTCGCCGGCCAGGGTACGCGCCAGGTCTTGCAAGGCCTTGGAAACCGGGCTGGCGCGCTGCAACTGCAGGATCGGCACGCCCTGGTTGACCGAGGCGGCGGCTGCTTCGTAGTGGTTCGGGATAGTGCGGAACATCTCCATGCCGTAGGCTTGCTCGCAGTCGCGCAGGCGGATGTCGCCGGTGTTCGAATGGCGATTGACGATCAGGTGGATTTTGTCCTTCCGATAGTCAAGCGAACGGAATACCTGCAGCAGCCGCTTGCCGTCGCGGATATACGGCAGCGTCGCTTGCAGGATCGGGAAAATCATGTCGGCCTGGTCGAGGGCGCGCACCGAGACGGCGTCCAGGCTGCGGCCGATATCGAGCAGCACGAAGTCGTAGTGCTGGCGCGCCAGGCGCAGCAGGGCATCGACATGTTCGGGGTGCACGTCGTTGGCCTGGGTCGGGTCTTCCGGCGCCGCCAGCACGTGGAAATTCGGCGTGACCTGCACCATGCTGGAAAACAGCAGCGAGGCATCCAGGCGGTGGATCTGCTGCGCCACGCTGGCCACGCTGGCGGCCGGGCGCTGGTCGGATACGAACAGGGAGGCATCGCCGAATTGCAGGTTGAGGTCGAACAGGGCCACTTTCTTGCCTTCGGCCGCGGCCAGCGCATAACCGAGGTTGGCGGCCAGGAAGGTGGCGCCGCTGCCGCCTTTGCAGGAAATAAATGCCAGCACCTTGCCCAGCGAGCGCGCGCTGAAATTGCGCTTTTCATCGAGGCGGCGCACCGCGGCCTGCAGCGCCGCGCCGTCGATCGGTGTCGGCAGCACCTCGCGCACGCCGGCGCGCATGGCTTGCATCAGGAAGTCGGGCGTCTGCTGGGTGCAGGCCACGATGATGGCCATGTCCGGATGCTGCACGCTGAGCGTTTCCAGGCGCTCGAAATCGTCGCCATTCAGCAGCGGCTGGGCAACCAGCAGCAGGTCGGGCGCCATGCCGTCGAAGCGCGGCAGCTTGTCCAGCAGGCCAGGCAGCACGTCGACCTGGTCGGCCTGACTGCGTTCGCGCAGGATGCGGGCGATTTCGAACAGTTGCTTGTCATTGCTGGAGATGGCGGTGATCTTCATGGCATCGCTCGGTTGGCTCAGTTGGTAAAGCCGAGGCTCTCGGCGTAGACGACCGTGGTGGCTTCGGGCATGGTGTTCAGCGGCTTCGAGGTCGTGACTGCGCCGGCCTTGAATATCAGCGGCCGGTATTCGACGTTCTTGACTGCGACTTCGACATACACAATGCACTCCGTGGTGCGGGTGGCGTCGTTGCAGGCGGCCAGGTTATCGCCGGCATCAAGCGGGACGGCGCTCACCGTGTCGATGCCGTTCGAGCGCAGGTAGCGGATGAAGATATTGGCGTCGGTGATCTCCGGCCCGCCCGGCAGGATGGTGGAACCAAACAGTGCCGCGCTCTTGATGGCGGTGGCGTCGGAGACCCAGCGCACGGTCGCTTCGCGCGCGCCGCGGCGGCTGATCTCCTGCATGGTGTTATAGACGAACATCATGCGACCGAATTCGAAGATGCCGTAGATGAACGCCAGCAGCAGGCTGCCGATGATGGCGAATTCCACGATCGCAGCGCCGGTCTGGCGTTTCAGGCTGGAATGACGGACCAGGGTTCGCATGATGGGCTCACAGCATGTAGCGCATGGTGGTGCGCGGGGTCAGGTTGATGTTGCGTACCGCGTTTCCGATCAGCGGAATGGTCTGGCCGATGTCGACCGCGTAGCCTGTGATTTCGACCCGTATGCCTCCTGGCGCGGTGCCGTCGGCACAGGCGCTGTCGTTATACGAGGCATCCAGGCAGGTAACCACCACATTGCTGCGGGCGAATCCCGGCACCTTGGCGGCATTGGCTGCTGCCACCACGATGTCCTTGGCATTGCTGACGGCGCTCGAATTGATGTTGGCCTTCTTGGCCACACTCATGTAGCGGGCACCATCGCGGGTGGCCTTGCTGAGGGCGTCGTAATAGGCGAAAGCGCGGCCGAATTCCCAGGTCCCGGCCAGCAGCAGGAACAGGATCGATGCCACCAGCCCGAATTCGACCAGGGCGGCGCCGGACTGCTTGGATAATTGGCGGTTGCGCATGGTATTCACTTGTACAGTTTGACTTCGGAGGAAGGAACCGGTTCTACCAGTCCGGTGAATTCAACATTCAGCTTCTTCGGCGAGCCGCCCAGGTCGGCCTTTTTCTGCATGAAGAACTTGCCGATGCCGACCACGTTCATGACGCCGCAGGAGGCGCTACCCACCGGCGGCGTGCGGCAGTCGATCAGCACGATGTTCAGGATGCGGCGGTTTTCCACGCCGGGGCGGCCGGCCGGCGCCAGGAAGGTCGGCCCGCTGGCCTGGTTGTAGGGGGCAGCATTGGACGAAGTGAAGCCGGCGCCCACGCTGGTGGGATAGGTGGCCGCATCGATATAGCTGGTGGCGGCGCCTTTGAGCCCGTACATCAGCTTGTCGGTGCCGATCATGGTGCCGATGGTGCCGTTGGCCTGGGCCGGCGTCACGGCGGTGCTGCCGTCAGCCTGGATGGCGGGGGTGTACGACCACATCACGCCATGCTCGTTGTAGGGGGTAGGCGTGGTCACGCGCGTCGAGATCGTGCTGGGCCAGACATTACCCGGGGTGGCACTGGCGCGGGCTTCGTAGGGCAGCGAATATTGCGGCAGTTTCGGGGTGCCGCTGGTGCTGATCGACTGCTGGCTGGGCAACGTGGTGCCGCCGGCATCTTGCCAAGCGGCCGGCGCTTCGGTGCTGCCCGGCAGGTATTCCTTGACGTTGATATCGGGCGGCGCGGTGGCCGGGTCGCACTTGGAGCCGCCGGAATAGTCGTTAAAGCGCGAATTGAAGGCTTTCTCCAGCGTGGCGGAGACGCCGGTGTTGGTATACACCTGGCCGATGCCCGTCGGCAGCACCGCGCTGTTGCCGACGCAAATGAAGGGCTCCACCACATTGGTCGAGGAGTTGGCCGGCACGCAGGCATTGGGCGGCGAGTTGACCGGGTTGATCTGGTAGGGGTCGGAGGTGGCGCCGCCCAGCGAACCGAGGTCGAATACGTTGTACGACATGCCGCGCCGGAAGCCGAATTCGACAATTTCGGTGAAGCTGCCGAAGTCGTAGCTGTCGGTGCGGCGCACCGGGTCGATGGCGCAGATGCCGACCGGCGTCACGGTATTGACGAAGCGGCCCGCCACCGCCCAGCCAAAAGTCGAAGTGCTGTTGTCGCCGGCAATGCGCATCAGCCAGGTGTTGATGCTCTGCGCGGTGCCGCCGGAGCCGCCGTCCCGGGTATCGACTTCGACAAAGGTGCGGCCGGTGGCATTGCCCAGGCTTTGCGCCAGGGTGTACCAGGGGCCGTCCGGCGCCGCGGCAAAGCGGAAGTTGGCGTCTTCCAGGGTCAGCGTGCTGCCGAAGTTGTAGCGGTTCTTGGCAGCCAGCGCCTTGCCCGACGCGATTGCCTTGTTCAGGCCCGCATCGGTATTGTCCAGGTCTTTGCCGGCAGCCAGGGCCGAGGCGTCGGCCAGGTTCTGCAGCTCGGTCTTGACGATGTAAAGGTGGCCAAGGTCCAGCACCAGGCCGCTGACCGGAATCAGGACGAGCATGAGCAGCAGGCCAGACATCACGGCAACGGCGCCGCTTTGCTGGTGGTGCTTGAGTGTGCGCTGGGCCATGGCAATCTCCTAGCGGCCGACGCCGATCAGGAAGCTGTTGGCGTTCTTTTCAGGCGCCTTGAAGGACTTCACGTACTGGTCGTAGGCGGCCTTCGATGCCGGGCCGTCCAGTCCCAGTGGCGGCGCCATATTGCGGTCGGCGCCGGGATTCATGATTTGCGCGTTGCGGATATCGGTGGCGGCCATGCCCAGGTTGCGGTCGACGTTGGGGGTGGGCGACATGCAGCCGGCCAGGACCAGGGGCAGCAGGGCGGCGCGCAGCAAAGAACGGTTCATGGTGTGCTCCTAGTTCAGGTCAAAACCGCCGGCCGGCTGGCCAGGCTTCTGGGATTTGTCTTGCCGTTGCGGCGGCTCGCCTTCCATCTTGCCCATGAAGATGCGCGAGGCGCGGCTCGGATCGCTCACGTTGGAGGTCGGCAAGGCATTGTTGGCCAGCTCAGGCGGCAGCGGCTTGACCAGGCGCGGCGTAATCACGAACACCAGTTCGGTGCGGTCGGTCTGGAAGTCATTGGAGCGGAACAGGGCGCCCAGCACCGGGATTTCGCCCAGGCCCGGCACCGCCTTGATATTGTTGGTCGAGTTGTTCTTGATCAGGCCGCCAATGGCGAAGCTCTGGCCGTCGAACAACTGCACCGTGGTGGCGGCGCGGCGGGTGGTGAACGAAGGCAGGATGGCCGTGCCGTTGACGCCGGCCGCCGAGATGCCGACGCCTTCCTTGTTCAGCTCCGACACTTCCGGCGCCACTTTCAGGTTGATGCGGCCATCGGCCAGCACGGTCGGGGTGAAGCGCACGGCCACGCCGAATTCCTTCTCTTCCAGCGTGATGCGGGTGAAGCCGCCGCCGTCCGGGGTGGACGCGACCGGGATGAAGATCTTGCCGCCGGCCAGGAAACTGGCTTCCTGGCCGCTGATGGCCATCAGGTTAGGCTCGGCCAGCATCTTCACCAGGCCGTCGCGCTTTTGCGCATCGATGACGAAGGAATTGCCGTTGGTGCTCTTGAAGGCACCGGCCAGCGATGGATTGCCGCTCAGCAGGTTGGACAGCAGGGTATAGGTCCAGTTGCCGATGGTATGGTTAAGGCCGATGCTGGCGCCGAGCTGGTCGACCAGCGTCTTCGACACTTCGGCCACTTTCACCTCCAGCATCACCTGCTGCGGCGCGGCCACGCTCAGCATATTGATGACTTTGAGCGACATGCCGTTGTCGCCGGTGGCCATTTGCTGCGTGCCGGAACCGGCCGGGGCCGAAGCGCCGCTGCCGGGGCCGCCGCTACTGGTGGGGCGCTGGCGCGTGACGAAGGCATTGGCCATCTGCAGCACGTGCTCGGCCACCACCACGTCCGGTACCGTGCCGCTGACCATGATGGAGTCGGCGGCCGCAGTCACCTTGACCATGCCGGGCATGCCGGTCAGCTTGTCGATGCCGGCCTGCAGGGTGGCCGTGTCGGCGCTGACGGTCAGGTCGGCAATCACGGTGTCGCCGGTCTTTTGCCACACGATCAGGTTGGTGGTGCCCACGCTGCGGCCCAGCATATACACTTCACGCGGGTTGAGCAGGATCACGTCGGCGACGCGCGCATCGCCCACCGCCACCCGTGCCGCCGGGTGCTGCAGGCGCACGATGCTGGATTTTCCTTCGGCCAGTTGCATGGCCGGCGCCAGTTCGGTGCGGCCTTCCGGTAGCGCGGCCGGCAGCGGGGCTTCCGTTTTCTTGCCGGGCATGCCGCCCTTGGCCTTCATCTTCGGCTGCTGCGCCACGACGGCTGCTTCGGCGCCCACCTGGGCGGCGGCCGGCGTGAGCAGGGCGGGCATGACCAGCAGGGCGCCCAGGATGCTCGGTACAGCGGTGCTTATCCTTTTCATGAGTAGCTCCGTATCAGAATTGTTGGCTGCTGCGGTCCAGGCCTTTGATCATTTCCACTTTCACGCCAGGTGGCGGCACAGTGGCCACTTTGCGTACCGGCACGGGCTTGGGGGCCGGGGCAGGGGCGGCTGCCGTCTTCGGTGCCGGGGCAGGCGTCGCGGCGCCCAGCAGGGTGGTCTTGGTGGCGCCGCTGGTCAGCGCAGGATTCGGGTCGACCTGGTTGCGCAGCACCAGCGACAGGCTGCCCACGCTGCGTGCCAGGTCCAGCTTTTCCACTTGTTCGGGCGTCAGTTCCAGCGTCACCGCGTTGACCACTTTCGGCTTGGTCTCGTCGCGTGAGGATTCCTGCGCCACGGCCAGCACCAGGATGCGTTCCAGCACGATCTTGGAAATGGTCGGGTCCTTGGTCTGGGTGCGCTGGCCTTCTTCCTGGGTGTTGACCAGGATGTCGACGTAATTGCCCGGCAGGGCGAAACCGGCCACGCCCACCACGTCGTTGACCCGCACGGTCATGGCGCGCTTGCCTTCGGCCACCACGGCCGACAGGCCGCCCTGGGTGCCTGGAGGCGCCAGCTTGGCTTCCAGGATCGGTTCGCCGCGGGTGATGCTGGTGCGGCTGACGCGCGACTCGAGCGCCTTGTCGTCCTTGATGGCGCCCGGCGGCTGCACCGAGGCTGGCCAGTCGACCAGGCGCACCATGTCGGGCGTGATGCGCGCCCCCAGGCTGATGTCCACCTGCGCTACGGCCACCTTGGCGGTGCTGCCGCTGGCTTGCGCGTTGATCCAGCGCGCTGCCACCACAACGGCCACGAAGGCCAGGGCGATGGCTACCACCATCATGATCATTGCTCGTGTGTTCCTCATGATTATCCCCTTGCGTCCTTGTTTTTAAGCCGCTGAAAAATAGTTGTCCCATGCCCACCCGAGCGAGGCGATGTCGAGCGAGGGCAGGCGTCCTTCATAGGCGGCCAGGTCGTGCAACTGCGATACCAGG
The DNA here is from genome assembly GCF_001427305.1 of Duganella sp. Root1480D1. GTDB lineage: Bacteria > Pseudomonadota > Gammaproteobacteria > Burkholderiales > Burkholderiaceae_D > Rugamonas. Next base: position 214,663 of record NZ_LMFZ01000001.1, on the reverse strand, counting down.
TCGCGTGGATAGCAGGCCATCAGCGGCCGTTCGTGTGTATGGTGCTGGCGCATCAGCCAGGCGAAAGTCTCGGCCTCGAATGGCACCGTGTAGCGCTGGCACACCTGGCGGAACACGGTTTCGTACTGTTCCGGATTGAGCGGGCCGACGTGGATCTTGTAGCCCAGGCGGCGCAGGAAAGAACCGTCGGCCAGCGATTCGGGCGGCAGGTTGGAGGAAAAGATCACCACCACGTCGAACGGCACCGGGAACTTGTAGCCGTTCTGCAGCGACAGGTAATCGACCTGGCGGTCCATCGGCACGATCCAGCGGTTCATCAGTTCGACCGGCGAGCAGCGCTGGCGCCCCAGGTCGTCGATGATGAAGATGCCGCCATTGGCCTTCAGGTGCGGCGGCGCCTGGTACAGGCGGGTGGTGGGGTCGAAGCGCAAGTCCAGCGCTTCCAGGGTCAGTTCGCCGCCGGTGATCACGGCAGGTCGCTGGCTGCGCACCCAGCGCTGGTCGCGAGGGGTGCGGCGGTCGAACAGCATGCCGGCAGGCGCCGTGTCTTCGATGGCGGTGTGCAGCACCGGGTCGTAGACCGGGATGATGTCGCCGTCGACTAGCAGCGCATGGGGCACGGCGATCTGGCCTTGCAGCAGGCCGTTCAGGCGCTCTGCCAGGTAGGTTTTTCCGCTGCCGGCCGGACCATGGATAAAGATGGCGCGGCCACTGTTCATGGCCGCGCCCAACTGGTCAAGCACTGCAGGGCTGGCGACGATGCCATCGAACGTCTTGCGAATGTGTTCGCGCTTGACGTGCATCTGCGCCACGCTATGGGCGCGCACGCGTTCGGCATAATCGCTAAAGGTTACCGGGGCGGCGCCGGCATAGGCGTCGCGGCGCACGAACTCCGCAGCGCGGGCGCGGCCCGTATCGGTCAGGTTGTAGACGATGTCGGCATCGGTGTTGCTGACGCCGCGGCGCATCATCTCCATCAGCTTTTCGGTGCGCATGAAGGCCAGCACCGGCTCCAGCACCGACGGCGGCAGCTTCAGGTGGCCGGCCAGCTCGTTGAGCTTGATCTGGCCGCGCTGGTACAGCACCTTGCTGGTCAGTTCCACCAGCAGCAGGAAGGGCAGCCCGGTTTCTTCCACCGTGCGCGGTGCGGGAACGCGCAGCGGGTCGTCAGCCCAGGGGCGCTTGCTTGGTTCTTCAAAATCGGCAGGCATGGCGGACCTCTCTTAAAACACCATTGGCAGGACGCGGTATTTCACGCGGCGCATGTACAGCAGATACTCGCTATCGCGCGACAGGAACCGCTCTTCGCGCTGCAGGCGGGCCAGCAGCAGCAGCGAGGCGACCAGGCAGGTGGCGCTGTTGCCGGCGCTGGTATTGGACAGCACATACCCCAGGTAGCTGAGCAGGTAGCTGGCATACAGCGGATGGCGGATCCAGCGATACAGCCCCGTGGTCTTGATCTGGCGCCGCGCAGCGACCAGGCCGAAGCTGCGGTTGAGAGACAGCAGCCCGCCGATCTGCAGCAGCGCGCCGAGCACGATCAGGGCACGCGCCGCGGGCAGCAGGCCTTCGCCGCTGGGGGCAAAGAAGAAGGGCGCGCCGGTGGAGGCGATGGCCAGCGCCCAGTCCAGCGGCGAATGCGACACCGCGGCCGGCTCCGAGCGAAGCATGAACAATGCCGCCACCAGGGTTTCCGAGGCCACGAACAGCAGGTAAGTCCAGTCGCCGGTGGCGTTGAAGGCGCGCGCGTGGGCCACCGAGAACAACAGCCAGACGCTGGCCAGTGCACCGGCAGCGAGCAGGTTGGCGGCGCGCGAACCGAGGATGTGGTTGGCATTCATAGCAGGCTCCAGCCGAGATAACGGGTCAGCAACAGGTAGCACACCGTGCCGGTGGCAATCGCCACCGCATAGGGTAGTTGGCCGGTGGCAGCGGACGGGGCATCGATGCGGGCGCTGCCGCCCGACATGCCGCGCAGCACGCTGCCCAGCACCATGAGCTTGACGTTGCTGGCCACCTTGCACAGGCTGCCCTGGAACAAAGCCACCAGCAGGGCCAGCACGCCGCCGGCCAGCACGCTGGCCAGGCCGGCGCCGAGGATGTCGAGCGGACCGAGGAAGGCGCCCAGCATGGCCATCAGCTTGACGTCGCCGGCACCCATCGCGCCCAGCGCATACATCGGCAGCAGCAGGAGCAGGCCCAGCAACATGCCGGCCCCGGCTTTCAGCATGCCCAGCGCGCCGAACGGTTCGCTGAACAGGCCGGCGCCCGGCGTCACGGTGGCCTGCAGCGCCAGCCCGGACACCAGGCCCAGCAGGACCAGCTTGTTGGGAATGCGGCGGCTGCGCACGTCGCTGGCCACGGCCCAGGCCAGCAGGCCAGCCAGCAGCACGATGGGCAGCAGGGCGCGGGTATCGAAATTCATTGTTCGCTCCGCTGCAGCAGCTTGCCGCACAGGGTCCAGATGACGATGGCGCCCAGGGCGCCGGCATAGCCGTCGATGGCGTAATGCCAGCCCAGGTGCACCGAGCCGACCTGGATCAGCACGGCAAACACGGTGAGGGCGATGCCGGCAGCGCGGTTCAGGCGCCAGCCGAGCAGGGCCAGCAGCACCGAACTGGCCACGTGCATGCTGGGCATGGCGGAAATGCTGAGGGCGTTGGTACCGCTGTGCAGCGAGTAGTCGTGCCACAGCGTGTCCTGCACTTGCAGGGCCATCACCGGGATCACCTTGTCGGCATCGCGCAGGTAATGCATCAGGCCGGCGAACGGATCGGCGCCCGGCACCATGAAGCCGTAGTAGCAGGGGCCAACCGAAGAGAACAGCATGGCCATCACATTGCCCAGCAGGATCCAGCTCAGCACAAAGCTCAGCATGAACTGCATGCGCAACTGGCGGCGCTCCAGGTTGAAGGCCAGCCAGTAGACGGTCGCCAGCACGATGAAGAACCACAGGTGGTAATTGAAATTCAGGATGGCCGTCATCAGCGGGTTGCCGAATACCGGCTGCAGCAGTTCCCAGGGTTGCGCGCCGCCATGCAGCCAGGCGTCGGCGGCGGCCATGCGGGCATCCCAGGCATACGGCTGCACCATCGGCACCGCGGCTTTCAGCACGGTGAAGCTGGCGGCGAACAGCGGCATCATGCCCAGCACCGGTGCCGAGAACAGCAGCCGCTCGCGCGTCAGGTAGGCCGACAGGTGTTGTTTCAGGTAGCGCACCAGATGCTCGGGGCGCTGGAAGATCATGACGTAAATGGTGTAGCCGCACAGCGCAAACACCAGGCCCATCGCCAGGGTCGCGAGGTAGCCTTCCAGTTGCAGGTTGTGGCGGTATTTATCCGGGTAGGCAGCGCACAGCGCCAGGGCGGCGGCCAGTTCCAGGGCGACGATGGCCAGCAGCAGGGCATGCTCGCGCAGCAGGGCGCGTGGCAGGCTGGGACGGGTCGCGATGCGTTGGGTAAGGACGGCGCTCATGATGTGGCCAGCAAGACTTGGGATTTGACGAAGGTGAACAGCGAAAGAAGCTGGGTGCCGGCCTTGCCGACGCTGACGACGATGACCACGGCGATCAGTCCTGCCAGCAATGCGTACTCGATTGCCGAGACGCCCGAGTCGTTGCGGAGGAAGCGTAAGAATTGGTCTTTCACGATCGACCTCCAGGTAAAAAATTCGTCCGGGGAGGCGGGGGAAGCCTCGCCGGACGCAGGGACCAGACTTAGCTGTTGGCGGTGGTGAGCGCCGTGCCGATCTTGTCGAAGGTCTTATCCAGTTGGGTGCCGATCAGTTTGACGGCGGCGATGATCACGACAGCGATCAGGGCAGCGATCAGGCCGTATTCGATAGCGGTCACGCCTTGTTCGTCGCGGATGAATTTTTGGATGGCTTTCATGATGATTCCTTTCAGGACGTTGAATAAACTGCACCAAAGTGTTTGCAGCTTCACGGAACAAGCCCGTTTCACCTGCCTTTTCCAAGCGCTAGAAGCACAATGATGCCGACGACAACTGTCAGTGAGGCTACAAGTACATATTCGTAAAAGGCCCGGCCGTCTTCGTCGGCGATGAAGCTTGCGATGTGGGGCGGCATGAATCTGCTACGCATTCTGTACTCCGGACATGGTTGTGTTGGCCTTGCCTGGTTCTAGTCTCAGCCGACATGTTTTGCCGTGCTGATGAGTCCACTTTAGGCTCCCTCGTGTTGAGTTCCATCAAACATCTGTCCTTTTCTGGCCGTGACAGAAGTCATTTTTTTCCAGCAGGAATCAGGACATTTGTCCCGGTTCAATGAAGATGTGTCGATGGAAATGTTTTGGGCACCCCTGCCGGTAGTGGGCAGGGGGCGATGGGGACGCTACAGGTCGGCCTGATCGAGCCTGTGCTTGGTGGCGAACACGTACAGGTCCAGGCGGTTTGACACGCCCAGCTTGTGGTAGATGGTGGTCAAATGGTTGCGTAAAGTGTGCTCGGAAATAAACAGTTGTTGCGCCAAAGCCTTGTTCACCGCACCGCCACCTGTTGCAATCAAGCTGCAGATGCGCCTTTCCTTGGCGGTGAGCTGGGCAATCTTGTCCAGTTCCGGGTCTTGCCGCCGCGCCGCCTGGGGATTGCGCATGGCTTCGAACACGCGGCTGAGCATGATGCCGTCGAGCCACAGCTCGCCGCCGTGGACTTTTTCGATAGCCTTCAGGACAATCTCGGCCGGTTCATCCTTGCTGACCACGCCGCGCGCACCGAGCATCACTGCACGGTCCAGCAGTTCGCGGTCGCGCGTGCCCGACAGCACCAGTACGCGCGCACCGTTGCAGCCTGCCAGCAGGCGCGGCATGATGTCCAGCGAACAGGTGCCGCCCAGGTCGATGTCCAGCAGGATGACGTCGGGCAGCACTTCAGGCGCCATAGCCAGCGCGCTGTCGCAGTCGCGCGCGGTACCGACCACCAGCATGTTCAGCGCTTCGCTTTCGATCAGCTTGCCCAGGCCCCATAGCAGGGTCTTGTGGTCATCGACCAGCATGATGCGGATACGTTTATCGGCTTGCCCCATACTCCCCTCACACCGGAATCACGATCTGTACCGCAGTGTTGTTCTGGCGGCCGCGCAGCACGCGCGCTTCACCGCCCAGGGCGGCGGCGCGTTCAGCGATTGAGCTCGGAGTAAAGTCTAGCACCGGCTGGCCCGAACATTCATTCTCAATTCGCACGCTCAACTGGCCGGCCGTGCAGGCCAGCTCGATATAGCCGTTGCGCGCTGTTGTATGTTTGCAGATATTGCTCATGCCCTCATTGACGATCTGGAACACTTCGGCTGCCAGGCGGTCGCTCATATGCAGCTCGCCCTTGGTGTCGACATTGATGTGCACGTCGTAGAACTGGCGCAGTTGCGCCGCTTGCCGGCGCAGGGCGATCAGCAATTCGGGCTCCTTCATCTCCAGTCCGCCGCGCAGGCTTTTGGCGTAATTGCGCAAGTCGCGCACCACCTGCGAGGTGACGTCGAGCAGGTTGTCCAGGTCCGGCACCAGCGGGTTGCCGGGATCGGCTTTCAGGCGGATGCCCGACACCCCGTGGCGCAGGCCGATATAGGGCTGGATCGTGGTGTCATGCAAGTCGCGGGCGATACGCTCGCGCTCGCGTAACACGGCTTCCGATGCCATGCGGTCCAGCAACTCGATGTTCTCGATGACGGGGAAGGCCTGGGCCGCGATCTGCAGCAGGAACAGCGCGTCCGACTTGTGGAAGTGGTGGCGCTGCGACACCACGATCAGGCGCCCGGAGCCGCGCCGCAGCGGCAGCGGCACCGCGATCAGCGACAGCGCATCGAGCAGTTCGGCCAGGGTTGCACCGCCCTCGGCGTCCTGCTCCACCCAGCGCTGGTGTTCGCTGTCGTAGCTTTTGAGTTGCAGCACGCGCCGCAGCCAGGCGCCGCGCGGCTGGCGCATCAGCAAAATGGCATCTTCGCCGCCCACCAGCAGCGGCGCGGCAGCGTCCGGCGCCAGGTTGCTGGCATGGATCGGTCGCCCGGCATTGGCCGAGCTGGCCGCGCGCAGGGTCCAGCTGGCCGCGCTGTTGTCATGCATCAGCAGGATGCAGCTATGGGCGTGGTAGAACAGGCGGGTTTGCTCGAGCACCGAGCCGATGGTGCGGTCGACCCCGAAGCGCGGATTGGACATCTGGCTCACCGCATGCAGCAAGGCCATGCGCTGGCGCTGGATCATGGCCATGCCGCCCCAGTGCGCGATCATGTAACCGAGGGCCAGCAGGAAAGTGGCGCGCAGCATCACCACCGCCATTTCGGCCTGGCTGTGCGTGTACAGCGAGGTCAGGGCAAAAGCCAGCGAGGCGGCCATCGTGATGCGGGCGCCTTCCTCGAAGCCGTGGCTGAAGGCCGAGGTCAGGATGGCGAAGAAAAACAGCAGGAAATAGAAGCTGGAATCGCCGCCGGTGACATATACCATCAGCGTGAACCAGCCGACGTCGAGCCAGTGCACCAGCTTGCTGCGCACCAGGATCGAGCGGTTGGCCAGCAACAGCAGGGTCACGCTTTGCAGCAGGTAGGCCAGGAACACCCCCAGCGACAGCACGTCGGCGCGGCCGGCCGGCTCCACCACCAGGGTAAACAGGCAGGCTACGGCCAGTACCAGGCGCATCCAGCGCACCATGGAAGCGTCCGAAGTGTCCTTCGGCAGGGTCGCGTGCAGCAGGCCTTCGTTGATCACATTCTCTCCGGCGCGTTGTTGTTACCATGCTAAGAGAACCAACAGTCCTTGTCCACAACAAGGTTGTATTTTTGAAACGTTGCCGGGGGCTTGAAATCCGGCGAAGCGGCCCCATGTGGGCGTTTCCGAAGTTCCGTATAAGACTATTGAGGTAAAAATGGCAGAAAACAAGCAAACCATGGGGTTCCAGGCGGAAGTCAAACAGCTTCTGCAACTGATGATCCATTCGCTGTACTCGAACAAGGAAATCTTCCTGCGCGAGCTGGTCTCGAATGCTTCCGATGCGGCCGACAAGCTGCGTTTCGAGGCGATCAACAACGATGCCCTGTACGGCAACGACCATGAACTGAAAATCCGCGTCGGCTTCGACAAGGAAGCGCGCACCATCACCATTTCCGACAACGGCATCGGCATGAGCCGCGACGAGGCGATTTCCCACCTCGGTACCATCGCCAAGTCGGGCACCAAGGAATTTTTCGGCAAGCTGTCGGGCGACCAGCAGAAGGATGCGGCCCTGATCGGCCAGTTTGGCGTCGGCTTCTACTCCGGCTTCATCGTAGCCGACAGGATTACCGTCGAATCGCGCCGCGCCGGCCTGGACGCTTCCCAGGGCGTGCGCTGGGAGTCGGCCGGTGAGGGCGATTACTCGATCGAACCGATCGAGAAGGCTGGCCGTGGCACCGACATCATCCTGCACCTGCGCGAGGGCGAGGATGAATTGTTGTCGAGCTGGAAACTGAAGTCCATCATCCGCAAGTACTCCGACCACATTTCGCTGCCGATCCAGATGCAGAAGGAAGAGTGGGACGAAGAGAAGAAAGAAACCGTCCTGAAGGACGAGCTGGAAACCATCAACCAGGCCAGCGCCCTGTGGGCCCGCTCCAAGAGTGAGATCACGCAGGAACAGTACGAGGAATTCTACAAACACGTATCGCACGACTTCGGCGCACCGCTGGCCTACACCCACAACCGCGTGGAAGGCCGCAGCGAATACACCCAGCTGCTGTACATCCCGGCCAAGGCTCCGTTCGACCTGTGGGACCGCAACAAGCGCGGCGGCATCAAGCTGTACGTCAAGCGCGTGTTCATCATGGACGACGCCGAGCAACTGATGCCGACTTACCTGCGCTTCGTCAAGGGCGTGATCGACTCGGCCGACCTGCCGCTGAACGTGTCGCGTGAGATCCTGCAGGAGTCGCGCGACGTGAAAGCCATCCGCGAGGGCTCGACCAAGCGCGTGCTGGGCATGCTGGAAGAACTGGCCAACGCCGACGAGCAGGAAAAGAAAGACAAGTACGCCACCTTCTGGACCGAATTCGGCCAGGTGCTGAAAGAGGGCATTGGCGAAGACTTCAGCAACAAGGAGCGCCTGGCCAAGCTGCTGCGCTTTGCCTCGACCGCCAACGAGGGCGACGAACAGACCGTGTCGCTGGAAGCCTATGTCGGCCGCATGAAGGAAGGCCAGGACAAGATCTTCTACGTCACCGCCGACAGCTTTGCCGCCGCCAAGAACTCGCCACACCTGGAGATCTTCCGCAAGAAGGGCGTCGAAGTGTTGCTGCTGACCGACCGCGTTGACGAGTGGATGCTGTCCTTCCTGAACGACTTCGAAGGCAAGGAACTGCATTCGGTAGCCAAGGGCGGCCTGGACCTGGGCGCGCTGGAAGACGAGGCGGAGAAGAAGGAACACGCCGAAACCGAAACCCAGTACCAGGAACTGGTCGGCAAGATGAAGGAAGCGCTGGCCGACAAGGCCAAGGAAGTGCGCGTCACCTTCCGCCTGACCGACTCGCCAGCCTGCCTGGTGGCCGACGAGCATGAACTGTCGGGCAACCTGCTGCGCATGCTGAAGGCAGCCGGCCAGGCCGCGCCGGAATCCAAGCCCATCCTGGAAATCAACCCGCAGCACCCGCTGGTCACGCGCCTGAAGTACGAAGACGCCGCCGGCGAGAAGTTCAAGGACTGGGCTCACATCCTGTTCGACCAGGCCTTGCTGGCTGAAGGCGGCACCCTGGCCGACCCGGCATCCTTCGTCAAGCGCATGAACGAATTGCTGTTGTCGAAGTAAGCGGAAGAAAGGGGCCTCGGCCCCTTTTTTGCGGTTCTTCGCGGGTCAGGCCCTTGGGGCAGGCCCAAATTTGCCGGTTCTGCTCTTCTCCAGTGGTATGAGATGAAAGAGTGACTTGCTTCGTTAGATTTGGAGAGACTTTAGCTACTTGTCAAGCGGCATAATCAAAGCAAGCCCGCCTTCGCGAGGATTGCATGACGGAAGTTCGCAAGCAGCGCATTCTCATCGTTGACGACCAGAGCGTCCACACCGTGGCGCTATGTGACGTGCTGCGCCAATACCAGTTTGACGCCGAAGGCTGCTCCAGTGCCGAGTCAGCGCTGGAGCTGTTGCGCGGCCAGTCATTCGACCTGATGCTGTCCGACCTGAACATGCCGGGCATGGACGGCATCGGACTGGTCAAGGAAGCCCTGCAGCTCGACCCCGACCTGGCCTGCATCATCATGACCGGCGAGGGCAGCATTGCCACCGCCGTGCGCGCCATGCAGGGCGGCGCCCTCGATTACATCGTCAAACCGTTCAAAGCGTCGTCCCTGCTGCCGGTCCTGGCGCGAGCCCAGGCCACGCGCGCCCTGCGCCTGGCCAACGCCGAGCTGGAACGCCAGTTGCGCCAGAATGTGATGGAACTGGCGGAAGCCAACCACCGCCTGGAGCAGGCGCGCACCGCGGCCGAACATGCGAACTCGGAAAAGTCGCGCTTCCTGTCGAATATGAGCCATGAGCTGCGCACGCCGCTCAACGGCATCCTCGGCTTTGCACAAATCCTGGCGGCCGACAAGCTGCCCGCGACCCAACTGGAAAAGCAGCGCTTTGCGCGCAATATCGTGCAGTCCGGCCAGCACCTGCTCAAGCTGGTGAACGAAATCCTGGACCTGGCGCGCATCGAGGCGGGCAAGGTGCCGCTGGCGATGGAAGCGGTCGACTTGCCAACCGTGTTGCAGGAATGCCGCATGATGGTGACGCCGCTGGCCGCCAAGCGCGACATCAGCCTTGGCTTCGGCGAGGTGCCGGAGCGGCGCCTGCGCGCCGACCGCACACGCCTGGTGCAGGTGCTGATCAACCTGCTGTCCAACGCCATCAAGTACAACCACGACCAGGGCCGCGTCGCTGTGGCCTGCGAAGCAGCGGAAGGCAGCCGCCTGCGCATTTCCGTCAGCGACACCGGGCCTGGGCTGGAGCCGGACCAGGTACAGCACATCTTCCAGCCATTCCACCGCCTCGGGCGCGACGAAGAGGAGGAGGGTAGCGGCCTTGGGCTGGCCCTCACCCGGCGCGTGGTCGAGGCCATGCAAGGCGCCATTGGCGTCGAGAGCCAACCGGGCCAGGGCAGCACCTTCTGGGTGGAACTGCCGCTGGTGCCTGAAACTACCCAACAGGTGCAACATGCGTAGTCGAACCATGCAGGTCCTTGCCGTGTTGTTCATTGTGCTGGCGCTGGGCGTGGCCTGGCTGTGGCAGCAGCAGCGGCGGCCGGCGCGGCCGGCGCAGGCGCTGGTGATCGCGGCCAATACCGAATATGTCGGCACTTGCGCGGTGGTGGCGGCGCAGCAGCGCGGCTTCTTTGCCGAACAGGGCTTGCAGGTCAAGGTGCTGCCTTTTTCAAGCGGCAAGGCTTCGATGCAGGCGGTGGTCGACGGCAAGGCTGATGTTGGCACGGTGGCCGACATCCCGATCGTGTTTGCCGCCATGGACGGGGTGCCGGTCAAGGTGCTGGCCACCTTTTTCCGCACCGGCAAGGACCACGGCATCATCGGCCGCCGCGACCACGGCGTGCTGACCCCGGCCAGCCTGAAAGGCAAGCGCATCGGCGTCACGCAGGGCACCTCGGGCCAGTTCACGCTGGACGTGTTCCTGAACTGGCAGCGCATGGACGGCAGTGAAGTTACCATGGTCAATTACAAGCCGGAAGAACTGGGCCAGGCCCTGCAGCGCGGCGACGTCGATGCGGTGGCCGGGTGGGAACCCTTCCTGGGCGCGATGCGCAAGCAGCTGGGCGATACCGCGGTAAGTTTCTCCGGCGAACAGGCTTACGAAAGCATTTACAACCTGGTCTCGCTGCAGCGCTTTACCGGCGAACGCGCGGCCGTCATCCCGCGCCTGCTGCAAGCCATCGAGCAGGGTTCGGCCTGGTGCGAAAAGTCGCCGCAGGAGGCCCAGCCCTTGCTGCCGGCCACCGCCAAGCTGAATCGCGACGAAGTGGTGGCTGCCTGGCCGACTTACCACTTCGGGCTGGAACTGGACCAGTCGCTGCTGCTGGCCTTTGAGGACCGGGCCCGCTGGGCCATCCGCAACCGCCTGGCCAATTCGCGCGAGGTGCCGAATTTCCTCGACAATGTGTACCTGGAAGGATTGGGCGCGGTGCGGCCGACTGCCGTCACCGTCATCCATTAAGCGACCATGAAAATCATTACTCGCCTGAAGTGGGCCCAGTGGCTGTGCGTGGCCGGCGTGGCGCTGGCGATCCTGCTGATGATCGGCGCCACGCGCCAGGTCAGGCAGGAACTGCAGCGCAACGAGCGCGCCGGCGAAATCGTCAGCGGCGTGGTGGCGCTGCGCTACCTGTCGCTGGAATATGCGCAAACCCAGGAACGGCGCTCCCATGTGCAGTGGCAGTTGCGCAAGGATTCGCTGCAAGGCCTGCTGCTGCGCGACGACTTGTTCCGGGAGGCGGAGGAATCGCAGTTGCTGCACGACCTGCAGGAAAATCTGCCCCTGCTGGCGCGGCACTTTTCCGAGTTGCTGCTGGTGCGGCAGGAACTGCGGGCCACGCCGGAGCGGGCCGAAGTGCTGCACCTGCTGGAAGCGCGCCTGTTCGGCCAATTGATGTCACGCACCCAGGACATGATCCGTGATGCCGAAGAGCTGGCGCGCCGCAGCCGCCAGGGCGTGTTGAGTGCGCAGCAGAACGCCACGGCCGTGGCGGCGGCGCTCGGATTGCTGCTGGCGCTGACCGTGCTGGGAGCGCTGGCCTTGACCATCCGCAGCGTGGCGCATCCGCTGGAACGGCTGCGGCGCGGCGCCGAACTGGTGGGCTCGGGCAAGCTGGATTTCCGCATGAATATGAAGGCGGTCGATGAGGTAGGCGACCTGGCGCGCGCCTTCGATGCCATGACTGAACGGTTGCGCTCGACCACGGTGTCGCGCGACGAATTGGTCAACGTTAACGCCGCCCTGCACGACGAGATGGCAGTGCGCCATGGTGCCGAACTGAAAGTGCAGGCCCAGCTCGGGCGGCTCAGCCTGCTGCACCAGATGACGCGCTCGATCGGCGAGCGGCAGGACTTGCGCAGCATCCTGCAGGTGCTGGTGCGCAGCCTGGAAGACCAGCTGCCGGTGGACTTTGCCTGCGTGTTCCTGCTGCAGGAGGGTGTGCTGGAGGCAAGTTGCGTCGGCCTGGGCAATGCCTTGCTGCCGGGCGATGCGGCGCTGAAAGAAGGCGCCCAGGTGTCGATCGACAATAACGGCCTGTCGCGCTGCGTGAAGGGACAACTGGTGTACGAGCCGGACATTAGCGGCAGCGAATTTCCCTTCCCGCACCGGCTGGCGCGCGGCGGCCTGAATTCCCTGGTGCTGGCGCCGCTGCAAGCGGAAAGCGTGGTGTTCGGCGTGCTGGCCGTGGCGCGCACCATCCCGAATGCCTTCTCCAGCGGCGAATGCGAATTCCTGCGCCAACTGAGCGAACACGCGGCCCTGGCGGCGCGTCAGGCGCAGTTGTATGGCGCATTGCAGCAGGCCTACCACACCCTGCATGCCACGCAGCAGTCGGTCACGCGTGAAGAACGTTTGCGGGCCCTGGGCCAGATGGCCAGCGGCATTGCGCACGACATCAATAACGCCATTTCCCCGGTGGCGCTGTACACCGAGACCTTGCTGGAAACCGAAACCGGCCTGAGTGCCAGCGGCCGCAGCAACCTGCAAGTGATCGCCCGCGCCATCGACGACGTGGCGGCAACGGTGGCGCGCATGCGCGAGCTGTACCGCCGGCGCGAACCGCAGATGGAGCTCACCAGCGTCAGCCTGAATGTGCTGGCGCAGCAGGTGGCCGACCTGACGCGGGCGCGCTGGAGCGACATGCCACAGCAGCGCGGCGTGGTGATCTCCATGAAGCTGGAGCTGGCGCCGGGGCTGCCGTCCGTGATGGGCTCGGAACCGGAAATCCGCGAAGCGCTGACCAACCTGGTGTTCAACGCCGTCGACGCCATGCCGGAAGGCGGCGCGCTGACCCTGCGCACGCGCAGCACCGGCGAGCATGCCATCGTCGACGTGGTGGACAGCGGCGTCGGCATGGACGAATCGACGCGCCGTCACTGCCTCGACCCGTTCTTTACCACCAAGGGCGAGCGCGGCAGCGGCCTGGGGCTGGCCACCGTCAACTCGATGGCGGAGCGCCACAGCGCCGTGGTGCAGGTGGAATCGATGATCGGCCAGGGCACCACGGTGTCGCTGGCCTTCCCGCTGCCGCAGGCGCATCTGGCCATGCCGCCGCTGGAAGCCCCGGCCACGACTGTGGCGGTAGCCGAGCCGATGCGCCTGCTGGTGATCGACGACGACCCGGCCGTGCTGGCCTCCATGACCACCATCCTGCAGCGCGATGGCCACACCGTGGTGGCGGCCAACGGCGGCGCCGCCGGCATCGATCAATTCCGCGCCTCGATGGAATCGAGCCTGCCGTTCGATGCAGTATTCAGCGACCTGGGCATGCCGCATGTCGACGGCCGCAAGGTGGCCGGCTGCATCAAGGAGCTGTCGCCCAATACGCCGGTGATCCTGGTCACCGGCTGGGGCCAGCGCCTGATTCCGGAAGGCGACGTGGATGCCAAGCCGGCCAGCGTGGACGAAGTGCTGAGCAAGCCGCCGCGCGTGCGCGAATTGCGGGAGGTGCTGCTGAAAGTGCACAAGGTCGGGTATAGTCCTGCGTCATGAATGATCCAATCGCTTTTGCCGCGCATCGCGCGCGGTTGTTTGCCATCGCCTATCGCATGCTGGGCGTGCGTGCCGATGCCGAGGACGTGGTGCAGGACGCCTGGATTCGCTGGCAGGGCGCCGATACCAGCGGCGTGCAGTCGTCCGAGGCCTGGCTGGTGACGGTAGTGACGCGGCTTTCCATCGACCGCCTGCGCGCCGCCATCGCAGAACGCGAAGCCTACGAGGGCCTGTGGCTGCCCGAACCGCTGGTCGCGATCGACGAGGAAACGCCGGAAGCCCAGGCCGAACGCGCCAGCGACTTGTCGCTGGCGTATATGTGGCTGCTGCAGCGCCTCGGTCCCGAGGAGCGCGCCGCCTTCCTGTTGCGCCAGGTGTTCGACTACGATTACGACGAGGTGGCTGAACAGCTTGGAAAGTCGGAAGCCGCGTGCCGCCAGATGGTGAGCCGGGCCGGCGACCGTGTGCAGCAGGGGCAGTCGCGCTTCGACATCCCGGCTGACACCCACCGCCAGCTATTGCAGCGCTTCGTGGAAGCCTCGTCCAGCGGCGACAAGGCGGCTGTGCGCGCCTTGCTGGCGGAAGACATGGAACTGGTGGGCGATGGCGGCGGCAAGGTCAAGTCCTTCGGCATCGTCATCACCGATCCGGACAAGATTGCAGCGCTGTACGCCGGCATGCACAAGCTGGGCGCCATCGAATACCGTGCCGCCATGGTCAATGGCGAACCGGGCTTGCTGCGCTTCGTGGACGGGGTGCTGGAATCGGCGCAGGGCTTTGCCAGCGACGGCCAGCGCATCACCGGCATCTATGTGGTGCGCAACCCGGATAAGTTGGCGCATATTCTTAACTGACGTTAGCAGGCAGGTACGCCGCGGAGGGTCCGGACATGTTAAGTGAAACTCGCGAGCGTGGCATGCAAATTGGCATGGCGGAACTGCTGCGCGCCATGGAATACCTGCCGGTCGGCATGTCCATCATCGACCGCGACCTGCAATTCCGGTTCTGGAACGACAGCTTTTGCCAATGCCTGGATTTCCCGGACAGCCTGATGCAGCCCGGGGTGCTGCTGGAAGACCTGTTCCGTTTCAATGCCCTGCGCGGCGAATTCGGGCCGGGCGATCCGGACGCCCAGGTGCGCGACCGTATCGACCTGGCGCGCAAGTTCGTGCCGCACCGGTTCCGGCGCACGCGCGCCAATGGCACGGTCTTGCAAGTGACCGGGCGACCCATGAGCGATGAACGGGGCCGGGTGGTCGGCTTCGTCACGATCTATGAAGACGTTACCATCGAAGCGCGCCAGCAGCAGGAACTGGAGCAGGTGCACCGGAAACTGCTGTCGGCCTATGAAGACTTGCGGCGCGCCCAGCTGGACAACAGCGCGCTGGAAAAAGACCGCTCCAAATACTACCAGCTGGCGGTGCGCGATGCCGTGACCGGCCTGTATACACGCCACTATATGGAAGATGCCGCCGCCCGTTTGCTGCAACAGCATGAGCGCGACGCGGCCGAACGGGTAGGCCTGCTGGTCTTCGATGTCGACCGCTTCAAGCAGATCAATGACAATCACGGCCACCTGGTGGGCGACCTGGTGCTGCAGCGCATAGGGAGCCTGTTGAACAGCCACACGCGCCGCATCGACATTGCGGTGCGTAACGGCGGCGATGAATTTGCCGTCTTCCTGCCCAAGCTCGACCTCCAGCACAGCCTGCAATTTGCCGAAAGGGTGCGCAGCGAAGTGCGCGCCATGCGCTTCGAAGGGGCGCTGTCGGCCATGGAAGTGTCGATCAGCGCCGGCGTGGCCGAGCACCAGCCGGGCGAGTCGCTTGGCGAATTCCTGCAGCGGGCCGATGCTGCCCTGTATGCCGCCAAGCGCGCCGGGCGCGACCGGGTTTGCAGCTTTCCAGCCCAGGCGGAAAAAAATCTTTAAGCCGGCTGTCACAAACCGGCAGGCTGCTCCGTCTAATGGATAAGAGGGCCGCACAGTGCGGTTTTCACCATCAGACCGAAAGGATTTTCCATGAGCACCCTGCGTTACAACTACTTCCAACTGTCCCAGAAATCGTTCCAGAACCTGCTGGCGCTGTCGAATGGCCTGAACCGCGAACTGCTGGGCAAGAAGCTGGTGGACCTGGTCCTGCTGCGGGTGTCGCAGATCAATGGCTGCGGCTTTTGCATCGACATGCATTACCAGGATTTGCTGAAGATGGACGTCGATCCGCGCCATGTGAATGCGGTGGCTGGCTGGCGCGAGGCGCCATTCTTCAGCGAGCGCGAACGCGCTGCGCTGGAATGGTCTGAGTTGATCAATGCGATTCCAGTCCGCGATCCCGACGACGCAGCTTTCGCCCGTGTCAAGGAGCATTTCTCCGCCGAAGAGATCGCGGAACTGGGCTTCGTGGTTGCGGTCATCCGTTCCTGGAACATGCTGAACGTGGCGTCGCGCAACCCGATTCCTCGCTAATTTTCCCTCTTGCGCAGTAACAGCAAGGGCAAGCCGGCCAGCAGCATGAGGATCTGTGCCGGCTCGGGAATCGGCGCCGCCAGGAAGCCGCGGATTTCACCGCTCGGGTAGACGTTCGAGTGGATGTTGAAATACGCGGCGCCGGCATTCAGCCCGGCCAATAACGCAGCCTCGGCGCCGGCCGTGCTGCCGCCGTTATTGGCCAGGAAGGTCGGGTTCCAGAACGATGCCTGCGAAGTGTCGAAGAACGAGGCATAACTGCCGCTGGTTTCGTTCGCCGGGAAGCCGGTAAACGTCGGCAGCATGGTGGCGACACCCGCATTGCCATCGCCTGGTACGGCCGTGCAGCAATGGATGTGGGCAGCACCGCTCAGGCCTTCCAGGTCGGTAAAGCTGGCTGCAATGGTCATGTAATGGTTGTCGATATCGAACAGCACGGTCACATCGCCCGTGGCTGCCGACGCGTTTGGCGGAGATTCCGCCGCGCCGCTGAGTGAGGCGTTAAAGACAAGTGGATCAGCTTGCGCTGCTCCGCAAGCGGCAATCAAGGCCAGCGTCGCCAGCCCCTTTTTCAGATGAGTTCCCATTCGGTGGCTCCTCAATGTTCGCGAGCCCGCGATAACGGTTCCCCCCGTGTAATTGCAAGCAGGCGCGCAGTACAGCGCGCTTATTGTCGCTGCAAGCGCACCTTCGATGGCGCACGCTTAACGCTGGACCCTGCGGCAGAACTCGAGCAGCAAGGCTTCGCCTTCCGGCCAGGGGCCGTAGCCGGCATCGCCATTGATATGCCCGGCGGCGCCGATCAGGTGCAGTTGGCTGCCCCAGGCTTGCGCAAACTGGCGCGCCCGTTCCGTGCTGACGTAGATATCGTCTTCGCTGGCCACCACGACGGAGGGAAACGGCAGGGACGCCAATTGCATCGGCTGGAAGCCGGTGGTGCAGTCCGGGTAGCTCGGCGCATCGACATCGCTGGGCGCGACCAGGAAGGCGCCAGCCACACGCCGGGCCGCATCATGGCGATGGGCCGCTGCCCACCAGGTCACCAGGGTGCAGGACAGGCTGTGCGCCGCCAGCACCGGTGCTTGCGGGCAGGCAGCGATAGCGGCGTCCAGCTCGCGCACCCATTCTTCGCGGTCCGGAGTTTCCCAGTCGCGGTGCGGGGCACGCGTCCAGCCGTGTTGCTTTTCCCAGTGGGTTTGCCAGTGTTGCGGGCCGGAATTCCACAAACCGGCCAGGGTCAAAACGGTCATTTCACGTTCTTCATCAGGAAGGTCGATTGGCCGCAGCTCTTCTGCGAGTAGGCGATGGCTTCTTGCGAACAACTGCGGGACTTGCCGTCCTTGGCAAAGCACACACGTGCCTCGCGCAGGAAACGGCCGCCGGAACCGCACACCGGCAGCACGGAGTCTTTTGCCAGCCAGGGATTGGCTTTGTGGAATTCATCTTCGAACTGGCCCGGCGTGAGGCGTACCGGCTGCTGCGGGCGCGCGAAGGCGGCCGGCATCTTCAGACTGTCGCGCAGCTTTGCGCTCAACGCCAGGTAATCCTGCGGCTGCAGGCCGGAGCAGGAACCATGCTTGTTCCATTCATGGAACAGCAGTTTCGGCGAAGGGTAGAGCGATTCGTACTGGTCGCGCAGGCTGTTTGAAATCCTGCTGCGGCCGCAGCTTTCCGGGTAGCCGCGCTCGAACTGCGGCCACAGGCCGTGCAGCACGAAGCCAAGCTGGCGGCCGGTGGCGCATTGCAGCGGGTCGCCGCCGCCGCGGCCGGCGCAGTACTCCGGCGACCAGGACAGCGACATCACGTAATAATCGAAAACACCGGGGCGGTCGTCGCGTGCCATGGCTGGCAGCGCACAGGCCGCAGCCAGCAAGGCAGCGAGCAAGCGTTTCACAAGGCGGTCCTTAAAGCGAACAATTCCGGGAACAGTACCACATCCAGCATTTTCCGGAGATAGGAGACGCCGGCGGTGCCGCCCGTGCCGGTCTTGAAGCCGATCACGCGCTCCACCGTGGTCACGTGGCGGAAGCGCCAGAAGCGGAAGGCGGTTTCCATGTCGACCAGCTTTTCCGCCAGTTCATACAGCGCCCAGTAGCGGGTGGTGTCGCGGTACACCTCCAGCCAGGCATCCTTGACCGACTCGTTGGCCACGGTCGGCTGGGTCCAGTCGCCGTCCAGCCGCCCGGCGTCGATATGCAGGCCGTTACGCGCCAGCAGCCGGATCGCTTCGTCGTACAGCGATGGCGCGTGCAGGGCCGCGTCGAGCAGGGCATGGGCCTCCGGCGCCTGCTGGTGCACTGCCAGCATATTGGCATTCTTGTTACCGAGGATGAATTCGATTTCGCGGTACTGGTGCGACTGGAAGCCGGAGGACGAGGCCAGGTAAGGGCGGATCGCCGTGTATTCGGGCGGCGTCATGGTAGCCAGCACGTCCCAGGCGTGCACCAGCTGGTCCATGATGCGCGCCACGCGGGCCAGCATCTTGAAGGCCGGTGGCAGGTCGTCGCGGCGCAGGTGGTCGACCACGGCATGCAGTTCGTGCAGCATCAGCTTCATCCACAATTCGCTGGTCTGGTGCTGCACGATGAACAGCATCTCATTGTGGTTGGGCGACAGCGGGTGCTGCGCGTTCAGGATCTTTTCCAGGCCCAGGTAGTCGCCATAGCTCATGGACCTGGAGAAGTCCATTTGCGCGCCGTGCCAGGCGGCGTCTTTTTTTTCTTCGGTCATGTCGGGTCTCAGGTTACTGCGCCGCGGGCGGCAGTGATGTCGTAGGCTTTATCGTCCAGGATCTGCTTCAGGATTTCCACCGCATCCCACACGTCGGCGAAGCTGGTGTACAGCGGCGTGAAGCCGAAGCGCATGATTTCCGGTTCGCGGTAATCGCCGATCACGCCGTGCGCGATCAGTGCTTGCATCACGGCGTAGCCATGGGGGTGGGTGAAGCTGACTTGCGAACCGCGGCGCACGTGATCGCGCGGCGTCACCAGGCCCAATGGATGATTCGGGCAGCGCTGCTCCACCAGGGCGATGAACAGGTCGGTCAGGGCCAGCGACTTGCTGCGCACCGCATCCATGGTGGTTTGCGCGAAGACGTCGAGGCCGCATTCCACCATTGCCAGCGAGGTGACCGGCTGGGTGCCGCACAGCGCCCGGCCGATGCCCTTGGCCGGCGCGAAGTCGGGCGCCATGGCGAACGGGTTGGCGTGCCCCCACCAGCCGGACAACGGATGGCTGAATTTATCCTGTCCGTGCCCCGGAACCCAGATGAAGGCAGGCGAGCCGGGGCCGCCGTTCAGGTATTTATAAGTGCAGCCAACAGCGAAGTCGGCACCGTCCGCGTGCAGGTCGAGCGGCACTGCGCCGACCGAGTGGCACAGGTCCCACACGATCAGCGCGCCGTGCTGGTGGGCGAGGGCGCTGGTGGCGGCCATGTCGTGCTGGTAGCCGGTGCGGTAGTTCACGTGGGTCAGCATGACGACGGCGACATCGCCAGTGATGGCGGCGGGGAGCTGGTCCGGGCTGTCGACCAGGCGCACTTCATAGCCGCGGTCGAGCCAGGAAGTCAGGCCCTGCGCCATATAGATATCGGTCGGGAAGTTGGAGCGTTCGGTGATGATCACCTTGCGGCCGGTGTGCGCCTGCGCGTGCAGTGCTGCGGCCAGGGCCTTGAACAGGTTGATCGAGGTGGTGTCGGTGACGACCACTTCCCCTTGCCTGGCGCCGACCAGCGGCGCCAGCTTGTCGCCCAGGCGTTTGGGCATTTCAAACCAGCCGGCGGTATTCCAGCTGGTGATCAGGTCCTTGCCCCATTCTTTGGCGATCACTTCGGTGGCGCGGGTGAGGGCGGCTTTCGGGCGGGCGCCCAGCGAGTTGCCATCGAGATAAATAACCCCGGCAGGCAGGTCGAACCGCTCGCGCAGCGGCGCCAGGGTGTCCGCTGCGTCGCGGGCCAGGCAGTCAGAACGGGAAATCATGTGGGCGCTTTCCTTGAGACTTAAACAAAGTGAGATTGTAGCAACCTTTTAGCCTCCTAAAACCGGTACCCCGGTGTCAGACCCACAGGGTCTGACACCCGCACGCCGCCGCCGCGTATCGGTTTTGGTTTGTAAGCCATTGATTTATAAAGAATCAAAAAATTTTCAAAATTTTTTTCAAAAAACCCTAAAGTTCCTCAAACCCCTGCCGTTACCGTTTTTAGAAGCCCGGTAAAAGGCTTGCTGTTCGGCAGTTTGGAACGAGTGAAAAAAACTTAAAATTTTTTGCTCAGAACCCTAAAGTTCGCCAAAACCCTGCCGTTACCAGTTCAGATGTCGCAAAAAAGCATCTCAGCGATATCGCATTTTTACCTTCGGCTCCTGTGTTTTCAGCGAGACCGAACGCCCCGCAAACCCGCGCCAATACTGGCGTTGCCCCTCTATGGGCAGCCCTCTGTAGGACAAAATCCTACGGGGTCACTTCGCCCATTTCCGACCCAAAATACAGAGTGCCGCCTCTTTGCGCTTTATCGCGTCTCCAGCAGAATGTATCTCACCAGCAACGAAAATTGCGTTGCAAGCTGAAACTGACTGGAGATGGACATGACCGCAAACGACATGATGGCTGAAATCCGCGACGCGAACCTGAGCTACCTGATGCTGGCGCAGCAGATGATCCGCGCCGACAAAGTCACCGCGATCTTCCGCCTGGGCATTTCGGCCGATATCGCCGATCTGATCGAAGGCATGAGCAACGCCCAGATCCTGAAACTGGCGGGCGGCAACATGATGCTGGCCCGCTTCCGCTTCGACGACAGCGCCATCCTCGGCATGCTGACCAACTACAACAAGGACCGTTCCCTGGCCCAGTCCCACGCCGCCATCCTGATGGCCGGCCAGGCTGTTGAAGAAATCGCTTAAGGAGCGACGCCATGAGCAAGAAGAGTGTGGTGACCGAGGCGCAGGAAATCCAGCTGGCTATCGAGCTGATCAACCTGGGCGCCCGCCTGCAACTGCTGGAAACCGAGGTCTCGCTGTCGCGTGAGCGCCTGCTCAAGTTGTACAAGGAGCTGAAGGGCGTGTCGCCGCCGAAGGGCATGCTGCCTTTCTCGACCGACTGGTTCCTGACCTGGCAGCCGAACATCCACTCGTCGCTGTTCATGAATATCCATAACTTCCTGGTCGAACACGCAGGCGCCACTGGCATCCATGCTGTGATGAAGGCTTACCAGCTCTACCTGGAACAAATGCCGCCGGCTGCTGGCGAAGAGCCACTGCTCTCGCTGACCCGCGCCTGGACCCTGGTCAAGTTCGCAGGCAGCAAAATGCTGCAGCTCAAGCCTTGCACTTGCTGCAAAGGCAAGTTCGTAGTCGACGCCATGGACCTCAACCGCGACTACAAGTGCGGCCTGTGCCACATGCCTTCGCGTGCCGGCAAGACCCGCAAGGCCAAGGATGCCGCCGAAGCGGTCGCCGCTTGAATGTAAGGTGTCAGACCCTGTGGGTCTGACACCGGTTTACCGGTTTATCCCCGCTGCGCCAGGCAGTTGCCATAAACCGGCAAGGCGGTGCCTGACCCGCAGGGGCAGGCACCGGTATGCCAGAGGCGCTGGCCCCGGTATACTTCCGCCATGATTTCAAGAACTCCCGCCTTCCAGGCGCTGCTGGTCCAGGCCGGCGCGCTGCTGCCATGCGCCGCGCTGGCTGTTGCGCTTGAATCATTCGGCCATGGCCTGACGCTGCTGCAGGCCGCACTGCTGCAAGGTTTGCTGGCTGCCCTCATCAGCTGGAAAGTTGGCCTGGCGCGCTGGTGGCTGCCGATCCAGCTGCTGTTTCCCATCGCCTTATTGGCGGGTCTTGCGCTGCATCTGCCGCCCTGGCTGGCCGCAGCCGCCTTCCTGGTGTTGCTGGGCTGGTATTGGTCGACCTACCGCACACAAGTCCCTTACTATCCGTCGAGCCCCGCCGTGTGGCGCGCCGTCCAGGCCGAACTGCCGCAGGGCAGGGCGCTGCGCATCATCGATATCGGCAGCGGCCTTGGCGGCTTCACCATGCACCTGGCGGGTGCGCGGCCGGAATCGGAAGTGATGGGCATCGAACTGGCGCCGGTGCCGTGGCTGCTGTCGCGGCTGCGTGCCGTCTTGTCCGGCAGCCGCGCGCGATTCTTGCGTGGCGACTATGACCAGTTAAATTTTGCAGAATATGACCTGGTGTTTGCTTACCTGTCGCCGGCTGCCATGCCGGCCTTGTGGAGCAAGGCCCAGCGCGAGATGCGGGCCGGTAGTTTGCTTGCCAGTTATGAATTTGAAATTCCTGCTGCAAACGGCATCAAGACCATCCGCACCACAGAGGGTGGTCCGCTCCTTTATATAAGAGCATTTTAGAGGCAGTTTTCCTTGCCGCAGAGGCGTCTTCACGTTATTGTAGTTCCACTGTGGAATATTATTGCTTTTAACTAGCTTTCGGGGAGTCTGCGCGCTTGTTAGTCATTGTCGGATACATCATTGTCCTCGGCGCCGTGTTTGGTGGTTTCGCATTGTCCGGCGGCCACCTGGCAGCCCTGTTCCAGCCGCTGGAACTGCTGATGATTGGCGGTGCCGCCCTCGGTGCTTTTTTTGTCGGCAATAACGGCAAATCCATCAAGGCCACGCTGGCCGCGCTGCCGACCCTGTTCAAAGGTTCTCGCTATACCAAGGACCTGTACATGGAGCTGATGTCGCTCCTGTTCGACGTGTTGTCCAAGGTACGCAAGGAAGGCCTGATGTCGATCGAAGGCGATATCGACAAGCCGGAAGACAGCCCGCTGTTCAGCAAGTACCCGGCGGTGCTGGAAGACCACCACATCATCGAGTTCATGACCGATTACCTGCGCCTGATGGTGTCGGGGAATATGGATGCCTTCCAGATCGAGAACCTGATGGACAACGAGATCGACACCCACCACCAGGAAGGCCATGTGCCGGCCCATTGCATCGCCAAGCTGGGCGACGGCTTGCCGGCCTTCGGTATCGTGGCGGCGGTGATGGGCGTGGTGCATACCATGGAATCGGTGGGCATCCCGCCGTCCGAGCTGGGCATGCTGATCGCGCACGCGCTGGTCGGTACCTTCCTCGGTATCTTGCTGGCCTACGGTTTCGTCGGCCCGCTGGCCAGCCTGCTGGAACAGAAGCTGGAAGAGTCGACCAAGATGTTCCAGTGCGTGAAAGTCACGCTGCTGGCCAGCCTGAATGGTTATGCCCCGGCCCTGGCCGTGGAATTTGGCCGCAAGGTACTGTACTCTACCGAGCGCCCAAGCTTCTCCGAGCTGGAAGAACATATCAAGAAATCGAAGTCGAAGTAATGGAAGCGAGGACCTGCCATGGCTGAAGAAGGCCTGCGGCCTATTGTCGTCAAGAAGATCAAGAAAGGCGGGGGCGGCCACCACGGCGGCGCCTGGAAGATCGCTTACGCCGACTTCGTGACGGCGATGATGGCGTTCTTCCTGCTGATGTGGCTGCTCGGTTCGACTACCAAGGGCGACCTGAACGGCATTTCCGAGTACTTCAAGACGCCGCTGAAAGTCGCCATGCAAGGCGGCTCGGGCAGCGGCGACAGTTCCTCGGTGATCCAGGGCGGTGGTTCCGATCTGTCGCGCCGTACCGGCCAGGTCAAGATGACGGACGATCCGGCCCAGAGCAAGACCTATAACCTGGATGCCGCCAAGAAAGCGATGGAGGCGGAAGAGCGCTCGCGCCTGCAAGCGCTGCGCGCCCGGATCGAAATGACCATCGATACCAATGCCGAACTCAAAAAGTTCAAGGAGCAGCTGTTGCTGGACTTCACCAGCGAAGGCTTGCGCATCCAGATCGTCGACTTGCAGAACCGCCCCATGTTCAACGCCGGCAAGGCCGACCTGCAGCCGTATGCGCGCGAGATCCTGGAAGCCATCGCGCCCGCGCTGAATGATGTTCCAAACAAGATTGGCCTTTCCGGCCACACGGACTCCACGCCGTATTTCACCGAAACGGGGTACAGTAACTGGGAACTGTCGGCCGACCGTGCCAATGCCTCGCGCCGCGCGCTGCTGCATGGCGGACTGGCCGACAATAAGATCCTGCGCGTGGTGGGCCTGGCCAGCGCCGCCCACCTTGACCGCGCGGATCCATTCAACCCGATCAATCGCCGCATCAGCATTATTGTGATGAACAAGAGGACCGAGGAGAATGTGCTGCGTGACGGCGGCAAATTGCAAGTCGGCCTCGATACGGAAGCGACGCAAGCCGCGGCGGCAGCGGCACCGGCACCGGCCGAGCCGGCAGGGAAGAAATAGAGGCTTTATGACAAGAAAGAAAATCCTTGGCTCCCACGTGAAACGGCTGCTGTCCGGCGTGTCGGACCATGGCCGGCGCCACCTGACCGAAGTCGAGACCGACCTGCTGCAGACCAACCTGCTGCTGGAAGAGGCGATCGAGAAGCTGACCCGCAACTTCATGGCGATCCATGAAGCGGTCAGCGCGCAGCAGGCCACCATCGAGCTGCTGCTGCAAGGCGGCGATCCCTCGGCGGAAGACAAGGCGCGCCTGAAGGAAATGAACGAACAGGTAAGCGGCTACGTCAACGCCGCCATTACCAGCATGCAGTTCCAGGACATGACCAGCCAGCTGATCGACCGCACCCTGAAACGGGTGACCGGCTTGCGGGAATTCCTCGGCACGCTGGGTGCGCACGGCGCCGAAGTGGTGCCCGAATCGGGCAGCGACGAGATCGTGGACCTGCTTAGCAAGGTCAGCATGGCGCTGGCGATCCAGAGCCTGGAATTGCGCAGCGTGCTGCGCAAGGCGGTCAGCCAGAAGCACCTGGAAAGCGGCGACATCGAACTGTTCTGAATACACACAAAAATTTAACCAAGTGAGAAAAAAAGATGGCTAAAACAATTCTTGCAGTCGACGACTCCTCCTCGCTGCGCCAGATGGTGGCTTTCAGCCTGAAGGCAGCCGGCTACCAGGTGGTGGAAGCAGTCGACGGACAGGATGGCCTGGAAAAGGCCAAGCTGCAAACCGTGGACCTGGTGCTGACCGACCAGAACATGCCACGCATGGATGGCCTGCAACTGATCAAGCTGCTGCGCGAGCAGCCGTCCTATGCCAAGGTACCCATCCTGATGCTGACCACCGAATCGTCCGACGAGATGAAGGCCAAGGGCCGCGCCGCCGGTGCGAATGGCTGGCTGGTCAAGCCTTTCGACCCGCAACGCTTGATCGAGGTAGTGAAGAAGGTCATCGGCTAATAAAGGGGTGTGGCATGACCATCGATATTAGCCAGTTCTACCAGGTCTTCTTCGACGAAGCGGAAGAACTGCTGGCTGAAATGGAGCGTCTGCTGCTGGGCGTGGACGTCGAGTCGCCCAGCGAAGAGGACTTGAACGCGATTTTCCGTACCGCGCACTCGGTGAAGGGCGGCGCGTCGACATTCGGCGTGACCGACATGACCGAAGTCACGCACGTGCTGGAGACGCTGCTGGACCGCATCCGCAAGGGCGAGATGGCCTTGACGTCGACCCACGTCGACGCCTTCCTGGCCGCCAAGGACATCCTGAAGATGCAGCTGGACGGCCACCGCCTGGGCAGCGCAGTCGACCAGGAAGCGGTGGGCGACGTGCGCATGATGCTGCAGGAGCTGGCGCAGGACGTGCACATCGAAGCAATGGCGCCGGTGGCGTCGGGCTTCAGCACGCCCGATGCGCAAGCGATGGACCATCGCGGCGGCAAGCGCTACCGGCTGGAACTGCCGCCCATGGTGCACCGGGAAGTGGAGGCGCTGGCGGCCGAACTTGGCCTGATGGGCCATGTGGAACTGATGCCGCTGGATGCCGAGCGCCATGCGATGGTCGTCACCACCCACGAATCGCTGGACGATATCGTGGCCATCTGCTCCTTCGTGATCGACGCCGACCAGATGAAGGTCAGCGAACTGCCGGCGCTGAGCCCGACCCAGTCCGCGCGCGAACAGGCCGAACGGGAACGCAAGGAAGCGCAGCAGGGTTACGGTTTCTTCGACCCGCTGCCGGCTGCCGGCGCTGCGGCACCTGCGGTCGACGGCGACGGCTACGGTTTCTTCCAGCCCATCGATGAAATCCGCTCCAATGCCGGCGCGGCTGCCGAAGATGCGCGCGGCTATGGCTTCTTCCAGCCGCTGGAAGTGATTCGCGCCCAGGCGGGCATCCAGGATGTGCCGGCGGAAGCTGCCAAGCCGAGCGAAGAACAGGAAAAGAAAGCCGCCCGCAAGGAAGCGGAAAAGCAGGCCCACGCGCCGGCCGGCGGCGAATCGTCCTCGATCCGCGTGTCGGTGGAAAAGGTCGACCAGTTGATCAACCTGGTGGGCGAACTGGTGATCACGCAAGCCATGATCGAGCAGCGCGCCAGCACCATCGACCCGGTGCTGCACGAGAAGCTGCTGAGCGGTATTTCCCAGCTCACCCGCAACACGCGCGACCTGCAGGAATCGGTGATGTCGATCCGCATGATGCCGATGGACTTCGTGTTCTCGCGCTTCCCGCGCATGGTGCGCGACCTGGCCACCAAGCTTGGCAAGAAGGTCGAATTCGTCACCAGCGGCGCCGCCACGGAGCTGGACAAGGGCCTGATCGAACGCATCGTCGACCCGCTGACCCACCTGGTGCGCAACTCGATCGACCACGGCATTGAAATGCCGGACGTGCGCAAGGCCGCCGGCAAGTCCGAAACGGGGCGCCTGTTCCTGTCGGCCTCGCACCAGGGCGGCAGCATCATCATCGAAGTATCGGATGATGGCGGCGGCTTGAACCGCGACAGGATTTTGGCAAAAGCCCGCCAGAACGGCTTGCCGCTGTCCGATAACATGACGGACGCCGATGTATGGCAGTTGATCTTCGCGCCGGGCTTTTCGACCGCCGAGCAGGTGACCGATGTTTCCGGCCGCGGCGTTGGCATGGACGTGGTGAAGCGTAACATTACCGCCATGGGCGGCACCGTCGACATCCGTTCCGCCAAGGGCTTTGGCACCACGATTTCGATTTCCCTGCCGCTCACGCTGGCCATCCTGGACGGCATGCTGATCCAGACCGGCGAAGAGGTCTACATCCTGCCGCTTGGCTTCGTGCTCGAGTCGCTGCAGCCGGCGCCGGAAGACGTCAAGGAAATCAGCGGCAAGGGCCGCGTCATCAAAGTCCGTGGCGAATACCTGCCGCTGATTCCCCTGTACCAGATTTTCGATATCGCACCGCGCTTCACCGATCCATGCCAGGGCATCCTGGTGATCGTGGAAACCGAGGGCAAGAAGGCCTGCCTGTTCGTCGACGAACTGGTGGGCCAGCAGCAGGTCGTGGTCAAGAACCTGGAATCGAATTACCGCAAGGTGACCGGAATTTCCGGTGCCACCATTCTTGGCGACGGAGGCGTGTCGCTGATCCTGGACGTGACGGCGCTGGTGCGCTCGTCGCGCCAGCTGGTTGACGAATCAAACTTTGTGAAGGAAGAACCATGAGCGACGCAGCAAGCGCCGGCACCGCCGTCCAGGAGTTCCTGGCTTTCAAGCTGGGCTCCGAAGAATACGGCATCGATATCCTGAAAGTGCAGGAGATCCGCGGTTACGAAGCGGTGACCCGCATCGCCAACGCGCCGGAATTCATCAAAGGCGTGATCAACCTGCGCGGCATCATCATTCCGGTGGTGGACATGCGCATCAAATTCAAGCTGGGCGAACCGGTGTACGATCAATTCACCGTGGTCATCATCCTCAATATCAACGGCCGCGTGGTAGGCATGGTGGTCGATTCGGTATCGGACGTGACGTCGCTGACGGAAGAACAGGTCAAGCCGGCGCCGGACCTGGGCACGGCCTTCAGCTCGGAGTACATGATCGGCCTTGGCACCATCGACGAGCGCATGCTGATCCTGGTCGATATCCAGCGCCTGATGTCCAGCCCGGAAATGGGCTTGAGCGAAAAGCTCGCAGCGTAATACAAAAAAATACAGATCCAACAGGACACTAGGGGAGAGAACAAAATGAATGTGCGCGAATACAAGATAGGCACACGGCTTGGTTTCGGCTTCGGGGTTATTCTGCTGATCCTGGTCGGCACCGTGCTGCTGACCAATGTGCTGAACTATCGTAACAAGTCGGCCCTGATGACGGGCCTGGACCTGGCCGGCGCCAAGGAATCGCAGGCGCAGTCGATGAAGAGCGCCATGCTGGAAACCGGCATCGCCATGCGCAATATCGGCCTGCAGTCGGACGTCAGCCTGATGCAGAAGGAAGAAGAGAAGGTCAAGGCCAACCGCGCCCGCTACGATGCGGCGCGCACCAAGCTGCAAAGCCTGGGCCTGAACGACGCCGAGAAAAAGGTGGTGAACGATATCTCCGCCCTGCAGACCGACGTCGACGCAGCCTTCAAGGAAGCGATGGGCCAGATCATGGCCTTCAATGCCGAAGGCGCGGCGAAAGTGATTGCCGGCCGCATCGACCCGCTGCAGCAGCAGACCCTGACTGCGCTGAACAAGCTGGTCGACTTGCAGCAGGCGGCCGTCGCTGACTTCAAGGATAGCTCCAACAAGGGCGACCGCAACCTGACCATGTGGATGGTGGTACTGGCCGCCGTGGCGGTTGGCGTGGGCATCCTGTGTGCGCTGGTGATTACCAAGTCGATTACCGGCCCCT
This sequence comes from Duganella sp. Root1480D1, assembly GCF_001427305.1. GTDB lineage: Bacteria > Pseudomonadota > Gammaproteobacteria > Burkholderiales > Burkholderiaceae_D > Rugamonas. Next base: position 185,849 of record NZ_LMFZ01000001.1, on the reverse strand, counting down.
TGTCGGGCGCGGTGGAGGTGGCGCAGAAAGTGGCCGCCGGCGAACTGACTTCGCAAGTGACCGTGGAAGGCAAGGATGAAACCTCGGAACTGCTGCAGGCGTTGAAGGACATGAACGAAAGCCTGGCCAAGACTGTCGGCCAGGTGCGGGCGTCGACCGAAACCATCACCACCGCCTCGCAGGAGATCGCAACCGGCAATGCCGACCTGTCGGCCCGCACCGAATCGCAGGCTTCCTCGCTGGAGGAAACCGCGGCGTCGATGGAAAACCTGACTTCGACCGTGAAGCAGAATGCCGACAACGCCCGCCAGGCCAACCAGCTCGCGGTATCGGCATCGTCGGTGGCGGTGAAGGGCGGCCAGGTGGTGTCGCAAGTGGTCGATACCATGGGCTCGATCAAGCAATCCTCGACCAAGATTGTGGACATCATCGGCGTGATCGACGGCATCGCCTTCCAGACCAATATCCTGGCGCTGAACGCTGCGGTGGAAGCGGCGCGTGCCGGTGAGCAGGGCCGCGGCTTCGCCGTGGTGGCGTCGGAAGTGCGCAACCTGGCGCAGCGCTCCGCGGCGGCAGCCAAGGAAATCAAGGCCCTGATCGACGATTCCGTCGACAAGGTCGATGCCGGCGGCCGCCTGGTCGATGAAGCCGGCCAGACCATGGGCCTGATCGTGACCTCGATCAAGCAGGTGGCCGACATCATGGGCGAGATCACCGCCGCCACCCTGGAACAAAGCCATGGCATCGAGGAAGTCAATGCCGCCATCGGCCAGATGGACGAAATGACGCAGCAGAATGCCGCGCTGGTGGAAGAAGCCGCCGCCGCCGCCGAATCGATGCAGGACCAGGCCAACAACCTGGCCCAGGCGGTGTCGATCTTCAAACTGGCCGGAGACGAATTCGCCAAGCGCGCGGCGGCAGCGCCGCGCAAGGCAAGGCCGGCAGCGCCGGCGCGCAGTACGGCAGTGGTGCCGGCCGCTGCGGCCGCCGCGCAGCAGCCGAAGAAGAAGCTTGCGGCTGCCGCCCCATCGGGCGACGACTGGGAAGAGTTTTAATGTCCATGTAACCGCGGGGAGCTATAAAAAATGGCGCTGACCAAAGAGACCGTGAAAGAGTTTGACTTCAACGGCAAGGATTTTGAACGGGTCCGCGCAATGATCTACAAGCGGGCCGGCATTGCGCTGGCCGATTCCAAGCAGGAAATGGTGTACAGCCGCCTGGCGCGGCGCTTGCGCGCCACCGGCATCAATAGTTTCGTGCGTTACCTGGACGACCTGGAAGGCGGGCGCCTGGGCGACGGCGAGTGGGAGGCGTTCACCAACGCGCTGACCACCAACCTGACGTCGTTCTTCCGCGAGTCGCACCATTTCCCGCTGCTGGCCGAGCATCTCAAGGCCAAACGCGGGGAGCAGATCAATATCTGGTGCTCCGCCAGCTCCACCGGCGAAGAACCGTATTCGATAGCCATCACCTGCTGCGAGGCGTTCAACACGCTGACGCCGCCGGTGCACATCCTGGCCACCGATATCGACACCAACGTGCTGGCCACCGCCGCCAACGGCGTCTACCCGATGGAACGGATCGACAAGCTGTCGCCCGAGCAGCAGCGCCGCTTTTTCCTGAAGGGGCGCGGCGCCAACGAAGGCATGGCGCGCGTGCGGCAGGAGTTGCGCTCGCTGATCACCTACCGGCAGGTCAACCTGCTGGACGAGAAATGGGACATCCGTCCCGGCTTCGACGTGATTTTCTGCCGCAATGTGATGATCTACTTCGACAAGGCGACCCAGCGCAAGATCCTGTCCCGCTTTGTCCCTTTGATGAAACCGGATGCCCTGCTGTTTGCTGGCCATTCCGAGAACTTCCTTTACGTGTCGGACGCTTTGAAGCTGCGCGGTAAGACTGTCTACGAGCTCGATGAGCGCAAGAGGGCATGACATGGATAAAGAACAATTCGCGACCAATGTCTATTACGACCGGACCTTTGACTGCGACGCAGCCAAGATCCTGCCGGGCGAGTACTACTATACGCAGAAGGACATGCTGATCGTGACCGTGCTCGGTTCCTGCGTGTCGGCCTGCATCCGCGACCGCTTGACCGGCCTGGGCGGCATGAACCACTTCATGCTGCCGGACGGCGGCGCTGACCAGGGCAGCCCGGTGTCGGCCTCGGCGCGCTACGGCACCTATGCCATGGAAGTGCTGATCAACGACTTGCTGAAGGCCGGCGCGCGGCGCGACAACCTAGAGGCGAAAGTGTTTGGCGGCGGCGCCGTGCTGAAGGGATTCACCGCCATCAACGTCGGCGAACGCAACGCCGCTTTCGTGCAAAGCTTCCTGAAGAACGAGAAGATCCGCATTGTGGCGGAAGACCTTTGCGATATTTATCCGCGCAAGGTGTATTTCTTCCCCAAGACCGGCAAGGTGCTGGTCAAGAAACTGATGCAAACCCATAACGACACCCTGGCGCAGCGTGAAAACGACTACGCCAACCGCCTCAAGTCCAAACCTGTGGCGGGCGAGGTCGAGCTGTTCTAAAAAAAAACAGGTGTACAAAATGAACAAGATCAAAGTCCTGATTTGCGACGACTCCGCGCTGATCCGCAGCGTGATGAGCGAGATCATCAAGGGCCAGCCGGACATGGAACTGGTGGGCGTGGCGCCCGATCCGCTGGTGGCGCGCGACCTGATCAAGCAGACCAACCCGGACGTGCTGACGCTGGACGTCGAAATGCCGAAGATGGACGGCCTCGACTTCCTGGAGCGCCTGATGCGCCTGCGGCCGATGCCGGTGGTGATGGTCTCTTCGCTGACCGAGCGCGGCTCGGAAATCACGCTGCGTGCGCTGGAACTGGGCGCGGTCGATTTCGTCACCAAGCCCAAGATTTCGATCCAGTCCGGCATGCGCGAATACGCCGACCTGATCTCCGACAAGATCCGCGCCGCCTCCAAGGCCCGGGTCCGCGCCCGCACCCTGCCTGCTGCCGGCGCGGCAGGCGAGGGCGGCACGACGCTGCCGCAATTACGGAACCCACTGATGTCTTCGGAAAAACTGATTATTGTCGGCGCGTCAACGGGCGGCACGGAAGCCATCCGCGAATTCCTGATGCAAATGCCGTCGGATTGCCCGGGCATCCTGATCACCCAGCACATGCCGGAAGGCTTTACCAAATCGTTTGCCAAGCGCCTCGATTCGCTGTGCAAGATCTCGGTGATGGAAGCGCAGGGCAATGAGCGCGTGCTGCCGGGCCACGCCTATATTGCGCCGGGCCATTCGCACCTGTTGCTGACCCGTTCCGGCGCCAACTATATGACCAGGTTGGACCAGGGCGAGCCGGTCAACCGACACCGCCCTTCAGTCGACGTGCTGTTCCGTTCCGCAGCCCAGAATGCCGGCAAGAACGCGGTTGGCGTGATCCTGACCGGCATGGGCAAGGACGGTGCAGTGGGCATGCTGGAGATGAAGAACGCCGGGGCGTATAATTTCGCGCAGGACGAAGCTAGCTGCGTGGTGTTCGGCATGCCGCGCGAGGCGATTGCCGTTGGTGCAACGCATGAAGTTGGCGCATTGCAGGCGCTGCCCGGCATGGTATTGGGTTATCTTGCGCAGCATGGCTCGCGTGCATTGCGCGTTTGACACGTGATTGAGAGTTTTGGGGTAGTTAGTTCGCCTTGGAGCAACGAAAATGCTATCCTACAACTTGCTGGGTACACCACTTTAATTAATAACCGCGTAAGTAGAAACAACGGAGCAATTCATGGCTGATCCAAAGATGAAATTTTTGGTTGTTGACGATTTCTCGACGATGCGCCGCATCGTGCGAAATCTCTTGAAGGAACTGGGTTATGCCAACGTGGACGAGGCGGAAGATGGCGTGATGGCGCTGGCTAAGCTGCGCGCGGAGCAATTCGACTTCGTGGTGTCCGACTGGAATATGCCGAATATGGATGGCCTGACCATGCTGCAGAACATCCGTGCCGACCCCGCACTGGCCAAACTGCCGGTGTTGATGGTGACCGCCGAGGCCAAAAAGGAAAACATCATCGCGGCTGCGCAAGCAGGCGCCAACGGCTATGTGGTGAAGCCGTTCACCGCAGCCACCCTGGATGAAAAGCTGAACAAGATTTTCGAAAAGCTCGGCGCTTGATCCCGGCTTCCCAAGTAATTCGCGGCGGCGGCCCTGGCCGCCGCCGTTCTATCCCGAGTCAAGCATAAGACCACGTATGCATCAGACACATTTCCTGGTTCGTGAACCCCTGCTCGATCCCGAGCAGCGCGTGGTCGGCTACGAACTTACATGGCAGCAGGAAGCTGTTTCCCATGTCCCCACCCTGGAAGAGCTGGAAGGCCTGGTCGGCTTCGTCGCCAGCCAGGTAAACCATCCTGAGCACGGCTGGCTGCTCAAGCAGAAAACCCTGTTCCTGCAAGCCGTGCCGGGCATGCTGTCGACCGATTCGATGTTCGACCTGCCGCCCGAGCATACGGTGCTGTCGCTGAAGACCTCCGAGCTTGCCAATCCAACCACCCTGGCGGCGGTGCAGGGCTTGCGTGCCGGCGGTGTCGGCATCTTGCTGCGCGAAGCCGACCTGGCGCGCGTAGGCAGCCGCCTGGGCACGATTTGTTCGTATGTCGAAGTACGCTTTACCGGCGCCGACGTGGCCGCGCAGGCGCGCGCCTATTCGCTGCTGAAGACGTCCAATATCCGCATGGTGGGCCGTCCGGTCAGCACCTGGTCCGATTTCGACGCCTGTGCCGCGCTCGGGCTGGACGCCTTTGTCGGCAAGCTGCACCTGACGCCGCGTCCGGGCAGCGAAGGGCAGGGCTTGAATCCTTCGCAGACCATCATTCTGCAACTGATGCAGATGGTGAACGCCAATGCCGACGTGGCTCAGCTCGAAAGCGTGCTGAAGCGCGATGCGGCCCTGTCGTACAAGCTGCTGAAGTACATCAACTCGGCCGGTTTCGGTGCTGGCCGCGAAGTGCAGTCACTGAAGCAGGCCATCCAGCTGCTTGGCTACCAGCCGATGTACCGCTGGCTGACCCTGTTGCTGGCGACCGCTTCCACCTCCGGCTTCTCGCCGGTGCTGCTGGAAACGGCCGTGGTGCGCGGCCGCCTGGCCGAGCTGCTGGGCCAGAAGGCGCTGGGCAAGCAGGATGCTGAAAACATCTTCGTTGCCGGCATGTTCTCGCTGCTGGACCGCCTGCTGGGCATTCCGATGAAGGATGTGCTGCAAGAGATCCAGTTGAACGACGAAGTGGTGAAGGCGCTGCTCACCCGTGGCGGCAAATACGGCCCGTTCCTGGCGCTAGCCGAGGCTTGCGAACTGAATTCGAACCTGGTCAGCTCGCTGGCCGATTCGCTTTCGCTGTCGCCCGAGGACGTCAACAAGGCCCACCTGTCGGCCCTGGCCTGGACCCAAAGCGTCACCACGTAAGCGGGAGGCGCGACCTGGATGGCTTGCTGCGCTTCGGCCAGGCCGGCGCTTACTGGCGGCGGAACGGTTGCAGCACTTCTTCGACGATGTGGACGTGCGCAGAGAGAGCGATTGCCTGCCCCAGGCCATAGGCGGTCGGCCCGATCTTTCTCGCGCTGAATGCGCCGCAGCCGTGCAGCTTGAACTTTTCCTCCAGGTCGAGGAAGAAGTAGCGCTGCTCGTCCACGGGTAGTTTCACCAGATCCAGGATCACTTCTCCATCGCCCATCAAGAACAGCACCGGCGTGCTGGGCAGCGTGTAGTCATGCAGTAGCTGATGATGCAACACGGCTTCCTGCGGCACCGGGCGGAACGATTCGCCTCCCTCAAGCAGCAGGTTGGCGTATGGGATTTGCACGCGGACTTTCAGGCCGGTACGCGTTGGGTAGCTGATGCTGATATCCGCGTCGTAATACGCGTTGACTGTACCGATGCGCACGATTGCCGAGCCGCGCTGGCAGAACTGCACCTGCTGGCTCGTTCCCGGCAGGCGGTGGCCTTTCCCGTCGCGCATCACCAGGTCGGGCGGCAATGCATTTCCCGGGCCAAGAACACGATGCTGCTGCAATACCTTGATCAGGGCTTCGTAGAGGCGCACGGTCCGCTGGTGGATGACGTGATCGCCCCGGGACGAGGCATGCGTGCCGTCTTTATTGCGACCCGACATGAGCGGGGGAATATTGCTGCCGCGTCGATGCGCGTCGAGGAAACTGGCCGCGTCGGCCACAAGGGCCTGCAAGCGGTCGGCAGAGAACAAGCGCAGCAGGCCGTGCGCTGTGAGTGGCCCGCCGCAGATCGTCGCCAGGTTGCGTTCAATCGCATGCGCCATGCCGGAATCGACGTCCCCGTCGCTCAGCAGGTCGGCCATGATGGCATGGACTTCGGCGCGTGATTGGCTTGACATCTCGGCTGCCCGCAGCGCTGCCGCCAGCTTGCGGCACTCTTCGGGAATGCCATCCAGGCTGGCTTCCGCAATGAATTCGCGCTCGATGGTGGCGCAGCAGCCGCAATCGTCGAGCGCGGCCTGGTAGCGGTTGGCGGTGCGCAGGTCGATGCCGCGCTTGACTGTCAGCGAAGACATCGCCAGTGCGCGCTCGGCTTCGGCAGCGCCGCAGCCCAGCAGGGAAGCCAGGCGCGCGACGGTTTCAGCCAGGCCGGCTGCTGCGCGGCGGCCGCGCAGGGTAACGCTGAAGGTCGTCACCGACCGGTCAGATTTCGAGGTTGTCGATCAGGCGGGTGGTGCCGAGTTTGGCGGCGGCCAGCACCACCAGCTTTTCGCCTTGCGCGAGGTCGCCGGCGTTAGGCGGTTGCAGGTCATTGCGCTTGCGGATCGAGATGTAGTCAGGCTTCCAGCCGCGGGCGGCCAGTTCGTCCATCGCCTTGTGTTCCAGTTGGAACACGTCGAGGTGGCCGCCGCGTACTTCGTCTGCCACCTGGTTCAGGGCACGGTACAGCGCCGGCGCTTCGGCGCGTTCATCGGCCGACAGGTACATATTGCGCGAGGACAGGGCCAGGCCATCGTCGGCCCGGTAGGTTTCGGCGGCAATGATCTCGGTCGGCATGCCGAGCTGGCGCGCCATGTTCCGGACGATCATAAGCTGCTGGTAGTCCTTCTTGCCGAACACCGCTACCTTCGGCTGCACACAGGAGAACAGCTTGGTCACCACGGTGCACACGCCACCGAAGAAGCCAGGGCGGAATTCGCCTTCCAGGGTATTGCCCAGGCCATCCGGCGGCTGCACGCGGTACTCCTGCGGCTCCGGGTACATATCCTTTTCGGTGGGCGCGAACAGCACGTACACGCCTTCCTTCTCCAGTTTTTCCACGTCAGCCTGGAAGGTGCGCGGGTATTTGTCGAAGTCCTCATTCGGGCCAAACTGCAGGCGGTTCACGAAAATGGATGCCACGACCGGGTCGCCGTGCTTGCGGGCCAGGCGCATCAGCGACAGGTGGCCCTCATGCAGGTTGCCCATGGTAGGCACGAAAGCAGTACGTAACTGGCCACTGAGCTGGTCGCGCAGTTCTTCGATATTGGAGATGATTTTCATAGTTTTTAGTCAGGCAGGCGAATACGCAAGACGCACGTAAATTGGTGCGAACGGCTCCGCCTGGGTAATTTCAATCAGGGTTTCCTTGGCCAGCTCCAGCATCGCCACGAAGTTCACCACCACCACCGGCGGCGGCGATTCCGGGTTGAACAACTCGGTGAATTCGATGAAGCGGCTCGATTGCAGCTTGCGCAGGATGGAGGTCATGTGCTCGCGCACCGACAGCTCCTCGCGGGTGATCTTGTGGTGCTGCTTCAGCGTGGCGCGCTTCATCAACATGCGCCAGGCGTCCTGCAGGTCGACCACTTCAACCTCGGGCCAGGTAGGCACCAGGCTTTGCTCGATGAAGATCTGGGTGCGCACGAAGTCACGGCCGACCTGGGGCAGGGTATTCAGGTCGTAGGCGGCCAGCTTGATCTGTTCGTATTCGAGCAGGCGGCGCACCAGTTCCGCACGCGGGTCATCCGCTTCCGCGTCGAGCTCGTGCTGGCGCTGCGGTAGCAGCATGCGCGACTTGATCTCGATCAGCATGGCCGCCATCAACAGGTATTCTGCCGCCAGCTCCAGGTTCGATTTGCGGATCTCTTCGACATAGCTCAGGTATTGCAAGGTTACCTGGGCCATCGGAATGTCGAGGATGTTGAAGTTCTGTTTGCGGATCAGGTACAGCAGCAAGTCCAGCGGGCCTTCAAACGCTTCGAGGATGACTTCCAGCGCATCGGGCGGGATATACAGATCGTTTGGCAGCTTGAGCACCGGCTCGCCATACAGGCGTGCAAAAGCGGCGCCTTCGGCTTCCGCCGGGGCGCTCGCATCGGGTGGCGCGTCTTCCGCGCCGCTGCCTGGTCCGCCTGCGTCAGGCGGCAAATCCGCGGCGACGGCCAGTTCAGCCTGTTCGGCCTGATCGTCCACCGCGTCTTTTGGTGACATGCTGTGTGCCGTCCCGGCTCTTATACCTTGTTCTGGTACACGTAAGCCTGTTGCTTGACGGTCGAAGCCTTGTTACGGGCCTGGTCGTCCAGCGAGGTCGAAGGCTTGTCCCACAGGATTGCGCGGCCGGCTTGCTGGCCTGCTTCCATTTCCGGGTTCTTGGCTTTCAGGTCCTTGATGAACAAGGAGTGGTCGGACTCGTATTTGTGATTCTGCTTGAGGAATTTCATATCGTGAAAATAACTGGGTTCAGCAACGGACATTTTACCGTCTTTTCTCGCTAGAAACGATGCCGGATGCCAGCTACGTAGGTATTTCCCTTGCTAGCGTTGCTAATCTTGTCGTACATCAGCACCGCGTACACGTCCGTGCGGGGCGAAAGGTTGTAATCATAGCCAGCGGCGCCGGTATCGCGATGGAATTCTGGCACCACTTTGGCCTTTTCCGTCAGGCGCGACCAGGCCACCATCCAGCGCCCCGCGCCGCCATGGGTTGGAATGGTGAAGCCAGCCTGCACCGAATGGGCGTCGCGTTCGCTGACCTTGGCCTGATGGTCGGAGTAGGAAGCAAATAGCTTGACCACTTTGAAGTCGTAGGCTGCCGCGGCAAGGTAGGTGCGCTGTTCCGGCACTGCCGCGCTCAGGCCGGGGCCAAAACGCACGTTCACGCCGCCGACCGTCACGGCCAGCTCTTTGCCGACGTATTTGGCGACGGCTGCCCAGTTATTGTTGTGCGCGCCGGGCTGCTCGCCCAGCGAATACTGGGCGACAAAGGTGGTGTCGTACACCGGGTTTGAGGCGTACTGGATCGAGTTGCTCCAGCCGGTATCGCCCAGCGTCGCATTGCCGCCGGCTGCAGTGTAAATCTGGTTGATCAGCGGCGAAAAGCGGGTCGACGGGCCGAAGGGGTTGATCTGGCCGGCGGCGACAAACAAGGGGTTGGCGATGCGGCCCATGCGCACCATGCCGAATTCGCCGGCCAGGCCGACGTTGGCATTACGCGCGAAGATGGCCTCGCCCGGAAAGCGTCCCGCTTCGCCGGTATCGCCGCGGAAGAAGCCTTCGATCTGGAACTGGGCTTTCAAGCCGCCGCCCAGCGCTTCGGTGCCGGAAAAGCCGTAGTAAGAGGTGATCATGCCGCCGCTGTTGACGGCATTGACAGCTTGCGGTGCGCTGGCCGTCGCCGTGCGGCCGGCATAGGCGTCGACCACGCCATAAATATTGACCTGGGTTTGCGCCGAAGCGGCGACGGGAAGGAGGAGGGTGATGGCTGGGAGCAGTCGTTTCATGAATACCTTCTTAATATTGTTGTTTAGGCCTTCTGCTGCGCCCCCATTGTCACTGCTGCCCAGTTCGGCGACAAGCGAAACTTCCCCGGGCGTGGGCGGGCAGCCACGCCGGTTTGCCAGCGCACAGACCTGCATCGGTGTGCGGCTCACAGTCAAGGCTCATTTCCGTTAAAGGAGGCCGCCATGGCTCAGAGCAAACAACTCAGCAAGCAGAATCGCCAGTCGGTGCAGACCGTCGAGTCCGACCAGACGGGCAATAAGAACACCGCCAAGCGCAATACAAAGAATGAAGCTTCGCGTACCAAGGCTGGCAGTGATGAAGGCGCAGGCGGCGGGGCAAAGCAGAAGGCCAAGCGCGGTTAGTTCAGAAATAGCGTATCCTTGCGGGCACAATGAAAGCCCGCACAGCAATACTCCTGACCGTTCCGCCACTGCTTTGGGCAGGGAACGCGATCGTCGGGCGCATGGTGGCGCACCAAGTGCCGCCCATCATGCTGAACTTTCTGCGCTGGGCGATTGCGTTCGTCCTGCTGCTGCCATTTGCCGGGCCGATTTTCCGCCGCGGCAGCGGGCTGTGGGCTAACTGGCAGCGCTTTACCGTGCTGGGCTTGCTCGGCATCGGACTCTATAACGCCTTGCAATACCTCGCCCTGCAAAGCTCGACCCCGATCAATGTGACGCTGGTTGCATCCGGCATGCCGGTCTGGATGATGCTGACTGGCTGGCTATTCTTTGGCGCTGGCGTATCGCGGCGCCAGGTCGCCGGGGCAGTGTTGTCGATTGCCGGGGTGCTGCTGGTTTTGGCGCGCGGCGAATGGTCGCACTTGATGGAATTGCGCCTGGTGGCGGGCGATATATTCATGATCCTGGCCACGATTGCCTGGTCTTTATATAGCTGGCTATTAACGCGCACCACCGGTCCCGCCGATATTCGTAGCCATTGGGCGAGTTTCCTTCTGGCGCAGGTGGCTTTTGGCGCGGTCTGGTCTGGATTATTTGCTGGCGGCGAGGCGATATTATCTGCCGCTGCGATTAACTGGAGCTGGGCGCTGATTGCCGCATTGGCTTATGTCGCAATTGGACCTGCAATTATCGCGTTTCGTTGTTGGGGCGCTGGCGTGCAGCAGGCCGGACCGGCGGTGGCTTCATTTTTTGTAAACCTGACGCCTTTATTTACCGCCTTGCTTTCTTCCTTGATTCTCGGTGAAGTACCGAAAATTTACCATGCGACCGCATTTATATTGATCGTCGGAGGCATTGTCATCTCCTCCGGCCGTGCGACAGTCCGGCGCTGAATCTGATAGTTTCAAATTTTCTGCCGGAGGTTGCCATGCGTATCCTCGTCTTTGCCGCGCTTGCCGCTGCTATCTCGCTTACCGCCTGCAAGAAGCCACCTCCGAAGCCGCCGCAACCCATTGTCTACGCCCCTGATGATCGCCAGACATTGGCATGATCACGCCAATGGTTGGCGTGACTACTTCTCGCAAGGAGAGGCCTCCAAAAGCGAGCAATATTCAAGCAAATGGGATTCAAGTGCAGCAAGGCGCTGCGCAGCCAACTGGCCTACTACAATAACTTCCTGTGCTGCCATCCTGGTCCAGCCGATAAAGCATTTGCGGTGCGGCGAAATTGGGAAATTCTGCGTGGCGCCAATAACTTTCGAACCCAAAATTTTTCTGATTCGCGCGCCACTGCTCCTGGCGCGTATCCCAAATGCGCATGCGTTGCAGGTCCGTGCGCCTTACAATCCAATGCGGCCAATTATATTGAGTAAGGCGCCGCCATTCGCCGTCCGCAATTTCAAAGGACCAGGAATCAATATTTTTCATGGTGGCGTGTTCAGCGCCAGTCCATATTTCTCCACCAGAGACAATAATCGTTTTTCCACCGTCGGATAAGCGGCCTGAATGGCGCGCTATCCTTCCCGGCGCCATGCCCGAAGTTTCCACTGCCAGGATTTGCATGGAGGCCAAGTCAAGCCGGTAGACCGGAGTAGCGCCGGCACTCCTCTGTTCTGGATATCCGAGGCAGCCGATGATGTAGATGGCATTTGCCGGATAGCCATAGATGGCAATCCCGCCGTCGGGCGAGGAGACTATGACGTCGTTGTAAATCTGGAAATCGGGGTCGTAAGAATCTTCATGCTCCCCAGCGATATGCACGGTACGACCGTCGGGTAGCGCGGTTTCGCTCGTCCCGAACCGCTGGAAGCACCACATTGGACCGCATTCAAATGGCGGTGGTCCACCGAATTCATTGTTGCCGCTATAGGCGTCGCGCCGGGTCTGCACCATCCATTGCCAAAGCGGATTGTCCAGCCGGGTCGGATTGATGTCCACGCTGCGAGGCGAGCGCCAGGCGCTTGCGCTCAGCCTCTTCTTCCGCCTGTGCCCGTTCTATCTGCCAGTCATCATCCATGTTTAATGTCTCAACATCCTGCGCATGACGAGCGGGGCGGGCTCGAGCGGGTTGGCGTGGGAGTACTCAAGTTCTTCGGCCAGCGTGAATTCGTAGGCGGTGTAGAAATCGATCAGCTTGGGCTGATCGTTGCGGACGGCGAGGCGCAGTTCTTCGATGCCGGCGGCCAGCGCGTGGTGGATGACGGCTTCCAGCAGGTGCTGCGAGAGATTGGTGCCGCGATAGTCGGCCACTACGCCCATGCGCAGGATTTCCCATACGTCGGGCTCCGCATCGAGCGGCAGCCAGCGCACGGAGCCGATCGGCGTTTCGCCATCGAGCAAAATAAAACCGCCGCCGTCGCGCAGGTGGTCGGCGACGTAGACGGCGGTTTCACGGTGTCCGCTGGAGGTGACGTTGACCTTGCCGGCCCACGCTTTGCGCGTGAGCTCGGCGATCAGGGGAGCATCTTCAGCGGTCGCTTCGCGAACTATTATGTCCATGCTTAGCGGACGCGCATGCCCGGCTCGGCGCCTGGCCACGGATTCAGCACGTAGATGCCAGGATTGGCTTTTTCATCCTTGGCGGATGCGGCCAGCACCATGCCTTCCGACACGCCGAACTTCATCTTGCGCGGGGCCAGGTTGGCGACCATCACGGTCAGCTTGCCGACCAGGTCTTCCGGCTTGTACATCGATTTGATGCCGGAGAAGACGTTGCGGTAGCGGCCTTCGCCCACGTCCAGCGTCAGGCGCAGCAGCTTGCCGGCACCTTCCACGTGTTCGCAGTTGACGATCTTGGCGATGCGCAGGTCGATCTTGGTGAAGTCGTCGATCGAGATCTCAGGGGACAGTTCTTCGATGTCGCCGGCAGCCGGAGCTTCAAGCGCTGGCGCGGCTTCGACGGCGGCCGCTGGCGCCGGAGCGGCGGCAGCTTGCTGCGCAGGCGCATCGAACAAGTCTTCGATCATCTTGGCGTCGACGCGGGTCATCAGGTGGCTGTAGGCGCCGATGGTACGGCCCAGCATTGGCTGCCATGCGGCGCCATTTGCGACCGAAGTTTCGGCCCAGGTGTAGGCCGCATCGTTCAGGAAGGTACGCACGTTGGCGGCCACGCCCGGCAGCACCGGCGACAGCAGGATGGTCAACTGGCGGAACAGGATCAGGGCAGCGGTGCAGACGTCATGCAGCTCGGCGACCTTGCCTTCGTCCTTGGCCAGGATCCATGGCTTGTTCTCATCGACGAAGCGGTTGGCCACGTCGGCGATTTCCATGATTTCACGCAGCGCCTTGCCGAATTCGCGCGATTCGAAGTTGGCGGCGATGGAAGCCTGGCGCTCGCTGCCATCTTCGGCCACCAGGGCCTTCTTGATCCACTCCTGCGAGGCGGCGGACAGGGACGATGCCAGCTTGCCGTCGAATTTCTTGGCGATGAAGCCCGCGCAACGGGAAGCGATGTTGACGAACTTGCCGATCAGGTCCGAGTTCACGCGTGCCACGAAGTCGTCACCGGTGAAGTCCAGGTCTTCGACGCGGGAGTTCAGTTTGTAAGCCAGGTAGTAGCGCAGCCATTCGGGATTCATGCCCAGGTTCAGGTAACGCAGCGGCGAAATGCCGGTGCCGCGCGACTTGGACATTTTCTCGTTGTTTACGGTCAGGTGGCCGTGCACCGCCACCCTCATGCGGTCGATGGTCGGGTGCTTGGCGAATTCCAGCATCGCCGGCCAGAACAGCAGGTGGAAGGAAACGATGTCCTTGCCGATGAAGTGGATCTGCTCCGTGCCCGGATCTGCCAGCAGTGCGTCGTAATCGATGCCTTTCTTGCCGCAGTAGTTCTTCAGCGAAGCCAGGTACCCAACCGGCGCGTCCAGCCAGACGTAGAAGTATTTGTTCGGTGCGTCAGGGATCGGAATACCGAAGTAGGGCGCATCACGCGAGATATCCCAGTCGGCCAGCTTTTCGCCGGCTTCGCCCAGCCACTCGGAGACCTTGTTCACCATCTCCGGCTGCAAACGGCCAGGGGTGTTCAGCCAGTCGCGCAGGAACTCGAAGCAGCGCGGGTCGGACAACTTGAAGAAGTACTGTTCCGAAGGCTTCAGGATCGGGGTGGCGTTGGTAAATACCGAGTACGGGTTAATCAGGTCGGTCGGCTGGTAAGCCGCGCCGCACACTTCGCAGTTGTCGCCGTATTGGTCCTTGGCGTGGCACTTCGGGCATTCGCCCTTGATGTTACGGTCGGCCAGGAACATGCCCTTGACCGGGTCGAAGAAACGGTCAACGGTCTTGGTCTGGATCAGGCCAGCTTCGCGCAGCTTGCGGTAGATGCCCTGGGACAGTTCCACGTTTTCCGGCGAATCGGTCGAGTACCAGTTATCGAAAGCGATATGGAAACCGTCCAGGTATTGCGGGCGGCCGGCGGCGATCTTGGCCACGAATTCCTGCGGGGTGATACCTTCCTTTTCGGCGGCGATCATGATCGGGGTGCCGTGAGTGTCATCGGCGCCTACGAAATGCACCTCGCGCAAACCGTCGCCCTCGGCCTGCATTCGCTGGAAACGGACCCAGATATCGGCCTGGATGTACTCCATCATGTGGCCAATGTGAAAGGCAGCGTTTGCGTATGGCAGGGCAGTGGTGACGAACAGCTTGCGAGTCATAATTGATGCGCTTGTAAGGTGGATAAAAAGAGCATTTTACCAGTGGATGCGCTAGACTGCGCCATCACCAATGGAGAATTGCATGAGTATCACTGTAGATGACGTCAAATCAGCACTGTCCAAAGTAATTGACCCTAATACAAACAAGGACTTTGTCTCCTCCAAATCGATTCGCAACCTGAAGGTCGAAAGCGGCGAAATCAGCCTGGATATCGAACTCGGTTACCCGGCAAAGTCGCAAATCGAGTCGCTCCGCGCCAATGTGCTGGCTGCGCTGCAGCCGTTGGGCGCCAAGGTCAACCTGAGTATCGCCAGCAAGATCATTTCCCACACCGTGCAGCGCGGCCTGAAGCTGATGCCGAATGTGAAGAATATCATCGCCGTTGCCTCGGGCAAGGGCGGCGTCGGCAAGTCGACCACCGCCGTCAACCTGGCGCTGGCGCTGGCCGCCGAAGGCGCCTCGGTCGGCGTGCTGGATGCCGATATCTACGGCCCGTCGCAGCCGATGATGCTGGGCGTTTCCGGCCGTCCCACCACGTCCGACGGCAAGACCATGGACCCGATGGAAGGCCACGGCATCCAGGTTTCCTCGATCGGCTTCCTGATCGACCCGGACGAGCCGATGGTGTGGCGCGGCCCGATGGTGACCCAGGCCTTGCAGCAATTGCTGGAGCAGACCAACTGGCGCGACCTGGACTACCTGATTGTCGACATGCCGCCTGGTACCGGCGACATTCAACTGACCCTGTCGCAGAAAGTGCCGGTAACTGGCGCCGTGATCGTCACCACGCCGCAGGACATCGCCCTGCTGGACGCGCGCAAGGGCCTGAAGATGTTCGAGAAAGTCGGCATCCCGATCCTGGGCGTGGTGGAAAACATGAGCACCCATATCTGCTCGAACTGCGGCCACGTGGAAGAAATCTTCGGCCATGGAGGCGGCGAGAAAATGTGCGCCGACTTTGGCGTTGACTTCCTGGGCGCGCTGCCCTTGAAGCTGGCGATCCGCGAGCAGGCCGATTCCGGCAAGCCGACCGTCGTCGCCGAGCCGGATGGCGCTGAAGCGGCCATTTACAAGGCGATTGCGCGCAAGGTGGCGGTGAAGGTGGCCGAGAAAGCCAAGGATATGAGCAGCAAATTCCCCAGCATCGTCATCAAGCACGACTGATGCGGCGCGCCTTCCCACGCGCGGCATTGGCCGCGATGGCCGGCCTGGCCATGCTGGCCGGCTGCTCCACGCTGACGCCGGCCGTTGATCCGGCTGCGTGGGTACCGCAGCAGCACGCCGCAACTGCCGAATTGCGTGGCCTGTCCGTCCTGAGCGACAAAGTGGCCTGGGCCAGCGGCGCCAAAGGCACTGTGCTGCGTACCGTCGACGGCGAGCACTGGGCATTGTTGCCGGTCCCTGGAGCTGAAGCTTTCGATTTCCGCGACATCGAGGCCTTTGACGCCAACACGGCCATTGTGATGGGTGCCGGCCCTGGCGCCGCATCGCGCATGTACCGCACGCGTGACGGCGGCGCCACCTGGCAGCTGCTGGTGGTGAACAAGGACGCCGAAGGCTTTTGGGATGCCATGGCGTTCTGGGATGCGCGCAACGGCATCGTTTTCGGCGATCCGGTGCGCGGTGCATTCCAGATCCTGCTGACAACGGATGGCGGCGAAAGCTGGTCGCCCGTGAATGATCCGCAGGGCCTGGCCGCGCTGCCGCAGGAAGGCGCATTCGCCGCCAGCGGCACCTGCTTGAGCGTAGGCGGGAAGGGCGACGCCTGGTTTGTAACAGGCGGCGCGGCCCAATCGCGCGTCTTCCGTTCCGTCAATCGCGGCCAGAGCTGGCAAGCGGCGGCACTGCAGATTCCTGCCGCCGCACCGAGCAAGGGCGCGTTCTCCGTAGGATTTGACGCGAAAGGGCGCGGTTTCGTGGCGGGAGGCGACTACAAGGAACCTTCGCTGGGCACATTGAACGGCGCGGTGAGCAGGGACGGCGGTGCCGGCTGGTCGCCTGCGCAGATCCTGCCGACCGGCTTCATGTCGGCTGTGGTGGCTGTGCCGGGCGTTGACGGCACCTTCGTCGCCGTGGGCCTGGCCGGCTCCGGCTACACCCGCAACGGCGGCAAAAGCTGGACAATTATCGAGAAGGAAACGAAACTGAACGCCGTTGGCTTTTCGGCTTCCGGCGCCGGATGGGCCGTCGGACCGAAAGGCCTGGTCGTCAAATACGTTGGACCCCCTCTAAGATAAGGAGACAGATATGCAGAAGATTTTGGCAGCACTTGCAATGGCACTGCTTGCCGGCGCTGCGGCAGCGCAATCGGTGGACTTCACTGAGCCCAAGAACGGCGCGGTAGTCAGCAGCCCATTCAAGGTCAAATTCGCCGTCACCGGCATGGAAGTGAAGCCGGCCGGCTCGATGGACAGCAACACCGGCCATCACCACCTGATCATCAACGGCGACAGCATGAAGGTCGGCGAATCAATCCCCTTCGACGAAACCCACATGCATTTCGGCAAAGGCCAGACCGAAACCGACGTCACCCTGCCTCCAGGCACCTACAAACTGACCATGCAGTTCGCCAACGGCGCCCACCAAAGCTACGGCCCCGGCTTGTCGAAGACCATCACCGTCACCGTCAAGTAACTTGAAAGTCGGGGTCAGCTCCGGCAATCGGACATTTTGTCCGATTGCCGGAGCTGACCCCGACTTTCATTACGGTAGAATTACGCCTTTATATTTTCTGCATTCCACTCGAAATGACTCAAGTCCGTACCCGTTTCGCACCTAGCCCGACCGGTTTCCTGCACGTCGGCGGCGCGCGCACTGCGCTGTATTCCTGGGCCTTCGCCCGCCACTTCGGCGGCACCTTCGTGCTGCGTATCGAGGATACTGACCTGGAACGTTCGACCCCGGAAGCCGTGCAAGCCATCCTGGATGGCATGAAGTGGCTGGGCCTGGACCATGATGAAGGTCCGTTCTATCAGATGCAGCGCATGGACCGCTATCGCGAAGTCGTGGCGCAAATGCTGGCTGCCGGCACCGCCTACCATTGCTACTCGTCGCCGGAGGAAGTGCAGGCCATGCGCGACAAGGCCACCGCGGCCGGCGAAAAGCCGCGCTACGACGGCACCTGGCGTCCGGAAGAGGGCAAGACCCTGCCTGCCATCCCGGCTGACCGCAAGCCTGTGGTGCGCTTCAAGAACCCGCTGGATGGCGATGTGACCTGGAACGACGTGGTCAAGGGCACCATCACCATCGCCAACAAGGAGCTGGATGACCTGGTCATCGCTCGTCCTGACGGCACCCCGACTTATAACTTCTGCGTGGCAGTCGACGACTGGGACATGAAGATCACCCACGTGCTGCGCGGCGACGACCACGTGAACAACACCCCGCGCCAGATCAACATCCTGCGCGCGATTGGCGCGGAGCTGCCGCAATACGGCCACCTGCCGATGATCCTGGGCTCTGACGGCGCCAAGCTGTCCAAGCGCCATGGCGCCGTGAGCGTGATGGAGTATCCGGCCCAGGGCTACCTGCCGGAAGCCATGCTGAACTACCTGGCCCGCCTGGGCTGGTCGCACGGCGACGACGAGCTGTTCTCGATGGAGCAGTTCTGCGAATGGTTCAACCTGGAAAGCCTGACCGCCTCGCCGGCCCAGTTCAACTACGACAAGCTGGCCTGGGTCAACAACCACTGGATCAAGCAATCCGACAATACCCGCCTGGCCGAGCTGGTCACGCCTAAGCTGCTGGCCGAAGGCGGCAGCCTGGAAGGCGCACCTGAACTGCCGCTGGTGCTGGCGCTGCTGAAAGACCGCAGCAACACGATTAATGAACTGGCGGAAGCCGCGATGCTGTTCTACCGCGCGCCAAATCCTGATGCGGCCCTGATGACCCAGCATTACACCGATGCCGTCAAGCCAGCCGTAGCCGACTTCGCCGCCCGCATCGCTACCGTTGAGTGGACCAAGGAAGCCATCGCCGCCATGATCAAGGAAGTGCTGGCTGCGCATGGCCTGAAAATGCCTCAGCTGGCGATGCCGCTGCGCCTGATGGTGGCCGGCCAATTGCAGACGCCGGCTATCGATGCAGTGCTGCAATTGTTCGGACGCGACACTGTGGCAGCCCGCCTGGCCAAATTTGCCTAAATATTTTCGACAATCTTGCAATTTGGCATTTGCAATTTACAGAAGGGCTGCTATACTTCTGTCTCCTTGCAAAACGGGGGTATAGCTCAGCTGGGAGAGCGCTTGCATGGCATGCAAGAGGTCAGCGGTTCGATCCCGCTTACCTCCACCAGTTTTGCGAAGGAAAAGCAGTAAAAGAAAGTCCAGGGTCCCCATCGTCTAGAGGCCTAGGACATCACCCTTTCACGGTGAGTACCGGGGTTCGAATCCCCGTGGGGACGCCAAGAGCAGTAACAATCTGTGCCAGCATGGGGGTATAGCTCAGATGGGAGAGCGCTTGCATGGCATGCAAGAGGTCAGCGGTTCGATCCCGCTTACCTCCACCAACGCGGCAGAGATTGAAAGCAGTAACGGAAAGTCCATCAGGTCCCCATCGTCTAGAGGCCTAGGACATCACCCTTTCACGGTGAGTACCGGGGTTCGAATCCCCGTGGGGACGCCAGCTTTTCGCATTATGTTGTGCCCAGGGGGGTATAGCTCAGCTGGGAGAGCGCTTGCATGGCATGCAAGAGGTCAGCGGTTCGATCCCGCTTACCTCCACCAACGCGGCACAACGTAGCAATAGTCCAACAGGTCCCCATCGTCTAGAGGCCTAGGACATCACCCTTTCACGGTGAGTACCGGGGTTCGAATCCCCGTGGGGACGCCAGCATTTCTTCTTACTTCCTTTCAAAACTGCCTAAAAAGCGTGCAAGCTTAACTCCTTTGCATCTTCGGTGTTTGCGTACTAATATGAGTTACGGACCCTGCACAGGAGGAAGTCATGGAACTTCGCGTGTTGCAATCGCATCGCTGGGTGGCGCGCCAGGCTGACTGGACCGCCGCAGCCATCGCCGGTTTCGGAGCCGGCGGTATCCTGATGTTGATGGAGTTGTTATGGGCCACCGTGCAAGGCGGTGACCGATGGCTGACAACCCGGATGGTAGCGGCGATGGTCATGGGCTGGGAGGTGCTGCAAACCTCCGGCTACGATTTGACCGTCGTGATTGCGGCGCTGGCAGTCCACTATATCCTCGGTATTACATTCGCCATGATGCTGGCGGCCATCATCGCGCCGTTCCAGCTCGATTCCAGCATGGGCCTGGTGGCGCTGACCGGCGCCGCGTTTGGCGTGCTGCTGTATGTGCTGAACTTCTACGGCATGTCCGGCGCCTTTACCTGGTTTGCCGACTTGCGGGGTTGGACAACTTTTGGCGCCCACGTCGTCTTCGGCGCCTGCTGTGCAGTGTTTTACCGCATGCTTGAAAGGCCAGAAAAACGCGAGTGAATAAGCCTTAGCAAGTACGCCCCGCCATTGAGCGGGGCGTAGCCGTGTGTAGTTTCCCCATAACTAACCGGGCTTATCATTATGGCGTTGGCAATCTCCCTCATCCTGATTGTTCTTGGCGCGATTATTTTTCACTGGCTCAGCCCATGGTGGCTGACTCCCATAGCCTCCAACTGGCAGGCGATGGACGATGCTTTGATGATCACACTCGTGATCTGCGCCGCTCTCTTCATCATCATTCACCTGTTTGTCGCTTACGCCGTGGTCAAGTTCCGCCACCGCGAAGGCCATCGCGCCGCCGCGGAATCGCATAACGGCAAGCTGGAATGGTGGCTGATTGGCGCCACGTCGCTTGGTATCGTTGCGATGCTGGCGCCGGGCTTGAACGTCTATGCCAAGCTGATTTCCCCGCCGGCCAACGCCAGCGTGTTCGAGGTGATGGGCAAGCAGTGGGACTGGCATTTCCGCCTGCCGGGCAAAGACGGCAAGCTGGGCGCGACGGATGTGCGCTTCATCAACGCCACCAATCCTTTCGGCATCAACCCGGAAGATCCTGCCGGGCAGGATGATGTGCTGGTCGACGGCAGCGAAATCCATATTCCGCTCAACCAGCCAGTCAAGGTAATGCTGCGCGCGCAGGACGTGCTGCACGACTTCTATGTGCCGCAGTTCCGCACCCGCATGAATATGGTGCCAGGCCTGGTGACGCACTTCTGGCTCACGCCCACCCAGACCGGCCGCTTCGAAGTGCTGTGCGCCCAGTTGTGCGGCGTAGGCCATTCGAATATGCGCAGCGCGGTGGTGGTCGAGGAGCAGTCCGTCTACGATGCCTGGCTGGCGAAGCAGCCGACTTTCAGCGGCCACGGCGCGGTGGGCGGCGTCGGCGGGCCGGCGGAACCGGGCAAGCAGGGCAGGCTGATCGCGCAATCGAAGGGCTGCGTGGCCTGCCACAGCGTGGACGGCGCGCCGAGCGTCGGCCCGACCTGGAAAGGTTTGTTTGGCAAGCAGGAGACGCTGGAAGGCGGTGCCACCGTCGCAGTGGACGAGGCCTACCTGAAGCAATCCATCACCGACCCCAAGGCCAAAGTGGTCAAGGGCTTCCCGAATATCATGCCGCCTAACCAGCTAAGCGATGAAGAAATGGCGGCGATGATTGACTACATCAAGACTGTACGCTGAGGAGACCTCGCATGTCTTATGGTGAAGAACACGGCCACGACGATGAAGGCCACCATGCCCCGCAAAGCTTCTGGACCAAATATGTCTGGAGCCAGGACCACAAGGTCATCGCGATCCAGTACACGCTGACGGCGCTGTTCATCGGCACCGTTGGCTTGATCCTTTCGGACCTGATGCGGCTGCAGCTTGGCTTCCCCGGCAAATTCCAGTTCATCGACCCGAGCAGCTATTACCAGTTCATCACCATGCACGGCATGATCATGGTGGTGTACCTGCTGACGGCACTGTTCCTCGGGGGCTTCGGGAATTACCTGATTCCGCTGATGGTGGGGGCGCGCGACATGGTGTTCCCGTTCCTGAACATGCTGTCGTACTGGTTCTACCTGCTGGCCGTGGTGGTGTTGTGCGTGAGCTTCTTCGTGCCGGGCGGGCCGACTGGCGCAGGCTGGACGCTGTATCCGCCGCAGGCAATCCTGCCGGGCACGCCGGGTGTCGAGTGGGGCATCATCGTAATGCTGGTGTCGCTGGCGATCTTCATCGTTGCAGCCACCATGGGCGGCCTGAATTACGTGACGACGGTGCTGCAGGCACGCACGCGCGGCATGACCTTGATGCGCATGCCGCTGTCGGTGTGGGGCATCTTCGTGGCGACCATCCTGGCGCTGCTGGCATTCCCGGCGCTGTTTGTCAGCGCGGTGATGATGTTGTTCGATAAGACGCTGCACACCAGCTTCTTCATGCCGGCCTTGGTCTCGATGGGGCAGCAGCTTGGCTACAAGGGCGGCAGCCCGCTGCTGTTCCAGCACCTGTTCTGGTTCTTTGGGCACCCGGAGGTGTATATCGTTGCGCTGCCGGCCTTCGGCGTGATCTCGGATCTGATCAGCGTACACGCCCGCAAATGTATTTTCGGCTACCGCATGATGGTGTGGGCGATCGTGATAATCGGCGGCTTGAGCTTCGTGGTATGGGCGCACCACATGTACGTCAGCGGCATGCATCCATGGTTCGGCTTCTTCTTCGCCACCACGACCCTGATCATCGCCGTGCCGACTGCGCTGAAAGTGTATAACTGGACGTTGACCCTGTGGCGCGGCGACATCCACTTGACCGTGCCAATGCTGTTTGCACTGGGTTTTATCAGTACCTTCCTGATCGGCGGGCTGACCGGCCTGTTCCTCGGCAACGTCAGCGTGGATATCCCGCTGTCGAATACCTACTTCGTGGTGGCGCACTTCCACATGGTGATGGGTGTTTCGCCAGTGCTGGCGGTGTTTGGCGGGTTGTATCACTGGTACCCGAAAGTGACCGGCCGCATGTACAACGAAAAACTGGGGCAGGCGCATTTCTGGATCACTTTCATCGGCGCCTATGCGATCTTCTTCCCGATGCATTACCTTGGCATTCTTGGCATGCCGCGGCGTTATTACGCTTACGAGAATTATGCCTTCATCCCCGAGTCGGCGCATACGCTGAACGCCTTCATCTCCGTGGCGGCGCTGATTGTCGGCGTGGCGCAATTGCTGTTCCTGTTCAATATCGCATGGAGCGTTCGCAAGGGTACGGTTGCCGGTGGCAATCCGTGGCGTGCGGCCAGCCTGGAGTGGTATACCCCGCAAACTCCGCCCGAGCATGGCAACTGGGGGCCTGAGCTGCCGGCCGTGCACCGGGGCGCCTACGAGTACGGCGTAGATGGTCCCGGTACTGGCGGCGATTACATTCCGCAAAACGCCGGGCCGGAGTACGGGCCGGATCCGCATGCGCCGCCGCCGCATCCAAAGGCGCACGTGACTTCGCATCATGATCCGGCGGAGGTGCCAAAATGAGCGCTAATGCTACGTTGCGGGCAGGTGGCGGGATTCCGGGGCGGCCCGGTGGCGAGGGCGGTCCGCACGACGCGCGTGGCAGCGGCCCCGCTTGGCCGCAAGGCGCACGCCGCACTGGCTTGTGGGTCTTTATGGTGGTGGTTAGCACCCTGTTCGGACTGTTCGGTGTCGCCTACATGATGCGGGCCGCATATGATGACTGGCGCCCCATCACTTACGTCCCGTGGCAACTGTACTGCAGCACCGGCTTGCTGGTGCTGTGCAGCCTGACGTGGGAGCTGGCACGGCGCCATGTCGCTGCTGGCCGGCGCGAAGCCGCGCGCAGTACTTCAATTGGCGCGCTGCTGCTCTCGGCCATGTTCGTGCTTTCACAGCTCTACGCCTGGCAGGCCATGACGGCCGCCGACTATAGCGTGGCAGCCAATCCAGCCAACAGCTTTTTCTACCTGATCACCGGACTGCATGCCGCGCACGTGCTGGGCGGCATGGTGGCAGGCGCGTTCGCGGTGCGCAGGGCAGGGGAGGAAATCGGCCTGTGCGCGCAGTACTGGCATTTCCTGTTTGTCCTCTGGCTGGTGGTGTTCGCGTTGTTGTACTTGGTGACGCCGGAACTGGTCAGGGCTTTCTGCACAACGATAGGCATTCCAGTGAGGTGAGGTATGGATACCGGCACCAACGATTTGAAAGGCTTCGTCTCCGATTGGGCTGGCGATCGCACTGCGTTCCGTGTCCCGTGGGGCAAGGCGATGATGTGGATCTTCCTGCTTAGCGATACGTTCATCTTCGGCACCTTCCTCACCGGCTATATGTCGGTACGCATGGCCACCACATCGGCTTGGCCAAATCCCAGCGAAGTGTTTTCTCTCACTGTCGCGGGCACTGATTACCCGTTGCTCCTGATCGCCATCATGACGTTCGTGCTGATTACCAGCAGCGGCACCATGGCGATGGCCGTCAACGCTGCCTATCAGCGCAATCGAAAACTGGCGGCGACGTTGATGATGGTGACCGCTGCTTTTGGCGTTCTGTTCGTCAGTATGCAAGCCTTTGAGTGGACCAAGCTGATTCACGAAGGCGTGCGGCCATGGGGCAACCCGATGGGCGCGGCGCAATTCGGCTCGTGCTTCTTCATGATTACCGGCTTCCATGGGCTGCACGTATCGGCGGGCGTGATCTATTTGTCGATCATCGCGCGGCGCGTACTGAACGGGCATTACGAGAAAAAGGGATATGACATTGTCGAGATCACCGGCTTGTATTGGCACTTTGTCGACCTTGTCTGGGTATTCATCTTTGCATTGTTCTATCTCTGGTAGGAGGCCGCCATGTCCGAAGCTACCGCAGCGCATCAACAGCACCCGATCGGCACTTACGTCAAAGTCTGGATCCTGCTGTTCGTATTGAGCTTCTTCTCTTACCTGGTGGACTTCTTCCACGTGCATGGCTTGCTGCGCTGGACGCTGATCCTGATTTTGATGATGTTGAAAGCCGGCTTTATCGTCGCCGTTTTCATGCACATGAAGTGGGAGCGGCTGGCGCTGATCTTCGCGATTACCTTGCCGCCGCTGGCGATACTTGTGCTGGTTGGCATGATGTCGGCCGAGTCGCATTACGTGAACACCAATCGCATCGAACACTTCGCCGTTGCGCCCTTGAAATGAGGCTTGCACGCTGATATAATTCGCGCACGCTTTTACGACGTCCCCATCGTCTAGAGGCCTAGGACATCACCCTTTCACGGTGAGTACCGGGGTTCGAATCCCCGTGGGGACGCCAAGTCAGCTAAAGCGTAGTGCAAGTCCAGGGTCCCCATCGTCTAGAGGCCTAGGACATCACCCTTTCACGGTGAGTACCGGGGTTCGAATCCCCGTGGGGACGCCACAGATTAGAATGAAGCCGCCTTGTGCGGCTTTTTCATTTTCCGCTTATGCCCAGCTTGTCCCTCGATCTATTTTGCAAAGTTGTCGATAATTTCGGCGACATCGGCATCTGCTGGCGCCTCTCGCGCCAATTGCAGCGCGAGCACGGCATCGCCGTCAGGCTGTGGGTCGATGATTTGCGTTCCTTCCAGCGCCTTTGCCCGCAGGTGGATTTGCAAGCGGAGCTGCAAGTGGTCGACGGCATCGCCGTGCGCCACTGGTCGACGCAAGAGGGTGAGTTCGCGCCGGAAGATGTGGCCGACATCGTGATCGAGTTCTTCGCTTGCGACATCCCACCCGGCTATATTGCTGCGATGGCGCAGCGCCCGGAGCGCCCGGTGTGGCTGAACCTCGAGGGCCTCAGCGCGGAAGAGTGGGTGGAGGGGTGCCACAGTTTGCCATCGAAGCATCCGCGCCTGCCGTTGACGAAGTACTTCTTCTTCCCCGGCTTTACCGAAAAAACCGGCGGGCTCCTTTGCGAAAAAGATCTTGAAGACGAGCGCCGCGCCTATATCTCCGATCCCGCTGCGGTATCGGACTTCCTGTCTGCGCTGGGCGTAACGGAAGCCGAAGCGGCGGCAATGAAGGTCTCGCTGTTCTGTTACCCCTATGCGCCGGTCGGCGGGCTGTTTGCGGCATGGCGCGACGGCGAGCAGCAAGTGACGTGCCTGGTGCCGGAGGGTGTGGCAAGCGAAGCGGTGTCCAGTTTCCTCGGCCAGCCAGCCGTGCCGGGCGCGATGCGCAGCGATGGCGCGCTGACGGTACGCGTGCTGCCGTTCGTACCGCAGCAGGATTACGACAAGCTGCTCTGGTCCTGCGACCTGAACTTCGTGCGCGGCGAAGACTCCTGGGTGAGGGCGCAATGGGCTGGCAAATCCTTCATCTGGCACATTTACGCGCAAGATGAAAACCTGCACCATAAGAAGTTGCGCGCCTTCCTGCAGCGTTATGCGGCAGGCCGCGCGTTTGATGAATTTTCGCTGTGCTGGAACGGCGCAGTTGAAGGCGACTGGCCAACCCTATGGAAAGCTCTCGCATCGGTAATGCCTGAAATTTCGGCAAAGTCGTCGGAATGGCAACAAAAAATCCTGGACAACGGCGATTTGGCCACGAATTTGACTAAATTTTGTGCATCGCTGAGGTAACACATTAGAACCCCGTGCTATAATGCGCGGTTACTGCAACTCTCCTTAACCGGTATATATTCGCTATGAAATTCGCAAAAGAGATTCGTGTCGGCAACATCATCATGGTTGAAGACAAGCCATTCATCGTTCTGCGTTCCGACGTCAACGGTTCGTCCCGCACTGGCTTCACCTACAAATGGAAGATGAAGAACCTGCTGACCGGCTCCCCGCTGGAAAACGTGTTCCGCGGCGACGACAAGTTCGACGTGGTCGTTCTGGACAAGAAGCCAGTTACCTATTCGTACTTCGCTGACCCACTGTTCGTGTTCATGGACGAAGAGTACAACCAGTTCGAAATCGAAGAAGAGAACATGGGCGAAGCCGTCAACTACCTGAAGGATGGTATGGAATGCGAAGCTGTCTTCTACGACGGCAAGGCAATCTCCGTTGAGCTGCCAACCACCATCGCTCGCCAGATCGTTTACTCGGAGCCAGCTGTTAAAGGCAACACCTCCGGTAACGTGACCAAGGAAGCGAAACTGGAAAACGCCATCGAAGGCCGTAACTTCTCGATCCAGGTGCCACTGTTCGTGTCCCAGGACGACGTCGTCGAAATCGACACCCGTACCCACGAGTTCAAGAAGGTCGTTCGCGGCTAATTGCAGCAGTTTGTTGCAATCACGCAATAGAAAGCCCGCGCAAGCGGGCTTTTTGCTTTTGGGCAGTATTAATTGCTTGCAAACTGCTGGTATTCTACTGGTTTGTGCTTTTCTTGACTGAGGGCGTACCAGATGGATCGAAGGGGTTTCGTGAAGTTGGGGTTGGCTGCCGGTGGGGCAGCGACTTTGCCGCGCACGCAAGCTGCGGTGCCGTCTGTGCTCGATGCCGGGGTCCAGCATCAGCAGGGCCTGATGGCCGCCAACAAGCTCACCTCACACGCACTTACTTCGCAGTACCTGTCCCGGATTAATACGATCGACAAGTCCGGCCCCCGCCTCAATTCCATCATCGAGATCAATCCGGAAGCGCTGAAGATTGCGCGCGAGATGGATCGCGAGCGCCATCAGCGCAAGATTCGCGGCCCGCTACATGGCATTCCGGTACTCCTGAAAGACAATATCGCGACAGCCGATCGCATGAGCACCACGGCCGGATCGCTGGCGCTGGCCGGGGTGCGGGCGGCGCGCGACTCCCACGTGGCGGCGCGCTTGCGCGAGGCTGGAGCAGTCATCATCGGCAAGACCAATTTGAGCGAATGGGCCAATATGCGCTCGAGCCACTCCGTCAGCGGCTGGAGCGCGCGCGGCGGCTTGACCCGCAACCCATATTCGCTGGACCGGAATTGCAGCGGATCGAGCTCGGGTTCCGGTGCCGCGATTGCCGCGGGGCTCGCGACGCTGGCCGTCGGCACCGAAACCGATGGCTCCATCGTATCGCCGGCGTCGATCTGCGGCTTGGTGGGCATCAAGCCGACCATCGGTCTGGTCAGCCGCAGCGGGATCATTCCGATCGCGCACTCGCAGGACACCGCAGGTCCCATGGCGCGCAGCGTTTCGGATGCCGCGCTGATGCTGGCCGCAATGGCGGGCGTTGATGCCAGCGATCCCGCTACGCAGGATGGCGCCGGCATGGCTGCCGATTATTCGTCCGCCCTGAAGCGCGATGCCTTGCGCGGCAAGCGCCTTGGGGTAGCACGCAATTTCTTTGGCGGCAGCGATGCTGTCGATGCTGAAATCGAGAAGGCGCTGGAAGCGTTGAGGGCGCAGGGAGCAATCCTGGTCGACGTACAAGTGCCGAATACCGAGAAGTACGGAGACAGCGAAACCGAAGTGTTGCTGCATGAATTCAAGGTCGACCTGGCGGCCTACCTGCGCGACTACGCGCCAAACGCGAAGGTCAGGAGCATGGCCGACCTGATCGCCTTCAACAAGCAAAACGCCAAGTTTGAAATGCCGTACTTCGGCCAGGAGTATCTCGAACGCGCCGAAGCCAAGCCGGGCCTCGACAGCCAGGCCTATCAAGATGCGCTGGCCAACAACCACCGCTACTCGCGCGAAGAAGGTATCGACCTGGTGCTGAAAGCGCATGAACTCGACGCGCTGGTGGCGCCGACCGACGGCACTGCATGGCTGACGGACTTCATCAACGGGGACCACTACGGCAAGAGTTTCTCTTCCCCGGCGGCGGTGGCGGGATATCCGCACATTACAGTGCCTGCAGGTTATGTGCGCGGCTTGCCGATTGGTCTGTCCTTTGTCGGCACGGCATTCAGTGAGTCCGCCTTGATTGGCATGGCCTACGCTTTCGAGCAAGCGACGATGGTCCGTCGTGCCCCGCAATTCCCGGCCAGCGTTTCGATCCGCGCTTAAACTTCGATAAAGCGCATCTTGAAGTTGCGGCCTTTGAAGCTGCCGAACTCGCCCGGCATATTGCTGGCGGCTTTCAGGCGGGCAAAGGCCTCGTGGGCGATGCGGCGATCCAATGCGACGTAGGTCTGGAATTCGGTGACATTGATTTTGCCGACCTGTTCCTTGGTCAGGCCGCCGTCGCCGCACAGCGCGCCCAGCACGTCGCCGGCGCGCAGCTTTTCTTTCTTGCCGCCTGAGATGCAGAGCGTCAGCATTGGCGCCGGTTCGGCGTTCACGAATTCGTCTTCCGCCAGTTCCTTGATCTCGTGCCACTCAACCGGCGCGCCCTGGTAGTCTTCGATCAGCTTGACCCACTTTTTCTCGTTGGGTGCGCACAGTGTCAGCGACAGGCCTTTCTCGCCGCCGCGGCCGGTGCGGCCGATGCGGTGGATGTGGACTTCAGTGTCGCGCGACACGTCGGCGTTGATCACAGCTTCCAGGTTGGCGATGTCGAGGCCGCGCGCGGCGACGTCGGTAGCGATCAGGATCGAGCAGCTACGGTTGGAGAACAGCACCAGGATTTCGTCGCGCTCACGCTGTTCCAGTTCGCCGTACAGGGCCAGTGCCGAGAAGCCTTCCGCGTGCAGCTCGTCCAGCAGTTCCTTGCAGTGCACCTTGGTGTTGCAGAAGATGATGGCGGAAGCGGGCTGATAATGCTTGAGCAGCTTGCCGACCGCCTTGTCGCGGTCATCAAAACCGATTTCGTAGAAGCGCTGTTCGATCTGGCCGCCGCTGTGTTGCGCTTCGACCGTCACTTCGACCGGATCGGCCAGGAAGGCTTCCGTCGCCTGGCGGATGTCGTCCGGGTAAGTGGCCGAGAACAGCAAGGTCTGGCGGCGTTTCGGGCAGGCGCGCACGATGCCGGCGATTTCGTCGTAGAAGCCCATGTCCGTCATGCGGTCCGCTTCATCGAGCACCAGGGTGCGCACGTTCGACAGGTCGAGCGATTCGCGCGACAGGTGGTCGCGCACGCGGCCCGGCGTGCCAACCACGATGTGGGCGCCGAATTCCAGTGAGGCGATTTGCGGGCGCATCGGCGTACCGCCGGTCAGCACCACGACCTTCACATTGGGCACGCAGCGCGCCAGGCGGCGCAGTTCATTGGCCACCTGGTCGGCCAGCTCGCGCGTTGGGCAGAGCACCAGGCTTTGAACAGCGAACCAGGCGGTATTCAGGTTGCACAGCATGCCGATGCCGAAGGCGGCAGTCTTGCCGCTGCCGGTCTTGGCTTGCGCGATAAGATCGCGGCCTTCCATGATGGACGGCAGGCTTTGTGCCTGGATCTCGGTCATTTCGCGGTAGCCCAGCGAGTCCAGGTTGGCAAGGAGTTTTTCGGACAGTGGCAGGGTAGCGAAAGAGGTCATTTTTAGTCCCGCCGCCAGATGGGCAGGCCGGTGAGGTCCAGGTTGGGATCATTCTGCCAGATTGGCAGCCCGCTGGCGTCGGTTGGGCCGAGTTCGCCAAGCAGTTCGAGTTGTTCTTGCTTGCGCGGAGAGCGGCGCACACGCGGCGGCGGTGGAAGCTTGGCTTCCGCCGTCATCGGCGCGGCAGGCTCGAAGCCTGGCAGGTCGATTGTCGCGTTGTCTTTTTTATCTCTCATTATCCGTCGCAGAAAACAAAAGCCCGGCTGAATCAGTCGGGCTTCCTTTTAGAACCGGCGGATTGTAACACGGGCAACCATGTCAACGGAAGGCGAGGGCCCCCGTGAGGTCGCCCGGCGGCAACGCGCCGCGTTCGGCGAAGGCCTTGTTTCGCTCGGCCAGGCCCTCCAGCAGCGGCAGGCCGTGCAGGCGGGTGATGAAGCGCAGGATCGAGGTGGTGTCGTAGAAGCTGTGGTCCACCGTGGACTTCTTGGCGAACGGCGATACGATGATGGCCGGGATGCGCGAACCAGGCCCCCAGCGGTCGCCTTTCGGCGGCGCCACGTGGTCCCACCAGCCGCCATTTTCGTCGAAGGTCACGACCACGACCATGTTTTCCCACTGCGGCGACTTCTTCAGGTGCTCCAGCACATTGACGATGTGCTGGTCGCCCGATTCGATATCCGAATAGCCGGCATGCAGGTTCAGGTTGCCCTGCGGCTTATAGAAGCTGACCGCAGGCAGCTTGCCCGCCACCGCATCGGCCAGGAATTTGTTCGAAATCGGGCTGTCACCCAGGCCGCCGTCGCGGATGTGGGTCGCGCGTTGTGCGGTGCCGGGCGCGAAGCTGGCGAAGTAGTTGAATGGCTGGTGATGGTACTGGAAGTTTGGCTTGCTGCCGCCGCCCTTGTGGTCCAGCGCGGCCTGGAAGGCGCCGCCGTACCATGTCCAGCTCACGCCCTTGCGCGAGAGCAGGTCGCCGATGGTGTCGTAGGTTTGCGGCGGCAGGTAGGCCGGGTCTTCCGGATTGGCATGCAGCGGATCGCCGCCTGGCGCCGGGCGCACGAAGCTTGGCTGGTAGGGCGGGGCCATGGTGTTGACCGCGAAACCGTCCGGCGTGATGGCGCCGTCATTGACGTAATGCGGCCGGCCTTCCAGTGCGGATTTCGGGCTCTTTGGGTCGAGTGCCAGCGTGTGGCCGGTCGGGCCATCGGACAGCACTGCAATCTTGCGCTTGGCCGGGCTGCTGTCTGCATTCGGATAGACCGGGCAGCGGCCCGAGACCAGGAACTGGTGGTTCAGGTAGGAGCCGCCGAAAGCGGCCATGAAGAAGTTGTCGCACAGGGTGTATTGGCGCGCCACCTGCCACAGGCCGAGATTCTTTTCCATCTCGCTGTAGTAGCCCATCACCATGCCGCCGGTATTGCCCCAGGCGACGAAGCTGTCGTTCTTGCCGCCGTTGATCTGCATCTGGTTCTGGTAGAACAGGTGCCACAGGTCGCGCGTAATGACGGATTCCGGCAGCGGCTTGCCTTCCGCATCGACCAGCTTGAAAGGCGCGTTCGGCAGGCCGCTAAGCTGGTCCTCCTTGACCTCATAGCGCTTGCCTGCGATATCCTGCGGTACCGGCACCAGGCCGCCCCAGATTTTCGGCAGCGTTGGCAGGATGCTGCCGTCGTAGTCGCGCTGCTGGTAGTCGGCTGGCTTCAGGGCCGACATCGGCGACGCCAGCCCGGGGAAATCGGCGAACAGGTTGTTGAAGCTGCGGTTTTCCAGGTAAATCACCACCACGTTCTTGACGTTGGCTTGCAGTTTGTCGTCCAGCGAGAGGGCTTTGGCTGGCGCAGCGGGTTTGGTAGCCGGGGCGGCGGTGACGCCCGGCAGGCTCGCTGCAAGGCCGGCGGCTCCAGCCGCCTGGAAGATGCGGCGGCGCGCAGGGCTGGCCGGCAAATCTTTTGGATTGTTCTCGTTGTTCACGCGTTGCTCCTTGCGGTTCTTGTCGCGTGCAATTGTGACAGTTCGATCACAAAAATGCGAGCGTGCCGCGCTGGTAGGTTTCGCGCACTTCGGCAATGGGCTGGTGGGAGGCCGAGAACAGCACGGCGGCGTGTTCGAACAGGGCGGTCGGCGATTGCTGCATCGCGCTGGAGAATGTGCGGCGATAAGGCGCCAATGGCTGTACCACTTTGCCAAATGGGGTATCGGTTTCATCCAGCAGGCGGTTCATCTCAGGCGCCAGGCGGCTCGGGACGTACCAATTGTCGGCTTCCGAGAACAGGTGGGCGCCGCAATAGAGCTGCACGCGGCGGTATTTGACTTCAGCGGCGCTTGCGCCAAGGCGAGCCAGGGTCTCGCTGCTGGCCGGCTTATTTGTTCCGCGCACCAGGCGGGCTACGATTTTCGGCTCGGTGGCCATGGCATGGTCGGCGCACCATTTTTCCAGCGTCAGCGTGGCGCTGGGGCTGGCCAGGATATCGGCGCTCAGCTTCTGGGCCAGGAGGGTGGGCGAATTGGCGGGCGTCGCGCATGCCCCCATCAAGGGCAGTATTGCAAGGTATGAAAATATCCGCATTGGCGCACCCGGAAATGAAAAAGCCGTTGCAAAGGCAACGGCTTTTTGAATCTGGTTGCGGGGACAGGATTTGAACCTGTGACCTTCGGGTTATGAGCCCGACGAGCTGCCAGACTGCTCCACCCCGCGTCTGAGGCAAGCATTATAGCTCGAACGTCGCGGTTCCGCAAGGTCGATTTATGCGACTCCCAGACGCCACAGGGAAGTTAGCTCTGCCGAGCGTGCTGCATGCAGTGGATCACTGGTGTCGCTGGCTTTCGGGTGGACCGGGCGGGCGTCGAGGCGGCCCAGCACTTTCAGGCCGGCGGCGGCGATCCATTCTTCCAGTTCGGCGCGGGAGCGCAGGCCCAGATGCTCCGCCAGGTCGGACAGGATCAGCCAACCTTCGCCGTTTGGCGTCAGGTGGGCTTTCAGGCCGGAGAGGAAGCCGCGCAGCATGCGGCTGTCCGGGTCGTAGACTGCGTGCTCCACCGAGGAATTCGGGCGGGCCGGCACCCATGGCGGATTGCACACCACCAGCGGCGCCTGGCCGGGTGGAAACAGGTCGGCTTCCAGCAATTCCACCTGCTCGTCCAGCATCAGGCGGGAAAGGTTGTCGCGTGCGCAACTGAGGGCGCGCCTGTCCATATCGGTGGCGACCACGCGCTTCACGCCGCGTTTGGCCAGTACGGCGGACAAGACGCCGGTGCCGGCACCGATATCAAATGCTAGTTCCGAAGCGCCTTTCGGCAGTGGGGCATCGGCCACGAGCTGCACGTATTCGCCGCGCACTGGCGAAAACACGCCGTAATGGGGATGGATGCGTTCGCCCAGTGCGGCAACCGGCACGCCGGCCTTGCGCCATTCGTGGGCGCCGATCAGCCCTTGCAGTTCGCGCAGGGAGATCGCGAAGGCGTCTTCGCCGCGGCCATAGGCTTCGTTGCAGGCCAGCGCGACGTCGGGTGCGCGGCGCAAGGGAATGCGGTAGCCCGGCTCGAAAGGAATCAACAGCATGGCCAGCGTGCGTGCGCGCTGCGATTGCGCCTGGCGGTGCAGGTGGAATGCTTCCGTAGCATTGACCGGTGTTTTGGCAGCAGCCACCTTGCGGCCTTTGCCGCCTTGGGCTTTCTTGTGGTCGGCGCGGCGCGCCAGGGCTTGCAGCAATTGGCGCGCGTTCTGGAAGTCGCCGCGCCATAGCAGGGCGGTGCCTTCGCAGGCGAGGCGATAGGCGACGTCGGCGTTCATGGTGTCGTCGGCGACCTGTACGCGCTTGGGCGGCGGGTTGCCCGATTCGGAATGCCAGCGCGCGCAACGCGGCTCGCCTTGTTCTGTCCAGTGAATTTCTTGCATAGTGGCCAATGTGTAAACAAAGAAATTCGGGGTCAGGTCTGTCAATCGGACATTTCGCTGCGCAAAATGTCCGATTGACAGACCTGACCCCGAATTTCAATCAGGAGGCTGCCATTATACGCGCGCTTACGTGGCTGGCGGTTCCTCGGGAGCCGGTGCAATTGCCGGTGCTGGCGGATCGATATCGTCGCTTGGCGGGTCGATCTCGCCACTGCCCGCGGCGTCGCGGGCGGCTTTCGCTACGTGGGCCAGTTCCGCCGCCTGGCCAGGTTCGGATTGCAGGCGGCCGTAAGCCTTGGCCTTGTCGCTCGCGTTCGCGGGCAGGTAAGTGTCCAGCGACGATTCGGAATCGACCAGCTTGAGCAGGCGCATCGTCAGGTTGCCGGCATCGCTTTCCTGCCCCTGTTCGTTCTCCTGCTTGACGGTGGCGCTGATATTGCGGTCCATCAAGCGGAACAGGTCGGCCAGGCTGCCTGGGAAATCGATATCCGGGAATTCCACTTCCGGCAGCGGCATGGCCGGATTCTGGTCGGTTTGCTCATTGCGGCGCCCTGGCACGCTGGATGCAGCACCGGCAGTCATCCTGGCTTCGTACTGGATTTCCACTTCAAAATTCAGCTTGCGGCCGTCGGCCGTGGTGATGGTGCCTTTGCCCAGGAAATGGGAGTTCTCGTCCAGGCTGAAACCCAGGGCGTCCGTTACGCCATCGGTGCCTTCGGCATGCAGGGCAGCGGCCGCAAAACTGGCATTCGACTCCAGCGAAACGGAGTCGAAGGAAATCCTGGCGCCCTTGGCATTGTCGCCAAGCAAACTTTTTGCAAAGCTGCCGATCAGGTCCTGTGCCATGTCAACAGTCCTGTTACCCAGTTGCTCGACGCGTTTTTGCAGGTCGACAGCATTGCTGGACAAGGAAACCGCACTATCCGAATTCACATTTTTCACGGCGTTGGCGCGTGAAGGCTTGCTTTCCGCCTGCGAGGTGGCAGGAGATAAGGAAGTGTTCTGGTACTGGCGTTGGCCGATGGAATTGAGTGGGTTCATGATAGGCAACCTTTAGGGGCACTACCCCTGATACGGCAAGTTTCAGAATTTCTTGAGGTTTATCAATGATGATGAGTCCACAAACCGTTCGACTCCAGGTAGGACTTGACGGCTTCCGGGGCGCCGGTAGCGTGCAGTTTCACTTCGCCACAGGTGCAGACTCCATAGTACGGCGTAATGTGCGAACATGCAGAAGTTTTCTGCAATGCAACCTTAACTGCTTTGCTGCATTTCGCGCATTTGAAAGTGAGGGTGCGTGGGGCTTTCAGGAACATGGCCTAGACTCCGGGCAAAAGGACGATTTTATCAGGCAAAGATATCGATCGTCGTTTGCTTTTCGGAAAGACCGTAACTGCGCTGGACTTCCTGTTGCTTTGCTGAAATTTCAGCCTGGGCCTGCAGCGCCATCTGCCCGGCACGCGCTGCCACGCTGCGGTCCTGGCCGGAGGGATCGGCTGGCGCCAATGCGGCCGCTTGCACCTGCCGCGCTTTTTCGATGGTTTCTTCAGGCGTGCGGCCTGGCGAAGTGTCGATATTGACTTCGCCGCCCACGGCGTAGTTCACGCCGTCGGGGCCGCGCTGGTAAGTATAGGTAGCACCGGACGTGGCAAGGCTGCCGGCTGCGGCAAGGTGGGCTTGCTCATGCTGGCGCACCTTGAGATCGCTCGCTTTGAGCTGGTCAATTTTGGCCTGGTCTTCAGGGGAATAGGCTTGCTGGGCTGCGTCGGCTGATTGCGTGGATTCGCTGCGCGTGGCGCTGCGCGCAGGTGCGCTGGCCTGCGGCGCGTAGCTGGCTGACGATGATATGGCGCCGATTCCCATTTACACATAATAACAAATTGGCAGGCGAGCTCCGTCAACTGCCAGCCACTTCCAGCGTTGAAGGAGTGACCGTCATGCCGATGGAGGTTTACGATGGATAAGTCCAAGCAACCAAGCAAGGAAGCAGTGCGCAACTGGCTGCAGTCGCGCCAGGAAGAACGCCGTCCCTTGCCCGACCCGCAGCAGATCCGCCGCGAGCTGGGATGGGAAATGGTGCGCGCCGAGCAGGATGAGCGCACCTGGCGTTTAGCTGACTGAGACTGCGCTGCGACCGTTGGCTGCGGGCTGCACCACGATCCGGGTGGCGATTCGTTCGGTCATTTCCTGCACGTGGGAGATCACCCCCACTTTCCTTCCCATTGACTGCAAACCATCCAGCGCGTCCATCGCGACGCGCAGGGTTTCCGCATCCAGGCTGCCGAAACCTTCGTCGATGAACAACGATTCGACCCGCACGCGGTTGGACGACAAGGAGGCCAGGCCGAGCGCCATGGCCAGCGATACCAGGAACGATTCGCCACCGGACAGCGAGTGCACGGAGCGCTTTTCATCGCCCATGTGCAGGTCGCGCACCAGCAGGCCAAGCGAAGGCTGGGCCGGGTTGTCGATGCGCTCGAGCTGGTAGCGCGGCGCCAGTTGCGCCAGGTGGGCGTTGGCGTAGCCGATTAACACGTCCAGCGTGAATTGCTGGGCGTAGTTGCGGAATTTCTTGCCGTCGGCAGAGCCGATCAAGTCGCTCAGTTGCGCCCAGCGGCGCTCGTTTTCCTGCTGGCGGGCGATGTCGGCCAGCAGGGCCTCGGCGGCTTTGCGGCGCTCATCGTCCTGGGCAATTTGCAGCGTGAGGGACGCGGCGTGGTCCTGCGCTTGCTTGCGTTCTTCCTGCAGCGCTGCCAATCCTTGTTCGAGTTCTTCGACGCTGCGTTGCTCGCCCGCCGGCGCGCTGGCCAGGTGTTCGGCATGCTGCGCCGCGCGCTCGGCCTGCACCGCTTTGGCGGAGGCAAGGGCCTGATCGATTGCCTGGATGCCGGTGCGTTCGTCGCGGATCGCTTGCTGGGAGTGGGCGAGCAGGGCGCGCAAGGCGTCCAGGTTTTCGATGCCAAACGACTGATGCCCTGCCAGCCAGGACTGCAAGCGGGCGGCTGCGTTTTCCGCGGCAGCGTCCAGTGCCAAAAGCCGTTGCCTGGCTTGGGCGTGGGCTTCGTCGGCACGGGCGCGCTGCTGGGCTGCCTGGTGGGCCGATTCCTGGCGCGCTTGCAGAGCGGAGCGGGCAGTGTCGATTGCCGAGCGCAACTCGGTTTCCACTTCGCGTACAGGGCGGCCCTGCCAGAGTGCCTGGCGCTCCGCAGCTGCGGCGTCGCATGCAGCGCGGGCAGCGTCGGCGGCGGCCTGGGTGGCGCGGGCGTCAGACTCACTGCGTTCCTGGGCGCCGCGCAAGGCCTGCAGTTCAATGGCGATTGCGGCCATTGCGGTGCTGCGCTCGTCGGCCGACTGGCGCTGCGCTTGCCATTGCATGCTGTCGCGCGTGCGTTGCTCGTGGAAGCGCGCCGGGCTTTCCTTCCATTCGTCCTGCCAGCCGGCGCGCGCCAGCGGGCCATCAAGCTGGTCGAGCAGGTCGGCAATTTGCAGCGCGGTGTCGATTCGCTGCTCGTCGAGGGCTTTGTGCTGCGCTTCCGATTGGACCAGCGCAGCTTGGGCGTTGGCTAGCGCGTGCTGGTGGCGGCTGCATTCGGCGGCCGCTTGCTCGCAGGCGGTTTGCGCCACCTCGCGGGTGCGGGCTGCCTGGCGCTGGGATTGTTCCTGGTTTTCCAGTGCGCGCAATGCCGCCTGCAACCCGCCTGCATGGGCAGCGAGCCAGCCCGATGCGTCATCATCGAGGGCCGGTTGTCCGGCCGGTTCCGAATGTTGCTCGAGCGCTGAACGGGCAGATTGCCAACGTGGTTGCGCAGCAGCGAGCATGTTGCCGATATTGTGCTGTTCGACACCGATCGCGGCCAATTGCTCGACGCTGGCTTGAAGGCGGGCCTGCTGTTCGGCCTCGTGCTTCATATTACGCTGCAGCTTGTCGCGGCAGTCGTGCACTTCGGACTGGAGTTGCGCCAGCATGGCGTGCAGCGGACCGTCCTCGTTGCGGTACGGATGCAGGTGCGAGCCGCACACGGGGCAGGGCGCGTCGTCCTGCAAAGTGGCGCGCAGTTTTTCAACACTTTCGCCGGTAGCGGCTTCGGCCAGCTTTAATGAACGCTCGGCCTGGGTTGAGGCGGCGACCAGCGCGAGGTTGGCCTGGCGCGCGGCGACGACTTCGGCTTCGGCACTGTCGCGGGCGGCCTGGAGTGCAGTGCTGCGCGTGGACAGGTCCTGCTGGCGGGCGGCAAGTTGTGCCAGCTCTTGCCAGGCGGCGCTGGCGTCGGCCAGCAGGGTGCGGCGCTG
The DNA here is from genome assembly GCF_001427305.1 of Duganella sp. Root1480D1. Taxonomy (GTDB): domain Bacteria; phylum Pseudomonadota; class Gammaproteobacteria; order Burkholderiales; family Burkholderiaceae_D; genus Rugamonas. The sequence continues at coordinate 147,601 of NZ_LMFZ01000001.1, read as the reverse complement.
CTCGAGTTGCCGGCGCTGCAGCGCAATGCTGTCGGCATCGATGGCGGCCAGCGTTTTCGTGGCTTGTTCGCGCTGCGATTCGGCCTGCCGCAGGCGTTCTGTGGCTGCCTCCAAGCTGTTGCGGGCATGCGTTTCATCCTGCCGCTGCCGCATGGCAGCTTGTTGAATGGCCGCCAGCGCTTGCGATTGCTGGCCGGCCCGGCTGGCTTGCTGGCCGGCTTGCGCGAACAGCACATCCCAGCGCGCCCAGTCGCGAGCCAGCGCCGACCAGTGCTGGTGCATGGCCAGCCAGTGTTCGCAGGATTGCTGCTCGCCGGCGAGCGCCTGTTGCTGCGCTTCGCGCGCGGCCAGGGCGGTGCGCGCCTCGGCGCCGGCCCGGGCCGCTGTGTCGCGGACGTTGGCAGCTTGGGTGAAGGCCGACTGCAACGATTGCAGGCGCGTATCGAGTGACTTCGCCTGGTCCAGCAGCGGCGCCGCCGCCTGCTGTGCGCTTTCGGCCGCTGCCAGCGTGGTGCCGGCCTGCTGGACGTCGCTGGCCAGCACTTCCAGTGCCAGGCGGGTGCGCTCGGCTTCCTGCTCTGCCAACGAAATTGCCGCTTGCGTGGCGGCGCGCTCGGCTGCCAGGCGGACTACTTCATCGTCCAGCGCGCGGGCGGGCTGCACGGCATCAAGTTGCGCCAGTACGGCACGGCGCGGCGCCGCCGCATCGTATTCGTGCTGCCGCTGCTGGAGATGTTCGCGTGCGTGCAGTGCCGCCGCAGCCAGGCGTTCGGCTTGCTGGCGCCAGCGCAAGTCGGCTTCCAGCGCCGCGACGCGCTGTGCGGAGGCCTGCAGCGCTGCTTCAGCGCCTTCGGACTGGGCGAGGATCTCGGCGCGCTGTTCCTGCGACAGCGGTTGCCGGTTCGCCAGGCCGGCGGTGAGTGCTTTCAAAGCCAGTTCTTCGGCGCGCCAGCGTTCAAAGGCGCGCTTTGAAATTTCACTGTAAATTCCGCTGCCGGTCAGGGTTTCGAGCAAGGTGCCGCGCTCGTCATCCCTGGCCTTGAGGAATGCCGAGAATTCGTTCTGCGCCAGCAGCACGGCGCGCGTGAACTGGTCGAAGCTCAAGCCAATGCGCTGCACGATTTCCGCCATGACCTCGGTCTTTTTATGGCCCAGCGGCTGCAGCCCTGGCAGCTTGTGCAGGGACATGGTGGTCGGCTGCAAAGCGCCGGCGGCCTTGGTGCGGGCACGCCAGACGTTCCAGCGCGCGCGGTAGGATTCGCCGTCGTTGCCGACGAAGTCGACTTCGGCCCAGCCTTCGGCGGCGCCGCGGCGCAGCAGGGTGCGCGGGTCTTGCGACGACACGGGCTCGCCGACGTCGGGCGTCTTGCCTTCGGCCTTGTGCAGGCGCGGAGTGTCGTCGAAGAGCGCCAGGCACAGCGCGTCGAGCAGGGTGCTCTTGCCGGCGCCTGTCGGGCCGCTGATGGCGAACAGGCCGGCGTCGGATAAAGGCTGGGCGGTGAAGTCGACCGAGAATTCGTCGGCCAGCGAGGCCAGGTTCTTGCCGGCGATGCGCAGGACCCTCATGGCCGCACCAGTTCCGCAAAGGCGGCCAGTTGTTCGGGCGGGGCGTCGCTGCCGTAGCGCTGCTGGTACAGGCGCTTGAAGATGTCGTCCGGCTGCAGCGTGGCCAACTGGTCGAGCGATAGCGCCGCTTCGTCGAAAGAGGCGCGGGCGGCGCTCGAGGTTTCGATCTTCGCCAGGCGGACTGGCTTGCCTTGCAGGGCTTCTTCGATTGCGGCGCGCAGGCCGGGCTCCGGTGCGCTGAGCTTGACACGGACTTCGAGCAGCGGCTGCCGTTCGAGCGGTGCATCGGGCAGGTCGAGGGCGGCCAGGGCGGCTTTTACTTCGTCCAGCGGGGCTGGCTTTTCCGGCACGCGCAGCAGTTGCACGGCGCGCGGGACAGGCAGGGCGGTGATCGCGCCTGCCTGCGCACCTTGCAGGTCGATGCGCAGGACCTGGTGCTGGTAGCTGGCCTCGGCGAAGGAAAGGGGGATCGGGCTGCCGCAGTAGCGGATGTGCCGATGCGGGCCGACTTGCTGGGCCAAATGCAGGTGGCCCAGCGCCGCATAGGCGATTGGTGGCGGGAAGATGCCCGTGGGGAGCATCTCCGTGCCGCCGATGACGATGCGGCGCTCGGAATCGGCCGACATGGTGCCATTGACCATATGGCAGTGGCCCATTGCCACGATGGCCTGGCCATCGTTAGCGCGGACGCCCGCAAGTTCCAGTGCCTGGCGGTACAACTCCGCAATGCCGGAAAGATAAGGGTCGGGCTGCGGTGCGGCGTGGTCGTCGCCATCGGCAGCCTCCACCGGGGGCAGGCGCGGCACGTCGCCATGGCGCAGGAAGGGAACGGCAAGCACCCAGGCCGCGACGGCGCCGTCCTTGCCGGTCAACGGTACCAGCATGCGCTCGATGGCGATGTTGCCGTCGGCATCGCGATGCGGATAGCCGATCACAGTAGTGCCGTGCACCTCCAGCAAGGGGCCGGGCGCTTCGAGCCGGCCCGGCGAATCGTGGTTCCCTGCAATGACGACGATGTCAAGCCGGGGCGCGCGGATGCGGGCTTGCTGCAGGAAAGTGTAGAGCTGGCGCTGCGAGGCTGCGGATGGATTGGCGTTGTCGAAGATGTCACCTGCCACCAGCAAGGCGTCGGCTTGTTCGGACACGATGGCATCGAGCAGCCAGTCGAGGAAGCACTGATGCTCGTAGTGGCGGTCAAAATTATGCAGCGACTGGCCAAGGTGCCAATCGGAAGTGTGCAGCAGGCGCATGAAATGTAAAGCAGGGCGTGGGAAGCGCAAATATAGCGCAAACGGCGGGCGGATGTCTTGATCCCGGTCAGGCCGCGTTCGGGGAGCGCATTTCCGGCAACGGAACGCCGCTGCGGAAAGTGTTGCGGCCGGCCTGTTTGGCTTCGTACAAGAGCAAATCGGCCCGTTTCAACAATTCGGCCGCGCTGACATCCTCGTCGCGATAATAGGTCAGGCCGATGCTGGTCGAGACATTGGCCAGGATGCCATCGAGCTCGAACGGCTGCTGCATGGCGTGCACGATTTTGGAAGCGGTCACGGCGGCATCGTCGGTTTTGGAAATGTGGTCCATGATGATGGTGAATTCATCCCCGCCCAGCCGCGCCACGGTATCGCTGGCACGCACGGTGTTGGACAGGCGAGCCGAAAATGCCTTGAGCAGCGCATCGCCGACGGCATGGCCGTAAGTGTCGTTGACCGGCTTGAAGCGGTCGATATCAAGGTACATCACGGCCATCAGCCCGCCGCTTTCGCGGCAGGCGGTCATGGATTCGCTCAGTTTTTGCAGGAAGCCGGCGCGGTTGGTCAGCCCGGTCAGCGCATCGACCTGCGACAGGCGCAGCAGGCGCTGCTTCTCCCGCTTTTGCGCCGTCACGTCCTGCCGCATGACGTGGAAGCCGATCACGGTGATACCGTCTTCGTCCAGTTGCGGGATGTAGACCACATCGTATGTGCGCAGGTAATCACCGCTGTCGTCTTCTTCCTCGAAGGTCAGGGTTTCACCGCGCAGCACGCGCGCGATATAGGGCTGCAGCATGGCGTAGCGTTTTTCACCCACGGTCTCCTGCACCGTGCGCCCCGTCACGTGCAGCCCGGTCTTGCTGAACTCGCGCTCATACGCCAGGTTGTGGAAGCGGTAAATTTCTTCGAAGTCGACGTAGGCGATCATGGCCGGCAGCGTGTCGGCGATGGTGCGCAGGCGCGCCTCGCTCTCGCGCAGGGCCATGACGGACTTGCGCACCAGCGTGATGTCGTCCAGCGTTCCGACGTATCCGGCGATTGCGTCGTCGATCACGATCGGCGCCACCTTGATCGAGGTCCAGACGATCTTGCCGTCCGGGTGCACGCAGCGCAGGGTTTCCTGGAAAGCCAGCTGCGTGGTGTTCAGGTGGCGCAGCGATGCGCGCAGCATTTCCCGGTCGTTAGGATGCACCGCATTGAACCAGCCGTCGCCCAGCGCCGTGTCGCGCGACATGCCGGTGATTGCCTCGAAGGTCCGGTTGACATAGGTGCACTTGCCGTCCTGGTCGGCGCGTACCAGGCCAAGCGGCGACGCATCATTCACAGCTTGCAGCTCCGCCTGGTTCTGGCGCACCGCCATCTCGGAACGTTTTCGTTCGGTGATATTGCGTGCGGTAACTGCGACGCCGTCCTCGATGGCGACAATCTGGTGCCGCAGCCAAAGCTGTTCGCCGAAAACAGTCGATTCGAACTCTTCTTCCAGCGGTTCACCGGTCCGCATCACGCCCAGGCACTTGTCGAACATGCCTTCGCTATGCCAATGCGGCAGCATGTCGCCCATGCGCTTGCCAAGCGCCTCGTCCGGGGCGTGGCCGAGAACGCGTGCGCCGCGTTCGTTCACGTCGACCAGGAGGAAGTCGGTGATCTCGCTGCCGTTGCCGCCGGCTCGGCATGCCTTGATCAGGAACAGGGCATCCAGGCTGGCATCGACGGCCGCATGCAGCTTTTCGCGCGCATAAGTCGCCTCGCGGGTGCTTTCGCGCAGGCGCTGCGCCTGCCGCGTCAGCAGGAAGCTGAAGGCCAGGACCACGACCGAAACGATGGCGGTGACGCCAAAGTAAAGGCGCCGCTGGCTGTAGTATTTGGCCAGCGCGTGTTCCTTGGCGTCGCCCACTACGGCGGTCAGCGAATAGCGCGGCATGTCGCGGAAGCCGTAGATGCGTTCCGTCCTGTCGATCGGGGTTTTGAGGAGCAGTTCTTCCGGCAGGTTGACCGGATCGGCCGGCGCCACATAGTCGATGATGTCGGTGATGAAGAGCTTTTCGTCGACGCGGCCGGTGGCCAGGGCGGTATCGCGGCTGATCAGCATGACCAGGCCGCCTTCGTCCACATGCATGCGGTCATAATCTTCGACGAAGTAGGCCGGATCGATCATCAGCACGATCACGCCGGCAAATTTGCCGGCTTTGTCGTCCAGCCGCCGTGCGATCTGGATTTGCCACTTCTTGGTAATCGGTTCGACCATCGGATTGGTGACCAGCGCAGCATCGCCGGATGTCGTCGACAGGGCCTTGAAGAAGGACTGGTTGGCGGAATTGGGCGGAAAGGCGCCGTGCATGCTGTCCAACAGGTTGCCGTTGGCGTCGATCAGGGCGATGGGCAATTCAAGGCGGGCCGGCATGACCGAATCCAGCAAGCCACCGCGCTTGCTGAATTCCGGCAGGCGCAGGGCGCCGTTGGTTTCCTCGAATTTGAGCTTGAAAAGCTGGGTAGCGTGGTCGGCCTGGCGCAGCAGATGGCCGGAGTGTTCGGCCAGGGTGCGCGCCAGCGAGTGGCTGTGCTGCACGGCGTCGTAGTGCGCGCTTTCAGCGTCCTGTTTGAGCTGGTAAAAAACGTCGGCCCACATCACCACCAGCAAAACCAGCGTGAAAGAGGGCAGCAGTATCATGCGATACAGCTTGTGGAAAATCTGACGGGCGGTTGACGTTGGCACAGACTTATTTTGCACTCAAACCCCGGCAGCAGGGGCAAAAAAACGGCGCAATGCTGCCATGCAGCCACCATCATTCGCAAAATGCCAAGAAATACTGTCAATTCGCTATTAGAATAAGCGTTCATCCCCTACAGGAATCGAGTCTTGACCGAACTGAATTTCTCCCTCGCCGCGGCCCGTGCCTTGCATTTGGCGGCGCAGGGCTTGCTGCAGCCACGCCGGCGCAAGGCGCAGAAGGCCGATGTGCTGGAAATCATCCGCGGCATGGGCGTGCTGCAGATCGACACCATCCACGTGGTGGCGCGCAGCCCCTACCTCGTGTTGTGGAGCCGGCTGGGCGACTATCCCCAGCCCTGGCTGGAAGAGCACCTGGCCGAAGGCGCGTTGTTCGAATACTGGGCGCATGAAGCCTGCTTCGTGCCGATCGAGGACTATCGCCTGCTGCGCCATCGCATGGTCGACCCCAGCGCGATGGGATGGAAATATTCGGTGCAGTGGATGAAGGAGCGGCGTGCGGACGTGGATCGTGTGCTGCAGCATATCCGCAGCAACGGGCCGGTGCGATCGGCCGATTTCGAGCGTACCGATGGCAAGGGCGGTGGCTGGTGGGAATGGAAGCCGGAGAAGCGCTCGCTGGAAGTGCTGTTCACCGCCGGCGAATTGATGATCGCGCGCCGCCACAATTTCCAGCGCGTGTACGACCTGGCCGAACGCGTGCTGCCGGGCTGGGACGACAGCCAGATGCCGGACATGGATGAAACCCGGCGCGAGTTGGCCTTGAAGTCCGTGCGTGCGCTGGGCCTGGCGCGCAGCGCCTGGGTGGCTGATTACTACCGCACCAAGCCGCCGCGCCCGGACCTGGAAGCGCTGGCCGATGAAGGCTTGCTGCTGCGCGCGCGCGTCGACGGCTGGAAAGACCCCGTCTATATCCACCATGAGCTGGCCGACCTGGCGCAAGCAGCCGCCGACGGCAGCCTGTCGCCGACCCTGACCACCATCCTGTCGCCGTTCGATCCGGTGGTGTGGGACCGCCGCCGCGCGGTCGACCTGTTCGGTTTCGACTACCGCCTGGAATGCTATACGCCGGCCGAAAAGCGCCGTTACGGCTACTTCACGCTGCCGATCCTGCGCCGTGGCGCACTGGTTGGCCGCATCGACGCCAAGGCGCACCGCCGCGGCGGAATATTTGAGCTGAAGAACCTGGTGCTCGAGCCCGGCGCCCGCGTGACCGACCGCTTCGTGCGCGACGTCGCGGGGGCGGTGCAGCGCCTGGCCAGCTGGCACGCTTGCCCGCAGGTTCAGGTGCAAGCCAGCGAGCCGCCCGAATTCGCCGCAACGTTGCAGGCGGAGCTGGATGCCCAGGGAGTCGAACAATGAGGCTGGCTCCAGCACCGCAACGGGTGGTCGGCGCCGATGGCAAGCCGCTGCTTGGCCGCTTCTCAGGCGCGGCCGAATCTTTCGACTGGCATTTGCTGGCCGGCGACTATGCGCGCAGCAGCCTGTGGCGCCGCTTCCACCACAAGAAGTGGCACTACGTGTCCCTGGTTTCGGAGCAGGTGATGGCGGCGGTTGCCATCGTCGACCTGGGCTGGACCAGCACCTGCTTCGCTTACGCCTTCGATCGCAACGACAGCGATATGATGGCCAATTTCTCGCAGGACGGCCTGCCGGGCCGCATGTCGGTCGGCGTCGGCGAGCATGCAGGCGCCGCCAGCTGGTTCCGCACGCGCAGCACCCGGATCAGCATCGAACCCCTGGAAGGCGATCGCTATCAATTGACCCTGCGCTGCCCCTACATGGAAATTGACGCTGAATTCGGCCCGCCAATTGCGCCGCTGCTGCTGGCCACCGGCCCGGTGCAGGGCGGGGCGCTGCACGGCACGCAGAAGTCGCCCGGCATGCCGCTGACCGGCGAGGTGCGCACCTTCCGCGACGAATACAAGCTCGATGGCGGGGTAGCCAGTTTCGATTACTCGAACGGCCTGCTGGCGCGCGAGACTTCATGGCGCTGGGCCTCCGGTCATAACCTTGAGATGGGCTTCAACCTGCAATCGGGCTACTTCGGCGGCCACGAAAATGCGCTCTGGATCGATGGCGAAGTGGTGCCGCTGGCGCCCGCGCATTTCATCTTCGACCCGCACGACCCCATGCAGCGCTGGCATATTTTCACCGAAGACGACCAACTGGAGCTGTTCTTCACGCCGGACGGCGCACGCCGCCAGAACCGCAACCTGCTGGTGGCCGCCAGCCGCTACATCCAGCCGGTGGGCCATTTCAGCGGTTGGGTGCGCAGCGAACCGGAAGGGCCGAAACGCATTGTCACGCAGCTCGCCGGCGTGACCGAGGACCACTATTCACGCTGGTAGGAGAGCGTTGCGATGAGTATCAGGAATATGGACAGCCTGTTCGAGCCCGGCTCGGTGGCCATCTTCGGCGCCTCGCTGCGGCCCGACCGCATGGGCACCCAGGTGATGAACAATATGGCGGAAAGCGGCTTTGCCGGCGCGATCTGGCCGGTCAATCCGAAGTACGAGCAGTTGCGCGGCATTCCCTGCTATGCGCGCCTGTCGTCCTTGCCGCGCGCGCCGGACCTGGCCATCATCTGCACGCCGCCGGATACCGTGCCGGCCCTGATTGCCGACCTGGGCGCGCGCGGCACGCGCGGCGCCATCATCCTGACGCCGGTCAACGACACCATACGCCAGCAGGTCATGCGGGCCGCCCGCCCAAACCTGTTGCGCATCCTGGGCCCGGGAGGCATCGGCCTGGTGGCGCCACTGGCCGGCTTGAACGCCAGTGCCGCCCACGCCGGCGCCAAGCCCGGCAAGACCGCCTTTATCTCCCAATCGGCGACCGTGATGACGGCGGTGCTGGACTGGGCGCAACTGCACGGCCTCGGCTTCTCGCGCGTGGTGTCGGTGGTGGAGGGCGGCGATATCGACCTGGGCGACATGCTGGATTACCTGGCAGCGGACGATGACACGAGCGCCATCATCATGCACATCGAATCGGTGACTTGCGCGCGCAAGTTCATTTCAGCCGCCCGCCTGGCGGCACGCGGCAAGCCGGTCGTGGTGCTGAAGGCCGGCCGCAGCGGCGACGACAAGGTGTACGACGCCGTGATCCGCCGCGCCGGCATGCTGCGCGTGTATTCCTCTGCCGACCTGTTTGACGCGGTGGAAACGGTGGCGCGCGCAAGGCCCACGCGCGGCACGCGCCTGGCCATCATGAGCAACGGCAGCGGCACCGGCAAGCTGGCGGCCGATGCACTGCAATATGTGCATGGCAAGCTGGCGCAATTCTCGCCCGATACCGGCAAGCGCTTGCGCAATGAGCTGCCAGCCGGACTGGTGCTGTCCAATCCGATCGATATCGGCGGCGAAGCCAGCGCCGAGCGCCATGCCGCGGTAGCCAGTGCCTTGCTGGCCGACCCGGGCGCGGATGCGCTGCTGGTGGTGCACGCGCCATCGTCGGCCGCGGCCAGCACCGGCGTGGCGCAGGCCTTGGCGCCCTTGCTGCGCCAGAGCGGCCGCAGTGTGCTTTCCTGCTGGCTGGGCGGCGCGTCGGTCGCCGGCGCACGGCAGATCTTCGCCGACGCCGGACTGCCAACCTATGACACGCCCGAAAAAGCCGTGCGCGCCTACAGCCAGGTGGTGCAGTATGCGCGCAACCAGGCCTTGCTGATTGAAGTTCCGGGCCAGGTGCCCGCGCATTCGGTGCCGGAACGCCAGGCCGCGCACAACCTGGTGCAAGCGGCGCGCGCGGCCGGCCACGCGGAACTGCCGCAAGCCGAGCTGGCCGCGTTGCTGGCTGCCTACGGGCTGCCGTTGGCAAGCCAGGCAGCCGGCGGCAATGTGCAGCAGCTTCGCATCGCCATGCAGGTCGACCCGGTGTTCGGGCCCGCCATCAGTGTCGGCCTGGGTGGCAGTGCCGGCCGCGTGGTGGACGACCGGGCAGTCGGCTTGCCGCCCTTGAACACGGTGCTGGCGCGCGACATGCTGCGGCGTACCGGCGTGGGCCGCGCCCTGGTCGATGAGCGCGAAATCCTGTGCGGTGCGCTGGTGCACGTAGCCGAACTGGTAGCCGACATTGGCGAAATCGCTGCCCTGGAAATCGATCCCGTTACCGTGACCGGCGGCGTGCTGCAAGTGCATGGCGCCCGCGCCACGCTTGGCCCGCGCCGCGCCGAAAGCAGCATGGCGATCCGTCCCTATCCGCAGGAACTGGAGCAGGAAATCCAGTGGCAGGGCGCACCCCTGTTGCTGCGCCCGATCCGGCCGGAAGATGCGCCGGCCCATGTGCGCTTCTTCAGCCAGTTGGCGCCCGACGATGTGCGCCTGCGCTTCTTCACCGCCATGAAGGAGTTGCCGCCGACCCAGCTCGCGCGCCTGACCCAGATCGACTACGACCGCGCGATGGCCTTCATCGCCACCCGCACCGGCGCCGATGGCCAGCCGGAAACGCTGGGCGTGGTACGGGCAGTGGCCGACCCGGACAACCAGAAAGCGGAGTTCGCGATCATCGTGCGTTCAGATCTGAAAGGCAAAGGACTGGGAAATATCCTGTTCCAGAAATTGCTTGACTATTTCCGCAGCCGCGGAACGCATGAAATCACGGGCGAAGCGTTGTCGGAGAATATCGGAATGCAACAACTTATGCGAAGATTTGGCGGAACCGTGACGGCATCGCGAGAAGCTGGTATGGTTGATCTTCGCCTTGCGCTGGATTTGAAAACCTCCTAAATTAGGGAGGGCGCATGACGTGACATTGATTTACGTCAAAGCGAACCTGTCGGGCTAATTTACACTTGTACTTCCGTTTCCGCGTAGCGATATTTGGGAGCAAGAATGTTAACGGCCACATATACATTAGTTGCGCTATCCGTTGAACAGGCTAACGTGCGCCTTAGCCTGCTGTCGTTTCAAAAATACGTGCAATCGACGCTGTTGCGGCAACAGCGCCTGACCCTTTCCCAGCTTGAATATGCTTGCGAGACACTGGAGCGCCTGTACCAGGCCTGTCATTGGCGCAAGATCGAGCTGTACCTGATTCCCGCGCTGCAAAATGCGACGGAACAAGCCAATCAGTTGCTGGACGAACTGAGCCGATTGAACCAGTCTGCCTTGTCGGTCATCCGGCGGCTGCAGGCGGAACTCGATTCGGCGGCGGACTATAGCGAACAGCAAGTGACGGAAATTTGCGAATCGATTGAGACTTTCTGCACGGTGCTGCTGCAGCGCCTGGAGAAAGAGGAAAAGGAACTGTTCACGATTGCCCGCGCCACCATCGGCGGCGAAGCGTGGTTCGATATCGCGAACAAATTCCTGGCCCATGACGCTCAAGTGGTGGAAGCGCGCCGCGTGCCGGCCTCCGCCGATAAAGACAGGAAAGCCTTGTCGCAAGCGAAGCAGGTGCGTGCCTCCCTGCAGAGTGAAGACGAGGCCGCAGTTCCTGTGCCGAAGCTGCGCTACCACCGGCGCACGCGTTCGGCCCATCGCGCCGCTGCGGATACGGCCTGAACACGCCGTGCCTGCATTCGCCGCCCCTGCCGGGCGGCGCTGCGCTATGATGGTGGTTTTGATCCATTCATAGCACAACTATGTTTGAGTTCCTTTTCAAGCAGCAGGCCAGCCAGGCCAGCGTTGCCGGCCAGCCGAGTTCCGGCGGGTCGCATGCGCCGCTCGGCACTCCTGCAGAACGCCGTTCGGCGCAAGCCGAGCTGGCCCGCAATCTTGCGGGCGATGAGTCTGCTGCGGTTGAGCTCATCCTGAACAGTGAATTTGCCGACGTGCGGCTGGCCGCCGCCGAGCATGTCGTGTCGCAGCCTGCACTGGAGAAAGTGCAGCAGGCGATGCGCAATTCGGACCGGCGGGTGGCCAAGCTGGTGCAAGGACGTCTGGATGCCATCCGCCACGTACAGGCCGAGCAGAAGCAGGCCCAGGCATGTATTGCTCTCGCGCAGCGTTTGTTTGCTGACGAAAAGCTCACGCCCAACCTGGTGGCGGACCTCGATCGTCAATGGAAGGTGGTCGATGCAGCGCCCTCGGCAGCGGCTGAATTTGCCCATGTGCGCAATGCGCTGGCCGAGCGCCTGGAAGCACAAGTTTCGCTGCAGCGCGCCATGATCGATGCGCTGGCAGCCTTGCGCAGGCATCCCGGGGCAGAGGAACTGGAACGCCTGGCCAGCGAGCATGAAGCCCACCTGGCATCGCCTGAGCGCGCTTCGCTGCCGCGCCACCTGCTGAACGACTTCGATGCCGCATTGGCGGCCGAGCGCGCCGCGCAGCGGCCGGCTGCGAACGCCGGGGCCGTTGCGCCTGCCGCGATGCCGGCGCCAGCAGCGCCGGTTGCCGCAGAAACCGAACGGCCGGCAGGCAACGCCAGGGCAGGCGCCATGGAGCACGCCGCGCCGGGGCCGGTGGCCATTACGCCAGCGCCATTCCATGGCGCGGCAGTCACCCATGCCGATGGCCAGGATGCGGCTGCCTTGCGCCCGCCGCGCCCGCCAAAGGAGAAACACAAGCCGTCTCCTGCCGAGCAAGAGGCCAACCGCCACTTCATGGACCTGGTCGAGGCGATGGAGGCTGCGCTCGCGCAGGGCCAGCTTCACATTGCCGCAGAGCATGACAAGGCGCTGAAAGACAGCAAGACCGGCCGCCTGTCGCCAGCCCAGGCCGAGCGCCTGGCCCACGCGCGGGCTGACCTGAAGCGGCTGGGCGACTGGGCGCGCTGGGGCGGCAACGTGTCGCGGGAAGAACTGGTGCACGCCGTTGAAAGCCTGCCTGCCGAAGGCCTCGGCATGAGCGAACTGGCCAAGAAAGTCGGCAGCATGCGCGAACGTTGGAAGGGGCTGGATGGCGTATCCGGCGCCGCGCCCAAGTCCTTGTGGGAAAAATTCGACGCCGCCTGTACCGCCGCCTATGCTCCCGCCGCCGCCCACTTCAAGCACCTGGCCGATGAGCGCCACGCCAATGCAGCAAAAGCGCAACAACTGGTCGATGAAGCCTATGCTCTGATCGCCAGGGACATGGCCCAATTGGAAGCCGCCGGCGGCGCGCAGGTCGACCGTGAGGAATCCGCCTCCGGCAACCTGCCGCACACCCATGACTGGCGCACGCTGGCATCGTCCACGCAACGCCTGCGCCAAGCCTGGAGCCGCCTCGGCACCATCGACCGCAAGGACAAGAAGCGCCTGGACGCCGCCTTCAGCAAGGCGATGGATGCCTTGATGGCACCGCTCGATTCGCAGCGCAAGATCGAAGTGGCGCGCCGCGAGCAATTGATCGAAGAAGTCGGCAAGCTGAATCCGCTGGATCGGCATACCATCGACACCTTGCGCCGCCTGCAGGAATCGTGGCAAGGCCACGCCCGCGCCTTGCCGCTGGAGCGCAAGACCGAACAGGCGCTGTGGCAGAAATTCCGCGCCGCTTGCGACCAGATTTTCGCCAGGCGCAAGGAGCACGCCCATGCCGCCGACCATGAGCGCAAGGCCCACTTGCACGCGCGCGAAGCGATCTGCGCCGGACTGGAGGGGGCCAGTTTCGAAGGCGACGACAAGTCCGTGCTGGCCGCGATCGGCAAGGCGCTGAAAGATGCCGCCGCCGCATGGCATGCTTCCGGCGTGGTGCCGCGCGCCAGCGAGCAGAAGATCGACCAGCGTTACCGCGCCGCGGTCGGCGCCCTGCAATCGCAAGCCGATGCGATCCGCAAGCGCGCCGGCGCCGCCCAAGCCAATGCCTTGCGCGAGAAACTGCGCCTGGTGCAGGCCCTGGAAAATGCGTTGGTCGAAGCGGGCGATATCGACAGCGCCGACTGGGACAAGCGCTGGCAAGCCCTGGCAGCATTGCCAGCCGAGCAGGAACGCACCCTGCGCATCCGCTTCGACGCCGCACTGAAAGCTGCCGGGGAGGGCGCCTCCGCGCGTGCCGCCTACGCCGGCCAACTGGAAACCAACCGCCAACGCCTGCTGTCCGAAGTGCTGCGCCTCGAAATCGTGGCCGGCATCGACAGTGGCGCCGAATTTGCGAAAGACCGATTGAAAATGCAGGTAGAAGTATTGCAGTCCTCCCTCAAGTCCGGCCAGAAACCGGCCAGCCACGCCGCCCAGTTCCTTGCCCTGTGTGCCATGCCAGCACTGGTGGACGCACGCACTGCCAGCCGCATCGAGCAGTTGTTCCGCAAGACTGGCGCGGAGGGTAAATGAACGAAGTAAGGATCCAGGCAGAAGACTTCGACCTGTCGCATGAAGTGGCGCAACTGCGCGCCGGGAACGCCAAAGTTGGCGGTATAGTCACTTTCGTCGGTACGGTGCGCGACCTGAACGAGGGCGCTTCCGTTGCAGAAATGGAGCTCGAGCATTACCCAGGCATGACCGAGCAGTCGATTCAGTCCATTATCGACCAGGCCAAAGCCCGCTGGCCGATTTATGGCGCGCTGGTCATCCACCGCATCGGGCCGCTCAAGCCCATGGACCAGATCGTGCTGGTGGCGGTCACTTCGCCGCACCGGGGCGAGGCATTCTCGGCTTGCGAATTCATTATTGATTACCTGAAGACCGAGGCGCCGTTCTGGAAGAAGGAACAGACGCCCGAAGGCGCGCGCTGGGTCGATGCGCGCAGCAGCGACGACGATGCTTTAATAAAGTGGTCTTGAAAACTGTCAACGCGTCCTTAGATTGTCGTTGACAATTCATCAGGAGCGTTCGACATGCGCCAAGACAAACTGACAACAAAACTGCAAGAAGCACTCGCCGATGCCCAGAGCCTGGCCGTCGGCAACGACAACCAATACATCGAACCCGCGCACCTGCTGCTGGCCCTGTTGAACCAAGAAGACGGCGGTGCGCGTTCGCTGCTGCAGCGCGCCGGTGTGAACGTCGGCGGGCTGGCGCAGGCATTGAAGCACTCGCTGGAGCGCTTGCCCAAGGTGTCGGGCGGGGACGTCACGGTCAGCCGTGATTTCGTCAATATGCTGAACCAGGCCGACCGCGAAACGCAAAAGCGCGGCGACCAGTTCGTCTCCAGCGAGATGGTGCTGCTGGCGATTGCCGAAGACAAGGGCGAGGCCGGCAAGCTGGCGCGCGAGAACGGCTTGCAGCGCAAGGCGCTGGAAAGCGCCATCGATGCCGTGCGCGGCGGTGCCAAGGTCGATTCGCAGGAAGCGGAAGGCCAGCGCGAAGCCCTCAAAAAATACACCCTCGACCTGACCGAGCGCGCCCGCATGGGCAAGCTGGACCCCGTGATCGGGCGCGACGACGAGATCCGGCGCGCCATCCAGGTGCTGCAGCGCCGTACCAAGAACAACCCGGTGCTGATCGGCGAACCGGGTGTCGGCAAGACTGCCATCGTGGAAGGCCTGGCGCAGCGCATCGTCAACAATGAGGTGCCGGACTCCCTGCGCGGCAAGCGCGTGCTGTCGCTCGACATGGCGGCCCTGCTGGCAGGCGCCAAGTACCGCGGCGAATTCGAGGAGCGCCTGAAGTCCGTGCTGAAGGAATTGGCGCAAGACGAGGGCCAGACCATCGTCTTCATCGACGAGCTGCACACCATGGTCGGTGCCGGCAAGGCCGAAGGTGCGATGGACGCCGGCAATATGCTGAAGCCGGCGCTGGCGCGCGGCGAGCTGCATTGCCTCGGCGCGACCACGCTCGACGAATACCGCAAATACATCGAAAAGGATGCTGCGCTGGAGCGCCGTTTCCAGAAGATCCTGGTCGACGAACCAAGCGTGGAGGCGACCATCGCCATCCTGCGTGGCCTGCAGGATAAGTACGAGCTGCACCACAAGGTGGAAATCACCGACCCTGCGATCATCGCAGCGGCGGAGCTGTCGCACCGCTACATCACCGACCGCTTCCTGCCCGACAAGGCGATCGACCTGATCGACGAAGCGGCCTCGAAGATCAAGATCGAGATCGACTCCAAGCCGGAGGTGATGGACAAGCTCGAACGCCGCCTGATCCAGCTCAAGATCGAGAAGGAAGCCGTCAAGCGCGAGAAGGATGAAGCCTCGCGCGCGCGCCTGCAATTGCTGGACGATGAAATCGCCAAGCTGCAGCGCGAATACAACGATTACGAGGAAGTGCTGAAGGCTGAAAAAGCCAATGTACAGGGCACCACCCACATCAAGGAAGAAATCGAGCGCATCAAGCAGCAGATGGAAGAGGCAACCCGCGCCTCCAACTGGCAGCGCGTGTCGGAACTCCAGTACGGCAAGCTGCCGGAACTGGAAGCCCAACTGAAGCAGGCCGAAGCCGCCGGCGCCGCCGAGCAGTCCGGCGACAAGCCGAAACTGCTGCGTACCCAGGTCGGGGCGGAGGAAATCGCCGAAGTGGTATCGCGTGCGACCGGCATTCCGGTGTCGCGCATGATGCAGGGTGAGCGCGACAAGCTGCTGCACATCGAAGAGAAGCTGCACGAGCGCGTGGTGGGGCAGGACGAAGCGATCGACGCGGTGGCCGATGCGATCCGCCGTTCGCGCGCCGGCCTGTCGGACCCGAACCGTCCGTATGGATCGTTCATGTTCCTCGGCCCGACCGGCGTCGGCAAGACGGAGCTGACCAAGGCGCTGGCGAACTTCCTGTTCGACTCGGAGGAATCGCTGATCCGCATCGACATGAGTGAATTCATGGAGAAGCATTCGGTCGCGCGCCTGATTGGCGCGCCGCCGGGCTACGTGGGCTATGACGAGGGCGGCTACCTGACCGAAGCCGTGCGGCGCAAGCCATACAGCGTGATCCTGCTGGACGAAATCGAGAAGGCGCACCCGGACGTGTTCAACGTGCTGCTGCAAGTGCTGGACGATGGGCGCATGACGGACGGGCAGGGACGCACCGTCGACTTCAAGAACACGGTGGTGATCATGACCTCGAACCTGGGTTCACAGAAAATCCAGTCGCTGGATGAATCCGACCCAGGGGTGGTGAAGCTGGCGGTGATGGCCGAGGTGCGTGGCCACTTCCGTCCGGAGTTCATCAACCGGATCGACGAGATCGTGGTATTCCACGGCCTGGACGACAAGCATATCGGTTCGATTGCCCGCATCCAGCTCCAGATCCTCGAGCAGCGCCTGAAGCGCATGGACATGGGCATGGAAGTGAGCGACGCCGCGCTGCAGAAGATCGCCGAGGCAGGTTACGACCCGGTTTATGGCGCACGCCCGCTGAAGCGCGCGGTGCAGCAGCAGATCGAGAACCCGCTGTCGAAGCTGATCCTGGAAGGCCGCTTCGGCCCGAAGGACACGATCCGCATCGAAGCCGAGGGCAACGAACTGGCCTTCCGCAAGGCTTAAGCTCACCGGCAAGGCGCCTGGCAGTCAACCTGCTGCCGGCGCCTGACTTCTCCTGTGGCAGCCCAGATGTGCTCGTTGAAGCAGCTGCCCTGCACCTTCACGCGGCGAATGACCCAGCCGTCCGGGCGCGTCCACTGGCAGACGGTTTCTTCAAGCTGGCGCGCGGCGGGCGCCTGGGCCATCGCATTGCCGATCAAGCTGAATGTGCCGCTGCTGCGCAAGCCAAACAGTTCCACCGCCACCCACCGGTAGGCCCGCTTGTCGCCGGGTCCGATAAACCGCACCAGCACATCGCCGGATTTGCAGATGGTGGCGGAGGTCTGCACATTGAATTCGTTCAAGACGCCGGCGAAGGGCGTTTCGATACAACTGATGTTCTTGGTCCAGAGTGCGACTTGTTTGTCGCCGTCGCTCGACTTGAGATATTCGTTGGCGATAGGGATAAGGGCAACTGCCAGGCCCGGATAGACCAGCAGCCACTGCCACCATTTTGATGGCCATTGAAAACCTGATGACATACATCCTCCAAATTGCGTAAACTCGTGCCTCTGGATAGGAGCACTGCATGAATGAGTCAACGTTGGCGGGCCGGCTGGAGTTCCTGCGCGAAGCGGAGCGGCTGAAGAGCGTCCTGCGCAGTGGTTTTACCTCGACCGGACGGCCGGAAAGCACCGCCGAGCATAGCTGGCGGCTGGCGCTGATGGCGCTGGTGTTCGCCGACGAATTGCCCAGCCTGGACCTGGCCCGCCTGTTGAAGCTGTGCATCGTGCACGACCTCGGCGAAGCAATCCATGGCGACATCCCCGCCATCCACCAGCACGCCCATCCCGGCAAGTCCGCGCAGGAGCGCGAAGACCTGCATACCCTGACGTGCGAACTCGACCCGCCACTGCGCGCGGAAATCATCGCCCTCTGGGACGAGTACGAAGCCGCCGCCACGCCAGAAGCCCAGGCCGTGAAAGCCTTCGACAAGCTGGAAACCATTCTCCAGCACAACCAGGGCGATAATCCGCCCGATTTCGACTATGCCTTCAACCTGGGGTACGGCCGCAAGCACACTGCCACGGCACCATTATTTGTGAGGCTGCGCGAAATGCTCGACGCCGAAACAATGCAGCGCCACCAGGCCGCGCCTCCCAAATGAGTGTAGGCAGCGCGAACGCCGGCAGGCAAGCGCGGCCGAGCGGCAATCAATCGCGGGTTTGATCTACATCAGATGCGGGTGTTGAAGAAGGCGGTTGGTGGGCAGCCGAAGGTCTTGCGGAACATGGCGGTAAAGGCGGACTGGCTGGAGTAGCCGAGCGCATCGGCTACTTGCGACAGGGGCATGCCGCTGGAAATCATCGGCGCCGCGTGCGCCAGCCGCGCTTGCTGGCGCCACTGGCCGAAGCTCATGCCCAGTTCTTTTTCAAACAGGCGCGCCAGCGTGCGTTCGGAAGCGCCGGCTTTGCCAGCCCATTCCTCCAGCGTTTGCGTCGCGCCCGGATCGGCGAGCAAGGCGTCGCACAGGCTCTTCAAGCGTTTATCGCGCGGCATGGGGACGCGGATTGGACGGGTGGCCAGGTGCGGCAATTCATCGAGGATCAGGTCGCTGATCAATTGCGAGCGGCGCGTTGGCAGTGCGGGGTCTTCCTGCTCCAGCGCCATGACCAGTTCGCGCAGCAGCGGTGAAACTTCCAGTACCTTGCATGGCTCGCCAGGGAAGGGATCGAAAGACGATACGACGTAGACCGGCCGCAAGCGCGCGGTCTCGATCACGCTCAGGGAATGCTCGACATTGGCCGCGGTCCAGATTGCGCGCTGCGGCGGCACGATCCAGCTACTGTCCATCGCGTTCAAGCGGATTACGCCTTCCAGTGCCAGGGTCAGCTGGGCGCAATCGTGGGTATGCGCCTGCAGGGAACGCTCGCTGACCAGGTCGCGTGCAATCATGGTGACTGGCTGCACGTCGGTCGGTTCGCGGCGGCTTTCGTGCGGCCCCGTGTGGGTAACGATCTGGACTGGCATGGGATGGCAGTTTTGCGATAAATGATGTCATCCTAGCTCAAAACAGACGCGCCGGGTTTTCCTAAAATGTTTCCATTCTTTATACGAATGAGGCAGGCAATGGATAATCAAACCTTACGCACCGATGCCCGCGTGATCGGCCTGGTCGGGCTGGCGCATGGCGTCTCGCACTTCTACCACCTGATCCTGGCCGCGCTCTTTCCCTGGCTGAAGACGGCTTTCGGCTTAAGCTACTCCGAGCTGGCACTGCTGATGACGGCGTTCTTTGTCGTTTCCGGCATTGGCCAGGCGCTGGCCGGTTTCGTTGTGGACCGGGTTGGCGCGCGCCGCGTGCTGTTTTCGGGCATGGCGATGCTGGGCGTATCGGCGCTGGTGCTGTCGAATGCCCAGAACTATGCCGGTCTCATGGTGGGCGCGCTGATGGCCGGGATGGGAAACAGCATCTTCCACCCGGCGGACTATACGATCCTCAACCAGCGCGTATCGCGCGACCGGCTGGCGCACGGCTTTTCGGTGCACGGCATCAGCGGCAGCATTGGCTGGGCCGCCGCGCCGCTGTTCCTGACCGGCGTGGCGACGGCCACCGATTGGCGCACGGCCTTGCTGTCGGCAGCCGCGCTGCCGGCGATTGTGCTGGCGATCCTGTGGTGGAACCGCGAAGCGCTGCGTCCCGATCCGATCGTCCAGCATGGCGCCGATGTGCGGCAGGGCGGCTCGTTTGATTTCCTGCGCCTGCCGTCGGTGTGGATGTGCTTTGGCTTCTTTTTCCTGACGGCGCTGGCGCTGGGAGGTATCCAGAGTTTCGCCTCGACCGGCCTGGTCAAGCTGTACGGCATGTCGCTGGCGATGGCAATCAGCGCGTTCACCGCGTACATGCTGGCATCCGCGGTGGGCATGATGCTGGGCGGCTTCCTCGGCGCCGGGCGCAAGAATCACGACCGCACGATTGCTGCTGCTTTCGCGCTGGCTGCCGTGCTGGCCTTGCTGCTTGGTCTGGCGGTGGTGCCGGCCTGGGGGGCGTTGGTGCTGATGGCGCTGGTCGGCTTCTTCTCCGGCATTGCGGGCCCATCGCGGGACTTGATGATCCGCGCCGCCGCGCCGAAGAATGCCACGGGCCGCGTGTATGGCGTGGTGTATTCCGGCCTGGACAGCGGCCTGTCGGTAGGCCCGTTACTGTTCGGCCTGATGATGGACGCCGGCAAACCGCAGTTCGTCTTCGCCGGCATCGCCTTCTTCCTGCTGCTCGCAATTGCCACTGCCACCGGTGTCGGCAGCCGCACCCGCGCCACCGCCAGCGCCGCCGCCTGAAAATTCGGGGTCAAAAATTCGGGGTCAGGTCTGTCATTTGGACAGCTAACGCAATCCTTTGATTTAGCTCAATACGCAAAATCGGCCGAATTTGCGTATTGAGCTAGATCAAAGATATTGTGTCGGTGTCCGAATGACAGACCTGACCCCGAATTTTTTTGGAGAAACGCCATGAGTTTTGCTACGACTGACCTGTGTGATGACAATCCTGGAATGCTGGAAGACGGTAGCCTGCAAGCGCTGTCGCCGTTCTTTCGCCACTTCGGCAAACGGGCCCAGTTTGCCGGGCCGGCGGCGACGCTGAAAGTGCATGAAGATAATGCGCTGGTGCGCGCAACTCTGGAAACCCAGGGCGAGGGCAAAGTGCTGGTGGTCGATGGCGGCGGCAGCTTGCGCCGGGCGCTGGTCGGCGGCCAGCTTGGCTTGCTGGCCCAGAATAATGGCTGGGCCGGCGTGATCGTCGACGGTTGCGTGCGCGATAGCGCGGAATTGGCGGAATGCGATGTCGGCATCATGGCCTTGGCCACGCATCCACAGCGCAGTGCGCGCGATGGCGTTGGCAAGCGCGATGTGAACGTGCAAATCGCTGGCGTTACTGTCCGTCCGGGGGACTGGATCTACGCCGATGTCGATGGCGTGCTGGTGGCGAGGCAGAAGCTCGCCTGATTTTCCTGCCACTTTCCACGATGTGAAACCGCCATTTCATGCGATGGAAAGTGCATCAATTCAACGAACCTTGTTTCTCTCGAAAGGAGAAATGTTGTTCCGCATCATGGAATGCTCACCTTAAGCTTATGATTTAGCAAGAATAATTGCTGCTCATATGTCTTATATAAGACGTGCTGCACCAGAGCAATCAAGCCTAAGATATCTCTAACGGTTTTCGTTTTCTAACGCTTTACGTAGGAGATCATCATGGCAACCCGCGCCGAACAAATCGCAACCCTGCAGCACGACTGGGATAGCAACCCACGCTGGAAAGGCGTCACCCGCACTTACACCGCCGAAGACGTGGTGCGCCTGCGCGGCTCGCTGGCCATCGAACATACGCTCGCCAAGCGCGGTGCGGAAAAGTTGTGGGACCTGGTGAACAATGAGCCCTTTGTCAATGCGCTTGGCGCCCTGACCGGCAACCAGGCCATGCAGCAGGTGAAGGCCGGCCTGAAGGCGATTTACCTGTCCGGCTGGCAGGTAGCGGGCGATGCCA
Source organism: Duganella sp. Root1480D1 (assembly GCF_001427305.1). Taxonomy (GTDB): domain Bacteria; phylum Pseudomonadota; class Gammaproteobacteria; order Burkholderiales; family Burkholderiaceae_D; genus Rugamonas. The sequence goes on along the minus strand of NZ_LMFZ01000001.1, from coordinate 126,261 downwards.
ACCTGGCGGGCGAGATGTACCCGGACCAGTCTCTGTATCCGGCCAATTCGGTGCCGATGGTGGTCCGCCGCATCAACAACACTTTCCAGCGTGCCGACCAGATCCAGTGGTCGGAAGGCAAGGACGATATCGATTTCTTCGCGCCCATCGTGGCGGATGCGGAAGCCGGTTTCGGCGGCGTGCTGAATGCCTTCGAGCTGATGAAGGCCATGATCGAGGCCGGCGCTTCGGGCGTGCACTTTGAAGATCAACTGGCTTCCGTGAAGAAGTGCGGCCATATGGGCGGCAAGGTGCTGGTGCCAACCCGCGAAGCCGTCGAAAAGCTGACTGCTGCCCGCCTGGCGGCCGACGTGATGGGCACTTCAACCCTGGTGATTGCGCGTACCGACGCCGAGGCAGCAGACTTGCTGACCTCCGACGTGGACGATAACGACAAGCCTTTCTGCACCGGCGAGCGCACCGTGGAAGGCTTCTATAAGGTTCGCAACGGCCTTGAGCAGTCGATCTCCCGCGCGCTGGCCTATGCGCCATACGCCGACCTGGTGTGGTGCGAAACCGGCAAGCCTGACCTGGCGTTTGCCAAGGCCTTTGCCGAAGCGGTCCATGCCAAGTTCCCTGGCAAGATGCTGGCCTATAACTGCTCGCCTTCCTTCAACTGGAAAAAGAACCTGGACGATGCGACCATCGCCAAGTTCCAGAAAGAGCTGGGGGCGATGGGCTATAAATTCCAGTTCATCACGCTGGCTGGCTTCCATTCGCTGAACTACGGCATGTTCGACCTGGCGCACGGCTATGCGCGCCGCCAGATGTCGGCCTTCGTGGAATTGCAGGAAGCCGAGTTCGCAGCTGCGGCCAAGGGCTTCACCGCCGTCAAGCACCAGCGTGAAGTCGGTACCGGCTACTTTGACGCCGTGACCCAGGCCATCCAGCAGGGCCAGAGTTCCACTACGGCGCTGCATGGTTCAACCGAAGACGAGCAGTTCTTCGATTCGAAGAAGGTCGCCTGAGTCTTTCGCATGAGATAATGGCAGATTGATTCAATAATCTGCCTTATCCATGTTCAGTTACCGCCACGCGTTCCATGCCGGCAATCACGCCGACGTCCTCAAGCACTTTGTCCTGGTCCAGGTCCTCGAATACCTGAACCAGAAGGACGTCCCTTACACTTATATCGACACCCATGCCGGTGCCGGCGTCTACTCGCTCGATAGCGCGCAAGCCACCAAGACCGCTGAATTCGAAACCGGCATTGGCCCGTTGTGGGACCGTGATGACCTGCCGGAGCCTTTGGCTGACTACGTTCAATTGATCAAGGACCTGAACCCGAGCGGCAAGCTGCGCTTCTACCCGGGTTCGCCGTATTGCGCCGAGATTGTGGCGCGTGAAGAGGATCGCTTGCGCCTGTTCGAGTTGCACCCGTCGGATGCCAAGATCCTTGCCGACAATTTCCACAAACTCGAGCAGCACCAGGCCGCCAACGGCCGTCGCCCGGCGGCGCGCGGCAAGCGCGTGATCGTCAACAAGGCCGATGGCTTCTTCGGCGTGAAAGCGCTGCTGCCGCCGCCTTCGCGCCGCGGTGTCGTGCTGTGCGATCCTCCTTATGAGGACAAGCAGGACTACAAGAAGGTCACCGATATGTTGAACGACGCGTTGAAGCGCTTCCCGACCGGCACTTACGCCGTCTGGTATCCGGTGCTGCAGCGCATCGAAGCGCGCAACTTTGCCGAGCGCCTGAAGCACTTGCCGGCCAAGAGCTGGCTGAATGTCACGCTGTGCATCAGCACTCCGACGCCGGACGGTATTGCGCTGCACACCAGCGGCATGTTCCTGCTGAATCCTCCGTACACGCTGGAGCCGATGCTGCGCCAGGTGATGCCTTACCTGGTCCAGGTTCTGGGCCGCGATGCGGGCGCCCAGTTCACGCTGGAGAGTGGTGAAGCGGCCACAGCCAAGAAAGCTGCGCCGCGCACCGCATAAAAATGTTGCCAAGACTGCACTAATGGGTATAGTCTTGTAACCATGAGTCTTAGCAATGGGGAAACCCATGACAGCCGTGGTTGAAAGTGAAGTGCAGATCCCAATGCCGTATGCCAATCAGTTCTTCTTGGCACGGCAACCCATCCTCAACCGCAGCCAGCGGCTCGTGGCCTACGAGCTGCTCTATCGAAATGCCGAAGTCCACGAAGCCCGTGTGACGGACGGTACCCATGCGACTGCTTCCGTGATTGCCCATGCTTCCGAGCTGGGCATGGAGCAGGTCGTGGGCGACCAGCTTGCCTTCGTCAATGTCGATACGACGGGGCTGATGAGTGATTTCATTCACTTCCTGCCGAACGATAAGGTGATACTCGAAGTGCTGGAATCGGTGGAGCCGACGCCGGACGTGCTGCGGCGGGTGCAGGAATTGAAGCAGGCCGGCTACAAGTTCGCCCTGGACGATGTGGCGGGCGAGAGCGAGGCCGTGACGGCCCTGCGTCCGCTGATGGATGTGATCAAGGTCGACATCAAGCAGATCGAGCGCGGCCGCTTGCCGGAACTGGCGCGCTACCTGCGCAACCCGAACCAGAAGCTGCTGGCCGAGAAGGTCGAAACGGTCGAGGAGTTCCGCGAATGCATGGAGCTGGGTTTCGAGTACTTCCAGGGCTATTATTTTGCGCGGCCGGTGATCCTGAGCGGCAAGAAGATCACGCCATCCCAGCTCTCCATCATGCACTTGCTGGACTTGCTGAACCAGGATGCCGACCAGCGCGAGGTGGAGCGCAGCGTCAAGCATGATCCCCTGATTTCCCTGAACCTGCTGCGGCTGGTGAATACGCCTGCGGTGGGGGCGCGCTTCCGCATCAATTCGGTCGGGCATGCGCTGATTGTGCTGGGGCGGCGGCAGTTGCAGCGCTGGCTGCAGATCCTGCTGTACGTGAAAGGTTCGGAGTTCGATTCGCCGCTGTTGCAGATGGCAACTACGCGTGGCAAGACCATGGAGCTGGTGATGGGGCATACGCGGCCCTCCGAGAAGGTGGCGGCCGATATCGGCTTCACCGTCGGCATCATGTCGCTGATGGATGCACTGTTTTCGGTACGCATGGGGGAAATCCTCGACAGCGTCAATGTGCTGGACGAGGTGCGCGATGCCTTGCTGCATCGCGAAGGCGAGCTGGGCCTGGCGTTGCGCCTGATCGAGCTCATCGAGCGGGCGCAGGAGGGGCAGGAGCTGACCGGCATCCTTCACAAGCTGGACCTGCCGCCGTCGGCGCTGTATGCGTTACAGCGCGAGGCGTTCGAGTGGGTGAATGAGTATGCCCACTCGGTTCGATAACTTATTGGGCCAGTAGCAGGAAGACGGTTGGCTTCTTGTGGAAGTCCGGCGCCTTGCCGGCGTCGAGCAGGCCTTTCCATTGCGCACCCGTGCGGGTGCGGATCGTTTCCGTTGGCAGGCTGATGTCGGTGGCCACGCAGATCAGCGTGCTGCCGTTGCATGCGCTGACCAGCGCTTCCAGCATGGCGGCGTTGCGGTAGGGCGTTTCGATGAACAGCTGGGTTTGCTTTTCCTGGCGCGAGCGGGTTTCCAGTTCTTTCAGGCGCTTGGCGCGTTGGGCTGCGTCGGTCGGCAGGTAGCCGTTGAAGGCGAAGCTTTGGCCGTTCAGGCCGCTGGCCATCACGGACATCAGGATGGAGGAGGGGCCGACCAGCGGGCGCACGGGGATATTGTGGGCGTGGGCCAGGCGGACCAGGTCGGCGCCGGGGTCGGCCACGGCCGGGACGCCGGCTTCGGAAAGCAGGCCGACGTCGTGGCCGGCTTTCAGGGGATCGAGCAGGGCTTGCAGCGCGGCTGGCGGCGTGTTGATGTTCAGTTCGCTGATCGCGATTTCCTGGATCGGCTTGGCGGTGCCGACTTGCTTCAGGAAGGCGCGCGCGGTCTTGGCGTTTTCGGCGACAAAGTGCCCGAGCTGACTGGTAAGTTGCTGCACATGCTGGGGGATGACCTGGTCCAGGGAGTCGGTTGGGCCGAGGGTGTTGGGGATGAGGTAGAGGGTGCCGTTCATTTTTTAAACTTGTAAACCGGTTTGGAAGAAACTGACCCCCGCGCTGCGCAGCATGCCGGTCAATGCAATCAGCGGCAAGCCGGTAAGGGCAGTCGGGTCGCTGGAATCAATGCGCTCGAGGATCGCAATCCCCAGCGCCTCATTTTTCGCGCTTCCGGCACAGTCATAGGGCTGCTCGATGCGCAAGTAGGCATCCAGCTCTTCATCCGGCAGGTCACGGAACTTGACCACGGTCTGGATATCTTCGAGCTGGTGCGTATTGTTGCGCCCATCCCACAGGCACAGCGCCGTATGAAATACCACCTCGCGGCCGCGCATTTTCTGCAATTGGGCAAGGGCATTGGCATGATTGCCAGGTTTGCCGATTTGCTCGTCGTCCAGTGTGGCGACCTGGTCGGAGCCGATCACCAGTGCGCCAGGATGGCGGGCAGCAACTGCAGCGGCCTTTTCGCGGGCCAGGCGCAAGGCGGTGGCGGAAGGCGTTTCGCCTGCGCGCGGGCTTTCATCGATATCCGGCACGTCGACCGAAAACGGCAAATGCAGGCGCGACAACAGCTCCCGGCGATAGGCCGAGCTGGAGGCAAGGATGATGTTGGTTGTTTTCATCAGGGAAATGTTATATGCTCTCTGCGCCGTAGAAAAAGCGCGAAAAGTCTCGCAAGTCTTTGACGTGGCGTGGAAAATCCTGTTATTATCGCAGGTTTTCGAGGGAAATTTTAGCCAATGAATGCTTTTGAGATCGACGCCTTTGAATTTTGTCGGACCAACAGCAGCAAGGAAGGGGTAACGCCCGTCGCTGAAATGACCCGGCTTAGCAAGGAATGCGCTAACAATTCCGGTGAGTTGACCTGGAAAGTGGAGGGCGGTTCCAGCAAACAGGGCTTCCCGCAGATGCGCCTGACCGTTGCCGGCAAGGTGCAACTGGTGTGCCAGCGCTGCCTGACCCCGTTTGATTATGAAATCGATTCGTCGACGCTCCTGATGCTCGGCAAAGACGATGCGGATGCGGACGAGATCGAAGAAATCATTGACGATGAAAGCATCGACGTCATCGTCGGTGCCCGTGCCATGAATCTCATGGACCTGGTTGAGGATGAGGCCCTGCTGGCCTTGCCGCAAGCGCCGAAGCACGAGGTGTGTCCAGATGCCTCGCTGGTCGACTCTGCGAAGAATGAGAAGCCTTCGCCTTTCGCAAGCCTCAAGGGCTTGAAGGCAAATTAAACGAATTAATCAGTTTGTAGTAGCAAAGAACGTGTCAAAACGCGTGCAGTAATCGAGTTTGGCATGGATGTAAAAGCTCGATTCGCATGTTTTTGCGCATCGGATGTGTTAAAATCTTAGAACTTTAGTATTAGGAGTCATCATGGCTGTTCAACAGAACAAGAAATCCCCGTCGAAGCGCGGCATGCACCGTTCGCACGATTTTCTGGTAGCACCGAACCTGGCCGTTGAGCCAACCACCGGTGAAACCCACCTGCGTCACCACATTTCGCCTAACGGCTTCTATCGTGGTCGCAAAGTGCTGAAGACCAAGAACGACGAGTAATCGACGTTTTTTGCCTTCGGCTACAAGACAAAGCGGTGCTACGCAGGATTTTCTGACGTTGCGCCGCTTTTTCTTTGAGTTATACAATGATAATCAAAATCTCTATCGACTGCATGGGTGGCGATCACGGCCCCTCAGTCACGATCCCCGCAGCAATCTCATTCCTCAAGCACGAACCGAACGCCGAGCTGGTCCTTGTGGGCCTGGAAGACGTCCTGCGCGCTGAATTGAAGAAACACCACGCCGAGGCCGAACCGCGCCTGAGCATCCTTCACGCTTCCGAACAGGTCACCATGGATGATCCGCTCGAGGTCGCTTTGCGCCGCAAGAAGGATTCGTCGATGCGCGTGGCTATTGAGCAGGTCAAGAGCGGCGCCGTGGCCGGCTGCGTTTCCGCAGGCAATACCGGTGCCCTGATGGCCGTTTCGCGCTATGTGCTGAAGACCATGGCCGGCGTCGACCGTCCTGCCATCTGCACCATCATGCCCAACAAGCTGGGCAAGCCAACCTATATGCTGGACCTGGGCGCCAACGTGGATTGCGAACCGCACCACCTGCACCAATTCGCTATCATGGGTTATGTGCTGGTGCAGGCAATGGAGGGCATTGAGCGCCCGACCATCGGTTTGCTGAACGTAGGCACGGAAGACATTAAAGGCAACGAGGTGGTGAAAGCCACGGCCGCCTTGCTGCGCGCCGACCACGAGCGCGGCGCCTTGAACTTCTACGGCAACGTGGAAGGGAACGATATTTTCAAAGGCACCACCGACATCGTCGTCTGCGACGGCTTTGTCGGCAATGTGACGCTGAAGGCCGTGGAAGGCCTGGCGAACTTGTTCAAGGTGGTGCTGACCGAAGAATTCAAGCGCAACCCAATTACCATATTGGGTGCGTTGATTGCGCGCGGTGCGCTGCGCATGATCACCCAACGCCTGAATCCTGCACGCTATAACGGCGCCGGCCTGCTGGGCCTGCGCGGCCTGGTCTTCAAGAGCCATGGCGGGGCAGGCGTGGAAGCCTTTGAATGGGCAATCCGCCGCGCTTACGAGGCGGCGCATCATGATTTGCAAGAGCATCTGTCGGCCATGATTGCCGAACTGATGCCGCAGGAAGAGACGACTACACAAACGAGAGACACGCATGACCCTGTACAGCAAGATCGTAGGCACGGGCAGCTACCTGCCTGAGAAACGCGTCACCAACCATGAGCTGGCAGCCCAACTGGCCGCCAAAGGCATCGAGACTTCGGACGAGTGGATTGTGTCGCGCAGCGGCATTTCCGCCCGCCACTACGCGGAGCCGGAGCAGGCTTCGTCCGACCTGGGCGTGATGGCTGCCAAGCGCGCGCTGGAAATGGCCGGCATGCAGCCGGACGATATCGACCTGATCATCGTCGCCAGTTCCACACCTGATTTTTACGGCAGCTTCCCGAGCACGGCATGCATCGTGCAGAAGAAGCTGGGGATGAGCAATAATTGCGCGGCGGTTGACGTGCAGGCTGTGTGCAGCGGTTTTGTCTACGCGGTGGCGACTGCGGACAGCTTCATCAAGTCCGGCATGCACAAGAACGTGCTGGTGATCGGCGCCGAGGTGTTCTCGCGCATCCTGAATTTCGAAGACCGCACCACCTGCGTGCTGTTTGGCGATGGAGCCGGCGCGATTGTCATGAGCGCGTCGCAAGAGCCAGGCATCCTGGCGTGCAAGCTGCATGCCGATGGCCGCCATTCCGAAGTGCTGCGCGTGCCAGGCAGCCTGTCCAATGGCGCGATTGCCGGCAGCGCTTTCCTGTACATGGATGGCCAGGCAGTGTTCAAGCTGGCAGTGTCGGTGCTGGAGAAGGTGGCTTATGAAGCGCTGGATGCGGCAGGCATGACTTCCGGCCAGATCGACTGGCTGATCCCGCACCAGGCCAATATCCGCATCATGAACGGCACGGCCAAGAAGCTGGGCATGAACCCTGAGAAGATGGTGGTGACCGTTGACCAGCATGGCAATACGTCGGCTGCCTCGATCCCGCTGGCGCTGGATGTCGCTGTGCGCGACGGCCGCGTGAAGAAGGGCGATGTGGTGATGATGGAAGGTGTGGGCGGTGGCTTCACCTGGGGTGCTGTCCTGGCGCGGATGTAATAAAATGCAGTCCTTTTTAGAATAAGAAGTCTAAAGGTTGAAAGATGAATAAATTCGCATTTGTGTTCCCTGGCCAGGGTTCCCAGGCCGTGGGCATGATGGAAGGCTTTGCCGGCAATCCGGTGGTTGCACAGACTATTGCAGAAGCTTCCGATGCACTGCAATTCGATCTGGGCAAGCTGATTGCCGAAGGCCCGAAAGAAGAACTCGACCTGACCACCAACACCCAGCCGGTCATGTTGACCGCTGCCGTGGCAGCTTACCGTGCCTGGATCGCTGCTGGCGGCCCGGTGCCAAGCGTGGTTGCCGGCCACTCGCTGGGCGAGTACTCGGCCCTGGTCGCCGCAGGCGTGATTTCGTTTAAAGACGCAGTGCCCCTGGTGCGCTTCCGCGCGCAAGCGATGCAGGAAGCGGTGCCAGTAGGCCAGGGCACCATGGCTGTGATGCTGGGCTTGTCCGACGAAGAGGTGCGCGCGGCCTGCGCCGAAGCGGCTGCCGCCGTGCCGGGCGAAATCGTGGAAGCTGTTAATTACAATGCGCCGGCACAAGTTGTGGTTGCAGGGCATAGTGCGGCCGTCGACAAGGCTTGCGAAATCGCCAAGGCGAAAGGCGCCAAGCGCGCCATGCGCCTGCCGGTATCGGCCCCATTCCACAGCTCGCTGCTGAAGCCAGCGTCGGATCGCTTGCGTGACTACATGGCGTCGATCCATTTCAACGCGCCGCAAATCCCACTGATCAATAACGTCGACGTGGCCGTGCTGAACGATCCGGCTTCGATCAAGGATGCGCTGGTGCGCCAGGCTGCCTCGCCGGTGCGCTGGGTGGAAACCATGCAGAAAGTCGCTGCCGAAGGCATCACGAATGTGGTTGAATGCGGTCCGGGCAAGGTCCTGATGGGCCTGGCCAAGCGCATCGATCCGGTCCTGGTTGGCGAAGCCATCTACGACCAGGCCACGCTCGAGCGCATGCTGGAAACCCTGAAATAAGACAAGGATGACAATGACTCTCGCTAATCAAGTAGCACTGGTGACCGGCGCTTCGCGCGGCATAGGCAAGGCAATCGCTCAAGAGCTGGCCCGCCAGGGCGCCAAAGTGATCGGCACCGCCACCACCGAAGCTGGCGCGGAAGCAATCTCGGCCTACCTGGCCGAAATCGGCGCCGAAGCAGGCAAGGGCATGGTGCTGAATGTCACCAACGCCGAACAGTGCGCTGCCATCATCGACGACATTTCGAAAACCTATGGTGCGGTTGGCATCCTGGTCAACAATGCGGGCATCACGCAGGACCAGCTGGCCATGCGCATGAAGGATGAGGAATGGGATAACGTGATCGCCACCAACCTGACTTCGGTTGGACGCCTGTCCCGCGCAGTCCTGCGCGGCATGATGAAAGCGAAGACTGGGCGTATCATTAACATCACCTCCGTGGTGGCATCGGCCGGCAACCCGGGCCAGATGAATTACGCTGCCGCCAAGGCGGGCGTCGAGGGCATGACCCGCGCCCTGGCCCGTGAAATCGGCAGCCGCAACATTACCGTCAACAGCGTTGCACCTGGTTTTATCGATACCGATATGACCAAAGCGCTGGGCGAAGACCAACATACGGCCCTGCTGACCCAGATTCCATTGGGCCGCTTGGGCAAGCCGGAAGATATCGCTGCAGCCGTCACTTTCCTGGCTTCGCCAGCAGCCGCTTATATTACCGGTACCACCCTCCACGTGAACGGTGGTATGTATATGAATTGATACGGTTATGCGGCATAATGCCGCACGATCGCATCATTTAATAGTGATTTCAACGTAGATCAAATCAAACGTCGAAATTAGTTTATAGGCGCGCAAACCTGCTAAAATGCGCGCTTTCCGTAACAACATATTGGAGCCATAACATGTCGGATATCGAACAACGCGTTAAGAAAATCGTCGCTGAACAACTGGGCGTCGCTGAAGCAGACATCAAGACCGAATCCTCCTTCGTGGACGACCTGGGCGCCGATTCCCTCGACACCGTTGAGCTGGTAATGGCACTGGAAGACGAGTTCGAAATGGAAATCCCAGACGAACAAGCTGAAAAGATCACCACCGTGCAGCAAGCGATCGACTACGCAACTGCACACGTCAAGGCCTAATCTAAGCCCTGACTCTCCGATCCACTCCGGGAGACTCGCTTGAGTTCTAAAAACCGTCGTGTAGTGGTCACCGGCCTCGGTGTAATTTCCCCCGTCGGCAACAGCGTTGCCGACGCGTGGAAAGCAATCACCGAGAGCAAGTCCGGGATCGCAAACATTACTAGTTTTGACGCGTCGGCCTTTTCCACCCGTTTCGCGGGTGAAGTGAAGGGCTTCAACGTCGAGGACTACCTCGACGCCAAAGAAGCGCGTCACATGGATAAATTCATCCACTTCGGCATGGCCGCTGGCATCCAGGCAATCCAGGATTCCGGCATTACCGTGACTGAAGAAAATGCCGATCGCATCGGCGTGATCATTGGTTCCGGCATCGGCGGCTTGCCGATGATTGAATCGCAGAAGGAAGACTACGACAAGCGCGGTCCGCGCCGTATCTCCCCATTCTTCGTGCCGGCCTCGATCATCAATATGATTTCTGGCAACCTGTCGATCAAGTACGGCATGCGCGGTCCCAACCTGTCCATCGTGACGGCTTGCACCACCGGCCTGCATTCGATCGGCGTGGCAGCCCGTGCCATCGAGTATGGCGATGCGGATGTCATGATCGCCGGCGGCGCGGAATCGACCGTTTCGCCATTGGGCCTGGGCGGTTTCGCTTCGGCTCGCGCACTGTCCTCGCGCAACGATGACCCAGCTACCGCGTCCCGCCCATGGGACCTGGACCGCGACGGTTTCGTGCTGGGCGAAGGCGCGGGCGTCATGGTTCTGGAAGAGTACGAACACGCGAAAGCGCGCGGCGCCAAGATCTATGCAGAAGTGCTGGGCTTTGGCATGAGCGCCGATGCATATCACATGACCTCGCCTCTGGAGGACGGCGCTGGTGGCAGCAAGTCGGCGCAAAACGCGCTGCGCAACGCTGGCATCAACCCTGACCAGGTGAACTATGTGAATGCACACGGCACCTCGACCCCGCAAGGCGACGTGGCGGAAGTCCAGGGTGTCAAGCGCACCTTCGGCGAGCACGCCAAGAAGCTGGTTGTCAGCTCCACCAAGTCGGCTACCGGCCACTTGCTGGGCGGCGCCGGCGGCCTGGAGTCTGTGTTCACCGTACTGGCAATCCACAACCAGGTGATTCCACCGACCATCAACCTGTTCAACCAGGATCCGGCATGCGATCTGGACTTCTGCGCCAATACCGCGCGTGACGCCACGATCAACTATGCGCTGAAGAACTCCTTCGGCTTCGGCGGCACCAACGGCAGCCTGCTGTTCGCTAAAGTCTAAACGGAACTTCCAAGCCTCGCCCTGGTCTTAGTGCCGGGGCGAGCGCTTCTGCTGTACCCCCAACTCATTTATTCCTATGTCGATCGCGGCATCTGTCGCTGTTCGTCCGTCGCCATGCCTGCGCGTTTTGCGGGCAGGGATTGTTGCGTCCGTGCTGGCCGTCGGCGCATGGAGCGGGCAGCCCTTGCTGGCGGCAGCGATGTTGGCGAGCCTGCGGCGCGAAGTCAATTGCAGCCACATTGATATTTCCGGTGTCGGAGAAATCCTGCTGACGGTATACCGGAAGCAGTGCAGGGCACGCTTGCTGGACGGTTGCACAGCCTGGCCGGGTGCCTTGCTGCTGCACCTGGAGCTGGAGGGAGGCCAGCGCCTCTGGCTGGCCCTGCTGCAGGATTCTGTTGCGGACGGCGGGTGGCGCCGCTTGCAGGCCGCAGTGCGGACCCAGCTTCAAAAAATGTGAACCAATCTTCGCGGGGCTGCTCTTATGAAGGTGGACCCAGATCGTGAGCTGGTGGAGCGGGCCCGGGCAGGGGAGCGGACGGCGTTCGACCTGCTGGTGGCGCGCTACCAGCGGCGCTTGTTGCGGCTGGTGCTGCGGCTGCTGCGCGATCCAGCCGAAGCGGAAGATGTGGTGCAGGAGACCTTCCTCAAAGCCTACCGGGCTTTGCCGCGTTTTCGAGGCGAGGCGGCGTTTTACACCTGGCTGTACCGGATTGCCCTGAACGGGGCGCGCAATGCGATATTGCGGCGGCGGCAGCGCAGCGCGCCGCAGGGCGTGGCGCCGTCCCAGCTGCCGGCCCCGGTGCCGGAGATCGGGACGCCGGAGTCGATGTTGCTCAGCAAGCAGGTCATGCTGGCGATTGATGCCGCCCTGATGGCGTTGCCGCTGGAATTGCGGACTGCCATCGTGTTGCGGGAAATCGAGGGCTTGAGTTATGAGGAAATTGCGCAAATCATGGAGTGTCCGCTGGGAACCGTGCGCAGCCGGATTTTTCGGGCGCGGGAAGCGATTGCACGGCGCTTGCGGCCTTTGCTGGATTTGCCTGTCGATAAGCGTTGGTGAGGAGGGGTAATGATTGTGCTGCCGGATGACGATGAAATAGCCGTGGGCGCCCAGGTCAATGCGGTGATCGGGGAGGCTTTGCGGCAGAGCGTGGCTGAAGTCGAGCCGAGCGCTGGCTTCCAGGCGCGGCTGGCGGCAGCGCTGGACGCGCTCGGGCAGGGCGGCCGGCCGGGACCGGCGCCGGCCGAACCCAGCGGGCAGGTGGCAGGCAAGGGCGAACAGATGGGCGTTGCAGGCGGGACGGGCAAGACGGACGAGCCGGCAAGCGGAGCGGGACAGGGTTCGGAGGCGGTTGAAGCGGCCTCTTGAAACATCGCAGGGTTGCCCGCAACATATCGTCACAATATCCGGCTCCCGTTTAACGCGAAGCTGATTTATATTGCTTGTTCTTCATTGACTTTCACTGAACGCAACCATGAAAAAAACCATGATTTCTGCGCTGGTCCTCAGTGCAGCCTCCCTCGGCCTGCCAGCCGTTGCCGGTTTCGCGCCCGCCTATGCGGCGGCTCCCGCCGTGGCCGGTTTGCCGGACTTTGCCGATCTCGTCGAGCGAGTCGGCCCGGCAGTCGTGAATATCCGTACTACCGAACGCATTACCCAGAAGGACGTCGACGCGGCCGGCCAAGCCGATGAAATGCAGGAATTCCTGCGCCGCTTCTTTGGCGGCCAGATGCCGCGCGGCCAGTCGCCGCGCCGCCGCAACCTGCCAACCCCGGGCCAGGAAATCCAGCGCGGCATCGGTTCCGGCTTTGTGGTGTCGGCCGATGGCTACGTGCTGACCAATGCCCACGTGGTCGATGGCGCCGACGAGGTCTATGTCACGCTGACCGACAAGCGTGAATTCAAGGCCAAGGTGCTGGGCGCCGACGCGCGTGCCGACGTGGCCGTGCTGAAGATCGATAGCGGCGGCAAGCTGCCTTACCTGACGATTGGCGACCCGAACAAGTCCCGCGTGGGCGAGTGGGTGATTGCGATCGGTTCGCCGTTCAACCTGGAAAACACCGTGACCTCCGGCATTATCTCGGCCAAGGCGCGCGACACCGGCGACCTGCTGCCGCTGATCCAGAGCGACGTGGCAGTCAATCCCGGCAACTCCGGCGGCCCGCTGATCAATATGCGGGGCGAGGTGATCGGCATCAATTCGCAGATCGCGACCCTGTCGGGCGGTTATAACGGCATTTCCTTCGCGATCCCGATCGACGAGGCGATGCGCGTGGCCGAGCAGTTGAAGAAGTCGGGCAAGGTGACCCGCGGCCGCCTTGGCGTGCAGATCGGCGAATTGAACAAGGATGTGGCCGAATCGCTGGGCTTGAAGAACAACAAGGGCGCGGAGGTGACCCAGGTCGAGCCGGGCAGCCCGGCCGACAAAGGCGGCCTGCGCGTAGGCGACGTGGTCATCAAGTACAACGGCAAGGAAATCGACCGCTTTGCCGACCTGACCCGCATGGTGCTGGGCACCGCGCCGGGCAGCAAGGCGACCCTGACCGTATGGCGCAAGGGCGCTCCGGCCGATGTGCATGTGACCGTGGGCGAGGCCGATCCGGACAACAAGGTGGCTGGCCGCACCGGCGGCAAAAAGGGCGAGAAGAAGGATGAGGCGCCGGCTACCGCGGCCAATGCGCTCGGCTTCGTGGTCAGCGACCTGACTGCGGCCCAGAAGCGCGAACTGGGCGTGAGCGGCGGCGTGATCGTCGAGGACACCGACGGCCCGGCCGAAGCTGCAGGCCTGCGCCAGGGCGATGTCCTGCTGATGCTGAATAACCAGGACATCGTCGATGCCAAGCAGTTCAATGCTGCCGTGGCCAAGCTCGATCCGAAGCGTGCCGCTGCCGTGCTGGTGCGCCGCGGCAACCAGGCGCAGCATTTCTCGCTGCGTCCGGCGCCAGCCTCCAAGTAAGCCGGCGCCCGCCGCGGCCGCGTGTTTGTCGCTCCCGAAGGCGGCAAGCCCGCGGCCCGGCGCGCTACAATGGCAGCCCGCGCCCGAGGGGGTGCAGCCCTGCCCACGCAAACACTGAATGCACTTCACGCTCTATTCCCGCTCCTACTGCCACCTGTGCGAAGACATGCTGGCAGCCCTGAATGCCCTGCAAACCCCGGAACGGCCGTTCACCGTCGAGGTGATCGACGTCGATGCCGATGAGGCGCTGGTGGCGCGATTCGATGAGCTGGTGCCGGTGCTGTTTGCCGAATTGAGCGAGCCGGAGCTCTGTCATTACTTCCTGGATGAAGCCAAAGTGCGTGCCGTGTTGTCGAAATGATTGCTTAAATAGCAGTATTTCACAGTCCCTCCTCTAGAAATCCGGCTTTCCCCTCTGAAATCCGGTAAAATGCCGGGGGTTACCCTTGCATTGATTTCCATAAAAAGGCGCTCGAGCGCCTTTTTGTTATAGCTCGTTTCGATTTTTAATGAACAACATTCGCAATTTTTCCATCATCGCCCACATTGACCACGGCAAGTCCACGCTGGCGGATCGCATCATCCAGCTGTGCGGCGGCCTGTCCGACCGCGAGATGGAAGCGCAGGTCCTGGACTCCATGGACCTGGAACGTGAACGCGGCATCACCATCAAAGCCCAGACCGCAGCCCTGAAATACAAGGCGCGCAATGGCGAGATCTACAACCTGAACCTGATCGACACCCCGGGCCACGTCGACTTCTCCTATGAAGTCAGCCGTTCGCTGTCCGCCTGCGAAGGCGCGCTGCTGGTGGTGGACGCGTCGCAGGGCGTGGAAGCGCAGACCGTGGCCAACTGCTACACCGCGCTCGACCTGGGCGTGGAAGTGGTGCCGGTGCTGAACAAGATCGACCTGCCGAACGCCGACCCGCCAACCGCCATCGCGGAAATCGAAGACGTGATCGGCATTGAGGCCGGCGATGCGGTGCACTGCTCGGCCAAGACCGGCCTGGGCGTGGAAGACGTGCTGGAATCGGTCATCGCCAAGGTGCCGCCGCCGAAGGGCGACCCGGAAGCACCGCTGCAGGCACTGATCATCGACTCCTGGTACGACGCCTATGTGGGCGTGGTGATGCTGGTGCGCGTGGTGAACGGCACCCTGCGCCCTAAAGAAAAGATTCGCCTGATGGCGACCGACTCGGTGCAGCTGGTGGAAGACCTCGGTATCTTCTCGCCGCGCTCGGTCTCGCTGCCGCAGTTGACCGCAGGCCAGGTTGGCTTTGTGATCGCCGGCATCAAGGAACTGAAAGCCGCCCGCGTCGGCGACACGATCACCCACGAGAAAAACGGCGCCCCGGCACCGCTGCCAGGCTTCAAGGAAGTGCAGCCGCAGGTGTTTGCCGGCCTGTTCCCGGTGGAAGCCAACCAGTATGACGCGCTGCGCGACTCGCTGGAAAAGCTGAAGCTGAACGACGCCGCCCTGATGTACGAGCCTGAAGTGTCGCAAGCGCTGGGCTTCGGCTTCCGCTGCGGCTTCCTTGGCCTGCTGCACATGGAAATCGTGCAGGAGCGCCTGGAGCGTGAGTTCGACATGGACCTGATCACCACGGCGCCGACCGTGGTGTATGAGGTCGAAATGCGCGACGGCACCGTGATCCACGTCGACAACCCGTCGCGCATGCCGGACCCGAGCCATATCAACGAAGTGCGCGAGCCGATCGTCACGGTCAACCTGTACATGCCGCAAGAGTATGTCGGCTCCGTGATTACCCTGTGTATCGGCAAGCGCGGCATCCAGATGGACATGGCCTACCATGGCCGCCAGGTGAAACTGGTGTACGAGATGCCGATGGCCGAAATCGTGCTGGACTTCTTCGACAAGCTGAAGTCGACTTCGCGCGGCTACGCCTCGATGGACTACGAGTTCAAGGAAAACCGCGCCGCCGACGTGGTCAAGGTCGACATGCTGATCAACAGCGAAAAAGTCGACGCGCTGGCCATCATCGTGCACCGCGCCAATGCGCCATACCGCGGCCGTGCCGTGGCGGCCAAGATGCGCGAACTGATCCCGCGCCAGATGTTCGACGTGGCGATCCAGGCGGCCATCGGCTCCAACATCATCTCGCGTGAAAACGTGAAGGCGATGCGCAAGAACGTGCTGGCCAAGTGCTACGGCGGCGACATCAGCCGTAAGAAGAAACTGCTCGAGAAGCAAAAAGCTGGTAAGCGACGCATGAAACAAGTGGGCTCCGTGGAGATCCCGCAAGAGGCATTCCTGGCAATCCTTCAAGTGGACGAGAAATGACACTGCAATCCATCCTGGGCAATTTCGCTTTAATCCTGTTCGTCCTGATGGTGGTGACGGGGATCATCTGGGTCCTCGACCTGGTGGTGTTCTCCAGGCAGCGCCGCGCTGCCGCCAACAAGGCGCTGGTCGAATACGACGAGCGCATGGCGCGTTCGGCCGCCAACGGCATCCGCATGGACGAGCAGGGCAATGCCCGCTCCAAGCTGGAAGCGGACATCCTGCGCCAGCCGACCTGGATCGAATATTCGGGCAGCTTCTTCCCGGTGATCGCGCTGGTGTTCTTCCTGCGTTCCTTCCTGTGGGAACCGTTCAAGATCCCATCGTCGTCGATGGTGCCGACCCTGCTGGTGGGCGACCTGATCCTGGTGAACAAGTACACCTACGGCATCCGCCTGCCTATCCTGAACAAGAAGGTGGTGCAGCTTAACGACCCGCAGCGCGGCGACGTGATGGTGTTCAAGTATCCGAAGGACATGAGCCAGGATTACATCAAGCGGGTGATCGGTGTGCCGGGTGATAAAATTGTTTATCAAAACAAGCGCTTAACAGTGAATGGCCAGGTGATCGGCTATACCCCGATGGAAGATTATCTGGAGGAAGGCACTCTTACTTACCAGAAACAGTTCACCGAGCAGCTTGGTGACGTGCAGCACCGTATCCTGAACAACGAGAAGATGCCGCCGGTCCAGATTGGCCAGGTGGACGACAATTATCCGCACCGCGAGGCATGCACTTATAACTACGAAGGTTTCTCGTGTGTAGTTCCTGAAGGAAATTACTTTATGATGGGCGACAATCGGGACAATAGTGCCGACAGCCGTATCTGGGGTTTCGTGCCGGACAAGAATATCGTTGGCAAAGCTTTCTTCGTCTGGATGAACCTGGGTAATTTCAATTTTGATCGTCTCGGCGGCATCCGCTGAGCAGATAGGGGAGCAAAACATATGCGCAAGCAGCGTGAACGTGGCATTAGCCTGATTGGCCTGATTATTGTCATCGCCATCCTGGGTGTACTCGGTTTGATCGGTGCACAGGTTCTTCCGACCTTCATCGAGTACCGTGCCATCGCCGGAGCCATCGATCGTGCCAAAAAAGATGGCGGCGATTCGGTGAAGGGGGTCCAGGAATCCTTCGACAGGAGCGCGCAGGTAGGTTATATCACCTCGATTACTTCGCGCGACCTGCTGATCGAACGCAACGGCTCCGAGTTCGACGTCAGTTTCGCGTATGAGAAGAAGATTCCCCTGGTTGGTCCTGCCAGTCTCCTGATGGAGTATGAGGGCACGACCAAAAAGGCTGGGGCAAAGCAAAAGGTTGAATAATAAGTGATGAATTTACAGTTATTGCAAACCAGGTTGGGCTATACGTTCCAGGATGCTGGATTGCTCCAGCAGGCCTTGACGCACCGTAGCCACAGCAGTTTGCATAACGAACGGCTGGAATTCCTTGGCGACTCGATCCTTAACTGCGTGGTCGCCTCCATCCTGTACGAACGTTACAACTCCCTCGATGAGGGCGACCTCTCGCGCGTGCGCGCCAACCTGGTCAAGCAGCAATCCCTGTTCGAAATCGCCCAGAAGCTGGAACTGTCGCAGTTCCTGCGCCTGGGCGAGGGCGAACTGAAATCGGGCGGTTTCCGCCGCCCGTCGATCCTGGCCGACACGCTGGAAGCCCTGCTGGGCGCCATCTACCTGGATGGCAGCTTCGACAAGGCTGCGGCGGTGATCCGCGCCTTCTACATCCCGATCCTGGACTCGGTCGACCCGCAGACCCTGGGCAAGGATGCCAAGACCCTGCTGCAGGAGTTCCTGCAGTCGAAGAAGATCTCGCTGCCGCTGTATAACGTGGTTGCCACCCACGGCGCCGCGCACAGCCAGGAATTCGAGATCGAGTGCCTGGTGCCCAAGCTGGGCATCCAGGTGTTCGGGCGTGGCGGCAGCCGCCGCGCCGGCGAGCAGGCCGCTGCCAAGCTGGCGCTGGAAGTCGCCGAGGAAGCGCTGAAGAAAGCCCCATCCGCTGGCCGCAAGCCGCGCCAGCGCTCGGCCCAGCTCAAGTTGGCCGGCATCGCCACGGTCCAGGGCGAAACGGCGGCGGACAAGAAGCTCGCCAAACAATAACTGAATTGAGTTTGCATCATGACTAGTGCACCTACTCCCGCCGGCTTCCGCTGCGGATACATCGCCATTGTCGGCCGCCCGAACGTTGGCAAGTCGACCCTGATGAATACGCTGATCGGCGCCAAGGTCAGCATCACCTCGCGCAAGGCGCAGACCACGCGCCACCGCATCACCGGCATCCAGACCGTGTCGGACGCCCAGTTCATCTACGTCGATACGCCGGGCTTCCAGACCCGCCATTCGAACGCGCTGAACAAGACGCTGAACAAAACCGTCACCAATACGCTGGAATCGTCGGACCTGATCCTGTACATCGTGGAGGCGGGCACCTTCGGCCCGGCCGACCAGCAGGTGATGGACCTGCTGCCGAAAAACGTGCCGGTGATCCTGGTGATCAACAAGTCCGACCGCGTGAAGGACAAGGCAGTGCTGATGCCGTTTGCGCAGCAGATCGCCGAAAAGTTCCAGTTCACCGCGATTGTGCCGGTGAGCGCCAAGCTGCGCTTCCAGCTCGATGGGTTGCAGAACGAGATCAAGAAGTACTTGCCGGAAAACGAGCCGATTTTCGGCGAAGACGATATTACCGACCGCAGCGAGAAATTCCTGGCGTCGGAAATCGTGCGCGAAAAGCTGTTCCGCTTCGTGGGCGACGAGCTGCCTTACACCAGCACCGTGCTGATCGAGAAATTCGAACAGGAAGGCAACCTGCGCCGCATCTTCGCCGCCATCCTGGTGGAACGCGACAGCCACAAGTCCATGATCATCGGTAACAAGGGCGCGCGCCTGAAAGAAGTCAGCACCCAGGCCCGCCAGGACATGGAAAAGCTGTTCGGCGGCCCGGTCTACCTCGAGATCTGGGTGAAAGTGAAATCCGGCTGGGCCGACAACGAAGCCGGCCTGCGCGCATACGGCTACGAATAATGCCTGTCCTGACAGCCGAGCCCGTGTCACAGTTGGGGTCTGACCCCAGGGGTGACACGAGCGCGGCGGTACCAGCCCCGCCGGCGCCAAAGCGCCGTGCGCCGGGGCAGCAGCGCACTGTCGGCACCCGCGTGGCCGGGCAGCCGGCATTTGTGCTGCATTCTTATCCCTACAAGGAAACTTCGCTCATCGTCGAGCTGTTCACGCGCGACTTTGGACGGGTGGCCCTGATTGCGAAGGGCGCCAAGCGCCCGCATTCCCAGTTGCGCGGCGTGCTGCAAACCTTCCAGCCGCTGACTACCGGCTGGACCGGCAAGAACGAGCTGCGCACGCTGACCGATGCCGATTGGGTTGGCGGCATGCTGCCGCTTGAAAAGACCGCGCTGCTGTGCGGCTTCTACCTGAACGAATTGCTGGTCAAGCTGACTGCGCGCGATGACGCGCATGCGAAGCTGTTCGACCATTACGTCTCCACCCTCAACCAGCTGGCCCACAACGAACCGGCGCCGATCGTGCTGCGCAAGTTCGAAATGGCATTGCTGAAGGAGACCGGCGTAGCGGCCGACCTGACGCGCTGCACCGCCTCGCGCACGAAAGTGCTGGCCGATGTACATTATGTGGTGGATCCCGATCGCGGCCCGCGTCCCGAGCGCGATGAGGATACTGCGCCGCGCGTCGCCGGCAAGACCTTGCTGGACATGGAGCGCGAGGATTATGCCGACCCGGCGACGCAGGCGCAAAGCAAGCAGTTGATGCGCTACCTGTTGTCCTGGCACCTTGGCGGCGCGCCATTGAACACGCGCCAGATATTGATCGATTTGCTGCAACTTTAAGAAAAGAATATGAGCTTCCTGTCTCCTTCCGGCACTGTCATCGACCTTGGCGTGAACATCGACCACGTCGCCACGCTGCGCAATGCGCGCGGCACCGTGTATCCCGACCCGATCCGTGCCGCGCTGCTGGCCGAGCAGGCCGGCGCCGACTGCATCACCCTGCACCTGCGCGAAGACCGCCGCCACATCAAGGATGCCGACGTGATCGCACTGGCGCCGCAACTGGTGACCCGCATGAACCTGGAAGCGGCCGTCACCCAGGAAATGATCGACTTCGCCTGCCGCATCAAGCCGGCCGACGTTTGCCTGGTGCCGGAAAAACGCACCGAAATCACTACCGAAGGCGGCCTGGATGTGGTGCGCTTCCACAAGGAAGTGGCAGCGGCCGTCAAACAGTTGCAAGGGGAGGGCATCCGCGTATCCCTGTTCATCGACGCCGATGAAGAGCAGATCAAGGCCGCCGCCGCCATTGGCGCTCCGGTGATCGAGCTGCACACCGGCGCTTACGCCGATGCCGAAGGCGAGGCGCAAGCGCGCGAACTGCAACGCATCAAGGATGGCGTGCGCTGGGGCGTGCAGAACGGCCTGAAGGTCAACGCCGGCCACGGCCTGCACTACACCAATGTGCAGGCGATTGCCGCCATTCCCGAGATCGCGGAACTGAATATCGGCCACGCCATCGTGGCGCATTCGATCTTCGCCGGCTGGGGAAATGCCGTGCGCGAGATGAAGGCGATCATGGTGTCGACCCGCCTGGGCGCAAAATGATCTATGGGATCGGGACGGACGTCAGCAAAGTCCCCCGCATTGCCGCCGCACTGGAACGCAGCGGCGAGCGCTTTGCACGCAAGATCCTCGGTCGCGAAGAATTCGCGGTTTACCAGGAGCGCTGCGCCCGCAGCCCGCTGCGCGGGGTGCGCTATGCCGCCACCCGCTTCGCGGCCAAGGAAGCCTTTTCCAAGGCGCTCGGCCTCGGTTTGCGCCCGCCGATGACCTGGCATACCGCGCAACTGCTCAATGATGATTTGGGCAAGCCCTATATGGCCTGCAGCGGCGCACTGGGCGAATTCATGTTGCAGAACGGGCTGGTCGCCCATATCTCCGTGAGCGATGAAGAGGATTACGCGGTCGCCTATGCGATCGTCGAGCGAGCGAATGACTGAAGAAACCCAAGATCCACGCGAACAGGTGCTGGCCACTGTTGCCAAGCTGCCAAACCTGCCCGGCGTGTACCGCTACTTCGACGCCGAAGACAAGGTGCTTTACGTAGGCAAGGCACGCGACCTGAAAAAGCGTGTCTCGAGCTATTTCCAGAAGAATTTGTCGAGCCCGCGCATTGCGCTGATGGTCGAACGTATTGCGCGCCTGGAGACCACGGTCACGCGCAGCGAGGCCGAAGCCCTGATCCTGGAAAATAACCTGATCAAGGCCCTGCAGCCGCGCTACAACATCCTGTTTCGCGACGATAAAAGCTATCCCTACCTGAAGATCACGGGCGACGAAATTCCGCGCATGGTGTATTACCGCGGCGCGGTCGATCGCAAGCACCAGTATTTCGGCCCGTTCCCATCGTCGTGGGCGGTGAAGGAATCGATGCAGATCCTGCAAAAGGTTTTCATGTTGCGCACCTGCGAGGACAGCGTGTACATGAACCGCACGCGCCCCTGCCTGCTGCACCAGATTGGCCGTTGCAGCGGTCCTTGCGTTGGCCTGATTGCGGCAGAGGACTACCGCAACGACGTCAACAACGCTGCCCGTTTCCTGCGCGGCCGCCAGTCCGAGGTGTTGGAAGAACTGGAGCAGAAGATGCTGGCCTACGCCACCGAGCTCAAATTCGAGCAGGCGGCAGTAGTGCGCAACCGCATCCAGTCGCTGTCCAAGGTGCTGCACCAGCAGTCGATGGAAACGACCGGCGACCAGGACGTCGATATCCTGGCCGTGGTGGTGCAGGGCGGCCGTGCCTGCGTCAACCTGGCCATGGTGCGCGGCGGCCGCCACCTGGGTGACCGCGCTTACTTCCCGACTCATGTGATGGATGCCGAGGTCGTGGCCGAGCGGCCGATCGAGCAGGAAGTGCTGTCGGCCTTCCTGGTGCAGCATTACACGGAAAAGAACATCCCCGGCACGCTGATCCTGAATATCGAATTCGACCAGCCGGAATTGATCCTGGCGCTGCAGGAGCAGTGCGGCCACCGCATCCACCTGATCTTCCAGCCGCAAGGTCAGCGCCGCCAATGGCAGGACCTGGCGCAAAAGGGGGCTGAGATCTCGCTGGCGCGGCTTTTGTCCGAGCAGGGTTCGCAGCAAGCCCGCACCCGCGCCCTGGCCGAAGTGCTGGGCCTGGAAAACGAGGATCTCGACACTTTGCGCGTGGAGTGCTTCGACATTTCGCACACGGCTGGCGAGGCGACGCAGGCTTCCTGCGTGGTGTTCCACCATCACCAGATGCAGAACGGCGAATACCGCCGCTACAACATCAACGACATCACGCCGGGCGACGATTACGCCGCCATGCGCCAGGTGCTGACGCGCCGCTACGAGAAGGTGGCAGGCGGCGACGGCGTCATGCCGGACGTGGTGCTGATCGACGGCGGCAAGGGCCAGGTCGAGATGGCGCGCCAGGTGTTTGTCGAACTGGGACTGGACATCAGCCTGATCGTCGGCGTGGCGAAAGGCGAGGGCAGGCGTGTCGGCCTGGAGACGCTGGTCTTTGTCGACGGCCGCCAGCCGCAGGAATTGGGCAAGGAATCCGCGGCCCTGATGCTGGTGGCCATGATCCGCGATGAAGCGCACCGCTTCGCCATCACCGGCATGCGTGCCAAGCGCGCCAAGGCCCGCCAGACCTCGCGCCTGGAGGAGATCGAAGGCATCGGCGCCAAGCGTCGCCAGAAGCTGTTATCCCGCTTCGGCGGACTGAAAGGCGTGATGAATGCCAGTATCGAGGACCTGAAGTCGGTGGAGGGTATTTCAGACACCCTGGCCGAAGAAATCTACCGGCAATTGCACTAGAGTGGCTTTGAATGCGCCGCCGTTATACACTAGCGGCGCGTCATTACAATTCTTATACACCGCATATGCCTTTCAACATCCCGATCCTTCTGACCTGGTTGCGCGTCGCGCTGATTCCCCTGGTCGTTGGCGTGTTCTACCTCCCCGTTACCTGGCTTACTCCGCACGAACGCAACCTGGCCGCCACGCTGATTTTCATTGTTGCCGCCGTTACCGACTGGTTCGACGGCTTCCTGGCCCGCCGCTGGAACCAGACCTCGGCCTTCGGCGCCTTCCTCGACCCAGTGGCCGACAAGCTGATGGTGGCGGGCGCCTTGCTGGTGCTGCTCAACCTGGACGGCGGCCGCTGCCACCCGATCGTCGCCTTCATCATCATTGGCCGCGAAATCACGATTTCTGCGCTGCGCGAGTGGATGGCGCAGATTGGCGCCTCCAAATCGGTGGCGGTCAGCTCGATCGGCAAGATCAAAACCGCGGCGCAAATGAGCGCCATCCCGATGCTGCTGTACTACGACGTGCTGTGGGGCGCCATCGATACCCGTTTCTGGGGCGACCTGCTGCTGTGGCTGGCCAGCGTGCTGACCGTGTGGTCCATGTTCTATTACCTGAAGAAGGCCTGGCCCATGATCAAGGAACGTTCCGGCAACTTATCGTAAATAACAATATTGCCCCTTGACAGCGTCCATAGTTCATCTATAATGCTGGCCTGCTGTTGATGACGGCGCAGCGATGCGAAGCGGGAGTAGCTCAGTTGGTAGAGCGCAACCTTGCCAAGGTTGAGGTCGAGAGTTCGAGACTCTTCTCCCGCTCCAAAAAAGTCATCGGCAACAAGCGGTAACCAGGCAGTAATAATCGCACTGGAAATATGAGAATGTTTCTGCGATAATGCGGTTCCTCTGAAATGCGGGAGTAGCTCAGTTGGTAGAGCGCAACCTTGCCAAGGTTGAGGTCGAGAGTTCGAGACTCTTCTCCCGCTCCAGTTCATTGGAGCAGCAGTTAGTAGTAAAGTTGAAATTCACTCCAAGCGGGAGTAGCTCAGTTGGTAGAGCGCAACCTTGCCAAGGTTGAGGTCGAGAGTTCGAGACTCTTCTCCCGCTCCAGGTATTTCAAGCCCAATGCGGGAATAGCTCAGTTGGTAGAGCGCAACCTTGCCAAGGTTGAGGTCGAGAGTTCGAGACTCTTTTCCCGCTCCAGAATTCGAAGAGACACGCGACCTGCCGCGGCTCTTGTGTGACCCCTTTGGCGGGGTAGCAAAATGGTTATGCAGCGGCCTGCAAAGCCGTGTACGCCGGTTCGATTCCGGCCCTCGCCTCCAAAACGTCAAGGGTTTGCTGCCGTGAGCGGCAAATCTGAAGAAAATCCTCGCTACGGCGGGGATTTTTTTTTGCTTGTAAAGAGTAGTCGGTCCTGTGAACCTCCGATGTGCGATAGTTCCAGAATTGTCTATTCGCTCCCAGTCTGTCAACCTGAACCTCCTGTGCCAGACCAGTAAATAGCTGTCGTTATCATCTCGGTTGCGCTTCGATGCCAATTTGGCTATCAGAACGGCGATTGTTTCATGCCATCGTCAATCTGGGCATAGGATGTCGACAGACGTTGAGGGGGAGGGGTACTATATTCCCAATTTACAATGTTGGAAACCTTAGGGTCTGTATGCGACTGATTCGCTTTTTGATGTTTGGGTTCTCCATGGTTTTATTGGCTGGCTGCGAGGGGAGCGTCAAGCTCGGGTACTTCGAACAGGATCGGGCGAGCGCAATCTCACGCGTTCAGGAGTTCCGGAAACTGTACGATGGACACAACTACTCCGGGATATACCAATTGGCGTCACCGGTTTTGACAAGTGCCATTGAGTGCGATGCCTTCGTCGCCGCTGCCAGTGCTTCCGCTACTCAGTTCGGGAAGTACAGAAGCGCTCAGCTAGTTGGTTCCTCTTGCTTCCCCAATGAGGTGCGCTTGGTTTACCACTCGGTGTATGACATCGGCGAGGCGACCGAATGGTTCATTTGGGGCTGACGCGCTCAACCCCAAGATGCAGCGGCGATGACAATTAGCAGCTAAGCCATAACAGGGAATCGAAGGTGAGGTCCTATCAGCCCATAGGTCACTCCAGCTGAAAGTGATGCCATCAATGACCCCCTTGCATTACGGTTCATTAACGCCGGGCATGACTGAACGTGAGTTCATGAACCGGATAGACGCGTTTCCTGGGTGGAACCGCAGTCTATGGATCCCATTTAAAAATGACTGCCACAATGATCTTGAGAAAGCCTCGGTGGCAAGCAATAATTGATGATTAAAGGGGCATTAATGTCGCATATGAAATTCCTCCAAGATAGGAAGCATTATTTGACTCCAGCCGGAAAGGCTTACTTACATGCTGCTGCGACGATTCTATTTCTCGTGGCAGTAGGGTGGTCTCTGGAGATGTTTTCGTGGATTCCAATGATTTTATTCTTCGCATTAATTTCTATTGCTGAAATATTTTATTGGTACGACGTGTAATATGACGAGGGCAGTCTTTTGGATGATTTTTGTTCTTCTTACGATCACTGTTTTTGCGAACAGGCTCGGTATGTTTGCGCGTGTGCCAAAGATGGAAAAAGCTGTCCGAGCGGCGCTCTCCGTTATCGGTGTTATTCTTTTGTTGGTTTTAGCATTTGGCGTTTATTATGTGAATTATGAAATACTGCCGCAGGTGACCCGGTAATCTATACATGAGGTTCAGAAGGTCGGATTACGCCTCGACTTTTAGCGTAGCGCGGCCGACGTCAAGGCTGGTCGTTAGTGTCGAATATGTCAGCAGGATTCTTGATGAATTGGGAAGCGATTTTGGATGGCCGGTCGGCAAGCTCGATTCATCCCAATCTGCTCCACGGTAGCCGTTAGGGTAGCAGGACTGTAAGTGCTTGATTCTAAAGTTGGCGAGCGGTACTACTTCGCCGCGACCATTGAAAGCCTAAAGTGGACTCGTCAGTCAATACACTCAAGCGGTGGACTTCCACGAGGACAGTAGACATTCCTGATCTCGGCGTTCGACAAGTTGTGTACGTGGCAGTTGTTACCGGACGTTGCGTTTCCTTTGATCGCCGTGGGAGTATGCCTTTCGAGGTCAAGCCAATTAACATTAAAACTAATAACGCGATTGGCTAGTATGGCGGCAGGATTCTTGATGCTCAGTGCGATGACCGTCGAGCCGGTCCTTCTTTCGTGGTTCGTTGCGCGACAGATTAGGAGTGGTGACCATCTGCGTCATTGGTGGTTTGTACTGTTGGCGGGAATTGCCGGTTCCGTACCTGCGTTCGTACTAGGAATCCGCCTATTGCGCTGATGTCGACCAAAATGAAAAAACTTCTCTTGATTCTGCTCACAGTGCTAGCCTCTAAATGGTTCGCCCCGATAGTTTTTTTGACCAGTACAGTTGCTGCAATGAAGATTGCATGCGTTCTGCAACAATGCGAGCGTGAGATATCACCCGGCGATCCATCGCCGCCGATGTTTCGGGTCATGGTGAGACTGCCCACAGACGGGGATCGGATTAAGTCCGTTCTTTTGGCTGACTTGACTCAATTCATCGAAAAAAATCCGGATTCGACATTGTTGCTGCCGCTGGAAAAAACGGTCACTAATGGTGGATCGTGGGAATATTCCGCCGTAACTGAAAAGGCCGGCGTGCAGATTATCGAAGCCCATACAACTGATGGCGCTCGAATCGACGTGCGCTACAGAGCATTTCAACATTCCGTACAGCCCCTGAGCCTAGAGGTTGTTAGCCAAGGAATTCTGTTCGTTTCGATTCCAATAGCAGGTGTCTTAACTTCGCTATTTGGGGTGCTCGCGAGGGGAGTCCGAAGGAAATTCCGAAACCCTGGCGGGTAGCGCTGAGGAGCGTGGTTCATTTAACAGATCGCTTCAGCGGGGCTCCAGGTGCACCGGATGTATCGGTGTCATTCTCTTGTTGACTTTTGAAGTAGTCCCTCAGTTGAACAGGCGAATCTAGATATGATGCTTGAAAATTGCGCAAAATTGTTACAGTTGAGGCATTGTGAGAGCTTTTTGCTGGATCTATTCGAAATGCCGAAAGGAATGTGGGGAAATGTGGCCGAAATTCTTGGCCGCCTAAATCTTGACATTGGTAGCGTGGAGGATTCGACCTTTGTGGCCCATTTAGATAATCCGACAGGAGATGCCAATGTTGCATTTGTACTGTTCTATGACGCGAATTCTGGAGAGTCAATTACGGCTGAATACAACCGATCAAGATTGATTTGAAAGCATTGAGCTACCCCAGGAACGACCCAGCGATTCTTGCTCAACTCAGGCCGCTGAAGCCACAAATCGCTGCTCGAAGCCATCAGCCATCAACCGCCGAGTGCCTTGAAGGCTGCCACGGCCGCACGCGCTGACTCGGTCCGTGCTTGTGCTTGCATGTCGGCGGCGCGCAGGAGATTTTCATCTGCCTGCAGCACTTCAATCAGGCTCACGACTCCCTCCTGGTAGGCGGCAAACGAGGCGGCGCGCGCCTGTTCAAGCGCGTTCACGCCATCGGTCAGGATGCCCGCTTGCTGCTGACGGTTGCTCAGGGCGGAAAAGGCGTTTTCCACGTCTTCCATGGCATGCAGTGCAGCCAAGCGGTAAGCCGCCAGCGCTTCGGCCTCGCGGCCTTTTGCGGCTTCAATTTGCGCGTTGATGCGCGCGAAGTCGAACAGGCGCCAGCGCAGGCCCAGTACCCCTGCCGCCTGGTTTGCACTGCCTGAGAACAGGTTGCCTGCCGATATCGCCGTTGAGCTGCCAAGCAGTCCGCTCAGGGACAGCTTTGGATAATATTCAGCGGTGGCCGCTCCAATGCGGGCATTCGATGCCGCAAGGCGGCGTTCGGCAACGATCAGGTCCGGTCGGCGCCGGAGCAGGTCGCGTGGCGACCCGGTGGAAGCGAGCTGCGGGATGGTTGGGAGCATGGCGCGTGCGCCGGTCAGGTCCTGCCGGTATGTTCCCGGCGCGCTGCCGAGCATCACGTCCAGTGCGTTCATGGCCGCGTCCAGTCCTGTTTGCAGTACAGGTACTGTTGCTCGTACCTGCGCCAGCGCCCCCTCGGTTTGCCGTACCTGTAGTTCGGCCGCCAAGCCCTGGTCGTAAAGTTGCTTGATTTTGGCCAGCAGATCCTGCTGTGTCTGAATTTGCCTGCCGGCGACTTCAAGCCGGATTTGCAGGCCGCGGATGGTCATGTAGAGGTCGGCAGTCTGGGCCGCCACGGCCAATTGTACGGCTGCCGCACCGGCCTCGGAAGCCTGGTATTCGGCTACCGCAGCCTCATGGTCGCGGCGCAGGCCTCCAAACAAGTCGAGTTCCCACGATGCGCCGAGATTGACCTCATAAGAGCTGCCATTGCGGTCATAGCCTGGCGTCGAATTCAAGATCTGGCCCAAAGGCGTTTGCAGCGATTGGTGGGCGCGGG
The DNA here is from genome assembly GCF_001427305.1 of Duganella sp. Root1480D1. Classification (GTDB taxonomy): domain Bacteria; phylum Pseudomonadota; class Gammaproteobacteria; order Burkholderiales; family Burkholderiaceae_D; genus Rugamonas. The sequence goes on along the minus strand of NZ_LMFZ01000001.1, from coordinate 97,534 downwards.
CGGCCTGGCCGCTGATGCTGCCGGACGGCAGGAGTGCTGCATTGGCTGACGCCAGTCCTGCCTTGACCTGTGTGATGCGGGCCGAGGCCTGGGCGATATCGAGATTCTGGCGCAGGGCGAGGGTAATCAGGCGGCTCAGTTGCGGGTCGTCAAAGCCCTCCCACCAGGCGCTGGATGGTGCGGGCACTACACTGCCCGCCGGTTCGTTGGCCCCCTGGCCGAGATAGTGCTGGGGAAGGCCGGTATCCGGGCGAACGTAATCGGGCCCGACTGCGCAGCCCGCTGTGAAGCCCGCAAGGATCGAAATCAGAAGTGTGTTTTTTAACATGGATATCTTTCGCAGGGGAGGATTTTGCTAGTGACTGTATCATGAAATGGTCACTCGTTGTGCAAATTGGTATCAGGAGGTAAGCTGTCGGTCATGAATAAAGCAACCGTTACCCCCAGCCCGGCCCGTGGCCCGGCCGACCATGAAGTACGTGCCCAGATCGTCGCCGCGGCGAGCGAACATTTCCGTTTGTATGGCTATGAAAAGACCACTGTTTCCGACCTGGCCAAATCGATCGGATTTTCCAAGGCCTATATCTATAAGTTCTTCGAGTCCAAGCAGGCGATTGGCGAGTTGATTTGCGCGACGTGCCTGGCTGAGATCGAGTCCGATGTCAGGGCCGCCATCGACGCGGTCGAGAAGCCTCCAGAGAAGCTGCGCCGCATGTTCAAGGCCGTGGTGGAATCTGGCCTGCGGCTGTTTTTTGAAAATCGCAAACTTTACGATATTGCAGCGGCGGCGGCCACGGGGAATTGGGAAGCCACCCGTATGTATGAGCAGCGCATCCAGTCCATTTTGCAGGACATCCTGCGGCAAGGCCGCGAGACGGAAGATTTCGAGCGCAAGACACCGCTCGACGAGGCAGTGACTGCCATTTACCTGGTCATGCGTCCTTACCTGAACCCGGTCCTGTTGCAATATGGCCTCGACTCGGCGCAAGAGGCGCCGCTTCAACTGTCCAGTCTGGTGCTCCGGAGTTTGTCGCCTTAGCAAGACCCACAGCGAAATGCGGTTGTGACTATTGACTTAATTGGTCACTGGTACCAAAATGGAATCCTGTCTGCTTCCTTATCGGGATTTCCATGCGCCGCCGCAACCTCATTTATTCGTCTGTCATTTCCGTCTTGCCCCTTGCACTAGCTGCCTGCGGCGAGAAACCGCCATCCGATCCGCGTACTGCCGCGCCCATGGTGCGGGCGGTCGACGTCGAAACCGATGCCGATGCTGCACGCGCCTTCACCGGGACAGTCGCTGCCCGCGTGCAAAGCGACCTGGGTTTTCGTGTCTCAGGCAAGGTGCTGGAGCGGCTGGTGGATACCGGCCAGGCAGTCAAGCGTGGCCAGGCACTGATGCGTATCGATCCGACTGACCTGAAGCTGGCAGTTAACGCCCAACAGGAAGCGGTTGCGGCGGCACGCGCACGCGCCCAGCAAACGGCCGACGATGAAGCGCGCTACCGCGGCTTGCGCGGTACCGGCGCCATCTCGGCATCGGCCTACGACCAAGCCAAGGCTGCGGCAGATGCGGCCAAAGCGCAGCTCAGCGCGGCTGAATTGCAGGCAGAAGTTGCGCGCAACGCGAACCGCTACGCGGAACTGGTGGCGGATGCCGATGGTGTGGTCGTGGAAACGCTGGCCGAGCCGGGCCAGGTCGTCAATGCGGGACAGGTCGTGGTGCGCGTGGCGCAGGCGGGCCGGCGCGAAGCCGTCATCCAGTTGCCGGAAACGCTGCGCCCGGCTGTCGGCAGCGTCGCGCAAGCCAGGCTGTTTGGCAAGGAGGATCTCGCAGTGCCGGCGCGCCTGCGGCAGCTCTCCAATGCCGCCGACCGCTTGACGCGCACGTATGAAGCCCGTTACGTGCTTGAGGGCGAGCTGTCGAATGCCCCGCTCGGCGCCACTGTCACCATCCAGGTCCAGCTGGCGAATTCGCAAGCGAGGGACGGCCTGCGCGTACCGATTGGCGCCTTGTTCGATGCGGGCAAGGGGCCCGGTGTGTGGGTGTTGGCGGGAGAGCCGGCCAAGGTCTCCTGGAGGCCGGTGGCAGTGCAGCACCTGGATGACGAAAGTGCGCGTGTCGCCGGCAGTCTCAAACAGGGCGATCGCATCGTCGCGCTCGGAGCCCACCTGCTGCATGAGGGCGACCAGGTGCGCGTGGCGGGCCAGGCTGCGGCTGCAACCGTTGCGGGGCGGCCATGAGCGAGGGTCGTTTCAACCTCTCCGCGCTGGCGGTACGCGAGCGCTCCGTGACCTTGTTCCTGATATGCCTGATTTCCCTGGCAGGCGTCATTGCGTTCTTCAAATTGGGGCGAGCGGAAGATCCTGCCTTCACCGTGAAGGTGATGACCATCGTTACCGCCTGGCCCGGCGCCACGGCACAGGAAATGCAAGACCAGGTCGCCGAAAAGATCGAGAAGCGCTTGCAGGAATTGCGCTGGTACGACCGCAGCGAAACCTATACCCGTCCAGGCCTGGCCTTCACCACCTTGACCTTGCTTGACAGTACGCCGCCTTCTGAAGTGCAGGGGGATTTTTACCAGGCGCGCAAAAAGGTCAGCGATGAGATAAGCAACCTGCCGCCCGGCGTGATCGGGCCGCTGGTCAACGACGAGTATGCGGACGTCACCTTTGCGCTGTTTGCCCTCAAGGCGAAGGGCGAACCTCAGCGCACGCTGGTGCGCGACGCGGAGACGCTGCGCCAGCGCCTGCTGCGCGTGCCCGGGGTGAAAAAGGTCAACATCATCGGCGAGCAAGCGGAACGCATCTACCTCGAGTTTTCGCATGAGCGGCTGGCAACGCTGGGCCTCAGCCCGCAGGACGTATTTGCCGCGCTGCAAAGCCAGAATGCCCTGACCCCGGCCGGTTCGGTGGAAACCAGCGGCCCGCAGGTGCTGGTGCGCCTGGACGGTGCCTTTGACCAGTTGCAGAAGATCCGCGATACACCGGTGGTGGCACAGGGCCGCACGTTGAAGCTGTCCGATATTGCCACCGTCAAGCGTGGCTACGAAGACCCGGCAACGTTCATGATCCGCAACGGCGGCGAGCCGGCCCTGTTGCTCGGTATTGTCATGCGAGAGGGCTGGAACGGCCTTGACCTCGGCAAGGCGCTCGACAAGGAAGTGGGTGCGATCAATGCGGGGCTGCCCCTGGGCATGGGGCTAAGCAAGATCACCGACCAGGCCGTGAACATCGGTTCGGCCGTCGATGAATTCATGATCAAGTTCTTCGCTGCATTGCTGGTGGTAATGGTGGTGTGCTTTGTCAGCATGGGATGGCGGGTCGGGATTGTGGTTGCCGCGGCCGTGCCGCTGACCCTGGCGGCGGTGTTCATCGTGATGGCGGCAACCGGCAAGAATTTCGACCGGATCACGCTTGGCTCGCTCATCCTGGGCCTGGGCTTGCTGGTGGATGACGCCATCATTGCCATCGAAATGATGGTGGTGAAGATGGAGGAGGGCTTCAGCCGCGTTGCCGCCTCGGCCTATGCCTGGAGCCATACGGCGGCGCCGATGCTGGCCGGTACGCTGGTGACGGCTGTCGGCTTCATGCCGAACGGATTTGCCCGTTCCACCGCCGGAGAATACACCAGCAATATGTTCTGGATCGTCGGCATCGCGCTGATTGCTTCCTGGGTGGTTGCGGTGGTGTTTACGCCTTACCTCGGCGTCAAGCTGCTGCCCGATTTCGAGAAGGTCGCCGGCGGCCACGGGGCGCTTTACGATACGCCGCGCTACAACCGTTTCCGCCAGCTCCTGAAGCGCGTGATTGAGCGCAAGTGGCTGGTGGCCGGCGCAGTGGTGGGCCTGTTTGTCGCGGCGGTACTCGCTATGGCGGTGGTAAAGAAGCAGTTCTTCCCGATCTCGGATCGCCCCGAAGTCCTGGTTGAAGTGCAGATGCCTTATGGCACCTCGATCACCGCAACCAGCGCCGCCGCCGAGAAGGTGGAGCGCTGGCTCGCCAGGCAGGACGAGGCGAAAATCGTCACGGCCTACATCGGCCAGGGGGCACCGCGCTTCTACCTGGCGATGGGGCCGGAGCTGCCCGACCCATCGTTTGCCAAGATCGTGGTGCGCACCGATAACCAGGTTCAGCGCGAAGCGTTGAAACAGCGCCTGCGCCAGGCGGTTGCCGATGGACTGGCTCCCGAGGCACGGGTACGCGTCACCCAGTTGGTGTTCGGACCGTACTCGCCATTCCCGGTGGCCTATCGCATCTCCGGCAGCGACCCGGAAAAGCTGCGCCATATCGCCGCCGAAGCGCAGCAAGTCATGGGCGCCAGTCCGATGATGCGGACGGTGAATGCCGATTGGGGCAGCCGCACGCCATCCTTGCATTTCACCTTGCAGCAAGATCGTTTGCAAGCCATGGGCCTGACGTCAAGCGCAGTAGCGCAGCAATTGCAGTTTTTCCTGGCCGGCGTGCCGATTACTGCGGTGCGCGAGGATATCCGCACGGTGCAAGTGGTGGCGCGTTCGGCCGGCGAGACTCGCCTTGATCCCGCCCGGATGGGCGATTTCACGCTGACCGGTGCCAATGGCCAGCGCATTCCTTTGTCCCAGGTGGGGAAGGTCGAAGTGCGCGCTGAGGAACCGGTCATGCGCAGGCGCGACCGCCTGCCCACGATCACGGTGCGTGGCGATATCGCCGAGGGCCTGCAGCCGCCGGACGTGTCCGCATCCATCAGCCGCCAGTTGCAACCGCTGATCGACAAGCTGCCAAGCGGCTACCGCATCGAGCAGGCGGGCTCGATCGAAGAATCGGGCAAGGCGACTACCGCCATGCTGCCGCTGTTCCCGATCATGCTGGCGATTACCCTGCTGATCATCATCTTCCAGGTGCGCTCCATTTCCGCGATGGTGATGGTGTTCCTGACCAGTCCCCTGGGCTTGATCGGGGTGGTGCCGATGCTGATCCTGTTCGGGCAGCCGTTTGGCATTAATGCACTGGTAGGCCTGATCGCACTGTCGGGCATCCTGATGCGCAACACGCTGATCCTGATCGGGCAAATTCATGACAACACGCGGGCTGGACTCGATCCATTCCATGCGGTCGTGGAGGCAACAGTACAACGCGCCAGGCCGGTGATCCTGACGGCACTGGCGGCGATCCTGGCCTTTATCCCGCTGACCCATTCGGTGTTCTGGGGCACGCTGGCCTACACCCTGATCGGTGGCACCTTTGCGGGAACCATTCTCACGCTGGTCTTCCTGCCTGCGATGTACGCGATCTGGTTCAAGATCCGGCCTGCCGGCGATAGCGAGGAGCAGGATGAGCCGGATCAGCAAGCTAATGTGGCCCCGATCGCGGGGCGGCTAAACCATCATTGAAAAGGAAATGGAAATGTCGGAACCTAAAGTTGTGGTTGTTACTGGCGTGTCGTCAGGCATAGGGCGTGCGACCGCGGAGAAGTTTGCCCAGCGCGGATGCCGCGTGTTCGGAACCGTGCGGGCGATCCCCAGCACGAGTCCATTGGACGGGGTCGAATTGGTGGAAATGGACGTGCGCAACGATGCTTCCGTAAAGCAGGCCTTCCAACTGATCGTCGCGCGCGCCGGGCGCATTGACGTCCTGGTCAATAACGCAGGGGTGACCATCGTCGGGGCAGTGGAAGAGACCTCGACCGCCGAAGCCGCCGCCCTGTTCGACACGAACCTGTTCGGCATCCTCCGCACGGCACAGGCAGTGCTGCCGCAGATGCGGGCGCAGCGCTCCGGCAGGATCGTCAACGTCAGCTCTGTGCTTGGCTTTCTGCCTGCGCCGTATATGGGGCTTTATGCGGCCTCCAAGCATGCGGTCGAGGGGCTATCGGAATCGTTGGACCATGAAGTGCGCCAGTTCGGCATCCGCGTCACCTTGGTCGAGCCGAGTTTTACGAGGACGAACCTCGACCTGAACTCGCCGCACGCGCAGTCCAAAATAACAGACTATGACCGCGAGCGCGGCCTTGCAACGCTGGCCGTGGCCAATAGTGTCAGCGGTGCGCCGGAACCGGACAGCGTGGCAGGCACCATTGTCGAGGCGGCGTTGGGATCATGGCGCATGCGCCGTGCTCCGGCCGGCCAGGCCTCCTTGCTCAGCAAATTGCGGCGCTTCATGCCGGCCGGGCCGGTGGATGCAAGCTTGAGGAAGACATTCGGACTGGCCTGAATCGGGGCTTGCACATGCACTCAGCTATAATATCTGCCTCGAAAAGGAAAATCCTCGCGCCGGCGGGGATTTTTCATTTCCGGCCTCGATTTTTGTGCAATTGGCACAGTTGGTGAAACTTCATGCAAAAGCCCGTCAAAACTCTCCGCGAAGCATTCAAACTGATCGCGGCCACCTGGCGCCATGCCGCGCCATTTTTCGCCAGCATTGAAGTCTGGTTGATGGTGATGGCCGCCGCAGCCACGGTGGGCGGCGTATTCCTCGCTGCGATGGGCGATGCGCGCAGCCTGCTGGCAATCGGCTGCGCGGTCGGCTACCTTGTGTTGAGGCCGGTATTGCACGCCAAAGGCATCCTTGGCTGGCCATTCCTCTAAAAGCGTCCTGGCGCGATCAAGTGCCGAAGCGCTGCACCACGAATTCCACGAAGCTGGCCAGCTTACGCGTCGACTGCCTGTCGCGCGGGTAGATCAGGTGCATAGGCCGTGGCGCCGGCCAGTACTCACGCAGGATAGGAACCAGCCGGCCGGCGGCAATTTCGTCGGCCAGCACGGCGTCCGCCTGCATTACCAACCCCAGGCCCGCAACCGCTGCCAGGCGCAAGGCTTCACCATTGTTTGAACGCATGCGGCAATGCGGGGAAGTCCCTTCCTCGTTGCCTAACTGTCCGAGACGCCAGCGCGCGTCATGGCGCCAATGGGAAAAATCCAGGCAGCGATGTTGCGACAGCTCGCTGGGCGTGACTGGCGTGCCGTGGCGCGCCAGGTAGCCAGGTGCGGCGCAGACCATCATCTGCAAGGGCGTCAACGGGCGCGCGACCATGCTGGAGTCCTTCAAGGGACCGATGCGGATGGCGGCATCCAGGCCTTCTTCCACCAGGTCGGATAATCGGTTGGAGAGGTCGAGCTCCAGGTTTACCTCAGGATTGGACTCCAGGTATTCGGCCATGGCCGGCGCCAGGCAGCGGCTGCCGAATGCCGCCGGCGCGCTGACCTTCAGCGTGCCGCGCGGGGCCGTGCGCATGGCCAGCGCGCCGGTCTCCGCCGCATGCACCAGTTGCAGGATATGTCGGCATTGCTCGGCGTATTGCTGGCCGATTTCGCTCAGGCTTTGGCTGCGTGTGGTCCGGTGCAGCAGGCGCGCACCGACCAGTTGTTCGAGGGCGGCGATGTGCTTGCTGACCATCACGGTCGACATGTCGAGGGTGCGGGCTGCGGCACTGAAGCTACCGGCATCCACCACACGCACAAACACTTCCATGCTGCGCATCTTGTCCATGTATTGTTAAGTATGAGTTAAAGATGTTGTTAATTCTAGGGTATTTTTAATCTGGGCTCCAGGCCGGATACTGGCGGGCATGACAACTATGACCCTATCCCTCTGGCTGGCCTTCCTCGCCATGGCCCTTGCCGCCACCTTCAGTCCCGGCCCTGCGGTACTGCTGGCAGTTTCAACCACGCTGACCTTGGGCGCACGCCGCACAGCGTACAGTTCGGCCGGCAATGCCGTTGGGGTATTCCTGGTCGCTTGCGTGGCGGTGGGCGGCATGGGATTGCTGTTCAAGGCTTGGCCACCGGCTTTTTCCGCCCTGAAGCTGGCTGGCGCTGCCTATCTCGCCTGGCTGGGCATCAAGCAATGGCGTCATGCGGGGCAGGTTGGGGCGGCGGCCATGGCGAGCGCACCGCAAGGAAGCAGCCGCGGCGCGGTGTTCCGGCGCGGAATGCTGGTCGCTTGCAGCAACCCCAAGGCGATCCTGTTCTTTGCCGCAGTGTTTCCGCAATTTATGCCACCGGGCGCGATTGACGTCATGCGCTTCCTGCTGCTGAGCCTGACCTTTGTCGCGTGCACATTCGTCGCGCACCTGAGCTATGTGCTCCTGACAGCTGCAGCAGGTGCGCGAATCATGTCCGGGCCGCGTATGGCGATCCTGCAGCGCGGCACCGCTTTGCTGTTCATCGGTCTTGCGATCACCCTCGCGTTCGAGTGATGTATACCAATTGCATACCAATAAGTTAATTTAGTGCTAATATCGCTTCCCTCGGCCGAGTTGCCGTGTCACCAGGGGGAGTTTATGGATCGCAGGCGGTTTCTGGAATTGTCTGGAGGGGCGTCGGCAGCCTTGCTGGCTGGGTGTGGCGGCGGTGGATCGGGCGGCACGCCATCGGCCCCGGTACCGCCAGCTGAGGCCGGGCCGAACTGGAGCAGCCTTGCGGCGGCACTTGGCGGCCAGTTGCTGCGCCCCGGCGATGCAGCCTATGCTGGCGCCAGCCTGCTGGCCAATATGCGTTTTGACAGCACCAGGCCAGCGGCCATCATCAAGTGCAACTCGGTGGAAGACGTCAAGACCGGCCTGGCTTTCGTGCGCAACAATAAACTGGCCGTGACGCCGCGCTGCGGCGGGCATAGCTGGGCCGGGACTTCGACCACTACTGGTGTCGTGTTGAACGTTACACCCATGAATGCGATCCAGGTCAACGCCAATGGCACGGCCAGGATTGGTGCGGGAGCGCGCCTGGCCGAGGTGTATGACACCTTGATTGCGAACGGCGTCTGCATCCCCTCCGGTACCTGCCTGACGGTTGGCATTGCGGGCATCACGATGGGTGGGGGCATCGGCATACTCGACCGGCAGTTCGGGCTGACCTGCGATAACCTGCTGGCGGCGGAGGTGGTGACGGCAGATGGCCGCCTGCTTTCCTGCGATGCCACTACGGAGCCGGAGCTGTTCTGGGCCTTACGCGGCGGTGGCGGCGGCAACTTCGGGGTGGCCACGTCCTTTACGTTCAAGACCCATCGGATCGAAGACATTACCGTTGCCCGCGCGGATTTCCGTTTCCAGGATTTTGCCGCCATGTTCGATGCCTGGCAGCGTTGGCCGCAGTCCCTGCCTGACAATATCTGGGCGCAGATTTATATGCAGTTCGGTTCCGGTGGCGCCTCATGCACTGTCACTGCCTACTGCCTCGGCACGTCCAGCTTCCTTCAGCCATACTGGAATACATTCCTTGCTGCCAGCGGCGGTGCAAGCGCTGATATGAGCACGGCCGTCAGCCAGCTTCCTTACCGCGATGTGGCCTGGAGCATGTGTGCAGGCATTCCCTTGAACGAGTGCAGCCTGAGCGGCTACTCGCCGGAAGGCCGCAAGACTCGCTACGACGAGGTGCTGAGCTCGGACTTCTTTAATGAGCTGCTGCCGGCGGCGGGCATCGCGGCATTGAACGAGTCGGTGAAAGATGCCATGGCGGCCGGTATCTCCGGATCGTATATCTTCGACCACATGGGCGGCGCTATCGGCCGCGTCGCTGCGGACGCGACCGCCTTTGTCCATCGCAAGGCCTTGTTCAGCGTGGAGTACGCCACGTGGCAGTCCCGCACCGTCTACGACACCACATTCCCCAACCGCATGCGCGGCCTGATGAAAGCCTGGAGCAGCGGTGGGGCTTACGTGAACTACCTCGATCCGCTTCTTAAGGACTGGCAGGCGGCATACTATGGTGCGAACCTTACTCGCCTGTCGCACATCAAGAAGCAGTATGACCCCGGCCGGATTTTCAGTATGTTCCAGGGCGTGGAGCCGGGATAGCCTGGGGTGCACGCGCAGCCAGTGCTTCCGTCATCCAATAAAGCAGCCCTGCGGCAGGGAAGGCAATGCCGGTCAGCAGGGCCGCCCGCCAGCCGTAGTTTGCCAGCATCCAGGCGCCCGTCGCCGAGCCCAGCGCACCGCCTGCAAAGAAGAGAGCGAAGTAGATGCCGTTCAAGCGGCTGCGTACCTCGGCACCCAGCGCGAACAAGGCGCGCTGTCCCAGCACCAGGTTGGCGGCCACTCCCATGTCGAGCACGATGGAGGCAATGGCCAGCATGCCGATCGCAATGGCGCGCGACTCGGGCATCCACAGCGGCAGCGCAAACCCGAGCATCCCGAGCAGGAGCGCGGCAGCCGTCGCTGGCAGCGTATAGCCCTGGTCCGCCAGCTTGCCGGCGATTGGCGAAGCAATGGCGCCTGCCATGCCGACCAGCGCAAATACTGCAATGCCGGTTTGGGACAGGTGGAAGCGTTCGCCTTGCAGCACCAGCGGCGCGATCGTCCAGAACATGCTGAAGGCGCCAAACAGGCCCGCATGATAGGCCGCACGGCGGCGCAGCACGGGCGTGTCGCGCAACAGGTGCCACAGCGATCCAATCAGGCGGCCGTAGGAAAGCGGAGTGGCCGGCACACGCTCCGGCAGTTTCGCGCGCAATACAAAGGCCAGCACCCCCACCAGCACGGACGCTATGCCAAATACGGTACGCCAGCTTGCGTGATCGGCAATCAGGCTTGCTGCAGGACGGGCCAGCATGATCCCGAGCAGCAGTCCGCTCACCACCTTGCCAACGGTTCGCCCGCGCGTCGCTTCTTGCGACAGGTGGGCTGCGAAGGGCACCAGTACCTGGGCTGCGACCGAGCCGAGGCCGATGGCAAGCGAGGCGGCCAGGAATTGTATGGCGGTGTGGCTGGAAGCTGCCGCCGCCAGCGCAGCCGCCGCGAAGAGCAGGGCGCCGAATATGAGCTTGCGGTTTTCCAGCAGGTCGCCCAACGGGACCACGAACAGCAGGCCAAGCGCGTAACCGGCCTGGGTCAAGGTCACGATCAGGCCCGCCGCCTCGGGCGAAAGGCCGGTCGCAGCACTGATGGGGCCGACCAGGGTTTGGGCGTAATACAGGCTGGCGACGATGAGGCCGCTGGCGCCTGCCAGCAAGCCCACCATGCCGCGCGAGATATCGTTTTTCATCATTGAACTCCAGTGGTGGAAAGGTTAGAGGCATTCTGCGGGATCAGGCAAAAAAGATAATTAGCTAACAAATGCTCTATACTTTTCACATTAAGTGAACAATTGGAGTGCCATGGACCGTTTGAAAGCCATGCAAACCTTCGTCCGCATTGTGGAAGCCAACAGCTATACCAAGGCGGCGGAAACACTCGGCTTGCCGCGTGCTGCGCTGACGGCAACGGTCCAGAAACTGGAGGCCTATCTCGGCACGCAGTTGCTGCAACGGACCACGCGCACCCTTTCGCTGACCAGCGACGGCGCCGCGTATTTCCAGCATTGCCTGTCAATTCTCGCCGCAGTGGATGAGGCGGAAGCGCCATTTCGCGCCAGCGATGGCACTGCGCCGCAGGGCATGTTGCGCGTAGAGCTGGGGGGCGCGGTGGGGCGCAAGGTGGTGTTGCCGCGGCTGGGGGAATTCTGCCGCGCCTATCCGAACGTCGAACTGGTGCTCAGTCTCAGCGAGCGGCTGACGGACCTGGTCCGTGAAGGCGTCGATTGCGCGTTGCGCGTCGGCGAGCTGCAGGACTCCGCCTTGATCGGGCGCCAGATCGGCACCATGCGCTTCGTGACCTGCGCTGCGCCATCTTATCTCGCCACGCGCGGCGCGCCGCAATCGCTGGCGGACCTGGCGCATCACAGCGCAGTCCTGCATTACTCGGGACGCACGGGTCGTCCCTTCGACTGGGCCTTCATCGACAATGGCGGCGTGCGCAAAATCGACATGGCGGGAGGGCTCGCGACAAACGATGCTGAAGGCTATGTGACGCTCGGGCTGCAAGGGCTTGGCCTGGTGCAGGTGGGGACCTACCTTGTCCGCAACCACCTCGCCAGCGGCGCACTGGTGCAGGTGTTGCACGACACGCCACCAACCCCAATGCCCGTCTCGCTGGTCTATCCCCAGGGCCGCCTTGCGTCCCCCAAGATGCGGGCGTTCGCACGTTGGCTGGAAGCGCTCTTCGACACCGATCCCGACTTGCGCATGCATCCCCATGAGCCATTGTTGCGGTAGGGGAAGATTGATAATAGTATATTGACGTTGAAATACTTCGAGCGTCGGCAATGAAGGATCCCTGCATCTCGCAAAACGCAAAAGAAAACTGGGGTAATCGGGTCTTGAACCTGGGCTCGATTTTCGTGCCGTGGCTGCTGATGGCTGCCATAGCCCTCAGCGGGGAACGGCAGCTTGCGCCGACCGCCACCACAACGCTGGTCTTTGGCATCTTCTTTGCTTTGACCGTGGTGGGCGTTGCAATCGGAATGCACCGCTATTTCACGCACCATGCATTCAAGACCAGTCGGGTCATCAAGGTGTGCCTGGGCGTGCTCGGGACCTGGGCGATGCAAGGCGATATCACGCGATGGGTGGCCGATCACCGGCGGCATCATCGTTTCGCCGACAAGCAATTCGACCCGCACTCGCCATGGTTTTCCGACCACGGCCCCATTTTGAACCGCCTGCAAGGCTGGTTTCACGCCCATGTCGGTTGGATGCTTTATGGACGTGTCTCGCAGCCGGCGCGCTACGCGCCGGATTGCCTTGCCGATCGCAGCATCGCCATCCTGTCGAACTATTATTGGCCGATCGTGGTGGTGGGTCTCGTTCTGCCCGGTGCCGTAGGGTATTGGCTTGGCGGAGAAGGCGAAATGACGCGGTGCGTGTTCTGGGCTGGCGCCGCGCGCGTCGCCTTGCTTCACCAATTGACCTGGTCGGTCAATTCATTTGGACACCTGTTCGGACAAAAGGTGGCGGGCAGCGATAACGAAGCGCGGGACAATATCTTCTTTGCGCTGCTGTTGCTGGGCGAGGGCTTGCACAGCCACCATCATGCACGCCCGACTTCTGCGATGAACGAGCCGAAGCATCTTGACTTTGGCGGCTGGATCATCCGAGGGTTTGAAAAACTCGGCCTGGTCTGGCAGCTTCGGTAAGCTAGAACCTGCAGGCAGCGCTGCGCGCCAATCACAGCAAGACGTTGCGCAAGGCGATCGGCGCGCCGTGTCGGACAGCCGTCATTTCCGCCACAATGGCGACGGCAATCTCCGGCGGCGTATGGCTGCCGATCGGCAGGCCGATCGGACCGTGCAGCCGGGCCAGTTCGTCGGACGAAAAATCGAAATGGCGTGACAGCCGCTCGCGCCGTTTGCTGTCATTGAGGCGGGAGCCGACTGCACCGACGTAAAAGGCCGGCGAGCGCAAGGCCTCCAACAGCAGCATGTCGTCCAGCTTTGGGTCGTGCGTCAGCGCGACAACGGCGCAGCGTGAATCTGCCTGCATGGACAGGAAGGCGTCGTCCGGCATTGAGCTGACCAGCTTCGTGCCCGGGACGCGCCATTCGGCACCGTATTCGCCGCGCGGTTCGCAAATCGTGATGTCGTAGTCCAGTGCCTGCGCCATCTGGGCAAGGTAATACGAAATCTGGCCCGCGCCGACGATGAACAGGCGCCATTGCGGGCCATGCACAGTGCGCAACCGCTCTCCGTTCCAGCTCAGCGCATCGGCGCGCTCGGCCAAGCCCAGGCTGGTGCTGCCGCGTGTCAGGTCTACTTCGCGCAACACCAGTTCGCCGTGCTCCAGGCGGCGGGCAAGCTGGTCCAGTTGCGCGGCATCCGGCTGCGGTTCGACCACCAGTTGCAGCGCGCCGCCGCAGGGCAGGCCAAAGCGCGCGGCTTCGTCCTGGGTGACGCCATAATCCAGGCTGAATGGCAAGCGGTCGCCGAGGCGGCCCTCGCGCATGCGGGCCATGATGTCGTCTTCAACGCAACCGCCCGATACCGAGCCGACGGCCATGCCGTCGTCGCGTATCACCAGCCAGGAGCCGGCTGGGCGGGGTGCGGAACCCCAGGTGTGCGCCACGGTGATCAGCGCAAAGCGCCGTCCTTCGGCCGCCCAGCGGCGGGCGGCCTCCAGGACCTGCAAGTCCACACTTTCCATCAGGCCTTCAACTCCTCCGTGCGGATCGGCAGGCTGCGCACGCGTTTCCCGGTCGCGGCAGCCAGCGCATTGGCCAGCGCCGGCGCCAGCGGCGGCACGCCCGGTTCGCCGATACCGGTCGGCTTCTCTGCCGAGGGAACGATATGCACGTCCACCTTCGGCATTTCGGTGATCCGGATAGGTGCGTAGTCGTGGAAGTTGGACTGCTCCACAGCGCCGTCCTTCAGCGTGATGGCGCCATGCAGTGCAGCCGACAGCGCAAAACCAACGCCGCCTTCGACCTGCGCCCGTACCACGTCGGGATTGACGACGATCCCGCAGTCCACCGCGCAAACCACGCGGTCGACCGTGAAGCTGCCGTCGGCGCTTACGGTGACTTCAGCCACTTCGGCGACGTAGCTGCCGAAGGCTTCATGCACGGCGATGCCGCGGCCGCGGCGCGTGCCATCCGCACCCGCTGCCAACGGCTGGCCCCAGCCGGCCTTTTCGGCGGCGAGTTTCAGCACGCCGGCGTGGCGCGGATGCTTGTCGAGCAGTGCCAGGCGGTATGCCACCGGGTCCTGTTTCGCGGTATTTGCCAGTTCGTCGATGAAGGTTTCAGTGGAATAGGCAGTGTGGGTCGAGCCGACCGAGCGCCACCAGTGCACCGGTACCGGAATATCGCTTGGCGAGTGCAGCTCAACGCGCATGGCCGGAATGCCATAAGGAAGGTTTGCCGCGCCTTCGACGGACACCGCGTCAATGCCGTCCTTGATCATGCCGCTGAAGACCGTGCCGGCCAGGATAGACTGGCCGACCAGGCGGTGGCGCCAGGCGGTTGGGCGGCCGTCCTCGCCGAGCGATGCTTCCAGCGCATGGTGGAAGGCAGGGCGGTAGTAGGCGCCACGCATGTCGTCCTCGCGCAGCCAGACCATCTTGACGGGCACGCGCGACTTGCTGGCCTTGGCGATCTGCACCGCTTCCAGCACGTAGTCCGCGTCCTTGCTGGCGCGGCGGCCGAAGCTGCCGCCCGCGTAGAGCATATTGATCTTGACTTTTTCCGGCGGCAGGCCAAGCAGCGCCGCGACCGACGGCTGGTCGATGGACTGGAACTGGGCCCCATACCACAACTCGCATTCGTCTTCGCCGATGCGCACGACGCAGTTCAATGGCTCCATCGAAGCGTGTGCGAGATAGGGGAAGTCGTAGGTGGCACGCAGCACGCGGCTCGAACTTGCAAGGGCGGCGCCGGCATCGCCCGCACTATGGGCGACCTGGCCAGGCTGCTGCGCCAGCGTGCGGAATTGCGCGAAGATTTCTTCGCTGCCAAGCTTGAACGCTTTGGATTCGTCCCACACGATCTTGAGCGCGTCACGGCCTTTTTTCGCGCTCCAGGTGTCCTGGGCCAGGACTGCCACGCCAGTCGGGATCTGCACCACGTTCACCACGCCTTTGATGGCTTTGGCTTTGCTGGCATCGAAGGATTTCACCTTGGCACCAAAGCGCGGCGGGTGGGCGACGACGGCGGTCAGCATGCCGGGCAAGTGAACGTCCTGGGTAAATTGGGCACGGCCATTGACCTTGTCGGCACTGTCCTTGCGCGGCGCATGCTTGCCGATCAGCTTGAAATTCCCGGGCGCTTTCAGCGTCACGTCGGCCGGCACCGGCAACAGCGCCGCAGCCGGTGCCAGTTCGCCGAAGGTAGCCTTATGCGTGCCGTGCGTTACCAGGCCTTCGTTGACGCGGATCTCGCTGGCGGGTACTTTCCATTGCGCGGCGGCGGCCGAGACCAGCATGGCGCGCGCGCTGGCGCCGGCCTTGCGCATCTGCTCCCAGGAGTTGGCGATGGCGGTGCTGCCGCCCGTGCCCTGGAACGGACCGAATGCCAGGTTGTTGTAGCGGCGCGCGTCCGCCGGCGCACCCTCCACGCGAACCTGGGACCATGCCGCGTCAAGTTCTTCCGCCACCAGCGTGGCCAGGCCGGTGTACGCACCCTGGCCCATTTCAACGTGCTTGGCGATGACGGTCACCGTACCGTCGGTTCCGATGCGAACGAAGGCGTTCGGCTCGAATTCCGGAGTGGCAGCGGCGGCAGGGGCTGCGGCCTGGGTGCCCGGCAGGTAAATGGCCAGCGTCAGGCCGGCTGCTGCGTGCACGGCGCTGCGCAGGAAATCGCGGCGGCTACCGTTTTCAATGCGAGGGGAAGTGATGTTCATGCCAGCTCCTGTGCGGCTTCGTGGATGGCGGCGCGGATGCGCACATAGGTGGCACAGCGGCAGATGTTGCCGGCCATGGCGGCGTCGATGTCGGCGTCCGTTGGCTTGCGATTGCCTTCCAACAGGGCGACGGCGCTCATGATCTGGCCGGACTGGCAGTAGCCGCATTGCACCACGTCCAGCTTTCTCCATGCCTCCTGCACCACCTTGCCAATGCGTGCGTGGTCGACTCCTTCGATGGTGACGATCTTCTTCCCAACCGCAGCCGAAACTGGCGTGCTGCATGAGCGGATCGGTGTGCCATCCAGGTGCGCCGTGCAGGCGCCGCACAAGCCCATGCCGCAGCCGTACTTGGTGCCGGTCATTTGCAGTTTATCGCGCAGCACCCACAGCAATGGGGTGTCGGCAGCGACGTCAACGCGTGTCGTCTTGCCGTTGATATTCAGTGTGATCATTCCGTACTCTCCGCTCATGTGGAAATGCAAGCTTGCATTCTATGGAGCGGGTTTTCGCAGCTAATAGCACGATTCCACTGATTTCTTGCCTGATCCTCTTTGGCGTTTCAGGCTGCTGCAGTTTCGTGGCGCATGGCGTCGCGCCGCAATGTATCAATATCGCGCTTGGGCGGTGCACCAAACAGGCGGCTGTATTCCCGGCTGAACTGGGAAGGGCTTTCATAGCCAACCCTGAACGCCGCGCTGGCGGCATCCAGCTGCTCGTTCAACATCAGGCGCCGCGCCTCATTCAGGCGCAGCCATTTCTGGTACTGCAAGGGGCTCATCGTCGTCAGCTGGCGGAAGTGCAGGTGCAGGTTGGATGCGCTCATTTTGACGTAAGCGGCAAGTTCGTCGATGTGCAGGGGCTGGGCGTAGTGCTGCCGCAGCCAGTCGAGCGCGCGGGCGATGCGGAAGCTCTGGCTGCCAACGGAGGCGATCTGGCGCAAGCGGGCCGACTGGTCGCTAAGCAGCAGCCGGTAGTGGATTTCGCGCTCGATCAAGGGCGCCAGCACTGGCAGGGCCTGCGGCTCGTCCAGCAGGGCAATCAAGCGCTGGAAAGGATCGGCCAGCGCGGGCGTCATGCTGCCGATGGCTGCCACATCCTGGCTGGCAATGTCGGCCGGCGTGGGGCGCCTGCTATGCGCCGCCAGTTCGGCGATGGTGCGCAGGTCGAGCTTATAGACCAGGCCGAGGCAGGGGCGATCAGGCTGCGCTTCCAGCACCTGCGAGCTGCCGGGGAGGTTGAGCGACGTCACCATGAAACGCTGCGCATCGTAACGGTAGCTTTGATCGCCAATGACCAATTGCTTGGCCCCTTGCGCGACCATCACGATACTGGGCTCGACCAGGCAAACATGCGGCGTGGTCGGCTCGTTGCGACGATACAGGTAAAGATTGGCAATGGGGGACTGGTAGTCTTCTACGTCCTCGGTCCATTGCGCGATGGAGTCAGCCAGGGTTTTCATGCGGCTAGCATAACATCACAGTTCAATTCATTCATGAGCCGGATTGATAAGGCCATGCAAATTCCACAGCGTTATGGCCGTGCTTTTGTCTTTATCATGCGGCCTTTCAATTATCAAAGGAAGCTTGCCATGACGGTCAAAGCCTATGGCGCCCACGCTGGCGACCAACCCCTCGTCTCGATGGACATCGCCCGCCGCGAGCCGGGTGCACATGACGTACTGATCGACATTGCCTTCTGCGGCGTTTGCCATTCCGACCTGCATACCGTGCGCGCTGAATGGGCCGGCACGCAGTTTCCATGCGTGCCGGGCCACGAAATCGTTGGCCGTGTTGCCGCCGTCGGCGCCCAGGTCAGCAGCCATAAAGTCGGCGACCTGGTCGGCGTTGGCTGCATGGTCGATAGCTGCCGACACTGCGCGGACTGCGAAGAGGGACTGGAGAATTACTGCGACCATATGGTCGGCACCTACAATGGCCCGACCGCGGACCTTCCCGGCTGGACCATGGGCGGCTATTCGCAGCAGGTGGTGGTGCATGAACACTATGTGCTGCGCATCCGCCATCCGGAACAGGACCTGGCCGCGGTGGCGCCGTTGCTGTGCGCCGGCATCACGACGTACTCGCCGCTGCGGCATTGGAATGCCGGCCCCGGAACGAAGGTTGGCGTGGTCGGCATCGGTGGCCTGGGGCACATGGGCATCAAACTGGCGCGCGCCATGGGGGCGCACGTGGTGGCGTTCACGACATCGGAGTCGAAACGCAAGGATGCCGTGGCCCTCGGCGCGCACGAAGTCGTCGTGTCGCGCAATGCGGAGGAAATGGCCGCCCATGCCAGGAGCCTCGACTTTATCCTCAATACGGTAGCGGCGCCGCATGATCTTGATGCCTTCCTGGTGCTGCTGAAGCGCGACGGGACCATGACGCTGGTCGGTGCACCGGCCACGCCGCATCCTTCGCCGAACGTTTTCAACCAGATCATGAAGCGCCGGGCGATTGCCGGCTCGATGATCGGCGGTATTCCTGAAACCCAGGAGATGCTGGATTTCTGCGCCGAGAACGGCATCGTGGCCGACATCGAATTGATCCGCGCCGAGGAAATCAACGCTGCCTACGAGCGCATGCTGAAAGGCGACGTCAAGTATCGCTTCGTGATCGATAACGCGACGCTGGCGAAATGAACTTCCGAGTTCATGCCGTCAGCTGGCTGGCGGCGCGCGCCAGCCTTAATCCTTGAACCTGATCGCTTCGATCACCAGCGCCAGGGCACGTGAGGAATTGCGCCGGCTAGGGTAGAACGCATGCAGGCCCTGGAAGGATGGACACCAGTCCTGCATCACGCTGACGAGGCGGCCTGCGTCCAGGTGTTCCTTCACCATGCTCTCCGGGAGGAAAGCGAGGCCGCAGCCGGCCAATGCGGCATCCAGCATTGGATAAACACTGGTGAACAAGGCCTGGCCACGCAGGCGCGCTTCGATCGGGCGGCCCTGGTCCAGCAGTTCCCAGGCATAGATCCCGCCGCTGCTGGGCAGGCGCAGGCAGATGCAGTTGTGGCGCATCAGTTCCTGCAGCGAGCTTGGGGCCGCGTGCCGCTTGAAATAAGCTGGCGAGCCAACGATCAGCATCGGCACATCTGCCGTCAGGCGCACTGCCACCATATCCTTTTCCACCTGGTCACCATGGCGCACGCCGATATCGTAGCGCTCAGCGGCGATGTCGATCAGGCGGTATTCCGAATTCATTTCGACGTGCAGGTTCGGATACTGCAGCAATAGTGGCGCGATGCGCGGCCACAGCACCGTATCGACTGTATAGTCGATAGCGGTGATGCGCACGGTGCCCGATGGCTTGTCGCCAAGGTCGCTGATGGCGGTGATCTCCGCTTCGATTTCCTCCAGGCGGGGCGCCACGTTTTGCAGCAGCCGTTCGCCAGCCTCTGTCGGAGAAACACTGCGCGTGGTGCGCGTCAGCAGGCGCACGCCGAGCCGGCTTTCCAGGGAACGGATGATGTGGCTGAGCGCCGACTGGGTCATGCCAAGCTTGGCGGCGGCACGGGTGAAGCTGCGTTCTCGCGCGACGGCTAAGAACACAAGGATGTCGTTGATATTGTCCCTGGCCATTCAATAGTCCTGTAATTGATTGGCCTGATCATACGCCTGCCGCCAGCAAGCAGGAAAGGCCGGCGGATGTTCTCTTGACAAGCCCGGCGCACGCACTTTAATATTTGCGTAGGACGATTGTCCTATTGGGTAACTTCAAGGGAGGAGCAAGGTGAGCGAACTTTTCGCAGGGCCGGATGGCGCAGCGCGATGCCGGTGGTGCGGCGCTGCTCCGGAATTCCTGCATTATCACGACTCGGAATGGGGTTTTCCGGTAGTCGACGACAGGCGGCTTTTTGAGAAGATCTGCCTGGAGGGATTCCAGTCCGGATTGAGCTGGCGAACGATTCTGGCAAAACGCGATAACTTTCGGCGTGCTTTCCACAATTTCGATATTGAGCGCGTTGCCCGCTTCTCGGAACGCGACGTTGAACGCCTGCTGCAGGACGAGGGCATTGTCCGCCATCGTGGCAAGATCGAAGCGGTTATCAACAACGCCAAGCGCGCCCAGGAGCTGGTCGAGAGCGAGGGATCATTGGCGCGCTTCGTCTGGAAATTCGAACAGGCGCCGGAATCGATGGCTGCACCGCAGACCGTTTCGACTTCCGCTGAAGCGATTGCTTTGTCCAAAGCGCTGAAAAAACTGGGCTGGAAGTTTGTCGGGCCGACGACCGTGTATGCATTCATGCAGGCCATGGGCCTGGTCAATGATCACTCGCATGGTTGCGTGATACGGGAACGCGCCGAATCTGCGCGCTCTGAATTCAAGCGCCCGTGATGGGGAAGCCGGCGCTTCACGGGCGCCGATAGCGCATAGGCGTTTGCCCGGTCAGCCGGGTGAACAGGCGCGACAAGCTGCTGGCGTCGGCATACCCCACTGCCTCGGCGATGCGGGGCATGTTCCAGGTGGTGTTCCGCAATAGCTGCCGCGCTTTCTCCACGCGTGCGCCATGCAGCAGTGCCAGCGGGGTCTGGCCGGTTTCCTTGCGCACCCGGCGCATCAAAGTGCTTGGGCTGGTGTGAAAGGCCGCGGCCACTGTTTCCAGCGAGTAGGGGACCGAGAGACGCTGGTTGAACCATTCAATCAAGCCTTGGGAAAAGCCCGCTAGAGACTGCGCTGCCACGTTCGTGTCGACATAGGGCGCCTGACTATTGCGCTGCTCTGGCAGCAATGTGACACGCGCAGTCGCAAGGGCCGCCTCCGTGCCGTACAGTCGCTTGACGAGAAAGATCGCGAGGTCATTGGCCGCGCTCACGGCGCCGGTTGTTATCACCGCGCTGTCTTCCACCAGAAGCGCCTCCGGCTGGACAACGATCGCTGGATAGCGCCGCGCCAGTTCCCCGGCGAACAGCCACGAGGTGACGGCTTTGCGGCCATCCAGCAAGCCCGCTTCGGCCAGCAGGAATGCGCCCACGCATGCTGAAGCGACGCGCGTGCCTTTGGCAAACGCATGCCGGATGAATTCAATTTCCTTGGCGCGGGAACCGAGCTTCAACTGCCAGTCCACCGGTCGGCTGAGGCCAAAACCGGGAACGATCAAAACATCGTATTTCCCTGTTGGTTTAACCGCTTCCAGCGCCGTTCCGCCTGACAGCAGGACTCGCCGGCCGTGCAGTGAAATCCATTGCACCTCCACCGGGATTGGCGCGCGGGCCAAATCCGCCCCAATGGCAAGGATGTCGGCCACGCCGAAGAGTTGGAGGCCCATGCATCCGGGATACGCGAGCAGGGCGATGCGGAAATGTTTCATACCGGTTGACCATATCAGCTAAAAACTTGCGAATATCGCCATGCTAACGGATTGCTGCAGCGGGCGACAATATGCGCATCTTTTTTGCGGGGAGTCCAGGGAATGGGAAAGCACGAAATCATTCGCGTCAGCATCGCGCCGCTGGGCATGGTGAACTGCCATATCGTTGCTGGCGCCAATGGCAGCGTATTGGTCGACACCGGCCTGCCAGGCAGTGGCTCGAAAGTGGAGCGAGCACTTCAGCAACATGGGCTGCGGTTATCCGACATCAAGCTGATTGTCGTGACGCATGCGCATATCGATCATGCCGGAAGTGCCGCCCATTTGCGTGAACTGAGCGGCGCGCCAATAGTGGCGCACGCGGGCGACCTGGATTATTACCAGCAGAAGCGGCAAATGACTTTTTGCGCCACTGGCTGGTTTGGGCGGGCTTTTCTTCGCACAGGCATGATCCGCCGCCCGTATGTCCCGTTCACGCCCGACCTGCTGTTGAACGACAGCGACGTTCTTTCTTTGAGCCAGTTTGGCATTGACGGCGTCGTGCGACATACACCGGGCCATACCTGCGGGTCGATCTCAGTGCAATTGAGCGGCGGAGATGCCATGGTTGGAGACCTGATCTCTTCGGGCATCCTCCTGGGCGGCATTGCCATGACCGGCCTGCCGAAGCGGCCGCCGTTCGAGGACGATCCCCATGCAGTGGCAGAACAACTGGAAAACCTGCTTGATGCTGGATCGCTGCGGTTCTTCATGGGGCATGGCGGTCCGCTCCAGGCCAGTGAAGTGAGAAGCCACATTGCATCCCTGCGTGCAACGGGAACCAAGGCGCTGGCTCGTACCACAAAGTGAGGTCCGCAATGGTGACCGACCAGCGTGTATGGAGAGAATATGCTCAACCGAGCCAATTACAGTTCCTTGCCAGCCTTGCCAGCTTTGCCGACAACTCCGGCCGGAACGCAGTTGGCTCCGCCGCCCTCACGCCAGCCAATGCCGGGCGGTCCCGGAACGCCCTCGCGTATGCCGGCGCCGCGGCCGGGCACGATGCATCCGCTGCAGTCGCAATGGCGTGGCACGCCTTCGCCAACGGAGGCGCCGCCTTCACAATCCGTGGACCGCCATACGACCATCCTGGACATGGTGAAGTGGGATACCAAGCCAAATCTTGAGCACGTTGCCAATGTCCTGGTGCTGGGGCATGAGTCGCGCTCCCACGATCCCCGGCTGCGCAATGCCGGTGGATCGCCCGAGCCAAAAATCAAGCTGACGCTTGATCACGGCGCGTTGTCCCCGTCGCAAGCCCAATATGCGGAGATGATGGGCAAGCAGGCAGCTGTGAATATGCTGCATAACACCACGCAGCAATACAACTTGCAGGGAACGCCCGCAGGTCAATTTATCCAGAGTGCCTGCGACTGGCTTGGTGATTCGCGCAACCGTATGACGGCGGGTGTACTGGGCGACATCACCAAAAAAGTCGGCGAAATGGTGCATGCCCAGGAAGCCGCGGCCATTGGACCGTCCCGCGCGCCGCGCGAGGCCAAGCGGATGCCGATGGAATGCATGACCCATCTTGGCTACGCGATACGGGATATGCAGCAAAGTGCCCATCCGGCAGACCGGAAGTTCCTGAAGGAGCTGGGCTATGAAACGATGGACCGCGTGATGCAGCACAAGCTGGCGCCAGACGAAACCAGGGCGTGGCTGCGCCAGGTGGAAGCAGATTGCCGGGACCAGGGATTGGAAGGCCTTGGCAAATTGGCGAAGCGCCTGCGCCACGACATTCCAGCGTCTGCCGACGGTTACGAGACGCGGCTGCACGACAATATCTACGGACGCGCAATGGAATCGGTGCTGATCAAGGAATTGGTTCGCGACCCGCCGGCGAACGTCAAGCAAGGCATGGGGGCGTTGGCCTTGCACCTGGATTGGATGTTGAAGACATTGCCACCGCAAGCGCAGCAGGAGGTGGCCCTGCAGGTCCAAGGCATGATGCGGCATGAGCGCCGTGGCTGGCAGTCCGGGTCCCCCGCGCTGGAGGCATTTTTCAAGGCGCGGCCGGAGCAGGCGCTGGGTGCATTGAAACAACTGATGCGTACCCCCGTGTCCAATGGCTTCGACTGCATCGCGATTCCATACCTGACCGTCAAGATGTCGCTTTGCATGCAGGCGCATGGCGGCGCGCCGTGGATGGGGAGGGCAAACCAGAATTACGCCAATGTCGTGGGCCACGCGGCGGCGCGGCTGACCGAGACTGCGCCCAATTACAATCGCATAGCGCCGAAATCCGGAATCACCATGCACCATCAGCCAGAAATTGTCCGCGACAGGGAACCGGCCATGCATCCGGGAGACCGCAACCGTCCCAACCTGGCGCAGCCAAGCCCGGAACAGCGCAAGGCGCTCGAGCATGGGGTGTCCTTTGTCAGCGGCGTTTCCGGTTCGACCAATATCGTGATGCATATGGTGGGCGATATCCTGGACCAGGGCGGGAAGGTCGATCCGAAGGATGCCTTGTTGGGCACCATGATGTTCCTGACGCATGACGGCGGCCACTCAATGCACGAGGCCCTGTGGGTCGGCAAACAGCTTGACCGCAGCCTTGACCTGGGGATGGGTATGCCGGGCGGTGATCCCCGCAATTTCGTTGCCGACTATGACAGCTTCATCGAATCGTTCCCCAAGGCCAAGGGCCGTGACCAATTGCGTTCTGCCGCCGACACGGCCTGGGATAAAACCCTCAGCCATTTCGGGCAGCATAGCCATTACTCGCCGGAGAACAACTCGAAGCCTTAGCCCCAACTTGCGCATGACTGCACTATACTGGCAGTGTCCCAAATTTTTTCTGCCAGCTTGATGCGTGTCCTGCCCCTCTCCATTTCGATAAGCCTGTTGCTGGCAGGGCATGCGATGGCGGCCTGTCCAGCACTGCGCTACGGCTATACGGACAAGGCGGTGCCTCCTTACTACTTGGGCGCGGGACCGGACGCCCCCGAACCGCCCGGCGCCCTGGCTGAACTTGCGCGCGAGGGGGCTGCCAGTGCCCGCTGCCCGGTACAGATGGTGCGCATGCCGCCGGCGCGGCTGCACAAAAGCCTGGACGAGGGGACCATCGATGCCATGTCCCTGTTCGACCCGCAAGTGGTAGGGGAGCTGCCCAACGTAGTCTATCCGCGCGACAGGCAGGGCAAGCTTGATGCGGCCCGCGCCATGCCGCTCTATGTGGTGGTCTTCGTGCGGGCACGCGACTTCCTGCCGCTTGACGCCGAGCCGTCGGCCACCATGCACGGCCGCGTCGTCGGCGTTTCGCAAGGAGCGCCCCACATCAAGTACCTGCAAGGCGCGGGAGTGGATGTCGACGCGGGCGCCACCAATCCCGACCTCAATTTCGAAAAGCTCAAGCTGGGCCGCATCGACGGCTTTGCCATTGCCTTGTCGTCGCCGGATGACATGGACGCACCGGTTGCGGCGCGCTACGGCAAGGAGTTCGTCCGCCTGCGCAAGCCGCTGCTCGTCATCAATTCCTGGCTTGCGCTGAACCGGGGTTATTACGAACAGAATCGCGAAACTTCGGAAGCGATCTGGAACTGGTATGGCATTCACGGGCGCGCACGGCTTAACGCGCTCCTGAAAAAATACCGGCGCTGAGGCCTCAGTTGCGCCGGTATTGGCGTGCAAACTGGAAGATGTGTTCCCAGGTGTCAGGGAAATCGCCGGGAATGCGGCGGTTGTACATGTAGATCGCGCCGGCAATCGCCTGCAGCCGGGCTTCGAAGGGCAGTTGCAGGCCAGGGCCGAAGTCAAGCGAAGAAAAGCCGGTGCGGGCGGTATCGGGATTGACTTCGTGCAGGTCGCAATCGCGGTTGTGGAAATAGATGCCGACGCTGATGCGCGGCTGCCTGGCACGCGTGCTGCTGCGGCCCCCCCAGTGCAGTACGTGCGTGTTCCATCCCAGGGGTGCACCGGCGGGAACGGGGAGTGCGCGGACGTTCTGCCAGTCGCTTAGTTCGAGTTCTATCTGATCGCCCCCCGGGCCCAGGCTTCGATCGAGGTTTTGAGGCAGCACGTACATGCAGGCGTTGAGCGGGCTGACGTCGGTCAGCGGCAGCCAGATATTGATTATCCGGGGCCGGCCATCGGAGCCGACCGCTTGCGGGTGATGCAGGTCGCGGTGCGGCCCCCAGCCAGTGGCATCTTCCTGCGGCGCCACGTGCCAGGCCCAGATATCGGTGGGCATCATCTGGTAACGCTCGCCGAGCAATTGGCGCAGGACCGGATCGAGCGGTGCGAACATCTGCCAGAAGGCGTCGTAGACCATGCAGAAAACCGGCGGTATGCCGCGCTGGACCAATCCTCCGATCACCTGCGCCAGTTTTCCCGAATGGCTGCGCGGGATAATGGGCGCTGCCTGGAAATAGCCTTCCGTGATGGCATCTGCCGCATGGCGGGCCGCGTCGCCCAGTCCGGGCAGGGCGGTTGGCGCCGGCTTGGACAGGGGCGTTGCGCTGATCGGCAGGTCTGGATTCAAATCCAGCCAGAAGGCCAGTTGGCCGGCATGCGCCAGCGGCGAGGGAAAAGCTGCCTGCGATTGTTGTTCTGCGAAGTCCATAAGCTTGTCTCAAGTGGGAACGCCGGCAAGCGCTGACAGGGGCCGCGCATATGCGCCCGGCACCAGGCCTGCCGATAGGTGGCGGCACTGGCGGCGCTGGTTCCGCGCCGGAATTGCGCCGAGATGGAACACATGCGGCCTTTGCTGCCACTCAGCTTGGGGCGCTGGTGCCCCGCACCATATCAACCATGAAAGGAGTCAGAAATGCTGCCAGTACTTGCCGCTATCGGTCGTGCCGTCCTGCCTGAAGTTCTCAATACAGCCGCCAAGGTCCTCGGTGGTGGTTCGGAATCGAAGGCGCCGAATCCTGCGGACGACATCATCTAAGTGAAGCGCTTGCGGCCCGCAAAAGGCCGCAAGCGTAGTGTGAAGCCGGTTCAACCGCTGGTAATATCAGCGCCCGTTTCTTCGTGCCCCTTGTCTTTGATTTTCTCCAGCGTGGAAACGCTTACGCCCAGCATGCCGGCCAGCTTTTTCATCTCTTCTGCCGAAATGGTTCCGTTCTGCAGTTTCTTCAGCAGCCTTTGCAGGTCGTCCTCGTCCTCGCCTCCGCCGCCACCGCCGCTTTTTTCCGCTTGATTGGCCTTGAAGCGCGACTCCAGCTCGTGGCTGATGGCATCCCGCGCTGCGGGACTCAGGTTGTCCTTGCCCAGCATATTGATCAAGTCCTCACTGGACTTGAATTTCAGGCTTTCCTTGAAAAGGTCGCTTGCTTGCGAAGAAAAGTTGAAGCCGCCGCCGACCGGTGAAAATTGAACGCCCATATCTGCTCCTTTGATGGTTGAGATTTTCCTGCGCATGTTCCATTACATAACGCACCGATAGGTAGCGGCTTTATGGCAAACGGTTCCACGCGAACGGCAAACCAAAAATCGAATCCGGCGCATGGAACTGCCGCCGCGCTGGCCTCCACATATCGCTACCGTCGCAACGCAAATGCGTAAGGCGGCAACTTCAACCCCAACCAAGGAGGTAACTATGTCTGGAATGACCGCAATCTCGTCGTGGATCGGCGCCGGTGGCGCTATCGCTGATCAGGAAGCTACCGCTGCAGCAAAAGAAGCGGTGAATGCCGACGCTGCGAAACTGAAACTGGCGAAGGCCGGCCAGGACAATGCGTTGTCCCTGATCTAAGACCTCAAGCCCGCCAGGTATTGAGGTGAAGGGGTGGAACCGTCCGGTTCCACCTCTGTTGCATCGATCAAAGGAGAACGATATGAGCAGCTACCAGAACAGCATGTTCGCGCCATCGCAGGCGCGCCCGGGCCAGGCCATGGAGAAAACCAAGTCCATGCCGATCGGGCAGGCAGCGCAACAAGGCGCCGCCGAGGCCATGGAGTTCCAGCTCTGGGTTTCGCAGCAGGGCACCTCGCTGGCCAAGCTGAAGGTCTTCAACGCGATGGCCAAGACGATCAACGACCAGCAATAGGAGCTTCCAATGTCCGACTCAAGACCAGGAACCGTGCGCGCCAACGAAGCGAAATACGTCCGCCAGATGGAGCAAGTCGCCGCGGCCAGAAGTGATGTCAACAACGTGGCGGTGTTCACGAAGTTGATCAAGAAGGCGGAAGAAATTTCGCAATCGGCAGTGTAGGCGCGCATTTACTTACTCGACTAAGGAAACAGCATGTCAGCCACGATTACCACTACCACCACGACGATCACCACCAATTTCGACAACGACACGCCGGGCGCTTTCCGTCCGGTGCTAACCGGGGGCTCGCCGCTTGGTGCGGAATCGAGCGACATCCTGTTTGCACCGCCGTCGCGCAACCAGGGCACGTCAGAATCGCTGGCCGACGTGCTCGACGAACTGGGCCTGCCGCCCTGGTTGAAGAACGCGGCCCGCAATATGCTGCTGGCGGGCGATGGGGGCAGCCAGTTGCCGTCGGAGTCCAGCGCCGCCAGGACCATCAACTCGTTCCAGAAGGACAACGACATTCGCTACCTGTCGCCCGACCAGGTGAAGCAGATGGCCGAAACGGGCTACTTCACCGACAAGAACGGCAAGACCAGCCTGGTGGATGGAGAGGTGCAGTTGGCGGCCCAGAAGCTGATGGCCAACGGCGGTGAGCTGTACCGGAAGCTGGAATCTGCCAAGAACGGAGAGCATGACGGGAAGCTGAGCCAGGAGGATTACCGCTACGCCGTCAAGGATGGCACCATCTCTGCCAACGGCGGCTCAGACTATTCGCCTTCGATGCGCGGCATTTCGCTGCTGGATTTCATGAACGCCATCATGAACGGCAATATCTCGTCGAATCGTCCCAGCGAGTATGGCGCGGCCAAGACCATCAACGATTTCCAGAAAGAGCATGGCATCAGCCATCTTTCCATCGACCAGCTGCAGCAGATGGCCGAAACGGGTTATTGCAAGGACAAGAACGGCAAGTTCATTCCGGTGCCGGAGGAAGTGCAGGACGCGGCCCGTGCCATGGCGGCCAATAATTTTGAGCTGTTCAAGAAGCTGGAGAGCGCGACGAACGGCAAGCATGACGGCTCGCTGAGCATTGGCGACTTCCGCGAAGCGGTGAAGGACGGTTCGATCAGCAAGGGCGGCGGCTTTGTGCCGGATGGCGATTATGAACTGGAACCGGAAGAGGGCTTCGATAGCTTGCCTTCGCGCGCCGATGCGGCCCGCACGATCAGGGACTTCCAGAAGGATAACGACATCCGCCTGCTGGATGTCGAGCAAGTCCGCAAAATGGCCGAAACAGGCTATTACACGGATAAATTCGGCAGGAGCCGCCCGGTTCCCGACGACGTGCGGCTGGCTGCCCAGCGCATGGCAGCCAACAACTTCGAGTTGTTCAAGCAGTTGGAGTCGGCTACCAATGGTGAACATGACGGCAAATTGAGCCAGGGCGATTACACCGAAGCGGTCAAGGATGGCACCATCCAGGCCCGCAGCGGCGACCGGCCGGACTATCGCTACTTCCGCAATCCGGATGAAGTCTGGCCGGGGGGCGGCGACCGTACTTCGGCAACGGCGGCAAGCCACACCATGCAGGAATTCCAGGCCCAGCACGGTATCCGTTTCCTGGATATCGACCAGGTGCGCCAGATGGCGACCACCGGCTACTGCACGGACAAGGATGGCAATACCATCCAGGTGCCGGAAGAAGTCAGGAGCGCCGCACAGCGCATGGCTGCCAATAACTATGCGCTGTTCAAGGAGCTGGAATCGGCCACCAATGGCGAGCATGACGGCCGTTTGAGCATGAAGGACTACCGCAACGCCGGCCAGGACCGCATCTTGCAAACCTGATCCTGTTGCAGTAAAGCGAGGGCATGCGGCGTTGCCGCATGCCTCACAGCGACCATCCAGGAGTTCAAAATGAGCGCGAATGCAAATACGAACAATGAGCGGCCATTACGCGAGCAGCACTGCGCCACGCTCGACGAAGGCTTCAACTGGCACCGCATCCGGCGCCTGTCCCGCAAAGCCTGAACACCAGGAGAAGCAGACATGGACAAGCATTGGGTGCCAGGGCCGGAGCACTTGAATTTTGCCTGCGTGCTTGCTGGCATGGAGCCGGTGCCGCTCGACCGCGCGTTCAACTACCTGGCCCTGGGCTGCGGCCTCGCATCCGGGGAGCCTCCGCTTGCGGGCGGAAATCCGAACGGCAGGTTCCATGCGGCCCGGGCCGGCGCGGAGCCCGCTGCCGACTTGCCGCCGATGGATATCGTCGTCCTGTACGGCTCCTATGGCTGGCTGGATCGGAAAGAGCGGCGGCAGGTCGTCGAGCTGCTCAATCGATGCCTGAAGCCGGGCGGCGTGGCCTATGTCGGCTATAACGCCTTACCCGGGTGCAGCAGCATCCTCCCTCTGCAACGCCTGGTGCTTGAGCAGGCCAGGCTGCATGGTGCCGATACGGCGCAGCAGCTGGCACATGCGGCAGCCCAGGTCGATCAACTGCGCGACGCGGGTGCGGCCTATTTTGCGGACAATGACACTCCGGCCATGCGCAGCCGCCTGGCCGGTTTTGTGCCGGCATGCCATGAGTTCACGCAAGGCGGCTGGGAGGCCCTGTACCACGCCGACGTTGCGCGCGCCCTGGCCGACGCCAAGCTGGAATACGTGGCGTCGGCCGACCTTTGGTGGAGCGATCCTGGCCGCTACCTGTCGCCGGCACAACGAACGCTGCTCGATGCGCAGGCGATACCGATATTGCGCGAGACGGTGCGCGACGTCATGCTGGATACTGCGTTCCGGCGCGACATTTATGTAAGGGGCGCCCGCCGCATGCATCCCATGCGCCAGGCGGATTGGCTGGGCAGCTGCCGCCTGGCTTTGGCGGTACCCCGGGAAGAAGCGCGGGCGGAAGCGCCGTTAGCCGCCATGCTGGACGCGTTGGCCGGCGGGCCGCAGGCCGTCGCTGCGCTGGCACGCCTGCCGGCGCAGCAGGACAAGGACATGCTTGCCGTGGCGCGCATGGCCGGCTTGCTGCTCGATTCCGGCCATGCGGTTATCTGCAACCAAGGAGCGTAAACATGGATTGGAACGACGGCTATGTGGCGGACCTGGACTATCCTGCAGCGTTCTTTGCCGAACAAAGCCCCGGCCACCTGAGTATTGCCTGCATCCTGAATGGCGTCGAACCGGTTGCGCCGGACCGGCCCTTCACGTATTTCGAGCTGGGCGCGGGCATGGGGTTGACATCGAATATCCTGGCGGCCAGCCATCCGCACGGCCGCTTTTACTCCAATGATTTCAATCCCGCACACGTGGCCAGTGCCCGCCAACTGGCGGACGAGGCGCGGCTGGAAAACATGACGGTGCTCGAGTCCAGTTTCGCCGACCTTGCCGCCGGCAAGGTCGACCTGCCGCCGCTCGACTACATCACCATGTACGGCATTTATAGCTGGATTACTCCCGCCAACCGGCAATGCCTGGTGGAGTTCATCGGCCGCTACCTGAAGCCCGGCGGCGTCGTCTACGTCAACTACAACGCCTTGCCAGGCTGGACCCGCGCCTTGCCCTTGCAGCGTTTGCTGCTCGAACATGCGAATTGCAATCCGGTGCCACGCCTGGCGCAACTGGAGCACGCGCGCGGGCTGGCGAAGCAGCTGGCCGAGGCGGGCGCCGCGTTTTTCGACGGCAGCAAGCAACTGGATTACCGTATGGCGTCCCTGTCCCGGGACAAGGCGGGCTACCTGGCGCACGAATACCTGAATAGCGGCTGGCAGCCGCTCTACCATGCCGACGTGGCCGGCGGCCTGGAGGCTGCCGGGCTGGATTTCGTCGGTTCGGCGGACCTGCCGCTCGCCTTCCAGGACGATTACCTGACGTCGCAGCAGCAGGTGCTCCTGGCCGGTATTGCCGATGCCCGCTGGCGGGAAACGATGCGCGATTTCCTGCTTAATACAAGCTTCCGCGAAGACGTCTATGTGCGCGGCATGCGCAGCATGGCGCCGGAGCGCCAGGCCGGCTGGCTGGCCAGGCTCGGACTGGTCCTGACGTCGGTGACGCAGGCCGGCCCGGCGCAGGATCCTGCTGCCAATGGCGATAGCGCAGCATTGCGCCAGATCAGCGAGGCGCTGGCAACGGGGCCGAAAACCCTCACCGAATTGGCAAGCTATGTTGGCAGCAGCTTGCTGGCGGTAGCGCGCCTGGCTGCGCGCCTGGCGGCCTCGGACAAGGCGGCATTCTTCTTCATCGACAGCGAAGCGGTGGACGCTGCACCGGCCCTGCGCATTAACCGGGCAATCGCAGCCCAATCCAGCTTTGGCGACCATTACCAGGCGCTCGCTTCGCCGCTCTTGGGCGGCGGCCTGCATTC
Organism: Duganella sp. Root1480D1; assembly: GCF_001427305.1. Classification (GTDB taxonomy): domain Bacteria; phylum Pseudomonadota; class Gammaproteobacteria; order Burkholderiales; family Burkholderiaceae_D; genus Rugamonas. The sequence continues at coordinate 65,711 of NZ_LMFZ01000001.1, read as the reverse complement.
CGGCCTGGCGCAGCGCCTGGTCTACCAATGCCTGGCGCAGGAAGCTGCCAATGCGCAGCCCGACGCACATGACGTCAGCCGGCGCGTGGCGTCGCTGTTGCAGGGCCACCTCGCTACCTGCATTCCTGGCAGTGCCGCGCAAGCCGCCTTGCATGACTTGCGCGAGGGATTGCCGCAGACCGTGGCGGCGATCCTGGCTTACCGGCTTCCCATCTGGCGCACGTTACAGATGCTGTAACACGCCGGCCTGCTAGAATATGCCGGTCATGGGCCAGCGTCGGGCCGATGACGGCATCCGGCCAGCGTGCGCGACGAGATGGGGCACTTGCCAGTGCAATCCGAACGTCCAGAAAACAAGGAATTCGATGGTTCCAGCCAGGCAGCCAATGCGTTGCTGGCGGAGTTATGCGCATTGTGCGGCCAGGATGCCGCATCGCCGCCGGTCCTGGAACTGCAGTTCGGTGTTGTCGTGACCCGCACCGCAGTGGATGCCGACCCCGGGGGCGCTTGCCTCACCATTTCGGCGCGGCTGCCGGCAATGGGCGAGGATGGTTACGCGCCGCTGGGCGAAAACGCCCGTTTCGATGGTTTGGATTGCATGTGGCATGCCGATGAAGGCTGCCATATCGCGATGCGCAGGGTGGCGCTGGTCCTGCTTGGCGACGAGCGCAGTGTGATGGATGCGATACTCGAAACGGCCGACATGGCCCAGGCCTGGCATGCCAGCCTGGCGCTGGACCAGCCACCGGCCTGTTGACCCTTCATTCGCGGCCGCACTGGCGGCGCGCCGCTGCACGAACACGGGCCACGCGTGAACGCACGGTACCGATCGGGATATCCAGCTCCCTGGCTGCTTCCTCGTAGCTCATTTCCCCATCCAGCACGGCCTCGAAAGTATTGCGGATCGCTTGCGGCAGCTCGCCCAGCAGGTGGTCCACCATGCCCGCCATCTGGCGCAGCTCGCACAGCAGGGCTGGATCGGCGTGCGTATCGACGATCTGTTCCAGGAAGCTGTCGTCGGTCTCTTCGTAACGGTCGGCGCAATTGCGGCGTACCTGGTTGCGCGCGAGGTTCAGGGCGATGCCGAACAGCCAGGTGGAGGGCTTGGACAGGCCGGAGAACTGGTCGGCGCAGCGCAGCGCTTCGACAAAGGTGTTCTGCACCACGTCTTCCGCATCGCCCGGATTGCCCAGGTAGCGCTGCACAAAGCGCAGCAGGTGGGTGCGGTGCTTTTGATACAGGTGCACCAGGTCGATGCCGCCAGGCGCCATGGCCGGCGCAGACGGCAGGGCGAAGACATTGGCGCTGGCAAGGACTGGGACCGGCATGGCATGGCCGGTGCTATGAATATCGGTGGCAGCGAGCTCGGTTTGGTACATGATGTTCTCCCACTGGGCTGTTGCATCGTCGGGCAGGGCGCCTGTTGGAAATGGCGTCCCGGCTTGTGTAGGGTGAAAGATAGCAGCCGGTTTGCCGTCTGTTGCGCTTCCGTGAACATTGATGAGACTTTGAAAAAAGTTGAGGAAAGCGGCCCCGAATTAGTGCCCTCGATGCGGAACCGCGTTGGCCGCTGCCGCCACTGATGCCGCATGAAGAACGTATCCAACTCTCCGCCAAGTCCCGCCGCGCTTGAACTGCAACTGCAGGTTTCCAGGCCCGCCCATTCAGTCCACGACCTGCGTCTTGCGCATGTGATGGTCGACCTGAAGGCGCGCGAGGCTGTCGACATCGAGGCCGGCGTCAAGGAGGAACTGGCTTTCCAGAACAAGACGCTGGAGCAGCGCCGGGTACCTGTGACAGTGCGCACGGCGCCGCGCGGCTCATTGCGGGACAAGTCGCGCAGCCAACATGCCGGCAAGGCGGCACATGTCGGCAGCCTGGGCCACCTGGATGAGGATCATGATGAATGGCACCCCGTGCAGCGCGCACTGGAGATGCTGCGTGAAGACAGCAGCCAGCAAGGCCGGGCCGCGGCGGAAGCAATGCTCGCCGAGCGCTTCGACATGGTCCAGAGCTACAACGCCTTGCTGGAGGCGCTGCGCGAGGCCGACCTGCTGGATGGCCTGAGCGCATACAGGAAGAGGGCGTTGAAAGGCACGCTCAACGAAATGATGAGCGACATGATGCAGCGCAGCTCGGGCGACCTGCGCCACACGCTGCAGGAAACCGAAGAACTGCATGGCGCCATCGAGTCCATGGCGGATGACCCGCTGCCGACCACGCGCGAACTGCGCTTCCTGATAGGCGGCAAGGCAAAGGGCCGTGTCGACGTGCCGTTGACGCCACTGACGATGCTCAAGGCACTGATACGCAATTTCGGTGCTGAGCACTGCGTGTCGGCCATGGAGAGCCTGCGCTCGCGCATGATGGCTGGACTTTAAGAGGGAGGGCGTCATGGGAGCGGATTTGCGGCGAAACCCGGAGCGCAACTTGGGCCGCTACTGGTTGACGATGTCGGATGCGAAAGCCTTCACCGTGGTCAGGTCGGTGTTCGATATCGCCGAAGCGCTGCGGCGCGACCTGGCGGACCAGGCTGCGCTGGTGGCGCAACCGGACGTACCGGAACTGGCGGTTCAGCTGCTGACGGCTGCGGAAACCGGATGGGGCAAGGCCAAGGCAGTCGCGCTGATGGCCCAGTTGGGCGACGTGAAGCCGCTGCCTGCTGCGGCGCGCGGCAGGGCATGGTCGCTGCTTCGCATCGCGATGGAAGCGTTGCCTGCCACCCTGTGGGCAGCCGACAAGCTGGGGACCCGGCGCGAGCTGCTCGACGAATTGCTGCGGCAGGCCGAGGCCGCGCAGTCCGAACTTCCGCTGTTGCCGGGCAAGGCCGAACGGCGCGAACAGGAATGGCGCGACAGCATCGCGGCGCGGGCCAGGGGAGAGCGCGCGGCCATGGGAGGCAGGCAATGAAAGAAATGAACGAAATGTACATGCAACTGGCTGCGCAGGCAAGGCTGCACAATGCCGTGGCCACGGCGTCGCTGGCCGGCGGCGCACAGCTGTTGGTCTATCCGCTGGAACACGGCGTCCTGCTGGCGCTTGGCGCAAGCGCACCGGGTCAACAGCCGCTGCGGGCGGAGACCCTTCTGCGCCGGCGCGGCGCCGACTTGCGGCGCTTCGGTGCATGGTTGCCGGCGCTTTTCGCCGACGGCAGCTGGTACCTGGTGCGCCGTTGCAGCGACAGCGAGTCGCATGGGCTGGAGGACAATGAATGGCTGGCGGCAGAGGAGTTGCTACTGTGATCAATACACGCCTGAACGATGCTGCAGGCCTCGGCTTGCAGGGCTTGGCCGATGCCGGCGAAATCCACAGCCTGGCGCCCTCGCTGCAGTCGGTCAAATCGCGGCCATTGCTGCTTCCCGTCGAAGAAGCGCTGTCGCTGCCGCCGCCGGTGCTGAGTGCCGACCCGAAGCTGGAGATGCTGGCCCAGGCCGTGGGGCCTGAGCTCAGTTTCGACAATCCGGTCTGGCGCGGCAATCCCTTGCCATCGCTGCGCGGGCTGCAAAAAATGCTGATCGACCAGGCGCTGAAGGTTCCGTTGGAGGAGCGCGGCCCCGGCCTGCGCGCCGTGCAGGTAGTGGAAACGGCCGTCCAGTTGCGGCTGCGCTGGCAGCAGATGCGGCGCAGCGACGCCGAACCGGATCGGGCATTGCAGACCGCGGGAGGAGACCAGGATGAAACTGCGCAGCACTAAGGCCGCGATGGCAGAGGAATTGAGTGCGGCGATCGGGCTGGTTTGGGGCCACATCGGCGCCTTGCAGCATGAAGAAGCCCATGCGCTGGCCAGCGCATGCCTGGAACTCTGGCCCGGTGAAAAGAACCTGCTGCTCCTTGCCGGTTATGCGGCGACGGAACTAGGCATGCCAGCCGACCTGGCCGAATTGCGCAAGGCATTCGGCTCGCAACCCTGCCTGGAGCTGATCGCCCGGCGCCAGCCTGCATAAGGAAAACATAGCATGCAATCGATGGCTTTCGTCTTGTTCCTGAACGGGATTGCCGCCAAGGTGGCCAAGCGTGCGGAGTTGCTGGCCGCCGGCCTGGTGATCGGCATCGTCTTCATGCTGGCCTTGCCGATGCCGGTGTGGCTGCTGGACATCCTGATCGCCTGCAGCCTTGGCGCCTCGGCGCTGATCGTGATCGTTGCCATGTATATGCCGGGGCCGACGGCATTTTCCACCTTCCCCGCGGTGCTGCTGCTGACGACCTTGTTCCGGCTGGCGATTTCGGTATCAACTACGCGCCTGATCCTGCTGGAAGCGGATGCCGGCCATATCGTTGAGACCTTCGGCAATTTTGTGGTGGGCGGCAACCTGGTGGTCGGCCTGGTGATTTTCCTGATCCTGACGGTGGTGCAGTTCATCGTCATCACCAAAGGTTCCGAGCGCGTGTCGGAAGTATCGGCCCGCTTCTCCCTCGACGCGATGCCGGGCAAGCAGATGTCGATCGACAGCGATTTGAGGGCCGGTATCCTGACGGCGGAGGAGGCCAAGGAAAAACGCGCCAAGCTGGGGCAGGAGAGCCAATTGCACGGCGCCATGGATGGCGCCATGAAGTTCGTCAAGGGCGATGCCATTGCGGGGATCTGCATCGTGGCGATCAACCTGGTGGGCGGCATTTCGATCGGCATCGTGCAGCGGGGCATGGAAGCGTCGCAGGCAATGCAGGTGTATTCCATCCTGACCATCGGCGATGCCCTGATCGCGCAAATCCCGGCACTGCTGATTTCCCTCGGCGCGGGCATGATCACCACGCGCGTGAGCGGGGCAGGCGAGGAGGGCGAAGAGAGCAATATCGGCCAGGACATCGTGGGGGAGCTGTTCAAGGAACCCAAGGCCTTGCTGACCACGGCCGCCATCATGCTGCTGTTCAGCGCCATTCCCGGCATGCCGACAATGGTATTCCTGACGCTGGCACTGGGCCTGGCGGCGGCTGGCGTGATCGGCATGCTCAAGCCGCTGGCCGATGCCGAAAAAGAGAGGGCTGCGCAAGAGAAGGAGCGGCAGAATGCCAGCATCGTCGACCTGACCAATTTTTCTGCCACCACGCCCTTCATCCTGCGCATGCCGGAATCGATGCGCGATTCGCCGGAAGCGGAAACCATCCGCGTGGCAGTGCGCGTCATGCGCAATGGCATGCTGGAGCGGCGCGGCATCCCGGACCTGAAACCTATCGAATTCGAATACCACCATTCGATCCCGGACGGGCGAGTGCATTTCCTGATGGCCGAGGTGCCGCTGATCGATGAAGAGATCCGCCTCGGCTGGGGCGCAACCCAGGAGGCGGCGGGGCGCCTGCAGGAGCTGGGCTTCACGGCCGTCGAGGCCCAGGTTGCCGGCTCGCGGCGCCGGCGAACCTGGGTGCGCATCGACGACGAGGCCGCGCTGGCGGGGGCGGGCGTGCAGTACCAGCGCTGGGAGGCGATATGCGGGGCGGATATCGAGGTCGAGATGCTGCGCAATTGCCAGATGTTCGTCGGCGTCAATGAAGTGATCCGCTTCACGCGCTGGGCAGAGCGGCGCTATCCGGAACTGGGCAAGGAGGTCAACAAGACCCTGACCTTGCCGCGCCTGACGGAGGTGGTGCAGCGCCTGACCCGGGAGGGCGTCTCCTTGCGCAATGCGCGCCTGCTGCTTGAAACCACGCTGGATTGGGCGCCCAAGGAGCGCGATCCGGACGTGATCGCCGACTATGTGCGCCTGGCACTGAAGCGGCAATTGTGCTTTGAAGTGGCGCGCAACGGCTTGATCGAGGTGATCCTGCTGTCGCCGGAATTGGAAGACTTGCTGCGCAACGCCATGCGCCAGACCAGCCAGGGAAGCTATCTCGACATCGATCCCGAGACCGAGCAAATGATTCTTGACCGCCTGGGTGAGCTGTCGCACAGCGTGTCTTCGCCGGTGGCGCCGCCGGTGCTGGTGACGGCGGCAGACATCCGCCGCTCCGTGCGCAAGCTGATTGAGGAAGAGTTCTTTTCGGTGCCGGTGTTTGCATTCTCCGAGTTGACCCAGCACCTGAGGATCCAGCCGGTAGGCATGATCGAGGCATAGATTTCGGAACCGGGTGGCGTGCGCCAGCCACTCATTGTTGCGGCGCGATCCAGGCGCCGCTAACTGTGGAGGTGAAGACATGGGCGAACAATCCGGGCTGGAACTGAGGATACTGAGCGGCCTGCATCGCGGCGCCAGCCTGCCGCTGGGCGGCGAGCGCTATGTGATCGGCGCCAGCGACGATGCTGACGTGGTGTTGCTGGACCCAGGCGTGGCCGGACGCCATGCCACGCTGCGCCATGACGGCGATCGCTGGCTGCTGGCGGCGCTGGAGGGAAGTGTACGCAGCGCAGACTCGGACACGGAGCAGGAAGAACACGTCCTCGCACCTGGCGACTGCGCGCGCATCGGAGCGGTATGGATTGGCATTTCAGAGGCGGCGGCGCCGTGGATGGAGCCACCGCAGCCTCCTGCTGGCGCGGCGGCCGCGGCATCGGGCGATACCGCCGCGGGCGAAGGCCGGCACGCGCCTGCGTCGGCGCAGGAGCCGCTTCCATCGCCCGCCAAACGCGGCAGGCGGCGCAGCCGCGCCATGTGGGTGCCGCTGGCTGCTGGCACCGTGCTGGCAGGCGTTGCATCGCTGGCTTTCAGCGCCAGGTCGGCGCCGGCGCCGGCCATGCCGGCAGCACCCATCCCGCTGGCCGCCGTTCCGCCAGTGTCCACGCTTGCGCCAGCGGCCCTTGCCCAGGCCTTTCGCAAGCGCCTGGCCGACGTCGACATGCTGCGCCGCTTCGACCTGCAGCTTGATGAAGGCTCCTGGCGCCTGAAAGGGGCGCTCGACGAGGAAGAAACCCTGCGTTTCCGGCGCATCCTGGCCGACTTCGTGAAGGCTAACCATATCGAGTTCCCGATTGACGTGCAGCTGGGCGGCGCCGATAGCCTGCTGCCGTTCCAGATCCAGCAACTGGTGACGGGCAACCAGGCCAGCATCGTCACCACAGACGGCCAGCGCCTCTATCCCGGCGACGAATACAAGGGTGTGCGCCTGACCGCCATCGACGGCAATCGCATCACTTTCACCGGGCGCGAACCGATCGAGGTGCGCTGGTGACGGGAATCGACGCAAACCTGCAGCAGATGCGCGATGCGATTCCCGCATGGAGCGCGCAACTGCCGCCACATCCCGGTTTCTCCAGCCGCGGCAAGGTGGCGCAGGTGCTGGGCACCCTGATCGAAGCACATATGCCGCCAGTGAAAATCGGTGAGCTATGCCATCTGTATGACCAGCAGCGCGGCGGCGCGCCCATGCTGGCGGAGGTGGTGGGTTTCACCGAGCGTTGCGCCGTGCTGTCGGCACTCAGCCCGCTGGAAGGAGTATCCAGCAGTACGGTCATCGAACCCTTGCGGCACGCGCATACGATCGAGGTGGGCGACCACCTGTTTGGCAGCGTGCTTGACGGATTCGGCCGGCAGATGTTCCGCGCGCCCGCCGCCAGCGGCGTGGCCGGCACCTGGCGTTGCACGGTGCCGGTGATTCGCGATGCTCCCCAGGCGGTGGAGCGCCCGCGCATCGTCACGCCCCTGCCTACCGGCGTGCGAGCCATCGACGGCATGCTGACCATGGGGCTTGGGCAGCGCATCGGCGTATTCGCCGGGCCAGGTTGCGGCAAGACTACGCTGATGGCAGCTATCGCGCGCGGCTGCCAGGCCGAAGCGATCGTTTTCGGCCTGATTGGTGAACGGGGACGCGAGCTGAATGAATTCCTGGAGCACGAGCTCGATGAAGAACTGGTGCGCAAGACCGTCATCGTTTGTGCCACTTCGGACCGCACGTCGATGGAACGGGCGCGCGCTGCCTTCACCGCCACAGCAATTGCCGAAGCATTCCGGGCGCGCGGCAAACAGGTGCTGCTGCTGGTCGATTCGCTGACCCGCTTTGCCCGGGCCCAGCGCGAGATCGGCCTGGCGGCGGGCGAACCGCCGGCGCGCGGGGGCTTTACGCCGTCGGTCTACACCATGCTGCCGCGCCTGATCGAGCGCGCCGGCAGCACGCCCGAAGGGGCGATCACCGCCATGTACACGGTGCTGGTCGACGGCGAATCGGCTTCCGACCCGATCGGCGACGAGGCGAAGTCACTGCTGGATGGACACATCCTGCTGACGCGCAAGCTGGCGGAGCAGGGCCATTACCCGGCCATCGACGTATTGGCGAGCATCAGCCGCGTGATGAGCAATGTGACGACGCGCGAACACCGCGCCGCTGCCGGGCAGTTCCGGGAACTGCTGTCGCGCTATCAGGAAATGGAGCTGCTGATACGCCTTGGCGAATACCAGCCGGGTGCCGACCCGGTGGCCGACCGCGCCATGCAACTGCGCCCTGCGCAACTTGAGTTCCTGCGCCAGTACACCGGCAGCGGCACCGGCACGCCGTTCCAGGAAACGCTTGATACCTTGATGGGAATGCAGGCATGAGGCGCAGCAGGCGTGAAGTGACCGAAGTAGCCGAGCCCAAACGGCCGGACCGCAGCCTGGACCAGCTGCTGTACGTGCGCAAGCAAAGGCTGGGGCGCCTTGAACGGGAGCGCAGCAGCGCCCGCGAGAATTGGCGGGCCAGCCGCCAGGCGCTGCACGACTATAAGTTGCGCAAGCGTGAGGCGATGCAGAAGGCGGCGCAGTTCTGGCTGGAATCGCGCGCCCAGTTCCTGCGGATGACGATCACCACGGGCCAGTTCCACGTTGCCAAGGCACGCCATGCGCGCATGAAGGAGGAAGCTGCCAGCCTGAATTTGCGCTGCCAGGAAGCGGTGCGGACCTCCCGTCTTGCCGGGGCGCGCTTTTTCGAGGCGCTGGCCGAAGCGCGGCGCGCCCAGCGGCAGCAGGAGAAGCTTGGCATCATGCGCGATGAGCTGAAAGCCTTGAGAAGGCAAGCCGGGGAGAGCGAATGAACCGGCTGCCTCCGGCTTTGCCGGGTCGCTGGCTGGACGGACTGCTGCCAGGCGAGCCGAATACGCGGCCGGGACAGCAGCCGGGCTGGCGCTTTGCTACCGCGACCGCGAAGCCGCCCGCGACAGCGGCACAGGTTCCGCCAAGGCCGCCGGTGCGGACGCTTTGCAAACCGCCGGCCTCCGCACATGCCGAGCCGGCGCGGACGGTGCGTGCGGTGCCCAATCCTGTACGCGAGCAGCAGCCGGAAGATCTTGGGGCCTTGCTAGCCTGCACGAATGGCGGAGGCGACGGACGAGAGGGAGGCAACGGCGGCGAGGGGACAGGGCAAGGCGATGCTGAGCCGATGGCACCCGGCGCGGCGCCGGCAAGCGCGGGGATGTTCGATGCGCAGGACATCGTAGCCGTGCTCCCCGCGGGAGACTGCAGCGGCATTTTTGAAGTTCAGCTGCCAGGGGGCGCGACGATGGCTGTTGCCGTGGATGCCGGCCCGGCCGCAGTCGCCTATCACCTGAAGCCCGCCAGCAAAGTCCTGGCCGAGCGCTTGCGCGGCCAGCAGAAGGAACTAAGCGCCCACCTGGAACGACGTATAGGAAAGGATGTGACCCTGACCATACTGTAAGCGGAGGGCTGGAATGGCTGAAATGGAGTTGCTGTCTGCCGCGCATGCGAAGGCCGTTCGATTGCAGAAAGATGCGGTCGGCGCCAACAGCGCGGCATTGAGCCGCCGCGTGGCAAGCGGCCTTCGATGCAGCCTTGCCGGCATGTCGCTGCTGCTCGAAGCCGGAAGGCCAGCGGCCGGCCCGCAACAGCAGGCCCGGGCCGGCACTCTCGGGCTGGAAAGCCCGCACGGCATGTTCTACCTGGAAGATGGTGCCGCGCTGCTGCACGGCCTGACAGGCATCGACCCGCAGGCGGCAGCGCCGGCACCAGTGGCGCAGCGCGAGTGGATGGATGGCGCGCTGCTCGGGCGCCTGGCGGGAACGCCGTTGGGCAGCATGCGCGCATTGCGGCGCGATGCCATCCCCCCGGCGGAAATGGAGCTGGCCACCCTGTACTTGCGCCTTGACGACGGCACACATATGACTGGGGCGCGGATCAGCGCATTGCCAGCATCCTGGCTCGCCCTGCTTGAACACCAGGAATGGCAGCCAAAGGCACAGCCGCTGGATGCGTTGCACGCGCTGCGCATTTCCCTGCCGGTCCACCTGGGGCGCCACCATCTGCCTGCGCCGGCGCTGCAGGAGCTGTGCGTGGGCGACATCCTCCTGCCGGACAGGACCCTCTTTGACACGCAGGGCGTGGGCCGCCTGACGCTGGGCGGCGCGCAGGCGCAAGTACGCTATGCGGCACCAGGTCTGCTCACCATTCTCACCATGGAGACGCAATTGAACTACGACAGCGAAGACGATGCGGGCGGCGTGGATGATGCCGCCCTGGCCCAGCTACCACTGGCCCTCAGTTTTGAACTGGGCACGCTCCAGCTCAGCCTGGGCCAGCTACGCAGCCTGGCCAGCGGGGCGGTGCTGCAGCTGTCCCAGGGCAGTGCCGACAGCATTGCAATTGTCTGCGGCGGCCGTCACCTCGGGCGGGGCGAGGCAGTGGACGTGGACGGCAGGCTGGGCGTGCGCATCACATCCTGGAGCGCGGCATGATGAACGGGCAGACGGACGTCGTCTCATTCTCGCTGATGCTGGCGGGGCTGGCACTGATCCCGCTGCTGGTGGTGACGACGACATCGTTCCTGAAGCTTTCCATGGTGATGCTGGTCCTGCGCAGCGCCATCGGCGTGCAGCAGGTGCCGCCAACGCTGGCGATCTACGGTATTGCGCTGGTGCTGACCGGCTTCATCATGGCGCCGACAATCCAGCAGATCGGGCAGCGCATGGCGCAGCCGGCACCGCCCACCGCCAACGCGCAAACGCCACCGGGCCTGGCCAAGGCGATCGATGCCTTTGAACCGCTGCGCGCGTTCATGATCAAGCATGGCAATCCGGACCAGCGCGAGCTGTTCCTGGCTTCGGCAAAGAAGCTGTGGCCGGAGGACTATGCAAAGCAGGCGCGCAACAATGACCTGCTGGTCCTGATTCCCGCCTTCGTCGTTTCGGAGCTGCAGGCAGGCTACGAAATCGGCTTCCTGATCTACATACCGTTCGTGGTGATCGACCTGCTGGTGTCGAACCTGTTGATGGCCCTCGGCATGCAGCAGGTGAGCCCGCAAACCATCACCATCCCCCTCAAGCTGCTGCTGTTTACCCTGGTTGGCGGCTGGGGCAAGCTGCTGCATGCGCTGGCCGCTTCTTACGCTTGAAAGGAATGCCATGGCAGACACCCTGAACTTTTTCCAGCAAGGCTTGTGGCTGGCCGTGATGCTGTCCGCGCCGCCCCTGGTCATTGCAACCCTGTGCGGCGTGACTGTCTCCCTGGTGCAAGCGGTGACGCAGATCCAGGACCAGACCTTGCCCTACGTGGTAAAACTGGTCGCGGTGGCCGTCACGCTGGCCGGAATGGGCCGCTGGATCGGCGTGCAATTGATCCAGCTCACTGACCTGGCGTTCACCATGCTGCCGGCCGTGGGGCGCTAGCCGATGCACCCGTCGCTGCTGCTGGATATCCAGAATGCCCTGGTGGCCCTGGCCTTGACAACGCCGCGGGTGCTGGTCTGCCTGGTGATCCTGCCTGGCTTCGGCCTGAACGTCCTGACAGGCATGGCTAAGAATATGGCCGCGATGGCGATTGCGCTGCCGGCGGCGCTGCCAACCTACTATGCGGTGCAGCAATACGGGCCCGATATGCTTAGTTGCGGCATGCTGATCTTCAAGGAAGCGGCAATCGGCTTGCTGCTGGGGGTATTGACCACCATGCCGCTGTGGGCGGTGCAGTCGGTGGGCTCGATCCTGGACAGCCAGCGTTCCCCGATCCAGATCCAGTCCAACAATGCAGGCGTCGATCGTGATGCCAGCATTATTGGCGGCGTGATGGTGCAGGCGGTAGTGCTGGTCATGGTGCAAGCCGGCTTGTTCGTGGCCCTTGCGCGCATTCTGGTCGAGAGTTACGCGGCATGGCCGGCCTGGTCATTGGCTCCGCCTTTTGAGGCAGGTCATATGGACCTGATGATCAAGCGCTTTGGCGAGCTTTTCTGGCATATCGTGGTGTACGGCGCTCCGGTGATTATCCCACTGATCCTGATCGAACTGGCCTTTGCCCTGATTGGAGTGTTTGCGCCCAACCTGCAGGTGTCGTTCGCTTCGTCCCCGGTCAAGAGCCTGATGGGGCTGGTGATCCTGCTGCTGTACTGGCCTACCCTGTCGCACCACGTGGCAGGCGACTTCTCCAATCTGCTGGACCTGGCGGCCGGCCTGCTCGGCGCGCGTCGCGGGCCGTGACCGCATTGTCCGGGAGCGAATCATGAGCGAAGAAAAGAACGAAGAGCCGACAGACAAGAAAATCGAGGATGCCCGAAAGAAGGGCCAGGTTGCGAGCAGTCGCGACCTGGCCCGCCTCGCAACCCTGGTCGCAGTGGCGGAGGCAGCCTTCGCGACGGAACCGCTGTGGCGCCAGTCGCTTGACGGGCTGTTTGAGCTGGGCATCGCCAGCGTGGGCCGTCCTTTCGAGGCCACGCTGTGGGACATGCTGCAGGCGGCGGGCACGCTGTTGATCGCCACTTTTTGCAGCTTCTTCCTGATCTGCATTGTGGCAGGCGTGGCAGCGCACTGGGGACAGTTCGGCGTCCTGATTGCGCCCGAAGCGGTGACGCCCAAATTCGACAAGCTGAATCCCGTCAACGGTTTCAAGCAATTGTTCTCCAAGAAGAAGTTGATCGAGCTGCTGATTGCGGTCGGCAAGGCCGCCTTGATCGGCTGGACCGTCTACGTGCTGGCACGGGGCGCTTTGCCGGACATCGTGCAGCTATCCACCGGGGAGCCGAAGGATGTCTATTTCGCCTTCATAACGGTTCTGAAGTCGATTTTCCACTCGGTCATCATCGTCTGCCTCGGCCTGGCGGTAATTGATTTCGCGACCCAAAAGTACTTCCACAAAAAAGAGCTGATGATGGACATGGAGGAAATCAAGCGCGAATACAAGGAGTCGGAAGGCGACCCGATGGTGAAAGGTCAGCGCAAGCAACTGGCGCGCCAATGGGCCAACGAGGCGCCGGTAGCGCGTACCGACGACGCCAATGCCCTGGTGGTCAACCCGAGCCACTTTGCGGTAGCGCTGTTCTACGATCCGGAGGCCGGCATGGTGCCGCAGGTGCTGACCAAAGGGCGCGATGCGACGGCGCAGGCGATGATGGCGCGTGCGCGCCTGCGCGGGATCCCGATCATCCGCCATGTCTGGCTGGCCCGTACCCTGTATGCGGGCTGCAAGCCGGACATGGAGGTGCCGCGCACCAGCTACGAAGCTGTAGCGCAGGTTTATGCAGTGGTGCTGGAGTTGCAGCGCATGGGGCAACAAGGCAGCGAGGTGGAACTGGAAGCCCATGGCGATCCGCCGGCCGGCATGCTGGGCTTGAGCGCGGAGGAAGCGGCGGCACAAGGAGAGCGGAATGCGGATCAAGGCTAAGGAAACATCGGGCCAGGCGCCGCTAGCTCCCGCTGCGGAAGCGGAAGCGGCACCACCGCCCCACGGCAAACAGACGAAAGCACCCAGGCCCCGCCCGCCACGCTCGCAGATGGCGGGCGGATGCCTGCTGTACAAGGCGGAGTCCGGCGCGCAGGCCACCGATACGATGTGCGATGACGCGTTCGGGGCGGCTCAGCTTCCCGCGCCGGCGCCGGAGCGGGACGATCCCGCCGAGGCGGACGGGGAAGACCGGGCACGTCATCTCGCCATGGCCGTCGGCCAGGCGCATCCCATGCTGCGCCGTCTGGTGCCCAAACCCGCGGCGACGCTGCCTCCGGTTCGTCCCGGATCGCGGCTGGCGTGCGAGCGCCGCTGCGGCGGCGCGGGCTGCGACCCGACCAACAGCCATGGTTGCGGCGGCGTGTTCTGCATCGACCCGCAGGAGGAGTTGTAAGGGAACCGCATGCGGCCTTGCTGCCACCCATCTGCAGCGGATCGAATTTCTTTTGGAGACAGCGTGAATACTCAACTCAGCATGGCGGTGCAAGGCGCCGCAAGCGGACTGGCCGGCAAGCCCGCGCCGCATATCCCCGATCCTGCTGCGACGGGCGAGGGCGCTGCGAGCTTCAAGGTGCAGCTGCAGGTACAGCAGCAGTTCCGCTCCGGCACCCAGCAAAACCTGGCGCCACCGGATATCGGGAAGGACAGCCTGGCTGCCGTGATGGCCGAACGGGCCGCCGGCCTGGCGGGGGACGTCAACCGCCACCAGCAATATGTCTCGCGCATGCTGGAACGCGCCACGGCCAGCGGCGATTCGCTGCACCTGATGCATGCGATGCTGGCCCTGAACGACTACCAGTTGCGGGTCCAGACCATCTCGAAGGTGGTGTCCCGGGCCAGCAGCTCGGTCGATTCCCTGACAAAGCTGCAATAAGCGCCATGGTCAAGCGCTTTTTCTCACTGGCCCTATGCGCGCTTGCGCTGGCCGGATGCGGCAAGGTGGTTGTCCTGCAGGCTTCCCTGCAGGATGCCGACGCCAACGAAATTGTCCTGGCGCTCACGGGCCAGGGCATCGAGGTCGAAAAACACCAGGACAAGGCCGGCGTCAGCCTGACGGTCAAGGAAGCGGACCTGTCGCGCGCCACCAGCACCATGCAGGCGGCAGGGCTGCCGCGCCGCAGCCGCTCCAACCTGGGCGAGGTGTTCAAGAAGCAGGGCATGATTTCGTCGCCGATGGAGGAGCGCGTGCGCTATATCCACGGCCTGTCGGAAGAGCTGGAGTCGACCTTGCAGCTTTTCGACCGCGTGTTGTCGGCGCGCGTACACGTGGTGCTGCCGGAGCGTATCGCCCCGGGTGAAGCCATCCAGCCGTCGTCGGCCGCTGTATTCATCCGTTATCGCCCGCCGCTGGACGAGGATGCGATTACGCCGCGTGTGCGGCGCCTGGTCTCGTCGAGCATTCCGGGCCTGAGCGGCGAAGAAGGCCGCAACAAGGTGTCGGTCGTGATGACGCCAGCCGAAGCGGCACCCGCGCCGCCCGCCTGGACCAAGGTCGGGCCGTTCCATGTGGCGGAAGAGTCGGCGTCCGGCTTGCGGTCCGCGCTGGCGGTGCTGGCAGCGCTGGTGCTGGCCGGGATGGCCTATGCCGGCCATGGCCTGCTGCGCAACCATCGCTTGCTGGCCGGCTTGCGCAAACGGCGGGTGCCGGTGGCGGCGGGAGATTGATCGTGGCGCAAGGCGAGTTCCTTGACTGGTGGTTCAACCCTTCCATGCGGTCCGAAAACGCTTCGCCATTGTCGCGGCGCCTTGCTTACCGGCTCTGGTGCGCTGAACAAGGCGTGCGCCCCGACTTCCCGCGCGCATTCGACAGCGGATGGCAGCAGTTTGCCGGCTGCGATGCGCAAGCGTTGCTTCCTGCGGCACGGCTCTATGGGGCTTTGCTGGCAGTGCGCGAGGGACGGCATGGCGCGCTGGCGAGCCTGCCTTCCGGCGAGCGTCGCTGGAGCCTGGCCACGGCCGCGATCCAGCCGCTTGTCAGGCTTTGCCGGCCGAGCGGGGACTTGCAGTGCGACGGCTTGCGAGAGCTTGCCTGCGCAATGGAAGCCGGTTTTCCGGGCATGTGGGACCGGCTACGCCTGGTATTGCCTGGCGAATCGGCTGCCGATGCCGGGGCCGTCCTGACTGGATTCATGCTGCGCGGCCTGGTCAATGGAGCTGCCAGCGGAGCGGCGGCGCGGCGGCGCCTGCGCTGCTGGGGCTTGTGCCTGGAACAGGCGGACAGGGTACGATCACAAGGAGAATGGCAATGACAGCTTTCTGCGTAGCGCGCCTGGAGGCGGACCCGCGCCTGCTGCCAGTGCACGGCATACTGCGCGGCGCTGCCATGGAGCGCACCGCGGATGCGCAATTGCTGGCCGGGCAGATCGTCGAACAAGGACGCCGGGAGGCAGAGCAACTGCTGGCGCTTGCCAGGGAAGAGGCACGCCAGGCCGTCCACGAGGCGGAGGCGCGCGTGATCGAGCGGGGCATGCAGCTCCAGCAAGGCATGGATGCGGCCATGGCTTCGTTCATGGAACAGGCGCAAGACATGGTCGCCGAACTGGCCGGCGCCTTGTACGACCGGCTGGTGCTGGAAACGACGGCACAGGAAAAGATCGCCGCGGGCTGCCGCCGCCTGCTGCGCGAAGCGCCGCCAAAGCTGGTGAATGCGGTGCTGCGCCTGCACCCGCAGGACATGCCGCCGCCCGCGGGCTTGCCGTGGCCATGCGAAGCCGATGACCGGCTGGCGCCAGGCACTTGCAAGCTGGAGGCCGACAGTGGCGAATGGCGGGCCGATTTCGCCGCGGCGGCGACGGCCTTGCGCCAGGCGCTGGCCGCCTTGCCGGGCATGCGCGTCGCTGCCTGAATTTTCCCTGCGCGGGGCGAACCACCATCCTTCGCGGCGCCACTCACCTGTATATCACCCCCCAGGAGAGCGCCATGTCCAGCAAGCTGAATCCCGTCGTGCAATCCCTGCATCGCCTCGACCGCAAGTTTGAGGACATTGGCGACCAGATGCACGAGTTCTACCGCCGCCAGGCCAATGGCGAAAAGCCGAATCCAACCGAATTCACGCGCCTGCTGGAACAGCAATCGCTGACCCACAGCGCAATGACCGCGCAATTCAACCTGCTGCAGAAACCCCTGAAAACCGTTCTCAACGAATCGAAATAAGCCATGAGCGACGATATCGCACGCTGGCTGGCAGACCTGGCGGTGGACGCTCCGCTCGTCCTCGAAGGGGAGTCGGCCTACCTGCATCCGGTATCCGGCGGCGCCGAACTGGGCGCCATCCTGCTGCGCGAGGCGAGCGATGCCCAGGTCGACCAGGCGGCGCGCGCCGGCTTCCAGGGCGCTCGCCAGTTCGATGCCGGACTCGCCATACGTGCCGATGGCGCGCTGGTCCTTTCGCAATGGCTGCCGCAGGCGGAAACCTGGCTGGACGCGGCGCCGGCGCTGGAGCAGCTGTTCAACCAGCTCGCCTTGTGGCGCGCAGCCATGGCTCCTGCGCGCACCCGCCAGCACAATTCCTTCGACCAGAGCGAGCAGCGCATCCGCGCCATGTTCGCGGGAGCGCAGCAATGAAGTACCTTGTCATTTTCAAGCGGCTGTTCGTGCTGTTGGCCATGCTGCTGTTGCCGGCCGGCGCCCTGGCAGCCGTTCCGGCTTCCTGGAAAGGCACGGGATTCGCCATCAATGCGAGCGGCATGAGCCTGCGTGCCGTGCTGGACGAATTCGGCCGCGTGTACGGCGTTCGCGTGTCGATGGAAGTGCCGGGGCAGAAGATGATGAATGGACGCCTGGCTGCCAATAGCGGCGCCGAATTCCTCAACCGCCTGGCGCCGCTGTGCCAATGCGGCTGGTTCGTCTACAACGAGGTGCTGTACATCGTTCCCGCCAACGACCACACCTCGGCGCGCCTCGACCTGGGCGACGATGCGGTGCAGGACGCCAAGGCCGCGATGGTCGGCGTGGGCCTGTTCGACGAGCGCTTCGGCTGGGGCGAGCTGCCGGACGTGGGCACGGTGATCGTCAGCGGCCCGCGCAGCTACGTGAAGTTCGCGCGCCAGATCCTGCTGCCCGACGAGCAGCGCGCGAAAGTGCGCGGCAGGCGGGTCATGGTATTCCGCCTGAAGTATGCCAGCGCCATGGACCGTACCATCAATGCCCGCGGCCAGCCTGAAGTCATCCCCGGCGTGAAGACTATCCTGACCGGCCTGCTGCTGGGCCCCACCTCGGCCGAAAAGCTGGCCGACACCAATCAGTTCGATGTCGGCAGCCCGAAACGCTCGCACCGGCCCAAGGGCAGCGCGGGCAGCGCGCAGGAGACCCCGCGCGGCGGCAATGCCTTCGTGCCGATTTTCTCGCCGGCCCAGGGCGGCAATGCGCCGCTACCCGCCACGCCCCCGCAGGGCGAAGGCAGCGGCAAGAAGCCGCAGGGCAGCAGCGCCGAAAACGGCAAGCCGCGCATCGAGGCCAGTGCGGCAATGAATGCCATCCTGATCTACGACGACGTGCAGCAGCGCGAGATGTACGCCGCCCTGATCGCGGAACTCGACGTGCCGCCGCAGCAGATCGAGATCGAAGCCCTGATCATCGACATGGACCGCAGCAACCTGGCCGAAATGGGCGTGGAGTGGGGTGTGCGCGCCGGCACCAGCAACCTGACGTTCAATTCCACTACCGGCGAATCGCAGGGCACCGACTTGCCGCTGCCGGGCGCGACGCTCCTGATCAGCAACATCAATCGTTTCTATGCCCGCCTGAAGGCACTGGAAGCCAAGGGGGAAGCGCGCGTGCTGGCGACTCCGACCGTGCTGACGCTGGACAACGTGGCCGCCGTGCTGGACCTGAGCCAGACCGCCTACGTACCCCTGGTGGGCGAGCGCGTGGCCGACCTGGCCGATATCACGGCCGGCACCATGCTGCGTGTGATCCCGCGGCTTATCCGCGAGGCGGATGGCGCCAAGGTGCACCTGGAAGTCGACATTGAAGACGGCTCGCTCGATGGCGCCGGCAATAGCGGCCCAGGCAAGGACTCGCGCAGCAATGTGCGCGTCACGCGTTCGACCATCAGCACGCAGGCCATCGTGGACCTGCAGCAGACCCTGATGATCGGCGGCTACCGCGCCGAGCGGATGGCGACGGACAAGCAGAAGACGCCTGTGCTGGGCGACATCCCGTTGCTCGGAGGGCTGTTCCGCAACCAGACCGAGTCGCGCAGCACGCGCGAGCGGCTGTTCCTGATCACCCCGCGCCTGAGCGGCCCGGATCGGGGATTCACGGCGCCGGCCGGCGGTGGACCACGCCGGGGCGGCGCCTCTTCGGAAGCTTCACGGCAGTTGGCGGCAGCGCTGCCGCCGCCTCCGGCGCCGGGCAAATCGGCGACCACGCAACTGCCGCTGCCCCTGCCGATGCCGGCGCCGCCGGCCACCAGGGATGCCGCACCGGCCAAGATGCGTGCGCCTGCACCGCCCACGAGCGAACGTTCGCCCTGGGCCCTGATCCCCGCCGCCGTCAGTCCCGAAAAGCGGTGAAGGAAGCCCCCAGCGGGGGTGGGGATTGTTGAGCCTTGTTGAGAAATTCGGAATGCACTTTCGACTATATTTCTCTTAGCCCTGGCGCACTTGTACTGCAAGCGCTCCTGGCGGCTGCAAGGCTTTGTTGATGTCATCTGCCAGCAATGGCCATCAGGAGGAAGAGCGTTGAACCTCAATATCACATTGAATGGCGCGGCCAGGGTTTCCTTCGCGGCGCTTGGACTGTCGCTGTGCTGCGGCAGCTTTGCCGCAGCGGCGTCGCAGCCCACAGCAAGCAGCAAGCCCGCGAAGAGCGCCGTGCGCAGCACCGCTGCCGGCAAAGGCCGCGCCGTCGCGGTCGCGGTGCCAGCCAGCGAACCGGCCGTGCGTGCGGCCCCCGATGCCTGGGACATTGTCCCCGCCGACAAGACCCTGAACGCCGCACTGGCGCGCTGGGCCGGCGCTGCGGGCTGGCAGTTGCTGTGGGAGCTGCCGGTCGACTACGCGGTGCAGGTACGCACCACCGTGCCTGGCACCTTCGAAGAAGCTATTGCAACGGTAGTCGGCAGCATGGACAGCGCGGAGATGCCGATCAAGGCGGTTTTCTATAAGGGCAACAAGGTGTTGCGCATTATCGGCCGAGGTGTGCAATGATGCGCCGCCCGATGAAGAACTGCCTGCCGATGCTGGCCTGCGCGGTGCTGTCGCTGAGCGCCTGTTCCGACCTGGCCGACCGCGTGTCGTCCAATGCCGATGCCGCCGATGGAACGACGTCCGGCCTGGTCAAGGAAGTAGGGCGCAATGCGCGCGGGGCCGTGGTGCCCGCATCGGCGCGCGTGGTGCACGAACCGGGCATCTGGCTGGGCAAGAACGTGGTCAAGCTGGGGCAGCCGCCGTTGCCCGCGGTGTTCTACCAGCCGGCCACCTTCGACCGCAGCATCTTTTCCCTGTCCGAGCTGGCTGAACGCCTGACGCTGCGCTCTGGCATCCCGAGCCGGGTCAATGCCGATGCGTCCAGCATCGCTGCCAGCGCCTTCAAGCGCGGCGGCGGGCGCCTGCCGGCGCCTCCGGCCATGCGCCAGCCAGCCGGCGTGCCTGCGCTGCCCCTGCCGCAAGGCATGCCGGGCGAGCAGCCGGTTGCCGGCGACGCACCGCTGCGCAGCGGTGCCGCCGATGCCAGCGTGAGCTTCCAGCCGGACCTGCAGGGCGGCATTCGCGTCAGCTATGCCAATGGCTCCTTCAAGGGCCTGCTGGACACCGTGGCGGCGCGCTTCGGCGTCTCCTGGAAGTATGCGGACGGCGTGATCCAGTTCTACCACACCGACGCGCGCACCTTCCAGATCAGCGCCGTCCCGGGCGATGCCTCGTTTGCCGCATCGGTCACCAGCGGCGCCGCGTCGCTGGCCGGCGGGGGCGGCTCCGGTGGCGGCTCAGGCGGCACCGGCGGCAATAGCGGCAGTTCGGTGTCGGCGAACAATAGCCAGAATACCGGCGTGGTGTCCAAGCTGTCGGTGTACAACGGCATCGAGAACGCGGTGAAAGTGATGCTTTCGCCGCATGGCAAGGTGCTGGCGGCGCCGGCCACCGGCACCATCACCGTGGTCGATACGCCGGATACCCTGGACCGCATCGGAGCCTATATCGAGAATGCCAACCAGGCCTTGTCGCGCCAGATCGTGATGAACGTCACGGTGCTGTCGGTCAGCCTGGAGCAGGGCGATGAATACGGCATCAACTGGAACCTGGTGTACAACAGCCTGAAAAGCAAGTACGGCTTGCAGAACACCTTCAACACCAGCCAGGGTGCGTCGGCACTGTCGGCCGGCATTGTCGGCAACTCGCGCTTCAGCGGCAGCACGGTAGTCGCCAAGGCGCTGGCGGAGCAGGGCAAGGTACGGCGCCAGACCACGGCTTCGGTGGTGACGCTGAACAACCAGCCGGTGCCGGTTCAGGTGGCACGCCAGACTACCTACCTGCAAAGCTCGCAGACTTCGATCGTGGCGCAGGTCGGTACCACCACCACGATGGTGCCGGGCGTGGTGACGGCCGGCTTCAATATGAGCATCCTGCCGCACGTGCTCAACAACGGTGCGGTGATGCTGCAGTTCTCCATCGATATTTCGACCCTGCGCGGCATCCGCGTGATCGAGAGCAATGGCAGCCGCATCGAGTCGCCGGAGCTGGATACCCGCAACTTCCTGCAGCGGGTGTCCATGAAGTCGGGCGAAACCCTGGTAATTGGCGGCTTTGAGCAGACCGACGAAAACGTCGACCGCCAGGGTGTGGGCCGCCCGAACAACTACTTGCTGGGCGGCGGCGTCAAGGCCAAGAGCAACAAGGAAGTGATCGTGGTGCTGATCACCCCGATGGCCATGGCCGGTACCTGAGGAGGGCAGGATGGGCATCCATATCATCCAGATCGACAAGGCCCGCTTCGTGTGCGGCCTGTTCTGGCAGTCGCTGTCGCGGCCGCGCGAGCTGCACCGCGAGGCGGTGGAGCTGGGCCGCAAGATCGGCTCCGACCTGATGGTGGTACGGCGCGACCAGTCGACCGCGCAGGCCGGCTATGCGCAAAGCAGCGACGGCGCGGCGCGCACCCTGTATTCGCTGGGTGCGGCGGTCTCCAAGACCGTGGCAATGGAAGGAGCCTACTACGACGGCCTGCTGCAGCCGGTGCACAACTGGCTGGCAGCGTTGCAACTGCCGGACGGGAAGTGGGCCTACTTCGCCGTGCGCGATGCCAACTTCCTGCCCAATGGCGACTTTGCCGGCACCAAGGAAGAAGTGCTGGAACGCCTGTATGGCGACTATGCCCTGGGCGGCTGGAACGTGGTGATCGGCGATGAGAGCCTGGCCGGACAGGGCTTCCACAACTTCAACGCACGCCGCATCGAAAGCCTGCTGCCGCACCGTAAAGACGGCAGCCTGCGCATCTTCCGCTGGTGGCGCCTGCGCCCGATCGCCGCCCAGCGTGCACCCGAGTGGCGACTGGCTGCCGGCGTTGCGCTGGCGGTGGTGGGGGGCGCACTGATTTTCGGATGGAAGCACTGGCAGGCACGGCGCCAGGCGGAAGATGCGGTGCTGGCGCAGCAGGCGGCAGTGCCAGCCGCGGTGCTGCGGCCATGGGTCGAACAGCCCTTGCCCTCGGCCGCATTCCGCGCCTGCTTCGAGCGGCTGGACCACCTGACGCCCGGCGGCTGGCGGCTTGACGAATATACCTGCACCCGGGGCCAGTTCAGTTACGCCTGGTCGCGCAACGCTGCCACGGTTGCTACCCTGCGCGACGCAGTGCCGCAGGCCGTGATCGACCCGACCGGCGACAAGGCGACGCTGAACGGCGCTTTGGCAGTATCGGCCGCGTTGCCGGCGGCGCGCGGTGAAGAGCTGCTGGCCGCGCCGCAGGCGATCGAGCCCCTGATGGCCCAGATGCAGAGCCTCGGCCTGTCCCTGCGGCTCAACAAGCGCGCGGCGGCGCCGGTTGCCGCCTCCATTGGGCAGGCCGCGGCGGCCGGACCAGCGGCGCCGGACTGGCAAGCCTTCGGCTTCCAGCTCGATGCGCAGGGCGTGGCCCCGCAGCAGTTGGCCGCCATGCTGGAGCGGCCAGGCGTGCGCATTGAAAAGATCAGCTATCGCGGTATGGCGTGGTTACTTGAAGGAGTCATCTATGCAAAATAATCAGACCAGGGGCGTCGCTGCACTGACGCTGGCACTCTGCCTGCTGCCGCCGGCCGTGGCGCGCGCCGAAAGCACGGCCGCCAGCCTGACCCGTATCGAGGCGGAGACCATGCTGCTGCGGGCCCGCGAAAAGCAGCTCGAGGTGCAATCGTCCATCATCACCAAGCAGAACGAGATCGCCGCCAAGCAGACCATGGGCGCGATGCTCAGCCAGCCGGTGGTGGTCGGCGACCCGGTGGTGCGCGCCGTGGAAGGGCTGGGCGACACCATGTTCGCCACCCTGGAAATGTCCAACGGCAGCGTGGCCGAGGTGCAGGTCGGCAGCGTGCTGCCGGGCGGCATGCGCATCGTCTCGATCCAGAACAATGAAGTGATGGCAAGCGCGCCTGGACGCAAGCGCATCCGCCTGTCCGGTTATACCCAGCAGGTCAATGCCTTTAATCCGGGCACCCCGGCGCCGATGCCGGTAGCGGCCGCGCCAAGGAGCGCGCGATGAAACTGCGCATTGCGCTGCCGGGCATGCAGGCGGGCGCACAGGCCGCCGGCAGCGTGCAGCCGGAAGTGCCGCTGCAAGGCGCGGCGGTGCTGAGCCATGCCGGCCAGTACGAAGCCAGCGCCGAGGAGCGCAAGCTGGTGTGCCTGCTGGCCGATGGCCGCCTGCTGGTGGCGGTCGGGCAAGACATGAATGCGCACGTGCTGTCCTACCAGGCGCGCCTGCAGCGCATGCAGAAGCCGTTCCGCGTCGAGCACGCGAAGATCGACGAACTGCGCCACCTGTACGCCAGCGGCAACGGCTCGCTGGTGGAACGGCGCCAGGAACACTCGATGATGCAGGTGACGGCCAAGGACCTGCTGAGCCGCGCCTGTGCCGCCCGCGCTTCCGACATCCACATCCGCGTGCGCCAGCGTGCCACCGAAATCCTGTTCCGGGTGCGCGGCGATTTGACGCCGGTCGGCGTGCAGACGCGTGAATACGGCGAGCGCCTGCTGGCCACCCTGTACGGCGCCATGGCCTCGGTGTCCGACAGTTCCTACAAGCCGACCGAGCGCCAGGACGCCAGTATCGCCGACCGCGACAAGCTGCCGCCCGAGCTGCACGGGGTGCGCATCGCCACCGTGCCCACCAATGAAGGCACGCTGATGGTGCTGCGCCTGCTGTACCTGGATGCCGGCGACGGCGAACTGTGCCCGCTCGGCTTCAGCGAGCAGCAGGCCGCCATGCTGCAGCAGTTGAAAGAGCAGCCGATCGGCATGAACATCATCGGCGGGCCGACCGGCTCCGGCAAGTCGACCACGCTGCAGCGCATCCTGTCCGGCCAGATCGCCGAAGCCGAAGGACGGCGCCACGTGCTCACCATTGAAGACCCGGTCGAATACCCGATCGATGGCGCGGTGCAGACTTCGGTCACCAATGCCGGTTCCGAAGACGAGAGGTCGCGCCTGTTCGCCGCCGCCATCTCCAACGCCATGCGGCTCGACCCGGACACCATCATGGTCGGCGAGGTGCGCGACCGTGCCTCGGCCCAGAATGCGGTGCGCGCTGCCATGACGGGGCACCAGGTCTGGACCACCATCCACGCCAACAGCGCGCTGTCCATTGCCGACCGCCTGCTGGACCTGGGCCTGGCCGCCAGCCAGGTGGCCGACCACACGGTAGTGACAGGCCTGATCAGCCAGCGCCTGGTGAAAGCCCTGTGCCCGCACTGCAAGCTGCCATTGAGTGCCGCCACGGCGCCGCTGCCGCCCGCCGTCATGGGACGCTTGCGCGACGTGGTGGCCGACTTGCGGCGCGTGCACGTGACCGGTCCCGGCTGCGAGCATTGCGCTGGGCACGGCAGCATCGGCCGCACGGTAGTGGCCGAAATCATCCTGCCGGACGACGAGTTTTTCAGCCACGTGCGGCGCGGCGACAAGGCTGCGGCCCTGGCCTACTGGCTGCGCACGGGCGGCCGCACCATGGTCGAACATGCGGTGGAAAAGGTGGCAGCCGGCCTGGTCGACCCGCGCATGGCCGAACAGGTGCTGGGCCACCTGAACGCCGGAGCGGCCCTGGCACGGCGCCGCCTGCAGGTAGTGGAGGAGGGCTGCGATGCGCGTTGAAGTCGTGCGTTACTGGGCGCGCACCCAGTTCAACGCCTCCCAACGGGTGCGCCTGTACCGCAAGATCGCCAAGATGCTGGCCGGCGGCCTGCCGCTGCTGCGCATCCTGGAGGAGCTGGCGCGCCGCAATGCCGGCCCGGGCGGCGACACCAGCCTGGCCCTGGTGCTCGACGATTGCCGGCGCATGGTGCAGAACGGCCAGCTGCTGTCGGACGGCCTGGCCTGGTGGGTGCCGGGCACGGAGCAGATGATCATCATGGCGGGCGAGCAGTCCGGCCGCCTGGAAGGCAGCCTGCATGCGCTGGTGGACGTGGTGCAGGCCGGGCGCCGCATCAAGACCGAAATCCTCAGCGGCGCCGCTTACCCGCTCGCCATCCTGGCCATGATCGCCCTCTACATCTGGCTGTTCGGCGCACTGGTGATTCCGCAGTTCACGCGCCTGGTCGACCCGGCAGGTTGGCACGGCGCGGCGCTGTCGCTGTACCGCATGTCGCTCTGGGTGCAGGACTGGATGCTGTTTGCCGTGGCCGGCACCGTGGCCCTGATTGCCGCCATGATGGCGTCGCTGCCGCTATGGCGCGGCAATCTGCGGGTGTTCTTCGACCGCTTCGCACCGTTCTCGATCTACCGCCTGATCGTGGGCAGCGGCTTCCTGATGGCGTTTGCGGCCTTGCAGGCGGCCGGCGTCACGGTGGAGAAATCGCTGTCGCGGCTGTCGAACAAGTCGCAGCCCTGGCTGCGCGAACGCCTGGACGGCGCGCTGATGGGCGTGCGCTCCGGCCTGAATTGCGGCGAAGCGCTGCGCCATGCCGGCTACGGCTTCCCGTCGCCGGCCATTATCGACGACCTGTGCGTGTACGCCGACTACAAAGGCTTTTCGGAAGCGCTCAAGCTACTGGCAGCCGAATGGATGGAGGAGGGCGTGGAGGCAGTTGCCCTGCGCATGAAAGTATTGAACGGCTTCGCCATCGTCACCCTGGCACTGGTGATCGCCTGGCTGGTGACCGGCTTCTTCGGCATCCAGCAGGAAATCGCCGCAGCCACGCGCGGCGTTGGCTGAAGCCAGGCTGATTTACCTGATCGACCAGTCACACATATGGAGGCATGACCATGAATCACCTGTTCCAATCGCAGCAACGTTCCGGCCGCATGCCATCGCCGTCCCGCCAGCACGGCGCCTCGCTGCTGGAAGGTATCGCCTACCTGGGCATCGCCGCCGTGGTGGTGCTGGGTGCCGTGTCGCTCCTGGGCGGCGCCTTCAGTAGCGCCAAATCGAACCAAGCCACCGAGGAAGCAGTGGCCATGCGCACCGCCGTGCGCAAGCTGTACATCGGCCAGTCGTATCCGGTGGAGAGCCTGGTGCCCACGCTGATTGCCGCCAACGCCATTCCCGGCACGCTGGCCAAGAACACCGGCGACAACACCCTGAAAAATAGCTGGGGCGGTGCCGTCACGGTGACGGGAACCGCTACCGGGTTCGAGATCACTTATGCAGCGGTACCCAAGGATGTCTGCGTCAACCTGATCAGCGGCGCCAGCGGATGGGTCGAGATCAGCCAGGGCGGCAAGGCCATCACCAACTTCCCGGTCTCGGTCAGCGATGCGACGACGGTGTGCTCGGTGGCCGGCGCCGCCGGCAATGCCGTGACGTTCAAGGGCGCCTGAGGCGTATCAAAGCACGCAGGGGAGGCAGCATGTGGAATGTCGTGATACTGGCGCTGGTAATGTCGATGGCGGGCGCATATGCCGCGCTGGCCGAGCGCAATGCCGCGTCCGGGCAGCAGCACCTGGCCGAGGCCAGCGCCGAAGGCATGGCGAACTACCGCAGCGCGGTGGTGGCCTATTTCCAGGCCAACGACTTGCGCGCCACCAGCGTCAGCATCGATACGCTGAAAACCAGCGGCGTGCTGCGCGCCTGGCCCCTGCTGGAGGCGCCGCCTGCCACGCCGTGGGGCAATTACCGCGACGCCGGCGGCACCATCTACATCTATGCCCGCCAATTGCCGCGCCGCGAACTGACGCGCGAGATCGTGCGCCTGGCGCGCAACTCGGTGCTGGCAGGCAGCTACCGGCGCGGCGTGGCCAACCTGCAGTCGCCGGTGTACGGCGACACCGGCATTCCGCTGGCGGCACTGGCCAGCCTGGCCTTGCCCGATGGCGTGCCGGTCTGGCTGGCGGTGGCGCCATGATGGCCCGCCACCGCCAGGCCGGGGTCGGCATGCTGGAACTGCTGGCGGCGCTGGCCGTCGGCGCCGTGCTCCTGCTCGGGCTGACCGGCATGAGCGACAACTCGCTCGACGAGCTGCGCGGGCAGCAGGCTGCTTACTACCAGGCGCAGGTGGTGCATGCTGCCGAACGCTATATGCAGGCCCACCATGACGAGATCAAGGCCGCGACGCCTACTGCGGCCACGGTGCTGGCGGTCAGCCTGGAACAACTGCGCACCGGCCACTTCCTGCCGGCCGGCTTTACCGACCTGAATGCCTTCCAGCAGGGCAGCTGCGTGCTGGTACGCCAGCCCAACGCCGCCACTGCGCCCGGCAAGTTCGACGCGCTGGTGGTCACCAGCGGCGGCAAGCCGATCGGCGACAAGGACCTGGCGGCCGTGGCCCTGCATGCGGGGCCCGGTAGCGGCTTCATCACTGCTCGCGAACCGGCATTTGCGCGCGGCGCCTCCTGGCGCATGGACACTACCCCATAC
This sequence comes from Duganella sp. Root1480D1, assembly GCF_001427305.1. Classification (GTDB taxonomy): domain Bacteria; phylum Pseudomonadota; class Gammaproteobacteria; order Burkholderiales; family Burkholderiaceae_D; genus Rugamonas. Next base: position 38,181 of record NZ_LMFZ01000001.1, on the reverse strand, counting down.
CGCGGCATCGCCTGCGCCGGCGCCGCCGCTCCCGCGCTGCAAGGGACGGCGGCCGATGCCGGCCACCTGGTGTCGAACCTGTTCTACGATGGCGCCGGCCAACTGGCGACCGATTTCCTGTACCGCGGCGCAGTGCCCGGCCGCCCCGAACTCAATCGCATGAACACCGCCATGCGCTTTGGCGGCGCCGCGCTGGTGGGGGCCGGCGACTCCTGCCTGAATGCCAATGGCGTGGCCGAACCAGGGCTGGCGATCGATGCCGGCACACGCAACCTGCTTAGCTGCGACACCACCGGCCACTGGAACCTGGCATCGTCATGGAAAGCGCCGGTCGAGGCCTGGGGCGACCTGCCGGTAGCCGGCAGCATGCGCGGCGACGTGCGCATGGTGATGAACCTGAGCCGGGCGTTTACCTTCGACGGCGCAGGATGGGCGCCGCTTGCCCTGGACAAAGACGGCAACCTCGATGCGCCGGGCGAAGTGAAGGCGCGCAACCTGCGTGCGGCCCAGGCCATCGAATCGGACGGCACCATCCACGCCGTTGGCGATATCTCGGGCGAGCGCGACCTCAGGGCCGGCCGCGACCTGGAGGTGCAGCGTGACGCCAACGTGGTGCGCACCGTCGCCGCCCGCAGGATAGAGGCGAGCAGCTGGATGGCTGCCCCCTCGATCAACCTGACGTCCGTCAAGGCGGCCGGGGGCGCCTGCCACTACTGGGAATGGAGCGACCTGGAAGGGCGCGACGTATTGAAGTTCCCCGCCGGGACCATCGTGATGGATGCCGACATGCGCCCGCTGATCTGCGGCCAGGACCACACTTTCAGGTACGCCAATGGATACTACACACCGAATTAAGCGCCGCGCCGCGGCACTGGCTGCATGCCTGTCGCTGGCCAGCCTGCCGGCGCAGGCCTGCTGGGAAGAAGCTGCGACCTGGTATCGCGTCAATCCCTACTTGTTGTACGCGATCGCCAAGACCGAGTCGGGCCTGAATCCCACGGCCATCAACCGCAACAAGAACGGCAGCTACGATATCGGCCTGATGCAGATCAACAGCTCCTGGCTGCCCACGCTGCGCAAATACGGCGTGGAGGAGAAGGACCTGTACGACGCTTGCACCAGCATCCAGGTCGGCGCCTGGATACTGGCGCAGAACATGCAGCGCATGGGTGTGACCTGGGAAGCGGTGGGGGCTTACAACGCACGCGATCCCGCCAAGCGGATCAAGTACGCGCTGAAGGTACGCAAGAACCTGCCGGAGGCGGCGCTGGCGCAACAGGCTGATGGCGGGGGCGCGAGCGATGCTGCATATTGAACGCCGGCAGGCCGGGCTACTCCGGCGTGCACAGTTCCAGGCGATAGCCCTGGGTGTAGGCGGTGCGGATCATGACGACCCGCTTGTCGCCGACCTGCAGTTTCTTGCGCAGCTTGTAGACGTGCTGTTCGATGGTGCGGCCGGCCACCTCGCTGTCGGTACTCCAGATCACGGCGCCGATGGTGCTGCGCGAAATGTAGACACCGGGGGAGGAAAAGAACAGCCAGGCCATGCTGAACTCGCGCGGGGTCAGCTCGATTTGCTGGCCGAGGAACTGCAGGCGCCCGCTGTCTCGCTCCAGGTTGTAGCCGGCGTATTCGATGCTGCGCCGCTGCGGGGCGTTGCCGCTGCGGCGCAACAGCGCGTTGGTGCGCGCCAGCAGTTCCACCGCTTCGACCGGACGCGGCACGAATTCGTCGGCGCCGGCGTTCAGCACCAGAGCGGCCAGTGCGGCGCTGCGCATGGGGGACAGGATCATCACTGGCGTCGCATCGCCGGTGCGCATGTTCAGCCACGACAGCAGGCTGTTGTCCGCGTCCGGTTCGCTGGCAAGGTCGATCAGGACCAGGTCGACGTCGTCGCGGCGCACGCCCCGCAGCAACGCTGTTTCCGAAGCAAAGCGCTGCACGTCGAAGCCGGCGCGCAGCAGCACGCTGTGAACCAGTTCGTAGACTTCAGCGCTTTGGATATGGCATGCGATCTTCATGTTCGTCCAAACTTAATAGTCACTCCGGCCTGCACCTGCCCATCAGAATTTAATTGGCAATAGTAAACACAATCTTGTATTTTTGCTGCCGGCTCCGCTATTGTGTGCGGGCGCCAGTGCAGGGGGAACGGAGGTGTGCCTTGCATGCGCATCTGTGTAGAATTACGTAGCCAGAATCATTTTCATCTTAGAGGTGACCCCGATGTCCAACGATACTTCGCGCGCCAGCGATTTCCAGCAGAAGTTCATGCAGCTGGTCAGCGGGCAGCAAAGCTTTTCCGATATCCACCTGGAGCAGGGTGCTGCCGCCATGGTGAAAACGCCGCGCGGCTGGCAGCAGTTCCATGAGGGGCCGCTGACGCTGGGCGAGTTGCGGCCTTTGTTGGACAGTATCGACGAGGACTGGGAAGACAAGATCGTCGAGAAGGCGCTGGACCGTCCTTTCGTGTTGCAGAATTGCCGACTGCGCTGCAATATCTACCGCCTGGGCGCCGGCGCCAAGGTAGCGCTCTCGGTGCGCCGGCTGCCACTGGATCCGCTGCCGCTGGAGCGCACCGGCCTGCCCTCGTATGTGCGGTCCATGCTGGAATCGAACAAGGGCTTGATCCTGGTGACCGGCCCCACCGGGTCGGGCAAGACCACCACGATCGCTTCCATGCTTGACTATATCAACACCAATCGCAACGGCCATATCGTCACCATCGAAGAACCGATCGAGTACACCTTGCAGCGCAAGCAGTCGATCATTTCGCAAAAGGAGGTGCCAGTCGATACCGCCAGCTTCTCCAGCGGCCTGCGCGAAGCCTTGCGGCAGAAGCCGGACGTGCTGATGGTGGGCGAGATCCGCGATTACGACACGGCCGAAACCGTGCTGCATGCCGGCGAGTCCGGCCACCTGGTGCTGGCCACCATGCATACGGGGAATGCGGTCGGCGCCATCAGCAAGCTGCTCAGCTTCTTCCCGGTCGACCAGCGCGCCCAGCGCTCGGCCATGCTGGCCAGCTCCCTGATCGGCGTCATTTTCCAGAGCCTGCTGCCGTCCGAAAATGGCGAGAATTATGTGCTGGCCAGCGAAATGGTGTTCAACCATAACCAGCAGATCGCGCCCTACATCGTCGATCCGGACAAGCTGCACATGATCAGCGACTATATGAAGCGCAAGGAAGACAGCATGTCGCGGCCGCTGAACGAAGTGCTGCAGCAACTGGTTGCGCGCAAGGAGATCAGTGCGCGCGATGCGTTGCGCGTTGCCTACAACCGCATGGAATTGCGCGAGATGCTGGGCAATACCCGCTGATACGGCGAAAAAGGCCCGGCGCTGGCCGGGCCTTGCTTTGCCTTATGGCTGCTGCGCGTTGCGGCCTTGCTCTTCGTCGGGCGGCGGCTGTCTGTTCCGCATTGCCTCGATGGCCTTGCCCGGCAGCTTGACCGTGCCTTTGATCGCGTTGGCTGCGAGCTGGCCGGTTTTCTCGGTCAGCACGGCACCGGCCTGGGCTGGCGTCGATGTAATACCGCGCAGTACGTTATGGGCGCCCTGCGGAAGGCGGTTCAGGCTGCCCTCCGGCGCGGTGTGCGTCGCCTTGGCCCCGTCCTTGAGGTAGAACGGCGAGGCGGCGTTCAGGGGCCCGGACAGGACGCGATTGGTCAAGGCCGAGGTGCCGGCTGGATTGAGTTTCTTGCCCTCCGTTTCCGCGACGATGCCGGCGAAGAAAGGCATCAAGGTCAGGTAGGACTTGAATCCTTCCAGCACGGCGTGGCAAAGCCGGTTGGCGGCGTTGCCGCCGTTCGGATCGCGGGCACGGTCCAAGGCTTCGCTGGCGTAGGTCTGGAGGGCAGTGGCCATGGTCATGCCGACACCGGCGCCCCAGATCCTGCTGTACAAATCGACCCGGTTGGCCGATTGGGTCAGGTCCAGCTTTTGCGACGAATTCAACATGCGCTGCAAGGCCGAACGTGGATTGGTATGCTTGGCAAACACGCGCGTGGGCAGGCCGTCGTGGTGGTCGGACAAGGCGATCAGGTTCTGGATGGTCGCCATCGAGCCGCCGCCGGCAAAGGAGGCCGATGCTCTGGCATGGATCGAGTTGGCCAGCTCCGTCGCATTCGCCAGCGCGTCGCGGATCGCGTTGGCGGAGGCGAACGAGGCGAAGCCGGCGAGATCGCCCTTGAGGGTGCCAAAGCCGCCCTTGAGCGTCTTGTCCTGGAATTCCTTCCGATCGTGGACGCTGTCGCCGTTCAGTGCAGCGTGTTCGTCGTCGGAGTGCACGTGCAGCTTGCCCTGGCCGTTGAACTCGATGCGCGGTGCGTCCGGGAAGTAGACTTCGGCCTGCACCGTTTCGATGGGGCGTATCCATCCCCCAAGCTCGGTGAGGCTGTGCAGGCCATCGCGTGCAATGTCGCCGACCAGCTTGTGCGCCGTCCCCAGCGCGAAGGCCTGTGCGAGAACGCCGGCCACCAGTTCGGCGGGACGATTGACGTTTCCGTGCAGGGCGGCAGTCGAGGCCAGGAGTGCGGCGTTGCGGGCATAGCCCCAGTGCGCGGCCGAGGAAACCGCTTGCGGCAAGCCTTGGCCGATGGCGACTTTGGCGATCTTGGGCAGGTTTTCCTTCAGGCCCTGTTCCTTGATATTGATGGCGCGGCTTTTCAGGCTCTCCAGGTGCTCGGCATGCAGGATCAGGTTACTGGCCTGGTGGAACTCCTTCAATTCCGCTTTCGCCGCGTCCAGCTTGGGCTTGGCCTTTGCCGTATCCTCCTCGCGCTTTGCTTCGCCCCTGACGCCCGGCAAGGGGACCTTGTTCGATGCTTTTTCCATGTCGATCTGGCAGGCGAGCGCTGTCAGTTCGAGCTCGTTCTCCCGGCCGGCAACGCGGACCTTGAATGCCATCTGGCTCAGCTTGACGTTGTCGATCATGGCCTGGTCGCGCGGGTCGTCCGCCTCCAGCTTGGCGATCACGTGCCGGTATGCCGAGTCGAGCGCCGTGGCGCGGTTCGCTTCGAGCGTGACGGAACCGGCGGCGCCCAGGCCGGGGGCGATCGTCGCCAGCGCCTCGGGCGGTAGCGGCGGCGGCAATTCCGGTTGGCCTTCCGGGTTGATGATGGCGTCGAGCGTTTCTTCGCTGACGGCGCCGTGCATGCCGGGCGCCACGTGGCCCGATACTGCGCGCTGCAGCACCGCGCCGGAAGCGAGGCTGTCCAGTGCTTCCTTGCCCAGGCTGCCGCGCAGGGCCTGGCCTTCCAGTGCAAACTGGCGACCCAGTATATTGAGGTCGAGTGGCCCCTGGCGATCAAGGTCCTCCAGCAAAGGGCCTTTTACGGCCGCCAGTTCGGCGTCGCGCGCAACAAGGGCGTCGGCTATCTTCTGGATATCGGGCGGCAGCTTGGCGTGCGCGTTCGCGCCGGTATGCGCAGGGCTGCCAGGCTGCGCACTCGAAGAGGGTTGCAGGCTCTGGTTGGTCGGTGCGTGCCTGACGGGGAGGGCGCCCTGGCCCGGGTTGGGCTGGTTCTGGTTCTGCAGCCATTGGTGCAACGCGATCGTGTTGTTCAGCGAGGCGATGCCGGGGAAATTTCCAAACATGGGAACTCCTTCGGAACAAATGAAAAGGAAAGGCGAATGAACAGGCGCGGGGTGCTTTACGCCGGGCTGCTCTCTGCTCCGTTGCCGGACTGGCGCAACTGCACATCGAGGCGCGAGCGCCCGCCTTGCGCGGCCTTGGCGCCGCTGTCGTTCGAGGTTTCCTTGTCGTCGAGGAACCAGGTGGTGCGCCATTGCTCGGCCACGGCCGCGAAGTGGCGCAGCATGGCCAGGGTGAGCATGCCGCTGGACTGGTCCAGCGGCAGCATGCAATACAGGACGACCTGCTTGATTTCGGCGTTGTAGCCGAACGTGGCGGTATGGCCGGAACCGGCCATCAACAGGTTGGTTTCCAGCAGCCTTTGCAGCACCAGCTCGCGGGATTCCGCAGGCAGCGGACCCAGGCCGCAATAGATGTTGACGATGTGCGGCGCCTGCTCGCCGCCGTGGCGCAGCAGGAACTGGGTACCACCGATATTGAGTTCGGCCTTGTCATACAGGGCGCGCGGGTCGGGGATTTGCGCGTGTTCGCAAATCTGGTTGATCAGGTTGCGGTAAACGTCGATGCTCATGTTCACTCTCCAGTGATGGGTTGGGGGACGCGATGCTGGAGATGAGTAGGGAATGCGCGGCGCTGGTTCCAATGGAAATGGCGGGGAACTTTCCGGCCTGCTGCGGCACTGATGGTAAATGCCTCGTCACCGAACGAAAGGACGCATCATGCTAAGTAGAGTCGCAATCGCTGCAGGCAGCGCTGCCGCAGGCGCCGTGCTGGATCGGCTGGCCCATCGCAACGAAGCTCAGCAGCAATCGCAGCCGCAGCCGCAGGCCCTGCCGCAAAGGCCGCCGCATGCGGTCCAGCAGTCCGGCACCGGCAATGAGCGCCTGGGCAGGCTCAGCGGCGCCATTCGCGGTCCCATGAATGACTCGCCGTTCTCCAGCGGAATCCATGGGCAGTTGGGAAAGATGCAGCAGCTAGGCGAGGATGCAAAGATGGTGGCGCAGAATCCCGTCTTTACGGCGGAAGAACTCAAGCAGCTCAAGGAACGCATCCAGGACGATGCCAAAGCCACGTTTGGCGCGGCGAAGATGGTCAGCGGACACGCGCCGCTCACAACGGATGATGCGGCCCGGCTTGGCAAAGCTGCCGTGAAAGACGCAGTGGATAATTTCGACCCCGCCAGGATGATCGAGAGCGCGAAGAAGGCTGGCGACGCCGCCTACGCGGCAGCGACCACCAGCAAGGAAGGCATCGACGAAGTAAGCAGCGCAATGCAGGACAGGATGAAATTCGAAGCGAAGGCAACGGCGGCAGGAACTGCTGCCGTGCACCTCGGCGCCACCGCGATCAGCATGCTGCCATTCCCCGGCGCGCCGCTGGTCGGTGCGGCCGTGCGCACTGTCGGCACCATGGCCGCAGGTGCGCATATGTCGGCCACGATGCGAGAAATCGGCGGTGAGGGCGAAGGCAAGGACAGTGCACTGCGCCGCGAGGCCACCAGGATCCTGATCGAGAAATCAGGCAGCGAGCCTGGCAGTCAAGGGTAGTTAAGCCGGGCAAGCCGCCTTGCCTGCCGCCTGGCTGCGCACGGCCTTGGCGATATCGGCTGCAACCCGGGCCACTGCGCGGCGATGGCCCATCACCAGGGCATCGTAGCCGGCCGCCACTTCTTCACGTGCGGTACTGCGGCAAGTCAGGACTTGCGCGCTGCCTGCCAGCCGCACGCTCCAGACGGCATCCAGCAGCGCATATTTGCCGGGTGCCGATTCAAAGCGCTGCACATTGGTGCTGATGCGGTAGACCGTGGCCTTTTCCGGAGGCTGGGTGCGGAAGACATCGATGGCGCCCAGTTCGCCGGAGATCGCCAGCGACAGCGCCTGCCCGATTTCCGACGCCGGGGGCGAAGACCAGCGTTCCTGTTCCAGCAGGTCGATGCGTCCCTCGCCGGACGTCACGACCAGCTGGCTGCGCGCCACCTGCTGCGGCACCGTCACGTTTTGCACCTCGATGTAGTAGCCGGGATCGGGCAAGCTGGCGGCAGCGGCCATGCCGTTGCTGAGGCTATAGAAGCGTTCCGGCGGCGGGCTTGCGCAGCCGGCCAGCGACAATGCAAGCACTACACTACCTGACAGGACATGCCAGCGCATCATTTGTTCTCCTTCGCGGGCTGGGGTTTGGCGCGGATCAGCGCTTCCGGATGGCGCTGCAGGTAATCGGACAGCTCGTTAAGCGATTGCAGCGTTTGCGTCAGTTGCTGCAAGGCTGAGCGCAGATCGGACTGCACTGGCGAATCCTGTTGCAGCACCTGCTGCGCCGCGCCGAAGGTCTGGCGCGCTTCACCCAGCGTGGACTGCAGTTCCGGAACGATCTGCGAGTCGACTTTCTTGAACAGGTTGTCGGCGCTCTTCAGCGAGTCGCGCAGGTTGTTGCCGATCTGGTCGAACGGCACCTTATCCAGTTTGCGTGCGATGCTGGCGATCTGCGCCTGCAATTCGTCCAGCGCATTGGGCACCGTCGGCACTTCGACCGGGTAGGCATTCATGTCCAGCTTGACCGCCGCCGCGTTGGGGAAGAAGTCCAGCGCGATATACAGTTGGCCGGTCAGCAGGTTGCCGGTGCGGAGCTGGCCGCGCAGGCCGTGGCTGACCATGCGTTCCAGGACCAGCGGGCCGGCGTTGCGGTCCTTGTCGTCGGTCACGGTCTCCTGGAAGCGGCGGCCCAGGCGGCCTGGGTACATGTCCACCGTGACCGGCATGCGGAAGTCCTTCTTGACCGGGTCGTACTCGACGCCCACCGAACGCACCTCGCCCAGCACAATGCCGCGGAAGTCGACCGGTGCGCCGGGCGAGAGGCCGCGCAGCGACTGGTTGAAGTAGAACACCGTCGTAATCGGTGCGCCATCCTGCTCGCGCATGGCGCGGGACTGGTCGGCGGCCAGCGGGAATTCGGTGTTGGCGGGGGCTACTGCGTCCGGCTTGCGGCCGGTGACAGATTCGAATCCGATGCCGCCCACCAGCAGCGCGGCCACCGATTGCGTATTCAGCTTGAAACCGCCGGAGTCGAGCTGCAGGTCGACGCCGCTGGCATGCCACCAGCGCGTGTTCTTGCCGACATATTGGTCGTAAGGCGCGTTGACGAAGACCCGGATTGCCACGCCCTGGCCGTTATTTTCCAGGTCATAGCTGATTACCTGCCCGACCGGGATGCGGCGGTAAAACACGGGCGAACCGGCATCGATAGATCCAAGCGACTCGCCATGCAGGGTGTAGTGCGTGCCTTTCTGGTCGCCTGCTACCTGCGGCACCTTTTCCAGGCCGACGAAGTCATGGCTGCTTTCCTTCGATTTGCCGGCGTCGACGCCGATGTAGGCGCCGGACAGCAGCGTGCCGAGCCCGGAGACGCCGCTCACGCCGATTCGGGGCTTGACTACCCAGAAGCGGGTATCGGAGGCGGTGAAACGGCGCGCGTCCTTGTTCATGTCGATGGTTACCAGCACTTTGCTCAGGTCCGGCGAGAGCGAAATGGCGCGCACCTGGCCGACGTCCACGTCCTTGTATTTCACCTTGGTCTTGCCGGCTTCCAGTCCCTCGCCGCTGCGGAAACTGACCACCACCGTTGGTCCTTCGTCGAAGTAGGATTTGGCCACCAGGCCGATGCCGATCAACGCCGCCAGCAGCGGCACCAACCACACCAGCGAAGGCAGCCAGTGGCTGGCCTTGTCGACCTGGGGCTGGGGCAGGGGAGCACCGGCGGTATTGGCTGGGGTGCCGTCGTGTTCAGGCATGTTTTTCTCCATTGGGCGGGACTGGATCCCAGATCAGGCGCGGGTCGAACTGTATCGAAGCCAGCATGGTCAGCACCACGACGGCGCAAAACGCCAGGGCTCCGGGCCCGGCGGTGATCGTGGCAAGCGTCTTGAATCGCACCAGGGCCACGGTCAGCGTTATTACGAAGATGTCCAGCATCGACCAGCGCCCCACGAATTCCACCATCCGGTAAAGCACGGTGCGCTGCAAGGGGCGCCAGCGCGAGCGGCGTTGCGCCGTCCATGCCAGCAGCGACAAGGCGGCCAGTTTCAGCAGCGGCACCAGGATGCTGGCGACGAAAATGATCGCGGCCAGGGCGGGCGAACCGCTGTCCCAGAAATACAGCACGCCGCTGATGATGGTGTCGTCCTCCATGCCGAACAGCGAGTGGGTGTACATCACGGGCAGCAGGTTGGCAGGGATGTAAAGGATGGCTGCTGCAATCAGCAGCGCCCAGGTGCGGCCCAGGCTATCGGCGTGGCGGTGGTGCAGGCGCGCGTGGCAGCGCGGGCAGTCCTGGTGCCGTGCGCCGCTGTCTGCGGATACCAGTCCGCAGACGTGGCATGACAAGGCTGCTTGCGGAACGGGCGGGGGCACGTCCGGCTGGGGCGTCAGGGCGTCGCCCAGGTTCCACAGCATTTTCGGGTCGAACGAGACCACGATGGCCAGCATCAGCGTCAGCGCGGCAAACGCGAACAGGCCCGGTTCCAGTACCACCGTGGCCAGGCTGGTCATCTTGACGATGGTAATGAGGATGCCGATCATCAGCACCTCCGTCATGCCCCAGCGCCGCGCCAGGTGAACGGCATACAGCAGGACATTGAACAATTTTGGTTTGTGGCCGCCTGCCAGTGCCAGCGTGACGTGCAGCAGCGACAGCAGCTCGATGGCCGGCAGCAGGATGGTAAACAGGAAGACCGCCGCCGCCACCAGCGGCATATGGCCCTGCCACAGCACGACGATGGACCCCAGTAGCGTGGCGCGCGAGGCGTTGCCGTTCACGTCCAGTTCAACGATGGGAAAGCACTGGGCGATCACAAACACGATCAGGGCAGCCAGGATGATGGCAGCCATGCGGCTGGCGTCGGAATGGATGCCACGGTACATCACCGAATGGCAGCGAACGCAGCGCGCTTTCTCGCGCGGACGCACCGGGCGCCGGCGATGCAGCACGCCGCAGTCATGACAACTAATCAGGTCGTATCGATGCACTCGTTTAGCAGGAACTCAAATATGCCAGCATGATACGACATTTGAACTGAAAGTCTGCACTCGTGACTATTCGATAGACTTTTAGGTCTTCAGTTCGGCTACAGTCTGCGGCCATTCGAAAGTTGAACCTGGAAAGTCATTGAAGATATTGCGTAACGCATTATTGGTATTGCTGCTTGCGGTGGCCAGCTATCTCACCGTTGCCGCGGCTTGGGCCTGGATAGCGTTTCCATCGGCCGCCCAAGGCCTGCCGCAGGCGGCCGCGATGCCGCTGTCGCCGCGCCAGGTCGAGATCCTGCTGAAAGTCGAAGACCCCGATTTCTTTCATCACGCAGGCCTTAGCGTATTGCACGGGCAAGGGCTGGCGACCATCACTTCGTCTCTCGCACGCAGTGTATATCTTGGCGACACGCAGTTGGATGGCGCGGCAGGTGCTTTCCAGCGCTTTTACCGCAGCGTCTTCGACTGCTGCAGGAAGATCGACATTGGGCGCGACGTAATGGCCCTTGTGCTGGACCGCAAGCTGGACAAGCACCGGCAGCTTGCCGCATATTCGGCCATGGTCTATCTGGGTACGCAAGAAGGCAAGCAGGTCCACGGGTTTGAGGATGCTGCCCTCAGTTATTACGCGAAACCGCTAGGCCTGCTGACGGAGGAGGAGTTCGTGGGCCTGGTGGCGATGATCAAGGCGCCTAACCTGTATCACCCGGTTAAGAATCCTGCGCTGTTTGTCCAGCGCCTGGTGCAGGTGAATGTGCAGATCCAGAAGAAATGAAAAATCTCCCCTTTATTTTGTCCGGAATCGGATTCGCGCTCTGCGCAAGCTTTTGCAATGCGGCCAATTTTGGCGCTGACTCGTGGGGCCATGCCTGGGCCGACACGCCGCAGGGCAAGTTCGAATGCATCAACAACGTAAGCACGAGCAATTACCAGGTGCTCAAGCTGAATGGCCGCGTCGTATTCCGCCAGACCAGTGAATCGAGCTGGATCTCGGAGGGCGATACGCTGGCCAATGGCATCCGGCAAAGCGATGTTGGCTGTCCTTCGATCATCGCAAATGAACACGGGTACGTGGTGATCGTGCGCGACACCCAGCCTCCGCACTATGGCGTGCAGGGCTATGCGGTGATTGACTTCAATGAGAAAGAGCCGGTCCTGATCACGCTCGCCGAAGGGCAGCGTCCGCAGGATGACAAGGTCTCGCGCAGCCAGCGGTTTGCATGGTCGGCCAAGGGCCTCCGGTTTCGCTATTTCGGCTACCGGCCGGACCAGGTGGGCGCCACTTCCGGCGCACCGAAGCCCCGCGCCCACGAACTGTTCCTCGATTTTGCTTCAGATATTGTCGACGTTATCAAATGAAAAAACTCACTCTATTCGCTTCGCTGTCGCTTGCCAGCTCGATGCTTCATGCAGCGCCGCTCGAACTGAAATGCTGGTCATCCGACACGGAAAAAGAGCAGGTGCGCATCAATAAACTGGCGCCCGGCGTGGTGGCTCGCAAAGGTGCGCACCTGCTCAAGGTCACCACCAAGGCGGGCGTTCAGTCGTTCAAGGACCAGCCTCCATACGATGAACCGATGGATGGCGTTCACTATACTTTTTGCGACCGTAAAGAAGGCTTCATCCTGGTCACCGTCAACGACGGCCTCCTGTTCACCGGTAAGCTGATTAACGAGCAGACCGGTGTTGTCACCGAAGGCGGTGAGAGTCTCAATTTCTCCGACGATCGCCGCGCCTACCTGGCGACCGAACAGCCGGACGGTATGGATGGCGGCGTATGGAAGGTATATGCGGTGAATGGCAAGCTATCCTGGTCCGGCTATAACTTCATCCCGGACCGCGACCCGAATTACCGGTACGCGGACCTGGATACGCCAAGCTGGATGCCCAATGGCGAACTGGTTGCAAACGCCACGTGCAGCACCGACCCGGAGCGCAAATGGAAGGTGAAGCTGGTCAGGAATAATGAGCAGTGGGACTGGGCGCCGCGCAAGAAGTGCCCGGCCCAGAAGTAACAAGCGGCAGTACGCATTCGGCGATCTCGTGGAACGTTTCGCCAAGCGGGCGGCGATTGCGGCGGAAGTGCAGGCCAACGTGGTCGACGCCGGCCGCGCGCAACGCGTTTAATTCTTCGACCAGGGCGTCGCGGCCACCCCGGAAGCCGAAGCGCCAGCGCTGCATCGGTTCGCCGGCACGTTCGCTCAAGTCCAGGTGGATAAAGGTGGCATAGGGCTTGTCGCCGGCGACGGCGCGCCAGGCTGCCACGCGGCGCGCATGGTCTTCCGGCGTGCCGGGATAGGCCAGTGAACCATCCATGTTCTGGCCCACCCAGGCCGGGCTTTGCTGGGACAGGCCTGCAACCAGCAACGGCAGGGCCGAATCCAGTCGCGGCAACACGTTCAGGCCGGGCGGAAGGCTGGACTGCGCGCCCTCACGCAGTAGCGCAACCTGTTCGCGGAAGTTGTTGCCGCGCTCGGCGAAGTCGCGGCCGAACAGCGGGTATTCCACCGGCCTGTCGCCGCTGGCCACGCCCAGCATCAAACGGTTGCCGCTCAGGTGCTGGATCGTCGCCGCCGATTTCAGCGTCAGCAGCGGTTCGCGGATCGGCAGCACCACGGCGGCCGTGCCAAGCAGGATGTCCCTGGTGATGCCAGCCAGGTAGCCAAGGTAGGAAAACACTTCGAATACCTGGGCCGCATCGCCAAAGGACGGGTCGTACACCGGCACGTCGCGCACCCACAGGGCGCGGAAGCCCAGGCGATCGGCCAGTTGCGCCAGCTCGGCGTGGCGCTGCAGGTCCGGTTCGCCGGGCAGGCGGCCGGCTTGCTGCCTTGCCTGCTCGCCGGCATGGGTCCAGTCATTGTCCAGCGGAGCCTCGATGCCGATGCTGAAGCCACCCTCGGTCAGGCGAGCCAAAGAAGCGCTCATGGAATATTCCTTGTTCAGATCGAGGAAGTGGCGGAAGCCGAGGCATTGCGGCGGCCGGCATTGCCAAGCCAGACCAGCGCCAGGCCACCGGCGGCCAGTGCGGCGCCGACCAGCGGCACTGCGGCATAGCCCAGGCCTTGGCCGATCACCACGCCACCCAGTGCGGCGCCAACTGCGTTACCCAGGTTGAAGGCGCCGACGTTCACCGAAGAAGCCAGGCCAGGCGCCTGCGCCGCTGCCTGCATGACGCGCATCTGCACCGGTGGCACGATGCCGAAAGCTGCGGCCCCCCAGACCACCAGGCCGATGGCAGCGCCAACTTCGGTGGTCATCGCCAGCGGCAGCACTGCCATGGTGACGGCAAGTGCAGCGAGAATCAGCTTGGTGGCGCCATCCAGCGACCAGTCGGCCAGGCGGCCGCCCAGGCTATTACCGAGCGTGAAGCCGATGCCGATCAGGACCAGGGCAAAGGCCACAAAGCCCGGGCTGGCGTGGGTGATCTCGGCCAGGATCGGCGCCACATAGGTATAGAGCGCAAACATGGCGCCGGAGCCCATGACGGTAGTCCCCATGGCCAGCAGCACATCGGGGCGGGTCAGCACTTTCAACTCTCGGCGCAGGTTCGGCGGGGTACCAGGCTCGCCCTTGGGCAAGGCCAGCCACAGTGCGGCGATGGTGACCAGGCCCAGCACGGCGGTACCGCCAAAGGCCACGCGCCAGCCGACTTGCTGGCCAATCCAGGTGGCAGCAGGCACGCCGCCGATATTGGCCAGGGTCAGGCCCATGAACATGGCCGCGATGGCGCTGGCCTGTTTTTCTTTTGGCACGACACTGGCAGCCACCACGGCGCCGATGCCGAAGAAGGCTCCGTGGTTAAGGCTGGTAATCAGGCGCGACAGCAGCAGGGTGGTGTAGCTTGGCGCAAAGGCCGACAACAGGTTGCCGATGGTGAAAATCAGCATCAGCGCCATCAGGGCGGCGCGTTTGCCGAAGCGGCTGAACAGCAAGGTCATCACCGGGGCGCCGGCCATCACGCCGACCGCATAGGCCGAGACCAGCATGCCCGCAGTGGGAATGCTGACGTTGACGCCGTCGGCGATCACGGGCAGCAGGCCCATGGGGGTGAATTCGGTGGTGCCGATGGCAAAAGCGCCAGTGGCAAGGGCTAACAGGGCAGTAGAGGATCGCATTGGAATTGACTCGTGGAGTTTTCAATGGATCGCAGTGTACCGGGGCAATATTTGCAGATTAAGCCTTGTATTTGCCAAACACTTTTGATTTCAGTTCAATAATTGGCCTTCCTACTCCTGCAGACCGTCGGCGCTATAGCTATTGCGCGGATTCCACAGCATCCAGCCGTCCGTGCCGGCGCTTTCCGCAGCGTCGATCTGGGCCCGGATTTCATCGGCATCGAAGGGACGGTGGTCGAAGGCGTAGTCGCGGAAGGCCTGCAGCCAGGGGCGGAAACGCAAGCCGTTGCCGCCGGTGCGCGCCATCGCCCTTTGCAGGGTGCGCTGCACGATCAGCGCCGGTTCCTGCATGGGATCGGGAACGCCCGGAATGCCGAACTGGTAGCCGGAGGGATACAACATTGGCGAAATGTAATCGACCACCTTGGCGATGGCCGGCAAATCCTGGCCGATTTCGGTATCTCCCGAATTCCATGCGGTATAGCCAAACAGGTCGGCCGCAAGGAAGGCGTTATAAGGCGCCAGGCGCTGGCGCGCGGCTTGCAGGAAACCGGTAATGGCCACCACCCGGTTGGCCTCCGTATTGGGCTGGGCGAAACGCAGTCCGCGGGTATCGGGGAAACGCACGTAGTCAAACTGGATCTCATCGAAACCCATGGCGGCGGCTTCCTGAGCCAGGTCCAGCAAATATGCCCATGCGTCGCGCTGGAAGGGATCGATCCACGCTTGCTGCTCGCGGTCGCGGAACATTTCGCCGTCCGCGTTTTTCACGCTCCATTCAGGGTGGGCACTCGCCAGCCGGTCATCCTTGAAGGCCACAATGCGCGCGATCAGGTAGATGCCATCGCGCCGCAGTTGGGCGGCCAGCGCAGCCATGTCGCGCACCGTGGTGACAACGCGTGCGCCGCACAGCGCCGCTTGCGGGACCTGGCTGGGGTAGGGAACCATGCCGGTGTCGCCTTTGAGGTCGATCACCAGCGCATTGAGCTCGGTAGTGGCCAGCAGGTGCAAGGCCGCGTCGCGCAGGCCCTGGTTGCCGATTCCATAGGCCGACAGGTAGAGCGCCTTGGGACGCAGCGGAAACAGGCGCAAAGTCGTCACGGCAGCTTCTTGCCCGCTTGCCGTGGCGGTGGCGCGCGAATAGCCGATGGCGCGCGCCGACACTTGCCCACCCGCCGCCGGCAAGTGGAAGCCGCCATCGTTGCCGCTCAGCGTGCTGTCGGCGCCCGCGATCACCGTCGCGCCGGCGATTGGCAGGCCGCTGGATGCGTCGACCACGCGGCCATCCAGGGCTGCAGCCAGGCACGGCCAGCAAAGCAGCGCGCACCAGGACAAGCGCCGTAAAACTGATCCCATCGTTTTCTCCCTTCTGCTGCGGAGCATGACACGCGCGATCTTGCGGTTTCTATGACCTGGATCATGTGCAGCGCAACGGCGCCTCCCTAACATAAAGACTGGCATCGCAGCCGATGCCCTCTGCAACCCAACCAGAAAGCGAGGATTATCATGGCAAAAAACCTGACCCGTTTCGACCCCTTCAGTGACATCGCGCGATTTGAACCATTCCACGCAATGGAAGACTGGCTGCGCGACTTCAACCTGCGCCCGGCGCTCAGCGACCTGACCGTCGAGCCGCGCATCAGGATGGATGTTGAGGAGTCGGACCAAGCCTATACCGTCAAGGCCGAGATCCCGGGCGTCAAGAAAGAAGACATCCAGGTCGAGGTGGATGGCAATGTGGTCTCGATCAGCGCCGAATTGAAGCGCGAACAGGACGACAAGACCGGCAAGACCGTGCGGTCGGAACGCTATTACGGAGCGCAGCGCCGCAGCTTCACGCTGCCGCATGACATCGATGCGGCCAAAGTCGAAGCCAAATACACGGAAGGCATCCTGTCCCTGGTATTGCCCAAGCTGGAAGGCAAGTCCAGCAAGCAAGTGACGATCAACTGAGGCGGGCCGGGCGGCCGGCGGCATGCCGGCTACGGCCTTTGCGGGAGGACTTCCATGAATACCTTGCAGCGCTGGAGCATCGCCGCGCTTTGCGCCCTGGCCGCTGGCGCCTGCCTGGCTGGCGACCTGCCCATGCCGGCAACGCATACGCAGGGTCCGGTCAGCTATGTTACCGGCGGCATCGGCAGCGACGAAGCGGATGCATTCCGCGCCGCCGCGCCGGAATACAACCTGCGGCTAACCCTGTCCACGCTGGACGGTGCGTTTTTCGCCGACGTGAAGATTGTCCTGAGCGACGAGCAGGGCAACGTTCTGGTCGAGACCCTCAGCGACGGGCCATTCGTATTTTTCAAGGTCCCGCCAGGAAAATACCGGGTGAGCGCGGAAAAGCAGGGCGAGGTTTTCACACGCACCGCGCAGGTGCGCGAAAAAGGCGGCAGCGAATTGTATTTCCGCTGGAAGGCGCCGGTTGAGTAGGGCGCGCGCTAGGGCCGGCCGGGGCGGCGCGATGCCGCCCCGGCCTGGTTTCAATGCGACATCAGCACCGGCAGTGTTGCGCTGGCCAATACCGTCCGCGTCGCACCGCCCAACATGATTTCGCGGTAGCGCGGATGGCCGTAAGCGCCCATCACCAGCAGGTCGGCACCTACCTTGTCGGCCATGGCCAGCAAGGCTTCCCCGGCATCGCCGGCGCCGCTCTCGCTGCGTACTTCCACCTTGATGCCGTGCCGCGCCAGGTAAGTGGCAATGTCGGCGCCCGGTATCTCTCCATGCTCATCGCCACCGCTGACCGGGTCGAGCATGCCGACCACGACGCGTTCGGCGCCGCACAGGATGGGTAATGCGTGGCTGATGGCACGGGTAGCCTGGATGCCGCCATCCCAGGCCACCAATACCGTCTTGCCGATCGTGGCGAACACGCCGGCAAAAGGCACGACCAGGACCGGCCGGCTGCAGTTCAGGATCACCTGTTCCGGCAAATCCTGCAGCATGCCGCCGGTGGCGGGATCGTCGCGGTCGGCCTGGCTGAGCACCACCAGGTCGGCATAGCGTGACTGCAGCAGCAAGCCGCCGTAGGCGTCATCGTTGACCAGGCGCCGCTCGCAGGATTGCAGGCCGAGGCTGTCGGCCAGCTGGCCCAGCTTGTCCAGCGCCTGGCGGGCGCTGGCTGTCGCCAACTTGGCCAGGTCGGGCCGGATCACTTGATAGGGCTGGTCCTCGTGAGCGCGGTAGGCGAAGCGGGAAATGCCGGTCATTGCAGCGCACACCAGGTGCGCTTGCTGCTGTTCCGCCAGCATGGCCGCCAGCCGCAGGCGCGCTGGCGCACTGCGCGCGGCATCCGCGTGAAGCAAAATGGTCTTGAACATGTTGTCCTCCTTGAATCTAGGACGCAACTGCCCGTCGCAGTGCAAGCAGCAGGTGCTGGTCCTGGGTGGCAATGTGGAACGGCAGCCATTCACGCAGGGCGGCCGCGGCTTGCCGTGCCGGTGCGGCATTGCCCTGTTCCAGTGCCGATGCTGCGTGATGCAGGCCGGCTTGCATGCGGGCATGCTGTTCGCGGTGCTGGTGGGCGCCGGCGCAATGACAACTGTCCATCCACTGCTCCTCGTGGCGAAAATCCTGCTCGATGGCGGCGACCAGCCGATGATACGCCGCGCCAAAGCTGCTGGCTGGCTGTGCCAGCAGCGCGTCGATCATGCCGAACAGGTGCTCGTGGAGCTGGTCCAGCTGGTCCTGGCTGGTGGGCGGCAACGGCTGCATGTATTCCTCCCCGATCAATGCATCAGCAGTACCGGCAAGGTGGCTTGCGCCAGGATGCTGCGCGTGGCGCCGCCCAGCACCATCTCGCGCCAGCGGCTATGGCCATAGGCGCCCATGACCAGCAAGTCGGCTTCCAGTTCGCCGGCCAGCGCCAGGATAGCCTTGCCGGCGTCGGCGGGGCGCGGCTGCACCAGCACGCTGACCTTGATGTCGTGGCGCGCCAGGTAGAGCGCGATATCGGCGCCGGGCTCCTCGCCGTGGTCGCCCTGGCCTGCACCCAGGACAGCCAGCGTTACCTGGCCGGCTTGCTGCAGCAGGGGCAGGGCGGCGCTGACCGCCCGCGCTGCTTCGACGCTGCCGTTCCAGGCCACCAGTGCGTGCCGTGACGGCGGCGGAAAGCTGCCGCTGCGCGGCACCAGCAATACCGGGCGGCCGCCATGCAGCAGCACCTGCTCCGGCAAATCCAGCAGCAACCCGCCTTCCTCGCGGTCGTCGGGATCGGCCTGGCCCAGCACCAGCAAGTCGGCATAGCGCGCCTGCAGGCACAGGCCGGCATATTCGTCCACATTGTGGCGGCGCTGTTCGTGCGGCACGCCGATGCGGCTGGCGATTTCCTCAAACTTTTCCAGCGCCACGGTGGCGCGTTCGTTGGCATGGCGCAGGTGGTCGGCAATCAGCACGCCGCTGCCTTCATACGGGCTGCCGGCCAGCATATAACGCGGCATGCCGGTCATGGCGGCACCGATCAGGTGTGCGCCTTCCCGTGTGGCCAATTGGGCGGCCAGCTCGAGGCGGGCGGCGGCATTCGGGGCACGGTCCACATGGACCACGATGGTGCGGTAGGACATGGTTTTCTCCTGAAATATGACGCGCTGTTCGGCCTGCCACAGCAGTGGTGCGCCCGGCGGCCTCCGTAGGTGATGCAACTAGTCTGCACCCGGGCGCTGCGCACGATCCATGACCTGGATCAAGTCTGCGCTGCGGCCGGCCGCCAGCCGGGCGCAATGCGGCCGTCGACCAGTCCGATGACACGGTCGGCGGCGCTGGCGAACTCCGCATCGTGGGTGACGGCCACTACGGTCTGCCCGGCATCGGCCAGGCTGCGCAGGATCTGGCGCACATTCAGGGTGGCGGCCGAATCGAGGTTGCCGGTCGGCTCGTCGGCCAGGATCAGCAGGGGATCGTTGGCCAGGGCGCGTGCCAGGGCGGCGCGCTGGCGCTGCCCGCCGGATAACTGGGATGGGTATTTTCCAGCCTGGTCGGCAATGCCGAGCTGCTCCAGCAATTCGCGGCCACGTGCTTGCGCGGCGCCATCGTCGTGGCGGCCGAGTCGTTGCATCGGCAGCAGCACATTTTGCAGCACGGTAAATTCAGCCAGCAGGAAGTGGAACTGGAACACGAAGCCAAGCTTGGCCAGGCGCAGTTCGGCCAGCCGGTCGTCGTCGCAGGCGCTGGTGTCTTCGCCGTCGAGCCACAGCTTGCCGCTGTCCGGACTGTCGAGCAAACCCAGCAGGTAGAGCAGGGACGACTTGCCGGAACCGGATGGGCCCATGATACAGATGAACTCGCCGCGCTGAACCTCCAGCGAAACATCGTCCACCAGGGTGACCGGTGCTTCCCCTGGCAGGCGGCGCAGCAGGTGTTCGGCGCGCAGGACCGGACTCATATCGCCCCGCGCAAGGTCATGACCGGCGGCAGCTTGCCGGCTTTATTAGCCGGCAGATACGCCGCGCCAAGGCAGGCGGCCATGGCGAAGGCTACCGCGAGCAGGTATTGGTCGGCACCCCACCAGATCGGCATGGCAACCACATCGCTGACGCCTGGCGGCTTGAGCTCGACGCGCGCCAGCACATGCATCATGCCGTAGCCCAGCAGCAGGCCGGCGGCGCTGCCCAGCAAGCCGATCACCATGCCCTGGTAGAGGAAGATGCGGCGCACGTCGGCGGCCTGGAAACCCATTGCCTTCAGGATGGCGATATCGCGCCGCTTGTCGACCACGATGGTGGAAATGGTGTTGTAAATGCCGAACGAGGCGACCACCAGGATTGCCGTCACCACGCTGTACATGATGATATTGCGCACCAAAAGCAGGCTCAGCAAATCCTCCGAGGCTTCGATCCAGGACACCGCCTTGTAGCCGATGCTGGCTTCGATGCCGGCTGCCACCGTGCGCGCCGCTTGCGGGTCGGCTAACTGGATGATGAAGCGGTTGACGCGGTTGGGCCGTTCCAGGATGACCTGGGCACGCTTGAGCAGGGTGAACGCTTCGGTTTCATCGTAGCCGGCATTGCCGGTGCGGAAAATGCCCACCACTTTCATGATGCGGCTGCCGCCGCTGGCAGTCAGCATATTGACCGTGCTGCCCAGCCCGAGCTGGAATTTGTCGGCCAGGCCCTGGCCGATGATCACGCCGTTTGGCGCCGAGGAGAGGTCGTCGAGAGCGCCCGCCACCATCTGCTCATCAATGGTGGAGACATCCTTCATGCGCGATGGCACCACGCCCGACAGGCTCAGGCCTTGCTGCTGGCCGGCAAAGGTCAGCACGGCCGAGCCGCGCAGCAAGGGCGCCACGCGCACGCCGGGCAGGTTTTCGATCGCTTCCAGCTTGTTGCGGTAATTGCGGATGCCGCGCGTTTCCTGTTGCGGCTTGACGTTGCTGATGGCCAGCGCGGCGCCGGGCCAGCGTAGTTCCGCCGGCTGCACGTGGGGCGTGCGGTATTGGTCCATGACAGTAATGTGCGGGCTGTTGTCGACCAGCCGCTTGAGGAAATCCTGCTCCGAGCCGCGCATCAGGGCCGACACCGCGAGGAAGAACGCCACGCCCAGCATGATGCCAAGCAGCGACACCAGGGTCGAACGCGGCCGCTGGCGCAGGTGGGCGAGGGCGATGGTGAACTGGACGCGCACGGTTGGACCTAGCGTGGCTGCGGCCGCACCCAGCGGCCTTCGGAGAGTGCCGCATCGGACTGGGCCACCACCTGTTCGCCGCCTTGCAAGCCTTGCCGCACTTCGACGCGCTGCGGGCCGCGGATGCCGGTCACCACGCTGCGCTGGCGCAGGCGCTGGCCTTCGACCAGCCAGACCTTGTTGTCATGCACCGCGCTGGCCGGCAGCAGCAAGGCATTGTTGTGCCGCTCGACCACCAGGTTGGCGTCGACCGTCATGCCAGTCTGTAGCGCGCCGGGCGCCGCCAGCGCGATGCGCACGCGGTAGCTGCGTGCCACCGGGTCGCCCTTGGGCGTGACTTCGCTGACGGTGCCGTCGAACACCTGGCCAGGCAGGGCGTCGGCCTTCAGCAGCACGGCCTGGCCGCGGTGCACGCGGTTGATGTCCTCCTCGTCGATCTCGGCGGTCACGCGCAGCGGGGCGCAGCAGGCTAGCACGAATACCGCCTGGCCGGGGCTGATGTACTGGCCCACCTCGCCATCGCGGCGGATGATGGTGCCGTCGGCCGGGGCCACCAGGGCCATGTAGTCGCGTTGGGCGCGCACCCGGCGCAAGGCCGCTTCCGCCGCCGCCAGCTCGGCACGCGTGCGGTCGGCTTCACCCGCCGTGACGAAGCCGCGTGCGGCGAGCGTGGCGGTGCGCTCATGCTGGCTGCGGGCGTAGGCAACGCGCGCTTGCTGCTCATCGACGGTGCCGGCTAGGTCGGCGTCGTCCAGCCGCGCCAGCAATTGGCCCTTGCGCACCTTGTCCCCTTCGTCCACCGTGCGCGCAGCCAGGCGGCCGCCGACGCGCGGTGCAAGCGGCATCATCACCGTTGGCTCCACCGTGCCGGTGGCATAGATGGCGTCCACCGCCTGGCCGTGCTGCGGGGTGACGACGTGCAGCGGCAGGGGACCGGCCCGGCGCCAGGCGAATGCCGCTATTGCTGCCAGCAGCAGTAGCGCGGCGGCACCATAGCGCCAGCGCCTTGCGGCGTGAGAGGAAGTGGCCATTGGCAAGCTCCGCAAACCAGGATGGCCCAGTCTGGCGGAGGGCTGCAAGACAGTATATGACCTGGGTCATGTTTGTGGTAAGTCCGGCAAATCCGGCCGGACTTGACTTCGATCATGTGCAAGCGTCTGCCTGCCCGCTAAGGTAGGCCGATGATCAATGACCAATGCCTGGAGCGCCAGCATGCAGGAGCCGGAATTGCAGGGCTTGTCCCAAGAGGAAGCGCGGCGCAGCCTGGCCGCACAGGGACCGAACAGCCTGCCGCAGGCGCAGCAGCGCATGGCGGCCCTGCTGCTGCATACGGTGCGCGAGCCGATGTTCCTGCTGTTGCTGGTGGCGTCCGTGCTGTACCTTGCGTTGGGCGATTGGCATGAGGGCGTGGCGCTGCTGGTGATGGCCGCCCTGACCATCGGCCTGGCCCTGTTCCAGGAAGGCCGCACCGAGCGCGCCTTGCAAGCCCTGCGCGACCTCAGTTCGCCGCGTGCCCTGGTGCTGCGCGATGGCCGCGCGCTGCGCATTGCCGGCAGCGAAGTGGTGGAGGGCGACTTGCTGTTGCTGGCCGAAGGCGACCGGGTAGCGGCCGATGCCGTCCTGCTGCAGGCCAGCGGCTTGCGCGTCGACGAATCGCTGCTGACCGGCGAATCGCAGGCAGTCGCCAAGAGCGCCGCCGGCGGCCCGCTGCCGCCGGCCACTCCGGGCGGCGACGAGATGCCTTTCGTGTGGTCTGGATCGCTGGTGCTGCAGGGCGAAGGGCTGGCGCGCGTCAGCGCCACCGGGCCGCGCACCGAGTTGGGCAAGATCGGGCGCAGCCTGCAGGCGGTGGGCAGCGAGCCGTCGCCGATGCAGCGCGATGCAAGCCGCATGACGCGGCTGATGGCAGTGGCGGGCGTGGCAGTGAGCTTGCTGGCGGTCCTGCTGTATGGCTTGCAGGGCGGGGACTGGCTGGCAGCCATCCTGGCCGGCATTGCATTGACGATGTCGCTGTTGCCGGCTGAATTCCCGGTGATCATGACGGTGTTCCTGGCGATTGGTGCCTGGCGCATGGCGCGCGTGCAGGTATTGACGCGGCGCCTGCCGTCGATCGAGGCACTGGGCTCGATTACGGTGCTGTGCACCGACAAGACCGGCACCCTGACGCAGAACCGCATGGGCGTCGAACAGTTGTATGCCGAGGGCGAATTGCTGCAACTGCCGTTTTCCGCCCAGGACGTGCTGCCTGCCGCTTTCGATGACCTGGTGCGCTTTGCCGCGCTGGCCAGCAAGCCGCGCGCCAGCGATCCGATGGAGCAGGCCTTCCACGCCCTGGCCGGCAGCCCGCGCCAGGATGGGCTGCTGCGCGAATATCCGCTGTCGGCCGGCCTGCGTGCCATGACCCAGGTGTGGGACGAGGGCGAGGCCGACCTGGCGACCGTGGCGGCCAAGGGCGCGCCGGAGGCGATCGGCGCGCTGTGCCGGCTGGACGCAACGCAGATGACGGCCATGCGCGCGGCGGCCGACCGCATGGCGGCACAAGGCTTGCGCGTGCTCGGGGTGGCGCGCGCGCAGCATGCGCTGTCCCTGCTGCCGGCGGGACAGGACGGTTTCCGCTACAGTTTCCTCGGCCTGATGGGCCTGGCCGACCCCTTGCGTGCCGAAGTGCCGGATGCGGTCGGCCAATGCCACGCCGCCGGCATCCGCGTCATCATGATCACCGGCGACTACCCGGTTACGGCCAGCAGCATTGCGCAGCGCGCCGGCCTGGCTGGCGGGGCCGTGCTGACGGGCGAGGAGCTGGAACGGCTGGACGATGCGGCGTTGCGCGCGCGCCTTGCCGCCGTTACGGTGTGCGCGCGCATCAGCCCCATGCAGAAGCTGCGCATCGTCGAAGCGCTGAAAGCCAACGGCGAAGTAGTGGCCATGACCGGCGATGGCGTGAACGATGCCCCGGCCCTGAAAGCGGCCCACGTCGGCATTGCCATGGGCCAGCGCGGCACCGACGTGGCACGCGAGGCGGCGGCGCTGGTGCTGCTGGACGATAATTTCGCCTCCATCGTGCGCGGCATCCGCCTGGGCCGCCGCATCTTCGCCAATATGCGCAGCGCCTTCTCGTATGTGTTTGCGATCCATGTGCCGATTGCCGGCATGGCCTTACTGCCCGCAGTGATGGGTTGGCCGATGCTGTTGTATCCGATGCATATAGCCTTTCTCGAACTGGTGATCGGGCCGGCATGTTCGCTGGCCTTTGAATACGAAGCGTCCGATGCCGGCGCCATGGCAAGGCCGCCGCGCCGGGCCGATGCGCCCCTGCTGGAGCGCGCCACCCTGGCCGGCGCCCTGGTGCAGGGCGTGGTTGGCCTGCTGGCCACCGCGCTGGCCTATGCCCTGGCGCTTGGGCAGTTGCCGGCGCCCGCGGCACGTGCTGCAGGCTTCGCGGCCCTGGTGCTGGTCAACCTGTCGCTGATATTCTCGAACCTGTCCGCCGCCCGCAGCGCGCTGCTGCGCCAGGCGGCCGGCAACCGCGTGTCGCACCTGGTGGCGGCCGTGACCTGCACCATGCTGCTGCTGGTGCTGTATGTACCGCCGCTGGGACAGGCATTCCAGTTCGGCGTGCTGGGCGCGCTGGAGCTGGGGCTGGCCCTGGCGGTGGGCCTGGCTTGTTTTGTGGTCAACCAGGCGGCCATGCGTGCCGCCGTGCGCTGGCAGCGCCCAATTGAGAGGAAAGCATGAGCATTCGCAACCTGGAATTCCTGTTCCAACCATCGTCGGTGGCCGTAATCGGCGCCTCCGAGCGGCCGCACAGCGTGGGCGCCACGGTGCTGGCCAACGTGCTGCAGGGCGGCTTCCGCGGCCCGGTGTGGCCGGTCAATCCCAAGTACTCCGCGCTGGGCGGCCGTACTGCCTACCACCGCGTGCGCGACCTGCCGCAGGCGCCTGGCCTGGCGCTGATCTGCACCCCGCCAGCCACGGTGCCGGGGCTGGTCGGGGAGCTGGGGCAGATGGGTTGCAAGGCGGCGGTGGTGATCACGGCCGGCTTGGATGCGGCGCAAAAGGCGGCCATGCTGGCGGCGGCCCGGCCGCACCTGCTGCGCATCCTCGGCCCCAATTGCGTCGGCCTGCTGGCCCCCGGCATCGGCCTGAATGGCAGCTTTGCCCACCTGCCGGCGCTGCCCGGCAAGCTGGCCTTCGTATCGCAGTCGGGCGCCATGGTGACCGGCATCCTCGATTGGGCACGTACCCGCAATATCGGCTTCTCGCGCTTCATTTCGCTGGGCGACAGCAGCGACGTGGATTTTGGCGACGTGCTGGATTACCTGGCCACCGACCGCGAGACCGAGGCCATCCTGTTGTACATGGAAGACGTGCGGGCGGCGCGCAAGTTCATGTCGGCGGCCCGCGCAGCGGCGCGCAGCAAGCCGGTGCTGGTGGTGAAGTCGGGTCGCTTTGCCGAAGGCGCGCGGGCTGCCAATTCGCATACCGGGGCGCTGGCCGGTTCCGATGCCGTGTACGACGCCGCCATCCGGCGCGCCGGCATGCTGCGCGTGCTGAGCACGGAGGACCTGTTCGATGCGGTGGAAACGCTGGCGACCGGCCGTCCCCTGGCGGGCGAGCGGCTGGCGATCCTGACCAACGGCGGCGGCCCCGGCGTGCTGGCCACCGATGCGCTGGTAGGAGCCGGGGGCACGCTGGCGGAGCTGGCGCCGGCCACCTTGCGCCGGCTGGATGAAGTGCTGCCTGCCACCTGGTCGCATGCCAATCCGGTCGACATCATCGGCGATGCGCCGGGCCGGCGCTACAGCGAAGCCTTGCAGGCGCTGTTGCAGGACGAGGGCGTTGATGCAGTGCTGGTGATGCACGCACCAACCGCCATCGTGCCGTCGATGGAAGTGGCCCAGGCAGTGGCGGCGACGGCGCGCGATGCCAGCCGCAATGTGCTGTCCTGCTGGCTGGGCGGCGAGGGCATGGCGCCGGCACGGCGGGTACTGGGCGAAGCCGGCGTGGCCGGCTATGACACGCCGGAGGATGCGGTGGGCGGCTTCATGCAGATGGTGAATTACCGCCGCGCGCAGCAATTGCTGATGGAGGTGCCGGCCGCCGCTGCCGGCGACTTCTGTCCGGACCAGGTCCGCGCGCGGCAAGTGATCGCCCATGCGCTGCAATCGAGCCGCCCCATGCTGAGCGAGCCGGAAGCCAAGGAGGTGCTGGCCTGTTACGGCATACCGGTGGTGGAAACGGCGATTGCCGACCGGGTGGAAGCGGCGGTGCTGCTGGCTGGGCGCATCGGCTATCCGGTAGCGCTGAAAATCCTGTCGCCGGATATCACCCACAAGACGGAAGTAGGCGGCGTTGAACTGGACCTGGAAACGCCGGAAGCGGTGCGCGCTGCGGCACTGGCAATGCGCGACCGCCTGCACGCGCTGCATCCGAAGGCGCACCTGCGCGGCTTCACAGTGCAGGCCATGGCGCGCCGGCCTGGTGCGCATGAACTGATCGTGGGCGCTAGCTGCGATCCGGTATTCGGCCCCGTGATCCTGTTCGGCCAGGGCGGCATCGCGGTGGAAACCATCGGCGACCGTGCGTTGGCGCTGCCGCCGCTGAACCAGGTACTGGCACGCGACCTGGTCGGGCGCACCCGCGTGGCGCGCCTGCTGGCGGGCTACCGCGGCCGCCCGGCGGCCGACATGGAGGCGCTGTCCACGGTGCTGGTGCGCATTGCCACCCTGCTGGCCGACTTGCCCGAGGTGCAGGAACTGGACATCAACCCCTTGCTGGCGGATGAACACGGCGTGCTGGCGCTCGATGCGCGCATGCGGGTGGCGCCGGCTGCGCAAATCGGGCCGGCGCGCTTTGCCATCCGGCCCTACCCGGCGGAGCTGGAAGAAAGCGTGACCTGGGACGGGAGTGCGCTGTTGCTGCGCCCGATCCGCCCTGAAGACGCGCCGCAGCACAGTACCTTCTTTGCCGCCCTGACGCCGGAAGACGTGCGCTTCCGCATGTTCGCGCAGATGCAGTCGCTGCCGCCGGCGCAGCTGGCGCGCTGGACCCAGATCGACTATGACCGCGAAATGGCCTTCATCGCCACCCGCATGGGCGCCAACGGGCCGGAAACGCTGGGCGTGGCGCGGGCGGTGGCAGACCCGGACAACATCAGCGCGGAATTCGCCGTAGTGGTGCG
Source organism: Duganella sp. Root1480D1 (assembly GCF_001427305.1). GTDB lineage: Bacteria > Pseudomonadota > Gammaproteobacteria > Burkholderiales > Burkholderiaceae_D > Rugamonas. The sequence goes on along the minus strand of NZ_LMFZ01000001.1, from coordinate 10,650 downwards.
CTCCGACCTGAAAGGGCGCGGCCTGGGGGCACTCCTGATGGAGAAAATGCTGCGCTATTGCCGCGCGCGCGGCACGCAGGAACTGGTGGGGGAAGCCTTGCCGGAAAACCTGCGCATGCTGCAGCTGGCGCACCACCTGGGCTTCACGGTGGCGCCGGCTGCCGCGGAAGGCGCCATCGGCATGCGCCTGGTACTGAGCGGGCCAATCGGAGGAGCTTGAACTAGCGAGGCAGGGCGGCGTCGCCATCCAGCAGGCGCGCTGCCTGCTGGTTGCGCGCCTTCAGCTCGCGCACGCGCCGGTCGCAGCGATGCACCTCAAGCAAGCCCTTGATGGCCAGGTAGCTGCCAAGCAGGACCAGCACCGCGCTCAACACCAGCAAAGGCCATAGCAGCAGCACCACTTCATGGAAGCGGTAGCTGCCGGAGGTGGCAATCAGCAGGCCCAGTACCGACAAGGGCAGCGCGAACACGGCGATGCCGGTGCGCAGCAGGGACAGCGCCGTGCGCTCCTCCGACAGCAGGAGCTGGATTTCGTTGGAGAGCAGCAGCAAGCTGCCATGGCCGGCATCCTTCATTGCGTCATCAGCAGCGGCACGGGGCTCTGTTCGACCAGGCTGGCCGTGGTGCTGCCCAGGACCCAGTCGTGCATGCGGCTATGGCCATAGGCTCCGGCCACCAGCAGGTCGACACGGTTCTGGCGCGCCAGCTCGCACAGGGCGCCGCCGGTTTCCGTAACGGTATCGAGGCCCACGACGCGCACGTTGCGATGGTGGCGGGCCAGGTAGGTGGCCAGGTCGGCGCCAGGTTCGGCGCCCATGTCGATGCGTTCCGACTCCGGGTTGACGACGGCGACCAATACTTGCGAGGCATGTTGCAGAAGGGGTAGCGCGAAGGCCAGCGCGCGGCTGGCGCCGGCACTGCCATTCCAGGCGATCATGATCTTGTCCAGCTTTGCGGCCGGTTGGGACAGGCTGGGCGGTACCAGCAGCACCGGGCGCACGCTTTGGGTGACCAGGCGGCCCGGCAGGCGCGATGGCGCCAGGACGCCGTAGTCGGCCACGTCCTGGGTGCCGGCTACCAGCAGGTCGCAGTAGCGCGACTCCAGCACCAGGGCTTCGACCGCCGATGTATCGAGCAGTCGCGATTCGAAGGAATCCACTTCCGCTTCAAAGCATTGGCGCTCGAACGCTTCCAGCCGCTGGCGGGCTTCCTGGCGCAACGATTCCGGATCGGGCGTGGGCATGACCGCCATCGGGGCGCCCGTTGCCATCAGGGTGTTCAGTTCCAGCCAGCCGCTGACGGCGGTGCCGACCAGGTGGGCAGCGTGTGCCCGGGCCAGGCCCGCAGCAACGGCAAACGTGGCCGGCATGCCGGAGACAGGGCTAACGTGGACAACAATTGTCTTGTACATGATCTGCTCCAAGTCGGGGTTTATGACATTTTCCATTGCAGCCACCAGAAGGCGGCCACGCCCAGCAACACCAGCAGGCCGATACTGTGCCAGCCGCGCCGGATGCCTTGATCCGGCTGGCCCGCCTTTTCGCCATTGAACATCGATGCAACCAGGTTTTCGTGATGCAGCCGGCTGCTGGCAATAACTGCTGCAATGTGGAGCAGCACCAGTGCCAGCATCAGGTTGGCAAAGGTTTCGTGGACTTCTTCCCAAAGCTCCGCGCTGGATTCCTGGAATGCCGCCCAGCCAGTAGCGGTGGTGGCTGCACCCAGGGCGAGCAAGCCGAGGATGGCGAGGGCGCCCGCCGGGTTATGGCCGAGGAAGTGCTGCGGCTTGCCGTGCAGGAGTGAGCGCAGGTAGCCGGCTACTGCTGCAGGTCCGCGCACGAATTGGCCGAAGCGCGCGTAGCGCGAGCCGATAAGGCCCCACACCAGCCGAAATGCGATCAGGCCTGCCATGGTGTAGCCAAGCGTGACATGCACCAGGCGCCATTGCTCGCTCTCCGCCGTCAGGTAGGCACCGGCGAAGCAAAGCGCCATCAGCCAATGGAAGACGCGCACCGGTACATCCCACACCAGGATGGATGCGCCAGTTGAAGCTTGCTTGTTTTGTTTGCTCTCCAACATATGGCCTCCAGCCGGCAGGGTATGAGGCCATGCTATTGCCCGGCAAGCGCTGCTTCAATGATCCAGATCAATTGCCAGGGGTTCTGTTCGGCCTTTCGGTCTCGGTCGTGCCATGGCTGCCAGGCGACTGGAAGTTGTTAACGGTTTCTGTGGAAAACCCTGTTAACAAGGCCCGGGGCGCTTGGCTAAGCATTTGATCCAATTGGGAAAAATTCCACTGCGCAAATACTGGGCAATCGAAACAAGCCCTTTGGCAACAAGTGATAAAGTGTCTTATCGACAATCTTCGTGCGGGTCGCCATGCTCCAGCCGCAGAACAAGCAGACAGACGCTTTCATTTCGACCGGCATTGCCGGCCTGGACTCGATCCTGGCCGGCGGCCTGACCAAGGACCGGCTGTATCTGCTGGAAGGCGATCCGGGAACGGGCAAGACCACCATGGCGCTGCAGTTCCTGATGGAAGGGGCCAGGCACGGCGAAAAGGTGCTCTATATCACCCTGGCGGAAAACGAAGTGGAACTGCGTGCGGTGGCGCAATCGCATGGCTTTTCGTTGGAAGGCATTACCGTGCACGAGATCATCCCGGCCGAAGGGGTGCTCGACCCGGATGAGCAGTATACGGTGTTTCATCCCTCCGAGGTCGAACTGGGCGAAACCAACAGGGCGATCCTGACGCAGATCGACCGGCTCAATCCCTCCCGCGTGGTGTTGGATTCGCTGTCGGAGCTGCAGCTCCTGGCCGCCAGTCCCTTGCGCTACCGGCGCCATGTGCTGGCGCTGAAGCAGTACTTCGCCAAGCGCGCCTGCACAGCGCTGTTCCTGGACGATAAAACGGCCGTGGGCGGCGACCAGCAGGTGCGCAGCATTGCGCACGGCGTGATCTCGCTGCAGCAGATTGAATCGGGGTATGGCGCCGAACGCCGCGTCTTGCGCGTATTGAAATATCGCGGCATCGATTACCGGCGCGGGCCGCACGACTATGTGATTGTCCCGGGCGGCGTGATGGCCTATCCGCGCATCGTGGCGTCCGAATCGCGCGAACTGGTACGGCGGCAGCAGGTGGCAAGCGGATTGGCGGCACTGGATGCCTTGCTGGGGGGCGGGATCGAGGAGGGTTCCAGCACGTTGATCTCGGGACCGCCAGGAACCGGCAAATCCAGCCTCGCAGCCCAGTTCGTGAAAGCCGTGACGGATCGCCGGCAGAAGGCTGCCATGTTCGTGTTCGAGGAATCGTTCAATACCTTGCTTAACCGGGCCGATGGCATCGGCATGGATTTGCGCGCGCCGCTGGAGTCGGGCCTGCTGGAAGTAAACGAGATCGATCCTGCCGAACTTTCGCCCGGCCAGTTCTCGCACGCGGTGTGCAAGGCCGCCGACGAAGGCGCAAAGGTGATCGTGATCGACAGCCTGAACGGCTATATGAATGCGATGCCGGAATCACGCTTCCTCACCATCCACCTGCGTGAGGTGCTGACTTACCTGGGACAGCGCGGCGTGGTGACCTTGCTGGTCGGGGTACAGCAGGGCGTGATCGGGCCATTGGGCAGCAATTTGGACGTCAGCTACCTGGCCGACAACGTGCTGATGCTGCGCTATTACGAGGCTGGCGGTGCGGTGCACAAGGCCTTGTCGGTATTTAAAAAGCGCGGCAGCCAGCACGAAACCACCCTGCGCGCCTTTGCTATTACCAATAAAGGCATTGAAGTGGGAGCGGTGCTGAAGGACTTCCGCGGCATCCTGACAGGGGTGCCGGTCAAAGTGTCGCGAGACGAGGAACAAGTCGAGCATGAGTGAGCTGGAACAGCGCATTGTCATCTTCGCCCCTGTCGGCAAGGATGCACGCCTGATCGAGCAGGTGCTGGGGCAGGCACGCGTGGCTTGCCACATCTGTCCCGAACTGGGCGAAGTAGTGCAGGACCTGCAACGAGGCGCCGCTGCGCTGTTCGTGATCGAAGAAGCCTTCAACGACGATTTCCTGCGCGAACTTACCAGCTTCCTTGCCGCCCAGCCCGCGTGGTCGGATTTGCCGGTGCTGGTTCTCAGCAAGGAAGGGCTGGATTCGCCCGGCATCCAGAGGATTTTTGAACAGGTCGGCAATGTTACGCTGCTTGAGCGCCCGGTGCGCAGGGCGACCTTGGTGAGTGCAGCGTTGTCGGCAGGACGTGCCCGCCGGCGCCAATATGAAATGCGCGAGGTCGACCGCCGCAAGGATGAATTCCTGGCGATCCTGGGCCATGAGTTGCGCAACCCGCTGGCGCCGATCCGCACGGCGATGGACGTGCTGAACACGATTCCCAACGCTGATCCCAAAGTGCACAGCATCAGCCAGGTGGTTGAACGGCAGGTCCGGCACCTGACCCGGCTGGTGGACGACCTGCTGGACGTGGCGCGTATCACCAACGACAAGGTCGCGCTCAAATGCGAGAGGGTCAGCGTTGCGACCGTGCTGCAGCATGCGGTGGAAATCTGCCGCCAGCAGATCGATGCGGGCGGGCATATGCTGGACTTGCGCCAGCCTGCCGGCAGCGTGCTGCTGCTTGGCGACCGGGCGCGCCTGGTCCAGAGCCTGGCCAATGTGCTGAGCAACGCAGTGAAGTTTTCACCGCCAGGTTCGACCATTCACCTGCATGCGGAAGCCGATGGCGAAGACATTGTGTTTACCGTGCGTGACCATGGCGCCGGGCTGGAGCCGGAGTCGTGCTTGCGCATCTTTGACTTGTTCGTGCAAGGCCAGGCAGGACGCGCCAATACCCTGGGCGGCCTGGGGATCGGGCTTAGCCTGGCCCAGCGATTTACGCGCATGCATGGCGGGAATGTCTCGGTGACCAGCGAGGGCAGCGGCAAGGGATGTGAATTTATGCTGCGCATGCCTATCGTGGTGGCGGAACGGCGCAGCAAGGTGCGCCTGTCGGCAGGCGCCTCCAGGCCCCATGCCGACGAAATGCTGCGCGTGCTTGTGGTGGACGACAATGAAGACGGCGCGGACATGCTGCAGGTGATGCTGGAAATGGACGGGTACGAAGTGGCCAAGGCCCATGACGGGCAGGGCGCAATCGCGCTGGTTCAGCGCTTCCATCCGCATGTCATCCTGATGGATATCGGCCTGCCCGATATGCAGGGCCATGAAGCGGCGCGCCGCATCGGTGAACTGGAAGGCAGCGAAGACATTCTTTTCATCGCCATGACGGGCTGGGGACACGATGAGGCGCGCCGCCAGGCGGCCGAGGCCGGCATGCAGCATTACCTGGTCAAGCCGGTGGACTTGAATGTGCTGCGCAAATACCTGTCCGGAGTGCGCGGACAGGCCTTGCAGCGCGCCTGACTGCGTGCTTACTGGGCCGCGGTGGCGTTCAGCGAGACGCCACTGAAGGTCGAGTAGGAACGGATGCCGATATACCAGGTCCCTGCTTGCGGGTTGCTCAGCGCGCAGGATTCCGCGTTGCCGGTCTTGTAGGGACGGCAGGCGTAATCGTTGGCAGTCGGCTGCGCGCCAAAGCGGACGTACAGGTCGCCGTCGCCGCTGCCGCCGCTCATGTTCACATTCAGGGTGTTCGCACATTCCGGTACATTGATGCTGAAGTACAGCCAATTGCCCGCGGTGGCGGTCAGGCTGGACTGGTTCAGCGTCACGCTGGCGCATGGCAGGTTCAAGCTGCTGGGGAGCGAGTGCAGCAGGTTGGTGGTGACAGTGCCGTCGGCGGCAAACGTCAGCTGGTACAGGCGGTCGAATTCCGTCTCCGCGATGGCGCTGCCGGGATCGCCGCCCAGTTGGCGGATCAGGTCGGGCGTGGTGTCGGAGTGACCAACCACCAGGGCATTGTCGGGCAGGGCGCGCAGTTGCTGCGCGAACGCGGCAAGCTGGCTGCCGTCGTAGCTGGTGACCGGCAGGTTCAGGTAGCTGGCCAGGGGCTGCGCAGTCTGCTGCGTGCGCTGGTAGGCAGTCGAATAGATATGCCTGACCTGGGCGTCTTTCAGGGTCGCGGCAATGTTGGTGGCGCGTACCTGTCCTTCCGCAGTCAGTACTGGATCGGTGCCGGTGGCCGATTTCTCGGCGTGGCGTGTCAGGTAGATGGTGTTGGCGCTGGCTGGAAGCTGTGCGGCGCAAAGCGCCAGGGCAAGGCTGCCCAATATCTTTTTCATGTAGTCTCCCGAAATGAATAGTTTCCAAATGTTGCATTAAAAGCAATAATGCGACGGCGAGCATACGACAATTCGGAAGAAAGGTGCGTTTTTATTGAGCCTGATCCAGGCCATGGTTTAGCTGTACTAGCTCAGACTTGATATGACACCGTTTGTTAGTTGGACGGCGGCTTTCGCCCCGAACCCGCCGGTCATGGTTTACGCGCATTACGAACATGATTTCAGTTTATTTACTCTAGCGCCACCATGTACTCAACTTCCGAAAGCAGTGAGGTTGGCATTCGAGTTAATAAATTTTTGTTCGGAGGTGATAAATTTCAATCTTCAGTAAACACCTTTCTGACTCCATAGGCGAAGTAGTGGTCATTATCCAGCAGCAAAACTTCGGCATGATCCTCCCTATCGCCAATATAGATATACAATCCTTTATATGAATCTCCATCGTATAAAACTCGCACTTGTCCGATTCGCAGATCCCTATAGACTATTGCATTAGAAGAATTAACTGCCTGAATGTCACTCATATCCTCTATAGTACATAATTCAAATATAGGTTTCCCAACGTTTCTCATTTCAAGAATAATTTGAAGAAAATAATCGATTGATCCGATATTTTCATTATTCTTTATGTAATTGTAAGATAAAAATATTTCTTGTATAAAGCTTTCAGCGTACCCTAATTTTTGATTATATAGTTCTATTGCTAGATTTAGATCTGGGAGGGAATTGTATTTACGCCAAAGCTCCATTAGGATACTTACAAGTCCCATTTTCTCAAATTCGACATAGTACGGTCTTACGATTGGACCGTTGTCAAGCAGGTCAGCAATTTTTTTTATGTGTGTCTTTGGGTTGAATTTTGCAGCAATGAGCGCAGTGTTCTTCTTAAAATCTTTTGGAATCAGAAGCTGAAAATATTTATCGTATGCATCCCATTTTTTTATATCATCGCAGAAAAATATATAAAAATAATGAACCGGATCATTGTCTAATTGTAAATAAAGAAAACAAATGAAATTTGAATTTACGTAGGATTTATTAATTCGAACATTGGTCTGCTGAGAGCCTACGCTTCTACCCTTTGACTGAACTATTACTTGTCGGACGTAATGTTTCGAAATTGGTTGAAGAACAATGAGGTCGGTTCCGTCTAAATCATAGTCCGGTTTTGCGTATTTGAAATTCGCCTTGCCGAGCTCTACCTTTATATAATTTTCTGCCAGCTGCTCAAGTGGCTTATTATCCATCTGATGTAATCCTTTAGTAGAAATTTTATTATTATTATTTTAAATTTTGCATGGCAAGGAATCCGTCCGCTACTGGCCGATAGTGCGCATCAACATAGATTATGCAGTACCTGAGCTCCAAACAAACGTCTCGCCGCGCATGTTGTCAACGGAGGAGGCGCCGGTCAGCGCAACGACCGGAGTAAATCCACATTTTTCGAGGACGCGACGTGACGCAACGTTTGTCGACGCAATATTTGCGATAATTTTTCTTTGCGGCAAAGCTGACGCAAGTTGACCAAGCAGCAAACGTAAAGCTTCAGTAGCTATGCCATTTCCCCAATGTTCCGAGATGACTCTATAGCCAACCGACACAACACCACCCGAAGCTAACGTTGCTTGAAGACTTCCAAGGCAAGCTTGACTCAAAGAGTCCCTAATGACCCAGTGAAGCTGATCGCCATTTAGCCTGCCTTCAACAAAATCCAACATTTGACCGTCAATATCATCTTGCGGGCGATGTCGTGGTGCACGAATCACTTCATAATTGCGCTCATCGATTTCCGCAATAAGCACGACGTCCGCCTCATCGGGGCAGAATAGCTCTAGGTGAATTGGTCTGGATACCATCTTTGTTAGGAGCATTCCCGGTAACTCCGACTAGTTCTTAAGGTCCGCCTTTGGCCGAATTTGACCAGAGCCTGATCAAACTTCAAACCAATGTTTTCGCATTTGACTAAGAAACTCGGTCGTCACAGGAAATCCAGAACTGGACCCAATCACCGAGTCGATCCCGCAGTTTGGGCACAATGCTGTCGTCCCGGTATCAAGCTCCAGCTCAGGCGGTGTGCCTTCCAGCCAATCAACCCAGTCTCGAATTTCGCTCGGACTAAAGTTAGCGAGGCAATGGAAGCACCCGCATCGGCTACTTCCCACTATTTCAGCGCGATGCCGCGAGCTATGTTTATGTGCAGCGAGAATGTCGTTCATTACAAGGTTAACAGATGATTTTTAAAAGCGGCCGCTCCTGGCCGAAAACGGCGGTGATCAGTGTGAGTGTACCGTCCAGCATCGTGCTGTGGGCGAATAACTTAGCATTGGCCGAGCCTCCGCATTTTCAGGGGTTACATCGGCAGGTAGTTCTAATCCAAGTGCCAGCTGCTCGATGAAGTCCAATACCGCATCATGCTCAGCGTTCCCGAGAATCTCTCTGGGTGAAATATCTAGCTCCAATTGCGACTCGTCGAAGAAATGGCAATTAACACTTACTTGCCCAAGCATCACCGACAGAAGATGACTTCCTTCGCGATTGCTGAAAATCGCGCGGCTGCCTGGGAAGCAAGCAGGCGTTCCATCGAAGCTATATGCCAGCTCATGATGGTGGAGCATCGAATCGAAGCGGTCCCAGCTCTGAAGCTGCATATTTTGAACGTACACGTCTCGCAGCGACCCGTCATCAACCCATAAATCACTGTGCGTATTGAATTCTGGTCTCATTAATTTGTGGCTTTTGTAATTGACAGGTCCGCTGCTGGCCGATGAAGGTCATCTGATATTGAATACCGAGGCGTTTATTGCAAATCGAATTGCAGCGCGCTCCTCATCGAAATGAGTGAGTGGCTTGCGCGCGATGTCCTCGTTCCTGATAGTAGACATCAAAGCCAGAATCAGGGCTCGCTACGCAGTACCATCCATCATAAGTCTTTCTGCTCCAATGCAACCAATTGGAGTCTGAATTAAAGCTGCGAAGAACGTCAGAAAGGTTGGGAATCCGGTCCCAAAGTTCGTCGAAGCGCGAAGCGTCACCGCTGAGGTGTACTGTCAATAATGGACACGTCCGTTTCAAGCAGCCAGCGCCTGTTTGTTGAAATTATCTGCAAACAATGCCGGCGATACATAGCCAAGGCGCGAATGCCATGAGTTACGGTAACGGTATCTCGGTGTCNTGAGGTGTACTGTCAATAATGGACACGTCCGTTTCAAGCAGCCAGCGCCTGTTTGTTGAAATTATCTGCAAACAATGCCGGCGATACATAGCCAAGGCGCGAATGACGCCGCTGGCGGTTGTAGAAGATCTCGATGTACTCCTTGATCGCTGATTCTGCGTTAGCCCTTGTAGCGTATCTCTGATGATGAATCATCTCGTTCTTCAAGCTGCCCCAAAAGCTCTCCATGGGGGCGTTGTCATAGCAGTTCCCCTTGCGCGACATGGATGCCCGCATGCCGAACTGCGCGACCAGCTTGCGGTAGTCGTCGGCGCAATATTGGCTGCCGCGATCGGAATGCAGGATCAGGCCGGGCGCTGGCCTTTTGCTGCGTACCGCCCGCCACAGCGCCTGCGCCGTCAACTCTTGCGTCATCCGCGCACCCAAGGCGTAGCCCACCATTTCGCACGTAAAGACGTCCTTGATGCCAGCCAGGTAAAGCCATCCTTCGTCGGTCGGGACATAGGTGATGTCGCTGACCCAGGCTTCGTTGGGCCGCGTCGGTGCAAACCGTTGCTCCAGCAAGTTCGGCGCCACCGGGAACGCATGATTCGAGTTCGTCGTAGCCTTGAACTTCCGCTTCTGCCTGCACCGCAGGCCAAGCTCTCGCCGCAGCCGCACGATCCTGTCACGGCCAGCATTGAAACCCTGCGAGACCAACTCCGGTTGCAGGCGCAAAGGCCGTATGTCTCTCGCGTCTGCACGTGAGTGGCCTTGATCGCAACCTTCAATCGTTCATCATCCTGGGCGCGTTGCGACGGCTTGCGCTCCAACGCTGCGTAGAAACCGCTGCGCGAAACTTCAAAGACGCGGCACAACAAGCCAAGAGGATAATCGAGTCGCACCGATTTCATGAACGCGTACCGGGCAGCGACTCCCTCGCGAAGTACGCGGTGGCCTTTTTTAGCACTTCCTTTTCCATCCGTTCGGTAGCCAGTTCTTTGCGCAGCTTCGCAACCTCGGCCTCAAGCTCTGCGATGCTTCGGCTACCAGGTGGCGCAGCCGGGTCGTTACGGCGTTTTGCCGCGCTCACCCAGTTCGCCAGCGTCCCTTTCGGAATCGCGATACGTTGCGCGGCTTCTTCCAACGTCAGCCCTTGCGCCAGCACCAGTTTTACCGCCTCGGCCCGGAACTCCGGCGTGTATGTTGTTGATCTCATGTTTTCACTCCCTTTGACAAGTTTATCAAATGGAAGTGTCCGAAAAAGTCAGGTTACCTCA